>NZ_JAJIRN010000001.1 GCF_025717515.1 Roseateles oligotrophus
GCCAGCACATGCGTAAAGCTTCACTTCTTGCAATGCTCCTCACCTCCTTCGCAGCCCTGGCTGATGCGAATGAAAACTGGATCCAAGTTCAAGGCGGCTCCTGGACTGTTCCTGCAAATGATGTCGTTCAAATGGCTGGGAAGATTCAGGCTGCGGCTGCGGGTGCACGCGGGCGCAGAGGCGCGCCGAAGGACATATCGACTTACGTTATCCAGTACCAAGGAGCGGGTCCGTCCAGCGCTCGGGTGATAGAACTGCGCGGCTCGTGTGAGGTTGATGCCCATTCCCGCGAGGAACGGCGCAAGGGCTTCTTCAACACTATGGACGGCGGCGATTGCTACTTCAGCGCTGTCTGGGACGCGAAGGCAATGAAATTCAAGATATTTTTATTCAATGGAGTTGCCTGATGCGAGTCGTGCTGGCTAACCTGTCGTTCGAACCGACTCGCAACGGCTGGTCTCTCCAGGCCCCCATTTCATTCTGGGCCTTCCGCGCCCAGCCGCCGCTCGCGGCTCAACTTCGACGTTAGCCCTCATTCACACACATTTTCAACATGCCTCCAGAGAATCCCGACTACATAAGCAGCGTTTCGTTGATGATCCTCGGCGAATCGTTGAATCCGTCGGTCGTGTCGCGCATCCTTGGACTGGAACCGGACAAATTCTGGAGCAAAGGTGACCCGAAGCAGATCGGGGAGTCCTTGCATGAATGGGGTGGCTGGCGGCAAAAACTACCGGATTCGTTGAAACGCAAACCATTCGAGGAACAACTGCGCTACTGGGCACAGGAACTTCTTGCTCGAATTCCTGGTATTCAAGAGCTTTCCGGGGCCGGAAATCGGTGCCTGCTTGATTGTTTCCTTACGACCGGTGAAGTTGCCCACATTCTTTTGAGCTCGGAACTCCAGCGCGAGGTTGCTAACTTGGGACTGGAATTCGAATTCAATGTTTGGGCGGGCCAAAATGAGGGCTAACCTGTCGTTCGAGCCGACTCGCAACGGCTGGTCACTCCAGGCCCCCATTTCATTCTGGGCCTTCCGTGCCCAGCCGCCGCTCGCGGCTCAACTTCGACGTTCGGCCTCTTGAAATTCGTTTCTGGACGATTGTGCGCCTTGGGCGTATAGTTCAGCAATGCTCACAGTCGTCGAAACTCTTCTCTTCCAACGTCAGTGGCCGCTCTATTGGAGCGAAGAGGAGCGCGGCGTATTTGCCGCTCACATTGCAGAGCATCCCACTGCCGGAGACGTCGTGCCCGAATCCGGCGGCATTCGCAAAGTGCGCTGGGGTCGCGCAGGTTCGGGCAAGTCGGGTGGCGTGCGAGTGATTTACTTCACTCGTAGTGCAGAAGGTGAAGTTGTCTTGCTTACGCTCTATGCGAAATCAAAAACGGACAACCTGACCGGCCCAAAGTTGAAGGAGATTCGCCGTGCCCTCGAAGAGTAAACCCCTGACCGACGCAGAACTGACTGCGTACGAAGCCAAACGCGATCTTGCTGCTGAGCTTCTGCAATCCGTGCGTGAAATGAAGGCGGGACAAGTCCGTGTTGTGGCGTCGCCAGTCATTGATGCTCGCAATAAGACGGGACTATCGCAGTCGCAATTCGCTGCGCTGATGGGTGTGTCGGTTCGTACCTTGCAGGGTTGGGAGCAAGGGCGCAAGCAGCCAAGCGGGGCAGCCCGCACGTTGTTGGCCATTGCTAGTTCCAATCCGAAGGCGTTGCTCGCGGTGGCGCACAAGTAGGCCTCATGCGCAAGAGGCCGAACCGGTCGTTCGAGCCGACTCGCAACGGCTGGTCTCTCCAGGCCCCCATTTCATTCTGGGCCGTCCGTGCCCAGCCGTCGCTCGCGGCTCAACTTCAACGTTGTGCCGCAGGCTAAGTGAATCGCCCCGGGGCGATTCACTCAACCGGACCCGAAACGGCATGCCTCCTGCGGGCCACATTTCATTTTGGCCCTCCGGCGTCCTGCCGTCGCGGGCCGGTTAGCTCAAACGTTGAGGCTGTAAAAAAATTCCCAAATCAGGTCACCCCGGATTCACATTGAGCGGCACATTCCACCGGGGTCAGGTCTTGATCCTGAAGCCCTTCCGTCATTTTTTGACTGGTCAAACTCCTTGCAATAACAGTCCCCTTTGAGCCCGCCGAGGTGAGCAGCGAGTTGGACGCGGCCTTGGCTGGGATCACCGCAGGGCCGAGCCGCTCGTAAGCGGCTCTGGGCGAACAACCAGCATCAGGCGGGCAAGAAGCCTTCGATCGACAAGTAGCGCTCACCGGTGTCGTAGTTGAAACCCAAGACCCGCGAGCCGGCGGGTAAGTCGGCCAATTTCTTGGCAATGGCGGCCAGCGTGGCGCCGCTGGAAATGCCCACCAGCAAGCCCTCCTGGGCGGCGCTGCGGCGCGCATATTCGCGCGCCTCCTCGGCCTCGACCTGGATCACGCCGTCGAGTAAATCGGTGTGCAAATTGGTCGGGATGAAGCCGGCGCCAATGCCCTGGATCGGGTGCGGTGCCGGCGCGCCGCCGCTGATGACCGGCGAGGCGCTGGGCTCGACCGCAAACACCTTCAAATTCGGCCAGGCCTTCTTAAGTACTTGCGCGCAGCCGGTAATGTGGCCGCCGGTGCCCACGCCAGTGATCAATGCGTCCAGACCTTCGGGGAAGTCGCGCAGGATTTCTTGCGCCGTGCTGCGCACATGGACGGCAATATTGGCCGGGTTTTCAAACTGCTGCGGCATCCACGATCCCGGATTTTCGGCCACCAATTCCTGCGCGCGGGCGATCGCGCCCTTCATGCCTTTTTCGCGTGGGGTCAAATCAAAGCTGGCGCCATAGGCCAGCATCAGCCGGCGACGCTCGACGGACATGCTGTCCGGCATCACCAGAATCAGCTTGTAGCCCTTGACGGCGGCCACCATGGCCAGACCAACGCCGGTATTGCCGGAGGTCGGCTCGATGATGGTCGCACCTGGCTTCAACAGACCACGCGCTTCGGCGTCTTCGACCATGGACAGCGCGATGCGGTCCTTGATCGAACCACCCGGATTGCTTCGCTCGGACTTGATCCAGACCTGCGCCTGCGCGCCGAACAGGCGCTGCATGCGGATATGCGGGGTGTTGCCGATGGTGGCAAGAACGTTGTCAACTTTCATGTGAGTCACTCCTTGGGGATGATGAATCTGGGGCTAGCAATTTCAAGCTCGGATGTTGCTGGGTCAAGAGTTGGAACATGGCGAAGATCGGCCCCGGCATATTGCGTGGGTCGCTGGCACTCTCCAAGGCCTGCCAGGTGCGCGATTGCAGTCCGCCTCGGCTACCGGCTTGCACCGGGTAAGCCATTAGCTGTGCGGCCTCCACCTGGCTCAGGCCGGCGGCAACGCGTGCAGCCTTGAGTTCATCGCCGCTGGGCGAGGGCATGTCGATCGAGGTGAACTTTGGCATGGCGGACTGGGTGAATGAAGCGCCAATCGTAGGCGATAATGCTGGCTGTGAAGCAAGCCAGACCGCCGCTGGCCCGATCATGGAAACATGGGGCTGGAGGAAGGTCCGGACTGCATAGAGCGGCGTAGCAGTTAACGGCTGTCCGGCGTGAGCCGAGGATCAGAGCAACAGAGACGAGTCGATCAAACGTGCCGGGTGTAATAGCTCGGCGGGACCGGAAGCGCAGCCTCCGGGATCGGGTGAAACGGGCAATCTCTACGCGCAGCAACACCAAGTAGGCCAGTATTGATGCGGCTCGCAGAGCTGGCGGGTAGGTGGCACCGAGCCGGGCAGTGATGCCCGGCCAAGAGGAATGGCGGTCACAGCACCCAAGCCCGCAAGGGCAAGGGCGCTGCACAGAATCCGGCCTATCGGCTTGCTTCACTCTTTTAAACTTTTGTTTTTGCGTGACAGACCGCCTTAGGGCTTGTCCCGAGTAGCTCTGTCAGCAACTGATTGAGCGGGTTTGCAGCAGAGACTCGATGGTCTCTTGCACGGCCAGCGCTTCGGCATAGCCGGGCAGCCCATGCTGGCGGCCCTCAATCATTGCCACCCATTGATCGAGTTGGTCGACCTGGCTGCGTTGACGCAAACCGTCGGCTTCTGCCGAGATGCCTGCAAGTAACCGGCCATCATGGCGGTGCACCTCGATCCGGCTGAACCATTCCCGCAGATCGACGCTGCCGGCCGCGCCGCGCCATTGCATGTGATTGAGGTCGGCTTGCTCGCCCCCCACCTTGCCCTTGATCAGGACATTGACCGCGCCGACCTTGAGCTCGGCCTGCAAGTCGGTCTCGGCCATGCGGCCATCGCTCGGATAGTCGACCCGGCTGCGGACTACCGACGCCGGCCCCAGCACGCGCTGCAGCGCGAAGATGAAATGCGATAGAACCTCGCGGCAGAAGCCTCCTTCGGTGCGCTCGGCCAGCCAAGCTCCGGCGGCGGCTTGCCAGGGCCTGGGCCAAGCGGCAAAGGCGAGTTCCAGTTCGACCGCTTGCAAGGCGCCCAGTTCGGATGCGTTGCCGGCACCGAAATGCTGTTGCAACAAGGTCAAACCGGGCGAGGAGGCGAGGGCGAAATTGACGGCGGCGCGCTGCCCTTCGGCCGCGATGCGGGCGATGCAGCGGCGGGCGGCGTCGAAATCGACCGTCAGCGGCTTCTCGCAAAACACCGTCAGCCCGGCGTCAAAAGCCTGCTCGGACAGCGTCATATGCGGTGCCGGCGGCGTGGCGATATAGAGCGAACGCAGGCCGGCCTCGGTGATCAAGTCTGCGGCGCAAGCTGCCGCCCGCAGCTGCGGATAGCTCTGCAGTGTCTGTGCCACGGCGGCTGGATTCGCATCCCAAACCAACACGGGGCGCAAGCGCGGGTGGCCAGCCAAGCGCGCCAACATGCGTTGGCCCATCACTCCCAGGCCGATCACGCCGACATTCAAATGCTGTTGACTCATGCTTTGTTCGCTGTGCAATACCTTAGAAGGGCGCCAGTTTAGGGCCGCGCATACACTGGCCGGCTGCACATTTCGGTTGCCTTGCCGGCGCCCCTCTCTTTATGAATCCAGAAGCCGGTCATCTGTGGCGCGGCCCGCGTTGGGCCTTGGCTGTTTTGCTGGCGGGCTTGGGCATGATCGGGCCGTTTTCGATCGACACCTATCTGCCAGCCTTTGCCGGTATCGCGGCGGCCTTGCATGCCACGCCGATCGAGATGCAGCAAACGCTGTCGAGCTATTTGTTCGGCTTTGCGCTGATGAATTTATTCCATGGCGCTTTGTCCGACAGTTTCGGGCGCCGACCGGTGGTGCTGTGGGGCATGGCGGTGTTCACGCTGGCCTCGGTGGGCTGTGCGCTATCGGGAAGCATCGGGCAACTGGTGTTTTGGCGCACGGTGCAGGGCATGTCGGCCGGCGCCGGCATGGTGGTGTCGCGCGCCATCATTCGCGATATGTTCCCGCCGTCCGAGGCGCAGCGGGTGATGTCGCAGGTGACTATCTTCTTCGGCATCGCCCCGGCGATTGCGCCGATGATCGGCGGTTTCTTGTTTGTGCACACCGATTGGCACGCAATTTTTTGGTTCCTGGTCTTCGTCGGGGTGGTGCTCTTCATTGCCAATTGGCGTTTGTTGCCGGAGACCCTGCATGCCGATATGGTGCAGCCTTTCCAGGTCCGGCCTCTGCTGCGCGGCTACTGGCAACTCTGCTCGAACCGGCGCTTTATCTTGTTAGCGCTGGCCAGCGGCATCCCGTTCAATGGCATGTTTTTGTATGTGCTGGCCGCGCCGGTTTTTGTCGGTGAACATTTGAAGCTGGCGCCGACGCAGTTTTTCTGGTTCTTCTGCTTTGCCATCGGCGGCATCATGGCCGGTGCCTGGTTGAGTGGGCGCCTGGCCGGGAAGATCAAGCCCAGGCAACAGATCCGGCGCGGGTTCATCATCATGTTCACCTTCTCCACGCTCAATGTGGGACTGAATTTGCTGCTGCCGCCGAGCCCGTTCTGGGCCTTGCCGGTGATCGGGGCGTTCTCGTTCGGCTGGGCCTTGATGGTGCCGGTGGTGACGCTGCTGGCGCTGGATGAGGTGCCCGAGCGGCGCGGCATGGCTTCGTCCTTGCAGGCTTGCATTGGCAGTGCCGCCAACGGCGTGGTGGCAGGTGTCGTGGCCCCCTTGGTGATGCACTCCACGCTCACTTTGGCGCTGACCTCAATGGGTTTGATGAGCATTGGTCTGCTGGCTTGGACCGCGGTCAAACGGCAATTGAAATAGGGCCGCCGGCTCAAGCTGGCGCCAATTTGACCGAAGACATGACGATTGGAGCGCACCGAGGTGCGGGAGCATCGCATGGAAGAAATTTTCAAAAAGAAATACGTAGGGCGCTTGATTCGAGTCGGCGTGATCGCGTGCGCCTGCAGCAGCGCATCGCTGGCGCAGGCCTCGGAAGCCAAGACTAAGCCCGCTGCGGCGCCTGCCGCAGCAGCAGCAGGCGAAGAATCTCTGGACCTGTTGCGCCAGCGCCTGGCTGAACGCCTGAGCAGCAAGGGCGACGCCCCCGCTCCGGGCATGAAGGTGACGGCCAGCGGCGGACACGAGGAGGCGGGCAAGGCCGCCAAAGCTGCCAAGGCCGGCAAGAAAGCAGAGCCGGCCGCGCATGCCGCCACCGAGCATGCACATTGGGGTTATGTCGGGGAGGGCGCGCCCGAGCGTTGGGCCGAACTGGATCCCGAGAACCGCCAATGTGCGATTGGCACAAGACAAAGCCCGATCGACATCCGCGAGGGCATCCGCGTCGATCTCGAGAAGATCAATTTCGACTACCGGCCGAGTAATTTTGCGGTGCTGGACAATGGCCATACGGTGCAGGTCAATGTCGCACCCGGCAATGCTTTGCAGGTGATGGGGCGGCGTTTCGAGTTGCTGCAGTTTCACTTTCATCGCCCCAGCGAAGAGCGCATCAATGGCCGCCAATACGATATGGTCGCGCATCTGGTGCACAAGGATGCCGACGGCAAACTGGGCGTGGTGGCGGTGTTGTTGGAGCGCGGCCGCGACCAGGCCTTGATTCAAACCATCTGGAATAACCTGCCGCTTGAAAAAGGCCAGCCCTTGGCGGCGCCCGGCCTGCTGGATTTGAATCAGCTCTTGCCCGAGGACCGCAGCTATTTCACCTATATGGGCTCGCTGACCACGCCGCCTTGTTCCGAGGGCGTGCTCTGGATGGTGATGCGCACGCCGGTGCAGCTGTCGAGCAATCAGATTTCGATCTTTGCGCGGCTCTACCCGATGAACGCCAGGCCGATTCAGGCCGCCTCGGGGCGATTGATCAAGGAGTCATCCGGCGGGCCGTGAGACCCCCATGTCACTTAGGGTGAGTAGCCAAAGTCGGCGTAGATTTTCTTGATCGCGCCCTGTTTGTCCAAACCGGTCAACAGGGCGTTCAATCGTTTGACCAAGTCGTCCGGCATTTGCGCATTGCAGGCCAGGTACATCTCGGTGCGGTTGAAATTGAGCACCGGCGCTATGCCCTGAATGCCTTGTTGCTGCAGCCGGTATTGGCCAGTCAGGCGACCGGTGGCCCAATAATCGATGCGGCCGAGCTGCAGCTTCTTCGGGTTCAGATCGTCCGATGATGCGACATCCACCCGGTGGCCGCGCGTCTGCAAATAGCTGACGATGGCATCGCCTTGATAGCTGCCTATGCTTGCATTCAGTAACTCATCCAGCCGGTTCGGTCTGGCGGCATCGCTGAGCGCAAACAGCGCCCAGTCGTTGTAGACCAGCGGCCCGATCCATTTGTAGAGAGCTTCCCGCTCGGGTGTGCGCGACATTGAGTAGACACAGGTGTTGATCTGCACGCGTGCCATCGAGATGGCACGGGCCCAGGGGTAGAGGGTCACTTCATATTCCAACCCTGCTTCGGTCAGCAAAGCCTTGACGATCTGGGTCGAAATGCCGCTGACCTGGCCCTTGGCGCCGCTCATGTTGTAGGGCGGGTACTCCTCGGTCAGCAGAGTCAAATGCTGACCCATGGCAGGCCTTGTCAGGCACAGAGCCAGCAAGCAGCTGCCAACGGCGATGCGCATGACCATATTCCTCGGTTCAGGTCGGCGGGTTTGTATGGAGTTTCTCGCTGCGACTCAACCACCGATACAAGGTCGCAAACAGTTGTTCGGCCACCACCGGCTTGGCCACATGATCATTCATACCGGCGTCCAGGCAACGTTGGCGTTCCTCGGCAAAGGCATTGGCGGTCATCGCCAATATGGGTGTGCGCTTGCCGCCTGCGCTGCCTCGTATCGCGCGGGTCGCCGCCAAGCCGTCCATCAGCGGCATTTGCACGTCCATCAAGATCAAGGCGTAGTCATACTCGCCGGCCATGCGCAAGGCCTCCTGGCCGTCGCTGGCCACATCCACCACCAAGCCGGCGCTGCCCAACATGGCCACCGCGACTTCCTGGTTAACGGCGTTGTCTTCGGCCAGCAGCACTCTTGTGCCCTTGAACTGCTGCAGCAACTCCCGCGCCACCGCGCCGCGCGAGGCCTGCGGCGGAGCCACGGCCGGTGAGGCGCCTTTGCTCTTCTCGACCTGGATCGTGAACCAGAAACGGCTGCCTTCGCCGGGGCTGCTTTGCACGCCGACCTGGCCATGCATCAGCGCGGCCAAGCGCCGGCAAATGGCCAGACCCAGACCGGTTCCGCCATAACGGCGTGTCGTGGAACTGTCGGCCTGTTCGAAATCTTGAAAAAGGCGAGACTGGGCCTCTTGGCTGATGCCGATGCCGCTGTCTTGCACCTCAAAACGCAGCTTGAGCGCGTCGCCAAAATCCGCCTCGATGTTGGCGGCCAGCCTGACGAAACCAGTCTCCGTGAACTTGACCGCGTTGCCGGCGAAATTCAACAAAATTTCGGTGATGCGTTGGGCATCGCCGGCCAAGATCTGGGTGGCAAGCGGATCACACACTTCAACCTGAACCTGCAGTCCCTTCTCGTTGGCGCGCTGAGCCAACATGCTGGAGACGTTGTCGAGCACCTGCGCGACGTTGAAGTCATTGTGGGCCAGTTGCATCTTGCCGGCTTCGATCTTGGAAAAATCCAGGACATTGTTGATGATGCTGAGCAAATGCTCGGCCGCATCGGCGACCTTTTGCAGCCGAACTTGTTGGGCCGGCTCGGTGCTATCGCTTTGAACCAGATAGGTCAGGCCGATGATGGCATTCATCGGTGTGCGGATTTCGTGGCTCATATTGGCCAGGAAGGCACTCTTGGCCAAGCTTGCCGCCTGCGCCGCCTTGGTGGCCTCGGCCAATTCGGCGGTGCGGGCCTCGACCAACTCCTCCAGGTGCAGGCGGTAACGTACCAACTCCAGGGCGTCGCGACGTTGATGCGAAATGTCGGTCAAAAAACCATGCCAGAGCACCGTGCCGGCGGGTTCCAGTTGCGCGATGGCGTTGCCGAAGATCCAGCGCTCGCCGCCATCCTCCCGGGGCGTGCGGAACTCTTGTTGCCAGGGCGTCAGGGCGCGGGCAGAGGCCAGCAGTGACTCGCGCACCGCCGCCCGGTCAAGCGCCGAAATTTGTTCGAACCAAGGTTCGGCGTCCAAGGCCAAGTTGGCGCCCGACACATTGAAATAATCCTTCACCGCCTCGCTGACATAGGCAAAAGAGAATCGGCCATCTTGGCCCAAACGCAATTGGTAGACCACTCCGGGCACCGTTTCGGCCATGCCGCGCAGGCGCTCGATCAAGGCCCGCTGTTCGTTGAATTGCTGCTGCAGCGCGTCGCGCATATGTTCGAGGTGAGCGCCCAGCAGGCCGATCTCGTCTTTGCGGCCGGGGGGCAGTTGCGCGGTGAATCGGCCTTGTGCCAAATCATTGGCGAAGCCGCCTAACTCCCGCAGTGGACGCATCAGTCTGGAGTTCAGCAAGGCCAAAATCAGGGCCAAGGAGGCCAGCAACTGGCCGCCGACAGTCGCGCCGTAAAGCCAGCGCTGACGCGTCAATGCGGCGGTGCTGAGGTGGTCATCCACCTCGACCTTCAAATGCCCGATGCGGGCCACGCCGCGAAAGATCTCGCGTTCGCCCTTGACGCTGAGACCCTTCTGGCGCTCCGGGAAACTCATTTCAATGAAGGGTGCGCCTTGCGAGGCATCGCGGACGGTCACCCGCACCACGTCGGGAGATTTCATCACGGCGGCCACCACTTCGCGCGCCGCCACCGTGTCCAGGTTCCACAGCAATTCGGGCAGGCTGCTGACCAGTACATCGAGTTTCGCCTCCAGGTCGCGCTGCAGTGCGGCTTCGGCCGCCTGCGGTTCACGCAGGCCAATCAACAGACCACCCACGATCAAGGCGGGCAGCAGTAAACCAATGCTGGCGCCCAGCGCAATCGCGACAAACAGGGAGCTGGCGGACTTTCTACTCAATAGGGCCTCGTCATTCTTGGCTGATGCTGGAGCGCGGACGCGGGTCCATTGGTTTGGTGTTGATTCTCAAGGCCCTGGCTAGCCTTGAAGCGCCGATATGAGGCGCATTCTGTCCCGAATAGCCTGCTTGCACGCGCTTTTCTTGGCCCGCAGTGAGCGGGGCTTCTAGGCACTACCGGCCTTCAATCCCAGGGCGAGCCAGCCTTCTAGGCCTAGCTTTTCCAGGGTGAGCATATTCTCCTCGTAGATCGCGTCGGTATCGGCCATGGTTTCGGTGGCGCGGGCAATGCTGGTCTCACGCAGCAGATGCAGCGTCGGGTAGGGCGAGCGGTTGGTGTAGTTGCTGATATCACTTGGCTCGGTGCCGCCGAACTGATAGTCGGGATGAAAGCTGGCAATCTGCAACTCGCCGTCCAAGGCCAGATCCTCGACCAAGGCGTCGGCGGCGCCGAGGAAATCATTGAAGTCGAGAAAGTCGGTCAGCACCAAGGGGTGAATCACCAGGGTGGTTTCGATCTCATTCGGGTCGGCCCGCATCAGACTCAGCAATTCGCGCGCCAGCTCCTTCAGCAGCGCCTCCGGCGTCGTGGCCGCGCTGACAACATAACGCAGCCTTTGATTGACATGCACGCTTTTGGCAAACGGGCAGAGGTTGAGCCCGATGACGGCCTTTTCCAGCCACTCTTGGGTTTCTTGCTGGATGCTCGCGCTGCGTGTCGGGTCTAGTTCAGTCATTGTTTGTCAATCCTCTCAAGGCTTGGCCGCAGGCTTCGCGGGCCTGGGTCAGCAGTTGCTGCTTCCAGTCATCGGTGTCGATGTAAAAAGCGTCGCGAATTTGTTGCTTGATGGCGAGGGCCTGTGCCGCGCTGGCCTCGGGGTGGGCTTCCAGCCAGTGATCGGCGCGCAAGGCGTCGATCATCTGGGTCAGCGGCAGCGTGCCGAATTCGAGCGCAATGCCGGTGTACTGGGCGTCTGGAAGCAGCTCGGGCACGACCGACCACATCAAGCCGACCAAGGGCGCCGAGCTAGAGCTGCCATCGGCCAGCGAGGTTATCTCCTGGCCCCACCAGCGCCTTGCCCGGGCCAAGGATTGGCCATCGTCATGGCCGGCAAAAATGCGCTCGCCGTGGCCGCTGGGGCCCAGGCCGGTATGCAGATCAATCCATGCGACCGCTTCGCTGGCGCCGGCTTGTTCTTGCAAGACATGGCGCAGCGTCTGTTGGCTCCAGGTCGGCGCGCGGCCGCCGTAGAACAGACCCAGCTCATGCTCGTACTGGCCGCCGGTAATGGCGGCCTGCAGACCCTTGTCACCATGGCGGGCGGCATAGTCGTCCAGCAGGGCTTGAGCTGCGGCCTTGGGCGGCCATTGGCTGGGAATCAAGGCGGCGGCGATTTCGTCGTAGCCGGCGTTGTGCGGCAAGGGCCGGTGGAAATCATGCCAATTGCGATTCAGGTCGACGCCTTCTTGCGTGACTCTGCGCCACCAGGAAAACCCATGCGGATTGAGCGCATGGATGTACAACACGGCCGCCCCGCTTGCCGCTACCGCAGCCAGCCAAGTGTGGTCGTTCAACAGGCCGGCTTGTATGCCTGAGCCGGCAAAGCCCTCGACGCCGTGGCAGGCGCTGCTGATGATCAGCAGGCGCCTTGCCTGGCGCGGCCCTTGGCGAACCACGTCCATGGCCAGCCGCTCGCCGTCGCGACCCAGCAAGGGGTGCCAATGAGGTTCATTGTCCAGGCCCGCAGACTCGGCCGCGGCCAGGAACTTGGCCCTCGCCTCGGCGTAGCTTTGCGAAAAATGAGCGGCGGCCTTCATCGCGGGTTTCAAGCTCAGGGCTTGGGTGCGTTCAACCAAGCTTCGGCCAACCTGACCCACATCGAGCCGCCCAGCGGGATCAACTCGTCATTGAAGTCGTAGCTGGGGTTGTGCAACATGCAAGGCCCCATGCCATGGCCGCCGTCGCGGTGGCTGCCATCGCCATTGCCGATCAGGAAATAGCAGCCGGGCTTTTGCTGCAGGAAGAAGCTGAAGTCTTCTGCGCCCATGGTCGGCTCGAACTCCTGCACATTGGCGGCGCCGACCATGGCGACCAGGCTTTGCCGGACAAACTCGGTCTCGGCCGCAGGGTTGATGGTCGGCGGGTAGTTGCGCCGGAACTCGAACTCGCAGCGCACTTCGAACGCTTGCGCGGTGGCCTCGGCCATCTGCTGCATGCGACGCTCAATCATGTCCAGCACCTCC
Source organism: Roseateles oligotrophus (assembly GCF_025717515.1). GTDB lineage: Bacteria > Pseudomonadota > Gammaproteobacteria > Burkholderiales > Burkholderiaceae_C > Paucibacter_A > Paucibacter_A oligotrophus. The sequence continues at coordinate 12,626 of NZ_JAJIRN010000001.1, forward strand.
AGCGTGAAGGTGCGCACCGTGCCTTCGATCACGCAGCTGTCGGGGATCACATTGGTGGCCTCGCCGGTGTGGATCATGGTGACGGAAATAACGCCGGCATCGATCGGACGCTTGTTGCGGCTGATGATGGTTTGAAAGCCCTGCACCATCTGGCATGCCGCCGGCACCGGGTCGATGCCGTTGTGTGGCATCGCCGCATGGGCACCCTTGCCGTGCAAGGTGATTTTGAACTCGTTGCTGGAGGCAAACACCGGCCCGCTCTTGACCGCGAACTGCCCGGCCGCCATGCCCGGCCAGTTGTGCGCGCCGAACATCGCTTCCATCGGGAACAGCTCGAACAAGCCGTCCTTGATCATCTCGCGGGCGCCGCCGCCGCCTTCTTCGGCCGGTTGAAACACCAGGTAAATGGTGCCGTCGAAATTGCGTTCGGTGGACAAATGCTTGGCCGCAGCCAGGAGCATGGCGGTATGGCCGTCATGCCCGCAGGCGTGCATCTTGCCGGCGTAGGTGCTGGCATGGGCGAAATGGTTGTGCTCTGTCATCGGCAGCGCGTCGATGTCGGCGCGCAGGCCGACGGCGCGCGCGGAGTTGCCGTTTTTGATGATGCCGACCACGCCGGTCGTACCCAGGCCACGGTGTACCGGGATGCCCCAATCGCTCAAGGCCTTGGCGATCAGCTCGGAGGTGCGCTGCTCCTGAAAGCATAACTCCGGGTGTGCATGGATGTCGCGCCGCAAGGCGGCAATGCCTGGCGCATCGGTCAATATCGAGTCGATCAGCTTCATGAGCTCTCCGTGACGGGTACATGCCTTGCGCGGTTGAAGGCGGCGACCCAATGCCAGGGAGTTTAATGCCGGTCCCTGCCACCCCTTGTCGCCCTTCAGTCCTTCTTGGGCATAAAGAAGTGCGTATCGGCGAAGCCGTCGGCCGGCGTCGCGACAGGATCCGTCGCTTCAATGAATGGCCCACTGTCCTCGAAGCTTTGGCGTGCCGCATGCACGCGCTGCTGCTGCGCCTTTGCTGCGTCTTGCCGGGTCAGGGTATGGCGCAGCTCGGCCAGTTCCGCCTGCAGTTGCTCGACCTGCTTGCGCGCCTGCGAGTTCTGCTGGTTCAGGGTCTGGCGAGCTTTTTCGAGCTTGCCAACGCGGGCCGCCGCCGCCGCCAATTTGCGGCCAAACCACCACATAGCGCCAAGCCAGGCCAGGCCGGCCGCCAGCACGGCGGCGCTGCCACCTATCAACCAAGCGTTGCTATCCATAGCTTTCTCCGGCAGTTAGATCACGCTGCGGCCAAGTATCCGTCCAATGTGCAATAGTTGCGATATGCACAGCCTCAGCTCTCGAACCCCGACTCAAGCCCTCGTCAACGGCGCCTGTCCGCATGACTGCCCCGATACCTGCGCCTTGGCGCTGACGGTTGAAAATGGCCGCGTCATCAAGGTGCAGGGCCGGGCCGATCATCCCAGCACCCATGGCGCCTTGTGCACCAAGGTGTCGCGCTATGCTGAACGTACCTATCATGCCGAGCGGGTCTTGCAGCCGCTCAAACGGGTCAGTGGCAAGCATGAGGCGCCGCGCTTTGAGCCGGTCACCTGGGCCGCCGCGCTGGCCGACATCGCCTCTCGCCTGGGTGCGATATCCGCACGCGACCCGCAAGCGATTCAGCCCTATAGCTACGCCGGCACCATGGGGCTGTTGCAGGGCGAGGCGATGGCCGGGCGCTTTTTCAACCGTCTGGGCGCCTCTCTCTTGGACCGCACGATTTGCGCCTCGGCCGGAGCGGCGGCGCTGACCGCGACCTATGGTCACAAGCTAGGCATGCATTTGCCCTACTTTGCCGAGAGTCGCTTGATCCTGATCTGGGGCAGCAATTCGATCGCGTCGAACCTGCATTTCTGGACCTACGCCAACCAGGCAAAGCGAGCCGGCGCCAAGCTGATTTGCATCGACCCGCGCAAGACCGAGACGGCCGATAAATGCCATCAGCACATCGCGCTGATGCCCGGCACCGACGGCGCGCTTGCGCTGGGGCTGATGCAACAGTTGATAGCCCATGACTGGCTCGATCACGACTATCTGCGCGACCATGTCGATGGCTGGGACGGCGTCGGTGGCTTGCGCGAGCGGGCGCTGGCCTGGCCGCCCGAGCGGGTGGCCGAGGTCTGCGGCATTGCGGCCGACGAGGTGCGCGGCCTGGCTCGTGACTATGCGCAGACGGCTCCGGCCGCGATCCGCTTGAATTACGGCATGCAGCGGGTGCGCGGCGGCGGCAATGCGGTGCGCCTGATTGCCTTGCTGCCTTGCCTGACCGGCGCTTGGCGCAACCGTGCCGGCGGCCTGCTCTTGTCGAGTTCGGGCTGGTTCGCGCCCTATAAACGCGCCGATCTGGAACGGCCCGAGCTACGCGCCGGGCGGCCAACTCGGACCGTCAATATGAGCACGATTGGCGATGACTTGCTGCGCCCGACCGGCCCCGACTTTGGCCCGCAGATCGAGGCGCTGATCGTCTACAACAGCAATCCGGTCGCGGTGGCGCCGGAGTCGCCCAAGGTGGTGCGGGGCTTTCAGCGCGCCGACCTGTTCACCGTGGTGCTCGAGCATTTCATGACCGACACAGCAGATCTGGCCGATTATGTGTTGCCGGCCACCACGCAGATGGAGCATCTGGATGTGCACACCAGCTATGGCCACACCGATGTCTTGATCAATGAAGCGGCGGTGGCGCCGCTGGGCGAGGCCAGGCCGAATACGCAGATTTTCCGGGACTTGGCCGCCGCCATGGGTTTCACCGAGGCTTGCTTTGCCGACACGGACGAGCAATTGGCGCGCCAGGCCTTCAGCGCGGAAATCGATTTCGACGCCTTGCGCGTACAGGGATGGCAAAGCCTGCCGCTGGCCGAGGCGCCGTTCGCCAACGGTGGATTTTTGACCGCCAATGGCCGCGCCCAATGCGGCGACGCCGACCATTTGGCCAATTACGAGAGCGTGGTCTCCAGCCCAGAACTGGCGGCACGCTATCCGCTGGCGATGATCTCGCCGCCGGCCCGCAACTTCCTCAATTCCAGCTTCGTCAATGTGAAGAGTTTGCGCGATATCGAGGGCGAGCCGCTGGTCGAGATTCATGCCGTGGATGCGGCGGCACGCGGCTTGGCGGACCGGGCGATGGTGCGTATTTTCAACGACAGGGGCAGCTACCCCTGCCGGGCGCGCATCAGCGCGCGGGCGCGCCCCGGCGTCGTCAACGGCCTCGGTGTGTGGTGGCGCAAGCTGGGTGTGGCGGGCAGCAATGTCAATGAAGTCACCCATCAGCGCCTGACCGATATGGGCGGTGGCCCCAGTTTTTATGATTGCCTGGTCGAGATCGAGGCTTGGGACGGAGGGCAGACCGAGTGAGGGTTTTCACAGTCGCAATGCTGGCGCTGTCGGCTCTGCTTGGGGGCTGCTCCCAGCTCGGCTACCTGGGGCAATCGGTGGGCGGCCATCTGAATCTGATGGCGGCGGCAAGGCCGGTCGAAGCGATTTTGGCCGAGCCCGAGTTGGCGGCGGATCTGCGTGAGCGTCTGCTGTTGAGTCAACGCCTGCGAACCTATTCGGTCGCCCAGTTGAAGCTGCCGGATAACGACAGCTATCGCCGTTATGCCGACCTGAGCCGTTCGGCGGCGGTCTGGAATGTGGTGGCCACGCCCGAGCTCAGTTTGACGCTGAAGACCTGGTGCTTCCCGGTCATGGGCTGCGTCGGCTATCGGGGTTACTTTGACCGGGCCGAGGCCGATGCCTATGCCGCGCAACTGCGCACCGAGGGCATGGAGGTATTGGTCTACGGGGTGCCGGCCTATTCCACCTTGGGTTGGAGCAATTTCTTCGGTGGCGACCCGCTGCTGAATACATTCATCAAATACCCACCGGGTGAGTTGGCGGGCATGTTGTTTCACGAACTGGCGCATCAGGTCGCCTACGCGGCCGACGACACGCAGTTCAATGAATCATTCGCCACCCTGGTCGAGCGGCGCGGTGCCGAGGCCTGGTTGCAGGCGCAGGCTTTGCCCGCCGAACGCGCAGCTCACGCGCTGCGACTGCAGCGGCGCGAGCAGTTCCGGGCCTTGACGGGCGAGTACCGAAGGCGTCTGGCCGAGCTGTATGCCACGCAGCAGAGCGACTCCGTCAAGCGCGTGGCCAAGACGGCTCTGTTGCAGGGCTTGCGGGATGACTATGGGCGGCTGAAGGCTGAGGAATGGGGTGGCGATGCTTCCTATGACGGCTGGTTTGTGCGCGCCAACAACGCCAGTTTTGCTTTGCTGGCGGCCTATTCAGATCTGACCCCGGCTTTTGATGCCTTGCTGGCGCGTCAGGCGCATGATTGGCCGCGTTTTTATGCCGAGGTCAAGCGTCTGGCGGCGCTACCCAAGGCCGAGCGTCGGGCCGAATTGCTGAACAATAAAACCGGAGACTAAAGACATGGCCGATATCCTCATCCACAGAGATCATGAGCTGGGCTTGAAGCGGGCGCGCGAGATCGCGTGGGCCTGGGCCGAGCAGGTCGAGGCCAAGTTTGATATGGAGTGCACGGTGCTGGAGGGCAAGACCAGCGATACCGTGGAGTTCAGCCGTTCGGGTGTCAAGGGGCAGTTGATCGTGGCGGCCAAGCATTTCGAGTTGAGCGCCAAACTGGGCTTCTTGCTCGGCGCCTTCCGGGGCACGATCGAGGGCGAGATCCAAAAGGAACTTGATGCCCTATTGACGGCGGATGCGGGCAAGAAGAGCAAGCCGCCAAAAAAATAGGCCGAGCGCTATGGGCTCGGCCTATCGATGCGGGTAGTGCTTACTTCAGCGATTCGATCAGGTCGATATAGCTCTGCTTGGCCTCGTCCTGGCTCTGGCCCTTCAGCTCATTCCAGGCATCCCATTTGGCGCGGCCGACCATGTCGGTGAAGCCTGGGCGTGAGCCCTCCACATCGCCGCTGCTGCCTTGCTTGAACAGCGCATAGAGCTTGAGCAAGGTCATATTGTCCGGGCGCTCGGGCAATTGTTTTGATCCAGCAACGGCTGCGTCGAATTGGTCCTGAAGGCTCATGGGTTCTCCTAAATAGTGGTAACAATCGGGATAGACAGCCTTGATGTTAACCAGCATTGTGTAGGCAGCACACACCAAATTCTAGGAGACAGTTTTGTCGCAAGCGATTGAACGCATGTCCAAGGTAGACACCGCTTGGCTACGCATGGATACCGAATCCAATTTGATGATGATTGTGGGCGTTTGGTACATCCGCCCATCCATCACTTTGGAGGCTTTGAAGGAGCGGGTGCAGGCGAGGCTGCTGCAATACACGCGCTTTCACCAGCTTGTTGTGGAAGATGCGCTGGGTGCTCAATGGGTCGAAGACGAAGACTTCGATATTGACCGCCATGTGGTCGCCGAGGTGTTGATGCCGGTGCGCGGCAAGGCCGGCCAAACAGGGCAGGATGCCTTGAAGGAGCGGGTGGCAGAGTTGGCGATGGAGCCCTTGAATCCGGCGCACCCGCTCTGGCAGTTCCACTTGATTGAGGATTTGGCTGCGGGGGAAGAGCTGGGTAGCAGCGGCTTGATCATGCGCATTCATCACTGCATTGGCGACGGCATTGCGCTGACATCGGTGATGATGTCGATTACCGATGGTGGGCGCGCGCCCCCGAAGCGACAGCAGCAGCCGCGTGATGACAAGGACTGGCTGACCGACAGCCTGTTGCGACCGATGGCCGACTTGGCGATCAAGGCGATAGGCGCTGCCGGTTCGGGGGTGGCGAAATCGGTCGAGGCCTGGAACCATCCGCCGCACCCGCTCGACTCGTCGGTCGACATGGCGCGGATCGGCTATCAGGCGCTCAATGATGTGGCCGCCTTCGCCTTCATGCCGGATGACTCGCATACGCAACTCAAGGGCAAACCGGGCAAGAAAAAGTGCGTTGCCTGGAGCAATGACTTGCCGCTGGACGCCGTCAAGGCCGTGGGCAAGGGACTGGGCTCCTCGATCAATGATGTCTTGCTCAGCTGCGTTGCCGGTGCGATAGGCAGTTACCTGCAGAGCAAGGGCGAGGATGTCGAGGGCAAGGAAATCCGGGCGATGGTGCCGGTCAATCTGCGACCCTTGGCGAATAGCTACCAGTTGGGTAATCGCTTCGGCCTGGTGCCGCTGGTGCTGCCGATCGGGATCGAGAACCCGGTCGAGCGCCTTTATGCGGTGAGAGCCCGCATGAATGAGCTCAAAGGCAGTTTTCAGCCGGTGCTGGCCTTCGGACTGTTGTCGGTGGCGGGCTTGCTGATCAAGCCGGTGCAGACGGCGATGTTGAATATATTCGCCAAAAAGGCCACGGCGGTGATGACCAATGTGCCGGGCCCGACCGCGCCGCTGCAGATGCTGGGATCACAGGTTGAGCGGCTGATGTTCTGGGTGCCGCAATCGGGCGATATCGGCGTCGGCGTCAGCATCCTGACCTATGCCGGCCGGGTGCAATTTGGCCTGATCACCGACAGCACGCTATGCCCTGATCCCGAGGGCATCATCGACCGTTTCGAGCCGGAATTCAATAAACTCCTGCTGCTGACGATGATGCTGCCCTGGGAGTAGGACGAAGGTCCTTTTACTTGGCCTTGGTCGCCTGCTCAGCCAGGTTCGGCTTGATATTGGGCTTGATATTGGGGCGGCCGGCGGCGGTTGGGTAGGCCGACATCACGCGTGTCGGGTCAACGCTGGCCAGATAGCCGTTGTACTGCGCATCGGTACAGCCAAGCAGCTTGCCGTTTTGCTTCTCGCCGCGGTACTCGCCCTTGCTGTAGACGAATTGGTACTCGCTGGCCGCGCCTGTTTTGGCCTCGGTCATGGGTGCAAACTTGGCTGCGCATTCGACCCGCAGGGCGGTGGCTTCGGGCGACTGCGCCCAGGAGAGCGCGGCCAAAGGAGTCAGGATCAGGGCCAACAGAGTGCGTTTCATGATGTTCGAACCTCGGTGAAAAATTGCAGGGTGGAGCTGAATGACCGGACCGTTTGTCCGATCGAATTCGGCAGCTCAGGATTCACAGCTTAAACGTCGCGGGCCAATTTGAACACGCGCGATTGCGGGGGGTATATCGGCCATTTCCCACCCAACGCGTGAGAAACCGCACGGCACACCCGCTTCGATGATCGATCAATCCTCGAGCTCTTCGCGCGCCATTTCGACATCCAGGCATTCCATCGCGTCCATTGGCTCGCAGGCCGCCGCTTCGGCATACAAAGCCTCGGCCTCCTTCATGCGTTTATCGCCTTCCAGCATCACCAAACCATTGGCGCGCTCGATCATCGCAATGGCGCTACCGGGGTTGAGCTTCAAGGCCTGCTCGAACATCTTGAGGCCGGTGGCGCTGTCGGCGCCTTGGGTGCGGCCCAAGAGCTTGCCAACCTTGTCTATCACCTCGGCGTGGAAGGCGCCCAGCGCGATATGGGCATCGGCATGCTTGGGTGCCAGCGCAATGGTGGTTTCGAGTGCGTTCTTGACCTTGCTGCCCAAACCCTGGGCCAAGGCCTTGGCGACGCTGATGCCCTGGCCATAGCGGCCAATGGCATAGGCTTGCCAGTAATAGGCATTGGGGTTCTTGGGCTCTTCGGCCTGCTGGGCGGCGGCGCGTTCGGCTACTTCGAGGAACATCTCCAGCTTGACCTTTTCCTTCTTCTCAAGGTAGTTGGCGTAGATGGCCTGCGCCTTGTTGGCGACGCTGATGCCCGCGCTTCCTGCGGCCAGCCCCGCTTCGTAGGCTTGTTGAAACTCGCCGGCATGGAAGTGAATCCAGGCCGCGACGACCGCAGCGTCCTTGGGCCAGGGTTCGGCATCCCCCGTATGCAGGCGAGCCCAATGCTTTTTCAGTGAGGCCGGACTGTATTGAAAGGCGGCGTTGTCATGCGGGAAGGCGGTCCATTTAGCCATTTTTCGTCTCCGTTGTTTCTACTGGTATTTGTTCGCCAGGGCAAACAAGTGTTCTCTTGATTCGGGCTCCAGATAGGGCAGCAGCAAACTCAAGACATGGAAGGCACCGCGCATCAGCGCGGCGCCGGCTTGTGCGGGCTCCAAGGCATTGCGCGGGTCACGCACATATTCGAAACTGAGCCAATAGCTCAAGAGCACCACCATCGCGTTGGCCGTCGGGGCGGCTTCGCGGGCATCCATCTTCAGCGCACCGCCATGTTGCAGCCCGGCCAGCACATTGCGCATCGCCAGACCCTTTTGGGTCAGCACCGTTTGAAAATGCATCTCCAGGCGCCGATTTTTTGACAGCAGGTCATTCAGATCGCGATAGAGAAAGCGGTGCTTCCAGATCAGCTCGTACAGCATATGGAAAAACAGCCATGCGTCTTCGACGTTAGTCACATTGTCGGCAGCGGCAAGCAAGTCGAGCAACTCGCGCTCAAAGCGGGCGAACAGCGAGTTGATCAACTCGTCTTTGGCCGGGTAGTGATAGTAGAGATTGCCGGGGCTGATGCCCAACTCGGCGGAGATCAAGGTGGTCGAGACGTTCGGCTCACCAAAACGATTGAAGAGATCGAGCGTGACTTCAAGAATGCGTTCAGCGGTGCGGCGCGGCGGTTTTTTTGTGGCCATGTGTGAATGCGTGAGCTTTTCTCCTGTGAGCCGATTCTGTCACCAAGCTTGGGCTTGGTTCTAGGGATTTGGCTCCATTGCGAGACGGGCGTGGGCGCATAACAACCTTGGCCGAGCGTGTGTTCGCCGCCGTTCCTACAATCGGCACATGCAATCACCGCTTACTCAAGGCGCCGGCACCATGCCGGCCATTTCCTTTCAGAACGTCAGCAAAACCTACCGAGGGGGTCAGGTCAAGGCCCTGGACGGCGTCAGCTTCGATATCGCGCAGGGCGAATTCTTTGGACTCTTGGGGCCAAACGGCGCCGGCAAGACCAGCTTGATCAGCATTCTGGCGGGGCTGGCGCAGGCCAGCGGCGGCCGCGTGCTGGTGCAGGGCCATGATGTGGTCAGCGACTTTGCCGCAGCAAGGCGCGCGCTTGGCATCGTGCCGCAGGAGTTGGTGTTCGACCCCTTCTTCAATGTGCGCGAGGCCTTGCGCTTTCAGGGCGGCTATTTTGGTGTGCACAACAACGAGGCCTGGATCGACGAGTTGCTGCAGAACTTGGGCCTGGCCGACAAGGCCGAAGCCAATATGCGCCAACTCTCGGGCGGTATGAAGCGCCGTGTGTTGGTCGCGCAGGCCTTGGTGCATCGCCCACCGGTGATCGTGCTGGATGAGCCCACGGCCGGCGTCGATGTGGAGTTGCGTCAGACCCTGTGGCAGTTCATTGCGCGCCTGAACCGCGAGGGCCACACCGTCTTGCTGACCACCCATTACCTCGAAGAAGCCGAGGCCTTGTGCGGGCGCATCGCGATGTTGAAGCAGGGCAGGGTGGTGGCGCTGGAGCGCACCTCGGAGCTGCTGAAAGGCCGCGCCTCGACGATGCTGCGCTTCAAAACCGATGCCGCGCTGCCCGCGAATCTGGCCGCGCAGGCGCGCATCACCGGCCGCATTGTGCAGATCAAGGCGCATGACGCGGCCGAGGTCGAGTCGATTCTGACCACGCTGCGGGCGGCCAATTGCCCAGTCGAAGACCTGGAGATAGGGCGCGCCGATCTGGAAGATGTGTTCCTGGAAATCATGCAGGAAGAAGAGCAGAAAAAGGGAGTGACAGCATGAGTGGCGCAATCCAATTGAAGGGCGCCGGCACGCTGTTCTACAAAGAAGTGCTGCGTTTCTGGAAGGTCAGTTTCCAGACCGTGGCGGCGCCGGTCTTGACCGCCGTGCTCTATTTGCTGGTCTTCGGCCATGTGCTGGAAGATCATGTGAAGGTCTACGGCACGGTCGGCTACACCAGCTTTTTGATCCCCGGCCTGGTGATGATGAGCGTCTTGCAGAACGCTTTTGCCAACTCATCAAGCAGCCTGATCCAGAGCAAGGTGACCGGCAATCTGGTCTTCCTGCTGGTGACGCCGCTGTCGCATTGGGCCTGGTTCGTCGCCTATGTGGGCGCGGCGATGGTGCGCGGCATGATGGTGGGCCTGGGCGTTATGGTGGTGACCGTGTGGTTTGCGCCGCCCGGCCTCAGCCAGCCCTTGTGGATACTGAGTTTTGCCTTGCTGGGCGCGGCGATGATGGGAACCTTGGGCCTGATCGCCGGCCTGTGGGCCGAGAAGTTCGACCAATTGGCGGGCTTTCAAAACTTCATCATCATGCCGATGACGTTTTTGTCCGGCGTGTTCTATTCGGTCGGCTCCTTGCCACCGTTCTGGCAGGGCGTTAGCCACTTGAACCCGTTTTTCTACATGATCGACGGCTTCAGGCATGGTTTCTTTGGCGTCAGCGATGCCTCGCCCTGGCTGAGCCTGGGCGTGGTTGGCGGCAGCTTTTTGCTCGTCGCGGGCATCGCCTTGGAGCTGCTGCGGCGGGGCTACAAGATCCGCAGCTAATTTGGACAAGTCTTCCACCCATTCAATCAGTTGGTGACAGAGCTACTCGCTGCGCTCGGGCGGTCTGTCACGCAAAAGCTAAAATATTCCCCATGGCCGACCCTACTCCAGCTGAAGTTCAGCAATTCATTGCCTCCGGGCTGCCCTGCAATCACTGCGAAGTCGAGGGCGACGGGCGGCATTTCTTTGCCACCATCGTGTCTGCCGAGTTCGAGGCTTTGAGCCGCGTGCGCCGCCATCAGCGCGTCTATCAAGCGCTCGGTGAGCGCATGCGCGAGCAGATTCATGCGCTGTCGATGAAGACGCTGACGCCCGCCGAATGGGCGGCCGACCCGACGCCGCAATCGTCGGCGCGCTGATCGTTTTGTCCGTTTTTTTGCCCGGTCCGCCGGGCCGCCTCCCCGAATGCCAGTGAGTGCCCCCACATGATCACCCTTGCCCTGTCCAAAGGCCGCATCTTTGAAGAAACCCTGCCGCTGCTCAAGGCGGCCGGCATATCGGTGCTGGACAACCCGGAAACCTCGCGCAAACTGATCCTCGCCACCAACAGCCCGGATGTGCAGGTGGTGCTGGTGCGCGCCAGCGATGTGCCGACCTATGTGCAGTACGGCGGTGCCGACCTCGGCGTGGCTGGGCGCGATGTCTTGATCGAGCATGGCCTGGACGGCATGTATCAGCCGCTGGACCTGAATATCGCCTGCTGCCGCATGAGCGTCGCGGTGCGCGATGACTTTGATTACGCGGCCGCCATCAAGCAGGGCTCGCGCATTCGCGTGGCCACCAAGTACACGCAGATTGCGCGTCAGCATTTCTCCGACAAGGGCGTGCATGTCGACCTGATCAAACTCTATGGCTCGATGGAGCTGGCGCCCTTGACCGGCCTGGCCGATGCGATCGTCGACCTGGTCTCGACCGGCAATACGCTGAAGGCCAACCATCTGGTTGAGGTCGAAAAGGTGATGGAAATATCGTCGCGCCTGGTCGTCAATCAGGCCGCGCTCAAGCTCAAGCGCGAACCGCTGCGCCGCATGATCGACGCTTTTGCTTCAGCCATCCCTAAGTGAAATTTTCATGAAACTTCGCCATCTCAGCACCGCCGCCGCCGACTTTGAAGCCGAGTTTCAGCGCGTGCTGCATTGGTCGGCCGAGACCGATTCGGCGATCGAACTGCGCGTGGCCGAGATCCTCGCCGATGTGCGCCTGCGCGGCGATGCAGCGTTGCTGGACTACACCGCTCGCTTTGATCATTTGCAGGCTCAAAGTGTGGCCGAGTTGGAACTGACTCGCGATGAATTGAAGGCCGCCTTCGACGCCATCACGCCGGCCCAGCGCGAGGCCTTGAAAGCCGCCGCCTTGCGGGTGCGCAGCTATCACGAGCGCCAGAAGCAGGCCAGCGGTCTGAGCTGGAGCTACGTTGACGAAGACGGCACGCTCTTGGGCCAGAAGGTCACGCCTTTGGACCGCGTCGGCATCTATGTCCCGGGCGGCAAGGCCGCCTACCCGAGCAGCGTCTTGATGAATGCGATTCCCGCCCAGGTGGCCGGCGTGCCCGAAATCATCATGGTGGTGCCCACGCCGCGCGGCGAGAGGAATCCGCTGGTGCTGGCCGCCGCCTATATCGCCGGTGTGCACCGTGTCTTTACGCTGGGCGGCGCGCAGGCGGTGGCGGCCTTGGCCTATGGCACAGCGACCGTGCCCAAGGTCGACAAGATCACTGGCCCCGGCAACGCCTATGTGGCCAGCGCCAAAAAGCATGTATTCGGCCAGGTCGGCATCGACATGATTGCCGGCCCGAGCGAGATTCTGATCCTGGCCGACGGCACGACGCCGCCCGACTGGGTCGCGATGGATCTGTTCAGCCAGGCCGAGCATGACGAAATGGCGCAAAGCATTCTGCTCTGCCCGGATGCCGAATACATCGCGTTGGTCAGCGCCGCTATCGACAAGCTCTTGCCCGAGATGCCGCGCCGCGATGTGATCCGCGCCTCTTTGGAGGGGCGCGGCGCGCTGATTCTGACGCGCTCGATGGAAGAAGCCTGCGAAATTTCCAACCGCATCGCGCCCGAGCATCTGGAGGTTTCCAGCGCGAATCCGCAGGCCTGGGAGCCGCTCTTGCGCCATGCCGGGGCGATCTTTTTGGGCGCTTACACCAGCGAATCCTTGGGTGACTATTGCGCTGGACCGAATCACGTTTTGCCGACGGCCGGCACCGCGCGTTTCTCGTCGCCGCTGGGCGTCTACGACTTCCAAAAGCGCAGTAGCCTGATCGAGGTCAGCGAGGCGGGCGCGCAAAAGTTGGGCGTCATTGCGGCCGAGTTGGCCTATGGCGAGGGCCTGCAGGGCCATGCCCGGGCGGCCGAGATGCGCTTGAAGAAATAGCTTCAGCGATCGAGCTATTCGGTACGGAATTCGCTCAAAGCCTGATCGACGTTTTGCGCCTGGCCGCGCAGGCTGTCAGCTGCGGCGGCGGTTTGCTCGACCAAAGCGGCATTCTGCTGGGTGCTTTGCTCGATCTCGGACAAGGTCTTGCCCATGCCGTTGACGGCTTGATTCTGTTCGCGGATGGCTGCATCGGTTTCACCCATCAGCACGCTGACGCGCTGCACTTGCTGCACCACTTCGCCGATGGTGACTTGGGCGTCGCTGACACTGCGTCCGCCCGCCTCGACCTGCTCGACGCTGTTTTGAATCAAGGTCTTGATTTCTTTGGCGGCCTCGGCGCTGCGCTGCGCGAGCATGCGTACCTCGGACGCTACCACCGCAAAGCCGCGCCCCTGCTCACCGGCGCGGGCGGCTTCAACGGCGGCATTCAAGGCCAGGATATTGGTCTGAAAAGCGATGCTGTCGATGACGCCGATGATGTCCGAAATGCGTTGGCTGGCCTGTTGAATGCCCTGCATGGTCAGCACCACCTGCCCGACGGCCTCGCCGCTTCGGCTGGCCACGCCGGAGGCGGCGCGAGCTAGCTCGTCCGCTGCGCGCGTATTGCTGGCGCTTTGTTGTGCGCTGCCCACCATCTCTTGCATCGAGTGCCCCGCCTGTTGCAACTTGGCGGCTTGGCTTTCGGTACGGGTGGACAGGTCCATATTGCCGTCGGCAATCTCGGCCGAAGCCTTGGCGATCTGGCTGCTGCCGGCGCGCACACGTTGAATGGCGCTGCGCAAATGGCTGACCATATCGATCATCGCATCGTGCAGTTGGCCCATTTCGTCGGCGCGGTCGAGGCTGTCGCGACTGGCCCGCAGGTCGCCGGCGCTGACTGCGTGGGCCATCGCGATGGCCTCGCGCAAGGGTGCCATCACACTGCGCAAGACCCAGAAATAACTGGCCAGCAAGAGTGCCGAAAGCAGCAAGGCGCCCACTGGCATTTGCCAGGCTGCTTGCTGATGGGTGCCGTCAAAGGCGAGTTGCGATTGTTCGGCAAATTTGATGCCTTGCGCGACGGTGGCATCCACGCCGACGCGGTGGCTTTGATAAATCGCGTGGACGACTTTCAGCCCTTCACGCGCCGCCGCCTCGTCTTTGTTCAGCAGGGGCTCAATGACTTGTTTGCGGGCGGCCTGCAGCATCAAGCCGGCTTGTTCATGCTGTCTGCCGAACAACGCCTTCTCCAAACCATGGGGAGGGTTTTGTTGCCAATATTTGACGCGGGCCTCGTACTCCGTGCTGAGTCGCTCGACATCGTCCCGGCCTTGGCTCGGGGGTATCGTGCCTTCGACCGCTTGGGATAGCGCCAGCCGCAACTCGATCAAATACATCGGCGGCGGCAAGATGTCGGCCACCACATCCTTGGCGACAAAGGTTTGTTCGGCGTTGGTGCGCAGCAGCGCATAGCTCCAGATCGAGTGGACCAGCATCAGCACAGCGGCCAGCCAGCCGCTCAGCGCAAGGCAGGCGATGCGCTTGCGGATAGACATCGAGCGCGAGGTGTTGGGAACAGGGCTTGACATGTCAATCTCCTGGAGGGCGCTTTATTGGCTTCTCAATTCGCCAGCTTTGGCCTCCCAGCCTTGCTCCGAAACTTAGCGTACGGTCACTCTGACATCTCTGTTTTCGACTCACTCAAAAGAAACTGAAGTTTCAATTTGAACGACACGAAGTTCGTGTTGCACGAAGTTCGTGTAACATTGCGCTTGTGAAAAACGTCACCATCAGCATGGAAGACAGCGTCGCCGAATGGGCGCGCTTGGAGGCGGCGCGCCGCAATACCAGCGTGTCGCGCCTGGTCGGCGAGATGCTGGCCGAGAAGATGCGGCATGACGATGCCTATGAGCGGGCCTTGCAAGACTGGCTGCACCGCGAGCGCACATGGGCCTCGGATGGCAATGCCTACCCCCAGCGCAGCGAGTTGAGCCAATGACTGAACTGGTCTTTGTCGACACCTCGGTCTTGATCCTCAGCGAAGATGGTGCCGATGCAGGCGCTCGCGATCAAGCAATGAACTGGCTGCGCGAGCTCTGGCAGTGCCGCAACGGCCGCTTGTCGACCCAGGTCTTGAACGATTTCTATGCCTCGGTCACCACGCGCATCCAGCCGCCCATGCCGAATGGCGATGCCCGTGCCGAGGTCAGGCGCTATCAGCGCTGGCAGCCCTGGGCGATTGACCATGCGACGGTGGAGAGCGCCTGGTCGATCGAAAGCCGTTTCGGCCTGCTCTATGCCGACGCCTTGATCGTCGCCGCCGCCAAGGCGCAAGGTTGCACGCTGCTCTTGAGCCTGGAGCTGCCGCATCAGGCGGTGTTTGACAGCGTGACCGTGATCAATCCGAAACTCGCTGGAACGGAGCGACTGAATCCATGAGCACCTTTTTGAACAACGCTTTGTCCTGCATTCGCGACGATGTGCGCGCCGCGCAGGCCTACCCGGTTGCATCCAGCGCCGGCATGGTCAAGCTCGACGTGATGGAGAACCCGTTTCGCCTGTCGCCGGAGTTGCAGGCGCAACTCGGCGCGCGGCTCGGTGCCGTCGCGATCAATCGTTACCCGGCCGAAAGCACCGCCAAGCTGGCGGCCGCGCTTGCCGCTCATGCCGGCATGCCGGATGGCTGCGCGATCACGCTGGGCAATGGCTCCGACGAATTGATCACCATGCTGAGCATGGCCGTCAGCAAAGCCGGCGCCAAGATCTTGTCGCCCAGCCCCAGCTTTGTGATGTACGAGCTGTCGGCGCGCTATCAGAACCTGCAGTTTGTCGGCGTGCCCTTGCGTGCGGCCGATTTCGAACTCGACGGCCCGTCCATGCTGGCGGCGATTGCTGAACATCGGCCGGCGCTGATCTATCTGTCCTACCCCAACAATCCGACCGGCAATCTCTGGGATGCGACCGTCATCGAGCAGATCATCCAGGCGGCACCGGGATTGGTGGTGATGGACGAGGCCTATCAGCCCTTTGCCGCCGGCGACTCGATGGCGCTGTTGGCGCGCTACCCGCAGGTGCTGGTGATGCGTACGATGAGCAAGTTCGGTCTCGCCGGTGTGCGTATTGGTTACTTGATCGGGCAGGCCGCCTTGATCGCCGAGATCGACAAGCTGCGCCCACCTTTCAATATCAGCGTGCTGAATGCCGAGGCCGGCTTGTTCGCGCTGGATCATGCCGACGTTTACGCCGCCCAGGCGGCGACGCTACGGGCCGAGCGCGAGCGGGTCTTCAGCGCGCTGCAGGCGATGGCCGGTGTGCAGGCTTTCCCTAGCCAGGGCAATATGATTTTGGTCCGTGTGGCCGATGCGGCGCATGCCTTCGCCGGCATGAAGTCGCGCGGCGTCTTGATCAAGAATTCGCATGCGGCACACCCCTTGCTGAACAACTGCCTGCGCATCACCATCGGCTCGGCCGAAGAAAACCAGGCCATGCTGGCCGCACTCCAGGAATCACTGTCATGAGCACCGATCGCATCGCAGAAGTCAGCCGCAACACCAAAGAAACGCAGATCACCGTTCGCGTCAATCTGGACGGCAGCGGCGAGGCAAAGCTCAATACCGGCATTGGTTTCTTCGACCATATGTTGGATCAGATTGCCCGCCATGGCCTGATCGATCTGGACATCCAGGCGGTGGGTGACCTGCATATCGACGGCCATCACACGGTCGAGGATGTCGGCATCACGCTGGGCCTAGCCGTCGCGCAGGCGGTCGGCGACAAAAAAGGCCTGACCCGTTACGGCCACAGCTATGTGCCGCTGGATGAGGCGCTGTCCCGCGTAGTGATCGACTTCTCGGGCCGGCCGGGTTTGGAAATGGACGTCAAATTCACGGCCGGGGCCATCGGCGCCTTTGACACGCAACTGGCGTTCGAGTTTTTCCAAGGCTTCTCGAATCATGCGCTGGTGTCCTTGCATATCGACAACTTGAAGGGCCATAACGCCCATCATCAATGTGAGACGATCTTCAAGGCCTTCGGTCGGGCGCTGCGGATGGCGATGACGCTGGATTCCCGTTCCATCGGCGTCATTCCTTCAACCAAAGGAAGCCTTTGATATGGCCAGGACAGTAGCCGTTGTCGACTACGGCATGGGCAATCTGCGCTCGGTCTCTCAGGCGGTGCTGCATGTGGCCGAGGGCACCGGGCTGGAGGTCGTGATAACGGCCAATCCGGACGAGGTGCTCGCGGCCGAACGGGTGGTTCTGCCGGGTCAGGGCGCGATGCGGGAATGCATGCGCGAGCTGCGCGAATCGGGCTTGCAGGCTGCCGTGCTGGACGCTGCCGCCAACAAGCCCTTGATGGGCGTGTGCGTCGGCATGCAGATGCTTTTGGACCATAGCGAAGAACAGGACACGCCGGGTCTGGGCTTGATTCCCGGCCTGGTCAAACGCTTCACTCTGGACGGGCGGCTGCAAGCCGATGGCAGTCGCTACAAGGTGCCTCAGATGGGCTGGAACCGCGTGCGGCAAACGCTGCCTCATCCGGTCTGGGGCGATGTGCCCGACGACAGCTACTTCTATTTCGTCCACAGCTTCTACGCCGCGCCGTTAGATGCGCGCCACAGTGTCGGTGAAAGCGATTACGGCGCGCGCTTTACCTCGGCTATCGCCCGAGATAATATTTTTGCCACACAATTCCACCCCGAGAAGAGCTCCGTCCACGGCCTGGCCCTGTACCGGAATTTCCTTCTTTGGAAACCCTGATTTCTTTGACTGTTTTTCATCACCCAAAGTTCTGCTCCCGTCATGTTGCTGATCCCTGCTATTGACCTGAAAGATGGTCGCTGCGTCCGCCTCAAGCAAGGCGATATGAATGACTCCACCACCTTCGGCGAAGACCCGGCCGCGATGGCCAGGCGCTGGATCGACGCCGGCGCCAGGCGCCTGCATCTGGTCGACCTGAACGGCGCTTTTGCCGGCAAGCCGGTCAACGCGGCCGCCATCACGGCGATCCTGCGCGAGGTGAACGGCGAGATCCCGGTACAACTGGGTGGCGGCATCCGTGACCTCGACACCATCGAGCGCTATCTGGACGCCGGACTGAGCTACATCATCATCGGCACGGCGGCGGTCAAGAACCCGGGCTTTTTGCAAGACGCGGCCACGGCTTTTGGCGGCCACATCATCGTCGGCCTCGACGCCAAAGACGGCAAGGTCGCGACCGACGGCTGGAGCAAGCTGACCGGCCATGAGGTGATCGATCTGGCGCGCAAGTTCGAGGGCTACGGCATCGAAGGCGTGATCTACACCGACATCGGCCGCGACGGCATGCTCAGCGGCATCAATATCGAAGCGACCGTCAAGCTGGCGCAGGCATTGAGCATCCCAGTGATCGCCTCGGGCGGCCTGGCCAGCCTGGCCGATATCGACGCGCTCTGTGCGGTCGAAGAGGAAGGCATCGAGGGCGTGATCTGCGGCCGCGCGATCTATACCGGCGACCTGGATTTCACGGCCGGCCAAGCTCGCGCCGACGAACTCGGCCTCGGCTGAGGGCTGCGAAAAATCCATGCTGGCTAAACGCATCATTCCCTGCCTTGACGTGACCGGTGGTCGAGTCGTCAAGGGCATCAACTTCACCGAATTGCGTGACGCCGGCGATCCCGTAGAAATCGCCGCCCGCTACAACGAGCAGGGCGCCGATGAGCTGACCTTTCTGGACATCACCGCCACCAGCGACGGGCGCGATCTGATCCTGCACATCATCGAAGCGGTGGCCTCCCAGGTCTTCATCCCGCTGACGGTCGGCGGCGGCGTGCGCGAAGTTGCCGATGTGCGGCGCTTGCTGAATGCCGGCGCCGACAAGGTGTCCTTCAACTCGGCAGCGATCGCTAACCCGCAAGTGATACGGGACTCGTCCGACAAATACGGCGCGCAATGCATCGTCGTTGCGATCGACGCGAAGCGCCGCACCGATGGATCGGGCTGGGATGTTTACAGTCACGGTGGGCGCAAGAATGTCGGCTTGGACGCTGTCGCCTGGGCGCGCCAGATGGCCGAATACGGTGCCGGCGAAATCTTATTGACCAGCATGGACCGCGACGGCACCCGCAGCGGTTTTGACTTGGAGCTCACGCGCGCCGTCAGCGATGCGGTGGCGGTGCCGGTGATCGCCTCGGGCGGCGTCGGCTCGCTCGATGACTTGGCCGATGGCGTGCAGATTGGCGGCGCCGACGCGGTCTTGGCGGCCAGCATTTTCCATTACGGCCACCACACCGTTGCCGAGGCCAAGGCGGTGATGGCGGCGTGCGGCATTCCGGTGCGCTTGTGAATCGGCCTCGTTCCAGCGGGGCCGCCAAGGCGATTTCGGCGCTGACGCAAAAGGCCGCCGGTGCTCCGCGCATGGGAGCCCGCGAGGTGCGCATCATCGGCGGGCAGTGGAAGCGCTCCAAGCTGCCGGTGGCCGACAAACCCGGCTTGCGCCCGACGCCCGACCGCGTGCGCGAAACTTTGTTCAACTGGCTGGGCCAGGATCTGGATGGCTGGCGCGTGCTGGATGCCTTTGCCGGCAGCGGCGCTTTGGGTTTCGAGGCTGCTTCACGCGGCGCTACCGAGGTCTTGCTGCTGGAACGTGACGTCGAGTTAGCGCGCAGTCTCAGCGCCAGCAAGCTCAGGTTGAAGGCCGACAGTCTGCGCGTCGAATGCAGTGACGCCTTGGGCTGGATGGGCCGCTGCGCGCCAGCCCGTTTCGAGCTGATCTTGCTCGATCCGCCGTTTCAGCAAGACCTGTTCTTGCCGGCCTTGCGGGCGGCGGCGCCCTTGCTGGTCGCGGGCGGCTTCATCTATCTCGAAGCACCCGAGCTGATCGATGCCCCGGCCGAATTGGGCCTGGAGGCTTGGCGTGCGGGCAAGGCCGGTGCGGTGCAATTCCAGTTGCTGCGCAAGGTCTAAGCCCTCAGCAGGGATAATCTCGGGTATTCCATCTTTCGATTGAGCGCTGTGACCTCTTTGATCGCCGTCTATCCCGGCACCTTCGACCCGATGACCCTGGGTCATGAAGACCTGATGCGCCGCGCCAGCCGTTTGTTCGGGCGGCTGATCATTGCCGTGGCGGCCGGCCATCACAAGAAGACGATGTTCAGCGTTGATGAGCGGCTGGAGATTGCCCGTGAGCTGGCTGCGAAGTACCCGAATGTCGAGGTCCTGCCGTTCAGCGGCTTGTTGAGCAGCTTCGTCGCGAGCCAAGGTGGCAATGTGCTGGTGCGCGGCCTGCGTGCCGCCAGCGACTTTGACTACGAATTCCAAATGGCCGGCATGAACCGCCAACTGATGGCCGACGTCGAGACGATCTTCATGCCGCCCTCGGATCAATATCAGTTCATCAGCAGTACCTTTGTGCGCGAGATCGCCACTCTGGGCGGTGATGTTTCCAAGTTTGTGTCAGCCTCGGTGCTGCAGCGCTTGAATAAGCGCCTGCAGGCCGAAAGCTGAAGGGGAACGACATGGCCTTGATGATTACAGACGAATGCATCAACTGCGATGTCTGCGAGCCCGAATGCCCGAACGAGGCGATCTCTATGGGCGAGGAGTTCTACCAGATCGACCACAATAAATGCACCGAATGCGTGGGGCATTTCGACGAGCCGCAATGCGTGCAACTCTGCCCGGTGGCTTGCATCCCGGTCAACCCGGCCCATCAGGAGAGCAAAGAGACGCTGATGGGTAAATATTTGCGTTTGACCCAAGTCGCCTGAGTTGTTGGTTTCATTTGGGCGTCAATTGGACGCCGATAAACCGTCGCTCATCGCCAAGGGGCTGGTTGGCGCGGGCTCGCATCTTTAGCATCCGCTGGTCTTTGCTAACAAGCCCTCGGCTACGACCATGTCTTTCCTGAACCGAATCATCTCGCCCGCGCGCTTTGGCCCCGATCTGCTGCGCCTGGTCTTGTGCGCCATCGTCTTTGTCCATGGCATTTACCGCTATGACGAAGGCAGCCTGCCCATCATGGGCAAGCTGTTGGAGCTCAGCGGCTTTCCCAAGGGTAGCGGCTACTTCTTGGCTTGCCTTGTGAATCTGGTCGAAACCTTTGGCGCGCTGTTTTTGGCGCTGCGCATCATGGTGTGGCCGCTGTGCGCGGCCTTCTCGGTGATTTACTTTACCGGCATCGTCATCTTCCATGCCCAAGCCGGCTTCTTTGTGGTCGGGCCGGGAACGGATGGCTGGGAATACAGCGCAATGCTGATCACCTGCTTTGTGGTCGTGGCTTGGGATAACCGCCACTACCGATTCTGGCCGTTCGGTCAGTCCGGCGCGATGGCGGCTGCTCAATGAGCCGCTCAGTTTTTCTTACACTGGCAGGCGTAGAAGCCCTTGCCGTCGCCGGCATGCAGCGCAAGCTTGATGTCGCTGACCTGACCGTCACTGCCCAGTTCGGCATAAGCGGTGCCGGTGACCACGCTTTGGAAGGCACGGGCCATGCCGCTGAAGAGCCCCTCCACCGGGAACATGTTCTTGCTGCTGATCAGCATGCTGTTGCTGTCCACCTTTGAGATCGTCAGGCCGCTCAAAGAATTAACCGCCGTTTTGCAGCTATAGCTGCCCAAGACCTTGGCAATCCTTGCCGGCCAATCGAGTGGTTTAAGGACTGTGAGGCCATGCGTTCCGGCCAAGGGTATTGGGCTGAGTCGGCTCGCTGTTGCGGAAGAAGCCGAAGAAGCCGGCCCAGTTTGTACTCTATGCCCGACTAACTTGGACTATATTGCTCGCTACTAGAGCATCCCGAGGGGATTGCGCAATGAGTCGATCAGGTTCTTTTATTCACCGCTTGTTTTCGGCCGTTCTGTTTGCGACCAGCACGAACCTTGCTTGTGCGGTGGCTGCCACGCCCTTGATGGAATTGTCTCTTGAGGATCTGCTGCAAGTGAGGATTACTGCGGCCACCCTGACCGAGGCCTCATTGACGACGGTGCCTGCTTCCGCGACCGTCTTTGTTCGCGAGCAAATTCAACAACTGGGTGTGAAGACGCTGGAAGAGTTGATGAACCATGTGCCCGGTTATCAAAGCTTCCTGATTGACGATGCCAATGCGCTCTATTCGAGTCGCAGTCGCCGCATCGCATTTGCCACCCGCGAGGTTTTAGTTATTTTGGATGGCCAGCGACTCAATCACGATACTTTCGGCGGGAGTAACGATAATAATTTGCCGTTGGCGAATGTGGCGCGGGTCGAGTTCTTGCGTGGGCCGGGCTCTGCAATATATGGCGCAAATGCCTTTTTGGGCGTTATAAATATCATTACATCCAAGACTCTCAATGATGCCGCGGTCAGCCTTGTTGGGGCACGGAAAATATATTCTGAAATAAATGCAAGTCATGCATTTGACAACGGATTGCAGACCTCAATATTCATTCAAGGCGTCAATGGCAAAGGCGAAAAACAGTCTGTTTTTGCGCCGGCCGAGGGTAAGTTTACGAATGTACAGCCGGATCGATCCGACCAAGTTATCAATTGGAATGCGCAATGGGGTGAGTGGGCGCTGCAGGCACATTATGCCAATTCGCGCGTTGATGGTGGCTACGTCATAGGCAGCGCCAATGATGATGATAACAAACTGCGCACCAGAACCAGTTTTTGGGCTATGAACTATCGTCATCAGATAAGCGATGGATGGCTTGTCAGTAGTCGCATTTTTAATTCTAATTTCAGTAATTTATATCAATTTAGGCAAACGACAGCGCCGGCGATCGCCAGCAGTATATCCAGCGGGCGAGAAATTGGCAGCGAGAATCGCCTGTCATGGCACCAAGGAAAGGCCGATGCCTTGCTGGGTTTTGATTATTCGCATAATTCAGGCGATGCGCAGGCTCAAATTTGGCTGCCACCGGCAGCGCCGCAAGCATCTATCGATGCCATTCCGTCAACAAAGCGCAATGTGGCTGCGCTGTATGCGCAGTGGCAAGATGATTTCTTCGATGGCTTGAGCTATATCATGGGTGTTCGGCATGACCAGTACAGCGATATCGGAGGTAATACCAGTCCGCGGCTGGGTTTGATTTGGAAAATGAATCTAAAAAATACATTGAAAATTTTATATGGCGAGGCCTTTCGGGCGCCAGCCTATAACGAGTTGGGTTACAAGAATAACTTCTTTCAAGTCGGCAACCCGAACCTGACGCCGGAGCTTGCGAAGACCACTGAGTTGATCTGGATTCACAGTGATGCGGGCCACTTTAGTAGCATCAGCCTGTTTGACACAGACATCAAGAATTCGGTGGAATTGAACTTGGCGACGCCGCTCCCTCATCCTTATATCAATGGCGCCAATCAACATATGCATGGCGCGGAGTTCGAATGGCTTTGGCATTTTGCCAATAACTGGCAATTGCGCAGCAACTTGACGCATATGTTCAAGCCGGCAGTGGCGATCAATAAAGACGCGGAATCAATGGCGGGTGCGAGCGTGATCTACCAAGCGCGCGGCCTGAGCGCCAGTCTTAGCGGTCGATACCGTGGCGCGGTTAAAACTCGCGATGCGAGTGCGCAGGGATACCATGCTTTGGGAGCCTTTGCGCTATTCGATGCACATGTGAATTACAGAATAGATTCCGCCTGGCAGATTTTTGGCACGGTGCGTAATCTCGCCGATCGAAATTATACGTTGCCGGCGGCGGTGAATAATGTCGGGGTGCCTGGAGGCAGGCGCCAGGTCGAAATTGGCGCTCGTTGGTATTTTTAGAAAATTAAGTTTTTAAGTACTATATGGCGGCACAGTCGTTCAATGCATCTATCTGCGCCGCCTTGCTTGGCAGCTTACGACTTGGTCCATTGTTTTGCGCCGGTCTGTTTGTACTGCCCTTGCCGGCTTGGTCATCCGAGGCGGAGTTACGAGCCGCCTTTGTTTACATTTCATCAAATTTATCGAATGGCCCACCGTTGAATCAAGCGGTTCTTTTCGTCTTTGTGTGCTGGGAGCCAAGGATGAAATGCGCGAGGCCTTGAGTCCCTTGCATGGAAAAATGGTCGGTAAGTCGACGATTGAATTGGTGCATGTCGGTCAAGAAGCGGCGACGAATAAGTTTCGGGCCTGCCAAATTCTTTATCAAGTGGGCAAACTGACGATCGATCTTCCGCAACCTTTGCCGCTTGGTTTGGTGTTGGTCGTGAATGGTGAAAATTCGGTCACGCCAAATGCCAGCATTGCTTTGATGCACAGTGATGATGGGCGGCTCGAATTCTCCATCAACCAGGCCGCAGTGTTGGCCTCCGGGGTAAAGATGAGCAGTCAGTTATTGAAACTGGCGGTTAATCGGCCGTCTGGGGGGGCGAAATGAAGCCCGTCTGGACCTTATCTCGAAAAATTGGCCTGCTCGCCATGGTGGTTTCATCATTGGTGGTATTGATTGCATCGCTGTTAAGCGCCTTCGCACAATATAAATCCGCCATGGAGCAAATGGATCAGCAGTTGAATGTGCTGTCCAAGGTTACCGCTTTTAATATTGCCTCATCGAGCATGTTTGCCGATGAGCGTGCCGCCACCAACGTATTGAAGGCATTGAGCGTCGATTCAAGCATCATTTCAGCGCGCTTGATGACCGCCAATAGAAACAAGTTGGCAAGTTATCACCGTGGTTCGGCGGGTGTGGCCGGTTCTATAAAAAATTTGGCAACCGAGGTTCTCTGGCTGGAAGAACCGGTCGGTAATTTATATCTTGAAGTCGATACATCGGCGCTGCGAGAAAAGCTTTATCGGCAAATAGAACTGACCTTGGCAATGGCGTT
Organism: Roseateles oligotrophus; assembly: GCF_025717515.1. Lineage (GTDB taxonomy): Bacteria > Pseudomonadota > Gammaproteobacteria > Burkholderiales > Burkholderiaceae_C > Paucibacter_A > Paucibacter_A oligotrophus. The sequence continues at coordinate 37,236 of NZ_JAJIRN010000001.1, forward strand.
GGTGGCGCTCTTTGTTATTGGTTTTTTTGTGCAGTGGTTTACCAACGTGATGACCTTGCCTTTGCGAAAGCTCAGTGAGGTCGCAGACCAAGTCGGTGCCAAAAATGACTATGGTGCGCGAGCTCCGATTACCGATGGTCGCGACGAAGTTTATCAATTGGCCTTTAGCTTCAACACCATGTTGGACCGCATTCAGTTGCAAGATGTTGAACTGCGCAGGCAACAGCAAGTATTGGCCCAGGAGGTTGTTGACCGCACCTCAGCTTTGCGCGAAAAGACTGCGCTGCTGCTTGAAGTCCACCACCGGGTAAAAAACAATCTGCAGGTTATTACCAGCCTTTTGCGCATGGAAACTTCGCGCAGCGAACACCAACCCACCAAGGCGGTGCTCAAAGATATGCAGGGCCGCATTCGGTCGATGGCCCTGCTGCACGAGACCATTTATCGCAAGGGCACTTTTGCCGCCATCGATCTGGGCAGTTATATAGGCCAGATTGCGAGCGAATCCTTGAAGACCTTGCTGATCGGGGCGGGGACGGTGAGTTTGCGTCTGGATTTTGGGGCGGTGCAGGTGGGGCTGGATCAGGCCACGCCCTGCGGCATGCTGGTCACCGAGTTGCTGGCGAACTGCCTCAAACATGGTTTCCCCGAGGGCCGGACGGGTGAGATTTCGATCTCTTTAGCGCTGTTGAAAAAAACCAATATTTGGCGCCTGCGTGTCAGCGATAACGGCATCGGTTTGCCCGCCGATTTTGAAGCCAGGCGGCAACGGTCGCTAGGCCTGCAATTGGTCGGGGATCTCGCCGCCCAAATGAGTGGGGCACTGCATATCGAGTCCGGATCTCGGGCGGTGTTTACGGTGGATTTCACCGTTGATGAGCCCAAACCGCTGGTGATCACGCTGGGAGGGCTTGCGCCCTGAACCCGGCTCGGCTTGATCGGAACTACAAGGGGCGCTTGTTGATCCCCAGCATCGCCCTGGCTTCATCCGGCGTGGCCACCGGCCTGTCCAGCTGCTGCGCGATCAGCGCGATGCGCTCGACTAACTGAGCATTGCTGCGGGCCAACTCGCCCTTGCGGAAGTAAACATTGTCCTCAAAGCCGACCCGCACATGGCCGCCCAGCACGATGGCGAGCGTGGCCAAGGGCAGTTGCGCCGCGCCGATGCCGGCCACCGTCCAGCTGCTGTCTGGCGGTAACTGCGAGCGTAAATACATCAAGGCTTCTGGCGTGCCGGCCATGCCGCCGGGAATGCCGAGCACGAAGTCGAAGTGCAGCGGGCCTTGAACAACACCTTTTTTCAGCCAGCGCAGCGTGGTCGTCAGCATGCCGCTGTCGAAGATTTCGAACTCGGGTTTGACGCCGTATTCAGTCATCGCGGCCGCAAAGATCTCCATGTCGGCCGGGTGATTCATGAACACATCGCCGCCGAAGTTGACCGTGCCCATCGATAGCGTAGCCATCTCCGGGCGCAGCGTCACCGGCGCCAGCCGTTCTTGCGGCGTCATGCCGACCGCGCCGCCGGTGGACACCTGCACGATCACATCGCAGCGCTCGCGCGTCTTCTCGATGATCTGGCGGTAGATTTCCTTGTCCTGCGTCGAGCTGCCATCGGCCAAGCGGCCGTGCACATGGACGATGGCCGCACCGGCCAGCGCGCATTCGGCCGCCGCATCGGCGATCTCGTCCGGCGTGATCGGCAGCGCCGGCTGCTGCTCACGCGTGACCTCGGCGCCGGTCAGCGCGGCGGTGATGATCAGCCTATTCATTTGCGTTGGAAGCCGACGGGCACCACGCAGGTGCCCGAGGCGCGGCAGACCACGATGGGCTCGGCCAACACGTCGGCGGCCGACACCTGACCCGCGACTTGAGCGGCGCTGATCACCTTGCGGGCCTCGAACACCATCTTGCGGGAGGATTTGCCCATGGACACGATATGCCCGACGGCTTCGATAAAGTCTCCTGCAAACACCGGCGCCAAAAACTCAACCTTGTCATAGGCAACGAACAGACCTTCGTCGCCATCGCTGCGGATCAGAAGCTCGGTGGCAACATCGCCGAATAGGCCCAACATGCGCGAGCCGTCGACCAGATTGCCGGCGTAATGGGCGTCGTGGGCGCTCATGCGCAGGCGGATCAAACTAGTAGTTTCTTCACTCATGCTGCTTTCCTCTTGATCCACTCATGGATAGCGAAGGACGCAACGTCCTCCGCATAGGTCTTGGTGCCAAAGCCGGCGTCATAGCCCAGCTCCTTGGCCAGCTCATGGCTGATGCGCGGCCCGCCGACGATCAGGATCACCTTGTCGCGCAAGCCTTCGGCTTCGAGCAGATCGGACAGCTTGGTCAGATTGTCGAGGTGGATGTTCTTTTGCGTCACCACTTGCGAAACCAGGATGACATCGGCTTTTTCTTCGATCACGCGGCTGATCAGATCTTCCGAGTCGACCTGCGCGCCGAGGTTGATGGCGCGGATCTCGTGATAGCTCTCCAAGCCCTTGTGGCCGTTATAGCCCTTCATATTCATGATCGCGTCGATGCCGACGGTGTGCGCATCGGTCTCGATGCAAGCGCCCACCACCACCATGCGGCGGCCCATTTTCTCGGCGATCAGCGCGTCAACGCCGGCCTTGTCCAGCACCTCGAATTCGGGCTTGGCGACCTTGAGTTTGCTCAGGTCGACCCGGTGCTTGCTCTGGCCGTAAACGACGAAGAAGGAGAAGCCGCTGCCCATTGCTTCGGCATGCACAACGGCCGGCTCTTCCAGGCCCATCTGCAGCGCCAACATCTTGGCGCCTTCCTTGGCGGTTTCGTCCAGCGGCACCGGTAGCGTGAAGGACAGCTGCACGCGGCCGTCGTCCAGCGTGTCGCCATAGGGCTTGACCCATTGCTCGGGGATCTGGTCGTTGATCATGATTGGTTCGGACATTTCACAGCCCTCCCTTCAACATCAATGCGGGGAAGGGGTTGAAGTAGTCCTTGGCTTTGGCGATCACGCCGTCCAGGCCCTTGCCGCCGGTGGGTGTGCGCGAGATCTCGGCGAAAGTCCCCTTGCTGATCGCAGCCGGCAAGCCTGTCTGCTCGATTTGCGCAAGGATGGTCTCGGTCTCGGCCAGCACTTCCTGCGCCCGCAGCTCGATCTTGCCGCCCCGCTTGAACTCGATCTCGGAATTCAGATCCTTCATGGTGCCGAACACATAACGCGCATTCTGAATGGCGAGGAAGCGGTCCTGAATGAAGGGCGTGTGGATCGCCTCGGTCATCATGCCCAAGAGATGGATGTTTTGATTCGTCAGCGTGCTGACCACATTGAACAAGGTGTCCTGCACATGGCCTTTGAAGATATTGCCGGTCATATGCTTGGTCGGCGGCATGTACTTCAGGCAGGCATCGGGGAAGACCTGGCGCACCAGCTGCGCATGGGCGATTTCCCACAAAAAGCCGTTCTCCAGCTCGGGGTGAATCTCGAACGCATGGCCCAAGCCCATCTGATCCGGCTGCAGGCCCGACAGATAGGCGAACTGCTCGTTGATCAGCTGCGAAGCCAGCACGGTGTGCGCGGCCTCATAGGCATCGGCCGTGGTCAGGTAATTGTCTTCGCCGGTGTTGATGATGATGCCGGCGTAGGCATTGACCATGCGCGAGAAGAACTGGTCAATGAAGGTGCGCTTCATATTGATGTCGCGGAAGATGATGCCGTACATCGAGTCGTTCAGCATCATGTCCAGCCGCTCCATCGCGCCCATGGCGGCGATCTCGGGCATGCACAGGCCGGAGCAGTAATTGGTGAGCCGGATGTAGCGGTTGAGCTTTTTGCCTACCGCGTCCAGGGCGGTGCGCATCAGGCGGAAGTTCTCCTGCGTTGCATAGGTGCCGCCGAAGCCTTCGGTGGTGGCGCCATATGGCACATAGTCCAAGAGGCTCTGGCCGGTCGAGCGGATCACCGCGATGATGTCGGCACCTTGCTCGGCGGCGGCGCAGGCCTGCGTCACGTCTTCATAGATATTGCCGGTGGCAACGATCAGATAGAGCCAGGGCGTGGGCGCTTCGCCACCGTTACTCTTGATCTCGGCGGCGCGGTAGCTGCGCTGGCCGGCGATTTGCTCACAGCGGCTTTGCGCCTCGGCCTCGGCCTTGCGGCGTGCGGCCGCGCCGTCCTTCGGGGAAGTTAGCGTCAGCGTGCCGGCTGCCACGGCCTCGGCCACGCCTTGGGCGCTCAAGCCCTGTTCCAGCATCGCGCCGGCCACGGCCCATGCCGCGCCATGTTGCAAGAGGTTTTGCTCCTGCAAATGGCTGACCAGGCGGTTCGGCAGCGGCACATAGTTCTCGTCGACACCGTCCACGCCCAGCAAGCGCAGCGTGGCGCGCTCCACCGTGGTGGTGGTGAACTGGCTCATTTCGTCGAAAACATTGCGGGCAATCCGCCGCGCGGATTCGCGGGCGCGGTCTATCTGCGCGCTATCAAGCTGAAGTTGCGACATCGTGGTCGACTCCTTGTTCTAGTTGTTGCTCATTCAGCACCACGTCACAGACGTCGTAACCGGGGAAAGAATCGATTGAGCTGGCGAGGAACTCCGCGCCGTCGAAGCTGCCGCCCATCGGTGAAAAAGGATTCAGCGTCAGGCCCAGGATACGGATGCTGCGATAGCCATAGAGGCTGCCGCCTTGTTTGCAAAAGGCCTGCACATCGAGCGCATCGACAAAGAGCTTGGTGCCATCGGCCACGACGAGATTGAGCCCTGGCTTCATAGCCCCCAGGCTGGACATTGCACGCCAGAGCTGGCGGCCCACCGCACCGCTGACCGCAATCGTGCCGACATCTTGTTCAGCGAAACCCATCAGCACGGAGGCGGCATTCAAGCTGGCAATCTCGGCCTGGAACAGCGGCTCGCCGTCGCGCGCCCAGATTGCCACGCCGCCTTTGTTGAACAAATCCTGCACGCGCGCGCCCAGCTCGGCCGGCACGCGCGCAATGCCCAGAATCGCCAGGCGGTCGCGGGTCTTGCGGATCACATCCTGAATGCCGCCGCCAATCGCCGCGCCGGTCGCCAGGATCACGCCGTCGGCAATCGCCGGCGAGGCATGGTGGCTGCGGCCCAAGGCGCCGTCCAAGACCACCAACTCGCAGCCGGCCTGGCGCAGGCGCTGAATGACCTTCAGTTGATCGCTGCTGCGCGAGGCGCCGGCGATCTCCATCTCGCCATATTCCAGCGCCTTGACGATGACGATCTCGCCCATCGGCGAATCGATGCCGGTATTGCCCAGCAGCTTGAAGCGCAGTTTGGAACGCACCAAGGTGTCGCGCGCGGTGGCGACCAGGCTGCCGGGCCAGATCAGCACCGGCGGCTTGGGGAACAGGAAAACCTGATCGCGGTCCTCGCCGTCACGGCCAATCGAGGTCACGCCGACCGCCACCTGCGCGGCATGGGCCTGCGCCAAGACATGGTTCAGCGCGACCGTCTTGCCGGTGTTCTTGGCCATGCCCATCACGGCCAGCGTCTCAATGCCGCTGTGCTTGATGCGCTGCCAGAGCGGCGACGCAGCGCTGCTCTTAGACATATTGCTCATCAAACAAGGTCCGCAGCTTGGGGCTTTCGCGCAGCAGCGCCAAGGCGAACTTGGCGTGGTCGCGCGCATAGCCATTGCCGACAATCATCTCGATGTCTTTGCCCACACCCTCGGCGCCCAGGGCGGCGGCGGTGAAGCTGGTGGCCATCGAGAAGAAATAGATCTTGCCGCCATCGCGTGTGGCCAGGATGCTGGCCATCTCGGTGTTCTGGATATTGACGCAGTTGATCACCACATCGGCCATCCGCCCGCCGGTCACGGCGCTAACGGCTTCCATTAGCGCCACCGCGTCGGTCGCGTCGACTTGAAGGGCATGATCGACCCAACCCAGCTCGCGCATGCGTTCGCAGTCCTTGGCAAACGGTGACACGCCGATCACCAGGCCGGCCGGGCCGACGCGTTTCTTGGCCTCGTACACGCACAGCGTGCCCGACTTACCGCCGCCGCCGATCACGACCACCGTGTGGCCGGCCTGCACCAGCCGCGCGGTTTGCGCCGGTGCACCGGCCACGTCCAGAATCGCCAACGCGACGTTCTCGGGGATGTCGGCCGGCAGCTTGGCGAACAGGCCGGTTTCGAACAGCACGGCGCGGCCGCTGATCTCGATCTGGTCTTTGTCCAGATGGATCTTCTTGACCCTGTCGATGCGCAGCGGCGTCAGCGACAGCGACACCAGCGTGGCGATCTTGTCGCCCACCTCAAGGTCAATCTTGCCCGCCAACTTGGCGCCGATTTGCAGCACCGTGCCGATCAACATGCCGCCCGAACCGGTGATGGGGTTGTGCATCTTGCCGCGCTCGGCGACGGTGCGCCGCACGATCGCCTCGACGCGGGCCGCATCACCCGCGGCCTCTTTTTTGATCTGCGTGAAGCTGGCCGAATCGATGTTCAGCGCCGACACATCGATGAGGATTTCGTTGTCGAAAATCTCCATCGAGTTGTCGATCTTCCAGGCGGGTTGCGGCAGCACACCCTTGGGTTCGATGACGCGGTGGATGCCGTAGGGCGAAGCAGTCGTCAGAGTCATATTTTTCGCCAACGCTTTATCAGTTGCTGCGGGTGGGCAGACTGTAGTTCTGCCCGAGGCCCGGCATCTCGACCGTCTTGCCGGCGTAGTTGCGGCATTTGATCGTGGTGCCGGTGCCGTCATCCAGCACTTCTTCTTTGACATAGCTCGGGATGATGGGCAGCTTGCCCAGGCCGCCGAGGCCGTCGACGATGAAGGTCGGCACTGCCGGGCCGCTGATCCAGCCACGCAGGCCTTCGTACAGCTCGATCATGCGGTGATGCGGCACGATGAAATGGTGCGCGCCCTCGACCATATCGGTCGAGTAGACGTAGTAGGGGCGCACGCCCATTTCGATTGACTGCATGAACAGCTCACGCATCACTTCGACGTCATCATTGACACCCTTCAGGCAGACCGTTTGCAGGCCCATCATGATGCCGGCCTTTTGGATCATCTTGACCCGCTCGCGCAGCAGCGGGGTGATTTCCTTGGGGTGGTTGATGTGGATATTGATCATCTGCACCCGGTGCTTTTCCAGCACTGCGCAGAGCTCGGGCGTGATGCGGGTGGGCAACTGCACCACCATGCGCGAACCCATGCGCAGGAAGCGCACATGCGGGGCGCGGCGGCGCAACTCGCCGAGGATGTAGTCCAGGCGCTCGTCGGTGAAGGTCAGCGGGTCGCCGCCCGACAGCAGCACGTCCTGGATCAGCGGGTTGCCGGCGATGTAGTCGATCGAGGCCTCGATCTCGTCCTTGTGCACCGAGCCGGCCGGCTGCGAGACCATGCGCTTGCGGGTGCAAAAGCGGCACAGCGTGGCACAGGTATTGGAGACCAAAAACAGCACGCGGCGCGGGTAGCGGTGCACGATGCTGGTGCCGGGAATGGTGTCGCCTTCTTCGCCCAGCTGATCCAGCATGGTGGCGAAGCCGGGTTTGGTTTGCTCGTGGTGGCTGGGCAGGTATTGCAGACGGATCGGGCAGGCCGGATCGCTCTTGTCCATCAACTGCGCCATATAAGGCGTCAGCGCCACGGCGAACTTGCTGTAGACGGTTTCGTCGACGTTCTCGACTCCGTCCAGCACGCCGGTCAGCTCCGAGTGGTGGGTGTAGCGGCGGGCAAACTGCTTCTGCCAGGACTCGGCACGCGGGTCATAGGCGTCCAGCTCAGGGCGGGTCAGCAGCTTGCCGCTGGCGCTTGCACTTGTGGTCGCGGTCGCGGTGGAAGGGGCTTTGATTTCGACGACTTTTTGCAACATGTGATGTCTCCTGTGGGTCCCCATTTGTCCATGCGCGGGCTGAGGGTATTGTGAGAATTTTAGAAATCAGTTCGGCCGATGCCTACGAGCAAACTGACGGATAGGCAGGCTTATTGGCGGTCATAATGACTGACGTAGAGACAAAATGATTGGTGGTTATCAAGTGGTAAGTGCAGATCCGGGTGAACCCGTGGCCGGTCTTGATGGGCTGGACAGGCAGCTTTTGGAGTTGCTGCGTGTCAATGCGCGGCTGCCTGTGGTCAAGCTGGCCAAGGCCTTGGGCTGCGCGCGCAGCACGGTGCAGCTGCGTCTGAAAGCCTTGGAGGATGGCGGGCAGATCACCGGCTACACCATCAGTGTGGCGGCCAGCCGGGCGCGGCCGGGCATCAGGGCGATGGTCTTGATCTCGGTCGATTCCAAGCTGGAGCCCGAGGTGGCGCGCGAGCTGACGCGTCGGCATGAGATTCACAAGCTCTATGCTGTCAGCGGGCGTTTTGATTTATGCGCAATGCTGACGACCGAGTCGACCGAGGAGCTGGATACGCTGCTGGACCGGATTCGGGCGATCAAGGGCGTGGTCGACACGGTGTCGACTATTCTCTTGAGCAATAAGTTGGATAGGCCGGAGTAGGGGGGGGCGGGCGTTGCCGCCGCGAGTTTGACCGACCACGAAATTGCGCAAGAGCCTATAAATTTTTTTTCGATCCCCGCGCGAACTCCTGGCCACGCTGTTCAGGGGCAGGGACTGCCCGGCTGTGCGGCGTTCTGCACATGCGTCCCGGTTTGCTTTGGCCGGAGTCATCTGAGCTTGATCGGAAGTCGCCGATACTGTTCTCGCAAGCCAGTGGCCCAAGTTCTGGGCTTTGGGAAAGGTTCTTCCATGCGATGTATTTGGCGACGAACCGTTGTACAAGGGCTGTTCTTTCTTCTGGGGCTTGGCCAGCAAGTCTGGGCCTGTGCGGGCGAGGCACCCGTGCTGCAGATCTGCGTGGGAGACGAAGAGTCCTATCCTTGGCATTTTCCCGATCGGCCGGGGGTGCTGATACACATGATGCGCATGGTGGAAAGTCGCGTCGGTGGCAAATTCGTCATTGAGGCCAAGCCCTGGAGGCGGTGTCTGCTGGAGGCCAAATCCGGCCTAGTGCAAGCGGTATTCAAGTCTAGCTATAGCGAAGAACGTGCGGCCGAGGGTGCGGTCTTCCCGATGCGGGGTGGCCAACTTGACACCAGCAAGCGCATGTTGACCGAAAGCTACAGCCTGTTTCGTCTGAAGGGTGCGCGGGTTGAATGGGACGGCAAGCAACTCAGCGCCGACGGCATCCTGGGTGCACAGACCGGCTTCTCGGTGGTGGCGCAGCTCAAGGGTCTGGGTGCCAAGGTAGACGACGGCAACCGCCAGACCGGCGCCAATTTCCAGAAACTGTTGAAGGGCCGGGTTGTGGCGGTGGCCGTGCAGACTCAAGTGGGTGAGGCTCAGTTGGCCCAAAACCCCGAATGGGCCGCCCGCGTCGAGCGTATGCAGCCGGTGTTGGTCGAGAAACCCTATTTCCTGATTTTTTCGCGCGGCTTCTTTGCCGAGCAGGAGGACCATGCCCGCTTGATCTGGGCCGCGATCGAGCAGGTGCGCGAATCGAGCGAGTACAAAGAGCTGTTGCTGAACTTCAAGTAAATCAGCCGCCACATTTCGCCATAGCGCGGGAAAGAAAATGGGGTCAGGTATAAGAAAATGGGGTCAGGTTCATTTATTGGGAGGAAAACTCAGCAAACCACGGTCATGCCTTTTGTGCGCATGCCCTTTGATGCCGTCGCGCTGAAAAAAATACCGAGGCGGACAGCGCGGCAAGCATCGGAAAGAAGCAGACTTCTTATCCTCGGCTTGCTCTTCATTACCGCTGAGCGCTATGCCACAGATTCGGCATCGAGTGGGACATCACCGGCGCAGCCTCACAAGGTAGAGAAGAACTGCCCCACCTCATCCATCATCTGCGCCGCCGGACGGAGCAGGAAGCGGCCCGGCCGCGGTTGAGCTTGACTGATGCGGTCGAGTCGGAAGCAACGCGTCGCTTGCTTGCCCAGATCCCAGGCCAATACATACCAAACCGGCGCGTTGATCAGCAAGTACTGCGGCTCGATATCGCGGCGACTGCTTTGCCCCATCCCATCGCAGTAGCTGATACCTAGGCCTTGCTGAGCAAAGAAGGCTTCTTGCAACTGGGCCAGCATGGCCGGCCGCGGCATCTGCCAGCTGCTGCGAACCGCTTCAGAGGCGGCCCCGCCGAGCAGCACGCGTTCGCGCAGTTGCTTGTGGCCGGCCCTGTCCGCCGGACCCAGCACTAGGCCCAGTTTGCCCCGTAGCGTGCGCAGCTCGGTAGCCAACAAGGGCGCACCATAACTCTCGGCCACGGCCAAGCCCATCAACAGGGTGATGACCTCGCGTTGTGTCAAGGCCATGCGAGGCACACCACTGCGCCGCGCCAAGCGCACGCCGCCGCCGCGGCCGGGCTCGCTGTCCAGCGTCACACCCTCCTGCTGCATCAAGGCCAAGCCGCGCCGCACACTGCGCAGGCTGACGCCCAACTCATCCGCCAGGGTCTGCGCGGTCCAGCGTTCACCCTTGGCCAGCAGACCCAGCAAGCTATCGGTGAGGCGAGCTTTCATGGTTTTATGTTTGCATAAATGGTGTCACATTTTGGCACCTTTAATGACAACAATGTGAACCGACACGGCAGCGGGCCGTGCCGCCAAGCAATATCAAAGGAGCAGGGATGAACGAAGAAGCTGCATCAATAACGCCAACATTCGGCGGGCTGGAATTTTCCACTTTTCGGCTTAAGCCGGGCGTCAGCGAGGGCGAGTTGCACGCGGCAGCCAACCTGGCTCGCGAGGGCTTGATGGCCAGGCAGCCGGGATTTTTGGGCCATGCCGTCTTGCGCGGCAACGACGGTGTCTATGTCGACATGTTGTGGGCTGAAACGCAAGCGCGTGCAAGCGAGATCTGCGGCCTGTGGGTCGGCAACCCGGATTGCGCCAACTACCTCTCGTTGATCGAGGACGGCAGTGTATCGCTGGCATTTTTTGAACGAATGGCCTAAGAGCCGAGCACAGGAGTCGATCAACAAATGAGTGAGCAACAGGCGATAGAAGTGGTGATCTTCAAAGGCGTGGACGGCGTTACGCCCGAGCAGATGCGGGCGGCTGCCCACAAGGTGGCGCCCCGCTTGCAGGCGCTGGCGGGCTTTGTGTCCCGTAGCTTTGGTATCGGGGCCGACGGACGCTATGTGGACATCGTGCATTGGCAGGACATGGCCTCGGCCCAAGGCGCTGCAAAGGAGGTGATGGACTGCCCGCAGTGCCGTGAGTTCTTTGCCTTGATCGCGCCCGAATCGGTGCAGATGATGCATTTCCAGGCGGGCTGAGCGGCTTTGTTGCCTGCTTGCCGGCTTCAGTATCAGCATCAGCATCAGCATCAGGATATGCTGATTTTTACAGACCGGCCTGTCGTGCCGGCTTTGCCGTGAGCAAGCTTCGAGTCGCCGCGACGACATCGGCCGGCGCCTCCCATTGCAGCTTATGCCCGGCCTCGATCCATATCTCCCTAGCCTGTGGATATTGCCGCTTCACATAGTCGGCCGGGATGTCGAAGCCCGGCTTGCTGGCGCGCAGGGCCAAGCCCGGAACTTGGTGATTGGGCGGCAGGGCGTCAGCCGCCTTCGCAGTGGCCCCAATCTGCTCAATGTCGGCCAGCATATGCCGGCGCGACGATTGCGGATGCGCATTGAGCTTGGTTCGCAAAGATCGCACCCCTAAAGCCGGCGCAGCATCTTGGCCCTCGTCATTGCGCAAGTTCAAGCTCGAACCAGTTGAGCTTCCAGCCCAGGTCGATCGCCCTGATGCGCAGCACATGGCGGCCAGCCTCCAGACGGATAGTGCCAGGCGCGGCCACGGTTTGCCAGATCTTCCAGCCACCCGTTGCGGGCACGGTCTGCTCAAGCACCTGCTGGCCGTTCACGCTCAAGGCCAGACCCTTGCTACCGGTCAGGCTGGCGACGCGGAAGCTGAGCCGGTAATTGCCAGCCCGCTGGAGTTCAACGCTGTATTCGGTCCAACTGTCCTTGGCTATCCCGGGGGCGCCACCCGTCAAGTTCAAGCCAGCTTGGCCGCCAGCGTCTTCCATATCCTCTTGCGGCGCGACCTTGCCGACGAAGGCTTGGTCCATCCGGTTGAAATCTTCCGCCTGGATACGGCCGGGCAGCGCGTGCACCTGATCAGCCGTCAACACCGGCGCACTGAACTCGCTGAAACGATCGCGGTTGACGGCCACGACCACGTAGCTGTGCTTGCGTGCAGGGGCGGCTTCATCCACATAACGCTGCGTCTTGACGTCTGAGGCAATCCGCACGAAATCGCCGCCGACGCTGTCACTGCGGAAAACGTGATATCCAAGGACCTTGGGGTCGGGGCTGGCAGCCCAAGTCAGCTGAACGGCCGCCTTGCCGCCTCCTTGAGTCAGCTGCAAGCCCTGCGGCGGCTGCGGAAACGGCTGCAAGCTCGCGCGGCGCGCCCGCTCCACGGATTGCGCCTGCTTGAGCTCTTGCTCAAAGGCCAGGGCGGTCGGTGCCGAGCGCTTGTCGGCGGGCTTGTCCAGACTCTGGGCCAGGCGGAAGCCTTCGATCACACCGACCCAATCGAGCGGCATCGCGCCGCGCTGGGTGGCGGTTTTGCCACGCCAATGCCAGGAGCCGCCGCGCCCGACGCGCTGCTTGCAGTCGCCGTCCAGCCGCGCACTGCCGTCCGCCGGTGCGCCCTCGTAGTTCTCGCTCCAGCAATCTTGCAAAAACTCGGACGCATTGCCGATCAGGTCGTACAGCCCCAGCGGATTGGGCTTGTACATGCCGACGATGCTGGCAAAACCTGCCCCGTCATCGCAGGGCGAAATGCCGCCCATAAAGCCTTGGTAGGTGGCACCAAAGCGCTCCAAGGCGGCATGCTCGGCCGATTGGTCGGACACATTGGCGTATTCGCAGATGCGTTTCTGGTCGACGTCCTCGCCGAAGGGGAAACCGGGCTTGCCTTTGCCCACGCTGGCCGCGTACTCCCACTCGGCCTCGCTGGCCAGGCGGTAGCTCTTGCCGGTTTGTTTCGATAGCCATTTGGCATAGGCGTCGGCGCCGGCCCAGCCTATGCAGACCGCCGGTTGGAACTCGCTGGTGGTCAACTCGTTCTTGTCCCATGAGCCTTGCGTGGGCCCTTGGCCGAACCAGCCCTGATTCGGCTGATGTATGCATTGGTCGGGCGCCTTGTAGCCGGTCGCTTCGATAAAGCGCCGGAATTCGGCCACGGTCACTTCGTACTTGGCCAGCTTGAAGGCCTTGATCTTGACTTTGTGGATGGGCAGGGCTTTAGGGTCTGGCGCGGCCTCGCCCATATAGGGCTTGCCGCCACCCATTTGGAATTCGCCGCTGGGGACGGTCACCATGGGCGGCTCAATGTAGGCAGCCGGTGCAGGCGCTGCAGCAAGGGCTTGTTGGATGCTCAGGCCAAGGAGCGATAGGGCCAGGATGTGAGGTGTGTTCATGCCCTCATTCTGCGAAGCCCTCGGGCGGCGCGCTGGGTCATGCGATGAATGCGCCGCCGGTGGGGACGAAGTCGAATGGGCGGCGACGAGTTCGGCGCAATGCCGGCGCCGCAAGCCGGTCGATGCGGCGCGCGAGCCTTCTATCTAAGTAGAAAGCTGAATAGACCGGAGTCGCCCGCAGCGCCTAGAGTGGGTCAAAACAAAGGAGCAGACGATGAGCAAGCAAGAGCAGGTTTCGCCTCGAACCACTGGTTTGAAATATGCGCTCGGGCAATGCATAGGCGCCGGCATGCTTTTGCTGGCGATGGTGGGCGAGCCTTGCCTTGCCGCGCCATCCACCGAGCTTGCCGCAGCCATCAGGGCCGGCGACGACGCGCGGGCCTTGCAACTCTTGGCCACCGCCTTGCCAGCCATGGACCCGGCGGCGGCCGACCAAGCGGCGCCACTCTTGATCGCGGCTTCGCGAGGCCGGCATGTGGTGACGCAGCGCTTGCTGGCCCTGGGTGCCGACCCGAACCCGCGCTTTGCCGCTTACCTGAATGCGACGGCGCTGATGCTGGCGATTGACAGCCGTGATGCCAAGATGGTCGAGTTGCTGCTGGCCGGCGGAGCCGGCGTTGACCTGGTCGACAGCCAGGGCGACCCGGCCTTGAATTGGGCGGTCTATTACGGCGATCGGCCCATCACCGAATTGCTGCTTCTGTACAAGGCCCGCAGCGATCTGGTCGGCCATGGCAATGCCTTGGAGGTGGCGATGCGGCGCGGCCATCAGGCGCTGGTGTTGCGACTGCTGGACTATCGCGGCGAACGCAAGCCACTCGACGCCCTGTCGCGGAGCCTGGTGCGGGCGATTGAGTCCGACAATGCCGCCGCCGTCAAGGCCGCCCTTGCCGCCGGCGCCAAGCCCGATGCTTTGGACGAAACCCATAGACCCGTGCTGGCGCTGGCCGCTCGCGGCGCCAAGTTGAACGCACTCGAGGCCTTGATGGGAGCCGGCGCCAAGGTCGATGCAAGCGACAGCATCGGCCTGACCCCGCTGATGGAGGCCGCGCGCGAGGGGCATGTTGCGGTCTGCCGGCGCTTGCGGGCGGGTGGCGCCAGCCTGAGTGCGCAAGCGGCCAAGCGTGCGGTGGGCGTGACGCCGCTGCATTTGGCGGCCTCGGCGGGGCGGCTGGAGATGATCAGCTGGCTGGTGGCCGAGGGCGTGCCCATCGACGCGCCGGATGCCGAAGGCACATCGCCGCTGGGCTGGACCGGCGATGACTCGCTCAAGGCGGCCGCCGAACTGCTGCTGAGCCTGGGCGCAAAGCCTTTGCCGCCGGCTAAGCCGTGAGCCACAACTCGCCATAGCGCGGCGGCTTGGGCCAAGTTGCGGCGGCCGGCAAGACCTGACCCTGCTCGGCCCGCCAACGCCGCGCCAGCATCCAGCCACCATGGCTGATGAGGAGGCCACCTTCTTGTGGCCGCCAGTTGCCGGCGCGCTCAAGCAGAGCGGCGAGCGACTCGCCGCCGCCCGGCGCATGGGCGACAAAGTCGGCCACCCATAGGTCAATCTCGGCGCGTTCGATCTCGGCCCAGGCGCGGCCATCCCAGGCGCCGAAGTCCAGCTCCAGCAAGGCGGGGTCTTGATGGTGTTGCCAGCCCCAGGCCTTCAGCCAGGCGCCGACATCGGCACAGCGGCGCAGCGGCGAGCTATAGATGATCTTGGGCAGTCGCTCCCGCTGGGCGAGCTTTTGAATCCGCCTTGCCAAGCGTTTGGCGGCCCGCCAATGCACCGGCAGGTCGGTACCGGCACCGATGCAGCGTCCTGCCGCACCGCTCGGGCATGGATGGCGCCAGACCCTGATATTTTCAGAAGACATTCAACAGCGCCAAATAGCTCAACAAGACGCCCAGTTCCACCACCTGCTGGGTGGCGCCGAGGTTGTCGCCGGTGTAGCCGCCCAGGCGGCGATCCAGCCAGGCCTGCATATAAAGCGTTAGCCCGGCGGCGCTCAGCAGGGCCAATAGCAAACTCGGCAACAGGGGCGGCATCAGCAGCACCATTGCAGCGCCCGCCGCCAGCACCCAGGCGAAGGCGACGCTCAAGGTGCGACCATCGGCCTGCGTGGCCAAGGGCTTGGCTTTGGCATGCTCGGCGTCGCCGGCATAGGCGAGGCTGTGCATCAACCAGACCGGCGCGGCGCGCGAGGCAGCATGGGCCCAGATCGTCAGCAGCACGGCCAATTCCGGGCTCGCCTCGGCCAGCGCCAACAGCGCCGCGGCCTTCAGCCCCAGCATCAGGATCAGGCCGAGCGAGCCGTAGCTGCCGATGCGGGAGTCTTTCATGATGGTCAACGCGCGCTCGCGGCTGACGCTGCCGCCGAGGCCGTCGCAGGTGTCGGCCCAACCGTCTTCGTGGAAGCCGCCGGTCAGCCAGATGCTGGCGGCCATGCTCAGGCCCACGGCCACCGCAGGCGGCCAGATCCACAAGGCGAGCCCCAGCACCAGGCCGGCAAAACTGCCTATGCAAAGGCCAACTGCGGGGAAGTGGCGCGCGCATTGCTGCAACCAAATCGGTTCGAAGCCGACCCAACGCGGCGTCGGGCAGCGCGTGAAGAATTGCAGGGCGATGAAGAAGAGGCGCAGTTCGTGCAGTAGATAGCTCATAGGCGGGAGGGAGGGGCAGGCCCGCACTCTACCTCGCCAATGCCAATGCAAATGCCGGTCCCAAACCAACGCCCCGGGCGTTCAGGAGTCCGGATAGCGCCTATAGATTTCGTGCACCGCTTCCAGCTTGTCAAACAGTTGTTGCACCAAGGCGGGGTCGAACTGTTTGCCGGCCTGCTCGGTGATGTAGGCCAGCGCGGCATCGAATTCCCATGCCTCTTTGTAGCAACGCCCACTGACCAGCGCGTCCAATACATCGGCCAGAGCCACGATGCGACCGGCGATATTGATCTGGTCGCCAAGCAGGCCGCGGGGGTAGCCAGCGCCGTCCCAGCGCTCATGGTGCTCGTGCGCAATGATGGCGCCGAGTTGCAGAATGCGCTTGTCTGACTTGCTGAGCAGCTCGAAGCCGATGCGCGCATGGGTTTTCATGATTTCCCATTCGTCGGCATCGAGCTTGCCCGGCTTGTTCAAGACCCGGTCCGGGATGCCGATCTTGCCCACATCGTGCAGCGGCGAGGCCTGCCGCATGAACTCCACATCGGCCGCACGCATGCCCGAGGTCTCGGCCAGCAAGGCGGAAATTTCACCCACGCGCCGGACATGGGCGCCGGTCTCCTTGGAGCGGCGCTCGACCGCTTCGCCCAAGATGAAGACCGTCGAGCGCTGGGTCTCCTGAATCTCCTCGCGCAGCAGCAGCGACTCATAGGTGATGGCGACATTGGCGCAGAAGATCTCCAGCAACTCGCGCGCTTGCGCATCGACCGGGTCCGAAAACTGCATATAGAGCAGGGTCTCGTTGTCGGTGCTGCTGCGGTAGTAACCGATGAAATGATGGGAGTCGAAATAGCCGCATTGATCGATCAGCGCGCGGTCCAGCGCGGTTTTGACCTCGGGCGGCAGATTGCTGATTTCATCATCGACCAGCAGGCGGGAGTATTCGGCGGTAGCGGCCAAGACCTTCAGATGGCCTTCGCAGTTACTGGCCGCGTAGGCCGAGACCCGGCTGGCACACAGCGCGCGCGCATCCATGCCCAGCAGATGGGTGACCTGCTCCAGTACGGCCGAGGCAAAGCGGCGCAGGTTCTGCGAGTCATAGACCCGGGTGATGGCGTCGATCGAGCGGCGCAGCGCCTGGCGCGACTGCTCGATGATCATGATGTCGCGGTAGCTGCGCAGCGCCGCGTAAAACACCGTGATCAGCTTGCGCTTGGTCAGCTCGGTTTTTTCTTTGTAATCATTGATGTCATAGGTCTTGATGACATGCTCTTCGGGCGCCTGCCCCGGCTGACCGGTGCGCAACACGATGCGCACATGGTTGTTCTTCAGCTCGTCGCGGATGTAGCGGGCGACGTCCAGCCCGGCATGCTCGGTCTCCATCACCACATCGAGCAGAATCAAGGCGATGTCGGTGCGCGACTTCAGCAGCTCGCGCGCCTCGACGCCGCTATAGGCGTCGAGAAACTGCAGGCGCCGGCCGGAAAACTCGAAATCCGCCATCACCAACTGCGTCACCTGATGCACGGCGACGTCGTCGTCCACGATCATCACCACCCAGGGCTCGAGCGGCTTCGAAGCCGCCTCATCGCTGCCGGGTGCCGGCAATTCATCGGCAAAAACCAAGTCTGTCATGGGACGCCTTATGTCTTAGCGAGGCGATGCTGCTCGTACGAAGCAAGGCCAAAGCTAGGGATTGCGCGGAAACTGTTGCGTCGATTATGGCCAAGCTTTGGGCGATGTAAACACCGATCTGAATCTAAATCCTTATGCTTGATCCTGTTGACTGACGCCGGCCGATTCGAAGCTGGCCATTTCACGCAGAACCAAGCAGGCCGACTCCAGCAGCGGCCAGGCCATGGCCGCACCCGAGCCTTCGCCCAAGCGCATGCCGAGGTCCAAGAGCGGCTCGGCGCCCAAGGCCTCCAACATCAGGCGATGGCCCGACTCCATCGAGCGATGCGCGAACACGCAACGCTCCAGCACGGCCGGTTGCAGGCGCGCCGCGACCAAGACGGCCGCACTCGCGATGAAGCCGTCCACCACAATCACACGCCGCTCCAGCGCCGCTTGCAGCACCGCGCCGACCATCATCGCGATCTCGAAGCCGCCCAGCGCCGCCAGCGCCTGCAGCGGCTCGGTGGCCTCGGCGTGGCGCTGCAAGACCGCACCCAGCGTCTCGATCTTGCGTTGCAAGGCGGCGTCATCCAGGCCGGTGCCGCGGCCGGTGCAGCGCTCGATCGGAAAATTCTGCAGGCGCGCCAGCAGCAGCGCGGCGCTGGAGGTGTTGCCAATGCCCATCTCACCGAGCAGCAAGGCATTGCCGGGCCGCTGCGCCAGCAAGCTTTTTCCCGCCGCTATTGCCGTCGCGCATTGGTCGGCCGTCATGGCTGGCTGCTCCGAGCTGTCGGCCGTGCCGGCCGCCACTTTGGCGATCACCAGACCGGGGCGCGGCGCGAAATCATGCGCGACACCGGCATCGACGACGGTCAGGCTCAGGCCATGCTGGCGCGCCAGCACGCTGACCGCCGCACCGCCGGCCAGAAAGTTCTCGACCATCTGCCAGGTCACATCGCTGGGATAGGCCGACACGCCTCGCCGGGCCAGCCCATGGTCGCCGGCAAACACCATCAGCTGCGGCTCGCGCAAGACCGGCGTCTCGCTGCCCAGGATTAGGCCGATGCGCAGCATCAAGCTCTCTAACTGACCCAGCGAGCCGAGCGGCTTGGTCTTGCCGTCGATGCTGCGCTGCAAGGCGGCTGTGAGGGTCAGGTCTTGCAGGGACGGAATTTGCGGGATTAGGTTTTGCATGATGAGTGGGTGGAGTCTTCTACAAAGGATTGGATGGCGGCCAGCACCTGGGCGGCGCCGCGTTCGATGGCCGTCGGGCCGGGGGCCAGGATGTCGGCCGACTTGATTTCAAGCAGCTGCGCGCCCAAGTCGGCGAAGCCGGGGCGGGCCAGCACCTTGTCCGGCACAAAACGCTTGCCGCACCAACTGCCGAGTATCAGCTCGGGCCGGCGGGCCAGGATGTCCTCGGCGCTGACGATGCGATCGCGCGCCAGGCCGGCGCGCGCCTTGTCGGCAAAGATGTCGATGCCGCCGGCCAGCTCGATGATTTCGCTGACCCAGCCGATGCCGCAGATGATGGGCTCGTCCCATTCCTCGAAGCACACGCGCGGCCGGCGCGGCAACAGCGCGGCCGCAGCGGCAATGCTGTCCTGGCGGGCTTGCAATTGTGCGCACAGGGCCTCGGCGGAAGCGGCCTTGTCGACCAGGGCACCCAGGCGCCGCACCATCGCGTGGATGCCGGCCAGGTCGCGGTGGTTGAACCACAAGGTGGCCAGGCCGGCCCGCTCGCATTCATCCAGCAGCGGCCGCTGCAGATCGGAGAAGCCGATCACCAGATCCGGCTGCACCGCCAGAATTTTTTCCAGCTTCATGCTGGTGAAGCCGCTGATCTTGGGCTTGTCATGGCGCGCCTCGGGCGGGTAGACGGTGTAGCCGGAGATGCCGGCAATGCGGTCTTGGGCGCCGAGGCGGTAGAGCGTGTCGACCGCCTCGGTGGACAGGCAGGCGATGCGTTCGGGCAGGGCGTTCATTGATCGCCTCCTTGTTTGAGCAGACCCATCAGCACACCTTGCTCAAAATGCTGCTCGATGAAGTCGGCCAGGCCATCAAAAACGCTGTCCAGGGCCGGCGTTTCGGCGCCGAACAGCGCCCGCATCACACTGCTTTGCTCGAACAGGCCATGGGCATAACAGCCCAGGACCGAGCCCTGGCTCCAGCCTATCGCCTCGCCGCGATCATTGCGCACGGCGACCGTTGCGCTGGCCATGGCGGGATGCTGAACGGTGCGGCCATGGTGGATTTCATAACCTGCAGCCTCGACGCCCGCGAGCGCGCTCCAGGGCGAAGTCAGCGCGCCGAAACGCAGCGCGCTGGGGCTGAGGAGTTTGTCCTTTTCGAACTGCGTGACCAGCGGCAGCAGGCCCAGGCCGGGCGCATTACCGTCCAGCTGATAAGGGTCGAGCAGGCTTTCGCCCAGCATTTGCAGGCCGCCGCAGATGCCCAGTAAGGGTTTGTTTGCTGCCGCATGTTGGGCAATAGTGAGATCGAGCTTTTGCGCGCGCAACCAGGCCAGGTCGGCCGCCACCGCTTTTGAGCCCGGCAGGATGATCCAGTCGGCGCCCTCCAACTGTGCCGGCGTACGGGCCCAGCTCAGGCGTACGTTCGGCAGGCCGCGCAGGGGCTGGAACTCGTCCAGATTCGACATGCGCGGGTAGGCGACGATGGCGATCTTCAGTCCCGATCCGCTGACGCTGTCATCAAACACTCCGTCTTCCTCCGGCAGGCCATGGCCGCGCCACATCGGCAGCACGGCGACGGTGGGCACCCCCGTCAGCGCCTGCAATTGTTCCGGCCCGGGCGCCAGCAAGGACGCATCACCGCGAAAGCGATTCAGAACATAACCCTTGATCAAGGCGCGCTCATGGGCGGGCAGCAATTGGTGCGTGCCGAACAAATGGGCAAAAGCGCCGCCGCGGTCTATATCGGTCACCAGCAGGCAGGCGGCCTTGGCCTCCAGCGCGGTGCGCATATTGACGTAATCGCTGCTGTGCAGATTGATCTCGGCCGGCGAGCCCGCACCTTCGATGACGACGACATCGTTCTCGGCCAGCAACTCATGCAGCGCCGGGCGGGCGCGCAGCCAGAGCTTCTCGCTGCGCTCGCGCCAGGGCGTATGCGTCAACTCGCTGTCGACCTCGCCCAGCACGATCACCTGCGAGGCGGTGTCTTTCTCGGGCTTGAGCAGCACCGGGTTCATGCGCACTTCGGGTATGCGGCGGGCGGCCAGCGCCTGGAAATACTGGGCGCTGCCGATCTCGCCCATTCGCCCGTACAGGCCGGGGTGGAGCGCCGGGCCGCCCCCAAGCTCCACCGCGCCCCCTCGGTGGGCCGCCTGCGTACCCGCAGGCCAGGGGCTCATCACCACTCGGGCGTTATTGCTCATGTTCTGCGCTTTGTAGGGCGCGACCTTGAGGCCTTGGCGGGCGTAGTAGCGGCACAAGGCCGTCGCCAACCAGCTTTTGCCCGCGCCGCTGGTCGTTCCCAGCACCATCACCGCCTTGGCTGTCATATTGTTTCCTCTAACTCCTTGATGGCTCGCAGCAAGGCTTGTTGCGCTGTGGGTGCTTGGGTCGACAGCCGCACCCATCCGGGCAGGCCGAAGGATGTCGCGTCGCGCAGCTTGATGCCGCGCTCGCGCAGCGGTTTCAACAGCAGGCCCGCTTGTCGCGGCTTGGCCAGCCAGAAGTTCGTGCAAGTTGGCCGTTGCTGCCAGCCCAAGTCGGCCAGCAGCGCGTGTTGAGTGGCTCGCCAAGCTGTCAATTGCGATCTGACCCGGCGCAAATGCGCATGGGTTTCGTCGCTATGCCAATGCATCAGCAAGGCGACTCCTTCGCTGGACAAGACCCAGCTCGGAGCGACGTTGACGGCATGCTCGATCAAGCCGTCCAAGGCTGGCGCCAGCAAATAGGCGGCGCGCACGCCCGTCAGGCCGAGGGCCTTGTTGGGGCAGATCAGCCGCCAGGCCCGCTCGGCCAAGTCAGGCGGCAACTGGCTCGCCCCATCCAGGCGCAGCGGCTCATAGGCGCAGTCAACGGCCAGGGTCGAAGCGCTGCGCTGCAAGGCCGCGTCCAAGGCCAGCCAATCGCCGGCGCTGAAGCTGTCGCCGCTCGGGTTGCAGGGCTCGCAGACCCAGACCAAGGCGGGCCGCTGCAAGGCTTGGCTCAAGTGCTGTGCGCTGGCATAGCCTTGTACTTGCAGACCCAGCGCCATTGCGGCCGCCGCATAGTCACCAAAGCCCGGCTGCGGTACCCAGACCTCGGTCAGACCGCTCAAGTGAGCCGCCAGGCTCAGGCGCCGAATCGCCTCGGCGCCGCCCGAGGCGGGCAGCACGCGTGCAGCATCCACGCCCTCGGCCGCGCCCAGCCGCTCGCGCGAGGCCAGATAGGCGGGGTCGGGGTAGCGGGCGCGGTCGGCCGTCAACACCGCCTGAAGCAGCGCCGGCGGCGGTCCTAGCGGGCTGGCATTGCTGGAGAAATCCTCAATGGGGGCGGGGCCGCTGTCGCTGCCGCCATGCTGGGGAATCACAGGCCACCTCGCAAGGCGGCGGCGCCGACGGCCAACACCAAGGCGCAGGCCAGCATCGCCTTCAGCGCCAAGCCTTGCGCCCGCGCGATGTCGGCAGGCGCGACCTCGGCGCCCGAGTCGTTCAATATATAGACGCCCGGCTTGGCCAGGCGCAGATTCAAGCGCAGCGCCATCGCCGCCATCGGCCAGCCGCTGTTCGGCGACGGCGTGCGGCGGGCTTGTTGCCAAAGCGCCGGCAGCAGCTTGAGCTTGAAGCCCAGCATCAGCAGCCCGGTGATGCGGGCCGGCAGCCAGGACAGCAAATCGTCGGCGCGGGCGGCCCATTTACCGGCCCATTCCCACTCACCCCGATAGCCCCACATCGCGTCCGCCGTATTCGCAAAGCGGTAAATCGCCGCGCCCGGCAGGCCGGCCAGCATGAACCAGAACAGCGGGGCGACGACCGAGTCGTTGAGGTTTTCGGCCAGGGTCTCGATGGCCGCCTCGCGCACCTCGGCGGCGCTCAAGTTGGCGGTGTCGCGGCTGACCAAGCGGCTCAAGCGGGCACGGCCGGCCGGCAGCGAGTCGGCCAGCGCCGCCTCCACCGCGCCGACCTCGGCGCTGAGCATGCGCCAGGCCAGCATCGGCTTCAAGAGCAGACCCAAGAGCAGGCCGGCGCCCAGCAAACCCGGCCAGCTTTGCCAGGGCTTGAAGGCGTAGATCAGTGAGGTCTCCAGCATTGCGGCGAGCACCCCGACATTGAGTGCGCCGACGCACCAGATCAAGGCGCCAGCGCTGAAGGCCGCTCTCGGCGCCAGCGTCAACAAGCGCTTGGAGAACAGGCCCAGGAACGAACCCATCGCGACGACCGGATGAAAACGTGCGGGCGGCTCGCCCCAGCAGCGATCCACGCAGAGCGCGACCAGCATGGCGAGGGTAAGGAGCCAGGCCATCATCAGTCTTCGATGCCGCGCTGCGCCGGCACGCCGGCCTTGAAGTGATGCTTGACCAGACTCATCTCGGTGACGGTGTCGGCCAGCTCTATCAGCTCGTCCGGCGCGTTACGTCCGGTCAACACCACATGGACATGGGCGGGCCGCTCGCGCAAGCAGGCCAGCACCGGCTCTAGCGGCAGCCAGCCATAGCGCAGCGGATACATGATCTCGTCCAGCACGACCAGAAAATGCTCGCCGGCGCGAATCGTCGCCTCGGCGCGCGCCCAGCCGTCGCGTGCCAGCTGCCCGGAATGTTCCAGGTCCTTGCTCTTCCAGGAGAAACCGTCGCCCAGGCCTTCGATCGGCACGCCTAACTGCTCGAACATGCGGTGCTCGCCGAAGCGGGCGCTCGGCACCTTCATGAATTGATAGATCTTGACCGCCTTGCCGCGCCCATGGGCGCGCAGCGCCAGGCCAAAGGCGGCCGTGCTCTTGCCCTTGCCGTCGCCGGTGTGGATGAAGATCAAGCCGCGGCGCTCGGCGGTCGGGATCACGCGTTCGCGGTCGACCGGGGGGGGAGTAATTTCCATAGCTTGTTAGAGCCGGTTCAGCCGGCGAAGAAGGCCGCAATCGCCGCCGGGTTGGAAGGGAAGTAATGGTGTATGTAGCTGGCGCGCAGGCTGCCCTGTTGATAAAGGGACTCGCAAGCTCGGCCGGCATTGGGATTGCTGGCGATGGCGATCGGCGCCAGCGGCGTGGCCAGGCTGGAATAGTGAAAGGTGTGGCCGCGCAAGCTGCCTTCGGGCCAATCAATGCTTTGCAGACCCAATGCCGAGAGTTTCTTTTGCATCACCGCTTGCCCCGGCAATACGCCGGCCATCGGGTGAACGTGGCCGTCACCATCGGTCAGAGAGATGGCCAGACACAGCATGCCGCCGCATTCGGCCAGCAAGGGTTTGCCTGCGGCCAGATGCTCGCGGAGGTCGGCAAAAAAGCTCGGGTGCTTGCGCAGCGCCTCGGCATGCAACTCCGGGTAGCCGCCCGGCAGCCAGACGGCGTCGCAGTCGGGCAAGACCTGACCCTTCAGCGGCGAGAAGCTCAGTACCTCGGCGCCGAGCTTGCGCAGGCAATCCAAGTTTGCCGGGTAGATGAAGCTGAAGGCGGCGTCTTGGGCGACGGCAATGCGCTTCCCAAGCAAGAGTGGCGGCGTGGCGAAGGCGGTTTGAGGCTCGAAGCGCACGGTCGCGAACTCGAAACCGGGCTTGACCGCCGCGCCCCAGGCATCGGCCCAGCCATCCAGCAGTTCGTCCAGGCCCGGCAGCTCGATCGCCTGCACTAGGCCCAGATGGCGCTCGGGCAAGGTCAAGGCCGCGTTGCGGGGCAGGGCGGCGATCAGCGGCAGATCGTCCGGCAGGCCCTCGCCCACCATCACGCCATGGCCGGCACTGCCGACCCGGTTGGCGACCACGCCGCATACTTTGATATCGCTGCGGAATTTCTGCAGGCCCAGCGCCAAGGCGCCGAAGGTCTGCGCCATCGCCGACGCGTCGATCACCGCCAGCACCGGCAGGCCAAAGGCGGCGGCCAGATCGGCGCTGCTGGGCTTTCCGTCGAACAGGCCCATCACGCCCTCGACCAGAATCAGGTCGGCATCCTGCGCGGCCTCGGCGAGCAAGGCGCGGCAATGGGCCAGCCCACCCATGAAGAGGTCGAGCTGATAGACGGCGTGGCCACTGGCTCTTTGTAAAACCATCGGGTCCAGATAGTCGGGCCCGGTCTTGAAGACGCGCACCTTCAGGCCACGCCTCGCATGCCAGCGGGCGATGGCCGTGGTGACGCTGGTCTTGCCCGAGCCGGAGGAGGGGGCGCTGATCAGCAGCGCTTTGCATTGCGTCATATTCATTCGCTCGCCCGCTTCAGCGGCAGCACATTGTTATTGGGTTTTGCCTCCTGGCTGCTCGGCAGCAGGGCTGCGGGCAGAGCCAGCCATTGACCTTGCACCTCGACCAGATGCAGCCGGTGATCGAACACCGCTTGCAGCGCAGCCCTGGTGTCGGCTCGCTGCGGCGCGCCGTGACTGCTGACGCGGCCGGCCTCCATCACCACAAGGCTGTCGGCCTGCAAGGCCATATTGAGTTCGTGCAGCACGCTGACCACGGCCACGCCCGAGGCCACCAATTCGCGCACCAGCGCTAACCAGTCGGCTTGATGGGGTGGGTCCAGGTGGGCCAGCGGCTCGTCCATCAACAGCACCTGGGCCTGCACGGCCAAAGCTCGAGCCAAGAGCACTCGCTGGCGTTCGCCTCCCGATAGGCGGCCGAGCGGGCGGTCGCGCCAGTCCCAGCTCTGTGTCTGCTGCATCGCCTGTACGACGGCGGCATGGTCGGCGCTGCTTGGCGGCGCGAGCCAGGCTTGGTGCGGCAGGCGGCCCAGCATCACCACTTCGTAAGCACTCAAGACGTCGGAGCTGCTTTCGTTTTGACCCAGCCAGGCCAGTTGGCGTGCACGCTCGCGGGCGGGAATTTGGGTCCAGTCATGGCCCAATAACTGCACCCGGCCCTTCATGGGCAGCAGGCCGGCAATCGCGCGCAAGAGCGTTGACTTGCCGGCGCCGTTGGGCCCGACGATGGCGGTCCACTCGCTCATCTTCAGCTGCAGGGCGATTTCGCCCAAAATAGGCTGACCCTGCAAATGGACGGATTCGATCAGCGCTTGCAGGGCGATCTGGGGCTTCAAAATTGAGCTCATGTTCGGCTTTCCAACATCGGCTTGCGGTGCATCAACCAGAGCAGATAGGCGCCGCCCAAGACGGTGGTGACCACGCCGACCGGCAGCTCTTGCGGAGCCACCAACCAACGGGCCAGGATGTCGGCCGCCAGCAGCAGCGCTCCGCCGGTCAAGGCCGACAGCAGCAGCAACCAGCTGTGCGTGCAATGCAGGCGGCTGCGCACCAAGTGAGGGGCAACCAAGCCGACAAAACCGATCAAGCCGGCTTGCGCCACCGCAGCACCGGTCGCCAGGGCCAGCACGCCGATCAAGAGCAGGCGTATCGTCTGCAGGCGCACGCCCAGCGAGGCTGCGGTCGATTCGCCCAGCGTCATCGCGTCGAGCGCACGACTGCAGCCCAAGGCGGCGAGCAGGCAGAGCAGCAGCAAAGGCGCCATGATCAAGACGCTGTTCCACCCCAAAAACCCGGTGCTGCCCATCACAAAGGCCTGCATAGGCCGCATGATGTCGGGCGCCAGCATGATCATCAAGGTGGTTGCCGAACCCAGCACCACGCCGACGATGACGCCAGCCAGCAGCAAACGCATGGTTTGCTCAACCCCGCGTGCTAACACCAAGGTCAAGAGCACCGCGCCGACCGCGCCAAAAAAGGCCGCACCGGTCAGGCCGATGCGCAGCCACAGCGAGGCGGCGGCCGGCGAGGTGCCGGCCAGCACCAAGAGCAGGGCCACGCCCAGGCCCGCGCCGGAGGAGGCGCCGAGCAGATAGGGATCGGCCAAGGCATTGCGAAAAAGACCTTGCGCCACCGCACCGGCCAGGCCCAGCAAAGCGCCGGCCACCCAGGCGCCACTGGAGCGAGGCAGGCGAATTTGCCAGAGGATTTGCTGCTGAATCGCATCGCCGCCGTCCAGCCAGCTCAGGCCGAAGCCGGTGCTGCCGACCGCCACGCCGAGCAGCACGAGTGCGCTGCTGATCAGCGTGAGCGCCAGCAACAGGGTCAGCGGCTTGCTGCTGCGATTCATGGTTTGGTATTGGTCTTGGGCTTGCTAGCACCGGGGGTCAGTCCGCGCAGGCAGCGCGCCATCCAGCCGGCGGCTTCGCCCATGCGGGGGCCGGGGCGACCCATCACCTCGGACTCTTCTTTCGGGAACACGCACAGGCGCTGCTCGCGCAGCGCGCGGATGCCGGCCCAGCCCGGGCGGCTGGGCAGATTGACGGCGCTGCGCTGGGCCACCATGATGATCTGCGGATCGGCGCGGACGATGAATTCGGGGTTCAGTTTCGGGAATGGGCCGAGTTCCTTGCCGACGATGTTTTTGACACCCAGTCGTACCAAGGTCTCGCCAATGAAGGAGGATTCGCCGGCCGCAAAGGGCGCGCTGTCGACCTCGTAATAGATGCTCATGCCCTTGACCTCGGGGGGGATGCTGGCGGCGGCTTGGCTGATCGCCGCATCGATGTTCAGCCAGACCTTTTGCGGCTCGGCGACGGCCAGCAACTCACCGATCTTGCCGAGCACGCGCCTGACGTCTTCTTGGCTGCGTGTCTCCAGCACCAGCACTTTGAGGCCCAAGCTGGCGAGCCGGTCTTGCACCCGCGAAGACGGCGCCACGATCACCACATCGGGCCTCAGCGACACAACGGTTTCAACCTGTGTGTCATCCAGACCGCCCAGCTTGGGTAGCTTGTTGACGGACTCGGGGTAGTTGGAATAGCGGTCCACGCCGACCAGCCGATCGCATGCGCCGAGCGCGCAGACCGTTTCGGTCAGAGAGGGCAGCAGCGTGACGATGCGGCGCGGCGGTTCGCTCAATTGCAGCGTGTGGCCGGCGTCGTCGACGATTTTGATGGGCGCGGCTGCAGCGGTTGCGCTGGCGCCCAACGCGGCAGCAGCGAGCAGGGCGGTTGTGATGATCTTGTTCATGGTTTTCGTCCTTGCTCGACCGGCCGGGTCCAGGCCTGGCCGGCCACCATCAGGGTCAGGTCTTGACAGCGCTGGGCCACCTGCTGATTCAAACGGCCCAACTCGTCGACATAAAAGCGCGCCTCGCTGGACATCGGCGAGACGCCCCAGCCGACTTCGTTCGAGACAAACAGCACCGGCGAAGCGAGCTTTGGCAAGGCATCCAGCAGCGCTTGCAGCTCGGCCTCCCAGCCGGCCAGATCGGGCGGCCCCGACATTGGCATCAGCCAGTTTGTCAGCCACAAGGTCAGGCAGTCGACCAGCAAGAGCCGATTGGGAGCGGCGTTAGCTAGCAAGGCCGCGGCCAGCAGCAAGGGCGACTCCACCGTGGCGAAACCGGCGGGCCGGTATTGCTGGTGGCGCGCGATGCGGGCTTGCATCTCGCTGTCCAGCGCCAAGGCGGTTGCCACCACACACACTTGGTGATCCGCCGCCGCAGCCTGCCACGCCAAGGCCAGCCGTTCGGCCTGGCGAGACTTTCCGCTGCGTTGGCCACCGACGATCAAATGATGCTGTGCCATGGCGCTCGCTCGCTTACTTGCTGCTTACTGTGGCTCGTAGCGCAGGCCGAGGTAGAACTCGCGCCCAGGCTGATTGAAGCCGCGTGCGGTTTCATAGTGCTTGTCGGCCACGTTATTCAGGCGTGCGTTCATGCTCCAGGCGGGTGAGAACTCCCAGTCGCTGCGCAGATCGAGTGTGGCGTAGCCGGCCAGCTTGTACTTGTTCGCTGCATCATCAAAACGATGCGAGAAGCTGTTCAAGGACGCGCCCAGATTGAGCTTGCCGAGTTCCCAGTCGCCTTGCAGCTTGAAGCTGTCTTTGGCGCGGCGCGGCAGCAAGTTGCCGCTCGTTGCGACGCCGTCGGTGGCGTTGTGCGGGTTGACATGATCCAGCGATGCGCTCAATTTGACGGTTTGCAAGCTGATCTCGTAGGCCAGCGAGATGCCTTCCGAGCGCGCGCGTGGCGTGTTGCTGGGTGCCGGGCCGCTGGAAATGAAGTTGCGGTAACGGTTGTCAAACAGGGCCGCTTTGAGACTTTGTGCGCCTTGCTTCCAACGCAGGCTCAGCTCGGCATGTTTGCCGTCTTCGGGCAGCAGCGTGGGGTTGCCAAAACCTGGGTAGTAGAGCTGGTTGAAGCTGGGCGCGGTGAAGCTGGTGCCGTAGCTGGCGCCCAGGCGCAGCGTCGAGGTCAAGGTATAGCCCCAACCCAGGGCGCCGGTATTTTGCTTGCCGAATTGCGAGTTGTCATCCATGCGCAGGCTGGCCTGCCAGCTGTGGTCGCCGCTGCTGCCGTTGAGGCCCAGGCCGATGCCGTTGATGCTGCGATCACTGACGCTGAAGGCATCGCCCGGACGGCTGACTTTTTGCTCCAGACGTTCGAGCAGCGCCAGCGCCGTGCCGATAGGGGTGTCGATGGTGTTCTCCCAGCTCAGCTGGGTCTGATCGGTTTCGATCGCACCGAGTTGGGTGAATTGGCTGGCGCTGGACAGCGTGTCGTATTTGTCGACCGACTTTGATGCGGACAGTTTGCTCAGCCATGACTGGGTCATTTGACCCTGCAGGCGCAGGCTTTGCAGGCCGTTCGAGAGCTTGGCGCGGGAGTCAACCTTGGCGCCATCGTCGAATGCCGAGTTGCCGCTGGAGCTGATGGCGAGCGCTTCGAGGCGCCAATTTTTAGCCAGCTGAAGGCCAAGGTTCAGGCTGCCGCCGGTCTGGCGGAAGCCGTCCTTGTCGGGGTTGTAATTGCCGAACTGGGCGGTGTCATTGGTGGTCGAAAAGCCGCCTGTCACGGTGCGCTGCAACTGCACGGCGATATCCAGGCCTTCATGGCCATAGGCCACGCCGCCGGACAATTTGCCGTAGGCATTGCTGCCGGCCATCACGCTGGCGTTGGGGTGCAAGCCGGCGCGGCCGCTGCGCGTAAAGATCTGGATCACTCCGCCCATCGCATTGCTGCCGTAAAGCGCCGACATCGGGCCGCGCACGATTTCGATGCGGTCGATGATTTCCATCGGCAAATTGTCGAGCGAGGGGGTGCCCAAGGTGGCCGAGCTGACGCGCACGCCGTCAATCAAGAGTAGGGTATGGCGGGCCTCGAGGCCGCGAATAAACAGCGAGGCACTCTTGCCCAGACCGCCATTGCTGGAGAACTGGATGCCTGGCTGCTGCGACAGCAACTCGACCAGCGTGCGGCCTTCGCTTTTTTCGATGTCGCTACGCGACAAAACCGTGACGTCGGCGACCAACTGGTCGACCCGGCTGGCGGTGCGGGTGGCCGAAACCACGATCGGTTCGAGCTTGTTGGGCGCTGGCACCGTTTGCGCCAGAACCGTGCAGTGCAAGAGGCCGGAAATTGCCGCCAAGGCGAAGGGAGTCCTCACGTACGAGGTCGCGTGAAAGGAGGGGCGTGCAAGACGCCGAGCAGTAGAAGTCATCAGGGATAGGGCGCAAAAAACAACCAGACATCAGCTCACCCGCTGAGGGTCTGAGGAACGGAATGCCGCGCCCATAAAAATGGCCGAGGCTCTCCACGTTGTTGGCCGGTATCCGGGCTGGTGGAGGCGACGCCTGTGTCCTTCCCAGCGCTTGAAAAGCACCAGTGGAGCGATGACAGGCCTTGGAACGCCGCTGCGTTCCGTCCACTTACCGTTGCGGGGACAGCTCAGGTTGGGCTTGCTCCGTGGGAGCGTTGCCGTTCTGATTCCCGTTTAACTGCACAGGCATGAATGACTGCGCGAGCACCAACAGCGGGGGATTCTAACCGGGCGCAGCGGAGGGCTCGGCAGCTTTTGGATGTTTGGGACTCTTGGGCGGTTTGGGTGGCTTTGGCGGCTTGGGTGACTGCGTCGTCACAGGCGGCTTGGCTGTTGGGGCGCTGGCCGCTTGCCCGCTTGTTTTCAGCCCGTCTATGCCCGCAACCTTGCCGTTGAGATGCCGCGCCTCGGCTTCTTGCTTGAGTCTGGCCTTTTGCATGGCATCGGCGCGCTTGGCGTCGGCCGCCGCAATTTCCTTGCTAGCTTGGGCCTGGCCGGCGCTGGGCTGATCGAATATCAGCTGCGAGTCGCTGGCCGGCAGATGTGCGGGGCAGGGCGAGTCGCGCAAGTCGCGGCCATCGGCGCCGCAGCGGTAAATCGAGATGGTCTGGGTCTTGGTTTGTGCCAGAGCTGCATCGACATAAGTCGTTATCAAAACGGGCAGAAAAAACCAAGGTGCAAGTTTCATGGACTGCTTTCAGTCAAGGTCGGAGAGCTGAGGGCGGCGGCTGGTTTTGCGTCCGGCTTTGGTGGCTTTGGCCGTGGCGGCTTGGCGTGAATTTTCGTCAGGGCCTTGTCCATCTGACCCGAGAGCATGAGTTCAACCGACTCCATTGACTTGTCTATGCATTCCTCGATCAACTGCCGTTCGGCCAATGGCGGCTTGCGCAGCACATAGCCGGCGACTTCGTCTTTGTGGCCGGGGTGGCCGATGCCCAGACGCAAGCGCCAGAAATTGGCCGAGCCCAGTTGGGCCTGCATGTCCTTCAAACCGTTGTGGCCTCCGTTGCCCCCGCCTTGTTTGAACTTCATTTGACCCGGCTCCAGATCAAGCTCGTCATGGATGGCCAGAATTTCTTCCGGCGCGATCTTGAAGAAGCGCGCCAAGGGCGCGACCGACTTGCCGGACAGATTCATGAAGGTCATCGGCTGCAAGAGCCAGATCGGCCCCGGTGCGCCCGGCGCATTGTTGACGCGAGCACATAGGCCGTAGTAATTGCGCTCGACCTGCAGCGAAGCGCCGAGCTTGCGAGCCAGCGCATCAATCCACCAGAAACCCGCGTTGTGGCGAGTGTGCTCGTATTCACTGCCCGGATTGCCCAGGCCAACAAAAAGTCGAATCATGCTGCGAGTTTATGGCCGTGGCGGCTCATTTGTTGGGTCGGAGAATGTAAAAAGGCCCCGCAGAGCAGGGCCTTTCGCAAGCGTAAGGGAAGAGGAATTACTTACTTCTTCTTCTTCTTCTTGCCGTCGTCCACAGGCGCTGCGGCAACGACGATGATTTCTTCGGCGGCTGGATCAACCGGCGTAGCAACCACTGGGTTTGGCTTGCCATGTGTGACGACCTTGATGCCGGCTGGCAATGTCAGGTCATTGACGTGCACCGAGTGACCCTTGGTCAGGCCGGCCAGATTTACTTCGATGAACTCGGGCAATTGCTTGGCCAGGCAGGTGATCAGCAATTCGGTGATCACGTGGTTGACGGTGCAAGAGTCGATCTTGACGGCGGTCGAGGTCTCTTCGCCCACGAAGTGCAAAGGCACCTTCTTGGTGATTTTGGTTGTGTCGTCAACGCGCTGGAAGTCTGCGTGCAGAACTTGCGGCTTGTACGGGTGCATCTGGAAATCGCGCAACAGCACTTGCGAGACGGCGCCGTTCAGTTCCATCTCGAGGATGGTGCTGTGGAAGGCTTCCTTCTTCAAGGCGTGGAACAGTGCGTTGTGATCCATTTCGATCATCGCTGGTTCGCCGGCGGCAAACACGATACCTGGGACGCGGCCAGCAACTCGCAGGCGGCGGCTCGCTCCGGTCCCCTGCAACTTGCGGTCAAAAGCTGTGAATTTCATAGTGACTCCAAAAAGGCTGAACACCCTGGCGGGTGTTCATGGTGTTGAGCGCCCGCGACCAGGCTGCTCGGGATGTGCGGACTTGCGACCGCGTTTCAAACCGGAGTCGAGGTTGCCCTCGATCCGGGTTCAGAAATTATTGTTTTGCTCGCTAAACAAAGATGTGACCGACTCGCCGTCCGAAATCCGGCGGATCGTCTCGGCGAACAAGAAGGCCACCGAAAGTTGGCGAATCTTGCCGCAGGCCTTGGCCGCGTCGTTCAGAGGAATCGTGTTGCTGATGACCACTTCGTCAAGCATGGACTTGGAGATGCGCTCGATTGCAGGGCCCGACAGGATCGGGTGGGTGCAATAGGCGTAGACGCTTTTGGCGCCGCGATCCTTCAGCACTTCGGCGGCTTTCACCAGGGTGCCTGCGGTGTCGATCATGTCGTCCATGATCACGCAGTTGCGGCCGTCGATTTCGCCGATCACATGCATCACTTCGGACACATTGGCGGCCGGGCGGCGCTTGTCGATGATGGCCAGATCGCAACCGAGTTGCTTGGCCAAGGCGCGGGCACGCACCACGCCGCCAACGTCGGGGCTGACGACAACCAGATTCGAATAATTGCGAGCCTTCAGGTCAGACAACAAGACCGGCGAGGCGTAAATATTGTCGACCGGAATGTTGAAGAAGCCCTGGATCTGGTCGGCGTGCAAGTCCATCGTCAAGACGCGCTCGACGCCGACTTTTTCAAGCAGATCGGCCACGACCTTGGCGCTGATAGGCACGCGGGTCGAACGTGGGCGGCGATCTTGACGGGCGTAACCGTAGTAAGGGATCACGGCGGTGATGCGGCGAGCGCTGGCGCGCTTCAGGGCATCAACCATGATCAGCAATTCCATCAGGTTCTCATTCGTCGGCGAGCAGGTCGGCTGAATGACGAAGACGTCGCGAGCGCGGACGTTTTGCTGAATCTCGACGGTGACTTCACCATCGGAGAAGCGGCCGACCAAGGCTTTGCCCAAGTCGAGGCCCAGATGGGTTGCAATTTCTTGGGAGAGAACCGGGTTTGCGTTGCCGGTGAAGAGGACGGTATTGAGTAGCACGAGCCATCCTTTTTAGAAGGACCCGTGGCCAGCCAGCGTGTCCGGGTGTTTCTTTAGCGCAAAAAATTTTGGCAGGGGAAGAAGGATTCGAACCTTCGCATGACGGAATCAAAATCCGTTGCCTTAACCAACTTGGCGACTCCCCTACACAGGACACAGCAGAGCTGCTGCACCCTATAACTTGTCTGTCCTTCTCAGTATCTTCTTCGAAAATCAATCCAAGAATTTACTTCAGCTTATCTTTTCGTCAGCGGCCCAACCTTGCAGTGGGTGGCTATCTAAGCTGCGGCAAATTCTACCAGACCAATCCGCAGGTAAACCCTGCAACTTCGAAAAAATTATCTGATTTAACAGATTTATTTCTTGCTCATTCGTTGGAGTATCAACTCTCGCGAATACTGCGCTACCGGAGCCTGTCATTCGACTATTGCCGAATTCAGATTCCAATATATGCAGCGCTTGAACAACTCCGGGGCAACTTGCTTCGGCTGGTTTTTGTAGGTCGTTGCGACCAAACCCGCCGATCAATTTTGCTATTCCTTCATCGTCCAGCTTCAATACTTCATCAAATTCTTTCGACTCGTTGAGTGACGAGCCGACCGATGTTTTTTCTGAAGAATTGTTTGCAGGAAAGCCCGCTACTATAGCCATGTTTTTTGATCTTGCCAAGAGGGGGCTCGAAAATATTTCTTGCGTGGAGATGCTTTGGCTCGGTTTCAGCACCGCAAAGCTCAACGGCGGCAAGTCGATCGGATGCAGGATTTCTCCGATGCCTTCGACGAATGCGTGGCTGCCGCCAAGAAAAAACGGCACGTCGGCGCCTAGCTTCAGGCCCAGCGCTAAAAGTTTCGACAGCGGCCAGTTCAAGCCCCAAAGACGATTCAAGGCGAGCAGGGTTGAGGCTGCATCAGAAGAGCCCCCGCCCATGCCCGCGCCCGCGGGCAGGCGCTTTTCAATCTGGATATCGACACCAAAGTCGCAAGCACTTTGCGCCTGCAGCAGGCGTGCAGCCCTCAGGCACAGATCGTCGGGCGGCAGGCTGGCGCCAATGTCGTGGCGGCGCAAAAGCCCGTCGCTGCGACGTTCGAAGTGCAGCGTGTCGGCCCAATCGATCAGCGTAAAAACAGACTGCAGGAGGTGGTAGCCATCGGGCCTCTTGCCGACGACATGCAAAAAGAGGTTGAGCTTGGCCGGGGCGGGAATGTCGTAAATCGCTTGCATCGCTGGGGGATTTGCTTAGGGTTCTACGCGGGCGCGCAGCGTGACCAGGGGTTCGGCCTTGCGGGTGGCGATGATCAAGCCCTCTTGAAAGCGCGCCAGATCGATCTGCCAGCCGAGTTGCGAGAAGCCGAGGCCTTCGGCCATGGGCTCGTTGTGTACCTGCGGCCAAGGGCGGCCGCGCAACCAGTCGAACAGCGCGGCCACAGGGATCGCCTCCCCCAGCAATTCGCGAGTCAAGCCATCCAGATCGGCGAAGCTGCGTTCGGCCTCTGGCGTCTGCAGCGTTGCTATCTCGGGCCCCCAACTTGCGCGGGCGACCAGACTTCCCAATGGCGTGCTCAGCTCCAGTTGGCCGGCGCGAGGGTTGCCGCTCAACTCGAAGCCAGCGTTGCCGCCCGAGGCGCGGCCGCTGCTGCCGGCGACTTGCACGCTGAGTCTGCCGCTGATGCGCACATCGCCTTCGGCAACAATATTGGCGGGCTTGGGGGCCAAACTGGCGCAGCCAGCCATCAATAGCGACGCGCCGGTCAAGAGTAATGCCGCGAGGAGTCTCATTGCTGCGCCTTCAGACGTTTGATGGCTTCGCGCAGCGCTTCGTTCTTGGGGTCGCGCGCCAGGCCTTCATTCCAGATCAGTTGAGCCTCGTTGCGCTGACCGCTGACCCACAGCACTTCACCCAGATGTGCAGCGATTTCGGCGTCGGGCCGGGCCGCGTAGCTCTGCCGCAGCAGTCGCAGCGCTTCAACCTTATTGCCCAGACGAAACTCGACCCAACCCATGCTGTCGAGGATAAAGGGCTCCGAGGGCACAAAGCTGAGCGCTTTGGCGATCAAGGCCTTGGCTTCTTCCAGCCGCAGATTGCGCTCAGCGAGCGAGTAACCGAGCGCGTTATAGGCGTGATGGTGATCGGGTTTGATGGCGATCACGCTTTTCAGCAAGCTTTCCATGTCCTCGAGTCGACCGAGTTTCTCCGCCATCATGGCTTGCTCGTATTTGAGATCGGGGTCCTTGGGCAGCCGCGCATTGGCCTGTGCCAGCACATCATGGGCGGCTTGCCAGTCCTGCGCATCGCGCAGCAACTGCGACTCGGCCAGAAGTTTGGAGCGCAATTCTTCGGGACTGCCCTCCGGCAATGATTGCAGCAGCTTGCGCGCGTCGTTCAACTTGCCCTGGCGGGCCAACAAGGAAGCGCGCCGAAATTGGGCTTCCAGCTGCCGTTGCGGCGAGTCCACCTTGAGCAGCCAGTTTTCGGCCGCCTTGAAGTCGCCGCGCAACTCGGCCGCTTGGGCCAGCAATAACCATGTCTGTTGACGTGCTTCAGCGCTGGCTTGTGGATCGACTTCGCCATCTGCTGCCGCATTGGCCGTGACGGGGCCGTCGAGCAACTTCAGATATTCGCGCAGCGCCGCATCCGCCGCGTCCGCGTGACGCAGGTCCAGCTCCAGCGTGCCCAGCGCAAACCAAGCGCTGCTGGTGCCGGGCGAAGCAAGCGTGATGGCTCGAAATTCACGCGCGGCTTCGGCGGGCCGTTGCGCGCGAGCCAAGGCGCGGCCATAGGCAAGTTGCAACGCAAGGTTGTCGGGCTTGGCTTGCAGGCGCTGGGTGATCAGCAATTCGGCTCGCGGCTCCTGCGGCAACAACTCCAAGGCCAATTGAATCGCCTCGTCCGAGTCGGCGGCGAAGGCGGCCACTTCTTCGGTCAGCGTCATTGCGCGCTTGCTGTCGCCGGCCGCGAGCGCCAGCTTTGCCAGCACGGACTTGGCTGCTAATTTGGTTTCGGACTGCTGCGCGGCAGCCTGCAGCACGGGCTCGAGGGCGGCCAGCACCCGCTTGGGTTCGGCGGCGCGCTGAAATAGCCGGGGCAGGGTCAGCAAAACCGCCGATCGCTGCGCCTCGGGGCTGATAGCGAGCAAGGAGCGCAGTGGCTCGGTCGCGTCGGCAGGGCGGTTCAACAAGGCCAGCAACTGGATCATCATCTGATGGGCGGCGGCCGACTTCGGCTGCGATTCGCGCCAGGCTTTGGCGGCGATCAGCGCCTGGTCACCGGCCCGAGCCTGCAAGGCAATGTTGATGACGCGTTGAAACAGCTCCTCATCGGCGGTTCGGCGTGCCGCGTCCAGCAATACTTGATAGGCGACGCCCGGCTGGCCGGTGTGCAGCTCCAACTCGCCCACCAGCAGTTGGTAGAACAGTGGCGCGTCCATCTCCGAGTTGATCGGTGCCGAGGGTGCGGAAGACTTTGGCGGCGCCTCGGCTGCGGGGCCGGCCACGGCGTGCTGAACAATCAAACTGGCAAGCAGCAGCGACGCGCCAATGGCTATGGCACCGGCGACGCTGCGGCGGAATTTCTCGGGCATGGAGGCTCCAACAAAAATACAAACCCCGACCCACGGCGAGCGAGGGGAGGGGCGAGTGAGCATTCTGCCCCGATATCATGCGAGCCATGCCCGAACTCCCCGAAGTCGAAGTCACCCGCCGCAGTTTTGCCGCCGCCATCGAGGGCGCCACCGTGTTGCAAGCACGCTTGGGCAAGCCGCTGCGCTGGCCGCTGGGCTTGGCCAGCGAGTGCCTGCTTGGCGCGCGCGTCGGTGCGGTCAGCCGGCGGGGCAAGTATTTGTGGTTGCCGCTGTCGCGGCCCAAGGCGAGCGGTGGGCTGCTGCTGCATCTGGGCATGTCGGGTTCCTTGGCATTTAGCCCCGGCCTCGCCGATGCGCCGGCCGGAGCGCATGACCATTTCGATCTGCAGACCGACCGCGGCCTGCTGCGCCTGACCGACCCGCGTCGTTTCGGGGCGGTGGTTTGGTCCGAGGCAATCGATGCCGATCCGGCCGCCAAGCTGCTCGGCGGGCTGGGAATGGAACCCTTTGACCTTCGCTTTGACGGCACTCATCTGCATGCGGGTCTGAGCGGGCGCCGGGTGGCCGTCAAGCTGGCCTTGCTGGCCGGCGACATCGTCGTCGGCGCGGGCAATATCTACGCTTGCGAGGCCTTGTTTCTGGCCGGCATCGATCCGCGTCTGGCTGCGGCCAAGCTCAGTCGCCCGCGCGCCGAACGTCTGGCTCAGGCGGTGCGAGCGGTCTTGGCTCAGGCCTTGGAGGCGGGCGGCACGACCTTGCGTGATTTCAAGGACGCTCACGGCGTCGCCGGTAGCTTTCAAATGCAGGCTCGCGTCTATGGCCGCGAGGGCCAGCCTTGCCTGACTTGCGCCACGCCGATCAAACGCATCGTGCAAGGCCAGCGCTCCACATTCTTCTGCCCTCAATGTCAAAAACGATAGTTGTTCCGCTTCAATTTGCGCCGACCCTGGTCGCTTGGCAGCGCCGCCATGGCCGCCATGAACTGCCCTGGCAAAACACCCGCGACCCCTACCGGGTCTGGCTCTCCGAGATCATGTTGCAGCAGACGCAGGTGACGACGGTGCTCGGCTATTACCAGCGATTTCTGGAGCGCTTCCCCGCGGTCAGCGATCTCGCTGCGGCTTCGCTCGACGAGGTGCTGGCGCTGTGGGCCGGCCTGGGCTACTACAGCCGGGCGCGCAATCTGCATGCCTGCGCGCAGGCGGTGATGACGCTTCACGGTGGCGAATTTCCGCGCAGCGCGGCAGGCCTGCAAACCCTGCCCGGCATTGGCCGCTCGACCGCTGCGGCGGTGGCGGCGTTTTGTTTCGGCGAGCGGGTGGCCATCCTGGACGGCAATGTCAAACGGGTCTTGGGGCGCTTGCTGGCTTTTGATGGCGACCTGGCCAGCAGCGCCGAAGAAAAGCGGCTCTGGGCCTTTGCCACCGAGCTATTGCCCGCCGAGGCTATCGAGTCCTACACCCAAGGGCTGATGGACCTGGGTGCGAGCATTTGTAGCAGCCGCTCGCCGCAATGCCTGTTATGCCCGGTGGCCGATCTATGTGCCGGGCGTATTGAAGGCGAGCCGACGCGCTATCCCGTCAAGACCCGCAAACTCAAGCGCGGCCGGCGCGAGAACTGGTGGTTATGGCTGGAGCGCGAGGGTCAGGTCTTGCTGCAGCAGCGCCCCGCCACCGGGGTGTGGGCCGGGCTGTGGAGTTTGCCGCTTTATGACGATGAGGCGGCGCTGCAGTTGGATGCCGACAAACTCGGTGCCAAGCTTGAGGTGATGCCGCGCATCGCGCATGCCTTGACGCATTTTGATTGGATACTGCACACCCGGCGCGCGGATGTCCTCATCGGCTCGGTTGAGTCCGGTCCCGGCGGAGTCTGGGTGGCACGTGAACGGCTGGCCGACTACGCATTGCCGGCGCCTTTGAAAAAACTGATCGTCTGAATGAGTCACTACGCATGAATGCCGCTACCAAGAATGCCGTTGAGTCAGCGCTGGTCGCCTTGATGGCGGCGGCTTGCTGCCTGTGGTTTTTGATCTCGGAGGCGAATGTCGACGGCGAGCCTTCGGCGGCATTGCTGACCTTTCTTGGCCTCGGAATCGCCGCCGCGCTGATGGCCCATTGGGTCTTTATGGGCCAGGCCTTGAGGCGCAGTGGCCGCGGCTTGCTGCCCTGGATGCTGGCCTTGGTGCTGCTGGCTCCGCTGGGTAGCGTGGCGCTATTGGTCTTGTTTTATTCGAGCGATGAAAAGCAGCCGCAGGTCTGAGGTGTTTATTTCGCGTCCAACTCGCGGTGCCGTTTCAGCACTTGACCATGGTGCGCGAACTGGCGCGCCAAGGCCTCCACCAGGTAGACCGAGCGGTGTTGACCGCCGGTGCAGCCGATAGCGACGGTCAAATAACTGCGCTGATCCGCGGCAAAGTTGGGTAGCCACTGGGTCATGAAGGCGCCGATTTGGCTCAGCATCAGGCCAACCTCCGGCTGCGCCTCGAGGTAGTCGGCGACCGGCTTATCTCGGCCGTTGAGAGGTCGCAACTCCCGGTCGTAATAGGGGTTAGGCAGCACGCGCACATCAAACACAAAATCGGCGTCGCTCGGCACACCGTGCTTGAAGGCAAACGACTCGAACACCAGGGTCAGCGAATTGCCTTCCACCACCACCAGGTCGCGCACCCAGGCGCGCAACTGGGCTGGGCGCAGCTGGCTGGTGTCCAGCACCGTCGATTCAACCCGCAGTGCGCCCAGCAGTTCGCGCTCCAGCGTGATCGCCTCCAGCAGCGCCCGGTGTCCGTCGTCCTTGTTTGACGGCGATTGATCGAGGCGCAAGGGATGGGGCCGGCGCGTTTCCGAAAAACGCCGCATCAAGGTTTCGGTATTCGCATCAAAGAAGATCGAGCGGATCGCCACACCTTCGTCGCGCAATTGCTTGAACAAGGGCAGCAGCAGAGGCAAGGATCCGGCGCTGCGCACATCCACCGCAATCGCGACCCGGCGCTCGCCACGCTGTTGCTCAAGACGCAAAAAGTCCAGCAGCAGGTCGGCCGGCAGGTTGTCAACGCAGAAGAAGCCGGCGTCTTCCAGCGCATGCATCGCCTCCGACTTGCCGCCGCCGGACATGCCGGTTACCAGCACCACATTGCTTTTCGTTGCAGGGTCAACCGGTTTGGCTGATTGGCTGGTCATGACTTGGCTTTCTTTGAGCGTGTTGCGCTGGTGGTGTTCGGGGAGGCGGAGAGATCGAGCATCTCCTGTGCGTGCGCCAGGCTGGTGGAAGAGAGCCGCTCGCCGCCCAGCATGCGGGCAATTTCTGCGACTCTTGTCTCGCCGAGCACGGCCTGTACGGTGCTGAGCGTCTGGCCGCCCGCGAAGGCCTTGGCGACGACCAAATGCTGATCGGCACAGGCGGCGACCTGGGGCAAATGGGTAACGGCCAGCACTTGGCGCTCGCGCCCCAGTTGCTTCATCAAGCGGCCGACGGTCTCGGCCACAGCGCCGCCGACGCCGGCATCGATTTCGTCAAAGATCAAGGTGCCGACGCCGCCGCGGTCTTGCTGGCAGGTGGTGACGGCAATCGCCAGCGCAATGCGCGAGAGCTCGCCGCCCGAGGCCACCTTGGCCAAAGGGCGGGGTGAGCTCCCGGCATGCCCGGCGACCAGGAATTCCGCCGACTCCAGGCCAAAACTCTGCGGTTGCTCTTGCCTCAACAGGCTGACCTCGAACTGGCCGCCGCTCATGCCGAGTTGCTGCATCGCCTGAGTCACTGCGGCCGCGAGCTTGGGTGCGGCAGCCTTGCGTTGGCGGCTGATGCGCGTTGCCTCTTGCTCAAAGGCGGCGCGTGCACCGAGCAAGGCGGCGTTCAAGGCGGCGAGGTCGGTGGCGGCATCCAGCGCTTGCAATTCTTCTTGCCATTGGCCCAAAAGCTGCGGCAACTCGGCGGGCGGGCGGCGGTAGCGGCGCGCCAGCGTCAGCCAAGCGGAGATGCGCTCGTCCAGCTCCTGCATACGGGCCGGCTCCAGCTCGGTGCCGTGCAGATAGGCGCTGAGGGTGTGACCCGCATCCTGCAGCTGCGCCTGCGCGCCGCGCAGGGCCTCGACGGCCGGCAGCAGCTGTGCGTCGTAATCAAGCACCTTCTCCAGCCTCGTCAAGGCGCTATCGGTCTGCGCCTGCGCATTCGGTTCGTCCTCGGTCAGCACCTCCAGCGCGCCGCGCACGGCATCCAGCAGCGAAGCTGCATGGGCCAGTTTTTGATGCTCTGAATTCAATGCATCCCACTCGTCAAGGCCGGGTGAAAGGCGCGCCACTTCGCCAATCTGCCAAGCCAGGCGCTCACGCTCACGTAACAAGTCAGCCTGGCGCGACTCGGCGGCGGCGAGCTTGTCACTGGCCAGCTTCCAGGCGGCGAATGCGGCTTCCAGGGCGCTGCTGTCCAGGCCCGCAAAGTTGTCCAGCAGCGCACGCACGGCGGGCGCACGGGTCAGGCCTTGCCAGGCATGTTGGCCATGGATGTCCAGCAGGCTGTCGGCCAACTCGCGCAACTGCGTGACCGTGGCCGAACTGCCGTTGATCCAGGCTCGGCTCTTGCCCTGTGCATCGATCACCCGGCGCAGCAGCAAGCTGCCGTCGCCGGCGTCAAAGCCGGCCTCTTCCAGCCAGGCGCTCAGATGTTCTGGGCGATCAAACTCGGCCGAAATTTCGGCGCGCGTCGCACCTTCGCGCACCACGCCCGCGTCACCGCGGCTACCCAGCGCGAGTTGCAGCGCATCAACCAGGATCGATTTGCCGGCGCCAGTCTCGCCGGTCAAGACTGAGAAACCGGCGCTGAAATCCAGCTCCAATTCGGGCACGATGACGAAATCGCGCAGGCTCAGGCGGCGCAGCATCAGCTCACGCCCTCGTACCAGCGTAGCTTGCGGCGCAGGGTGGCGTAATAGCTCCAGCCCTTGGGGTGCAAAAAGCAAACCTTGTGGGCCGAACGGCGCACGGTGATGCGGTCACCGTGCAGCAGGCTGGCCAGGCTTTGCATATCGAAGTTGACGCTGGCGTCGCGGCCGGCAACGATCTCCATCGTCACAACGCCGGTGTCGGGCAGCACGATAGGGCGGTTGGACAAGGTGTGCGACGCAATCGGCACCAGCAGCCAGCCGGCAATGCTCGGATGCAGAATCGGCCCTCCGGCCGATAGCGAATAGGCGGTGGAGCCGGTCGGCGAGGCGACGATCACGCCGTCGGCGCGCAGATTGGCGACGAATTCCTCGCCCACATCGATGCGCAACTCGACCATGCTGGCGGTGGCACCGCGACTGACCACCACATCATTCAGGGCCAGGCCCTCAAAAATATTCTGTTCGTCGCGCCAGACCGCGCCCTCCAGCATGGTGCGATGCTCCTTCTCGTAATCGCCGGCCAGGATGGGAGCCAGCGCCTCACGGAATTTCTCCATCGAGATGTCGGTGATGAAGCCGAGGCGGCCCTGGTTGATGCCGACCAGCGGGGTGCCATGTCTGGCCATTTCGCGCGCGAAACCCAGCATCGTGCCGTCGCCACCGACGACGATGGCCAAGTCGCAGCGCTCACCTAACTGCTCGTTCGACAGGGCGTCATAACTGGTGATGCCGGTATTCAGCGCGGTCTCGTGTTGAAGAGAGACGTCAAGGCCTTGCCGAGTGACGAACTCGGCAATTTCTTCAAGAATCGGGCGAATACCAGGGGCTTGATGCTTGCCCACAATTGCCACATGCTGGAAATGTTTGGCCATAGCGAAGAATTACACCACAGCACTATGACGTTACGGGGAAGCCCGTGTGGTGTTCGCACCGGCCTTCCTTACAATGGGACGCATGCTTGACGAGCGATCCAAATCACTGCTGAAAACCCTGGTCGAGCGCTATATTGCGGACGGCCAGCCCATCGGTTCCCGCACGCTTTCCAAAGCGTCCGGTCTGGAGCTGAGCCCGGCCACGATACGCAATGTGATGGCCGACCTGGAGGAACTGGGCCTGATTGCCAGCCCCCACACCAGCGCCGGGCGTATACCGACCGCGCGCGGCTACCGCCTTTTTGTCGACACCATGTTGACCGCGCAACCGGCCTTGCTGGGCGCAGATGCCAAGCCCATCGACACCCATCTGCAGCCCGATCAACCGCAGCGCGTCATCGCCAGCGCCGCGCATCTGCTGTCCAGCCTGTCCAATTTTGTCGGTGTGGTGACGGCGCCGCGCAAGCCCGGCGTGTTCCATCACATCGAGTTCTTGCGGCTGGGCGATAGGCGCGTATTGGTGATTTTGGTGTCTCCCGATGGCGACGTGCAGAACCGCGTCATCTTTACCGCCCAAGACCTCAGCCAGACCGAATTGGCCGAGGCCAGCAACCGACTCAATGCGCATTACGCGGGCCTGAGTCTGGAGGCGGTGCGTGAGCGCTTGAAGAGCGAGGTGGACGAGTTGCGCGGCGAAATCGCCGGCCTGATGAGCGCGGCCGTGCAGGCCGGCACCGAGGCGATGGCCGATGAGGAGGAGCGGGTGGTGATCTCGGGCGAGCGAAATCTGCTCACCGTGCAGGATTTCGGTAACGATATGGGCAGCCTGCGACGCCTGTTCGATGTGTTCGAACAAAAGACGCAGCTGATGCGCCTGTTGGATGTGTCCAGCCGCGCCGAGGGTGTGCGCATCTATATCGGCGGCGAGAGCCAGGTCGTGCCTTTTGAGGAGCTTTCAATCGTCTCGGCGCCCTATGAGGTCAATGGGCAGGTCGTCGGCACCTTGGGCGTCATCGGGCCGACTCGGATGGCCTATGACAGGATGATTCAGATTGTTGACATCACCTCCCGCATGATCAGCCAGGCGCTGTCGCAGAAGTAGGGG
Source organism: Roseateles oligotrophus (assembly GCF_025717515.1). Lineage (GTDB taxonomy): Bacteria > Pseudomonadota > Gammaproteobacteria > Burkholderiales > Burkholderiaceae_C > Paucibacter_A > Paucibacter_A oligotrophus. The sequence continues at coordinate 81,174 of NZ_JAJIRN010000001.1, forward strand.
AGGCCGTCACGGCCTTTCTGCCCTCCTATACAATCGCGCGCTTCCGCCGCTGCGGTGGAAGTGAAAGTACCCCCTGGGGGCCGTTAGCTCAGTTGGTTAGAGCAGAGGACTCATAATCCTTTGGTCATAGGTTCAAGTCCTATACGGCCTACCATTATCCATGCGGGTTTGCGATGACTCTTGGGTTTTGAGGCGGGTGCTTTTTGGGTCTCATGTAGGCACCATGTAGGCAATTTTATGCAACACGCTTCAACGCTTTCATCGGGATCGCATGGTGTCAAAGACGGCGAACGATAGCCTGCCCCTGCATCAAAGCAGCGCTGAAGGGACTCGGGTTCTCCAGATCCGACCGACTGAAATCAGCTTTCCTATCGGCTCGTTGCCGCTGAGGATTGCAATGGTTGTCGTTGGCGAGGCGCATCGCCGCTCGCCCTTGGACGAGAGTGAATGCGTGTCGGAACTTGGCAAAGTAGTTCGACTGGGTTCTGAAGATTGGACTGACTCGCTGACGTTGCGCGATCAAGAGAATCTGCTTCGTGCCTGGCAGATGGCCAAGCTTGACCCCTTGAGTCTTCCCATCGGGAGCGATGCATTCGAGCCCTATAGGCGTGCATTTAAGGAGTTTGGGCCGCCGCCCCCGGAAGACTTTGAACTCGAGGTCGGCTACTCGACGTTCGGAAGCACCAACTACCGGCGCTTGCTGGAGATCGAGACCGAGTACGCGGCTTACCTTGGTCGATGTATCGACGACGGCATGGTGCGCCCCAGAGGTGCGGAGTCAGGCGTGCCTATTGCGCGACCGAGCCGCCCCACCGATGTGCTGACGCTTGAGGACCTCGAGAAGTTCGTGATCCGCCTCGGGATCAATGTCAGCCGAGACGATACTGCGGAGATAGCTCACTGGCGAAGTCTGCCTACGGCTGACGGGCGTCAGAAGGCTCTGCTGGACGCGTTTGTCGCGCTGAAAGGGGAGTTCGATAGCAAGGGGGATCTAGTACGCGGCAATGCCCTTTCAGCGCTTTGTAAAGCCGATGGTCGAACGCGCACAACAGTTCGAAACCAACTGCGCCAAGCTTGGAAGAAATTCAACAAGAGAGGTCCAGCCTCCTGGCACCCTTAAGGCGTCACTCGACTGACGTACGTCAGTGGTGCAGTCATGTTTCCTCGATGGAGACTAGATCCAGCTCCAACGCTTGACCTGACGGATACGTCATAGAAAAAAGTGAGTGCACTTCAACAACGAAGCGCGCCACGCAACATCCGGCGGCGCGCATTCATGAAAGGTGCGCTATGTCTTTGGATGATCGATTTGATGGCCGTGTCGGGCTCTCGACAGTTGAGATGGCTAAGCTGCTCGGCCGGCGGCCGCAGACCTTGCGGCGCTGGTTTTGCTACGGCTCCTCCCCGATTCGGGCGTTTCGTGTGCACGGCCGCCTGGTATGGATGCTTGAGGACGCCGAACGGATTCTGGGTGTTGACCTCTCCAGCCGTCGGGTGTGTCCATGAGGGGGCTGGACAAGGCGATGACGCGTATCCGCATCAGGCGCGTCGATGACGAAGGACATGAAACGTTGACGAGCCTGTCGCAGGGCATTGGCGCAGTGCTTCGCGTCCTTGGTGCAAGCCTCGCTAGCGACGTTGATTCGGGTGCTCCGATCTTCATCGAGGAAATTGCAAAACGCGCGTTCAAGCAAAAGCGGTCGACTCAGAATGCCGTAGGGCAAGCTCTTGCCTTGAATCTCGTCCGGCGCAAGTGCCAGCTGACGTCAATTCTGGGTAGGAATCCACCGCTTCGGTACTTCTTGCACCCTCTGCTGCTTGCCGAAGCGGCCAGGCCCTCGGCGCATAAAGGCCCCAAGTTGATGTTCCCTCGCGCATGGGACGACATGTCGGTAGCTGCGGACGGATCGACCATCGAGGTACGGCGGGCACAACTTCAGGCGCCTTCCGCGAGGCCTTGTCTTCCGCATCTTCCCACATTGAAGCAAGAAAGCGTGGCCGCTGATGTTGATCGTTATTTCGATTGGCTCATCGACAGTTGCAGGCTTGCCGACCACGAGCCGATGTTCGAGATCCGCGGGCAGCGCCGCAAGATCGATGGAAAGAGAGGGGGCACGTTTACGCCCCCAGGCATTGGCGAAACGATCACGACAGAGGGGCTCAAGGCGTCTGCAATTCATGCAGCCCTACGCGCTGTAGGCGATGGTGTCGAGCTGACATTTCGACTCCGATCCGCCGAGCATCCTGTGCTGCTGATTGATGACGTCGATCCAGCCAATCTGTCTCGTTTGCCCTGGCCTGGAGCTGTGATTGAAACGGCGCCCAACAATCTGCAGGTAACGATGGTCGCCCAACGGCCCCTTTCCCCGCAGGAACGATTGTTTGCCCAGCGCGCCCTACGGTCGATGCTTGAAGGGGACCCGGGAGCAGTTTCTGGCAGCCAGCTTCGCCGCTTCCCGGGTTCGGTCAACCGCAAGCCGGAACTCAGTGAAGCATTTGTCGCACGTCTGGGCGCGCTGCAGAAGCCTTTGATGCCGACTGCCGCCCAGGTAGACGCACTCATTGGCGCGGGTCGGGAAGCAGATGGAATGAATGCTGCATCCGCCACTTCAGTCGATCGACAAGGCTCAGGACAGTTGAAGCCAGCTAACGAACCTGATCAGAGTAGCGTGGAGTTCGGCTGGGTGATGCACCAGCTTACACGCAAGAGCCGCCGGTCCGATGATGAGCTCATTCTCGAACTCACTGCAAAGGCTGCGGGCCGCCGCCGCCACGGCATGCCGCCCGGGCATGAGTCGCACGGGCAGTACGCGAGCCGCACTCTGTGTGCTGCGCACCTGGCGCTCAGTGAGGTAGCCGGATGGTGATGGACAAAAGACAAAGCCATTCAGTTGCTGTTCTCTGCCGCCGTAGGAATAGCGGATAGCACCTCATCCAGCGATAGCGCGAATAGCGCTATCCGACCGGGAAGATATCTCGGCATCTTGAACGATTGCAACTACTCGACCTCATGGAGTCCCAAATGACTAAAGCACCGACCACGGCCCACCAGGTCGCTGATGCCGCAACTGCAATCGAGCAGGAGGGCGCTGTTCCAAGTATCCGGCGCGTAATCGCTCGTCTAGGTGGAGGATCACCGAACCACATCGGCCCTCTGCTTGGCGCCTGGAAGATGACCCGGCAATCCGTGGCATCTACTCCAGTCGAGCTGGATCAATCCGTCGTTGACTCCATCGCACGCCAGATCCGCAATGTGGCTTCGCAGGCCACCGCTGCCGTCGAGGCCCAACTGCGGGAGATGGAGGACAACGCCGCCTTGTTGGCGCAAAGCAGCGGCAGCATGGAGGCCCAGTTGCGTGAGAAGCAAGCGGAGTTGGATGGTGCAAGTAGGCAGCTTCAGCAGCAGCATGGTCGCCTAGAGGCCCTTGTGGCAGAACTTGAGACGCTGCGTTCCGACTCGGCAGAAGCCATTGCCGAGTCCCGTTCTGAGGCTATGTCCGAGCGTGCAGCAGCTGAAGACTTGCGCCGGCAGCTTGTGCGCGCAACGATGCTCCTGGAGTCACTGCCGCGGCTGGAAAAGTTGTTGCAAGATCGAGATCAATCGCTTCAGGCCGCGAACGTAGACCTAGCTAAAGCCCGTGAAGTAGCGGCTGTTGCGGCTGAAAACGCGACGGCACAGCAGCAGCGTGCCGACGAGGCCGGCGAGCGCGAAAGCGCGTTACGCAAGGAACTTGCTAGCTTGCGGGTAGAACTTGCTGAGGCTTGGCAGTGTGAGCGAGCGCTGCGACTCGAAGTGCAAGCCCTTGTAAGCCAGGCCGCCTCTTCGGATGCTCGATTCTCGGAGCTGAGCCGTCAGTTCGCCAGCGCCCAGAGCCATCGCAAGCCGATTGGCTCGCGGCATTCCAAGCGCTCATAGATTGCAGCGAGTTGAACGACTGATGCTGAGAGCATTCGACATGTTCAACCTGATGGTTATGCCAAATCCCAAACTGTCAGTCTTTGGATTTTGGGGTGGGGATTGATAAGGATGCGCGAACCTCAATGTCCGTTGCAGCCCCTGCGTCAAATGTGCTGACGTGCTGACGCTGTTTCTGCGCAACAGGCGGCCAACTTCGATGCGCCAAGGACACAACGATTGCTTGGCCCAGCGCCCACCTTGGCTCTACAGTAGCCTATATATTTTCATTGGTCCAAATCTGGCCCCGGCCACTTTGAGATCACGTTTGCGACTCGTCGGTCGCGATCTTGTAGCGCACGATACCCACCATTGGTGGTTGGGTACGGCTGCGCATTCAACAGGATCGCATGATGAACCAGACATTTATTAGCGCTGAAGAGCAGCAACCAGCTGACTGCATTTCAGATGAGGCTGGGTGGAAGCAGATGAATCTGCCGTTCACTTCTGAGTTCTTGTGGAGAGAGTCCATTCTGGACACCCGCGACGTCGATGAAGACCTCAAAATCGGCTGCACCCTGGATCGAGGGTGCGATCCGGTGCAAGCGATTTGCAGCCACGACGCCATTCATGAGTTGGCTAAGTCGGTAGAACTGCAATTTGGAAGTGAAGACATCCTGCGGCGCAACGCGAACTTGCTCCAAAAACTGGGTGTTCCCGGCGGGCGATTCCGCCGCCTCCGGCGTCTTCCGTCCTCATGGCGCACGGATATCGACGAACTCGAAGGCGCATTTCCGAACTTCGGCGATGTACTTGACTATGTTCGATCAATGGCCTCGTTGGCTGAGCTCGGCGACGGAGTCATTCGCCTCGATGCGCTTGTTTTTGACGGATCACCGGGAACTGGCAAGTCCATTTTTGCCGAGCAACTGGCATCAGTCATCGCGGGCGGCTTCGAGCGGATGCAGATGAGTACGGCGGAAAGTGGTTCGCAAATTGGCGGGTCTGCTACTACTTGGTCTAATTCGCGACCAGGGTTGATTTTCGAAGCCCTAATCAATGGCTACTATGCCAACCCGCTCGTACTTCTCGACGAGCTTGACAAGGCGCCTACATCGAGTGGCGAGCGGTTTTCACCCATCGGGCCGCTCTATCAATTGCTTGAACGGCCGGCAGCGCGGACTTTTCGCGACTTATCGGTGCCGAGCCTTGCTGTCGACGCGTCGGCCGTCACTTGGGTTGCCACGACAAATGAGTGCCATCTGTTGCCCGCACCAATTCTGAGCCGGCTTTATGTATTTGACGTCAAGTTGCCTTCTGCCAGTCAGGCCACTCGAGTAGTGCGGTCGGTCATGCGAAAGCTCTCTGAAGAAGAGCCCACTTTAGCAAAATTCAAGCTTACAGAAGATGCGGTCTCAAAGCTGGCAACTAGTGCCCCGAGAGCGATGCGTGGGCTCGTGAGGCGGGCCTGCGGACAGGCTGCGCTGGCATCCCGATGGACTGTTGGGCCCGGTGATGTTTCAGACGCAGGGCCAAAGCGCCCATCTATTGGCTTTTGCGCATGATGGCGGCGAACATGGACCATATTCGCGCCGCTCGTTGGTGCACGATGGCGGTTGGCGTGTCGAGCAGCCATTGGCTGCAAGGCGGCTATCACCTTGTTGCCGTGCTACTTTGTGTGGCCTTCGCTGCGTTATGCGACTTCATCGGAGCACGGCTCGCCCGGCGACCCTAACGTAACAGCAAGCGAGGCCAACTTTGGCATAACGCGAATTTGCGCATGAGGTTTAACGATCTTCAGTAAGGCGCAAAATTCACTCCATGCAGTGGATCGGTGGTATGGCGTCATGGACCGGCTGGCCTCACTTCTGCAGGCCAGTCCAAAAGCATGTCGGTACTTGAGTGAAAGGTATCGTGCAAGTGATGAGGTTCTTGATGTCGATGTAGGACGAACTGAACGAAACACCCGATTGGCATTGTGCGGGGATATTGCCCGCTCGGCATTGGCCGCACACGCCGCCAGACGAGCTCTGAAGGAGTTGTGATTGCCCATAGGGTGTATCTGGATCACCGCAAACAGGTCGGACGCAAATAGAAAAATCTGTAGGCCATTGAATTTGAATGGTTTTTCTCTTTTTGGTCTGTCTATTTTCGTCATAGCTAACTTGCAATCAAACCACTAGTCCGTGTTGCAACTTGCGATTGGCAGCTCAAGGGGCAAGAGTATGTCCACCTTCATGGGTGTGGGACTATTGCCTTTTGCCGTCGCGAACCCGAAGGTCGCTCGGTCCTGTTCGCGGGGCAGCTTTCGCGCGATCGCGGTAGCCAGCTCCGGCTTGTTCGTCATGATCCAAGTGCCGATGATCACGGCCTGCCGAGTTCTGCGTTTTCGCGCCGCATCAGACTCGCGCGCGAGGAGTTGCGCACGTCGGTTTTTCAATCGGATGAGTTGCTGCTCAATCGCTTCGATGTTCTGTCGACTCATGGGCTCACCTGGATACTGTTGTTGTGTACAGTTTATTGAATTCCTCCCGGTTCAGGTGGCTTCGCGGTCTTGATTGGGCTGGTTCATTTGGCCGTTTTCTCCTACGGCGTATCCCGGCAGGGCGCACTTAGAGCATTCCTGTCGGAATGCGTGCGGTCGGGGCGAGCCCCGACACCCCAAGGAGTCCCTATGGCTGTTTTCCATTTGAGCGCGCGCCACCCAATTTCTCGTGGCCATGGCCGGTCTGCGACGGCGGCAGCTGCATACCGCAGCGGAACTGCAATTCTTGATGACCGCACGGGGCTGAAATTTGACTATCGCCGGCGTCACGGCGTGCTTGATGCTCGCATCCAGCTGCCGGGTGGCCAACTGTTCCCAGATCGTGCGCGCTTCTGGAACACAGTCGAATTACATCATCGACGAAAAGACTCGGTCGTCGCACGCGAAATTGTCGTAGCTCTGCCCGCCGAACTAGGCCCTTGCGAGCGCGGCGAGCTGGCGTTCAGTTTTGCGCAAGAGATTGCGGACAGGTTCGAAGTGGCGGTGGACGTTGCTCTGCATGAGCCTTCTCGCGACGGAGATGACCGCAACTTTCATGCGCATCTACTGCTCAGCGCCTGCTCGGTCACTTCGGAGGCAGTTCTCGGCAAAAAAGTCATGGCACTCGACCCGATAGTCTGCAAGCGGACCGGGGTGCCTGACTCGGTCGCATGGCTGCGTCCCCGCTGGCAAGACCTGGTGAATGCGGCGCTGGCCAAGCAGGGTTCTGCTGCGCGTGTGGATCATCGCAGCCACAAAGCACGAGGCATTGATCGGCACCCGACGATACATATGGGCAAGTCCGGTCCCTCAGGCCGGGCGCGCGCAAATTTGAATACTCGGCTTCGCGCAGCTAACGCGAGGGCCGAAGTGCTCGAAGCCAGTATCAACAAACTGGTGAAGATGCGCGCGCGCTTGGTTGGATCAGGTGGCGGGCGGCTTGCAGATGCAGATGGCAAGCGCGTTCACTCTCTGCCTTCGGCATCGCCCCTTCCCGTGGTGGCGGCCACAAATTTGCGCCGGCTAGCCCCTGCAGCGGCAGACTCAATGTGCGACTTGCTTCCGTGGCGGCGTAGAGAAAATCGGCGCTTGGAATCCTTGAAGTCGGGTCAAGCAAGCGCAGATCCTTGTCTGCCCCACCTCGATGGATCTGACGCCTTGAAACTGGTGCAGCAAGCGCCTGCACGTCGGAACAGAACTCAACGCTAGCGCTGACAAAAGCAGGCCGACGCTGCAGCCAGTCCTATAGATTTTCGAACGATACACTTCTTGCAAATATAGGTGCTTTGCTGATGGCAATGCGGCCAAAAATCAAGCGAATTGTGCGTATTTGCAAGAGTCGATGAGACCTAGCAGAAGAAGGGATTGAAGGGGAGGGCACATGACACAGGTCAGGCCAATCAAGGCAGTAAGCCGCAGGCTTTGGGCAAGCACAACTGCAAGCCCTCCATTCAATTGGTGGTGCAGCTTCGGCCTGCAAAACGTAGATCGAGATTCTAGTTTGCCACTGCCACTCGATCATTGATCAACAACCCCCTTTCTAGGAAATGGGGGTACAAAACTAAGACTACTATCCCGCCCCATGGCCATCAAAAAATCTGATCTCTATTCCTCCCTCTGGGCCTCATGCGACGAACTGCGTGGCGGCATGGATGCCAGCCAGTACAAGGACTATGTCCTGTTCATGCTGTTCATCAAGTACATCAGCGACAAGTACGCCGATTCCGATGACTTCGCGCCGCCCGTGGTCATCCCCAAGGGCGCCAGCTTCAAGGACATGATTGCGCTGAAGGGCAAGGCCGACATCGGCGACAAGATCAATACGCAAATCATCCAGCCGCTGATCGACGCCAACGCTCGCCTGGCGCGTAGCGACTTCCCGGACTTCAATGACCCGAACAAGCTCGGCACCGGCGATGAAATGGTGCAGCGCCTCAGCAACCTGGTAATGATCTTCCAGAAAGACGAGCTGGACTTCTCGGCGAACCGAGCCGAGCATGACGACATCCTGGGCGACGCCTACGAATACCTGATGCGCCACTTCGCCACCGAGAGTGGCAAGAGCAAGGGCCAGTTCTACACGCCGTCCGAGGTCAGCCGCGTCATCGCCAAGGTCATCGGCATCTCGCCCGAGAACACCAAGGCCAACACCACCGCCTACGACCCCACCTGTGGTTCCGGCTCCCTGCTGCTGAAGGTGGCTGCCGAGGCCGGTAACAAAATCACCTTGGAAGGGCAGGAAAAGGACGTCACCACCGCCGGCCTGGCGCGGATGAACATGATCCTGCACGATTTCCCCACGGCCAATATCCAGAGCGGCAACACCCTGGCCAGCCCGAAGTTCAAGGACGGCGAGCAATTGCGCACCTACGACTATGTGGTGGCTAATCCGCCGTTTTCAGACAAGGCATGGAGCACCGGCCTGACTCCCTCGACCGACCCCTACCAGCGCTTCGCCTGGGGCGAGCCCCCGGCCAAGCAGGGCGACTATGCCTATCTGCTGCACATCATCCGCAGCATGAAGAGCAGCGGCAAGGCCGCCTGCATCCTGCCGCATGGCGTGCTATTCCGTGGCGGGGCCGAAGGCGTGCTGCGCAAGCAACTGGTCAGCAGCGGCATCCTCAAGGGCATTATCGGCCTGCCGGCCAATCTGTTTTATGGCACTGGCATCCCGGCCTGCATTTTGGTGCTGGATAAAGAAAACGCCGCCGCCCGCAAAGGTGTGATGATGATTGACGCCAGCAAGGGCTTCATCAAAGACGGCAACAAAAATCGCCTGCGCGAGCAAGACCTGCACCGCATCGTGGATAGCTTTCACAAGCTGGACGACATGCCCGGCTACGCCCGCATGGTGCCGCGCAGCGAGATCGATAGCGAGAAGAACGACTACAACCTCAACCTGCCGCGCTACATCGACGTCAGCGAGGCCGAAGACATCCAGGACCTCAGTGCACATCTGAACGGCGGCATACCAGACCGCGACCTGTTCGGCGCCGGCAGCACGCTGGCCCCGTACTGGCAGGTCATGCCCACGCTGCGCGCCACCTTGTTCGCACCGCTGTCGAACGACACGCGCCAAGGGTACAGCCAGCTCCAGCAGCCGGTCGCTGAAGTCAAAGCCGCCATTCTGGGCCACGCCGAGTTCAGCGCTTTTCAGGCCACGGTCAAGCAACTGTTCGCCTACTGGCAAGCCCGCAACGAGCCGCGCATGAAGGGCTTCAAGCTGCGTGAGCACCCCAAGGCCCTTATAGGAATTTTGTCCGAAGACCTTTTGGCCACCTTCAAGCCCGCACCGCTGATCGATGCCTACAGCGTCTATCAACACCTGATGGACTACTGGGCAGAAGCGATGCAAGACGATGCCTATGCCATCGCGCAAGACGGCTGGGTGGCTAAACCCGCCCGCATCATCGAGACCGACAAGAAAGGCAAGAAGAAAGACAAGGGCTGGGCTTGCGATTTGGTGCCCAAGGCCTTCATCGTGGCACGCTACTTTGCCAAGCAGCACGCGGCGCTGGATGACACCCAAGCCCAACTGGACGCCGCCAGCAGCGCCATCACCGAGCTGGAAGAAGAACACAGCGGTGAAGACTCGGTGTTTGGCGGCTTCGAAAAAATCAATGCCGCTGCGGTGAAAGAGCGCATCAAGGAAATTGGCGCCGACCCGGATGGCGCTGCCGAGCTGAAGGTGTTGAAGGCCTGGCTCAAGCTCAGCAACGATGAGGCGGGTTTGAAAAAGACGGTCAAGGAGCTGGACGCCCAACTGGACCAACTGGCGCATGACCAGTACGCCAAGCTCAGCGTCGCCGAAATTCAGGTGCTGGTGGTGAATGACAAGTGGCTGGCGCGCATGGCGTCAGATTTGCAAGGCGAACTCGACCGGGTCAGCCAGACCTTGACTCGTCGCATTCGTGAGTTGGCTGAGCGCTATGCCGCTCCATTACCAGCTCTCGCAGAAGAGGTTGAGTCCTTGTCAGTCAAGGTGAATGAGCACTTGAAGCGCATGGGGGTGGCATGGAATTGAAACCCAGTAGCTACCAACATTCCGAAATAGGCTTAATACCGTCAGACTGGCGAGTAAAGCAGGTTGGCGAGCTTTGCGAGGTAACCACGGGTAGTAGAAATACTCAAGATCGGGTGGCCGATGGGGATTTCCCATTTTTTGTTCGCTCACAAACCGTTGAACGCATTAATTCATATTCGTTCGACGGAGAAGCCGTTCTAACGGCGGGCGATGGCGTTGGTACAGGCAAGGTGTTTCACTACATCAATGGCAAATTCGATGCACACCAACGTGTGTACCGAATTTCCAACTTTCAACTACCGATTGACGGGTATTTCTTTTTCCTTTACTTCAGTACGCATTTCTACGACCGAATCATGTCGATGACGGCGAAATCATCGGTTGATTCGGTTCGTATGGAAATGATTACCAAGATGGCGATTCCACTGCCGCCATCTATTGCTGAGCAAAGAGCCATCGCCACTGTCCTCTCTGACACTGACGCCCTGATTGCCGGGCTAGAGCGGTTGATCGCCAAGAAGCGAGACATCAAACTGGCCGCGAATCAGAAGCTCCTCACCGGCCAAACCCGCCTGCCGGGGTTCAGTGGTGAGTGGGAGGTGAAACACTTTGCTGCTGTATTAGTTAGACTGAATGCTAAGGCTCATCAGATTCAGACGACTGATTACCAAACCCTTGGGAGGTACCCCGTTGTTGATCAGGGCAAAGAGCCAATAGTTGGTTACTCCGACAGAGAAGAAAAATGCCTTCGAACTCCTGTCGGTGGTGTCATTGTGTTCGGTGATCACACTTGTATAGTTAAGTTCATTGATTTCGATTTCTTGGTAGGGGCTGACGGCACACAAATTCTTCAAGGAAAGTCAGGACAGTGCACCCTATTCCACGCACTCCAGCTGCAGTATCGAGGGGTTGAAACGACTGGCTACAACCGGCATTTCAAGTTCCTTAAAGAACGCGATTTCGTGGTTCCGCCGCTCCTTGAACAAATAGCCATTGCAGCAGTCCTCTCCGACTTGGACGCCGACCTCGCGGCCCTCGAATCCCGCTTGGCCAAAACCCGCGCCCTCAAGCAAGGGATGATGCAAGAGCTGCTGACCGGGAGGACCCGATTGGTATGAGCCGATACCTGCGCGAGTTGGCCGGCGCCGACGGCATGCATGCCGCTGATTGCCTGCAGGATGGCACCATGTCGGTCGGCCCTTGAATCATCAATACACGAACACGGGAATCGATTCGAACATTAGCAATATCAGCCTTTTTTGACGCGAACAGGGAGCGAAGAGTGAACACACCAAAGCAAATCCGCGAAAACATCCGAACATTGACCGTCCATCTTGGCCAAGTGCGCGAGGCGCTTGTGAAGCGCACGGGTAGGGCTGGGCATGCGAAGGCGCAAGAGCCGACATGACAGCAAATCCAGACGAGCCTATCCTGTTGAGCGAATTTCGTATCGTGCGAGCCGTGGCCGACTTGGCGGCCAAAAGGCTGACACGGCGCGCCATTTCACATCTGCGGAAGATGCCCCACACCTTGTCTGGGGACGACTCATCGCTGACCAATACTTGGGACGAAATCTGCGTGCAAGTTCAAGGCGAGCAGTCGTACTTCTGGGATGCCTATGAGGCGGCGATGCGCGATGCCTTGGCTTGGGATGTGTCGCAGCTGGCGCGCCATGAGCTTGAGGCGCTTTGGTTGCAAACCTCGGAAGGCGAAGACTGGTCTGCATCCCAGGAAGAGGGTGAGGCCAGCGATGACCATCCGGTCTGCGACGAAGACATCGTTCGCTACATCGTGCGGGACCATCTTTTGATTGAGGCTGATGCTTGGAGCAATACGGCCATTCGCGGATTTCTGAAAAGCGCCCACAGCCTGGATTGATGCGCCCAAAGGCCAAGTAGACAAACAAGCCAGCAAACAAATACGCGCATTACAGACGCGGAGGGAGTAGAGAGCATGGTTACCGCACCGAGACCTGAACGACGAACCCAGAATCGAGTGATTTCACGCGTGACCGGCCATGCGGCCGAAGGCGGACTGGGCTACGCCTACTTGGGTGACTGGAGCAAGCGTGAGGGCAACCGCTGCATCGAAGCCGAGTACCTCACGGCCAATCTGAAGCAGCGCGGCTATAGCGACGCCCAAATCACGCAGGCCATACAAAAGCTGATGACGGCAGCTGACGCCACCGGCATCACGCCCTATCAGGCCAGCCTGCGCACCTACCAGTTGCTGCGCTATGGCGTGCCGGTCCAGGTGGCGGCCGGCGTACCCCACAAGACGGTAGAGCTGATTGATTGGGCGACCCCGGCGAACAACCACTTCGCTTTGGCCGAGGAGGTGACGCTGAAGGGTGGCCATGAGCGCCGGCCTGACATCGTGTTGTATGTGAACGGCATTGCAGTGGCGGTACTGGAGCTCAAGCGCAGCTCGGTGGATGTGGCCAATGGCATCCGCCAATTGATTACCAATCAGGAAGAGATCTTCAATCAGGGCTTCTTCAGCACGGTGCAGTTGGTGCTGGCCGGCAGCGATTCGCAAGGCTTGCGCTTCGGCACGACGGGCACGCCGGAGAAGTTTTATGTCGAATGGAAGCATCACGACAAAACTCAGGCGGCGACAGGGGACTTGGCTGAAGGGGAGTTGCTGGACGGCCCCTTGAGCCAGATCTTGGCGCCCGAGCGGCTGCTGGACCTGATGCGCAACTTTGTGATCTTCGATGCGGGCCAAAAGAAGGTGCCGCGTCTGCATCAGTTTGAGGGCGTGAAGGCGGCGCAGGAAAGCATCAAGCGGCAAGAGGGTGGCGTCATCTGGCACACCCAGGGCAGCGGCAAGAGCATCTTGATGGTGCTGATTGCCAAATGGCTGCTGGAGCATGACCCCGAGGCGCGCATCCTGGTGGTGACGGACCGGGACGAGCTGGACAAGCAGATTGAAGGCGTGATGAAGAACGCCGGGGTGATTGGCGCCGAAGCGCCGTCGCCACGCATCCAGTCGCGCAGGGACCTGGTGGAGAAGCTGGCATCACCGTCGCCGCGTTTGATGTGCGCGCTGATCCACAAAATCGATGCGTCGGACCTGAAGGGCGAGCCGCCCAAGGTGGCGGGGCGCTTTTACGTGTTTGTGGACGAATGCCACCGTACGCAGGGCGGCGACATGAACAAGCAGATGAAGCGCTGGCTGGCCAGCGCCATCTTCATTGGCTTCACCGGCACGCCGCTGCTGCGCAAAGACAAGCAAACCACGCGCGAGGTGTTTGGCAGTTTTATCCATACCTACAAATTCCACGAGGCGGTGGAAGACGGCGTGGTGCTGGACTTGAAGTACGAGGCGAGGGCGGTACCGCAGCGTTTGACGTCGCCGAAGGCCGTGGATGACTGGTTTGAAAAGGCGGCCAAAGGCCTGAACAACTACCAAAAATCCGTGTTGCGCCGGCGCTGGGCGACGATGGAAGACTTGATGAGCTCGGGCGAGCGCAAGCAGCGCATCATGGCGAACATCATTCATGACTTTGGCGTGCGGCCACGGCTGAGCAATGACAGAGGCACGGCCATCTTGGTGGCGGCCTCGATTTACGACGCCTGCCACTACTACCGACTGTTTCAGAACACGAACTTCGGCAAGCACTGCGGCATCATCACGTCCTTCGAACCGAACCACAATGCGATCTCGCAAGAGCCCAAGGACAGCGACGAGCGCTACAAGTTCGACACCTATACCCAGCATGTGCTGAAGTCGGGGCAGAACACCACTCAATACGAGACCGAGATGAAGCGGCGCTTCATCGAGGAGCCGGCCAATCTGAAGTTGCTGATCGTGGTGAGCAAGTTGCTGACCGGCTTTGATGCGCCCAGCTGCACTTATATCTACCTGGACAACGAGCTGCGCGACCACAACCTGTTTCAGGCCATCTGCCGCACCAACCGGCTGGACGGCGAAGACAAGGACTACGGCCACATCGTTGACTACAAGGAGTTGTTCAGCAAGGTTCAGAACGCGATTGCGGTCTACACCTCGGATGAGCTGGATACCGAAAGCTGCGGCGACGACAGCAATGTGACCGTGAAGGACTGGCGCGAGGAGGGCAAGGCCAAGCTCGATGGCGCACGCGAGGCGCTGATTTACCTTTGCGCGCCGGTGAAGCAGCCGCAGGGGCTTGAGCAGCACATCCTTTACTTCTGCGGCAGCGCGGCCGACGCGGCGGCCTTGGACAACACCGAACCGCTGCGGATTGCCTTCTACAAAGCGGTGGCCGCCTATGTTCGCGCCTATTCGGATTTGGCCTCGGACTTGGAAGGCGCCGGTTACAGCGCGGCCCAGATCGACGCCTTCGAAAAGGAGACCGCCTTTTATACCGAGGTGCGCGCGGCGATCAAGAACCATTCCGGCGAAGAGCTGGATACCAAGCCTTTTGAGGCGGACATGCGCCACCTCATCAATACCTATATCCAGGCCGACCCGGCGGATCTGTTGGGTGACTTGAACTCGCTGTCTCTGACCGAGTTGATCATCGAGACCGGCATCCATGATGCGATTGCCAAGAAGCTCAATGAGAAGGGCAAGCTGTCTCGCAATGCGATTGCCGAGAGCATCATCAACAACGTCCGCAAGACCATCATCCGCGAACAGCTGACAGACCCCAAGTTCTATGAGCAGATGTCCAAGCTGCTGGAGGATTTGATTCAGCAGAAGATTGACGACACCGAAAGCTACGAGCAGTTCCTGAAAAATGCCGAAGCGCTCGCCAAGCAATTGGGCAAGCAAGGGAAGGGCGATAACAAGCTGCCTCCCGAGCTGAAGGGCAACCGGGAGGCGGCCGTGCTTTACAACAACCTCCCCGACATTCTTGCGGCGTCAACTCCTGAAAGTGCGGCCGAGGCACATGAGGAAGAGCCGGGTTATGGCGATGAATGCTTGAGCTTGGCTTTGGCCTTGGATAAGGCGGTGCGCGAGAAAGCGCCGGCCGGCTGGAGGGGTGACCCAGCTCGGGAAGCTCAGGTGAAGAATGCCATCCACCCGATCATGAAGAAGAACAAGGCGGCCACTCTGGCCATCTTCGAAATCATCAAGAACCAGCCGGGCTATTGATGAGCGAAGAGATTGTTTTGGGCACATTGCAGATCAGCTTGGTCCGCAAAGCCGTGAAGAACGTGCATCTGACCGTGCACCCGCCGGACGGGCGCGTCACGTTGGTGGCCCCCATCAGCACACGTAGCGAGGTGGCGCGAGCCTATGCGATCTCCAAGCTGGCTTGGATTCGGCAGCAACAAAAGTCGCTGAAGGCACAGGCGCGTGAAACACCGCGCAAGTTCCAAGAGCGCGAGAGCCACGAGCTTTGGGGGCGGCGCCACTTGATGACGGTGGTGGAAGCCAACGTGAAACCGTTCGTCAAGTTGGACCACAAGCGCATCACTCTGTCTATGCGACCCGGCCATGACTTGGCTAAACGGGCCGAGGTGATGCACGCCTGGCACAAGTCTTTGCTGCATGCCTTGGTGCCCAAGCTGATTGCCAAGTGGGAGCTGAAGCTGGGTGTGCGGGTTTCGGGCTACTTCTTGCAGCGCATGAAAACCAAATGGGGCAGCTGCAACCATCAGGCGGGCAATATCCGACTCAACACCGAGTTGGTCAAAAAACCCAAGGACTTGGTCGAATACGTGGTGGTCCACGAGATGGTGCATCTGCTTGAGCCGACGCACAGCGACCGGTTCGTGGCTTTGCTGGATCAGCATTGGCCGCAATGGCGGGAGGCGCGTAAGGAGTTGAATGCGTTGCCGCTTGGGGCTTAGGCAAGCAGTGGCTCCACAAGGGGCACCTGGGGATTTTCGAACTCGTTACGAGTCTTCGACATCGGTGGGCGGACATCAGTCCGGCCTTGGCAGGACTGTGGAACTGCGCCGGTGTTGTGTACCCATGCGAGGGTGACATATGAAAAGGACTGCTGCGCCCAAGCGGGTTTTGTTGGATACCAACATATGGAGCTATCTGGCAGACCATGATGCAGTCGACGAGTTGTATCGTCTGGCACTTACGCGCGGGGTCGAGATTTCCGTCTCACCCACCATTGTTGAAGAGCTGCGGCGCACAACAGATCTACATCGGCGGCGCGCAGCGGTCGAGGCGGTGACCCGGCCTTGCTGGAATCGGCTCATGCCAGAGACATTTAGCGAGTGCCTGGAGATCAAGTTAGAGATTCGCCGACTTCGACCTGAATGGGTTATCGATAGGCCGAACCTGCTGGAGTTCAATAGGCTTCGCTACGACTGGACTAAGCTGAAAAATGGCTTTTGGGATCGGGCTCGACGTGGCGTTGAGCCACGAGTGACCGACGAGAGTGTCCGTGGTGATCGAGAATTGGCGCTGGCGCGGGAAGAGTCCAAGCAAATCCGCCAACGCCTGTCCAAGACCGACCAAGGGGTCGGCGATACACCAATTCAATTTGTCGCGGGGCTGCCAGCTCCGGGCACGCCTGGCTGGGCGGGTGATCCGGTCGATTATTGGCGTCTTCCCAGCCTGGCCGTCGTGAGGGCGGAGCTGCTGGTCTACGCAAGCCCGTATAGAGAATGGATTGACTGCGAAATCGATATTGGCTGTGAAACAGCGTGCAAAACTTTCCAGATTCCCGGGGTAAACAGCGTCCAATAGTTTCCACCCTGGGGTGTGCAACCATCCGGCGTTTTCGCCGGGGAATCTGGGGTGTTAAACATGGAAGTTATTGCCGAGATCCGGCGGCGGCATTTGGTCAGCAAGGAGAGCATCAGCTCCATCGCGCGGGATCTGAACTTGTCGCGGCCCACGGTGCGCAAGCATCTTCAAACCATTGAAACGCTGGGTTATGTCCGCCAGCATCAACCTGCGCCCAAGCTGGGCTGCTTTCAGGCCACACTGGAGAGCTGGCTGCAAACCGAACGTCACCTGCCCAAGGCTCAGCGGCGCACGGCCAAGCGTTTGTTTGAAGGCTTGCAGAGTGAAGGCTATCGCGGGGCCTATGACAGCGTGCAGCGTTGCGTGAAGCAATGGAAGTCCGCTCAGTTGGCACCAAGCGTCAAGGGCGCGTTCGTGCCGCTGGTGTTTGTGCCGGGAGACGCCTGCCAATTTGACTGGAGCCAGGAGCAGGTGGACATTGACGGCGTCGTGCAAACCATCAAAGTCGCGCACTTTCGTTTGGCCTATAGCCGGCAGATGTTTGTGGTGGCCTATCCGCGCGAGACGCAGGAGATGGTGCTGGATGCGCATAACCGGGCCTTCGCTTTCTTTGGCGGCGTGCCACAGCGGCTCATCTACGACAACCTGAAGACCGTCGTGGACGCCATTCTGGTCGGCAAGGAGCGCCGCTTCAATCGGCGTTTCATGGCGCTGGCCAATCACTATTTGTTCGAACCCGTGGCCTGCACCCCCGAGTCTGGCTGGGAGAAGGGGCAGGTCGAGAATCAGGTGGGCAATGTGCGTGAATGGCTGTTCACGCCGATGGCGCGCTTCAAGAGCTTTGAGTTGCTCAATGAATGGTTGAGCAAGCGCTGCCTGGAGTTGGCGGCCCGGAGCCACCCCGCCGAGGCCGAGCGCACGATTGCGCAGTGCTTTGAGCAGGAGCGGGCCAGACTGCGGCCGGTGGCGAGCGAGTTTGCAGGCTATGTCGAACAGATGATGCGCGTGTCAAGTACCTGCTTGGTGCGCGTGGATCGCAATCGCTACAGCGTACCGGCGGACTTCGCGGGCAAGGTGGTGTCGGTGCGGGTGTTTGCTGATCAAATTCGGCTCGTCATCGACGGCCAAGTCATCGCCCAGCATGGCCGCCGGTTTGGGCGCGATCAGTTGATCTTTGATCCCTGGCACTACCTGCCGGTGCTGGAGAAGAAGCCTGGCGCGCTGCGCAACGGGGCGCCATTCGTGGAGTGGGATCTCCCCAAGGCCGTCAAGGCGGTGCGCGACCGCGTCTTGAAGCAACCCAGAGGCGACCGCGCCTTTGTGGAGCTCCTGCTGGCCGCTCGCGAGGTGGGGCTGGATACGCTGCAAGTGGCTTGCGAGCTGACGCTGGAGTGCGGCGTGGTCACGGCTGCCGTGGTCATGAACGAGTTGCGGCGCTTGACGGCGCCCGAGCGGCCCGAGCGCATCAGCCTGCCTGAACAGCTGCGCCTGCAAGTCGAGCCCATGGCCGACTGCAGCCGCTACGACCATCTGCTGGGGCGCCAACATGTCCATTGACCGCGCAGCGCAGCTCAAATCCCTGCATCTGTACGGCATGGCGACGGCCTGGTCGGAATTGCTGACCGAAGAGTCCCGCCAACCCGCTCAGCCCGAAGCTTGGCTACACCGACTGATCGACGCTGAACAGGCCGACCGGCAAGTGCGCAGCCTGCGCTACCAACTCAAGGCAGCCCGATTCCCGATTCACCGGGATCTAATCGACATGGACTGGGCTGAGACGCCCTTGGCCAAAGCCCGGGTGGAGCAGCTGGCCACATGCGCCTTCATGGAGCAGGCCCACAACTTGATCTTGGTTGGTGGCACTGGCACGGGCAAGACACACCTGGCCACCGCGCTCGGCGTGGCCGCCGTTCATCAAGGCAAACGGGTCCGCTTCTTCAATGCAGTCGATTTGGTGGATGCGTTGGAGAAGGAAAAGCAGCAAGGCAAGACGGGCACCTTGGCCAAGCAACTGGTGCAGATTGACGCCGTCATTCTGGATGAGCTGGGCTATTTGCCGTTCCCAGCCTCGGGTGGAGCCTTGCTCTTCCACCTGATCAGCCAGCTCTACGAAAAGACTTCCCTGATCATCACCACCAACCTGTCGTTTGGCGAATGGGTCACCGTGTTCGGCGATGCGAAGCTCACGACGGCACTGCTGGACCGCATCACGCACCACTGCGACATCTTGGAAACCGGCAACGACTCCTACCGCTTCAAACAGCGCAAAAAGGACATCAAAACCGACTGACCAACTGGAAAGTATTGGACGCTGACAGCTGGAAACTATTGGACGCTACTTGACACGATATTGGCACCATGATGTTCGACGTTGCGTCGATGAACAGGCTGTGGCTCTATGAACTGGATCCAGTGCATGTGCCTCGGCAATGGATAAGAGGTGCCTTCGATTTTTTACAGGGTTGGCGAAAGGTGACTTCAGGAACACCTGGGGACAACTCCATCGCTACCCACCTGGTTGAAGTGGACGAAGTGATCTCCGCAGACAAGAACTTTGTGGCGTTCGCTGAGCGCTGCCGGGATGAGGCGCCGTTCGCATTGGCGCGAGCGACACGCATTGCGGGTGGTGAGGAAGGTGTGACGGAACTTTTTAGACTGATCGCGCGTGGGACGTAGATATCCAGCGGAGAGAAGATGCCCGGTCGCTGACTGCGGCGCCGAGACCCAAAGATTTGACGCCGGCCACGGTCGGCAGCACCATGTGCGGCGCTGTGGTCGCTGCTTTGCGGGTGCAAGAAATGCACGTGCAAAAAGTGCACTGAATATGTGTACACGCCCCGCCCCCCTGGGGTGGGGCGTGTAGTTTCCAGTGTGGCTTACTTTGTATTGGATCGTGTACGAGTCCAGTGCCCGTGGGGCAGGGCTCGTAGTTTCTCGTGGTGCTTTTCAGGCATAGCCACGTTACCCTTGCGAGCGCGTAGCGCGGGTCCCCGCGCAGGCTTCAGCCAAACGGTTCGTCGTCCTCATCCAGTTCGTCGTCGCGCGCTTCGTATGACTCACGAAGCGCTCGCAACAAGCTTCCGTCGAAATCGTCATCTTCGTCGATGAATGCCTCGAGGCTGCGCAGGGGCACTCTGTAGAGGCGACCGAGCTCGCCGGCTTGCCAGGCCCACACCATCTTGGAAGCTTGGCGAAATGACTCGGCTTCGCTCTGGCCAACCACGTAGCCGAGGACGTAGCCGTCGTCCATCTGCGACATCTCAAACGCGTCCACCGTGTAGCCGCCCTCCAAACCTGCGACGTATCCAGCTTGGAACTGGGGAGAGTGCTGTCCGATCATCACAGCGCTCCTTCCGGAAATGCCTTAGTGTGAGGGTTGTAGCCACGCCGCAGCGCGAGTTCGAAATAGCGCTCACTGCTGGAAATGTCGTGAGGCACAACCCCCGAGAACATGTCCGGCTCGTTGTCCGGTCGCAAAGGATGGAGGTAGTGCGCGACCATCAGGGCAGCTTGCCCACTTCCAAGATCAGCAGCCTCGCGGAAGCTCTGGAATGCAAGCTTGCGCTCCTGGAGCAACGAGCTGTGGCCGTGAAGCTTGCCTTGCAGCATGAGGAACTCGACATGCCCCACATCGCTGCTGAAGACATCTTCACCGGCCGTAAGCGTCTGCCTGATCAGCCTGCAGAGGCTCCTCGCGCGCTCCAGGTTTTGCGCCACCCCCCAACCATTCTTCAGGGCGATTGCTAGTTGGACCTTCGGGAAGAGGATTTCCGAAGCCTCGGACAGCAGCTCAAGCAAGGCCACGCCGAGCTGAGCAGCTTGTCCGGTCTTCTGGTTGACGAGGCGCACAGCCAAGGGCCCCATGTACAAAGTGAGCGCCGTGTTGCCTGCAGCCTCACTGCTTTTGATGCCCCTGCGGAAGAGATCCAGATCCTCTGCGGTTGGCTCTTCACCCGAGTCTTCGTAGTGCACGAGCAGCTCGAAGGCTTGTTGGGGGATGCCCGCAGCGCGCATCCTCTCGATCTCGTCAATGCTGAATGCAGGGTGCTGGGCGCGGGAGGCAGTGGGCTGCCATTGATCGATCAGGCCTTCCATGTCTTCGACTTGAACGTCGAACCTTCTGGCGTACTCGGTCAAACGGGTAGCCAGAAAGCTCCTGCGACCGGTCCGCTCGGCCTCAGTGCATTGCTCATCCCACGGAGAACCCTCATTTGCCGCCTGAGCGGAAGCTCTCAATGCACGAAGATCATTGTGGCCGAGCGCGTATGCCGTGGCGTCCTTGTAGTTGAAGGGTTCCGGCACCGGGGTAGAGACACGTTCCTGGAGCAGTTCCCGCAAACGCTTGGCGCGCAGCTTCAACAGGGTCTCGGTTTTCAAGGTGAAATTCATATCGGTTCCTAGGCAGGCAAGCAAATGCAGCCCGCCGATTGACAGGTTGAGTTGCACGCTTTGGCCGAGAGACCGAGGGTGGTGTTTGAATCTGACCCAGTAACTAGGATTATAACTATCCAGCCCCACTGGCGCACCCCTCTGGGCGAGGGGCTTGGCGCCTGACATCGCGTCCACCTAATCTTTCTGGCGGGCACTATCCTGGCCGCCGACGATGGGCCGTTCAAGGTGAGCTGGCAGGACGGATACGCATCATTTGGATGTCGGCCGCCGCGCCTTCAGATACGCCTTGTGACTGCTCGACACCGATTCCAGCTTCACGAAGGATCCATTCCTCAATCCGGTTGTGCCAAACACGCAGTTGGTCCAACTCTCGGTGAATGTAGTATTTTTCCGCGGTCGCGCTTGGCTTGTGCCCCTGGATCTGGGCGCGGACACCTGCTGGAGCCTCGACCCATTCGGAGAGCGATGCGAATGATCGCCTAAGTCCCTGAAGGGTGAGATGACCGATGCCTGCTTCAGCGACTGCTCGGTTATGGGTATCGCTCGGATCGGTGATATGACCGCTCACGGCATCTGCAGACGGGAACACCCAGGGGCAGCCTTTTTCACGCGGAATCTGCTTGATCAGTCCCGCGACGAAATGGGTCAGTGGAATCCGGCGGGTGCCTTCAACCTTGTCGCGCATCGTCATCGAGTGCCACCGGAAATCGACGTCTGCCATCCGCAAGCGTGCGAGCTCCATTGGGCGGGCGCCGACGAGTAGAAGGCACTGCAGGTAGTTCGATGTAGTTGCACCGCCGTGCCGACGGACCGCTTCAAACCACGCTCGCAGTTGATCTCTTTGCAGTCTGTCTTTCTTGGGATTCGAAGGAGGCACCTGCTTTCGGATCGAGCGTTTCCGGTGTGAGTCCGCGTTGACGATGTCCGCATACTCAGGATGCTCCGCGCACCAGTTTATGAAAGCCCGCAGCAGGCGAAAAGCAAGGCTGGCGCGAGTCGGCCGCTTCTTGCTCTCAGCATTGATCCACCTTTCCAGGCTCTCCGAAGTGAGGTCGGCAAGCGGCTCGTCAAGAAGCTCCGCCAGGGGGCCGGGCTCCGTAGTGCGGCCGCCTCGTTTTGCCGCGGAACCGCCCTTGCTTGCCAGCGCGAGGTGATCTCGCAGGTGCAGTGCGCTCCAGGCCTTGCCGCGACTTGTGCCTTCTGCCTTTCCTACTTCGCAGTAGGCTTCCCAGGCTGTTCGGGCCAGCAATTCCCGCTTGGTCTCTTCGATCCGCTTGGCGCTATGGGTCGCCTCGGCAGACGCGATTGCGTTGGCCTTCTCGATGCGTGGGTCGAGGCCCTGATCGACGAGTGTTCCCAGTCGGCGAGCTTCGGCTTGCGCGTCTTTGATGGACCATGTTTCCGTGGCGCCGATCGTCACGCGAACGGTCTTGCCGCCAAGCCGCCGTTCAAAGACGTATGACTTCACCGCTTTCGTCTTCTCGCCCCTCGGCGTGGCTCGAACCGAAAGGCCGGGTGTCGATGCGTCGCGAAGGAAGGCCTGTTGTTTGTCTGCTGGGCACTCAAAGGCGCTCAGCCTGCCTTCGGTCAGTCGAGCCTTTTCTGTCATCCGGCTTCTTTCGTATTCGAGGCGCCGGACACGGAGTTCATGTAGGCACCATGTAGGCAGAATCGAGCAATGTTGTTCAACACGGCGCAACACTTGAGAGGGTCAACTCTACCGATATTTTCTAAATTTACCTATGAAACCCGTTGGGTTTCAACATCGATCAACACTCCGGAATAGTGCATAAGCAAGGACTCATAATCCTTTGGTCATAGGTTCAAGTCCTATACGGCCTACCAATTAAATCAAGCACTTAGCGCCATTTGGTTCTGAGTGCTTTTTTTCTTTCCGGGCGCTGGTGCCAGTCTGGTGCCGGTAATTGGCGGATTGATCTGCTTTGTGGAAGCGGGCATCCTGACTTTCACCATTGAACTTGATGGGCGACGCATGGAAGCAGGCGTTGCAGGGCCGGTCTGTGCCCCGTAGTTCGCACCTTGCTGCCGCAAAGGTTGCCACCGGCTGTCAGCCTTGCTGGCGAAAAAGTAGACGGACGGCTTTGGCCGAATCGTCGGGGCGGCCGCAAAGCGCGGGCAATGAAGGCCAGCAAAGCATCGTGCTTGTGCGGCGAGCCGCCACCGTAGCCGCTTCGCAGCGCCCTCGCGCGCGATTGCAATCTGCGGAACAAGCGTCACAAAGCGCTTGACCCTCACCTAAGGTCAGGCTTCATGATTCGATTCTTGTTGAACAAAAACGAATCGGCTTTCTGTCATGGAATACACCGTCGGTGATTTGGCCAAGCGTTGCGGCTTGACCGTGCGCGCTTTGCATCATTATGAAAAGCTCGGGCTGCTGACGCCGTCCGGCCGCAGCGAGGCCGGCTATCGGCTCTATAACGAGGCCGATGTGCTGCGTCTGCATCGGCTCCTGGCCTACCGGCATTCGGGGCTGGCCTTGAAGCAAATCGGCGTGTTGCTGGAGGCGGAGAACCCGCCCTTGCTGGAGGTGTTGAATCGGCATATCGCCGAGGTCGAGCGCAATTTGGGCCGCCAGCAACGTTTGCTCCGCGCGCTTAAATCCGTGGCCGAGCGCGCGGCCCAAAACGAAGCCGGTGGCAGCGAGCCCGGTGTCAGCGAACATTTGCTGGCCACGATGGGCATGATGCAGCGCTACGAAAAGTACTTCAACGAGGATGACTTCGCCCGGCTGGAGCGCCGCCGCGTCGCCTTAGGGCCGGAGGCGCTGCGGGCCAGCGAGGCCGAATGGCCGGCGCTGATCAAGGCCGTCCACGAAGAAATGGCCCGTGGCACCGAGCCCGCGTCGGCGCGCGTGCGCGCCTTGGTCGCCCGCTGGCAGGCCTTGATGGCGCAGTTCACCGGCGACGACGCCGAGGTCAGAGCGAAATTTCAAACCATGTGGGCGAACGAGCCCTTGATGCAGCGGGACACCGGCGTCACGCCGGAGTTGATCGCCTATTTGCGCGCATCTGCCGGGGCCGCAAGCTCAACACAGCCAATGAAAAGACAACCCAAAGAAGATCCGCAGTCATGAACGCTGTTACCGCAAAAAATACAAAGGATGGAGCCACGGCCGCCCGCCGCGCCCTGTTCGCTAACGCCAACTTCCGCTGGCTGCTGGGCGGCGGCGCGCTGTCGATGTTGGGTGACCAGTTCACCTTGATTGCCTTGCCCTGGTTGGTGCTCAAGCTGAGCAGCGACACGCTGGAGTTGGGCCTGGTGCTGGCCATCGTGGGCCTGCCGCGCGCGCTCTTTATTCTGATCGGCGGCGCCATAGTCGATCGCTACTCGCCCAAGACCGTGCTGATGTGGACCAAGCTGCTCAACGCCGGCTTGATCGGGCTGCTGGCCTTGCTGGTCTGGACCAGCGCGGTGCAGCTATGGATGGTCTACGCCTTGGCCTTGGCGATTGGCCTGGTGACCGCCTTCAGCTTCCCCGCCGGCAGTTCCATCCTGCCCAAGACGCTGCCTGCCGAGGCCTTGCAAACGGCCAATGGCGCCTTGATGGGGCTGCGCCAACTGACGGCGCTGCTGGGTCCGCTGCTGGCCGGGCTCTTGATCGCAGCCTTTGGCGAGCAGGCCGAGCGGCTGGAGAATGCCCGTGGCCTGGGCCTGGCCTTTGCCTTTGATGCGGCTACTTTTGCGCTATCCGCCTGGACCTTGAGCAAGGTGCGCTTGCTTTGCGCTGCTGCCAAGGCGCTGCAAGAGCCGCAGTCGGTTTTCGCGGCGGTGGCCGAGGCCATAAGCACGATGTGGCGCGATCAGGAATTGCGCACGCTATGCCTGTATTTTGCGGCGATCGCCTTCTTTGTCGGTGGCCCCATCCAGGTGGCGCTGCCGGTGCTGGCCAGCACGCAACTGGCCGGCGGCGCAGCATCATTGGGGATCTTGTTGGCCGGTCACGGGGTGGGCAGTTTGATCGGCATGCTGGTTGCCGGCATGCTGCCGACCTGGCGCCTGGGCACGCTGGGCTTGACCGTGCTGGCGATCGACGGTGTGGCCGCCCTGGTGTTCCTGCCCTTCGGCCATATCTCGGCGGTCTGGCAGGGCTTGGCGCTGCTCGCGCCACTGGGCGCGCTGGCTGGTTTTGTGCAGGTGGCGGTGTTCACCTGGATGCAAAAGCGCGTGCCGCCGGCCATGTTGGGGCGGGCGATGAGTGTCTTCATGTTCATCTTCATGGGCTTGGCGCCCTTGGCGGCGGCCGCTGCCGGGGCGGCCTTGCGGCTGATGTCGCCGGCGGCGCTGTTCACGGCCTGCGGCCTGGCCCTGCTCTTGATCGTGCTGCTGGCGCTGACGGTGACGCCGATCCGGCGTATCAGTGACCGGCCGGCGCGCGAGGCCGGTGCCGCGCGGGTCTGAAGCCCGCCCCGATAGAATCGCGCCCAAAGCAGGAGTAGCAAAAGGCGCACATGATTGAAGTATTCAAGACCATAGACAAGTTCGACAACATTGTCACCACGCTGCTCGAAGAAGAGGGCTTTTGGGTGCGTCACAAGTTCAAGGTCAGCGTCAGCCTGGAGGAGAAGAAGCTGATCGGCAAGCAGTCCGCACCTAAGCCCGAGATCGATATGCTGGCCTTCAATCTGGGGCGCAACGAGGTGCTGGCGCTGGACGTCAAGGCCTATCTCGACTCACCCGGCGCCAAGTTGTCGCTGCTGCAAGAAGAGCATGAGGTGCCGACCGGCCGCTTCAAGCTCTTCACCTCCGAGCGCTACCGCAGCCTGGTGCTGGCGCGGCTGCTGCAGGACCTGATCGCGCTGGGCATGGCTAACCTTGAGACCAAGGTGAGGCTGGGCATGATCGCCGGCAAGGTCAACCAAGGCCAGAGCGAAGCGATTCGCGCGCATATGCAGCAGCATGACTGGATGTTCTGGTCGCCCGAAGACGTCAAGGCCAAGGTGGCCGCGCGCAACAATCAAGTCAAGTCCTGAACCTGGCGTGGCGACAGGGGCCATGAAGGCGGAACGAGCGGCTTTGTTCTGGCGTGACCAGACCTTGCCCTATTTGGAGCTGCGTTCCTTTCAAGGTTGCGAGGCGATCGGCTATGCAAAGCACTCGCATCAGGAGTTCTCGATCGGCGCGGTGACCGGGGGCCTAAGCATTTATCTGCACGGTGAGCAGCAAGAGCAGATCGGCGTTGGCGCGGTGGTGCTGATGAATCCCGGTGAAGTGCATGCCTGCAATCCGCTGCCCGGCGAGCCCTGGACCTATCGCATGCTCTATGTGGGCGCGGACTGGCTGGGTGACTTGCAACGCGCATTGAATTGCGCTGACGCCAGCGGCTTCAGACCGATCCCGTTCGCCCTCAGCTACGACGAGCCGCTCTACCGTGGCTTGCTGGCGCTGTGCGATGTGTTGGAGGACGGCAGCGTCGCGGCGGCGCAGAAGGGCGCGGCGGCCTTGGCCTTTTTTTCCGGGCTTGTTTTGCAAGCGGCGCCCTTAGCCGTTGAGCGGTCGGTTGAGCGGCCCGCGCCCAGCGCCAAGTTGCTGGCCGCGGCGGCTTTCATAGACGAACAGTTCAGCCGGGAGCTGAGCCTGGACGAGATCGCGGCCTGCGCGGGATTGTCGGTGTCCTACCTGATCCGTGCCTTCAAGCAGCAGTTCGGCCTGACACCGCATGTTTACCAGGTGAACCGGCGGGTGCAGTTCTGCCGCGAGCAACTGCGCGGCGGGCAGCGCTCGATTATCGATGTGGCGATCGAGGCGGGCTTTGCCGACCAGGCTCATTTGCAGCGTATTTTCAAGCGCGTGGTGGCGGTAACGCCGGGACAATACCGCCGGGGCGATACCGGCAGAAGTGATTCTCACAGCATGTAAACGGCGCAGGCCAGCAACATGACGGCCAAGGCCCGGTTGAAGAACATCAGCTTGCGCGGCTCGCTCAGGTGCCGGCGCAGCGAGGCACCGGCCCAGGCCCAGCTGGCCAGCGAGGCATAGCAAATCACAAAGTAGATGGCGGCGAACTGCCAGACCAGCAAGCCGTCGCCGCTTGACGCATAGGCGGCCATGCCGGCCAGCGAGGCGATCCAGGCTTTGGGGTTCAGCCATTGCATATAGGCGCCGTAGAGGTAGGAGGGCTTGGCTCGCTGCGCTTTATCGTCATTGCCTAACTTGCCATCACTGCGGGCCAGTTGATAGGCCATATAGACCAGAAAACTCAGGCCGCCCCAGCGGAGCAGCAGCATCAGGCTGGGCCCGTAGCCGCTGCGGGCGATCAGCTCGTTCAGCCCCAGGCCGATCAGCAGCAGCAAGCCCGTGAAGCCGACGGTGGCGCCGGTGACATGGCGCAGGCCGGCGCGCAGGCCATGCTGCGCGCCCGCACTCAGCGCGACGAGATTGACCGGGCCAGGGGAGATGGACGAGGCCAGCGCGAAGGCGGCCATGGATAGATAGAGGCTCATCGTTTTGTTCAATCAACAGCTGCGGAAGAACCCAAAGATACGTTTTTGGGTCATCGGCGTATTGAACAAAATCGCCCTGGCCAGGGCTTGGCCGCTGCGGCGTCAAAACGCGGCCTGCTGTCGTTGTTGAACCCATGCCGGGTGCCGGCATATTGCTGCGCGGTATAGGGCATGTCGGCGGCCTTCAGCGCCACCTCTTCGGGTGCCGGTCGATTGCCATAAAAAGGCACTGCAGCGGCCAGCTCGGCCAGGCGGCTTGACAGCATACGGACGATGCCGCCGCCATAGCAAAAGCCCACCGCGCCCAACTTGCCTGTGGCGTCCGGCCTGGCCTTGAGCCAGGCCGCGCTGGCGAGGAAGTCCTCCAGCGCCAGGCGCCTGGCGACAGCGAAGCGAGCAGCGCCGTAGGCGTCACGCCACCGACCGCAAAGCGCTGCGCCCGCGCCAAAAAGCCGCGCCGGTCCAGCGTCCGTGTACATAGGCATCGAACAGAATCAGCAGCGCTTGGTCGAAATCCTGCGCGGTTTTGCGCTGCATGGCGGCCCCCGAAAAGGGGCCACAACACAGCCAAAATTGGGCGCACGCGGGGCCCTCGCCATGCAGTCTGGCCCCGCAGGCGGACGGTCTGTCGCAAGCCGCGCGACCTGCGCCCAGCGAGTTGATACAAACGCGATTCCCTTTTGCTGACCGGCTCGTTCCATGCCTATGTTTATCTTTTCCTCCTATGGAGCCAGTGCTGGCCAATTCATGCGCATCTTTGCGCTCGCTGTGCTCACATGCCTGGCGACCCTCTCGGCCGGCCTTGATAGCGCGCACGCCAGCGAGGCCGCCGCGATGCCGGCGCTGGCTCGCCTGCATGGCCAGGTGATCGAGCAACTGAGCATCAATGCCCATGAGGCGCAGGGGACGCTGGTGTTCGAGAACGGATCGCGTGCACAGATGGAGGGCTGGAGCGCTGTCATCGGCGCCCTCGCGGCCCAGACTCAGCAGGGCCAGCAGTTGACGGCGGGAGTCTCCAAACCCTGGGCGCTGTTTGCCTATGACCGCCCCGGCATCGGCCGCAGTGAAGCCACCGAACGTCCGCGCGATGGGCGCCAAATCGTCGCCGATCTGCGCGAGTTGCTGCAGCAAAAGGGCCATAAGCCGCCTTACCTTTTGGTCGGCCATTCGCTCGGCGGGCTGTATATGCAGCTCTTTGCGCGGCAATATCCGAGCGAGGTCAAAGGCCTGGTGCTGGTGGATTCGCTTTACCCCGGCATCATCAAAAAGCCCGAAGACTTTCCGCTCTATACGCGCTGGGCCAAGGCCGTGTTCATGAGCCGCATGGCAGGGCGCGAGATCGACGCGATTCACGCCACCGGCGAGGCCGTGCTCGCTTTGCCTTGGTCGGCGCAAATCCCCGTCACCCGCTTGATCAATGTGCCAAAGGGTGCGAGTGCGATTGCGGTGGATTTCGGCGTGGTCAATGCCGACGAAGCCACGATTGCTCGCGTGCGTGCGCTCTACCCCGGCGCAAAGACCGTGGTGCTGGATTCGGATCACCAGATTCAGAGAGCCAATCCGGAAGCGGTTGTGCAAGCGATTCAGGAAATGATGATCAGTGTGCGTTGATCGCCGCAGGCTGGCGGCGGGCCAAGTCCCATGCCTTAAGCAAATCAAACTCGAGGAATACCCGATGGGCAATAGGACGAAACGAATCTGCGGTTTGCTGGCGACCCTGGCGCTCGCTGCACAGGCGCAGGTGCAGACGCGGCCGCAGATTGATCTGACGGCGCTTGATCGAGGCATGGCCGGGCCAAGGACGCAACTGCTGGTGCTGGGTACCGTCCACCTGAGCGAGCTGCCCGCCGGCTTCAATCCGGCGGCGTTGAATGGTGTGCGCGAGCGGCTGGCAGCGTTCAAGCCCGACATCATCACCATCGAGGCGCTGCCCGGTGAGGAATGTGAGTTGGCCTTGCGCTTCCCCGCAAAGTATGGCGCCGACTATTGCGCCCCGACCGACGCGGCCAAGGCCGCTACCGGTCTGGACATACCGGCGGCGATGGCCGAAGTGAACAAGACGCTCAAGGCCTGGCCCGCCGAGCCGGCGCCGGCGCAGCGGCGGCGCTTGGCCGCGCTGTTCCTCGCCGCGAACGACCGCGCTTCGGCCTATGTGCAGTGGCTGCAACTGCCCGAGACCGAGCGCCGGGCCGACGAGCATTTGAACGCCGCGGTGGTGGAACTATTGGCAAAGGTCGCGACGCGTAACAACGAAGACTTCCAGTTGGCCGCTCGCCTGGCCGCGCGACTGGGGCTGCAACGCGTCTACGCCGTTGACAACCATACCGGCGACAACATCGATGTGCCGGACGTCAAAGCCTATGTGCAGCAACTCGAGGCGGCCTGGGCTGCGGGCAGATCTGAGCTGAACGAAAAGGAGAAGCAGGAGCAGGTGCTGAAGCAGGCCTCCGACTTGCTGCCCTTGTATCGCTTCGTCAACGACCCGGAATATCTGCGCATACTCACCGATGTCAACGTTAGGGAACCGATGCGCGCAAAGTCCCCGGAAGGCTATCCGCAGATGTTTGTTGCCGGCTGGGAAGTTCGCAATCTGCGCATGGTCGCCAATATCCGCGAAACCTTCCGCGAACGCCGTGGCGCTCGCGTTCTGTCTATTGTCGGCGCCTCGCACAAGCCCTGGTTCGACGCCTGGCTGGGCCAGTTGCAGGGTGTGGAGATCGTTGATGTGGCCGGGCTGCTGAAGTGATGTGATGTGACGTGCCGGGGCGCCCGGGGCCGAGACTCCAGGCGGCTCGCCTGACGCCGGCATTGTTGAGTACGCGCAAGCCCGGCGGCCCGATTCGGCCTAGCGTTATGCCGACGGTTCGACCGGCACCCTGATCGGCATGACCGGCAATCTTCCCCTTGGCATCAAGTGAAGGATATTCATGATCCGAAAACTTCGCTCCGGCATGTACCGCATCTATTCACGCAAGACCAATCCGCTGACCGGAAAGCGACGCAATCTGGGGACCTTCGAGACGCTTGAGGCGGCTCGCAAGCACGAAAGAGAGATTCAGTACTTCAAGCGCCTGAAGGGCTGAGAACTCTCGTGCGGGCGACCTATTCGCACCCAGACGAAGCCTTGATCTGGCGGTGAGATTTGCCGGCCTGGAGTGCTGATCGGATCTGCTTGCGATTTCTCAAAAGCTCGCGAATCACTGCCGATACATTGGATCCATATCGTTGAATGACGAGAGTTGTGAATTCGAAAAACTATGGTCCGAAAATGGTGGAAGCAGCTGAGTACTGACTGGCCAACTCTGACCATTTATCAGCGCTTCGAAAGCGTCGTCGCGTTGGCACTCACCCTGCTGATTTCCTTGGTGATCCTCGTCGCCTTGATTCGCCTTTTTGTACGGGTGGTTTCAGGATTGGTCTTTGGCGCAATGAACCCGCTTGACCATATGGTGTTTCAGAATGTCTTCGGGGAAATATTGACTTTGCTGATTGCCCTGGAGTTCAACCATACCCTCCAATACGTAGCAACGCGCCAGCAAACCATTATTCAAACCAAGGTGGTGGTGCTGATCGCTTTGCTCGCCTTGGCCCGCAAATTCATCGTGCTGGACATTGATCAGATCGATCCCGTCACTCTGCTTGGGCTTGCTGCCATCACCCTGGTTCTCGGCCTGACCTATAGGCTCATTTGGGAACCAGACACGCGCACGAAGGCGCCTCAAGGTCCGTACCGATAGGGCGAAAGGGCGAAAGGGGCGATAGGGCAATACGGTCGGCCTGCGCCCGCAAGCCTGATCCGCATGAAGTAGCCCCCGTCGCCGCGAGTTCAGCTTGGCGCTGAGCCTTAGATTGCGCTGGTTCATGCGACCCTTGGCGGGCGGTAGTTTCGGATGCTCACGCCGAGCCTGAGCAATCCCCCCCCAGTGACCGCAGCCGTATCCGCCGCATCGCCGTTGCCGAGGCAAAAGGCAGCCGCTGCATGCCAAAGCATGCGGCAAGCTGTGACGCCAGCGCCGGTTCAAGCAATTGTCACAGCAGCATCACGGTCTCGTCACATGTCATCTAGATGATTGCGGCTTGACTTTGGAGTCAGGCAATGACCAATTCTCGGAATCCTCTCGTGATCGACGTGCAAGGCCTGCGCAAGAGCTTTGGCGCGGCCAAGGCGCCCGCCTTGCGCGACATCAACTTGCAGGTGCGGCGCGGCGAGATGGTCGCGTTGCTGGGCGCTTCAGGTTCGGGCAAGTCCACCCTGCTGCGCCATCTGAGCGGCCTGCACCGGGCCGACGCGGGCAGCCGCTCGGTCGTCAATATCCTCGGCCGCGAGCTGCAAAGCGGTGGCCGATTGGCCGGTGATGTGCGGGCTTCGCGCGCCAAACTTGCGACCGTGTTTCAGCAATTCAATCTGGTCGAGCGCCTGCCGGTGATGACGAATGTCTTGGCCGGCGCGCTGCACCGGCTGCCGCTGTGGCGCGGTTTGCTGGGCCTGTTTCCGCGCGCCGAACAACAGCGGGCCTATGCCGCGCTGGCCCGCGTCGGCATTGAGGCCTGCGCCTGGCAGCGTGCATCCACTCTGTCGGGTGGCCAGCAGCAGCGCGCCGCCATTTCGCGCGCGCTGGTGCAAGGCGCCGAGATCATCCTGGCGGACGAGCCGATTGCCTCGCTCGACCCCGAATCCTCGCGCCGCGTGATGAGCTTGCTGGCGGAGCTGAATCGCGAGCTCGGCGTCACCGTGCTGGTGTCGCTGCACCAAGTTGACTACGCCTTTGCCTTTTGCCCCCGCACCGTGGCGCTGCGCCAGGGTCAGGTCGTCTTCGATGGGCCGACGCAAGATCTGACCCCGGTCAGGCTGCGCGAGCTCTATGGCAGCCAGATTGACGAGTTAATCACCCCTGTCTCGCCCGGCTTGGCGCCGGCCGTGCCAGCGCAGTCGCCGAGTTACTCGCTGGATGGCTTGCGCGCCGCCTGAATTTCAAACGCAGTTTCCTCAATTCAACCCCGCATCGGAGTCACCATGAATCGCCGCCTTGCCCTGACTTTCTCCTTGCTGGCCGCCGGCCTGCTGACCCAGCCCGCTATGGCCCAAAGCCCTGCCAAGGAACTCAACTTCGGCATCATCTCGACCGAGTCGAGCAACAACCTGAAGGCCGCCTAGCAGCCGCTGCTGGAAGACTTGCAAAAAGCCACCGGCATCAAGATCAACACCTTCTTCGCGCCCGACTATGCCGGCGTGATCGAGGGCATGCGCTTCAACAAGGTGCAGCTCGCCTGGATGGGCAACAAATCCGCGATGGAAGCGGTCGACCGCGCGCAAGGCGAAATCTTCGCCAAGGTTGTCAATCTCGACGGCTCGCAAGGCTATTACAGCCTGATGATCGTGCACAAGGACAGCCCGCTGCGCAGCCTTGATGATGTGATCAAGGCCCGCGCCGGCCTGAACCTGGGCCTGGGTGATCCGAACTCGACCAGCGGCACCCTGGTGCCCGGCTTCTATGCCTTTGCGCCGAGCAAGGTTGACCCGACGCGCGACTTCAAGCGCACGGTGCGGGCCAACCACGAGACCAATATCCTGGCCGTGGCGGCCAAGCAGGTCGATGTGGCGGCTGTCGCCAGTGACGGCATCGAGCGCATGAAGCTGAAGATGCCCGAGAAGGCGGCCGAGCTGCGCGAAGTCTGGCGCTCACCGCTGATCGCCAGCGACCCGCTGGTCTGGCGCAAGGATGTTGACGCCGATGCCAAGAAGAAGATCGCCGACTTCTTCGCCAATTACGGCCGGGATCAGCGCGAGAAAGACGCGCTGAAAACGCTGACCTATAGCGGCTTCTTGCGCTCCGACAACGCTCAGCTGACCCCTATCCGCCAACTCGCCTTGGCGGCCGAGCGCGGCAAGATCGAGGCCGACGCGAATCTGAGCGCGGAAGAAAAGAGCCGCAAGCTGCAAGATGTAGAGCGTCGCCTGGACGAGCTGGGCCGCCAGACCGCCAGCGCCAAGTAAATCCGAGTTCAAGGCCTAACAATAAAAATGAACGCAGCCGTGATCGCTGGCCGGGCCATGCCCGAACCACCTCCGAGGACCATGACCAGTCTGCTGACCTGGGGCGTGCTGCTGGCCCTGCTGGCCGGTAGTTGGAAGGGCGCCGACATGCGCCCGGCCGAGCTGTGGCGCGACAGCGGCAATATGCTGCAGTTCGCCAAGAGCTTTTTCCCGCCCGATCTGCACGACTGGCGCTATTACCTGCAAGAGTTAATCATCACCTTGCAGATCGCGCTCTGGGGCACGGCCTTGGCCGTCATCTGCGCCGCCCCACTGTCCCTGCTGGCGGCCGCTAACTTGACGCCTTGGTGGGTCCGGCAGCCGGTGCGGCGCTTGCTCGACGCCTTTCGCTCGATCAATGAAATGGTGTTCGCGCTGATCTTTGTGGTCGCCGTGGGCCTGGGGCCATTTGCCGGTGTGCTGGCCTTGTGGGTGCACACGACCGGCATCCTGGCCAAGCTGTTCTCGGAGGCCGTCGAGGCGATCGACCCGCAGCCGGTCGAGGGTATCCGTGCGACCGGGGCGCACCCGCTGGCCGAGATCATCTACGGCGTGATTCCGCAGGTCTTGCCGCTATGGATTTCCTACACCTTGTACCGGCTGGAGTCGAATGTGCGCTCGGCCTCGGTGGTTGGCATGGTGGGGGCGGGCGGCATCGGCATGGTGTTGTGGGATGTGATGCGCGGCTTTCAGTACCAGCAGACTTGCACGGTGCTCATGATGCTGGTGCTCAGCGTGTCGGTGATCGACATGTTGTCGGCGCAGGTGCGCAAACGTCTGGTTTGAACGGTGACCCCTGATCATGAGTCTTGAAAGCATCGAGCGGCTTTTGCTTGAGAACGCGGCTATCGCCTATGAAGGCGACCGTGCCGAGCCGGTCAGCAGCCTGGCCCATGCCTTGCAATGTGCGCAGCTGGCCGAATGGGCCGGTGCGCCAGCGCCCTTGGTGGCGGCGGCCTTGCTGCATGACATTGGGCATTTCATTGAAACCACCGGCCTAGCTGACGCTGACGCTGGCGATGATGTCGATGATGTGCATGAGGCACGTGCACAGCCACTGCTGACGCGCGTATTTGGCCCGGCGGTGGCTGAGCCGGTGCGTTGGCATGTGGCCGCCAAGCGTTACTTGGTCGCGGTGGACGCCGGCTATGGGGCGCAGCTGACGCCGGCCTCGGTGCATTCGCTGGGACTGCAGGGTGGGCCGATGTCGGTGGCCGAACAGGCGGCGTTCGAGGCCTTGCCGTTTGCGCAGGATGCAATCAGCTTGCGGCGCTGGGATGATCAGGCCAAGCTGCCGGGGCGGCCGACGCCGGCCTTGGACTATTACTTGGCCTTGCTGCATGAATTGCGTTTGGTGAATTGAGGAACTGGTCACAGCCGCTAATTCTTTGAAGTCTTTCGCCCCTTTATTCAGGCCACAGAGTCGCTCCAAGCCCTTCGACTTGTTGCGAACGCGCATTGAGCCTTTGCGCAGCTCGGCGATTTCAAAAGGGGCAAGCTGCCGCACTCGCTTCGCAGAACGCCAAATTTCCCTGACGATCCGTTCGATTTGAAAGCCTACAAGGTGAACGGAGCGGACGCCCAAGCTTCGGCTGCTCAGCGTTCAACGTGGTGCTCAGTGAGTCTTCGTGGCAGGCGTGGAGCTGGTGCGCAGCCGCCCGGCCATGCGCAGCCCATCGCGCGCGTTCAAGCTCATCAGCGTGAGGTTCGTCGCGCCAGCGATCAATTCGATGGCCTGGACCACATAGAAGGCGGCGTCGAACGTGCCGTCTGAAGCCCAGCGGTTCAGCATGATCGCGCAGGGCACCAGCACCAGCAACCCGTTGGCGGCGATGAGCGGCATGCGTTTCCTCTTGCTGTCGACGAGGCGGCCTTTGCGCGACTTGGCGAGAAACATGCCGCTACCGCCTGCAGCCGCCATCAGCGGGACCATGATCCACAGACCCGGCGTGACGATGAGCGACTTCAGCTGTGCCACTGCGGCGTGCGAGCCGAACAGCTCGGTGAGGATGGTGGCAATGAAGAAAGTGGCAATGCACAGCGGGGCGAGAAGCCCCGCGATCATGTGGGCAAGTTTGGGCATGACAGTCCTTTTGGCAGGGATGCGAATCAAGCCGCGCACAAGTTGGCCACGGCGACCTTGGCGAAGAGGTGCGGCTGCGCGACCGCGCTCGACGGGTAGGCCGCCAGCGCGCTCGCGAAGTCCGGGTGCGTGAATGCAGCGCGGAAGCTTCCCACCGAGTCCCACATGGCGTAATTCATGAACATGTGGCTGCCGCCGATGGCGCGGTGCAACTGCGTGGACAGGAATCCCGGCTGCTGCTTCATCCAGATCGCATCTTTCTCCCATGCGGACATCAGCGCCGGGACATCAGCCTCGGCCACCGTAAACAGGTTCACCAGAACAACCGGGTCGGCCGTGCTCTGCAATTGTTGGTCGATGGGGCATGCAGGGTCGAGCGGGAGAAGGTTCAGCATAGTTTGCTTCCGGTGTGTGCTTGTTGCCGGGACTGTATGAGGCGCACCCTGCCGCGCCTAGACCGAAGGCCGAGACACACTGTTTGGTCTTCGTTGACAATCGCAAGTCACAAGACTGGAGCTTTCTGATGGACCGATTCGATGCCATGCGCGCATTTGTTCAGGTGGTGGAAAGCGGCAGCTACACCAAGGCGGCCCTGCAGTTGAACCTGCACAAGGCGACCGTCAGCCAGCAGATACAGCAACTCGAAGACAAGCTCGGCACGCGCCTGCTCACGCGCACTACCCGTTCGGTCACACCGACGGAAGAGGGCATGGCGTATTACGCGCATGCCTGCGCCATCCTGCAACAGGTGGACGAGGTGGAGTCGCAGTTGCGCAAGGGGACCAGCGCGCCAGCGGGGCACCTGCGCATTGACGTGCCTGTGGCCATGGGGCGACTGGTCTTTGCGCCCGAGATTCGCGGATTTCTCGAGCGCTACCCCAAGATCACGATTGAGCTGGGTTGTACCGACCGGGCTGTCGACTTGGTGCAGGAAGGAGTGGACTGCGCGCTGCGTGGCGGCCAGTTGCCGGACTCGCGGCTATCGGCGCGCCGCGTCGGCGATCTGCGCTTTGCCCTGTGTGCCGCGCCTCACTACATCGATCAACGCGGATTGCCGAGCACACCCGAGGACCTGGTCCTCCACCATCAGGTCGGGTATGTGCTCGCATCGACTGGCAAGGTGCGCCCCGTAACGTTGATGCGCGAAGGCCTCAAGGTGGAATTCGATGTGCCTGCGCGCTTTCAAACCACGGACAGCGCGGCAGCCTTGAATGCAGGCCTGGATGGGTTGGGTATCGTCGTGCTGGCGGAGTTCGTAGCCAGCCATTACCTGACGAGCGGCGCCCTGGTGCGGGTGCTGCCGGGCTGGCAATGCCCGTCGCTTCCGCTGCACCTGGTGACGCCCGCTACCCGCAAGCGCGCCGCACGTGTACAAGCTTTTATGGACTGGGCGCATGCCCTGCTGCTTCGGCGCCTGGGTTCGCAAATGGACAACCATTGAAGTGTGTCTTTTGCCGCTGGCGCGGAAGTAGACGGGCAGTCCCGTTTCATTGAATGCTGATTTTCCAGACCCGCAGGGATGGGTCCGCCGCCACGATGCCGGTCATTGCATAGGCGCTGGTTTTGCCTCTGAGCGGCCGGCCTTGCAAGACTGAACCGGGGTCAAGACTTGATCAAGAGCGCGCCAGAGCTCCATCACGGCATGTGATCATGGGCGGCGGTTACCACTCATCCTTGGGTTTGACCGTTGCTACCAAAACGATGGCTTGAGGCGGCCTTGAAGAATAGAGTTTGTGCCTTGAACAAACTGGATCTCAGTCATGAAAAAACTTTCCCTGCTCGCTCTTGCGCTGGCATTTTC
Organism: Roseateles oligotrophus; assembly: GCF_025717515.1. Classification (GTDB taxonomy): domain Bacteria; phylum Pseudomonadota; class Gammaproteobacteria; order Burkholderiales; family Burkholderiaceae_C; genus Paucibacter_A; species Paucibacter_A oligotrophus. The sequence continues at coordinate 119,030 of NZ_JAJIRN010000001.1, forward strand.
CGGCGCGGCCCTGGGCGCCAACGGAACCTATGTTGTCGACCCACTGCACAGTTTCGCGCGCTTCGAGTACAACCATTGGGGCTACACCTCGGTAGGGGGGCGCTTTGACCGCACCGCAGGCAAGGTAACGATTGATACGGAGAAAAAGCTCGGTTCGGTGGACGTGGTCATCGACGCAAAATCAGTCAGCGCTGGTTCAGCCGAATTCAATGAACACCTGCAGGGAGAGGATTATTTCGACACCAAGAAATATCCTTCGATCTCCTTCAAATCAGACAAGTTCAATTTTGAAGGGGACAAGCTGATCAGCGTTGACGGCAATTTGACGATCAAGGGTATCTCCAAGCCAGTGACCCTGGTGCTGAGCTCATTTATGTGCAAAATGCATCCGCTGTTCAGAAAAGACTATTGCGGCGCCAACGCGAGCGCCAAGATCAAGCGCAGCGAGTTCAACGCCGGCAAATACGCGCCCTTCGTCGCTGACGAAGTGATGCTGAACATCTCATTAGAAGCGGCCAAGGAGTAAGCATGTTGGTGACGCTGTGAAACACCACCCGAGCCGAGCGCCAACCGTAGACAGCGCGGCTCAGCCATTGGGGTCAACGCGTGACTACTGGTCATGCCAGCTGGTCGGGTGGTGTTTGTTCACGGCGTTCAGCCTGTTTCTTTCGGCGTCCGGCGAGACTCCAAGAGAGGCCTTGAATTACGGCATCATCAAAGTTTGGAGCTTGCTGACGGGGCTGGCGCTGTCCCACGGCTGGCGCCATTTCCTGCGACGGCGAGGCTGGCTTGATCGCAACCGAGTATTCCCCTTCCTGGGTATCTTTTTCGGCTTGCTGCTGCTTAGCCTGGCGCAAACTTCCGCCGGCTTGGCGGCTTATGCGATCTTTCGCCGCGCCAGCCTTGCCAAGGACTCGGCCAATCTGCCAGTGGTTGTCCTGAGCTGGTTTTTCATCTTCCTGATTTGGACATTGGTCTACGCTGTAGTCTTGTCCCGGCGGCGCGCAGTGCGCTTTGAGCTAGAAAAATTGCAGTTGGAAGTCAGCGTCAAAGAGGCCGAGTTGCGCACCTTGCAGGCCCAAGTGAATCCGCATTTCTTCTTCAACAGCTTGAACAGCATCCGAGCCCTGATTTATCAGGATGTGGACGCTGCTGCGCAGGCGGTTGGCAAGCTTGCAGGCATGATGCGCTACAGCCTGCAGGCGGGCCAATCCGACACGGTGCGGTTGGCCGACGAGATCGAAGCCGTCCAAGCCTATCTGAGCATGGAAAAGATTCGTTTCGAAGATCGGCTGCAGGTGACACTGGCCATCGATGCCGGTCTCGAGGAGACCGCCATTCCGCCCATGGCCTTGCAAACGCTGGTGGAGAACGCGGTCAAACATGGCGTTGAGTTAAGCATGGGCGCTTGCGTCATCCGCATCACGGCGCAACACATTGGCGACCTTGTCACCTTGCGCGTGGCCAACCAGGGCGTACTTGGCGCTGCGGGCAACTCTACCCAGATGGGCTTGGCCAACACCGCCAGGCGGCTTGGCCTGCTGTTTGGTGGGCTTGCGTCTTGCGAGTTGGTCGAGCGCGATGGCTGGGTGATTGCCAGCCTGGTGTTGCCCTGGACGCAGCCATGAACGTTGTGATCATCGATGACGAGCGCCTTGCACGGGATGAATTGCGCCGGCTCTTGAAAAACCACGCCGAGGTAAACATTGTTGGCGAGGCGACCAATGTGGTGGAGGCACGTCACGCTATTGAGACGCTGGCGCCCGACTTGATCTTCCTCGATATAAGGATGCCGGGTGGCAATGGTTTCGAATTGCTGGAATCGCTTGAAGAGGCGCCTGCGGTGATCTTCACGACAGCCTTTGACAGCTATGCCATTCGCGCGTTTCAGGTCAACGCATTGGACTACCTGCAAAAGCCTGTCGACCCTCAGCGACTGGAGTCCGCGCTGCTGCGCTGCGCCCGCCAGCTTCATCCTCGCGTCGCTGCGCCGCAGGTTCAGGCGGGTGAGAGCAAGGTGTTCATCAAAGACGGCGAGCGCTGCTGGTTCGTCGCACTCGACCAAATCGCCTTGTTTGAATCCGAAGGCAATTACACGCGGGTCTTTTTCGACAATGAACGGCCCTTGCTGCTGCGCTCACTCAATCAACTGGAGCTGAGGCTTGACCCCGCACACTTTGTCCGTGTCAGCCGGCGCTACATTGCCAATCTGCAGTTTGTCACCGGCATCGCGCCTTCGGCTGCGGGCGGGTTGACGCTGACCCTGAAGGGTGAGCTGAGCATTGAAATGTCGCGTCGGCGTGCGGTTGAGTTCAAGTTGTCGAATCGGCTCTAAGAAAAATAGACGGGGTAGAGAAAATGGGTCAGGTCCATTTAGTTGCCCATTGCCAGAGGCTGTCAACAGCCGACCTCAGCGGACCCGTTTTCAGGACAACAACTTCACCGGCGTCTCGGGATGGAATGCCAAACCGGCCAGGCCGGCCACGCCCATGAAAACCCCGCTCAGCGTCGGGAGCAGGGCGATAAAGAAAAGCGCCGGAAGCCGCGTCAGCGCGGTGACGGCCAACATCGCGATGGCGATCGCAATCAAGGCATTGGAGAGGTCAAACTGATCGTCGCGGAAGTTCAGGGCGTCGTAGTTTTTTTGATCCTGCTCGGCCTGCGCCTTCAACTCCAGCTTCTTCTCATCCTGATCGCTGGCCAGAACGCGATATTTGGCAATCGCCTTGTCATAGCTAGCCGCCGAACTCGCCGGCGCACCGAGTTGGGCCAACTCAAGCTGGGTTACCGTGGCCTCGGAAATTTCTTGGCGCAGATTGCGTGCTTGGTAGAAGGCCCAGTGATCGAGCTTGTCGGCCTGGGCCTGCTGCATGGCCTGAACGATGTTGTCGTCCTTGACCTTGCAGATGCCCATGAAGGTGGCCAGCAAGGCGACCGTGATCGCCACCGCCGGGTTTAACCTGCAGGGCATCTACGGCGCGTTCGGCCGTCTCGATCACATCCTGCGGGTCGACATCCATCTCGGTATTCTCAATGCCGGAAATGGCGCACTCCGCTGAAGACCATCGCGATGCCACGCTCGTTGGCGGCGGCGATCACCTCGTCATCGCGCATCGAGCCGCCCGGCTGGATGACGCTGGTGGCACCGGCGTCAACGACCACATCCAGGCCATCGCGGAAGGGGAAGAAGGCATCGCTGGCGACTGCCGATCCCGCCAATGTCAGGCCGGCGTTCTCGGCCTTGATCTTGGCGATGCGGGCCGAGTCGATGCGGCTCATCTGGCCCGCGCCGACGCCCAAGGTCATGCCGCCGGCGCAGAAGACGATCGCGTTGCTCTTCACATATTGCGCCACCGTCCAGGCGAACAAGAGGTCTTCGAGTTCTTGCGCGCTAGGCTGTTTGGTGGTGACGACCTTGAGGTCGCTGGCCTTCAGAAAGTGGTTGTCGGCGGTTTGCACCAGCAGGCCGGAGCCGACGCGCTTGGTATCAATGGCGTTGCGGCCCTGACTGAATGGCGTTGAGCCTCCGGCGGGCAGCGCGATTTCCAACAGCCGCACATTGGCTTTGGCCGAGAAGATCGCGCGCGCTTCATCGCTGAAGGCAGGTGCCATCAGCACTTCAACGAACTGTTTGGCCACATGGCTGGCGGCCGCCGCGTCTACCGGGCGGTTGAAGGCGATGATGCCGCCGAAGGCGCTGGTCGGGTCAGTCTGCAGAGCTTTCGCATAGGCGCTCGCCGCGTTCTCGGCTACGGCCACGCCGCAAGGGTTGGCATGCTTGATGATGACGCAGGCGGGGGCTTCAAAAGCCTTCACGCATTCCCAGGCAGCGTCGGCGTCGGCGATATTGTTGTAGCTCAGCTCCTTGCCCTGCAACTGCCGGGCGGTGACCAGCGAGCCGGGCGCGGGCATGAGGTCGCGGTACAAGGCGGCGGTCTGGTGCGAGTTTTCGCCATAGCGCAGGTCTTGTACCTTGACGAAGGTGGCGTTCATCTGGCCGGGATATTCGGCCATCGAGCCATCGTCCTGGCGTGCGCTCAAGTAATTGCTGATCGCAGCGTCATATTGGGCGATGCGATTGAAGGCGGCGACCGAGGCAGCGAAACGGGTCTTGTCGCTGGTCTTGCCGCTGCTCTTGAGTTCTTCCAGCACCTGCGCGTATTGGCCGGCATCGGTCAGCACGGTCACATCTTTCCAGTTCTTCGCCGCGCTGCGCACCATCGCCGGGCCGCCGATGTCGATGTTCTCGATCGCGTCTTCGAGTGTGCAGCCGGGCTTGGCCACGGTCGCTTCAAAGGGGTAGAGATTGACCGCCAGGATGTCGATCATGGTGATGTCGTGTTTTGCCGCTGCCGCCATATGCTCGGGCAGGTCGCGGCGGGCCAGCAGGCCACCGTGGACCTTGGGGTGCAGGGTCTTGACGCGGCCGTCCAGCATCTCGGGGAAGCCGGTGTGCTCGGCCACCTCGGTGACGGGCAGGCCGGCGTCGGCGAGCAGCTTGGCGGTGCCGCCGGTGGACAGCAGGCGCACGCCCAGGCCGTTCAGCGCGGTGGCGAATTCGAGGATGCCGGTCTTGTCGGACACGGAGATCAATGCGGTGAGGGCAGTCAGTTTGGACATGATGTGCGGGGAGCTACTACGTTAGAAAGATGCGTTCGCGCCGGGTGTTTGCGCTTGCTTGTGCTTGCACTGGCTAGAGCAATTTATGTTCCGTCAACTTGCGCCGCAGCGTGTTGCGGTTGATGCCCAGCCATTCGGCGGCTTTGCTTTGGTTGCCAGCGGCGTGTTTCATCACCACCTCCAGCAGAGGTTTCTCAACCACTTGGATCAGCATCTCGTGCATCGAGTGCGGCTCTTCGCCGTCCAGGTCGCGGAAATAGATCTCAAGGTTCTCGCGCACGCAGGCATCGATCGGTTTCGGGGTCATCATGCCTGTTGTCTCAGTTGCTTGTTTTCATGGGAAGCTATTGTTCGAGCTTCTGGCGGCTTGGCAAGATAGGGCAAGCGCTGATACGAGGCCCCGAGTGTGTCAAACCAAGCTTGCAGCGCCTTGACTTGGGCCGCGCTGCTGTCCAGCAAATTCATCGCTTGGCGGAACTCTTCGCCGCCGGGAAGCTCAGTGACCGCCCAGCCGATATGTTTGCGCGCCGTGCGCATGCCGGTCAGCTCGCCGTAGAGGCTGTAATGGTCGTGCAGATGCTCGATCAGCCAGTCGCGCGCTTGCAGTACGGTGGGGGCAGGCAGTTGTTCGCCGGTGGCCAGAAAATGGGCGGTTTCGGCAAAAATCCAGGGCCGACCCTGGGCCGCGCGACCAATCATCACCGCGTCGGCACCGGTCAGCGCCAAGACTTCTTTGGCTTTTTGAGGCGAGTCGATGTCGCCATTGGCGACCACCGCAATTTTCAGCGCTGCCTTGACGGCTGCCACCGTCGCGTATTCGGCCGCGCCCTTGTAACCCTGCTCGCGGGTGCGGCCATGCACGGTCACCATGGCCACGCCGGCACGTTCGGCCGCCAGCGCCAAACTCACGGCATTCTTTTCGCTCTCGCACCAACCGGTGCGCATCTTCAGTGTCACCGGTACGCCTTGCAGCGCCGCGGCTTCGACCACCGCCTCGATGATTTGCAAGGCCAAGGGTTCGTCTTGCATCAAGGCCGAGCCGGCCCATTTATTGCAGACCTTCTTGGCCGGGCAGCCCATATTGATGTCGATGATCTGCGCACCGCGGTCGATGTTGTAGCGGGTAGCCTCGGCCATCATGGCCGCGTCGGTGCCGGCAATTTGTACCGCGATCGGGCCGGCTTCGCCCTCATGGTTGGCGCGCCTCGAGGTCTTCAGGCTGGTCCACAGGTCCTTGCGCGAGGTCACCATCTCGCTGACTGCATAGCCCGCACCCAGGCGCCGGCAGAGCTGGCGAAACGGCCTGTCGGTGACGCCGGCCATCGGTGCCACGAACAGATTGTTCGGCAAGTTGTGGGGGCCGATACGAAAGACCGGAGGGATGGTGTGCATGGACGGGGAGCAGGTCTTGCCTAAAAAAGAGGCAAAATTATACCTGCTTGGCTCAATGCGGCTTGCTTGTGCTTGTCGGCTTGGCGCCTTCGTTCTGGCGACGCCAGAGTTGGATATTGCTTTCCAGCAGCGCCGCCAGCGACTTCTGGCTGATCAGTTTGATCATTGCGCGGGTGATGCGGCCGCGCATTTCGCCGCTATTGCAGGCCGACTTGTGTGAGAGCGTGAGAAAGAGGCTTTCGTTCGCGACCGCAGGAGAGAGCATCTTCACGTCGCCAACGCTCAGTTTGGACAGAAAGGCCTGGCCGGGGCTGTCTTCGTAGATCATGTAATCGGCGCGCGAACGTTTGAGCATCTGTATCGCCTGCTCCAAACTGGCGACCTGAGTCATCTTCAGCGACTGCTTGGCAAAGCGGTCAAAGTCCTCGCCGAAGCTATTGTTGATGACGGTCACGCCTTGCAGGCCGATCAGATCGTTCCAGCGTGAGTAGTTGATCTTGGCGTTGGCGCGCACCCAAATGACCGAGCGAGTGTCATGAAAGGGCGGGTAAAAATAGTCCATGTACTCGGTGCGCGGCATGGTCCAAAAAGCGCCCGCAATCAAGTCGATATGGCCGGCCCGCGCTTCTTCTTGCACACGGCCCCAGGGGCCCACATAGCGCAGCTCGATTGGAACGCCAATCTCTTTGGCCAGCATTTGCATCAGGTCGGCGTTGGCGCCAATCAAGCGGTTTTCGTCCGCCGGGTCGCGCCATAAATAGGGCGGGTATTGCGGGTTTCCCGAAGCCAGCAGCATGGTGCAGGCCTCCTGGGCCAAGGCCTGAGGCAAACTGATCAGGGTCAGCAAGGCCGAGGCAAACAGTTTGCAACAGCGAACGGAGAGACCGGCATGAGGTTTGTTCAATGGAATGCTCCAAGCGGTCAGCATAATGGGCTCAATGGAAGCTCATTTGGAATCATTGCTGCACAGTTTGCTGATGATACTTGCCGTGCCCGAAGTTGGGTTGATCAGCGTATTTTTGGTTTCCTTGGTGTCGGCCACCTTGCTGCCGCTGGGCTCGGAGCCGGCGGTGTTTTTGTTGGTCAAGGCCGACCCGACCTTGTTCTGGCCGGCCATCGCGGTCGCGACGCTGGGCAACACGCTGGGTGGGGCCATCAGCTGGTGGATGGGCTATGGCGCCGAGGCGGTGTATGAGCGCGCCACCCATCAAAAACCGCAAAATCCTCGGCTGCTGGCTTGGTTTAGCCAGTTTGGCGCCAAGGCCTGTCTGCTGAGTTGGCTGCCTGTGATTGGTGACCCGATGTGCGCGTTGGCCGGCTGGTTGCGGCTGCCGTTTTGGCCTTGTGTTGCTTATATGGCGATCGGCAAGTTTGCCCGTTATGTGGCGATGACGGGGGCGTTGATATGGGTATTCCCGGGGTCGATATGAGTTTGGACTTGGGCATGGCGGGTCGGCTTGCGTGGACAATGCTGGTTCTGTCCTTTATGCCCATCAGCAAACAAGCCCATATATGAGCACACCCGCTTACAACGAACTTCACCAGCGTCATCAACGCCTGCACCGTTTGGCTCATTTGCAGGCCATTGCACAGTGGGACCAGTCGGCCAATATGCCGTCCAAGGGCAATGAGGCGCGCTCCTTGGCCCTGGCCGAAATGGGCGGCATGCTGCATCAACTGGCGACCGAACCGCAACTCAAAGGCTTGCTTGACGCCGCTGAGGCCGAGGCCTTGAGCGGCGATCAACGCGCCAACCTGCGCGAAATGAGGCGCAGCTGGAAGGCCTCGAACGCTTTGCCGCAAAGCCTGGTCGAAGCCAAGTCCTTGGCCAACTCGCGTTGCGAGCACGCTTGGCGCACGCAGCGTCCGGCCAACGATTGGGCCGGTCATCTGCCGCTGCTGCGCGAGTGCATCAGGCTCGCGCGTGAAGAGGCGCGCTGTTTGTCGGAGAGCAGTGGCTTGGGCTTGTATGACGCCTTGATGGATCAATACGAGCCCGGCATGCGAGCAGCCGAGGTCGACCGCGTCTTTGGTGATTTGCGCAGTTGGCTGCCGGCTTTGATCAAGGAGGTGCAGGCCAAGCAGGCCCAAGAACAGACCCTGCGTCCGCAGGGGCCGTTCCCCAAAGATGCGCAGCGCGCCTTGGGTCTGGCGGCGATGCAATTGGTTGGCTTCGACTTCGAGGCCGGTCGGCTTGATGAGAGTGCCCATCCGTTTTGCGGCGGCGTGCCCGAGGATGTGCGCATCACCACGCGCTACCGCGAAGATGACTTCTTGCCCAGTTTGATGGGCGTCATCCACGAGACCGGCCACGCCCGCTACGAGCAGAACCTGCCGCGCGAATGGCTGGGTCAGCCGCTTGGCCAAGCCCGCTCGATGGGCGTGCATGAGAGCCAGTCGCTGAGCTTCGAGATGCAGCTCGGCAGCCACCCGGCTTTTGCCAAGCTGCTGAGCCCGCTGGTCATCAAGCATCTGGGGGCGCAGGCCGCGTTCGAACCGGCTAACTTGAATCGCCTGCTGACGCGTGTGCATCCGGCCTTTATCCGAGTCGACGCCGATGAGGTGACCTATCCGGCCCATGTGATCTTGCGTTATGAGATCGAGCGCGCCTTGATCGAGGGTCAGATCGAATGCGAGGATATCCCTGCACTTTGGGATACCAAGATGATGGAATTGCTGGGCGTGGATACGCGCGGCAATTACAAAGACGGTTGCATGCAGGACGTTCACTGGGGCTGTGGCCTGATCGGCTATTTCCCTTGCTACACCTTGGGCGCGATGTATGCGGCGCAGTGGTTTGCCGCGATGCGCCGCAGCATGCCGAGCTTGGACGCCGATATTGCGGCCGGCAATCTGGCGCCGATATTCGACTGGCTGCGCAGCAATATCTGGCTGCAAGGCAGCCGCTTGGAAACGCCCGGCTTGGTCAAAGCCGCCAGCGGCGAGACGCTCAACCCGGCGCATTTCAAGGCGCATTTGCAGGCGCGCTATCTGGCCTGATTTGCGCCTGAAAAAAGAAAAGGGCGACCCGGTGAGTCGCCCTTTTTGCTTGCTGATCAACGCTTTCCGGCCTCTACCCCATCAAGCGCTCTCCAGTTAACTCTTTCAGCCTCGCTTCTGCTTTTTGCGGCGTGACACCAAGCCCATTGCGGCGAGACCCAGGCCCATCAGGGCCAAGCTGGTCGGCTCAGGGACGGCGTTGAGCTGAACGTTGTCGAGCGAGCTGCCGACGCCGTCGCTCTTGCCCAAAGCGGCCAAGCTCAATGTCATGTGATTGCTGGTGGCTCGGACTTGCGTGGTGAAGGTGGTCCAACCGGCTTTGTCCAGTTTGGGCGCTGCGATGATCGCGGCGCCTGCGGTTTCGCCGAAGCTCCAGCCCAGGCCATTTGTTGCGCCGGCACGATTGGCATAGTCGAACGACAATTGGTACCACTGGCCGATATCGGTGGTGATCACCTGGCTGATGGCGCTGTTCACGTTGACATCCAACTCGGCAAACGTTGGGCTCTTGTGGCCTGTACCGACGAAGTCGTTGCGCAGTTCAATTCCATGGCTGGCCTTCCAGCCATAAATGCTGCTGTAGACACTGTATGAGTGGTTCTTCTGCGATGTCGCCGCTTGGGTCGCGGTGGCCGCCTTGACGATTTCAAAGCCGCCGTTTGTGACCAAATTGGGGCCCAGTGCCGGAGATGCTGAGGCCAGCAAAGGAGCGGCGGCGAGGGCGATGATCAGTAGTTTTTTCATGGGTCGGAATCCGAATTTCTCTTGTTATGCAGCATTGAAGATGTTCTGCAATGCATTTTCGGATTCCGTCTCGCAGCGGTCATCCCCGCGACTCAAGGGGGGTGAGCCAGCAGTCGTGACTTAGGTCACGGGGTTTTGATTTGATGTGGCGAGCCGGGCTCAAGTTCAGAGCAAACCGGCCTTCAATTGCTTGAGCGTGCGGCGCAAGCTGCGCAGCGCGGCCGCCATGCGGTGCTCGCCCGGCTCGCCCAGCAGTCGCAGGCTGAGGTCTTCCAGAACTTCGGTGTTCAGCCGCAGTCCGTGGCGGGCCAGTTGCTCGCTCAATTGAGGTGCGCGCTGAAGCAGCGCCGCGCGCGTGCTTTGGTAAGCATGCTCGGCCAAATGGTGGCGCTGTGAGTAGCTGAAGGTGTTGGCCAGGAACATCTCGGCATCCCGGTGGTCGGGCTCGAAGAGCAGAATTTCGGTTTCCGGGTGGCTGTGCTCATAGCGCTTGAATCCCAGTTCCAGGCGCGAATGGATCAAGGAGCGAAAGGTCTGGCTCAGCACCAAGGGCAAGCCGCCATCAACCAGCCGCGGGATGCGGGCATTTTTGACCCTTGTCGACTCGGCCGGGTCGGACTCATAGGGCACCAAGGGGTTGAGGCAGATCAGCAGATCCATGCCTTCTTGCAAGAGCACCGAGGCATGCAGGGTCTTCTTGAGCGCACCGTCCACATAATGCCGTCCGTCGATGGTGACCGGTGGAAACAAACCCGGCAAGGCTGCGCTGGCCTGGACCGCCCGCGAGATCGGAATGTGATCCCAGCCCGGTAGGCCAAATGGCACGGCCTCGCCGCTGTCCAGGTCGGTGGCGACCAGCACCAGGCGTTTTTTCAGCTGCCGGAAGTCATTGCTGCGGCCGGGTTGGCCGAACAGCCGCGCCATCTGTGCCGCCATGGCCTCGCCGGACAAAAGCCCGGTCGGCAAAGCAGCCCCTAGTCGCTCGAACGAGCCCAACACCGAGCGGCCCTGCACCAAGGCGGCCCAACTGGCGCGAAAAAATAGGCCGGGCAGCAACTTCAACCGCGAGCCATATTCGGCCCAGGCCGGCCGCAAGAGTTGGGCCGGGTCGAAGCTGTCGGGTGAATGCGCGCTGTTTTCAATGAAGGCCGCGCAGAGCGCTCGCGGGCTCAGGCCGTTGACCAAGCCGGCGGCAATAAAGCCGCCGGCGCTGACGCCGATATAGCCGGCGCAGTCGGTGAAGTTCAGGCCCTCGATCGCCTCTTCCAGGGCACAAAGGGCGCCAATCTCATAGATGGCACCCAAGGGGCCGCCACCTGCCAGCGCCAAACCGATGCGTGGTCCTGCCGGGGAGCTAGTCTTCAATCGAAGCGGCCACTGTAAGAGGTCTCAGTCAAGGAGCCGATTCAGCCTTCGATGGCTGCGGCGACGGTTTCTGCCACATCGCTCACGGCCGGAGCGGCTGCGGCGATCTTCTTGCTGGAGGCCTTGCTGGCTGGCTTCTTGAAGGGCGTTGGCGCAGGCTTGGCGGCCGGCTTCGCCTTGGCGACGGGCTTCGCTGCAGCCTTGACGGGAGCTGCCTTGGCGGGAGCAACCTTGGCGGCCGCTTTGACTGCTACCTTTGCCGGAGCCTTGGTGGCGACCTTCTTGGTCGCAGCTTTGGCTGCAGGTTTGGCGGCCGCCTTTGCTGTCGGCTTGGCAACAGGCTTAGCGGCCTTGTCAACGACCTTCTTCGCCGGGGCCTTGATGCCGACGGCGGCATTCAGCGCGTCGATACTGGCGATCAGCTCGGCCACATCTTTGGCCGAAGGCACACCCAGTCGGTTCAGCGCGCGGGCAACGCGATCTTCAAAGATCGACTCCAGCTTGTCCCAATGTTGGCCGGCCTTGTTGCCGACGCCGCCGGCCATGCCGGTAACCTTGCTGGCCATCGCGCCGAGCTTTTCTTCGGCAGCGGACTGAGTTTTCTTCTGCAAGTTCAGACCTTCCTTGACGAGCGCCTCAAACACCTTGCCACCTTCGCCCTGAGCCTTGGCGAATGCGCCCAGGCCGGCGGCCCAGATATGTTGAGCGGAGTCCTTGATACCTTGTGCGAGCTGGCTGTCCAGCAGGCCTGCCGGCAATGCAGCGCCGAAGCCCGTGTTGGAAGCATTGTTCTTTTTGGCTGCCATTTTCTGAAGCTTCTTGACCATGTCGTTCGTCCTTGGTGGTGGTTGTCGCACTGATTGCACGGGAATTGCTTTCACTATAAATGCCACAGGCGTTGATGTGTAGTGCGATCCTAGGCAGTGAGCTCTATCTAGTGTGCTCACACCAGCGCCGGCAAGTAAGTGAGCAGGACTGCGGGTAATCGCCCATCGGTAAGGAGCGCCAGATGGTCAAGAATCGATGGCAGTAGCTACACGTGGGAGTCAGACATGCAGTATTTCGTCACCGGGGCCACCGGCTTCATTGGTAAACGCCTGGTCAAGAAGTTGTTGGCGCGGCGCGGCAGCACGGTTCACTTCCTGATGCGCGAGGGAAGCCGCGACAAATTGCCCGAGTTGTTGGAGTTTTGGGGCCTGACCAAGACCGGTAAAGCCCGTGCGCTGCCGGTGTTTGGTGACTTAACGGGCAAGAAGCTCGGCGTTTCGGCGGCGGACCTGAAAGCGCTGAAGGGTCAGATCGACCATGTCTACCATCTCGCCGCCGTCTATGATCTGAAGGCCGACGAGGCCGCGCAGATCGCCGCCAATGTGGACGGTACGCGCAGCATGGTGGAGTTCGCGCAGGCCGTCGAGGCCGGCCACGTCCACCATGTTTCATCGATCGCGGCTGCCGGTCTCTATGAAGGCGTATTCCGCGAGGACATGTTCGACGAGGCCGAAGGGCTTGAGCACCCTTACTTCAACACCAAGCACGAGAGCGAGAAGATCGTCCGCCAGGAGTGCAAGCGGCCCTGGACCGTGTATCGCCCGGCGATGGTGGTGGGCGACTCCAAAACCGGCGAGATGGACAAGATCGACGGGCCTTACTACTTCTTCAAGCCGATCCAGCGCCTGCGCCAGATCCTGCCGCCTTGGCTGCCCTCGATCGGCTTGGAGGGCGGGCGCGTCAATATCGTGCCGGTCGACTATGTCGTCGATGCGCTCGATCACATCAGCCATCTGACGCGGGCGACGGGGCGTTGCTTCCATTTGGTGGACCCGGTCGGCTACCGCGTCGGCGATGTGCTGGATATCTTCTCCAAGGCCGCGCATGCACCGAAGATGAATCTGTTCATCAACGCCGCGCTGCTCGGCTTCATCCCCAAGAGCGTCAAGAAGGGCTTGATGGCCTTGGCACCGGTGCGGCGCATCCGCAATGCGGTGATGAAGGATCTGGGCCTGCCGGACGATATGTTCACCTTCATCAACTACCCGACCCGCTTTGATTGCCGCGAGACCGCCGCCGCACTCAAAGGGTCAGGTATTGCCTGCCCAAGCCTGCATGACTATGCTTGGCGTTTGTGGGATCACTGGGAGCGTCACCTCGACCCCGATCTCTTCATCGACCGCAGCCTGCGCGGCGCTTGCGGCGGCAAGGTGGTATTGGTAACGGGCGGTTCAAGCGGCATCGGGCTGGCCTCCGCGATCAAATTTGCCGAGGCCGGCGCGATCACGGTGATCTGCGCCCGCGATGAGGTCAAGCTGGCCGAGGCGGTGGCCGAGATTCGCGCCGCCGCCGGCGCTGACGCCAAGATTCACAGCTATTCGGCCGATATCTCCAACGAGGAAAGCTGCAAGGCGATGATCACTTGGCTGACCGAGACCTTCGGCGGTGTCGACTATTTGATCAACAACGCCGGCCGCTCGATCCGCCGCGCCATCGAAGGCAGTTACGACCGTTTCCATGACTTCGAGCGCACCATGCAGCTGAACTACTTCGGCTGCCTGCGCGTCACCATGGGCCTTTTGCCCGGCATGGTGGCCAAACGCAAGGGTCATGTGGTCAATATCTCCAGCATTGGCGTGCTGACGAATGCGCCGCGCTTCTCCGCCTATGTGGCCAGCAAGGCAGCGCTGGATGCCTGGACGCGCTGCGCCTCGTCGGAGTTCGCCGACCAGGGCGTCACCTTCACCACCATCAATATGCCCTTGGTGCGGACACCGATGATCGCGCCGACGCAGATTTACAAGAACGTGCCGACACTGGCTCCCGAGGAAGCGGCCGATATGGTGGCGCAGGCTTGTATCTCGAAGCCGGTGCGGGTGGCGACGAGGTTAGGTATTACGGGTGAATTGCTGCATGCGGCGATGCCGCGGGTGGCGCAGATCGTGATGAATACGACCTTCCGCATGTTCCCGGACAGCGATGCGTCGAAGGGCGACAAGTTGGGCAAGGGCGGCAAATCGCAGCTCTCACCCGAGGCGATCGCGATGCAGCAGATGATGAAGGGGATTCATTTCTGAGGCAGCGCTACTACTGCCTAGTCGCGATCAGTGATGCCAGAACAGCAGGCGGGTGCCGCTGGCATCCAGATTGCTGATGGCGATGTTGCCCATCGAGTTTGCACTGTTGTATTGGCCCGCGCCGGCCGCCAGTAGGTCGGCCAAACCGACCTGCAAGTTCAGCTTGCCGGCACCGATGATGAGCTGACTGCCGCCCTGACCGTCGTAGCCGGTTTGCAATGCTCCGTTCATGCCGGCGGTCTGGATGGCGGCGGCAAATTCGGCCGGTGAGAGCTTTGTCTTTTCGGCCGCCAACTTGTCGCTGTCCAGCAGGTTCAATAGACCTGGCAGCGCCATGCTCGGCAACGCCGCGAGCAGGGGGCTTGTTTGCGCGCCGCCGTTGACCGAGCGCATTTCTTCGTCACCCAGCGGCTGCGGAGCGGCCAGCGTTGCTGCCGAGCAGGCCAAAGCGGCCGTGGCCAAGAGCAGGCTGCGGGTCAGGAACTTGGCGCTGGCTGTGAACATGGCAATACCTCGGCTGGCTTCAGTGCGGGGCCAAAACTTGGCCCGATGCAACAATTCTCAAAGCAGCGAAGGCGTCTGAATAGGCCTGAGCGGCGATGCAGGCGGCCGTTTCGTGACATAGGCGGCATGCAGCGAGCTTTGTTGGCGCGGCTGTAGCGGCGCTGGTTTTTCTAGACCGCGCCGGCCCGTGACGGAGTTGGCATGTCGTCCTCGGGGGCGGTTTTAGAACGCCTCGGCCAAGGGCAGCACGGTCACACGCCTAGACACCGCGCTCAGCGCGATCTGGTGCAGCATCTCGGTGACGGTGGCGCAGCAGTCTGAAAGGATGCTGACCTTGGCATATTGCTCCGCCGCCTTCGAGATGGCGGTATGGGTGACGCAATTCTGGGTCATCATGCCGCAGATCAGCAACTCGCTAACGCCCAGCTCGGACAGCGTCTGGGCCAGATTGGTGTCGTCAAAACTGTCCGCGAAGCGCTTGATCACGAGCGGCGCTTGAGGTGCTGCCGCCAGCACGCGCGGGTGAGTGGCCACGCCCGCGCTGCCGGCATTGAAGAAGGGTGAGGGGCCTTTGGCCGGATCGGCGATGTGCTGAATCAGGATCACCGGTACCTGCGCCGCTTGGGCCTTGTGGATGGCCGCTTCGACCTGCGTCAGCACGCCCTCGGCATTGTGCAGCGGGTAGTTGCCATCGGGGAAATAGTCCATTTGGACATCGATGACGAGCAGGGCTTGTTGCTGTTTCATGGGGATTGGTCTCCGGCTTTGTTGATGAATCGATGGGCAAATTGTTGCAAGCGGCGGTTTGGTTGACGAGTGGCCTGATTGACATTTATCGATAAAATCGGGCCAAACTTCCCGACCGAGCAAACCGCGTGCAAATCGATGAAAGCCCACCCGATTGCCGTGCTGGCCTTTGACCAGATCAGCCCATTTCACCTGGCCGTGCCCTGTGCCGTGTTCGGCGAGTCGCATCCGGGCGCGCCGCCTTTCGAGTTGCGGGTATGCGCCGCCGAGCCCGGTACTTTGATGACGACGGCCGGTTTTGGCCTCAGCTTGTCTGCGGGTCTGGAGGCCTTGAAGGGCGCGCGCACCGTCATCGTGCCGAGTTGGCGTGACCCGCAGGAGCGTCCGGCGCCGGACTTGCTGGATGCGCTTCGCCGGGCCCACAAGGCCGGCGCACAAATGGTCGGCCTGTGCTTGGGCGCCTATGTGCTGGCCGAGGCGGGCTTGCTGGATGGGAGGCGCGCCACCACGCATTGGGCCTATGCGCAGGACTTTGCTGCGCGCTACCCTCGCGTGCAGGTGGATGCCGATGTGCTTTATATCGACGAGGGAGATGTGCTGACCTCGGCCGGAACCGCCGCCGGCATCGATGCCTGCTTGCATCTGCTGCGTCGGCAATATGGCGCGGCCTCGGCAAACACTGTGGCGCGGCGCTTGGTCGTGCCGCCGCATCGGCAGGGCGGGCAGGCGCAGTTCATTGAACAGCCGCTGCCCGAGACCGCGCGCGACTCTCGTTTGGCCGCCGTCATCGAGCGGGTGCGCGGCGATCTGACGCAGGCGCACAGCCTGGACAGCCTGGCCGATAGCGTCGCCATGAGTCGGCGCAGCTTCACCCGGCATTTTCGGCAGCTAACGGGCACGACCGTCGGCGCCTGGTTGCTCAGCGAGCGCCTGGCGCGCAGCCAGGCCTTGCTGGAGGGCAGCGATCAAAGCGTCGAGCAGATCGCCGAGTTGGCCGGCTTCGGCTCGGTGGTGTCGCTACGGGCGCATTTCCGCAGTGCGTTCGGGGTTTCGCCACGGGCTTGGCGGCAGACCTTCAGGGGTTGAGGGCTGCTCGACCGCTTGACCTTCGAAACTTGGCGTCACGGCGGTGCCATAGTGGCTTTCCCTCTCCTGGCTTTCCCTTGTCGTGGCTTCCCCTATCGTGGCATCCCCTCTCCCTTGCGGAGGAGGGCTCATGGAAACATTCGAGCACAAGAATCCTGCAGGGTTCGACCTCCATTAACTGTTTCAGGGGATATTGAATGCAGCCATCGCTTCGCTTTCTTTCGGCCGCCGCACTGACCTTGCTGTCCGCATCGTCTTTTGCCGCGTCAACGGTTTACACCTCATCGGCGGACTTCATGAGCCATGTCGTGGCGGGCTCCTACACCGAGAACTTCAACGGACTCAGCAGCCCTCCAGCGGGCGGAGCTTTCGCGGGCGGCGGTTTTTCTTATGCCGTCTCCGCGCCTAGCGATCTCTATGCTTCGGGCGAATTCCTGGGTACCAACCAGATCGACGAGGCGCTAACGATTACTTTCACCGGCGGCAATGTCACCGCGGTCGGCAGCAACTTCTACTCCACCAATATCTCTGACCAGTTTCAGGCGGTGTCGCTCACCATCACCTTGAACGACGGCACGGTCACGACCTTCACCCCGACCTCGGTGCTCGACAGCTACCGCGGTTTCACCTCGAATGTGGGCATCAGCTCGCTGGTGATGAGTGCGGCGGGCGCGTCTTTGTATGTCGGCGTCGACAACCTGACGGTCGGCGTGAGCGCAGTGCCGGAGCCAAGCAGCTGGGCCTTGATGGGCTTGGGTTTGGCCGGCTTGATCGCTGCACGTCGGCGCACGGTCTGATTGGTCCGACGCGGGCGCAGCGCGCCTCATCCTCAATACATTGTTGATGCGGTTTTATGCCGCACAAGAAAGTGATTATGTCTAAAGCTACATTGAAAATGTCGGTCATTGCCCTTTCAGTGGGTTTGGCCTTGGCGGCCCAGGCGCAGGCTCAAGTTCCTGAAAGCTTGCAGGGCCAGCGCGAGGCTGTCGCCCGCCTGGCCGCCGCCACCGGCGGCACTGCCGATGTGTCCATGCATGCCGCCACCGGTGCGGCTCGATTTGTTCGCGTGGCGCCGGGAGGCAAGCTCGGCGCGCAGGTCCGCGGCGGTGCCGCCAGCGACGCCGCCAAGCAGAGCAGCTCGCAGCAGTTCCTGAACGAATACGGCAGCCTGTTCGGTATCACCAACGCCGCCACCGAACTCGCCGCCGCCCGCGTCGAGAAAGATCGTCAAGGCGGAACGCACCTGACCCAAAAGCAGGTCTATCAAGGTTTGCCGGTTTTTGGCGCCGAACTGAAGTCCCATTTTGACGCATCGGACAATCTGATCGTCGTGAACGGTACCTTCATTCCCGGTATCAACGTCAATGCCACGCCCAACCGCTCGGCCGAGCAGGCGAGCAAGATTGCGCTGGGCTTGGTCAGCACCGAGCTCGGCCGTGCGACCAAGCTGACGGCTGCCGCGCCGACCCTGATGATTTATCGTGAAGGCTTGGCCAGGGGCATCGAGGGCGCCAACCATCTGGCCTGGCAAGTCGAAGTTGGCAATCGCGCGAACGTGCGCGAATTCGTCTATGTCGATGCGCACTCGGGCAAGGTCATCGACAAGATCACCGGTATCCACGAGGCCAAGAATCGCCGTGCCTACAACGGGTTGGGCGTTACGGCGCCAGGGCCTAACTACCCTGCCTCGCCGTTCTGGGTCGAAGGTCAGCCCTTCCCGACCGGCACCAGCGAGGCCGACAATATGATCGCCGCCTCGTCGGAAATCTATGACTTGTTCAAGGTCGCCTTCGGCCGCGACTCCTTCGACGGCAAGGGTGCCACCATGGATTCGATCTTCAACCGTGGCGACAGTTGCCCGAATGCGTCGTGGAACGGACGCTTCATCTCCTTCTGCCCAGGTACCACCACCGATGACGTGACCGCGCATGAGTGGGGCCATGCCTACACCGAGTACACCGACAACCTGATCTACCAATGGCAACCCGGCGCTTTGAACGAGTCCTACTCGGACATCTGGGGCGAGACGGTTGACCGCCTCAACGGCCGCGGCGGAGACACCCCCGATGCCGCGCGCTCGGACGGCGCCTGCTCCGTCTTCACCAAGGTCGGCGGCGTTCCCGGCACCGATAACTCCGTGCGCTGGCTGATGGGCGAGGACTCGTCGGCCTTCGGCGGCGCGATCCGGGACATGTACAACCCGATTTGCTACGGCAACGCGGGCAAGGTCTCGGATGCGAAGTACCGTTGCACAACCGCCGATTCTGGCGGCGTGCACAGCAACTCCGGCGTGCCCAACCACGGCTATGCGCTGCTGGTCGATGGCGGCAACTACAACGGTCAGTCCGTCGCCGGCATTGGCCTGACCAAGGCCGCCCATATCTACTACCGGGCGCAAAGCGTTTACCAGGGCCCGGCCAGCGGTTTCGCCGACCATGCCGATGCCTTGCTGCAGTCCTGCAAAGACCTCACCGGCGTGAACCTGGCTCATCTGAAAACCGGCGCGGCCTCGGGCGAAGTCATTGCCGCAGCGGATTGCGACCAAGTCTCGAAGGCGGCGCTCGCCGTCGAACTGCGCACGCCACCGACCCAGTGCAACTTCAAGCCATTGCTGGCAAAGTCGCCACCGGCCTTGTGTGCAGTGGGCAACCCTACGTCCTTGATGGCGGACAACTTCGATGGCGGCAAACGAGGCGGCGCGCGTTGGCTGGTGAGTCATGCGGGCGTCTCGGGCGACTTCACCGCACGTGATTGGGGCGTTGTCACCAAGCTGCCGAGCCAGCGCGCTGGCTACGCCATCTTTGCCGCCGATGCCAATATCGGCACCTGCTCACCGGGCGGCAACGAGGCCGGTCTGCAGCGTCTGGAGAGCCCGGAAATCACGATTCCTGCCGATGCCACGGCGCCCAAGCTCACCTTCGATCACTGGATCGCAAGCGAGGTTGGTTATGACGGCGGCAACCTCAAGATCAGCGTGAACGGTGGCGCCTGGACCCTGGTCAAGGGCAGCGACTTTGTCTACAACCCCTACAACATGAACTTGATTTCGGCCGCTGGCGGTAATGACAATCCGCTCGCCGGCCAAGCCGCCTTCTCGGGTGGTGATGGTGGTTCGGTGAGTGGTTCATGGGGCCGTTCGATCGTCAATCTGGCGCCTTACGCCAAGGTCAATGACAAGATCAAACTCCGCTTTGAAATGTCCAACGACGGCTGCGGCGGCACCATTGGCTGGTATCTGGACGACGTGATGGTTTACCGCTGCCCAGTCGCACCGTAAACCTGCACCGAGCCGGGCCTGAGCCCGGTAATTGACGCAAAGGGGCTTCCGTTGGGGGCCCCTTTTTTTACGGCGCTCGCTCTGGCCGGTTTCATCATGCCGGCCAATCGGCTTGGCCAATTGACGCAGGCTGCGTGGCCTGCTGACAATCCAGCAAAGCCAACGGGGAGAGATCCCTGGATGAGATCTTTCCCCGGGCATGCAAGTCCGGATCCTGCGCGAGCAGGGGCTACCTCATGGTGAAGCTGCGGGAAGGCGAATCGACCGCCAATTGACGCATATTGTCCCAGTAAGTGAAGCGGAATTCGACGAC
The DNA here is from genome assembly GCF_025717515.1 of Roseateles oligotrophus. GTDB lineage: Bacteria > Pseudomonadota > Gammaproteobacteria > Burkholderiales > Burkholderiaceae_C > Paucibacter_A > Paucibacter_A oligotrophus. The sequence goes on from NZ_JAJIRN010000001.1 coordinate 139,143, forward strand.
ATCCCCCTTCTTGAGTCCACCTGCTGCATAGCGACTGCCCGTGCCGTCTTGGCGCAAGCGCACCGACTGGGTTTCCCCGCCATTGACCGTGTAGTGCACATCCGCCCAGCCTGCCGAGCTGACCGAAAATTCAAGACTGCTAGGGCTGGTCTGCGCGGACGCCGTTGAAGCCAAGCCCGCCGGCAACAGCTTCTTCAGCGCCACTTGGGTGGTCTTGAGGCTCGTGCTGCCCGAGTCCCAAATGATGTCGTCGATCGCCATCTGGAATGAGGTTGTCGGCAAGGCACCATCGACGCTGTAGATTTGGAACATGTCCAACATCGCTTGCAGGGCCACCTTGGGTCCGGCAATTTCAGCGACCGGGATGGTGGCCGTACCCCATTCACCATCTCGCAGCAGACCGTAGGCGCTTGTGTTGGCCGGGAAAGTGACCGCGTTCTGATTGGTGAAGTTGTCTTGAATGCCCACCTTGAAGGCAACGTTGGCCGGGATCTTGATTTTCAGCTTGATCTGCCCGTTGCGAAATCCTGTCATGTCATGCAATTGCTTGGACTGCACGCTACCGCCAAACCACTGTCCTGGCGTTACATAACGCCAAGCCAACACGCCGCCGCCCTCAAACGGAGGGATGTCGCCGGCGGCAAGGTTGTTCCAGACGAAGATGTCGGACGATACGCCCGGCACCTGCTTGTTGTTGACCAGCGTTAAATCTGTGAAGACGCCGAATTTGCCGACTTCGGGCTGGCTCTGCAGGCCGAGCTTGACCTCGCCCTTGCCGTCCAGCTCGTATATGCGCACATAGTCCACATACATCGTGCCCGGCAGGGGCGCTGTCACCTGGGCCGCCGTTGCGGCGGGCGTGAAGTTGCCTCCCACGGCCATGTTCAGCAACATGTAGAACGGCGCTTGCAGGGAGGGCGAGTTGACCGCGAGCGGACTCTTGTACATATCGTACTCACGCCCGTTGTCGAGTACGCTGAAGCGCATCTGCGACTCCGTCCAGTACAGGCGGTAGGTGACGAAACGGTTCGCCAGTGATCGGCTTGGTGTGTACCAGTTGCGGGTCTGCCAAGAGGTCGAACCGGCGCAGCTTTCGTTGCCCGGCACGCAGGCGGCTTGCTGGAAGGTGATGACGTTGGAGCCCACAAATTGGTCGGGCGAAATCGATGGCAATCCGGCCGGGAGCTTGCCGCCCATTTCCATCATGTCGATTTCGCCGTTGCGTGGCCAAACCTGCGGGCTGACGCCCAAGAGCCATGCGGCCGGCCACAGCCCGATGCCTACCTGCGGCGTGGCCATGCGGACCTCGATCATTCCGTACTGAACCTGCACCTTGCCGGACGTGTCGAGCTTGCCCGAGCTGAAGGCGTTGCCGCCGATGTTCTGGCGCAGCGCGGTGATGGCCAGTGCTCGAGTGCCCGGCTCGAATGGCACGTTGGCAATACTGAGATTGTTGGGGCTATAGAACTGCAGTTCCTGGTTGCCATAACCGCAGAGGTTGATCTGGCAGCCATTGCCGTTTGTTGCGGTCCAGACGCTGGTGTCCAGGCTGGCTGCGTTGAACTCTTCGGACCAAAGCAGCTTGCCAATGACGGGGCTGGTCACGCTGGCGAAGCTGCCGACATTGCAGCTCAGCAGCGCGCCGCCGAGCAAGGCTTGCAGCAAGTGGCGCTGTGCCCAAGAGGCTGGTGAGTTTTCTTGGCGATTCATCGGGTTCATCCTTGCGTGCAGGAGTTCAATGGGGCGCCTACCGCTTTGCGGTTTTGGCGCCGCAGGGCCGTAGCAATCAGCAAGCCTCCGGCCAACATCAGGGCGTAGCTGGCCGGTTCCGGCACGGCGCTGACCGTGATGCGGGCGGCCGGCAGTCCGATGAATTGGCTGGTTACTTCTTGCCAGGCGCCTGCGTTCGATGTGTAGGCCCAATTGACGGTGGGCACATCGGTGCCGCTTTGCCAGGAACCCGAGAAGCCGTTGTCGGCGATGGCCGCCAGCCAGTAGTTGCCGGCGGCCAGCGTCCAAGCTCCGGGCGTAAGCATGGAATTGGCTACCGGGTTGTCCAGGTGGCTGCTGTAAAGCCATGCGGAGGCGGACGGCACAGCGCCTTGCTTGGCCATGATGCCTACGGTGACTCCGCCCAAGCCATCGATGGACGTGAGAATGGATTCGATCGACGTTGCAACACTCAGAGTGAAGGGGATGGCTACGTCTTGGCGGCCCGAGCCGTCTTGGTAAAGCTGTGTCGGCCAGCCTTCGACCGCATCGCCGGGGCCGAAGGAGTCCAACACGACGGTGCCTGAGGCATGGACATGAGTAGCCAGTCCGCTCAGCAAGAGCAGGACGGGAATTTTCAAGTGTCCTTGGATTTCGAATTTCATACCGATATCTCCGGAGAAGAGTCCGCAGGCAAGGGGCCAAGGCGGATCAATATTTGCAAGAAGTTGGACGACGTCGAATGAACCATCTTGTTGCCGCACAGCAGAGCTATGAGGCCGCAAACCCGGCACAAATTGCCATCGCCGCTTTTCTGCCGCGCAGATTCTCAAATCGCTTCGCCAGCCCTCGGGGAGAGGGCGGGGGCGAAGCGACAGGTCCGGGGCTCCTAGGCGCGACGCCTGCGCGCTGCGGCGCCGAGTATGCCCAGGCCAGCCAGCATCAGGGCATAGGTCTGCGGCTCCGGCACGGCTGCAGCAATCACGCTCAGATTGATGTCATCGATCAAGACCGCGTTCTGGCGATTGCTGAGCAAAGGGCCGACGGCTGTGTTCATTTCCAGGAATAGCGCCACCGTACCGGCAGGTATGACGCCGCCTTGGTACGTGATCTGCGACCAATTGCTGGTGCTGAGGCTGTTTTGGAAGAACTGATTGCCGCTGGTGCCGAGGATGCTGCCGTCAGCACTCAAATATCGCAAGGCGAACAAGACATTGCCTGTTTCGCTCACATCGCCCTTGGCCCAGAAACTCAAGCTCGGGCTGGTACCGATATTGGCCGCGTCCAGTGCCAACAGACCGCCGTGGTCCATCGAGTTCTGGAACAGGGTCGAGCCACCGAAACCGTTCGGATTGGTGAGCAGGGCCGAATGTGAGCCGCTGTGAGCATCGGTCGACCACATGGCGGGGTTGCCGGTGGGGGCTGCTAACCAGCCTTGGGCGAAGTAGGTCGCGTCGCCGGGCGGATTGGCGGCGCTATTGGCCGTTTCAAACCCGCCGTTGGCGAAACCGTTGCTTGTGGCTGCTCCGGCGGCATTGACCAGACCAACAGCCAAAGTTGCGAACAAGAGGGGGGCGACCAGGTTCATCTTCAAATTCTTCATGTCTCTTCCTTGGTTTTTTGGGGGTGGGATTGATTTCCAGAAACGGGGCAAGGCCGATTCACTGCGGCTGGTCACCCTAATCATGAAAGCGGTTTCTGAAAGCGCTTTCATGATTGCCGAACGATATGAGCAAACGAAAAGGCCGTCCATGTGGAATACCCTTGTATGTGGGAGTCTGGATATTGGCATCGCTCCTTAAGTGGCCCATCTGAGCAAGCTCTGCCGACATTTGGATGGGCCAGTTTTGGTGTGGTTTTGCAAGCTTGGCGGCACGTAGAACATCATCGGTGCCCCCCCCCCCCATGTCGTCGTTGCAAATCCTCGCGACGCCACTTGGTGTCCCTGCGGTCTATGCCTAAGCACAGAACCAAATTCATCGGTTTTTGAAAGTGCTATCAAGAATGCGGCCTTGCATTGGGAGACCCGCAGGCCTGTCGTTTTGCGCCAGCCCCCCGAGGGGTTGGAGAAACAACTGGGGGTAGGGCGGCGTTCCGCTGATTGAGCGCTGCGGGTTGGTCTGCATGGCTCACCGAAAAGTGGGCTCAGTTCTCGGCCAGTGCCGTCACTCCGCCGAAATTTGGCAGCGTCAATTGCGTGACAATGGGTTTCTCCCACGTCCGACCAAGGATCCGCCCTGTATGCGAACACTGCGCGCCGGCCTGCTAGTCTTGCTGCTGCAATTGGCGGCACCTTGGGCAATCGCCTTGAACGTAGCCTTTGTCAATCCGGGCCGTTCGAACGAGGCCTTCTGGTTGGCCTCCAGCCAAGCCATGCAGTCCGCCGCCGACAGCCTCGGCATCAGACTGGAAGTTCTCTACGCCGAACGTGAGCCGAAGCGAGCGTTGGAGATCGCACAGGAGATTGCCCAGCGACCCGCCGCGAAGCGACCCGACTATGTGATCCTGGTCAACGAAAAAGGAACCCTGGTTGAAAGCGCGCAAGCTCTGGGCGCAGCCGGGATCAAGACCTTTGCCGCCTACAGTGGCCTGCTGCCGCAGGAACGGGCGCAATGGGCGCCGCGCAAGGGCCTGCCGCTGCTGCTGGGCAGCCTGGAGCCGCGCGCTCGCGATGCCGGCTACCTGACCGCCCGTGCGCTGATTCAGCAAGGTCTGGCCGAGAAACGCCTGGCCGCAGATGGCAAGTTGCACATGCTGGCGCTGGCCGGTGACCGTTCAACCCCGGTCTCGATTCAGCGCAATGAAGGCCTCCGCCAGGCCCTTGCCGAGAATCCGCAGGTCGAGTTGAAGGAGCAAGCCTTTGGCGACTGGCGTCGCGATCTGGCCAAGGAGAAGACGCAAGGCCTGCTGCAGCGCTATCCGGAGGCCCAATTGCTCTGGGCCGCCAGTGATCTGATGGCTTTTGGCGCCCTTGAGGCCCTGGAGTCCCGTGAGCGCAAACCCGGTCGGGACATGCTGGTGTCGGCCATCAACACCTCGACAGAGGCGATGCAGGCACGCATAGACGGGCGCTTCGCGGCGCTGGCCGGCGGCCATTTCATGACCGGTGCCTGGGCCTTGGTGATGATTTACGACCATGCCCAAGGCCGCGACTTCAGCGACGAAGGCCTCGAACTGGAGCGGCCGATGTTCATGCTCTTCAGCAAGCCGGAAGCGACGCGCTTCCTGAGTCGTTTCGAGGGAGGCATAGGCAAGCTCGACTTTCGACCCTATAGCAAGCATCTGAATTTAAGGCTGAAGCAATATCAATTCGGGCCGGGTGCCTTGTTGAAATAGGCGATCGTTACCGAGCAGTCGCACCCGCCACCTCACTTGAAATCCCGACTCCGCTCCAGCCCCAGCCGGCCCAAGAGCGGCGTCAAGTCGTCGAAGCTGCGCGCAACAAGATGGCGTACGCCGTTTTCATGCTGCCAGACCCCGTGCACGGCCAAGAGCCTTGCGGCGCGCACGACGCGGCGGTGCTCCGCATACACAGCGGGCCAGACGATCACCTGCACGCTGCCGCTCTCGTCCTCGAGGCTGATGAAAAGCGTGCCATTGGCGGTCTGCGGGCGCTGGCGCACGGTGACGATGCCGCAGGCATGCGCCTTGCGGCCGTTCGGCCAATGCTGCAGTTGTTCGGAGTTCTTGAGGCCCAGCTTGGCCAGGCGCGGGCGCAAGAGCTTGAGCGGATGGCTGCGCAGCGTCAGGCCCAAGGCGGCGTAGTCCCAGATCACTTCTTCGCCTTCGGGCGCGGCCGGCAGGTCCAAGTCCTCATCCGCGCTGAATGAGCCCTGCAACAAGCGCGGATGCGCACGCAGCGCCGAGGCCTGCCAGACCTGCTGGCGGCGCTGGCCGGCCAGCGACATCAGCGCATCGGCGGCGGCGAGTTGCTGCATGTCTTGCTGGTCCAGCTCGGCGCGCAGGGCCAGGTCTTGCGCGTCGCTGAAGGGGTGGGCGCTGCGGGCGGCTTCAATCCGCTCGGCCGCAGCGTTACTGAGCCCCGAAATCAGCTGCAGACCCAGGCGCACCGCCGGCTGTTTAAACCCGTCGCGAAGCTCCAGCGTGCTCAGGCGCTCGCTCTCATTGACATCGACCGCACGCACCTCGATCTGGTGCCGGCGCGCATCCTGCACCAACTGGCTGGGGGTGTAAAAGCCCAGCGGTTGCGAGTTCAGCAAGGCGCATAAAAACGCCGCCGGCTCATGCCGTTTGACATAACAGGACACATAGGTCAGCAGCGCGAAACTGGCCGCATGGGATTCGGGGAAACCGTAGGATGCAAAGCCCTTGATCTGGCGAAAGATCGCCTCGGCGAATTCGTCCTGATAGCCGCGCGCGCTCATGCCGGTGAGGATTTTTTCGTGGAAGCGGGCCAGGTCGCCGGGCCGCTTCCAGGCCGCCATTGCACGCCGCAACTGATCGGCCTCGCCGGCGCTGAAACCGGCGGCGATCATCGCCACCTGCATCACCTGCTCCTGGAAAATCGGGATGCCGCAGGTGCGCTCCAGCGCCGCGCGCAACTCGTCCTTCGGATATTTGATCTGTTCGGGTGGCAGCGCGCGGTTCTTCAAATAGGGGTGGACCATGCCGCCGGCAATCGGCCCGGGGCGCACCAGCGCCACCTCGATCACCAGGTCGTAAAAGCAGCGCGGCTTCAGGCGCGGCAGCATCGACATCTGCGCGCGCGACTCGATCTGGAACACGCCGATGGTGTCGGCCTTGCAGATCATGTCGTAGGTGGGCACATCGCCTTCGGGGACGTCTTTGATGCCGAAGGGCTTGCCACGCAGGCTGCTGATGAGGTCGAAGCTGCGTTTGAGCGCGCTCAGCATGCCCAGCGCCAGCACGTCGACCTTCATCAGGCCGAGCGCGTCGATATCGTCCTTGTCCCACTGGATCACCGTGCGCTCGGCCATGCTGGCGTTCTCGATCGGCACCAGCCGTGACAGCGGCCCCTCGGTCAACACAAAGCCGCCGGGATGCTGGCTGAGGTGGCGCGGCATGCCCATCAGCTGGCGGCTCAGGCGTACCAGCTGGCGCAGCTGCAAGTCCTGCGGGTCCAGGCCCAGTTCGATCTGCAAAGCTTGCAGGCGCTCATCCGGCAGGCTTTCCTCGCTCCAGCCGCTGTGGTCTTTGGCGAGCTTTTCGACCAAGGTCTCGTCCAGCCCTAAGGCGCGGCCGACGTCGCGGATCGCGCTGCGCGGCCGGTAGCTGATGACGACGGCGGTCAGCGCGGCGCGCTCGCGGCCGTATTTGCGGTACAGGTATTGGATGACTTCCTCGCGCCGCTCATGTTCGAAGTCCACATCGATATCGGGCGGCTCATTGCGCTCGCGGCTGATGAAACGCTCGAACAACATGCTGCTGCGCGCCGGGTCCACCTCGGTGATGAACAGGCAAAAGCAGACGATGCTGTTGGCGGCCGAGCCACGGCCCTGGCAGAGAATCTTGCGGCCGCGCGCGAAGCGCACGATGTCGGCCACGGTGAGAAAGTAATGCTCGTAGCCGAGTTCCTTGATCAGGCCCAGCTCATGTTCGATTTGTGCGCGCAGTTTGCTCGTTAACCCATTGGGCCAGCGCCGCGCGGCGCCGGTCTCGGTCAGCGCGCGCAGATGGTCGGTCGCGGTGCTGCCGGCGGGGATCACCTCGCTGGGGTATTGGTAGCGGATCTCGTCGAGCGAAAAATTGCACATGCCCGCCACCACCAGGGTCTCGGCCAGCAGCTCGGCCGGGTAGAGCTGGGCCAGGCGCAGGCGGCTGCGCAGATGGCGCTCGGCGTTAGGCTGCAGCTCAAAGCCGCATGCGGCGATCGGTCTGTTCAGGCGCGTCGCGGTCATCACATCCTGCAGCGGCTTGCGCGAGCGCCGGTGCATATGCACATCACCGCAGGCGACCAAGGGCAGGGCGGTTTGCTCAGCCAGCGCACGCATCCGCTGCAGCCAGACCTCATCGCCCAGTTCGCGCAGCAACTCGACACCTAACCAGGCGCGGCCCGGCATATGCTGCAGCAGCCAGCGCGCCGGGGCGAGCAGTTGTGCGTCGCTGGCCTCGCGCGGCAGCAGGGCGATGAACAAACAATCGGCCAAGGCCGCCGGCCGCAATTGCGACCAGCGCAGGCAGTACGTGCCCTTGTCGGCGGCGCGGCGCAGCTCGGTGATGAACTGGCAGAGATTGCCATAGCCGTTCAGATGGCGCGCTAGGACCAAGAGCTTGAACAGGGGTTGGTCGTCCTCGCCTTGAATGCTGAATTCGGCGCCAATGATCAGCTTGAGCTCACATGCTTTTGCGGCAACGTGGGCGCGCACGACGCCGGCCAGCGAGCATTCATCGGTCAGGGCCAAGGCGGCATAACCCTGCGCATGAGCGCGCTCCACCAGCTCGGCCGGCGTCGAGGCGCCGCGCAGAAAAGTGTAGTTGCTCAAGGCATGCAGCTCGGCATAAGCACTCAAACCGATCATCAGGCAAACACCCCATGCAGAAACCAGCCATGCTCGAACTCGGACAAGCGCTGCTGAAACACCCACAGCACGAGGTGGCCGGCGCTCAGCGCAAGAAAATAGTCGCGCTGCACCTGGGCGTGGCCATTCGGCAAGGCCGCGCTGAGCTGCCACCAGCCGCCCTCGATGCGCTGCGGCCCGGCCAGCAATTGCAGCGGCGCCTGCTGGTACTGCGGCCTGTCTTGGTACACCGCCAGGCGCAGCGGAGGGCTCAGCAACCAGGTCGGCTGCGCGGTGGCGGGGCCGCGCGGCGGCTGGGACATTTTGGGCGCCGTGCCGCTGTCCGCCCAGGCCTGCCAATGCTGCATCGCCTCCAGCCTGTGGTCTGCCAGCAAATGACCGCAGCGCACCCGCTCCGGACCCAAACGAGTCGAGATGCGTTCCAGCAATTGGGTCAGCGGCTCATGGGCCTGGTCGGGGGCGGCCGGCAGCAGGCTGGCGCTGAGTTCTTCCATCGCCAGCACCTCGCCCGCTTGCAGGCGGATCTCGCCGGCCGGCGCGGCCAGCGTCAGCTGCGCCAGATGCTCGGCCAGCAGGCGCGAGAGGTGGCCGAAGTCGCGCGTGCAACAGCTGGTGCGGATGCTCAAGGCGCCGCCGCTGCCGGCGTCGCGGGCGCGCATCGCGTCGTGATCCCAGTGCAGGGTCAGTTCCTGAATGCCAGCATGGCGTGCCGCCAGCCAGGCGCATAACTGCAAGAGCAGTTGGCGCACGAACTGCAGCAGCAGCTGCGCGTTCTCGACCCGCTGCGGCAGCTCCAGCCTGGCCTCGAACTCGGCCGGTGCCTGCAGCCAGGCATGAGCCTCGGGCAGCAGGCCCAGCGCCTGGTCGAGGGCTTGCAGCGGCGCCTTGCCGAAGCGCCGGCTCAGGCCGGCACGCGGCAGCCGCCGCACATCGCCCAGCGTGCGGCAGCCCAGCCGCGCCAGCATCGGCGCATGCGCTTGCACGGCGCTCAGGCAGTGCAAGGGCAGGCCGTCGAGAATTTGAGTTATGGGTCGACTCAAGCCGTCGCTGACGGCGGCGCGGGCCAGGGCCAGCGCGGCTAGGCTGGTCGGAGCCCAGGCAAGGGCTTGCAATGCCAGGCCGGATGAGGCGGCGCCGTCGCGCACTCGCGCGTGCAGCGCGTCGGCGCCGCGGAATAGGCGCAGGCAGGCATGGACCTCCAGCACCACCGCATCTTCCAGGCGCGCGACCTTGGGGCTGAACTGCAGTGCCCACCAGGCCAGCGCTTGCTGGGTTTGGTCCGGTGCTGCGGCACAGCCCTGTTGCTCATCGCAGCTGGTTGGCGGGCTGAGTAGCAGGGCGAGCCAATGCATGGCGAGCCTCCACGGCGATAGGGCCAGGATGTTGAGCCCGTGGCAGCGCCAGGCCCAGCATCCGCGGGGTCAGCACCTGCGCCAAGTCGGCCGGCATGGCCGGCAGGCTCAAGAGTCCCTCATGCACCGGACCGCGGCGCTTGAGGATGTGCAGTTGCAGCGTCCAGCCCGGCCCGGCGCTGACGCACAGGCGCAAGGGTGCGGCCGAGGACTGTGTTTGTACGGCGAGCGGGCGGAACAGGAAGATCGGCGCATCCATCAGCTGGGCGCAGCTTTGCAGGCGGCGGATTTGTTCGGGCGCTGCGTTGGGCAGCCAAGCCAGGATGGCGGCACTGGCATTGGCCTTGATCGCTTGCTCCAGCACCCAGAGTTGCTGGGCCGGCGTCTGCGGCGCGACCCAGATCAGGCGCTGGGGCTGCAGCCCCGCGCGTTGCAAGCCGGGTAGATGCGGGGCCAGCGGTGGGTTGATCAGCAAGAGCGGGCGCTCGGGGTGTGTGGCGCTGAGCCGACTGGCGGCGCCCCGGCCGGCTTTTTTTTTGTTGCCGCTTGCAGCGGGCGGCTTGCCGGCCTCGGTCTGAAGCAGCAAGCGCAAGGCCGGTGCCAGCAAGCGCCATTCCAAGGTGGCCACGCTGTCGCTGAGGATCTCGCTCAAGCTTTGCGTTGGCCAACCGCCACCTGGCAACTCGGCGTCCAAGGCGGAAAAGCCACTGCCAACGCACATGCTGTGGCTGCTGCCCAAACTGCTGGCGCGCCAGACCCGCGCTTGCAGCAGCGCGTCCAGCCTTGCGCTGTTGGCGGCGGCGGACGAAGGTGGTGGCGGTATGGGGTCGGCGGCAAACATGGCTTGCTGGTAGCTGTATTTTTATACAGTATACGACCCTGAGCTGAACGAGCAAGCCGATTTAGGGGGTGGGGGCTCGGCAAGAGGGTTGCTTGGTTCTCTTAGAATCCTGTCCGGGCCTGAACGCCTGCATAGAGCTGTATATCTGCGTGATGAATAACAAAACGGTCTGGCTTTGCTTGGCTTATCTGCTTGCGGATACGGCCGCCTTCGCCACGCCCGTGGTGCCGCCGCTGGAGCAAGATCAACAGAAATGGGAGCAACAACTCGGGGCCGAGCATGCTCAGGCGAGCTCATTGCAGGGGCAGCCGCCGAAGCCGGAGGCGGGCGTCGCAGTAATCGCTAACAGCCCCTCGCTTGCGGATTTGACCAAGCAGCCCGGCGCCGAGTTCGAGACGGTGTTGGCCAAGGGTGAGTTGGTTCACGGCACCGGTCTGCGGCCCAGCAGCCGAACCGAGCAGGATCTGTTCGGTGGCGGAGCCAAGGACAATATGCTGATATCCGCCGAGGTCAAGAATGTCTTGAAGGATCTGCGCGGCGAGTTGCATCAAATCACCGGCGATTATTTCAAGAATTCACAGGCCGAGAGCGAAGCCGAGCAAGCGAGATTGGTGCGTCGCCTCGATGAGGCCAAGTCTGCTCGAGATCAGACCATGGGCTCGACGGGGCGCCCGCTGTCCGAAGAGGAGCGTCGCTTGGGCGCCTGGCGGATCGCGCTGTTGACCGAACAGTTGATCGAAGATATCAAACCCTGGGCGATCACGGCGCTGCTCTTGTTTGGGCTCTTTCACTTAACGCAGGCTTTGCTGCGCAAGCAGGCTGCGGTCAAGTTGCTGCGCGCTAAATTGCGCGATGAGGCCAGCGGCAAAACCCGCAGCAGAGCAAGCAGTCAAGCCGCGCCCGCCCAGGCCACGCCGACCAAGGGGCAGCACACCAGGGTCAGGCAGCGAATCCGCTTGAGCTCGGCCGCATCGCCCAGTTCGTCGGACTCATCAAGATCACGACGAAACCGGCCGTTGTAGGCCGGTCTTTGCCGCGGAGCTTGTGTTGGCCTCTGACGGCTTACTTTTTCTCGGCCAGCAAGGTTTCCAACTGATCCATGGCCCGGTTCATTCGCCGTACCAATGCGCGGTAGGGCTCCGGTGAGGCCAGATCCAGGCCGGCGGCGCGGGTCAGCGGATAAGGGTCGGCGGAGTTGCCGGCCTTCAGCATGGCGAAGTAACGCGCACGCAGATCGGTGTCACCGTTGCCAATGCCCTCGGCAAAAAAGGCCGCAGCGCTGATGCAGGTGGCGTATTGATAGACATAGAAGTCGCGGTAGAAATGCGGGATATAGGCCCACTCGATGCCGTAGATATCATCGATCTTGACCACGCCCTTGGCGTCACCGTGATAGCGCTTGAGCAGATCCAGATAGATCTTGCTCAGGCCCTCGCCGGTGATCGGCTCGCCTTTCTCGACCGCGGCATGCGCGGCCAACTCGAACTCGGCAAACATGGCCTGACGGAAGAAAGTGGCGCGCAGATTTTCCAGCTGCTGGCTGAGCGCAAAAATCTTCTCGTCGCGGGTCTTGGCGTTGGCGACCATATGGTCGGCCAGCAGCAGCTCGTTGGCGGTGGACGGGATCTCGGCGATGAAGGTCGCATAACCCGAAGTCTCGTAGGGCTGCGAGTTCGAGTAGACCGTGTGCATCGCGTGGCCCCACTCATGCGCCAGCGTCGAGACGCTGTTGTAGTCGCCGTTGTAAGTCATCAAGAGATAGGGGTGCACATCGTAGGCCGAGCCGTTCATATAGGCGCCCGAGCGCTTGCCGCGCTGTGGCTGCGAATGCATCCAGTTCTGCTTGAAGGCGGCGCCGAGCTGGTTTGTGTAGTCCTCGCCCAGTGGCTTCAATGCGGCCAAGGTCAAGGCCTCCGCCTCGGCTTGGGTGTAGGTGCCCGAGGGCTTGGCCAGCGGCACATACATGTCCTGGTAGCCGGCTTGCTTCAAACCCAGCACCTTGCTGCGCAAGCTCAGGTAGCGGTGCAGCGTCGGCAGGCCGGCATTGGCTTCTTGCACCAGAGTCAGATAGACGGCCTCCGGGATGTTGTACTCGGCCTGCGCCATCGCCACGCTGCTCGGGTATTTGCGCGCCTTGGCGTTGAATACCGTGCCGCGCAAATTGGCCGCGTAGACGGCGCCAATCGTGCGCTCATAGTTTTTGTAGGTCGGCCAGAAGGCGTCGAAGACCTGCTTGCGTACCTTCGGATCGGGGTCGGAGCGATGGGCGCCGTATTGTTCTTGATCGAGCACCACCTCCTTGCCGCGAATCTTGATCTTGGGCCAGGGCAGATCGGCGTTGGTCAGCAAGGTATAGATCTGACCCGGTTGCTGCAAGGTCTCGCTGGCGGCGGCGAGCAGCGCTTCTTCCTTGGGGCTCAAGGTGTGCTCGGCCATGCGCAGAATGGTCTGCAATGTTTGCTTGTGCTTGGCCAGGCCCGGCTCGGCTGCGATGAAGCCCTCGACCTTGCTGCGGCCAATGGCAGCCACTTCCGCGTTGACGAACGAGGTCGCCTCGCCATATTGGTTGTAGATCTGGTCGCCCAACTGGCTGCGCGCCTGGTTGGCGGTGATCTGGGTGTTCTCGTCCGCCTTCATGCTGGAATAGGACTGCAGGCGCGACAGGCGGCGCTGCAGCGCCGACATCAAGTCCATGCCGGCCAGCAGGCTCTGCGCGCCTTGGCCCAAGCTGCCTTGCATCGCCTTGAGCTTGGGGAATTCGGCCATGATGGCGAGGCGCTCGGCCTCCCATTTGGCGTCATCGGCGTAGAGCTGGGTCAGGTCCCATTGCTGCGTGCTGGCCTTGCTGGCGGCACTGGCGACTGGTTTGGTCGGGGCGGCTGTGGCGGCTTGTGCGTTGCTGAGCAGCAGCAGGGTCGCTGCGGCAAGGGCGATGGCGGTCAATTTCATGGGCGGTCTCTTCGCTTGTGGCGGTTTTGATGTTGCGCCGATACGGGTCCGGCGAGCCCCGCCATTGTGCCGCGCCCGCAGCGCTCAGGCATTCGTCATGCTCGGGCCTGTGCCTCGCTCAGGGTTCGGCGCTCAAGACTCCGTTGATCAAGACGACCCATTGCCGTGGCCGTAATGCGCGGCGCAGCGCTTGCAAGACTTGCTCCGGGCTGGCTGCCTCCAGCGCCGCGTCCTCGGCCGCTTGCTGGCTGATGAAGTTCATGTCCAGATCGAAATGCGCCAGCAGCGCTGCGGCCAGATGGGCGTCCTGGCCGCGCTGCTGGCGTCGGTCGGCCAGCAGTTGCCGGCGCACCCGCTCCAATTCGGCTGCGCTGGGCCCGAAGCTGAGCAAACGGGTGATTTCTTCTTGCAGCGCCGTCTCGACCTTGAAGGCGCTGGCCGGGGCGCTGCTGGCTTGCAGGCTGAAGCGGGCGGCATCATCGGCCGGATGGTTGGGCACGCGCAAATTGGCGCTGATGTTGTAGCTGAGCGCATCCTGCTGGCGCAGCCGCTCGGCCAGACGCGAGCCGCTGGCGGAGGCGCCGTCACCTGCCAGCAAGCGGGTGCCCAAGAGCAGGGCCGGGTAATCAATCGACTGCTGCGTGAGGGCCAGGTCTTGCTGCATGGCGACGCTGGCCGCGCCCTCTGCCGCTTGTTGCTGGCTCACCGCGATGAAGCGTGCGCCCGCCACCGGTCTATGGGCCTGCCGCTGCCGCACAAAGGTCGGTGCCGCGAGGCCTTGCCAATCGCCGAAAAGCGTCTCCAGGCGGGCGCTCAGCTGATCGGGCAGATTGCCGACGACGGCGATCTGCGCTTGATTGGCCGACCAGAATCGCGCATGAAAGTCACGCACCTGCTGAGCATCCAGACCGCGCCAGATTTGCAGCAACTCTTCGGCCGATTGTTGGTAGTCGGCGGCATCCGGCGCCAAGCCTTGCTGCTGATTCAGATAGCGGCGCAGCCTGTCCTGCACCGAACCGGCGGTCGCGCGCGCGGCCGCCTCCAAATTCGCCAATGTCGCTTTGCGCACACGCTCGAAGGCGGCATCCGACAGCGTCGGCCGGCGCAGCAGGTCGCGCAGCAGTTCCAGCGCGGGCAGCAGGCTGGCTTTGCGGGTTTGCAACTGCAGCTGCAAACCCTGCGGCCCGCTTTGTATGCGGATGTCGGCCTGCAATTGCTGGCGCAGGCGCTGGATGTCGGCCGCCGAATGCTTGGCCGCACCGTCCTCCAACATCGCGGCGAGCGGCCGCCAGCCTTGCTGACCGGCCATTTCATCGGCGCTGCCCCAGCGCAGCGACAGCAGCAGGCTGACCTGCTCGTTGGCGCTGGGCTTGGGCAGCAGGGCCAACTGCATGCCGCTGCTCAAGCGCAGGCGTTGCACGCGCGATTCGATCGCGGCCGGGTCCGCATCGAAACGCTCGGCCGGGCTTTGCTGGCCACCGAGCATGGCCCCACCCGATTTGATCTTCTCCAGCCCTGATGAGGGGTCGGTGACCACCTGCACCTCGGCCGCTTTGGCGAACAGACCCGCCAACAAACCCCTTGGCGCTTCGCCCGATTCGGCGTTGCGAATGCTGGCATCGGTGACGCCGCGCGCGACGCTGCGGTTCTCCGCCCGCACATAGTTGGCGGCCACCTTGCGCACATCGTAGGCGCGCAGCTCGGGCAGGGCGTCGAGCAGTTTGAAGGGCAGCCGCCAGTCGCCGGCACCGATGGCGTGACTGATCAGTTGAGCGGCGGCGTCGGGGTCCTGCAACTGGCTCTTCAGCTGGGCGGCGCTGCCCACCGCCACCCGGCGCACCAGCGCGTCGCCCATGCGTTGCGGGTCGATGAACTGGCCCAGCTCATTCAGCCAGCGTTCTTCAAACTGCTCCAGCTCGCGGCGGGCCGAGGCCTGGTCGCTGGCGCTATTGGGCAAGAGCAAGCCCAGGCCAAGCAGATTGGGGTCGCGCGAGATCGGCATGCCGTTCATCAGCAGCGCCCGACCGGGCCAGGCCGGGTCTTGCATCAGCCGCTGGCTGACTCCCAGCAGCAGTTGGCTCAAGACCATCAACGCCGGCGCATCCGGGTGCGCCATGCCGGGCGTGCGGTAGGCCACGGCCAGCGCCGTTTGCGAGGTGTGCAGGGTGCTGAGCCTGGGTGCTTGCTGGGGTGGCTCCGGCGGGGCTTCCTGCTCGGGCGATGAGCTTGTTTGAGCCGAGTCCGGCAGCGCTCCAAAAGCGTCGACTACGGCGCTCAGCGCCTGGGCCGAATCGAAGGCGCCCGAGATCATCAGCACCGCCTTGTGGGCTTGGTAATGGCGTTCGTAAAAACCGCGCAGGCGCTGCAGCGACAGCGCCTCAATGTCCGGTGTGAAGCCGATCACCGGACGGCCGTAAGGGTGCTGTCGATAGGCGCTGGCCTGCAGGGCTTGATGCAATTGCTGGGCAATCTGGCCGCCACGCAAACCCATCTCGTTGAGCACGATGGGCTTTTCTTTCGCGAAGTCCTGCTCGCTCAGGCGCGCGCCCCGCATGCGCGAGGCCTCCAGCTTCAACACCCGTGCCAGCGTACTCGGGTCCGGGTTGAACCAGCTGAAATAATTGGTTCGGTCCATGGTGGTGGTGCCGTTCCAGCGCACCTGCATCTGTTGCATTTCGGCCGCCAGATCGGGGGCATCCTGGGTGCCCCTGAAGGTCACATGTTCAAGCAGATGCGCCATGCCGGCTTCGCCCGGACCCTCATGCCGGCTGCCGACGCGGTAGGTCATCGTCACCCGAGTGAGCGAGTGTTTCGGTGTGGGCATCAAGAGTATTTGCAGACCGTTGCTCAGACGGTATTCGCTGATGCCGCCGAGCGTGCGCAACTCTTTGAGGCCAGCGCCATCCGGCTTGGGTTCCGAGTTCGGTTGTGCGAATGCCGGCTGTGCAGCAAACGCCAGCACCAGCAGCAAGGTGCGCGCATGGCGAATGGCGCGATCGGGGGCTGTACGTTGCATGGAGGCATCGCAGTGAAGAGGGCTTGATTTTCAGGCAAGGCCGAGCCCAAGTGCCTGCGGCGACCCGTTTCGATCTGTTGTGCCTTTGCCGCATCCACCCTGCAGATGAGGGGGTAGATCCGGCGACCCGGCCAGAACAGGTCTTCGCCTCATGTAATCTCAGGGTTTTTACCAATTCTTCATTCTTGTTCGATCAATCGAGGCGAGCTTAGATGGTGTTGACAGAAGATTTTGATGTCGCTTCGGCATCTGCGCAGGTGTTGGCTGCCTTCGCGGCCTCGGCCACTGCGCGCCTGTTGTTGCGCGAGCCAAGGGCCGACGATCTGGATGCGGTGTTCGAGCTGCATGCCGATCCGGTATGCACCCGCTGCAGTGCCAGCGCGACCTTGGGGCGCCGCGATGAAGCGCAGGCCTTGTTGCAAGGCTGGCTCGCCCATTGGCAGACGCATGGCTTTGGTTACTGGGTGATCAGCGCACGCGAGCAGCCCGATGCCGTGATCGGCTTTGGCGGGGTGATGCACAAGACCATAGACGGTATCAGCGGCCCCTATCTGTATTTCCGCTTTCGCCCGCAAGCCTGGGGCCAGGGCTTCGCGTCGGAGATGGCCTTGCGGGCGCTGGACCTGAGTTTCACCGTACTCAAACAGGCTCAGGTGCTGGCCATTGTGCTGCCGGCGAATACGCCCTCGCGCAAGACCCTGGAGCGCATCGGCATGCTCTTGAAGAGTGCGCTGGCCGATGTGCCGGGCCAGCCGCCCAGCCTGGTCTATGAACTCACCGCCTTGCGTTTTGCCGGCCTGCCCAAGGTGCAACCAGCGCCGACACCGTTCGGGGCTTGAGAGCTTGTCATCGGGACGTTGACAAGGACGTAAAAAAACCCGCCGAGGCGGGTTTTTTGTTGAGGCCCAAGTGCGGGCGGCCTGCTTGGCCGGTCTTATGCAGTCTTGCGGCGCCGTGCCAGGCCGGTCACGGCCATCAAGCCCAGCGCCATCAAGGCATAGCTCGATGGCTCGGGCACCGCCGATACATCAATCTCGGCGATATAGGTGTGCCAAATCGCCCGGTTGAGGGTCTGGTTAGGTGGGGGCAAGAAGGACCAAGGCGCAGCATATTCACCAATCGCATAGAACTTGTGATGATTGGTCGGGTCAATGGTCACGGCAGCGTAATCGCCCCAGCGTTCGCGGCAAGGGCTAGCAGGGTCCACCGTGGAGCAGTGATAGTCATTGGTGTCGCTGGCACGTAAAAGCATCTCGCCGCCATCCGCGACCAAGCCGCCATTGGCGTCGACCTTGAAGGCCTGCGCCATGAAGCTGATGGTGCCGTCGGCCTTGCCATCGCCGTTCAGATCTTCGGTTTGCAAGCCCGAACGGTTGTAGCCGATCACGGCTTCGCCATGCTCGTTGACGGCGATCGACCCCTCGAAGTAGTCGAAATCGCCGGTTTCAATTTTGCCGCTGGAGATCAAGCTGCCATTGTCGGCGTTGATCACCGTCCAACGTACATCGGCATAGTCGTTAGTGCCCTTGATGGTGCTCACCGAGTAAAGCTTATTGCCCACCTGCACCGCGTTGGCGGTGATGCGCGGGCTCAAGACATCGACCGTGCGAGTGCCGTCGGGCTGGCGTGCTGGGCCGGCTGTCGTGAAGCCTGTGCCGGCAACGATGTTGGGCACGCCCTGCGTAGCGCCTGGCCCGTCAACCCCGTCGACCTTGTAGAAAACCAGGTCGTTGCTGCTGCGAGACTGAGCAACCATGGCCGCACTATTGCTTGGATTGCCGTCCCATTTAACTGCTGCCTGAATCGCAAAGCCGCGCTTGGCGGCGGCGCTGGCGGTATCAAAGCGCGTCATATTGGTGGTGCTGGGCGCGCCGCCAAAAACATCGGTTTTGGGAATCACAAACAGGCTGGTACCGCTGAAGCCCGGCGTGAAGTTGTTGGTGCCAATATAGATGCCCTTGTCGTCCAAACCCAAGGTTGGGTAGTCGGCGGTGCTGCCGGTGGAGGCAAAGGCGGTGATGGCGGTTGACTTCCATCCACCCAGGGCGTTGTCGGTGTCGGACACGCCGATATTCAGGACGTTGCCTGTGGCACCGAAGCCAATTGCCAGCCAGCGGTTGGTGTAATGGTCAAACAGCACGCGCTGGTCGCCTCTGGAGGCTGTTTGGCCGGCGGCGGTCCAAAACGCAGTCGTGTCCACACGTGAGCTCAAGGCGCCCGAGGCCTTGTCGTAAATCGCGATGCTACCGTTGCTGGTTTCAAGAAACTGGGTCGTGCCGACTGCACCCATCGTGTCCGGCGGACGGAAGCATTGCAAGAGCAAGCAATTGTCGAGCTGTGATGTACCCTCGAAGCCGCGGAAGGTGGCGGCCTGGGCCGCGGCCGAGGCCAGTACGGTAAGCGCCGATGCCGCCAGCAGCAACGCATTTTTGGTGAATTTTCCTTGATTTGAAATCATGATGTGGGTGTCCGTCTCCGCAAAAAAAGAGTATCCCGATCTGGAATACTTTGCTTGGCTCTCCGGTCATTCATGCTGTGCTTAAGTCACCGCTAGAGCTTGCCGTTAGCGTAGCGCTCATTTGGGCGAACGCATCCCTAGTCTTAGGGGTACTGGCGGGTAATGGAGCTTGTGAGTTTCCCTAGGTTTTAGGTCTTATCAACGCATACCGCTGTCGCAGTCCAAACTCATCGAAGTAAAAGAGTTGGCGCTGATCAGCACATTGATAAGCGGACAACGGGTGATTTTTTCCGCCGGCATAACCTGCAGTTGGTAGCGACCTGCCGCGGCAGTAATTTGGTACAGGCCCAACGAAGTTGTTCGTGTCTGCCCAATGATGCTGCCGGCCTCATTCAGCAACCTGATCTCAACCTGGGCATAGGGGGCTTGGCAATCTTCCCCTTCACGGGGCGGGCCACCACAGGCTGGTGACAAGGTGATCCGGCCTTTGACGCCGGACACGGGCGTCGATGCCGCGTACGCGTTTGCACCCATCGACAACAGACAGCCCAGAGCCGCTATCGCAAAGCACCAGTTGCGTCGGCAATCTTTGGCGTAGTCAAACATGGCGTGAGTCATAGCTCTCCTGATGGACATGACAGCAATACGTCTGCAACTTTGTGCCGCTTGTCGGGGTCTAGCCGGGTACTGTTGCGAGTTCAGGGTGCCGCAGGCGTGATGAGGGCTGCCGTTGCCGTCGAGTCGGCGGGGCAGGCTTTTGCTTTGGCATAGCTCTCCCGCTCAATGTCCTGCACCTCGACACAGAGTTGCACCGACTGGGTCTTGGGCCAGGCACAGCTCTGTTCGAGGACCAATAACAGACTTGCCGACAAGGCCTGTTTGGTCTGCACCGAGCGGCCGCTCAGCAAAGCCAGCTTGGCGTGCACAAAGGCTTGGTTATCCGGGTGGTTGCTGGCCTGGGTGCCGACCAGATAGGTTTCCAGTCGAATGGCTCGGCTCTTGATGTCCAGTTCCTCAAACTCACCGCTGCTCAGCAGTACCTTGTTGATCGCCAGCAAGGTGTCAGCTGCCTTGAACAGGGGCAGGTTGCTGGTGTATTCGAGGGTGATATGGGGCATAAGGTGTCCTACGTTGGCGAGGACTTGATTCTCAACGCAAAAGAAAATGCGGTACTCGCTCCCAAAAAGTCCGACCCCCACACAGGGCAGGGTCGGCGCTTAGGTTCAATGCCGTGTCGTTCAGTTGCGGCCCTGCCTAGCTCTTGCGCTCACAAATCCAACGGTCCCCAGACCCGCCAATAGCAGGGCATAACTGGCCGGCTCGGGCACCGGGGAAGGTGTGTAGAGCGTGGCATGTGTCAGAGGCAGAGGGTTGCCCTGGGGGTCGGTGCCGACCCCCTCGGTGCTATCGAAGGTCACGCTTGTCAATCCATTCGGCGCATGGAAGAGGTAGAAGCTGTGCTGCTCACCGACCTCCATGCCAATGATGAAATCGCCGCTGATGGGTGTATCAAAGCTCAGCAGACCACTGAACATCACTTGCGGGTTCTGGGTGAAGGGGCCGTTGCCGATGTCGGCGCTGCTGCCCGCGTAAGCCCACTGACCGACCCACTGGCTGCTCAAGTAGCTGATTTCCGAGGCGTTGCCGCTTAGAAACCCGGCCTGTGAACCACGGCAATCCGCCGCCGCCAAACTGCTGAAATTGCTGTCGTGGCAGCTTTCTGCCCAAGCGGGCAAGGTCGCTGCCATGGCGGTGATGCAGGCCACAGTGAGCAGGCCGGCGCGAAGCGTTCTTTTCATTTCAGATCCTTGGATTCAACTGACTTTGCTTGCCGAATGATCGCCAGCCCCGCTTGTTTCAGACCCGGCGACGCTGCCAGGCCGCCATACCGGCCAGGCCGACGGCGAACAGCAGATAGCTCGATGGCTCGGGCACCGCGGCCGCCATCATCGCGTCGGCGAGTATCTGATGACCCTTGGCCGTCGGGTGGATGGCGTCCCAGTACAAGGCGGTGGCGGGGTCACAGTTGTTGATCGCCGCGCCGCAGGCGTCGCTGATATTGCTGAGTCCGTAGGCGGCCGGGTTGGCTGCAATGGTGCTGATCAGGCCAAAGACGTCAAAGGTCTTGACGCCAGCCTCGGTGCTCAGGCGATAGTCCAAAGCACTGTTCATCGTGGCGCCCAAGAGGCCGCTGATGTATTGCGAACCGGTCGCGCCGGCGAAGGGCGTGGCTGCGAAGTTCGGCGTATTCCAGACGATGATGTTGTGCGCGCCGGCGGCTTGCAGGCTATCGACCATATTGCCGATGTCGGTCGCGAAGCGGCTGGCGTTGTCGGAAATGATGCTGATCTGCTGGGCAAATGACAGGCCCGGCGCAGACAAAGCGGTTGCGGCAGCCCGCAAATTGTTGCCGCCGCCTTCAATCACATAGAGGGCGTCGCTCGGAGCCGCCGGATGGGCGGCGAGGAATTGGCCGACCTGGGCCGTCAAGCTGTAGGGGAAGCCAGCGCCGCTGGTGACCGCGCCGCCAAAGACGTAGTTTGTGCCGCCGGCCAAGGAGGGGATTGCGCTCAGGCCCAAGGATGCGGTGAACTGCGTCGCCCAGGTGGCGCCGTTGCTATAGGTGCCAAAAGTACGAGCGCCCTTGTCATAGGTGAAGGAGGGAATGTAGGTGTTGCCGGTGATCACCTGCGCAGGGTTGTAGAGGCCGGCCAGATAGTTATTGCCGCTGTCCGACAGGCTGTCTCCAAAAATGACCACGCTGCTGAACGGCGCCGCATGCGCCGGCAGGCTGGCAACGGTGCCAAGAGCGCCGATGGCGAGGATGGCGGCGCTGAGGAGGCCTCGAGTAAGCTTGATTTTCGTAGACATTCTGTGACGGTGGCGTAATGCGATTGCTTGACGGTAGCAGCGGCCTCAGGTCTGGCCTATCCGGGCAAACCCAAGTCGCCGCTCCCGACCGAGGGTTCATGCGCCCCTTAATTCAGGGGGGGGTGCGGAAAACAACGCAAGCCTTGCAGCTTGAGCACCCGCAAGCCGCCATATTCGATGCTGATCAATTTGCGCGTGGCCAGTTCGTTGAGTGCCTGGTTGACGCGCTGGCGTGACAGCCCGACCAGATAGCCCAACTCTTGCTGGGTGATGCGCAGCAGGTTCCCCACGCCGGGGTAGAGCTGCGGATGGAATAGCGCGGCCAGATTGCGCGCCACGCGCAACTCGGGGTCCGAGATGCGGTCGATCTCGCGTGCGGCGATGAACTGACCGAGCCGCTCATTGAGTTGGTTCAGCATGAAGCGGTTGAAGGCAATGCTGTTCCCCAGCAAATCGTGAAAAACCTCGATCGGCAAGCCGGCCACCACGCTGCGGCGCAGCGCCTGGATGTTGTAGCGATAGCTTTCGCGCTTGAGCAGCGTGCCTTCGCCGAACCAACCGCCGGGCGGCACACCGGTGAAAGTGACGGCCTGGCCGCTGCTCTCGTCATTGCTCATCTTCAACAGGCCATCGATCACGCCGAACCAGAAATTGGCGGGTCGGCCGATACGGCAGATACGCTCGCCGACCTCGGCGTCCGCCACCTGCAATTGCGCCACCACGGACTCGCGCTGCGCCGGCGTCAGCACCGTCATCCAGGGAATGGCGACCAGCTCTTGTGGGGTCGCGGAGCGGGCGCGTTGACGCAATGGGTTGTGGTGGCTTGGCGGGTGCATGGGCCCAGTGTCGACTGTTTCACATGACGTCTGGCTTACACGGAGTGCCGCCAAACCTAGGTGAAAACACCTGGCAGGGAAGTCCCTAGGAATGTCATTGCGACGACAGCATGGCGTCAAAGTCAGGCCTAGGATGCTGCCATACCGGCGATCAATGCGGCCGGTAGCCGATCACATCACAAGGAGACAAGTCAACCGTGGCGACGACCTTCCCCAGGCTCTTGCTCGAACATGCCGCCCAGCGCCCAGATGCGCCGGCGCTGCGCGAGAAGGAGTACGGCATCTGGCAGAGTTTGAGCTGGCGTCAGCTGGAGGCGCTGGTGCGTGAGTTGGCGCATGGCTTGGCGGCGGCCGGCCTGCGGCGTGGTGACCACCTGGTCGTGGTGGGCGAGAACCGGCCGCGCTTGTCGGCCACACAGCTGGCGGCGCAGGTCCTGGGTGCCATACCGGTGCCGCTGTATCAGGACGCGGTGGCGGCCGAATTTGTGTTCCCGATCAATAACGCCGAGATCGCCTTTGCCGTGGTCGAGGACCAGGAGCAGGTCGACAAGATGCTGGAGTTGCGGGAGCTTTGCCCGCAGTTGCAACGCATCTGGTTTGATGATAAACGCGGCCTGCGCAATTACGACGAGCCCGGCCTCGCGTCGCTCGATGACTTGTGCGCCCAAGGGCGCCAGCATGCCGGCGAGCGGCCGGCCTTCTTCGCCGAACAAGTGGCGGCGGTGCAACCCGGCGACACCGCCGCGATGTTCTTCACCTCGGGCACCACCGGCAATCCCAAAGGCGTTGTCCACACCCATCTGAGTCTGATCGACCGGGCCCAAGCCGGTGCCCGCTTTGACAAGCTGACATCGAGCGAGGAGGTTTTGGCCTATCTGCCGCCGGCCTGGATCGGGCAGAACATCTTCAGCTACGCGCAGTGGCTGGTCTGCGGCTATGTGGTCAATGCGCCCGAATCCGCCAGCACGGTGTCTATCGATCTGAAGGAGATCGGCCCGACCTACTACTTCGCGCCGCCCCGTGTGTTTGAGGGATTATTGACCAGCGTGTCGATCAGGATGGAGGACGCCAGCCGGGCCAAGCGGTTTCTGTTCGAGCGCTGCATGACTCTGGCACGGCGGGTCGGACCGGCGCTGATGGACGGCAAGGCGGTCGGCCTTGTTGACCGCTGCAAATACGCATTAGGCAATCTGCTCATTTACGGCCCGCTGCGCAATACTCTGGGCTTCTCGCGGGTGCGGGTGGCCTACACGGCGGGCGAGGCGATCGGGCCGGATCTGTTCAGCTTCTACCGTTCGATCGGCATCAATCTGAAGCAACTCTATGGCTCGACCGAGACGGCCGTGTTTGTCTGTCTTCAGCCCGACCATGAGGCCCGCGCCGACACCGTCGGCGTGCCAATTGACGGGGTCGAAATCAAGTTGGCCGACAGCGGCGAAATCCTGGTCAAGTCGGACGGCCTGCTCAAGTGCTATTACAAGAACCCCGAGGCCACCGCCGAGGTCTTGACGCCCGACGGTTGGTATCACACCGGCGACGCCGGCTTCATCGATGGCCATGGCCATCTGAAGATCATCGACCGCGCCAAGGATGTCGGTCATCTGGTCGGCGGCAGCTATGGCGGCGCGATGTTTGCGCCCAAATATGTGGAGAACAAGCTGAAATTCTTCCCCTACATCAAGGAGGCAGTGGCCTTTGGTGACCGGCGTGCCAGCGTTTGCGCCTTCATCAATATCGACTTTGAGGCGGTCGGCAACTGGGCCGAGCGGCGCAATCTGTCCTATGCCGGCTACACCGATCTGGCGCAAAAGCCCGAGGTCTATGAGTTGGTCCGAGATTGCATCGAGAAGGTCAATGCCGATCTGGCCGAAGACGGCGTTCTGGCCGGCAGCCAGATCGGCCGCTTCCTGGTGCTGCACAAGGAACTTGATGCCGATGACGGCGAGTTGACCCGTACCCGCAAGGTCAAGCGCGGCGCCATCGCGGAGAAATACGCGGTCCTGGTCGAGGCGCTGTACGAGGGCCGCGAGGCTCAGTACATCGAGACCGCGGTCAAGTTCGAAGATGGCCGCAGCGGTGTGGTTGCGGCCGATTTGAAGCTCGCCGACGCGAAGAAATTCAGCCCCGTCAGGAGTGCCGCCTGATGGCAGAAAAGAAGATCGGCGAGGTCATCCTCGAAGTCAAAAACATCTCGCTGGCCTTTGGCGGCGTGAAGGCCTTGACCGACATCAGCTTCGATGTGCGCGAGCATGAAATCCGCGCCATCATCGGGCCCAACGGCGCCGGCAAGAGCTCGATGCTGAACTGCATCAACGGCGTCTATCAGCCGCAGCAGGGCGCCATCAGCTTGCGCGGCCGTAGCTTCGAACGCATGAATTCGCGCCTGCGTTTGCGAACGATGGCCGAGATGGGCGTCGCGCGTACCTTCCAGAATCTGGCGCTGTTCAAGGGCATGAGCGTGCTGGACAACATCATGACCGGCCGCAATCTGCATATGAAGCGCAATCTGCTTTGGCAGGCCTTGCGCTGGGGGCCGGCCGAGCGGGAGGAAAACGAGCAGCGCGAGAAGGTCGAGCGCATTATCGATTTCCTGGAAATACAGGCATTTCGCAAGACGCCGGTCGGACGCCTGTCCTATGGTCTGCAAAAACGTGTGGACCTGGGTCGGGCCTTGGCGATGGAGCCCCAGGTGCTGCTTCTGGACGAGCCGATGGCCGGCATGAATGTCGAGGAGAAGCAGGATATGTGCCGCTTCATCCTCGACGTTAACGACGAGTTCGGCTGCACGATTGTCTTGATCGAACATGATATGGGCGTGGTGATGGACATCTCCGACCGTGTCGTGGTTTTGGACTACGGCAAGAAAATTGGCGACGGCACGCCCGCTGAAGTAAGGCGTAATGATGACGTGATCAGTGCCTATCTCGGCACCTCCCACTGAGAACATCCGGCATGGGACCCTTCCTTGAAATTCTCTTCGGCGGCCTGATGACGGGCATGCTGTATTCGCTGATCGCCTTGGGCTTTGTGCTGATCTACAAGGCCAGCGGTGTGTTCAATTTCGCGCAGGGCGCGATGGTGCTGTTTGCGGCCCTGGCGATGGCGCGTTTTGCCGAATGGATACCGAAGTACAGCGGCATCGCCAACCCCATCGTGGTGAATGTGTTGGCCTTTGCCGGCGCCTTCGTGGTGATGATTGGCGTCGCCTGGAGCATCGAGCGGCTGGTCCTGAGCCGGCTGGTCAATCAGGAGGGCATCACGCTGCTGATGGCCACGCTGGGCGTCACCTATTTTCTCGAAGGCCTGGGGCAAACGCTGTTCGGCTCGGACATCTACAAGATCGATGTCGGTATGCCCAAGGACCCGATCTTCTTGCTCGAGAAGACTTTTGAGGGTGGGCTGCTGGTCAACAAGGAAGACCTTTACGCCGCGCTGATCGCGGCGGCAATGGTCGCGCTGCTGGCGCTGTTCTTCCAGAAGACCGCGACCGGCCGGGCCTTGCGGGCGGTGGCCGATGACCACCAGGCAGCGCAGTCGATCGGCATCCCCCTGTCCACCATCTGGGTGATTGTCTGGAGCGTGGCCGGCTTTGTGGCACTGGTGGCCGGTGTCATCTGGGGCAGCAAGTTGGGGGTGCAGTTCTCGCTCTCGCTGGTGGCGCTGAAGGCCTTGCCGGTGGTGATTCTGGGCGGCTTGACCTCGGTGCCCGGCGCCATCATCGGTGGCCTGGTGATCGGGGTTGGCGAGAAGCTCAGCGAGGTCTATGTCGGCCCGCTGTTGGGGGGCGGCATCGAGATCTGGTTTGCCTATGTGCTGGCGCTGCTGTTTCTGCTGTTCAGGCCGCAAGGTATGTTTGGCGAGAAAATCATTGACCGCGTGTAGCGCGGTCAATGATTTTTCAGAGCAGACTAACTAGGCGCAGCCAAGTTAAGCGAAGCGGGTCGTAACTAAAAGATCATTGAGAAAGAGCCATGTTCTACAGAGAAAACGGCCAGTTCAAAACGAGCTATCGCGCCGACAGCCAGATCTTCCCGATTCGGCAGGACCAGATCGCCATCGCGCTGCTCTTGCTGATCGCCTTCGTGCTCGTGCCGCTGTTTGCATCCGAGTATCTGTTTCGCGCCATCCTGATTCCATTTCTGATCCTGTCGCTGGCCGCCCTGGGTCTGAATGTGCTGGTCGGTTACTGCGGGCAGATCTCGTTGGGCACCGGTGCCTTCATGGCGGTGGGGGCCTACGCGGCCTACAACTTCCATGTGCGCATCGAAGGCATGCCCTTGATCGCCTCTTTGCTATTGGGCGGTCTGTGCGCCACCGTGGTCGGCGTGCTGTTCGGCATCCCCTCGCTGCGCATCAAGGGCCTGTATCTGGCGGTCGCCACGCTGGCGGCGCAGTTCTTTTGTGACTGGGCTTTTCTGCGTATCAAATGGTTCACCCATGATTCACCGTCCGGCAATGTCTCGGTGTCGGGTCTGCAAATAATGGCTTACAGCATCGAGTCGCCGGTGCAGAAGTATCTGTTTTGTCTGAGCTTTGTGGCGCTCTTTGCGCTCTTGACCAAGAATCTGGTTCGCTCGGCGATAGGCCGCGAGTGGATGGCGATGCGCGATATGGATGTGGCGGCCGCCGTGATCGGCATTCGCCCCGTGTACGCCAAGCTGAGTGCGTTTGCCGTCAGCAGCTTCATCGTCGGGGTGGCGGGTGGGCTCTGGGGCTTTGTCCACCTGAGCAGCTGGGAGCCGGCGGCCTTCTCGATCGACCGCTCGTTTCAACTCTTGTTCATGGTCATCATCGGCGGCCTGGGTTCGGTGATGGGTAGCTTCTTCGGCGCCGCCTTCATCATCATCTTGCCCATCGTGCTGGCTCAAATCCCGCATTGGTTTGGCTTGCCTATTCAAACCGAAACGGCTTCGCATCTGGAATTCATGATCTTTGGCGCGCTGATCGTGTTCTTCTTGATCGTTGAACCGCATGGCATTGCACGCCTGTGGTCAACCGCCAAAGAAAAGCTGCGCCTGTGGCCCTTCCCGCATTGAAACCCTGATTGGTAACCGCACCCCGCGTGCATAACAAGGAGACGATAAGCATGAAACTGAAGTCTTTCGCTTTGATGGCCACGGTGGCCGCCAGCAGCCTGGCCGGCTTGCCCGCGCTGAGTCAGGCCGCCGCAGCAGCAGCAACAGCAGCCGAACAGTTCTTCCCGGTCTTGGTTTTCCGCACCGGCGCCTATGCGCCCAACGGTACCCCTTGGGCCAATGGTTATGTCGACTATCTGAAGCTGGTCAACGCGCGCGGCGGCATGAACGGCGTCAAGATCACTTTTGAGGAATGCGAAACCGGCTATGCCACCGACCGCTCGGTCGAATGCTATGAGCGCCTGAAGGGCAAAGGGGGCGGCGCGACCCTGGTGCAGCCACTCTCGACCGGCGCCACCTTTGCGCTGACCGAGAAGGCCCCCGGCGACAAGATTCCCTTGGTCACCGCCGGCTATGGCCGCAGCGAGTCGGCCGATGGCGGCGTCTTCAAATGGAACTTCCCGCTGCTGGGTACCTACTGGGTGGCCGCCGATGTGCTCTTGCAACATATCGCCAAGAAGGAGGGCGGTTGGGACAAGCTCAAGGGCAAGAAGATCGCGCTGGTCTATCACGACAGTCCCTATGGCAAGGAGCCGATCCCGCTGCTGCAAGAGCGCTCCAAGCTGCATGGCTTCGAGTTGCAACTGTTGCCGGTGACGGCGCCCGGTGTCGAGCAAAAAGCCACCTGGCTGCAAGTGCGCCAAAGCAAGCCCGACTACACCTTGCTGTGGGGCTGGGGCGTGATGAATTCGACCGCACTGAAAGAAGCGCAGGCCACTGGCTACCCGCGCGAGAAGATGTACGGCGTCTGGTGGGCCGGTGCCGAGCCCGATGTGAAGGACGTCGGCGATGGGGCCAAGGGCTATAGCGCCGTCACCATTCAGCATGGTGCCGAGCCTAACGCCAAGGTCGTGCAGGACATCCTGAAGGAAGTGCATGCCAAGGGGCAGGGTACGGGGCCTAAAGATGAGGTCGGGCAGGTGCTCTATATGCGCGGTCTGTTGTCGGCGATGCTCGGGGTTGAAGGCGTCAAGCGTGCACAAGAGCGTTTCGGCAAGGGCAAGCATATGGACGGTGACCAGGTCCGTTGGGGCCTGGAGAACCTCGCCTTGGACCAGAAGAAGCTGGACGCGCTGGGCCTGGCCGGCGTGATGCGGCCGGTGTCAACCTCCTGTGTCGATCACATGGGATCGAGCTGGGCGCGTGTGCACAGCTGGGACGGCAAGCAATGGAACTTCACGTCCGACTGGTATCAGGCCGACGACAGCATCATCAAGCCGATGGTCAAGGCCACCGCCGAGCGATATGCGACGGAGAAGAAGCTGACGCGCAGAACTCCAGAAGACTGCCAATCCTGATCGCTGTGCGATCAAGATTGGCTGCGCCAGGGAACGTTTGCTCCCACCCCAACCCTCCCCCGAGGGGAGGGGGTGGCGAGTTTGAGGGCAGCTATGAGCAATGAAAACATATTGCTGAACGTCAACGGCATCGAGGTCATCTACAACCATGTGATCCTGGTGCTGAAGGGCGTTTCTTTGCAGGTCAAGGAAGGCGCCGTGGTGGCCTTGTTGGGCGGCAACGGCGCGGGCAAGACAACCACGCTGCGGGCGGTTTCCAACCTGCTGGCCGGGGAGCGCGGCGCCGTCACCAAGGGCTCGATCGAGTTGCGCGGCGAGCGGATCGAAAAACTCTCGACCGCCGAGATGGTCGGCCGCGGCGTGATTCAGGTGATGGAGGGCCGGCATTGCTTTGCCCACCTCAGCATCGAAGAGAACCTGATGACCGGCGCCTACACCCGCAAGGACGGCAAGGCGGCGGTTGCCGCCACGCTGGAGAAGGTCTACAACTACTTTCCGCGCCTGAAAACGCGCAGCAAATCCCAGGCCGCCTACACCTCGGGCGGCGAGCAGCAGATGTGTGCGATCGGGCGCGCCTTGATGGCCAACCCCAAGATGGTCTTGCTCGATGAGCCTTCGATGGGCTTGGCGCCGCAAATCGTCGAGGAGGTGTTCGAGATCGTCAAGGACCTCAACCAAAGAGAAGGCGTGACTTTTTTGCTGGCCGAGCAGAACACCAATATGGCTTTGCGTTATGCCGACTACGGCTACATCCTCGAGAACGGCCGTGTCGTGATGGACGGCGCTGCGGCTGCGCTGCGCGAGAACGAGGATGTCAAGGAGTTCTATCTGGGCATGGGGGGCGGCGACCGCAAGAGTTTCAAGGACGTGAAGAGCTATAAGCGCCGCAAGCGCTGGTTGGCTTGAATGGCGAAAGTTCTGGAGAGCCGCATGAATGACGATAACTTTTTCGCCCCCGTGGCTTTCAAGCCTGACGAGGCGCTGGCCCAGGCTAAAAGGGCGCTGCGCGACATTCGTTCGTTGAGCGAGCGCAACAACCATTTCAGCCTGCAGGGTCAGGTCGTGCTGGAGTTGACCGTGGTGGACAAGGTCTTGCGAGCTCGCCTGGCCAAGCGCCCTGCGCGCAGCCCGGACTGGGAGTTGCGCGACTGCAAGAACAGCGCCGAGCTGCGGGCGCTGCAAGACGAGATCAAGCGCCGCGTGGCGCGCTGGACGGACGAGACGGTATGAGAGCGTCAGCGGCCGGAGAATTTTTTGACGCGCTGGAACGCTGCGACCCGATCGAGCGTGAACGAGGCTTGATGGCCGCGCTGCCGGCGCAGATCGCCCATGCCCAGGCCCATACGGCGGCCTATGCCGAGCTCTTCGCCGGGCTCGACGCGGCCGCCATCAACAGCCGCGCTGCGCTGGCGGGCCTGCCCATCACGCGCAAGACCGAGTTGATGGCGCGCCAGCAGCGGCTGCGAGCCACCGATGCGTTTGGTGGTTACTCAACGATTGCTTGGGCCGGGCGCGGCAACAAAACGGCGCGCCGGGTGTTCCAGTCACCCGGCGGCATCTATGAGCCGGAAGGCCAGGGCGCCGACTATTGGCGGGCTGCGCGCGCGCTCTTTGCTGCGGGTGTGCGCGTCGGTGACCTGCTGCACAACAGCTTCAGCTACCACCTGACGCCGGCCGGCTCGATGATGGAGGGCGGCGCTCATGCGTTGGGTTGCACCGTTTTCCCCGGCGGCGTGGGTAACACCGATTTGCAGTTGCAGGCGATCGCCGACTTGCGGCCGCAAGCCTATGCCGGCACGCCGAGTTTTTTGAAGATATTGCTCGACAAGGCCGCGGAAACCGGTGTTGACGTCACGTCGCTGAACAAGGCCCTGGTCAGCGGAGAAGCGTTGCCGGCTTCGCTGCGCGATTGGTTCTTGGCGCGCGGTGTGGACGCCTACCAATGCTATGCCACCGCCGATTTGGGCCTGATCGCCTATGAGACTGCAGCGCGGCAAGGCTTGGTCTTGGCCGAGGGTGTGATTGTCGAGATCGTGCGGCCCGGCACATCGGACCCATTGCCCGAGGGTGAGGTCGGTGAACTTGTCGTGACCAGTTTGAACCCGGACTATCCGCTGATCCGCTTCGGCACCGGTGATCTGTCGGCGCTGTTGCCGGGCCACTGCCCGACCGGGCGCAGCAATACCCGCATCAAGGGCTGGATGGGCCGAGCCGATCAATCGGCCAAGGTGCGCGGGATGTTTGTGCATGGGGCCCAAGTGGCCGAGATCATGCGGCGCTTCCCGGCGCTTGGGCGCGCGCGCCTGGTGATCGAAGGCGAGATGGCGCAAGACCGCTTGACGCTGCGGATCGAGACGGCGGCGGGAGCCAATGAAGGCTTGAACGAACGCATTGCCGAGGTGATCCGCGAAGTCACAAAGCTGCGCGCCGAGGTCGTCCAGCTGCCTCCAGGCAGCTTGCCCAATGATGGGCTGGTGATCGAGGATGCGAGGTCGTACAAATAGGGCATGCCTGATTTGGCCTGGCCGGTCAAACCGACGCGATCTTCAAGGGCAGTCGCCGCTGGCGCTGGCCGGTCAGCGCGAACAAAGCGTTGGCGACCGCCGGTGCGATCGGCGGCGTACCCGGTTCACCGACGCCGCCGGGCGCTGCGCTGCTGGCGACGATATGAACGTCGATGACAGGCATCTGCGCCATGCGAATCACTTCGTAGCTGGGGAAGTTGCTCTGCTCGATGCGGCCGTTCTTGACCGTGATCTCGCCAAACAAGGCGGCCGACAGGCCGTAGACGATCGCACTTTGCATTTGCGCCTCCACCGTGTCGGGGTTGACGACGACGCCGCAGTCGATCGCGCAGACCACCCGGTGCACCCGCGGCTGGCCGTCTTGCACCGACACTTCGGCTACCTGAGCGCACCATGAGCCAAAGCTCTCATGCACAGCGATCCCTTGGGCGCGCCCGCCAGGCAAGACCTGACCCCAGCCGGCCTTGGCCGCGGCTAACTCCAGCACAGCAAGGTGGCGAGGTTTGTCGGCCAGCAGGGTGCGGCGGTATTCGAACGGGTCCTTGCCGGCCGCGTGGGCCAGCTCATCGATGAAACCTTCGGTGAAGAAGGCGTTGTAGGAGTGGCCGACGCTGCGCCAGGAGCCCACCGGCACAGGCGTCTTCACGCGCAGCTGTCGCACGCTCAGATGCGGGATCGCATAGGGCAAGTCGAAGGCGCCTTCGATCTGGTTTTTGTCCGGTGAGTCGGCGGCGAAGGCGGGCAACAAGCGCTCGGTGGTGGACAGGCCGATGGAGGGCGCGGCCACCCGGTTCAGCCAGGCCATGGGCCGGCCTTGTTCGTCCAGGGCTGCGGCGAAGCTGGCCATCGCGGCCGGCCGGTACATATCGTGCTGCATGTCTTCCTCGCGCGACCAGATCAGCTTGACCGGCCGGCCGCCCGTTCGCTGGGCGATCAGCACCGCCTGCTCGATCATGTCGAGCTCCAGCCGGCGGCCGAAGCCGCCGCCCAAGAGCGGCACATGCAACGTCACCTGTTCGCTGTCCAGACCGGCGATCTTGGCGGCGCGCCAGCGCGCCAAGGAGGCGACTTGCGTGCCGCACCAGACGGTCAAATGTCCGTCTTTGAACTGTGCCGTGCAATTGATTGGCTCCATCGCGGCATGGGCCAAGAATGGCGCCGAGTAAGTGGCTTCAAGTTTCTTGCTGGCTTGGCTCAGCACCTTGTCGGCGTCTCCTTGGCTGCGAAAACCTGTGCCGTCCTCGCTGCCGGCCAATGCGGCCTGCAGCCGAGCGGTGATTTGTGCCGAATCGATTGTGGCGTTGGGGCCTTCGTCCCATTCAATGGACAAGGCCTCGAGCGCGGTCTTGGCGCGCCAATAGCGGTCGGCCACGACGACCAGCGCTTGTTCTTGAATCACAAAAGCGTCCGTCACGCCGCGCGCGGCCTTGGCTTGCGCGGCGTCGAAACGCAAGACCTTGCCGCCCAAGACCGGGCATTGCCGAATCGCCGCATAAAGCAGACCCGCGGGCTTGACGTCGATGCCGAACTCGGCGCTGCCATTGACCTTGGACGGGATGTCGGTGCGTACCGTGGCCTTGCCGATCAGGCGGAATTCGCTGGGGTCTTTGAACTTGACCTCGCTGCGCGGTGCAATCTGCGCGGTAGCTGCCGCCAAGTCACCAAAGCCGGCCGAGCGGCCGCTGGGCAGGTGGCTGACCACGCCGGCGTGCACCTGGCATGCCTCAGGGGCTACGCCCCAGCGCTGCGCGGCCGCATCCACCAGCATTGCGCGCGCGGTGGCGCCGGCCAAGCGCATCGGGGCCCAGGCATCGCGCACGCTGGAGGAGCCGCCGGTGACCTGCAGGCTCAGCGCATAACCGACCTTCTGCACGGAGCGGCGCGCGATGCGAGCCAGCAAGCTGTCGTCATCGCTGGCGAAGGGCAGCACATTGAGCAGCAGCGCCGTGTTGGCGTAGATTTGCGCGATCGGCGCCTGCTCGGTGCTGACCTTGAGCCAGTCGGCGTCCATTTCCTCGGCCACCAGCATCGCCAGTGCCGTGTGCACGCCCTGGCCCATTTCGGCTCTGGGTGTGGCGACGATGACGCGCCCGTCCGGCATGATCTTGACCCAGCCGTTCAGCGCGACCTGATCCCCGCTGGCGGGCCAGCTGGCTTTGTCACCCAGGCGTGATTTGGCCGCAGGCGGCGTCGTCAGGCTCACGCCCAGCAGCACGCCGCCGCCCAAGAGGCCGCCGGCAATCAGAAAGCCGCGGCGCTTCATGCGGCGCTCCCGTCCAGATGAGCCGCAGCGCCATGGATCGCCGCTCGAATACGCTGGTAGGTGCCGCAGCGGCAGATATTGCTGATGTCGGCGTCGATGTCGGCGTCGCTGGGCTTTGGCTTGACGCGCAGCAGGCTGGCTGCGGCCATGATCATGCCGCTCTGGCAATAGCCGCATTGCGGCACTTGGTGCTTGATCCAGGCTGCCTGCAAGGCCGCCACGATGCGATCGGGCTCGGCCTCGATGCTGCGCACGCTCTTGCCCTCCAGCGCCATGATGGGCATCACACAGGCGCGCGTCGCGACACCGTCCACCTCGACCGTGCAGGCCCCGCAGTTGGCGATGCCGCAACCGAACTTGGTGCCGGTCAGGCCTAACTCGTCGCGCAACACCCACAGCAGCGGGGTTTCGGGCTCCAGGGTCAAACTGTGGCGCTGGCCGTTGATGGTGAGGTTTGTGTTCATGGTCGCCATGCTAAGCTTCAAGCTGACTTGAAGGTCAAGCGATTTTTGATTGTTCGGACGGGGTACATCTGGATGAAGATTGGTGACTTGGCTCAGCGCACCGGGATGGCGGCGTCGGCGATTCGGTTTTATGAATCCAGCGGCTTGCTGCCTCCGGCCAAACGGGGCGCCAATGGCTATCGGCAATATGACGACGAGACCTTGCAGCGGCTGCTGGTGATTCAGATCGCGCAGCGCTTGGGTTTCTCGCTGGAGACCTTGCGCCGCTTGGCCGGCCATCAAGGGCGCGAGATGCCGCATGATTTGGTGATGCAAAGCCTGCAAGAGCGTTTGGCCGAAATCGATGCCATGCAAAAAACCTTGGCCTCGCAGCGGCAAGAGACCGAGACGCTGATGCAGCAGTTGCAGGCTCAATGGCAGCAAGGCCGCTGCTTGGAGCTCGGCGCCGGCGCGCCTATGGCCATGCAGGCCGGTTGACGAAGAACCAGTGTGGTGCTGCCTCCGCTCGACACAGGGCCAAATACATCGGTTTTATGTACCGCCGAGTGCGCGATGCTGCATCAGTTGACCCGCAGCGGAATCGTCACCGGGCCGTCGTTCAGCAGGCTCACCTGCATATCCGCGCCGAACTCGCCGCTGGCCACCACCGGGTGCTGGCTTTGGGCATATCTGACGCAATGCTCATACAAGCGCTGGCCCGGCTCGGGCCTTGCAGCGCCGGTGAAGCTGGGCCGGTTGCCACCGCTGCAATCGGCCGCCAAGGTGAATTGCGAAACGATCAGCAAGCCGCCGCCCACGTCCTGCAGGCTGAGGTTCATCTTGGCCGAAGCGTCGCCGAAGATGCGCAGCTTCAAGACCTTGTTGATCAGTTTCTCGGCCTGCGCCTCGCTGTCGCCGGGCTCGGCGCAGACCAGCATCAGCAGGCCGGGACCAATCGCACCGATGACTTGCCCGCCGACCTCAACCTGCGCATGGCGCACTCTTTGCAAAATCGCGATCAAATCTCTTCCTTTGGTGACGGGTGACGATGCTGATTATGGTGTTCGAGCTGCGGCTGGCATTGTGGCCGCAAGCCCGAACTTCGGCGCAAGCGGCGACCTACAATCCCGCCAGATTTTGTGACCTCACCTTGTTTTTGTCTGGATCAGCCATGAAGAACGAAGCCAGCTCGGCCCACAGCACCGATGTCTCCCATATCGCCCCGCGCGAAAAGGCCGAGATCCTCTCGCAGGCGCTGCCCTATATCCGCAAGTTCCATGGCAAGACCATCGTCATCAAGTACGGCGGCAATGCGATGACCGACCCGGCCTTGCAGCAAGACTTTGCCGAGGATGTGGTGCTCTTGAAGCTGGTCGGCCTGAATCCGGTGGTCGTGCATGGCGGCGGCCCGCAGATCGAGGGCGCCTTGACTCGCCTGGGCAAGAAGGGCCACTTCATCCAGGGCATGCGCGTCACCGACGAAGAAACCATGGAAGTGGTGGAGTGGGTGTTGGCCGGTCAGGTTCAGCAAGATATCGTCGGCCTGATCAATGTGGCTGGTGGCAAGGCGGTGGGCCTAACGGGCCGCGACGGCGGCATGATTCGCGCCAAGAAGCTCAAGATGCTGGACAAGGATGACCCGGCCAAAGAGCACGATATCGGCCAGGTCGGCGATATCGTCAGCATCGACCCTAGCGTGGTGAAGGCGCTGCAGGATGACCAGTTCATCCCCGTCATCAGCCCGATCGGTTTTGGCGAGCACAACGAGAGCTACAACATCAATGCGGATGTCGTGGCCGGCAAGTTGGCCGAAGTTTTGAAGGCCGAGAAATTGGTGCTGCTGACCAATACGCCGGGGGTGCTGGACAAGGCCGGCAATCTGCTGACCGACCTGAGCGCGCGCGAGATCGACGAGTTGTTCGCCGACGGCACCTTGTCCGGCGGCATGTTGCCCAAGATTGCCTCGGCGCTGGACGCAGCCAGGAGCGGCGTCAATGCGGTCCACATCATCGATGGCCGCGTGCCGCATGCGATGCTGCTGGAGATTTTGAGCGACCAGGCTTATGGGACGATGATCCGGTCGCACTGAGTCTGTCTGATGCGAGGAGCATCCAAGCGGGTCTGGTTCTTCGACCTCGACAACACCCTGCATAACGCCTCGGCTCATGTGTTCGGGGCGCTCAATGTGGCGATGACCGATTACATCCAGACCCATGTCGGGGTGCCACGCGATGAAGCCAGCCGTCTGCGGGCACTCTATTGGCATCGCTACGGTGCCACGCTGCTGGGCTTGGTGCGCCACCATGGCGTGCAGCCGGCGCATTTTTTGCACCATACCCATCGCTTGGAGGGTGTCGAGCCGCTATTGCATGGCCATGCGCATGACCTGGCAGCACTCCAGCGCCTGCCGGGGCGCAAGTTTTTGTTGACCAACGCTCCGCTGGCCTACGCCCAGCGGGTGCTGGCCGTGTTGGGCATCGCGCATTGTTTCGAGGCGGTGATTGCCTTTGAGCAAATGCGCATGTTTGGCCAGTTGCGACCTAAGCCAGACATGCGCATGTTCCGCCATCTGCTGGTCGGGCTGAAGCTGCGGCCCAGCGACTGTGTGTTGGTGGAAGACACGCTGGTGCATCAAAAGGCCGCCAAGCGGGTCGGCATGCGCACGGTCTGGATGCAGCGCTGGTTGCGCCGTTCGCAAAGCAATCCACATGGCCCCGAGGCCCATGTGGGTCTGCGCCGGCGGCCGGTCTATGTCGATAGGCGCATCAACCGGCTGCTCGACTTGTTGCCGGCTTAGGGCGGCGGTCTGCTCGGTTCGGCATTGCCGTCGAGCGTTGACTCGCAGTGGCGCGCGGCTGTGCCAGAATCGGCCGCCGGCTGCCGTCATGGGCCGCGCGCTTTAGCAAGTTGGCACTTCAGCAATGAAGCGCTCGCATGAATCTGCGATCAACCCCAAGCCGCTATGCCCATGTCCGCTTCAGAGCCCAAATTGAATCTTGTCGCAGCCGCTGTGTCCGCAAGCGCTGCGCCACCGCGCAAGCGCCCGCGGCCGGGTGAGCGCCGGGTGCAAATTCTGCAGACTCTGGCCAGCATGCTGGAGCAACCCGGTGCGGACCGTGTCACCACCGCGGCGTTGGCGGCCAAGCTGGAGGTCAGCGAGGCGGCGCTCTACCGCCACTTCGCCAGCAAGGCGCAGATGTTCGAGGGCCTGATCGAGTTCATCGAGGGCAGCATTTTCACACTCTTGAATCAAATCACCGAGCGCGACGGATCGGGCTTGCTGCAGGCGCAAAAGATTGTTTCGATGCTG
Organism: Roseateles oligotrophus; assembly: GCF_025717515.1. GTDB lineage: Bacteria > Pseudomonadota > Gammaproteobacteria > Burkholderiales > Burkholderiaceae_C > Paucibacter_A > Paucibacter_A oligotrophus. The sequence continues at coordinate 176,650 of NZ_JAJIRN010000001.1, forward strand.
CTGCAGTTCGGTGAACGCAACCCGGGCATGACACGCGTGATGGTCGGTGATGCGCTGGTTTATGAGAACGAGCGCCTGGTGTTGCGCATGAATCAGTTTTTTGATCGGGTCGAGTCTTCGCTGCGCCAAGTGCTGCGCAACGCGGCGGAAGCGAATGGCTCCAGCACGCCGACGGTTGACGCGAATGCGCAGGCCTCGGTCTTGGTCAGCTTCATCGTCGGTCGCCTGCAGCGTTATGCGCGCAGTGGCTTCAAGCGCAGCCCGATCGAGCAGCTTGATTCGGCCTTGCGCATGTTGCTGGGCTGAAGCTCACCGCTACACTGGCCAGCCCCTTAAAGCGCGCTGACCATGGTTGATCCCGTACAAGTTTCCCTGCAGGGTTTTCTGCAACGTGCCGAGGCCTTGCTGGCTCGCGTTGAGACCTTGCTGCCGCCTGTCTTGGCCGCGCCCGACTGGCAGGCCGCAGCGGCCTTCAGGTATCGGCGCCGGCGCGGTGTGCCGGTGCTGGAGGCGGTGCGCCACGCGGCCACGATACGCCTGAGCGACTTGCTTGAGGTTGAGCCTCAGAAGCAGCGTCTGCTGCAGAACACCGAGCAGTTTGTTTCCGGCCGTTTGGCGAATAACGTGCTCTTGACCGGCGCACGCGGCACCGGCAAGAGCTCGCTGATCAAGGCCTGCTTGAATGAATTTGCCCCGCGCGGACTGCGTCTGATCGAGGTCGACAAGGCCGATCTGGTCGACCTTCCCGATCTGGTCGACCTGGTGGCGGAACGGCCCGAACGTTTTGTGATCTTCTGTGATGACCTGAGCTTTGATGAAGGTGAACTCGGCTACAAGGCCTTGAAGTCGATGTTGGACGGCTCGGTCGCAGCGGCCACCGACAACGTGTTGATCTACGCCACCAGCAACCGACGCCACCTCTTGCCCGAGCAGATGAAGGACAACCTGTCCTATACGCACCAGCCCGATGGCGAGGTTCATCCGGGTGAGGCGATCGAGGAAAAGATTTCTCTGTCCGAGCGCTTTGGCCTGTGGTTGAGTTTTTACCCCTTCAGCCAAAACGAATACTTGGCCATCGCCGCTCAATGGTTGCGTTACTTTGAGGTGGCGGAGGACACCATTGCTGCGGCGCGTCAGCCGGCCCTGGTCTGGGCGCTGGAACGCGGTTCGCGTTCGGGCCGGGTCGCCTATCAGTTCGCGCGCGACTTGGCCGGGCGTGGCGGCCTGGAGGCAATGCCGCCCGTGGTGACCGACAGCGTGCCACCAACCGGACTCGATCATGTCTGAGTTGGGGGGAGCCGAACGGGTGCCGGTCGATGTGGCCGTGGGTGTGCTGGTCGAGCGTGATGGGGAGGGGCGTGAAGCTCGTTTTTTGCTCACCAGTCGGCCGGTCGGTAAGGTCTACGCCGGTTACTGGGAATTCCCCGGCGGCAAGCTGGAGGCCGGCGAGACGGTAGAGCAGGCCTTGAGGCGTGAGTTGCAAGAGGAACTCGGCATTACGATTGCCGCAGTTCACCCCTGGCAGGAGCTGGTGATGGACTATCCGCACGCTCGGGTTCGCCTGCACTTCTGCAAGGTCTTCGAGTGGAGCGGTGAGTTCGAAATGCGCGAGCAGCAGGCGATGGCCTGGCAGAGCCTGCCGGTGCAGATGCAGCCGGTCTTGCCGGGCACGATTCCGGTGCTGGATTGGTTCGCGGCCGAGCGGGCATTCGTGGGTCCAACCCATCTGGCCTGATGGCCATGCGGGTCGCCACTACACTGAGGCCTATGAACTGGTTGGATCAAATCAAATGGGACGCGGACGGCCTGGTGCCGGTGATCGCGCAAGAGCAAAGCAGCGGCGACGTCGTCATGTTTGCCTGGATGAACCGGGCGGCCTTGGCGCGCACCCAGGAGCTTGGCGAGGCTGTGTATTGGAGCCGTTCCAGGGCCAAGCTTTGGCACAAGGGCGAAGAGTCCGGTCATACGCAGACGGTGCACGAGATGCGGCTGGACTGCGACAACGATGTCTTGCTCTTGAAGATTACTCAGAACGGCCAAAGTCCAGGCACTCCAGGCATTGCTTGCCACACCGGGCGGCACTCCTGCTTTTATCAACGGTTGGAGCAAGGCGACGGGCTTGATTGGCAAGCGGTCGAGCCGGTGCTGAAAGATCCCGGTCAAATCTACAAGTGAATGATGCAAATGACTGAGTCAACTAGTCCGGGCAATGACACCTTGGCCCGCATTGCGGCCGTGATCGAATCACGCAAGCCCAGCCATGGCGGCGACCCGGCCACCAGCTATGTGGCCAAGTTGTTCGACAAAGGCTTGGACTCGATCTTGAAGAAGATCGGCGAAGAGGCCACCGAGACGGTCATGGCGGCCAAGGATGGGGACGCGCAGAAAGTTGTCTACGAGGTGGCCGATTTATGGTTCCACTCCATCATCGCTTTGAGCCATTTCGGATTGAAGCCCGAACAGGTGCTGGCCGAATTGGCCCGCCGCGAGGGTTTGTCGGGTTTGCAGGAATTTGCCCAGCGCGGCAAAGCACAAGAGGATGAACCCAATGACTGATGCAAATGCGCTGATCGAGCCGAACCAGTTGCTGGATGCCGAGCGCGAGCGCAGTCTGCGTACCGTGGGTGTGGTGAGTTACTTGCTGCATGGCGTGGTGGCCATAGCCGCGGTGCTGCCAGGCGTGCAGGCCAGCGTGTTTTTGCTGCTGGTGGCCGTGTTGATCGATCTGATCAAACGCGATGAGGCCAGGGCCAGTTGGCAGGAATCGCATTTCAGTTGGCGCCTGCGAAGCGTGGCTTGGGCCGGGGCGCTGTATCTGTTGACCAGTCCCTTGTTCTTGCTGTTGTATGTGCCGGGCATGATCGCCTGGGCGCTGGTGTCGATCTGGTTCCTCTACCGCGTCGTGCGCGGTTGGGCCGCGATGAGCGCCGGCCGGCCCATGCCACGCTGAGTCGATTCGCCTTTGCCTGGTTTGTGAAACTTTGCTTTGAGTCTTTTTATGTCACACGACCCCGATTGCCTGTTCTGCAAAATCGTCGCCGGCCAGATTCCCAGCCGCAAGGCCTATGAGGATGAGTTGGTGCTGGCCTTTCATGACATTCACCCTTGGGCGCCGGTGCATGTGCTGATCGTGCCCAAGCAGCACATCGCGATGATGAGCGAATTGGGCGATGAGCATGTGCAGTTGCTGGGTCATATGTCGGTGTTGGCGCCCAAATTGATGCGCGACTTGGGGGTGACGAATGGCTTTCGTACCGTCATCAACACCGGCCCGGACGGCGGGCAGGAGGTGTACCACCTGCATATGCATGTGATGGGTGGCCCAAGGCCCTGGTTGAAGGGCTAAAAACCTTGATCTATGACAGTGTCATGTGTCGGCCTGCGCGAATTGTCATGTGGCCCAACTAGAATGCCGAGATTGTTTGTAGGAGATAAATAATGGGTTCGTTGAGTATTTGGCACTGGCTGATTGTGCTGGTGATCGTTGTGCTGGTCTTTGGCACCAAGAAGCTCAAGAACATCGGTAGCGATCTTGGTGGCGCCGTCAAGGGCTTCAAGGACGGCATGAAGGAGGGCGGCAGCAGTGCTGATGCTGCGGCGCCGGCTGCACCGGCTCAGCAGGTCAGCAACAGCCAAAACAGCCAAAACAGCCAAAAGGCGAGCGACAGCAACACCGTCGACGTCGAGGCCAAGACCAAGTCCTGATTGACGGCCGGTCTGACGCTGCATGATTGATTTTGGATTTGACAAGCTGGCGCTGATTGGCGCGGTGGCCTTGGTCGTGATTGGCCCCGAGCGGCTGCCTCGAGTGGCGCGCACCGTCGGTCACCTGATCGGCAAGGCGCAGCGCTATGTGTCTGACGTCAAGGCCGAGGTGAGTCGCTCGATGGAGCTCGAAGAGCTCAAGAAAATGAAGACCGAGATGGAGGCTGCGGCGCGTGACGTTGGGCAAACCGTCCAGCAAGAAGTCAATAGCGCCGGTCAGGCCTTTGAGCAGACTTGGTCCGATGTCAGTTCCAACAGCATTGGCGGCCTGGGCGATATTGGCGATATGGGCGGGCAGCATGGCTATGACAACAATTCTTTTGGCTCGTCTGCTTATCGGCGGCCGAAGAAGAATTGGCGTTTGAAGCGCGGTGCCACGCCGCAGTGGTACAAGCAGCAGCAAGGTGTGCGCCGCCATGCGCAGTCCGGCGCCGCCCGCGTCGCGCGCTTTCGCCCCGTTCGGCCCAATATCTAACGTTGAATCCAGCCTGAGCGCTACGCCCCCACCGCATGAGCAATGACGCCAAGCCCGACGATGAACTCGCCGGCACAGAACAGCCTTTCGTCTCCCATCTGATCGAGTTGCGTGACCGCTTGGTGCGCGCTTCGATCGCGGTGGCGGTCGCCTTTGGCGTGCTGGCATTTTTCCCCGGGCCTTCGGCCTTGTACGACATGCTTGCCGCGCCGCTGGTGGCACAACTGCCGGCCGGCTCGACGCTGATTGCCACCAATGTGATCTCGCCCTTCTTGGTGCCATTGAAGATCACCTTGATGGCGGCCTTCTTGATCGCTCTGCCGGTGGTTTTGTACCAGGTCTGGGCCTTTGTGGCGCCGGGGCTTTACTCGCATGAAAAGCGTTTGGTGCTGCCTTTGGTGTTCTCCAGCACCTTGCTGTTCTTCGTCGGCGTGGCCTTCAGCTATTTCTTCGTGTTCGGGCAGGTCTTCAAGTTCATTCAAAGCTTCGCGCCCAAAAGCATTACCGCAGCGCCCGACATCGAGGCCTATCTGAGCTTTGTGATGTCGATGTTTATTGCCTTTGGCGCGGCCTTTGAGGTGCCCGTGGTGGTGGTGCTGCTGGTTCGCATGGGTTTGGTGACGGTCGAGAAGCTGCGCGAATTCCGTGGCTATTTCATCGTCTTGGCCTTCGTCATTGCGGCGGTCATCACGCCGCCCGACGTGGTGTCGCAGTTGGCGCTGGCGATTCCGATGTGTATCTTGTATGAGCTCGGCGTGTTCGCCGCCGGCTATTTCAACCGTTACTCAAAGGCGCCGGACGAAGCGGCCGGCTGAGGCTTTAGCGCTCCCCGTCCTGCACCGGTTGCGGTTTGGGCCTTTGCCCGACCAACACTTCGATTTCCAATTGTTGCTCGCCGCGTTGCAAGGCCAAGGTGGCCGGCTTCAGGGGCTTCAGCGCCGCCACTGCCGCCAGCAATTGGGCGGGGCTTTGAACGGCGGTGTTGCCGACCTTGGTCAAGACATCGCCCGGCTTGACACCGGCTTTGGCGGCCGGCGCATTCGCCAGCACGCCACTGATCAGTACCCCAGATGTCAGCGGCAGCTTGAAGGCCTCGGCAAACTCGGGCGTGAGTTCGCGGGTCTGCACACCGATCCAACCCCGAGCAACCTGACCATCTCGCAACAAGGCGTCCATCACCAAGCGTGCTGAACTGATCGGAATGGCAAAACCTATCCCCAGGCTGCCGCCATTGCGCGAATAAATGGCGGTATTGATACCGACCAAGTTGCCGTCAACGTCGACCAGCGCGCCACCCGAGTTGCCAGGGTTGATGGCCGCATCGGTTTGAATGAAATTCTCGAAGGTGTTGATGCCCAACTGGCTCCGCCCCAGTGCACTGACGATGCCCGAGGTCACCGTCTGCCCGACATTGAAGGGGTTGCCGATGGCCAGCACCACGTCACCGACCTGCAGGCTGTCTGCCGTGCCCAGATGGATGACGGGTAAACGCTCCAGTTCTATTTTCAATACGGCCAAATCGCTTTCCGGGTCGGTGCCGATCAGGGTGGCGCGGGCTTGGCGTCCGTCGGTCAGCATCACTTCGATGTCCGAGGCGCGCTCGACCACATGGTTATTGGTCAGCAAATAGCCATCGGCCGAGACGATCACGCCCGAGCCCAGGCCGGTTTGCGGGCGCGCGGCCTCCTTGCCTCGGCCGCGTTGCCCGAAATGGAATTTGAACCAGGGATCTTGGGCCTCGCTATTGCGCGACGGCGCCTTGCTGGCGGTGATGCTGACCACGGCCGGAGAGGCCCGCCGGGAAGCCAGGCTGTAGCCGGCCCGCTGTGCGCCACTGGCGGCACCGGCCGGGGGGTAGGCTGCGGCCAGCGACGGCGCAATGGTTGCGGGCAGGGCAGCGGTCGGTGCCGAGCGCAGCCATTCCGGCTTTAATGTGCTCAGCACAAAAAGAATGCCCATCACCACCGTAGCGGTCTGAGCGAAAATCAACCAAAGCTTACGCACTCTCAAAGTCTCCTATGCCTCAACGCCATGTCATCGATCTCCATCTGAAGCGCCTGTTGGAGGTCGATCGTTTCAAGGATTATGGGCCGAACGGTTTGCAGGTTGAGGGCAGGGACGAGATTCGGCATATCGTCTGTGGGGTAACCGCGAGCTTGGCCTTGATTGAGGCGGCGATAGACGCCGGCGCCGATGCGATTCTGGTCCACCATGGCCTGTTCTGGCGCGGCCAAGACGGTCGCGTCACCGGTTGGATGAAGCAGCGCCTGGCCCGCTTGCTGGCTGCCGACGTCAATCTATTTGCCTATCATTTGCCGCTGGATGCCCATGCCGAATTTGGCAATAACGCCCAACTCGGGCGACTTTTTGGCTGGCCGGTGGATGGCCGTTTCGGTGAGCAGGATTTGGGTTTTACCGCCTCGCTGGCGGCGCCGCAAAGTCTGGCGGTATTCGGCGCGCAGTTGGAGCGGCAACTGGATCGGGCGGTGCTGGTGGCGGGCGGAGATAGCCGTGAAATCAACAGGGTGGGCTGGTGCTCGGGCGGGGCGCAGGGCTATTTTGAGGGGGCCATCGCAGCCGGAGTCGATGTTTTCGTGACCGGCGAAATCTCCGAACCGCAGGCGCATCTGGCCGCCGAAACCGGGGTTGCCTTCATTGCTGCCGGCCACCATGCGACCGAACGTTATGGTGTACAGGCGGTGGCTGCGCATTTGGCGCAAGAACTCGGTGTGACGCAGCAATTCATTGATATCGCGAATCCGGCATGAAGAGTATGAGTTCCGCTAAAACCATTCTGGTGACGATGGGTGACCTTTGCGGCATTGGCCCCGAAATCGTGGCGATGGCCGTGGCGGCTCCCGAGCCCGACCTGGACGCGCGCCTGTGCGTGCTGGGCGATGTGGCGGTGATGCGCCGCGCGATGGCATGGACCGGTGTCGAATTGCCCTTGCTCCACTTGAGTTCGCTGGATGAGTTGGTCGATTTGCCGCCGCGCTGTGTGGCTGTCTGGCAGCCGGACGGCTTGCCTGCGGGTTTGCTGGATTGCTGCATGGGCGCGATTGACGCCAAGGCCGGCGCCGCGGCGGCAGTGTGTATCGAGGCGGCGGTGCGTGCGATTCAAGCGGGTAAGGCCGATGCGCTGGTGACGGCGCCCATCCACAAGGAGGCCTTGCATGCAGCGGGCATTGGTTATCCCGGCCATACGGAGATGCTGCAGGCCTTGGCGGCCGAAGGTGGCGGAGCCGCGCCGGTACGCATGATGTTGGCAAATAATGAATTACGTACGGTGCTGGTGACAATCCACTGTTCGCTTCGGCAAGCGATCGATTTGATCAATATCGAGCGCGTGCTCGAAACCGTGCGAATCGCCCAGCGGGCGATGCTGAGTTTTGGCATTGCCGCGCCGCGGATCGCGGTGGCGGGCTTGAATCCCCATGCTGGTGAGGGGGGGCTGTTCGGCGATGAAGAAATCCGCCACATCGCTCCGGCGATTGCGCAGGCGCGCGCCGAAGGTATCGATGCCAGCGGGCCATTTGCGCCCGATACCGTATTCATGCGCGCGCGCGATGTCGCAGGCCATCCGGGTGAGTTCGATGTGGTGGTGGCAATGACGCATGACCATGGCCTGATCCCGGTCAAATACCTGGGCGTGGAGCAGGGTGTCAATGTCACCTTGGGTTTGCCCTTTGTGCGTACCAGCCCGGATCACGGCACCGCCTTTGATGTGGCCGGCAGCGGCCGCGCCGACGCTTCCAGTCTGAAGGCAGCCTTGGCGATGGCCTGCCGCCTGCTGCCCCTCAGCGCTCCGAGGGCGCTCAGACCTTGATGCTGGCTAACTGCTTGCGTGCACGGGAGATGGCGCGCTCCATCAGATAGGCATTCTCAAACGCGCGCAGCCGTTTTGCCTCGCACAGACGCTTGAGCATGCGAGCCGTCATGGTGACGGTCTCCTGGTGCTTGGTGCCCTGCGTAAAGATAAAGAAGCTGCGGCCCGCGCTGATATGGGCCAGCCTGACCTTGTGCCAGCTGTCGCCGGTATGCATCTGATAGGCGAAACCGAGTTGCAGGTGCTCGATCAACAGCTCGCCCTCACTAGGTTCCGGCGCCTCCGTTGAGGCTGGTAGCCCGTCGATGCTGATGTCGACCGCTTGAAGTGGCGCATCGGCAGAGAGATCAATGTCGATTTGCCCCGACCAATCCACTGCGGACTCATTGATAAGCCCGAGCGACTTGGCTTCGGTGGCACTCAAACGCGCCCCCATGTCTACATCTTGCGGCAGGCCGGCCGTGCTGTCCGGCCCCAAGTCTTTCTCCTCGGGTGGCGTGCAGCCAAACACCCCGTCGAGTTGCTTGGCCAGCAAGTTGGTCTCAAGTGCACTGAGTGCTTGACCCTTCAGGGACTCGGCGTGGGCAGGCAATAGCTGGCCGAAAAAGGCCTTGCGCTGCTCCTCCGGCCAAGCAATCAGGTCCAAACCTTCGTTGAGGGTCTGCATCAACTTGGGCAATTGCCCCAGGAAAACCTGTCGCTGAGCGGTGCCCGATTTGGGCTGCACGCTCATCACCAGATCGCGACCAAATTGGCGAATACGCTGCGTGCGCTCGGGCGTGCTGGTCGCATCGCGGCTGACCAGGATAATGGCTTGACTCCAGGCCTGCGCCAAGAAGTCCCGAATGAAATCGGGCATTGGCACCGCCACCAAGGCGGTTTGCAGCTGTTGTGAATAACGCTGCTGCAAGCGCAGATCAACCTCTTTGCGGGCCAGCAATGTGGCGGCGTCGCCTTGTTGAGTGAGCGCGTTGCCGATCTGCTCGGCAATGAATTGCTCAAGCGTGTCCAGCTTGCGCTCGTAAACATCCATGCGGTCGAAGTCGCCATTGGCGACTTCATGAACCAGCTCTTGAACATGGGCCAGAAAGGCCAGGCCGGGACCCTCGCTGAAGTCATCGAAGGCGCAGGCCAGCGAGGCCATACGGTTGATGAAGCGGCGCACCGGATGGCGGCGGGACGAAAAGAAGGTCTGGTCACCGAGCGCCGCGCGCAAAACCGGAAGTTGCAAACTGGCCAGCAGGCGGGCCATTTGAGGCGGCACCTTGGGGTCGGACAGCACCTGATCGAACAAGCTGCTGACCACGTCGATCACCATATGGTCGAGCCTGCCGCTGGCCGCTTGGCGCAGCTCTTCGCGGTGCAAATGGATCAAATTGGGAGGCGGGCCGCCCTGCCAGGTCGGGGCATTGAAATCCTCACTCCATTGACTGTTTGAGGGCAGCCCGGCGGGCTGGGTGTAGCCCATGCCTGCTGCGCTGTCGGGCGCGGCGCCCCATCCGCTCGAAGCGAATGGCTGCGCGCCGCTGCCGCCCGGCACATGGGCCAGGCGACGCAGCAAATCCATCAATTGAGCGTCAACAGTCCCCAGCCCGCCGGCTTGCTGGTTCGAGAATCCTTGTGGCGTGCCCCCGCCATATTCACCACGCGCGGAGCCCGCCAAGTTCGAGTTCTGGCTGGATCCGCCAAAACCGCTGCCAAAGCCCCCGCCGCCTCCACCAGGACTTTGGCTGTGGCCAAGACCGGCCCCGCCAAATCTTCCGCTGTTGTGGCCGCCTTCATCCAACTGGCCAGCTTGGCTGTGGCCGGACAGCGCCTGAGCGCGGGTGGAAGGGCTTGAGTCAACCGCCCGTACGCGCAGGTCTTGCGGGCGCAAGCCGCGGTTGCGAAACAGCTCCGCGATGTCGGCATAGCAGATGCGCATTTCTTGCGCCAAGGCGCGAGTCAACTCATCAATGAGAAGCTGGCGAGTGTCTTCTTCTTCGGCAATCGCGTGAACCGCGGTCAACAAGGCCTGGCCAATCAATTCGGGGCGCAAGGGATTGCGATCTCCGCTGCTCAGGCCCGGCATATAGGACTCGACCTCGCGCAACTCCCATTCACTCTGGTGGCCGATGGCGAGCCCGATACGGTCACCAACGACCAGAGCGTCAACTTGGTCGTCATCCATCAGGGACAGTTCGCCCCAATCTTTTTTACCGGTCGAGTTGGATGCCGCCTTGACACCTTGCTCAAGGTTCAGCGCGGCACGCAAGGCTTGGTAGAACTGCAGCCCGAACAAGGACTGTTGTTTGCGGAATAAAAACTGCGTCGTGAGCAATGCTTCGCGACGTTTGACCTGGCCCGCGGAAAGGGCTGACAAGCCCAGACCTTCGGCACAACGCTCGGCTGCTTGGTCGGCGGCCGTGCGAACGCGTTGGACGGCAGCTTCCAAATGCGGGTTCAGTCGACTGACTTCGGGCGAGTTCATGGGCGCGGTTGACGATGTATGTAGCTAGATTGCTACAGTCTATATGGGGTCAAGTATCGAGCCTAAATCGGGTGGCCGGGGACGCAGACATCCGAAAACCCAGCCCCGGTCGTCAAATAGCTAACGCCTTGTCAAGCAGGAACCTTTGCTTACAAGTGTTTTGGCTGCCTTGCTGGCTAACTTAGCGCTTCAAGGAATCGCGAATTTCACGCAGCAACACGATGTCTTCTGGCGTGGCGGCGGCCTCGACTGGAGCGGCCGGCTCGTCGCGCTTCAAGCGATTGATCTGCCGAATCATCATGAAGATGATGAAGGCCAGGATGATGAAATTCAGCAGCACGGTCAGAAAGCTGCCATAGGCGAACAAGGGAACGCCAGCCTTGCTGAGCGCCTCATAAGTGGCGGGGCCTTTGTAATCAGCCGGAGGGCTGGCCAAGGTGATGAAATAGTTGGAGAAGTCCAGGCCGCCGACAATGCGGCCGATCACCGGCATGATCAAGTCCTTGACAACCGAGTCGACGATCTTGCCGAAGGCGCCGCCAATGATCACGCCAACGGCCAAGTCAACCACATTGCCTTTGACCGCAAATTCCCTGAATTCGGACAACATTCCCATAAATTGCTCCACTGTTGGCTCGAGGGCCGGTTGTATTTGGGCGGGCATCGCATCGGCAGCTTGTGGCTTGCGTGATGATTGGTGCCCGCAATTGCTCAAAACGACCATATTGTCGTGTGAAAATGCGTCTGCGGAATGATGTCGAAGCCAATAGGCGGCGGCGTCCGTTAGAATCTCGGGTTGACCCCGATCAGAAGTCTCGTTTGAGGATGCTCATGAGTGACCAGCAAGTGGACCACGGCAAGCGCACTTGGCTAATAGCCACAAGTTGCGCCGGCGCCGTTGGCGGTGTAGCCGTCGCCGTACCTTTCGTTAGTTCTTTCGCCCCGTCTGAGCGCGCCAAGGCCGCTGGAGCGGCAGTGGAAGTCGATATCAGTGCCATCAAACCGGGCGAGAAATTGACCGTTGAGTGGCGCGGCAAGCCCGTCTGGATCGTGCGTCGTACGCCCGAGCAAGTGGCTGCCCTGAGCGGCCGTGATGCCGAGCTGGCGGACCCTTTGTCCAAGCGCACGGCATTCCCGACGCCGGAATACGCCAAAAACGAGGCTCGTTCGATCAAGCCAGAGTTCATGGTGGCGGTGGGTATTTGCTCGCACCTGGGTTGTTCGCCCAGCGAGAAATTCACCCCCGGCCCTCAGCCTTCGTTGCCGGATGACTGGCGCGGTGGCTTTTTGTGCCCCTGCCACGGTTCGACCTTCGACTTGGCGGGTCGCGTGTTCAAGAATAAGCCGGCGCCCGATAACCTCGAAGTGCCTCCCCATATGTACCTGTCCGACACCAAAATCATCATTGGTGAAGACAAGCCGGCTTAATCGCCGCATTAGGCTAAAGGACAGAGGTCAACATGGCTGAATTCAAAGAAGCTCCAGCAGGCGCACCGATGGGTGAGCAGCTCCTGACTTGGGTGGATAACCGCTTCCCGGCGAGCAAGCTCTATAAAGAGCATTTGTCGGAGTACTACGCTCCGAAAAACTTCAACTGGTGGTACATCTTCGGCTCGCTGGCCTTGGTGGTGCTGGTGATTCAAATCGTCTCGGGTATTTTCCTGGTGATGCATTACAAGCCCGATGCGGTGATGGCGTTCGCCTCGGTCGAGTACATCATGCGTGATGTGCCTTGGGGTTGGTTGATCCGCTATATGCACTCGACCGGCGCCTCGGCGTTTTTCATCATCGTTTATCTGCATATGTACCGGGGCCTGATTTATGGCTCTTACCGCAAGCCGCGTGAGTTGGTTTGGATCTTCGGTTGCGGTATCTTCTTGTGCCTGATGGCCGAGGCCTTCATGGGTTATCTGCTGCCATGGGGCCAGATGTCCTATTGGGGTGCGCAGGTGATTGTGAACTTGTTCGCCGCCGTGCCCTTCATCGGCCCTGATCTGGCTTTGCTGATTCGCGGTGACTTTGTGGTCGGTGACGCGACGCTGAATCGCTTCTTTGCCTTCCACGTGATTGCCGTGCCGCTGGTCTTGCTGGGCTTGGTGGTGGCGCACATCATTGCGCTGCATGAAGTGGGCTCGAACAACCCGGACGGCGTCGAGATCAAGGGCCCCAAGGCTCCGAAGGACGCCAATGGTCATCCGCTTGACGGCATCCCGTTCCACCCTTATTACAGCGTGCATGACATCTATGCCTTGAGCCTGTTCTTGATGGTGTTCACGGCGATCGTTTTCTTTGCGCCTGAAATGGGTGGCTACTTCCTTGAATACAACAATTTCATCCCGGCTGATCCACTGAAGACCCCGGCTCACATTGCGCCGGTCTGGTATTTCACGCCTTACTACTCGATGCTGCGTGCAACGACCGACACGATGGTGAATGTGTTGGCCGGTATTGTTGGTTTGTCGGCGATCTTGGCAGTCTTGAAAGGCAGTTTCTCCGGCAAGGCCAAAGTGGCGGTGCTGGTGATTGCCCTTGTCGCTGCAGCACTGCTGAAGACCTTTGATGCCAAGTTCTGGGGCGTGGTAGTGATGGGCGGCGCGGTTGTGATTCTGTTCGTCCTGCCTTGGCTGGATCACAGCCCGGTCAAGTCGATCCGCTATCGTCCTGATTGGCACAAATATGTGTATGCCGTGTTTGTCGTGTTCTTCCTGGTGTTGGGTTACTTGGGCATTCAACCACCGACCGATATGGGCACCTTGGTCGCTCAGATTGGCACCTTGTACTACTTTGGCTTCTTCTTGTTGATGCCTTGGTGGAGCAAGCTCGGTACGCCGAAGCCTGTGCCTGATCGTGTGACCTTCCACGCCCACTGAGCCACGGAGACCAAAGAATGAAAAAACTCATCGCTACGTTGCTGACCTGCTTTGGCTTGGTATCCGGTGCCTTTGCCAACGCGGGCGGCATGGAATGGGACAAGTTCCCCAAAGAGAAAATGCAGGACATGGCGGCGCTGCAGAATGGCGCCAAGTTGTTCGTCAACTACTGTCTTAACTGCCACTCGGCGGCCTTCATGCGCTACAACCGCATGCGCGATATCGGTTTGACCGAGTTGCAGATCAAGAACAACCTGATGTTCGCCTCCGACAAAGTTGGAGATACGATGAAGGTTGCGATGGATCCACGTCAGGCCAAAGAATGGTTTGGCGCTGCTCCGCCCGATTTGACCGTTATCGCTCGTTCGCGTGCCGATGGTGCCAAGGGTTCGGGCGCCGACTATTTGTATACCTATCTGCGTAGCAATTACGTCGACGACACCAAAGCGACGGGTTGGAATAACCTGGCCTTTCCAAGTGTGGCCATGCCTCATGTGTTGTGGGAGTTGCAGGGTCTGCGCGCAGCCAAGTTTGCCGAAGAATCTGACCCACATGATCATGCCAAGAAGATTCACGTCTTCAAGGGTTTCGAGCAACTGACGCCCGGCACCTTGACCCCGGGTCAATATGACAATGCGGTGGCTGATTTGGTTGCCTACCTGCAGTGGATGGGTGAGCCGGCCCAGACCCAGCGCTTTCGCCTGGGCGTGATGGTGCTCTTGTTCTTGTTGGTGTTCACCGTCTTTGCCTGGCGCCTGAATGCGGCCTATTGGAAAGACGTGAAATAGTTGATCAGGCTCGGGCATCTTTGCCTGGCCGAAAGCGCAGTGGGAAGCTTGCATAAGCTCCCACTGCGTTTGCATTTTGCGCGGATTTGTTCAGTAACGTCCGCGAACCTTTTTACCTTACCCTTTGGGAGCCTGCCGCCATGATGGTGCTTTATTCTGGAACCACCTGCCCTTACTCGCATCGCTGCCGCTTCGTGCTGTTCGAAAAGGGTATGGACTTTGAAATTCGCGATGTGGACTTGTTCGCCAAGCCCGAAGACATCGCCTTGATGAATCCCTACAACGAAGTGCCGATCCTGGTTGAGCGAGACTTGATTCTGTATGAGTCGCACATCATCAATGAATACATCGATGAGCGTTTCCCTCACCCGCAATTGATGCCCGGCGACCCAGTCGCTCGCGCACGGGTGCGCCTGTTCCTGCTGAATTTCGAGAAGGAACTGTTCGCTCACGTCAATGTGCTGGAAGGTCGTAGCCAAGCCGCCAAGGCAGCCGACAAGCAGTTGGAAAAGGCCCGCTCGCAGATCCGCGACCGCTTGACTCAGTTGGCCCCTATCTTCCTGAAGAACAAGTACATGCTCGGCGACGATTTTTCGATGCTGGACGTGGCCATTGCTCCGCTGCTGTGGCGCCTTGATTACTACGGCATCGATATGTCCAAGAATGCGCTGCCGCTGCTGAAATATGCCGAGCGGATTTTCTCGCGTCCTGCCTACATCGAGGCGTTGACGCCGTCCGAGAAGGTCATGCGCAAGTAAGCGATCGGCATATGGAACAAAGCAGTCAGAACGGCGGATCGGGCAGTGCATCGACTCGGCCTTACTTGATTCGAGCCTTGCACGATTGGTGTACCGATAACGGTTTCACCCCCTATATCGCCGTGCAAGTGGACAAGTTTGTGCAGGTGCCGATGGAATACGTCAGCAATAACGAAATCGTCCTCAACGTCGGCTTCGACGCCACCAGCAGTCTGGAGCTTGGCAACGAGTTCATTCAGTTCAAGGCCAGGTTCGGCGGCACGGCGCGCGAGATCATTGTGCCGATAGACCATGTGGTTGCCATCTACGCCCGTGAAAACGGGCAAGGCATGGCATTCCCTGCACCCGATGTGCAGACAGCGATGGGGCCGGTGCAAGCGCCTGCGGTTAGCGCTCCGGCGCCGGCCGTGCCGGAGGATCGGCCGGCGGCTGCGCCATTGCGCGCTGTGAAGCTGACGCAAAGTGTGGAGTCAGCTTCGGCAGACGGTAAGGCAATTCTTGCTGAAGTTCCCTCTGCTTTGGGTGCGGTTGACGGCGATGAGCCCGATGCAACACCCCCAAGCTCGGGCCGGCCTTCATTGAAGCGAATAAAGTAGTTGACCGGCCCGTTAATTAAGGGCTATACTCTTGGTCTTTCGCCGGCTTAGCTCAGTTGGTAGAGCAACCGCCTTGTAAGCGGTAGGTCATCAGTTCGAATCCGATAGCCGGCACCAAAGTTGAAAATACCGCTTCCATAAGCGGTATTTTTTTGCCTGGGCGTTTTGGCTTTGGCTTGAGTATTTCCGCCCTTACTGCTGCACTTTTACCCTGACCTTGGACGGTTGCAGTCCGGCTTCTTCGAGCAGTTCCTGCAGGCGGGGTTGCAGGTGGCGCAACTTGGCGGCAACCGCCGCATTGGCGGCAAGCAAGGTCCAGCCTTCCTCATCGACCGGACCTGGCCGGACAAACCTGCTTAGAGCACCCGGCAGGCAATGCTTGATCAACTCCATGCGCCGATTGGATTCGCGCATCAGCAGGCTCAGTCGAGCCAAGCCTTCATGCTGCAGCAAGGCGCTGGAGATTGATAACGGCTCAGGGACCTGTTGACCGTTGCGAAATTTCATTCTGGGGCGAAAGGGCGCGCGCATCTTGCCAGTGTATGTCCGCGAGCCTGCGGTTTCTGCGTGACTTGAGCCGGATGCTAAACTCCCGGAGTTTTGCGCTTGGCAGTTTTGGGCAGCAAGTGACGTGAGCTATTGCAGTACGTCGAGTGCGCCTCATATGGGCCGAGCACGAAGAAGAATTCAGAGGCCTAGCTCGTGGCAAACATGAATGTTTGTCGGCGGCGACCGCCAACCCCAGGGAGCAGCCAAGTGGCTCCCCCGAAACTTACGATTCAACCAATACGCTGCATGTTGCCCAAGCTTCTCACCCAGATTTTCGGTAGCCGTAACGAGCGCTTGCTTAAGGGCTACCGCCGCACCGTCCAGCAGATTAATGCGCTGGAGCCGCAATTCGAGCAACTCGATGATGCGGCCTTGAAGGCCAAGACCGACGAGTTCAAGCAGCGTCTTGCCAAGGGCGAGACCTTGGATTCTTTGCTGCCGGAAGCGTTTGCGGTGGTGCGGGAAGGCGGTAAACGCGCGCTGAAGATGCGGCACTTCGATGTGCAGTTGATCGGCGGTATGGTGCTCAACGCCGGCAAGGTGGCCGAGATGGGCACCGGCGAAGGCAAGACCTTGATGGGTACCCTGGCCGTTTATCTGAATGCGCTGACGGGCAAGGGCGTACATCTGGTCACCGTCAATGACTATTTGGCCAAGCGCGACGCTGAATGGATGGCGCGGCTCTACAACTTTCTGGGCCTCACCGTTGGCGTCAACTTGGCGCAAATGTCGCGCGAAGAGAAGCAGGCCGCTTACGCCGCTGACGTTACCTACGGCACCAACAACGAATACGGCTTTGACTATCTTCGAGACAATATGGTGCACGAGGTCTCGGACCGCGTGCAACGTCCATTGGCGTTCGCCATCGTTGACGAGGTTGATTCCATCCTGATCGACGAGGCGCGCACACCGCTGATCATCTCCGGCCAAGCCGATGACCAGACCGATGTGTATCTGGCCATCAACAAGGTCGCTCCCGGCTTGAAGAAGCAGATCGGCGAGTTGGATATTCGTACCGGCGAAGGCGTGATCGAGCCCGGTGACTTCACCGTTGATGAAAAATCGCATCAGGTCTATTTGACCGAAGACGGCCATGAGAACGCCGAACGCTTGCTGAGCGAAGCTGGCCTGCTGATGGAAGGCGCCAGCCTCTACGACGCCGGCAACATCACGCTGATGCATCATCTGTATGCCGCGCTGCGGGCCACCCACATCTACCACCGCGACCAGCATTACGTGGTGCAAAGCGGTGAGGTCATCATCGTCGACGAGTTCACCGGCCGTTTGATGACCGGGCGCCGCTGGAGCGATGGTCTGCACCAGGCGGTAGAGGCCAAAGAAGGCGTGGCGATCCAGAGCGAGAACCAGACGCTGGCCTCGATCACCTTCCAGAACTTCTTCCGCATGTACGGTAAGTTGTCCGGCATGACCGGCACGGCGGACACCGAGGCCTACGAATTTCAAGAAATTTATGGGCTTGAAACGGTGGTGATTCCGCCTAACCGCCCAACTCGGCGCAAGGATGAGCAGGACTTGGTCTACAAGACCACGGTTGAAAAGTTCCATGCCGTCGTCGCCGACATCAAGGCCAGCCATGAGCGCGGTCAACCCACCTTGGTTGGCACGACTTCAATCGAAAACTCCGAATACATCTCGAAGTTGCTGACAGCCGAGAAGCTGCCACACAAGGTTCTGAACGCCAAGCAGCATGCGCAGGAAGCCTTGATCGTCGCGCAGGCGGGTCGGCCGGGCATGATCACCATTGCCACCAATATGGCCGGTCGCGGCACCGACATCGTGTTGGGTGGTAATGTTGAGAATCAAATCAAGTTGATCGAGGCTGACGCAAGCGTGGCCGAGGCCGACAAGGCCCAGCAGATTCAGACGCTCAAGGACGAATGGGCCGGGTTGCATGAGCAGGTCAAGGCGGCCGGTGGCTTGCGCATCATCGCCACCGAGCGGCATGAAAGCCGCCGTATCGATAATCAGTTACGTGGTCGCTCCGGCCGCCAAGGCGACCCCGGTGCTTCGCGTTTCTACCTCTCGCTTGACGATCAGTTGATGCGCATCTTCGCGGGTGACCGCGTGCGCGCCATCATGGATCGCCTGAAGATGCCCGAAGGCGAGGCGATCGAGGCCGGCATCGTCAGCCGTTCGATCGAAAGCGCGCAGCGCAAGGTCGAGGCTCGCAACTTTGATGTGCGCAAGCAGTTGCTCGAGTACGACGACGTTTCGAACGATCAGCGCAAGGTCATTTATCAGCAGCGCAATGACATCCTCGAAGCGCAGAGCCTGGTCGAGCAAATTGACAATCTGCGTGCCAGCACGCTGGGCGATGTGGTGCGCACCTTTGTGCCGTCGCAGAGCGTCGAAGAGCAGTGGGACTTGCCCGGCCTTGAGCGCGTGTTACGCGACGAGTGGCAGCTTGAAGTGGCGTTGACCGCGATGGTCGAGAAGAGCGATTCCATCACCGATGAAGATGTGTTGGAGTTGGTGGTGAAGACCGGCGACACCGTGTTCGCCGACAAGGTTGAGCGTGTCGGCATCGATCAGTTGACGCCATTCATGCGCATGGTCTTGCTGCAAAGCATCGACCAACATTGGCGCGAGCATCTGGCATCGCTGGACTATCTGCGCCAGGGCATCCATCTGCGCGGTTACGCACAGAAGAACCCCAAGCAGGAATACAAGCGCGAAGCCTTCGATCTGTTCTCGCAGTTGCTGGATGTGGTGAAGATGGAAGTCACTCGCACCTTGATGAATGTGCGTATCCAGTCGCAAGAGGAAGCCAATCGCGCCGCCGAGGCCATTGAAGCGCGCGCCGAGCGGGTCAGCAACGTCACCTACACCCACCCGAATGAAGACGGTTCGGTGTCGCAAGACGCTGCGCCTGATTTCGATGCGGGCAAGTACGGGCATGTCGGCCGCAATGACGCTTGCCCCTGCGGCAGCGGCAAGAAGTTCAAGCTCTGCCACGGCAAGCTGGCCTGACGGGCAATTCAGAACTCACCGTCTCAACCCATCAGAAGGGCCGCATCCGGCAAGGATGCGGCCCTTTTTTTGCCTACGGGCAGCGCATCCTCGACGCCTTCCCTCGTCTGCTCATGCAGAGGCCTCGAAATGACCGGCTTTTGCCGTGCATTTCACACGCTACCCGCTTACGGCCACCCAGTCAGGGGGGCGGCTAAATGGGTGCATTCCCCTACGATTCGTACTTGGATTGATGGTGATCTTGATGGCCGCGAATCCAGCGGCTATCGGCCCAGAGTTGAAACTTAAAGAGGGTAATTTTCATGCGTACAAGAAGAGCGGTGGGAGCAGCTTCCTTGGCCTTGGGCCTGCTGGTTGGTGCGACGCAGGTCGTAGCGGGTCCGGTTATGTTCAAAGTCAGTGAGAACTTAATGGATCAGGTTGGTCGCACCGGCATCAAGGACGACGATGTTAAGGATGAGTTCAATTTCCATCTGGCTAGCGCGCAAAAATTGTCCGGCGCCCTGATGACAGCCGGGCATAAGTTCGGTCAAAAAGCAGTGAAATCCAAGCTAGATATCACCAAGGTCTATTTGACGAGCGCCGACAACAAAAATCTGGCACCGATTGAGCTCGTTGGCTCTGATGCTGATGATCTGGGCGTTGAAACTTGGACGCTGTCTAACGTCGTTTTGACGGCTGGTGACTGGGTGCTGCATGTTGAAGGCAAGGGCGGCCTGATAAAGGGTGGCAAACAGGCGAACTCCTATTCATTGCAATTAACTGGGGTAAATGCTGTGCCTGAGCCACAGACCCTGGCCCTGAGTCTCCTGGCTTTATGCGGGCTCGTTGCCGTCAAGCGTCTGCGCAAGGCTTGAAGCCACCAGATTGCCCAACGAAATCTGAACCACGTTCAGAGTCACTATTTGATCGTAAGAAGAGGAACTGAAATGTTTGCAAACAAGAAAGCGATTGCTCTTGCCGTGTTGACGATGTCTATGACTGGCATTGCTGTGGCGGACAGCTTGGACCTGAAGTTCGTTGGCAAAGACAGCGAGACGATATTGACGACGAGCTTCGCGACTGCTTACCCGACGGGACGGCTCGAGTTCCGGACTACGCAGAGCAACGCCAGCTTTTACGCCTATTGTGTGGAATTGGTTGAAGACCACGCGGTGGCTGGTGACGGCTTTCAAACCTACACGGTGGGCAAGTTCGACGGTGTGCAAGCGACCCGCCTGAATGGGTTGTTCAGCAGCAGCTATGCCGGGCTCGCGAGCGCCACCGACAGGGCGGCGTTTCAGACGGCTATTTGGGAAATCACCCATGAGACCGAGGCTGTGATGGACGTGAGCAAAGGCGCGGGCGACTTTTCGGTCACGAACCTTGCCGATCCCTTGAAGACAGAAGGATTCGTGTTTCAAGTGAATTCCTTTCTGGGAAAAGCCGATGCTTACGCTGGGCAAGATCTCTACACACTGACCAAGTTGACTAGTAATGGTTTCCAAGACTTATTAACCGTCACCGCTGTACCCGAGCCTAGCGGTTTTGCCTTGATGGCCGTGGGTTTGGCTGGTTTCGGTTTGCTTGCTCGTCGGCGTAAAAACAAACAGGGCTGACGTTTCGGTCGGCCGTCTGGCCGCCGCTAGGTCGTGATTGAACGCTAAAAGGAGGGCGCCCATTGGGCGCCCTTTGCGCTTCGTCCTTTGCTCTGGCACACCTAGCCACTGTCTCCTGCCCTCTATGCCATTTTCTGCGAACGGCGCTCTTGCTCCGTGGCGGGCGCCGATTCTGTCGGGACGGACGCGAGCATGGCTCCGCTCTTGCCGTAGCCGTAGCAAAGCTCTTCGTGGGCAGCTCGGTCGGGGCAGCAGCAGTCCGCGAGATGTGGGGGCTGGAGAGAACCATGGCCTGGGGACTTGTCTCGCCTCTGATTTGATTTGAATATCGGCTGGAAACAAAAAAGGCTCCCGAAGGAGCCCTTGTGAGCGGTGAGAAGTTAAATCGGGTTTAGTTGCCGGTCATCTTGCGGCGACGCGCCATGAAGGTTACGACGCCCAGGCCGGCCAGCATCAAAGCATAGGTCTCTGGCTCGGGGACGGCGGAAATATTGCGGAAAGGTTCATGGCCGATTTCCACCTGCGCAGAAATAGAGTTGCCGATGATCGATCCTTCTATGTGACCCGTGCCGATGACGTTGGCCTTGGTCGCCAAGATAGTGCCGTACGTAAAGGTAGCAATGTTGACACTGGTGGCGTCAACCAAGTTGAACAGAACGCTGCCGCGTAGAGCTTCCAATTGGCCATCTTGGCCACCCGAAAACGTCACCGCGTTTCCATGCACATTCACCAATACTTGGGCGCCCTGTTTGACATTCTGCAAAAACAGGTTGCCTAGTTGACCACCTGCTACATCAAATACTTGTACGTCGGCTGTGTTGTTGCCCGTCAAATAAAGTCCGCCCCATTTGCTTTCAACCGTGCCATTTGCAGTTCCGGTCGCTAGCGTTGAAGACAGTGCTTTAAGTTGAGTCTCGGCGGCGCCAAAGTCGATCACATTGCCTTTACGCAAATCATGTGGTTGGGAGGAATCATTGGCACCGCCGTAGACACCATAGCCAACTGGCTTTGTCCAACTGGTAATAGGTCCGACGGTGGCGTTGGTATCGATGTTGTTCCCTGGACCCTTGAAGATCTGGCCTGTGCCAAGTCTTACATTGCCGCCTACGACCAAGCTCGGGCCGTCAACGTCTGACGAGGTGCGATACCCAAAAGAAAAGCCGGAGGTGTCCAAGTTGCCGCCCACGGCGAACTTGCCTTCAACGTCCATAACCTTGCTGGCATCGCCAAAGAAGAAGCCGCTGTATTTCGAGGCAACGCCCAAGTCGAGGTTCTGCACCGGCACGGCCTGTACCGCGCTGGCCAATAATGCTGCCGCGGCGATAGAAACCAACTTCAGACCACTTGTACGATTCAACATTTTGCTTTTCACCTAAAAGACCCCTGTAGGTTGAGTTTGCGATCTCAGCGAAGGATCCTTCGCCATGACCGAAATTCTAGGGAAAATACGGATGAAAAGCCCGATTCACTTGAATTGGTATTGCTTTGGTTTGTGCGCTTTGCACGAAATTCCTGGCTCAAATCGCCGAACTGGCGGGCGTTGGCCGGCCAGTTCTCGTCAAGCCTGCAAATAGCTGGTCTTGACCGTGGTGAAAAACTCGGCGGCATAGCTGCCTTGCTCGCGCGAGCCCATGCTGGATGCTTTGCGGCCGCCAAACGGGACGTGATAGTCGACGCCGGCGGTCGGCAGATTGACCATCACCATGCCGGCTTGAGCATGACGCTTGAAGTGGCTGGCGTATTTGAGCGAGCCGGTGCAGATGCCGCTGGACAGGCCAAACGGCGTGTCATTGGCGAGTTGCAGAGCATGCTCATAGTCATCGGCCGGGATCACACTGGCCACCGGGCCAAAGATTTCTTCTTGGCAATGACGCATCGCGTTGTCGCAGTCGGCAAACAAGGCCGGGCTCAGGTAGTGGCCGGGCGTCGCCAAGTTCAGCGTCTCGCCGCCGCAGACATGGCGAGCGCCTTCGGCCTTGGCCATGGCGATGTATCGCAGGTTCTGGGCCAGTTGGCTGGCGTCAACAACGGGGCCGATCTGGGTCTCGGCGTGCAACGCATGGCCGACGCGCAAGGCGGCGGTGGCTGCGGCCAAGCGCTCAAGAAATACCTTGTAGATGCCTTTTTGGACAATGATCCGCGAGGCCGCCGTACAACGCTGGCCGGTCGAATAGAAGGCGCTTTGCACCACGCAGTTGACCGCCAGGTCGAGGTCGGCATCATCCAGCACGACGCAAGGATTCTTGCCGCCCATTTCCAATTGAAACTTGGCGCCGCGTTGCACGGCAGCCTGCGCCACGCGGGCGCCGGTGGCGACCGAACCGGTAAAGCTCAAGGCATTCACTTGCGGAGAGTTCAGCAAGGCTTGGCCGACCACCGAACCCGGCCCCATCAACAGATTGAACACGCCTTGAGGCAGGCCGGCGCGGCTGATGATTTCACTTAAGGCCCAGGCTGTACCGGGCACCAACTCGGCCGGCTTGAACAAGACCGTGTTGCCATAGGCGAGGGCGGGGGCAATCTTCCACGCGGGAATGGCAGCGGGAAAGTTCCAGGGCGCGATCACGCCGACCACCCCGACCGGCTCTCTTGTCACCTCGACCTCAATATTGGGTCGCACCGAGGCCAGTTTGTCGCCGCGCAAGCGCAGCGCTTCTTGCGCAAAGAATTTGAAGATAGCTCCGGCGCGGGCCACCTCTCCGATGCCTTCGGGGCGCGTCTTGCCTTCTTCGCGCGACAGCAACTCCCCTAACTCGTCTTTGCGGGCCAGGATCTCGCTGCCGATTCGGTCCAATGCGTCGGCGCGAACCTGCGGGTTGCTTAGACCCCAACTTGGAGCTGCCGCGTGGGCCGCTGCAATCGCGAGTTCCGTCTGGGCATGGTCGGCTTGGGTGTAGCGGCCGATTGTGTCGCCTGTGTCCGACGGGTTGATATTGGCGCGGGCGCTGACTCCTTCCATCCATTGTCCGGCGACGAAGTTGGTGTGAGTCGAGTTTGAGTCAGACATGGGTGCTCTTTCGGTTTGCTTGTTTGTAAATATTATAAATATATTTAACAAAACGACGTTGGCCTTGCGGGCGATCTGACTTTGATTCCTTGGTAAGTGGGCAATCGGCCGCCGCGTCCGGGCGCGCGGCCAACGGTCACCGAAAGTTGAAGCTTGGCGTTCCGGGTGTCCGTTGCTTTATTGTCAAATCTATTTGGTGAGAATCAGCTTGCCGAGTGCAGTCAAGCGCAGGCGATAGAGCTGACCTCCATGCTCAATCTCGACCTCGCGCTCGCTACCCAGCAATGTTTTGCTGCTGATGCGTTTGCGAACATGCACGCCGATGGGTAGCGCTGCCGCTTCCAGGGCGAAATCAATCGCATGTGAAGGGGTCTGGGTTAGCGGTTCTGGAGGCTTGGAGTTATGCATTTTTGCATTCTAAATACGAATGATTCGTACTGGCAATCAATTTATCATCGAATCTCTCTTTTCCGTTTGCAGATCGGCGCTGATAACGCTTCCTATGCAGAGCAGAAAGCTGTGGATTTTCCTTGGCCGGCTACAAGCGGCGAAGCACAATGCCCGCTGACCAATTAAGGAGAGAGTCATGCAAGGCGACACCAAGGTTCTGGAGTATCTGAATGCTCAGTTGAAGATCGAACTGACCGCGATCAATCAGTATTTTTTGCATTACCGGATGCTGAAAAATTGGGGCTTCGAGCGATTGGCCAAGCATGAGCACGATGAGTCGATCGAGGAAATGAAGCACGCCGACAAGTTGATGGATCGCATCCTGATGCTCGACGGGCTGCCTAATTTGCAAGACCTTGGGAAGCTCTATATCGGCGAGAACGCGATTGAGGTGTTGCACTGCGATTTGAAGCTTGAGGCCGGCTCCCAGCCTGGGCTCAAGGAGGCCATTGCCCACTGCGAGACTGTGCGTGACTATGTCTCGCGCGATGTCCTTGGCAGCATCCTCAAAGACACCGAGGACCACATCGATCATCTGGAAACACAGATCGGCTTGGTCGCTCAAGTGGGCGAGCAAAATTGGCTGCAATCGCAAATGGGCGGCGCCAATTCCTGAGTGGTAAAGGTCGCTGGGGCAGTAGCTTGTGGCCCGGGCATTAGACCTGCGGTACTCAGGGCCTTGTGAAAATTTGATTGAGAGTGGTTCGCATTTGCGTTAAAGTCTGGTTAAGAGAACCAACTGAAGCCTAAGGCTCTAACGCGCCATGATTGTTTGCCTTTGCCACCGAGTGTCCGATCGCGATATCAAGCGCAGCGTGGCTGAAGGCATCAGCAATTTCGAGCTTCTGCAAGACGAGACCGGTGTGGCCTCGGCTTGCGCTTGCTGCCTGGACTGCGCCAGAGAGGTCTTTGATGCAGCGCTTGCCAAGAGCGGCTGTGCCGGTGGCCGGCCCGAGCGTCCGACTTGGCAGGTGGTCAATGGGCCGCTGAGCTAGCTTGGCGTCTGGCCCGGCTATCCGGCAAAGTCCTTTTTGGAATGGCCCAGCAAAGCGCCCGCTCAAATAGTCAACCATCGCGCCCGACTCGCTCAGCCACCGTACCGAACCGTTGGCCTCGGTGATCTTCAGGCAGGGCACCTTGGTCGCACCCCGGCCCTGCAACAGCGCTTGGCGGTTCTGCTCATCATGCTGGGCATCTAGGCGCGCGATAGGCAGCGCCAGCGCATGGATTTCCTGGCGAACCTTGATGCAGAACGGGCAGGTCTTGAATTGATAGAGGGACAGGCTGGCGCTTTGGGCGTTGACCTTGCTTGCGCCTTGCTGCAAGGCGGCAGGACGAGCCAGGCGCTCCTTCAACTGGTGAGTTTGTAGCGGGCCTGCGGCTCGGCGGCGCTTGGAGCGGTGACCGATTCTGGGTCGCTGGAAGCGCCGCCACCGCAGGCGGTCAATAGCAGGACGGAGGCAGACAGGCAGAAGCTGCGGCGAGGCATGGTCATGGCGAAACCCGGTGACTGATTTCTCCTTCAGTCGCCGGCACGCCTTAGACCTTACAACGCCGTTTCTCGCCTTTACTCGTTCAGCTCATGCCCTGATGCCGCAGCAGCGCATCAATCTGGGGTTCGCGGCCACGGAAGGCCTTGAAACTCTCCATCGCGGGCCGAGAACCGCCCACTTCCAGCACGTTTTGCAAGTAACGCTGGCCAGTGGCGGCATTGAAAACACCCTCGACCTCAAACGCGCTCCAGGCATCGGCGCTCAGCAACTCGGCCCATTTATAGCTGTAGTAGCCGGCCGAATAGCCGCCCGCAAAGATATGCGAGAAGCTGTGCTGGCTGCGGTTGAAGCTGGGCGTGGGCATCACGGCGACCTCGGCGCGCACTTCGTCGAGCAGCGCTTGCACGGCCGCCTCGCTGCCGGGCTCGGCATGCAAGCGCATATCGAAGACCGAGAACTCGATCTGGCGCAGCGTCTGCAGGCCGCTCTGGAAGTTCTTGGCCGCCGTCATCTTGTCGAACAAGTCGCGCGGCAGTGACTCGCCTGTGTCGACATGGCTGGTCAGCTGTTGCACGACCTCCCATTCCCAGCAGAAGTTCTCCATGAACTGACTGGGCAGTTCGACGGCATCCCATTCGACGCCGGAGATGCCGGAGACGCCGAGCTCGTCCACTTGCGTCAGCAGGTGGTGCAGGCCGTGGCCGAATTCGTGGAACAGCGTGGTCACGTCGTCATGGCTCAACAGGGCCGGCTTGTCACCGACAGGTGAGGAGAAGTTGCAGACCAACTGCGCCACCGGCGTCTGCTGCGCGCCGTCCGGCCGCGCCCAGCGGCTGCGCACCTCGTCCATCCAGGCACCCGGCCGTTTGCCGCTGCGGGCATAGAGGTCGAGGTAGAACTGACCGACCAGTGCGCCATTTCTTTCAAGGCGGTAGAACTTGACGGACTCATGCCAGACCTCGGCCGGCTGCTCGCTGATCTTCACATTGAACAGGCGCTCGATGATGTCGAACAGGCCGGCCAGCACGCGCGGCACGGTGAAATATTGCCTGACCTCCTGATCGCTGAAGGCGTAGCGGGCTTCCTTGAGTTTTTCGGACGCGTAAGCGGTGTCCCAGGGTTGCAGCTCGCTCAGGCCCAGCTTGGTGGCGGCGAAGTCACGCAGCTCGGCCAGATCCTTCTCGGCAAAGGGGCGGGCGCGACGCGACAGGTCACGCAAGAAGTCCAGGACCTGGGTCGGCGAGTCGGCCATCTTGGCCACCATCGAGGCCTCGGCATAGTTGGCAAAGCCGAGCAGCGCCGCCTCTTCATGGCGCAGGCGCAGCAGCTCTTCGATGATGGCGCTGTTGTCCCACTCTGGCTTGTCGCCAAGCTCACTGGCGCGCGTCACATAGGCGCGATACAGGCGAGCACGCAAGTCGCGATGGCTCGCGTATTGCATCACCGGCAGGTATGAGGGGAAATGCAGCGTTAGCTTGAAACCCTCTTTGCCCTCGGCTTTGGCGGCCTCTTGTGCGGCGCTGACGGCGTCGGCAGGCACGCCGTCCATCTCCTCGGCCGTCGCGTAATAGGCAAAGCCGTCGGTCGCGTCGAGCACATGTTCGGAGAACTGCTGGCCGAGTTCGGCGCTGCGCTCCTGGATCGCGGCGAAGCGGGCCTTGGCCTCACCTTGCAACTCGGCCCCCGACAGCACGAAGTCGCGCAACCACAGCTTCAGTGCTTGCCGGCGCGGCGCGCTCAAGCCGGCGGCGGCTGGGCTGGCGGCGATCGCCTTGTACTTGGCATAGAGCTTTTCGTCCGCGCCGAGTTCGGTGAAGAACTCGGTGACGGCCGGCAGCATCGCGTTATAGGCCTCGCGCAGCTCGGGCGTGTTGGCGACCGCGTTCAGATGGCTGACGGCGCCCCAAGACGCTCCGAAACGTTCGGTGGCAACGCCCAAGCTGGCCGACAAGGCGTCATAGTCGGCCGGCGTCGCGTCCGAGGTGGCGAGCGCCAGCGCCGCGCGCGATTCGTTCAGCAGTTGCTCGATCGCCGGGGCAATGTGCTCGGGCTTGATGCTGGCGAAAGCGGGCAGGGCGGCGGTACTGAGTAATGGGTTACTCATACGGCCTCCGCTGTGGCTCGTTCCGCCGATTCAATCGTGTTGACCAGCAGCATCGTGATCGTCATCGGGCCAACGCCGCCGGGCACCGGGGTGATCCAGCCGGCCACTTCTTTGACGCCGTCGAAGTCCACATCGCCGCAGAGCTTGCCCTCGTCATTGCGGTTCATGCCCACGTCGATGACGACGGCGCCGGGCTTGACCATCTCCGCCGTTAGTACATTGCGCTTGCCAACCGCCGCGACAACGATATCGGCCTGGCGCGTGTGAAAGGCCAGATCCGCCGTGCCGCTGTGGCAGACCGTGACGGTGGCGTTGGCCTGCAAGAGCATCATCGCCATTGGCTTGCCGACGATATTGCTGCGGCCGATCACGACGGCATGTTTGCCGCGCAGATCCTTCATGCCGATAGCCTCCAGCATCTTCATGCATCCGTAAGGCGTGCAGGCCTTGAAGCCTTGCTCGCCCACCATCAGCGCGCCGGCGCTGGCGATGTGAAAGCCGTCCACATCCTTCTCGGGCGAGATCGCTTCGATGACCTTGTGATCGTCGATATGTTTGGGCAAGGGGAGCTGCACCAGAATGCCGTGGATGCTGGGATCATTGTTCAAGGCCTCGACGCGGGCCAGCAACTCGGCCTCGCTCATGCTGGCGTCGTACTTCTCCAGCACCGAGTGCAGGCCGGCATCGGCACAGGCCTTGACCTTGTTGCGCACATAGACCTGCGAGGCCGGGTTGTCTCCGACCAGCACCACGGCAAGGCCGGGTTTGACGCCCTTGGCCGTCAGCGCGGCGGCGCGCTGCGCAACCTCGGCGCGGACTTGTTGGGATAGGGCGTTGCCGTCGATCAATTGGGCAGTCATATTCATCTCCGTAAAAGCAAAAGCGCGCTCAGGGCGCGCTTCTTGGGGCAGTTCTAGGCGGTGCTCTCTCAAGCCTTGGCGGCAGCGCCGAGGGCGATCTTCAGCAGATCGGCAACCGTGTTGGCATTCAATTTTTCCATGATGTTGGCGCGGTGCGCTTCCACCGTCTTGATGCTGATGCCGAGGTCATCGGCGATCTGCTTATTGAGGCGGCCGGCGACGATGCGCTCGAGCACTTGCGACTCGCGTGTTGTCAGGCGCTGCAGCAAGGCGTCGCGGCTGGCGGCTTCTTGATGGGTGGAGAACGCGGCGCGGGCCTGCTCGAGCATGCGCTCGACGATGGCGGCCAATTCGTCTTCCTTGAAGGGCTTTTCGATGAAGTCCAACGCGCCTTTTTTCATCGTCTGCACCGCCATCGGCACATCGCCGTGGCCGGTGATGAAGACGACCGGCAGCGGGCTCTTGCGCTCCAGCAAACGGTCTTGCAACTCCAGGCCGCTCATGCCTTCCATGCGGATGTCGGCGATCAAGCAGGCGACTTCGCGCGGGTCGTAGCGGCTCAGGAAAGACTCGGCCGAATCAAAACACTTGACCCGGTAGTCCTTGCCTTCTAGCAGCCATTGCAGCGAGTCGCGTACGGCCTCGTCATCATCGACAACGTAGACATTGCCCTTCTTCGGAATCAGACTCATGGTGTCGGAATTTGGTTTACTACTGCTGAAGCTGTCGGCCCGCTCGGCCCGGCTGCCGCAGTCGGCAGTGTCGGATCAAGGCGGGAGATGTCTACCGGGATGCTGAAGGCGAACCTGCAGCCCACAATAGCTGCGCCATTGTATAAGTTCTCGGCCCTGATTCGCCCCTTGTGCGACTCCACAATAGACCGGCATAACCCTAAGCCGATGCCCAGCCCGTCCGACTTGGTGGAGAAGAAGGCCTCGTACATGCGCGAGATCACTTCCTCGGGCATGCCCGGCCCCATGTCGGTGACGCTGAAGTCGATATGGCCGCCCAACTCGGGCGTGTGCTTGGGCACCACACGCAGCTCGATGTGACGGCGCGAGGCCGGCAGGCCGGCGTTGTCGATCGCCTCGGCCGCGTTCTTCAACAGGTTCATCAAGACCTGTTCGATCAGGATCGGGTCCACCATCAGCTGCGGCAGGCGCTGCGCGACATAGGTGTGGATGGCGACATTGCGGCGCCGCAGCTCGATGCCGGCCAACTCGACCGCATCCTCGACGATGTCATGCGCTTGCGCGGCTTCGCGCTTGGGTTCGCTGCGCTTCACGAAGTTGCGGATGCGGTGAATGATCTGGCCGGCGCGTTGCGCCTGCTTGGCGGTCTTCTCCAGCGCCGCCAGCAGATCGTCCTTTTGGATCGCGTCGTTGCGCACGCGCGAGACCATGCCGTTGCAGTAATTCGTTATCGCGGTCAGCGGCTGGTTCAGCTCATGCGCGACGCTCGATGCCATCTCGCCCATCGTCATCAAGCGGCTGGTCATTTGCGCTTTTTCGGCCTGCAGCGCGGCCTGCTCTTCGGCGCGCCGGCGCGTCGTGATGTCGGTGGCAATCAGCATTTGCGCCAGGCGGCCGTCGGTCCACTGCAGATAGCGCGTGCGAACGTCAAACCACATCTCCAGCGACTCGACAAACACCTCTCGCGGATCGGCGCCCGCATCGGTCAAATGCTGGGGCGGCAGCCCCGAATAATCATCGACTTCTTCGTCCGCATCGGGCCCGGTGCTGCGGCCCAGTTGGCTGCCCGACAGCAGCGCATGGCCGGCCGGGTCGGCACCGAACCAGAGCCGATAGCTGCGGTTGGCGAACAGCAACTCGCCCTGCTGCACCGACAGCACCGACACCGCTGCGTCCAGCCCTTCGAGCACGGTGGTGAAACGTTCGTGCGAGGCCGAGAGCTGGTCGCGCACCCGCTTGGCCTCGGTGATATTGGTCATCGAGGTCATCCAGCCGGTCTGCTTGCCCTTGGTGTCGACCAGCGGCGACACATACATGCGGCCATCAAAGGTGCTGCCGTCCTTGCGCAGCATCTTCACCTCGACGCCGCCGGCCGGGCTGCGGCCATGGATTTCTTGTTGCAGCAGGCGGGCGTTTTCTTCCAGGCGGTCCGGCGGCCAGAACGGGAAGGGCGGCTTGCGCCCTATCAGCTCGGCCTCCGAGAAGCCCGTCATCGCGCAAAACGCCGGGTTGACGTAGGAGATGCGCGACTCCATGTCCAGCGCCCGCATGCCGGTCAACATCGAGTTCTCCATCGCGCGGCGGAAGTTGGTTTCAGAGGTCAGCGCGGTCTGGATTTGCAGTCGCCTTCGCATATGCCGCCAGGTGCCCAGCAGCATCCAGACGGTCAGGGTGGACAGCGCCACCACCATCCAGAACAAGGTGTTGCTGATCAGGCCGATCGAGGTGCGGTAGCCCTCGCCGCGCAGGACCAGGCCGTTCATGGCCGGGGCGAGCGGCGCCTCATGCAGGATGGAGGCGCGCTTGCTGCGTTTGCCCGGCATCTGCGTGACCGAGCTGGCGACGATCTTGTCGCCGTCGTCCAGCACGGCCATGCTGTGGCGGGATGACACCTCGGTCGGCACGTAATAGCGCAGCAAGGCCTCGACCGAGTATTCCGCGATCAAGACACCGGAGAAGCCGCTGCGATCAATCAAGGGCACTTGTACTTGGAAGACCGGCGTGCCGTTGTAGTCGCTGAAGACCTGCGAATAGACCGGCTGACGCCGCTCCTTGGCGTTCTGAAAGGCCGACTCAGGCGGATTCGATTGATTGGCCACCGGCATCGACGGGTCATTGCCATCGGAGCGCATCAAGCTGTCATCTTGAAAGCCGGCGCCGCTGACGCTGGCACGCGTTTCGCGCCTGGCGTTGATCCAGGTCACATGGGTCACCTCGGGGCGCTCGCGCGCAAAGCCCTTGGCCTGGGCACTGAAGTCATGGGTGTCGACTGCCCGCGTCACGATCTCGCGCGCAATGCGCATCAACTGTTCCTGGTTCTCGATCAGGCGCAGACGGATTTGCTGCTGGGCGATTTCGGTGTCGCGCTTGACGGCCTCAGACTCGCGCTCGATTTCCTCGTTCCGCAAATACCAGAAGGCCAGGATGATGGCGGTCAGGAATAACAACACCGAGACCAAGGGTCCCAAAGTGGCGAAGCGGTCTTGACGGGCCGGAGACTGGCGGCGCCACCAACCGGTGGCCACGCGTTGCAAGGGAAGCAGCAGTCTGCGTTTGGCGGATTTGAGGTCGAATGCATTGGGCATGGCGGCAATTATCCGGGCATCGGCCGCAGCGATGACCGAACGCCGTCATCAAGTTCGTCATGGCCTAATTGCTTAGTGAATTTCATTATGTGAAACTGTCTCGCACGATTTGAGAGTGAGCGAAAGTTGTGCGACACTCCGCTGCGATGTATTCGATGTAAACCTCTAAATCAATTGGTCCGCAGCCTCTTCTTTCATGTTGGAGGCCGGCCCGAATCACTCAGACGGAGAACTCAGCCCATGTCCGCCCAGCCCCAGTCATTTTTTGGCGCCCTAGCCAACGACACCGATGCGATGGAAACCAAGGAGTGGTTGGACGCGCTGTCCGCCGTGATTGGTGAGGAGGGCGGCGAGCGCGCGCACTTCTTGTTGAATCAGCTGATCGACCATGCCCGCCAAGCCGGCATCGATGTGCCGTTCTCGGCCACCACGCCTTATGTGAACACCATTCCCGCCGACCAGGAAGCGCGCTGCCCCGGCAATATCGAGATCGAAAAGCGCCTGCGCGCCTATATGCGCTGGAACGCGATGGCGATGGTGGTGCGGGCGAACCGCCTGAACCCGGAAGATGGCGGCGACTTGGGCGGCCATATCGGCTCCTTCGCCTCGCTGGCCTCGATGTTGGGCGCCGGTTTCAATCATTTCTGGCGTGCCGAGAGTGAGAATCACGGCGGCGACCTGCTCTACATCCAGGGCCATAGCGCGCCCGGCATCTATGCCCGCGCCTTCCTCGAAGGCCGCCTGAGCGAAGAGCAGTTGGACAGCTTCCGCCAGGAAGTCGACGGCAAGGGCCTGTCCAGCTATCCGCACCCCAAGCTGATGCCCGAGTTCTGGCAGTTCCCGACCGTCTCGATGGGTCTGGGCCCCTTGATGGCGATCTACCAAGCGCGTTTCCTGAAATATCTGCATGCCCGCGGCATTGCCGATACGGCCAACCGCAAGGTCTGGGCCTTTATGGGCGACGGCGAGATGGACGAGCCGGAATCGCTCGGCGCCATCGGCCTGGCCGCACGCGAAGGCCTGAACAATCTGGTCTTCGTCATCAACTGCAATCTGCAGCGCCTGGACGGCCCGGTGCGCGGCAATGGCAAGATCATCCAGGAGCTCGAAGGCGAGTTCCGCGGCAGCGGCTGGAATGTGATCAAGCTGGTCTGGGGCAAGGGCTGGGACGAGCTGCTGGCGCGCGACAAGAGCGGCAAGCTCAAGCAGCTGATGATGGAAACGGTCGACGGCGACTACCAGGCGATGAAGGCCAATGACGGCGCCTTTGTGCGCAAGAACTTCTTCGGCAAATACCCCGAGACCGCCAAGCTGGTCGAGCATATGAGCGACGACGAGATCTTCGATCTGCGCCGCGGTGGCCACCAGCCCGAGAAGGTGTTTGCCGCCTTCCATGCCGCCCACAACAATGTTTCGAACCAGCCGACGCTGCTGCTGATCAAGACCGTCAAGGGCTACGGCATGGGCAAGGCCGGCGAGGGCAAGAACACGGTCCACCAGACCAAAAAACTGACCGACGAAGACATCAAGTACATCCGCGACCGCTTCGCCATCCCGATTCCGGACAGCGAACTGCCCAAGCTGCCTTACTACAAGCCGGCCGAAGACACGCCCGAGATGCGCTATCTGCACGAGCGCCGCCAGGCCCTCGGCGGCTACTTGCCGCAGCGCCGCGTCAAGGCCGAAGAGAGCTTCACCGTGCCCTCGCTGGATACCTTCAAGGCCGTGTTGGAGCCGACCGCCGAAGGCCGCGAGATCTCGACGACTCAAGCCTATGTGCGCTTCCTGACCCAGTTGCTGCGTGACAAGGAACTGGGCCCGCGCGTCGTGCCGATTCTGGTCGACGAGGCGCGCACCTTCGGTATGGAAGGCCTGTTCCGCCAGATCGGTATCTACAACCCCGCAGGTCAGAACTACACCCCGGTCGACAAGGACCAGGTGATGTATTACCGCGAGGCCAAGGATGGCCAGATCCTGCAAGAAGGCATCAACGAAGCCGGCGGCATGGCCAGCTGGATCGCCGCGGCGACGAGCTACTCGACCAATAACCGGGTGATGATCCCGTTCTACGTCTACTACTCGATGTTCGGCTTCCAGCGCATTGGCGATCTGGCCTGGGCGGCCGGCGATATGCAAGCGCGCGGCTTCTTGCTGGGCGGCACCTCGGGGCGCACGACGCTGAATGGCGAAGGCCTGCAGCATGAAGACGGCCACAGCCATATCTTGGCCAGCACCATCCCGAACTGCATCAGCTATGACCCGAGCTTCGCGCATGAGGTCGGCGTGATTCTGCACAGCGGCCTGAAGCGCATGGTCGAGCAGCAGGAGAACGTGTATTTCTACATCACGCTGCTGAACGAGAACTACGCGATGCCGGGCCTGAAGGCCGGCACCGAAGAGCAGATTCTGAAGGGCATGTATTTGCTGGAAGAAGCCGCTGACAAGCCACTGACGGTCAATCTGCTCGGCTCCGGCACCATCCTGCGCGAAAGCCAGGCCGCCAAGGCCTTGCTGGAAGCCGACTGGGGCGTGGGCGCCCATGTCTGGAGCTGCCCAAGCTTCAACGAGTTGGCCCGCGAAGGCCAGGACACCGAGCGTTGGAACCTCCTGCACCCGACCGAGGCGCAGCGAGTCAGCTTTGTCGGCGAGCAGCTCAGCCAGACCAGTGGCCCGGTGATCGCCTCGACCGACTATATGAAGAACTTTGCCGAGCAGATCCGGGCTTATGTGCCGGCGGGGCGCTCCTACAAGGTGCTGGGCACCGACGGTTTTGGCCGTTCGGACTTCAGAGCCAAGCTGCGCGAGCATTTCGAGATCAACCGGCATTACATCGTTGTGGCCGCTTTGAACTCGCTGGCCGATGAAGGCAAGTTGCCCAAGGCCAAGGTGGCCGAGGCGATTGCCAAGTACGGCATCAAAGCCGACAAGATCAACCCGCTTTACGCATAAGCGCAGCGAATTTGACGGACTTGCGTGGCAGACCGCCCGAGCGTAGCGAGTAGCTCTGTCACCAACTAGCTAGGAAAAAACATGGCATTGGTAGAAGTCAAGGTTCCCGATATTGGGGACGTCAAGGATGTGGCCGTCATCGAGTTGATGGTCAAGGTGGGCGATACGGTCGCGCTGGAGCAAAGCCTGATCACCGTCGAGAGCGATAAAGCCTCGATGGAGATCCCCAGTTCGGCGGCCGGCGTCGTCAAGGAGATCAAGATCGCCATCGGCGACAAGGTCAATGAAGGCAGCTTGGTGCTTTTGCTGGAGACTGCCGGAGAAGCGGCAGCACCAGCCCCGGCTGCAGCCGCTGCACCGGTCGCCGCGCCCGTGGTAGCCGCCGTGCCTGCTGCTGCCCCCGCAGCCAGCTCGCTGGTCGAGGTCTTCGTGCCCGATATCGGCGACTTCGAGTCGGTCGCGGTGATCGAAGTGTTTGTGAAAGTCGGCGACACCATCAAGGTCGAGCAAAGCCTGATCACCGTCGAGAGCGACAAGGCCTCGATGGAGATTCCTTCCTCGCATGCCGGCGTGATCAAGGAGTTGAAGGTCAAGCTCGGCGACAAGGTCGCCAAGGGCTCCTTGCTGGCGATCGTGGAAGTGAAGGGCGGCGCTGTTGCAGCACCGGCTGCCGCTCCCGCTGCCCCGGTGGCAGCCGCGCCTGCCGTTGCCGTCGCTGCACCCGTTGCCGCCGCTGCAGCCGTAGTGACTGCCGCTGTGGCCGCGCATGAGCCGACCGTTTTCAACACCAAGCTGCCCCACGCGTCCCCCAGCATTCGCCGTCAAGCGCGCGAGTTAGGCGTGCCGCTGGCCGAGGTCAAGGGCAGTGGCCCGCATGGCCGTATCCAGGAGATCGATTTACAAGGCTTTGTGAAGTCGGTGATGGCCGGTGCGGTGCAGACGCTGGCGCAAAAAGCGTCCGCACCAGCCGCGTCGGCAGCAGCCACGGGTGGCGCCTTCCCCGGCCTGCTGGCCTGGCCCAAGGTGGATTTCGAGAAGTTCGGCGCGGTCGAGCGCAAAGACATGTCGCGCATCAAGAAGATCAGCGGCGCCAATCTGCATCGCAACTGGGTCGTGATCCCGCATGTCACCAACCATGACGATGCCGACATCACCGAGCTCGAAGCCTTCCGCGTCTCGACGAACAAGGAAAACGAGAAGAACCCGGCGGCCGTCAAGGTGACGATGCTGGCCTTCATGATCAAGGCGGCGGTGGCGGCCTTGAAGAAGTTCCCCGAGTTCAATGCCTCGCTGGACGGTGATCAGCTGGTGCTGAAGAGCTATTACCACATCGGTTTTGCGGCCGACACGCCGAATGGCCTGGTCGTGCCGGTGATCAAGGATGCCGACAAGAAGGGCATCTTCCAGATCAGCCAGGAGATGGGCGAGCTGGCCAAGAAGGCGCGCGACGGCAAGCTGGGCCCGGCCGAGATGAGCGGCGGCTGCTTCACGATCTCGTCGCTGGGCGGCATCGGTGGGCGCTACTTCACCCCTATCATCAATGCGCCCGAAGTGGCCATCATGGGTGTGTGCAAGAGCCAGATCGAGCCGAAATGGGACGGCAAGGCCTTCCAGCCGCGCCTGATGTTGCCGCTGAGCCTGAGCTGGGATCACCGCGTCATCGACGGCGCGGCTGCGGCTCGCTTCAATGTTTACTTTGCATCCTTGCTGGCGGACTTCCGTCGCATCGTTCTCTGATCGGAGCTGAACATGGCATTGATAAACGTAACGGTACCTGACATCGGTGACGTCAAGGATGTGGCCGTCATTGAGCTGCTGGTCAAGCCCGGCGACCAGGTGGCACTTGAGCAAAGCCTGATCACGGTCGAAAGCGACAAGGCCTCGATGGAGATCCCTTCATCGCATGCCGGCGTGGTTAAAGAAATCAAGGTTTCGCTCGGCGACAAGGTCAATCAGGGCACTTTGGTGCTGACGCTGGAGAGCGCCGATGCTGCGGCTGCGGCTCCTGCCGCCCCGGCAGCACCTGCCCCCGCTGCTGCGCCTGTGGTCGCCCCGACTGCCGCCGCAGCCTACGCCGGCAGCGCCGACCTCAGCTGTGATTTGCTGGTGCTGGGCGCCGGCCCCGGTGGCTATTCGGCCGCCTTCCGTGCGGCCGATCTGGGTTTAAAGGTCATTGTGGTTGAGCGTTATGCCCAACTCGGTGGCGTCTGCCTGAATGTCGGCTGCATCCCGTCCAAGGCGCTGCTGCATGTGGCGGCGGTGATGGACGAGGTCTCGCATCTGGGTGATCTGGGCGTTGACTTCGGCGCGCCGATGGTCAATGTCGACAAGCTGCGTGGCCACAAGGAAAAGGTCATTAGTAAACTGACCGGCGGCCTGGCCGCGATGGCCAAGATGCGCAAGGTCACGGTCGTGCGCGGCTATGGTTCCTTCATCGACGCGCACCATGTCGAGGTCGAAGAAACCAGCGGCGGCGCGCAGGACAAGACCGGCGCCAAGAAGACCATCCACTTCAGCCAAGCCATCATCGCGGCCGGCTCGCAAGCGGTGCGCCTGCCTTTCCTGCCTCAAGACGAGCGCATTGTTGACTCGACCGGGGCGCTTGAATTGAAGGGCACGCCGAAGAAGATGCTGATCATCGGCGGCGGCATCATCGGCCTGGAAATGGGCACCGTCTACTCGACGCTGGGCGCCCGCCTGGACGTGGTCGAGATGCTCGACGGCCTGATGCAAGGCGCCGACCGGGACCTCGTCAAGGTCTGGCAAAAGCTCAATGCCAAGCGCTTCGACAACATCATGTTGAAGACCAAGACGGTGGGTGCCGAGGCGACGCCCGATGGCATCAAGGTGCAGTTCGAGACGCTGGACGGGGTCAAGAGTGAAGGCCTGTACGACCTGGTCTTGCAAGCCGTGGGCCGCACGCCCAACGGCAAGAAGGTTGCGGCCGAGAAGGCCGGCGTCGCCGTCACCGATCGCGGCTTCATCAATGTCGATGTGCAGATGCGCACCAATGTGCCGCATATCTTCGCCATCGGCGACGTGGTCGGCCAGCCGATGTTGGCGCACAAGGCGGTGCACGAGGCCCATGTCGCGGCCGAAGTGGCGGCCGGCGTGCAGCTAGGGGACGCCAACTTGGCCAAGAGCCAGTTCGACGCCCGCGTGATCCCGAGCGTGGCCTATACCGACCCCGAAGTGGCTTGGGTCGGCCTGACCGAAGACCAGGCCAAGGCCCAAGGCATCAAGGTCAAGAAGGGCCTGTTCCCGTGGACGGCGTCGGGCCGCGCGATTGCCAATGGCCGCGATGAAGGCTTCACCAAGTTGCTGTTCGACGATTCGCCGGAAGCGCACGGCCACGGCAAGATCCTCGGCGGCGGTATCGTCGGCACCCATGCCGGCGACATGATCGGCGAGATCGCCTTGGCGATCGAGATGGGCGCGAATGCGGTGGACATCGGCAAGACGATCCACCCGCACCCGACGCTGGGCGAGAGCATCGGCATGGCTGCGGAAGTGGCGCATGGGTCTTGTACGGATCTGCCGCCGACGCGGAAGTAGACGTTCAGTTCTCCCCCTTGAAGGCCCGGCTCGGCAACGATCCGGGCCTTTTGCTTTATTGCTGGTTTGTCGGATTTTCTTTGCTGGAGTGGTTGCTCCGCCACCACCGAGCCGGGAGTTCGCCCCGGCAGGCGACCTTCTTTCTTGTTCGAACAAGAAAGAAGGCAAAGAAATCACCCCTGTGAAACCGCCCGCCGCTGCGCGTCGGGTTCCCTGCGATATTGGGGTAGAGGCCAACACAGGGGAAAACCCAGCCCATGTCCACAAGCACTGGTGGCATGCTCGCCGCTCCGCTACCCTGGCGGGCTTTGAAATCCTCAAGTCAATCTGACTGAATCCCTTTGTCAGGAACAAGCCCCATGAAATTACTGCTTCTCAGCGCCGCCTGCCTGCTCAGCCTCGCGGCACAAGCGCAAACAACAGCGCCTTTGCCTCCCGAGTTCGCCGATTGGGACGCATTTGTCGCCGAACAGCTGGCGCTGTGGAAGGTGCCCGGCCTGTCTATTTCTATCGTCAAAGACGGCAAGGTTGTGCTCGCGCGCGGCTACGGCTTTCGCGATATCGAGAAGAAGCTGCCGATGACCGAGCACACGCTGCAGCCGATTGCCAGCACCACCAAGAGCTTCACCGTCGCTGCCTTGGCCACGCTGGTGCGTGACGGCAAGATCAAGTGGGACGAGCCGGTGCGCGAGTATCTGCCCGACTTCCGCCTGCACAGCGATTACGCCACCCAGACCGTCACCGTGCGCGATCTGGTCACCCATCGCAGCGGCCTGCCTCGCCACGATGCCGTTTGGTTCAACAGCCAACTCAGCCGCGAAGACCTGTTCAAGCGCGTGCGCCATTTCGAACTCAGCGCCGAGCCGCGCGCCCGCTTTCAGTACAACAACCTGATGTATATGACGGCGGGTTACCTGGGCGGCAAGGTCGCCGGCAGCAGTTGGGAAGCGCTGGTCAGCGACAAGGTGCTCAA
This sequence comes from Roseateles oligotrophus, assembly GCF_025717515.1. Taxonomy (GTDB): domain Bacteria; phylum Pseudomonadota; class Gammaproteobacteria; order Burkholderiales; family Burkholderiaceae_C; genus Paucibacter_A; species Paucibacter_A oligotrophus. Next base: position 216,004 of record NZ_JAJIRN010000001.1, read on the forward strand.
GCCGCTGGACATGAACGCCATCAATTTCAGCATCAAGGATCTGCTCAAGTCGCCGGACCATGGCAGCGGCTACACCTTGGACAATGAGGAGCGGCCACAGGCCAAGCCCTACACGCACATCGATGCGATGGGGCCGACCGGATCCTTGAACTCCAACGCCCGGGACATGGCCAATTACTTGCTGATGCTGACCGCCGATGGCAGCTACAAAGGCAAGACCTTGATCACCTCGGGCGATTTGCGCGCGATGACCTCGGGCCAGATGACCCTGCCTGACTCGCGCCTGTGGCCCGAGCGCAATAGCCCGCAATACGGCATGGGCTGGTTTGTCAGCAATTACCGCGGTGTGACCTTGGTCGATCATGGCGGCAATATGCCCGGTGCGGCGACGACCCTGGGCTTTGTGCCGGGGCGCAATATCGGCGTCTACGCGACCGTCAACGTCGGCACCAGCGCGATGCGCGATGTGATCCTCTATGCCGCCATTGACAGGCTGCTGGGCATGCCGCCAGTGGATTGGACGGCGCGCCTGCATGGCAACTACCTGAAGGCCCAAGCCGCCGAGAAGGCGGCCGAGACGCAGCAAATCAACACCGGCAAACCCGGCACCAAGCCCGCGCTCGAATTGGCCGAATATCAGGGCGAGTATGAGCATCCGGGTTACGGCGTTCTGACCATTGCCGGCGCCGGCGCGGGGGCGCAGGGCCTGGCACTGCAATACAACGACATGAAGGCGGCGCTGCCCCATTGGCATTACGAGGTCTTTCAGACGCCGAAAGACAAGCTCTCTGAGCTGAGCGAGGTGCGTGTGCAGTTTCTCTCCAACTTTGAAGGAGATGTGGAGAAGCTGCGCGTCGAGCTGGAGCCGGCCGTCAAGGCGATCGAGTTCAAGCGTTTACCCGATCGGCATTTCAAGGACCAGGCCTATCTGGCCAAGTTCGCCGGCGTCTATGCGATCGGCAGCAATGAGATGACGGTCACGCTGCGCCCGGATGGTGTGCTGACCCTGGGCGGTCGGGCCGGCGCGCCGTCGGAGCTGCTGGGTCTGCGCGGCAGTCGTTTCGAGGTCAAGGGCCGCAACGGCTTCAGTGTCGAGTTCTTGCCCGATGCCAGCGGGCGCTACAGCCAACTGGCATTGCGCCAAAGCGGCAGCGCCACGATTGCGCAGCGCAAGGACTGAGCCAGGCCAGGCAAAACGGGCGGGGCAAGTGAAGACGCCGCAGAGGGGCAACTCCCGCCCAAGGCAGGTCAGCGGCGCCACGCCCTGGCCCAGGCCCAGGCCTTGCGCCACCGCCTCATGCACGCCTTCGCGGCCGCCCATCTACGGGCCAAGCGGGGCCAACTATTGATCAATATCGGGCGCGGTTCGGTGGTGGATGAGGCGGCGGTGCTGTCGGCGCTGGAGTCAGGTCAGTTGGGTGCTTATGCGGCGGATGTGTTTGAGTGCGAAGACTGGGCGCTTGCCGACCGGCCGCAGCAGATTTCAAACGCCTTGCTGGCGCGCAGCGACACCCTGTTCACGCCGCATCTGGGCTCGGCGGTGAGCCTTGTGCGCCAGGCCATTGAGCACCGTGCCGCCGACAACATCCTCGCCGCTCTGCGCGGCGAGTTGCCTCCGGACGCCATCAACCGGCCCGCGCGCGCGGCGGCCTGAGGCCGCAGCGCCCTCATGCTGCCCGGCAAGACCTGACCTTGCCAGGCGTGACCCTGCCAGAGGGGGGCGGTGACGGGCCAGAAATTGCAATCTGGTCACGATTCAGCTCGGCTGTTGCGATTCAATGAGCCATCGCAAGCAGACCGGAGCCAGCATGAAATCTCTTCCCATCAAACCCTTGCGCCGGTCGGCGCGCGCTGGGCATGGCTGCGCCGCCGCAATGCTGCTCTTGTTGACCGCTTGCGGTGGCGGTGGTGGTGACGCGGGAGGCAACGCGCCCAGCACCCCGAGTGCCGCCAATGCCGCCAGCAGCTCGGCGCCGCTGAGCAGCGCATTGAGCGCTCAAAAGCTCAGTGCCGCAGTGCCTGAGACCTACCGCGGCCCCCTGTCGATGCCGCAGGACCAGATTGCGCAGACGGCACAAGGCCTGCCGGCCGCGCCGGGGCGAACCTATCTGAAGGTGACGGTCACCTATGCCGGCTCCAGCACGCCTAGCCTGCTCTGGCTCGGGCCCTGGCGGGCCGAGGGGCGGCCGCCCCGCATTCAGGTTCCCGTCGCGGTTCAAAAGGTCGCTTACGAGTTGTACAACAGCGCTGGTTCGGTCAGCGCCACCTGGAGCCTGCCATGAAGACCCCATTCATTCCTGCGACCTTCTGGAACAGCCTGGGTCGGCGCCTTTTCTGCCTGCTCTGCCTGCTTTGGGGAGGGCTTGCGGCGGCCCAGGTCAGTTCGGTGCGTCTGTCGGATGTGATCGCCGCCAATGGCCGCGGTAGCATCAACTTGCTGCGGGCCTCGGGCAATGCGGCCATCACGGTGGCCCAACTCGAGCAGTTGCGGCTGGATCACCGCGATTACTCGACCGGCAGCCAGCGGAATTTCTTGAGCCTCGGCGTCGATATCAATGAGAACAACAAGGGCCTGGAGAACTCGTCGGCCCAGGGCGTCACACTGGCCAAGGTCAGCTTGACGGTGACTTGGCCCAATGAGACGCGGGTCTACACCGACTACCGCAGCGCCACCCAGGCCCTGCTGGCCAAAGCCGGCAGCCAGCAGCGATCTCAGTACTACACCCTGCTGGGCGAAGGGGGCTCCAGCCGTATCACCGGGTCCAACGATGTGCAGCAGCATTTCGACAGCACGCTGGATATCTTTGTGCCCGATAGCCTGCTGGGTGCCAGCTCGGCGGTCTTGTCGATCGAGTTGCTGGCGGTCAACAAGGCGCTGAATGAGCCCGAAAATTTCTATGACTTCTCTGGCGGCTTTGAAGATCTGGCGCTGTTGAATCGGACGGACTCGCTGTTCCTCAACACCACCCTGGTGGAGAGCAGCGACTTCCGCGCCAGCGCGCCTGCGGTGGAGACCGTCGAGGGCATCGTCTCCAACGACAGCGCTTCGGTCACATCTCCATCGGCCTGGAGCTACTACCCTTCGGCGAGCGATTGGTATTACGTGGCCTATGAGGACAACTATCCCGATCGCGGCGACTATGACTTCAACGATGCGGTGGTGGCCTTTCGCTACAAGCTGGGCCTGGACTTCTCCGGCCTAGTGATGCGCATCGAGGCCGAGGCCTACCTGCTGGCCGATGGGGCCCAATACCAGCTCGATTGGAACTTCCGCCTGCCCGTGCCCGGATCCGGCGTGATCAACTGTCAGCGCAAATTGCCGGGCGCTGCAGGCAGCGCCCCCTGCAGTGCCAGTTTGAGCGGGGGCATGCTGCAGGCGCAGGCCTTTGGTTCGATCGACAACAGCGGCACGGCCTTCGGCATCGTCAGTGGCTGGAACGTCAATACCCAATGCGGCATTGCGCCGAAACAAGCCCCGCATATGAGGCTCTCGGTGCAGCTGGAGCAGGCGCTGGACCCGGCGAGCATTGGCGCGGCCACGCCCTATCTGCTGGTCCAGCACAGCGGCCGGGTGATCGACCCGCTGCTGCGCGATGCGAACGGCTACCCCTATGCCTTGATGTTGCCGCCGAATTGGCGCCATGCCTGCGAAGAGACCGACCTGGGGCTGGCCTATCCGCGCCTGCGCAACTACCTGAGCTCGGGCGGCCAGACCGACCTTGATTGGTTTCTGTACCCCGACAGTGGCAAGGTGTTCGACCTGGGGGCATGGGCCTGGGATGGCTAGCCTGTTTTGGCAAGCTTGGCGGCAATCATTCAACCTTGCCACTGCCTCAGCCGCGCCAGCTCCCGCTCCCGCTCCATCGTGACGCCGCGCAAGTCCTGACCCAGCAGATAGAAGTGATACATGAGCCCCAGAAACAACAAAGCCCAGAGGGTTAGTCTGGGCTAAGTGCTTGTTTTTATTGGTGCCGGAGAGATGAATCGAACACCCGACCTTCTCATTACGAATGAGCTGCTCTACCGACTGAGCTACACCGGCATCAAGCCTATGATTCTAGCTTTATTTTTTGCCAGCCTCGAGATGATAGGCGGTGACGCGCTCAACTTCCTTCTTCGAACCCAGCACAACGGCGACGCGTTCGTGCAGCTGTGTTGGCTGCAAGTCCATGATGCGTTGGCGAGCGTTGGTGGCGGCTCCACCGGCTTGCTCAACCAGGAAGGCCATCGGGTTGGCCTCATACATCAGCCGCAATTTGCCGGCCTTGTTGGGCTCGCGCTTGTCCCAGGGGTAGAGGAACACACCACCACGGGTCAGGATGCGGTGCACATCGGCCACCATCGAGGCGATCCAGCGCATATTGAAATCCTTGCCGCGCGGGCCCGTGCTGCCGGCCAGGGCTTCGTCGATGTAACGGCTTACCGGGGCGTCCCAGTGGCGCATATTCGACATATTGATGGCGAACTCTTTGGTGTCCTCGGGGATCTTGACGCCCTCGCTGGTCAGCACAAAGGAGCCTTGCTCGCGGTCGAGCGTGAACATCGCCACCCCTTGGCCGAAGGTCAAGACCAGCGTGGTCTGCGGGCCGTAGACGCAGTAGCCGGCTGCCGCTTGCGCGGTGCCGGGCTGCAAGAAGTCGTCTTCCGACACGCCCTTGCCGCCCTCGGCCTTCTTCAAGACCGAGAAGATCGTGCCGATCGAGACATTGACGTCGATATTGGATGAGCCGTCCAGCGGGTCGAACATCAGCAGGTATTCGCCCTGCGGGTAACGGTTGGGCACGACGTGAATGCCTTCCATTTCCTCGGAGGCCATCGCCGCCAGATGGCCGCCCCATTCGTTTGCCTCGATCAAGACCTCGTTGGCGATGATGTCGAGCTTCTTCTGGATCTCGCCCTGCACGTTCTCGCTGCCGGCCGTGCCCAGCACCTCGCCCAAGGCGCCCTTGGTGACGCTGATGGAGATGCGCTTGCAGGCGCGCGCCACCACCTCGATCAGGAGCCGTAGCTCCTGCGGGATCTGGCCATGTTCGCGCTGCTGTTCGATCAGGTATTGGGTCAGGCTGATGCGTCGGGTCATGATGAGGACATTCAGAGTTAGGGTGCAGAAAGCTGTTTAAGCGGCAGTGACCGAGGCCAGCGCGCGGCTGATGACTTCGCGCACATCATTGGACAAATCGGCCTTGGCGGCGACGCGACGGATCGCTTCGAGCGCGGCGCTCCGATAAGGCGTGGCCAAGGTGGTCCAGCGGTCCATCACGCGGGCCAGACGGCTGGCGATTTGCGGGTTGATGGCGTCCAGCGCCAAGACCTGCTCGGCCCAGAAAACATAACCTGCAGCATCGGCGCGGTGGAAGGCCGCCGGGTTGTACATGCAGAGCGAGAACAGCAGGCTGCGCGCACGGTTCGGGTTCTTCAATGTGAAGTCGGCATGCTTGGTCAATTGCTTGACGCGAGCAAATGTCTTGCCGTCCTGCTCCGGCACGCGGCCTTGCAAGGCAAACCATTTGTCTACCACCAAGGGGTCATCCTTGAACAGTTCGTGGAAACGATCCAAGGCGCTGTCGGCCAACTCGGCATGGGCATTGACCAAGGCCGCCAGGGCGCCCAGGCGGTCGGTCATATTGCCGGCATCCTTGAAGCGCTGATAGGCGCGGCCAGGCCAGACGCTGTCTTGCGCGCGGGGCGCCTCCAGCACCAGCATGCTCAGGGCCAGATTGGCGAGCGCGCGCTTGCCGCTGGAGACCGGGTCCGGCGTGTAGCCGCCCATGACTTGATTGGCCTCGAAGGCCGCGATCCAGTCCTCACGCAAGGCGGCGGCCATTTGCTTCTGCGCGGACTCGACCACCGCATGAATGGCTTGCGGGTCGACGATCTCGACCTGCTCGGCGATATAGCCTTCGCCCGGCAAGGTCAGCGCCAATTCCTTGAAAGCGGCGTCCAACTGCGGATGGCGCAGCACCGCGCGCATCGCGCCGAGATAGGCGTCATCGAGTTGCAGCGCTGCGCCGCTGCGCAGCGCCGCGAGGATGCGGTTCAGGCTCAGGCGTTGGCCGGCTTCCCAGCGGTTGAAGGCGTCGCTGTCATGCTGCAAGAGCACCAGCAGTTCGGCATCGCTCAAGCCGTCATCCAGAATCACCGGCGCGGAGAAACCGCGCAGCAGCGAAGGCACGGGTGCGCAGGCGACATTGATGAAGACAAAGCTCTGCTCGGGCTGCTCCAGCACCAGCACATGCTCGGCGCCGATTGCTGCGGCCTCGCCCTGCAAATGCAGCGTCAAGGCCTGACCCTCGTGACTGAGCAGGCCCATCGCGACCGGGATCACCTGCGGCAATTTGTCGGGCTGGCCCGGCGTGGCGGGTGAATGTTGACTCAGCGTCAGCGTGTAGCTCTGGGCGGCCGCGTCGTAGGCTCCGCGCGCTTGCACATGAGGCGTGCCGGCTTGCGAGTACCAGCGCTTGAAGGCGTCCAGTCGGGTCGTTAGGGCCGAGCCGGGGTTGGCGTCGGCAATCGCGGCGGCGAAGTCATCGCAGGTGACGGCCTGGCCGTCATGGCGCTCGAAATACAGCTTCAAACCGGCCTCGAAACCGGCGCGTCCGACCAGGGTCTGGTACATGCGCACGACTTCGGAGCCCTTCTCGTAGATCGTGGTGGTGTAGAAGTTGTTGATCTCGACGTAGCTGTCCGGGCGCACCGGATGGGCCATCGCGCCGGAGTCCTCGGGGAATTGCGCGCTGCGCAGATTGCGCACGTCCTGGATGCGGCAGACCGCGCGGGCGGAGGCGCCGCCGGCCATGTCCATGCTGAATTCCTGGTCGCGGAAGACGGTCAGGCCTTCTTTCAGCGAGAGCTGGAACCAGTCGCGGCAGGTGACCCGGTTGCCGGTCCAGTTATGGAAATATTCATGCGCGACGATCGACTCGATGCGGCCGAAGTCGGCGTCGGTGGCGGTGGCCGGCGAGGCCAGCAGCGCCGAGGTGTTGAAGATGTTCAGCCCCTTGTTTTCCATCGCGCCCATATTGAAGTCGGACACGCCGACGATCATGAAGCGCTCCAGGTCAAGCGGCAAATTGAAGCGCGCTTCGTCCCATACGATGGAGGCGATCAGCGAGTTCATCGCGTGTTCGGTCTTCTCCAGATCACCGCGGCGCACATAGACCTGCAGCAAATGATCCTTGCCGGCGCGGGTGCGTACGCGCTGCTCGCGCGCCACCAGGTCGCCCGCCACCAGCGCGAACAGATAGCTCGGCTTCGGGAACGGGTCATGCCATTTGGCGAAGTGGCGGCCGTTCGGCAGCTCGCCGCTTTCGAGCAGATTGCCGTTCGACAGCAGCACCGGATACTTGGCCTTGTCGGCGCGCAGCAGCACGGTGTAGACGGCCATCACGTCGGGGCGGTCGAGGAAATAGGTGATGCGGCGAAAGCCTTCGGCCTCACATTGCGTGAAGAAGCTGCCGCCCGAGGTGTAGAGACCGTTCAGCGTGGTGTTCTTGTCGGGCGCGCAGGTGTTGCGCAGCTCGAGCGCGAAGTCGGCGTCCGGCGCGTTGTCGATCACCAGCTCATTGCCGTCCTGACGGAAGGACACGCTCTCGCCGTTGATCAGCACGCGCAGCACATTCAGCGCTTCGCCGTGCAGCCGCAGCGGGCCGTGGGCGACGGCGCTATTGCGCTCCAGCGCCATCTTGGCGGTGACCAGGGTCTTGGCCGGGTCCAGATCAAAGGTCAGGTCAACGGTGCGGATCCAGAACGCGGGAGCTTGATAGTCTTCGCGGCGAATCAGAGTGGCAGTGCCTTCACGCATGGCGGGCATCCTTGGGTGGTATTCGAAAAAAACTCCGCTCGAAGGAGACGGAGTCGGAGTGACTTGATGACGCTTTGGGGCGATTCAGTCGCCTTTAGACGCCTTGCTTCAAGCTGGCGGAGATGAAGAGGTCGAGGTCGCCGTCCAGAACCTTCTGGGTGGCCGATGTTTCGACGTTGGTGCGCAGATCCTTGATGCGGCTCTGGTCCAGCACATAACTGCGAATCTGATGGCCCCAGCCCACATCGGTCTTGGTGTCTTCGAGTTTTTGCTGCTCTTCCATGCGCTTGCGCATTTCGAAGTCATACAGGCGCGAGCGCAGGCGCTTCCAGGCCACATCGCGGTTGCCATGCTGGCTGCGGCCGTCTTGGCACTGCACCACGATGCCGGTCGGAATGTGGGTCAGACGCACTGCCGAGTCGGTCTTGTTGATGTGCTGACCGCCGGCGCCCGAGGCGCGGAAGGTGTCGGTGCGCACATCGGCCGGGTTGATGTCGATCTCGATCGAATCATCCACTTCCGGGTAGACAAACAGCGAGGCAAAGCTGGTGTGGCGCCCGCCGGCCGAGTCGAAGGGACTCTTGCGCACCAGTCGGTGCACGCCGGTTTCGGTTCTCAACAATCCGAAAGCGTATTCGCCCTCGACCTTGATGGTGGCGCTCTTGATGCCGGCCACATCGCCGCTGGACTCGTCTTCCAGCGTAGTCTTGAAACCCTTGCGTTCGCAGTACTTCAGGTATTGGCGCAAGAGCATGCCGGCCCAGTCGCAGGCCTCGGTGCCGCCGGCGCCGGCCTGGATGTCGATGAAGCAGTTGCTCGGGTCTTCGGGCTTGTTGAACATGCGCCGGAATTCCATCTGTTCGACGATCTCGTTCAGCTTGGCGGCGTCGCCCTCGATGGCGAGCAGACCGTCAAAGTCGTCCTCGGCCTTGCTCATCTCGTACAACTCGCTGTTGTCGGCGAGGTTGCTGTCGAGGTGGTTGATGGTCTCGACCACGTTCTCCAGTGTGCGCTTTTCCTTGCCCAGCTCCTGGGCGCGCTTGGGCTCGTTCCAGACGCTGGGGTTTTCGAGTGCAGCGTTGACTTCGTTCAGGCGCAGTGATTTGCGGTCGTAGTCAAAGATACCCCCTTAGCGCGGCGGTCCGCGCTGTCAGATCGGCCAGGGAGGCGCCAATGGCGTTGATGTGTTCGATGTCCATATTCTTTATTCCTTGCGGAGCCGGTCGTGTGCGGATGATGTTTGAGCGCGCTGAAGTGCGGCTGTCCTCGACCGTCCAGAGTCCGCTATTTTCACACGGCCGCGGCAGGTCGCGCCGAGGAGGGTGGAATGAGGGCTTTCAGCCTGTTGCAAGCGGCTTGATTGCGGCACACTCGCGCCGATGTTGATATTCGCTAGCGCCTTGAAGATGTGGGTCGAGATTGCCCTGATGGCTTTGGCCGGCCAGGGCTTGCTGGCTTTGCTGGCGGGGCAGGCACGGGCGCGCAATTCGGTCTACCGACTGCTGCAATGGCTGACTGCGCCGCTGCTGGCGGGCCTGCGACGCTTCGGCCCGGGGTTGGGTGAGCGGCGTTTGCGTTGGCTGCTGGTGGCGCTGCTGCTGTTGTTATGGTTGCTCGCGACGGGGCTGAAGTTGCGTTATTGCCTGATCGTGGGCTTGGCGCAATGCCGGTGAGGTCACCAAATGTTGATCAAGGTTGAGCCAGCTTGGCCAAGCAAGAGGATGAAATGAAAGTTCCCGACAAGACATGGGGCGCGCCGGCGCAGGTCGCCGCTGACGCCTTTTATTGGCAGCGTAGCCGTCGCCTGAGCTTCGGTCTATTGCTGATTTGGGCGCTGGTCACGTTTGGCGGCACCTTCTATGCTCGCGAACTGAACTTCAGCTTCTTTGGCTGGCCCTTCAGTTTTTGGCTGGCCGCGCAGGGCGCTGTGTTGCTCTATTGCGTTTTGATCGCCTATTACGCCCACGCCATGCGCAAGCTCGATGACGCCCACCGGGCTCAAGCCAAGAAAGCCTCGATCGAGGCGGCCAGCGCTTCCGGTTGATCGTGATGCAGCATATGTCCGGCGTCGGCGAGCACCTCACGCTGCACATTCGGCACCACGGCCAGTCGGCTCTCGAAGTCGCTGCGCGGGTAACGCGAGCCCCAGAATTTACTCAGATCGGTGCAAGCACCTTCGACCCATAGCAATGGGGCTTCTATGCGTGCCCAAGTGGCGAGGATTTCGTCCTTGCGGTAGAGCATCGGGTTGGCTCGCTTGTGCGCGGCGTCGGCCAAGATATGCCGGGCTCCGTCCAACTCGCGTGACCAATGCGGCGCCAGCCAAGCGGCCTTGGCCTCGCTCAAGCGCGGGTTGGTCTTCATCAGTCTTGCGGCCACCGCCGCAAGATCGGGGTAGCTTTTCAGCTCTTGCGGCGTCTTCAAGTCATCCAGCCATTTCGTCAGCCGGGCCGGAGCTTGCTCTGCTTGCGTTTGCGGAAGACCAAAGCCCTCCAGATTGATCAAACGGCGCACCCGGCCGGGGCGTACGCCGGCATAACTCATCACCACATTGCCACCCATGCTGTGGCCCAGGAGGTCGACGGGAGCCTCGGGGCTGACGGCGTCCAGCAAGGCGTCGAGGTCGCCCAGATAGTCGGGGAACCAATAGGCGTCGCTGCCGCTGCCGGCGCTCAAGCCAAAGCCGCGCCAGTCGAGAGCGATCACGCGGCGCCCCTGTTCTTGCAAGGCATCGACGACAAACTGGAACGAAGCGCCCACGTCCATCCAGCCGTGCAACATCAGCAATGGCGGCAAATTGGCGTCCAGCTCGTCGTTGCCGCCCCATTGCAAGACATGGTGGCGCAAGCCGCGCAGCAGGGTGAAGCGGCTTTGGTGAGGGCGGCGGGCAAAATAGGTGGGCGCAGTCATGCGGCGAACTGTAGCCCGGCGTCAGAAGGGTTGGCTGTCGGCTTTGTGACAGGGGGAATGATTCGAATCCCAGGCAAAATCGCCGCCATGATTTCATACACCATACGTCCCGCCGAGCCACGCGATGTGCCGGCCATCGTCGGCCTGATTGGCGACTTGGCCGAGTTCGAGCAACTCACCCATATGCTGGCGCTGACCGCCGACAAGCTGGCGCCCTATCTATTCGGCCCCAAGCCGGTGGTCGAGGCCTTGGTCGGTGAGATTGAGGGGGAGGTGGTCGGCTTTGCGCTCTTCTTCACCAACTTCAGCACCTTTTTGGCCAAACCCGGGCTGTATCTCGAGGACTTGTATGTGCGTCACGCGCACCGACGCACGGGCTTGGGCAAGGGCTTGCTGACCCGCTTGGCGCAGATCGCCGTTGATCGCGATTACGGCCGCTTCGAGTGGAGCGTGCTGGAGTGGAACGAAGACGCGATTCGCTTCTACGAAAACATGGGCGCCAGCGTGATGCCCGACTGGCGGATCTGCCGACTCAGTGGGGATGCGCTGAAACGTTTCAAGGCCTGAAGAAGGTTCAAGGCGATTCAGATTCAAGCAAGAAGCGATTCAAGAGTTCGGGCGGCCGTGCAATCATCGCCCGCTCACCCTTGATCACGATGGGCCGTTGCAGCAGATTGGGGTGGGCGGCAATGGCGGCTAGCAGTTCGGCGTCGCTCAGCTCCGGGCGTGCCAAGCCCAGCGCGGCGTACTCGTCTTCGCCGCTGCGCAGCAACTCGCGGGCCGGCAGGCCGAGCTTTTGTTGCAAGTCGCTCAGCTCGGCCAGCGCCAGCGGGGCTTTCAAGTAGTCAATCACTTCGACGGTGTGGCCGGCGGCTTGCAGCAGGCTCAAGGCCTCGCGTGATTTGGAGCAGCGGGGGTTGTGAATCAGCTGAATATTCATCGCCGCAGTTTAGTTTGACCAAGGGCATTCCATGAGTGCCTTTCGGCACTCCCTGGCTACCATGGCCGACTCGCTGGCGCTGCATAAAGGGAACTCGATGGAAAACCTTGTTGTCCAATCCAATGATTCCTATGCCGCCTTGCATGCCGGTTTTCACTGGCAGGTGCCGGCCGAGTTCAATCTGGCCGAGGTCTGCTGCGGCCGCTGGGCACGCGACACGCCGGATGCCTTGGCGATCATTTTCGAGAGCGACAGCGGTTGCCGCGCCCAGTACAGCTATGGCCAGTTGCAACGCGCCGCCAATCGTCTGAGCAACGCCTTGCAGCGCCGCGGTGTGGGGCGTGGCGACCGGGTGGCCATCGTGCTGCCGCAGCGCTTTGAGACCGTCGTCGCCCATATTGCGATCAGCCAACTCGGCGCTATTGCGATGCCGCTGACGCATCTCTTTGGCGCAGATGCGCTGGAATTCCGACTGCGCGACAGCGGCGCCTTGCTGGCGATTGCCGACGAGGTGGGGCTGCCGCTGCTGCAGGCCTTGCGGACCCAGTGCCCGTCACTGCAAACCTTGATCACGGTAGGCGGTCAGCCCCAGGGCGAGCATGAGGTTTGCTGGATGGCGGCACTGCAGGCCGAGCCGGCCCGTTTCACGGCGGTGCAGACCAAGGCGGATGAGGCGGCGCTGCTGATCTACACCAGCGGCACCACCGGCGACCCCAAGGGTGCGCTGATTCCGCAGCGCGCTTTGATCGGCAATTTGAGCGGTTTTATCGCCAGCCAGAATTGGTTCGGCTTTGATCCTGCCGAGCCGGGCAAACCATCGGACGCGGTGTTCTGGAGTCCGGCCGATTGGGCCTGGACGGGGGGCTTGATGGATGCCTTGCTGCCGACCCTCTATTTCGGCCGCACGATCGTTGCTTGCCAGGGCCGCTTTGCGCCCGAGAAGGCCTTTGAGTTGATGCAGCGCCATGCCGTCACGCACAGTTTTTTGTTCCCCACCGCCTTGAAGGCGATGATGAAGGCGGTGCCCCAGCCCAGCAAGCGCTACCAGCTCAAGCTGCAGGCCATCATGAGCGCCGGCGAGTCGGTCGGCGACGCGGTCTTTACCTATTGTCAAAAGCAACTCGGCGTTATGGTCAACGAGATGTTCGGCCAGACCGAGATCAACTATGTGGTGGGCAATTGCAGTCGCTTCTGGCCGGCCCGGCCAGGCAGCATGGGGCGCGCCTTTCCGGGCCACCGGGTGGCGGTGATCGATGAAGAGGGCAAGACCTGCCCCCCAGGCGTCAGCGGTGAGGTGGCGGTGCATCGGCGCGATGTGCAAGGGGCACTCGATCCGGTGTTTTTCCTGGGTTATTGGGGCAATCAGGCCGCTTCAAAAGCAAAGTTCTGCGGCGATGCCGGCAACAGTTGGTGCCGCACCGGCGACCGGGCACATATGGATGCCGAGGGCTATTTTTGGTACGAGGGCCGCAGCGACGATATGTTCAAGTCGGCCGGCTACCGCATCGGCCCCGGAGAAATCGAGCATTGCCTGATCAAACACCCGGCGGTTGCCAATGCTGCGGTGGTGCCCAAGCCCGATGCCGAACGCGGCAATCTGGTCAAGGCCTATGTGGTCTTGAGCCCTGGGCACTTCGGGTCGGCCGCGCTGGTGGCCGAGTTGCAAGACCATGTGCGTGCGGCCTTGGCGCCCTATGAGTACCCGAAGGAGATCGAGTTCATAGATGCACTGCCGATGACGACGACCGGCAAGCTGCAGCGGCGCGTGCTGCGCTTGCAAGAGGAGGCGCGCGCCCGGCTCAAGGGCCTGCGCGCGAAGCGCCAAACCCGTGAGCTTTTGGCTCAAGACTGAGTGCTGAGTCTGACGCTTAGGCTCGCGTCGCCCGGCGCCACTAGGCGGGCGTTGTCGGGCCAGCGTTCTTCGCCGGTGATGGTGCTGCATTGGCGGCGGGTCGAGGGTGGTTTTTTGGCTGCGCCGCTTTCCTCGGGATCCATATCCTTGCCGTCGGCGCTCAGCGCTACGCTCAGCAACTGACCTGCCGTGCTTGCGTCGGGCCACTCAAGCTCCCAGTTTGCTTGAGTGCTGCAAACCCGCACGCCTTCGATCTGCGGAAAAGCCCAGCGCAAATACCAGGGCAGGATCTCGCTGCGCATGGTTCTGGCGGTCTTCATGATTTTTCGCACCGTCGCCATATCGAGCTGTTCGGGCTTGACGGTCAATATGAGCTTGCCGCTCATCTTGGCCGTGCCCTTGACCAGATTGCTGGCGATCTCTGCGTCTTTGGCCTGCTCTTTGGGCAGCACGGGTAACTCGAACGTACTGTCGGCCTTGAAGGCAATCGGCACATAGGCGTCGGCATGCATCACCGCCAGCTTCGGGCTTGCCGGCAGCGGCACTTTGGGGTCCTTGGCCTCTAACTTGAATTCCAGCCGGAACAGCCCCTGCCCGTAGCGTTGCACCATGCTCAGCACTTCGTTCATTCGGCCGTAGGGCTGAATGCTGCTGTCGCGCTTCATATTGACGGAGACGGCGTCCAGCACTTCGGTTGCTTGCGCGGGACTGTCCTGGGCCTGAACCGCGGAGTGAGACAGCGCCATCATGGCGGCGCCGAGGAGCATTGATCGAGTCGATAGTTTCATAGGGGCGATGGCTGTTTGGGTCGGGAAAATGGGCGAATCGGGGCGGGCTATTCTTTGCACTTGGACACCAGCTTGGCGCCCATGCGGGCGTTCTCGTCAAAGGGGTTCAACTGCGAGTTGCGGGTGTCTTGGACGTCAAGGCAGGTGCTGCCCTGGCGAAAGCGCCGGTGCCCCGGGGCAATGATTTCTTCCCGCAGGCTGGGGTCGCTGCCGAGTGCTGCGGCCATGCGCTCGCCCATATCGGGGCGGTGCGAGTTGCCGCGCGGGTCGGTTGCCGCCATCTGCGCCGGCGTACTCTGCGCTGCGGAGGCCGGCCTGGCCGGCAGGCCAAGCTTCAAGCGCTCCGGGCCGCGCTCCATCGGGCTGGCCTCGGGCGCTTTGCCTGCGCTGATGTCGGCCGCGTTTGCGGTCATACCGATGGGCGGCAGGGGCGCCAGGGTTGGCGAGGCGAGGCTGCTGGTTCTTGGGTTGGGCGCCGAGCGTGGTCGCAGCGGCTCAGCTTGTTCGGGCCGATGCTTCTTGGTGAGCAATGGCGGCATAGGAATCAGCCAGCCACTGCTCACTTTCGACTCAGGCGGCAAGGACTCATGGCGCCGAACTTCTCGCAGCAAAGCCCACATCAAGAGGTGCAGCAGCAGCACGAGCAGCCAGCCCCAGCGTGCAGCGACCGAGCGTTGGTTCAGATAGTTGCGCGAAGCCTGTGTCATTTTGCGCATTTGCCGCGTGCTTCGGCCAGCAGCCAAAACGGGAGGCTCAAGATGCCCGCCCCGCCACCTGCAAACTCGCCCTTCAAGCAGTCGCCATTGCCGGCCTTCCTGAATTCCTGGCCCAGCAACTCGGATCGTTCGAGTGGCGGGCCGTCGCCCATCGCGGTCGCCGCGCGCTCCGAGAGCAAAGGGCTGCGACCGGCTTGGCGCAGCGCGCGCCGGGTGGCCTCGGTGTTGATCAAGAGGCCGGGGGCGATGACCAACAAGGCCGCTGGGGGAGCCGCAGGCGCCGAAGCCGCCGCCTCCAAGGGCTCGGACGCCAGCGAGGGCGCCGTGCTTTCTTGCATATCGGTTGGCTTGGGCGTGGTTAAGGGCATGCGGGCCGTTGTCCGGGGCTGAACCGCAGTCGGCATTGGCGGCGGCTTGGTTGCAAGCGGTGCCGCCAGCAAGCGCAGCTCGATGCGCTCGGTGGCCTGCAGCGCTGGCTTGCTGTGCCGCCAATGGGCGGCCAGCCCTAGCCCGATCGCGAGGTGCAGCAAGGCCAGCAGCGGCAGCAGGGCGAGTTGGCGCCGGCTTCGCGCGGCGTCCGCTTCGAAGCTCATCATGCTTGCGGCGGCAACTCGGGTCCGTCTAGATAAATGAGCAGTTCACCGGGCTGGCATTGCAGCGCCTGGCAGATGGCGGCCAGCGTGTCGAAGCGCACGCCGCGTACCTTGCCCGATTTCAGCAGCGACAAATTGGCCTCGGTGATGCCCACCGCTTCGGCCAACTCGCGCGAGCGCATCTTGCGCTTGGCCAGCATCACGTCCAGCGTCACTTGAATCGGCATCAGACGAACTCCGCGTTCTCTTGCGCCACCCGCGCCGCTTCTTGCATCACGATGCCGATGACCAAGACGGCGAGGCCAAAGCCGAAGCTGGAGTATTGCTCCAGACTCAGGGCCAGGACGAGTTGACGCTGGCCGACCGGGTTGCCCAGCGTCAAGGCCAGCACGGCCAAGGTTGTCGAGAGCGGCTGCGCGATGGCGTTCACCATCAACGCGGCACCGAGTCTGCGCAAATGAGTGGCGGGGCCGGTTTTGAAAATTTCGCCGCGCCGGTAGTAGCCGAACAGCGACCAGACTTGCCAGAGCGCATACAGCAAGACGGCGCCCGGCAAACAACTGCTCAGCCAGCCCCAAAAACGGCTGCCAGCGTCGAGCTGCAAAGGCGCGCCGTTGGTGAGCCAGTTCTTGCGCGCGACCGATTCCAACCATTCGGGCTGGCTCCACAGCATTGCCGGGACGAGCAGCAAGGCCAGCCCACCCAGCAGGCAAAAAAGCCGCACCCACCAGCTCAGCCTGCGCACGCGGCCAAGCTTGTCTCTGTCTTGATGGGGCTTTTCGTCCATGAACATGATTCAGCAAATACAATAATTGTTTACTGTAAAACAATAATAAATTATTGTAAATAGCCGAATCGATGGATTCAGGGGGCTTCGTCAAGACCCCAGTCCGGGTTGATCAGCGCAAAAGTCTCGTGATCGCGCC
This sequence comes from Roseateles oligotrophus, assembly GCF_025717515.1. Taxonomy (GTDB): domain Bacteria; phylum Pseudomonadota; class Gammaproteobacteria; order Burkholderiales; family Burkholderiaceae_C; genus Paucibacter_A; species Paucibacter_A oligotrophus. Next base: position 232,530 of record NZ_JAJIRN010000001.1, read on the forward strand.
AGGCGCCGGCGATGAACAAGTAGCGCCGGCTGAGGCCCTCATGTGCAAAGCCCAGGCGTTTCATCACCGCCAAGCTGGCGCGGTTCTCCGGCCGCACCGCGGCTTGCAGGCGGTGCAGGCGCACGGGCGGTGCGAACATCAGCGCGATCACTGTTTGCAAGGCCTCATGCATCAGGCCTTGGCCCTGTGCTTGGGCATCGATGGCGTAACCGAGTGAGGCGCTCTGGAATGGCCCGCGGCTGACTTGCGTCACATTGACCTTGCCGATCAGTTCGGCGGGTTTCTCCAGGCGGCTGAACCAGAAACCGAAGGCGTTGCCGGCGGCAAAGTCTTGTTCGGCCTTGTCCAAGCGAGCGCTGACTCCCTCGGGTTCGAAATAGTCGGCCGCATAAGGCGGGTCCCAGGGCGCGAAATGGGCCAGATTGCGCATCTGAAAGCCATTGACGGCCGGCGCCAGCGCGGCCGATGGCGCCCGCAGCAGCAGCCGCTCGCTGCGCAGTTGCAATGGGACGGCGTTCGTCATTTCAGCTGTTCCCGTAAAAAACTCAGCATGTCTTGCCGCGAGGCTTCGCGCGCGGCGGGCTGGCCGCCGACATGAACGCCCGCACCGGGCGTGACACCGTTGGGGACGTCGGCACGCAGGCGCACCGGCGCCGACGAGTCAAAACCGTGGAAGGCGCCGGGGTAGACCTTGATTTGCGGCTTCGCCAAGCTCAAGGTTTCGGACGCTTTGACCAAGGCCTGGCAAGGGGCGGCGGCCGTCCAGTCATCGCTGCCTCCGCTCAGAATCAAAAGCGGCGCACTGGGCGAATAGCCGCGCTTCAAATCGGCCTCGCAGCCTGGATAAAAGGCCACGGCGGCGCGTGGCTTCAGCGCCTTTTCCGTGGCCGCCTTGACCTCGGGGTGCTGGGTGTTGCTGCTCGCCAAAACGGTGCTGCCGCCGTTGGACCAACCCAGCAGCGCCAAGCGCTGGGCGTCCACCTCGGGGCGGGCCGAGAGCCATTGCAGCGCGCCAAACGTGTCGCGGCGCCGCTCGGTCATGGTGACGGCGCGCGTGCCGATTTTCTGGGTGCACAACTCTTTTTCGCCGCGCGGCGTCAGCGAATCCAGCACCAAGGCGTGCCAGCCTTCGGCGTTGAGCACGCTGACGTAATCCAGCATGCGCTCGGACAAACCACCTTTTTTGTCGTAGGGGCCGCCGCAGCCGTGCAGCAGCAGGACGGCTGGCGCCGGCTTGGCGCTCGTTGCTGCCTTGGCCGCAAACCAATGGCCGATCAAAGGCAGGGCTTGGCCTTCGCGCTGGTCGAGGCTGGGGACTTGCACTTGTGCTTGTGTGGCTTGGGCGCCGCCAGCGCCGAGGCCCAGCAGCAATGCGGCCAAGCCTGCAAGAGATTGGATAGGTGAAGACATCGAGAGGGGTGAGCTAAAGCCGAGCATGGCCGCGATTATTGATGAGCATCTTGTGGCTCGGCTGACGAGGTCTTGGCAGCACGGTGGATGTTTCTTTTTACTGATATTTCAGTATTTACTGAAAATTGGATAAACTTTGCGTTGTGTCAAAGGCGATCTCGCTTTTGATTGAGTCAACACAAGGAATTCGCGCATGAATGCAATGAGTCCGCTGGTCCGCAGCTTCGTCGCTCATTTTGGAGAGATGGGCAGTCGCTGGGGCATCAACCGCACGGTGGGGCAGATTTACGCGCTGATTTTTGTCTCGCCGCAGGCCATCAATGCCGATGAAATTGCCGAAGCGCTCGAGTTCAGCCGCTCCAATGTGTCGATGGGGCTGAAGGAGTTGCAGGCCTGGCGCCTGGTCAAACTGCGCCACCTGAGTGGCGACAGGCGCGAGTATTTCGAAGCACCCAGCGATGCCTGGGAGATTTTTCGCACGCTGGCCGAAGAGCGGCGCCGGCGCGAGATCGAGCCGACCTTGTCGATGCTGCGCAATGCCTTGCTGGAGACGCCGACTTGTGAGGAAGACCGTGTCGCCCAAGAGCGCATGCGCGGCATGCACGATCTGATCGAGCTGATGACGACCTGGTTTGACGATGTGCAAAAAATGGATTCGCAGACGCTGGGCCAGTTGATGAAGATGGGCTCCAAGGTGCAGAAGATGCTGGAGCTGCCCGGGCGCATCGGCAGGGCGGTCAGCGGCAAATCGAGCCTGGATCAAGGGTGAAGAAATGGACGCCGTCGTTCTGGCCCGCATGCAGTTTGCCGCCAACATCACCTTTCATATCCTCTTTCCCACCATCAATATCGCGCTGGCCTGGGTGCTCTTGTTCTTCCGCGCGCGCTGGCTCTTGACCCATGACGCGGCCTGGCTGAGCGCCTATCGTTTTTGGACCAAGGTGTTCGCCTTGAGCTTTGCGCTGGGCGTGGTCAGCGGCATCACGATGAGTTTCCAGTTCGGCACCAACTGGCCCGGTTTCATGGAGAAAGCCGGCAATATCGCCGGCCCCTTGCTCGGCTACGAGGTGCTGACGGCCTTCTTCTTGGAGGCCAGCTTTTTGGGCGTGATGCTGTTCGGCCATGGCCGGGTCAGCGAGCGCGTGCACCTGGTGGCCACCGTGATGGTGGCCTTTGGCACCACGCTGAGTGCCTTCTGGATATTGAGCCTGAACTCCTGGATGCACACGCCGCAGGGTTTTGAGATCATCAACGGCGAGTTCCATGCGCTGGACTGGTGGGCGGTGATCTTTAATCCGTCTTTCCCCTACCGCTTGACCCACAAGTTACTGGCGTCGGGTTTGACCGTCAGCTTCTTGCTGGCCGGCGTCAGCGCCTGGCAGTTGCTCAAGGGCAAGACCCAGCCCCACACGGCGCGGGTGCTGCGGGTCGGCCTGACCCTGGGCGCTTTGCTGATCCCCTTGCAGATCCTGGTCGGCGATATGCATGGGCTCAACACCTTGAAGTATCAGCCGGCCAAGATCGCGGCGATGGAAGGGGTGTGGCAGACCGAACGCGGCGCGCCGCTGCTGCTGTTCGCCTGGCCGAATGCACAGACCCGCAGCAATGATTTCGAGATCGGCATCCCCAAGTTGGCTAGCCTGGTGCTGACGCACCACGCCGATGGCGAGATCAAAGGCTTGGACGAGTTCAAGGGCGCACACCCGCCGGTGGCTCCGCTGTTTTTTGGCTTTCGCATCATGGTCGGCACGGGGCTGTTGATGCTCGTTTTCAGCTGGGGCGGTTTGTGGCTTTACAAGCGCCGGCGTTGGAGTGCGGCGGACCTGCCCAGGGTCTTGTTGATCGGTCTGTCCTGGATGACTTTCTCCGGCTGGCTGGCCACGATTGCCGGCTGGTATGTGACCGAAATCGGCCGTCAGCCCTTCATCGTCTATGGTCTGCTGCGCACCGCCGATGTGGCCTCCGCCGTGCCGGCGCCGATGATCGCCACCACCTTGATCGGCTATATCGTTTTGTACCTGGCCCTGATCATTGCCTATGTGTCGGTGATCAAGTACATGGCCGAAAAAACCGAAGTCACCACCGGGAGTGCTGCATGAGTGCCGATATCTGGATGCCCTTGGTCTTCATGGGCCTGATGGGTCTGGCCTTGTTGGTGTATGTGGTGCTGGATGGTTATGACCTGGGTGTCGGTCTGTTGATGCTGGGCGCCAGCGGCGAGCACAAGGACCAGATGGTGGCCTCGATCGGCCCGTTCTGGGACGCGAATGAAACCTGGTTGGTGCTGGGCGTGGGTATTTTGCTGGTGGCCTTCCCAAAGGCACACGGCGTGATCTTGCAGGCCTTGTACCTGCCGGTGGCGCTGATGCTCTTGGGGCTGACGCTGCGCGGCGTCGCGTTTGATTTTCGGGTCAAGGCGCAAACACGTTGGCAGCCGCTGTGGAACCGCGCTTTCATGGCCGGCTCGGCCTTGGCCGCCTTGTCGCAGGGCTGGATGCTGGCACGCTATATCACCGGTTTTGCGCAGGGCTGGGGCTATACCTTGTTCGCCTTGCTGATCGCGCTGGCCTTGGCCGCCGCCTATGCCTTGCTGGGCGCGGCCTGGTTGATCATGAAAGGCGAGGGCACATTGCAGCTGCTGGCGGTGCGGCGTGCCAAGCTGGCCTGGCCGGCCGTGGTCTTGGGGCTGGCGCTGGTGTCTGTCGTCACGCCGCTGCTCAGCCAAACCGTCAGCGAGCGCTGGTTCCGGATGCCCGAGCTGATCGCCTTGTTGCCCATCCCCTTGTCGACGGCGCTGGCGCTGCTGGCCTTGCGGGCACTCTTGAACTCGCACCGCGTCTTGGGCAAGCTCTGCTGGCTGCCGTTTGCGCTGATGGTGCTGGTGATGTTGATGGGCTTTATTGGCTTGGCCTACAGCCTCTATCCCTATGTCTTGATCGACCAGCTGACGGTCTGGCAGGCCGCCGCAGCCCCCAAATCTTTGCAGTTCATCTTGTGGGGCGTGGCGGGCACGGTGCCGGCCATTCTGGTCTACACGGTGTTCGCCTACCGGGTGTTCTGGGGTAAATCGGGGGAGTTGAAGTACGCCTGAACCTCTAGCTTCACACCGCTCCGCCGCGCTTGATGCGCTAAAAACTGCAGTTCGTCACTCGGCAGTGGAGGGTCGGGGGCGATCTGGCGATACTTCGTTCACAAGTTTTGCTCCATAGCGAGCGGGGGAGTTCTGAAGATGTTGTTCAGCAGTGATAAACGTAGTTCGCACGGCCGGGGTGGGCTTTTGACATCCTTGACCTTGAGCATCGCTGTGCTGTCGGCCTGCCTGCTGCCTGCCGGCCCGGCCGAGGCCAGCGAGGTCGTCAAGCTGGCTCGTTTGGTGATGACCGGCAAGCGCCTCAGCGCGATGCCGCAGCACCGCGCCGTGGCCGAGCAATTGCCACGGGTGGTGCTGCAGGGTCAGAGTGAGGGCAGCAGCCCGAAGCAAGTCGTGCTGCTGCGCGTGCCCGAAAGCAAGCGGGCGCAATTCCAGCCGATTTGAAGTTTTTCGGCCGGCCGCCGACCATTCTTGCTTAACTCCAGCTCGGCGGCTTGGGGTGCAGCCGAGCCATCGCCAAGGTGTCCACATAGACACCGGCCCGCAGCGCATAGGCCTTCATGCGACCCTCCTGCTCGAAGCCCATGCGCTGATAAAGTTTGATCGCGCGGGCGTTGTCCGCGTAGACCGTCAACTCGGTGCGCAAGATCTGACCCCAGTTGTCGGCATAGTCCATCAGCGCCGCCAGCAACGCGGTGCCAACCCCCTGGCCTTGTGCAAATTGCGCGACGCTCACGCCCAGGCTGGCCACATGGCGGCGGCGCAGCGCGGCGCCGGCCGGATGCAGGCCGGCGCTGCCGAGCAAACGGCCGGCTTCGTTCAAGGCCACCAGATTCAGATCGGTTTTGCCCGGCGCGCTGCCGTCCTGCAGGCGTTGGCGCCATTGTTCTTCGCTCGGGTGGGGGTTTTGCAGCAGCCCGGCGAAGACCTCGGGGTGGGACATCATGTCCGCAAAGGCGGCGGCATCGCTGACTTGGGCGCGGCGGATGGTGATCTGCATCGGAGTTCTCCTGTTCAAGGACGAGGGCTGAAAAACAAAAAAGCCCGCTGGGTCGGCGGGCTTTTTTTTGGGGGGATTCACTGGACCTAGGTCTGCCGCCACAGACCCCGCCAAGACTGCTCGGGCAGCATAAATAGATGCCCGCAGATGGCGAGCATCAAGGCGCTGATGTTGGCAGTTAGAGTTTGCGGGGCGGCTTGCATCGGGCCAGTATGCTGGCTCGCCCGGATGTTGGTCAAGCGTTCTTGAAATTTGCGGCGCGCAAGCGACAATCCGGCCACCATGCCAAGACTCAGCCCCATCCCCTGCGCCTTAAACGTCAAGCCCGACGCGGTCAGCGCGACGCCGGGCAAGCGCGATTTGCAGCCGGCCGAGCGCTTTGCGCTGCGTGTCGGCGACAGCGCGATCGACGGTCTGGGCGTGTTCGCGTTGGAGGCGATCCCGGTGCGGCGCAAGATCGGCGAGCTGCGCGGCGAGTCGATCTCGGTGCGGGAAGCGAGGCGCCGCGCCAAAGGCAGGGCGCGCATTCACATCGTCGAAGTGTCGGAAACCCGCGCCGTCGATGCCACCGAATCGACCACCGCGCTGCGCAATATCAACCATTGCTGCGCGCCCAACGCGGTGCTGCGCATCAGCCAGGGGCGGGTCGAGTTCTATGCGCTGCGGGATATTGAACCCGGTGAGGAGCTGACCTGCCATTACGGCGAAAGCCACCATGAGGGCCGCTTGAGTTGCCGCTGCGGCGCGGCGAATTGCAGCGGCAGGCTTTAGTCCTGCAGGGCCGGCAACTCAATGATGAAAATGCTGCCGCCGTCAGGGTGGTTCTCGGCGCGGATGCTGCCGGCATGGGCGTCCAGAATGCGCCGGCAAATTGCCAGCCCCAAACCCTTGCCTCCCGAGCCATCCTTGGTGCGGCTGCTTTGCACAAAGGGCTCGAAAATGCCCTCCAACTCGTCCGCGGGAATGCCCGGCCCCTGATCGCGGATGCTCAACTGCACGCCTCCTTCCGCGGCGCCTGCGGCATTGGCCGGCAGCAGCGTCAGCGTGACGCAGCTGCCGCGCTCGGAGAAACGCAGCGCGTTCGCCAACACCTTGCGCAGCACCTGCTGAAAGGTCGCGCTGTCGACGGCGGCCGACAAGTCCGGCGCTTGGCAGCTCAAATGCAAGGCGATGCCGGCCTTGTCCGCCGCTTCTTGCTGCTCGCCCAGCGCCGACTCCAGCAGCGGCAGCAGGCGCTGGCGCTGCAATTGCAGCCGCCCTTTGAGCAACTCGGTGCCCGAGAAGTCGAGCAGGTCATTGACCAGCGTCAGCATCCGTTGGCCCGCGCCATGAATGCGTTGAAAGCTCTGCCCGACCTTGGGTTGCTCGGGAAAGCGGGTCAAGCCCAGCTCCGAGAAGCCAATGATGCTTTGCAAGGGCGTGCGCAACTCGTGGCTGACGTTGGCGATAAATTCGGTCTTCATCGCCGAGGTTTGCTCGGCGATCTCCTTGGCTTCGAGCGTGCGGCGTTCGATCTCGCGATATTCACTGACATCAACGAGGCTGCCGATATGGCCGGTCGCCTGCCACTGGCCGCCCGCAAACGGCGTTCGGCGCACCAGCACATCACGCAAGCGCCCTTGGGCATCGGGCAGTTGAACCTCAAAGCCCTGCCCGGCGCTCGCTGCTACCCCTGCGGCCTCTGCGCTGGGCAAGAGCTCCGGGCGCAAGTCCTTCAGCGCCAGCCCCAGCACGGCCTGGCTCTCAAAGCCGGTGAACTCGCTCCAGGAGCGGTTGACCATCAAGAGCCGGCCGCTCGCGTCCGTGACGAACAAAGGCGCCGGGCTGGCATCCAGCAAGCGGGCGGTAAAGGCGGCCTGCTCGCTCAGCCCTTGCGCTGCCTGTGCCCGTTCTTGACGGGCAATTCGGTAGGCTTGCAGGCTGCGCCAGGCCAGCAGCGCCAAGCCGAAGATAACCAGCCACAGCGCCAGCAATGCCGAGCCGATCTGGCGCAGCGACTGTTTGAATTCGGCCTCGACCGTGGCAAAGGGTTGCTCAACCACAATTACCCAGGGCGCATGGCGGGTGCTGCGAAAGGCGCTGACCGCGGGCTGACCGTCCAACCCGGCAGCGATGAAGCTGCCAAATTCCTTGGCCGGCAAATAGGCTTTGAAGGCCTGGTGTTGCGCGGCGCTTTGGCCGCTGGGCATTTGAATCGCCTCGGTCGCGGTGATCAGGCGGCCATCCAGTTGCAAGAGCGCGGCCGCCCGTGGCGTGCCGCTCAGACTGAGCTCGTAATTGTTCGCAAAGAAGTCCAGATTCAACACGGCCAGCAGGCTGGGCGGGGCCCGCTGGCCTTGTGCGGCCAAAGGCCATAGCAGGGGTATGAACCAGCGGCTGCCCGCTGCCTGCTTGGGCAGACGGATATTCTGATCGGCCAAATCGCGCCCGGCCAAGAGTGTGCCGACCTCGGCCCGGTTGCCGCGGCCTTGGCCGGCCAGCAGGGCCGGCCCGACTTGCACATCGCGGTTGCTGGGGTTGGAGCTGGCCAGCAGCCGCCCCTCGGCGTCGACCAGATTCAAGCTGCGCAGGAAGGGGAGGGCGCGCACCGCATTGGCCAACGCCGCCTCCTGTGCCTTGGCATCGGGCTCGCCCTGCAGCACCTCGGCCAAGCTCTTGAGCGTGATATCCACGGTGTCCAGCGTGCGATTCGCATGATCGACCAGCACGCGCGCGTACAGCTCGGTCTCGTGCAAGGCCTGCGTCTCCAGCGCGACTTGCTGCAGCCGCAAAAAGCCCGCCGCGCCCGCCAAGGAGAGCAGCACCAAGGCAAGCACGGCCATGAGCAAAAAGCCCGGCCGCAGCCAGAATGGCAGCGGCTCCTCGGCCGGCGGCAAAGCGGCGCCCGGCTCCAACTCCTCGCTTGGCAGTTGCTCGGTCACACTCGAGTCAGGGCTTGAGGCGGGCGGCATGCTTGCGGCTACTTCACCACAATCTCTTGCAGGCCGAACCGTTTGGCGGCGGCCTCAAGCCGGCCGTCCTTCTTGATGCGGGCGACGAAGTCATTGACCTGCTGCAACATCTCGGCGTCACCGGGTTTGATCGGATAGGCATAGGGCAGCACGAAGAAGGGCTTGCTCGGCGCCACCAATCTTGCCCAGTCGGCGTTGTCAAGCAGGCGCCGGCTGTAGGGGAAATCGGTCATGAAGACATCAACCCGGCCGGCTTCAAGTTCTTGCTCGCGGCTTTGCGGAGGCTTGATGATGACGGCGCGGGCCTGCTTCAAGGCCGCCAGCATCACCGGCTCCATAAAAGTGCCGCCTTGCACCGCGACCTGCACGCCGGGCTTGTCGATATCGTCCCAGCTGCGGATTTGACGATTGCCACGCGTGGTCACGCCGTAGATATCGCTTTGCAGATAGGGCTTGGAAAAGCTCAGGTGCTGGGCCCTGGCCGGCAGCACACCGACCCCGAACATCGCGATGTCGCAGTGTTCGCTGCTCAGATCCTCGATCAGCTTGGGGAAGGAGGAGTCGATGTACTCAAGCTTGACGCCCAGATCCTTGGCCAGTTCGGCCGAGAGTTCAATGTCGATGCCACCCAACTGCTGCGTCTTGGGGTTGCGCAAGCTGATGCCGTAATAGTCCGGCCAGATGCAGACCCGCATCAGCTTGCTGCTCTTGATGCGGTCCAGTACCGCGCCGGCGGCGGCAGGGCCGGCGGCCAAGGCCATCAGCAGCGCCAGCACGCTGATCCCCGCTGTCACCAGCGGCGTCACGACATTGAACTTCCGCGTCATCGGCACTCTCCGGAATGCGGCAGCATGCGCCGCCTAGCCAATATATCCCGAGGCCGGCCGTCGGCATCCGCTCAATTAGCGCCTCTTCGCGCCGCTTGACTCGCCTTGTAGCGCGGAAATGGGCCGATTCGGGAAGGCTCAGGAGGCCAGGGTCGGCACCTGCCGGGCCAAGCGCTGCTGCAACCAGAAGGTGCGCAGGTCTTGCACCGAGAACAGCGCGTCGTCGAGCAAAACGTCTTGATCGACTTCTTCGTCTTCGTCGTACTGCTCGTCGATATAGGCCTCGAGCTGATCGCCCGGCGGCATCGCCACCGCCGCCACGCCCATCAGCATCGCATCCAGCATCTGCCCGTCTTCGCTGTCTTCATCGAAGATATACCAGTCGGCCTCATTGTCCTCAACCGCCTGCATAAAGCCCTCGACCCACATCAGGCCGTTCGGCGGCAGCTGCTCCAGCTGCTCGGCCGTCAGCACGCCTTGGCTCAAGAGGCCGGCCTTGGTGGCTTCGTCAAACTCGGTGATCAGCGGCTCGATCAGCATCGCTTCCGGGTCGGCGCCGAGGGCGACCGGCTCCAGGCTGAGCGTGATCTCGTTCCAGCGTTCATGCAGCACGGTCATGAACTCTTCGGTGACGTCTTGCTCGTCGAGCTCATCGGCCCAATCGTCACCGAACAGCGCGTCCATTGCTTCCAGCGGGCCGGCGTCGGTCGGCCCGACGATCAAGGCGGTCAGGTAGCCGTCCAGCGTGTCGATCGGCACCGCGTCTTCGTCTTCGGGCGTATTGGCGGCCAGCATTTGCAAGAGGGCAGCCAGGCGTTCGGCGTTGGCATGGTCAATCGTGGTGCTGTCGTTCATTGCTGTGTCCTGCTGATCAGTGGTTTAGGTCGCGATTGTCCGCTGAAGCTCGGCCCTGACCGAGTGAGCGGCCATAAAAAAACCACCCGGAGGTGGCTCTTCACAATTGCGGGTTGAATCAAACCCGACGGCGGCGTTGCAACAGGACCAAGAGGCCAAGACCTGCGAGCAAGGTTGCGTAGGTGGAGGGTTCGGGTACCGGCGTTGGAGGGACGAAGGATTGCGCCCAAGATTTTGCGTAGCCTGTCAAAAGAAATTCTGCTCCAGACGTGTTTTGAAAACTTGCCAAGATGGTTCCACTGTTACTAACTTGGCCGGCCTTGCCATGCAATCCGGCACTTAAGACTCCAGTCGATCCAAGACGCGTATTGCTACCCGTTTGCGTGAATTCCATCTGTGCTATGGCATCTGACCTTTCGGGACCTCTGGCGGTCTGCCCAATTGTCGTTGCTGCAGACACGGAAGCATCTCCGCTTAAAACAAAGATCGCATTTTTGCTGAGGGAAAAGTTCAGGTAAATCGTGCTTCTCGCTGTGCCATAGGAAAAGGTTGAGGCCGCTGCTGCGTTGAGCGCAAAGCTGTCAAGCGCAGTACCGCCGGTCAATGACGCCTGAACGATCCCATTGCCGCTGTCCATATAGGCAATGCTAGGAAGTGAGGCTCCTCCCGAGGTGACACCCTCCGTGGATTCTGCTTCGACCATATGCGAAGCCAATCCAAGAAAGGTCGCCGACGCCGAAATGCCGTCGTTGAGGTCGGTGTCGATGACGTAGTACTTGAGGTTGCCAAGACTGGTGAAGGCGGTGCCATCTGCTAAAGCCAATTCGCAGCCGAGCAATCCCAAAACAGCAGCCAAGCTGATTTCCAAACTTTGACGTCGCATAGTCTCTCCCTGATCTTTTCGATTTCACAAGATCGGGATATTGCCACCGTATAGATAGGAAATTAGCGGTACCCCACTACTTAAGGGGGAGGTATTACCCTAGAACCCCTGAGGCCCTGCAAACTAAAGCTTGGCGCTTACCCATCCCACCACGCTGGCCAATGCCGCCGGCAAGGCTGCGGGTACTGTGCCGCCTGCCATCGCCAGATCGGCCTTGCCACCACCCTTGCCGCCACATTGCTGGGCGACAAAATTGACCAGTTCGCCGGCCTTGAAGCCGCGGGCCATATGGTCGGCTGTCACGCCGGCCGCCAAATTGACCTTGTCGCCATCGACCGCGCCCAGCACGATCACCGCCGATTGCATCTTGTCCCGCAGCTTGTCGATGGTTTCGCGCAGGGTCTTGGCATCGGCACCGCTCAGCGTCGCCGTCAGCACCTTGACACCTTGCACATCAACGGCCTGGCTCAGCAACTCGTTGCTCTGCGCCGAGGCCAGCCGGCTCTTGGCGGCAGCCAAGTCTTTTTCCAGCGACTTGACCTGGTCCAGCACTGCATGCAGACGCGTTTCCAGCTCGGCCGGCGCGGTCTTCAAGGCCTGAGCGGCGCGGCCGACTTGGTTCTCCAGGGACTGGCAATAGGCCAAGGCGTTGTCGCCGGTGACGGCTTCAATCCGGCGCACGCCGGCGGCCACGCCGCCTTCGCTGACGATCTTGAACAGACCGATATCGCCGCTGGCCTTGACGTGGGTGCCGCCGCACAGCTCTTTGGAGCTGCCGATCGTCAACACGCGCACGGTCTCGCCGTATTTCTCGCCGAACAGCATCATCGCACCGCTCTTCTGGGCGTCGTCCAGCGCCATCACTTCGGCGGAGGCGGCGGCATTGGCCAGCACCTCGGCGTTGACGATCGCTTCGATCTTGGCGATCTCCTCGGCCGTGACCGGCGCGTTATGCGCAAAGTCAAAGCGGGTGCGCTCGGCATTCACCAGCGAGCCCTTTTGCTGCACATGGCTGCCCAGCACTTCGCGCAAGGCCTTGTGCATCAAGTGAGTGGCGCTGTGGTTGCGCACCGATTTGATGCGCAACTCGGCGTCGACCTTGGCGGTGAACACATCGCCGACCGCGACCGCGCCTTCAAGCACGCGGCCATGGTGGCCGAATACATCGGCCTGAATCTTCAGCGTGTCTTCCACCGCGAAGCGGCTGCTTGGGTTGCGCAGCTCGCCCGCGTCACCGGCTTGGCCGCCGCTCTCGGCGTAGAAAGGCGTGTGATCCAGCACCACCACCGCATCGTCGCCGGCCTTGGCCGAAGCGACGCTGACGCCGTCGATATAGACGGCCGTGACCTTGGACGTCTCGCAGACCAGGTGCTCATAGCCGTGGAAGGCGGTCGGCACGCCGGCATAGGCGAGGCCTTGCGCCATCTTGAACTTGCCGGCTGCGCGGGCCTGCGTGCGCTGGCGCGCCATCGCGGCGTCGAAGCCGGCTTGATCAACCGTCACATCGCGCTCGCGGCAGACATCGGCGGTCAGGTCGACCGGGAAGCCAAAGGTGTCATGCAGCTTGAAGGCCAGCTCGCCGTCGAGTTGCTTCAGGCCCGGCGTCAGCGCGCCTTCCAAGATTTCCATGCCATTGGCGATGGTCTGGAAGAAGCGCTCTTCTTCCTGGCGCAGCACTTCGGTCACGCGGGCTTGTGCCTGGCGCAGCTCAGGGTATGCGTCGCCCATCTGGTTGACCAACTCCCCCACGATCTTGTGGAAGAAGGTGGTGCGGGCGCCGAGCTTGTAGCCATGGCGGATGGCGCGGCGCGCGATGCGGCGCAGCACATAACCGCGACCTTCATTGCCCGGGATGATGCCGTCCACGATGGTGAAGCTGCAAGCGCGGATATGGTCGGCGATGACCTTCAGCGAGGCGCTGTCCTTGTCGCAGTCCAGCGCGCCGGCTTCGTCGACGGCCTTCTTGGCCGCTTCGAGCAGCGCGGAGAAGGTGTCGATCGAATAGTTCGAGTGCACATGTTGCAGCACCGCCGCCAAGCGCTCCAGGCCCATGCCGGTATCGACCGAGGGCTTGGGCAACTTGTGCATCACACCGTCTTCGGTGCGGTTGAACTGCATGAAGACGTTGTTCCAGATTTCGATATAGCGGTCGCCGTTTTCGTCCGGGCTGCCGGGTGGGCCGCCGGCCACTTCGGGGCCATGGTCGAAGAAGATTTCGGTGCAAGGCCCGCAAGGCCCGGTGTCGCCCATCATCCAGAAGTTGTCGCTCAGGTAGCGGCCGCCCTTGTTGTCGCCGATGCGCACGATGCGCTCGGCCGGGATGCCGACCTTTTTGTTCCAGATCTCGTAGGCCTCGTCGTCCTCGGCGTAGACCGTCACCCAGAGCTTTTCGGCCGGCAGGTGGAAATGCTCGGTCAGCAGCTCCCAGGCGTAGGCAATCGCGTCTTCCTTGAAATAGTCGCCGAAGCTGAAATTGCCCAGCATCTCGAAGAAGGTGTGGTGGCGCGCGGTGTAGCCGACGTTGTCGAGGTCGTTGTGCTTGCCGCCGGCGCGTATGCATTTCTGGCTGGTGGTGGCGCGGCTGTAGGCGCGCTTGTCAAAGCCCAGGAACACATCCTTGAACTGGTTCATGCCGGCGTTGGTGAACAGCAGCGTCGGGTCATCGCCGGGCACGACCGGGCTGGACGCGACTATCTGGTGACCCTTGCTCTCGAAGAACTTCAGAAAGGTCGAACGGATTTCTGCTGCTTTCATTCCCGGGGGCTTTCTGCTGTGACTGCGCTGGTGAGTGCAGTAAATGCTTGATTTTTGGAGCTTTTGATTATAAGGGCGGGGGGTGACCCAGCCGCGACAGCGAGTTCATCGAGAGCGGTTAGAGTGCTGACTCAATACCTGCGCATTAGGAGATGGACAAATGACGAGCAACAAGATTTCACCGCTGGCCGGCCTGGATGACGCCAGCCTTTTGCGCACGCAGGCGCTGATCAATGGCGAATGGGTCGCCGGCGGCGCTCAGTTCGCCGTTACCGACCCGGCCACTGGCGCCTTGCTGGCCGAGGTGGCCAATCTGGGCGCGGCCGAGGCCGAGAGCGCCATCGCCGCCGCCAACAATGCGCTCGCCCCCTGGCGCGCCAAGACCGCCAAGGAGCGCGGCGCCATTCTGATGCGCTGGCAACAATTGCTGATCAAACATGCCGACGACCTGGCCCGCATCATGACGGCCGAGCAGGGCAAGCCCTTGGCCGAGGCGCGCGGCGAGGTGGTCTACGGCGCCAGCTTCATCGAGTGGTTTGCCGAGGAAGGCAAGCGCATCTACGGCGAAACCATCCCGACCACCGACAACAACAAGCGCTATCTGGTCATCAAGCAGGCAATGGGCGTTTGCGCGGCGATCACGCCCTGGAACTTCCCCGTCGCGATGATCACCCGCAAGGTGGCGCCCGCCTTGGCCGCCGGTTGCACGGTGGTGATCAAGCCGGCCGAGGCGACGCCGCTGTCGGCGCTGGCCGTGGCCGAGTTGGCGCAGCGCGCCGGCATGCCGGCCGGGGTCTTGAATGTGTTGACGGCCGACGCGGACAACTCGGTCGCCATCGGCCATGTGCTGTGCGACAGCGATGTGGTGCGCCATCTGTCCTTCACCGGTTCGACCGAGGTCGGCCGCATCCTGGCCCGCCAATGCGCGCAGACGGTCAAGAAGCTGTCACTCGAGTTGGGCGGTAACGCGCCTTTCATCGTGTTTGACGATGCCGACCTGGACAGCGCGGTCGAGGGCGCCATCGCCAGCAAATACCGCAACGCCGGCCAGACCTGCGTCTGTGCGAATCGCTTTTATGTGCAGGCCGGCGTGTACGACGCCTTCCTCGAGAAACTGGCGGCCAAGGTGGGCGGCTTGAAGGTGGGCAATGGCTTCGAGCCGGGCATCAACGTGGGTCCGCTGATCGATGAGGCGGCCGTTGCCAAGGTCGAATCGCATGTGGCCGACGCGCTGGCGCTGGGTGCGCGCCTGGTGGCCGGCGGCAAGCGCTCGGTCGAGACCGGCGCGCAATTCTTCGAGCCGACCTTGCTGGCCGACGTGACGCCGGCCATGCTCTGCTCGCGCGAAGAAACCTTCGGCCCGGTGGCGCCGGTGTTCAAGTTCACGAGCGAGGCGGAAGTGATCGCCTTGGCCAATAACACCGAGTTCGGACTGGCCAGCTATTTCTACAGCCGCGACATCGGCCGCGTTTTCCGTGTCGGCGAGGCGCTGGAATACGGCATGGTCGGCATCAACACCGGCCTGATCGCCACCGCCGAAGTGCCGTTTGGCGGCGTCAAGCAAAGTGGTCTGGGCCGCGAGGGCGCGCATCAGGGCGTGGATGATTATGTGGAGATCAAGTATCTGTGCTTGGGGGACATCAACAAGTGATGCCTCGGTAGACGCCGAACGAAAAAGAGGCCCCTCGCGAGGGGCCTCTTTGTTTGTTGGCAACCACAAATGCCTTCCGGCATTTGTGTGCGAGCTCAGAACTCGTAGCGAAGCGTGACTTGAACGGCCCACTGCGATTCGCCCTTGGCCTGGCGTGTTTCATAGTCATCGGCGTCCAGCACGCTGTAGACATATTTGCCATTTTCCATGCCGGCGAAGTTCACAAAGCCGCGACGATTGCCGCCGTTTCCGCCACCGGCGGTGAACGGGATTTCGTCGATATGGCCCCATTTCTTGTTCAGCATATTGCCGAAGTTGAGCATGTCCAGCGAGACCACGCCCTTCTGGTTGCCGAAGAAGCCGGGTACTTCCTGGCTCAGGCGCAAGTCAAAGGTGTTGGCGAACTTGGACTTGGCCGTGTTGCGGCCGATCACGCCGCCCTTGGCCGAGCTGAGGTCCGCATTGCCATCCACGACAGCCCAGAACTTGGCTTCTGCCGCAGCGCCGGAGGCCGCCACGGTTTGACCCGGCAGACGGAACAGCACTTCGCCCGAACCCGCAGCTGTGGGGATGTACATCAAGTCATTGCCGCTATAGCCGTCGCCGTTCATATCGTTCTTGAAGGTCCAGCTATAGGGCTTGCCGGCGCGGCCTTCATAGAACAGACCGAAGGTGGTGCGGTACTTGCCGATCAAGGCTTGCGACCAGTTCAGCGAGCCGTTGAAACGGTCTTTGATCAAGGACGAGGAGGTCGAGTTGACTTCTTCGTTCGGGTTGAAGACCGCACGGTTGGCGTAGTTGGAGCCCGAGGTCGAGGAGGTCAGCGGGCTGACTTCCTTCGCATTGGTGCGGGTGTAGGCCGCTTGCCAGCCCCAGCCCAGGTTTTGCTGCGACAAGCTGAAGGTCAAGGCGTCGCCGCCGCCCTGCGAGGTGCGCTCGGCCAGCAAGACGTTGCCCCAGTTCTTGTCACGCAAGGCCTTGGAGTTGGCGCCGCAACCGGTCGTGGCGGTTGAGCCGCCGGCCGTCCAGCAACCGGTGCTCAGGCCCTTGGCGTCGTAATACAGCTCGCGACCGTCAATGCCCTTGACGGCACTTGGTGCACCCAGGTTCAGGTGCTTGTAGTAGATGCCGTCCTGCGTCTTGGTGTGCAACCATTCGGCGCCGGCCACCAGGCCCGCCCAAGGTAGCTCGGTGTCCAGGGCGAGGTTCATCTTCCAGACCGAAGGCTGCTTCAGCTCGGTGGAGATGAAATCGATATTGGCGGCCGGTGGCACACCCTTGATTTCCTGCTGGCTGGCCGGGTCAGCATTGAACTTGACCGTGTTGCAAGGCACGGTGGTCGCGCCGCAGCTGAAGTTGGCCGTCGCCATGCCGGTGTTCGAGAAGGGGTTGGACAACCAGACATTGGCCGCCGCACCTTGGAACAAACCGAAGCCGCCCCGCAGCTGCGACTTCTTCTTCTCCAGGCCGGCAAAGGCGTAGTTGAAGCCGACGCGAGGTTGGAACAGCTTTTGGCCATCAATGGTCTGGCTGTTGTTGTAGCCAAACTTAGTCAGCGCGGCCTGATTGAATAAGGGGCTGTCGCCGGTCTTGGCTTGATCCAGACGCAGGCCACCGGTCAGCGTCAGCTGATCATTGACGGTCCAGGTGTCCTGCACAAACAGACCGATGTTCTGCAAGGTCCAGTTGGCCGCGCCGCTGTCTATCGTGTTGCCGTTGAGAGGCAGTTGCACCGAGTAGGACGAAGGGACGCCGGCAGACCACAGGGCGGCCGGATCGGCGCCCCGGAATGTGTAAGTGCCCTTGGTGTTTTGCAGGAAGGCGTTGAAGGTGTCGTTGGAGGCATAGTCGCCGCCGAACTTCATTTCATGATCGCCCTTGACCCAGTTGCCGGCCAGATAGGCGTCCAGCGTCTTGGTGTGCAACTCGTTGAAATGGCGGCTGTTCTCGGTGCCGAAGAACAGCGTGCGATCGTTCTGGTAGATGCCGCCGGCCTTGGGATCACCCGGGAAGACCAGGCCGATCTGTGGCAGGTTGGCGTTGTTCGTTGGCGTGCTGTCGTACTTGCGGTTGGAGATCTTGAACTCGGTCGAAAAGTCCGGGGTCCAGTCGGCAAACCATTGGCCGACGACGGTCTCGATGTCCTTCTTCTGGGTCCACCAGTAGCTGCTCAAGGACAGCGCGGTTGAGCCGAAACCGGCAAAAGTCGGCTCGCCCTGCTCGGTCTTGGCGTAGCGTAGGCTGGCGCGGTGCTGCGCGTTGATGTTCCAGTCCAGCTTCAGCAAATAGTCCTTGACCGCCAACTCGGTGCCGGCCGGGATGTCGGACGTGCCAATGTCGATGCCTTTGGCCTTGGCCACCGCCTGAGCGGCGGCAATCTGTGCCGGCGTGATGCCCACATTGGTCATCGCACTGCCAACCGGACCATAGGCGGGCGCGGCGCGGGTGCTCTTCAGCTCTTCATAGCTGCCGAAGAAGAACAAGGTGTCCTTGATGATCGGGCCGCCCAGCGTAAAGCCCTTGGTGTCTTCCTTGAAGCTGGGTGGATCGTAGAAGCTGTCCTTGACGCGGTCATAGCGCTTGCCGGCCATGCTGTCATCGCGATAGACGTAATAGACGCTGCCCTTGAACTCGTTGGTGCCGGACTTGGTCACCGCATTGATGTTGGCGCCGGTGTAGCCCTGCTGCGTGACATCGTAGTTGGACAGGTTGACCTGCACCGCCTGGATCGCATCGATCGAGATCGGCTGCTTGGCCGTCGGCATATTGTTGGCCTCGAGGCCGAAGGTGTCGTTGGTGCGCACACCGTCGATGGTCAGCGAGTTGAAGCGAACGTTCTGGCCCAGGGCCGAAATTTCGCCGCGTTCCTTGTCGGTTTGCGCCACACGTGGGTCGCTGCGGGCGTAGTCCTGCAGATTGCGCGCGATCGAGGCCTGCGCTTCCAGTTCCTTGCGGCCAATGCTGGTGCCGGCACCCATGGACGAGGAGTTGAAGCGGTTGTTGGCCGCGCTGCTGCCCGCGACAACCACGGTGCTGAGTTGCTGGGCGCCCAGCGTCAGGTCGATGGCTTGGTTCTCAGCCAACTGCAGATAAACGGCTTCGCGGACAACCTTGTCGCCGCCCTTGCTGACGGTGATGATGTAAGGGCCACCTACGCGCAGGCCACGCACCGAGTAGCGCCCATCCG
This sequence comes from Roseateles oligotrophus, assembly GCF_025717515.1. Taxonomy (GTDB): domain Bacteria; phylum Pseudomonadota; class Gammaproteobacteria; order Burkholderiales; family Burkholderiaceae_C; genus Paucibacter_A; species Paucibacter_A oligotrophus. The sequence goes on from NZ_JAJIRN010000001.1 coordinate 251,139, forward strand.
CGTCGGTGACCAGATTGTTGACCGAGCCGGACTCTTGGTGAGCGACGGCAACGTTTGCGCCAGCGACGGGTTTACCGTCGGCGGTGGTCACACGGCCGCTGACCGCCGAGGTCGTGTTCTGCGCCATTGCGGGCGCTGCTGCCACGATGGCAATCGTTGAAATGGCAGCGCAGACCGCCGTCCGTGAAAACTCTGACCAACACCTATTGCTCATCGCAAAGACTCCTCAAAAAAACGCAGATATGCGTAAAAAACCATTAACAAAAATGTACACCGAAGGTGCGCGCAAACGTTTACTTGGTTTGCAAATGCGCGCCATCGCCACATTGAAGAAAGCCCGTCTTGCAAAATTTCAAGCCTTGTGCAAGCAACTGGAAAATCAGAGCCGGGCCTCAGTTCCTGGGCAAGTAAACGTTTGCGCAAATTCATTACCAGCAAATTTTGTGCCTGCTTTGCCGTTTTGCTTCCCCTTGCAGGGTTGCCTCGCAAACGCGACGCCAGTGGATCTTGACCTTGCGACGAGGCACTGCCGCACAAAGCACTCAAACAAACAAAAATTGACTCAAATCCACAAGCTTCTTGGCGGAGTTTGCGGTTTGAATGTGCAAGCTATGTGACGGCTGAGGATTTTCAAGGCTGTGTAGCGTTTGTGCGACAGGGGTGGCTGAGCCGACACCGGGCAGTGCGGCTGGCTGATCCGAAGGTCGGGCGGGGCGGCGTTAAGATCCGCCGCCCTTGGCCTTTCAAATGGCCAAACCTTGTCTACCGGAGCCTGTCTTGATGTCGCCTACTCATTCCCGTCTTGCGCAGCAGGCCAGCGAGCGCGCGTGCTCACCGGCTCCGAAGTCGACTTCGGCTGCGTTGCTAGCGGCCTTGTTCGCTTTGTGCTTGTCGGCTTGTTCCACTCGGGAGCCCTTGCCGACCTCGACTGCGCCGGCAACGCGTGAGTTGAGCATCTTTTCGATCAACGACTTTCACGGCCATATTCAACCCAAGTCCCCGACGCCCTTGATGCCGCGCCTGCCCGACGCGCAGACCGGTGAGATCAAGCCGCAGGCCGCCGGCGGGATCGCCTATCTTGCTGCGGCGATGAGCAAGCTGCGCGCCGGGCGAGAGCATTCGGCGTTTGTCGCGGCCGGCGATTTGATCGGCGCCTCGCCCTTGCTGTCTTCGCTGTTGAAGGATGAGCCCAGCCTGGCCGCCTTGGGTGAACTTGATCTGGTCGCCAGCGCCTTGGGGAATCATGAGTTGGACGCCGGCTTGTTCGAACTCGCCCGCAAGGCCAAGGGCGAATGCCCGAAAGATGGCTGCGCTTGGCCAGGCTACAAGGGGCCGGGCTTCCCCTACCTGGCGGCTAATATGTTAGATGCACAGACCGGAAAGCCGATTCTGGGTACTCATGTCATCAAGGAAATTGCCGGTTTCAAGGTCGCTTTTGTGGGCGCCGTGACGCGCGACACGCCGATGGTCGTGGTGCCCAAATCAATTGTCGGCCTGCGCTTTGCGGACGAGGCCGACACGCTCAATGCGCTGCTGCCACAGCTGCGCGCCGAAGGTGCACAAATCTTGGTGGCCGTGATGCATGAAGGTGCAACGCATCAAGGTGGTGCGAATGACGCCAGCTACGAATGCCCGGGTCTGCAAGGGCGCGGTGTCGATATTGCGCGCCGCCTTGACCCGGCCTACGCCGTCATCATCAGCGGCCATACCCACCAGGCCTATACCTGCAAGATCAACGGGCGGCTGCTCGTGCAAGCGGGCAGTTATGGCGGCTGGGTGACCGAGAGCCGGCTCACGCTCGACGCCGGTGGCAAGGTATTGAACTCACAGGCGGTCAATCATCCGGTCTTACAGTCCGTCTACGCGCCGAACCCGGCCTTTGTGGCCTTGGTGCAGCGTGCCGCCGAGTTGACGGCCGCCGTGCGCAACAAGCCGGTGGCCGAGTTGAAGCAGGGCGCGCAGCGCTCGTCTGCGGCGCCTTACGGCGATTCGCCGCTGGGCAATCTGGTCGCCGACTCGCAGCTGGCCTATGCCAAGAAGCGCGGCCCGGCCGACCTGGCTTTGATGAATCCGGGCGGCATCCGCGCCGACCTGACGGTGGAGCCCGGCCGTCCGGTGACGATGAGCGATTTGTTCGCGATCCAGCCCTTTGCAAATGAGTTGGTGGTGATGACGATCAGCGGCGCGCAACTGCGCGACTTGCTGCAGCGCCAATTGCCCAAGGGCGATGCGCCGCCGCGCTTATTGCAGGTGTCGAACAGCCTGCGCTACCAATGGCGGATGGGCGCGGATGGCGTGGCGCAACTCCTCAATGTCACCGTTGGCGGCCAGCCCTTGGACATGGCGCGCAAGTACCGTTTGGTCGTGAATAATTTCATGGCCGAGGGGGGCGACGATCAAGGTGTCTTGCGCCAGGGGAGCGAGAGGGCCAGCATCGGCGTGGACGTGGATGCGATGGTCGAGTTGTTGCAGGAAAATCCGGCCGCAGCGACGCAGATTTCGCCCGGGCGTATTCAACGTTTGCCGGCGGCAAATTAGGCGATAGGCGCGCGCCCTGCGCGAAGAAGGCGTTACGCTAGCGGCTCTGTGGCGTCGCGTAAACAGCAAGGGGTGGGAGATTGGAGCACAAGCGGCCTCGAGGCTTGCCGGCCGGGGTAGACCCGAGTCGACTGAAGGCCCTGATCATCGATGAGGGCGAGCTGACCCGTTCGGTGCTCAGCAATATGCTGCGCGATCTTGGTGTGGCTCATGTTCATTCGGCCAGGCGGCCGGAGGCGGCGCGCAGCATGATCAAGGGCGCCTCGCCGGCCTACGACATCATCATCACCGACTTCCACTTCTCGCGCCAAAGCTCGCATGATTTGACCGGCCAGGACCTGCTTGACGAGTTGCGCCAAGCGCGCGGGCTGCCGATGCAGACCGCCTTCATCATGGTCACCGATGAGGCCCGCTATCAGCATGTGGCCGACGCCGTCGAGGGCGCACTCGATGACTATTTGCTCAAGCCCTTCAATGCACGCCAGTTTGATGAGCGGCTGCGCGTGATTCTTGAGCGCAAGCATGCGTTGCGGGAGGTCTTTGCGGCCATCGATGCGAGCGACTTTGTGCTGGCCGCCCAGCTCTGCGAGGCCATGTTTGCGGCCAGCGCCACCTACCGCGTCTATGCGGCAAGGATTGGCTCGGAGCTTTATCTGCGGCTGGGGCAAATCGACGCGGCCAAGCGCATGTTCGAGGCTTTGCTGGCGACAAAGGCTGTGCCCTGGGCGCGGCTAGGCCTGGCGAAAATTGAGTTGGCCAATGCCGACTCGGCGACCGCTTGCCGCACGCTGGAGACGCTGCTGGCCGATAACCCCGCCTATGTGGACGCCTACGACGTTTATGGCCGAGCCTTGCTGGAGGAGATGAAGTTTGAGGCCGCGGTAGAGATGCTAGGCAAGGCCGTTCAAATCACGCCGGGCAATGTGGCGCGGCTTCAAAAGCTGGGCTCACTTCAGCTCTTTTTGGGTGATAGCGAAGCGGCGGCCCGGCATCTGGGCGCGGCCTTGAACATAGGCCTGCATTCGCGTGCGCTTGATTTTCAAGGTGTGGTGGCGCTGGGCATTGCTTGCGTGGATACCGGCGACGAAGATGGCTGCGACCGTGCTCAGCAATGTCTGCAGGACGCCATTGCCCGCTACCCGACCTATAGCTATCGTCTGCAGATGCTGGTGTTGGCGCTGGAGGCCGCGATGTCTATGCTGCTGCGCCGGCAGGAGGCAAGCCTGGCGGCGCTGGGGCAAATGGCGGCGCAGCTTGACCAGCCGGAATTCACCTTCGAGATGGCCTGCAACCTGCTGCAGCTATTGTCCCGTTGCGCCCGCAATCAACGGGTGCCCGGCGCCATGCGCTGGGCCGAGTTGGCGGCGCAGCGCTATGCGATCTCGAAACCCCGCACGCGCTTGCTGGAGATGGCCGCGGTGCAGCTGCCTTCGCTGGAGACGGCGGTGCGCAATGCCGCGGCCGGCATCAATGAAGCGGCCCGTGATGCGATGACGCATCTGGTCAGCAAGAAGCACCAGCTCACCTTGGAGGCCTTGTTGGAGCTGGCCGGGCGCAGCCTCAATACCCGCATCATCAAGCTGGCTCGCGCCACCTTGAACCACCATGGGCAGCAGCTCCCCGCGCCGCTGGCGCAGCGGATCGGGGAGGGCATTGATGACTTGCATCAGCGCTATGCCGAGGGTGGCCACCGCATTGTCGAGCGGCGCGAATGAGCCGGGGGGCGATGCGTTGTCGCCCCTCAGCTCCGATTCAATTGCTGCTGGATTTCGTCGCGCACATGCTCGGCCAGCAGGCGCCGGTCGGCATGGACCGTCGCCATCGGCTGCAGCACCTGCACCTTGACGCCCAAGCCCTTGGCGGTCAATACCAGCCAAAGACTTTGGACCAAGGTCGTGTCGCCGATGAAGCGGGCGGAACTGCTGAAGCGTTCGCCGGGCTCGAACCAGCGCAGCACCAGCGGCTGGATTGGCGTCTCGGTCGAGATCGCCGCTTGCAGCAGATTGCCGTGAAAGGGCAGCAGCTCGGGGCCGGCGCTGGTCGTGCCCTCGGGGAATACGGCCACCGTGTCGCCGGCCTTCAGGGCCTCGGCCGTCTGGTGCACGACCCGCAAGGCGTCGCGCTTGCTGGCGCGCTCGATGAAGAGCGTGCCCACGCCGTCGACCAGCCATCCCACCACCGGCCAATGCTTGACATCGGCCTTGGAAACAAAACGAGCCTCCGGGATCACCGCATGCACGGCGGCGATATCCAGCCAGGAGATGTGATTGGCGACCAGCAGCTTGGCGCCAGGTCTTGCGGCAAGACCCGACACCTCCAATTGAACGCCGAAGATGGCCAGCATCTTGCCGGACCAGCGCTTGATATGGGCCTGCCTGGCCGGCATGTCCAAGCCGCCAAAGCGCAGCTTGATCAAGGCCAGGCCGTGCAGCACATGCAGGCTGAAACGCAAGAGCCGATAGACCGCGAGCAAATTCCTCATGCGGCTTGGGCCACCTCTGGCGCGGCCTCGAACGCGATATGCCCTGCCACCAAGGTGTAGCGCACTTTTGCCGGCAGCTCGAAGCCGCTGGTCTCATAGGCGAACGGCGTGTGTTTGCCCTGGCTGCTCAAGCCTGCAGGCGTTACGGCCCAATGTGCGGCCGGGTCGAACACGCAGATGTCGGCGACGCCGCCGCTCACCAAACGGCCCGCACTGGCGCCCAGCGAACCCAGCGCTTGGCCCAAGACCTGCACCGGCTTGGCGGTGACAACCTCCAAGGCGCGCGCCACGCTCAAGCCCTCGTCGGCCGCCCAGCGCAGGGCCAGGCTCAAGAGCAGCTCCAGGCCGGTGGCACCCGGCGTGGCTTCGGCAAAGGGCACGTTCTTCTCATCGGCGGTGACCGGCATATGGTCGCTGACCAAGGCGTCCAGCGTGCCGTCCGCCAAGCCGGCGCGCAGCGCATCGCGGTCTCGGCCCTGGCGCAGCGGCGGCGTCACGCGCATCGCGGGGTTGAAGTAACCGATATCCACATCGGTCAGGTGCAGCGAGTTGATCGACACATCGGCGGTCAGCTTCAGGCCCTCAAGCTTGGCTGCGCGCACCAAGGCGACGCCGGCTGCGCTCGAAATACGGCAGATGTGCACGCGCGCGCCGGTCGAGCGCATCAGCTCGAAAATGGTGTGCAGCGCGACGGTCTCGGCCATTACCGGCACGCCGCTCAGGCCCAGCCTTGTCGCCATCGCGCCACTGGCCGCGACGCCGCCGCCCAGATAAGCGTCTTGCGGGCGCAGCCAGACCTGATAGTCATAGGTCGCAGCATAGAGCAGGGCGCGCGCCAGCACCAAGGTGTCGCGCACTGGCACTTCGGCCTGCGAGAAACCAATGCAACCGGCCTCGGTCAACTCAGCCATCTCGGTCAAGGACTGACCCTGCAAACCCTGCGTCAAGGCGCCGAGGGGAAAGAGCCGGCAACGGCTCAGCTTGCGGGCGCGGAACTTCAGCATTTCGACCAAGCCCGGCTCATCCAGCACCGGCTCGGTGTCGGGCGGGCAGACCAGGCTGGTGACGCCACCGGCCGCGGCCGCGGCCAACTCGCTCTCCAGCATGCCTTCATGTTCGTGACCGGGCTCGCGCAAACGCGCCGCCAAGTCGACCAGGCCGGGGGCGACGATCAGGCCGCCTGCGTCAATGACGCGGTCGGCAGCGAACTCGCTGGGCTCTCCCAGGGCCACGATGCGGCCGTTGGCAATCGCCAGGTCGCCGATGCAGTCAAGGCCGGAGGCGGGGTCGATCAATCGACCGTTCTTGATCAAAATCTTCATGCTTCGTTTCCAGCAAGTATCGACATCACCGCCATGCGCACCGCGATACCAAAGGTCACCTGCGGCAGGATCACGCTTTGCGCCCCGTCGGCCACCGTGGACGAGATTTCCACGCCGCGGTTGATGGGCCCCGGGTGCATCACGATCGCGTCGGGCTTGGCCAGCGCGAGCTTTTCCGGCGTCAGGCCGAAGTTCTTGAAGAACTCTCCGGCGCTGGGCAACATGCCGCCATTCATGCGCTCGTTTTGCAGGCGCAGCATGATGATCACGTCGGCGCCGCGCACGCCCTCGGCCATATCGTGGCAGACCCTGACGCCCATCTCCCGCAGGTCGCCGGGCACCAAGGTCTTGGGGCCGACGGCGCGAATCTCGGGCACGCCGAGGATGTTCAGCGCATGGATGTCCGAGCGGGCGACGCGCGAATGCACGATGTCGCCGACGATGGCCACCGTCAGATTGCGGAAGTCCTTCTTGAAATGCCGGATCGTGTACATGTCCAGCAGACCCTGCGTCGGGTGGGCGTGGCGGCCGTCACCGGCGTTGACCACATGCACATGGGGCGCGCAATGCTGGGCGATCAGATAGGGCGCGCCGCTCTCGCTGTGGCGCACGACGAACATATCGGCATGCATGGCGGACAGATTGGCCACGGTGTCGAGCAGGGTCTCGCCCTTGGCCGTTGAGCTGCGCGCGATGTCCAGATTCAATACATCGGCCGACAGGCGTTTGGCCGCGATCTCGAAGGTGGTGCGGGTGCGCGTGCTGTTCTCGAAAAACAGATTGAACACCGACTTGCCGCGCAGCAGCGGCACCTTCTTGACCTCGCGGTCATTGACCGAGAGAAAGCTGCCGGCGGTGTCCAGAATCTGATGAATATTGGCCTGCGGCAGGCCTTCGACGGAGAGCAGGTGGACCAGTTCGCCATGCTTGTTCAGTTGAGGATTGCGCTTGGAGAGCATGGGTCAGTCCCCCTTCAAATCAAATTGGAAGCGACCTTCGGCATCTTTGGCGAGCCGCAAACGTTGCTCGGCCGCCAGATGAATGCGCGCTGCGGAAAACGCCGGCTCGATCGGCAGCTCGCGCCCGCCGCGGTCCACCAGCACCGCCAGCGTCACGCTGGCCGGGCGGCCAAAGTCGAACAACTCGTTGATCACCGCGCGCGTCGTGCGGCCGGTGTACAGCACATCGTCGATCAGCAGGATGTGGCGCCCGCTGACGTCAAAAGGCAGCTTGGTGTGATCGGCGCTGGCGGACATGCCGCGCGAGCCGAAGTCATCGCGGTGCAGCGAGCTGGAGATCACGCCGGCGCTGCCCGCCAGGCCCAGATCGGCCTGCAAGCGCTCGGCCAGCCAGGCGCCGCCGGACCAGATGCCGACCAGCGCACTGTCCGGGCGCATCAGTTTGCGGACGCCCTGCAGCAGATCGGCATAAATCGCCTCGGCATCAAGTAGGAGTGTGCTCATGCGAGTCCTTTCGCCGGGCCGCCCCAAGAAAGGACTGCGCCCCCTCGGGGGGCAGCAAACAAGGTTTGCGTGGGGGTTGTCATATGTTCTCGTTAAAAAATTGTTCAAGAATCAGCGCGGCGGCGGTGGAGTCGACATCGCGAACGCCATAACTCTCGGCCTCGACGCTGGTGTAGCGCTCATCGACCTCAAATACCGGCAGCTTGAAGCGACCTTTGAGCTGGCGGCCGAAGCGGCGCGCGCGCTGGGTGATTTCATGTTCGGCACCGTCGGGATGAAAAGGTACGCCAATCACCAAGGCGTCGGGCTGCCAGTCCTTGATCAGCTTGGCGATCGCCAAAAAGCGCGCCTCGCCGTCAACGGCAATCGCTTTGAGCGGCTCGCCCCGGCCGGTGAAACGGCTGCCGTTGGCGACACCGACGCGTTTGGTGCCGAAGTCGAAGGCCAGCAGAGACTGCGCAGAGCTTGCCGACGAGATCATGCGTGACCGGCCTCTTGGCTCAGCATGCGGGGGTCGACGCCGAGCAAACCCAAGGCGCGCTCGTAACGCAGCTCAACCGGGGTGTCGAAAATAATTTCATGACTGGCTTCAACGGTCAGCCAGCCATTGCGGCCGATTTCTTCCTCCAACTGCCCCGCAGCCCAGCCGCTATAACCCAGGGTGACAAACACCCGTTTGGGGCCCGCGCCATTCGACAAGGCCTCGAGCACATCGCGGCTGGTGGTCATCTCAAGGCCGCCGGGCACGATCATGGTGGCGTTGTAATGGTTGCCGGCCGCGTCCAGCGGTTCATGCAGTACGAAGCCACGTTCGGGCTGAACCGGCCCGCCGTAGAACACCGGCCGATCCGCCAAGGCGTCTTTGGGGGGGCTCAAGTCGACTTTTTCAAATAGATTGCCAAGCGTCATCGCGATGGGCCGGTTGATGACCAATCCCAAGGCGCCGTTCTCGTTGTGCTCGCACATATAAATCACAGCGCCTTTGAAGCCTTCATCAAGCATGCCGGGCATGGCGATCAAAAATTGATTGGTGAGGACGATCCGGGCTTGTGACATGGCATCATTTTATTCGCCCATCGCTGGCCGGCGACACTTGGCCTATGGAAAAGAAATTCAAACGAGTCTTGCTCTGGTTCAGACGTGACCTGCGTGTGGCCGATCAAGCCGCCTTGCACCATGCTTTGAAATCGGCCGAACAGGTGTTTTGCGTCTTTGTGCTTGACCGCGACATCCTCGACGGCCTGCCGCGTGCCGACCGCCGGGTCGAGTTCATCTGGGCCGCTTTGAACGCGCTCGACGCCGACCTGCGTGGGCTCAAACCCGGCGCCGGCCTGATCGTGCGTCATGGCCACGCCGGCGATTTGATTCCGCAATTGGCGGCCGAACTGAAGGTTCAGGCGGTGTTGTGCAACCACGACGATGAGCCCGCCGCTTTGGCTCGCGACGCGCTGGTGGCACAGCGCCTAGGCAGCTTTGCCTGCGATTTCAAGAGCTTCAAGGACCATGTCATCTTCGAGCGCAGCGAGGTGCTGACGGCCGTGGGCAAGCCCTATAGCGTGTTCACACCCTATAAAAATGCTTGGCTGCGCAAGCTGGAGCCCTTCTATCTATTGGCCTACCCGGTGGCTCCTTACGCCGATGCATTGGCCACCAGTCCGCTCGCGACGGGCGTGCCCGGCTTGGCCGAGATTGGTTTTGAGGCGGCGGGATTGAGTCCACATCTGGGGGCGGGCAGTGCCGGCGCGCAAGACTTGTTGGATGAATTTTTGCAGCGCATCGACCGCTACGACGACAACCGCAACTTCCCGTCCGTCAAAGGACCCAGTTACCTCAGCGTGCACCTGCGCTTTGGCACGGTGTCGATCCGGCAATTGGCGATGGCGGCTTGGCAACGCATGCAGGCCGGCCAGCATGGCGCTGAAGTTTGGCTGTCCGAGCTGATCTGGCGCGACTTCTATCACCAAATCATGCACCACCACCCGCACGCGATGAGCAGCGCCTTCCGTCCGGAATATGACGCGATCATCTGGGAGCAAGGCCCTGCGGCAGACCGGCTTTTCGACGCTTGGTGTGCGGGTGCCACCGGCTACCCGTTGGTCGACGCGGCCATGCTGCAGCTTAATCAAACCGGCTATATGCATAACCGGCTGCGCATGGTCACCGCCTGTTTCCTGATCAAGGATCTGGGGCTGGATTGGCGCCGCGGTGAGGCCTACTTTGCCGAGAAACTCTTGGACTTTGACCTCGCGGCCAATAACGGCGGCTGGCAATGGGCGGCCTCCAGCGGCTGTGACGCACAACCTTATTTTCGGATTTTCAATCCGGTCACGCAGAGCGAAAAATTTGATGCCGAGGGCAAATTCATCAAACGTTATTTGCCGCAGTTGGCCAAGTTGCCGCCGAAGTTGATCCACGCACCCTGGTCCGCCAAGCCATTGGATTTGCAGGCTTGCGGCGTCTTGCTGGGCCGCGACTACCCCTTGCCCATTGTTCGCCACGACGAAGCGCGCACCGCCACTTTGGCGCGTTATGGGGCGGTCAAAAACAAGGCTTGATGTTCTAGCTTGCGGCGGTTCACCGCCGGCCTGGTCACGGCGTTGACGGAACGCAAGCCCGTCGGCATACGCCTGGCTAGCATCGACAGCGAGTGGCTAGGCATGCGGCTTGGCGCGCTTCAGAGGCTGGTTTGGGGAGATCACTGTGATGCGGCAAAAACCTACTTTGTTCATCGGCTCATCGACCCAGGGTTCAGAGATAGCCTATGAGATTCAGGCCCAACTGAAGAGCCACGCCGACACAACGGTCTGGAACCAGGGCCTGTTCGAGTTGAGCAGCGGGACACTCGAGCAACTTGACCGCAGCGTGCAGGAATTCGATTTCGCGGTCTTGGTGTTGTCGACTGACGACTTCGTGCTCTCCAAGGGCGGAGAGGCGCAGGCGCCGCGCGACAACGTGATCTTCGAGTTAGGTCTTTTCATGGGGCGGCTCGGGCGCAACAGAACCTTCGTCGTGCGCAGCGAACAGGCCAACTTCAAGTTGCCATCGGATCTCGCAGGCATCACGCTGGCGACCTACGACCCGCAGCGCGCGGCCGCGAACTTGGCGGCCGCGCTCGGTCCGGCCTGCAATGAAATCCGCAAGTCGATTGCCCGTGAGCGGGTGCGCGACGAACTGCCCTCGGATCAGGTGATCGAAGAGATTCACTGTCGCGGTCGTTTCCGCGACTCATACATCTCGACCGACTTGGTTCTCGAACCCATCGAAGACGCGCAGTTGAATGCGTACGAGGACATCGAGGATGCACGCATTCGGCTGACGGCCGACCGCGCGAGCTTCGTCTGCAGCACCTCTCTGACAAGGCCTGGCGAGGCCAAGATGCCGGGCTTGATCTATGGCCTGGGCTCCCATTTTCGGGGGGCGGCGTATCTGCAGTACACCTTCGTTCATTCCGATGACCCCGAGTCCACCTTGCGTTCGCATGGCGTGATGTCCTTGAAGCTCACGCATGCCTACGAGGTCAAGGGCTTCTGGATGGCGACCACGAGTCGGAAGGGCGGCTTTCTGGTGGGGACAGTCGACTTCGTGCGCGTCAAGTAGCTTGCGCGCGCCGGCGCTTGTCGGCAGCGCATTTGCCGGCTTCGGCTGTCGCACGACCGGAGAGCAAAACAGGGGGAACAGTCACTTCGTTGGTGTCCCGGCATCCCGGCTTGTTCCCCGCATTGTTCCCCCCGTACTTATTGCGCTGTCTAGCCCCGATATGTGCCGGTATGACGTAAAAAACCCCTAAGTCTTTGATTTACTTAGGGGTTTGATGCTTTGTGAATTCTTGTCATTCACACATTTGGAGCGGGTGATGGGAATCGAACCCACGTGATTTGCTTGGGAAGCAAGAGTTCTACCATTGAACTACACCCGCATGGCCGGCAGTATAGCGGCTGCCGACTGATTGGTGGCCAGGGCCTGAACGAGCCTGGGCGTGGCTGGACCAAAGGCATAAGCGTCCATTCCCAGTGAGCCAAAGGTCAGGCTTGAGTGCAGGCGATGCGGCGCGGCCTCGACACCGCCAGCGCCTGCGGTGATGAACCAGGGCAGCAGATGCTCATCGGTCGGGTGCATGGCAATACCGAACGGCGCTTGCGCTCTGTAATCGAGCAAGGCCTGCCAGTCTCTTGCGGCACTGCGCTCAAGCCACCAGTTACGAAAGACCCGCGAGGCTTCAATTTCGGGGGCGTCAATGGCCGGCGGTCGGCCTTGGCCAAAGACCAGACCGAGGTTGTGGGTGATGCTGCCGCTGGCAATGATCAGCACGCCGGACTGGGCCAAGGGCGCCAGCATTTGCCCGAGCGCGAATTGCTGCGCCGGGCTCGCGTTGGCGACAAATGCCAGCGGCAGGACGGGCACGTCGGCATCCGGATAGAGGTAGCGCAGCGGCACCCAGGCGCCGTGGTCCAGACCACTTTGCTCAGTGAGCTGTATCGATTGCGCGGCGTGTCGGGTCAGAGCGACGATTTCTTCGGCCAAGTCGGGCGCGCCGTTTGCGTCGTAACGCAGTGTGCGGAGTTGATCGGCAAAGCCACCGAAGTCATAAATGGCTTGATGCTGCAAGCCGCCAAGCAGGAGCACCTGCTTGGCGCTGGTGTGAGCCGAAATCATCAAGACCGCGCGCGGGCGCCCCAAGCCGGTATCAAGGACTCGACCCAGTTTGTGCATGAAGGCACCCGCTTCACGCGGCTCCAAGGCGGTCATTGGCGAGCCATGTGAAAGAAACAAGGGGGGGAAGTGATCTGTGTTCATCATGGGCTTGATTGAATCCGAGGCTGGCCGTGCCGTGGTGGCGGGCAATTGAATCCGTCGTTCAGGGCTTTTGCATGCCGAGCAGTTGATGCCCTCGGACAATCGCTACAGTGCGAGCCATGAGTACAAACAATCTCCATGCGCACGCCCAAATCATGCGTCCGCCGACCGTGCTGCAGATGGCTTGGCGCCAACTCTGGCGCGATTGGCGAGCAGGCGAGTTGCGCCTTTTGATGTTGGCGGTCGCGCTGGCGGTGGCCGCCCTATGCGCGGTGAGTTTTTTGTCGGACCGTTTGGATCAAGGCCTGCGCCGCGACGCGGCTCAGTTGATGGGCGGCGACGCCGTCTTGCTCAGTGATCAGCCCACGCCGCTGCCCTTGTTGGCGCTGGCCGATGAGCTGAAGCTGCAACACTTGATCAGTGTCAACTTCCCCAGCATGGCGAGGGCTTCGGAGGCGCAAGGCGGAGGCAGTCGTTTGGTGGCGGTGAAGGCGGTCGGGGCCGCCTATCCCTTGCGCGGCCGACTGGTCTTGCAAGATGGGCGGTCGGTGCAAGCCCCGGCGGCGGGCGAGGTCTGGGTGGATGGGCCCGTGTTGACGGCCCTGGCGCTCAAGCAAGGGGATTCCTTGCTGCTGGGCGAAAAGAGCTTGCGCATCGCCGGCATCATCGCGACGGAACCCGATCGGGGGGCCGGTTTTCTCAATTTCGCGCCGCGCGTGATGCTTGCAGAGGCAGATCTCGCGGCCACCGGTCTGGTGCAACCGGCCAGCCGGGTCAGCTACCGGCTGGCGGTGGCGTCCAGTGGCGGCGATGGCAAGGCGGTGGCGAGTTTCGTGAGCCGCGCAAAGGCCTTGATCGAGAGTTCGGGCTGGCGCGGTGTGCGGCTGGATTCGCTTGAAAGCGGTCGCCCAGAAATGCGTCAAACCCTCGACCGAGCCGCCAAGTTCCTGAGCTTGGTGGCGATGCTGGCGGCGCTGCTGGCGGCGGTGGCGGTGGCTTTGGCCGCGCGCGACTTTGCCGCCCGCCATATGGATGATTGCGCGATGCTGCGGGTGCTGGGGCAGTCGCAGCGGCGCATCGCCTGGACCTATGGGCTCGAGTTTGGTGTCGCAGGCTTGGTCGGCAGTGCCTTGGGCGTGTTGATGGGCTGGGCCTTGCACTATGGCTTCGTCAGCCTGCTGGCGGGGCTTCTCGACGTTAGCTTGCCCAATCCGAGTTGGTGGCCGGTGGGCTTGGGCTTCGGTTTGGGCTTGAGCTTGCTATTGGGCTTTGGCTTGCCTCCCGTGTTGCAGTTGGCAGCGGTGCCGGCCTTGCGGGTCATTCGGCGCGATCTGGGGAGCTTGAAGGCGGGCTCCATGCTGGTGCTGATAGCCGGTGTTCTGGGTTTCACCGCGATCTTGATGGCCTTGTCGGGTGACCTGGTTCTGGGCGCGATTGCCGCCGGCGGTTTCGGCCTTGCGGTGGCCTTGTTTGCCTTGCTTTCGTGGTTGGCCGTGATCGTGCTGCGGCGGATCGTGCCGCTGACGGTCAACGGCACCCAAGCGCCGCGTTGGTTGCTTTTGGCGACAAGGCAGGTGGCCGCGCGCCCCGGTTTTGCGGTGGTGCAGGTGTCGTCCTTGGCGGTGGGCTTGTTGGCGCTGGCCTTGCTGGTGCTTTTGCGCACGGACCTGATCGACAGTTGGCGCCAAGCGACGCCGGCGAATGGGCCGGATCGCTTTGTGATCAATATCCAACCCGATCAGGCCGAGCCGTTTCAGGCCCGTTTGGCGGCGGCCGGGGTGCGGCAATACGATTTCTACCCGATGATTCGCGGCCGTTTGCTGAGTATCAATGGCAAGCAAGTTCAAACACAAAAGTTCGACGACGAGCGCGCTCAACGACTGGCGGAACGCGAGTTCAATTTGAGCCATTCCGAGCTATTGCCGGCACGCAACCAAGTCGTGGGTGGAGCCTGGATCAATGATGATGCCGAAGGCTTGAGCGTGGAGGAGGGCTTGGCCAAGTCGCTGGGTTTGCGGATCGGTGACCGTTTGAAGTTCGATGTGGCGGGAGTGCCGGTTGAAGGTCGCATCAACAGTGTTCGCAAGGTCGATTGGGCGTCGATGCGGGTGAACTTCTTTGTGATGTTCCCGCGCGCGGCGATGCCCGAGTTGCCGCGTACCTTTGTCGCTGCATTTCGTGCCCCTGTGGGAACTGATCTGGACCGGGCCATCACACGCGAGTTTCCGAATTTGACCTTGGTCGATGTGTCGACCCAGCTCAACCAGGTGCAGGCGGTACTGAACCAGGTGATTCAGGCGGTGCAGTATCTGTTTGCGTTTTCCTTGGCGACCGGTTTGGTGGTCTTGCTGGCCAGCGTCAATAGCACGCGGGATGCTCGCACGCGTGAGTTCGCCTTGATGAGAGCCTTGGGTGCGAGTTCCGGGCTCTTGAGTCAGGTGCAAAGGGCCGAGCTGCTGGGTGTTGGCTCATTGGCCGGATTCTTGGCCGGCTTGGTCGCTTTGATCTTGAGCGGCTTGTTGGCGCGTTATGTGTTCGGCTTTTCCTGGAGCATCAATTACTGGGTTCCGCTGATCACGATGGCCGCCGGTGCCTGCCTGGCATTGACGGCGGGGTGGTGGAGCTTGCGCGGCGTGCTCAAGCGCCCGGTGACTCAGACCTTGCGGGAAGCCGACGTTCAATAAAAAAACGGACCCGAGGGCCCGTTTATAGTCCGTTGACGTGCCCCGTTATTCGGGGGGCGTCTTAAAACGATTGCCAGTCGTCGCTGTCGTCCTTGGCTGCGGCGGCAGCTGGGGCTGGGGAGCGAGCCGGTGCTGGGCTGTTCATGGCATTGGCTGCTGGCTTGGGAGCGGGTGGCTTGGCCACACGACTTGCCGGTGCGGGCGCCGGAGCCGGAGCGGCCGATGCTTTCGACGTCGCCGGCTTCATGCTCGACTTGAAGGAGTGGCTCGCCGGCTTCGACATGTGAGTGCTTTTCGGCGCTGCGGACGGCGTATAGCCATGCGCACGGTGGCCCTCATCGCTGCTGAGTTTGAACACGGACACGACCTCGGTCAGGCGCTGCGCCTGATCCTTCAGGCTCTCGGCGGCGGCGGCCGACTCTTCGACCAGGGCGGCATTTTGCTGGGTCATTTTGTCGAGTTGCACGACGGCTCCATTGACCTGCCCGATGCCATCGCTTTGTTCGGTGGAGGCGGCCGTGATCTCGCCGATGATGTCGGTCACACGCTGCACGCTGGAGACAATATCGTTCATCGAGTTGCCGGCCTCTTCGACCAGCCGAGTACCAACTTCGACGCGGTCGACACTGGCGCCGATCAGGCCCTTGATCTCTTTGGCGGCTTCGGCACTGCGCTGCGCCAGTGAGCGTACCTCGCTGGCGACGACGGCAAAGCCGCGACCTTGTTCGCCGGCGCGTGCAGCTTCAACGGCGGCGTTCAAGGCCAAAATATTGGTCTGAAAGGCGATCCCGTCGATCACGCCGATGATGTCGCTGATCTTCTTCGAACTCGCGTTGATCTCGTCCATGGTGGTCACCACCTGGCTGACCACGGTGCCGCCCTTGGCCGCCGCGGTGGAGGCCGAGGAGGCGAGTTGATTGGCGGTTTGCGCCGCGTCGGCGGTTTGCCTGACGGTGCTGGTCAAGGTTTCCATCGACGAGGCGGCTTCTTCCAGATTGGCCGCGGTTTGCTCGGTGCGCTGCGACAGATCTTGCGCTCCCAGCGCAATCTCACTTGACGCCGTCGTGATCGAATTGCTGGCCGACCTCACGTCCAGAAGAATGTCTTGGATCTTCTTTGCGAACAAATTGAAGGCGCCGGCGATGCGGGCAATTTCATCCTTGCCGCTCTCCGGCAGACGTTGGGTCAGGTCGCCACCGCCGGCGCTGATTTCGTCCAGCGCCGCTTGCACGCGGCTGAGACCTCTCAGCATGGCGGTGATCATGGTCGCCATCAATGCACCGGCAACGGCGATCACCAGCAAGAGCACGATGGCAGCGGCGCGCAGCAGCGAGTTCACGGAGGCCAGCGCTTCACTCTTGTCAGCGGCCGCGACGAGGATCCAATCGGTATCGGGAATGGCCACGCCTCGCAGCAAAAAGTCTTGCTCGCCGATTCGGCTCTCCACCCAATCGGCGCCGGCGTCGCGGAGTTGCTTCATCGCCTTGTCATCCAACTGAGGCGACAAGGCGGAGAGTGGCTTCAGCGCCAGATTGGTGTCCGGATGCGCCACGATGACGCCCTTGGTCGAGACCAAAAATGCAAAACCGCTCGGTGTCGGCTTGATGGCCTTGACCGTGTTGGAGACCTCGTCCAGAAACACATCGGTCGCGACCACGGCCTTGGTTTGCCCGCCTTCTTTGATGGCCTGGGCAAAGGTCACCACCAGCAGTTTGCGCGCCGCGTCCATATAGGGTTCGGTCAAGATGGTCCCGCTGGCTGCCGCAGCCTGGGTGAACCATGGCCGACCGGTCGGGTCATAGTCGGGCGGCAGGTTCTGCGGCGAATTGAAGAAGATCCGCTTGTCTGAATGGGCGATATAGGCGGCCTCCAAACCGCCCGATTTGGCCGCTTGCACCAAGAAGGGAATCGGTTCGGCCTGCTGCGCAACCGGCGCCAGAGCGCCGACGATGGCGCGCTGGGAGCTTATCCATTGATTGATGGTCGAAGCGCGTGCGGCGGACACGGCGTCCAAATTCGCCAGTACTTGAGTATGGGTATGGCTGCGCACGATGACGTAGTTGGCGGTCGTCGCAATACACAAGCCCAATACCACAACGCCTATGCACAGCGCGATCAAACGGGTTTTGATTGAATCAAACATGGATGCTCCCCAGTCAAGGACTGATGCTTAAAGGTGAAGGCTTAGAAACTCTCCCATTCGCTCTCATTCGAGGCGGGTGGGGCGGCAGGAGTGGCAGTCGCCGGTTTGGGTCTGGGCGCGACCGGAGACGGCGACGCAGCGGTCTTGCTCGGCCTAGGGCCAGACATTGCAACCGATTTGGTTGGTGTTGGCGCGTTTGCTTTGTAGGCCGCGCCTGCGGGCGCAGCGCGCTTGTGCTGTGCCGCTGAGGGCTCATTTCTGCGGCTGTCCTGAGCCAAGCGGAAGATGGCGACGGCCTCGATCAGTCGTTGCGCTTGGTCCTTTAGACTTTCCGCTGCGGCCGCAGACTCTTCGACCAAGGCTGCGTTTTGCTGCGTCATCTGGTCCAGTTGCGTCACCGATTGATTGACTTGGCCGATGCCGTCGCTTTGTTCGCTGGCCGCAGCGGTGATTTCACCGATGATGTCTTGCACACGCTGCACACTGGAGACGATTTCCGTCATTGAGGTGCCGGCGTCTTGCACCAGGCGCGAACCCATTTCCACCCGTTCGACGCTGGCGCCAATCAGGGTCTTGATTTCTTTGGCGGCGGCGGCACTGCGTTGCGCCAGCGAACGCACTTCACTGGCGACGACCGCAAAGCCACGCCCTTGCTCGCCGGCGCGAGCGGCCTCCACCGCCGCATTCAGGGCCAAGATATTGGTCTGGAAGGCGATGCCGTCGATGACGCCGATGATGTCGTTGATCTTGCGTGAACTGGTGTTGATGTCATCCATGGTGGAGACGACTTGACCCACGACCTGGCCGCCTTTGGCCGCAGCATTGGCAGCCGACATCACCAGTTGATTGGCGGTGCGGGCGGAGTCGGCGGTTTGTTTGACGGTGCCGGTCAACTCTGTCATGGACGAAGAAGCCAGCTGAAGATTCGATGCGGTTTGCTCGGTGCGCTGGCTCAGGTCTTGGTTGCCGGTGGCGATCTCGGCGCTGGCGGTGCCTATCGAGTCGACCGACATCCGCACCGTGCCGATGGTTTCGGCCAGGCGCTCGCGCATCGCTTCGGTTCGCTGAATCAGCAAGCCGATTTCGTCGTCACGCGTGCTGATGACCGACTGCGACAAATCACCTTGCGCGATCGCGCCGACCGCGCTGGTCAGTGCGCCTAAGGGTGTCGCTACCCAGTTGCGCATCATCCAGAACAGACCCAGACCAAGGCCCACCGTGGTGAGCGTCAGCATGACCCAAAATGGGATCAAGGTGGCCCAATGCGAGGCCATTGCTTCGCCCCTGGAAACTTGCGCCACCACCCACAGGCCGGTCTTGTCGCTCTTGCGGACTATCGCGAAGTTATCGTCGCGCGGCGAGGCCAGCACATTGGGGAACTTGGATAAATAGCCATCGCTGCTTTCGCCCAGCTCGGCCAAGGCCTTGTCCAGACCCGGCATGAAATCGGCGACCAGCTTGCCTTTGGCCGTGGGGTGGGCGGCGAAGGTGGCCTTGGACAAATCCTTGCCCGCAGAGACAAGAAAAGTGCCGCCGCTGTCGAAAAATTTGGCGCCGGCGCTCAAACTTGCCATCGCCACTTCAAATGCGTCCAAATCGAAGCCCACGAAAAGCAGGCCGATCAGCTTGCCGTCGTCGTTTTTGATGGGCGAATAATGCGTCATATAGGCTCGGCCGGACAGCACGGCGCGGCCTGAGAAGGGCTTGCTCGCCTTGACCGTTGCAAAGGCTGGGTGGTCCTTGCCCATCAGGGTGCCCATCGCGCGCTCGCCCTTGGCGTTCTTCAGCGATGTGGTGATGAGTTCGAAGTCATCGCCCTTGGCCGCAAATACGGCTGCGACGCCACCGGTTGCGCCGGCAAATTTGTCTACTTGCGTGAAGTTGCCGTTCAGTTTCGGCCCCCAATCGCGCAGGTCACCGGTGGTCTCGTCCAAGGTGAAGCTGGGCCCGAATTCTTGGCGCAGCGAGCCGAAGTTACGCTCCACCAAGATGCGCGAGGATTCATCCATCGCGTGCATCGAGTCCACCAGTGACTGTGCTTTGTCACCGACCCAAGTCTGCACGCGTTGGTTTGCGTCGCGGGTCAGCATCACGCTGACGATGCCGCTGACGGTGAGCAGAACGACCGCAAGGGTAATTCCGCCGATGGTCGATACGCGGCGGGCGATCGAGGTGGACTTGGTCGTCATTGCGAATACTCCGCCAATGTTCTTTTCAATGTGTCTGCCCTGGTCAGTCGGTCCCCGCAGTGCATCGCTTGGCGGTTCGCGCGGGACATGCGGGCGCCTGGCTTAGACCGTCAGTGAGTCCATCAAGCCCATGTCGGCGCTGCTCATCAGGCCTTCGATGTCCATCAGGATCAGCATCCGGTCATTGACGGTACCAATACCGGTGATGAAGCTGGTGTCAACCGAAGTGGAGCTGAGTTCCGGCGCGGGTCGAATCGCATCGCGGTTCAACTCAAGCACATCGGACACCGAGTCAACGACGGCGCCAACCACGCGGTTCCTGACGTTCAAGACGATCACCACGGTGAAGCTGTTGTACTCGGCCGTGGGGCAACCTAGCTTCAAGCGCAGGTCAACGATGGGCACGATCACGCCACGCAGGTTGACGACACCCTTGATGAAGTCGGGTGCATTGGCGATGCGGGTAGGCGGCTCGTAGGAACGGATTTCTTGCACCTTCAGGATGTCGATGCCGTATTCTTCGGCGCCCAGGCGGAAGGTCAAAAACTCCCCGCTGGCCGGGCCGTGGTTCTTCATCGTCAGGCTGCCGGTTTCTTGACGCAGGGCCGGCACGTTTTCTCGGGTGGTTTCCATGGCTTACCTCCTTGTGTATCGGGGATGGATGGGTGACGAACAAATACTGTTAGAAAGATTCCCACTCGCTCTCGGCCTGACTGGACGGGGCGGGAGCTTTTGCTTTCGGCGCGGACGCTGGGGCAGCGGTCTGTGCGGCTGCCTTTGGCGCTACGGCATGCCGAGCGACTGGAGTCGGGGCGGGTGTGCGGGCAGGGCTCAGACGACTTGCTGCCGAGTGCAAAGACGTTTTCGCCCCCGGCTTCATTGGACTGGGCTTGTGCACAGCTTTGGCCACACGATGCTGGGGCTTGGCCTCGGCGCTGGTTCTGAATTTGCCCACGGCATCGGCCAATTGCTCGGCTTGATCTTTCAGACTTTCGGCTGCTGCGGCCGATTCTTCTACCAGCGCGGCGTTTTGCTGGGTCATTTGATCCAGCTGTACAACGGACTGATTGACCTGCTCGATGCCGTCGCTCTGTTCGCTTGCGGCCGCCGTGATCTCGCCGATGATGTCGGAGACGCGTTGCACGCTGGAGACGATGTCGGTCATCGAGGCGCCGGCTTCTTGCACCAGGCGAGAGCCCACTTCGACCCGCTCAACACTGGCGCCAATCAGGGTCTTGATTTCCCGGGCCGCCTCGGCGCTGCGCTGCGCCAGGGATCTCACCTCACTGGCGACCACGGCGAAGCCGCGCCCTTGCTCACCGGCCCTGGCCGCTTCGACCGCGGCATTCAAGGCCAGGATGTTGGTCTGGAAGGCAATGCTGTCGATGACGCCGATGATGTCGCTGATCTTCTTCGAACTGGTGTTGATGTCGTCCATGGTCGAGACCACTTGCCCGACAACTTCCCCGCCTTTGGCCGCCGCATGCGATGCCGAGGTGGCAAGTTGATTGGCGGTGCGGGCCGAGTCTGCGGTTTGCCTGACCGTGCCAGTCAACTGCACCATCGAGGACGCTGCTTGTTGCAGGTTGGAGGCGGTTTGCTCCGTCCGGTTGGAGAGATCTTGGTTGCCCGAGGCAATCTCAACCGAGGCGGTGCGAATACTGTCAGCCGAGGTGCGCAATTGACTCACCAGACTTTGCAAGGCCTGCTGCATATGCTGCAAGGAGCGCATCAGATGCGAGGCTTCGTCCTGACCTTCAATCTGCGCGGACGAGCCGGTCAAGTCGCCATTGGCAATGGCGTTGGCCAAAGCATCGGCCTGTGCCAAGGGTGTGCAGATACTCTGCATATTCAACAAGGTCAGCGGCACGACAATGATCGCACCCAGCCCCAGCACGATGATGAAGACCATCAGGCTATTGTCTTGAGCGCCCTTGCCGGAGGCTTGTGATATCTCCGAACTCTGCTTCAGCGTCGCACGGATTTCGTTCAGCAACTTGTCTTGTTGCGCACCGCCTTCTTTGGCCGCGCCAGACTCCAGGTGTTGCGCCAAGGCAGTTGCCTGTTTGACCAAGGCGCCCGAGTTTTCAACGATCTGCCGGTTCTGATCCCTCAAGGTGTTCATGCCCGTATAGCCCACGCCGCCCACTAACAGCAGCAGCGTCAGAACCATGGCAATCGCACCGACCATGCGGGTGCGAATACTGAACTGGCGAATCATCGCGCTCATATTCATTGAATGACCTTCTCAAAGTTTGTTTTAGGACGGAAGGCGTCAATGGCGCGAGCGCCGCACCAAGCTGCCAACGTCGAGAATCAGCGCAACCCGGCCATCGCCCATGATGGTGGCCCCCGAAACATCGGGCACCTTGCGATAGTTGGCTTCGAGGTTCTTGACCACGACTTGTTGCTGGCCGAGCAATTCGTCGACCAGCAGAGCAACACGCCCGCCCTCGGCCTCAACCACCACCATGATGGTGCTGACATGCTCAAAGTCGAAGCGCGGCACCTGGAAGATCGTCTCGAGTCCGATCACCGGCATGTATTCGTCACGCACCTCGACCACCCGGCCCGAACCGGCCACCGTCTTGATGGTGTCGGCCTGCACCTGGAAGGATTCGATCACCGAAGACAGCGGCAAGATATAGACCTCTTCGCCGACGCCAACGCTCATGCCGTCCATGATGGCCAGGGTCAGCGGCAAACGAACCGAGACCTTCATGCCATAGCCTTCGGCGGAGTCGATCTCGACCGTGCCGCCGAGCGAGGTGATGTTTCGTTTCACCACGTCCATGCCGACTCCGCGCCCGGAAACATCGGTGACTTGATCGGCGGTCGAGAAGCCCGGTGCGAAGATCAAGTTCCAGACGTCCGAATCGCTCATCGAATCGGGCGCGTCGATGCCTTTTTCGCGCGCCTTCTTGATCAGACGGTTGCGGTTCAGGCCGTTGCCGTCGTCGCGCACTTCAATCACGATGGAGCCGCCTTGGTGCGAGGCGACCAGGGTGATGGTGCCATGCTCGGGCTTGCCTTTGGCCAAACGGTCGGCAGGCATCTCGATGCCGTGGTCGCAGCTATTTCTAACCAAGTGCGTCAGCGGATCGGTGATCTTCTCGACCAAGCTCTTATCCAGTTCGGTCGATTCGCCTTGCGTTACCAATTCGACCTTTTTGCCCAGCTTGGCCGCCAAATCACGCAACATGCGCGGGAAGCGGTTGAACACGATCGACATCGGGATCATCCGAATCGACATCACCGACTCTTGCAAGTCGCGGGTGTTGCGTTCCAGATCGGCCAGGCCGGAGGTCAGTTGCTGATACAGGCCTGGCGCCACATCGCGGCTGTTCTGTGCCAGCATGGCTTGCGTAATCACCAATTCACCGACCAAGTTGATCAGTTGGTCAACTTTTTCGATCGATACCCGCAGCGTCGATTGCTCCATGCCTGCGGCAGGACCCGCGGCGGGGCGGGCGACTGCGGCCGGGGTGACGGTGGCGGGCTTGGCCGGTTCGGCCTGCACCTTCAATTCGCTGGTGGCGGCGGAGGCTTCGGGCAGGCCCGGCGCATTGTCAAAGAAGCCATAGCCCAAGTCGGCTTCTTGAGATGAGGCTGGCGTCGCAGCGGGAGATCCGGGCGAGCCCTCGTGGAAGCCGAAGCCCGGCCCGAGGGGCAAGAGCTCAACCTGCTCACGGGCCACGTGGAAGGTAAAGAGATCCAGCAGATCACCGTCTGAACTGCTGGTTAGAATTTTGAAGCGACGCACGCCGTCCGCTGCCACGCCCCCGTCCAAGGGTTCAATCGTGCCGAGGTCGGTAATCTCTTTGAAGAGATCAACCAGGTTATCGGCCAAGCTCAGGTCGGTCAAAGGGCCGACACGCATTTCCAATTCGCGCACGCCAGGTCTTACTGGGGCAGCCTTGCTGGCTTTGGGCGCTGCGGCGACCGGGGCAGGAGCAGGCGCCGCCTGTGGTTCGTAAAACTCCTCCTGCTCGCTCTCTACGAAACCACGGATGCTGGTCAAGAGATCGGTGGTGTCGACAGCGGCCGCGCCGGATCCTTGGTGGCGACCCAGCTGGGCGCGCAAGGCATCGCCCGATTGCAGCAAAGTGTCGACCATCGGAGAGGTCGGGCTGAGCTCGTGGCGACGCAACTTGTCGAGCAGGGTCTCCATCTGGTGCGTCAACTCGGCCACATCGCTGAAGCCGAATGTCGCGGCCCCGCCCTTGATCGAGTGAGCGCAACGAAAAATCGCATTCAGCTCTTCGTCGTCGGCGGTCTCGATGTTGAGGTTGAGCAGCATCTGCTCCATATTGTCGAGATTCTCACCGGCTTCCTCAAAGAAGACCTGGTAAAACTGGCTGAGGTCGATTCCAGCGCTCAGGCTGGCGCCCTCGGAAGTCATTTCTCCCATGCTCTACTCCAATTTGACGACGGTTTAGCGAATGACTTTGCCAATCACTTCGATCAGCTTGGCTGGGTCGAAGGGCTTCACCAACCAGCCGGTTGCACCTGCGGCGCGACCAGCCTGCTTCATCTGGTCGCTGGACTCGGTCGTCAGGATCAGGATAGGGGTGGTCTTGAACTTGGGGTTGTCGCGTAACTTCTTGGTCAGGCTAATGCCGTCCATACGCGGCATGTTCTGGTCGGTCAGTACCAAGTCGAAGTCACGTGTCGTCGACTTCTCCAGCGCGTCTTGCCCATCAACCGCTTCAACGACATTGAAGCCAGCGTTTTTGAGTGTGAAGGCGACCATTTGGCGCATCGAGGCCGAATCGTCCACGGCAAGGATTGAGTGCATTGTTGTCTCTCCGGGGTATCAAGCTGATTTCGGTAAATATCTTGGATTCTTTAGAACAATTCGATCGAACCGGCGTCCATCTCGTCTTGCGTGACCGGGTTGGGTCGCAAGGGTGCAAGTTCAACGACGGATTCGCCGTCTTCATCGTCACCAAAGGTGTCGCGTGCGAGTTGATCGGCGCAGTTGCGCAGGCGCTGGCTGGTGTGGGCAATCAACTGCGTGGCCATGTCCTGAAATTGCAAGGCCGTGATGGCTCCGGCAATGTCTTCCATGACTTTTTTCAAAATTGGATTGGCATTTGACGCCTGCTCTCCAGAACTCTGGATCAATCCATTGACATGATTCGATGCGCTGTAGAAGTGCAGGGAGAGCGCCTCTCCCGCATCATCCAGTAGGCGCTGCAGCCGCTCCAGATCATTGGTTACTGTCATCAGATGATCCTGCAGCTCGGCGGCCGCCAGCAAAGGGGTCATCCCTGGGTCGAAGGGATCGATTGATTCGTTCATCGGCATCTTTGCTCCATGCTTATTGTTCTCCTGGCGGCAAAACCTGACCCTCAAAAAAGAAGTCGGCTTGGACACACCACGGCGACCAGTTGCTTGAACGCATCTTCGGCATTTCTTGCTCGTCTGTCGACTGGACAATGGCTACAGAAGCAGGCTATTTCTCGGAATCTACACAGGCTCCCGATTTGTGGCAAGGGTTAACCCCTTGTTTGGGCAAAATCATGCAGCAAACTATCCAATGAGACGGGTTCCCCCAGGGTTTACGTTCACGCAATGCCTGCATACTTCTCCCCCATGCCGATTCCAACTGCCGAGCGCCACTTGCGCGTACTCCATATAGAAGACTCCGAGCTGGATCATCAATTGATCATGGCGCAGTTGCGCCGTGCCGGACTGAATATCCAGCTTGAGCGCATAGATACCTTGGCCGAGGTTAGTCGTGCCTTGACCGAGCCCTGGGATGCCTTGATTTCAGACTACAACTTGCCCGGGTTTTCGGGCTTGGTGGTGCTTGACATGTTGAAGGCCAGCAAGCAGCTCTTGCCCTTCATCTTGGTCTCGGGAGAAATTGGCGAGGACACCGCCGTGGCGGCGATGCGCACCGGAGCTTCCGACTATCTATTGAAGAAGGACCTGGCCCGCTTGGCGCCTGCGCTTTTGCATGCGATTGAGGCGAGTGAGTCGGAGCGCGCGCGGATTGAGGCCGATCGAGAGTTGATCAAGTCCAAGCAGCGCCTGCATGAATTGGCCGGCCATTTGCAAACGAGTGTCGAGATGGAGCGCGCCGCCATAGCGCGCGAGATTCATGATGATGTGGGTGGCTCCTTGACCGCCCTGAAGTTCGACTTGGCCTGGATCCAGCGTCACGCCAAGGATGCGGGCGTTTTGCAACGTGTCGAGTCTGCTTTGGAGACCGTCACCGGCGCGATCGAAGCCAGTCAGCGCATCATGCAAAACCTGCGGCCGGCGATTCTGGAGCAGGGTCTGGTGGCAGCGGTGCAGTGGATGGCGGCGCGCTTCGAGCGCCGCACCGGCATCGTGGTGACCCTGCGTTGCAGCAGTGAAAACGACATGCAGTTGCCAGCTGGGGTGCCCCTGGTGGCTTACCGCACGGCCCAAGAAGCACTTACGAATGTTTCCAAACACGCGAATGCCAGCCGGGTTGATATCGACCTGAGCGTCGATTCCGGGGTCTTGACACTTGAAGTTAGCGACAATGGGGTCGGCATTGCGCCCGGGGCCTTGGCCAAGGCGCGCAGCTTTGGCATTCGCGGTCTGCATGAACGCGCCGCAACCGTAGGGGGATGGGTGGACTTGAGCAGCAATAACAAAGGCGTGAGCCTGATACTTTCGGTGCCACTGCAAATGGAGTCGGTGGACTTCGCCGGCGTCGATGAACAGTTGGCCTCTGGGCGCGCTGCGGGCGAGTCGACCGAGTCGACGGTGTGGGCGCGGCCATGATCAAGGTCATTCTTTGTGATGACCATGCGCTGATTCGTCGCGGCATCCGCGACACCTTGTCCGATGTGCCCGATATCGAGGTCATCGGCGAAGCGTCCGACTATGGCGAATTGCGCAGCCTGCTGCGTGATCTGGGGCCGAATTCGGCCATCGATGTGCTGGTGCTGGACATCAATATGCCGGGCCGCAGTGGCCTTGACGTGTTGCATGTGATGAAGGACGAAGGCACCTCCATCCGCACGTTGATCGTCTCGATGTACCCGGAGGATCAATACGCGATCCGGGCCCTGCGCGCCGGGGCCTATGGTTATGTCAACAAAGGTGGCGACCCGCAGGTGCTGGTGCAGGCGGTGCGCACGGTAGCGCAGGGGCGCAAATACGTGACGCCCGAGATCGCGCAGATGCTGGTCGAGAGCCTGACCGCGCCGGTCAATGAGCAGGCGCACCAAAAGCTTTCCGACCGCGAACTGCAGACCTTGGTGATGATCGCCTCGGGCAAGCGCCTGTCCGATATTGCCGAAGAATTGACGCTGAGCCCCAAGACGGTGAGCGTTTACCGTGCGCGGGTGCTGGAGAAGTTGGGCCTGGCGAATAATTCCGAGCTGACGGTGTACGCCATTCGCAACGGTTTGGTGGCGAGTTGAGCTAGTGCCGGCGAGGGGTGTTTTTCCATTGATGGAAAATCGCTGTGGGTGGTAAAACTGCGGCCTTGCCCTTGTCAAGGTGACAGCGGCCATTTCATGTCAGCCCGCATGACAAACTCCGAACTGCAAACGGAAGCTAAATCGGACTCGCTGGTCCGCCGCTTGACGCGCGTCAACTTGCTGGTATTGGCGGTGACGATGATGCTGACCTTTGCCTTGATCGCCACGGCCTCGCTGCTGGTGGCCCGAAGTCAGCAGGCACAATCGGCCGAACAAGATGCGCAATTGTTGGCCAATAGCCTGGCACCGATGCTGGTGTTTGAGGATGTTGATGCAGCCCAGCTTGAATTGACGGTCTTCGCCCGGCGTGGCGGTGTGCTTGAGGTGCAGGTTTTGAAGGTTGGCAACGCCGCATTTACTCATTGGCTTGAGCAAGGGCAGGCCAGCCAAGCATTGAAGCTGATGCCGCCTGAGTTGGCAAACATTCCGGCCTTGCGGCAGATGCATCTGAATTCGCTCAATGTTTGGGTGCCCATCAAGCTCAAGGGTGAGTTGGTGGGGGCACTGAACGTTCATCAGAGTTTGAGAGCATTGCAACACACGGTGCTGCGCATGGTTGGTGTGGCGGCGATCTTGATAGGCTTGGCGATCTTGGTGGCCGGGCGATTATTGCGTTGGGTCCAAAAACGGGCTTTGGCGCCGATCGTTGAGCTCTCTGAACTGGCTGAACAGGTTTCCACCAGTCAGGACTACAGTCAGCGCGCGCGCGTCCACCGTGCCGACGAGGTGGGGCGCTTGAGCGAGCGCTTCAATCAGATGCTCAAGCGGGTGGAGATCAGCCAGACCGAGCTGAACCAGCAATTGCAACGCGAGCAATTGCTTGGCCAGCAGTTTGAACAGTTGGCCCATCAAGACAGCCTGACCCAGTTGCCCAATCGCCTGTATTTCCAGTCGGCCTTGCAGCGGAATATCGCCAGCAGTTGCGAACTTGGCAAGTTGATGGCCTTGATGTTCATTGACCTGGATAACTTCAAAACCGTCAATGACAAGCATGGGCATGACGCTGGTGATGCGGTGTTGCGCGAGGTGGCCGCCCGCATGTCGCGGGTTTTGCGGGCGGGCGACGTGCTGTGCCGGCTGGGTGGCGATGAGTTCGGGCTTATCTTGCCGGAACTGGCCGATGAGGCCCCCGCCGAAGCTTTGGCGCTGCGCCTGATCGCTGCGATTCGGGAGCCTATGATCATCGGTGATCATTTGATGCCTATAGGCGCAACGGTGGGTCTGGCCTTTTGTCCCATCGATGAGGTCGAGGCGTCACGGCTTTTGAGTGCTGCCGATGTGGCGATGTATGCGGCCAAGCGGGCCGGCAAGAACACCTTTAGGAGGGCCGGACATGCTGCTTCGTCCTAATCTGCTGTCTGCAAGCCTGTTGCTGCTATGTATGGCGGCGCCGGCGTTGACGCAGGCCGGCGACGAGCCTGCGCAGGAAATGGGTCTTGAAGAGTTGCTGCGCCAACCGCTCACGCAAGTGCCGCGTGATGTCGAAGTCAGCACATCTTCGCGTTTCGCGCAAAGCGCCGCGCAGGCGCCGTCGGCCACCTACGTCATCACGGCCGCAGATATTGTCCGCTTCGGCTTGCGCAATATGGCGGACATTCTGCAGGCTCTACCCGGGCTTTACACCACAGGGGATGGGACTTTTACTTATGTGGGTGCGCGTGGCTTGGGGCGGCCGGGTGACCTCAATTCGCGCCTGCTCTTCCTTGTCGACGGCATGCGTGTGAATGAAAATGTCTTCGACGCCGGCTTGCTGGGCGGAGACTTTTTCGTCGACACCGAGTTGATCGAACGAGTCGAGTTCGCGCCCGGGCCGGGCTCGGCGCTGTATGGCAATAATGCTTTCTTGGGTGTGGTCAATGTAATGACCAAGCGGGCGGATAAATTGGCCGGGGCGGAGGTCCATGCCAGTCGCGACTCGCTCGGTCTGCAGCAATTGCGAGCCAGTTGGGGCCATCGCTCCGAGGCCGGTTGGGAAGGATGGCTGGCCGCCAGTGAGTTCAGGCAAGACCGCATACGCTTGCCCTACGAAACCCTCGCCGAAGAGGTGGACGGGCGGCGTGAACGCTTTTGGGTTCGAAGCAAGCGCCTGTTGGGTAATGTTGGCGCGGGCGGCTGGGCGCTGCGTGGCGGCGTCAGCGAATTGATCAATGGTTTGCCGGAATTGATGCCAAACAGCATTCCGCTGGCATTTGAGCAAGCCTCTATTCATAGCGACAACAGCTTCGTTGCATTGAGCCACGAGCGCAGCCTCACCCCTGACTGGGACTTGTTTGCCAGTATGTCGGTCAAGCGCAGCCTGTACAAGGAGCGCTACCCATCCAACGACCCCGAAACCGGCCGCCAGCGTTTTTACGGTATGACGGCGCGAGGTCGCTGGTCGAATTGGGATCTGCGCCTGAGTACAAGGCGCTGGGTGGCACATCGCTTGATGGCCGGTGTCGAAGTTCAAGACGATGCCGAGCAGCGCATCTCTTTGGGCATGGAGGGCGAGCCGCCCTTTGCTGAATTCTTTGGCGACAACCGGCGGGTGGGTTTTTTCATTCAAGATGAGTGGACCTTGAATGACACGCAGCGCTTGATTCTTGGCTTGCGTCGGGACAGCTCGAGGGTGGCCGAGTCCAGTGTCAACCCAAGACTGGCCTGGGTCTGGAGCGGCATCCCCGATGCGACGCTGAAGCTGATGTATGGCAGCGCGTTTCGGGCCGCCAATTTGAATGAATTTTCGCTCAATAGATCTTGGGAAGTGGCTCCGCCAAAGCCGGAACGGGTGAAGACGCTGGAAGCGGCCTGGGATCAGGCCCTGACCCCGCAGTTGCAATACCGGCTGTCGCTTTATGTTTCGAGGTTTTTGGATCTGATCGACCTCAATCAAGTGGACTTGCCGGTATATGAAAACAGCGCGGCGTTGCGCAACTACGGCGCTGAATTGGAGCTGGAGCGGCGCTGGGATCAGGGCGCGCGACTGCGTGCGGGCCTGTCCCTGCAGCGCACGCGGGATCAGGCGGGCGCTGGTCTGAGTAATTCGCCGCCGGCGCTGTTCAAGCTGTTTTTCAGCCAGCCGATTTTGGGCGACTCCCTGCAAGCTTCATGGCAGGTGTTTGCGATGAGCAGGCGCCACACCGCGGCTGAAGATTTGCCGGGTTATTTGCTCAATAACGTCAATTTGCTATGGCGCCCGCGCCTTGATTTGGATTTGAGTCTGGGTGTCTACAACCTTGGCAATACAGCCTACTTTGATCGCCCCCGGATTGATATGCCGCCGGCCAGACAAGCCGGGCGCACGGTGCAACTCGGTCTGACTTGGAGGTTCGACTCATGAGATGCGCAGTCAAAACATGGTTGCTGCTGCTTGGCTTTTTGTCGGCGTTCGGTACTCGCGCCGCCCCGGCGCTGGATGACGCACAATTGAAGGCTGCCTTCATCTATCGCTTTGCCCAGTTCACCCAATGGCCGCCACCGCCGGCGCGAGAGTTCATCTATTGTGTGGCCGGCAACGTCGGCATGCAGACCGCGCTACAGGCGCTAACTTTGAAATCACATGGCGAAGTGAACAGCCGCCTGCAGGTGTTGACCGACCCCCAGCAGGCGGCGCAATGCCATTTGCTGCTGCTCGGTTTTGACGACAGGGCCCAATTGCAACGCTGGCAGGCGGCACTGACGAATGAGCCCGTCCTGGTGGTGGGTGACAGCGCCGAAGCCTTCCGCAATGGCGCGGTGATCGCGCTGGTGGCCGAGCCCAACGGTTTGGCTTTTCGCATCAATCACACCGAGGCCAAGCGCCGCGGCTTGATACTTAGCTCGCACATGCTGAAGCTGGCGCGCGAGGTGAAGTGAGCTTTCAGAGCCGCAAGGCCTGGGCTTGCAAAGGCCAAGCGAGAGCCCGCTGCACGAAGCCCGTCAAGGCCTCGGCGCTGCCGGTGGTCTGCAGAATTGGCGGCGCGGCCTGACCGCTCACGCCCAATGCCTGCCACTGCTTGGCAGTCTGTTGCGCCACCGCCGATTCGATATTCAGCAGTTGTACCTGCGGCCCGAGCGCCTGCTGCAGCGCCGACTGAATCAAAGGGTAATGGGTGCAACCCATCAAGACGGTGTCCACCTCGGCGGCGATCAGCGGTTCGCATAACTGCATCAGCAATTGCCTCAGGGCAGGCGTGTCCAACTCGCCTCGTTCAATCAAGGCGACCAGCCCCGGGCAGGGCTGGCTGAAGACCTCGGTTTGCCCGGCATGGCGGGCGATCAGGTCGGCAAAGCGGGCGCTGGCAATGGTGGACGGGGTTGCCATCACGCCAATGCGGCCGTTGCGGCTGGCCGCCACCGCCGGCTTGATGCCGGGCTCGGTGCCGACGATGGGCAAGTCCGGCCAGCGCTGCCTCAGTGCGCCAATCGCGTGCGCGGTGGCGGTGTTGCAGGCCACGACCAAAACGCGGGCGCCCTGGGCTATCAAGTGTTCGGCCACGGTCAGGCTGCGCCGAATGATGTAGTCGGGTTCGCGCTGACCATAGGGCGCATGCGCGGTGTCGGCCACATAAAGCATCGGCACATCGGGCAATTGCCGGCGCAACTCGCGCAGCACGGTCAGACCACCCACACCAGAGTCAAAAACACCCAGGCAGGCTTGAGGGGAAGAAGGGCTTGTCATCATTAAGTGCGGCAGTCTAGCTTTTGTAGACAGGCGGCCTCGGCTTCGTGGCTAGAATAGAACGATCGTGCTTTTTTGCGCCTTTGCCGCAAAGAAGCTGCCGGGCTGCCGAGCCGCCCCCGTAGAATCTGGTTAACGTTAACGTCAATTAGTCTTGGAGTAATCGAAAGATGAAAGTCCTGGTCCCAGTCAAACGCGTGGTCGACTACAACGTCAAGGTGCGCGTCAAGAGCGACGGCAGCGGCGTGGATATCGCCAACGTGAAAATGTCGATGAACCCCTTTGATGAAATCGCCATCGAAGAAGCGGTGCGCCTGAAAGAGAAGGGCATCGTCACCGAGGTGATCGCCGTCTCTTGCGGCGTCACGCAATGCCAGGAAACCCTGCGCACCGCAATGGCGATCGGCGCCGACCGTGCCATCCTGATCGAGACCGATGCCGAGTTGCAGCCCTTGGCCGTTGCCAAGCTGCTCAAGGCGCTGGTCGACAAGGAGCAGCCCGGCCTGGTGATCCTGGGCAAGCAGGCGATCGATGATGACTGCAACCAGACCGGCCAGATGCTGGCCGCGCTGACCGGCATGCCGCAGGGCACGTTTGCCAGCAAGGTCGAGCTGACCGCAGACTCGGTGGCCGTGACGCGTGAAGTCGACGGTGGCCTAGAAACGGTCAAGCTGAGCCTGCCTGCCGTCATCACCACCGACCTGCGCCTGAATGAGCCGCGTTATGTGACGCTGCCCAACATCATGAAGGCCAAGAAAAAGCAGATGGACGTGATCAAGCCGGCCGATCTGGGTGTGGACGTCGCGCCGCGCATCAAGACCCTCAAGGTCGAGGAGCCGCCCAAGCGCAGCGCCGGCATTAAGGTGGCCGATGTGGCTACTCTGGTTAGTAAATTGAAGACAGAAGCGAAGGTGATCTGAGATGCGCGCACTCGTTATTGCTGAACACGACAACGCCCATATCAAGGGCGCCACTTTGAATACCGTCACCGCTGCTGTGGCGATCGGCGCCGAGGTTGACCTGCTGGTGGCCGGCTTCAATGCCGCCGCAGCCGCCGCTGCCGCTGCGCAGATCGCCGGTGTGGCCAAGGTCTTGCATGCCGACGCCGCTGCGCTGGAAAACGGCTTGGCCGAGAACCTCGCCGCCCAAGTGTTGGCGATTGCGTCCGGCTACACCCACATCCTGTTCCCGGCTACCGCCTCGGGCAAGAACGTGGCGCCGCGTGTGGCCGCCTTGCTGGACATGGCCCAACTGTCCGACGTCACCAAGGTCATCAGCGCCGACACCTTCGAGCGCCCGATCTACGCCGGCAACGCGATCGCCACCGTGCAAAGCGGTGACGCGGTCAAGATCCTGACCGTGCGCACGACCGGCTTTGACGCTGCCGCCGCCAGCGGTGGCAGCGCCGCTGTTGAAGTGATCGCAGCCGCTGCCGACAGCGGCAAGAGCAGCTTTGCCGGCCGTGAAGTGACCAAGAACGACCGCCCCGAGCTGACGGCAGCCAAGGTGATCGTCTCCGGCGGCCGCGCCCTGGGTTCCAACGACAAGTTCATGGAAGTGCTGACGCCCTTGGCCGACAAGCTCGGCGCCGCACTCGGTGCCTCGCGCGCCGCTGTGGATGCCGGTTATGCGCCGAACGACTGGCAGGTCGGCCAGACCGGCAAGATCGTCGCCCCGCAGCTCTACATCGCCTGCGGCATCTCGGGTGCGATCCAGCATCTGGCCGGCATGAAGGACTCCAAGGTGATCGTCGCGATCAACAAGGATGCCGAAGCACCGATCTTCTCGGTCGCCGATTACGGCCTGGAAGCCGATCTGTTCGTGGCCGTGCCGGAACTGGTCAAGTCGCTTTGATTTCACCCGTTTGAGAAACAAGCCCGAAGGCGCCCGACTACATGGTCGCGGCGCCTTTTTTCTGGAGACAAGACAATGAGCTACCGCGCCCCCGTTAAAGACATGTTGTTCAATATGCAGGCGCTTGCCGACCTGCCGGCCCTGAACAAGATTCCCGCTTTTGCCGACTTCGACCTCGACACCGCGCAAGCCGTGTTGGAAGAATGCGCGAAGCTGAGCGAGGCCGTGATCGCCCCGTTGAATTGGGAAGGTGACAAGAACCCTTCCTATTGGAAAGACGGTCAGGTCTTCACCACGCCCGGTTTCAAGGAAGCGTTCAAACAATTCGCCGAAGGTGGCTGGCAGGGCCTGCAGCACCCGGGCGAGTTCGGGGGGCAGGGCTTGCCCAAGACCATAGGCGCGGCCTGCGGCGAGATGATCAATAGCGCCAACGTCAGCTTTGCGCTGTGCCCACTGCTGACCGACGGCGCGATCGAGGCCTTGCTGACGGCCGGCTCCGACGAGCAAAAATCGGTCTACCTGCCCAAGTTGGTCGACGGCAGCTGGACCGGCACGATGAACCTGACCGAGCCACAAGCCGGCTCCGACCTGGCTCAAGTGCGCACGCGCGCCGAGCCTCAAGCCGGCGGCACTTATAAGATCTTCGGCACCAAGATTTTCATCACCTATGGCGAACACGATATGGCCGAGAACATCGTCCATCTGGTGCTGGCCCGCGTGGTCGGCGCGCCCGAGGGCGTCAAGGGCATCAGCCTGTTCCTGGTGCCGAAATTCATGGTCAATGCCGACGGCAGCTTGGGCGCCCGCAACGACGCGCATTGCGTGTCGATCGAGCACAAGATGGGCATCAAGGCCAGCCCGACCGCGGTGCTGCAATTTGGCGACCATGGTGGTGCCGTTGGGACCTTGATCGGTGAAGAAAACCGTGGCCTGGAATACATGTTCATCATGATGAATGCGGCCCGCTTCGGCGTCGGCGTGCAGGGCATTGCGGTGGCCGAGCGTTCCTACCAACAAGCGGCGAGCTTCGCCCGCGAGCGCGTGCAGTCGCGCCCGGTCGACGGCAGCACCGCAGCCGGTGGCGGCGCAGCACCCATCCTGCACCACCCCGATGTGCGCCGCATGTTGATGACGATGCGTGCGCTGACCGAAGGTTGCCGGGCGATGTCCAGCGTGGCGGCCAGCGCCTATGACACCGCCCATCACCACGGTGACCCAGCGGTCGCCAAGCAGGCGCAGACCTTCTATGAATTCCTGGTTCCTCTGGTCAAGGGTTACAGCACCGAGATGAGTTTGGAGGTCACCGACCTGGGCGTGCAAGTGCATGGCGGCATGGGCTTCATCGAGGAGACCGGCGCGGCTCAGCATTACCGTGACGCCAAGATCCTGACCATTTACGAGGGCACAACCGCGATCCAGGCCAATGATCTGGTCGGCCGCAAAACCGGCCGCGACGGCGGCGCTTTCGCCCGCTCGGTGGCCGGCCTGGTCGAGGCGACCGAGGCGCAGTTGGTCTTGCGCGTTAGCAGCGCGGCGGCCCAATCCATGTTGAAGCGTTTGTCGGCCGCACGCTTGGCTTACCTCGATGTGGTGGACTTCATCGCGGCGAATTCGCGCAGCAATCCGAACGCCGCCTATGCTGGCTCGGTGCCTTATCTGATGTTGGCCGGCAATCTCGTCGCTGGCTGGCAATTGGCGCGCTCGCTCTTGGTGGCCGAGGACCGGTTGGCGGCCGGCGAGGACGCCGCCTTCATGTCCGCCAAGATCGCCACCGCGCGCTTTTATGCCGAGCATATTCTGAGCCGCTCCGGCGGCCTGCGCGATGCCATCGTCGAGGGCGCGGACAGCGTCACCGCGATGTCGCTCGACGCTTTCTGATCGGAGACTATTTCAATGTCCTTGCCTCCAATTCTGCAAAACCTGCCGCTGCCCATCATCGGCTCGCCACTCTTCATCATCAGCAATCCGAAGCTGCTGATTGCCCAGTGCAAGGCCGGCGTGGTCGGCGCCATGCCGGCGCTGAATGCCCGCCCAGCCGAGCTGCTGGACGAGTGGCTGAACGAGATCACCACCGAGCTGGCGGCCTACAACCTGGCCAACCCGGACAAGCCGGCCGCGCCGTTTGCGATCAACCAGATCGTGCACAAAAGTAACGACCGGCTTGAGCATGACATGGCCGTCTGCGCCAAGTACAAGGTGCCCATCATCATCACCTCGCTGGGCGCGCGTGAAGATGTCAACCAGGCGGTGCATGCCTGGGGCGGCATCGTGCTGCATGACATCATCAACAACAAGTTCGCCAAGAAGGCGATCGAAAAAGGCGCCGACGGCCTGATCGCCGTGGCGGCCGGCGCGGGAGGCCATGCGGGTGTGAAGAGCCCGTTCGCGCTGATCCAGGAAATTCGTCAGTGGTTCGACGGCCCGGTCGCCTTGTCGGGCTCGATCGCCACCGGCGATGCCGTGTTGGCGGCGCAGGCCATGGGCGCGGACTTCGCCTATATCGGCTCGGCCTTTATCGCCACCGAGGAAGCGCGCG
The DNA here is from genome assembly GCF_025717515.1 of Roseateles oligotrophus. GTDB lineage: Bacteria > Pseudomonadota > Gammaproteobacteria > Burkholderiales > Burkholderiaceae_C > Paucibacter_A > Paucibacter_A oligotrophus. The sequence continues at coordinate 287,252 of NZ_JAJIRN010000001.1, forward strand.
CGGCGGACGCCTACAAGCAGATGATTGTGGACAGCAATAGCGACGACATCGTCTACAGCAATTTGTTCACCGGCGTGCACGGCAACTATCTGCGCGGCTCCATCGTCAATGCCGGCATGGACCCGGACCATCTGCCCGAGAGCGACCCGAGTGCGATGAACTTCGGCGGCAGCTCCGCCAAGGCCTGGAAAGAAATCTGGGGCTGCGGCCAGGGCATTGGCGCGGTGCGCGAGGTGCTGCCGGCCGGCCAACTGGTCGCACGCCTGGCGGCCGAGTATCAGGCCGCCCGGGCGCGTTTAGCGTTGCGCTGATCAGGTCTTGAGCTGCAGGTTGACGCGGTCCAGCACCTGCTCGGGCGCGTCGGCTTCCAGGTCGTTCTCGTTGTTCAGTTGACTGTTCAGGCGCTCTACGTCCAGATCACCGGTCCATTTGGCCACCACCAGGGTGGCCACGCCGTTGCCGATCAAATTGGTCAGCGCGCGCGCCTCACTCATGAAGCGATCGATGCCCAGGATCAAGGCCAGGCCCGCGACCGGGATGCCGCCGACGGCGCTGAGCGTGGCGGCCAGCACGATGAAGCCGCTGCCGGTCACGCCGGCCGCGCCCTTGGAGGTCAAGAGCAGCACAGCCAACAGGGTCAGTTGTTGCGTCAGCGTCATCGGTGTGTTGGTGGCTTGTGCGATGAAGACGGCGGCCATGGTCAGATAGATCGAGGTGCCGTCCAGATTGAAGGAATAGCCGGTCGGGATCACCAGGCCGACGGTGGACTTCTTGGCGCCCAGGTTCTCCATCTTGGCCATCATGCGCGGCAGCACCGATTCCGACGAGGAGGTGCCCAGCACGATCAGCAGTTCTTCCTTGATGTAGCGGATGAACTTGAAGATCGAGAAGCCATGGGCGCGAGCGATGCTGCCCAGCACGATGACGATGAATAGCAGGCAGGTCAGGTAGAAGCTGCCCATCAGCTTGGCCAACTGCAGCAGCGAGCCCAGGCCGTATTTGCCGATGGTGAATGCCATCGCACCGAAGGCACCGATCGGGGCCAGCTTCATGATGTAGCCGACGATCACGAACAGCACATGCGAGCTCTTCTCGATCAGGTCGAACACCAGCGTGCCGCGGCCGCCAAAGCGGTGCAGGGCAAAGCCAAACAGCAGCGCGATCAAGAGCACTTGCAGCATCTCGCCCTTGGCGAAGGCATCGACCACGGTGCTGGGGATGATGGCGAGCAAGAACTCGGTGGTGGTCTGCATCTTGCCGGGCGCCGTATAGGCGGCAATGCTCTTGGTGTCCAGCGCGGCCGGGTCCACATTCATGCCGGCGCCGGGCTGCAGCAGGTTGACGACGATCAGGCCAATCACCAAGGCCAGGCTGGAGACGATCTCGAAGTAGAGCAGGGCCAGGCCGCCGGTCTTGCCGACCTTCTTCATGTCTTCCATGCCGGCGATGCCGACCACCACGGTGCAGAAGATGATGGGCGCGATGATCATCTTGATCAGCTTGATGAAGCCGTCGCCGAGCGGCTTCATCGCCGCGCCGCTCTCCGGGTAGAAATGGCCCAGCAACACACCCAAGACGATGGCGGTGATGACCTGGGCGTAGAGCGATTTGTAAATGGGTGTTTTGGCTTGCACGATGGACTCCGATGTCGACGATGCGGCATCTTGCGTCCGGCGGGCTGGTCTGGATATGAGGGGATTTACATACAGGGCAACAGCCGGCGACGCTCAGCCCAGGCGGTACCGGCTCATCAAATCGGCTCGGCGTGAGGGTTCGAAATTGATGCGCGCCGGGTCGCGCCCGACCACGGCCAGCAGCCGCTCATCCATCACGCGAAACCACAGCGGCGGGATATAGGCGATGCTGAACATGCCGAAATAGCCGCTGGGCAGTTGCGGCAGATTCTCGAAATGGCGCAGCGATTGGTAGCGGCGCAGCGGGTGGGCATGGTGGTCCGAGTGGCGCTGCAAATGGAACACTGCCCAGTTGGAAAAGATGTGATTGCTGTTCCAGGAGTGATGCGGCTGGCATTGCTCGTAGCGGCCGTTGGGCAGCTTTTGGCGCAGCAGACCGTAATGCTCAATGTAGTTGGCAGAAGTCAGCTGGAAGTTGGCCCAGAAGGCGGTGGCCAGGATGAAAGGCAGCAATGCTGGCCCGAGCCAAACCACCAAGCCACCCCAGAGCGCCACCGTGATCAGCGCCGGCTGCAAGATCTCGTTGTGCAGCGACCAGACCGGCAGTTCCGCCTTGCGCAGCCGCGTGCTTTCCAAGCCCCAGGCGCGCTTGAAGGCGCCGGGCATTTCGCGCAGCACGAAGCGGTAAATCGACTCGCCCATGCGCGAGGAAGCCGGGTCCAGCGGCGTTGCCACATCCCGGTGATGGCCGCGGTTATGTTCAATATAGAAATGACCATAGGCGGTGGTGGCCAGCACCAGCTTGGCCAGCCAGCGCTCGAGCGTTGTTTGCTTGTGGCCCAACTCATGGCCCAGGTTGATGCAAAAGCCGCCGACCGAGCCGGTGATGATCACCATAGCCAACACGCCATGCCAGGGCAAGTCATGCGTGGCGACAAACCAGGCGCAGAAGGTGAAGGCCAGCCACAAGATCGGCACCAGCGCATAGGTGATGCGGCGATAGAACAGGTCGGCGTCCAAGGCCGGCACGGCGGACTCGGGCGGGTTGCTGCGGTCGCTGCCCAAGAGCCAGTCGATCAAGGGCACCACGCCGTAAAGAAAGGCCACCGGCAGCCACAGCAGGCGCGCGTCGCCGCTCCACAGTAGCAGGGCCGGCCCCAAGGTCACCGACGCCGGCACCAGCAGGCTCATCAGCCAGGCATAACGCTTGCGGTCCACATAGGGGACTTGGGCCGGTTCTTGTTGCATAGGCTTGGGCACGCTGAGGGTCATTGTCTGTCTCCTGTTGTTTGTGTCAGTGTGGCCGGCTCGCCCCCGTGCAAACACCGTGGCAAGTGGCAAGTGATCGTCCTAAAGTGACAAACAATGAGTCATCAGCAAAACCCCATCCAAGCAGCGAAGGTGCATCCCACCTATGCGCGGCTGTTATGCATGTTGCTGCGCGGCCTGGGGGCGGACATGGAGCTGGCGTTGGCCGAGGCCGGTTTGAGCTGGGAGGGGCTCGCGACTGAGGAGAAGATGCTGGACTTTGCTGTCGTGCAGCTGTTGGCGCAAGCGGCAATTGCATCTAGTGGCCGGCCCTGGTTGGGCATCGAGTTGGGGCAGATGGCGCATATCTCGGCCCACGGCGCGGTAGGCTCGGCGGTGGTGGCCAGCCGCGACCTGCGCCAGGCGCTGGCCACGGTGGTCCGTTTTTCCAGCCTGCGCAATGATTTGCTGCGCTTTGACTTGGACGAACAGCCTAGCGGCGCCGTACTGCGGGTGTATGAAAGTACCGACCTGGGCGCGGCCCGTGGCTTTGTGCTGGACACCGTGTTCGGCACCGCAATGCGCTTGATGGAGACCGTGGTGGGCTACAGGCTGCGGGGCTTGCGCGTCGAGCTGCCTTTTACCGAGCCGGCTTGGCGAGAGCAATACGAGCGCTGCGCTGACGGCAGTGTGCTTGTCTTCGATGCGCCTTTGCTGGCTTTTCACCTCGGTGCGGCCATGCTTGAGGCGCAATGCATAACGTCGAATGCACGCGCCTTTGAGGCGGCGCGCGAAGATTGCGAACGAGAACTCGCGCTGACGGCGGGAGGCATCGGTCCCTGGTCGCAGCGCTTGCGCCAGCAATTGCTGCAGCGGCGCCCGCCGCAGCCCTATCCGACGGCGCTGGCCTTGGCCGAGGCATGCCATGTTTCGGTGCGCACGCTGATACGCCGCTTGCGCGCCGAAGGCAGCAGCTACCAGGCCTTGCTGGACGGCGTGCGCCAGGAGCAGGCGCTTTGGCAGCTGCGTCACACCCAGAACTCGGTGGAAGAGATTGCCGCACAGCTCGGTTTCGAGGATACGTCCAACTTCAGCCGCACCGTGCGGCGCTGGTTTGGGCAGACGCCCTCGGGTCTGCGCGAGCGCTTGCGGGCCTGAATCGTCCAGGCGCGCAAGCATCTTGGCCCTTACTTGATATTGGTGAAGCGAGCTTCCGGCCGGTCATCCGAGCGGTGCACGGTTTCAACGTTGGCGCGCATCGCCCAGGGCCGCATCTGATGGTGCAGCGGGATGAAGAAGGACTCGTCCCGCACGCGCAGCAAGGCCTCGCGGATCAAGGCATTGCGCTTGGCCACATCAACCTCGGTCTTCATGCTGTCGATCAAATGATCGAGCTGCGCGTCGCTCAACTTTGAATAGTTGAAATTGCCATCGGCGCCGCTGGTGCGGGTGTGGGCCAGGCTTTGCAGGGTGAACTGTGCGTCGAAGGTGGCCACCCCCCAGCCCAGCATATAGAGCGGCGCCTCGAAGCGCTGGAAGGTCTGGCTGTGTTGCGAGAAGGGCAGGGCGGCCAGACGCGCCTTGATGCCGATCTTGGCCCACATCGCCACCACCGCCTGGCAGACCTCTTCGTCGTTGACATAGCGGTTGTTCGGGCAGTTCAGCGGCACCTCAAAGCCGCTCGCGTAGCCGGCCTCGGCTAACAGCTTCTTGGCCTTGTCGGTGTCTGCCTTGAGCGGCACATCGAGATCGGGCGTGTTGCCGTTGACGCCGGGCGCCACCATGATGCCGGCGGGGATGGACAGGCCGCGCATGATGGTGCGCTTGATCGCCTCGCGGTCGATTGCCACGCTCATCGCCTCGCGAACTCTTCTATCCTTGAAGGGGTTTTTGCCCTTGACGCTGGCCCCGGCCAACTCTTCGCTGCTCTGGTCCATCGCGAAGAAGATGGTGCGCACCTCGGGGCCTTCGACCACCTTGAGCTTGGCATCAAGCTTGAGCTTGGCCACATCTTGGGTTGGCAAGTCAGTCAGCATGTCCACGTCACCGGACAAGAGTGCCGCCACCCGGGTCGGGTCCGATTTGATCGGGGTGTAGACCACTTCGCTGATATTGCTGGCATTCTTTGCGTCCCACCAGTCTTTGTTGGCGACCATGGAGATCTTCTGGTCGGGCTGCCAGCCGGTGATCTTGTAGGCGCCGGTGCCCATCGCGTTGCGCGAGGCGTAGTTGTCTTCCTTGGCCTTGTAGTCCTGCACATTGCTGGTCTTGTTCTTCTCCGCCCAGGCCTTGCTCATGATGCGGAAGTCGATGATGCTGCGAAGCAAGATCGGGGTTGGAGCGCTCAAGATGAAATCGACGGTGTGCTCGTCGATTTTCTTGATCTCCTTGATGCCGGCCACATAGGTCTGCATCGTGCCCTGCGGCTGGCTGATACGCCCGAAGGTGAAGATCACATCGTCGGCGGTGAAGGGCGAGCCGTCATGAAACTTGACGCCCTTGCGCAAGTCAAAGCGAACCTGCGTTGGCGTGATGTAGGTCCATTTGGTCGCCAGCGCTGGCTCGACCTGGTATTTGTCGCCATAACGGGTCAAGCCCTCGTAGGCATGCATCAGGATGGCGATGGTGGTCGTGTGATTCTGTGAATGCGGGTCCATCGTCAGAATGTCGTTCTGAGCGGCCCAGCGAAGTGGCGTGGCGTCGGCGCTGCCGATGGCCAGGCCCAATGTGATGATCGCAGCGGCGAGTTTTGTCTTGTACATGAGGAATCCATTCCACGAATGAATGAAAGCAAAAAAAGGAAACCACCGCGTGGGTGGTTTCTCGAGGGGTGTTGAAGTTCCGGCTTACTTCAGCGTGGTGAAACGCGCCTGTGGCTTGTCATCCGCGCGGTGCAATGTCTCGACATTGCTGCGCATCGCCCAGGGGCGAACTTGATGGTGGATGGGGATGAACAGGAATTCATCGCGCACGCGCAAAAGGGCCTCGCGAATCAGCGCATTGCGCTTGGCGACATCGGTTTCGGTCTTCATCGCCTGCACCATGGCATCTACCTTGGCGTCGCTGACGCGGGAGTAATTGCCCTTGCCATCAACGCCGGTCGTGCGACTGTGGATCACGTCTTGCAAGGTGTATTGAGCGTCAAAGGTGGTCACGCCCCAGCCGTAGAGGTAGAGCGGCGATTCCATTTTTTGCAGCAAGACCGAATGCTGAGACATCGGCAGCGCGCTCAGTTTGGCCTTGATGCCGATCTTGGCCCACATCGCCACCACCGCCTGGCAGATTTCTTCGTCATTGACATAGCGGTCATTCGGGCAATTCAGCGGCACTTCGAAGCCGTCCGGGTAACCCGCCTCGGCCAGCAGTTTTCTGGCTCGATCAAGGTCAACCTTGGGCGCGACGTCGATATCGGGTGTGTTGCCGTTGACGCCGGGCGCCACCATGATGCCGGCCGGCATCGATAGGCCGCGCATCAGGCTGCGCTTGATCGCTTCGCGGTCGATGGCGCTGCTCATCGCCTCGCGCACGCGCTTGTCCTTGAACGGGTTCTTGCCCTTGACGCTGGCGCCGCGCAACTCATCGCTGCCCTCGTCCATGGCGAAGAAGATGGTTCGATTCTCGAGGCCGTCCAGCACCTTGAGCTTGGGGTCGGCCTTGAGTTTGGCCACGTCCTGGGTCGGTAGATCGGTCAGCAGGTCCACATCACCGGAGAGCAAGGCCGCCACGCGCGTCGCGTCGCTCTTGATCGGCATATAGCTGATCTCGGTCACATTGCCCTTGTTTTGGTCCCACCAATCCTTGTTGGCGACCATGCTGATCTTCTGATCGGGCTGCCAACTGGTGATTTTGTAAGGGCCGGTTCCCATCGCATTGCGGGCGGCGTAGGTGTCTTCCTTGGCCTTGTAGTCCTGCGGATTGACCGATTTATTCTTCTCCGCCCAAGCCTTGCTCATGATGCGGAAGTCGGTCAAGTTGCGCAGCAGCACCGGGCTGGCGCCGTCCAGCATCAGATCGACGGTGAAATCGTCGACCTTCTTGATCTCCTTGATGCCGGCCACAAAGATCTGGTTATTCGCTTGCGGCTGCTTGATGCGCCCGAAGGAGAACACCACGTCATCGGCGGTGAAGGGCGTGCCGTCATGAAACTTCACGCCTCGGCGCAGCTCGAAACGAATTTGGGTCGGGCTGATGGCGGTCCATTTGGTCGCCAGCGCGGGTTCGGGCTGGAACTTTTCGTTGTAGCGCGTCAGGCCTTCATAGGCGTAAGCATTGATGCCATTGGTCGTGGCGTGATTCTGCGAATGCGGGTCCAGCGTCTGGATGTCGTTCTGGGCGGCCCAGCGCAGCGGCACGGCATGAGCCGTACCGGCGGCCAGTCCCAGCGTCATCGCCAAGATGGCGGCGGCACTGCGTTTGAATTTGTGCATCTTGATTTCCTTCAAATGGTCTGAACGAGCAGGATGCTAGCCGTCCGCGCCGGGCTCGGCTCTAGTGGCTTGCCCGGATTGGATTTGCAGACTTGAGTCACAGCCGATACCGGCCGCGATCCAGCGCGCGCTGATTCGAGTCAGCAGCTTGGACAAGCGGCCCGTCGCGGCGCCGCGCCAACCCAAGACCTGCAGCGGCGCGATCAACATGCCGCAGACATAACGCCGGTCTGGGTCTGACCATAGCAAGGCGCAGCAGGAACCCTGCCGGCGCCGGCTGACCAGCATGCCGATCGGGCAGGGCTCGCTCAGGCAGCAAACGCCGCAGCCATTGCAGGGCTGGCCCTCGGCCGGTTTGGTCGGCGCGGCCGGGTGGATCTGGATGACTTGATCGTGCTTTGTGGGCATGCGCGACTGTAGCGCTGCCTCGACCTTATGTTTGCCAAGGGTCAGGTCTTGACGCCGAGTTCTCTCAAGCGCTCTTGCAAATATTCATCCGCCGTGTAGCGATCCGACAGCACGACCTCGTTGCGCGGGTGCAAGAACAGCGGCAGCGAAATGCGGCTGCGCTTGGCCCCGTCACCGGTCGGGTTCACCACCCGGTGCTGGGTCGAGGGGTAATAGCCCTGTGACGCCTCTTGCAGCATGTCGCCGATATTGATGATCAGCATGCCGAAGTCGCAGGGCACATCGAACCAGGCACCGTCCCGCCCTTGCACTTGCAGGCCGGGCTCGTTGGCGGCCGGCAGAATCGTCAGCAGATTGATGTCGCCATGCGCGGCAGCCCGCAAGGCGCCGGCCGGCTCCTGCCCCGTCAGCGGCGGGTAGCGCAGCACGCGCAACAAGGTCAGCTTGCTGTCCTCGATCATGTGCGACAGAGGCTCGCGGTAATGCCGGGCAATCTGCGGCGGCGTGAAGCGTTCGACCCATGACAAGAGCTCTTGGGCCAAGCCATTGGCCTGCTCAAAGTAGGCCTGTGCTTCGGCCTGCAAGGCCGGCGGCACCCGGCCCCAGGGGTAGTAATGGAAATATTCCTTGATGTCCCTCAGCGCCGCGCCCTTGGCCGTCTCGGAGATGGCCGTGGAGAAATAGCCGTCCTGCGTTTCTTTTGAAAAGGCGAACTGCTGCTTCTCATCGGAGTTGAAAAAGCTCAGCCAGTCGGCATAGATCTTTTCGACCCTTGCCTGCTCGATCGGGTGATTGACGAGTACGCCGAAGCCGGTCTCGTGCAGCGAGCGGGTGAATTGCTCGGCCGCGTCGGCGGCCCGGTAGTCAACAACCTGTACTTGCATGGGATCTCCTGTGTGTCCCGACGCCAGGCCATTCAATCGCGGGGTCTGGCGTGCGGGAGCAAGTCTAGGCCAAGCTCAGCGACTTCGCAAACGTTTGCATGAATTTCTTGATGGGCCGTATGGAGCATGGGGCGCGAGCATCGGGCTTCAGGTTGCGAGACTTTGTACCGATAAGGCCGGGAGTCCAGGCGCTTGACTTTGCGCTGTCATCATCGGCAACGGTGATAAAGTCCGCCCCTTGAGACTTATGGTCCTTCCCGTCCCCTTGGCTGGCAACAGCTTCGGTGGGTCGCAATCCGCCAACCGGTAGAGCCGTGCCGCGGAAGGTTTTTTTTAACCAGCCAGATTCCCGGAAGCCGGGTTAGAGGTGAGCGAGATGATGCAGCAACACAGGTCCAATTCCTACCTGTTCGGGGGCAATGCGCCCTATGTAGAAGAGATGTACGAGGCTTACCTCGACAACCCGGCCTCGGTGTCCGACACCTGGCGCACCTATTTCGATGCGCTCCAGCATGTGCCCGCAGCGGATGGCAGCGATGCCCGCGATGTGGCTCATGCGCCGGTGATCGAATCCTTTGCTCAGCGTGCCAAGGCCAATGCCTTCGGCAACAAGGCCAGCGGCGCCGATCTGGCCGTGGCCCGCAAGCAGGTCCATGTGCAATCGCTGATCGCCGCCTACCGCAATGTCGGTTCGCGCTGGGCCGATCTGGACCCGCTGCAGCGCACCGAGCGCCCGCGCATCCCCGAGTTGGAGCCTTCGTTCTACGACCTGACCGAGTCCGATATGGACATCCCGTTCAGCGCCACGAACACCTATTTCTCGACCGCCGAGAACATGACGCTGCGTCAGATCGTGCAGGCTCTGCGTGAAACCTACTGCGGCAGCATCGGTGCCGAGTACATGCACACCACCGATCAGAACGAGAAGCGCTGGTGGCAAGAACGCCTGGAAGCGATCCGCTCCAAGCCCAGTTTCACGCCCGATCAGAAGAAGCACATCCTCGGCCGCCTGACCGCCGCCGAAGGACTGGAGCGTTACCTGCACACCAAGTACGTGGGCCAGAAGCGCTTCTCGCTCGAGGGCGGTGAAAGCTTCATCGCCGCGATGGACGAGTTGGTGCAAGGCGGCGGCGCGTCCGGCGTGCAAGAAATCGTCATCGGCATGGCCCACCGCGGCCGCCTCAATGTGCTGGTGAACACGCTGGGCAAGATGCCCAAGGACCTGTTCGACGAGTTCGAGCACAAGGCCCCCGAAGATCTGCCCGCCGGTGACGTCAAGTACCACCAAGGCTTCTCCAGCGATGTGACCAGCCGCGGCGGCCCTATCCATTTGACGCTGTCCTTCAACCCTTCGCACCTGGAGATCGTCAACCCGGTCGTCGAGGGTTCGGTCAAGGCCCGCATGGACCGGCGCGGCGACAAGACTGGCGCGCAAGTGCTGCCGGTGCTGGTGCACGGTGATGCGGCTTTTGCCGGTCAGGGCGTGGTGATGGAGACGCTGGCGCTGGCGCAAACGCGCGGCTATTTCACCGGCGGCACCGTCCATCTGGTCATCAACAACCAGATCGGTTTCACCACCTCCGACCCGCGCGACAGCCGTTCGACCTTGTATTGCACCGACGTCGTCAAGATGATCGAGGCACCGGTCTTGCACGTGAATGCCGATGATCCGGAAGCCGTCGTGCTGTGCACGCAGCTGGCTTTGGAGTACCGTCAGCAGTTCAAGAAGGATGTCGTCGTCGACATCATCTGCTACCGCAAGCTGGGCCATAACGAGCAAGATACACCGGCGCTGACCCAGCCGCTGATGTACAAGAAGATTGCTCAGCACCCCGGTACCCGTAAGCTCTACGGCGACAAGCTGATTGCCCAAGGCGTGCTGACCGCGAGCGGCCCGGACGATATGTTCAAGGCCTACCGCGCTGCGATGGACGAAGGCCGTCACACCATCGACCCCGTGCTGACCAACTTCAAGAGCAAGTACGCGACCGATTGGTCACCGTACCTGGGCAAGAAGTGGACCGACAGCTGCGATACCGCGCTGCCGACGGCCGAGTTCAAGCGCCTGGCCGAGCGCATCACCACGGTGCCGGATACCTTCAAGGTGCACTCCTTGGTCGAGAAGGTCTTGGCCGACCGCGCAGCGATGGGCCGTGGCGAGATCAATGTCGACTGGGGCATGGGCGAGCACATGGCGTTCGCGTCGCTGGTAGCCAGTGGCTACCCGGTGCGTCTTTCGGGTGAGGATTGTGGGCGCGGCACCTTTGTGCACCGCCATGCCGTCTTGCACGATCAGAACCGCGAGAAGTGGGATTCGGGCACCTATGTGCCGCTGCAAAACGTCGCCGAAGGTCAGGCGCCGTTTGTCGTCATCGACTCCTTGCTGTCCGAAGAAGCGGTGCTCGGCTTCGAGTACGGTTACGCCTCGGCCGACCCTGTCACCTTGACGATCTGGGAAGCCCAGTTCGGCGACTTCGTCAACGGTGCTCAGGTCGTGATCGACCAGTTCATTGCCTCCGGTGAAGTCAAGTGGGGCCGCGCCAATGGCCTGACGCTGATGTTGCCGCACGGCTATGAAGGCCAAGGCCCCGAGCACAGCTCGGCGCGCCTGGAGCGCTTCATGCAATTGGCCGCCGACAACAATATGCAGGTGGTGCAGCCGACCTCCGCTTCGCAGATTTTCCACTTGCTGCGTCGCCAGCAACTGCGCATGTTCCGCAAGCCGCTGATCATCATGACGCCGAAGTCGCTGCTGCGTAACAAGGACGCGACCTCGCCGATCACCGAGTTCACCAAGGGCGAGTTCAAGACCGTCATCGGTGAGCGCGATACGACGATTGATGCGGCAAAGGTCAAGCGCGTGGTCGCTTGCTCGGGCAAGGTCTATTACGACCTGGTCAAGTCACGCGCCGAGCGCAAGGCCAGCGATGTGGCGCTGATCCGCGTCGAGCAGCTCTACCCCTTCCCGCACAAGGCCTTTGCCGCCGAGTTGAAGAAGTACCCGAACCTGGCCGAGATCGTCTGGTGCCAGGACGAGCCGCAGAATCAGGGTTCATGGTTCTTCGTTCAGCACTATGTGCACGAGAACATGTCTGAGGGCCAGAAGTTGGGCTACGCCGGCCGTCCGGCCTCGGCCTCGCCGGCCTGCGGTTATGCGCACCTGCATCAGGAGCAGCTGAAGTCGCTGCTGGATCAGGCCTTCGGCAAGCTCAAGGGCTTCATCCTCACCAAGTAAGCAGCCCGGCGTCGCGTGTCCGCGACGCCGCTCGCTCAGCACCCCGAATACATTGAAAGTTAGCTCATCATGGCCATCGTAGAAGTCAAAGTCCCCCAGTTGTCCGAGTCCGTTGCCGACGGCACCCTGCTGACCTGGAAGAAGAAGCCCGGCGAGTCCGTCGCCATCGACGAAATTCTGGTTGAAATCGAAACCGACAAGGTGGTGTTGGAAGTGCCCGCGCCGAGCGCCGGCGTGATGGCTCAAATCGTCAAGAACGACGGCGAAAGCGTACTCAGCGAAGAAGTCATCGCCCGTATCGATACCGAGGGTAAGGCCCAGGTCAGTCCGCTGGAAGTCAAGGCCGTGGTGGCCGCCGCTCCCGCCGCTGCAACTCCTGCCGCCACAAGCAGCAAGGGTGATGTCGCCATGCCCGCCGCCGCCAAGCTACTGGCCGAAGCCGGCATGACGGCCGGCGCCGTTGCCGGCTCCGGCAAGGATGGCCGCGTCACCAAGGGTGATGTGTTGGCCGCGGTTGCTGGCGGTGCCAAGGCCGCCGTGCCGGCTCCGGTGGCCGTGCCTGTCGCCGCAGCGGTGGCCAAGCCGCTGCCGGCCGTGGCTCCACCGGCCGCTATCAATCTGGGCGATCGCCCCGAGCAGCGCGTGCCGATGAGCCGCCTGCGCGCGCGCGTGGCCGAGCGTCTGCTGCAGTCGCAAGCCACCAACGCCATCCTGACCACCTTCAACGAGGTGAACATGGCGCCGCTGATGGAGATGCGCAAGCGCTTCCAGGATAAGTTCGAAAAAGAGCATGGCGTCAAGCTCGGCTTCATGAGCTTCTTCGTCAAGGCCGCGGTCGCCGCCTTGAAGAAGTTCCCGGTCTTGAATGCGTCGGTGGATGGCAACGACATCGTCTATCACGGCTACTTCGACATCGGCATCGCGGTCGGCTCGCCACGGGGCTTGGTCGTGCCGGTGATCCGCAATGCGGACCAGATGAGCTTTGCCGACATCGAGAAGAAGATTGCCGAATTCGGCCAAAAGGCCAAGGAAGGCAAGATCTCGCTTGACGATCTGACCGGCGGCACCTTCTCGATCTCCAACGGCGGCACCTTCGGCTCGATGCTGTCGACGCCCATCATCAACCCGCCTCAGTCGGCGATTCTGGGCGTGCACGCGACCAAGGACCGTGCCGTGGTCGAGAACGGTCAAGTGGTGGTGCGCCCGATCAACTATCTGGCCATGTCCTATGACCACCGCATCATTGACGGCCGCGAAGCCGTGCTGGGCTTGGTCACGATGAAGGATGCGCTGGAAGATCCATCGCGCCTGCTGTTTGATATCTGAATCGGAGACTAGATTCATGAGCACCAAACAATTCGACGTCCTCGTCATCGGCGGCGGCCCCGGCGGCTACATCGCGGCGATCCGCGCGGCGCAACTCGGCTTCAATGTGGCCTGCGTTGATGAGTGGAAGAACGAGAAGGGCGGCCCTGCGCCCGGCGGCACTTGCACCAATGTCGGCTGCATTCCATCCAAGGCCTTGCTGCAGTCCTCCGAGCATTTCGACCACGCCAACCATCACTTTGCCGAGCACGGCATCTCGGCCGATAACGTCAAGATGGACGTCAGCAAAATGCTGGCCCGCAAAGACATGGTCGTGAAGCAGAACAACGACGGCATCTTGTATCTGTTCAAGAAGAACAAGGTCACGTTCTTCCATGGTCGCGGCTCCTTTGTCGGCGCCAAGGACGGTCTGTACGAGCTCAAGGCCGGCGAGGAAACCGTGCTGGCCAAGCATGTGATTCTGGCCACCGGCTCGAATGCGCGTCAGCTGCCCGGCGCGGCGTTTGACGAGGAGATGATTCTGTCCAACGACGGTGCGCTGCGCATCGGCGCGGTGCCGAAGAAGCTGGGCGTTATCGGCTCCGGTGTGATCGGCCTGGAAATGGGTTCGGTCTGGCGCCGCCTGGGTGCCGACGTGACGGTCTTGGAAGGTCTGCCGACCTTCCTCGGCGCGGTCGACGAAGGCGTGGCCAAGGAAGCCGCCAAGCTGTTCAAGAAGCAGGGACTGAAGATCGAACTCGGCGTCAAGATCGGCGAAGTCAAGGCGAGCAAGAAGAGCGTTAGCGTCAGCTACACCGACGCCAAGGGCGTCGAGCAGAAGGCCGAGTTCGACAAGCTGATCATCTCGATCGGCCGTGTCGCCAACACCATCGGTCTGAACGCTGAAGCGGTCGGCCTGAAGCTGGACGAGCGCGGTGCCATCGAGGTGGACGGCGACTGCAAAACCAATCTGGCCAATGTCTGGGCGGTCGGCGATGTGGTGCGCGGCCCGATGCTGGCGCACAAGGCCGAGGAAGAGGGCGTTGCCGTGGCCGAACGCATTGCCGGTCAGCACGGCCATGTCAACTTCAACACCATTCCTTGGGTGATCTACACCAGCCCGGAGATTGCCTGGGTCGGTCGCACCGAGCAGCAGTTGAAGGCCGACGGCGTCGCCTACAAGGCGGGGCAGTTCCCCTTCATGGCGAATGGCCGCGCGCGCGCTTTGGGCGACACCAATGGTTTCGTCAAGTTCCTGGCCGATGCCAAGACCGACGAAATCCTCGGCGTGCACATCATCGGCCCGTTTGCTTCCGAGCTGATCTCGGAAGCCGTGGTGGCGATGGAGTTCAAGGCCTCGGCCGAGGACATCGCGCGCATCTGCCATGCCCATCCTTCGCTGTCCGAAGCGACCAAGGAAGCGGCGCTGGCGGTTGACAAGCGCACGCTGAATTTCTGATTCGAGTTTGATGTGTTGACCGAGAAGGGGCGGCGGGTGTCGCCCCTTTTCATTGGAAATTAGGCATGACGTCACCTGAGACCACGGTTACCGAGCTTTACCTGCAGACCCTCGCCGAGCGCGGCTTTACGGCCGACCCAGCGCAGCTGTGCGCGGTCGCGGCGCTGCAGCGCTGCCAGGATGAATGGGCCGACTACAAGGCGCGCCGCGGCAATGTCGTGACCAAGCTCTTGGTGCGCCCGCCCTTGCCGCGTGGCGTCTATATGTACGGCGGCGTCGGGCGGGGCAAGAGCTTTTTGATGGACTGCTTTTTCCAGGCCGTGCCGCTGACGCGCAAGACCCGCTTGCACTTCCATGAGTTCATGCGCGAGGTGCACCGCGAGTTGTATGAGCTCAAGGGCATTGCCGATCCGCTGGAGGAGTTGGGCAAGCGCATTGCCAAGCGCTTTCGCCTGATTTGCTTTGACGAATTCCATGTGTCGGACGTGACCGACGCGATGATTCTGCATCGCTTGCTGGATGCCTTGTTCCGCAACCGCGTCAGCATCGTCACCACCTCTAACTTCAAGCCCGATGGGCTCTACCCCAATGGCCTGCACCGCGACCGCATCTTGCCGGCGATCGCGCTGCTGAACGAGAGGCTCGAGGTCATCAATGTCGACAACGGCTTTGACTACCGCAGCCGTACGCTCGATCAGGTGGAGCTTTATCACTGCCCGCTCGATGAGGCCGCCGACAAGGCGCTGAACACCGCGTTTGAGGCCTTGGCCGAGGCGCGCGACGAAGATCCGGATCTGCATATCGAGCAGCGCTTGATCCGCGCCCGGCGCCGGGCTGGCGGCGTGGTCTGGTTCGACTTCACGACCTTGTGCGGCGGGCCGCGCTCGCAGAACGACTATCTCGAGTTGGCGACTCAGTTCCACACCGTTTTGCTCAGCAATGTGCCCGAGATGCCGCCGCGCCTGTCGAGCGAGGCGCGCCGTTTCACCTGGTTGATCGATGTGCTCTATGACCGGCGCGTCAAGCTGGTGATGTCGGCCGCCGTTGCGCCCGAGGCGCTCTATACCGAAGGACCGTTGGCGCATGAATTCCCGCGCACGGTGTCGCGGCTGCAGGAGATGCAATCCTCGGAGTATTTGGCCCTGGCGCGCCGCGACGTCGACACCTCTTTGACTTGAAGGACGACCGAGCTATGCGAAATTTGTCGACTTTGATCGCACTTGCTTCGCTTGCCATGAGTCAGCTCGCCCTGGCCCTTGAGGCTCCGAGTAAGGCCTTAGTCGCGCTGAGCCAGGATGACCGCGCCGAGCTGCAGCGCCTGAACGCAGAGCGCTCCGCCATAGAGACGCAATTCAAGGCCGAGAGTGATGTTTGCGCGCGCCGCTTCTTCGTCAACGCCTGCCTGGATGAGGCCAAGGCCAAGCGCAGTGCCGGCCTGAAATCGCTGCAGGAACGCGAGGCGGCGATTGAGGCCAATGAGCGGCGTGCCAGAGCCGACGCCCAGCGGGAGCGCGTGGCAGAGCGTGAACGCGAGTTCGCCGAGGCCGAGGGGCGCCGCCGTACTGCGCAGTTACTGGCCCCCGCCGCCCCGGTCGCATCGGCTCCCGCCAAGGCCAAGCCAATGCCCGCATCGAAGCACCATCCATCCAGCCCTCAAGAAGCACAGCAGGCCAAATCGGTCATGGCGCTAGAGGACGCTCAGCGCCGCCAGCAGCAAAAGGCAAACTTTCAAAGTGAACAGGCCGCGCGGCAAAAAGAGGCCGAGCGCAGGCAGGCCATTGCCGAAGCTAAGTTGAAGGGCAAGAAGGCGCCGATGGCCCTGCCTATCCCGAGTGCAGCCGAGATCGAGGCGGCCGGCAGCGCGGCGTCGGCGATCAAGCGCTGATCAAGTCAAGGCTTCCATTTTTACGATCGCCAGCGATAGGTTGTCGCCGCCACTGCGAGCGCGTTGCCTGGCCTTGCTGATCAAGAGTTCGGCCGCCTCGCGTGGCGGCAAGCTGTGCAGCACGGTGCCCAATTCGCTCGGCGTGAAGTAATGCCAAAGGCCGTCGCTGCAGCAGATCAGGGTGTCACCTTCCTCGATCGCCTCGATGCAATCGCTGCTGCCCACCGGGTCTTGCACCGTGCCCAGGCAACCGGTCAGTAAGTTCGACTGCGGGTGCACGGCGGCTTCGGACTCGGTGATTTGGCCCTCGTCCACCAGGCGCTGCACAAAGGAATGATCGAGCGTCCGTTTGACCAGATTGGGTCCACGGAATAAATAGATGCGTGAGTCGCCTGCGTGAATCCAATGGCAGCGTCGATCTGCCCCTATCATGAAGGCCGCCAAGGTGCTGTGGGGCTCCTCTTCGGCCGACAAGGCGGTCAACTTGATCATCAAATGGGCTTCGGAGAGGATCTGCTTGAGCAAGTCTTCCGCAGACTCCTCGCCCGGCACATAGCGTTCAAACAGCTGTTGGCTGGTCAGCAACACTTGGTCGGCGGCCTTGCGCCCACCGCTCTTGCCGCCCATGCCATCGGCGACAACGGCGAGCAGGCAGGCGCTGTTGTGAGGGTGTCTGATCACCTCGACCTGATCTTGTTGGTATTGCCGGTCGCCCCGGTGGGTACCGGTGGCGGCGCTCAGGCGAAAGCCCGGGGGGGTGCGAGTCATGGCGAGGCCTGAAGTTCGTCAAAACTATAATCGTTTATCAACAGTACAACAGCCTGGCCGGGCCCATATGGATGAACAACTTCACTCTCTACCGCGGCGTCTGATCGAATTGCGTATGGAACATGCGGATTTGGATGTTTTGATCGACCGTGTTGCCTTGGAGCAGCCGCTGGATGAGCTGAGTTTGCGGCGTTTGAAGAAACGTCGTCTGGGTCTGCGTGATTTGATTGTGCGCATCGAGCAGGCTTGCGATCCCGATGAGTTGGCTTGACCCGTTTTCCACTTCGCCTGAACTGACGCCACTTTGACGCAACCCTCTCCGCCCAAGCCTGACGAATTCGTAGACGAGTCGGCCGATCCGTTTGAAGTTCAATTGCCGCCGATCAGCGAGCTCGAGCAATGGGTGGCAGCAGCCTTTGATGAGGGCGGGCCGCTGGCGCGAAGTGATGAAGGCTATAAACCGCGTGAGCAGCAGTTGGCGATGAGCCAGGCCGTGGCCAAAGCGATCGCTCGTCGTGAGACGTTGGTGGTCGAGGCGGGCACCGGGGTCGGCAAGACCTTTGCCTATCTGGTGCCGGCGCTGTTGTCCGGCGGGCGCGCCTTGATCAGCACCGCGACCAAAAATCTCCAAGATCAGCTCTTTATGCGCGACCTGCCGCGGCTCTGTGAGGCCTTGCAGATGCCGGTGCGCATCGCCTTGCTGAAAGGGCGCAGCAGCTATCTGTGCATTCATCGCATGAACCAGGCTCGCTACAGCAGCGAGTTGCCGGATCGACGGGCGGTGATGGCGCTGTCCAGGATTGAGATCTGGGCGCAGCAAACCAAGAGCGGCGATCTGGCCGAAATGGACGGGCTGGACGAGCGCTCGCCGGTGATTCCGCTGGTTAGCTCGACCCGTGATAACTGCCTGGGCAGTGAGTGCCCTGAGTTCCGCGCCTGCTATGTGGTCAAAGCACGGCGCGAGGCGATGGAGGCCGATGTGGTGGTCGTCAATCATCATCTTTTCTTTGCTGACATGACCTTGCGGGACACCGGCGTGGCCGAGTTGCTGCCAAGCGTTGACTTGGCCGTGTTTGACGAGGCGCATCAACTGGCCGAGGCGGGTGTGCAGTTTCTCGGTCAGATGCTAGGCACGGCACAGTTGCTCGATTTCGGCCGCGATGTTTTGGGCCTCGGATTGGCCCAAGCAAGGGGTTTACAGGACTGGCAGGGCCTGCAGTTGCGCCTCGAACGAGCGGCGCGCGAGTTGCGCCTGGTCTGCGCGGGGCCCTTGGCGGCCAATGGGCGGGAGGTTCGCGGCATGCTCAAACTCGCCTGGGCCGAGCGCGCCGGCCGGCCTGGCTTTGATGTGGCCTTGGCCGATGTCAGCGCGGCGGCCGAACTGGCGATCGAGATGTTGGCGACCGTGATGGACAGCTCGCCCGACTTTGTGCGGCTGCATGAGCGGGCGGTCGAGTTGCGAGCGCTGGCCGAGGTTTTTGCCAGTGAACCCGAGGCGGCCGATGTGCGCTGGATCGACCTGACACCTCATCAGGCCCGCTTGATCGAGTCGCCCTTGGATATTCGCGAGGCGATGATCGAGCAGTTGGCGCGGGCGCCCAAGGCCTGGATCTTTACCTCGGCCACGCTAGGCGATGACGAGCGCCTGACTTGGTTCACCGAACCCGCCGGACTGGACGATGCGACCGTGTTGCGGGTCGGCAGCCCGTTCAACTACGCGGACCATGCCCGGCTCTATATTCCGCGCAACTTTCCCAAGCCGAGCGAGGCCGAGCACCCGCTCCAAGTGGCCGCGTTGGCGGCCCGTTGCGCGCGTGCCTTGGGCGGCCGCACCTTTGTGCTAACGACGACTTTGCGCGCATTGCAATCCATCGGCGACGGCTTGCGGCGCGAGTTCGAGCAGGGTGGTGACAGTTTGATGGTCTTGCAGCAAGGTGCGGCGCCCAAACGAGTGCTGTTGCAACAGTTCATCGACGATCCGCGTTCGGTCTTGGTCGGATCGGCGAGTTTTTGGGAGGGCATCGATGTGCCCGGCGATACGCTGCAATGCGTATTGATCGACAAGTTGCCGTTCCCGCCGCCGAACGATCCGCTGGTTGAGGCTCGGGTCAAGCGCCTCGAGGCGGCCGGGCGCAATGCCTTCGCCCATTACTTCATCGCCGAGGCTGCGATTGCTTTGAAGCAGGGTGGTGGGCGGCTGATCCGTACCGAGCAAGATAAAGGTTTGCTGGTCGTTTGCGACCCCCGCATGGCGGGCATGAATTACGGTCGACGTTTGCGCGAGGCCTTGCCGCCGATGACCCGTTTGGCCGAGGAGGTCGAGGCATTGGATTGGCTGGCGCTGTTGGCCGAGGAGCGGAGCTAGAGTTCGAAAGGCAAAAAAAACGCGTGCCTGGCACGCGTTTTGTTTTTAGCCGATGGCAATCACCAAAACTTCCACCAAGCCTTGTCGGCATTCGCGCCTCCGCTGGCGTAGATGCCGGTCGGGAAGCTCTTCTGCAGCACCCGTT
Organism: Roseateles oligotrophus; assembly: GCF_025717515.1. Classification (GTDB taxonomy): domain Bacteria; phylum Pseudomonadota; class Gammaproteobacteria; order Burkholderiales; family Burkholderiaceae_C; genus Paucibacter_A; species Paucibacter_A oligotrophus. The sequence goes on from NZ_JAJIRN010000001.1 coordinate 307,015, forward strand.
GGGCATCGTCGCGCAGCGGCAGCAAACCCAGCTTGTCATAGCTCTGGACCATCAGGTAGAGGGCTTCTTCGGTGGCCGGTGCATTCTGGAATTCCTGCACCGCGCGCTGCGCCCGATTGGCTGCCGCTACATAGGCGCTCCGGTTGTAGTAGTAGCGTGCCACATGCACCTCGTAGCTGGCCAAGGTGTTGGTGATGTAGTTCACTCGCACGCTTGCATCGGGCGCGTACTTTGACTCGGGGAATTGTTCAAGCACTTGTCTGAAGGCGAGCAAGGCGTCGCGTGCCGCCTGTTGATCCCGCTCCGAGATGTCCTGGCTGGCCAAGCGACCGAACATGCCCAGATCTTCGTTGAAATTGACCAGGCCCTTCATGTAGATCGCATAGTCCATCGCAGGGCTGGACGGATTGAGCTTGATGAAACGCTCCAAAGTAGTGACGGCCTGCGCCCGCTCACCCGCGCGGTGGTAGGCCCAAGCCAAGTCGAGCTGCACTTGTTGGCCAAGCAAGGTGCCGGCGGCCCGACCTTCGACCTTTTCCAGCGTCTTGATGGCGCGGTCAAAACTGCCCGAAGCCAAGTCATCCTTGGCCTCTGCGTACAATTTGTCCAAATTGGCTTGAGAGTTTGGATCATCCTTTGGATCGGATGAGCAGGCCGCCAGCGTCAAGGCAAGCAGACCTGCAGCACAGAGCAGCCAGCTTGATGGGCGGGACGGGCGGCGCGAAGCCTTGTCGGGCGAACCCTGGCCTGAAGCCAAAGCATCCTGCTGCGACACCTGTGATGGGTGGCGTTCCACGCATTTTTCTATCATGATCCCTACAGGGCGGTGCGTATCACCGGCCCTTACGCTGAAAACGGAGCACCGATTATATGGTTCAGGCCCTGCCTGCAAGTGAGCCCATTGCCCAGACGGTTGGCGATGACGAATGGGATGCCGAACAAACAGGCATTGTGGAAGAGGTCGAAGCGCGTGAGGCGCAGGTCGACGCGACTTGGCACAACCAAAGGTTGGACCGGTGGTTGGTACAAATTGCGCCGGAGTTTTCGCGCAATCATCTGCAAAGCCTGATTGATATTGGTTGCGTCACCATCAACGGCTTGCCCGCCAAAAGTGCCTCGCGAAAATTGCAGGCCGGCCAGAACGTGCGCATCGAATTGCAGCCGACGGCCGAGAGCCGCGCCTTCAAGGCCGAGGCGCTGCATCTGGACATCGTCTATGAGGATGAGCATTTGCTGGTGCTGAACAAGGCGGCAGGCATGGTGGTGCATCCGGCCTCCGGTAATTGGTCCGGTACGGTCATGAATGGTCTATTGGCTCATCATCCGGCGGCGGCGGCTTTGCCAAGGGCCGGCATCGTGCATCGCCTGGACAAAGACACCACCGGCTTGATGATGGTGGGCAAGAGTCGAGAAGCGGTGACGGCGTTGACGCGGATGATTGGCGCGCGCGAGGTGCACCGGGAATATTTGGCGCTGGTGTTTGGCCGCGTGCCTGAGCAAATGGAAGTCAATGCGCCGATTCGCCGTGACCTCATTTCGCGCATCAAGATGGCGGTGCTGGCGACCGGCAAACCGTCGCGCACGGATGTCTATGCCTTGGGTGTGGGCGAGCAGGGCGTGCGCAGCATCAGTGCGGTTCATTGTGTGTTGCACAGCGGGCGCACGCATCAGATCCGCGTGCATTTGGCCTACAAGGGCTATCCGCTTGTGGCGGATGCGCTGTATGGCGGGGTGCCCGCCTTGGGCCTGACCAGGCAGGCATTGCATGCGGCTAGACTCGGGTTTACCCACCCGATCAGCGGTGAGGCGCTACAATTTGATGCGCCTTTGCCACAGGATTTGGCATCTGCCTGGGCTTTACTGGGTTTGGACGAACCTCAATTCCCCGCTTCGGCGTATTGAGGGCGCTACAATTGCCGCTGGCCGAAGCAGTAATGACGCCTTGGGTGAGCGATATCAGATATTCAACCCGACCGGCGAGCATCTTCTCCCTTGGCTCCTTGTGGGCGCTTTGTTTGATTTTTGTCGTGTTCAAGCAAACCGCTCTTTCTCCGCCTCTCAAGACGCGGGCGAGCCTCAGGTATGAATATCTGCAGGCATGGTCAGCTCCAGAGGACTGGACTCAGATAAAACCCCGCATGAATCGGGAAAAATGACGAAAGTCAATGAATACACAGGATGCTAAGCGCGTCCTCGAGACCGCGCTGATATGTGCTCAGCAACCGTTGACCCTGCGTGAAATGCGCAGCTTGTTTGCCGACGCTGTCGGGCCGGATACTTTGCGAAATGTCTTGGATGAGTTGACGCAAGATTGGGAGGGCCGCGGCGTTGAGTTGGTCGCCGTGGCTTCGGGATGGCGCTTTCAGAGTCGGCCCGAATTGCGCGAGTATTTGGATCGTTTGCATCCCGAGAAGCCGCAACGTTACTCGCGGGCGGTGATGGAGACCTTGGCCATCATTGCCTATCGGCAACCGGTGACGCGGGGCGATATTGAAGATATTCGAGGCGTTGTGGTCTCGACGCAAATTGTTAAACAGTTGGAAGATCGAGGGTGGATTGATGTGATTGGTTACCGCGAGGCGCCCGGACGACCGGCGCTGTACGCCACCACACGTCAGTTTCTAGACGATCTTGGCCTGAACAGTCTTGAGCAGTTGCCGGCTTTGGAGTTTGGCGTTGCGCCCGCTCAGGCCTTGGCCGATACGGCCGGCTTGCAAGGCCTTTTGATTGATGAACCTATTGCGGTGGCCGAGCCTGATGAGGCCGCTGCCGACCAGGCTGGTGACCCTGAATTGGGGTCCGAGCTTTCCGTTAATTCCCTCTCCGCGCCTATCGTCAGCGATACGGGCGTATCCGTTCCGGCAATGCCGGATCCACAGTCTGACGCCGCCGAACAGGTGCACACCGACGCATGAATTCAAACGATATCGATCCTAAAGCCAAGTCCGACGCACTCGGTGCTTCCCTCAGTGAGGTGGGCGAGGTCGCTGCACCTAAGCGCAAGCGCAGTCCGGCGAAGCCTAAGGTTGAGGCCGCTGAGGCCGTTGCTGCTGTGGCCGATACGGCAAGCAGCGTCGAGGCTGTTGCAGCGGTCAAGCCGCGCGCTCCGCGCAAGACGGCCGCCAAGAAGGTGGCTCCGGATCAGGTTGCTGCTGTTGTCGCCGATGTCGCGGCCGAGGTCGCTGTAGCAGCGGCGGCGGTTGAGGCGATTGCCGGCGTTTCCACCGAAGAAGCGCCTAAGCGCCGTGCGCCGCGCAAGACTGCGGCCAAGTCGGTCGCCGTTGAAGTTGCGGAAGCCCCAGTGGCCGAGCCAAGCCAGCCTCAGCCAATGTTCACGTTGGCGCCGGAGCCAGTGGATATGCGTGGCGCCGAGTTGGCCGAGGGTGCTGAAGGCGGTCAAGCCAATGAGGCCAGCGAAGCCAATGCAGCTCATGAAGCAGGCGAGCGCGGTGGGCGAAACCGCAATCGCCGTCGTGGCCGCAAGGACGGCGTCGATGGTTTTGACGAGCGCCCGCCACGTGCCGAGCCTGCAAGTGTCGAGCCTGCGCCCGAGTTGGTGGCGGCGGTCGGTGAGCGCTTTGCCGAGGTACTGGCCGGCGAGTTCGGCGAGGCCGATGATGAGGTGGACGAGCTGCCCGAGGTTCAGGAAGAAGAGGTCGAGAGCAAGCGCGTCTTGGCCGCCGAAGCCGACGCGCCCAAGCTGCAAAAAGTGTTGGCTCAGGCGGGTATCGGTTCGCGCCGTGACATCGAGGACATGATTGCCGATGGCAAGATCGAGGTGAATGGCGAAGTGGCGCATATCGGCCAGCGCATCTCCTTTGGTGACAATGTGCGAGTGGCGGGCAAGCCGATCCGCATCCGGATTTCTCCGCCGCCGCCGCGCATCCTGGCGTATCACAAGCCGGCCGGCGAGGTCGTGACCTTCAATGACCCGGAAGGCCGCCCGACGGTGTTCCGTCACCTGCCACGCTTGCAGCAAGGCAAGTGGCAGGCGGTGGGCCGTTTGGACATGAATACTGAAGGTTTGCTCTTGTTCACCAACTCGGGTGAATTGGCGAACCAGTTGATGCACCCACGCTTCGGCGTCGAGCGTGAATACGCGGTGCGCGTCCTAGGCACCTTGAATAATGAGCAGCGCGCTCGTTTGCTTGAAGGCGTGATCATTGAGGGCCAGAAGGCGGCCTTCAAGAGCATCGAAGACGGCGGCGGCGAGGGCATCAATCGCTGGTACCGCGTCGTCATCACCGAAGGTCGCAATCGCGAAGTGCGCAAGTTGTTCGACTCGATGGGTTTGACGGTGAGCCGTTTGATCCGTATCCGCTATGGCACGGTGGTGCTGCCGCGCGGCCTCAAGCGCTGCGTCTGGATCGAGTTGGGCGAGGACGATGTGCAGGTGATTCGTCGTTTGGCCGGTGGTGATCAGGCGCGCGGTGGACGCGGCGACCGTAGTGAGCGCGGCGCTGAGCGTGGCGGTGAGCGCGGCAATCGATCCAATGAGCGTGGCGACAACCGTGGTGGCGAGCGTGGCGACAACCGTGGCCTTGAGCGCGGTGCCGAGCGCGGACCGGATCGTGGTGGTGAGCGCAATGCCGAGCGTGGCAATGCGAATACCCGTGGTCGGCGTGCCGATGGCCGCCATGCCGGTGTAGGCCCACGCCCAAGTCGGGTGGCGGAGCGTCCGGAACGTGCGCCAGGCAACGACCGTGGTGATCGCAATGATCGTGGTGACCGTCCGCAAGGCCGTGGCCCGGAGCGGGGCAATGACAGGCCGTCCGAGCGCTTCAGTGAGCGGCCACCGGAGCGCGCCAACGAGCGCGGTCCCGATCGTGGCGATGACGATTTCGAAGACGCAATCCCGCGCAATATCAATCCGCTGGAGCAGACCTTCGATCGTCGCTTTGCCGGCAAGGGTCGCGGTATCCCATCCGGTTTCGGTGCCGGTGGCAGCGCCCCGGATCGTGGCGGCAGGCAAGGCGGCCGTGGCGATGGCGGTCGTGGCGACGGTCCGCGTCAGCCCGATCCGCTGCAGACTTCGGTCGGCTATATCGGCGCCGATGCCTTTGTGCGTCGCAGTGGGCGCGGCGGCGGTGGCGGTGGTCGTGGCGGCCAAGGCGGGCAGGGCGGCAACTCGGGTGGCGGTGGCCGTTCGGGCGGCGGCTACGGCGGCCGCAACCGTTGAGTTTTGATGCCGGGTCAGATTGGCTCGGCAGCCCGGCCAAGCCGTCTGTCACCGTCACACAGTACAATTCTTGGTTTTGCCAAGCCCTAAGATTTCAGGAGAATACCCATGGCTATCGAACGCACCCTTTCCATCATCAAGCCCGACGCAGTGGCTAAGAATGTTATCGGCCAAATCTACGCCCGTTTCGAAGGCGCTGGCCTGAAGATCGTGGCAGCGCGTATGGCGCACCTGTCGCGCGGCGAAGCCGAAGCGTTCTATGGCGTGCACAAGGCCCGTCCTTTCTTCAACGACCTGGTGAACTTCATGATCTCCGGTCCCGTGATGATCCAGGCTCTGGAAGGCGAGAACGCCATCCTGACGCACCGTGATCTGATGGGCGCCACCGATCCTAAGAAGGCCGAGAAGGGCACGATCCGCGCCGACTTCGCCGACAGCATCGACGCCAATGCCGTGCACGGTTCCGACGCCGCTGAAACAGCCGCAGTCGAAATCGCGTTCTTCTTCCCTGGCATGAATGTTTACAGCCGTTAATTTGGCTTGAATTGGTTTTGCCTCACAGCCGCTCGGGCCTTGAGGCCTGAGAGGCGAGAGGCATCATCATGGACGCGGTCAACCTACTTGGTTTGACGAACCTAATCGGTTTCGATCTAGAGGGCCTGGCCGCATACTGCGAGCAGCTGGGTGAAAAGCGCTTTCGCGCCACCCAGTTGTTTCGTTGGATTCATCAAAAAGGTGCGTCTGATTTTGATCAGATGTCCGACCTGGCCAAGTCGCTGCGCGACAAATTGGCTTCCCGGGCGCATATCACTGCGTTGCCGGTGATCTCCGAACATCTTTCTGCCGACGGCACGGTCAAGTGGCTGTTTGACGTTGGCGCCGGCGATGCGGTCGAGGCGGTGTTCATTCCCGAAACCGACCGTGGCACGCTGTGCATTTCCAGTCAGGCCGGTTGTGCCGTCGGCTGCCGTTTCTGTTCGACCGGCCATCAAGGTTTTAGTCGCAATCTGGACACCGGCGAAATCATTGCCCAGCTTTGGTACGCCGAGCACAGCATGCGCAAGCGCTTAGGGAAAAGCGAGCGCGTCATCTCCAACGTCGTCATGATGGGCATGGGCGAGCCGCTGCAAAACTACAACGCGCTGGTGCCGGCGCTGCGCATGATGCTGGACGACCATGGCTACGGCTTGTCGCGCCGACGGGTGACGGTGTCGACCTCGGGCGTGGTGCCGATGATCGACCGTCTGCGCGATGATTGCCCGGTGGCGCTGGCCGTGTCGCTGCATTCGCCGACCGATCCGCTGCGTGACCAGTTGGTGCCGCTGAACAAGAAGTACCCGATCGCCGAGTTGCTGGATGCCTGCAATCGCTATCTGGACAAGGCGCCGCGCGATTTCATCACCTTCGAGTACTGCATGTTGGACGGTGTCAATGACACGCCGGAGCAGGCGCATGCCTTGGTCGACTTGTTGCGCGGCCATGTGTCTTGCAAGATCAATCTGATCCCGTTCAATCCGTTTCCCGCATCGGGTTTGAAGCGCAGCTCGCGTGAGCGGGTGATGGCGTTTGCCGAAATCTTGATCCAGTCCGGCTTGGTCACCACCGTGCGCAAAACCCGCGGTGATGATATTGACGCGGCTTGCGGTCAGTTGGCTGGCGAGGTTCAGGATCGGACCCAGGTTCAGGTGCGCATGGTGCGCGCGCCAATGATGGTAAAAGGCGCAGGTTCTTCCTGAATGCCAACAACGAGTCATAGCCGCATGAATCGCATGAATATTGCCTTGTCAGTCTCTGCTCTGCCCAGCGTATTGGCGCGCTTGAGCGCCTGTTTTGCGGCGGCCCTTGCGGTGTTGGCTGTGGCTGCTTGCGCCGTGCCGTCGGAGCCCAAAGGAGAAGAGCCCCGGACCGCGTCTGATCAGACCGACGCCGATCGCCGCGCCAGTGTGCGCATGGAGTTGGCGGCGGCCTATTTTGGTCGCGGTCAATTCAATACCGCCTTGGATGAGGTCAAGTTGGCCTTGAGTTTGAAGCCGGATCTGCGCGAGGCGGTCAATCTGCGTGGTTTGATCTATGCCGCCATGGGCGAAACCAAGTTGGCCGAAGACAGCTTCAGGCGAGCCTTGCAGCTCTTTCCCCGCGACCCGGATACCTTGCATAACTATGGCTGGCTGCTGTGTCAGGAGCAGCGCTGGGCCGAGGCCGATGCGCAGTTCGACTTGGCCCTATTGCAAGCGAATTACCGTGCGCCGTCCAGAACATTGATGGCCAAAGGCATTTGCGAAGCGCGTTCCGGCCGCATGAGTGAGGCTGAGCGCAGTCTGGCCAAGGCCTTCGAGTTTGATCCGGCGAGCCCGGCCGTGGCCGTGAATTTCGCCGAGGTTCTCTACCGTAACGGACAATATACGCGGGCGCAGTTTTATATCAAACGGGTCAACGCCCAGCCCGAATTCAGCAATGCCCAGAGCCTGTGGCTGGCCTTGCGCATTGAGCGCCGCCTGGGCAATACAAGAACAGTGGATGAGCTGAGCCAGACCTTGCGGAATAAATATTCAGAGTCGCCCGAGCGACTGGCATTGGATGATGGCCGCTTCGATGAATGAGGGAGAACGCATGTCTTCAGACCTGAGCGAGGCGCCGCCCTTGTTGCTAACGCCTGCGCCGCATTCAAGTGCCGGCGCAATGCTGCGCGAGTTGCGTATGAAGCAGGGTTTGCACATTGGCGCCATGGCCGCGATGTTGAAGGTTCCGCAGGCCAAGTTGGAGGCGCTGGAGTCCGATCGTTGGGACGAGCTGCCCGACGCAACGTTTGCCCGCGCGCTGGCCAAGGCCATGTGCCGGGTCTTGAAGGTTGACGCGGCCGCGGTGCTGGCCCTGCTGCCCAGAAGCAATGAGCCGGAGTTGATGGTTTCGCGAGGCTTGAATCAGCCCTATCGTGAGCACGATGGACGCTCCGAGGGCTTGTCTCTGGCGGTTTTGCGGCGTCCGCTCGTGTGGGGCTCCCTCTTGTTATTGCTGGGTGCGGCGGCGATCTACTTGATGCCGGCGGGCTGGGTCGATCGCTTGGGGCAGGCTCAGCCCAAAGCACCCGAGGCGGTGTCGGTGCCTCTGCCCGGCCCGGCAGTCGTGGAGCCGACCCTGATTGAGCCAACCGCCTCGGCATCGGCCCCCGCGGTGGCGCTGGAGGAGAAGGTTGCCATCGTTGTACCCGCTGCGGCCTCGTCGGCTTCGGCGGTACGCGGCGTTTCGGCCCTTAACTCGATCCTGGCTTCCGTCCCAGCGGCCTCGGCGCCAGTTGCCGGCGCGCCGCCTGCCGGCGCCGTGCCGCTGGCCGTCAAGGCCTCGGCCGAGACTTGGGTAGAGGTCGTCGACGCAAGGGGCCAAGTCTTGCTGTCCAAGACCCTGCGGGCCGGCGAAGAGCAGGCTTTGGCCGGTTTGCCCCCGCTCAAGGTCAAGGTCGGCAATGTCGCCGGCACCGAGATGCATTTGCGCGGCAGCAAGGTTGATCTTGCTGGGCAAGCCCAGAACAATGTCGCCCGTATTGAGTTGAACTGAATTGCACTGAACCGATTGATTGAAGACTATGAGCGCACCCTTGATTGACACCACCAGTTCCTTGGAAGAAGCCATCGCGGCCGCCAGGCCCGCGCCGCGCCGCTCGCGCCAGGCAAGGGTGGTGTGGGGCGACCGGGTCGTCACGGTCGGCGGCGACGCGCCAGTGCGCATTCAGTCGATGACCAATACCGATACGGTTGACGTCATCGGCACCGCCATTCAGGTCAAGGAGCTGGCGATTGCCGGCTCCGAGATGGTGCGCATCACCGTCAACACGCCCGAGGCGGCCGAGGCCGTGCCGCATATCCGCGATCAACTCGACCGAATGGGCATCGATGTGCCCTTGGTCGGTGACTTTCACTTCAACGGCCACCGCTTGTTGACCGACTTCCCGGCGATGGCGCAGGCCTTGTCCAAGTACCGCATCAACCCAGGCAATGTCGGCAAGGGCGATAAGCGCGACCGTCAATTCGGTCAGATGATCGAAGCGGCGGCGCGTTACGACAAGGTCGTGCGGATTGGCGTCAACTGGGGCAGCCTCGACTCCGAGTTGCTGGCGCAGATGATGGACGAGAACGCCGCGCGGGCCGAGCCCTGGGATGCCCAGCAGGTGATGTACCAGGCGTTGATTCAATCAGCACTAACGTCGGCCGCCTACGCACGCGAGCTCGGCCTGAATCCCGACAACATCATCATCAGCTGCAAGGTCAGCGGCGTGCAGGATCTGATTTCGGTCTACCGAGCCTTGGCCAAGCGCTGCGACTACGCGCTGCATCTGGGCCTGACCGAAGCCGGCATGGGCACCAAGGGCACGGTCGCCTCGGCGACTGCCTTGTCCATCCTGCTGCAAGAAGGCATCGGCGACACGATTCGAATTTCACTGACACCGCAGCCGGGCGAAGCGCGCACCCAAGAGGTGGTGGTCGGGCTGGAGATTTTGCAGTCCTTGGGTCTGCGTGCCTTTAACCCGAGCGTGACCGCCTGCCCGGGGTGCGGTCGCACTACCAGCACCACCTTCCAGGAGTTGGCCAAGCAGATCGATGACTTCCTGCGTGCGCAGATGCCGATCTGGCGTGCCAAGTATCCGGGCGTCGAGAATATGAAGGTCGCGGTGATGGGCTGCATCGTCAACGGCCCCGGTGAAAGCAAGCATGCCGACATTGGCATCAGTCTGCCCGGCACCGGCGAAGCCCCGGCAGCCCCCGTTTTCATCGACGGCGAAAAAGCCTTGACGCTGCGTGGCGCCGCCATCGCCGATGAGTTCCAGGTTTTGGTTGAAAACTATATTGAGAAGCGTTTTGGTGGCGTGATCGCTGCCTGAACCAAGTGCCTGAGCTGGATACGAGAATGACTGCAGTTGACTTGAAGACAAACGCCCAGAAGAGCGCGCAAAAGCCAGAAGTCTTGCGTGCCGTAAAGGGCATGAACGATATTTTGCCGGCCGAAGCCGCGCGCTGGGAATGGCTGGAAGACAAGATGCGCAGCGTCTTGCAGCGCTATGGCTATGCCAATGTGCGCACGCCCATCGTTGAGCAGACCGCCTTGTTTGTGCGCGGTATTGGCGAGGTCACCGACATCGTCGAGAAGGAGATGTATGCCTTCGAAGACCGCGCCGACAAGCATGGCCAAGCCGAGCATTTGGCGCTGCGCCCCGAGATGACGGCCGGCGTGGTGCGCGCCATGATCGAGCACTCCTACCTGCGTGACTCGGGCCGCCGTCTTTACTACTTCGGTCCGATGTTCCGGCGTGAGAAGCCTCAAAAAGGGCGCTCCCGCCAGTTCCACCAGATGGGTGTGGAGGCCTTGGGCTTTGCCGGCCCGGATGTCGACGCCGAAGTGATCCTGCTGGGCAGCCGGCTCTTGCGTGAGTTGGGCTTGATCGCCGGTGAGCATTTCACCTTGGAGCTGAACTGCCTGGGCGAAACCGCCGAGCGCCTCGCCCACCGCGAGGCCTTGATCGCTTATCTGGAGCAGCACAAGGACTTGCTGGACGAAGACAGCCAGCGCCGCCTCTACAGCAATCCGCTGCGTGTGCTGGACACCAAGAATCCGACCATGCAGGAGATGGTCAATGCGGCGCCTAAGTTGCTGGACTTTTTGGGCGAGGCCTCGATGGCCCATTTCAACGGGGTGCGGGCCATTCTTGACGCGGCCGGCGTGGGCTATCGCATCAATCCGCGCTTGGTACGTGGCCTGGACTATTACAACTTGACCGTGTTCGAGTGGGTGACCGACAAGCTCGGCTCGCAAGGCACGGTCTGTGGTGGTGGGCGTTACGACGGTTTGATCGAACAGCTGGGCGGCAAGGCCGCGCCGGCGGTCGGCTTTGGCATGGGTATGGAGCGCATGCTTTTGCTGCTGGAGGAGGTGGGCGTGCTGGCTGCTGCGCCGACCTTGCATGCCTACGCCATCGTGCCCTCAAGTCAGGGCCTGCCGCAGGTGATGGTGGCCTTGGAGGCGCTGCGCGGCGCGGGTGTGTCTGTGCAATTCCATCCCGGTCAGAGCAGCATGAAGTCGCAGTTCAAGAAGGCCGATGCCAGCGGTGCCGGCTATGCGCTGATCTTCGGTGAGGATGAGTTGGCGCAGGGTCTGGTGGCCGTCAAGCCACTGCGCCGCGAAGGCGGCGAGCAGGGGATGCGCAGTATTTCTTGTGCCGCTGATTGGGCCGCCGAGCTGCTCAACGCATAATCGCGGGCTAATTTCGCCCATTTCTATTCCAATAAATTCCGAGCAAATTTCATCCATGGCGACGCATCTCGATCTCGAAGAACAAGAACAGCTGGACCAGCTGAAGGCTTTTTGGAAGCAATATGGCAACCTGATCACCTGGACCATCACCTTGGTGTTGGCCGGCTTTGCGGCCTGGAACGGCTGGACCTGGTGGCAACGTGATCAGGCCGTCAAGGCTGCGGCCATGTATGAAGAGCTTGACCGTGCTGTGCAGGCCTTGGATGCCGACAAGGCCGGGCGCGTGTTTGGTGATCTGAAAGAGCGCTACCCGAAAACGACTTACACCGCCCAGGCGGCGATGCAAGCGGCCAAGCTGCAATACGACAAGGGTCAGGCCGAGGCTGCGCGCGCCAGCTTGGCTTGGGCGGCCGACAACGCCGCCGACGATGAGTACCGTGATCTGGCGCGTCTGCGTTTGGCCGGTTTGCAAATGGAAGCCAAGCAATTCGCCGAGGCCGCCAAGACGCTTGATGCGATCAAGTTGCCCGACTTCACCGCGCTGCAGGCCGACCGCCGTGGCGATTTGTTTGTGCTGCAGGCCAAGCCCGAGTTGGCGCGCGCCGAGTATCAAAAGGCCTATGCGGCGATGAATAGCAAGCAGGACTATCGTCGTTTGATCGAAGCCAAGCTGGCAACCCTGGGCGTGGCGTCCGTAGAAGCGGCCGCTTCCGGGGCGGCCAAGGGAGCCGCCAAATGATCGGCAAGAACTTCGTTGCTGCGGCTCTGTTGGTCGGCTTGCTGGCCGGCTGCTCCGTATTTAGCTCGTCCACGGCGACGAAGCCCGCTGTGTTGGAGCAGGTGACGCCCGCCATTGCCGGCACTGTGGTCTGGACGGCTCGGCTTGATAGCGTCAAGTTTCCACTTTCGATCGCGGCAGTTCGAGATCAATTCGTGGTCGCCGGCGGGGACGGCACGGTGCAGTCGCTGCAAGCCAGCGATGGGCGTGCGCTATGGAGTGCCAATGTCGGTCAAAAGCTGGCGGCCGGAGTGGGCAGTGATGGCCGCTTTGCCGCCGTCGTGACAACGGGCAATGAAGTGGTGGCGCTGGAAGAAGGCCAGGTGATCTGGCGCAAGACGCTGCCGACGCCGGTCGTCGCGGCGCCCTTGGTGGCCGGAGAGCGGGTTTTCGTGCTGACGGTTGACCGTCAAGTGCATGCGTTTGATGCAAAAAATGGCGACAAGATATGGATCTTGCGCCGCCCGGGCGAGCCCTTGACGTTGGCGCAGCCGGGCGTGATTGCAGCCTACAAAGACACCTTGATCGTTGGCCAGGGTACCCGCATGGCGGGTGTTGACCCTTTGCGCGGCACGATCCGCTGGGAGGCCAGTGTGGCCAGCCCGCGAGGCACCAATGAAGTCGAGCGTCTGGCCGATTTGGTCGGCCCCATCGTGCGCAGCGGCGAGACGCTTTGCGCTCGTGCTTTCCAGTCGGCTGTTGGCTGTGTCAATGCCGAGCGCGGCAGTCTGATGTGGACGCGCAATGTCGGTGGCACCTTGGGTGTCGGCGGCGATGCGAAGCAAATCGTCGGTGGCGATGCGTCCGACCGCCTAAGCGCCTGGAGCACGCCCAATGGTGATGTGCTTTGGACCGCCGAGCAGTTTCTCAATCGGCGTTTGAGCTCGCCGCTGTTATTGGGCGCTACGGTGATTGTGGGGGACTTCGAGGGCTATGTGCACTTCCTCTCTGCAGCCACCGGCAAGACGCAGCTGCGCCTCTCCACCGATGGCTCGGCCGTGGTTGCGGCGCCCGTCGTGCTGGGCAACACGATCTTGATAGCCACCCGAAATGGTGGCCTGTTTGCCATGCGACCCGAATAGGACCGAAAATCGGTGCCTGATTCCTTGTGCGAATCGGCCTTGAATTCTTTGTAGTGAGAAAAATAAAAATATGAAACCCGTCATCGCCCTGGTAGGTCGCCCCAATGTGGGCAAGTCCACGCTCTTCAACCGGTTGACCAAGACGCGTGATGCGATCGTGGCCGACTTTGCCGGCCTGACCCGCGATCGCCATTACGGGGATGGCCGCATCGGCAATCAAGAGTTCACCGTCATCGACACCGGCGGCTTCGAGCCCGACAGCACCACCGGCATCGTCAAAGAGATGGCCAAGCAGACCCGCCAAGCGGTGGCCGAGGCCGACGCGGTGGTTTTTGTGGTCGATGTGAGGCTGGGCCTGTCGGCGCAGGATTCGGACATTGCGCGTTATCTGCGCCAAGCCAGCAAGCGCATTTTCCTGTGCGTCAACAAGGCCGAGGGCATGAGTGAATCGCCGCTCCTGGGCGAGTTCTTTGAGCTCGGCATGGGCGAGCCTCATCCGATTTCGGCCTCGCATGGCCAGGGCATCCGTAGCCTGATGGAAGCGGTGCTGGAGCCGTTTGAGTTCGAGGACGAAGAAGAGGGCGCGGAAGAACAGGCGCCGGACGGCGTGATTCGCCTGGCTGTGGCCGGCCGCCCCAATGTGGGCAAGAGCACCTTGATCAACACTTGGTTGGGTGAGGAGCGCCTGGTGGCCTTCGATATGCCCGGCACCACGCGCGACGCCATCAGCGTGCCCTTCGAGCGCAACGGTCAGAAGTTCGAGTTGATCGATACGGCCGGTCTGCGCCGCAAGGGCAAGGTGTTCGAGGCGGTTGAAAAGTTCTCGGTCGTGAAGACCTTGCAGGCGATTGCCGACGCCAATGTGGTGCTGCTCTTGCTGGATGCAACTCAAGGCGTGTCGGACCAAGATGCCCATATTGCCGGCTACATCCTGGAGAGCGGCCGCGCGGTGGTCTTGGCCATCAATAAATGGGACGCCATCGACAGCTATCAGCGCGAGATCTTGCAACGCTCGATCGTGCAGCGCCTGGGCTTCTTGAAGTTCGCCCCGATTCACAATATTTCGGCCCTCAAGCGCCAGGGCATCGCGCCCTTGTGGGGGGCATTTGCCGACGCCTATGCCTCGGCTTTCCGCAAGATGACGACGCCGGTATTGACCCGTCTGATTCAGGAGGCGGTCGAGCACCAAACGCCGAAACGCAGCGGTCACTTCAGACCCAAGCTACGCTATGCCCACCAGGGCGGCATGAATCCGCCCCTGGTGATCGTGCATGGCAATTCGCTGGAAGGTGTGACCGAGGTCTATAAGCGTTATTTGGAGGGCCGCATTCGCGCGCACTACAAATTGGTCGGCACACCGATGCGCATTGAAATGCGCTCTTCGAAGAATCCGTTCAGCGACAAAGACTGAACTCTGCCAGTGGCCTCACGGGTCAGCGCTTGCGCGCCTGTGTTAAGGTCGAATCTATATTTTTTAACCCTCTCACAACACGGAGCATATCGTGAGTAATAAAGGCCAACTTCTGCAAGACCCCTTCCTGAACCTGCTGCGCAAAGAGCATGTGCCGGTGTCCATCTATTTGGTCAACGGCATCAAGTTGCAAGGTCAGATCGAGTCCTTCGACCAGTATGTGGTGCTGCTGCGTAATACCGTTACGCAGATGGTCTACAAACACGCTATTTCGACCGTGGTGCCGGGTCGGGCGGTGAACTTCCATACCGCCGACGGCGGCGAAGACGACAGCGCTGCCTGAGCGTTGCATTCCGCTTAGTCGAACAGAGACCAATCTAATCACCTTGGCATCCTCCTCCTCTCACTTGGCCCACGCCGCGCAACCGCCTCCGGACGAGGCTCGTGCGATTCTTGTTGGCGTCGATTTCGGCCGTTCTTCCAAGGCCGGATCACCGTTCGATGCCACCCTCGATGAATTGGCCTTGCTGGCTGAGTCGGCCGGTGACACGCCGGTGGCGCGCGTCATTGCACGCCGCCAAGCACCCGACGCCGCACTCTTTGTCGGTTCCGGCAAGGCCGACGAGATTAAGCTGCTGGTACAGGCCCATCAGGCCCACACGGTCTTGTTTGACCAGGCGATTTCGCCCGCTCAGCAGCGCAATCTGGAACGGGTGTTGGGGGTGCCGGTGGCGGATCGCACCGCCTTGATTTTGGAGATTTTTGCCGCTCGGGCCAAGAGTGCCGAAGGCAAGATGCAGGTCGAATTGGCCAGGCTGCAATATCTGGCCACACGACTGGTGCGGCGCTGGAGCCATCTGGAGCGTCAAAGCGGCGGTATCGGCATGCGTGGTGGTCCCGGCGAGGCGCAGATCGAGCTTGATCGACGCATGATCGACGACCGCATCAAGACCATCAAGGAAAAACTCAAGAAGGTTGAGCGCCAGCGTAGTACGCAGCAACGGGCCCGCGCACGTAATAGCGTATTTCGTGTGTCGCTGGTCGGATATACCAATGCCGGTAAGTCGACGCTCTTCAATGCCTTGGTGAAGGCGCGCACCTACGCCGCTGATCAGCTGTTCGCGACCCTGGATACGACCACCCGCTCACTTTATCTGGAGCAGGCGGGCACCAGTGTGTCGCTGTCGGATACCGTCGGTTTCATTCGCGACCTGCCGCACAAGTTGGTGGTGGCGTTTCGCGCGACCTTGCAAGAGGCCGCTGATGCCGATTTGTTGCTTCACATCGTCGATGCCGCCTCGCCGGTATTGGATGAGCAGATGTTGGAAGTGGAGCGAGTGCTGGATGACATCGGCGCCGCGTCTATCCCGCAAATCATTGTTTACAACAAGCAAGACATGCTTGAAGAAGATCAGCGCCCGCGCGAAATGCTTGACTGGGTCGAGCGCCCAGGCGACGGCGACGGTGCTGGCCTGCGGGCCGCGCGCGTCTTCGTCAGCGCGCTGGACGGCAGCGGGCTTGATATCTTGCGTGAGCAAATTGTGTTGGCTATGCAGAGCCACCAAGGTGAAATCGCCACGTCTGCTGCGGCCTTGAATTTTCCTGAGCCTCCCCCAGATAGCGAAGTTGAGCTTGATCCCGAAGACTTAAGCGCGGAAAACGATATGGATTCCGCAGCAACCCATCCCACACAGGCATGAGCATGAATACCTTTGAGCCAGTGAGCCGTCAGCGGCAAGTGCAAAACGGCACGGCCGGTCGATTGAAGCCCTTGGCTGCGGCCGCCATGGCCTTGCTTGCGGGCTTGTTGCCTAGCGGCTGGCGTGCCGGCCGGCATGAGAGCAATGGCCGCAATGACGGTCCGCCCGACCTTGACGAGTTGTGGCGCGATTTCAATCGCAAGCTTTCCGGCTTGTTCGGAGGCAAGCCCGAGGGTTCGGGCGGCAACGATTCGGGTGGCGGTGGAAATAACTTTCAAGCTCCCGACATGAAAAACGCCGGCATCGGTGCAGGCCTGATCGGTGGCGTCGTGCTACTGGGTTGGCTGGGCAGCGGTTTCTTCATTGTGCAAGAAGGCCAGCAGGGCGTCGTAACCTCATTCGGTAAATTCAGCAAGACGGTCGAGGCGGGCTTTCAGTGGCGCCTGCCCTATCCTTTTCAGGCCGATGAGATTGTCTCGGTGACCCAGTTGCGGCAGGTGGAAGTGGGTCGGAATTCGGTCGTTGCTGCGACCGGGCTGCGCGATTCTTCGATGTTGACCTTGGACGAGAACATAGTCGACATCCGTTTCACCGTGCAGTACACGCTGAAAAACGCGCGCGACTTTCTGTTCGAAAACCGCAATCCGGACGAGGCGGTGACCTTGGCGGCAGAGTCGGCGGTGCGGGAAATCGTCGGCAAGAGCAAGATGGATTCGGTACTTTATGAGCAGCGCGATGCCATCGCTGTGGATTTGGCCAAGTCGGTGCAGGCTCAGCTCGACCGCTTGAAAGCTGGCATTCAGATCAAGAACGTCAATGTGCAAAACGTGGCGCCTCCCGAGCAGGTGCAGGCCGCGTTTGATGACGCGTTCAAGGCGGGTGCTGATCGTGAGCGCCTGAAGAACGAAGGTCAAGCCTACGCCAACGATGTAATTCCGAAGGCACAGGGCACCTCGGCCCGCTTGCTGGAAGAAGCCGAAGGCTACAAGTCTCGTGTGGTGGCGCAAGCGGAAGGTGATGCGCAGCGTTTTCGCAGTGTCCTGACCGAGTATCAGAAGGCGCCGGGTGTGACGCGGGATCGGCTCTACATCGACACGATGCAACAGGTCTACTCGAACGTCAGCAAGGTCATGGTTGATAGCCGCAGCGGTTCAAATCTACTCTATTTGCCCTTGGATAAATTGGTCCAGCAGGCTGGTGGAACGGTCACTGCGACCGCTCCCGCGCCGGTGCCTTCGACCGATGGCGCGGCACCTGCTGCCGCCAACGATGTTCGCTCGCGCGACGGCTTGCGCAGCCGTGACGGCCGCTGAGTCCAGGGAGTTACACAGATGAATCGTATTGCCTCTATCGTTGTCGGTGCCTTGATCGCATTTATGTTGGCCAGCTCCACGCTGTTCATCATTGATCAGCGCCAGTTCGCCGTTGTCTATGCCTTGGGTGAAATCAAAGAAGTTATCACCGAGCCGGGCTTGAAGTTCAAGCTGCCGCCACCTCTGCAAAATGTGGTTTTGCTGGATCGCCGCGTGCAAACCCTGGACAGTCCAGAATCGCGGCCGATATTTACCGCTGAGAAGAAAAGTTTGGTGATTGATTGGCTGGTGAAGTGGCGCGTGGCCGAGCCGCGCCAGTTCATTCGCAACAATGGCGCCGATATGCGTAACGTTGAGAATAGGCTGAGCCCGGTTGTGCAGGCGGCGTTCAACGAGGAGGTCACCAAGCGTACCGTTTTGGCGGTCTTGTCCACCGAGCGCGACAAGGTCATGAATGACGTTCGCAAGCGGCTCGAAGATGAGGCCAAGCAGTTCGGTATCGAGATCTTGGACGTGCGGATCAAGCGCGTGGACTTTGCGGCCAACATCACCGATTCGGTCTATCGCCGGATGGAGTCCGAGCGCAAGCGGGTCGCCAATGAGTTGCGCTCTACTGGCGGCGCCGATGGCGAAAAGATTCGCGCCGACGCGGATCGTCAACGCGAAGTGATCGTGGCTGAGGCCTACCGGGATGCTCAGAAGATCAAGGGCGAGGGCGACGCGAAAGCATCTGCTTTGTATGCCGACGCTTTCGGGCGTGACCCTCAATTCGCCCAGTTCTATCGTTCGCTCGAAGCGTACCGGACCAGCTTCCGCAACAAGACCGACGTGATGGTTGTCGACCCTAGCAGCGACTTCTTCAAGGCGATGCGCGGCTCGGGCTCCGCCGGTTCGGCCGCTCCGGCGCCGGCGCGCAAGTAATAGAACCGGGCCGTCTGTTTTGTCCGATTCTTTGTGGATGGCCTTGGCCCTGATGCTGGTGATTGAAGGGCTGTTGCCCTTCATCAGTCCGGCCGCATGGCGGCAGGTTTTTGCCCGCATGTTGGCGATGAGCGATGGTCAGATCCGATTCATTGGTTTGTCCAGTATTGCGGTCGGTGCTCTTGCTTTGTTGTTTGTGTGGAGATGAGCGGCTCCTTGCACTTGCCTAGCATTTACCCCCGGTACAATGCCGTTTTTAACCGGATCCACTATCAACATGGCTTCTGCCTGGCTGCTGCCTGAGCACATTGCCGATGTGCTGCCTTCACAGGCTAGACGCATCGAGGAACTCCGCCGCGAACTGCTGGACATGGCACGCAGCTATGGCTGCGAATTGGTGATGCCGCCCTTGTTGGAGCACCTGGATTCGCTGCTTTCCGGTACCGGTCATGCGCTTGATTTGCAGACCTTCAAACTGGTCGATCAATTGTCCGGGCGCAGCCTTGGGCTGCGCGCTGACACCACGCCGCAAGTTGCCCGCATCGATGCTCATTTGCTGAACCGCGCTGGAGTGACGCGGCTTTGCTATTGCGGCCCTGTGCTACACACGCGGCCGGCAGGCTTGCATTCCACGCGCGAGCCGCTGCAATTCGGCATTGAAATTTACGGGCATGGTGGGCTCGAGGCCGACCTTGAGGTGCAGGAACTGGCGTTGGATGCCGTCCAGCGAGCCGGCTTGAAGCACACGACCTTGGATTTGGGTGATGCCCGTTTGGTGCGCGGCGTACTCGGTGAAGTGGTCTTGAGTGCGGCGGCGATGGACGAGTTGGTCTCGGCCTTGGCAACCAAGGACAGTGCCGCTTTGGGCGCTTTAAGTCAAACCTTGCCGCTTGGCGTGCGCCAGGGGCTTCAGCAGTTATTGTCTTTGTACGGCGGGATTGAAGTCCTGAGCTTGGCTCGCCAGCAGTTGCCGGCCCACCCTTTGATCACGGCGGCTCTGGATGACTTGCAGTGGTTGTCTGCGCATTTGTTGCAGACCCATCCCGAGACTCGGCTTGGTTTTGACTTGGCTGATCTGACTGGGTACGCGTATTACAGCGGAGTTCGTTTCGCGCTGTATGCCGAGGGGTCAAGCGACGCGGTATTGCGCGGTGGGCGTTACGACGAGGTTGGTGCGGTTTTTGGGCGCCGTCGTCCTGCGGTCGGTTTCAGTCTCGACTTGAAAGCTCTTGAGGCTTTGAGCCCGCCGACACCTCTGCGTGCGGCGGTCAAGGCACCCTGGAGTGAGGCCGCGGGTTTGCGTGCCGCGGTGCGGGCCTTGCGCGCGGCGGGTGAAACTGTGGTTTGTGTCTTGCCGGGCCACGAACACGAAGGTGATGAATTCGACTGCGACCGCGAACTGGCGCAGATCGATACACAGTGGGTGCTGCGCGCGCTTTGAGCCGCAGTTCACCGAAGAATCTAAATTTTTGATCAGCGGGTAATCAAAATGAATAGCGAAATTGCGCGTGGCCGTAATGTGGTCGTTGTAGGAACCCAGTGGGGTGATGAAGGCAAGGGCAAGGTTGTCGATTGGATGACCGATCACGCGCAAGCCGTGGTGCGCTTTCAGGGTGGTCATAACGCCGGCCACACATTGGTCATCAAGGGCGTCAAAACCGCCTTGCAATTGATCCCTTCGGGCATCATGCGCGACGGCGTGGCTTGTTATATCGGCAACGGCGTTGTGGTCGATCCGACGCATTTGCTGAGCGAGATCGAGCGTTTGGAAAAAGCCGGCGTGGAGGTGCGTTCGCGCCTCTTCATCAGCGAGTCCTGCCCTTTGATCCTGCCTTTCCATGTGGAAGTGGACAAGGCTAGGGAAGCCCTGCGTGAGAGCAGCGGCGCCGGAAAGATCGGCACCACCGGCAAGGGTATTGGCCCGGCTTACGAAGACAAGGTCGCTCGCCGTGCATTGCGCGTGCAGGACTTGAAGCATCCGGATCGTTTCGCCAAAAAGCTGCGTGAGTTGTTGGCACTGCACAACTTCGCTTTGACCGGCTACCTGAATTCGACGGCCTTGGAATTCCAGCCGATCTTCGATCAAGCGATGAAGATGGCCGAAATCATCAAGCCGATGATGGCCGATGTTGGGTACTTGATCCACAAGGCCCATTTGGCCGGCGCCAATGTCTTGTTTGAAGGTGCGCAGGGTACGCTGCTGGACATTGATCACGGCACTTATCCCTATGTGACCTCGAGCAATTGCGTTGCCGGCAATGCCGCCGCCGGTGCTGGGGTGGGCCCGCAGATGCTGCATTACATGCTCGGCATCACCAAGGCGTACACCACCCGCGTTGGCTCGGGACCATTCCCGACCGAGCTGGATTGGGAGGTGCCCGGCACCGTCGGCTACCACCTGGCGACCGTCGGTCAAGAGCGCGGCACGGTCACGGGGCGCGCGCGTCGTTGCGGCTGGTTTGACGCCGCTGCGCTGAAGCGCTCGGTCATCATCAATGGCATTACCGGCCTATGTATCACCAAGCTTGATGTGCTGGATGGTCTGGCCGAGATCAAGATGTGCGTCGGCTATGAAATCGATGGTCGTCAACTCGACATCCTGCCTTTGGATGGAGACGAAATTGCCGCGTGCAAACCCATCTTCGAGACTTTCCCGGGTTGGTCCGAGGTGACCTTCGGTGTGACGCAGTGGGATGCCTTGCCGCAGAATGCTCGCAATTATCTGCAGCGCATCAAGGAAGTGATTGGCGCGCCGATAGACATGGTCTCTACCGGCCCGGATCGCGAGCACACCATTTTGCTGCGCCACCCCTATCAGGCTTGAAGCGCTTAGTTTTTAATTCATCAAACAGGAGTTGTCCTTTATGTTGACCGATGACGGCAAGCATTTGTACGTGTCCTGGGACGAGTACCACATGTTGACTGAGCGCTTGGCGCTGAAGATTCATGCATCCGGCTGGGACTTTGATCAGATTTTGTGTTTGGCCCGTGGCGGTATGCGCCCTGGTGATGTGTTGTCGCGGGTGTTTGACAGGCCGCTGGGCATCATGTCGACGAGCTCCTATCGCGCCGAGGCCGGCACGATTCAAGGTCGTTTGGACATTGCCAAATACATCACCATGCCCAAAGGCGATTTGGCTGGCCGGGTTTTGCTGGTCGATGATTTGGCCGACTCGGGCGTGACACTGAAGGCGGTGGTGGAGCGCCTGCGCGGCATGCCCGCTATCACCGAGTTGCGCTCGGCGGTGATCTGGACCAAGGGTGTGTCGACTTACACGCCGGACTACTATGTCGAGATGCTGGAGAGCAGCCCTTGGATACATCAGCCGTTTGAAGAGTATGACGATATGCGGCCGGACGCATTGGCCAAGAAATTCGTCGTCTAAGTTCAGCGACTGGCCTTATTCAATGCAAGCAACAAGCCGACTTTGTGAATGCGAGTCGGCTTGTTTTATTTGTGCCGACTTGGATGCAACGTCGTTCGTGACAAGCTTGGCAAACTGTTTGCACAATGAAAAATGGCTGCGTGTCATACGACAGGCAGCCATTTCAGTAATCCGGGTATTTTGTCTTTTTTCTATTGGCAAGCTTGTTGCCACATATAAATCTTGGTGCCCAGGAGAGGACTCGAACCTCCACGGAGTTACCCGCTAGTACCTGAAACTAGTGCGTCTACCAATTCCGCCACCTGGGCATCTCAGGAAAGCAAGGATTCTATCATCAAAAATATTAAAAGCGCAAGTGCGGCCCCGCAAGACAGCGCGGGATTGCTGGGCGAAATCGAAGGGGTGGTGCAAGGGCACCGCGATGGTCATGGTTTCCTGATTCCCGATGTGGGCACTCAGGACGTCTATTTGTCGGTTCAGGAGATGCGCGCCGTCATGCATGGCGACCGTCTGCGGGTGCGCATTGTCCGTACCGATAAACGGGGGCGGCCCGAGGGGCGGGTGCTGGAAATCTTGGAGCGTAAAAAGCGCCCCATCATCGGGCGGCTGTTATTGGAATCGGGGGTGTGGTTGGTGGCGCCCGAGGACAAGCGCATGGGCCAAGACATTCTGATTCCCAAGAACGGGCTGGCCAATGCGACGGCGGGCCAAGTGGTCGCGGTGGAATTGATCGAGCCGCCTTCGCTGTACTCGAAGCCGGTTGGCCGGATCGTTGAGGTGTTGGGTGAAATTGACGACGCCGGCATGGAGATCGAAATCGCCGTGCGCAAGTACGAGGTGCCGCATCGCTTCAGCGCCGAAACGCTGGCGCAGGCCGGCAAGTTGCCGGAAAAGCTGCGCGCCGTAGATTTGAAACAGCGCGTCGATTTGCGTGACGTCGCCCTGGTGACGATTGACGGTGAAGATGCGCGCGATTTTGACGACGCGGTCTACTGTGAGCCGCACAAGCAAGGGCGTGGCAAGACGGCTTTCAGTGGTTGGCGTTTGTTGGTGGCGATTGCTGATGTCAGCCATTATGTGAAGCCGGGCGACCCCTTGGACGGCGATGCTTATGAACGGGCGACCTCGGTCTATTTCCCGCGTCGAGTCATCCCGATGCTGCCGGAAAAGCTTTCCAATGGCCTGTGCTCGCTGAATCCGAATGAAGATCGCTTGTCGATGGTCTGCGATATGTTGGTCACCGAAAGTGGTGAGGTTCAGGCCTATCAGTTCTACCCGGCCGTGATCCGCTCGCATGCCCGTTTCACCTATACCGAGGTGGCGGCGGTGCTGGGCAATACCCATGGCCCCGAGGCCGCCAAACGGCGCGAATTGGTGCCTCATTTGCTGCATCTGCATGAGGTTTACCGGGCCTTGCTGGCCGAACGAGGGCGCCGTGGTGCGATCGACTTTGATACCGTAGAAACGCAAATCGTCTGCGACGACAACGGCCGTATCGAGAAGATCATTCCGCGTACCCGTAACGAAGCGCATAAGCTGATCGAAGAGGCGATGCTGGCGGCCAATGTTTGCGCGGCTGATTTCATTGCGCATTCCAAGCATGGCTCCTTGTTCCGTGTCCATGAGGGGCCGACGCCCGAGAAGCGCGTCGCCTTGCAGGCCTATCTGCGCGCCCTGGGGCTAGGGCTGTCGATCAGCGACAACCCCAAGCCCAGCGAGTACCAGGCGATTGCCGCAGCCACCAAGGATCGCGTAGATTCGACGCAAATCCACGCCATGCTCTTGCGTTCGATGCAACAGGCGATCTATACCTCGGCCAACGCCGGGCACTTCGGTCTGTCATACCTGGCCTACACCCATTTCACCAGCCCGATTCGGCGTTACCCCGATTTGCTGGTGCACCGGGTCATCAAGGCGATTCTGGCCGATAAGCGTTATCACCTCGACAGCGGCAAGATGGATGTGCCGATGGCGGCTAAACGGCCGGGCCGCGCGGCGCCCATTGACCCCGCCAAGGCGAGTACCGAAATTGAGCGCTGGGAGGTGGTGGGTGCGCATTGCAGTGCAAATGAGCGGCGTGCCGATGAGGCCTCGCGCGATGTCGAAGCCTGGCTCAAATGCCGCTATATGCGCGAGCATCTGGGTGAGGAATTTGCCGGAACCGTCAGCGCCGTCACCAGTTTTGGCTTGTTCGTTCAGCTGGATGCGCTCTATGTCGAGGGCTTGATTCACATCACCGAATTGGGCGGTGAGTACTTCCGCTTTGATGAGGTTCGGCAGGAATTGCGCGGAGAGCGCAGCGGTCTGCGTTATGCGACCGGCGCGCGCGTGCAGGTGCAGGTCAGTCGGGTTGATTTGGATGCACGCAAGATTGATTTCCGCCTCGTTACCGACAACGAGGAGGCCAAGCTGGTGGCGAGGGCGATGCGCGACAAGGCAGGGCTTGGGGCGGCCGAGCGTCAGCCCGGCAACTCCGTCGAGGCCTTGGAGCAAGTACGGCGTACCGATCGCGAAGTCAAGAGTGACGCCAAGAATGCCCGCAAGGGTAGGCAGGCTCGTGGTGGTGGTGGGGGTGGTCAAGCTGCCGCGCATCCCGTCAAGGCTGCGCGTCAGACGGCGCGTGGTGCGGCTTCGCCCAAGTCGGGTGCTGCCGTTGCCGCCGAGCCGCGCGCTCGCAAGCGCCGTTAGCTTGACCTGGGATCGGCGTGGAATGCGTGCATGCGCTCCACCAAATCGGCCGCGCGCAAAGGGCCGGCCGCTTGGGTTTCGGCGGCCAAGCCATGCCAATGGCAAGCCAGGCTGGCGATGTCAAAGGGGTCGGCCTTGGCTTGCTGTGCCCAAAGCCCGCCGAGCCAGCCGGCCAGCACATCGCCGCTGCCTGCAGTGGCCAGGGCTGAGCTGCCGCTGGAGTTGATGGCGGGCCGGTGATGCGGGCCGGCGATGATGCTACCCGATCCTTTCAGAACAATATGGCAGGCCAGTTCATCGGCCAATCTCTGTGCGGCGGCAACGCGGTCGGCCTGAACTAGCGCTGTCTCACAACCTAACAAGCGTGCGGCTTCGAGCGGGTGCGGGGTCAAAATAGTGGCCAGGCCCAAGGCTTGCCGTTGCTTGAGCAATGCACGCAAGGATGCGTTGGCAGAGACGGCGTTCAAGCCGTCGGCGTCGAGAACCAGGCGCTCGCCATGCTGGAGTAGCGTGGCTAAGTGGTCGGCGATTTCGCTGCCTCCGCCGCAGCCGCAGACCAACACCTTGCTGGACCATGCAGCGGCCGTCGAACCCGTCAGCTGCGCCTGATCGAAGCGCATCAACTCCGGCCTCTGCGGGTCCACTTCATCTGCCGGCCCGCCCAGCAGGCTGGCGTAGACGCGGCCGGCGCCGGCCGCGAGGGCGGCGCGCGCAGCTAATCGTGCGGCTCCACGCATGCCGGGGGCGCCGCCAATTACCAGTACATCGCCTTGGCTGCCTTTGTGCTTGGCGTGGCCGGTGGCGGCTTGACTCCGCCAATGCTTCAAATGTTCGGCGCCGAGCAGCCGTGCGTCCTCTGTTGTTGGCGAGCGAACGTCCAAATCATCGAACCAAATTTGCCCGCAATGCTCACGGCCTTCAGCGGTGAATAGGCCTGGCTTGAGAGTCAGTAGTGCCAAGCAATGCTGGGCGCGCACGGCGACTGCTCCGGTCAAACTGCCCTTGTCTGAATGCAGGCCACTCGGAAGGTCAAGTGCCAACACCGGCGCGGACAGCTCGTTCAATGCGTGGATGGCGGCAGCCATCGCGGGGCTGGGCGCGCGGCTCAGGCCCAGGCCGAGCAGGGCGTCCAGCGCCAAGCGCGTACCTGCCGGTGCGCTCATATCGTTGCTGATCTTCAGGCCGGCTTGCTGCGCTGCAGCCAAGGCGGCGGCGGCATCAGCGGGTGGGTTGCTGGTGCCGGCGATCAGGCTGACTTGCACCGGCACGCCCCGCTGGTGCAGCAGTCGCGCCGCCACCAAGCCGTCGCCGCCGTTGTTGCCGGGCCCGCAGGCAATCCAGATGGGCCCTGCATCGTTTGGGGCTAAGGCCAAGCTCAAGCGGGCTGCCGCCAAACCGGCGCGCTCCATCAGGCTGTCGGTTTGGCGACTTGGCGCAAGGGCGGCCAAGGCCTCGGCCTCAATGCGGCGGCTGCTGGCCGCGTTGAACAAGGGCCAATTGACCTGGGTGGGGAGGAGTCGGGTTAGCACGCCGACAGCTTGTCAGGCGAAGCGGCAAATGTCTAGCCCCGTGATGTCGGGGGCCTCGCCGCCGCGCTCGCGGCCGGCGACTTGAGTCGCCAAGGCTCGGGCGGCGCCGCAGGCCAGCGGCCACCCCAGTACCGACGCGGAACCCTGTGCCAGATTCAACCAGATACCGTCTCGGCCGCTTGCCCCGAGCAGGGGTAGGCCGTCGGCCGCCAGCGCTTGCGAACCCTGCCATTGTTGTATCTGGCTGTTGAGCATCGAGCCCGGGAACCAGTCGTTCAGAATGCGGTGCAACAGAGCGTGAGTCGAGGTCTTCTGGCGTTCGCTGGCGGCGCCTGGCTCGATGCCACCGGCAAGCCGAATCCGCTGCCCGATGCGGCTGATCGAGACTTGCTGTTGTTGGTCAAACAAGGCGGCCCTGGGTCCAAGGTCGGGGTAGGCCTCAAGTTGTCGCAGTGGTGCGGTGATCGAGTAGCCGTGTACGGTGGTCAGAGCCGGCTTGAGTTTCAATGTCTGCAACAGGCTGGCGGCGCCTGCGCCGGCGCAGATGATGACGGCATCGAAACTGTCTTCGATGCAGCCCATTGGCGCCGGTCGGGTGTCGCCGCTGTCGTTGCTTTCCCCGTTCTCGGTCTGCCGAGGGCGCTCGGCCAGATTGGCCGGCGGCGGTGTGTATTCGTGAATCAGTCGCGCAGGTGCGCCGGGTGTCAGTTGCCGCACCGTCGTATGAAAGCGAAATTGCACGCCCAGACGCTGTGCCGCGATGCGCATCAGATGGGTGAATTGCCGGCAGTTGCCCGCCTCGCCTTGCTCCAAATGCACGCCGCCATGCAGTTGGGTGTCTGGATTCAGGCCGGGCTCAATGCGCAGGCATTGTTCGGCCGACAATACTTGTGCGCTTATGTCCTGTTGTCCCAGCAGGGCCAAGCCAGCCTGCGCGGTGCTCAATTCGCGCTCGCTACGCAGCAGCACCAGCACGCCGTCGGCGCGCTCGTAGTCCATCTGCAAGCTGCGGCGCAGTTCTGCTAGTCGTGCATGACTGAAAAGAGCCAGCTTCAGCAGGCGCTCATGCTGTTCGTTTCGAGTTTTGTCACGGCCGGCGCGCCAGCGTTGCCAGCCCCAGGCCAGCTTGGCGCCGCCGCCAAGGCACGGCAGCTGCGGAGGGCTCCACGGCAAGCTCAGGCCGGGGGCGGTGATGCCTGCGTTCGCAAAGCTGCCCTCGGCGGCAACGCTGCCGCAGCGCTCGAAGACGGTGACCTGGTGCCCATCTGCTGCGCATTCGTAGGCGGTGGTGACGCCGGCAATGCCGGCCCCGATGATGGCAATGCGCATCTCAATATTCTCTGCTCAACGTATTTTCAACAAGCTGGCTCAACCCCAGCGCTAAGTCATCTAGTCCGGTCATGCGCCAAGCCATCAAGGACATCGCTAACTCGTCGAGTCGATGGCGGGGAGGCGAGATCGCGATGCCGCCGCGTGGACTGATGGCCCGGAACGGAAGGGCTCGCTGCTCGCTGCGAGCTGCTTGACTGCCCGGCTCCAATACACAAACGGTCTGCTTGGATCAATGGCGGCGCCAAAGCGTGCCAGTGTAGTGCCTCAAGGCGTGACGACGTTGCGGCGACTCAATGGGTCGGCTGCGGTGGTGGTTTGAGTCATGATCTGCTGCCCGGTGATGGAGGGGGGTCTCAATGCCTCCGCCTGACGGCCTTCGGGGTGGGTCCGAGGATCGTGTATACTCCTTGGGTTTTGCTGAGCGAACAAGGGTTTGCCCTTGTCTCGATTGGTGAATCATCGGTAAGTTTTTGTACGTCAATCGCAAACCGGCCACTCAGAGGTGTTGCTGCTGTATTCGAGTTCTATCGTTAGTGCGCATTTGCTTGCGCTAGCGAATGAGCGTCAAGCTGCAGAGCAATTCGGGCCGGATTTAAGACACAACCTTCGGAGTCAATGAATATGTCCGTAACAATGCGCGAAATGCTGGAAGCCGGCGTCCACTTTGGTCACCAAACTCGTTTTTGGCACCCCAAGATGGCCCCGTATATCTACGGCCACCGCAACAAGATTCACATCATCAACCTCGAGAAGACGCTGCCTGCGTTTGAAGAGGCGATGACTTTCATCCGCAATCTGTCGTCCAAGGGTGGCCGCATCATGATGATTGGCACCAAGCGCCAAGCTCGTGAAGTGATCGCTTTGGAAGCCCAGCGTTGCGGCATGCCTTATGTCGACCAGCGTTGGTTGGGCGGCATGATGACCAACTTCAAGACCGTCAAGGTTTCCTTGAAGGCGTTGAAGGACATGCAGGCTCAAGTTGATGCTGGCACGCAGCCCGCCATCAAGAAAGAAGCCTTGATGTTTCAGCGCGACTTGACCAAGCTCGAGCGCAATATCGGCGGCATTCAGGATATGAATGGTCTGCCTGACGCCATCTTCGTGATCGACGTGGGTTTCCACAAGATCGCCGTGGCCGAAGCCAAGAAGCTGGGTATCCCGGTCATTGGCGTGGTTGACACCAACCACTCGCCAATCGGTATCGACTACGTGATCCCAGGTAACGATGACTCGGCCAAGGCCGTGGCTTTGTATGCCCGCGCCGTGGCCGATGCGGTGCTGGAAGGTCGTGCTAACGCCGGTAACACCGTCGTGCAAGCCGCCGCTCCTGCAGGCGACGAGTTCGTGGAAGTCAGCGAAGGCGCTTAAGTTCTCGGCGCTTAAATAAGGAGGGGGCTGATTCAGTCCCCTTTTTTTCAAAGCATAGCTTTTTGGTTTGATCGGGTGGCGATTGTTGTCTTGCCCGCAAACCGCTTGAATACGGAGATTAATAATGGTTGCAATTACCGCAAGCATGGTGGCTGAGCTGCGTGCCCGCACCGACGCCCCAATGATGGAGTGCAAGAAGGCACTGACCGAAGCCGAAGGCGATCTGGTCCGTGGTGAAGAAATTCTGCGCGTCAAGCTGGGCAACAAGGCCGGTAAGGCTTCGTCGCGCGTGACCGCCGAGGGCGTTGTTGCTGCTGCCGTGATCGGCAACACCGGCGCTCTGCTGGAAGTGAACTGCGAAACCGACTTCGTGACCAAGAACGATGCGTTCCTGGCTTTCGTGAATGCTTGCGCCGTGTTGGCTGCCGAGCATGCCGTTGCCGACGTTGCGGCCCTGGCTGCCTTGCCTTTGGCGCAAGAGGGTTTTGGCCCGACGGTGGAAGACGTGCGTCGCGGCTTGATCGGCAAGATCGGCGAGAACATGTCGCTGCGCCGTATCAAGCTGTATGCATCGGGCGCCAAGCTGGCTTCCTATCTGCACGGTACACGCATTGGCGTGATGGTTGAGTTCGACGGCGACGAAGTTGCCGCCAAGGACGTCGCCATGCACGTGGCTGCGATGAAGCCCGCTGCCCTGTCGTCTGCCGATGTTTCGGCAGAATTGGTCGAGAAGGAGCGCAAGATCGCTGCCGAGAAGGCTGCCGAGTCCGGCAAGCCTGCCGACATCGTCGCCAAGATGGTCGAAGGTTCGGTTCAGAAGTTCCTGAAGGAAGTTTCCTTGCTGGATCAGGTCTTCGTCAAGGCAGCGGACGGCAAACAAACCGTCGCCGGCATGCTCAAGGATAAGGCTACGACGGTCAAGGGCTTCACGCTCTACGTTGTGGGCGAGGGCATTGAGAAGAAGGTCGACGACTTTGCTGCCGAAGTGGCCGCGCAAGTGGCCGCAGCCAAGGGGCAATAAGCTCCGACGCAAGACAAAGGGCGCCACTGGCGCCCTTTACACTTGTGCCGCTGCGCGGACGCTCACGAGGCTTGAGCGTGGCGGTGCAAGACAGTAGTAAGTGCCGCGACTCAGCAGCAACCCTGTACCAACCTAGCATCAAGAGGTCAAGATCATGCCCGCGTACAAACGCATTCTGCTCAAGCTCTCCGGCGAAGCCCTGATGGGCGATGACGCTTTCGGTATCAATCGCGCGACCATTGTGCGGATGGTGCAAGAAATTCGCGAAGTCACGCAAACTGGCGTTGAGGTCGCGGTAGTGATCGGTGGTGGCAATATCTTCCGCGGTGTGGCCGGTGGTTCGGTCGGCATGGACCGAGCGACGGCCGACTATATGGGCATGCTGGCCACGGTGATGAATTCGCTCGCTCTGGCCGACACCATGCGTCAAGAAGGCATCGTGGCGCGGGTGATGTCAGCCATTGGCATCGAGCAAGTCGTCGAGCCCTATGTGCGTCCCAAGGCCTTGCAGTATCTGGAAGAAGGCAAGGTTGTCGTGTTCGCTGCCGGCACCGGCAATCCCTTTTTCACCACCGACACGGCCGCTGCGCTGCGCGGTGCGGAAATCGGCGCCGAGATCGTTCTGAAGGCAACCAAGGTGGACGGCGTTTATAGTGCCGACCCGAAGAAGGATCCGTCGGCCACGCGCTATTCCCGGATCTCGTTTGATGACGCGATCAGCAAGAATTTGCAGGTCTTGGACGCTACCGCCTTTGCGCTGTGCCGTGACCAAAAGCTGCCGATCCGGGTTTTTAGCATCCTGAAAACGGGGGCGCTGAAGCGGGTCGTTATGGGTGAGGATGAAGGCACACTGGTCCACGTTTGAGCGTAGAGCAGCGTTAATTAAGAAATGATGGGTGAATCAGGTTATCAAGGTCGAGAATCATGAGCATTGCAGACATCAAGCAGAACGCCGAAGCAAAGATGGCGAAGTCGATCGAGGCTTTCAAAGGCGAGTTGCACAAAATCCGTACCGGTCGTGCCCACCCGGGCATTCTGGACCAGGTCAGCGTTGACTATTACGGCAGCTTGGTGCCGATTACCCAGGTTGCCAATGTGACCCTGTTGGATGCCCGCACGATCAGCGTGCAGCCTTGGGAAAAAGGCATGGGCGCCAAGATCGAGAAGGCCATTCGTGAGTCCGATCTGGGCTTGAATCCCGCGTCGCAGGGCGACTTGATTCGGGTGCCAATGCCGGCGCTGAACGAAGAGCGCCGCCGCGACCTGACCAAGTTGGTACGCAATGTCGGTGAGGATGCCAAGATCGCGGTGCGTAATCTGCGCCGTGACGCCAACGAACAGGCCAAGAAGCTGACCAAGGAAAAGTTGATCAGCGAAGACGACGAGCGCCGCAGCCTTGACGATGCGCAAAAGCTGACCGACCGTACGATTGCCGAAATCGATCGCCTGATCGCCGGCAAGGAAGCCGAAATTCTGGCTGTTTGAGTGGGCATAGCCGAGTGACAAAAGACGCAAAGGCCGCTAGTGGCGAACAAGCGGCGGGGCCGCGCCACATCGCCATCGTGATGGACGGTAATGGTCGCTGGGCCAAAAAACGCTTTCTGCCGCGTTTTTTTGGTCACAAGGCGGGTGTCGATAGCTTGGTCAAGGTGGTGCAGGCCTGCATCGACCGTGATGTCGAGTATTTGACCGTCTTCGCCTTCTCGTCCGAGAACTGGAAGCGACCCAGCGATGAGGTTTCCGGCTTGATGGGATTGGTGTTGGCGGCGGTCTCGCGCTACCTGGCCAAAATGGGGCGGATGGGCGTGCGCATCCGCATCGTAGGTGACCGTGATGCCGTGTCGCCTAAGTTGCGTAATGCCTGGAATGAGGCCGAGTCGGCCACCGCGCACAACACCAAGCTGACGATGTCGGTGGCCTTCAATTACGGCGGCCGCTGGGACATTGTGCAGGCCTGCAAGGCGGCGATCAATGCCGGCGTACCGGCAGCCGAGTTGACCGAGGCGCGCCTGTCCGAATTCATGGCAATGAGCTACGCCCCCGATCCAGATCTGTTTATCCGTACCGGCGGCGAGGTGCGCATCAGCAACTTCATGCTCTGGCAAGTGGCCTATACCGAGTTCGTGTTTTCCGATTGCCTCTGGCCCGAGTTCGGCGAGAAGCAGCTTGACGCCGCGATCGAGACCTTCCGTGAACGAGACCGGCGTTTTGGTGGTGTCAAAGAGGCACCGGCCGTGGCCGGTGCGTAGTCCTCATGCTTAAAACTCGCATCATCACGGCCGTGGCCTTGTTGGCCGTCTTGCTGCCGGCTTTGTTCGCGGCGCAGTCGCTGCCCTTTGCCTTGCTGACCTTGCTGATGATTGGCGCAGCCGGCTGGGAATGGTCGCGCCTGAACGGCGTTGCGGGCGCGTCCGCCTTGGGCTTCGGCTTGGTCGTGGCCCTGCTGGCCTGGGCCAGTTATATGGCGCTGGGCATGCGGCCGGTTCCCGCCTGGTGCTGGTGGGTGGCAAGTTTGGTCTGGGTGCTGGGTGGTGCTTATGCGCTGCGCGGGGGTCCTAGCCGCTGGCCTCATGCCTCAAAATGGCTGCGCATGGTTCTTGGCGCATTGGTTTTGGTGGCTGCTTGGGCCGCGATGGTGCAGGCCAAGGCCACCGGCATCAATTTCCTGCTGTCGATTTTTTGCCTGGTCTGGATGGCCGACATCGCCGCCTATTTCGGTGGACGCGCCTTTGGCCGCCGCAAACTGGCCCCGACCATCAGCCCGGGTAAAAGTTGGGAGGGCGTTTGGTCCGGCATGTTGGGCGTGATTGCCTTGGCCTTGGTCTGGGCTTTTTATATCGACACGCATTTGGCCGTGGATTCGCCCAGCCTGTATCAATTGCTGCTCAAGCGTCAGCCCCTCCCGATTGGCTTGCTGGCCTTGGTTTTTCTTGGTGGCATGAGTGTGGTCGGCGATTTGTTCGAGTCCTTGTTGAAACGGGCTGTCGGAGCCAAGGACAGCAGTCAATTGCTGCCTGGTCACGGCGGTGTGTTGGACCGGGTTGACGCCTTGCTACCGGTGTTTCCGCTTGCCTTGGCCCTGAGTTCTTTGAGTGCATTTCCATGAGCAGTTACTCGCGTCCTCAGCGCATCACGGTGCTGGGTTCGACCGGCTCCATCGGCGTCAATACGCTGGATGTGCTGTCTCGCCACCCCGAGCGTTACGAGGTTTTCGCACTCAGTGCGATGAGTCGCGTCGATGCCTTGCTGGCCCAGTGCTTGCAGTGGCGGCCGCGCTTTGCGGTAATGCCTGCTCGCGCATTGGCGCAAGATTTGCGCCTCAAGTTGCGCGAGCAAGGCAGCAAGACCGAGGTGCTGGATGGCGCCGAGAGCTTGTCCGAAATTGCCGCTCACCCCGATGTTGACATGGTGATGGGCGCCATCGTCGGCGCGGCCGGTTTGGCGCCTTGCTTGGCCGCTGCACGTGCCGGCAAGCGGTTGCTGCTGGCCAATAAAGAGGCGATCGTCGTTGGCGGAAAGCTCTTTATGCAGGCGGTGGAGCAGGGCGGCGCGACCTTGCTGCCCATTGACAGCGAGCATTCGGCGATTTTTCAATGTCTGCCTGAGGACCGCAAGACCTGGCCCCAGCGCATCGATCACATCGTGCTGACGGCGTCCGGTGGGCCGTTTCGCCAACGCGATCCGGCCACGCTCGCCGAGATCACGCCCGAACAGGCTTGCGCGCATCCGAACTGGGTGATGGGCCGAAAAATCTCGGTCGACTCGGCCACCATGATGAACAAGGCGCTGGAGGTGATAGAGGCGCGCTGGTTGTTTGGCCTGGCGCCCGAGCAGATCAAGGTCATCATCCATCCGCAAAGCATCATTCATTCGATGGTCGTGTGCCGTGATAAATCGGTGCTCGCTCAACTCGGTACGCCAGATATGCGGGTGCCGATTGCCTATGGCCTGTCCTTCCCAGAGCGGATCGAGGCCGGCGCCAGCCGCCTGGATTTGCTCAGCGGGCCCTCATTGAGTTTTGAAGATGCCGACGAGCGCCGCTTCCCTGGCCTGTATCTTTCCTGGCAAGCGCTGCGCGGCCCCGAAGGTGCGACGGCGGTCTTGAATGCCGCCAACGAGGAGGCCGTCGAGGCGTTTCTGACGGGGCGCCTGCGCTTCGATCAGATTCACCGAATCAATTGCGAGAGCCTCGAAGCGATCCAGCCGGAGGCGGGTGAATGCGGCGCCGTGGCTGGCCTGCTGGGCCTGGATGCGCGGGCACGCCGTCACGCTCAAGGCCTGATTGCCGGGTTGGTGGCATGAGCACCTTGTTGGCATTCTTGCTGACGCTGGCGGTGCTGGTGGTCGTGCATGAATACGGTCACTACCGTGTGGCACGCGCCTGTGGAGTCAAGGTTCTGCGTTTCTCGGTAGGTTTTGGCAAGGTCATCTGGCGGCGCCAAAGCAGCCCGGATGCAACCGAGTTCACGCTCTGTGCCCTGCCCTTGGGGGGTTATGTCCGCATGCTGGATGAGCGCGAGGGGCCGGTCGAACCGGCACTGCGCTCACAAGCTTTTAACAACCGGCCCTTGCGGCAGCGCGTGGCGGTGGTGGCGGCCGGGCCCTTGGCAAACTTGGCTCTGGCCGTGCTGCTGTTTGCTGCAGCCATGTGGGTAGGCACCAGCGAACCCAAGGCGTTGTTGGGCACGCCGGCGGCCGAGTCGGTGGCCGCGCGGGCGGGCTTGCGGGCGGGTGACTGGGTGCGGGCGAGTTCCACGGACGGGCAGCAATGGCGTGATCTGGCCTCCTACACCGAGCTGATGTCGACCGTGCTGGAGGCCTCGTCCACCGGTGAAGCCGTTCATCTGGATGTGTCCGATGCCAGTGGCCATGGGCGTCGTAGCTTGGTGCTCGACACCGCTCGCCTGAACGCGGCCAGCGTTGACTCGGCGAGTTTGCGCAAGCTGGGCCTGACGCTCTACAGCGAGGCGGTCTTGGGCATGGTGTCTGAGGGCGGCCCGGCAGAGTTGGCAGGCTTGCAGGCGGGCGACCGCGTGCTTGCCGTTGACGCTGTGGCGGTCGTAGACGCCGCTGGCCTGCGCGAATTGATTCGCCAGTCGGTGCGTGTCGATGGCCTTGGCCCGGTCAAGTCGGTCTGGTTGATCGAGCGCGGAGGGCGGCGCTTGGAACTGGAGGTGAGCCCACGTGCCGTCAATGATGGTGGTCAGACCATCGGCCGAATCGAGGCGATGGTGGGTGCGGCCCCGGTGATGGTAAAGGTTAGCCGTGGCTTCTTCGAGGGGCTCGCACTGGGCGCACAGCGCACCTGGAGCGTGTCATGGATGACCTTGAAAGTGTTCGGCCGCATGCTGATCGGCGAAGCCTCTTTGAAAAATTTAAGCGGCCCTTTGACGATTGCCGATTACGCGGGCCAATCCGCTAGATCCGGCGTCTCTCAGTATCTTGGCTTCTTGGCGCTGGTCAGTGTCAGCCTCGGTGTACTGAACTTGCTGCCGCTGCCAATGTTGGACGGTGGACACCTGATGTATTATCTTTTCGAGGGTTTAAGCGGCCGCCCGGTCTCGGAGTGGTGGCAAACGCAACTGCAGCGCGCAGGTGCGTTGATCCTGATGCTGATGATGGCCCTAGCCCTTTCTAACGACGTGGTCCGCTTGACGGGCCTGCATTGACTCTATTTGCATGTCCTCATCTCTAAGAACGGGCGCTCGTATGCGCCCCTCAATCCTGACCTTGGCCTTGTTGGCCACACTGCAGTCAGGCGTCGCCTGGGCGGTGGATCCCTTTGTTCTCAAGGACATTCGTGTTGAGGGCTTGAAACGGACCGACCCAGGTACCGTTTTCGCCTCCTTGCCGTTTCGAATTGGCGACAGCTATAGCGAGGACAAAGGAGCGGCGGCCTTGCGCGCCTTGTTCGCTACCGGCTTGTTCAAGGATGTCCGCATCAATATCGACGGCGACGCCGTGGTGGTGATGATCGAAGAACGGCCGATCATTGCCAACGTCAGCTTTGTGGGACTGAAGGAATTCGACACCGAGGCTCTGACCAAGTCGCTGAAAGAAGTTGGTATCGGCGAAGGTAAACCCTTTGACAAGGCCTTGGCCGATCGTGCCGAACAAGAATTGAAGCGCCAATACCTGACGCGCAGCCTTTACGGCGCCGAGGTGACGACGACGATTACGCCGTTGGAGCGCAACCGCGTCAACGTAAGCTTCACTGTGAATGAGGGGGAGCCGGCCAAGATTGGTGCGGTCCGCATTCAAGGCAGTTCGGTGTTTTCTGAAAGCACCTTGGTGGGTCTGCTGGAGCAAACCAGCAGCGGCTGGTTGACCTGGTATACCAAGACCGACCGATATTCACGTGCCAAGCTGAATGCCGACCTTGAGACGCTGCGTTCCTATTACCTCAACCGTGGTTACCTCGAGTTTGCAGTCACCTCGACCCAGGTGACCATCTCACCCGATAAGCAAAGCATCGACATCGCCATCACCGTCAGTGAAGGCCAGCAATACACGGTGACGGCGGTCAAGCTTGAGGGGGAATTTCTCGGTCGAGAAGAAGATTTCAAGCGCCTGATCTTCTTCAAGCCAGGCCAGCCCTATCAAGGCGAGGCCGTGGCGCAGACGACGCGGGCATTCTCCGATTTGTACGGTACCTTTGGCTACGCTTTCGCGAGGGTCGATTCGCGCCCTGAAATCGACCGCGCCACCGGCCAGGTCGTGGTGACGCTGGTGGCCGAGCCGCAACGCCGCGTCTATGTGCGCAACGTCATCATTTCCGGCAATACGCGCACCCGCGATGAAGTGATTCGGCGCGAGTTCAGGCAGTTCGAATCGGCTTGGTATGACGGCCAAAAAATCAAGGCCTCGCGTGACCGGGTGGAGCGTTTGGGTTACTTCAAAGAAGTCACCATTGATACATCTGAGGTGCCGGGTGCGCAGGATCAGGTTGATGTGCTCTTGACCGTGGTCGAGCGTCCGACCGGCAATATTCAGGTCGGTGCGGGCTATTCCAGCCAGCAAAAGCTTTCCTTTACCGGCGCCATCAAGCAAGACAACGTCTTTGGATCGGGTCACTACCTCGGCATCGAAGTGGCGACCGCGTCTACGGGTCGTAACCTGGTGGTCAGCACGGTCAATCCCTACTTCACGGTGGACGGTGTGTCGCGCGCCTTGGATGTCTTCTACCGGACTCAGAAGCCGTACAACTCGCTCGGCGAGCCGTACGAGTTGGTCACGGTCGGCTCATCGATTCGTTTCGGGGTTCCCTTCTCCGAGTTGGATACGGTGTTCTTTGGCTTCGGCTACGAACGCACCAAGATGACGACCAACTCGGGCCTGCCAAACAGCTATTTGCTTTACGGCCGCCAGTTCGGGCGCGATAGCGTTGCCTATCCGCTGACGATCGGTTGGCAACGCGATAACCGCGATAGCATCATTTCCCCGACCGTCGGCAAGTATTCGCGCATCAATTTGGAGCTGAGCCCCATGGGGGATGCTCGTTATGCGCGCGCCAATTTGCAATATCAGCAGTACATCCCGATCACCAACAAGATCACCTTGGGTCTGAACAGTGAGTTGGGTTGGGGCCAGGGATTGGGTAGTAGTCCATTCCCGATTTTCAAGAATTTCTATGCCGGCGGCTTGGGCTCGGTGCGAGTGTTTGAGGCCGGCTCCTTGGGTCCGGTCGACGTGACGGGTACGCGTACTGGTGGTAATCGCCGCGCCAACGTCAACGCCGAACTCTACTTGCCCGTTCCAGGTACGGGCAATGACAAAACTTTCCGGCTCTACACTTTTGTGGATGCCGGCAATGTGTGGGGCTCGTTCGAGCAACTCAGTTTCGACACCATCCGTTCGTCGGCAGGTATTGGTTTGAGTTGGGTCTCGCCCATGGGTCCTTTGCGCTTGAGCTATGGCAAGCCGATTAGCAAGCAGCGCACGGATAGAATCGAGCCATTCCAATTCCAGATCGGGAACGCATTCTGATGAAGAGCAAACTGTTGAAATCGGTGGCCTTGGCCGCCATGATGTCTGTGTCGGCCTTCTGTGTCGCACAGGAAATAAAGATTGGCTATGTCAACAGCGAGCGTGTGCTGCGTGAGGCCAATCTGGCCAAGACGGCGCAACTCAAGCTCGAAGCCGAGTTCGGCAAGCGCGAGAAAGAGTTGAAGGATCAGGAAACGAAGTTGCGCGGTGCCGCAGAAAAGCTCGAAAAAGATGCGCCGACTCTGGCCGAAGCCGAGCGTAATCGCCGTCAACGCGATTTGGTTGAAGTCGATCGCGACTTGCAGCGCAAGCGCCGCGAGTGGCAAGAAGATCTGACGCAGCGCAAGAACGAAGAACTGGGTGCCGTGGTTGAGCGTGCTAACCGCGTCATCAAGCAGATCTTTGATGCCGAAAAATATGACATCATCTTGCAGGACGCTTTGAATGTCAGCGCCCGCGTCGACATCACCAAGAAAGTGATCGACACGCTGAACGCTCAGAAGTAGCGGATGGCCACGGCAGTCACGCTGGCCGAAGTTATCGCCGCCTTGGGCGGCGATCTTCATGGCGAGGCCAATACCCGCATAGAGCGTATCGGCACCTTGCTTGGCGCCGATGCGCTGACGCTGTGCTTCTTGGCCAATCCACGCTATCAAGCGCAGTTGACGAGCACCGCGGCGGCCTGCGTGATTGTGGCGCCGGCTTTGGCGGATGCTGCCGCAGCAAGGGGCGCGGCCATCGTGACGCCCGATCCCTATTTGTACTTTGCCCGTTTGACGCAGTGGTGGGCGCGCCGCGTGCGCTCGCGTGCGGCGCCGCGCATCCACCCGAGCGCGGTGATCGATGCGAGTGCGCGTCTGGACGCCGACGTGGATGTGGGGGCCTTGGCGGTCATCGAGGCTGACGTACGGGTCGGTGCCGGCGCCATCATCGGCGCGCATTGCGTGATCGAGCGCGGCGCGGTGATAGGCGCGGGCACGCGCTTGGCAGCCCATGTCACCTTGGGCTTTGATTGCAGCCTGGGTGAGCGCTGCATCGTGCATGCAGGCGTGGTGATCGGCGCCGACGGCTTCGGTTTCGCTCCGCATGCCGGTCGCTGGGAAAAGATCGAGCAGCTCGGTGCGGTGCGCATCGGCAACGATGTGGAGATCGGCGCTAACACCTGTATTGATCGGGGTGCGTTGGACGACACGGTCTTGGCCGATGGCGTCAAACTCGATAATCTGATCCAGATCGCGCATAACGTGCGGATTGGTGAGCACAGCGCGATTGCCGGTTGCACGGCGATTGCCGGCAGCACCACCATTGGTGCGCATTGCACGATTGCCGGCGCGGCCAATATCGTCGGGCACCTGACCATCGCCGACCATGTGCATGTGTCGGCGGCCACCTTGATCAGCCGCAGCATTCACAAGCCGGGTTTGTACAGCGGCGTGTTTCCGTTCGACGACAATGCGAGCTGGGAAAAGAACGCAGCCACACTGCGCAACTTGTATTCATTGCGGCAGCGCGTACTCGCGCTAGAGAAGAAGAATTCATCATGATGGACATCCACGAAATTCTGAAGAGATTGCCACACCGTTACCCGCTGCTGCTGGTCGACCGTGTGCTCGAGATAGACAAGGGCAAACGCATTCTTGCGCTCAAGAATGTCAGCATCAACGAGCCGTATTTTGTTGGCCATTTCCCGCATCGCCCGGTGATGCCCGGCGTGCTGATGCTGGAGGCATTGGCTCAGGCTGCAACGCTGCTGGCGCTGGCCAGCACCGACATCGTGCTCGACGACACGACGGTGGTCTACTTTGCCGGCATCGATAACGCCCGCTTCAAGCGGCCTGTCGAACCCGGTGATCAGATCTTGCTGGATGTGACTTTGGACCGCGCCAAGGCCGGCATCTTCAAGTTCTCTGGCAAGGTCATGGTTGGCGATCAATTGGCCGCCGAGGCGCAGTTGATTTGCACGATGCGAAAAATTGCCGACTGAGTACAAGCATGAGCCTGATCCACCCCACGGCCATCATTGACCCTGCCGCTCAGCTGGACAGTTCGGTCAAGGTCGGCGCCTACACGGTGATCGGCCCGCATGTGCGCATCGGCGCGGGTAGCACGATTGGCCCGCATTGCGTGATCGACGGTCGCACGACGATTGGGCAAGACAATCGCATTGCTCAATTCAATTCAATCGGCGGTGCGCCGCAGGATATGAAATATGCGGGCGAGCCGACCGAGTTGGTGATCGGTGACCGCAATGCTGTGCATGAGTTTTGTACCTTCAATCTGGGTACGGTGCAGGACGAAGGCGTCACCCGGATTGGCAATGACAACTGGATCATGGCCTATGTGCATATCGCCCATGATGTGCGCATGGGCAGCCATGCGGTGCTGGCGAATAACGCGACACTTGCAGGCCATGTGCATGTGGGCGACTGGGCTGTTGTGGGCGGATTGACGGGCGTGCATCAGTTCGTCAAGATCGGTGCCCACGCGATGATTGGCTTCCAGGCCCATGTCGCCCAGGATGTACCGCCTTTCATCACCGTGGACGGCAACCCTTTGAGCGCGCGTGCGGTCAATGTGGTGGGGCTGCGTCGACGTGAATATTCGGCCGAGCGAATCGGCGTGATCAAGCAAATGCACAAGCTGCTGTACCGTTCATCGATGACGCTGGAGCAAGCGGTGGCGGCGATCGGCGACTTGCGTACTCAACAGGGCGGCAACGCTGATTCCGACATCGAGGTGATGTTGAGCTTTCTTGCAGCCGCAACGCGCGGCATCGTGCGCTAATCCGCCGGGCCATGAACGATAACGCGCCCCGCTTTGGCATGGTCGCCGGCGAGGCCTCCGGCGACTTGCTGGCCGGTTTGCTGCTGGCCGGTCTGCGCGCGCGTTGGCCGGAGCTGACGGCGCAAGGCATCGGTGGGCCACGTATGGTGGCGCAGGGCTTTGAGCCCTGGTGGCCGCTCGATAAGCTGTCGGTGTTCGGCTATGTCGACGCCTTGTGGAATCTGCGCGAGTTGCTGAGCATCCGCAAGCAGTTGGGCGACCGTTTATTGAATCTTCCGCTACGGCAGCGGCCCTCAGCCTTCATCGGTATCGACGCACCGGACTTCAACTTTGGCCTGGAGCAGCGCCTGCGCGAGGGCGGCATCAAGACGGTTCATTTTGTCTGCCCCTCGATCTGGGCCTGGCGGGCCGAGCGGGTCGAGAAGATCAAGCGTTCGGCCGATCATGTGCTTTGCCTGTTTCCTTTCGAGCCCGAGCTGCTCAAGCAGCATGGCATTGCCGCGAGCTATGTCGGCCACCCATTGGCAGACGCGATTCCGCTGGAGCCGCCCAAGGCCGCAGCCCGTGGGGCGCTCGGCTTGGCCGAGCAAGATGTGGTGGTGGCGCTGTTGCCTGGCAGCAGACGCAGCGAGATCGGCTATATCGCCGAGCCCTTGCTGAAGGCCGCCGTTTTGATGCAACAAGCCAGGCCTGACTTGCGCTTTGTGATGCCGATGGCGCCGGGCCTGCGCGGCTTGATCGCGCCAATGGTGAAAGCCCATGCGCCGAATTTGAACTTGATGCTGTTGGATGGCCGCTCGCACGAGGCCTTGGCGGCCTGCGATGTCAGTCTGGTGGCCAGCGGTACCGCGACGCTGGAGGCGGCGCTGTTCAAGCGGCCGATGGTGATCGCCTATCGCATGCACGCGCTGAATTGGTGGCGCATGAAGGGTCGCAACTATCAGCCCTGGGTTGGTTTGCCAAATGTATTGGCGCGGGAGTTTTTGGTGCCCGAGCTGATTCAGGATGCCTGTACACCGCAGGCCTTGGCCCGCGAAGGTTTGGCTTGGCTGGACGACCATGCCCGCTATGCGCGGGCGCAAGCCCGCTTTGAAGAGCAACACCAAATGCTGCGCTGCAATACCGCGCTAAGGGCCAGCGATGCGATCGCGCAAGTCATCGGAGTTTGAGCAGCTTGGGCTGGACTGGAACGGGCAGGGCTTGATGGCCGGCGTTGACGAGGCCGGGCGCGGACCTTTGGCCGGGCCGGTGGTGGCCGCCGCGGTGATGCTCAATGATGCCGACCCGGTGCTGGGGTTGGCCGACTCCAAGGTGCTGACCGAGAAGAGGCGGGAGCGTCTGTTTGACGAGATCCGCGCCAAGGCGCTGTGCTTTTGCATCGCCGAGGCCAGTGTGGACGAGATCGATCGCCTGAA
The DNA here is from genome assembly GCF_025717515.1 of Roseateles oligotrophus. Lineage (GTDB taxonomy): Bacteria > Pseudomonadota > Gammaproteobacteria > Burkholderiales > Burkholderiaceae_C > Paucibacter_A > Paucibacter_A oligotrophus. The sequence goes on from NZ_JAJIRN010000001.1 coordinate 349,148, forward strand.
TATTCTGCAGGCCACCATGCTGGCGATGCGCCGCGCCGTCGAGGGCCTGCGTCTGAAGCCGGCCATGGTTCTGGTCGACGGCAATCGCTTGCCGATCCTGAAAATAGCGGCTGAAGCCATCGTCAAGGGCGATGCCAAGGTGCCGGCCATTTCCGCTGCGTCGATCTTGGCCAAGGTCACGCGGGACCGTCAATGCCTGTTGATGGCCGAAAGCTACCCCGACTATGGTTTTGCCCAGCACAAGGGCTACCCGACGGCCGAACATTTAGCGGCCTTGCGGGCGCTCGGCGTGACGCCTTGGCACCGGCGCAGCTTCGGTCCGGTGCGTGCTGTGCTGGAGGCCCAATGAGTCAAGTGCTACACATCACCTCGCGTGACAACCCCGCCTTGCAGCGCCTGCGCAAGCTCAGCCAAGACGGCGGCGCCTATCGCAAGCTGGGTTCGATCTGGTTGGAGGGCGACCATTTGGTGCGCGCCTGCTTGCAGCGCAAGTACCCGGTTAGCCTGGCGGTGCTGACCGAGGCGGCAGCCGCCGATCCGGTGCTGCGCTTGCTTGGCGATGCGGCGCCGCGTCAGTTGATCGTGCCGACGGACTTGTTCAAGACCATCAGCGGCCTGGAGTCACCGGCGCAGATTGGCTTTGAGGTCGTGCACGATGCGGGGCAGTCGCTGACTCGCGGTGTGAATACGGTGGTGCTGGACCGCCTGCAAGATGCCGGCAATGTCGGCACTATTTTGCGCAATGCGGCGGCGATGGGTTTTCACCAAGTCTTGGCGATCAAGGGCACGGCGGCGCTGTGGAGTCCCAAGGTCTTGCGCGCCGGCATGGGCGCACATTTTGGCCTGCGTCTGATCGAAGGCTTGGCTCCTGCCGATCTGGATGCCTTGGGCCTGCCCATGGTGGCCACCAGTTCCTACGCGAAGCAGCAACTGCACCAACTGGTGTTGCCCAGCCCCTGTGCCTGGGTGATGGGCCATGAAGGGCAGGGCGTGCAGCCCGACTTGATGCAACGTTGTCAGTTGACGGTGGGCATCCCTCAGCCCGGCGGCGAGGAGTCCTTGAACGTCGGCAGTGCGGCGGCGATTTGCTTGTACGAATCCGCCCGCCAACGCTTGGTCAATCAATAGATCAGACGGTCCGGGCGCAGGTCACGCAGTATCGTCGTGGCTATTTCCTCGATTGATTTGTGCGTCGATGAGAGCCAGGCGATGCCGTCGCGCTTCATCATCATCTCGGCCTCATTGACCTCGTAGCGGCAGTTCATCAGGTCCGCATATTTGGAGCCCGGGCGGCGCTCGTTGCGGATCTGGCACAGGCGCTCGGGGTCGATCGTCAAGCCGAAGCATTTGCGTTTGTAGGGCGCCAGCGAGGCGGGCAGTTTGCCGCGCTCGAAGTCTTCGGGGATAAGCGGATAGTTGGCGGCCTTGATGCCATGCTGCAGCGCCAAGTAGAGCGAGGTCGGCGTTTTGCCGCTGCGCGAGACGCCGACGAGGATGACGTCGGCAATATCCAGGTTCTTCGAAGATTGCCCGTCGTCATGGGCGAGCGAGTAGTTGATCGCCTCGATGCGGTCGTGGTATTCCTGACTGCGCGCCACGTCCGAAAAGCGCCCGACCCGGTGGTTCGACTTGACCTCGAATTCTTCTTCGAGCGGTTCGATAAAGGTGCCGAACATGTCCAGCACCCGGCCGAGGCAATGGTCGCGGACGATCTTCAGTACATCGCGGTCGACCAGGGTGGCAAAGACGATGGCGCGCTTGCCTTCGCGCTCGCCGGTTTCATTGATCTCGCGCACGACGGCATAGGCCTTTTCGGCGCTGTCGATAAAAGGCCGCCGTACATGGCGCGGCTTGGTTGGAAACTGGGCCAGGATCGAGTTACCGAAGGTTTCAGCGGTGATGCCGGTGCCGTCCGAGACAAAATACACAGTGCGATGGGGCATGGTGGTGTTGCTCTAGAGTGTTTGTGAATCATACGAGCATGTAACCCGTAGAATCCCGAGCAATTAGCCGCCAGCACCCAACAGCCATGCGCAGTTTTCATCGACTCAAGCCCGAGACAGAACAAGAATCCAGAATTCTTGGGCTGAGTCACTGCGCTATTGGCGTGGGAGGTGCCGCCTTAGGTGCCGCTCATTGCGCCTCGGCGGGAAGCCCGAATTTTCAACCTTACGGAGTTTTCCCATGTCCACACGCTATGAGCCGACCGCCCTGGTCGTTCCATTTGAGAATCTGAGAATGAGCGACGTCGAGGTCGTTGGCGGTAAGAACGCCAGCCTCGGCGAGATGATCTCGGAGCTGTCTTCCTCGGGCGTTCGCGTCCCCGGCGGCTTCGCGACTACCGCCCACGCCTTTCGCGAGTTCCTCAAGCATCAGGGCTTGGACAAGCGCATCGAAGCGCGTTTGTCTACGCTCAATACCGATGATGTGCGCGCGCTGGCCGAGGCCGGCGCCGAGATCCGTGGCTGGCTGGAGGCGCAGCCCTTTCCGGCCGATCTGGAGGCGCAGATCCGTGCCTCCTTCGCGCAATTGACGCTGGATCACCCCGATGTGTCTTTCGCGGTGCGCTCTTCGGCCACGGCCGAGGATTTGCCGGACGCGTCCTTCGCCGGCCAGCAGGAAACCTTCCTCAACGTGATCGGCATCGAAGAGGTGCTGCACAAGATGAAGGAGGTGTTCGCCTCGCTGTACAACGACCGCGCGATCAGCTACCGCGTGCACAAGGGCTTTGCCCATGCCGATGTGGCCTTGTCGGCCGGCGTGCAGCGCATGGTGCGCTCCGACCTGGGTTCGGCGGGCGTGGTGTTCACCATCGACACCGAGTCCGGTTTCAAGGATGTGGTCTTCATCACGTCCAGCTACGGCCTCGGTGAGACGGTGGTGCAGGGCGCCGTCAACCCGGACGAGTTCTATGTCCACAAGCCGGCGCTGCAAAAAGGCAAGCTGCCGATCATTCGACGTAACTTGGGATCCAAGCTGATCCGGATGGAGTTCACCTCGGCCGCCGAGAAGGCTGCGACCGGCAAGTTGGTCAAAACCGTGGACACGCTGCCCGAGGCTCGCAATCGCTATTCGCTCAATGATGCCGAGGTCATCGAGTTGGCGCGTTATGCCTTGATCATCGAGAAGCATTACGGCCGCGCGATGGACATCGAATGGGGTCGTGACGGCATCGATGGCCAGATCTACATTTTGCAGGCCCGCCCAGAGACGGTGAAGAGCCAGGCTGAGGGCCAGATTGAGCATCGCTACAAGCTCAAGGGCCACAGTGCGGTACTGGTTGAGGGCCGCGCGATCGGGCAGAAGATCGGCACCGGCCCGGTCCGTCTGGTCACCCATATCAGCGAGATGGATCGCGTTCAGCCGGGCGATGTGTTGGTGACCGACATGACCGACCCGAACTGGGAGCCGGTGATGAAGCGGGCTTCGGCGATCGTGACGAACCGAGGCGGCCGTACCTGCCACGCCGCCATCATCGCGCGCGAACTTGGCATCCCGGCCGTGGTGGGTTGCGGCGACGCGACCGAAAAGCTCAAAGAAGGTCAGTTGGTGACGGTGGTGTGCTCCGAGGGCGATACTGGCTTCATCTACGACGGCCTGCTCGAGACCGAGGTCTCCGAGGTGCACCGGGGCGAGTTGCCCTATTGCCCGATCAAGATGATGATGAATGTGGGCAACCCGCAACTGGCTTTCAACTTTGCGCAACTGCCCAGCGCAGGCGTCGGTTTGGCTCGGTTGGAGTTCATCATCAACAACAATATCGGCGTGCACCCGAAGGCGATTCTTGACTACCCGAACATCGACGCCGATCTGAAAAAAGCGGTTGAGTCGGTGGCTCGCGGTCACGCCTCGCCACGCGCTTTTTATGTCGATAAATTGGTCGAAGGCATCGCCACGATTGCTGCGGCCTTCTTCCCTCGTCCGGTGATCGTGCGCTTGTCCGACTTCAAGAGTAACGAGTATCGCAAGCTGATTGGCGGCTCGCGCTACGAGCCCGATGAAGAGAATCCGATGCTGGGTTTCCGCGGTGCTTCACGCTACATCAGCGGCGAGTTTTCGGACGCATTCGCGATGGAATGCGAGGCGCTCAAGCGGGCTCGCAACGAGATGGGCCTGACCAATATCGAGATCATGGTGCCTTTCGTGCGCACCGTGCGCCAGGCCGAGCGGGTTGTGGCGATGCTGGCGGAGCGTGGCTTGAAGCGCGCTGTGGCGGGCGGGCAAGATGGTCTGCGCGTCATCATGATGTGCGAGGTGCCCAGCAACGCGATCCTGGCCGAGCAATTCCTGGAGCATTTCGACGGCATGTCGATCGGCTCTAACGATCTGACTCAGCTGACGCTGGGCTTGGACCGGGACTCGGGGCTGGAGCAATTGGCGGGTGACTTCGATGAGCGTGATCCGGCCGTCAAGGCCTTGATTTCGCGCGCCATCGCCGCCTGCCGTGCTACCGGCAAGTACATCGGTATCTGCGGCCAAGGCCCGAGCGATCATCCCGATTTCGCCGACTGGTTGGCCGGTGAAGGCATCACGTCGATTTCGCTCAACCCGGACTCGGTGATCGAGACCTGGCAGCGTTTGGCCAAGCGTTGATGACCGGCGGCCCCAAGCGGCCGCAGGGTAGCAAGTCGAAAACGGTCCTGCGGGGCCGTTTTTTTGTGGCGTTGCAGCCTTGAGCTTCGGGTTCTTGACTATCGACAGCGGTCGTGCTGGCTTGCATGATGCCGGGCCTAAGCCACAGATAGAAAAATGACTTCGCCCCAAGCAGACGCCCTCAAGCGCCGGACCGACACCGGCTCGAGCGCCGACCTGAGCCCCAAACTCAGGCGCATCTATGCCTGGTACACGCTCGGCTTCGTGCTGTTCGTACTCGTGTTGGCGGTGTTGGAGCAATGGGGCCTGGCCAAGAGCTGGATAGGTTTCAGCTTTATGGCGGCCACCGTTGGTATCTACGCCTGCATTGGGCTATTGAGCCGCACCACCGACGCCGATGAATATTACGTGGCCGGTCGGCGCGTACCCGCGATCTTCAACGGTATGGCGGCCGGGGCCGATTGGATGAGTGCCGCCTCTTTTATCGGTTTGGCCGGCACGCTGTACTTGTCGGGTTACGGCGGCCTGGCTTTTGTCTTGGGCTGGACGGGCGGTTTCGTTTTGGTGGCGCTTTGCTTGGCTCCCTACCTGCGCAAATTCGGGCAGTTCACCATCCCGGATTTTTTGGGCGCCCGTTATGGCGGCACCGCGCCGCGCTTGATAGGCGCTGCTGCTGCCATTCTGGTGTCTTTCATTTATGTCGTGGCGCAGATCTATGGCGTTGGTTTGATCACCTCCCGCTTGACCGGCTTGGCGTTTGAGGTGGGTGTCTTTGTCGGCCTGGGCGGCGTCTTGGTGTGCTCGTTTTTGGGTGGCATGCGCGCGGTGACCTGGACGCAGGTGGCTCAGTACATTGTGTTGGTGATTGCCTATCTGGTGCCGGTGATTTGGCTGAGTGCCAAGCAAACTGGCCTGCCGCTGCCGCAAGTCGCCTATGGCTACCAGTTGGCAAAATTATCCGAGCGTGAGCAGCAACTACTGGTTGATCCGGCCGAGCTGCAAGTGCGCGCGGTGTTTCAGGCGCGCGCAGACGGCTTCGAGCACAAGCTGCAGAATGTGCCGGCGTCGCTGGCTCAGGAACGGGCGCAAGCCGCTCAGCGCGTGGCGGATCTGAAGCGGCAGGAAGATACGCCGCTGGCCCTGGTGCAGGCGGCCGAGAAGAGTCAAGCGGCCTTGCCGCGTACGCCGGCCGAGGCGCGCGAGCAATGGCAGCGTGCCCAAACCACCAATGAAGCGCGGGCGCAGCCGCTGGCAGGCATGCCGCCACACGCTCAGCAGTTTGCTGGGGACCCGAACGGTACGCCGCAAGAACGGTTGCAGTTCGACGAGTCTCGCCGGAACTTCATGGCCTTGGTGTTCTGTCTGATGGTGGGGACCGCCGGCCTGCCGCATATCTTGACGCGCTACTACACGACACCCTCCGTGCGAGAAGCGCGTGAGTCGGTGGCTTGGTCACTGTTCTTCATCGCATTGCTGTACCTGACCGCTCCGGCGCTGGCGGTGATGGTCAAGTACGAGGTTTTCACCGGTTTGGTCGGCACGCCGATAGCCAGTTTGCCGTCCTGGATCGCCCAGTGGACGAGGGTTGATGCCGGTCTGCTGTCGGTCAGCGATGTGAACGGTGACGGGATATTGCAGTTGGGTGAATTACGCATCAGCAGCGACATCATCATGCTGATGACGCCGGAGCTTGCTGGCCTGCCTTATGTGGTGTCGGGTATGGTGGCGGCGGGCGGTCTGGCGGCGGCACTGTCTACCGCCGACGGCTTGCTGCTGACCATCTCGTCGGCCTTGTCCCACGATGTCTATTTCCGCGTGCTCAACCCGACTGCCTCAATGACGCGCCGGGTGACGCTGTCAAAGGCATTGCTGCTGGCCACGGCCTTGGCGGCTGCTGCGGTCGCGGCACACCGACCTGCGGACATTCTGTATTTGGTGGCGGCGGCATTTTCGGTTGCCGGGGCGGCTTTCTTTCCTGCCTTGGTGCTGGGTATCTTTTGGCGTCGCGCCAATGGCTGGGGCGCTGTGGCCGGCATGTTGGTAGGCTTGGGGCTCACCTGCTACTACATGATTCACGCGATGCCCGGACTGCGCGCGGCTTTGGGCGTGCCGGGGCCGGCGCAGTTGTGGTGGGGGATTCAACCCATTTCGGCCGGCTTGTTCGGTGTGCCTGCGGGTTTCGCCACCATGCTGTTGGTCAGTTATTTGACGCCGGCACCGAGCCCGGCGCAGCTCCATATGCTTGATCAAATGCGCACCCCAGCCGCCACAGATGGGCGCTGACGCACGCTGCGCCAAGCCGCCTGCCTTGTCGGATTCATGAATTTACGCTAGAATAGCGGGTTCCACCTTGCCGTGACCACGTGACTGACGCTGTGGCTCGGCTTCCTCAGGCAAGGCTTGGCCGAAAAGGTTCGACCGAGTCCCTTGCCTGGAATCCACAAGGAGTATTTATGCGTCACTATGAAATCGTTCTGCTGATCCATCCGGATCAAAGCGAACAAGTCCCAGCCATGCTGGAGCGCTACAAAGGCCTGATCACCACTGGTGGCGGCGTTGTCCACCGCGTTGAAGATTGGGGCCGCCGTCAAATGGCTTACCTGATCCAGAAGTTGGCCAAGGCCCACTATCTGTGCGTGAACATCGAGTGCAGCAAGGAAACCTTGGTTGAGCTCGAGACCGGCTTCCGCTTCAATGACGCCGTGCTTCGCCACCTGACGGTGCTGAAGTCCAAGGCCGAAACCACACCTTCAGTCATGATGAAGTCTGTGGATCGCGAAGAAGCCCGCAAGGCTCCTCAAGTCGCGTCTGCCTAATTCTTTGAATTGGCTTTAGCTTGGTGTTTGAAACGGTAGTGAGTGAGCTTGGCTCTAGCGCGCAGCAAAACGGTCGGTGGGTTCTTTCTTGAATCACCTGATCTTGCAAGCGCAGTTGCTGGAGTTGGGTTTGGTCAGGTACACACCGGCCGGTTTGATGGCCCTGGACTGTTGCTTGAAGCATGAGTCCCAGGTCCAAGAAGCCGGCAGGCCACGCAAGATTTCTCTGGAAATCAAAGCGGTGGTAATCGGTGATCTGACCAAGCGCTTACAGAGTTTGGGACTTGGTGGAATGGCCCAATTTACGGGTTTCCTGAGTGCCCAACGCAATGGTCGTGGAACAATTTTCCACATCACTGCACTCGATATCGTCACGACGCCAAATTGTTCGAATCCGGATAGAAATTAATGAGGTCATCAAATGGCTCCTCCACGCGGTAAAGGTCGCTTCTCGAAAGACAAGAAGCCCAAGCGCAATACCCAATCCTTGCTGTTCCGTCGTAAGCGCTTCTGCCGCTTCACCGTCACCGGTGTTGAGCAGATCGACTACAAGGACATCGACACGCTGCGCGATTTCGTCGGCGAAAACGGCAAGATCACGCCCGCTCGCCTGACCGGCACGCGCGCATTCTTCCAGCGTCAGCTGACTGTTGCGATCAAGCGTGCGCGTTTCCTCGCCATGCTGCCGTACAGCGATCAGCACAAGGTCTGAGGAGTAGGACAACATGCAAATTATTCTGCTTGAAAAAGTAGCCAACCTCGGCAACCTGGGCGATGTCGTCACGGTCAAGAACGGTTACGCCCGCAACTTTCTGATCCCAACTCGCCAGGCACGTCGTGCCACCGAGGCAGCGATCAAGGAATTCGAAGTCAAGCGCGCTGAGCTCGAGAAAGTTGCTGCTGAAAAGCTGGCAACCGCTCAAGCTCTGGGCGAAAGCCTGACAGGCAAGACCGTGCGCATCAGCCAAAAGGCTGGCGTGGACGGCCGCTTGTTCGGCTCGGTGACCAATGCCGACGTGGCCGAAGCACTGGTCAAGTTGGGCTTTGCCACCATTACCAAGACGCAAGTCCGCATGCCTTTGGGCGCGCTGAAGGCCGTCGGCGAGTTCTCCGTCAACGTTGCTCTGCACACCGATGTGTTGGTGGAAGTCAGCGTTCAGGTGGTTCGTCAGGCCGACTAAGGTCTTGAACTGCTGACCCTGACCGGTCAGTTGAAAAAAGAGCCGACAGCTGTCAAAGCCGTCGGCTTTTTGCGTTTTCTGGGGGCTGATTTATACAGGGTCGTCCCCCGCATTTCCACAGACTTGTCCACAGGGCAGGGCTGTTTGGCAGTCAGCAAGTCTCAGCGAGTCCCATCACCATGAGTGCGACCTTTTCTTCAACGCCCCTGCCAGGTTCGTCGGGTTCGTCCGGTTCGCCCGGCGGCGCCGACCGCCGCGACGATGAAGTGGCGCGCCTGCGCACGCCGCCGCATTCGATCGAGGCGGAGCAAAGTGTGCTGGGTGGCTTGTTGATCGACAACTCGGCCTGGGACCGTGCCGGCGACCTGCTGACCGAGTCCGACTTCTATCGTTTTGAGCACAAGCAGATCTTTGTCGCCATCGGCAAGCTGATCAACGGTGGCAAGCCGGCCGATGTGGTGACGGTGTTCGAGGAGTTGACCTCGCACGGCAAGGCGGAGGAATGTGGTGGGCTGGCCTATCTGAATGCCTTAGCCCAGAGTGTGCCGAGCGCCGCCAATATTCGCCGTTATGCCGAGATCGTCCGCGAGCGCGGCATTCTCCGCAAATTGGTCACCGCCAGCGATGAGATCGCCACCGCTGCTCTGGCACCTCAAGGCCGCGCTGTGGCCCAAATTCTCGACGAGGCCGAGGGCAAGATCTTCCGCATCGGCGAGGAGGGCTCGCGCAGCCAGCAGGGCTTCCAGAGCATGGACAATCTGGTCGTGGCGCTGATCGACCGGGTCAATGAGTTGGCCGAGAACGGTGCCGAGGACGTCACCGGCGTGCGCACCGGTTTCTTTGATTTGGACCGCATGACGGCTGGTTTCCAGCCCGGTGATTTGATCATTCTGGCGGCCCGTCCGTCGATGGGAAAAACGGCATTCGCGATCAATATCGGCGAAAACGTGGCCATCAATGAAGGCCTGCCGGTCGTTATCTATTCGATGGAAATGGGTGCCGCTCAGCTCGCCATGCGTATGGTGGGCTCGATCGGCCGCATTGACCAAGGTCATCTGCGTACCGGCCGCTTGGCCGATGATGAATGGGGGCGCTTGTCCGAGGCTGTCGACAAGCTCGGCAAGGCCAGCATCTTCATCGACGAAAGCCCTGGCCTGTCGCCGTCCGAGGTGCGTGCACGCGCACGCCGCCAGGCCCGTATATGCGGCAAGTTAGGTTTGATCATCGTTGACTACTTGCAACTGATGAGCGGCAACGGCGGCAATGAGGAAAACCGAGCCACCGTGATCGGTGAGATTTCGCGCGGCTTGAAGGCCTTGGCCAAGGAGTTGCAGTGCCCGGTGATTGCGCTCTCGCAGTTGAATCGAAGCGTTGAGCAACGCCCTGACAAGCGGCCGATGATGAGTGACTTGCGTGAGTCCGGCGCCATCGAGCAGGACGCCGACATCATCATGTTCATCTACCGGGATGACTACTATATGAAGGAAGAATCCAAAGAGCCCGGCGTGGCCGAGATCATCATCGCCAAGCAGCGTAACGGCCCGGTCGGCACGGTCAAGCTGTTCTTCCAGCGCATGCACACGAAATTCGAGAACCTCGCCCCCGGCTATGTGGGTGTGGGCGGCGACGAGTATTGAGTCGACTCGGCCCGGTAAACTGGTTTGCCCTAGACCCGCAAGGCAACACCGCCTGCGGCTCGTTTTTGCCGATTTACCGCCCCCAGCGGCTTCACGTAGCGGTCTTGCAGTTGCTGAATTTTTTCGTCCAGTTGTTCGGCGTCATCGATTTTTTCGGCATGTCGCTTGAGTACCAGGCTGGCCATATCGATCAGCTTGGCGTTGCGTGTGCTTTCACCTTGCTGGATCAATAACTCCACGCCCGCACGGGCCGAGCCTCGCATGGAGTGGCGCATGGCGGTTTCGGCGATGCTGAAAATTTTCGCGTGGCTGTTGCGCAATTCTTCCGCCACGGCTTGATTGCCTTCGGTCATGGCGACAAGAACCTCGGTGGCGGCTTTTGCTGTGCAAAAGCGCAAGCCCAACAAAGTCACCAACTGGGCCATTTCTTCCAGTTCAATCATGGCGGCCAGACGCACCCACAAGGCCAGCAACAGACTCGCGGCTTCGAGGTCGAAATCTTCTTGTTCATTGGCCCGACGGGTTAGATCCCTCGCCAACTCCAAGGCGTCGGCGACTCGCTTGTCCAACATGAAGCGCAGGCATTGAAAGAGCACATCGAAGCGCTGTAGCCGCTTGGAGTTAGGGTGGCGTTCTAGCTCGCTGGTCATGGCGTCGTAGGCGTACTTGAGGCCCTTGCTGTCTTTGTTGTCAAAGCGCATCAGGCCGATCAACACCAGGGTCAGCATGTCGAATAGCTTGGAGCGCAGCCCTTGGGCCATTGTTTGCTCAAGCTGCTTCAAGGCTTCGGGGCGCTGGCCCGCGTAGAAGGCCAGACAGCCGCAGCGCTGGGCTCTCAGCAGGCAACCCGGGGTCAGCTTTGCCGCGGTTCGATAGGTGGCCAAGGCACCTTCGATTTCGCCCAAATCCATTTGCACCCGGCCCATCACATCATGGGAGTCGGCATGATCGGGGATGTCGCCGATCAAGGTTTCCAATGTGCGGCGGGCGGCTGCCATATTGCCCGAGCCGAGTTCGGTGCGCGCCACGCCCAGCCTTGCCCAGGGGACCGTTTTGGCTTCAATGATGGCGTCATAGAGCTTGCGCGCATCGTCGAAGCGGTTGAGCCGCAACAGCAGTTCGGCGCCGATGCGTGCGGCGTAGAGCCAGAATTGGCCGCGCGACTCGAAACGCTTCAAACAATGGCCGGCCGCCGCTTCAAAATCTTGCCGCTCGATGGCCTCAAAGATGTCCTTCAAGACGCGCTTGCGGTGGCGTGCGTTGGCCAAACGGTCGGACAAGGAGGCCATCGTGTAAGGCTTGACTAAATAGGCGTCAAGCGCGGCCTCTGCGGCCTCCGCCACTTTGCTGTATGAGGCCTCGCCGGTGACCATCACGAACACGGTCGAATAGGGCAGCAAATGCTCGCGGCGGAGCTCGTCCAGCAGGTCCTGGCCCGACATCTCGCTGCCATCAAAATGGTAGTCGCAGAGCACGATGTCATAGGCCTTGTGCTCCAGAATCACGCGGGCATCGTTGATGCGCGTGGCTTGGCGCACTTGAGCAACACCCAAGTCCCGGAGCTGCGAGGCCATCAAGCTGCGGGAGGTCGCATTGCTGTCGATGATCAGCGCGCAGGCGTTCTGGATTTCACTGTCCATCATCGCCATGCAGGACTCCTCTGCGCGACGAGCGACATCAAGGGCTTCAAGTTCGGTTTGGGTGCAAGGCTTCTCACACCGAGCTTATCGGCCGAACTTTTGAGAACATGAATCAATCTCGGCCTGGCTGTGTAGAACGGCACAAAAAAGCGCCCTTGCCGGATCGGGCAGAGGGCGCTTGGCGGGTCCGGGGGCGTGGACTATTTACTTGAAGATGTCCTTGACTCGGTCCGTCCAGCTCTTGGTATTGGGTGAATGGCGCTCACCCCCTTCGCGGAAGGACTTGTCCAGCTCCTTCATCAGCTTGCGTTGATGCTCGGTCAGCTTGACCGGTGTCTCGACGCTGATGTGGCAGTACAGATCACCCGGATAGCTCGAACGCACACCCTTGATGCCCTTGCCGCGCAGGCGGAAGGTCTTGCCATGCTGCGTGCCCTCGGGCAGGTCGATTTCGGCCTTGCCACCCAGGGTCGGTACTTCGATGCTGCCGCCCAAGGTGGCGGTGGTCAGCGGGATCGGCATCGTGCAGTGCAGGTCATCGCCATCGCGTTCGAAGATTTCGTGCTGCTTGATGCGGATTTCAATGTAGAGGTCGCCGGCCGGGCCCCCGTTGACGCCGGGCTCGCCGTTGCCTGCCGAACGGATGCGCATGCCTTCGTTGATGCCGGCCGGGATCTTGACCTCCAGGGTCTTGCTCTTTTTGACCTTGCCTTGGCCGTTGCAGGCTGTGCAGGGGTCAGGAATGATCTTGCCGGTGCCGTGGCAATGTGGGCAGGTCTGCTGCACCGAGAAGAAGCCCTGGCGCATGTGCACGGTACCCGCGCCGTTGCAGGAGCCGCAGGTCTTGGCGCTGGTGCCGGGTTTGGCGCCTGTGCCGCTGCAGGTTTCGCAGCCTTCCCAGCTCGGGATGCGGATCTGGGATTCCTTGCCGCGCGCGGCTTCTTCCAGCGTGATTTCCATCGCATAGGACAGATCGCTGCCGCGATAGACCTGTTGGCCACCGCCGCCGCGCCGGCCTGCGCCGCCCGCTCCGCCATTGAAGATGTCGCCGAAAATGTCGCCAAAGGCCTCGGCAAAACCGCCGAAACCTTCACCGCCCGGGCCGCCGCGAGCGCCCATATTGGGGTCCACGCCGGCATGGCCATGCTGGTCGTAAGCCGCCCGCTTTTGCGGGTTGGAGAGCATCTCGTAGGCTTCCTTGCCTTCCTTGAATTGCTCCTCGGCCTTCTTCGCCCCGTCGCCTTGATTGCGGTCGGGGTGGTACTTCATGGCCAGCTTGCGGTAGGCCTTTTTGATTTCGTCCTCGGTCGCATTTTTTGCGACGCCGAGAGCTTCGTAATAGTCACGCTTTGCCATGAGCCTGGTCCGTGCATCGTGCATATCAAACAACAGCGCCGCGACGAGCTTTCGGGGTCTGACCCCAGGGCTGCGACGCGGCGGCGGTGACGGCTAAACCCCAAGCGATGGCAAAGGGTTTAGCGCGCCAGAAACATCACTTCGAGTCTTTGACTTCCTTGAACTCGGCGTCGACGACATTGTCGTCGGCCGGCTTGCTGGAGGCCTGTGCCTGAGGTTGCTCGGAAGCGCCTTCGGCAGCGCCACCGGCCGCAGCCGCCTGTGCCGCTTGCGATTCGGCATAGACCTTTTCGCCCAACTTCTGGCTGGCGGTCATCAAGGCTTCGGTCTTGGCTTCGATATCGGCCTTGTCCTCGCCCTTGATGGCTTCCTCGGCATCCTTCAGTGCAGCCTCGATCTTCTCTTTCTCGGCCGCTTCGAGCTTGTCGCCATGCTCGCTCAGCGACTTCTTGACCGAGTGCACCATGCCGTCGGCCTGGTTGCGGGCCTGCACCAGCTCGACCTTCTTCTTGTCCTCGCCGGCGTTGGCCTCGGCGTCCTTGACCATCTTCTCGATCTCTGCCTCGGTCAGGCCGGAGTTGGCCTTGATGGTGATCTTGTTTTCCTTGCCGGTGCCCTTGTCCTTGGCGCCGACATGCAAGATGCCGTTGGCGTCAATGTCAAACGAGACTTCGATCTGCGGTGTGCCGCGTGGTGCCGGCGGGATGCCTTCCAGATTGAACTCGCCCAGGCTCTTGTTGCCCACGGCCAGCTCGCGCTCGCCTTGGTAGACCTTGATCGTCACGGCCGGCTGGTTGTCGTCGGCGGTCGAGAAGGTCTGTGCAAACTTGGTCGGGATGGTGGTGTTCTTGGTGATCATCTTGGTCATCACGCCACCCAAGGTCTCGATACCCAGGCTCAGCGGTGTGACGTCCAGCAGCAGCACGTCCTTGCGCTCGCCGCCCAAAACCTGACCTTGAATCGCAGCGCCCACGGCCACGGCTTCGTCCGGGTTCACGTCACGGCGTGGCTCCTTGCCGAAGAACTCCTTGACCTTGTCCTGCACCTTGGGCATGCGGGTCATGCCGCCGACCAGGATCACGTCGTCGATCGCGCTGATGGCGATGCCGGCATCCTTCATCGCGATGCGGCAAGGGGCGATCGTGCGCTCGATCAACTCGTCCACCAGCGACTCCAGCTTGGCGCGGGTCAGCTTGACGTTCAAGTGCTTGGGGCCGGTCGCGTCAGCGGTGATGTAAGGCAGATTGACGTCGGTCTGGGCCGAGTTCGACAACTCGATCTTGGCCTTCTCGGCCGATTCCTTCAGGCGCTGCAGAGCCAGCACATCCTTGGTCAGGTCAACGCCTTGGTCCTTCTTGAACTCGGCAACGATGTAATCGATCACGCGCTGGTCGAAGTCTTCACCGCCCAGGAAGGTGTCGCCATTGGTCGACAGCACTTCGAATTGCATTTCGCCGTCGACGTCGGCGATTTCGATGATGGAGACGTCGAAGGTGCCGCCGCCCAGGTCATAAACGGCGATCTTGCGGTCGCCCTTGCCATGCTTGTCCAGACCAAAAGCCAGCGCTGCAGCGGTAGGCTCGTTGATGATGCGCTTGACGTCCAGACCGGCGATGCGGCCAGCGTCCTTGGTCGCCTGACGCTGGGCGTCGTTGAAGTAGGCCGGCACCGTGATGACGGCTTCGGTGACTTCTTCACCGAGGTAGTCCTCGGCGGTCTTCTTCATCTTGCGCAGGATTTCGGCCGACACTTGAGGAGGCGCCAGCTTCTTGCCGCGCACTTCAACCCAGGCGTCGCCGTTGTCGGCGGCAGCAATCGTGTAAGGCATCAGGTCGATGTCTTTTTGCACTTCTTTTTCGGTGAACTTGCGGCCGATCAGTCGCTTCACCGCGTACAGCGTGTTCTTGGGGTTGGTGACGGCTTGGCGCTTGGCCGAGGCGCCGACCAGGATTTCGCCATCTTCTTGGTAGGCAATGATGGACGGAGTGGTGCGAGCGCCTTCAGCGTTCTCGATCACGCGCGTCGTGTTGCCTTCCATGACGGCCACGCACGAGTTCGTGGTGCCCAAGTCAATACCGATGATCTTTCCCATGTTCTTTTCTCCTGAAGATTTGTTGAATATCACCATGGCTGCTCGCCATGGAAATTGTCTAAAACTGATGCTTATAAGCTGTGGATAACTTGCGGGCTTTCAAGCCCCGCAAGCTATATTTATTTCGGTGCCGTCACCGTCACCAGTGCCGGGCGCAGTGTGCGATCGGCGATGGAATAGCCTTTTTGCAACACCATCACCACGGTGTTGGGCTCTTGTTCGGCCGGTACGACCGAAATCGCCTGGTGTTGATGCGGGTCGAACTTGGTGCCGGCGGGCGGGTTCAACTCGATCACCTTGTTGCGCTCTAGCGCTGCAGCTAACTGGCGCTTGGTGGCGTGCACGCCTTCCAGCACGGTCTCGACCTTGGCGTCGGGCAGGGCGATTGCGGCTTCCATGCTGTCCATCACCGGCAGCATCGATTCGGCGAAGGACTCGACCGCAAACTTGCGCGCCTTGCTCATATCGTCATCGGCGCGGCGGCGGATGTTCTCCACCTCGGCCTTGGCGCGCAGGTAGGCGTCCGACATTTCGGCCAAACGGGCTTCCAGTTCGGCCACTTTGCTGTCATCGGCGCTGTTGACAGCGGCAATCAGTTCGTCCGGGCTGAGGGGCTCTTGGGGGGGAGTATTGGATGTCGTCATGATGCAGAAATAAGCAATGGCGCCTATATGGACGCCTTTCCAGGGATTTCAAGAGGGCTAATTGGGACAGTTGATGCGGAAATTCGCGCATCAGTCCCGGTCAGCGGAGGCAGACCAACGGTCCCAGTCTGCCAACCGGCGGCGGTCCTGCTTGGTCGGACGCCCTTGCGTGATGCTTTGGGCGGGCTCCGGCGCCAAGCGGCGAGCTTCACCGAGTTTTTCACGCAGCGACACGCTTTCTGGTGTTTCTTCGTACAAGGCTTGAGCCTGCGGGGCCGGCCCCCGCACATGGCTCAAGCCGCGCACCCAAACCTCGCGTTCCACCACCCCTTGGCGGAACTTCAGCAGGTCGCCCGGCTTGAGCTCGCGTGAGGCTTTGGCGATTTGGCCGTTGACCTGTACGCGGCCGCGGCCGATGTCTTCGGCCGCCAGCGAGCGGGTCTTGAAGAAGCGAGCAGCCCATAACCATTTGTCCAGTCGGACGCCGGTTGTGATTTTGTCAAAGGCGGGCTGGGCTGATTTCATGCCGGGATTTTCGCCTAACTCGGCATGCTGCCGCTCAGCGGCAATTCCGCGACGGCGTCCAGGCCTTCGATCTGCCCATGCCTGACCCGGTTTTGCAGCGCGATGCTGCCCCCCAACGACTGCGCGATGCCTTGGCAGATCGCCAGACCCAGACCCGAGCCTTTGCCCGAGTGGCCCGCGGCAAAGGGCAGAAATAGCTGACTCTGCTGTTCCGGCGAGAGACCCGGTCCCGAATCGGCAATGGTCAGCCTCGCGTGACCCGGCAGCCGCTCCAGCTTGATGCTCAGTCGCCCGCCAGCGGGGGTGTGCAGCAGCGCGTTGTGCAGCAAATTGCGGGTCAATTCGCGCAAGGCCCAGGCATGGCTGTCGACTCCGGCGGATTCGGTCTCGATGTCAAAGTCCAGATGTTGCTCGGCGATCAGCGGCGCCAGATCCAGGGCGACGACCCTTGTCAGCGCGGCCCAGTCTTGCGTGGGCAATGGCTCCAGCCCCTGGCGCAGCTGTTCCACCTTTGCCAGCGCGAGCATCTGGTTGGCGACCTGGGTGGCGCGGCTGACCGTCTGGTCGATCTCGGCCAAGGCCTGCATCGGTTCAACGTCCCCATGCAATGCCGATTGCACTTGCACCTTCAGCACGGCGAGCGGCGTTTTCAATTGATGAGAGGCATCGCGAATGAAGCGCTTTTGATATTCGAGCAGTTGCCTCAGCCGCTCGACCACTTGGTTGGTGGCCTCAACCAGCGGCAGCCATTCGCGCGGCGCGTCCGGCGCCTGCACCGGTGAAAGATCGCCCTCCGAGCGATCACGCAATTGCTGACTCAGGCGCCGCACCGGCGCGGTGACACGCTGCACCACCACCACCACCACGAGGCCAATCACCAGCACCAGCAAGACTTGCCGCCAGACAGTTTCGACCAGAATCTGGCGTGCCAGGGTGCGCCGCAGCTCCAGGGTTTCCGCCACCTGGATGGTGGCCATACCCTGGCCGGCCGCACCTGCAACCGGCTGCAAAAGCACGGCCATGCGCACCGCCTCGCCGCGAAAACTGTCATCGTAGAAAGTCACCAAGGCCGCATAGGGGCCTTGGGTGGGCATCTCGCCCTTCCAGGCTGGCAGGTCGTCAAAGCCCGACACCAGCTCATCCGCGAAGCCACTGACACGGTAATAGAGCCGGCTGCGGTTATCGGCCTCGAATGCCTCCAATGCCGAGTAGCTCAGCTTGGCGTGCAGCTTGGGTACACCGGGCTCGTTGCTGCTGACTTCCAGCAACTCGCCGATCGACTTGGCTGTCGCCAGCAGGGTACGGTCATAGGCGGTATCGGCCGCGAGCAAGGCCTGCCGGTACAGGCCGACGGTATTGAAAGCGATCAAGAGCACGACGGGCAGCAAGATACCGACCATCAATTGACGCCGCAAAGAGCTTGCGCCCATCGCGGACCCGCTCATGCCTGAGCCTTCAACAGGTAGCCCAAACCGCGCAGCGTCACCAGCTGTGCGCCGGTATGGGCGATGCGCTTGCGCAAGCGGTAGGCGACGACCTCAATGGCCTCAAGTTGCACCTCGTCTGCACCCGGGAATACCGCGTCGAACAAGCGCTCCTTGGCGATGGCGCTGCCAGGGCGAGCCAGCAGGGCTCGCAGCAAGGCCCCCTCGCGCGGCGTCAACTCAAGCAAGGTGCCGGCGTGATAGACGGCTCCGCTCTCGGCGTCGACGCGCATGCCGCAGAAGGTTTTGCCCTGGGGATCCGCGTTGTTGACGGCGTTGCCGGCGCCGGCGCGTCGGCCCAAGGCCTGCACGCGGGCCATCAATTCATCCAGATCAAAGGGTTTGGGCAGGTAATCATCGGCGCCCACATTGAGCCCCAGGATTCGGTCACCGACGGTGCCTCGCGCGGTCAGAATCAGGACCGGCGTGCTCAGCCCGGCCTTGCGCGCTCGCGCCAGCACCTCCAAGCCGTCCAGCCCCGGCAGGCTCAGGTCCAGTATCACCACATCCGGGGCGCTGGCCTGCCAGCGCCCGATGGCCTGCGCGCCGTCATTGCAGGCCGCGACCTGCAGGCCGCGCCGCTCAAAACTGCGGGTCAAGCTGAGTTGCATGGCAGGGTCGTCTTCAATCAGTAGCAGCTTCATCAATGTCAATTCGGCGGGTTTGCCCTAATGTGCCCGACAGCGAACTGACAGGCTTGACGGCGAGGATAAGGGACACCGAGACAAACAACCGGAGACACCCATCATGCGTCGCGATACTTTCTTGAAATCCATGGCCGCCTTGGTCGCCAGTGCCGGCCTGCCATTGTCGGCTCAGGCCGCAGCCAATCTGAAAATGATGATTCCGGCCAACCCGGGCGGCGGTTGGGACAGCACCGGGCGGGCGCTCGGCAAGGCCTTGCAGGATGCAGGCTTGGTGTCTTCGGTGCAGTTCGAGAACAAAGGGGGCGCGGCGGGTGCGATCGGCTTGGCGCAGTTCGTCAATGCATCCAAGGGCGACCCGAATTCCTTGCTGGTGATGGGGGCGGTGATGCTGGGCGGCATCATCACCGGCAAGCCGCCGGTCAGCCTGTCGCAGGCCACGCCGATTGCCCGTCTGACGACCGAATACAACGTCTTTGTGCTGCCGGCCAACTCGCCGCTGAAGGACATGAAGGATGTGGTCGAGCAATTGAAGAAGGACCCCGGTAGCGTGAAGTGGGGCGGTGGCTCACGTGGTTCGACCGAGCATGTCGCGGCGGCCATGATTGCTCGCAATGTTGGCGTCGACGCCGCCAAGATCAATTACGTGCCCTTCCGCGGCGGTGGCGAGGCCACGGCGGCCATCCTGGGTGGCAATGTCACTGTCGGCGGCAGCGGCTACTCGGAGTTTGCGCAGTACATCGCGAGTGGCAAGATGCGCCCGATCGCGGTTACCTCGGATCAGCGTTTGCCGGGTGTCAACGTGCCGACTTTGCGCGAGCTCGGCATTGACGTGGTGATCGGCAACTGGCGCGGTGTTTA
This sequence comes from Roseateles oligotrophus, assembly GCF_025717515.1. Classification (GTDB taxonomy): domain Bacteria; phylum Pseudomonadota; class Gammaproteobacteria; order Burkholderiales; family Burkholderiaceae_C; genus Paucibacter_A; species Paucibacter_A oligotrophus. Next base: position 368,621 of record NZ_JAJIRN010000001.1, read on the forward strand.
CGCGCCACCCGGCATCACGCCGGAGCAGCAGAAGGCTTTGACCGACATGGTCACGGCGGTATTCCGCAACAAGGCCTGGATCGCCGCGCTGGAGTCGAACAACTGGACGCCCGCCTTGCTGACCGGCAAGGCCTTTGCCGACTTCGTCGACCAGGAATTCGCCATGCTGCGCGCCATCATGGTGAAGTCGGGGATGGTCTGAGATGACGGCGTCTGCAGCGGCGGCCATGGTGCGTCATCAAACCTGGGTAGGGGTCGGCGCCTTCTTGACGGGGGGGCTGATGGCCTACGGCGCCGCCTTCATCTCGGCCGACGCCGGCTATGCGGGCATCGGCCCCAACGCCTTGCCATGGCTGGTGGCGACCGTGCTGATGTTGTGCGGGCTATGGCTGATCTGGGAGGCCCGCAGCGGCGGTTACCGGGAGATGGAGTTGCCCTCGGGCGCCCCTGAAGGTGACTGGCGCGCTGCTGCCTTTGTGATCGCCGGCGTGGTGGCCAATGCGGCCCTGATCACGGTGATCGGCTTCATCCTGGCCTGCTCGTTGTGTTTTGCGCTGGCCGTGCGCGGCTTGCGCATGTCCGAGGGCAAGGCCGGCGGAGGCCCGCGCCAAAGCCTGCTCGACGGCCTCACCGGGCTGATCATTGCGGCGCCGGTCTTTTGGCTCTTTACCAAGGTGCTGGCGATCAATTTGCCCGGACTGACCACGAGCGGCTGGCTCTGAAGAAAGATTGAGATGGAACTCTGGAACCAACTGCTGGGTGGCTTCGCCACGGCCGGCACGCCGATCAATCTGATGTGGGCCTTTCTGGGCTGCGTGATCGGCACCGGCATCGGCGTCTTGCCGGGCTTGGGGCCGGCGGTGACGGTGGCGATGCTCTTGCCCATCACCTCGCAGGTCGAGCCTACCGCGTCGATGATCTTCTTTGCCGGCATCTATTACGGTGCCATGTATGGCGGCTCGACCACCTCGATTCTGCTCAACACGCCGGGCGAGACCGGCACCATGGTGACGGCGCTGGAGGGCTTCAAGATGGCCAAGAATGGCCGCGCCGGTGCCGCCTTGGCTACCTCGGCGATCGGCTCCTTTGTGGCGGGCACGATTGCCACCATCCTGGTCACCTTGTTCGCGCCTGTGATGGCCGAGTTCGCCGTCACCCTGGGGCCGCCCGAGTATTTCTGCCTGATGTTGCTGGCCTTCACCACCGTCAGCGCGGTGCTCGGCAAGAGCACCTTGCGCGGCATGACGGCGCTCTTCATCGGGCTGGCGATGGGCTTGGTCGGCTTGGATCAAATCACCGCGCAGGTGCGCTACACGGCCGGCATCCCCGAGTTCATGGACGGTATTGAGGTCGTGCTGGTTGCGGTGGGTCTGTTTGCCGTCGGCGAGACGCTTTACAACGCGCTCTATGAGGGCCGCTGCAAGCAGGAGATCAACAAGCTCAGCTCGGTCCATATGACCAAGACCGAATGGCGCCGCTCCTGGCCGGCTTGGTTGCGCGGCACCTTTTTGGGCTTCCCCTTCGGCACCATTCCGGCCGGGGGTTCGGAGATTCCTACCTTCTTGAGCTACGCGATGGAGCGCAAGCTGTCCAAGCATAAAGAGGAGTTTGGCACTGTGGGTGCGATCGAGGGCGTGGCGGGGCCGGAAGCGGCCAATAACGCCGCAGTCACCGCCACCCTGGTGCCGCTGCTGACCTTGGGTATTCCGACCTCGGTGACGGCCGCTATTCTGTTGAGCGCCTTGCAGAACTACGGCATCCAGGCCGGCCCGCAGCTGTTTCAGACCTCATCAACTTTGGTCTGGGCGCTGATTGCCTCGCTCTATATCGGCAATGTGATGCTCTTGGTGCTGAACCTGCCGATGGTCGGCCTATGGGTCAAGCTGCTGAAGATCCCCAAGCCGCAGCTGTATGCCGGCATCCTGATCTTTGCCACCGTCGGGGTCTACGGCATGCGGCAAAGCTCGTTTGATCTGTTCCTGATGCTGGTGATTGGCCTGCTGGGGGTACTGATGCGGCGCTTTGATTTCCCGACCGCACCGGTGGTCGTCGGCATGATTCTGGGGCCGATTGCCGAGGCGCAGCTGCGCAATGCACTGTCCATCGGCGAAGGGCATTGGGGCGTGTTCTTGCAGCGGCCGATGTCGGTCGGCTTGCTCGTCATCGTGGCCCTGGTGCTGTTGCTGCCGCGCGTCTGGCCGCGGGTGATGCGCTGGCGCGAGGTCAGGCTGAAGGCGCAGCGCAACGCTGCGTCTCATTGAGCGCCTTAGCTTGAGGCGCCGGCGGCGAGCGCGAGGTCGCGCTGCATTTGCAGCACGGCTGCATCGGGCTTGAGCTGGGTCGGCCAGCCCTGCAGATGGCGCTCGGCCAGCGCGGTCAGCGCCCGCATGCCGGCGGGGCTGTCGTTCAAGCAGGGGATGTAGTCGAACCGTTGGCCGCCGGCTTGGAGGAAGGCGTCGCGCGCTTCCATGCTGATTTCTTCCAGCGTTTCGAGGCAATCGGCGCTGAAGCCTGGGCAGATCACGGCGACATTTTTGACGCCTTCGGCCGCCAGCTTCTTCAAGGTGGGTTCGGTATAGGGCTCCAACCATTTGGCCTTGCCGAAGCGGCTTTGGAAGGTGACGATGTAGTCGGCCTTGCTTAAACCCAGCGTCTCGGCCAGCAGCCTGCCGGTCTTCAGGCATTCGCAGTGGTAGGGGTCGCCCAGCGCCAGCGTGCGGGCCGGCATGCCGTGAAAACTGATCACCAGCCGCTCGGGTCGGCCGTTAGCGGCCCAATGCGCGCGCACGCTTTCGGCCAGTGCGGCAATGTAGAGCGGCTCGTCGTGATAGCGGTTGATGAAGCGAAGCTCCGGCAGATGGCGGGTCTTGAGCGCCCAGCTCGCCACATCGTCAATCACGCTGGCGGTGGTGGCGCCCGAATACTGCGGGTAAGCCGGCAGCACCAAGATACGGGTCGCGCCCTCGGCACGCAAGGCGTTCAGAGTGTCGGAGATCGACGGCGAGCCGTAACGCATCGCATAACGCACCGTGACCGCGTGGCCGCGTTCGCCCAGGTAGCCTTGTAAAAGTTTGGCTTGCTTTTCGGTCCAGACCTTCAGCGGCGAGCCTTCCGAGGTCCAGACGCTGGCGTATTTCGCGGCCGACTTGGCCGGGCGCACGCGCAAGATGATGCCGTGCAGGATTGCCAGCCATACAAGGCGGGGGATTTCCACCACCCGCGGGTCGCTCAGAAACTGCGCCAGGTAGCGACGCAAGGCCGGGGCGGTGGGGGCATCGGGAGTGCCGAGGTTGCAATAGAGCAGGGCGGTCTTGTTTGGGCTGCCGTGGCTGTAGGCGGCTTCGGGGCGGGTCGTCATGCGGGAAACTGCTCTTTTGCTAAATGGCGGTTGGCTCAACCGCGGCTGCGTGTATGGCCAAAGCTATGGGGCTCGGTGTCGGCGAAATGAAGTACTTCGAAGCTGACGATGGGCGATGTGGCATCGACCGGCGGGCTGCCCAGGCCGATCACACCGTTGCCATGCAGGGTGCAACTGCCGCGCTTCAAGCTGACGACATCGCCGCTGCTGCCGAAGCGCACAAACGTGCCGTTATAGCTGAGGTCGGTGATCGAGAAACTGCCTGCATGCCAGTCGATCCTGGCATGCGAGCGCGACACCCGAGCATCGGTGATGCAATAGGTGGCTTGCACGCTGCGGCCCAAGATGATCGGCATATTGTCGATGTCAAACACCCGGTCCAGATCCAGCCAGACCAGTCTGATGCCGTCGGGTTCGACCGCATGCTGAACCTCGCCAAACTGCGTGGCGGCCACATCGCCCTGTATGGCTTGGTCCAGCACATGGACATGCACCGGCTCGGCGCGGCCGCGTATGGCGATCAGGTCGAGGCTGCGAAAGCGCAACTTCTTGGCCGTCGGCAGACCGGCCAAGACCTCGGTGGTGATCAAGGTTTCGTTGTCGCCGGCATGGTTCAATAAACGCGCGGCGACGTTGACCGCGTCGCCGAAGCAATCGCCATTCATTTCGACCACTTCACCACGCGCCAAGGCCACCTGCATGCGCAAGGCCCGCAGGCTCGGCGAGGCGCCTTGCTGCCTGCCGCGAGCTACCACGCGTTCCAGCATTTCATGCATGCGAATGGCCGACAGCACGCCGTCGTTGGGCGACTCGAAGACGGCCATCAAACCGTCGCCCAATGTCTTGACCAAGCGACCTCTGCATTCATCGACGGCCTGCGCAATCAAGCCCACCGTTTGCGTCACCAGGGACGTCGCTTCGGCATTGCCCAGCGTCTCGAAAAGCCCCGTGCTGCCACGCAGATCGGCGAACAAAACAGTGCGTTCCCGGATTTGGGTCATGGTTGATGAATGAAAGAATAAATGGTCAGGCGTGAAATTATGCGCAGTGTAGCCGGGCTGGATGGCACCGTCGTTTTAGAGGGTTAAGCGAAAAAAAGGGGCTGGATTGCTCCAGCCCCTTTTTGATCCGATCAAGCAGTGATCAGAGCTTATCCAGCTATGTCCTGAGCTTGTGCCTGCGGCGCAAGTTCAGTTATGTCCGCTGCGCGGCCACGACCGCCGTTGGCGGCACATACCCAGGCAACTTGATTACAAGTTGTCCAAGTATGTCCTGAGCTTGTGCCTGCGGCGCAAGCTCAGTCATGTCCGCTGTGCGGCCACGACCGCCGTCGGCGGCATATACCTAGGCAACTTGATTACAAGTTGTCCAAGTATGTCCTGAGCTTGTCCGAGCGGCTTGGGTGCTTGAGCTTGCGGATCGCCTTGGCTTCGATCTGACGAATCCGCTCGCGCGTCACGTCGAACTGCTTGCCGACTTCTTCCAGCGTGTGGTCGGTCGACATCTCGATGCCGAAGCGCATGCGCAAGACCTTGGCTTCGCGCGGCGTCAGGCTGTCGAGGATGTCTTTCACCACATCGCGCAGACCCGCTTGCATCGCGGCTTCGATAGGCGCGGTGTTGTTGGTGTCCTCGATGAAGTCGCCCAGATGCGAATCGTCGTCGTCGCCGATCGGCGTTTCCATCGAGATCGGCTCCTTGGCGATCTTCATGATTTTGCGGATCTTGTCCTCGGGGATCTCCATCTTCTCGGCCAGCGTCGGCGCATCCGGCTCGAAGCCGAATTCCTGCAAATGCTGACGCGAGATGCGGTTCATCTTGTTGATCGTTTCGATCATATGAACCGGAATCCGGATGGTGCGGGCCTGGTCGGCGATCGAGCGGGTGATGGCCTGACGGATCCACCAGGTCGCATAGGTCGAGAACTTGTAGCCGCGACGGTATTCGAACTTGTCGACCGCCTTCATCAAACCGATATTGCCTTCCTGGATCAAGTCAAGGAACTGCAGGCCGCGGTTGGTGTACTTCTTGGCGATCGAGATCACCAAGCGCAAGTTCGCCTCGATCATTTCCTTCTTGGCATCGCGCGAGGCCTTTTCGCCCTCGTTCATCTTCTTGTTGATGTCCTTCAGGTCCTCAATCGGCACGACGGCCTTGGACTGGATGTCCATCAACTTTTGCTGCAGTTCCTGCACCGGCGGCAGATTGCGCGCCAGCACATTGGCGAAAGGCTTGCCGGATGCGATTTCCTTCTCGGCCCATTGCTTGTTCAAGGCATTGGGCGGGAAGCTCTTGATGAAGTACTCCTGCGGCATGCCGCATTTGTCGACCACGATCTTGCGCAGTTCGCGCTCGTAGCGGCGCACATCATCAACCTGCGAGCGCAGCAGATCGCAGAGCTTCTCGATCGTCTTGACGGTGAAGCGGATCGTCATCAGCTCTTGACTGATCGCCAGTTGCGCCTTGTTGTAGGAGGCCGACTTGTAGCCGTCCTTCTCGAACGATTTGCGCATCTTGTCGAAATTGATCGACAAGGAATCGAGCTTGACCAAGGCGGCGTTCTTCAGTTCTTCGAGCTTCTTGGTCAGCGCCTTGGAGCCGCCGTTGCCGTCGTCATCGTCTTCTTCGTCGAATTCGTCGAAGTCTTCTTCGGCCACATAGTCGTCGGCCTCATCGGCGGCGACAAAGCCGTCGACCACTTCGGAAATTGTCTTCTCGCCGGCGCGGATTTTCACGCCGAGGTCGATGATGTGGGCGATTGTGGTCGGCGAGGCCGAGATGGCCAGCATCATCGCCTGCAAGCCGCCTTCGATGCGCTTGGCAATTTCGATTTCGCCTTCGCGGGTCAGCAACTCGACCGTGCCCATTTCGCGCATATACATGCGAACAGGGTCGGTGGTGCGGCCGAATTCGGAGTCCACCGTCGACAGCGCGGCTTCGGCGGCTTCTTCGGCTTCTTCTTCGGTCGCGGTGGCGGTGGTGCTGCCTTGAATCAGCAAGGTGGCCGCGTCGGGCGCCTGCTCGTAGACCGCGATGCCCATGTCGTTCAACATGGAAATGATGGCCTCGAGGATTTCCTCGTTGACCAGCTTTTCTGGCAAGTGGTCGTTGATTTCCTGATGCGTCAGGAAACCACGCGTCTTGCCCATCTTGATCAGCGTCTTCAGCTCATGGCGACGCTTGGCGGCTTCTTCTTCGGTCAGCGCGGTTTCTTCCAGGCCGAACTCGCGCATCAGCGCGCGTTCCTTGGCTCTGGAGACCTTCATCCGCAATGGCTTGGCCTTGGGCTTGTCGGCCTCGACCTCGCCTACTTCGGCGACTTCGCTCTCTGCTTCGGGCTCACCTTCAAGGTCGGCTTCCAGATCCGCGAAGTCTTCTTCATCGGACTCGGCAGCCTTCTTGGCGGGGCCGGCCTTCTTGACCTCGGCAGCTGCCTTGGGCTTGCGGCCGCGCTTGGGCTTGTCATCGGCAGCGGCCGGGGCCGCAGCATCTGTTGGCGCGGCGGCTTTGACCGCTTTGGCCACTCTCACGACTTTGCCGGCGGGCTTCTTGAGTTCTTCGGCGGCGGCGACGGTGGGCTCGGTCTTCTTGGCAGTCATGCAGATCCTCGGGTGGATGTTGGCGGGCGGGCCGGGGAGTGATTCAGTAAAAATAAATCTGAAAAAATTCTAGCTAGCAATGCAGCAGCCACCTGAGGCTGGTTGCTGCGCTTTTCAAGGCGAAGCCCGGTTCAGGTGGCATTCATACGCTTCAAATCGAATTGTTTTCACAACCCTTTTCTAAGCGCGGCGCGTGCAAGCTAGCGTGGACGTTTGAGTTTGCAAACTTGTGCGGATACAGGTGGCCTTGATACCGCTATGGGTGCCCAGTTTCGCTGGGTGGCCGGGTCCGGCAAGCTTTGCCGTCACTCTTGACGCGCGCGGAAAACCCTTAATTATCGCTCAGAACGGCGCAAAGCACAAATTCCCACTAGCTCGGCGTGCTATTGGGGATCTTCAGGGTCTTGATTTGGGCGAGCAGGCGTTTGTAGCGCTCGAACTCCTCGCCTTGCGGATTGCTGGCGGCGATGCGCGTGGTCTCGGCCTCCAGTTGCACGATCCAGAGTTTTTTGAGCAGATTTTGCAGGCCCTCAAACTCCGATTCGTCTTCACTGTGCAGCCCGCCCAGCAGACGCTTGGCGCGATCCAGCAGGCCGTCTTCAGCCAGCGCCGCCTCCAGCACCGACCAAGCGCTGGCGCCGTGATTGAGCAGGTAACGGTCCAACCAATTGATCAAGTCACCGTGAATGCCCGGCAGCTCATGCAGCAATTGGTGATCGTCCGGGCTGAGCCTCTCCCACCAAACGCTATTCAGCAACAACATGCGCAGCGCATGGTCTGCCGGCACATTTGGCGCACTGCGCGGTGTGCCTATCGTTTCATCCTCTGGCTCACCGCGGCGCTTCCAGTTTCCGCTGGGTTTCCAATCCTTTTTCCACTCCTTCTTCTTCGTTGGCCTCGCCTCACCTTGGTGCTCATGGCCCTGTTCATGTCCGCCGGCGTGGCCATCTTCGGGCGGATGTTCGCGGCCATCATCGTGATGCTGCGCAGCCGGCCCGCCCACCTGCCACAAGCCCATCAACTCCTGATCCGGCAGTTGCGCGCGCCGCGCCAAGTCGCCCAGCAGTTGCCTCTTCAGCAGACCTTGCGGCAAGGTTTGCCAGAGTGGTCTGGCGGTCGCCAACATGCGCGCCCGACCTTCGGCGCTGCTGAGGTCGCACCCTTCGCCGGCAACTTCCATCAGCTGCCTGGACAGTGGAATCGCTTCGGCAATGCAGCGCTCGAAGGCATCGGCGCCCAGGTCTCTGACATAGGAGTCGGGGTCATGCTCGGTCGGCAAAAATAGGAACTTGACCGAACGCACGTCGGTGGCATGCGGCAGCGCGGCTTCGAGCGCGCGACCCGCAGCCCGGCGGCCGGCCGCGTCACCGTCGAAGCTGAAGATCACCGACTCGGTGAATCGGAATAGCTTCAGCACATGCTCGGCCGTACAGGCGGTGCCCAAGGTCGCCACCGCGTTGTTGAAGCCATGCTGGGCCAGCGCCACCACGTCCATATAGCCTTCAACCACCAGGGCGTAGCCGCGTTGGCGCAGGCCTTGGCGCGCCTCGTACAGGCCATACAACTCGCGTCCCTTGCTGAAGACCGGCGTCTCGGGGGAGTTCAGATATTTCGGCTCACCCTTGTCGAGCACGCGCCCGCCGAAACCAATCGTCTCGCCCTGCACATTGCGAATCGGAAACATGATGCGATCGCGAAAACGGTCGTACCTTTTTTGCTCCTCGCCTTCTTCGCCCTGAGTGATCACCATGCCGGACTCGGTCAGCAAAGGATCGTCATAGGACGCAAAGGCGCTGGCCAGGCTGCGCCAGCCTTCCGGGGCATAGCCGAGGGCAAACTGCGCGGCAATCTGGCCGGTCAGGCCGCGATTCTTCAAGTAGTCAATCGCGCGCGGGGTCTTCTTCAACTGTGCACGGTAATGGTCGCTGGCGCGCAGCAAAACCTCGGACAGCGTTGCTTGTCTTTGCCTCTGCTGAGCGGCACGCTCGCGCTCTTCGCTCGAGCGCTCGTCCTCGGGCACTTGCATGCCGGTTTGCTGCGCCAGGTCTTGCACGGCCTCAACGAAACCCAGTCCGCTGTGCTCCATCAAGAAGCCGACCGCATTGCCATGCACGCCACAGCCGAAGCAGTGATAGGTCTGGCGCGTCGGACTGACGATGAAGCTGGGCGACTTTTCGCCGTGGAAAGGGCAAAGGCCCTTGTGGTTGATGCCGGCCTTTTTGAGCTCGACATGGCGCCCCACCACCTCGACGATGTCGACGCGTGAGAGTAGGTCTTGAATAAAGCCGGGTGGAATCACCCGGCGAGTCTAAGGCAAGGTCAGCGTTCGTCCGCCGAGCTGGCTGAGCCAGTTGGAGTTACTGAACGCCGTGACCCACTCATTCACTTCGGCGGCCGGCATCGCCGGCGCAATGCCATTGCCCTGGCCTTGCTGGCAGCCGAGTCGCAGCAGCGCTCTTGCATGGGCGGCCGACTCCACGCCTTCGGCCACCACCGTGCAGCCAAAATTCCCGGCCAGACGGATCACGCCTTCGACCAGCGTGCTGTCTTGCTCGTCGATCAACATGTTTTGCACAAACGATCGGTCAATCTTCAGCACATCAACGGGTAGGCGCTTCAGATAGGTGAGAGTCGAATAGCCGGTGCCGAAATCGTCCAGGGCGAAGCTGACGCCGAAGGCCCGGCAATGCTGAATCAGCAAATCGGTCGCGGCGATGTCGGCCAAAGCGGCCGATTCCAGTACCTCCAGGCACAGATGTGCGGCCACCGGTTCTTGGTGGCGATTGATCAATTCTTGCAAGCGTTGAGCGAAATCGGGCATTTGCAACTGTCGGGCGGTCACATTGACGCTGATGTTCAAGCTCAAGCCCGCGCCCAACCATTGCGCGCTTTGTCGCAGAGCTTGCTCCAGCACCCAGTCGCCGACTTGCAGCCCTAGGCCGGTGGATTCGATCAAGGGCAGAAAATGTGCGGGCGCGAGCAGACCACGATCGGGATGCTGCCATCGCAGCAAAGCCTCCATGCCCAGCACCTGGGCGCTGCTCATATCGATCTTGGGCTGGTAATGCAGACGCAACTCACCCGCGTCCAAGGCCTGCTGCACACGAGCCAGCGCGATCAAACTAGCTTCGTCGCGCAGCCGCTTAGCCGTATCGAACAGTTGATAACCATGCCGACCCGAATGTTTCACCCGATAAAGCGCATGGCCGGCATGGCGCAGCAGGGTTTCGGCGTCGGAGTTGTCTTGCGGAAACAAGGTGGCCCCTATGCTGGCGCTGATGTCGATGAGCAGCGGTTTTGCCGTTGGCGAAGTGCCGGCACTTAATTGGTAGGGTTCGGCCAACACCTTCAGCAGTCGTTCCATGGCGAGCTGCGCTTCTTCCGGGCTATTGCTGCGCAGCAACAGGCCGAATTCATCACCTCCCAGCCGGGCGACGCCGTCCGACCATTGCGGCGCGCTGCGCAGCGACGCCTGCAACCGTTGGCCGACCTGCTGCAGCAATGCGTCGGCGTTGGTGCTGCCGTATTGGCTGTTGATGAGCTTGAATTGATCCAGGTCGACTCGGCAAACGCTCAGGCGAAAGCCCTCGCGTTCGGCGCTGACCAGGCCTTCACGCAACATCTGCATGAAAGCGTCGAAATTTGCCAGGCCCGTCAAGGGATCGATGCGCGCCTGGCGCCGCAGCAAGTCCCGCTGTTTCAAGCTTTCGGTCAAGTCCGACACGCTGACCACTCGGTAACGCAATGGCCCGTCGGGCTCGGGAATACTGGAAACGGTCAGCTGCAAATGGCAGGGCGAGCCGTCGGCTCGCTCGGTTTGCACCTGTCCCTGCCAAAAGCCCTGCGCCAGCAAGCTCTGTTGCACTTGCGCGGGCGTCAGCCCTGAGCGATGCAGGCACAACGTCTGCAATGGCGCTGCGGGCCTGCCAATCAACTCCTCACGGCCAAGTCCGAGCATGCGGCAATAGCTCGGGTTGGCGTCAAGCACCAAATGCTCGGAGTCGGTGACCAGCAGGCCTTCATGCAGATGCTGGAACAGGCTCACGCTCATGCGTTGGCGTTCCATTGCGGTGTGGCGCCAACTCACGTCGGTGATGGTCGTTAGCAATGCTGTGGCCATGCCTTGCGCGTTACGCTGCAGCACATGGGCTTTGAGTTCAAACCAAGCCCAATCGGCGGCGGGACCAGCCAGACGAATCGCTTCGTCACAATCATCGAGCGCATTTGGCCGCAGCAGCGCTTCGACGGCGCCGCTGACCCGGTCCTTGTCGAGTGGGTGGGCGGCGGCCAGCCACTCGACAGGGCGGCCAGCATGTTCCGAGTATGCGCCGACCCGGTTCAGCCATTCGGCAGACGCGTAGGTTTGGATGCCTCCGGCGGGCCCGATCCGCCATTCGGCCAAGCTCATGCCGCTTGATTCGAGTGCCTTACGCCATTGCCGCCTGTCATTGTGCAATTCCTTGGCGAGGCTGTGAATCAACAAGGGCAGGGCTGCCGCACTGCCTGCGTAGCCCCAAAACAGCGCCAGACTTTGCGGCAAGGCCAGCACCGAGAAGGGGCCAATTGCTTGGGCGGTCGCCGTTGCTGCGGCCGAAACGACTAACAAAGCCGCGCTTGTGGCCAGCGCAAATGACCCGGATAAGGCCAAGCCACAGAGCAATAGATGAGGAAGAAACAACCAGGGGCTAGGGGCGGTCAGGGCTGTTTGCGGACCAAGAAGAATGAGCCAAGCACTGATTGCGCAGGCCAGCAGCAGGCCGACCGACAGGATTTTCTTGGCCGACATCTTGGCCGGCACCTTGGTGAACTTGTCATGGTCTTGGCGCTCCGTCAGCCGCGCCCAATGCCAACTCATCAACAGGGGCGCCACGGTCAATACGCCCAATGCTTGAGCGCCTAGCCAGCAGAGCAAGGCATCAAGCCAACTGCCGGCAACTGCTTGGCCCATCAACTGCATCGAACTTACCCCGGCCGTAGCACTCAGCAAGGGGCCTCCGACCACTCCCAAGCTCAAAAAGAGCAGCCAGTCAAAGCGACGATTGAACTGCGAGCTAAACCCCAAGCGGCGCATGAGCAGCAAGGCCAAGGTCGGGCCGGCCAGCAGACTAAAGGTCAGCATGGCGGCCAAGCCAATTGGCGCCCCTTGCAGCATGGCAAATACCAGTCCGCTCAACACCAGTCCGCCGGCCATTCGCCAACCCCAGCAGGCCAATGCTGCCAGAGCAATCCCTGCGGTCGGCCAAAACAGCGCGATATAGGGTGGCAAGATGATTGAAACTTCAGCCACTGCGCCGCCGATCAGGCACGCAAATACAAGGCCTAGCAGACGCAGTGGCTCGGGCCATTGCCCAGCGCGGCGGGCTTGGCCGGCCGGCATTGTGTCTACTTTCAATGCGAAATCATCCACGGTCTAGATGGGGCTGGCAGTGAGCCTGCGGCGGCGGGGTATGGGCGTGTGGTGACATTGATTGCCAGTAAATTCTGGCAACTCGATTTAGGTCAAGTCCCACATATAGATTGCAGGCGGCGCGATGCTAGCAGTTGTTTCGCCAGAATAGGCTTGCCAAACCCCCTTGATTCGGGTGGGGGTGCCAAGGCGTGATGGGTACTTATAGTTTTGCCAAGAAAAAAGCCACCCAAAAAGGTGGCTTTTCCAATCGGTACCGGTCTATCAAACCGATGCAGTTACTTGCTCAAACGTGAAAATCTGCAAGGCTTGCTCCGCCATTAATGGCCGCCTTCAGCCATTTTGGCTGCAAACCCCGGCCGCTCCAAGTTTCCCCGGTGGCTTGGTTGCGATACTTGGCGGCAACTTTGGAAGTCTTGGCTGCTTTGGTCGTGCGGCTATTCAGGTCTGCCACGGTCAAGCCGTAGTCATCCATCAAGGACTTAACCTTGGCGATCGCATCGGCCCGCTCGCGATCTTTGGTGCTCGAAATTTGTTCGTCAAGTGCAGCCCGTTGGGCCAGAAGTTCTTTTAGCGATGCCATTAGTGCAAATCCTCGCGAAGTTTTAGAGTTCAGCCAACTGCGAACGAGTTAATTATAAACACAGCAGGAATGAAAATCAAAATAGCTAATTGCACTTGTTTGGCAGAACCAACGTATCGGGCGAAACTCGTCCGATAGACCCGGTCAATTTTCAGGGTATTGACCGAGCCATTCGCTCACTTATAGCCGACGCGGTCCAGCATCTGTTGGATCTTGGGTAGATGGCTGCCAATCACCGCTACCGGGATAGTTTCAGTCTTGAATTTTCCCATTGACTCAAGCGCGGGGTTGCTGATGCGCAAGCCCGGCACGGCGGGCCATTCATTGTTGCCGTTGGCAAAGTAGGCTTGCGCCTCGTCGCCGCTCAAATACTCTAGAAACTTGATGGCGCTGTCGCGGTTTTTTGCATATTTGGCAATCGCACCGCCTGCGATATTGATGTGGGTGCCCCAGCCTTGCTGATTGGGGAACACTGTGCCAATCTTTTCCATCGCCGCACGATCTTCCGGCTTGTCGGAGCGCATCATCCGAGCCAGATAGTAACTATTGGTAATCGCCACGCCGCATTCGCCGCTGGCAACCGCCTTGATCTGATCGGTGTCTCCACCTTTGGGCGGCCGGGCCATATTTGCCACCATGCCTTTGAGCCAGTTTTCGGTTTCGACGGCGCCCAAATGCTCATAAACCGCTCCGAACAAAGAAAGGTTGTATGGATGGGAGCCCGAGCGGGTGCAAAGTTTGCCTTTGATCTTTGAATTACCGAGGTCTTGATAGTTCAAAACGTCTTCTTTATTCACGTTTTGTTTGTTGTAGACGATGACGCGTGCCCGCGTTGAGAGGCCAAACCAAGTCGTTCCTTTATCGGTCGCTTTGGCACGTAATTGGGCAGGTATGCGCTCATCCAAGCGATTGGACTTGAAGGGCTGGAAAAGGCCGTCTTCTTCGGCCTGCCAGAGTCGCGCGGCATCCACCAGCAAAATGACGTCGGCCGGACTGGCTGCCCCTTCGCTCTTCAATCTGGCCAATAGCCCAGCATCATCGGTATCTACCCGATTGATGCGAATGCCGGTGGTTTTAGTGAAATTGGCGTAGAGCGCCTCGTCGGTCTGATAGTGGCGAGCCGAATATAGATTCAGCACCTGCTCTTGCGCCTGTGCCGCGACAGAAATACCAGCGAGCAGGCCAATAAGTAGCAGAGATTTTGCGAGGGGGGCGAATTGCATAGAACTCCAAATCAGATAAATGTTGATCTGGAGTCCATCTTAACAAGAATGATTCCTGTTTGTCATTGCGTCTGCTCAGGCCGTTGGCGGGACATGGCTGCCACCGCTCAAACGCCGTCGCCGAAGAACAACTGTTGCTGCGGTCTCACTTGCGCGATGCGCAAATGATCCCGCCCCGCAATTCTTGGCCCGAGCTCCGCTCAGGCCGTTGGCGGGACGTATCCCGCCACCGCTTCGGCGCCATCGCCGAAGAAGAATTGCTCCATCTGCCTGGCGAGATATTGGCGGGCGCGCAGGTCGGCGAGGTTCAGCCGGTTTTCATTCACCAACATGGTCTGATGCTTCATCCAGGCCGCCCAACCTTCTTTGCAGACGTTCTGGTAAATGCGCTTGCCCAATTCCCCTGGGTAGGGCGAGAAGTCCATGCCTTCGCCTTCTTTTTTCATGTAAATACATTGCACGGTGCGAGCCATAAAACCTCTTAGATTGGTTAATTGGAAAAACAAGGCGGCACGATGTGCCTGGCCTTTGGGGTTTGAATTCAGCTGAGTTTCTTGACCAAGACCTGCGAGCGCCGGTCCCAGTTGTATTTGCGCTTGCGCTCTTCGGGCAGCCATTCCGGGTCGACCGGTTGGAAGCCGCGCTTGATGAACCAATGCATGGTGCGCGTGGTCAGCACAAAGATGCTGGCCAAGCCCTGCGACTTGGCTTGCTGCTCGACCCGCTTCAGAATGCGGTCACCGTCGCCCTGGCCTTGCACAGCCGGCGACACCGTCAAAGCCGCCATCTCGCCGGTGCGCGCTTCCACATAGGGGTAGAGCGCCGCGCAGCCGAAGATCACACCGTCATGCTCGATGACGGTGTAGAGGTCAATATCGCGCTCGATTTCGGTGCGGTCGCGCTTGACCAGGGTGCCGTCGCGCTCCAGCGGTTCGATCAGCGCGATGATGCCGCCGATGTCGTCGGAGCCGGCTTCGCGCAGGCTTTCCAGCTTCTCGTCGACCACCATGGTGCCGATGCCATCGTGGGTGTAGACCTCTTGCAGCAGCGCCCCGTCCACCGCGAAGGGCACGATGTGCGAGCGCTCGACGCCGGCCTGGCAGGCCCGCACGCAATGGCGCAAATAAAAGGCCACATCGGTCGGCTCGGTCGGCGCGGGCAGGCTGGCCAGCAGGCGCACCGCATCGGCCAAGGCCAGTTCGGTGTCGACCGCGCTGCTGCTGTCACCGGGCTGCTCATGCACGCCGTCGATCTCGCAAACGAACAGCAGTTTGTCGGCTTGCAGCGCGATCGCCGCGCTGGTCGCCACATCCTCCATATTCAGATTGAAGGCCTCGCCGGTTGGCGAGAAGCCAAACGGCGACAGCAAAACCACCGCGCCGCTGTCGATGGCACGCTGAATCGCGGCGGCGTCCACCTTGCGGACCACGCCGCTGTGCTGAAAATCAACCCCGTCGACGATGCCGACCGGGCGCGCGGTCAAAAAGTTGCCCGACACCACCCGCACCGTGGCGTTGGCCATCGGCGTATTGGGCAGGCCCTGGGAGAAGGACGCTTCGATCTCGAAGCGCAACTGGCCGGCGGCTTCTTGCGCGCAGTCGAGGGCCAGCGCATCGGTGACGCGCTGGCCGTGGCTGTACTGCGGCGTTTGGCCTTTGGCGGCGAGTTGCTCGTTGACCTGGGGCCGAAAACCATGAACCAAAACGATCTTGATGCCCATCGCGTGCAAGATGGATAAATCCTGCACAAAGGCGTTCAATTTCCCGGCGGCAACCAGCTCGCCCGGCATGCCGACGACAAAGGTTTCACCCCGATAGGCGTGGATATAGGGCGCGACCGAACGGAACCAGGGCACAAAGGTGTGGGGAAATACAAGACTCATGGCCTCAATTGTGCCGCAGGCCGTGGGCCGCCTGTGATTCTGGGGATTGAAGCGGCGCCCATCTGACCAGACGATTGCCCTGCCTTTTAAACTCAAGGAGATAAGAAATGGATGCTTACAAAACCCATGGTGCCTTCAGTTGGTCGGAGCTGATGACGGCCGAGCCGGCCAAGGCGGCGGAGTTCTATGGCTCGCTGTTCGGTTGGGTGGTCGAGAAAATTGAAGTGCCGACCGGCCCCTACCATGTGATCAAGGTCGATGGCACGCCGATGGCCGGCATGATGGCCTACCCCGACCCCAGCGTGAAGATGCCGCCGTACTGGAGTTGCTATGTCACCGTCAACAATGTCGACGAGACGGTCGCCAAGTGTTGCGAACTCGGCGGCGCCGTGCTGATGCCGGCCATGGATGTGCCGACGGTGGGCCGCATGGCCTGCATCCGCGACCCGCAAGGCGCGGCCATCAACATCATTGCTTACGCGCCAAAAACCTGAATCTTTCCTGGGCACGGATAATCCGCGCCTCGTGAAAGAAACTAGCCCCCCCACAAAAGCCGCCGCGCCTGCCTTGCCTTCATCGGCCAAGGCGCCCGCGGCCCGCCGCCCAGGCCCGCCGGCCAATCCGCTGCCGCCCATCACTTTTCCCGAATCGCTGCCGGTGTCGAGCCGGCGCGAGGATATTGCGCAGGCGCTGCAAGAGCATCAGGTCATCATCGTTTGCGGTGAGACCGGTTCCGGCAAGACCACGCAGCTGCCCAAGATCGCGCTGGCTCTGGGGCGGGGCCGTGCCAACACCGGCAAGCTGATCGGCCACACCCAGCCGCGCCGGATTGCCGCCAGCAGCGTGGCCAAGCGCATCGCCGAGGAGCTCAAGACGCCGCTGGGCGAGGTGGTCGGTTTCAAGGTGCGCTTCCAGGACCGGCTGTCGCCGGGCGCCTCGGTCAAGCTGATGACGGACGGCATTTTGCTGGCCGAAACGCAGACCGACCCGCTGCTGCGCGCTTACGACACCTTGATCATCGACGAGGCGCATGAGCGCTCGCTGAACATCGACTTCCTGCTCGGCTACCTGCGCGAGGTGCTGAAAAAACGACCCGATCTGAAGGTGATCGTCACCTCGGCCACGATCGACGCCGACCGCTTCGCCAAGCATTTCGAGTCCGCCAAGGGTCCCGCGCCGGTGTTGACGGTGTCCGGCCGGCTGTTCCCGGTCGAGCAGCGCTACCGTCCGTTTGAGGAGTCACGCGAGTACGACCTCAATAACGCGATCTGCGATGCGGTGGATGAACTCTGGCGCGAGGGTGGCGGCGATGTCTTGATCTTCCTGCCCGGTGAGCGCGAGATCCGCGAGGCGGCCGAGGCGCTGCGCAAACACCATCCGCCCGGTGTCGAGGTCTTGCCACTGTTTGCGCGCTTGTCTCAACAGGAACAAGACAAGGTTTTCGAGCCGCATGGTCAGCGCCGCATCGTCTTGGCGACCAATGTGGCCGAGACCTCGCTGACCGTGCCGGGCATACGTTATGTGATCGACCCCGGTATCGCCCGCGTCAAGCGCTACAGCTACCGCAACAAGGTCGAGCAACTTCAAATCGAGCCGGTCAGCCAGTCCTCGGCCAATCAGCGCGCCGGCCGTTGCGGTCGGGTCGCCAATGGCATTTGCATCCGGCTGTACGACGAGAAAGACTACCTCGCAAGGCCGCGCTTCACCGACCCCGAAATTCTGCGCAGCTCGCTGGCCGGGGTGATTCTGCGCATGAAGACCTTGGGCCTGGGCCAGGTCGATGACTTCCCCTTCATCGAGCCGCCCCCGCGCAAGGCGATCGCCGACGGCTACCAGTTGCTCAACGAGTTAGGTGCGGTTGACGACGCCAATGAGCTGACTCGCATGGGCAAAGAGCTGGGCAAGCTGCCGCTCGACCCGCGCGTCGGCCGGATGATTCTGGAGGCGCGCAGTCGCGAAGCCTTGGCCGAGATTTTGATCATCGCCAGCGCCTTGTCCGGCCAGGATGTGCGCGACCGGCCGATGGAGCAGCAACAAGCGGCGGACGAGCGCCACAAGAAGTTCGATGACGACAAGTCCGAATTTTTGGGCTATCTGAAGCTGTGGAAATGGCTGGAGGAGAGCAAGGGCGGGGCGGGCGAGCACAAGCTCAGCCACCGCCGCTACGAGGCGCTGCTGCGCGAAAACTTCGTCAGCCCGCGCCGTGTGCGTGAGTGGCGCGATGTCTATTCGCAGCTGCACACCGTCGTCGCCGAACATGGTTGGCGCATGAACACCGCGCCGGCCACCTATGAGCAGGTGCATTTGTCGATGCTGGCCGGCTTGCTCGGCAATCTGGGGCTCAAGAGCGACGAGGACGAGTGGTATCTGGGCGCTCGCGGCATCAAGTTCTGGCGCCACCCCGGCGCGCATCTGAGCAAGAAGCCGGGCCGCTGGATCGTCACCGCCGAGTTGGTCGACACCACGCGGCTGTTCGGTCGCGGCATCGCCGCGATCGAGCCGCAATGGTTGCCGGGCATCGCCGGCCACCTGATCAAGACCCAGTTGCTGGAGCCGCATTGGGAGAAGAAGGCGGCCGAGGTGATCGCCTTGGAGCGAGCGACGCTGTACGGCATCGTCATCTACGCCAACCGGCGCGTGAACTTTGGCAATGTGGATGCAGCGGCCGCGCGGGCGATTTTTATTCGCGAGGCCTTGGTCAACGGCGAGTGGGAATCCAGGCTGCCGTTTCTTGCGCACAACAAGCGCCAAATCGCCCAGGTCGAGGAGTTGGAACACAAGTCGCGCCGCCAGGATGTGCTGGTCGACGATGAGCTGATCTACGCCTATTACGACGAGCATTTGCCGGCCGAGGTCTGCTCCGGCGCGACGCTGGAGCGCTGGTATCGCCATGCGTCCAAGGCCGAGCCCAAACTGCTGCAGCTGAGCCGCGACGAGCTGATGAGGCACGAGGCGGCCGGCATCACCAGCAATGCGTTTCCGAAGACGATTCGCATGGGCGGTGTCGATTGCCTGGCGAGTTACTTGCACGAACCCGGTGATGCGCGCGACGGCCTGACGGTCGATGTGCCGATCTATGCCTTGAACCAGGTCAGCGAGGAGCGCTGCGAATGGCTGGTGCCGGGCATGTTGGCGGCCAAGGTCTTGGTTTTGCTGAAGAGCTTGCATCAGCGCCCGCGCTCGCGCTTGGTGCCGCTGCCCGACTTTGTGGCCGAATTCATTGCCGCCAACCCGTTTGGGCAGGGCGCTTTGATCGAGGTCTTGCTGAAGGCCGTCAAGGAGCGCACGCAACTGGCGATCCAGCGCAATGACTTCAAGCTGGAGCAGTTGCAGCCGCATCTGTTCATGAACTTCCGCGTCATCGACGAGCATGGCCGGCAGCTCGGCATCGGCCGCAATCTGGCGGCGCTGAAGGCCGAGTTGGGCGGGCAGGCGCGGTCGGCGTTTCAGGCGCTGGCGGCGCTGCGTTTGCCAGCCTCTGCGCCTGCCGTCGCCGAGCCTGCGCCGGTCAAGGCCGGCGGCATCCGTGCCGAGGTCAAGGTGGCGCCCAAATCGGCACGCGAAGTCAGCAAAACTTACACGGCCTGGACCTTCGGCGAGTTGCCGGAGTTGATGGAGGTGTCACGCGGCGCACAGACGCTGATCGGCTTCCCGGCGCTGCTGGACCGTGGCACGCATGTCGAGATCGAGGTTTTTGACGAGCCCGATGTCGCGGCGGCCCGCCACCGCCTGGGTCTGCGCCGCCTGCTCGCCTTGCAGCTGAAAGAGCCGCTGAAGTTCCTGGAAAAGAACATCCCCGACCTGCAGAAGATGTCGGTGCTGTTCATGAGCTTGGGCACGGCCGAAGAGCTGCGCGATCAGATCATCGGCGTGGCGCTGGACCGGGCCTTTCTGGCCGAGCCGCTGCCGACCGACGAATTCAGTTTCAAGCGGCGCATCGAAGAAGGGCGCTCCCGCTTGAATCTGATCGCGCAGGAAGTAGCACGTCAGGCCGGCGTCGTGCTGCTGGAATATGCCGCTGCCATGCGTAAGTTGAAGGATGCGCGTGCGCCCAAGGAAGCGGCCGAGGACATCACCGCGCAGTTGCAGCGTCTGATGCCCAAGCAGTTTGTCGCCAGCACGCCCTGGGCGCAGTTGCAGCATCTACCGCGTTACCTGAAGGCCATCAGCGGCCGGCTGGAGAAGCTGCGAGCCGACCCGGCCCGCGACGCCAAGCTGCTCAGCGAGCTGCGCCCCTTGGAGCAGCGCTATCTGCGTCGGGTGGTCGAGATGAAGGGCTCGCCCGACCCGCGCATGACCGACTTCCGCTGGCAATTGGAGGAGCTGCGGGTCAGCCTGTTTGCGCAGGAGCTGCGCACGCCGCAGCCGGTCAGCGTCAAGCGCTTGGAAAAGGTTTGGGCGCAAATGGGGCAGTGAGGGCGCATTGATTTGGGAATAGCGATGCGAATGTTGTTCAGCTCGGCCTATCAAGAAGGCCCAGGATTGGGTTAAATAGGGCTTAAGCAGATTCTCTGGCCTAACTCTGGTTTTTTCCCGCCAGCCTTCCCTCGTGCCCGACTCCAAACCCAACTCAGCCAACGCTGCAGCCGCGACGGCCGCAGCGACCAAGCCCGCCGCGCCGATGCGCCGCTTCGGCCGTTTTGAGCTACGCCAGTTGCTCAACAAAAGCACGCGCAGCATGCTTTGGCTGGTTTTTGATGCGAAGCTTGACCAGGAGTTGATGCTGTGCATGCCAAGGGTAGCCCCGAACAGCGCCAGCGCCACCGAGCATTGGATCAAGACCGCCACCGCCGGCGCGCGCGTTGTGCACCCCAATTTGGCCCATGTGGTCGAGGTTGGCCAGGTCGAGAAATGGCCATATATGGCCTATGACCGGGCCTTGGGCGAGACCTTGGATGAGCGTCTGGCGCGCCAGGCCACGCCCCTGCCTCTGGAGGCCGCCGACTGGGTTTGCCAATATCTGGAGGGTTTGGCCTTTGCCCATGAGGCCGGCCATGCGCATCGCGATGTGCAATGTGCGACGCTGATCATCAGCCCCACCAACCAGGTGCGCGTCTTGGGGCTGGAGGCGGCGCAGGAGATATTTCCTGCCAATGCCGATTACAACTCGGTCAGCCGGCGAGCGGTGCGTGAATCGGCCGCCGAAGATATTTTGTGCGTTGGCTTGATGCTGCACCGCGTCTTGAGTGGGCGCCCCGTGTTGGATCAACCCGACTTGCAGGCGGTGGTGCAGTTGATGCAGCCGACCGGCCATGAGTTGGTGCGGATGGGCTGGGAGACGCCGCATCCGATCCCGGAGCCTTTGCGTGCCATTTGCAATCGCGCCACCGACCGCCAAGAGCGCCAGCGCTATCACATCGCCCGCAGCTTCCTGCGCGCCTTGGATGGCTGGCGCACCTCGGCCGGTCATGATGAAGAAGGGCCAATCGCGCTGTTGATCGACAAGCTGCAGCGCATTGGGCACCTTCCAAGCACTTCGTCGGCCTTGCAAAGGGTGGGCCAATCCTCGTCGATGGACAGGCAGCACACCAGTGCGTTGGCCACCTTGGTGATGCAGGACATGGCCTTGGCCTTGGAACTTTTGAGGCGGGTCAATAACGCTTTGAAGCAAAGCGGTGCGGCGGTTGACGGGACGGTCCTGAACATGCAGCGCGCGATCGCGATGCTGGGCCTGGAGGGGGTGAGCCAGGCGGCGCGAGCGCTCAAGCCCTGGCCGGGGCCGCTCAACGAAATGCAAGCGGGGATGCTGCAAAGCTTGATGAAGCGCGTCCACCGGGCCGGGCAGATCGCCCAGGCGCTGCGTCCGGCAGGTTATGACGCCGAGGTGGTTTACCTGATCACCGTGATGCAGAACTTGGGTCGATTGCTCTTGCAGTACCACTTCCCTGATGACGCGCAACAGATTCGGCAATTGATGCAGCCGCCGGAGCCGACCGCCGATCAGCCGCATCCCGCCAGCATGAGTGAGCAAGCGGCCGCCTTTGCCGTCATGGGTTGTGATCTTGATTCTCTTGGTACGGCGGTGGCCAAACATTGGAGCCTGGGCGACGAGTTGCTGCACATGATGCGGCGTCAGTCGCCGACGGCCGCCTTGCGAGCCAGTGGGCACGCCAAGGAAAACGACAACGAAGTGCTGCGCCTGACCTGCAGCCTGGCCAACGAATTGGTCGATGCCCTGATGTTGCCGGAGGCCAAGCGGGCCGCCGGTGTCGAAGTCGCGACCAAGCGCTATGCCCGCACCCTGGGCCTGGGTCTGAAGGATATTCAACAGGCCTTGAACCCGGAGGCTGCTGCGCCTGTCGATCATGGTCGATCCAACTTTATGGCGCTTGATGGGGATGCCCCCAAGCCCTCGAGCCTGCGCGCCCGCTTGGCTGCCAAGTCGGCAAGCGATGGTGGGCACAACGGTGGTTCGCCGCATTGATGCCGAGGTTCGATAGGTCTCCAGCCACTTTCTAAAAGTCAGGATAAAACGTTCTTGTGATGAATCCCGACGACTCGTTGACTTACTCCTCTGCCGCCCCTGGTCTACCGGCTTTGGGGCGTTTCCATTTGCTCAAGAGCCTGGGCGAGGGCGCGCAAGCAACCGTCTGGCTGGCCCATGACCCTAGGCTGGACCGGAATGTTGCGCTCAAGGTCTTGCGGCCCGGCACCGACCCGCTCAGCGTCGATGAGTGGCTGCACGAGGCGCGGGCGGTCAGCCGACTGACGCATCCTAATATCGTGCCGGTGTTTGAGGCCGATAGCCAGGCCGGGCAGTCCTATCTGGTGTTTGAATATGTGCCCGGCGGCACCTTGGCGGATCGCCTGCGCGGGGGGCGTAATGCCCAGTTCGGTGTGCGCGCCGCGGTTGAACTGTTTGTCGGTTTGCTGGATGGCCTGCAAGCCGCCCATGCGGCCGGCGTGGTGCACCGCGACCTGAAGCCCAGCAATATCTTGATCGACGCCAAAGGGCGCGCGCGCGTGATGGACTTTGGCATTGCGGCGCGCTTGTCGGCCGCAGCGCCCGGGGTCGAGTCGGTGCCGCCGCAGCGCGTGGTCGGCACACCCGGCTATATCTCTCCGGAGGCGGCGCGAGGCGAGCCGCCTAGTGCTCAGATGGACGTGTTCGCGGCCGCGGTGATGCTGGGCGAAATGCTCAGTGGCCAGCGCCTCAACTACGACCCCGACCCTTGGGTCTCGGTGCGCCGAGTGATGGAGCAAGACCTGACCCTGCCGTCCGATTTGGGGCTGGATGTCGATGACGCCTTGCGGGCGATCGTGCTGCGCGGGCTGGCGCGCAAGCCCGCCGAGCGCTGGCCAACGGCGCAGGCGATGCACGATGCCCTGACCGAATGGCTGCATCCGGCCCAGGTCGCGGTCCCAGAGGTGGAGGGGGGCGCGGCGCTGGAGTTTTTGCTGCGCCGCATGCGCCACAAGAGTGACTTCCCGGCGATGTCGGACGCGATTGGCCGCATTCAGCGCTTGACCGCATCCGAGAACGGCAGCCTGGCCAGCTTATCGAACGAGATCCTCAAGGATGTGGCGCTGACGCATAAGCTGCTGCGCCTGGTCAATACCGTGCAGTTCAGTCATGCCGGCGGCGGCAGCATCAGCACCGTTTCAAGAGCGGTCGCGCTGGTGGGCTTCTCGGGCATTCGCAATCTGGCCTTGTCGCTGATTTTGCTGGAGCGGATGGAGAACAAGGCGCACGCCCAGCAGTTGCGCGAGGAATTTTTGCGCTCGCTGATGGCTGCCTCCTTGGCGCGTGAGTTGTGTCTGAACCCGCGTGAGGCCGAGGAAGCTTTTTTATGCGCGATGTTGCACAACCTGGGCCGCTCGCTGAGCGAGTTCTATTTCCCCGAAGAAGCGCAGCAAATCCGCCGCATCACGCGAACCGAGCGGGTTAGCCAGGCGACCGGCCATGCTGTCGCGCCGCTCAGCGAGGCGGCCGCGTCGACCGAGGTGCTGGGCATGAGCTACGAGCAACTGGGCCTCGGTGTGGCTCGCCAATGGGGCTTGCCGGAATCCTTGCAGCACAGTATGCGGCGCCCCGACGGCGACCCGCCAACGCGCCGGATCGAACATACGGACGAACGCCAGCGCTGGCTCGCGCATGCGGCCAATGATGTGGCCGATGTGATTTTGCATACCGATCCGGCCGAGGCGCATGCGCGTGTGCATGCGATGGCGCAACGCTACGCGCGCGTGCTTGGCGTTACGGCCGAGACCTTTGATGTGGCCGCCGATCAGGCCCGCCAGCGCCTGGCGCAGGTGGCCGATGCGATGGGCATACAGCTGCCCAAGAACTCCCATGCCCGTCGCTTGCTGGCGCCGCTGACCCCGACCGCCGATGATTCGCTGGCCGCCCATCAGCTGCAGGCTACACAGATTCTGGAGCCTACACAAAGCCTGAGTCAGCAGCAGGTGACCCGTGAGCAGGCGGTCGAAATGATGGCAGCCGGGATTCAAGACATCACCAATGTGATGGTCGAGAATTTCAAGCTCAATGAGGTTCTGAGGATGATTCTGGAGACCATCTTCCGGGCGCTGGGTTTTAGCCGGGTAGTGTTCTGCCTGCGTGATGCCAAGACCGAAACCTTGACCGGCCGCTTCGGCCTTGGCGAGGGGGTCGAGTCCATCGTGCCCGCGTTCAGGGTGCCGCTGCGACTGGCCGACGGCGGCAATGCCGATCTGTTCGCCGCGGTCTGCCACAAGGGTGCCGACACCCTGATTGCCGACGCCACCGTTTCCAAGATTGCCGAGCGCTTGCCGGTCTGGTACCGGGGGGCGGTGCGTGCGCCGAGCTTTTTGTTGCTCCCGATGACGCTGAAGGGCGCGCCATTTGCGCTGATCTATGCCGACAAGGCCAAGGCCGGTGGCATCGACCTGGGTGAAAAAGAGCTGCAATTGCTGCGCACGCTGCGCAATCAAGCGGTGATGGCGTTCAAGCAGGTCAGCTGAACGGCGGCTCCAGCAAGGGCTTTGGGGTCTGGGCTAGACTGCCGGCCGAGCCAGGCCCGGTGGGCCAGCGCCCATTAACCGACCGCCGATATGTCCAAGCCACAAGAATCCACGCTGCTGCAAGCCCTGCAAACCGTTGTCGACCCCAATACCGGCCAAGACTTTGTCAGCGCCAAGCAGCTGAAAAATCTGCGCCTGGACGGCGCCGATGTCTCCTTCGAGGTCGAGCTGGGCTATCCAGGCGCCAGTCAGTTCCCTGAGTTGCGGCGCCAACTGGTGGCGGCTGCCCGTACGGTTGAGGGCGTGGCCAATGTCAGCGTGCAGATCCACAGCAAAATAGCGGCCCACGCGGTGCAGCGCGGCGTGCAATTACTGCCGGGCGTGAAGAACATCATCGCCGTGGCCTCGGGCAAGGGCGGCGTGGGCAAGAGCACCACCGCCGCGAATCTGGCGCTGGCGCTGGCGGCCGAGGGTGCGCGCGTCGGCATCTTGGACGCCGATATTTACGGCCCCAGCCAGCCGACCATGTTGGGTGTTAGCGGCCGGCCCGAGAGCGAAGATGGCAAGCTGATGGAGCCGATGGAGGCCTATGGTCTGCAGATCATGTCGATCGGCTTCCTGGTCGAGGAAGACCAGGCAATGATCTGGCGCGGCCCGATGGCGACGCAAGCGCTGGAGCAATTGCTGCGCCAGACGCGTTGGCAAGAGCTGGACTATCTGATCGTCGACATGCCGCCCGGCACCGGCGATATCCAGCTGACGCTGTCGCAGCGGGTGCCGGTGACCGGTGCGGTGATCGTGACCACACCGCAAGATATCGCGCTGATCGACGCCAAGAAGGGTCTGAAGATGTTCGAAAAGGTCGGCGTGCCGATTCTGGGTTTGGTCGAGAACATGGCCGTTCACATCTGCACCAACTGTGGCCATGCCGAGCACATCTTCGGCGCCGACGGCGGGCAAAAGATGGCACAGCAATATGGCATCGACTATTTGGGCGGATTGCCGCTGGCGATGTCGATCCGCGTGCAGGCCGATGCCGGCCAGCCGACCGTGGTGGCCGACCCTGACGGCGAAATTGCCGGCCTCTACAAGGCCTTGGCGCGCAAGGTGGCGGTCAAGATTAGCGCGCAGTCCAAGGACTATTCGGCCAAGTTCCCGACCATCTCTATCTCCAAGGGAACTTGAGCGGCTGCCGCTGAACGCCGCGCCAGGGAAAACCGTAGCCAAGTCTGCGCCGCCTTGCTCTAGACTGGCGCGCATGAATTTGGTAGATACAAACTCTCTGCTTGATCGACCCAAGGCTCGGCCCTCGGTCCGCGTGGCCGTGGTGATGGAGCGGGAGGCAAACCCGAATCAATGGGAAGCCTGGCGATTTTCGTTGGCCGATGTGGTTGCCGATGAACCGGCATTCGGCGCTCAGCCGCGTGTGCTGCGTGACGACGGTCGGCGGCAGAGCAAGCTATTCCCCGGCTTCGAGCTGGAATTGTTTGCCGATGAGGCCGAGGGTTATCACCTCAATCTGAACTCGGGTGCGCCGGTCTGGTTTGTGGTCTGGCGCAGTGATGATGAAGACCCGTCGCTGGCCTGGGCCGAGCGGGTCAGCTTGAGCTATACCGAGGCCGGGCGCTGGCTGGATGCGCAGGAGCGTGTCGATAACGTGCCGCTGCCGGCCGATCTGGCGGCCTGGTTGCAGGCCTATGTCGATGCGCATTACCGGCCGGAAGTGAAGAAGGAGCGCCGCCGCCCGCAGTCCTTCTTGCCACCCGAGCAGAGGCGCTGATGGCGGCCAAGGACAAGGACGCCTCGGCGGACGAGCCGGCCGGTTTCCTGGCGCGCTGGGGTCGGCGCAAGGCCGAGGCCCGCGCCCAAGCGGCTGTGCCGCCGGTGATTGCGCCGGAACCTCAAGCAACTGCGGTTGTAGAAGTCAGCCCTGAGCCTGTGCCCGGCTATGCCGACGTTGAACTGCTGACGCCGGGCAGCGACTACGCCCGTTTCATGAGTCAGGGTGTCGATGCCGGTGTGCAGCGTGCGGCGATGAAAAAACTATTCTTCTCCGACCCTCACTTCAATTTGATGGATGGGCTGGATACCTATATTGACGATTACAGCCAGGCCGATCCGATACCGCTGAGCATGTTGCGGCAGTTGAACCAGTCCAAGGCCTTGGGCCTGTTTGAACTTGACGACGCCAAAGTCGCGCAAGACCCGACCCCCGCAGCCCTGGCTGTCACCGAAACCCCGAGCCTGACCCATGACGACGACCACGCTGATTTGCGATTGCAACAAGACGATGCCGCTGAACGGCCCGGCACTGAAGGCAGCGCTGGGGCCTGAGGCCGGCGCGGGTCTTGAGACGGTTCATACCTTGTTGTGCCGGCGCGAAGCCGGCTCGTTTCAGCGCGCCGCCAAGTCCGGCGACGATTTGCTGGTCGCCTGCACTCAAGAAAGTCGGCTGTTCTTGCAGCTGAGCGAGCAGACCGAGGGTGCGCTGCCCCTCGGCGAGCGACCGATTCGCTTCGTCAATATTCGCGAGACGGGCGGCTGGTCCAAGGATGGTGACCAAGCCACGCCAAAGATCGCCGCAATGCTGGCGCTGGCGCAGCTGCCCGACGCGGCGCCGGTGCCCACGGTCAGCTACCGCTCCCAGGGCCGCGCGCTCATCATTGGCGATGCTGAGCGCGCAGGCCGCGCCGCCGAGCTGCTGGCCGACAAGCTGGACCTGAGCTTGTTGATACAGCCCGGGCAGGGCGCTTTGCCGCAGACCCGTGCGCTGCCGGTGTATGCCGGCGAAGAGGTTCAGATCAGCGGCTGGCTGGGCGCGTTTGAAGTGAAATGGACGCAAAACAATCCGATTGACCTGGACCTGTGTACCCGCTGCAATGCCTGCGTCGAGGCTTGCCCCGAAGCGGCGATCGATTTCAGCTACCAGATTGACTTGAGCAAATGCAGCAGCCACCGCGAATGCGTCAAGGTTTGCGCGGCCGCCGGGGCGATTGATTTCGATCGTCAGGCGCAAACCCTGCGAGAAACCTTTGACTTGGTGCTGGACCTGAGTACGCAGCCTTTGATCGCCCTGCACCAGCCGCCGCAGGGCTATTTCCATGCGCGGGATGATGCGCAGCTGATGGCCGCCGTCTTGCAACTGCGCGAGGCGGTCGGTGAATTCGAGAAGCCCAAGTTTTTCAATTACAAGCAAAAGCTCTGCGCGCACAGCCGCAATGAACAGATCGGCTGCACGGCCTGCATCGATGTGTGCTCGGCGCAGGCGATCCGCAGCGACGCTTCCAGAAAAGGCAAGGCCGGCGGGGCCAACTTGGCCGGCATCATCGTCGAGCCGCATCTGTGCGTGGGCTGCGGTGCTTGCACCACCGTCTGCCCCAGCGGTGCCTTGAGTTATGCGACGCCCGGCCCTGACGCCCAGGGCCAACGCATACGAAGCTTGCTGAGCACCTATGCCCGCGCCGGTGGCAAGGACGCGGCCTTGTTGATTCACAGCCAGACCGGTGGTGTTCGCTTGATCGGCGAGCTTGGCCGCGCGGCCCGTACGCAGGCGGGTGTGCATGGTGTGCCGGCGCGGGTCTTGCCGCTGGATGCCTGGCATACCGCTTCGATGGGGATGGAACTCTGGCTATCAGCCATCGCGTATGGCGCCTCGCAGGTCTGGGTCTTGATGACGGAGGAAGAAGCGCCCGATTACCGTGCCGCCGTGCGGGCTCAAATGGCTGGGGCGCAGGCAATCCTGAGTGGATTGGGCTTCAAGGGGCAACACCTGACCCTGATTGAGGCGTCGGATGTGGCAGCATTGGATAGGGCGCTGCGAGTGCCGCCGGCCGACTGCGTTCAGCAAGCCGCCGGCTACCATGTGCTGGCGGACAAGCGCGCCACGCTGGAGTTGTGCCTGGAGCATCTGATGGGCCAGGCCCAAGCCGTGCCCGACGAGATTGCCTTGCCGGCGCTGGCCAGCCCCTTCGGGACGTTGCAGGTCGATCCGGATCGCTGCAGCATGTGTTTGAGCTGCGTCAGCGCCTGCCCGGCGGGTGCCCTGGCCGATAACCCGGACAAGCTGCAGCTGCGCTTCATCGAGAAGAACTGCGTGCAATGCGGCCTGTGCGCGAGCACCTGCCCGGAAAGCGCCATCACCCTGCAGCCCCGGCTGCTGCTGGCCGATGGTGGGCGCGTGCGCAAGCAAATGCGGGTCTTGAACGAGGTCGAGCCCTTTTGCTGTGTCCGCTGTGCCAAACCCTTTGCGACGCCGAAGGCGATCGAGCTGATGCTCGCCAAGCTGGGCGCGCACCCGATGTTTCAAGGTGCTGCGCGAGAGCGCCTGCAGATGTGCGGCGACTGCCGCGTCATTGCCATGCACAGCAACCCGAATGAAGTCAGGATTGATCAGATATGAACAGCAGCGCATCCGTCGTATTTCAGAGCCAGGACAGCGGCGAGGAGCTGGCGCGGGCCGAGGTTTACGGCCTGCTGGCCGAACTCTTTTTCGCGCCACCGTCCCAGGGTTTGTTCGAGCAGCTGCGGGTAGCGGTCACCCAGGCGCCGAGGGCCGGCGCGTTTTTGGAGGGCAGTTGGGGCGAATTGGTGGGCGCCTCGAGGCGCCTGGAGCTCCCCGAGATCGAGGCCGAGTATGTGGCCCTGTTTGGCGGCGTCGGCAAGCCGGCGGTTTGCCTGTTTTCTTCTTGGTACTTGGCCGGCGCGCTGAATCAGCAGCCTTTGGTGGAGCTGCGTCAGGCGCTGGAGGCGCTTGGGCTGGAGCGGCCGCCGGGCGTGTTGGAAACCGAGGACCATATCGCCGGCCTCTGCGAAGTGATGCGTTACCTGATCGCAGGCGAGGATCTGGGCGTCAGCAATCTGGCTACGCAGCAGCGCTTTTTCAACACCTATTTGCGCGTTTGGGCCGACGGGCTGTGCGAGGCCATAGGCGCGCAGATGCAGGCGGATTTCTATCGCGCGTTGGCCGACTTTGCACGGGACTTCTTTGCGGTTGAAGCACAGGGCTTTGATCTGGTCGAGACCTGAAAGCCTTGCAGGATCCTGACGGTTAGGAATTTCAGCAATTGATGTGCGCTGCATGGGTGTAGCCCGATGCATCAAGCGCCCAACAAGGCTATATTGCTATCGCAACCGTTTCCGGAGTTGATGACCATGATCACGAGCAAGAGCCCCGTCAGCGAAAAGATGGACAAAGCAGAGCCGGTCCTGCCCGACCCCGCAATCAAAAGGCGTGGCTGGCTCTTGGGCCTTGGCGCGGCGGGCGCCGCAGCGGTGGTGGCGAAGGCCCTGCCGGTGGCGGCGGTGGCCGAGGCCGAAGTGGCGGTGGCCGCGGTCGTGACGCCGGATGCAGGCGGCTACCAGCTGAGCCCGCATGTCTTGCGTTATTACGAAACCGCCCGCTCCTGATTGCTGTCAAAGATTCGCTGCCGAATTGAATGGGTGTTGCCAAGCGCAAGCCCGCTGGAGATCCTATGTTGCTGACCCGCAAATCTTCTTCCGCCACGACTCAAGCCCAGGCATCTGCTGGTCTGGTCAATAGCCTGAGCCGTGGGCTTGACGGACAAAGCCGTCGCACGATTCCGACCATGGACCGGCGCTTGTTTTTGCGTCGCTCCGGCCTGGGTCTGGGCGCCGGACTGGCCGCGACGCAGCTGAGCCTGGTGCAAAGAAAGGCCCATGCTGCCGACACCGCGGCGCCGGCCGCCGGCGCCAAGGCCAAGGTGGAAGTCAAACGCACCGTCTGCGGCCATTGCTCGGTCGGCTGTGCGGTGGATGCGGTGGTCGAGAACGGCGTCTGGGTGCGCCAGGAGCCGGTGTTTGATTCGCCGATCAACCTCGGCGCGCATTGCGCCAAGGGCGCCGCCTTGCGCGAGCATGGTGCCGGCGAGCACCGCCTGCGCACGCCGATGAAGCTGGTGAACGGCAAGTACCAGAAGATCAGCTGGGATGTGGCCTTGACCGAAATCAGCGCCAAGATGCTGGAGTTGAAAAAGCAAAGCGGCCCGGACTCGGTCTTCATCGTCGGCTCCTCCAAACACAATAACGAGCAGGCCTATCTGCTGCGCAAATGGGTCAGCTTTTGGGGCAGCAATAACTGCGATCACCAGGCGCGGATTTGCCACTCGACCACGGTGGCCGGGGTGGCCAACACCTGGGGCTACGGCGCGATGACCAACTCGTACAACGATATGCGCAACTCCCGCGCTGCGATGTACATCGGCTCCAACGCGGCCGAGGCGCACCCGGTCTCGATGCTGCACATGCTGCATGCCAAAGAGAATGGCTGCAAGATGATCGTCGTCGATCCACGCTTCACGCGCACGGCGGCCAAGGCCGATGACTATGTGCGCATCCGCTCCGGCTCCGACATTCCCTTCGTCTTTGGCCTCGTTTATCACATCTTCAAAAACGGCTGGGAAGACAAGAACTACATCCACGACCGTGTCTACGGCATGGACAAGGTGCGCGAAGACATCATGGCCAAGTGGACGCCCGACAAGGTGCTCGAAGCCTGCGGCGTCGACGAGGCCACCTGCTACAAGGTCGCCAAGACGCTGGCCGACAACCGCCCCAGCACCATCGTCTGGTGCATGGGCCAGACCCAGCACAGCATTGGTAATGCGGTGGTGCGAGCGTCTTGCATCCTGCAATTGGTGCTGGGCAATGTGGGCGTTAGCGGCGGCGGCACCAATATTTTCCGCGGCCATGACAACGTCCAGGGCGCCACCGATGTGGGCCCGAATCCCGATTCGCTGCCCGGCTACTACGGCCTGGCCGAAGGCGCCTGGAAGCATTTCGCCAAGATCTGGGATGTTGACTTCGAGTGGATCAAGAAGCAGTACGCACCGGGCATGTTGACCAAACCCGGCATGACCGTCTCGCGCTGGATCGACGGTGTGCTGGAGAAGAACGAGCTGATCGACCAGGAAAGCAATCTGCGCGGCCTGTTCTTCTGGGGCCATGCGCCCAACTCTCAGACCCGCGGCCTCGAGATGAAGAAGGCAATGGACAAACTGGACCTGCTGGTCGTCGTCGATCCGTTTCCGTCCGCTACCGCCGCGATGGCGGCCATGCCGGGCAAAGCGGATGAGCTGAATCCGAACCGCGCGGTGTATCTGCTGCCTGCCTGCACGCAATTCGAAACCAGCGGCTCTTGCACCGCATCGAACCGCTCGATTCAATGGCGCGAGAAGGTGATCGAGCCGCTGTGGGAGTCGCGCACCGATCACATGATCATGTATCAGCTGGCGCAAAAACTCGGCTTCGACAAGGAACTGATGAAGAGTGGCAAATTGGTGCCGGGCAAGGGCGGCATGCCGGAGCCGGAGACCGAATCGCTGCTGCGCGAGATCAACCGGGGCCTGTGGACGATTGGCTACACCGGCCAGAGC
The DNA here is from genome assembly GCF_025717515.1 of Roseateles oligotrophus. Taxonomy (GTDB): domain Bacteria; phylum Pseudomonadota; class Gammaproteobacteria; order Burkholderiales; family Burkholderiaceae_C; genus Paucibacter_A; species Paucibacter_A oligotrophus. The sequence continues at coordinate 401,006 of NZ_JAJIRN010000001.1, forward strand.
CCGGAGCGGCTCAAAGCGCATATGCGCAATATGAATGTGTTCGATGTGAAGACCTTGCGTGCCAAGGGCGGCATCGACAAGGAAACCGGCTACAAGCTCGACGGCGACTACTTCGGCCTGCCTTGGCCCTGCTACGGCACGCCCGAGCTCAAGCACCCCGGCTCGCCCAATCTCTACGACACCTCCAAGCATGTGATGGAGGGCGGCGGCAACTTCCGCGCTAACTTCGGCGTCGAGCGGGACGGCGTCAGCCTGCTGGCCGAGGACGGCTCGCATTCCAAGGGCTCGGCCATCACCACCGGCTACCCGGAGTTTGACCATCTGCTGCTCAAGAAGCTGGGCTGGTGGAACGACCTGACCGAGGCCGAGATGAAGCTGGCGGAGGGCAAGAACTGGAAGACCGATCTGTCCGGCGGCATCCAGCGCGTCGCTATGGCGCATGGTTGCCACCCGTTCGGAAATGCCAAGGCGCGGGCGGTGGTCTGGAACTTCCCGGATCCGATTCCGCAGCACCGCGAGGCGCTGTTCTCGACCCGGCCCGACCTGATCGCGAAGTACCCGACCCATGATGACAAGAAGAGCTTCTGGCGCCTGCCGACGCTGTACAAGAGCGTGCAGGACAAGAACGTCGACATCGTCAAGACCTTCCCGCTGATCATGAGCTCGGGTCGCCTGGTCGAGTACGAGGGCGGCGGTGAGGAGACCCGCTCGAACCGCTGGCTGGCCGAGTTGCAGCAGCATATGTTTGTCGAGATCAATCCGGCCACGGCGAACGACCGCGGCATCCGTGACGGCGAAGATGTCTGGGTGACCACGCCGACCGGCGCCAAGCTGACCGTGCGCGCGCTGGTGACCGAGCGGGTCGACCGCGACACCGTCTGGCTGCCCTTCCACTTCTCGGGCCGCTGGCAAGGCGCTGATCTGCTCCAGCATTACCCCGAGGGCGCGGCGCCGATTGTGCGCGGCGAGGCGATCAATACCGCCACAACCTATGGTTATGACAGTGTGACGATGATGCAAGAGACTAAGACGACGGTCTGCCAAGTCACTAGAGCCACCGTCTAAGGGGAGTACCGACATGGCAAGAATGAAATTCATCTGCGACGCCGAGCGTTGCATCGAGTGCAATGGCTGCGTCACCGCCTGCAAGGCCGAGCATGACATTCCCTGGGGTGTCAATCGGCGCCGCGTTGTCACTATGAACGACGGCGTGGCGGGCGAGAAAAGCATCTCGGTCGCCTGCATGCATTGCTCGGACGCGCCTTGCATGGCGGTCTGCCCGGTCAACTGCTTTTACCGCACCGACGAAGGCGTGGTCCTGCATGACAAGGACATCTGCATCGGTTGCGGCTACTGCTCTTACGCCTGCCCCTTTGGCGCGCCGCAGTTCCCCAGTACGGGCGCCTTTGGTCTGCGCGGCAAGATGGACAAGTGCACCTTCTGTGCCGGTGGCCCGGAGGAGAACGGCAGCCAGGCCGAGTTTGAAAAATACGGCCGCAATCGCCTGTCCGAAGGCAAGCTGCCGGCTTGCGCCGAGATGTGCTCGACCAAGGCCTTGCTGGCCGGCGACGGCGATGTGGTGGCCGACATCCTGCGCAACCGGGTCTTGGTACGCGGCAAGGGCAGCGAGGTCTGGGGTTGGGGGACGGCTTACGGAAAGCCAAGGGATGGCCAACCGGCAGCCGGCAAGCCCGATGAGGTGAAGTCGTGAAAGTCAGGCTCTTGCTGCTGGCCGCAATCGCCTTGCTGAATCTGCCCGGCTGCGCCGAGCGCGAGCAAAAGCTGCTCAAGAAGGCGGGCTCCGATGCGTCGATGTGGAGCGTCAGCGAGGCCGCCAATCCGGGCTTCAAGGCGGCGGGATGGGCGCCCGGTGATCGGGCGTCTTGGGAGGCGCAGATCCGGCGGCGCAACCAAGCGCAGAACGACTATTCACGCTGAAACGGGAGGCTTCCATGCGCAAGCTCATTGTTGGTCTGCTGAATATGTTTGCGATCTCGCTTGCCTGCGCGCAAGCTGCGCCGCCGCAAGCGCTGGAGCAAGTGGCTTCGGCGCCGGCGGGTTTTGTGGCCCCGGCCTTGCCCAAGATGGATGAAAGCAATGCGCAGCGGGCCAAGTCGCAGCCCGGCAATAACGCGCCTTTTTGGCGGGCCGTGCATGGCTCGGGTGACCAAGCCGGCATCAGCAATCTGCCCGGCGCCGAGAAGGGTGTGTTGATTCAGTCGATGGTTCAGTACCCCGGCTCCAAGCTGACCACGGCCGGGGAAGCCTGGCGGCAGGTACGCAATCAGTGGATCATCCCTTACGGTGGCTCGCTGCTGCTGATCACGGTGCTGGCGCTGGCGCTGTTCTATTTTTCCAAGGGCACGATGGGTGGCCATGTCCCCTATACCGGGCGCTTGATCGAGCGTTTCACCTATTTCGAGCGGGCAGCGCATTGGAGCAATGCCGCCGCCTTCAGCCTGCTTGCTGTTTCGGGTCTGGTGATGGCCTTCGGCAAGTTTTTCTTGCTGCCGGTCTTGGGCGGTACGCTGTTCGGTTGGCTGGCCTATGCCTTGAAGACGGCACATAACTTCGCCGGCCCACTGTTCGCGGTCTCCTTGTTTGTGGTGTTCGTGACCTTTGTGCGCGATAACCTGCCCACCGCCAATGATCTGAAATGGCTGCTCAAAGGCGGTGGCTTGTTTGGCGAACATGAGGTGCCGTCGGCACGCTTCAACGCGGGTGAGAAAGTGGTGTTCTGGGCCGGCGTCTTTGTGCTTGGATTCACCGTCGTCGCCTCGGGCCTGGTCCTCGACCAATTGATTCCCGGTCTGGCCTATTTGCGCGGCGACATGCAGATCGCCCACATGATTCATGCGAGTGCTTCGGTGCTGATGATGACGCTGTTCCTGGGCCACATTTATATGGGCACGATGGGCATGAAGGATGCGCTTTCCGCCATGAAAACCGGCATGGTTGATGAAGGCTGGGCGAAGGAACATCATGAGTTGTGGTTCGATGACATTCGCGCCGGCAAGATCCCGGCGCAACGCTCGACGGGGGCCGCGCCTGCCGGGGCTGTCGCAGCTCAGCATTGAGCCCCAGTTCTAGACAAGGAATCCGATCATGGTTCGCTGCACAAATTTCCCCTTCAAGCTGAGCTTGGCTGCCCTGATTTGCCTAGCGATGAGCGGCGTGTCGGCCAAGTTGCCCGCGCCCAGTGATGAGGCCAAGGCCAAGGCGGCGGCGACCGCCGCCAAGACGGCCTGGTCCGACAAACTCGCGGCCTTTCAACTCTGCCAAGCGATGAACCGCGTTGCCGATGGCTATCGCAAGAACGCCAAGGCGGCCGGCCGCGAAGTGCAGCCGGCGGTCGACACGCCGGCCTGTGCCGACCCTGGGCCCTTTGTGGCGCCGGAGGTTCTTGCAGTCGCTGCGCCGGCTTCGGCGCCGACGCCGCCCAAGAAGTGATCGCCATCGATTCGACCGCGACGCTCAAGCCCTTGCACGAATTCTGGCTGGCCGGTGCGCGGGCCAGGCTGGCAACAGACGCCCGAGGCTGGCTGCAGGCTGACGATGATTTTTTACGGCTGTGCTTGCGCCGACCCGAGTTGAGCTTGGTGGCCGAGTCCTGCCCGGCCGAAATTTCCCTTCATCAAGCCTTGATGGCGAGCCCATCGGCGGCCGTGTCGGCGGAGCAATTGAATGCGATCGAGGACGGCGATGCCCGCTCCAACTTCCAACTCTTTGTGCGCTTCCGAGACGAATTGCTGGCCGCCGGCAGCTTGGAAGCCTATTACCTGAGTGAGCTGCGCGGCCCGCAAGTGACGGTGCCACCTTTGTTTCTGGACTGTCTGGTGGCCACCATCGTCGGCCATTTGCAGGCCGGCTGTGGCGATGCGTTTCAAGTCCGCGCGGCGGAGTTGCTGTTCCGTACGCAAGGCCTGACCCTCACCGAGGGCCGCTTGCTATGTGCCGATCTTGAGTCTTTGGAGCAGCGTCAGTCCAGTGCGGGCTTGCTGGATGTGCTGAGTCCGGCCAATGCCGTCGATTTTTTCGCGGGTGATCCCGAGCGCTTGTTCGCGCTCGACCTGACCCACGAGGTTTCCAATCAACTGGGTCACGGCTTGATTTTCAATCTGACGCTCAAGCATTCGGGTTTGAAGGCGCTGGCCCAGGTGTTAGCGCAATGGCTGACGCATTTCTTGGGCAAGCCGGTCAAGATCACGCCCTTGCAAAAGGTCGACGATCCGGCTTGGAGTTGGCATATCGGCCTGGATGTGCAGGCGATGCGCTTGTTGAACGATTTGTATGAAGACCGACCGGTCGATAGCGCGCGGCTGGCGCAGTTGATCAGCTTGTTCAGGCTCGATCTACCGGGCCGCTACCCCAAGCCTATCTATCTGGGGCTGGCGATGACGGCCGAGTCGCGCTTGAAACTCAAGCCGCAGAACCTCTTGCTCAATCTGCCGGCCGAGTTGGCCTTGTTGGGGTGATCGCCGTTTGAGTGCATTTTCCGAAAGCTTGGGTGCAGCGTTTGATCTGATCGTGAACGCCGACGCGGTGTTGCTGCACATACTGCGCTTGTCCTTGCTCGTCAGCGGCTCGGCTTGCCTGTTTGCCGCTGCGTTTGGCTTGGCCCTCGGTGCTTGGGTGGCGGTCACGCGCTTCCCCGGTCACCGCGTTTTGCAGGGCCTGCTGTCGACGCTGTTGGCGCTGCCTTCGGTGGTGGTGGGGCTGGTGGTCTATCTGCTCTTGTCACGAAGCGGGCCGCTCGGTTCTTGGGGGATTTTGTTCACGCCGGCGGCGATGGTGTTGGCGCAGACCCTGCTGGTCTTGCCGGTGATTGCGGCGCTCGCGCAGCAATTGGTGCGCGACGGCTTGCGCGAGGGCGGCGCTCAGCTTCGCTCGATGGGGGCCGGGCCCTTCACCGCCGCCTGCCTGATGCTGGTGCATGAGCGCTGGGCGGTCTTGACGATTTTGTTGACGGCCTTTGGGCGCGCTGTTTCCGAGGTCGGTGCGGTGATGATTGTGGGCGGCAATATCGACGGCGTAACCCGGGTCATCACGACGGCAATTGCACTCGAAACCAGCAAGGGCGATTTGCCGCAGGCCTTGGCGCTCGGCCTGGTCTTGCTGGCCTTGGTGGGCCTGATCAATCTGATCATCGCGGTCACTCAGGCCTGGCAGCGCGCGCAGGGCGGGCAGTCGGAGTATGCGCGGTGATCGCTGAAGAAAAACAATCACCGGCCATGCTGCTGAGTCTGGAGGGCGCCGGCCTGCGCTTCGGCAATGTGCAGGCCTTGAGCGATGTGACGATGCAGGTGCGGCAAGGCGAATTCATTGCCCTGATCGGCGCCAATGGCTCGGGCAAGACCAGCTTGCTGCAGGCGCTGCATGGCTTGTTGCCACTGAGCGGGCGGCGTTTGGTGGCGGCGGATTGCGGGCGCCAGGTGATGGTGTTTCAGCGTCCCTTCATGCTGCGCCTGTCGGTCTGGCGGAACTTGCTGTTAGCACTTTGGCTGGCCGGTGTGCCGCGCCCCTTGCGAGCCGCACGTGCGAGCGAGGCCTTGCAGCGCGCCGGCTTGAGCAGCTTGCGTGACAGACCCGCGCGCGCCTTGTCGGGCGGCCAGCAGCAGCGCCTGGCCTTGGCCCGTGCTTGGGCCGTTAGGCCGGGCGTGCTCTTTCTGGATGAGCCGACGGCCAATTTGGACCCCTCGGCCAAAAATGAAATCGAGGCCATGCTGGCCGGCTTCATGGCCGAGGGCATGACGCTGATCATGAGTACGCACAATCTGGGTCAGGCCAAACGGCTGGCGAGTCGGGTCATCTATCTGGATCGTGGCAAGATTCGGGCCGACCTGCCCAGTGCGGTTTTTTTCAAAGAGCATGCACTCGATGCAAGGCTCGATCTGTTTCTCAAAGGGGAGTTGACATGGGATTTGTTGTGAAAACCGTCTGCGGTTTCTTGCTTGCCATCGGCTTGAGCGTTAGCGGCCATGCGCAGGAGCGCGCGATCGTGATGGCCTCGACCACCAGTACCGAGCAGTCTGGCCTGTTCGCCCATCTGCTGCCGGCCTTCAAACAAGTCAGCGGCATCGAGGTGCGCGTGGTCGCGCTGGGCACGGGCCAAGCGCTTGATATGGGGCGCCGGGGTGATGCCGATGTGCTGTTTGTGCACGACCAAGCAGCCGAGGAAAAATTCGTTGCCGAGGGCTACGGCTTGGCTCGCAGGGCGGTGATGTTCAACGACTTTGTGTTGGTCGGCCCGGCCAGCGACCCCGCCGATGTGCGTGGGCAAGATATCGTCGCCGCCTTGAAGAAGCTCGCGACCGCCAAAGCGCCGTTCATCTCGCGCGGCGACAAGAGCGGCACCCATGCGGCCGAGCTGCGCTTTTGGAAGGCAGCCGGCATCGACGATCCCGCCGCCAAGACCGATGCCCAGCGTTTGATCGATTACCGCGCCTGCGGATGCGGCATGGGCCCGGCACTCAATATTGCCTCCAGCCTTGATGGCTACGCCTTGACCGACCGCGGCACCTGGTTGTCTTTCAAGAATCGGGGCAATTTGGCCGTGCTGGTGGAAGGGGACAAGCGCTTGTTCAATCAATACGGCGTGATCGTCATCAACCCGGCCAAGCACCCGCATACCAAGACCGCGCAGGCCCAGGCTTTCGCCGACTGGGTGGTGTCGCCGCAGGGGCAGGCCAGCATTGCTGCCTACAAAATCGGCGGCGAGCAGCTGTTCTTCCCTAACGCTAAAAATTGACGAGTGGAAAGAAGCAAGACGTGATTGATCCAGCAGATATCACCGGCCTGATTCTGGCCGGCGGCCGCGGCAGCCGCATGGGCGGCGTCGACAAAGGCTTGCAGCCCTATCAGGGCACGGCCTTGGCGCTGCATGCGCTGCTGCGGCTGGGGCCCCAGGTCGGCGAAGTCATCATCAACGCCAACCGGAACTTAAGCGCCTATGAGTCCATGGGCGCGGCGGTCTGGCCCGACAGCCTGCCCGACTTTGCCGGCCCGCTGGCCGGCTTCATGGCCGGGCTGGAACATTGCGAGACGCCTTATATGGTGACCGTGCCTTGCGACTCGCCACTTTTTCCCGCCGACTTGGTGGCGCGGCTGGCGGCGGCGTTGGAGGCGGAAGGGGCGGAGATGGCCATGGCTGTCACCTTGGAGGGCGAGCCACCGGTGCGCCAGCCCCAACCGGTGTTTTGTCTGCTGAAGACCGAGTTGCTGGAAAGCCTTGTTCGTTTCACCCAGGCCGGCGAAGCGAAGATCGGCAAATGGGCCGCCCAGCATCGCTGCGCACGGGTCTTGTTCGAGGATGCCGGGGCCTTCGCTAACGCGAATACATTGGAAGACTTGCAGTGTTTGCCCGTGCGGCGCTGAGAAGGTATGAGGATATTGCCCAGGCTGACCCAATGCAGCGCCACGCTGACCCATGAGGTGACGGTGCTGGACGAGTTCGGGCTCAGGCGGCAGATGAGTATTCCGGCCGAGCGGCCCTTGACGGTGTTTGTCGACAAGCGCGAGCTGGTCACCTTGATGACGCTGGGCCTGGCGCCCGAGTTGCTGGTGCTGGGCTATTTGCGCAATCAAAGGCTGATCAAGGACGTCAGCGACATCGAATCGATCACGGTCGACTGGGAGGTTGGCGCAGCGGCCGTGCGCACGCGCGCCGGTATTGCCGATATCGAGGAGAAGACGGCGCAGCGCGTGGTGACCACCGGCTGCGGCCAGGGCACGGTGTTCGGCGCTTTGATGGCCGATGTGAACAGCATCAAGCTGCCCAGCGCGGCCAGCGCGCGCCTGTGCCAAAGCAGCCTGTACGCGATGCTGGAGACCGCCCGCAAGCTCGACAGCGTCTACAAAAAGGCCGGCTCGGTGCATGGCTGCGCGCTTTTTTGCGGCGAGCAGATGCTGGTGCATATGGAGGATGTGGGGCGTCACAACGCGATCGACAGCATTGCCGGCTGGATGTGGATGCAGCCGGGTGAATCTCCCGTTAGCGGCGCCGACAAATGCTTTTACACCACCGGTCGGCTGACCAGCGAGATGGTGATGAAGTCGGCCCAGATGGGCGTGCCCATCATCGTTTCACGCAATGGCATCACGCAGATGGGCCATGCTTTGGGTCAGCAACTCGGCCTGACCCTGATTGGTCGCGCCAAAGGTAAACATTTCATTTGCTACAGCGGCTTTGATCGGTTCGATGCCGAACCAGAGCCGGCCCGCGTGAGCTCGGAGGCATCATGACGATTGAGAGAGAAGCCTTGCAAGCCTTGCTGAGCCGCTATTCGGTCGGCCCCAAACATCTCAGCGAGCCTGGCCCCGATCAGGCGGAGCTGAGCCTGATGGTGGAGGCGGCCTTGCGCGCACCCGACCACGCTGAGCTGCTGCCATTTCGCTTCAAGGTCGTGCGCGGCGCGGCGCGTGCGCAGATGGCCGACCTGTTTGCCGCCGCCGCAAGGGCGGCGGGCAAGGACGAGGCCGGTGCCGCGATGGATGCCGAGCGGGCCTTGCGTGCGCCGGTCACGGTGGCCGTGCTGGCGCGCATCGATCTGGGCCACCCCTTGGTGCCGGCGCATGAGCAATGGGCTTGCGTCGGCGGGGCCTTGAGTAATTTTCTCAATGCCGCGCACTTATTGGGTTATGGCGGCAAGATGCTGTCCGGCGCCAAGGTGCGCGATGCGAACGTCATGGCGGCGTTTTGTGGCCCCGGCGAAACGCTGTTGGGCTGGATCGCGCTGGGAACGCCGCTGCGGCGCGCGGCCGGCCCATCGAGAAAGGGCGGCGTCGAGCAAGCCCTTTCCGAGTGGACTCAGCCAGCAAGTCCTACATAAACGTTCTGCACATCATCTTGGCCGTCAATGGCGTCGAGGAAATGCTCGACCTCGGCCATTTCGGCCTCGTTCAGGCTGACCGGGCTCTTGGACTTGTAGCCGATCTTGGCCGACAGCACGGTGAATCCGAAGTTAGGTAGCGCGCGGCAGACCAGGTCCAGATCGGTCGGGTCGGTCAAGAACAACGTGGCCCCGTCTTCGCCAGGCTCAAAGTCCTGCGCGCCGGCTTCGATCGCCGCCAACTCGGGGTCGGCACCCGGGTTCGGGGCGGCTTCGATCATGCCCAGATGGTCAAAGTCCCAAGCCACCGAGCCGGCGGCGCCGAGTTGGCCCTTGCGGAAACAGACGCGAATCTCGGACACGGTGCGGTTGAGGTTGTCGGTCAGGCATTCCACGATCACCGGTACCCGGTGCGGTGCAAAACCTTCGTAGGTGACACGCTCGAAATGCACCGGATCACCCAGCAGACCGGCGCCTTTTTTGATCGCCCGCTCGATCGTGTCGCGCGGCATCGAGACTTTTTTGGCCTGCTCGACCACCAGGCGCAGGCGCGAGTTCATATCGGGGTCGGCGCCATTGCGGGCCGCCACCATCAGGTCTTTTGACAACTTGCCGAAGGCCCGACCACGGGCATTGGCCGCCAGGTCTTTGTGTTTAGCTTTCCATTGCGCGCCCATCTTCGAGTCTCCTTTGTTGAAGGCGAGGTTTATACAGCACCCCGACCCCCGATTGAAAATTGCTAGATCAAACCATCAAACGGCAACACATCCACCCAGTCACCCGCCGCTACATCGCCCTGCGCGTGGCCCAGCACGACCAGACCATTGGCCTGGCTCATGCTGGACAGAATGCCCGAGCCTTGATTGCCGGTGATGTCGACCTGCCATTGCCCATCTTGGCCGCGGCCGACGATGCCGCGCTGATATTCGGTGCGACCGGCTTTTTTGCGCAAGGCCTTGCTGCTGCTGGCTCGCAGCATCGGCAAGGGGTCAGGGCTTGCCCCGCTCATGCGCAAAAGTGCTTCGCGTACAAAAGCGTAAAAGGTCACCATCACCGCGACCGGATTGCCGGGCAGGCCGAACAGCAGCGCTTGATGTTCACCCGAATTGATCCGCCCGATCGCCATCGGCCGGCCTGGCCGCATTGCGATCTTCCAGAACAGCACCTCGCCGAGTTCGGCCATCACCTGTTTGGTGTGGTCGGCCTCGCCGACGCTGACCCCGCCGGAGCTGATGACGGCATCGGCCTCGGCTGCGGCACGGGTAAACGCATCGCGCAAGGCCGCGGGCTGGTCACGCACGATGCCCAGGTCGATCACCTCCAGCCCCAAGCGCTCCAGCATTGCCCACATCGTGTATCTGTTGCTGTCGTAGACGCAGCCCGCAGGTAGGGGCGCCCCCACGCCTCGCAGTTCGTCGCCGGTCGACATGATGGCGACCTTCAGGCGCCGCCAGACCGGCACTTCGGCCAGACCCAGCGAGGCCAAAAGCCCCAGGTCGGCGGGCTTCAATATGCGGCCCGCAGCGAGCGCCACACTGCCCAGTGCGAGGTCTTCACCGGCCAGGCGGCGGTTGTCGCCGGCACGCAAAATACCCGGCGAAATCACGATGAACTCACCCGAGTCACCAGCCACGCGAGTCAGTTCCTGGGGTACGACGGTGTCCAGGCCCGGCGGCATCAAGGCGCCGGTCATGATGCGCTGGCAATGGCCGGGCGCCAAGGTCGCGCTGGGTGCGCTGCCGGCGAGGCTGGTTCCGGCCAGTCGCAAGCGGGTCTCGCCTTCGACCGCCAAGTCGCTGGCACGCAGTGCATAGCCGTCCATCGCCGAGTTGTCGGCGGCGGGCACTTGCAGCGGCGAGATGATGTCGGCGGCCAAAACCCGGCCCAGCGCAGCGCGCAGGCCCACGCGCTCCGCTTGCTGCGGCAAGGGCAGTAGCTTAGAGATGAATTTCTGGGCCACGTCGACCGGCAAGGCTTGTGGGTCGTAACCGTCCAGTTGGGCGGCAATGTCGGCAAGAGCTAAGTTCATGGGGTGCATTCTGGCGGCAAGAGTGACGCCGGAGCTTGGTTTAGTTTGACTTAGGGCAAAGCCCGGTCATTCAAGGCCGCATGAACCCGCAGCGCCACATAGGCATCATTGGCCGCATAAAGCAATTGCCGGGGCGTCAGCTGACGCTCGGCCCAGTTGGAGGTGGTGACTTTTTTGGACTTGTGAAATTTCTGCTGGAACATGATGGCCACCGCGGCGCGCGCGCCGGTCGAGTTGGCATAGCCTTCCTTGCGGAAAATCGTATTCAGATCCAGCACGGCGGCGAGGCGAAGGCCGAGCTTGTGCTGAATCTGCTCATGGTCGGACTCGAGCCCGAAGCCGACCTTCAAGACCGCGCTGGAACAGAGCAGATCGGCCAAAAAATGCCGGCAATCTTCGTGGTGCAGCTGGAAAATATAGGCCTTTTGCGTGGTCGCGAATTGAACGATGTGAGGGCCTTCGCTGACCTCGTCCTTCAGAAACGTCGGCTTGGATTCGGTGTCGAAGCCGACGATGCCGGCCCGGCTGATGTCTGCGGCGGCGGCCTCAAATTGAGTTGCCGTGTTGGGTACCAGGATCTGCTCCAGGCCCAGGCATTCAAATGCAGGCAGTAGCGTGGTCTGCTCTTTGCTTGGAGCGACTTTTCTTGTCATGGCTTGTTCTCGATTCGGGGCAGGTTCAACGCAGGCGGCGACACATCAGGTCCTTGTCGACCAATTGCCCATCCGGCAATTTGATCGCACCTTCCAGCCGCCCATAACGCTGAAAACCGCAGCGCTCATAGAGGCGCACGGCGCGCTCGTTGCTGCTGGTGACGCTCAAGGTCACCAGCTCCAGCACCGGCTCGCCTTGCAGCAGCGCCAAGGCACGTTCCAGTAGCTGGCGGCCGACACCCCGGCCATGCAAATCATTGCTGACCATCATGCCGACGATGTGCGCGACATGGCGCACCTTGACGCGTGCCTCATGTTCGCAGCTGATGGCGCCCACCATTTGCGGCCCGTCCCAGGCTGCCAGCGTAAATAGATTGGCCCCGTCACTGCCGCCGCTCAAGCGGCTGCGATAGCTGTCCGCGTCGCGCTTCAATTCGGTTGCCGCGTCGGAGGTGAAGGCCTGCGGGTGGGCCGCCAACATGCCGTCGCGCAGCTTTTTATAGTCCGCCAAATCGGCCTGACGCAGCAGTTTGATCAAGGGCCCCTGGGTTTGTGCGGGCATGCGGATTCAGCCTCCGATGTAATGCATTTCGACCCTGCGCTCGCCGTTGCCAAGTTCGGCAGCGCCGCTGGCGCGCAGTTGCGAATAGCGGTCGCTGCGAGCCCCCCACAGCAGTCCAATGGCGCCGCTGAGTTCGGCGTCACTGGCCCCGCCGCGCAGCAGTGCGCGCAGATCATGGCCGCGGTGGGCGAACAAGCAGGTGTAAAGCTTGCCCTCGGTGGACAGCCGGGCGCGGTTGCAGTCGCCGCAAAAAGCTTGCGTGACGCTGGAGATCAGGCCGATTTCGCCCTGGCCGTCGGCATATGACCAACGCTCGGCGGTTTCGCCGCTGACGCTGGCCGACAGAGGCTGCAGCTCAAACTCCTGGCGCAGCCGCGCCAGCACCTCGCTGGACGGCAGGACCTCGTCCATACGCCAGCCATTGCTGGCGCCGACATCCATGTATTCGATGAAGCGCAGCGTGACGCCGCTGCCACGGAAATGCCGCGCCATCGGCAAGATTTCCTGCTCATTGCTGCCGCGCTTGACCACCATATTGACCTTGATCGGCCCCAGGCCGGCTTGAGCCGCCGCCTCGATGCCGGCCAGAACATCGGCAACCGGGAAGCCGACATCATTCATGCGCTGGAATACCGCGTCATCGAGCCCGTCAAGGCTGACCGTCACGCGTTGCAGGCCGGCGGCCTTCAACGATGCGGCCTTGCGGGCCAGCAGCGAACCATTGGTCGTCAGGGTCAGGTCCAGCGGCAGACCCTCGGGCGTGCGGATCTCGCTGAGCATCTCGATCAGCGCCTCGATATGGCGGCGCAGCAGCGGCTCGCCACCGGTCAGGCGAAGTTTTTGCACGCCATGTGCGACAAAGACCCGAGCCATCCGGGTGATTTCTTCGAAGCTGAGCAAATCGCTGTGCGGCAAGAACTCGTACTGCTTGTCAAACACCTGCTTGGGCATGCAGTAGCTGCAGCGGAAGTTGCAGCGATCGGTGACCGAGATGCGCAGATCGCGCAATGGGCGCCCGAGCGCGTCGGCAAGCAAGCCCGTCGGGGGCGCAAGCTGTGCCGGAAGCGCTGGAACAGAAGGGGCTCGGCGTTGGTCGAGGAGGGGAATGACCTTGTCTGACATAGCGCTGCATTGTGCCCGCTTCAGGCCGCCTTGGCCGCCGACAGCACGGCGGGTCAGATGAGCAACTGCGCTTTGTTGCGCTCGAGTTCGTCTAGGAATTGCTCGGTGCGGAACATCGCGTGATGCGCCACGGCCTGCTGAGATTGCTCCGCAATGCTTGGTTCGGCGGCAGCAGACTTCTCGGCCAGCAGGCTGCCCGACGGGCCTTGCAGCAAGTCGTGCAGCGACGGCCCCTGATCTGCCGTGCTGCTTTCCTTGGAGCCTTGCGCAAACCAGACATCAACCAATTCATGTTTGGCGCCGTCGGCGGTTTTGAAATTGGAGGCCATGCCGATCAAATTGCCGTTTTGAATCACTTCTTGATGATTGGCGTTCAGGTCCAGCTCAACGATGCCCAGCTCGGCCAGACTGTGCAGCTGGCCCTTGGCGCTGTTGCTGGCGCCGGTCCAGACCTGCAAATGATCGAACTCCGCGTCGGCGGCCGAAATCTTGCCGTCGTGATTGCTGTCGAGCTGCGCCAGCGCGTGAAAGCCGTTGTCGGCCAGATGGCCATTGTTCAGCTTGGTCGCCGTGCCGAACAGTTCTGCGCCGTTGTCGATCTGGCCATTGCCATTGCGGTCCAGCGCCAGCATGCCGTTGCCGGCAGCGGCCCAGCCGATCTGCGAGGCGTGGCCGGTGGCGTTGATATCAAAAGTTACGCCGTTTTCAACACCCAGCGTATGGACACCGGCCGCTTCACCAACGCCGATGCCGCTCAGATCCAGCATCAGCGGCGAGGCGGCGGCCAACACGGCCAACTGGGCCGGCGTCATCGCTTCGCGCTGCGTACCGGTGAAGGCGGCCACATGGGCCATGTCCATGGTGGCGAGCTCTTGCGTGCTCATGGCGGCAATTTGGGTCTTGGTGAATGCCGCCACATCCAGGGTTGGCAAGGCATTCAGCTGCGCACCGGAGAGCGCCGCCACGGCCGCCGTGCCGAGCGCGGCGATTTGTGCGGGCACGAAGAGCGCCAAGTGATTGGCCCCAAGCGCCTCGATGTGGCCGGCACTCAAGGCCGACACCTGGGCCGGCAACATGGCCTTCCATTGCAGCGGCTCCAGCGCGGCGATATGTTGGCTGCTGAGCTGCGCCACATCGGCCGGGCTCAGGCTGATGAACTGTGGCGCCGTCAAGGCGGCCAGCTGCTCCGGACGGAACTCGGCGATCTGGCTGGGGGCCATCGCGTGCAGCGCAGCCGTACTGAGCCCTGACATTTGGGCCGCGGTCAGCGTATCGAGCTGCGCGTGCTTGAGCGACAGCACTTGGGTCGCGCTCAGGCCGCCCAACTGCTCGGCGCTCAAGGCCGCAATCGATGTGGTGGAGAGCTCACTCAGTCTGAATGGGGCGATGGCCCCTAACTGTGCCGGCGTCAATTCGCCCATATGAGTCGCGCCTAGCCCTTGCAGCTGTTCCAGGCTCAACGAGCCAATCGCGGCGGGACTCAAGGCCACCAATTGCTGCGGGCTAAAGGCATTGACCTGAGTGCCGCTCAGACCTTGCAGTTGCTGGGTAGTCAGCAGGTTGAGTTGACCCACGTTGAATGCCTGCAAGGCCTGCGCCGACATCGCGTGCAACTGGGCGGCATCGAGCGCGCCGATTTGGCCGTCACTCAGGGCGGCGATTTGAGTCGGCCGCAAGGCGCCGAAGTTGTCGGCGCTGATCGCATCCAAGGCCGCGGTGCTCAAGGCGCGAAGGCTATCGGGGTTGATCGCTTGCAGTTGACTGCTGCTCAGCAGAACAAGCTGTGCGGCGCTTAGCGCTTGGACCTGGCCGGGATTGAGCGCCTGCATGGTGTCCAGGCCCAGCAGCGGCAACTCGTTCTTGTTCAATGTGCCGACCTGCGCGCTCGTCATGGCCAGCAATTGCGTACTGCTGAAGGCCGCGAATTGGGCGCCGCTGAGGTTTTGCAGGGCCGCGACCGACAGCGCTTCCATCTGGCCCGTGTTCAGGCTGGCCAACTCGGCGGTGCTGAGTCCGGGGGCTTGAGTGGCGGTCAAGACCGCCAATTGCGCGGTGCTGATTTCGGGTCTTGCTTGCGCGGTGATCTGGGCGATGGCGCTGCTGCTCAGGCTGGCGAATGTGGCCGTGCTGACGGCGGCAAGGTCATACATCACCAGCGCCGTCAATTGATCACTGTTCAATGCGGCAATGGCCGTGGGCTGCAGCGCATAGACCTGCTGGCTTGAGAAGGCATCCAGCTGGGTGGTGTTCATCACACCCAGTTCCGAGCTGGTCAGGGCTTGCACCTGCTCCGTCGCCAGCGCGCCGAGGTGGGCCGCGCTCAGCAGTTTGATGGACGAGGTCGACAGGGCAGGGATGGTTGCGGCATTGAGGGCCGCTACTTGTGCCGTGCTGAGCGCCAGAATGTCAGAGCTGCTGAAGGCCTGAATCTGACTGCTTGTCAGGCCGGCTATTTGAGCGGTACTGAGCAAGGGAAGGGCTGCGCTCAGCGATGGCCAGACGGTAGCGGCCAAAGCGCCAATCTGCCCGCTGCCCAAGGCTTGAATCTGCGTGCTGTTGAATTCCTGCATCTGGGCGCTGTCGAGTTGATGCAGCGCCTTGTTCGACAGCGCTTGAATTTGCAGCGTGGACAGTGATTGAATCTGGGTCTGCGAGAAGCTGATCAAAGCGTTGCCGCTGAGTGCGCGCAGCGCATCTGTTTCCAGACCTTGCAGCTGCTGCGTACCCATCGCACGCCATTGTTGGGTGCTGAAACCACTCAAGGAGGCAGCATCCAATGCTGAGGCTTGGCCGACGCTCAGGTGGGTAACTTGGGCCGTCGACAGGGTGCTCAGCTGGCGCGAACCGAGTTCGCCCCATTGTTCATCGCTGAGCATGTTGAGGTGGTTGGTGCCCAGGCTGCGCAATGCTGCGCTTGAGAGGCTGAGCACTTGCTGCGAGCCCAATGCCAGTACGGCGTCTGGCGCCAAACTATTGAATTGGGCGGTGGTAAGGACGGCGATAGCCGCCGTATTGAGCGAGCCCATCTGGGCGCTGTCGATGCCAGCCCATTGGGCGTTTGACCAAGCATGTGCCGCTTGGGTGCCCAATACTTGCATTTGCGCAGGCGTCAACGAAGCCAATTGTGCCGCAGACATCGCCTCTGCCGCCTTGGCCGACAGCGAGCTTAGGGCTGCAGTGCTAATGGCCGCGATTTGGTCGGGCGTAAGGAGGCCGATTTGATGGGCCGTTAGCCCGGCCACTTGTTGTCCGATAAATCCACCCACTTGTGCGCCGCTGAGGGTGGCGATGACAGCATCGCCTAGCGACTGGATTTGCACCGCCCGGAGACCGGCAATTTGGCTTGGGGTCAAGGCATCCAGGCTGAGCACCTTGACCGCGTCAAGCGACAAGCTGCCTATGGCCGAGGGACTCAAGGCTTGCAGCTGTAGATGCGAAAGCGCTTGTAGCTGTGCCCCGCTCATGGCCACCAGTTGGCGGCTGCCCAGAGATTCAATCTGATCGGAGCTCATGCCCTGCATGGCGGCGGTGCTGAGGCGATTGAACTGGCTGGGGCTGAGTGCAGTCAACTCGACAGTCGTCAACATCGACGCCTGCGTGGCGCCCAGCGAAGCGATTTGCGTCAATGTCAGCGAGGCTATATTGGCGGGCCCAAGAGCGGCCCATTGATCGACATTCAGAACCTGCAACTGATTGGGGGTAAGGCTGCTTAGTGCGAGCTTTGAGAGGGAGGCAATTTGCTCGGGCTCAAGGGCCTTGATCTGTTCGGCGCTCAAGGCCATTGCCGCACCGGCGCCCAAGGCGCGCAGGGCCGCATTGCTAAGGGCGGCCAGCTGATCGGGGAGGAGGGCCTTGATCTGTTGGGCCTGTAGACCGGCGGCCTGGGTGGCGCTCAAACCTCCCATCTGGTCAATGCTCAGCGAAGCCAATACGGCGTCAGGTAGGGCTCGCAACTGGGCCGGGCCTAGGCCAGCGAGCTGTCCGCCGCTCAGGGCAGCGATGTCGTCCGTGCTCAAGGCAGCGACCTGGCTATTGTTCAGAGCGCCGAGGGCGCTTGAGCTGATGAAGCGAAATTGCTCTGCGCTCAGTGAACTGATTTGCGCCGGTGTAGCGCCGGCAAATTGGCGCGCGCCGATAGAGGCCAATTGATCAGCATTGAGCGAGGCAATGGCCTCGGCGTTAAGTCGGCTGAACTGGTTTGCCGTCAATGCCGCGACCTGAGACGCACTCAGCGCGTCGATTTGAATAGATCCCAGTGCAGCGATTTGTGCCGTACCTAGCAATGCAATCTGTGCCGGGGAAAGGGTCGCTAATTGCGCCGGCGTTAACCCCACGATCAAGCCAGTGGTCAGTGCGTTGATGGCCGCGCCGGAGAGAGCGTGAAATTGATTTGCATCCAAAGCGGCCACTTGGCTGCTGCTCAGGGCGCTGGCGCTGGCGGCGCCGAGACCGCTGATGGCGCTGGTGCTCAGCACCATGATTTGCTCGATGCTGAGCTGGCGCAACTGGGCGGCACTGAGTCCGCCCAGTTGCGCGGAGCTGATGGCACCGATCTGCTCAAGGCCAAGCTTGGGGATCAAACTCTCGCCCAAGCCTTGCAGTTGACCTGCGCTGATGGATTGAAATTGCTTTGAGCTCAGTGCTTCAAAGTCATCCGAGCTCATTCCCGCCAGTTGTCTGCTGCTCAGGCTGTGCAAAGTGCTGACCGATAAAGCCGCTACGTCGCTACTGCTCAATAGACTGAATTGCGCGCTGTTCAGGCCTCGCAACTGTTTGCTGCTGAGCAGACCGACCTGCTCCGCCGTTAGCTCGGCAATGGCCTCGTCCCCCAGGCGGCCGAACTGGCTAGAGCTCAGCGCTATCAGCTGGCTGCTTGTCAATGCGCCAACAATGTCAGCATCCAAGCCCGCCAGTTGCGTGCTGCTCAGCGCGGCGATTTGCACACTCGTTAGAGCGCTCAGTTGGTCCGAGTCGAGCTGGTTCAGTTGTGTCGTCTGCAGCGCACGTATGGCTTGGGTGCTGAATGCCCGCACTTGTTCAGGCAACAGAGCGTCGAGTTGCGGTTCGGTCAAGGCGGCGATGCCGGAGCCGGCCAGCCCGCGCAAGGCAGCGGTGCTCAGGGCCGCAATTTGCTCCTCATTCAAATGCTGCAATTGATGCACACTGAAGGCGTTCAGCTGGCTGGAGCTTAAGGCCGCAATTTGTTCGGTATTGAGGGCGGCCTGGGCAAGGTCGGACAACCCCCGCAGGGCCGCGCTACTGAGGCCTCTGAGTTGAGCGGGATCGAGTGCGGCGATTTGTTCCGGGCTGAGTGCTTGCAAGGACGCGCTGCCAAAGCCGGCCAGGGCCGAGCTTGAAAGGGCATGCAGTTGTGAGTCGTCCAAACCGGCCAGAGCCAAGCTATTCAAGCCGGCGGCCTGGGCCGAACTGAAAGAGGAAATCTGTGCCTCACTGAGGCTGGCCAGTTCAGTCGCATCGAGTTGCGAGATATGCCGGCTGCTTAGCCCTCGCAGCTGTGCGGTCTCCAGGCTTTGTAGATCGGAGGCTTCCAGCGCATTGAACTGCTGTGTACTCAGCACCCGGAACTGACTACTGGTTAGACCATCGAGTTGTTCGTTGCTGAGTACGTCCAATTGTGTGGTGCTCAGTGCTTGCACCTGTGTGCTGGTCAATGCGCGCAGCTGATTCGAAGCGAGAGCGCCCAGGCCTTCGTCGGCAAAGGCGGCAATCTGCTGGGTCTTCAGGATGCGGATCTGACCTTCAGAAAAGCCTCGCACTGTGTCTGCGTGCAGGCCCTCAATCTGACCGGTGCCGATGGCCGTCAAAGCCACATTCGAGATGGCTTGAATCTGGGGCGCAACCAAGGCGTCTAGCCATTCGGGCTTCAGGGCGGGCGCTTGTGCGCTCGTCAATGCGTGCAGTGCGTTGGCGCTGAGTGCAGCAATTTGATCGTCATGCAGCGCACCGAGCAAGTTGACCGGTACGAGGGGCATCGCACGGCCATTGATGCCAGCCACGGCTTCAACACTAACGGAGATGATTTGTTCGGGGGCAATGCTCATCCAACCGCCCATCGAGATGGACGAAACCTGAATTGCCGTCAAAGCGGCCATCTGGCTGGCGCTGAACTCTCGCCAGTCATTGCTGGTGAGGGAAGCAATCGCCTGCGGTGACAGCAGGGCAATTTGCCCCGGCGGCAAGCTTGATATGAACGACATCTTTAACTCCGAAATCAAGATAAATCCCGTCAGCCTTGCAAGTTCCGAAAATTCCGAAAATGCAGCTAAAGCTTTGTTTATCTTGTTCGATAACTGTAGAGAAGCCGGGTTGTATCTGGTCGCCGGAAATGCGCCGCACTTTGCCCTTGAGCGCGGCGTTCGACGCTGCGGATCAAAGCAAACGCCGGAACTGGACGGTGAATACCGGCTAATTCTGCGGGCTCGGTGATCACCCCGATTGGTATCTCACCACCCTGGGGGATTGCCCTAAATGACACAGGCTGTTTGAATGCGGGCATGCCACATGCGATGCAAATGCTCCACCCCGACCTAGCGCGATTCGTAGCCTTCGGAGAAGTGCGCATTGATCTCGTCAGAGATGCGGACTCCTCGTGGCGCAGCGCTTGCGCGGGTTCGCCCTGGCAGGTGGCGATGGCGATGTCCAGTTTGGGCGAGCTCAGTGCCTATGCGGGCGCCATCAGCTCGGATCTTTTCGGGCAGGAAATTTGGCGAGCCTGCACCGACGCGAATCTGGATCTGCGCTTTCTGCAGCAACTGCCTAGGCCGCCACTGCTGAACTTCATCGATGAGGAAGAAGCGCCCGATGGTTTCTTCATCGGCGCGGACAGTGCAGATTTGCACTTTCGCCCCGAGAGTTTGCCTGCCGGTTGGGTCAAGGCGCTGCGTTGGGCTCATTTCGGCGGCCTCGGTTTGGTGCGCCCACCGCTGGCGCAACGGCTCGAGGCCTTGGCCGAAGGGCTCAAGGCCGAGGGCAAGAAGATCAGTTACGCCCCCGGTTTTCGCTCCGTCATGGATTCGCGTTATGACGACAGTTTGAAGCGCATGTGCAGCCTGGCCGATGTCATCAAGGTTTCGACCGACGATCTCCTCGGCCTGTTCCGCAGCGCCGACTATCACTCGGGTCTGGCCCAAATCAGCGCCTGGAATCCGGGTGCGACCTTGTTGCTGACCCGTGGGACTCTCGGTGCGACCTTGTACTGTGGTGCCGGTGAATGGCATGCGGCGCCACCGCAGCTCGAGTCCTTGATCGACGGGCCCACCCGTGGACTTGGCGACGCGTCGACGGCGGGGCTGCTGTTCAGCTTGATACACGAGCCGAACGCCGCACCCGAGCAGCATCTGCGGTGGGCTGTTGCCGCAGCCTCGGCGGCTTGCTCGGCAGCCAGTGATTACGCCTTGCCGCGCGCACGGCCCTGGACCTTGCCGCCGGCCTTGGTGGCAACCTTGGCGGCGGCGGTGCGGGTGCTGCCGGGGGCGTGAGCCGATTGGCAATGCTATTTGCTGGCCGCCAAGGTTTTGTGGCTCTGGCTGGGTAAAGTTGGTCGCCCTTGCTCAAGCTCGGCCAGGGGTTGAACCTCTTGCAACGAAGCCAGGCAGCGCAGGGTCAGGTCTTGATAGGTTTGCGTGCCGGCCAGCTTCCACTTGATCTCGTCCTCGCTCAAGGGCCGCATGACCTTGGCGGGCAGACCGGCGATCAAGGATCTTTCGGGCAGTTTCATGCCGGCGCGCACAAAGGCGCAGGCGGCGACGATGCTGTAGGCGCCCACCTCGGCCTCGTCCATCACCACCGCATTCATGCCGACCAAGGCGTCGTGGCGCACCACGCAGCCGTGCAGCACTGCGCCGTGGCCGATATGGCCATTGGCCTCAACGACCGTCTCCGAGGCCGGGAAGCCATGCATCACACAGCTGTCCTGCACATTCGCGCCGGCATGCAAGACGATGCGGCCAAAGTCGCCGCGCAAGCTGGCCAAGGGGCCGATATAGCAGCCCGGGCCGACGATCACATCGCCAATCAGCACGGCGGTCGGGTGCACATAGGCGCTCGGGTGGACGACGGGGATCACGCCGTCGATGGCATAGCAGGGCATCGGATGAATCCTTTTGAATCGGTTGGGGGTCGGGGGGCTAGGGTTTTTACCAGGCTCGGCCGACTTGCGCTAAATCAATGTCCACCTTACGATCTACCGACCGGTCGGTCAAGAGTGTTTTCGGGTATTTCCGTCGCTCCAGAACCTGCTTTCTTTGACTGCTGAGGCCCGCCATGAATGAAGCTTTGATCGAGATTAGCCAAGACGGTGCGGTGCGCACGCTGACCCTCAACCGGCCGGCCGCTTTGAATGCCTTCACGTCTTCGATGCTGGCGCAGTTGCGCGCCGGCCTGGATGCCGCCGCCCTGGATGCCGGCGTGCGCTGCGTGGTCATTACCGGCGCCGGGCGGG
Organism: Roseateles oligotrophus; assembly: GCF_025717515.1. Classification (GTDB taxonomy): domain Bacteria; phylum Pseudomonadota; class Gammaproteobacteria; order Burkholderiales; family Burkholderiaceae_C; genus Paucibacter_A; species Paucibacter_A oligotrophus. The sequence continues at coordinate 422,661 of NZ_JAJIRN010000001.1, forward strand.
GTTTTTGTGCCGGTCAGGACTTGTCCGACCCGCTGGTCAATCCGAATCTGCAGCCGGGCGAGGCGCCCAAGGACATCGGCCATCTCCTTGATGCCTATTACATCCCGCTGGCGCTGCGTGTGCGCAGCATGCCGATTCCCGTCATCGCCGCCGTCAACGGCGTGGCAGCGGGGGCCGGCGCGAATTTGGCGCTGGGCTGTGATCTGGTCATCGCCGGGGCGTCGGCCAACTTTATTCAGGCTTTCTCCAAGATCGGCTTGATCCCCGATTGCGGTGGCACCTGGCTGCTGCCGCGCTTGGTGGGTCGCGCCCGTGCCATGCAACTGGCCTTGTTGGGCGAGAAGCTGCCGGCCGCCGAGGCGCAGGCGATGGGCTTGATTTACCGCTGCGTGCCGGACGAGGATTTGGCCGTCACCGCACAAGCGCTCGCGCAGCGATTGAGCCAGATGCCGGTGCGGGCGATGGCCGAAACGCGCGGCGCCTTTGACGCGGCGGGCCGGCTGGAGTTTGAAGATGCCTTGAAGCTGGAGGCGGCGCTGCAAAGCCGGCTCGGCTTTGCCGACGACTATCAAGAGGGCGCTGCGGCCTTTTTGCAAAAGCGCGCGCCCAAGTTCAGCGACCGTTGAGCCGGGAGATTTTTTCATGACCTCACAAGAGATTGCCGAAGCCGTGCGCGACGGCATGTTTGCCAATGACCGAGCCAGCAAGGCGCTGGGCATGGATGTGCTGGCCATCGGCCCCGGCTCGGCGACGCTGGCGATGACGGTGACTGAGCACATGCTCAACGGCTTCGACATCTGCCATGGCGGCATGGTGACGGCGCTGGCCGACTCGACCTTCGCCTTTGCCTGTAACTCCTATAACGAGCTGACCGTGGCCTCGGGTTTTTCGATCGATATCGTGGCACCTTCAAGGCTGGGTGACCGGCTCAAGGCGGTCGCCAAGGAAACCTCGCTGGCCGGCCGCACCGGCGTTTACGACATCACCATCACCAATCAGGCGGATGAGTTGATTGCCGTGTTCAGGGGGCGCTCCTACCGCATCAAGGGCAAGCCGGTGGTGGCGCTGCACGGCCCCAGCGAGCCCGAGGGCTGAGCCTTAATCAAGGAAGCAAGTATGTATACCCAAGCAATGAGTGTCGGCCCGCAGGACGCGGCCGCCAAGGTCAAGAGCCCGGAAGATGTTGCGCGCGAGGCGGCGTTCGAGGCCCGCATCGATGCGGGCGATTTCATCGAGGCCAAGGACTGGATGCCCGAGCATTACCGCAAGACGCTGGTGCGCCAGATCAGCCAGCATGCGCATTCCGAAATCGTCGGCATGCTGCCCGAGGGCAACTGGATCAGCCGCGCGCCGACGCTCAAGCGCAAGGCGATTCTGCTGGCCAAGGTGCAAGACGAAGGCGGCCACGGCCTCTATCTCTATTCGGCCGCCGAAACGCTGGGCACCAGCCGCGACCAGATGCTTGATGCGCTGCATTCGGGCAAGGCCAAGTACAGCTCGATCTTCAATTACCCGACCACCAGCTGGGCCGATATCGGCGTGGTCGGCTGGTTGGTCGACGGCGCGGCCATCATGAACCAGGTGCCGCTGTGCCGCTGCTCCTACGCGCCCTATGCGCGGGCGATGATCCGCGTCTGCCGGGAAGAAAGCTTCCACCAACGTCAGGGTTATGAATCGCTGCTGGTGATGATGCGCGAGGGCAATGCCGCGCAAAAATCGATGGTGCAGGACGCGGTCAACCGTTGGTGGTGGCCGTCGCTGATGATGTTCGGCCCGGCCGACAAGGACTCGCCGAACTCCGAGCAGTCGATCCGTTGGGGCATCAAGCGCATCACCAATGATCAGTTGCGCCAGAAGTTTGTCGACGCGACGGTGCCGCAGGCCGAATTGCTCGGCATCACGCTGCCCGACCCCGATCTGAAGTGGAACGAAGCACGCGGCGAATACGACTTTGGCGCCATCGACTGGGCCGAGTTCTGGCGCGTCGTCGGCGGTGACGGGCCTTGCAACCGCGAGCGCTTAGCCGCCCGCGTCAAGGCCTGGGACGACGGTGCCTGGGTGCGCGAAGCCGCACTCGCCCATGCCCGTAAACAAACGATCAAGAAGGAGCAAGCAGCATGAGTAGCGAAAACGAATGGCCGCTGTGGGAAGTCTTTGTGCGCAGCAAGGCGGGGCTGGACCACAAGCATTGCGGCAGCCTGCACGCGGCCGACGCCAAGATGGCGGTGCAGATGGCCCGCGAGGTCTACACCAGGCGCCAAGAAGGCACGAGCATCTGGGTGGTGTTGTCGAACCAAATCGTTGCCTCGGACCCGGGCGAGAAGGGCATGTACTTCGACCCGATGGAAGACAAGGTGTACCGCCACCCAACCTTCTATGAGTTGCCCGATGCCATCAACCATATGTAAAGACATGAAGCCCCCACGTTCACTTCGTTCTCTGCCCCCCGAGGGGGCGCTGGCCTCCCTTGGGGCGGCCCGGCGGGAGCCCAAACCATGAGCCAAGCCTCCATTCAAGTCGGCACCAGTCCGCAAGTCCAATACCTGCTGCGCATCGGCGACAGCTGCCTGATCCTGGCCCAGCGCCTGGGCGAGTGGTGCGGCCATGCGCCCATCCTCGAAGAAGATCTGGCCCTGGCCAATATGGCCTTGGACCTGCTTGGCCAAGCACGCGCCTTGCTGACCCATGCTGCTCATCTGGACGGGCAGGGCCATGACGAAGATCAGCTGGCGTTTCTGCGCGAGGAGCGCCAGTACCTGAACCCGGTGCTGATGGAATTGCCGCGCGGCGACTTTGCCTTCACGCAGGTGCGCAACTTCGCGGTGGCGACTTGGCTGCTGCTGCTATGGAGGCGCCTGCAAAGCTCGACCGACCCGGAATTGGCCGCGATCGCCGCCAAGGCGGTCAAAGAGAGCGCCTACCACCAGCAGCATGCGGCCGATTGGCTCGTGCGCCTGGGTGATGGCACCGAAGAGTCAGCATCCCGTACGTCTGCCGCATTAGCCCTGTGCTGGCCGCTGTTCAATGAGCTGTTCGATGCCGATGCGGTCGATGCCGCTGCGGTAGCCTCTGGCCTGGGCCCGTCCTGGGCCGAGTTGCGGCCCGAATGGACCGCCCATCTGAACGAGGTCTTGACCGACGCCGGCTTGGCTCACCCCAAGCCAAGTGCCTATGTGTCGGCCGGCCGACGCGGCGTGCATAGCGAGCATATGGGCCATTTGCTGGCCGAATTGCAGTATTTGCAACGCGCCTACCCCGGGGGTAAATGGTGAGTTTGCAGCCCAGCCCCTGCGGGCGCTTGGCCGCCGCTTGGGAAGTCCTCAGCCAGATCCCCGACCCCGAGGTGCCGGTGATTTCGCTCTGCGAATTGGGCATCGTGCGCGGCCTGCATGAAACGGCGGGCGGGCTGGAGGTGGTGCTGACGCCGACCTATTCCGGCTGCCCGGCCACCGAGCTGATTCAAGACGATGTGCGCGCCGCGCTGGCCGCCTTCGGCGAGATTCAAATCACCCTGCAGCGCGCACCGGCCTGGACGACCGACTGGATCAGCGAGGCCGGCCGCGAGAAGCTGCGCGCCTATGGCATCGCCCCACCCGGGCGGGTCTTGTCGGCCGAGGCTCAGCCGATTCGGCTGGTGCACCGTGCGTCCTTGAATAAGCTGGCCTGCCCGCGTTGCGGCAGTGAACACACCGAGAAGCTTTCGGCCTTCGGCTCCACCGCCTGCAAAGCGCTATACCGCTGCCTGGCTTGCCAAGAGCCGTTCGAACATTTCAAACCCATTTAGAAGAGAGCGCGGCCATGAGCAGCTTGCATTTTCATCCCCTGACGGTACGCGCCATAACGCCCGATACCGACGAAGCGGTCGTGGTCTCGTTTGACGTGCCGGCGGCGCTGCGCGAGTCCTTCAAATTCAATGCCGGGCAATACCTGACCCTGCGCCAGCAGATCAATGGCCAGGATCTGCGCCGCAGCTATTCGATCTGCTCTGCGGTCGATGACGGCGAGTTGCGTGTGGCGGTGCGCCGGGTTGAGGGCGGTGCGTTCTCGACCTGGGTCAACCAGCAGTTGCAGCCGGGCGCGGTGATCGAAAGCTATCCGCCGCAGGGCCGCTTTGGCAATGTCGCAACGGCCCCGGCTGAAGCGCGCCACTATGTCGGCATTGCCGCCGGCTCGGGCATCACGCCGATTCTGTCCCTGATGAAGACGCTGCTGGCGCGTGAACCGCAGGCCCGCTTCACGCTGATCTATGGCAACCGCTCGCAGGCCTCGACGATGTTCAAGGAGGAGATCGAGGATCTCAAGAACCGCTATATGACGCGGCTCTCGCTGCACCATGTGTTCTCGCGCGAACATGTCGATTCGCCGCTGCAGGCCGGGCGCATCGACGCCGCCAAGTTGGGCGATTTCATGCAGGCCTTGCTGCCGGCCAAGAGCATCGACCATGTCTTTGTTTGCGGCCCCTTCGAGATGAATGAAGCGGCCGAGGCCGCGCTGAAGGAGGCCGGCTTGCCCGAGGCGCGGATCCACGTCGAGCGCTTCGGCACGCTTGAGATGCAAACCGGCCGGCCGGCCCCGCACAAGGTCATGGCCGGTGATGCCGACAGCGCCCGCGTGACGGTGATTCGTGACGGCATCAGCAGAGAGATCGAGTTTGCCAAGACCGACGCCAGCCTGCTCGACGCGGCCGCGCGCGCCGGCATGGATATGCCGTTTTCCTGCAAGAGCGGGGTCTGCTCGACCTGCCGCTGCAAGCTGCTGGAGGGCGAGGTGCGCATGGACAAGAACTTTGCGCTCGACAAGGCCGAGGTGGCAGCGGGATTCATCCTCAGCTGCCAAGCCCATGCCAAGACGGCGCGCCTGGTGATTTCCTTCGATGAACGCTGAGGACTGAGCAGCCATGGCTCGTGGACGCGCCCCCGGTTTTGAGAATCAGCGCGATGAAATTTTGCGCAACGCGGCGCGCCTGTTTGCGAACCAGGGCTACCCCGGCACCTCGATGAATGCGGTGGCCGAGGCCTGCGCCGTCTCCAAGCCGACGCTCTACCACTATGTGCTTGATAAGCATGAGCTGCTGATGCAGATCTGCGAGACCCATGTGCAATGGCTGGAGACCCTGGTCACCGAGGTGCAAGCGCAGGCGCGCGAGCAAAGCTTGAGCCCTGAGGCCTTGCTGCGTAGCCTGATCGCGCGCTTTGTGCAGGCCTATGGCGAGGCGCAAAACGAACACCGGGTCTTGACCGAGGACGTCAAGTTCTTGAACGACGATGACCGCGCCCGCTTGCTGGAAATCGAGCGCCGTGTGGTCGCCGCCTTTGCCGACGCGGTGGCGGCGATGCGGCCGGAGTTGAGCGCGGCCAAGCTGCACAAGCCCTTGACCATGCTCTTGTTCGGCATGATCAACTGGACCTTTACCTGGCTCAAGCCAGATGGCGATTTGAGTTATGAAGCGGTGGCGCCTATGGTCGCCGATCTGTTCTTTGGCGGCATCAATGCCGTCAAGGCTTGACGCTATTTGCAAAATATATCGAGACAATTATGAGCACCCAAACCCCTGTTCTTCAAAGCCTGATCGCCAACCGCTGGGTCGGCACCGAAGCGGCGCGCAGCCTGCACAGCGCCATCAACGGCCGCGCCGTGGCCTCGACCCATGCCGACGAGATCGACTTCGCCGAGAGCCTGGCCTTCGCCCGGACGCAGGCCTTGCCCTCGCTGCTGAAGTTCGACTTCCAGCAGCGCGCCGCCTGCCTGAAGGCCTTGGCCACTTATCTGATGGAGCACAAGGAGTCGCTTTACGCGATGTCGGCCCATACCGGCGGCACGCGCAGCGACAACTGGATCGACATCGAGGGCGGCATCGGCACCTTGTTTGCCTATGCCAGCATCGGCCGGCGCGAGCTGCCGTCCAGCAATGTGTTGCATGAAGGTCCCGCGATTCCTTTGAGCAAGGAAGGGCAGTTCATCGGCTCCCATGTGCTGGTGCCCAAGCGCGGTGTGGCCGTGCACATCAATGCCTTCAATTTCCCGATGTGGGGCATGTTGGAGAAATTCGCGCCGAGTTTTCTGGCCGGTATGCCTTGCATCGTCAAGCCCGCCACCGCGACCTCTTTTGTGGCCGAAGCTTGCGTGCGCTTGATTCATGCCAGCGGCCTGCTGCCGGCCGGCGCTTTGCAGCTGATCATTGGCAGCTCCGGCGATCTGCTCGATCGCCTGGAGGAGACCGATGTGGTCACCTTCACCGGCTCGGCAGACACCGCCGCCATGCTGCGTGTGAACGCCAATCTGGTGCGCCGCTCGATTCCCTTCAATGCCGAGGCCGACAGCCTGAATTGCGCAATTCTGGCGCCCGATGTCGAGGCCGGTGATCCGGAGTTCGATCTGTTCGTCAAGGAGGTCGCAAAAGAGATGACGGCCAAGGCGGGGCAGAAATGCACGGCCATTCGGCGTGCGATCGTGCCGGCCCGCCATATCGATGCGGTCGCATCAAGCTTGCGCGAACGGCTGGCCAAGATCAAGGTCGGTGACCCGGCGGTCGAAGGGGTGCGCATGGGCGCGCTGGCCTCGAAGGCACAGCAGGCCGATGTGGCCGAGCGTCTGGCGGCGCTGAGCGCCGGCAATGAAATCATCTTCGGCGAGCGTGACGGCTTTGCGCCGATCGGTGAGGGCGTTAGCGAAGGCTGCTTCTTCGCACCGACGCTGCTGCTTTGCCGCGACGGTTTCGCCAATGACGCGGTCCACAATCTGGAAGCGTTTGGTCCGGTCTCGACCTTGATGCCTTACGAGGAGCTGGATCAGGCCCTGAGCCTGGCCGCCAAAGGACGCGGCAGCCTGGTGGCGTCGGTGGTCACCAAGACGCCGGCCATCGCCGCCCAAACGGTCTATTTCGCCGGAGCCTTCCATGGCCGCATCCTGGTGCTGGACCGCGATTCGGCCAAGGAGTCAACCGGCCACGGCTCGCCGATGCCGCAGCTCAAACACGGCGGGCCGGGCCGCGCCGGAGGCGGCGAGGAGTTGGGCGGTTCGCGCGCCATCAAGCATTATTTGCAGCGCTGTGCGGTGCAGGGCAGCCCGACCATGCTGACTGCCATCACCGGCGAATACCAGCGCGGCGGCAAGGTGCAGGAACACGCGGTTCACCCCTTCCGCAAGCACTTTGAAGAGATCCAGATTGGCGACTCGCTGCTGACCCACCGGCGCACCGTCAGCGAGGCCGATATCGTCAACTTTGGCGGCGTCTCGGGCGACTATTTCTATATGCACTTTGACGCGATCGCCGCCAAGGACACGCAGTTTGGCCAGCGCATTGCGCATGGCTATTTCGTGCTGTCGGCGGCGGCCGGCCTGTTCGTGTCGCCGGCACCGGGCCCGGTCTTGGCCAACTACGGCCTCGACACGCTGCGCTTCGTCAACCCGGTCGCAATCGGCGATACCATCCAGGCGCGGCTGACCTGCAAGCGCCGCATCGACCGCGGCAATCGCCCGGACCAGCCGCCACAAGGCGTGGTCGCCTGGGATGTGCAGGTGATGAACCAGCGCGGCGAAATGGTGGCCAGTTATGACATCCTGACCCTGGTGGCGAAGCTGGCGTGATATCGTCGCTGTATGAATACACAGTTGGTAGAGATGGCGCTGAACGCCGAAGACACATGGACCCAGGGCGATCTGCTCTGGCGCGATGAGCGCTGGACCGCCCAGGTCATCAAGAACGAAGACGATGAGGGCTGGGCGGTGGCGATGACCCTGGCCGGCGAGGCCGAGCCGGCGCTGGTCGGGCCCTGGACCATGGGGCGTGACAAAAAGAACCCAAAGCCTTTGTCGGCGCCGGCTTTTCACACGCTGGTGAAAACTGCCTCCGAGGTCTTGCGCCGGCATGAGCAGCAGCTGCATGCGCAACTGCACAAAAGCCTCAAAATCGACAGCGAGAAGGGCCGCTTGACGGTGCTCTTGGACATCGTGCCCGATGAAGATAACCCTTATGCCACGCTGACTGCCAAAAATGCCGATGGCGAGGCCTTGGCACAGGTGAAGGTCAGCGCCGGCTTCAAGCTGACCGAGGGCAGCGCCCAAGCCTGGGTGGAGCGGGATTTTCTACGGCCTTAGAAATGCGCTCAACGAACTGAATAGTTAGTCAGCGCGAGCCGTCGGCGCCGCCCTTGAGGTCGGCCCGGCGCGCGCCAGTGAAGCGCTTGGACCAATAGGCTTCACGCATGTCTTCTACCCGCACGGCGCCGCCGACACGGGGTGAATGAATGAATTTGCCTTCGCCGACATAGATGCCGACATGCGAGAAGGTGCGCTTCATGGTGTTAAAGAACACCAGGTCGCCGGGCTTGAGTTCGTCGCGCTTGACGGTCAGCAGATTGGACATCTTGGCCTGCTCATCGGCGCGGCGCGGCAAGATCATGCCGACGCTGGATTCGAAAATATGGCGGGTGAAGCCGCTGCAATCAAAGCCGCTTTCCACCGATGATCCGCCGCGCGTGTAGCGCACGCCCAGGAAGTTCATCGAAGCAATCACTAGGCCAGAGGCGGCGTCGCGCACCTGGTCCAGCAATCGCCCGGGCTCCGATGAGCCTGGCGCCAAGAAGCCCCGTTCCTGTAAAAACCGACTGACCGGGTCGGCCGCTGAGTTCTGGGGCGTAGTGCTGGCTGGGGGTGGCGCGGCAGCACTCGAAGCAGCCGCCGCGACAGCGGGCGCAATGACCGGCAGTTGAACGGTTTGAGGCAAGACGTTGGCTTGCAATTGGCTGAAGCCCCAGGCCCCGGTGACCATGCCCGGTGGCGGGGTGCTTTGCGCCTGAGCTGCCATAGCGACGCACAAGACCAAGCCAACCCCGCCGGCACTCAGGCGGCACAGGGTCGATTTCTTCTTTGACGGGGAGGTTTGGCAGAGGCTGGCGTCGAGCATGGTGTTCGGCGCGCAGCTTAGGCGGGGGCTGTTGCGGGTGTCAAGCAGTCGGGCGCGTAAGCAATGAAAAACAAGGGAAAGCCCGAGCTAAGTCGGGTGTGGCGCCGGGCATTTTACCGCAATCTCAGGGTAATCCCGGATTCGTGTGAGATGCGCGGCGCTTTGGTGAGCATGGGGAAAACTTTGTCAGAAGCTAACTCTTTGTCACATGGGACTACGGATCTGCATAGACAATCGGCGCGCGATGAATGGCATCGTGGTTTTGAATCTGGGAGCGAAAAATGGGTTTGATGGATTCTTTGATCGGTGCGGTGACTCAAGGTTTGGCGGGCCCCGGCCATGGTGGCGCCGGCGGCAGTGGCCCGGACTGGGTCGGCATCGTCTCGGGCCTGTTGGCCAATGGCTCGGCACAAGGGGGCTTGGGCGGTTTGTTGAAGCAACTGGAAGGCGCGGGCCTGGGTGAGCAAGTGCAGTCCTGGGTGTCCAAGGGCGCCAATCAGCCGGTCTCCGGCGATCAACTCAGCTCGGCCCTGGGCGGCGATTTGATGGCGCAACTGGCTGGCCAGGCCGGTGTCTCGCATGCCGAGGCCGGCTCGCAACTGAGCCAGATGCTGCCGCAGATCATCGACATGCTGACGCCGCATGGCGAAGTGCCGGCGACCGGTGCGGGTGGTCTGGGTGACTTGGCCGGCTTGTTGGGTGGCCTGCTGAACAGAGCTTGACGCTCAGCGCTTCCAGTCGGCGTCGATAAAGCGCAGCACCGCGTCCTCGTGATGGGGCCCGATCACCTGATGGGCCTCGTCTTTGACCGCTGCAATAGCGTTCGCTACGGCGATGCCGCGGTGTGCGGCGCGCAGCATCTTGATGTCGTTGACATGGTCGCCGAACACCACCACCTCGCGCTCGGCCAGACCATAGCGCTCGGCCACCGTCTTGATCGCCTGGTCCTTGGTGGCGCGCCGGTCGTGGACGGTCAGCCAGGGCCAGCCGGGTTTGTAGAGATCCTCGGCCAGATGAGTTTCCACCGCGTCGCCGCAGAGCTCGTCGATCGCCGCTTGCAGCGCCGCCAGCGGCGCCTCGCGCTCTACCACCACAAAGGTCACGGCCGGATCGGTCAACTCGTCTTGCAGGCGGGTGCTGCGTCGCAGGCGCGGGTCGGCATTGCGCAGGCGCTCGTCGACAAAGGCCTGCTGCGCCTCGTTGTGCACCGATTGGTAGAAGAGTTGATCGCCCTTGGGGCCATGGGTCGAGATGAAGGGCATCAGACCATGCTGGCGGATCAGCGCGAAAACGGCCCGTGCCAAGGCCGGGTCGATCGAATGCACCAGTTCGTGCCGGCCCGTCGCCATCTCGCTGATGTAGGCACCATTCGATGAAATAACGGGCAGGCGCAGCGGCAAGTCGCCGAGGATTTGCCGGATCGATGAGACATGGCGCGCACTCGCCACGGTGAAGGTCAGGCCTTCGTCCAAAAGCTGCAGCAGGCCCGTTCGGGTACTGGGCGCCAGTCGACCCTGCTGGTCCAGCAAGGTGCCGTCAAGGTCGGAGATATAGAAGCTCATTGTCGAATCTGAAAAGTAAGAAGGGCGACCGCTGGGTCGCCCTTGAGAACTAGTCCGAGCAGGCTCCTGTGTCAGAGCACTTCGGAGGCGAAGTCCGCCAGTCTTGAGCGCTCGCCGCGTGCCAGCGTCACATGACCGCTGTGGGCCCAGCCCTTGAAACGGTCAACGGCATAGGTCAGGCCCGAGCTGCCTTCGGTCAGATAGGGCGTGTCGATCTGCGCCAAATTGCCCAGGCAGACGATCTTGGTGCCGGGGCCGGCCCGCGTGATCAGCGTCTTCATCTGCTTGGGGGTCAGGTTTTGCGCCTCATCGATGATCACGTATTTGTTCAAGAAGGTGCGGCCGCGCATGAAGTTCATGCTCTTGATCTTGATCTTGCTGCGCACCAAGTCATTGGTGGCGGCGCGGCCCCACTCGCCGGCCGCGTTGTCGCCCCGGCCCAGTACCTCCATATTGTCATCCAGCGCACCCATCCAGGGGCTCATCTTCTCCTCCTCGGTGCCGGGCAGGAAACCGATGTCTTCACCCACCGGCACGGTCACGCGGGTGACTATGATCTCGGAATAGCGGCGCTCGTCCAGCACTTGGGACAGGCCGGCCGCCAAGGTCATCAAGGTCTTGCCGGTGCCGGCCGTGCCGGTCAGCGTGACGAAGTCGCAATCGGGGTCCATCAGCAGATTGAGCGCGAAGTTCTGCTCGCGGTTGCGCGCCGTGACGCCCCAGACCTTGTGCTTCTGGTTGCCATAGTCCTTCAGCGTGCGCAGCACGGCGGTCTTGCCGGTGATCTCCAGCACCTTGGCATACAGAGGGGCGGCACCGGGTGCCTCCAGATAGACCAACTCGTTGACCAGCAGCGAAGGCACCAGCGGCCCGCTGATGCGGTAGAAGGTGATACCGCCCTGGCTCCAGCTCTCCATCGTCTTGCCGTGGCGCTCCCAGAAGTCGGCCGGCAGCGCCTGCACACCGGTGTAGAGCAGGTCGGAATCTTCCAGCGTCTTGTCGTTGCGGTAGTCCTCGGTCGGCAGGCCCAAGGCGCGCGCCTTGATGCGCATATTGATGTCTTTGGACACCAGCACGACCTCGCGGCCCGGCTCCTTCAGCTTCAGCGCCGTCACCACGGCAAGGATCTGGTTGTCGGCCTTGCCTTGCGGCAGGCCCGGCGGCAGCGGGGCGTCGACCAGCTGAGTCTGGAAGAACAGCTTGCCGCCGGCCTCGCGGTGGCCGGTGTGGTTCAGCGGCAGGCCCTTGGCCATCTCCTCCAGGCCGCTGCTCTTGAGTCCGCCGGCCAGGTTGTCGAGCTCGCGGCTGACCTGGCGCACATTGCGCGCCACCTCGGTCATGCCTTTTTTGTGCCCGTCCATTTCCTCCAGCGTGATCATGGGCAGATAGATGTCGTGTTCCTCAAACCTGAACAAGCACATCGGGTCATGCATCAGCACATTGGTGTCCAGCACAAACAGCTTGGGCGCAGCGGCCGCGGTCTTTTTCGACTTGGCGGCTTTGGGCTGAGAGCCAAGGGCGGGGCCGGCCTTGGCCGCCTGATCTGCGGTCGCGCGAGGCTTGGCGCCGGTCGCCCTTGGTGGGGCAAAAGTCGTTTGCACGTCCGGGCTTGTGGGCACGGCGGCCAAGCCTTTGCCGCTTGGCTTCGAGCTAGGGGCGGGGGACGCTGCAGTCACAGCTGCCGGCGCGGCTTGGGTCGCCGCCGGCATCGCGGCCGCCGTCAAGGCAGGCTTGGCTGCGGATGGCGGCTGCTTGCGAGGCGCATCGGACTTGCTGACTGCCAAATTGGCCTCAAAGGCGGAAGACTCTAGACGGCTTGCTCGTTTGGTCGGGGGCTTGGGCAGTGGCATGGTGGTTGTCAGTCTGCGTTGAGGGAGTCGGTGGTCGGGAGGGTATAAAACCTGGCATGCGAAAAAACAAAAGCCGCACAGACAGCTGTACGGCTTTTGGGTTTGGCTTTGCGGCTCTCGGGCATGAGCCCATTATGCACAAACTGCAGTGACATCAAAGATCGCTTGCGGGCAGAAAAAAACCGGCCGGGCTTCAATAGCGCGGGCCGGTTTGGCTTGGTTCTGATGCTGGAGCCGAAAGGCTCAGGCAATTTCCTTCTTCAGGTTGCCCACTTCCTTGAGGACTTCGTCCACATGGCCGGCCACCTTGATGCCGCGCCATTCGGCTCGCAACACGCCGCTGGCGTCGATCAAGAAGGTAGAGCGCTCAATGCCCTTGACCTTTTTGCCGTACATGATCTTGTTCTTGACCACGCCGAACATATGGCAAAGCTTCTCTTCGGTGTCGGCAATCAACTCGAAAGGCAGCTCCAGGGTCTGCTTGAACTTGTCATGCGAGGCCATGTTGTCGCGGGACACACCCAGCACTACCGTGCCGGATTTCACGAAATCCTTGTAGCGATCACGGAATTGCATGGCCTCGGTGGTACAACCCGGTGTGTTGTCCTTGGGATAGAAGAACAGCACCACGGCGTGACCCAAATAGGTGTGCGGTGTGAACTTCACGCCTCCCGTGGCAAGGGCTTCAATTTCCGGGAGGGGTTTGTTGAGCGCTGGCGTCATGTGGCGTTGTATGTATGATGCGCCCGAGTAGGCATAGCCGTTGATTATACGTTGTTCGGCATGACCGTCGGGCGAGACTGCTTTGGTACCCTAGGGGGAGCGCTTCCGAGGTCGATGCGCGCTCTAGAGCCGCAAGAGGCCGCAAGGGGCCGCAAGGGGCGAAACGAGGCCTGCCGGGCTTTCAAACCTCGATCAAAAGGGCTGCCAAAACGTTGCGCCCTTCGCTCGCCAACACGTTGTAGGTGCGGCAGGCTGCGGCCAGATCCATGGTTTCGACGCCAATTCTGGCCTGTATCAGGCTTTGATACAGCGCCGGTTTGGCAAACCTGATGCGCGCGCCGCTGCCGAAAATCACCAGCTCGGGCTTCAAGCTCAGTATTTGCTCGAAATGTGACCCGCTCAGCTCATCGAAGCGGCTCAAAGCCCACGCTTGCACCTCACCTCGCCAGGGCACCAGCAAGCTGGAACCGTAGGCCTCGCCGTTCACCCAGACCGACCGGCCATCGTGCTTCGAAATGCTGTTGCCGCCTTGCGGTTCATCGAGTTGAAATTTCATATTGACTGCTAGAGCTTGGGCTGGGCGTTGAAGGGAGGGCAAGTTACGGCGAGTTTCGGTGCGGCGTGCGCCGCCGCTGGCTGCCGGCTTGCCAGCCTGTGATTAAATTGTATGTTTTGCGGCGCAGCATTTCTCGCGCCGACTCGCTTCACCCAGCTGCCCATGCCTTGTTTCGCCGCCATTTCTGAGGAGTTCACGTCTTGTTGAAGCCCACGCTCAAGTCCCGAAAGTTGGCCAATGTCTGCTATGACATCCGCGGCCCCGTGCTCGACAAGGCCCGGCAGATGGAGGAAGAAGGGCACAAGATCATCAAGCTGAACATCGGCAATATCGCCGCCTTCGGCATCGAGCCGCCCGACGAGATCGTGCAGGACATGATCCGCAACCTGCCCGCTGCGGCCGGCTACACCGACTCCAAAGGCTTGTTCGCGCCGCGGAAGGCGGTGGTCCATTACTGCCAGGAAAAGAAGATCGCCGGCGTCACCATTGACGACGTCTATCTCGGCAACGGCGCCTCCGAATTGATCGTGATGGCGCTGAATGCCTTGCTGGATACCGGCGATGAGGTCTTGCTGCCCGCGCCCGACTACCCGCTCTACACGGCGGCCGTGGCCTTGTCCGGCGGCACGCCGGTGCACTATGTTTGCGACGAACAAAGCGACTGGATGCCCGATATCGAGGACATCAAGCGCAAGATCACGCCCAACACGCGGGCCATCGTCGTCATCAACCCGAACAACCCGACCGGCGCGCTGTATCCCGACAGCGTCTTGCAGCAAATCGTTGAAGTCGCCCGCCAGCATCAGCTGATCATCATGGCCGATGAGATCTACGACAAGACGCTGTTCGATGGCAACACCCACACCAGCATCGCGGCACTCGCCGACGATGTGCTGTGCCTGACCTTCAACGGCTTGTCCAAAAATTACCGGGCCTGCGGTTACCGCGCCGGCTGGATGGTGGTGTCGGGCGAGAAGCGCCATGCGCAGGACTACATCACCGGCTTGAATATGCTGGCCTCGATGCGCTTGTGCGCCAATACGCCGGGCCAGTTGGCGATTCAGACCGCCTTGGGCGGCTACCAAAGCATCAATGATTTGGTCGCGCCCAGCGGCCGCTTATGCCGTCAGCGTGACTTGGCCTATGACTTGTTGACGCAGATTCCTGGCGTCAGCGTGGTCAAGCCGAAAGCGGCTTTGTATATGTTCCCCCGCCTGGACCCGAAGATCTATCCGATCGAGGATGACCGGCAGTTCGCCTATGAACTGCTGGCCGAGGAAAAGGTATTGATCGTGCAAGGGACGGGCTTCAACTGGACAGCCCCCGATCATTTCCGGCTCGTGTTTTTGCCCAACTCCGATGACCTCCGGGACGCGGTCGGGCGGATCGAGCGTTTCCTCACGCATTACCGCAAGCGGGCCGGGCGTTAATCGCCGGCCCTGATTGTTTTTTAGCGAAGACCAGAAAGAATCCCCATGAAAGCGATCAAAGTTGGCCTGCTGGGCATTGGCACCGTAGGCAGCGGCACTTTCAATGTGCTGCGCCGCAACAGCCAAGAAATTCGCGGCCGCGCCGGCCGGGACATCGAGATCACGATGGTTGCTGACCTCGACGTCGAGCGTGCCCGCTGCGTCGTCGGACCCGACGTGACCGTCGTCAGCGATGCGCGCGCCATCATTGCCAACCCCGAGATCGATATCGTCGTCGAGTTGATCGGCGGCTACGGTGTCGCCAGAACCCTGGTGCTGGAGGCGATTGACGCCGGCAAGCATGTGGTCACCGCCAACAAGGCCTTGCTGGCCGTGCATGGCACCGAGATTTTTGCGGCCGCGCGGGCCAAGGGCGTGATGGTGGCTTTTGAAGCGGCCGTGGCCGGCGGCATTCCCATCATCAAGGCCTTGCGCGAAGGCCTGACGGCCAATCGCATCGAGTGGATCGCCGGCATCATCAACGGCACGACCAACTTCATCCTGTCCGAAATGCGCAGCAAGGGTCTGGACTTTGCTGTGGTGCTGAAGGAAGCGCAGCGTTTGGGTTATGCCGAGGCCGACCCGACCTTTGACATCGAAGGCGTTGACGCCGCGCACAAGATCAGCCTGATGAGCGCGATCGCATTCGGCAGCCCGGTGCAGTTTGACAAGGCCCATGTCGAGGGCATCACCCAGTTGCAGGCGGTCGACATCAAGTACGCCGAGCAACTCGGCTACCGCATCAAGCTGCTGGGCCTGACGCGCCGGCGCGAGAATGGTATCGAGCTGCGCGTGCATCCGACCCTGGTGCCGATGGCGCGCCTGATCGCCAATGTCGAGGGCGCGATGAACGCCGTCGTCGTGCAGGGCGACGCGGTCGGCACGACGCTTTACTACGGCAAGGGCGCAGGCGCCGAGCCGACCGCTTCCGCCGTGATCGCCGATCTGGTCGACATCACCCGTTTGCACACCGCCGACCCGGACCACCGCGTGCCGCATCTGGCCTTCCAGCCCGACGCGATGAGCGACACGCCGGTGCTCGCGATGGAAGAGGTGGTGACCAGTTTCTACCTGCGCCTGCGCGTGGCCGATGAGGCCGGCGTGCTGTCCAGCATCACCGCCATCCTGGCCGAAAGCGATATCTCGATCGATGCGGTGCTGCAACGCGAGTCCGCTGAGGGTGAGCGTCAGACCGATCTGATCATCCTGACCCATGAGACGGTGGAAGGGCGGATGAACCGCGCGCTGGCCCGTATGCAAGGCCTGCCGACGGTGTTGGCGCCCATCGTGCGGCTGCGCAAGGAAGAGTTGGCATGAGGTATATCAGTACCCGTGGTGACAGGACCGAACGGGCCTTTTGCGAAATCCTGCTCGAAGGCCTGGCGCCCGACGGTGGCCTCTATCTGCCCGTCAGCTATCCGCAGATCGACGCAGCGACGCTGAGCAAGTGGCGGGGCTTGAACTACGCCGATCTGGCCTTCGAGATCCTGTCGCTCTATATCGACGACATCCCGGCCGAGGATCTGCGTGCGATTGCGCAGCGCACCTACACGGCCGAGGTCTTCGGCACGCCCGAAATCACCCCGCTGAAGGTCCTGGAGCCGGGCTTGGCGCTGCAGGCCTTGTCCAATGGCCCGACCCTGGCCTTCAAGGACATGGCGATGCAGTTGCTGGGCCAGCTGTTCGAATATGAGCTGAAGCGCCGCGGTGAGACGCTCAACATCTTGGGCGCCACTTCCGGTGACACCGGCAGCGCGGCCGAATATGCAATGCGCGGCAAGGCCGGCGTGAACGTTTTCATGCTCAGCCCGCATGGCCGCATGAGCCCGTTCCAGCAAGCGCAGATGTTCAGCCTGCAAGACGCCAACATCCACAACATCGCCATCGAAGGCGTGTTCGATGATTGCCAGGACATCGTCAAGGCGGTGTCCAACGATCTGGACTTCAAACGCAAATACAAGATCGGCACCGTCAACTCGATCAACTGGGCGCGTCTGCTCGCTCAGGTTGTCTATTACTTCGCCGGCTATTTTCAAGCCACGAAGTCGAACGACGAGAAGGTCAGCTTCACCGTCCCGTCCGGCAATTTCGGCAATGTCTGCGCCGGCCATGTCGCGCGCATGATGGGGCTGCCGATTGCGAATCTGGTCGTCGCGACGAACGAGAACGATGTGCTGGACGAGTTCTTCCGCACCGGCGTCTACCGCGTGCGCGGCGCGGCCGACACGCATGAGACCTCCAGCCCTTCGATGGATATTTCCAAGGCCAGCAATTTCGAGCGCTTTGTGTTTGACCTGCTGGGGCGTGATGGAGCGCGTGTCAAATCGCTATTCGATGACGCCATCGCCAGCGCTGGGCGTTTCGAGATCAGTGCTAGCGAGCATGCGCAGATTCAGCCTTATGGCTTCGTCTCCGGCAGCAGCACGCATGCCGACCGTTTGGCGACGATTCGCGCGACCTTCGAAAAATACGGCGTGATGGTCGACACCCATACCGCCGACGGCCTCAAGGTTGCGCTCGAAAACCGTCAGCCCGGCGTCACCATGCTGGTTCTGGAGACCGCTCTGCCGGTCAAGTTCGCCGCGACGATCGAGGAGGCGCTGAACCTGACCCCGCCGCGTCCGGCCGGTTTGGAAAACATCGAGTCGCTGCCCAAGCGCGTGTCGGTGCTGCCGGTGGACGCCCAAGCGGTCAAGGCCTTCATTGAAACTCATGTCTGAAGCGACAACGAAGCGGCCCGCCCTGCAGAGCCTTGACGAAGCGCTGCAGCGCCTGCTGTCCACGGTGCAGCCGCTGGGCTTGAGCGAGACCTTGCCCACCGCCGATGCGCTCGGCCGCGTGCTGGCCGAGGCCGTGGTGTCCCTGATCTATGTGCCGCCGGCCGACAACAGCAGCATGGACGGCTATGCGCTCCGTGCGGCCGACGTGCAGGCGGCGGGCAGCGTGCTGCCGGTCGCTCAGCGGGTGCCGGCCGGCGTGGTCGGCGCGGTCCACCAAGCGGGCACGGCGGCACGCATTTTTACCGGCGCGCAGATTCCCATCGGCGCCGATGCGGTCATCATGCAAGAGCAGTGCGAGGCGGTGGCCGGCGAGGGTTTGGGCAGCGTGCGCGTCAATGCCGAGGTGCAGGCGGGCCAATGGATTCGCCGCCGTGGCGAGGATGTGGAGCAGGGCGCCACCGTGCTGGCCGCGGGCTGCCGGCTGGATGCGGCGGCCTTGGGCCTGGCCGCCTCGGTCGGCGCGGCGCAGCTGACGGTTGCGCGCCGGCCACGTGTGGCGCTGTTTTCGACCGGCGACGAGTTGGTGATGCCGGGCGAGCCGCTCAAGCCTGGAGCGATCTACAACTCGAACCGCTTCACGCTGCGGGCGATGCTGCAAGGCCTGGGCTGCGAGGTGATCGATCTGGGCATCGTGCCCGACAAGCTCGACGCCACCCGGGCGGCGCTGCGCGAAGCGGCGGCTCAAGCAGATTTGATCATCACCTCGGGCGGCGTCTCGGTCGGCGAAGAAGACCATTTGCGCCCGGCCGTGCAGGCCGAAGGCAGCTTGGATCTGTGGCAGATCGCGATCAAGCCGGGCAAGCCTTTGGCCTTTGGCCGTGTGGCGGACAAGGCCTGGTTCATCGGCCTGCCCGGCAATCCGGTGTCCAGCTTCGTGACCTTTGCGCTCTTGGTGCGGCCGGTGATCTTGCGGCTGCAAGGGGCGAGCAAGTTGCAGCCGCGCGGCTTCATGTTGCGCGCCGATTTCGACTGGCCCAAGGCCGACCGTCGGCGCGAATTTCTGCGCGTGCGCTTGAACGAGGCCGGCGGACTGGACCTGTTCCCGAACCAAAGCTCGGGCGTGCTGACCTCGGCCGTGTGGGCCGACGGCTTGCTTGATGTCCCGGCCGGTCATTGCTTCCAGCGCGGGCAAATGCTGCCTTACTTGCCGATGAGCGAATTGCTGACATGAGCACCATCACCATTCGTCTGAAATTCTTTGCGTCCTTGCGCGAGCGCCTGGGTGCCAACGAGGCCTTGACCTTGCCGGCCGGCACGACGGTGGCCGGGCTGCGTGACTTGCTGCTGGCCCGCTCGGACGCGCATGCGGAATTGCTGGCCCGTGGCCGCGCGGTTCGCTGTGCGGTGAATCAGCAGTTATGTGCCGAAGATGCCGTCATTGGCGATGGCGCCGAGGTGGCCTTCTTCCCACCCGTGACTGGCGGCTGAGCCCGTTCTCGCGCCATGCAAGGCCTGCACCTGTGCGCCGATTTGAGCGGTGTTCGCGCCGATCTGCCGGAGATGCTCGATCCCGCCGCGCTGCAAGCAATCTGCGTGGCAGCGGTGGCGCAGGCCGGCTTGGGCGCGGTGGCCGAGTTGTTTCACCGCTTCGTTCCTGCGCCGGGCGAAACGCAGTCCGGCATCACCGGCGTCGTGCTCTTGGCCGAGTCGCATCTGGCCGTTCACACCTGGCCCGAACTGGGTGGCGTGACGCTGGATGTCTATGTCTGCAATATGGGCCAGGACAATAGTTCCCGTGCGCAGGCCTTGATGGCGCGCCTGATCAGCGCTTTCGCACCCGAACAGGTGCAGCAGCAGGCGCTGCAGCGCGGCGGGCTGGCGCAGATTTAGCGGCCTCGGCCATCACCTTCGCCGCGCTGTCGCCGATCAAGTAGCGCGCGCCCGCGCCGGCCTTGCCGGCCGCGTCTGCGGGGTTGTAGAGCGCGCATTTGCTCAGCGACAAGCAGCCGCAGCCAATGCATGAGCTCAAGGTGTCGCGCAGCCTAGTCAACTCTGCAATGCGCTGGTCCAGGATTGGGCGCCAGGACGTCGACAGGCGCTGCCAGTCGGCCGGGGTCGGCGTGCGCCCCTCGGGCAATTCGGCCAAGGCGGCGCGAATCTGCTCCAGGCTCAAACCGACCGTTTGCGCCGCGCGAATAAAAGCCAGTCGGCGCAAGTCGCCTCGCGCATAGTGGCGCCGGCCGCCTTGTTTGCTTTCACTTGCGCTGCGCTGGCTGCTCAGCAGCCCCTGCTCTTCATAAAAGCGCAGCGCACTGGCGGCCACGCCACTGCGTTTGACCAAGTCGCCGATCGTCAGCCGGGTCTCGGCCGCTGCCGTCTTTGATGCGCTCTTTGATGTGGCTTTTGATGTGGAGTCTGGCTTGTTGGACATGGTTCGAAAAAATCGCTTGACTTCAAGTTCACTTGAACTTTCAGTATAGAGGCCTTGCTACCTTAATCAAGCGCATCATGACCCACGCACAAGCAAACATCTCCGCATTGGCCCCTTGGCTGGAACTCAATCTGCGGCAATTCCCGCTCGAGTACGGCGACCAACTCAGCAGCCATCTGCCCATGGCCTTGCATGCCTTGCACAGCCTGGGTGCCGACGAGGCGCGCATGGCCGCCTTCTTCAATAGCTATAGCCGTCGATTCGAAGGCATGGTGGCACCGTCTGCGGTAGCGGCCCCTGAGGACTGGCTGAGCTTGCGTGGCGACTGGTCGGCTTACAGCGCCCTGCGCAGCTACTTTGAGTTGGCCTTGGCGGCTGAAGGGCGTGACGCATTGCTGCGCCGGGTTTTGCCCGATTTGTTGCCGGGCATATCGGCGGTCGCTTTTCATGGCGCGATCCGGCTGGCCCATGCGGTGGAGGGTGGGCACGGCCCCGAGTTGGTGGCGGCCTTGGCCTATTGGGCCAGTCGTTGGCAGCAGTTGCCGGCGCCAGCCGTGCAAAGCGGTGTTGAGTCCTTGAACTTGCCTGCTTGGTCCGAGCGCTTGGTGGCGGGCGCATCCACCTGGCGCAGTGAGGCGCCCTTGATTTTTCTGCGCATGATGGAGGCCAGCGCCAGGCCTGTGTATGCCGAGTTAGTGTGGGCCGCGCCTGCCGCGGCGCCGACCTTGCTGGCTCGCGTGGCGGAGCTGGCGAGCCTGGCCTTGGACTATTACTTGCACAGCGCCAATTTCACCGTGCTGCACATGATCACCGGCCTGCGCGCTGTGCGTGTGTTGGCACCCTGGATACCGGCCGAGCCGAACTTTCAAATACAGGTGCAGGCCATTCTGACTCAGGCCTTTGTCGCCGCCTATATGGCCGGGCGTGTGCAATGGCGAGACACTCCGGAGCCCAAAAATGGCTTGAACTGGGCCGAGCTCGCCGACGCCGCAACCCAAGCCGAAGACGACCATGTCATCAAGCTGGTGCATGCCTGCCGAGAAGAAATGGCGGTCTATGGTGATCCGCAGTATTTGCAGGCCGCAGCGATGGCTTTGCGGTGAAATGGGTGATCTCTAACGGCGGCCGAGGCGGGCCGCCAGCTTTGAGGCCAAGTCGAAGCCCTGCGTATAAGCCTCCTCAAACACCGAGTAGCCGGCCAGATCGCTGTGCGCGAAATGCAACCGGCCTTGTGGCTGCTGAAGCGCGCTGAGCGCCGCCGAGCCACGCAGCCCCGGCACAGGGATGCTCATCGCGTGGCCCCAGCGCACCAGATCGGCGCGCTCGATCTGGCCAAGCAGATCGGGGTGAACCGGCATCAAGTCGGCCAATATCTGCCTCAGCCAATGCCGCCAGTCTTGTCGAAGCAGCTCGCCGCGCCGTGCTTGAGGCAGCGCCCAGTAGGCGCTCAGCACGGTCGCACCGGCCTGCGGTTTGAGGCTCTGGTGCATCGCATCGACATAGCCCAAGCCCTGGCTGGCGTAGATCACATTGTCCCAGGCAGGCGGCGCGCCGCTGCGCTGCAAGAGCGGGCCTTTCAGCTGCAGATTGGCGACCAGCCAGGGGGCATAACGCATTTGTTCGGCGGCGGCCTTCAGTGGCGCGAGGCCTTGGCCCAGCAGCTTGTTGGCGATGAAAAGCGGTGTGGCCAGCACCAGCTGCTCGGCCTGCCAGCGCTCGGCGCTCTGCCTCGCTTCGTTCCAGACCAGGAGCTCAACCTGATGTTTGCCCGACTCCACCCTCAAGACGCTGCGGCCGCGGTGGATCTGCGCCGTCACCGGGGCCGCGATCGCGTCGGTCAAAAACGCGTTGCCCTGCGGCCAGGTCAGCACCGCTTCGCGCTCGGCGCTCGAGCCTGCCGGATGAAAGCCGTGGCGGCTGGCAAAGTAATGCAGCCCCGCCCAGGCCGACACATCTTGTAGGCCGGCGCCATAGTCATCCCGGCAGCAGTAGTCCAGATACCAGCGCAGATGCGGGTCGCTCAGCCCTTGACTTGTCAACCAGGCGGCAAAGCTTTGGCCGTCCAAGGCGGCATGGCCCGGCGTCCAAGGTGCGCGGCGCGTCGGCATGGCGAAGCCCAACTGCGCCTGCGCGGCCTCGACGGCGCGTTCGAACAAGCGCTGTTGTGCTTGTGCCGAGGCGGTCTGCGCCGGTGGCAGCAAACCGTCATGCCAGGCAGCGTCAAAAAACAGCCGCTCCTGCGGGCTGTGGCAGAGGTGGCGCTCGTCCCAGACCGGGCGGCCGAGTCGCTGCCGCACCAGCCCCAACTCTTCAAGCAGTTGGTACACCTCGTGCGAATGCGGGCCGGGCAGAGGGAGGTAATGCGCGCCGGTCGGGCAGACCATGCCGCCCATTTTGTGAGCGCGACTATTGCCTCCGACCTCGTCCTCCAACTCCAGGAGCGCGAAGTCGGCTATGCCGGCCTGGCTCAAACCTCTTGCGCAGGCAAGACCTGACACCCCCGCCCCGATGATCAGCACCTGGGTTCGTCGCAGCGGGCCATCGCCTGCCTTTGGTGGCTCAGCGCGCAGGCGGTGGCCGCGTTCGGCATGGGCGCCACCGACCCAGCCGCCCGCCGTTTCTGCAAGGGGTGCCTCACAGCCCGCCAGCAGCAGCGAAGCGCTGCCCATCAATAATTCACGCCGCCGCACTCAATGCACCTTGCCCCATTCCGCCTCGAACTCATGCACCAGTTGCTGGTTCGACAGGCGGTTCACCTCGGTCGGCAGGCGCGCCATATCGGGCGGAAAATTCATCAGCGCGGGCAGGCCGGCCAGGTCCAGAAACTTCAGCCCGGCGGGCAGCGCGCGCGGCGGCGCCCAGGGGCGCCGGCCGGCCAGCACAAAGCCCCATTCGCCAAAGCTGGGCACATGGGCGTGGTAGGGGGTCGTCGTCAGGCCGACTGCCTCCAGCGTGCTGACCACGGTCCAGAAGCTGCGCCTGGCGATCAAGGGCGAGGTGGTCTGCACCACCGCGTAGCCGCCGGCCGTCAGATGCTGGTCAATCAGCTGATAGAAGCTCGTCGTGTAGAGCTTGCCCAGCGCGAAATTGCTGGGGTCGGGGAAGTCGATCACGATCACATCAAAATGCCCGGCCTGCTGCTCCAGCCAGCCGAAAGCATCGGCGTTGACGATCTTCAGCTTCGGCGAAAGCAGCGCGTCGCCGTTGAGCTGGCGCAGCAGGGGCAGGGTCGAGAACAGCCGCGTCATATGCGGGTCCAGCTCGACCAGGGTGACGCTTTGCACGCTCGGGTAACGCAATACCTCCCGCACCGCCATGCCGTCGCCGCCGCCCAAGATCAAAACATTTTTCGGCGCGCCATGGCCGGCCATCGCCGGATGCACCAAGGCCTCGTGATAGCGGTATTCGTCCTTGGAATGGAATTGCAGATTGCCGTTCAGGAACAGACGCACGCCCGCATTGCCCTGGGTGACGACGACGCGCTGATAGTCCGAACTCTCGCGCAGCAGGATGTGCTCGCCGTAGAAACGGTCCTCGGCCCAGCTCGTCAGTCGGTCGGCGCCCAGCATCGCCGCCAATAGCAGGCCGAAGCTGGCGGCGCAGGCCAAGGCATGGCCGCGCCAGGCCCGCAGTTGTGAGCGAAATAGCCACAGCGCCCAGATCGCCACCAGTACATTCAAAAGCCCGAAGAACAGGCCCGTGCGCACCAGACCCAGATGGGGCACCAGCAGCAGCGGGAAGGCCAAGGCCACGACCAGGGCGCCAAGGTAGTCAAATGTCAGCACCTGCGAGACCAGATCGCCCAGCTCATAGCGCTTACTGAACTGCTTTTTGAGAATGCGCATGACCAGCGGAATTTCCAGCCCGACCAAGGCGCCGACCAGCAGCACCAGGCCGTAAAGCAGCACTCGAAAGGCCGCCAGCTGGCCCGGCGGCAAGAGACTGTGGGCAAGAAAAAGCGCGGCCGGCATCAACCCGCCCACCAAGCCCACCAGCAACTCGATTTTCAGAAACTGCGCGACCAACTGGCGCCTCAGATAGCGGCTCAGCCAGGAGCCCAGCCCCATCGCAAACAGATAAGTGCCGATGATGGTGGAGAACTGCAGGACCGAGTCACCGAGCAGGTAACTGGCCAGCGCACCGGCCGTCAGCTCATAGACCAGACCGCAGGCGGCGATGACGAAGACGCTGGCGAGCAGCAGCAACTCGGGCAGGGAGATGCGGCTTGCGTCGATTTCTGAGTTGCTGGATGGGGCGGAAGGTGACATGAGGGCGAGCTTAGCCGAAGCTGCTGATTGGCTACATTCTTCTGCTCGTCGACCTCTTCCCTGCGCTTGTCGTGCAGCGAGCTTTGCTTGCCTGCGCCGCACTCAAGGTCGGTGACCGGGGCTTGTTGGCCGCGCTTGATTTGTCAGTGGAACCGACTCGGCCGCTAAAAGACCTTCGGCACGAGACGTCAAGATGCAAGCGACGAATATCGCGGCTGTCACATCAAAGGTCAGACAGAACCCTGGCCAGCCCTGCGGCACACCGCTGTTGTGAACCAGCTTGTGATGAAAGAAGTCCATCACGCCGTGCCCGGCAAGTGCGGCGACAAGCAGCCACAAATTGCGCTTGAAGCCGAGCAAGGCGACGACCGTGAATACGGCCGAAATGGCGAGCTCGGACAGCAGCACTTGCTTGTCGCCATCAATCACCGCGAACAAGACGTAATAGGTGGCGATGACGATCATCATCGCCGGGTAGAACACTCGGTCTCGGTCCATGGCCAGCAGATGGGCGCCGCCGCAGACAGCTAGCGCAAGGGCGATGCCCACGAAAAATTCCATAGCTTGTTCTCCAGTTGGTAGCCAATGAGCTTGCGGGCACTTATCTTTTTGGGGCGTCAAGAATCGGGCCCGACAGCGTCGCGAGAAAGTCCGCCAAGTCCTTGATCTCTTGCTCGTTCAGCTGGATCGGCTGGCGCTCGCTTGGTGTTCCGGCGCGGCCCTTGGCGGCGCTGCTCAGTTCCGACCGCCCGATGACGGCGGCCGGCGCCTTCACATAGTGATTGATGACCTCCGCGATGGTCTTGAATTGGCCTGCATGCATATAGGGAGGCCGCAAGCTCACATTGCGCAAGCTCGGTGTCTTGAACGCGCCGTCCAAGGCCGGGTCGGTGCTGACCATGAAACGCAGCTCCTGGCATTGCTCCGGCGCGGCGTCACTGAAGCGGCCGAGGCAATTGAACTCATCTTGCTGCACCTTGGCCAGCGCACTTGCGCGGCCATGGTCGGGCCGGCTGGGGTCGCGTTGTGGCACCGCCGTGTTGTGGAAATGCTGGTCGGTGAATAGCGGGCCGTTGTGGCAGCTCACGCATTGCCCCTTGCCGATGAATATGCGCAGGCCCTGGATCTCTTGCGCTGTCAGGTCTTGCTGGGCGCTTGCGTCCCCCAGCAAGTTGCCGACAACGTAGCGATCAAAGCGCGATTCGCCGTGGATCAGCGTCTTTTCGTAGGCCGCAATCGCCTTGCCCATATTGGCGAAAACGCGGCTGACCTCGGCTTGCGCTTTGCCGTCCATCCGCCGCCAGGCGGCTTGTTCGGCCGGCATTCCCAGCGGCCCGGCGTCTTGCGGCAAGGCGCTCAGATCGGGCATGGGCTTGAAGATCGCCTCATAGTCGGCGCGGTAATGGGCTTGCAGCAGATGGGCGTAGCGGCTGCGGTTACCGCCATGTTCGACGGCGTCTTCCAGCGGGCCCAGCGCCTGCGACCAGAGGCTGTCTTTGCGGCCGTCCCAGAACAACCAGGGGCTGTGCGCGCTGCCGACAATTGGCATCGCCCGCCTTGCGCCGAGGCCGACACCGCGCCCAAGTGGCAGTCCGTCCTGGAATTGCTTGTTCGCGTCGTGGCAGCTGGCGCATGACACCGCCTGGTTCTGGCTGAAGCGAACATCATTGAAGAGGCGCCGGCCCAGCTCAATGGCTGCGGGCGAACCCTCCACCGCATTCGACGAATCTGCCGGCGTGGGTGGCAAATTTTTGAGCTGCAGAGAGGCCAACAGGTCGAGCTCCGCTGGGCTCCACGGTGCCCGCACGCTGAGGGCTTGATGCTGGGGTCCGGCACTGAATCCGCTCAGCAGCGAGGCTGCGACGAGAAGCAGCGGGCCGAGTACGAGGCTTGTTGAAATGGCTTTGCGCATGAGGCTTCCTCGGTGCTTGAAGAGCGTCAGTTAGCGCGCTGCCGCGGGCGTCGCGACGATGGTGTTGAAGCTCACCTGGTCGGCGCCGCCTCCTTCACTGTGGATGGCCAGCTTGATTTCCCACCAGCCGCTCATGCTGAACTTCATGCCTTCCAGCAAATAGATACCGTCAGCCAACTCTCGCGTGACCTGCGGGCGAGTGGGCAGACCGTGGCCATGCTGCGGCATGCCGCCGTCCACCGCAATCTCCGCATGCGTGATTGGCCGGCCGTCTGCTGTTGTCAGTTTGATTTGCCAGGTATGGATCTGATTGATCGCTGCCGCCTTGGCGGGCGGCTGCAGCGCGACGATGAATTTGCCTTCGGCCGTTGGGCGAGTCAGTGCGAGATTCAGATCGTCCGGGGGAGCCGCGCAAGCGGCGATGCCGAAGGCAGCGAGCAGCGAGAGCTTGGAAATGATGCGGTACATGGTGAGGTCTCCAAAAGGTGTGAGGGCAAGCGGCGAAGGCGAAATGCCTGGCACCGAGCTGGACTTTCGTCGGTGCCGCTGGCTGGCGATAGCGACTTGTGATCAGCCGTTCCGCGCCGTCCCTGACTGGTGCTGATTGGCGCTTGAGTGGTCAAGGCGCCCGACCGCCCGGTGCCAATATGGCTTGGCCCGCTGCGGGGCTTGCTTGCCAAAACCATTCGGTCGCCAAGCGCAACCGTTCCGGCATTGCCGCCAACAGCCCGTCTCAAATAGCTGTTGGCATGGAGCCATCGCAGCGAAAGTCCAGTCATCGAAGACATCCCGTCTTCGATTCACCCAAAGGAAGCAAATCATGAACGATACAAATCAAAGCCCTTGCCGCTGTGCGACTTGCCCTGGCTCTGCCTGCCGCTGCGGTTGCCAGCAGCCCAGCACCGCGCCACAGACCTGCGCCTGCGGTCCGCAATGCCCATGTGGCCCGGCTTGCGCCTGCCCCAAAAACTGAAGAAATCTGATGGGCATCGGTACTCTGGACTGGACCCGGCGCGGCGGTATGTTGACGCTCAATGAGCGCTGGCGACTGACCCTGGCGGCAATCGGCAAGCGGGCGCGCCTGCATAAAGCGGCGCGGGCAGGCGAGACTCCCGCTGCGCTCAAGCTGCTCGACCGGCTGGGCTTGGGCGCCCTCGATTACATCGAGCAGCCTTGGGATGCGCTCGCCTTTGCCGCCTCAACCGCCGCACAAGAGCTGCAGCCGCAGTGGTTGAGCAACCATGGCTGGCGGACCTATGCCTGGGGCACCTTGCTGGCGCTTGATGGTAATCTGGAATACGACAAAAACCTCTTCTTTGCGGCTTGCATGTTGCACGACCTTGGTCTGACTCCCCATGCTGCCCAGCCGGCCGATCAATGCTTTACGCTGCGCAGCGCTCTTGCGGCTCGCAGCATTCTTCAGCGTGCCGGCGCGTCCCCGGCGCAGCTGGATTGCGTGGCGCAAGCGATCACCCTGCATCCCAATCTTGAGGTCGGCATCGAGCAAGGTGTGGAGGCGCATCTCTTGCAGGCCGGTGCTGCCTTCGATGTGGTCGGGCAGCGCAGCCATGAGCTGCCGGCAGCGCTGCAGGCGGGTGTGCTGGGCCGGCACCCACGCCTGGGTTTCAAGCAATCGTTTTGCGCCTGCATGCAGATGCAGGCGCAGGCAACGCCGAACTCGCGCATGGGCTTGTATGTGCGTCGCCTGGGTTTCCTAACTCTGATTCAGCAAGCACCTTTTGACGAGTAGCGCCATTCGAGTGGGGCCCAAGCTGGGTCATTTCTGGCGCGAGCAGCGGCTCTACATCGGCCGGAACAGGTAGCTAAACGCGCGGCTGACCTTGATGGGGCGCTGCAGCCCGCGCAGCGTCAAGCTGTAATGCCCGATTTCGTCGCGCGTCGCGCTGAGGATGCAGTTGAAGTTGACGAGCACGCTGCGGTGCACTTGCTTGAAATCGCTGGTGTCTATTCTGGCCGTGAGCTCACGCAGGCTCATGCGCACCAGCGCCTCGCCGGTCGCGGTGACGACATTCACATATTTTTCGGTGGCCTCGAAACAAATGACCTCGGCGACCGGAATCATCCGGACGGTGTTGCCGACGCCCGCTCGAATAACCTTGATCCGCTCCGGTGCTTCTTTCTCTTCCATTTCCTCTGCGGACGCGGACAGTGTCTGTACCTTTTGCATCAAAGCGCCCATTTCACCCGTAGCGGGCGACTCGGCACGCTCACCGAGCCGGCGTTTGAGTCGCTCAACGCTAGACCTCAAGCGCTCGGCGGTGACCGGCTTGAGCAAATAGTCGACCGCCGAGTGCTCGAACGCGGCGATGGCAAATTCGTCATAGGCCGTGACGAAGACAAACAGCGGTTCCGCCTTGTCGCCCGGCCAATCGTCGGCGACCACCTCCGCCACTTCCAGACCGGTCTTGCCGGGCATCTTGATGTCGAGAAACATGATGTCGGGCGCTTGTTCGAGTGCCAGCTCAATGGCGGAGAGCCCATCCTCGGCAACGGCGATCACTCGCAGTTCGGGCCAGACCTCGGCCAGTAAACGCGACAAGGTTCTGGCGAGTACCGGCTCATCTTCGGCGATGAGGGCACTTGGCCTAGCTTCTGTATTCATTGGGGAATCCTTACGCTGGCACAAAGGCCGGTCGGTGTTTGAGGCATCAGTGTCAAGCTGGCGCGTGGCCCGTAGGCGGCAAGCAGGCGTTCCCGCACATGCTGCAAGCCATAGCTGGCGTTGGGCCCCTGCGCCAGCGCCCTGGCCGCGCCTTCGGCTGATAGGCCCAGGCCGGTGTCGGTCACCGAAATCTCGACCCCCGCCACAACCCCCGCTTCCAGCCCAAGGTCGACACGCCGCGCGCGCACCTCGATGCACCCCGCGCCGACCTTGGGTTCGAGCCCATGCTTGATGGCGTTCTCGACCAAGGGTTGCAGCAGCATTGGCGGCAAGGCCATCTGCTCGAGACCGCTGGGCAGATCGAGCCGGTAGCTCAGGCGCGGCCCCATGCGCACCGACATGATGTCCAGGTAGGCGCGCAATTGCGCGAATTCATCCCGCAAGCTGCTGAGTTCCGTTCGGGAGGCCGCCAGCGCGCTGCGCAGGTAAGTAATCAGTTGGTCGATCATGAACTCGGCCTGCCGCGAATCTTCGCTGACCAGGGAGCGCAGGTTGGCCAGCGTGTTGAACAGCATATGCGGCTCCAACTGGGCGCGCAGCAGGCGCAGCTCGAACTCGGTCGCCAGACGCTGGGCTTCGGAGCGCGCTGCGGCCTCGTTCGCGAGGCGCTCGCGGCTGGCAAAGTAGTGCAGGCCGAAGCCGGCAATCAGCAGCGTGAAGACGATGGGCAGCAGTCTGTCCTGGCCCGGACTCATGACTCGAAAGGGCTCGCCAAGCATCACGAGTGCCAGCACATGGCCGGCCACATAGCCCGCCGGGATGGCGATGATGCCGGTCAGTGCCCAGCCCAACGTAGATCCGATGTTTGGAAACCAGCGCGAGGTCCTGAGCAGCATCGCAGTGCCCACGATGCCCATGCCGACACATTCACTGAATACGAGCAGCCGGCCCCAACTGTCCACGCCCGGCGCAGCGATGAACAGCACGCTGGCCGCCAAGGCCCAGAACAAGGCCGAGCCCAGGGTCAGGCGCAGCAGACCCTGCCAGGTCTTGGGCGTCGGCCGAGTGTTGGCGGTAGTAAGGTGAGACATGCCGCGCTATTCCTGAAGAAGACCGCTTCGCGCGGTGGCCGAGATCTTGCAGAACAAAAAATACAACAAGAGTCGTTGGCACTTTAGGTGCTGGGCCTTGATCTGCCTATTGCGCCTCGCCCCGCCGCTCGGAATCTGTCCTTGAATGGTCGATTGAGGGCTCCAAACGGCGAGCCGGCATCCTTTTTCGCGTCCAGCCCCACTTCACTCGTCGCACGCATTCGCCTTCAGCCGTGAATCGCGGCGGCCACGATCAGCCCGATCGAGATGCACATGGACGCCACCACGATGGCCAGTGCCAAGTTCTTCTGCTCGACGATTTCTTCCCAGAGTTTGTAGGGCGTCAATTTGTCGATGATGACAAAGCTGATCCAGAACACTAGCACGCCGATGACGGCATACAAGATCGAACCCAGCACGACGGCCGGGCGCAGCCATTCAAATCCATTCATAACGATCTCCTTGAATGCATAAATTCGTTTGCAGCGTTCATTTGTGGCCTCCGCCGCCACTGCCCGAGCCGCCGTAAGAGCCGCCGCTGTAACTGCCGCCACCGGGGTAGATGCGCGGGCCGCCGCTGCGCTTGCACTGCGCGTACTCGCTGCTGGCTTCTCCGAAATTGTCTTTATAGGCTTGGCAGTCATCGCTCTGGCTGCTGCAGGACTTCACCAGCATGAAGAGGAAAAACAGAGCGAACAGACCGAGGATGAAATTGCGAACAAAGCGCGGGTTGCTGCCGCTCAGGCTGGCAACATCGCGCGTCAGCGCTTCGCCAGGGGCGCCGTCCAACTTGAAGGCCTTGGCAACTTCACTGGCATCGAGCTTGCGCCCGAAACTCCATGTCACTTCGTCCGCGGTTTGTTCGCGGCTGAGCAGGGCGCCGGAGTTGCCCTGCGCTCCTTCGTAGTCGCTCACCAAGGCCTGCTGCTCGCGGTCGACCTGCCAGTAAAACTCGCCCAGCACATAAGTAACCTTGGCTCGATAGCTCCAGCGTTTCTTGAAGCTCTTGCCCTGCCATTCGACCTTGTCTCCGCTGCCTTGCGGCGCACCGGTCAGCGGCCGCACCAAACTCCAGCCTTCCTCGGTGTCAACCAGGAAGGCGAAGCCCTCGGTCTTGTTGAAGAGCAGGTATTCGCGCCAGAAGGTCTGCTCGTCGTCGCTGCCCGCCACGGGCAGGTCGCAACGTTCCTGATAGCCGACCACCTGCCAGGGCAGGGCGGCGCCGCCGCTGACCGCCAAGCGGCCGACGGAGCCCAGGGCAATCTGCGGCTCGCGCCCATTCGCTTGCGCATAATGTGCCAGGTCGGCGCCCACGCCCTGCGAGATGTCCACCACCGCATGGCATTGGCCGCAGACTATTGCTTTGCTGTTGGCCAGCTGCGGCGTCAGCGCGGCGCCGCAACTCGGGCATTCGATGGCGCGCGAGGCGAGGCCGGTGTCTTTGTCTTCCCGCAGGCCCTGCATGGCCAACTCTTCAAGGCGCACCGCGCGGCCCAGCGACCATTGCGCGCCGCTGGTCTGCCCATAGTCCAGCGTGCCGACCTCGTCCTGCGCGTTGCGCAGCTCGGCGACCCAATGCTCGCCTTGCAAGTCGGGCGGGCGCGGCAGTTCCCCTTGCGCGGCCAAGACTCGGGCGAGGGTGAGTGCGGCGACACGCCAGCTCTGGCCGGCCAAGACGATCAAGTCCCCCAAAACCAGCTCATGCGACTGCGGCACGGCCTCGCTCAGCGGGGCATCAAAGCTCAGCACGAACTGGCCGTTATCCTCGCTCAGCCAGCCACTTTTACCCGAATCGAACAGTGCATGCCATTCATTCCAGCTGCCGCCGCTGTAGCCGATTTGCAGACGCCCGACGATGCTGAAGGGCTCGCTGCTGAAGCGCCCGCTCGCACCGAGTTGCAGCGCCGAGTAGTCGTTCAGCAAGTCGGCGCTGACGCCGATCTTGCGCAGCGCCGAGCCCTCGCGCAGCAGGCAGCTGCGGCAGAAGCTGCAGACGGCGCTGGCCGAGGCCGCCGACGCGAACTCGACGGTCGCACCGCAGTTCGGGCAGGCCGCGCTCCAGCGGCGCTGGCTTGAGTCGGGTGAGCCGGTTTGAGTCAACGGCGGCTCAACCCAGTTTCTTCAGCAGTTCGGCCTTCTTGGCGGCGAATTCCTCGTCGGTCAGGATGCCCTTGGTCTTGAGGTCGCCGAGCTTTTCCAGCAAGGCCATGATGTCCTCGGCGCTTTGAGGCCCCGTGATGGGCGCCGCAGCGGCATGGCCCGCCAGGCCGGCTTGCAATTGCTGGGCCATCACCTGACCCATGGCAAGACCTGCCCCCAGGCCCATCGCGTCGCCGGCCACGCCGCTGCCACCACCACCGGCCGCACCTTCGGCAAACTTGGGGATCGCCTGCGCGGTCTGGTACTGCATGAACTGGCCCATGTTCTGGCCGATCATGCCCATGCCGATTTTCTGATCCAGCACCTTCTGCAACTCCTCGGGCAGCGAGACGTTTTGCAGCGTCACGCTCTCCAGCTTGAGGCCGATCTTCTCGAACTCGGGCGCGGTGACGGTTTGCAATTGCTTGGCAAACTCGATCTGGTTGGCCGCCAAATCGAGGAAGGGAATGCCGGCCTGCGCGACCGCGTCGCTGATATGTTGCAGCATCATGCCGCGCAGTTGGCCGTCCAGGTCCGACACCGAGTAGCGCTCGCGCGTGCCCGAGATTTGGGTGTGGAACTGCTTGGCGTCGGCGATTCGGTAGGCGAAGTTGCCGAAGGCGCGCAGGCGCACGGCGCCAAAGTCCTTGTCCCGAATCGTCACCGGCTGCTGCGTGCCCCAGCGCTGATCGATCTGCTGGCGGCTGCTGAAGAAATAGACATCGCTTTTGAACGGCGACTCGAACAACTTGTCCCAGTTCTTCAGATAGGTCAGCACCGGCAAGGTTTGGGTCGTCAATTTGTACATGCCGGGGCCGAATACATCGGCGACCTTGCCCTCATTGACGAAGACGGCGATCTGCGATTCACGCACGGTCAGCGAGGCGCCATGCTGGATTTCCATCTCGGCCATGGGGAAGCGCCAGGCCAGCGTACCGTCGGAGTCCTCGGTCCACTGAATAATGTCTATGAACTGTTTCTTGATGAAGTCCATCAGTCCCATATCGTTCTCCCGGTGGTTGCGCTTGCGCAGCAGTATGCGACAGCTCGGGGCCTTTTTTACTCCCACCTGCGGGTGATATTTACCTGCTGCCGCAGGCACAATTCCGGCATGAGAAAAAATTCCCCCCGCGTCAGCATCCAGACCGAAGACTTTGATCTCGGCGCCGAAACCTTGGCGCTGCGTGCTCAAGATGGTGGCATCGGAGCGGTGGTTGCCTTTGTAGGCACCGTGCGTGATGCCAGTCACGGCCAGAGCGTCAGCGCGATGGAGTTGGAGCATTATCCCGGCATGACCGAGGCGGCGATCGAGGCGATGATTGATGCTGCCTTCGCACGCTTTGACCTTCGCGCCGCCCGCGTGATTCACCGCGTCGGCGCCTTGGCCGCCTGCGACCAGATCGTGCTGGTGCTGGCGGCGTCCGCACATCGGGGTCAGGCCTTTCAGGCTTGCGAATTCTTGATGGACTACCTGAAGACGCAAGCCCCGTTCTGGAAGAAGGAAACCACGCCCGAGGGCGCGCATTGGGTCGACGCGCGCGATAGCGATGATGCGGCGCTGGCGCGCTGGGGTCTGGCCTCCAACAACGCCGGCGTATGAGCGCGGCCTTGGGTCTGCAGGCTGCGGCCGTCGCCGCTGGTGCGGCCATCGGCGCTTTGGCCCGCTGGGGCACCGGCTTGTGGCTGAACGCCAGCTATCCCGGCTTTCCGCTCGGCACCTTGGTCGTCAATCTGGTCGGTGGCCTGTTGATCGGGATGGCGATGGCCTGGTTCGGCCGCAACCCTAACGATCTGCTCAAGCTGCTGCTGGTCACCGGATTTCTCGGCGGGCTCACGACTTTCTCGGCCTTCTCGGTCGAATCATTGGGCTTGCTGCAGCGCGGCGAGGTCGGGCTGGCCTTGTGGCATGGCGCGCTGCACACCCTCGGCGGCCTGGCTTGTGCGGCAGCCGGTTGGCGCTTGATGCAGCAACTGCAGGGTTGATACCGATACGGGCGAGGTAGCTCAAGCATATATCTTTGATATATTTATGCATTGGGCGTGAATGCTGCGAGCTGCGGCGTTCGGAGCGCTTGACCGTATTGGAGAAAAGTTTTGATAGCAAGCCAAAAGACGCCCGGCAGTTTGACCGCCCAGGCGGCGCTCGTATGGGGCTTTTTTCTGGGCTGCGGCCCTGGCCACGCAGAAGATCACTCGGCACCCAGCGCGGCCGCAAACTTGGTCAGCGTCGAGCAGGTCTTGAGTCGGGCCCATCGCTGCAGCGCCACGCTCGAGTTGCGCTCGCAGGCCTTGAGTCCCCAGCAAGAGGCCCAGATATGCGGTGAATTGGCCGCGATCGAGATCCGCTTTCACCGCCTGTTCGGCACCGAGGGCCGGCCGGTCAAACATGATTTGAACAACTCCCTGCGCGCCAATATTTATGCCTCCGGCGATGAGTTCGTGCGTTATGCCGGCCAGCATTTCGACATGCCGACGAATAACGGCGGCATGTATCTGGAGGGCCTGCCGGAGCGCGTCGGCAACCGCGCCGAGTTCGTCGCCAACCAGAAAAAGGACGGCAGCGTGCGCAATCTCGGCCATGAATATGTCCACTATCTGGACGGGCGCTTCAACCTTTACGGCGACTTTTGCGCCAATCTGCACGACTCGCATGACGCACCGGAAAATTGCCCCAAGCCGGCGCCGCAGACGCCCTATCTGATCTGGTGGACCGAGGGTGTGGCCGAGTACATTGCGCGCGGCGCAGATCATCCCAAAGCAATGAAGGCGGCGGGCAGCAAGGCCTTTGCCTTGAGCCAATTGTTCGACACCGGCTATATGAACAACGGCGGCGATGAGCGCGTCTATGCCTGGGGTTACTTGGCCGCCAGGTTCATGCTGGAGCGGCAGCGAGTTCGGCTTGAGCAGATGCTGGCCTTCACCCGCAGCGGCGACTACCCGCGCTACCAGGCCTTGCTGCGCGGCTGGGGCAGCAGCCTGGATGCGGAGTTTGCGAAATGGCTGGAAGGCTTGAGCCCGGCGCTTGAGCAGACCGCTCAGAACTAGGCGCGCAGGCTCTGCATCAGAAGCTCTTCTTCGCTACCTTTTTGTGGCCATCGTTGACCAGCATCAGCGCCGCTGATCCGTAGTATTTGTGGTACTCGGCGATCATCTCGCCGCTGCTGATGACGGGGTCGGTGGCGGTGAGCTGCCGGGCCTCTTCGATATCGGGCACGGCCAGGATGAACAGGCCGCGCCAGCCGTCCACACCGTCAAAAGGCCCTGCCAGGGCCAGCTTGCCCTCGGCGGCCAAGCGATTGATATTGGCAAAATGCCCTTTGAACATCGCGCTGCGTTCCGCCCCGGCGGGCATAGGCTTTGGCCCGGTTTTCAGGACCACGAGCACATACTTTCGCATGCCGTATTCGTCCGCACCGACGGCATTCGCCATTTCAGCGTCATAGGGTTGGCTCGGCAAGTTAGGCGGCTGTGCTTGGGCGAGCGCAGCCCCGATTGGGAGGCAAAAAACCAAACTGGCGAGCAGGCTAGGCATGGGCGCGATCTCCATAAAGCTGTGTGCGATGCTACGCCGGCGCGGCTTGGCGTGCTTGTCGCTAGGCTGATTGCTTGAATGCCTGAACTTAACGCCAGCGATGCAAGCCGTCAAAGTCTTCTTTGCTCAATGTGACTCCCTGCTGGCGCAAGATGGCGTAGGCACAGCTCAGGTGAAAGAAGAAGTTAGGTAGCGCGAATTGGGCGAGAAAATCGACGGCCGGCAGCGTAATGGTCGCGTGCCCCGCGTCGCCTCTGATTTGTTTGGCCTCGGCACCCAAGAACATCTCGGGTGTCAACTCGGCCAGCCAGGCCTGGCGGGCGCGAATCAGCTCTTGCAGCCCGGCCAAACCGGCCGGGTATTCGCCAAAGGCCGGCAACTCGCGCCCGAGCAGCGGCGCCAAGGCGCGCAGCACAAAACCGCCGGCTACCTCGACCTGACTGCGCAGCGGCAGCATATCGGGTGCCAGGCGCGTGGCGAGCAGGTCGGGTTCCGAAATCGCCCCGGCCTCGATTTGCGATTGAGCTAAATCAAGCATTGAACTCAATTGCTTCAGATAACGTTGAAAAACCGGTACCGAGACCGCATAAAGGTTCAAGCTCATAGATACGAAGCGCCGGTTGAATTTGAGAAGCATTGTCAATGCAAGTCCTGCTTGATGGCCGCTCTTGAATTCAGTCAAGCCCTACCTCATCTGCCTGCTAACCCTTAACGGAGGATTGATTCATGCGCCCCGATAAATTCACCACGCGTTTCCAAGAAGCTCTGGCCGAGGCGCAGAGTTCGGCCGTCACGCGCAGCAACCCCTATATCGAGCCGGCCCATCTCTTGATTGCGATGCTGGCGCAAGAAGACGGCCCCAAGGCGCTGCTGGAACGGGCAGGCGTCAAGACCGCCGCCTTGAAAACGGCACTGGATTCCATAGTTGCCGGCCTGCCGCAGGTGCAGGGCGAGGGGCAGCAGGTCGGCGCCGGGCGCGATCTGGTGTCGCTCTTGCAGGCGGCAGAAAAAGAGGCCTCCAAGCGCGGCGACCATTTCATTGCCAGCGAGATGTTCTTGTTGGCGCTCAGCGATGCCAAGACCGATCTGGCCGGCATTGCGCGTGGCCATGGCCTGAGCCGCAAGGCCTTGGAGACCGCCATCGAGGCGGTGCGTGGTGGCCAAAAGGTCGACAGCCAGGAGGCCGAAGGCAATCGCGAGTCCTTGAAAAAATACACGCTGGATTTGACCGAACGGGCGCGCAGCGGCAAGCTCGACCCGGTGATCGGGCGCGACGATGAGATCCGCCGGTCTATCCAGGTGCTGCAGCGCCGCACCAAGAACAACCCGGTTCTGATCGGCGAGCCCGGTGTGGGCAAGACGGCCATTGTTGAAGGCCTGGCGCAGCGCATCGTCAATGGCGAGGTGCCCGACTCACTCAAAAACAAACGCATCCTGGTGCTGGACATGGCGCTGCTTTTGGCCGGCGCCAAGTACCGTGGAGATTTCGAGGAACGCCTGAAGTCGGTCTTGAAGGAAGTGGCGCAGGACGAAGGCCAGACGATTCTCTTTATCGACGAAATCCACACCATGGTCGGTGCGGGCAAGGCCGAGGGTGCGATCGATGCCGGCAATATGCTGAAACCCGCCTTGGCGCGCGGCGAGCTGCATTGCATCGGTGCGACCACGCTGGACGAGTACCGCAAATATGTGGAGAAGGACGCGGCGCTGGAGCGGCGCTTCCAGAAGGTGTTGGTCGATGAGCCCAGTGTCGAGGCGACGATTGCGATCCTGCGCGGCCTGCAGGAAAAGTACGAGGTTCACCATGGCGTGGAGATCACCGACCCGGCCATCATCGCCGCGGCCGAGTTGAGCCACCGCTACATCACCGACCGCTTCCTGCCCGACAAGGCGATCGACCTGATTGACGAGGCGGCGGCCAAGATCAAGATCGAAATCGACTCCAAGCCCGAGGTGATGGATAAGCTCGATAGACGCATGATCCAGCTCAAGATCGAGCGCGAGGCGGTGCGGCGCGAGAAGGACGAAGGCTCGATCAAGCGCTTTGACTTGATCGAGGAAGAGCTGCTCAAGCTGCAACGCGAGTACAACGATCTGGAAGAAATCTGGCTGGCCGAAAAGGCCCAGGCGCAGGGCTCGGCCCATGTGAAGGAAGAGATCGACCAGATCCGCCAGCAGATCGAGGAATGGAAGCGCAAGGGCGACTTCAATAAGGTGGCCGAGCTGCAATATGGCCGCCTGCCCGAGCTGGAAACCAAGCTCAAGGATGCGCAGGCCAAGGAGGCGGGCAAGTCAGGCAAGGCCGGTGAAGCGGGCGCTCGCCCCAGCCTCTTGCGCACCATGGTCGGCGCCGAAGAAATCGCCGAGGTGGTGGCGCGCGCGACCGGCATTCCGGTCTCCAAGCTCTTGCAGGGCGAACGCGACAAGTTGCTGCAGATGGAGGGCAAGCTGCATCAGCGCGTGGTCGGCCAGGACGAGGCGATCACGGCGGTGGCCGATGCGATCCGCCGCTCACGCGCGGGTCTGAGCGACCCGAACCGGCCGCTCGGCTCCTTCTTGTTCCTCGGCCCCACCGGCGTGGGCAAGACCGAGTTGTGCAAGGCGCT
The DNA here is from genome assembly GCF_025717515.1 of Roseateles oligotrophus. Taxonomy (GTDB): domain Bacteria; phylum Pseudomonadota; class Gammaproteobacteria; order Burkholderiales; family Burkholderiaceae_C; genus Paucibacter_A; species Paucibacter_A oligotrophus. Next base: position 461,048 of record NZ_JAJIRN010000001.1, read on the forward strand.
GGCGGGCTTTTTGTTCGACAGCGAAGAGCACCTGATCCGCATGGACATGAGCGAGTTCATGGAGAAGCATTCGGTGTCACGCCTGATCGGCGCGCCGCCCGGCTATGTCGGCTATGACGAAGGCGGCTATTTGACCGAGGCGGTGCGGCGCAAGCCCTATAGCGTGCTGCTGCTGGACGAGGTCGAGAAAGCGCACCCGGATGTCTTCAATGTTCTGCTGCAGGTCTTGGACGATGGCCGCCTGACCGACGGGCAGGGCCGCACGGTGGACTTCAAGAACACGGTGATCGTGATGACCAGTAACCTCGGGTCTCAGCAGATCATGGGCTTGGTCGGCGAGCCGGCCGAGGTGATCCGGGAGGCCGTCTGGGGCGAGGTGAAGGCGCATTTCAGGCCGGAGTTCTTGAACCGCATCGACGAGACGGTGATCTTCCACGCGCTCGACGCCAAGCACATTGCTTCGATTGCCAAGATCCAGCTGAAGATTCTGGAGTCGCGGCTGGACAAGCTGGAGATGAAGCTGGACGTCAGCGACGAGGCTTTGGCCGAGTTGGCCAAGGTCGGCTTTGATCCGGTGTTCGGTGCGCGGCCGCTCAAGCGCGCGATCCAGCAAAGGGTCGAGAACCCGCTGTCCAAGCTGATCCTGCAGGGCAAGTTCGGCCCCAAGGATGTGATCCCGGTCGACATGCTGGACGGCGAGTTTCACTTCGGGCGGGTTGTGCACTGAGGCTCGCTCTTTAGACGGCCCCATGACGGCCCCATGACGGGGCCGTCGCTTGGCTCGCCGTGGCTTGTGGGCCTCGATAATCGGGCAGGGATTAAATGATTGACTCAATCCTCTTCGGTTTCCCTTCATTCAGCGCCGGTCACGCCTATGTTCTCTCCTGTTATCGAGTCTTTTTGGCAAAGCCAATTCCTTGCCGAGACAACGGTTTTCGACAGTGAACGCCTGAGCGTGCACATCAATCCGGCATTGGAGGAGGCGCGCCGGTTGGTTTTGCTGGAGCGCGCAGGGGGCAAGTTGATGGTGGCATTGAAGCCGGCGGTGGCGCAGCAGATCGGCCTGTTGCCACAAGCCGGGGACTTGACGCCGGAAAGCGTACGACTGATGTTGGATGAGGCGGGTATTGCCCTGCACGGTGCGGATCATGTGTTTCATTTCAGTGATGATTCACTGGCGGCCTTGTTGTCCGAGCCGCAGGCCGCCCACATCCGTGCATTGAGTGCTGCCGATGAAAAGGAGTTCGCCGAATTCCAGTCGCAGGCTTCCGAGCAGGATTTGGATGATGCTTGGGTCGAGTTGGATCACTGGGCGGTGTTTGGCGCCTTTGATGCGAAATGCAAGCTGATGTGCGCGGCCAGCATGTATCCCTGGGATGGCGCGCAAATTGCGGACATCGGTGTGTTGACCTTGCCGGCGTTTCGCGGCCAGGGTCAGGCGTGGCGAGTGGTGCGTGCCATTTGTCGCCATGCGGCTCAGGCCGGGTATCAAACCCAATATCGCTGCCAACTCGACAACGCGGCCTCGATTGCCCTGGCCCGGACGGCCGGTTTGAGTTTGTATGGCAACTGGGATGTGATCGCGCAGGACGCGGAAATCTAGTCCAAGCCGGCCAGCTCGGGATCAGGAAAAAAGTGCCTCGGCGCAGGCCCGAGCGCGCTGCGGCACGCTGCCCGCCAGGGCCACGGCCGGACTTGAGCGGCCCGGCTGCAGCAACTGCTCGAACACCGCCTGCACCTGTGCGCCCTTGACGGCTTGCATGTGGGACATCGCTTCTTCGGGCTCGCGCAGCCGGCCGAAGTTGAACAGCTCTTGTGCGGCGAGCTCCATGCGCCGCGCCGACTGCGGATCTGGTGGAGCGCCTTTCATGCAGGCTGACAAAAGGTGCTGTGCTGGCGCTGGTGGCGAAGCGACAAGCGAGAGTCTTGAATGAGCAGCGTTGCACCATGATGCGGGTCTCCTTGAGGCTTGTGAACAAAGGGCATCGATCTGTCTATCGATGTCGCTCAGTGTCTTCAAGGTCGGCGATCCTGTCGTAAGGATGAAGTCGGGTTTTGGTCGGATTTGCGTGTTGGCTTTGGCCCTTGCGATTGCCCGGAACCGGCTCGCGGGGTTCGACCATGGCCTGCTCGCTGGGCGGCGGCTTCACGCAGAGAACGCGCGGCGGGGCGCTTGTGCAAGAGCGAGTGAATTAAATCCGCGAGAATCGAGCCTGTCCGCCTCTTCAATTCACTTTTGGGGCGCCATTGAAATCAGTAGCAAAAGAAATCATGACCGAAGCCAAGCCAGAAACCACCGCAGCCCCAGCCGCCGAGAAGCCCGCCATCCCCGACCGCCTGTCGGTAGATGAGCGCAGCCCGCATTTCAATGCGGCCGTGTTCCAGCATGAAATCGGCATCCGCTTGAATGGCAAGGAACGCTCCGACGTTGAGGAATACTCGATCAGCGAAGGTTGGGTGATGGTGCGCGCCGCCAAGACCCGCGACCGCAAGGGCAACCCCTTGATGATGAAGATCAAGGGCAAGGTCGAGGCGTTTTACCGCTGACGCGGCGACAAGGGGTCACCAACGCGATTGGTGATCCTCGGTGACGCCGAGCAGGCCCTTGACCTGATGGGCGGGCGCATCCAGTGAAGCCCGCACCATGCCGCTGAACGTGCCGATCGGCTGAATGTAGTGGCTGGCCGCGATGATCAGATTGCGGTCTTCCTGCCTGGCTCCCTCGGGGCTGAAGCTCAAATCGAGCAGGCCGTCGGCAGTGCTGATGCGCCAAGGCTCAAGCGGCCGCTTGGGGTCGAACTCGAAACGTGCCGCGCCCAAGGGAATCAAGGCCCCATGCAGCCAGAGCGCGTTTTCGTTCGAGCCGAAATAGCCGCTTTGCAGATTGAAACCCATCTCCGGGCTGTGCGCGCAGGCCCAGCGCCAATCGGTGTTGCGGGCCAATAGGCCGTTGGAGCTGTCAACGCTGGCGACGGCTTGATCCAAGGAGTAAGTTTGACCCTTGACGTGCAGCTGACCCTTGACGCTCAGCGCCGGGGTCTTTTGCGTCGCATGGGCGGCGCCATGCTCGATCGGGCCAATGGCCAGCAATATCGGCGCCGCCTCGGCCAAGCTCAGATCGGCTTGCAGTTGCATCTCGCCGGTTTGCACGCTCAGGCTCAGGCTGTCCGTGGCCTGTTGATGCTGCAGGCTCAGGCTTGCGCCCGGCCCACGGAACCATGCCTTGCAGCCGTTCAGCGGCCGATCCGATACTTTGCATTGCAGACTTGGCAGTCCGTCTTGTCGCCAGTTGGCCAACAAGCTCTTGCTGCGTCGATCAAACACATAGGCAAAGGCGGTGCAGGTCCAACCGAGGTCGACGATGGCCAAGCCAATGAAGAGCTCGTCATTGCCAAGACCCACATATTGCCAGCGCTTGTGATGCAGGCGCCGCCAGAGCCATGAGCGTTGGAACGGGCCACTCAAGGCCCGCCAGTCAATCCGCGCAATGCGACCGGCATAACGGCCGGTCGCGGGTGCGCCGGAGCTCACCACCTCGGCCGGCGGACCGGCTAACTGCACCATCAGTCGACCAGCACCTGCGCCTTGCCGACCGGCACCCGCACACGCTTGACCGACGCGACGGGCGTGCTCGGCGCGGCGCCGCCGACCAAGGGCGTTAGCTTCTTGAAGTCGCACACCAACTCGGTCTTGCTGACGTTGACGACCGCATAGCCCTGCGCGTTGGAGTCGACATAGCTCAGCCAAGGGTTGTTGGCACTCGGCGGCACGCCGGTCGTGCTGTTGGCAAACGGGTTCATGCGCTTGACGACTTCGGCCGCCGGCACAAAGCCGATCGGGATGCCCAGCGCCTTGGCCAGGCTGTCGGCGATCAGCAGATACAGCGTCTTGCAAGGCACCGACTTGCCTTCGCCCGACAAGCGCGCGTTGGTTGCCGCGATGGTGTCACCCATATGGCCGTTCAAGGTTTCGTCAAAGGTGTTGATGGGGCTGGCGCTGAGGCCCGGGGTCGGCTGCACCGCCGCCAACGGGATCAGGCCGGCGCCGATCGCCGCCATCACCGCGGCCTGGATGGCGGCGGTATTGCTGAGGTCGGTGACGCCGGAGGCCATCGCAATCGCGGCCGACAACATCTGGATCGCGATGTCCTCGCAAGCCACCTCGTTGACCAGCACCAGCGGCTTGACGGCCGCAAACGCGGGCGAGTTGGCCGCACCGACAAAGTAGCTGAAGAAGGAATTGCTGGAGATGCCGGCGGTGACCAGGTCCACCATCACCGGCTTCGGGCTGGCCGCATTGAAGTCGTCCATCACCGTGCCGGCAAAGAAGGCGTGGATGTCGCCGGTGACGGCCACCACATTGCTGACCTTGTTGCTGGCCAGATGCGCCATCAGCTGCTTGCGCTCGCCGTTGTAGCCGTCCCATTGGTCGGCATTCAGTATGAAGCGGGTCTTCAGCGCGGCGGGCGCTGTCGGTAACTTGGCGCCGTCGACGATCATCTTCATCAGCGAGGTTTCATTGCCCCAGATCTTCCACAGCGAGGTGGAGTTCTTCATCGTCTCCATCCACCATTGGCGCTGCGCGGTGCCGAGCACGGTCACCAGCGTCATCGGATCGGGCAGGCCCAAGCTTGTCGCCGCGGCGATCTTTTGCGCCTCGATGCCGGCCAGCGTGGTTTCGGGCACCATATAGCGCGCACCGATCTGGCCCAGCGGCTTGCCGTCCAGCGGGCTCGGTGCGGCTTCGGGGATCAGGTGGTCGGCGCGGTAGAGGCGCTGGTCCGTCATCACCAAATGCATCAGCTTGCCGAATTTCAGATCACGGTAGATGCGGATATTGCTGATGCCGTAACCGGCGTCGAGCGTGAAGCTGATGTCGGCCGGCATGAACTCGAACCAGGCCTGGCTGGCCGAGAGGCGGCGCGAGGTCTGCACGGTGTTGTCGGCCGCGCCGGTGGCGGGGTTGAAGCTGCCGTTGTCATAGGTCGTGCGGTCTTGCCAGCAATCGTCCGAGAACTCATGGTCATCCCAGACGGCGACAAAGGCGAAGCGCTCGTGCACCGCTTGCAGGCGCGCATCACTGCGGTAGCGCTTGTACAGATAGCGGTAGTCGGCCAGGCTGGCGGCGTATTTGCCGCCGCCGGGCAAGGCTCCGCCATTGGGCAGGACCAAGGCGGTGTGTGCGGGCTCAACCCCGCCGGCCTGGTAATCCGCGCCGACGGCCTCGTAGATGTAGTCGCCCAGGTGGACGACGAAGTCGATGTCCTCCTTGGCCAGGCTGGTGAGGCCGGCCCAATGGTTGACGCTCCAGTCCTGACAGGCCATGAAGGCGAACTTGGCGCTGTCGATGTCGGCGTCCGCCGCAGGCGCGGTCTTGAAGCGGCCGACCTTGGAGCGCGTGTCGCCGGCGGTGAACTGGTAGTAGTAGGTGGTGGCGGCTTTCAGCCCGCTGATGCGGTGGCGCACGCTGTTGTCGTAGAAGCCGAACACCGGCACATCGGCTTCGGCGTCGATATTGCCGCTCAGCGCCGTGTTGCTGCCCAGCAAGCTTGAATTGTCGGCGCTGCTGATGCGAAGGCGCACGCTGAAATTGACGGCCGTGCTGGCGCTCAGGATGTCATCGGCGGCTGCGGGCACCACGCGCGTCCACAGCAAGGCGCCATCGCTCTTGGGGTCGCCCGAGGCCACGCTTTGCGGGAACTTGAAGGCACCGGTGGCCGCCGGGGTGGCCGGCAAGGGCTGATTTGTGCCGGGGAAGGTCGGTGGCAGCGGCACGATGGCCTCGCCGCCACTGTCACCGCCGCCACCGCAGCCGCTCAGGCCCGTGAGGGCAGAAGTGGCGGTGATCAGGGCGCCGGTTTGCAGCACCGACTTGCGTAAAAAACTGCGTCTGTCCATGATGGTCTCTTGTCTGCGTTATTCGTCTACGTTGTTCGTCTGCGTTGGCGGGCTCAGAACTGATAGTTCAGCTGCACGCCGACGGTCTTGGCCGAGCTTTCGTAATTGCCGCGCACGGTGGAGTAGGCGCAGCTGCAAGGCACAACGCCTTCGGCATCGTCGGTGGCGCTCATCGGCGCGTCCTTGAGCTTGACATAGCCGAATGACAGATCCACGCTGGCCTGTTTGTTGATCGCGAAATTGGCGCCCAGCGCATACCAGGTGCGATCGGAGTCGGGCAGGGCGGGGCTGCGGTAGACGGTGTCAACCGGGCTCTTGTCAAACGACACGCCGGCACGCAGCAGCAGGGCGGGCGCAACTTTCCAATTGCCGCCGAGGGAGACGCGCCAGGCGTCCTTCCAATGCTCGGCAGTGATCGACGGTGCGGCCGTGCTGTCAAAGTTGATCCGCAGCGTCTCCAGCGTCGAATAGCGGTACCAGGTGGCATCGGCCATCACGGCGAAGCGGCTGTCGAGTTGGCGGAACGCATTCATGGACAGCGAGTCATGCGTCTTCACGTTCAGCGAGGCGCCCGAATCATTGTGGTCAAGCTTGCTGTGGCCGTCACCCGGCTTGCCGGTGATGGCGGCCAGCACTTCGGGCGGCAGATTGCTCGGCTGGGTCCAGTCGCCTGTACCTTTGAGCTTGTGCGAGATGCTGCTGCGCCATGACGCGCCGACACGGGTTTGCTCGTCGATCTCCCACAACAAGGCGAGGTTGGTGCCGAAGCCCCAATCGTTGCCGCTCACATGAACCGAACCGTCATAAGCCGAATCACCGAAGACCTTGGCGGCCTGCTGGCGCAGTTGCAAGGCGAGGCCCGGCGCACCGCCGGCGGCGGCTTGGCCCGCAGCGGCCAGCAAGCCGGCTGCATACGCCGAGCCATAGGGCGTGGCACGCTTCAAGTCCCCTTCCATGTATTGGGCGGTAATACCGAAGGCCAAGGACAAGGACTGGCTGGGCTTCCAGGCGATATTGGGATTGATGGCGAAGGACTTCAGCTCGACCGAATTCAGGTTGTAGCGGCCGCCCCAGCTCGGCTCGTAATCCAGCTTGGCGCCGTAGGGCACAAAGGCGCCGACACCAAAAGCCATGCTGTCGGAGTATTTGTAGCTGCCGTAGAAATGGGGCACGACCACGCTATTGGTGGGCGACTGCGACTCACCGGCCTTGGAGATAGGCACCGGCTGGAAGCCCGAGCCGGGCAGGGCGATGGTTGAGCCTTGATCGGTGAAACGGACATTCGGCTTTACAAAGTCCAGCACACCGGAGAACTGCCAACCGGACAGTCGCGTGATTGCCGCCGGGTTGGCAAAAATGGTGCTGGCATCCGCGCCTTCGGCCCCATTCGCGTTGGCCGTGCCTTCACCGGCAGCACTTTGGGTGCCAAAGCGGTAGCCGGCGGCTTGGGCTTGATTCGCCGGCAAGAGCAAACTCAAGCCGCTCGCAATCAAGGCTGCCAGGGCGTGGTGTCGGGGTCCGGAATTGATTTTGCTGGGTCTGGCCATGTCTATGTCTCCTGATGTCTGGCAGCTGCGCCGGGCGGTTCTTTTTTTGAACGGTTTGGCGTCTTCGCTGCTGATGGGGTCAGCCTATCTTCGGGCTTGAAAGCGATCCGTTTGAGCGGGTAATCCTGGACTTTTGGCCTGAATCCCACGTTTTTTTCAGTTTTAGAGGCAGTGCCTTAAAAGCGGTTGCGGCGGTGGCATTCGATGGCGTTCGGTGGCCTTCAATGGCAGGCCGGTAGGGTCAGCTGATTGATCCAGTCGCGCACCACGGTGTTGCCCTCGGTATGGTTGACATGGCGGCCAATCACCGGCATCACGTCGCCGGTCGAGGTATGGCTCATGCGGTAGGCGAGCAAGGAAACGTCGGCCTGACCGGGCTCGATACCGTATTTATAGGCGCCGCCGGGCCCGCCGTAGGCCAAAGGCTTTTTGCACACACCCCATTGCGAGGTCGACGGGCTGCTGCTGCCGACGGTCGCAATGTCCAGCATCAGGCCGGTCTGGAAGGCCGCGCCACGGCTGCTGTGGCAATGCGCGCAGTTGACGTCCAGATAGGCCTTGGCGCGGGCTTCAATGGTTTGAGTTGTATCGCGCCAGTCGGCGTTGACGGGTGCAGTGGCAATGCCGCTGAAGCCCGACAGCAGCTTCAACTCGTCCCAGTAAACCAGCTGGTTCTTGGTCAGCGTGGCGCTGTAGGCATAGTTCTTGTTGAGGTTGCGCGGCTTGGGGCCGATCGGCAGGATGCCTTGGCCGCCGGCCGACTGGGTCGAGTGGCATTGCTGGCAACTCTGCGCATTCGGCACGCCGTAGACGAACTTCTCGTTCGCGCCCGACGCCCCCACCAACTCGAGCTTGACGTCGGCGCCGCCGATCTTCAGCTTGGCGTCCTTTTGATCGGCATCCCACACATAGGGCAGGCCCGACCAAGTTCCGTTCGGTTGCAGCACCAGGATCCGCGTTTCGACCAGCAGGTTGTTGGCCAGATCAATCGAGTCGCCTTGCGCCGTTTGGTTCTGCCTGGCCACAGCGCTATAGGTCGCATCGGTGCCGGTGGCCTTCGGGTAGTAGAAGGTCTTGGTGATCGCCGAGCCGATCGGGAACTCGATGGATCCGTCTGTTTTGTAAGTTATCTGCTTGCCGGCCGGCACATAGATGCTGCGCAGCTTGAACGCGTAGTCCGAAAACAAGGCCGTGTTCAAGTCATAAGGCAATACGCCCTTGTTCAGGCTCATCTTCTTGCCGTCGCTGAGCACCAAGTGCCAGTCCGAGAGTTTGTCGGGCGCGGTGCTCTGGTCGAATATTTTCACCTCGGGCGTGGCTGGCACTGTGGGGACGACCGGCGGCGGGGTCGGCTCCACGGCCGCGTTGTTATCGCTGCCGCCGCAGCTGGCCAGCAGGGTCAGCAGGCCAAGGCTTAGGCCGACGCTGGCGATACAGGCGAGCGGGTTTGATTTGATGTGCTTGATGTTCATGACTATGTTTCCTGTTTGGCGCTGCGCTGGCCGGTTTCCTGTGAGCGTTGGGCGTTTGTGGCCTTCTTCGAACTCAAGGCAGGCCGGTCACTGCCGGCATGCTGATGCTGCAATTCATCCGCGCAGGGAAGGGAAAGTTCGGGCCGGCCGACAAGCCTTGCAGCAAGGCCATCAGGTCCAGGTCGAGGTTTTCGTAGGAAATCATGCCGGCCACGGTCAGCGTGTCAATGACGTTAGTCTTCGAGCAAATCTGATTGTTGCCCTTGTACATGCCGCCCTGGCCCTGGCTGCCGGTGCTGCCGGTGGCGGGGTCGACAATGCCGTCCCAGATCACCGCCGGCAAGCGCTGCGGCAAGCTATTGCTCTTCAGCGAAGCGAACATGCCGTCCACCACCGCCCCTAATCCGGTCGGGTCGGCGAAGGCGCCGGCGGGCGCGCTGCCGAAGTCGTCTATTCTGTTGTCGTGGGCGTAGAAGCCGCGCAGATAGGGGTCGTAGACCTTGGGGTCGAAGGCGATCTGGGTGGCCTGGAAGCTGATTGCAAGAATCGCCGCCGTCTTGTGCTTGGTGATCGTGTTGCCGCTGACCTCGGAGTTTTGCGAAGCCAGCACCATCACGCCGGTGCCGGGCGGCACCGCGGTGACAAAGCCGGTGGCGTTGGCGGCCGTGGGCTGGTTGTTGTCGTGAACCTTGTTATTGCGCACGATGGTGCCGTCGTTGGTCGCAAAGCGGTAGGTGCCCGGCAAGGCGAACACCAGGATGCCGCCGGTGTTGTCGTGCACGTCGTTGTTTTCCACGATCGCATTGCGCGAGTTTTCGATCTCGATGCCGGCGACGTTGTAATAGACCTCGTTGCCGACCACGCGGATGTTTTTCGATTGCCCGACATAGACGCCGGCATCGCGCGTGCCGATCGCCTTGCTGTTGATGATCTGCACGTTGTCGCAGGCCACCGGGTAGAGGCCGTAAGCCATGCGCGAGGTCTTGACCGGGTCGGTCATCCACTCGGCGCGCACCGTGTCCATCAACACATCGCTGGAGTCGGAGACCATGATGGCGTCGCCGACCGCGTCCTCGACGCCGAATTTGCGCAGGGTTACGCCCTTGACGAAGCGCGCCTCAAGCCCGTTGGTTTCGGCCGCGCCCTTGAAGGACAAAATCGTGTTGCTGGCCGGATCGCTGCCATTGCCGGCGCCCAGGATGGTGACCTTGTTGACGCTGAGTTTGAGGGTCCGGTTGAACAGGTATTTGCCGGCCGGCAGCGTGATGGTGTCTCCTTCCCTGGCCCTGAAGAAGATCGTGTTGAGGTCTTCGGAATTCATTTGCGCGGCAGTCACGACGGTGCCCGGCACCGGGGTCGGCGCGGGTGCCGGGGCAGGCGCAGGTGCAGGGGCTGGTGCCGGGCTGGGAGTGGAGCTGCCTCCACCGCAGGCGGCGAGCCCCAAGGAAAACACGGTCGCAGCCCAAGTCGAGCGAGGGTTTTTCATCAGATATTTCCTTCTTCGGTGCGTGCCGGGCAATTCACAATCGCCGACATCTGGATGCGAACAGCGGGTCGATTTAACGCTGTCCTTTTGGGTGTGGAACAGGCTGTGCCGATTATTGAGCCAGCGATATTTTTCTCTCTTGTCACAATCTGCCATTCGTCAGTCAAATGACGACAAACTAGGATAAACACCGAGACAAGGCCGGCGCCCCCAAAAGCCGGCGCCGGCCTTGTCTTGAAGCCAATAAAGATGAACCAACGCACGCCCACCGCGCCCTCTCGTTACGCCTTGCAAATGCTGACTCTGTTGGAGTCCTGGGGGATAGGCCGCGAATCCGTGCTGGAGCGCGCCGGGCTGGATCAGGCCGAGTTCAACCGCAAGCAACGCAATTTGCGCATCACCTTGGCCGAAGCCGAGCGGATCTATGTGGCGGCCGCTGAGCTCAGTCAGCGCAAGGATCTGGCATTTGAATTTGGCCTGCGCCTGACCCCAACTTCGCATGGTTTGCTTGGCTACGGCTTGATAGGCAGCCCCGATATCCACGCGGTCTGGAGTTTGGCCATTCGCCAGCAATTCCATCTGACGGCGGCGTTCAGCATGGCCTACCGGCGCAGCGAAAATATGGGGCGCGCCGAGTTCGCGCCGGTCGGGTCAATGAGCCAGGACAGAGTCTGGTTCTATCAGGAAGTGCTGGCCGTGGCGACGCACACCACCATGAGGTTATTGCTCGGCGAGCGTATGCGCCCCTATGACGTCCGCCTAGCGATGCGGGTGCCGGAGCACATCGAGCGCTATCTCGCCTTGAGCCCCACGCGATTTCATTTTTCCCCGGACGCGCCGCCGGGTGTCATCGTCAGCATGGACGCGGCCTTGCTGGCTTTGCCCCTGCCCATGCCCTCGCCGGACATCGTCGCCGGCGTGGAAAAGCAGTTGAACAAGCAATTGCCCAGCGCCGAAACCGAGCCCTCATGGGTCAAGGTGGTGTGCAAAATCATCAATCAGGCCGAGCAGTGGCCGGTCACTTTGAAGGGCCTGGCGGCTCAATTGGACGTGTCTGAGCGCACCGTTGACCGGCGTCTCAAGCAGGAGGGCGTGTTGTTCAGCGAGCTGCACGACGGCCTGTGGCTGGACCGGGCCTGCACGCTCTTGAGCAATAACCGGATGACGGTGGCCGAAGTTGCCGAGCGCCTGGGCTATCAGGACGCGGCCAATTTCAGCCGCGCGTTCCGGCGTCGCACGCAGAAGTCGCCGAGCGAGTACCGGACTCAGCATATGTAGAGAAGCGCTGCAGGCCGGCAAACTTGGCTCCGAAACTCAGGCCAGGTGGTGCAAAACATTGGATCATTGCCGCGGTCGCCGTAGATCAAAGGACGCCTCAAAAAATGGACACCGCACTCGACCTTTTCCGTCAGCATCTTGATCCGCGCGACCTGACCCTGTTGTTGCTATCGCCGCTGTTCATGCTTTGCATTGCCATCGAGAGTTGGCGTTTTCGCAAACAGCCCGGCATCTACTCCTGGCGCGACACCTTCATGAGCATGAACAGTGGTGGCAGCTATTTGTTTGTCGATTTGGTTCTGGTGATCGTGCTGGTGATCCCGGCGATGCAGTGGGTTTATCAATACCGCCTCTGGACCATAGAGATCACGCCGTGGACCTTTTTTGCGCTCTTCATGGGTGTGGAACTGCTGTACTACGGCTTTCACCGCGCCAGCCACCGCATCCGCTGGTTCTGGTGCGCGCATGTTGTGCATCACGGCTCCGAGCATATGAACTTCACCACCGCGCTGCGGCAGAGCTGGTTCTATGCGATCGCCGGCAATTGGTTGTTCTACACGCCTATGGTCTGGCTGGGTTTCGAGCCGCATTGGGTCTTGTTCGCGCTGTCCTTGAATCTGGGCTATCAGTTCTTTGTGCACACGCAATGGATAGGCAAGCTGCCGGCCTGGTTCGAATGGCTGTTCAACACGCCCTCGCACCACCGCGCGCATCATGGCCGCAACCCCGTTTACATAGACCGCAACTTCGGCGGCACGCTGATCATTTTCGACCGCCTGTTCGGCAGCTTTGTGCCGGAGCAGGAGGCGGTCGACTACGGCCTGGAGCACCCGGTGCCGACCAACAATTTGATCTGGCTGAATGTGCATGAATGGGCGGCGATGCTGAAGGACATGCGGCGGGAGCTGCGCGAGAAGGGGTCCTGGTGGCTGGCCTTCAAGCATCTGTGGGCGCCGCCGGAGTGGGAGCGGGGGGATGTGGGGTAGCGGATTGATTTGTGGGCTGACAGTGAAGCCCATGCCGCTTGCCGCTGCGCACGCGCCTCGGTCTCTTTATGCTACTCAGCAACTTCAAAAGGGAGTGGAGGGCTGTTAAGTCCATCAGTCAGCCTGCCCAACAGGCCTGATCATCGGCCGAATTTGGAAGCCATGGTTGCGTCCATGCCGGGCATTCAGTCCGCCGTGCATCCTTGCAACTCTCCGTACCAAATCGACACATCAAGCCACCCAAATACTGTCGAGTAAGCGGCCCGGCATCATAATGACTACAGCTATTTGGATGTCTCCACCCCCATGCATCGTGGCCGGCGCTTGCAGCGATTGGGGCAACAGGTGTTGTCGAAATTTCTGAGGATCTCTTGATGAGCACTCAAGACGGAAGGCCGGCAACGGTTAGCCAGCAGCCCAATGATTTCAAACCTGCCTTGCCGGTCGATCCCGCCGGCAGTTCCGTGATGGGCGAACAGGCTGTGGCTGGCGCGGCTGCCGAGTTGAGTGTCGAAACCATCATTCAAGTCATAGCCGCCAGCCAGCCGGGAATGGCCGGCTACTGGGACGAGCATCTTCGGTGCCGATTTGCCAATCCTGCATACCAGGCATGGTTTGGAAAGACCCAAGATGAAATGCGCGGAAGGACGATTCAAAACCTTCAAGGCGATGAATTGTTCAAGAAGAATGAGCCGCATATACGCTTGGCTCTTGAGGGCATAGAACAATCGTTTGAACGAAAACTGATCAAGCCCAATGGAGCGGTTGCTTGGCTCTGGGTCCGGTACTTTCCTCACCGGATGAATGACAAGGTAATTGGATTTGTCGCGCTGGTGTTGGACATCACCGAACGTAAGCTGACGGAGCATGCGTTGCAGGCAAGCGAAACCCGCTTGCTTGACGCGAAGGCTGTTGCAAACATCGGCAGTTGGGAAACTGACCTGACCAGTCTGGACGTGATTTGGTCGGCGCAGACCTACAAGATTTTTGATCTTGACGCCAAGACATTTCAGGCCTCGCATCCGGCATTTTTAGAGTTCGTTCATCCGCATGACCGGGCAGCGGTAGATGCTGCTTTCCTCAAATCACTCGGACACAAGGGCGCTAACTCAATCGAACATCGGATTGTGAGCGCCACCGGCGTCACCAAATACGTGCAAGAGCGTTGGCGCATCGAGTGCGACCCTCAGGGACTGCCGGTGCGAGCCCTCGGCACCTGTCAGGATGTTACCGAAACGAAGTCAGCGGATGAGGCGAAAAGACAAATTGCCGACCGCTTGGCGCTGGCTACGCGGGCCAGCGGAGTAGGTATTTGGGACTACGACATTGTCGGCAACAAAATTGTCTGGGATGACGCCATGTATGCGCTTTACGGCATCGCGCCAACTCAGTTTGCCAACTTTTACGAAGCGTGGCACAGCAGCGTTCATCCGGAGGATCAAGCCCGCAGCGATGAAGAAGTCCAGCGCGCCATACGGGGGGAAGGGGAGTTTGACACCGAGTTCCGCATCCGGCGTCCCGACGGAACTGTCAGAAACATCCGCGCCGTCGCGATGGTTCAACGCGATGCCGATGGCCTGGCGCTGCGTATGGTGGGAAGCAACTGGGACATCACCGAGCAAAAGCACAATGAAGTAGCGCTGCAAGCGTCGCTCCGTGAGAAGGAAGCCCTGTTGAAGGAGGTTCACCACCGCGTCAAAAACAACCTGCAGGTCATCACCAGCTTGCTGCGCCTGGAGGCTGGACGCAGCGCAGTTGCCGATACCAAGGAGGTGCTCGGATCCATGCGAGGTCGTATCCGCACCATGGCGCAGTTGCATGAGACCCTGTACCGCTCGGGCACCTTTGCATCGGTGGATTTGGGGGTTTATCTGGGCCAAGTGGCCACCCAGGCGTTCAAGAGCCAAGAGTTGCACGGCGACTTGGTGCGGCTTGCTTTGAACCTGGGTTCGGTCAATGTTGGCATGGATCAGGCCACGGCGGCGGGACTGCTGCTTAATGAGTTGATCTCCAATTGCCTGAAGCATGGCTTTCCTGAGGGCCGTGCAGGTGAGGTGCGCGTGGAGTTGCAGCCTGCCCATGAGCAGGGCAAGCCCTCTGATGACCGCTGGTGCTTGTGCGTGAGAGACAGCGGCGTGGGTCTGGCCGCTGATTTTGAGGAGAAGCGAAAAACCTCGCTCGGCCTGCAACTGGTCCACGACCTGAGCGATCAGTTCGGAGGCATCTTGGTCATAGACTCGGTAGCCGGTCAGGGCGTTCGGTTCAATGTCGTTTTTACCGTGCAAGCGCCCGCAGCATTGGTGATGCCGCCATGATCAAGCGCCGAATTCTGGTGGTTGAAGACGAACGCCTTATCGCGCGGGACATTGCCATGCAACTGTGCGATTTGGGTTACGAGCCGCTTGGCCCGGCGCATACCGGCGAGCAAGCCATCAAGATGGCGGGGCAATTGCGGCCCGATTTGGTGCTGATGGATGTGCATCTGGCCAGCGCCATAGACGGTATTGAAGCGGCCCAGGTCATTCGCGCCCAATTTGATGTGGCCTCTGTATTTCTGAGTGCCTTTTCTGGCGATGCCAATAGTGCCAGGGCCGAACTCGCAAAGCCCGCAGGCTACCTGGCAAAGCCATTCGAGGACTATGAACTGCGGGAGACTATTGAGGCGGCGTTCAAAGGCGGCTGACATCCCGGTGTGCTGTTGCTGCGGTGCTCACGCCACCATGCAACCCCGCCAAACCATTGAACTCAGACCGGCTCAGCCGGATCATTTACCTCGGAGTTGCCGCCCGTTTGACACGGCAAGCCGGGTCGATCTGATCTTGAAATAACGCCTGTCTTTAGAATCCAGCCTCCTGCCCCTGCATGGCGCCCTCGAAGCGGCGCCGGAAGCCCACGAATGAATGCTGCCGCTGCTGCCAAGTCAAAGATGCCTGTCGCCCCAGTCGTGATCGTGGGAGCCGGCTTGGCCGGTTTGACGGTGGCACTGCATCTGGCCGATACGACGCCGGTGGTGGTGTTGGCCAAGCGTGAATTAACCGAGGGGGCCACCGCTTGGGCGCAAGGCGGCATCGTCGGTGTGCTGGGCAGCGATGACAGCATCGAGTCCCATGTGCGGGACACCCAAGACGCCGGCGCCGGCCTGGTCGATGCCGGCACCGCCCGCTTCATCGCCGAGCGCAGCGCCGCCGCAGTCGAATGGCTGGTCAACCAGGGCGTGCCTTTCACTCCCGATGACGACGGCCCGCTGGGCCTGCACCTGACGCGCGAGGGCGGCCATGCGGTGCGCCGCATCGCGCACGCGGCCGATGCCACCGGCAAGGCCATTCACGACCAATTACTGGCCGCCGCCAAACGCCACCCCAACATCACGCTGCGCCAGCGCTGGATGGCGCTGGACCTGATCACCTCGCGCCATGTGCAGCGCGAGGAAGAGCCGCGCTGCTACGGCATCTATGCGCTGGACATCGATACCCAGCGCGTCGAAGCGCTGCCGGCGCGTGCGGTCGTGCTGGCCACCGGCGGCGCCGGCAAGGTCTACCGTTACACCACCAACCCGGACACCTCCACCGGCGACGGCATCGCGATGGCCTGGCGGGCCGGCTGTCGGGTCGCGAATATGGAGTTCATCCAGTTCCACCCGACTTGCCTGTACCACCCGCAGGAGCGCAGCTTTTTGATCACCGAGGCGCTGCGCGGTGAGGGCGGCTATCTCAAGCTGCCCGAACATGTCGGCGGCGGCCGTTTCATGGCCGCGCATGATGACCGGATGGAGTTGGCGCCGCGCGACATCGTCGCCCGCGCGATCGATTTCGAGATGAAAAAGCATGGCGTCGACCATGTCTGGCTGGACGCGACGCACTTGGGCGAGGCTTTCCTGAAAGAGCATTTCCCGACCGTCCATGCGCGCTGCCTGAGCCTCGGCATCGACATCGCCAAGCAGCCGATCCCGGTCGTGCCGGCGGTGCATTTCACCTGCGGCGGTGTGGTCACCGATCTGCTCGGGCGCAGCGACTTGCCCGGCGTCTATGCGGTGGGCGAGACCGCCTACACCGGCCTGCACGGCGCCAACCGGCTGGCCAGCAATTCGCTCTTGGAATGCGTGGTCTTGGGTCAGACCTGTGCCGATCACATTCTGGCCCAGCCCGCGAGCGAGCCCGCGCCCTTGCCGGGCTGGGACGAAAGCCAGGTCGAAGACGCCGACGAGCAGGTCGTCATCGCACATAACTGGGATGAGCTACGGCTCTTGATGTGGAACTATGTCGGCATCGTGCGCACCACCAAGCGGCTGGAGCGGGCGCTGCACCGGATCGCCTTGCTGCGCGGCGAGATCGATGACTATTACGCCAATTTCCGCGTCAGTCGCGACCTGCTGGAGTTGCGCAATCTGGTCGACTGCGCCGAGCTGATCGTGCGCTCGGCCTTGTTGCGGCATGAGAGCCGCGGCCTGCATTACAGCCGCGACTATCCGCTGACGCTGCCGGTCAGCTTTCCGACGGTGTTGATGGCCGAGCGGGGGCTGCGCAAGCTTTAGGCTTTGGCGCGCAGCGCCAACCTGGCCTGCACGAAGTTGAACGCATAGCCGACCGACTCGTCGATGGCGGAGTCGATCTCGCGCCGTTCATGCTCGGTCAGGTAGAACAAGAAGTCGACCGCGTGGCGGATATAGCGCGGTGGCAGACGGTTCAGCGCCACGCAGGCGACGTCGCAGAGCAGGTCGCTGTCGGCGGCAACTGCGGGGAACTGCGGCGCCAGGGCCATCACGGCACCCAGCACCTCGCGTTCGTGGTGGTTGTAGATCGAGCTGAAGTCTTGGGTCATTTGGCTAAGCCTCCGTCAGAGATTCCCACACGATAAACGCTTTTCGCTCTCAGCGGGCCGCTGAAATGCCCTGATCCGGCCGCCTATTTGTCATCGTTTCAAGCCGCGCCGATGCCGGGCACCAGGCCTGCCGCCGCCGCTTTGGACTTGGCCGTGAAGTCCAGCATGCGCTCGATGCAGCCCAGCGCCTTGACGCGGGTGGCTTCGTCAATTTCTATTTCAGGAAGGCCGCGCTCCAGGCAGTCGACCAGACCTTGCAGCCCGTTCATCGCCATCCAGGGGCAATGGGCGCAGCTCTTGCAGGTGGCGCTGCTGCCTGCCGTCGGCGCTTCGATCAGCGTCTTGGTCGGGGCCAACTGGCGCATCCGGTGCAGGATGCCGTTGTCGGTGGCGACGATGTATTCCTGCGCCTCCCCCTCGACGACCGCCTTGATCAGTGCCGAGGTCGAGCCCACCACATCGGCCAGCGCCACCACGCTTTGCGGCGACTCGGGGTGGACCAGAATCTTTGCTTCCGGATGCTGCTCGCGCAGCAGTTGCAACTCCAAGCCCTTGAACTCGTTGTGGACGATGCAGTCACCGGCCCACATCAGCATGTCGGCGCCGGTCTGCTCCTCGATATAGCGGCCCAGATGGCGGTCCGGCGCCCAGAGGATTTTCTTGCCCTCGGCCTTCAAGGCGGACACGATCTCCAGCGCGCAGGAGCTGGTCACCATCCAGTCGGCGCGTGCCTTGACGGCCGCGCTG
The DNA here is from genome assembly GCF_025717515.1 of Roseateles oligotrophus. Lineage (GTDB taxonomy): Bacteria > Pseudomonadota > Gammaproteobacteria > Burkholderiales > Burkholderiaceae_C > Paucibacter_A > Paucibacter_A oligotrophus. The sequence goes on from NZ_JAJIRN010000001.1 coordinate 479,279, forward strand.
GTGTTGGCGTAGACGACCACGGTGCGGTCCGGATGCGCGTCGCAAAAAGCGGCGAACTGATCGGCCGGGCAGCCCAGGTCGAGCGAGCAGGTGGCGTCCAGATCGGGCATCAGCACGCGCTTTTCGGGGCTCAGAATCTTGGCGCTTTCGCCCATGAAGCGCACGCCGGCGACCACCAGCGTCGAGGCTTCATGGTCACGGCCGAAGCGGGCCATCTCGAGCGAATCGGACACGCAGCCGCCGGTTTCCAGCGCCAGGTCTTGCAGGTCGCCGTCAACATAGAAATGCGCGACCAGCACCGCATTCTTGGCCTTCAGCAGCTCGGCCGCGCGGGCTTTGAGTGCCTGCTTTTGGCTGGGGTTCAGCGGCGCGGGCGTCTTGGCCCAGGCTTGGGCGGTGCAACTGAGGCCGGCGCCGCCTTGGCGGGTGTAGTCGAAGAGAACTTGTTCCATGGGGGGGATTTTAGGGGTGACGGCAAAGCGCTCAGGCCAGGGCAAAGAATCGGCTGGGCGGCATGCCCACGGTGCGAGTCACCATCGCGGTGAAAGCGCTGGCGCTGGCATAGCCCAGCTCATGGGCGATCAAGCTCATCGGCATCTTGCGGGCCGCCAGCGTCAGCGCGCGCGCCAGCAAGACCTGCGAGCGCCACTGCGCATAACTGCTGCCCAGCTCATCGCGGAAAAGTCTGGAGACCGTGCGCGCACTGGCCCCGACTTCGGCCGCCCAGCCGTCCAGATCGGCGTGGCGCCCGGGCTCGTCCAGCATCGCCTCGCACAGGCGCCGCAAGCGCTTGTCCTGCGGCAAATCAACGCCCAGGCGAAGGCTTTTGGCGCGCCGCAGCTCGTCCAGCACCAGGCTGGCAATGCATTGTTCGCGGCGCGGGTCCTCGGCAGCGTCGGGCGAGATCGCCAGTTGCATCACCAACTCACGCAGCAGCGGCGTCACCTCGATGACCCGGCAGCCCTGCCACACCGGGCCATCGCTGGGTGCCTGATGCAGGTAGACCGTGCGCAGATCGGCGCGTTCCACGGCCGTCACCGCATGCACGATGGTGGGCGCAATCCAGACCGCGCGGGCCGGCGGTACCAGATAGGTGGCGTGCGCGGTGTTGACCCGCACCGCGCCGCTGATCGAGAACGCCAGTTGACCCCAGGCATGTTGGTGCGCTTGGATGTCCACGTCATGTTCCAACACTCTAGCTTTGGCGCGCACCGGTCGCTGGGCGCTCGGTGCATAACGCAATGGGTCCAGCGGTGGCAGGCTGGTGCGTCGCACCCTTGCCTTGGCGGCGGTTTTTTGGGTGGGCATGTTTCTTCTGGCTGAAATTCAATAGAACTTGTCGCTCTATCGTAACTTGGCCTGCGCCACCCCGCCTAAAGTCTCGGCATGAACTCAGCAACGCTTCCAATTCAAGCCTCCGAGCAGGCCCGCCGCGACTTTTCCACCATTGGCCTGATCGGCCTGGCGCATGGCACTTCGCATTTCTTTCATATGCTGCTGCCGCCTTTGTTCCCGGCCTTTATGCAGGACTTCGGCCTGAGCTATTCGCAGCTCGGTTTGCTGGTGACAACGTTTTTCATCATCTCCGGCTTGGGTCAGGCCATGGCCGGCTTCTTGGTTGATCGCACCGGCGCAAGGCCGGTCTTGTTCGCGGCGCTGAGCTGCTTTGTGCTGGCCTCGCTGGCGGCGGCGATGGCGGGCGGCTTTGGCGGCTTGATGCTGGCCGCTGCACTGGCGGGCCTGGGCAACGCGCCATTTCACCCCGCCGACTTCACGATTTTGAACAAGCGCGTTTCGCAGCCGCGCTTGGGTCATGCCTTCTCGGTGCATGGCATCACCGGCAATCTGGGCTGGGCGCTGGCGCCGGTGTTTGCTATCGGCATCAGCGAGCTCAGCGGCAGCTGGCGCTACGCCTATCTCGGCACAGGCCTGCTGGCGCTGCTGGTGCTGGCCTTGCTGTGGTTGAAGCGCGATGCGATCGACGACAGCCAAGGGGCTTGGTCGCATGACAAGCCCGGCGCCGCTGCGGTCAAAGACGAGCATCCGATGGCGTTTTTGCGCCTGCCCTCGGTCTGGTTGTGCTTCTCGTTTTTCTTCTTCGGCACCGCCGCGCTGACCGCGATTCAAAGTTTTGCCAGCCCGGCGCTGGCCGAGCTCTACGGCCTGCCGCTGAAGGCGACCGCCTTTGTCGTCACCGGCTATATGCTCAGCGGCGCCATCGGCATGGTGATAGGCGGTTTTTGGGTCGCCAAGTCGGCCTCGCTGGAGCGCAATATCACCATCGGCTTGGCCGGTGCGGCCGCGCTCCTGGCCTTGGCCGCGACCGGTTTGATCGCGCCGTTGCTGGCCGCCATGGTGGTGGCCGTGGCGGGCTTTGGCACCGGCCTGGCCGGGCCCTCGCGCGATATGTTGATCAAGCGCGCCGCCCCGCCGGGCGCCACCGGCCGGGTTTACGGCACCGTCTACTCGGGCCTGGATCTGGGCTTTGCGGTGGCCGCGCCGATCTTCGGCGCCTTGATGGACAGAGGGCAGCCGAGTGGCGTGTTCTACGGCGCCGCCTTGGCCTTGCTGCTTGCGATTGGCGCGGCGAGCCTGGTTGGCTGGGTGCGCAAGCGCTGAACTTACCGGCCGATTGACCATCAATCAAACCTCGGTCACGGCCCGATCCAAAGTTTGAGCCGCAAGCCGCGCCCTGCCCGGTTCATGGATTAGCCGCGAAGTTGCCTCTTCACCTGGGCGTCCACAGAAACTGTGTGGTGGTTTCAGTGGGCCCAATGCCCGGTACGTGCACAAAACAGTCGCTCCAAACCCAGCGATTCCGCCCCATCAAGACTTGGCAAAAACCTGTTTTCTTCAAGCCAACGGCGTGACCGTCACCTTGACTTGTAACTGCTGCGCGCCGCCGCCCAGCACGATGCCGCGCATCGGCGTCACGTCGCTGAAGTCGCGGCCCCAGCCCAGCGTGATGTGCTCGCCCTGCACCAGGCAGCGGTTGGTGGGGTCAAAGTCGATCCAGCCATGCAGCGGGCAAAACACCGACACCCAGGCATGCGAGGCGTCGGCACCGATCAGGCGCGGCTGGCCAGGCTTGGGGTGGGTGAGGATGTAGCCGCTCAAATAGCGTGCCGGCAGGCCCAGGCTGCGCAGACAGCCAATCATCAGCTGGGCAAAATCCTGGCAGACGCCGCGGCGGCCGCTCAAGACCTGCTCCAGCGGCGTCGAGATCTCGGTCGCCTCGGCATCGAACTTGAAATCGGCAAAGATGCGCTGCGTCAGGTCCAGCGCAGCCTCCAGCAGCGGCCTGCCCGGGCGAAAGCTGGGGCGCGCATACAGCTCCAGCGCGCTGCTCAACTCGACATGCGGCGAGGCGTAGAGGTAACGCGTTGCTTCCAGGGCGTCGGCCGTCTGCGCGCGCTGCACCTGCTCGCGCACCGACTCCCAGGGTTTGGAGCCCTGCAGCTGTGCCATGGCGGGCCGTTGGCTTAAGGTGACGACCGAGTCCGCATGCACGTTCAGGGTCTTGTGCGGCGCCATCAGCGTCAGGCGGCTTGTCGGGTTGCCGAAATAATCACGGCCCTCGCTGGCCTCATGCTCAGCCGGCTCCACCCGGATGCGATGCGACTCGGTGGCCTGCAGGGCAAAGCTGCGCGGGGTCAGATGCAGGTATTGCTGCGACAACGTGACGGGGCTTTGATAGCTGTACTCGGTCTCATGCTCGACCCTGTATTTGATGCCGGCGGCGCTCATGGCTTGGCCGCCTTCTCGCCGGTGTAGCTGAAGAATTGAACGCTGATCCGCTCGGACATGGTCTCGCTGGCGCGCCTGATGCGCAGCAGCAACTGTGTCAAGCGCGCATTGCCCCGGTAGAGCTCGGTGGCCGGCGCCAGCGCCAGCAACTCATCCCTGGCCGCTTGCATTTCAACTTCACCGCAAGCCCCTGTGCCCAGGGCCATCTTGGCCATGCCCTTGACGATGCCGTCGAGCTGGAACAGCACGCTGCGCGGGTTGCTGGCGTCCAGCAACAAGAGGTCCAGCACCGGCAGCCATTCGGGCTGGGCCCGGTAACGTGAGCGGTAGGTGACGATGCTGTCGGCCAACTCCAAGAGCCAGTCCAGCGAGCCATCGGCGTCCATGCTCAAGGCGCTTTGCAAGACCTCGCATTGATACTGCAAACGCTCCAGCCGCCGGCCCAGCGATAAAAAGCGCCAGCCCAGATCGCGGTTCATACCGTCCAGCGCAAAGCCGGCCATCGTCATCGAGGCGGCCGCTGCATCGTCGAGCAAGGTCATCGCATCGGCCTGCGACAGGCGCTTGGGGTCGGCGGGCGCTTGCTGCAGCATGCGGTTGAGGGCGCGCCAGTTGTCGATCGACAGCCGCTCACGTAACTGGCTGGCGCTGCGGTAGAGCTGCTGCTGCTGGCGCGCCAGGCCGGGCACCTCGGGCGACACCACGGCCAAGAGCAAGGCCTGCTCGACCTGCGCGTCGCTCAGTGAGGCGCTGAGCTGGGCTCGGTCGGTGCTGTCCTTGGGCGGGTGCTTGCCGTCCAGCAAATGATGTTGCGCGCACAGCGCCTTGACGGTGGGCCATTCGGCGCCTTGCGCGGCGGGGCGCAGATTGAACAAGAAGTTCAGGCTGACGCGCAGCAGCCGCGCGATATTGTCGCAACGCTCGGCATTGCGACCGAACCAGAACAGGTTCTCGGCCGCGCGGCTCGACACATGGGTGTCGTCGCGCACCAGATCGGCCACGGTGGTGGTGCGCGACAGCGGCCGGTGCGCATCGACCAAGGGCAGCTCGCGCGCCTGCACCCAGGTGTCTTTGCTGCCGCCTCCGCGCTGCAGCGTGATCACGCGCACATCGGGGCCGGTGGCCACGCGCGTGAGCCCGCCCGGCATCACCACATAGCCGGTCGGCGTGGCGCAGGCATAGACGCGCAAGCCCATTGCGCTGGCACCCAGGCCCCCATGCGCGCCAGGGCGTTGCTTGGCGATGTCGGCGCGCCAGACCGGCGCCTGCGACAAATGCACCAGCTCCTGCGCCACATAGTCGGCCGGGTGGGCGCGCAGCTTGGCGATGAAGGCGGCCCGCTCGACGCCCTTCAGGTCTTGGCCAAAGACGGTGAATTGGCGGCTTTGCGGGAAGGCAGGCTTGATCACCAGTCGGTCCAGCTTGGCAATCACCTGCGCCAAGGCGGCCGGCTCGCCGCACCACCAGGTGGCCACCGAAGGCATCTTCAGCGGCGCGCCCAGCACGCGCTGGGACAGCGCCGGCAAAAAGCCCAGCAAGGCGCCCGATTCCAGCAGGTTGGAGCCCAGGCTGTTGGCGATCAAGACATTGCCCAGCCTTGCCGCCTCGATCAGGCCGGGGATGCCGAGGCTGGAATCGGCGCGCAGCTCCAGCGGGTCGCAATAGTCATCGTCGACCCGGCGCATGATCACATGCACCCGCTTCATGCCCGACAAGGTCTTGTGCCAGACCATGCCATTGCGCACGGTCAGGTCCGACCCTTCCACCAGCGGCAGGCCCAGGTGGCGGGCCATATAAGCTTGCTCGTAATAGGTTTCGTTGTAGGGGCCGGGTGTCAGCAAGACGATCAGCGGTGGCTCGCCGGCGCGTAGCGGCGTGCTGCCGCTGTTCGCGCATTGGTGGCCCCAGTAGCTGAGGCTGTCGCGCATCTTGTCGAAAAAGCCGGTCAAAGGGCGGACATTCAGGTCGCGCATCAGATCGGGGAAGGTGCGGCCGATCACCGCGCGGTTCTCCAGCGCATAGCCGCTGCCGGACGGCGCTTGTGTGCGGTCCGCCACCACCCACCAGCGCCCACTCGGGGCGCGCGCCAGGTCCACCGCATAGAAGTGCAGCGCGATGCCGTCGCGGTGGCGCATGCCGTGACAAGGGCGCAAGAAACCGGCATGACCATGGATCAGCGCCGGTGGCAGTTGGCCCTGCTGCAGCAGCAGTTGCGGGCCGTAGACGTCCAGCAAGATCTGATTCAGGAGCGTGGCGCGCTGCGTCACGGCGGCCTCGATCTCGGCCCATTCGTTGTGCGGCAGGATCAGCGGCAGCACATTCAAATCCCAGGGCCTGCCGGCGCCGCGGGTGTCGGCGTAGACGTTGTAGGTGACGCCGTTCTCGCGCACCTGGCGCTGCACCGCCTCGTCGCGCTCGCGCATCAGGCCGGGCGCCTCGCGGGCCAGCGCCGTCAGCAGCGCGCGCCAATGCGGGCGCGGCTGGCCATCGGCGCCCAGCATTTCGTCAAAGCGATCGGTGGCGGCCGGGTAGCCTGAGAGAAGTCGAGAAGGCACGGTGAAGCGAAAAGGGTTCGCGTGGACTACAGGGCTGCGATTATCTCTGTGCTTGGCCGGCCGCGGTCACAAGAAACAAACGCCGGGCCGCCCCAAGTGTTTCTTCTCCCCCTCGGGGGGCCTGGCGCGAAGCGACTGGTATGGGGGCGCTCATAAGGGCTGCCAGCGCAGATCCAGCGTCATCGGAAAGCTCGGGTTGAGCGGCTCCTTGAACAGCGTCATCGGCCCCGGCGTGTGGCCATGCGGCCAAAAGCGCGCGAAGCGCCGCGCTTCGGCCGCGTTGGCGTTGACCGGCGAATGTTCCTCGCTGCGCCCGCCCGGGTGGACGACGTGATAGGTGCAGCCACCGATCGCACGGCCGCTCCAGCTGTCGACCAGATCAAAGGTCAAGGGTGCTTGCACGCCAATCGTCGGATGCAGCGCCGACCAGGGGCTCCATGCGCGGAAACGCACCGCCGCCACATATTCGCCCGGCACCCCGGTCGGGTGCAACGGCAGCATGCGGCCATTGCAGGCAATCACATGCCGCCCGTCGGTCAGGCCGCGAACCAGCAACTGCATGCGCTCGACCGAGGAATCCACATAACGGGCCGTGCCGCCGGCGGCCATTTCTTCGCCCAAGACATTCCAGGGCTCGATCGCCTGCCTCAGCTCCATCTCCACGCCCTCGTAAACGACGGTGCCAAAGCGCGGGAAGCGGAACTCGATGAAGGGCTCGAACCAATGGTCCTCAAAGGCATAGCCGGCCGCGCGCAGATCGCGTGCGACATCGCGGATGTCTTGTGCGACGAAATGCGGCAACATCCAGCGGTCATGCAGTGCCGTGCCCCAATGCACCAGCTTGGCCTGATAAGGCTGCTGCCAGAACCGCGCCACCAAGGCGCGCAGCAGCAACATCTGCAAGAGGCTCATGCGCTCATGCGGCGGCATCTCGAAGGCGCGGAACTCGACCAGGCCCAGGCGCCCGGTCGGGCCGTCGGGCGAGTAGAGTTTGTCGATCGAGAACTCCGAGCGATGCGTGTTGCCGGTCAAATCGACTAACAGGTTACGCAAGAGGCGGTCAACCATCCAGGGCTTGTCGCCGGGTGCCAGGGTCGGCAAGATCCGGTCCATCTGCTGGAAGGCGATCGCAAGCTCGTACAGATTGTCATCACGCGCTTCGTCCACGCGCGGCGCCTGGCTGGTCGGGCCGATGAAGGTGCCCGAGAACAGATAGGACAGGGCCGGGTGGTTCTGCCAATAGCTGATCAGGCTCTTGAGCAGATCGGGGCGGCGCAGCAGCGGGCTGTCTTCGGCGGTGGCGCCGCCCAGCGTGGCATGGTTGCCGCCGCCGGTGCCGGTGTGGCGGCCGTCGACCATGAACTTCTCGGTGCCCAAACGAGTCAGCCTGGCCTCCTGATAAAGCGTGCTCATCGTGTAGACCAGCTCGTTCCAGCTTGCGGACGGGTGCACATTGACCTCGATCACGCCCGGGTCCGGCGTCACGCTGAGCAGCTTGATGCGGGGGTCGCGCGGCGGGCCATAGCCTTCGATCCAGAGCTTCAGTTGCAGCTTGGCGGCCGTTGCTTCGACGATCTGCACCAGCGCCAGATAGTCCTCGATGCGTTTGACCGGCGGCATGAAGACATAAAGGCGGCCGTTGCGCACCTGCACGCATAAGGCGGTGTGAATCACGTCGCGCGGCGCCGGTGTGGCCTGGTGCTGGCCGGGTCGCGCTTGTTCCGGTGCCGGCACCGGGCTGTCGGCCCGGCCCAGCGTGGCACGCGCCAGCCTCTTGGCCGCTGCCAGCGCGGCGCGCGGGCCCCGCTGAGTTTGGCGGTCAGCATGGGCCAGCTTGAGGTCCAGCGTCGCCTTGGCCTCCAGCAGCGCGCTGCGCTCGGCAAAGGGGTCGAGATCGAATTCGGTCTCTTGTTCTTCCGGCAAGACCCAGGGCAGCGAGTTCAGCGGCAGGCGCAGGCCCAGCGGTGAATCGCCGTCGATCAGATACAGATGCTCGCGTTTGAGCGGCCAGGCCGTGCTGCGCCAGCTCGTGCTCAGGCTGACGCCGGGTTCGAACGGTGTTGGCGCCAAGGGCAGCACATAGCCGGCTATTTCACCCAAGCCCTTGTCCAGAAGACGGGCCAGACGGCGGCGCTGTTCGGAGTCGCTCAAATCGGCGAACAGTGGGTTCAAATTGCTCGGCAGACCCTCCTCGATCTGCGCCTGCTGGCGGACGTCTTCATAGGCGGGAATGCTGCTGGCGGCGGGCAAATGCAGCCCCTCCAGCAGCGCGGCCATGAAGCGCTCGGCTTCAGCGTTGCCATAGCCGTCATTGCTGCCTTCTTCCGAGAACAACGAGGCATCGCGCCACATCGGCTGGCCGTCGACCCGCCAATAGATGTTCAGCGCCCAGCGCGGCAGCGGTTCGCCCGGATACCACTTGCCCTGGCCGTAATGCAGCATGCCGCCGGGGGCAAAATGGTTCTTCAGCCGCAGCATCAGCTGGCCGGCCAGCTCGCGCTTGTGCTCGCCATGGGCCTCGGTGTTCCATTGCGCGCCGTCCATATCGTCGATCGACACAAAAGTCGGCTCGCCGCCTTGCGTGAGGCGCACATCATTGCGCTTCAGATCGGCGTCGACCTGCTGGCCCAGCCGGTCTATGGCCTGCCAGTCGGTGTCGGAATAGGGCTTGGTGACGCGCGGGTCTTCATGGATGCGGGTCACCGTCATCTCATGCACGAAGCTGACCTCGGCCTTGTCGGTGAAGCCGCTGACCGGTGCGGCCGACGAGGGCAGGGCGGTGCAGGCGAGCGGGATATGGCCCTCGCTGGCCAGCATGCCCGAGGTTGGGTCCAAGCCTATCCAGCCGGCGCCGGGGATGTAGACCTCGGTCCAGGCATGCAGATCGGTGAAGTCGACCGCGGCTCCATTGGGGCCGTCGAGCGAGGCCTGGTCGGGCTTGAGCTGGATCAGATAGCCGGACACAAAACGCGCGGCCAGGCCCAAGGCGCGCAGGATCTGCACCAGCAGCCAGGCGCTGTCGCGGCAGGAACCCGAGGCTTTTTGCAGCGTCTCCTCGGGGCTTTGAATGCCCGGCTCCATGCGCAGCAAATAGCCGATGCGGACCTGCACGCGCTGGTTCAGATAGACCAGAAAGTCATTGGTCGGCAAGGAGCTACTGAGCATTTCGCTGCGCACCGCCGCGATCCAATCTTTGAGCATCGGCCCCGGCGGGTCGACCTGCAGATAAGGCCCAAGCTCCGCCGCCAACTGGGCCGGGTAGGCAAAGGGGAAGCGCTCGGCGTATTTTTCGACGAAGAAGTCAAAGGGGTTGATCACCGTCATGTCGGCGACCAGATCGACGGTGAAGCTGAGTTCTTCGGCCTTCTCGGGGAAGACAAAGCGGCCGATGTAGTTGCCGTAAGGGTCTTGCTGCCAATTGATGAAATGCTCTTCGGGCGAGACCGTCAGCGAGTAGGACAGGATGGGCGTGCGCGCATGCGGCGCCGGCCGCAGCCTCACCTCATGCGGGGACAGTGCCACGGCGCGGTCGTAGCGGTAGCTGGTGCAGTGGTGCAATGCGACTCGGATGGCCATATGTGGGTGCCTGTGGGCTTAGACCGACGGGTTCAAGAAGTCGCGGCTGATGCCAAGGCCCAGCTTGCCGACGCGGTCCAGAAACTGACTCAGGAAAACATGCAAGCCGGGTTGCAGAATTTCATCGATGCTGGCGAACTCCAGGTCGGCATGGATGCGCCCGGCCAGGCGCAGCGTCTCGTCCGATTGTTTGTTGGCGACGCGTTTCAAGTTGCTGAGCAGGCGCGCCATGCAATGCGCCAGCGAGCGCGGCATATCGGGCCGCAGAATCAGCAGCTCGGCCACCTTGTCCGGCGTGATCACATTGCTGTAGACCTTGCGGTAGACCTCAAACGCCGAGACCGAGCGGAGCACGGCCGACCAATGGTAGAAGTCGCGCGCCCCAGGGCCGGACGGCTCGGCCGCAGCTTCGAGTGCGTGGAACTTGACGTCCAGCAGGCGGGCGGTGTTGTCGGCCCGCTCCAGAAAGGAGCCGATGCGCAGGAAGTTGAAGGCTTCGTCCTGCAACATCGTGCCGACGGTCACGCCGCGCGACAGATGCGAGCGAAACTTGACCCATTCGCACAAAGCAGCCGGGTCGCGCGACAGCAAGCCGTCGGCGATCATCCGTTTGAACTCCAGCCAGGTCTGGTTGGTGGTCTCCCAGACCTCGGTCGTCAAGGTGCCGCGCACCGCGCGAGCGTTCTCGCGCGCCTCGCGCAGGCAGCTCAGGATGGACGAGGGGTTGCGCTCGTCGCTGACCATGAAATGCTTGACCCGCTCGGCGTCGATCTCGCCCCAGCGCGCCTGGTAGGCCCCGGTCAACTCGGAGATCGACAGCAGGCTGCGCCAGCCCTGCAGCGCCGCTTCGGCCGATTGCGGCAGCAGCGAGGTCTGGTAATTGACGTCCAGCATGCGGGCGGTGTTTTCGGCCCGCTCCATGTAGCGAGAGAGCCAGAATAGGTGGTCTGCGGTTCTTGACAGCATTGTTAGTATTCCTTCAGAACCGATTAATCTTCCAACACCCAGGTGTCCTTGGTGCCACCGCCTTGGCTGCTATTGACGACCAGCGAGCCTTCCTTCAGCGCGACGCGTGTCAGGCCACCGGGCACGATTTGCACCTTCTCGCCGGACAACACAAAAGGCCGCAGATCGATATGGCGCGGCGCGATGCCGGCCTCGACAAAGGTCGGGCAGGTCGACAGGCTCAGCGTCGGCTGCGCGATGTAATTGCTCGGGTTGGCCAGCAGGCAGGCGCGGAAGTCCACGATCTCCTGCTGGGTCGCCGCAGGCCCGACCAACATGCCGTAGCCGCCCGCACCATGCACCTCCTTGACCACCAAGTCGGCCAGGTTGGCGAGCACATATTTCAGGTCTTCCGGCTCGCGGCAGACATGCGTCGGCACATTGTTCAAAATCGGCTTCTCACCCAGATAGAACTCGATCATCTTGGGCACATAGGGGTAGATGGACTTGTCGTCGGCAATCCCCGTGCCGATGCCGTTCGCCAGGTTGACGTTGCCGGCTTTGTAGGCCTCGACCAAACCGGGGCAACCTAATGTCGAATCCTTGCGGAATACCTGCGGGTCGAGGAAGTCATCGTCCAGGCGCCGATAGATCACGTCCACCCTTTTCGGGCCACGCGTGGTGCGCATATAGACGATCGCGTCCTTGACGAACAGATCCTTGCCCTCGACCAGCTCCACGCCCATTTGCTGGGCCAGGAAGGCATGCTCGAAATAGGCCGAGTTGTACATGCCCGGCGTCAGTACCACCACGGTCGGCTCACTCTTGGCGTTCATGCTGTGCGGCCCGACACTGCGCAGCGTCTCCAGCAGCAGATCGGGGTAGTGGGCGACCGGGGCAATGCGGTGCTGCGAGAACAGATCGGGGAACAGCCGCATCATCATCTTGCGGTTTTCCAGCATATAGCTGACGCCGCTGGGCACGCGCAGATTGTCCTCAAGCACGTAGTAACTGCCGCTGCCGTCGGGGTTGGCGGCGCGCACGATGTCGATGCCGGCGATCTGCGAATAGATGTTGAGAGGCACCTCGACGCCCATCATCTCGGGGCGGAACTGCGCGTTATTGAGGATGGGGCCCGAAGGCACGATGCCGGCCCGGATGATGTCCTGGCCGTGATAGACATCGTGAATGAAGCGGTTTAAGGCGGTGACGCGCTGGCGCAGCCCGGCTTCCATTTCATTCCACTCATCAGCGGGAATGACGCGCGGGATCACATCGAAGGGGATCAAGCGCTCGGTGCCTTCGCCGCCGTCCTTGTCGCCATAGACGGCGAAGGTGATGCCGACGCGTCGGAAGATCAGCTCAGCTTCTTCGCGCCGCAAACGCATGATCTGTTCGGGCTGACCCGCCAGCCAGCGCTCAAAGGTCTGGTAATGGCTGCGCGCCCTTGGGCCTGTGGGGTCCGATGCGCCATTGAAGTGCATTTCGTCGAAGCTGGATTTCATCATTCATGCTCTCCTTTGCTCATCTATGAGCAATATCCGGGCCATGCGCCGGCCGGCGCTTGCGGCCGCGCTGCCGCTTCAATAACGGGCATGGGTGCACCGCCATGGTCTCATCCGGGGCACCTGCCTGGTGCGGGCTTTTCGGCACCTGTTGTGTGCGGCGAGACTGCGAGGGATAGCTCGGGCAGGTGCAGCGCCGCGCGCACCGCATAATGGGCGCCCCGCAGTCAAGCCAGGCGCATAAACCTGGGCGGGAATGCCTTTTGAGCCCGCGCTGGCCCCGCCACCATGCTTTGGGGAAGCCACGCCATGCTCAGACTCCGGTTCCAGCTTGAATTGAGCTACGAGATCGAGCCGCCGGGCTGTGATTTCATTTTCAATCTGCAGGCCGCACAGACGCCGCAGCAGTTGCTGGTCAGCGAGTTGCTCGGCAATAGCCAGGGCCTGCCCAGCCAGAGTCATCTGGACCCCTCGACCCAGAACCGCTATTTGCGTCTGCGCGCCGGGGCCGGCAAGCTCAGCCTGAACTACCAGGCCACGGTGGATCTGGATCATGTGCAGACCGCGCCGGAGCTGCTCGGCGAGGTCGCCGTGGCGGATCTGCCGGCGGCCGTCTTGCACTATGTCTACCCCAGCCGCTATTGCCAGTCCGATCGGCTGCACCGTTTGGCCGTGCAGGAGTTTGGTCATCTGCCCAAGGGCTATGGTCGGGTGCTGGCGATTCGCGACTGGGTGCGCGGGCGCACGAGCTTTCTGGCCAATTCGTCCACCGGCACCACCACCGCCGTCGACACCCTGGTCGAGCAGGTCGGCGTGTGCCGCGATTTCGCACATTTGATGATTGCGCTGTGCCGCGCGCTGAATATGCCGGCCCGCTTTGCGACCGGCATCGACTATGGGCTGGACCTGAGCCTGCGCGCGCAGGACTTTCATGCCTATGTGGAGGTCTATCTGGGGCAGCGCTGGTATTTGTTCGACCCCTCGGGCGTGGCGATCCCGATGGCCTTGATCCGCATCGGCACCGGCCGCGACGCCGCCGACACCGCCTTCGCGACCATCTTTGGCGGCGTGCGCGGCGCGGCGCCGGTGATTCAGATCGAGGCTATTGCCAATGCAGGAGGCCAGCTGATGCAGCCTGTCCATGTCACGCAGGGCTTGTCCACGGCTTGAAATGCGGGTGCAGCGCAGTGCACCAGCGCAGGCTTGCCAGCCTGAGACAATCAGCTCATGAAGATCTCCCAAATTGAATTCGAACTGCGCGGCGAGTACATCGAGCTGGACAAGCTGCTCAAGGCCAATGGCTTGGTCGAGAGCGGCGGCCGCGCCCGCGTACTGATCAGCGAGGGCAATGTGCAGGTGAATGGGCAGGACGAGCTGCGCAAGACCGCCAAAATCCGCGCCGGCCAGGTGGTGTCCATGCACGGTGTGCGCATCAAGGTCTTGGCCGATCCCTTGTCAAGTGACGGAGAGTAGCCGTGAGCTTGGCCTTTTCGACCTGTGATTATTGTGATGCCCACAAGGCGGATGAAGCGGGCGATTTCCGCTGGCTGCCCGGCGTGTTTCGCAGTTATGGCGGCTTGAGCCGGTTTGCTGGCCCGGTCAGCACGGTCAAATGCTTTGAGGACAACAGCCTGGTCAAGGCGGCCGTTGAAAGCCCCGGCCAGGGCCGTGTTTTGGTGGTCGACGGCGCGGCTTCGATGCGCCGCGCCTTGCTGGGCGGGCAACTGGCTTTTGCCGCCGCCCACCATGGTTGGGCCGGGCTGTTGATCAACGGTGCGGTGCGCGACCTGGGCGAGCTGGCGCAGGCGCAGGTGGGCATCCTGGCGCTGGGTCATGTGCCCATGCCGACCGACCGCAAGGGCCAGGGGCTGGCCGGCGTTTCATTGCAACTGCAAGGCGTGCAGGTGCGGCCCGGCGACTGGCTTTATGCCGATGCCGATGGGGTCGTGCTCAGTGGCACGGCCTTGCACGCGGCTTGATCGTCGGCGCCGCGTGGAATGCTGCGCGGAATGCTCAGGGCGCCGCAGCTTGCGCCAAGCGGGTTCGGTTAAGCTGCGGCCGGATGGAATCCTGTCTTCGAGGGGTGTTTGAATGCTGGTGAGTCGGGGCATTTGGAGGCTGGCCTTTTTCATCCTTGCCTGGGCCTTGCTGCCTGGGCTTTGCCGGGCTCAGGCCTTGCAGTTCTATACCCACAGCATCGGCGACCAGGTGCAGGTGCGGGGCGAGGCCTTGCAAGGCAAGCCCCATGGGGGCAAGCGGGCCTTTCATGTTGAAGTGGTGCGTGCTTTGATGGCCGATCTGGGCTACCCGGATGCGATCACCGTCGTACCGTTTGCGCGCGGCATGAAGCTGGTGCAAGAGGGGTCGCACCGGGCCTTGTTCAATGTCATCAGGACACCGGGGCGCGAGAGTAGCTTCAAGTGGGTCGGCCCCTTGCTGATCGACCGCGATTGGTTCTATGAATCCAGCCAGAGTGCGAACCCTCTGCTCGGCATCGAGCAGGCCCGCAGCTTGGCGGTTTGCGTGGCCAATGGCACCGGCTACGAAGAGTTGCTGGCCCGCCAGGGCTTCAGCCGATTTGAGCGAGGGGTGTCCTATGAAACCTGCCTGCGCATGCTGAAGGCGGGGCGGGCGGCGCTGATGGCCTCATCGGAAGAAAACTTCCGGGGTCTGCTGGCGTCGGCCGGTTTGAACGCGGCGGATTTCCGGCGCACGCCGGTGGAGGCTGGCGCTAGTCCGGGCTATATCGCGTTCTCGCTCGATACACCCGATGCGGAGGTGCAGCGCTGGAGTCGGGCGCTGGAGAAGCTGCGCGCAAGCCCGCTGTGGTCGCAGCTCTACGTCGCCTATCACGACTGAGGGGGGCGCAAGCCTGGCCCGGGTCAGCGCAGCAGTTCGAGCAAGCGGGCCAAGCCGCCGTCATTGATAGACACCATCGCCTGTTCGCGCACCCGGGGCTTGGCGTGATAGGCGACCGACAGGCCGGCCGCGCCCATCATCAAGAGGTCGTTGGCGCCGTCACCGACCGCGATGCATTGCGCAGGCGCGCAGCCGATTTCGGCCGCGCATTGCAGCATCATGCGGCGCTTTTCTTCGCCGTCGCAAATATCGCCCCAGTCCTGCAGGATGAGGCCGCCGGTGAGCAGGCCGTCTTTGACTTCGAGCTCATTGCTGCGCACGAAATCCATGCCCAGCTCGGCTGCGACATAGCGGGTAAAAAACGTGAAGCCGCCCGACACCAGCAGCAGCTTCACACCGGCGGCTTTGAGCGCCGCGCACAGCTCGCGCGCGCCGGGATTGAATTGCAGGCGTTCTTTCAAGACTTCGTCCAGCGCCGTCACCGGCACGCCCTTGAGCAGCGCCAGGCGCCGCCGCAGGCTGTCTTTGAAGTCGGTGATCTCGCCCCGCATCGCCGCCTCGGTGATGGCTGCCACCTCGGCCTTGCGGCCGGCGGCGTCGGCAATCTCGTCGATGCACTCGATGTTGATCAGCGTCGAGTCCATGTCGAAGGCGGCGAGCTTGAAGTCGGCCAGAGCCAGTGGCGGGGTGAAGCCTTGCACCACTAAATTCGTCGTCGTCATCTTGAAGTTCTATCAGTCTTGTTTGATCGGAGTGCCGAGCAGCCGCAGCACCTCGCGGATCGCCTGTGCCCGGTCCTTGGGGTCGCTGAGCGCCTTGTCGATGCGCAGCTTGTCGTTGCCGACCAGCTTGATGTTGCGGTTCTTCTGTACCAGCTCGATCACCCTCATCGCGTCGATCGGCGGGTTGGGGCGGAAGTTGATATTCATGCCCAAGGGCGCGGCGTCAATCTTGCTGACGCCATAAGGCTTGGCCAGCACGCGCAGTCGGTGCGTGTCGAACAAGGTCTGGCCCTGGCTGGGCAGCTTGCCGAAACGGTCGGTGACTTCTTCCAGCAACTTGTCGATCTGCTCGCTCTTTTCGGCCGAGGCGAGGCGCTTGTAGAGCGACAGGCGCTGATGGACATCGCCGCAATAGGCGTCGGGCAACAAGGCCGGTGAATGCAGATTGATCTCGGTGACGGCGCCCAGCGGGCTGAGCAGGTCGGGTTCCTTGCCTGACTTGAGCGAGCGCACCGCCTCGGCCAGCATCTCGTTATAGAGCTGAAAGCCGATTTCCATCATATTGCCGCTCTGGTTCTCGCCCAGCATCTGGCCGGCACCGCGAATCTCCAGGTCATGCATGGCCAGATAGAAGCCCGAACCCAACTCCTCCATCGCCTGGATCGCGTCCAGCCGCTGCGCCGCTTGTTTGGTCAGGCCTTCGATGTCAGGCACCATCAGATAAGCATAGGCCTGATGGTGGGACCGGCCAACCCGGCCACGCAACTGATGTAGCTGCGCCAGGCCGAACTTGTCGGCGCGGGCCATGATGATGGTGTTGGCGCTCGGCACGTCGATGCCGGTTTCGATAATGGTCGAACACAGCAGCACATTGTGTTTGCCGCCGACGAACTCGCGCATCACCCGCTCCAGCTCGCGCTCGGGCATCTGGCCATGGGCAATGATGATGCGCGCCTCGGGCAAGAGTTCGGCCAGTTTCTGGCGCCGGTTCTCAATCGTCTCGACCTCGTTATGCAGGAAGTAGACCTGACCGCCGCGCTTCAACTCGCGCAGAACCGCCTCGCGGATCACGCCGCTGCTCTCGGCCCGCACAAAGGTCTTGATCGCCAGGCGGCGCTGCGGTGCCGTCGCGATAACGCTCAAGTCGCGCAGACCTTCGAGCGCCATGCCCAAGGTGCGTGGAATCGGCGTCGCGGTCAGCGTCAGCACATCGACCTCGGCCCGCATCGCTTTCATCTGCTCCTTGTGGCGCACGCCGAAACGGTGTTCCTCGTCGATCACCAGCAGGCCTAAACGCGCAAACTTTACGTCGGGGCTGAGCAGCTTGTGGGTGCCGATGACGATGTCGATGGTGCCGTCTTCCAGGCCGGCCATCGCCGCCTTGATCTCCTTGGCGGAGCGGAAGCGGCTCATCTCGGCCACGCGCACCGGCCATTTGCCGAAACGGTCGGCGATGTTCTGGTAATGCTGCTCGGCCAGCAGCGTGGTCGGCGCCAAAATCGCCACCTGTTTGCCGCCCATCACGGCGACAAAGGCCGCGCGCAGCGCCACCTCGGTCTTGCCGAAGCCGACATCGCCGCAGACCAGCCGGTCCATCGGTTTGGGCGAGATCATGTCCTGGATCACCGCGTGGATGGCGGCGCGCTGATCGGGTGTTTCCTCGAAACCGAAGCTGGCCGCAAAGGCCTCGTAGTCCGGGCCCGAGTATCTGAACGCGTGGCCTTCGCGGGCGGCGCGGCGGGCGTAGAGATTGAGCAGCTCGGCGGCGGTGTCGCGCACCTGCTCCGCCGCCTTGCGCTTGGCTTTTTCCCATTGGCCGGAGCCCAGGCGGTGCAGCGGTGCTTCCTCGGCCGACACGCCGGTGTAGCGGCTGATCAGGTGCAGCTGCGAGACCGGTACATAAAGCGTCGCCTCATCGGCATAGATCAGGTGCAGGAACTCTGATGGGCCGTCACCAATATCGATATTGATCAGGCCCTGGTAGCGCCCGATGCCATGGTTGTTGTGTACCACCGGGTCGCCGACCTTGAGCTCGGACAGATCCTTGATCAGCGCGTTGACGTCGGAAACCTGCTCCTGCTTGCGGCGCCGGCGCGTGGTCGGCGTGGTCGCAAACAGTTCCGTTTCGGTGAAGAGCTGAAGCTGTATGCCAGCCTCGGGCTCGTGCCAGAAGAAGCCGGCCGCCAAGGGTGCGGCCGTGATCGCGAACTTCTCCGGGCTAAGTTCGAATTCGGCCAGATTGGCAACCGAAGGCGGGTCTATCTTGTTGTCGCGCAGCAGCTCCAGCAGGCTCTCGCGCCGGCCCTCGCTTTCGGCCAGCAGCAAGACCCGGTGCGGCGTGCTTTTCAGATGCGCGGCCAAACGTGCCAGCGGCTCCTGCGCACCGCGCTCGACGCTGACGTCGGGCAGCGGCCTGGCGTAATCGACCGGCTCCTGGCCTCGGATCGCCAACACCGGATGCACATGGGTCAGTGCAAAAAAATCCTCGACCTTCAGGAAGATCTCTTCCGGCGCCAGGATGGGCCGCTCGGGGTCATGCTGCAAGAAGCGATGGCGTTCGCGGGTGTCGGTCCAAAAACGCGTCAGCGCCTCGTCGACCTCGCCGTGCAGCGCCAGCGCGCATTGCTCGCCGAGGAACTCGAAGATGCTGGCGGTCTGCTCAAAGAAGATCGGCAGGTAATACTCGATACCGCCGGTGGCAATGCCCTGGTCGATGTCTTTGTAGAGGCGCGAGCGGGTCGGGTCGCCGTCCATCTTCTCGCGCCAGCGCGAGCGAAAGGCCTTCCGGGCCGTCTCGTCCATCGGGAACTCGCGGCCCGGCAGCAACCGCACCTCGGGCACCGGGTAGAGGCTGCGCTGACTGTCGGGATCGAAGGTTCGGATCGAGTCGACCTCATCGCCGAACAGGTCGACCCGGTAAGGCACCAGCGAACCCATCGGGAACAAATCGATCAGGCCGC
Source organism: Roseateles oligotrophus (assembly GCF_025717515.1). Lineage (GTDB taxonomy): Bacteria > Pseudomonadota > Gammaproteobacteria > Burkholderiales > Burkholderiaceae_C > Paucibacter_A > Paucibacter_A oligotrophus. The sequence continues at coordinate 498,148 of NZ_JAJIRN010000001.1, forward strand.
CGCGCACCGCGTATTCGCCCGGCGACACCACCTGCGAGACATGCGAGTAGCCGGCCAGCGTCAGCTGCGACTTCAAGGCAGCCTCGTCGAGGCGCTGCTTTTGCTTGAAGTTGAAGGTGGTGGCGGCGAAAAAGCTTGGCGGCGCCAAGCGCGTCAAGGCGGTCGCGGCGGGCAAAAGGACCACATCCAACTCGCGCTGATCGGCCGGCTTGCCACGGCTTTGCAGCAGCTGCCACAGCGTCGCCAGACGCTCCGAGATCAGGTCCTGGTGCGGGCTGAAGGTGTCGTAGGGCAGTGTCTCCCAGTCCGGGAAGACGCCGACGCGCAGCTGCGGCGCGAAGAACTTCAACTCGTCCTCGAGCCGCTGCGTGTCGCCCGGCTCGGCCGTGAAGATCGCCGTGATGCGCCCGGCCGCCATCTGCTGCACGGCGAAGCGGGCCAGCAGCAGCGCGTCGGCCGAGCCGGTTGGCCTGGCTTGCGTGAATTTCTTACCGGGGGAGATCAAAGGCAACTGCATGGGCTACAAATAGGAACAGCCCCGGAGTGGGGCTGCGGTGATTGTAGGCAAGGCTCCAGCGCCGTATCAAATATGGGGTCGCTGGGGGTGGAACTTGACGGGCACGCTGTCGGTTTGCGCCCGCGCCCGCAACTGCCCGCAGCCGCCGTCCACATCTTGCCCCGCGGAATCTCGCAGTTTGGTCAGAATGCCGCGGCGGTGCAAATGGCGGGCAATGGCGGCCGCCTTTTCCCAGCTCGGTCGTTTGAATTCGAGGTCAGGAATCTGGTTGTAGGGGATCATGTTCAAGAGCGCGTACTTGCCGCTGAGCAGGCGCACGATGCCGTCCAACTCCTCGTCGCTGTCATTGATGCCGTCCAGCAGCGTCCATTGATATTGAATCGGATAGCCGGTGGTCCGCGCGTAGTGTTCACCGAGTTCGACCAGTTCTTCCGGCGTCAGGCGCGGCGCGCGCGGCAGCAAGCGCTCGCGCAGCTCCGCCTTGCTGGTATGCAGCGACAGGGCCAGGGCTGGCTTGACCGGCCCCTCGACCAAGCGAGTGAAGATGCGCGGGTCGCCGACGCTGGAGAAGACCAGGTTCTTGTGGCCGATATTGCCCTCGCTGCCGAGCAGATCGATTGCTTCGATGACGTTGTCGAGGTTGTGCGCGGGCTCGCCCATGCCCATGAAGACGACTTTCTTGACCGGCCGCAGCGTGCGCGCCAAGGTCACTTGCGCAACGATCTCGGCGCTGGAAACCTGGCGAATCAGGCCGTCCCGGCCGGTCATGCAAAACACGCAGCCGACCGCACAGCCGACCTGGGATGACACGCACAGGCCGTCGCGTGGCAAGAGCACGGACTCGACCGTTTGGCCGTCTCTCAGGCCCACCAGCAGGCGCGCCGAGCCGTCCTCGCCGGGGTGGCTGGAGATCAAGCGGGTCAGGCCCGCCAACTCGGCCTCGATGCCGGGAAGGGCCTCGCGCAGCGCCAGCGGCAGGTAGTTGCCGGGCCGGCGCCGGCCGCTTTCGCGCGCGCGCACCTGCACCCAGTCGCGCAAGACGCGCTGTTCATGTTCGGGTTTGGCGCCGAGGGCGCGCAGGCGCTGGCGGAGGTCTTGGATCTGCATGGAGCTGCGCATTTTAGAATGCCGTGATGATGAGCCAGAACAACTACACGGTGGGCGTGCAGCCACGCTGTTATGCCTTGGTGCCGGCCGCAGGCATTGGCAGCCGCTCGGGTGCCGAGGGCCCCAAGCAATATGTGGCGCTGGCCGGGCGCCCGATGATCGCGCATACCTTGAGCGCATTGGCGCGCGTGCCGGCTCTTGCAGCCACGCTGGTGGTGCTGGCGCCGGACGATGATTTGTTCGAAGCGGCGCTGCCGGAATTCAAGGGCGATACCTGCTGGGTGGCACGCTTCGGCGGCGCCAGTCGGGCCGAGACCGTCGCCAATGGCTTGGCGGAACTGCTGGCGCGCGGCGCCCAGCCGCATGACTGGGTGCTGGTGCATGACGCGGCGCGCTGCTTGCTGCGCCCCGCATGGGTCGAGCGCCTGATCAGCGCTTGCGAGTCCGATGAAGTGGGTGGTTTGCTGGCCCAGCCCTTGGCCGATACCTTGAAGGCATCAAACCAGGGGCGGGTGGCTGCGACGATCTCGCGGGCCGAAAAATGGGCGGCGCAAACGCCGCAGATGTTTCGCCTCGGGCTCTTGATGCCGGCCTTGGCTCATGCCGGCGAGTCCATCACCGACGAGGCCAGCGCGGTCGAAGCCTTGGGCCACAGCCCCTTGCTGGTCGAATGTTCGATCGAGAACTTCAAGGTGACCTGGCCCGAGGACTTTGCGCTGGCCGAGCGGCTATTGCAGAGCCGGCTAGCTTAGAGCCCGCTCATTTACTGCGGGATCATCGCGATCAACTTGGCCAAGGCCTCGGCGTGGCCCGTCGACAGTGAACCCGCGACCGTCGGGTCAAACACCTGCAGCTTGAGCTTGGGCGGAATGCCGCGGCCCTCGAACAACTCGCCGCGCGGGTCGCGGTACTTCTCATTCGACAAGGAGGTCAGGAAGTTGCCCGGCAGCGACTTCACCAGCTTGTTGGACATCGAGCCGCTGGTGGCCTGCCCGACATGGGTGACATTGGGCAACTCGCGCATGAACAGCGTCAGCGTGTCGCCGGCGCTGACCGTGCGGTCGCTCGTCAGCAGATAGACCGGCTTCAGATACTGCTTGGCGCCGCGCGGCTCGACAAACCATTGTTGCGTTGCGCGACCTTGCGGGCGCTGCTGCTCGACGCTGAAAGCGGGCCGGCGGCGGTCGGCAAAGCTGCCGGCCACTTCGGCGCTGACATGGTCATAACCACCATCGTTGACGGCGATGTCGACAATGACGGTCTTGGTGTCGGCCAGAGCCAGCAGCGCGCGGTCCATCTCGGCGCGGATCAACTGGATGTCTTTGCTTGCGTTGGCGCCCTCGGCGAACTCGGACAGGCGCGCCAGTTCGATATAGCCGATATTGCCGGCCAACTTGCCCCAGACCATCGCGCCGTTCAAGACGCGGCCGTTGCTGCCGGCGCTGAGTTGCGGCGCCACCGTTTGCTGGCGTGTGGCATGCCAGGCCGCTTCGAATTGGTAGAAATCAGCGGCCTCGCTCTGCGCCGCGAATGCCTGCTTGAGCATCTTCACCGTCGGCGAGGCCGCGCTGTCGGCGTAGAAGTCGGGCTCGCCCTTGGGGTCGAAATGCATCAGAGTGAGGTGGAAGTCATTGAAGCCATCGATGGCTTGCAGCAAGACCTGCTGCAAGGCCGCGTCGTCTTTGGCCGCCGCCGCCTTGGGAGCGAGCAGCTTCATGCGGGCCGACCAGTCAATGCCGCGCTCCTTGAAGAAGGCGTAGTCGAGATCGAACATCTCTTGCATCGCCTTGAAGCTGCTGGCCGCGTCGCTGGGCGGGGCATTCTTGCAGTTGTCGGGGATCTTGGCGAGGCGCTCCAGACTATTGCTGGAGGGCTGCCTTGGGTCCAGGTAGATATCCGCTGCGGTGCGTGAGGGGGATGCGCTGTGCTGGTAGCTGGCACCCTCCAATGCGGCCGCGCTGACGCTGATGCGTTCGCGATAGCAAAAGGATGGGGTCTCCTGGTAGCTGGTGATGGACTGCGCATCGACTTCGATCAGGCGACCTTCGCCGAGCACGCGCCAGGCACCCGTCATCTTTGCTTCGAATTTGCCGGCTTGAACCAGCGGGCCTTTGCTTTCTACCGGACTATCTTCGCTGCCGTCGCCGCAGGCTGAAAGCAAGAGGGCCGAGGCCGTGGCCAGGGAGATGGAGAGGGCCGAGAGGGTTTTGTTGGACTGCTTCATGAGAATTCTGGAACGGTTGATGGAGCCATGGAGCCAATGAGCAAACCGCTTGCGCTGGCCTGGCCTTGCCTCGTGACAGACGGAAGTGTTCCTCAGCTCGATTCGAAATGCCAGGAAGTTGAACCTTGTCTAGGTTGGTGGTCTATTTGGTATTAACATCCGCTACCAAACAAGCCAAGCCTGGGAGGGCGCATGAGCAGTCCGGAAATTTTGATTCAAGTGCTGCGCAGCGAAATGCGCGCCGCCGACATGACCTACAAGCAGTTGGCGCTGCGTTTGGGGATGAGCGAATCCAGCGTCAAACGGGTTTTTTCGCAGGGCGATATGAGCCTCAGCCGGCTTGAGCAGATCTGCAAAGCGGTCGGTGTAGCGATGGAAGACGTGTTGCGTCAGGCGGCCGATTGCGCGCCGCATGCCGACACCTTGACGCTAGAGCAGGAGCGCTCGCTGATCCGCGACCCGAAGTTGCTGCTCGTGGCGATTTGTTGCCTGGGCCACTGGACGATGGAGCAGATCATCGAGGTCTACGCGATCAGCGAGACCGAGTGCATCGGCTATCTGGTCAAGCTGGACCGACTGGAGCTGATCGAGCTGAAGGCGCTGAACCGCTACCGGATGCGAGTGTCGATTGCGTTTCGCTGGCTGGCGGACGGGCCGGTGCAACAGTTCTTCCGCAAGCATGTGGTGGATGATTACTTCGGCGGACGCTTTGACGCTCCGGGCGAGGCCTTGCTGTGCGTGCATGGCCGCTTGTCCAACCCGAGCGCGCAGGAGTTGGTGCAAAAGATTCGGCAGTTGGCGGCCGAATTGGCGCGCCTGCATCAGGACGATCAGCGCCTGCAGGCCAGCGAGCGTGATGGCTTCACGCTGCTGTTGGGGCTGCGTTCCTGGGAGTTTGCGCAGTTCACCGCGATGCGCCGGACGACCGAATAGGCGCTACCAAATCGGCCCAAGGAACAGGTACAGCGACGAGCGCCCCTGGTAGGTGCTGCCTGCGGCCAGATAGAAGGGGCCGAAGCGGGTGTCCATGGACAGGAAACCGCTGGCGGCGAGCTTGGATTCGGGCAGCGCGAAGGCAAACAGGCTGCTCTCGCTGGCCCGCAGGATGGCGCCGGACTCGAGCGAGAAACCGGCCCGGATGGCGCCGCCCAAACCGACCGGCATTTGCGCAATCTGCCTTGCCATCACCAATCGGGACATCGCCACGGCGCGACCGCTCAAGGAGCCGGCTGGCGAGCCCGATATGCGCAGAAATCCGCCCAAATCTCCGGTCGTACCGAGTGAAGAACCGGTGACTTCACCGTAGACATGGCCGGCCCATCGGCCCATTCGAAAGGCAGCCAGGCTGCGCAGATCAACTTCCCCTACCGAGTTGTTGTCGCGGTTCTTGGCTTCGGTCAAGCCGAGCTCAAACAAGAAGCCGCGGGTCGGGAAGGCTACAGAGTCCAGCGTGTCGGCCCGCATTTGAAAGAAGCGCGTGTTGAAGCTGCCCTGCTGAGGCGCTTGCGCCGGATTCTCTGGAATGGTCACCCGAGTGTTGATGCGAGATCTGCCCGCGCCGATGCGAACGTCACCCCAGTTGGAAATCTGCCGGCCCAGCGCCATCGAGGCAGCGGCAAAGTTCGCGCTGTAGCGCGAGGTGCGCAGCCCCTGGTTGCTGAATTGATCGCTGCTGCCGCCCTGGTAATGCGTAGCGGCAGTCAAAAACCAGGGCGAGCCGGCACCCAAGGGTTGAAACAGCTCGGTGCCCAGCCAGCGTTTGTCGCCGATGCTGGCGTTGCTACGCAGCTCCGCGCCCCAACGGTTCAGCCAGGTCCAGACATGCATGACGGAGATCGAAAAGCGATTGGCATCATCAAAGTCGCTGTACAGCTGCAGGCCGATACGCAGCCGGCTGTTGGCCCAATCGGCTTCGCTGACATTCAGGGTGACTTGTCGCTGGCCCTTTTCGTCGCTGATCTGGGTATCGATGCGCTCGAAGTCGCCGCGCCCGTAGAGCTGGGCGCTGGCTTTTTGAATGTCGCCGAGGCTGACCGGCGCTCCAAGGGGCAGGTCGATCTCGGCCTTCAGCGCCACCGGGTTGCTACGCTGGGTGCCGCGAATCTCCAGGCTGGACAGAGGCAGGCGACTCACATTGCCCGCAAGATCACCGCCATTGAGTCGATTCAGTTCAAGGGCGGCATAGTCCTCGGCAGGCAACGCCAAGGCTCGCAGACGCTCATGCGTGGCAAAGGCAGCCCTCTGGCCGGAGGCGATGGCTTCTTGATGGCGGCCAAAGTCCATGAAGGCGATATTGCCCAAATCTGGGTCGATCAAGACATCGTCCGGCCGCAAGTCCTTCAGCGAGTTGGCGACGTTCTGGTTGGTCAAAATCTGCAGCATTTGGTTGGCCACACCGACCGCGCTGTTAATTTCGTGCTCTTCTAATAACGGCGAACCCACATTGACCGCGATGATGATGTCGGCGCCCATCTTGCGCGCGATATCGACGCCCAGATTGCGCACCAGACCCCCGTCCACCACCGCCCGGCCATTGATGCGTACCGGCGTAAACACACCCGGCACCGCCATCGAGGCGCGCATGGCCAGGAACAGCGGCGTGTCAATCATCTCCAGCATGTCGCCGCTGAGCAGATCGGTGGCCAAGGCGCGGAACGGCAGGCTCAGTTGGCTGACGGGTGCTTCGGCCTGTTCGGGGCGGATCAAGCGCTCGAGCGCGAACTCCAAGGCGCTATTGCCGGCGGCCGATGGCGGCAGGCTGACGCCGGTGCTGCGGTGCAGGCCCAGCTCGATGCGCGAGGGCAGGATCAGGTCTTCCTCGCGGCGGCGAAAGCTCAAGGCCTGGCGGGCGGGGCGGTCGGCCAAAATAGCCGGCCAATCGGTGGAACGCACAAAATCCTCCAACTCATCGATGTTGCGCCCGGAGGCGAAGGCGCCGCCAACCACCGCACCCATGCTGGTGCCCACCACCAGATCGACCGGTACATGCAGTTCCTGCAGCACACGCAGCACGCCGATATGAGCCATGCCGCGCACGCCGCCGCCGGACAATACCAGGCCGATCTTGGGGCGTTTGAGCGCTTCAACAACAGGGGTGGAGGTTTCTTCTTGCGCATAGCCAGGCAGGGCGCTCAGCAAGAGTCCAGCGAGGATCAGCAGGCAGCAAATTCGCCGTCCAGCCCGGTTGGATGGGCGCGACGACGAGTAATCAAGAGTGAAGGATGCAGGCATGGTCAGCGGGTCAGCAAGGCCGCGAGCGTATCTCAGCTTTGCTGAGGTTTTACCCTTGCGCCAGCTTGGCCGCCGAATTTGACTCGTCATCAGCAGCATTTTTTCAAACACCGAGACCTAAATCCAAGTGACCTATCCCAATTCAGAATGAAGTTGGAGAGGGCTGAAACTCCATTGTCTTGGTGCTTGGCCGGCCCTGTGCAAGGGCACCGATTTGACGCCGGGCCTAAGCGCGGGAAAATTGACAAGGCCCTCGCAGCGCCGATAGCGCTGCGAGGGCCTTGTTTACCAAACTCGCCGGGGGGCTATCTACAGCGACTTCTTCACCAGCGCCTCAAGCTCGGTCGCGCTGATCGTCTTGATCAAGGTCGGGGTGTTGTTGCCAGGCTCACGCAGTTCCAGGTTGAAGGACTTGCCGTCCACGCTTTCGATCACCGTCAGTGAGGAACCATCGCCCCGGCTGCTGATCTTGAGGCTATTGGTCTTGGCGTCGCCGGTAATCACGAGCTTTTGCGGGAAGCGCGCGGTGTCGATGACGATCAATAGATTGCCACTCGCGTCCAGCGTCAGGGCGAAGGTGTCGGTGCGGGCGTTGCGGGCCACGCTCAGGTCGATCACCGCGCTCACCGGCGAACCGTCTGCCTTGACGACGACCTTGAAGTCGCCATTGACTTTTTGCATGCTCAGGTCGGTGTCGCTGGTGCGCAGGTTCAGATCCTTGATCTTGATGCTGCGGCTCAGGCCGTCGGGGCTGTCAACGCTTTCGGTCAAGGTGCCCGAGGCAATGAATACCGGTCCGGTCTTGCAGTTCACGGCCGTGTAGGTGCGCAGCTTGTCTGCAATAGCCAGATCCAGGCTGCCGCCATCTACACAGGCAATGCTGCCCGGCTGAGTACGGGTGAAGCCGACGGCAATGGGGGCAAGACCGGCCCGCATCAAACCCTCGCTTTGGTCCGAGCTGCCCGCCGCAATCCCCAAGACATCGCTGTAATTGGCGCTATTGATTTGGGCGGTCTTGACCGGCGGTACCGGCTCAGGGTCGCTGCTGCCGCAGGCGCTCAAGATCAAAGCGCTGACGCTCAGGCACAGCAGGCAGGAAATGGATTTCAGGTTTGATTTCATCGCTGGTCGCTCCGGTTTTTGAGCCCGATAGGGCCCTGTTGGCTTGGGTTTGTGGGTGGACGCGCTGCAGTTTTCCGCAGTTAGTCCGTCCTTGCCAGCATCATTGCGAAGGTAGCGAAAATTGCGCCATCAGGGGGCATAACTTGCTACTTGCCTGTGTATAAAAGGCCCATCAGCGCATCAGAGCGCACGCCAGATCAGCTCCAGCAGGTCACTGGCGGAGATGATTTTTTCAAGCGTCGGCGTGTCGGAGCCATAGGCGCGCACTTCGAGCTTGATGCTCTGGCCGTTCGGCGCCAACTTGGTGCCGGTGACCGAGGACTTGTCGCCCCTGCCGGTGATGATCAAACGCGTGTCGCTCAGTTCGGTGCGCACATCGAGTGTCTTTGCGTAGTTGACTGTGCCGTCAGCGGCAACGTCGGTATGAATCGCAATCCAGCCCGGCTTGCCAGACACAGTGCCCGGCAGTTTGGTCACGCTGCCTGCGTAGCGTTGCCGCTTGTTGTTCTGGCTGACCCAGAATAGGTAGGGCACATCGAAGGTCTTGCCGTCGGCCAAGAAGCGCTCGCCCATGCTTGCATCCAGCACTTGCATCAGTTGCCCGGTGCTCTCGGATCGGTAGTTGAGGGTCTTGATCGTGACGTCGAACTCAATCGGGGGCTGGCCGGGCAAGGGCTTCTTGTCATTGATGATGAGCGTGAGTTGACCGGACGCGATGAAAAAGGTGCCGAGGTCACAGTTGTTGAAGCTGAAGTCATGCCGCTGGTTCGAGACGTCCATGCGCAGTGAGCCGCCCAAGAGGCAGGGGTAGCCGCCTGCTGCGCTTCCCTTCGACAAAATGGTCTGAAGCGCAAGATCGCGCAAAACATTGACCTCGCCGAAACGTCGGTAGGCACCTTCGCCCAATGCGTAGACATAGGCGTAGTTGTAGTTGTTGACGCGGTTGTAGTCTTGCGCGTCGGGCAAATTGCCGTCACTGCCTTCATTGCCGACGCCACCGCCGCCGCAGGCGCATAGAGTTAGTGCCGCCAAGATGGCGGTGATTCGAGGGAAGAGGTTTGAAGTCTGCATGATGTTTGAGATCCGCTGTTGGCGGGCCGCGCCTGGCCGCGCCTCAGTGTCGGCTTGCAGCGCAGGCTTTGCCAAATGCGCCATCTCAGGTGCTGGATTTTGCTACCGCAGGGTTCGGAATCTGCAACTTCGCCGCCATCACCACTGCGGCCCAAGGAAGAAGTAGACCGTGCTGTCGCCATCGCGCGTGCCGCCGTAGGCGAGGTAAAAAGGCCCCAGTCTTGTGTCCACGGCCAAGAATCCACTCGCCGCCGTGCGCAGCTTGGCGTCCCCCAGTGGCCGCCCTAGGCTGATGGACTTGCCGGCTTCCAAGGAGAAGCCGGCCCGCACCGCGCCGCCCAAGCCGACCGGCATCTGCGCAAATTGCTTGGCCATCACCAGGCGCGTAAAGGCCAGCGAACTGGCACCGTTGGGCAGTGGGGGGCGGCTGCCCGAGAGGCGTAAGAAGCCGCCCAGCGGGTTGTCCACCTTGCCGCGTGGCCGTGGCACGGTGGCGGTCTTTTTGGCGGCGGCCTCGGCATATTCGGCATACAGATGACCGGCCCAGCTATTGACCTGGAAGGCCGCCATGGCCCTGGCCTCAAACGGCATCTCGCCGGCTTGATCGCCGCGCTGCAAGCGCCGGCCATGCAGGTCGAGAAAATAGCCACGGCCGGGGAAGGCCGGGGCGTCCAGCGTGTCTATTCTGAAGCGTGCCTCCGGGCCCGATTCCTTGCTGGCTTCGCTGTTGTCCGGGAAACCGAAGGCGACGCCGATGCCGCTGGTTCTATAGGATTCGCTGCTGTGGCTGTAGCCCAGTTGCAGGTCGCCCCAGTTGCCCAAGCGCCGGCCCGCCATCAAGCCCGCGCGGCTGCGGCGATAGGCCAGGTCGGAGAAGAACAGCGGCATATAGGTGTTGTAGGCGCGGTAGTTGAACTGCGGCTCCAGATACCAGGCCGAGCCGGGGCCGAGCGGCTGGTTGAAGGCCAGGCCCAGCTCGCGCTCGCTGCCCAAGCGTGCCAGCGTGCGCAACTCGGCACCCCAGGCATTGATCCAAGCCAGGCTGTGCAGCAGTGTCAAGGCGTAGGCATTGTTGCGGCCAAAGTCGCTCTCCACTTCAAAGCCCAGACGCAAGCGGCTGCGCGCCCACGCGGCCTCGCTGACCGTCATGTGTACGTCGCGCACGCCCGCGTCATCGATCACTTGGGTGTCGATGCGGTCAAAGTCGCCGCGGCCTTGCAGCGCGGCACTGGCTTCATTGATTTGGGCATGCGTGACCGGCCGGCCTGGCTGCAGGCCTTGCTCAGAGGCGATGGCCTTCAGGGCAGCCGGGTTGGTGACGCCGGTGCCGTCAATCATCAGTCGGCCCAGGGGCAAAGCGTCGGCGACGGTGCTTGGAGCCAACCCCGGTCGTCGGCGCAGATCCTCATGGCGGCGGTAGTCAAGCTCGCTCAGGGCCAGGGCTTGCAGTCGCGGAGATGCCGCCATCAAGGCCTGTTGCCCGCTCTGCAAAGCCTGCTCGCGGCGGCTGAAATCGGTCAGGCCGATCTTGTCCATGGCGGGCGTGATCAGCACATCTTGGGGGCGCAACTCGGCCAGCGAGCGCTCGACGTTTTGAGTCGTCAGCAGCTTGACCATTTGATCCGTCACGCTCAAAGCGCTCAGCAGTTCTTGCTCGCTCAGCAGTGGTGAGCCCACATTGACGGCGATGATCACTTCCGCGCCCATGGTGCGCGCCACGTCCACGCCGAGGTTGCGCACCAGCCCGCCGTCGACCACCAGGCGACCGTCGACGCGTACCGGTGAAAACAGGCCCGGCACCGCCATCGAGGCCCGCATGGCGAGGAACAAGGACTGGTCGCTCAGGGTGACCAACTGGCCGTCCAGCAGATCGGTGGCAAGGGCTCGAAAGGGCAGCGGCAATTGCTGCAGGCCTTGCTCGCTTTTGGCGCCTTGGGCCAAACGTGTCAGTGTGAATTCCAGGGCACTGTTGCCGGCGGCGGCGGGCGGCAGCGTTACGCCCTTGAGATTGACGCCGAAGTCAATCCTTGAGGCGACCAAGCGATCATCCTCGCGGCGCTGAAAGCTCAGTTCACGGCGCGGTGAGCGGTCAGAAAGAATAGCGTCCCAGTCGGCTGCGCGCACAAAGGCCTCAAGCTCCTCGACGCTCTGACCCGAGGCGAACGCCCCGCCCACCACCGCGCCCATGCTGGTGCCGACCACCATGTCGATCGGCACGCGCAGTTCTTGCAGCGCCCGCAGCACGCCGATATGAGCCAATCCCCGCGCACCGCCGCCCGACAGGACCAAGGCGATGCGCGGGCGTTTGAGCGTTTCAACAAGCGGGGCTTGCGCCTCTTGTTGCGCATGGACTGGCAAGGCGTTCAGCAGCAGCGCGCCGAGTAGCAGCAGGCAAGAAGTTCGCCGGCGAGGCCTGATGGGCGAGGGCGAGGGCGATAGCGAGGGCGACGGCGAGCAATCGGGCTTGAAGGATTCAGGCATGGTCAGCGGGGCAGCGGGTCAGCAAGGCCGCGAGCGTATCGCAGCTTTGTTGTGTTTGGTGCATGCGCTAAGCTGACGGCAAATTTTGATCTGCAATCACCGGCACAATTTTTCGGACACCATGACCCAAACTCAAGCGCCCCAAGTCCCGATCTCGATCCGCATTGGCGAAGGCTGGGACACCCATGCCCTGGTGCTGGGCCGCCCGCTGGTGCTGGGCGGTATCACCGTCCCGCACAGCCACGGTCTGCTAGGTCACTCGGACGCCGACGCCTTGGCGCATGCGATCACCGATGCCTTGCTGGGCGCGGCCGCCTTGGGCGATATCGGCAAACTCTTCCCCGACACGGCGGCCGAATTCAAGGGCGCGGATTCGATGGTCTTGCTGGCCGAGGCCTACCGACGCGTGCGCAGCGAGGGCTGGCTGATCGTCAATATCGACAGCACCATCAAGGCGCAAGCGCCCAAGATGGCGCCGCATATCCCGGCCATGCGAGCCCGTTTGGCCGAGGTGTTAGGGCTGGACATCGCGCAAATCAATGTCAAGGCCAAGACGGCGGAGAAGATGGGGCCGGTGGGGGAGGGCTTGGCCATCGAAGCGCAGGCGGTGTGCCTGCTGGCCAAGGGCTGAGGCGGCCAAGGGGGAAATTCCACCGGCGCGGCTAGCGCGGGTGGAATCTGGCTTGGTATTGCGCTTGCAAATTACAGCGATTTCACCAACCAGGCTGCAAACTCTTCCGCGCTGGCGGTCTTGCTGAAAGTCGGCGTGCCGCCGGCGCTGGCGCGCAGCTCAATGAGAAAAGTCTTTCCGTCCGCACTCGGTGTCACCGACATCGATGAGCCGTCACCCTTGCTGCTGATGGTGAAGCTCTTTGCTTGGGTGTCGGCGGAAAACAGCAGTTTCTGCGGGAAGCGGGTGCTATCAATGACGAGTTGCAGTTTGCCGGCAGCGTCCAGGCTCATGCCGAGCGTGTCGGTGCGGCCATTGAGAGCCACGCTCAAATCGATTTGAAAGCTCTCGGGTGTGCTGCCGTCCGCCTTCAGTACAGCTTCGGCAGCGCCGTTGACCACCGCCACCGACTGATTGCTGGTGCCCGTTTGAATATTGACGTCTTTGAGCTTGTAGCTGCGCGTTGAATTGTTCGCACCGCTGATCGTCTCCGTCAAGGTGCCCGAAACGATCCAGGCGGCATCGTCCTTGCAGTCCACGGCGGTAAAAGTTCGCACCTTGTCGGCGGCGAGCAGCGTCAGGCTGCCGCCGTCCTTGCAGGGGTAGCTGCCCGAGAGGGTTTCCGTAAAACCGATCGTGAGCGGCAAGAGGCTGGATTCAATCAGCGGTTGACTGCGCTGGAAGCCTGCGAATGCGACGCCGACGGCTTCGCCGTAATTGGCACTGTTGATCTGTGCGGTCTTGGGCTCGGGCGGTGGTTCGGGCGGGGTGTCGCCACCGCTGCCGCAAGCGCTCAGGGTGAGGGCGCTGGCGCCGGCCAAGAGCAGGCTGGCAAGGTAGTTGAAGCTGAAGTTCATGGTTTGACTTTCAAAAATGGCTTGACCCTTGTGCGGTCGCACCGATGGTTTGGGCGGCTCGCCCGGATGGAGTTCTCGCCTGCCAGGTCGACCCGGTTCGAGGGCGGGCCGACGGCAGAAAACAGGAATTTTCAGAACGAGTAGCTGGCACCCAGTGACAGCATGTTGACGACCGACTTGCCGTCGACGAACTTGGCCGGAATACGGTCCCAATCGGCGTTCAAGGCCCAGTGCGTGCCGAGCAAGACGCTCGCCGTGGCGCCGACCAGGACTTGGGCGCTGGACTTGTACTCGGTTTTGTCCTTCTCGAAGCGCACTAGGCCGCCGCGCACATGGGCGACGCCGAGCTTGCCCTTGAGCATGACGCGCTCCATGCGCAGCGGCAACACCGCGTAGAGGGCCTCGCCACCGACACCGTCGAAGCGCGACTCGCCCTTGCTGAGATTGGTGCTGGTGCTGCCCAAGCCGAAGGTCATGATTTCGACACCGACCTTGTCGAACAAGTGGCCGCCGTAGAACTTTCCGCCCAAGCGGGTTTTGAAGGAGCAGTCGCGGAAATTGTTGTTGTTGCTGTTGCTGCTGCTCTTGTCGCAGCTTGAGTCGGTGGTGACCGCGACGCTGAGGTTGGCCCCGAGATAGGACTGGGCCGAGGCGCCGCCGCTGCAAGCCGCAGCGGCGGCAAATAGGGCCAAAATGAGCTGATTTTTGATCTGCAAGAGGGTTCTCCGGTGGACCGCTGGTCGGTGCTGGGCTGCAATGACATGCAGTGTTCCGCAGCTGAAGCCGCTGTACCAGCGTCCTGTCCGGAGTAGCAGAATTTGCGCCCTCAGGCGGCATAACTCGATACTTAGGTGGAGAGTGGTGCCCGAAAGCAGCCCTCAAGCGTAGGTTTGAATATCCTCAGCCCGCCACGACTCGACCCAGCCGGCGCCAAATTGGCCCAATCGGCCCAATCGGCCCAATCGGCTCAAGCCGCGCTCACCACACCGGGCCAAGGAAAAAATAGACCGTGCTGGCACCCCCTTGGGTGCTGCCGAGGGCCAGATAGAAAGGCCCGAGGCGAGTGTCGACGGACGCAAATATGCTGGCGGCCTTCTTCCAGTCCGCGCCGCCCAAGCCCTTGCCGCCGCTGGCCGAGCTGCCCGATTCGAGCGAAAAGCCGGCCCGCAGGGCGCCGCCAAGACCCAAGGGCATCTGGCCAAACTGTTTGGCCATCACCCAGCGGACCAGGGCCTGCGAGCTGACGTTGGGCTCTTGCGACTGCAGCCCGCGTGGCGCGCTGCCCGACAAGCGCAGGAAGCCGCCCAGGGCATCGGCTGCGCTGCCGTGAGTCGATGCCTGTGCGTATTCACCGTAGAGATGGCCGGCCCAAGTGCCGAGCTGAAAGGCGGCCATCGCCTTCAATTCATAAGGCATCTCACCGCTGTCCTCTCCGCTGGTCAAACGTTGCGTGTGAAGATCGAATAAATAGCCTCGGCCGGGGAAGGCCGGTGCGTCCAAGGTGTCAATCCTGAAGCGCGCATCCTGGGTTGTTTCCGTCACTCTTCTATTCAATCCCGCTGCCGTGTCTTCGAATCCGGGCGGGAAATTGACCTTCAGGTCGGCAGTTTGTTCCCCGACGCCCAGTTGCACATCACCCCAATTGCCCAAACGTCGACCGAGCAAGACGCCGGACCAGCGTTTCGTGGCGTGCAGGTTTGAGCCGAACAGCGGCATATAGGTCTTGATGCCTTGATAAGTGAACTGTGGCTCCACGTACCAGGCCGAACCGGCCCCCAGTGGTTGATGGAAGCCCATATCTAATTGCTGGGTCGTGCCGATGCGGGCCAAGGTGCGCAGCTCGGCGCCCCAGGAGTTGATCCAACTCAGCGTGTGTAGCAGGGTCAAGGCATAGACATTGGTACTGTCGAAGTCGCTTTCAACTTCGAAACCCAGGCGCAAACGGCTGCGGCTCCAGGCGGCTTCGCTGACGGTCAAGTTGACGTCGCGTCGGCCATCGACATCGACGACTTGGGTGTCAATCCGGTCAAAGTCACCGCGCCCTTGCAAGGCGGCGCTGCCTTGGTCTATCTGCGCTCTGCTGATTTTTTGGCCCAGCTGCAGGCCGGTCTCGGCTGCCAAGGCCTGCGGATTGGTGAAGTTGGTGCCGAGGATGGTCAGCTTGCCCAGCGGCAGTGCATCGTCGACGCTGGCGGCCATGGCAGTCGCGCGCCGCAGTCGCTCATGTTCGGCGTAATCGGTCGCACTCAAGGCCAGCGGCAGCAGGGCGCTTTTGGCCGCCATCGAAGCCTGGCTGCCCTGCATCATGACCTCCTCGCGGCGATTGAAGTCGATCAAGCCGATACCAGTCATTTCAGGCGTTATCAGGACATCGGAGCTCTTCATTTCGCTCAAGGAACGCTCGACGTTTTGAGTCGTCAAGATCTTCACCATCTGGTCGGTGACGCTGAGCGCGCTGAGGATTTCCTGCTCGTCCAGCAAGGGCGAGCCGACGTTCACGGCGATGATGATGTCGGCACCCATCTCGCGCGCCACGTCAACGCCGAGGTTGCGCACCAGGCCGCCGTCCACCACCATGCGCCCGTTCACGCGCACCGGCGAAAACAGGCCCGGCACCGCCATCGAGGCCCGCATGGTCAGGAACAGCGGGGTGTCGCTCAGCGTCACCATGCGGCCATTGACCAGGTCGGTGGCGACCGCGCGAAACGGCAGGGGCAAATTCCTGATGCTTCTTTCCGAACCATTGCCTTGGGCCAGGCTGTCCAGCGTGAACTCGAGCGCGCTGTTCGCTGCCGCCGCTGGCGGCAACAAGATGCCCTTGGTATTGAGTCCGAAGTCGATCCGCGATGCCAGCAGGCGGTCATCCTCGCGGCGCCGAAAGCTCAATTGCTGACGCGGCGCGCGGTCCGACAAAATGGCGTCCCAGTCGGCGCTGCGCACAAAGGACTCCAACTCTTCAATGCTTTTGCCCGAGGCGTAGGCCCCGCCCACCACCGCCCCCATGCTGGTGCCGACCACCATATCCACCGGCACGCGCAGGTCTTGCAGCGTGCGCAATACGCCGATATGGGCCAGGCCGCGCGCGCCGCCGCCCGACAGGACCAAGGCAATGCGCGGCCGTTTTGCCTCGGTAGGGCCGCCGACCTGGGCCAGACTGGGCCGAGTAAAGCCGGTCAGAGCGGCCAGCAAGAGTACGCAGGCGAGAGTGGTTTTTTGACGCATAGGTGGCTGCGGCACAGCAAAACGAGCAAAAAGGCGAGTAGCCCGGAGTAGAGCCTCTGTGGGTGTGAGGCCCGCTTATTGGAGCCGCATGCTAGCAAGCCATTTGAGCGGAATATAGTAGGGCTAACTCTCCTTTAGGGGCTTGATCAGCGCGAACAGTCCGCCACCCACCACTAGGCGGCCGTCGACGCGCACCGGCGAGAACAATCCGGGTACCGCCATCGAGGCCCGCATGGCCAGGAACAAGGGCTGATCGCTCAGGGTGACGAGCTGGCCGTCGAGCAAGTCGGTGGCCAGCGCCTTGAAGGGAAGCTGCAATTGCTGCAGGCCTTGCCCGCTCTTGGCTCCCTGTGCAAGACGAGCCAAGGTGAACTCGAGCGCGCTGTTGACGGCTGCGGCGGGCGGTAGCGTCACGCCCTTGAGGCCAACGCCTAAGTCAATCCTCGATGCCACAAGGCGTTCATCCTTGCGGCGCTGAAAGCTCAGCTCGCTGCGCGGCGAGCGGTCCGACAAAATCGCGTCTCAGTCGGCTGCGCGCACAAAAGCCTCCAGCTCTTCGACGCTTTGGCCCGAGGCGTATGCGCCGCCGACCACCGCACCCATGCTGGTGCCCTCCACCATGTCGACCGGCACGCGCAGCGTTTGTAGCCCCTTCAGCACGCCGATATGGGCCAATCCGCACGCGCCGCCGCCCGACAGCACCAGGGCGATCTGCGGCCGTTTGATGGGCGCGGACGTTTCCTGCTGGGCCTGGCTGGGCAGAGCGCCCCACAGCAGCGCAACAATGAGCAATTGGAACGAGGTGCGCAGGCCTGGCCTTGAGGGCGCGCGCGGGAGCTTGGGGGAATGTTTCGGGCATGGTCAGCGGCTCGTCAAGGTCGCGAGCGTGGCAGTAGCGCAAGCTTGGCCGAATTTCAGGCTAAGCTCGCCGCGATTTTGAGTTGCGCTTGTTACAAACGTATCGGACACCATGATCCAAACTCAAACTTCCCCCATCCCGATCTCGATCCGAATTGGCGAAGGCTGGGGCACCCATGCCCTGGTGCTGGCTCGGCCGCTGGTGCTCGGCGGCATCACCATCCCCCACAGCCACGGCCTGCTCGGCCACTCGGACGCCGACGCGCTGGCGCATGCGATCACCGATGCACTCTTGGGCGCGGCCGCCTTGGGCGATATCGGCAAGCTCTTCCCCGACACGTCGGCCGAATTCAAGGGCGCGGATTCGATGGTCTTGCTGGCCGAGGCCTACCGACGCGTGCGCAGCGAGGGCTGGGTCATCGTCAATATCGACAGCACCATCAAGGCGCAAGCGCCCAAGATGGCGCAGCATATCCCGGCCATGCGAGCCCGTTTGGCCGAGGTGTTAGGGCTGGACATCGCGCAAATCAATGTCAAGGCCAAGACGGCCGAGAAGATGGGGCCGGTGGGCGAGGGCTTGGCCATCGAAGCGCAGGCGGTGTGCTTGCTGGCCCAGGCTTGAGCGGGACAAAGCGGCAATACGGGCGATTGCACCGGCCTTGAATGCGACAAACCCGCCGCGACCCCAGGGCCGGGCGGGTTTGAGTTGAAGCAGGTCCGCTGAGCCGGACTCCGGTTGGAATCCGGCCAGAGGCTTTACAGGCAGCCGGGCAACTTGAACGAGGCGATCCAGGTGTTCCAGTTGAAGGAACCCGAGGTCTTCATGTACTCGTTGGTGGCCCAGAGCGTGCAGTCGTCGCTATCCAGCGAGATCTGCGAGTAGTCACCCCAGCGCGTCAGGGTGCCGGTCTGAGAGCCGCTGCCGGCCTTCAGCACGGTCTCGTCTTTCAAGCTGCCGAGCGCATCGCTTGCGGCGCGGCTGGCCAAACGCATTGAGGGATAGACATTGGCCGAGCTGCTGGAGGCGCTGTAGCTGAGCGCGATATTGCCGGCCTTGTCCTGCGCGATCGAGCTCATCCAGCGATGAATGCCGTCGGTGCCGCCAAAAGTGCCCTGCTGGAACAAGGTCGGGGCCACCGCATTGAGCGAGCGCAGCTCATACCAACGCAAGGCCGCCACGCTGGCGCGCTTGGTGCCGGCACTGACCGCGTGGCTGATCACCATCGAATCCCGGTCGGCGCGGTAGGCCGCCCGGAAGTTCAGGCGGTCGGCCAGCGAGTCCAGCTTGTTGCTGGTGCCCGGCTGGGTGATGCAATTGCCCCCGCTGCAGGCGCTGGTGTAGGACGCCACCGCAATCTTGGTCGGGCCGGACAGCACGGTGTTGGCCGGCGTCGCCCAATCGACCTTGAACTTCCACAGATTCAGCGCATTGGTGGCCTTGGCGACCACGAAGTTGGGCGTGCCGGCGGCCGGCATCGGGCCATCGGCATCGGCCGGCAGCGTCGAGCCATAGGTGGCGGCCAACTGGATGCACTGCTGCGTTGCAGGCTGCCCGGCCAGCATCTTGGCGCGGTCCATCGCGCAAACACGCGAGCCCTGGAAGGTGCTGGTGAACATATTGAAGCTGACGTAGTACGCGTCGGGCCAGACTGCCATTTTCGGGAAGTCATTGAACTGGTCGTACTTGAAGGCGTAACGGCTCCAAGCCCCGGTGGCATCGCTGGTCTGCGACACCGCCACACATTGCCAGTAGCCGGCGGCACCGCCCGGCACCGCAAACTGCGACACCACCCAGCGGCCGGCCGTCTTGTCGTACTGGACCACCGGGTCGCCATCGTTATAGGTCTCGCAAGCCCCGCCGAAACCGGCCCACAAGGTCTTGCCGTCGGCCGGGCCGTAGGTCTTGGCCTTGCTCGCTTTGTCAAAGATGACGAACGCGGTATTCACCCATTGGACGAATTGGGTCGCACCGACCGCACCGGTCGTGTCCGGCGGTGCCGAATTGACCGTCATGCCGTAAGCGCCATTGCCGGCGCCATCCATGCCGGTGTTGCTCGTCAAGGCCAGCGCCGCTGCCGTATTGCTCGCGCCACTCTTGGCGCCGCGCCCGGTCATGCGGCTGATCAGCGGATCTTCGTCGAGCTCGGCCAATTCCTCGATCGGAATGCGGTGCTCGCGTACCGGCCGGCCCTTGCGGACGGTGGATGGCGCAATGACTTCCATATCGCGCAGGGGCGGCGACACGTCGTTGCGATCGGAGTGAACAATGAAATCGACCTTGCGGTGTTCGATTGCGTTGGCACTCTGGCCCTGCGCTTGCATGCCGATACCGGCGAGCAGCAGGGTTGCAGTCAAAGCGGGGAGGTGTCGCTTCATCATGATTTTTCCTAAGGGGATGGATGGACCTGTGAGGGGAGACATGACGGCCCGACCTGGCGCGGGAACCGGCACACCCCACCGTGCCTATCTTGCATCAATTAACGTCCGCGCGCAGCAGTCGCTTCCCCGCTTGACTTTCAAGCCCGCCTGCGTTGGCGTCGCCGGCGGGCAAACCAAAAGAACGCCAAACCGACCAGCAGGGCAGCCCCTGGCCACCACCACCCACTGTCGTCCGCCGCCGCCCCGGCCGCCGCCGAAACTCCCTCTGCAAGGGGCGGGGGCTTGTCTGGGGCCAGTGCCGATGCGGGCGCCTGGGCGTCGGCGGCTGAGGCCGAGGCCGATCGCAGCGGGGCGAACTCGGCCGATATGGGCAAGACCTGCCCCTTGGCATCAAGCCATTGCCATCGGCCCTCGCGCCACACAAGCCTGGCCGCTGCTTGGCCGCCGCCGCCAACACGTTGCGCCAACTGCGGAAGGCTTTGCCCCGCCGTCAGTGACCAGATTTCGAGCGTGGCCGCATCACCTTGGCCGCGCCGCAAGCCCAAGGCGAGGCTGCCGTCCGGTGCTTGCTCAAAGGCTAGCGCTTCGGTCTCGCCGACGCCTTGATCGACCCATAAGCCGCCGTCCGCAAAGCGGGTGTCGACCTGCCCGTCGGAATTCAGCCGCCATAGGCCGCTGCGCTCCTGGCCCTCGGCGTTGATGATCAAGCCGTTGACCCAGGTTGAGCCATCCGGCGCGGGCAAGAGGTCAAGGGCGCGCGCCTGCATGGCCGCCGGTGCGGTGGCCGAGCGCCCTTGCTTGGCGTAAGTCGGGTCGAGCAGGCCTTGTGGCGTGAAGCGCATGACGACGGCCTGACCGCGCCCGTCCGGGCCCAGCGCCGCGCCTGCCACCCAGAGCCTGCCGATGCCATCGAGCCGCAAGGTAGCCGGCCCCTCGTTGTCGGGTCCGAGTCGAAACGCGGTCACGCCCTGCTGACCGAAAGCGGGATCGATGCTGCCGTCGGGGTAGATTCGTTCAAGCAGATAGCCGTCGCGCATCCGGAAGCTGTCTTGCATGATGCGCACCGTTTGGCCCTGTGCGGTGCTGGCCGTCCAAGCGGCAGCGGCGGCCAGGCCGGGCTGGCACAGCAGGGTCACTGCGAGCGGCATGAGCAGCATAAGCAGGACAAATCGCCAAGCGCCAAAGACAAAATCGGATCGCATAAGTCTTCTTGGGGAAAACGGCTGAAGTGACTGGATCGGGCTCGGGATGCGAATGGGCGCTGCCGACTCGGCTAGCTCGCCTTTTGCAACTTGATCAGCGCAAACAATCCGCCGCCATCGGCGTTGCCGATCTCCAGTTGCCCACCCAGGCGTTGCACCGATTTTTCGACAATCGCCAGCCCCAGGCCGGCACCATTGGCGGCGGTGCGAGCAGCGTCACCGCGAAAGAAGGGCGTGGTCAGTTTGGCGAGCTTGTCCAACGGCACGCCGGGGCCAAAGTCGCGCACCAGCAAACACACCCAGGTTCCGCTCAAGCCTGCCGTCACTTCGACGCTGGCCGCGGCCTCGGGCGTGCGACCATAACGACGCGCGTTCTCAAACAGATTCAACAACACCCGGCCCAGCTCGGTGTCGTCGGCCCAGACCTTGAGGTCCGCAGCGACCGAGCTATGAATCCGAATCTGCTCCGGATCACGAAAGCCCTGCGCGGCCCGGTCGACCAATTCACCCAGCAGCAGCGGCTGCAGCTGCAGCTCGGACGGCCTGGCGTAGTCCATGAATTTGTGAATGATGGCGTCAAGCTGATCGATGTCTTGCGCCATGAATTGGCGTGCCTGCTCGTCGGGCACGCTCATCTCGGCTTCAAGACGCAAGCGGGCCAAAGGGGTGCGCAAATCGTGCGAGATGCCGGCCAGCATGACGGTGCGGTCTTCCTCCATCTTGGCCAACTCGCGCGCCATCCGGTTGAAGCCCATATTGACGTCGCGGATCTCGCTGGTACGGGTGCTCTCGTCCAGCACCGAGTCGTACTCGCCTTCGCGGATGCGGTGAGCGGCGAGGCTTAAATCGCGCAGCGGTTGATTTATCAGGCGGGTGATCGCCGCTGAGCCGAGCACGGTCGCGATCAAGGCGATCAACAACCACCAACTATTCCCCGAGCTGGTGATGCTGAGAGGGCGCGCGCTGGTTTGCAGCCAGTAGGCGTCATCGCCGATGCTGAATCTCACCCAGAGGCCGGGCGCCCCGTTGACGCTGCGGGCGACCACCGTGTCGGGCCCGAGGCGACCGCGCAACTCGGCCGCCAGTTGTTTGGCGAAGCCTGTCGCGTCATAGGGTTGCCAGCGGTCATGGGCTTCGGCGACGCGCACTTGCACCGTCTCGCTGCGGGCCAATGAACTCAGGACGGCGACGCGGTTGATGCTGTCGGAATCGGACAGCGCGACGCGGCTGAGGTTGACCAGACCGGCCAGTTGCTGCGCGGATTCGAGCGCGCGCGGCTCGGCCTCCAGCACCTTGAAGGTTTGCTGCCATGCCAGCACGCCGCCGGCCAGCAGCAGGGCCAAAAGCGCAAAGGTGCGCCAGAACAGGTTGAGGGCGAGGTGGGGGCGTGGCACGGCTTTATTAGACTGGGCTTTGGCGGAGAACCCGCTCAAACGGTTGGGGTCAGAGCTACTCGCTGCGCTCGGGCGGTCTGACCCACCAAGGCATTAGCTTTCGTCCGGCACAAACACATAACCAACGCCCCAGACGGTCTGGATGTAGCGCGGCTGGGCCGGGTCGGTCTCCAGCAGCTTGCGCAGGCGCGAGATTTGCACATCGAGGCTGCGGTCGAAGGGCTCGAAGTCGCGGCCGCGCGCGAGTTGCGCCAGCTTGTCGCGGGTCAGCGGCTGGCGCGGGTGGCGCACCAGCGCCTTCAGCATCGAGAACTCGCCGGTCGTCAAGGGCAGCGCCTCGCCGCCGCGCGATAGACGGCGCAGCGCGAGATCGAACTCAAACGGACCGAAGTTGACCGTCATCGGCTCCTTGGTCGGCGCGCCCGGGGCCTCCATCACCGGTCGGCGGCGCAGCACCGCATTGATGCGGGCCAGCAATTCGCGCGGGTTGAAAGGCTTGGACAAATAGTCATCGGCGCCGACCTCGAGACCGACGATGCGGTCGACGTCTTCGACCTTGGCCGTCAGCATGATGATGGGCGTGAGGTCATTGCCGGCACGCAGGCGGCGGCAGATGGTCAGGCCGTCTTCGCCCGGCAGCATCAGGTCGAGCACGATCAGATCGACGGTCTCGCGGCTCAAATGCTTGTTGAGCGCGCGGCCGTCTTCGGCCAGCAATACTTCAAAGCCTTCCTGGGTCAGGTAGCGGCGCAGCAGATCGCGGATCCGGGCGTCGTCGTCGACCACCAAGATTCGGTTGGGCCTTGTGGGGGGCGTGCTGGTCATGGCCATGTGTCCGGGGTTGTAACAGGGTTATTGTCAGCGTCTTTTGCAGACTTTGATTGCCGCCCAGACGGGTCGTTACAGTTCATTAACATCTTTGGCCTGACCGTGGCTGATTTCGTGCAATGCTGCGCGCCCGGTCAACCGCTTTTCGCTGGCGGACGCTTGTGGAGTGTCAATCAAATTTGGAGTGTCATGAAAACAGTCATTTGTCTTAGCTTGCTGTCCATTGCCGGTGCGGTCTGTGCTGCCGATACCATGCCCCGAGACAGGCTGAATTTAACGGCCGGGGCCAGCGTGGAAGTAACACGTGATGTTCTCGGTATCGCTTTCTCGACCACCAAGGAGGGCGGCGACGCGGCCTCGGTGCAGGCGCAATTGAAACAGGCGCTCGACACCGCCTTGGCCGAAGCCCGCAAGATCGCCAAACCGGGTCAGGTGGAGGTGCAGACCGGCAATTTTTCTCTGTACCCGCGCTATGCCCCCAAGGGCGGCATCAACGGTTGGCAGGGCACGGCCGAGTTGCTGGTGGAGGGCAAGGACGCGGCCGCGATCGCACAGTTGACCGGCCGCATCAGCAGCATGAGCATTGCCCGGGTCGGCTATAGCCTGTCAAAAGATCAGCGTGAAAAGGTTGAGGCCGAGGTGGTGGTGCAGGCGATTGCGCGCTACAAGGCGCGCGCGGCCGACTACGCCAAGCAGTTCGGCTATAACGGCTACTCGATTGGCGAGGTTTCGGTCAGCAGTTCGGAGCCGGGCAATATGCCCATGGCTGCGCCGCAGATGCGCTTCAAGGGTATGGCCGCGTCTGCCGACGAGGCCTTGCCGGTCGAAGCCGGCAAAGCTACGGTCAGCGTGACGGTCAGCGGTTCGGTGCTGATGACGGCGCGTTAATTTGCCGAGCTGGCGCTGTTTCGGCTTGAGCTCTGTTCGCGATCCGCTCGGGCTTGCTAGGATGAGCCAAAGAGAGGCTTGGAACATGATTGAACCGCGATTGAAGTATGTGCAATGCCTGGGGGCGTCGGGCCTGCGCCGGATGGCTTATTGGGAATGGGCTTGCACCGGCATTGATCAGCCCGCGCAGGCGCCGGTGCTCGTTTGCGTCCACGGCTTGACGCGTCAAGGGCGCGATTTCGATACGCTGGCTCGGCGCATGAGCGAGCGCTACCGCGTGATCTGCCCGGATGTGGCCGGGCGCGGGCGCTCCGACTGGCTATCCAACCCGGCTGGCTACCAGATCCCCAGTTACGTCGCCGATATGGTGACCCTGCTGGCGCGACTGGATGTGGAGCAAGTGGACTGGGTTGGCACCTCGATGGGCGGCCTGATCGGCATGGGTTTGGCGGGCTTGCCCGCAAGGCCGGCCGGCCTGGTGCGCCGCATGGTGTTGAATGATGTGGGCCCCGAGCTCGGCTTCGAGGCCTTGCAGCGCATCGGCGCTTATCTGGGTCAGAACATGGAGTTCGACTCGGTCGAGCAGGGCTCGGCCTACCTGGCCAGCATTTCGCCAGGCTTTGGCCCGCACAGCGCTGAGCAATGGGCGGCGCTGTCGGCGCCGATGTTCAAGTGCACCGAACAAGGCGTCAGCCTGCATTACGACCCCAAGCTGGCGCTGCCGTTTGCGCAGGTCTCGCGCGAGGCCGCGCAGGTCGGAACGGCCGCGTTGTGGCAGGTCTATGACAGCTTGTCTTGCCCGACCTTGCTGCTGCGCGGCGCCGACTCCGACCTGCTCTCGAGCGAGACCGCGCAGGCGATGACGCAGCGTGGGCCGCGAGCGCGGCTGCATGAATTTGCCGGCGTCGGCCATGCGCCGACCTTGGTGCAGGACGATCAGATCGCGGTCGTGCGGGAGTTTCTTGGAGCTGTATGAAAACGGGATTGATGGCCGGGCAGGAGCAGTCGGCCGCTATTGTCAGTTTGCTGGAGGTGGCGCCGGCGCTTGAGTTCGCGCCGGTGGGCGGGGCGGCGACTAGCATCGTTCCCTTGGACGCGGTGGCGCGAGCGCGTGCCTTTGCCGAGCCCTTGTTGGCCGGGCAGCCGCTGGATACCGGCGAAGACGCGCTGGTGCATGCGGACGGTGTGGCCGCGATTCTGGCCGGCATTGGCGCTGCGCCGGCCATGCAGGCGGCCTCTTATCTGGTCTATGCGGCCGATTTTTTGAACAAGCCCGAGGAACTCGTCACCAAGGCTTTTGGCGAATCCTATGCCAGCCTGGTGATGCACACGCGCCGCTTGGTGCAGATCCAGCGCGCCGCCCGCGAGGCGCAGGTCGAAGCGGCGGCGCGAGCCGAGCAGACCGAGCGGGTTCGCAAGATGTTGTTGGCCTTCTCGCGTGACCTGCGAGTGGTGCTCTTGCGCCTGGCTTCCCGCCTGCAGACCCTGCGTTTTTTCGCCTTGTCAAAGCTGGCTTGCCCGACGGACTTGGCGGCCGAGTCGCAGCAGGTGTTTGCGCCGCTCGCCAATCGCCTGGGCATTTGGCAGATCAAATGGGAGCTGGAGGATTTGTCCTTTCGCTTCCTGCAGCCGCAGGCCTACCGGGACATCGCGCGGGCGCTGGATGAAACGCGGGTTGGCCGCGAGCAAAGCGTTGAAGCGGCGCGCTCGTCGCTGCAAGCCGATTTGCTGGCCCATGGTATAGCGGCTCAGGTGCAGGGCCGGCCCAAGCATCTCTACAGCATTCACAAGAAGATGCAGGGCAAGCGGCTGGAGCTGGAGCGGGTGTTCGACTTGCGCGCCTTGCGCGTGGTGGTGCCCGCTGTGGCGGACTGTTATGCGGTATTGAGCCGCTTGCATGAGTTGTACACGCCGGTGGATGGCGAGTTTGATGACTACATCGCCCGCCCCAAGCCGAATGGTTATCAATCGCTGCACACGGTGGTGCTGGGCGCCGACGGGCGCGCGATGGAGGTGCAGATTCGGACGGCCGCCATGCATGAGCATGCCGAGCATGGTGTAGCGGCGCACTGGGCCTACAAGGAGGCCGGCGCGCGCGGCTATGCAGGTGTCAGCGCGGCGGGCGACTTTGAGGAGCAGGTGGCCCAAGCTCGCAAGGCGGTCTTGCGCCAACTGCTGGCCTGGGAGCGCGATTTCGTCGAGGGCGAGGCCCATGCGGTGTTCGATGACCGCATCTATGTGTTCACGCCGCAGGCCTCGATTGTCGAATTGACTGCCGGCGCGACGCCGGTGGATTTCGCCTACGCCGTGCACACCGATCTCGGTCATCGCTGCCGTGGCGCCAAGGTCGACGGCGCGATGGTGCCGCTGAACACCGCGCTGAAGAGTGGGCAGACGGTTGAGGTGACGGCCGTCAAGGAGGGCGGCCCTTCGCTGGATTGGCTCAATGTCGAACTGGGCTATTTGCAAAGCTCGCGCTCGCGCACCAAGGCGCGGGCCTGGTTCAATGCGATGGCGCAGCGCCAGACCGTCGCACGCGGCCGCGAGGCGGTCGAGAAGTTGTTGCAGCGCGAAGGCAAGACGGCGGTCAAACTCGAAGACCTGGCAGCCAGGCTTGGCTTCAAGGGCGCCGATGCCTTGTTCGAGGTGGTGGGCAAGGACGAATATTCGCTGCGCAATATCGAGTTGCTGCTGCGCCCGCCGGTGCCCGAACCCGATGGCGACGAGTTGCTGGCGCAGCGGCGCAGCAAGGCCGGCGCCACGGCGCCGCGCGGTGGTGTGCTGGTGGTGGGGGTTGATTCTCTTTTGACCAATTTGGCGCGCTGCTGTCGGCCTGCGCCGCCCGATGCGATTGGCGGTTACGTGACGCGCGGCAAGGGCGTGGCAATTCATCGCGCTGACTGCAGCAACTTCAGGCAGATGGCGGCCTTGGCAGGCGAGCGAGTGATCGAGGTGGAGTGGGGCGGGCGCCCCGGCGTGCTCGACGCCAAGGGGCGTGGTGCTGCGCAATATCCGGTCGATGTGATCGTCGAGTCGAGTGAGCGACAGGGTTTGCTGCGCGACGTGCTGGAGGTCTTTTCCAAGGAGAAGATGAATGTGGTGGCCGTCAACACGCAGGCGCTCAAGAGCTCGGTGAGGGCGGCGCGCAGCGACACCACCTGGACCAATTTCACCGTCGAAGTGGCGGATTCAGGGCGTTTGGCCCAGGTCTTGCGTCATGTGGCGACGGTGAGCGGCGTGCGTTCGGCCAGAAGAAAATGAACTTGATTTGCAAATAGTCTTGCACAGCCCCGAAAAGCGGGCTATACTGCGAAGCTCTTGAGGCGCGTAGCTCAGCTGGTTAGAGCACCACCTTGACATGGTGGGGGTCGTTGGTTCGAGTCCAATCGCGCCTACCAAAATTGGTAGGAAAATCAAGCACTTAGCGGAAACGCTAGGTGCTTTTTTTTCGTCGGTACCAAAAAAGTACCAAAAACCTAGTCCCGAAATTTGAGGATTTCAGCTTCGCTGGAGCAATCGCCGGGCAAAGTATTTTTTTTATATCCGGTGCTGGCGCCTCCTGTACCGATGTTGGGCCTGTCCTCCGCTGCATAGGGGCCGGGTTGATGCGCTTTACGTCGAGTCGCTGGCCAAGGCTCCCGCCTCGCCTTGTCGGGCGGCCATCCTCCCCGTACGCTCGCCGGCATCAAACACGCGGCGCGAGCTTGACGGCGCCGGACTGCGGCCTTGAGCCCTTGCCTGTTCGCTCGCTGTTGCAGCGATCAAGGCTGCGCCTGCATCGCCATGCAGAAGATTCGAGCACCCAAGTCAGGCTGGCGTCGCCAGCGCTCACCGAAGCGGCCCACGCCCATGCCAGCGGATCGCGGGCTTTGTTTCTTCAAGCTGCGCCTGAACAAGCCCGCTTGACGAACTGACCGGCACTCCGCGCGCGCGGTTGCACCGCACTTGCTGCGCACCGGCCAGATCGCCACCCCTGGCATTCGCCACGCCCGAAGCCGGGCCGCAGGCAAATTTGAAGTGATCGGTCCGGCTCGACCGGCGCGCCAGTCGCTGTCTGAAGTCAGCTTGGTGGCACGCCGGCCGCATCAGGCACCGGACCTCAAGTCCTGACGGGCGCTGCGCGGCAAGCACTGCGCCAGGCGAGCTGTCACATCGCTTGCTGAGCTGCGCGCCCGAAAGATTGGGCAGCCATCAACGCCAGCATGCCGCCCACCGCGATCCCCCCACGCACCCCCGTCCCTTGTGAGGGGGACTTGTGGGGGGATCTCAATACGGTGGGCCGGGAAGCTGGCTCACCGCTAAGGCTGCGTAAAGCAAGAAAAACCAATACCGCCCACCCTCCGCCCGCCCCCGGGCGGGAACGAGGAGTCCGAGCAAGAGGATCAGTTATCAGGCTCACCAAAACGGTGGCCGGCTGAATTCTTGAGCAAGGAGCCCATCATGGCTTTCGTTCGTGTGGAGCAGCGCAATGCGCATCTGGCCGGCTCGGTGAAGCTGGAATTCGTCAATGGTCGCGAAGGCAAGATTGCCAAGGCCACGCTGACCGCCATCAGCAACGCCCGGCGCGGCAGCGGGGAAGGGCGCGAAGAAGAAGCCACCGCCATTCTGTGGACGCTCTGGGGCAAGCAAGCCGAGAACGCCGCCGAGTACCTGGGCAAGGGTAGCCACGTCAACATCGTCGGCCGCCTGCGCAATAACAACTACCAGGACAACGAGGGCAGCGAGGTCTACGCCCTGAACTTCAGCTGCGAGGAAATCGACTACCTCGACAGCCGCGCAGCCTCCGAAGCCCGGCGCGCCAAGCAAGAAGGCGGCGAAGCAGTGCCGGCCGAGGACCTGCCGATGCCTTCCAACGGCGCCAAGAGCGCAACCCGCAGCCGCAAGGCTCGCAGCGAGGCCGACAGCCATCAGGCGGCTAACGCTTGAACCCCAAGCACGGGCGGGGCGCTGCTGCGTTCCGCCCGCTGATCAACCCAATCAAGGAACCATCATGCACACCCAAGCCACACTCGCCACCCGCTTTGCCCGCAATACCTTTGTGATGCGCAGCGACACCCCCTTGGCCGAGGATCAGATGCGCCGGGCCGCACCGTCGATCTTCGCCACCGGCAAGCACGACAGCCGCTCCGAGCGCTACACCTATATTCCGACCATCGAGGTACTGCGCGGCCTGCGCCGCGAGGGCTTCGAGCCCTTCATGGTTGCGCAGAGCCAGAGCCGCATTGAAGGCAAGACCGAGTTCACCAAGCACATGATCCGCATGCGCTACCAGGGCCATACCGCCGGACAACTCCAGGCCAAGCCCGAAGCGAATGAGATCATCATGATCAACAGCCACGACGGCGCCAGCTCCTACCAAATGCTCGCTGGAATGTTCCGTTATGTCTGCTGCAACGGCCTGATCGTCGGCACCGTCTCGAACGATATTCGCATCCCGCACAAAGGCAATATTCAGGGTGAGGTGATCGAAGGCGCGTTTCGCGTGCTGGACGACTTCGAAGCGGTGGATGCTTCGACCGAAGGCATGAAGGCGCTGACGCTGGAGCCGGCCGAAGAGCGCGCTTTCGCCACCGCCGCCCTGGCTTTGCGTTATGGCGAGCGAGATGAAGGCCAAGCGCCGGCACCTGTCACGGCCGAGCAATTGACCGAGGCTCGGCGTTTTGAGGACCAGGGCCCCAGTCTTTGGCTGGCCATGAACCGGATTCAAAGCAATGTGATGCAGGGCGGTCAGGCTGGCCGTACGGTGCAGGGCCGTCGCACCCAGACCCGGCCGGTCGGCAGCATAGACCGCACTGTCAGCTTGAACCGCGCGCTGTGGGTGCTGGCCGAGGAGATGCGCAAGCTCAAGAGCTGAGGGCGCAAGTCAGTCGGCATGCGCTGGATTTCAGGCGATTTCCAGCGCTGCCTTTGGCGATTTTCGGCGCGACCATCGGCGAGAAGCTTCGTGCTTCAAAAACGCGGGCTCGCCGGCGCTGCCGACTCGCCCAAACCCGGTCTTTGGCCATCGAGGCCCAGCGACCGAGTGAATTGTTTCTGACCATCCGCGCTTGATCGGCATAGCCATCAGACCGATGACCGCTTGTGCTGTAAATTTCGCGGGCAAGTCCAGCCAGCTTGGGCTGCTCACCAATGCACTGGCTTGCGTATCGGCTTTTTCTTGGTCGGCACGACGCCGGGAAGCTGCGAGGCCTGAAGTCGACTGTCACTGAGATTGTTGATGACCCAGTGTGCCAAATTGGATAGTGAGCCGCTGGCGCGTCGGTGAACTTCGGCGCCGGCGGTTGGCGGCCGGATTGGCAGCACGACGCCTACAACGATATGGGGAAAGTCCTCTCGGATCGCCTGAAGCGCCGGTTCAGCGTCGCTGTCGTTGGACACCAAGATGATGCGGTCGTAGAGGCCTTTGCACGCATCACGGTACATGCTGATGGCAAGGTTCACGTCCGTCTTTTTCTCTTCGAGCTTCCAGACACGGCTACGCAGTGTGCGGTCGTAGGGCTGGTCTTCTACAAAAGTAGGAAGCAGCGTGCCATCCCTGTCGAATGAGTGCTTGCCGTAAATCGTTTCAAAACGATCACCGTACTTGGTTTTCAGGGCGCGGTGGTAGTCAGCTTGCGCCAAGACCGACGCGCTGCCATGCGTGGCAAATGTAGCCAGCGCATGAGCCGTGAAGAGACTGACCTTCTCCAGGCTTTCATTTTGGTCGCGCTCCGCGAGCAGATCCTGGAAGACTTGCACCACATCGAGCCACTTGAACGGCGTGCCTCGCAACCTGCCGTAGTACAGGTTGTAGCCATCAATGTAGACGGCTGTTTTAATTGGGACCTTTGAACTTGTCACCATGGCCGTTTTTAGATGTGAAAAAGCCGCCCAACTTGAGCGGCTTTTCCGTCCCAAGCGGGAGCCAACTGAATGACGCCGCAAGGGATGAGTGGTGGGTAAATCATAACACCTGTTATGGCCGCCGCAAATGGTGACTGAGCCATGCCCACGAGGAGTGAGATTGACTGGCCTTTGACTGACCAGGGCGATCAGCGCATCGCAACCAAGCCAGGAGAGCTCGGACTTTGTTCTTTCAAGCTGCGCATGAACAAGCCCGCTTGGCAAACTGATCGTTGTTTCCCGTGCGCGCCAGTTGCTGTCTGAAATTTGCTTGGCGGTACGTCGGTTGCATCAGGCGCCGGCCCTTAAATCCTGACGGACGCTGCGCGGCAACGGCAACGGCAACGGCTACGCCAGGCGAGTTGTCACATCTGTTGCTGAGGCAGCTTGAACCGCGCGCTGTGGGTACTGGCCGAGGAGATGCGCAAGCTCAAGAGTTGAGGGCGCAAGTCAGAAGGCACGCGCTGGATTTCGGGCGATTTCCAGCGCTGCCTTTGACCGCTTACGGCGTGACCATCGGAGAGAAGCTTCGTGCTTCAAAAACGCGGGCTCGCCGGCGCCGCCGACTCGCCCCAACCCGGTCTTTGGCCATCGAGGCCCAGCGACCGTGCAACTGTTTCTGATCGTCACCGCTTGATCAGCATAGCCATCAAGCCTTCTACCCCAAGCGTTGCGCTCCGGCGCTGGAGAACTTCATGAAAACTCTCGTACTCGCCAACCAGAAAGGCGGCGTCGGCAAGTCCGCCGTGGCGACCTTGCTGGCCCATTACTTTGCCCAGCAAGGTCAGCGCGTGTTGGCTATTGATCTGGACCATCAGGGAAATTTCAGCAAACCCTTGCGCCGCTCCGGCCGTGCCGAGTTGGCAAATGTCGGCGCCGATGTGCTGATGACTTCCAGCGCGATCTCGCTGCCGGAGAAGCCCTTTGTGCTGGTGCCAAGCGCGGCAGGGCTGCTGGGTCTTGAGCGTCAGCCGGCGCTGCACAACCCCTTCGCCCGCAACTTCCGCGCTGCGCTCGCGGCACTCGACGCGCAATTCGATCTCTGCATCATCGACACCAACCCCAATCCCGATATCCGCCTGATTGCCGCCCTGGCGTCAGCCGACTTTTTGCTGTCGCCGATCCAGTTGAACCAGGAGGCGCTGGACGGCGTGGGGGCGCTGCTGAACCATGAACGTGTGGGCATTCGCAAGATCAAGGCCGTGCTCAATCCGAAGCTGAAGCTGATCGGCCTGTTGCCCACACTGGTGGAGCCGACGCCGTTTCAGCGAAGCAACTTCTCGCAGCTGATTCAGCAATACAAGCCCTTGTTGATACCCATCGGCAGCGGGCCTGGCGACTTTGCCTTCATCCCCAAGCGCTCGGCGATCGCGGAGGCGCAGGCCAATGCCGAAGTGCTGTGGGAAATGAAGAAGACCGCCGCTCGTGACGCCTGGAAAGAGATAGTCCCGAGCTTTGAGAAGATTTCCGGCATTGTTCTATCAGCAGGTGATCATCATGGCCTTGCAGCTTGATGATCTGGCTTTGCTTGAGGTCGAAGCCGATGTTGCTGCCGGCCTCCAGCAAGGAATACCACTGATCTTGCCAATTGGCAGCATCGACGAAGACCCGGCTCAACCCCGGCGCGAGTTTGATCTTGTTGCTTTGCAAGAGCTGGCCGACACCATCGCCCTGCGCGGCGTGCGCCAGCCGGTATCAGTGCGCCCGCATCCCGACGCAAGTCATGCCGGCCGCTGGATGTTGAATTTCGGCGCGCGGCGGCTGAGAGCTTCCAAGCTGGCCGGCAAGCTGGAGATTCCGGCTTTTGTGGACGTGCTGGCCGACAGCTATGACCAGGTGATAGAGAACGAGCAGCGCGAAGGCTTGAAGCCGCTGGAGCTGGCCTTGTTCGTACAGGAGCGTTTGCGCTGCGGTGAAACGCAAGCAGACGTTGCCCGCCGGCTGGGCAAGAGCCGCCAGTATGTGACGCGCGTCACCGCATTGATTGAAGCCCCGCAATGGCTGCTCGACGCCTACCGCGCCGGCCGGTGTCGCGGCATGAACGAGCTGTATGAGTTGCGCAAGCTGCACGCCGAATCCCCGGCTCAAGTCGAGGCCTGGGTCAATGGCGGCCATTCGATTACCCGCGATCGACTGCAGCTCCTGCGAGCGTCGCTGCTTTGCGAGCCCGAGACCAAGTCCAATGACTCGGCGTCGGCCGCCTATGCCAGTTCGTCAGTCGTGGCGCGCGCCGCCACTAGCGCTGAATTCGGCCAGGCTGAAGCTACGGTAAGGGCGCCGAAATTTGCCCCAAAATCGTCGCCATGCTGGATTCTGCAGGCGAGCTTGGACGGAGAAATTGTGTCCATCGTTGTTGACGCAGTGCCCGAGCAAGCGGGCTGGGTTTTCGTTCGGCGTGCTGCGTCCACAGGCCGACAGGAAGTGCAAGCGTCAAGGCTTGTTTTACTCGGGCTTGTAGACAAAGCTCGATTTAACTCAATGAGCTGAAGTTAGCGTGCCAGAGAATTTCACTCGTTTCCCGTGGGCTGAATTCTTGTCACTCTGAGTGACAAGACTCTTCGTGGAGAAGGCTGAAGGGTGGCGAGGTGCAGGAGAAGTAGGATAGTGTTTGAAAAACGCACTAGTTATGAATAAGTGATGCGGATATTAAACTCATCAACAATGAAGCAAACCGACCAAATCCTCGCCCTTGCCGAACAGCAGCGTGTTCTCCGTGCTGCGGATCTGCGTGATCGGGGGTACTCGCCACAGTTGCTGCTCAAGCTTCACCAAGTAGGCAGACTGCAGCGAGTTGCCCGGGGCCTCTATAGCTTGCCGGATGCTGAAATCACCGAGCTTCAGACGGCCATGGAGGTGAGCCAACGTGTGCCGAAGGCCGTGTTGTGTCTGCTGTCGGCGTTGCAGTTCCATCAAATTGGCACCCAGATGCCGCACGAGATGTGGATTGCGCTGCCGGCCGGCACGCAGAGCCCAGCGCTGGACTACCCACCGCTTCGCATTGCTCGCCTGAAGGGTGCGGCGTACAGCGAAGGCATCGAAACCGTGACCTTGCATGGCGTGCCGATCCGCGTCTACACCGTTGCAAAAACGGTGACCGACTGCTTCAAGTTCCGTCAAAAAATTGGACTCGACGTGGCACTAGAAGCCCTCAAGGATGCATGGCGAGCCCGAAAAATCACCACGGCCGATATTTCCCACTTTGCCAAAATCAACCGAGTGGACAAGGTGATGCAACCCTATCTTGAGGCCATGGTCGCATGAGCGGGAGCAATCTACCTGCATCCATCCTTGCTCGGTTGTTGAGCTTGGCAAAGGCCCGCAGCGACGACTACAGCCTAGCTACTTGATAAAAGCCGGCCCGGATTTAGTAGTCGAACTTGCTGTTGTCACTCTGAGTGACAGACCTCTCGTTTCGACCAAGCCTCTCGCTCCGATGGATTTTCAGCGAATTCCAGCGCTGACCGACTACCTAAACAGAACTAACCTTAAAACGAAGATGAGTGCAGGATAGGCGCGCTGGCGCCGATGTCTGACACGCAGGGCTAGTCAGTTATGTAGACAGGCAGGAGGCTCGGGTTCCATGGCACCCTCGGCACGCGACCGGATCAGCGTTGACTTGCGCGGCTTGAAAGCCGCGCTGTTCGAGCAGGCCCATACGCTTGGCATCTCGCCCTCGGACTTGGTGCGCGAGCTGCTGGCTGGCGCTTTGGTTCAAAACGATCTGCCGATCGTCGCGCCTTCAGCACTTGAACCGGCGGAACCGGCCGAGCAACGCACTCGCCTGTCCCTGCGCATGAGCCGGCCCGACGCCATAGCAACCCTCAGCGCTGCGCGTGCGGCCGGCCTGGCTCCCGGCGCCTTCGTGGCCAGCCTGGTCGCCTGGGTTCCCGTGCTTGGCAAAGGCGGGGCTCGCTCGGACTACCTGGCCGCCTTGGTCGCCTCGAACGCCGAGTTGTCGGATTTGAGTCGCAACATCCATCAGCTGACCCAATTGCTGCGCCAAGGCTCGGTGCGCGCTGCTCAGGAGTACAGCGAGCTCTTGCAGTCGCTTGAAGGCGAGGTGCGTCAGCACCTGCACCTGGCCGCCACTGCATTGGCCGAGCTGCGCCCAAGCCCAGTCCACCGTGAAGGCGGACCTAGGGCCGCTTCCCCGAACCGCCCGTAGGCATCACTGGAGAACGTTATGGCTCAAACTCCCCAAATCGACGGCGTCCTGATCCAATGGGGCGACCGGCTTTTTTACCCCGGCAATCGCATCGTCAAGGTGGCGTCGCAGCCCAGGCTGGCGGCCGGCTTGGCACGCGGGCACGCGGCAGCAATCAGATCTCGCATCGAGGCGACCGTGCTGCGCCGCGCGCCGCAGGTCATGGTCAAGGTGACCGGCGGCGGGCGTGGCATGCAGGCCATCAGCGCGCATTTCCGTTACATCAGCAAGAACGGCCGGCTCGACATCGAAGACGATCGGGGCCAGACGACGCAGGGCAGGGATGCCGTCCATGATTTGGCCGAGGACTGGCGCTTTGGCGGCTCGCTGATCGGTGAGACGAGCCAGCGGCGCGAGGCCTTCAACATCATGCTGTCGATGCCGCGTGGCACCGATGCGCAACTGCTGCTGCGCACGGTGCGCGAGTTCGCGCAGGCCGAATTGCCCGATCACAAATATGTGATGGTGCTGCACAACCATCAGGCCAATCCGCATGTGCACCTGAGCGTGCGGGCCGAGTCCACACAGGGGCTGCGCCTGAATCCGCGCAAGGCCGATCTGCAGCGCTGGCGCGAGACCTTTGCCGAGAAGCTGCGCGGCTGGGGCATCGATGCCGAGGCAAGCCGGCAGGCCAGTCGCGGCCAGACCCGCAACTATGAGCCCCTGTGGCGCATCAAGGCGGCCGAGGAGGGGCGGCTGCGCACCAGTCGGCCGCGGGTGAAAACAGGCCCATCGGTGCAGGCCACTCGAGCCGAGGCGGCGCAGGCCTGGCAGGCCATCTCGGCGGCCTTGGCTCAATCGCCGGACCGCTCGGACCGGGAGCTTGCGGCGGCAATAGAGCGCTTTGATTTCACAAAAACAGGCGCCATACCAAGCGATCGGGAGCTCCGGCCTGGCGTCGATCAGGGTTCCATCGGCGACGACTTGATACGGTCGCGCTGAACGTTAGAGCTTGAATTTCGCTCGCTTTAGCGGCCGCAGGCTGGTCAATACCCGTGAGGCCTTTGAGGCCGCGCTGGCCGCGCCGAGAAACCTCGGCCGAAGCGATGACAAGCAAACAGTGGCCGAGGTCAGGGCCACGCTGGCCGGGCCGGGAGCGAGGCAGCAGAGTTTGGCGAAGATATTGGAGCGGGACTTGGCGGGGTGAGTTGGTCGATTGCGAGCCAAAACTAGCGGCTCGTCTGTGCGGATAGCGCCGTGCCGATTTGTACCGATCTGAACTTCTTGACCTCGATGCCATTTCGGAGACTTTGACCTGGTACGCTGCCAGGCCTGACGTGGAGATTCGACGTCAGGCCGGTATGGATCAGGGACGAATGACAAAAACGCTCAACTATTACGACGACAACGCCGACAGCTTTTTCGCCAGCACAGTGGATGTCGATATGTCGGCCCTGCGCGAGCGTTTCCTTGCCCGGCTGCAGCCCGGCGCCAGCATTCTTGATGCCGGCTGCGGGTCTGGGCGCGACGCCAAGGCGTTCGCGGCGCAGGGATTCTTGGTCGCGGCCTTTGATGCCTCGCCTGCGCTGGCGGCCTTGGCCAGTCAGCACATCGGTATTGAGGTCGAGACTCAAACATTTGCGGATGTCGATGAGGTAGCTCGTTATGACGGCATCTGGTCCTGCGCCAGTTTGCTGCATTTGCCTCAAGCGGAGATTCCGCCCGCGCTTGTCCGGCTATGGCGGGCGCTGCGTGCTGGCGGCAGTTTCTATCTCAGCTTTAAACATGGCAAGGGCGAGCGCAGCCAAGGTGGGCGCCATTTCACCGATGTCGATGAAGCGGGCTTGAAGGCTTGGCTGACGGAGTTGCCGGAGCTGGCGTCCATTGAGACTTGGTTGACCGAAGATTGCAGGCCGGACCGCACCGAGCAGTGGGTGAACGCGTTGGTGGTCAAGTCCACCGAGCCAACACGCAAGCTTGTCACCGGCGGTGACGACCCTTTTTTGCCGCATTTATCCCGAGCCATGAGCCGGGCCAGCGAAATCGACATCGCTGTGGCCTTCATCAGAGCCACCGGCATGCGTTTATTGAAGCCCGACTTGGAACTGGCCATGGCGCCCAAGGACGCCGATGTGGGTGTGGCCGCGCAGCTTCGTGTCCTGACCAGCGACTACCTTGATGTGACCGACCCCGAAAGCCTGCGACTGCTTTTGCTCTTGCAGGCCCAGGGTGCGCAGGTGCGGGTCTACGTCACTCAGGGCAGCAGCTTCCATCTGAAGACCTATCTATTTGCGCACACCGCCGACAGTGGTGAGTTGCACGGCACGGCCTTCGTGGGGTCGAGCAATATCAGCCGTCAAGCCTTGCAGGATGGCTTGGAATGGAACTACCGAATTAGCTACCCCAGCGACGATGGTTTTTTTGAGACTCGGCGCGGTTTTGAAGCCTTGTTCGCCCACCCGCGCACCGTGACGCTGACGGACGCTTGGATTGAAAGTTACGAGAAGCGGCGCATCAAGCCGCTCTTGGCAGTTGCTCCCGGTAGCTTGGAGCAGGACGAAGCACCCGAACCCTCTTCCGTTCAGGTCGAGGCCCTGGCATCACTGGCCGCCACGCGTGAAGCCGGATTCAAGCGCGGCTTGGTGGTGCTCGCCACCGGCCTGGGTAAGACCTGGCTGGCGGCATTCGACGCCCGCCAAGTCGGAGCCCGGCGCGTGCTGTTTGTGGCCCACCGCGAAGAAATCTTGCAGCAAGCCGCTCAGACCTTTTTGCTCATTCGCCCCGATGCCCGGGTGGGCTATTACATGGGCCAGACGCGCGATGTGGAGGTTGATGTGTTGTGCGCGTCGGTGCAAACGCTGGGCCGCAATGCGCACCTGGAGCGCTTCGCGCCGCAGCACTTCGACTACATCGTCGTCGATGAGTTTCATCATGCCGCTGCGGCCACTTATCGGCGCTTGCTGGCCTACTTTGCCCCGCGCTTCTTGCTGGGCTTGACGGCCACGCCGGACCGCACCGACCAGTCGGACATCTTGTCGCTGTGCGATGACAACCTGGTTTTCACTCGCAGTCTGTTCGACGGTATCCAGGCCAAGCTGCTGGCGCCGTTCCACTATCACGGCATTCTTGATGAGTCGGTCGATTACCGCGATGTGCCCTGGCGCAACGGCCGTTTTGACCCGGAAGCCTTGTCCAGCAAATTGGCCACACTCGGCCGGGCCCGCCATGCGCTGAAGCAGTGGCGCGAGCATGGCCAGCAGCGCACCTTGGCCTTTTGCGTTTCCGTCAAGCATGCGGACTTCATGGCCGCTCAGTTTGCTCATGCTGGTATTGCGGCCGCTGCCGTGTATGCGGGCTCGGTCATGGGGCGCGCCGAAGCGCTGGAACGCCTGCGCGACGGCCGCTTGGCCGTGATCTTTTCGGTCGATCTGTTCAATGAAGGCGTTGACATGCCGAGCATCGATACCGTGCTGATGCTGCGGCCGACCGAGTCGAAGATCCTGTTCTTGCAGCAGTTGGGGCGCGGCTTGCGACGCTGGGAGGGCAAGAGCCATTTGGTGGTGCTTGATTTCATCGGCAACCATCAGAGCTTTCTGCACAAGCCGCAGGCATTGTTCGGTGTTGGCGCGTCGTTCAAGCAGCTCGCCGATTTCGCCCGTAAGGCCGAACTTGGCCGGCTTGAGTTGCCCGACGGCTGTTTCGTCAACTTCGACCTGCGCATCATCGACTTTCTCAAGTCGCTGGACGCCGCCGGCTCGCAGAAAGACTATGAGGCGCTCAAGGCCAGCCTGGGCCGGCGCCCCAGCTTGGCCGAGTTCTATCATTCGGGCAGCAGCATTGCACAAATGCGTCGCCAGCATGGCAGTTGGTTTGAAATGCTGGCCGCCGTGGGTGATCTGGACAGCGCCGAAACTGGCTTGCTCAAGGATCGGCAGGCCTTTTTGTGTGAGCTTGAGACAACTGCGATGAGCCTGAGCTACAAGATGGTGCTGCTGGAGGCCATGCTGGAGCTGGACGGCTGGCAGACACCGCCGACGCTTGCGGCGCTGGCCGAGAGGTCTTGGCAGGTGCTGCATCGCCGGCCGCCGCTGTTGGCGGATCTGCCTGACAACATTCGAGCATTGGCGGATGGCGGCGCCGTCCAGTGGCAGCGTTATTGGCGAGACAACCCAGTGAATGCCTGGGTGGGTGGCAATCTGCGCAATGCCGAAAAAGCCGCAGCGGCTTCCTTTCACTTGCTTGATGACCGCTTTCGGTGCCGGTTTGAGGTCGCGGCCGATCAGATCGAAGTCTTCGGCGCCATGGTTCAAGAGCTGGTCGACTACCGCCTGGCCAGCTACGAGCTGCGGCGAGCGGCCGATGCGCCGCCATCGAATGTGATCCCCTTTGTGCCCAAGGCCAAGCCCGCGATCGAGTTGCCTTACTTCCCGAACTTGAAGATTGCCTGCGGGCATTTCAGGGCGGGGCGCACCGACGCCGAGGAGTTCAAAGCCTTGCCTGAGGCCTTTGGCCACCTGGACCCAACACGGCATTTCATCGCCCGCGCTTCAGGCAATTCGATGAACGGCGGCAAGCATCCGATCGTGGACGGCGACTACCTGCTGCTGGAGCATCTCAGCCCGACCAAGGCCGGTTCCATCACCGGCAGCGTGATGGCGATTGAGCGCCAGGACGAAGACGGCGGCGACAACCAGTACCTGCTTCGCGTGGTCACCAAAGATGCCGAGGGCGGCTATGTGCTGCGGGCCAATAACCCGGACTACCCCGATATGCCGGCTACCGACGACATGCGTACCTTGGCTCGGTTGAAAGAAGTGATTGATCCGTTGGATATGGTGCTGGGCCAGGCCATCGCCCGCGAGGACATTCCAGCCTTGTTCAACGAGGCCTTCAATCCCGGTAGTTGGAATGTTGGCCATGTCGTCCTGAACGACAAGAAGGTGCATGTGCTGCTGGTCACCTTGAACAAGCAAGGCAAGGCAGAAGAACACCGCTACCTGGATCGATGGATCGACGATCACACCTTCCATTGGCAGAGCCAGAATTCAACCTCACCGGCGGGCAAGCGTGGGCAAGAAATCATTGAACATGAAAGGCTGGGCATTCAGATTCATCTCTTCGTGCGGGAGCAAAAGCTCAGCGGTGGCAAGGCGGCGCCATTCGTCTACTTCGGCAAAGTCCGGTATCAATCGCATGAGGGCAGTAGTCCGATGAGCGTGACATTTTCTTTATAAGCCAATGGAAGCGTACCAAAGCAAAAACTCTATGCAAACGGTGATGGCAGGACGTGTTTTGAATGCGGGCGCGACTGCCGCATGAATAGCTCGCGCGTCGCCGCGTACCCGCCTTGGATGGCACTGCAACTGCCGCTCGATTCGGTCGAGTTGCATGCCTTTCATCATGGATAAATTCTTGCTGCAGCAGCTGGTGCTGGAGCGGCTCGCCGAAGACCTGCTGCAAGCCGAACAGGCAGCTCGGGCGGCCCATGAAACGGCGACTCACGAAGAAAACATCGCCGAGAACAAAATACGACACATTGGGTCTCGAAGCCGCCTACCTGGCCACCGGCCAAGCTCGGCGCGCCGAAGCCATCCGCCAGGCAATAGTCAATTGGCGCCAATTTCGCCCGCGCCCCTACGACGCCAGCCAAGGTATACAGCTCGGCGCGCTGGTCTGCCTGGGCGATGCCGCCGACAAGGAGCAACAGCTCTTTCTCGGCCCGGATGGCGGCAGCATGAAGTTGGTCAGCGGCGCTCAGCTCGTTCAGGTCATCAGCAGCGAAGCCCCGTTGGGCAGGGCCATGCTGGGTAAATGCGAGGGTGAAGAGGTGGCTATACAGGCCTCGGCAATCCGACAGCGGTTTGAGGTGCTGTGGGTTAATTGAGTCGCAAGCAAGTTCACGCCGAATTGATCAGAAATTGAGCACAAAGGCAGTCAGCGCTGCACTGATGTCCACTCAATATCGGCTCGAACCATCGCATTTCCTCTCGGCCCTCGCTGTGGGACTCTAAGGTGTCTACTGAACTAGAGGCGATTCACCCTGAGGCGCTCGGTCTTTTTTCCTTGTTCTTCGGCTGCATAAATTGCAGCACCTGATCAACGCAGGCCGGGTCGCCCAGGTCATCCAGCGCGGTGTCGCGCAGTTTTCCCTCGCCCCCGGCAAGTGCCCAGGACACGCCCACGCTGCCGGGAGGCAGCATCCGTCCGATTCGTTCTGCGAACTCTTGGTCATGCTCCCGGAGCACCCAGATGGCGAGAAGCAATAGCACGCGCCGGGTAGAACTAGTCGAAAGCGTTTCGGCTGCTGCGAGAACTGCATCGGCGTCGCCAGCGCAAGCCAGCAGCACCAGCAGCCTCGACGCCACAAGCGGAATCTTGCCCGTCAGAACCTTCGGTGTGATGCGCTGCAGGACCAAAGGCACGATGCGCTCGCTCCCGACCGTCAACGCATGCGCCGCAAGCTGCCGAATCCACTTGTCGCCGGGATTCAGGGCAATGTCCATCAGCGCCTCTTGGAAGCGCTCCTCCGCCTCATTCACCAGCAACACGAAGATGGCGTACCGCAGATCCGAGTCGCGGGTGTCGATGGCCAGGCTGTACAACTCATCGGCAGCAGCTGCGTCCAACGTACCGAGCATTCCGAGCACTTTGACAGCAGCCTGCGCGATCGGGAGGTTCTCATCTTCGCCGTCGTAGGCCGACGAAGTGGACCACTCGTTCTTGGACAGCTGCAACAGCGCAGCGCGATGGTCAGGATGAGGCTTCGCGTCGAGCAGATCGACGAGGGTTCGACAGACGCGACTGCCCTTGTTCTCGGCGAGCGCCAGAATTGTTGGAGGCAGCGGAGCCGGCAGTGGCGTCGCCAGGGCGGTCAATGCCGGGGCGACAACATCTGCAAAACGGTGCGTCAGGCCCGCCTGAACGTCCTCAGCCAGGCCGCGCCGAATGGCGAAGTCAATCGCGAGCTCTGCAGCCGTCTCATCATCAGAATGAGCCAGGAGCCACCGAGCGTCTTCTGCGGAGCCGACGGGCACGTACGAATCCAGCTTAGTCCGGAAAACGCGCACTTCCTCGCTGGACGTGGTGATGCGACTGACCAAAGACTGTGCTTCGCTAGAGAGAATTGGCGCCAGCTTCTTCTCGAACGCATAGGCAGCATCGCTGATCTCGTCGAACGGGCTCGGAAGCGATGGAGCAGTCCAGGGTTCTGCGCCCTCCTCGCGATGTTTTGCGAAGACATCACGCCGGCCGCGCAAGTCGCCAAGCTCCAAACAAATTTCGACCAAGCGCGCTTCATTGCCCGCTTGAACGAGCTGTTCAATCACCCCAGCAAAGCGATCGACCGCGTTTTCGACCAGGCACGTCAATGCACCGATACGGACACCGGGGTCTTGATGACCTCCCAACACCAGGTCCACCAGGTCTTGCTCAAACTTCGGCACCCAGTGCTTGGTCAAGACGAACCAAAGCGCGTCCTCGCCAGCCCTGTGTCGCATTACTCCGTAGATGCCCTTCAGCTCGTCAACCGAGGGCGGGGCATCTCCGACAAGCCGATTCAGCCAGCTTGGAAGCAGTTGGTCACGGTGACGATGCTCAAGCAGATGTTGCCAACCCAGCGTTGCGCGGACCTTGTCGATATAGCCCGCCAAAAACTCACCAGCGGTCCAGCCACTGTCATCCTCGGCGTAGTGCTGGGCGAAGTCGTCGTTGAACTCCTTGTTCTTGCGACCGAGCGTGAACTCCGCCGCCCGCAGCTGCTCCGCCTCGCTTGGGGTGAGCTCCGCAACGGCCAAATCGACGATTGCCTCGAACCCCTGCAGGTCCCTCAGCGCGCCCGTAGAAATGGCGTCCGCGGAGCTGATGTATCCGAAGTGCACCGCAGTGGACGCCGCGTCGAGGAATGCTGGCGTTAAGTTCGGCGCCAGTCGTTCAACGGCCGTCACGAAGTTTGCGCGGAGGTCATGACGGCCATGCGGCAGAACGTCCCGGATGAAAGTCTCAACCACCACCCTGACCGACCCGTCCGCCCGCATACGTTCGTACCAGGCCTCAGGGTGCGCTGGTTCGCCCCAAACCATGAACCCCCCAAAACTCCGGTCAGACTGGTGTAGAAGGAAGCGCGCCACCTCCGCAACATTGCTGGCGCTGGATCCGACCGACTCAGCAAGCCTGAGGTTCCGTTCGAACTCTTTGCCACCCTTGCGGACCGCGTCGATCAACCATGCGTCAACCTTTGCCTGCACCTCGGCCGAGAGCTTGGGCCGCAGCTCTGGCGTCCGATCCAGTGCATAGAGCAACCTGACAGAGGCGGCAACGCCCCACGCCTCGTCTGGCCCACCCGGGGAGGAAAGCGTCTCGATGAGAAGCCGAAGCGACTTGACCGTCATGGTCTCAGCGCGCTTAAGCGCCTGTTCAATGCCTGCCTCGACCCGCGGATGGTAGTAACTCACCGTGCCCTCGGACTGGCGAAGGTTCCGCGCGGCGACGAAGAAGTTGACCAGTGGCATCGCCCCCTTTCCGAAGGCGTCGTTCGCGTCGGCAAGCGCACCGTCGATCTGGCGTAGCAGCTGAAGCGACAGCTTGTCATTCGCCTTCAGCAGACCCCACAGCACAGCGGCAGCGCGGACATCGTTGCGCCCTTCAACCTGGTCCACAACCGTACGTTCGATGGAGTCCTGATGAGCACGCTGAATCGCGTCGCTGATCAGCTGGAAGTCAGAGCGCTTCTTGGTGTCTGCCGGCGTGGCCAGTGCGTCGAAGAACTTCTGAATCTCGAGCGGCGTTGCAAGTTCAGCCAGCACGACCGACTGGTTCTCCTTAGCCAGCGTCTGGACGTTGCGGGGCAAATCACCGATGCGGGTCTGGTATAGGCGCTGCCGCTCGCGGACCCCGTAATGCTCAGCCTCAAGGCTCACTTCCCAGCGCTTGACCGTATGGAGCGCACCGGAGCTTCTAGCGACGTCCAAACGCGAAGTGGCAACGACCAGCCGGTCGGGCCGGGCATGCACGAAGTGCTGAGCTAGCTGATCGTTCCACGGGCGACTTCTGGGATCGAAGTCGTAGCGCCCCCACGGGTCCTCGATGTCATACAGAACCGGCGGCGGCGTCCGGTCGTCTCTGATCTGGTCAGGTCCGAACTTGATGGGAACCCGGGTGAGACCAGGAATTGCCTTGCGCAGCTCGTCGAAGAGCTTCAGCGTGGCCATCGTTTTTCCTGTGCCCGACTGACCGATGAGCAGCGCCGCGTTGTTCTCGATCATTGCTGCTTTGATTTCTGCCCAGTTGGTTGGCTTCACGTAGTGCTCCAGCTCAGGGGAGCTCGCGATGTAGCCGTCGTGAGTGCGGATGACCTCCTCGAGCTCGGCACGCGTCCAGCGGCCTCCACCGGCACCGCACATGCGGGCGCGGGCTTCGTCCCGCAGCTTTCGGCGGCACTCTTCCAACCTCGCGTTCGGTACGCGCAGTTTCTCCGAGAGCAAGGCTTTGATGTCCCGCTCGAGCCGCTCTAAGTCCTGGTTTCCGACTATCGCCACCCGTCCCGCTGAACCAGCAGGCATCGCATCCTCGATGGAGGTAACCATATCGGCGGCCTTCGGCCAGAGCCCTGCACTGCGAACCTGCAGGCCTCGGGCCCCTCCATTAACACCGGAGGATGTCACCAGGAGGTATCGATTCTGAGGATCCGCCAACCGGCTCGCCGCAGAAGGACGGTTTGTTCCGTGCTCGAGCAGCCTTTTCACCCCA
The DNA here is from genome assembly GCF_025717515.1 of Roseateles oligotrophus. Lineage (GTDB taxonomy): Bacteria > Pseudomonadota > Gammaproteobacteria > Burkholderiales > Burkholderiaceae_C > Paucibacter_A > Paucibacter_A oligotrophus. The sequence continues at coordinate 542,969 of NZ_JAJIRN010000001.1, forward strand.
GCAACAGACCAAGCGTCGCCGCTGCGGAGCTTTGCCTGAACAATCAAGCGGTACTGTTCGACCTTCGCGGTCGTCACCACGCGCCCAGGCTCGGTTTCTGCAAGATCTGCTTCGATGTCCTCCTCAGTGGCCGGCTCGAGGACAACTTCCTTTGCGAACTCGCTTGACAGCACTAGGTCGAGCGCCAACCAGACGGAGACGTCGATCTGATACTCGTAGCCGGCCATCGAATGACTGCCGGAGCCGGCCTTCTTCTTGATCGGCGCTTTGGCTTTCTTGTTGCTCACGTCCTATCCTTGCCTATCAATCAATTTTGGTTCTCGCCTGCGCCCTAAACGTCAGCGGCCAGTCGAATCCCTGAGAACTGCCACCGGTCGGCAGGATAGAACAGGTTGCGGTAGGCGATCGGGCCCCCGCAGCTCCTAAACCCGCTCAGTCTCTACATTAGACCTGGTGGGCGGGGTGATTCTGCAGCCTTCGGAACTCCAGGGGCGACATAAACTTCATGCTTGAGTGAGGAAGGATTTCGTTGAAGTGCTCGAACGCTGCGGGTAGTTGCACGAGCACCATCGGCGCTTTGCGCAGACCCATGCGGCTAATGCAGTCGAGCTTGAAGGTGTTGACGAAGCTCGCCAACTCTCCGCGACGCGCATGGTTTTGTGTGCTTCACCGGAAAACCTGCGGCGCTATGGCGTCCCAGGGCACCCGTCAGTCGGTCAATATCTACACGTTGCTCACCACCGGAGATAACTGGGAATTCCAGGGGCCGGACGGTACTGTCAGCGTCAAGGTTCAGCAGCGCATGCGCTCCAACGGCGGTGACACATGCTGCACGGCCGGGCTCTGCCATATGGGCATTGTGCTGCAGCCGTCATTTCTGGTCTATGTGTCGAGGTCCGGTGGCTGTTCTCTGCGGCCGTGACATGGCAGACGTTCCCACTGTTTTGTAGGGTGAGCGTGCTGGTGTAGATCGGCTCAGTGCCCGAAGCGGGTATTCGGCGGCACCCTGATGGCCCGTTCGTCACCGTACACAAGAAGTGGGAGAACCTTAAGCTATACACTCAACTCAAGCTCGGCGACTTGCATCGGGGTAACTAGTAACAAGAGCGGCAAAACTCAAATCAGATATTTGCCGTTTGTCTTTTTAAATCCATCACTTGCAGGCTGGTTTATCCGACAGTCCGATGTTGTTGCGCTCTCGGGAGCGGCGTACAACAGTTAGGCCGCATCAAACACCGACCGCGCCACTCGCAGCGTTCAACAACCCCCGTAGGAGCACCCAGATTGCTACTCCAACCCCTAGAGCAGCTCAATGAGCAACTTCTCCAGAAGCTCTGTGATGACAGGTGCCCTGAATCGCAAACTTTGGAATTCAAGCGCGAGATTCCGGGGAGTGCTGAAAAGGACAAGCATGAGATCTGTAAAGACGTCGCCGCCTTGGCGAACACCGACGGCGGCGACCTGGTTTACGGAATTGAAGAGCACGCCGGAGCGGCAGGTGCGATCCAACCAATCACCACCGAACCAGCGGACGCTGCAATGCGCAGGATCGCTCAAGTCCTGGATGCCGGAATCGAACCCCGGATTCAAGGAATCAAGATGCGCCACGTTGATGCCACTGGTGGCTACGCGATAGTACTCAGAGTGCCAGCGTCATTCGATGGCCCTCACTGCATCCGAACAAACAGCAGCAGGCGATTCGTCATGAGAAACGGAACAAGCACCACAGACATGTCCTTCGACCAATTGCGCGGCGCTTTTGATCGAACGGCCACACTTGCTGAGCGCGCACGTCACTTCATTGCCGATCGCCTTCAGCAAATCGCTACGCGCAAGACAACAGCACCGCTGATGGAGGGCCCGCAATGGATTGTTCACTTGGTTCCCGTAGCAGGATTGGCCGGGCGGAGGACAGTTGACCTGCGAAGCATCTACTCCAAGACTTTCACTGAATTCCTGGGTACTGACTGGGGTGGTGGCAGCCGAACGTACAACTTCGATGGTCTCCTTATCCATCCGGGCGGGAAGCAAGACCATGGTTTCTACGCCTACAACCACATCTTTCGAACTGGCGCACTTGAAGGTGCGCAGTTGGGCGGCGCGACTTGCGTAGTTTCTCCAGGCGTGGAGAAGCCAGTCGTCTGGTCGCTAGACATGTCCATGTTCTTCTACTTCACGGTAAAACAGTACTTGAACGCAATGAAGGCGTGGGGTTTCGCTGGACCAGCAGTTTTGAGCGTCGCAATCCTAAACGTGAAGGGCTTTGAATTGGGCATCGGCGAGATGTTCCACAGGTTTAGCCGAGCAACCGCTGACAGACCGCACCTGATCCCGGCAGAGCTCTGGATAGAAGACATTGACTCGATCAGCATTGATGAAGCTATGCGTCCTCTTCTAGACAATTTGTGGCAGGGCTTTGGCGCTGAGCGCTGCCTCGACTTCGACGAGAAGACAGGAACGTTTGCGCCAAGGCGTGGCTAGTGAGCGCTCGCGAGATGCGGCCTAACCGGGCGTTCGAGCCGCCTCGCAACGGCTGGTCACTCCAGGCCCCATTTCATTTTGGGCCTTCCGTCCCCAGCCGTCGCTCGCGGCTCAACTTCGACGCTAGAACTCAAGGTCGCGAAATTGCCCATACGTAACGTCCTCCAAATACTGCTGCTGGCCATCGCCTACATCCTTGCGGGGTGCTCTTCAGGAGATCCAAGCCGCTTGGGCGGGGCCTGGCTGATGACTGGCCCGGTGAAGATGAAAGTCCAATTCCGCCAGGGCGAAGTCGAGGCATTGGGCAATATTGACAAGGTCTCATACGAATCGAAAAGCAACGACGTGATCGTTACCTACGAGTCGGGTTTGATGAAGGGCACCGCAATGCGCTACACCCTAGTTGGCGGCGACACTGCACGCTTTGAACTCGGCGACATGAGGCGCACCAAGTGAGCGGCGAGTTGAGTCCCAACCTATTGCTAGAGCGGACTCGCGCCGGCAAGCCGCCGCTCTCGGCTCAGCTTCGTTTGGCCGCACAAATGCCCCCTTGGGACATGGAAGCCACAAGACAAGCTGTGCAACGCCTGCACGGTAAAGCGCAGTTGGACTTGGCCGCCCCCTGCCTCCGCTCCCTTGCTGACCGCCAGTTCTACGCTCGCTTTCACTTCGGCAGGGCACGTGCGACTCTAGCTCGGTACATCAAGACTCTTGACCCAGAGGACCCCATGCCCACTCTATTCGGTCAGGATGACGAGGGATGGCAACGGTTCAATGTGGTCATCCGCAAGCTTGCTGCTGACGTCACTGCTTGCGTCCAAAGCATCCACGCTCTGCCAGACATACTCGCGAGCGCCGTCTATTACTCGCTGGCGCTCAATCGAACCTATACGCCACGCGACGGTGGCTATGTGAATCATGCGTTTGTGGTGAAGGCGCTTGCAAGTCTCAAGGGCGCTCAAGCCGTCCGCGCCTCGCTCACCCAGATGACCATGAGTACAAGCTATAAGCACCTCGCAGCCCTGTCCAATCAGTCAAAGCACTACAGCATCGTGTTCCCCGCTTTGAACACCGACCTCACGGGAGAACGAGAGCAGCAACACCTGCTTGTCATCCCTGCCTTCAGGTCCAGAACTGGAACGTACCCTCAGGTTTTCATGTCAGAGTTCTTGCCGCCGGTCTACGAGCAAACGAACAAGGCAGTCCTGGCAACTGGTCATGCGCTCCATGCTCATCTCAGCAGTGCGGCCTAACCCTTCGGGAGAGGCGAGGCCCAACGGCAATGCCCCCACCTCACCTCGAACGGTAGATGCTGAAGCTGTAGTTGCTCCCTATGTCAGCTTTGTGGTGGGCAATCTTGCGGCTGCGGTGTCTGCTTTGCGTCGCCAATTGTGGGCCTATCCCGAGCATCAAGTGACAGCTCCGGGCACATTGCGCCGCTGGGACTCCACCCAATTTGTGCTGCCTGAACTCGCTTCGGCTGCCCAGTACGAGTCGGAGCCCGCGGCCAATTTGAGCCGGAACGAGTGGCCACGTTCAATCGGAATAGGTGGCTAAATTGGATCGGAATGGGCGGCGCTTTTGGCCCGGTATATACAAGCTTCCAATACACGCTGCCCCTCAACGGCCGGGTACCGCCCGTTCCTGGCTGCGCTGCGCTTGCGGCGCTCACGCGGGTACGCCAACCGGCCGCTGTGATGGCGCGGCCTTGTCGAAGACCCTGACCTTCAGCGTTTGCCCCGCCTGCAGCCTTTATGCCAGGTTGTCCGCAGCGGCGCTCATCACGGCCAGGCGCTGTTTTTCGGGCACATGCTTGGCGACCAGCACGGCTTCCAAGGCGGACAGCACAGCCATGCGGCCACGACCATCGCCGCGTGTCAATTCGCATCATGGCGTACCCAACAACTCTGCAATCCCCTCCAGCCCCGCCAGCGCCCCCGAAGGCAAACTAACGTCCAAGCCGGTCGGCACCGCCGCTTCGGCCGGGTTGATACGAATCAGCCGCCCGCCCATGTCGTGAATGACCTGGTGACTGAAGTGGCGCACCGAGGGGATGGCGGTGCCTGCGCCAAGCTCAATCACCAGCGGACGCGATGCCGAGCCAAGACCGGCCAACCAGGTGTCTTGCCTGGCGGCTTGATCCGTCGTGCGCTGCTCCAGCCAGCCCCAGTCGCCAAACATCAGGATGTTCGGCCGCGCCAGGCCGCCACACTTCGGGCAGGTAGGTGGTTCGCTCAGCAGCCGGCATCTGGCCTCGTCCACTTCCGGGTGGAAGTCATCGGCCGCCCAGATTTGCGCGCAACAGGGTTGTAAGCATTGCAGATGGTGGATGGAGCCATGACATTCGTGCACGGACTCCGGCGCGAAGCCTGCCTTCTGGAACTGCCCGTCGACATTGCTGGTGAAGACGGTATAGCCCTGCAGCATCTGCTCGCCCCAGGACTTCAGCAAGGCGAAGCCTGCGTGCGGGATGGTGCGGCGGTAGAGCGCCAAGCGGTGGCCGTAGAAGCCCCAGGCCAGTTCGGGTTCGGTCCTGAAGCTTGCCGGGGAGGCGATGCTTTGGAAGTCGAGCCCGGCTTGGCGCAGCGCTGGGTAAGCGCGCCAGAAGCCGTCTTTGCCTCGAAAGTCGGGCAGGCCTGAGTCGATGCCGATGCCGGCACCCGCCGCGATGATCAGCGCGTCGGCCTGCTCGATCAGTTCGGCGGCTTGTTCCAGTGCGGTGTGAATGCCCATGCTTGTGCCTTGGCTTGTTGCGGTCAATCGCATTTCCGGCGGGTGTTTCTTTATGGATTTTTTTGCTTGGTTTTCCGGCATTCTGGCCCAGTGGCTGGCCTCGTTTACCGACATTGCGCAACGGGTTCGAAGCTGCTGCCACGAGGCCATCTCTGCCCTGCGCTAACGCCGTGTCAGCGGGGGCGAATCGAGCGCAGCAGGCGCTGCAGCCGCACCGGCGTCCAGGCGTCATTGCCATAGGCGCCCAGCAAACGATCGAACAGCCGGCCCGCGTCGTCGATCAGCGCCGGATCCAGGCATTGAAGGTGAGGCAGCAAGACGGCCGAGACTTCTTGATTGCTGCACTTGTTTTCAGGCGGCGGACTGCGCCGGTCAATCCAGTCGGCCAGCAGCAGCCACATCACGCCGGGGCTCTTGACCAACTGGCTCAGGCGCCAGAAGGCCTGGCTGACGTCCGGGTGCACGCACAGCGCTTGGCAGTGAGAAGCCAGTCCGTAGACCTGACCGCCATGTTCCAGGTGCTCGGCGACGGCTAGGCACAGCTGCGTCAAACTGGCAGGCGGCGCTGGCGGCTTGAATTCGAAGGGGCGGCCCCCGTTCGGGCGGCCGCCGCCGGTGGCTTTGTCTCTGCGGCTTTGCACCAAGGCGGCCGCGAGATCTGAGCTTGTCATCGTCATCATTTGTCTGTTCTCCCTGAGGCATACCAAAGCTGCACAAAAAAATGGCGGCGGAGATCGATTGGCGAGTCTCATCGCAGCCTTCTTGGTAGCAATGATGAATATCCAGAAGCTCAAATACCGAGCTAGTCCATGGAGTTGGACGCTTGGGTGCGTAGCTCGGTCATGTTTGCCGGCTACAGTCCGAGTGGCTCAAGTCCTGAGCGTCTCAATCGGTTTTGTTCAAATCCGCCATGTCAAAAACTGCACGCGTCTACAAGATCGAAATGCTGATCCGCAATCGCGGTCATGTGAGTTTTCAGGAAATGAAGGACGAGTTGGAAGTGTCGGACGCCACGCTCAAGCGCGACCTCGAGTACTTGCGCGACCAACTCGGCGCGCCGATTGAGTACAGCCGCCTTGACGGTGGCTACGGCTTTGGCGCCGGCTACCGAGGCCAAGAAAAGCATGAGCTGCCGGGTCTGTGGTTCAGCGAGCGTGAGCTGTATTCGCTGCTGATGGCACACCAAATGCTGAGCGAGTTGGGCTCCGACGGCGTCATCAGCCGCCACTTGGCGCCCTTGCTGGAGCGCATTCATGTGCTGCTTGCACCCGGCGAGGCCGATGCCAAGGGGCTGCTCAAACGCATCAAGATCATCAGCCCGGCCAAGCGCCCGGTGCCGACGCAGTTTTTCGAGATGGTCGGGGAGGCGCTACTGAAGCGGCACCGTCTGCATCTGCGCTATCTGACGCGCGGCCGGGCTACGGTCAGCGAGCGCGATGTGTCACCGCAGCGATTGGTGCATTACCGAAACACCTGGTATCTGGATGCTTGGTGCCACTCGCGCAACCAGGTCTTGCGCTTCGCCCTGGACGCGATCGAAGAGGCTACGACGCTGGATGTCAAGGCCAAGGAAATTCCGCTCAAGCAGATTCAGGCCGAGATGGACGGCGGCTTTGGCATCTTTGCCGGCGAGAAACGGCAATGGGCAACATTGGTGTTTCAGGAGAAGGCTGCCCAATGGGTCAGCCGCGAGGAGTGGCATCCGGAGCAGCAGGGCGCATGGTTGGAAGACGGCAGCTATGAGCTCAAGGTCCCCTTCGTTCACGAGACCGAGATCGTGATGGACATCTTGCGGCATGGCAATCAGGTCAAGGCAGTGGCGCCGGCGAGCTTGGTGGCCGAGGTGGCGAGGCAGTTGGCAGAGGCGGCCGCCTTGTATTGATTGCCATCTTGGACAGCATGCACTGCTCGGCAGTTACAGTGCAACGCGCATCTTGAGATGGGTCGACGCCCGCGCCAACCTGCCCTCCCAGGCAAGGTGGATCGCGCAAGCGGATGTGGCCTCATCCGGGGGCAAAGATTCGGGTGCGGCATCTGCCGCACGAGTCGCTGGTCGAGTTGCTTTCTGAGATGCTTAGCTTTCATCATGGATAAATTTTTGCTGCAGCAGCAGGTGCTGGAACGGCTTGCCGAAGACCTGCTGCAAGCCGAACAGGCAGCGCGGGCGGCCCATGAAACGGCGACTCACGAAGAAAACATCGCCGAAAACAAATACGACACCTTGGGTCTCGAAGCCGCCTACCTGGCCACCGGCCAAGCTCGTCGCGCCGAAGCCATCCGCCAGGCGATAGCCAGTTGGCGCCAATTTCGCCCGCGCCCCTACGACGCCAGCAAAGGTATACAGCTCGGCGCCCTGGTCTGCCTGGTTGATGCCGACGACAAGCAGCAACAGCTCTTTCTCGGCCCGGATGGAGGCAGCATGAAGTTGGTCAGCGGCGCTCAGCGCGTTCAGGTCATCAGCACCGAAGCCCCGTTGGGCCGAGCCATGCTGGGTAAATGTGAGGGTGATGAGGTGGCGATACAGGTCGCTGCAGTCCGACAGCAGTTTGAGGTGCTGCGGGTTCATTAAGCCGCAAGCAATTTCACGCCGAATTGATCAGAAATTGATTTGCCCTGACCCCTTTGGGACGCTTTGCACAACACCTGGCGAGCTATGCGGATTTCTTTCGCGCTTCTCGGCCTCGCGCAGATCAATTCACTTCGGTGGCACTGACCGCGAGGCAGGTCAGTGCCCATTGCGGGTATTCGAAACCACCCCGTTAGCCAGCCGAATCAGCGTACTTCTTGGTAACTTCCGGCTGGTCGGAGCGTAGTCCATCGTGTTCGCTATGGGCCACCCGGAGAATGGGTGACCTGTTACTGGCCAATCCCCGCAAGAATCTCCCCGAATGAGCTTCTAGAGTTTATGCGAGCGGCGCGCTAGCCGCCTCAGTCGAGCGAAGCTGACCTCGCAAGGGGAATTCCGGATGCCTCCACCGTCCCAGGGACTCCATACTTGCTGAGGCGGTTGATTTCCTAACCGTCGTTATCCGTTCCGTCTTTATCTGTTGTCTAAAGGTGCTCGTGATTTCACTTCTCTGACTGCGCGCCAGCGAAGTCGTCTGGTTGAGCTTCGAAGCCCTTGATTGGACCGAGGGTTCCATTCCCATCAGAGTCTCAGCACAAAGTGTCGATCTTCTGGCGCTGCCAGCGGGTGTCGAGGCTGCCCTGGCCGACTACTTGCGTGGCGAACAATGTTGTATTTGAAAGAAATTTGTGATGAAGCGTTTGATACTAGGTGCAATGACGATCAGTTTGAGCTTGTCAATTTTGGCTCAAACCGTTGGCGACCCAAACAAATACAGCACTAGCCGTGACAACCCCAGCTGCAAATTTTTCGATGGTTTTGCCGACAACGGCGACGGTACGGTGACCGACCCACGGAATGGCTATATCTGGAACTTGTGCCCAGTTGGGCAAACATGGAACTTGGCGGAAAAAAAGTGTGCCGGAGATCCGGCATATAAAACTTGGTATGAAGCGGTCAATCAAACCAAAAAAATTGAAGACTCATCCTGGCGCATCCCGACATTACGCGAAGCCAACTCAATAGTTGGAGTATATGAAAAGGGGTGCAAAGAAAATGGCACCGATAAAATCGTGGGCCGAGCAACCATTGCGCGTTACGACAATAGTATTCAAGCAATTTCAGAAAAATTCATCCAGAAAATAGGTCAGAACGGATTTCCTGTTGAATTTTGGACACTCTCAACATGTCAAAAAAACGATGCCTTTGCTTGTGTAGTAAACGGAAAAACCGGTGAGGTTTTAGATAATATATCAAGAAACAATATCAGATTGGTCTACCTAATTAAGAACGGAGATAGAAAAGGGGATAATGAGTATGCCATGTTGGCCAAAAAATTCCCTAACTTTGTTTCTGTCGTAAAACTTGAAAGATCTGATCAAGATAAAGAGGTGAATACAGAAAACGAGCTGCAGCCAGTTATCCCCCCGCTTGTTTCAACGGCAAGCTCAGGCAAACCGGCAAAATCATATATTAATTCTTCCCGTAACAGTTGCAAGCCATTTTCAAAGTACATATATACGGAATATGGAACAGCAATTGATCCAAGAACAGGCCTTGAATGGACGCGATGCATGCTTGGACAAAGCTGGAATGGCTCAACTTGTACAGGCAATGCAATCACCGAAGACATCGGGATAGATTTGAAAGAATTGCAATCACACTTAAGTGATGTCCAGTTCGCAGGATCCACGGAATGGCGGCTTCCCACCGGGGCTGAAATGTCGATTTCATTTCATGAGGATGAGCCAATTGAATGCCAAAAGAATTCAGGTGCATTCGTACCGCCATTCTTATACTCTATGAGCGATACCGAGGCAAAGGATCCTCGATTTTTCACTGCGCCGTATCGAACTAATGGCATGAGCTATGACGATCTTGATAGTTACGGTTACGGCGATCCGTTGAAAATAAAGAAGCATCTGATTTGCGATGGAAACTATTGCCTCAGAAGGCAAGGGTATGATTTAAGCGGTGCCGGTTGGATTTTTGTGCGTTTTGCATCGAAAAGCATCCCGAAGCCAGAGTTTGGGGCAAATGAATTTGTCGATCCAGCGACCTCCTTGGCATGGCTGAGGTGCCCAGTTGGAGCGAAGGTTGCCATTGAGAATGGCGTTGAGCTTTGCAAAGCCTTCGATACTTCGCTGTTCTCTATCGATGAAGCCTTGCATAAGATTCAAAAGGACTATCGAGACTGGCGATTGCCGACGCCAACAGAAATTATGTATCTTGTTGGACGGAGTGCTAGAATGAATAGAATTCCATATTGGCTTACTACGCTCAATCGAGATTCATGCTCATATGCTGCCTCGACCAACGCCAGAATATTTCCCAATGGCCCACATAGGAATGACAGTTTTGTATACGCAGCAAATTCAAGGAGAGATGGGTGGGATAGGTCATTTCGCTCAGTCAATCTCGTACTCAATGAGAATTTCTGCGCACTCTCGGCGAGTGCTTACGGCACCGAGAAATTGCCACTTTTCTTGGTCAAAGGGCACGATAGCTCGGGCAATTGGGAGAAGCTTGTTTCAGAGAAGTTGACCGCACACAAAGTTCAAGTTCAGGCGAGCCAACAGATTCAGAGAGATAATCTTGCATTCGAAAGTTCGTTTTCTGGGAAGTTGTTGAAAAGCCTTTTTGGCAAAGCGCCAGATAGCGCATCGGCAAATTCAACGTCACAGGCCTCCGGCGGCGGGGCTTTTGTCTGCACAGGAAAGTGCACCGGATCCTGGATGAAGAACGGGAGCACCTTCACGGTATCCGTCAGTGCTCCTAGCCTCGACAAGGCAAGGGAGGCAGCTGCGGAAGCTGCCAACAAAGATGTCTGCAAGGCCGATGCCAAGCGCTATAACCAAGGCATGTCGGCCAATTGGGTAGAAGTTCGGTGCCAGGCACGATGAAGACGCGACCCTGCGCGGTAGCTGAGGTCGCGTAAGCCCCCCCCTGTCAAGCCCGCTCGCTTGGAGTTTGCCTGCGAACTCCAACATAGCTAAGCGACACCAAGCGTACTCAAGGATGCGCCCGATACGGGGGGTTGCAGTGTTCTCCGCCAACCTACAAGTTTGTCGATGGCGGCTGTCAGACGATTTCGTGTGCGCACGCAGTGACGGCAATTGACCGCTTTGGGCACATCGCAGCCGCTGTGACTCCACCTAATTTGTGCTGACTTAACTCGCTTCGGCGGTCCAGTACGAGTCGGAGCCCGCGGCTAATTTGAACCGGAACGAGTGGCCACGTTCAATCGGAATTGGTGGTTGAGTTGAAGCGGAATGGGCGGCATTTTTGGCCCGGAATACACAACCAGCCAATACGCGCAGCCCATCAACGGCCGGGAACCGCCCGTTCATGGCTGCGCTGTGCTTCAGGTACAAGCGTGGGTACGGCCACTGGCCGCTGCGATGGCGCGGCCTTGTCGAAGACCTTGACCTTCAGCGTTTGCCCCGCCTGCAACCTTTGCGCCAGGTTGTCCGCAGCGGCACTCATCACGGCCAGTCGCTGTTTTTCGGGCACATGCTTGGCGACCAGCACGGCCTCTAAGGCGGCCAGCACCGCCTTGCGGCCACCGCCGCCGCGTGCGGATTGCTTGGCTGGGTTTGCTGTTGCCTTGCCGACGCTCATGGCATTCGCGCCGCTGGCGGCAGGCTGATGTTCGATGCGATTGAGCATGCGGGCATCGCGTTCGCGACTCAGCAGCTCCTGGTCGGCTCGCTGTGGCTCGTAGCCATGCGCCTTGATGCCGCGCAGCGAGGCTTCCAGCCAGATCAGGCGCTTGAAGTCTTCGTTGCCGGATACCCGCAAGGACTTCCAGTTACGGGACTCGGCCACGTCGACCATGGAGCGGGCGACCGAGGGGTTGTTGTTGTCGGTACTGAGCTTGAAGGCGGACTCGGTGAAGGCGACCCGGTTGCTGTCACCTCGGTAGCGGTATTCGGTGTGGCCGATGCCGATCTCGCCCAGTTTCATGGGCGGGCGTTTGATCAGGTAGCGCTCCTGCAGTGTTTCGGTCAGTTGCTCGGCGCGTGCTGCACGGTCTGCGGTCAGATCGATGTTTGATGAACTTGGCGATTTGGGCGGTGCCGTTTGTTCAATCGGCCGCTGTTGCTGTTGCTTCTGCCATTGCCCATTGACCTTTTCGACAGGCGTGCGCTTGCCGTCCTCGTCCACCGCATGAAAGCGACTGGCCCCGAGTTGATCGGCCTTGGCGCTCATCGCTTCAAGGCCCTTGATCCGATAGGTCACTTCCGCAAAAGGATCGTAGAGTTCATAGCGTTGCCCGGCCGTCTCGGTAGGCGCTTGCTGAATCGGCGGTGTGGCGGCGTTGGCACGTTTGATGGGCTCAACGCTGCCGCCGGGTTTGTGGGCGGCTCGTCCAGTTTCAGTGTTCATGGGAAGTCCTTTCAGCGTTGCACTTGACCGGACAGGGCCGCCATCTGAGGCACCCAGCGATACAGCTCAATCTCTACGCGGCGGTTCAGGCTCTGGCCATGGTTGCTGTCGTTGTCGGCCGCGTGGTCACCCGTCGGCTGCCAGGTGCTGCGAATGCGCGTGGCTTCGACGCCGGATTGGACGAGGTAGTCGCGCACCGCTGCCGTGCGATCCCTTGCGATGCGACTCTCGGCGGGTCGATCTGCCGTACCGTCGGTGCGCCCCCGCAGCATGACCAGGGCGGCGCCGCGCGCTTGCTCTATCAGCTGTGCGGCTTCGGGTGCGGCCATCTTCAGTGCGGTGCTGCCGAACGCGAAGTGCACGGTGAATACGACATTAGCCAGGTCGGTTGACGCGGGCTTTGGCATCACCGCCTTTTGCAACAAGGCCAGGCTCAGCGCCAAGTCGTTGGCTTGTTGTTTCGAGAGTTCGGCGAGGCGGGTTTTGTCATCCAAGGCCAGGCGTTTGCTGTGCAGCTCGCCCTTGCAGGCCTGCAAATCGATCGCCGTGGCCGTGTTGGCCGGACGCTTCAAGGACTCGTCAACGCTGGGTGGCTTGGGTGGCGAACTGCAGGAGCCGAGCAGCAGTGGCGCAAGAACAGCGGCAAGAACGGCGGCCAACACGGAAGAGAGCAAGGGCAGGGCGGTACGCATGGTGGGCTCCTTGGCGACTCAAAGATCAGGATTGATTGGCAAGCTCGGCTTGGGCTGATTCAGCGACTTCTTCAATCACACCGCCCATGGCTTGCTCCGGCATGGACACGACGGTCCTGGCGAAGAAGTCATCGACGCAGGCCGTGATGTCGGCCGCGCTGGCCGATTCGCCTGGCAGCATCAGATCGCTGAAGTCTTGCGCCAGCCGATTGATGTCAAAGCCTTTGTCCGCCGGGACCTCGTCCTCGGCATAACTCCAGCGTTGCTGGACGCGGGCGAAGTGCAGGTCCATATCAATCTGGGGTACTTTCGGCGGCGGGAGCAGGCGGGTTTTGAACAGCTCGTCGCGGTGGTAGCGGATCTTTTCCGCCAGGATGGGCTTGCAGTTCTCGAAGATCACGACGAGCCGCTCGCTGCCCAGCTCCTTGAACTCTTGCGGCAGCAGCAGAGCGCGACGCTGATCGCTTTCGTTCTGGCTGACGCTGCTGTGGCCATGCTCGCTGAAAGAGCGGCTGCGCCCGCGTGAGGTGGCTCGCTCGGTGAAGTGGCCCAGCATCGCGCTGTACTCGTCGGCGTCGCGTTGCTCGCGCGGTGCATAGAGAATTTGCAAGCCGTGGTTGGTGGCGAAGGTGCGGGCTTCCTTCTCGCCGTAGACCGCATCGAGCTGGGACATCGCCTGCACAACGGTCAACAAGCGCAGGTTGTAGCCGGCCAGGAAGGCGGCCGCCGACGAGATGATGCCGACCCGGCCCATCGCGGTGAATTCATCGTTAACCAGCAGGCATTGGACGGTGAGGGTCGGGTCTTGCTCGGGCAGGTGCTGGGTGTTCAGGCTGACGAGTTGCGAGAAGAACAGATTCAGCAAGGGCCTGGCGTTCTGCAGGCGATTCGGCGGGATGCGCACATAGATGCTCATGCGCCGGCGCCGCAACTCATCCAGCCGGAAGTCGTCGGCGCTGGTGGCGGCGTCCACCACGGCGTCGGCAAAGATGGTTAACGGCGCATTGAAGGTGGCGACGATGCTGGTGAGCGTGTTCTCGGAGTTAGCCAGCAGGCGCTGCAAGGCGTCCACGCATTCATCCGAGTAGGGCGCCGCGTCACTGCGGCGCTGTTCGATCAGCGCCGTTAAATGGCCTTTGAGCGATTGACCCTTGCCCGAGGATTGGCGCAAAAGCTCGCCGATGGTTCGCGGCAGCGTGGGCGATTCCAGCAAGAACAGGCCCAGGCCGAGAAACAGGTTTCTGGCCTGATCGTTGAAGAAGGCCTCGGACGAGGTACCGCTGCCGTCGTTCGGGAAGAAGACCTGGCCGATGGTCAGCAAGTCGCCGACTCGGTGCAAAGGGCTGCTGCGCACGGCGCTCAGCGGGTTCCAGCGATGGCTGCGGGCCGCGTCGTCGAAAGGCGAGAACGCATACACGTCTTGGCCATGCGCGGCGCGAAAGCCGGCGGTGATGTCGTAGTTCTCGCCTTTGATGTCCAACACGACGGCCGAATCGGGCCAGTGCAGCAGATTGGGGATGACCACGCCCACACCCTTGCCGCTGCGCGTGGGCGCGGACAGCATCACGGAGAGCTGGCCGGGCAGGGTTAGGAAGCTGCCCCGGTATCGGCCAATCAGGATGCTCGGCGAAGGTGTGGCTTGCCGATTCAGCAGCCCGGCACGCGCGACCTCGCCGGGATTGGCGAAACGGGCGTCGCCATGCAGACGTCGCTGCGGGCGCGTGGCCGAAAGCAAGGCTGCCGGCAAGACCAGCAGCACGCCCACCCCAGAGACCACTATGGATGCAATGAGTTTCTTGCGCAGCAACTCCTCGTCGGCATACAGCGCCCAGTAGTGCGTGATGCTCAGCAAGCGCGCCTGGCTCGGGTTCGCCTTGTTCAGCAGCAAGAAGATCACCGCCGACAGATACAGCGCCGCGCAGGCCAGCGCCGCGAAGCCAAGCAGCGCAAACAAGGTGGCCGCCAGCTTGCGCTCAGCCGGCCAACTTGACATCGATACCGCTGTAGGCAGGGCCGCGCTGCTGTTCACGATGCGGCCTCACTCGACTGGCCAGAGGCGCCGGCCACCAGCACCGATTCGTCCCAGCGCCCCAGCCGTTGCCGGCGGGGCTCGTAAAAGATCTCCGAGATGAAGCGCCCGCGCTCATCGCGGTCGAACTGCACCACCACGTCAATCACCACGCCCAGCAGCCACTTGATCTCGTTCATGCGCAGGCCGCCACCGGCCCCACTCTCGCGGATCATCAGCGACATCTGCTCAAACGCCAGCGCGCAACTGCCCGCATGCACGCTGGTGATGCTGCCGGGGTGGCCCGAGGCGGCAAGCCGCACGAAGTAAAAGCACTCGTCCCCGCGCAGCTCGGCCAGGAAGATCCTGTCTGGCTTCATGCGCAAGCAGGCTTCCAGCAGTGACTTGGCCGTGACCCGTGCCGTGCCTTGTGCGTCCTTGCTGTAGAAGAGATGAACGACGTTGGGATGGTTGGGCAGGGTCAGCTCGGCGGTGTCCTGGATGGTGATCAGGCGCTCATGCCGGGCCACTTCTTCGACCAGACCCTTCATGAAGGTGGTCTTGCCGGAGCCGGTCTTGCCGCTGACGACGATGGTCTGGTGCTTGCGCACCGCCAGGCGTAAAAAGTCGGCATAGCGACCGGCTTGCTTGAACGCGACGAGCTCGCGCTCAAACGGCAGCAGCTCACAGCCGGCCGTGCGGGTGACCGTTGCGTGATTGGCATCGACCCGCTCAAACAGGCCGTCACGCTCGAAATCATCCAGGCGCTTGATCATGTGCGACGGTTTGCGCACCGTGATCGAGACGGTGCCGCGCGAGACCGCTGGCGGGATGACGATCTGGATCCGCTCGCCGCTGGGCAGGGTTGCCGATAGCAGCGGGTGCTCTTGGCTGATTTGCTGGTCGGAGAAGGTGGCGATTGCCGTGGCCAGCGACAGGCAGCGCTCCAGCGTCAGCTCCGGCACCGCGACTGTCTGCCAGCCCTCAAACGTTTCGACCAGCAACTCGCCCGGCCGATTGACACAGACCTCCAGCACGCCGGGCGCGTCCAGCTGCTCGCGCAGCGGGCGCAGGAACTCGATCACCGAGGTGGCGTCGCCGCACCAGCAGTCTGGGGCGCCTGCCCGGTCGAGTAATAGGCTACTCACTTGGACACCTCCGTCAAAGCGTAGACCGAGGAGAAGTCCACATCGCGGGCGACGTAGATGGCGACGATGGCGCCCTGGTTCTGATAGATCAGGGGCGGGATGTTGATCGTGCTGTCCAGTACCTTCTCGGCCAGCTTGCTGGTGTTGGCGGTGGTGGCGGGCAGCAGAATGGTGTCGCCCTGGTTGCTGTTGCTGTTCGAATGGTTTTGCATCACCAGCTTGACCGAGTCATCGATCAGCGACAGCAGCATCGCCGCGCCCAGGCGTTCGCCCCAACGGTTGTCGGCAAAGCCGTCTATGCCAGACTCGCCCAGCGGTCCGGTGGCGGGGGATTCGATATCGACCGTGACGCCAAGCGGTGTGCGAACGCGTGTCCACAGGACAGGGATGCGCACCATGCCGGGCCGCACGGCGCCGATACGGTATTCGCCGTCCATGTGCGAGCCGCGCTCGATCAGCAGCACCCGGCCGTCGTCGCCATAGACATTGCGCTGCACCTGGCAGCTGACCAGGCCCGAGGCGGCGCTGATGATGCGGGTTTTGAGGGCGCAGGTGAAAGCCGTGCCTTTGGGCAAGGTCAGGCTGCGCTGGGTTGGCGTGCTGGCGAGCATGGCGGCTGCCACGCGGGGAGTTGCCGAGGCTTGCAGTTGGCCGCCGAACAGGCCGGTGTTGGGTGTGGCTGTGGAATGGCCCGGCGCTGTTTGGCCGAGGTGAGTCGGCGGCGCTGGGATCTCTTGCGCGCCCAGCGCCAACTCGGAACTCTTTGTCAGCGTATCCAGCAAGCCTTGCAGTTGCCGTTGATAGCCTTCCAGGTTGCGCTTGGTACCGGCGAGCGGGTCATCGGGGTTATCGACCGCTGTGGTCCGACCGGCCGCCGTAGCTGCCGTACCTCCGCTAGGCCTGCTCGAAACAAGCGTTACGGGCGCGTCCTGCGGTGAAATGCGCTGCGGACCTGAACTTGTAGGCTCGCCGGTGCGGCGCACCCCGATCGGCTCCGGTGATTCATCGTCTGCGCTGGCGATGATGGCTGGAATCATTCGATCGCTCGATGCCGAGGCCGGCGCGTTGGGCTGCACTTTGGTGGGAGTAGTCATGTCGAGCTTGCGTGGCTCGGCTGCGGCCGCACTGGGCCTATCGGTCAGCCGCTTGGCTTCTGCGTCAGCATCCTTTTTGCCGCTGGAGAGAGCGCGGTTGACGGCGAAGGTCGTTGCCGCGATCAGGGACAGCAGCATCAACGCGACCGCCAGAATGGCTTTCCACGACAGCCTGCTCTCGCGGGCGTCTTGCGCGATGTCTGGTATGCGTGGATTCTTGTCGCTGGGTTCATCGCCCATCGGCTCGACGGTGTTGATGCTTGCGTTGGCGCTGGTGGCGTTCATGGCAAGCTCCTGGCTTCATCGGCGCGCTCATCAACTTTGAGTGTTCGCCGCAACCCGGCTACGGTGCTGCCGCCGATGGGAGGGCGCCCGTCCAGATCGAAGGCTTCGTTCCAGACACCGACCACCGCCGAGCCTGCCCGTAACATCAAGCGCCGGCTGACCCGGTCCGCGACCAGCAGTTCGCCGGCCATGCGCGCGTTGACGAGAGACTCTGTGCCGTCGCCTTGAACGTGGAACACCGCCGGCAGCTCGGCATTGCCGGGAAAACGGAAATAGGTGAATCGGCCATCATCGAATACGAGCGTGGGCACGATGTCTTGCGAGTCGCGACCTTCGGCGATGGCGTAGTTGACGTTGACCAAGTCCGGCGGCGCCGTGGTTCGCTCCGCTGTCCGCTCGGTCATCGGCTCGAGCGGCGCCATACCGATCTGTGTCGGTGAGACCAACATGGCGTTCGGGCGATTCGCAACACTCGCGTCCCGCGCGGCCGGCGCCTTGACCAGCAGTCGGTAGATCGGCTGTCTCACATCGCCATCGGCCAAGAGCACGAATCTGAATGCGTGGCTGCGTTTGTCGGTCACCACGGCCAGGTTGTTGGGTCCGCTGGCCAGCGTCTTGGGCTTGACGAAGATATTGCGGCCACCCACTTGGGCGGCAATGCACCAGCTGGCCTCGGGCTTGCTGCAGTCGGCACCCAGGCCCGAACCCACATCGGTGATGGCTTCGCCCGCGTCCAGCATCAGATGCGTGACGATGCCACGTTTGACCGGCACGGTGATCACCGCCTGCGGGTCGTACCAAAGCTCTTTCAAGCGGGGGTCGGCACCGGTGTTCTGCGCAGTCGCGGCACTGTTGGCGGCCGCCAAGCCGACGATCAGCCATGCGGCGGCGAACGGGCCTTTGGTTTTGTTAGGCATGACAACCTCACGGCTTTGTTGTGCTGACCTGCGCGGTGTTTATGGGAACGGAACCCAGCGTGGCCGGCGGCGTATTGATCTCGGGGTCGGACCGGTAGGCGGTGACGACGAAGCCGAACGGGTTCTCCAGCCGGTCTTTCTCCTTGGCCAGCACCTTGGGTTGGTACTCGAAGATGACGCTGGCCACATGACGCGTGGTCACGTCCGGCAGATTGCGCTCGGGCTGGCGGCTCAGCTTGTCATAGGTGACCGTGGCCTCGCCCCGATTGCCGCGCCGCCCGGCCGCAGAGAGGCGCACGCCAATGATGTTGATGCGCCATTCTTCGCTGCTGGCGAGCTTCTTCTGTAGCGCGGCTTCGCCTTCGAACAAGCGGTTGTAGTCGCTGAAGACCGTCGGCACCGCCATCCTGGCCACCTGTTCGAAATCACGCTGCAGCCACCACCAGCTATAGCCTTCGCGGGCCCGCACAAACACCGCCAGATTGTGTTTATCCAAGGCTTCTTGCGGTGGAATGGTTTCTTCGCTCAGTCGCTGCTGTATCGTGGTCTCGCCGGTGGTCTTGTCCACCACGATGGGAATGCCGACCACTTGGCGCAAGGGCCCTTGCGCCAGTGCGGCCAATACGCCCAGCATGGCCAGCAGCAGGCCAGCGCCGCCGACCAGCCAGCCGCGTCGCTCGGACTTCTCCAGCATCAGTGTGCGGTCAATCTCCCAGGCCCGATTGGCGGCCGTTGCGATACGGCTTGACTCGGCCGAAGCCGAGAAGCCTGTGCTTTCCAAAATGGCGCTGTCCATGACTCACCTCGCATCTCTCGCTGGATCGCATTCGTGACTCAAGGCAAGAAATCAGAGATCTTGCCGGTCCGGTTCAGCATCTCGTACTGTCGTTCGCGGTCGCGCGAGCGGGCAATGCGCTCCTCGCTGTCGGCCATGCCTTGCAGCATTTGCACTTGCGACATTTCATGCGCCAGCAAGGCGTTCTCGGCGCCGATGCGGGCCTGAATCTCCTGCACAGCTTTTTGGTCGGCGGTGGCATCTATCTGCCCCATCAAGGCATTGATCTGCGACAGACGGCCCGAGGCGGACTTCATCGCATCCTGCAGCAAGCCCTTGTGCTGGTAGGGCTGGGCCAGCGCGGCCTGGCAGTTGGTGCGTGCTTGGCCGACCAGGTCTAGGCAGTTGTAAACCATGCCGGTATCCCGCAATCCCTTGGCCGTGAGGTTGAGTCCGCCGTAACCCGAGCTGCCGACGGCATTGACGGCGGTATACGCGTTGGCCGGCACATAGTTGCGCAGCAGCGGATTGTTGGCCACAGTACCGAGCAGACGCTTGCCGTTCATGCTGGCGATCTGCGCTTGCAGCTGGGTGATCTGCTGAATCTGGTTCTGGATCGCAGTGATGTCGTTGACGACTTGCTGGACGGTTTGCACCAGATTGGCAACGTCAATGACGGGGATACCTTGGGCGTGGCTGCCGGTCGAAGTGACGGTGAGCAGCAAAGCGGCAAGGGCGATGGGGGTGCGAGAGTTGGTCATGATGACTCCTCAGGAACGGCCGCGCAGGGCCGCAAGTTTGTAGGCTGCGACACGCGCTTGGCCGTAGCCTTGGCGTGCCAATCCACCGGCGGCGCCTACGGCATAGCCGGCGGCGTGTGGAATGCCGGCGCCACTGCGCATGGTTCCTCCGCCCGAACCCGCTGCGCCGGACCGGCCAGCACTTGAGCGCAGACCCGACACCATCATGGCGCTCTGGATCATCTGAATGCCTTGCTGTATGGCCGCGCCGCCGGTCAGCGCCGAGGCCAGGCTGGGTGCCTGGAAGCAGATAATGGCCATGACGAGCATCAGCACGCAGTAGCGAGTGGCTTCGCCGAGGACGTTGAAGGCACCGCCAAGGAAGCCTCCGCCGTCGTTGATCGCCTTGAACATCTCTTGCCCAATGTATGTGCTGAGACCCAGCGCAAAAAATGCGAACCAGGTCAGGACGATTGCGTTTAGAGCCATGGAAAGCCAACTGTCGAAGAATCGTTGCGTGGGCTTCCATGCGAGGCAAAAGATGAACAAGGGGCCGACGGCAATGACAAAGTTCAGGAACACCGTTGCCAGCGTCACAACAAAGACGGTGATGCAGAGAAAGGCGACTGAGCCGATGGAGAACACCGCGGCGGCGACCAGCAGATCCAGTCGGGTGATGCTCGCCTCCTTCATGATGTCGGCGACTTGATTGCTCGCTTTATCGTTGAAGGTGTCAAGCAGGCTGTATGGCGATGTGATCGTTCCGACGGGCGCAATCGAAGGTAGAAAGGTTGTTGCTACGCCGGTGGCCAGAGAATTGGCGGTGTCGGCCACATTGGTGATGTAGAAGCCGGACTGCAGCGCAAAGGCGAGGATCAAACCGATCTTGGTGACTTTCCAAAGAAAATTTGGAACGGTTTCCGACACCTCGTTGCGCAGCACTGCCCAGCCATACAAAAGCACCCAAAGCGTCATGGCCGTCAAGGCGATGGGTGCCAAGGCAGTCATCAAGCTTGAGACAACGCCCAGCACATAGACGCTCATGACGGCTGTAAGTTTTACGCCAAGCCAGGTAAACATAATGTGTCGCTTGATTATTGAAGGGCGTCATACGGCAGGTTTGCCGGCGGGCGCACGAACATGGGCGTGCACTTGCTTTGAAGGTCGGGGTACTGGCATTGCACCCATTCTTTTCCTCGCTTTACGACCCATAGGCGATACAGCTTCTGAGTTCCATAGGTTGACGTTCTGCAGCTGCCAGGGCGTGCGTAGGCCTCGGTGCATTCGACCAAACCCGCTTCGGTTTCGACCATGCGCCAAGTTGAGGCATGACATGTGCCGGCTGCTTCGCACACCTTGTCCACCGAAGCCGACGCCGGTACCGGCGGCGTCTCTACCTTCTTTCCGGCCGCCGTCACTTTGATGGCCTCATTGCCCTTGACGAACTGCGCCTCGGCCGGCGTGCTGATCAAGCATTGCGATGCCAAGAGGATGGCGCTGAGCTTGTATTCGAGAAACTTCATGACGATCTCCTTTCCAAACGGGCTTTGCGCTCGTGGATGGCAGCCAGCAGCAGCGGCAGCCAGTACTGCGGGTCGTCGCCCACTTCGGCACGGATGCCATCGAGCAAGTTCACGTTATCCGTCGTTCCCGACAGGACCGCAACAAAATCTTCCAAGCCTGCGAGGTCGAGTTCGCAGAGGGCGCTGTTGCTGCGGCCTTGCTTGACCAGGAAGCTGCGCCCGCCTCTGGATCCCAGGCTCTTGACGATGTCGAATTCGGCGTCGCTGAGCCCGAAGCCGTCGACATATTCTTCCCGCAAGGCTTCGGGGTTAGCCAGAAAGATCTTTGTGACACTTTGCTCGACCATGGTGCGGCCGATCGGGTGGCGCAGCACGTCGGACGGGCTTTGCGTGTCGAAGATGCCGAGCCCGTTTTGCTTGCGGATGGTTTTCTGCTTTTGCTTGGCGAAGTCGCTGAAGATGTCGTTGTCCAGCGCCTTCCAGAACTCCGAGATCACATAGATCAGCCGCTCGCCATTGACCAACTCGGCCATTACATCGAGCAGATAGAGCATCAACGGCGTACGCACTTCGGGCAGGTCGAGAAAATCGGTGGTGTCGAAGCCGATTGCCGTGGCCAGATGCAGATCGGTCAAGCGGTCATCCGCCTCGTCAAAGACCCAGCCGAGTGCGCCGCCCTGGCACCAGCGACCAAGCCGCTCAAAAAGGCTGTTATCGCCCGACTTCGGCAGGTTCTGACGTACGGTCGAAAACCTTCTCAGCGCCTTGGGCATGCGCGCGACTGAGTGCACGGCCTCGGCAATCGCGTGCTCGTCGAACGGCAGCAAGGGCAGGGAAGGGCTCGCGATGCAGGTGCGAATCAGCTGCTCCCAGAACTGTATGCGTGCAGGGGTGGGCTCGCGTTGCAGCGGGTTGCAACCGGTGGGCTTGCCGGCCTCCAGCGTGAAGTAGCGGCCGCCCAAGGCACGCAGGGCGATCTCGCTGCCCCGGTCAAGGTCAAACAGCACGATGCGGGGCGCCGGCTGCCATTTGCGCGTCAGGGCTAGCAAGAGCATCACCAGCGTTGTCTTGCCGACCCCGGTGGACCCGATGATCAGTGCGTTGCCGGGCAGCTTCTTGTCTTCGGAGTCTTCGCCGTCGGGGCTGGCGTGCAGATTGAGGTAGAAAGGCTGGCCGCTAGGAGTACGCAGCAGGGCTAACGCTTCGCCCCAGGGGTTGCCGTCGCGCTTGCCGCGTGCAAAGTTGTGGCCGCTGGTGAGCGCCGCAAAGGCCCGCGACGAGAGCTTGGCCTCGCGCGGCCGCCAGGCCCAGTTGGCCGGCAGTTGCGCGAACCAGGCGGCGTCGGCCACCAGATCCACCGGCCGCATTTGCAAGCTGCAGGCTTCGCCCACCGCGCCGATGGCTTGCGCGGCGCGCCGGCCCGCATCGGCCGCGCTGTCGCCGAAGATCAGCAAGCTGTAGTGGTACTCGCCCATGCAGAATTGACCGTCGCCCAACTCGTTCAGCGCCAGGTCCATCTCGGCGACTTGGCTGGCGACCACATCGTCGCTGGCGATCAGTTGATCGCGCTGCAAGGTCAGCGAGTGCAGCGCCTCGCGCCTGGGCAGGATGGAAAAGCTCTGCGTTTCGATGAACTCGCTGGCCTCATACAGCAGCGGGTTCAACACACCCGGCTCGACCGCATCGGCGTACTCGTGGATGTCGACGAAGGCCGCGTAACGGTGAGAACCGTCGGCGTGGCGCAGCTCCAGCTTGTCGGCCCCAAAGGACAGGCGGGTGGTGGGCAGCGTGCGATACAGCGGCCCCGCATGCACGGGCACCGGGTGCCAAACGCCGTTGATCAAGAAGGAGAGGAACTCGGCCAGTTCGGAATAGGCCTGGTCTTTGCGGCTGTGCACGCCCAAAAGTGTCGGCTGAAAGGCCCGCAGCAAGCGCGCGACCAGCGCGGACTTCTCTGCCATCACGGTCAAGGCCTCGGCCTGCGCCTTGGCAATGTCCTCTCGGCTACGTCGCACCGATTGGAAGGCTCGGCCGACCCGCGAGGCTCTGGATCGATAGACGAGGCTCAGGTACAGCTCATTGCTCATCATCCGCTGACCGCGCAGCGAGGCGGCATAGGCCTGCGCCAAGTCGCGAGCGAAGCCCGGCTCGACTGGCTCAGACATTTGGTCTTCCACCAAGCGGTGCAGTCGATGCTCCCAGATCGCGAACTGGCCGCCGGCCAGATTGCGCAGCAGGCTGCATTTGGCTTCATGGCGCTCGGCGATCAGTTGTTCGTCCGCGCATTCGAAGGGAATGCCTTCCAGGCGCCAGACCCGCAGATAGTCACCGCCTCGGGTCATCACGTCATGATCTGATAGCAAAGAGGAAAACGGCACAAAGCGCGACAGCGGATTTTCGGCTTGCGCACGAGCCCAATGCTGGGGTCTCGCGGTGGTTCTTGACCAAGGCCAGCTAGATGCGCCGGCATGCCACTGTCCTGTTGGGTTAGTGATGCCAAACATCGGAAGTCCCCCGGTAGAGGTAGGGCGAATAGCTGCGGCAGTGCCAGAAGCGGCGGTTGTGGTTCTTGAAGCCGAGCTTGGCGGCAATGAACATCTGCCTGAAACGTTGGTCGTCCCGCCGCGTCACGAAGCGCATCCAGCCCAGCAGGGGCCCCAGGGCCGTCACCACGATGAGTGCGATCCACCAACTCAGCAGCAGGCCGCCCCACAGAATGATCAGCATGCCGCTGCCGAACAAGATAACCAAAGGCACCAGCGGGATGCCCAGCTTCATCGCCGGCCGGGTGGCGCCCTTGTAGATCGCTTCGGCTTGCATGACGGTGCTCGCTCACGCGACGATAAAAGCGGCGAAGGCGGCGGCCCCGCCTACCAGGGTGCCACCGATCAGCACATTGGCCACATCCGCCAGCCGCGCCCCCTGAAAAATCATCTTGAAGCCGGCCCACATGATGGCAATCGTGACCACGGCGATCGATATCGTGACCAAGATGGTGTTGACATTGGTGACCGTGGTGTTGATCTTGTCGAAGCCTTGGGCTGAAGCGGCTTCAGACATCGCCAGCAAGGCGATCAGCAGCGGGGCGAACTTGGAAGCGGCCCGGGTTGAGACGATGGATTGCATGATGGGTACTCCTCAATGAAAGGTGACGGGCTGGGAAAAGGTGTTCCGTCCATTCACGGCGGCTGAGCCAGCGCTGGCGGGCGGCGACTTGCCGCAGTCACCACCCGCTGGACATAACCTTGTCTGAAGCCGGTGACGAAATTGCCGCTGTAGTAGCAAGACAGCGCCTGGCGCAAGGCCTGCTGTGATGGTGTTTGGTTCGCCCCGCGACCGGCACGCTCAAAGCATTCGCTCAGCACCGCTTGCATGGCCCTCAAATTGGCGCAAGCATCGAATGCCGAGGCGACGGTTAGCCCCAAGCGTTCAAAGTTGCGCAGGTTGATCTGCGCCAGCCCAACGCTGAAGTTCCAGCCCTGTTCTTGCAATGCTGCCGCCGTGACGCGCGCTTCGCGCAAGTTCCTGGGTTGGCGCACCAGCACGCCGCCGACCACGCCGATCGAATGCGGGTTGAAGCCGCTCTCAACTTCCACCAAGGCGCGCACCGTGCTTGGATGTACCCGCGGTGCACAGTGGGCTGCCAGTTCCGAAAAATTGATTTCGTCCATGGTGGCCTCAGCAGAAAGGGCAGGGTGGTGGAGGCGGGTTGGCGAGCCAAGCCGCGTAGTCGTCTTCGAACTTGCTGTCCCAGTTGCCCAGCTTGGCTTTGGCGGCAGGCATGTACTCGGTGACGGAGTCGCCGCCCATGCTCCACCAGGTGCGCGCCCAAGATTGGCCTTCGACCTTGACCTCGACTGCGCCGTCGTAGTCGCAGCGATAAATGGGGCCTCGCGGGCCTTCAAATTCACGCGTGTACTGCGGCGGGCAAAAGGTCGGGGCCTGCGCCCACGCATGGCTTGAGCCATTGCCGGGGCCCGCCATGCCGCAGCTGGGAAACACCCGGCCTCGGGCCAGGTCCTTGAACAGCTGCCGGATCGGCGGCACGCATTGCGGAATCGCGCGCCAGCTGGGCGCGGCGAGGCACAGCAGCACAGTACAGCCATCGACGGCGAAAGCGGGCTGCGGCATC
Organism: Roseateles oligotrophus; assembly: GCF_025717515.1. Lineage (GTDB taxonomy): Bacteria > Pseudomonadota > Gammaproteobacteria > Burkholderiales > Burkholderiaceae_C > Paucibacter_A > Paucibacter_A oligotrophus. Next base: position 568,452 of record NZ_JAJIRN010000001.1, read on the forward strand.
AACGCGGCGCCTGTTGCCAGCGTCATTACCAGCAAGACGCTGGGCAGGAATCTCGGGGCTTCACGGTCCGCGCCGCTGCGCTTGGCAAGGCCTAGCGATGGCTCTAAAGTGAATGCATAACGATGATGATGAAGCATGACATGGCCTCGCGGTGACTCGGCAGCGCTGATGCGCTTGCTTGGCGCCTCTTGCGGCGTCATGAAGTAAATCTAGTGCCTCAAACGCCAAGCCCTGATGCTGGATTCGAGGCAATTTCTAGCAAGTCGAGAAGGTCCAAACCGCTATGACTGAAACCGCTGTTGCTTTCGAGGCACTCGTGCACCCGCATCAATTGGAGGTGCAGGACTTTGCGTCCTACGGTTTGGTGATCGATGCGCGTAGTGCGGCCGAATTCGAGGCCGATCACATTCCGGGTGCGGTCAGTTTGCCGGCAGCTTTGGCCGCCACTCAACCGGAGTCAAAAAGGGATCAAGGCCTGCCGAACGAGTTGTTGGCACTGCTCGCGGGTTTGGCAAGGGCAGATGCCTTGCTCGTCTATTGCGACCGACGCGGACTGGATAGCCAGGTCTGGGCCGAGCGATTGCGCCGTGATGGTTGGTCGGTCGATGTGCTCGCCGGAGGATGGCCCAGTTATCGGCGCTGGGTCGATGCCGGGCTTGAATTGCTGCCACGCAGCATGCGCTGGCGGCGGCTGCGGGTGCCGGCTGCGGACGAATTTCGTGTCCTAGCCGAGCTCGAAGTCAATGGTCATCAAACCTTGGATATCGCTGCGCTGGCCCACAGTCAGAACTTGCCGGACACGTCAGCGTTGGCCGTCTTGCCCTGCGCCCCGATGACTCAGGCCCGATTTGAGTCAGAGTTGCTGGAGGCTCTGCGCCGTCTTGACCCCGAGCGGGAAGTCTTTACGGCTGAAGTTCCTCTGCCGAGCAATCTGATCTTGCCTGTGGCGCTGCGTGAGGCGCTCAATCGCTTATGACTGCGGCGCGATCCGCCATCTTGATCCCGAGCGGGAAATCTTTGCGGCTGAAGGGCTGCTGCCCGCCGAACAATCTGATCTTGCCTCCCGTGCTGTGTGAGGCGCTCAACCGCTTATGACTTCGGCGCTTCGAAAATGCTGTGGCCAAGCAGATGAGCAGTTCACGAAATCGTCGGTCAACCGGAGCCGAATGGCTGCTGCTTGCCCCGTCGAATAGGTGCGATCAACCCTATAGGAGCCGCTCGTTCCTTCGCCATCTGCGGCAGCAGTGTGCCCATAGCGGTAGTTCGATGCCCACAAAGTGCGTGCAAAGGAATAGCTAAGGCCTTCAGATTCAAGACATCACACTCAAAGTCCAAGACACTGCCCCACTGGTCAATTCAGGCCCATTTTCTTGGGACCTCTGCGTTTACCGGAAATTAATGATTAACGACTTGACCCTCGGCTTTCTTGAAACAATCCAACCGGCTTGACTTGCCGCTTGCTTTGGATTTCTTGGCTTTTTGCTTTATGAAGAATTCCGCGATTAGCAAGTTTGGAACCCAGCAAATCCAAGCCAATATCGGGTATGCATCAAAGAATTTAAAACCCAAGACCACACTGATACCAAGATAAAATCTTAAGGTAACGCCGGCCAAGGTGACGGCATAACTTCGAATCATCCAGCTTTCATGGGATTTCACATCGCCATTGCGAATTTTTCGATAAGCCTTGAATGTTGTTGCCAGCCAAAAGATGGCCATTAATCCGAATCCTGTTTGCACATAAAACCCGCCTACAGAGTTTATGGCTAAAACAAAACCGGCTACACCTCCAAAAATTATGGCTCCGACGTAAAATCGGCCGAGTAGACGATGTAGCGCTAGATGTTTAGCTCTGATTGAAGCACTGAATTGAAAGGCTCCAACGACGATTGCAATAGCGCCGCCAATGAAATGAATTGATGTGACGGCTGGGAAGTGCGTAAACAGGTTTTTAATAAATGGCGGCCTTATGCTTGGCGCCGCAAGTAATCCTAAAGCGTACAGGGCCACAAGAATTGCAGATAGTGTCATTAAAATCCATGAGATTTTTTTGCTCATATGTCTTCCTTGATGCCTGACGCAAAATGAGCGCAGGGCTGCCACAAATTTAAATGGTACATAGCCGAAGCGTGGCTGGCGCTAGAGATTTATTTAAATAGTTCCGTCAGGGTATCTTGCGATCTGCAGGCAGCGCAGAGAATCGACTGGGTTTCTATTTCCCATTGAAACTCAATAGCACCTGCGATGAACGGAAAGGCCTGCTGCCGCATGGCAAGCCTGGGCCGTCAACGGCGGCGGCACTGGCTGACATTCGCCGCTTGCCCGGACTGCGCTCACATCGCCTTGAACAAATGCACATAGGCGCGGCTGACGGGCAGCTCTCGCTCATGGCCGCGCATCCTTAGCAAGAGCCGCGCATTGTCATCACGGCGGGTGGACAGCAGGTGGTCCACATTGATCAGGATGCCGCGATGCACCTGCCAGAAACGCTGCGGGTCCAACTGACTGGCTAGCTCCAGGATGGAGCTGCGGATCAGGTACTCGTGTTCTGTCGTCCGAACCAGGGTGTATTTTTCGTCGGACTGCAAATAGAGGATGTCCTCGACCGGGATCATGTGCGTGGTGCTGCCATGGCTGGCACGCAGGTGGCGCAGCATCGTTTGTGCGCTTGTGGCGCGGGGCATCAATTGAGCCAGCAACTTGGCCAGCTCTGCCCCCTCTGGCAAAGAGGGGGCGGGCGCGCCACGGGCCTCGTCTGCAAGCATGGGCGCGTCCGGGCGGATCGCCAGGGCGCGGCGCAATCGGTCCACCGTCAGCTGCAGTCGCTCCGGCCGCACCGGCTTGAGCACATAGTCCACGGCCTCGTGCTCAAAGGCACTCAACGCATGCTCGTCATAGGCCGTCACGAAAACAACGCGGGTCGCACCTTCAATGCCTTGGGCCACCTCAAGGCCCGTCAGCCCGGGCATCTGGATGTCCAAGAAGGCGATGTCCGGCTGCAGTCGTCCGATCTGCTGGGCCGCTGCGAGGCCATGCTCGGCCGTGGCGACGATCTCCAGTTCAGGCCAGAGTTCGTGCAGGCGGTCTTGCAGCACGCGCAGCAGGTGGGGTTCGTCGTCGGCCAGCAAGGCACGGGGGCGGGGTATGGGCTTGGTGCTCATCGGCTTCAGTTCGATCTCGGGTGTCGTCAAATGGCGGGCGTCGTTTGTTGGTGCAGACGCGACAAGGTCAGGCACACGCGGGTGCCTTTATCGTTCGCCCCCGCCTTCAATTGCAGGCTGGCCTCAGGGCCATAGGCGGCCCGCAGCCGCTCGCGGATGTTCTGCAGCGCCACGCCGTTGCCGCGGCGGGGGCGCAGCTGCGCGGCGGCCAGGCCGATGCCGTCGTCATCGATCTCGATGCACAGCCCCTGGCCTTCAAAGCGAGCGCGCAGGACGAGCTGGCCCCCTCCAATTTGCGGTTCCAAGCCGTGGTGGATGGCGTTTTCGATCAAGGGCTGCAAGAGCAGCGGTGGGATGCGGGCGGCGCGCAGCTCAGCCGGGATGTCCAGCCGCCAACGCAGGCGCTCGCCCATGCGGCATTGCATCACGGTCAGATAGCTTTGCACCAGGTCGAACTCCTCGCCCAGGCTCACGTCCTGGGCACGCATCTGCAGCAGGCTGGCGCGCAAGTAGTCGGTGAAGGCATCCAGCATGCGCTTGGCCAGGGCCGGTTCATAGTCGATCAGCCCCTGCACATTGGCCAAGGTGTTGAAAAGAAAATGCGGCTCGATCTGCGCCTGCAGAAGGCGCAACTGCGCCTCGGTCATCTGCTGACGAACCTTGTGGGCCTGCAACTGGGCGCGCAGTCGCCACCAACTCAGGCCGGCCAGCAGGGTGCCGCAGCCCAAGAAGGTGATCAGCAGCCCGTAGTCGGGCAGTCGAGGCCGAGCCAGGCTGCCCATGGCCGCAGAGCGCATCAGGACATCGAGCAGGATCAGGCTCAGCACGCTGCACAGCGCAGGCACGCCGATGTAGGCCAGCCAGCGCGAGCGCCCTTGGCCTTCACGCCACTGCACCAGTCGCTCTGAAGGCGTCACCCAGCTCAGCGCAATGAAGCTGGTCTGCAAGAGCAGCAAGATGATGACGCCTGTCAGTATCGACCACGCCAGGTTCTGCGACCACCACGCCATGCGCAGCAGATGTCCACTGAACAGGGCGACCAGAAAGACAATTGCCGCGCCCACGCCGGCGCCGGTGAGCGCAATCAGCGGCCAATGGGCGTACCAAGGCAGGCGACGTGGTGCGCCGATGTGCCAGAGATCGTCAAAGGCGGTGCTGACCCCGCGCCGCCACGCATTGCTGAGTGGATTCATGCGCGGCAGTTTAGGGGTGAGGCCGTTTTGGACGGGCCGGCATGCGATCAGCGGTTTGAAACCGGCACGAATCGACGAGCCAGCGTCTCGAACGCGTGCCCGCCCGCAGAGCCATCTTCACCACACCAAAACGGGCATGATGCCCCCTCAACACGGTGCCGGTCACCGTTGGCTCCAGAGGCCTTGAGGCTAAGGTCTTGAATCTGAGGGGCTAGTTAATTGCTGCGATGCCATTTTGGTCAGCTAGCGAACTTCCGCTATGGGCACCGAGTTGCGACGCGGGCAGTGACCTCGAAATGTCCGGGCCTGCTCCAAGCCGACAGTTCAAACAGGCGCCGCAAAGCTGAAGTTCGGTTCGCCGACCGTTTTGGTCAACGTCGGCTTACGGGCGATGTTGCGGCCTCACGGTCCCGGCCGGGAGCGGCCGTTCGGGTTGAGGATCTAACTCATCGAAGGCCGGCACCCCATCAGCGCAGCGATAGGTCCAGCCCATCACCGAGCCAACGGTACGGACGTTCAGTTCACACCAGCACGATTGACAAGGTCTGAGCGGATCTGGGGTCGCGTAGGGCACACAGCCGGGAGTGGCGGTACGACCGCCTCCCCGCCCCGCTGGGCACCCTGCCTGAACCTGGCCGAAGGGTTCAATGGCCGTGACCATTCCCCATGCCGCCCTTGATGACGGCGGGGATCACGCCGCTGCCTTTGGCGTTCAGCAGGGTGCCAAGGCTGACGCTGCCCGTCCAGCTTCCGTCGCTGCTTTGCAGCGCGAAGTTGCCGTCGTGGCAATCGCGTGCGCCCTTGATGCAGCCCTTCACCACCAAGTCCAAGGCCTCGGGGTGCCAGGCGTTGAACCAATCCCCGTGAAGTGACAGGCCGCCGTTGCTGTTGCCCACGGTGTAGTTGTCAGAAGCCAGGCGGAAGTTCTTGGCCGTGCGCGTTTTCGGATCGAGCATGCTGGCGAAGATGGGGAATGCGTAGTGGTAACTCACGCGGGCAACCGGCTTGGGATGCGTGGCCGGACAGACCTGCTTGCCACCTTGCGTGATCGGGTAGGCCATGTGGTCTTGGTGGTTCTTGGAATCAAGATCCACACCGTTCCAGCAGCTCGGGAAGAAGAGGTCCAGCCGGATCATCTCGGGCGTATTGACGTCGGCGTAGCACTCGGGAATCGTGCTGCTCCAGGGGCCGCCCTTGGCATCGGTCGAGCCCCAGCTCAGGCAATGCCAGCGGGCCACGGCGTGGCTCTGAGCCAGGCTGCTGGGGGAAGTGGCCGCGCTACCGGCCACGATGCGCAGCCCGATCGGCGGCGCTTCGATGCTGTTCAAGTCACTGACCGCGGCAGAGTAGTAAATCACTTCGTGGGCGGCTGCGGCGCTGCGTTCGCCCTCGCCCACTTTGGCTGGCACCACCTGCCAAAGGAGTTCGCCCGCAGCGTCTTTGGCCTGCGTGCCGTCGCTGCCGTACGTGGGGGCCAGCAGCGCAGGCAACCAGTAGGACGAGCGGTTCAAAACCCCACCGGAGCAGCCGGCCTCGGGGCTGCGGAACAGGCTGTCAAACGTGGTGTCGGCGTCGACGTTCTTCGCGCCGTAGAACATGTGCAAGTGGGCGTGCCCATTCATGCCTGGAAACACGATGGGGTCGTCGTAGGCCGCGTGATCGAACTCGCAATTGATGCGGAAGATGCCCTTCCAGCCGTCCTTGCCCGCCGCAACGGGAAACACTTGCTTGTCGATCAGCCGCTGAGCGGCGAAATCGGGCGAGTTCGCGGCCAGGATGCTGGTCACGGTCCACGACCAAGTGGCCACAGCGCCCGTTTGGCCGGCCGCGTTGCGGGCGCGAACCTTGAACTGGCGGTTTCCAATCGCCAAGCGCTCGTAGAGCCCAGCCGCATTCAAGTGCGGCAGTTGCATGGGGCTCGCGCAGGCCGCGAAGGCGCCGTCATCCAAGGCGCACTCATACCCCGTGGCATTGGTGGCCGAGAACTCGAAGCGTGCGTAGGGGTCTGTGGTGGGCGCCTCAGGCCCACTCGCGATCTTGACGCTGGGGGCAGCGCTGGGGGCAGCCTGGACCGTCAGGACAAAACTCGTGTTGGCGCTGGCGCCCTGGTCGTCAACGATGGTGATCGTGATGGTGCTTGTTCCGGTCGCGCCCGCGCGGGGTGTCAGCTTGAGCGTGAGGTTCGCGCCAGACCCGGACAGAGCGATGGTGTTGGAGTCGAGCAGCGCCGGGTTGGACGAGGTCGCGCTCACCTTGAGTTGGGCTAGCGCCGTTTCTTTGTCGGCCACGGTGAAGCTGGTGCTCAGCGGCATGCCCTCCTGGACCGAGGCATTGGCCAAAGCGGTGATGCTGGGCGCGGTGTTCACCGATGCCACAGGTGGGCTGCTGACGGGCTCCGGCGCAGCGATTCCTCCGCCGCCACAGGCGGTCAGAACCGACACCAAAGAGAGCAGGGGCGGGACTAATCGGACGTTCATGATCGACTCCTCGGGTTCATTGCTGGGCGGCGCGCGCGGGGCCTGCACCGTGAGTTGCGGGGCCGTGGCCGAGGGGCTTCAGGCGCTCGAACTGCCCGGGGGTGAGCAGCGCCTTGAGCTCGGCGCGATGGCCTTCGTTCATCTGGCGCCGCGCCTGGGCATGCGCTTGCATCAAGGCATGAACTTGACCGGCAAGGCTGGCATCCAGGCCCAAGTCGCGCTGCAACTCGATCGCAGTGGGCACAGGCGGCGGGCCTTTGGGGCGATGACCCGGTGCGTCGGGGGCGGCTTGGGCCTGAGCCAGGCCGAGGGTCAAACTCAGGATGAGGACAAAGGGTATGCGGTACATGGAGCACTCCTGGTGCGGTTGATGGAGTCGCCATCCTCGCGATCGACCAAGGATTTACGATGGAGCGAATGTGAAGGCCACCTCCACAGTTGCCGAGCCTGCCGTCCGCAAAATACTGCCGTATGCGACTGCGTCTGGTCCACCCATAGAGTTAGCTGCTTGTCGGTACCAGCCTGCTGGCCGTGATCGAGCTGGCAGCGCTGACGGCCACGCACCTGCGCAGCGGCTTCACCGACTACCTGCGTGCCCAGGACGAGGCGCGTCTGGCCAGCTTTGCCGACAGGCCGCGGCAAGCGTTCTAGCCGCCGGAGGTCGAGTTTGGTCGACCTTCTCCCGGCTGTGCCAAGCAGAGCGAGAGGAGTAGGTCTGCCAAGCAGCATGATGGCGTAGAGATCGAGACAGCCGATGTCCGTTTTGGGCACCCTGCCGCCGCGCCCAATGCGCACCCGAATGACAGTATCTGGCCGGGATTACCATTTCTCGCCCGCACCTGAAAACTGCCATACAGACCGAGCAAGTTGGTGAGCCATTCCACCACCGCCCAATTGACCTTGTTTGCTCGTCGACCGTGCGGCCCGCAACAGACACGCACTGGCAGGTGAGCTCCAAATGGCGGAACATGGGGCATCCAAAGGAGACTGCAATGACGCACCAGGACATGCCGACAGAGGGCAGCTTCAACAAACTGATTGATGAACAACTGGAACTAGCCGCGGTCAATCTGCCTGCGCTGACACCGGTGCATCCGTCACCTGTCGATCACGAAGAGCTGAAGGCCGCCCACGCCAACATCGAAGACCTGCTGCTGGGCCATACCGAGGTTACGCCCGAAATGCTTGAAGAAATGGCGGCGCTTCAGGACGCACCCCAGCTCAGCGAAGAAGAGCTGGCGCGCCAGGCACTGGCCCATGGCGGTGCCGACAACGACCCGGCGACACCTGAGTAGGGCGCGAGACTGCCCAAGATGCTAGCTTCACGCGGTGCGGCTTTCGCGCTTGCTGAGGTAGGCCTAGCGCAGGCCGGGACAATTCAAGGGCACTGACTGCGTGGCAGCCAATTGGCCTTACGTGTAGCTGTTCATAGGGCATGAACTCGACTCGGTGTATGCGTCTCGGCGCGTTTAAAAGAAGGCAGCGACTGTAGCTTGGGACTCCACCACATAGCTGCCGTCCGGTCGGTACCCCCCGCCAAATCGGCGCCCAAGAAAGACGTTTTCGTTGCCGCTGTCGACGCTCAACAGAACTTGGCTACGTTCAAAGTCTCATTGCCCGGTACCAGCCAGCATGGCCAGCCCGTGAGCGAGGATGTGGGCAAGCATCGCAGCCTCCAGGCCGCGGCGCCAGAACAGCCATCCGGCCAGCAGCCCGAAGACGCCGTTGCCGAGCAGCAGGTAGGCGATCACCTCAGGCGTCAGCGGCCCCAGTATGGCTTTGGCCGCTGGCAGATGGCCCAGGCCAAACAGCAGCGCGCTCAGCACGATGGCGCTCCAGAACAAGCCGGGATGCGGCTCGCCGCGATCTCGCTGCAACACCCGCCACAGGCTCCAGGCAATCAGGCTCATCAAGCCCCAGCGCAGCAGCAGTTCCTCGGTGATGCCGCCATAGAGCAGGCGGGCCAGGCCTGGCATGTCAGGCGGACCCGCCTGGGCCAGCAGCGAGGCCGGCGCCAGCGCAGGCAGGCCGAGCAGCAAGCCGGCGCCGAGCGCACCACCGACCAGCCCGGGCAACCATTGCCGCCGCCAGACCGGGCGCCAATCCCGCCCCCCCAGCAGAGCGCCGACCAGCGGGGCACCCAGACCAACACGGGGCGCGCAACGGCAGCCGATGAATACCGCCAACGCGAGCAGCAGCGCGCTTTGCGCTCCGACGGCCAACTCGATCAACCAGAGCGGCTGTGCCAAGAGGCGGCCCTGCAGCAGCAGCGGCAGCACCAGCAGCGTGACCGCAGCCACACCGGGCAGACCGGCGGCGAACAGCAGCCAGCCGCCGCGGCGTGGCAGCACCGTCTTCGACTCAGCCATGCTGAACCACCTGGCGCCACAGCAGCCAGGACTTGCCCACGCACAGCACCGTGCTGATCAGGCTGGCGGCGACGATCAGCGGCACGCCCAGCGAGCTAGGCACGGCCAGCAGCGCGGCGCCCATCAAGGCCAGGCCGGCGATGAAAAAGACCAGGCCGCCGAAGCGGTGGGTCTTGTCCCAGACCCGTTCATTGGCCAGCGTCCAGGGCGTGCGTATGCCCACGGTGTAATTCCAGCGCAGCTTGCCGGCCATATTGCCGATCACCGCGAACAAGAGGCCCACCATCAGCAGCAGCCAACGGCCGAAATCGGGCTGCTGGCCCAGGGCGATGGCAATGATCAACGCCTGCACGGTAGCCAGCAGCAGCTGCACCGCCAGCGCGATATTCAGCTGGGCGCGCTGCGACTGACTCAGCTTGTCTGCCCGCGGGTCTATCCGGGGCAGCAGCAAGATCAGCCCCAAGGTGCCGGCGGCCAGCAGCGGCAGCAGGAAGAGACCCCAGTGGGCGCTGACCCAGCCATTGGCTTGGCCGGCGGCGTCGAAGTGAATGGGCACCTGGGCGCCGGCGGGCAGCTGAAGCAGCGCCCATAGGCCGGCACCTGCCATCAGCGCCGGCAGGGCCAGCGCGATCAGCAGGCGAAGACGGTGTTGTTCAAACATGTTTGTTCCTCCGGGGAGATTTGCTGCCGTCGCGAGCCAGGCCGAGGCCCAGCGCATTGCTGAAGCCCAGCAGCGCCTGCTCCAGCACCGAAATATTGAGCCGGTATGTGATGGTGGTGCCGCTCTTTTCGGACGTCACCAGATCGGCCTCACGCAGCACCGCGAAATGGCCGGACAGCGTGGGTTTGGAAAGCTTGAATTGCTCGGCCAACTCGCCGGCCGTCATCTCGCGTTCGCGCAACAACTCGAGAATGCGGCGCCGGGTCGGGTCGGCCATGGCCTTGAAGACTTTGTCCATGTTCGGTATTTTGGCAATTACCGAAATTAAAGTCAAGTGTCGCGAGCCAGACTGGGGCGGCGACCTGCTAACGTTCGCGTCGGTGATTGCCCTCGAATGGTGAAGCTGTCACTAGCGCGGCGCGAGCCGACTCGTGGAAAGCCAACGGCCGTAGTTGGCCACTACGTGAGGCCGCAAATCGCTAGTAAGCCGCTGTTGGCCAAATCGGCCGGCGAACTGAATGTCAGCTATGCGGCGCTTGTTTCAACTGTCGGCCTAGCGCAGGCCGGGACATTTCGGGGGCATTGACTCCGCGGCAACTCGGTGCCCATTGCTGTCGCCCTTCGCGCGTGATCTCCCGACGCTGGAAGGCTGACTGCTGCCGTTCACTTTTGGCAAACCGGCGGCCGCTGCTGCCGAAACCGGCCATTGAGCGTTTCGGGGGGGGCGAATGGCTGCAGCAAACCCTTGTAGGGTGGTTTCTTCCTGATTGACGGCTGCTGTATCGCAGCGCCACACTTTTCAGCAATTGAGGAGGGAGGCATCCATAGCATCCGTTATCCGTCAGCACCATGCTGCTGAACTGTTGGACTAAAACATCGATCGCACACAACCTCCATTATTCAGGAAAAAATTCCTGCATAATGGATTTCAATGGACATTCACACCTTAATTGCCAGCCGCGTGCGGGCGCTGCGCACAGAGCGAGGCTTGTCGCTCGAAGCATTGGCCAAGCTCAGTAACGTCAGTCGCTCGAATATTTCGCTGATCGAACGCGGCGAGAGCAGCCCGACCGCCGCCTTGCTCGACAAGCTGGCCGCCGCGCTGGGGGTGTCGCTGGCGTCTCTTTTTGCGGAACAAGAGGATGGCGGGAGCCCCCCATCCCCGCTATCCCGCGCCAGCCAACAAACGGCCTGGACCGATCCCGCCTCAGGCTATACCCGGCGGAACTTGTCGTCGGCGGCACCATCGCCGATCCATTTGGTCGAAGCCGTCTTCCCGGCCGGACAGCGCACCGTGCTCGACAGCAGCGCGCGTGGGAGCGAGATCCACCAGCAAATCTGGATCATCGAAGGCACGATGGAAATCACGGTCGGCGAGCAGCATTGGCGCCTCGACGCCGGCGACTGCCTGAGCATGGAAGTGGCGCCGCAGATGGTGTTCCACAACCCCGGCAGCAGCAGCGCTCGTTACCTGGTTGCGCTGAGCACGGAAAGCTCGACCAGCCCTAGGAGAAATCCATGATCGTCGGCGCCCTGTGCAATACCCGCTATTTTTGTCAACACCTCTGACCTCACCCGCCACGGAGCAGCCCATGCAGCCAACACCACCAAGAGACGCCGCCTTCCAGGCCCTGCATCGCCTGGATCAGCCGCTGTACCTAGCCAATGCCTGGGACGCAGGCAGCGCCCGCCTGATCGCGCAATCCGGAGCGCAAGCCATTGCCACCACCAGCGCCGGCATCGCCTGGTCGCTTGGCTACCAAGACGGCAACAAACTGCCGTTGGACGAACATCTGGCCGCGGTTCGGCGCATAGCGCGTGTCATCGATCTACCCCTCAGCGTCGACATTGAGGGCGGCTATGGCAGCAACGGCTTGGAAGTGGGCGACGTGGTGGCCCGGATGATCGACGCCGGCGCCGTCGGCATCAATATGGAAGATGGCAGCACCGCGCCCGAAGTCTTGTGCGAAAAGATTGCCGGTGCGCGCGCCGCGGCACAGCGCCTGGGTGTGCGGCTGTACATCAATGCCCGCACCGACGTGCTGGCACGCGGCCTGGTGGCGCCAGCGCGGCAGCCCGCCGAAGTGTTGCGGCGGGCCGCCTTGTACCGCGCGGCCGGCGCCGACGGCCTGTTCGTGCTCGGTCTGGTGAACCCGGACGATATTGCTCACATTGCTGCCGACTGTGGCCTGCTGCTCAATGTGATTGCGTGGCAGGGCCTGCCGTCGGCCGCCGAATTGCGCCGCCTTGGCGTGCGCCGCGTGTCGGCCGGTTCATGGCTGCCGCAGCAACTTTGGCAAACCACGCGTCGCCTGGTCAGCGCTTTCTTGGCCAGTGGCGAGGCGGGCGCTTTGCTCGACGGCGCCGCGCCCTACGCCGAGGTCAACGCGGCCTACTCCAACTGAAGCCGGTTCACTCATTCTCTAAGCGCACCGCCAGCGCTGCAGATTTCCATAGCCTGCTCATCTCGCCGCGCTCCTAATCACGAACTTAGACGGCAGTAAGCCTCAGCTACATCATGCGAATCGAAATCGACGACCTCACCCGCCCGGCTATTCATGCGCTCTTGAATGAGCATCTGGCTCACATGAACCAGTTGAGTCCGCCCGAGCAAGTGTTCGCCCTGGACCTCTCCAAGTTGCAGTCGCCCGACATCACCTTCTTGACGGTCTGGGACGACGAGCTCTTGCTTGGCTGTGGCGCCTTGAAGGCGCTTGGCGCCAGACATGGCGAAATCAAGTCCATGCGCACGCCCGCAAGTCTGCGCGGCCGCGGCGCTGGTCGTGCTGTACTCCATCAAATCATCGAGATTGCCAGACAACGCGGATACGACTTGCTCAGCCTCGAAACCGGCACGCATCCCGAGTTTTCGCCAGCGCATCGCTTGTACAAGAGTGCAGGCTTCCAAGAGTCGGGGCCTTTTGCCAACTACAAGGAAGACCCGCACAGCATGTTCATGGAACTTAGGCTGCCCGAGAAAGCGGTCTAGTCGGGTCGCAAGGGGCATCCGAGCCCGAGCCGCTGCACGACCCACCCTACGGGTCTGCGGCCCACGGAACGTGGGCGCTACAGCTGCGATTCGATCGGCAGCAGCCCTAAAAAACCAAACGCCGAACTTGCGCCAGGCGCTGACCTCGGGCTCGTCCTGCAGCTGTCGCGTGCCCTCGGCCGTGGTCTCACTCCACACCAAGCGCGCCGAACCACCGCTGCCAACAACGCGCTCCACGCGCTAGGCCACCGTGTCCAAGCCAGTCTCCAAGCCACGCGCCATGGCGCTGGCCATGGGCTCGCTTTCAGCCACGACGCAAATCTGCGCCAGGATGGAGGGGATGGACAGGATAAATACGATGGCTGAGGTTCTCGTGCAGCGGGGCTGTGAGCAAATTTTCAGTCAAGCAGCTTCGGGCACTGACTTGCCAAGCAGTCAATGCCCTCGAAATGTCTGGACCTTCGCCAAGCTGAAAGCTAGAACAAGCGCCGCATAGCTGACGTTCGATTCGCCGACCGTTTTGGTCAACGGCGGCTTACAGGCGACGATGCGGCCTCACGGCCCTGGCCAGCTCGTGTCATTCGGATGCGCAGAGTGGGCGCCGGCACGGTGCCCATAAGAGCCGTTCGCTCGTTCGCCTTCGGCGCCAACACGGATCCTGGGGTAGCCCCATTGTTCGGCTAAATGTCGAACCAAACAGCCCAAAATGTGCCACCATTCACAGGCATTGGGGATGTTGAGCAGAATTTTTGAGGTCGGCTGCCTTGCAACAAGAGCAACTTTTGTCGATAAATTTAACTGTTAATGCGTGGGTTCTGACAATATTCGGCGCTTCGGTTTGCAGGACCCTACGTGAGCTTTCAACTGGATTATGAAATTCGAAGATACCGTTCCGATGCAAGATCCAAACTACAGGGCGTCATCAGTCGCAATCGCTGCGCTTTGTAGACCGAGAAAGCCTCCAAAGCAGAAGCCCAGTTTGTTCACTTTGCGGGCAGCTCGCTTAGCCCTAGTGCTCTGGATCCTAAGTGCTGTTTTGCCAGCAATGAGCGCCAAGGACACCTTGATTTACGGAGTCGAACTCGCGTTTCAGTTTGCCAACCCGGTACTGCTGTTCTTTGCTCCCTTGGCATATTTGGCGACCTGGACAAACTTCGCCTTCATTGCTCAGGTCAGCCGCATGGCTCCCAAGCAACGAGGCTTGCATCGGCAACCAAATGCAATTGTTGTTGGGGTAGCTGTAGTGGTAAATGTTTTAGGTGTATTCAGCGGGGGGTTTTTGACTGAAGACCTATATAGGTTCCCGGCAGTATGGGTTTGGTTAACCTCATTCGTCGTTTTATTTGTTGCCGTCTTGAGTAACGAAAACTAGCGCACGGCTCGACCTGTTTCTCAGCGACACGTCACTCCATGCCAGATTTCAGTCTGCAGCGAAGGCCGGGGTCACATATTGAATCTGAAGCTTCCAACCCTATGATGCTCCAACTGTCTGCCGGCCAACGTCAGCTCAGGGCACGAAGTTGTCGCTCGCTCTGCACGACTGAAGGACCGGTACTGGCTATCTATTGAAAAAGGCCCAACATCACTCCCGCGATGAGGCTAACGCCGGCTCGGATGCCACGCCGCACCTCGCTGGGTGCGGGTGGGTTTGCGCCCTTCATCTGCAGCATGCAAATTGCAGATGGTCACTTTCTTTGGTTTTTGTGCAATAATTATGCAAACTGCATATAGCATATATCAGAGCAAAAATGAGTTCAACAGGAATCAAGGCGCGACTGGCACAGGCGCAATGGTCACTTAAGCCACAAGACTTGGCCATGGCATTCAAGCTGGTGTGTTTGGCCGGGCAAAGGCTACCCTATGTTGCGCTGGCGCAGGCCATGCACATGTCACAGTTTGAGGCCCACGCTTGCATGGCGCGTTTGAGTGGCGCGCGCCTGCTGACCGAGGTGAACGACGCTCCGGCGCTGGTCATGGCAGCTTTCCGGCCCATGGTGCTGCATGGGGCTGCTTTTTTCTTCCCGGCCGTACGTGGAGAAATTTCCATGGGTTTCCCTACGGCCTATGGCGTGGAGCCACTCAAGTCTAAGGTGCTGTTTGGTGATGAGATGCCGCCCGTATGGCCACATGCCGAGGGCCCGGTGCGTGGCAGCGCGCTGCTGCCGCTGTATCCCAAACTGCCTTTGGCGGCCGCCAAAGACCCGGCTTTGTATGAGCTACTGGCGCTTTTTGACGCTTTGCGCATAGGTCAGGCGCGCGAACGCGAGATGGCCCGCACCCTGCTGGAAGAAAGGCTCAGCTGATGGCCGCCTTCAACAACCCCAATCTTGCCATTCTGGAACTGGTGGCCTAGGCCTTGGGCCCTGTATGCGATAGCGTGATTTTTGTTGGTGGCTGCGCGACGGGGCTGTTGTTGACGCAAGAGCGGCCTGACCGCATCCGCATCACCGAAGACGTGGACATCGTGGCTCAAGCCTTGACCGTGCACGACTATCACGCCATAGAAGACCAGGTCCGCGCCCAAGGCTTCAGCAACGACATGCGCCCTGACGCGCCGATTTGCCGTTGGGTATACAAGAGCGTCACCCTGGATTTGATGCCCACGGTCAAAGACATTCTGGGTTTTGCCAACCGCTGCTATCCGCTAGCGCTGCAAACTGCGCAGCCCGTCGTACTGCCCGGTGGCTTCACCATCAAGCTGATAGCCGCGCCGGTTTTTGTTGGAACCAAGCTTGAGGCCTTCAAAGACCGCGGCAAAGATGCCAATGGCCGACCGGACTACCTGGGTAGCCACGACCTGGAAGACATCATCACCGTTGCCGACCGACGGCCGGAACTGTTGAATGAATGCCGTGTGGCAGCACCGGAACTGCGGGCCTATCTCGCAGCAGAGTTCACAGCCCTTTTCACTGACCCCGAATTCGAGCAGGCGCTATCGGGGCATTTGCCGGGCGACGCATTCAGCCAACAACGCGCAAGGCCCTTGGCGAAAACCTTGCGCGAACTATCCAAGCTCACGCCATGAACACTGCCTTCTGCATCCAGAAAGGTAGATCCAAGATTTGAGTTTAGGGCCAACAAGCCGCACACATTCACGTCGAGCTGCCATTGCAGACCCGTATGGCGCAAAGTGGCAATGGCTGTCCTTTCAATTGACAATCATTTGCCCCCTCTTCCTCCTCTCGACGCTGACCGCCCGACCCGTCGACTTACTCGTCGGCGTCTTCTGCAAGGTCGGCGTCCGCCTGCCTTAAACCGCTGACGTGTGCCCAAAAGCTTGACTTGCGCTTGTGCTGCGCCCGAATCCTGGCTTCGAACTCTTCGGGCGACTCAAGAAGTCTCGGCCCGGAATAGTGCGGCGTCAATGCGGCCAGCCGAGCCCAGTACCTCGCAGCATGGCGATATGCAGGCGCGTAGGCGCGGTCAAGAATTGCGACCAACAAAGCCCGGTAGACCGCTGTGGCGCCTGTCCACAGCCCCTTGCGCTCCAGGGCCTCGACCAAGGGAAGCAATGTTCCGTAGTCGGTTCCCCGAATGGCGGCGGGATCATTCGTGAGCGCCGCCTCGGCCGCCGTGTCGTCGCCGATATCCATGAGCAAAAGCGCAACCATGATTGGATCGGCATGCACCGCAGCCTGCTTGCGCGCACGCTCGATGGCTGATGTCTGCTCGTGCGGCGACAGCAAGTCGAGCCAGGCATGCAGGTCCCAGACCGCCAAGCTCGCCTCAAAGATTTTCTGACGCTCCACCGCCGCCTCGCCCGTGCGCCCGAGCGCCGCCAGCGCCTGGGCGTACAGACGCCGACGGGTGCTTTCCAGGTGCGCCCAAGAACCTTCGAGCCACGCCAAAGCACCTTCCGGTCGGCCGTATTTCAGGAATGCCTCAGCGAGCGTCGACCTCTGCATCGGGTTCGGCGACGGACTGTGCCTGAGCATCACCCGCACAAGTAAATCCGGGTCGCGCTGTGCCTCGGACAGCAGCGACAGTGCTGTTGACGCCCGTGACGCCGGCCAGCTCACACACCCTGGCGCCGCAATCGGGCGCTCTAACGCATCGTCGAGCTGCGCTTCGCAGGATGACACCAAACCACGGAGCGCCCCCTCGCTCAGCAGCATGTCGGCGCGGCGTAGCAAGTCTTCGCGTGCGCCGTATTGGTCGGCGGCGAACAGGGTCATGATTCGGTCGGGCCAGATGCTCGCGGGACATTCGCTACGCGAGGCGGCCTTCAGCCACAGCACGCAAGCCGCGCGCACTGCGTCACCGATGACGCCACTGGAATCGTCGGCACGGTTGAAGAACACCTCGTCGGCTTGGATGAACGTCTCGACAAGAGCCAAGGTCTCGGCCGGATCCTGCGGCATCAGCTCTTGCTCAAGCTGTTCGAGCCATGCCTGGAGGTCGCGACCGAACTCGCCCACCTCCGAATAGTTGAAGTATTTGGTCGACCGCTTCCACGCCACCAGCTTCTTGCGAAAAAACGTCGCTTGCGCCTTGGGCTGGTTTGACAGTTGCAGCCGCACGAGTCGCTCGCGCACGGCGGCGTGATCCGCTGCCAGTTCGATGAGAATCGAGCTCAGGGTTCCGGCGTCAAGCTGCCGAATGAACGGCGCCAAGTTTTCAGGGGAAGTCTTGCTACGCATGGCGTCGATTGTCGGTTCTGCCCGGCCACCGCCAACGCGACGTCATCCGGTCTCCTGGTGCGAGGCAGCTGTGACCGATCCAGAGTGCCGGTCAGATATGCTGCGGTTCTGCTTGCTGCGTACGCGAAGACGATCGACGTATCGCCCGATGCCGAGTAGAAAAACAGCTGACCTGCGCCCGATGTACATCACCGACCTCACCCACTTCCTCGACAAGTCCGGCGCGATTGGGCCGGTCAAAGGTCCCGCGCGCGCCATGGCGCAGTTCCATGTCGATGTGGTCGCTCATGCCTCCGACGGCACATCAAACGTCCTGCCCGCGCCGAGGTGCTTCAAATGCAAGAAGGGTGCGGTCGAGGCTGTCCGCGCCCACGACGACGCCATCCTATGGGTTTGCCCGATATGCCGTACGGAGGGGCGCATTTCGAACTGGCAGGGGAGCCTCTGGGATCTGCGCAGCCGCCCTGCGACCCCCGGTTGAGTTGACTCAGAAAGCGAACGCGATGGGCCTGTCATCGAGGTTGTTTCTGCTTTCCACTGGCGACACATCGCACGCGCTGGCCAACACGGCCTTCATGCGAATGCTCCGGCGGGAAGAGGTCGCCCGTGTTCCCGGCTTCGCTGGACAGCGCGTCCGCCAGGCCAGCATCGTCGTGGACATGGTGAATGGCTCGCCGTTGCGCATGGTTCACTGGACCTTCTGCATTCTCGACATCGACGTTGACGGTTTTCTGGATGTCGAGCGCCTGAGCGCCCAGCAATTCGCCCGTGTGGCCGACCTGCTTGAACCTGCAAAATTGTCTCAGGGCCAGGAGAGCCCCGTCATCGATGCGGCCAGGCGCTTTGTCGCCAGAGGCGGCTCCTGGGAGCCAGACGAACGCCTGCTACGCCGCATCGAGGCAGCGGCGCTCGGGCAAGTATCGTGTCCGCGGGTTCGGGTGGTTTAGGCAGAGCCAACAGGAGCAAATTTCCTGATCGGGAAATTGGTGCTGTTCCACCTCATGGCTGGATGAAATTGCCCCGTTCGGGTAATCTCCTGGGCACCGGGCGTAACGCGAAAGCCCATCCATCAAATCAAGTTGTGCAGCTTGGCAATTCGAAGTGCTAAACGGCGATTGGGGGCGCCGAGCTTGTTGTTGAGTCGCTGAAACCGGCAGTCGATGGTTTTGGCTTCGGTGTTCAGGGCGGCGGCGATTACTTTGCTGCAGTGGCCGGCTTCCTCATGGCGTAACAGCGCCAGATCGTCAGGCGTGAGGTGGGACTTGGCGAGCAATTCGCGCTTGATCTGATGTTGCCACCATTGGCTCAACTCCATGGCCAAGGGCCTGGCCAATAGTTTGAAGACGGTGTAACCACCCCCTTCAAAGTAGCCGTCCACGAAGGAGCCGATGGACAGCACCGCAACGCGTGACCGACCCGCCGCTGACGGCGCCGGCACGATCACCGCTGATTTGAAACCATGCGCCGACGCGGCCAGCGTCCAGTCGCGTTGACATGGCGTTTGCTGTGTCAATTCGCTGGCCCGAATCGGATCCGAACAATGCATGGCGTGCAGCAGCCAGGGGTCGTCCGAGAACCAGGTGTCTTCTGCGCAGGCCTGGCCCCAGGTGGGGTCACAGGCCTGCAACACGCGGTAGGACGCAAACATCGCATCGTTGCGAATGAAGCTGATGAACACCGCCGCATCAGCTCCCAGGCGACTGACGGCCTGTTTGAGCAGGGCGAGGCATTCAGCGGAATCCGTCGCGGTCTCAATCAGCGCCATCACCTCACAGACCTTGTCGGCATAGTCCGGCGACTGGGTCAGGGTCAGCAGACTGGGGTGGTCAATGGATGGCATGAAACATGTCCTCGCCTTGTCGCCTGAGTTGGCTGTACAAGACCGGGTGCTCGAAGCGGATCGGTTCGCTGTCGCACCACCGGGCAAACAATTCGCTGGTCTCAAAGATCATGCACAGCGCGTATTGCTCGGTCGGCGAGACTTGCTGGTGGCGCTCAAGGTACAGCCCTGCGGCCGAGGCTTGCAGCAAGAAGCGAATGCTGCCGTCTTCGCTGGTCAAGGCAAATTGGCCGCCTGGCACGGCCATATTCGATGCCCGTGCTGACTGCGCCATCGTCAAACGGAGTCGCCTGGCGTGCAGTTCGGCCGCCTTCGGACCGAGCGTCGGGCAAGACTCCTCGTCTGCATCGGTAGCTTCGGAGTTCTCGTCTTTATGTCGACTCATATCTGCTCCCTGGGCCTTGAAAGCCTTTGGACCGCTCGAAATGGCGGCTGAGCATCGGTCAGTGGCGGCGGCCACTGCGATGTCTGATTGGATGCCGCAAAAACAAGGCAGTCCATCGCAGTTTGGTGTCAATGTGTAACGAGGTTAGCGCGTTAAATTCCGTGGCAAACAGCTGCGCGGCTGGCAATTGCGTCAGCCACTGCCTATAAATGAATGGGGCGCCGATGGAGCACTAAATCCTTGGTGATATCTGTTCTATTTGAAAGTTAGCGATGTGGGTAGCAATTGCAAGGGAACCTCGCCCTGACAGTGAATATTGGCCCGGCCGCGAGGTATTGGCGGCCTTGGATGCGATTGCATGGCCTGTGGCGTGGGTCTATGTGCTGGCGCATTTGCCGGTGCCTTTGGGCCTCGTCGGCCCGTTCTTCAGCACCGTGGCAATCTTGTTGGGCTTGAATCGTTTACACCGGGCGTTATGGCTCAATCATCGATATCGGTTCACGACTTGGGCTGTGGCGAAATTTCTTGGTCTGCTGATGTTGACGGGTTGGATTCTGAAGGCCGCCATGCTGTGGTCGGCGCACTGAAAATGAGGGCGAGACGGCGATGCAACTCGAAACTCAAGTTACATGTGCGCCAACTCGCCGGCATTCAGTGTTTGGCCGATGGCCGAGCTTCGCTCCATCGATCCAAGTCAGCCCGTCGCCAAGCCACGGCGCGCAGACCGAGACGAACCGGGCAGGGGAATTGCTGGTCGGCGATTAAGCGGTAGATGGTTGATCGACCCAAACCCGTCAGTCGGATGACGGAATGCATGCGCAAAAACTGCGGTGCGAGGGTGTCGATTGAAGCGGCGCTGGGCTCCGGCGTTGAAGTTTGCATGACTGACCTCCATTGCTTGCATGTTCTTCAACTTTAGGCGGCAGCCAGCAAATGGCTAGCGCTGGATTTTGGCCAAAATCTCGCAGTCGGCCGCCAGAGTCTATTGGGGCAGGGCGTTTCAAGGGCCGGGTCGGTTTGAGTTGATCTTATGTTGCAAAGTTCTGCAGCGAGCCATTAAGACCTCGAATGACTCTGTGTCATCGAGTAGTAGGCCGTCATCAACCATCAATCGGTAGTCTGATCCCAACTTCGACAGCGCCTCTGCCCCGGGCACGAGTTGAATGCCGCCGGAAACCGCTGCGTGGTATTTGACGAGTTCGCTAGTGGCGAGCGACGCGCTCACCTCCCCGAAATTCGCCCTGGGCACAAAAGGCGTGTAGCTGCTGCTTCAGCAGGTCGGTGCAAAGCTGGGGCGGCGTGGCGTTTTCGCCATCGTTAAGTTCGTTGCGCAACTCGTCCACGGCATCTACCGCGCGCAGCAACGAATTCGTCTCGAAATTCGCCGGGAAAAGCTTGTCCCATTCGTCGTCGGTGATTGGTGCCCCCTGTCAGGCGGTGGCGAGCGTCAGCTGCCCAACTGGCTTGGCCGCCGGCCGCACCTTGATTTCGATGTCGTAACCGAGGCGATTCAGACAGTCCATCAGCTTGCGCTCGGACAGATTGGTGAAGTCGCCGTGCATCATGCCCGACACCTTCGGTTGAGGAATTCCCATGCGTTTGGCAGCCGCTTGTTGCGTCAAGCCAAGGGCGCGCATGGCCTTCCTGATTTCGACCACTAGTCCGGTCTTGATCTTCAGCTTCTCGGCGTCGGGCAGTCCCAGGTCCGCGAAGACGTTGCTCGAACTGCGCTGAACTTCGACGTCATCAATGATTCGTTTTTGCATTTCGTAACTCCTGTGCCAATGCCTCGGCCACTTTTAGCCGAGCGCGGATGATGTCCATGTCGGGTTTCGGCGTGGCGATTCCGCTTTTGCTCTTCTTCTGGAAGCAGTGCAGAACGAACACCGCTTCCGCAAACTTCACCGTGTAGACCGCCCGATACGTGCCACCCGCATCGTCTTCGACGACTTCCAGCACGCCGGCACCGCCGAAGCCCTTGAGCACTTTTGCCGCGTCGTCCTGGTCGCCCATCTGCGCCAGAGACAACGCGTAACCGAAACGGCGGCGCACGTCGGGCGGCAACGCCAACAGATCCTTGTAGCTGCTCGCGATCCATTCGAGCGGTTTTTCTTTGTCGGGCATGGTGGCAGTTTATATCTGTTCAGGTAAAATTACAAATGCGGGACATTCGGTGTGATGGTGTCGTAAAACAAGTGTTTTCCGACATGACGGCAGCATCCAGCTAGTGTGATCTCACAGCCCCACATAAAGATGTGCGGAAAACTCTGTCGCCATACACAGGACAACCCAGACCAACTTCAGACTGCGGCAGCGTCCCGAAGTGAGATAGATCGCCCGCATTGGCACCTGTGTCGTCAACCCCAATGCATTGGCGGCGCCGGCGCCATGCGACACGATGGCCTCGCCGCGCTGAAGCGCCATCCCTCAACCATCTTGGCGGCAGAGGGCGCCCGCGTGCCAAAACGGTTCACCACGGGCAGGGCGTAAACATCACGACCAGCACGCAGCAAAGCCGCTCGCTTGACCAACCTCTACAGTGCTTGATCCACCGCCGCGCGTTCACCCAGGTGCAACAGCGCCTTGGCGACCAAAGGTGTTCCTTCTGGCAACTTGGCTGCGTACTCAAGAATTTGATGGGCGAGGGTTGGCATGGTCTTGATTAAGAAGTGTCAGAATTTTTCAATATTTTCTGACAGTCTATGGAGCTAAAAATTGTTCCAGAAACCTTGGGGAAAGATGGCGCACAAACCCAAGCAGCCCGCGTCTAGCATCTGCGCACACCAAGCCCGGGATTTGCAACTTGCTGATTTGCGCTCAAATCGACATGGCGGATGTTCCGAGGTCGTCCGGCATAGCAACACCGGCGCCGCCCGCGTCACTGCCCATTCGATACCCCATCGCCCGATAGCCGCGCTGTCGCTTGTCCCACATCCGCAGCAGTGCCGGATGGCCGGTGTCAACGATGTCGATGATCCGCACATCGGTCTTGCTGGCGTGTTCCCGGTGCAGGCGGCCTGCGTACTGTTGCAGCGTGCCCTGCCACGAAACCGGCATGGCCAGCACCAGGGTGTCCAGTGGCGGGTGATCGAAGCCTTCGCCCACGAGCTTCCCGCTGGCCAGCAGAATGCGCGGCGCCTCGGGTGCCAAGGCGTCAAGCTCGGCGATGAGGGTGGCCCGCTGCTTCTTTGACATCCGCCCGTGCAGCACGAAGGGCTGTGGTGTGAGCCCAGTCAAGGCCAAGAGGATGGCGTCAAGGTGTTCCGTGCGCTCGGTCAGCACCAGCACCTTGCGGCCTTGTTCGAAGGCCGCCGTGACTTCGGCGGCGATGGATTGCGTCCGGGCCAGGTCATGGGCGAGATGCCAGAACACGTCTTGAATACCTGCGGTGGGCGGCAGGTCAATGCGGGCAAACCGTGAGTGCGGCAACACCTCCAAGTCGTGCGGTGCACTGGCCGGCCGGGCCGACGTGTGTCGGATCGGCCCGCATTGCATGAAGATGATGGGCTGCTGGCCGTCGCGGCGAATCGGTGTGGCGGTCAGGCCCAGCACGAACTTCGCTTTGGTCCGCTTGAGGATGGCGTCGAACGACGCGGCGCCCACGTGATGGCATTCGTCAACGATGACCTGGCCGTAGTTCCCGACCAGCGCATTGACCTCGCCCTGGCGGGACAGCGACTGCATCACGGCGATGTCGATCCTGCCGGTGGGTTTGGACTTACCGCCGCCGATGGTGCCGATCAGGGCTTTGCTTGTGCCGCCGTCGGTGCCGAGAAAGACTTGCAGACGGGCCTGCCATTGCGTCAGCAGCTCGGTGCGATGCACCAGCACCAGGGTGTTCACCCCGCGCCTGGCGATAAGGGCGGCGGCGGTCACTGTCTTGCCAAAGGCGGTGGGCGCACACAGCACACCGGTGTCGTGACGCAGCATGGCGGCGACGGCCAGATCTTGATCGGGCCGCAAGTTGCCGACGAAGCTGACAGCGATGGGCTCACCGCCAAATCGTTCGTCCTTTAACTCGCAGTGGATGCCGTTGTCCTCCAACAAGGCCCGGGCGGCGTCGAGGCAGCCGCGCGGTAAGGCGATGTGTTGCGGGAAGTTTTCGGCATTGCCGATCACGCGCGGCTTGTCCCGCGCCGACATCCGCATGGCCTGCGCTTTGTAGAACTCGGGGTTTTGGAAAGCCGCCAGCCTGATCAGCCGATTGGCCAGCGCCTGCGGCAGCGCGCTCTTTTCAAAATAGATCAGGTTGGCCAACGTCAGGGTCAAGGCCTGCGGCATAACGCCCGGCAGTTTCGTGGATGTGCTGACCTCGCGCTTCCACGGTGTCGCCAAGTCCTCATCGTCGATGAAAGTCACATCCAGAGGATGGGTGTTGCCGGTGGCGCGCAGGAGCGTCGGCTCGATGTCGAGCGGCGCCATGGGCTGGACGGACGCGAGAAAGACCCATTGGTCGGGGTGCGGGCGCAGATCGGCGTCAACAAAGACGCTGAAGCCGTTCTCGCGCGGGTGCTTTTGCGGCGGCAGGGCGATCAGGTTGCCGAAACCACCTTTGGGAATCGTGTCCTGGTTGGGGAACAAGCGGTCATAGGACGCCAGCTTGAGCTGCCGCGTGCGTGCGCAGGTGTGGCTGATGAGGGCCGTCCCCAGGCGCCGGGCGTCCCGCGCTGACACTCGCCCGGCGAAGAACACCCAGGCATGCGCGCCCCGGCCCGAGCGCGAAATCTCCAGCGCTGCGGGCACGCCCAGCTTGGTGCAGGACTGCATGAACCCGCGGGCATCCTCTTTCCATTCGGCCTCGTCAAAATCGACGGCCAGGAAGTAGCAGCTGTCATCCTCCAGCAGCGGGTAGACGCCCACCGTGTGCCCACCGTGTGCCCACCAGCCAAATGGTCGTAGATAACGGCATCCGACAGCGGAATCAGCAGGCGGTGATCGCAATCGCCGCACTTGATGCGCGGCTTCTCGCAGACGACGGCCCGCCACTCGTTGGCACAGGCCGGTGCGTAGCCCGATTTGCCCGAGGTCTTGCCCTCCCAGCGAGCCGGGTAGACATCGGTGCGTCCCCGGAATAGCCGCCGGAACAGTGCCACTTTGTCGGCGGTGGACAGGCTTGAGGGCGATGGCTCGGGTTTGGGCTGTTCGGCCGCCGCTACCTGCAACGCTGGCGACTGCCATTCGACCCCGTGCGATTCCAGCAGCGCGACCAGGCGAGCGTTCTCCGCCTGCAGCGCCGCGATCAAATCAAGCTGAGCCATTGATCCGTCTCGCCTCCAACTCTCGCCGTGTCTTGTCCAATTCCGCCTCCAGCAGCTTGGCATCTGGCAGCACGGTCTGGTACTCGGCGGCCATCACCTTGTTGGGCAGGCCTTCCAATGCATAGTGGGCTTCGTTGCTGCCTTTGCTGGTGCAGAGTACCAAGCCCACCGGCGGGTTTTCACCGGGCTTCATCCAGTGCTCGCGGGCGTAGTTCAGGTACATATGCATCTGGCCCGCGTCAGCGTGGCTGAATTTGCCGATTTTGAGGTCGATGATCAATAGGCACTTCAGCCTGCGATGGAAAAACAGCAGATCGACGCGAAACCAGCTGTCGTCTAAGCGCAAGCGGCGCTGGCGTCCGACAAAGGCGAAGTCGTCGCCCAGTTCGAGCAAAAAGTCAGCCAGATGCTGGATCAGCGCGTCTTCCAGGTCTGATTCGGAGTACTCATCCTTGAGTTGGAGGAACTCCAGCACGAAGGGGTCTTTGAGTGCCTGCTCGGGGGTGATCGCATCATCGGTTTCGGCCAGCGCAGCTTTTTGCAGCATGGCGGTCTTGTTGCTGGACAGGGCGATACGTTCGTAGAACTGGCTGCTGATCTGTCGGTCAAGCTGGCGCACGCTCCAGCCACAGCGCAGGGCCTCGGTTTCGTAGAAGCTGCGCGCAGACGGGTCTTTGACGGACAGCAGGCGCACATAGGCCGACCAAGGCAGCGGGAAGGGCGGAGACAGAGCCTTCGGTGCATCGGAATTCCGAGACGCTGTCACGGAAATTGCGGAAATCGAAGAGAAGGTCGATTCGCCAGACGCCGTCTGCGAAATCGTAGGGGCGATCAATTTCGCAGACGGTGTCTGCGAAATCTGTTCTGGCGGCCAGGCCAGATAGAAAAGGCGCATCTGTTCCAGGTTGCGTTCAGAAAATCCGCGCCCAAAACGCGTCGTCAAATCGACCGACAAGCGCTTGAGCAGGGCCTGACCATAGGCGGCGCGATCTTGTCCGCCCTGCTCGAACTCGACGATGCGTCGGCCGACTTCCCAGTAGCTGGCCGTCATCAGCGCATTGACGCTGCGCGCAGCGGCATGCCGGGCCGCTTCCAGCAGGGCGACGATGTCTCCGCGTATGCCTTGATAGTCTGGGTTCTCGTTGCTTTTGGGCGGGATGAGGCCGGTCATATTTTGTCCAAAGGAGGATGTGCGATGTGCTTGTGACCTTGTCAGCTGTGATTTGTTGGAATCACAGGGCCAGCCGCGATAGCGCGCCGGCTGCGACGTCGCTGCGCAAATGGCCGTAATGCCGTTCGATCATGGCGACGCTGGTGCCCGAGATCTGTGCCACGGTGAGCAGGTCGAGACCGTCATGCACGAGGTCGCTGATGACGCTGTGGCGCAAGGTGTAGGCCGTGGTGCCGTCCGGCAGCTGGGCCATTGCAGCGGTGGTCTTGATCGGCCATTTCCACGAATCCTTATTCCATGCCTTGCCGTCGGCACGAGCGAGCAGTGGAGCCGCCGGCAGCTTGTCCTTGGCCGCAGTGTCGAAGAATGCGGCCGTCACGTCCGGCAACTTGATTCGGCGATCCTTGCCGCCCTTGTCATGGCCGATCCTGAGTACCTTGAGGCGTCGATCAAAGTCCCCTGCTGTGAGTTTGGCAAGCGCCCCGGGCCGCAGGGGCAGTTGGCACAGCCCGCGCAAAAACGCGCCGAGATCGGCCGGGGCCGTTTCGATGAACTTGAGGCGCTGCGCCCGGTCAAGGTATAGCTCTCGCCGCTGATCCGCGTCCTTGATCGGGCGCAGCTTGCTCCGCCAAGCAAAGTCGGTCGTGACCTGCCCGTCAAGATAGGCAAGGTTCAGGGCAGCACGGAAGCAGGTCATGTCCCGGTTCAAAGTGCTGGTTGATCGGAGTCCGCCTCTGTTCCCGCCGCTGCGAGTCGGCAGCTCTCTAAGCGACTTTCGCCATGCTTCCAGTTGTGCCGGTGTGAGTTTGGACAGCTCGGTTGCCGCCAGCTTTTTATGGTTCAGAACATAGTTGTTGAAGCGGGCCTCAGCATCGGTGGCGGCGTGATCTGCTTTTGTGGCCTTCAGATGAATCACGTAGCGCGAGCATGCGTCGGACACGGTGGCCGCTTGGGCCGTGCCCCCACGTCCCAGATGCTCAAACCAAGCGTTAGCGGCCTTCGCGGCGGCGTCGAAGCGAAGGTGGTCAGCGAGCTCAAGAAATTCCCCCAGCGGCTGGTAGCGCTGCTGCACGGTCGCGTTCTCGTCTCTTGCCCGCGCTTGCCAAACGCCCGTGCCGCCCGAAGTCATTTTGCGAAAGCCGATGTAGCAGCCCTTGCTCAGGCGGTGCCAATACGGGCCACGTCTCGGCTTGAGCTTTTCGCGTGAAGCGACCGTGTCGATGCGAGTTGCCATGAAGACCTCAGAAATGAAAGTACCAAAAAAGTACCAAAAACTGGGGTGAATTCTAAGGGGGCTCGCGGAACAAGAAAAGACCATTTCTCCTATGAAAACTCAATTCCAGGATGTCCCAGAAAGTACCGTTTTCCCACCTTGACATGGTGGGGGTCGTTGGTTCGAGTCCAATCGCGCCTACCAAATACGGTAGGCGTTACCTTCAAGTAACGTTGAAATAAAAAGCCCGGTAGATCATTGATCTGTCGGGCTTTTTGCTTTGCATTCAACGACTTGCGTTGGCTTCTATGCGTCTTTCCTTGGTAGCGCCCGAGGGTCAGGCGTTAGCCGCCCCCACTTCCATCGGTGGGTTGTCGCTGGGTGTGTGTAGCTCCGCAGCGAATGCATATTGAATCACCTGTGGATCAACTGTCAAGCATTGATCCAGCGCGCAAACGTGTGGTCGCCGCTGCCCATGTTCTTCAATCGCGCCATGGGCATTGGCAGGGGCCATTGACGGTGTCGTTGTCGTGGGGTCATGCCGCCCCGCAAAGCCCTGACGCTGGCACTGTCGGCCGCAGAGGCAGGGCAAGCACTTCGTCTCCTGCCCACTGACGGGGTCACTTCCTGCGTCGCTGTCGCAGTCGGGGAAATGCCTGGTGGGCTCTGGAAAATTTTCAGGGTTGGGAACTTTTGAAACGGGCGCAATCAGTGCGCCTTCGCCAAGTATCAGTTCCGTTGACGCGCTACTGTAAGGTGCCTCAAGCAGAAGTTCGATGAAGGATAAATACCGTGGGTGGAGTAAATACAGCCGACAGACTGAAGACCTAAGCACGGCCGTACCGCTGAGCAACATATGATCAGCATTAGTGAATTACAAGGCAAATATGGAAACATCTCATGACGATGACTCCTTGGTCAACTTCGCCGACGACCAAGATGACGATCTAGATATAGCGCCAAACCCGGATCGGTTTCGTGATGCAGTCCTGTACGGAACAGACTGGACAGTTAGAACGCTACTTCAGCAGATCGAACAAGGCAACATCGATCTCTCGCCAAATTTTCAACGACGGGACGCGTGGAGTTCACGTAACAAAGCCCGATTCATTGAGTCCGTTGCGCTCCAACTGCCCATTCCCCAGATCGTGCTGGCTGAAAGAAAGGAGCAGCGTGGCACTTACATCGTCCTGGACGGTAAGCAGCGTCTGCTTACGCTTGCTCAGTTCGCTGGGGGCTTTTCTAACGATCATTCTCTTTGGTCAGAATCGGCCAAAGTCGGACCACTTCGCCTCTCAGGCTTGAAAGTCCTGCCTGACCTTAATGGTAAAACATATCAAGATGTCGTAGACCGTGCTGAGTTAGGGCAATTCAGGACTCAGTTCGATAACCACACAATCCGAAGCGCTCTGATCAGGAATTGGCCGGATGAAGACTATCTTTACGAAGTCTTCATTAGATTGAACACAGGTAGCGCTCGTCTGTCGCCCCAAGAGTTGAGACAGGCAATGAAACCAGGCCCATTCACCGAATTCCTGAGCGTTAGGTCGGGGGATAGCTCGGTTTTGCAGAAGATACTCGGATTAACCGCCCCTGACTTTCGAATGCGAGATGTGGACCTCCTATTACGACTCATCGCATTTCAGACTAGACTTCCTCGCTACAAGGGGAATTTGAAACCTTTTCTCGACGACACGCAAAGACATTTAAATGCTAGCTGGAGTGATGAACAAAACAATGTTGTTGCGCTTGTCGATCGCATTGAAGATGGCTTGGAGTTTTTGATCAAGTGTTTTGGATCGCCTAGAGAAGTTGGTCGGCGGTGGGACGATAAGCGGTTTGATGGTCCGATAAACAGAGCAGTTCTTGATGTGCAAATTGCTTCAGCTTTTGACCCTAATGTCCGAAGAGCCGTTGCCAGCGGCGCTCTCGACCTGAGAGCAGCATATATTGACCTTTCAGAATCTGACTTAGATTTTGGTCAGGCCATCTCCGTGACGACAAAGTCGATCACAGCAATTCGATGTAGGTACCAAAGTTGGCAGCGTGCTCTCGAAAAAGCCGTAGGTGCTTCTATTCAAATGCCAGTGTTGCCAAATGCCTAGCGCGTCTTTCAATAACTTGGTGGAATCTATTCAGGAATTAAAGAGAATCTACTTAAATGATGCACTAGGTACTCCCAGCCCAACCTATGATCATCAAGAGCTTGCTCGGGCCTTTGTCACGCTGGTCCATTCTGAACTGGAGTATTACGTCGAAGAGGCTTTGCGTGATTTGGCCAACGCTGCGCTCAGCAGTGCGGCAACTGGAACTTTTGGTCGGACATCAATAGCGCTTCTTGCATTCAATGGGATGCAAGGCCTCACGGGAGGGGCAGTGTTGAGTTCAGGGAAAAGGAAAGCGCCTCGCCGACTAGCAACAAGGTTTGGTGAAGCCCACAGTGCTTTGGTGAAAACTTTGGATGGAAACAATGGGGTCCGCGAAAAGAATATCGCTGCTATGGCGATACCGTTAGGTCTCGATCCGACCAATGTCGACAACACTTGGCTGAACGACTTGGACGCGTTTTGTTCAACTCGTGGAGCATTCGCCCACATGTCGCGTACTAGTCAGAGGGGGAGTCACCTTGCAGTTAATCCGCATGACGTGTGGACGCGGTGCGAAAGACTAGTTTGGACCAATCCCGCGCTAGGGAGTCCGGCAATTATCGCGTCGTTCGAGAGCTTTGATTTTTGGGTGGAAGCGGAAAGAACATCTTTTGGAGCCCTTGTTGTGGAGGCATCATGGCGCCTAAGAATCGTGCATGTACTTATGCTTGTATTTAGAGGCCTTCGTCGACGAAGTTCTGACCAAGAAGAGGATGAATAGTCATTGCCCCCCCCAATAGTTAAAGGGCCCGAGCGCACTCGCCGGCGCTCGAAGGTAGAAGGCTGGGATGATGCCTTGAATTTGAAACCTGTTTTTATTCCGGTGATAGCATTTTGCTCCAGCGAACTATTGCTCCGTGCACCCTGCCGCCGCCGCTGCTAAGGCGCAGAAAATGGCAGTACTAGCTGGCAGTGCGAATTCGAAGGTGCGGCTGAAAACAGGCCTTAGTCGCCCCGTAGGTCCGCCGTGGCGCTCGTTTCGCGGGTATTTGCCCGGCGATAGCAGCATGAACTAATGAGGACTTGTGAGTAGGTGGGAAAATACCCTCATGAACACATTAAACGGATGGACTAGGCTTTGGGGCTCAATGGTATTTATCTACCTTATGGTCGTTCTCGGTGCTGCGTACATGATGCAACCCACGAAAAATGACGTTTCGCTTGAAGAAGTGCTTCCATACATTTCCGACGGCATTTTGGAGAAGTTGGCGCAGCCAGATGGCAGTGTGTGGCGCCCGATGCTCGTTGATGGCATCAAGATCTCGATCCCTGCGATGAGTGATTTAGCTTTCGAGAAGTCTTACACCGCCGAGTACTTGGCTGGGAATGAGGCGGTACTCAGCAACAAACGATTAGCCTTTGTCGCTCTTGCTTCCGCATATTGGGTGCTCCCGTCTATCCTGCTGCTTGCAGTTGGTCATCTTGCCGCTTGGGTTCGTCGTGGCTTTGCGGAGCAACCGCATTGACACATAGTTGGTCCAACCAACAACGCTGGCCAATTAGTGCCGGTAGACATTTAGAGAAAATGAAACCGTGGCTCGAAAACAGATCCAGTTTTTAGCGGGGGCAATCGCACCTGCACCCCGTTCACTCTGGTCAAGTGCTCAGGAAAAGTTGCATGAGGCAGGGGTTGCTATCGAGCAAATGCAACAGGCGCACGATCGAATTCAGTTCGAGGCTGGTTGGTCCAGGTTTGTTGATTCGATTGAGGAGTTCTGGGCCCGATTTTTCGATGAGGGCAAGTCAACTTTTTCAAATTTCCAGCCTTGGGCTGGGGCACTAGATGCTCGGCGCAAAAGCGATGATTTGCTCGGCTACTTATGTCAAGCGCGTCATCAAAGCCAGCATGGAAGAATCGCGATTAGCTGGACTGAGCCAAGATTGCAAATCGCGCCAAATTTCAGTGGCCACATCCGCGGACTCAAATTCTTTGCAGATGGAACCTTTGAATTCGACGCATCTCCGCTGCACCATTCAATTCCTGAAGCGACAGTGGTGTTCGATCCCGGTGCAGCTGAGCTGCCAATAATTGAAAACAAAAGGCATAAGCAAAAATTTAATCCACCAAAATCGTTCGAAGGCCAGTCTTTAGACGCGTGCACACCGGTGGCCGCTTCACTGGCCGCACTTGGCTTCTACAGAAGAGCGCTGTCGCTGGCTTTTGAGGAATTTACCTAGCCAGAAATGCGACGCCCATCCCGTTCTTTCTTGCTTGAGCCTCGCCCGGTAGATCACAGATCTGTCGGGCTTTTTGCTTTTCGGCTTTGAAACTCAAAGAGTCGCGTTGGTTTCTCGGTGTCTTTTCTTGGTCGCGCCCGAGGGTCAGGCGCTAGTCGCCCCACTTCCATCAATGGCTGAATGCTGGGTGCGCAATGACGGACTCAGCTTCTACTACGCCACTGTCATCGTCATGGGGGGCCGGCGAGTGCCCTTGGTCAGCAATCGGCCCCAATGGTTTGATTGGGGCCACCACCCGATCAATTCCCAATCGTCACCCACGCCAGCTCCAGCCAGTTGTCGGCCCGGTGCACTGCGTTGACATTGCTGCGTGCCGCCCATGGGATCATTTGCCGGTGTAGCGGCAGCACGTGGAATTGCTCTTTGTATTCGGTCAGCGCGGCCTTGATCAACTGCTCGCGCTTGGTTGTGTCGGGCTCGACCGAGGACTGGGCCGCCAATGCATCGAATTTGTCGTTACGTACATGGCCGTAGTTATAGGCCCCGACACCCTTGTCGCCACGATTGCGAAACACCGGCGTCATGATGGATTCGGCATCGTTGATGGCGCCGCCCCAGCCATAAAGGAATAGGCTAGTGTCGAGTTTCTCCAGCTTGGGGAAAAAGGTGACCCGTGGCATCGCCGAGACCCGTACCTTGACCTTCAACTGCGCCCACATTGCCGCCAAGGCCTGGCAGATTTCCTCGTCATTGATATAGCGATTATTCGGGCAGTCGAGTGTGACCTCAAAGCCATCGGCATAGCCCGCCTCGGCCATCAACTTGCGGGCGGCGCCAATGTCAAAGGGATAACGCGCCTCCAGCGCGGCATCATTGAAACTTGCCGCAGCCGATGGCGTCGGGCTGCCGGTCGGCTGACTCAGTCCATTCATCAGCTTGATGCGCATCGCTTCCACATCGACCGCCTGATAGAGCGCACGACGCACGCGAATGTCCTTGAAGGGGTTCTTGTCGCCGGCCACGTTGGCGTAAAGCAACTTGTCACGAGCCTGATCCATGCCGATGAAGATGATGCGATTCTCTGGCCCGTCTATCACCTTGACGCCGCTGGTGTTGCGCAGACGCGGCACATCACGCGGCGCCGGGTCAAGCACAAAATCGATCTCGCCCGACACCAGGGCTGCCAGCCTTGTGGCGTCGTTGCTGATCGGCGTGAACACTACTTCCTGCACATTGCCTTCGTTCTTGCCCCACCACGCCGGGTTGCGCTTGAAGAGCGTTTTGACGCCGGGTTGGCGCGTTAGCAGCACATAGGGTCCGGTGCCATTGGCATTCATGCTGGTAAAGCTTTCTTCCTTGTTTTTGAAGTCCAGCGGCCGCACCGCCCGGTTGGCCTCGGCCCATGACTTGCTCATGATCCAGAGCAGGTCCAGATGCTGCAGAAAGATCGGGTTATAGCTTGCGAGCTGAAATTCGACCGTCAGTTCATCAATCTTGCGCGGCGTACCCACCGCATTGGCATAGACCGAAATTTGCGAGGTCGGTGCGGCCGCGCGTTGCACCGAAAAAACCACATCATCGGCTGTGAACGGGCGGCCATCATGAAATTTGACGCCGGGGCGCAGCTTGAAGCGCCAGAGCAGTGGTGATACCTGGGTCCATTCGGTGGCAAGACCTGGCACTATGCCCAGCTTGCGATCGCGCCGCGTCAGACGCTCGTAGACCTGGCCGTTGACCATATTGGTCATGCTCTCGTTCTGCGAATGCGGATCCATGGTCTGCGGGTCGCCCTGGCTGGCCCAGCGCAGCGTTTGCGCATTGACTCCGCCTGCTTGAGCCAGCGTCAGCAAAGCAATAGCGAGAAAGCGCTTCATCATCCTCTGACTCCGACTTGATTGTGTGGAGCCGAGTTTAGGCAGGCGACGCTGCTCTCAATCTCGGGGTAAACCAATACTGCCGAGGGCTAATTCAGCCTTTTCTCCAAATCTCGTCCAGGTGCGTAAAGCCCCAATCCTGTGGCGACTCCCTTCCGACGACACGGTCACCTGAAGCAGGGTCCGCCAGATCCAGCGTCTGCACCGAAATCGGCAGCTTTGAGCGGGTTGAATAGAACACCCTCACCACCGGTGCCGCCAGCTGCAAGGGATTCAAATCAACCACGACCGCCAGCCGCCCCGAGTCCAACTTGACCAGGCTACCCACCGGGTAAATGCCAACGCACATCACGAAGGCCTTGAACACCAGCGGATCAAACTGCCCCGTCCACTGCGCCATGCGCTGGATCGATCCGGCCGGATCCCAGGCCGCTTTGTAAGGCCGAGTCGAGGTGACCGCGTCATAGACATCGCAAACCGCGCCCATACGTGCCAATAGACTGATTTGCTCCCCCTTGAGTTTTTGCGGGTAGCCGGTGCCGTCCATCTTCTCGTGATGATGCAGACAAACATCGAGCGCGGTGGCGGGCACGCCTTCGCTTTCCTTCAGCAACTGATAGCCCCGCACCGGGTGCGAGCGAATCACGGTGAATTCGGCATCGGTCAATTGGCCGGCCTTGTTCAATAACTCGATCGGCATGGCCATCTTGCCAATATCGTGCAAGAGCCCCGCCATCCCTGCGTCGCGTGTGGTCTGTTCATCCAAACCGAGTTGCCGGCTCAAGGACACCATCAGTGCGCAGACGGCGACCGAGTGCATATAGGTGTAGTCATCCTTGGTCTTTAGTCTCGCCAAGCTGATCAGCGCCGAAGGATTGCGGGCAACCGAATTGGCGATCTCCTCGACCAGCGGTTGGCATTGTTCGCTGTTGATTGCGTTGCCCATGCGGGCTTCGCCGAACAGCGCCGTGACCTGCTCGCGCGAGCGGTTCATCACCAGCGTCGCCTGCTCCATCTCGGAGCCCAGGCTGACACGGGCGGCACGCGCCGGGGTGATGCTCGGTGGCGGCAAAGCGGCAACGGGTTCCTCGACCCGGATCTCGGGCGCTTCGACCGGCAAGGCCTCCGCAATATCTGTGTTTGTTGAACCAGGCGCGCTCGGCTCATCCGAGCTTGAGTCCGAGCCCTTGCTGACATCAATCCAAACCGCCGGCACACCACTCCTCAACAAAGCGTCCAGATCGGCCTGATCCCGCAGCACAAACTTGGTCTTCCAAAAGGGGTGCGACAGCCAAGAGCCCTCCATCGACTGAAGGAACATGCCCAACTGGACTTGCTGGGTGGGTATCTTTTTCAGCATCGCTAGCCCATACGCCTCATTGAAAAGTCACCGAGCAAGTATGTGCCCTGTTGGGCAAATAGTAATTACCGAAGTGCATAAAAAAAGCCGCCATTTAGGCGACTTCTTTGCATACTTGATCAGGCTGGCAAGCCGTTTCGACGTGCCGATTCAGCGGAACTTGCTCTGCGGCACGGTGCGCAATTCGCCCGGCAAAGAGGCCAGATACTTGGCCATTGCCTTCAACTCGCTGTGGCTGAACTGCTTGACCTGGCCGGCCATGATCGCATTGCCTCGGCCGAATACCGGGTTGCCCTCGGACTGGTAGGACTTTAGCGCGACATACAAATAGTCGGCATGTTGGCCGGCCAACTTTGGGTAGGCGCCATCGATTGGCTTGCTGAAATTGGCGCCATGGCAGGAAGCGCAGGCACCTTTGGTCAGCAACTCGGCGACTTGTGCGCTAGGCGGCGCTACCGCATCGGGCACGGCCTGTACGACGGCTTGGTTTTCGTAATAGGCCGCCACATCGGCGATGTCTTGCTCGCTCAAGTGCTGAGCGATGCCGCGCATCGTCGGGTGTTTGCGCTCGCCCTTGCTATAGGCATTCAGGGCCGAGATGATGTACTTGGCATTTTGGCCAGCAATCATCGGCACCTTGTGCACTTCGGGAAAGCTGGCCTGGTAGCCGGGAATGCCGTGGCAACCAATGCACATGGCAACCTTGGTCTGTACCGAGGTCTGGCCTGCGGCCTGGGCCTGGGCATTAGCGGAGGCGCTGGCGCAAAACGAAGCGGCCAAGGCGAGCGAGATCTGCAGCAGTTTTTTCATAGTCCCGGGGGTCTTGTTCTGAATCCGATCGGCATTATAGAGGCCGCCTCTATACTGATTCGACTCAATCTTTTGTTTGATCTACGCCATGAAATTTGCAGGTTCGGACCAATACGTTGCAACCGCCGACTTGATGCTGGCCGTCAATGCCAGCGCCACCTTGCAGCGCCCACTGCTCGTCAAGGGCGAGCCCGGCACCGGCAAGACCATGCTGGCCGAGGAAGTGGCCGCAGCCTTGGGGCTCCCGCTGCTGCAATGGCATATCAAGTCGACCACCAAAGCCCAGCAAGGCCTGTACGAGTACGACGCCGTCAGCCGCCTGCGCGACAGCCAACTCTCCGGCATCGAGGGGACCGAGAAGGTCAAGAACATCGAGAACTACATCGTCAAGGGCGTGCTCTGGCAGGCCTTCGAGGCCGACCAGCCGGTGGCACTCTTGATCGACGAGATCGACAAGGCCGACATCGAATTTCCCAACGACTTGCTGCGCGAAATCGACCGGATGGAGTTCTATGTCTATGAGACTCGCCAACTGATCAAGGCCAAGCATCGCCCGCTGGTCTTCATCACCTCGAACAACGAGAAGGAGTTGCCCGACGCCTTCTTGCGCCGCTGCTTCTTTCACTACATCAAGTTCCCCGACCCGGCCACGATGCAAGCGATCGTGGATGTGCATTTCCCTGGTCTCAAGAAGGAGCTGCTGGCGGCCGCGCTGAAGACCTTCTTCGACGTGCGCAATCTGCCGGGCCTGAAGAAGAAGCCGTCGACCTCGGAGCTGCTCGACTGGCTCAGGCTGCTGGTGGCCGAAGACATCCCGACTTCGGCATTGCAAAGTCAGGACGAAAAAATCAGCATCCCGCCGCTGGTCGGCGCCTTGCTGAAGAACGAGCAAGACCTGACCCTGTTCGAAAAGCTGCTGCAGATGCAGCGTCATAACCGCTGAAACAAGCTGATCGTTGACCATGACCACACCCATCAAACGAGCCGCCCTTGAAGGCCTGGCCGACGCGGCCGGCTTCGTGCTCGGCGCACTTGCCGGCTGGCAGCTCGGCAAGGCTTTCGGTTACGACTTCGTCAACACGCCCGGCTGGGGATTGCCACAAGTCACCGGCCTGCTCTTCATCGTGCTCGGCTGCGGTGCCGGGCGCCTGCTGTTTCGCCGCCTGCTTGGTCAATTCTTTCCCTCAGATGCCCCATGAGCAAAACTTCCAAATTTGATGTTGATGC
Organism: Roseateles oligotrophus; assembly: GCF_025717515.1. Lineage (GTDB taxonomy): Bacteria > Pseudomonadota > Gammaproteobacteria > Burkholderiales > Burkholderiaceae_C > Paucibacter_A > Paucibacter_A oligotrophus. Next base: position 605,405 of record NZ_JAJIRN010000001.1, read on the forward strand.
CCTCTGGCAAATCGAGCGCGTCGGTGCGCCCAGCCTGTCGCCCGATGGCGCGCAAGCAGTGGCCAGCCTGTCGCAATTCGACATGGCCGAGAACAAGAGTCGCTCCAGCCTCTATCTGCTGTCCACCTTGGGCGGTGAACCACGCCGTTTGACCAGCGCCGGCGACAAGGACGGCGCACCGCAGTGGAGCCCGAGCGGCGAACAGATCGCCTTCGTCGCCAAGCGCGAGCAGGGCGGGACCAAGGACGAGGAGCCGCAGCTCTATCTGATCGCCCCCGATGGCGGCGAAGCGCGCCGCTTGGGTCAAATCGCTACCGGCGTCGAGGCCTTCAAGTGGTTCCCCGATGGCCGCCGCATTGCCTTCATCTCCTGGGTCTGGCCCGAACTCAAAGGCGCCAAGGCGCAGGCCAAGGCCCACAAGGACTTCAAGGCGCGCAAGCAGACCGGCTATGTCACCAGCGAAGCGTTTTACCGCTACTGGGACCACAGCATTCCGATGGGCCGGGTCGCGCATTTGCATGTCATTGACGTCAAGACAGGCAAGAGCCAAGACTTGTTTGAAGGCAGCGACTTCGAGCTCAGTCGCGCCGATGCGGGCAGTGAATGCTTTGACATCTCGCCCGACGGCCGCCGCATCGTCTTCGCCTTCGACCCGGCGGTCGAGAAGAAGGTCGGCAACTGCTTCGCGCTGGCCGAGCTAACACTCAAATCGAGTGAGTTCCGGACACTCTTGCAGGATGCGGCCTGGGATTTCGGCGCACCGCGCTACAGCCATGGCGGCCAACATCTGGCATTTTTGGCCAGCCACCAAGGCCTCAAGCACACGATGCCGGCGCAACTGGCGGTGCTGGACACCCATGGCCAATGGGCGGTGGTGTCGGCCGACTGGGACCGCGAAGTTGCCGCGCCGCTGGCTTGGGCCGAGGATGATTTGTCGCTGTTGTTCTGCGCCGAGCAGGCCGGCCGGCGCCATATCTGGCGTTTTGATCTGCCCGCCGCCACGGCCGCGATCGAATTCGAAGGTGGCCATGCGACGAGCTTCGCGACGGCGTCGGGCGTGCTGGTCGTCAACCACGACAGCATTCACTTCCCGCCGCGCTTGTCGGTGCTGGATGAACACAAAGCGGCCCAGCGCATCGAGTCCTTCAACACAGACTTGCTTGGCAAGTACAAATTTTCCAAGATCGAGGAAGTCTTCTACGCCGGCGCGCAAGGCGAGCAGGTGCAGATGTGGCTGGCTTACCCGCCCGGCTTCGACGCCAAGAAGAAGTATCCGGTCATGCATCTGATCCACGGCGGCCCGCACACCGCCATGGGCGACAGCTGGCATTGGCGCTGGAACCACCAGCTCTTTGCCGCCGAGGGTTATGTGGTTGCCGCCGTCAACTACCATGGGTCATCCAGCTTCGGTCATGCCTTTCTCGACTCGATCACGCACCGCTGGGGCGAGCTGGAGCTGCAAGACATCGAGGCCGGCACCGATTGGATCCTGAAAAAACCCTGGGCCGACAAGAGCCGGGTCTTTGCTACCGGCGGCAGCTACGGCGGCTTCATGGTCGCGTGGATGAACGGCCACGTTGAACCAGGGCGTTATCAAGCCTATATCTGCCATGCCGGCTGCTTCGACTGGCAGGCCATGTATGCCGACGATTGCTACACCTGGCATGTCAAGGAGCTGGGCGCCAATTACTGGGTCGACCCGGCAAAAATTGCCTCGCAAAGCCCGGTCAACTTTGCCCAGCATATGCACACGCCCACGCTGGTGATCCACGGCGCGCTCGACTACCGCGTGCCCGACGCCCAGGGCCTGGCCTACTACAACACGCTCAAGGCGCGCGGTGTCGACGCGCGCCTGCTGTGGTTTCCGGACGAAAACCATTGGGTGCTGAAGCCACAGAACAGCAAGCTCTGGTACGGCGAGTTCTTTGATTGGCTGAAGCGCCACTCGGGCAAGCCTGCGCGTGGCCGAAAGGGCTGAGCCCGAGGCACAAAACGGCCGGCATGGATAATTGCCGGCCCCGCCCGAATCGCTGTTGACCCCCTCATGCTGATCAAATTCTTCTACACCCTCAGAGCCGCCAAGTTGCCGGTCTCGGTGCGGGAATTTCTGTCGCTGCTGGAGGGGCTCAAGGCCGGTGTGATCGGCGCCGAGGGCGCCGCCTCGATCGATGATTTCTACTATTTGGCCCGCACCACCCTGGTCAAGAACGAGGCGCTGTTCGACAAGTTCGACCGTGCGTTCGGCGCCTATTTCAAGGGCGTGGAGCTGCTGACCGACTTCAGCAAGGAGGTGCCACTGGACTGGCTGCGCCAGCATCTGCAGCTTGAGCTGACGCCGGAGCAAAAGGCGGCGGTCGAGAAAATGGGCTGGGACGAGTTGATGGCGACGCTCAAAAAGCGTTTCGAAGAACAGCAAGGGCGCCACGAGGGCGGCAATAAATGGATTGGCACCGGCGGTACCAGCCCTTTTGGCAACGGTGGGTATAACCCCCAAGGCATACGCATAGGCGGAGCCGGCAAGAACAAGAGTGCGGTCAAGGTTTGGGAGCAGCGCGCCTACAAAGACTATGACGATCAGCTCGAACTCGGCACCCGCAATATCCAGGTCGCGCTGCGGCGCTTGAGAAAATTCGCGCGTGAAGGCGCGGAGCTGGAGCTCAATCTCGATGACACCATCCACCAGACCGCCGCCAACGCCGGCTTTCTGGACATCCGCATGCAGCCGGAGCGCCACAACAAGGTCAAGGTGCTGCTGCTGATGGATGTGGGCGGCACCATGGACGAGCATGTGCACCGGGTCGAGGAGTTATTTTCGGCCGCCAAGACGCAGTTCAAACATCTGGAGTTCTTCTACTTCCACAACTGCGTCTATGACTTTGTGTGGAAGAACAACCAGCGCCGCTTTGCCGAGAAGACCGCCACCTGGGACATCATCCGCAAGTACAACAAGGACTACAAACTGATCTTTGTCGGCGACGCGACGATGAGTCCTTATGAGATCTTGCAGCCCGGCGGCAGCGTCGAGTACAACAACGAAGAAGCCGGCGCCGAATGGCTGCAAAGGCTGACCCAGGGCTTCCCCAATTACGCATGGATCAACCCCGAGCCGCAAGGCGTTTGGCAATATCGGCAGAGCGTCGCCTTGATTCAACAGCTGATGCATCAGCGCATGTTCCCGCTCTCGCTGAGCGGGCTCGAAGGCGCGATGCGTTTGCTCAGCAAATGAGGGCTAACGGTCGATTGACGCGCATTTCGCGCCGTTTCATTGCTTTGAGCCTGGCGGCGACTGGGCTGCTGAGTCTGGGCGGCTGCAGCGCCCTGCGGGAGTTACGAGACAGCCTTAACCCCGCAGCCGCAGCCGAACGCCAGGCCAAGGCTGCGCAGAGCTCCGGGCGTCTGGTGGCGGAGTACCAGCTGGTCGTGATGGCTCCGAGCAAGCTGCGTGATTTGCTCGAGACGCATCTGGACCTGGCGCGCTTTCGGACCGCGCCAGAAGACCAGCGCCTGAACCCGCAGGAGCTGCGCCGCCTAAGTGCTGCGGCACCTCAGCAGGCTCGTGCCTTGCTCGAAACCGAGGGTTTTTTCAACGCGCAGGTCGAGGTCGAAAGCAGCGGTGCCGAAACGGCGAGTGCCAACTACACGCACCCCACCATCACGGTCAAGGTCGAGCCCGGCCCGCAGGCAAAGGTCAGCGCAGTGGAGATCAATTTCAGCGGCGAACTGCTGGAACCGATCCCGGCCGAGCCGGGGGCCAGCGCACCAAGCGAGGCGCTGCTGCGCCAAACAAGCCGGCAGCGTGATCGCATGCGCCAAGACTGGGAGTTAGGGGTCGACGAGCCCTTCAGACAAGCAGACTGGGGCAGCGCCAAGTCCGCCATGTTGGGCCGTGCTCGCGCACAAGGCTATCCGCTGGCGCGCTGGGCCAACTCGGCCGCCCTGGTTGATACCGAAAGCAATCGCGTGGAACTGAGTCTGGAGCTGAATAGCGGGCCATTGTTCCGGCTCGGCGAGATCCAGATCGTCGGTCTCAAGCATCTGCCCGCCACCGTGGTGGAGCGACTGGCTGGTTTCGAACCGGGCGAGCCCTATTCAGAGCGCACGATGCTGGACTTTCAGGAACGCTTGCTTCGCACCACCTTGTTCGACAGTGCCAGCGTGGACATCCGGCCCGAAGCCGCAAGCACCGAGTCGACGGGCGCAAGGGACGATGCCGTTGAAGCGACCGAGGATGCGGGCGCGCCGGTCTCCGCCAGCCCGGCTACCGCCAGCCCGGCCACTGCCAGCCCGGCCACTGCCAGCCCGGTCTACGTGCTGGTCAAGGAAGCGCCGCGCCAGCAAGTCACCCTGAGCGCGGGTTATGACACCTCGGCCGGCCCACGCATAGGCGCCGATTACACCCATCGCCAGCCCTTTGGTCTGGACCTGCGCTCACGAACCAAGCTCAAGCTTGGTAGCCAAGGAAGTTCGGCCGATATTGAGCTGAGCTCCTACCCCTTGACCGATATGCAACGCAATGTGATGGCACTTTTCGTTGAGCGTTTGAGCAAGGATGACACCGTCAACAGCAATCTGCGCGCACGCATAGGTCGTAATCGCGAAACCCCTCGGCAAGATCGCACCTACTTTTTGGAAATTTTGCACGCACGCGATCAGACGCCGCAGGCCATCACCAACGCAGGCACGGTCTCGGGCAATATTCAATGGACGCGGCGGCGGGTCGACAGCACCTTGCGTCCGACCAAGGGCTATACCGGACAGCTGCAAATCGGCGGCGGCTACGCCGACAGCACGCGGGAAAACGGCGGGTTCGGGCTCGGGCATCTCAAGCTCTATGGCTACTACCCGCTGCCGGCTGGTTTCTATGGCTCGGCTCGCACCGAGCTGGGCCAGATTTTTGCCTCCGACCGGGTCGGCTTGCCCGAGAAGCTGCGCTTTCGCACCGGCGGCGATGAGTCGGTGCGCGGCTATGGCATCGATGATCTCGGGCCGGTTGACGTCTTTGGCAACCCGACGGGCGGGCGGGTGCTGTGGAACGGCAGCCTTGAGTTGGCCCACGGCCTGATGGACAGCGTGCCGGACCTGCTCGGCGCCGTCTTTGTTGACGCCGGGCAAGCCGCCGCCCGCTGGAGCGAGCTCAAGCCTGTCACCAGCGCGGGCCTGGGCCTGCGCTACCGCAGCCCGCTGGGCACCTTGCGGCTGGACTATGCGCGGGCGATCGAACCGCAGGTCTGGCGCCTGCACTTCAGTGTCGGCATAGCACTGTGAATGACAAGTTGGAGCCCATGAGCGAATTGCCTGCAGCCACAGCACCCGGCCCCAAAAAGAAGGCGCTATGGCGGCGCGGCACCGGCTTGCTGCCGAGTGCGCTGGCACTGCCGGTTTTGCTGGGCACGGCCGGCTGTGTGCTCTGGTGGGGGCTGGCAACGCAGTCCGGCAGTGCGTGGCTGTTGAGCCATGTGCCCGGCCTGCAGATCGAAGCGCTGGAGGGCAGTTTGATCGGTGACTTGTCGGTCAAGAAGCTGCGCTACACCTTGGCCGGCTCGGGTGATCGATTGGAAATTGATGACTTGCGCTGGCAAGGTCTGAGCTTGGCTTGGAATGCCTCGCCCGGCCTCTGGGCCGACCTGCGGATTCAAAACCTGCAAGCCAAGCGGGTGCATGTGCAGCTGACACCGAGCGGCGAGGTCAGCAAGGCGCCGACCGATTTGCGCCTGCCGCTGGGCTTGCGGATTGATGCGTTAGGGGTCGATGAACTGGCAGTTCCCTCGCTCAGTGACAAGCCTTTGGCCGAGCTGCGAGCGAGCTTGGCCGTGAGTGCGGACGGCGGCGCGCAGCACCAAATCAAGATCGAAAACCTGCGCTGGGACTTGCTGCAGCTCAGCGCGGCGGCCAGCATCAAGACCACCGGGGATATGCATCTGCAGGCCGATCTGGATCTGCGCTCCAAGGCCAATGGCGCTCAAGATTTGCCGGCCTGGAGCGCCCAAGCCAAGCTGCAGGGTCCATTGCAAAAACTCGAGCTAAGGGCAGACTTGCAAGCTCTCGCGCAACAGCTGCAACTGCAAGCACAGATGCAGCCCTTTGCCGCCTGGCCCTTGCCACGGGCGAAACTGAATACTCGCAATCTGGATCTGTCCGCGCTCGCCTCCGGCCTACCGCATACGGGTTTGAGCGGTCATGCAGAGCTGCTTTTGCTTGAGCCGGCGAAGCCAGCGGCCATGGCCACATTGAACATCAAGAGCGAGTTGAGGAACTCGTTGGCCGGCCTTTGGGACACACAGCGCCTGCCGGTGCGCGCCTTGGATCTGGATCTCAATTTCGAACCCGGCGATCCCGCCACGCTCGGCATCAAGCGCCTGGAACTCTTGCTGGGCAGCGCGCAACAACCGGCCGGCCGCGTCCATGCTCGCGGCGCAAGTTCCAAACAAAGCGGCAGTCAATTGGTGATCGCGGTTGACGGCCTGAGCAGCGCGGGCCTGGACTCGCGTGTCGCGGCCCTGCAGTTGGCGGGCCAGATCGAACTCAGCACCGGCCGTGCCGTCAATCAACTCCAAGCGGATGGGCCGCCGCCGTTATTGCTGAAGATAGACGCCAAGCTCGACGGACGCTTGGCCAGCGGCGGTGCGCTGCCCGCGGCCGCGGCCGGTGCAGGCGCCGCCCCCGGCTTGGCGCTGAGCCTGCAAGCGCAGGCGCAAGCCTCGCGCAGCGAGCTGAACCTGCAGTCCTTCAGGCTGCAGTCCGATGGCTCGGAGCTGCAAGCCAGTGGGCAAGTCAAGCTGCAGCAGGCCGGTAGCCTGACGCAGGGATGGCAAGCGCGGGCCAAGGCCAGCGCTCAATTGGCCGACCTGCGGCGGTTTTGGCGCGGCAACGAGGGCAGCAGCTGGCAACAGAGCCCGCAATCAATCCAAGCCCTGTTCGAGGCTGATTTGCGGGCCGGGCCGTTGCCAAACAGGCAAGCCAACAAGACCGGCAACTTGAAGCAACTGGCTCCGTTCGGTTCGGCGCGGCTGCAAGTGCTGCCGACCAATATCGGCGGGGTGCCGCTCAGTGCCGATCTGCACTATCAATACGCCGACGGCGGCAAGCCGCCAAGCCTCGACGCGGCGCTGCAGGCCGGCGCCAGCAACCAGATGCAACTGCAAGCCGGCTTGACCGAAGCAGGCCAGATGCTGGGCGCATTCGACTTGCGCTTCGAGCAATTGGCCGGCTTGCAGCCTTTGCTGGCAGCCTTTGGCGAGCCCCTGGCTAAACCAAAGAAACCGATCCGCCTGGAAGGCAGTTTGACCGGCAAGCTCAAGCTGCAAGCGAGCCCGGCCAATAACCCAGCATCGGCCGAGGGCTGGACCTGGCACAGCCATGCCGAGTTGCAAGCCCGAACGCTACAACTCAGCGGCATGGCCGGACAAGCGGCCTTGAGTTTGGCCAGCGCCAACCTGGACTGGGAGCTGGACAGCGCCAAAGATGCGCCGCTCGACATCAAGGCGAGGCTGGAGCAACTCGGCGGCAGCGGCTGGAAGGTGCCGAGCGCGAGCGCGAGCGTGCAAGGCTCCTGGGCCAAGCACCGACTGAGTTTGCAGGCATTGGCCGAGGGGAAGATGCCGCCGGCCTTGATACCTCCCGGTCAAGCGCCAGAGCAGAGCTTGCGCGGCCCCTTCAGCCTGAGCCTGTTGGCGGGTCTCAGCACAGCGCCCAACCTGGCTTGGCGCGATGGCGCGCAGTGGCAGGCCAGCGAGATCAGGCTGCAGGCGCAGGCTCAGGATTTGCCGGCGCCCAAGCCGCAGGCATCGGCTCCGCTCAAAGGTGGCGCCAACAAGCCGCCTTGGCTGAACGCTCAAGACCTCAGACTGGCAATGGAATTCGCTCCGCAAGGGGCGCTCAAGAAGCTGCAGCTGGAGCCTGGCCGATTGGAGATACTGGGCGCAGGCCTGCGTTGGCAAAGCATGAAATGGGCGCCGGGCGCCCTTGCTGTCGATGCAAAAGCGCCGGGCGCAGCAAGCGTCGATATCGACTTGAACCTCGAGCCGGTGTCGGTGGCTCCGCTATTGGCGCGTTGGCAACCGGATTTTGGCTGGAGCGGCGATCTGCAATTGGTCGGCTACGCGCGCATCAAGTCCAGCCCCAAGTTCAACGTCGATATTGCCTTGCAACGCAGTGGCGGTGATTTGGTGGTGACCGACGACAGCGGCGTGCAAAAGCTCGATCTCAGTGAATTGCGCCTGGGCTTGATTGGCAGCCCCGGTGTCTGGCATCTGACCGAAGCCCTGGCCGGTAGCAATATTGGCGTGCTCGGCGCCGCCTTGACCGCTCGCAATGACGACCCCGCCGCGACTTGGCCGCGGGCCGACTCCAGGCTGGAGGGGGTATTGGAGGCGCGCGTCGCCAATCTTGGCACCTGGGGAGCATGGGTGCCCGCCGGTTGGCGCATGGGCGGCAGTCTGTTTGCCAGTGCCGGCTTCGGTGGCCGTCTGCGCGCTCCCGAGATCAAGGGCCGTGCGGGCGGCTCGGGCTTGGTCTTGCGCAACCCCTTGCTGGGGGTGGATCTGCAGCGAGGCGAGTTTGCGCTCAGCCTCGACGGTGGGCGCGCCCGGTTGGAGCAATTCAAGGCCCATGCCGGCGACGGCGAATTGACGGCGCAAGGTGATGTGTTGTTCGGCGACAGTCCGCGCGCCGATCTGCAAATACGGGCCGACAAATTTGCCTTGCTGCGCCGGGTCGACCAGCGTCTGGCCGTCAATGGCAAGCTCGAACTGAAACTGGATGCGGACGCATTGGACATAGCGGGCCAACTGAGCGTGCACGAAGGTTTCTTTGACTTCTCGCGCGGCAATGCGCCGTCACTGGACAGCGATGTGGAAGTGCGCCGGCCGGAAACGGCCGAAAAGGCCGCCGTCGCCGATGCTGCGCATACACACGGGGGGACAGGTCGGCGCAACGCCAAAGTGAAAGTAAAAATCGATATCGATCTGGGTAAAAAATTGCGTGTCAGCGGCTTCGGCCTGGACACCTTGCTGGCCGGCAATCTGCAACTCACGCAAGCCGCCAACGGACCGGCCTTGCATGGCCGCATCCATGCCGAAAGCGGCACTTTTGCGGCCTACGGCCAAAAACTCGCCATCGAGCGCGGCCTGATCACCTTTGCCGGCGTGGTCGACAACCCGCGTCTGGATGTGTTGGCAATTCGCCCGACGCAAGAGGAACAACGCATCGGCGTCACCATCACCGGCACCGCGCGCAACCCGCGCGTGAAGCTGTTCTCCGAGCCTGCATTGGACGAGCGCAGCATGCTGTCTTGGCTGCTGCTGGGCCGCGAGCCGGATGAACTCAACAGCCGCGACAACGCGCTGCTGAGCAGCGCCGCGATGGCCTTGCTGAGTGGCACCGGCGAGAGCACCACGTCCAAGCTGATCAAGTCGGTGGGTCTGGATGATTTGTCCTTCAGCGACAGCGGCGATCAAGCGCAGGGCACCGTGGTGCGCTTGGGCAAGCAGATCTCCAATCGCTGGTCTGTGGGCTATGAACGCGGCCTCAACGCGACACGTGGCAGCTGGCAAGCCATCTATCGCCTGGCGCAACGCTTCACCTTGCGAGCCCAATCGGGGGATGAAAACTCGCTCGACCTGATTTGGCAATGGCGTTGGGAATGAGTGCGCGCCAGTCGTGAGAGAATGCGGCCCGCCCCGACTTCGGGGCATCTCTCCGTAGTTCAATGGATAGAACGGCCGCCTCCTAAGCGGCAAATGTGGGTTCGATTCCCGCCGGAGGGACCAATTTCATTGGCCAATCAATGCGCCGTGCTTGAACTGTGCGCGATGCCAGCAGCCCAAACCAGCCTCTTCAGCAAGCCTAAACGCAGCCGTCTGTATGGCGCCGGCCTTTGTATATTGCTGACCTTGGGCCCGCTGCTTTGGTGGCTGCTGCTCAAACCCACCGGCATGGGGGTAGTGCTGGTCGGCAAGACCTGGCGGCTGGACATCGAGATCGAGAAGCTGCTGGAAGAAGGCGAGTCGAGTTGGTGTGACGAACTGCCCGCCGAGGCGCGCAATATCAGCCGCCGCTTGCTGGTTGACCCCAGCGGGGCAAGGCCCGAGCCGACCGAGCATTGCCGCTTCAGCCGGCCACAATGGCGCACCATGCGGATGGCCAGGGCCGAGGGCGCGGCGCCGACTCCTCCGCATTGGCCCGAAGCCAGACTCAATGGACTGCCCGCCGACCAATTGGGCGCCGAGCGAACCGGCAAGCCCGAAGCCTTTTACGAATTGCAGTTGCAGAACGAGGCCGGTCAAAGCTGGACCTGCCGTTTGCCGCTGGCCGAATGGCAGGCGCATAAACTCGGCGCCCGCTATCGCCTGCGGGTCGACCGTTTTGGCGTGGCCGACTGTGCCAGCTTGCCAAGACCCAGCTGAGGCCCCGCTGCCCGTTGCCTGTTGCCTGTTGCAATTGCTCGCTGCAATTTGCGCTTTGGCTTTGCATTTCATCGCAGCACCCTGGGCCGACCCAAGGCAGCGGGGCAAAGTTCGGCCCTCGCAACTCCTCCTGACGCAAGGGAACTGTGATGTCTGTGCCGACTTCAATTCCGTCGAATCTGCCAGCAAGGCCAGTCTCACCTGATTGCGAACCGACCACATTGCCGGGAGTCCGCTGCGACGAACCACTGAAGCAACAACGGTGCTATTGCAGCTTCAGTTCGAAAATTCGGCGCTGATTGGCCTTGATCTCGGCCAAGCCATGTCTGAAGCTGGGGATGCTCAGGAACAAGGCCTCTAAGCTGCCGTCTTTGAGCGCGATGTTCAGGCCTCGCTCGATACGATCGGCCAACTCAGGCCGGTCGCGACTGACAAAGAAATAGACCGGCACCCTATAGTGCAGGAAGATCGATGACTCGACCGCCAGGCCCTTGTCTGCATGAGCTTGTTGCTCGGACCAGGCCTCGTGAAGCCCGCGCGGAAAGTAATCGAATCTCTTGGCCGCCAGCATTGCAAACAAATTTTCGTAGACGGTGCTGGTCTCGCCATGCAGGCCGTTGGCTCGCAACACCGCAGTCGATGGCCAGTTCACGCCGGAGCCGGCGCTGAATTGGCGCAGCTCATCCAAGCCACGCAGGTTTTGAAACTTCTCTTGATCCTCGGCTCGAATCAAGAACACCCGGTAGTCGTTCAACTGGCGCAACAGCGAAATCCTGATCGGCAGCAAGTCGGCTTCGCGCTGCGTGTCGCTGCCGTCCCAGATCAGATCAATCAGACCACTGTTGTTTTTCAACTCCAAGACCTGCCGCGGGCTACTCAGCAGCCCTTTGAAGAACTCGATCCTGTAGGGCCCGTCGCTGGCTTTGGTCTTCTCGAGCGCCAAGCGCAGCAGTTGAGGGAAATAGTTCGCATAGGCCGCCGCACTGGTGGGCAATGAAGGCACGATGACGCGCAGCTCCTTGACATTGCCTGCGGCCGCCATGCCATCGGCGGGGCAAGCGCAAACCACCACAAGCAGCGCAAGGCGACCCAGCGGCGCCAAGCGTTTGAGCAGTTCCAGCAGGCCCATCAGCAGCGGCGAACGAGCCGCAAGCCGCCAGCTGGAGCAAGCGCCGAGGCCCGGGTGAAACGCGGCCACATGGTTTGCTAATGTGAGATCAAGGCGCATCCGAGGCGGCAGGGTTGGTGATCAAGCGGTGAATCGGTAAAGCGTCGAGCGGCCATTATCTATGGTCGAGCAAATGCAGTTCATGGCATTCCAGCGAGGCGCCAACTTGCGTTGATGAAGGCCTGTCGCTGCGGCGAGGTCAGGACATGCTTGCCAACATGATGGAGCAATATATTCGGAGCCTGCGGCAGGAAGTGAATTGCCCCAACAGCATGTAGTTCTGGACGGTGCGTCTGAGTTGCCGCCGGTAGTGCAACTGGTGAACCCAAGGGCGGGTGAATCTAGTCAGTGAATATGTTGCAGCGTAAGTCGCCTCAAATAGGCGTCGCGAAATCAAGCCCGCAAATCCATCTCGCTGCGGGCCTCAATCGGCCGATTCACTGCGACTGTTGGGTCAGAATGAAGACGTGGCGGCAGGCTTACCTTTCCGCCGTCAGACAAGGGAAAAAATAGAATGCAGGATTTAAAGGCAATAGCAATTGGCTTGTTGTTTTTCGCAACCAATGCGGTGCACGCCGATCCATATACTGACGCAGTGCAGGCCCACGGAAGTCAAGACTACGCGACGGCAATCAATGGGTTCTCGGCATTGGCAGCTCACGGCCTACCAGAGGCTCAGCACTACTTGGCGTTGATGTACCTCGAAGGCCTTGGAATGCCCAGGGACGAAGGTCAAGCTCTGCTTTGGTTCCGTAAGGCCGCCGAACAAGGCCATGCCCGTGCTCAAGTTGAACTGGCCTTGGCCTATGAAGACGGCATAGGGGTCACAAAGGACGATCAGCAAGCGGCCACGTGGTATCGCAAAGCTGCCGAGCAAGGCCACAGCGGTGGGCAATACAACATTGGTTTGATGTACGAGGATGGCCGTGGCGTGCCAAAAGACGAACATCAGGCGGCTGCTTGGTATCGCAAAGCGGCTGAGCAAGGCCATGTTCTGGCTCAAAACAACCTGGGGCTGATGTGCCTCAGTGGTCATGGTGTAGCCGCCAACCACGAAGAGGGTTTCATGTGGATTCGCAAAGCGGCTGAGCAGGGCCGCAGCACGGCTCAACATAATCTCGCCCAGATGTACCTCGACGGCATCGGCGTAAGAAAGGATGAGCAGCTAGCCACGATTTGGCATCACAAAGCCGCAGAGCAAGGCTTCGCCAAATCGCAGTCCTATCTTGGCAATATGTATTTACAGGGGCGTGGGGTTGAAAAAGATCTTCAGCAAGCCCTCTTCTGGCTTCGCAAATCGGCCGAGCAAGGCAAGGTCGCTGATCAGTCCACCCTTGGCGTCCTGTATGCAAGCGGTCGCGAGATGCCAAAGGACGGCGAACAGGCTGAATTTTGGTTACGCAAGTCGGCGGAACGAGGCGATTCCTATGGGCAGTTAATTCTTGGCTCGCTCTATCGGCAAGGATTGGGCGTGCCGCAGGACGATAGGCTAGCCTTTGAATGGACTTGCAAAGCGGCTGAGCAAGGTGATGCAGAGGCCATGGATTTGCTGGCCTATATGCATGGGCTGGGCCTCGGCACAGCCAAGGACAAGGCGCTGGCTGCCGTTTGGTACCGTAAAGCAGCCGAGCGAGGTGTAGCAAAATCCCAGTTCATGTTGGGCGACTGCTATTCATTCGGCATAGGTGTTCCCAAAGACAGCCAAGAGGCTGCTGTCTGGTATCGCAAGGCTGCAGAGCAAGGCGATGCCGAGTCGCAGTTCAGGCTCGGGCTCAGTTATGCCCAAGGCGACGGCGTGCCGCAGGATGACAAGGTCGCCGTAGCCTGGTACCTCAAGTCGGCAGAGCAAGGCAATGCAAGCGCTCAGAACAACTTGGGCTTCATGTATGTCAAAGGTCGAGGTCTACAGAAGGATGAGCGGCAGGCATTTCTTTGGCGTTCCAAAGCAGCCGAGCAAGGCGATAGCGATGCGCAGTTCGATTTGGGCCAAATGTATGGCCAAGGACAGGGTGTGCCGAAAAACGGTCAGCAAGCCTACTTCTGGTGGCTGCTGGCCAGTGCGGCCGGTGAATCCCGAGCCACCAACAGCCTTGAAGTCATTGAGCCCACACTAGCCACTGAGCAACGCGACGCCGCCCGGGCTCAGGCTCAGGAGTGGCGGCTGCTCAAGCAATAGTTGCATGCGCCTCGCCTAGCCCGCAACTCCAAAGCGTCGGACCCGGGTCGCCGATGAGCCCGTTCGAAATTGTTTGCAACAGGGCTGGATCGCGCGGATTTCTCCTCAGTACAGCCGAATGGCGGTGTCGAAGTTCCAGCTGCGCCGGATTTCTATCACATCGAATTCGCGCGCCAGGCCGGGCTGAAATGGCGGATAGGGCGCCTGGCTTTGGACGATACGCCGTATTGCTTCGTCGATCGCCGGCACGCCGCTGGAGAGGACGAAGGTCACCGATTCGACGGAACCATCGCTTCGAACGGCCACCGTCACCAGCGGATGCGCGTGAGGCTGCTTCGCCACTTCGCGGATCATGTCGAAGGTCATATTCAGCTGGATCTTTCGGCTCCAGGCTTCCGCGTACAGCAGTAATTCGGCGTTAGGGTCGCTGCGCCCGAAGAGCCTGCCCCGGCGCAAGCTACTCGCCGCGGGAAGCAGCGATGGCGGCTGGCGTGCGGCAAGAGCGGCCGCATCGCGTTTGGCAGCCTCCTCGTCCAGTTGTCGCCCCATCGCTCGGCGAGCGGCCTCACGTTTTGCATCCTGTTCCGCTCGCGCGGCCTCTTGTAAGGCCCGTTCTTGCAAGGCGCGTTCTTGCACCGCCCGCTCATGCAAGGCCTTCGCTTGCTGTGCCCGCTCTTGCTGGGCCCGCTCTTGTAGAGCCTGTTCTTGCATCGCCTTCTCTTGCTGCAACCTTGCCTGCCTCGCCGTCTCTTGCTGCGCCGCTTCTTGCTTCGCCAGTTCCCGCCGTTCGGACTCCACTCGAGCGGCCTCGACTCGCTCGACCTCCTGACGCTGGGCGAGCTGCCTGGCCGCCGCCTCCTGCTGCATTGCCGCTTGGCGTTGAGCCTCCTGGCGCTCGGCCTGCTGGCGGGCGGAGGCCTGGCGGGCGGCCTCCAAGCGCGCCGCCTCTTGGCGCTCGGCTTCCAGACGCGCGGCCTGAATCCGCTCAGACTCCTGTTTTGCAGCAGCAGCCTGTCGTGCCGCCTCGTCCCGTGCTGCGGCTTGCCGCATTGCCTGCTGGCGTTCGGCTTCCTGACGAGCGGCCGCTTGTCGCGCTTCCTCCATCTGGGTCAGCTTCGCCATTTGGGCCAACTGCTCCGCTTGCCTTTGTGCCTGCTGCTCCGCACGATCGAGCTTGGCTCGCTCCTGCGACTCCGGGTCGATCGGCTTCGGCGCCGCAACCACCGTTTCTTGGGGCGTCGCCGGCATGGCCTCCGGGCTCGACGCGCTGGGCCCCGCCGTGACCAGGGCTGTCGGCAGCAAGGGGGCTGTGGGCACGACCCAAGCGGCCGCCTTCGACTGAGGCAAAGCCATCAAGACCGGCGCGGCCGCCGACTCGGGGGGCGGCGCGTGCAGCGTCGCGGTGCTCTTCTCTGGCGGCAGAACAATAGTCGTCGGCGCGTTCGCCGCGAATCCGTCGGTCGCGGGCCGGGCTGTTGGCTCGGTCAAGGCCATCGGCTGGAACTCTGGTGGTGCTTCGATCGCGGCCGGCGCGGGCGCCGCTGTGGACCGTGCCGGCACAAGCACCACGCGCAAATCCTCGACCGCCGCTCGCCTTTGTCGCCAGGGCAAATCCAAGCCCGGAAGCCCCAGCCCCTGACCTCCGAAGCTGAGGCTCAACAGCAGCGTATGAATCAGCAAAGAAAGCAGCAGCGCCGTGCTCACCCGCCTGCGCCCGCGCGCAATGCCGGGTGCCGAACTCCGAGGAACGTCGGAGTTCGGTTTCAAGTTGAACCCCCAGTTCAAGATGCGACTTCCATCGACAAGAAATGCAAGCGCAGTAGAAATAGTTCGAGAGCCCTGGTGCAAGTCATGGGCCGGTGCTTCTGGCCCGCGGCCAGCCTCTGCTATTCAGCTTCATTTGAGTCGATTCAATGCATGTCATGGGGGTCAGGTCACTCATCTGATGGCAAGACCCGATGGCCTGTCGACTATTGTGCCTTGCTCCAAACCACGCCTTGGTCGTTTGGGTTTGCTCGCTGCCGGCCAAATCCGCCAAGCTCCGCTCCGCTCCGGTCCGAACCCAAGGCCCAGCCGGTCAAGAAGCCCCGATCATGGCCGCATCGGGCTTCTTGTGCGGCGGCTCGACCCGACATTTCATCTTTGCTTGCTTGCGCCCTGGGTGGCAAACCCATGCAAGAGCCATCTGCAATTCCGATGCAGCGCGGATGGCCAGGGCTTGCCGGCGCCTAGCCTGGCAGCAAATGCAGCATGGTTCGCCCGGCGGTGCTCAGGACATGGATTCCGACGACGAGCGCCTTGTGAGCATTCAATGCGAGGTGCCTTCTTCGCGATTGATCTTGTTCCAGACGTTGTATTTGCCCACCGGCTTGCTCATCGGTAACCGTTTGATTTCCTTGAAGCTGGAGGCATCCAGGACGATGATCGCGCCGTCCATTTCCCAGACGCTCGCCAATGCATAGCGGCCGTCCTTGGTGAATTCGATATGTGCCAGGGTTTTGCCCGGCTCCTTGACTTGGGCAACGGTCTCCAGGCTTTGTTTGTCAATGATGGTCAAGGTGTCCTTGGCGCTGGCACTCATCATCGAGTCGACCCAGGCATAGCGGCTTTTGGCATGGCTGCGCATGAAGAAGCCGGGGCCGGGCGTGGCGATGTCCTTGAGCTTCTTCCAGCTCTGCAGATCGATCACCGTGACCAGTCCATCCTTCAGGTTAGGACTTGCCAATACCCGCCGGCCTTGCCAGTCGAATGTGATGCCCGAGCCCAGATGCGGCATGCCGGGGATGGGCAGGGTCGCGATGCTGCGGCGGATATCGAGGTTGACGACCTGGCCGAGATCGGCCTTGGCTTGTCCGTCTTCGGCCGGCCGCCCGGCGCCCAGCACATATGCATAGCTCGGGTCGAAGAAGAAGTCATCCAGCGGCTGCGCCAGTTTGGTCCGGCGAATATTCAGATAGCCGGGCTTGGCAATGGCTTCGCTGGACCGGTAGTCATGCACCAGGCCGTCATAGATGGCCTCGGCCTTGGGGTCGTAGGAGATCTCCCAAATCTCTGCAATGTCCTTGAGCGCGACCACAAAGCTGCAGCGCGGCTCGGCGTCATAGACGGCCGAAACGCGCGAGCTTTGCGCGCCATCCAGCGTGGTCGCTGCAAATTGTTTGAGGGGGTTCAGGTCGGCATCGAACAAGGCCAGCGTGTGCGGCAGATAGTTGGCCGCCATCACCATCTTGCCGTCGCCGCTGACGGCGATATTGCGCATATTCAGGCCGGCGCGCACCTCGGCCACGATCTTCAAATTCCAGAGGTCGTACTTGGTGATCCAACCGTCGCGCGAACCGAAGTAGACGTAACGGCCGTCGGGCGTGAACTTGGGCCCGCCGTGCAAGGCGAAGCGGGAGCTGAAGCGATGGATGACTTCAAAGCGGTCCCCGTCGAGCAGGCTGATATGGTGGTCGCCGCCCTCGACGACGACAAACAAATTCATCGGGTCGGCCTTCCACTGCGGGGCCGAGGGCCAGGTCTTGCTGGCGGCATCGAAGCTGCGCGAGGCCAGGATTTCGGCCGCGCTCCATTGCGGAGCCGGGCTGAGCGGCTGGTAGATCAAGGCGCCCAAGGCTTCGATCTCTTCGGCCTTCAATTGATCGCCGAAGCCCGGCATCTGGGTCGCCGGCCGGCCTTTTTGGATCACCTTCAAGGCATCTTGCTTGCGCAGTCGAGCCAGGCTTTCGGGCAACAGGGCAGGGCCCATGCCGCCGAGGCGCTGTGCGCCATGGCAGGCGGCGCAATGCTGGGAGAACAAGGCCTGTGCATCGGGCTTGGCGTCGGCTGTTGGTTCGGCGCGCGCCTGATCTGCGGCCATCCAGAACAGGCCCAGTGCCAGCAATATTGGGGCCAGGTCCGACAAGTTTTTGAGCTTCATGCGGCGTGGATGGCAATTGTTTTGGGTGTTAGCTTGGTCGAATAGTTGAAGGCGGTGGTTTCCACCCTGCTCAGGCGGGCCGAGGCCTCGGCCGACAGGCCGATCTCGGCATCGTCGAGATAGCAGCCCGGGTCTTCGGCCCAAAGGTCACCGGTGACCTGCTGGGCGCGCACGCGCGTATTGCCGCCGCAGAGCGCGAAATGCTCGCATTCCGCGCAGCGTCCCTTGACCGGGCGGGGCTTGGTTTTGAGCCCGTCCATCAGCGGATCACTGCGGTCGCTCCAGATCGCCGAGAAGGGGCGCTGGCGCAAGTTTCCAAGCGGGTAATGCCACCACATGGTGTCCGGGTGCACCTCGCCCAGATTGTCGATATTGGCCACGCCGACACCCGAGGCATTGCCGCCCCAGGCGACCAGGCGCTCGCGCAAGGCGGGCGCCCATTGCGGATAGCGGCGCTGCACCCAGCGCAGCAAGTAGGCGGCATCGGCGTCGTTATTGCCGGTCACATAATCCCGTTCGCTGCCGGCAACAGCGTCTTGCCAGGCGGTCTCGAACAGCAGGTCCAAGGCCGCCCTGGTGGCATCGAAACGGGCGTCGCGGCCACGGTGGATATTGCCGCGGCCGGCGTAATTGAGGTGGGAGAAATAGAACTTGTCGACCTGCTCGTCCTTCATCAGCTGCAGCAGCGCCGGGAAGTCCTGGTCATTCAGGTCGGTGAAGGTGTAGCGCAGGCCGGTCTTGACGCCCTGGGCATGCAGCAGGCGGATCGCATTCAAGGACGCGTCGTAAGCACCGTCCAGGCGCCTGAACTTGTCATGCGTTGCGCGGGTGCCGTCGATGCTGATGCCGACATAATCAAACTTCTGTGCGGCGATGCGCTCGGCCAATGGCGCGTCGATCAGGGTGCCGTTGGTGGAGAGCGCGGTGTAGAAGCCTTGGGCCTGGGCGCGCGCGGCGATCTCGAACAGATCGGGGCGTAACAGGGGCTCGCCGCCGGACAAAATCAACACCGGCACACCGTAGGTCTTGAGGTCGTCCATCGCGCTGCAGACCTCGGCAAAGCTCAGCTCACCCGGATAGTCATGGTCGGCCGACAAGGCATAGCAATGCTTGCAGGTCAGGTTGCAGCGGCGCGTCAGGTTCCAGATCACGACCGGCCCGCTTGGTTTCGGCTCGGTGCTGGTCTGGCTTTGACCCTGCGCTTGAACTCGGCGTTTGGCTTTTGGGTAAGTGCCGCTACGTTCCGCTGCGGCCACTTCACGCAAGTATTGGCTGATTCTCAACATGGTTTTCTTTCTCAGTCCTTCAGGCGCAGGCCGGTCTTTTTGAGTATCGCGCTGCTGTACAGAATCTCGTCGGCGCGGCAGGCGGAGCCGAGCAGGCTGCGGATTTCCGCTGCATGCTGCTCGACCTCGTCGCGCGCGTGGCCATGCACCATCGCAAACAGGTTGTAGCGCCAGGCGGGCAGCCGGCGCGGCCGACGGTAGCAATGGCTGACGCAGCTGAGCGAGCCAATGCGTTCGCCCAGTTCGTCGACCAGCGCGTCGTCGACATCCCAAACCGTCATGCCGTTGGCCAGATAGCCGAGCCGGTAATGGTTGGGCACGGCGCCGATGCGGCGGATCAAGCCCTTGGCCTGCATCTGCGCCAACTCGGTCAGCACCTCGGCCTCGCTGATGCCCAACACCGCGCCCAGCGCCTCGAAGGGGTTTTTCAGCAGTGGCAGGCCGGCTTGGGTGGCGGCGATCAGTTGCCGCTCAATGGGACTCAAGGCCATGGGCGGCTCCGCTGACTAGGTTGGCTTGGGCCGGCAAACGCAGACCGACAAAGAATTCGCGCTCCTTGGGGAAGGCGAGCACGACGCAATCGGTCAGCGCCTCGATCCGCTGGCAAACGCTGTCGGCCTGCTCCGGCGTTTCGACGGCGATCACGAACCACATATTCAGCGCATGTTCACGCCGGTAGTTGTGCGCGACCTCGGGCAGCGCGTTGACCAGCATGGCCACCGCATCGAAGCGCTGTTCCGGCACCTGCATGGCGGCCAGCACAAACAGGCCACCGGCGCGCTCGATCTGGAACAGCGGCCCAAAGCGGGTCAAGGTCCCTTGCGCGAGCAGGCGCTGCAGGCGGTCAATGACCACATCCTCGCTGCAGCCCAGTTCGGCGGCAATGGCGGCAAAGGGGCGCGGCAGCAGCGGCAAGTCGTCTTGCAAGCGGTTGATCAAGGCCGCGTCCAGCGGGTCAATCTGGGCGAGACGTTTGTTCGCGCCATTGGATTCATGCATCGATGGCCTCCCTTGTCTGGGACTTGCTGCTCAGCTCGGCGAAGTTGCGAAAGTAGCGCGCGCCGCATTGCTTGAAACGCCGCCGGCTGAACAAGACCGTTTGCGGCACCTGCTCCAGCCCGGCCGCCTTGCGCGCCGCCTCCAACCATGCCAGCACCTCGCCGCGCTCGCGCCCGTGCAACATGCAATAGAGGTTGTAAGGCCAGCCCGTAGCGCGGGCGCGGCGATAGCACAGCGTCACGCCGGGCTGCTGGCTCAGGATGGCGGCGTGAGCGTCGACGTCGGCGTCCGCCACATCAAACACGCACATCGCGTTGGCGGCAAAGCCGAGCTCATGATGGCGCACCACCACGCCAAAGCGGCGCAAGGTTCCTTGGCTCAGCCATTGTTGCAACTTGGCGAAGATATGGGCCTCGCTGCAGCCCAGCGCCTGAGCCCAGGCGGCATAGGGGCGCGCGATCAGCGGCAGGCCGTCTTCCACCAAGGCGGCCAGGGCGCGGTCTTCATTTTGGACCGCATGCCTGTGGTCGCGCAGCTGCTCCTGGCCGGCAGAGCGAGCAGCGCACCCGGCCGCGTGAGGGCGCTGCAAATCGAAACCCAGATTGATGCGGTAGGCCCGCTGCATCGGCAGGCGCAAGGCCTGCAAACCGCAAGCGGCCTCCAGGCTGCTCACGCCGGCCGCCACCTGCTCCCGGTCGGCGCCGGTGATCACGAACCAGAGGTTGTAAGCATGCTCACGTTCGTAGTTATGGTTGACGCCCGCGTGCGCGCTGACCAAGGCCGCGACGGCCTCCAAGCGTTGCGGCGGCACCGCGAAAGCGCAGAGCAGCGCCGCACCGCCGGCGCCGCTGCCCCAGATGCCGCCGATGCGGCCCAGGCTGCCACTCTCTTGCATGCGCTTGAACTCGGCCAGTACCCGGTCTGTACCGACGCCGCACTGCGCGCCCAGTTCAGTGAAGGGCTCGCTGCAGAGCGGAAAGCGCTGCTGCCAGTCGTTGATCAGTTGTTCGGCGACGCTCATTTCTAGAATCCCATCCGATTGGCGCGGCTGCTGAAGAAGATGCCGCTGGGGGCATCTGCGCTCAAGACGGTTTGTGTCTCGAAGCTGTCGGTGGCGATCACCGAGACGCGGTTGTCGTCGCGCGAGGAAATCCAGACCGCCTCGCCGCGCGGTGTGAACTCCATATGCAGCACCGCCTTGCCCGGCTCCAGCGTCTTGATGACCTGGCGGGTCTGCGTGTCTATCACCTGCACGCGGTTGTAGTCGGGCACGGCGAAGTTGACCCAGACCTGGCGGCCATCGGGCCTGGCGATCACGAAGACCGGTTGGCCCGCGACCTTGATGCGGCCGACCTCGGCCCAGTTTTCGGTATCGACCACCAGGACCTCATGGCGGCCGATGGCGGGCAGGTAGGCGAGCCGGCCGGCGACCGCCCAGCCGCGCAGATGCGGCATCTTGAAGACCGGCAGCGGCTCTTGGCCGCGCCCATAGCCGCCCAAAATTCGCGTTACTTTGGGTTCAGGCGCCCAGAGGTCGATCATCGCCAGACCATCTTCGCCGAACAGGCCGGCGATGTAGTGGCGGCCATTGGGTGTCAGCAAGGCGTCATAGGGCTGGCGGCCGACGTCCTTGAATTTGGTGATCTTGGGAAGGCCTGGGCCGCTCAAGTCGGCAATCCAGATCTCGCCCGCATCAAACAGCGAGTAGATAAAGCGCTTGCCCGGCAGATCGGCTAGGCCGACCACGCGCGAAAGCTTGCCCGGTGCATATTCGGCCGGGATGTCGGCGACCAGGGCCAATGTCTTGGCATCGAAGACCTTGATGCCGCCGGGCTGGTAGTTCTGCGCCGCCACCAGGCTGCCGTCTTGCGAAATTGCGCCGCCGATCGAGTTGCCGCTTTGCTGCACGCGAGCGTCGGTCTTGTGCGTTAGCAAGTTGACCTTGCTCAGCGCACCGTCGCGGCCGAAGACATAGGCTGTCGCACCATCGCGGCCGTAGACGACCGAGGCGTGGGAGAGGTCGCCGAGCCCAGCAATGCCGCCGAGGATTTGCCGGCTCGTGGTGTTGATGACTTGCAGCGAGCCTTGGGCCCGTTCGACCACCACGCCGAGGTCGCCGCTGCCTGTAGGGGGCGTGGCGACGACAGTGGGCGTTGGTGTGGCGCAGCCAAGCAGGGCGGCGGTGGCCAGCAGTGCGCACAGCAAAGCTTGCTTCATGGCCCGGCCTTGTTCGGGGTGTCGCTGGGGAAACCCTGCAGCAGTTTTGATGCGATCCACTCGGCTTCACTTTCGGAAATCATGCTGCGCCAGGGCGGCATAGGCGTGCCCGGCCGGCCGTGATAGATGGTGGCTTTGAGCGTTAGCAAGGGGGTGTCGGCCAAGGCCTCGCGCGTCAGCGCGGGCCCCAGGCCGCCGGTCAGCTTCATGCCGTGGCAGCTGCCGCAGTCCTGCCTGACCATGCGCACCAGTTCGGACTGGCGACCGAGCGTTGGACTCTCGGCCGCTTGAGCGCCAAGCGCCACCAGCAGCAGACCCACAGCAAGAAGAAGCCGCATCACATCAGCTCTTGAGGATGGACTCCACCGCCGCCTTCAAGTCGGCGTCGCTGATCTTGTCCGCCCCGGTGGGTGCCATCGGCACCGGACCGAAGGAGCCGGCACCCCCCTTGCGGACCTTCTCGCTCAGCTTGGCCACCACATCCTGGCCCTTGTATTTGGCGGCAATGTCCTTGAAGGAGGGGCCGACGATCTTCTTGTCTTTCGAGTGGCAGGCCATGCAGCCGGCCTTGTTCATCGCATCATCAAGTTCGGCGGCCTGGGCGCCGAAGCTAAGCAGCGCGGCCAGGGCTATCAACAACTGTTTCATCACTAACTCCTTGTTGGGACGGGCCGCACCGGCTGCAAGCCGGGCGGCCTTGGGCTGGCTTAATAAACGTCGTGCTGGGTGTTATGCACATTGAAGTGCCCGGTCGGTGTGATCAAGCGTGGGTCCTTGATCACGGCCTTCAGCTTGAGCGTCTTGTCATCGACGATGACCATCGCGCTTTGCTTGTTCTTGGCCGACCAGACCGAGAACCACACCTCATCACCGGCCTTGTTGAACTCCGGTTGAACAACGCGTTTGGCGCCGTCGTCGGTGATGCCTGCCCATTCGGCGATCGGCAACACGGTGTAGCCCTTGTCGAGGTCCTTGATGTCATAGACCACCACCGATTGCGAAATCTTCGGATCCGGATTCAGTGGCGAGTCCGAGTACAGATGATTGCTCTTCGGGTGGCTCTTGATGAACAGGGCCCCGCCGCCTTGGCCCTTCAACTCGGCCACCTTCTTGAAGGCCGAATCCTTGTGGCCCTTGGGGTCGGTGCCGATCAGCGAGATCGTGTCATCGCCCAAATGGCCGGTCGACCAGACCGGGCCGAACTTGGGGTGGATGAAGTTGGCGCCACGACCCGGGTGCGGGATCTTGCCCACGTCGACCAGCGCGGCCAGCTTGCCGTCCTTGGCGTCGATGACCGAGATCTTGTTGCTCTGGTTGGCCGCCACCATGAAGTAGCGCTTGCTGGAGTCCCAGCCGCCATCGTGCAAGAACGGTGCCGAGCCGATCTCGGTGACCTTCAAGGCGTCGATATTGGAGTAGTCCACCATCAGCGTCTTGCCGGTCTCCTTCACGTTGACGACAAACTCGGGCTTGAAGTGCGAGGCCACGATGGAGGCCACGCGCGGCTCGGGGTGATATTCCTGCGTGCCGACCACCATGCCGCGGGTGCTGACGATTTTCATCGGCTCCAGCGTGTCGCCCTTCATGATCACGTACTGCGGCGGCCAGTAGGCGCCGGCGATCGCCAGCTTGTCGGTGAAGTCGCCTTCCTTGCCCTTGTACTTGCTGGTGTCCACCGAGCGGGCTTCCAGGCCAATCCGTACTTCCGCGACGTTATCGGGGATAGGCATCCACAGGTCGATCATATTGATCTTGGCATCGCGGCCGATCACGAACAGATAGCGCCCGGAAGCCGAGGTGCGCGAGATGTGCACCGCATAGCCGGTCTTGACGATGTTGATGATCTTCTTGGTGTCGCCGTCGATCAGCGCCACCTCGCCGGTGTCACGCAGCGTGGTCGAGAAGATGTTCTCGATATTGAAGGCGTTCATCTTCTTGGTCGGGCGCTGTGCCGGCGGAATGATGACCTTCCAGGTCGACTTCATCTGCGCCATGCCGAACTCGGGCGGCACCGGTGCGTCTTGCTGGATGTAGCGGGCCATCACGTCGACGGTCTTCTCATCCATTTCGCCCGAGGTCAGCCAGTTCGGCATGCCGGCGGCCGAGCCGTAGGCAATGAAGATCTTCAGGTAATCGGTGCCCTTGCCGATGGTGATGTCGGGGGTCAGCGGCTTGCCGGTCGCACCCTTGCGCAGCACGCCGTGGCAGCCGGCGCAGCGCTCGAAGTAGGTCTTGCGACCCAGATCGAATTCCGCCTGCGTCATCGCGGGCGCTTTCGGGTTGGCGCTCTGGTACATCGGCACATCACCCAGCGGTGAGGTGCCGGCCTGGTAATTCATTTCGGCCGGTGTCACATTTTTCTTGTCCTCGGCCAGGGCGGCATTGCCCCAGGCCAGGGCAGCTAAGGTGATCACGGCAAGCCGGGACAGTTGCGGTGTCTTTCTCATTGCTCCACTCCGTCGGTAGGACGCTGCAATGGCAACGTCCGAGCAGCACTGCATCCATGTGAATTCAATGTCATGGGCTCGCGAGGGGCTGCGGTTCCTGTGGCGAGCGTTGCCATCCTCTCGCTCGGCTCCTCGGAAGTCCTTGACCTGGTTCAAGGACGCGGCGGGCCGCAGCTTTTCAAATCACTCTTATCGGAAGTCGACGCTTTTAAGGAGTGGCAGCGCATGAGCATCTTGGACGAACCACTGCATTTTGGGCAGCCGATCCGGCTCAGGCGAGCCTCGCCAGCCAAGCAAGGTGAGGCACAGCCGGCCTTGGTCACGCTGGTCGGGGCCGGGCCCGGTGACCCTGATTTATTGACCGTCAAGGCGGCGCGTGCCCTGGGCCAGGCCAGTCTGGTTTTGTATGACCATCTGGTCTCCAAGGAGGTGTTGCAGCTCTTGCCGGAGGGCGCCGAGTTGATCTATGTCGGCAAGCAGAGCGGTCACCATGCCTTGCCCCAGGAGGGCATCATCGAGCTGATGGTGCGGCTGGCCAAGAGCGGGCGGCCGGTCCTGCGCCTGAAGGGCGGCGACCCCTATATCTTCGGCCGTGGTGGCGAAGAGGTGCAGGCGCTGGCCGCTGCCGGCGTGCCCTTCGAGACCATTCCCGGCATCAGCGCCGCGCAAGGGGCGGGGGCTTACGCCGGCATTCCACTGACTCACCGAGATCACGCCCGCTCGCTGGTCTTCGCGACCGGGCATTTGAAGGGCGGCGAGGGTGGCCAGGGTGAAGAGCGCAGCGTCGATCTCGACTGGCCGATGCTGGCGCGCCCGCGCCAGACCGTGGTGATCTATATGGGTTTGGCGGCCTTGCCCATCATCTGCGAGCAGCTGATCGCGCATGGCATGGCGCCGGAGATGCCTGCGGCGCTGATCGAAAAAGCCAGCCTGCCCGAGCAGCGCTGCGTCAGCGGCAACTTGCAGAGCCTGCCGACCTTGGCGCTGCTGCATGCGGTCAAGGCCCCGGCGCTGATCGTGATCGGCAGTGTGGTCGGTCTGCGTGAGCAATTGAGCCGGCCGAACTTGGCCGCGATGCTGCAGGCCAGTGTCTAAGTCGTTAGCGCAGCGGTTAAAAAAGCAAGAGCAGCGCGCTCAGCAGGCCGGCTGCCAGCAAGTTGTGCAGCATGGCCAGGCTCAAGGGCAGCGAGCCTTGCAGCATGGCAAAGCCGAGCGCTGTTTGAGCCAGCAGCAGGAGCAGCAGCAAGCAGGCGCGGCGTGGCCGGCCAAGGCGCCAGGCCTGTATCGCCAGTGCCGGCAATAGCAGAGCCAAGCCCAGCGCCAGCAGGCGGTGCAGCGACTGCGCCAAGGCGCCGTTCGGGTTGACGGCCGGCCCCTGGGGCTGCAACTGCGCCAGCAAGGGTTCGCGCCAGGGGTTCAGCGCGGCCCAGTCGATCGCGCCTGCGCTTGCCAAGCATTCTCCCCAGCCGCTGCAACTCATGCCCGCATAGGAGGCGCTGACCAGACCGCCCAGTACCACTTGCAGCAGCAACAGCAGCAGGGCAGGGATCAAGCAATATCGAAAGCCGCCTGCGGATTCCAGCAGACCGGCCGCGCTCAAGCGCCCGCACAGCGCCAGCAAGCCGAAGCCGCCGAGCAGATTGCCTATCGTCACGGCCGGCACACGGGCGCCGCTGCTCCATACCCCCAGCACCGCCAGGAACAGCGTCAGCCCCAGCAGCGCGAGCGCCGTTGGGCCATGCTGGCGCAGCGCCGGCCCGGCCCCCGCGCCGTAGCAACTCATCACCATCATGATCACCAGTAGCAGGGCGGTCACGGCGGTGGCGCGGTGGGCCAAGCGGGCCATGGCCGTGCTGGTCTGCTCCTGGGTCGTGGGCGCCTGGCCTTGTTGTGCTTGCCGCAGGCTTTGCCCATAACACTGTGGCCAATCGGTACAGCCGAGGCCGACCTTGCTCAGGCGGATGTAGGCACTCAGGCCCGTCACGGCCAGCACCATGATCATGCACAGCAGGGCAAGGCGGCGCAGGGCTTTGAGGCGGTGATCGACTGAATTCACGCTGGAGACTCCGCATAAGCAGGGGCAGGGTTTTGGGGACCTGTGCAAGGTCGCGCATCAATCAAATGGTAAGTCGGGCCACCCGCCCGCCGGCGCCCTCACAACTAGGGGTCTGCCCTGGTTTGGCGCATAACCGTGCAATTCCTTGAACTGGTTCAATTTATACGCAAGAGGGCGTGATCAGAATGGCCCGGCCACTTCCGATTGCATTGACTCCAACGAGGAATCGCCATGAAGAATACCGATGCGGAACAAGAAGCCGTTCCGATGATGCAGCAGTTGCTCGACAACCCTTTCTTGCTGCTCTTTCTCGGCGTGCTGGTGCCGATGCTGGTCTACACCTTGTGGGGTGTGATCGACATCCTGACGGTGCCCTTGGCCAAATAAGGACTGGCCCGGCCAGGCCGCCGACCAGGGGTCGACGCGGCCACCCCATCCCGGCGGTGCGCCGCCTTGTTGTTGCTCCGAGGATCCATCCATGAGCGCCATACTCCCTCCCGCAGAACGACTTTGGTGGAAGCATCCGCTTGACCGGGTCGAAGGCACCTGGATCGTCATCGCCTTCGTCTGGTGCATGGTGATGTTTGTGATGATGGTCGGCTGGCATGTCTACGGCAAACAGAATCTGTCGACCGAGACCTACCGCACCACGCCCGAGATGTTCTCGGCTAAGACGCAGGCGATGGTCGATAAATACACGGTGCGTACCGAGACCGACGAGAAGATTCCCGTCGTCCATCCGCCCGAAGGCAGCGATGTCTACCTGATCGCGCGGCTCTGGAGTTGGTGGCCCATCATCGAGCTGGAGAAGGACAAGACCTACCGCTTGCACCTGACCTCGATGGACTACAACCACGGCTTCTCGCTGCAGCCCACCAATATCAATATCCAGGTGGTGCCGGGCTATGAGCATGTGGTGAAGGTCACGCCGAACCAGTCGGGGCAGTTCTCCGTGGTGTGCAACGAATATTGCGGCATCAACCATCACACGATGGTTGGTCGCATCTACGTCAAGTGAGGAGGGCGCCATGTCCAGCAATGTGACCTACCGGACCTGCCCACGCTCGGGCTTGCAGTTCGAGGGCCAGGCCGAAAAGCTGATGATTGCCAACGCCGTGGTGGCGGTGGTGTTCTTGCTGATCGGCGGCATCTTGGCCCTTGGCGTCGTCTTGACGCGCTGGCCGGCCGTGCATTGGCTGGCCGCCGATACGTTTTACCAAGTGCTGACCGCGCATGGCATCGACATGCTGATCTTCTGGATCATCTTCTTCGAGGTGGCGGTGCTGTACTTCTGTTCATCGACGCTCTTGCGCTGTCGAATCGCGACGCCCAAGGTCGCCTGGTTGGCCTTTGCACTGATGCTGGTGGGCGCCATCACCAACAATATCGCCGTGCTGCAGGGCGGCTCCAGCGTCATGATGACGAGTTATGTGCCGATGATGGCGGCGCCGCATTTCTACCTCGGCCTGATCCTGTTCGCCGTCGGCGCGCTGATCGCCTGCTTCATTTTCTTCGGCACCCTGGTGATCGCCAAGCGTGACAAAACCTATCAAGGCTCGGTGCCCTTGGTCACCTTCGGCGCCATCACGGCGGCCATCATCGCGGTGTTCACGATTGCCTCCGGCGCCATCATCCTGATCCCGACCTTTTTGCTCTCGGTCGGCATCGTCAAGGCGGTGGATCCGCTGGTCTATCGGACGATCTGGTGGGCTTTTGGTCACAGCTCGCAGCAAATCAATGTGGCCGCGCATATCTCGATCTGGTACGCGGTGGCGGCGATTGCCTTCGGCGCCAAGCCGATGAGCGAGCGGGTTAGCCGCGGTGCCTTCTTGCTCTACATCCTGTTCCTGCAACTGGCCAGTGCGCACCACCTGCTTGCCGACCCCGGCGTCAGCACCGCCTGGAAGGTCGTCAACACCAGCTACTTCATGTATTTTGCGGTGTTGGCCTCGATGATCCACGGCCTCACCATTCCCGGCGCGATCGAGGTGGCGCAGCGGCAGAAGGGCTACACCAACGGCCTGTTCGAGTGGTTGCGCAAGGCGCCTTGGGGCAACCCGGTGTTCTCGGGCATGTTCATTTCGCTGATCGGCTTCGGCTTCCTGGGCGGCATCTCGGGCGTGATGATGGGCACCGAGCAGCTCAATATGATCATCCACAACACCATCTACGTACCCGGTCACTTCCACGCCACCGTGGTGGTCGGCACGACGTTGTCCTTCATGGCGCTGACCTATTTCCTGATCCCGGTGCTGTTCCGGCGCGAGATGATCAATCCGGGGCTGGCCAAGCTGCAGCCCTATCTGTTCGGCTTCTCGATGTACTTCTTCTGCCTGGTGATGATGGGGGCCGGCACGCTGGGCGTCTCGCGGCGCCACTGGGACATGGCCTTCAACGGCGCGGCGCTGGCCTATGAATGGCCGGGTGCGGCCTATCTGATGATGGGTCTGGTCGGCATCGCCGGCGTGGCGGCGATGGTCGGCGGCGCGCTCTATATCTACATCACCGTGGGTTCGCTGCTGTGGGGCAAAAAGCTCGACAGCGGTGCGGTCAGCGCCAAGTTCACGCCCATCCCGCCCACACCGGTCGGCGTGGCGGTGCAGAACTACGGCTCGGCCGGGTTCGCCGCACCGGGTACCTTTGTGCTGGCGATGGTCTTCCTGACCGCCTTCGTGCTGTATTACTTCATCAACTGGAAGTATCTGTCCCAGGTCTGGGGTCTCAGCTGAACAAGGCGATGCGCGATGGACACCACCCTAGCCCCCGCCGCCGCGTCACTGCAACGTGTTCGTGAAGTATTGAGCCTGTTCAAGCTGCGCATCGGCGGCTTCATCTCGATCACCGCCCTGGTCGGTTTTGCGGTGAGCGGCAAGGGGCAAGACTTGACCCTCATTCAAGTCACGGTGCTGGCGTTGTCGGTCTTGCTGGCCTCGGCCAGCGCCGGCGCATTCAATCAATACGCCGAAGCAGAAGGCGACCGCCTGATGGCGCGCACCCGCAAGCGGCCCTTCGCCACCGGCGCCATTCCGCGCCGGCCGGCCTGGTTGCTGTTGATGGCGCTGATGCTGGCGCTGGCGGTCGGCTCGGCCGCCTGGGTCTTGAACGCGATGGTGGCGTTCTATATTTTTCTGGGTGCCTTCTTCTACGGCGTGGTCTACACGCTGTGGCTGAAGCGACGCAGCTGGCTCAATATCGTCGTCGGCGGCCTGTCCGGCAGTTTCGCGGCGCTGGCCGGTGCGGCTGCGGTGGACCCTGGCGTCGGGGTGCATGGCTGGCTGCTGGCGCTGGCGCTGTTCTTGTGGACGCCGCCGCATTTCTGGAGTCTGGCGATTGCCGGCGCGGCCGATTACACGGCGGCCGGCGTGCCGATGTTGCCGGTGGTGGTCGGCAATGCGCGGGCCGCCCGCATCGTCTATGCCAGCGCGGTGGCGCTGGGCTTGGCCGCCTTGCTGCCGATGTTCTTTGGCGCCGGCTGGATCTATCTGCTTGGTGCCCTGGGCGGCGGCGGCTACTTTGTGCTGAAGGCCAGGGCGCTGGCGCTGGCCCCAAGCCGGGCGACGGCGATGGCCTCATTTTTCGCTTCTTTGCTGCAACTCGGTGCGCTGCTCGCGGCGGCGAGTATTGATGGTTTGCTCCGTTAGACGCTTTCTTTGCTTCTTGTCGCTGGCGACCTTGTTGCTGCCGGCCCGGGCCCAAACGCCTGTTCTCGATGGATGGGCGGCGCTGCAGGCCAGCCAGGCGGTGCTTGGCAAGACATTGGGCGAGCATGCGCTGCTGGACCGCGAGGGCCGGCCGCTGCGCCTGTCCAGCCTGCGCGGCAAGCCGCTGCTGGTCAGCTTCATCTACACCGGCTGTTTCCAGGTTTGCCCCGCCAACTCCCGCTCGCTGCTGCAGGCGGTGCAGGCGCTGGAGGCTCGCTTTGGTCTTGATGGCTTCAATGTGATCAGCATCGGCTTCAACCAGCCGGCCGACTCACCGCAGGCGATGAAGGCTTTTGCGCTGCAGCATGGCATCGATAGGCCGCAGTGGAATTTTCTGAGCGCGCCGGCCGCCTCGGTTGACGCGCTGACGCGCGACTTCGGCTTCAGCTACGCGGCCACGCCGGCCGGTTTCGACCATGTGCTGCAGGTGACGCTGGTCGACGCACAAGGCCGCATCGCACGCCAGGTCTATGGCGACGAAGTGCCGGCCGATGCACTCGGTGAGCCGCTCAAGCAATTGCTGCTCGGCGCGCCGCTGCCGCAGCAGTCCGGGCTTGATGATCTGATCAACCGGGTGCGCATTCTGTGCACAGTCTACGACCCCAAGACCGGCCGCTACCGGGTCGACTACAGCCTGGCCATCGAAGTTGCCGGCGGCCTGAGCTTTGTGCTGGCGATTCTTTTGTACTTCTTCAATGAATGGCGCGGCCAGCGCCGCCGATCGCGGGTCTGAATGGCTGCTCACGCTATTCATGCGGCCGGACCCTTGCGCAAGCGGCTGCTGCCGGCTTGGCAGCGCCTGGAGCGTGGCTTTGACCAAGTCTTCGGGGCTAACGCCAACCCCTTGCGGCAGCTCGGCGGCCTGGGTTTTTTGTTTTTTGCCTGGCTCTTGCTGAGCGGCATCTATCTCTTCGCCATGCTGGACAGCTCGGCCACCGCGGCCTACGCGTCGATCGCGCGCCTGGAGCGCTTGCCCTGGTCTGCGGGCGGCTGGTTGCGCGGGGTCCATCGTTACGCGGCGGACGCCTTTGTGCTGGTGATGCTCTTGCATCTGCTGCGCGAATGGCTGCTCGGCCGCTACCAGGGCTTTCGGCGTTATTCCTGGCTGACCGGCGTGCCGCTGCTGCTGTTCGTGTTCATCAGCGGCGTCGTTGGTTTCTGGCTCAACTGGGACCGCCTCGGCCAGTATTCGGCCGTCGCCACGGCCGAGTGGCTGGACGCCTTGCCGATCTTCGCCACGCCCTTGGCGCGCAACTTCCTCAATGTGGCGGCGGTCGGTGACCGGCTGTTCTCGCTCTTCATCTTCATTCATTTGGGCCTGCCGCTGCTGCTCTTGTTCGGGCTCTGGTTCCACATCCAGCGCCTGACGCTGGCGGCGGTGTTGCCGCCGCGCGGTCTGGCCTTGCGGGCCAGCCTGGGGCTGCTGATGCTGGCGGGCATGGCGCCGGTGCGCAGCCAGGGGCAGGCCGATCTGACGCAGCTGGGCGGCGCCTTGAATTTCGACTGGTTCCTGCTCTTTTTGCACCCGCTCACCGATGCCATCGGCGCCGCGCCGGTCTGGGCCTTGTTGCTCGGCGTCATGCTGAGCTTGTTCGCCTTGCCCTTTTTGGCGGGCCGCGGCGGCCCCTTGCCGGCGCGCCACACGGCCGAGGTCGACCCGGCCAACTGCAATGGTTGCCGGCGCTGCGTGGTCGACTGCCCCTATGCCGCGGTGACGATGGTGCCGCACCCCGATTGGCAGACGCCGGGCCGGCCGATCCGGCAACTCGCGCAGGTCGACGCCGATCTGTGCGCGAGTTGCGGCATCTGCGTCGGCGCCTGCCCCTCGGCCACGCCGTTTCGCAGCGGCGTCGATTTGCTGACCGGCATCGACATGCCGCAGCAACCGCTGGACGGTCTGCGCCGCCGGCTGGAGGCGGGCCTGGCCGCCTTGGCCGGCCCGCATAAATTCGTCGTTATCGGCTGCGAGCGCGGCCCGCGGGGCGAGCATGAAGCTGCCGCCGATGTGCTGACGCTCAATTTGATTTGCACCGGCATGTTGCCTCCGTCCTTCATCGAATATGCCTTGCGCGGCGGGGCGGCCGGCGTGGTCATCAGCGGCTGCCTTGAGGGCGATTGCGCGTTCCGCTTCGGCCAGCGCTGGACCGAACAGCGCCTGAGCGGGCAGCGTGAACCCAGGCTGCGCGCCAGCGTGCCGCGCGAACAGGTCTTGCTGGCTTGGCCCAGCCCGGCGCAGCCGCGCGCGGTGTCGGCGGCCTTGCAGCGCCTGCGCAGCGCGGCCGCCGGTCGGCCCGCCGCCGGCACTTTTGAGGAGTCGCCCGCATGATCACCCGCCCGAGCTCGAAGCAGGCGCTGAACTGGGCTGGCCAGGCGCTGCTGTATGGCTTGTTCGCCTTGCTGATCGGTTTGTTCTCTCGCTGGCCGCCTTATCGGCATTTGGCGGCGGACCAGTCCTTGATCAAACTCAGCTTCTCGCACCATGGCCAGCCGGTCGCGCCCTGCAGGCTTTTGAGCGCCGCCGAGCTGGCCAAGCTGCCGCCGAATATGCGCACACCCAAGGTCTGCCCGCGCGAGCGCGTGCCGGTGACGGTGGAACTGGAACTCGACGGCAAGACGGTGCTGCGCCATATCGCCCCGCCGGCGGGCCTGTCCAAGGACGGCGCCTCCTCGGCCTATCACCGCATTCAGGTGGCGGCCGGCGAGCATCTGCTCAAGGTGCGCTTGAAGGACAGCCCGGCTGGCCCCGGAAAAACCGACTTCGACTATCAGCGCGAAGCGCGCGTGACGCTGGCGCCCGGCCGCATTCTGGTGATTGACTTCGACGTCGAGAAGGGCGGCATTGTGCTGCAATGAATAGGGTCTCCGATGCCTTCGCTCCGCCTGCCGTCGGCAACTCAGCGCCCGCACCCGCTCTGGCGTCCAGTTATCTATTGACGCTGCCGCAGGGCGCCCAGCTGGCCTTGGCGCGTGGCTGGTTGTGGCTGGGCCTGCTGGCCTTGCTGGGCTCGGGGCTGTTCTCGGTCTTGCTGGTGTTGTCGCGCACGCCGGGGCTGAATCAATGGTTCCCGGTCAGCGACTTCTTTCGCGTCGCCTTGGTCGTGCATGTGGATCTGTCGGTGCTGGTCTGGTTCGTGGCGCTGGCCGGCCTGCTGTGGAGCTTGAACGGCTCGGCGCGCGGCCTCGCCTGGGGCTGGGCCGCGCAAGCGCTGTGTGGCGCGGGCACCTTGTTGATGGCGCTGGCACCGTTTTTGTCGCGGGCCGAGCCCATCATGGCCAACTACATTCCGGTCCTTGATGGGCCCTTGTTTTTGGCCGGCCTCTTGCTGTTTGGCGCCGGGGCGGTGCTGCTGGTCTTGCGCAGCCTGTTGACCGCGCCCAAGCTGGGCGCGGGTTTCGGCGGCGAGGGCGCCCTGCGATTCGGGCTGAACGCAGCGGCGATCGCGTCGGCAGTGGCGCTCGGCGCTTTCGCGGCCTCTTGGGCCGGCGTACCGCTGGGCTTGAGCGGCAAGGCCTATTACGAGATTTTGTTCTGGGGCGGCGGCCATGCCTTGCAGTTCAGCTGGACGCTGTTGATGTTGGTCGCCTGGTTGTGGCTGGCCAGCGCCTGTGGCGCCGAGTTGCGCCTGAGCCCAAGGATTGCGGTGCTGCTGTTGGCGCTGGCGCTGCTGGCGGTCTTCATCACGCCCTATGCCTATCTGGCCCATCCGATTGCCTCGGTCGAACATCGGAATTTATTGACCTGGGCGATGCGGCTGGGCGGCGCCTTGGGGCTGGCACCGATCGGGCTGGCGGTGGGGCATGGGCTCTGCAGCAAGCCCATGCGCGCCGGCAGCCCGGTCACTGCCCCGCTGCGCGCTGCCTTGCTAAGCTCCTTGCTCTTGTTCGCGGCCGGTGGCCTGATTGGCCTTTTTATCTCGGGCAGCAATGTGCGCATTCCCGCCCATTACCACGGCTGCATCGTTGGCGTAACGCTGGCCTTGATGGGGCTGGTTTATCTGCTTCTGCCGCGCTTGGGCTACGGCACCGCGCAGGGCCGGATGGCGCACTGGCAACCCTGGACCTATGGGCTGGGGCAGCTGATGCACATCATCGGCCTGGTTTGGTCGGGGGGCTACGGCGTGCAGCGCAAGGTGGCGGGGGCCGAGCAGGTGCTGCGCAGCCCGGGCGAGGTCGGCGGCATGGCCCTGATGGGCTTGGGCGGCGCGGTCGCGATCGTCGGCGGCTTCTTGTTTGTCGTCGTGGTGATTCAGGCCTTGCGTCAGCAGGCCGCAGCGGGGCCGCTGCCATGATTCAGCGTCTGCAAGCGCTGCTACAAGCCTGCTTCATGCGGGTCGAGGCCTTGTTCAACCGGGCCTTTGGAGACCGCCTCAATCCGCTCTATCACCTGGGTTCGATCGGCTTCTTGCTGTTCTGGATCGTCGCCGGCAGCGGGCTTTATCTTTACGCTTTCTTCGAGACCGGCGTGGCCGGCGCCCATGCCTCGGTTGAGGCCTTGACGCATGGCCAATGGTGGGCCGGCGGCATCCTGCGCAGCCTGCACCGCTATGCCTCGGACGCCTTGGTGCTGGTGATGTGCTTGCATATGCTGCGAAATTTCGCCTTCGATCGCCTGCGCGGCTTCCGCTGGTTCTCCTGGGTCTCGGGCGTCGCGCTGATCTGGCTGGTCTATCTGTCCGGCATCAATGGTTATATATTGCCCTGGGACCGGCTGGCGCAGTTCGTCGTCGTCGCGGTGTTCGAATGGCTCGACGCCTTGCCCGGTTTTGGCGGCGCCCTGATGCGCAACTTCATCTACGCCAGCAGCGTCAATGACCGTTTGTTTTCGCTGTTAGCCTTCATGCATATCGGCGTGCCCTTGCTGCTTTTGCTGCTGCTGTTCGTGCACATTCAGCGGGTCCCCAAGGCCAAGACCCTGCCGCCGCGCAGCATTGCGGCCAGCCTGGGGCTGACGCTCTTGGCCTTGTCGCTGTGGCAGCCGGTGCTCAGCCAGGGCGGCGCGGCCGATCTGAGTCTGGCGGCGGGCAGCTTGGCGCTGGACTGGTTCTATCTGGCCATGCTGCCCTTGTTTTACAGCTGGCCCTTGAAGTTGGTCTGGGCCTTGGCCGTGGCGGGCAGCCTGCTGTTGCTGCTATTGCCCTGGTTGCCAATGAAGCGGCGCGGCAGTAAGCCGGCCGCACACCAGATCTTGCTGCATCCGGCTGAGCAGCGGCTGACGGTGCAGGGCGGCGAGACGATTCTCGAGGCCGGGCTGCGCGCCGGGCTGGCCTTGCCTTTCGAGTGCCGCAATGGTGCTTGTGGTGTTTGTGTCTGCACGGTGCTGCAGGGCCGCGTCGAGCAGGGGCCGTATCAACCGCAGGTGCTGAGCGAGGCGATGCGTGCCAAGGGTCAGGTCTTGATGTGTTGTGCCAAGCCGCTGGGTGATCTGGAGATAGAGCTGGACGCGGCGGCAGATTCAGCGGCGGCTCTCCGTCCTCAAATCCAGCGGGCGCGCGTCGAACGGCTGGAGCATCTGTCGGCGGATCTGGTGCGCCTGCGCTTGGGCTTGCTGGACCAGGCGACGATAGCCTTCAAGGGCGGCCAGTACATCAACATCTTGTTGGCCGATGGCCAGCGCCGCGCCTTCTCCTTCGCCAACGCGCCGCAGCATAACGATCACATCGAACTGCATGTGCGGCGTATTCCGGGTGGGCGTTTCACCGGTCAGGTGTTCACGCAAATGCAGGTCGGCGATGAACTGCGCTTCGAGGGCCCACTGGGCGACTTCAGCCTGCGCGAGGGCGAGTTGCCGTTTCTGTTCGTCGCCGGAGCGACCGGCTTTGCGCCGATCAAAAGCATCGTCGAAGATGCCTTTGCGCGCGGCCTGACGCGGCCGATGTGGCTGTACTGGGGCGTGCGCCGGCAGGCCGATCTCTATGCGCTGGACTTGGCGCGGCAGTGGCAAGCCGAGCGGCCTAACTTTCATTTCGTGCCGGTCTTGTCCGAGCCGGATGCGGCCATTCCCTGGTCGGGCCGCACCGGCCTGGTCCATCAGGCGATGCTGGATGACTTTCCGGATCTGCGGGGCTTCGAGGTCTATCTCTGCGGTTCGGTCAAGATGGTCGATGTGGCCGCGCCGGCCTTCATCGAGCGGGGCTTGAGCGAGGGCCTGTGCTTTACCGATGCCTTCAGGCCGGCCCTGCGTGCAAACTCCGGCCCCTGACGCTTGCCCATGATGTAGCGCAAATCCACGTTGCCGGCATCTGTGCAGACTGCGCCCCAGTTCAACAAGATGATCCGGCCCCGCTGCCGGGATTGGCCGATATGTCGAATTCATATGCACGCAAGCCCCATCTGGTGTGCCCGGCCGGCTCACTGCGCGCGCTGCAGCTGGCCGTCAATGCCGGCGCCGATGCGGTCTATATGGGCTTGAAGGATGCGACCAATGCGCGCAACTTCGCCGGCCTGAATTTTGACTTGGAGCAGGCGCAAGAGGGCGTCGCGCACGCGCATGCCAAGGGCGCGCAGGTGCTGATGGCGCTGAACACCTTTGCCCGTGCCGATGAGCCCGAGCGCTGGTACCGGGCCGTCGACACCGCCGCTGAAATGGGCGCCGATGCCTTGATCTGCGCCGACACGGCGGTGATGGCCTATGCCTGCCGCGCGCATCCGCAGATGCGTTTGCACCTCAGCGTGCAGGCCTCGGCCACCAGCTACGAGGCGATCGAGTTCTACCGCGAGCACTACGGCATTCAGCGGGCGGTGTTGCCGCGCGTGTTGATGCTCTCTCATATTGGCCATGTGCTGCGCAATAGCAAGGTGGAAATCGAGGTGTTCGGCTTCGGCAGCCTGTGCGTGATGGTGGAGGGGCGCTGTGCCTTGTCGTCCTATGTGACCGGGCAATCACCGAACAATGCCGGCGTTTGCTCGCCGCCTTCCGCCGTGCGCTGGATCGACAAGGCCGATGGTGTGCAGGCGCGCCTCGGTGAGGTGTTGATCGATCAATTCGGCCCCGCTGAGCCGCGCGGTTATCCGACCCTGTGCAAGGGTCGCTTCAGCGTCGGCGGCCGGCGCGACTATGCGCTGGAAGATCCGTCAAGCCTCAACAGCATGGCCTTGCTGCCGGAGCTGATGGCGATGGGCATCGCGGCGATCAAGATCGAGGGGCGGCAGCGCAGCGCCGCCTATGTCGAGCAGGTCACCGGCGTCTGGCGTCAGGCCATCGATGCCTGCTATCTAGCGGGGCCGGCGGGCAGTACCGGTATTGACGGGGGCTCACGTTTCAGCGTGCAGCCGGCTTGGGCCGCCACGCTGGCCGAACATGCCGAGGGCCAGCAGGTCACGCTCGGCGCCTATAGCCGCCCATGGCGTTGAATGGATTGAATACAGTGATGCAAACAGAACGTATCAAACTGAGCGTAGGCCCCTTGCTCTATCTGTGGCCACGCAACACGGTCACGCAGTTCTATGCCGATCTGGCCGACGGCCCGGCCGACACCGTGGTGCTGGGCGAGGTGGTGTGCGCGCGCCGACGCGAGCTGAAGCTGGACGATTGGCTGGGTCTGGCGCGCGAGCTGAGTCAGGCCGGCAAGGAGGTGGTGTTGGCGGCGCAGGCGCTGATCGAGTCGGAGTCCGATCTGCGCTTGCTGCGCCGTCAAGCCGAGCAGCATGAGTTTCTGCTCGAGGCCGGCGACGCCTCGGCGCTGCGCCTGCTGCAGGGCAAGCCCTTTGTGCTGGGGCCGCACATCAATATCTACAGCCGCCCGGCGCTGGAGCAGCATGCCTTGCTGGGCGCGCTGCGCTGGGTGCCGCCGCTGGAGCTGGACCTGGCGGCGCTGGCTCGCATCAACCCGGCGGAGGCGCCGGTTCGCAATCCGATGGGCGAGGCGCTTGAGACCGAGCTGTTCGCCTTTGGCCGCATGCCGCTGGCATTTTCGGCGCGCTGCTTCACCGCCCGCCACCATCATCTGAGCAAGGACGAATGCCAGTTCCGCTGCCTGGATGACCCCGACGGCCTGCTGGTGCGCTCGACCGAGGGGCAGGACTTTCTGGTGCTGAACGGCATCCAGACCCAGTCCGCGGGCCTGCATTGCGTGCTGGCACAGGCACAGCAGCTGCGCGCTGCCGGCCTGCGGCGCCTGCGCCTATCGCCTTGTTCAAGCGGCTTTACCGAGGTGGTAACGCAGTACGAGCAGGTGTTCAACCAGGGCCTGGCCGGCGAGGCGGGTCTGCAATCACTGCGCGAGTTGCCGCTGCCGGGCGCCCTGGTCAATGGCTATGCGCTGAAGCAGGCCGGTATGGCCTGGCAGGATTGAAAAAAGAGGCAACATGATGACGACAGCCCATACTCAGCAAGGCCGGGGCCAGCAGTCCGGCTTTAGCTTGCCGCCTTTGCCCGGACCTCTGCGCGGCTTGGTCAGGCGTCTGCCCTGGCAGCCGCCCAGCCTGCTGCTGGCGCTGAGCTTGCAGCGGCTGATGTGGCCGAAGCTGCGCGAATCGCAGCGCCGCGAGCTGGCCGGGGCGGTTGTCGCCATCGAGGTCGAAGACCTCGGCCTGCAATGCCGCGTCTGGTTGGTCGAAGGCAAGGGCTTTGCGGTGGCGCCGGCGGGCCAAACGCCGCGTGTGCGGGTACGGGCCAGCAGCAGCGGCTATCTGCGTTTGCTGAAAGGCCAGGAGGACCCCGACCGCCTGTTCTTCGAGCGTGCGCTGGTGCTGGAGGGTGACACCGAATATGGGCTGCTCTTGAAGAACACGCTTGACGCCTTGGGGCCGATTCTTCAATGGCCAAGAGCTGGTTGAGTTTTGCTTGATTCGAGCGAGCGAACTTGTTTCGCGTGCTGGGAGAGAACCAAGCAAAAAGATGGTGCCGAATGTTTTACTGCGAGCGTGACGACGCGGTCGATGTCTGGCGGGTCTTGCATGGGCTGCGGGATCTCACGGCTTGGATGGCGCGGCCCTGAGTTTTGATCCTCTTCATCCAGGCTCGAAGGAATCTTCTAGCCTGTCCAGTCGCCACACATCGACCTTGGCTTTGTTAAATTCCCAGATGCTTCATGGGCGTCAAACCAATGAGCCTGGATGGAGGGAAAAAAGAGGATTCAGACGGCGCTCGTGCATGTCGAAATTCTTTACACCCCCCCCCCCGATTTTTGGCCGTCACTGACGTACCCAACGCTGGCGAATCGACTGCCTCCTCTGGAATGGGGGGGCGAGTATTCGTGATTTTTCTCACATAAATTCGCAGCTAAAGTCTTGGATAAAGCAATCCCTAGCTTTTTGTCAGCCTGCCGGCAGGCGCCAGGCTCGCTGGCAAGCTGTTGCTTCCATGCAGTGGCATGTGATTTGCTCCACCTGTCTGCGCCCCAATTGTTGGCCCCACCGCCAAGGCTGACTTGGCGGCCATATTTTTCAAATAGAGTAAAAATCATGAAAAAGTTTCCTCTGGTGACGGCCATTGCGGCGCTCGGTATGGTCGCTGCCGGCTTGGTTCAAGCCGGCCCGATCCACGTTGGCGTCATGAACGGCGGCGGGTTTGGTGGTGCATATGGCTCGCCAAACACTGCAACCTCAACCCAGGCCTTCGTCAACAGCGGCTTGCAGGTTCAGGCCGGCGACATCGTTCAAGTCATGGCCACGGGCTCGATCTGCTTGAGCGGTTCTTGTGCTGGCAACGGCGCTGACGGCCAGACCCTTTTGGGCTATGGTTTCGGCACAGCCCATTACACCGGCCTGAACAATCTGTTCGGCGCCTTGGTCGGCAGCATCGTCGGCGACGACAGCGGCAGCTTCGAGGCCTATGACAGGCTCGATGTCTCAAACGGCATCGCCGAGAGTTCGCTGTTCGCCTTAGGCAGCAACATGCAATTCACCGCAGCGAGCAGCGGCCGCCTTTATCTGGGTGTCTCCGACTCGGCCTTCTGGGACAACGGCGGCCCTGGCTTCGACGTGACGCTGAATCGCATTCCGGCGAACAACAACAATGTGCCTGAGCCTTCGTCCTGGGCCTTGGCGGGCTTGGCGCTGTTGGGTGCTTTCGCGGGTCGACGCCGCTGCGTTTGAGGCGTGAGGCGACGCAGCCAGTGAGGCGCTAAACCATCACCCCAAAGAAAACCCGCAGGGCTTGCGCGCTGCGGGTTTTTCTATTCAGACGGGCTCAGTTCAAGCAGCGGCCTTCCACTGCGCCATCAGTCCATCCCACTTGGCGCGCGCGGCATGCACATGGCGTTCCTTGACATGGCCGTAACCGCGAATCTCCTCGGGGATGCGCGCGATCTCGGTGGCTAGCGCCAGGCGCTCGGGTGTCAAGCCCTTGGCCAGGATCGCCTCGATGCTGGCGCGGTACTCGCCAATCAAGGCGCGTTCTTGTCTGCGCTCGGCCGTGTAGCCGAAGATGTCGAACGCACCGCCGCGCAGGCCCTTGAACTTGGCCAGCAGACCAAAGGCAGGCCTAATCCAGCCGCCCATCTGCTGCTTGATCAGCTCGCCCTTGGCGTTCTTCTTGGCCAAGAGCGGCGGCGCCAAATGGTGGACCAGCTTGTAGTCGCCTTCGAACTGCAAGGCCACCTGGGCCAGGAACTTGGGGTCGGTGTGCAGACGCGCGACTTCGTACTCGTCCTTGTAGGCCATCAGCTTGAACAGATAACGGGCCACCGCCTCGGTCAGTTTGTGGCTCGGGCCGCCCAGCTTGTCTTCGGCCGCGCGCACCTTGTCGACGAAGGCTTTGTAGCTCTCGGCATAGGCCGGGTCCTGGTAGTCGACCAGGAAGTCGATGCGCTTGGAGAACATCTCGTCCAGGCCGGGGCGCTTGACGATATTGATCACCTGGCGCGCCTCGAACAGCGCCCGCACGGCGGCCAGATCCTGCGCGCAGCGACGGCCCCATTCAAACGCGATCTTGTTGTTCTCGATCTGCACATTGTTCAGCTCGATCGCCCGCATCAGCGCCGCAAAGCTCAAGGGCACACGGCCCTGCTGCCAGGCGTAACCCAGCATCAGCGGGTTGGTGTAGAGCGAGTCGCCGACCAGTTTGACGGCCACTTCCTCGGCGTCAAACATGCCGATCCCGGCGGCGCCTACGGCCGCAGCCACGGCGCTCTCGCAGGCAGCCCCTGGGAATGACCAGTTAGCGTCATTGACCAAGGCGGCGGTCGGCGAGCCATGGGTGTTCAGCGCGACATAGGTGCGGCCTTCGCGCATCACCGCCAGCGTGGCCTTGTTGGCCGCCACGATGGAGTCGCAGGCAATCACCAGATCGGCCTCGGCGGTGCCGACCTTGGTGCAGTGGATCGCGGCTTCGCTATTGGCAATCTGGATATGGCTCCAGGTGCTGCCGCCCTTTTGCGCCAAACCGGCCGCGTCTTGCGTGATCACGCCCTTGCCCTCTAAGTGGGCGGCCATGCCGAGCAACTGGCCGATGGTGATGACGCCGGTACCGCCAACGCCGGCGACGACGATGCCCCAGGCTTTCTCGGGGTTAGGGATCAGCGGCATCGGCAGCACGCCCAATGACGCATCGAACGGGCTCAGGCGCTTGTCCTTCTTGGGTTTCTTCAGTTGCCCGCCTTCGACGGTGACGAAGCTCGGGCAGAAGCCCTTGACGCAGGAATAGTCCTTGTTGCAGCTGTTCTGGTTGATCTGGCGCTTGCGGCCAAAGTCGGTGTCCAGCGGCTCGATGCTCAAGCAGTTGGATTGAATGCTGCAATCGCCGCAGCCTTCGCAGACGAGGTCGTTGATGACGACGCGCTTGGCCGGGTCGACCAACTTGCCCCGCTTGCGGCGGCGGCGCTTTTCGGTCGCGCAGGTTTGGTCATAGATGATGGCCGAGGTGCCGACGATCTCGCGGAACTCGCGCTGTATCGCATCCAGCTCATCGCGGTGATGCACGGTCACGCCGGGCAGCAGCGCCACGCCGTCGTACTTCGCGGGCTCATCCGTCACGATGCAGAGTTTGGCTACGCCTTCCGAGATCACGCTCTGCATGATTTGCAAGACGCTGTGACCTTCGGCGCGCTCGCCCACTTGCTGGCCGCCGGTCATCGCGACCGCATCGTTGTAGAGGATCTTGTAGGTGATGTTGACGCCGGCAGCAATGCTCTGGCGGATCGCCAGGATGCCGCTGTGGAAGTAGGTGCCATCGCCGAGATTGGAGAAGATGTGCTTCTCGTCGGTGAAGGCCGACTGCCCCACCCATGGCACGCCTTCGCCGCCCATTTGGGTGAAGGTGGCGGTGTTGCGGCCGGGCATCCAGGTGACCATATAGTGGCAGCCGATGCCGCCCACCGCGCGCGAACCTTCGGGTACGCGGGTCGAGGTGTTGTGCGGGCAGCCGCTGCAGAACCAGGGCGTGCGGTCGGCGCCGGCGGCGGTTTTTTCCTCGGCCTTCAGCGCATTCTCTTTGGCGTCGATGATGGCGACGCGGGCGTCCAAACGCGCCACCACATCGGCGTCTACGCCGAGCTTTTTGAGGCGCTTGGCGATGGCGCGGGCGATGATGGCCGGAGTCAGGTCGGCCTGCGGGCGCAAGAGCCAGTTCTTGCTCGGGCTGGCCATGCCCCATTCGCCGCCCAGGGCACCAGAATCGGCGTCGTCATCGAACTTGCCCAGCACATGCGGGCGCACATCGGGGCGCCAGTTGTAGAGCTGTTCCTTGATCTGATACTCGATGACCTGGCGCTTTTCTTCCACCACCAGGATCTCTTGCAGGCCGTCGGCAAAGTCGCGCGTGATCGTTGCCTCTAATGGCCAAACCACATTGACCTTGTGGACGCGGATACCGAGGCGGCGGCAGGTGTCGTCGTCCAGGCCCAGGTCGTGCAGCGCCTGACGGGTGTCGTTATAGGCCTTGCCGGAGGCGATCAGGCCGAAGCGATCCTGCTGGGTAGCGATCACGTTGTAGTTGAGCTTGTTGGCGCGCACATAGGCCAGAGCGGCGTACCACTTGTGATCCATCATGCGGGCTTCTTGCTCCAGCGGCGCGTCGGGCCAGCGGATATGCAGGCCACCGGCCGGCATCGGGAAGTCCTCCGGCATGATGATCTTGACGCGGTCCGGGTCAACGCTGACCGAGGCGGCCGATTCGACGATTTCTTGAATCGTCTTCATGCCCGACCACAGGCCCGAGAAGCGGCTCATCGCAAACGCATGCAAGCCCATGTCCAGGATGTCCTGCACGCTGGTCGGGAAGAAGACCGGGAAGCCTGCGGCCTTGAACACATGGTCGCTCTGGTGCGCGGCGGTGGAACTCTTGGCGATATGGTCATCGGCGGCGATCGCGATCACGCCGCCATGCTTGGAGGTGCCGGCCATATTGGCATGCTTGAAGACGTCGATGCTGCGGTCCACGCCCGGGCCCTTGCCGTACCAGATGCCGAACACGCCGTCGAACTTGGCCTTCTCGGGGAACAGGTCCAACTGCTGTGTGCCCCAGACGGCGGTGGC
Organism: Roseateles oligotrophus; assembly: GCF_025717515.1. Classification (GTDB taxonomy): domain Bacteria; phylum Pseudomonadota; class Gammaproteobacteria; order Burkholderiales; family Burkholderiaceae_C; genus Paucibacter_A; species Paucibacter_A oligotrophus. The sequence goes on from NZ_JAJIRN010000001.1 coordinate 649,190, forward strand.
GCCGAGTTCCTCGTTGACGCCGGGCTGGAACACGATGTGCTGCTTGGCCAGATGCTTCTTGGCCGCCTGCAGCGCCTGGTCATAGCCGCCCAGCGGCGAGCCCCGGTAGCCGGATACAAAGCCGGCGGTGTTGAGGCCGGCCATCGCGTCGCGCGTGCGCTGCAGCATCGGCAGGCGTACCAGGGCCTGCACCCCGCTCATGAACGCGCGACCCGAGTCGAGCGCGTATTTGTCGTCCAGCGTGACTTTTTCTAGCGCGCGCAGGATGTGATCGGGCAAGGGTGCATTCATGGTGTGGTCGCTTGTCTCTTGGTTTGGGGCAGGGCCGACGCAGGCCGCTTGTGGCGGCTTCGCCCCCTTCGGGTATTGGCAGTATTACCGGGTAGGGCAGTGTAGGGAAAGCGCGGCGTCAGGTGCTTGCTTTTTGCTGTTGCATTTTGGTGTCTTGCGCAATAATCATGCTGAATATGTTGAATGGAGTGCAGATTGGCATCTCAAAAGCCTGGCTCGGGGCAAGTTAGCCTAAAAGGTCTCGCTAAAACCAATGCAAGCGTTGCGCCGCCGGGCGGGGTCAGTGAGGCCGAAGTGCTGGGCGGCGACACGCTGGATCGTTATCACATCGCCATCCTGGCCGAGTTGCAGCGCGATGCACGGCTGTCGAACGCCGAGTTGTCGGCCCGCATTGGCCTGTCCACTGCGCCGACCTGGCGGCGCGTGCGCTGGCTGGAGGAGCAGGGCTTCATCACCGGCTACCGGGCCGAGATCGACCGGCGCAAGATCGGCCTCGGCGTGTTGGCCTTTGTGCGCCTGGACGCCGACCGCAACACCGGCGCCTCGACCAAGCCGCTGGAAGATGCCATCAGGCAGCTGCCCGAGGTGATCTCCTGCCACTACATCTCGGGCGCCGGCACTTTCGAGCTGCAGGTCCTGGCGACCGACCTCGATGCCTTCAGCCGCTTTACCATCGATATTTTGTTAAATCTGCCTAACGTCAAGGATGTACACACCAGCTTTTCGCTCGGCGAGGTGAAGGCCAGCGGCGGCGTGCCGCTGGCGCATCTGCAGCAGCCCTGACGGACTCAGTGACCGGCATCGGCCTACCGTACATTCCCGAGCTTGCCCGCCTCAGCCTTTTATCCCCACCAAGCCATGCCAAAAATGACAGCAAGCCCAAGTTTCTCGACCCTTCTTCGCGCCCTGATCCTGGCCGGCTTGGCGCTGTCGCTGGCCGGGCAGGCCGGCGCGGTCGAAGCGGCCAAGCCCAGCCTGCCCAAAGACGGCGCCGCCTGGCAGCGCGCCGCGATTCAGGACATCAATGCCGCCTACCGCATCACGCTGGACAACCACCCGGGCACGCATGACGCCGCCAATCCGGGCTTCCAGAAAAACCTCGAGCAGGCTCGCCGGCAAGGTTTGGCGCTGGCCGCCAAGGTCGGCAATAGTGCCGGCTATGTCGCGGCCATGCAGCGCTTCAATGTCGGCATCCACGACGGCCATGCCGGCGTCTTCACGACGCTGGATGAGAAGAGCGTGGCGCCGCCCGAGCGCTGGCCCGGTTTTGTGAGCGTCTGGCGCGGCGACGCGCTTTATGTCTACGCCGCGCAGCCGGGCGGACCGGCCGTGGGTGCGCGGGTGCTGTCTTGTGATGGCAGCGCGATCAAGGATCTGATCACCCGCAATGTGTTTGCCTTCAGCGGGCGCATCGACGAGGCCGGCCATTGGTGGGTCAGGGCCAGGCGGGTCTTTGTGGACGAGGGCAACCCCTTCATCCGCTTGCCCAAGCGCTGCCGGTTCGACAGCGGCCCCGGCAGCAAGCCCTTTGCCCGGACGCTGGTCTGGCAAGCCGCCAATGAACAAAGCCGCCAGTGGATCAAGGAGAGCTACAACGGCGACGCGCTGGCGGTCGGTTTGACCCAGCCGAGGCCGGGTTTGTTCTGGGTCGCGATGCCGAGCTTCGATCCCGACGAAGCCCAGCGAGCGGCCTATCTGACGCTCAACAAGCAGGTCGGCGAGCAGCGCCAAGGCTTTCTCGATGCCGAGGCGGTGGTGATCGATCTGCGCCACAACCAGGGCGGCTCGTCCACCTGGAGTCGGGACTTTGCCGGCGCGCTATGGGGCGCAGAGCGGGTCGATCGTCGCATGACGGCCTACCAAGGTGATTTGGCGATTTGGTGGCGGGCGTCCAAAGACAACACCGCCTATCTGGGCGAACTTGCTGAGCGCTTGAGCAAAGAGGGTCAGGTGGAAACGGCCGCCTGGGTCAAGACCATCGGTACCGGCATGCAGGCGGCCTTGGCGCGTGGCGACAAGTTCTTCATCGAAGCCAGCGAGAGCGAGGTGGCCAGCCAGCCGGCGAGCTCGGCCGCCTCTGCGGCGCAGATTGCTTCGGACCCGGCGGCCGACCTGCCCTCTGACCCGCCCGCCTTCACCAAGCCGGTTTATGTGATCGTGCCGGGGCAATGTGCCAGCGCCTGCCTTGACGCGCTGGATGTCTTCACGCGCTTTCCCAATACCCGCTTGATCGGCGCACCCAGTTCCGCCGACTCGACCTATATGGAGGTGCGCACCCAGGCGCTGGCTTCGGGCTTGGCCACGGTGATCATCCCCAACAAGGTCTATGTCAAACGACCGCGCGCCAACGGCCAAGGCTATCTGCCCGCGATTTACCTGAAAGAGCCGGTCTGGTCGACGGCCAATTTCTTGAAGGCGGTGGACGCGGATCTGGCCGCGCAAGGACGGTAGTTGGCGTGGCGGGCAGAGGCGCGCCGGCCAATTAAGCACCTGCCGCTACCATCGGCGACAGCCAATCAGGAGCCAGCATGAGTCAGGGCGCACGTCTTCCGTTCAAACATTTCCTGCTCGCCTTGGCCGTGGTGGCGATCTGGGGCAGTAACTTCGTCGTCATACGGATGGGGCTGGACGCTTTGCCGCCGCTGTTGTTCGCGACGCTGCGCTTTTCCTTTGCGGTCTTGCCGGCGATTTTCTTTCTGAAGAAGCCCGATCTGCCCTGGCGCAATCTCATGAGCTATGGGCTTTTGATCGGTGTTGGCCAGTTCGGCCTGCTGTTCCTGGCCATGCGCGGCAATATCTCGCCCGGCCTGGCCTCCTTGGTGATTCAGACGCAGGTCTTTTTCACCTTGATGCTGTCGATGCGGCTGAACAAGGAAGGGGTGCAGGGCTATCAATGGTTAGCGTTGTTGCTGGCGGCCAGCGGCATTGCGCTGATTGCCAGCCACACCGACGGCAGCGCCACGCCGCTGGGCTTGGTGATGATCCTCGCCGCCGCCTTCAGCTGGGCCTGCGCGAATATGGTCGGCAAGCAGGCCGGCCGGGTCAATATGCTGGCCTATATGGTCTGGACCAGCGTCTTTGCCGTGCCGCCCTTGCTGGCGCTGTCCTTGCTCGTTGAGGGGCCCTCGGCGATGGCGGCCGGCCTGGCCCGCGCCGACGCGACGACCTGGGCCGCGGTGCTCTGGCAGGCCGTCGGCAATACCTTGTTTGGCTACGCCGCCTGGGGCTGGCTCTTGGCTCGCCATGCGCCGGCCACCGTCGTGCCGATGGCCTTGTTGGTGCCGGTGTTCGGCATGAGCACGGCCGCGCTGGTGCTGGGCGAGAGCCTGCCGCCCTGGAAGCTGATCGCAGCGGCTCTGGTGCTCAGCGGGCTGGCGCTCAACCTGCTGTGGCCGCTGCGGCCTTGGCGGGTCCGCGCCGGACATTGATCTGGAACAGCTGACGCTCAATGCCTGGGGCTTGGCCGGCGGACTGGAGATTAGGATGAGCCGATGAACTCCTCATATCCCATCTTGCTGCTCAAACAGCCGCCCCGCTATCTGTTCTTTACCGGCAAGGGCGGTGTGGGCAAGACCTCTTGCTCCACCGCGGTGGCGCTGGCCCTGGCGGACCGCGGGCTGCGGGTGCTGCTGGTCAGCACCGACGCGGCGTCCAATCTCGACGAGATGCTGGGCGTGCCGCTGCGCAATCAGCCGGTCGCGGTGCCCGGCGCTTTGGGCCTGTCGGTCTTGAATATCGACCCGAATCAGGCTGCCGAGGATTACCGCTTGCGGGTCCTGGCTCAGCTGGCCGTTGACGTTAGCGAGACCGACCGCGGCAAGGTACGCGAGCAGTTGTCGGGCGCCTGCACGACCGAAATCGCCGCCTTCGATGAGTTCGCAACGCTGCTGTCCGAGCCGCCGGCGGACTTTGATCACATCATTTTTGACACCGCCCCGACCGGCCATACGCTGCGCTTGCTGAGCCTGCCCAAGGCCTGGAGCGGCTTTCTGGCCGACAACGACCGCGGTGCATCCTGCCTGGGCCCGCATTCGGGGCTGAAGATGCAGGAGCAGCGTTTTCAAGCGGCCTTGGCCGCCCTGACCGACCCGGCCTTGACCGAGGTGGTGCTGGTGACGCGGGCCGAGGTGGCCGCCTTGGCCGAGGCCGGCCGAACGTCGGCGGAGTTGCGCGAACTGGGCTTGAATCGCCAGCGCTTGCTGGTCAACGGCGTCTTCAAGGCCAGCGACTTGAGCGACCTGGTCGCGCTGGCGCTGGAGGCGCAAGGTGAGGCGGCGCTCGCGGCGATGCCGGCCGCCTTGCTCGATCTGCCTCGCGATCAAGTGCCGCTGCGCGCTTTTGACACCGTCGGTTTGCCGGCGCTGCGTCGCTTGTTGCGTGATTCGCCCGCTGGAGACGCGGCAGCGGCCGCTGTGTCGCGGCCCACTCAACTCGACGCCGCCGGCCTGGGCGCGCTTTGCGACGACTTGGCCGCCGCCGGCCATGGCCTGGTCATGGTGATGGGCAAGGGCGGGGTGGGCAAGACCACGATCGCGGCGGCGCTGGCCATCGGCCTGGTGCAGCGCGGCCATGCGGTTCACCTGACCACCACCGACCCGGCCGCCCATGTGCTGCCGACCGTGCAAGGCGACTTGGTCGGCCTGCGCATCGATTGCATAGACCCCAAGCGCGAAACCGAGCTGTACATCGCCAAGATCATGGCGGCGCGCGGGCGCCTGCTGGACGACGCCGGCCGGGCGCTGATGCTGGAGGATTTGCAGTCGCCCTGCACCGAGGAGGTGGCGGTGTTCCATGCGTTCTCGCGCGTGGTCAGCGAGGCGCGCAGCGCCTTTGTCGTGATGGATACGGCGCCGACCGGCCATTCGTTGCTGCTGATGGATGCCACCGGCGCCTACCACCGGCAGATGATGCGCGAGTTCGAGGGCCGCAATGCGGCGGGCCGGGTGTTGACGCCCTTGATGCGTCTGCAAGACCCGCAGCACACCCGCATCATCATCGCCACCTTGGCCGAGCAGACGCCGGTGTCGCAGGCGGCGGCCTTGCAAGATGACCTCAAGCGTGCCGGTATCACGCCTTATGCCTGGGTCATCAACCGCAGCCTGCTGGCGGCCGGCGCGCGCGATACGCTGCTGCAGGCCCGGCTGGTCGGTGAGCAGCGCCAGGTGCAGCGCATTCGGTCCGGCTTGGCCGAGCGGGTCTATGTCTTGCCGTGGTCGGCCACCCCGCCGGTCGGCGTGGCGGCCTTGGGGTCGCTGACGGCCTAGCGCCGCTGGGCCGTCACCCATTGCTCCAGCGTCAGCAGCTCAAGCCCGAGCCGGCGGTAGTCCACCATCAGATAGCCGTCCTCGGTTTCGGCCACGGCCTCAGGCACCAGGCCCGCGACCTCTTGCGCCATCACGCCGACATAGACGGTGTCGCTCCACGCATAGCGGTAGGCGTAGAGGCCCAGGCCACTGGGCGAGCTCTCAAGCTGGGTGATGTCCGTTTTGAGTCGCGCGTCAGAGAAGAAATACCAGGGCGCCTTGACGGGTTGGTCGGCGCCGCCCTTGGTGTTGAGTCGGGTCTGGCAACGTGATTTGTTGCGCGAGCTCCCTGTTGCCTCGCAAGCCTTCTTTGCGGCAGCCAGCCGAGCTATGAGGGGCTTCTGGGCCGAGCTGTAGCTTGTCGTGCCGGGCGCGGCGCTGGTTGCGGATTGCGCGCCGCAGCTCAAGGCGCTGGTCAGCAAGCACAGTGCGATGCCGCAGCGCCGCAGGGTTAGAGACTTGATCATGATGATTTCTTAGGTGGAGGATGTTGAGACGGCTTGGCGGCGCAGCGCCCGCACGCCGATGGCCAGCAGGCCCAAGCCCATCAAGGCCCAAGTGCCTGGCTCAGGCACGGCGGTGATGTTGTAGGTGACGTCGTAGGAAACCGGTGCGCCGCCGGCGTAGGGGCCGGTGGAGAGGTAGGTGGAGGTGAAGCGCAGTTGGTGCTGGCCGGCCGACAAGCCTTCCAAGGCAAAGGTATAGCCCAAGGTAACAGCCGGAAAAATGCCGGGAGGGTAGCCCCAGATGGTACTGATAATGCCGTTGGCCGGCAGGCTCAGCGGGAACAGCGGGCCGGACTGCAAAAACGAGTCCAGCGAGTTGACACCATTGGGTAGCAGGGCCGGCGCGTCGTCAACCGTGACCGTTAGATTGCTGACATCGCCCAACGCCCAAGCCGCGTGTGTGCGCATATCCGCCTCGGTGTTGACCGCAGCATCGGCCCAGAACAGGACGGAAACCGGGCTGAACACCAGCGTCTGGTCGGTGCGCACCGTCACGTTGCGCACGACGGGTGCCTGCGAGAACGTGGAGGCGAGAAAGAAGTAGCTGCCCTGGTCGCCCTGCGCGGTATGTGCGCCGGTCATGTCCAATATGGGGTTGGTCGCCTCCGGGATGGAAAACTCCCACTGCATCATTTGAGCCGACAGAAAGCTCTGGCTATAGCCGCCCACCATGGCGTTGGGGTCAATCAGCTGCTGTGCTTGCAATGGCGCGGCTGAGATGGCGAGCAGGGCGGCTGCGGCGAGCGGGGCCAACTGCCGCGCAATGGCTGCGGTGGCGTGACGGGTCAGGTTTGTTGACATGGCGTATCTCCCAGGGGTTGACGATGAACGGCAGGCTGCAAGCCCACCCAGTGCACGGCCTCGGTTTGCCGTGCCGCCAATGTCCTACTTGGCGGGCGCGCCGTCCTTAAAGCACCTGAAACGGCGCTTAAAAATTCTTAAGGTTTGCGGCCAGGGTTCAGATGCCGGGCTTTGAATCCCTATGATCGGCGGCGCTGGGTCCGAGAGTTAGTCTTGGCGACAGCGACTCAGCCCCATGTGACTCTTGAGGAGTAGCCCGCCATGCCAATGGACTCTGCCAGTCCCGATGTGCCAGCCGCGCCGGCCACAGCTTTGGCGCCAGCGCCTGCCGGCCCTAACGAGGCGCTGCGCTGGAAGGTGGTCTTGCTCCTCATTTGTCTGATTTGCGCCGGCATGCGGCTGTGGGCGATGACTTATCTGGATCGTTCGGTCGTGCCCGAAGCAGCGGGTGGCATGGGTGTTGTGATGAAGGGGCCGCTCAACGGGCCGCATTGGTTGACCCGGGTGGTCAGCATCAACCCCGACTCCGATCTGGCCCGGCAAGGGGTCAAGGTCGCAGACAGATTGACTTATGACCGCATTGGCGATCGTTGGCGCACCAAGGGCGTGGATGAGCTGATCCCGGTCACGATCGAATCCGAGGGGGAATTTCGCCAATTGACGGTGCGCACCTTTCCGGAGCCTGAACGTGTCAACGCGGTCGGGGTGGCCCGCGAGTTCACCGGGCTGGTCGAGAGCTGGCTGGCCTTGACGATTGCGGCGGTGTTGAGTTGGCGCCGCTCGGACAGCCCTCCCATGCGTGCCTTGGCTCTGGCCTTGGCGATCTACAGCATTGCCGATGTGGGCGGGCGTTTGCCGGCCGGTACGGTGCAGGCGCTGATGATGCTGGCCAGCTCAACCGTCATGCTCTTCACCATCACCGCGTGCTACCTCTTTTTTGCCATTGCCTACCCCGATGAACAAAGCCGCTTCTCCCGGCCCTGGGTGCGCAGGTCCTTCGTTCTGCTCTTGTGCTTGGCCCTGCCGGTCAATGCCTATGAAATCGCCTTTCACTTTCGGCTCACGCCTTTTGAGCCGCAGGAGTGGAAATTCATCTTCGAGCGCATTTCTAAGAGTTTCAGCAACTTGGCCAGTGTTGCTGCGCTCGTTTTCTTGTGGGTGGCTTGGCGGCGGGCCACTGGGGTTGCCAAGTACCGCGCCGCCTGGATAGGGGTATGCGTGGCCTTGATGCTAGGGAATTCCATCATTTTCATCATCCTGGGCTCCCTGCCCGGCCGAACCTTGCAGCGCGAGTTGATCACAGACTTTGTGTGCATTGCACTGGCCATGTTATCCATGCTGGGCTTGGCCTACGCCGTGCTGCGCCATCGTGTTTTTGGTTTCGGCTTCGCGCTCAACCGCGCCTTGGTTTGGGGTCTGGTGTTGGCGGTCCTGCTGGCCGGTGTGGCCCTGCTGCGCATGTTGGGGGCACGCTGGCCGCTGCTGGCCGACCCCCGTGTGGCGGCCGGCGTGACAGTGCCGCTGGCGCTGCTGTTTGCAGGCGCCGTGCCGCGCTTGCGTGTATGGTCGGATGCCCTCGTGCAACAGCTGTTCTTCAGCAATTGGCGCCATCGCGAGGAGCAGCTGTGGATGGCCGCGCGGGCGGCCGCATCACTGCAAGGGCAGGCGGAGTTGATGCAGCATTACCTGGCGGCGATCAGCGGTTTTGCGGACGGTGCGCATGCGGCCCTGTATCGCGTCGGCGCCGATCAAATCGACTGCTTGGCCTCGACGGCAGGCAAGACGCCCGGCGTGCTGAGCTTGGACGCAGCCGACCTGCGCAGCATCCTCGCCCATCGTTTGCCGGCTGCCTTGGCCGCGCTGGTCGGTGTGGATGGCCTGGCGGTGCCGATCAAGCATCGCGAAGTTCTGAGCGGATTTATGCTGCTGAACACGCGCTCAGATGCGGCCCCCTATCGCCCCGACGAGGTGCGCGCGCTGGCCCGCGCCACCGAGATGATGCAAGAGGATTTGCAGGCCGACGCCGGGCGCGCCCAGGCGCAGTTGCTGGAGCAAAAGCTGGCCGCCGAGCTGCAAGCGCGCGAGGCCGCGCAATCGGCCAATGCGGCCAAGAGCGCTTTTCTGGCCACCGTCAGCCATGAGATTCGCACGCCAATGAACGGCGTGATCGGCATGAGCGGGCTGTTGCTCAACTCGCCTTTGACGGAGGAGCAGCGCGACAACGCGCAAACCATTCGCGACTCGGCCGAGGCGCTGCTGACCATCATCAACGACGTGCTCGATTTTTCCAAGATAGAGGCCGGCCGGATGGAGCTGGAGGCGCAGCCTTTTGATCTGCGCGAATGCGTGCGCCTGGCGCTCGATCTGGTCAGCTTGCGGGCCGGCCAAAAAGGCTTGCGCTTGAGTTGCCACTTTGAGGACGGAGTGCCCGCGGCGGTGGTCGGCGACGCCGCTCATCTGCGCCAGATTTTGCTGAACTTGCTCAGCAACGCGGTCAAGTTCTCCGATGTGGGCGAGGTGGTGTTGGCGGTGGCGGCGCCCGAGGCGGGGCGGCTTGCATTTGAGGTCCGCGATACCGGCATCGGCCTCAGCGCCGAGGGCCGTGCCCGGCTGTTTCAGCGCTTCAGCCAGGCCGACAGCAGCATTGCCAGCCGCTACGGCGGCACCGGCCTGGGGCTGGCCATCAGCAAGCAATTGGCGGAGTTGATGGGCGGCAGCATGGACGTCGCGAGTGCGGGGCCCGGCCAGGGCAGCCGGTTTTTCTTCACGATTCAGGCGGCAGCCGCTGACCCTGCGCTGCTGCCTCAGCGCGGGCCCGCAGCACCGACCCTGCTGGATCCCGGTCTGGCCAGCCGCCACCCGCTGCGCATTCTCTTGGCCGAGGACAACGGCGTGAACCAGAAGTTGGCACTGCGCCTGCTTGAGCAAATGGGCTACCGGGCCGATCTGGCCGGCAATGGGCGCGAGGCGCTCGAATGCGTGGCGCGTCAAAGTTATGACCTCGTGCTGATGGATGTGCGCATGCCCGAGATGGACGGCTTGCAAGCGACCCGCGAAATCGCCCGGCGCTGGCCGGCCGGGCGCCGCCCGCGCATCGTCGCGATGACCGCCAATGCCCTCAATGGCGACCGCCCACAATGCCTGGCGGCGGGCATGGACGAGCATCTTGCCAAGCCGCTGCGCGTCGAAAACTTGGTCGCCGAGCTGATCGCCACAACCCGTCGAAGCAATGTGTAATGCAGGCAAAGCCATGAATAATCCAACTATTGCTCCACTCGTTTTCGAAGCGTTGCAGGCCAATGCGGGCGCCGACTTCGTGCTTCAACTGGTCGAGGCCTTTGCCGAAGAGGCGCCGCGGCTGACGCAGCAACTGCGTGCCGCCGCCGAGACGGGAGATGCGACGCAGTTTGAAACGATCGCGCATAGCCTGAAAAGCAACGGCGTGACCTTTGGTGCGCTGCGCCTGACCGAAATGGCCGCCCGGCTGGAATGGCAAGGGCTGGCGGCAGACTCCGCCGCGATCGAGGTGGCGATCGCTGAATTGGTGGGCGAGGTCGCCGCCATTGTGCCGATCTTGCGGGCGGTGGCGCGGCAATGAGCAAGAACATGAATACGAGCGCCAACGCCGGCCTGTGCTTCGGCCATATCGAGTTGCGTTTGGACGAACGCCGCTTGCTGGTCGATGGGCAAACCGTCGGGCTGGGCAGTCGCGGCTTCGATTTACTCAAGGCCCTGGTCAACAAGCGCGAACGCGTCGTCAGCAAGGACGAGTTGCTGGATGAGGTGTGGCCGGGCCTGGTGGTGGAGGAGAACAATCTGCAGGTGCAGATTTCGGGCCTGCGCCGCGTGCTGGGAGCGGCTGCTATTGTGACGGTGCCCGGATTCGGCTACCGGTTCACGCTCGCGCTCGGGAGCATCGAGCCGACCCTTGCCGAACCGCCTGCGGCCTTGTGGCAAGCGCCAGCCAGGGCCGTCGGCCATGGTGCTCGGGTGCTGGTGGCCGATGACAACAAGGTCAATCGACTGCTGCTGTGCCGCTCGCTGGAGCTGATGGGGCATGAGGTGAGCAGCGCGAGCCATGGCCGTGAAGCGCTCGAACTGCTCAAGGCACAGCGCTTCGACCTCTTGCTGCTGGACCTGGCGATGCCCGAACTCGACGGCTTTGGCTTGCTGCAAATCCGTGCCGACGACGCCGCGCTGCGCGAAGTGGCGGTCATCGTGACCAGTGCGATTGGCGGCGTGGCGCCGGTGGCGCGCTGCATCGAGTTGGGGGTCGAGGATTTTCTGCATAAGCCGGTTGACCCTAGTTTGCTGAAGGCGCGGGTCGACGCCAGTCTGGGTGCCAAACGCCTGCGTGACGAGCAGCGTGACGCCTTGCGCCGGATGATGCCCGCCGGTCCCGACGCGGCGCAAGGCCTGGCCGATGCGGTGGTGCTGGTGGCGCGGCTCTACGGGCTCGAAATACTGCCACATTCGCCGCAGCAAACCCAGGCGCTGCTGAGCGACTGGAGCACGCTGATGTTTGACGCCATAGAGGGGCACGGAGGGGAGGTCGCGCAGTTCACCGGCGATAGCCTCTTGGCCTTGTTCGGCGAGCCGCAGGGGGCAGCGCAAGCGGCTCAGCAAACGGCACAGGATATGGGCGAGTTGATGCTGGCGCTGAATGAGGAGCGCCTGATCCTCGGCTTGAGCCCGGTCAGTGCCGGCTGCGGTCTGGCGCGCGGCCAAGTCGTTGTTTGTTCGGCAGCCACCAGCAGTCGTGCGACCTATGCCTGCATTGGCGCGCCGGTTTTGGCGGCCGAGCGCTTGGCGGCGGCCTGCGCGGCCAAAGAGGCGGTCTACTTGATGGATGACTGCATGCGGGCCGGGTCGCCGGTCGATTGACGGGCTGAAATGGCCGGCTAATGCTATAAATTCTCGGCTTGTCGGCGCCCTGTGGCGCTTATGCTGCTGGCATGAAGACGCATCCCTATCGCTTCGCTGTCGCCTTGTCTCTGACGCTAACGGCATGCGCCGTCGGTGCGGCAGACGCGCGGGTCGCGGGTCAAAACCTTTGGGTCGAACTGCGCTGGGTCGACAGCGCAATCAGCGGCGCGGCTTTGTCGGCGGTGCGAGATGGTTCGGTCGTGGTCGGCACGGCCGGCTCGGTGTCGGCGCGTGGCAGCGTCGGGTTCAACACGCAGCGCCGTGATGAGCAGCAGGTGCAGCGCCTCTTGGTGCTCAATGGACATCAGGCCTCGGTGAATTTGACCGAAACAAGGCCGGTGCAATGGCTGGACTTTGGCGTGCAGTTTGATGCCGGTGGGCCTGGTGGGGCGACGCCGCTGCCGGCGGGCAATAGCGCAAGTTCCAACAAGGGCTGGGCGGTGCCGCGCCAGGGCGTGACCGAGCAGACGCAAGGCTTCACCGTCACGCCACATTGGCCGGGTGGCCAACAACCGGTGCGGGTGGAGTTACGGGCGCAAGGCGGCGGCAATCCTTCTAATGACGTTCAGGCCCAAAGCCAGGTGCAAGTTTTCAGCACCGTCTCGGTGGGGCTCGGCCAATGGCTGACCGTGGCGCGCAGCGGAGCGGCGATGCAGCGCCAGGAGCGCGGCGTCACCAGCAGCCGCAGCGCCGAAACGCAGAGCACCCGTGAGCTGCAGCTGCGGGTGGATTTGGCGCCTTGAGCCCGCCGTGTCCAATACGCAGGCATAGGGAAGCGATGACTGAGGCCATCACTTCCCAGTCAGGCATCAATCAATACTCGACGCCGACCCTGACCCCGAACATACGCGGATCATTCCAAGTGGCCTTGACCCAACCGTCTCCGGCCATCAGGGAGTTCTTGGTGACCTTGTTGCCGAGATTCAGCACATAGGCCTCGATATGCCATTGCTTGGGTGAAACCAACTTGATCGACGCATCGATCTTGGTGAAGGCCGCTTGCGCATCCGAGATATGTGCGTTGTCCAAGTTGCGCAGCGTGAAGTACATCTTGTCTTGCCACTTCACGTTCACCCATGGCGTCAGCTTGTAGCCGCCGCCGAAGTTGAAGTCCTGCGAGAAGCTGACACCGAAGCTGAACTTGGGCGCCAAAGGCAGTTGGTTGCCGGTGATGTCATAGACATTGCGGCCGTCCAAGGTCGGGTCGCTGCCCGAGTAAGTGGGCGGGCAGGCCGGCGCCCCCATCTCGCCGCGGTAGTCGCACAACCAGTTGTCGCTGTAGCTTGGGTAGTCCTTCATTTTGGTGCTCAGGTAGGAGAAGAAGCCACCCAGGCGGGCGCCGGCCCAAGGCTTGTAATCCACCTCCAACTCCAGGCCTGCAATGTCGACCACGCCAACATTGACGGTTTGCCAAGTCTTGTGAATATCGCAACCAGGGTTCTCGCTCGGGCAGGGGGCATCGGGTTTGAACTTGGTCATGAAGGCTTCGCCGGTGACCTGCATGTCTTTGTATTTGCTGTAAAACGCGGTCGCCGACAAGCTCAAGCGGTTCTCCAGCATCAAGCCCTTGTAGCCCAACTCAAGGTTGGTGACGGTTTCTGGCTTGTAGGGCAGGAAGGTGGTCTTGTTCGCATATTGCCCTTCGCAACTGTGCTCGGTGCAGAAGGCATCCTTGTCGCCAAAACCGCCCGCCTTGTAGCCCGTGGCCAGCGAGGTGTAGACCATGTCCTTGGGCGTGAGCTGCTTCATCAAACCGAGTCGGTAGGTGAACTTCTTCCAGGATTCGGTATGGTCGTTATGCGCGGGTTCGCCATAGCCGGCGTAGGCGCCGACACCGGCAAATGCGCCCATGTCCTTGGTCAAGTCTTTGCTGCTGTGGGGGCGGAAGCCCGCTTCACCCGGATGCCCTGGGTCATAGTGTCCGTTGTAGTAGGCGCCGTCATAGGTGTTGTAGGTGCCGTAGTTGCGGCCGCCAATGTCGGTCTTCTTGTCCCAGCTATAGCGCCCACCGAGCGTCGCGGTCCAGGTCGGGGCGAACTTCCAGTCGGCTTGCGCAAACAAGGCCTTGGAGTCGACCGGCCGGTTGGCCTGCGCGTAGTAAGCACTGGCAGGCAGGCCGTAAGGGGCGGTCATCAACATATCTTGCGCATAGTTGATCTGGTTCTTCTCATGCATCCAGAACGCACCCAGCACATATTGCAAGGTGTCGGTTTTTTGTTTGAACTGCAGCTCATGCACGGTCGAGATGTACTTCGAGTCGACCGTGTTCGACGAGTTGTCGGCGATTGGCCACATGCCCCACTGCTCATCGGCCGAAGAGACGGGCAGATGCACGTTGATCTGGCTGGCCAGCGGGTGATAACCGGCATCATCATCGGTCTGCTGCGAGCGGCGTTGGTCCGCATAAGCGAAGTTGTATTCCAGCGTCGAGCTTTTGTTAAGGTTCCAGGTCAAACCGCCGCGCACGGTGTCGATCGACATGTCGATCTTGCCGGGTACATTGACCTTGGCATCCCACTTGCCGCCCGTGCACGCATAGGCGGTGCCGGCCGCTTGGTCGCAGTCCTTCATCGCCAACTCACCGGCGCCGGAGTTCTGGAACTTCTCGTAGGACAGCGAGCCTTCGATGTCATTGCTGAACTTGGCGCGTGCGGTGATGCGGCCCGCCCATTCGTTCTTGTTGTAGTAGTAGTCCTTCTTGCCGACCTTGCTGTTGCGGCGCTGATCAACATCGGGGATGCCGTCGGGCTGCAGGCCATGCACAGGGTCGTAGACATCGGTGAAATCCTGGCTTTGGTTGATCCAGCCGTCACGGGTGATCTTGCTCAAGGTGGCGCGGATTGCGAACTTGTCGCTGATGCCGATGTTTTGCACCAGATTGAACTGGCGCTTGTTGTAGTTGCCGAAATCGACCTCGGCATTGCCATAGGTCTCGCCAAACTCGGGCTTGGCGGGGATGATGTTGATGCTGCCGGCGGTCGAGTTGCGACCGAACAAAGTGCCTTGCGGGCCACGCAGGACTTCGACCTGCTCCAGGTCGAACATCAAGGCCATCGCACCCTGCGGGCGTGGTGAGTACAGGCCGCCCACATGCAGGCCGACGGCGGGGTCGCCGATCTCGGTGAAGTTGTTGGAGCTGACGCCGCGAATGCTGATTTGCACGCCGGAGTCGGCCCCGGTGGAGATTTGCATATTCGGCACCGAACCCGACAAGCCACGCACATCGGTGATGCCCTCGCGGGTTAGCTTTTCTTGGGTGACCGCGGTGACCGCGACCGGGGTTTGCAAGAGGCCGGAGCTGACGCGGGTGGCCGTCACCATCACGGTGGGCAACTCGTTGCTGTTTTCCGCGGCCGCGTGTTGGGCGATGCAGCTCAGGGCGGCTGCAGCCAATGCCGTCAGGGCGAGACGGGAGGGTTGTTTTATCTTCATTTTGTCTCCAGAAAAGGTTGGGGGGGTGTCGGATAGGCGAGATCAGGCATGCCATGCCCGGCATGCGATGGGGAAAACGGGATTCGGCGCTAGTGCTGGACCGGTGATGTCGCGTCGGGGCGCCGGGGGCTTAGCAATTCAGTCAGTCGGACGGTCTTGTTAGGCACCAGCGGGCAGGCCCAGAAAGCCACGCTCAGGATGTAGGCGAGCGAGATGAAGACGCTGCTCATGGCCATGCGCAGGCCTAGCCCTTCGGCCAGTTGCCCGACCAGCATCGGCAGCACCGCGCCGCCCAAGATGCCGGTGCACAAGATGCCGGAGAAAGCGCCGTGGTGCAGGGGCACCGAGTTCAAGGCCAGCGAGAACAGCACCGAGAACATCACCGACAAGCAGAATCCCGCCGCCGGGAAGGCCCACAAGGCGGTGGCCGCGCTGCCATAAAGCGCCGCTGCGACGCAGGCGATGGCCCCCAGCACGAACAGCATCAACACCCGGCGTGAGTCCATCAGCTTGAGCAGCAACAGGCCCAGCAGACAGCCCAGCGACATCAGGCCCCAGAACTGCCCGACCGCATCGGCGCCTTCGGCCGTGGCGGACAGGCCATGCTGGCTATTGAGGAATTGGGACATCCAGTTGGCCAGCGTCTGCTCGGTGCCCACATAGGCGACGATGGCGAGGAAGTAGAGCCAGACATCGACGCGCGACAGGAGCTCGCGGTAGGCCTGGAGGCCACCCATGCGCTCGTCTTCTCTCAGGTCCACGGTCGGCAGGGCCAGGCGGTGGTTGAGCGCCAGCAACGCCACAAAGCCCAGCACAAAGGCCCAATAGAAATCGACCCACACCAGCGTGCCCGGCTGCGTCACCGGGCGCGCCATCATGCGCTGGAACACCCAAGGGCTGACGAAGGACGCCAGGCCGAAGACCAACTGCCCCATCACCGAAAAGAAGGCGAAATTGGCTTCGCCGCCGGCGGTGCGCATCAGCGGGTTGATGACAACCTGTAGCAGCGCCATCCCCAGACCGATCACGAAGAGGCCGGCGATCACCACAGCGAATACCGGCTGCAGCGCAATCGCCAACGCGCCGAGCAGGTTCAGCGCAAAGGCCAGCATCAGCGTGAAGCGCGCGCCGCGGCGTTCGACCAGGATGCCGCCGGGAATGGACACCAGGCCATAGGCCAAAAAGAAGGAGAAGGGCAGGAAGCCGGCCATCCCCAGGCTGAGCTTGAAGTCCTCAATCAGGATGGGCATCAGCGGCCCGATCAGGTTGGTCACGAAGGAGATCGCGAACCAGATGACCAGGATGTAGATCACGATGCCGTAACGTTTCGCCATATTGCTCATCTTGTCGCTCACCTTCTTGCTCAACTTCAAGCCGGCTGCGCCAGCAGATCACTGAATTCGCCCGGCTTGATGGTCTGGCGCGGAAAGCGCGACAGCACGGCCGTGGCGACCCTGCAAGCACTGGCCAGCGCTTGCTGCAGCGAGGCGCCTTGCAGCAGCGCCGCCAGATAGCCGGCATTGAAACTGTCGCCCGCGCCGATGGTGTCAAACACATCGGCGGCCTGCGTGGCCTGACTCAGCTGCTGCGCGCCCTTGCATGCCATTGCGCCGCGCGCACCGGCCTTGACGACCAAGGTTGCCTCGGGGCGCAGCCAGCTTTGCACGAGGGCCATGGCCTGCGGAACCGCGTCCACGCCGGCCAACTTGCAGACCTCCAACTCGTTGAGCAAGAGGTGATCGCAGTGGGCCAGCCAGCCCCGAAGCTCGCTGCGGACGGCGTCCGTCCAGCCCTCGCTGGGCCAGCCGGTGTCCAGCGCCACCTGGTAGCCGCGCGCGCGCAGCTCGGTCATCAGCGTCAGGTAGTGGGCGCGCAGGCCTGGCAGCAAGAACACCCCGGTCAGCAGCGCCAGGCTGCCGGGCACGGCCTCGGGCAGCTGACTCAGCGCCTGCTCCAGCGTGAATGCCGCCAGATGGCCTTCGGTGGTGAAAAAATTGCGCTCGCTGCAGCTGTGCATCAGGCCGACCGACACCGTCGTGGCGCAGGGGCACACGCTGAGCCGGGCGTCCACGCCGTCAAACTGCGCGCGCAGCCAGCGGCCGAAGTCGTCATTGCCGACCGCAGACACCAGCCGGGCCGGCACACCCGCGTGGCGCAAGGCCAGCACCGCATTGCCGGCCGAGCCGCCGGCGCGCAACTCGCTGCGCGGCAGGATCAACTCGGTGCCGATCTGCGGCCATTGTTCGAGCATGCCCATGACGAGATCGACGCCGATATCGCCGATGGCACAAATAAAGGGTGGGGTGCGTTCCATGGGGGCGACTATAGGTCGCCATTTATCGCCCTGTCAATAAATAAAACTACTGGATGTGTTTATTTATTTGGGCCCCTATCCGCCCCAGCGGCCGCCGCCCCGGTGCCCCAGCAGCTCGGCCACATCGGCCTCGGGCCGCCTGTCTTGTTGCACCGTCTCAAGGCGCGGCGACAGCATTTCGTAGATTGGCAGCACGGCAGCGCCGAGGATGGCGCTGTCGGCCTGATGCTCCGATAGCAAGAGGCGCAGGGCCGGATCGGCGATGCCGCCGCGCACCGAGCGGCGCAGCGGCTGCGCGGCGGCCAGCAGGCGTTCGACCAGCGCCTTGGGAGCGCCACCGCCGATGATGATGGCGCGTGGGTCGAGCATGTTTTCTATCATGCAGATCGCGTCGCGCAGGCGTTCGCCGGCCTGACGACACCAGGCGTTGACGGTCTCGTCCTGAGCGTCTTCCAGGCGGGCCAGTAAGGCGGGCGAGTGCAGCTGCGGATCTTCAATGCCCAGTGCCTCGGCCAATGCGTGCATGGATACGTAACGCTCCAGGCAGCCGGAGTTGCCGCAGTAGCAAGATAGGCCCCCCGGCACCACCGGCACATGGCCGACTTCGGTCGCATTGCCATTGGCGCCGCGGTAGGCGGTCCGGTTGACGACGAGGGCGCCGCCCAGCCCCAAGCCCAGGTGGAGGTAGAAAAAATTGTCCAAAGACTTGGCCACCCCGAACAGCGTTTCTCCCAAGGCGCCGGCCACGCTGTCTACGCTGTAGAACAAGGGCAGGCGGACCGCCTCGCGCAGTTCGTCCAAGATGGACAGGTCGGCCCAGCCCTCCATCGCCGTGGGGCCGAGAAAGCTGATGTCGGTCGCGCCCAGCGGCCCGGGGAGGGAGACGCCAATGCCCCAAAGCCGCTCTCGGGCGCCTTTGCGCAGCTGTTGCACCTGCGCCAGCATCACGGCCAGCAATTGCTGCCGATGGCTGGTGTCGACGGCGGTTTCGGTGCGCTCAAGCACATCGCCAACCAGGTTGACCCGTGCCGCCAGGACGCGACCCGGCTCCAGGCTGATGCCAATCGTGTGCCCACCTTCCGGGTTCAACTCGAAGGCCATGGGCGGCTGGCCGCGCAGCTTCTCGCCCTTTTGCCGGCGCGAAACGATCAGGCCGATTGACTCCAGGTCATTGGTGATGTTGACGACGGTCTGCGGGCTGAGCGAGACCATATCGGTGATGTCTTTGCGCGAGGCCGCACCTTGTTGGCGGATAAAGTCCAGCACGACCCGTCGGTTATAGGGTGCGCTGGATTGCTGGGTGGCGCCGCGGCCAATGGTTCGCATGGGGTCTGATCCTCGTCTTGGTCTTGAAATGATAAGCCAGCGCCGTCTGCGGCGGCCGGGATGCGATCGAGTACTCGTCGATAGGCATTTTAATACTTCTAATGGTTGTACGTATTGACGATATGCAATTTGCTTGCTATGGTCGCCTTGCCTGCCGATTCTCGGACCTTCCTTGCGCTTTCCATTTCTGCCCAGCGAGACCTCTCCATGTTGCTGCCTTTCAGCCCCGGCTCATTTCAAATCCGACGCGCTGTGCTGCTCGCACTGCCTTGCGCCTTGCTGGGTCACACGGCCATCGCGAAGGAAAAGGTCGAGGGTCTGGTGAGCCTGCCGAGCGCAGCCTTGCAAGTCCATATCAATCAAGTCGCGCTGGAGCGCCTGGGGCCCAAGGTGGCCATGGTCAGCGCCAAGGGCCCCGCAGTGTCGGGCCGCTACCGGGTGCTGCGCGATGGCCAGGTGCAGGCCGAGGGGCCGCTCACGGCGCTGCCGGCCTTCGAGGCCTGGACGCCGGGGCGAAAACATTTCGAGGTCGACTTCTCGCAGCTGACGCAAGCCGGGCGCTACCAGGTCGATGTCTGGGTCGGTGGGCGCCATGCCCGCTCGGCGCCGGTTCATGTCGAAGACCAGGCGCTTTTCCGGCGCACCGCCGCCGCCTTGCTGGACTACTTCAAACAGTCGCGCCATACCGATCCGGGCGACCGCCACCGCCGCGTGTTTGAAACCGACCGCTTTGTCGATGTCTGGGGCGGCTGGAATGATGCGGGCGGCGACACCGGCAAGTACCTGTCCCACCTCGGTTATGCCAACCATTTCAACCCGCAGCAAGCGCCGCTGGCCGCCTGGGTGCTGGCGCACAGCGCGCATCAATCGGCCGGGCTTTATGCCCGCGCCGGCCTGCTGCGCCAAGCGCAGGATGAAGCCTTCTGGGGTGCCGACTATCTGCACCGGGTGCTGGACCCGGCCGGTTATTTCTACACCACCGTCTTTGACAAATGGGGTGCCGAGGGTGCCGAGCGCATGGTGGTCGGATACGAGGGCGAGGAGGGTGTCTACACCAGCGGCTATCGCAGCGCCTACCGGGCCGGCGGCGGCATGGCGATTGCCGCGCTGGCGCGTGCGGCCATGCTCGCCCGCAGTTCCGGCCGTCAGGGCGAGTACTCGGCGCAGACCTATCTGGACGATGCCCGCCGCGCCTTTGCGCATCTGCAAACCGACAGCCGCAACTACACCGCCGATGGGCAAGAAAACCTGATCGATGACTACACCGCCTTGCTCGCGGCCGTGGAGTTGCAGCGCGCCACCGCTGAGCCGGAATATTTGCAGGCCGCCCGCGAGCGGGTCGCGCAGATGCTCAAGCGCCAGGACGGTGATGGGCATTTCTACAGCGACGCGGTCGGGCAGCGCCCTTACTACCATGCGGTCGAAGCCGGCTTGCCGGTCATAGGCCTGAGCCACTATCTGGCGATCGAGACCGACCCCGCACAGCGAGCCGGCGCGAGCGCGGCGATAGCCAAGGCCCTGGCGGCGCAGCAGCGCCTCGACCAAGCGGTGCCCAATCCCTATGCCTATGCTCGCCAACGCTTCCGGCAGTCAGCCCCGGGCGCCGAGGCCGGACCGGTCGAGACTGGTTTCTTCATTCCTCATCGCAACGAAACCGGTTATTGGTGGCAGGGCGAAAGCGCGCGCCTGGCCTCGCTGAGCACGGCCATGGTGCTGGGCGGAAGGGCGCTCGCGCCGCTAGAACAAGGCAGTCATTCCGGCGGCTTTGGCGTGACTGCGGCACAGGCACGCAGCGCGCAAGCGCAGCTCGACTGGACGCTGGGCCGCAACCCCTACGGCATCTCGATGTTGTACGGCTTTGGTGCGCTCAACCCGCCGGCTGCGCCAAGTGCTGCCGGCGTGATGTTGCGTGGCGGGGTCTCCAACGGCATCACCGGCGCGCCCGACAGCGATGCCGGCACAGGCATCGCCTTTGCCAGCGGCCCCACCGACAACCAATGGCGCTGGAACGAACAATGGTTGCCCCACACGGCCTGGCTGTTGATGGCCGCCGTCACGATGGCGCAGTGAGAAATAGCTGGCGCTGGTGGTGAAGCCGCTATGCTCGGCCACCGGTCGCGCGGGTCGCGAAGTCAATCGTTAGGACTGCCTCATGACCCTCTGCCCAATCGCCATCGCCGTGGGATGCCGCAAATGCCCGATCTTCAAGCTCTGCCCGGCCAAGGGTTTGATCGGCGATATGCCGTCCGCTGCGCGACCCGATTCAGCACCGGCAGTCAAGACCAAGCCCGCAGCAAAAAAGCCGAGCGCTGGCAAGAAACCGCGTTAGCAGTATTCAGGCTTGCGCGGCCTACCAAGGCAGCCGCTCGCCCGAGTAACTGAGGAAATGCCCGCTGTCCGCTGGCGTCAGGCCATCCAGCACCGCCAACATCTCGGCCGCCGCCACAGCGGCAGGCCGGCCGATCTCGGCGCCGCGGAACGGCGCTGACAAGGCCGAGCTGACCGTGCCCGGATGCAGCGCGACGAGCACCGTTTGCGGCTGGCTGCGGCGCAGCTCGATGGCGGCCGTCTTGATCAGCATATTCAGCGCCGCCTTGGACGCGCGGTAGCTGTACCAGCCGCCCAGCCGGTTGTCCTCGATGCTGCCGACCTTGGCCGACAGCATCGCCATCACGCCGCGCTGGCGATCCAGCAAGGGGCTGAAGTAACGCAGCAGCAGGGCGGGCCCGAGGGTGTTGATGGTGAAAGTGCTCAGCAGTTGGGTGTAGCTCAAATGTGCGAGTTGCTTTTCGGGCATGAACTCCGGGCTGTGCAGAATGCCGGCGGCGTTGATGATGAGCTGAAACGGCCCCAGCGGCGCCAGCTCGGCGGCGGCTGCGGCGATGCTGGCTTCTTGCTCGAAATCAATCGCCGGCACCGTCTTGCGTCCCAAGCCCAGCACCTGTGCGCAGCGCGGGTCGCTTTGCAGTTTTTGAATAAACGCCGCCCCGATCCCGCCGCCGGCGGCGACCACCAGCGCCCGGTAGCCCTCGGGCATCGAGCCGAGCAGCGGCCCGCTCATAGCCAGCCTTGGCGCCACTGCGCCGAGTCTTGCAGTTCGCGCCAATCAATGCGCTGGCTGCGCTTGGACATCACCGCCTCCAGCTCGACCGCTTCCACCGCCGGCGTCGATTGAACGCTCCCCGGCAGGGCTTCGGCATGGATGACGCGGGTCACCAGGAAATGCTTTTCTTTGGCTTGAGGCCGCACGGCGGTCCATTTGCTTAAGTGCAGCTTCTTGGGATGTATCGGGTTCATGGCAGCGAGACTAGCCGAAATCCTGGTGCCGCGGCGCCGCCTCGAGAGATGTCTTGGCCCGGCGATGGGTGATAGCGCTGGCCGGGCCATGCCTATCACCGCGCAGGCAACAATGCGCGCTGACCGAAATCATCTGGCGGATATCCCATGAGCTGTTTTCTAAATGTCGCGGTGATTGGTGCCGGCCTGGCCGGCTTGTCTTGCGCGACGGCTTTGCAGGCGGCCGGCTACCGGGTCACGGTGTTCGAGAAAAGCCTGGGCCCGGCCGGCCGAATGAGCACGCGCCGTGGCGAGGGTTGGCAATGTGATCACGGCGCCCAATATTTCACCGCTCGCAGCGGCGCTTTCAGCGCCGAGTTGGCGCGTTGGGTGGATGCCGGCGTGGCGAAGGTCTGGGCGCCGCGCTTGGCGGTGTTGGGCGACGCCACGCTGCACCGGGCCGACGCGGCGCTGCAGCGCTATGTCGGCATGCCGCAGATGACCGCGCCGGCGCATTGGCTGGCCAGCGCGCTGTCGACACCGCTCAAGACCGGCATGCCGATTGAGCGCTTGCAGCGAGTCGGGTCGGCGTGGCGGCTGCAGGTGGGCGCCGCCCTGCTAGACGATGACTTTGACGCGGTGCTGCTGGCGCTGCCGGCCCCGCAGGCGGCCGCCTTGCTGCAAGACTGCGCGCCGGCCTTGGCGCAGCAGGCGGCTGCGGTGCCGATGCGCCCGAGCTGGGCCTTGATGCTGAATTATTGCGCGCCGCTGGAGCTGGGTTTTGATGCCGCCTTTGTCAACCAAGGGCCGCTGCGCTGGGTGGCGCGCAACAGCAGCAAGCCGGGCCGCAGCGGTGCGGAGAGTTGGCTGCTGCATGCGCAGGCCGAATGGAGCGAAGCGCGGCTGCATTTGCCGGCCGAGCCGGTGGCGGCGGCGCTGCAAGCGGCCTTTGCCGCCCTGGGCGCGCCGCCCGCCGAGCGGTGGAGCGCGCATCGCTGGCTCTATGCCGATATGGCAGCGCCGCATGGCGGCCCGGCTGCCCGCTCCATCTGGGATCAGGCGCTGGGCCTCGGTTTATGTGGCGACTGGCTGGGCGCCGGCAAGGTGGAGGGCGCTTGGCTCAGTGGGCAGGGCTTGGCGCAACAGCTGCCGGCAGCGGCGGGCAGGGCCATCGCGGCAGCCGCCTCCTAGGGGCGAATACGGGTGTGGAAAACCTCACGATCGGCCACAATCTGCCGTAGAAAGTCAACGCTATGTAGCCCAGGGACTTGATCCATCATGCCGGCAGCAACTATCCCTCACGTCCATCAGGAGTTGGACAGACTGAGCGCTTTGCAGGCCTTGCAAGTGCTTGACAGCCCACCCGAACCCGAGTTCGATGCCCTGGTGCAGGCGGCAGCCTTGGCTTGCGCCGCGCCGATTGCTCGCATAGCGCTGGTCGATGAGCGGCGCGCCTGGTTCAAGGCCGGGGTGGGCTTGGAGGGCTTGGATGAGTTGCCCCGTGACGAAGCGTTTTGCTCGCACAGCATTCTGGGGGTAGGGCTGTTCGAGCTTGAAGACGCCAGCCTGGACGCGCGTTTTCGTGATTTCCCTGCTGTCGCAGGCTCGGTGGGTTTGCGCTTTTACGCCGCGGCGAACCTGTGCCTGAGCGGCGGGCAGGTGGTCGGCACGCTGTGCGTGATGGATGTGCAGCCGCGTCGTCTGAGTCAGGCTCAACGAGAGCTGTTGACCCAGCTGGCCAAGGCGGTCGTGCATGCCTTGGAGCTGCGGCGCAGCGTGCAAGCCGAGTTGCTGGCGGCGACGCAGCTGGCCGAGCGTGATGCCTGGTTCCGCACCCTTAACGACGCGGCGCCGATCGGCATCTTTCATACCAATACCAGCGGCGCTTGCAGCTATACCAACCCGCGCTGGCAAGAGATTTTCGGACTCAGCCAGGCGCAAAGTCTGGGCCAGGGCTGGTCCCAAACCATCCACCCGCAAGACCAGGCGCGGGTGTTTGAGCATTGGCTGAGCTGCGCTCGCTCACAGCGCGATTTCGAGATGGAGTTCCGTGTGCATGCGCCGGGTGCCGGCTTGCGCCAAGTGCATGCCCGCAGCCGGCCGGTGCTGGGCTTGAACGGTGAATTCATCGGGCATGTGGGCGCGGTTGAAGACATCAGCGCGCGCATCCACACGCAGGCTGAACTGGCGGCCAGCGAGGGGCGCTTGAGCATGGCCTTGGACAGCGGGCGCATCGGCATCTGGGAGCTCGACCTGCGCAATGGCACGCTGGTTTGGGATGCCTGGATGCACCGTCTCTACGGCTTGCAGCCAAGCAGCGCGGCGATGAGCTACGCGGCTTGGGCGGCTTGCCTGCATCCAGATGACCTCGAGCGTGCCGAGCGCGAAGTGCAAGAGGCGATCAAAGGGCTCAAGCCTTTTGACACCGAATTCCGGGTGATCTGGCCCGACGCCAGCGTTCACCATCTGCGTGGTTCGGCGCGGCTGACGTTTGATGAGCAAGGGCGCGCTTTGCGCATGGTCGGAGCGAATTGGGATTTGACCCAGATACGCCAAATGGCCGAGGAGATCGCCGCACGCATGAGCGCCGTCTTGGCCGAGCAGCATGAGTTGCTTTTGGTCACGCTGCGCTCCATCGGAGACGCGGTCATCACCGCCGACGCGGCGGGCCGGGTCCAATGGCTGAACCCGGCCGCCGAGCTGCTGACCGGTTGGGCGGCCGATGAGGCGCGTGGCCGACCGCTGGAGCAGGTCTTTCATATCATCGATGAGCAAACGCGAGCCGTGGCAGAGAATCCGGTGCGGGCCTGCGTGAAAGAGGGCAAGAAGATCGCCCAGTCCGGCCAGACCTTGCTGATCTCCCGTACCGGCCAGGAGTTCGGTGTACAAGACTCGGTCGCCCCGATCCGCAATGACAAGGGCGAGATTTTTGGCGTCGTGCTGGTTTTCCACGATGTCACCGAGCAGCGCCGGCTGAGTGGCGAGATGACTTATCGTGCCACCCATGATTCACTGACGGGCTTGATCAACCGCGCTGAATTCGAGGCCAGGCTGCGCCGTGTGCTCGAGCAGGCGCAGTCCGACCGCAGCCAGCATGCGCTGCTCTATATCGACCTTGATCAGTTCAAGCTGGTCAATGATGCCTGCGGTCATGCGGTCGGTGACCAATTGCTGAAGCAAGTGGCCGGCATCTTGGGAACGGCGGTGCGCACGCGCGACACCTTGGCGCGGCTCGGCGGCGATGAATTTGCGGCCCTGCTCGAGCATTGCTCGCCGGTGCAGGCGGATCGGGTGGCGCAGCAGATTTGCGATCGCATGGAAGAGTTCAGATTCCTGCATGATGAGCGGCGTTTTCGGATCGGCGCCAGTATTGGCCTGGTGCCCATCACCGGGCGCTGGCCCTCGGCGGCGGCGATTCTTCAGGCCGCCGACACTTCCTGTTATGCCGCCAAGGAGCAAGGGCGAAATCGCGTGCACACCTGGTTTGATACCGATCAGGCGATGCGCGCCCGGCACGGCGAAATGCAGTGGACCGGGCGCATCGAGCAGGCGCTGGATGAAGACCGGTTTGTGCTTTACGCGCAGCGCATCGAGGCTTTGCATCTGTCGGTGGACTCGAGTGCGAAGAATGCGAGCCGAATTGCCGCGGCCAAGCCCGGCCTGCATGCCGAGGTCTTGTTGCGCATGACCGAACCGGGGGGCGCGTTGGTGCTGCCGGGGGCCTTTCTTCCAGCGGCCGAGCGTTTCAATTTGGCGACCCGTATCGATCGCTGGGTCTTGCGACATGTGATCGCCTGGATGAAGGCCGAGCCGAATCTGGCGGCGATCGAAATGCTCAGCGTCAACCTGTCGGGCCAGTCCATCGGCGACCGCGCCTTTCATCGCTGGGCCGTCGATGCCTTGACCGGCGCGGGGCCGCAAGTGTGCCGCCGCCTATGCATCGAGATCACCGAGACGGCCGCGATCACCAGCCTGACCGATGCGGCGTTGTTCATCGAGCAGGTGCGGGCCTTGGGCGTGCGCGGTGCGCTCGATGATTTTGGCTCCGGCGCTTCGTCCTTCGGTTATTTGAAGAATCTGCCGGTGGACTATTTGAAGATCGATGGCCAGTTTGTGCGCGACCTCGTCAGCGATGCCTTGGACGAGGCCGCCGTGCGCTGCTTTGTCGATGTGGCGCAGGTGGTGGGCATGCAGACGGTGGCCGAGTTTGTCGACAGCCCGGCGGTTTTGCAGCGCCTGCGCGAGATCGGGGTCAACTACGCGCAGGGCTTTTTGCAGCATGAGCCCATGCCCTTGAGCGAGCTGATCGGCTCCAAGCTGAATGTGCTGCAGGAGTCGGTGTGAGTCTGCTGCTTTTGTGGTCGGCGGCATGAGCTTTCTTTGCAGCACAATGCGTGCCTTCGCTGCAGCCTCTCCCGCATGAATTTTCCAAATCCTGATCGCCGCCGACTGCTCACCCAAGCCCTGTTGCTGAGCACGGGCGCCTGGGCCGGCTGCGGCCATGTCGGCACGCCCAAGGACACGCTGGTGCAGGCCTTTGCCTTCGATGACATCATCAGCATGGACCCGGCCACGTCCTTCGAGATATCCGGCGTCGAGATCCTGGGCAACACCTATGAGCGCTTGGTCGGCTTTGATCTGGACGAGCCGAGCCGCATCGTCGGCATGCTGGCGCGGTCTTGGCAGGTCTCGCCCGATGGGCTGGAGTTCGGCTTTGAGCTGAAACCCGGTTTGCGTTTCGCCTCCGGCAATCCGCTGGGCGCCGAGGATGTGGTGTTCTCCCTGCAGCGCGCGGTGCGCATGGACAAGACGCCGGCCTTCATCCTGACGCAGTTGGGTCTGAGCAAGAGCAATGTGGCCGAGCGCGTGGTTCAGACCGGCCCGCTTACGCTGAGTTTGAAGATTGGCAAGCCCTTTGCGCCGAGCTTTGTCTTGAACTGCCTGACCGCCACGGTGGCCTCGGTGGTGGATAAGCAGTTGCTCTTGTCCAAAGCGAAAGACGACGATCTCGGTGCGGCCTGGCTCAAGCTCAACCATGCCGGCTCCGGCCCCTGGAAGCTGCGCGATTGGCGCGCCAACGAGATCCTGGTGATTGAACGTAATGAGTTATTTCACGGCCCCAGGCCCGCGCTGGCGCGGGTGATCTACCGCCATGTGAAGGAGGCCGCCACCCAGCGCCTGCTGCTGGAAAAAGGCGATGTGGACATCGCCCGCAACCTGGCACCGCAGGATCTGGCGCCGCTGGCGGCACGCCAGGACATCAAGCTGACCCAGCAAGCCAAGGGCGTGCTCTATTACCTCGGCCTGAATCAGCGCAATCCCTTGTTGGCCAAGCCGGAGGTGCGTGAGGCCTTCAAATGGCTGGTTGACTACGAGGCCATAGGCGCCACTCTGATCAAGGGCATAGGCGTGCCGCATCAGAACTTTTTGCCGCAGGGCCTCTTGGGTGCCAGCGGCGAGCGGCCTTACAAGCTCGATGTGGCCAAGGCGCGCGCGCTGCTGGCCAAGGCGGGCTTGGCCGATGGTTTCAAGATCACCATGGATGTCCGCACGATTCAGCCGGTGATGGGCATTGCCGAGGCGGTGCAGCAGACAGCCGGACGCGCCGGCATCCGCATCGAGATCATTCCCGGCGACGGCAAGCAGGTGCTGACCAAGTACCGGCAGCGCCGCCACGACATCTTCATCGGCGATTGGGGCACCGACTATTGGGACCCGCACAGCAATGCCGATACTTTTACGCGTAACCCCGACAACAGTGACGGCGCCAAACTCAAGCCGCTGAGCTGGCGCAATAGCTGGGACATCCCCGAGCTAACGCGCAAAACCGATGCCGCCGTGCTGGAACATGATGCCGCCCGGCGTGTGCAGATGTACGAGGCGCTGCAGGCCGAGTTTCGCCAAAGCAGCCCCTTTGTGATGCTGTTCCAGCAGACGCAGGTGGCAGCGCTGCGCAAAGAGGTGCAGGGTTTCAGGATTGGCCCAACTTCGGACACCACCTTCATGGCCCCGGTGAGCAAGCTGTGAGTAAATTCTTCAAGGCCTTGCTGCGATTTCTGCCGGTGATGGCGCTGACCTATCTGGGTCTCTTGGCCGTCACCTTTTTCATCGGCCGCGTGGTGCCGGTGGACCCGGTCTTGGCGGTGCTGGGTGACCGTGCGACCGAGGACCAGATGGCGCAGATGCGCGAGGCGATGGGCCTCAACAAGCCGCTGTGGGCACAGTTTGCCAGTTATGTGAGCAAGGTCGCGCAGGGCGATTTCGGTACCTCGGTCTTGACCGCGCGGCCGGTGCTGGATGACATCATCCGGGTCTTTCCGGCCACGCTGGAGTTGGCCACCATGGGCATCATCATCGGCGTCGGCGTCGGTGTGCCGCTGGGCGTGTGGGCGGCGGTGCGGCGTGGCAAGTTTGCCGATCAACTGGTGCGGGTGATGGGGCTGATTGGTTACTCGGTGCCGATCTTCTGGCTCGGGCTGATGGGCCTGGTCTTGTTCTACGCCAAGCTCGACTGGGTCAGCGGCCCGGGGCGTATCGGCATTGCCTTCGCTTACAGCGTACCGACCGTGACCGGCCTGGTGTTGGTGGATAGCGCCTTGGCGGGCGAGTGGCAGGCCTTCAGGAGCGCAATCTCCCATCTGGCCCTGCCCGCTGGGCTGCTGGGTTACTTCTCGCTTGCCTACATCAGCCGCATGACGCGCAGCTTCATGCTCAAGGAGCTGAGCCAGGAGTACATCGTGGCGGCGCGTGCCAAGGGCTTGAGCGAGGCGACCATCATCTGGCGCCATGCCTTGCGCAATGCGGCCGTGCCGCTGGTGACGGTGATCGCGCTGTCCTATGCCGGTTTGCTGGAGGGCTCGGTCTTGACCGAGACGGTGTTCGCCTGGCCGGGCCTGGGTCTTTACATCACCAACTCGCTGCAGAACGCCGATATGAACGCGGTCCTGGGCGGCACGCTGGTGGTGGGTTCGATCTTTATTGCCTTGAACTTGTTCTCCGATCTGATGTACCGACTGCTGGACCCGCGCACGCGATGAGCAAGTTTGCCGAACTGAATCAATATCTGATGAGCGAGCGCCCGGCCTCGCGCAGGCAGGCTGCGTTTGGCCGCTTTTACGCCGGCTGGTGCGCCTTTGCCCGCAACCGGCTGGCTTTGTTGGGCTTGGGCCTTGTGCTGCTTCTGGTGCTGGTGGCCGCTCTCGCACCTTGGCTTGCACCCTATGCGCCGGATGTCGGCGACCTGCTGACGCAGCGCCTGCTGCCGCCGTCCGCCGCCCATTGGCTGGGCACCGACGATCAGGGGCGCGACATCCTCTCGCGCATCCTGCATGGCTCGCGCATCACCTTGTTTGTGGTGACCTTGGTGGCGATTCTGGCCGCGCCGATTGGCTTGGCTGTAGGCACGGTGGCCGGCTATTTTGGCGGCTATGTGGACGCCGCGCTGATGCGCGTGACCGACATCTTTCTGGCCTTTCCGCGCCTGATCCTGGCGCTGGCTTTTGTCGCCGCTTTAGGCCCCGGCATCGAGAACGCGGTGCTGGCTATTGCGATCACCTCCTGGCCGCCCTATGCCCGTATCGCGCGCGCCGAGACGCTGACCATTCGCAATGCCGACTACATCGCCGCCGTGCAGCTGCTGGGCGCCTCGCGCTGGCGGATTGTGTGGCGCCACATCATGCCGCTGTGCCTGCCCTCGGTGATCGTGCGCGTCACCCTGGACATGGCCGGCATCATCCTGACCGCCGCCGGCCTGGGCTTTTTAGGCCTGGGCGCGCAGCCGCCAAGCCCCGAGTGGGGCGCGATGATTGCCGCCGGCCGGCAATATGTGCTGGACCAATGGTGGGTCGCAGCGGGGCCAGGTCTTGCCATCTTCATCGTCAGCCTGGCCTTCAATTTGCTCGGCGATGGCTTGCGTGATGCACTTGATCCAAAGACGGGTGAATGAGCATGAGTGCCCATATGTTGGAAGTTGAAAACCTGCGGGTGGCTTTTCCGAATCGCGACGGCAGTCTCAGCGAGGCGGTGCGCGGTGTCTCCTTCAAGCTCGGCCGCGAGCGGCTCGGCATCGTCGGCGAGTCGGGCTCGGGCAAGTCGCAAACCGGCCGCGCCATCTTGGGTCTGTCGGCGCCCGAGGCCAGGATCAGTGCGGACAGGCTAGCCTTTGACGGTATCGATCTTTTGCGCTGCAGCGCCGCCGAGCGCCGCAGCCTGCGTGGCCGGCGCATTGCGATGGTCTTGCAGGACCCGAAATATTCGCTCAACCCGGTGATGCGCATAGGCGCGCAGATCGCCGAGACCCTGCTCGCGCATCGGGCTATGGCCGCAGCCGAGGCACACAAGCGGGTGATGCAGGCCTTGCTCGATGTCGCGATCGACGACCCCGAGCGCGTCGCACGGCTTTACCCGCACGAGGTGTCGGGCGGCATGGGGCAGCGCGTGATGATGGCGATGATGTTGATCGCCGAACCCGAGCTGCTGATCGCGGACGAGCCGACCTCGGCGCTCGACGTCACGGTGCAACTGCAGGTGCTGGGCATTCTCGACAAGCTGGTCAGGGCTGA
Organism: Roseateles oligotrophus; assembly: GCF_025717515.1. Lineage (GTDB taxonomy): Bacteria > Pseudomonadota > Gammaproteobacteria > Burkholderiales > Burkholderiaceae_C > Paucibacter_A > Paucibacter_A oligotrophus. The sequence continues at coordinate 679,926 of NZ_JAJIRN010000001.1, forward strand.
TCGGCCCCTGGGCCTCCGCGATGCGGAGGTTGTCCCCCAAGCGGAGTCGGGCGGCTTGGGACGGCCCGGCGCCGCCCGGCGCGGCATGGGGCTGATCTTCATCTCGCATGACCTGCGCCTGGTGGCCAGTTTTTGTGACCGCATTCTGGTCATGTATGCGGGCCGCGTGGTCGAGGAGATTGCCGCCCGTGACTTGGCTGCTGCCAAGCATCCCTACACCCAAGGCCTGCTGAACTGCTTGCCGCAGCTCGGTGGCGCGCGCCATCCGCTGCCGACGCTGCAGCGCCAAGAGAGCTGGAATTCCGCATGAGCATAGGGCTTGAAATCAGCGGCCTGCAGGTCCGCTTTGGCGCTTTCACCGCCGTGCATGAGTTGAACCTCAGGATCGCGCCGGGAGAAAGTTTTGGCCTGGTTGGCGAATCCGGCTCGGGTAAATCCACGGTCTTGCGCGCCATCTGTGGCTTGGCGCCGCTGGCGGCCGGCGCGGTCAAGTTGACCGGTGCCGGCGAGCTGCCCGAGCCCGGCAGCAAGGCCTTTCGGCGTGCGGTGCAGATGGTGTTTCAAGACCCTTACGGCTCGCTGCATCCGCGCCAAACCGTCGACAGCATGTTGGCCGAGGCCTTGGCCATTCACGCCATCGGCGAGGCCGAACGGCGCATTGAAGCGGTGCTGGACGCGGTCGGTTTGGGCCATGGTTTTCGCTTTCGCTACCCGCATCAACTCTCCGGCGGTCAGCGCCAACGGGTGGCGATTGCGCGGGCCTTGATTCTGGAGCCCAAGGTCTTGCTCTTGGACGAGCCGACCTCGGCGCTCGATGCCTCGGTGCAGGCCGAGGTCTTGAATCTGCTGGAGCGCTTGCGCGCCGAGCGCGGGCTGACGTTTTTGATGGTCAGCCATGACCTGGCCGTCGTCACCCATCTGTGCGAGCGGCTGATGGTGATGCGGCTGGGGCGCGAGGTCGAGACGCTGGCCGCAGCCGATCTGGTGCGCCAACAGGTCAGCGCCGACTACACGCGGGACTTGATGCGTGCCTCGGCGGGCTTTGTGCGCAGCGCTTGAGATCAACTTGATGCCGGGCTGTAACTGCCGGTCTTTAAGATAGGCGCATGAAGCTCGCATTGATCGCCCACGACGGCAAGAAGAACGATATGGTGGCCCTGGCCGCCCGCTATCTACCGCTGCTGCAAAACTGCAGCCTGATGGCCACCGGCACCACCGGGCGCCGCTTGGTCTCGGAGTTGGGCCTGGAGGTTGATTGTTTGCTCAGCGGCCCGCTGGGCGGTGACCTGCAGATCGGTGCGCGGCTGGCTGTGGGCGAGGTTGACGGCGTGATCTTCTTGCGCGACCCGATGACGCCGCAGCCGCATGAGCCCGACATCAATGCTTTGGTGCGCGCCTGCGATGTGCATGATGTGCCCTGCGCGACCAATCTGGCCGGCGCCGAGTTGATGTTGCAGGCCTGGGCGCGGCGGTTTTGAGTTGAACTAGTCAGGGGCCGGCATTCTGGCCGTACCCGGCGGCTCGCCCAGCACGGCCTTGAGCAGTCGATTCAGCAAGCTGTCCGGCGCCAATTCCTTGCCCGCATTGCCCTTTCTGGCCTCATCCGCCAATTTTCGGTAATGCAGCTGTTGTTCTTCGTTGACGCCCAGGTTTTGCCAGCCGTCGGCGGTCAAGTCAAAGCCATTGGCGATCTTTTCGCGCTGCATTTGGGCCGCTTTCAGCTCAGCGGGGGACGCGGCGCAGGCACTCAAGGCCAGCGCCAGCAAGGCTGGCCATAGATAGGTTTTCAATTTGAGACTGCGTTTGGCGACTAAGGCCAGCAGTGTTGGTCAGCGACTCGAATGCGGCAAGCGCAGCCGCTGAAGTGCCGCCGCAAGCCACTTGAGGTAGCTTTTTCCGAGCGCCCCTTGGCGCCAAATGCACAAAAATGTGGCCATGGCTCGGCCGGACCTAATTTCCAAAGTAAAATGCCGGATTATTTCCAACTCAGTCGTGTCGAGATGGGTCGCAATTTGCAGCTCGATCGGGACTACGGCTCTACTTAAGGCCTCTGCAAGAAGGCGCTAAGTGGAAAACGGGGTTGGTGAACTTTTGCTAAGAGTTTTGCCATTAGTTCGGCTTTGCTTTTCGCACTCAATCAATCCTTTGTACTGGAGCCACTCATGGGCAACAAAATCATCACCGAAGCCGCTCGTCGTGCTACTCCCCGTCCTGCAGCCCCTGTTGGCGTGACCTTCACCGCCGGCCATGGCCAGAAGTGCAGCCTTGAGCGCGGTGTGCACACCCGCAGCAAGAAGAACCCCGGCAAGCGTCCAAGCAAGGGCGGCTGATTGCCCCGGCTCGGTGGCGTTGCATCCGCTTGGATTCGACGCCCCGCAGCGAGTTGCATCTTGCAATGACAATAGGCCCTTACCCGGGCCTATTGTCATTTCAGCAGCGGCTTTTTATAAGATTTGCTTTCTTTAGGCCAGCAATAGAACGACCACCATGCTTCGCATTACCGAACTCCGCCTGCCCCTGAATCATGCCGAGGACGCCTTGCGGCCCGCCATCGTTCAGCGCCTCGGCCTGGGTGATGCGGATCTGCGCGCCTTCACCGTCTTCAAACGCAGTTACGACGCGCGCAAGAAGTCGGCCATCGTCCTGACCTACACGGTCGATTGCGAACTGAGCTCGGCCTCGCTTGAAGCCGACTTGCTGCAGCGCTTTGCTGCCGACAACCATATCAAGGCGACACCGGACACCGACTATCACTTCGTCGCCCAGGCGCCGGCCGGTTTTTATGGCGAGGCCAGCGCGCCGCCGCGGCCGCTCGTCATCGGATTCGGCCCCTGCGGCATTTTCGCCGCGCTGATTCTGGCGCAAATGGGGCTGCGGCCCATCGTGCTGGAGCGTGGCAAAGAGGTGCGCCAGCGCACCAAGGACACCTGGGGCCTGTGGCGTCAGGGCGAGCTGGATCCTGAATCTAACGTTCAATTCGGTGAGGGCGGGGCCGGCACGTTTTCGGACGGCAAGCTCTGGAGCCAGATCTCCGACCCGCGCTTTCTGACCCGCAAGGTCTTGACCGAGTTCGTCAAGGCCGGCGCGCCGGAAGAGATTCTCTACGTCAACAAGCCCCATATCGGTACGTTCCGTTTGGTGTCGATGGTGATCAAGATGCGCGCCGAGATCGAGGCGCTGGGCGGCGAGATCCGCTTCGAGCAAAAGGTCTCGGACGTGCTGATCGAGGATGGTCATATCCGCGGCGTCACGCTGGCCTCGGGTGAGCAAATCGCCAGCAACCATGTGGTGCTGGCCTTGGGCCATAGCGCGCGCGACACCTTCACGATGCTGCATCAGCGCGGTGTCTTCATGGAAGCCAAGCCCTTCTCGATCGGCTACCGCATCGAGCATCCGCAAAGCATCATCGACGCGGCCCGTTTTGGCGCCAGCGCCGGTCACCCGATTCTGGGCGCGGCCGACTACAAGCTGGTCCATCACGCCAAGAATGGCCGCTCGGTCTACAGCTTTTGCATGTGCCCGGGCGGCACGGTGGTGGCCGCGACCAGTGAGCCGCTGCGGGTCGTCACCAACGGCATGAGCCAGTATTCGCGCAATGAGCGCAACGCCAATGCCGGTATCGTCGTCGGCATCAGCCCACAAGATTACCGCCAGGATGGCAAGTTAGACGGTCCGGTCAATCCGCTCGACGGCATGGCCTTCCAGCGCATCTGGGAGAGCCGCGCCTACGAGTTGGGCGAGGGCGGCTACAAGGCGCCCGGCGCCTTGGTGGGCGACTTCATCAAGCGCCAGCGCAGCAAGACGCTTGGCAATGTCGAGCCGTCCTACAAGCCCGGCGTGACGCTGACCGATCTGCAACAAAAGGGTCGTGGCAGCCTGCCCGACTACGCGCTCGACGCGATCCGCGAGGCCTTGCCGGCGTTTGAGCGCCAGATCAAGGGCTTCTCGATGGCCGACGCGGTTTTGACCGGTGTCGAGACGCGCACCTCCTCGCCGCTGCGCATCACGCGCGGCCGCGACTACCAAAGCCTTAACGTCAAGGGGCTGTACCCGGCCGGTGAAGGTGCGGGTTATGCCGGCGGCATCATGTCGGCCGGCGTGGACGGCATCGAAGTGGCCGAGGCCTTGGGCGCGGCGCTGTTGGCCGGCTAAGCCTGGGTCGCGAGCATCTCGATCAGCTCCTTCAAAAAGGCCAGCGCCTCTTCCGGCGTCGCGAAGTAATACTCGCCGCCAAGGTCGGCGGCATCGCCGTCCGGGCCGATATGCACGACGGACCAGCCTTGTGCGCCGCCGTCGATGGCGCAGATGCCGAAGGAGCCGGGCGCGAGGTCTTTGGCGGAGCCGGAGGTGACAAAAATGTCGCGGTCGAGGTGGGAGTGGTAGCGTTTCACCCGCCTATTGTCGCCTGGCCTATAGTCCCGCTCGTATTCAGACGGAGATGCAATATGAAAGCAGTGTGGAATGGCGTGGTCGTGGCCGAGAGCGACAAGACCGTGGTCATCGAAGGCAACCATTACTTCCCGCCCGAGTCGCTGAAGCGTGAGCACACGACGTTCAGCAACCACCGCAGCGGCTGCGCGTGGAAGGGTCAGGCGCATTACCTGAGCCTTTTTGTCAACGGCGAGATGAACCCGGACGCGGTCTGGTTCTACCCCGAGCCGACCGAGGCCGCCGCTGAGATCAAGGGCCACTACGCTTTCTGGAAGGGCGTGCAAATCCAGTCGTGATGGCAGCATTGAGCGGGTCATGGGCGCGCTTGAAGGCCTCCGATGCGTGAACTGATCGAGTTGCTGATCGCTCATGGCGTGTTTCTGGTTTTCCTGGTGACGCTGGCGGCGCGAGCGGGTTTGCCGCTGCCGGCTGCACCGATGTTGGTGGTGGTGGGCGGTTTGGCGGCCGAGGGGCAACTGTCGGGCGTGGCCTCGCTGGCGGTGGCCGTGCTGGCCAATATCGGCGGCGACGTGATCTGGTTTGTGGCCGGGCGCCGCCATGGCTACCGGGTCATGAAGCTGCTGTGCCGCATCTCGCTGTCGCCCGATGTCTGCGTGCGCCAGAGCGAGGGTTTGATCCTGCGCTGGGGCGGCCAAGCGCTGCTGGCGGCCAAGTTTTTGCCGGGCGTCTCGGTGGTGGCCGCGCCTATGGCCGGCGCTTTGGGCTTCAGCTGGCGGCGCTTCATTGCCTATGACTTCATCGCCAGCTTGCTGTGGAGCGGCACATTTCTGCTGTTGGGCCTGATGCTGTCGGATCAGATCCAGCTGGTGCTGGACATGCTGGCCGGTGCTGGCTTTGCGGCCTTGGCGGCGCTGGGCTTGATGGTGCTTGGCCTGATTCTGCGGCGGCTGTGGCAGCGCCGTCGCTTCGCGCGCCGCAGCCTGGGCGGGCGCATCACGGTGGCCGAAGCCGCTGCCTTGCAAGACGGCGGCGCTGCACCGGTTTTCATCGACGTGCGCGCCGCCGGCGGCCACGCGGTGGACCCGCGCCACATCGCCGGCGCAATGCTGATCGCCATCGATCAACTCAAGCGCCACGCCGCCAGCCTGCCCCGAGACCGCGAGTTGGTGCTGTATTGCAACTGCCCCAACGAAGTCAGCGCTGCCTTGGCCGTGACGGTGCTGGCCGAGCAAGGCATCACCCGCGCCCGCGCCTTGGTGGGTGGCCTGGATGGCTGGGTCGAGGCGGGGCGGGCGGTGGCGAGGGCTGACTGAAGTGAGGGCCGGGTCTTGCCGCTGGGTTTGATCCGCCCGATCGCCCTAGTTTTTCGCCGGGAAAATCACGCGGCTAAATATGAGCGTGATGAAGCTCCCGAAATGGGCCGAGCCAATGATGGACTCGGCGATGAAGGTCATCTTTCCATGCGCATTGCAGGGAAGGAAGTCGACAAAGCCGACGTTGCGAAGATCGTGGCTGAGCAATACAGCGAATCGAGAAAGTCGGAGTTGCTATTGCCTTAGACAACAATGGCCTGCCGCCCTGCCGCGAAGGTCAGGATCAGCAAAATATTGCTCGGCAGAAAAAAGGGCCTCGGTTCATCTGCTTTACTCGAACGATGACTGGCGAAACCGCCAGCATGCGACTGGTGCCTCTTCGAACGCCGCAAGCGCAACTTGCTCGGTGCCTTCAAAGGGGGCGTGGCCTTTTCCAATAGAACATGCTCGGAGCCGCCAAAAAGTACTTTCCGCCGGGCAGGTTGAAGCGGAATGTTTGGCTTTTTGGCGTTGAAAAATAATCTACTCAGCCGCGTTTGCGGCCGTGAAGCCAGCCTTCCAGGCTGTAAATCAGCAGTGCGGACCAGATCAGTGCGAAGCCAAGCAGGCGGGACGGTTGCAGGGGTTCATTGAATAGCCACACGCCCAGCATGAATTGCATCGACGGTGAGATGTATTGCAGCAGGCCCAGCGTTGACATCGGGATGCGGCGCGCGCCGGCAGCGAACAGCAAGAGCGGGATGGCAGTCAGCGGCCCGGCAAACAGCAACCAGCCCATGGTGACGGTCTCGCCCTGATTCAGCGCCGCCGAAATGGCGCTCTGGCCCGTCCAGGTCCACCAGCCCAAGGCCGCCAAGGCGATCGGCGTCAGCATCATTGTCTCCAGCGTCAAACCCTCCAGGGCGCCAAGCTTGGCGACCTTGCGTAGCAGGCCGTAAAAACCAAAGCTGATCGCCAGCACCAGCGCCACCCAGGGCAGGCGGCCGGTCTGTAGCGTCAGCCACAAAACGCCTGCACCGGCCATGGCAACCGACACCCATTGCAGGCGGCGTGGCCGTTCGTGCAGGAATACATAACCCAAGGCCACATTGACCAGCGGGTTGATGAAGTAACCCAGGCTGGCATCCAGCACATGGTCGGTTTGCACCGCCCAGACATAGACCAGCCAGTTCACCGAAAGCAGCAGCGCCGATAGCAGAAAAGCGGCCAGGACCTTGGGGCTTTGACCCAACTCGCGCAGCCAGGCCCAGCGCTTCGTGAAAGCCAGAACGCCCAGCATGAACACCAGGCACCACAGCGTGCGGTGCATGACCACTTCAAGCGAGGGCACCTCGGCGATCTGTTTGAAATAGAGCGGGAACAGGCCCCAGGCCAGATAGGCGAGGGCGGCGTAGGCAATGCCCCGGTTCATGCTTGGGCGACGCGGCTTGGTTGGCTCATTCGGTGATTGTCGGTGACTTGCTCTGGAGCAACTGCCATTCCTCGCCCAGCGGTGCGCGTAGCAGCAGCGCCGCACCGGTGGCGGGATGGTTGATTTGCAACTCCAGCCCATGCAGCCACAAGCGGTTGATGCCCAAATGCGCGGCCACGGCGCGGTTATGTGTGCCCTTGCCATGGGTGGTGTCGCCGATGATGGGGTGGGCAATATGTTTGAGGTGCCGGCGAATCTGGTGGCGCCGACCCGTCACCGGGCAGGCCTCGACCAAGGCGTAGCGGCTGCTGGCAAAGCGCCCTTCAACGCTGAACGGCCATTCGATCTGTTCCAGGCATTGCCAATCGGTGCGCGCGCTCAACATGGTTTGACCGGCCGAGGGCAGATCCGGGTCGCGCGCCAGCGGGTGTTCAATCACGCCGCTCTCGGCCGGCCAGCCGCGCACCAGCGCCCGGTAGCGCTTGCGAGCCCGGCCTTGCTCGAAGGTCTGACCCAGCAGCGAGGCCATCTCGGCATTGAGTGCAAACAGCAGCAGGCCCGAAGTGCCTTTGTCGAGCCGGTGGGCGGGCCAAACCTGCCGGCCCAATTGGTCGCGCAGCATCTGCAGCGCGAATTGCTGCTCATGGGCATCCAGCGCCGTACGGTGCACCAGCAGACCGGCCGGCTTGTTGATGGCGACGATGTGTTCGTCGATGTAGATGATTTGCAACATGAGTGATTGTGAATATTGCCGCTGCGAGCCAAGGCTGCTCTATGGAGGTGCGATTTCGCACAGATAAAGCCGATACCCCATTCAGGGGGTATAGCGCGTATAGGTCTGCGCCGAAAGAATGCTGTCACACACCGCACGCATCATGCAGGCTGTGTGTGAAAGAAGTGTTTGAACCAAGTATCGCAAAGCATCTGGAGTCGTCGTCATGCCTATCACCTTCCGCGTTGGATATCGCTCGCCCTTGGTCAGCACTGTGGCTTGGCTCTTGATGTCGCTGGGCTTGTTTGGCCTGGGTTTGACGGGCTATTTGTTGGGTCATACGAGTGGCTTTGCAGCTGCTGGCCAGGCGCTGTTGCTGTTGGCTTCGGCTGCATCGATCGCTGCAGGACAAGGGCTGTTCCGCCGCCTTGAATGGGCGCGCCGCCTGAGCTTGGGCTTGCTGGCGCTGATTTTGTTCGCGCTGCCGGTGCTGCCTTGGGTGGCAGGCTCACCTGTCATGCTCGGTCTGGCTTGTTTGGCCGCAAGTGCGGCTCTGCTGTGGTCCTTGCGCGAACTCAATACGATGCTGGTGCGTCAGGAATTTGCCTGATCGTCAAGAGACTTCACCGTCGAGATACAGCCAGGCGCCACCCAGTCGCTCGAAGCGGCTGATTTCGGTCAAGCTGTAGGCCCGGCCGCCCAGCTTGCTGCGGGCCACGAATTCCACCAAAGCATGTTCGGCATCTTGCCGGACATGCTTTTTTACTTGCAGCCCCAACCATTTCAGGCCCGGCTCGTTCGGCGCCAGCGTCGCGGGCCTTGTGCTCGGGTGCCAAGTCGCCCGCAGATAGTCCAGCAGGTCCAGCACATAGGCGCTGTAACGCGAGCGCATCAGCGCCTCGGCGTCGGGTGCAATCAGCTCCGCCGTATCGGCAAAGTGTTGATGGATGCGGCCGCAACATTGCCCATATGGCAACTGCTTGTGTCCGCAAGGGCAAAGGGTTTGGGTGTCAATCATGGCGACCCGCATCATGCCGCAAGTCCGGGTTCCTGCGGCCCTCTCTAAAATGCCCGCATGAACCTGCCCCCGCAAGACGATTTCTTCGCCCCTCCTGTTGCTCCCGCTGCTGACAACACCGGCCTGTTGAAGAACCTCAACCCCGAGCAATATGCGGCCGTCACCGCCCCGGCCGAGCCCTGCTTGATCCTGGCCGGCGCCGGCTCGGGCAAGACCCGGGTGCTGACCACCCGCATCGCCTGGCTGATGCAAACGGGCCAGGTCACCCCCGCCGGCGTGATGGCGGTGACCTTCACCAACAAGGCCTCGAAAGAGATGCTGACGAGATTGACCGCGATGCTGCCGGTCAATGTGCGCGGTATGTGGATTGGCACCTTCCACGGTCTGTGCAATCGCTTCTTGCGCGCGCATTGGAAGTTAGCGGGCCTGCCGCAGGGCTTCCAGATTCTCGACAGCGCCGACACCGTCTCGGCCATCAAGCGGGTGATACGCGCGATGAAGCTGGACGAGGAGCGCTTTGTGCCCAAGCAGGTCGGCTGGTTCATCGCCGGTGCCAAAGAGGATGCCAAGCGCCCGGGCGATATCGAGCCGATCGACGAGCAAACCAAGACGCTGATTGCGATCTACCAGGCCTATGAAGACCAATGCCAGCGCGAGGGCGTGGTCGATTTTGCCGAGTTGATGCTGCGCTCTTATGAGTTGATGAAGAGCAACTTGGCGATCCGAGAGCATTACCAGCGGCGCTTCCAGCATTTGCTGGTGGACGAGTTCCAGGATACCAACAAGCTGCAATACGCGTGGCTGAAGATGTTCGCGCCGCCCGGCAAGGGGCAGGGCGTGATCGCAGTCGGCGACGATGACCAGAGCATTTACGCATTTCGCGGGGCGCGGGTCGGCAATATGGCCGATTTCGAGCGCGAGTACCGGGTCAAGAAAGTCATCAAGCTGGAGCAAAACTACCGCAGCTTCTCCAACATCCTCGACTCCGCCAATGAGCTGATCAGCCGCAACAGCAAGCGCCTGGGCAAGACCTTGCGCACCGACGCCGGCCCCGGCGAGCCGGTGCGCGTTTACGAGGCGGCGAGCGACTTTGCCGAGGCGCAATGGCTGATCGAGGAGGCGCAGGCGCTGCACCGCCAAGGCGTGGACCGCAAGGAAATCGCCGTGCTCTACCGCAGCAACGCGCAGTCACGGGTGATCGAGTCGGCGCTCTTCAATGCCGGCATTCCTTACCGCGTTTACGGCGGCCTGCGCTTCTTCGAGCGCGCCGAGGTCAAGCATGCGCTGTCCTATTTGCGCCTGCTCGAGAACGCCAATGACGACACCAGCTTTTTGCGCGTGGTCAATTTCCCGACCCGTGGCATCGGCGCACGGGCGATCGAGTTGCTGCAGGATGCGGCGCGTCTGTCGGGCCGCAGCCTTTATCAAAGCGTGGGCGCGGTGGCTGGCAAGGCGGGCAGCAATCTGCAGGCCTTCACGCAGTTGATCGACTCGACCCGCAATCTGACGCAAGGCCTGACCCTGCGCGAGATCATCGAGCAGATCCTGGAAATCTCCGGCCTGTCCGAGTTCTACCGCAATGACAAGGACGGTGCCGACCGACTGGAGAACTTGGGCGAATTGATCAACGCGGCCGAGGCCTTCGTCACGCAAGAGGGCTTCGGCAAGGACGCGGTGGCTTTGCCGGTCGATGAGCTGTCGCCGGGCGCCATCTCGGAAGGGTTTCCAACGGCGGTGGCACCGGCGAATTTCACACCCGATGCCGAAACCGGCGAGATCATGTCGCCCTTGGCGGCCTTCTTGACGCACGCCTCGCTGGAGGCCGGCGACAACCAGGCGCAGGCCGGCCAAGACGCCGTGCAGCTGATGACGGTGCATTCCAGCAAGGGCCTGGAGTTCGATGCGGTCTTCATCACCGGCCTGGAAGAGGGGCTGTTCCCGCATGAGAACTCGGCCTCGGACCCCGACGGGCTGGAGGAAGAGCGCCGGCTGATGTATGTGGCGATCACGCGGGCGCGCCAGCGCCTGTATCTATGCTTCAGCCAGACGCGGATGTTGCACGGCCAGACCCGCTACAACGTCAAGAGCCGCTTCTTTGACGAGTTACCCGAGGGTGCGCTGAAATGGCTGACGCCGCCGCGCCAGGCTTTTGGCTCGGGCTTTGCCAAGGAATACCAAAGCGCCTGGGAGCGCGGCTCGGGCTTGAGTTCCATGGTCGGCGCCGGCCGCATCGAGAGCAAGCCCGCTTATGCCGAGCCGCCGGTGCCGCGCACGATGAAGCAGTCTGCCGCTGCCAAGGTGGCGGCCGAACATGGCGGCCTGAAGGTCGGCAAGGGCGTTTTCCACACCAAGTTCGGTGAGGGCGTCTTGCTAACGCTGGAAGGCAGCGGCGCCGATGCCCGCGCGCAGGTCAACTTCGGCCGCCACGGCATGAAGTGGTTGGCGCTGTCGGTGGCGAAGCTGACACCAATAGATTAAGACCTTGGTGCTTGCGCGACCAAGGTCTTAGGGTCAGTCAAAAAATGCCGCATTGCTGCGGCCTATCGGTGATCAGAGCTTGTTCAGCTTGATGCTGGTCGCTTCGGCCGTCAGGTAGCCTACAGCGGCGCTGTAGGCATCCGAATTCAAGCGATTTTTGTAGTTGGCCCGCACCAGGGGGTCCAGCGTTGCTTGTACCTTGCCATGCAGGCTGGCGTTCCAGTCGCCCGGATGCTGGAAGTTGCTGGTGATATAGGTCCAGCCATTCAGATCGTCCACCACGCCCAGGCCGGTGGCTTCGGCACCCGAAGGCATGGACATCAGGCGCGACAACTTCTTGGTGTCGACGTTATAGGCCCAGACAAAGTTGTTGACGTGGTAGCCGCTGTCTTCACCGATGAACAGGGTGCGCAGCTTTTCGGAGAACTTCAGGTTGTCCGGCGCGCCGATCTTGTCGGGGTTGGCCAGATTGCCCAGCGCGTCGGCGGCAATGTCCTCGCCCACCAGCAAGGCCTTGGTTAGCGAAGGCACCCATTCGCTATTGATGGCCGTGCCGGCAGCGTCCTTCTGGCCGGCGCTGAGCGTATGGGCCAGAACAGCGCCGGCATTGACGGCTTTGTCGATCACGATGCCGTAGTCGGGGTTGTTGGCCGCATGGCCCTTGACCATCGAGCTCTGCATATTCTGCAAGGCCGAATAAGCGATCTTGTCCTTGGCGTTGACCGTCGTGCCTTCCATCTTGGTGAAGCCCATGCTGCCGCCCTTGAGTGCGGCGTAGCGATGGGTTTCCAGGAAAGCGGCGGCCTTATCCATGCCGGGTTTGACCTTGATCCACTGGATCTTGCCGCCCAGATAGATCTTGCCGAAGCTGGCGTCCTTGGGGTCGGCCGTGGCAACTTCCATGATGTCGGCCGGCTTCAAGGTATCGGCGAGCTTTTGAATTTCGGCGCTGGTGGCCGAGCCAAGCTTGACCCAGCTTAAAGCCGCGCCGGCGGCTGCCGGGTCAATCGAGAAGCCCGCGCCGACCTTGGCCACATACAAGCTGCCGGCCGAGAGATCGGCTTCCTTGTCGGCGACGAACATGAAGAAGCCGCCATTGGTGGCGTCATCACCCATCAGCGCGGTGCGCTTGTCGGGCATCATTTCGATCAATTCATGGGAAATGCGGCCCATGCAGTAATGCTTCTTGATCGAACCGGTGCCGTCTGGGTTGACTGTCACTTCGGGCATATGGCCATAGTGATAGGGGTTGGCCTTGGTCTCGTCGCCGAACAGGTTTTTGCTGAAGGCCTTGAACATCGAGTTGGAGGCGATGCCGAAGGCGTCGGGCTCATACTCTTCGCTGGACAGATGGGTGCCCCAAGGCGACAGGCTGGAGCCGCAGGTGATCCACAGGCCATGGGCCGAGGAGGTATCGACGTTGTGGTACTTCACCAGGCTCAGCTTGCCGTTGGCCTGGTCTTGATCCAGCGTCAGCACGGCAATCGGCGAGGGCAGCTTGCCGTACATATCGGTCTTGCCGTCCGCCGCCCAGGTGGTGTACTCGAACTGCACCACGGCGAACACGGCCTTGCCTTTGATGCCGGGGACGGTCGGGTTGGGCAGGCTCAAGAGCGAGGTGCCGTCCGGCGAGTCGGAGAAGAACTGGCGCTCTTTGCCGGCGACGGTGCTGTCGATGATGGGCTTGTTGTTGATGTCGAAGTAGGCGCCGGCGAGCACGGTCTTGCCGCTGCCATCGGCCACTTGATCGCCGGTCAGGAAGAAGGGCGCGTAGGCCAGTTTGAAGGTTTGGGTGCTGCTGTTGCTGAGCGCGACTTCCAGCGTGGAAGCCACGCTGGTGGTGGCCATCGCGGCCGCATTGCTCAGGCTGGGTGCAGCCATCGAGTTGAAGGTGGCGGAGAGCATGTTCACGACCGGCTCGTCATCGCCGCCGCCGCAAGCGCTCAAGAGGCTGGCGGCTCCGACACCGCTCAGAGGCAACATCATGGGCAGTCCCAGGAATTTAATGGCTTGGCGGCGGGTGGGTAGGGTAGGAGTCGACATAGGTGCGGCTGATGAATTGGAAAGTTTGCCCGGCATCGATGTGATGCAAGGCCACGGGCCGAGGGGCGCATGCTTGGTGCAAACCCTTGGCTAATGCAGGCTCGCAATGTAGGCGCGGCATATGTCATGGCGATGACTGTTCTTGTGCAAGTCTGTGGTTTGCTGGCGGGTTTAGGTCGACTCGCTCAAACCAGGCGGCCGCAGAAGGCCGCTCTATTAATCTTGGCCTAATGCCAATCGGTTAAGCTGATTCAATGCCTGTAGTGACCTTGCCGGGAGCAAGGGGCGATATTGAATTTTGGAGATGCCGTATGAAGAAGAAGTCTTTTGTGTTTTTGCTCTCGCTCGGCCTTGCGCTAACAAGCTTTGCCGCCGTGCCCGAGGCACCGGCGCTGCTCAAGCCGCTGCCGCAGCAGGCGCAGGCGGCGATCATGTCGGCACAGATCTTGACTCGCCATCACTACAAGGCGGAGCCCTTGGATGATGCGATGTCGGAGAAGATCTTCGACCGTTATCTGAAGTCTCTGGATCCCGAAAAACTGTTCTTCCTGCAATCGGATGTCGACCAGTTCGCCGCTGCCCGCAGCAAGATGGACGATGCGATCGGCACGCAGGACTTGGCGACCCCCTTCGCGATGTTCAACCTCTACCAAAAGCGCGCCCAGGAACGCATGTTGTATGCGCGTGAGTTGTTGGACGGAAGCTTTGACTTCAGCGAAAAAGAGAGCTATCGCTTCTCGCGCGAGAAGGAGCCCTGGATCAAGACCGAGCGCGAAATACGCGATCTTTGGCGCCAGCGGGTCAAGAACGATTGGCTGCGTTTGAAGCTGGCCGGCAGTTCCGACAAGGTGATCAAGACCACGCTGACCAAGCGTTATGACAATTCGCTCTCAAGGATGAATAAGCTGAAGAGCGAGGATGTGTTTCAGCTCTTCATGAATGCCTATGCGATGTCGGTCGAGCCGCATACCAACTACCTCGGCCCCAGGGCGAGCGAGGCCTTTGATATTTCGATGCGTCTGTCTTTGGTCGGCATTGGCGCGGTCTTGCAAGAGCGTGATGAGCTAATCACGATCCGTGAGTTGGTGCCCGGGGGGCCGGCGGCGCGCTCAGGCAAGCTCAAGGTCGGCGACCGCATCGTCGGCGTTGGACAAGGGGCGGATGCGACGCCCATCGATGTGGTCGGCTGGCGCTTGGACGATGCGGTCGATCTGATCCGGGGCAAGAAAGACACCGTCGTGGTGCTCAATATCTTGCCTGCCAACGCCGGCCCTGACGGCAAGCCGCAAGTGCTGTCCCTGGTGCGCAACAAGATTTCCATGGAGCAGCAGTCGGCCAAGAAGTCCATCTTGGAGATCAAGCAGGCCGCGACCACCAGGCGTATCGGTGTGATCACCTTGCCGACCTTCTATCAAGACTTTGAGGCGCGCGCCAGGGGCGACAAAGAATTCAAGAGCGTGACCCGCGACGTGGCCCGCCTGCTGGCCGAGTTGAAGAAGGACAAGGTCGACGGCGTGATGATCGATCTGCGCGACAACGGCGGCGGGTCGCTGGCCGAGGCGGTCGAGTTGACCAGCCTCTTCATTGGCAAGGGCCCGGTGGTGCAGCAGCGCAATTCCAGTGGCGACGTGCGGGTGGAGAGCGAAGCTCAGGCAACGGCGTCTTGGGAGGGCCCGCTGGGAGTCTTGATCAACCGGGGTTCGGCCTCGGCCTCGGAGATTTTTGCCGCTGCGATTCAGGATTACGGCCGCGGCATCATCGTCGGCGAGGC
The DNA here is from genome assembly GCF_025717515.1 of Roseateles oligotrophus. Lineage (GTDB taxonomy): Bacteria > Pseudomonadota > Gammaproteobacteria > Burkholderiales > Burkholderiaceae_C > Paucibacter_A > Paucibacter_A oligotrophus. Next base: position 695,064 of record NZ_JAJIRN010000001.1, read on the forward strand.
AAGCTTTGGCAAAGGCACCGTGCAGACCATGGTTAACCTCGACAAGATGGATCGCACGCCCAAATTGACCAATGCCGACAAACCCAAATTTGGCGAATTGAAGATGACCGTGGCGCAGTTCTTCCGCGTCAATGGTGGCACCACGCAGCTGCGCGGCGTTAGCCCCGACATCGGCCTGGCGAGTTTCTCGGACAGCGAGAGTTTTGGCGAATCGAGTTTCGACAATGCCTTGCCTTGGGTGCAGATCAAGCCGGCCAACTATCAGGTCTTGGGTGACATGAAGGAGTTGCTGCCGCTGCTGCAGATTCGGCATGAACACCGCATCGCCAAGGACCGTGACTACCAACTCTTGCTCGAAGACATCAAAGACTTCGAGGTGCAGCGCAAGGTCAAGCTGGTGTCTCTGAACGAGACCGAGCGTCGGGCTGAGCGTGATGCGCGCAGCTTGAAGACCAAGGAGCGCGAGGCCGCGCGGCTTGCCGACAAGGGCAAGGGCGACAAAAAGACCGGCAAGGCCGAGGCTGCCGCCGCCAAACTAGCCGCTCAGGACGATGGTTTACAGGCTAATGAGCGCAGCCTGGCGGATGAGTTGGCGGCCGAGAAGGCTCGCAAAGACACCCGCGATGTCTTGCTGGACGAGGCCGCACATATCCTGGGCGACGCGGTCGACCTGCTGCAAAGCAATCTCAAGCTGGCCGATCAGGTGGCGCCCGGCTTGGCGCGCAAGATCCGGTCGCCGCAGTGAATGTGATGCGCTAAACCAGGGGCGTCAGCGCCTCAAGCTTTGTCGCTCAAGATGTCTTTGGGCGCGCCAAACATGAAGCAGTCGATGAAGGTGAAGTAGAGCGAGGCGTAGAAGACCGTGGTCATCAACAAGCCCAGCGGCATCACCAGCAAGGGCAGCATTTGGCCCAGGCCCAGCAAGGTGGCCAGCAGGCTGGCGGCAACGCCCACGCCAATCACCAAGGCGGCCCAAAGCAGGCCGTTATAGGCGAAGGCGGCACGATTGCGCCAAAGCCCCAGGGTGCTGGAGAACAGCGCCTGCAGTACGCCTTGGCCGCCCCAGTGGATCAAGGCCGGTGCGTGCCAAAACGGCACCGACAGCAGGCCGGCCAAACCAAGCCGCGTCACGGCACCCCAGAACAGGCGCGGGTCGGATGCGGCCTCGGCGACCTTGTCGGGCGCGGCGTTCTCCAGTATCAAGCGCTGCATGGTCTCGAAGCTGCCCCCGTCTATCCATTCGGACAAAAGACCAATGGCGATGGTGGCCAGCGCGTAGCAAGCGCCCAGCAGCAACTGGCTGTTGCGCCGCTGCGGCGTCAGCTTCAGCGGCGCCACGAAGACGGCCGCCGTCGGCGTTTGATCTTGCAAGACCAGATGGGTGGCGAGCATGAAGCCCAGCGACAGCAAGGGCATCGCCATCAGCAGCAGCATCACGCCGACTCCGGGCAGCAGCAGCATGGCAAGGCCAATGAAGAGAAAGACCGACAGCAGGCCGGCCATTGCCAATGGCTTGCGCCGAAAGACCTTCAGGCCATGGCGGATCCAGAGCAGCCCATTGCGGGCGGGCACGGTTTGCAGATGCAGCAACATGGGCGAGGTTGGGTTCAAGTCTTGGCGCTCACAAAGAAATCAAGGCATGCCAGGGGCGCGCAATGCGCTCCCGCAGCACCCGCTCGAAATGGCCGGGGTCATGGGGTTTGAGCAGGGCGGCGTCGCGCGGCAGGTAAACGTCCCACAGGCGTGAGATCCAGAAGCGCAGGGCGGCGGCGCGCAGCATCGCCGGCATCAAGCGATGCTCCACCCCGCTCATCGGTCGTACCGACTCATAGGCGCGCACAAAGGCCTCGGCGCGGGCCTCATCGAGGCGGCCGCTGGCGTGGTCTATGCACCAGTCGTTCAGGCAAATGGCGAGGTCAAACAACCAGTTGTCGACGCCGGCGAAATAGAAATCGAAGCAGCCGCTCAGGCGCTCGCGGCCCGGCAGGCCTTCGAACATGACGTTATCTCTGAACAAGTCGGCGTGAATGGGGCCGCGCGGCAACTCGGCATAGCTGGCCGAAGCGGCCAGATGGACCTGAAAGTCCAGTTCTGCCGTGATCAGTTCGGCCTGTGCCGGATTCAAGAAGGGCAAGATCACCGGGACGGTCTCGCTCCACCAACTCAGGCCGCGCAGATTGTCCAGGTGCAGCGGGAAGTCTTGCGCCGCCAGGTGCATGCGCGCCAACTCGGCACCCACCTGCTCGCAATGGAACAGGTCGGGCGCGAGTTGATGGCCGCCGCGCAGCTTGTTGACGACCGCCGCCGGCTTGCATTGCAGTTCGAACAGAATCTGCCCGTCGGCATCGGCCTGCGGGTCCGGCACGGCCAGCCCGCGCTTGGCCAGATGCTTCATCAATTGCAGATAAAACGGCAGTTGCTCGAAGCTCAGGCGCTCGAACACCGTCAAGACATACTCGCCGATCTCCGTGGTCAGAAAGTAGTTGGTGTTTTCGATGCCGGCGCTGATGCCGCGCAGACTTTGCACTGGACCCAAACTCAGGCGAGTGGCGAGCGCTTGCGCCTCGCTCAGGGTGACTTCGGTGAATACGGCCATATCAACAGCTAAGGGGAGGAGAGCCAAGGCACCGGGGCTAGCTGCTTGCTAGGGCCCGCAGTTGGGTCAGAAATTCAGCACGCTCCACACGCGCCGTCCTGCTGCGGCTCGTGTCGTGCCGGCGCCGGGTGAAAGGTCGCGACTGCCGTCGCCCATGATGATTTCGTAGCTGGGTAGTTTGCTGTTTTTGGGCTGGACCGTGACCTTCTGGGTCTGGCCGCGCACGCGCAGTTCTTCGATGCGGGTGCTGTCATCCTCGATCACCGAATCGACCACCTTGGCGTCGGCCACGGTCTGGGTAGACCCGGCAGACTCGGCAACTTCCGCCGCAAACGCAGTTGGGGTGGCAAAAGCCGCCAGCAACAGGGCCAAGAGCGCCGTAGGGCGGTGAGTGATGAGGGTGCGTGACATGGCGCCATTCTATGTCGGCCGGCATTTTCGAATTGCTGCACGACAATGCCGCCCATGAGCAAACCCATCATGTTGCTGGTCGACGGTTCCAGCTATCTTTACCGTGCCTATCACGCCATGCCCGATCTGCGCGGCCCCGGCGGCGTGCCCACCGGTGCCGTGCACGGCATGGTGGCGATGATGAAGCGCCTGCGCGAGCAGATCGCCGCCGAACATGCGGTCTGCGTCTTCGATGCCAAGGGCCCGACCTTCCGCGATGCCTGGTACCCCGAGTACAAGGCACAGCGCGCACCGATGCCCGATGCCTTGCGCGAGCAGATCGCGCCGATTCACGAGGTGGTGGCGCTCCTGGGTTGGCCGATTCTGGAGGTGCCCGGCATCGAGGCCGATGACGCGATCGGCACGTTGGCCCGCGTGGCCGCCGCTGCTGGGCATGCGGTGGTGGTGTCGACCGGCGACAAGGACCTCGCACAGTTGGTCACCGATGATGTCACGCTCATCAATACGATGAGCAACGAGAGCTTGGACATCGCCGGTGTCATCGCCAAGTTCGGCGTGCCGCCCGATCGCATCATTGACTATCTGACCTTGATGGGCGACACCGTCGACAACGTGCCCGGCGTCGAGAAGGTCGGCCCCAAGACGGCGGCCAAGTGGATTGCCGAATATGGCTCGCTCGACGGCGTGATTGCCAGCGCCGACAAGATCAAGGGCGCCGCCGGTGAGAACCTGCGCAAGGCCTTGGACTGGTTGCCGACGGCGCGCCGTCTGGTCACCGTGGTGCAGGACTGCGACCTCGACGGCCATGTGCCTCAATGGCCCAGCCTGGACGCGCTGGCGCTGCGGCCGGTCGATCAAGAAGGCCTGCAGGCCTTCTATCAACGTAATGGCTTCAAGACCTGGTTGAAGGAGTTGGGCGGCGGCGGTAAAGCAGCCGCGCCGGTCAGCGAGGACATGTTCGCCGCGCCCGCCGATTCGACCGCGCCTGCGGCCGCGCCGGACGACTCGCCGCGCCATTACGACACCATCCTCGATTGGGCCTTGTTCGATCAATGGTTCACCAAGCTGAGCGCCGCGCCGCTGGTGGCGCTGGACACCGAGACCGACTCGCTCGACCCGATGCGGGCCAAGATCGTCGGCATCTCCTTTGCCGTCAAGGCCGGCGAGGCGGCCTATATCCCGCTGCGCCATGACGGGCCGGACGCGCCCGTCCAACTCCCGATTGACGAGGTGCTGGCCAGGCTCAAGCCCTGGTTGGAAGATGCCACGGCTGCCAAACTGGGGCAAAACCTCAAGTACGACACCCATGTGTTCGCCAACCACGGCATCGCGCTGCGCGGCGTTCAACATGACACCATGTTGCAGAGTTATGTGCTGGAAGCGCACAAGAGCCATGGCCTGGGCGCCTTGGGCGAGCGCCACCTCGGCCGTGCGGGACTCAGTTACGAAGACTTGTGCGGCAAGGGCGTGCATCAGATCCCGTTTGCGCAGGTCGATGTGGCCCGCGCCGCCCAATATTCGGGCGAAGACTCGGAGATGTGCGTGGCCTTGCATCAGCAGCTGTGGCCGCAGATCGAGGCCGACGCCGGCCTGACCCGCGTCTACCGCGACATCGAAATGCCGACCAGCGCCTTGCTGGCGCGCATCGAGCGTATTGGCGTGTTGATCGATGCGCCGCGCCTGCAGGCGCAAAGCCATGAATTGGGTCAGCGCCTGCTGGCGCTGGAGCAAGAGGCTTATGAGATCGCGGGTCAGCCCTTCAATCTCGGTAGCCCCAAGCAGATTGGTGAAATCCTGTTCACCAAGCTCGGCCTGCCCGTCGTCAAAAAGACCGCCACCGGCGCACCCAGCACCGATGAAGAGGTGTTGGAAAAGCTCTCGCTCGACTACCCGCTGCCGGCCAAAATTCTGGAAACCCGCGGCCTGGCCAAGCTCAAGAGCACGTACACCGATAAATTGCCCTTGATGATCAACCCGGCCACCGGCCGCGTGCACACCAACTATGCGCAGGCGGTCGCGGTGACCGGGCGCTTGTCGAGCAATGAGCCGAATCTGCAGAACATCCCCATCCGCACGGCGGAAGGGCGGCGCGTGCGCGAGGCCTTTGTGGCGCCGCCTGGCCATCTGATTGTCAGCGCCGACTACTCGCAGATCGAGTTGCGCATCATGGCCCATATCAGCGAAGACCCGGGCCTCTTGCGCGCCTTTGGCGAGGGTGTGGATGTGCACAAGGCCACCGCATCCGAGGTCTTCAACACGCCGTTGGCGGAGGTCACGACCGAGCAGCGCCGCTACGCCAAGACCATCAATTTCGGCCTGATCTATGGCATGGGCGCCTTCGGCCTGGCTCAGTCCTTGGGCATCGAGCAAAAGGCTGCGCGCGACTACATCGATCTCTACTTCAACCGCTTCGCCGGCGTGAAGCACTATATGGACAGCACCAAGGCCCGCGCCGCCGAGCTGGGCTATGTGGAGACCTTGTTCGGTCGCCGCATCTATCTGCCCGAGATCAAGGGCGGCAATGGCCCGCGCAAGGCCGGGGCCGAGCGGCAGTCCATCAATGCGCCGATGCAGGGCACGGCGGCCGATTTGATCAAGCTGGCGATGATCGCGGTCCAGGCGGCGCTGGACGAGCAGGGCAAGGCCACCCGCATCGTGATGCAGGTGCATGACGAACTGGTGTTCGAGGTGCCGGAGGCCGAGCTGGATTGGGTCAAGGCCGAGGTGCCGCGCCTGATGGCCGGCGTGGCCGCTTTAAAGGTGCCGCTCCTGGCCGAGGTGGGCGTGGGCGCGAACTGGGATCAGGCGCATTGAAGGCTGCGGCGGCTTGAATGCAAAAAGCCCGTTCAGGCGCTGGGCTTGAACGGGCTTGTTCGATATTGGCCTGATGGAGGCCAACTGCCAACTGCAGTTACTTTGCAGCGGCCTTGCGACGACGGCTGGCGAAGAAAGCGCCGCCGAGGGCCAGGGGCAGCAGGGCCAGGGTGGTTGGCTCGGGGATCACCGATGTGTCTGCGCTTGCGCCGAACTTGCCGGCATTGGTGAAGGACAGATCAAACAAAGAATAGTCCTTTGTTTTGTCGTAGTCACCGTTCTTGCCGGTACTGTGCCCAGTGCCGTCAAACGCGCCATTTTTGACCTTGAACAAACCGGTCAACTTGATCGATTCCAGGGCCGCACCGTGATAAAGGCCGTAAGTGACACCGGGATAGACAGCGCCGGGGAATTGGTCGTGCTTATCACCAATACCTGTGGTCAGTTCGGTTCCATTCAAGGCGATGTCGAAGAGGTCAAGGTCGATGGCGGGTGACCTTTGCTTGTCCTGAACGGTCAGCTTGATGTCCCTAAAGCCTTTTTTCGCCATGTCAGGGTTGACGATGCTGATGACACCTGCAGGTGAATAGATCGAAGTGCCGCCAGACTTGTAAGTACCGTTGGCATTTGTCAGGATGTCCGAACCCCAGAGGATGTCAAACGAGCTCGTGCCGGTCAGGCCGCTGTAGTTGTAAACGAAGGCAAACTTGCCCTTGCCTTCGCCAAAACCGGTGCCCGCCATATTGGCTTCGCCCTTGTTCAGGCCGTCAAGCAGGTAGGTGGCTTTTTTGTCGCCAACTTTCAGCACGGCGTCTTGCGAGGTCACGACCCCGGCAAAGCTGTTTGCTGCAAACAGAACCATGGCCGCCGCTACGGCGCCGAACTTCAGAACATTACGCTGTGACATTGATCTTTTTCCTTGAATTAGGGGTTGACTCGCCCCCCTTGTCCGGGGTTTGAAGTGCTGGCGCTAGTTTAGGAGAGTCCACCCTAATACCAAATACCCGGAGCGAGGGGGGTGCAAGCCTGATTCGTTCAATTTGACACGCTTGAATGAGGGTCCCTTAGGTAGGGGGTTATCCCCCTTTGTGGGGTTGCCGGTTGTCAAATTCTCTGAATGGGCGCGAATGACGCCATGCTTTGTTCGCGTAAACTGGTATTTTACTGGTGTCTATGTGGGGCTGGCCGCTATGGTGAATGGGATCGGATTTCGTGCCCAGGAGGGACGCAGGGGGCGGCCGAGTCGGCTGGTGGTGCTTGCCTTGTTGATGGCAGAGGCAGCGGTAAGCCCAGCGCCGGCGGCAAGCCTTGCTGGGCTGAAAATCTGGCCCTTGGCGGCGCTGCCACCCGCAGCGGCCAACGCGCCGGACGACTATCGCGACCTGGCGCCCTTTGCCGAGGCGATCGGGCAGGCGCGCATCGTTGCGCTGGGCGAGCAAACGCATGGCGGGCGCGAGGAGTTTCGGCTCAAACTTCGGCTGCTGAAGTTTCTGCACGAAAAGCTTGGCTTCGAGGTCTTGCTGCTGGAGAGCGGCTTTTACGACATCGCCCGGCTGGCCGAGCGCATGGCCGCCGGCGAGCAGCTCGACGAGATGGCGCCCGGCCATGTGTTCTTTATGTATGCCAATTCGGCCGAGGGCCGCGAGATGCTGCGCTATGTGGATGCGCAGCAAACCTCGGCCACGCCGCTAGGTTTGGCCGGCATTGACAGTCAGCACAGCGGCGCGCTCAGTCAGGCCGAGATGCTGCCGCGCCTGCGGGCTTTTTTGCGCCAACGGGGTTCTGACTTGGCCGAGGCCGAGGTCTGGTCGGACTTCGCCGCGCCGCTGGCGCAATTGCTGGCGATGCAGCCTCAAATCCCCGCACCGGCGCTGCGGCTTGCGTTTGAGTGGCGCTCACAAGCAATCCGTGCCGAACTGTGCCCCGCTGCTCCGGTCAAGGGCCGGCCGGAGCCGGCGGAGAGTTGGTGCCAGATCGTCAAAAGCCTGCAATCTCAGGCCGCCAGCGTCTGGAGCGGGGGCAGTGACTACCAACGTGACAACCAGATGGGTGACAACGCGATCTGGCTGATGGAGCGCATGTTTCCGGGCAAGAAGGCGGTGGTCTGGGCCCACACCATTCATGTGGCCAAAGGCTTCAAACGCAGCGAGGCGCAGTTGCAGGCGGGCGAGGTGATGGCGCGGCATTGGGGCGCCGAGGGCTACAAGGTGGTGCAGTTCACGGCGGGCGGTGGCGCGGTGCTGGACTTTGGCGACATGCGGCCGCGGGCCTTGCCGGCATTGTTGCCGGGCAGCTTGGAGCAAGGGTTGGCGGCCTTGGCCGGCGAGAGCCTGATGGTGCAGCCATTTGAGCGGCGCCCCATCACCTTGCCGCAATGGAGCATCGACTATCAAACCGAGCCTCGGGGTCAGTTGGGGCGCAACTGGGATGTCTTGTTCTTTCTGCGCCGGGTCGGCCCGGTCACCATGACGCGCTGAGGGGCTGTAGCGCCTTGGCATGCGGGTTTTCACCTCCATCGAATGGGGGTGTCGGCAATGCGTCCCCAGGGTCTTTACTCTACGGTTTCGTGCTGAATCGTGAGAAATTCACGTCAGCTCAGGGGGAGCCGTTGAGCGCATTGATGTATTTGCCCAGACAAGGAAGTTCGATATGACGAAGACCGTATTCACACGCAAGTCGGTGGCCCTGGCCATTGCCACCGTTGCCGCCATGAGCTTTGGCGCTGCTCAAGCCGACACCCGCGTGGCCAATAGCGTCCCGGTTCCTAAATTGGCCGAGTATGGCGCCTTGAGCGGCGTGGTTGATCTGGCCGCCCCGTCGCCCGCCAGCAGCCTGGTCGTCAATGTGGCCGGCGCCCAAAGCGTGGGTCTGCCAGGGGACGCTGGCAACACGGTGATGAACTTCAATGTGGGCGCCAATTCGACCATTTCTACCGTCGATTGGAACGTCACCTTGGAGGCCTTCGGTCAAAGCTGGTTGGCCGATATGCAGGTCAGCTTCAGCAGCTCGGCTGGCAATGACGGGGTCATCTTCACGCCCAGCACGACATACGCCGCAGGCACCGCCAGCTACACCGGTTCAGCCAACCTGACCGATCTTGGCTTGGCCTTCAATGTGCAAGCCGATGGTATTTTGCGGGTCGAGTTCTCTGAGACCTACAAAGATGGTGCGCCTGGTGTGGCCGACGGTCAGTGGAACAGCGGCAACATCACCTTTGGCGTGACGCAAGCGGTGCCCGAGCCATCGACCTATGGCCTGATGGCCATGGGCCTGATCGTTGTTGGCGGCATTGCGCGCCGCCGCAAGATCGCCTAAATAGCAAGTTCTGCAAGGCTTCAGCCCGCCCGGCCGTTTGGCCCGGCGGGTTTTTTGCTTTCTTTCAGCATGCCGGTCAGCGGCCTTGCCCCGCATAGATCTCGTCAAAGCTGCCGCCATCGGCAAAATGAGTTTTTTGTGCCGCGCACCAACCGCCGAACACGTCGTCCACGGTGATCAGCTTGGTCTGGATGAACTGCTTGGCATATTTGGCCGCCACTTTGGGGTCACGCGGGCGGTAGTAATGCTTGGCGGCAATTTCCTGGCCCTCGGGGCTGTACAGGTATTCAAGGTAGGCCTGCGCCTGCTTGCGTGTGCCGCGCTTGTCGACCACCTTATCGAGCACGGCCACCGGCGGTTCGGCCAGGATGGACAGGGGCGGCGTCACGATCTCGAACTTGTCCGGGCCGAGTTCCTTGACCGCCAGATAGGCTTCGTTTTCCCAGGAGATCAGCACGTCGCCGATGCCGCGTTCGGTAAAGGTGGTCAGCGAGCCGCGTGCGCCCGAGTCCAGTACCTTGGTGTTCGCGTAGATGCGTTTGACAAAGGCTTTGGCACTGTCGGCATTGGCACCGGGTTGCTGCAAGGCATAGCCCCAGGCGGCCAGATAGTTCCAACGTGCGCCGCCCGAAGTCTTGGGGTTGGGCGTGATGACGTCGACGCCTGACCGTGCCAGGTCGGGCCAGTTCGTGATCTTCTTCGGATTGCCTTTGCGGACCAGGAAGACGATGGTCGAGGTGTAGGGCGAGGCGTTGTTGGGCAGGCGTTTTTGCCAGTCTGCGGGCAGCAATTTGGCGTGGTCATGCAGTGCGTCGATGTCATAGGCGAGTGCCAGCGTCACGACATCGGCCTGCAAACCATCGATCACCGAGCGGGCCTGCTTGCCCGAGCCGCCGTGCGATTGCTTGATGCTCAGCGTCTCGCCGGTCTTGCTCTTCCAATGTTTGGCAAAGGCGGCGTTGAAGTCTTGATAGAGCTCACGGGTCGGGTCGTAAGAAACATTGAGCAGGCTGCTTTGCGCATGGGCCGCGCTTGCCGCGCCGAAGGCAATGGCCAATGTGAGGGCCTGGATCAGTTTGCGGGTGAGGATTTTCATGGCGCTTTGATTCGGAGTTAGCTTGAGTTGAAACTGCCGCTACTCTAGACAAGCCGCCGCCGGGCGTGAACCAAGAAAATCTGCTTTGCTTTGCGCAAATTAGCGTGCTGCCGCACCTTCGCCGGCCATCGCCAAGCGCACGCGCGCTTCGTCAAGCGCAGGCGTGCATTCCTGCAAGAATCGATAGGCAAAGCCGCGCAGATATTGGCCTCTTTTCAGCGCGATGCGGGTGGTGTTGGCGGGGAAGAGATGGCCGGCGTCCAGGCTGCGCAGGCCCAGGTCACGCAGCGGCTCAAACGCCATCGCGGCGACGATGCCCACACCGAGGCCGACGCCGACATAGGTCTTGATCACATCGGCATCCAGCGCCGACAGCACGATGTCGGGCGCCAGGCCGGCATCGGCGAAGGCGGCGTCGATGTGAGCGCGCCCCGTATAACCTTCGTGGTAGGTGATCAAGGGATGCTCGGCCAAGGCTTCCAGGGTCAGCGGTGTTTGCTTCAGCAGCGCATGACCTTCGGGCACCACGACCGCATGCTGCCAGTCGTAAAAAGGGAAGCTGACGAGCCCGGATGGGCCGTCCAAGGCCTCGGTGGCGATGCCAATGTCGGCCTCGCCGGCCTGCAGCAGATCGACGATTTCGGCCGGGTTGGCCTGCAGCAGCACCAGGTGCACGCGCGGATACGCGGCCTTGAAGCGCGCGACGACCTGTGGCAGCGCGTAGCGGGCCTGCGTGTGGGTGGTGGCGATGGTCAGCTGGCCCTGCTCGGCATCGGCAAACTGATCGGCCAGGCGCTTGATATTGCCGGCGTCTTGCAGCATGCGCCGCGCTATCACGGCCAACTCGCGGCCCGGCTCGGTCAAGCCGAGCAAGCGCTTGCCATGGCGCACGAACAGCTCGACGCCCAACTCGTCCTCCAGGTCCTTGATGTGTTTGCTGACGCCAGACTGCGAGGTGAACAAGGCGTTCGCCACCTCGGTCAGATTGAATTTCTGCAGCTCGGCCTCGCGGATGATGCGCAGTTGCTGGAAGTTCACTGTCAGATGCCTGCGCCGGACTCGAACAGGCTCAGCCTTGAGGCGCTCAGGTGCACGCGCTGGCCGCTTTGCAACTGCAGCTGAACGGCTTGCTCTCGCGTCAACTCGGCTTCCAGATGCTGGCCGTCCAGGCCGGTCAGCTCGACCCGGGCCGCCGCGCCAAAGCTCAGCACGCGGTCAACCGTGGCGGGCAGGCCGCGTGCGTCGGCCGCCGTCAGAATTTGCAGCTCATGCGGGCGGGCATAGGCTTGAACCTGGCCGACCTTGTCCGTCAATGATTTGCCAAAGCGCAAATGCTGATCGCCCAGGTGGATCACACCACCCTCGGCGCGCCCCTCAAAGCGGTTCACCGCCCCCAGGAAGCCATAGACAAAGGGCGTCGCTGGATGTTCGTAGACTTCTTGCGGCGTGCCGATCTGCTCGACCTTGCCATGGTCCATCAGCACCACGCGGTCGGCCACTTCCAGCGCTTCTTCCTGGTCATGCGTCACGAAGACGCTGGTGATGTGTAACTCATCATGCAGACGGCGCAACCAGCGGCGCAGCTCCTTGCGCACCTTGGCGTCGAGCGCGCCGAAGGGCTCGTCCAAGAGCAGCACGCGCGGCTCCACGGCCAAGGCGCGGGCCAAGGCGATGCGCTGGCGCTGGCCGCCGGAGAGCTGGGGCGGGAAGCGATCAGCCAGCCAATCGAGCTGCACCAGGCTCAGCAATTCATGCACCTTGCGCTTGATTTCGCTCTCGCTCGGCCGCTCTTTGCGTGGCTTGACGCGCAGTCCAAAAGCGACGTTCTCGAACACCGTCATATGGCGGAACAGCGCGTAATGCTGGAACACGAAACCGACTTGGCGCTCGCGCACATGGGTGTCGGACGCATCCTGGCCGTCCAGCAAGACATGGCCACGGTCGGCGGTCTCCAGGCCCGCGATGATGCGCAAGAGCGTCGTCTTGCCGCAGCCGGACGGGCCCAAGAGCGCCACCAGCTCGCCGGTCGGGAAGTCGAGGCTGACGTCACCAAGTGCGGTGAAGCTGCCGAAGGACTTGTGGATGTTTTGAACTTGGATGCTCATGGGGCTTCCTTGACCGTCGAATGGGCGCGCCACTCGACGAATTGTTTGAGAATCAATGTCACCAAGGCCAGCAAGGCCAGGATCGACGCCACCGCAAAGGCGGCCGCAAACTGATATTCGTTGTAGAGAATTTCGACATGCAAGGGCAGGGTGTTGGTCTGGCCACGGATATGGCCAGACACCACCGACACCGCGCCGAACTCACCCATGGCGCGCGCATTGCACAGGATCACGCCGTAGAGCAGCCCCCATTTCACGTTCGGCAGCGTGACGCGCCAGAAGGTCTGCCAGCCGGTCGCACCGAGCACGGTGGCGGCCTCTTCTTCGTCGCGCCCCTGCGCCTGCATCAGCGGGATCAACTCGCGCGCGACAAAGGGGAAGGTCACAAAGATGGTCGCCAGCACAATGCCGGGCACGGCAAAAATGATCTTCGCGTCATGCAGCTGCAGCCATGAGCCGAACCAGCCCTGCGCGCCGAACAGCAGCACATAGACCAGGCCCGCCACCACCGGCGAGACCGAGAAGGGCAGGTCGATGAAGGTGATCAACAGGTGCTTGCCGCGAAAGTCATGTTTGGCAATCGCCCAGGCCGCGCTGACGCCGAAGACCAGATTCAGCGGCACCGCGATGGCCGCGGCGATCAGGGTCAGCTTGAGCGCCGACACCGCGTCGGCCTCGACCAGCGCGGCCAGGTAAACGCCCCAGCCTTTTCGCAAGGCCTCGCTGAAGACGGCCACCAGCGGCATCACCAGAAAGAGCGCGAAAAAGCTCAGGCCCAAGCTCAGCAGCAAATAGCGCACCCACGGCGCTTCGCGCGTAGCGGGGTTGTTTTGATAGCGGCCGCCGCTCTTTTGCGGCACGCCGAGTGCGGAAACGATGCCGGCCATTATTTGCGTCCTTCCTGGCCGTTACGGCGCGAACTCCAAGCCTGCAGGCCATTGATCAGCAAGAGCAGGGTGAAGGAGAAAACCAGCATCACGGCCGCGATCGCGGTGGCGCCGACATAGTCGTATTGCTCCAGCTTGGAGATGATCATCAGCGGCGTGATTTCGCTGACCATGGGCAGGTTGCCGGCGATGAAGATCACCGAGCCGTACTCGCCCACCGCGCGCGCAAAGGCGAGCGCAAAGCCGGTCAACAGTGCCGGCAGCAGCGTCGGCAGGATCACCAGACGGAAGGTCTGCCAGCGATGCGCGCCTAACGATGCAGCCGCTTCTTCCAATTCGGTTTCCATATCCTCCAGCACCGGCTGCACGGTGCGCACGATGAAGGGCAGGCCAATGAAAATCAAGGCCACCAGAATGCCCAGCGGCGTGAACGCGACCTTGATGCCCCAAGGCGCCAGCAGCTGGCCCAGCCAGCCATTGCCCGCATACAGCGCGGTCAGCGCGATGCCGGCCACGGCGGTGGGCAGCGCAAACGGCAGATCAATCAGGGCATCGACGATCTTCTTGCCGAAGAACTCGTAGCGCACCAGGCTCCAGGCCAGGATCAGGCCGAACACCAGATTGATGCTGGCCGCCAGCAAGGACAGGCCAAAGCTGAGCTTGTAGGAGGCCACGACGCGCGGCGCGGTGGCCGCAGCCCAGAACGCGTCGAAGCCATGGCCGGCCGACTTGAGGAAGACCGCCGACAGCGGTATCAACACAATCAGCGACAGATAGAACAGCGTGAAGCCCATGGTCGGGCCGAAGCCGGGCAAGACTCGCCGAGCGCGTCGCTTGGCGCGCTTGGGCAACGAAGAGGGCAGGGCAGAACTGTTCATCTAACGATCAACGCTTGATACCGGCCACGATCTGGTCGTAGGTGCCGCCGTCGGCGAAATGGGTCTTGCTGACCGCTGGCCAGCCACCCAACAACTGATCCACGTTGAACAGTTTGATCGGTGCAAAGCGCTTCTCTTCTCGTTTGAAGACGGCCGCGTCACGGGGGCGGAAGTTGTGTTTGGCGATGATGGCCTGCGCCTCGGGCGTGTAGAGGAAGTCCAGATAGGCCTTGGCGGTGGCCGTCGTGCCCTTTTTGGTCGCGACTTTGTCGACAATCGCGACCGGTGCCTCGGCCTCGATCGAGACGCTCGGGTTGACCACTTCAAACTGGCCCTTGCCGAATTCGTTCTCGATCATTTCGGCCTCGGATTCAAAGGTCAAGAGCACATCGCCGATGCCGCGCTGCGTGAAGGTGGTGGTGGCACCGCGCCCGCCGCCGTCCAGTACCGGCACATTGGCGAAGATTTTGGCCACTTGCTCTCGCGCTTGTGCTTCGGTGCCGCCCTTGGCGATCACCGAGCCCCAGGCGGCCAGATAGCTGTAGCGCCCGTTGCCGGTGACCTTGGGGTTGGGGATGATGACTTGCACGCCGGCGCGGGTCAGATCGGCCCAGTCCTTGATCGCCTTGGGGTTGCCCTTGCGCACGAGGAACAGGATAGTCGAGCTGTAGGGCGCGGCATTGTTGGGAAAGCGCTTGCGCCAGTCGGCCGGCGTCAGGCCCTTCTCGGCCAAGGCGTCCACATCGGTGGCCTGGTTCATCGTCACCACATCGGCCTCCAGGCCGCCGATCACCGATCCGATCTGCTTGCTGGAGCCGCCGTGCGATTGGTTGATGGTCAGCGTCTTGCCGGTCTTGGCCTTGTGCTGGGCAATGAAGGCCGGGTTGATCTCTTTGTACAACTCGCGGCTGACGTCGTAGGAGACATTGAGCAGCGTGTCGGCCGGCGTTTGTGCCAGGGCGGCCGTACTGAAGACGATGGCGCTGGCCAGAACGAAGTGACGGCGATTGATTTTGGACATGGCGGCAAGGGCTTGATTTGCGAAGGTCGCTAGCTTGCCAAGGTTTGCTTATTCTGGAAACGACTGTTTTTTCATTTGCTTATTCGTTTCTCAACAAATCAACGATTTCGCGGGTCCGGCCCTGGGCCCCTTGTCGGTTAGCATCGCGTCCCATGAATTGGCCATATGAATTGCAAATCGGCTGGCGCTACACCCGCGCCGGCAAGGGTGGGCGGCGCAACCGCTTTATCTCCTTTATCTCGGGCGTCTCGGTGCTGGGCATCGCCCTGGGCGTGGCGGCGCTGATCATCGTGATGTCGGTGATGAATGGCTTTCAGAGCGAGGTGCGTGACCGCATGTTGTCGGTGATCGCCCATGTAGAGCTGAGTCACTACCAGGGTCAGGCCCTCACTGACTGGCAGGCGACGGCCGCGCAGGCCAAGCAAAACCCCGCCGTGGTGGCCGCCGCGCCTTTCATCGCCTCGCAGGTTTTGATTGCCAGAGGCGAAGACATGCGCGGCGCCATCGTGCGCGGCATTGACCCGCAATACGAGCCAGCCGTGACGCCGCTGGCCGCCAAGCTCAAGGATGGGCCACTGGCCAAGCTGCAAGCGGGGGAATGGGGCATCGTGGTCGGTGTCGAACTGGCCCATATGCTGGGCGTCAAGCTGGGCGACAAGCTGACACTGGTGGCGCCGAGCGGGAACGTCACACCGGCCGGCGTGATGCCCCGCTACAAGCAATTCACCCTGGTGGGCGTGTTCAACGCGGGCCACTACGAGTACGACAGCGGTATGGCGCTGATCCATGTGGACGATGCGGCCAAGTTCTTCCGGGTCGCGGGTCCGACCGGCGTGCAGCTGAAGCTGAACGATGTGCACCAGGCGCGCCAGGTCGGCAATCAGCTGGCGAACAGCTTGGGTTTCGAGACGAGGGTGCGTGACTGGACCCGCACCAACGCCAATTGGTACGACGCGGTGCAGGTCGAAAAACGCATGATGAGCATCATCCTGACCTTGATCGTTACTGTGGCTACCTTCAATTTAGTCTCTACCCTGGTGATGACGGTGACCGACAAGCAGGCCGACATCGCGATATTGCGCACGCTGGGTGCCAGCCCGCGCTCCATCATGGTGATCTTCATGGTGCAGGGCGCCTTGGCCGGCGTCTTGGGTACCTTGTCCGGCCTTGGGCTGGGCCTGTTGATAGCGCTGAATCTGGACGTCATCGTGCCGGCGATTGAATGGGCGCTGAACGCCCAGTTCCTGCCCGCCAGCATGTACATGATCAGCCATATGCCCAGCGACCCGCGCATGTCGGACATCGCGCCGCTGGTTGGCTTTTCTCTGGCCCTGGCATTTTTGGCCACTATTTATCCCAGCTGGCGCGCGAGTCGCGTCCAGCCTGCTGAGGCGCTACGTTATGAATAGGACCGACGACGTGGTCTTGCAGGGTCTGGGTTTAGGTCGGCGCTTCACCGAAGGCGATCTCGACGTGCAGGTCTTGAGCGGCGTTGACCTGACTGTGCGACGCGGCGAGACGCTGGCGATCGTCGGCGCCTCGGGTTCCGGTAAATCGACGCTTTTGCATCTGCTCGGCGGGCTGGACAAGCCGAGCACGGGCGCGGTCACGCTGATGGGCCGCAAGCTCGCCGAGATGGGTGAGCCGGAGTTGGGGGCCTGGCGCAATCTGCACCTGGGTTTTGTCTATCAGTTCCACCACTTGTTGCCCGAGTTCAACGCGCTCGACAACGTCGCGATGCCGCTGCGCATCCGCCGCATGCCGCAGGCGCAGGCGAGAGAAGTTGCGGCGGCGATGCTGGGCCGGGTTGGCCTGGGTTCGCGCTTGCTGCACCGGCCGGCCGAGCTGTCGGGTGGTGAGCGCCAGCGGGTCGCGATTGCGCGCGCCTTGGTCACGCAGCCGGCCTGCGTGTTGGCCGATGAGCCGACCGGCAATCTGGACCGCAATACCGCGCAGGCGGTGTTCGAGCTGATGCTGACGACGGCGCAAGACCTCGGCACCGCTTTCGTTTTGGTCACGCATGACCAGACGCTGGCGGCGCAATGCCGGACCCATTTGAACCTGGTCGGCGGCACGATGCAAAGCGCCGTCCCCGCCTAATTTGGACCTCACCGTGAACTCACGCTTCATTCTCAAACTCAGCTGCCCCGATCAAGCCGGTATCGTCCACGCGGTGACCGGCGTCTTGGCCGAACAAGGCGGCAACATCCTCAGCTCGGCGCAGCATGGCGACGCCGATCACCAGCGTTTCTTCATGCGGATCGAGTTCGAATGCGCGCCGGCCACCGAGGCGGCCGCGCTGCAAGCGGCGTTTGAGCCCTTGGCGCAGCGCCTGCAGATGGAATGGACGCTGGTCTCAAGCCGGGCCAAAACGCGCGTGCTGCTGCTGGTTTCCAAGCTCGGCCACTGCTTGAATGACTTGTTATTCCGTGTGCAGACCGGGCATTTGCCGATCGAGATTCCGGCCATCGCGTCGAATCACCGCGATTTTTACCAGCTCGCCGCCTCGCACAACATCCCCTTCCATCACTTCCCGCTCTTGAACTCGACCGAGGCCCAAAAGCAGGCGCAGGAGCGCAAGATCCGCGAGCTGGTGGAGGAGCAGCAGATCGACCTGGTGGTGTTGGCCCGCTATATGCAAATCCTCTCGCCCGAGATGTGCCAGTTCTTGGCCGGCCGGGCGATCAATATTCATCACAGCTTTTTGCCCAGCTTCAAGGGCGCCAAGCCCTATCACCAGGCGCACGCTCGCGGCGTCAAGCTGATCGGCGCGACCGCCCATTACGTGACCTCCGACCTGGACGAAGGCCCGATCATCGAGCAGGAGGTGGCACGCATCGACCACAGCCTGGCGCCGGAATCTTTGGTGGCCATCGGCCGCGATACCGAATGCGTGACGCTGGCACGGGCGATCCAGTGGCATGCCGAACACCGGGTCTTGATGAATGGCCGGCGCACGGTGGTGTTCAAGTAGTTTTCACAGCCTGATCCGATGTGGATAGACAGCCATTGCCACCTCGACGCGCCGGAGTTTGACGCCGACCGGGACGCGGTGGTGGCGCGCGCTCTAGCCGCCGGCGTGCGCATGCTGGTGATCCCGGCGGTGGCTGCATTTGATTGGGACAGCGCCCGCGAGCAGGCGCATCGCTACGAATTCGCCTATGCGCTGGGCATCCACCCACTTTTTGTGATGCAGGCCGGCGAGCAAGACCTGACCCTGCTGGCCGGGCAGCTGGAGCGCCACCGGGCCGATTCTCGCCTGGTGGCGGTGGGCGAGATCGGGCTGGACTTCTTTGTGCCGGGCCTGGACGCCGACCGGCAGCAGTTCTTCTACACCGAGCAGCTGAAGCTGGCGCGCCGCTTTGATCTGCCGGTGATCCTGCATGTGCGACGTAGCGCCGATCAACTCTTGGCCGGCTTGGGGCGTATCCCGGTGCGTGGCGGCATCGCCCATGCGTTCAACGGCAGCGCGCAGCAGGCGCAGCGTTTTGTCGACCTGGATTTCAAGCTCGGCTTCGGCGGCACGCTGACTTTCGAGCGCTCACTGCAGATTCGCCGTTTGGCGACCGAGCTGCCCGAGACCGCCCTGGTGCTGGAGACCGACGCGCCGGACATCCCGCCACATTGGCTCTACAAGACCGCGGAGCAGCGCGCCGCCGGGGAGCCAAGGGCCAGGAATGAACCGGCGGAACTGCCGCGTATTGCCGAAAGTTTGGCGTATCTGCGCGGCTGGACGCCGGCGCAGACCGAATCCATCACCGGCGCCAATGCCTGCGCCGCTTTGCCGAAATTGGCTGCCCTGCATGTCGGCTGACGGCTTGCCCCGGCTGCTGGGCCTCAAGCCCCATGTCGCACCCGATGCTAGGCTGCTGGTGCTGGGCAGCTTTCCCGGCGTGGCCTCGCTGCAGGCACAGCAGTATTACGGCCATCCGCGCAATCAGCTCTGGCGTTTGTTGGGTGACAGCCTGGGCTTGCCCCTGGCGGCGGCCGATTACCCGAGGCGGCTGAATCTACTGCTCGAAAACCGGATCGGCCTCTGGGACGTGATCAGCGAAACCCAGCGCCGAGGCAGCTTGGACAGCGATATCCGCGACCCCAGGCCGAGCGATTTGCTGGCGCTGCTGGCGCGGCTGCCGGCGTTGCGGGTGATTGCTTTCAATGGTGCCACGGCCGCCAAAATCGGGCTGCGCCAGCTCGGGCCGGTTGCCGATAACTACAGAATTCTGGCCCTGCCTTCATCGAGCCCGGCCTACACCCTGGCTTATGCAGGCAAACTGGCGGCTTGGGGCGCGATCGCCGACGAACTGAATGACAGCAGCTATGAGTAAAAAAATCAAAAAAATGGCATGGGCCCCGGCCACCTTGTCGGAATTCGACGGCGTGCGCTTTTTGCATCTGGACTCGATCTGGGTGCAGGGCGCGATGCGTATCCGCAAGCCGCAACATCTGGAGCTGGAGTACATCCAGCGCATGATGGTCTGGATGCTTTGGCGCGACAGCGAGGTGCTGCGCGAGGGCCATGCGGTGCAACTCGGCCTGGGCGCCGCCGCGATCACGCGTTACTGCCACAAGGTGCTGCGCATGCAGACGAGTGCGGTGGAGATCAATCCGACCGTCATCCACGCCTGCCGGATCTGGTTCCACCTGCCCGAGGATGACAAGCGCCTGACCGTCTACAACGACGACGCGGCGCGCTGGGTGGCCGATGGCTCGCGGGCGCAGACGGTGCAGGTCTTGAATGTCGACCTCTACGACCATGACGCCGCCTCGCCGGTGCTGGACGACGAGGCCTTCTACGCCAACTGCTATCAACTGTTGGCCGATGGTGGCCTGATGACGGTGAATCTGTTCGGCCGCGATGCCAGCTTTGCACGCAGCGCGGCCCGCATCGCAGCGGTGTTCGGCAGCGATCAGGTCTGGAGCTTGGCGCCGACCAAGGAAGGCAACACCATCGTGGTGGCCGCGCGTGGGGTGGCGGTGCCGGAGCGCGAGGAATTGGAGCGCCGAGCGGCTAATATCGAGGCGCAGTTTGATCTGCCCGCCAGCAAGTGGTTGCGCCTGGTGCGACCACTGCCTTTGAGCATCATCAATCAGCTGAAAGCCGAGCCACAGACATGAGCGCCAAGTCGAAAGCCGATCTCAACCCCGCCGCAGTCAAGTCCGAAGGGCGCCTTGAATGGCGCGCGCTGCTGCGGTGGATGCTGGAGGACGGCTTGATCGACCAGGAACAGGTGCAGCGGACCGAACAGCGTTTTACCGCCGGTGACAGCTCGTTGCATCCCTTGGTGCGTCTGGGTCACGCTGGGCTAAGCCGTATGGGCAGTGGCAAGTCGCTCGATCTGGATGCGCTGACCGAATGGCTGGCCGCGCGCGCAAAGTTGCCCTATTTGCGAATCGACCCGCTCAAGGTCGATGTGGGCCGGGTTTCCGATGTGATGTCGGTCGGCTACGCTGAGGCCAAGCGTTGCTTGCCGATACTGGTCGGGCTGCATGATGTGACGATCGCGACCTCGGAGCCGTTTGACACCGCTTGGGTGGCGCAGATCGAGTCGCATATGCGCAAGCCGATCAAGCTGGTGGTGGCCAACCCGCTGGAAATTTCGCGTTTCACCACCGAGTTCTTTACGCTGGCTCGTTCGGTGCGGGCGGCGGCCAAGGCGGGCGAATCGAGCCAGGTGGCGAGTTTCGAGCAACTGGTGGAGTTGGGGCGCAGCAATAAGGCGCTCGATGCCAATGACCAGGGCGTGGTGCAGGTGGTTGACTGGTTATGGCAATATGCGTTCGATCAGCGTGCCAGTGATATTCACCTGGAGCCCCGGCGCGAGATGGGCGTGATCCGCTTCCGCATCGACGGCGTCTTGCACACCGTCTACCAACTGCCTCCGACGGTGATGAGCGCGATGATCTCGCGCATCAAGCTTTTGGGTCGCATGGATGTGGTGGAACGCCGCCGGCCCTTGGACGGCCGTATCAAGACCCGCAACCCGGCCGGTGATGAGGTGGAAATGCGCCTTTCGACCTTGCCGACGGCCTTCGGCGAAAAGATGGTGATGCGGATTTTCGACCCCGACACGGCGGTCAAGGATTTGTCCATGCTGGGCTTCTCGCCGCATGACAACGAGCGCTGGGAAAAACTGGTGCAGCGCCCGCACGGCATCATCTTGGTGACGGGGCCGACCGGCAGCGGCAAGACCACCACGCTGTACTCAACGCTGAAGCGCCTGGCCACTGACGAGGTCAATGTCTGCACGATCGAGGATCCGATCGAAATGATCGAGCCTTCATTCAACCAGACCCAGGTGCAAACGGTGCTGGATTTCGGCTTTGCGGAAGGGCTGCGGGCCTTGATGCGGCAGGACCCGGACATCATCATGGTGGGTGAAATCCGCGATCTGGCCACCGCCGAGATGGCGATCCAGGCTGCGTTGACCGGCCACTTGGTCTTCAGCACCTTGCATACCAATGATGCGGCGGCAGCGATCACGCGACTGACCGATCTGGGCGTGCCGTCCTACCTGATCAGCGCGACGGTGATCGGCGTGCTGGCGCAGCGCTTGGTGCGCACCTTGTGCAAGCATTGCAAGCTGCCCGACCCCAGCGTCACGCGCGACACGCTCAATGACATGCTCAAGCATTGGCGCATGAATGGCGGCGTCAAGCCGTACAAGGCGGTCGGTTGCCTCGAATGCCGCAACACCGGCTTTCGCGGCCGCGCCGGTCTGTATGAGCTGCTGACGATAGAGGAGTCGGTCAAAGAACACCTGCATCCGACCCCCGATATTTCGGCGCTGCGCCGTCAAGCCGTGCAAGAAGGCTTGCGGCCCTTGCGCCTAGCGGGTGCGATGAAGGTGGCCGAGGGCATGACCACCTTGGAGGAAATTCTGCGCAGCACGCCGCAATGGCAAAGCTAGCTGGTGGAGGGCCGCTGATCAAATTTCGCGGGGAGGGTGATTTTGCCGGCGACGGACCCCTAGGCGTAAGCCACATTAGCGCCGCCCCATATGCTGCCTAGAATGCGCCCTCAGCAGAATTCAAAGAGGGCGAGCAATGAAAATCAAGAGTCAACGTGATTTCTGGTCAGGGTTTCTATTCGTGGCCGTGGGGCTGGCGTTTGCCTGGGGCTCCACCGAATACAGCTTTGGCTCTTCCGCCCGCCCCGGCCCGGCTTATTTTCCGTTCGGATTGGGTGTGCTTTTGGCCCTGCTCGGCGGCATGGTCTTGTTCAAGGCCTTGACGATTGAGACCGAGGATGGCGAGCCGATCGGCAGCATCGCTTGGCGGCCGCTCATCATCATCGTTGCGGCCATTTGTCTGTTTGGGCTGATGTTGCCGCGTCTTGGTTTGGCGTTGACCTTGCCTGCGGTGATTTTGCTGTCGTCCTTGGCTGGGGACGAGTTCAAGTTGAAAGACGCGCTGCTGAATAGTGCCTTGTTGACATTCGGCAGTTGGCTGATTTTTGTCTGGGGTTTGCGACTGGTGATTCCAGTCTGGCCTACGGTTTTTGGTGCTTGAGGGCTAGCGCATGGATCTTCTGAGTAATCTGGCGCTGGGCTTCCATACCGCAATGTCCTTGCAGAACCTGCTCTACGCCTTTGGCGGAGCGGTGCTCGGCACCTTGATTGGTGTGCTGCCCGGTCTGGGCCCAGTCGCGACCATCGCGATGCTGCTGCCGTCGATTTACGCGCTCGACGCAACCCCGGCCTTGATCATGCTGGCCGGCATCTATTACGGCGCCCAGTACGGCGGCTCGACGACGGCTATTTTGATCAATGTGCCGGGCGAATCCAGCTCGGTCGTCACGGCCATCGATGGTTATCAGATGGCACGCCAGGGTCGCGCCGGTGCGGCTTTGGCGGTGGCGGGTTTGGGCTCGTTTTTCGCCGGTTGCGTCGGCACCATCATCATTGCGGCCTTTGCGCCACCGCTGACCGAGTTGGCCTTCAAATTCGGTCCGGCCGAGTACTTCTCCTTGATGGTGTTGGGCCTGGTTGGGGCCGTGGTGCTGGCGTCGGGTTCATTGGTCAAGGCCATCGCGATGATTTTGCTGGGCTTGCTGCTGGGGCAGATCAATACCGATGTGATTTCCGGCACGCCGCGTTTCTCTTTCGACATCCCCGAATTGACCGACGGCTTGGGCTTTGTCGTTGTCGCCATGGGTATCTTCGGCTTTGGCGAGATCATCGCCAATCTGGGCAAGCCGGCCGAACACCGCGAGGTCTTTACGCATGATGTGAAGGGGCTGTGGCCGACCAAGCAAGACTTCAAGGAGGCCTGGCCTTCGGTGGTTCGAGGTACCGCGCTGGGTTCGGTGCTGGGCGTGTTGCCGGGTGGCGGCGCCTTGCTGGCTTCGTTCGCCGCGTATACGCTGGAAAAGAAGATCGTTAAAACCCCCCGCGTACCTTTTGGCAAGGGGGCGATTCAAGGTGTGGCTGGGCCAGAAGCGGCCAATAACGCCGGTGCGCAGACCAGCTTTATTCCAATGTTGACGCTGGGTATTCCGCCCAATGCGGTGATGGCTTTGATGGTCGGGGCAATGACGATCAAGGGCATTCAACCTGGACCTCAGGTGATGGTCAGTAACCCTGAGTTGTTTTGGGGCCTGATCGCGTCGATGTGGATAGGCAATTTGATGTTGGTCGTTCTGAACCTGCCCTTGATTGGAATCTGGATCAAGTTGCTGACGGTGCCCTACCGCTTCTTGTTCCCCGCCATCGTGACCTTCTGCAGCATTGGCGCCTACACGCTTAGCAACAATAACTTTGATGTCTTCATGACGGCGGTCTTTGCCCTGGTCGGCTATATGTTCTACAAACTCAGCTGTGAGCCCGCACCCTTGCTCTTGGGCTTTATCCTGGGGCCGATGATGGAGGAGAACTTGCGCCGCGCGCTGTTGTTGTCGCGCGGCGACTGGGGTACCTTCATGTCACGGCCCTTGTCTGCCGGGCTCTTGATTGCGGCCTTGTTGATGGTGGTAGTGGTGATGCTGCCCTCCATCAAGAGCAAACGCGAAGAAGCTTTCCAGGAGGAGTAAAAAAAAGCCAGGCACTCGACCTGGCTTTTTTCTTTTCGGCTTGACGCCGCGGTGTCTTAGCCCTGCGTTGGGTGCTTGCGCCTAACCCTGCCGGTCCAGGCGGTCAAGCCGGCCAGCCCCGTCAACCACAAGGCGTAGGAGGCGGGCTCCGGAACCTGTGCGATCAGGCTGGCGCCATAGCCGGTTTGGGCGACGCCCAGGTCCTGAGTGCCGAAGACGTCGATCCACACGCAACTCTGTACCGGGCAGGGTTTGACGACCGAGAAGCTGCCGCTACCCGAGGCTTGCTTGCCGTCAGCACTGATCTCAAACAGCACGGAGTTGCGATTCCCCAGCTCGTCGTAGGAATTGAAGGCGACGTTGGTGAACAGCACGCTGCCGGTTGCGAACACCACGGTCGAATTGAATTGATAGTTGCCGGGCGATAGCAGGCTGACGTTGATGTTCCATGTGTCAAAGAACGCTTGCGTGGCGAAGCTTCTTGCGTCGCTTGCTTCGAACGCCTGACCGGGCTTGGAGGTGTCGCCCCGCCCGAAGCCGTCCAGCTGATAACCACCGTTTGGCGCCGGATTGAAGATGGCGGTGTTGTAGATGGTTACGCCAGCGGCTTGCACCGCGTTTGCGCAGCAGGCACAAAGTGCCGCGATGGTCAGCGCTTTGGCTGCGAAGGCATTGTTCAGCATGAGAGTTCCTGGATGAACCATTGCTTAAAGTGGGAAGGTTGCCACAGGGCGGTGCCTACGGTCTACCCCTAATTTTCAGACTCGAACGCAGGACGATGTTTTTCGGATACTCTTGCGCAGCGAGCATGTGCTGCAGACTCTTCTGCCGCCCACGCCCAGAGGCCAAATTTCAAACTTTGTTCCGCTTTGAGCTGACTTGGTTTTGTCAGCGCAAGGACCGGAATTCTCCTTCTTTGAAGCCCAAGGCATGAGTGAACTCGAGCAGATCAAGGCAGGCATTGCCGCGCTGGAGGCGCAGCGCAGCGTGCTTGGGGATGCGGTAGTGGAGGTGGCGGTGGCGGCCATGAACGCCAAGCTTCTTGCCTTGCGTTCGCAAAATGAAGCCGTTGCGGCGGCCGTGTCGCAGCCGGTGCAGCAGTTGAAACAGGTGACGGTCTTGTTTGTCGATGCGGTGGGCTCCACGGCAATGGGGGCCCGGCTTGACCCCGAAGATATTCAACTCGTTATGGACGGCGCGCTGCAGCGATTCACCAGGGTGGTGCAGCAATTCAAGGGTCGTGTTTTGCAATATGCGGGCGATTCATTGCTGGCCGCCTTTGGCGCGGACGAGTCGCATGAGGATGACCCTGAATCGGCGGTTCGAGCGGGCTTGGCCATTCTTGACCAAGCCAGTCAGCATGCGCAGGCGCTGCGACAAGAGCACGGCATTACCGGTTTCAATATTCGAGTCGGCATCAATACCGGGCCTGTATTGCTGGGTGGCGGGGTGGATGCGGAAGGAAGCATTCGCGGCGCTGCGGTCAACATCGCGGCGCGCATGGAGCAAACCGCGCCACCCGGTGGTTTGCGCATTAGCCACGATACCTATCGCCATGTGCGCGGGCTCTTCAAGGTCAGCGAGGAGGCGCCTTTGCAGGTCAAGGGTAGTGCGCAGGCGCTGCAGACCTATCTGGTCTTGAGCGCTCAGCCGCGCGCGTTCCGGGTTCGCTCACGAGGGATTGAGGGCGTTGAAACGCGCATGGTGGCGAGAGAGGCGGAGCTTGAACAGTTGCAGGACGCGTTTCGCAGCTTGAGCGAACGGGCCGGCTTGGTCTCGGTGCTGGTGGTGGCGGAGGCCGGGCTTGGCAAGAGCCGTTTGCTGTACGAGTTCGAGGATTGGGTGGAGGCGCAGGGCAAGCCGGTATTCTTGCTCCGAGGTCGAGCCGACCCGCGTGCTCAGCAGCGCCCTTATGGCATGTTGCGCGACATGATCACCTGGCATTTGCAGATTTCCGAGGATGACAAGGCCGAGACGGCGAGCTTGAAAATTGTCGAATTTGCCCGGACCTTGTTTGAAGATGGTGTAGGTGGCGGCGCCTTGAGCGGTGAAGTGCATGCGCATTTGCTTGGACAGTTGATCGGACTTGATTTTTCGGACAGCCCGCATGTGCGCGGCATTCTTGATGATGCGAGGCAGATCCGCAATCGCGCGTTCCATGCTGCGGCTCAAATATTGCGCGCCTTGTCGGCGCGCGACGGAACTCCGGCCCTGCTGCTGCTGGATGATTTGCAATGGGTTGACGATGGCTCTCTGGACTTCATCAACTATTTGCTGCAGGTCAACCGGGACGCGCCTTGCCTGGTGTTGTGCCTGACTCGGCCGGCCTTGTTCGAACGTCGATCGGATTGGGTCGCCGTTGAGGCTGTTCATCAGCGGATCGATCTGCAGCCGCTGGATCGACGTGGCAGCCGCGAGTTGGTCAATGTCTTGCTGCAGCGGCTTGAGCATGTGCCGGCGGCATTGCGCGAGCTGATTACCGGTGGGGCGGAGGGCAATCCCTTCTATATGGAAGAGTTGGTCCGCATGCTGATTGACGACGGCGCGATCCAGATTCAAGGCGAGCGCTGGGAGCTGATTTCCGATAAGTTGCTGGCCGCTCATGTGCCGCCCACCTTGACCGGTGTTTTGCAGGCGCGCTTGGACAGCCTGCCGGCAGCCGAACGATTGGCCCTGCAGCAAGCCTCCGTGATCGGCTTTGTGTTCTGGGATCAGGCACTGGCCGCGCTGGATATGAATTCTTTGCAGCCACTTGAGGCGCAAGTCCAACATGGTTTGGTGGTACCACGCCCGCATGCTGCCTTTGAGGGGCAAAGGGAATATGCGTTCAAGCATCAGATCCTGCATCAGGTCACCTATGACAGCATGCTGAGGCGCAATCGGCGTGAATACCATGCCAAGGCCGCAGCTTGGTTGGGGCAGCTGAGTGATCAGCGAGCGTCGGAAACACTGGGGCCAGCGGCGGACCACTATGAGCGGGCCGGCGATGCAGCCAATGCGCTGGCTTTTTTTGTGCGCGCAGCCGAGGATGCGGCAGCACGTTTCGCCAATCAAGCCATGCTGGCCTATGTGGCTCGCGCCTTGCCTTTGGTGCCCGAGGGTGACGCCTTGTCGAGGTGGCGACTGATCGCCTTGCGCGAGCGCTATTTGTTGAACCAAGGGGACCGTGCCGTCCACGCCGCCGACTTGTCGGCCTTGGATCAAATGGCCGAGCAGCTGGATGACGACGACAAGCGCATGGATGTGGCTCTGCGACGAGCCAATGTCTTTCGGGCAATGGGGGACTTCGCTGCTGCGGCGGACGCCGATCGGCGAGGCCTCTCGATATCAATCAGGCTACCGGAAAGTCGCAGAACGGTCGCGCTGCGCAATAGCTTGGCTACGTCCTTGACCGGCGAGGGGAATTACACGCAGGCGAAGGAAGTGGCTGAGCAAGGGCTGACGATGGCCCGCAAGATGGGCGACTTCGGAGGTGAAAGTCGGCTCATCAATGCACTCGGATTGATCTCGATGGAGCAGGGCGACTTGCCCGCTTCGGCAGAGTATTTTGAGCGCGGACTCGTGATGGTTCGCGAGTCTTGCGACCGGGCGGTGGAGGGCTTGCGCTTAAGCAATCTGGGTTCGGTCTATTCCAGGTTGGGTGAGTACGCGAAAGCGCGTCTTTGTTTGGACCAGGGGCTAAGCATCGCCCGCGCAGTTGGCCAGCGAGCTACCGAGGCTGTCGTCTTGCTAAATATTGGCTCGGTAGCTCATCTGCAGTTTGATGACACCAGCGCATTGGCCTTTGCAAGCATGGCCTATGACGCGGCGACGGCCAGTGGTCAAGCCGATTTGGCGGCCTATGCGCGGCTGGTGGCCGGCCACGCCGAGCTCGGCTTGGACAGACTGGATTCGGCTCGGCAAGCCTATGCAGAATCGCGAAATCAACTGCAGGGCCTCAAGATGCGTCCCCAGCAGGTATTGGACCCTGTTTCCGGTCTTGCCCGCGTTGCCTTGGCTCAAGGGCAGCGGGCCGAAGCGCTGGCTTATGTGGAAGAAATTTTGCTTCATATGGCTGCAGGCGGCAGCTTTGATGGCGCCGAAGAGCCCTTGCTGCTGCCCCTGACGTGCTACCAAGTCTTGCTTGCGGTCGACGATGAAAGAGCCATTCATGTGCTGGCCAATGCGCATGCCGAACTTCAACTCACGGCGGCGCGCATAGGCGACGTCAGCGCACGCCAGGGGTTTTTCGAGCATGTGCCTCACAACCGCGCCATCATCGAGGCATGGTTGCTGCACCAGGCAACGGCGGCCGGCGCATTTCAATCAATTGTTTGAAAATCGTACCTGTTGTTGAATTCGGTGCTACAGTAGTGGGCTTCGCTGCTCAGGTCTATTGCCCGGGCAGCGGCGGAATCGGTGAGAAAGCAGTGCAGAAAAGAAATTTTGAAGCACTTGACGGATTTGAAGAAAATCAGTCATAATCCCGCTTCTGCGCTGCTAGCGACTTTTGAAAAGAAGTGTTGGCGGC
>NZ_JAJIRN010000010.1 GCF_025717515.1 Roseateles oligotrophus
TGTGGCCTGCGCAGGGTTGTCCTGAAACGCCTACGCGGCGTATCTACCTGCATACGCCAAGCCGTTACCGGCAGGCACCGGACGCTCACGGATCCCTGGGCAGGGTCAGACATCACTGCAGGATTGCTCGCAAGGCGCTCGCCCACTGAATCGGATTAAGAACGCCCGTATACACCGGGGTTACTTCCTTCTCGACGTTCAACAACCGGTACACGCCGATCTGGGCCGATCGGGTTGAATAGTCCACCAGGAATACGCAGTCGTCGGGGATCTCGACGAACTGTCCCAGAAGCGCCAGATTCACCGACCCTTTGGGAACGACCAGGGGTCGGTCGGAGATTTTTCTTGGACTGAATTGGCTCGTGGCATAGGGAAGTGTCGTTGGAATACTCGTCGTGACTTCCTTTATCCTGTCCAGATCATCGATGAACCCCAGATGGCAGACCAGTTCCGTGAGCAGCTCCTCCCCCGTCGATTCAGTCATTGTTTTCTTGATGTAATTTCCCTGGGTGTTCCCGTAGAGGCCATATCCGAACATGACAGTCGTGTCCGGGGGCTGATTCCTGAAGTGCGGTTGAAAGGGAACATGCAAACCCAAGCCCCAGTTCGAGTCGATACAGGACAGTATGTGTTGCTGTCCCTGGATCTTGACCCTCGAGTATTTCCTGATCCTTTCAGCAAGCAGCGGCCCCTTCGTCGTGACGGTAAAAACACCCCATTGGGTCTGGTCGACGTCACCGCTGAAGGCCTCGGGGTTTCCCAAGTCGGGCACCTTTCTTGCCATTCTTTCCCAGAGCGTCCAGGCGCCGTCCATCTTGTCGGTCACCAGGCCCGGAGCCTTGTTCATGCTGCCCGTGCGTGAATCGGCCACTTTCGAGCCGATGGTGATGAAGACAAAGTCGCCGGGGGCCACGGCGATTTCCGCGCTGTTGCCGTTCCTGAGAAGGTGCAGTTTCTCGACTGATTTTCGGGTCTTCGAAGACCTGAAGTCCACATCGGTGACCCTTGCACCGGTCTGGATGTCGACCCCTTGTTTCGACAGCCATCTCTCGATCGGCAGGACGATGCATTCGTAATTGTTGTAAGGGGTATTCCAGCCGCCTATGAGCGTCGTGATATTGGGGGCTTCGTGGAAGAAGCGTCGCAGGTAGCGCCTGCACTCCATGAGGCTGTGCCAGGGCTCGAAGCCGAACATGGAGGCGAACAAGTACCAGAAATTGGTCTTGAAGAACGAGGGGCGGAAGTAGTCATCGATCCTCTTGCCATCGACAGCCTCTTCGAACATCAAGATGAGGGCGATGATGGCGATTCGGTCGATGTGGTCCAGGCCGAGCTTTGTGTGATCGACCCTGGCCCCCTCCTTTCCCACGAGCCTGGTGACGCTGTTCAGACGGTGGGTCTTGTTGAATGCGTATATTTCGTCTTTGACGCTTCTCCACGGCCGCCGGCTCTCGAGGTATTTACCCCCGGACTTCTCCATTTCGTCCTGATCAGCAAGACACGGGATTGCCGAAAGCATGTCGAAGTAACACTGGTAGGCCTTTTCGTTGATGAGCCTTGCCCCCCGCATCGAGTAACTCTTGTTGCGACCCCACTTGCCATCGAGCGCTCCGCCAAGAACATCGCGCTCTTCGAAAAGATGGATATTCTCGCCCTTGATCCCGCCGTCCCGGATTGCGAATACGGCCGCGGACAGACCTGCAATCCCCGCGCCGACGATGTAGATTTGACGCTGCTTCTTCATGATGCGATCTATCTCCGCTTGTCTCCGCTCAGTCGTCGATGAAACCTGCCCATCTAGGTGTGCGCACGCTTCATCATGAGTTCCTTGTCGTCGGTCGATGCCGGCAGGCGGGTCAGGCCGCCGTCCGGTGCGCGGTGCTCGGCCGCGCTCGATTCGTCTTCGCGGCCAGTTCGTCGAGCGCCGCGGCGAGCGCGCTCGTCAATTCGTGTTCATCGGGCACCGCCGCGCGTGCCGTCGTGAAGCCGAAGCCCAGCGCGCCGGCGTAGCTCATCACCGTGATGTTCAGCCCCAGGCCGTGGTCGACGATCGACATCGGCCAGTAGGTGCTCATGCGCGCGCCGGCCGCATACAGCGGCACGTCCGGCCCGTGGATGTTCGAGATCACCACGTTGGCCAGCGGCGGCATGACCTCGCCGATGTGCGCCCGCCCGTAGAACTCAGCCAGCCCGTGCAGGACCCAGGGCAGGCCGATCGACGGGAAGTCCAGCGGCACCACGCCCTTCGCACGATGCACCATCGTCTTCACGGCGCCGGCCGTTTCGTGGATCGCGCGCAGGCGGCACAGCGGATCGGCGATGTGCGTGTGCAGGCTGACGACCGGCATCGTGGCCCGGATCGTGTATTCGGTGTCACCCGCCTCGCGCAGCGAGATCGGCATCGCCGCCGTCAGCGGCTGGCGCGGGACGCCGCCATGCTGCACCAAGTAGCGCCGCAGCGCGCCGCCGCACAGCACGAGCACGACGTCATTGAGCGTGACGCCGTGCGTGAGCGCGAGCGCCTTCAGCGCCTGCAGCGGCAGCGACAGCGCGGCGAAGCCACGCTCGGCGGTGATCTGCCCGTTCAGCAGGGTGTGCGGACCAAAGGTGCAGTTCCGCCCCGGCGGCCGCCTGCCGGCATGCGCCGACGGGCCGAACATGCCGGTGAGCGTGCGCACCAGGTCGGGTAGCTGCCGGACGAGCTTGACGTACTGACCGGCGTCGTGGCGCAACGCGGCCGCCGCGAGTTCGAACACCCCCGGATGTTCGGCAGCGGCGGCGCCCGTGGCCCTGGCGCGCCGCACTCCGGCCGGCCGCGGCGACAGGTCGAACAGCGTCTTCACCAGCATCACACCGGCCTGGCCGTCGAGCGCAGCGTGGTGGCCCTTGATGTAGTAGCCGACTTGGCCGCTGGCCAGGCCGTCGATCACGAACAGTCGCCACAACGGCCGGCGGCGGTCCAGCGGCTCCGCGTGCAGCAGCGCGGCACAGTCTTCGAGCTGCTCGAAGTTGCCCGGCGACGGCAGTGTCACGCGCCGGACGTGGTAATCGAGGTCGACTGCATCGTCCTCGACCCACACCGGATTGGCAAAATGCAGCGGCATCTGCGCCAGCTTGCGGTGGAGGACCGGCACCAGATGCAGGCGCCGACCGAGCTCTCGCTTGACCGCAGCGTGGAAATCGCGGCGGTAGCCTGGGGGGAGATCGAACAGGCTCAGCGACGCGATGTGCATCGGTGTCTGTTCGGTTTCCAGATGTAGGAACGTCGCGTCGACGCCGCTCAAGGCTTTCATGACTCCAGGCTCCTCCAACGTCCGGCGGTCATCCCCTGACCCCCTCCGTCAAACGCAGGGCACCACCACCACGACAGACCGATTCTGGAACGACCCGCTCGCCCGACGATGATGCAGATCAATCGCACGGCGCGCGAGGACAACTCCTTTCGCTGTGAGTTCAATTCATAGGGGCGCGCGCAGGTGCACTCGGAGGGGATGGGCAGGCAGCCCGAGGTAGGGGGTTGACGATTCGCTCGATGACCCGCGTCTCCAGGATCGTGGCGAGATCTTCAGCTCGCTCCCGCATCTCGGGCAGTGTTCCAAGTCGAGCTCGGACAAGCGATCGAGCGCACGGTTGCCCAGTTCATCCATTGACCGGCTCCATACCGGCCTTTCACCAGTGCCCGTTCATGGCCGGGAGCGTGAGGCCGCATCATCGCCAGTAAGCCGCCTTTGGCCAAAACGGTTGGCGAACCCAACGTCAGCTATGCGGTGCTTGTTCGAACTGTCGGCCTGCCGCAGACCCGGACATTTCGAGGGCACAGACTGCGCAGCAACTCAGTGCCCATTGTTGTCGCCCACCGCGCGCGATCGCGCGCTCTAGATCACCGCTTGCGTTCGAAGTCGCGAGCCGCCTTCACGATTGGCTTGGCCCAGTCTGGCGTGCGCTCAAGGTCCTCAAGGGCACGGGGAAAACTGACAGCGCCGTCTTGTGCGTGCAGGACCAGCATCGGGTTCGATACTGGGGCTCCCGGCACCGCATCGGTGCTGTTATCGAAAACGCGCAACTCGCTCAACTTGGGCATCAAGTCGATGAGATTCAGCGGCGCGCGAACCCAGCGCTCGCGGATCTTGGCCTCTGGAATGTCGTGTCCGCCAGCTACTACCCGGGCGGCCACGCGGGCGATGTGCTTCTCCGGCGAGGCCAGACCGCAGAACCAGACCAGAACGTCGTGCGTCCGAGCGGCCGCGGCAATCTTTTGGGTCATCGTCGAGCCGCCCAGGGTCGTCTCGAAGGCGTGACTGAGCCCCGCCGCAACGGCCCGGTCGATCAAGTTCACGCCGTGTTGCCACGCGCACGCATTGGCCTCGCCGGCGGACATACCGCCCTGAACGAGTATGCGGGTGTAGGTATCGGGGTTAAACCAAGTCAGCCCAGCCCTGCGCAGCATGATGTTGCCGCCGATGGAGCTTTTGCCTGCGCCATTGACACCGGCCAGGACCAGAAGAACGGGCCGCCCCATCAGAAGCTTTGTCCTGCAATGACCTCGCCATGCAAGTCGAGCGGCACGCTAAAGGCCTGCCGCAGCCTGTCACTGGCATCTGGCTGCTTGAGCACCGCCAATTCCTCATCGAAGGCACGCGTCAGTTGATCCAACTTACTCTGGTCATCGCGCTGGACACGCTCGGCCAGTTCGGTGAGCAAACTGTATTCACGCAAAGACAAGATCACGGCCTCGGGCCGTTCGTGGTTGGTCATCAACACCTTCCCCGTGGCATCGACGGCATTCATCACACCACGCCAGCCCTCACGCTTGACGTCCGAGATGGGCTTGCGCTGCAGGCGCGCAAACAGCTCCTCGCTTGCAGGCTGAATAGCATTGGCCATGATCGGATCCCCCAAGGAAAGTCGCAGACTGATCGTATTATGGGCCAAATACCCGATTCGTTTGGCAATGGCCCAAATTGGCCAATTTAGGCCAATGTGTCGCTGTACGGACGACACTTTCGTCGGCCGGAGGGCGAATGCCCGCAATGGGCATATTCTGTTGAAAAAGTCGTTGATCGGCACGAACGTGCTGCTGCCAACGCGAAGGCGAATGCGCGCAGCTCACCTTTTCTTCGTCTGAACCAGGTCTTTCGACCCGGTTTTGAGGTTAATCGGTGGGGTTTCGCCTCAAGCGGGCGCACCTGTGCCTTGTGGCGGTGGGCCTTGCGGCACCCGCATTGCCAAACGACGCAGGTTTTGCACCACCGCGGCCATCGTGAACTCGTCCATCGCGCCACTAAGTCCTCGCAGGCGCAAGCGATCCAGCCGCAGGATTCGCTTCAGGTGAGCAAACAACATTTCCACCTTCTTGCGTTGGCAGCGTGAACGCTCGTACTGCTCGGTGGTGGCAATCTTGCGCCCTACATCCCGGGCGGCTTCGTGAACGCTCCGCGCGATCTTGCGCATAGGGGTGTTGGGGCAGCAGCGCTGCTTCTCGGGGCAGTTGGTGCAATCTTTTTGGCTGGCACGGTAGATCACCGTGTCGGCCTTGGTGATGT
The DNA here is from genome assembly GCF_025717515.1 of Roseateles oligotrophus. Lineage (GTDB taxonomy): Bacteria > Pseudomonadota > Gammaproteobacteria > Burkholderiales > Burkholderiaceae_C > Paucibacter_A > Paucibacter_A oligotrophus. The sequence continues at coordinate 5,544 of NZ_JAJIRN010000010.1, forward strand.
GGCTGCGCTCAATCTTGAAGACGCGCCATTGGCTGCGCAGAGGGCGACCTTGTGGGCAGGTGTACTCCTTGGCCTGCTCGTCCCAAGTGAACTCGTTGCTTGACAGTGTGTCGTCATCGCGCTGAGTGCGGTCCCAGACAGGCACATGGGGTTCGATGCCCTTTTCGTCCACCATCCAACTCAGCATGGGCGCCGTGCCGTAGGCCGTGTCGCCGATCAGCCGCTCGGGCTTGAGGCCGAACTGCTCCTGCACGCGATCAACCATCAGTTTGGTCGACTCGACCTCGGCGGTGCGGTGCGCCGGCGTGGCCTGGACGTCCATGATCACGCCGTGCTCGGCATCGATGAGGTAGTTCGTCGAGTAGGCGAAGAACGCAGGTCCGCCCGTTGCCGCCGTCCAACTCGCTTGTGGGTCGGTCAGCGAAATCTTCTTGGGTAGCACTTTGCCAAGGGCTTCGTCGTCCAATCCCTGCAGGTACTCGCGCACGGCGCGGGTGCATAGCACCGGATCTTTCCAGTCGACAGTCTCGGTGCCGGGTACACCGCGCTGGCTGCTGGCATCGGCCGCCACGATGCTGGCGTCTACTGCAAAGCCCTCGGCCTTGACGAGGCCGGCTGCCATGCAGCGACGCACGACCTCATCGAACAGCCAGCGGAACACGCCGCTGTCACGGAAGCGTCCATGGCGGTTCTTCGAGAAGGTGGAGTGATCGGGCACGGCGTCTTCTAGGCTCAGGCGACAGAACCAACGGTAGGCCAAGTTAAGGTGCAACTCCTCGCACAGCCGGCGCTCGGAGCGGATGCCGTAGCAGTACCCGACGACCAACATACGGAGCATCAACTCGGGGTCAATGGACGGGCGGCCGATCTGGCTGTAGTGCTCGGCCAAGTGCTCCCGCAGGCCAGCGAAGTCGAGGCAGCGGTCAATGCCGCGCAGCAGATGATTCTGGGGAATGTGGTCTTCAAGGTTGAACGAATAGAACAACCGATCCTGCCCACTCGCTTGTCGTCCCATCATCTCGGTGCCCTCCAAGATTCGATTTGCTAACGCGTTAATTGTACGGCATTCAACCTAATCGAGGTGGGGACTTTTTCAACAGAATAGGCACCAAGCTGCCGGCGGCAAACCACCTTGGTCGCACCTGAGTCACCTGACTTTGAATCCTGCATCTGGCCCGACTCCGGGCTCGAAACATCGGCAGGGTGCGGGCGGATTCCAAAGGACTAAAACAATCCTTTTTGCAGGGCTGGCACAAACATGTGAAACGTATTGCGCCCCGCCTTCTTTGCCTGGTACATGGCTGCGTCGGCAGTGGGGCACAGGTCATCGAAGCCTTGCTGCCCTTCGTTCATCAAGGTTGCGCCGATGCTGACGGTATTTGTGCATTGAATCTCACCAAGCACATATGGCTGGGCGAGAGACAGCAATATCTTCTCGGCAATAGCACGCGTCTTTTTCGCTGCTTCGATGGCGTCTGTGCCGAGGTTTTCCAACATCACCACAAACTCGTCACCTGAAATGCGCGCCACCGTGTCGGCCTCTCTTACCGCCAACCTCAGGCGGGCCGCGATTTCCTTCAACAACAGATCACCCACCTCGTGCCCGTACTGATCATTGACGGCTTTGAAATTGTCCGCATCCAGAAACAACAACGCTCCGATTTGCTGGGTTCTCTTGGCGCTATGCAGTGCCTGACTCACCCGGTCTATAAGAAGGCGGCGGTTGGGGAGTTGGGTCAACGCATCAGTCATCGCCATCTGGTGCAAGCTCGCGTTCAGCTGCTCCAATTGTTCCTTTTGGCCGGACAACTCGAGGTTTAGTCGCTTCAGCTCTTCCTCTTGTTGTCGCCTTGCGTGGATGTTGTAAGTTACGCCAATCAAGTGCTTAGCGTCCGGTTGATCCGCTCGTTTGACGATTTTTCCGCTGTTGGCGTACCAAACCCAAGCGCCCGACTTCGCTCTTATTCTGAATTCGCATTGGTATTTGGGCGTCTTTCCGCTCGCGTGGTCATTGAGCGCATTTCTCATCCGGTCGACATCCTCTGGATGAATGATCGCGAAGATGTTGTCCATGCAGTCGCCCGCTTCCTGCTCGGTGTACCCGAGTTCTGCATAAACCTTGGTGGCTTTTCGGGTGACCTTACCGCTGACGAGTTCGTTTTCCCAAACGTCCAAGTCAGCCGTCTCCATGACCACTTTTAGGAAATCTTCCCGTGGCATCTTCATTGGTTGTGTCTTCCTTGCAATGTCATGGCGTTGGTACTCGAAAGAGAAATTTAACTACATCGAGAAAAGTTTGGCGTACGGTGGAGGGTTAGCAGCGCAAAATATGCCGACATTGTCGGTCTAAGCATCAGCTGTTCTGCGACGTTCAAATGGCCTGAATATGCCGCCCATAAAGCCTTCTCCCTTGCGCCGTCTGCTCGCCCAGCGTCCCATCCGCCTCGAGCATGAGCAAGCCCGCGCTCTGATCGCCAGCATTGATGCTGGCGGCATCCCTTTGTACCCTGCCAAGGTGAACCAGATCGCACGCGAGTTGGGCTTGGAGGTCTCGCGTGATGCGCCGGTGGAGGCCACTGTCGCGCGCCTGCGCAAGCTGCTGCAGGGGTGAGCAACTCGTCAAAGAACATGCCCCCAATATTCGATCGATCTCCCGCCAAATCACCATTGAACTCGGTGCTTGGCTTTCTGATCCCTGCCTATTTGCGCAGATTGCTATGAACGATTCGGACGACCCGCTATGGCTGAACAGCCCCATCAAGCTGCGCATCTTTCGGGCCAGCTGCTACCTGTTGGTGCTCAGCATGGGCATTGGCTTGATGTGGGCCATCACGGGCTCGGTCTGGGGCGCCCTGGCCGGCGCCACAGCTGCGGTTTTTTGCCTTGCCAGCGCACAGCAGTGGATACCGAACTGGATTGAAGCGGTGTTGCGCGGCGCTGGCGCCTGGCAGTGGCGTCACCGCGAGGGCGTGCACTACAACTTTGCCGGCGTGTCGCTGGATGTGTATGACGACGGTCACCACATCTGGCTGCATGAGCGCGGTCTGCGGGAGTTGTTGGCGCTGGAACGCGACCCGGCCCAAGCCTTCAAGGCCCGTTTTACCGGCCAATGGCGCGAGACCCATGAGCTGGGCCTGAAAGGTGTCGGCCTTTGGCTGAACGTAGCGGCCGTGCACCAGCACCTCGCCGAAGCACGCGAGCGAATGGACCCCAAGCGCTTGAAACTGCGCGCCTACTTGGACCGCGAGATTCTGCAACCCGCGGCGAAAAGGCGCGAGCGCGGGCTGTGAGCCGGAGCGCGCTTGGCGATCAAGCCCGGCGCTTCAATCGCGAACGCTGCGCCCGAGATTCATCACCCAGTAACGCCCATATTTGCCGGGGCCGCTGGCGCAGGCCAGTGCGACGTCTTGAAACTCGGCCTGCATGATGTTGTCGCAATGCTTGGCGCTGCTGCTCCAGGTTTGCAGCACCTCGACCAGACTCTCCTGGCCGGCGGCCAGGTTTTCGCCAACCCGGAAGGCAAGATAACCGTTGCCGCGCAGTCGTTCGCGCAAGGTGCGCCCATTCAGGGCCAGATGGTTGAGCTGATCGCCCTGCGCCAACTCCGCCGCATGACCCTGGGCCGCCTGCTCCAGCCTAGCCTCCCAACGCAAGGGGCCGGCGGCGACAAACGACTGTTGCCCGCAGGTTTGCGGCTGGGCTCTAAACGCATTCAGATAGTTGAGCACTTGCTCGACCGCCACCTGGTCCTGGCAGCCATGCTCCGCGGCTTGAGCCAGCATGGGCGCAAGCCACAAGGGCAGCAGCAGCAAGATAAACGGGCTATTTAAAAGCATGGACTAGGCAGCAGCGATCGCTCGACGAAGGGCGAATCGTACCCGGCCGGCTACCGTTGGCGCCATGCAGAGGTGTTTCATCGCAGCCCCGGTCAAAGCAGCGGCGAACGTGGCAACATCCACCCCGTTCATCAAATCCTAGGCGAATCCCCACCATGGACGACGCAACTCCCGCATCTTTGGGTCAATTGAAAATTGACCGCCAGGCGCCGACAAGCAAGATCAAACGTCGACGCAAGACCAGGCCCTTGGTGTTGGGCGGCGCGTTGGCGCTGGGTCTGGCGGCTCTGGTCTTGATGCCGTCCAAGCCCGAGGTGCAGACCAGCACCGTGCTGCAAAGCTACCCCTCGCAGCAATACCTGCAGCTAACGGCCTCCGGCTACGTGGTCGCGCAACGCCGCGCGGCGGTGGCCTCCAAGGGCAGTGGCCGCTTGGTCGAGCTGCATGTGCGCGAGGGCAGCCTGCTCAAGAAGGGCGATCTGATCGCCCGCCTCGACGCCAGCGATGTGCAGGCCGCGATTGGCACGGCCATGGCGGGCGTGCGGCAAGCCGAGGCGGGCGTGCGCCAGGCACAGGCGCAGGCCCGCTTGGCAGATGTGGAGCTGGGCAATGCCGAGGCCGAAGCACAGCGCAGCAAGAGCTTGCAAGCGCAGGGCTTTGTGTCCGCGCAGGCGTTTGACGCCAACCAACGCCGGCTCGATGCCGCCCGCGCCGCACAGGTGGCCGCAATGGCCAGCGTTGCTCAGGCGCAAGCCAGCCTCGGCCAGGCGCAGGCCTTGCTGAATGTACAGAACGTCAACCGTGAGCAGACCGAAATCCGCGCGCCGTTTGACGGCGTGGTGCTGAACAAGAACGCCAATGTCGGCGACATGATCACGCCCTTCTCGAACGCTTCGGGCTCGCAGGGCGCCGTCGTCACCATGGCCGATCTCAGCACGCTGGAGGTCGAGGCCGATGTGTCGGAAGGCAGCCTCGCCAAGGCGACCAAGGGCCAGCCGGTCGAAATCACGCTCGACGCCTTGCCCGAGAGGCGCTTCACCGGGCAGGTGGCCGGCATTGTGCCGACGGTGGACCGCGCCAAGGCCACGGTGATGACCAAGATCCGCTTCGACCAGCTCGACCCGCGCATCCTGCCGGAGATGAGCGCCAAGGTCGGTTTCCTGTCCAAGGCGCCGACGCCGGCCGAGCAGCAGCCGGTCTTGGCCGTCAACCCCAAGACCCTGCTCGAGAAGGACGGCAAGCAATGGCTGCTGCGCATCAAGCGCGACGGCGACAAGGAGTTGCTGGAGGCGGTCGAGGTCAAGGCGGGCCGCAAGCTCGGGGATGTGGTCGAGGTGACCGGGCCGCTCAAATCGGGCGAGCGCATCGTGCTGGCACCCAGCGCCAAGCTCAAAGACGGCGGCCAAGTCACATTGGCGACCAAGTAGCATCATGAGTGAAGCAAGCGCCTTGATCCGCATCCGCGATCTCTCCAAGTCCTACCGGCGCGGCGGGCAAGAAATCCCGGTGCTGCTGGACATTCAACTCGATGTGCCGGCCGGCGACTTCATCGCCTTGATGGGCCCCAGCGGCTCGGGCAAAAGCACCTTGCTCAATCTGATTGCGGGCATCGATCAGCCCAGCAGTGGCCGCATCGAGATCGGCGGCATCGACATCGCCACGCTCAGCGAAGCCAGCCTGGCCAACTGGCGCGCCGCCCATGTCGGCTTCATCTTTCAGTTCTACAACCTGCTGCCGGTGTTGACGGCGTTCGAGAACGTCGAACTGCCCCTGCTCTTGACCGATCTGTCGGCCAAGCAGCGCCGCGCGCATACCTTGGCGGCGCTGGAGATGGTCAGGCTGTCCGATCGAATGGATCATTACCCGAACGAACTCTCGGGCGGTCAGCAGCAGCGGGTGGCGATCGCCCGCGCGCTGGTCAGTGACCCGACCCTGATTGTCGCCGACGAGCCGACCGGTGACCTCGACCGCGTCACCGGCGCCGAGATCCTGGACCTGCTGCAGCAGCTCAACCGCGATCTGGGCAAGACCATCGTGATGGTCACCCATGACCCCAAGGCCGCCGCGCGCGCAAGCCGCATGGTGCATCTGGAAAAGGGCGTGCTGGTCAGCGAAGATCAAATGAACGCGCAGGCCTGATCAAGCGTCACCATGTTCATCTTCAAGCTCCTGCTCAAGAACGCCTTTCGGCACAAGCTGCGCACGCTGCTGACCATGGTCGGCCTGGTGGTGGCGATCTGTGCATTTGGCCTGTTACGCACCATCATCAGCGCCTGGTATGCCGGCGTCGAGGGCAGCAGCAGCACGCGCCTGGTGACGCGCAGCGCGATCTCGCTGACCTTCCCGCTCCCGATGAACTATGCGCAGCGGCTCAAGGGCGTGGACGGCGTGAGCAGCATTTCCTGGTCGAACTGGTTCGGCGGCGTCTACCAGACCGAGCGCAATTTCTTCCCGCAGTTCGCCGTCGATCCGGTCAGCTATCTGGCGCTTTATCCCGAGTACCGGCTCAGCGATGAGGAGCGGCTGGCCTTTTTGCGCGACCGCCAGGGGGCCATCGTCGGCCGCAAGCTGGCGAATAAATATGGCTGGAAAATTGGCGACAAAATCCCCATCCGAGGCACCATCTACCCGGGCACCTGGACATTCACCTTGCGCGGCATCTGGGACGGTGCCGAGGCCAAGACGGACGAGAGCCAGTTGCTGTTTCACTGGGCGCTGTTGAATGAATCGATACGCAAGCTGGCGCCGAAGCGCGCCGACTTTGTGGGCGTCTACATGCTCGGCATCAAGGACCCGCAAAACGCGGCCTTGATTTCGCAGCGGGTTGACGCCGGCTTCAAGAACTCGCTGGCCGAGACCTTGACCGAAACCGAATCGGCCTTCCAGCTCAGCTTTGTCTCGATGAGCGAGGCGATCCTGCTGGCGATCGAGGCGGTCAGCTACATCATCATCGTCATCATCATGGCGGTGATGGCCAACACCATGACGATGACCGCCCGCGAGCGCCTGGCCGAGTACGCCACGCTCAAAGCCTTGGGCTTTGCGCCCGGCTTTGTCGTCAAGCTGCTGTTTGGCGAAAGCCTCATGATCGCGCTGCTTGGCGGTCTGGCCGGCATTGCCCTGACGCTGCCGCTGGCGGCGGGTTTCGGCAAGGCCATAGGCTCCTTGCTGCCGGCGTTTCATGTCTCCGGCCTAACGATGACATTGCAGATGCTGGCGGCCTTGGTCGTCGGTGCGGTGGCGGCCGCCTGGCCGGCGTGGAAGATGAGTCGGATTGATATTGTTCAGGGGCTGAGGCACGTCGCGTGAAACAGATTCCGCTCTCCTATATCGCGCGCAACCTCTGGGTGCGCCGCGTCACCACCTTGCTGACGGCCGGCGGCATGGCGCTGGTCGTCTATGTGTTCGCCACCGTCTTGATGATGAGCGAGGGCATCCGCGCGACGCTGATCGCGACCGGCCAGCCCGACAATGTGATCGCCTTGCGCAAGGGTGCCGGTGCCGAGATCAATAGCGGCGTCGACCGCGTCCAGGCCAATATTCTGGAGAGCCTGCCCGGCATCGCCACCGACGCCGATGGCCGACCGCTGATCACCAAAGAGCCGGTGGTGCTGAACAATCTGCCCAAACGCGGCAGCGGCAAACCCAGCAATGTGACGGTGCGCGGCACGAGCGAACGCGGCCTGCAATTGCGCCCGCAGGTGCAGATGATGTCTGGCCGCATGTTCCGCCCAGGCAGCTCGGAGATCATCACCGGCAAGGCCATCGCGAGCGGCTTTCAAGGCGCGGGCCTCGGCGAGACGCTGCGCTTTGCCGGCCGCGACTGGACGGTGGTCGGCGTGTTCGACGCCGGCCGCACCGGCTTTGACTCCGAGATCTGGGGCGACTCCGAGCAGATGCTGCAGGCCTTCCGGCGCGGCGCTTTCTCCAGCGTCGTGTTCCGACTCGCCGATGCGAGCCAGTTCGAGGCGATCAAGGCCAGGCTTGAGGATGACCCGCGGATGACGGTCGAGCTCAAGCGCGAGACGGTGTTCTACGCCGAACAAAGCGAGGCGCTGGCCAAGTTCATCAGCATTTTGGGCACGGCGCTGTCGGTGATCTTTTCGATCGGCGCCATCGTCGGCGCAATGATCACGATGTTCGCGGCGGTGGCCTCGCGGGTCGGCGAGATCGGCACCTTGCGGGCCTTGGGTTTCCAGCGCGGCGCGGTGCTCTTGGCTTTCATGCTGGAGTCGCTGCTCTTGGCCTTGGTCGGCGGCGTGATCGGCCTTGCCGCCGCCTCGCTGATGCAGACGGTGAATATCTCGACCACCAATTTCCAGACCTTCTCGGAGCTGGCCTTTCAGTTCAAGCTGACCCCGGCGATTGCCTGGCAAACCCTGCTGTTCTCGCTCTTCATGGGCTTTGTCGGCGGCTTCATACCGGCCTGGGGCGCGGCGCGGATGAAGATCGTGGATTGCTTGCGGGCCGCTTGAAGCCAGCGCCAGCGTCGCGCGGTCGGCCGCTGCGATGACATTCAAGGTTAGCCCTAGCTCCACTCCCAAGAGAGGGGGTGCAACCCAAACCCGGCACGCTGTACTCCTACGCCCTGGCCAACAAGATCGCCGGCGCCTACCTGGGCACCGCCAATGCCGCGCAGATCAACGCCAACTTCAACAGCAACCTCGGCAACGCCGGCTGCCTGGATGGCACCTTCTTCTATCTCGGCCTGGACAGCAACCACGGCGCGAATATCGACTTCGTGGTCACGCTCCTGCACGAGATGGGTCATGGCATCGGCTTCCAGACCTTCACCAATGGCAGCACCGGCGCGCAAAACGGCGGCTACCTGGCGATTTGGGATCACTTTCTGTACGGCTCGACGGCCGGCAAGCTCTGGAAGGACATGACCAACGCCGAACGCCAGGCCTCGGCCCTCAGCATCGACAAGCTGGCCTGGACCGGCGCCGGCGTCACCATCCCTTCGGTGCGTATCACCCAAGCCGATGGCGTGGCGCTGCTGGGCCAGTTGGCCAAACGCACCCGCACCTCATCGGGTGTGGTGGGCGCCTTCAACCTGGTCGGCTCACAATACTCGGGCGCCGACCCGCTGGGCCGCATGATGATGTTTGCACCCAACCCCTACCAGAGCGGCTCCTCGGTGTCTCACTTTGACACCTCGGCCTTCCGCAACCAGCTGATGGAACCCGCCATCAGCGGCGACCTGACCCAGTCGGTGCTGCTGCCGCAAGACCTGACCTTCAAGTTGCTGCAGGACATCGGCTGGAAAGTTCCGACGAACGCGGGCCGGGCAGGAATGCTCGGCTTGCCTGGATCAAAACGGCAGGGTGTGTTGAGCACCCTGCCGTTTTTTCATTGCCGCCTTCTGCCGCCCATGCTCCTAGTGGAATTCCCTCGTCGGCGTTTCCACCTAGGGGAATATCCCTGCGACTCGAAACACTAAACCCCCTCGTTTAAGGGGGGGCACTAAAGCTCGCATCTCGATACCCTGACGGCAGACACAAACCGTTGATCGCCGGCCACCCGGCGGCCTGCAAGGTGTTGGTCGCCATAGTTAGAAATTAACCAGGAATTTGCTGGCTAAGGCGATGCGCAGAGTCCAGCAACCGACCAGGAATGCGGGCTACTTCGGGTCAATTGATCCAGTTTTTCAGAGAAATCCCTATCCATGAACAAAATTCAATCTACATCAAAATACCGGCTGGCGTCTTTGGCAGTCGCTGTATTGACGTTGGTCGCCTCACAAGCCCAAGCGCAGGTCGCCAAGCCCTATTTCGAGTTCAAGAAACCCAAAGCAGTTCTCTCCAGTCTGGATGTATCGGTTGGCGACATTACTCCGGCTAGCCAGGTCTTTAACGCCAGCGGCGCCTATGTGATGGGCTTTGAGGGCATCAGCCAATACGACCTGACGGCATTGGGGAAAAACGCAATCCCGCCCGATACCATTGGCGCGGTTGGCGCGAACCAGTACATGACGACGACCAACGGGGTCTACGGCGTCTATGACAAGTTCACCGGCGTGCGCACCTCGCGCGTGACGGACACCGCATTCTGGGCCGCAGCCGGCCAAGTCGGGGCCAGCGGTGACTCGCGCGTGATGTACAACTCAACGGCCAATCGTTGGATCGCGATGTCCTTCGGCGCCAATGTCAAGGATTTGCAGATTGCCGTTTCGGACACCTCCGACGCCTTGGGCAGCTGGAAGTCCACCAAGTTTGAAGGTTATGCAGGTATGGGTTTCGGCGGCACCGCCGACTACCCAACCCTGGCGCTGGACCGCAATGCGGTCTATATCGGCACCAATAACTTCGCCCCTGCGACTGCTGGCGGCGCCAACAGCTTCCGTGGCACCACGCTGAACGTGATCCCGCTCAACAGCCTGTTCAGTGCAGCGCCATCGACCGAGAACATGACGCGCTTCTTCACGCCTTATGACGGCGCACCTGGCGCCATCAATGCGGATCGTGGCTTTGCTATCCAAGGCGTCAACAGCAACAAAGCCGGCTCCTCGGGCAAGGTACTCGCCACCTCACTGTTCAACGCCGACACCATGACCTACAAGGTCAACGGTTTGCTGCCGAATTCGGCCACAGCGGCATCCTTGTCTGCTTCGGTAGGCATCGGCGAAAAGGGCTTTGAGTCGCCCAGCGATGCGCACCAGCCTTCGGTCGCCATCGCGGCCAATCGCAATATCGTAGCCGCCGGCGACGAGCGCACCAGCAGCTCCATCTATGAGGCCAATGGCCGCATTTACATGGTCAAGACGGTCGACCCGACCGTCAATGGCGTGGCCGATGAATCACGGATCCGCTACACCGTGCTCGACGCCAACACCAACGCCATTCTTGACCAAGGCGATATCGGCCAGGCCGGCTACGACTACTACCAAGGTTCGATCGCCGTCAACGATGCGGGCCAAGTCGTGATCGGTTACAACCGCTCCGGCCTTGACGCCCTCACCGGCAAGATCAGCTTTATGGGCCAATCCTTCAGCACGGGCGTCGATGGTCATTTGATCTCCAAGAGCGGCGAGCTGCTGCTCAAGGAAAGCCTGACCGACGACTATCACAACGGCAGCGTCTTCGGTCAGGCCTCGGTCGGCCGCCAGCGCTGGGGTGACTACAGCTCGGTATCGGTAGATCCAACAGACTCGAGCAAGTTCTACCTGATCGGTGAGTTTGCGCGCGAGTACAACAATGACGCGGGCGGCCATCCAGGCGGCAGCGGTGGTTCGCGTTGGGGCACCTGGGTTGCGGTTATCGACGCCAACGTGGCGGCCGTTCCTGAGCCAAGCACTTGGTTGATGCTGGTTTGCGGCATGAGTGCCGTGGGCTTTGTGGCAAATCGTCGCCGTCGCAACGAAGGCAGCGCCAGCTAAGAAGCCAAGCGCAGTTCTTTAAATAGTTCAAACGCGGGCCGGGGTTATCCTCGGTCCGCGTTTTTGTTTTTTGGCGATCAGTTTCGAACACAAGAGGTTGATATGAACGAGCGGCATTTCAAGTTAGGTTTTTTCGGAGGGCTGATGATGGCAACACAGATGGTTTGCGCCGCTTCAGCGGATCCCGCAATCGACGGCACCTGGGGCGGCGATCGCCTGCAGCTGACGATAGACGCCAAGGGCGGGCGGCTGGAGTCCGACTGCGCCAGCGGTGGTTTTGCCGGCCCCTTGGTCTTGGGCAAGGATGGCCGCTTTGTCGCATCCGGGCACTTTACCCAGCACCAAGCCGGCCCCGATCGTGCCGACGCCGACACAGCAGCGACCCAGGCCAGCTACGTCGGCGAGGTCAAGCCAGACGGATCGAGCATGACCTTGTCGATTAAGTCGGCGGGAGCGGAGCCCGCACAGGTTTTCACCTTGCGCAAAGGCGTGAAGGTCAAGCTGGTTCGCTGCCTTTAAGCTTGGTCCTTGCTCGCTCCAATGCCGAAGCAAGCCTTTGTTCTGCACAGATACAACCGGGGCTTGCCAGCGCGCCGCAACTGGGCGAGCATGTCGGCATGAATCTATCAGCCAGAACACATCGCCTGCTCTGCAAGAGCGGTCTCATCGGCCTTCTGATCGCAACGGCCGCTTGTGCCGAGCAACCCATGAGCAACGCCAACCCGAATCCAAAGGCAGACATCAAGGTTCAAGGTCAGGCCGAACCGGCCAGCCAGAGCTTGTGGCGGCAAATCCAGGCCGAGGTCGGCGACGCCGCATGCGACGGCCCGCAGCAATGCCACAGCATTGCCATTGGCGCCAAGTCCTGCGGCGGGCCGGACAGTTATCTGGCCTGGTCGAGCAAGCATACGGATGCGAAGAAACTACGCAGCCTGGTCGAGCGCCATGCCGAGGCACGCAGAGCCGAAAACGCGGCCTCGGGCATGGTGTCGGACTGCCGCCTGGTCACCGATCCGGGTACGCGCTGCTTGCCTAACTCCAAGGGTCAGGGCGTGGTTTGTGTGTTGAATGAGGGCCACCGGGGCGGTGGCGGGTCCGCCATCTAAGCGCATTTCTTGCTTCAATAAAAGAAGGGCTGCATGTCGCAACATGCAGCCCTTCTTGCATTTTTGCCAAGCCTCGGGGTGGGCGCATGGCCCACCCTAGCACGGCAGATCAGCGCTTACTTGCTCAGCTTCACAGCCTTGTCACTCTGCGCCAAAGGAGCAGCTCCGGTCTCGACACGCAAGGCGGTCGTGGCTTGCACCTTGCCGCTGGCGTCCAGGAACTGGGCCGCACCCAAATAACGCTCGCTATTGGCAAGACCCGACCAGCTCATGCCGACCACCGCATTGCCACCCGACACAACCTTGCCTGGCAATGCGACCTTGAAGTTGCCGCCCATGTCGGCGCTGGTCACGAGCCAGCTCGACAGCTGGTAGCTCATCGAAGCCTCTGGGCCGGCATACGCATGCACGCAAACCTTGTAGTTACCAGCCTCAGGGCTGGTGATTTGCATCGCTTCGTTCGAGCCACCATTGCCCGAGTCGCCCACCTTCACGCCGGCCGCGTTGACCATCACTAGGTCAAAGTCGTCCGCAGCGCCATGGCTGGTGTCTTGGTTGCGCAGGGCGAAGCGAGCCACCACCGTGCCGGCAGCGATCGTCACCTGGTGCACCTTGACGTTGGCGGTATCGACACCGGCCTTGCAAACGTTCAAGGCATTGGCGGCGTCATTCGGCGCGAGCGTCACGCTTTCACCCAAGCTTGCGGCCTTCAGCCCACCCTTGATGGCCGTCATGCGGCCGGCAAAGCCGGTCTTGACGTTAAACAGCTTGCTGCCGCTGACGCGGTCGCTGGTCAACTCGGCCGGGGCGACGATGGCCTTGCCGACCTTGGCGGTCAGCGGGCTCTTGACCACATGGCCGGCGCCGTCGCTCCAGGTCACCGAACCATAGTTCCACTCGTTATCAACGGCGGTGGTGGCGGTGATCTTGACCGTGAACGTGGCCTTGGCACCAGGTGCCAGGGTCAGCGTCGAAGGCGTTACCACGGTCGTGAAACCGGGCAAGCTGGCGCTAGCGGTATAGGTGGCGGATGCCGCGCCGACATTGGTGACCGTGCGGGTCATCGTCACCGGCACAGTGCCCAAGACATTGCCGACCGTCATCGAAGGCAGGTTCAGGTTATAGGTCTCGTCGAGCGCGCCGCCTACGCAAGCGGCACCGCTCAAGCTGCCAACCTTGCACTGGTACTTGGTGTAGTCCGCAGCGCCCAGATCAAAGACCAGGCCTGGATCGGCGGCCTTGTTCGGGTCCACATGGCCGGCACCTTGCGACCATGGCGTCATGCCGTTTTGCATGCCGGTCAGGCCGTCATCCAAGGTGTTGTAGGTGGTCGTCATCAACGCCGACTTGATCATCGCAGGCGTCCATGAAGGATTGCGCTGCTTCAGCAAGGTCGCCAAGCCGGCCACGTGCGGCGAGGACATCGACGTGCCTTGGTAAGAAGCCCAAGCCGGCAGGCCAGCGGCTGCGCCGCTTTCGATCGCGAGCTTCTCGGCTTCGGTAGCGCCGGGCGTCACGCTGGCGACCACGTCCACGCCAGGCGCGGTCAGGTCGGGCTTGAGCACATTGCCATCAAAACGGTTCGGGCCGCGCGAGGAAAAGCCGGCCATCTTCGGCGCGGGCGTGGTGCCGATGAAGAACTTCGTGATCGCAGCTGTTGGCGTTGCAGCTGCCGCATAGGTTTTGACCAAGGCGCCGTCGGCGGCGCTGATGTGGACGGACGGAATGCTGTGAGCATCCGCGACCAGGCCGGAGCCGTTATCGACCAGCACCATGCCGACACCGCCGGCGTTTTGCACGGCCAGGCTCTTGTCGACACGGGCATTACCGCCGCGAGTGCAGACCACCACCTTGCCGGCCACCTTGGCCGGATCCAGCAAAACCTGACCAGCCGGCGCTGCGGCGCTGTAGCAGAGGTTGGCATTGCCGCCGCCAACACCGGCTGCTTCGGCCAGCAACATATCCGTGGCAGTCAAATCATTCAGACTCAGCGTGGCGCCGGTATAGGCGGCACCATTGCCCAGGGTTACCGTGCCCTTGAAGGCGCGATCATGGGTGGACGCAGCGACCGTCGTCAGCCATGGGCTGATGTGAGCCACTTCATTGGCCGGGCCGCTATTGCCGGCCGAAGCAGCGACAAACACGCCCGCATTGGTAGCGCGCAAGAACGCTTGCTCGGCAGAGTCATTGACGCTGGTGCCGCCGCTGATCGAGAAGTTAATGACGTTGACGCCGTCTTTGACCGCTTGATCGATCGCGCTGACGATGTCGGAGCTGGTGCAGCTGTTCTTGCCGCCGGTTGGCTCGGTCGCCAGGGGGAAGGTCCAGCAGACCTTGTAGGACGACACGCGGGCACGCGGAGCCATGCCGGTAGCAACACCCATAGGCACGCCGTTGACGACGGCCGTGGCACCCCAGTTGCCGGCCACGGTCGAGGCCGTGTGGTCACCGTGGCCGCCATGGCCGACGCTGCCGCCGATCGAGTCACGGGCTGAATTGTCGAATTCGGTCCAGTGGAAGGTCGGGTAGTTAGCGTGCATGCCGGCGCTGAAGTAGCGTGCACCGACTAACTTGTTATTGCACTTGATGTTGCCGGCGGTGTCGCAAGTGCCGCTGAAAGTTGCCGGCGCAGGGCCGTAGTTCTGCGCGTCGGCAGGGTTGAAGCTGGGCACGCCGTTGGCGTCCACGCGATCGGCAAAGGCTGGGTTCTCGGGCCAGATACCGCCGTCGATGATGCCGACAACCATGCCTTCGCCGGCATTGCTGCGGCCGGACAACTGGCTCCACAGGCCGCCGGCCTTGTCCAGCCCCAGGAAGGTCGAGGTCGAAATCGTCAGCAACTGACGCATCTCATCCGGCTGCACCGACAGCACGCCGGCATTGTTCTTCAGCGTCGCGACTTCGGCGTCGGTCAGCAGCGCGGCAAAGCCGTTCAGCACCGTGGTGTAACGGGCAAACACCTCGGCATTGGCCACCGTCGAGGCGACCAGGTTCTGCTGCTCACCCAGGTATTGGACATAGTCCTGCACCGCAGCAGACTCGAAGTTGATGCGGGCAGTGGTGGCACTGCGGGTCTGTGCTGGGGCCAGTTGGGGAGCGCTGGCGACGGGCTGCGCTTGCAGCTGGACGATGTAGGCGCGGCGGGCTTCCTGGGCTTGTGCGCTGGCGGCAAGGCCGGCCAACAGAGCCACGGCGGCCAGGGAAATTGGACGAAGTTTCATTGATCTATTCCTTGAATGTGTTTGACTTGACCGAGACGCTCAGGCGGCCTTGCGGCGACGGGCGATGGCGCCGACGGCGGCCAGACCCAGACCCATCAAGGCCCAGCTGCTTGGCTCGGGCACGGCTGCGGTCATCGTGATGTTGTCGATAGCGTAATTGGCCAAATTGGCGCTGCTTGTGCAGCTGCCGGCGGCATTACAGGCATAACCGCGAATCCGGATGTAGTTGACATCCACGTTGGCAATGCTGGCCGGCGCCACCAGGCTCGCGAAATTGAAGGTGCCGCCTGTGGGCCCAGCCAAAGGCATCTGGACGCCGGAGAACAGCGTTGCATTCGCGGCACTAAATCCTGCGATGACCAGAATCCCGCTGAGGGCGGGGTAGATGGTGCCGTTGACTTCGCCGACGCCGATGATGGAGGCATCCAGTCCGGTCATGCGGAAATTGGCCCCGTCATTGCGGCCGAAATAGAAGTAGCCGTCATCCACCATGCCGATGAATTTGCTGCTATTGCCCTGTGGGCAGCTCATGCCAGGGCCGCAGGTATCGGCCAGATTGCTGCCATCGATGACGCTCCCCACCAAATCGCCAGCCACGGCGCCGACGCCATAAGACTCTGTCCAGAAGTCGCCGAAAATGTTTTGGCCACCGGCACCTGTAATGAACGGTGAGTCTTGTGGCTGCTCGAAGTCCAGCACCGCCGCCTGGGCCAGGCCCAAGCTGGCCAACATGGCGGCCGCAGCCGTCGCCTTGATCATCATCGACATCTTGATCTTCATTTTTTGCCTTAAGTCCCAATGGTGGGGGTGAAGTGATCCACTGTTTGACTGGCACCGATGATTCTTGAAGATAGCAAGAGACCGGAGCAGCCGACCGTTCTAGCCATGAGTGAATGTTGTTAGCTCAGCTCATTGCTCGAGAGGTTTGGATTCTGCCGAGACAGGCCTGCAACTCCATCCCGAATTGCCCGCCCCCCATGCCGGGGGGGAGAGGGTTTTTACCGAGCCCGCGGAGGCAATTCGAGTCATTTCAGCGGTTATAGACGAGCCTGCTTTTTTCACCAGGATCCACCTGACATCCGGGTTATCCCCCGATGTCACGGTTTGGCGAAAAAACATCGCACCGAAAGAGTGTCTTCAGCGGGGCTTTCGATTGGCCGCTGGCTTGATCAAGGAATTGGGCTTGACGCCGGACCAGGGCTTGGGATGGCCATGTTTTCCGGCGAAGCAGCGCTGGCGTCACCGGCGGCCTTGTTCGTGTTGGCCGCAAACACCCAGTCTTGCGCCGTGGCGATCGCCGTGCCGTCGGCTTGTAGCTGCCGCAGCAGCGGCCGCTCGGAGCGGCTGTGCACGGCCGAGAAGGTTTTGGGGTTGGCCACATCGGGCACCAGCACCCAGTCGGCTTTGCCGGTAAAGGGGTCGGCATAGGCGCGGCGCAAATGGTGGTGGGTCTTGGGGCCGCGCCGGTCGGCGAGCAGATCCTCCAGGCTGCCAGGGTATTGCGCCAGGCCCGGCGAGGTCTTCAAGTAACTCGCTATTGCCTGGGCAATCTCATTGCCTCGAAACTCCAACTCGCGTTCGCGCTCGCGCTGCGCGGCGGTGCTCCAGGCTTGACCCAAGGCCGCCAAACCCGCCGCCGTGATGGCGACGAAGAAGAGCAGGCCGAGATAAGTGAAGCCTCTTTGCCTGGACATCTCACCAATCCGCAAATAGCCGCCCATCGCTGGCGCGGCCGGCGGCGCCGCTGCGCACGTCGTAGACCTGTCCGGTCGCGACCGCATCGGGCGGCGGCGCCAGCACCACCCAGGCCTCGCGGCTGCCGGTCAGCGGGTCCTCGGGGATCTCGCGGATATAGCGGGCCGTGGCCAGCTCCTCCAGCGAATCGGGGTAACGGCCTTTGTCGGCGGCATATTGATCGAGCGCGTCGCGCATGGTGCTCAGCGAGCTGCGCAACGCGGTTTCTTTGGACTTTTGCAAGCTATTGAAATAACGCGGTGCGGCGATCGAAGCCAGCAGCGCCACGATCGCCATCACCACGATCAACTCGATCAGCGTGAAGCCGCGCGCCCTCGGGGGGCCGTCCATATACTCAGGGGCGAGGGGTTTCATTTCTACCAATCCTTGTAGCGCGAGCCGTCCAGCGCACGGCGCTCGGAGCGCGAAAAAACATCGAACACATCGCGACCGGGGCGAGGCTCATCGGGCGGGCTATCGGCGGCCCGCTGGCCCCAGGTTTCGGCCGGCGCCAGGCTGGGGTCGGCGAACGGGTCGCGCGGCAGCCGGCGCAGCAAATAGAGCTTGCGGCCATCGACGCTGCGCGCATCCGGCACGCCCGCCACCAGCGACTGCAGATTGGGCGGGTAGCCGCTGTCCTCCGGGCTGGCCTTTATCTGGCCGGCCTCGACGGCTTTTTTATAGGCGTCAAGCGCGCCACGCAGCGTCCGCAAGCCGGCCCGCAACTCATGCTCGCGGCTGCGCTGCACCGTCAACTCCAGCAGCGGCCGCGCCGAGCCGGCCAGCATCGCCATGATGGCCAGCACGACCAGCATTTCAATCAAGGTGAAGCCGCGCTGGTACATAAGGTCAGCGTGGCGCATCCACGGTCAACAGGCCCGAACCTTCCATCCGCACGGACGCGCTCTCGCCATTGAGCCCGCTGGCGGACAGGCCGCTCAGGCCGATATTGAGCACCTGGCCGTTGGCGGCCGGCAAGGCCCGCAACACCACCACCCGCTCACCGCGCGGCGCCAACTCGACCGGCAAGCGGCCCGAGTTGGCGCCGGCACTCGCCGCCGCCGGCTGCAGCCGGGTCGGGTCATATTCCAGCTCGCCCTTGACGGTCAGGCCGGAGTCGTTCTTCAGCGTCACCGAAACGGTGCCACCCGCGGCGACCTGCGGCGTCACGTCCAGATGCACGGTCGCCTCCTGATTGACGGCCTCGGCCGCAGCTGCGGCGGCCGGCGCGGGGCGCGCCAGCGCAGCCGCTTGGCCGGCCCCGACCGGCGCCACACCGACCTTGGTATTGGGTTTCAACAGACTGCTGAAAGCGCCCGGCGAAGCGTCGGTGCCGCTGGCCATGCGGGTCATCGCCACATCCGGCAAGGCCAGGCTGCGCACGATGCGCGGCGTGATCAAGAGCACCACCTCGGTCTTGTTGCGGGTGGAGTTCTGCACACCGAACAGAGTACCCAGCACAGGCATCTCCGAGAGGCCGGGGATGCCGCTGGCCGAGCGGCGGTCTTCGTCGCTGATCAAGCCGGCCAAGACTTGCGTCTCGCCATCGTTCAAACGCAGGGTGGTGGAAGTCTGGCGGGTGCCGATCTCATAGGCGGTGGTGCCGCCGGGGCCGGTCACCTGACGGATCAGATTGCTGACCTCCAGGCCGATCTTGATCACCACATCGTTGTCGAGCTGGATGCTGGGCTCGACATCAAGCTTCAGGCCGATATCCAGATAGCTGACATTGGCCGCCACCGAGGTGGAGCCGGTGAAATTGGTGGTGGTGGTGAAGACCGGCACCTTCTGGCCGATATGGACCTTGGCCTTTTCCCGGTTGCGCACGCGAATCTTCGGGTTGGCGAGGATGTTGCCATTGCCCGAGGTGCCGCGAATCGTCGCCGCCACGGCCGGGTTGGCGATCGTCGCGCGGAAGTCATTGTGGCGACCCAGCTCGACCTGCCCCTCCACAAAGGGCAAACCAAAGTTAACCTTGTCCGGCCATTTCAGGCCCAGGTCGGTGACGCGGTCGGTCGACAACTCCATCACCTCGACCTCCAGCATCACCTCGGGCTCGGGCAGGTCGATCGAGGCGATCAACTTCTCGACCAAACGCATCACTTCGGGGGTGTCACGCACCACCATCAGGTTGAGGCGCTCGTCGATATGGATGTCACGCACCTTGGTGATGGTGCGCACCATCGCCTGTACCTGCTTGACATCGGCGTTAGCCAAGAAGAGCGTGCGGGTGATCAGCTCCTGATGCTCGCGCTGTTTGGCGGCCGTATTGGGGAAGATCAGCACCGAGCTGTCGTTCAAGAGCTTGCGGTCCAGCCCTTGGGTGGACAGCAGCACGCGCATCGCCTCGTCAAGCGAAACATTGCGCAAGAAGATCGTCACCTTGGCGTCGGCGCGCACGTCCTTGTCGAAAACGAAGTTGATATTCGAGCTGCGCGACAAGGCCTCAAAGACCTGGCGCAGCGCCGCATCGCGGAACTCCAGGGTGACCGGCTTCTGGAACGCCGGCCCCATGTCCGTCGCGGCGGCCTCCAGCGGCCGCGCCTGTGCCGATTGGCTCAACAGCAAACGCGCGCCGGCGTGGCCGGGCGACTCGGCCAGAATCTCGCGCGCCAAGGCCTCGGCCCGATCCGGCTTGCCATCGCGCAGCGCCTGGCGGGCCAGCACCAACTTGGTCTCCTGACGCCGGCCGCGCTCCAGCTCGGCCTCGAACCAAGTAATGCGTGGATTCTTGGCGTCCACTTCGCGCAGGCGCTGCAGCGCCTCGGCGGCCTCGTCCCAGCGGCCGGCCGAGCGCAAGCCCTCGATTTGCACCAACAACCTTGTGGTCAGCTGCGAGGCGATGCGCAGCTGCGCGACACGCAGCGACTGCTCATGCGGGTCGAGCTTGCGCGCGTCGTCAAGCACGGCGTAGGCTTGAGGTAACTGATTAGCTCGCACCAAATCATCCGCTTGGCGCAGCGCCGGATGCGCGCAGGCCGCCAGCATTGCGGCGACGGCCAGGGTCAAAATAAAGGACTTCATGAGGGCTTGAACGAAATGGTTTGGTTGAGCTTGGCGGGCAGCCAGGTCAGGCTGAGCCCGCGTTCGGTGACGTGATCGACCCGCCATTGGCCGTCGATCACGTCGCCGGCCTTGACGGCCAGGCTGCGTACCGGGCCGGCCAGCAGGGCCTGCGCTTGATCGCCTTCGACCAGGCGGCCGATCAATTGATAGGGGAAGGCCGGCGCCACCGGCACAGGCGGAGGCGCCGGCGCTGCGGCAACTTGCTTGGGGGCGGGCGGCGGCGGTGGTGGCGCCCAGGCCGCGAAGTAGCCTGCGGCGGGCACGGCCCAAGCTTCGCGTTCGACAGCGGCCCAGTTGGTGGGAACCAAGGGCTCTGCGGTCGAGGGCGCAGTTGCGCGCGCAGCCGCCGGCAGAGCAGATGAAGGCGTAGCGGCACGCCGCTCACCGGCCACCGGCTTGGCCAGCGACTCCTCGCCATCCGGGCTCAAGGCCGACCACAGCGTGGCCGCCAGGGTCAGAGCCAGCGCGACACCCAGTGCCAGGCGACGCTGGTTTGAACTTGCTTGCTGCGCCTGATTCATGATTTGCCGCCTGCGCTACGGGGGTCGATGCGGGCATGCAGCGACCACAGCAGCTCGGCCTCCAGTTCGGGCGCATTGGGGTTGTTGCGGCGCAGCTTCAGCGCATCGAGGCTGAGTGCGGGGTCATGGCGCAAGGCCGCATCGATAAAAGCGCGCAGCTGCGCATAGCCGCCGGTCAAGGGCATGCTGATGCGCAAGCGCTCCAAGCCGGCGCCGGCGTCGACCGTCAGGCGGTGCTCGGTGCGCGCGCTGACCAGCCCCATGCGCAGGGCGATTTCGAGCAAATCCGCCAGACGTTGCTGGCGCGACTCGGCCTTCGGCAAGGCCTGCTGCCATTGCTGCGGCGTCGCCGGCGGCGCGCTCGGGCCATTCAGCAAGCCCGCCGCGCGCTGGCTGCGCAATTGGCTTTTCAAGCCATCGGCCTCGGCCCGCAAACGCGCGCCCTGCTCGACCCAGCGCTGGCCACCGAGCAAGAGCAAGGCGGCCAGCAGCAGTGCAGCAGCACCGAGCAGACCGGGCCAGCCCAAGCCCCTGACGGCTCGTTTCAATTCGATCACGTTCATGCCCTTCATGGCCTTTCGTCCTTGGGCGCGGAGGCCGCCAGCGGCGCCAACTCGAGCTTGAGCAGGCTCGGCCGCAGCTTGGCGCTCAACTCGAAGCGCTGGCCGACCAGCCCTTGCTCGGCATTCTGAAAACGGCTCAAGACCACATCGCGCCAAGCCGGCGCGGCGGCCAGTCGGTCCACCAGCGACAGCGCGGCGGACTTATCCTGCGCCAAGCCCTCCAGGCGCAGCTCTTGCCGGGCGGCATTGAAATCCAGCGCCAGCCAACTCAGTTCGCCCGGGCTCGCGGCCTCCGCACCGGCCTGCTCGACATTGGCCAACAAGGCCTCCCAGGGTTGGCGCAACAAGGCCTGCACCTCGGCGGCGCTGCGCTGCTGCTCCAAGTCGGCCGACTGTTGCGGCGCGGCCTTGGCCGACGGGGCCGGAGGCTTGGGCGCGCCGGTGGCGGCCTGTTTGAGTTCGGCCTGCACTTGCGCATGCTCGATCGTGGCTCGCTGCAATTGCTCGCGGCCGTCCCAAGCGCTCCATCCTCCCGCCAACAGCGCCAGCACACCCAGGCCCAGCATCGGTGCGGCCAAGCCCGAACGCGGCGGGCGGGCGCCCAGAAAATCAGGCTGCGGCAGCGCCGGCTTGTGTGTCGTCGCGGGCACATCAAACCAAGCCAGCTCGGGCCCGCGACCGTCCAGCCGACCCGCTGCCTTCAGACCCGGCCAGCCCAGTGAGGCGAGCAGGCTGCCAGCGTCCAAGCCGTAGCCGCCGACCCATATCTTGGCCTGATGCGCCGGCTCGCCGGCCGCACAAAGCTCGCGCAAGGTGTCGGCCAAGGCCGCCTGCGTGGGCGCGGCCAGGCGCAGCTGACGCAAACTCTGCGGCCGGCCGTCCTGCAGCAGCAGCCAAGTCAAGACCTGACCATCCACCCAGGCCAGCGCGGCCTTGGGGGCATGGAACCAATCCGATTGCTGCTCCGCCAAGCGCCGCAAGAGTGGCGCCCAGGCCGGCTGCACGCGGCGCAGCGAGACATCAAATTGCCGCGCCGACGCCTGCAAGGCCGCCCCGGCCGCACCATGCAGCGCGCTGGCGCCACATTGCTCGGATTCGCCCCCGCCGTTGACGCGCCAGGTGGCGATTGCCCAGCTCTTGGCGGCGGCGCCGAAGTAATGCCCGAATAGCTGGCGTGCATAGGCCTGCAATGCGCCCTCGTCCTGCAAGGGCAGGCCGGGCTCGCAAACCAGTTCATGCAGCAATTGCGCCGAAACGGTGATCTCGGCGGCCGCGCCGGCATGCGCGCGGCACCAGTCTGCGAAGGCCATGCTTTTCGCATCGCCGGCTTGGCTGACGCCATCCGCGCCGAGGAATAGCGCTTGCGGCGCGGCCACCCGCGCGAGCAGGCGCCGCCGCAGTCGAGCAAAGGAATATGACTTGCTATTCATCGAGGGTGACCCGTTCCAATTCCTCGAAGGTGGTCTCGCCACGGCAAACCGCCGCCAAGACCATGCTGCGCAAGGGCTTCATGCCGCGCGCACGGGCGGCTTCCTTGATTTGCGACATCGGCGCGCGCGCCGCGATCAGGTCGCGCAGCGCGTCATCGAGTTTCAGCAACTCGGCCACCGCGCGCCGGCCCTTGTAGCCGGTGCCACGGCAATGGCCGCAGCCCTCGCCTTTGAGGAAATTCGTGTCTTTCGCATCGCTCAAGCCGTAACGTGCCAGGGTTAGGGAATCAGGCTGAAACGGCCGCGCGCAATGCTTGCAGGTCAGCCGCACCAAGCGCTGCGCCAGCACCGCGTTCAGCGCCGAGACGACGTTGTACAGGTCCAGCCCCATATGCATGAAGCGGCCGATCACGTCGAAGGCATTGTTGGCGTGCACGGTCGAGAAGACCAGGTGGCCGGTCAGCGCCGCCTGCACCGCGATCTGCGCGGTCTCGGCGTCACGGATCTCGCCGACCATCACGCGGTCGGGGTCGTGGCGCAGGATGGAGCGCAGGCCGCGCGAGAAGGTCAGGCCTTTTTTCTCATTGACGGGAATCTGCACGACGCCGGCCAGTTGGTATTCGACCGGGTCTTCGATGGTGATGATCTTGTCATCGCCGGTGTGGATCTCGGCCAGCGTCGCGTACAAGGTCGTCGTCTTGCCGCTGCCGGTCGGCCCGGTCACCAGCAACATGCCATGCGGCTGGCGCGCTTGGGCGCGGATGGCGGCGCGCTCGTCGGGCGGGAAGCCGAGCGCATCCAAGGTCAGGCTGCCGCCCGCCTGCTCGATGCGAGCGCGGTCCAAGACCCGCACCACCGCGTCTTCGCCGAACACGCTGGGCATGATGGACAGCCGGAAGTCAACCACCCGGCCCTGCACCTTGAGCTGGAAGCGGCCGTCTTGCGGCAAGCGGCGCTCGCCGATGTCCAGCTCCGACATCACCTTCAGCCGCGACACCAGTTGCTCGGCCACCGCCGCGCCGTCGACCGTGCGCACCATCGACATCACGCCGTCGACGCGAAAACGGATGGCGGCACCGCGCGCCGTGCATTCGATATGTACATCGCTGGCGCCGTCTTGCAGCGCGTCGTACAAGGTCGCGTTGAGCAGGCGCACCACCGGGCTGGCCTGCTCGGACATCATCAGCGCCGACAACTCCAGTGCGCCGCCGCCGGCCTCACCGTCGATGATGGCTTCCTCGACATCGGACAAGGCGCGGAAATCGGCCTCACCAGCACCCAGCCAATGGGTGATGGCGGCCGCCTCGCAGCGCAACCAGCGCACCGGCTCCTGCAAGCGCGCCTCGACGCTTTGCAGCAGCAGCGGGTCGGCCGCGCGGTCGCCCAACAGCATCTTGCGGCCGCCGGCACCCAGCGCCAAGACCGCACGCCAGCGCTGCGCCTGCGCTTGTGGCCAATGCTCGAAGTCGAGTTGCCAGGGGCCGAATTCGGCCGGCAGCACATCGGCGAGCGAATGATTGCCAATGACCGCGTTCACTGGACTTGCTCCACAAGTTGAAAGATCGGTAAATACATCAAAACAATAATCCCGCCTATCAACACACCCATGATCAACATCAGCGCCGGGTTGATCGCCCGCGTCAGCAGCTCGGTCAGGCGCGCCGCTTCTTCGTCGTGAAAGGCGGCCGCGCGCTCCAGCATCGCCGCCACCTCGCCGCTGCGCTCACCGACCCGCACCATGCGGCGCGCGACCGGCGTGGCCAAGTCATTCGCCTCCAAGGCCTCGGACAAACGCTCGCCGCGCTCGATCTGCGCCGCCGCCGCGGCCACCGCCGGCCGCCAGGGCTCGGCCACCACATCCTGCACGATGCGCAGCGAGGCCAAGACCGGCACGCCCGAGGCCAAGAGCATCGCCAGGCTGCGGTACAAACGCGCCAAGGCCAGCACGCGCAGCCTCGGGCCCAGGCCGGGCATCGTCCACAAGCTGGCCTGCACACGCCGGCGCAGGCCCGGCTGGCGCCACACCGCGACCGCCAAAACGCCAAGCGCCGCAATGCCCGCTAACACCGCAAAGGGGTGCGCACCGGCGGTTTGACCAAAGCCGATCAAGACCCGCGAGGCCCAAGGTAGGTCATTGCCCAGCCCATCCAGAATGCCGGCAAAGCGCGGCAGCACATAAAGCAGCAGAAACAGAATCACCGCGCCGCCGACGCTCAGCAACATCAAGGGGTAGACGCAGGCGGCGATCAGCCGCGCGCGCAGGCTTTCGACCCAGGCCAAGTAGCGCGCATGCTGAGCCAGCGCGGCGCTGAGCTGGCCGGTGCGTTCATTGGCGGCAACGATGGCGCAGATCAATTCGTCAAAGGCTTGCGGCTGTTCGCGCAGGGCGACCGAGAGCGCCTGACCCTGCTCGATATGGGAAATCACCGCATCCAGCGCCAGCCGCACCGACTCGCTGGCTTCTTTTTCGCGCAGGGTGTTCAGCGCCTCCAGCAGGGAGATACCGGCGTCCAGCAGCACGGACAGCTCCTGGCTGAACAGCTGCAAGGGGAAGGCTTTGCCGGCGGCGCGACCCGAGCCACCCGCCTTGGCGGCGGCCAGTTCCTGCACATCCAGCACATGCTGAGGCGCGACGCCAAGCGCGGCCGCCACCGACTGCCGGTCGGGGGCGTCAACGCGTTGCGTGCGCACCCCGTCGGGGTGGAAAACTCGGGTCAGATAAACAGGCATGGCAAGGCCGCAGCGGGCGCTCTCAAAGCTCTACAAACATTCACCAACTGACCAGATCGGCATCTTCACCCTCGCCGCCGGGCCGGCCGTCGCGGCCGAAGGACAGCAGGTCGTACTCGCCATGTTCACCGGGGGAGCGGTACTGGTAATCGTTCTTCCACGGGTCCTTGGGCACGGCCTTGCTCAGATAGGGGCCGGCCCAGCGCGGCTCATCGGCCGGCTTGGCGATCAGCACCGCCAGACCCTGCTCGGTCGTCGGGTAGCGGCCGACATCGAGCCGGTATTGATCGAGTGACTTTTGCAGGCCATCGATCTGCGCCTTGGCCGCCTTGACCTCGGACTTGCCAATTTGGCCAAAAAACTTCGGTCCCACATAGCCCGCCAGCAGGCCGATGATGACCATCACCACCAGCAGCTCAAGCAGGGTGAAACCGGTACTCCGGTTCGCTAAACCGCGCGACTTCTTGTGACTCTCTAGATTGACGACTGAAACCATGACCAATTCACATTTACTTCTTGAAAGATTGAATGCCGACCGCCAATTTGGCAGCGTTTGCCCTCTCTAGGCCCGCACTATTCCATTCGAATCGCTGCGCCGCAATTAGGACTTGACCACCCCCTCATCTAGAGGGAATGTGACACTGTAACGGTCGAGCATGACAATCTGGCCGCGTCCGGCGGGCCAGGCCGCGCCACCCAAGCCCTAAAATCGCCCGCCCGGCCAGCCCCCGTTTCGGGCTGGCCTTTTCTTTTGAACCACACCCTCCTACGCCCCAGCCCGCCTCGCCCAAGCCATGACGCGCAGTTTCGAAGCGACCTGCCGCGCTGGCGGCAATTGGTCACGGCGGACTGGCTGGCGCGGCTGTTGGCGGGCGAGCGCTTGCAGGCGGTGCCGGCCGGACCATGGTGCTTGTTCGAAGTGGGCAGCGGCGCGCCCGTTGAATTCTTGCGAGCCCATATCCCCGGCGCCGCTTACCTGAACACCGAGCAACTGGAGCGAGGCCCGTATTGGAACAAGCTACCGGACGCCGAATTGCTGAGCTTGCTTTTGAGTCTGGGAATCCGCCATGACAGCACGGTGATTCTCTACGGTCGCAATAGTTGCGCCGCCGCACGCGCCGCGCATTTGCTGCTCTATGCCGGCGTCAGCGATGTGCGTTTGCTGGATGGTGGCTATGCCGCTTGGCAGCGCAGGGCCGGGCCGACCGCCGCGGGCGCTCCCATTCGCTATCCGCCACAGGCCGACTTCGGCCGCAAATTCCCCGCCTGCCCGCAATACCTGAGCGACCTCGCCCGAGTTCAAGCCGTGGTGAGACAGCCAAGCCTTGCCAAGCTGGTCAGCATCCGCAGCTGGGATGAACACATCGGCCTGTGCTCCGGCTATTCCTATATCGAGGCCAAGGGCGACATCCCAGGTGCGCGCTGGGGTCGGGCCGGCAGCAGCTGTGACGTCAACAGCATGAGCGCCTACCAGCATGCCGACGGCACGCTGCTGCCGGCCGCCGAGATTCGGCGTTTCTGGGCCGAAGCCGGCGTCAGCGCCGACAGCCCCTCGATCTTCTACTGCGGCACCGGTTGGCGCGCCTCGCTGGCGTTCTTCTATGCCTGGCTGATGGGTTACAAGCAAATCAGCGTCTTCGACGGCGGCTGGCTCGAATGGAGTAGCCAAGGCTCGACCGATTCGGTTTTGGATGCTAGCCCATGGTCTGCGCCCACGAAGCAAGCGGACGCCCCTTGCGACACGCCATAAAGGCCAGGAAACGACGGAGGGTCAGCTTGATCTTTGGCCGACTGATTTGTGTCCAAGGCTGCAGTCCGTGATTGCGCCTTGGGCGGCAATACGCAAGCGCATGAATGATGGACCCCATGACATAACTCTTAAAGCTTGTGGCAACATACGCCCAGCCTTCTCCAAGGAGTCCCCGATGTCAGCTGACCCAATTTCTCCGCCACGAACCCCAATTCGCTGGCCGTTCCGCTGTTGCGCGGCATTGATCTTGGTGCTGACTTCAATAGGTGTTGCCGGCGAGATCTGGCGGATTTGGCAGTCCTCCGAGATAGGAGTTTCTGCCATTCATTTGGCTTTTCTTCCCGGCCTTGCTTGGTTCGCGAACCTTCTAATTCCTGCCGCAATGCATGGCCGCGTTGCGACACAAACCGAGTGGCCGTTTGCGTCCGAGAGAGTGATGTCGGCCTATTTCATACTTGCACTTCTACTATTCCTGCAGCTTCCGAAATGATGACATTCTGATTACTTCAAGTTATGCGCTGGGCGGTGGCACTCGAGCCTGCCGAAGCAGAGCAAATCCGTTCACCTACCTATGCATATCGAAGAACGCATCCACATCGCAGTCCCGCCCATGGTCATCGACCGCATTTGGAGCGAAGTTGACCAATGGCATCTTTGGGACCCGGACACCAAACAAGCCCGGCTCAACGGGCCTTTCACAGTTGGAGCAAGGGGCCGGATTACCCCCAGCAAGGGCATGGGCGTGCCGATGGTCATCACCGAGCGGACCGAAGAACGATCGTTCACCGTGGAGGCTTACATCCCACTATTTCGCATGCACTTCGAACACAAGGTGCTCCCGATTGCCGGTGGGTCGGAAGTGGCGCACCGCGTGTGGTTCACCGGTGCCCTAGCCTTTCTGTTCGGGCCAGGCCTTGCCAAGCAGGTTCGCGAGGGGCTTCCTCGAACCATGCAGTCACTGAAAGCCTATGCAGAGCAAGGCCATAGGCAGCTCGACAAAGACGCCTAAGCCATCGTTCAAGCGGGACTGCTTTTAAGCGCTCCGCTTGCTACGGTGGCGATGCCTGCATCAGGCCTTGCAGGAGGCAGACTCAACCGAGTTGCGCAGAAAACAAGCAAACGACTCTCGCTGATATCGCAACACTTTCTCAGGCCACCACCCATGCGAGGAAGCAGAGGGCCAAGACAACCGGCGTCAGCTTGTACATATGAGCCACCACCTCGGCGTCCTGGTGCTCCCACAAAAACGCAGCAGCATCGACACTTGGATCGGAACAGCATTTGGCCGAATTCGATGTGCAATCGCAGTGGCGCCCCTGCTCGCAATTGCCCGAGCAGGCACAGGGCATGTGCCTCATGTGCGGCAGATGCCAGGCCTCCGGTTCTTCGCGCTGCTTGCGGGCACGGTCTGAGTCTTCGGCCAACGGTGCGTAAATCAAGGTGTTCATGGGGCGACTCCAGTCTCGTTGTCGATCGCGAAGCCTTCATCGGTGACGACATCGCAACTGGAATATAGGTTTCACCCTGGCCCGCTGTTACCCCGCAAATCAGGGGGAACAACGCCCGGATCGGCGGCGACCGTGATCGACTTCACGCATCCTTCCGCCGCCTTTTGTCGCCCAGGTTTTTAGCCGAGCATCGCCCTCAGCACGCCGATCAAGGCCGCCGTTACCAACAGCACGATAGGCGTCAGGCTGAGCATGAAGCCCAATGTCCGGCTGGCCGGATCGCGGGTGTAGCGCAGCGCGTACAAACCGCGGCCACCCAGATAGACCAAGCCCAGGCTCGCCATCCATTGCGGCGACCAATATTGCGCGGCCAACCATTGCGCCGGCAGATAGGCCACCAGCAATTCCAGGGTATTCATCTGCACCCGGTAGAAGCGCTCGAAGACGGGGTGGCCGGTGGTGGCCGGCGCCTGCACACCATATTTGCTGCGCGCCCGCCCGGCCAGCACGGCGAAAAAAATGTATTGGGCAATGGCAAGCAGGCTGACAAGGGTAACGAGATGCATGAGCGGCTTTTGAATATAGGACTAGGAGTCTGCGCTTAGTTCAGCAAATGCCGTTTGAAAAAATCGGCGATTTTGCGATCGATCTCGGGCAAGACAGCCCGCTCAAAGCCGGGCGGATCATTGAGCAAGTCGCCCAAGAGGCCGCTCAAACCCGGCGGCAGCGGGGATAGAAAAGCCCCATGGCCACCCAGCGGCAGATCGGCCAGCCATTCACAGCCGTTGCCACAGGCCTTCAAGACCGGATCGCTATGCCATTGCGGATTCAGCCAGCGGTCTTGCCGGGCCGTCACCAAGGCCAGCGGCATGCGCGGGTGAGCAAAGCTCGCCATGTCGAAGTCGGCGGCGGCCGGCACCGCCGCCACCGCCGCAGCGATACGCGGATCGGCATAGCTCTGCGGCTGCGCGTCGGCGAACTTGAGCGCAATGACTTTGCTCGCAAACCACTGCTTGGGGCCGTCCAGCCAGCCACCGTTCAGTTGGGTCGTCAGACCCACGCAGAACTGAAAATCCACAAGCAGATTCGCTTCGCAATGGGTGCGAAAGCCAGCCGGCGACCAGCGCCCGCCGGCCAGACTCAGCACCGTGTGGCCACCGGCCGACATGCCGTAGGCGCCGACCTTGTCCAGCGCCAGCAAGGGTGCGAAACGCGCGTCGGCCGCCACCGCATCGATCGCGCGCGACATTTCGGCCGGCCGCAAGGTCCACGAATCCGGGCCGGGGCGGCTCGGGTCTTTGTAGTTGTCCGCCCGGTGTTCGGGCATCGCGACGACAAAGCCGGCCTCGACCAAGGCCCGCGCCAAATCGGCATGCACGACGGGCGAGCCGCCCGAGCCATGCGAAATCAACACCAAGCGACCATTGCCGCGCTGCGGCGGCGCGCCGGGCGCCACCCGCAAACTCATGGACCCCTGCTTCAGCAGCCGTTCAGGGTCCGGCGTCGGGTAGAAAACCGTGACCGGCCCGGCCAGTTCTGCGGCCACCGGCCCGGGCGGGACGGCGATCTCGGTCATGCCCAGATTGGCAAGCGCCGGCAGTTGGGCCAGACCCAAGCCCAGCCTCACGCACAGGAATTTCAGCTTGCAAATGACATCCAACAGTTTCATCTCCAGACTCCAAGCAGTTTTATCCAAGGCGGGTAGCCATTGGATTTTTGAGTGCTGCAGCATGGCAAAAGCCGGCCCGTCGGTCTGGCCGAAAGCCGCGATTGCAGCTTTCGCACAGGCCGATTTCAGGAATCGGCCTGCGCTTGTTGGCGGTATTCGCTCGGGGTCAGGCCGGTGGCGGCCTTGAAAGCGCGGTTGAAGGGGCCAATGGACTGAAAGCCCGCCTCCAAGGCGATGGTCAGCACCGCGGTCGAACGCCGTGCAGGCGCGGTCAGCGCCGCTCGGGCCTCATCCACGCGGTAGCTGTTGACGAAACTGCTGAAGTTGCGCTGACCCAGGCGCTGATTGATCAAGCGGCGCAAGCGGTACTCGGGCAATTGCATGCGCTCGGCCAAGCGGGCGAGGGTCAGATCTTCACTGCGATAGAAGCGCTCCTCCAGCATCAAGCGCTGCAAGCGCATCAGCAAGGCCTGCTCGGCCGCATCGGGGGTCTCCTGCACAGCGGGCGCGCTTGCAGCATCGGTCAAGGGCGCCTCAAGCGCGGCTTCGGTCGAGTCTGGCGGCGCGGCCAGCAAGCCCGTCACCGGCAAGCGCAGCAAGCCCCAAGCCAGCACCAGCGTGATCAGCAACAAGCCGGCCATGTCCAGGCTGGCCGACAAACCCGACAGCCTGCCCTGCGGTGCCTGCAGACGCACGGCCACCATCGTCGCCATATAGGCGCCGCCGGCGATCACGACGAAAGCCCGCAGGCGCCGCCGCCGTTCGACCAGATCACCCCGCCAATGGCGCAGCGCCGTCAACGCGATCAACGCGCCGAACAAGAGCGGCAAGAGCCGCTGCAGCAGCACGGCAGCGGCGGCCAGCGGCCAATGCTGGGTCTGACCGGCCAACCAAGCACAGTTCAGGAAGCTCAAGAGCGCCGTCGCCAGCCAAATCAGCCCATGCTTGGGGCTCAAAACAAATTCATCATCAAACAGCGCGCGGGCAAACAACCAGAACAGCGGCGCATTGCCAACCGACACCGCGACCCAGGGCGCCTGCCCCAGGCCGGACACGCCGGCTTCAAACAGCGGAGCGGAACTGATGACCTGCACGATCAGGCCCAAGGCCAGCAAGGCCCCCAAGACGGCGGCGCTGCCGCGACGAATGGCCGCTCCGCGCAGCAAGTTGGCACCCAGCAAGCCCAGCAAAACGACCACGCCGCCGCGCAAAGCACCGTCTAAGGTGGCTGCTATGAGGTCTGCGGGCGGAGCGAGGGGGATGGGCATGGGGCGATGATAGATAGAGCGCCACCCGGCGCTCAAATTTCAGTCGCCGAACACGACCTTTTTGCGCTCGCTCACCCAGCCCTCGAGTTGCGGGCCGTAAACCTCCTCGACCCGATTTCGCTTGATCTTGAAGGTCGGCGTGATGAAGCCGTTGTCCACCGTCCAGGGTGTCTTGATGACGACCAGGCAGTCGAGTTGCTCATGCGGGTCGAGCTTGGCATTGATGTCATCCAGATGCGCACTCAGCTTGCTGCTGAGTTCGGCGCGCTCGGCCGCCGTGCCGCTATGGCCGGCGGCATCCGGCGACAGCATCACCACGCCGACCGGCTGACCCATGCTGGCACCCGTCACCACGCAGGCCTCAACAGAAGGGTGCTGGCCCAGGCGATCCTCGATCGGCGCCGGCGCCACATATTTGCCCTTGCTGGTCTTGAACAGGTCCTTGACCCGGCCGGTGATGCGCAACAAGCCCTTGGCGTCAATCTGCCCCTTGTCGCCGGTGCGCAACCAGCCGTCTTCGGTGATCACCTCGGCGGTCAACTCGGGCTGCTTGTAGTAACCCAGCATCAAAGCGGGGCTGCGCATCAGCAACTCGCCCGAGGCCGGATCGATGCGGGTTTCGATGCCGTCATAGGCCGGGCCGACGGTGCCGATCTGATCCTCGCCCGGCAGCGTGATGTGCGAGACCGCCAGGTTCTCGGTCATGCCGTAGCCTTCGCAGATATTCAGGCCCAACTTTCGATACCACTGCAGCAAGGCGACCGGCATCGGTGCCGCGCCGCCGGCGGCGATCCGGCATTGGTCCAGGCCCAGCGCCTTCATGATCTTGCGGCGCACCAGGCCGCCGATGATGGGCAGCGAGAGCAGGAAATCGAGCTTCTTCTGCGGCATCTTGGCCTGCACGCCCTGCTGGAACTTGACCCACAGGCGCGGCACCGAGAAGAAGATGGTCGGCCGGGCGCGCTGCAGATCGGCGGCAAAGGTGTCCAGGCTGTCGGCAAAGTAGACCGCAAAGCCGGTGCGCAGCCAGCCATGCTCGACCAGCACGCGCTCCACCACATGGGCCAGCGGCAGGTAGGACAGCATGCGGTCGTCCGCGCTCATCGGAATGCGCTTGAGCGCGGCGCTGAGCGCCCAGGCGAACGCGCCAAAGGAATGCATCACGCCCTTGGGCGCGCCGGTGGTGCCCGAGGTGTAGATCAGCGTGGCCAAGTCATCGGCCTGGCGAATAGGCTCGCCCGCCAGCGGCTGATTGCGCGCGCAAATCGCATCCCAGCCTTCATAGGACTTTTTGGCATCGTCCGGTGAAAGCGGGTAGCTGATGCAAGGCAGCCCTTCGGGTATGCCGGGCTTCATGCCGGACCATCCATCGAGCTTGCCGACGAAGCAAGCCTTGGCCTCGCTATGGGTCAAGATTTGCCGAATGGTCTCGGACGCCAGCGTCGGATATAGCGGCACCGACACATAACCGGCCATCCAGATAGCCAAGTCACTCATCAACCACCAGGCGCAGTTCTTCGACAGAATCGCCACCTTGGCGCCGGGCTCCCAGCCTTGGGCCTTGCCTTGCGCTTGAAGGTGCGCGGCCATGCGCCGCACCTGATCGGCCACCTGGGCCCAGGTGAACTCCTGCACGACCCCGGCCCCCATGGGCTGAGTCAAGGCGACACGAGAACCCAGGGTGCGCTCCCAATGATAAAAGCGCTGCAAGGCCAAGCTATCGGCGGGAATGGTCGGCATGGGGTTGTCTCCGTTAGGTCTCTGAGGTTCAGAGATAAAGGCTAGCCAAGGTTGCCTCCACAGCCTAGCGGGTTTATGCGGGTATGTGGCTGATCAGAGTCAAGCCTCTAAGTCTCTTTTGATGGCAATTGATCATTCGGCGTCGCTCGCTTGAAGCGCGGCCAAGGCCCCGGCCACCGCAGCAGCGCCCACGCCCGCAGCCAGTTGCACCGGCGCCTCGGCCAGGGCGGCAGCACCTTCGCGCTTCAGGCGCGCCACCCATTGCCCGGCATCGCGTCCACCCGCGAAGCCCAAACTTTGCAGCAGCGGACTGCCGTCGGCGGCGTTGAGCTTGAAGTAGAACTGCCCATCGGCCTCGCGGAATTGTTTAAAGACCGGCAGCGCCGCCTTTGCCGCCTTGACCGCTGTGACCTGCGCTGCCGGTGCCGCGAAGCTGCGCAGGCCAACCGCATGCCGCAACTCCGCCAACAAGGGCGCGGCCACCGCACGCGCCTTGGCGGCGCCCTCTTGCAGCGTCGCCTCGATCAACTCGGGTTGCGCCATCAAGGCCTCATAACGGCTGCGCAGCGGCGCGATCTCGGCGTCGATCAAGTCGAACAACTGCTGTTTGGCCTCGCCCCAGGCCAGACCGGCACGCAAGTCGGCGCGGAACTGCTGGCGCTGCGCGGCGCTGGCGAAGGCATCGTAAATCGTCACCAGAGTCTGGCCCTCGGGCTCCTTGGGCTCGCCGGGCAGCTTGGAGTCGGTGACGATATGAGCGATTGCTTCCTTCAGCCCCTTGGCGCCGCCTTCAAACAAGGGAATCGCGTTGTCATAGCTCTTGCTCATCTTGCGGCCGTCCAGGCCCGGCAGCAAGGCCACATCCTCTTCGACATTGGCCTCGGGCAGCACAAAGAAATCGCGGCCCTTGCCGAACAAATGATTGAAGCGCTGCGCCACATCGCGAGTCATCTCGATGTGTTGAACCTGGTCACGCCCAACCGGCACGCGGTGGGCATTGAACATCAGAATATCGGCCGCCATCAGGATCGGGTAGCTGTACAAACCCATGGTGACGCCGGCGTCCAGATCCTCGCCGGCGGCGGCATTGGCGTCGGTCGCGCCCTTGTAGGCATGAGCGCGGTTCATCTGGCCCTTGGAGGTGACGCAGGTCAGCAGCCAGGTCAACTCGGGGATTTCGGGGATGTCGCTCTGGCGATAAAAGGTCACCCGCGAGGTGTCCAGGCCGGCCGCCAGCCAGATCGCGGCAATCTCCAGGCGTGAGCGATTGATGCGCTCCGGGTCATCGCATTTGATCAAGGCGTGATAGTCGGCCATGAAGAAGAAGCTCTCCACGCCGGCCTCCTGGCTGGCCAGAATCGCCGGCCGCACCGCGCCGACATAGTTGCCCAGATGAAGGGTGCCGGTGGTAGTGATGCCGGTCAGGACGCGTTGGAGTGGGCGGGGCATAGCGCTTTGGCTCATGGTGTTCGGAGTTCTGCAAAAGGCTGACAAGTCCACATTGTCCCAGTTGCTGATGGTCCTGCGGCGCCGGCCACGCGGCCGCTTAGGTCCGAGCCGACTCGATGCCGACCCAGCCGCCCTCGGTATAGCGCTCGCCGGCCACCGCGCCGGGCGCAAACAAGGCATCCAAGGCGGCCATTTGCACGGCATTCAGGTCGATGCGACAGGCCGCCCAATTGCTGCCCAGGTGAGTCTGCCGCCGGGTGCCCGGGATCACCAGCACATGCGGCTGCTTGTGCAGAATCCAGGCCAGCGCCAGTTGCGAAGCCGGCATGCTCCAGGCCGCCGCCAAAGTGGCAAGCCGCTCCGCCAAGGCGCGATTACTTTCGCCCGCCTCACCATTGAAGCGCGGCAGCATGCGGCGGAAGTCATCCGGGGCCAGGTCTTGCGTGGCCGGCATCGTCGCACTCAGCAGCGCCCGGCCGAGCGGACTGTAGGCGACAAAGGCCACGCCCAAGGCGGCGCTGGTCGGCAGCATCTCTTGCTCGGCAGCGCGCTCCCAGAGCGAATACTCGCTTTGCAAGGCCGCCACCGGATGTACCGCATGGGCCCGACGCAAGGTCTCCGCGCTGACCTCGGACAGGCCGATCGCCGCAATCTTGCCCTCCGCCTTCAGGGCGGCCAGGGTCTCCATCACCACCTCGATGGGCACGGCCGGATTGCGCCGGTGCAGGTAGTACAGACCGATCTGTTCCAGCCCCAGGCGCTTGAGCGAAGCTTCGCAAGCGGCTCGGATATAGGCGGGCGAGTTGTCGATATGGCGCTCGTAGGTGCCGGGCGGACGATTGATGCCGAACTTGGTGGAGAGCAGCAAGTCGGCACGCTGCGCCGGCTTCAGCTCGGCCACAAAGCGCCCCAGCAATTGCTCGTTATGCCCGGCGCCATAGGTGTCGGCGGTGTCGAAATGGCGCAGGCCCAACTCGAACGCGGCATGCAAGGTGGCCAGCGATTCCGCGTCATCATGCGCGCCATAAAACTCGCTCATGCCCATCAGGCCCAGGCCGATGGCGGGAACCTCCCGACCGGCGAGGCGTCTCGTGGTGTGACTCATGACATCAAGCGCGCTGCGCCGGAGACCCGGATAGAACTGCCGGCAGCCGCCGGAATTTCGGCCCGCAAGAGCGAGCGCGCGCCCATATCTTCACCTTGCACGATGTCGATCCTGCCGCCATGTGGCCAGCCCAAATCGCGCAAATATCCCGCAAACGCAGCGGTGGCCGCGCCGGTGGCCGGGTCTTCCAGCACACCGCCGGAAGCAAAAGCATTGCGGGTGTGAAACAGCTGTGGCGTCTCGATATAGGCCAGCAGGATGGTGGTCAAGCCGGCGGCCTGCATCAGCTTTCTTCCTTGGTCCAAGTCATAGTTCATCGCCGCCAGCCTTGCGCGTGATTTCAAGGCAAGGACCAGATGGTCGGCACCGCCATGAGCGAGGCCCGGCGGCATACGCGGATCCAGATCGTCAGCATCAAGGCCGAACAACGCCAGCGCCGCCGCCAGCAAGGCCGGATCGGCGGCCGCGCTGCGCGTCGGCGGAGATTGCAGCGCCGCTGCGAAAAGCTCCCCCTCCTGCCTGCCCTCGACGCTGATGGTGGCGCTATTGAGGATCAGGTCGAACAGCCCGTCACCCTGCTTGAGCGCCAGCGCAGCGCCCAGGGCGATGGTGGCGTGGCCGCAAAAAGGCACCTCGTTTTCGGGCGAAAAATAGCGCACCCGCCAGGCCTTGCCCCGCGGCTGAGCAAACACGGTTTCGGAGAAGCCCAGCTCGGCGGCGATGCGCTGCATTTCGGCGTCAGCGGGTAATTGATCGGCGATCAACACGCCGGCCGGGTTGCCGCCGGCTTGGCCGTCGGAGAAGGCGGAAATTTTTTTGAGAACGTTTGTATTCATGTCTGTGTTGGCTGAGGGCTTGATCTGTTGCGCATCTTGCTCGCCGAATGCGTGAACCGCCAGCCTCGCCGTCTTGCACGCCCTGTGCAGCCGGACTGAACAATGGCGTCGACAATGCCATCATGGCCGATCCAGACTTTCAGCAT
Organism: Roseateles oligotrophus; assembly: GCF_025717515.1. Classification (GTDB taxonomy): domain Bacteria; phylum Pseudomonadota; class Gammaproteobacteria; order Burkholderiales; family Burkholderiaceae_C; genus Paucibacter_A; species Paucibacter_A oligotrophus. The sequence continues at coordinate 42,540 of NZ_JAJIRN010000010.1, forward strand.
TTGCGTATCTTCTTTGCCGTTGCCGAGGCGCGCAGCTTTCGGGGCGCTGCGCTGAGTCTGGGGCTCAGCCCTTCGGCCGTCAGCCAGGCAATGCGCCGACTGGAGCAAGAGTTAGGCGTCGCACTGTTGGCGCGCAGCACCCGCAGCGTGGCGCTGAGCGCGGCCGGGGAACAACTGCTGGCGCAGGCCGGCCCGGCCTTGCAAAGCATCAAGCAAGCCTATGCGGACCTGGGCGAGTTGAGCGGCGAGATAGGCGGCACGCTGCGGCTGTCGGTGCCACGCAGTGCGGCGCGGTTGGTGTTGGCGCCGATCGTGGCACGCTTTCTGGCCGCCCATCCGGCCGTGCATTTTGAGTTGCACACGCAAGACGTGATGGTCGACATCGTCGCGCAGGGCTTCGACGCCGGCGTACGCTTTACCGAACGCCTGCCGCTGGACATGGTGGCCGTGCCGCTCGGCGAGGCGCAGCGCTTCATCGTCGTCGCCGCGCCGGCCTTGCTGGCGCGCTCGGCTGTTCCGACCCATCCCCGCGAACTGCTGCAAGCGCCTTGCGTGCGCCAACGCTTCGCCAGCGGTGCGATGTTCCGTTGGGAGTTCGAGCGCGCAAATGGGCAGACCATGGAACAGCTAACCCTCGATGTCGGCGGCGCCTTGATGGTCGATGACCAAAGCGTGGCCTTGGCGGCGGCGCTCGAAGGCGCAGGCTTTGCCTATGTCTATGAATGCGCGGCGCGAGAGCATCTGGCGGCCGGCCGCCTCATGCAAGTCTTAGGCGACTGGTGCCCGGCGGGCACCGGCTTCTCGCTCTACTACCCAGGCCGCAGCCAGAGCAGCCCGGCGCTGCGCGCCTTTGTTGCGATGCTGAAGGTTCATCCTCCTAGCCATTGACCATCGCCTCGCCCGGTTGAATGTAGCCATTCAAATTATCTTGCCGGACAGGCACAAAAATGTCGCAACTGCGATTAATCAATCGTCAGCCAAGTGGCGCCGTCTACCCTGTGACTAGGCTGACTCAGGCAGGGTGGCCTCGACTCGTTACGAGCACCGTTGAACTTTTTGGGCAGTCCATGCCAAGACGACAACGCCCGCAAGTCAACACAAACTCCATGGAGATTGGCGATTATGCAACCTGACCTCGTTTCACCAAGGCTTGTCGATGTCAAACCCTCTTTGCTTCAATCCATATGGAAATACCTGAAGCGCCTACGCAAGTTCAATCTGGGTCCGATTGCATTCGCCTTTAAATTCGAACGTGCGGTTCACGTTACGCCCATCTCGCGACGCCGGATGCGACAAGCCTTGCCCCACGAATCCCGCGCACGAAGCCTGCAAGCCGGCACATTGCAGACTCTACATCCCGAGCCTTCGCCAAGCCCGGCCGCTCGTGAAATCGCCTTGATAGTTGGCGTCGGCCCCGGACTGGGCTACGCCCTTGCGCATCGTTTGGCCAATGAGGGCATGGCGGTTGTGATGGCCTCCCGAAACGCCGCTCGACTGACCCCGCTCGCCCGCGATATTGGCGCAAAGGGAGGGACTGCCTTCGCCTATGGTTGCGACGCCACCAATGAGCAGTCGATTGCCAGGCTGTTTGAGCATGTCATGGCCAACCACGGGATCCCGAATTTGGTGATCTATTCGCTTCAATGCTTCGGGCCAGGTGAGGCGATGGACGTCGAACTGCCAGCCTTCGAGGATGGCTGGCGGCACAATTGTCTGGGCGCCTTTTTGGTCGCCAGGCAGGCTGCGCGTGCCATGGTACCGGCCCAACGGGGCACGATCATCCTGACCGGTTCGACCTCCTCGCTACTCGGTCGCGCCGGGCACCTGAATTTGGCGGTGGGCAAGTTCGGACAACGCGCCATCGCCCAGGTAATGGCACGTGAACTTTGGCCCAAGGGCATCCATGTCGCGCATTTGGTGATCGACGCAGACATTCGGGAAGGTGCGGACCATCCGGACAAGGAGAGGCAGTCCGATCCGGTCCATGTCGCCGACTTGATGATCGGACTGCATCGTCAGGCTCGGACTGCTTGGACCAGCGAGATCGACGCACGGCCTTGGAATGAAAATTTCTGGGAACACTGCTGAGACCCGCCTCATTGGCTGCCGATTCCATAACGAAGAAGCGTAATTTCAGGTCATCCCTCCAACCCATGCAGAAAGAGTTGCAGACGCAAACCGCAGCAAGCAACATATCCCCGTGGTTTTCGATCCCGGCATGCGCTTTGCCGAGAGCCTGCCGCGCACACTGCTCGGCAATCCAATTCAAACTGGTGGCCTGTTCCGCTTCGACTTAATCAGCCAAAACTCGTTGCCGGCGATCTGATTCCATCGGTGTTGAATGGCTCCAGTTGGTCCGGAGCTGCCACAGGGGGCCGACAGTTGGGAATCGGCTCGCATGGACTGCAGCCCTTGCTGCCCGGCCTCGCTGCGATGGTCAGCCCTTGCCCCTCTTTTTGCCCTCAGCGATTCGCCATCGCCTCGCCCAGCCGCACCGCACTCCCCGGCCGCCCCAAATCTTCACCGACCCAGGCCGCGTTGAAGGTCCAAGGCCCCTTGGGGAATAGCATCACGACGGTGGAGCCAAGCAAGAAGCGACCCATCTCCTCGCCCTTCTTGAGCTGAATCTGCTGATCCCGGTAATCCCACTCGACCACTTTGCCGGGGCGCGGCGGGTTGACGACACCATGCCAGCTGGTGGCCATGCTGCCGACGATGGTGGCCCCGACCAGCACCAGCACCCAGGGACCATGAATGCCCTCGAACACGCAGACCACCCGCTCGTTCCGCGCAAACAGACCGGGCACGCCACGCGCCGTCACCGGGTTGACCGAGAACAGGTCACCCGGCACATAAATCATGCGCATCAAACGCCCGGCCGCCGGCATATGGATGCGGTGATAGTCGCGCGGACTCAGATAGATATTGGCGAAGATACCGTCATCGAACTGCGCGGCCAGCGCCGCATCGCCGCCGACCAGGGTCGTGGTCGTGAAACTGTGGCCCTTGGCCTGGAAGATCTGCTGGCCGTCAATCGCGCCGAATTGGCTGATTTGGCCATCCACCGGGCACAGCAGCGTCGCGTCGGCCAGCGGCCTGGCGCCAGGTTTCAGCGCACGCGTGAAGAACTCGTTGAAGCTCGGATAGGCGGAGATGTCGGGGTTGGCCGCCTCGGCCATATTGACGTTGTAACGAGCCACAAAGCGGCGAATGATGGCGGTCGTGATCGCCCCCATGCGCGCTCCGGCGACCAGGCCGCCAAAGCGGGTGATGGCCTGTTTAGGCAACAGGTATTGCAGCAGCACGGCGGAGCGATCGGACACGGATTGATTCCCTCGGGGACAAGGCTGGCGATTGTAGCGAGGGGCAGGCAAACCCGACCCTCAGTCCGTGCCGCCGCTAGCGCTCAAGCCGGTAACGTCGCAACAGCGCGGCGTATTCCGCCGTATTTTTGTACTCACTCAAGGCCGCAGCGAATCGAAGCGCCAAGTCCTCGTCCTTCTTGCTGCGGGAGAAGGCGATGTAGTTGTGCAGCGACAGGATGGGGGGCTTGAGCGGGGCCACCTGGGCCAATTCCGGCTTGCCCTTGAAGGCGCCGACAAAGTCACCCCAGTTAACGACCGCAATGTCCGAGTGGCCAGCCTTCAGCATCCGGACCACATCTTGCATATTGTTGCCCTCCAGCTTCTTGAGTGCGTCAAGCTCCACGTTGCCGAAGGCAAAGCCACGCACCACGATGGGCCTGTGCTGCGCAAGAAAGCGTGCCAAATTTCCGTCAAACGTGATTTGGCCCGCCTGTTCCTTCAAAACAATGAAGCGGACCTCGGAGCTGCTCAGCACATTGCCATCCTGAAAGATCGCCCAGGCCTCCCGATCTGGGGTGCGGGTGATATAGGTCACCGCGTCGGCCTGCCCCTCCTCGACCATACGCAGCGCCCGCTTCCAGGGCAGACTATCCCATTTGACGCTGACGCCGAGTTTTCTTGCCGCCGCTTCGACCAGGTCGATGTGCAAGCCGGTCAAGCGCCCGTCGACCAGCATCTCGAAGGGTGGATAGGACTCGTCGCCTCGCACCACCGTGATCTCGGTTTGGGCCAGCGCCGCTGCGCCAAAAAGGCTGTTCAAGCCGGCGCAGAAAAGCACAGCGAATACGCGCGCAATCTTCGTCATATCAACCTTTCCGAAATGCCTACCGTCCTTAGCCGGCCCACCTACTTACAGACAAGTTCTTAGTGGAGCACAAACCGGGTCGTCGAGCCAGCCAGGCTGTCGCTCAAGTCGTTTGATACGGCCAGGAGTGACAAGGACCAGGATAGGCTGTGCGCTCGGCCTATAGTGCGGGCTGCATGAAACAAAAGGGCAGGGAAAAGATGCCGCTGAAGGTGATGGTTCTGGGAGGCTATGGCAATTTCGGCGCGCGCATTTGCCGAGCATTGGCGCTGGACTCGAACATCGAATTGACCGTTGCCGGACGGGACGGCGAACGCGCGGCGGACTTCGCCGCAGGGCTCGGCTTCGCACAGGGCGCGGCGGTCGATATGCATGCGGCGGACTTTGCGCAAGTGCTGCGCGAGCGGCACATCGAGCTTGTGATTCACACCGCCGGGCCGTTTCAAAGCCAAGACTATGGCGTGGCAAGAGCCTGCGCCCGAGCGGGTGTGCATTACATCGACCTGGCCGACGGACGGCGCTTTGTCTGCGATTTCTCCAGCGCCTTGCATGCGGATTTTGTGGCGGCCGACCGCCTGGCCATCAGCGGCGCCAGCACCGTCCCGGCGCTCTCATCGGCCGTTGTCGACACGCTTTGTGAGGGTTGGCAGCGGCTCGACACGCTGGACGTCTGCATTGCCCCGGCGCAGACGGCGCCGCGCGGCGTGGCGACCCTCCGCGCGGTGCTGAGCTACTGCGGCGCGCCCATCCAGGTTTGGCGCGAGGGCCAATGGCAATCGCAGATCGCCTGGGCCAAGCCCAGGCAGGTGTTGTTTCGGCGCTTGAAGCCGAGGTTGGGGGCGCTGTGCGACATCCCCGATCTGGAGCTGTTTCCGGCGCACTATCAGCTGCGCCAGCGCATGGAGTTTCGAGCGGCCTTGGAGGTCGGCTTGTCGCAACGCGCGTTCGCCTTGCTGGCTTGGCTGCGCAGCGTCGGCTGGCTCAAACAGCCTGCCCGTTTGGCCGCCCTGTTGAATGTCAGCGCCAAATTGTTCGATCCGCTGGGCTCTCGCCTGGGTGGCATGGTGGTGCGAGCCACGGGGCTGGACGCAGATGCAAAGCCGGTCAAGCGGGCCTGGCATATCGCAGCGGACAAGGATCACGGCCCGGAGATACCTTGCATGGCCGCCATCTTGCTGGCCAAGCGCTTGGCCAAGGGCGAACACATGGCCGCTGGCGCCTACCCCTGCGTGAGCCGCCATACGCTGGCGGAATTTGGCCCTGAGTTCGCAAAGTGGGGCATGGTGACGGATCTGGTGGAAGAGAGATGTGAAGGAGTAGGCGTGCCATGACGCATCGGCGTTTCAACTTTGCGATGCCGGCACCTGCTGCTATCGTTTTTGATGCATTCCACTTTCATCAATGGCGCCATCGGTGGGACAGCTTGGTCGGCACGACGCTTGTCGTCGGAGGAGCGCCTTGCCCCTGTGTTGGCGCGATCACAGAAAACACAGGCAGCGCTTGGCTAAGTCGGCTGTCTATGCGCACGCAGTTCATAGCGTACGACCCACCTCACTTGGCTGCGGCTTCCATGCTGGGTCAATCTTTTCCGTTTGGGCGATGGGCCGCATCCATGCGCCACCAAGACCAAGCTCCAGGGCATTCGGTGCTTATCTACAGCTACAACTTTACAGTGGGTCCAAGCGCGATAGCACGCCTTGCTCGGCCCCTTGTGGAGTGGATTTTCGAGCGCCAGACCCGCAAGCGCTTCGCTCGTCTAGCGCTCTTCCTGGTCAGCCATGCGCATGAAATCGAGGCATGGCAACGCGAGAGAACTATCTATGAGTAGGCAAGCAGCGCCGGTGGTGAGTCTCGCTAGGTCGGACACGCGCGGCTTGCGCCTTAGCTTGGTGTTTGTATGGCTCTGGACGGGCGCGGTCAGCATCTGGGAGTTGCAAGGCCAAAGCCGTGTTCTGCTATTGGCCGGGGGTGTTGCAGACCTCCGCCTAGCGAGTGCTTTGATTCTGGGCGGCGCTGCGCTGGATCTGCTGCTCGGCGCCGCCTTGTGGTTCAGACCCTCGCGGCCGGTCTATCTCCTCACCTTGGCAGCCATGCTGGGCATGACTGTCGTAGCCACTTTGTTGAGCCCCGACCTGTGGTTGCACCCGCTGGGGCCCTTGAGCAAGAACCTGCCAATCGCCGCCCTGCTATGTTTTCTGGCACGCCAAGAAAGCCGATGAACAGCTACCTCTTGGTCAAATGGCTGCACATCCTGTCCAGCGTCTTGTTGGTGGGGACGGGATTCGGCTCCGCCTTCTATATGTTCTTTACCAACCGCAGCCGCGACATCGCCGCACAGGCCGTGGTCTCGCGTTTGGTCGTACAGGCCGACTGGTGGTTCACCACCCCGGCCGTTCTTGTGCAGCCGCTCTCCGGCATGTGGCTGGCGCATTTGGCCGGCCTGCCGCTGAGCACCCCGTGGATATCCTTGTCCTTGGGGCTCTATGTCTTGGCCGGCTTGTGCTGGCTACCGGTGGTCTGGCTGCAAGTGCAGATGGCTGCGATGGCAAGAGCCGCGCAAATCTCGGGCGACGCACTACCTGCGCTTTATTGGCGTTATGTCAGGTGGTGGGAAGGCTTGGGCTACCCGGCGTTTGCCGCCATGCTGCTCGTCTTTTTCTTGATGGTGGTCAAGCCGAGCTTGTGAGCGGAAGTCGAGCCGGGTGCGATGACCTGACCCTAGCCATCGGCAAAAGCTAAGCGGCCCCGCTGCGCACCCGCAACTCCCGCAACAGCGGCAATAGATCCTCGTTCGGCCGGGCGGCGAGCTTGCGGTAGGCGCGGCCGCCATCGCTGCGCGCCAATAGCTTCATCTCGACCAACTCGCGCCGCAGCGTGCAATGGTCACCGAAACCATGGTGCGCATTCAGCACCTCATTGACTTCGGGCTCGGTGTAGACACGCCGGCTGTCGAAATGCAGCCACATGCCCCAGATCGCATAACGCTGAACCTGATGGCGACTGGGCCAGCGCACCAGACGACCCTGGGCATCGAATTGCCGCAAGGCGCGGTCGGCCAGCTCACTCAGCTCGGGGTGGCTTGGGCCGCGTGCCGGCGGCGCATGCACCGGCGTCAACTTTGTAGGAGCCTGGGCCAGCGCAGCGGGCTGCTGCGCGGCGGCACGCAAGGCCTGGATATTGCGATGGCCGGCCGCTCGGGCCAGCATATTCAGCAAGCTCAGATGGCTGGGGGCTGCGTCCGATTCGTCCGCTTGACTGCGGTATTCGGTGAGTTGCTGACGCAAGGACTTGGCAAAGGCCGAAATGTCATCGGCGTGCAGGGCAAATATTTCACGAGGCATGGTCGAAGATCTCCACATCACGCGCGCTCATGATCGCCACAGGAGGGCGATGCTGGTGCTTGCCGGCTTCCAGCCGGGCACACGCGAAAGTGGGCACAGCCTGGTCAAAATATCTTCTCATTGCCTGGCAGGTTTAGCTCACGGTCAAACGAGTTGCCGTGCGGCAAGGCCTGGGTGTTCTGCCGACCCGGGGCCGCAGTATAGGGCAGCAAAGGGGCAGCAGGTACGATTGCTATCCCGGCGCCCCTGCCCACCCATTTGCCCACCCCATGGAAATCTATCTAGACGCCAATGCCACCACGCCGGTGCTGCCGCAGGCCAAGGCCGCGGCCATTCAAGCCATGGTGGAAGACTACGGCAACCCCAGCAGCGTGCACAGCACCGGACTGAAGGCGAAGGCGCTGATCGACGGCGTTAGGGCCAGGGCGCAGCGCCTGCTCGATACCGGCGATGGCGCCTTGCTCTTCGTCAGCGGCGCCACCGAGGGCATTCAGACCGCGGTGCTGTCGGCGCTGAACGCTCTGCGCGGCAATTTGCAGGCCGAGTTCCTGCTCTATGGCGCGACCGAACACAAGGCGGTGCCCGAGGCGCTCAAGCATTGGAATCAGGTGCTGGGTCTTAACCTGAAGATCGAGGCTATCCCGGTCGACAGCCAGGGCCGACATGACCTGGCATTTTTGCGCCAGCATGCGGCCCGCGCCGGCCTGGTCTGCACCATGGCGGCCAATAACGAAACCGGCGTGATCAGCGATCTGGACGGCATCGAAGCGGCGCTGGCCGGCAGCAAGGCGCTGTGGTTGGTCGACGGTGTGCAAGCCTTGGGCAAGCTGCCGCTGCGGCTGCAGGCGCGCCGCATCGACTACGCGCCCTTCTCCGGCCACAAGCTCTATGCACCCAAGGGCATAGGCCTGCTTTATGTGCGCGCCGGCGCGCCGTTCACGCCGCTGATGGCGGGCGGCGGCCAGGAGGGCTCGCTGCGCTCGGGCACCGAAAATATGTCGGGCATCGCGGCCCTGGGTGCTGTGCTGGCGGCGCTGGACGATGGCCAGACGCTGCGCGACTCGGCCACCCTGCACGGCTTTCGGGCGCGCCTGGCGGCGGCCTTGAGCGAGGCCTTCCCCGGCCTGGTCTTCAACGCGCCGCTGGACCTGAGCCTGCCCACCACCTTGAACTTCGCCGTGCCGGGCCTGAGCTCGCGCCTGCTGCAAGACCTGTTCGACGCCGCCGATGTGCGCGTCAGCGCCGGCTCGGCCTGCAGCGCCGCCAAGGCCGCTCCCAGCTTCGTCTTGCAGGCGATGGGCCTGCCGGACTGGCAGGCGGCCGGCGCGGTGCGGCTGTCGATAGGCCCGGCCGTCGACGAGGCGTTTATCGACGAGGCCTGCGCCCGCATCCGTGCCTGCGGCGAGTCGTTGCGCCGCCATTGCCTGAGCCCGGAGAACAATTTCCCGACCGTCGGCGACGGCATCACCCGCTATATGCAAGACGGCGCCTGCTGCTATTTGCTGGCCGACTCGCTCGGCAAGGCCTGCGTCTTGATCGACGCCCGCCCGGAACAGGTTTGCCGCCTGGCGCAGGCCTTGACCTGCCAGGGCTATCCGCTGCTGGCGGTCTTGAGCACAACGGGCGAGGCCGAGCATGCCGAAGCACGCGATTTGCTGGCCGAGACGATAGGCGAGCTGATGCCCGGCGCGGCCTGCGATGCCTTGGGTTGGCCGCTGGACAAGGCCGCGCTGGAACTGGGTGCCAAGCAGTTGACGCGCGCAGTTAGGCCGCAGGGTCAAGTCTTGCTATTTAGCGGTGCCGATTCGGCCGCGCCGGCGCTGGCCTTCACAGGCCTGAGCGAGCCCGCCGACCTGGGTGCCTGCGTGGGGCCGAACACCTTGTTGGCACCGGCCAGGGACGAGGCGCAACAAGTGGCTTATTGCCTGGCCGGCGCCGAACCAGCGCAAGAGCAAGAGAGCGCCGCGCAACAGGTGCAAGGCGCGCAACTCAAGGCCTTTATCAATTACCACCCCGATGCGCTGCTGGTCGATGTGCGCGAACCCTATGAGCAGTTCCTCAGCCAAACACCCGACCTGGTCGGTGCGCAAATGGAGGCAATGCCTTTGTCGCGCCTGCTGAACGCGATTCAGCCCTGGCTGGCCGAGCAGCCGCAGCGCCCGTTGCTATTCTTCTGCCGCACCGGCAACCGCAGCCGCCAGGCCGCGCAGGCGCTGACCCGCCTCGGCCACAGTCAAGCCTGGACGCTGGCCGGCGGTTTGGCCCTATTGCCCCATTCACCGGCCGAAGCCCAGGCCAAGCATCAACCCGACCCCGCTCTGTATGTCTGATATTGCCCCCACCGAAGCCCATATTCACTCGTCCTTCTATCGCTTTGTCGCCTTGGCGGAGCCGGAAGCGGTGGCCGCGCGGCTGCGCGAGTTGAGCCAGCCGGACACCGGCATTGGCGGCAATATCTTGGTGGCCCCGGAGGGCATCAGCGCGGCGATCGCCGGGCCGGCGCAGGCGCTGGCAGCCTTCGAGCAGGCGCTGCAAACCGACCCGGTTTTTGGCGGCGCCTTTGTCGGCATGGTGTTCAAGCACAGCGCTTGCACGACCAAGCCCTTCACGCTGATCAAGGTGCATACCAAGCCCGAGATCGTCGCCTTTGGTGTGCCCGGCGTGTCGGGCTTGCCGGATGCGAGCAAGCCCGACACGCATGTCTCGCCGACGCGCTGGCGCGAGCTGATCAAGGAGCCTGACGTGTTGGTGCTGGACAACCGCAACAGCTTCGAGTTCAAGCTCGGCCATTTCGAGGGCGCGGTCGACCCCAAGGTCGCGCATTTCCGCGACTTCCCGGCCTATGTGACCGAACATGCCGATGAGTGGAAGGCCAAGGGCCAGCGCATCGCGATGTATTGCACCGGCGGCATACGCTGCGAAAAAACCAGCGCCTGGATGCAGGATCAAGGACTGGATGTCTACCAGCTCGACGGCGGCATCGTCAGTTACTTCGAGGCCTTGCCCGATGCCGCAGCCGACTGGAAGGGCGAATGCTTTGTGTTCGACAAGCGCATCGCCATCGACACCCATCTGCAAGAAACGCCCACCACCGCCGAAGATGTTTATGCCGGCGAGCCGGATGAAGCCTGGCGGCTGGCCAGGGCGCGCCGGCTGGACCCGGAGCCCGGTAACCGCTAGCGAGGAGGCTGCATGTGTCGGCGCCGACACAAACTGCATATACCGCGGCAACGTTGCCTTGCTCCAATTCACTGGCCCAAGCACAGTGAGCCCGGAGAGCAAGATGACGACGCAAGCACAAGACCCCCACGACCAAGGCCTGAGCGCCGATCTCGCACGCATGCAGGTGCAGGGCCTGCAACGCCGCCAAGCCCTGGCCTGGCTGCTCGGCGCCAGCGGCCTGAGCCTGATCGGCTGCGGCGGCAGTGACAGCAGTGAAGCCGCCGCCAGCGGCGGCACGACCAGTGGCACTGTCACCGGCACGACGACCGGCAGCTGCAGCCAGATCCCGACCGAAACCGCTGGCCCCTACCCGGGAGACGGTTCCAATAACGCCAACGGCAGCCTTGCCAATGCGCTGGCCTTGAGCGGCATTGTGCGCAGCGATATACGCGCCAGCATAGCCGGGGCCAGCGGCGTGGCCGGCGGCGTACCGCTGACGCTGACCTTGCGCCTGGTCAACAGCAATGCCGGCTGCGCCGGTTTGGCAGGTTATGCCATCTACCTCTGGCATTGCGACCGTGAAGGCCGCTACTCGATGTATTCCAGCGGCGTCACGGCCGAGAACTATTTGCGCGGCGTGCAAGTGACAGGCAGCGACGGCCTGGTGACCTTCAGCACCATCATCCCCGGCTGCTACGACGGCCGCATGCCGCATATGCATTTCGAGGTCTACCGCAGCGCCAGCACCGCGCAGTCCTACGCCACCAAGCTGCGCACTTCGCAGATCGCCTTTCCGACCGATGTGTGCAGCAATGTCTACAACAATGCGCCCGGCTACAGCGCCAGCGTGAGCAATCTGGCCCGCATCAGCTTTGCCACCGACAATGTCTTCAGCGACGGCGTCGGCCTGCAAACGGCCAGCCTCAGCGGCAGCGTCGCGCAGGGCTATAGCGGAGCGATGACGGTCGCCATTTCTGTCTGAGGCTTGAGGTATCGTCGTCCTCAGCCGCCACCCAAGGACGACACGATGCCCGCTCACCATCATCTACAACTGCGCTGTCTGGTGGTCGACGATGACCTCGACATCCGCGAATCGCTGCAAAGCTATCTGCGGGGTTTTGGCATGAGCGTCGAGGTGGCGGCCGGCGCCCGCGAGATGCAGCGGCGCATGACGGCGGAGGACTTCGATGTCGTCGTGCTGGACCTGATGCTGCCGGACGGCAATGGGCTCGATCTATGCCGCTGGATTCAGACCCATCATGCCCGCAGCGCCGTCATCATGCTGACCGCCCAGGGCGACCCGATCAGCCGCGTGCTGGGCCTGGAGATGGGTGCCGACGACTACCTTGGCAAGCCGTTTGAGCCGCGCGAACTGGTTGCCCGCATCAACGCGCTGCAGCGGCGCATGGGCAAGGGCGCGCGCGAGGTGCAGACAGGCCGGCGGGTCAGTTTCGAGCAATGGACATTCGACCGCGTGTTGCGCCAATTGGAGTCGCCGGCCGGCGTGATGCTGGCGCTGTCGAATGCCGAGTACCGGCTGCTGAGCGCCTTCATCGAGCGGCCCGGCCGCATCTTGACGCGCGAACAGTTGATCGAGCTGACGCGCGCGCCTGGTGTTGAGATCAACGATCGCAGCATAGACTTGGCCGTCTCGCGCCTGCGCCAGAAGCTCGGCGACACGCCGCCGCGCCTGATACGCACGCTGCGCGGCGAGGGCTATCTGTTTGACGTCAAACTGCTCAGCTCCTCATGAACCGCCGGTGGCGCTGGGGCGACAAGAAGCGGGCGCTGCGCTGGCTTCGCCGTCTTCTGGCCGACACGCTGGGCAAGCGCCTGTTCCTGCTGATGTGGGGCGCCTTGGTGCTCAGCCATCTGGTCGCTTATGTGGCCGTGCGTTGGGCCTATCTGCCTGCCGGGCCGGGTCTGGTCGCCGGCATGCCGACCTTCCCGTCGCTGCCGCCCACCCCGGGCTTGCTTGAGCGCCAGGGGCCACGCCCGCCCATGCCGCAGTCTTCTGCACCGGCCGGGTTTGAGCATGAAGCACTGGCGCCACCGCCGCCCGGCCGCCACGAGCCGGGCGGCGGGAGGCAGATGCCCGGACGAGGCCTGCCCGCCGAAGCCTTGCTGCTCGACTATGGCCTGCGTCTGCTGGTGATAGGGCTGGCGGCTTGGTGGGGCTCGCGCTGGCTGGCCGCCCCGGTGCGCCGCCTGGTGAGGGCCGCCGACGGCCTGGGCGCGGCCATCTCCAACGCGCAGCCGCCGGCCGCGCTGGACGAGCACAGCGGCACGCTGGAGGTGCGCGAGGCGGCTCTGGTATTCAACCAGATGGCGCTGCAACTGCATCAGCAATTCAAGGCGCGCGGTCTGTTGATGGCGGCAATCTCGCATGATCTGCGCACGCCGATGACACGCTTGCGCATGCGCCTGGAAACCCTGCAGCTGGCCCCGCAGGCCTTGGCCCGCTCGGTCGCCGATCTGCATGAGATGAACGCGATGGTCGACCAGGCGCTGGCGCTGTATCGCGGCCATGCGGTCGTTGAAGTCGAACAGAGCTGTGAGCTGACGGCCTTGCTGCAATCGCTCTGCGATGACCTGGCCGAGCAAGGCCAGGCGGTCAGCTTCGTGCCGCCTGGCCCCGACGCTGCCACCGCCATTTGCAAGCTGCAAGTGCAAAACCTGCGCCGCATTCTCGACAATCTGATCGGCAACGCGCTGCGCTACGGCGGGCAGGCAGACATCACCATGACGGCAAGCAATGACGGAACATGCAGCGGCTGGCTGATCAGCGTTGCCGACAAGGGCCCCGGCATTCCCACGGAGCAGTTGGAAGCGGTGTTCCAACCCTTTTACCGGACGGAATCCTCACGCATGCAGCCCGACTGCAGAAGCAGTGGCGGCAGTGGCCTGGGCCTATATATCGCCCGTGACCTGGCCGGTCTGATGGGCGCCAAACTCAGCCTGCACCCGCGCCCCGAGGGTGGCCTGTGCGCGAACTTGTACTTGCCGCAGCGCTGAGCGGGAGGGCCGAGCAGCAGGTCGTCGCTGCCCCACCCCCCGGGCGAGCTGCTCACCAGACCTTGCAGCGCTTGGCGTCGGGCTTGACCATGGCCTGGCCCGGCTTGCAGGCAAAAGCCTTCTCGAACTCCGGCATATTGACCGTCACGCCGTTGATCCGGTAGCGGCCCGGTGAGTGCGGATTGGTCGCGGCCTGCACGCGCAGCGATTCGGGGCGCGCATTGTTGCAATCCCATTGGGCAAAGCCGACAAAAAAGCGCTGCTCCGGCGTCAAGCCTTCACGCGGCTCTAACTTCATGTTCGCCGTGTGGGCTTTCCAGGCCGTCATCGCCAGCACCATGCCGCCCAGGTCGGCCAGGTCCTCGCCCAGGGTCAGCTTGCTGTTGATCTTGATGTCATCGACGATGGTGTACTGGGCATACTGGTCGGCCACACAGGCGGCGCGCTGCTCAAAAGCCTTGCCATCCTTCTTGCCCCACCAGTCGCGTAGATTGCCCTTGGCATCGAACTGCCGGCCCTCGTCGTCAAAGCCGTGGATCAGTTCATGGCCGATGGTGCCGCCGGTATTGCCGTAGTTCGGCGCGGCGTCGATCTTGGGATCGAACAGCGGCGGCTGCAGCACGGCAGCGGGGAAGTTCATGTCATTCATCTGGCCCGAGTAATAGGCATTGACGGTTTGCGGCGTCATGCCCCATTCGGCCCGGTCCAGCGGCTTGCCGATCTTGGCCAATTGCCGCCGGGCCTCGAAGGCATTGCCGCGCTGCACATTGCCGAGGAAGTCGCCCTGGGCCACCGTCAGCGCGCTGTAGTCGCGCCACTGATCGGGGTAGCCGACCTTGTTGACGATGGCATGCAGCTTCTCCATCGCCCGCTCCTTGGTGGCGGCCGACATCCAGCTCAGGGACTTGATGCTGACGGCCATCGCCGCTTCGATCTCCTGCGTCATCTCTTGCGTCATCGCCTTCAGCTCGGGGCTGAAGTTGTCGCGCACAAACTCCTGACCCAAGGCCTCGCCCAGTTGCGCATCCACCAGTTCGACGCAACGCTTCCAGCGGGGCTTGAGCTGCGGCACGCCATTGAGTGTGTGGCCAAAGAAGTCAAAGTCGGCCTGCACCAATTCAGCGCTCAAATGCGCCGCTTGGCTGCTCAATAACTGCCAGCTCAGATAGGTCTTGATGTCCTCCAGAGAGCTCTTCTTCAACAAGTCGCCGACGGCCTTGAAGAAGGCCGGTTCGGTGACGTTGTACTCATTCAGGTCCGCCGGCAGGCCGAGCGCCTGCCGGTAGTTGGTCCAGTCGAAATTTGGCGTTAGCGCTTGCACGCCTCTGGCATCAAATTTGTGAAAAGACTTGTAGGGATCTCGCTTGTCGACCTGCGTCAAACTGGCGCGCGCCAGCGCTGTTTCGGTGGCCAGTACGCTGCGTGCGGCCTGGGCCGCAGCCTGTGGCGCCTTGCCCATCAGCTCAAACATGCGCGCCACATGGGCGACGAACTGCTGGCGCAGTTTGACCGACTTTGGGTCGCTCTTCAGGTAGTAGTCACGGTCCGGCAGACTGATGCCGCCGGCCGAGGCGAAGGCAATCACACGGCTGGAATCGGCAAAGTCCTGGCCCGAGCTCAGCGAAAAATAGAAGCGCGCATTGTTGGTGGCCAATTGCAGCTCGGCCAACAGGGCCGGCAGCTGAGTTTTGCCATCTACGGACTTGATCCGGTCCAGCAGCGGTGCCAGCGCTTGCAGGCCGCGCGCATTGGCGGCGTCTTCGTTCATGCAGGCGCCAAAATAATCGCCCATCTTGATCTGGTTGGCGCTCAAGGCCGCTTTGTCGGCGCTGTTCTGAGAAGACGCGGCCAGCTTAACCAGCGTGCCCCAGAGATAACGCTGATTCTCGACTGCCAGCTTGTTGTAGACCGACCAGCGGGCCTGATCGTCCGGGATCGGGTTGTTCTTGATCCAGCCGCCGCAGCTGTATTGGTAGAAGTCCTCGCAGGGGTCAATGCTGCGGTCCATTGCCTGCACGTCCAGGCTGGGCGTGTAGGGCAGCGCGCTCAGCGGCTGCTCGAGTGCGGCGGACGGTGCGCTGATGGCAGCGCTGCAGGTAAGCGCCAGCGCGAGGCCGTAGCTGAGATTCGATAAGAGGCGGATGGACTTGGACATGAATGGGTTCTCTCGTGAAGAGAGGGCATTCTCACTCATGCCAAGGCCGGACCTCTGGGTCTGCTCAGGCGCTGACCGCCAGCTCCGGTTCGGGCAGCTTGACCTGGTTGTCGGTGCTGAACTGATAGTCCTTGAACACATGCTCGGCGCTCAGCAATTGGTAGCTGCCATCGGGGTTGCGGTGGGTGGTGTCTTTCAGGCGCCAGGTCAGCTGGCCGCAGGTCCAGATGTCGAAGTTGCGCATATGGGTGCACAGACAGGTCTTGTCGCCGACCGAGACGCGGCGCTCGCCCGGATGCGCGGCCACCTCGCGGTTGTAAGACGTGATGTAGGCGCATTTGCCATTGGCGTCGAGCAGGTAGCCATAGGCCTCGCAGTTAGGCCGGATGCCGTCGCCGATGCCGGGGCTGGCCTTGATCATGCGCATCGGGTAGCCGGTCGGCGAGATTTCGTTGACTTCGATGTCGGCCTCGCTGGCCTTGAAGTACTCCTGCTTGATGTCGTCCGGCAGCCCGCATTCGCGCGTGACGGTGAAGCGCGTCGCGACCTGCACGGCCGAGGCGCCCAGCTCCAGAAAGCGCACCGCATCGCTGCCGGTGAAGATGCCGCCTGCGGCGATCAACGGGATGTCCAGCTTTTCGGTCAGCAGATATTGGTGAATTTCGGTGACGATTTTTTCCAGGTCGTATTCGGCCCAGTCCATGCCAAAACCCAGGTGGCCGCCGGCCAGTGGGCCTTCGATCACCACATAGTCGGGCAGGCGATTCAAGCGGCTGTTCTTCTTCAGGAACAGCTGCAGCGCGCGCAGCGAGGACACGATGATGCCCAGCTTGGCCTCGCGGAAACGCGGGTGCTCGGCGATCAAGGCGAGTGAGCCCAGGTGCAGGCCGGCCGCCAGCGTGATGCCGTCGATGCCGGCGTCCAGCGCGGCATTCATGCGCACGCTGAGCGTTTCCTTCGGCCCATTCATCGTCAACTTTTCCATGCAGTTGATGAAGATCAGGCCATTGCCCTGTTTGCGCGCCATGGTCTTCTCGACATGCAGGCGGGTCGCCTCGGCCAAATGTTCCAGATTGAATTTGACGTCCGATTTGTCTTCCGACGCGACGTTGTACTGGAACTGCGCCTGCTTGGCCTTGGTGTACTTGGTCTTGTAGCGGCGATCGGTCAGCGTGTTGACCATCGCGTCCGAGATATGGCCGATGCCGCCCAGGCGGGCCGCTTCCAAAGCCAGATCAGTGGAGGAAATATCAACCCCCATGCCACCAATCACGATGGGCACCAACTCATGACGGCCCATCTTCAGGCGGAAATCATCCAGACGTTTCATTGTTCTACTCTTAACTTTTGAGGTGTTGACTCGGCCAACGTCGCCGAGACTACGGACTCTCGGCCAAACGGCGAGTGTGCAAAAAAAAGACTCTCTTTGTCTTGTCTTGCAACAAGACTTGACGCCCCGTCACAAATTTACGTGGGCGCAAGTATCGCCGCCAATCGGCGACGATTGGGCAAAACCTCATTCATCCAATGCCAATGCCGGCCCCAGCGACGCGCAAACAAAGTCGACAAAGCTGCGCAGCTTGGCGCTGGGCCGCGCCTCGGGGAGGCGCACGATGTGCATAGCGCGGGTCGGCAGCGCCCATTCGGGCAAGACCGGCAGCAACTCCCCCGCAGCCAAAGCCGGTGCCAACAAGGCGTCGGACTGCAGCACGATGCCGATACCGGCCTGCGCCGCATGCAGCAGGGCCTGGCCGTTATTGCAAGAAAACTGCGCCGGCACCGGCAGCGGCACCGCCACCGTCTTGCCCTGACGCGTAAAGCGCCAGACTGGCGCATCGCCCCAGGCGGCGAAGCCCAGCAAGACATGGGCGGCCAAATCCTGCGGCGCCGTCGGAGCCCCGCAGCGCGCCAAATAGGCCGGGCTGGCCGCCAGCAACATGCGCGCGTCCGCCAGGCGCAGGGCAATCACCGCGTCATCAAGCAAGGGGCCGGAGCGCACCGCGCAATCAAAGCCCTCGTCGGCCAAATCGATCAGCCGGTCGTTCAGACTCAGTTCGACCCGCACCTGCGGCTGCGCGGCCATATAGCGCGCGATCACCGGCACCAAGCGATGCGTGCCCCAGGACAGCGGCGCCGATACCCGCAGCAGGCCTTGTGGCTCGCTGCGCAAGGCCTCGGCCACATGGTCGGCCGCATGGACGCTAGCCAGCACATCGCGGCAGCGCTCCAGATAGGCGGCACCGATTTCGGTCAGGCTGTGGCGGCGGGTGGTGCGATCCAGCAAGCGCGCCTTCATATGGGTCTCGAGCGCGCGCACATGGTTGGCAATCATCGTGGTGGACAGGCCGAACTCGTCCGCTGTCGCCGAGAAGCTGCCCTTCTCAGCCACCCGAACAAACACCGCCATGCTGGTCAGCCTATCCATTCAACACTCTCGCTTTCAGCACTTTGAAATTTTCGCTAGTTTATCCATTGATAGTTCGCAATAAGAATGGCGGCCAGTTTCAGTCAACCCGGAGTACGAGCATGGTTCAGCAAGTTTCTTTCACCCGCCTCTTGATCACTTGCGCGCTGCCGCTGGCCTTGATGAGCGCATCAATACGCACCACGGCAGCGCCAAGAAGCCAAGCACAAGTGCTGCCGCTGCCGGCCGACTGGTATCCGGAAAGCGTGGCGGCCGGGTCGGACGGCAGCCTCTATGTCGGCAGTTGGCGCCAGGGCGCGGTGCTGCGCCTGCGTCCCGGTGCCCGAGCGGGCGAGGTGCTGGTCGCCCCCGGCTCCAACGGCCTGGCCAATGCGCAGGGCTTGCTGGTGGACGCCAAACGCAATGCGCTCTGGGTGTGCTCCGGCAATAGCGGCTTCACCACCGTGGCGCAGACGCCCAGTGCCTTGAAGCGCTACGAGTTGACGACCGGCAAGCCCGTGGCCAGCTACGCCATGCCGGACGCCGGCTATTGCAATGACCTGGTGCAGGACGGCCCAGGCAATTTGTACATCACCGATTCCTTCCACCCACGCATCCTGCGCCTGCCGGTCGGCGCCTCGGCACTGCAAGTGTGGAAGGACGACCCCTTGCTCGGCGGCGCCGGCCCCTACCCCGGCCTCAACGGCATCGCCTTTGATGGCGAACACAGGCTGATCGTCAGCCTGGTCGTGGCGGTGCCGTATGTTCTCGGCATTAGCGTCGGCAGTGACGGTGCGGCCGGGCCGGTTGCTCCCATCAATGCCGAGCGCATGCTGAACAATGTCGATGCGATCCGCGCCGTCAAGCCGGGGCAGCTGATCCTGTTCGAGAGCAATGCCTTTGGCAGCCGGCCCTTCGGCGGGCAAATCAGCAGCGCGCGGATTGACGGCGAGAAGCTCACGCTGCGGCCTTTGGTGACGGGGCTCAACGAACCCTCTTCGGGTGCGGTATTGGGCGGGCGGGTTTTTTTCATCGAGTCCAAGTACCCGCTGCTCACCCAATCCCCGAACGGCGAAGCCGGCATCCCGAGGGGCGTGCCCTTTGATCTGCAGTCGCTGGAATTACCCAGCGAATAGCGCCTGCGGCTTGATGACGGCGGCCAATTTGGCCACCGCCTCGGTGACGCTAGCGACCATCAACTTGCCGCCATGCCCTTCTCCGTCGACCACCACAAACTCGCTGCCCGGCCATTGTTTGTGCAGTTGCCAAGCGGTATCCAGCGGCGAGCTGATATCGAGCCGGCCATGGATCAAGACGCCGGGCAGATGCGCGATCTTGTGCATATTCGAGCGAATGTCCGCAGCTTGCAAAAAGGCCGCATGCTTCCAATAGTGGATCACCAGCGTCGCGAACAGCAGGCGGAACTCGGGGTCTTGATAGCGCGGGTTAGGTGAGCTGTTCGGGTCGAGTGAAACATGCACATCTTCCCAAGCACACCACGCTTGAGCGGCCGCGGCTCGGATGGCGGCATCGTCGCTACGTATCTGCCGGTAATAGGCGTCGATCAGGCTTTCGCCGGACTCGGCTTGGGCCGCCTCGGCAAATTTTTCCCATTCACGCGGAAATATCAAACCCATGCTCTGCGTCAGCCAATGCACTTCGGCCGCCGTCGTCGTCGTCACGGCCGCCAAGACCAGCCCCGACACCCGCTCCGCATGGGCTTGCGCATAGGCCAGCGCCAGCGTCGTGCCCCAGGACGCACCGTAGATCAGCCAGCGCTCCACGCCGAGATGCTGCCGCAGCAACTCGATATCGACGATCAGATGCTGCGTGGTGTTCGTCTGCAAGTCCGCGGCGGGATCGGTCGCCCGCGGACGGCTGCGGCCGCAGCCTCTTTGCTCGAAGGACACGATCAAAAATACCGCCGGGTCGAAGTGGCGCCTATACCCTGTCATGATGCCGCCCCCGGGGCCACCATGCAGATACAGCGCCGGCAGCCCCCGCGGATTCCCCGAGCATTCCCAATAGATTTCATTGCCATCCGTGGTGGCCAAATGGCCACTTGCAAACACATCAATCGGCGGAAACATGGTCAAGCAATTCCTTTAATGGGGTCAGGTTCATTTAATTTCAGCCCCGTAGCCGCCACCGCCCGGCGTGCGGATCACGAACATATCGCCGGCTTGCATCTCGGCCTGGCCGATATGCGACAGCGGCTCGACGCTGCCGTCCGAGCGCTCGACCCAGTTCCGGCCCGGCGCGCCGGCCTCGCCCCCAGCCATGCCGAAGGCGCCATGCTGGCGTCCGTTGCTCAAAATCGACGCCGTCATCGAGGCGAGAAAACGCAGCCGCCGCTCGCCGCCATCGCCGCCCTGCCAGCGTCCCGCGCCCCCAGTGCCGGGCACGATTTCGTAAGACTCCAGCCGCACCGGGAAGCGGAACTCCAAGACCTCGGGGTCGGTCATGCGGGAGTTGGTCATATGCGTTTGCACGACGCTCGTGCCGTCAAAGCCCGACCCCGCGCCCGACCCGCCGGAGATGGTCTCGTAATACTGGTGGCTGGCATTGCCGAAGGTGAAGTTGTTCATCGTGCATTGGCTGGCCGCCATCACGCCCAAGGCGCCATAGAGCGCGTTGGTGACGCAAGAAGAGGTTTCCACATTGCCGGCCACCACCGCGGCCGGATGGCGCGGGTTGAGCATGCAGCCCTCGGGGGCGATCACCTTGAGCGGCTTCAGGCAACCGGCATTGAGCGGGATCGCATCGTCCACCAAGGTGCGGAACACGTACAAGACGGCCGCCATCGTGATCGATCGTGGCGCGTTGAAGTTATTGCTTAGCTGCTCGCTGCTGCCACTGAAATCGATCAAGGCGCTGCGCTCGGCGGCATTCACGCGCACCGCCACCTTGATCTGAGCGCCGTTGTCCAGCGGCAGGCAGAATTCGCCGTCTTTCAAGCGGGTGATGACACGGCGCACCGACTCCTCGGCGTTGTCTTGCACATGCTGCATATAGGCCGCGACCGTCGCGGCGCCATATTGCGCAACCATCGCCCGCAGTTCCTGCGCACCTTTTTCATTCGCGGCGATCTGCGCCCGCAGATCGGCCATATTCTGGCTCGGATTGCGCGAGGGATAGGCGCCGCTGCTCAAGAGCGCGAGCATCTCGGCCTCGCGCAGCACGCCGGCCTCGACCAACAGGAAGTTGTCGATCAACACACCCTCTTGCTCGATCGAGCTGGAGAAGGGCGGCATCGAACCCGGCGTGATGCCGCCGATATCGGCATGGTGGCCACGCGAGGCGACGAAGAAGCTGGGGCGACTTGCCGCTGCTTGGTCCAGGAACACGGGCGTTACCACTGTGATGTCGGGCAGGTGCGTGCCGCCGTGATAGGGGTCGTTCAGCACATAGACATTGCCGGGCGCCATTGAAGGGTTGCACGCGATCACGGTGTGAATCGACTCGCTCATCGAGCCTAGATGCACGGGGATATGCGGCGCATTGGCGATCAGATCACCGTCGGCGCTGAACAGCGCGCAGGAGAAGTCGAGCCGCTCCTTGATATTGACCGAGTGCGCGGTGTTCTGCAGGCGCAAGCCCATCTGCTCGGCGATATTCATGAACAGATTGTTGAAGATCTCCAGCATCACCGGATCGGCTTGCGTGCCGATGGCAAAAGTTTGGGCCCTTGCTCGCATACGACGCAGTTCGACGCAGCCGTCCGCCATCACCTTCGCCTGCCAGCCAGGGTCGACGACGGTGGTGGCATTGCGCTCGGCCAGGATCGCCGGCCCGTCGATCTGCGCGCCGGCAGTGAGCCGCTCACGCACAAACAGCTGCGCGGCGCGCCAGCCGGCCGGCTGCTCGTCGGCCGGGCAGTACATGCGCAGCTCAGCATCCGGCATGGGCCGGTGCGGCGCGGGTTCGGTCAGGCTCTCGGCCTGCGCCAGCGCCTCACCGGCCGCTATGCACTCGACTGCGACCGCTTCGATGATCAGCTCGCGGCCCGGCATCAGGAAGGCGAAGCGCTGGCGATAGGCGACCTCAAAGGCGGCCCGCAGCTCGCTCGTGCCGGCGCCATCGAACAATTCGCAGCTCAGCGCGGTGTCGGTGCCCTGGTAGCGCAAATGCAATCGCGTGACTCCGCGCAGCGAATCGCTTGCCGCGCCTTGGGCCCGCAGTTCGGCTCTCGCCTCTTCGGCCAATAACTCGGCCCGCGCTTGCGCCGCGGCGAGGCCGGCTTCATCGAGGACTTGCTCGACCGAGGCTTCACGCATCGCCATGCGGTCGGCCAGGCCCATGCCGTAGGCGCTCAAGACGCCGGCGAAGGGATGGGCCAGCACCCGGCTCATCCCCAAGGCATCGGCGACCAGACAAGCGGCCTGGCCGCCGGCACCGCCAAAGCATTGCAAGGTGTAGCCCGTAACGTCCAGTCCGCGCGCCACCGAAATACGCTTGACCGCATTGGCCATGCTGCCGACGGCGATCTGCAGCGCGCCACTGGCGGCCTCCTCGGCAGCTACCGGTCGCCCGGCTGCGATAGACATCTCGGCCGCCATCGCCGTGAAACGCTGCGCAGCAGCCTCTCGGTCCAGCGGCTGATCCGCCTGCGGGCCAAACAGCTTGGGGAAAAAGTCCGGCTGTATGCGCCCCAACATCACGTTAGCATCGGTAGTAGCCAACGGCCCGCCGCGCCGGTAACTGGCCGGCCCGGGGTTGGCGCCGGCCGATTCCGGGCCGACGCGCAGGCGCGCGCCGTCAAAGCGCACGACGCTGCCGCCGCCCGCCGCCACCGTGTGGATGCTCAGCATAGGCGCACGCACGCGCACGCCGGCCACTTCGGTGTCGAAGGTTCTTTCCAGCTCACCGTTGAAGTGGCTGACGTCGGTCGAGGTGCCGCCCATGTCGAAGCCGATCAACTTGCTGTGGCCCGCCGCCAAGCCGGTGCGCACCATGCCGACGATGCCGCCGGCCGGGCCGGACAGGATCGCGTCCTTGCCCTGGAAGTGATGGGCCTCGGTCAAACCGCCTGAGCTTTGCATGAAGAACAAGCTGACGCCCGGCATTTGACCCGCGACCTGATCGACATAACGGCGCAGGATGGGTGACAGATAGGCATCGACGACGGTGGTGTCGCCGCGCGGCACTAACTTCATCAATGGGCTGACCCGGTGCGAGACCGAAATCTGCGTGAAGCCGATCTGCTGCGCCAGACGCTCGGCCAGCAACTCATGCGCCGGGTATCGATAAGCATGCATGAAGACGATGGCGCAGGCGCGCAGGCCGGCGTCATAAGCGGCTTGCAAATCCAATTTGAGCGCCGACTCGTCCAGCGGCAGCACGCAGTCGCCCTGTGCACCGAAGCGCTCATGCGCCTCGATCACGCGGCTGTACAGCAACTCGGGCAAGACGATCTGGCGCGCAAACAGCTGTGGCCGCGCCTGGGTGGCGATGCGCAGCGCGTCGCGAAAACCGCGTGTGGTGACCAGCAAGGTCGGGTCGCCCTTGCGCTCAAGCAAGGCGTTGGTGGCGACCGTCGTGCCCATCTTCACGCAGTCGACCAGCGCCGGCGTGATCGCTTCGCCCGGCTTGAGGCCGAGCAAGCGCCGAATCCCCTCGACCGCCGCGTCGCGGTACTGCTCGGGGTTCTCGGACAGCAGCTTCAGCGTGTGCAGCGCCCCACCCGGCGCGCGACCGACCAGATCGGTGAAGGTGCCGCCCCGGTCGATCCAGAACTGCCAACGGTCGGCACTGAGGGGCGCGGCTTGAGCTTGCTTCATCTTCAAACTGGGGTCAGGTTCATTTAATTTCCAAATTGGGGTCGGGTTCATTTACTGAAAGTTAAATGAACCTGACCCCAAATCGACGAGCGACGAGCGGCGTGCGCAGGAGGCGGCAGCGAGGTCAGGCGGCGGCCAAGCGCCACAGCGAGGTCAGTTCGGCCGAGCGGGCCTTGAACAACGGGTCGAGTTTGTCCTTGGCGCGCGAATGCTGAGGCTTGACGTCGCTGCGATCGACCACGCGCAGGCCGGCGGCGGCGATCCAGCCCAGCAACTCGTCACGGCTGCGCAGCCCCAGATGTTCGGCCAGGTCCGACATGATGAGCCAGCCCTCGCCGCCCGGAAGCAGATGGGCGGCGAGCTGATTCAAAAAGCCCAGCAACATCCGGCTATCAGGGTCGTAGACAGCATGCTCGAGTGGCGAGTTAGGCCGCCAAGGCAGCCAAGGCGGGTTGCAGACGATCAGATGCGCCTGGCTCGACCCCGGCGGATACAGATTTGCCTCCAGCAATTCGACCCGTCCGGCCACGCCGAGCGCGGCAAGATTCTCGCGGGCGCAGGCCAAGGCGCGCGGATCCTGGTCGGTCGCCACCACATGGTTGACGCCGCGCTTGGCCAGCAGCGCCGCCAGCACGCCCGTGCCGGTGCCGATGTCAAACGCGATACCAGCCTTGCCGCTGCTCTTCAAGCTGCTCGGCAGCGGCGCATGCGCGACCAGGTCGAGATACTCTCCGCGCAGCGGCGAGAAAACGCCGTAATGCGGAATGATGTCGGCCTTCAGCGCGCCGACATGGACGCCTTTTTTGCGCCACTCATGGGCGCCGATCAAGCCTTGCAGTTCGCGCAAGGAAGCGACGTAATGCTCGCCAGGCCCGTCCACTGCGCCGCGCGCCTGCGCACCGGCCTCGCGCACATCGGGCGCGCGGCGCAAGGGCACGCCATGGTCGGCATCAAAAGGCAAGAGCAGCATATTCAAGACCCGCGAGCGCTGTGCCTGGGCCTTGCGTTGTGCCACGAAGCTTGCATGCGCCGAGGCTGGGGCCTGGCCGGGCTTGGCCGCCTTGGCTGCGGCACGCTCGGCCTTGGAGTCGACCCGGCGCTCCATCGCCTGCATCAGCAGCTTGGCGTTCTGGAAATCTCCGCACCACAGCAAGCCTATGCCTTCGCAAGCCCATTTGTAGGCGCTATCCGCATTGACGGTGTCGTCCACGACGTACACGCGCTTGGGGGCGGGCTGATCTGACATCGAGCGCCAGCGCGCATGGGCGGGCTGGTCTTGGTTGTCGATCCAGCGGATCTGGCTTGCGTCGGCTTGTGTATTCATTGCGTATTCTCGTTCCAATCCCGAAAAGCAAACAGCCGGCAAACCTTGGCTTGCCGGCTGTTGAGTTGCACTTCAAACCAAGTTTGGCTTAGAACGGGATATCGTCATCCATGTCATCGAAGCCGGTCGCCGACCGGGGTGCGGGGGCCGCAGCGCGAGGCGCCGGGGCGGCCGCACGCGGAGCCGGTGGACGAGCCGCCGGAGCGCGAGCGGGCTCACCGTACTCATCGCCACCGCCATATCCGCCACCGCCGCCACCGCCAGCGCCACCGCGGGCCTGACCGCCGCCGTAGCCACCGCCGCCACCTTCATCGCCGCCATCACGGCCGCCGAGCAGCTGCATTTCGTTGGCGATGATTTCGGTCGTGTAGACGTCTTTGCCTTCCTTGTCGGTCCACTTGCGCGTGCGCAGGCGGCCTTCGACATAGATCGGCTTACCCTTCTTGCAATATTGGCCGACGATTTCGGCCATCTTGTCGTTGAAGACCACGCGGTGCCATTCGGTCTCTTCCTGCTTCTCGCCGGACTCGCGGTTCTTCCAGCTGCGGGAAGTCGCCAGGCTGATGGTGCAAAAGGCCACACCGCTGGGGTTGTAGCGCAACTCGGGATCTTTGCCCAGGTTGCCGATGAGGATTACTTTATTGACCGAGGCCATGATGGGCTTTCTTTCTTGCTTGCACTTGCTTATGTCTGGAGCCGGGATTATGCCGCCGCGGCGCTTGCGCAGCGGCGGGTTATCCCTCGGCGAGCACTAAGCTGTCCGACGACGCAGCGCCTCGGCCATGCCGGCGGACTGCCAAACGCTGCCGTCTTGGTCAACGATCAGGCCCGCCAAACCTGCGCTGGCTTCGATGTGCCGGCGCCCCGCCGCCAAACCATCGACCATGATGGCCGCGCCGAGCCCATTGACCGCTTTCACCGCCCGGCTGCCCTGTGCCAACAGGCTGAGCCCATGCGGCCCTTGAGTTGGCCGGCCGCTGCGCGGGTCGAGGATATGGTGCTGCCGCTGGCCGTCTTGCGAAACAAAGCCACGCTCGTAGTCGCCACTGGAGGCCAGCAGGCCTTCACCTTCGAGCGCCACCACGCCCAAGAGCTGCTGCGGTTGGCGCGGATCGCGCAGGCCCACCCGCCAAGGCCGGCCCTGCCAATTACCGCGGTAGAAAACATCACCGCCGCCATTGATCAATGCGTTGCGAATACCCTCGGCGGCCAAAATACGCATGCCGGCCTCGAGTATCGGCAACTTGGCAATACCACCCAAGTCCAAGGCCATACCGCGCTCGCTCAAATAAGCGGTTCCGGCAGTTTGATTCAATATCAGGCGCCGATAATCAATTAATTTAGCCTGCCGATTTAATAACTCATCGCTGGGTTTTGCAATTTGACCCAAATCAAAGCGCCAAGCCTTCAGGGCGCCGACGGTCATATCAAAAGCGCCGCCGGTTTGCTGCGCCAAGGCTTGCCCATCCAGCAGGACGCGCATCAACTCGGCCGGCACCGCGACCGGCTGCACGCCCGCCATCAAGCCGATGGCGCTGACCGGGCTGGTCGGCACGTAGCGGCTCATCATATTGCTCAGCCTGGCCATTTCCGCATAGGCGCGTTCAACCGCCAGCGTCAAGCGCGCCGGCTCGCTGCCCTCGACCGCAATGTCAAGCTGCGTACCCATCAGACGGCGCGAACTGCGCTGCTGAATCGGGCTTGCGCCCCGCGCCGAGCCAGCCAAGCTCAGCAGCCCGCCACCCAAAAGGGGCAGGGCCATGACCAGACGCCGGCGACCGATATCGGTGCTGGCTTCGGCTCTACTGCGCATAGACAGATGCCTTACTTCGACAAGGCAACCATGTGATCGACGGCGGCCTTGACCTCGTCATCGCTGAGCGTGGAACCACCGCCGCGTGCCGGCATCATGCCCTTGGCGCCGGTAAAGCCTTCGATCGCGTGCTTGTAGAGCAGCTCATTGCCCTGGGCAATGCGCGGGCCCCAATCGGCCTTGTCACCGGGCTTGGGCGCACCGGCCACGCCGGCCGCATGGCACATCGCGCAGGTCTTGCCGAAGATGCTTTTACCCAAGGCGTTCTCGGGGGCGGCAGCGGCAACCACCGCCGGCGCGGCCGCACTTGCAGCGGCGGGCGCGGCCGCCTGCTCCTTCTGGCCGCAGGCCACCAACAAGGTCAGCACGGCAGCGGCGGCAAGAGTTGAAACAATTCGCATAGAAACCTCTTCAAATGACATTAATGCCGATTCTAAAAACCTGCGGCCGAAACACCAGAGGGCAGAGGGTATTTATTTCGTTTCCGGACCTATATTTTGTTTTCTTAAACCAGTTCAAGGTTCCGATTCTGATACTGGAGAACCATTCGTTCATCCATTTTCAGCAGCCATCCAGCCCCATGCCATTCCACCGATTCAGTCGCCGCCCGCGCGCTTGCGTGTGGGTACGGCCATTGATGGCTTTGGCCGCAGCGCCGCTGCATGGCGACTCACTCACCCGGCTCCGCCCTACTCGAAACCGTCGCCACCAGCGCGCGGACGGACCTCCCTCGAACCCAATCCAAACCCGATGAGGAAAACCATGAACGAAAAAGACAAAAACAGCCTTGAAAACGGCACCGGCCTGGGCCGCCGCCGTTTCATCAACAGCGCCGCGCTGGCCGGCATGAGCTTGGGCGCACTGGCTTGCACCGACAAGTCGAGCACCGCCGTGGCGCCGGCCGCCTCCGGCGCCGCACCCGCCACCCACACCGGTGGCGCCGGCAGTGCTGCGCACCTGAAGCCGGGCGAGCTGGATACCTATTACGGCCTCTGGAGCGGCGGCCACACCGGCGATATGCGCGTGCTGGGCCTGCCGTCCGGCCGCGAGATCACCCGCATTCCTTGCTTCGTGCCGGATGCGCTGGTCGGCTGGGGCCACACCAATGAGTCCAAGAAGATCATGGGCACCAAGGCCGACGGCAGCCTGCGCTACAGCGTCGCGGACACCCACCACACCCATGCCTCCTACAAAGACGGCAACTACGACGGCCGCTACGCCTGGATCAACGACAAGATCAACAGCCGCATCGCGCGCATCCGGCTCGACTACTTCGTCTGCGACAAGATCACCGAGCTGCCCAATGTGCAGGGCTTCCACGGCATCTTTCCGGACAAGGCCGACCCGGTCGACCCCAAGATCAACTACACCACCCGGGTCTTCTGCGGCGGTGAGTTCTCGACCCCGCTGCCCAATATCGGCTCGGACGACGCCAGCACCTATCGCTCGCTGTTCACCTGCGTCGATGCCGAGAGCATGGAAGTGCGCTGGCAAGTGCTGATCGACGGCAACTGCGACCTCACCGCCACTTCTTATGACGGCAAGCTGGCGGCGACCAACCAGTACAACACCGAGATGGGTGCCAAGTACGAGGACATGATGTCCGCCGAGCGCGACGCCTGCCTGTTCTTCAACATCGCCCGCATCGAAGAAGCCGTCAAGGCCGGCAAGTTCAAGACCTATGGCGACTCCAAGGTGCCGGTGGTGGACGGCACCCATGCCGCCAACAAGGACGCCAAGACCGCGCTGACCGCCTATGTCTCGGTGCCCAAGAACCCGCACGGCGTCAACGCCAGCCCGGACGCCAAGTACTTCATCTGCGCCGGCAAGCTCTCGCCCACCGGCACCATCATCGAGCTCGCCAAGGTGCTTGATTACTTCGACGGCAAGCTGGACTCCGCCGACAAGGCCATCGTGGCCGAGGTCGAGCTGGGTCTGGGCCCCTTGCACACCGCCTTTGACGGTCGCGGCAATGCCTACACCACGCTGTTCCTGGACAGCCAGGTGGTCAAGTGGAACCTCGAAGCCGCGATCAAGTTCCACGCCGGCGACAAGAGCGCCAAGTACGTGGTCGACCGCATCGACGTGCAATACCAGCCGGGCCACCTGAACGCTTCGCAGTCGGAAACGCGCGCCGCGGACGGCAAGTATCTGGCCGTGGGTTGCAAGTTCTCCAAGGATCGCTTCCTGCCGGTCGGCCCGCTGCACCCGGAGAACGAGCAGTTGATCGACATCTCCGGCGACAAGATGGTCTTGATGGCCGACCACCCGGTGCGCGGCGAGCCGCATGACTTCATCATCTTCAAGCGCGAACTGCTGAGCCCCAAGCAGGTCTACAACCTCGACGACTTCCCCAACGCCATCAAGGACCCGAAAGACTCGGGCGTGTTCCGCAAGGGCAACAAGGTCGAGGTCAAGATGACCAGCCAGGCGCCGGCCTTCAGCCTGCGTGACTTCAAGGTCAAGAAGGGCGACATCGTCACGCTGACGCTGACCAACCTGGACAAGATCGAAGACCTGACGCACGGCTTTGCGATCCCCAAGCACAACGTCAACTTCATCGTCAATCCGCAAGAGACCGCCTCGGTCACCTTTGTGGCCGACAAGCCCGGTGTGTACTGGTGCTATTGCACCCACTTCTGCCACGCTTTGCATTTGGAAATGCGTACGCGGATGATCGTCGAGGCCTAAGCCGCTGAGACCCAGGCAGCGCGCGGACTCGAGCCCCGCCGCTGCCTCCCCTGCACGTCAGAAAGAGTAGATGAAATTGCAATGTCGGAACTTGGCGGCCAAGGTAGATTTCTACCTGGCCGCATTTCTTTTTTTACTGCTGAATCTCTGCGCGCACACCGCACAGGCGGGCGCTTACGAGGCCCAGTTGCCAGCCGACCTGCACACCGCCAAGGACATGTGCGCCATCCTGCCTTGCGCCGCCGTTTTCCCCGGCGCCAAGAGCTTCTCCGAGCGCCTCGGCTCGCCGCCCTATGTCGAGGCCTACGGCGAGCCGCAGCCCGACGGCAAGAAGGCGCTGCTCGGCTATGTGATGCTGTCCACCGACATCACCGACACGCCCGCCTACTCGGGCAAGCCGGTGGTCACGCTGATTGGCATGGACCGAACGGGCCATTTCGTCGGCACCCAGGTGCTCAAGCATTCCGAGCCGATCCTGCTGCTGGGCATCCCCGAATCGGCGCTGCTGAAATTCAATGCGCAATACCTCGGCAAGTCGGTCGCCGACAAGATCGAGGTCGGCCAGTCACGCCCCGATGAAGGCGTGCTGGGCCTGGACGCGATCTCGGGCGCCACCGTCACCGTGATCGCCCAGAACCAAGTCATGCTGGCCTCGGGCCAGGCGGTGGCGCGTCAGGTCGGCATCCTGGCGCCAACCCTGCGTGAGCCCGCCAACTATGCGGGCAAGGGTCAGGTCTACAGCTGGGCCGAGTTGGTCAAACTCGGCGCCGTGCAAACCTTGCGAGTCAAGCCGGAGCAGGTCGGGCTGGAGCGTAGCGCGGAGCCCTTCATCGAACTCTGGTTCGGAGACCTGAATCACCCCGATGTCGGCAGCAGCCTGATCGGCGCCCACAGCTGGCAAAAACTGCATGCGCAATTGAAGCCGGGCGAGCATGCCTTCTTCGTCGTGCGCAGCGCCGGCATCGAGTCCTTCAAGGGCTCGGGCTTTGTGCGCGGCGGGCTCTATGACCGCGTGCAGGTCAAGCAAGGCGCGGACAGTTTCACCTTCCGCGACCTCGACTATCTGAACCTCTACGGCCTCGAAGCGGCCGGTGCGCCGAGCTTCAATGAGTCGGCGATCTTCATCATCCGCGGTAAATCATTCTCGGCCGCCTATCCTTGGAAATTATCCTTCCTCGGCAACCGCGTCGACCGCGCCACGGGCACGCGCAGCTTCACCAGTTTCGACGCCAAGATCTGGCTCGATGACAGCCTTTTGCAAGGCGGCCGCCCGGCTCTGCAGGAAGCCGCCGCGCCTTGGGTGCAGGTGTGGAAGACGCGCGCGGTCGAGATCAGTCTGTTCGTCGCCTTGCTTCTGATGGTGACCGTGGTCTACGCCTTGCGCGAAAAGCTGACGCGGATGTCCACGCACAAGAACAAATGGCCGGTCAACGCCTTCAAGTACAGCGCCTGGGCGCTGAGCATCGGCTTTGTCGGCTTCGGTGCGATGGCGCAGCCCTCGATCACGCAGGTGTTGACCTGGTTCCACTCGCTGCTCTTCCAGTGGACCTGGTCGCTGTTCCTGACCGACCCCTTCATCTTCGTGTTCTGGATCTTCATCATCCTGACCGTCTTCCTGTTCGGCCGTGGCCTGTTCTGCGGCTGGATGTGCCCGTTCGGTTCGCTCTCGGAGGCGATCTACAAGCTCGGCGAGAAGATCGGCCTGAAGCGCTTCCAGGGCCATCTGCCGGCGGCATGGCATCACCGCCTCAAATGGGTCAAGTACTCGATCTTCTTCGGCCTGTTGACGGTGTCGATGTTCTCGATGGGGCTGGCCGAAATCCTCGCCGAGGTCGAACCGTTCAAGACCACCTTCCTGGTCGGCATCACGCACCGGGCCTGGCCTTATGGTCTGTTCGTGTGCCTGATCCTCGGCAGCTCGCTGTTCATCGAGCGGCCCTATTGCAAATACATCTGCCCGCTCGGCGCGGCGCTGGCCATGCCCAGCACCTTCCGCTGGTTCGGTCTCAAGCGCAAGCAAGACTGCAACAGTTGCAAGGCCTGCGCGGTCGGCTGCGGCTCGCTGGCAATCGATGCGGCCGGCCGCATCGACCATCGCGAATGCCTGCATTGCCTGGATTGCATGATTCTCTATACCGATACGAAAGGCTGCCCGCCCTTGGCCAAGGAGCGCAAGCGGCGCGAGCGCGACGGGCTCTTGATCACGCCGATCGGGCGCGATGGCTATTACATTCCGATCGAGCCGCTGGTGATGATGAATCCCAAGGTCGCTAACGGCCCAGATCCCCGCATGCCGACCGATCCGGTCGCGCCAAGCCACAAGGCCGGCGCCAAAGGCCTGAGCTGGCTCTGGCAAGAGCTGGTCGACCACCTCTGGCCCTGGAGTCGCGACAACTGGAAAACCCAGAAGGCGCTGCAATTCGCCGGCTTCTCGCTGGCTATCGCTGCCACGCTGGCCTGGGTGCTGGCAGGCACCGGCCGGCTGTCGCAAAGCGCCATTTTGAGCTGGTGGTTCGGCTGGAGCGTCTATGAGGTCTTGATCCGCCTGTCGGGTAAGCGCTATGTCAAGGACGGCCCTTGGTGGCAGGCGAATTACCGTTATGCCAATGTGATGGACATGCTCAGCTATGTCGGCTTCAAGAACCTCTTGATCGGCGCCGTGCTGTTCCTGAGTCTGAAGACGCTGGGGCTGCTGCTATGAGACTGCTGGCCCTGCTCTTGCTCTTGCTCGGTGCGGCGCTCGGCGCGCAGGCCGCGACCGTTCGCGTCGCGCCGGGTGCGGCCCTGCAACAAGCGATAGACAGCGCACAGCCAGGAGATACCGTCGAAATCGAACGTGGCCATTATCTCGGCAACTTCACCGTCGACAAGGCGCTGACGCTGCGCGGCATCAATCGCCCGACGCTGAGCGGCGGCAACCAGGGCGACACGATTCGCGTCACCGCGCCGGACGTGACGATTGAAGGCCTGATCGTGCGCGACTCGGGCGCCAGCCTGAAGGATCAGAACGCCGGCATCTATCTGCGCCCCGGCGCCCACCGCGCCGTGGTGCGCCATAACGACCTGACCTACAACCTGTTCGGCCTGTGGATAGAGAAAGCCAATGATGTGCGCATCGAGCACAACATCATCACCGGCAAGCGCGAGCTCAACAGCTCGCAGCGCGGCAACGGCATCCAGCTCTACAACACCGACGGCGCCCGCATCACCGGCAACAATATCGGCTTCGTCCGCGATGCGCTCTATGTGGACGTTAGCCATCACGCGATCTTCAAGGGCAACAAGCTGCACCACAGCCGCTACGGCAGCCACTACATGAACTCCTACTACAACCTGTGGGAGGACAACGACAGCTATTACAACCGTGGCGGCCTGGCGCTGATGGAAGTGCGCAACCAGATCGTGCGCGGCAACCGCACCTGGGGCAATAGCGACCACGGCATCATGCTGCGCACGCTGCAGGACTCGGTGGTCGAGAACAATGTGATCGCCGGCAATAACCGCGGCTTCTTCATCTACGACGTCGAGTACGCGACGCTCAAGGGCAATCTGGTGGTGGACAACCATGTCGGCGTGCACCTGTCGGCCGGCTCGACCCGCAATATCGTCGAGGGCAATGACTTCATCGGCAACCGCGAGCAGATCCGCTATGTCGGCGCGCGGGATGAAACTTGGGGAAAAAACTCGGGCAATCATTGGAGCAACTACCTCGGCTGGGACCGCAATGGCGACGGCGTCGGCGATGTGCCCTATGAAGCTAACGACATGGTCGACCGGCTGAGCTGGCGCCATCCGAGCGTCAAGCTGCTGATGGCCAGCCCCGCGATACAGGCGCTGCGCCTGGTCGGTCAACAATTTCCGGTCTTGCGTGTGCCCACGGTGGTCGATCCGGCCCCGCGCATGCAGCCCAGCAACAAGCAATGGTATGAATGGCGTGACAAACATTTCCAACGATGAAAGAGCCGGGGCTGCAATAGAGCTGCGGTCCGTCAGCAAAACCTACGGCGCCATCCAGGCCGTGGACGGCGTTGACCTGCGCGTTGAGCGCGGCGAGATCTTCGGCCTGATCGGCCATAACGGCGCCGGCAAAAGCACCTTGTTCAAGATGATGCTGGGGCTAACGCCGGCCAGCAGCGGTGAGATTTTGATCAACGGCGGCTCGGTCGCCGGCAAGGGCTTTCGCGCGACCCGCCGATCTTTGGGCTATCTGCCCGAGAACGTGGTGCTGTACGACAACCTCAGCGGCTTGGAGACGCTCAAGTTCTTCGCCAAGCTCAAGGGCGCCGATCTCAAACAATGCGCACCGACGCTGGAACGCGTTGGCCTGGCCCATGCCGGCAGCCGCCCCTTGCGCGAATATTCCAAAGGCATGCGGCAGCGGCTCGGCTTCGCGCAGGCCTTGCTGGGCAAGCCGCAGGTCTTGTTTCTGGACGAGCCGACCAATGGCCTGGACCCGCAGGCGATCCGCGATTTCTATCTGATCTTGCGCGAGCTGCGCGATTGCGGTGTGACTATTCTGATCACCTCGCATATCCTGGCCGAGCTGCAGGAGCGGGTCGACCGTCTGGCCATCATGGTGGCCGGCCGCATCCAGGCCTTGGGCACCGTGCAAGGTCTGCGCGAGCAGCAGCAAGCCCCTTTGCAGATTGAGCTGCGCCTGAGCGAGGTGGACGCGGTATTCGCCCGCCAATCGCTGAGCGAACTGAGCGGCGTCTCATGCAGCAGTTCAACGCTTGGCCTGAGCGTCAACTGCCCCCGCGAGGCCAAGCTGGCGGTGTTGGGCGTCGCCACCGGCCTGGGCGCCAGGCTGTTGGACCTGAGCATCACCGAGCCCTCGCTCGAGGATCTCTTCTTTGAACTCGGCAAGGCCCAGAACTAGTATGGAACTCAGTCAAATCCTGACCCTGGCGGCCAAAGAATTCCGCGACCGCATGCGCAACCGCTGGGTCTTGGCGGTGGCGCTGGTGTTCACCGCCTTCTCGCTGGTGATCACCTATTTCGGCGGCGCCAGCAGCGGCCAAGTCGGCCCGCGCTCGATCGAATTCATCATCGCCAGCCTGGTCAGCCTGGTGATTTATCTGATCCCCTTGATCGCGCTGCTGCTCGGCTTTGATGCCATTGTTGGAGAGCGCGAACGCGGCTCGCTCGACCTGCTCTTGGCCCTGCCCATCACCAAGCTGGAACTGCTCTTGGGCAAATACCTGGGCCTGGCCGCTGCGCTGACCTTGTCGACGCTGGGCGGCTTTGCGCTGGTCGCCGGGCTCTTGTACAGCCAATTCGGCTGGGCCGGCCTGTTCCATTACCTCGGCTTTATGTTCAGCAGCACGCTCTTGGGCCTGGCCTTTCTGAGCCTGGCGGTCTTGCTGTCGGTCTTGAGCCGCGAGCGCACCCGCGCCTCCGGCATGGCCATCGCCTTGTGGTTCTTCTTTGTGCTGGTGTTTGACCTGTTATTGCTCGGCGCCTTGGTCGCCAGCAGCGGCGACTTTGGCGGCGAGGCCTTGGCCTATCTGCTGCTGCTCAACCCGGCCGATGTGTTCCGCATTCTCAATATTTTTTCGCTCGACGATATGCGCCGCCTCTACGGCCTCGCCAGCATCGTGCCGCCCGCCTTGGCCAAGCCCTGGTTGATGGCGCTGGTGATGGGGGCCTGGATTGTTGTGCCGCTCGCCTTGGCTCGCTGGAGATTCAAAACATGAAGACAAACATCAATCGCCGTCGTTCACTCTTGCTGTTCGCGGCCGCCACAGCCATCGCACTCGGCGGCTGCGGCCGCCAGGACGAGGCCAAGCCGCTGGTGGCGCTCGAGATCGACCCGCGCACCACCTGCGATCTTGACGGCATGCTCTTGGCCGATTACCCCGGCCCGAAGGCACAGATCCACTTTGTCGGCGTGGCTGCACCGATGTTCTTCTGCGACACGGTCGAGTTGTTCAACACCCTGTTGCGGCCCGAGCAGGTGCGCGCCATTGCCGGCGTATTTGTGCAGGACATGGGCAAGGCTGATTGGGAACAACCGCGTGGCCATTGGATAGACGCCAAGACCGGCATCTACGTCTTGGGCAGCAAACGCCATGGCTCGATGGGGCCGACCATCGCCAGCTTCGCGCAAGAGGCCGAAGCGCAGGCCTTCGCCAAGCAATGGGGCGGCCGCGTGCTGCGCTACGCCGAGATCAAGCCCGAGATGGTGGACCTCAGCGGCGGCGCGCTGCACGACAGCAAGATGTAGGGCTGGATGTTGAATTTCTGTTCGCCCTCGGCGCCAGGGCTCGGCCGGTTCGGGCGCTTGGCCTGGGCGTCATTGCTGACGCTGGCCTTGGCCGGCAGCTTGCAGCTGCTGCCCGGTCGTCCCTCGGTTCCGGCCGAGGCGCCACCCGGCGATGTCTGCCTGGTCGCGCCGCCTACCCCTTACGACCCGCGCTCAGGCTTGGATCTATTGGCGGCGCGCGCAGTGCCGCCGCATGCCCGTTGCCCGGTCTGCGGCATGTTCCCGGCGCGCTCGCTTGAGTGGGCCGCGCAAGTGATCTTTGCCGACAACGGTGAGGCCCAGTTCTTCGACTCGCCGCTGTCGCTGTTCATCTATCTGCAGGATGTGGCCCGCTTCAGCCGGGGCCGCAACGCCGCCGAGATCGGCGCCAGCTATGTGACCGACGCCTCCAGCGGCGCCTTGATCAGGGCCGAGACCGCCATCTATGTGCAGGGCTCCGACGCGCTCGGCCCGATGCGCGCCGGCAACCTGCCGGCCTTTGCGGATGCCGCCGGCGCGCAGGCTTTTGCAGACAAACGCGGCGGGGCCTTGCTGCGCTTCGAGCAGATCGATGCCAAGCTGCTGACTCGCATGGACGCACGCGGGCCTCATCGGCATTGATCCCCCAATCCCGGCAGCCCGCACAACAGCCCCCATTTCCCGCAAATGATCGCCCGCTCGGCGGTCGGCGGCACCGGCCTGCCTAAGATGGCGCCATGGACACCCAGATAGTCAAACCCAAACCCAAGGCCGGCCTCAGCAGCCGCAGCCGGTTTTGGCTCGCCTATGCCGGCATTTGCCTGGTGACCTGGTCGCTCTTTGTGCTGGCCGGCACCGATTACAAAAAGGGCGCCTGGGAGGTTTGGTCGGCCGTCTATGAGGCCAGCATGAGCTTGTGGGGCCCGACGCTGCTGGGCGTGGCCGTCTACCCCTGGGTGCGGCGCCTGCACCGGGCACAGCTCGGCTTGCTGGCCTTGCTGGGCCTGCACGCCATGGCCGCCTTGCTCTTCAGCGCCCTCTGGCTGATGGCCGATTTCGTTCTGGCCAGCCTGCTGTTCGGCCCCGAACATGCGCATGCCACGCTGAGGCAAGCGGCGCTGTGGCGCACCATCACCGGCTTGTTCGTCTATATGCCACTGGCGACCGGCTTCACGGCCGTGCTGAGCGCGCAACAGGCCCGCACCAGCGCGCTGGCGGCCGCGCAGGCCGAGGGCGCCTTGGCGCGGGCCGAGCTGGCAGCGATCAGCGGCAAGCTCAATCCGCATTTCTTGTTCAACACCCTGAATTCGCTGATCGCCTTGACGCGCAAAGATGCCAAGGCGGCCGAAACCGCCTTGATGCGCTTCTCGGACATGCTGCGTTATGTGCTCGACAGCAAGCGCGGCGTGGCCGACCGCGTCACGCTGCGCGAGGAGCTGGATTTTGTGCGCGACTACCTGGCGCTGGAGACGCTGCGCATGGGCGCCCGCCTGCGCCTCGACTGGGAAATCGCCGAGGAAACGCTGGACGACGAGATCCCGCCGCTGACCTTGCAACCGCTGGTGGAAAACTGCATAGCTCATGGCATCGCGCCCAGCGTCGGCGGCGGCACCATCGGCATCGCCGCACGCCGCGATGCGCTGACTCGAGGCTTGGTGCTGACGGTGCAAGACGACGGCGCCGGCTGCGAGCCCGCAAGGCTGGATCCAAGCCAAGCCCCCACACAACGCCAAGGCATCGGTCTGGGCGCGCTGCGCCGCCGCTTCGCACTCGACTACGAGGGCCGCGCCCGCCTGCAGATTCACACCGCACCCGGCGCGGGTTTCCGCGTCGATATCTGGATACCGCAATGACTTCAAACAAACGCCGGGCCGCCCCAAGTTGTTTGCCCCCCTCGGGGGGTTGGCGACGTATTCCGTCGGCAAGGGGACTCACATGACTCAACGCATCACCACCTTGATTGCCGAAGACGAGCCGCTCGCCAGCGAGGCGCTGGCCGAGTGGGTGGCGCAGCTGCCGCAGCTGGAGTTGGTCAGCGTTTGCGCCGACGGCCTCTCGGCCTTGGCCGAGATCCGCCGCTTGCAGCCCGGCCTGATCTTCATGGACATCAATATGCCCGGCATGACCGGTTTGCAGGTCTTGCGCACGCTGGCGGAAACGCAGGACGGCGGCGAGCACCGCGTCATCTTCACCACCGCCTATGACGAGCACGCGCTGGCCGCCTTCGAGCTGCACGCGGCCGACTACCTGCTCAAACCCTTCACACAGGAGCGCTTCAACGAAGCGGTTGAACATGCGCTGCGTTCCGTCGTTAGCAGCGCTCAGATCAGCAGCACGGTCGCAGCGGCGGCCGAAGACAGCAGCCCCTTGACGCGCATCCTGGTACGCGACCAGGGCAAGATCTTTCCGCTGCAGGTAGACGCGATCGAGTACCTGCGCTCCGACATCAAGTACACCGCGGTGGCCAGTGCCGGCAAGCAATTTCTGGTGCGACTGCCCATCACCTCGTTCGAGCAGCGCCTGGACCCGCAGCGCTTCTTGAAACTGCAGCGCAGCTGCATCGTCAACCTCGACTTTGTCGTCTCGATGACACCGGACGAGAACTCGCAATTGATCGTGCAAATGCAAGATGGTTCGCGCTTCACCGCCAACCGGGATGTCTCCAAAAAACTTCGGGAGCAATCGATATGAACAAATTAGCAATCGCCATGGGCTGCTTGCTTGGGCTGTTGGCAAGCAGCGCCTTCGGCCAGGCTCAAGCCAAAATTGTCGTCAGGCAAGGCGTTGAGGGCCGCCTCTATACGCCGGGGCCGTTCGAGCGCATCGAGCTGGCCGGCTCGGCAAATGTGAGGCTGCTGCAGGGCGAGTCAGACGAGCTGTTCATCGTTGGCGACGCCCAGGAGCAAGAAGGTGTGACGGTCACCCTGGCGCAAGGCCGCTTGGATTTCCGCAGCCACACGGGCTGGAAGATTTGGCCAGCCAAGCGCCTGCAGGTCGAGGTGACGGTGCGGCAGTTGCAGGAACTCGTGCTCTCCGGGGCCAGTGACCTGCAGGCCCCCGCCAAGTTCAAGGCCGGCCCTTTGCTCATCAAACTGTCCGGCGCCGGCTCGGCCCGCTTTGACGATTTGAACGCCGAGCGGCTGGAATTCAGCATCTCCGGCGCCGGCGAAGGTTTCTTGCGCGGGCAGGTCAATCTGCTGGACTTGAAGATTTCGGGCAAAGGCAGGTTGGCGGCCGAAGACCTGCAGGCCCACACCGCCAATGTCAGAATCAGCGGCATCGGCAACGCCGAACTGTGGGTCAGCGAGAAGCTGAATCTGGATATCTCCGGCGTTGGGCAAATTGCCTACTGGGGCCAACCCACGGTGTCGCGGACGACCTCGGGCATTGCCAAGGTGCTTGCGCGCGGCGACCGGAAAGCGCCGCCGGTGCTGCCGGCAATGCCAGCAATGCCCGCGCCACCAGCCGCTCCGGCTGCGCCAGCTCGGCAGTGAAGTTTTCGTAGCGAGCGGTCGTCAGACTAGGCGGACGGAGCACAGAAACCGGAACGTACTCCCTGTACGTGAGGATTTCGAGCATCCGGCCAACGACGTCTGGCGATCGCGCAGTAGAAAATTCGCTGCCAGCCTTGCCTCAGCGTTCGCCGTCCCAGTAATCCAAGGTGTTATCGCGCCGCTGGATAAAGGCGGGGCCCTTGGAGAAGACCGCAATTTTCTCCGAGTCCGGGTATTCGCAGACCTCGGGCCGGTCTTGCGTGCTGATCGACAGATATTTCAACTCGGCGTCCGAAGTGTTGATGATGTGATGCGGATACTCGGGACCGCAGGGAATAAAGATCACATCGCCGGCCTTGATGGCGAGCATCTCGCCAGCCACCCGCAAGGTACCCGAGCCTTCCAGCACAACGAACATTTCCTCCTGGCTGTGGTGGAAGTGATAAGGGCAGCTCTGCTTGCCGGGTGGCACGGTGTCAACCCCGCAGCCGAGCTTGCGCGCGACGGTGCCCTCGGACACTCCGCCGACCATGCTGTCGTAGACCGGCTCGCGCAGGAAGCGCTCGCGCGGAATCTCCAAGAAGTTGCGGATCAGCTTCTGGCGCAGCTCGGTAACTTTGTCAGCGGACTTGTCGATGCTGGGGTCGGTCTGCGAATTCATGCGGGTTCTCCTGGACAATGGGGCGACTCATGAGCCAGCTTACGCAAAAATCATCCCCCCTAAACATCTTGCAAGAGGTGTTTGGCTACCCAGTTTTCCGTGGTGCTCAGGCCGAGATCGTCGATCATGTGAGCGCCAACGGCGACGCCCTGGTCTTGATGCCTACCGGCGGCGGCAAAAGCCTCTGCTACCAGATTCCGGCGATCGCCCGTCACCGCGCCGGCCAGGGCGTGACGGTCGTCGTCAGCCCTTTGATCGCCTTGATGCATGACCAGGTCGGCGCGCTCGAAGAAGCCGGCGTGCATGCGGCCTTTTTGAACTCGACGCTTTCCGGCGAGCAGGCCGCCCATGTCGAACGCGAGATGATGAGCGGCCGCCTGGTGATGCTGTACGCCGCGCCCGAGCGCATCAGCAACCCGCGCTTCCTGGCCCAAATGGATTCGCTGCATGAGCGCGGCTTGTTGAGCCTATTCGCCATCGACGAGGCGCATTGCGTCAGCCAATGGGGGCATGACTTCCGCAGCGACTATCTGGCTCTGAGCCTACTGCATGAACGTTACCCCGAGGTTCCGCGGATTGCCTTGACGGCCACCGCCGATGACCTGACCCGTGCCGACATCATCGAACGGCTGCGCCTGGAAGAAGCGCAGATTTTCATCTCGTCCTTTGACCGGCCGAACATCCGCTATGCGATCGTCGAGAAGGACAAGCCGCGCGAGCAGTTGCTCCGTTTCATCCGCGACGAACACGAGGATGACGCCGGCATCGTCTACTGCCAGAGCCGCAAAAAGGTCGAAGAAACCGCCGCCTGGCTGGAGGGCGAGGGCCTGAAGGCCTTGCCCTATCACGCCGGCTTGGATGTGGCGGTGCGCCAGCGCCACCAGGACCGCTTCCTGCGCGAAGACAGCGTGGTGATGGTCGCGACGATCGCCTTCGGCATGGGCATTGACAAGCCCGATGTGCGCTTCGTCGCGCACCTGGATCTGCCCAAGAACATCGAGAGCTATTACCAGGAGACCGGCCGTGCGGGCCGCGACGGCGCCCCGGCCGAGGCCTGGATGGCTTACGGCCTGGCCGATGTGGTGAACCAGCGCCGCATGATCGACGAAAGCCCGGCCGGTGAAGAGTTCAAAAAAGGCCAGCGCGGCAAGCTCGATGCCTTGCTGGCGCTGGCAGAGGCGACCGATTGCCGGCGCGTGCGGCTACTCGGTTACTTCGGCGAAGCCAGCACCGCTTGCGGCAACTGTGACAACTGCTTGAACCCACCGGCCACCTGGGACGGCACCGACGCCTCACGCAAGCTCTTGAGCTGCATCTACCGTTTTCACCAGAACGGCGGCCAGCGTTTCGGCGCCGGCCATTTGATCGACGTGCTGCGCGGCAAGGTCACCGACAAGGTCACCCAGTACGGCCATCAGACCTTGAGCACCTGGGCGGTTGGTGCCGACCTGCCCGAGCAGCAATGGCGCGCCGTGCTGCGCCAGCTGATCGCCTTGGGTCATGTGGTCGCCGAGGGCGAATACACGACGCTGGCCCTGGCCGACAGCGCCCGCGCGGTCTTGAAGGGCGAGGTGCAACTGCTTTTGCGCGTGCCGACGGTGGCGCCGAAAAAGGGCAAGCTGGCGCGTGGCGGCAGTAGCAGTAGCAAGCCGGGAGGTGCCGGCCGCAGCGCGGCGCCGATCGAGTTGGATGAGGAAGCGCAGGCTCGCTTCGATCAGCTCAAGGCCTGGCGCGCCGAGGTCGCCAAGGAACACAGCCTGCCCGCCTATGTGATCTTTCAGAACGTCACGCTGGCCGAAATGGCCCGTCTGCATCCACAGACCCTCGACGAGTTGAGCGGCATCAGCGGCGTCGGCGCGAAAAAACTGGAGGCCTATGGCGAGCAGATTCTGCGGGTGCTTGAGTAGGCTCAGGCCATAAACCCCAAGTCCCGCTTGGCCGCGTCGAAGTTCTTCAGATTCGGAAAGATGTCGGCCAGATTGCTGTCCGACACCCCCATCCAGCGGCCCAGCGTGGCGCCGAGCTGTTCGACCGAGGTTTCCGGTAGCAGGCTGCCATTGCCGAGCTGGTTGGGGCTACTGTCGAAGTCATTGTTCTTGGCGTTTTTGGCCCCGACGACCGGGAACTTGCCGTAGAACTCGCGCCCCTTGACCGCGCCGCCCATCACGAAGTGGTGACTGCCCCAGCCATGGTCGGTGCCATCGCCATTGCTGGTGAAGGTGCGGCCAAAGTCGCTCGCGGTGAAGGTGGTGACGCTGTTGCGCAGGCCCATGGCGCCGAGCGTGTTGTCAAAGTAGGCCAAGGCCTGCGAGAGCTTGGCCATCAAGTCGGCTTGGGCGCGGTTCTGGCCGTCATGCGTATCGAAACCACCCAGGCTGACGAAGAAGACCTGCCGGCCCGCGCCCAAGGCGCTGCGTGCGCCCATGGTGCGTGCCACCACTTGCAACTGCTGAGCCAAGGAGTTAGTTGACTTGGCGCCGGTCAAGGGGTTGTCGTATTGCAGCAGCGGGTCGGCTGCGCCATTGGCCAGGCCGGGCGTGCCATAGGGTGCGCTATTGGCGGCCGGCAAGGCGCTACCGATCAAGGCCTCGGCCGCCAGCGAGCGACTGACCACGGTCGCGTGATCGCGCGCTATCAGGTCGTTGCTGCGGCCGCCGCGCATCACGGTGCGCATGCGCTCCAGCGCCGTGGTGGAGCCGAACAAGCTGCTGTCGCTGCCACCGATACGGATCGCGCCACGGGTGCTGATCTGGTACTGCAGCGCCTGCTTGCCACTCAAAAACACCGCATTGCCGCCGGCCGAGACGGCACTGAAGATGGGCTGAGTATTGCCCGCCATCAAGAGGTCGGCAAAGCGCCCACCCCAGCCCACCGTCGCGCCTTCGGGTGTCAGCGACTGCCAGGTCGACTGCTGGTCGTTATGGGAATACAGACCCGGCGGCCGCGCAAAACTGGCGATCTTCAGATCCGCCTTGGTCGTTGGCCGCACCAAGGGGCCGATATTGGGCAGCACCGCCAAACGCCCGGCGGCGAACAGGTCGCGCACGCCGCCCATGCTCGGATGCAGGGCGAAGCTGCGGCCTTGC
Source organism: Roseateles oligotrophus (assembly GCF_025717515.1). Classification (GTDB taxonomy): domain Bacteria; phylum Pseudomonadota; class Gammaproteobacteria; order Burkholderiales; family Burkholderiaceae_C; genus Paucibacter_A; species Paucibacter_A oligotrophus. Next base: position 85,859 of record NZ_JAJIRN010000010.1, read on the forward strand.
GAGGTGATGGGGTTGATGGCGAGCACGCCGCCAAGCCGTTCGGGCGAGCCCGCACCGGCATTCATCTGCGGGGCAGTGCCGGGCGCCAACAGCGCGATCGACTCGGGCGCTTGATTGCGCACCTGGCTGTAGGCGGCCCAGGACTCGGTGTCAGTCGGCAAGACCATATTGAAGGCGTCATTGCCGCCGAACAAGAACACGCAAACCAGCGCCTTGTAGTCCCCGGCGGTTTGTGCGTTAGCACTGCCGAGCGCGGCCAGATTCATCGCCATCGGCGCCGCAGCGCCTAGGCCGGCATAGCGAGCAGCCTGGGCCAGGAAGGCGCGGCGGGAGGCGGGGGAGTTGAAGTTGCTTTTCATTGCAAGCCCTTATTTTTGGACCAAATATTCCGGCGCCACCAGCGCCAGATAGACGCCCAGCTTGGCGCGATTCAAGGACTGGTCATCGACGGTCTTCTTGTTGCTGCCGTCGGCCTTCAGCGCATCGAGCTTGGCCGACTCAACCGCCGCCACCATCTCGGCCTTCAGCGCCGCATTGCTGCGGCCCCCAAGCAGCTGCTTGCTGACTTGCTCGACCAGCTCGCTGGGCTTGGCCGCCAGCGCGACAAAGGCCGTCAGATCGAACTGCACATCATTGCGGGCGGCCTTGTAGTCCAGGCCGCGCTGGCCCAAACCGTTGGCCACGGCGCCCTTGATGTAATTGGCGTAGCCGGCCACCGAGGTCTCCTGCACCAATTGCAACTCCGGCATGGTCAGGCCGGCGGCGCCGCTTTCGCTGCCGGGCGCCACAAAACCGGGGCGGTAGAAATTGAACACCGAGGGCGAGCGCAGCGGTGACTGACCGAGCTGGGTGGATGGGTCGTCGGTGGCGCCGATCAGCCAGGCACCGCTGTCGCTGCTGGCGCCGAGTGCGCGCAGTGCCGCCGTTAGGCGCAAGACCGGCTCTTGCAGCTTGCCGTAGCTCGGCTGCGCGGCCGAACCGGCGTCACGGGCCTCGCTGTCCAGCAAGATGGCCTTGACCATCGCCTTCATATCCCCAGCGCCAAAGGCCTTGGCGACCCGCGCCACATAGGCCGGGCTGGGATTGCTGGTAACGAGGCGCTGAATCATCTGGCGGCCGATAAAGGGGCCGACATTGGCGTGCGTGGCCAAGGCATCCAGGCCGGCCTTCAGGCTCGCCGCCGGGTCGGCCTTGGCCTGTGCCGCCACGACCTTGCCCAAGAAACGCTTCTCGCTGATCGAGTGAAACTGGCTATAGCCTTGCATGGCCGTGATCGCACGGTCGGCTTGGCAATAGTCGGGGCACCAGCCCCAGAAGCGCCCGTCCGCGGTGTCGGGGCCATCCCAGCTGAAGCCGGTGAAGACCTTGGCCATGCCGGCGATATCGTCCGCCGTGTAGCTGGGCTTGGGGGCAGCGGCTTCCAGCTTGGCGCTGCCGTCGGCATTGAGCTCAACCAGGCCGATCGAGAACAGCTGCATCACCTCGCGGGCGAAGTTTTCATCCGGCACCCGGCCGGTCTTGGCGTCTTCTTTCTGGTTCTTCAGGTGCGACAGATACAGGCCCATGGTCGGGTGGGTCGCCACCTGTTCCAGCAAAACGCGGTAGTTGCCGAAGGCATTGGCGGACAAGGTGTCCATATAGGAAGCGACGCCGCGCGGCTGGTTGGCGACATTGTCTTGCGCCATCGACACCACCATGATTTGCGACAAGGCATAGGCGACGCGCTGACGTAACTGGTCATCGCCGGTGATGGCGACCTTGTAAAAGGAGTCCAGCACTTCGCGGGTGCCGGCCGAATCGGTGGCTTTGAGCGCCTTGACGGCCGCGTCCGACGCCTCCCAATTCAGTCGGTGCATGCTGGCGGGCTTGGCGAACTGCTCATCCAGCCAAGGCTCATAACCTTTATCCATGACGGCAGCGATGCTGGCCTCGGTAGGGCCGAAGCTGGCCTGCATCAGGAATCGCATCGCCTCTTCGCGGCTGCCTGGTTTGATGACGACAGGAGTCGGCGCAGGCAAGGGCGGCGCACCGGGAGCCGGCGGCGCGACAACACCATCGCCCGAGCCACCTGAGCCACCACATCCGCTCAGGCCCGCCACCAAGGCCAGCGCCGCCAGCCAGCTCAGGCTGCGGCCGGCCATCGCGGGCGTTGCAAAACATAAAGGAAAGTCGCGCATACATCCAACTCCAAACTGCCGGCGCAAGGGCTGCGCGATGTTGCGGACTGTATTGAACGGCTGCGAATTCAGGTCTGCGAAAAAAGCAAGAGATGTAAGCACCTGTTGCCATTGGTGGCGCGGCGGCGACACCTTGGAACAATGCGTGAAAAACTACCGCCCCAACATCGCCGCGCCGGGCGCTCGCACAAGCTGAACTACCATCACCGTGATGCAAAAGACCACTGGCTCAGAACAACCCAGGAGCAACGATGACCGCAGTGCTTCGATCTAGCCACGACGTCATCGTGGTCGGCAGCGGGCCGGGCGGTGCCACGGTGGCGCGTGAATTGGCGCGCCAGGGGCAAAAGGTCCTGGTGCTGGAGCAGGGCAGCGACGCGCCATTGCGCGGCAGCTTGGCGCAAATGGCGGCGATCGCCGCGGTGCCGGGCCGTGGTTTATTCATCAACCGGGACGCCTCCCTGCTCTTGCAAGGCATCACCGTCGGCGGCAGCTCGGCGATCAATTTCGCCACCGCCATGCCGCCGCCCTTGCCGCTTTTTGCGCGCTACGGCGTTGACTTGCAGCACGCAGTCGACGCGGTGCGCCGCGAAGTGCCGATGGCGCCCTTGCCGGACGCCCTGATTGGCCCGATGGCGCAGCGCATTGCGGTGGGCGCGAAGGCGCTCGGTCACGCCTGGAAAAAGCTCGACAAGATGATCTATGCGGATCAATGCCGCAGCGCTTGCTGGCGTTGCGCCTATGGCTGCCCCTTTGGCGCCAAATGGACGGCGCGCCGCTTTCTTGAAGACGCGCTGACGCTCGGCGCGCAGCTGCTGGCCTCGGCCAAGGTGCTGCGGGTGTTGAGCCACAAGGGCCAAGCCAGCGGCGTGGAGTTCATCCATCAAGGGCGTTTGCAGCAAGCCTCGGCGCCTGTGGTGGTCTTGGCCGGCGGCGGCATCGCCAGCCCCAGATTGTTGAAGGCCTCGGGCGTGGCCAGCGCCGAGCCGCGCCATTTCAGCGATCCGGTGGTGGCGGTGATGGGCAGCGTCGATGATCTGGACGGCGGCGCCGAAGTGCCTATGGCGGCCGGTATGCATCTAGAGACCGAAGGCATCATGCTGGCCGATATGACCTTGCCGATGCCGATGTACGCCGCCTTTGCCGCCCAGGTCGGCCGTTTCGACCGCCTGCTGGCGCACCGACGCAGCTTGACGCTGATGGTCAAGGTGCGCGACGAGATTGGCGGCAATATCGGGCCGCGCTGGGTCAATAAATCACTGCAAGCCAATGACAGGCAGAAGCTGGCGCAGGGTGTGGCCATGGCTAAAGCGATCTTGGCCCAAGCGGGCGCCCGGCACATCTTCAAGACCTGGCATTTCGCCGCCCACCCCGGTGGCAGCGTGCGCATCGGCGAAGGTGTCGACAGCAACTTGCAAAGCCGGCTGAAGAATCTTTACGTCTGCGACGCCTCGGTGATCCCCGAAGCCTGGGGCCTGCCGCCCACCGTGACCCTGTTATGTCTGGCGAAGCGCTTGGCTTGGCATTTGAAGTCGGGCCTTTAGCCCGCTACCGGCAAGACCGTGCGGCTGACCACCTGCTGCAAGACAAAGCTCGAATGCACACCGGTGACGCCCTGGATGCGCGTGAGCTTGCCGAGCAGCAGGCTTTGAAAGTGATCCATATCGCGCACCACCAGCTTGAGCTGGTAGTCGGCCGCTTGGCCGGTGATCAGCAAACACTCCAATACCTCGGGCAAGATCTGCACGGCGGCTTCGAAGTTGGCAAAGCGCTCCGGCGTGTGCAGATCCATCGAAATATGCACCAGAGCCATCAGGCTCAGGCCCAGCTTTTTGGCATCCACGAGCGCGCGGTAGCCGGTGATCAGGCCGCTCTCCTCCAGCGCTCGCACACGGCGCAGGCAGGGCGAGGGCGACAGGCCAACGCGGTCGGCTAGCTCTTGGTTGTTGATGCGGCCATCTTGCTGCAAAACATCAAGAATCTGCCGATCAATTCGATCCAATTCCATGGCACAAGCTCCGATTCGATGAATTGAGCAATTTTCTGCCAAATTTCAAACTTTTCAGGCCATCTTCGCAATTTTCTGCCCAGGCTCACTGCCTACACTGAATGCACTGGTTTCAAAGAGCCAGCTAATCAGCAAGCCAAGCGGACCATCTCCGTGAGGCCCAGGGCCGGCGCAGCATCCAAGGCGCCGCGTGGATCTGCCACTGCCCTGCCGCACAGCAAACCCCAGCCGCCACAAGCGCCTGGGGTCTTCGGCGTTACGGGTCCGTCCGCTTGGACCTCGGCCGGCCGCATTGTGCCGATTCAAACGCCGCCTGCGGAACCGCGTTAAGTCGACGTTTTGGGCGCCACCTCGGCCACTCCGCAGTAAGACCCCACATAGGCTCTATGGGTCGGCAGTTGCGCCACGGTGCGCACGACTTGCGCGCGGATGTCACCCAAGAAGTTACCCAGCTCGACATCGCCCATCAGGTCGGCCGTGGGGTGATGGGCGCCGGGCAAGATGCCCTGACCCAGCATGACCTGAATCCAGGAATTCTCGCCAAACAGCTCGTTGGCCGCATGGAAGACCCGCCCGGTTTCGCGGAACAGCTCAATCCGGCGCGCCAGCGAAGCCGGCACGTCCATGCTCCCGCAATGCTGCCACAAGGGGGCGTCGCGCCGGTTGGTGACGTGGTAATGCAAGATGATGAAGTCGCGAATATGCTCGATCTCGTTCTGGCTCTGACGGTTGAATTCTTCGATGTCGCACTCGCGCACGCCGCCGGCCGGGAACATTTGCATCAGCCGGATCGCGCTGCGCTGGATCAGGTGGATGCTGGTGGACTCGAGCGGCTCCAAGAACCCGCTCGACAGGCCGATGGCGACGCAGTTGCGGTGCCAGGTCTTGTGACGCTGACCCGGCGTGAACTTGAGCGTGCGCGGTGTGGTCAGCGTTTCGCCCTCAATATGGGCGAGCAGGGTGCTGCGGGCCGCGTCGTCGCTGAGCCGGCGGCTGTCGTAGACCAGCCCATTGCCGACCCTCCCTTGCAGCGGGATGCGCCATTGCCAGCCGAAGGGGTGGGCAATCGATCGGGTGTAGGGCAGGGGCTCACCGACCGATGCAGTCTGCACCGCCACCGCGCTGTCGCAAGGCAGCCAATGCGACCAGTCCTCATAGCCTACGCCCAGCGCTTGGCCCAGCAACAGCGAGCGGAAGCCGGTGCAGTCGATGAAGAGATCGCCTTCGATGCGCGTGCCGTCGCCCAGCTTGAGCGCGGCGATATCGCCCGAGGCGGCCAACTCCACCTCGCCGATCTTGCCTTCGATGCGTTGCACGCCGCTGGCCTCGGCGAGGCCGCGCAGATATTGGCCATAGCGGGTGGCGTCGAGGTGGTAGGCGTAGTTCAGACCATTTTTCGGCAGGTGGGCAAAGCGGCCGGCCTTGGCCGCGCTCCACTCCAGGCTGTAGTTGGTGTAAGGCTCGGCCAGGCCGCGCTCACGGCCCTTCAGCCAGAAATGCTGGAAACCGGCGGTCCAATGGTCTTTGCCGGTCGTGCCGAAGCCGTGGAAATAGTCCTCGCCCAGATTGCGCCAGCCTTCGAAGTGGATGCCCAGCTTGAAGGTGGCCTGGGTGGCGGCCATGAACTCGGCCTCCTGGATGCCCATCAGCTCGTGATAGCTCAGCAGCGTCGGTATGGTCGCCTCGCCCACCCCCACGATGCCGATCTCGTCGGACTCCACCAGGCGGATGTCTAGCTGCTTGCCCAGCACCTTGCTGATCAGGGCGGCCACCATCCAGCCGGCGGTGCCTCCGCCGGCAATGACGAGGCGGCGAACGGGGGTGAGTGTGTGGGGTGTCATCGTTTGAGTTTGTTCAAGAGTTGGGTGCGTGCCTGGCGCGACACGGCCTCGGTCACAGGCCCGAGCAAGCCGCGCGCCTCGGCCGGGATATGCGCCCAGGTGCTGTCGTCGGCGTCAAATATGTAATGTTGAAACAGCTGCTGCCAAGCCCGCCTTTCCTTGGCCGGCAGGTCGCGCAGCGTCATCAAGGCCAGGTTCAGCGCGTTGACCGGCGTGTCGACATAAGCAGGCGATTGGCTCCACCAGGCGTTGACGAGCAGATTGACGGGCGACAAAGCCTCGACATGGTGCCACCACATGCTGGGCAAATAGAGGGCGTCACCGGCTTCCATCTCGGCCACCTCGGCGGCCTCCAGGGCGTGGGCAAAGCGCGGGAAGCGCTCGAAGTCGGGCTTGGCAAAATCCACCAGGCTGATGGCCTGGCCGGCTGGCGTGGGGTCCATCGGGCCGATGTAGAGATTGCCGACCTGCTCGGGCGCAAACAGCGTGAAGCGACGTCGCCCGGCCACCACGCAGGCCAGGTTGTCGGACACGTCGAAATGCGCGGCAATGCGGCTGCGATTGCCCAGCCACAGGCTGACCAGCCCGTCGCGCCCGCCCAGGTTCAGCCGGTTGGCGTCCAAAAATCCCGGCAGCACCATTTCGACCGTGGTGGAACCCACATAGAGTGCCGGCGGCTCGGCCACCGGCGCCAACTTCAAGAGCCCCTCCAGCACCTGGTCCAAGGGCGCGATGTGGCGCTCAAAATTGAAACCGCGCAGTTGCTCGTCGCCGTAGAACACGCGTCCCTGCGCCTCGGGCGGCAGCTGGAACAAGCCCACATTCTTGCCGCCCCAAAAGCTCAGCAGATGCTGCGCCAACGCCTGATCAGACTGCTTGGCCGCCTGCACGGCCGGCCAATGCGCAAAGGCGCCGCGCAGCAGATAGGGCCGGTCTGCGGTCAGCAGCGCCTCGGGCAAGCAGTCGGGGTCGAGGGGGCCGGTCCAGACCGGCACGGCGCGCATGCTTAAGCCCCCTGAAGGCGGCGCTGCTGGCGTTCGACCAGGCCCGCCAAGTTCGCCATCGACGCGATCTGCATATAGATCGGCAGCAGATAGCCCTCGCGCTGCAGGCCTTCCAAAGCGGTGCCGGGCAGTGCGGCCAAGCGCTCTTCGTGGATGGTGTGCAGGCCCGACAAACGGCCCTGGCTGCCGTCATTCAGCTCGACGTCAAACACAAAAGGCTCCAGCAGTTGCAGCGCCGTCAGCGCCGCGATGAAGCCGGGCAGACGCTGGGCCTGCGCATGCAGGTGCTCGAGCAGGTTGACGACATGGTCAAGGTATTCGCTGTGGCCGCCATGCGGCATGAACACCGCCAGACCGAGCTCGCCCTCCTCGGGCTTGACGATGCGGGGGCTGTCCATGTCGATGTGCAGTTTCAACTCGTCGCCGCTGCGGCCAATCAGGAAGGGCTCGCGCTGCAGCGCCATCGGCACCACCGGGGCGTCCCAGATGCCGTCTTTGAGGAATAAATTCTGCTCGGGCTCGAGGCCGAGCAAGACGACGGGCTGAAAGCCGCTGTCACCGTCGACCTTCTGAAACACGATAGGAAAATGCGCCTGCAGCTCGCGGAATTCCGCGGGCATCGCCAACACCGTCTGCCTGGCATCGCCGAGGGCGGCGGAGCGTTCGTGACGGACGCGCAGATCGCGGTGGGTGACGTTATCAAGAAGTGTGGGCTTGGTCATCGCGGTAGGCCGTTAAGGTGTATGTGGTTGATCAGGCTGCGGTGTCCGGGCAGCGCGGGAACAAGGCGGCGAACCTGCCGGGCCGCTTCGGCCAAGCAAGCCTGGCCGGCCTCTAATGTAGATCTGGCAAGCGGCGTGGTCTGCGGGCGAAAACCCATGCCGTAAAGAACATATTGGTAGCTGGCGGCGGGGAACACCTCGTCGATGCGACCGAAGTCATGCCTTGCCGGTGGCCGCAAACGCCATTGCAGCAGCAGCTCGCTCAGGCGCTCGGGCCAACTGCCCGGATCACGGTGGGCGCGCCAGTAGTCGCTGTCGTCGCGGCGGCTCAGCGCGTAATGCAGCTTGAGGAAATCGATCACGCGCGCCCAGCGGTAGGCGAAGTCATCGTTGTAGCGGCGTGCCACCGCCGCCATCGCGCTGCGCTGCATCGGTAACTCCTCGCACAGACGTGCAGCGGCCTGCTCGACCAAGGCCAGGGCCGAAGCCTCCAGCGGCTCGATGAAGCCGGACGACAGGCCGATGGCGACGCAGTTGCGCACCCAGAACTGCTCGCGATAGCCGGGCTCGTAGCGAATCGGGCGCGGCGTACCGCGCTCGGTCGGCGCGCCGGTCGCGTCGAGGTAGGCGGACAAGGCGGCATGCGCTTCCTCGTCACTGGCATGGGTGCGGGCATAGACGACGCCCACACCTCGTCTTGTCGGCAGGCCAATGTCCCAGATCCAGCCTTTGGCCCAGGCGGTGGCGATGGTGCAAGAAGCCAGCGGCGCGTCCGCCTGCGCGTAGGGCACTTGCAGGGCCAGCGCGGCGTCGTTGAATAGCACGGCGCGCTCACTCTTCAACGGCACGCAGAAATGCTTGCCGACCAACAGGGCGGCGAGGCCTGAGCAGTCGATGAAAAGATCGGCTTCCAGGGCGCCATGCGCGCGCGTTTGCAAGGCCGCAATGTCCCCATTGGCCTGGCTCAGCACCGCGTCCACATGATCCACGACATGGTGCACGCCCAGATGCGTAAGGGCATGCTCGCGCAGCATCTCGCCGAACAAACCGGCATCAAAGTGATAGGCGTAATTCGCCACCGACGCGAACTCGGGCGTCTGCACTTGCTTGGGGCCGCGACCGGCATCGCACAACTGTGGCGAGGGGCTGACGAGGTCGGCAAAGGCTTGTTCGCCCTGAGATTCCACAGCAGCAAGCCAGGCGGGCACGACGTCCACATCGCCATGCCCGACCGGCAAGGAGAAGGGGTGGTAGTAATGATCGGTCGTCGTCCCATCGGCCCAGCGGTCAAAACGGGAGCCTTGCTTGAAAGAGACGTGACAGCGCCTAACGAACTCCGTTTCGGACAGGCCGATGCGGCGCAGGGTGTCTCGCATCGAGGGCCAGGTGCCTTCGCCCACCCCGATGGGCGGCGCTTGCGGCGACTCGACCAGGGTGAGCTTCAGCCCAAGGGGCCCATGTTCGGCGGCCAGCAGCGAGGCCGTCAACCAGCCTGCCGAGCCTCCGCCCAAGACCAAAATATGCTTAACTTGTTCAGGCACGCCGATGAAACTCGTTAGGGAAATATGCGGTTTCAGAACAAACCAATTTGCACGCAAATTGCTTGCAGCCACCTATGAAGAGGGCCGCGCAAGCGCGGCCCTAGACTTTTACGGTTCAAGGCCAAACCCTGCGCAAGGCCCTGAAACCTCAGAAGGGCGCTGCGCAGCCATTTGACATCAGAACCGGTAGCGCGCGCCCAGCATGAAGCGACGACCCAGCTGCGTCACATTGCCAATCTGCTCCACATTGCGGAAATGGGTGCGGGTGATTTCATCGGTGAGGTTGATGACCTCGAACTGCACCGACAATTTCTTGTTGACGTTGTAGCTCATGCTCATGTCCCACTGGCCGTATTTCTCCACGTACAAGGGCTGAGCGCCTTCCGCGCCGGCTGGGCTTGCCGACAGGAACTCACCGCGCCAGTTATAGGCCAGCCGGGTGCTGAAGGTATCGTTTTCATAGAAACCCACCAGATTGCCCGAATCGCCCAGTCCAACCAGTGCAAACTGCGCGCCGAGAGCATTGTTGTCGGCCTTCAGGTCCGAGCGAACTCGGGTGTAGTTGGCCGATCCACCGAAACCATTCTTGAACGTGTGTTGCACGTTCAGCTCCATGCCGTTGAGGCTTTGCTTCTTCGGGTTGTTGCTGCTCGTATTCAGTTTGACAGGCAGCAAGGGGTCGGACGGCTGGCCGGTGATGGTCTTGCCGGCCACATCCACGCCCGCAGCATTCGGGAAGGTCTTGAAGATGTAGTCACGAATGCAGCCGGAATTCGACGCGGAGCAACCGCCCAGGCTGATCGCATCCTTGTACATCGCCCCGCCCACCGGCGTGTGCAGATTGGCCACCGTGGTCGGTGTGATCACCGCATCGATGTAGTTCGAGATCGACTTGTGGAAATAGCTGGCCGAGACAAAGCTGCCCTTGCCGAAATAATGCTCGGCAGAGAGGTCGATGTTTCTCGACAGCAGTGGCTTCAAGGCCGGGTTGCCGACCGCGCCCGAGCCGCCGTCGATTCGAGCGAGGCCGTCAATGGTCCGGCCGCCCTGAATTGACGCCCAACCCGGGCGTCCGATGGTTTCGCCATAGCTCACGCGCAGCTTGGTATTGGCCGTCACGTCCGCGCTCAGGTCGATAGAGGGCAAGAAGTAGTCATATTTGCCCGAGCGCGAGGAACTGGTGACACCACCGAAGACGACGGGCAACTCGTTGTCCGCCACCCAGCGAACCGATGTGGGGACGGACTCGGTGGACGGCGACTCGACGGTGGTGCGCTCATAGCGCCCGCCCAGGGCGATGTCGATCGGGATGCCCGCGTCGAACGAGCGGTTGTACTGCGCAAACAGGCCGTTCGATTTTTCCGTGGTTCGGTAATCATCCTTGAAATCGAACGAGGCCCTGAAATTCTTGTCGGAGCCTTCAAGCTTGATGGCCGCATTGCGGATGTCGTCGAAATTGGCGATCAAGAACTGGTTGTACAAGCGTGGATCGTTGGAGCCCGGCACTTGACTGAAGTACTTGCTGACGGATTCGAGCTTCCAGATATCGTCCGGTACGGCACCGGGTCCACCAGCGGCGTTGGAGCCCCAGTTGTTGCGCTGCACATTGGCGAAGGCCGAGCGGTTCTTCACTTCGGTCAGGCTCAGGCCGAAATCCAGGCTGCTGTCGGCATCGATCGCCCAGGCGCCACGAGCTTGCACCTGATTGACCTCGTTGCGCTGGAAGCTGTTGCCAAACACCGAGCCTTGCAACTCCTGCAGCGCTGCGTTCGTGGGCGCGTTCTTGATCGACAAGACCGGGAACTTTTGCGAGAAGTCCACAAAAGTATCGCCACGGTTCTGCGATGCCGTGCCGATGACCACGCTGGTGCCCAAGGGGGAGTCGGCACCGGACTGGGCGGTGGAATGGTGTGCGTCCAGGTCAAACTTGAGCGCGGGGCTGGCCTTCCACTCCAGATTCAAGCCCAGCGAGCGGTTCTCGTTCTTCGTGGAGATGCGCGATGTGCCGGTGGCGACGTCGGAGTTGGTCATATGCTCGCCGTAGATCAGCGGCGTTGCGATCGGGCCCTTGGTGTATTCACCGAATTGGCCACCGAAGTTGAACCAGGCCGAAAGGTCATTGCGCTTTTGCAGGAACTTCTGGTCCGACATCGTGTAATCGAGGGTGGCCGTCAAGTCCTTGATCGGGCGAGCCTGCAGCACCAACTGCCCGTTCAGGCGTTCGCGGCTGATGCCCGTCATCGAGTATTGCAGGCTCTGCGGCACGTTATAGATGTCGGTGGGACCCGGGCGGTTCTTGACCTCGGGCGCCGGGTTGGGCAAGGGACCCCAGCCGGCGGCGTCGCCCTTGAAGGATTTCCAGCCATTGTTTGCGGAGGCCGAGGTGTAGCCCGAATCTCTATCCTGGAAGCTACCGATCAGCGTCACGCCGAACATGCGGTCGGCCGTCGTGGTGCTGTAGATGCCGGACAATTCTGGCGTCACAGAATCGCCTTTCACCTCGCCCGGCAGGCGCCCTGCGGAATCGTCCTTGACCATCTTCACACCGAAGCTGGCGATGGTTTCTTTGCTATCAAAGGGTCGCGGAGTGCGGATGTTGATGGTGGCGCCCATGCCACCCGTCGGGGTGCTGGCACGGCTGGTCTTGTAGACCTCAAGGCCCGACACGCCTTCAGCGGCGAGATTCGAGAAGTCAAAGGAGCGCGAACTCGGCGCGCTGCCGTCAACCAGGGATCCAGGCATCTGGCGGCCATTGAGCAGCACCAAATTGAATTCTGGGCCCATGCCCCGCACCGTGACCCGAGTGCCTTCGCCGTTGGAACGGTCAATCGACACGCCGCTGATGCGCTGCATCGCTTCGGCGAGGTTGGTATCGGGGAACTTGCCAATGTCTTCGGCCATGATGCCGTCGACCAAGCCGCTGGCATTGCGCTTGAAGGAAACCGATGACTCAAGCCCTGCCCGAATACCGGTGACGACGACGGTCTCGAGCACGGTCTCTTTGCCCGGCGCGCTGGCTTGCTGCGCGTTAGCCGCACCGGCCATGCAAAGCCCGCAGGCCAAAGCCAGGCTGCTCATTTGAAAACTCGGGCCTGCGCCAACGCTGCGACGGCCTATTTTGGATCTATTCATGCTTGTCTCCGTTCGTAGTTTTATACAGACCGCATGCCTTCATGCGGTCATTCGGCCGGTTTTGCCAGCCCACTTTGGGGAATCGTTCAGTTCTTTGGCTCAATGCCTGAAAGCGCTTTCACGACGATACTGATTTTTGCCTTGTTGTGAATCTAGGGAACTCCCTTGGTTTGTTGTATTTTTAATCTGAGGAAAGGCGCGCACTCAGCCCAGGGGCTGGGCATCCAGCGCACGTGAGGCGCCGATCAGGGCCGGCGACACCGCCGAGTCGATGACGAAGGTCGGCACGCCGGCGAGGTAGTTGGAGAAACGCCCTTTGGCTTCAAAGCGCTCCCGAAAACGCGAGGCCCGCAACTCCGGCAGCAGGCGCGGAACAATGCCGCCGCCCACATAGACGCCGCCGCGCGCGCCATGGGTCAGCGCCAGATTGCCGGCAAAGCTGCCCAGCAAGCGAAAGAACAGATCGAGTGCCGCCAGGCAGTCTGGGTCGCGCTGATCGCGAGCCGCAGCCGTCACCTGCGCCGGCGTGATTAGCAACTCGCCGCTCCGGCCCGCAAACTGGGCCGAGGCTTGATACAAATTGACCAGACCGGGCCCGGACAAGGCACGTTCTGCCGAGGCATGGCCGAAGCGCGCTTTCAGCCAGGCGGTCAGCGCGATCTCATCGTCCTCGACTGCGGCCAAGGTGGCATGCCCACCCTCACCCGCGATCGGCGCATAGCGCCCGCCGCCCACGGCCAAGAGCCCGGCCACGCCCAACCCTGTGCCCGCACCCAACACCGCCAAGGCCTCGCCGGCCACCGACTCGCCGCCACCGATTTGGTGCATTTGCTCCGCGCGCAGCGCCGGCAATGACAAGGCCAGCGCGGTGAAGTCATTGACGACTGCCAAGCGCTGCACCGCCAACTCGCGCTTCAGTTGCGCGATCGAAAACGACCAGTGATGGTTCGTCATCTGGACCACATCGCCGACGATGGGGTTGGCAATGCCAATGGCACAGGCGCTAGGGCTGGGTTTGCCCAACTCGCCCAGGTAGCGGGTGATGGCCGCATGCAGCGAAACCTGATCGGCGCATCTGTAGCTGACGATGTCGCCGATCTCGGCGCCGGCTTCGCTGGCCCAAGCAAAACGCGCATTGGTGCCGCCCACATCGCCGAGCAGGCGCGGATAGCTGGACACAGAGGCATTCGGGCTCATCGGGACCTTCTCAGGGAAATTTCAAGACGACTTGACGGCGACAACCGCAATGCCACAATAGTAATGAAAGCGCTTTCATGAATCAAGCACTGGTTTTCCCTGATGTGGAAAAACAGCCTCTTACCCTTCACTCAAGAGCATCAAACGCCATGGCTGCTTCCCAAAAATTTCGACACGACTCAATGCAAACCCCCTCGCAAAACCCGCGGTATTTGCAACACATGCTGAGCACGGCCGACGGCCAGACCCGGTTGGCCGAACAGCCGCCCCTGCTCCTGAGTTGCGCGCCCACCGGCGCTGGAGTGGCCGCCGATTCGCCGAGTGTGGTTCTCCACAGCGAGCGGCGCTTCCAAACCCTGTTGGGCTTCGGCGCAGCCTTCACCGAAGCCGCGGCCGTCACTTGGGGCGGGTTGCCAAAGCAGAGCCAAGATTCGCTGCTGCGCCATTACTTTGCCGGTGAAGCCGCGCAGGGGCATGGCTATACGCTGTGCCGCGTCCACATCAATAGCTGCGACTTCGCGCTTGGCAATTACGCTCATGCGGCGGTAGCGGGAGACTTGCTGCTCAAGCACTTCAATATCGAGCGCGACCGCAGCTCGCTGCTGCCGATGATCAAGGCCGCGCAGGCGGTAGCGCGGCAGGCCGGCGCAGGGACGATCCGTTTGCTGGCCTCGCCGTGGAGCCCGCCGCCCTGGATGAAGAGCAACGGCCAGATGAACCAGGGCGGCGAGTTGCTGCCCGAATATGCCGCCGTCTGGGCTCAATGTTATGTACGCTTCATCCAAGCCTATGCGGCCGAGGGAGTGCCGATCTGGGGCCTCACGGTGCAGAACGAACCGGCCGCCACGCAACGTTGGGATTCCTGTATCTACAGCGCAGACCAAGAGCGCGATTTTGTGCGCGACCATCTCGGGCCCGCCTTGGCCGAGGCTGGGCTGGGCCATATCAAAATCATCATCTGGGACCATAACCGTGACCTGATGGTGGAGCGCGCTGCCACCGTCTACAGCGACCCCGAAGCAGCGAAATATGTCTGGGGCTGCGGCTTTCACTGGTATGGCGAAGATCATTTCGAGCATGTACAGCTGCTGCACGACGCCTGGCCGGACAAGGGGCTGCTATTCACCGAGGGCTGCCAGGAAGGCGGGCCTCACCTCGGCTCTGCCGCTCTGGGTGAACGTTATGCCCGCAACATCATCAATGACCTGAACCGCTGGACGGTCGGCTGGATCGACTGGAACCTGCTGCTCGATGAAACCGGCGGCCCCAACCATGTCGGCAATCTGTGTAGTGCGCCCATCATGGCAAACCGGCAAACCGGCAAATTGATGCTGCAAAGCTCCTATGACTACCTCGGCCATTTCGCTCGCTTCATCAAGCCGGGCGCGCGGCGTCTACTGTGCGCGGCCAGCAAACAGGACCTGGAAGTCACCGCCTTCATCAATCCTGATGGCAGCAAGGCGCTGGTCGCACTCAACCGCAGCGAGGTCGCCATTCACTACACGCTCAAGTGGGACGCTAGGCAATGCCAGGCGGTGGCCCCAGCGCGCTCGATCAGCAGCTTTTTGTCGAGGGACTGAACCGGGCAAGGCGCGCTCGCTACTCTTCTTGGTGAGCTCGCAAGGCGCGCTCAAAGCGAGCCGCCGTGGGGCCTATCAGCGGTCGGTAGAGCAGCCGCAGCAGCCAATTGGGTAGCCAACGACCGCGCTCCTCCAGCGCCACTCTGGCGCGCGGGTGCTCCATGAATCGATAGCCGCTGGGTCGGTAGCCGGCGCTGCTGCTGCGGAATTCGATGCGGTCCAAATGCTTGACGCTTTTGTAGCCGTAATGGGCCGGCGCCAGCAAACGCAGCGGCGCGCCGTGGGCGATGCTCAGGGCTTGCCCATTCAAGCTGTCCGCCAGCAGCACATCGTCGGCCAGCAGATCCTCCAAGAGCATGCAACTGCGGGCGCCATCCTGGCCACGCAGGATCACAAAGTTGGCGCCGCTCGCAGGCCCGGCTTTGGGTACAAGCAGTTGTTGATAAAAGTCGCGAAAACGCACGCCGCTCCATTGCAGGCCCTTGTGGGTCCAAGTAGTGACGCAATGGAAGTCGGCGGTCAGCTCAATGCGCGGCAACTGCCGCAAATCGCTGAAGCCGATCTCGATGGGCGTCCTGAGCTCCCCCGAAATCCGCAGCTTGATGGTCTCGACCTGCGTCGGGAAACGGATAGCAAATTGGGTCAAACCAAAACGCGGGAAGTTATCGCTCGCCCGCTGACCCGGCGGCAAACCGGTAGCGGATAGTTTCTTGTGCTCGGTATTTTTCATAAATCGCCAGGCCGGACTATTTGGCCGGACTCTTGTAAGGGATCTTCAAGATACGATCGCCGGTAAAAGAGCCCAGGTAAATAGAATCTCCCAACTGTTGTGCAACGGTTGCGGCGCCCATGGGTGGGCCGGCATGCTTGAAGACCTCTTGTGTCGCCATATTTTCAGGATTGATGCGGACGATATCGAAGGCCAGCCCGCAATTTTCTCCGGTGTTCTTGATACATGAGAGATTCTCGAGCCGAGAGCCGGTGAGCGAAGCCACCAGCAAGAAACCATGTTCGTCCCAGCGAATATTGTCCGGGCGCTCAATTCTGACCGCCGCCAACAAATCGCCGCTGCCACGATCGATTTTCCGGACCTCATTGCCCGAAGTGACGCTGACAAATACGGTTCTTTCGTCGGCACTGAGTTCAATCCCGTTCAGAAACGGGCCGCGGCTGCCCTTTAAAACCCGAAACTCTTGTTCCGCCGCCGGCAGCCATTCAAAGGCGTAGCCGGTGTCGAAGCCGAGTTGAGATTTCCAGATACCGGTGCTAAGTCCAAATAAATTCGGTGCCGTCCGGTCGAACATATGGCTGGCCACAAAGCCGCCATTGCGCAGCAAGACCACGCTGTTCATGGACACCTCGGCGGGCGGGACCACACAGCCGCGCCAACTCAGCCCGAACTGCTCGCCTGTCTTGAGCAACTCGAACATCTCGACTCGCATGCCTTGGCCATGGTTCACGGCGGCCACCTGCCAGCGCCCATCGTCGCGCTGCTTGACGGAAATACCCAGCGGCGAAAATTCGGCGGCCGGCTTTCCCGGGCAATTGCTGGCGCCCCAATTCTCGCCAGCCAATTCATTAAATACCGCCGCCGTGGGATATGCCGCCCTGATTTTCAGGGTCTGCGCATCAAAAAACACCAAACTGCCCGGACTCGGCAGCCCCAGCGTGCCGACCTGGCTGACCAGCAAGGTCTTGCGGTCGGGCAATGCCCGAATATCTTCCGGGTTCTTGAAACCACATATCGCGGTAATGGCCGCTATGCTTTCGCAAGCACGCATGTCCTGACTGCTGCAACTGGCCAACAGGGCGCAGGCAGTTGCGAGCAGCATCAAGCCAGGCGTAGCTGCCATCCATCGCATAAGTTTCATGATTATGTTTGCCGCTGAATCAGCGCTGATTTTTCAGCGTCTGCACAAAATGATCGATGATCAGCTGTTTGATTTCCGGCGCAGTTTCTTTGCTGAAACCATGCCCGGTTGGATACGATTTATGGACTACCGAGTATTTGAAATCATATTTTTTCAAGTATGCCATGATGTCCTGAGTCATCGCCGTGCCCGGCCATATTTGGTCATTTTCCGCCGAGATCAATAACATCGGCCCGCCTATTTTTTCAAACGCAAAAGTGGCTTTCTTTACTTTCTCGCTGTCTTGCAACGCCATATTGAAACGCTGGATTTGGGTGGCGTTTTCCAGCTCCGGCAAATCCATGGATGGAATGTCCTTGCCTTGATAGGTCCAGGCCGATTGAGCGCTGGTCATGCCGGACCAAGCCACCTTGCTCGGGGTGGTGATGACGACAGATTTGATCCGCGGATCCAATATCGCCAGCAGAAAACCGGCTTCCGAGCCGCGCGAGCCGCTGACCACACCGATGCGCGAAGCATCAATCTCCTTGACCGTTTCGGCATAGTCGATGGCGCTGATGAAATACTCCATCGGAATATGGTCCAGCGTGGCCGGCAAGCCAGGCTCCGTCTTGAAGTAGACCAGGCCGATCACCGCGATACCGTTGGAGGCCATCATCTGGCCATTCGCCTCGGCAAAGCCCCAGCTCGGGTCCGAGCCGCCAAAGCCGATCACGGCCGGCACTTTCTCGGTGGTTTTCGGCAAATACAGCCGGGCGGCCAGGTTCTTGTAGTTGACGGTTTTGACTTCGTATTCGTACGTGCCGGCAAAGCAGTTGTTGAAAAAGAAGATGAGGCTGGTCAAAAGCAGGAAGAAACGAGAAGACATATGGGTCGGGCCTTAGATTGAATCGATTGTGCGAACGATGGGCCGCCGGAGCAGAAGAGCGATGCCGGCCGGAATCGCCAACCAGAAACCCGACTCCGGCATCAGGATCACGCCCACCATACTCATGGCCAACAAGCCCCAACCTTGCCGGCGCAGCGCGGCGTGCTGCCCGCTGCGCTCAAGCGAGGTGATGGCCAGCGCCTGCATGGCCAGCGGGGCGGCAAAAAGCAGGAACCAGACGGCGGCGGCCGTCAGCGGGTCCTGACCGACGGTGTTGAAGACGCCTCGCCGCACGATGTCCTGCAGCGGCTTGAGCAAGAAGACCAGGGCGAACAAGGTGTGCAGCGCGGCCACGGCCATCAGCCAATGGCCGATCCAGATGCGCTGAGTTGGCTGGGGAGTGAGGTGTGTGTTGTTCATGGTTTATCCAGCATGTGCGGCGGCCACGCGCGTTTGCCAGAGCACAAACAGCGGCGCGCCAATGAGTTCAAGAGCGGTGAAAGCGACGAAGGGCAGTGGCGGCCAGCCGGCATAAAGCAGCGACAGCAGCCGCCCGAGGCCACCCAGAAAAATCATGCCCCAGAGGGCGCGAAACAAGGCAGTCTGACTGTCGATTCTGGGGGCCAGCCATAGCACCGCGATTCCCAGCCCGAGCCAGACGCCACTCAAAAAGCGCAGATTGCTATCGAGCAGCGCGTTGGCAGGCAGTCCCGCTGCGGCGTAGAGAGGGTCACCGAGCCCGGCCATGCCGACCAGGCCGGTGAGCAGCGGAACCAGCCCCAACAGGGTGGTGGCGATTTGGAGTTTTCGTTTGCTCATGGCGTTTGGGACTGGTCGGCGCTTATCCAACGGTTGCTGGTGTTGACGCGCGCGCCGAGCGACTTGAGCATCAACACCAGGCCGAGGTAGGCGCGATCAAAGTAGGGCAGCTCGGGCGTCATCGATTGCAGAAAGTGCACCGCCTGCCGTTGCTGCGACGGGTCGGGCCTGGGCATCACCGGGTGCTGGCCGAAGTCATAGACGGCCACGGCAAAGGGCGCCGTCTGCCAGGCCAAGGTTTGGGCCAGCGCCGGCATCAGCTGTTCGCGGAAATCGGCCTTGCTCAAGCCGGCGGCGATCAAACCCAGCTCCAAATAGACTTGCTGCAGCCGATCCAAATCGCAGGGCCGACGCAGCAAGGCCGACCAGGCGCCGCCGATGCCCGCGCAGAATGGCTCGCTGAGTTTTCTGGTGCAGCCAAAGTCCAACAGCCCCAGCCGACCGTCGGCCATGAAGAGATAGTTGCCCGGATGCGGGTCCGCTTGCAGGCGCTTCAGCTCGAACAGGCTGAACAAAAAATTGTCGAACAGCAGCTGACCGAAATGGTCGCGCTCGGTTTGGCTGGGCCCGGTCGCTAACCATTCATTCAGATGCATGCCGGGCAAGCGCTGCATCGTCAAGACCCGCTTGCTGCTCAAGTGGAAAAAGGTCTGCGGGACGACCAGACTCGGGCGCCCAGCGAAGGCCTGCCGGAACCAGAGCATTTGCTCGGCCTCATGCAGGTAGTCCAACTCTTCGGCCAGCTTGGCTTCGATATCGGCCAGCACGCGCTCGACGATGTCGGCCTTGGGCAGGCTGTCCGAGCCGCGCCCCAAGGTCTGCAAGAGCGTGCGCAACATTGCCATATCGCTGCCAATGGAGGCGGCCATGCCGGGATATTGGAGTTTGACGGCAACGGCCTCGCCGCTCTTCAGCGTTGCGCCATGCACCTGGCCCAAGCTGGCGGCGGCAAAGGCGCCGGGCTCGAACTGCGCGAACAATTCGTCCGGCCCCTGGCCGAACTCCTGGCGCAGCAGCTTGATCACCAGCGCCCGGTTCAGCGGCGTGACTTGGTAATGCGCTTTGGCCAATTCCTCACGCAGGCCCTCGGGCAGCAGACCCAACTCCAGGCTGAGCAGCTGCGAGGCCTTCAAGGCCGTGCCCTTGAGTTGGTTCAAGGCGGCAAACAAGATCCGGCCCAGCTTGGCCTGATGGGCAATCTGCGCTTGTTCGACCCGATCGTCGGAGCGAGCCAGAGCCTGCGCTCGGTGACTCAGATGCGCGGCCCCCGCTCGAGCCACCGCCAGCCCGGCTATCGCGCCACGGGCCAAGCGGCCGGTGCGCGGCGCCTTAGCGGACATTGCCACGCTGCCTCAACATCATGGGCACGATCAGGCCGTGCACCGGGCCGACCACGCTCATATAGAGGCGGCCTAGCCGGTTGTGAATGTGCACGACGGTGCTCATTTGCAACTCGGCTTCGCCCAGCCTGAACAACGAAACCTGCACATGCAGATGCTTGTCGCGGTCCTCCAGGATCACCTCCCGGTCGTCCGCATATTGCAGCGTGAAGATGCCGACCCTGTCGCCGGGCCGGTAGCTTGAAGCCGGCTTGCGCGAGTCGCTGACGGCCATGCCGCCGAGGTCTTTCAGCCCGACCCAGCCCACCACTTGATTGCGCAAGCTCATCAAGAAATTCATCCAGGCCGGCGTACGGGCGGACAGCGTGAGAAATTGTTCCAAGGCGCTGGCCTCGGGCTCGGCGCTGGCGAATCGATAGCTGTCGGAAAAATCCGCACCCGCCTTGGCCAGCAAGATGCGGCTGCCCGCGGGGAAAGTCGTTTTCAAGACCTCGCCGGGCTTCATTTCCCGACTCCGCTCAAGCCCATGCGTGCCAGCTTGAGCAAATCAAGCAAGCCATTGCCATCGCGCAACAAGCGCGTCAACTGGCTACGCAGCAGGAAGCCACCCAAGTCCAGCGCCTTGTTGATGATGCCGCTGTGCAAGGTCAGCACCAACAGGTTCAGACTCAAATCGACCATCTGCGTGGTGTTGGCGAACTCGTCGGATTCGTCGCGCAGCCAATAGGCGGTGATCGCATAGACGCCATCGGCCAGCAGCGCGGCCAGGCTGGGCTGGAAGCCGCAGGCCGCTATTTCGCCCTTGCTTTCGGCCTGCTCCAGCATCTCGGCAAAGGCCTGCTTGAGCACCTGCTTGCCCGGCAACTCATCGCCCATCAACAGCAGCGGCGCACCCGCCACCAGCTTATGAGCCAAGGCCACGAACTCGCGGTCGGCCAAAAACTGCTCCAGCAGCGCGTCGATCAATAGCTGCATGCGCTCTTGCAAGGTGAAGCTGGCCAAGCCCTTGGTCTTGCCAATCTGCGCCAAGGCATCCGTGGCGGCCTGCTCGAAGTAGGCGAGCACCAACTTCTCCTTGCTGGGGAAGTATTTGTAAATCGTTGCATCGCCCAGCTCGGCAGCGCGCGCGATCTGTTTCATCGTCGTGCCTTCGAAGCCCTGACTCGTCATCAGGTCCACCGCCGTCTGGATGACCAGCCGACGGTTCTTCTCGGTTTGTGACTTGGATATGCGCATTTTGTGTACCAGCTACTCTTTAAAAGATTATTTACTCATTTCAATGGATAGTCAACACACTTAATTCAAGCGGCGCGCAGTCATTGCAAAATTCCCTGGGCATATTTCGCACGATCGTGCTAAATTGCAGCCATGCAAGCAAAAACCGAACGCAGCGAGTTGACGCAGGCCGCCATCGTCGAGGTGGCGCTGGAGATGGCCGCGCTGGAAGGGCTGGAAAGCCTCAGCATTGGCGAGGTCGCCAAACGACTGAACCTGTCCAAGAGTGGCGTGTTTTCACGGGTCGGCTCACGCGAAGCCTTGCAACGGGCGGTGCTGGCCGAGTTCGATCGGCGCTTTCAAGCGGACATCATCGCGCCGGCGCTGCTGGAGCCGCGCGGGCTGGCGCGCTTGGACGCGATGGTGAAGGCTTGGACTGCACGTGCGACGCGGCCGGGTTCGCGCGGTAGCTGCCTCTACACCGCCGGCGCCTTCGAGTTCGACGATCGCGACGGCCCGCTGCGCGACTTGCTTCTCGACGGCCTGCAGCGCTGGCGCGGCGCCCTCAAGCGCACGCTGATACAGGCGCTGGACGCCGGCCAATTGCGCGCCGATGTCGATATCGCCCAGCTCGCCTTCGAGATCAACGGCCTGTTCACCGCGCTGGTGCTCGAGGCCCGCTTCATTCGCAATCCAGAGGCCGAAACACGCGGCTGGCGCGCCTATCGGAATCTGCTCGCACCCTATCTGATTTGAGCCTCTAGGCCTTGTCATCCGCATGATGTTTTGCCCCAATTTCGCACGACCGTGCTAAATATGTTTTCTACCCACTCAACAGGAGAACTTGATGTTGTTACTTTTGCTTCTCGCGGCGGGCTGCGCCGGCTGCCTACTCAATCAAGGCCTGCGCCTGTGGCACGCCATTCCGTCCGACAACCGCGATTTCGTTTTTCTGGAATGAGTCAACAAACCATGAAGTCCTCCACCTCCTCCAGCCTCAATCCGGCCACGATGTTCTTCGCAGGCTCCATCAGCCTGCCGCTGCTGCGCGGCCTGATGGGCTTCGCTCAGTGGCTAGCGCCGACGCTCGCCGGCCGCCTTGCCTTCGCACTTTTCAGTACACCGATGCCGACGAAACGACGCAGCCCGTCGGCGGCAACCGACGGCCCTTGGCGGGCCGAACATTGGGAGCTGATGGGTCTGCGCCTGTGCACCTGGCGGCTTAGCGAGGCCGAAGGCGAGCCCACGCGACCCAGGGTGCTGCTGGTGCATGGGTGGGCCGGCAGCGCCAAGCAGATGCGGCCGCTGGCCGAGCGCCTGTGGAGCCAGGGTTACGAGCCCTTGGCTCTTGACCTGCCGGCCCATGGTCATAGCCAGGGCTGGCAAACCCATATGCCGCAGTTTGTGCAGGCGCTGCACGCAGCGGCGCAGCGTTACGGCCCTTTGCATGCGGTCGTCGCGCACTCGCTCGGCGCGGTCGCGGCCAGCCACGCGGTGGCCACGGGCCTGCCTGCAAGCAAGCTGGTTTTGATCGCTTGCTCGGCGCCACCGCGCCAGGTGCTTTCATGGTTTGTGGCCTGTTTCGGACTGGGTCGCGCCGGACTGACGGCTTTGCAGGCTCGGCTGGAACATTTGGCCGGCATCCAGTTGGACGCCTTTGAGCCGGCTTGGCTGGCCACGCGACTCAAGCTGCCATTGCTGCTGATCCATGACGAACAAGACAAGGCGGCTCCGCTGATCCATGCCCAGGCGCTTCAGCAGGCGCTTCCCCGTGGCAGGCTGATGTTGACACAAGGACTGGGCCATCGGCGCATCCTTGCCGACCCGGCGGTGGCCGAGGCCGTGCTGGGTCATCTTGCAGAAGACCAAAGTGAGGGCTAATGCCTATGCGGAAGATGTCCAAATGACGCCGATGAAGGCGCAGGCATCACTACACTGTCGGCGGTTCGGCGTGAATATGTCGCGGTGCTTGCCAAATCAGGTGCAAATGCAGCAGATGACATGCCATGCAGGGAATCAAGTCAGACGCAAGGATGTCGATAGCAAACCCAATGAGCAGAGTTATTTCCGCAAGCATCAAGGCGGCACGGTCACCCGTGGGTATGCGTTTGGCCGGCTATTTATCGGTCTTGCTGCTGAGCATCGCGGGCTTGAGTGCCTGCCAACCTGAAACGAAACCGCCCGCCAAGACCTCGCAGGTGGCCGCAGATGAGACGGTAATGGCGATGCTGGAGCGGATTGCGCGCAACAGCGGAATTCAACAGGCCAAGCACGAGGAGGAGCTGCGGATCCTGCAGCCCAAGCTCAATCCGGGCAGCCCGGAGCTGATGGAACTGCTCTTGCTGCGTGGCGGGATGAGCCTGAGGTCGAACCAAGAGGACGTGTTCGAGAGCTCGCTCAAAGTCTTGGGCGACTGGCCCGAGGGGGCCGGCAAGAACAACGCAAAATTGGCCCACCAGTTGCTGCTGGCCAGACGCTTCTTGGCCAAGGGTCAACTGGCGCCGGCCAAGAAGGAAATGACCGGTTTTGCGGCCTATACCGAGGCCAACACCAACATCACCATGTTGTTGCGCGGGCATGCGCTGATGAGTGGCTTGATGGCCGAGTCCGGCGATCTGGACGGTGCGTTGAGTCACATCAATATCGCCCTCAAGCTGGCCGAGAAAGCCCAGAAGTCTTGGCGCCGGGCCGATCTTCTGGCGACGTTGGCCGACCTCTACGTGCAGGCCCAGCAGGTCGACAGAGCGGAGCAGACCATCGTCGACGCCTTGCATGAGGCCGAGCGCGACCCCGACCCGTCGATGATGTACTCGATTCAGACCATGCAAGGCATCATCTACGCCGAGCAGGGCAAACAAAAGCTGGCGAGGAAGGCCAAACTGGCGGCCGTGGAAAGTGCTCGAACCAGCGGGGCCGAGGATCTGCTGGCCTTGGCCCTGGCCAACCTGGCGGATCTGAGCCTCAAACAAGGCGATTACGCGACGGCATTGAGCTTGTCCGAGGAGGCTCTGCCCTTGGCGCAGTCGGCCAAGGACATGTCCACCGAGTCGCTGGCTCGCGCCAATAGCGGCCTCGCCAAGATCGGTCTCAAACGCGTGGCCGAGGGCAAGCGCGATGTGCTGGCTTCGATTGCCTTCGACGAAAAGCGCGGCGCCAATAGTTCAGCCGCCGGCACTTGGCAAGAACTGGGTAGCTATCTGGAGCGCGCGGGTGATTTGGAGGCGGCGGTCCATGCCTATCACCAGCATCGCAAGCTGATCGATGTGGTGCTGCGCGATGACACCCGCAAGGCGGTGCTGGAGTCACAGGCCGCCTACGACGACGAGCGTCGCGCCAAAGACATTGAACTGCTCAACCGCGATATGAGCCTGAAGGCCGAGCAGTTGCGGGAGCGCGACCTGCGACTCAAGCTGTGGGCGGCCCTGGGTGGCTGCGTCTTGCTATCGGGCGTGCTGCTCGGCTTGGCCTATCAACGCATTCGCAACTCCAACCGGGCCTTGGCCAGAAGCAATGCTGCGCTGCGCGTTCAAGGTGAGCGAGATCCCTTGACCGGGCTGTCGAACCGGCGCCATTTCCAGGCCGCCATCAAACGGCTGGCCGACCAGGGCAAGCTCAGCGGCACGGTATTCCTGATCGATATCGACCATTTCAAGCGCATCAATGACTCCTACGGCCATGCGGCCGGAGACAGCGTCTTGGTCGAAATTGCCAAACGCCTGCGCAGCACCCTCAGGGATGAAGACCTAGTGGTGCGCTGGGGCGGTGAGGAATTTTTGATCGTGGTGGACACGCGTGACGCAGACTATGCCGGTGTCTTGGCGCAACGGCTGCTCGACAGCATCGGCTGCGAAGCCGTCAGCCACGGGCAGCAAAGCATTCCCATCACAGCGTCGATCGGTTTTGCCAGCTTCCCCGTAGCACCCCAAAGCCTGGCATTGAGCTGGGAGCGCGCGATCGATCTGGTCGACACCGTGATGTATATGGCCAAGGCCCATGGGCGCAACAAGGCTTATGGCATCCAGGCAATTGCCGCCGATGACGAAGCAAGTCTGCTGCTCTTGGCCGCGCGCATGGAGGCGGCCTGGCATGAGGGAAGCATCAAGCTGCTGGCCTTGCATGGCCCCGAACAGGCGTCAGCAAGCTCATGAGCGGTAAACATCTGATCTGGTTTGGCCTGGGCCTTTGGCTCTTGAGCGCCGGTGCGAGTGCAGCGGATGCTGGCGGCCATGCGCAGTTTGATCCGGTTTTGGACGCCCAACTCGCCCGTCTGCAACGGATTGCTTACGACAAACCCTCGTTGGCGCTGCAAATCCTGGCGCAGTTGCGGCTTGATCCGGCCCATGCCGAACGAACCCAGCAACTGCTGCTGGCCGAGGGCCGCATTCAAGTGGTGGCGGGTAACAGCGCAGCGGTCAATGCCATCACCACCGGTATGGCGCTCGATCCGCAGCAGCAGACAAGCTTCAACCTCTTGCGCGCAGAACAGGCCGACCTTGAGGGCCGCAGCCTGCAAGCCGCCGAATATGCCGAAAAGGCCATCGCCGGTTTGGCGTCAGTCTGCCCACGCGAGCAATTGGCCCAAGCGATAGCGCAGGGCTGCGACTTCCGCAGCGTCTGGGCCGCCTTGCGCGTGCTGGCGCGCAAACAAATGAACGAGGGTTTGCTCAGTCTGGCCGAGTCCTCTGCCCGCCACGGCCTTGCCTTGGCCGAGGCGGGCCATGACAACTATTTGCGGGCGCTGAGCATGGGCAGCTTGGCCCTGCTCAGTCATTTGCACGGTCAAACAGAAGACATGCAACGCTGGTTGGCGCAGGGCACGCAAGTCGCCAAGGGCGATGTTCTGGCGATGGCGCAGATGAAAACCTACGAGGCCGCGCTGGCCTCTCGGACAGGGCGTTATGAGGAGCAAGGCCGAGCGCTGGAAGAAGGCCTGGCCTTCGCCACCAAGGCCGATGCGCCTCACTTGATTGCCCATATGCAGGTAGGGCTGGCCGATGTCTACCTGCAACAAAAGCAGCCGGCCAAGGCCATGGCGGCGGCCATGCAAGCCTTGCCCTTGCTGCGCTCCTTTGGCGACCAACGCCTGGAGCGCAACGCTCGCCACAATTTGATTTTGGCCCTGATCCAGTTGCATCAATTCGAGCGCGCCCGCCGTGAACTGACCCAACTGGCCGAAATGCGCAAGGCATGGAGCGACCATGCTGTTTTTATCGAGGAACTGCGTGAACAAGGCGAAGCCTGGGCCGCAGTCGGTCAACCCAAAGAGGCCTTGGCCAATTTCCACACCGAACGCCGCCTGAATGCGGAGCTGACGGCCTTGAATCGCGAGGCTTCCCTGCGCGAGCTGAAGGTCAAATACGACAGCGACCGCAAACAAGCAGATCTGGAGTTGTTGATTCGTGACAAGTCCTTGGTGGACAAGCAGCTCGCCAATCGGCAACTGGCACAGCAAGTCGGCTTCGCGGTGGCGGCCTTGCTTTTGCTGTCGATGGGCTTGGCGGTGATCATGGTCAAGCGCGTGCGCGAGGCCAATCGGCGCTTGAAAGCCAACGAGGCCTTGCTGCGGGCGCAGAGCGAACGCGACCCCTTGACCGATCTGGCCAACCGCCGGCATTTCCTCGGTGTGATGGAGCAGCAAGCCGAAGCCAGGTTCAATGGCGCCCTGTTGATGATAGACATCGACCATTTCAAACATGTCAATGACCAGCATGGCCATGGCGTCGGAGATGTGGTGATTTGCGAGGTCGCTCGCCGGCTCAGCCACGCGGTACGCGCCGAAGATCTGGTGGTGCGCTGGGGCGGCGAGGAGTTTTTGGTCTTCGCCCCGGACGTCAGCCTGGATCATCTGGCTCAGTTGGCCGAGCGCATCCTGCAAGGCGTCGGCGCCGAGCCGATCAAGACCGAAGGCGGCCCGCTGCGGGTGACGGTGTCCATCGGTTTTGCCCATTTCCCCTTGCCGCCGTCCAAGCTCGAACTGCAATGGGAGCAGGCGGTCAACTGGGCCGATATGGCGCTCTACACCGCCAAGTCGCGCGGCCGCAACCGCGCGATGGGCATCGCCACCGTGGATGCTCGCGACAGCGATGCATTGATGCAGATCGAGGCCGATTTCGATGCCGCCTGCTCGTCCGAGCGGGTCAGCCTCTTGCAGGTCTTGGGGCCAGCGGCCTGAGCACAGCCTCAAGATGAAGCTGCCGTTCGCCTATGGTCGTGATCTGGCAACGGCCGACTTGCTGGCGGCCCTGGTCGTTGCGGTATTGCTGATCCCGCAATGCTTGGCCTATGCGATGTTGGCCGGCCTGCCGCCGCAGATCGGGCTCTATGCCAGCCTGTTGCCCTTGCTGGCCTATGCCGCTTTGGGCTCCAGTCCGGTATTGGGCATCGGGCCGGTGGCCGTGCTGGCGCTGATGATCGCGCAGGCGCTCGGGGCATTGCCGGCCGGCGTTAGCCCCGGCGAGGGCGCGCTGGTGCTGGCGGCCGAACTCGGCTTGATCCTGGCCTTGGCCGCCTTGCTGCGCCTGGATGCGCTGGCTTCGCTGCTGTCGGTGCCGGTGCTGCATGGCTTTGAAACCGGCGCAACCTTGGCGATTGCACTGAGCCAATTACCGGTTCTGCTCGGCAGTTCGGCCAAGGGCTTCGATCTGCCGACCGTGATGGGCAGCCTCTTGCAAGGTGCGCGACCCTGGCATGGCCCGACCGCCTTGTTGGGCGGTTTGAGCGTCGCGCTGCTCTTGGCCGGGCGCCGTTGGCTCGGGCCCATGTCCGCACGTTTGGCGCCGCTGCTACTGCTCCTGGCCGCGATGGCGCTGGCGCGGTGGGGCCAGCTGCAAACCCAAGGCGTGGCCTTGCTGGGCGCGCTGCCCGCGCTGGCCTTGCCCTTGGGCGCTCCGCCGCTGGACGCTGCGCTATGGGCAGCGCTGCTGCCGCACGCCTTGCTCCTGGCCTTGATGGCCTATGTCTCCAGCTTGGTGGTGGCCGAGTCGCTGGGGCGGCGCCGCGTCGGCCTGGGCGATGCACGAATCAGCCCGGCGGCCGAGTTGCGGGGCCTGGCCGGCGCCAATCTGGTGGCGGCCTTCAGCGGCGGCATGCCGGTGGCGGGCAGCTTTTCGCGCAGCGTGCTCACGCATGAGGCCGGCGGCCGCACCCGCATGACCGGCGTCTACATCGCCGGCCTGATGGCCTTGGCCTTGTTGTTGCTGGCCGAGCCGCTGGCCTGGCTGCCCAAGTCGGTGTTGGCAGCCACCATCATGGTGGCGGTGCTGTCGGGGCTGAAGTGGCAGCCCTATGTGGAAGCTTGGGGCTATGCGCGCAGCGAGGCCTTGCTGATGTTTGCGGTCACGCTGATCGTGTTGTGCTGGAGTGTGGCGGCCGGCCTGGGGCTGGGCGTGCTGGGCTCGATTGCCCTGCTGCTCAAGCGCACGGCGCGGCCCCATGTGGCCTTGTTGGGCCGGGTTCCGGGCACCGAGCATTACCGCAATGTCGAGCGTTATGCGGTCGAATGCCAATCCGATGTGATGGGCTTGCGCATCGACGAGAGTCTTTTGTTCACGAATGCGCGCAGCCTGGCCGATGTGGTGCAAGGCCATCTGAGCAAGTTCCCCGATGTGCGCCGCGTCGTGATCATGATGTCGCCGGTTAACAGCATCGACTTCAGCGGCCTGGAGGCCTTGCGCGAGCTTCACGCCAACCTCAAGCGCCAGGGTGTGCGCTTGGACCTCTCCGAGGTCAAGGGCCCGGTGCTGGACCTGCTCAAGGCCAGCGACTGGACGCGTTGGTTCGATGGCCAGCTTTTCCTGAGCCACCATCAGGGCATGATGAGTAGCGAGGATTGGGTCAGTCCCTGAACTGTTCCGATCAGTGCTGCTTTGTATTGTTGGCGACTTGTTCTCTCTCATCCACTGCAGCTTGGCCCAGAAATTCCGCCCAAGCTGCAGTTGCTCGCCCCACGCAAAGCCGGCGAGATGGAATTTCGGAGACCTGACCCTCAGGCGCCATCAATAGCGGGTGCCGTGGCCGTGTTTTGTGCGCGCAATAGTTCGCAAATTTTCTCGTAATTTGTCTAAATATATATATGCAACAATGGTTTAGGTGAATTACGGAGTACGCATAAATGTCCGCGCTATATGACGCACCTCACCAGTTCGAGCCGCTCTTGCCCTCGGCGGCGCGCCAAGAACCATTGCTGGCCAAGGCGCATGATCTTGCGCGGGCTGCTACGGCGCTTTCGAGTCAAGCTGTTGCCGCAGACCTTCGTGGCTTGTTGCGGGCCATGAACTCGTACTATTCGAATCGCATTGAGGGCCAGCATACGCGGCCCTACGAGCTGGAGCAGGCACTTCGCCAGGACTTCTCTCGCGACGCGAAGTTGGCGGCGCGCCAGCGCCTGGCTATCGCGCATATCGATGCAGAAGCAGAGCTTGAGGCGCGCTATATCGGGGATGCCGGGGCTGCTGCCCTGTATGCCCCCGCAGCCGTTGCCGAGATTCACAGCGTGCTGTTTTCTCGGCTGCCGCCAGGTGACTTGGCGACCGGTGAAGGCGCCGCAATCGAACCCGGGCAATTCAGGACGAGAGAAGTAAGCGTTGGCCGGCATATTGCCCCGACCGTGAAAAGTCTCGATGCCTTCCTCACGCGCTGGGCTCAGGTCTACGGCGGGGTGCGGCGTGGGGAGGCAGCCTTGCTCGCGATGGCTGCGGCTCATCAGCGGCTCGGATGGATTCACCCCTTCGTTGACGGCAATGGGCGGGTCATGCGCCTGCACACGCACACGCTGTTGAGTGCCTTGGGGTACACGGGAGGCCTTTGGTCGCCATTACGCGGTTTTGCGAGATCGGTTGAGCGCTATTACGCCTTGCTGGCTGCGGCGGACGAGTCGCGCCGTGGTGATCTGGATGGACGAGGGAACCTCAGTGAGGCGGCACTGGTCGACTGGATCGACTACGTGCTGGACGTTTGCCTGGATCAGGTGGGCTTTATGAAAGGGATGCTCAGCCTGGGCACGATCGAGCGGCGGATAGCTGCTTGCCTGAGTTTCGAGCAAGAAACCTTGAGAAGCGGCGTCAGAGTCGAGGCGCTTCGTCCGCTTCACTACTTGTTCTTGAGCGGTGCGGAGATCGAGCGCGGTGAGTTCAAACGGATGACAGGTCTTGGCGAGCGAACGGCCGTCAGCCTCTTGACTGCATTGGTTCGGCGCGGCTTGCTGCGCAGCGACACGGTCCAGGGCAAGGTCCGCTTTGGCTTGCCACTGCATGCGCTGCGCTTCTATTTTCCGGCCTTGTGGCCGGAAGCAGAGGCCGATGTGCCGACTTGATCCGGGCGGGGCTCGGCTTGTGTGCGCCGATCTGAGGGCCGGCGCCTCATCATCACGCGCGGCGCCAACCGCCGCCGTCACTGGCTTGCTTGAGGGATCTTGACCCGATCGCACGGCTGGGCTGGGGCAACGGTCGCGCCGAAGGTCAACCCCTCAGCAACTTCTCCTCCGCCAGCGCCAGCGCCTCGGGCACACCCGACAGCACCAAGGTGTCACCAGCATTCAGCAATAACTTGTCATCCGCCGCCACCACCGCCCCATTGGCGCGCCGCACCGACACCACCGACACATCGCCCGCGTGCAAAGCCAGCAAGCCCAGCGCCTGATGCACATAGGCGCTGCTCGCCGGCAGCGTGACGGTGCGCAGACGCGCATGATGGCGCTCCTCGGCGGTGTCATCGTCGGCACCGTGGAAGTAGCCGCGCAGCAATCCATAACGGGCATCCCGTGCGTCACGCGTGAGTCGGATGACGCGCCGCATCGGCACGCCGACCAGCGCCAGCGCATGGCTGGCCAACATCAGTGAACCTTCGATCGCCTCGGGCACGACCTCGGTAGCGCCCGCCGCGCGCAGGCGCTCCAGGTCACGGTCGTCGATCGTGCGCACGATCACCGGCACCTGCGGCGCATGTTGCTGCACCAGATGCAAGATCTTCAATGCCGAGGGCGTGTCGGGGTAGCTGATCACCACCGCGCTGGCACGCGCAAGGCCCGCCGCCATCAGGCTTTGCAGGCGCGCCGCGTCGCCGAACACAACGCTCTGGCCGGCCGCCGCCGCTTGGCGGACGCGGTCGGGGTCGAGGTCCAGCGCCATATAGGGGATGTTCTCCCCCTCCAGCAAGCGCGCCAGATTCTGGCCGCTGCGGCCGTAGCCGCAGATGATCACATGGCTCTCGGCCTTGAAGGCTTTTTTGGCAATAGTGGTCAGCTGCAAGGACTGCATCATCCAGTCACTGCTGGACAGCTTCATCACGATGCGGTTGCTGTACATGATCAAGAAGGGCGAGGCCAACATCGATAGCACCATGCCGGCCAAGACTGGGCTGACATATTGCGGCGCCACCAGTTGATGCTGGGCGCCCAGCGTCAGGATCACAAAGCCGAATTCGCCCGCCTGCGCCAGGTAGAGGCCGGTGCGCAGCGCCACGCCGGTGGGGGCCTTGAAAAGCCAGGACAGGCCGGCGATCAGGCCGAACTTGACCAGCACCGGCAACACACTCAGCAGCACAACCAACCACCATTGATCGACCAGGGTGTGCCAGTCCAGCTTCATGCCTATGGTGATGAAAAACAGGCCCAGCAAGACATCGTGAAAAGGCCGGATATCGGTCTCCACCTGGTGCTTGAATTCGGTCTCGGCGATCAGCATGCCGGCCACAAACGCGCCCAGCGCCAGCGACAGCCCCATATGCTCGGTCAACCAGGCCAGGCCCAGCGTGACCAGCAGCAGATTGAGCATGAATAACTCATCGCTCTTGTGGCTGGCCACGCGGGTCAACCACCAGCGCATCACTTTTTGCCCGCCGACCAACAATATCGTCAGCAGCAGCACCGCCTTGATGGTGGCCCAGGCGAGCGATTCGGCCATCTCGGTGCCGCCGCTGTTCAAGGCCGGGATCATCACCAGCAGCGGCACCACGGCCAGATCCTGAAAGATCAGCACGCCGATCACGCGCCGGCCATGCTCGCTCTCCAGCTCCAGGCGCTCGGCCATCAGCTTTGCCACGATGGCCGTGCTGCTCATCGCCATCGCCGCACCCAGCACCAACGCGCCCTTCCAGTCCAGACCCCAACTGCTGCCCATAACGCTGAAAACCCAGGTCAGCAAGGCCTGCAGGCCGACCGCCCCGACGATGGTGATGACGACCTGCCACAGCCCCAGGCCAAACACCAGCCTCCTCATGCTGTAGAGCTTGGGCAGATTGAACTCCAGCCCGATCACGAACATCAGGAAGACCACGCCGAACTCGGCCAGATAGCGGATGCTGGCGGTGTCGCCGGCCAGCGCCAGCGCGTTCGGCCCGACCAAGACGCCAACCACCAGATAGCCCAACATCGGCGGCAGCTTGAGTGAACGGCAAACCACCACGCCCAGCACCGAGGCGACGAGGTACAACAGAGCGAGATCAAGCGAGGTCAGCATGGCCGCTATATTAAGCGGCACCGGACCCGCGCCGGAGCAGCTTAGCGCCGGCGACGTCGCAGCGCCACGCCCAGACTCAGCAGCAGTAGCGCTGCAGCCGGCAGCAAGGGCCAATCACCCCAGCGCGTATAGAAGGTCGGCAATTGCTGTGTCGGGGCCTGCGCCAGCAGAATCCCCTCGCTATCGCCTTGCGCGCCGATGGCTGCACGCTGGCGGCCGAGCGCATCAAACAGCATCGAGCTGCCGCCCTCGACCGGCCGCAGCAAGGCCATGCCGCCCTCGATCGCGCGCAGCCTGGCCATCAGCGTGTGATAGGGGTCGATGCCGCGCCAGTCCCCCGAGGGCAGCAGCACCAAGCCGGCTCCGGCGCGGGCCTGCTCACGCGCCTGCGACGGGAAATCGTAGTCATAGCAGATGGCGCCCGCCGCCTTGCCCCAGGGGCGCTGCAGCACCGGCATCGGGCCGCTGCCGACCATGACGGGCTCGCCCGGCGCCGGCTTGTGCTTGCGATAGACCAGCAGGCCGGCGCCATCCGGGCCGAACCACTCGAACTTGTTGTCAAGCAGCAGCGGCGATGTTTGCGTGATCACGACATAGGCCATCAGCAGCTCGACACCATGCCTGCGCGCAAAATCCGCGGCCCGTTCGCGCAGCGCCGCTTCCTGGGCGGGTTCCACCTGCACCGCGCCTTCGCTCCAGACCAGCAGCTTGGCGCCACGCTGAGCCGCCAGTTCGCTGCGGGCGAACATGTCTTCTTGGCGCAGCCGGGCACGCTCGGCTCGACTGGCCGGCGCCGGCTGATCGCTCGTCGGACGCTGGCCCACCACGCCGGCCACGGCCAGGGTCGGCCCCATCTCCAGCCGATCAAGCCGCCAAACGCCCCAGCCCAAGGCCAGCAGCAGGCACAACAGCGCTGCGGCCAAATGCGCCCAAGCGGCACGCAAGCCACGGCCGCTTTGCGTCAGTACAGCGGCCAGGCTGGCGGCGACCCAAGCCATCAAGGCGCCGATCAAACTCAGGCCACCCAGCGACGCCAGTTGCAGCAGCGGCAGGTTCTCCAGCTGCGAATTGGCGCTGACACCCCAGGCCCCGGTCGGGCTGCCGACGACGCTGCCCCAGTCCATCAACGTGGCCAGCGCCACATAGACATAAATGCCCCAGATTGGCCCCAGGCGGCGCTGCAGGGCGGCCCAGGCCAGCCACATCAAACCCGTGATCAGGCCGACCGGAACGCCGATCGCCACGGCCATGCTGTAGGGCATCGGTGCGCTGATGATCTTGAGGGTTTGCAGCGTCAGCGCCAGCGTCGCGCAGCCGAGCAAGAGCAGGCCGGCGCGCCAGCCACGCAGGCGCTCGGCGGCGATCAGCCAGGGCACCGGCGCGAGCCAGCCCAGCAAGGCGATATTCCAGCGGTGCTGGGTCAAAACCATCAGCAGGGTGCCGATCAAGAGCCAGGCCGCCAGCGGCAGGCGAGCGGCGAGGCTGGCGTCGGCTTTGGCCTTGATGGGAGAGTGCGGCTCTGCACTCCAGTTGTGTTCGCTCATGGCTATCGGTCTCACGGCTGGCGTTGAAAGGACGTCAGCTTAGGCAGACCGTTCGGCCGGGTCAGTAGCGATGCGACCGGGCGGCGCCGGGCGGCGCGAAACAGCTCGAACAGGCCGCGAGTTGCAGCGCCTATTTCGGCGCCAAACCCTGATCGTCGAGTCGCAACAACAACTCGGTACGGCGCTCGCGCGCCACCTCGCGCCAATCGAGATCGTCTTGAGCGCCGATCAGCGCGTAGAGCAGATTCATACTGGCGCCCGGCCATTGCTGCTTGAGCCGGGCATAGAGCTCGATGGCATCCTGCGCGCGCAAGTCGTTCAGGCTGTGCACGCCCAGGGCCGCCAGTTGCGCGCGGCTCTTGGGCCCGAGGCCGCGCATAGCGTCAGCCCATCGCCGTGCACAACTCCACCAGCGTGCCGTCCGGGCAGCGCACATAGGCGACCGTCTGGCCCCAGGGTTTGGTTTTTGGAGGATTCAGGCCGACAGCACCCGCCTTGACTGCGCGCTCGAAAGCGGCCGCCACGTCCTCGCAGACCAGGCCAATTTCCAGCCCCAAGGGCGCGGCGCTGCTACCGGCGGCGACATAGTCGCGGCCGACGCTCTCGCGCGCGGTCGCGTGGTCGACAAAGGCCAAGGCGGTGGCGCCGGTTTCGAGCTCGCCATAACTGCCCGATTCATGCAAAAAGCGCGTGCTCAAACCGAAGGCCGCCTCGAAAAAGGCCAGCGACGCGGCCACATCGGCGACGTAAACAATCGTGTAAGCGAATTTCATGACATCTATCCCTTGAAGAAGGCCTGATCTTGCATGATCTTGCCAGCAGGCTGCTGCCAACGCTATGTCAGCAGCGCAGATATGCTTGGGGTCATGAACGCAGTTGTGATGAAGCGCGTATTTTCCGGTCGCCGCCGAGGCCTGCTTCAGGCCGGCGCCGCCATGGCCGCGCTGTACGGTTTGGGGGCATGGGCAGGTCAGGCGCAAATACCGGCCTTGCGTATGCGCAGACAAGTTTTGGCCAATGGCCTGGAGTTCGTCTCGGTGCCCGCCGCCGGCGCCTCGGTCAGCGTACAGGTCTGGTATCGGGTCGGGGCAAAGGATGACCCGGCCGGGCGCAGCGGCTTCGCCCACCTGTTTGAGCACATGATGTTCAAAAGCACGCGCCATATGGCCAACGAGCAATTCGACCGCATGACGGAGGACGTTGGCGGCAAAAACAATGCCTTCACCGCCGAAGACATGACGGCCTATCACTGCGTCGTGCCGGCCAACCATCTGGAACCGATTTTGTGGGCCGAGGCCGAGCGGATGTCCAATCTGAACGTGGCCCAATCCCACTTCGACAGCGAGCGCGCCGTCGTCAAAGAGGAATACGCCCAAAGCGTGTTGAGCGAGCCCTATGGCCGGCTTTTCAATGCCGTGGCCGGCTATGGCTACCAAGCACACCCCTACCGGCGGCCGGTGATCGGCAATATCGAGGATCTTGACGCGGCCACCTTGACCGACCTCAGCGAGTTCCACGCCAACTATTACCGCCCGGACAACGCCGTCCTGGTCGTCGCCGGCGCCTTCGACCAAGCCCTGCTGGACGCTGCGGTAGAGCATTACTTCGGCAGCATCCCGCGGCCAACGCGGCCGATTCCGCGCAACCGGTTGGTCGAGCCAAGGCGCCTGCGCGATGAAACCCATCAGCTGCAGGCGCCACAAGCTCCGCTGCCGGCCGCCTTGTTGATCTGGCAAGGGCCGCGCGCCGACAGCCCCGACGCCACCGTCTGGCAATTGGCGCAAGGCCTGCTTGCCTTGGGCGACTCTGCCCGCTTGAACGAGGGCTTGGTGTACCGCGATCAGTTGGCGCAAAGCACCGGTTTTGAGGCTCAGTTGAACGCGGAGGCCGGCTTGCTGGTGGCGCATGCGATGGCTGCAGGCGGGCAAACCGCCGCCGGTCTGGTTGCGCCCTTGGCGCGCGAAGTGGGGCGCTTGGCCGAGGAGCCGATCAGCGAGCGCGAGTTGGACAAGGTCAAGACGCAATTGCTGACGGCCGGGCTGATCAAACGGCAGACCGCGCAAGGTTTGGCCGAGTTGGTGGGAATGGCCGCGACCCTGCGTGGCGATGCCAGCGCAGCCGGCCGCGACCTGGCCGCATTGCAGGCGGTCACGGCCGCCGATGTGCAGCGGGTGGTGCGGCGAGATATTCAGCATGGCGCGCGCGTGACGCTGCTCTATGGCCCGCAGACCAAGGCCAAACCGTCGGGGACCAAGGCATGAGACTCGGCGGAATATGGCTGGCCCTGGCTTTGCTGCTCCCCATGCCAGCAAGAGCCGCTGGTTTTGACATCCCCCCCGCGCCCGCGCCCGTGCAGCCCTTGCTATTGCCCCTGTTTGCCCAGACGAGCTTGACTAACGGCATGGCTTTGGTGGTGGTCGAGCGACGCGGCCTGCCCTTGGTAACGGCCATGTTGAGCGTGCGAGCCGGCAGCCTTTCCGATCCGCCGGGCAAGAGCGGTTTGGCGGAGTTGAGCTTTGGCGTGCTCGGCAAGGGCGCGCGGCGCGGCAACACGACGGCCGATGCATCCGCGCTGGCCTATGCCGCCGACGCGCTGGGCAGCGGGATTGAAATCAGCACCGGCGCGCAGGCCAGCCGATTGTCGATGACGGTGATGAGCAACCGTCTGGGTGGCAGCTTGGCCTTGCTGGCCGATGTGCTGCGCACGCCGACATTGCCGGCGCATGAAATAGCCAGCAGCCGCCTGCAGTTGCAAGAGACGATCAGGCTGGAGGCAACCGACCCAGGCGCTTTGGCGTCGGCGCTGGCTTGGCGGCTGTATTGGGGCGACACACCGGCCGGCCGTCTCAGCACCGAGCAGTCACTGGCGCGCATTCGACGTGAGGACGTGATCAATTTTTGCAGGCAGCAATTGCGCCCCGAGCAAACCACGCTGGTCTTGGCGGGTGATCTCGATTTGGCCCAAGGCAAGGCCTTGGCCGAGCGCTACTTCGGCAGTTGGCGCTCGCCTCGTTCGACCTCCACACATGCCAGGCCCGAACTCAGCATGGGCCCGCAAGCGCTCGGCCCGTCGACCTTGCTGGTGGACCTGCCCGGCAGTGGCCAGAGCACGGTGCTGCTGTTGGCACCCTACCCGCCCCACCCGCCGCTGCGCTCAAGTGCGGCCGAGCGTTCGCAGTTGCGCATAGGCGCGCTGGCCAGTGCGGTGCTGGGCGCCGGCTACTCCTCGCGCGTCAATCAGCAGGTACGCATCAAGCGGGGTTTGAGCTATGGGGCGTACAGCAGCGCCGAGTCCTTGCCGGCGGGCGGTCTTCTGCTGCTCAGCAGCCAAACAAAGCATCAAAACGCGTCCGAGGTGGCAGATGTCTTGCGCAGCGAGTTGTTGCGACTGGCCACGGAGCCCGTCCCCGAGGAAGAGTTAAGCGCGCGGCGCGCCGGCCTGATCGGCGAATTCGCTCGGCAAATGGAGAGCACACAGACCATCGCCGGCATGGCAGCCGAACAACTCGAACGCGGCGAGAGTTTGGCCGATCTGGCCAGCTATTCGGATGAACTTGGAAAAGTCAGCGCCGAACAATTGCAGGCCCTCGCCCAGCAGTATTGGCGGCCGCAGGCGGTGCGCAGCGTGGTGGTGGGTGATCTCACGCTGGCCGGCGAAGGGCTGCGCCAACAGTATCCGGATGCCTGGGTGATCCCCGCAATCGACTTGGACCTGAGCTCGGACAGCCTGCGTCGGCCAGCGAAGCGCCACTGAGTTAGCGGGTTAAAATTGCGCCGTCATTGGGGAGTAGCCGCTGCACATTACGTGCCGGCCTGCGTCAACATACTTGATCCTTACGATCATGGCGCCGGCAGTAACAGTCTTTACCTGGCAAGACCTTTGACCACCTGCACCTGCTTTGCGGCCGGCGTGAGGGTGGTCATTGGTTTTTACATGCCGGCCGCGTAAGGAAAAAGATGGAAGCGTTTTTGATATCCACCGGCGTTGTCGCCCTTGCCGAAATTGGCGACAAGACCCAGCTCTTGGCCTTTTTGCTGGCGGCGCGCTTTCGAAAACCGCTGCCAATCTGTCTGGGCATCCTGGTCGCCACCGTCGCCAACCATGCCTTTGCGGGTGCTTTAGGATCCTGGATCACCGCCCATGTCAACCCGCTGACCATGCGTTGGGTGCTCGGCATCGGCTTTCTGGCGATGGCGATTTGGACGCTGATTCCCGACAAGATCGACGAGGAGGTGGAAGGCGGCGCGAAGCTGAAGTTAGGCGTTTTCGGCACCACCGTCGTGGCCTTCTTCATGGCCGAGATGGGCGACAAGACGCAATTCGCCACCATCGCGATGGCGGCGCAGTTCAATGCCTTTTTCGCTGTTGTCGCGGGCACCACCTTGGGCATGATGATTGCCAATGTGCCGGCGGTATTCTTGGGCGACAAAATGGCGGGGCGCATCCCGGTGCGGCTGGTGCATGCGGTGGCGGCCTTGATTTTTGCCCTGCTCGGCGTGGCGACCCTGATTGGGTTGGGACAGGGACTGGGCTTGTAGCTTTTGTTGTCAATCGAGCCTATGCGGCGGCGCCGTTTGCTGGTTCAATAATGTCGATGCGGCGAGCGAGGCTCAAGCTTTGCTCGCCACTGTCGATGTCCTGAAAGGGCGCACCGCCAACACGGCCGACCCTCCTAGTAATTCGTTGAGATACCAAGGGGAAACAGAAAATGTCAGAGACTTCACGTGTGCTACTCGTCGACGATGACGAATTGACCTTGCAAATGCTTGAAGCCACGTTGGAGGACGATTACAAAATCAGCAGCGTCACCAGCGGCAGTGAAGCCTTGGCCCGTTGTGCGGCCGAGACTTTTGATCTGATCGTGCTGGATGTCGACATGCCGGGCCTGGATGGTTATGAAACCTGCCGACAACTGAAAGCCAACCATGCCAGCGCCGAGATCCCGGTGATCTTCCATTCCGCCCGCACCAGCATTGACGAGCGTTTGCAGGGTTATGCGGCCGGTGGTGCCGACTACTTGCCCAAGCCCTTCGATGCCGGAGAACTGATCGCCAAGATTGGTCTGGTGCTCAGCAACCGCGCCAAACAACAGGAGTTGAGCGGGCAACTGGAAGAAACCTTGAATGCGGTTTTGTCCACCGCCGACATGATGGGCGAGGCCGGTGTGGTGCTGGAGTTCCAGCGCCAACTCGGCACCTGCGCCGACTATCCCGATGTCGCTCAAGCAGTGTTTGACGCCTTGCAGCGCTATTCGCTGGAGGGCTGCGTGCGGATTCAGGGGCGCGCCGAGCTGTTTGCCGGCAACGGACGCGGCCCTTGCAGCGCCTTGGAAAATTCCATTCTTGACCACTTGATCAGTCAAAAAGAAGGCCAACGGATTCGGCCACTGGGGCCCCATACCGGCTTCGCCTATGGCTCGGTGGTGCTGTTTGTGCGCAATCTGCGCATGGACCGTGGCGGCATCGAAATGGACCGCAACGAGTCGGAGCGCATGGGTCGCGCGATCGATAACGTTGCGATGCTGGTCGAGGGCGCGATCGTGCGCGTGGCCGCGCTCGACACCGAATTGGCGACCCGCGATTTGGCCGATGTGCGCCATCTGGTCAGCATGACGCGAGGCGCCTTGACCGACATTTCGGCCCGCAGCCAGGCCCAGCGCATGGAAATTCTGCGCGCGTTCGAGGAGCTGACCGAAGAGGTGGAGCTCAGCTTCGTGAAGCTGGGTTTGACCGACGATCAAGAAAATTTCCTCAGCAACATCATCAAGAAGCAAGCCGCCAAAGTGATGGGCTCCTTGGATCAAAGCCAGGAGGTCGAACAGTTTCTCGGCCGGGTGATTCACAAGCTGAATCAGCACGGCTGAACGACGCCAGCGGGAGCGCCCAATGGAAGGTGAAATTGATGGGGCAAGTGCGACGTCGCACGCCACGGTGAACCATCAGCGCTATCAGAACCTGGGCGATCTGAACAGCAAATTGGTCGAGCAGATTGGCCGCAGTGCCTATTTGCTATTGAGCCTGATGCTGGCTGCCGCCACGATACATCTGCTGATCACGGCCTTTCAAACGGACCAAACCTGGTCCGGCCGCCTGACTCAGATGCGGACGGCTGCCTGCATATGGCTGCTGTCGCTGAGTGCGCTTGGCGTGGCGCGCTTTTTTGGCGTGCGGGTCGCGGCAGCCTTCTTCAGTTGGGCGGCCATCTTGGTGCTGTTCGGCACGGCGGTGCTGAATGGGCTGGGTGTGCATGCTCCGGGCCTGATCGCCGTGACGGCGCTGCTGGTCGTGATAGGTTTGATGGTCGGTACCGGGTCCGCGAAGCTTGCCACTGCCTTGGCCGTGCTTGGCTATTTGGCGCTCTGGCAGCTCGAAGCGCAGGGCTGGATCGTCGGCTTCAAAGCCTTTTCCGCCGTCACTGGCGGCAATGCTGCGGCTTCGATCGGCCATGTCGTCGTTTACGTCGCCATCAGCCTGATTTTGGGTTGGCTGGTGGTTCGCTATGGCACCCTGTTTTGGCATGTCACCTCTTCCTTGGAGGGCTCGCGCCGCTTGCTGGCCGACACCGTGCGAGCGCAGCAGGTGGCCGCGCAAGACTTGCGTGACAGTGAAGAGCGCCTGCGCATCTTGCTCGACAACTCGTTGACTTGTATTCAAATTCTTGAAGGCGATAGCGGTGCCTTGCGTTTTGCCAACGCGCAGACATTGATGGCCTATGGCTGCGCGCGAGTGGCCGAACTGGACGTCAACCTGATTTGCCCGGGCGAACCCTATTCCAAAGATAAGCTGATGCAGCGTGTACACCGCACGGTCGAACACGGCGCGCAGTATTTTGAGTGGCAATCAAAGCGGCTCGATGGCGCACCGATCTGGTGGGACATCAAGATGGAGCGACTGTTGCTGGGCGAGGAGTCCTGCGTGGTGGTGTTCGGGCATGACATCACCGCGCGGGTGCGCGCCGAGACCGAACTGCGAGTCAGCCGCACGCGGCTAGAGGACGAGGTGCGCGAGCGCACGGCCGAGTTGGTGGCCGAGAAGCTCTTGATACAAAGCATTCTCGAGGCGCTGCCCATCACCCTCAGTATTCGCGATTTGCAGGGCCGCTACACCCTCGTCAACCGCAGTTTCGAGCGTGCCACGGGGACGCGTCGACAGGAGGTACTGGGAGCAACGGCGCGCGATGTATTTCCGGCCGCAATGGCGGCCGAGATTGCCGACATCGACGCCCGCCTGATGGCCGGCGCCGGCAGCTTGACCGTCGAGCGTCAATTGGGCGAATTGAAGGCCGGCGGCAATGATTACCTGATCACCACGGTGCCGCTGCTGGACGCGCAGGAGCGGCCGATAGCCGTGCTCAATCTCGGCACCGAAGTGAGTTCCTTGAAACGCCTGCAACGTGAACTCAGCCAGGCCAAAGACGAGGCCGAGCGCTTGGCCTTGGCCAAGAGCGACTTCCTCGCCAATATGAGCCATGAAATCCGCACGCCCTTGAACGCCGTCTTGGGTCTGGCGCAACTGGGCATTGGCCGCAGCGGCGACCCCATCGCGGCACGCAGCGGCTTCGAGCGCATCGTGCGCTCGGGCCGCCATTTGCTTGGCGTCATCAATGACATCCTGGATTACTCCAAGGTCGAGAGCGGCAAGCTGGACATTGAAAACCTGCCCTGCAATCTCAGCCATCTGGTCAAAGAGGTCTTGGAGCTGGTGTCCGAGCGTGCCGATGCCAAAAACCTGCGACTGCGCATCGAGTACAAGGCCACGCATGACTGGGTCATGCTGGACACGCTGCGGGCCACCCAGATTTTGGTCAACCTGCTGTCCAACGCGATCAAGTTCACCGACAAAGGCCGGGTGGTGTTGGCGGTTGAACAGAAAAACGGCCGACTCTTGTTTGCCGTCACCGATACCGGCGTCGGCATATCGCCCGAACAGCAGTCGCGGGTGTTCACCGCCTTCGAGCAGGCCGACTCGTCCACGACCCGCAAATTTGGTGGCACCGGCCTGGGTTTGAGCATCAGCAGCCAGTTGGCCGTGGCCATGGGCGGCGGCATCAGCGTCAGCAGCGAGCCGGGGATAGGGTCTTGCTTCACCTTGGATCTGCCATTTTTGCAGGCCACACCCGAAGTCTCGACGCCGCACCGGGAGGAGGCCCCGCCGCTGGAGGCTCAGCCATCGAACCCGCTCGGCTCGGCGCCACTCAGCGGCCTGCGCATCTTGATCACCGATGATGTGGACA
Organism: Roseateles oligotrophus; assembly: GCF_025717515.1. Taxonomy (GTDB): domain Bacteria; phylum Pseudomonadota; class Gammaproteobacteria; order Burkholderiales; family Burkholderiaceae_C; genus Paucibacter_A; species Paucibacter_A oligotrophus. The sequence goes on from NZ_JAJIRN010000010.1 coordinate 128,404, forward strand.
TCAACCGCGAGATTCTGCAAGACATGCTGGCGGCGGTGGGCGCGGATGTGATGGCCGCCGAGGGCGGCGCGCAGGCCTTGCAGCGGCTGCGCGAAGCGGGCCCCAGCGGCTACGACCTGGTGCTGATGGATGTGCAAATGCCCGATATGGACGGCTACGAGGCAACCCGACTGATTCATCAGTTAGCACCCAAACTCAAGGTACTGGCGCTGACCGCCCATGCGCTGCCCGAGGAACGCAGGCGCTGCCTGGCCGCGGGTATGGTCGCTCATGTCACCAAGCCGATCGACCAAGCCGAGCTGATCCGCGTCTTGTTGGCGCAGACCGAGGGCATGCCGCGCCGCAGCGTTGCCGAGCGAGCGCCGACGATTGCGCCGGTCACGCCAAGCGCAAGCAAGCCACACACCGGTTCAGTGCCCCAATGGCCGGTCATGGCGGGCACCGATTTCGCGGCAGCCCTGACGCGCTGCGCCGGCCGCCATGAATTGCTGGCCAAATTGCTGGGCACCTTTGCCAAGCAATATGCACAGCATCAGACCTTGTTTGAAGAGGCCCAGATCACCGGCCTGCCGGCCTTGTGCAGCGCTGCCCACCGGCTCAAAGGCTTGGCCGGCAACCTGGGGCTCACCGCCTTGGCCGAGCGTGCCACCGCGCTCGAAGCGGCCGCTTCTGTGCATGGCGATGCCGGCCAAATACCGGCCACCTTGATGGCCTTGAACGCCGAACTCGGGCCCATGGTCAGCGTAATCGCCGACTGGCACCAGGCTTACAGCCTCAAAGACGCCTAAGCCAGCTTGGCCATATCGTAAAAATATATTCGCACGAAGTGCCCAAAGTCACTGACCGGGCGATGCGAAAAGACAACTCGAAGGGTTTGCCCCGGTGCTCAAGGGCGGGCGAATGGCTAAAAAATGCGATCACCGCACTTTACGGTGCGGAAAAAACGCAGTTTGGCCCAATGCGGCCGGCGGCAAAGCACTGACACAACAGCCCTAACGCAACCGCACTAACACCACTTAAAGCAGGAGTGCTCGATGTTGAAAACAACCCGACTTAGTACCGCCTTGGCATTGATTTATGCCGGCGGATTGGCGATTACGGCCCCAGTAGCGATGGGCCAGGAAACTCTTGAACGTGTCGCCATCACGGGCTCGTCGATCAAGCGAATCGACGCGGAGACCTCGGTTCCCGTTACCGTCATCACCCGCGCTTCGATCGACCGGTCCGGCGCCTCGAACGTGCAGGAACTGGTTGACCGCCTGAGCTCGAACAACGGCGGTGGCCGCTCCTTGGGCGAGTCCATCGGTGACTCGAACGCGACCGGCCAAACCGGCGCTTCGATGCGCGGCCTGGGTCGCGAGCGCACGCTGGTTTTGCTGAACGGCCGCCGTTTGACACCTTATCCCTTTGCCGGTCAGGGCGTTGACCTGAACGCAATCCCCTTGGCTGCCATCGAGCGCATCGAAGTGCTGCGTGACGGCGCCTCGGCCACCTACGGCTCCGACGCGATCGGCGGGGTGATCAACTTCATCACCCGCAAGGACTTCACCGGCGGCGAATTCACCGTCTCGATCGAATCCCCGCAAGCCAAGGGTGGCCAGGTCAAGGGCATCACCGGCGGCGCCGGATTCGGCGATTTGGCCAAGGACAAGTTCAACATCCTGGGCACCTTCAGCTACGAAAAATACGACGTCATCAAGGCCTCTGACCGCGACTTTTCGAAGACCGGCAACCGCCCCGACATTGGTGTGGTGAAGTCTTCGGGCAATACCTTCCCGGCCAATGCCTATCTGAACGATACCTATATTTCTCCTGTCGACGGCAAGGACAAGGCCGGCTCGTTCGTGCCAGGCGTGCCCGGCTTCCCGACCTGCGCACCACCGGACAGCTTCAAGGGCGGATCCAATTGCCGCTACGACTACTCCAGCAAGATCGACATCGTGCCGGCGTCCGAGCGCATGGGCGCCTTGGCGCGCGCCACGGTTCAGCTGAACTCCGATACGGTTTTGTTCGGCGAGTTCGCCTACTCGAAGAACGAAATCACCTTCGGCTCCTCACAGACACCGTCGAGCACCACCGGTCGTCCTGACTACCTCTACCCGGCCGGCGGCAAGTTCTACCCGACCGCCAAGGTGGATGCCTCCTTCCCAGGCTACCGCGGTGACTTGGTGATCGCATGGCGTATGGTTGATGGCGGCCAGCGCTTGACGAAGACCACCAATGACATGACCCGCGTGCTGGTCGGCGCCGAGGGCACTTTTGCCGGCTTCGACTACAAAGCGGGGCTGATGAAGGCCAAGGCAACGGCGGTTGAGTCCTTCCTGACCGGCAACTTCTCCGACACCAAGCTGGTTCAAGTGCTGAAGACCGGCAATGTGAACCCGTTTGGCGCCAACGACGCCGCCGGCCTGGCGCTGTTGAAGACGGCTGAGCTGTCGGGTGAGAACCGCAATTCCCACACCGACACCGATGGCTTCGATTTCTCCGTGACGCGCGAGTTGTTCGCCATGGGCGGCGGCAATGCCGCGATTGCCGTGGGCCTGGACCTGCGCAAGGAAAAATACCTGGACGGCTATTCCGATATCGCCGGCTCGGGTGACATCGTTGGCGGCTCGGGCAATGCCGGCAAGGTGAAGGGCGAGCGCAACACGCGCGGTCTGTTCGCCGAGTTGAACCTGCCCGTCATCAAGGACGTGGAGCTCAACCTGGCCATGCGTTCCGACAAGTACAGCAACTCCAAGGGCGAGTCGCGTGACGGTAGTTCAACGACTCCCGACATGTCGTCCACCAGCCCCAAGGTTGGCATCCGTTGGACCCCGATGAAGACCCTGCTCTTGCGGGCCTCGGCAGGCAAGGGCTTCCGTGCCCCGGCGCTGGACAATTTGTACGCGCCTTCGGCCGGCACCAATCTGGCCGGCAACTTCAACGACCCTTACTACAACACCTTGGTGGGTTGCGCCAACAAGCCTGACCCTAACTACTGCGACACGCAGCTGACGGCCATCAACAACAGCAATTCCAAGTTGAAGCCCGAGAAGTCCAAGACGACATCGCTGGGCATGGTGTTCGAGCCGATCAAGGATCTGTCCACCGAAGTCGACTACTTCGACATCCAGATCACCGATGGTATTACCACGTTGTCGGGCGATGACATCATGAAGGACTGGTACAAGAACCAGACCGGCCCAACCACCAGCACTTCGGTGTACGCAAACCGCCTGGTCAAGAATGCCAAGGGCTATCTTGACTATGTCAATGCGTCCTTGGAGAACATCGGCAAGCAACGCGCCTCTGGTTTCGACTTCAGCGCCAAGTACCGCATCCGTTCGGAAATGGGCACTTTCACACCTGGTTGGGAAGCTACGCTGCTGACCAAGAGCACGACCACCAACGTCGTGACCGGTGTTGAGATTGACAACCTGGGCAAATATGCCCGCGGTGGCCCGGCCGTGAAGTTCAAGCAGACGATGTCGCTGGACTGGGATTCCGGCGCATGGGCCGCTGGCGTGCGCTACTTCCGTCAAAGTTCTTACGAGGACTACGACGAGGTCCATAAGGTCCCAGCATATGACCTGTGGGATCTGCAAGGCCAGTACAAGGGCATCAAGAACCTGGCCATCACCGCCGGCATCCGCAACTTGCTGGACAAGAAGCCGCCGTCAACCGTTCAGGAAGATTACTTCCAGGTTGGCTTCGACCCAACTTATGCCGACGTGAAGGGCCGCACCTACTACCTGCGCGCAAACTACAAGTTCTAAACCGATCGCGGTGAGAATATCGGGCAGGCCTTCGGGCCTGCCTTTTTTTTGAGCAATGGGGCAAAGCCATGCAGTACATCAACCCTGAATTAGACATAGAGCAACTTGGGCGGTCGTTCCAACGCGACGGGCGCGTGCTGATCCGTGATTTCTTCGATCCTGCGGTGGTCCAAGCACTGAGTGCGGCCGTCGATCAGATCGACTGGGCGCTGACCTACCGGGACACCAAGGGCGACCGGGTACTGAGCGGCGAACAATTGCGCGCTCTGACTCCGGAGCAGCGCGAGATGCTGGTCGAAGGCGTCAATACGGTGGCCCGCAATGAATTCCAGTTCTCATTCTTCACCGAATCAATGGTTGCGGCCGCCAAGCGCGGCGACACCGATTTGCTGGCGCGCTTCATGCGCTGGATGGCCGACGAGCAGTTCATGGCCACCATCCGCCAGATCACCGGCATTACCGAGATCAACCGGGTGTATGCACAGGCCACCATGTACACGCGGGGCAATTTCCTGGTCGCACATGATGACCATGTGGATGCCGAAGATAGGCGTTTGGCCTACGTGATCAACCTGACACGCAAATGGCGGCCGGATTGGGGCGGCTTGCTGCACTTCACCAAGGCGGACGGCAGCGTCACCGACAGCTACTTCCCGCATTTCAATTCGCTCTCGCTGTTCAAGGTGCCGCAATCGCACTTTGTTTCATACGTGCCGCCGTTTGCCAACGCCGAGCGCACAGCGATCACCGGTTGGCTGATTGCCGCTTGAGCTGCAAGACGCATTGAGGAGTCAATTCATGAAGAAGCATCTGCTGCTTGTCAAAAATATCACTCTCGCGCTGCTGCTAAGTGCTGGCGCGGCCGTGGCGGCCGAAACGACTGCGCTGCTCAAACCCCTGACCCCGGTTGAAGATTTTGTGCGCCGACCCAAGCTCGACCGCATTACCTTCTCCCCGAGCGGCAAGCAATTCGCGGCGCTGAGCGAAGTGAAGGGCCGCATGAATCTGCTGGTAGTGGATGTGGCCAAGGGAGATATCCGCCAAGTCAGCAGTTTTGAAAGCAACGATGTGGCGGGTTTTCGCTGGATCAGTGAGCAGCGCCTGGTGTTCTCCGTGACCGATTACCGTCGCGGCTTGGCGGAACAAACGGGTGGCGGCCTGATGGCGGTGGACGCGGATGGTCGGGGTGGCCGGACCCTCTCGCCGACCCAACAAGATTGCATGCTTGCCAACAAAATTTGCCGCTCCACCGAATTTTTCGAACGCGTGCCCGGCTCGGAAGATGAAATCATTGCCTGGTCCAACGAGCGTTCGGCGGACAGCCCCGACCTGATTCGCCTGAACACGCGCACCGGCAAGCGCACGCTGATCACCGAGGACAATCCGGGCTCGGTCCGCCATTGGGCGCTCGACCGGGAACTGCAGGCCCGGGCGGCCTTGTCGGTTGATTCGAACACCCTGGCGAGTACCTTCTGGTACCGCGACAGTGAGCGGGCTCCGTGGCGTAAATTGGCGGTCAGCCCAGCGTTTCAACCCGAGATTGAGCCCTTGGCCTTTGACAAAGAGGGCAGCTTGTATGTAGCCACCGCGCTGGAGAGCAAAGACAAAAAGGCCATCTACAAATTCGACCCGGTGGCCGGAAAATTGGGTGAAAAAATTGCCGCCCATCCGCGCTTCGATTTGGGTTTGGCCGAGAATCCGCGCAATCCTGGGCGGGCCGCCTCGCCGCTGATTTTCGATCCGCTAACGCATGCTTTGATTGGCTTGCGCATCGACGGAGACAAGTCCGAGACGGTTTGGTTTGAAGAAAAACTTGCCAAGGTGCAAGCGGCCATGGATGCGACGCTGCCCAAGGGCAATGTGAACTCGCTCCAGCCCCTTGCCGACGGCCAAATCGTCGTCAACACCAGTGGAGGCAGCGATCCTGGCGCGACCTATCTCTACGATCCCCTCAAGGCCGAGTTGCGCGAGATCGTTCGCCCACGCGCTTGGTTGGACCGGGCTCAGGCGGCCGAGGTGCGCGTGCTCCGGTACAAAGCCCGTGACGGGCTCGAGATCCCGGCCTACCTGACCTTGCCGTCCGGCAAGGAGGCGAAAAAATTGCCTCTGGTGGCTTGGATTCACGGTGGCCCCTGGGCGCGCGATGAATACCGGTGGGATCCGGATGCTCAATTTTTGGCCTCGCGCGGGTACGCGGTGCTGCAGCCCAATTACCGCGGCTCTATGGGCTTCGGTTCCAAGCATCTCTATGCCGGGTTCAAGCAACTCGGCCAGAGCATGCAAGATGATGTGACCGATGGCATCGCCAAGCTGATCGCAGATGGGGTTGTCGATGCCGAACGTGTGTGCATCGGCGGTGCGAGTTATGGCGGCTATGCCACCCTGATGGGTTTGGCGCGTGAGCCGGGCTTGTTCAAATGCGGCATCGACGTGGTCGGCGTGAGCGACCTGACCTGGTGGCTAGAGCTAGGCTATACCGACTTCAACCAAAGTACGGCAGCCGGCGCCGGGGCTTTTCTGCGTGAAGCCATAGGCAACCCGGTCACCGACCGGGCGATCATGGACGCGCATTCGCCGCGTCAGCTGGCGGCCAAGATCAAGGCGCCACTGCTGATCATTCATGGCGCAGGCGACAGGCGGGTGCCAATCGTGCATGCCGAGGCGATGCGCGATGCCTTGAGTGCGCAGGGCCGCCCGCCCGAATGGTTGGTGTTCCCCGATGAAGGTCATGGCTTCATGCTCGAAGCCAATCGCATCGCCTACTACAAACGTATCGAGGCTTTTCTAGCGAAACATATCGGGCGCTAATCAAATGCGGTAGGTGGCGGCACCACGCCGCCGCGTCAGGATTTGCAATCTCAAGTCGCGCAAGCCTGCCGCACCGCCCGCTCCCAGTTCGCCATCAACTCAAGCGCCCGCTCGCGCGGCATGGTCGGGCGGAACACCCGCTCGGCCTGCCAATGGCCACCGAGCTCGTTCAAATCCCGGTAGACGCCGCAGCTCAGCCCGGCCAGATAGGCGGCGCCCAGCGCCGTGGTCTCGATCACGCGTGGCCTCACGACCGGGATGCCCAGCAAATCGGCCTGGAATTGCATCAAGAGATTGTTGACGCAGGCGCCGCCATCGACGCGCAACTCACTGACCGCCGCACCGCCGGCCGCCAGCGCATCACGGCTCATCGCCAGCAAGAGCGCGGCGCTCTGAAAGGCGATGCTCTCCAAAGCGGCGCGGGCGATATGGGCGACCGTCGAGCCGCGCGTCAGGCCGACGATGGCGCCCCGCGCCTCCGCGTTCCAATAGGGCGCGCCCAGGCCGGTGAAGGCGGGTACAAACATCACGCCGCCGGAGTCGGGCACGCTTTCGGCCAAGCCCTCAACCTCGCCACTGGTATGCACGGCCTGCAAGCCGTCCCGCAGCCACTGCACCACCGCGCCACCAATGAAGACGCTGCCTTCCAGCGCGAATTCCGGTGTGGCGCTGATCTGCGCCGCGCTGGTCGTGATCAGGCCATTGGCCGAACTCTGGAACTGCTCGCCGCTGTGCATCAGCATGAAGCAGCCGGTGCCATAGGTGTTCTTGGCCATGCCGGCCTTGAAACAGGCCTGCCCAAACAGGGCGGCCTGCTGGTCGCCGGCAATGCCGCCGATGACGATTTCGCCGCCCAGATGCTCGGCAGCGACGGTGCCGAACTGATGCGCGGACGGGTGCACTTCGGGCAAGACCGAAGGCGGAATATCCAGCGCGGCCAGTAACTCATCATCCCAACGGTTTGTATGCACATTGAACAGCATCGTGCGCGAGGCATTGCTGACGTCGGTCGCATGGACCGCACCTTTCGTCAGCTGCCAGACCAGCCAGCAATCGATGGTGCCGAAGGCCAGCTCCCCGCGTTCGGCCTGCGCGCGCGCGCCCGGCACATGGTCGAGCAGCCATTTCAGTTTGCTGGCCGAAAAATAGGCGTCGATCACCAGGCCGGTCTTGCGCTGCACCAGCGGGGTCAGGTCTTGCTCGCGCAGCGCGGCGCAAGTCGGCTCGGCGCGGCGGTCTTGCCAGACCAAGGCGTGATGGATGGGCAGGCCGGTCTTGCGGTTCCACAGCACGGTGGTTTCGCGCTGATTGGTGATGCCCAGCGCCTTGATGTCGCCGGCGCGCAGGCCGGCCTTGGCCAGTGCCTCGCGGGCGGTGGCGAGTTGGCCCTGCCAGATTTCCAGCGCATCATGCTCGACATGACCGGGCTGCGGGTAAATCTGGCGTAACTCCCGCTGCGCCATCGCAACGATCTGGCCCCGGCCGTCGAAGACGATGGCACGTGAACTGGAGGTGCCTTGATCGAGCGCGAGTAAGTAGGTCATGATTCTTGCTTTAGAGTAGGGCGATGGAAGAACATTTTGACGTATTGATCGTCGGCGGTGGCATCAACGGCGCCGGCATTGCGCGCGACTTGGCCGGGCGCGGCCGGAAGGTCATCTTGGCCGAGGCCTCGGACTTTGCCGCCCACACCTCGTCCAGCAGCACCAAGCTGATTCATGGCGGCCTGCGCTACCTGGAGTATTACGAGTTTTCGCTGGTGCGCAAGGCGCTGCAGGAGCGGGAGGTGCTGCTCAAAAGCGCGCCGCACATCATCTGGCCGCTGCGCTTTGTGATGCCGCATGACGCCGCGATGCGGCCGGCCTGGATGGTGCGCCTGGGCCTGTTCCTGTACGACCACCTGGCCCGTCGCGAGGTGCTGCCCGGCTCATGCGGCGTCAATCTTCGCCGCTCAAAGCTGGGTGAACCCCTGAAGACGCAGTACAAGCGCGGCTTCATCTATTCCGACGGTTGGGTCGATGACGCTCGTCTCGTGCTGCTGAACGCGCTCGACGCACGCGACAAGGGCGCCGAAATGCTGACGCGCAGCCCGGTCACCGCGGTGCAGCGCGATGCCGAGGGCTGGACCGCGCAGATTGCCACGCCGCAAGGGCAGCGCCAAGTGCGCGCGCGCGCCTTGGTCAACGCCGCCGGCCCTTGGGCCGAGAGCTTTTTGCGCCAGGTCGCCAAGCCGGCGCGAGGCGAGGCCTTGGCGACCAAACATCTGCGTCTGGTCAAGGGCAGCCACATCATCGTCAAGCGCTGCTTCGAGCATGACCATGCCTACATCTTCCAGAATCCCGACAAGCGCATCATCTTTGCCATTCCCTACGAAGGCGATTACACGCTAATCGGCACGACCGATGTGGAGCTGGCGCCCACCGCCTTGGACGGTTTCGCCAAGGCCAGCATCGACGAGGATGAAATTGCCTATCTGTGCGAACAAGCCAGCCGCTACTTCACGCGACCGGTGACCCAGGCAGATGTGGTGTGGAGTTATGCCGGCGTGCGACCCTTGCTCGATGACGACTCGGGTGACCCGTCTGCCGTCACGCGCGACTATTTGCTGGAGACGAACACCGAGGCCGCTCCCTTGCTCAGCGTCTGGGGCGGCAAGATCACCACGTTTCGCAAGCTGGCCGAGGACGCCGCCGACCTGATCGACGCCATGCTGGGGGACAGGCGCGCGGCCTGGACCGAAAAGGCCTTTTTGCCCGGCGGCGACCTGCGCGACTGGATCGGTGCGCCGCTTCGACCGGACAGCGACTTTGAGCGTCTGGTGGCCGTTGTTGCGCAGCGTTATGACTTTCTTGACCCGAAGCTTGCGCGGCGCTTGGCGCGGGCCTATGGTTCGCGCATCGACCGCGTGCTCGGCAGCGCCGCTCGAATCAGCGACCTCGGGCAAGAGCTGGCGCCTGGACTTTATGCGATCGAGCTGCGCTATCTGCAGCGCGAAGAATGGGCGCTCAGCGCCGAGGACGTGCTATGGCGGCGCTCCAAGCTCGGCCTGCATTACAGCGAGGCCGAGCGGGCCGCCGTGGCGGCCTGGTTTCGGCTCAATCCGATTCAGCGTGCCTGACGACGGCGTGCGAATGCCCCCAACATCGTCAAACCACCCAGCAGCAAGGCATAGCTGGCCGGCTCGGGGACCGCAGCGGTCACCGAGCTGATGCTGTTGTTCAGAATTTCCGGGCTGATGCTGAGATTCATCGGCATCAATTCGATCTTGAACAGGGCGCCATCCGGATTGCCCAGATAGCTGGCCTGGTCCGAGCCAAGCAGACCGACCGAGAAGGTCGTGCCGACAGCGCCCGCCGTGTTGACAAAGTCGCCGCCGAAGCTGATGTCGAAGCCGAACTTGCCGCCCATATTGACCGCCTGGAACAGGTCGTTGAAGCTGCTGGTGTTGCCCAACACAAAGCCGCTCGCCAAGGAACCCGTGACATCGCCCTCAAGCGCCTGCGCCGCGCCGAAGCTGCCGGTGAAATGGCTCAAGGTCACCGTCGCGCCGACGGCCGGCAGCGAGCCGGGGTTGAACTGAATATCGAGCCAGCCACTGTTGCCCGCAAAGGCTGCAGTGTTGATCTCGGCATGGAAGGTTTCGGCTTGCGCCAAGCCGGCCGAGGCCGCCAGCGCCAGCGCCAGCAAGCTGCGCGCAAAGTGAGACTGGGAAAGATTGCTGATGTTCATGGAGATGTCCTTCTTAGAACGAACCGGAATAGATCTTGGCGCTGTAGCTCAGGCCGACCTTGTTGGGATTGCTGAAACTGACCGGCACCGTGACGCTGGCGCCCGCCATCAGGTTTACAGCGCTGGCGGTGATGTAGGGCGAGCCGGCATGGCTGCCGGTCGCGTTGACCAGGGTCACGCCGGCGGGCAGGCCGTCCAGCTGCAATTGCAGCGGGCCGCTCAAGGTTTGGGTGGCGGTCAGCGTGATGTTGCCGTTATAGCGCTGTGTGGCGCGATTGAACACCAGGCCCGAGCTGCTGACGCTCACCGAGGCGCTGACGTCGGTCACATTGGCCACGCTGAACTCCACATTGCCCGAGCTGCCGGCATTGTTGGCCGCGTCAACGGCGACGGCGCTGAACATGTGCTTGCCGTTGGCGAGCAGGCTCGAGTCGAGCTTCAACGAGAACGGTGCCGCGCTGATGCTGCCTTTCAAGCTGCCATCCACGCTGAAGTCAACCCGCTTGACGCCGACGTTATCGCTGGCGCTGGCGTTCAGCGTGATCTGGCCGCTGCTGCCGCTGACGCTGGCCGTCACGACAGGCGCCTCGGTGTCGGCCACCTGAGTAACCCAGATCGGTGCCGACCAAAGGATCTTGCCGTCGGTCTGCGTGACCTTGGCGTAATAGAAATGCTCGCCCAGAGCCGGCGTGAAGTTGTTGACGGCCGAGCTGGAGAACTCGGTCACCGTGCCATTGCGCTTGGGCACGCCCTCAAAAATCTTCACCGTCGAGGCCGCCTTGCCGGCGCCCGGCGCGTAATTGGCGACCAGATTCAGCGGGCCGGCATTGCTGAAGCTTTCGCCCATCAAGCGGCCGTTTGCGGTGAGGATCAGCTGCGAGGTCTTGTCCATCGTCGCGAAGACGCGGCGCGCCTTGATCGCCTCAATGAAGGCATCCTTGCTCAGCGCCACGCCGGTCGGGATCAGAATGCCATTGCGGTTGGTGCCCGAGGCGCCCCAGTTGGCGCAATGGTTGTCCTGATTGGTCGTGAAGGCGATCTTGAAGCCGGCCTCCAGCGCCTTCTTGCAAGCGCCCTCGTAACCGCTATTGCCGTTGTCCGACTCATTGGTGGTGTTGGAGAAGGCGGGGGTGTTCATCACCTCGCACAGCGCCATCGCTTTTTCACCATCGGCGGTGTAGCCAAATGCCGTGCCGTTCACCAGGTACTGACCGCTGCTGGCGGGATGGTTGAACTGACCCACCAGGCCGCGCTGCGCCATCAAGGTGTAGAGCTTGTCTGCAATGTTCTTCTCGGTGAAGGTATCTGCCAGCAACTCGCCCTTGGCGTTGTATTCCCAGCCCAGCAACTCATTCGAGTTGAAGATATTCAGGTGGCCGCCACCGCTGATCGTGCCCCACTCCATGCCGTAAACGCCCAGGAACTTCGGGTTCGCAGCATTGAAGTTGGCCGCTGCGGCCAAGCCGGACTGATACAGGTTTTTGGCATAAGCCGGTGTCTGCGCGGTATTGGTGCCGGTGTCACCATCGAACATATGGTTATGTTCGGAGGTCATCAAGATGTCCAGGCCGCGGTCCATCGCGTACTGATAGGCCTGGGCCGGACCCTGGCCCATATTCTGCTGCGGATGCTGCTCGCCACCGCAACTGCCAAGCGTGCCGCCACCGTCGCTATGGCCGGTCTGGCTGTGCAGATTGCCGAGGTAAACGGTGTAGGGTAGGCCGGTCGGGGCAGGCGCAGCCAAGGCGCTGCGCTGGGCCAGTTTGCCGGTGGTGGTCGTGGTGGTCGTCGCGCTGCGCCCGGTGGCCAGCGCCTTGAAGGCCGGCAGCCGCGGTGCGGCGATCTTGCCGACCAGCATGTCCCAGCTTTGTTCGACCAACTCCGCGTCGGGCGCGCTCAAGCTGTTTTCAACAAAATCGGCCATCACGCCGGTTGACGGCAACTCGGTCGCCACGGCTGAACTGGCGGTCAGGCGCACTTGATACACACCGTCCATTGCCGCCATGCCGAACTGACGCCCGGCCCAGTCAACCTTGACCGCCAACTCACCCTTGACCAGCGACTCCACACCGTACCAGCGCTGCACCAGCGCACCGGCCGGGTCGAGCAACTCCAGGCGCCAGGAAACCGTCTGCGCCAGCTCCACCTGGGGGTACTCGAACCGGAGCGTGAAGCTGCGCGCCTCGGCGATGGCGCCCGCAGCAGCCCGATAAGGCACTTGCAAGGTCGCTTCGAATTCCTGGTGATCAGGGCTGACTGCATTGGCAGCCATTGCCGCACTGGCGGCGCTGGCGCTCAGCAGCAGGGCGATGGCGCGCTGGATGGTTTGTTTTTGCATGGCGGGATTCGGGCGCGAGAGGGGGTGAGTGAATGGGGGCGCGACAAGGCGCGAGCATGGCCAAGCCAAGCCTGGCAGCAGCAAGGCTGAGTCAGGCTTGATCAACGAATTCTTGCTAGGCGTTGAAATTGGCGCGAGGCCGGCCCGAGTGAAAGCTGGGCCAGCCTGGCGTTTCGCCTACTTTTAACTACTGGCTTGTTGCTAGCTCTTTAGGCTTGCTTGCGACGGCGAGCAACGAAGCCCACAGCACCCAGACCGGCCAACAGCAAAGCGTAGGTGCTTGGCTCGGGGACGGCGGCCGTCATCACGGTCAGGCTGACGTTGTCGATCGCCAGACCATGATCATTGCCGGCGTCGTTCTTTTCGATCCAGCGCACCCAGAGGGTGTCGTTAGAAGCCCAAGGGGTGCTTACATCGCCACCCAGACCTGCAACTTTGCCAGCGCCGTTGCCGTCAACTGCCGCGCCGGTGGTCAAATTCGCTGTAACGGGCGAAGACCAATTGAAAGCACCACCGGGAGCTGTCCAAGTTGTGACTGCGGCAAAAGTTGCACCGAAGCCATACTCCATCACCATGGATTGAGCAACTGGCGTTGCCGCCCCGCCGTCGCGCCACTGCTCGCCATCAAAACCAATCTTGAAACCGCTGAACGATCCTGCTGTGGTGTTGGTGAATGCGACGGCAATCCAGCCCAGCGCGAAACTGCTGCTGCCGACTCCGCCGAGGGCGCGTTCAGTTGTCGTTCCGTAACTATGAATGCCACCATTGTTCAAGGTACCTGCGTCGGCAATATAAGAGGCAACTGCCGTGGTGGAGTTGGTCTTGAACAAACTCCAACCGGCAACGGTGCTGTCGTTGGTCCAAACATTGGCCGTACCGGTAGTGGCCAGCGTGTCGAACGACTCGCTATAGCTAAAGGCGGCACTGTTGACTGCAATCGTTGCTTGCGCAGGCGCAGCCGCCACCATCGCGGCCGCAGCCAACACGCTCAGGGATGTAATTTGCTTGAAGTTCATGCTTGATATCTCGTAAAAGAAAAACAGGACGTTGTAGAAAAAGGAGGGGGCCAAAAGCACGGCAGATCACAAAATGCAAACGTTTGCGACTTGATTCAAAAAAAGAGTCGCCGCATGCAAAGAACAGATCAACCGTTTAGCCAACACAGCCAAAACGAAACACCCGCCGCATCAAGATGGCTACGTTCGGTTGCCTCGGCTCGGCTACGTTTTTGCTGCCCCAAGCATAACGAAGACTCCGTGACAGTCATGTGTCAAAACTAGGTAATTTCCCTTGCACCCCCGCAAGCAAGGGGGGCAAATAACTCGGTAGTTACATGGGTGCTGAATTTCAGCTGAATGAACTGGGGCAGCCCGTCAAACGCTACCCGAAGGAGCATATTCCGCAACTCCCTTGGTAATCGCCCGGATCGGCGCCAGCGCAGGCAAACTGCGCCGACTTTAATGACGCCGATCGCGACCAGCGAGCAAGTACACAGGGAAACCATGAATAGCAGTAGTCACCGCCAGCAAGATAGCAACAAGCAAGCCGGAGCACCACGCCGGCATCAACTGGGTCTGGCCTTGTTGGCCATTTGGGGCAGCAGCCTGGGCCCCTACAGCGTTGCTCTTGCCAGCGAAGAAATCGCCAAAAAAGAGGAAACCGAGCAACTGGCTCCGGTCATCGTTCAGTCCAACCGAGTGCCGGTCAGCAAGACGGTGATGCGCGGCGAAGAGCTGAGCCGGGTGGCCGGCACCGGCGGCGACCCGGTGCGCGCGCTGCAAAGCCTGCCCGGCGTGGTGGCCACCAGTGACGGCAACGCCGCGCCGGCGATTCGCGGCTCACGCCCCGGTGACAACGCCTATTACATCGACTTCCTGCCGGTCGGCTATGTCTACCATTTGGGCGGTTACTTGAGCACCGTGCACCCGGAGTTGGTCAAGCAGTTCGAGCTCTACACCGGTGCCTTCGGCCCGGAGTTCGATGATGTGCACGGCGGCATTGTCGACATCACGCTGCGCCAGCCGCGCAGCGACCGCCTGGGCGGGCAAATCAGGGTCGGCATCCTCGGCGCGGATGTGCTGGTCGAAGGGCCGGTGACCGAGAACCAGAGCTTCTACTTCGCCGCCAAGAAGAGCTATATCGACCTGCTGATTCGCGGCAAGCAAACCGACGAAGACAGCGGGGTGATCTACACCATGCCCAAGTTTTCCGACTATCAAGCCAAGTACAGCTGGCGTTTGAACGAGAGCAATACGCTGAGCTTTCATGCGATGGGCGCGCAAGACCAGATCAAGTTCACGGTGCCGGCCGATACCGATATGGCCATACAAGACCCGGCGCTGGCAGGCGACTCCAAGTCCAAGGAGTCCAGTAACACGCAAGCCGTGGTGTGGGACCACACCCTGAATTCACGCGTCAGCAACAAGCTGGCGCTGGGCCATATGGATGAGCGCAGCCAGGGCAAATTCGGCTCGGCGGCGGATGCCGACGTCAAGGTCGACAACTTCTTTCTGCGCGACCAACTGCGCCTACGCCTGGGCGAGGATCATGACCTGACCCTGGGCACGATCTTGTTCGCGCAGAAGTACAAACTCGATCTTGACCTGCTGGATGCCCGCTGCACCGAGTTCGACCCGGCTTGCGACCTGACCAGCGCCGAGCGCAAGAAGTTCAAAGATGAGCTGAAGGTCAATTACTCGATCTTCTACCTCAAAGACCGTTGGCAGCTAACGCCTGAATTGGCCGCCACCGCCGGCCTGCATTTTACCCGCGATGGCTATTTGAATCGCAACTACACCGAGCCTCGCCTGGGTCTGGAATGGCGTGCGCTCAAGCACACCACCTTCAATATGGGCTGGGGCAAACATAACCAGTTCCCCGATGGTCTGCAGGTCTTGCAGAACTTGGGCAACCCCAAACTCGGCCATATGCAGGCGACGCATTCGGTGCTGGGCGTCAGCCAGGCGCTGGCCGATGGCTGGTCGGTGAAGACCGAGATTTACCAGAAGAAGTTCGACAACTTTGTGATCGCCGACCCGACCCTGAACTACAGCAATGGCGGCAGCGGTGATGCCAGCGGGGTCGAACTCTTCCTCAAGAAGGACGCTGTCGCCAACTCCAAGCTATCGGGCTGGTTGTCGGTCAGTCTGGCCAAGGCGCGCCGCCAAAACGACGTGACCGGCCATGAGTTCAAATTCGAATATGACCAGCCGGTGGTGGTCAATCTGGTCGGCAATTACAAGTACTCGGACAAATGGCAGTTCGGCGCCAAGTGGAGCTATCACAGCGGCAACTTGTTCACGCCGGTGGTCGGCACCGGCGCCTATCCGGATGGCCGCGTCAAGCCGATCTATGGCGAGCTGAACTCCGAACGCCTACCTTCCTATCACCGTTTGGATCTGCGCGTCGACCAGGTCGTCTCGCCGCGCCTGAGCGTCTATTACGAGTTGCTCAATGCCTACGCGCAGAAGAACATCTCGGGCTATACCTACACGGCCGACTACAAGAAGCGCAGGTCCAATGTAGAACTCGGCATCACGCCCAATGTTGGGCTCGACTACAAGTTCTAAAAAAGGCCGATCAATGACCGTGATTGCAGCCCGGGCCGTGCACATGGCCGGCGTGGCCGTGATCATGGTCATGTGAATGACCATGATGCTCATGCTGCTCATGCTGCTGTGCCATCACCTCGGGCAGTTGGCTGAGCAAGTTTGGCGGATCGAACGGCGCCTCGGTCGGCGCCAGCGCAAAGTCCTGGCGCTCCAGCCATTGGGCCAACTCTGGATCTCCCGGCAGCAGCAAGTGGTCGGCAGCGGCCTCCATATGCACATGCATCTCACCCAGTTGATGGGCCAAGCGGAACAAATCGGCCAGACTCTGCTTGGCCGAGGCGCGCACTTGCAGCAAGCCCTCCGGTGCCGCTTCGACGCGCAAGAGGGAGCCGTCTTCGGCCACCAACACATCGCCGCCGCGCAGCGTCGTGCCGACCGGCAGACGCAGACCCAACTCGGCGCCTTCGCCATCGCTCAGATTCGCTTCGTGGTGTTGACGCGCGGCAAAAGGCAGCGCGAGCACGCCCGCGCGCTTCAGCAGTACAGGCGCCAGGCCGGCGCCTTGGGGGAGTAATTTGTTGATGATCAGCATGATGGTCTATCTAGGGTTGAGGCGTGACGGAGATCTGGGGCAAGACTGTACGGCATTCGCCGGGCCAGGCCGCGCCGGTCTGAATGGTGGCGATCAAGGACTGCAGCGCCTGCCGGTAGGCTTGCGCGAACTCGCTGTGCAAGCGGCTGTGCGAGCCGCCTTCGATTTCGACCCAGCAGGTATTTTCCTTGGGCGCCGCGTCGCGCAGGCGCCGGCCCAGCACGACCGGCACGGTCTGATCGGCCGTGCCGTGCAGCATCAGCAGCGGCGCATCGATGCGCGCGATCTTGGCCAGCGAATTGAATTCCAGACTGGTAATGGCCGCACCAATCTTGC
This sequence comes from Roseateles oligotrophus, assembly GCF_025717515.1. Classification (GTDB taxonomy): domain Bacteria; phylum Pseudomonadota; class Gammaproteobacteria; order Burkholderiales; family Burkholderiaceae_C; genus Paucibacter_A; species Paucibacter_A oligotrophus. Next base: position 145,516 of record NZ_JAJIRN010000010.1, read on the forward strand.
CCAGCGTGCCGGCCTCGGCCGCTACATCCGGCAAGCGGGTAAAGGTCGATTCGAGCACCAGCGCGCCATAGTCGCCGCCCTGACGCAAGGAGCTGGCCAACGTCACCGCCACCGCCCCGCCCATCGAGTGCCCAAACAACACGCGCTTGCTGGCATCCGGTTGACGTTTGAGCAACTCGGCCCAGGCCTGCTGTACATCCGCATTAATGCTTGCCTCAGACGGAATGATGGCCGTGCTGTCACCCCAGCCGCGGTAGTCCACCGCGAGGACCGCAAAGCCCGCGTCGCGCAGCGCCTCGATTTTGGGCAGATTGCCGTACAGATTGCGCAGCGTGCCATGCAGATAGAGCAGCGTTGGCGCGGCCGGGTCGGGATGCGGCAGCCACCACAGCGCCAATTGTTGGGGGCTGCCGTCGTCGGCCGTCACCGGCTGCAAAAAACGCTGGTCACCAGCGCGCAGGCCGACACCGTCCTCGGCATAGGCAGCGGGCCGACCCGGCGTCGGCCGCAGAGCAAACTCACGCTCCTTGACGCTCCACCAGGCACAGCCGCCCAAGCTCGATACGAGCAATGACATCACCAAGATTGCGATCAGCGATCGCCATATGAAATTCGCTTCAGCGAGAATGCCCCCCATGATTCGTCTGCCCAAATTACCTTGCGTCAAGCTCCTGACCCCTTGCTTCATTGCTGTGTCCTTGCTGGCCTCGCCCATTGGCGCCCGCGCCGATGGCATGTTCGATCTCGCCGCGCCAGGCCATTGGCGCCTTGCGGTATCACCCTATAGTTATCACTTCCACTACAGCGAAGAACACCGTTACGTCTGGGCCATCGGCGGCGAGCGCCAGGCCGATAACGGTTGGCTCTGGGGTGGATCGTATTTCAGCAATTCATTCGGCCAACCCAGCGGCTATGTTTATCTCGGCAAGCGCTACCCCGGTCTGCTCGACCAGCCACAGCTATTTGCCCAATGGTCGGCCGGCTTGCTGTATGGCTACAAGGGCCAATTTCAGCACAAGGTGCCCTTGAACTATCGCGGCTACTCGCCCGGCCTGCTGCTCTCGCTCGGCTGGGCCTTTAACCAGGAGATGGCCGTGCAAGCCAATATGCTCGGTAACTCCGGCGTGATGCTGCAGTTTTCCTACGATTTCCACTGATCCGCATCGGCCAGCCACTTCAACCAAGCCGAGCGCACCCGCCCAAAAGCGGGCAGCAACTCGCTCCAAGCCTGCTCGTTGAAGTCTGCCGGCTTGCGCAACAGAGAGCCGCGCATGCGTGACAGGGTGCTGCCCCGGCAGGCCAGCACGATGCAATTGCCGCTGGCCTCCAGGCCGACCCGCAGCAGCTGATCACCAAAGCACTGACGCAGGCGCGCCAGATGCAGCGCGTAGTCGAGATGCCCGCTGTGCATATTGATGACCAGCAGGCCCTGCTCTTGCATGGCTTCAAAGCAGTCGTCGTAAAAGCGCTGCGAGCACAGCGCCGGCGGGGTGCCGCTCAGATCAAAGCCGTCCACCATCAAGACGTCAAACCGCCCGGGCGCTTGCCGCACGAAGTCGGCCCCGTCGGCGCATATGACCCGAAAGCGCGGCCCGTCTGCCGGCACGTTGAAGCGTTCGCGCAGCTCGATCACATGCGGATTGATTTCGGCCACATCGATGTGGCAGCCGGGCAAATGGCGAAAACAGAACTTCGCCAGCGAGCCGCCGCCCAGGCCGATCATGCCGATCCGGCTAGGCGCAGGCAAAAACAACAAGAAGCCCATCATCAAGGCGGTGTAGTCGAGCTCCAAGGCGTCGGGCCGGCTCGCGTCCATGCGGCTTTGGATAGACGCAAAGGAAAAATGCAGGCTGGTGGAGACCGGCGTTTCCAGCACAAACGGTCGGCAATGGGGGTCGGCGGGGCGGTCTGGCATCGGGGCGAGCGTAACGCATGCCGGTAGCGCATTCGCCCGCAGCCCCGTCGATATACTTCGGCCCATGACGCAAGCCCCAGTTTTCGACCCTTCCCGTGCAGTTGACGTGGCCCGCAAGGCCTTGATGATCGAGTCCAAAGCCTTGCTCGACTTGGCGCCTCGCCTGGGCGAAGAGTTTTCGCGAGCGGTACAGGCAATGCTGAACTGCAAGGGCCGGGTCGCCGTGATGGGCATGGGCAAGAGCGGCCATGTCGGCCGCAAAATCGTCGCCACGCTGGCCTCGACCGGCACGCCGGCCTTGTTCGTCCACCCGGCCGAAGCCAGCCACGGCGACCTCGGCATGGTGGCACCCAACGATGTGGTGCTGGCCTTGTCGAACTCGGGTGAAAGCGATGAGTTGAACGTCGTGTTGCCGGTGCTAAAACGCCTCGGCGTCACGATTGTGGCGATGACAGGCAAGGCTGATTCCAGCCTGGCGCGTCACGCCAATATCGTGCTCGACAGCGCCGTCGCCGAGGAAGCCTGCCCGCTCAACCTCGCCCCCACCGCCAGCACCACCGCGCAAATGGCGCTCGGCGACGCCTTGGCCGTGGCACTGCTGGATGCCCGCGGCTTCAAGGCCGAGGACTTTGCCCGCTCGCACCCCGGCGGCGCGCTCGGCCGCAAGCTCCTCACCCATGTGCGCGACCTGATGCGCGCGGGCGCGGACCTGCCACGCGTGGCACCCGATACGCAGTTCACCGACTTGATGCGCGAGATGTCGGCCAAGGCCTTGGGCGTGGCCATCATGGTGGACGCCGATGACCGCGTGCAAGGCATCTTCACCGACGGTGATCTGCGCCGCTTGGTCGAGAGGGGTCAGGACTTGCGCGGCTTGACGGCGGGCGATGTCAGCTCCAAAAAACCCCGCACCGTTTCGGCCGATGCCTTGGCGGTGGATGCGGCCGATTTGATGGAGGCCGCCCGCATCACCGTGGTCTTGGTGGTCGACGCCGAACAACGTTTGCAAGGCGCGATCACGATCAATGATCTGATGCGCGCCAAGGTGATTTGATGATGCTGAAAGCCGCCCTGAAATTTGCGCCCGAGCTATTGTTGCTGGCCCAAGGCACAGGCCTGGGTCTGAAGGCCGCGATCTTCGATGTGGACGGGGTGCTGACCGATGGCCGCATCTATATCGGCGAGCAAGGCGAGAGCTTCAAGGCCTTCTCGACGCTCGACGGCCATGGCCTGAAGTTGCTGGCGCAGGCCGGCATCACGCCCATCATCATCACCGGCCGCGATTCCCCGGCCGTACGCCGCCGCGTCGCCGATCTGGGCCTGGAGCACGCGGCCTACGGGGCCAAGGACAAATACGCGGTGGCGCAGCCCCTCCTCGACCAACTTGGCCTGCAATGGGCCGAAGTGGCGGCGATGGGCGATGACTGGCCGGATCTGCCACTGCTCACCCGCGTCGGCTTTGCCTGCGCTCCGGCGCAAGCCCATGCCGAGGTCAAAGCGGTCGCACATTACGTCACCCACGCAGCGGGGGGTCACGGCGCGGCGCGTGAATGCTGCGACCTGATGCTGCAAGCCTGTGGGCGCTACCAGTTATTGTTGAACGGCCATCTTGATACCTTGGACGGAGGTTCGGCCTGATGGCCAAGGCCGCACGCCTGGCGCCGCCGCCGGCACCGGTCCGACCGCGTCTGGCCAAGAGTTGGCTCTGGCGTCTGCAATCACTATTGGCCAACTACCTGCCGCTCTTGTTGATGGCCTTCTTGGCGAGCGGCACTTGGTGGTTGGTGAAGAACACGCCCACGCCAGACGGGGTAGACATATTGCCGCCGCCCCGGCACGAGCCCGATTACCAGATGAAGAATTTCGATCTGCAACGGGTCGGCGCCGATGGTCTGATGCGGGTTCGCATCGAGGGCCTGGAGTTGCGCCACTACCCCGACACCGACACGCTGGAGATTGATGGCATCAGCCTGCGCACCTTTGGCTCCGACGGCGGCGTGACCCTGGCGAAGGCCAATCGCGCCATCAGCAATAGTGACGGCAGCGAGTTGCAATTGCTCGGCGCCGTACATGTGCAGCGCTTTGATCAAGTGCCGCCGGGCCAGCCAGCAGGTGCCCCCAAGCTGGAGGTGCGCGGAGAGTTTTTGCATGCCTTCGTCAACACCGAGACCTTGCGCTCGCATTTGCCGGTGCAATTGAATTACGCCGGCGCCGAGTTGAAGGCGCAGAGTTTCGAGTTCAACTATTTGACCAGCCGACTGAGTTTTGGTGGCAACACCCAGGCTCGTTTTGAAGCACCCGCATCGACCCAGCGAAGCAAGAAAGCTAAGCCTTCATGATGAGCAATTTGGTCTACATCACCGGCGCGTCCAGTGGCATTGGCCAAGCCTTGGCCCTGCAGTATTACCAGGCCGGCTGGTGCTTGGCGCTGGTGGCGCGGCGCGCCGGCGAGCTGCAGGCTTGGGCGCAGGCGCAAGGCTTGAGCCCCGATCGCTATGCCGTCTACGGCGCAGATGTTTGCGATGTCGCCGCCATCAGCGGCGCCGGCCGGGCCTGCATCGCGGCACAGGGCTTGCCCGATGTGGTGATTGCCAATGCCGGCATCAGCGTCGGCATCGACAGCGCCGTGCTGGACGACATCGAGGTGATGCGGAGGGTCTACGCGACCAACAATATCGGCATGGCCGCGACCTTTCAGCCCTTCATCACGCCGATGCTGCAGCGTCGCAGCGGAGCCTTGGTTGGCATCGCCAGCGTGGCCGGTATCCGCGGCTTGCCGGGACATGCCGCCTATTGCTCCAGCAAGGCGGCGGTGATCAGCTATTGCGAGAGCCTGCGCGGTGAATGCCGGCCTTTTGGCGTCAAAGTGGTGACGATTGCGCCGGGCTATATAGACACCCCGCTGACGCGCGAGAACCGCTACAGCATGCCGTTCTTGATGCGACCCGAGGACTTTGCAGCGCGTGCCTTTGAAGCAATTTCGGCTGGTGCCAGCTTTCGCGTCATTCCTTGGCAAATGGGTGTGGTGGCGCGACTTTTGCGCCTGCTGCCTAATGCATTATTTGATCGGCTTCTGGCCGGGCGGCCGCGCAAGCATCGGCAAGGCGAGTAAGGCCCAGGCAGAAATAGCCGCTACACTGCGGCCCGATAGGCAAGCCGCAACTCCGCTGCGGCCCAGGAGGCAAAAATGATGAAAGTTCTTCACCCCTGCTAGTGACCCGGCCCGACAAGCCCGTCGATTGACGCGCCTTGCCCCGAGGTTTCGAGTCCGCTGCGCCCGTTCGCCGCACTCGCTCAACGCGCCGCTCCGCGATGCGCCTTCTCACTTGTCTTTGTATGAAAAACTATTTCTGTGGCCTTGCCATGGCTGCCCTCGGCATGTCGGCAAACGCCTCCGTCGGTATCGAGGCGCTGCGCCTGCAGGCCGGTGAGATCGGCGTCCGGATCGACGGTCGTCTTGACGAAGCCGTCTGGCAACGCGCGCCCTTGTTCGATCGGTTTGTGCAGTTCTTGCCGCAAGACCGGCAGACCGCGCGCTGGCGCACCACCGTGCAGGTGGTGGTCAGCGAGGACGCGCTGGTGTTTGGCATCCGCGCCTATGACCCGGCGCCCGAATTGATCCGTGCGCCCTTAGCGCGGCGTGACAAGGTGCTGCGTGACCAGGACTTTGTTTCGGTCGTGCTGGACCCGGTGGGTCAGCGTCGCTCGGCCCAATTCGCCCGCGTCAGTGCGGCCGGCGTGATCGCCGATGGCCTCTTCAACGCGGACGATGACAGCGAAGACTTCGCCCCCGATTTCGACCTGCAGACGGCGGTGCAATTGCTGCCCGATGGCTATAGCGTCGAGCTGCGCTGGCCTTTGGCGGCGCTGCGCTTTCCCTATGCCGATGGCGCGCCCTGGTTGTTGATGGTGACGCGCAACACGCCGCGCGAGGCCAGCACGCTGGACGTCAGCGCGCCCTTGACCAAGGACTCGCTCAACTTCATCGCCGAGCTGCAGCCCTTGGCGGGGCTGGCCGATCTGGTCGAACAGGTGCGCGAGCGCAGCTTTTTGAACATTCGACCCGAGCTGACGGCGCGCAAGGAACGCGAATCCGATCCGCTCAGCCAACGCAATCAACGCGAGCTGTCGCTGGGCCTGGAACTGAAATGGCGCCCTCGCGCGGACTGGGTAATAGACGCGGTCATCAACCCCGATTTCTCGCAGGTCGAGCTGGACACCCCCCAGCTCGCCGGCAACACCCGCTTTGCTCTGAGCGTGCAGGAGAAGCGTGCCTTTTTCCTGGAGAGCACCGATGTAGTCGGCCAAAGTCAATCGGACGGCAATCAAGATCAGCAAAGCCTGGCGGCCTTCTATTCACGTGCCATCACCAACCCCGATTGGGGCCTGCGAGCGACTTGGCGCGGGGCCTCGGCCGAGGCGACGCTGCTGAGCATGCGGGACGCCGGCGGCGGCGAAATTTTTCGAGCTAACGCCTATGGCACTCGGACCCTGACCCAAAGCATGGGTTCGCGGGCCAGCTTCGCGCGCGCGCGGCAGCAATTCGCCATCGGGGCGCAGTCCTTGGGCCTGGCCTTGATCGCCTCCCAACGAGACTATGGCGCGGGCGCGAGCAATACGGTGCTGGGCAGCGATTTTGCCGCGCCCTTGGGCGACACCGACCTGCTGCGCGGTCATCTGCTGGCATCGAGCACCAGCGCGGGCTTTGATGCTAACGATCATTTGAGACGCATCTCGGCCGAAACCGGCCACAAGCTTTGGACGGAGTGGCGCCGGCGCAGCGAGGATTGGAACAATAGTGCGCAGTACGAGCAGGTCAGCCCGCGCTTTGCCAATGACAACGGCTTTGTCAGCCAAACCGGTTTCCGCCGCGTGACCGCTCAACTGAATAGGCGTCTTCCCGCGCAGAATTTGGCGGCACCAGCCTTGGGCGACTGGGCCTCGTTAGAGGCGCATGAGCTGGAGCTGCAGCTCAAACTGATGCAGTCGCAAACGCTCAATGACCCGCAACAAGGCGTCAAGGCCGGCGAGGTGATCGAGCGACAAGTGCAGCCGGGTATCTGGCTGGCGGCGGCGCGCAATACCGGCGTCTGGGGCCATCTGGGCCTGGACCAGCAACGCGCCCGCAGCGGCGGGATGCTGCATCAGCCGCGCACCTTGAATCTGGGCTTCGAGTCGAATCCAAACGCCTGGTTGACCCTGCTTAGTGCCGAACTGGCCTGGGGCCGGCGCCTCGACGTCGAGGCCGATCGTCTCGGGCGCGGTGCCAGTCTGATGTTGCAGGCCAAGCTGCGCAGCCCGCTGCCTTGGGGTGCTTGGTTGGAGCTGGAGCAGCAGCTCGGCCAGAGTTTTGTACGTAACGCATTAGCCCAGCGCAGCTTTACCGAGACCAACGCGCAGACGCTGGCGGTGCTGCACCTGAGCGCCCGCGATTCACTGCGCGCGATTGCTCAACAGACCCGCTATCAACGCCTTGCGGAAGCGAATTTGCTGGCCGCAGATGAACGCTCGCGCCATCTCTCACTGGTTTACCAGCACCGGCAAGGCCTGTCGCGAGTGTTGAGCCTGGGGCTGGTTTCGGCGCTGGATAGGCCCGCGCAACAGCGCAACACGGAGCTATTTGCGAAGGCGGCCTTCGCCTTCCAGCCTTGATCTCAGGAACGCTTCGCCCATAGAAAAAGGCGCCCGAGGGCGCCTCTTTTCGCTATGCGAGGGGCAAGGGCTAATTAATAGCCGCCGCCGCCCGAACGGCCACCGCCGCCGCCGTAGCCGCCGCCACCGCCGGAACGGCCACCGCCGCCACCGCCGTAGCCGCCGCCACCGGAACGGCCACCGCCGCCACCAGCGCCGCCGCCGTAACCGCCGCCGCCACCACCGTAGCCGCCGCCACCGCCGCCGCCGCCGCCGTAGCCGCCGCCACCGGAACGGCCACCGCCGCCGCCGAAGCCGCCGCCACCGGAACGGCCACCGCCGCCACCGAAGCCACCTGGACGCTCTTCACGAGGACGAGCCTCGTTGACAACGATGGCACGGCCATCCATGTCTTGTCCGTTCATGCCATTGATGGCGGATTGCGCCTCGGCATCCGAACCCATTTCCACAAAGCCGAAGCCCTTGGAACGGCCGGTGTCACGGTCCATCATGACCTTTGCAGAAGTCACTTGACCAAATTGCGAGAATGCCTCTTGCAGTGTCTCGTCGCGCACGCTGTAGGCAAGATTGCCAACGTAAAGCTTGTTTCCCATGGGGAAGCCCTTTCAAATACCAAAAAAACCATGCGGAGCTTCAACCCATCCTGAACCATTCAAGCGAAGGTGCGGCTTCCATACACAGGTAAATGATTATGGGCGAAGGGTCTAGCCTCGCCCACTGTTGGCAGGGTATTTGTTGTTTTTTCGCCGATAGAAAAAACCCTAGCGTCGCTGCCGTGCGAATTGCAGCTTAGTCAGCGCCGACTTAGCCGTTTCCGGCCACGGCAGGGCGCTGGCTATGATGACCGCCATGCCCCAAAAACTATCGCTCCACGCCCTCAATCGGGTGCTCGCCAGCATCGACGCACCGCGCAATGGCCGCGCCTTCTACGCTTTATTGAGCGCATTTTGTCTGGCCGGTTTGATGCTGGCCTCGGCCGAGTCCGCGCTGGCCAAGAGCGACACCACCTGGGGCGTGATCTGGGCGGGCTTGGGTTTGGTGGCCGCCTTTCTGGGCGTCAACACAACCGGCCTGCTGTTGATGGACCAGGCACGAGGACGGCCGGTGCGTGATGTGGTCGATGCCTTTCACGACGCGCTGCGGGTCGCACCCAAAGTCCTGCTGTGCCTGGCGATGTTGTTGGCCTTGATGGCATTGACTTTGGGCGCATTGCTGGCGCTGCTCTGGGCCGTCAAGCTCCCCTGGGTTGGTGCGCCCTTGTTTGCGCTGCTGGTGCCGCTGGGCGTTGTCTTGCTTGGGGTGATGGCCTTCAGCGGCGCCGTCATCATCGGGCCATTGACGGGGCCTTCGATGTGGAGTGGCCGCAGCGCCCTCGCTACGGCGCGGCTTTTGTTGAACCAGTTGCGTCACGGCGCCTTGGAGGCCGGCGCCTTGATGATGGCGGTGCTCTTGACCACCGGCCTGGTCAGCGCTGCGATCAGCTTTGTCGTCATCAGCGGCGGCCGCGCGATGGCGTTCTTGATGGTGTGGTTGATAGGCATCGATGTGCCGGCCCAGCAGTTGATGGCGGGCCTCTTCGGTTACGGCCTGCGCAGCCTGGGTGCCACCGGTGCGCCGGTCGCCGCGACGCCGCTGGGCATGGCGGCCTTGGTCGGCGGCGGCGTCGTCTTCGCGATCGCCCTGGTACTGCCCACGCTGGTCTATCTGCGCGGCTGCTGTGCGGTCTTCCTCGCGCTGCAAGACGCGCCGGCCGACGACGCCGATCTGTGAGCTCGCCACCCCGTATCGCCAGCCTGGTGCCCAGCATCACCGAGTTGCTGGTGGCGCTTGGGCTGGGCCCGCGCTTGGTCGCTCGCACCGGCTTTTGTATCCATCCGCAGGCGGCTTTGGCGGAGGTACCCAAGGTCGGCGGCACCAAGGATGTGAATCTTGCCAAGCTGCGAAAACTGGCACCGACCCATGTGATCGTCAATGTGGACGAGAACCGCTTGGAACTGGTCGAGGCCTTGCGCGAGTTCGTGCCGCATATGGTGGTGACCCATCCGCAAGGGCCGGAGGACAACTTGGCCTTGCTCGCGCAGATGGAGTTGCATTTCGGCGGTCAGCCCGGTGTGACCGAGCAATGCGCGCGACTCGGCGCTGAATTGAGGCTGGCCTTGCAGCGTTGCCGCAGCGAGGTTTGGCCGACCCAGCGAGTGCTCTATCTGATCTGGCGCGAACCCTGGATGACGGTTGCCCGCGACACCTATATCGCGCGGATGTTGGCCGAGGTCGGCTGGCAGAGTTGGCCCGCGGTGCTGGGCGGCGAATCGGGCGCGGCGCGCTACCCCGCGCTGCAAGAAGGCGAGGCCTGGCTAAGCCAGATCGACCGCGTGCTGCTCAGCTCCGAGCCCTATCGCTTTGATGCCAGTCACTTTGAATCGGCCCAAGCGCTGTGCCCACAGGCCAAGGTGCAGCTGATCGATGGCGAGCTGCTCAGTTGGTACGGCCCGCGCGCCGCGCGAGGGTTGGACTATCTGCGAGCATTGGCCTCATGAAGCGGAACTGAAACACAATCGCCCCATGGACATCTACAAACCCCTGGTCGCCCTGCTCGCCATCGTCAACCCGGTCGGCGTGGTGCCCTTCTTCATCCACTTCACCAGTCATTTGACTCGTGCGCAGCGCAAGCACACGATCCTGGTCAGCTCCTTCACCGCCTTTGTCGTGATTGCCGTCAGCGCCTTGCTGGGGCTGAAGGTGATCGAATTCTTCGGCATCTCGCTGGCCTCGTTCCAGGTCGGTGGCGGCACGCTGTTGTTGATCAGCTCGATCCAGATGCTCAACGCCCAGCCCGCCGAAAGCCGCAAGGATGATTTGAGCGAGGCCGCCAGCAAGGCCGACACCGGCGCCAGCATTGCCGTTGTGCCCTTGACCATCCCATTGCTGACCGGCCCGGCGACGATCTCGACCATGGTCATCTACGCCGACAGAACCCGTCATTGGTGGGAGTTAGCCGTCCTGGTCGGCTACGGCGTCGTGGTGGGCTTGCTCACCTATCTGGTGTTCTCGGCCTCGGGCCGCATCGCCCGCGCGCTCGGCCAGACCGGCATCAACATCATGACAAGGCTGATGGGTTTGATTCTGGCGGCGCTGGCGGTTGAGCTGTTGGCCGACGGGCTGATCAAGCTGTTCCCGGTGTTGGCTTCGCATATTGCCAACTAATGACTTTGCGGGACAGTCCGATCGAACGTAGTGAGTAGCTCTGTCCTCAACTGATTGAGCTTTGCGGGGCAGATCGGTCGAACGAAGCGAGTAGCTCTGTCCTCAACTGATTGAGCTTTGCGGGACAGATCGATCGAACGTAGTGAGTAGCTCTGTCCACTAACTGAATAGGTTTCAATGTTCGATTTCATCATCGTCGGCGCCGGCACCGCCGGCTGCCTCTTGGCCAATCGCCTGTCGGCGGACCCGAGCAAACGCGTGCTTTTGCTGGAGGCCGGCGGCAAGGATGACTACCACTGGATCCATATCCCGGTCGGCTACCTGCATTGCATCGGCAACCCCCGCACCGATTGGCTCTACCAGACCGAGGCCGAACCGGGTCTGAACGGGCGCAGCTTGCGCTACCCGCGCGGCAAGGTTTTGGGCGGCTGTTCCAGCATCAACGGCATGATCTATATGCGCGGCCAGCGCCGCGATTACGACGCCTGGGCGGCGGCCACCGGCGACCCGGCCTGGCGCTGGGAGGCTTGCCTGCCTGCGTTCAAACAACATGAAAATCATTGGCGGCTCGACAAGCCTGAGGGCGTGAACGCCGACTTCAAAGCCGCGCACGGCCATGGCGGCGAATGGCGGATCGAGCGCCAGCGCCTGCGCTGGGATGTGCTGGACGCCTTTGCGCAAGCGGCGGTGCAAGCCGGCATCCCTGCGACCGAAGACTTCAACGCCGGAGACAACGAGGGCGTCGGCTATTTCGAGGTCAATCAACGCCAAGGCCTGCGCTGGAACACGGCCAAGGCCTTTTTGCGTCCGACCTGCTATGCCCGCCCGAATTTCGAGTTATGGACCGGCAGCATGGTGCAGCGCCTCAAGCTGGCCCATGTGGATGGGCAGCTGCAATGCCAAGGCGCCGAGGTGCAAACACCCGGCGGACTGGAAAGCGTCAAGCTCAATCCCGGCGGCGAGCTGGTGTTGGCGGCCGGCGCGATCGGCTCGCCGCAAATTCTGCAGCTGTCCGGCATTGGCCCGGCCGCCTTGTTGCAAAGCCTGGGGATTGCCGTTCAGCAAGACCTGCCCGGTGTCGGCGCTAACTTGCAAGATCATCTGCAAATCCGCAGCGTCTACAAGGTCGAGGGCGCGCTGACGCTGAATACGCAGGCAGCCAGCCTCTTTGGCAAGGCCAAGATTGCGCTGGAATACGCGATCAAGCGCAGCGGGCCGATGAGCATGGCGCCGTCGCAGCTCGGTGCCTTCACCCGCAGCAGCCCCGACAAGCCCTGGTCCGATTTGGAATATCACGTCCAGCCCTTGTCGCTGGAGGCCTTTGGTGAGCCGCTGGATCGCTTCAACGCCATCACCGCCAGCGTCTGCAATCTGAACCCGAGCAGCCGCGGCACAGTGCAGATCCGCTCGGCCGACCCGGCCCAAGCGCCGGCCATTTCGCCCAACTATCTGAGCACCGACGAAGACCGCTGCGTGGCTGCAGCCAGCTTGAAGCTAACGCGCAAAATCATTGCTCAGCCGGCCTTCGCGGCTTTCAAGCCCGAGGAGTACAAGCCCGGTTTGCAGTATCAGAGCGACGAGGATCTTGCTCGTCTGGCGGGCGACATCGCCACCACCATCTTTCATCCCGTGGGCACTTGCAAGATGGGCCGCGCCGATGACGCGATGGCCGTCGTGGACAGCCAGCTGCGCGTGCGCGGGGCTAATGGGGTGATCAAGGGCCTGCGGGTGGCCGATGCCAGCGTGATGCCCACCATCACCAGCGGCAACACCAACTCACCGACGCTGATGATCGCGGAAAAGGCGGCGGCCTGGATCTTGGCCGACGCGTCCAGAAACCTCAGGGGAGTTTGACGCCGTCGATGCTCACAGCAGGACCGATCAGGACCTCCTGCGTCTCGGCGGCAAGGCAGAGCATCGGTGCCGTGGCGGCCAGGCCGGCGATCAGGCCGGCTTTCAACATAGCGAGGGAGAAAGGCAAGCGCATCGCAAACTCCTTGGGTTTGGCCGGGCCGGCCGACTGGGCTGTCCAGTAGAAGCCGATTGCACGGCTTCTACCTGAGGCCTATCGACCCCGGCCCACCCAAGTTGAGGAATTTGTCACGCCGAGGCTGCTTTCACCCAGCGAAGCGCTGCTCCAGATAGGCCAACAGCGTGCGAATCGTCTGCGCCTCGCCGCCAACCGGGCGGCCCGGCCGCGCCACATCGTTCCAGGCGAACAGGTCGATATGCAACCAATCCTGGTTCTCGGGCACAAAGTATTCGAGAAAGAGCGCCGCATTGATCGCACCGCCGAGCGCGTTGCGGCCGGTGTTGACGATGTCGCCGATGCTGCTCTCGATGCCGGCCTTGTAGGGCGCCCACAGCGGCATATGCCACAGCGGGTCTTCCAGCTTGAGCCCCAAATCAACCAGATCGCGGGCGCTGTCGAAATGCTTGCTGAACAAGGCCGGCAGTTGCGCGCCCAAGGCCACACGGGCGGCGCCGGTCAAGGTGGCCAGATCGATGATCAGCTCCGGCTTGCCTTCCGACGCATAGGCCAGCGCGTCGCTGAGCACCACGCGGCCTTCGGCGTCGGTGTTGCCGATTTCGATATGCAGGCCCTTGCGGGTCTTGATCACATCGCCGGGGCGGTAGGCGTTGCCGGCGATCGAATTTTCCACCGCCGGGATCAGCACTTGCAGCCGAACCGGCAGTTTGAAGGCCATCACCAGCGCGGCCAGACCCAGGGCGTTGGCGGCACCGCCCATGTCTTTTTTCATCTGCCGCATGCCGTCGGCGCTCTTCATATCGAGACCGCCGGTGTCGAAGCAGACGCCCTTGCCGACGATGGCCAGCAGCGGCGCGTCGGCCTTGCCCCAATTCAGCTCGATCAGGCGCGGCGCGCGCGTCGAAGCGCGGCCGACCGCATGGATGGCCGGGAAGTTCTGCTTCAGCAAGTCATCGCCGACGATCTGCTTGAACTTGGCGCCATGCTGTTTGGCGATCATCTGGGCCGCTTGTGCCAACTCCTCCGGCCCCATGTGCTCGGCGGGCGTGTTGACCAAATCCCGCGTGGCGGCCATCGCGGTTGCAAAGGCCAGGCCGCGCTGGGCGTCGGCGCTGGGTGCCAAGATCAGCTCGGCGGGGGCGCGGCGGCGCGGCTTGTAGAGATCAAACTGGTAGGCGCCGAGTTCCCACGACAAGGCGGCGGTTTCGGCCGACAGCGCCAAACCCTCGTCCGACAGTCGGTAAGCCCCTTCGGGCAGTGCCTGCGGCAGGGCGGCCAGGGCGAAGGGGTCGGCCACATGGCCGATGCCGGCGAAGACCTGGCCAAGTTTGCCGTCCGCGCCGGGCACCAGCGCGAAGCTGTCGGGCGCGCCGACAAAGCCCAAGGCCGCCAGCCAATGGCGGGTCGGCGTGGGCAAGGTCGCGGCAAGGGTCTTGAAGCTGCTGCGATCAACCACGGTGATGGCGATGGCGGCTGCGGCGGATGTCTTGAGTTGGACGGTCATGGTGCGGGTGGCTCCGTTACGGCGCTGAAGGAGCGGCGATTGTCCACTGCCGGGAAGCACTTCTCATCAGCGCGTACTTGGGGCTTCAAGGCCAAATCGAGTTAGAGAACTGACCCTGCTGCCGCACTTCGGTAGGGAGGGCTTGCGACAGGTCAAGTCAAGGCGAAACTGCGACCATTTCTCGGGCTTGGGGCAACCGAGTCAGCTCAAGTTCCCCCGCTGCTGCCCACTCAAGCCCCATGAACCGCGCGGTCGGCAAGGGAAATGCAAAAATCGCGGCCATGATCGACGCAGAATATTGCCGCAGAGATAGGCAATCTTGTCGGCCCGGTCAGCCAACGTCATGGTTAAACAGGATTTTTTTCAATGCAGCTTTCAAACGTAGTTCGGCCTGCCTCGATGCCGAAGATCCGAAAAGTAAGCTTGGCGTTAGCGATGGCAGGGGCCGCCACAATTGCCGGCCCGACCACCGCGCTGGCCGATGAGCTCATCACGCTCAAGACGAGAGCGGGCGTCACCCAGTCCATGCAGCTTTGGGAGCCCCATGGGCGCAGCCCGAAAGCCGTCATTTTGCTGATTCCGGGTGGCGACGGAAATATCGGCTTAAAGCTCGAAAACGGCAAGGCCGTGGCCGAAGGTCCGCACTTGTTTTCTCAACACCGCGAGCTATTCGAGCAGGCCGGGCTCGCCGTTGCGGTGCTCGATGCGCCGACCGATCAGCAGGAAATGACGCAGCAATTTCGAACGTCATCGCTGCATATGAACGATATGGGAGCGCTTCTGAGCGAGCTCGGGCGGCGCTTTCCTCAAACTCCGATCGCCCTGGTCGCGCATAGCCGGGGCACCATCTCTGCGGGCTATACGGCGCAGCGCTTCGGTGCGCAAATCAGTGCGATGGTGCTGCTGTCTGGTTTGTACCGGGCCACAGCGCCCGATCCGCAGTTGCCTTCATACGGCCCCGGCCTGTCGAAAATAGACCTGCACGCGCTGAAGATGCCGGTCTTGCTGATCCACCATCGCGCAGATGCTTGCCCGCTCGCGCCTATCGCCGGAGCGCTCGAGCCGGCCGGCAATTTGCGGATGATCACGGTCGAAGACCTTGGGCAAAACGAGGCCAAGCATCCCTGCGGCCCCGGCACCAAGCATTGGTTTGTGGGCCAGGAAGTAGCTATCGAACAGGCCTTGATTCGCTGGTTGTTGGAGGGCAAATGGGAGCCCAGATTAGCTGCGCCATCGACTTGAACAGGCCGAGGGAGAGATTCGGGGTCAGGTCTTGAATCTGATGGCAAGACCTGACCCTCAGGCCGTCGGCTTGCGAGGTGCCTGCGCGAAGCGCAGCTCCCATCGAGGCGATGCGCAGCGAGCCGTGTTCTTTGGAGTTCACCCCTTCTGCATGGGCGAGGAGCGGAGAATTTGCCGGGCGTCGCGCAGCGACTTCAAGGACTGGTTTCGCGCCCCTTGTTTGAACGCAGCGTAGCGCAGTGAGTTGGGCGCGGCCCGGCAAATTTGAGCACTGAGCGGACCCGCAGGGCCATGCGGCAGGGTCTGAGGCCGCACCGAGCAAGCATCGCTTGCGACGGCTGCCGAAGGATCAGACGCCTACCAGCGGCTGAGCGCCTTCTCTGGCCCACCTCTCTTGGCGAGGCAAGAGAGGTGGGTCGGCCGCCGGGCCGAGACCCGGCATCGTGCCGGGAGAACAATCGATTCGAAGCGCGCCTAAGAGTCATTGAAGCTTGCTGGCAGACACGCATGACCCGCAGCACGCTTGCAGCTCGGTGCGAGCCAAGCAACAGACAGCTGTCTAAATTTCAACTCATCCCTAGCAACTGCTCTGCAATCGCACCAACAAAGCCTGCGCAGCCGGGCTGGCCTTGGCGGCCGGCATCTCGGCGGCCGAAGCCACCAGCCGCTGAGCGGTGGCCAAATGCGGCGTCACCGGCCCGATAAAGCGCAGCTGTTCGCCGACGCCGATCAACAAGGTCGGAAAGGTCTCGACTTCCAGATCACCGACCAACTCCTCGTCGTCCTCAATATCTACCCAGATAAAGCGGAAGTCGGGATGCTGCAGGCGCAAGGCTGCCATCACCTCGCGATAAGAGTCGCAGGTGCGGCACCAAGCGGCGCAAAGGCAGGCCACCAAGGTGGTCTGCGCGCAACGGTCATGGGCATCGGTGGCAATCATCATGGCGCCAAGCATAGCGAGGCTGGCGCCCCCTGCCGGTCGGCACGGGGAGCGGCGTTGCAAACTGGCTACGCCTACCCCGGCACAAGTACCGATGGAAAAAAATCAACAAATTGGTGCGCCACTGTCAACCGCACCCATTTGGCTCACGTTGTGCCTGCAAACGGAGCGGGATTGTTGGAATCTCCCCGTAGCAGCAAAGGCAAAAAGCCATGAAGTCGCAACAACATTCGTCCGAACCACAGCCCCGTCGCCTGCCTTGCCCCGAGCTACAAGCCGGCCAAGCCGATTACAAGGGCCGCAAGCATGAGGCTTTCGAGGCCGGCAATTTCGGCAGCGACCGCCGCAGCTTGGCGCGTGCAATCCGCTTCGACCGCAAGCGTTGAGAGTTCCGCCGCACCAAGTCGGTGCGGCAGGGCGCTTTAGCTGCTCAGCGGCGCCATCAATAGTTCCAGATCCTGCGCAGTGAACTTGGCCGCATCGGCCGAGTCATTGCCCAGCACCCCTTCCGCCAGCGCCAGCTTGCGCGCTTGCAACTCCAGCATTCGCTCCTCGATGCTGCCCGCCACCACCAATTTGTAGACGAACACCGGCTTGTCCTGGCCGATGCGGTGCGCGCGTGCGCTGGCCTGCGCCTCAACGGCCGGGTTCCACCAGGGGTCGACATGGATGACGGTGTCGGCCGCGGTCAGGTTCAGGCCGACGCCGCCGGCCTTCAGGCTGATCAGCATCAGCGGCAACTCCTGCGCCTGAAACCGCCGCACGATCTTGCCACGCGCGGCCACCGGCGTCGCCCCGGTCAGCGTCAGATAGGGCAGCGCCAACCGGTCCAGCTCGGCGGCGAGCAGCGCCAGCATTTCGGCGAATTGCGAAAACACCAGCACCCGTCGGCCCTCGGCCAGCAGTTCGGGCAGCATCTCGCCGAGCAACTCCAACTTGGCCCGCTCGGTGTCGGGCGCCATCGCCATGCCTTTGACCAGATACGGATCACAGCAGACCTGGCGCAGCTTCAGCAGCGCGTCCAGCACCGAAATCTGCGCACCGGCAAAGCCGCGACGCGCCAGCACCCGCCGCACCTGCTTGTCCGCCGCCACCCGCACGCTTTCGTAGAGGTCACGCTGCTGGCCATAGAGCTGCACGCGGCGGGTGACCGTGGTCAGCGGCGGCAGCTCGGTCGCCACGTCTTCCTTGCGTCGGCGCAGGATGAAGGGCCGCACGCGCTGCGCCAACAGCCGCGCCCGCAGCGTCTCGCCATTGGTTTCGATCGGTTTGCGCCAAAGCCGGGCAAAGCTGCGCGCATCGCCCAAGAATCCCGGCATCAGAAAATCGAACTGCGCCCACAACTCGCCCAGATGGTTTTCCAGCGGCGTGCCGGTCAGGCAGAGTCGGTGGCGGGCGCTCAGCTTGCGCACGGCGGCCGCCGCCCGGCTGCTGGCGTTCTTGACCGTCTGCGCCTCGTCCAGAATCAGCAGATGCCAGGGCTGGGCGCTCAGCGCCGCCACATCTCGCCACAAGAGCGGATAGGTGCTGAGCACCAGGTCGTAGTCGGCCAGGTGAGGAAAATGCTGCGCCCGCAGCGGCCCTTGCAGCGAGAGCACGCGCAGCTGTGGTGCGACGCGGCCGGCCTCGGCCTGCCAGTTGAAGAGCAGCGAGGTCGGCAGCACAGCCAAGGCCGGCCGGTTCAGCCGACCGGCCTGCTTCTCGAGCAGCAAATGGGCCAAGGCCTGCGCGGTTTTGCCCAGGCCCATATCGTCGGCCAGGATGCCGGCCAAGCCCTGCTCGCGCAGGTATTGCAACCAGGCCAAGCCGCTCAATTGGTAAGGCCGCAGTGTCAGGCCCAGGCCCATCGGCGGCGCTACCGGCTGCGGCTCGCCGGCAGCGATGAGCTTCTGCGCCAGCAGGCGCAGGTCGCCGTCACCGTGAATTTGCCAGCCCGAGCGCTCATCCAAGCCCATCAAACGGGCGGCATCCCAATCGCTCAAGGGCAATGGGCCCTCGCGGCGGCGGGGATCGGTCAGCAGATCGACCATCGCCGCCACAATGGGTTTCAAAACGGATGCCGGCGCCTCGATGCGGCGCCCGCCCGGCGCATGCAGCAGGATGATGGCGGCATCGTCGATCGACGCAATCGCCTCGGCATCCAGCCAGCGCGCATCGCGCTTCAGTAAGTCGGCAATCATCGGCGCCAGATCGAGCATTTCACCCTCGATCTCGACCCCCAGCGTCAACAGCCAGGAGCCCTCGCGGGCCGGCAGGCTCAGGCGCTTGATGTCCATGCGCCAGGCTTCCGGCGCGACCGGCCGATGCGCAAAGCCCGGCTGCACGACGATGGCCCAGCCCTTGGCCTCCAACTCGGGCACCCGGTCCAGCCAGAACTCGGCGAAGAAGTCTTCCTGCGTCAGCGTCCACAAATCAGCCAGACCGGCCGCGTTGTCCGGGTGCCGCCATTGCAGCAGTTCGGCATCCAGAGGGATCAGCCCCGAGCTCCAAAGCTGGTCGCGCGCCTCGGCCTCGGCCGGCAAATCTCGCGCCAGCAGCCTTGCGCCGACGGCTTGCGTCAGGGGTGGCCGGCTGTTCAGCAGCGAGCGCGGCGCGGGGGTGTCCCAGATTTTTTTTTGCTCGCCGGCATAGGTCCAGTCGACCTGCGCGACGGTCGCGCTGTCGCCACGTGGACCCAGCTTGCCGCCGGGCGCCAGGCCCAGCAGCCCGTCGCCCCGACTCAGCGTGCGCAGGCTCAGGCGCGGCCGAAAACGCGCCGGCTCGCCCTTGGACGCTGCGGCCGCCGGCATGGGTTTGGCCGCGACAGGCGCGGCCGGAGCCGCGTCGCTGAGCAACAAGTCCATCAGCTTGGCGGCGTCGGCCTCGGGCAGACGCGGCAGGGTCTTGAGCTCATCCCGCCCGGCCTTGCGGCGCAGCGCTTCGACCCAGACTTGCAAGGTGGCGGCGCGCAGCGGTGCGTCGGCCGCTATTTGCAGCTTCAGCATCACGGCGGCCGCATGCTCGCAGAAATGGCGCACCCGGCAGCTGCATTGGGCGCTGTAAAACGGCCGGCCATCGGCACCTTCGAGCCCTTGCAACGCCAACTCGTAGACCTTGTCGCCGCCACCCGCGACACGCGCGCTGGCACCCAAGTCGTCTTGCTGCAGCGCCAGTATCTGCGCTTGCAAGGCGCGGCCGCGCTGCAGTCGATGGCGCTCGAACAGGCGCGCCAACTCAGGCTCGGTCGGCGGCCAAATACGCGGGGCAAGGTCGAAATCGGGTGCAACAGACATGGCCGTCATTGTCTGTCCTTGCTTTGCTGGCAGACTGCGAACCATGCGACTTGTATCGATCCGAAGAATTCTGCTTGGCCTGAGCCTCGGCATCTTGCTGCTATTGGGCTCGGTCGTGGCCTTGAGTCTGCAAGCCACGGCCCTGATTGCCGTTGCGCCCGAGCTGCGGCCGGCCGATATCAAGCAGGCCAAGGATTTCTTGCGCCGCAATGATCCCCGCCAACTCGACTCGGACGCGCAGCGCTTGTTGAATCTTCGCGAGCAGGAATTGAACCTGATGCTGGGGCAGGCCGCCAAGCTCTATGCTCACGCGGCGGCACAGGTGCAGCTGCGCCCCGGTCGGGCGGTCTTTCGGGCCAGTTTTCCGCTGCCTAAATTGGCAGTCTGGCTCAATATCGATGCCGAGCTGCAAGACGGGGACGGCATGCCCGAAATCACCCGCCTGCGCATCGGCCGGCTACCGGTGCCGGCCTGGCTCGCCAACCTGGCGATGCGGCGAGCGGTGCAACAACTGCCCGCCGCATTGGATTTGCAATTGGCCGAGGCTTCGGTATTGGACATGGTCGAGCGCGTCGGCTTCGGCGCCGAGCTGCTGCATGTCAAATACCGCTGGAAAAAGGACAGCATGGAGCGGGTGATGTCCTCGCTATGGCCGGCCGCCGAGCAGCAACGCGCGCTGGCCTATCAGGAACATCTGGCGGCCTGGGTGCAGACGCTGCCGCCGGGTCAGCCGGTGTCCTTGGCGACGCTGATGCCGCCGATGTTTGTCTTGGCGCAGCAGCGCAGCACCGGTCTGAGCGCGCAGGCGGCGGCCGAGAATCGCGCCGCCATTCTGACCTTGGCGCTCTATGCCACCGGCGAGAGCTGGGCGCGGGTGATGCCGGCGACGCAAGCTTGGCCCCGAGCCACGCCGCTGCAAGTGACCTTGAACGGACGCGAAGACTTCGCGATGCACTTTTTGGTGTCGGCGGCCTTGGCCGTCGAGGGCGGCGGGCCGTTGGCCGACGCGATCGGCGTCTACAAGGAGTTGTCAGACTCGCGCGGCGGCAGCGGTTTCAGCTTCAACGACATCGCCGCCGACCGGGCCGGCACGCGCTTCGGGCTCTTGTCCGAGCAATCACCCGAGACGCTGCAAACGCGGATCGGGCGCGGCTTGCCCGAGCGCGCCTTCATGCCCGATGTGGCCGATCTGCCCGAATTTCTGAACGAGCGAGAGTTCCTGCAGCGCTACGGCGGCGTCGACGGGCCAGCCTATCGGCAAATGATGAAGGACATCGAGGCCCGCTTGAGCGCGCTTTCCTTGTCGAATTGATGAAAATCTGCCCCACCCCCCGCGAATGAGTGGGCTCGCCAAGCCTGCCATCCCCCCCGATTCCGGGGCTCGCCGACGCCCTTAGATTCGCAGTCGCACCGAAAATCAAGCCTACGATATTCGGTGCAGAGGTGGCGAAGATGAAAGATACAAGAAGCTTGGCATCGCTGTGTTCGGGTCTGCTGTTGTACGGTGCTTGCTGGGCCTTAGCTTGGTTGCTGGCCGACATTCGCTTGCCGGCCGATCTATTTCCACATGCGTTCTTGGGGCGAGGCAGCTTTGGCGCCTTACTCAGCGAGGCCAGCGCCATTGCACTGCTGCTGTTCGTCATCGCTCTGGCTTGGGGCTATTTCACCGTGCGCTCACCCAAGCTTGGCAAGCGTCCGACCACGGCCTGGTGTTTGACCGGGCTGGGCCTGGCTTGGTTTGCCTGGTTGCTGGCGGGGGTGTTCAAGTTGTCGGAATCCGAGCTCGCTGGCGAGCAGTCGATCGGCGTCTTGCTGCTGT
Organism: Roseateles oligotrophus; assembly: GCF_025717515.1. Classification (GTDB taxonomy): domain Bacteria; phylum Pseudomonadota; class Gammaproteobacteria; order Burkholderiales; family Burkholderiaceae_C; genus Paucibacter_A; species Paucibacter_A oligotrophus. Next base: position 167,054 of record NZ_JAJIRN010000010.1, read on the forward strand.
CGGCCACGCAGCCGCCTTTGTGGGGCCTGCTCAACACACTGGCCCTGCTGTTGGGGGTAGTCGTCGCCGGCGGATTGGCCGGCAAGCATTACCGCATGATCGGCGGCGGCCAGGGCCGTACCATCAAGGCCTCTTATGCGCGACGCCGTGAAAAATCAGCCAACACCTCATCAAGCAGCGACACCCGAGGCGTCGATGACTCCGCCTGGGTCGCAACGCGCCCGATGTCTGAACTGCCAGAGGCCGCTTAGCGCCTGCATCTGCCCATGGGTCAGACCGGCCGCTAACCGGGTCGAATTGCTGCTGCTCCAGCACCCGCTGGAGCAAGACCATGCCAAGGGCACGGCCAGGCTCTTGCAGCTATCACTGCGGCGCTGCCGCATCTGGGTCGGCGAAACTTTTGATCCGCTGGAGTTGGCGCAGGCATTGGCGACGCCCGAGCCCGATCAATCAAGTTGGCTGCTTTACCCCGAAGATCGCCCCCAAGCCGGCGAATGCTTGATCACTCCGCCGACCTGCACTCGCTTGGTGGTGCTCGACGCGACTTGGCGCAAAAGCCGCAAGATGCTGCTGCTCAACCCCTTGCTGCAGCAATTGCCGCGCCTGGCACTCAGGGATCCGCCGGCCTCACGCTATGCGATTCGCAAGGCCCATCTGGGCCATCAGCTGTCGACGCTGGAGGCCAGCGTGCTGGCTTTGCAGCAGTTGGAAGGTCCGTCGCCAGCTTACGAAGATTTGCTCGTCGGCTTCGACGGCTTTGTCGCCCAACAAGCGCGCCTGTTCCAGGCTCAGAGGCTATGAGCTTTTGTAGCGAGCGGCCGTCAGACTAGGCGGACGGAGCGCAGAAACCGCAACGTACTCCCTGTACGTGAGGATTTCGACAACGAAGTTGCGGCGAGACTCATATTTGCGCAGCAAATGTGATGTCGGAGCCAACATCCGGCCAACGACGTGTGGAGGTCGCGCAGTAAAAAGTTCTCGGCCTCTCAGCCCTGACCGGAGGCGCTCAAGGCGCGTGCAATGCGGTGGCGTGCGACCGTCGTCTTCGGCACCTTGAACGGGAACCAGCTGCGCACATCCTCTTCCAGCCCGATGCCATGCATATAGTTGTAAATCGCCTTCTTCAGGCCGACGCCGAGCCGGTCATGGTCAACGCCGGTCGGATCGTTGAAACCGACATCGTTCTTGGCGAATGAAACCGGCGGCAAGGGCAGAAGCGTAACGCCGTAAGCCGCCGGGTCACGCCCGACCGGCGAATGCACGGTACAGGCAAAACGGTGGAAGAAGCCGCTCTGTATGCAACCCTGTTCGAACAACTGCCGCACATATTCCAAGGCATCGACGGTGTCTTGCACGGTCTGGGTCGGGAACCCATACATCAGGTAAGCATGCACGAGGATGCCGGCATCGGTGAAACCCCGCGTGACACGCGCCACCTGCTCGACCGAGACACCCTTCTTCATCAAGTTCAGCAGCCGGTCGGACGCCACCTCAAGGCCGCCCGAGATAGCGATACAACCACTGTCCGCCAACTGCTGGCATAGCTCGGGGCTGAAGGACTTCTCGAAGCGGATATTGCCCCACCAGGAAATGCTGCTATTGCGCGCCTGTAGCTCGGCGGCCAGCGCCTTCAAGGCCTTGGGCGGCGCCGCCTCATCGACGAAATGGAAACCGGTCTGGCCGGTCTCGGCGACGATGGCCTCGATGCGGTCGACCAGCGTCGCCGCCGAAGTGCCTTCGTAGCGCGAGATGTAGTCCAGCGAGACATCGCAGAAACTGCATTTCTTCCAGTAGCAACCATGCGCCACCGTCAGCTTGTTCCAGCGCCCGTCCGACCACAGCCGGTTCATCGGGTTGAGCATGTCCAGCAGCGAGAGGTAGCGATCCAGCGGCAGACCGTCCCAGGTCGGCGTGCCGACCTCGGCAAAGGCGATATCGGGCTCGACGAAGTTGATGTACCTGACGACTGTTGGCCCCCAAAGCCGCTGCATCGCAGCGTCCGCCCCCCCGTGGGGGAGCAAGTCGTCTTCTCTGACGAAAGTCCTCACCAAGCGCTGCTTCGAGCGTTTGCCGTCCAGATGCTCCAGCAGCGCCAGCAAGGGGCGCTCGCCAGCGTCCAGCGTCACATAGTCAAAATAGTCGAACACGCGCGGCTCGGTCAGCTCACGTAACTCGGTATTGACGAAGCCGCCGCCGAGCGCGATTTTGATGCCGGGATGCTCGGCGCGAATGAACTGCGCGATCCGGAATGCCGCGTAGACGGCCCCGGGGAAGGGTATGGAAATCAAGACCAGCCGAGGCTGGTGATGCGCGATGGAAGCCAGCGTTAGCTCCCGCAGCGTCGTATCGACCAGATTCAGCGGCGCCGCCAAGGCCTCGGCCAGTGGCTCAAAGGTCGGCTGGCTGGTTGCCAGCGACTCCGCATAACGCACGAACTCAAAGCGCGGGTCGACCGCGTCGCGCAGCACATCGGCCAGGTCGTTCAGGTAGAGCGTCGCCAGATGGCGAGCCTTGTCCTGCAAACCCAGCGCGCCAAAAGCCCAGGCCAAAGGGTCGCCGCCGTCTTCGTCAATGTAAACATCGAGCGAGGCAAAGCGCGGCCCTTCGGGCAGAAACTGGCGGCCGCAGATGCGATGCGCGAGGGTCGGATCGCGCCCCTGCAAAAAGGCGATGGTGGCGCTGATGGTCGATAGATAGACGTCAAAAGCCTCATCAAATCCTTGCACCAAGGGCGTGCGCTTGGCCACATCCAGCGCATGGATCGCCTCGCGCAAGGACAGCAGACCGGCGCGCGAGAACAGCTTCAGCATCAACGCCAAGGCCAAATCTTCTTGCACCGCGTCGACGCCGCGCGAGCGCAGAAAGCCGGTCAGGTAGGCAGTAGATGGGTAGGGGGTATTGAGCTGGGTCATCGGAGGGATGACGGACAGCACACGCATGGCAGAGGGCTGGGGGGACATAGAAAGGCCTGAAGGGGCCCTCATTTTGCCAGCCCGGCCGGGTTGACGCCGACCGCCTCGCTAAAGACCGGGGCTCAGAGCGTGCATTGCAGCGCCGCATTGCCGGCACAGGGGCCGCGCCAACGCAGCTCGGTGGCATTGGCCGGCGGCAGCGGCGAGCGCAACGTTTGCGGCTCGGCGCGGGCGATCTTGAAGGCGGCCAAGGCGGTCCAGGTGCCCGCCGTGCCGGCTCGGTACTCCAGGCTATAGCTGGCGTTGCTGCGCAGCGCCCGCGTACTGATCAGGTATTGGCCGTTTTCAATGGTGAAGCTGGGGCTGTCATTGAAAGGCCGCGCCAGGGGCTCGCCGACGAACAAACCCTGGCCCGGCCATTGAACCGACTTCCAATAGGCCTCGATCACCGTTTCACCTCGGAAGTAATGCTCGATCAAGACGGAGGCTTGAGGAAACTTCTGGGTGTAGTTGCAGGGCTCCTCGACCGTGCCATAACTGGCAGTGGCGCCGGCATCCAGCCAGTCGGTGATGGGCATTTGACCCGAGCCCGGCAACATGCCGCCATAGGAGGTCAGGTGGTCGGCCACCGCGCCGGGCCGGAAGCCAAGGCTGGCAAGCTTGGGCACGCTGGCCAGGCCGGTGAAGTAGAACAACACATCGGTCTTGCCCTCGATGAAATCGGCCGCGCCTCCGGCAGAGTTGTCGCTGTAGTTCAAAAGCAGGCGGCCGGCCCAAGCGGCGGGCAGGCCGATGTAGTCGCCGTAACGCACGCTGCGCGCCCCGTCACCGGTGCGCAGCAGATAGCCGCTGCCGGTGGGCTTGCTGGCGTCGGCCTGCACACCGCGATCGATCAAGGTTTTGGCGGCGGCCAAGCTGTTTGCGCCCAGCATCATCGAGGGGCGGATCTTGTGATCCACCCAAGCCTGCCTGGATTCGGAGTCGAAATAGCTCGATGGTGCGGTGCCCGAGCAAGCCCCGCAATACTTGCTGTCGTAGCCAAAAGCCATCGCACTGGTGATGCTCATTGCACAAGTGCCGACGACGCGCGATGGGGCGGTCCAGGTCAGCAAGGTGGCTTGTACGCCGGTCGGCAGCTTGGCATCGATTTCGGCCTTCAGCGCCGCAAAGTCGGACACCGAGATGGTCGCCGACGCGGTGGCCAGTTTGACCCGAATGATGTTGGCGGCAGGAATGCCGCGCGCCGTTTGGTAGTAGCTGCCTATTGCCTCGGACTGCGCATCGCCCTCGACAACGATCACGCCCAGTTCGGCCGCGCTCAAGCCCGCGCGCGGCAAATTGAAACCCAGGGTGGTGGTGGCGCTACCTATCGGCACGGGCACCGGCACCGGCACCGGCACCGGGACGGGAGCGGGCTCGACAATGCTCGAGCCGCCACCGCCACAAGCCACCAACATAAGAGGCAAGAGCAAGCCGCCCAGACGGATCAATAGTTGCGGCCAGCAGCCTGCGCCGGTCTTGGAATTGGATACATACATGGGTCGAATTGTTCCGTGTCGCACTTTGTGACAAACGCGAAGAAAGTCGACTCAAAGCCGCCAGTTCTACCCATCCCGGTTCAGAAGTTGGCCCGTCGCAGCGCTTGATCGCGCCCTTTTTTGCAAAAACACCACAAATTTCGACCGAGTCAGGAACTCGCCGTTGTTCTAAAGAAGTGCATCGGGTTGCTGCCGATATGCCCTGTTTTATGGGTTACTTCAGAGTAGTAAGCACATGCACACATAACCAGTTCGGTGCACCTCAACCGTAAAAACCCCAAGTGCGGGCATGAGCTCCGAGCCCTACATTCGCTTCACTCGACGTGTCCTGCAAACGGGCGCTAGGGCGGCATGAGGAGACAATCTCAAGCAAAGCGGTACAAACAATAAAGTGACACTGTCACAATCAACAGGCACCTGAAATCCATTTCGGGTGCCTGTTTTTCTTTCTGGCGACAATTTGACGCCACCACCTTTTCGTAGATTTCCCCTCGTCCGCATGTTTGAACTTTTGACCGTCGCGCTGGCCTCATTGCTGGCCGGCTTCATTGACGCGGTAGTTGGGGGGGGTGGTTTGGTGCTGGTGCCCGCCTTGTTTGGCGTGTTTCCGCAAGCCGCACCCGCCACGTTGTTTGGCACCAATAAGGGCGCATCGATCTGGGGCACCGCCTGGGCCACGGCCCAATACGCGCGGCGCGTCTCACTGAACTGGCCGGCCCTGTTGCCGGCGGCTGGCATCGCGCTGCTGGGCAGTTTTGCTGGCGCCTGGACGGTCACGCTGGTCGACCCCGGTTTTTTACGCCGTGCCCTGCCGCTGATCTTGTTGCTGGTGTTGGCCTATACCTTGGCGCGCAAGGATTTGGGGCGGCAGCATGCGCCGCGTTTCAACGGTCGCGCCGAAACGCTGGTCGCCGGTGGCATCGGTTTGGGTGTCGGGTTTTATGACGGCTTCTTCGGTCCCGGCACCGGCAGCTTCTTCGTTTTTCTATTCGTGCGTTTATTGGGTTATGACTTCTTGCACGCCTCGGCCACGGCAAAGCTGATGAACACCGCCACCAACGCAGCGGCTATAGCGTTGTTCGCCTTCAAGGGCCATATCTGGTGGCATATCGCGGCGGTAATGGCCGTCACCAATGTGGCCGGCAGCTTGGTCGGCACGCGCATGGCGCTGGCACGAGGGGCCGGCTTTGTCCGCGGCATGTTCATTGTGGTCGTCAGTGGCCTGATCCTGAAGACCGGTTGGGATGCTTTTTTTCGCTAACTTTTGCTTACATCGGGTTCTTGAAAAGACTTGCTGCGCGGCCCCATCAAAAAAGCCGTTCTAAGCACTAAGATCGCAAGAGTTTCTGGAGGTTCTTAGCCATGCCCGTCGATCCAACATTGCGTTCACTTGACATCGAAATTCCGACCCAGCCCGAGGTCTTGGTCAAGCTGTCTTTGTTGATGGCGGCCGAAGACATTGATCTGCTGGCGATGTCCTCCTTGGTCGAGACCGATATGGCCCTGGCTGCGGCCGTGCTGAAAGCCGTCAACTCATCGCTGTACGGCCTGCGTGGCCGAGTGCAGACGGTGCATCAGGCATTGACCTATCTGGGCATGCGAGAAGTCGCCTCAATCACCTTCGAGATGGGCTTGCGGGCTGCCTTCCCGCCGGCTGCGGAGTTGGAGCCGGTCTGGAAGCGCGCCGCAGAGCGTGGCCTCTTGATGGGTCGGATGGGGCAGATGCTGGGCATTGACCCTTGGGCGGCCCACTCGGCGGGTTTATTCGAGGAATGTGGCAAAGCGGTCTTGTATCGCCACGCGCCGGCGCATTACCCGGCCATGCTGCGGGCGGCCGCCAGCGATGTCGAATTGGTACAACTGGAACACACGGCTTTTGGCGTTAGCCATGATGCACTGGGTGCGGCGCTGTGCGAAAGCTGGGGCTTGGCGCCGGCGGCGGTGGCCAGTGTTCGCCACCACGTCGAGGTGCAGGCCAATATGATCATGCCCGAGAGCCTGCAACGCCGTGGCGTTAGCGCCATTTCGACGATAGCTTGGGCGCTGCTGATGCACCCCGACCGATTGGATGAGGTCGCCAGCGCCATTGCGCCACAGGCTTCGCTCGATGAGGCCTTGGTGCTGCGCGCGGCGCGCCGCGTCAGCGATCAGATGCAACAAGCGCTGGAGCGAGATCGCTGATCTCTAGCCCTGGCGGGGCTCGGGATGCCCGCTGGATGCTGCCAAGCTGAGTCGGTCGCGGCCGGCATGCTTGGCGATATAGAGTGCCTCGTCGGCGGCCTGCATCAAGGCTTGCGGGCTCAGATAAGGGTGCGCCGGGCTATAGGCGGCCAGACCGATGCTGACGGTCAGCACTTGCCCATTCACACTGCCCTCATGCGGCAATTGCAACTCTCGCAAGTCCTCGCGAAGTTGCTCCAGCAAACCTTGGGTCACGCCCAGACCGAAACCTGGCAGCAAGGCGACAAACTCCTCGCCACCCAGCCGAGCCACTAGATCGGTATCGCGCTTGAAACGCACCGACAGCAACTGCGCAAAGCGCGTCAACACCGCGTCGCCGGCCGCCACGCCGTAGCGTTCATTGAAGCTCTTGAAGTGGTCCAGATCCAAAACCGCCAGGGCCAAATGGCCGCGCTGGCGCTGCGCGCGTTTGAACTCGCGCCTTAGGCCTTCGTCGAATTCGCGCCGGTTCGCCAGGCCCGTCAGCTCATCCACACGACTCAGGCGCCCCAGCTCCAGATTCTTTTGCGCCAAAGATTGTTCGGCCGACCGCAGCGCATCCTGCTGCCGACCGACCTCAAGCCGCAACAATTCGGCACGGCCTTGTTCTTCCTGAAGTTGCAGCCACAGACTTTGTTGCGCCCGCGTGATGGAATGCGAGATACGAGCCAACTCATTCGGCTGCTGCGGCTCAGGCTCAGGCGGCGGCAAGGTGGGGTCAAACGCATCGGCATGACTGGCCAAGCGGCGCAGCGCCTTCAGCGGCCGCAGCAACATGCGGTCCAGCACAATGACCAAGACCAGACTGAGCAGCAGGACCAAAATCAGATCACGCCACAAAACTGCGGGCAACTGCTCGCGCCAAAACATGTATTGCAAGGCTTCGGGTTGCGCCACTACGCGGACCAGGGCGCCATCAGCTGCGGGCGGGCCCAATTTGAAGTCGATCTGGCGCATATCTGCCCGCGATGCGGTGCTGAAGTCGCCCAGACTCAAGCGACTGCCGTTGCCCATATCCAGTTCCACGCCGATGATGCCTGGGCGGGCCTGCACCTTGCCGAGCAGTTGCCGGGTCGTGTCGCTTGGCTCGCTCGGCCCTGCATCGGATGAGGCGGCGTCCACCAAGCTGCGTGCCAGCGGCTGCGCATAGAGTTGCGGCAGCGCCCTCAAATCGGCATCAAAGGCCTGCAAGCGCTGCTGCAACTGATAGCGCAAGTGAAGCGCATCGGTGGCACCAACCAATAGCAGGCTGACGAACACAACGGCCACAGCCACCCGCACCCTGATCGAGCCGAGGCGTGAGGAGTGGATCGTTGCGGCGGTGGCTGCGGTGGTGGCAGTTGATAGAGGGCGCTGACTCACGTGTGCTCGGGCAAGGTGGTAGGTCTTGGCTGGCTTTAACATAAAGCCTAAGCGGTGACAGGGCTCGACCGCCATTGTGCATGGCAGCCCGGGCGCTGGAGGCGCCAAATCACCAGGGTATTCCCAGAGTCAGGGCCAGTTCGACGGTAAATCTCGCCCTTTGTTAAGGGCGGACAGCCGTATCAGCCGTTGACGAACTGCATCTGCGTGCCAGCCAGTTCGATCACATCGCCGTCCTTGAGGGCGATAGATTCTCCGGTCAATGGCGACCCATTGACGGACGGGCGGGCGGCCCCTTCAACATGGGCGAACACATAACCGCTCGGGCGCTTGGTAATCGAGGCGACTTGGACGCCGGGCTTGCCGACCGTCGTCACCACCTTGGTCAAACTCACCTCGCGGCCGGCCGCAGCGCCGGTCAAAACCTTGATCACGGCGGGTGAGGCATTTGCCGCCGGGGCAAGCATGCCGAAACCGGAAGCCGCGCCGACATGGCCGCCAACAGCGGGCAGCGCCGCACCCGGCTTCAAAATCATGGTCTTTTCGTAGTCGCCGCTGTCCTCAAGCAAGTATTTGATTTTGTACTTGCCGATTTCGACGATGTCGCTATTGACCAGCAACTGCTTCTTGATCGCTTTGCCGTTGATATAAGTGCCATTGGTCGAGTTCAGGTCCTCGATAAAGACATCGGCTCCAACCATTTGCAAGACGGCATGTTCCCCGCTGACGGCCAAGTTGTCGATCACGATGTCGTTATAGGGACGACGCCCAAGCGTGGTCTTGTCCTTGGTAATTTGGACATCCTTAATCACCACCCCGTCGAGCGAAACCACCAGTTTGCCCATGCTTTGACCTCAATCCTGTTGTCTTGTAGCTTGCGATGGCATTGTCTTTCAACGCCACTGATATCTTCTAAATTTGCTTCAGCGCCGTCCGAACGGCCACCAAGCCCTGCCCTCGGTCTTGACGCGGCCTTCGGCCCTGACCAGCACCAGCGCAATATTATCTCGGCCGCCCATGTCATTGGCCCCGTCTATCAAGGCTTGAGCCGCTTCAGACAAGGAAGGGTGGTTTAAGAGCAACTGGCAAATCGATGCATCATCCAGCATATCGGACAGACCATCCGAACAAAATAGGTAGACATCCCCAGCCTGAATTTCGTGAAGATGCAACTCCAGCATCACCGAATCTTCGACACCAACCGCCCGGGTGACCAAATTCTTGTTGTTCGATAGCGCCGCTTCTTCGGCCGTCAGCAGCCCCGCGTCGAGTTGTTCTTGCAGCAGCGAATGGTCACGTGTGATTTGGCTCAGATGTCCGCCGCGCAAGCGGTAAGCACGCGAGTCACCCACATGACCCATCAGCAAGCCTTCCTCGCGGAACACCCCGACCACCAAGGTCGTGCCCATACCGGCGTAGCGCGGATTGGTGTTGGCGGCATTGAAGATGGCACGGTTGGCGTTGTCGACGCAGATGTCCATGGCTCGCCGCACATCGGCCGCGCTGGCACTGCCGCCCGACTCCTTCAGCCAGCGGCCAAGCTCGGCGCGGATGAAGCTGGTGAGCATCTGACTGGCTACTTCACCGGCGTTGTAACCGCCCATGCCATCGGCCAGCACAGCCAAGCCGACGGCCTCATCCAAGGCCACCGAGTCTTCATTGTTGTCGCGTGCGCGGCCCACATCGGTGGCGCTGAAAAACTCCAGGGTCATGGCTTTGTCTTCGGTTGCAGTCCTGCGGGATTCTGCCCTGCTTCCAGCGTATTCAGACGGACTGTTTGTGCGAAAGAATCGGCAGAAATGGGCGAATCGGTGCCCATGTCGGAGATTGGAGGCGCGGCGACCGGCTCTTCTAAGCCCGGTTGCAGCAACACCGCCTCCAGATCCAGAGCCATCTGCTCGCCGCTTGCATAGCGCAACTCGGGGCGCTTTTCAAGAGCCAAGGCCAGGACCATGGCCAGCGCCTCCGGCAAACCCGGCCGGTAGTGGCGCACATCGGCCGGCGTCTGATTGGCGATCTGGTACATCAGTCTTGCCATCGAGTCTGACTGATGGGGCAGATGGCCGGTCAATAGTTGATAAATCATCGCGCCTAGCGAATACAGATCGCTGCGCCCATCGACCTTCAGTCCGGCCAATTGCTCGGGCGACATAAAAGACGGTGTGCCCAAGACCAGACCGGTGCGGGTGCGGCTGCCATCGGCAATGCGGGCGATGCCGAAATCCATGATCTTCAGCACATCGTTTGCCAAGTCCAACATCACATTGGCCGGTTTGATGTCGCGGTGGATAACACCTTGGCTGTGCGCATAGTGCAAGGCACGTGCCAGCCTTGCCCCGATCCGAACCACCTCGCGGACCGGCAGCAACTGATTGGCTCGCGTGTAATGGCTGAGGTCTTTGCCTTGCACGAATTCCATTGCGATCCATGCGTCTTCACCGGCCTCGCCGGCATCGAGAACCTGCAGGATATCCGGGTGCTGAAGGTGCCCGGCCGCGCGCGCCTCACGCATAAAGCGCTGGCGCACATCGGCCAGGTCCTCGGCGGCGAATTCGCGTTGCAGTGCCAGTCGCTTGATCGCCACCAGCTTATCGTTGCTGAGTTGGCGGGCAAGATGCACTACCGCCATAGCGCCACGACCGAGCTCCCGCTGCAATTCATAACCCTGCAAGCCGACGGCCGCCTTGGTCGCCTGAAGCGCCAGAATGGAGGCTCCGTCGGAGGCAGCAAGCGTCGACTCCGCCGCCACCGGGGGGCTTGATTTGCCAAGAATTCGCCGCCAGAAACCCGTCATTCGTGCGCCCTTTTACCTATTCGGTTTTGCCGCTTCGGGAAGCCATCAATTTGCCAGCGGCCAGCACAAACAATGCCCCCGCTATGCCACAGCCGTAATGCCAGACCGGCAAAACAAGTGAAGTACCGGGCTTGTCGCCGGGCATGGTCGGCACCCAGTCCTTCAAGGCCGGGTCACCGATGATCATGGTACCGGCGATCCAACCCAGCAGCATCGCGCCGACCGTGATGACTATAGGGAAGCGGTCCATCAGCTTGATGACCAACTGGCTACCCCAGACGATGATGGGAATCGACACCAGCAAGCCGAAAATCACCAAAGGCATCTGGTGATCACCACCCGCGCCTTGAGCCGCGCCGGCGATGGCAATCACATTGTCCAGACTCATCACAAAGTCGGCCACTATGACGGTCTTGACCGCAGCCCAAAGCTTGTCGCTGGCCTGGATGTTCGAGTGCTCGTCTTCACTCTCGGGGACCAAGAGCTTGACGCCGATCCAGACCAGCAGCAGGCCGCCGAGGATCTTCAGATAAGGCACTTGCAGCAAGGTCAGGGCAAAGAAAATCAGCACCACGCGCAGCACAATCGCGCCGGCCGTGCCCCAGATGATGCCTTTGGTGCGCTGGGCGGCCGGCAGTTTGCGGCATGCCAGCGCGATCACGACCGCGTTGTCGCCGCCGAGCAAGATGTCGATCATGATGATCTGGCCGACCGCCAACCAGAACTCGGGACTCAAAAAGGTATCCATTGATGTCTTCTAAGAAGGGATGCGATCTAGGCTCGCATTGGATTACATAGCCGCCGACTATAGCGAAGCACAGGAGAAGCGACGTTAGGAATGAAAAAAGGGGCTGACGCCCCTTTTTGCTCTAAGCGGAGACTGGGCGCCGGCGCTCAATGCCGATCACCCAATGATCTGCGCAGAATTACAGCAAGCCCTTCAGCAGCTTGGCCATTTCCGACGGGTTGCGCGTGATCGTGAAGCCGCAGGCTTCCATGATCGCGAGCTTGGCGTCGGCGGTGTCTTCTCCACCGGAGATCAAGGCACCGGCATGGCCCATGCGCTTGCCGGCAGGTGCGGTCACGCCAGCGATGAAGCCGACGATAGGCTTCTTCATATTGTCTTTGCACCAGCGCGCGGCTTCGGCTTCGTCGGGGCCGCCGATTTCGCCAATCATGATGACGGCGTCGGTGTCCGGGTCGTCATTGAAGGCCTTCATCACGTCGATGTGCTTCAGACCATTGATCGGGTCGCCACCGATGCCGACGGCGCTGGACTGACCCAGGCCGATTTCGGTCAGCTGAGCCACCGCTTCATAGGTCAGCGTGCCGGAGCGCGAGACCACGCCGATCCGACCCTTGCGGTGGATGTGGCCGGGCATGATGCCGATCTTGATTTCGTCCGGGGTGATCAGGCCTGGGCAGTTAGGTCCGAGCAGCAAAGTGCGCTTGCCGCCAGCGGCTTCCTTGGCGCGCATGCGGTTGCGGATCTCCAGCATGTCACGGACCGGGATGCCTTCGGTGATGCAGATGGCCAGATCCAGATCGGCCTCGACGGCTTCCCAGATCGCAGCGGCGGCGCCAGCAGGCGGCACATAGATCACCGACACGGTGGCGCCGGTCGCTTGTGCGGCTTCGCTCACATTGGCGTAAATCGGGATGCCTTCGAAGTCCTCACCGGCCTTCTTGGGGTTCACGCCGGCGACGAAGCAATTACGGCCATTGGCGTAATCGCGGCAGCCACGGGTGTGGAATTGACCGGTCTTGCCCGTGATGCCTTGGGTGATGACCTTGGTGTCTTTATTGATGTAAATGCTCATGACGTTCTTTCTAGCAAAGACTTAGGCTACGGCTGCAACAATCTTGGTGGCCGCTTCGGCCATCGAATCGGCGGCGATGATGGGCAGGCCAGACTCGGCCAGCATCTTCTTGCCCAGGTCTTCGTTGGTGCCCTTCATGCGCACCACCAATGGCACCGACAGATTGACCGCCTTGCAAGCGGCGATCACGCCTTCTGCAATGGTGTCGCACTTCATGATGCCGCCGAAGATGTTGACCAAGATGCCCTTGACTTCGGGGTTCTTCAGCATGATCTTGAAGGCTTCGGTGACCTTCTCTGCAGTCGCGCCGCCGCCCACGTCCAGGAAGTTGGCCGGCGATCCGCCGAACAACTTGATGGTGTCCATGGTGGCCATGGCCAAACCGGCGCCGTTCACCAAGCAGCCGATATTGCCGTCCAGGCTGATATAGGCCAGGTCGAACTTACTGGCTTCCACTTCGGCCGCGTCTTCTTCGTCGAGGTCGCGGTAGGCGACGATCTCGGGGTGACGGAACAGCGAGTTGGCGTCGAAGTCGAACTTCGCGTCCAGCGCCTTGATGCCACCGCCGCCTTCAAGAATCAGCGGGTTGATTTCGGCCAGCGACGCGTCGGTGGCCATATAGCACTTGTAGAGCTTTTGCAGCACGTCGCGCGCTTGCGCTTGCGAAGCTTCCGGGACGCCGATGCCGGCCACCAGGGTTTGCGCTTGCTCGTCGGTCAGGCCCAAGGCCGGGTCGATGATGACGCGCAGGATCTTCTCGGGCGTGGCGTGCGCCACTTCCTCGATGTCCATGCCGCCTTCGCTGGACGCCATCATCGCGACGCGCTGGGTGGCGCGGTCGGTCAGGGCGGCAACGTAGTATTCCTTCTTGATGTCGGCGCCTTCTTCAACCAGCAGGCGGCGCACTTTTTGACCGACCGGGCCAGTCTGGTGCGTGACGAGTTGCATGCCGAGAATTTCTTCGGCCAGGCTCTTGACCTCGTCCATCGAACGGCCAAGCTTGACGCCGCCGCCCTTGCCGCGTCCGCCGGCATGGATCTGGGCCTTGACGACCCAGACCGGGCCGCCCAATTTCTGAGCGGCTTCAACCGCTTCTTGCACCGTGAAAGCCGCATGGCCACGCGGCACAGGCACGCCGAATTGGCGCAGGATTTCCTTGGCCTGGTACTCGTGAATCTTCATAGGTGTCTCGCTTTTGGAAAGGTCAGGAAGAGGAGATAGCAGCGGGCGACGCCGCGGGCAAGGCCGTCGGGGCCTCCCCGTTGCGGAACCAGCGGGGGTAATGCGATTTCACTGTCGAGCCGTCGCTGCGCAGCGCATGGCAACGGTCAAGTTGAAATGGGGCCTGGTCAGAAGCACTGTCTTCGCGCGTATCGAGCACGATGCCAGCAAAGGCTTGGATGACCGCTGAGGGCAGCAACTGACACATCTCGGTCAGATGGGTACAGCCTTTGATACCGGCGAGCCGTTCTTTGACGCCGTGCCTGAAGCTTTGCATCAAATTCAAGCCAGCCAGGGCCGCATAAGCATCACCATGCTGGTCACATGCGCCGGGATAAGGCATCCAATTCGTTTGCGATGTCGCGGCCAGAATATTCGTCTGTGCGTCCACCACCAAGCGAAGCAGCATCGCGTGAATCGGCTCACCCGCCAGGCGTTTGCCACCGGCGACCGCCATGTCGCAGGTCTTGGTATCCGTCAAAGAAGCGTCGACGTCATACAGGCCGTCATTGCGTGCAAAGACCTGCACGTCAATGGCGCGACGATGCATCAAACGGCGCTCGGAGGAGGGATTGGATAAGGGCATGGCTGGAGAAACGGCTTCGCATAAAACACTGCCTGCGGTCTAAAAAACCAGCAGGCAAGGCTTACGCAGGGCGCCAATGTAGCATGCTGCGCCTCAGCGAGGCTTTCGCGAAACTGTCGAAGCGGGTAGAAATTCATGGCCGCGAGAGGCAGCAGGTGCTTTCGGGCCGTTTTAGTCCTCGTCGGAGTGCAGCAGTTTTCGAATCGTCTCGGCCGCATAGCCCCGGGCCATCAGGAAACGAATTTGTTTGGCCTTCCCTGGCCCATCATCGGCCATGACGCCACCAAATTTGCGCTGCCAAACGGCCTTGGCACGCTCGAACTCCTGGGACTTCAAGGTCGCCATCGCCTCTGCACTCAGGCTCAGACCATGTTGTGCCAGCTCCTGCTTGATGCGCAGGCTGCCGTAACGAGACGCCCGGGCATGGACGCGAGACTCGACAAATCGGGCGTCACTCAAATAGCCTTGAGCTTGCAAGCCGTCCAGCAAGGTCTCGATATCGGCCTCAAGGTTCGCGCCATCGGTTGGGGCCTCCTCATCGGCCTCCGCAAGCTGCGGAACGCCCGCCTTGGCCGCCATGCTGCGCTGAATCCGCAACAGCTTGCGACGCAACTCCGTCCGGCTATGCTCCCGCTGCGACAACAGCGCGATGGCGCGCATTTTCAAGGACAAGGGCTTCTTCATGACGGCAGGCGAAAGGGGCGATGACGTTGAAGGTGGGCGGTATGGGCCGCCTTAAAGTCGAGCCAAGTCAGGGCAGGTCAAGCTTGAGCGAGAGCCCCGCGCGATCGTCGGTGCTCATGCGTTTCAGGCCCGGCAGCGCACCGGGCTTGCGCCAGGCAGGCGCGGGCTGTGCGTCGGCCCAATATTCGTCAATCGCCACGATCAGGCCCTGCTCAATGCCAAAAAAACTATTGGCATAAAAGGCCTGTTCGGCCTGATCCACCCGCACCAAGCTATGAACCCGCCTTCTTGCCACCGGAGCGGCAGTGGCGTCACCCCCGCAGTCCAGCGCATTCAATTCCAGCAAATGAATGGTCCAACCCTCGGGGTAGACGGCGTTGACATGAACGATCGCCTCGGCGCCTTCAAAACGCTCCGATGTCGCCCACCATTGGCAAGCGGCCTGAGGGTGCAGCAAGGCCTGGGCCGCAGCCCATTGGCGCGCCTGGTACAGCGCCCAGAACCGCCGCACCAAGTTCAGATCTGAGGCAGAGCTGGACATGACTAATCAAGCCGCAGCGCTGCCCGCCAACAAGGGCACGCCCAGCGAGTCGCGCACCTTGTTCTCGATCTCATGCGCAATATCCGGGTTCTCGCGCAGGAACTCGCGCGCATTGTCTTTGCCCTGGCCGATTTTTTCGCCGTTGTAGGCGTACCAAGAGCCGGACTTTTCGACCACCTTGGCGATCACGCCCATGTCGATGATCTCGCCTTCGCGGCTGATGCCCTCGCCATAGAGAATGTCGAACTCGGCGGTCTTGAACGGCGGTGCGACCTTGTTCTTGACCACCTTGACCTTGGTCTCGCTGCCGATCACTTCATCACCCTTCTTGATCGAACCGATGCGGCGAATGTCCAGGCGCACCGAAGCGTAGAACTTCAAGGCATTGCCGCCGGTGGTGGTTTCGGGGCTGCCGAACATCACGCCGATCTTCATGCGGATCTGGTTGATGAAGATGACCATGCAATTGGCCTTCTTGATCGTGGCCGTCAGCTTGCGCAAGGCCTGGCTCATCAAGCGAGCTTGCAAGCCCGGCAGTGAGTCGCCCATTTCGCCTTCGAGCTCGGCCTTGGGTGTCAGCGCCGCGACCGAGTCGATCACGATCAGGTCAACCGCACCGGAGCGCACCAGCGCGTCGACGATTTCAAGCGCTTGTTCGCCGGTGTCCGGCTGGCTGATCAGCAAGTCTTGCAAGTTGACGCCAAGTTTTTGTGCGTACTGGATATCCAGCGCATGCTCGGCGTCGATGAAGGCGCAGACACCGCTGAGCTTTTGCATCTCGGCGATGACTTGCAGCGTCAGCGTGGTCTTGCCCGAAGATTCCGGGCCGTAAATTTCGACCACGCGGCCACGTGGCAAGCCGCCGACGCCCAGCGCAATGTCCAAGCCCAAGGAGCCGGTGGAGACGACCTGAATGTCCTCAATCACCTCGCCATCGGCCAGACGCATGATGGAGCCCTTGCCGAATTGTTTTTCGATTTGGCTGAGCGCGGCCTGCAAGGCCTTGGCCTTTTCGGTGTTGATGGCGGTTTTGACTGGGGCGTCCATGGAGTTCTCCTGAATGAGCTGGCCGAATTATGGCGCAATCTGTATATTTGTACAGTAGTTTGTGTGGAAAAAAGTTATGGGCTAGCCGGCGCATTCCATCTCGCCCTAGACCGCCCAAGCCTTTGCGACAGAAGCAAGCTCATCCTAGCGTCGAGCTAGCTCACTGGATGAGCCAGCCGTGCGGAACGGAGGAAATCAGCAAAAAAATGGTTGATTCATTTGCCCGAGAACAAATGAACCCATTTAGCGGCGCCCATTCGGTGGCTCCTGCGCATAGCGAGGATTTGAATGGGCGCATGGTCGTCAAGCGCTTCTGTCGTGAGGCCGGCGCTGCTCCCGCAGCGCCGGCAATGACCCGCGGCCGGTCAGCCGAATCAGGCCGCCGCAGCCGCTGCGTGCACCGGGCCTTGATAGCCTCTGGGCACAGCGCCCAGCAACTTGCGCGTGTACTCCTGCTTCGGATTCGCCAGCAAGGCTTGGGTCTCGCTTTGCTCGACCACATCGCCGTTCTGCATCACCAGCACTTCGTCGGAGATGAACTTAACCACCGCCAGGTCATGGCTGATGAAGACATAGCTGAGGCCGAACTCGTCCTGCAGATCCTTCAGCAGATTCAGCACCTGAGCCTGCACCGACACGTCCAGCGCCGACACCGCCTCGTCCAGCACCAGCACCTCTGGATTGAGCGTTAGGCAGCGCGCAATCGCGATCCGCTGGCGCTGGCCGCCGGAGAACTCATGCGGGTATTTATTCAGCACCGTGTCGTCCAGGCCGACCTTTTTCAACAGCGCGCTGGCGCGTGCCAGGCGTTCATCGTGATTGGCGCCGATATTGTGGATCTCCATCGGTTCGACCAGGGTCTGGCCGATGGTGAAGCGCGGGTTCAGCGAGGCATAGGGGTTCTGGAACACCACCTGAATGCGGCGGCGCATCTTCTGCCAGTCGTTGCCGCTCATCTTAAGCAGGTCCTTGCCCTCGAACAGCACCTCGCCACCGGTCGGCTCATGCAGGCGCAACAACGTCAGGCCCATCGTCGTCTTGCCGGAGCCCGACTCGCCCACCACGCCCAGCGTATAGCCCTTGCGCAGCTTGAAGTTGACTTCCTTGACGGCCTTGAATTCCTTCTGGCTGAACAGGCCGCTCTTGAAGAAGAAGCTCTTCTTCAAACCGCGCGCCTCCAGAATCACCGGCGCATTCGGGTCCTTGGCCTTGCCCTGACCGGCATTGACCGTCAGGCCGGCGATATGGTCATCGATGACCATCAGCCGCGCCGGGTTCTCGGTCAGCGAGGGCCGGCAGGCCAGCAAGGCCTTGGTGTAGCTGTCTTGCGGATTGCTGAAGATCTCGGCGACGGGCGCCTTTTCGCGGATCTGGCCATGGCGCATCACCACCACCTGGTCAGAGATTTCACCGACCACGCCGAGGTCATGCGAGATGAACAGAAGAGCCATCTTGTGCGTCTCTTTGAGCTTGGCCATCAGCTCCATCACCTGGCGCTGAATCGTCACGTCCAGCGCCGTGGTCGGCTCGTCGGCGATCAGCAACTTGGGGCTGCAGGCAAGGGCCACGGCAATCATCACGCGCTGCTGCTGGCCACCCGACATCTCATGCGGATAGTTGCCCAGGCGGCGCTTGGGCTCGGGGATGCCGACCTCATTCAGCAGCTCCTCGGCCCGCACCAGCGCCTGCTTCTTGCTCATGCCCATATGCTTGATCAGCGGCTCCATGATCTGCGCGGCGACGGTGAAGACCGGGTTCAGCGAGGTCATCGGGTCCTGGAATACGCAGGCAATATCACGGCCACGGATCGCCTGCAACTCGCGCAGCGTGCACTGGCGCAAATCCTGACCCTGGAACAGGATCTTGCCTTCGCGCTCGGCGTTATCCGGCAGCAGGTTGAGGATGGACATCGCCGTCACCGACTTGCCCGAGCCCGACTCGCCCACCAAGGCGACGGTCGAGTTCTCGGGGATGTCGAAGCTGATGCCTTTGACGGCCATCGTGCGCTGCATTTCGCCGTTGACACGGCCCATGCGGAAGGAGACCTTGAGGTCTTGAATACTCAGTAGCATTTTCAAATCACTCCAGGCCGCGCAGCTTCGGATCGAGCGCATCGCGCAGCGCATCGGTAAACAAGGCAAAGGCGGTCACAAAGATGGCCATCAAGCCGGTCACGGCCGCCAGCTGCCACCAATAGCCGAGGATCAACTCGCTCTGCGACTCGCTCAGCATCGTGCCCCAGGAGACCTGATCCACGCCGACACCCAGGCCCAGATAGGACAGGATCACTTCGCTCTTGATGAAGCCCACCACATGCAAGGACAGCTGCACCAGCGCCACATGCGAGACGTTGGGCAGGATGTGCTTGAACATGCGCGAGTAACGCGAAGCGCCGATGGCCTCCGCCGCGCGCACATATTCGCGCACCGAATGCTTCATGAACTCGGCGCGGATCAAACGGTAAATGCCGGGCCAGCCGGCCAGACCCAGAATCATCACCACCGACATCACGCCGCGCCCGAAGATCACCGCAAACGCGAAGATCAGCAAGATGCTCGGGATGGCGGTGAAGACGTTGTAAAGCCATTCCAGAAAGTCGCCCACGCGGCCGCCGAAAAAGCCCGACAGCGCACCGAGCACGACGCCGATGATGGTGGCCACGACAGCCGCCAACACGCCGACCAGAATCGACACCTCGGCGCCCTTGATTGCCTTGGACATCACATCGCGACCCAGCCGGTCACCGCCCATCGGCAGCGTCTCGGCCTTGACCGTCACCTCGGTCTTGTAAGTCTTGGCGCGCTCTTCCCATTCCTTGTAGCGGGGAGCCAGCGGATCGATATCGCTGAGGTCCACATTCGGACCCTTGGGCGTTTGAATAGCACCGGTTGCCTCGGCCGGAGCCGGGCCAACAAAGGTCGGCGGCGCGTTCGGCACGCCGACTTCTTTTTGCCAGTTCTTGGCGATCAGGCCGCTGCTGGAGGCCGCCACCATCAAGAGGAAGAAGGCCACGATCACCATGGACACCATGCCCACCTTGTCGGTGCGCAAGCGGCGCCAGGAAGCCGCCCAGACGCCCTCTGATTTGCCACCCTTGGCGGGCACACTTGAACTCGAAATCACTGCACTCATTTCAGCACCACCCGCGGATCCACCAGCTTGTAGAGCAGGTCGGTAATCAAATTCACCACCATGGTCAGGAAGGCGATATAGATCGCAAAGGCCTGAATGACCGGGTAGTCGCTGCGGTTCACGGCCAACAGAATCTCGCGACCCAGGCCAGGGATCGAGAAGAACACCTCGAGCAAGAAGCTGCCGACGAAGACGCCCGGCAGCGCCACCGAGATATTCGTCATGATCGGGATCATCGCGTTGCGCAACACATGCTTGAGCAGAATCGTGCCCTCGGTCATGCCCTTGGCGCGCGCTGTGCGCACATAGTCATGGCCGATCTCGTCGAGGAAGAAGGTCCGGTACAAGCGCGTGTACGGCGCAATCGCCACGGCAACGGCCACCATCACCGGCAGCGGCGCATAGGTGGTCAGGTTGGTCCAGACGCTGTCGGTCCAGCCCTGCACCGGGAACCAGCCCAGGCGGAAGGCGAACACATATTGGCCGACGATCACATAGACCAGCAGCGAGATCGACACCGCCACCGTGCTCAGAATCATCACCGTGCGGTCGGTCAGGCTGCCGCGCACCGAGGCGACGGCCAAGGCAAAGGGGATCGCCAACAAAATCTCCAGAAACAGAATCGGCAGCATCACGGTCAGCGTGGCCGGCAAGCGGCTGCTGAAGAGGCTGGCCACCGACTCATTGGTCGCCCAGCTCTTGCCCCAGTCGAAGGTGATGATCTGCTTGATGAAGATCCACAGCTGCTCCAGCACCGGCTTGTTCAGGCCGAGCTGCTCGCGGATCGCGTCAATCTGTTCGGCACTGGCGTTCAGGCCACCGAGGATTTCGGCGGGATCACCACCGAAGAACTTGAAGAGAAAAAACACCAGCAGCACGACGCCGAGCAAGGTCGGGATCATTTGCCACAAGCGTCTGAATAGGTAGGCCAGCATCGCTGTTGGTTCTCCGTAAAGATAGACGTCGCAGATTCGACAAAAATGCTGCCCGGCGGGCTGATGGCCCGCAAGGCTTGCGAAAAGAAAAACTGGCGCGAGTCTAGTCGCTTTGGACCCCCTTGCTTACCGGGTTTTGCCCTTGGCTGCCACCCAATTGAGGGGCGGATTCGAGTAAAACTGACTCACACTTCGAGAATTCATGGGGCTTCTAGCCCATGTCGCCTAAGCCAATGCAATTTGGGCATAAGCCCGGCAAGACGCAGGCACTAGACTGCGCCCCTCCCCGTGGAAGTGAAGAAAATAAGCGATGCGATCGACCCTGATACGAGCCGCCACATACCTGATTGGCCTGCTCGGCTTGACCAGCCTGCCTTTGCTGGCCCAAGAAACGAACAGTACTTCCGAGACCAAGGTACTGCCGAAAGTTCTTCGTTACGCCTTCCGCGCCTCCGAGACCGGCTTCGATCCGGCACAGATCTCCGACAGTTATTCCAAGGCGGTGGCGGCCGGCATCTTCGATGCGCCGCTGGAGTTTGAATACCACCGCCGCCCGGCCAAGCTGCGCCCGAATACCTTGGTGGCCATGCCCGAGGTGTCGGCCGATTTCAAGACCCTGACCTTCGAGCTCAAGCCCGGCATCTTCTTCGGTGACGACCCCGCCTTCGGCGGCAAGAAGCGCGAACTGGTCGCCGCCGATTACATCTACTCGATCAAGCGCCATTACGACCCGCAGTGGAAGAGCCCCAATCTCTACCTGCTGGAGAACGTCAAGATTCTGGGCGCATCGGAGTTGCGCCGCGAGCTGATGGCGGCGAAGAAGCCGTTTGACTACGACCGCCCGTTGGAAGGCCTGCAAGTTCTGAGTCGCTATAAGTTCCAACTCAAACTCGGCGTCGGCGACCCGCGCTTCATCAACCAGTTTGCCGACGCGGGCTTCCTCGGCGCGGTGGCGCGCGAGGTGGTGGAGATGTATGGCGACAAGATCATGGAACACCCGGTCGGCACCAATGCATGGCGCCTGGGCGAATGGCGCCGCAGCTCGCAGATCGTGCTGGAGAAGAACCCCAATTTCCGCGAAGTTCGTTATGCCGAGAGCCCGCCCGCCGACAACCCGGCCCTGGCCGCTCAGGTCGCCATGCTGCAGGGCCGGCGCCTGCCGATGGTGGACCGCGTCGTGATCGCCATCATCGAGGAGCCGCAGCCGCGCTGGCTGTCCTTCCTGAATGGCGAAAAGGATGTGATCGAGGAGGTGCCGGCCGACTTCGCCACCATCGCGATGCCGAACAACAAGTTGGCACCGAATCTGGCCAAGCGCGGCATCCAGATGACCCGCTACCCGCGCGCCGATGTGGCCTTCACCTATTTCAATATGGAAGATCCGGTGGTGGGCGGCTACACGCCGGAAAAGATCGCGCTGCGCCGCGCAATCTCGCTGGGTTCCGACATCGACAAGCAAATCCGCCTGGCGCGCCGTGGCCAGGCCGTGCCTTCGAATGGCCCGATCGCGCCGGGCACCTTTGGCTTCGATGCCAATTTCAAATCCGAGATGGGCGAGTACAACCTGGCCAAGGCCAAGAGCCTGCTCGACCTCTACGGCTATGTCGACCAAGACGGCGACGGCTGGCGCGACCAGCCCGATGGCTCGGCGTTAAAGCTGGAATATGCGACCCAGCCCGACAGCACCAACCGCCAGCTTAATGAGCAATGGCAGCAGACCATGAATGGGCTGAAGATCCGCATCAAGTTCAAGACCGCCAAATGGCCGGAAAACCTGAAGTCTGCCAACGCCGGCAAGCTGCAGATGTGGGGGGTGTCCTGGGTTGCCACCGCGCCGGACGGTGACACCTTCCTGGCGCTCGGTGACGGCGGCGCCAAGGGCAAGGCCAACAAGGCACGCTTCGACCTGCCGGCCTTCAATGCGCTGTACAACAAACAAAAAGCATTGCCCGATGGACCCGAGCGCGAGGCGGTGATGGCCGAGGCGCAAAAGCTCTTGGTGGCCTATATGCCTTACAAGATGGAGGTGCACCGCGTCTTCACCGACATGGCCCAACCCTGGGTGATGGGCTACAACCGCAACGTTTTCGTGCGCGACTTCTGGAAGTATATTGATGTCGATCGGGACACCTTGGACCGATTGTCGAAGAACTAAACACAGGCCCGGGCTTCGCTTGCCGAGCCGGCGATCGGGAGCCAGGCGTGGGAATTCGGTTCAAGTTGTTGCTGACCTTTGTTCTGAGCTTTGGCCTGCTGGGGCTGATCAGCCTTGGCTTGCTGCAGCGCAGCCTGAATGCCAGTTACGCCACGATCGAACGCAACGAGCTGGCCTCGCATATGAGCCGCATCGTGCAGAGCATCGAGGCCGAGCTCGAACATCTGAACAGCCTGACGCGCGACTGGGCGGTCTGGACCGAGATGTACCGCCATGTCATGCAACCCGATGCCGCCTGGGAGTCCGACAACATCGGGCCACTGGCGCTGGACACGGCCGGTCTGGCGCTGGTGATGGTGTACGACCAACAAGGGCAATTGGTGTCATTCAGCAGCAGCGCCAAATCAGCCTCGCCCGCCAGCGGCCCGCCTCTGGCGCGCCTGCAATCCAGCCCCTATGCCGCCTTGGCCGGCGGCGCCAAGCTCGACCCCGGCTGCGGCTTGATGAGAAGCGAGGCCGGCCTGATGCTGACCTGTTTGGCCCGCATCAGCCGCAGCGACTCCAGCGGAGACTTCGCCGGCAACTTGATACTGGCAAGAATGTTTGACGACGCGATGCTCACCAAGCTGAGGCATCAGACCCAGTTGGCCATCAAGCTGATAGCTCGCAGCGAAGCGACGCCGGGCATGGAATTCTGGCCGGACTTTCTGCCGGACAGCAAGCTGGGGCCGGGGAATGTCTGGCATACCCAAGAGCCCAAGCTCTACCATCTCGAGTTCCTCGCGCAGGATAGGCTCAAGCGCAACGTCGCCCTGCTGGGCGTTTCGGTCTCCCGCGATGTGCATGAGCAGGGCATCTTGGTCTTTCAGCAGGTGCGCCGCCAACTGATCTGGGCGGGCGCGTTCACGGCCAGCCTGCTGGCTCTGGCCGTTCACCTGCTACTGGTTCGGCGATTGCGCCGCTTCACCCGGCAGTTGGTCGAGTTGGCCGACGCGCAAACCTGGAATACCCGCATCAAGGTCAAGGGCAAGGATGAACTCGGCCTCTTGTCGGGCCATGTCAATCACCTGCTTAGTCTGATCGAAACCCAGGTTCAGGCCTTGCAGCGCTTGAGCCTGACCGACGCCCTGACCGGCCTGAGCAACCGACGCGGCTTTGACGAACGGATCGCCCAGGAACTCGCGACCAAGAGCCGTGGTGAGCGCAAGCTGGCTCTGCTGACCATCGATGTGGACTGCTTCAAGCGCTACAACGACCGCTACGGCCACCCCGCCGGCGACAGGGCATTGGCAGCGGTGGCGCAGGTGCTTGGATCGGCGCGCGGCCGGGAGGGCGACATGGCGGCTCGCATCGGCGGCGAGGAATTTGCCCTGCTGCTGCCGGAGACCGATGCGGCGGGCGCCTTGGTGATGGCAGAGCGCATCCGCAGCCTGATGCACGAACTGGCTTTGCCGCATGAAGATTCGCCGATTGCGCCCATCCTCACCTTGAGCATAGGCATTGCCATTGCGGCCGCCGACACGCCGTCGACCTTGATCGCCCGGGCCGACCAGGCGCTCTACCAAGCCAAGGAGCAGGGGCGAGACCGCGCCGTCCTGCTCGCTTGATGCGCCCAGGGTCGAGCAAAGATCCCCGACCTGGGGTTCGACTGCATGGCGGCGAGGCAGTGCAGGCCGTAGACTCCGTACCTGCGTCTTGCTGTCAGCGATCTGAACGGCAAGACCTGTCCAAATTTCTGTCGCGCCGGGGCCAAAAGCCTGCAGGCGCGTTTGTTTGTTCAAACAAGGATGTGCGATCTTGCTGCGAGCCCGGATCAAAGCCCTGCTGCTGATATCTGCCGCGCTGGCCATGCTGCAGGCGGCGGGCTTGGCGCGTGCCGACGAGGCCGCCCAGTCGCAGTCTGGGGCCAAGCCCAAGGTGCTGCGCTACGCCTTTCGGATCGCCGAGACCGGCTTCGACCCGGCGCAGATCTCCGATCTCTATTCGCGCATCATTGCCGCCGGCATCTTTGAAGCGCCGCTGCAATTCGAGTACCTGGCCCGCCCGGTACGGCTGCGTGCGGCCACGGCCGACGCGCTGCCCGAGGTCTCGGCCGACTTCAAGACGCTGACCTTCACCATCAAGCCCGGTATCTACTTCAATGATGATCCGGCCTTCGAAGGCAAAAAGCGCGAACTCACCGCCGCCGACTATGTCTATTCGCTGAAACGCCATTTCGACCCGCGCTGGAAGAGCCCCAATCTCTATCTGTTCGAGAACGCCCGCATTCCCGGGCTGAACGAGTTGCGCCGCGAAGCCCTCAAGAACAAGACCGCATTTGATTACAAGCGCCCTGTCGCCGGACTGACTGCGCTGGATCGTTACCGCTTCCAGGTCCGCACCGAGGCCGGCGACCCTCGCTTCGTCAATCATTTTGCCGACCCCTCCACCATGGGTGCCGTCGCGCATGAGGTGGTCGAGCGCTATGGCGACAAGATCATGGACCATCCGGTCGGCACCGGGGCCTGGGCCTTGACCGAATGGCGGCGCAGCTCGCGCATGGTGTTGGAGAAGAACCCGAATTTCCGCGATCTGCGTTACGACGAGCAGCCGCCCGCCGACAACGCCCGCCTGGTGGCGCAGGCGGCGCAGCTGCAGGGCCGCAAGCTGCCGATGCTGGACCGGGTCGAGATCGCCATCATCGAAGAGAACCAGCCGCGCTGGCTGTCGTTTTTGCAGCGCGAGGCCGATATGGTCGAAGAGGTGCCGGCCGAGTACGCGCCGATTGCCTTCCCGAACAACAAGCTGGCGCCCAATCTGGCCAAGATGGGCCTGCAAATGGTGCGTTATGCACGTGCAGACGTGGCGATCTCCTACTTCAATATGGAGGACCCGGTAGTCGGCGGCTACACGCCGAACAAGATTGCGCTGCGCCGCGCGATCGCGCTGGCCATCGATGTCGACAAGGAAATCCGCTTGCCAAGGCGCGGTCAGGCTGTCCCTGCGCAAGGCCCAATCAGCCCCGGCGTGTTTGGCTTCGAGCCGACCTTGAAAACGACCATGAGCGAACACGACATTGCTCGCGCCAAGGCCCTCCTTGATCTGTATGGCTATGTCGATGCCGATGGCGACGGCTGGCGCGATCAGCCGGACGGCAGCCCGCTGACGATCGAATACGCGACCGAGCAAGACGGCGAGAAGCGCGCGCTGGCCGAGCTGTGGCAAAAGGCAATGGATTCGATCAATGTGCGCATCAAGTTCCGCCACGCCAAATGGCCGGAGAACCTGAAGGCCTCTACCGCCGGCAAGCTGATGATGTGGGGTGTCGGCTGGAGCGCGGCCGCACCCGATGGCGACACCTTTTTGGCCTTGGGCTATGGGCCCAACAAGGGCCAGTCCAACAAGGCCCGCTTTGACCTGCCGGCCTACAACGCCTTGTACGAAGCCCAGAAAAAACTGCCCAATGGCCCCGAACGATTGGAGCTGATGACCGAAGCACAGAAGCTGCTCGTCGCCTATATGCCGATCAAGCTGCATGTGCACCGCGTCTACACCGACATCGCCCAGCCCTGGGTATTGGGCTATGGGCGCAACACCTTTGTGCGCGACTTCTGGAAATACATCGACATCGACCCCGAGGTCTTGGACGCGACCAAATAGACAACCAAGCCATCCAAGCCCACCCAGCTTCTTGTTTCTTCCTTCCTATGAACGCATATTTCTCCTTTCGTCGCCGAGCCTTGCTGCTGCTATGCCTGCTGAGCAGCGCAAGTCTCGCGGCGCCTGAAGCCGGTGACGCCAACCCCAAGGTCTTGCGCTATGCCTTTCGCGTCGCCGAGACCGGCTTTGATCCGGCCAAGATCACCGACCTCTATTCGCGCATCATCACCTCGCATATCTTCGAGGGCCTCTACACCTATGACCATCTGGCACGGCCGGCCAAGCTCAAGCCCTTGACGGCGGCCGCGCTGCCCGAGGTCAGCGCCGACTTCAAGACCTGGACGATCCGCATCCAACCCGGCATCTACTTTGCCGACGACCCGGCCTTCAAGGGCAAGCGCCGCGAGTTGACCGCCGCCGACTATGTCTATTCCTTCAAGCGCTTTGCCGACCCGCTGACCAATAGCCCGACCTGGGACGGGCTGGAGGAGAACCATCTGCTCGGTCTGAACGAATACCGGGCCGAGATCCAGAAGAGCAAGAAGCCCTTTGATTACGACAAAACTATCGAAGGCCTGCGCGCGCTGGATCGCTACACGCTGCAAATCAAACTCGGCAAATCCCGGCCGCGCTTTGACCAGAGCCTGGCCGACGGCAGCTTGCTCGGCGCGGTCGCGCGTGAGGTGATCGAGGCCTACCCGGAGCGCAGCACCGAGCACCCGGTCGGCACCGGGCCATTCAAGCTCGCCACTTGGCGGCGCAGCTCGCAAATCAATCTGGAGAAAAACCCCGACTATCGGGAGCGTTATTACGACGCAGAGCCCAACGCCGACGATGCCGAGGGTCAGGCCTTGCTGGCGAACTTCAAGAGCCGGCGCATCCCGATGATTGACCGGGTCGAAATCTCCATCATCGAAGAAAACCAGCCGCGCTGGCTGTCCTTCCTGGATGGCCAATTTGATCTGCTGGACCGCACGCCGGAAGACTTCATCAACCAGGCCATGCCGGGCGGCAAGCTGGCTCCCAACCTCGCCAAGATGGGCTTGCGCGCCTTTCGCGTCGTGACCTCGGATGTCTTGTTCACCGTCTTCAATCTGGAAGACCCGGTGATTGGCGGCTATACGCCGGAGCGCATCGCGCTGCGCCGCGCGATCTCGCTGGGCACCGACTCGGCGCGTGAAATCCGCATCGTGCGGCGCGGCCAGGCGATCAGCGCGCAGTCCATCATGCTGCCGCACACGACCGGCTATGACGCCAATTTCAAAAGCGAAAGTGGCGAATACGACCCTGCCAAGGCCAAGGCCTTGCTCGACCTGTACGGCTATATCGACCGCGACGGTGACGGCTTTCGCGAGCAGCCCGACGGCAGCCCGCTGGTGCTGGAAAGCCTGACCACGCCCGAGCAGTTCCAGCGCCAGATCGACGAAATCTGGCAAAAGGCGCAAGCCGCGATCGGCATCAAGGTGCAGTTCAAGACCGCCAAATGGCCGGAGAACCTCAAGTCCATGCGCGCCGGCAAGTTCCAGATCTGGTCCTTGGCCAGTTCGGCGTCGGCGCCGGACGGGCAGGATGCGCTGGGCTTCTTCTACAGCGAGCGCATCGGCGGGCAGAACTACGCGCGCGTCAATTTGAAGGCCTTCGATGAGCTGTACGAGCGCACCAACGCCTTGCCCGATGGCCCGGAGCGCTTAGGCCTGTTCACCGAA
Organism: Roseateles oligotrophus; assembly: GCF_025717515.1. Lineage (GTDB taxonomy): Bacteria > Pseudomonadota > Gammaproteobacteria > Burkholderiales > Burkholderiaceae_C > Paucibacter_A > Paucibacter_A oligotrophus. The sequence continues at coordinate 195,346 of NZ_JAJIRN010000010.1, forward strand.
CTCAAGCGCCTGGGCGCGGCCTACGCGCCTTACCGCCCACGCGGCCATCGCATCATTACCGACCTTGCCCATGCGCAACTGCTCGGCTATAGGCGGCCGCAGTTTTGGCTGAATTTTTGGGAATATGTGGATATCGACGAGAGCCGTCGCTTGAACAAATGAAGAAGAAACTACTCAGCCTTTTATTCAGCGGCTTGCTGGCCTTGTCAGCGCAAGCCGAAACCGACGCGGTGCAGCCGAAAGTGCTGCGCTACGCGTTTCCGGTTGCCGAGACCAATTTTGATCCGAGCCAGATCAATGACCTCTATTCGCGCACCATCACCGGCGCGATCTTCGAAGCGCTATACCGTTACGACCACCTGGCCCGGCCGGTGCAAATCAAGCCGCTGATCGCCGCTGCGATGCCGGAGGTTTCGCCCGACTCTCGCCAGTTCACGATCAAGATCCAGCCCGGCATTTACTTTGCCGATGACCCCGCCTTCAAAGGTAAAAAGCGCGAGCTGACCGCGGCCGATTTCGTCTATATGTATAAACGCTTCGCCGACCCCGCGCTGAAAAGCCCCGGCTGGAGCAGCATGGAAGAAGCCGGCGTGATCGGGCTCTTGGCCTTGCGCAAGCAGGGCCTGGCGAACAAGAAGCCCTTCGATTACGACCAGGAAATTGAAGGTCTGCGTGCGCTCGACCGCTATACCTTGCAGATCAAGCTGGAGCAGTCGCGCCCGCGCTTGCTTGAAAAAATCCTCACCGGCAGCGATTTGTACGGGCCCTTGGCACGCGAGGTGGTTGAACATTACGGCGCCAAGGTCGGCGAACATCCGGTCGGCACCGGACCGTTCAAGCTGGCGGCCTGGCGGCGCAGCTCGCAGATCGTGCTGGAGAAAAACCCCGATTATCGTGAGCGTTACTACGACGCCGAGGCGCTGCCCGGGGACGCCGAAGGATTGGCCTTGCAGTCGCGCTTCAAAGGCCGCCGCATCCCGATGATCGATAGGATCGAGGTCGCCATCATCGAGGAGGCGCAGCCGCGCTGGCTGTCTTTTCTGAACGGCGAAAAGGACTTTGCCGAGCGGGTGCCGGCCGAGTTCATCAGCCAGGCGATGCCCAATGGCCATGTCGCGCCCAATCTGGCCAAGAAAGGGATTCAAGGCTTTCGAACCTTGGCGCCCGATGCGGCCATCACGGTCTACAACATGGAAGACCCGGTGATTGGCGGCATGGAGCCGGCCAAGATTGCGCTGCGTCGCGCGGTCGGTCTGGCCATCGATGTGCAGCGCGAGATTCGCTTGGCCCGGCGTGGCCAGGCGGTGCAGGCGCAGAGCCCGCTGGTGCCACACACGACCGGCTATGACGCCGAATTCAAGTCTGAAATCGGCGACTACGATCTGGCTCGTGCCAAGGCCTTGCTTGATCTCTATGGCTATGTCGACCAAGACGGTGACGGCTGGCGCGATCAACCCGACGGCAGCCCCTTGATCTTGGTTCGCAAGACCCAGCCGGACAGCGTCAACCGCCAACTTGATGAGTTGTGGCAAAAGAATTTGACTGCCCTCGGCATCAAGATCGAAATCCAGACCGCCAAATGGCCGGAGAACATGAAGAGCGTGCGCGGCGGCAAATTCATGATCTGGGGCGTTGGCTCCTCGGCCTCCGATCCCGATGGACAGGGCTCTTTGCAGCGTTTGTACGGCCCATCGATCGGTGGACAGAACCTGGCGCGGTTTCGGCTGCCGGCCTATGACAAGCTCTACGACCAACTGTCCATGCTGCCCGATGGCCCCGAGCGCGAGGCACTTTTCCTGGAGGCCAAACGCCTCGCGACCGTCTACAGCCCTTACAAACAACATGTGCACCGCATCATCACCGACCTCGCCCAGCCCTGGCTGATCGGCTATAGACGCGCGCTGTTCTGGCAGGACTGGTGGCAGTATGTCGACATTGACGAGAGCAAGAGGCCAGGGCGATGAAATCAGCTCGCTTGGTTTTAGCGCTTTGCTTGAGCTTGCAGGCGGCGCTGGCTCCGGCAGCAGAGCCCGCCAAGGTGCTGCGTTATGCCTTCCCGATCGCCGAGACCGGCTTTGACCCGGCGCAAATCGACGACATCTATTCCCGCACCATCACGGCGGCCATCTTCGAGTCGCTGTATCGCTATGACCATCTGGCCAGGCCGGTCAAGGTGTTGCCGCTGGTGGCCGCAGCAATGCCGGAGGTGGCCAGCGATTTCAAGACCTTCACGGTGCGCATCAAGCCCGGCATTTACTTCGCCGCCGACCCCGCCTTCAAAGACAAGAAGCGTGAGTTGACCGCCGCTGATTTCGTCTACAGCTACAAGCGTTTTGCCGACCCGGCCATCAAAAGCCCTGGCTGGAGCACTTTCGAGGAGGCTGGCCTCTTAGGGTTGGCGGCGCAACGCAACTTGGCGCTGAAGGGCAAGAAGCCGTTTGATTACGAGCATGAGGTCGAGGGCCTGCGCGCGCTCGACCGCTACACGATCCAATTCAAGGTCGAGCAGGCCAGGCCGCGCCTGGTCGAGATGATCATGACCGGCAACGACATCGTTGGCGCGGTCGCGCGCGAGGTGGTCGAGGCCTATGGTGACAAATTGAATGAACACCCGGTCGGCACCGGCCCGTTCAAATTGGGCGTTTGGCGGCGCAGCTCCAAAATCGAGCTGTTGCGCAACCCCGACTACCGCGAGCGTTTTTACGATGCCGAGCCTGGCGCCGAAGACAAAGAGGCGCAGGCTTTGCTGGCACATTTCAAGGGCCGGCGTCTGCCGATGCTGGACCGCGTCGAGGTCGACATCATCGAAGAGGTGCAGCCGCGCTGGTTGGCTTTTCTGAACGCCGAACATGATTTATTGGAGCGCGTGCCGCCGGACTTCATCAGCCAGGCAATGCCCAATGGCAAGCTGGCACCCAATCTGGCCAAACGGGGCGTGCAGGCCTTTCGCACCATCGGGCCGGATGCTTCCTTGACCGTCTTCAATATGGAAGACCCTGTCATCGGCGGCATGGCGCCCGAGAAGATCGCCTTGCGCCGCGCCATCAGCTTGGGGATAGATGTACCGCGCGAGATCAACCTGGTGCGCCGAGGCCAGGCGGTGCCCGCACAAAGCCAGGTGGTGCCACATACCACCGGCTACAGGGCCGAATTCAAGTCCGAGATGGGCGATTACGACCCGGTGCGTGCCAAGGCCTTGCTCGATCTCTATGGCTATATCGACCGCGACGGCGATGGCTGGCGCGAGCAGCCCGATGGTCAGAAATTGGTGCTGGTGCGCAATACCGAGCCGACCAATGCGAGTCGGCAGATGGATGAATTGCTGTTGAAAAACATGAGCGCCATCGGCCTCAAGATCGAGTTCAAGACCGCCAAATGGCCGGAGAACATGAAGAGCGCCCGCGGCGGCAAATACATGATCTGGTTTTTCGGCTCCAGCGCCTCCGACCCTGACGGCCTGGGCGCTTTGCAGCGTCTGTACGGCCCCGCCATCGACGGGCAAAACCTGTCCCGCTTCAAGAGCCCCGAGTTCGACCGGCTCTATGACCAGATGCAAGGCATGGCCGACGGCCCCGAACGCGAGGCCTTGCTCTTGCAGGCCAAGCGTCTGGCCGTCTCCTATATGCCCAGCAAGGCCCATGTCCACCGTATCTATACAGACCTGGCACAGCCCTGGCTGATTGGCTACCGGCGTGCGCTGTTCTGGCAGGACTGGTGGCAGTATGTGGACATTGACGAGAGTAAAAAGCCGAAGTGAAGACAATAGTCCATTTCTTACTCCAAGCCGCACTGCTGATGATTTGCTTGCCGCTGCAAGCAAGCCAAAGCGCCGCGCCTCCCAAGGTACTCAAATACGCTTTCCTGGTGGCCGAGACCGGCTTCGACCCGGCCCAGACCAGTGACACCTATTCGCAGACCGTCACCGCGCATATCTTCGAGGCGCTCTATGCCTATGACTATCTGGCCGAGCCGGCCAAGGTCAGGCCGCTGACCGCAGCCGCCATGCCTGAGGTGTCGGCCGACTTCAAGACATGGACGGTCAAAATCAAGCCGGGCATCTTTTTCACCGCTGACCCCGCCTTCATGAGCAAGCCGCGCGAGTTGGTCGCGGCCGACTATGTCTACACCTTCAAGCGCTTTGCCGACCCGGCAACCAAGAGCCCGACCTGGAATGCGATCGAAGAGATGGGGCTGGTGGGCTTGAAGGAGTTGCGCGAACAAGCGCTCAAGTCGAAAAAGCCGTTTGATTACGGGCACGAGATCGAAGGGCTGCGTGCGCTCGACCGCTACACGATTCAGTTCAAACTCAAGCACAGCCGGCCACGCTTTGTGTATGGCCTGGCGCAAAGTGCCCGTTCCGGTGCGGTGGCGCGCGAGGTGATGGAGGCCTACGCCGGCAACACCATGGCGCACCCGGTCGGCACCGGCCCTTTTGTGCTGAAGGACTGGCGCCGCAGCTCGCGCATCGTGCTGGAGAAGAACCCCGCTTACCGCGAGCGTTACTACGAGGCCGAGCCAGCAGCGGAAGATGCCGAGGGTCAGGCCTTGCTGGCGCGCTTCAAGGGCCAGCGCATCCCGATGATTGACCGGGTCGAGATCGCCATCATCGAAGAATCGCAGCCGCGTTGGCTGAGCTTTGTCGGCGGCGAGCATGACTTTCTCGACCGCGTGCCGCCCGACTTTGTCAACGTTGCGCTGCCCAAGGGCCGGGTCGCGCCCAATCTGGCCAAGCAGGGCATTCAGCTTTTCCGCGTGATGGGCGCCGAGAGCGCCTTCACTTTTTTCAATATGGAGGACAAGACGCTTGGCGGCTATGGCGCCGACAAGGTCGCGCTGCGCCGCGCGATCTCTCTGGCCACCGACATCAAGCGCGAGATCAGCAGCGTACGGCGCGGCCAAGCGGTGCCGGCGCAGTCGATGATAGTGCCGCACACCTCGGGTTTTGATGCAAGCTACAAGAGCACGAACAGCGATTTCGACCTGCCGCGCGCGCTGGCCCTGCTCGACCTTTACGGCTATGTGGACAAGGACGGTGATGGCTGGCGCGATATGCCCGATGGTTCGCCCTTGGTGATCGAGATAGCGAATCAACCGGATGCCTTGTCACGTCAATATGACGAGTTATGGCAGCGCAACCTCAACAGCATGAAGATCCGCAGCAGATTCGTCCACGGCCAATGGCCGGAGCAATTGAAGCAGGCGCGCGCCGGCAAGCTGATGCTGTGGACGCTGGCCGACACCGCCAACTCGCCCGATGGCATCGACCAGATGCTGCGTTTCTACAGCCCGGCCATCGGGGCGCGCAATTACGCGCGCTTCCGGTCGGCCGAGTTCGACGCGATCTACGATCAATTGCAGATCTTGCCCGATGGCCCAGAGCGTGAGGCCTTGTTCCTGCAAGCCAAACGCATTCAAGCGGCCATCGTGCCGGAAAAAACCACTGTGCACCGCATCGTCAATGACATGGCTCAGCCCTGGTTGATCGGTTATCGCCGGCCGCTGTTCCGTTACGAGTTCTGGCATTTTGTGGACATTGACGAGAGTCTGAGGAAGCAGCGATGAGAGCCAAGCAACGGCGTGCCTTCTTGACCCGGGCTGCGGCCATGGCCGGGGCTTGTTGGCTGCACGCGCCGGCGCAAGCCGCCACTGCTGGCCGCAAGAAAGTTCTGCGGACCGCCTTTGCAACGGCCGAGGTCGGGTTTGATTTGCCGCAGGTATCGGACCAGACCTCGGTCGTGGTGGCGTCGAACATTTTTGAGCCGCTGCTGAGCTATGACTATCTGGCCCGGCCGGCGGTACTGATACCGTTGACCGCTGCCGGCCTGCCCGAGGTTTCAGCCGACTTCAAGCATTTCGTCTTCACGCTTCGGCCCGGCATTTTCTTCGCTGACGATGGCGCCTTCAAGGGCAGGAAGCGCGAACTGGTCGCCGAAGACTATGTCTACAGCATCAAACGCTATTACGACCCGCGCATCAAGACCGAGCATCTCTATCAGTTCGAGACCGCCAAGGTTCTGGGCCTCTCGGAGCTGCGCAACGAGGCGCTGAAGAGCAAACAACCGTTCAACTACGATAAGCCGGCCGCCGGTTTGCGCGCGCTCGATCGCTACCGCTTCGAGGTCCGCCTGGCCGAGCCGGACCCGCGCTTTCCGCATCTCTTTGCCAACGCCAACTACAGCGCCGCAGTGGCCCGCGAAGTGATCGAGGCCTATGGCGATGACATCTCGGCCCACCCAGTGGGAACGGGGCCGTTTCGGCTCAAAAGCTGGCGGCGCAGTTCGCAGATCGTGCTGGAACGCAATCCGAACTTTCGCGAACAGGTTTTCGAGAGCCTGGGCGCGGCGGCAGGCCATACTCAAGCCGAGGAAGTGGGGCGTTACCTTACCGGCAAGAAGCTGCCACTGCTGGACGAAGTGCACATCAGCATCATCACCGAAAGCCAGCCGCGCTGGTTGGCGTTTGCCGGCGGCGACCTCGATCTGGTGGAGATGCCCACCGCAGTCGCGCGCCTGGCCGTGCCGAACGGCCGGCTGGCACCGAACCTGAAAAAGCAGGGCGTGCAAGTCTTCCAGTCGCATGGCTCCGACATCACCTTCAGCTACTTCAATCTGGAGGATGCGCAAGTCGGCGGCTACTCGCCCGAACGAGTGGCATTGCGGCGCGCCATCGTGCTGGCCTATGACAACGCCGAAGAAACGCGGCTTGTCTACCAGGGTCAAGCCTTGCCTGCGCAGTCCATGCTGCCGTCGCTGATCTATGGCCATGAAGCGGATTTGCGCAGCGAAGCGGGCCAGCCCGATCTGGCGCGCGCCCAGGCACTGCTGGACCTGTATGGCTATGACAAGCGCGATGCCGAGGGCTACCGCCTGCACCCGGATGGCAGCGCCTTGAGGCTGAGGCGCGCCGGCGGCGAAACCGCGCGCGAACGCCAAATTCAGGAGCTTTGGAAAAAGCGCATGGACGCGGTCGGCCTGCGCATGGAGTTCGAGACCGCCACCTTCGGCGAGCTGATCAAAAAGGCCTTGGCCGGGCAGCTGATGATCTGGGGCTATGTGTGGGATCTGGGCTCACCCGACGGCGACTTTTTGCTCGGCATGGGCTATGGGCCGAACGCCGGCCAGTCCAACGACGCGCGCTTCCAGCTGGCCGCTTTTGACCGCTTGTACGAGCGTCAGCGCTTGCTGCCCGATGGCCCCGAGCGTCTGGCCTTGATGCACCAAGCCACCCGCTTGATGTTGGCCTATCTGCCCTACCATCCGCACAACTATCCGATCCGGATTGATATGAGCAGCGCCCGGGTGCGCGGCTTTTTGCGCCACCCGTTCACGCGTGACCGCTGGCGCTATTTGGACATGGACGAAAAATGACTCCCACTCAAAAGCGGGTGCGCCTGCGCCACGTCACCGAGGCCGACCTGCCACTCTTGTGCCTGCGGGCCGCAGCGATGGAACAGCGCGGCGAGTTCGAGTCGACGCGCATGAGCAGCCCGAAGTCGATCCACAAGCGTTTTGCCGAGGACGATTTCTCCAGCGATGACTCGGAACGCCTGCTGGTCTGCGCCGAGGGTGGCGAGGTGATCGGCGATGTATCGCATTTCCTCGCCCACCGCTATGCCACCGCGCGCGAGCTCGGCTGGAGCATCTTTGACCCGGCCCTGCGCGGCCAAGGTTTCGGCACGGCGGCCGCACAGGCGCTCGTCAACTACCTGTTCAATAACTTCAACATCAACCGGGTTTGTTGCAGCGTGTCTCCCGGCAATATCGCCTCGCGCCGCATCGCCGAGAAAGCGGGCCTGCGCTACGAGGGCTGTTTGCGCGGGGTGGTCTTCATTCGCGGCGAATATGTGGACAGCGAGGTGTTTGGTCTGCTGCGCGCCGACTGGCAGCGCGGCTAAAACCTACTGGCAGTTCGCCGTCGCACCAGCGCCGGGCACTTCATCGGCCGCCCCATAGCGCAGGCGCAGCAGCTGCGCCGATTCCTCCTGCGCCTGCGGACGAAGCACCCACAAATGGTTGAAGCTGCTTTCGCAAAAATCCTGCAGGCGCGGTGCGCCCAAGGCGGCGGCAATCGCCGGCACGGTATTGCTGTGGCCCACCACCAAGACCACGCCGTTGTGCCGGCGCACGGCTGCGGCAACTGCGGCGATATGCGCGACCGTGTCGCTGCCGCGAGCGGCAATCACCTCGGGCGCCAGACCCAAAGCTTGCGCAGACGGGGCGGCGGTTTCGGCACTGCGTTTGAACTCGGTGGTGATGATGGCCGTGACCCCGGCATGCGCGAGCGCTGCCGCCAAGGCTCGGGCACGCAGCTGGCCGGCCGGGCTGAGGGCGGGATCGCCGACGGGCTCCGCGGCCCGCTCGGCATGCCTGACCAGCAGCACCTGCGCCGGCTCGGCGAGCGCGGCCGTCAGCGTCGACAAGCTCAACGCGGCAAGCAGAAATAGGCTCTTGCTCATGGATTCAACTCTCGAAAACTTATCCAAGCGCCGGGGTGAAGCGCAGTTTTGTGACGCTATTTCAGCTCGCGGACAACTTGCAAAATGGCTTTATCGAGGCGCGCCATGGTGTCGGGCCCGACCCGCTTGCTGCACATCAGGTAACGCTTTAGCCCCGCAGGCATGTCGGCAAACTCGAATGGTGTCATTTCTTCTGCATCCAGCTCGCCTTTCTGATTCAGGAATTCGTAATCCTCCTGGTCTATCAGCATGTAGTCGGCGCGCTGGCGTTTGATCATTTTGGCGAGCAACACCGGCGTGACAGTCGGATCGATCGGTGTTTGAGCGGCACGGCTGATCAAGGCGTCAAGGTCTGCTCCATAGGACACACCGGACACTTTGCCGAGTTTCAACTCGGGATCGGCGAGCAGCGCCCGCAAGGTCTTTATGGTTCTTACCTTGTTCACCGCGTGCATACCGACCAACACCAGATGCGGCTTGTCTTCATGGATGGGCAGCGAGAAGCGGGCATACAGCTCACGCTCCGGCAGCTTGTACCAGCTCGGCGAGCAGATCGGACTCAGGTCGGACTGGATGTCGCGAAGAATGCGTTTGAGCGGGATCTCTTCGTAAATCGCGTTGACCTTGGCCAGCCTGAAGATCTCGATGGTGCGTTCGATCAAGAAACCGCTCGGCCGCCCTTCCTTGGTGTAGCTATAGGGCGGTTTGTCGCGGTACTCGACCATCACAGTAGGTTCGTCGGCCCAGGCCACTCCAGTTAGCAAAATTGATCCGACCAGGCTCAGCAGCCTTGATTTCATCATTGATTTCCCCGAGCGGTCGGCACCACCCGAAAGAGATCCGGCGCACCGACTTATTGACTGAATTGTTGCCGCGCAGAATACGCTAATTCGTGAGCCGAAGCGGCCAATGCTGAGCGTTCTCAGTCTTTACGCAGTCGCTGTAGTTGCGCAGCGTCGGCAACATCATCATCGGACGCCAGCGCAAGGACGCGAGTATGCTTTCATTCGTCAGGTTTGAAGCAGCGCATGAACATCAATCAGCACGCAAGGACTGCCGCCAATGAAACAACTCGCCGGCCTCGACGCCGCCTTCTTGCATCTGGAAACCGCCGAGATGCCTATGCATGTCGGCGCCCTGCATCTGCTGGAGCTACCGGCCCATTACAGCGGTGACTATCTGCAGGACCTGCGCTCCCATATGGCCAGCCGTTTGCCCTTGGCGCCGGTCTTGCGCCGGCGCTTGGAGAACGTGCCGCTGAACCTCGCCAACCCGACTTGGGTCGAGGCGGAGCCGGACCTGGATCTGCATATCGTCGGCTACGACATGCCGCCAGGTAGCGGCTTGGCGGCGCTGGAGAGCCAAGTTGGCCTGCTGCATCCGCAACTGTTGGACCGCAGCCTGCCGCTGTGGAAGTTCCACGTCTTTCTGGGGCTGGAGCCGGGGCCAGAGGGGCAACAGCAAGTGGGGCTTTATTCGCAACTGCACCATGCGGCCGTGGATGGGCAAGCGGCGGTGGCGCTGGCCGCAGTAATTCTGGATCTGAGCCCGCAGCCGCAGCAGCGCCTGCTGCCAGCGGCGCGCGCGCGGCGGGTGCAGTTAGGCGCGGCCGGCATGCTGCGCGGAGCGATCGCTCATCAGTGGCAGCAGACCGTCAAATTGGCGAAGGCTCTGCCCGGCGCGGCCGGCACGCTCAGCATGATGGCCGCGCGGACCGCCGTGGAGGCCGCCGGCAGCAGCCTTAAAAACTGGCTGAGCAGTGAAGGCGAGGCGACCGAGCGGGTCAGCAACTTAGGCCTGGCGCCGCGCACGCGGCTCAACACCAGCTTGTCGGCGGAGCGCAGCTTTTCGACCGTCAGCCTGCCGCTGCTGGCGCTGAACCGAACGCGGCGCCTGCACGGTGCCAGCCTCAATGATGCCGTCCTGTTCATCTGCGGCGGGGCGCTGCGGCGCCTGTTTGCCAAGCATGGGCCGCTGCCGCGCAAGTCGCTGGTGGCGGCGGTGCCGGTGTCGATGCGGGCCGGCGGCGACACCACGGCCAATACGCAGGCCACGATGAGCCTGGTCAGCCTGGGCACCCATCTGGCCGAACCGGCCAAGCGCCTGGCTCATGTGCTGGCGGCAACTGCCGCGATGAAGGGCGAGCTGGACCGGGTCAAGGACCTGATGCCGAGCGACTACCCCTCGCTGGGTGTGCCCTGGCTGATGCAGGCCGGCGCGCTGCTCTATGGCCGGCTGCGCGCAGCCGACAAGCTGCCGGTGCTGGCCAATCTGGTGATCTCCAATGTGCCGGGGCCTACCGTACCGCTGTATCTGGCCGGCGCCCGCATGTTGACCAATTACCCGGCCTCCATCATCGTGCACGGCATGGCGCTGAACATCACCGTGCAGACCTTTGACGCCTCGCTGGACATCGGCATCATGGCCTGCGGCCAGGCGCTGCCCGAGACCGCCGCGCTGGCGGCCTATATCGAGACCGCCTTCATGGAATTTTTGGCGCTGCCGGTGGCCGAAGAACCGGAGCCCGCCGTGAAAAAGTCAAAACAAGCGGCCAAACCAAGGGCAAGTTCGCGTAAACGCGCCGCGGCGAGTCGCTAATATCTGCCTTGGTCTTATCAAGTTTTCGGCCTCTGCATGCGATCCACTAACCGCCCCGCCTCCAAGAAATCTGCGCCAGCACGCGCCTCAACGGAATCCGCTCCGGAAACAGCCGAAGCCGCCGAGCCGAGCTACAGCCTGCCCGACTTCCCAGCCCCGAACGCCTTCTTGATGATGCTGGAAGGGCGCGCGCCCTGGGAATACGCGGCGCTGCTGGCGGCCACGCCCTGGCTGCGCAAGCTGCCGCGCGGGGACGGCCACCCGGTCATCGTCTTCCCCGGCCTGGGCGCCAATGATGTGACGACGCAGCCGCTGCGGCGCTTTCTCGACGGTCTCGGCTACGAAACCCACCCCTGGCACCAAGGCTTCAACTTCGGCCCGCGCCAAGGCGTGCTGGAGCAATGCAGCGCCGACGTCAAAGCGCTGTTCAAGCGCCATGCGCGGCCGGTCAGCCTGGTCGGCTGGAGCTTGGGCGGCATCTATGCACGCGAGTTGGCCAAGGAGTTGCCCGATCACACCCGCTGCGTGGTCACGCTGGGCACGCCGTTCACCGGCCACCCCCGGGCGACCAATGCCTGGCGCTTTTTCGAGCTGATGAATGGCCGCCATGTCGGTGACCCCACGATGCTGGCGCAGATCCGCCAAACGCCGCCGGTGCCGACCACCTCGATCTACTCGCGCACCGACGGCATCGTCTCCTGGCGCTGCAGCGTGATCGAGCCCGACCCACAAATTGGTCACAGCGAAAACATCGAGGTCCATGCCAGCCATCTCGGCCTGGGGCTGAACCCGCTGGCGCTGTATGCGCTGGCCGACCGGCTGACGCAAGACCCGCAGCAATGGGCGCCGTTCGACCCGCAGGGCGCGAAGCGCTGGTTCTTCCGCACGCCGGTCATGATCTGAGCGGCGGGCCCAAAGCTTCACATGCAAATTTCCGCCAATGGCCTCGCCATCGAGATAGACGATCAGGGGCCAGCTAACGCCGAGCCGCTGCTGATGATCATGGGTCTGGGCATGCAGCTGATTGCCTGGCCCGACGGCTTGGTGCAGCGCTTGCTGGCGGAGGGCTTCCGGGTCATACGCTTTGACAACCGCGATGCCGGCCTGAGCCAGCAATTCGACCATTTGGGCGTGCCCAATATCGCCCTCGCCTCGGTCCAGCATCTGCTGCATCTGCCGGTGCGCAGCCCCTACAGCTTGGCCGATATGGCGCGCGATGCGCTCGGCGTACTGGATGCCTTGGGCCTGCAGCGCGCCCATATTTGCGGCGCGTCCATGGGTGGCATGATCGCCCAACAGCTGGCGCTGCAGGCGCCCGAGCGGGTCAAGAGCCTGACTCTGATCATGACCAGCAGCGGCAGCCGCCGGTTGCCCGGCCCGGCGATGCGGGTGCGCAGCGCCTTGCTCAGCCGGCCCGCTGATCCGCATGATTTCGCGGCCTTGGCCGAGCGCAATTACAAACTATTCCGCCTGATCGGCAGCCCCGCCTACCCGGCCCCCGAGGCGGAACTGCGGCAGCGCATCGCGGCCTCGCTGCGGCGCAGCAATCGACCGCAGGGCGTGCTGCGCCAACTCGCGGCCATAGCCGCCGACAACCGCCGCGCCGGCCAGCTCGGCCGCATCAAGGCGCCGACGCTGATTCAACATGGCGACCAAGACCCCCTGATCCCGGTCGCCGCCGCCCATGATCTGGCGCGGCGAATTCCCGGCGCCCATTTAGACATCATCAAAGGCATGGGGCATGACTTGCCCGAGCAGTTGTGGCCGAGGTTTGTGGCGGGGATCAAAAGCGTGGCGGAGCTGGGCGTTTGAGGGCATTTATTGGCCCACTTATTTATTCATTCCTTCATTCATTCGCCCAATAGAAAAAAGCGCCGGTGAAGGCGCTTTTCGGGGTTTGGCTTGGCTCGGTGAAGCGGTTGGAGTTCGTTACCTCACTCCATACCTACCCTGTTTTTATGGGGCGGCGGTTTCGCAACCGGTAATACTGATGCCGTTAGCTCCACTTGCCACGCAAACCCAAGTAATTCCAGTTGCAGCCGCCGTTGGGGTGATGGTAGCAGTAGCACCGTCGTAAGTGAACGTAAGAGCGGCTGTATCCGCATCGCATCTAGCTGCCGGAATTTCACCGCACCCTAGTGCGCCGGTTGTGCTGTAAATCTCGGCTACCTTAATCTTTTCGCCCGCGAGAGACGCAACAGCATTTGCTGTCTTCGCCTTCTTGGTGTAATTCGAATACGCCGGCAGCGCCACCGCCGCCAAAATACCAATGATCGCCACGACGATCATCAGTTCGATCAGGGTGAAACCTTGTTGTGCGCGCTTCATGTTCATGATGAGACTCCTGGAGGGGGTAAATAAAGGGTAGAGGCACCCCCCCTGAATGCAGGGGTCGTGCCAGGTACTTTTACCCGAATTTCCGTGCGCTTTCTCACACTTGACCCGTCAAGCCCGACCAGAGCTGACAAAAATTGTCACTTCGATGGGCGCGATTCGGTCGGCGGGTTTGTGATGTGACCATTTTTGTCGGATCAGGCGTTTCGCTATCTGAATTCTTCCAAACGGTCCGCCAAGGCATTGGAAGCATTCAGTGGGGTCCGAAGTAGGCCTGTCCCCCGGTTCCCTCCCAGCAAAGAAAAAGCGCCAATCAAGGCGCTCATTGCTTTGTGGCCGGGCTCATTTCCCTGCCTCTACCGCTCGATCGGCTCCTAAAACACCATCTCATCCCCCGCCCGCAGCGCGCTGATGCGGTGCGGCGTGATCAGCGCGGCGACGGCGCCCATCACCGCTTCGTCTTCACCCGGCTTGATATGCGTGATGCGGACCTCGACGCTGCCGCCGAGTTGGGCCAGCTCCAGGCTCAGCGCCGATGGGCAGAGATGGCGGCTGACATGGGCGAGGCGCTGTTCGTCATCGCCAAAGGCGGTTTCGATCACCAGATGCGCGAGCGGCATGTCGGCCAAGCGCTTCCAGAGCAGCGGGTTCGGGCCGGTGTCACCGGTGAAAACCCAATTACCCTCGGCCCCGCTTACCGCGAAACCCACCGCCGGCACCGTGTGGGCCGCCGTGATGACCTCAATTTCTCGCGTTTGTTGATCCGCACCGACCAAGCGCAGGCGCTGACCCAGCTCGAACGGGTGCAGGCTGAGCACCGGATGCGCGGCGCTGGGCAGGCGGGTGAAGTCCGGCCAGATGATGCCGTTGAAGATGTGCTGGCGCAGCGCCTGCAGCGTCTCGGGCAGCGCATGGACCTGGATCGGCGGCCGCCCGGCCACTTCGCGCATGCGCAACACGGCATCGGCCAGCAGCGGGATCGCCAGGATGTGATCCAGATGGGAATGGCTGACCAGGATATGGTCGATGCGCGCCATTGCCTCCAGCGGCAAATCGCCAACGCCTGTGCCGGCGTCGATCAAGATGTCGTCGTCGAGCAAAAAGGCGGTGGTCTTGTAGCCGGACGCGATCGCACCGGAACAACCAAGGACGCGTATTTTCATGGGCGGGTCGAATATTGATTTTGCACTGCGGGGATGATGAAGAAAACGGTCGCAGCGCCTGACTGCAATGTACGGTGCCCAGCGACCAAAGCAAGTGAGCATTACCGGCTTTGTGCATGCAATTGATGCTAGAGCGCGACGACTGGAATCCCCCGTGACTTGCATCACGCGGCAAAGCAGACCAAATAAACCCGCGCGTATAGGCATACTGCGCGCTTCAACCTCCCAAGCATCATGAACAAGAAGATTCCGCCGCCGCTGCATGCCGACGATGAACAACAGGTGTTCGACGCCTTGCTGCTGAGCGGTGGCACGCGCGGGGCACAAGGCGTACAGCAATGGTTGAATGCCAGCGGCGCGGTGGATCGCGCCTGCGGCCAGCCGTTCGAGCCGGCGCAGTTGGGGCTGTGTCTTCAATCGCTGCAGCGGCGCGGGCTGATTGAATTGCTGCCTGGGCGCGGCTACGTGATCGACCTGCTGGCGCATGGCGATCGCCTGCAAAGTTTGCTGCTGAAGCCTGAGGCCAAACAATATTGGCGTTGGCTGGCCTGGGTGTTTGGCGGCGGCTATGGTGATGTGAAGCGCGAGATCGCCTGGATCAGCTTTCGCAACCGGATCGAAATGCAGACGCTGCTGCGCCTGTTTATCTACTCCGGGATTAGCCGGGCAGACTTCGAAAAAAGCCTCAATGGCGCGCTGATGGAACTGCGCGACCCGATTCTTTTGATGGAAGCCTTGACACTGCCCTGGATGCCGCAGGCGCTGGGCAATATGGCGCCCGAGCTGCGTGGCAGCTTGCTGAGTCAGGCGCTGGCCGTCTTGCCCAACATCGACCCGCGCGCGAAGTTGATGGCGCAATGGTTGGAGGCGCGCTTCAAAGCGGAGCCGCTGTCGGTGGCGCCGGAGCTGCGCGCGCAACTGGCATCGGCTCGCGTTCAAGCGCTGGACTTTGCGGGCATGCGCGAACTTTTGAGCGGTCTGTCCGGCCCCAGCATGCCGATGTTTGACGCGGCCGAGTTGGCGGCGCGCGGCGATTGGGCGCCGGCCGCCGCCGCTTTCGAGGCCGCGATGAAGGAGATCCGCAAGGCCACCGGCGCACGCCGTGACGCCTTGCAGCCGGACATGGCGCGCATCTATGTGATGTGCTTGCTGGCGCAAGACGAGCCCAAGGCCTGGAGCGCGGCGCGCAAGTTCTGTATCGCCGAATCGGGCTCGCGCAGCCCCTCGCCCTACGAGGGCTGGGGCCGCTGGGCCCATGTGATCGGCACTCGCTTGGGTGAAGACAGTCTGGACGAAAACTGCCTGGCCTATCTGCCCGCCCTGGAGTCGCGCGAGCACAGCCTCGGCCCCGCCAGCGAGCGCCTGCTGCTGGCGGCCTGGGCCGGCAAACCGGCGCCGGAATGGCAGGTGCCCGCCGTGCAAGCGATCGTGCAACGCCTGCAGAGCAGCGGCCAGCTCTGGTTGGCGGCCTGGGTGGCGGCGGCGGCCGAGCGGCTGGAGCTGGGCACCATAACGGTTAACCTGCAGGGGCAAAAAGCGCCGGCCAGTTTCATCGGCGCGCCGCGCGAGGCCTGGCGCGATGCGCTAGCCGCCATAGCGTCGCTGGGCGACGAAAAAGCCGCCACCAAGCCGGCCGGCAGCACGACCGAGCTGGCTTGGCAGCTCACGCTGGACGCGCAAGGCCGGGTCCAGGATGTGGAGCCGCTGGAACGCAGCGTCAGCGCGCGCGGTGTGGCCAAGCTCAAGCCCATCACCCTGACCAAGCTGAAGAAGAACGGTGCGGCGGACGCCCGCGACAACGCGGTGCTGCGCCATATCGAGCGCAGCGTCTACGGCGGCGCCAACAGCTTTCAGATTGACGGCCCGCAAGCGGCGGTGGCCTTGATCGGCCACCCGGCGCTGATGTTTGCCGACGCCCCCGGCCAATGGGTAGAGCTGGTCGAGGCGCAGCCCGAGCTGGAAGTGCTGAAGCGCCCGCGCAAAGACGCAGCGGGCAAGGAAACCGGCGAGCAGCAATTCGAATTCCGCATTCACCCGGCCTTGGTCGGCATCGAGCCGCCCCGCTTGTTTGGCTGGTTTGGCAGCAACCATGAGGCCGAAGCCGCGCGCCGCGATTCGCTGCGGATTCTGCGTGACGGCCCGCAGCGCGCACGGCTGATCCGCATCAGCAGCGCGCAGCGTCGTGTCGCCGAGTTGGTGGCGCAGGGCTGGACGGTGCCGGTCAGCGCGACAGCCGAGTTAGGCGCCGCCTTGCAGGTCTTGAGCGGCCTGTTCCAACTGCACAGCGACGCCGAGGCCGGCCAGATGGTGACCGGCGACAGTCGCCTGCACGCCCGCCTGTTCCCGCTCGGCGATGGCCTGCAGCTGCAATTGGTCGCGCAACCGTTCGGTGGCTTCGGCCCCGCCGTCACCCCGGGCCAGGGGCGCGGCCGCCTGATGTGCATGCATGAGGGCGTTAGCCTGGCGACCGAGCGCGACCTCGGCGCCGAGCATGCGGCCCGATTGGCGGTGCTGGAGGCGCTGCCCTTCCTCGACCCCGAGCTGGGCCCGGAGTCGCCCTGGATGCTGACCGATGCGGAAGAAGCGCTGCGCGCCGTCGAGGTTTTGCCCGGCCTGCCCGGCATTGCTGCGCTCGATTGGCCCAAAGGCAAACCGCTGCGCGTGACGCCGGTGGCCAGCCAGAGCCTGACCGTGCAGGTCAGCAGCGGCCGTGACTGGCTCGCACTGAACGGCGAGGCGCAATTGGATGAGGGCCGCGTGATCGGCCTGCAAGAATTGCTGACGCTGGCGCGCGCCTCGCGCAGCCGCTTTGTGCGCCTGGGCGAGGGAGAGTACCTGGCGCTGAGCGAGCAATTGCGCCAACAGCTGCGCGATCTCGACGCGCTCGGCCAGGTCAAGAAAGACCAGCTGCAACTGCCGCACGCGGTGGCCAGTTGGCTGGATGACACCTTGATCGATATGGCGGTCGACGGCGACAAGTCCTGGCATACGCGCATGGACGCGCTGGCCGGCGCAGCCGCCTTGCAACCCGCTTTGCCGGCGGGTCTGCGGGCCGAGCTGCGCGGCTACCAGATGGAAGGTTTTGTCTGGATGACGCGGCTGGCGCAGGCCGGCCTGGGCGCTTGTTTGGCCGACGATATGGGCTTGGGCAAGACGGTGCAGACGCTGGCGCTGCTCATAGACCGCGCCGAGCTGGGGCCGGCGCTGGTGCTGGCGCCGACCTCGGTTTGTGGCAACTGGCTGGAGGAAACGGCGACCTTCGCACCCGGCCTGCGCGCCACCATCTACGGTGAAGACGCCGACCGCGCCGGCCTGATCGCAGCGGCCGGCCCTGGCGACGTCTTGGTGGTCAGTTATGCCTTGGCGCAAATCGACGCCGAGTTATTCGCCGACAAGCCATGGGCGACGCTGGTGATGGACGAGGCGCAGGCGCTGAAGAATGCGGCCACCAAGCGAGCGAAGTCGGTGGCCGAGTTCAAGGCCGATTTCCGGCTGGCACTATCGGGCACGCCGGTCGAGAACCGGCTGGCCGATCTGTGGTCCATCATGAATCTGATCAATCCCGGGCTTTTGGGCAGCGCGGCGCAGTTCGGCGAGCGCTTCGCCACGCCGATCGAGAAGCATCAGGACGCGCCGGCCCGCCAGCGCCTGCGCCGCCTGGTCTCGCCGTTTTTGCTGCGCCGGACCAAGACGCAAGTGCTGCAAGACCTGCCCCCGCGCACCGAAATCGTCCATCTGGTCCAGCCGAGCAGCGAGGAAAAGAGTTTTCTCGAAGCGCTGCGCCGCTCGGCGCAAGAGGCGGTGGCCAGCGCCGCCAAAAACGGCCAGGCCGCGCCAATGCAGGTCTTGGCCGAGCTGATGCGGCTGCGCCGTGCCGCTTGTGACCCGCGCCTAGTGGCACCCGAACTCGGGCTGGTGGGCTCGAAGTTAGGCGAGTTCGAACGCATCGTGCGCGAGTTGGTCGATGGCTCGCACAAGGCCTTGGTGTTCAGCCAGTTCACCGATTTTTTGAAGCTGCTGGCCGAGCGCCTCGACAGCATGGGGGTCAAGTACCAGTACCTGGACGGCGGCACGCCGGCGGCGGAGCGCACGAAACGCGTGGCGGCCTTCCAGCGCGGCGAGGGCGAGGTCTTTTTGATCAGCCTGAAGGCGGGTGGATTTGGCCTCAATCTGACCATGGCCGACTATGTCTTGATCGTCGACCCCTGGTGGAACCCGGCCGCCGAAGACCAGGCCACCGGCCGCGCCCACCGGATGGGTCAAAAGCGCCCGGTGACCGTCTACCGACTGGTGACAGCCGGCTCGGTCGAGGAGCGCATCATCGACCTGCACCGTGACAAACGCGGCCTCGCCGATGGCATTCTGGAAGGGCAGGAAGAAGCGACGGTGCTGGACGCGCAGGCGCTGGCTGCACTCTTGCGCGGCTAGAATCGCCCGGCCCTCACCGCAAGGCGGGGGCAGCGTTCTCAGGGCGGGGTGTAATTCCCCACCGGCGGTATATGGGCTTAGGCCCATGAGCCCGCGAGCAACCGCAACAATTTTTGTGCGGGGTTTGAGGCTTAGAACTTTTGTAGCGAGCGGCCGTCAGGCTAGGCGGACGGAGCGCAGAAACCGGAACGTACTTCCTGTACGTGAGGATTTCGAGCATCCGGCCAACGACGCATGGCGGTTGCGCAGTAAAAAGTTCTCAGCCTCTCAGCAGATCTGGTGCGATGCCAGGGCCGACGGTCATAGTCCGGATGAAAGAGATCGCGATGAACTCGGCAACGCCGTTGTGACTTTTTTTCGAAAAGGCCGCAGCGGCGCCGCTGCGTTCGCCTTCGCGCGCTTGCCCTGATTTATGTGTCCAACCTATCGAGGTCCACCATGAATCAGCGATTCAACAGCAATACCCGCAACACCATCCCGGCGCAACTTTTGCCGACTCTCCGAGTCGCCCTTGTTTCGGCGGGCTGGCATGCCGACATCGTCGGCCAATCCCGCGAGGCCTGCCTGGTCGAGCTGCAAGCCCATGGCCTGCCACCCGACCGGATCGAATGCTTCGAGGTGCCCGGCGCTTTCGAAATTCCGCTGCACGCGCAGACGCTGGCCACCAGCGGGCGCTTTGATGCGATCCTGGCCTGCGCCCTGGTCGTCGACGGCGGGATCTACCGGCATGACTTTGTCGCTACGGCCGTCATCGACGGCCTGATGCGCGTACAACTTGACAGCGGCGTGCCGGTGTTCTCGGCCGTGCTGACGCCGCATCACTTTCATGAGCACGATGAACACAGTCGTTACTTCAGCGAGCATTTCGTCAAGAAGGGTCGTGAGCTGGCGCAGGCCTGTCTGCAGACGCTGGGCGCCAGACTGGCGCTGAAGGACTTGCTGGCCGCTTAAACGCCCGCAGCAACGCTCAGCCGCAGCCCGCTCTCGAAGTGGCGCGGCTGACCGCTCAGTGGGTCAACGAAGCGCAGCTCGCGCGCCAGCAATTGCAGCGGCCGGCCAAAATCGGCCTCGTCTTGATGGGGCAATAGCTCCGGGTAGATGCTGTCGCCCACAATCGGCAGGCCCAGCGCGTTCATATGCACACGCAGCTGATGGCGCTGGCCGGTGCTGGGGTGCAAGGCATAACGCGCCAAATTGGCGTCACTGACCAAGCGCTCCAGCAGCTCGATACGGGTTTCCGCGTTGACCTCGCCGGCCACCTCGATCGACTGCATAAAAGCCGCCGCGCTCTCTTGCATGCGGCTGCGGCGGATCAAGGGCAGCTGCAGATCGGGGCGAAACGGCGCGACCGCTTCGTAGACCTTGCTGACCTGCCGGTCGCGAAACAGGTTCTGATAGAGGCCTCGATGCTGCGGCTGCAGCGTGAACATCACCAGCCCGGCGGTCTCGCGGTCGATGCGGTGGACCGGGCTCAAATCATGCAATCCGGTACGCTGCTTGAGCCTGGTCAGCAAGGTCTCCCGGACATAGCGTCCGCCGGGCGTGACCGGCAGAAAATGCGGTTTGTCGGCGATCAGGAGCCGATCGTCCTGAAACAAAATTTGCTCGGTGAAGGGGATAGCGCTTTCAGCGGCCAG
The DNA here is from genome assembly GCF_025717515.1 of Roseateles oligotrophus. Lineage (GTDB taxonomy): Bacteria > Pseudomonadota > Gammaproteobacteria > Burkholderiales > Burkholderiaceae_C > Paucibacter_A > Paucibacter_A oligotrophus. The sequence goes on from NZ_JAJIRN010000010.1 coordinate 215,961, forward strand.
CTCGCGGTAATAGAACATCCGCCCGCCGCCCTGATAGCGTGCATCTGCTGGCAAGGCCTGACCCTGTTCGCCAAAAACGCTGGCGCTCTCCATCCGGGCCAGCCAGACGGCGCGTGTCACCTGCGGCATGCGCTGGTCCAGAAAATCCAGCATCAGCGGCCAAGGCCCGCTCTGTGGCAGGGCCACGGCGCTGGCGCAGACGCCCTCGCGCAAGGGCAAGTCCGGCATCCGGGCACGGCTCATTCGATCTGCGCGCCGCCCTTGGCGCGTTCGTCCATATAGCGTTTCAAACGCAAGCGCTCCTGCGCGTCCTGTTCGCCACGCCAGGCGCGTATCCAGGCCTCGCGCTGCGGGTCTTGCGCCAGCTTGCGTACGGCCTGATCAATCGCTTCGATCAGCTTGCGGCCCTGCGGGTTGCGGCTGCAGGCAAAGGTGGCCTGATTGGCGCTGCGGCTCTCGGCCACCGGCAGCTTGACGAAGTCCTGCTTGCTGCCGGTGCTGCGCAGATACTCGTCCACGGTGGACGGGTACTCCAGCGTGTAATCCATGCGGCCGGCACCCAGCATCGCCAGCAAATGCATATTGCGGCCGGTGACGATGGTCTTGGGGGCCAAGTCGCCACGCTCTTTCAGCAAGGGGTCGATCTTGACGCCAAAGGAGCGATCCCGAGGCAGCAACCCGATCAGGTCATTGCGCTGCAAGACCTCGGCCAAGGCCGGCACCGCGCCGAAGGACTCGAACTTTGCCAGCGATTCACGCCGCACGATCAGGTGAACCTGACGCGACAGCAGCGGCGGATGCACATGGGTGAAGTAGAGCCATTCCAGGCGCTCGGGTGTGACCACATGCAGGGGCGAGCAGAGCGCCTGGCCTTGATGCACCAGCGCCTCGAAGCGCGGAAAACCGGCGTCAAGGAACTCATGCCGGTACTGCGGCAACTGCTTGATCAACTGGCGCAAGAAGCCATCGATCTCGCCGTTAGCCAGGTCCTCGGGGCGCTGTGGTGCTTTTCCGCCGGGGTAGCTGAAATAGGGCGGCACGTCACGAACCAGCCAGGTCAGGACCTCGGGCCTGGCTTCGGGCACAGGCTGCGCTCTCGCCGCGCCCGCCAGCAAGGCCAGACCGAGCAAGGCAGTAGCCCGCCACCCCAACGCCCGCCACATCGGCTTCATCAGTCGCCTTCGACCCACTCGATACGAGCGCCCAAGCCGCAGATGTTTTCGACAAAGCGCGGATGCGCGCGGCGGATCGGCGTCGCGTTGCGAATCACCGAGCGGCCGGGAATGCTGGCCGCCACCATCAGCAAAGCGATCGCCACCCGGATGATGTAGGGGCTCTCGACCTCGGCCGCGTGCAGCGGCTTGCCGCCGAAGGTGACCATGCGGTGCGGGTCGGACAAAAACGCATGGCCGCCGAACTTGCTCAGCTCCGAGGTCCAGCCCATCGCGCCGTCATAGATCTTGTTCCAGAACATCACGCTGCCCTCGGCGCGCACGCCCAGCGCGACGAAGATCGGCAACAGATCAACCGGCAGATAGGGCCAGGGCGCCGCCTCGACCTTTTGCAGGATGTTGCGGGTGAACGGCTCTTTGACCTTCAGCGGGCCATGGGTGACCGAGCGCGACCAGCCGTTTTCGTGAATGATCTGCACGCCGAATTTCGCGAAGGTGCGGTCGATCAGCGGAAACTGCTCGGGCACCGAGTTACGTACCTCGACCTGGCCGCCGGTGATGGCGCCCAGCGCCAAAAAGGTGACGATCTCGTGGAAGTCTTCGGCAAAGGTGAACTCGCCGCCGCCCAGGCGCTCGACGCCGTGAATCGTCAGTTTGGACGTGCCCTGGCCTTCGATCTTGGCGCCCAGCATTTGCAAAAAGGCACAGAACTCCTGCACATGCGGCTCGGAGGCGGCGTTCATCAGCGTCGAGCGGCCATTCGCCAGCGCCGCGCAGAGCACGAAGTTCTCGGTCGTGGTGACGGAGGCGTAATCGGTCCAATGGTCATTGGCCTGCAGTTGGCCGTCGACCTTGAGCACCAGGCCGTCGCTGTGGCGTTCGACCGCAGCACCGAAGCGCTGGAACACCTCCACATGCGGGTCGATCTCGCGCACGCCCAGCGTGCAGCCGGTCACATCGTCTTCAATGCGGGCCGCGCCGAAGCGTGCCATCAGGCCCGGCACCAGCATGATGCTGGAGCGCATCTCCTCGGGCAATCTGTCCTTGGCCGCGTCGAAACAGGTGGCTCGGTGGTGCACATCCAGCACGCCGGTCGCATAGTCGATCTCGACCGAACTGCCCAGGTTGCGGAAGACCTCGAGGATTTTCTTCACGTCGGTGATCTCGGTGACGCCGCGCAGCCGCACCGGCTCGGCCGTCAACAAGGTAGCGCACAAAATCGGCAGAACAGCGTTCTTGTTGGCGGACGGAATGATGCGACCCGCCAAAGGCGTGCCACCGTGAACAATCAGATTCGACATGGGCTGGAGAGCAAGAATGCGTGTGCGCGAGATGAGAGGACGGAGAGGACGCGGGAAAGAAAGCGGTGATTATCGACGCTGGCGTGGCTTTGCCCGGCGATCAGGGAAAAAGCCCTGCGCCGCCGGCACCCGAACTGCTAACCTCAGCCACTTCTCGGGACCCGCTGCGCCACCACACCCATGAGTACGCTTTGCCGCCTGCTGATTTCGATGAGCTTGCTCAGTTGGCAAGCCGCTTTCGCTGCCGATGCGGTGCCGCTCGCGACCATCAGCGAAGACGCAAGGCTGGCTGCGGCGGCCCGCAAAGAAGCAAAGCTTCAGAGCGCCGGCATGCCCGACCATTGGGCCAATTGGCAAGCCACCTGGGCCGATCTCAAGAGGCTACACGGCATTGCCCATGTGGACGAAAGCATGAATAGCGCGGAAATCATCGAGCGGATGGCTGCCGAAGGCGCGCAGGCCAGCCTGGACATCGGTGACGTGGGCTTCGAATGGGGCGCCATCGCCCGCGGGCGCGCTGTCAGCCGGCCGCACAAGCCCGCCACTTGGGCGCAAATCCCCGCCTGGGCCAAGGATGAAGAAGGTTACTGGGCATTGGCCTATACCGGCACCATCGCCTTCCTGGTCAACACCGGCCGCACAGGCGGGCGAATCCCGCAGAGCTGGAAGGACTTGTTTGCCGGCGGCTACAAGGTCGGTATCGGCGAGGTCGGCTCTGCGGCGCAGTCCAGCGCCAGCGTCTTGGCAGCGGCCATCGCACTGGGTGGCGACGAGTCCAATCTGCAGCCGGCCTTGCTGCAGTTTGCGCAGCTGGCCAAGCAAGGGCGCCTGGTGTTCAAGAACCCGGGGCCGGCCAAAGCCGAGCAGGCCAGCGTCGATGTGTTCTTGATGTGGGACTTTTTGGCGCTGTCGCAGCGCAGCAGGCTGCCCAATTCGGCCCAGTACCGGGTCTTGATCCCGTCCGACGGCTCGGTCACCAGCGGCTACACCACCATCATCAACCGCCATGCACCCCACCCCCATGCGGCCGAGTTGGTGCGCGAATTCATCTTCAGCGATGCCGGCCAGCTGAATCTGGCCCATGGCTTCGCACGGCCGATCCGGATCGATCATCTGCACCTGCCGGACGCCCTGCGGCAGCGGCTTTTGGATGGCGCCCAGTACAAGAACGCACGCGTGATCAAGCCTTTTGTCTGGGCCTGGGAGGTCAAGAAGCTGCCTCTGGTCTGGCAGCGCGAGGTGCTGCAGCGAGCCGCCGCACCTTGATCAAGCTACTATCTACGCCTGTCATTTTTCATGCCCTCTCGCCTCCATGGTCAAAGCCTTGTTTGCAGCTCTGTTGCTGGCCCTGTTCGGAGGGGCTGGCGCGCAAACAAACCAAGAGGCGCCCGCCATTGCCGCCGCTTCCGACCTCAAGTTCGCGCTTGACGAGGCGGCAAGGGCCTTCAAGCAGCAGACCGGCCTGGGCCTGCGCCTCAGTTACGGCTCCTCGGGCAATTTCTACGCCCAAATCGCGCAAGGCGCGCCGTTCCAGCTATTTTTATCGGCCGATGAAGGCCTTGTGTTCAAGCTGGCCGAGCAAGGCCTGACCCTCGACCGTGGCCAGCTCTATGGCCTCGGTCGGCTGGTGCTGTTTGCGCCCAGCGACTCCAAGCTCAAACCCGATGCCGAGTTGGCGGATCTGCGCCTGGCGCTGAATGACGGGCGCCTGCGCAAGCTGGCCATCGCCAACCCGGAGCATGCGCCCTATGGCCGGGCCGCCAAACAAGCGCTGCAAAGCGCCGGCCTGTGGGCCGCCCTGGCGCCCAAGCTGGTGCTGGGCGAGAACGTGTCGCAGGCGGCGCAATTCGCGGTTTCCGGCTCGACCCAGGGCGGACTGTTTGCCTATTCGCTGGCCTTGGCGCCTCAGTTCGCCCAGGCCGGCCGCTATGTCTTGATCCCCGAGGCCCTGCATGAGCCGCTGCGCCAGCGCATGGTTTTGACCCAAAAAGCCGGCCCGGCGGCGCGCCAGTTCTATGCCTATTTGCAAGCGCCGGCCGGGCGGGCGATTTTGCAGCGCCATGGCTTTGACTTGCCGGCAGGGCCTTGAACCTAAATCCGGCAGTTGACCACTCGCCAATGCCCACAAACATCGATGAATGCTGAAAACTGTCGCATCGACGAACTTCACCAAACGGGTGAGAACGCTTCACGCCCGCCTGAGCTTCCCCGAGGCTCAGGCGGGCGCGTTCAACTGCCGGATCTAGGTTGAATGGACTGGACCGCCTTGCGCCTGTCGGCCTTGCTGGCCGTCGCCACCGCGCTGCTTTTGTTGCCGCTGGGCATTTTTGCGGGCCGCTGGCTGGCGCGCAGCCGGCACCCGCTGCGCCCCGTGGCCGAAGCCGCGCTGGCGCTGCCGCTGGTCTTGCCGCCGACCGTCTTGGGGTTTTATCTGCTGATCTGGATGGGCGGCGGGTCGGCCTTGGGCGCCTGGTACCAGGGTTTGAGCGGGCGCAGCCTGGCCTTCTCATTCGAGGGTCTGCTGCTGGCCAGCTTGATCTTCAACATCCCGTTCGCGGTGATGCCGATGCAGCGCGCCTTCGAGGCGATACCGGCCGAGCTGTTCGACGCCGCCCGCACCTGCGGGCTGTCGAGTTGGCGCACCTTGTGGCTGATCGAACTGCCGCTGGCCTGGCGCGGCATCTTGAGCGGCCTGATCATGACGGCGGCGCACACGCTGGGCGAGTTCGGCGTGGTGCTGATGGTGGGCGGCAATATCGTCGGCGAGACGCAGACGATCTCGATTGCCATCTATGACCGGGTGCAGGCCTTTGATATGCAGGCGGCGGGCGCGATGTCAGCGACGCTGTTGGCGGTGGCTATGTTGACCTTGTTGGCCAGCAGCTGGCTGAGCCGATCGAAGCGAGGCTGAGCCTATGCTGCAAGCGAGTCTGCATCAGACCGGGCCGATTCCATTGGCGCTGGACCTGCGCTGCGCGAATGGCGAGTTACTTGCGCTGGTCGGCCCCTCGGGCAGCGGCAAGACCAGCGTGTTGCGCAGCTTGGCCGGCTTGTTGAGGGTGAGCCGCGGCCGCATCACGCTGAATGAAGAGCTCTGGTTCGACAGCGAGCAAGGCATCAATGTGGCGGCCGAGCGGCGCGGCGTCGGCATGGTGTTTCAGCATTACGCCTTGTTCCCGCATTTGAGCGCTTTGGACAATGTCGGCCTGGCCATTCCCGGCGGCAGCAAGCTGCAGCGCCGCGAGCAAGCGCAGCAATTGCTGGCGGACATGCAGCTTGACGGCTTGGCCACGCGCCGGCCTGAGCAGCTGTCCGGCGGCCAGCGCCAGCGCGTGGCCTTGGCGCGAGCGCTGGCCCGCAGCCCCAAATTGCTGCTGCTGGATGAGGCCTTTTCCGCCGTCGATCAACCGACCCGCTACGCCTTGTGGGAGGAGCTGGTGAAGCTGCGCGAGCGCCTGACCTTGCCCATCATCATGGTCACGCATGATTTGCGCGAGGCCCGCATGCTGGCCGACCGCCTGTGCATTCTTGAGGCCGGTACGGCCCTGCAGGACGGCCCGCCCGAACGAGTCTTGGCAAGGCCGCGCAATGCGCGCGTGGCGGCGCTGGTGGGGCTGCGCGACATCCACTGCGGCGTTTTCCGCAAGAGCGACATTGGGGCGCTGCTGCAATGGGGCGAGGGTGAATCGGCGGTGCTGCTGCAGATCATCGACAAGGGCCGCATCGAAGACGGCACGCCGGTGCGCTGGGTCATCAGTGGTGAATATATTCAATGCCATAGCCAAGCACCTTCATCCGGCGCCATCAATCTGATCGCCGCCGAACTGCTTGAACTGCGCAGCCTGGGTGAAACGTCCACGCTCAAGCTAGCCATCCAGGGCGCGGCGGGCGCCCAAGTCCATCTGGACATCGGCACCCGTCAGCTCAAGCAGTCGGACTGGCGCAAGGGTCAGGTCTTGCTGCTGGAGCTGGACCCGGCCGGCATTCATGTGATGCCGGTGCGAAGCTCAATTCGAACAAATCCATAATTCCACTAGAATGGAAATATGGATGAACAACAAATCGTCAAGGCCTTGGCGGCGCTGGCGCAGACGGCTAGGTTGCAATTGTTCCGCACCTTGGTCGTTGCGGGGCCGCTAGGGCTGACGCCGAGCGCTTTGGCGCAGGCCTTGGGCGTGCCGGCCTCGACGCTGTCATTCCATTTGAAAGAACTGTTCAATGCCGGGCTGGTCAGTCAGGAGCGCGACGGCCGCAACCTGATCTACCGCGCCGCCTTCGCGCAGATGAATGACTTGTTGGCCTATCTGACCGCCAATTGCTGCCAGGGCGAGGCCTGCTTGATGACGGCCGCTGCCCCGGCTTGCGCAAACTGCTGACCCCCTTTTTTTGACCCCAGCGATAGCTCCCCCATGACCACCCATGTCCTGATTCTTTGCACCCATAACTCGGCCCGCAGTGTCTTGTCCGAGGGCATGCTGAACCATCTCGCCGCAAAGCTGGGCAAGGATGTACGCGCCCATAGCGCCGGCAGTGCGCCGAGCGGGCGGCTCAACCCGTTCGCACTGGCGGCCTTGACGAACGCCGGCGTCGATGTGGCCGGCTATCGCAGCAAGAGCTGGGATGAATTCACCGGATCTGACGCACCGCCACTGTCCATCGTCATCACCGTCTGCGACAGCGCGGCGGCCGAGACTTGTCCGGTCTTCTTCGGCGGCCCGAATCAGCCGGTCAAGGTCCATTGGGGCTACCCCGACCCCAGCAATGCCGAGGGCGGCGATGAAGGCAAACGCCGCGCCTTCGAGCTAACGCGCCAAGCCATTGGCTACCGGATGTTGCAGTTGCTGGCCTTGCCGCTGCAGACCATGACGGCGGATCAGCTGCGGGCCGCGCTGACGGACATCGGCCGCTCATGAGCGGTCAATCGGTGACGCTGCGCCAGCGCCTGCTGGCCGAGGGTCTGGGCACCGCCCTACTGCTGGCGATCGTGGTCGGGTCCGGCATCATGGCCGAGCGCCTGAGCGGCGGCAATGTGGCCGTCGCCCTGCTCGCCAACACCCTCGCCACCGTCTGGGGCCTGTATGTGCTGATCGAGATCTTCGGTCCCTTGAGCGGCGCGCATTTCAACCCGGCGGTCAGCCTGGCGATGACGGCGCGCGGCGAGTTGGCGCCGTCGCTGGCCTTGCCCTATATCGCCGCGCAACTGCTGGGCGCCCTGCTCGGGGCCTGGCTTGCTAACGCGATGTTCGAGCTGCCGCTGCTGCAATATTCGACCAAGCTGCGCGGCGGCACGGGCCAGTACTTGGCCGAAGGTGTCGCCACCGCCGGCCTGCTTTTGGTGATTTTGCGCGCCCCGGCCGGCCGGGCCAGCAGCTTGGTGGCGAGCTATATCGGTGCCGCTTATTGGTTCACCTCATCGACCTCGTTTGCCAATCCGGCGGCCGTTTTTGGCCGCATGTTCAGCGACTCCTTTGCCGGCATTGCGCCACTCAGTGCGGCCGGTTTTGTGATCGCACAACTGCTCGGCGCGGCGGCCGGTTTGGGCTTGCATCAACTATTGGGACGAAGCAAATGACAGCTCTTCCGAACTTGGACGCCGCGCTGTTCAAGCGCCCCCTAACTCGCGACTTCGCCGCCATCGGCAGCCAAATCACCCACCCGCCGCGCGTGCTGCTGCTGTACGGCTCGCTGCGCGAACGCAGCTATAGCAAGCTCTGCACGCTGGAGGCCGAGCGGCTATTGCAAGCGATGGGGGCCGAGACGCGAGTCTTCAACCCGAGCGGCCTGCCGCTGGTCGACGACGCGCCGGAAAGCCACCCCAAGGTGCAAGAGCTGCGCGAGCTGGTGCAATGGTCGGAGGCGATGGTCTGGTGCTCGCCCGAGCGGCATGGCGCGATGACGGGCTTGATGAAGACGCAGATCGACTGGATCCCGCTCAGCGTCGGCGCGGTGCGGCCGACCCAGGGCAAGACGCTGGCCGTGATGCAGGTGTCGGGCGGCTCGCAGTCCTTCAATGCGGTCAACCAGATGCGCATCCTGGGCCGCTGGATGCGCATGCTGACGATCCCGAATCAAAGCTCGGTGGCCAAGGCCTTTCTGGAATTCGACGAAGCTGGCCGCATGAAGCCGTCGAGCTACTACGACCGCATCGTCGATGTGATGGAAGAGCTGATCAAGTTCACGCTACTAACGCGCAATTCAGCCGCCTACCTGGTCGACCGCTACAGCGAGCGCAAGGAAAGCGCAGCCGAGCTGAGCCGCAGGGTGAATCAGGCGGGCATTTAGAGGCTGCTATTTGCAGCGGGCAGCCTCGGATTCATGCTCATCTAGCTTAGTGGAATATTTTCCAGTAAACTGGACGACATGGAATCAAACCCGGTCAATCAACACATCGCCAGCCGCGTGCGGGCCTTGCGAGCCGCCTGCGGCTTGTCGCTTGAGGCCTTGGCCTTGAAAACAGGCGTCAGCCGGTCGACGCTGTCGCTGATCGAACGGGCGGAAACCAGCCCCACGGCGGCCTTGCTCGACAAGCTTGCCGCCGGCCTGGGTGTCACTCTGTCGTCCTTGTTTGAGGACCCGGCCCGCCGGGCTTCAGCGCCCCAGCCCTTGGCGCGTTTGGCCGAGCAGCCGATTTGGGTTGACCCGCTCAGCGGCTACCGGCGCCGCAGCGTCTCGCCCGCCGGCGCGGATTCGCCCTTGCAGATCGTCGAGGTGGACTTCCCGCCCGGCGCAAGGGTGCTGATGGAAAACCCGCCGCGCGACTTTGTTCAGCACCAGCAGATTTGGCTGCTGGCCGGTGCTATGGACATCGGGGTGGGGGCCCAGACCTACCGCTTGCAGGCCGGTGACTGCCTAGCCTTTCGGCTCGATCAGCCGACCCAGTTCCACAACCCCGGCAGCGAGCCCGCCCGTTATGCGGTGATGGTCGTGGCCGAAGCGTTCTTCAGGAGATGAAAGAGCCATGAGCGCAACCAATTTTGAACGCAGCCCAATGCCGACGATTCGCCGTCTAAGCAGTCTGGATGAGGCCCAGATCGCCGGCCTGGCCAATTTGCTGATCGACTGCGTCGAAGGCGGCGCCTCGGTTGGCTTCATGCTGCCACTGACGCAAGAACAGGCCCTGGCTTTCTGGCGGCGCATTGGCGAGGGCGTTCATGAAGGTGAGCGCACACTACTTATCGCCGAAGACGAGCAAGGCATCGTCGGCACCGTGCACTTGCTGCTGGCCCAGCCAGACAATCAGCCGCACCGGGCCGATCTTTCCAAAATGCTGGTGCACCGGCGCGCCCGCCGCCTGGGGCTGGGCGCCGCCCTGATGCTGGCCGCCGAAGATCTGGGCCGCGCTTGCGGCAAAACCCTGGCGGTGCTCGACACCGCCACCGGCGGTGACGCCGAGCGGCTTTACGCCCGTTTGGGCTGGACGCCGGTCGGACAGATTCCCGACTACGCGCTCTGGCCGCAGGGCGGCTATTGCAGCACCAGCCTGTTTTACAAGGCGCTTTGAGCTTTCCCAAGGTTGCATGTCCGGTCCTCCGCCCGCCGATTTCGATGCATGCGGGAACGGTTTGACGACCCGATTCTCCCGTTTCGCCGCATGCCAATTGTTTCCAGGCGGGCCAGACCACAAACTGGCGGCGCTGGACAACAAAGGCCGAAGCAGGCGGATGTCGTCAGCACGCAAGATCATCCAAAGCCCACCGCCTCGCGGCGTCCCGGTGACTGCTTGTGAGCCTCTTGCCTACCCAACCCAAATTCAGGAATTTCCATGTTCAAGATTGCCAAAGCACCGTTCCAAGCCAGTCAGTTGGTCCTCGCCGCCGCCCTGGCGTTCGCCAGCCTCGGCGCACAAGCGGAGGTGACGGTTGAGTCGGTCGAGGTGCAGGGCTCCTACAAGCTGGGTGCGCAAGCGGTACAGAGCTTGAGCAGCAGCAATCGGCAATGAGGTGTTGTACAAAACTTCTCCAATGAAGGCTCGAACAGCACCGGCCCGAACACCTGGGGCTCGGGCTATGGCTATTTCGGCAGCCGCTCCTCGGGCGCCGGTGTCTACGATGTGCAGGGCAGTTTCCGCATCACCGAGACCATCTTGAACGACGGCCCGACGGCCCAGAACGCCAGCTTCAACTTCTATATCGCGCCGGGCTTTATCGACAATGTGATCGCCACGCCATTGACGGGCAGCAACTTCGTCAGCGCCGGCCTCAATTTCGACATCCGGCGCAACGGCAGCACGGTCTGGGGCAGTTCGGCCAGCTTGAGCAGCGATGTGACCGGGACGAGCTATGCCGCCAGCGGCGACACCGCGCTGTATGTCGGCACGGACGCTTATCGCGCCGTGCCGGGTGGCTACCGCTCGGTCGATCTGGGTCTGATCCAAGCCGGCGAATCCATCACGCTGAGCTACGAAATGTCCAGCTTCGCCCGCGGCAGCAGCAGCGCAGGCGCGGGGCGCTGGGTGGCCGAGACGAATAACTATGTGCCGGGTCAGTGGATTGATCTGTGTTCGGGCGAATGCGGCACGCCCAATATGTACTTCTCCGCCGGACATACGGTGACCGTGCCGGCCCACTTCGTCGAGGGCGGCGTGAGCCGCTCGCACGCCAGTTCCGGCGACCCCTTCGAGATCGACCTTGGCTACAACGGCGGCAACCCCTATTTCACCGGCGTGCGTGCGCTGCCCGATGACTTTGCCGCCAGCGTGACGTTCACGACGGCCGTGCCCGAACCCAAGACCAACGCGCTGTTGCTGGCCGGTCTGGCGCTGATGGGCGCATTCGTACGGCGCCGGCAGGCACATATCGGCCGCTAGGAGCCTGGGCGCGGGCCGAAGGGCGCTGCAGAATGGGGCGCCCGTTGAAGATATCGTGCTACATTTTTCCGCGGTTGCGAAGCCATGATGGCAAGCGCGATTCAACGGTATCGTGCGGCGCCCCCGCCCGTCCGAAGCGGGAGCGGTTAATAGCGAAAATGAGGTACCACATCAGCGTGTCGCCGTTGGTGGCGCAGGGGCTGCTGGTGCTGGGTTTGGTGTTCTTGATCGGCCTTTGGTCCGTCGGCAGCAGCAGGACGGAAGAGACCTTCACCGATGACATCGGGCTCAGGTTGATTGCGGCCTCGAATGTCATCGCCACGCGCATTGCCGACTGGGATGACACCAATATCCGGGTGCTCAACCAGGTCGTGCGTCTGCCCGATATGGTGTCGATGGAGGGGCCGCGTCAAGTGCCCTTGCTCAAATCGATCAGCGACAGCTACGACTGGATCTTTCTGTCATTGACCACCACGCCCACTGGCGAGAACGTGGCGCGCAACGATGGCCAGCCGCTGCGCCCCTACGACGACAGGGCCTGGTTCCAAAGCGTGATCGGCGGCGCCCCGTTTGCCCGCCAGCTCCTGATCAGCAAGACCACCGGCAAACCCGCCTTGGTGCTCGCGCGCCCCATCCGCGACGGCGCGGGCCGGCTGATCGGTGTGGTCTGCATCAGCATGTTCCTGACCGAGATTTCAAAGGCGATCTCGACCGCCAAGATCGGCGAGACCGGCTATGCGGTCTTGCTGGATGAGAAGAATATGGTGATCGCCCACGGCAATCCGGCCAATGTGCGGGCCGCGCTGGAAGACTTCGGCGACCATCCCGCCCTCGCCGCGGTCGGCGCCGATGCGCGGCCCGCCGTCTACAGCCTGGCCGACAAGAAGGTCGTGGCCTTTGCCCGCAAGCGGCCACAAGGCTGGAGCCTGCTGGTGGAGCAGGACTACCAGGAGGCGTTTTCCCCAGCTCGAGGTGGTTGAAACCAACGCCCGCACGCTGATGCTGATTTCCGTCGTGCTGTTCATTGCCATCGGGTTTTTCTACAAGCGCGGCAAGATCGCCTTTCTTGGCGAGCAGGCCGCGCGTGCGTCGGCGCGGGCCGAAGCGGTCAAGCGGCAGGCGATGCAGGCGCAAATCGAACCGCACATGATGTTCAACACCCTGGCCAACCTGAAGTCCTTGATTCGCTTCGACCCGGCCGAAGCGGGCCGCATGCTCGACCTCTTCATCGTCTACCTGAGAGCCACGCTGAGTTCCTCGCGAGCCGAAACAACCACGCTGGAGCATGAGTTCGCGCTGCTCAAAGCCTACCTCGGCCTGACGCAGGTGCGGATGGCCGACCGACTGAGCTTCGCGCTCGAGTTGCCGGCCGCATTGCGCGAGACGGTCGTGCCGCCGATGCTGCTGCAACCGCTGGTAGAGAACGCAATCGTGCATGGGCTGGAGTCCAAGCTTGAGGGCAGGCGGATCGACGTCAGCGCGAGTTGCGAAGGCGGCTTCCTGACCCTGATCGTTGCCGACGATGGCCTGGGCCTGGACCGACCCGATGCCGAGCCGGGCGCTCGTCTGGCGCTCGGCAATATTCGTGCGCGGCTGGCATCGCTGTATGGCGAGGCGGCCTCGCTCACGCTGACGCCACACCAGCCACATGGTGCCTTGGCCCGCATCGTGCTGCCGCTCGCAGCAGCAGCAACATGAGCAGCATTGCGCCGAAACGGCCACGCGCCCTGATCGCCGAGGATGAGCCTTTGCTGGTCCGATTGCTCAAGGAGGCGCTAGGTCGACTCTGGCCGGAACTGGAGATCGTCGCGACCTGCTTGAACGGAATCGACGCGCTGGCGAAGGCGCTAGTGACCTTGCCCGATGTCATCTTTCTGGACATCAAGATGCCGGGCAAGAACGGCCTGAAGGTCGCCGAGGAGCTTGGCGCGCAATGGCCTGCCGGCAGCGAGCGGCCGCTGATTGTCTTCCTCACCGCCTACGACGAGTTTGCGGTCGACGCCTTCGTTCACGCCGCGGCAGACTACCTGGTCAAGCCGGTCGATGAAGACAGGCTGATGCAGACGGCGGCCCGTCTGCGCGAACGGCTGGCGCCGCGCTTGGCGCCCGCGCCGACCGACGGCGCGGGGGCTGCCGAGCTGACGCGCTTGCTGGCGCGCCTGGAGGTGCTGGTGCCCGAGCCGCCGATGCCGGTGCCGGCCATCGCGGCGCCGACGGGCGCAAACCTCACGCTGATCCGCGCCGCAGTTGGCAACGAGGTGCGCATAATCCCGATCGACGAGGTGTTCTACTTCGAGGCGCTGGATCGTTATGTCAACGTCGTCACGCGCGACACCGAGGCGCTGATCCGCATGAGCCTGAAGGAGCTGCTGCCGCAACTCGACGGCAACAAGTTCTGGCAAATCCACCGTGGCACCATCGTCTGCGCCCTGCGCATAGAAAGCGCGATCCGCGACGAGCGCGGCCTGGTTCTCAAGCTGAGCGGGCGTGCCGAGCGGCTGCGCGTCGGGCCGCTCTACACGCATCTGTTTCGCCAGATGTAGTAGTGCCGGCCCGCTTGTAGTTCAACACCTCGGCGCTACCGTTCGTCGCAGCTTGCAAACATGCCGTACAGGCCTCACGTTAAGCTGTGCACATCAATCTCCCGAGGAGCAAACCATGTCTGACAGCACCGAACTTGAAAAGCTGGCCGAACTACAGCAACGCGGCGTGTTGACGGCCGAAGAGTTCGCGCGCGCCAAAGAGCGCCTGCTGGGCGGCGCAGCCGCAGGCCCAGCTGGCTCGCAGCACCGCCCGGCATATTCGTCTTCGGCCGGCGGCATCAACGAGCTGCGCCGCAGCCGCGATGACCGCTGGATCGGCGGCGTTTGCGGTGGCATCGCCAAGCTCACCGGCATCGAGTCCTGGCTGTGCCGCCTGCTCTTGACGGTGCTGGCGCTGTTTGCCGGCTCGGGCGTGTTGGTCTACATCCTCTTGTGGATATTCGTACCCGAAGAAGATTGATTTGGCGCGGCCAGAACTCGATTTTCAACCGCTCAGCAAGCCATCGATCACCTCGATCTTGCGGTCGCAGCGCGCCGCCAAGGCCGGGTTGTGGGTCACAAACAGGATGGCGGTGCCTTGCTCCAGGTTGACCCGGCGCAGCAGGTCGAAGACGGCGGTGGCGCTTTTGCTGTCCAGATTGCCGGTCGGCTCGTCGGCCAGCAGCAGCGCCGGGCGCATGGCCAGCGCGCGGGCCACGGCGACTCTTTGTTGCTGACCTCCGCTCAAATTACCCGCTAGCTTGTGCTGCCATTCGCTCAGGCCGACGCTGGCCATCAGCGCCTGAGCGCGCTCATACATCGCCGCGTTGGGGAAGCCGGCCGCGCCCAGCATCGGCATCATCACGTTCTCCAGCGCGGTGAAGGCGGTGATCAGGTGGTGGTACTGGAACACGAAGCCGATGTTGTGACCGCGCAGCCGGGTCAGCGCGCGGTCGTCCAACTGGGCGGTTTCTTCGCCACAAATCGCCAGCCCTCCGCTGCTCGGGCGGTCCAGCAGCCCGACGATATTGAGCAAGGTGCTTTTGCCCGAGCCCGAGGGCCCCATCACCGCGCAGAACTCGCCCTGACGCAGGGTCAGGTCGATGCCATGCAGGACTTCGGTCGCAATCGCCGTGCCGGGATTGAACACCTTGCGCACGCCGTTCAACTGCACGACCACATCGCGGCGCGGGCTTGAGGGATCGAACTCAGCCACGGATCGCCACCACGGGGTCAAGTCTTGCCGCGCGCAAGGCCGGCGCAAAAGCGGCGATCAAGCCGGTCAGCGTGGCCAGCAACAGCGCGAGCGCGAACAGCTTGGGATCAAACACCAAGGGGAACAGCGGCGTGCCGTCGGCATTGCGCGCATAGCGTTGCCAGAGCAGCAGCGCGAGCGCACCGATGGCGCTGCCGACCAGCGAGCCGCCCATCCCCAGCAGCCCGCCTTGCAGCAGGAAGATGCGCAGGATCTGCCCTTGCGAAATCCCCATCGCGCGCAGAATGCCGATCTCGCGCGACTTCTGCACCACCACCACCACCAAAACGCTGGCGATGCCGAAGGCCACCGACAGGCCGACGAAGAAGCGGATCGCCGTATTGGCCGTGGTCTGGGCGCTGATGGCCGAAAAGAATTGCGCGCTGGACTTGATCCAACTGTCGGCCTCGACCTCGTTGCTGGCCGCGATCGCTTGCGCAATACGCTCGGCCGCGTACACATCGCGCACGGTCACTTCCAGGCTGCTGACGCCGCCGGGCAGGCCCAAGAGGCTTTGCGCGGTGTGCAGCGTCACAAAGCTGCTGCGCTGGTTGGCGCCCTTATTACCGAGGTCGAAGACGCCCACAATGCTCAGCGTGCTGACGCCTGCGGCTCCTGCACCGCCGGCCACCGTGTTGGCCGTCGTCACCCGGAGTTTGTCGCCCACGTCGACACCGAAATCCTTGGCCAACTCGCTGCCGATCAGGATGTCGCCTCCGCTGATATTGGCGTGACCGCGCAGCATCTTGTCGCGCAGATCCACGATCCGGTAGTACAGCTCGGGCTCGATGCCATTGAGCGAAATCGCCCGGCTCGCATTGCCGCGCAGCACCAGCGCCGAGCCGCTTGCCAGCGGCGACACCACCAGCACCTCGGGCTTGGCGCGCACCTGCGCGGCCACCGCCTGCCATTGGTCGATCGACTTGATCCGCTGCTGTGGCGCCTGCGTGATCGCACCCGGCTGCTCGGTCGGCGTGCCGGGGCGCAGCGCACGGGTCAGCTGCTGCGGCGGCAGCAATTGGATATGCGCTTGCGCCGACAGCACGCGCCGGATGAAGTTGCCTTGCAGGCCGGCCAACAAGGCCGACATGAACACAATCACGCCGACACCGATGGCCACGCCGACGATGATGAACAACGTTTGCAGCCGCCCTTCGTGCAATAAGCGCAGCGCCACGATCCATTCAAAGGGCAGCCAGGGCGGTAACTTTCTGGGCATAGGTTTCAACGCTTTGCTGGGCCGACAGCGCCTGGCTTGATGCGCACATGGGCGCCGGGCTCGACCGCCTCACTGGCCAACAGCAGCCGGTCGCCCTCGGCCAGCCCGTCCAGCAGCTCGGCATGGCCGCCGCTGCGCAAGCCCAGGCGCAGTTCGCGCCGCGTGGCGCGGCCCGATTCGTCAATGCGCAGCGCCCAAGGTGCCATGCCCGGCGCTTCATGCAGCGTACTCAAGGGCAGCAACAAGGCCTGCGGTTTGCGCGCCACCTCGATGTCCACCGAGACCGTCATGTCCTGGCTCAGATAGGCCGGCGGCGCGGCCACATCGAGCTTGACCTCGACCGCGCCGGTCTGCGCGTTGACGCCCGGGTTGATGAAGGCGAGCGTGGCCGGGAAGCGCTGATCCGGGTAGGCGTCGGCCGAGGCCAAGGCCTTTTGCCCCAGTGCAATCAGGTGCAGATTGCGCTCGTCAATGTTCAGGACCAGCTGGGTACGCCCACTCGGTGACAGCGTCATCAGCTGCTTGCCGGCCTGCACGACATCACCGACCTCGACATTGCGGCCGATCAGCGTGCCGTCGGCCGGGGCGCTGATGCGGGCATAGCGGGCGCGGGCGCGGGCCGCTTCGGCGCTGGCGCGGGCTTGTGCCAACGCAGCCTCGGCCAACGCGTGATCGCTGCCCTGTGGGCGCAGCGATTCGGTCTGCTTTTGGGTCAAGCGCCATTGGGCATCGCTCAATTCCAGCGCGTTGCGGGCCTGATCGAGCGCGGCCTCGCCGATAAAGCCTTGCGCGAACAGCGCCTGCTGGCGGCTCAGCTGCGCCTTGGCGTTATTCAGGTTCGACAGCGCTTGGCGCTGCTGCTGCTCGGCGACCGGCAGCTGCAAATCCGTCACCTGGCGCAAACGGGCCTGGGCCTGCTGCAGCGCCATCTCGGCCTGGCGCAGGCCGGCTTGCAGCTCGCTGGCCTCCAGCTCGATCAGCAGGTCGCCGGCGCGCACCACCTGACCCTCGACGACCGGCACGCGCAACACGGTGGCGGTGATCTGCGCGGCAATATCGACCCGGTGCGGCGCTTCCACCCGTCCGCTGGCCACCACCGACTGGACAAAATCGCGCCGCATCACCGTCTCGGCCTCGATCTCCGGCCCCTGCCAATGGCGCCAAGCCACCCCGGCAAGCAACAGCGTCGGGGCGAGCAAGGCAAGCTTTGATTTCCAGCCGAGTTTGTGCAGTATTGCGGGCAGGAACGGTTTCATGCGGGGGAGGACTCAAGGCTTGGGGCGATGCCTCAGTCTCGGTCGCCAGGGCGGCGGCGGCCTTGCGCTATGTCAAGCAGCAGGCGCGCAGGGCTTGTGCTGATTGGGGCGATCGCTAGCCCAAGCCAAATAGGTCCGTGCCATGCGGGTTAATCCAATTCGGGGTAGGCTTTGCGGTCTTTCAACCCGTGAGGAACAATGGTTATGAAGCTCTATTACAGCCCCGGCGCCTGTTCGTTGTCGCCGCATATTGCGCTGCTTGAGGCGGGCCTGAAGTTCGACCTCGTGCTGGCCAGCACCAAGACCAAGAAGCTGGCCGACGGCAGCGACTTCATGCTGATCAACCCCAAGGGCTCGGTGCCGGTCCTGGAGCTGGACAACGGCGAGCGCCTGACCGAAGGCCCGGCCATCGTCCAGTACATCGCCGATCAGGCGCCCGCCAAGCAGCTGGCGCCGGCCAACGGCTCGATGGCGCGCTACCGGCTGCAGGAATGGCTGAACTTCATCACCTCCGAGCTGCACAAAGGCTTCTCGCCGCTGTTCAACCCGGCCACCACGGAAGAATACAAACCGCAGGTGCGCGCCAAGCTGGCCGAGCGTTTCGCCTGGGTCAATGAGCAGCTCGAAGGCAAGCAGTATCTGATGGGCGAGCAGTTCAGCGTCGCCGACGCCTACTTGTTCGTGGTCAGCAACTGGGGCCAATATGTGGGCGTGGATGTTGCCGGCTACCCCAACTTGGTCGCCTTCCGTGCCCGTGTCGCGGCGCGCCCGGCGGTGATCGCGGCGATGACCGCCGAAGGTCTGCTGAAGTAAGCCGTCACTCGCGTGAGCCGGCCCTGAAAAACGCGCTTCGGCGCGTTTTCATTTGCCGGCCCTTATCACTGCGTCGCCAAGGCGTAGCGCGTGTAGTAACGCCGCCCCGCAGCGTCTTGCGCGCCGAGCCAGAATTCGACCGTCATGGTGGCCGAGCTTGGCCACGCGACCGGCGCCAAAACCAAGGCGGTCTTGCCGCCGCTTGGCGGCTCGTAGTCAACATACAAAGGCAAGACGAAGCCGTCCAGCAAGGCCCGCACGCTGATCAAACGCATGTCTGGATTGGCGGCCGCCCAGTTGGAGAAATTGATTGTCAGACCGGCGCGCAGGGCCGCCGTCGTGAGCGGCTGACTGCTGCTCAGGCCATCGATGGCGGGGAAGCGTGCCACCGGCGTGACGGCGGGTACATCGGCTAACAAATAGGCCGAACGGGTCTCCGTCAAGGGCTTGTCATCGAGCGTAAAGCTGGCGCTGTACTTCGCGCCGCGCTGGCTCTCGGCGCTGCCCAGCCAGCCGAGGGCCGATTGCCGCAAGACCAGTTCGGCAATACTGCCGGTTGGTTTGACCAGCTTCGCGCCCGGCGTGTCGGAGATGCACAGCAGCGGCCGGCCGCAATAGGCAAACGGAATGCTGTAGCCGCTCTGCAGTTGCACGGTGGCGGTGTCCATGATCTTGGCCGGCGTGGCGGTGTTTGACATCCCTTGAATCGCCACCTGTATGCCGACCCAGGGATTGGGCGCGGGGCTGGCGGCAGTGACGTTGGCATCCGGCCCCAGGTGAATGACGTTGACCGGGTAGACGTGCATGGCGAAATTTCGGCCATTGCCGACCAGGCCCCATAGGCCCGGCGTGCTCGCTGAGGCGCCCTTGGTGAAGGAGGCGGCATCGCTGAACTGACCCAGCAGGGCGCCGCTGGAATCGGTGACGTTGGCCGATATCAGCACCTTTTTGCACAGCCCTGCCACCAGCGCGTCATCGGCACAACCGGTCACCATGAAGCGGCCGAGCTGACCCTTCTTGACCGCAAAATCGGCCAGTTTGGCGGCCATCGCGTCCTTGTCGGCGCTGTCGTGCTGGCTGTAGGCGGCGAGCTGAGTGGCGGCCTTGAAGTCGGCCGCTGTTTTGCCTTGCGCGATCAAGCTGTTCAAGCCGGCTGCCAACTCATCCAGCAAGGGCAAGTTGTCCAGCGTCGCCTTGGCGGTCGAGGCCAGCTTCAGCGTCGAGGTAATGGCCGTGGCCGGCGCCGCGCCGGTGCTCTTGAGCAACTCGGTTTGCGCCGCGCCCAAACTGACCTGAACCTCGGGGTTGGCGCTGTTGATCAGCTTGTTGCTGATCAGCAATTGTTCGACGCCCTTGCTGTTCTTGCTCAGCTGAACGCGCAGGGATTCCAGCAACAGATCCTGCGCACTCTTGTTGGCCGTAAAACTGGCATCACCGAGCAGGTCCAGGGCGGCCGTGTTGGTGATCTTCAGATCGCTCAACTGGGTCTTGATCAGGGTCTTGACGAACTCGCCGGCGGCGCTGGCGGCCGAGGCTGCCGGTGCGGCCATGGCTGCGGCGCTGGCGGCGGAACTGGCAAACGCCGGCTGCGGGTCGCTGCCCATGGCCAGCGCGACGATGGCGTTGCTGAGTGGCGTGATGTTGGCGACCATCGCGGGCTTGGCCGCGTCAAGCACCGGCACCGCCGAATGCAGCACCTGCGGGTTGCCGCTGGCGTCAATGCCGGTGGCCTGGATCAGCAGGGGCAGCTTCAAGACCTTGTTGCTCAGGCTCAGGCTGTAGGAGCCATCGGCCGGCTTGGTGGTGGCCGTGCCAAGCGGAGCGCCGCTGCCGTCAATCACCTTGACCAAGGCATTGGTCAGGGGTGCACCCACGGCCGCCACACCGCTGAGTGTTGGCGTCACTGCGAAGGTGGTGACACCGGACGCGGCGCTGTCCGGCGGTGTGGTGGAGCCGGTGTCGGAGCCGCCGCCGCCGCAGGCCGCGAGGGCCAAGGCGAAGAACGCGGCCAAGGTGATGTTGCGCACGGAGCTGAACAGCGATGCTCCCGCCCACGCTCCTGGCAGGCTGGACGTGGTGAATTTGGGGCTTGGCATGGCTGCGTTCTATTGAGCGGAAGTTCCCAACATGATAGGGAGCCTGCGCAGCGCCGAAACGCCGAAGAGCCGGGGCTTTAGGCCGGATATCGCAGGCCGCTCAGTACGCCCGCTCGACCCGGTTGCGCCCTTCGCGCTTGGCCTTGTAGAGCGCCGCGTCGGCGCGGCCAAGCAGGTCGTCGAGCGCTTCCTCCTGGCCGCGCGGCATCGCGATGCCGATGCTGACGGTGCATTGAATGGCGCCAAATTCGCTGCCGAAGAGCTCATCCTCGACGCTTTGGCGCAACCGCTCGGCCAGCTTGACCGCATCCTCGGCGCTGACGTCTTGCCACACGACGGCAAACTCCTCGCCGCCCATGCGCACGGCCAGGTCATTCGGCCGCACATGGTTGAGCAATAGTCGGCCCAAGCCGCGCAGCACGGCGTCGCCGGCGGCATGGCCGTGGCGATCATTGATCTGTTTGAAATGATCAAAGTCGATCATGGCGACCACCACGCTGGGTGCGGCCTTGGCGACAAGACCGCGTTGGCGCAGGCGGCCGATGCGGTTCTTCATGCCGCGCCGGTTGAGCAGGCTCGTCAAGGGGTCGATCTCGACCATCGACCAAAGGCTGCGCTGCAATTCGCTATTGACCAGCAAGAGCACGGCGAAGGCCTGGCCTGTCAGCAAAACGATGAAGAGCAGCAACCACAGCCCGTTGACCGTGACCGCCTGCTCGAGCGAACCGGCAAAGGCGGGTGTCACGGTGATTGCGCGCAGCGCATAGGCTGCCACCGACAAGGACAAATCGACCAGCATCAGGCCGAGCGCGAAACCACCCCGGCTGTTCCATGAGCGGATGATGGGCGGCAGCGCGAAACCGCGCAGCAGCGCGCTGGCGGCCAGGGTCAGCGGCAGTGACAGCAAACTCCACTGCGGCTGCCCCGTGCTCACCACCAGCACCGAAGCCAAGCAGGCCAGTCCGGTGAACAAGATCACCGGCAGCCTGTGCAGGCGCAGGCCCAGAAAACTGCGCACCGCCAGCAGCACCAAAGCGCTGGAAATCACGCCGCCGATATGGCCGATGCTGAGCCAGGGTGTGGGCGCGCCGAAGGACACCAGCAGCGCGCGCAACAGTTGCGCCAGCGCGATGACACCAAAGGCGCCGGCCCAGAGCCACAGCCCATGGCGGCCACGCGCGCTCCAGGCGCCTCCGAGGGTGACCACTGCCATCAGCATCGCCACCACCTGATAGACGATCAGCAGCGTGGGGATATCCAGCGTGGGGAGGTGGAAAGGCGTCTGCATGGGGGTCCATTGTCCATGCCGCGCAGCTCACCTCCACTTTGCTCGCCACGCCGCTGCTGCCAGGTGCTGGACTGCGGTATGGTTGCACATCGTTGGAGTGCAAACAGATGTCCCCATCAAGCCCGCCCGGTCGCGACCGGCTCTGCCGCCGCCGCCGCCGCTTGCTGCTTGCCGGCTTGGCCGCGCTGACCCCGCCGGCCCGGGCACTGGAGCCGATAGCATTGGCCAGCACCGAGTTTCCGCCCTACACCGGAGAGAGTTTGCTTAGCGGGGGCTTCCTGACCCGTGCGATCGCGATGGCTTTTGAGTACTCGGGCTACGCGGCACAGACCAGCTTCTACCCCTGGAACCGCGCGCTCCAATTGACCCAGACCGGCAAGGTCGATGGCATCACCGCCATTTGGCGCACCGCCGAACGCGAGCAATGGCTGGCCTTCTCCGACCCCATCGTCAATAACGAGCTCGGCTTCTATGCGCTTGCCGAACGAGGGCCCTTGTTACTCAAGCTATCGGACATCAAGGACCGCAAGCTGAAGGTCGGCGTCGTGCGCGGCTACGCCCTACCCAAGGCCTTGCTTGATCTGAAGCCACAGTTAGAGGAAACGCTGAATGACGCGACCGGCTTGCGCATGCTGGCCGCCCAGCGCATGGACCTGATGCTGATCGACCGGGCCGTGGGCCACCACATCCTGACCGAACAAGTGCCGGGCTCGCGGGCGAGCCTGGTCTGGCAGAACATTGTGGTGGAGGCCATGCCCTTGCACATGGCCTTGCGGCGCGACTCGCCCCGGCAGGTTCAACAACTGACCGCTTTCAATGCCGGCCTGGCCGCCATCACCGCAGATGGCTCACTCACCAGACTCAAGAAGGAATACGGTTTGGCTTAGCTGCCGAGTTACAGCCAGCTGCTGATCGCCTCCAGCGGCTTCTTGATACCGCCATGCACCGGCACTTGACAGCCGGCCTTGGGGTAGCCGACGACCAGCAGAATGACCGCCTTCTCGGCCTCGGGCCGGCCACACAGCTTGCTCAAGAAGCCCATCGGGCTGGGCGTGTGGGTCAAGGTGGCAAGGCCGGCGTCATGCAGCGCACTGATCAAGAAGCCGGTGGCGATGCCGACCGACTCGGGCACGTAGTAATGGCTGAAGCGCTCGCCTTGTGCATCGATGCCGTATTTCTGCGCAAAGATCGCGATCAAGACCGGCGCTTCTTCCAGAAAGGGCTTGCTGGCGTCGGTGCCCAGCGGAGCCAGCGCGCGCAGCCATTCTTCGGGCGCGCGGCCGCTATAAAAAGTGCGCTCTTCTTCCTCGGCGGCGGCGCGAATCTGCGCCTTGCGATCGGCGTCGGTGATAACGACGAAATGCCAGGGCTGCTGGTTGGCACCCGAAGGCGCGGTGCCGGCGGCGAGCAGGCATTGCTCGATCACCGCGCGGTCCACGGGCCGGCTGTCATAGTCGCGCACGGTACGGCGGCGCAACAGATTCTGGTAGTTGGCCTGAGCGTGCTCCAGCATGGTCTGGCTGGGCAGTTCGCGGTAGCCCGTCAAGGGCTCCATGGCGGGGGCGGGCATTGTGTGCATGAAACGGCAATCGAGTGAAGTTGCAGGAGACGCTTTGGGGTGGGCGGCCCAAGATCGGCACCCGGGTTGGGTGAGGCGCCAGCATAACGCCGACATGTGACGCATTAAATCGGGCCTGACCCCAGCATGCCGGGCCGCCTCATTGAATGCCGGGCAGCCAGGCCGCAATGCCGTAAATGGCCATCTCCTGCAACTGGTTCATCAGCGCAAAGCCGAACAGGCAGGCCGCCACAACCCGCAGCAGCGTCCAGGGTTTGAACCCCAGCCAGGCCAGGTAGTAGGCGATGGTAATCAGCAGCAACATCGCATCGGTGATGATTTGCAGCCGCAGCATCGGCATTCGGGCCCATTGACCCAGGGCGCTGACAGCCAAGTCGAACAACATGGCCATGGCGATGCCGTACAGGCCTACCGCCCAAGCCTCGGCGACGGTAAAGCCGCGCTTCGGGAACAATGCTCGCATCAAGCCGGCGGTGGGCAAGGTGAAGACCAGCATCCAGTAAGGCATGGCCAGGCTGAGCCACAAATTGAGCTGCGCATAAAGGGCAGCGCGAGCCGGCGACAAACTGCCCCGTACCTGCTGCAGCAACTTGGCCCGGTACACGTCGAAGTAGGCGTCACCGTAGAAATGGCTCAGCAGCACGGAGAGCGTGGCAATCGCCACCAAAAAGGGCAGGGGATGGGTGTAGCTGAGGCGCTGGCCCTGCAGAAAGGCCTTGAAGACCGCTTGCGGCTGCCAGCACAGATGGCCGACCGTGCGCTTGAGACTTTTCTCGATATGCAGCACCCGTTCGCTGAAGTCTTGCCACATGCCGGCCAGCGTCAGCGGCAGATGCGGCGCCTTGATGCCACAGACATGGCAGAAGGGGCCTTGCAGAGGCGCTGCGCAGGAGCGGCAAGACGGGTGCACGATGGGTGTCGAGCCGCGTGCGGTGTCGTGGGGCATGGGTCAAGTCCGGGAGAGTTGCCGGAGCATTTTCGGCAGGGCTAACCATAACATCCACATCCGGCTGAGCGCCGGGCGCGCCGAAAGCGAGCGAGCACCTCCAGATGCAAGATCTGACCTCAAGCCCTGCATCGGTGTTGAATGGCTCCGATGTGCCCATAGCCGTCAGTCGGTTCAAACCTTCAGCGGACACTGGTCACCCAGACTGCTGGCGACGCAGAAATGGGTTCGCGTACCAGCTCCGGGCTTCCAGTCTAAACCGTTCTTTATGTGCGGGACCGTACCGACGACTTGGGGCACCTAGCTGTCATCAAAGTCACCCAGTTCCCTAGCGTCGGGACCTGGCCGTCTTGGTAAAGATGAACTCGACCGGGAGACACGTACAGGGAAGCGATTCACGATTCATTGATCTCTAGGCGGCACAACGTACTGTCGGCACGGGCCAAACGGATAGGTTCAACTGATTTTTGAGGGGCTGCACCGCGCGCGCCGCGCAAACGGACCGGTTTGGCGGCAGATCAAACCACGGCCGGCCAGACCAGCCCATTCATGTCGCCATGCGACGATTACTCGGGCGGAACGAGCTTCGCAAGCCCCGACATAGCGTCAAAAAAATGTGGCAATATATGCCGGCCTTGGGCCCCTGGGCGGCTGTTTTTATCGGTGGTCGAAGTTGTTCTAGGCGTGACTTTTTTCGGCGGGTTTATGGCCTACGGCAGAGCTGCAAATGACGTATAGAAATCAAATGCATAAAACACTTGCAGTACCGAGCCGAGAAGCTGTTAGCGCACGGGATTTGGTCTCTCAAAAACGCCTACAGGGCACCTAACGAACGAGGTTGGATCCGCATGACCATCTACCGCAGATTGGCTTCGCCTCAGCTTAGAACGCTCTATGCGGGCGGCATCCTACTCGGTGCACTCCTTGCGAGCCTGCTTGCCGGTTGCGCACTCCCGCGACCGTCGGATTTCGACCCCACGCCCCTGGATGCCAGCGGCCTCCCTACGCCCGACATGAGCGTCCAACTCCCACAGTTGGGCCCCTGCACCGATGCGTCGGAACAGGCCTTCTCCCTCGACTCGTCGAAACCGGTGACCGTGCTGGTACACGGTTGCAATGGGTCAGCGGGGCGGTTCCGGTCGCTCGCGCAGCTCTACGCGTTCCACGGCCAGCAGGCGGTCTGCTTCAGCTATGACGACCGGGCCAGCATGGTGCAGAGCTCCGCGCAACTGGCCGCTGCAGTCGGGGCACTGACGGAACGAATGCGCAATCGCGACATCACCATCATCGGCCACAGCATGGGTGGGCTGATCGCGAGGAAGGCGCTGGAGGGCGAGCGCCGCATTGACTGGGAGCGCGACGGCGTGAATTTGAACCTGGTGACGGTCTCGGCGCCGGTCTCAGGCATCGCGGTCGCGAACACATGCGGCTATCGCAGTCTGCACTGGGCGAGCCTAGGCATGGTGCCGCTCACCTGCTGGGCCATCACCGGCGACAACTGGCATGAAATCACCGGCTCGTCCGATTTCATCCGCCGCCCTGGCCCGCTGCTTGCCTCGGTGCGGCACTACGTCAAGGTCGTCACTGATGAGCGCGGGGCCTGCCGCCGTCGCGACGCGAAGGGCACTTGCCTGGAGAGCGACGACATCTTCAGCCTCGCGGAACAGTACCAGCCGATCATCGATGGGTACCCGCGCCTTGCCAACGTCCAAGTCGCGGCGGGGCATGTGGCGATCGTGGGCTACCAGGGTGTCGCGCCGCGCCAGCTGATCTCGATCCTGCAGCAGCAGGGCTTGCTCGCCGCCACAGCAGCGGGACGCGAGGATGCGCTCGAGCGGCTGATGGCGAAGCTTTACTGATGCCAAGTCGCCCGTGAATATGCGCTCGGCCAAATAAGACTGGTGAGGGCCAACAAAATCGAACAGAAGGACGCGCAAAGCTCACGAAGGAACACGGCAGCGAAATCCCCGTCACTTTCTTCGCGCTCTACGCGCTCTTCGCGTCCTTCTGTTCAAAATCTGTGCGTCAGGTCAATCCGTCCTTGCTTCGGTGAACAAGGGATAGGAAATTCAACCGCCCCACAGCGAATATGACGACGCTGGAACGGTTGACCCATCCGGAATTCCCCCTTGGCAAGGCCAGCGTCGCTTGGCTGAGGCGCTTGGCGCGCCGCCAGCATCAACTCTTGACGCTCATTCGGGCTGAATCATGCTGGAAGTGGCCTGTATGGGCACATCCCGGACGTTTCAAAATCATTGACACAGGAACAAGGACAGCGATTCTCGGCTGGCTTGACTCGCACCGAATGCTTGACCGTTTTGGCGGGCCCCGGCCTACATTTCCTTGAAGAACTGCAAATAACTGCGGCTCACCGGCAGGCGCTCGCTGCGGCCTTTGAGCTCGATGTCGGCGGTTTCGTTCTCGCCCCTCGTGACGCGGCGAATCGAGCGCAGATTGACGACGACCGAGCGATGCACCTGGGCAAACTGCTGTGGGTCGAGCTGCGCAATCAGCTCCTTCAGTGGCATCCGTATCAGCGCCTCGGCGGCCTGACCCTCATCGCGGTAGGCGACCAAGGTGTATTTCGTGTCGCTCTTCAGGTAATCGATGTCGTCGACCGGAATCATCCGCAAGGAGCTGCCGACCGTGGCGCGCACCCAGCGCATCGGCTCGGGTTGATCGAGCTTGAGCCGCTCGGCCAGCTGCGCCAATAGCGCCTCGGTGTGCACGGCCGGTTGCGCCGTTTGCAAGCGCGCTTGCAGGCGACCCACCGTCTCGGCCAGGCGGGCGGCGGTGACCGGCTTGACAAGATAGTCGAGCACACCATGCTCAAAAGCGTCCAACGCGTACTGGTCAAAGGCGGTCACGAAGACCAGGTGCGAGCGCTTGCCGATCTGCCGCGCCACCTCGATGCCGCTCAGGCCCGGCATATGCACGTCCAGAAAGCAGATCGTCGGCTGATGCTGCTCGAACAGCTCAAGCGCTTGCCGGCCATTGCGTGCTTGCGCGACGATTTGCAGTTCCGGCCAGGCGGCGGCCAGGCGCGCCTCCAGGATTTCGCGCAGCAGCGGTTCGTCGTCGGCAATCAGGGCAGTCATTGTCATAGGGGCTCGATCTTGAATTCAATCGTCACTTGCACGCCATGCGGCTCCACCTCGTTCAAGTTCAGCGCCGCGCTGCCGCCATAGGCCCACAGCAGCCGTTCGCGCAGCGCCGCCAGCCCGGTGCCGAGGCCGCGCCCGGTCGCCTGCAGGCCGACGCCGGTATCGGTGACGCTCAAGCGGCAGCGGCCGTCACCAAGCAACTCGGCGCGAACATCGATGCGCCCGCCTTCTTCGCTCGGGTCGATGCCATGCTGGACCGCATTTTCCACCAAGGTCAGCAGCGTCATCGGCGGGCAACGCAGCAGGTGCACGCCGCTGCCAACCTGCAAGTCAAAGGCGAGGCGGTCGGGCATGCGCATCTGCATCAGCTCCAGATAGGCACGCACCAGCTCCAACTCCTGGCCCAGCGTATTGGCCGAGCCGTCCAGGCGGGGCACGGCGGCGCGCAGATAGGACGTTAGACTTTGCAACAATTGCGGCGCGCGCGGCGAGCCGGCCTCCACCAAGGCCTGCACATTGGCCAGCGTGTTGAACAAAAAGTGCGGCTGGGCCTGCGCGGTCAGTAGGCGCATGCGGGCGTCCAGGGCCTGGCGGGCCATTTCGCTGCGCTCGAGTTCGAAGTCGATCGCCTGCTCCTCTACCTTGGCCTCGCGCTGGCGCAACAAGGCCGCCAGCGCTGTCCAAGGCGCCACCAGCATGCCAAGAAAGGTGAAGGTCATGTAGGCTACTAGACGTTTGGGCTCGTTCCAGAACATCGGCGCGCCCGTTTTTGTGGTCCACAGAAAGGCGATGAAGAGGGCGATAGGCACCGCCACCCCGACAGCCGCCACTTGCAATGCCCAACGCGCCAACCACTTGGGCAAACGGCGCGGCCATTGCTCGAACAAGCCAAACACCAGCAGCAGCGCAAGCCCTACGCCGTACACCCGCGCGACCAGCAGCCACATCGATGGTTTCCAGCCAAAGCTGTACAGCAGAACGAACAGCGCGCAAATGATGGCGACTGTCCGCACGCGGCGCCAGCCGAACAGGGCTCGCCAATTGAATGACGGAGGTGTTGGCGTAGCGTCGATAGTGGTCTTGGTGGGCGGTGACATCACGGCAGAATACTCGAGTGAATGGCGGGAAGGCTGGACCGACTGAGCGTCAGGCCCTCGGTTTGCGCCAGGGCTGAGCGGGCTTGCGGAAGTAGTGATGCGCGATATAGCGCCAAGGCAGCACCAGCGGCGTCAGCACCACCCCGGCCAAGCAGGCATAGAAGGACCCTTCAACGCCCGGCGTGACCGCCCCGCCCAGCCACAGCGGGTAGGCGATGACCAAGATCCAGAGGGTCTTCCAGATCAGCTCAAAAATCAGCAAGGGCAACATCTGCAGCGGGTAGCGCAGCCCCCAGATGCAGAAGAAGGCCAAGCCGATCAACATCGCGCCCAGCTCACCCCGGCGCTGCGCCCAAAGGTCGGTGTGCTGCAACATGCTCGGCCCCCAGCTGCTTGCCAGCCCGACCGTGATCAGCAGATAAAAGGCGCGCAACAGATTCAGGCGCCAGAGGGGAAGGTCTTGGCCGGACATTGGAATACCCTCCTTCAGCCGAGCTTGGCCAGGCTCTTGCGAGCGTCTTCGACATTGGCCGGGTTGGCCCGCTTGTTGGCGATGAAACGCTCGTAGGCGGCCTTGGCCTGCGCCTTGTCGCCCTTGGCCAGATAGGCGTCACCGAGGCGGTGGTCGACGGGCAATTCGTCGGCGCCGCTCAGCGTCCTAGCCCGCTCCAGATAGCGAATCGCCTCGTCCGTTTGGCCTTGCGCGGCGTAGACCCGGCTGAGCCCGTAGGCGCCGCTGGCCTTTGTGGGTTGATCGCGGTGCAGACCCTCGTACAAACTCTTGGCCTTGGCCAAGTCTTTGCTGTCCTTCAAATAGACCCGCGCCAATTGCAGCGTGGCTTCGCGGATTTCATCAAGCATGGCGCCATCTTTGCTCGGCTTGAGCGCTAGCAACTCGCTCTCCATCTCGGCCCATTTCTTGTCTTCGGCGGCAATATGGACGCGGATGATGCGCGCCGTTTCGGGCTGGCTGCTGCGCACGGCGGCCTCCAGCTCCTTGGCCTTGGACACGCTGCCGCCCATCATGCCGGGCACCGTCAGATAGAGCTTGGCCAACTGCACCCGGGCCGTAAAGCTGCTCGGCTCCAACTCCAGCGCGCGGATCCAGGTCTCTTTCAAGGTGCCAACGTTGCGCATGGCCTTGGCCATGCCCATGCTGATCATCTGCAAGCCGAGGTTCTGCGCCGAGGCCAGGTGGCAAACCGCCATGTTGGGGTGCTGCTCGACGCACAGCTTGGCTTGCTTGGCGCCGGCCTCGAGGCGCTTGCCGTCGCCGGCGTCGCTGAAGCTCAAGGCCAAGGACAAAGCCGCGCTAGCTTCGGCATCGGCAGCATTGGCCTTCAATCGTGTTTGGGCCTGCTGTTCCAGTTCGACAAACTTGCCGGCATCTTGCAGCGACTCCAGCTGCGCATCTTTGAAGACGGCGGCCTGGACCGTGCCCAATGAACTCAACAAGGCCATTGCGGCGATAGCGCTGGCGATGGTCCGGCTGCGGCGAGGGGAGGTAAAAGGTGTTTTCATGCTCGGGTTCCCGTTAGAGTGGGTGGTCAAATTTCTAAGGACAGGGCCATTGTGTTGAGCCGCCGGCTGAGCCGTAGGGGCTCTCGGACGAGCGACGACGCGCGGGCCTTTAAACACGATGCGGCGGGACGAGCGGCGCCCGAGGCGGATAAAACGGGGCCGGCGCCATTGGTCGTGGTCAGGCGTCGCTCGTCCCCGCAAGCGCGTCACCGATCCGGGATGGCTTGGCCGCGACCGGCCTGCAAGGGCACAGTCGACCCCGTCACAACACGAATGCACCATCATGAAGAGAGTTCTGCGTTTCCTGCTGCGAGGCCTCTTGGGCCTGATCGCCCTGCTGGCCGTGCTGGCCGGCGTGTTCGCTTACTTTCTCTACACGCCCGATCCCGAAGTTCCTCAGCTGTCCGGCAGCTTGGTCAAGGGCGAGATCGACGTGGCCGGCGTCAAACGCGGTTACCGGACCTATGTGCCCAAGGATCTGCCCAAAGGCGCGCCGCTGGTCTTGGTGATGCATGGTTCGGGCGAAGGCCCGGGCCGCATCCGCGTCGGCACCGGCTATGCCTTCGAGCGCCTGGCCGATCAGCATGGCTTCGCGCTGGTCTATCCCAAGTCCTTCGCGTCCGACTGGAACGACTGCAGCCGCATCGGTGACAAGGAGCTGAACGGCGTTAGAGGCGACGATGTCGGCTACTTGGCCGCGCTGGTCGATAAGCTGGTGGCCGATCTGTCGCTCGACCCGGCGCGCGTGTTTGCGACCGGCGTTTCCAACGGCGGCTCAATGGCGCTGCGCCTGGCGCTGGAGCAGCCGAACCGCTACAAGGCGGTGGCCGCCGTCGTCGCCAATGTGCCGGCGCCGCAGAACTTTCAATGCAAGCCGGCAGCAGCAAAAGCCACCTCGGTGATGATCATGAACGGCACGGAGGACCCGCTGGTGCCCTATGCCGGCGGCGAGATCAATCTGCTGGGCCTGTTCTACAAGGGCGGCGAGATCATTTCCTCCCGCGCATCGGCGCAGTATTTCGCCGATTGGGCTCACTTGGCCGGCCCACCCCAGACCAGCGAGAAAACCGTCGCCGAGGGTGTGCGCGTCGAGCAGAACCGCTGGCGCAATGAGGAAGGAAAGGCCGAGGTCGAGCTGGTAAGCATTCACGGCGGCGGACATGGCCTGCCGCAGCCCTACTCGAAGCGCCCGCGCCTGTTGGGTCCGTCCCCGATGGAACCCAATGGGCCGGCCATGATCTGGGCCTTTTTCGAGCGACAGCCGAAGTAGACAGCGCCACAGACCCCATCCACTGAATTTCGGAGTTAAAGAAAATGACCGTCCTCTACATCGCCCCCGAGAGCTCCGCCCTGGTTCACGCCGCCGCTGCGGCGGTGCTCTACCTGCACATCGGCGCCGGCAGCGTCGGCCTCTTGTCAGGCACGGCCGCCTTTGTATGCCGCAAGGGCACGCCGCTGCACCGCCTGATCGGCAAAATTTTTGTCGCTTCGATGCTGATCATGTCCGGCATCGGTGCCGTCGTGGCGCCGTTCCTGCCTACGCCTGAGCGCGCCTCGGTGATTGCCGGCATCCTGACTTTCTATCTGGTCTTGAGTTCCTGGATGGCGGTCAAACGCAAGCCGGGTCAGATCGGGCGCTTCGACTACGGCCTGCTCCTGACCTCCTTGAGCGTCATCGCCACTAGCGCCTACCTCTTCTGGCTGGCCTCGCAAAACCCGCGCGGCATGCTGGACGGCCAGCCGGGAGCCGCCTTTGTGATGTTCATGATCATCGGCAGCTTGGCGGCGGTCGGAGACCTGCGTTTGATCTTGAAGCGCGGTGTCACGGGCGCCACCCGCCTGGCCCGCCATCTGTGGCGCATGACGGTGGCCTTGTTCATCGCCGCCAATTCGCTCTTCCTGGGCCAGCCGCAAGTCTTTCCAAAGGCGGTGCAAAAGTCCGGCTTGCTGATGGTGCCGGCGCTGCTGATTCTGGCGCTGCTGCTGTTCTGGCTCGCCCATGTCGCCTGGGGCGCGCACAAGCGGCGCCGGGTGAGCCGCATTTAAGCCGCCTTCGAGCTGGCGCTGTGTGGACACAAGCTTGGCAATCTGCTGTTGAGCTTGGATCAGAGCCGGGCCCGGCCGAGCCTGCTCGCCAAAACCTTGCGCTCAGGCCAGCCAGTCCGGCTTTTCAGACCAGGCGGCAACCCAGGCGGGCACGGCGGCGGCGGGCATGGGGCGGGCGATGCCATAACCCTGAGCCAGCTCGCAACCCAGGGCCAGCAGGCGCTCGCCATGCGCGGCGGTCTCCACGCCCTCGGCAATGACCTGGCGACCGAAGGCCTTGGCCAGGCCAATCACGCCGGTGACGATGGCCAGATCGTCGGGGTTGACCAGCATGTCACGGACAAAGGTCTGGTCGATCTTCAGCAGCTTGATCGGCAGGCGGCGCAAGTAAGTCAGCGATGAATAGCCGGTGCCAAAGTCATCGAGCGCGAAATGCACACCCAGGGTTTGGCAGGCGTGCATCAGCTTGGACATCTGAGCCATGTCTTCCAGGGCGCTCGTTTCCAGCACCTCCAACTGCAGGCCACAAGCCTGGTCACCCGCGGCGGGGAGCAGCAAGGCGGACAGGCGCGACACGAAATTGGCCTGTTGCAGTTGCATCGCGCAGACATTGACGCTGACTTGCAAGTCCAGACCCTCGGCGCGCCAGAGGGTGATTTGCCGCAGGGCCTGCGCAATCACCCATTCCCCCAAGTCCACGCTGAGCGCTTGATCTTCGATCAACGGTAGAAAAGCCGCCGGTGGCAGCTCGCCGCGCTGTGGGTGCTGCCAGCGAATCAGGGCCTCGACGCCGACCACGGCATTCGTGCGCATATTGACCTTGGGCTGGTAGCAGAGCTTGAACTGGCCAAGGGCTAGGGCGCTGCGCATCTCCGCCAGGCCTTCGCGCTGCTGCGTGGCCGCAGTTTCATGCGCAATATCGAACAGATGAAAGCGATTCTTGCCGGCTTGTTTGGCCAGATACATGGCTTGGTCGGCATGGCGGATCAGGCGGTCCGCATCGGCGCCATCTTGAGGATAGATCGTGACGCCGATGCTGGTGGAAACCTCCAGGAGCAAGTCTCCCAGGGTGACCGGCGCACTGGCCGCCTGCAGCAGGCGCTCCAAGGCCTGCTCGCAATCGCGCGGATGCGCCAGTTCGCTCAGCACCGCCACAAACTCATCGCCACCGATGCGTGCCAGCACGTCGCCATCCCGCAGCACCGACTGCATTCGATTGGCCACGGCAATCAACAGCTCGTCGCCGGTGGCATGACCATGCCGGTCGTTGATGCTTTTGAAACCGTCGAGATCCAGATAGGCCACCGCCAATGAAAGCTTGCGGCGTCGGCATTGCGCCATGGCGTGCTGCAGCCGCTCGGCCAACAGCACCCGGTTGGGCAGGCCGGTGAGCGCGTCAAAATGGGCGTTGCGCTCAAGTTGGCGCAGATGCTGCTTGGTCTGGGTGATGTCGGTGAACAGCGCGACAAAATTCTGCGTTTCACCCTTTTTGCCCTTGACCGCGCTGATGGTGAGCATGATCGCCACGATGTCGCCCGCGCTGCGCCGAATCCACAGCTCGCCGCTCCAATAGCCGCCGGCCTGCAGATCGCGCCACAGCTGGGTATAGAAGCCGGGGGCTTGCGTCGAGGAGCGCAGCATCAGGGCGGCTCGGCCCAGCACAGCTTCTCGCGAGTAAGCGGTGATCAGGCTGAAGGTTTCATTGACATCGATGATGTTGCCGGCGGCGTCGGTGATGACGATGCCTTCGCGGGCATGCTTGAACACATTGGCGGCCAGCAGCAACTGCTCTTCGGCGAGCTTGCGGGCGGTGATGTCGGTGCTGGTGCCCGTCATGCGCAAGGCTTGGCCTTCGGCGTCGCGGCTTGCGACCATGCCGCGGGCCAGCAGCCAGCGCCATTTGCCGTCTTTGTGCATGCGCCGATGCTCGCTGACATAGCCGGGCGTTTGCCCTGCCAGATGGGCATGTACGGCTGCCCAGGCCGGGTCGAAGTCATCGGGGTGAATTTTGGGCGGTTCTCTGGAGCAGATATCACCGTCTAGATCGGCGCCTGAAAATCCCATCATCTCCTTCCAGCGACGCGAATACTGGGTGATGTTGGCCCTGACATCCCAATCCCAGACCCCGTCGCCAGCCCCTTCGAGGGC
This sequence comes from Roseateles oligotrophus, assembly GCF_025717515.1. Taxonomy (GTDB): domain Bacteria; phylum Pseudomonadota; class Gammaproteobacteria; order Burkholderiales; family Burkholderiaceae_C; genus Paucibacter_A; species Paucibacter_A oligotrophus. The sequence goes on from NZ_JAJIRN010000010.1 coordinate 250,130, forward strand.
GAAGCGCAGCACCACCTCGCTGGCGCTCTTGGCCTCCAACTCTGCAGCCAAGGCGCTGATGTCGCAGTAGCTTCGCAGCCAGCCACCGCTGGGCAGCATGTGGGTCGTGAGCTGCAGCGTTTTGCCCGCTGCGGTGCGGCGGGTGCTGCTCGAATTCTGTGCAGGGGCAAAGTCCTCCGCCGGCGCCCCCCGCGCGCCTTGATAGCCAGCGATTTGCTGGCCCGTACAGCGCTCGGCGACCCAACGCGCCAGCAGTTCGACGGGCAGATCCAGCAGGATCGCGCACGCAGGGTTGCCAAAGACCAGCCGGTGCTGAGCATCGAACACCAGCAGCGCTTCGGGCAAATGGGTCAGGGCCATGTCGCTGGCGGGCAGCGCGGAACCCAGCAGCGGCGCTGCGGTGGGCTCGGGTTGCAAAAGCGGCGGATTCATCGTGGCGGCAGTTTATCGGCGCAGGCCAGAGCGTGCGCGGCATGATCCGGTTCGGCCCTCAATCTTAAAAGGACGAGTGTGCTGCCGTTCAATCGCGCCTGGGATTTCGGCGCCATTGCCATGCTTTGGTTGGCGTTTTTTGCTGCTGGGCCAAGCCATCAAGAGCATCGACCTCGCCGTGGCCCATGCGATGTGGGGCTCAATCGGCATTCTGAGTACGGCCATCTGCGGACGGCTGCAGTTCGGCCATCGACTCAAGCCGATTGCTTGGCTGGGCATTGCGCTCGGCACACCACCTTCGGTGCATGACCGTGGCCTGGTTCATTGCCGCCAATTCCCTGTTTCTTGGCCCACCCCAAGGCCCGGAGCGCATGAGGAGCGGCTGCGGCTTTACTCTGTAGTGACTACAGGCAATCAAATCAAGCCTTGCCAACAATCAAGCACGCCACCATGCCTCAGACAGCCGAAATTTCTTCTTCCTCGCCCTCGGCAAGCCTCTTGCTTGCGACCCCTTTGTTGGACTATCAGCATTCGTCCGTCGCCCAGTTGGTGGCGGCGCGCGGCTGGCGAAATCTGGCCGAGTTCGAGCGCATCGGCGCCATCTATGACTTCGTTCGCAATGAGTTGCCGTTTGGCTACAACGCCAGCGACGACATGCCCGCCTCGGCGGTGTTGGCCGATGGCTATGGCCAATGCAATACCAAAAGCACGCTTTTAATGGCCTTGCTGCGCGCCAGTGGCGTGGCTTGCCGCTTGCATGGCTTCACCATCGACAAGGCCTTGCAGAAGGGCGCGGTTAGCGGCATCGCCTTCTGGCTGGCGCCGCGCAATATTGTGCATAGCTGGGTCGAAGTCAGCTTCAAGAACGCGTGGATCAACCTGGAAGGTTTCATTCTTGATCAAGGCTATCTCGCCGCCGTGCAAGAACGTTTTGCTGGGCAAATGGCATTCTGCGGCTACGGCATCGCGACGCCGGATCTCGCTGCCCCTGCCGTGCAATGGCGCGGCAGCCACACCTATATTCAAAAAGACGGCATCAACCAGGACTTCGGTCTTTTCGACAGCCCCGACGCGTTCTACGCTCGCCATGGCGTCAATCTGAGCGGCCTGAAACGCTGGCTCTACAGCAAGCTTATTCGCCACGGGATGAATCGTCGGGTGGCGAAGATTCGGCAGGGGCGAGGCTGAACCCTCTGCGCGTTCTTGCGCAGGGTTCAACCTCCCCCCTGCCGCTATTGCGGCTGCTTGCGCGACCAATACGCTTGCATCAGTTCATGCGACCAAGCCGGTTGGCGGACTTGCTGGCGTGGCAGGAACTCGGTCATCACCGGTTTGATGTCCAGCACAGGTGTGCCATGGATGGCATCGAGCTCGGCCACAAACAACTGGCAGCCCGCCACTCGCAGCAGCCGGCAGATCGTGCTGCCGATTCGATTGGGCCGGTTCTTGCCGCGTTGGGCAAAGATGCCGACGGCCGGCCAAGCGGGGTTGTTCCTGGGGTGTCTTGCGCCGCACACTATCTTGGACGGGTCCAGCTCATGGAAGAGGAACAGCACTTCAACATGGGAGAACTCGGCCAGACCCGCCAACGCATCGGCCGTGAAGCCTTCGGCAAGAGTGATGCAGGCTTCTTCGCCGCCCCAGAAATCGTCTTCCGCGTGCGGGCGGATGGCGTCGACAAACCCGATCGCTTCAATCTGCGCCTTCATCGCGACGCCGCCATGGCAAAACCGGCCCCGCCTGGGCATTGCCCAGCAACAGGCAGTCGAAGGCGCAAGGACTGGGTCGCGGAGGGCGAAGCGGCCTGCGGTGAATGTGATCTCGTCGGACTTGTTGTCATCAGGGCTTGCTGCGGCAAATGGCCGCCGGCCCGGCTATTCTCGCCGGGTGCGGCGGCCCTTTTTCGAGCCAAGGCAGCCCAAGCAGTTAAATGGGGTCAGGTTCATTTTTTAGTTAAATGAACCTGACCCCAATTTCGTCCGAAGGATGCGAAGCGTCCCAAGGGCAATTGAATGGCCATGGCCAAACTTTAGCCACTGGGTGCGCAAGGCTTGCAGCCCGGATACTGTCCGCCCATGAACCCGCTTTGTACCTTTTACACAGACCTCTAGAGCGCGCGCCGCATCCAATGAACGAGAAAATTTCTGCGCTGTTTGCCGGGCTGTGCCTGGCTGCGTCCTTGGCCCCTGCCGAGGCCAGCACCAATAAGCCGGTCGAGCAATTCATTGCCGCTTACAGCCAAGCTCACCAGCAGCTTGGCTTGGGCGCAGAGATGGAGCTGTCCTACGTCAAGAACATCGAGCATTTGCTCAAACATAACGATGTGGCCGCGCAGCTGATGGTGCTCGACGAGTTGAGCCGGCAGTTGAAGGCGCTCGATCAGGCTGGCAGCGATAGATGCCAACAATTGCAGCTGCACCAGATCGGCTTTGAGCTGGCGTTGAACCAGCAAAAATTGGCTGTGCTCGGCCCCTATCTGTTGCTGGGCGAGCGGGCGATTTTGTCCGAACAGGGTCTGGCCAAAACCAGCCTCGGCAAGGATTGGTACGCCTATTTGCGCCGCGCCTGGTTGACCATGGACAGCACGCCCGAGGCGCTGATGGCGATGGGGCATAGCGAACTGGAACGCGCCCTCAAGCGCTACCGCGAACTGCAAGCACGGATGGGCTACGGCGGCCGCGACAAGGCCTTTGCCGCTTACCTGGACAGCCCCGCCTTCAGTTATCCCGATGGGGAAACGCCGCAAGCGGACTACGAGGCGCGCCAAGCGATTGTCTACAAGCATATGCACAAGCTCTTCTTGCCGACCGCGATTGCGCCGCCGCAGATTCGCCGCTCCGATTTAGGCGCAGCCTTGCCGGTGGATGGCTATTACGAGCCGGATGAGAACACCTTCTATTTCAACCGCGCGCAGGCCACTTACGGGCGCCGCAATATCGATTGGCTGCTGCTGCATGAGAGCACACCCGGCCACCACTACCAAAGCCGTTATGCGCTGGAGCAGCGTGGCTGCCCCGTCGGTCTGCCGCACGGCTTTTACTCGGCCTTTGCCGAGGGCTGGGGCGCTTATGTCGAGGAGTTCGGCGGCGAGCTGGGATTGTTTCAACAAGACTCGGATGCCTTGGGGGCGGTGGAATGGGACTTGGTGCGCTCGATCCGCGTGGTGCTCGATGTCGGCATCAACGCCTTCGGCTGGAGCGAGCAGCAGGCGCAGGATTTCTGGCGCAGCAAGCTGCCGATGTTGCCGCATTTGGCTGAGCGCGAGATCACCCGCGTGCGCAACTGGCCGGCGCAGGCGATCACCTACAAGCAGGGTGCGGTGATGCTGCGCCAGCTGCGCGAAGCGGCCCGAGAGCGCGAAGGGGCCGCCTTTGACATCCGAGTCTTTCACGACAAGTTGCTCAAGCACGGCCCACTGCCGCTGGCGCTGCTGGCCGATGCGCTAGAGGGCGAAGGGCGAGCGGTGGGGCCCTTGCCCGGCACAGTCGCCTTGCCAAGGACCGATTGACGGATTGTTCAGCGGGCGCAACTCTTCGCTGCTGCGGCTTGCCTGGCTTCGAAATTAAATAGGGTCAGGTTAATTTTTTCAGGCCGAAAGAGGTGGCGCGCAATTAAATGACCCCCCGTTTTTTATCAATTGGTATCGCGGGGATTTCCAATGCAGCCGTGGGAGCAAAGACGCGGTTTTGCCAGCACCTCAATCAGAAAGCCCACCAGTCCTTGCGGATTGGCGGGCTTTGGTGAAGCTTCCCATCTTGCTGCTTTGAGTCAGAAAATGGTCTGAGATGTGCTTCATCCCCCATGGCCTTACGACTGCATGGACGCCCTATTCAAGGCGATCTCACCTTCACGCTCCGATTCAGACTTCCGCCTTAGGTCGAAGCGTGAAGTCAGTTTAGACAGTGCGGCATGGCCTGTATTGCGTTTTGGCAATCAAACGACTTGTTGAGCCAACATGAACAACTGCGTAGAACGCGCACCGGACCGACAAAATGCCAGCACGGGCGGCAGCGCCGCGTCCAGCGCTTGCTTCATGCTGGCCGCTTGCTCCGGGGTGATGGCACCGGCCACCACCGGCAAGTGCACATAGACCAGACCGGCCGCCTCGGCCGCCGCTTGAATGCTGCCGCTGGATGGTTGCTCGGCGCCGCCCTCTAGATCCGGGCGGTTGTTGATGACGGTCTTGAAACCCATGGCCGCAGCGCCGGCCATATCGGCCGGGGTCAGCTGGGCCGCAACATAGAACTCGGGCGTGACGGAACGAACAGGGATGCTCATGGTGTGCTTAACTTTGTTGAACTAACGGTTTATTGGAGCGGCCTTCGGCGAATTCGAAAATCGCCATACCCGCCAGCATAGCCAAGACGAAGACCATGGCCTTGGGGTTCGCGGTCGCCAGCGAGACGATCGCCGGGCCGGGGCAAAAGCCCGCCAGTCCCCAACCGCTGCCAAAAAGCAGGCTGCCGATGATGAGACGACGGTCAATATCGCGGCCGCTGGGCAGGTGCATGGCGCCACCCAGATAGCCCGCACTGCGTTGTTTGGCCAGCGCAAAAGCGCCCAGGCCGACCAAAATGGCGCCGCCCATGACAAAGGCGAGCGAGGGATCCCAAAGACCGGCCAGGTCCAGAAAGCCCAGCACCTTGCTGGGGTCCGTCATGCCCGCGATGATCAGGCCCAGCCCGAACAGCAGGCCGACGCCAAATTCAGACAGCCGGTGGTGAATGGAGGTGTTGAAGGTGCTCATGAGGTACTCCGGGTTCAGCCCAGCAGATGGCGAGAGATCCAGACGACGGCAAAGCCTGCGCCCATAAAGGCCATGGTGGCGACCAGTGAGCGAGGCGACAGGCTCGCGAGCCCGCAGACACCATGGCCGCTGGTGCAACCCGAGCCGTAGCGGGCGCCCACGCCGACCAGCAAACCGGCCACGATCACCGTGCCCCAACCGGCCTCTACCGTGGCCATCACTGGCCCGGCGACCAGCCCGTACAAGGGCGCTGCGGCCAATAGCCCCAGCACCAAAGCAATGCGCCAAGCGAAGTCTGCACCGCGTGGCCGCAAGAGGCCTCCGACGATGCCGCTGATACCCAGGATGCGGCCATTCGCCAGAATAAAGAAGCTGGCCGCCAGCCCGAGCAGCAGGCCCCCGGCCAAGGAGGCCCAGGGCGTGAAATGGTTCCAATCGATTTGCATGCGTCTGACTCCTTTGACTTGAGGCCCGACCGGGGTTGGACAGGGCGTAACTATTCAGCCAGTTTAAAACCCTGCACGGTCTGAAACAGCTCCTGCGCCTTGCCACGCAAGGTCGTGGCCGAGGCCGCCATCTCCTCGACCATGGCGACGTTTTGCTGCGTCACGGTTTCCATGTGGTGGATGGCGGCGGTCATCTGTGCGACGCTGCCGCTTTGCTCCGCGCTGGCCGTGTTGATGGTGGTCATGATGCTGGACACTGCCTGGATGCTCTTGACCACCTCGCTCATCGTGGCGGCGGCTTGGTCGACCAGCGACGAGCCTTGCTCGACCCGCTCGACGCTGGTGTTGATCAAGGCCTTGATCTCCCGCGCGGCTTCGGCCGAGCGGCCCGCCAAGGAGCGCACCTCGCTGGCCACCACCGCAAATCCGCGGCCCTGCTCACCGGCGCGGGCCGCCTCGACGGCCGCATTCAGTGCCAGGATATTGGTTTGAAAGGCGATGCTGTCGATCACGCCAATGATGTCGCCGATCTTGCGTGAGGCTTCGTTGATGCCTTGCATGGTGCCAACGAACTGCGACACCAACTCGCCCCCGCGCTCGGCCACCTGGCTGGCGGAGGACGCCAGCGCTTGGGCCTCGCGGGCGCCGTCGACATTCTGTTTAACGGCGACGTTCAGCTGATCCATCGAAGCGGCGGCCTCTTCCAAGGCGTTGGCATGGCTGACCGTGCGATCCGACATATCGTTATTGCCATCGGAAATCTCGGCGCTGGCTTCGGCCACGCCGGCCGATTCACGGCGCACGGTTGCAACGACCGAAACCAGACCCAGCTGCATCGTCTTGAGTTGCGCCAGCAGGCTGCTGTCGTCGCCGGGCTCAACGATGATCTCGCTGCACAGGTCACCCGCGCCCACGCGTTGGGCCAGGCGAACCGCGATGCGTGGCTCGCCGCCCAGTTGGCGCAGCAGCAAGCGAACGATCAGCGAGCTGATGGCAACGGCCGCGATGGCAGCCACGACGCCGCCGGTCAGCAGCAGCATGCGAATCTTTTTGCTCAGTTGGTCGGCCTCGTTGGCGCTGGCTCGGGCCGCTTCGACCTCGGCCGCACGAAACTTCTCCAGCCGCTCGCCCAGCGTTTCGCTGAGTTTGTCGAAGCCGGGCTTGTCGGGCGAGCCCTTCATCAATTGATTGCCGGCCTCCATGCCTTGGCTGAGATAGACCTGCGCCATCTGCTTGCCACCGCTCGCAAAGGTCTCGAAGCTGGCGCTCAAGGCCTCGAGCTCCTGCAGCTTGGCTTGCGCCTTCTCGGCCTGGAACTGGCGGCGAAACTCAGCCACGTTCTTGCGGAACACCTGCGCCGAGTTTTCGGCGTCCTTGTAGCCCGCCTCGTCGTGGGTGGCCGCCACATCGGTCAAGAACTGCTGCACATCCGAGCGGCTGAGATTCATCTCATCCACCATCAAGGCGCGCGGCAAAGACTTCTCGCTGATGTCGTGGACGCCGTCCGACAGCGTGGCCACCATCAGCCCCACGCCCAGCAGGGCCAGCACGAACAGCCCCACGACCAAGCCAAACCCCAGCGTCAGTTGGGCTTTTACATCGAGTTGCTTGAACATCAGAATTTCCTTGGGGCGAGAGGCGCAGCCGAATCACGGCCATGCGGGCGGGGCACGCGGGGATGCGCGAGCGGCAAAATGCTTAAGTATGAGCCGTGATGGGGTCGAAGCCGAAACCAAGAAGCACCCGGTTAGCGGCGCTTTTCATGCCGTGAGCGGGACCGCGCCGCACGCGCCGCCCTTCGGCGTCGAGTAGAGTCTGCCCTTCTATCAGTCCGTCTTTTTTCAGCGCCCATGACCCGACTCCAATCCGAGCTGCAAAGACTCTACGGCCCGCCAGCGACGGCGCCCACAGGCCATGGTTTGATCGATATTGCCGATGCGGTGCGCCTGGTTGTGCTGGAGTTGGCCAGGCCCGCCGATTGGACGCTGATCTCCAAGGTTTGGCGCGGGGTGCAGGCCGATTTGGCCTTGCCGGCACCGGCCATTGCCGTCTCGGGCGTGGATGGCTATCTGCTCTGTTTCTCGTTTGCCGAGCCGCAGCCGCGCTTGCAAGCGCAGGCGTTTGCCGAGGCCTTGCGGCTGCGCTACCTGGACGATGTCGCCCGCAAGCGTATCGGGATCTGCTCGCCCAGCAGCGCGGCCTTGCCGCCACGGCAGACGGATCAGCCGCAGGATCTTTGGTCGGCTTTCGTCGCTCCCGATCTGGCACCGGTATTCGCCGCCGAGCCTTGGCTGGACATCCCGCCCAGTCACGAGGGGCAAGCGGATCTGCTGTGCCGCTTGGACAGCATCAAACCCGCGGCCTTGCAACTGGCTTTGCAGCGACTGGGCGCGCCCACGCTTGCGCCGGCACCCTCAGTGAATGAGCCGGCCCCAGCCCAGCTCACGCAAGCAGCCGGCAGCGCCGCGCCAAGCCTTGACCCCAGGAGTTTTCTGCTTAAGGTGATGAACGACGAGTCGGTCGCGATGGCCTTGCGCATCGAAGCGGCGAAAGCCTTGCTACCCTGAGACGGGCAAAAAAATAGGCGCTCGTCGCGATGACGGCGCCTCTTCTCCGCAATTGCTGCGGTTTACTTCTTTGTGTTCACGGCGTCTTTGAGGGCCTTGCCAGGTGTGAACTTGGCGACCGTTGCGGCGGCGATTTCCAGCGCCTCGCCGGTGGCAGGGTTCTTGCCGGTGCGGGCAGCGCGCTCGCTGACCTTGAAGTTGCCGAAGCCGAGGATGGCGACCGAGTCACCGGCGGCCAGCGCTTCGGTGATAGCGCTCAGAGCGGCGTCCAGGCTGGCCGTGGCGGCAGCGCGGGTGGAGCCAGTCTTGGTGGCAATGCTTTCGATCAGTTCGCTTTTATTCATCAGATATCCAGTGGGTGCAAATAGGTAAATCCCGGTGACCGGGCCGCGATTATCGGCCTTCTGGCCGATGCGCCGCAAAAACTCGCGCTCGGCCGGCGATTATTCCTTCAAACACGGCCTTGACCGGTGCCAAGTTCACCCAATGCTTTTGTGGGTCACCGGTCCGGCAACAGGCTTGCCGGTATCGGATGGCTGGCCGCTTCGCTCATCCACATCACACTCGCGATCCACCAGCGTTGGCCGTCAAAGTAGAGCTCGATGCTGTTGACGCCGCGAAAGCGCTGTGGGCTATTTGGCCCGTCGAGCACGGCCTCGTAGGTCGAGTCGACATGGGCAATATTGCCGTAGCTGCGAGTGCTGCGGTGAATCTCGGTCTCGCTGAAGCCGCGCTGCACCAGCGGCTCCGAGGCGTCAACCAATTGCTGATGATCCCAGACCACCACCTCGGGCGTGCCGCTGGCCGATATCGACGTGCCGATAAAACGGACCCAGGGGCTGTAGAGCGTGCGGTCGCGCGCCCACAGGCGTTGGCCGTCCGGCCGAACATTGACGACCGCGTAGAAGGCGCGCATCAAGCCGTCCACGCTGGCCACATCGGCGGCGTTGGCGGCAATGGTGGGCACGCTTACGCTCACATTTAGGCTGGCCTTGGATGCCGGCTCGCTGCGCGCCGGTGCCGCCAAGACAGGGCCGAGCAGGGCCAAGCCAAGCGCGGCCTTTTGCAACAGGGGGCGAAGGAAGGAGATGGGGTGGGGTTTCGATGTCATGCGGCCATTTTCCGAAGCCGCAGCAATCGCCGCTATCAGAATCTTGCTCGAACAAACGCGCGTCCCCCAAGCGCTTGGTGGCAAACTGGCCGGGCTTGTTGATCCATCTCGCCGCCGCACTCTTTCCCCATGTCTTCGCCGCCTACCGTCACCAACACCGCGCCTAGCGCAGGCCCGCGCGTGGTCGTCGGCGAATGGCATTGCCCGGGTCGGCAAAGTAGTTGGGCGGATGAGTATCAGAGCCACTCCTCGATCGAATTGCCCCTGCTCGGCCTGGATCTGCGCGCCATCCGGGGCCGCCAACTGGTGGTGGACCCCGGCATGGTCGTGCTGCATGCGGCGGAGGAGGAATTCCGCGTCGCCTCGCCCACCGCGCGGCCACGCCGCAACACCAGCCTGACGCTGCCGCACGAGTTGCTGGACGAAGTGGCCCCCGACTTCGCGCCGGGCGCGCTGCGCAGCTCGCCCCGGACTGCGCTCTTGCATCAAAGGCTGCGGCTTAGCCAGCGCCGTGATGCTGCTCTGAACGAATTGGCCGGCGACGAATTGGCCTTGATGTTGTTAGAGAGCGTGCTGGTCGATGCGCGCCAGCAAGCGGGGACATGGACACAGGCCACAGCCTTGAGCCCGGCGTGGCGGCGCTTGGCCGATGCACTGAGCCAAGTCATGGCACAAGATTTCGATCAGCCCTTGACGCTGGAAGCCTTGGCGCAGGCCTGCGGCGCCTCGGCCTTTCATGCCAGCCGGGTATTCAGGCGCGTGACCGGCCAGAGCATTCACCGCCATCTGAACCAATTGCGGCTGCGGGCCGCGCTGTTTCGCCTGCCCGATATGCGGGGCCGCCTCACCGAGCTGGCGCTGGACAGCGGTTTTTCCTCGCACAGTCACTTCAGCAGCGCGTTCAAGGCCGAGTTTTCTTGCGCGCCGACAGCATGGTTTGGTGACGCCCAAATAGACAGTTAGTTTGCTGTCAACTTGCGCTGATCTTTGGATGTTGGGCCCTACGAGTCGCGCCGATGAAACTGTACAAAAATACAGTACAGTCGTGCGGCGCATCTTGCCAATCCAACTCAGGAACCACTCACATGCTTGACCACATGACTTTTCGCGTCAGCGATATTGGGCGCGCCAAGGCGTTCTACAGCGCGGCCCTCGCACCACTGGGCTACAGCCTATGCTTCGAGGGCAATTACGGTACGAATATGCTGGGCTTCGCCTACCCCGATGCCTCCGAGCCCGATGGCAAGAAGGCCGATGTCTGGTTTCTCGATGGCCCATCACCGTATGGCGGGCCAGCAAGCACCAGCGGCTGCCATCTCGCCTGGCGGGCCGAGACCCGCGCGCAGGTGGACGCTTTTTACCGGGCAGCGATCGCTGCGGGGGGCACAGACAATGGCCCGCCCGGTCTGCGCCCGGACTATCACGCCCACTACTACGGCGCCTTCGTCCTTGACCCGGAAGGCAACAATATTGAAGCGGTCTGCCATCGGCCCGAGTAAGTGAGACGAAGCGACGCCTCAGCGCCGGTTTAGCCGGGCATCAAGCCGCCAGCGGGACCGCTTCAGACAGCCAGAGCCGCAGTCGCTCCGCGTAGCTGTTCAAGGCCTCCGCGCGCTGCTCAGCGTCCAAGTCGGCCGGGCCATGCACCAGATGCAGGCCCAGGATCCGCCAGCCCATATAGCCAAACACATCGTCGGCCATCGCTTGCAAGCGCGCCTGTGAGCGCTGCGCGTCTTGCTCGTCGGCGATGCCACCGGTAGTGACGGCCAGCAACACCTTTTTGGCCGGTAGGGTCTTGTCGCGGCCGTAGGCAAAACCGTAGCTCAGCACGCGCTCGATCCAGCCCTTCAACACCGCCGGATAGCCGCCCCACCAGAGCGGGAACTGCAGAATTACGGCGTCGGCCTGCTCGAGCTTTTCTTGTTCGGCTTGAATGTCGAGTGCAAAGCCACCATGCTGTTGATGGGCTTTTTGAGCCTGCGCCAGATCGAAGGACTGCGTGGCCGGGAAGTCTTGAAAGTCGGCCCGGCCCGGCGTCGGCGCAAAGCCCTGCTGGTACAGATCCGAAAAACTCAGGCCTGCGCCGACCCGGGCGGCGACTGTGGCGGCGCGCTCACGCATGGCGAAGTTGAACGATTGCGTTTCGGGGTGGGCGGTGACGATCAGGAGTTGCATGAGCAGGGTGCGAAAGTGTCGAGTTCGCAGTGTGTTCGCACCCCTCTTCAGCCGCTATCAAAATCCTGCTCGGCCGAAGCCAAGCCGCCGGCTTTTGCGTGCTGATGAACGCAGGCCTGACTTTCGTTTGCGCCGAGCGGCTATGCTAAAAACCGCCTGCTCCTGCATCCATCTATTCACGCCGACAAGGCCGCGCCCATGACCCAGCTTTCCAAGGCCATCGGCCGACCGCTGCTCGCACTGGGCCTTGCTCTGCAACTAGGCGCAATGCAGCTCGCGCACGCCAAAGAAGCGCTGCCGCCGCCGCAGCAATTCGCCCAGCTCGGTGCCTTCAAGCTGGAAAATCAGACCGTCATCGACGACTGCGCGCTCGGCTACCGGACCCTCGGCACGCTGAACGCCGAGCGCTCCAACGCCATCGTTTTCCTGACTTGGCACAACGGCAAGAGCAGCGACATCTTGGGGCTGCTGGGCCCCAAGGGTTTGTTTGACCCCGCGCCCTATTACGTCGTGGTGATCGATGCGCTCGGCAATGGCGTGTCCTGCTCGCCATCGAACAGCAAAACGCAACATGGCCCGGCCTTTCCGGCCTTCAGCATCCGCGATATGGTGGCCTCGCAGCACCGTCTTTTGACCGAGACCCTCAAGCTGAACCATGTACGTGCGGTGATGGGCTTCTCGATGGGCGGCATGCAGACCTTTCAATGGATGGTCAGCCACCCCGAGTTCATGGACCTTGCCTTCCCGCTCTCGGGCACGCCGCGCATGAGCAGCTACGACCAGCTGTTCTGGCGCACCGAAGAGTTGCTGATGGTCAGCGACCCCGACTACGCGCAAGGCCACTACAAAAAAAATCCGCCGTTGGCCGCCATGCAGCTGGTCTTTTCAATGAACTTCAACACGCCGGCCTACCGCGTGGCCAACACCGGCCCCAAGCCCGAAGAGTTTGAAAAATTCTGGCAAGAAACCATTGCCTACGACCCCGACAACGCCGACGCCAATGACTGGCGCTGGCAAGCCCGCGCGATGTTGACGCAAGACATTGGCGTGCCGGTGACGCAGGCCGACGGCCAAACCCGCCGCTCGCTGGAGGCGGCCGCCGCCAAGGTCAAGGCGCGCAGCCATGTGGTCGTGGCCCGCCAGGATCATCTCGTCAACCCCAAGCCGGCGCTCGACTTTGCACCCTTGATCAAGGCCGGCAGCACGGTGCTGGAGAGCGACTGCGGCCACTTGGCGGTGCAATGCGAGATCGATAGGCTGCGCCCCATCATCGAACGCCTGCTGGATCAGGCTGCAGGTTCGCTCAACACCCCGCGATAGCCGCGCGACACCCGTAACTTCACACCCGAGCTGAGCGTCAGCTCGGCCTCGCCGCGCGGCAGCGAAGCCAGGCCCTGGATATGCGCCGGGTTGACCGCATGCGAGCGGTGCACGCGCAAGAAGCGCCCCTGCAAGGCCGGATGCGCCAGAAAATCGGCCAGCGTGTGGCGATCCAGATGGCTGGCGGTGGCGGTGTGCAGCTCGATGTAGTTGTCGGCCGCGGCCACCCATTCGACCTCGGCCAGCGGCAGCTTGCTCAGCCCCTGGCCCGACCCTGCGCGCGCCGGCACCAGCCAATGGCCGACCACCGGCTGCACCTGTTGCAAGGCGCTGAGCAAGGCCGTGCGCGGCTTGGCGCTGGAGGTTTTTGGGTCCATACGAAGGCGCAAGCGCTGCACCGTCTCGGCCAAACGCTCGGCGGTAAAGGGCTTGAGCAGATAGTCCACCGCATTCAACTCGAAGGCCTTGACCGCGTATTGATCAAAGGCGGTGCAGAACACGCAGAGCAGCTTTGGCGGCAAGGCCAGCGCCAGCTCCAATCCGCTCATGCCCGGCATTTGGATGTCGAGCAGCGCAGCATCGGGTCGCAATTGCTCAACCATGGCCAGCGCCGCATCGGCATCGCCGGCTTCGCCGACCACCTCCACATCGGGCATCGCCGCCAGCAGGCGGCGCAGCTTGGCGCGTGCCGGCGGCTCGTCATCGACGATCAGTATCTTCATTGCAGCTCGGCCGGCAAGCGCAGGCTCAAACAGCTGCCGCCGGCCGCATCGGCTTGCAGCGCAAGCTGCGCCCGCTCGCCATACAAGCTCAGCAAACGTGCGCGCGTATTGGCCATGCCGATGGCGCCGTCACGGTGATCGCGCCGGGCCGCAATGCCGCTGTTTTTAACGGTTAGCAGCAGCTCGCCCGCCAGCACCTCGGCACCGACGCTGACCCGCACCGGCCCACTGCTTTGCGCCACATCATGGGTGATCGCGTTCTCGACCGGCGCGATCAAGAGCAGCGCCGGCAACAGGCAGCGCCGCGCTTCTTCGCTGGCCTCAATCTGCACGCTCAAGCGCTCGCCAAACCGCGCTTGCATGATGTTCAGGTAGGGCTCGACCAGGCTCAGTTCTTGCGCCAGGGTGTGGCGGCCGCTGTCCTGCGCGCTCAAGGCCTGACGCAAGAGCGCCGCCAGGTCACACAGAATGCGGTCGGCCCGCGCCACATCCTCATACATCACCGAAGAAATCAGGTTCAGCGTATTGAACAGGAAATGCGGCTGAATCTGCTCGGTCAAGCGGGTCAGCTGCGCCTCGGCCAGCTCGGCGCGCAGCTGCAACAACTCCTGTTCGCGCCGGCGCATCTCCACCATCACATAAATACCGTGGCAGATGGCGACGATGATGGCGTAGCTGACCAGGTCTTTGCCAGTCTCGTAGGCGAGGATCTCGGCCGCGCTGCCGGGCCGGTAGGCCAGGCCGGCCAGCGCGTAGACGGCAAAGCGCAGGCCAAACATGCCGGCCACATGGGCCAGGGTATAGCCGGCCGCGCCGACCAGATGATGGACCGACAGGCGCAGCCTGCCCGGCAGCGCCAGACCCAGCAGGTGCCAGCGGTAAATCAGCGGCCCCAACAAACCTGTCATCAAGACGGAGCTGAGTTCCCACAGAAAAGGCTCCCATGGATGCTCGCCGCCGCGCTCCAGGTAATGCTGCAGCTCGGCCAGGCTCTGCAAGAGGCCGACGGCCAGGACGCTGGCCGCGTAGGCCCAGACCAAGCTGCGCTGTTGCCGAGCTGTCGTCATGCGACTTCGGCGGCGCCGACCACGCCTTCGGCCAGCAAGGCGGCGATGTCATCTTCGCCATAGCCCAGCCGCCGCAGCAATTGGTGGTTATGCTCGCCAAGCCTGGGCGGGCTCAGGCGCAGGCCCAGGCGCTCACCGCTCAAACTCAGCGGCAGCAGCGGCACAAGGGTTTCGCGCCCATCCGGCAGCGTCATCGGCGCCAAGCCGCCGGTGGCCAGCAGATGCGGATCGTCCATCAGCTGCTCGGGTTTGGTGATCGGCGCGAAGGGCAGGCCGGCGGCCTCGAAGATGGCGGCAATCTCGGCCGCTTTGTGGGCCTTCAGGCGTCGGCGCAGCTCGGGCATCATCCACTCGCGCGCCTGCACGCGCTGGTTGTTGCTGGTCAGGCGTGCATCGGCTTGCAAATCGCTCATGCCGAAGGCCTGGCAGAAGATCGCCCATTGGGTGTCGCTGACCACGGCCAGAAAGATCTGCTCGCCGCCGTCGACCGCGAACACGTCGTAGATCCCCCAGGGCGAGATCCGCTCCGGCATCGGCGCGGGCGGTTTGCCGGTGACGGCGAACTGCATCATGTGCTGCGCGACCAGAAAGATATTGTTCTCGAACAAGCTGGCCTGCACCTGCTGGCCGCGCCCCGTGCTGTGGCGCTGCTGCAGCGCCGCCAGCACGCCGATGGCGCCAAACATGCCGCCCATGATGTCGTTGACGCTGCTGCCGGCGCGCAGCGGATCGCCGGGCCGGCCCGTCATATAGGCGAGGCCGCCCATCATCTGCACGACTTCGTCGAGCGCGGTGCGGTGCTCATAAGGGCCGGGCAAAAAGCCCTTGTGCGAGACATAGATCAGCCGCTCGTTGAGGCGACTCAGCGCTTCATAGCTCAGACCGAGTCGGTCCATCGCACCGCTCTTGAAGTTCTCGCTGAAGACATCGGCGCCGGCCACCAGCTTCAACACGATCTCCAGCCCGCGCGGGTGCTTGACGTCGAGGCTGAGGCTGAGCTTGTTGCGGTTGAAGAGCGGGTAGAAGCCGGCACCGGCGCCGAGCAGGCGGCGCGTGCTGTCGCCCTCCAGGGGTTCGATCTTGATCACCTCGGCGCCCAGATCGGCCAGCACCATGCCGCAGGTCGGGCCCATCACCATATGGGTGAACTCGATCACTCGCAGGCCGGCCAGCGGCAAAGGGGCGGCTTGCACCGGGGCTTGGGCTTTGCTCTGGTCTGGCTGTGTACTCATGGCGGGAGAGGCTTCCTTCGGAAATTTCTGTTGGCAAGTATCTCGTAAGGCTGGTTTCTTGATCATGCTCATCGGCCAGCGGCGCGTGACGCCCCGGCTGACGTAGTATTGAGACAAACTTGGCGCAATCTGGGCAGGTCTGGGCAACGGCGATTTCATGAGGATTTTGTGCATGGCTTCCTATTGGCAATGGCTCGGAATTTTTCGCAGGCTTGCCCGGAGCGGCGGCTTCCTGCTGCTGCTTGCCAGCCTGCACGGGGTGGCTAGCGCGCAAGCCGCATCGCTTGCGCCGCTGCCCAGCTTTGCCGAGCTGGAAGCCGCCGGCGCCACCATCGGCGAGATCCGCGTGCTTGCCCAAGACATTTTTGACACCAGCGACCCGCAGGAAGACAAGCTGCTGTTCCGCTGGGCCAATGCGCTGCACATACAGACGCAGCCCAAAGTCATCCTGCGCGCCTTGCTGTTCAAAACCGGCGAGCCGGTCTCGCTGCGGCTGATCGAAGAAACCGAACGCCTGCTGCGCAGCAAGCGGTTTCTCTACGATGTCCAGTTCCGACCGGTCGCTTATCACGACGGGGTGGTCGACATTGAGGTCTTGACCCGGGACACCTGGTCACTTGATCCGGGCGTCACTGCCGGCCGCTCGGGCGGTGCCAACTCCGGAGGCATTCACCTGAAGGAATACAACCTGCTCGGCACCGGCACCTCGCTTTCCTTCGGGCATTCTCGCAATGTCGACCGCAGCAGCAACGAACTGATGTTTGCCAGCGACCGCACTTTCGGAAGCTGGACCGCGGTCACGCTCAGCCTCGCGTCCAATAGCGACGGGCGACGCAATGCCGCCTCCATCGTCAGACCGTTTTATGCGCTGGACTCTCGCTGGACCGCGGGCGTCTTGGGGTCCAAAGATGACCGCGTCGATGCCATTTACAGCGCCGGCGAGATCGTCGGCCAATATCGCCACAAGCAAGACCTGGCCGAGGTTTTTGCGGGCTGGTCGCGCGGCTTGGTAGACGGTTGGGTACAGCGTTACTCCATCGGCCTCGGTTACCGGAACAACGCCTATGCCCTGGAGCCCGATGTGGCCCCGCCGGCCTCCTTGCCTGGCAATGAAAAGCTGGTGTCCCCCTTCCTGCGCTATACCGTGATCGAAGATCGCTTCGACCGGGAATTGAATCGCAACCTGATCGGCCGCCCCGAGTTTTTTGCCCTGGGCCTGGCCTCCAGCGTTCAGCTCGGTTATGCCCCCACCGGCCTGGGTTCAAGCAATAACACCCTGCTTTACGCGGCGACGGTCAGCCGTGGTTTCGAGCCGGCCCCCAAGCAGACCCTGATCGCTGCGGCCGCGCTGTCCGGGCAATATGCTGACGCTCGGATTCGGCGTCAGCAACTCGGCGCCCAGGCGCAGTACTACCTGCCGCAGTCGCCACGCTGGCTCTTCTATGCCGCAGCGGCCGGCGATGTGCTAACCAATGCCGAGTCGGTCGATGATTTGCTGCTGGGGGGTGACAACGGCCTGCGCGGCTACCCCTTGCGCTACCAGAGCGGCACCCGCCGCGCGCTGTTCACCGTCGAGGAGCGCTTCTACACCGACCTCTATATCTGGCGGCTGTTCCGCGTCGGTGGCGCGGCCTTTATCGACCTGGGGCGAGCTTGGGGCGGCGTCAATGCCTACAGCAACAGCGTCAATCCGGGCTGGCTCGGTGACGCCGGCTTCGGCGCCCGCATCGTCAGCGCCCGCGCGGCCTTCAGCAATGTCTTGCACCTCGACCTCGCTTTCCCATTGAATGCCACGGCGGACATCAAGAAGGTTCAGTTCCTGGTCAAGACCAAGGCCAGTTTCTGAACCGAAGTGCTGGAATGGCGATTCATCGGCGCTGCTGTTGAACCGTCGCAAGCGCCGGGCTGGGCTGGCCAGCGCTTGCCAAGATGCGCTCCATCGACCACCCAGCAACGGAGCATCACCATGAGCCAGCCCGCAAGCGCTTCAAGCAAGCCAGGCACCCTCGAGCAGCAGCGCGAAGAATATGCCAGCCGCCGTTTCCTCGCCATGCCCTTGGCCGGCACGATAGCCTGGACCATCATCGGCCTGGTCGGCTGGCTTGGCACGCCCTATCAGGCGGTGATGACGCTCTACTTCGGCGCCGGGGCGATCTTCTACTTGGGGGTCTTGCTATCGCGCTTCACCGGCGAAAACTTGTTGGCCAAGAACAAGCCCAAGAGCGATTTTGACAAGCTCTTCATCTCGACCGTCATGATGAGCTTGCTGGTGTTTGCCATCGCCTTGCCCTGGGCCGCACAAGACCATCGCTCGGTGCCGCTGAGCATAGGCATACTGGCCGGCTTGATGTGGCTGCCCTTCGGTTGGGTCATCCAGCATTGGATCGGCGCCTTCCACGCCATCGCTCGCACTTTGTCCATCGTGGCCGCCTGGTACGCGTTTCCGGGACAGCGCTTTGTGCTGATCCCGGCCATCATCGTGGCCATCTACATCGTTTCCATCGTGGTGCTGGAGCGGCGCTGGCGGCGGGCCAATGGCCGCAGCGGATTTTCGCGGTCGGCGCCACCGATCATTGCATAGCCCTCGACTTGGGCGCAGCTTTCCTGCGCAGGCTTCATGCGAGACTGCAGCCGCGCGGTTCGCGTCATTGGAAGCTCTCAGATCATGAAAATTTGCATCGTCGGCGCAGGCGCCATCGGAGGTTGGTTCGCCGCCCATGTCGGCCATCAACTGGGATCGGAAGTCCAGCTCAGCGCCTTGGCGCGCGGCGCCACCCTTGATGCCTTGCGCGCCCATGGTTTGCGCATGGACAAGACAAGCGGCGAGCACATCTCGGTGCCTATCCTGGCCAGTGACAAGCCGGAGGACCTGGGTCAACCCGATTTGGTCGTGATTGCCGTCAAAGGCCCGGCGCTGGCCGCCGTGGCGCCAGCCGTCAAGGCACTGCTGGGTCCGCAGACCCGCGTGCTGGTGGCGATGAATGGCGTGCCCTGGTGGTTCTTCAATGGCCTGCAAGGCCCCTGCCAAGGGCTGCAGCTGCGGTCGGTCGACCCCGGCGGCGTGATCGCGGCGTCGATACCGGCCGAGCGCGTGATCGGCAGCGTCGTGCACGCGAGCTGCTCCAGCCCTGAGCCGGGCTTGGTCAAACATGTGATGGGCATGGGCCTGATCCTCGGCGACCCGGCCGGTGGCCGCCCCGCACATGTCACGGAGCTGGCCGACCTGCTGGGCCGGGCCGGTTTCAATGCGACGGTCTCCGAGCGGATTCAAAAAGACATTTGGTACAAGCTCTGGGGCAATATGACCATGAACCCGATCTCGGCGCTGACCGGTGCCACCTGCGACCGGATTCTTGATGACGACTTGGTGTGCGGCTTCGTCACCGCCGTGATGTTGGAAGCCGGTGCCATCGGCGAGCGTATCGGCTGCCCGGTCGGCCAGACACCGCAGGAGCGCCACGCCGTAACGCGCAAACTCGGCGCCTTCAAGACCTCGATGCTGCAGGATGTGGAAGCCGGCCGGCCGCTCGAGCTGGATGCGCTGGTCGCTTCGGTGCGCGAGATCGGCCAGCATATCGGCCTGGCCACACCCTATACCGATGCCATGCTGGGTTTGACCAGGCTGATGGCGCAAACGCGAGGGCTGCTGTGAGCACTGACGTCGGCACGCCGCCGATCCGAAGCAAGAAATGCCGAAAAAACCGCTGCGCCTAAGCTTGTGACAGCGGCCCCGCGAGCTTATCCAGGGGCTCGGCAGACGATTCGGGGTCGGCCAGCGGCGACCACTCCAGCCAGTCCTCGCCGAACAACTCGGCCGGGTGCAATGTGCGGACCGAGCCATTGCCGCAGGCCATCGCGTCGGCGGCGCAGTAGCGATCACAGCCCCAGCACAGGCGATGAGGCTGGCTGGGCTGCAAGGGGAATCGTTTCGTCGTAGCCATGCGCCAAACGATAGCGGCACAAACGAAACGCCGATATGAAGCGGATCAAGCCCGCGACCAAAAAACCGGGAATTGGAATCTTCTTCACGCCCGGCTTGAGTTGCGTCGCGCCTGGAAGTTTGCTGCCGCGAATAGACAAGGGCGGCAAGCCGACACTCTCCTCAAACCAACTCCCCGGTCTGCAGCCGCCACAGCGCCGCATAAGCCTCGCCGCGTGCAAGTAACTCGTCATGCGTGCCACTCTCGACGATGCGGCCACGCTCCAGCAAATGGATGCAATGCGCTTGGCGCACGGTCGACAAGCGGTGCGCGATCACCAGCGTTGTGCGGCCTTGGCTGACGATGTTCAGCGAGCGCTGAATGGCCGCCTCGGTTTCGTTGTCGACCGCGCTGGTCGCTTCGTCCAGGATCAACAGCGGCGGGTTCTTCAGGATCGCGCGCGCCAAGGCCAGCCGTTGGCGCTGGCCGCCGCTGAGCTTTTGCCCGCGCTCGCCGATGCGTGTCGCAAAGCCCAAGGGCAGGCGCTCAATGAACTCCAGGCTCTCCGACAAACGCGCCGCCTCATGAATCTGCGCGTCGCTGGCCTCGGCCATGCCGTAGGCGATGTTCTCGGCGATCGTGCCGTCGGTCAGAAAGCTGTCCTGTGCGACATAGCCGATCGCGCGCCGCAGATCCTGCAGATTCAGCTCACCGATAGGCCGACCGTCAAACAAGATACGGCCCTGCTGCGGCTCGTAAAAACGCAAGAGCAGCTTGACCAGGGTGGACTTGCCCGAACCGGTGCTGCCGACGAAGGCAACCGTTTGACCGGCGGGTATGCTGAGGTTCAGGTCTTGCAGCGTCGGCTGCTCGGCATAGGCAAAGCCCACGCCCTCGAAGCTCAAGGCGCCGCGCGCCTGTTCGACCGGGAAATGCTCGCCTTCGTAGGCAATTTTGATCGGCGTGGCCAAGAGGCCCAGCGCCCGCTGGGTGGCGGCCATCGAGCGCTGGTACATATCGGCCACCTCGGCCAGCCTGGTCATCGGCCAGAGCAGGCGCTGGGTCAGGAAGACCAGCACCGAATAGGCGCCGACCGCCAAGTCGCCGTGGATCGTCAGCCAGCCGCCATAGAGCAAGGTGGCGGTGAAGCCGGCCAGGATGCCCATGCGTATGACCGGCGTGATCGCCGAACTGAGCCGGATCGCGCTGGCATTGGCGACGCGGTAGGCATCGCTGGCCTGGCCGATATGGGCGGCCTCCAAGGTTTCGGTCGCGAAGGCCTTGATGGTGGCCAGGCCGAGCAGGTTGTTATTCAAGCGGGCCGACACATCGCCGGCCGCCTCGCGCACCACCGCGTAGCGCGGCGCCAGGCGTTTCTGGAACCAGAAGGTACCGAACAGAATCATCGGCACCGGCAGCAGCGCCACCACCGCCAGGCCCGGCTGCAAGGCGAAGAAGACCGCGCTGACCATGATGGAGGAGCACACGACCTGGATGATCTGATTGGCGCCGCCATTCAGGAAGCGCTCGAGCTGATTGATGTCATCGTTCAAGACCGACATCAAGGCGCCGGTGCGCTGGTTTTCGAAGTAACTGAGTTCGAGCTTCTGCACATGGCCATAGGTATCCAGGCGCAGCTCATGCTGGATGTTCTGCGCCAGGCCGCGCCATTTCAGCTCCAGCAAATACTCGAAACCCGACTCGCCAATCCACACCGCGATGTTCAAGCCGCCCAGGAACAGCAGTTGCTGCCAGGTGTCGGTGATGCCGAAATTGACGAGTAAATTCTTGGCCAAAAAACTCTGATCGCCGCGCACCACCACGTCCACCGCCGCGCCAATCAGCACCTCGGGCAGGATGTCGAAGAACTTGTTGAGGATGGAATAAAGCATGGCCAGGCGGATGTCGCGCCGGTGGCCTTGGGCATAGGCCAACAGTTTTTTCAAAGGATGTTGTGTTGTCATGGACCGAAGCGTACCGCAGCCAAGTCGGCCCGAACTGCGCTCTAATCAGATGCTAGGGACAAGAGGGATTTTTCAGTGACAGAAGACGAATCGCTTCAACTCGCTATCCACAAGCCAGTGAGCTTGTGTGCCTACAGCATCGAATGGCCTGCATTGTTCGCGCTGGAGCGTGAGCGTCTGTTGAGCTGCGGTTGTCGCTTCGCATGTGGGCGAGGGCTAAGCACATGGCGAACTTGAAGTCCAGACTATTGCTGAAGCTGGCGCAGATTGAGGGCCTTGAGAACAAAGCTTCCGGCATCCCAGGATCGACCTCCTTGTTCTATTTGGGGCAGGAGTTTGCCCACTTCCACAGTGAGCAGGAGCTTGATCTGAAGCTCGGCAAGACCCTCATACGGGAACTTGGCTTGACCCACCCCGCCGGCTCGATTCAGCATCCCGATCGCTCGCCGAATTCGGCTTGGATTGAGCTGCGCTTTGCGAGCGATGCCGACGTCCAAAGCGTCGCCGAACTGGTGGGCCTTGCCACTACAAGGATCCATCGTGTCAAATGAAGCGAAAACAAGCGCCGCACCCCCATCACGCCCCACCACCCCAACTCAGGACAGCACCATGAGCCAACTCAAACTCACTTATTTCGACTTCCACGGCGGCCGCGCCGAGCCCGCGCGGCTGGCCTTTCATATCGGTGGCGTGGCCTTCGAGGACCATCGTTTCAGCTTCCCCGAGTTCGAGGAGGTGCGCAAGACGACACCGCTGAACCAGGTGCCGGTGCTGCATGTGGACGGCGTGCAGGTCACACAGTGCGACGCGATCATCCGTTATGCCGGCAAGCTGGCCCATCTGTACCCGAGCGATCCTTTTCAGGCCCTGCTCTGTGACGAGGTGATGTGCGTGGTCGAAGAGGCCTCGGTCAAGTTGGGCCCAAGCTTTCGCATGTCAGGCGAAGAGCAAAAGCAAGCCCGTCTGGCGCTCGTCAATGGCTCAATGCCGGTCTATTTGCGCTGGTTGCAAAAGCAATTGCTTGCGCATGGCGGCGAGTACTTTGCCGACAACCGTTTGACGGTGGCCGACCTGAAGGTGTTTGTCGATGTGCGCGGCCTGAACTCCGGCCGCCTCGACCATGTGCCGCGCGATCTGGTAGAGCAAGTCGCGCCGGCTCTTAATGCTCATATGCAGCGGGTTGAGCAGACCCCGGCGATTGCCCAGTACTACGCCAAGTTTGCTGTGAAGTAGGCGTTGACAAGGTGGCGTCCAAACGGACGCCACCACGTTTAATTGGGGTGTCATCTGGGTGGGCGATGCTGCGTTGTCAGCTTTAACTTCCTTACAACCGGACATCCCCCATGAAATTGCACGCCATTTCTGCCGCGCTGTGCGCGCTTGCCGCCGTCGGCGCCACTTCGGCCCAAGCCTCACTCGCCACCGGTTGGCAAACGCTGGATGGCGCCGCGCCCATCGTCATCGGCCATCGCGGTGCGTCCGGCTATCGCCCCGAGCACACGCTGGAAGGCTATGCCTTGGCCATTGCCCAAGGTGCCAACTACATCGAGCCGGATCTGGTGATGACCAAGGACGGCGAGTTGATCGCCCGCCATGAACCGCTTTTGGCTCGGGTGAACTTGAACGCCGACGGCAGCATCAAGATGGTCAATGGTGTACCCGACCTGAACCGTACCGACAGCAGCACCAATGTCTGGCAACTGGCCAAGTATGCGGACCGCCTGGCCGTCAAGACCGTCGACGGTGTCAAAACGGCCGGCTGGTTCGCCGAAGATTTCACCGCCGCCGAGATCCGCCAGGACATCCGCGCCCAAGAGCGCCTGCGCGACTTGCGCCTGGGAAATAACGCCTATAACAACCAGTTCGTGATCCCGACGCTGCAAGAGGTGATCAATCTGGCCAAGGCCAAGACGCTGGAAACCGGCCGGGTCATCGGTATCTACCCCGAGACCAAGCACCCCACTTACTTCAAGAACTTCAGCGATGCCAACGGCCTGCAGCGCATGGAGGACAAGCTGGTCGCGACGCTGCACGCCAACTATGGCAATGACCGCAATGCGCCGGTGTTCATCCAGTCTTTCGAGGTGCACAACCTCGAATACATCAATGGCAAGACCGACATCAAGATCGTGCAGTTGCTCAATGGCAGCGGCAGGCCCTTCGATGACAGCCGTAGCTATGCCGATCTGGCCTCGGCCGCCGGCTTGGACACCATCATGACTTACGCCGACGGCGTCGGCTCCAACACCAATCTGATGATTTCACTGGTGGGCGGCAAGTTGGGCGCGCCGACGCAGCTGATCGCCAACGCACACCAGCGCGGCCTGGCCGTGCATGGCTGGACCTTCCGTGCCGAGAATGTGTTCTTGCCGAACGAGTTCGACAGCAGCGCCGACCCGGCCGCTTACGGCGATTTGGCCGGCCAGATCAAGGCCTTTGTGGACTTGGGTATGGACGGCCTCTTCACCGACCAACCCGACCTCGGCGTCGCCGCCGTGGCCGCGCTTTCGGCCGTGCCGGAGCCGCAGACCTATGCGCTGATGTTGGGTGGGTTGGTGGGGGTGTTGAGCTTGGCAAGGCGGCAAAAGCGCGCGAGCTGAAGCCCGATAGGGTCAGGACTTGAGGACTTGCGCAAGACCTGACCCTTGTGCCCAATACGGAATTTCAGCCTTGGCTGCGCTTGCGCAGAGCCAAGCTTGCCAGGCCCAAGGCCATCAAGGCCCAGGTGGCCGGTTCCGGCACCGGTGCGGCGACCCAGCCGCTTGCGGCACCCGTTACGTTGTCCGATTTATAGCCTACCAACATGCCTTGGTTGTTAATACCGTAAGCAGCTATTGTGCTATCGGCCACGCCGGGGAAAACAGTCCAGTCACCGGGCCTGCCGACGAAAGCTTGGCCGCTCGCGAATCCTGCAATAACACCCGAGTCGTTGATGTCGCGAAAGCGAGGGTAGGTAAGTCCATCAACCGTCAGGTACTCGGTGCGCGACATGGTGTTCAGGTCAACAATAAAAGCGCCACGTACGCCGCCTCCGCGATTGAAGCTACCGGTAACCTGACCCATTATGTTGGCGCCTTGAGCAAAAGAGAAAAGATCCCCTGCCACGTGGAGATCAATGAATTTTTGGCTGCTGCGGTCAAAGGCAAAAGCACTGGCAGTCCCGTTCACATCTTCGGCATAGCCTGTGAGGTAACGGCCATCGGACGAGATGTGACGAATGTTTGTGCTGCTGGAGCCCGCCGCACTGAACGCCGACAAACTGCCTGCTGAGTAGATAAAACTCTGGAACTTTCCATCGTCCGGGTTCCCCACGCCATAAATGCCGACCAAAGTGCCATCATTGGCAATGCCGGTCAGGCTGGTACCGGCGGTGGCATCTGGGTGACTAAAACTGCTGAAAACACCGGCACTGTAGATGAACCCGACACCATCTGACTGCCCAACAATGACGCCACTATCGCTGATGTCCCACGGCAACGTTTCGGCAAAGCCAGGCCGATTGAGGGCCTCCGGCGCGCCATAGCTCGTGGTGGCACTCGCGTTCAGTGGCATCCACAGGGCCAGCCCGGCACAGGTGCCGAGCGCGGCGCGCGTCATGATTACTGAAAAGTTCATAGTTTTCATTCCCTTGCTTTGTTGCACCGTGGCCTGCGTGGGCGCAGTGTGATGGGCGCGACTATCCAAGCGCCACTGCCACTATGGCCTAACTTCCTCCTTCCATTCACCCGGCATTACCCTAGCCCAGGCCGCCAGCTGTCTCGTGGAGTTCTGGCCGGCCTCAAGGCATCGGCGAAAGGCTGCGCAGGTAGGCGATCAAGGCCGCCATATCCTCGTCCTTGATCGACCGATAAAAGCCATAGCCCATCGGCGGCTTGTAGGGCTTGCCTTGCCGGTCGACGCCGTCTCGTATTGCTTTGGAAATCTGGGCGTCGGTCCAGTCTTTCAGTCCGTTGGCATGCGAGCTTAGGTTACGGGCGACACTCTCGCCCCAAGGCCCTTTGAAGGTCTGACCGCCGGCGCCGAGCTTGTCCATTTCCAGGCGGCCCTGCGGACTGCGGGGCGTGTGGCATTCCATGCAATGGCCGATTCTTGCCAGGTACTCGCCGGTCTTCACCTTGTCCTTGACCGAGGGCGCGGCCACGGAGGCCAGCGCAGGGCCGTAGCTTGGCGGCAGCGGCATCGCGTAGGTCGATTTGGCGACCGCGTTGCGCATCGGCGGCTGATCCCTCAAGTAGGCAATCAGCGCGGCCAGATCCTGGTCTGAAATATGCCGGTACATCTCGATCGGCATCGGTGGGCCGATGATGCTTTTGTCGGGACGCACGCCTTCGCGGATGGCCTTGGCCAATTGCGCATCGGTCCATTTGCCGATGCCGGTCTCCGGGTCCGGCGTGATGTTGGGCGCCACCGCCTTGAACACCGGCTCATCAAACACCATGCCGCCCGACAAGCCTTTCTCGAACAGGGGCTGGCCCTGCTCGCCTCGGGCGATATGGCAGTTGCCGCAGGCGACCACGCCATTCATCAGGTATTTGCCTCGCTCCAGCAGCGCGGCGTCGCGCGCCAGCGCCGCGGTGGCGCCCAGGCCGAGCCCCAGGCCCAGCAACAAAATCGCCCTGAACGGCTTGATTGACCTTCTTTGCATGGAGCACTCCTGTCGCAGCCCGAGCCGCCGAGGTTTGAAGAATGGAATCGCCGGCCGGGATTATTGCGGCGCCATTGCCATCTGTCGAGCGCCGCCGCTGCGAGCCTTCGCTGCGTCATCGGTGAAAATACCCGCCATGAACTCACCCCGCCCCGATCTGAATGCCCTGACCCAATATATGGACGGCGTCGGCAGCGCCGCCCGCAGCGCTGCCGCCTTGATGGCCGCCGCCCCCACCGCCGCCAAGAACCAGGCGCTGCTGTCGCTGGCTCGCCGCCTGCGGGCCAGCGGCTCGGCACTGAAGGCGGCCAACGCCAAGGATCTGGCCGCGGCAAAAGCCGCCGGCCTCAAAGGCCCGCTGCTGGACCGCCTGAAGCTCACGCCGGACGTCATTGCCACCGTCGCCGAAGGCTGCGAACAGATCGCCGCGATGCCCGACCCGGTCGGTGAAATCAGCGGCCTGAAGCGCCGCCCCAGCGGCATCAGCGTCGGCCAGATGCGCGTGCCGCTGGGCGTGTTCGGCATGATTTACGAGAGCCGCCCCAATGTCACCATTGAGGCCGCCTCGCTGGCGATCAAGAGCGGCAATGCCTGCATCCTGCGCGGCGGCTCGGAGGCCTTGCATTCGAATCTGGCCTTAGCGGAACTGGTGTCGGCCGCCTTGAAGGAGGCCGGCCTGCCTCCGACCGGCGTGCAGCTGATCAACACCACCGACCGCGCGGCCGTCGGCCTCTTGATCACCCGGCCCGAGCATGTCGATGTGATCATCCCGCGCGGTGGCAAGAGCCTGATCGAGCGCATCAGCGCCGAAGCCAAGGTGCCGGTGATCAAGCACTTGGACGGCAACTGCCACACTTACGTCGACGCCGAGGTCGATTTCGGCCTGGCGCTGACGGTGGTGATCAACGCCAAGACGCAGAAATACAGCCCCTGCAATGCGACCGAGTCGCTGCTGGTGCATGCCGAAAGCGCGCCGGACTTTCTGCCGCATATCGGCGCGGTCCTGGCCGAAAAAGGTGTCGAGATGCGCGGCTGCGCACGCACCTTGGCCCTGCTCGGCCCGCTGCCCGGTGCCAAGGTGACGGCCGCGACCGAGGCCGATTGGAGCGAGGAATATCTGGCGCCCATCATCAGCATCAAGGTGGTCGACAGCCTGAACGAGGCGATCGCGCATATCAACCGCTATGGCTCGCACCACACGGATGCGATCCTGACGACCAACCACGCCCACGCGATGCGCTTCCTGCGCGAAGTCGATTCGGCCAGCGTGATGGTCAACACCAGCACCCGCTTTGCCGATGGTTTCGAGTATGGCCTGGGCGCCGAGATCGGCATCTCGACCGACAAGCTGCATGCGCGCGGCCCCGTCGGTTTGGAGGGTTTGACCTCGCTGAAATGGGTGGTGCTGGGGCAGGGCGAGGTCAGAACCTAAGCGAGCTTACGCCCGACGCCTACGCGCGACGAAACCGACGCCGCCCAAGCCCGCCAGCATCAAAGCCCAGCTGCCGGGTTCGGGCACGGCTGTGACCGAGATCGTGCCGTTTGTGTAGAGCTGGCTGAAATCCAGCTGCGTGCCGTCGGCCAGCGTCAAACCAGTTGCGTCAATGCTCTTGAAAGTGCCGCTGTTGCTGCCCCAGTCCAGCAGATCAAAGCTCTGGCCGGCTTGCGCCACAAAACCGTTCCAGGAGGTCAGGGTCAGCTTGCCGCCTAACTTCAAATTCCCACCCACCGCCAGCTTGTCAAAACTGCTGTCCAGCAGCGGCGAACCCTCGGCGCAGCTCAAGACCGTGCAGGCGTTGATGCCACCGATTTCGGCCGTATAGGTGTTGCTGCTGGCGAACGTGACCGAGCCCTGGATATAGCCATAGCCGGGCGAGTTGCCGATGGCCAAGCCGCCCTCGAAGAACATCTTGCCGTCGCCGTTGACGTCGGCGCCGCTGCGCTGCTTGACCTCGGCCGCAAAGGTCGCCACCGAGCCCTCGGTGACGCGCAGCTCGGCGCCGTTCTGGACCTCCAGCTTGCCGTAGAAGGTGGTGTTGCTGAGGCCCGAGAGAATGATCTGACTGCCCGCGCCGGCCACGATGTCGGCCCGCAGCGCCGATGTTCCCCCGCTCAGAAATATCTGGCCCTGGTTGGTCACGGTGCCCGCGTTCAGTGTGCCGAAGCCATTGATGCTGGCGCCGGCCTGATTGATCAGGCTGAGGCCGTTATTGTCCAGCGTGCCGCCGGCCAACTGAATCTGGCCGGCATTGTTGAACAGCCCCCGGCTGATCAACAATTTGGCGCCGCTGCCGGCGGCCAGGATGCCGCCGTTGGGGCTGACGATGCGGCCGGCCAAGGTCAAGGTGCCACCCTGCGCTTCGATCACGCCGATGGGGTCGATATTGGAGATGTCGCTGTTGATGCGGCCCAGGCCCTGGATCAGGCCGTGGTTGCCGATCTGGCCGCCCGCCAGGGTGGCCGTATTGCCGCCCAGCAAGATCTGACCCCGGTTGGTAAAGCTGTTGTCGATCAGCGTCTGCCCCTTGTCGACCACCAGGCTGCCCGCGTTGTAGAAGCCAGAGGCAATGCGGCCGTTGCCGCTGATCAAGCCCTGGGTGGCGTTGGCCAGCCCCCCGCTGCCGATGACGAAGCCGCCATTCAGATTGAGTTGACCGCTGTTTTCCAGGCCGGTGCCGCTGATTTCAAGTTGCCGCCCGGCCAAGAGGTTCCAACTGCCGCGGTTTTCGTTGTCACCGGTGTTGCTGAGCACCAGATCGCCGCCGCTCTGGGTCAGCAGCCCGGTGTTGACGAAGCCGCCCGTGCCGTCGATACGGCCATAACCGCTCAGTTCGGTGGTGTTGAACAGCTGGCCGGCGCCGCTCAAAGTACCGCCGGCCAATTGCAAGCTGCCGGCGTTGCTGAGCTGGGTGTTGGTGGTGAGCGTGCTGCCCAGGCCCACCGTGACTTGGCCGGACAGATTGGCGCTGCCGACCTGCAGCTGGCCGCCGGCCAAGCTCAGCGTGCTGCTGACGCTCTGCGTCAGCTGACCATCGACGCGCAGGCTCATGGCGCCGGTCAGCGTGGTGTTGCGCGCCAGCAGGCCGGCGTCGGCAAAGCTGGCGTCGCCGCTGAAGTGCAAGAGCCCGCCGGTCCAGACAAAGCTGCCGTCCTTGAAGGAATCGGCGCTGTTGACCAGCTTCAGCGTGCCGCCGGTCTGGGCGACGGTGCCGCCGGCCTCGATGATGAGGCGGCCAGCGCTCAAGGTCCCGCCGTTCAGCGTGTAGCTGCCCGCCTTGCCCAGCTGCAGCCGGCCCGCCACCTGGTGGGTGGTATTGCCCGATTGGGTGAAGCTGCTGCCGCCGCCGCCCCTGCTGATATCCAAATAGCCGCTGCTGAGGCTGGCCGCGCCGTCGTTGCTGTTGAGGATGTAGCTGCCCTTGCCCTGGCTGTCGAGTTGATAGCCCAGCACCAGCCCGCCCAGGGTGGCGCTGCCGCCGCTCTGGGTGACGCTACCGGTGCCAAACACGCCGATCGTCATTTGACTGCTGACGTTGAAGCTGCCGCCCTTGAGCGTCACCGTGCCGGCGGCGCCGGGGTTGTAACCCGCGCGGAATTGGCCCAGCACCGTCGTCGCGCCGGCACTTTGATTGAAGGCGCCGCTGGTTCCGCCGCCCCAGCCGAGGTCCACATCACCCGCCACAGCGGCGGTGCCGACATTGAGCGCGCCGCCACTCAGGTTATAGACGCCCGCGCCCGCGCCCAGGTAGCCGACGAAGAGCCGACCGGTCGTGTTCGAGCCACCGGACTGGTTGTAGGTCGAGGTCTGCGCCTGGCTGCTGCCGATGGTCACAGTCTTGGCGATCATCGCGCTGCTGGCGAGGGTCTGGTTGAGGGTGGAGCCATAGTCCAGGTTCAGCAAATTCAGGCCAGCGCCGGTCATCACCGAGGCAAAGCTCGCCGTCCTGCTGCTTGCGCCCGAGCTGCCGACCACGGCATCGTCGCCATTGGCAGGCAAGACGCCGCCCGCCCATGAGCTGGTGGCGCTCCACAGTGCACCACCGGCGCCGGTGAAGGTGACGGTGGCGGCTTGTGCCGAGCTGACGGCGCAGGCCGCCAGGGCCAGGCTGATGGCCAGGTGCAGTGGCAGGCGACGGAATTGGGGGGCATGGGCTAAGGCAGAGTGGTTCATGTGAGCGTGTCCTGTTGAGGTGAGCCAGTGTCCGAACACCGGCGTTGGCGCGCAATCGGACCTTGGACCCAAGACCTGGTCTCGGGACCTACCCAGCCCCTGCGCCGGCTGCTAGAGTGCGCTGCATGAAACTGTTGTTAGTCGATGACCACCCCCTGGTGCGCGCCGGTGTCGTCGCCGCGCTGCAAAGCCTCGGGGCGCCCGAACTGATCCTGGAGGCCAGTGACGGCGTCGCCGCCATGGACTGCCTGGCCCAGCACCCCGATGTGGACGCCGTCCTGATGGATCTGCGCATGGCGGGCATGGCCGGCATGGCTTTGCTGGAGCAGCTCAAGCGGCACTACCCGCTGCTGCCCAGCCTGGTGCTGTCATCGTCGGAAGACCCTGCCGATGTGCGCCGCGTGCTCAAAGCCGGCGCACGCGGCTATTGCCCCAAGTCTGCCAGTCCGGCCACGCTGCTGGCGGCGCTAACGCTGGTGCTTGGCGGTGAAATCTATGTGCCGCCGCTGATGGCGATGGCGCCCGAAGCCGGCCCGGCCGAGTCGAACTTGAGCGGCCTGACGCCGCGCCAGCGCGAGGTGCTGCAAGAGCTGTGCAATAGCAAGTCGAACAAGGAGATTGCGCGCGAGCTGGGCATGGAGGAGAAGACCGTCAAGGGTCATGTCTCGGCGATCTTCAAAGCCTTGGGCGTGGTGCACCGCCTGCAGGCCGTCGAGGCGGCGCGCGCGGCCGGCATGGTCAGCCAGGCGCTGTCGTATTGATGCTATTGCTCGGCCGCAAGGCCTGGCCGACCGCCGCGCGCAGCTGCGCTTGCGAGACCGGTTTGTGCAGCAGGGTCAGGCCCTGGTCCAGCGCTTCGCGCCCGCGCTCTAGGCCGGTGTCGCCGCTGAGCAGCAGGGCCGGGATGTCGCTGTTGAACAGTTCGCGCAGCCGGGCAATTGCGTCGCTGCCGGATTCGCCGGCTCCTAAGCGGTAGTCGCACAGCAGCAGGCGTGGCGCTGCGCTAGCGCTCATCAGCTGCGGCATCAGCTCGGCCATGCTGGCAGCGCTGACGACGCCCAAGCCCCAGGCCGACAGCAGGGTGCTCATGGCCAGCCGAATCTCGGCGCTTTCATCCAGCACGATGACCATCTCCCCGCCTAGCTGAGGCTGCGCGAGCGGGCCAGGTGCTGCAGCCGGCCCCACGTCATGCGGCTCCAGCAGGAGCGTGAACAAGCTGCCCCGACCAGGCCGTGAGCGCAGCCGCAGCTCCAAGCTCAGCAGGCCGGACAAGCGCTGAACAATCGCCAGACCCAGGCCCAGGCCTTGGCCCGAGCTGTGCAGTTGCACGAACTCATCAAACACCTCGGCGCGGCGCGCCCTGGCAATGCCCACCCCGCTGTCGGCCACCAGCAACTCGATGCGGCCATGCCGCCGGCGGGCCCGCAGCAGCACGCCGCCTTGGGGCGTGTAGCGCAGCGCATTGGAGAGCAGATTGCGCAGCACCCGCTCCAGCAAGGCCGGGTCGCTGCGCACCATCAGCGCGGCCGGTTCTGGAGGCAGAGCGCAAACAAAGCGCAGCCCCTTGGCCTGCGCTTGCAGGCTGTGGTCGGCCGCCATGCGGCTCAGCAGCGCGTGCAGATCCACCGTCTGCCACTGCGGTTGCAACTGCTCGGCGTCGAGTTTGGAGATATCCAGCAAGGCGTTGAACATCGCCCCCATGGCGTCGACGGCGCTGCTCACATGCTGCAATATCTGCGCTGACTGCGCCTTGCTGGGGTTTTGCTTGAGCGCGCCGACAAACAGCGACAGCGCATGCACAGGCTGGCGCAGATCATGGCTGGCGGCGGCCAGGAAACGGCTGCGCGACTGACTCAGCTTGACCGCCAGGTCCTTCTCCAACTTCAAGCTCTCGCTCAAGTGCGCGAGCTGATGGGCTTGGCGCAGCGAGTCCCACAGCAGGCGCCGCAGGGAAACCGCAAAGTGAATGTAGAGCGTGGAGCCCAATAGCAGCACGGCCAGGATGGCCCAAGAGTCAATCGCGCCATGCACCAGCACGGCCAGCAACAGCCCCAGCAGGACCGGCCCCACCATGGCGAAATAGGCCGGCAAATGGGCGTGCAGGGAATGCAGTGCGGCGGAACTGATGCCTATCATCCAGGCCCATAGCAACATGCGTTGAGCATCGCTGCCGCCGGGCCAGAAGATCTGCACCGCCAGCAACCACAGCACGCCGTTGATCGCTGAGGTGCGCGTCACCCGACGCAGCCAGATCGGCGCGTTGGCTGTCGTCAACGGGCTGCGCAACCAGCGCAGGCCCAGCCAAAGATGAAACGCCGCGTTGACGAACTGCACGGCCAGCCAGCAGGCCACCCAAGCCGGCGGCGCTGCCTTGTGCAGGCTGGCGGCAACCAGCAGCGCGAGCACAAAGTTGCCCACGGTCAGACTCAGATCATTGCTGCGCAGCCGCTGCGCCACGTCCATTCGGACCAGGGCTTGCAGCCGCGTCTCATCATCGATTGGCATGGTTTGTAGGAGGGCATGGGCTTGGCGCGGATTGTGCATGCTGCGCCGCAATTCAACCGCAACGCGTGGCAGCCCGACCCGCTAGCCCCTGCTCAAACTGCTGCCGGCGCCGCGCGGCGCCTTTTTGCAATGGCGCCGACCCCGAGCAAGCCCGCCAGCATCAAAGCCCAGCTGCCGGGCTCGGGCACGGCGGTGACCGTGATGGTGCCGTTTGTGTAGAGCTGGCTGAAGTCCAGCTGCGTGCCCTCGGCCAGCATGAAGCCGGTCGCGTCGATGCTTTTGAACGTGCCGCTGCTCGTGCCCCAATCGAGCAAATCAAAGCTCTGGCCGGCCTGCGCCACAAAGCCGTTCCAGGAGGTCAGCGTCAGCTTGCCGCCCATCTTGAAATTGCCGCCGACCACCAATTTGTCAAAACTGCTGTCCAGCAGCGGCGAACCCTCGGCGCAGCCCAAGGCCGTGCAGGCGTTGATGCCACCGATTTCGGCCATGTAGGTGTTGCTGCTGGCGAAGGTGACCGAGCCCTGGATATAGCCATAGCCGGGCGAGTTGCCGATGGCCAGGCCGCCCTCGAAGAACATCTTGCCGTCGCCATTGACGTCGGCCCCATTGCGCTGCTGGACCTTGGCCGCAAAGGTCGCGATCGAGCCTTCGGTGACGCGCAGCTCGGCGTCCTTCTGGACCTCCAACGTGCCGTAAAAGGTCGTGTTGCTGAGGCCCGAGAGAATGATCTGGCTGCCCGCGCCGGCGACGATATTGGCCCGCAAGGCCGAGGTTCCGCCGCTCAGAAAGATTTGGCCTTGGTTGCTCAAGGTGCCCGAGCTCAGCGTACCGAAGCCATTGATGCTGGCGCCGGCCTGGTTGACCATCGCTTTGCCGTTGTTGTCCAGCGTGCCGCCGGCCAATTGGATCTGGCCGGCATTGCTGGCCAGACCCTGGCTGATCAGCAATTTGGCACCGCTGCCGGCGGCCAAGGTGCCGCCGTTCGGGCTGACGATGCGGCCGGCCAAGGTCAGCGTGCCGCCTTGCGCTTCGATCATGCCGACGGGGTCGATATTGGAGATGTCGCTGGTGATGCGGCCCAGGCCCTGGATCAGGCCATGGTTGCCGATCTGGGCGCCGGCCAGGGTGGCCGTGTTGGCGCCGAGCAAGATCTGACCCCGGTTGACAAAGCTCTGGTCGATGCGGGTCTGGCCCTTGTCCACCACCAGGCTGCCAAAGTTGACGAAGCCCGAGGCGATGCTGCCATTGCCGCTGATGCTGCCCAGGCTGGTATTGAGCAGCACGCCGCTGCCGACCACGGCGCCGCCGTTCAGGTTGAGCTGACCCGCGTTGTCCAGCTGGGTGTCGAGCCCAAGTTCCAGCTGCCGCCCGGCCAAGAGGTTCCAGCTGCCGCGGTTCTCGTTGACGCCGGTGTTGCTGAGGATCAAATCGCCGCCGCTCTGCGTCAGCAAGCCGGCGTTGATGAAGCCGCCCGTGCCGGCTATGCGGCCATGGCCGTTCAGCTCGGTGACGTTGAACAGCAGGCCGGCGCCGCTCAAGCTGCCGCCGGCCAGCTGCAGGCTGCCGACATTGCTCAGGCGCGTGGTGGTGCTGAGCGTGCTGCCCTGGCCGACGCTGACCTGTCCAGACAGCGTGGCGCTGCCGACCTGCAGCTGGCCGCCGGCCAAGTTCAGCACGCTGGCGTCGTTCTGCGTCAGCATGCCATCGACACGCAGGCTCATGGCGCCAGTCAGCGTGGTGTTGCGGGCCAGCAGGCTGGCGTCGGCAAAGCTGGCGTCGCCGCTGAAGTGCAAGGCGCCGCCGGTCCAGACAAAGCTGCCGGCCTTGCTGGAATCGGCGCTATTGACCAGGTTCAGCGTGCCGCCGGTCTGGGTGATGACGCCGCCGGCCTCGATGCTGAGCTTGCCGGCGCTCAAGGTCCCACCGTTCAGCGTATAGCTGCCCGCCTTGCCCGCCCGCAGCCGGCCCGCCACTTGGTGGGTGGTGTTGCCCGCTTGGGTAAAGCTGCTGGCGCCGCCACCGACGCCGATATCGACCCAGCCGCTGTTGAGGCTGGCCGCGCCGTCGTTGCTATTGAGGATGTAGCTGCCCTTGCCCTGGCTGTCGCCCTGATAGCCCAGCATCAGCGCGCCTATGGTGGCGCTGCCGCCGCTCTGGGTGAAGCTACCGGTGCCGAACACGCCTATCGTCACCTGATCACGGACGTTGAAGCTGCCGCCCTTGAGCGTCACGGTGCCACTGGTACCCAGGTTGTCGTAGCCCGCGCGGAATTGGCCCAGCACCGTCGTCGTGCCGCCGCTTTGATTGAAGGCCCCGGTGCTGCTGTAATACCAGCCGATGTCCACATCACCGGCCACGGCGGCGGTGCCGACATTGAGCGAACCAGCACTCAGGTTGTAGACGCCCGAGCCCGCGCCCTGGTAGCCGCCGACGAAGAGCCGGCCGGTCGTGTTCGACCCACCGGACTGGTTGTAGGTCGAGATCTGCGCCTGGCCGCTTCCGATGCTCTCGGTCACGGCGATCATCGCGCTGCCGGTGAGGCTCTGGTTGATGGTCGAGCCGTAGTCCAGATTCAGCAAATTCAGGCCAGCGCCCGTCATCACCGAGGCGAAGCTCGCTGTCCTGCTGCTTGCGCCCGAGCTGCCGACCACGGCATCGTCGCCATTGACCGGCCCAAGGCCGCCCACCCATGAGCTGGTGGAGCTCCACAAGGCGCCGTTGGCGCCGGTGAAGGTCACTGTGGCGGCCTGGGCAGAGCCGACGGCGCAGGCCGCTAGGGCCAGGCCAATGGCCACATGCGGCGGCAGGCGACGGAAGTTTGCTGAGGCAGAGCGGTTCATGGTGGTGTGTCCTGTTGGGGGTTGCCGGTTGGCAGGGGGCTTGCACTTTCGCTCTGCCCTCTTGGCTAAGACGCAGTCCAGCGGCCATTGCGACAGCCTTGCTGCTTTTCTTTCGGCCCACCCCCCTGAATCAGGGGTGTCACGCTTGCCCCGCATAATCGCCCGCAAAACCACACACCTATGAGCAGCAGCCCACCTTCCGTCACCGAACTCCTGGCCCATGCATCCCTAGGCGAGGCCGGCGCGGTCAATGCGCTGTTCGAGCGGCTCTACCCCGAGATCAAGCGGGCCGCGCGGGCCAGGTTGGCGCAGGCCAGCGGCGTGCCGGGCCTGAACACCACCGCGCTGGTGCATGAGAGCTTTCTGCGCATGGCCGATAGCGAAGGTCTGCAAGGCAATTCGCGCGGCCAGTTCTTTGCCTATGTGGGGCGGGTGCTGCGC
This sequence comes from Roseateles oligotrophus, assembly GCF_025717515.1. Taxonomy (GTDB): domain Bacteria; phylum Pseudomonadota; class Gammaproteobacteria; order Burkholderiales; family Burkholderiaceae_C; genus Paucibacter_A; species Paucibacter_A oligotrophus. The sequence goes on from NZ_JAJIRN010000010.1 coordinate 286,435, forward strand.
TCGGTCGTCGTTGACCATATCCGGGCCGCATCGGCCGACAAGCGCGGTGGCGATGTGGGCATCTTGCTGACGCTGTCGGCCGCGGCCGAGGTGGTGGCGCCGATCAGCTCGGGCGTCGAGCTGATCGCAATCGACCGGGCTTTGCTACAGATGCAGCAGCTCGACCCGGGTCTGTATCAGTTGCTGGAGATGATCGGTTTTGCCGGCACACCGATGGGCGAGGTGGCGCATCTGCGCGGGGTGGCGCGGCGTACCGTGGAGCGCGACCTGATCAAGGCCAGAGCCTTGTTGACCGAATTGCTGGGCGATAGCGCGGCGACCGTTTACTGATGAATGACGAGCCGACGCTGGATCGCCCGCGTTGGCAGCGGCTCTCCGCGCTGCTCGATGAAGCGTTGGAGCTGCCCGGCGAGGCGCGAGCGCCTTGGCTGGCTGCACTGGGCGCCGCCGATGCGCCGCTGGCCGCACAGCTGGGCCGCATGTTGGCCGCTCAGCCACAAGCAACGACCGGCGCCTTCGACGCCCTCTTGCAGCAAGCGCTGCAGCATGATGAAGCAAAGGTAGAGCCCGGGCCCGATCTGGCCGGCCGGCGCATGGGTGCCTGGGCCTTGCTGCGCAAGATCGGCGAGGGCGGCATGGGCCAGGCTTGGGCCGCGCGGCGCGCCGACGGGCTGTATGAGCAAGAGGTGGTGGTCAAGCTCTTGCGCGGCGACCTGCAGCAGGCCTCGCTGTCGGAACGCTTCGCGCGGGAGCGCGCGGTGCTGGCGCGGCTCAGCCATCCCGGCATTGCCAAGTTGCTGGATGCCGGCGTTGAAGCCGGCTTGCCGTTTCTGGTGCTCGAATATGTCAACGGTCGCACGCTGACCGAGCATGCGCGCGCCGCCTGCCCGACGGTGGCGGAGCGGGTGACGCTGGTGATCCGCGTGGCCCAAGCGGTCGAGCATGCGCATGCTCAGCTGGTGGTGCACCGTGACTTGAAACCGTCGAACGTGATGGTCAGCTTCGAAGGCAACCCCAAGGTGCTGGACTTCGGCATCGCCGGCCTGCTGGATGATGAAGCGCCGGGTGAGCTGACACGCCTCAGCGGGCGTGGCCTGACCCTGGGCTACGCCGCACCCGAGCAACTCAGCGGCGCGCCCATCGGCGTGGCGGCCGATGTCTACACGCTCGGCGTGCTCTTGTTCGAGTTGCTGGAGGGCCGCTTGCCGTTTGCGACCGAAGGCAGGTCGAGAGCCGCCGCCGAGCATGACTTGCTGCACCTGGAAGCGCCACGCCTGGGTCAATTGCCGGCCGGTGAGCCTTCCGGCAGGCCCGTAGATGTCGCCCGTGTGCAAGGCGACCTGGAGGCCATCGTCGCCAAGGCCTTGCGCAAAGATCCGGCCTCGCGCTATGCCGGCGTTGGCGCCCTGGTCGACGACCTGCGCCTGTGGCTGGCGCAGCGCCCGGTCGGCGCGCAAGGCGAGGACTGGCGCCACCGCAGCAATTTGTGGCTGCGTCGCAATGCCTTGCCGGCGGCCTTGGGCGGCACGCTGGCGCTGGCGGTGTTGGCCGGCTTGGGCGTCAGCCTGGCGCAATGGCGGCGTGCCGACGCGGCCGCCCGTCAGTCCGATCAAGTGACGCTTTACCTGACTGACTTGCTCGGCAGCGCCAGCCCCGATGTGCATGGCGGTGAGTCGCCCAATGTCTTGCAACTGCTGGAGAAAAGCCGCCAGGAGCTGGATGGCAAATTCAAGGATGAGCCCGCCACCAAGGCGCGCCTGCTGGAGGTGATGACCAAAACCTACGAGGGCCTGAGCCGCTACGACTTGGCGGGGCCCTTGGCGGAGCAGTGGATCGCACTGACCGCTCAGGCCTATGGTGAAGATGACGAGCGCACCATCAATGCGCGGCTCAAGCTGGCGCAGATCTACACCCCGTCCGGTCCCTGGGACGGCGTGATCGCCCAACTGGAGCCGCTGCGGCCGCGGATCGCCAAGCTGTATGGGCCGCGCTCGGAAACCATGCGCGAATTGCTGGCCGTGCTGGCCGACAGTCAAATGAAAACCGGACGGCTGCGAGCCGCTGCGCAGACGCTGCAATTGCTGGGTGAACTGACCGACAGTCTCTATCCCCCGGGCAGTTTCGAGCGCGCTTTTCACCACAATTTTGTCTCCATCCTGCATTCGGGTCAGGGGCGATTCAGCGCAGCCCTGGCCGAGCTGCGCCAGACCGAATCCGCACAAACCCATGCCTCGACCGACAACCTCAGACACGCCTTGACCTTGCGCCGCAACACCTGGGCGATGCAGATCCGGTTGGGTGACTACGACCGGATTGAAGAACGCTATCTGGACCTGGTCGCCGAGATGGATCGCCTGCATGGCAACGGCAGCGCGACACGGGCGCATCTGCACCCGGAAATGGCCCGTTATCACAACGACCGGGGCGAGTTCACGCAGTTGCTGGCTGATCGCGAGGCCTTCCTAGCCGCCAATAATGGCACGCCCAAGCCAGCGCTGGCGGCCTCACGCGCCGCGCTTTTGCTGGCCCGCACGCTGGCCCACGCGGCGCCCGCTGCCGAGTTGGCCGCCCAGGCACAAACCCTGTTGGCGGCAGTGGCTGCCGATGGCCGCCAGCTCGGTGCCTTGAGACGCGCCGACGCCTGGCTGTCATTGGCGCGCGTCGGCCTGCTGCTGGACGATCAGGCGCTGGCCGCAGCCGCGATCCAGCGCCTGCGCAGTGACGCCGAGTTGCATCTGAGCGAAGACCAATGGCTGAACAGCCGGGTCGCACAGGCCGAGGGCGAGCTGCTGCGGGCCCAGGGTGATATGCAGGGCAGCGCCAAGCTGCTGGCGCAGCGTGTGGGCCTGCTGGACACCAGCCCCGACAAGACCGTGCCGGCGCTCTGGCAAGCCCGGCTCGACTTGGCCACCACCTTGGTCATGATGCGTGACCCAAGCGCGGCCGCCGCATTGGCGCTGGCTGGCGCTGCCCGCCCGCCGCAGATGCCAAAAAACCATCCGCTCGATGCGGTGCAGCATTACCTGGCACAGCTGGAGCAGGGCGCCGATGCACACTGGGCCAGGCTGCCTGTCGAGCGGGCCTACGGGCGCAAGGCGACTGAGCTGCCGGCCGGGCTGGGCGGCATTTTCTGAGAGCCGGCTCCGCTCAAACCTGCCGTTTGTGCGTCAGCTGCGTGATCAGCAGGTCGCGCAGCGCGGTGTAGAAAACCGGCACGCTGGCCATGCTGGCCTGGGCAAACGCCGTCGCCGTGGCGCGCCGCTCCGCTGCGCTGTGTTCGGCCTGCAAGCGCAGGTCCAAGGCCTGCCAGCCCGCCATCAGCTCGGCTTCAAAGTTAGTGCGCCGCTCCAGCAGAAGCGGCAGCGCTTTTTGGTAGGCCAGTTGCATCAGGTTGTCGACGAAGTCTATGCACCAGCGCGCCGACGCTGCACTGAACTGCTCGGGGTCGTAGTCGCTGAAGCAGGGGTGCAGCGCATCGATGCCGACATGCATCGGGATCCAGCTGCTGACATGCGGGTTGTCCAGGGCCAGCCAGTAGACGGCGGCGATATCGTCGGGCAGGCCCCGGCGCAGCTGGCAGATCGAGCTGAGGTGGCCGAAATGCCGGGCCACCGGGCGTCTATGCGTCAGGCGCAAGAGCCGGCGCATGTCGGGGTTAGGGAACGGGGTGGCCAGCGGGCTTTTGGCCACATGCCCGCTCGCGTCGACGACCTGCCATTGCGGCTGCTCGGTGATGTCGTAGATCGTGCCCTCAAAGGTCGAGCGATGAAACGCCATCACATCGCCCAGGCCCAGCTTGCGCTCGGGCGCGACCGAGAAGGGGTAGATGTCCAGCGGCTCCACGACCTGATGGTAGGCATCCAGCGTCGCATACCGGTCGCCCTCCAACCGGCGGGCCGGCCAGGGGCGCAGGTTCGGTGCCACATCGGCGTAGAACAGCCACAGCCGCGCTGACGCCCATTCATGCGGCAGCGGGATGTAGGCCTGCTGCCAATCGAAGGGTCGGCCGGCTTCGGGCCGGTACCAGCCGCGCTCGGCGGCATAACTTTGCACATGAGCGCAAGCCAGGAAACGCTCGCTGTCGGCCAGGTCCAGCTCGCGCAGGATGCTCCAGTTGGCGACCACTAGCGCATGGTCGGCCTCCATGCGGCGGGCCGCCCAGATGGCACCGGGCAAGCCGCTGTCTGCACGCCAACCCGGACCGACGCCGACGATCTCCAGCACCCAGACCTCGTCCGGGTCGGCAATGCAGAGCAGTTCGCTGCCGTCTCCGCAGCTGCTCAGAAAACCATGGCGCTCCATCAGATTGCCAACGAGCAAGACCGCCTCGCGTGCACGCCGGCAGCGCTGCAGCGCGAACACCATCGCCTGCTCGACGGTCATGATTTGCTCGCCTTGGCCGCGCTCGCATTTCAGCTCGGGGCGCTGCGAGGTGGTGCTTTCGGCGATGGCGAGCTGGTGCTCGTTGAGATGCGAATAGGCCGAGTGGAAATAGGCAAAGGTGTGCGGCACCTGTTCGATTTCGCCGATCACCTCGCCGTAGTAATCAAGCTCGGGTTTGACGATGTTCTGCAGCCCCCAATGCACCGGCGCCATCGCACCGGGCGGGTGGTCTTGCGCGGCAATCTTGCGCACGCGCGAATCCTGGCCGCTGTCGGAGTGGCTGATGAGCGTCGAGCCATCGACGCTGGCGCGCGGCCCAATGGCGATCACGGTGCACATGTGAGAGTCCTTGTTCTTGTAGCGATCGGCCGGCAGTTTGACCTAAAAATTGGCCAAGTCGGGCGAATACTGCGGTTTTCCTACGCAAATCACCGGATCCCTTGTCGCGGCCTTGCTTAGCATCCTTGCTCTGAACTGCCGAGCAGGCATTGACTCAGGGGGACTCCAGCATGACTCAGGAAATCAACTCCTTGGCGCGCACCGCCATGCAGCGCAGCATGTATTCGGCCACACCGAATTCGAACTTCGCCGCCGACTTCCGGGCCAGCTTTGCCCAGGCCAAGGCGCTGATGCAAGATGGCGAGCAAGAGCAGGCCGAGCTGGCCTTGAGTCAGACCCTGGGACAGACACAAATGGAAAGCGCCGAGCGCCGCGCCTTGGGCGTGGCCGCCGAATTCCAGTTCGCGGCCCTGCTCGACAAGGCCTACGCCGGCAATGCCCTGGACAATCCACAGGCCTTCTTGAAGAGCTTGAGCGCGGGCGAGATGGAGCAGCTGCGCGTCCAGCATGGCCTGGCCGATGAGATCCAGATCGATGGCTTGTCACGCGAAGGCGCCAGCAATTTGTTGCTGCCAAACGGCTTTAGCCTGGATCTGAATGCCGATGGCTTTGAGGAAGTCGGGCTTGCCAGGACCGGGCATTTCCCGCCGCGCGATGCGCCCGATTCTTTCAAGACCGCCTGGTTCGCGGCAACCGAGAAGATGGACGAGGGTCAAGTCATGGATTACGCATTCATGATGCATACCGCTGTTTACGGCTTCGGCATGGGCGACGCGCCTGCGGCTCCAGTCAATCCGGTTGATCAGATGTCCACCTACCGCGATTTTGTCGACAACTATCTGGCCGCCATCAAGCAAAGCCACGGCTATATGGCGCCGGGCCAATACGAGCGCGACAACGAATTCTTCGAGCGCTTGGCGGGCCTGATGCACGCTTGATGCGCGTTCCGGGCTTCCGCCTTGCCTGCTGCCCCGCTTCGGGCTGGGCATTGGGAGGGGCCTCAGGCTCGGCCCTTCAAGATCAAACAAGCCTGTACCGTTGGGTCCCGAATACGGCGGCCATAGGCGGGGGCGTAGGCACCGCTATTGCCTAGTCCAAATTATTTCTGAGTTCCATGCCGCAGCCAGGTCAAGTCCAGGCTTGTATGGATAGGAATAAAGAATAGATGGCCGGCCGGCAACTCGGCCTATCTACGGCGCCAATGCTGCAGCATCAAGGCGCAAGCACCCGCCACCACACCCCAAAAGGCCGAGCCTATGCCCAGCAGGCTGACGCCGGACAGCGTGACCAGAAAGGTCAAGATCGCAACATCGCGGTGGCGCTCATCATGCAGCGCGCCGACCAGCCCGCCCGAGATCGTGCCCAGCAAGGCCAGGCCCGCCACCGCCGCGATCAGCTCGCGCGGGAAGGCCGCCATCAGCCCCGCCACCGCACCGCCGGCCAGCCCCAGGCCGATATAGAACAGCCCGGCCATGGTGGCGGCGGTGTAGCGCCGGCGCGGGTCCGGGTGCGCATCGGGGCCCATGCAGATGGTCGCGGTGATGGCGGCCAGGTTGAACGCATAGCCGCCCAGCGGTGCCAGCAACAGCGTCGCCAGGCCAGTCACCGTGATGGTGGGGGACACCGGCGTTAGGTAGCCGAGCGCGCGCTGCGCGGCCACGCCGGGCAGGTTCTGCGAACTCATGGTGACGATGAAGAGCGGCACGGCCACGCCGATCAGCGCCGAGAGGCTGAAGGTGGGCGCGGTCCAGACCGGGCTGGCCCAGGCCCATTGCACCGAGTCGAGGTCCATGCGCCCCTGCGCGGCGCTCAGCACCACCCCGCTGAACAGCACGCCAGGCACCGCATAGGCGGGCCAGAAGCGCCGGCCGATCAGATAGGCCAGCGCCAGCAGCAGCACCAGGCTCGGATCGGTCTTGACCGCCAGCACCGCGTCGAGCCCGAAGCGCGCCAAGATGCCGGCCAGCAAGGCCGATGAAATCGCCAGCGGGATCTTGTCCATCACCCGCTCAAAGGCGCGTGTGCAGCCTGCCAGGGTGATGAGGGCGCCGCAGACCAGAAAGGCGCCGATCGCATCCGACATCGCCACGCCGCTGCTGCCGGCCAAGAGCGCGGCGCCCGGCGCGGACCAGGCGGTCAAGACCGGTTGACGGGTCCACAGCGACAGGCCCAAGGTCGTCAAGCCCGTGCCCAGGCCCATCGCCCAGATCCATGACGCGGCCTGTTGCGGCGTTGCGCCCAAGGCTTGCGCGGCCTGGAACACCAGCGCCATGGTGCTGGAGAAACCCACCAATACCGCCACAAAACCCGCCACGGCGGCCGACAGTGAAAGATCTTTGAGCCAAATTTTCATGCGCCCAGCATAGCCAAGGCAGCTGAATTTTTGCTGCTGGCCCCGACCTTGGCGCTGGCCTCAAGGCGGCCGGGGCTCAGGCATTGGCAATCTGCCGGCCCGCTGTCTCGATGGCGAGGCGGCGCTGCAGCGTTGCCCAGTAAAGGGTCGCGGCAGCCGCCAAGCCAAGCAGAGGCAGCACGCCGAGCTGGATCGCCGACCAACCCCAGGCGTTGTAGACCACACCGGCCAGCAGCGAACCGATGGCCGCCACTGCCGCCGTGATGAACTCATTGGCCGCTTGCGCACGAGCGCGGTCGGCCGGGCTGTCAGCGGCAAAACTCTGGGTCAAGAGCGTGCTGCCGCCGACAAACATGAAGTTCCAGGCGGCGCCGTTGAGCATCAGCGCCAGGCCAAAGTTGAAGGGCGCCGCGCCCGCAAGCGCCACCGCGCAGCCGAGGCCGAACAGGCCGGCACCTAGCCCCAAGACCGGCCCCACACCCCAGCGCGCAATCAGACGGCCGCTGAAGAAGCCCGGCACATACATGGCCAGCAAATGCCATTGAATCACCGAGGCTGCGACGCCGACCGACAGCCCGCAGCCGACCACGGCCAGCGGGCTGGAGGTCATCACAAACATCATCATGCCGGCGGCCAAGGCGCTGTTGGTCGCGGCGACGAGAAATTGGGGGCGCCTAAGCAGCAGCGTCAACGGTGTCGGGCTGGCACTTGCGGCTGCGGCTGCCGTAAGCCC
>NZ_JAJIRN010000011.1 GCF_025717515.1 Roseateles oligotrophus
GGACATCGACAAGGTGTTCGCGATCTTCCCTCGCCTCAAAGAGCGGCGGCTGCAGCTGGCCGGCACGATGTCGGGCGGCGAGCAGCAGATGCTGGCGATGGGCCGCGCCTTGATGACGCAGCCCAAAGTGCTGCTCTTGGACGAACCGTCGATGGGCCTGAGCCCCATCATGGTGGACAAGATATTCGAGGTCATCAACGACATCCACAAGCAGGGCGTGACCATATTGTTGGTGGAGCAAAACGCCAGCCGCGCGCTGCAGATTGCCAACCGGGGCTATGTGATGGAGTCGGGTCTGGTGACGATGTCGGGCGAGGGCAAGACGCTGCTGGATGATCCGAAGGTCAGGGCGGCTTATCTGGGGGAATGAGAGTCCTGCCCGATGAAAAAAGGCGGCCAATGGCCGCTTTTTTGTTGTGCGCTTGGATGCTCAGGCCGGCTTGACCAGCTTGGCACGCGCCCAGGCGTCGGCCACGCGGCCGGGGGTGGAGTTCTCCAGCTTGACGCGCTCCAGCAACTCGGCGACGCGATCACCGATGCGGCTGACCTCGGCCATCACGGCCGACTCTTCGCCTTCGTTGCGGTACTCGCGGGCCACGCTGATGATGCCGCCGGCGTTGACCAGATAGTCGGGCAGGTAGCAGATGCCGCGCTGCTGCAAGGCGTCGCCATCGGCGGCGGTCGCCAATTGGTTGTTGGCGGCGCCGGCGATCAGCTGAGCGCGGATCTGAGGCACGCTGACGCTGTTGAGTGCGGCACCCAGGGCGCAAGGCGCCAACACGTCGACATCGGCCGACAAGATCTCGTCAATGCCGACCGCCTGCGCGCCCAGCAGTTGCTGCGCGCGCGCAATTTTTGCGGCGTCGACATCGGTGACAACCAGCTTGGCGCCGGCCTTGTGCAGGAACTCGGCCAGATGCCAGCCCACCGCGCCCAGGCCTTGAATGGCCACGCGCACGCCTTCCAGCGAGCTGCGCTTCAGGTGCAGCTTGACACCGGCTTCGATCGAGACGAACACGCCCCAGGCGGTCTTGGGGCTGGGGTCGCCACCAAAAGCGCCGGCGCGCGGGATACCGCTGACGAACTGAGTTTGGGCCTGCATGCCCAGCATGTCGGCGGTGGTGGTGCCGACGTCTTCGGCGGTGATGTAGGCGCCTTCCAAAGACTGCACGGCGCGGCCAAAGGCGGCGAACAGGGCAGGGCGGTCAAAGTGGCCTGCTGGTTTGATGATGACGGCCTTGCCGCCACCGAACGGCAGGTCGGCCAAGGCGTTCTTCAGGCTCATGCCTTGTGACAGGCGCAGCGAGTCGTTCAGCGCGGCCAGTTCGTTGTCATAGGTCCAGAAGCGGCAGCCGCCGAAAGCGGGGCCTCGGGCGGTGCTGTGCACGGCCAGAATTGCCTTCAGGCCGGTCTCGGCATCGGCCGCCAGCAGCACGCGCTCATGTGGTGCCTGGTCGGGAAGGCCGAACAGCGAAGAGGGGATGGACGAAGCGGGCGCGGCCGCGATGGCGCGGGCAAAATCGGAAATTGCATTCATGTCTTGATGGCACTCGTGATGCTGATGAAAGGGCTTGAAGCCCAGGATTCGGCCGCTTTTGGTGGCCGAGGCCGGCAAGTGTAATTGCGCGGGCGGCCGACGGCCAAGTTTGCCTCGGCCGAAATGCCTCAAATTGCCTGAAAACCGCCGGCTCGCAGCGTCACGACCAGGGTGTCGCGATGGCCATGCTCGGCGCTTGGTTGGATCGGCGTGGTCTCGTGAATCACCCGCTCGTCGTCCAGCAGCAGCAGGGTCCAGGGCCGCGTCATCGTGAAACGCTGACCGTTCGGACCTTGGGCATCAAAGACCCTCGATTCTCCGCCCTTGATGCCTTGGCGGTCGATCAGGAACACCGCCACAAAGTCGACGCCGTCCCGGTGCGCGCCCTCGGGGGTCGGGCGGCCGATGCCGTCGGTGGTGTCGATGCGGAATTGATGCGCTTCGATGAACCAGGGCCGTTCGCCCTTCAATCGGGAGGCCACGTCGGCCAAGCCCAGCATCAGTTGATGCCAGACCGGCAGGACAAGCATCTCGTCCGCCAAGGGCTCGAACCAACGCTCGATGCCGCCATGCAAGGCGTTGTAGTCGAGCGGTTGCCAATGGGCACGGTGCGGCGCTTGTGTCAAAACCTGACCCTCGGCAACAAAGCAGCCATGGCGACGAAAGCGGTAGCGCCCACCATCGCGCAGGTAGGCGTCCGGTGGCAGGTCGCTCCAGAAGGCTGGCAGCTCGTCCAGACCGGCGAGTTGGCGGCCGAGCGCCAGCGGCAGACTGCCGGGCTCAATCACCACCGCACCTTGTTCACGCAGTTGCACTTCGAACTGCTCGGCGGCTACATAGGGTGGGGCAAACATCATGGCTGCTTGAAACCTCGGGAACTTGAGTTGGCTGCTCGTTACTGCTTGTCAGCTTCGGATGTGAAGGCGTCGGCGTAAAACTCTTCCGGCGGCAGGCCGCAATTCGCCGTGAAGTCCACTTTGGCCGATTCCACCATCACCGGCACACCGCAGGCATAAACTTGGTGGCCCGACAGGTCGGGCAGATCGGCCATCACGGCCTGATGCACGAAACCGGTTCTACCGCTCCAGCCATCCTCGGGCTTGGCATCCGACAATACGGGGATGTAGCTCAGGCCGGGCGTCGTCGCCGCAGCCTCAACGGCCCAGTCATGCAAATACAAGTCTGCCTTGCTGCGGCAGCCCCAGTACAGCGTGGTTGGCCGCGTCAGGCCAAGGTGTTGAATGCGTTCGATGATGGCTTTCAGCGGGGCGAAGCCGGTGCCGCTGCCGAGCAAGATGATGGGCTTGTCGCTGTCTTCGCGCAGGAAGAAACTGCCAAACGGACCTTCCAGGCGCAAGATGTCTTTCTCCTTCATCGCACCAAACACATGGTCGGTGAACTTGCCGCCCGGCATATGGCGGATGTGCAGCTCGACGAAGCCCGGCATGCTATGAGGCGCGTTGGCCATGCTGTAGCTGCGGCGCGCGCCATCGCGAAGAATGAACTCCACATACTGGCCAGCGTGATATTGAAAGTTCTGGGTCGCCGGCAGTTGCAGGCGCAAGACCGCTACATCGGCCGTCGGCTTCTCCAGGCTCAAGACCCGGCTGGGCAGTTTGAGCACCGGGAACTCTCCGACGCCTGCTACCGTACGGGCTTCGAGTATGCAGTCGGTTTGCGGCGTCGCGCAGCAGGTCAGCACAAATCCTGCGGCCTCTTCCGCCTCGGTCAAGGTTTTGGGCTGATGGGCGCCGTGTATGACCCTGCCATCCAGTAGCCGACTTTTGCAGGAGCCGCAGGCGCCGTCGCGGCAGCCATAGGGCAGCCCAACGCCAGCGCGAATGGCAGCGCTCAACATAGTTTCATCGCGTTCGACGGAAAAGACGCGGCCGCTTGGCTGCACGGTGACTTGGAAATTCATGCGAGGGGCTCTTAAATGCAAGAGCGGCCCGGGAAAGCCGGGCCGTACACTGCCCGCTATTTTGCCTGAGCTTGAAACATGCTTCTCAGTTCGTCAGCCTTCGAGTCCGTAGCTCCCCATGTGAATACGCATCGCGCGGCCAACAAGCTAGGCCGGCCACGCCTGTTGATCGTTGGTTGTGGCGATGTTGGCATGCGGGTATTGGGTCTGTTGGGCGAGCGTTGGCGCGTCTTGGCCTTGACCTCAAGCCCGGCACGTTTGCGAGAAATTCGCGCGGCGGGGGCTTGCCCGCTCATGGGTAATTTGGATCAGCCGGCCACGCTGGCTCGTTTGGCCGGCATTGCCGATTGCGTGCTGCATCTGGCGCCGCCGGCGTCCAGCGGTGCGCAAGACCGTCGAACCGCCAATTTGCTGGCTGCGCTGGCTCGTAAGTCGCCACCCAAGCGCGTCGTGTATGCCAGTACGACGGGGGTCTACGGCGATTGCGACGGAGCTCGTTTTGATGAGGCTAGGCCAACCGCCCCAGCGACCGACCGGGCGCGACGCCGAGTCGATGCCGAGCAGCGTATGCGGCGCTTTGGTGCCGAGTTCGGCTCGGCGGTGACGATTTTGCGCATTCCGGGAATCTACGCTTCGAACCGTGTCGGCGGCCACCCCCGCGAACGCCTGGCTCGCGGCTCACCGGTGCTGCGGCGCGAGGATGATGTGTTCACCAACCATATTCATGCCGATGATCTGGCGCGCGCCTGTGTCTTGGCGCTATCTCGCGGCCTCAGTCAGCGTGTCATTCATGTCTGTGATGACAGTGAAATGCTGATGGGTGATTACTTCGACCTGGCGGCCGATCTCTGCGGCTTGCCGAGACCTGCGCGGATTGATCGGGCGCAGGCGCAGCGATTGATGTCGCCGATGCAGCTCAGTTTCATGAGCGAATCGCGGCGTCTGATCAATACCCGCTTGAAGACCGAGTTAGGTCTGCGCCTTCGCTATGCGCGGCTTGCCGATGGCCTCTTGGCCTGATCAGCGGCGACGGGCCGTGCGCCAGTAGCGAATCAGCAAATAGGCGCCCAGCATGCCGCCGAGGTGCGCGAAATGCGCAACGCTGCTGTTGTTGTTCAGACCCATCAGCAATTCCAATGCGCCAAAGATCGCGACAAAGTACTTGGCCTTCATCGGAATGGGTGGGAACAGCGGCACGATGATGCGGTCGGGGAAGAGCATGCCGAAGGACAAGAGCAGGCCAAACAAAGCGCCCGAGGCGCCCACGGTCGGCGCCATTGATCCGGCCAGCAATGTCACAATTAATTGAACCGCGGCCGCGCTGAGTGTGCTGGCGACCAGAATTTGGGTGTAGCGCTTGGCGCCCCAAACGCGTTCCAGCTCCGAGCCAAACATCCACAGGCCCAGCATATTGAAAAACAAATGAAACTCGCCGCCATGCAAAAAGGCGTAGCTGATGGGCTGCCAAGGCATGAAGCGGCCCGACAGCAATGGCCACAACTCAAAAGGCACTTGCAAGCCGCGCGGGAGCAGCAAGAACGCGCAGTACAAGCCAACACAGGCCAGCATGAAGGCCTTGGTAACCGGAGGGATCTGGGGCATGAATGACTAGCTCTCTGAATGCCGCGAATGGGTGCTGGGCGAATTTTTGCCCTTGCAAAGGCCCGAGTGTAATCGCAGGCGGATGCGCTGAAATTTGCATGCCGTTCGGCGCAGCTAACGAGGCAAGCCATCGGTGAAAGGACGCAAAAAAGCCACCTCAAGGGTGGCTATCTGCGCAGCGCATCAATGGCTCAATCCATCAATGCGCAACGACCTCAACTGCAATCTACCTGTCACCCTAGTTTGACCTATGGTGCCCGAGGCCGGACTCGAACCGGCACACCTTGCGGCGGGGGATTTTGAGTCCCCTGCGTCTACCGATTCCGCCACCCGGGCTGGGTGTTGGCAGGTATCTCGCTGCTGAAGCCCACGATTATGCCATGACAATTTAAGCCTTGTAAACACTTATTTCACTTTGACTGCCACAATGTCGGTCATGAGCAAGATCATCAGCAATAAACAATACCCCAGCCTTGAAGACGTCATTGGCAACACGCCGCTGATTCGACTGCAGCGGCTGCTGACTCCAGAGCTGGCTGAGCGCGGCAATGTGATCCTGGCCAAGCTGGAGGGCAACAACCCGGCGGGCTCGGTGAAGGATCGACCGGCCATCAGCATGATCAGGCGCGCCGAAGAGCGCGGAGAAATCAAGCCCGGCGACACCTTGATCGAGGCGACCTCGGGCAACACGGGCATTGCTTTGGCGATGGCGGCGGCTATTCGGGGTTACCGCATGGTCTTGATCATGCCGGAGGATTTGTCGATCGAGCGGGCGCAAACCATGAAGGCCTTTGGCGCCGAATTGATCCTGACGCCCAGATCAGGCGGTATGGAATACGCCCGCGATTTGGCCGATCAGATGGAAAAAGACGGCAAAGGGCGCGTACTGGATCAATTTGCTAATGCCGACAATCCGCGTGTTCACTATGAAACGACCGGGCCGGAATTGTGGCGCGATACCGACGGGCAGATCACTCATTTCGTCAGCGCCATGGGCACGACCGGCACCATCACCGGCGTGTCGCGTTTTTTGAAAGAGCAAAACCCGGGCGTGCGCGTCATCGGTGCGCAGCCGGCCGAGGGTTCTCGGATTCCGGGTATTCGCAAATGGCCGGAAGCCTATCTGCCTAAAATCTATAACCCGCTGGCCGTCGATGAGCTGGTGTTGGTGAGTCAGGTTGATGCCGAAGAAATGGCTCGTCGAATGGCTCGGGAGGAGGGAATTTTTGCCGGCATCTCGGCGGCAGGCGCTTGCTGGGTGGCCTTGCAGTTGGCGCGGACGGTGGAGAACGCAACGATTGTTTTCGTGGTTTGCGACCGTGGCGACCGCTATCTGTCTACCGGCGTTTTCCCGGCCTGAAATGCCTGAGCCCGCAGGCGGGCTCGCCTCTAAAATAGGGCGCTAAGCCAGCTCAAGGATCACAAAAAATGGACGTTCACAAAGAACTGGATACACGAGGGCTGAATTGCCCCTTGCCCATCTTGAAGGCCAAGAAGGCCTTGGCCGAGATGGAGAGCGGGCAGTTGTTGAAGGTGATCGCAACCGACCCCGGTTCAACCCGCGACTTTCAGGCCTTCGCCCGCCAAACCGGCAATGAGCTGATGGAGCAAAGCACGCTAGCGGACGAGTTCATTCATGTGCTGAAGCGGCGCTGAGACCTGCTCTGCGGCCTGTTTCGGCGAAAAAAAGGCCACGCATGCGTGCCTTTTTACTTGGCTCGGCTTTGATGAATTCAAAGCTCCAGCGTGCGCAGGAATTCGCGGAAGCCAGGGCCAAGCTGTGGATGCGCCAGAGCAAGTTCCACATTGGCCTGTAGAAAGCCTTCCTTGCTGCCGCAGTCATAGCGCTTGCCTTCATAGCGATAGGCAAATACCTTTTCGCGGCGCAGCAAACCGGCGATGCCGTCGGTCAGTTGAATCTCGCCGCCAACGCCGCGTGGCTGATTGGCGATTTCGTGAAAGATGCCGGGCGTCAAGATGTAGCGCCCCGCCACCGCCATGCGTGACGGGGCGTCTTCGGGGGCCGGCTTCTCAATGATGCGGCTGACATCCATCAACTTGTCGTTGATCTGGGTGCCGGCCACGATGCCATAACGGCGCGTATGCTCGGCGGGCACTTCCTGCACAGCCAAGATCGAGGCACGCCAATCGGTGAATTGGTCGACCATTTGCTTGAGCACCGGCGGCTGACCCACCATCAAGTCATCGGCGAGCAAGACGGCAAAGGGCTCATTGCCGACCAGACGCTGTGCGCACAGCACCGCGTGGCCCAAACCGAGCGCCTGAGCTTGCCGAACGTAGACGCATTCCATGTCATCCGGCTTGACGCTATGCACCACGGCCAATAATTCTTCCTTACCCGCCTGTTCGAGGGCTACCTCTAATTCGAAAGTCATGTCAAAGTGGTCTTCGATCGGACGCTTGTGCCGGCCGGTGACGAAAATCATTTCCCTGACACCGGCGGCGTAGGCTTCCTCTACCGCGTACTGGATCAACGGTTTGTCCACCACCGGCAGCATCTCTTTGGGCTGCGCCTTGGTGGCGGGCAAAAATCGAGTTCCTAAACCGGCGACGGGGAAGATCGCTTTCGTGATTGTGTTGACTGCCATAACCGTACACTCTCCTATTGGCTGGCGCTTATTGTTGCATGGGGTCTTTGTGGGGTATTCGCGCCAATGCCGAGATTACAACATTGAAAAATGACATGAGTCTGCTGATCTTAGAACCGCTCGAAGCCGAGGTCATGCAATGGCTATCGGAGCGCAATAGCGTTCGTTTTGCCCCCGAGTTGGTCGGCGAGACCGCGCAGCTCTTGCAAGCTTTGCATCACACCCGAGCCCTGATCGTGCCGCCCAGCGTGGCCGTGGACGCCGCCCTCTTGCGGGCCGCTCCGCGCCTGCGGGTGGTCGGGCGCGTGAGTGCCGGTGGCGAGAACATCGATCTGGATGCCTGCCGCGCCGCGCGCGTCGAGGTGATCCGCAGTCTCACCGCCACCGCCAGCGCCGAGGCAGAGTTTGCCATTGGTGCCTTGTTGGCGTTGCTGCGGCGTGTGCCCGTGCTGGCCAACGACGGCATGATGGTGGGGCGCGAACTCGGTTGCGCGACGATCGGCTTGATCGGCATGACGCCGGCTTCACGCATGTTGGCGCAGTTGCTGCCGGCCTTTGGCACGCGGGTCATTGGTTATGACCCGAGCTTGCACCAGAGTGACCCGCTGTGGGCGCAATGGGGGGTCGAGCCGCTGCCGCTGCGTGACTTGATGGAGCAAAGTGACGGTGTATGTGTGCAGCTGGCTTACTTTCCGCGCTATCGGGGCCTGATGGGCGAGCGCGTGCTGGGTTTTGCCAAACCCGATCAGGTGCTGGTCAGCATTGCGCATTCGGCGATTTTTGACGATCAAGCCTTGGCCGAGGCACTCACCAGCGGCCGCATTTTGGCGGCCTGGTTCGACAGCATGGAGCCGGGCCTTCAAGAGCCCGGCTGCCCCTTGCACGGTGTGCCCTCGTTTCAGGTCACGCCCCGGCTGGCCAGCACCACGCGTGAGTCACGCACCCGCGCCGCTTGGGGCGTGGCGCGGCGCATTGATGAATTGCTGGCGGCGCCGCCGGAGCCGGCGCCGGAGTTCAGGATCAGCGGGCCAGGCGCGTTAGCTGATCCCGTAGCCGAACGCCGGTGGCGCTGACCCGCGTCAGCGGGCCAGCAACTGGTTTAATTGCGCGCGCAAGCGCATCACGGTGTTGCTGAAATCGAGCAGACGCTGACGCTCCTGTTCGACCACAGCGGCGGGGGCGCGCGCCACAAAGCTCTCGGTGCCGAGCTTGGCCTCGATCTTGACGACCTCGCCCTCCAGGCGCGCGATTTCCTTGTTCAGGCGCGCCGTTTCGGCCGCCACATCGATTTCCACATGCAGGGCCAGGCGTGCCTCGCCATGTACCAGCACCGGCGAGCTGGCACTGGCCGCCGCAAAGGCCGCATCGTCGCCGATGATCTGCACCTCGCTCAACTTGGCCAGCGTCTTCAGGAAGGGCGCGGCCTCGGCCACAAAGCCGGTGTCACCGCCGACCAGCAGCGGCACGCGCGCCGAGGCCGACAGGTTCATCTCGCTGCGCAGGCTGCGGCAGGTGCTGACGATGGCCTTCAGGTTGTCGACCCAGGCAATCGCTGCCGCATCAATGCGCTCAGGCTGGGCGATAGGGTAGGCGGCGGTGACCAGGTACTCGGTCGATTTGCGCCCGGCGATCGGCGCCACGGTCTGCCACAGCTCTTCGGTGATGAAGGGGGCGATCGGGTGCAGCAGACGCAGAATCGTTTCCAGCACGCGGATCAGCGTGCGGCGCGTGGCGCGCTGCTGCGCCTCGTTGCCGTTCTGGATCTGCACCTTGGCGATTTCCAAATACCAGTCGCAATACTCGTCCCACACGAATGAGTAGATCGCGTTGGCCACAAAGTCCAGCCGG
Source organism: Roseateles oligotrophus (assembly GCF_025717515.1). GTDB lineage: Bacteria > Pseudomonadota > Gammaproteobacteria > Burkholderiales > Burkholderiaceae_C > Paucibacter_A > Paucibacter_A oligotrophus. Next base: position 9,518 of record NZ_JAJIRN010000011.1, read on the forward strand.
TATTCGGCAAAGCCCTGCGCAATCGTCATCTCGACCTTCTGCAACTCGCTGGTGATCCAGCGGTCCGCTTGGCTGAAGGACAGATAGCCGTGGAGCTCGGCGCCCGGCGCGCATTGGTCCTTGGTATGTTCTTGCAGGCCGCAATCCTGGCCCTCGGTGTTCATCAGGACAAAACGGGTCGCGTTCCAGAGCTTGTTGCAGAAATTGCGATAGCCCTCGCAGCGCTTGGTGTCGAAGCTGATGTTCCGACCCAGTGATGCCAATGACGCAAAAGTGAAACGCAAGGCATCGGCGCCGAAAGCGGGGATGCCTTCCGGGAACTCCTTCTCGGTTGCCTTGCGGACCTTGGGCGCCGTCTCGGGGCGACGCAGGCCATGCGAGCGTTTTTCCAGCAGCGGGGCCAACTCGATGCCGTCGATCAGGTCTACCGGGTCCAGCACATTGCCTTCCGATTTGCTCATCTTCTGGCCTTGCGCGTCGCGCACCAGACCGTGGATATAGACATGTTTGAACGGCACTTGGCCGTTCGGATGCGCGTCCGACTTGGTGAAATGCTTGGTCATCATGATCATCCGGGCGACCCAGAAGAAGATGATGTCGTAACCGGTGACCAAGACGGACGAGGGCAGGAACAAATCCTGCTCCAGCGTCTTCTCCGGCCAGCCCAGGGTCGAGAAGGGCACCAAGGCGCTGGAATACCAGGTGTCCAGCACGTCCTCGTCGCGGGTCAGCTCACCCGTGTAGCCGGCGGCTGTCGCCTTGGCGCGCGCTTCGTCTTCATTGCGCGCCACAAAGAGCTCGCCGCCAACACCGTACCAGGCTGGGATCTGATGGCCCCACCAGAGCTGGCGCGAGATGCACCAGTCATTGATATTGCCCATCCAGTGGTTGTAGGTGTTGACCCATTGCTCGGGGAAGAACTTCACATCCCCCGAAGCGACCGCCTCAACCGCGCCCTGGGCAATGCTCTTGCCATCGGCGCCGGGCTTGTTCATCGCGACAAACCACTGATCGGTCAGCATCGGCTCGATCACCTGGCCGGTGCGCTCGCAACGCGGCACCATCAGCTTGTGCTTCTTGACCTCGACCAGGAAGCCGCCGGCCTCCAGATCGGCGACGACCTTTTTGCGCGCCACAAAACGGTCCAGCCCTTGGTAGGCCAGGGGCGCTTGCTCATTGATCTTGGCGTCCAGCGTCAGCACGCAAATCATCGGCAGGCCATGGCGCTGGCCGACCGCGTAGTCATTGGTGTCATGCGCGGGCGTGACCTTGACGACGCCGGTACCAAAGGCGCGGTCCACATAATCATCGGCAATCACGGGGATCTGGCGATCACACAGCGGCAGCACCACTTGCTTGCCGATCAAGGCCGCATAACGCTCATCCTCAGGGTGCACCATCACGGCCACATCGCCCAGCATGGTTTCCGGGCGGGTGGTGGCGACAACCAGATCGCCGCTGCCATCGGCGAGCGGGTAGCGGATATGCCAGAGGAAGCCGTCTTCCTCTTCGCTGCTGACCTCCAGATCCGAAACGGCGGACTTCAGCACCGGGTCCCAGTTCACCAGGCGCTTGCCGCGGTAGATCAGGCCTTCCTCGAACAGGCGCACGAACGTTTCGCTGACGACCTTGGACAGACCCGCGTCCATGGTGAAGTACTCATGTTCCCAGGACACGCTGTCGCCCATGCGGCGCATCTGGCGCGTGATGGTGTCGCCGGATTCTTTTTTCCATTCCCAGACGCGGGCGACAAAGTTCTTGCGGCCCAGGTCGTGGCGGGTCTTCTGGCCCACGACGCCCTTGTCGGCCAATTGGCGCTCGACGACGATTTGGGTCGCGATGCCGGCGTGGTCGGTGCCCGGCACCCACAGCGTGTTGTGCCCCAGCATGCGGTGGTAGCGCGTCAACGAGTCCATGATGGTCTGGTTGAAGGCATGGCCCATATGCAGGGTACCGGTCACATTGGGCGGCGGCAACTGGATGCAAAACGATTCGCGGGCGCTGTCCAGGGTGGGCTTGTACAGGCCCTTGGCCTCCCACAAGGGACCCCAATGAGCTTCAAGGGCGGCGGGCTCAAACGATTTGGCGAGTTCGGTCATGATGGCGGCATGCTGCACGGCGGCTGGGCCGGGCAGTGGAGTTCATAGGGAGAAGAGGAGCGAGGGCCTGGATTGTAGGTTGCCACTCGCCTCAACTTGCCGAATTGCCTATGACCGAGTCATTGATGGTGAACTTGTGCTTGCTTCTCTACGATTCCGGCAGTAGCGCTGCGGCCAAATGGCCGGTCCAAGAGCTTCGACTTGTAAACCTGGCTTCGCAAGGCACGACCGAGTTGCGGCCCGCCGGATCTAGCGTGCATAGCCCGATCGCGAGGGCGTAGCGCTCTTTCTCGATGCGTATCAGGGCGTAGCCCATGGCCAGTAATGCGGCCGCCAAAGCGGCGATGGTGAATGTTTTCAGCACAATGAGTTCCACCTGTTAGACCGGCACCCAAGGTGCGCTTGATATCAAGGGGGAAGTCTAGGCTTGGTAAATATCCTGACCGGGACACTGCGCTCCACGGAGTTACCAAGATTCGGCAACATTTCGCGCCGCTCGGGCAGTTGGTCAAGTGCGGCGCTCGATCGAACGCCGCAGGGAGCCTTATCCATTGGAATGGCTGTACGCCCGCCCATCACATGAACAAATGTCCCCCTGCGTTCTGGCTGCGCCGAAACGCCGGCTGCCATTGCCCTGTTACATGAATAGGTGCTCGCCGGCGTTTTCACCCCCCAGCACCACGTAGTTCACTTTACGCAGATCTGCCAAGGTCTTGCCACCCGAGTACGACACCGAGCTTTGCAGGTCTTCTTGCATCTCGCGCAGGGTATCGGCTAACTTGCCTTTCACTGGCTCCAAGATGCGCTTGCCCTCGACATGCTTGTACTCGCCCTTGTTGAAGTCGCTGGCCGAACCGTAATATTCTTTGAACAGCTTACCGTCCACTTCAACGGTGTTGCCAGGCGATTCTTCATGGCCGGCGAAGAGCGAGCCAATCATCACCATGGCCGCGCCAAAGCGCATGCTTTTGGCGATGTCGCCGTGGTGGCGGATGCCGCCGTCGGCGACGATGGGCTTGGTGGCCACGCGCGCGCACCATTTCAAAGCCGAGAGCTGCCAGCCGCCGGTGCCAAAACCTGTCTTTAAGCGTGTGATGCAGACCTTGCCCGGGCCGATGCCGACCTTGGTCGCGTCGGCGCCCCAGTTTTCCAGGTCGATCACACCCTCGGGCGTGCCGACATTGCCGGCGATCACAAAGCTGTCGGGCAACTTGTGCTTGATGTGGGCGATCATGCGTTGCACGCTGTCGGCATGGCCATGCGCAATGTCGATGGTGATGTAGTCGGCGCCAATGCCTTCTGCCGCCAAGCGGTCGATCACCGCATAGTCGGCCGCTTGCACGCCCGAGCTGACCGAAACGAACAGGCCCTTGTCGCGCATTGATTTCGCGTAGGCGACCGTATCGAGGTCAAAGCGGTGCATCACATAGAAATAGCCGTTACGGGCCAAATGCTCGGTGATGTTTTCGTCGACCACCGTTTTCATATTGGCCGGCACGGCGGGCAGCTTGAAGCGGCGTGGCCCGAACTGGACCGAGGTGTCGCATTCACTGCGGCTCTCTACACGGCATTTGCGTGGCAGCAGCAGGATGTTGTCGTAGTCAAAAATTTCCATGATGGATCATTGGTTCGCAAGTTTCGGTGTGCGTTCATGCAGTGCACACCTGGGGCTGCGAGCGCTTGACTTGGACGTCCGGCCATCCGACCGCGAGGCCATCAGCAAAGGATGGTGCGATCAACGAAAAACCGGGCGCCAATATTTGGGCCCGGTGGGTGATTCTACGCGACTTGAGTCGCGGTGAATCAGTCCAGCAGTTTCAGCAGTTCATGCGCAACAAGGTCGGAGGAGGCCGGGTTCTGCCCGGTCACGAGCTTGCCGTCGACCACCGCATAGGGTTGCCAGTCGGCCGCCTTGCTGTAGTCGCCGCCCTTGGACTTGAGCATGTCTTCGACCAGGAAGGGCACGATCTCGGTTAACTGCACCGCCGCTTCTTCACTATTGGTGAAGCCGGTCACGCGCCGGCCCTGGACCAGCGGCGTGCCGTCGGCGTTTTGGGGGTGGCGCAGCACGGCCGGTGCGTGGCAGACGGCCGCCACCGGTTTCCCCGCGCGGGCAAAGGCTTCGATCAAGGCGATCGAGTGCTTGTCCTCGGCCAAGTCCCACAGCGGACCGTGGCCGCCCGGGTAGAACACGGCGTCAAAGTCAGCGACGCGGATGCCGGATAGCTTGGCCGTTGAGGCCAGCAAGGTCTGGGCGGCGCTGTCGGCGCGAAAGCGCGCCGTGGCTTCGGTCTGAGCGCTTGGGTCATCGCTCTTAGGGTCCAGCGGCGGCTGGCCGCCCATTGGTGAGGCCAGCGTGATCTTGGCGCCGGCGTCCTTGAAGACAAAGTAGGGCGCGGCAAATTCTTCCAGCCAGAAGCCGGTCTTGAGGCCGGTGTTGCCGAGTTGATCGTGCGAGGTCAGAACCATCAGAATATTCATTTTGTTTCCTTGGGTGTGAATGGGGGAAGTGAATTTGGTCTTGGTTTATGCGGCCATCTGAACGACCAGCTTGCCGAAGTTGCGGCCTTCGAGCAGGCCGATGAAGGCCTGAGGGGCGTTCTCGAGACCGACGACGACATCCTCCAATACCTTGATACGACCATCGGCCAACCATTGACTCATCTGCTTGAGGAACTCGCCGTAGCGATCGTCGTAATGGTCGAAGATGATGAATCCCTGCATGCGGATGCGTTTGGTCAACAAAGCGCGCATCAGCAACGGGCTTTGGTCCGGCCCACTCGGGAGTTCCTGTGCGTTGTACTGGGCAATCAGGCCGCAGACGGGGACGCGTGCACCCACATTCAGCAGCGGCAGCACCGCCTGAAATACCGCGCCACCGACGTTTTCAAAATACACATCAATGCCTTGCGGGCAGGCATCAGCCAACTTGGCGGCCAAGCCTGCCTCGCGGTGATCGATGCAGGCGTCGAAGCCCAGTTCCTCCACCGCATAACGGCATTTTTCAGCGCCACCGGCAATGCCCACGACGCGGCAGCCCTTGATCTTGGCGATTTGCCCGACCAAGGCGCCGACCGCCCCGGTGGCCGCAGCCACAACCACGGTCTCGCCTGCCTTGGCCTGGCCAATTTCCAAGAGGCCGGTGTAGGCAGTGAAGCCCGGCATGCCGAGCACGCCCAAGGCCCAGGACGGCCTGGGCATTTGCGGATCAAGCTGGCTCAGTCCGCTGCCGTCGGAGATGGCGTGGTCTTGCCAGCCTGTATTGCCCAGCACCAACTCACCCAACTTGAACTCGGGATGCGTGGAGGCTAGCACTCGAGAGACCGTGGCGCCGACCATCAATTCACCAAGGCCGACCGATTGCGCGTAGGACTTGGCCTCGCTGATGCGGCCGCGCATATAGGGGTCGAGGGAGAGATAGAGCGTGCGCAGCAAGACCTGACCCTCACCAAGACCCGGCAACGCTGCGCTTTGCAGGCTGAAGGTTTCGGTAGTCGGTGCGCCCTGAGGACGTTTGGCCAAGACGATTCGGCGATGGGTGTTGATGGCTGTGCTCATTGCGTGGCTTTCGTTGTTTATTAGACCGGTCGACTAATTTGTCGGGAAACTTTTGAATTGGCAATATCCTGGCCGAGTCGACTTGGCTGACCCTGCCTTAGCCGTGGGCCGGAGCCAGCATTTTTTGAGTGACCAACAAGGCCGCTTGCAGCGCTGAATCATCACGGTGAAGTTTGCTCAAAAGACTGGCCCCCAACCACATTTGGTAGAGCATTCTTGCGCTTTGCTGGGCCTCAATTTGGCCCGACACCGAGCCATCTTCTTGCCCCGACAAAATGCAGTCGCGCAACCGCCGGATCACATCGTCGGTACCTTGGCGCAGGCAGTCGCGCATGCTGTCGGACAGATCCGCAACCTCGGCACCCAGTTTGACGACCAAGCATTTGGCATCAACACTATTGCCTGCCTGGCTCTTGGCCCATTGCGACCAATAGTGCATCAAACGGTCGAACGCCGAGCGTTCCGAGGGGCCGAACAAGTCGTCCAGCCGCAGGCCGTAGTCCAAGAAGTAGCGTTCCAGCAAGGCTCGGCCAAAGTCTTCCTTGGAGGCGAAGTAGTGATAAAAAGAACCTTTGGGTATGGCCGCCGCTTGCAGGATTTCTGCCAAACCGACCGCCGAGAACCCCTTGCTCTCAATCAATGGGCGCCCACTGTCCAAGATATGGGCTTTGTTGTCGTCGTAGGCGGCTCGCATAAATATCATTCTAATCGCAATTAGACCGGTCGTCTAGTTTTGCTTCGCCGCGAAATCGAATAAGCGGCCGTCAAAAGAGCAAGCCCCTCTTTTTGGGGCCCCATTTTCTTTGGCCTCCCCCCAGGGTGGTGAGTGCGACATTGGGTCCTAGGCGCAGATTAAACCTGCGTTGGAGCTGATCATGTATTTTGACGAAGTGGATGCAGGGGACTATCGGATTTATGCCGGCGCCATGGATCGGACCCATAGCTACGGCTATGTGGCGGCCGTGGTGGTGATTCGCATGCGGGAGGGCCAGCCTCGCCAAGAGGCCTACCGCGAAGAAAGTCTGGCCGGCGGTTTTTGCTGGTCGTCGCCCGCCGAGGCTCTGCGCTTCGCGATCAACGCCGGCCGAGATGTGGTGATGTGTCGGGTTGGCGCCATGGTTTGAGCGCGATGGGCGGCAAAGCTCAGCAAATTCCGCTCAACCGGGGTTCGGCATTTGTGGCTTAAACGCCGCTCAATCAGTCGCTGAGCTGCGGCCTGAGGTCGGTATACCGCCACTCATCGCTTTGAGAAGCCCAAAGGTCTTGGTTAGCTCGGCGTGGCCCGTTACGCTGCGCATATGCTGAACGCCATACCTCAAAAGCCTCCGCTTACTTCCATGCCCAGCCATGCTCAAGCATGGGCAGAATTCATTGCCTATTTGACCCCGAAGAGGTTGGCTCTTTCGCTTGGGCTTTCGGCCTTGGCTGCGCTATTGCTCAGTCCAATATTTGTGACTCCTTTGCCGGAGTTGTTGGGTCGAACCTTGGTCATCGGCTTGCTGGCCTTGTTGGCGTTTTCAGCCGCAGGCCAATGGCCGCGGCGTCTGCCTGAATGGTTGGCCCGCTGGTTGTTGCAGGTCGTGGTGGTGGGCCTGACCGTGCCGCTTGCGACCGTGCTGGTTTATCTGGTGTTAGTGGGTGGCGACATCGCTTCGCTGCTCCAGAACGAACACCGCATCTCCGGCTTCATCTGGATTGCCGGGTCGGGCCTGGTCGTGGGCCCCTTGTTGGCGATGGGCGCCCTGTACCGGCACCGTGATGCCGAGGCGCGCAGTCAGGCGCTTGGCTTTGAGTTGGAGCGCAGCGAGTTGGAGCGGCAGGCCCTGGACGCCCGCTTGCGTTTGCTGCAGGCGCAAATCGAGCCACATTTCCTGTTCAATACCTTGGCCAATATCCGGGCTCTGGTCGAAACCGGTTCACCTCAAGCAGCCCCGGTCTTGCGCAGTTTGATCGCTTATCTTCGAGCGGCAATGCCGCGGCTGCAGAACGAGGCCGCCACCTTGGGGGATGAGTTGATCTTGGTGCGCTCGTACCTGGAATTGATGCACCTGCGCATGCCCGATCGGCTCTGCTTTCGGATCGAGGTGCCCGATAATTTGCGCTCGCTGCGCTTCCCGCCCATGGCCTTGTTGACCCTGGTTGAAAACGCGATTCGTCATGGCATTGATCCAGGTGAGGAGGGCGGTGTGATCGAGGTGATGGCCGAGGCCTCGGTCGCAGGTTCGCCGGTGCGTGTTTGGGTCAGTGACACCGGAGTAGGGCTGACGCAAAGCACGGGCATTGGCACCGGACTGCGCAATTTGCGAGAGCGCCTGAAGATGTTTTACGGCAGCAGTGCACGCCTGGATATGACCGAAAATTCTCCTCATGGCCTGCGGGCCGAACTGCAGTTCTTTCCATGAGCACACAAATCGATCGACCGACCGCGCTGATCGCGGATGACGAACCCTTGTTGCGGGATAGTCTGGCGCGCAGTCTGGCCATCGCCTGGCCGGAATTGCAGATCGTGGCGCAGGCTCGCAATGGCCGCGAGGCACTGGAACTGTTCGAGCAATTTCAGCCTGAGATCGTGTTTCTGGATGTGCATATGCCAGGGCTGAACGGCATTGAGGCGGCGCGCCAGTTGGCCCGTCGAACGCAGATTGTGTTTGTGACCGCCTACGAGGAATATGCGGTCCAGGCCTTTGACCAAGGTGCCTTGGACTATTTGGTCAAGCCGGTTGAAGAAGCCAGGTTGGATGACACCGTGGCCCGCCTGAAGGCGAGGCGGGCCGATGCCCATGCGGGCGCGTTGTCATCATCGCCATCGCCGCCGTCTCCGTCTACGCAGGTCTTGGAGGCGGTAATCGCTCAGCTACTTGAGCGTCTGGGGCAGCATGTGTCGCAAGCGGTTGTTCAGCCGCCGGCTCCTGCCGCCGAAGCCGGGCCTGCACCCAAGTATTTGCAATGGATCCGCGCCTCGGTCGGGGCAACGTTGAAGCTGATTCCGGTGGACGACATCGTCTATTTGCGCTCGGACGAAAAATACACCTTGGTCGCCTGGAGCGAGGGTGAGGCGCTGATACGTACGCCCATACGCGAGTTGATGGATCAACTCGATCCGAACAGTTTTGTGCAGGTGCATCGCTCCGTCGTGGTCAACCTGCATGCAATCAGCCATATCACGCGAGGGCCGAACGAAACAGCCGACGTGCACCTGAAAGGCCGCACCGAAGTGCTGCCCGTCAGCCGCAGCTATCTACATTTGTTCCGGCAGATGTGATCGGAGTGGCCGGTTTCAACGCGCCGGTTGCGCCTGCCCAGAGATCACCACGGGGTCCAAGCGCCATAGCATCGGCGTGCTGCCTTCAGGGGTGAAGAACAAAGCATCGACCAAGCTGATGACCAAAAGCAAAATCAACGCCACCAACAAGGCGGTATGCAGTCCAGACTCGGAGAAGGTGTGAATCTTGTTGCTACTCATGATGGGCTCCTTGACAGAAATCATCGATTCCCTAATGCCTACTTTAAGGTGAGTCAAGGGTTTCTACCAGGTGCTTAAGCATAAAAAAAGCGCAGTAAAACTGCGCTTTTTTGATCGCATTTGCCGAGCGTCAAATTGCTTGCGTTCGCAAATGCAACCAAGCCAGCGCAGGGCCTGACAGCAAAGGCGCAAGCCGCTCACGCACCACGACGTGATACCGGTTCAGCCAATCGATGTTTTCGGCGCCTAGCAGGCCAAAGTCAATGCAGCGGGTGTCGATCGGGCACAGCGTCAAGGTTTCGAACGCCAACATCTCGCCAAACTGGTTGTTCTCGGGCGTTTGCAGTGCCACATTGAGGACCAGATTCTCAATCCTAACGCCCCATTTGCCGGGTCGATAGATGCCCGGCTCGATCGAGGTAATCATGCCTTGCTCCATCGCCATATTGGCGTCCGGCAGTGCTTTGGAAATGGACTGCGGGCCTTCGTGCACATTCATGAAGTAACCGACGCCGTGGCCGGTGCCGTGGCCGTAGTCCAGGCCGTGCTCCCACATTGGCGCCCGCGCCAATGCGTCGAGCATGGGGCTGAGCGTACCGCGCGGAAAGCAGGCACGCGACAAGGCAAGCGTGCTTTTCAGTACCAGGGTGTAGTCGCGCTTTTGCTCGGCTGAAACTTCGCCAATCGGCCAAACCCGGGTGATATCGGTGGTGCCGCCCAGATATTGGGCGCCGGAGTCGATCAACAGCAATCCGTTGCCCTCGATCACCGCATGTGAGGCCCGCGTCGCCCTGTAATGCGGCATTGCGCCATTCGCGTTGAAGCCGGCGATGGTGGGGAAGCTCAAGCCCACAAAGCCCGGCCGCCTGGCGCGAGCGGCGCTCAAATGTTCGTCAACGCTCAACTCGGTCAGGCGCTCGCGCCCTTGGGCTTGCTCGAACCAGGCATAGAACTCGCACATCGCGGCACCGTCTTGCACCATTGCTTTGCGCACGAACTGTGCCTCCGCCGCGGTCTTGCGGCTCTTTGCCAGCGTGCTCGGATTGATCGCCTCCAGCACCGTCGCATGGGCGGGCACGGCCTCACGCAAGCCCAGTGTGACGCGGCGCGGGTCCATCAAGACGCGGGCTTGTTGCGGCAGGGCCGCCAGCGCGGCCGGCGCTGAACCATAGGGGGCGACCTGCACGCCATCTGCATTCAATCGAGCCAGCAAGGCCGCATCAATTTTTCCACCGTCCACAAATAGCGTGGCCGAGTCCGCGCTGAGCAAGGTATGGGCCATGAACACCGGGTTGTAGTCAACGTCGGCGCCGCGCAGATTGAACAGCCAAGCGCTGTCATCGACGCTGGAAATGAAATGATGGCTGGCCCCGATGCGAGCCATTGCCGTACGTATATCGGCCAATTTTTCGGCCCGGGAGACCACCGCCTGGGGCGGCAGATGCTCGTATATCTGACCCGCCGGCAGGCCCGGCCGAGCCGGCCAGATACGGTCGATCAGATCCAGGTCGGTACGCAACTGAATGCCGGCACGCTGCATCGCGACTCGCAACTGCTGGGCCAGCGCCAAGCCCAGGATCTGACCGTCTACCGCCAAGCTTTGACCGGCCTGCAGTTGGGCTGAAATCCAGTCAAGGTAATGGGTGGCGGCTGCGGTCGGGATCTTCTCCAGCGCGATGCCGGTGCCGGCCAATTCGGTTTCGGCCTGGGTCCAGTAGCGGCTGTCCGCAAATACGGCGGCGCGCTCCAGGGTCACCACCAAGGTACCGACCGAACCGGTAAAGCCGGAAAGCCACTGCCGACCTTGCCAGCGCTCGGGCAAGTACTCTGATAAATGCGGGTCGCTTGAAGGTATCAGGCAGGCGTGCACGCCGAGTGCTTTCATCGCATCGCGCAGTCTCTCGATGCGCAACATAACTTCTGAAGTGCGGGTATCCATATCTTGTCTCCGCCGGGGCAGGCGAGGCCGGGTAGGCTTCGCTGACCGAGCTTGCTTTAAGGTGGTTGAGGCTGGCGCGGATTGTAGGTGCGGGCAGCGATTCAACTGAGCGGCAGCCACAACTCGAAGACGGCGCCGCCCTCAACATGGTTGTGGGCCGAGACCCCGCCGCCATGGGCAAACATGATTTTGCGGCAAACGGCCAGGCCCAGGCCGGTGCCGCCGGCACTCTCCTTGGTCAGGGAGCTCTGTGAAAAGGGCGTGAAGATACTCTCCAATTCGGCTGGAGGAATGCCCGGCCCGAGGTCATGCACGCTGATACAAAGCTCTGTGCCATCTTGGTGTGCCTTGATGGTGACCTGGCTGGTTTCGGGGGCCAGGCGCAACGCGTTGTCCAGCACATTGCGCAGCGCTTGCTGGAGACGTTCCGCATCAACTGCGGCGATCAAGGGTTGCTCGGGCAATTGCAGTTTCAGCTTGATTGATCGCTTGTCGGCTGCCTCTGCATGCTCATCGATCAAGGTCTTGATGAGCGGCACCAAATCCTGTTCGGTCAAGATCAAATGGCCGATGGTGCTTTCTAGTCGCGACAGGTCAAGCAGGTTGTTGACCAGTTCCAGCATCCGTTGCCCCGAGGCCTGTATGCGAGCGAACATGTCCTGCAAACGAGGCTTGTCGCCGCTTCGGTTCACGCCCAGTTCGGAGAACCCGATGATGCTCTGCAGCGGCGTGCGCAATTCATGGCTCATATTGGCAACGAACTCGGTTTTGATATTGTTGGCACGCTCCGCGGCATCTCGGGCTTCGCCAATTTGGCGCTCTGCCTCTACGAAGCGGCTGATGTCGATCGCGCTTCCCAGCAAGCCGGCGATCGCGCCATTGGCATCGGTGAACACGGCACGATGCGTCAAAAAGTCCCGCTCGCGTTCCCTGATCTCCAGATGTTCGCTGCCACCCTGGGACATCAACCGGGCGTCCTGCAACTCGACCGGCTCGGCAAGGCTCGCCGGTCTGAGTTCGCTCAGCCTGCGCCCAAGCGCCAGGTTTTTGTCGACCCCGGTCATATCGCTCCAGGCTTGATTGACCATCACAAAGCGAAGGGCGCTGTCCTTGGCGAAAATCGGAATCGGGCAAACGTCGATCAGCCGTGCCGTGAAATCCAGCTGAGTCTGCAGTCGCTGGCGCGCGTCTTCGCGTTCGGTCACATCCAGAGCGAAGCCCACGAAACCGGATACGCCGCCTTCATTCGGCTTGACCGCGGTGACGACCACTTCCAAGACACGTTGGCGGCTATCGGGTGCCGCCAGGCGCAGGATGACCGGCAGGTTCAAAAAACCAGTGGTTCTGCGGAACAGGCCGCGTGCCTTGTGCTTGTCCCGCGGATCGATCAAGGCTTCAAATGGCTGACCCAGCAAGGAGTCGATGCTTTTGGCGCCCAAAAAATCGACATGGTTGACGAACTGCAGCAGACCATTGGAATCGGTGTGGAACATCAACTCCTGTACGTTTTGGATCAACAGGCTTTGCTCGCGCGCTTTGCTGGCCAAGCTCTCGTGAGTGGTCACCAATTCGCGTTTTGCATGCTCATAAACATTGAGCGCCCGCCAAGAGAACGTACCCAGGGCCATCATCAAGACCAATCCCACCAGAGTCATCAGCACCACCGCTTGGGCGTAACTCTGCATCCGCTCCCAGATTTGGGTGCCCGGCAATTCAACCAGCAGCACCAGCGGATGGCCGGCAATACGCTGGAAACTTCCGGTACTGTTCAAACCCATCAAACCTATGGCGCGATAGCTGCCGCTCTCCCGGTCGGGTAAAAGGTCCTTGAAGACCGTGTGTGTTTCGGCTGCGGTGGCAGATGTTCCTTGCAGGCGCTGGCTGGCGGCAATCATTTCACCATCAAGGCCAAGTATTGCTGTTTGCTGGCCATGGTCTTCCACCAAGCGGTCCAAAATCTTGGCGAAGGATTCGGGCTTCAATATCGCCACCCAATAGCGGACACCGCGCTCGGTTTGTTGAACCAGGGTCAGTGGGAGCATTGACTGCTGGTTCGGATTGGCGGGCTTTTGGGGTGGCTGCAATTCGGCATGAGGCGGTGGACTTGCACCCAAGTCCGTCAAGTCCGCCAAATCCCGCCCAGGCAAAATACGGCCCAGACCGGCGGGCTGGGCTTGCCCTTGCAACTGTAGTTGGAGCAGGGAGACCTTGCGCCCCACATTGCGAGGCGAACTGCTGGCCAGCACCAGCCCCTGGGCGTCCAGCAAGGAAAAGCTTCGCACCTCAGGCAACTTGTTCGCAGACAAGGCCAGTAGCGTATTCAACGTCGCCGTTTCGGCTGTTTCCACCTGCCCGGCGAAGGACTGAACCATGCCGAGCAGCGCCAGATCGACACTTTTCAAGGTCTGGCTGATATGGACCTCGAGAGCCCGAACGTACAACTCGTTTTGTTCTCGCCCGATTTGACTCTGTTGGCGGTATTCGAGCGCTATGAATCCTGTCGCCAGAAGGATCAAGATTGAACTCAGCAAGGCTGCGCCGCTGATTGCCAGACGGCTTTTCAACCATGAGGGCAGGGTTGGCGTTGCTGACGACGGTTCAGTAGTCGTCATGACTGTTGGCATGCAGCTCGCCCGTTTGCTCTGGTGCGGATTGGGCTATAGATGGCAAGACTTGACCCCCAACCGTCGGGGATCAAGGTTAAATCTATCGGTCCAAGTGCTTGAGGCATCACAAGACTCTCTGCTGTCCCACCCGGCTCCACTCGACTCTATTGGTCGAATTTGCTTGTTGCTCACTTTATAGCAAAAGGCCGAGTGCTTGACTCAAACAATTACGCTCCATCTGCATGCCATTAAAGCTCGGTGCGCAACGCCCACAGCTCGGGGAACAAGACCACGTCAAGCATCTTGCGCAAATAGCCGACACCCGAGGTGCCGCCGGTACCGCGCTTGAAGCCAATCACTCGCTCCACCGTGGTCACGTGACGAAAGCGCCAGAGCCGGAAGGCATCTTCCAGATCCACCAATTCTTCGCCCATTTGGTAGAGATCCCAATTTTTTTCGGGCTCGCGGTAGACCGTCAGCCAAGCCGCTTTGACTCCTTCATCAAGCGAGCGAGGTTGTGTCCAGTCGCGCTCCAGCGCGTCCGCCGGTACCTTGATACCGCGCCTTGCCAGCAGGCGCAGCACCTCGTCATACAGCGAGGGCGCGCGCCATGCGGCCTCAACTTCAGCCAATAAGGCGGGCCGGTGAGCGTGGGGTTTGAGCATGGCCGCATTCTTGTTGCCCAGCATGAATTCGATGCGCCGGTATTGGGCGCTTTGGAAGCCGCTGCTATTGGAGAGGTACGGTCGAATAGCGGTGTACTCCGGCGGCGTCATCGTGGCCAGCACGTCCCAGGCGTGGACCAGTTGCTCCATGATGCGTGAGACCCTTGCCAGCATTTTGAACGCGGCCGGCAGTTGATCATTCGCCACACAAGCCACAGCCGCTTGCATCTCGTGCAGCATCAGCTTCATCCACAGCTCCGAGGTCTGGTGCTGGACGATGAAGAGCATCTCGTTGTGCTCGGGCGAGAGCGGCTGCTGGGCGCCGAGGATCTGGTCGAGCTTCAGATAGTCGCCGTAGCTCATATCGTTGGAGAAATCGAGTTGTGCCCCCTCTTCTTTGACGATGTTCTCTGGCTGGTGTGGGCAACTCATGTCACTGCTCCTTTTTCGTTGAACTCGGGTCGTTGCCACTCTTTGTTCTTCAGCACCTGGACCAGATGCTCGACGGCGTCGTAGACATCGGCAAAACCGATGTAGAGCGGCGTGAAGCCGAAGCGCAAGATGTGAGGCATGTCTTTCAGTCGTGCCGGGTCACCGGCGCGGAAATCGCCGATCACGCCGCGCGCAATCAAGGCTTGAATCACCGCGTAGCCGGCCTCATGCAGCGGCTCGTCAAGGCTCAAGCAGACCTGGCTGCCGCGCTGCAATTCATCGCGAGGCGAGGCGAGGCGCACGCCCAAACTGGCGCAGCGCGACTCGGCCAATTCGATAAATAGCTCGGTCAGTGCGATCGACTTTTTGCGCAATGCCGCCATGCCGCCGATGGCCTCGGCTGCCAGCACCGTGTCAACGCCGCACTCCAATGCTGCCAGGGAGAGCAGCGCCGGCGTGCCGCAGATATAACGCTTGATGCCAGCGGCCGGTTGGTAGTCGGGCGTGAACTGGAATGGCGCGGCGTGACCCAGCCAGCCCGACAAGGGCTGCCAGAAACGCTCGGCATGTTTGGGGTGAGCCCATACAAAGGCCGGCGCACCGGGGCCGCCGTTCAGGTATTTGTAGCCGCAGCCCACCGCGAAGTCGGCATCGGCACCGTTCAAGTCGACGGGCACGGCGCCGGCCGAATGGGCCAAGTCCCAGATTACCAGCGCACCCGCCGCGTGAGCGGCGGCGGTGACGGTCTTCATATCGTGCCTATAGCCGGTCCGGTAGTTGACCTCGGTCAGCATCAGCACGGCCAGTTCGCTGTTCAGCGCCGCCGGGATTTCATCCACCCCGTCGACCAGGTGCAGACGCAAACCATGCTGCTCCGCCAGGCTCTGGGCAATATAGAGATCGGTGGGGAAGTTGCTGCGCTCGGAGACGATCAGCTTGCGCGTCGGCCCATCCTCTTTTGCAATGCGCAGTGCCGCCGACAAAACCTTGTACAAATTCAGCGAGGTCGAATCGGCAACGATCAACTCACCGGGCCGGGCGCCGACCAAGCGCGCTATCTTGTCGCCGATGCGTCCGGGCAGGTCGATCCAGCCGGCGCTGTTCCAGCTCTTGATCAAGTCCTGACCCCATTCCTTCTGAATCACCTCTTGCACTCGGCCGAGGGTCGCTCGCGGCAATACGCCCAGCGAGTTGCCGTCCAGATAGATGGTGCCGACAGGTAAATCGAATTGCAGCTTCAGCTCACGCAGCGGATCTTCCTGATCCAGTACGTCGCAATCTTGCTTTGTGGTCATCGCAGCTTCTCCAGAGTTCAAAAGTTCACGCAAGATGGCGCGAAGTAATTAGAGCTCGCGCAAGATGGCGCGAACGGGCGAGGCACAGGCCCCGGCTAATTTGAGCGGCAAGGCGATCAATTCATAGTCGCCCTCGGCCACCTCGTCCAACACCAGATTCTCCAGCACGCGCAGGTTCAGGCGCAGCAGTTGCTGATGGCTGGCCAGTAGTTTGCTGCTGGCCGGATCCACCGAGGGCGTGTCCAGACCAATCAGCTTGACGCCCAGGCCGGCCAGCCAATCGACGGTGTCCGGCGCAAAGGCGCTGAAGTCCGGGTTCCATTCGGTGTCGGCGCTTTGGCAGCAGCGCACCAAGACGCGCGCCGGCATCAAGGCGGCAGCATGTCTGAGATGCTCGATCTGTATCAACGGGCCGCAGTTGATCGCATGGATCACGCGGCAAGGGCCCAAATAGGCTTGCAGCTCGACCTCGGCACTGCTGGCCGCACCATTGGCGTAATGCAGTGGTGCATCGGCATGCGCGCCTACATGAGGCGACATCGTGATCGCGCTGAGGTTGACCGGGCAATCGGCAGAAAGTCTGGCGGTCCATTTCAGTCTGAATGGCTCATCGCCCGGGAAGATCGGCGACTGCTCCGATACCTGCGGTGAGATGTCCCAAATACGTTTCATGCGTGAGGCTTTCGAGGCTGAGTGACGATGGCGGGGCAGACCATAACAATGCTGCAGCCGCCGTGGTGTCGGTTAATTCCAACATTGAGCGCGCGCCCTGGCGAGGCCAGATCGGAACAAATTATCTTGTTGAGCATTTTGCTCGGCCAGTCGGATTGAATGGTGCTGGGTTGCTATGCGCACAAGTACAGCGTTACTTTCAGCCCTGAAAACGAAGCCGAATTGGCTTGATTTCATGGGGCAGGGCGCGCTTGCCCCTGCGGCAGTCGCTTTGTGCTGTGGAGCCATTCGGCCCATGGCTCAACATCAAATTTGCATATTCCCTCAGTAAATTGCATCGAATCCACAAACAGGAGGGTTTCGATGAGGAAAAATTTGCATTTGCTGCGCGGTGTTTTGGCCGCTGGCGTTCTAACGGTGGCGACTTTGCCGGCGGCTATGGCCGCCAGCATCACGACGGTTTTGAGCTTCGATGATTTGGCCGATGGCGTCTTGCCCGCCGGCTATGGCGGCTTGGACTGGTCGACCGCCGGTTGGACCGCTTTTTCAATCCCTGCCGCGCCCTACAGCGCCCATTCGGGTACCGGCCGCGTGACGACCGGCTTCATGGCCGATGACGCGAGCAGCGCAATTCGCTTTGCTCAAATGACCACCTTCGACGGCGCATTCTTCGCCGGCCAGGGCGGCGCTGTGTTGAGTTTCGAGCTCTACCTGGGTGGCCAGAAGGTGCACAGCTCGGCAACTCTTGACCCCTCGGCGGCCCCGAGCTTTCTGGCCAGTGGTTATGCCGGCCTGGTCGATATGGTGCAGGTCAAGAGCGTCAACCATGGCGAATTCGTGATGGACGATTTCACGTTCACGCAAGCCGTGCCCGAGCCGCATAGCTACGCCTTGCTGCTGGCGGGTCTGCTGGCTGTGGGTGTCGCGACACGCCGCCAACAGTCCCGTTGAGCCTTCAATCTCACTTCACAAAGCTCCCACCATGACCCAACAAGACCGCCGCAGTTTTCTGCGCACCGTCGCCTCGGCAGCCGGCGCCTCCGCTGCCTTGGCAACTTTTCCGCCCGCCATCCAACGCGCCCTGGCCATTCAAGCCAATAACCGCAGCGGCACGATTCAGGACGTCGAACATATCGTCATCCTGACCCAAGAGAACCGCTCGTTTGATCACTACTTCGGAAGCCTCAATGGCGTGCGCGGCTTTGCCGACCCCTTCCCGGTGCCGGTGGCGGACAAAACCGGCATCACGGCCAAGAACGTCTGGGTGCAACCCAACGCAGTGACCGCCGTGCCCGGCCGTCCTTCGACTGGCCCATTGGCCTTGGCACCGTTCCACTTGAACACGGCCCAGAATTTCGCGTTCATGCGGGTTTCCGGCACGCCGCATTCCTGGAGCGACGCACAAGCCGCCTGGGACCAGGGGCGCATGAATGCCTGGCCCAAGGCCAAGAACAACCATTCGATGGGCTACTTCAAGGAAAGCGATCTGCCTTTCCAGTTCGCGATGGCCAATGCCTTCACGATTTGCGATCACTACCACTGCGCCTCGCAGACCGGCACCAACACCAACCGCCTGTTCCTGTGGACCGGCAGCAACGACCCGCTGCGCCTGGGCAATGGCCCGTCGACCGACAACAGCCACGACTGGTTCAACGAGAACCCGCTGGACGATTACAGCTGGACCACCTACCCCGAGCGCCTGCAGGACGCCGGCATCAGCTGGCAGGTCTACCAGAATATGGCCGACAACTTCACCGACAACTCGCTGGCGGGCTTCAGGCCCTACCGCGACGCTTGGTACGGCCGCCCCGGCTACTCGCAGCAACTCAAGGAGCGCGGCATCAGCACGCGCGACCTCGACAAGCTGCTTGAAGACGTGATGGCGGACAAGCTGCCGCAGGTCAGTTGGATCGTCGCAACCGCAGAAGGTTCGGAGCATCCTGGGCCTTCCAGTCCGGCCCAGGGCGCCGACTACACGGCCAAGGTTCTGGACGCGCTAACGTCCAATCCAGAGGTCTGGAGCAAGACTGTTTTGTTCATCAACTTCGACGAGAACGACGGCTTCTTTGACCATATGCCGCCGCCGGCCGCCCCGTCTTACGTGGCCTGGGACGCCGACCCGGCCAAGGCGGAGTTGGCCGGCGCCTCGACCGTGGACACCACCGGCGAATACCACCACATCCTCAACGGCACCGCCGCCACGCACCAGCACAAGCCTTACGGCGTCGGCCCACGCGTGCCCATGTATGTGATCTCGCCTTGGAGCAAGGGCGGCTGGGTGAATTCCGAAGTCGCCGACCATACCTCGGTGATCCGGTTCATCGAGAAGCGGTTTGGCGTGATGGAGCCCAATATCAGCGCTTGGCGCCGGGCGGTCTGCGGCGACATGATGTCGGCCTTCAACTTCCGAGACCCCAACGACGGCGCCTTCTTCGCCGCGCTCCCCAAGACCTTGGAGTTGGCCACGCGCGCCCGTGCCTTGCCGGGCACGACCACGCCGCCTACGCCGGCCAACTTGATCGCACCCGAGCAATTGGGCGGCCCACGCCCGGCGCGCGCCTTGCCTTACGAGTTGCACACCAGTGCCGCGATCAAGGTCAACCCGGGCCGGGTCGGCTCCAGCCGCGTCGAGTTGCAGTTCGACAATACCGGCGCCGCCGCGGCGGTGTTCCATGTCTATGACCGCCTGAACCTGGCCGCGTTGCCGCGTCGCTACACGGTCGAAGCGGGCAAGCAGTTGCAGGGCAATTGGACGCCGGTGGCCAGCGGCGCCTATGACCTGTGGGTGCTGGGGCCCAATGGCTTTCATCGCCACTTCACCGGCAACGCCCGCCGCGTGGCCGCCGCCGCTCAGCCCAACCCCGAGGTGCGCGTGTCCATGGACGCGGTCAATGGCGAGTTGTTGATCGAGATGAGCAACGCCGGCAGTTTCGCTTGCAGCATGACGCTCGTCGCCAACAAGTATTACGAGGTGGCGCCGCAAACCGTCAAGCTGGCCCCGCGTGCCAGCACCAGCGTGCGCCTGCCCCTGAAAGACAGCGCCTATTGGTATGACTTCAGCGTGCGTGTCGTGGGCCAAGCCGATTTCAGCCGGCGCTTTGCTGGGCACTTGGAAACCGGCGAACCCTCGATCAGCGACCCGGCCATGCAAGGCCCGGCTCAGCTGAATCAGTACCGCCTGCCCGTTTGATCGCAAGTTCACCCCATCACTCATTTATCGACTCAGGAATCAATATGAAAACCAACACCTTGATCCGCAGCGCCGCTGCCCTATCGCTCGCCTTTGCCGCCTTGGCCGCGCAAGCCGCCGGCCTCGGCAGCAATTTGATCGTCAATGGCGATGCCGAAGCCGGCGCCGGCGCTTGGACCGCCTATGCCGATGCCGACCTGTTTCAGTCCGTCTCCTACGGCAGCAACTGGGTCTTGCCAACACAGCCGGGCCCGGTCGATCGCGGTGCCAAGATGTTTGCTGGTCAGAGTTCGGCCTACTCGGCGGGCTTTCAAACCATTGACGTCAGCGCCCTGACGGCATCTTTTGCCGCCGGCACTACGGCCTTTGATCTGAATGGCTACCTGGGTGGCTGGACCAGCCAGGGCGACAACGCTCAACTCATGGTGACCTTTATTGATGCGGCCAGCGCCGATATCAGCATGGTGACCTTGGGCCCCGTCACGCCGGGCGATCGCGGCAACCAGACCGGCTTGTTCTATCGCCAAGTCACCGGCTTCGTGCCGGTTGGCACCAGCGCCATCAAGTTTGATCTGTCAATGGAGCGCCAGGGTGGTGGCGACAACGACGGCTATGCCGATAACCTCGCCTTTGTGATGAGCGCGGCGCCTGTGCCTGAGCCTGAAACCTATGGCTTGTTGGCCTTGGGCCTGGGTTTTTTGACGCTCACATTGCGCCGCCGCAAGGCCTGAGCCCCGACCATAGCTCCTTGGCTTGAGCAAGACCGCCCCCTGGATTTTGCCGGTGGGTGGTCTTTTTTGTCGCCTCGTCACATCCGCTTTGCTGGTGATGACCGGCTTGCCTAGGATGCGCTCACGCGGGTCAATCGGCCTGCATGATCTTAGGAATCCCATGCTCCAACTCTCCACAATTGCCCGCCTTGGCTGCTTCGCCAGCCTGCTGACCGCCCTTTTGAGCGGCTGCGCCGTTCACATCACTACCACCAAGGACGGCGACAGCGCCACCGTCAAGAGCCCGGGTTCGGCCAAGATCGAATGTGTGGCCAGCCCAAGCGGCGAGTGCAATTACGCACTCTTCACCAGCCGTTGTGACAGTGTCGAGGGTGAAGCCGGCAAGACGACGACCACCTGTACGCACCAGGTCTTCGATCAGTTCAAACTGGCGACCGGGCAGTCGCGCCAATTGACGAATCTGCCCGGCGGCTACAAGCAATGCATGAAGGCGAGCGGCAAGCCCGAGGTTCCTAACTGCAACTGACACCGACGGCCAAGACAAAAGCCCCTGCAGCATCGGCTGCAGGGGCTTTTTCAATTTGGGCAATGGTTGCTTACTTCTTCTTCGGCGGCATCAGCACGCGGTCAACGATATGAGCGACGCCGTTGCTGGCCTTGATGTCGGCTTGTTGAACCATGCCGTCTTCAACCGTGACGAAATCGCCGGCCCGGCCCAACGCCAACTCGGCGCCTTGCAAGGTCTTGACATTGCCGTTTTTGACATCGGCTGCTTTCAATTGCGAAGCCAGGATGTGGAAGCTCAGCACCGACTTCAGTTGTTCCTTGTCTTTGACCAAGGCTTCCAATGTTTTGGCGGGCACGGCCTTGAAGGCCTCATCGTTCGGTGCGAACACGGTCATAGGGCCGGCGGCTTGCAGGGTTGCCTTCAGCTCGGCTTGTTCAAGCAGACGGTTAAAGGTGCTCAGCTGCGGATTGAGCGCGAGCGTATCGGCCAAGGTAGCGGGAACCGGAGCGACTGCACATGCGCCGAGCAGCAAAGTCAAGGCTGCGACGCTGGATAAGGCGAGGGTACGAAGGGCTTTGATTGTCATGGGAGCTCGATAAGAAGGGGGACAGATTCCCAGCTTAGAGATCAAATGTGACAGTCCAATGAAATTTGTATTTCACTTGAAGTGGCTATAGCCCGTTCGGCGATGAGCCGAATTACAGTAGCACTCGGTCACAACAATGTCATATTCAAGTCATACGATGACGATCGTTGTTAACTCAAGCCCTCATCTGACAAGGCCGCACATGAAATTTACACAGATTCGCAATGGATTGTTCTTTGCCGTCGGCATGGCTGTTTTGCCCTTGCTGCACGCCCAGGATGTAACAGGTGCGGGCGCTACCTTCCCGGCGCCTCTGTATGCCAAATGGGCCGATGCCTATAACAAGGCAACCGGTGTGCGAATCAACTATCAGTCGGTAGGTTCCGGCGCCGGCATCAAGCAGATCAAGGCTAAAACGGTTGATTTTGGCGCTTCCGACATGCCTTTGAAGGATGAGGATCTGGCCAAGGACGGCTTGATCCAGTTTCCCACCGTCATCGGCGGCGTTGTGCCCGTGGTCAATATCAAGGGCATTGCTCCGGGCCAGTTGCGTCTGACGGGGCAAGTATTGGGTGATATCTATCTGGGCAAGATCGCCAAGTGGAATGATGCTGCGTTGACCGCGCTCAACCCAGGTGTGCCATTGCCGGATGCAGCAATTTCAGTGGTGCGCCGCGCCGATGGTTCGGGCACAACTTTTGTGTTCACCAACTACCTGTCTAAGGTCAATGAAGAGTGGAAGTCCAAGGTTGGTGACGGCACGGCCGTGAACTGGCCAACCGGCGCCGGCGGCAAAGGTAACGAAGGCGTGGCCGCTTTTGTGCAGCGTCTGCCTAACTCGATTGGTTATGTCGAGTACTCCTATGTGCTGCAAAACAAGATGACCTATGCTCAGATGAAGAACAAGGACGGCGTTTTTGTACGTCCGAACGATGCTGCATTCAAGGCCGCCGCCGCCGGTGCTGATTGGAACAAGACCTTCTTCCAGGTCACGACCGAGCAAGCCGGCAAGGACACATGGCCCATCACCAACCCGACATACATCTTGATGTACAAGTCGCAAGACAAGGCTGCCAATGCGAGCGCCGCCTTGAAATTCTTCGACTGGGTTTATAACAACGGCGACAAGATGGCCGACGAACTGGACTATGTGCCGCTGCCGGACAGCGTCAAGGAATTGGTGCGCAAGCATTGGGCCGCCAACGTCAAGGACACCGCAGGCAAGGCCATTTCTTTCAAGTAAGTTTGACTTGAACTTCTGCAACAGCCCGACGGCCTTGGCTTGATCGGGCTGTTGTTGAATCAGACATTCACTTTTTCCCTTTAACGCAGACCATGCGGAGGCCCCGTGGCCGCAATACTTCCAGCCAATAATTTTGAATCCGCTAGGCCGGCCGACCTGGTTCAGCCCCAGGGCCTGCCGCCGGCGCGCCGCCGAGTTGCCCCATGGGCTGATACGGTGTTCTCCTTGCTCGCGCATGGCGCAGCATGGCTGACGCTGGCCTTGTTGGCGGGCATCATCGTTTCTTTGGTGATAGGAGCCTCGCCCGCCATCAAGGAGTTCGGCTTGGGCTTCTTGTGGACTACCGAATGGGATCCGGTCAAAGAGAAGTTTGGCGGTCTGGTGATGATTTACGGCACCTTGATGACCTCATTCATTGCCTTGCTGATCGCGGTGCCGGTCAGCTTTGGTATCGCCCTGTTTTTGACAGAGTTGTCGCCCAGTTGGCTCAAGCGTCCTTTGGGCGTTGCCGTCGAGTTGTTGGCGGCCGTGCCTTCGATCGTTTACGGCATGTGGGGCCTGATGGTGTTTGGGCCGATCCTGGCCACCTATGTGCAGCAACCGCTGCAAACCCTGCTCACCGGCGTGCCGTTTCTTGGCGGTCTGGTGTCAGGCCCACCGGTGGGTATCGGTATTTTGTCGGCCGGCATCATCTTGGCCATCATGATCATCCCCTTCATCGCATCGGTGATGCGTGATGTGTTTGAGGTGACTCCACCGATGTTGAAGGAGTCTGCTTATGGCCTGGGCGCCACGACCTGGGAAGTCGTGGCCAATGTGGTGCTGCCCTATACCAAGACGGGCGTGATGGGCGGCATCATGCTGGGGCTGGGGCGTGCCCTGGGTGAAACCATGGCGGTGACCTTCGTGATCGGCAATATGAATCAACTCAACTCGCTGTCGGTCTTCGAGGCTGCCAATAGCATCACATCGGCGCTGGCGAATGAGTTCGCCGAGGCCGGCGAGGGCTTGCATCAGGCGTCGTTGATCTATTTGGGCCTGGTGTTGTTCTTCATTACTTTTGTCGTGTTGGCTTGCTCGAAGGTTTTGTTGTCGCAATTGAAGAAGAGTGAAGGGGCACGTTCATGAGCAACCCTGCAACAAATATGGCGACCGCCGCCAGCCAACTGCATGCCAAGCGCTTGGCCATGCATGCCAAGCGCAAGCGCGTCAATATGGTTGCCTTGACGCTGTCTTTGGGCGCAATGGCCTTTGGCCTGTTTTGGTTGATGTGGATTCTGTTCGAGACCGTGGTTTTGGGCCTGGGTGGCTTGCAACTGGCGACTTTCACAGAAATGACCCCGCCTCCGATGGCCGAGACCGGTGGCCTTGCGAACGCAATTTTTGGTTCATTGATGATGGTCGGACTGGCTACTTTGCTGGGCACGCCGATCGGCATCATGGCCGGAATCTACCTGGCCGAATATGGACAGCGGACCTGGCTTGGCAGCACAGTGCGTTTCATCAATGACATCTTGTTGTCGGCGCCTTCCATTGTGGTGGGGCTGTTTATCTATGGCCTGGTGGTGACTCGCATGCTGACCTTTTCGGGTTATGCGGGCATTTTGGCTCTGGCCTTGATCGTTATCCCGGTGGTCATTCGCACTACCGAGAACATGTTGAGCCTGATCCCCAACGCCTTGCGTGAGGCGGCCTATGCGCTGGGCACGCCAAAGTGGAAGGTGATCATCTCGGTGACGCTGAAGTCGGCCCGCGCCGGCGTGCTGACCGGTATTTTGCTGGCACTGGCACGTATCTCGGGCGAGACGGCTCCCTTGCTGTTCACGGCCTTGTCCAATCAGTTCTGGACTACGGATTTGAGCAAGCCGATGGCCACCTTGCCGGTCACGATCTTCAAGTTCGCCATGAGCCCCTATGAAAACTGGCAGAAGCTGGCATGGGCGGGTGTTTTCATCATCACGATGGGTGTGTTGGCGCTGAATATTCTGGCGCGCGTACTTTTCAAGAACAAGCATTGATAGAGAGAGCGGAGTTCACCATGGACGCAAAAGTTGATATGCCTGTTACCGAGCGGGCGAAGCTCTCGGTACGCAATTTGAATTTCTACTACGGCAATTTTCTTGCCCTGAAGAATATCAATCTGGACATCCCCGAGAACAAGGTGACGGCCTTTATCGGCCCGTCGGGCTGCGGCAAGTCGACCTTGCTGCGCACCTTGAACCGGATGTTCGAGCTCTACCCGGAGCAGCGCGCCGAGGGTCAGATCTTGCTCGACGGCAATGACATCCTGACCAGCAAGGACGATGTCTCGCTGATCCGCGCCAAGATCGGCATGGTTTTCCAAAAGCCGACGCCGTTCCCGATGTCGATCTATGACAACATCGCTTTCGGTGTGCGTTTGTTCGAAACCTTGCCGCGCGTTGAAATGGATGAGCGGGTCGAATGGGCCTTGAAGAAGGCGGCGCTTTGGGGTGAAGTGAAGGACAAGCTGAATCAAAGCGGTTCGGGCCTGTCCGGTGGCCAGCAGCAGCGTTTGTGCATTGCCCGCGGCATTGCCATCAAGCCCGAAATCTTGTTGCTCGACGAGCCTTGCTCGGCGCTGGATCCGATCTCCACCGGCAAGATTGAAGAGCTGATTCATGAACTGAAGACCGACTACACGGTGGCCATCGTTACGCACAATATGCAGCAGGCCGCACGCTGTTCGGACTACACGGCCTATATGTATTTGGGCGACCTGATCGAGTTTGGACCGACCGCCGAGTTGTTCATGAAGCCCAAGCGCAAGGACACCGAAGACTACATCACCGGGCGTTTCGGTTGATATTTTCGGGCTATGAGTTCGGCTCGCTGCAGGCCAGTTTGAAGCTCGCATCAGCGCTGTTGTTAAACCAAAATTTTTCAGGATCAAATCATGGGTGAAAAACATCTGTCAACGCAGTTCGATGCCGAACTGAGCGGCATCTCCACGCGCGTGCTGGAGATGGGCGGCTTGGTCGAGTCTCAAGTGGCCCAGGCGGTTCTGGCGCTGACCACCTTCAGTGGCGACATTGCCAGTACGGTGCTCAAGCAGGAAGAACTGGTCAATGCGATGGAAGTCGAAATCGACCGCGACCTCTCCAGCATCATTGCTCGCCGGCAGCCAACCGCGCGCGACTTGCGCTTGCTGATCGCGATTTCGAAGACGATTGCCAATCTGGAGCGGGTCGGTGATGAGGCCGCCCGGATAGCGCGCACGGTGCAGCGTTTGATCAATGCGGGTGTATCCAGTCGCTTGCGCTTGCCGATGAGCGACCTGTCTTTTGAGGCCGAATTGGCGACCGCGCTTCTGCGCAAGGCGCTTGACGCGTTTGCGCGCTTGGATGTCGAGCGTGCGGTCGAGGTGCTCAAGCAGGATGACCAGATCGACAAGGAGTTCGACGGTCTGATGCGCAAGCTGATCACCTACATGATGGAAGACCCGCGCACCATCTCATCGTCGATCGATCTGATTTTTGTGGCCAAGGCGATTGAGCGGGTTGGCGACCATGCCAAGAATTTGGCCGAAGTGATCATCTATGTGGTCAAGGGTACGGATGTGCGTCACAACACACCCGAGGCCGTTGAGACCATGGTTCGCTAAAGCGAAGGGGAATAGGAATGAGCCGAGTTCTTGTGGTGGAAGATGAGTCGGCGATTGCCGAGCTGATTTCCATCAATCTGCGTCATGCGGGATTTGAGGTCACGATCGCAGCGAGTGCCGATCAGGCGCAATACGAAGTGGACCGCATCCTGCCTGATCTGGTGGTTTTGGACTGGATGCTGCCGGGTCAATCGGGCCTGGCCCTGGCTCGCCAATGGCGCGGCGCAGTTCGTACCAAAGAGATGCCCATCATCATGTTGACCGCTCGCGCAGAGGAGACCGATAAGGTCTCCGGTCTGGATGCGGGAGCGGACGATTACCTGACCAAACCGTTTTCGACCAATGAATTGTTGGCACGAATTCGTGCCGTGCTGCGGCGCAAGGCCCCCGAGGCGCTGGACACCCTGGTCGAAGTCGGTGGCTTGAATCTGGATCCGGGTACTCGCCGCGTCAGTCGCGATGGCGCCGAGGTCAAACTCGGCCCCACCGAGTTTCGCTTGCTGCATTTCTTCATGACCCATCCGGAGCGCGTTCACAGCCGCTCACAACTGCTGGACCGGGTCTGGGGTGATCATGTGTTCATCGAAGAGCGCACGGTTGATGTGCATGTAAAGCGGCTCCGGGAGGCGCTGGAGCGTGTTCAATGTGCTCGCATGATCGAAACCGTTCGCGGCGCGGGTTACCGTTTGACGCAGCAGATGGCGGCCTTGCCCGTATGACTATGGGGCGGGGCTTTGGCCTGGGGCTTTTTCTGGAGTTGGCGTGAATTGGCTCTTACCGCGTTTTATATTGGCCGCCTCAGCGGTCGTTGCGGGTGTTTTTTTTGGTCATTGGATTGGCCACTTGCTGGCTTGGCCCTTTTTGGGCGAGGGTCTGAGCGCCGCTAGTGCCGTTATCGCCTTGGTGCTGGTAGATGCCGTGCGCGGCCACCGCCTGCTGCAGTGGTTGCGTGGCTCGCAACTGGACACTGCTCCACGAGACACCGGCATGTGGGGGGAGTTGGGTTACCGGGTCGAGCGCGCGGTGCGTGAGCGCGACAAAGTAATCGCCAGTGAGCGACTGCAGTTGGAACAGTTCTTATCGGCAATCGATGCGTCGCCTAACGGTGTGTTGATGTTGGATGCGCACGATCACATCCATTGGTGCAACCGTGTGGCCGCCGACCATTTTTCGCTCGACCCCAAACGCGACCTGCTTCAGCGCGTGACCAATCTGGTGCGCTCGCCTGCGTTTGTTTCCTATCTCCAAACAGATAGTTATGCGGCCCCCTTGGTGTTGAGCAATGTACGTGGGTTCAGCACCCTGTCAGTCATCGTAAAGCGTTACGGGAGCGGCATGAAATTGGTGCTGTCGCAAGACATCACCGAACGTGAGCGCTCCGACGCGATGCGGCGCGATTTCGTAGCCAATGTGTCGCATGAGATTCGCACGCCTTTGACCGTGTTGGCGGGTTTCATCGAGACCATGGTGTCGCTACCCCTGACGGCGGCCGAGCGCACGCGTGTGTTGACTTTGATGGGGCAGCAGACCGACCGTATGCAAGGTTTGGTCAGCGACTTGCTGACCTTGGCTCAGTTGGAGGGCAGCCCGCGCCCGAGCGCCGATCGTTGGGTCGCCTTGGATGGTTTGCTGGCGCGTATCAAATCCGATGCGCTGGCTCTGTCGACGGGGCGGCATCAGCTGAAGTTCCAACCGGATACGCAAATCGAGTTGGCTGGTATTGAGTCGGAGTTGCTCAGTGCCGCCGCCAACTTGGTCAACAACGCGGTTCGCTACACGCCGGCAGGCGGGGACATCGAAGTCTCTTGGCGACAGCTCGGCGATGGCTCGGGGGAACTTTGCGTCAGCGACACCGGCCTTGGCATCGCGCGCGAGCATCTGCCGCGTTTGACCGAGCGTTTTTACCGGGTTGACGGGAGCCGCTCGCGTGAAACAGGCGGCACCGGTTTGGGTCTGTCTATTGTCAAACATGTGATGCATCGCCACGGCGGTGAACTGCAAATCGAAAGTGAACCCGGCAAGGGCTCAAAGTTCAGATTAGCCATGCCGGCAGTGCGCGTACGCCATCTCGGGGAGCCAGCCTTGGGTGTTGAGGCGGCCAATGCGTCGCTGCTCTGAGTTGGTTTGCTCGGGCTTCTAGCGGCGCCGCAAGACGGCAAAGCCGGACACGCGATCGGTTGGTCGCCTGACAAAGGCAATTTTCTCCCAGGCCTCAGGGATCGCCGTCTGGCTGGCTTGTATCGCGTAGCTGCAGTTGCTGGCAGCGAGTGCATGCTTGGCATCGACTCGCCAATGGCCTTGAAACTCCAGCGCCGCCGCGGTTGACAGTGCTTGCTCGGGGGTTGCGATGCAATCCGCATTCACCGGGATGTATTTTCGCAATTGCTCCACCAAAGGGCGGTTGCTGCGCGCGTAGTCGAGCGGTGGCAGCAGCAAGGTCATGGCGAGCAACCAACCCAGGGCGACCCCGCCAGCGGGCAAGACCAGGCTCTTCCAGATCGCGTGTTGATGCTTGGCCGTGCGCCAGCGCACCAGGGCCAGCCAGGCTATCGTGGCGGCAATGGCAAAGAACAGGGCCAGGGCGTTGAAGCGGGGCTCGAAGCCTTGTGCTAGTCGACGCAAATTGGCCAAGGGAATGGCCGGCCAGCCCAAATGCATAGAGCTGTAGTAGACCCAGAAAAATAAGGCGCTGGCACTGAAGAAGAACACCGAAAACCAGTCCATGGCGGCAGTGAAACCGCGTTGCAGCGTCGGCAGCGCAAACGCAGCCAATAGAGCCAAGGCCGGCAGGGCCAATAACAGCGCACGGTCCGAGCCACCCATCAAGATGCTGGTAATGATGGGGATGACGGCACAAACCAAGGGCAGGAGCACATGTCGGCGTTGCCAATGCGCACGCCAGCGCCAAACCGTCCATGCCGCCAGTGGCCCCGCCGGCCAACTGAACCAGGCCAGCAGGTTGAACATTCGCAGACCGAGGTCGGCCGGAGATGAGGTGTTGATACGCCAGGCCCAGGCATTGAATTCCCAGGCGCTCAAAGCTGCCAGCAAACCCGCCAACAACAGCCATTTCACCAAGGCCCGCGCCTCGGTATAGCGCGAGCGATTGCACAGCCACGCGCCAGCCGCTGCGCACACCATCGCCACGATAGGTGCGCCACTGGCCGCCAGCACCGGCAGCGAACTCAAGGCCGCCCAACGCGCCTTATTGGGACGATAGGGGGCCGCGGCCAGCCCATACAAAAATAGCGATGAAGCCAGCAGTTGGAGAAGTTCCGGCGTCGTCTCATGCCCGAGTTGCAGCAGCCCGAGTGTGGCCATCAAGGCGAGCAAAGCGCCATCGGCCAATGCGCGCGCGTAATCGATGGAATGAGCTTCGCCGCCGAATGCAAAAGCGACCGGTTGAGCGGCTTCGGTGCAGGCCAGATGGAAACAGCTGTACCAGACCAGCACCAGCGTCAGCCCCAAAATCACCGCAAACGGAAGGCGGGCGGCGAAGGCTGCATCGAAGAAAGGCAAGGCCTTGATCGCCAAGGCACCCACCCAGTAGGGGAGCGGGCCGCCTTCGGCGGGAACGCCGCCGATGGCAGGTTGCCACCAGGGGGCATGGCCCTGGGCAATGCTGGCCATAAAGCCAAATGAGCTGAGGTCCGCCTGACGCCATGGGTCTCGCCCAAACAAGCCCGGCAAAACATAGGCGGCGCACAGCAGCAGCAGGGCAAATCTTGGCAGACGCTGGGCGCCACGGATACCGACGACGGCTGGAGTAGGTAAATTCACGCGAATATTGTGGGGGTCAAACCTGGGTCATCATCATGCCGTATCGAGATCGCCCGACTTCATCAACAACGCCACGGCAGTCAAAAAATGGGCGAAAAAAAGGCAGCCTAAGCTGCCCTTTGTCTTCGGCCTTGAAAGGCTTACTTCTTGGTGCTGAAGCCCGCGAACTTGTTGCGGAACTTCTCAACGCGACCGCCCAGCGAGTCAATGCTCTTCTGGGTGCCCGTGTAGAACGGGTGAGTTTCGCTGGTGGTTTCCAACTTGATCAGCGGCATTTCGCGGCCGTCTTCCATCTTGATGGACTCTTTGCTGCCCATGGTTGAGCGGGTAACGAACTTGAAGCCGTTGGACTGATCCACGAAGCAAACTTCGCGGTAGTTAGGGTGAATGCCGTCTTTCATGATGAACCTCTCGCTCGATTGCGAATTCTCGATGCGCTGACGTATCTACAGCCTCGCCACACCATGTGGCGCACTTTTCGACAGCGGCAAAACGCGGATTATAGCCTGTATTTGAGTGCCCCTGCAAGCGAGGCGCTCAGTGGGTGCCCGTCAGCGGCACCGTTGAAATCAACCTTTGGCGACTTAACCGCCCCGACGCATCATGTCGAAGAAGTCCAAGTTGTTCTTGGTCGATTTCATCTTGTCGAGCACGAACTCCATCGCCTCGATCTCGTCCATGTTGTAGAGCAGCTTGCGCAAGATCCAGCTCTTTTGCAGGATCTCGGGCTTGAGCAGCAGCTCTTCGCGGCGGGTGCCGGACTTGTTGATCAGGATCGAAGGGTAGACGCGCTTTTCGGCCATGCGGCGATCCAGATGGATTTCGCAGTTGCCGGTGCCCTTGAACTCTTCATAAATCACTTCGTCCATGCGACTGCCCGTATCGATCAGCGCCGTGCCGATGATGGTCAGCGAGCCACCTTCTTCGACCTTGCGGGCCGCGCCAAAGAAGCGCTTGGGGCGCTGCAAGGCGTTGGCGTCCACGCCACCCGTCAACACCTTGCCGGATGAGGGCAAGACGTTGTTGTAGGCGCGGGCAAGGCGAGTGATCGAGTCCAGCAGGATGATCACGTCCTTCTTCAGTTCGACCAGGCGCTTGGCGCGCTCGATCACCATTTCGGCGACCTGCACATGGCGGGCGGCCGGCTCGTCGAAGGTCGAGCTGATCACTTCACCGCGTACGGTGCGGATCATCTCGGTCACTTCTTCGGGGCGCTCGTCCACCAGCAGCACGATCAGGTGGGACTCGGGATGATTAGCCACCAGCGCATGCGCGATGCTCTTCATCATCTCGGTCTTGCCGGTCTTGGGCTGGGCGACGATCAGCGCGCGCTGACCCTTGCCGATCGGCGCGATCAGGTCAATGATCCGGCCGGTGACGTTTTCTTCGCCCTTGAAGTTGTCGCGCTCGAGCTTGAACTGCTCCCTGGGGAACAGGGGCGTCAAGTTCTCGAACATGATCTTGTGCTTGCTCTCCTCGGGCGTCAGTTCATTGACGCGGTCAACCTTGACCAGGGCAAAGTAGCGCTCACCGTCTTTGGGGACGCGCACTTCACCTTCGATCATGTCGCCGGTATGGAGGTTGAAGCGGCGGATCTGGCTCGGGCTCAGATAGATGTCATCGGTGGATGCCATATAGCTGTCGTCGATCGAGCGCAGAAAGCCGAAGCCGTCCGGCAGGACCTCCAAAACGCCGTCGCCGAACACTTGTTCGCCACCTTTGGCGCGCTTTTTCATGATCGCAAACATCAACTCCTGCTTGCGCATGCGGGCGACGTTGTCGATCTCCAGCGCCTCGCCCATCTTGATGAGCTCGGAGACGTGAAGCGCTTTCAGTTCGGAAAGATGCATGGGTGAGAACCCGGTAGGTCGTCAAAGGTCCTGCCAAGGACCGGGACAAATACTGCGGCAGCCAGTCGACCGCTGATGCGTTGCAAAACCGCTGATGCCACAAGCGTGGCGGGCGGTGTCGCTGAGCAGATAAGAATGCGGGAGCTTGGGCGCCGAGTCCACGCTTCAGAATCATCGAAATGACAAGAGCGTGTTGGCAATTGGCTGTCGTTGAGGGCCGAAAGTTCGGTAGAACCCAGGCCTTCAACAGCAAGCTGAGTTTGATTATAGATTAGCGTCGAGGAAGGCCGTCAACTGAGCTTTTGACAAAGCGCCAACTTTCGTTGCGGCCAACTGACCGTCCTTGAAAAGCATCAAGGTAGGGATGCCGCGAATGCCGAACTTTGCTGGCACATCGCGGTTTTCGTCGACGTTCATCTTGGTGACTTGAAGCCGGTCGCCATAGTCCTTGGAGACTTCATCCAAGATCGGGGCGATCGCCTTGCAAGGGCCGCACCATTCGGCCCAGTAATCAACCAGCACGGGCTTGCCGGCTTGGATCACGTCGGCGTCAAAAGATGCATCGGAAATATGTTTGATCAGGTCGCTGCTCATGAATTGTCCTTGGGCTAGCCGGTTTGTGTTGCCGGCGTTGCGCTTTCGTGGCTGGTATGGGTGCCGAATGATTTTGACACAAAGCCATGATGCTATCGCTGGTGGGCTTGTTTGATTGATGCTTCTAGGGGCTGATATGTATGCCCTGTTTACCCGCATCTTCAATGTCATCAGTGGTTTGAGATGCTTTGGATCGGCAACGGGCCAGTCCTCGCGTCATTTCGGTTCAATCCATGGGGCTTTTCAAGCGGGATTAGGCCGTAATGCAGTTCGGCAATGCCTTGTCACAGGACCGTACCCACCGTGTGCGGGGCAGCTTCCCGCTACTCCAGTCGGTGTCTCTGATCGATTGGATGGACGCGCGTCCGGCGCCAACTAAATCTGAGGGACGGGGAGGGCTGGGAGTTGTCCAGAGCGTCGCGCGCAAAAAACAAAAACCTGCTGAATGCAGGTTTGATTGTTTAAATCTTGAAGTGGGGTTGACGAGCCTTACCCCGGCACTGGTCACAACGGTTAGGGCTGCTTCGTTCCCGACCTGACCCGGTTGGCCGCGCTTCCATGCGAGGAGGCCCGTCAAAGCGGATTGTAAACGAAGCCCCGACTTGCCCTGGCTCGCTGTTGGAAATTCGCCCCAAAATGCTTGGTAAAACTGGCTCAGCGCAGCTGCAAATCGTCGTCGCTAAAGCGTATGTTCAGCGGCTCGATCAGCAACTGCTTCGGGCCTTCTTCGAGTTGGCCCGCAATCATCGCGTCGATGCCACAGGCCTTGGCGACCTCGACCGTGCGAGCCGCATCTTCGGCCTTCACAAAGATTGCAAAGCCGGCACCCATATTGAGGGTGGAATAAGCTTCGCGGTCGTCTTGCTTGGCCTGCTCCTGCATGAAGCGCAGCACCGGCGTGACGGGTGGCACGCTGTGAATGCGGTAGGTGAACTGGGCCTGGTGGCGCAGCAGCTTGCGCCAGCCGTGACCGGTGATATTGGCGCAGTAATGCGGCAGGATGCCGGCCTTGAACAGCGCCTCGGTGACCGGCGAATACAGCGTGGTCGGTGCCAGCAGCGCGTCGCCGTAAGTCAGGCCGGGGGTGATCTCGGTCAAATAGCCTTGCGGCAGGCGCTCGACCAACTTGCGCGCCAGGCTCAGGCCGTTGGCATGGATGCCGCTGGAGGCCAGCAGGACGATGGCGTCGCCGGCGCCCAGCTTGTCACCGACCGACAGCCGCTCTTTCGGGTTGATCAGGCCGGTGCAAGAGGCCGCGAGATCGATACGACCGGCTTCAACGATGCCGGCCAAGGCCGGGGTCTCGCCGCCGCCCCAGGCCACCTGGCAGGTGTCGCAGGCGCGCTTCCAGCCTTCGACCAGGCTTTGGGCGCGCTGCTTGTCGGCAAACCAGTCCGAGCCGCCGGCGGCCCAGTAGGCTTGCACGACCAGCGGCGTGGCGCCGACGGTGATCAGGTCATTGACCGCCATCGCGATGGTGTCTTGCGCGATGCTGTCGTAATAGCTCTTGCCGGTCAGCTCGCGCATTTCGTCGGCGACCAGGGTCTTGGTGCCCAGGCATTCGACGATGGAGGCGATGTAGAAGGGACCGACATCGACCACATAGGCCGACTCGCCGCGCGAGGCCAGTACTTCGGTGAATCCATGGGCGCCGAGGTGGGCGCCGGTGGCGGCGGCCGCGCGCTGGGCGCTGATCTTCAAGGGATCGATCAAGTCGTAATTGACACCGGCTTGGCTGTAGCTAAGGGTGTCGGCGGAGGATGGGGCTTCATGCGTGCTCATGGGGCGGGATTATCGGTCAGTCTGCGCTTGTCGCCGCGGCCTTGTTGCTGATAGTTCCCAAGCGGTTGCTGAGCCTGGTTCGCCAACGGGCTTGTCGAGAGGACCGTAGAATCCACGCCCATGAGCTACCAGGTCCTTGCCCGCAAATATCGCCCCCACAGTTTTGAAGAGCTGGTGGGTCAGGAGCATGTGGTGCAGGCCTTGGCCAATGCACTGACGCAGCAGCGGCTGCACCATGCGTATTTGTTCACCGGAACGCGCGGCGTCGGCAAGACAACGGTCTCGCGCATTCTGGCAAAAAGCCTCAATTGCACTGGCGCCGACGGGCAAGGCGGCATCACGGCCACGCCTTGCGGCGTTTGCGATGCCTGCCGCGACATCGATGCGGGTCGCTTTGTTGATTACATCGAGCTCGACGCGGCCTCCAATCGCGGTGTCGAGGAAATCTCGCAACTGCTGGATCAGTCGGTCTACAAGCCGGTGATGGGCCGCTTCAAGGTCTACATGATCGACGAAGTCCATATGCTCTCGAACACCGCCTTCAATGCGATGCTGAAGACGCTGGAGGAGCCACCGGATTATTTGAAGTTCGTGCTGGCGACCACCGACCCTCAGAAGGTGCCGGTCACCGTGCTGTCGCGTTGTTTGCAGTTCAACTTGCGGCCGATGGCGCCGCAAACGGTGTTGTCGCATCTGCGCCAAGTGTTGCAGGCCGAGAACGTGCCGGTCGACGCTGGGGCCTTGCGCCTATTGAGTCGGTCCGCGCGCGGCTCGATGCGCGATGCGCTGTCGCTGACCGATCAGGCGATCGCCTTTGGCGCCGGCAGTCTGGTCGAAGACGGTGTGAGGCAGATGCTGGGCACGGTCGATCGCGGCCATGTGGTGGCGATTCTTGATGCTTTGATCGCGGCCAGTGGTGCCGATGTGGTGGCGCAGGCCGATGGTTTGCGCAGCCTCGGGCTGTCGGCGGCCGGCACGCTGGAAGATTTGGCCGGCCTCTTGCAGCAAATGGCGGTCGCGCAAGCTGCGCCGGGTGCTCTGGATGATCAGGATCCGGATACCGCCGAAGCCGAGCGCTTGGCGACGCTGCTGCCGGCGGATGAAATCCAGCTGATGTACAGCATGGCCTTGCATGGCCGGCAGGAGCTGGCGTTGGCACCGGATGAGTATGCAGGGCTGTTGATGGTCTTGTTGCGCATGTTGAGCTTCAGGCCGCAGGGCTTGAGCGGCACTCAGCCCGTCAAGCCCCGGCCGCAGGCCGCTGCGTCCAGCGCGCCTTTGCTGCGGCCTCAAGTTGCACAAGCTACGGTGCGGGCACCTCAGCCGATCAGGCCGGCGCCTATGCAGAATCTGGCGAAAGAGCCGGCCCCTGAGCCGGCGCCTCAATTGGCTCAAGAGCCAGCTCAGGTTGTGCCCCAACTGGCCGCTGAGCCTGCGGCGCCAAGCGCCATCCCCGCGCCCGTGGTGGCAACAGCGTTGTCGGCGCGCGAGTCGGCCGGTGGGCATAGCGCTCGCTTGCGCCCACGCGCGCTTGAGCCCAGGCCTGAGCCTGCGCCGAAAGTCGCCTCGGGCAGGATGGCAGAGGCGGCGGCATCCGCGAATGATGAAGTGCCGCCCTGGATGGACGCGCCGCCCGCTGACGATGAGGGCGGGGGTTCGCAAGACCAAGGCTTCGATGCCGTTGACGGTTCGGACGAGCAGGGCGAATGGCAGGGCGGCGCGGGCTCCGCCGAGCGCCAAGCTTATGCCTCGACCTCGGGTGTCGATGTCGCTTTGCGGCCGACGGCCTTGGGTGAGCGCTGGCATGAGCAGATTCGCCCCATGGGTTTGCTTGCTTTGACGCGGGAATTGGCGGTCAGGTCGGAATGCGTCGCCGTCGAAGAACAGGGCGACACGCTGTTGTGGCGTTTGCGTGTT
The DNA here is from genome assembly GCF_025717515.1 of Roseateles oligotrophus. Taxonomy (GTDB): domain Bacteria; phylum Pseudomonadota; class Gammaproteobacteria; order Burkholderiales; family Burkholderiaceae_C; genus Paucibacter_A; species Paucibacter_A oligotrophus. The sequence goes on from NZ_JAJIRN010000011.1 coordinate 46,050, forward strand.
GAGCGTGAGTCGCTGCGCCAGCCGGCCCTCAAGGATAAATTGCAGGCCGCGCTGTCGGCTCATTTGGAGCGGCCGGTGTTGATCGAGTTGGAGGCCGGTGTGGCACATGATTCGCCCGCTCTACGCGACGCCGCCCAAGTGCAGGCTCGTCAGCGAGCGGTCGAACAGATCGTGGTCCAAGACCCGCTGGCGCAGCAATTGCTGGCTCAGTTCAAAACAGCTCGCATCGTGCCCGGTTCGATCCGGTCCCATTGAAATTTCAAGAAACCAAAGGAGTACGAAGATGATGAAGGGTCAACTCGCAGGTCTGATGAAACAAGCTCAGGCGATGCAAGACAATATGAAGAAGGCGCAGGACGAACTTGCGCTGGTCGAGGTTGAGGGGCAATCCGGTGCCGGCTTGGTCAAGGTCGTGATGACTTGCAAGAACGATGTCAAGCGCGTCACTATCGATCCCAGCCTGCTGGCCGATGACAAAGACATGCTGGAAGATCTGGTCGCCGCCGCCTTCAACGACGCAGTGCGCCGCGCCGAAGAAGTCAGCTCGCAAAAGATGGGCAAGCTGACCGCCGGCATGCCCATGCCGCCCGGCATGAAGTTCCCGTTTTAAGCCCGTCTTAATTGGTGACTGCACTCGAAACCTTGATTGAGGCGCTCAAACGCCTGCCGGGCGTGGGCCAGAAGTCGGCCCAGCGCATGGCCTATCACCTCTTGCAGCATGATCGGGATGGCGCCGCTCGTTTGTCTCTGGCCCTGCGTGCGGCGGCCGAGCAGATCGGGCATTGCAGGCGCTGCCACACCTTCAGCGAGACGGAGATCTGCAGCATCTGCGCGGATGTCAGCCGCGATCCGGCGCTGCTCTGCGTGGTTGAGTCACCGGCCGATCAGGCCGCGTTAGAGCGCACCAATTCCTATCGCGGCTACTACTTCGTGTTGCTCGGGCGGGTCAGTCCGCTCGACGGCGTCGGTGTGGCTCAGATCGGTGCGGCCGAGTTGCTCCTGCGCGCCGCCGAGACCGGTGTGGCGGAGGTGATTCTCGCCAGCAGCTTCACGGCCGAGGGCGAGGCCACTGCCCATGTGCTGAGTGAGGCGCTGCGCTCGCGCGGCATTCGAGCCACTCGCTTGGCGCGCGGCGTGCCGGTCGGCAGCGAGTTGGAATATGTCGATTTGGGCACCATCGCCCATGCCTTGGTCGATCGGCGCTAAGGCGTCGCTAGGCCGTTTACCCCTTACATGCTTGAGGATTACCGATGACGATTGCCAACTACTGCATTCTGGCGGCCTGCGCCTTGCCGATTGTTTGTGCCGGGCTGGCCAAGTCGGGCAGCTTCGGGCGCCCGCGCCGTGAGGGGGGTTATGACAATCACAACCCACGTGCCTGGTTGGCGCAATTGAGCGGCCGCAAGGCGCGCGCCAATGCCGCTCAAGCAAACAGTTTTGAGGCCTTGCCGTTGTTCATTGCGGGCGTTTTGGTGGCGCAGCAAATGAATGCGCCGCAAGGCTTGGTTGATGCCCTGGCGCTGGGTTTTATCGCCGCCCGCGTGGCCTATATCGCCGCCTATATGGCCGACCTGGCTTCACTTCGCTCGGCCATATGGTTTGTCGGCGTCGTCTGCAGCGTGGCACTATTTTTCAGCGCCCGCTGATCGACCTAAAAAGCCAGCTAATTATTTTTTGCTCATTTGACGGGCCGCCAGCCCGCTTGGCAAGATTCCGCCGTTGAACTTTGCCGCAACCGTGCGTCCACCCATTGGCTTGTTGCCGACCTTGCCTGGGCTTGGCGCTTTGGCGGCATTTGCCGGTTTGACGGCGGCGTTCGGCTTGGCCATGGCCACCCGTTTTGATGCGAACGGGGTATACATCACCACCGACTGGCCGGGGTTGAAGCTGGCTTTTACGCCGACCTTGTTCCATTCGGCCACCTGCGCTGGGCTAACGCGGTAGCGGCTCGCCATGCTCTCCACCGTCTCGGCCTTGCCGGCCTTGTAGCTGACGCGGCGCAGGGCCGGCGTATCGGGGGCCAGATTGATCGAGGCGTTCTCGGCCATATGCTCGGACACATCCTCGATGCGATGCGCGGCTCTTGGCACCAGCAAGGTCGAGCCCTGCTTGACCAGCATGCGCGGCGGAATCATATTGATCTCGCGCAGCAGCGCCTCATTCATGCCGATTTGCTTGGCCGCAGCGGCCGGGCTCATCGTCTGTGTGACGGTCCATGCGGTCCAGCTGGCCAAAGGACCGCTGTGCGCCGCCAAGCCTTCGGCGAAGGCCTTGGCGTTGTCGTAGGGCAGCAGCATCTGGTTGGTGCCCGCGGCCAGCATTACCGGCTTGTTCATTTGCGGATTGAATTGCTTGAACTCATCGACCTTCATGCCGGCAAGCCGCGCTGCCAGATCCACATCGATGTCGCGGTCCAGAATGACACTGAGAAAATAGGGATGGTTGGACATCGCCGGCAAGCTAAGCCCGAATTTCTGCGGTGCCAGCACGATGTTCTTGACCGCCTGCAACTTGGGCAGGTAGTAGCGCGTTTCGTCCGGCATCTTCAGGTTGTCGTAATCGGTCGGCAGGCCGGCTTTTTGATTGCGCGTGATGGCCTTTTGCACATTGCCCTGGCCCCAGTTGTAGGCGGCCAAGGCGAGTTGCCAGTCGCCCCCGAACATCTTGTGCAGACGCCCAAGATAGTCGAGTGCGGCACGGGTGGAGGCCAGCACATCGCGTCGGTCATCCCGGAAGATGTTTTGTTTGAGGGCGAAATCGCGCCCGGTTGCCGGCACGAACTGCCACATGCCGGAGGCCTTGGCGTTCGACATGGCCTGCGGGTTGAACGCGCTCTCGACAAAGGGCAGCAGCGCCAATTCGGTCGGCATGCCGCGCTTTTCGACCTCTTCGATGACGTGGAACAGATAGCGCCCGCCACGGTCGGTCATGCGCTGAACATAGTCGGGCCGGCTGCTGTACCAGATCTCGGCCCGGCGCACGCCGTTGTTGTCGAGCTCTGGCATGGCGAAACCGTTGCGCAGGCGCACCCACAAATCGGCCGAGGCGCGGGCTTCATTCAGGTCGATGGCAACACCGGGCTGAAGGCTGTCTTCCAGCAATGGGTGGGCGATATCGGCTGCATCGGCGACCACCTTGGGCTGCGCTGCGCTCAGGCCGGCGTCGGCGTTGGGGACCGGGCTCCAATTGCGTGGCAAGGCGTTGCGAGCACTGCCAGGGGTCAGGTCTTGTTGCGGTGTGGTGCTGGCGCAGGCGCCGAGCAGGCCGGCGACGAGCAATGCCAGCGTCTTTGGGAGCAGGCGCTTGAGCGGCGCCTGTAGCTTGGTTTTTATCATCGGTAATCGTTCTTCCATTGGCGCAGATGCGTGAACACCGCGACCGGGTCATTGACCTGGCTTGCGGCCGCATGGCTTTGAGCGGCCGCTATGACGGCCGGCTCGCTACAACGCAAAAAGGGGTTGATTTGCAACTCCAAGGCCAGCTTGGAGGGCAGGGTGGGCAAGTTCTGGCGGCGACGTTCTTCGCACCATTGTTGATAGGCCGCCAGTTCGGCGTTGTCCGGTTCGACCGTGCGTGCGAAACGCAGGTTGGCCAAGGTGTATTCGTGGGTGCAGCAGATGCGGGTCGCGCCGGGCAGCTCGGCAAGCGTTTGCAGCGAGGCGAACAACTGCTCCGGCGTGCCCTCGAACAAGCGCCCGCAGCCGCCTGAAAACAAGGTGTCACCGCAGAACAGCAAAGGGGAGCCAAGGTCGCTTGGCTGCTCGGCGTAAAAAGCGATATGCCCGGCGGTATGGCCGGGTACGTCCAAGACCTTGAATTGCAGGCCCGCCACGCTGATCTTGTCGCCATGCTGGCAGGGCGTTATGGGAATCGGCATCTTCTCGCGCGCCGGGCCAAATACGGGACCACTCAGGTGCGGCAGCAATGCTGTCAGGCCGCCGACATGGTCGGCGTGGTGATGCGTCACTAGAATGCCAGCAAGACGCAGCGAGCGCGCCGCCAAGGCGTCGAGTACCGGGATAGCGTCACCCGGATCGACCACGAGGGCTTCGGCCCCATCGTGAAGCATCCAGATGTAGTTGTCTGCAAAGGCAGCGATGGCCTCAAGTTTCATGCAGTCAAACCCATACCTGTTTTCACTCTTTTATGTCCATGGCCGGTGAAGCTGCGATTATAGAGTTGGCCGCCTGGCTGCAAACCCCGCCCGGGCGCTATTTGCTGGCATGGGAGCAAGCGCAGATGGATGCGGCGGTGGTGGATCTGTTCGGCTTTCATGCGCTGCAGCTTGGTTTGCCCGAACTGCCGGGGCTGCGCAGCAACCGCATGCCGCATCGCTGGTTGGCATTGCCTCGCCCTGAGTCGCACTTCGAGTCGCACGCTCAGCAGCGGCCGGTAGTTGCCCTGTCCGCACCCGGCGTGGCGCTGCACTGCGACTTTGATAGCCTGCCGTTTGAAAGCGGCAGCCTGGATTTGGTGGTCTTGCCGCATGCGCTCGAGTTGGCGCGCGACCCGCACCAAACCCTGCGTGAGGTGGAGCGGGTCTTGCGGCCGGAGGGGCGCTTGGTGATCTTGGGGCTGAATCCGGCCAGCCTGTGGGGACTCAGGCAAAATCTCGCCTCGATGCTGCCCGGCCGGCCGCGGCCCTATCTGCCTCAGGATGGCGAATTCATCGGTTACTGGCGTTTGCGCGATTGGCTGCGCTTGCTCAGTTTCGAAGTCGAGGCCGCGCAGTTCGGCTGTTATCGCCCACCGCTTCGCTCCGCCGCTTGGCTGGCGCGTTGGGATTGGGTCGAACCGATCGGCGCACGCTGGTGGCCGGTGCTGGGGGCGGTTTATTTCATCAAAGCGGTCAAGCGCGTGCATGGCATGCGTCTGGTCGGGCTTGAGCGCAGTCGCAGCGCCAGGCGTAGCAGTGCACCTGCGGTCGCGGTGCAACAACATAAAGAACAAGGTCCATGAATCAAGCAGTTATTCCTTCCGCCTCTACAGCCGCTCCCGCGCCGAAGATCGCCAAACCGGTCGTCGTCATCTATACCGACGGCGCTTGCAAGGGCAACCCGGGTCGAGGCGGATGGGGCGCTTGGCTGAGTGCCGGCGGGCATGAGAAAGAGCTGTTCGGCGGCGAAGCCAACACCACCAATAACCGCATGGAGTTGACCGCCGTGATTGAGGCACTGGCATCGCTGAAGCGGACCTGTGATGTCACCGTGTTCACCGACAGCGAATATGTCCGCAAGGGCATGACCGAGTGGATTGGCGGTTGGCAGCGACGTGGCTGGAAGACGGCCGACAACAAGCCGGTCAAGAACGCCGACCTCTGGCAGCGCTTGGAGGCTTTGCGCAAGCTGCATCAAGTTGAATGGCGTTGGGTGAAGGGCCATGCCGGGGACCCAGGCAATGAGCGCGCCGATGCGCTGGCCAATCGGGGTGTGAATGGGAGCTCGCGCTGAATGATTCTGGATGCCGTGGCAGATTGTGTTTGTGCGCTTTGCGTACGGCCGCCGTCGTTCATGGCATCCAAAGCGTATTTCAGACCATTTGCCTGGCCATTTGCCAGGCGCCTGCCACGGACTGCCGCTAGAGTGCGCCTCGGAGACCTGCATGACTGTTAAAAAATTTCACACCCTGGTGGCTGTAGTGGCCCTTGTTGGCTTGAGCGGCGCCGCTTATTGGTGGCAACATCGACCCGCTCAGGCGGCCGGCCTTGAGAGCAAGTCTGCCGGCAAGATGGCGGGAGACGGCGGGGGCAAATCTGCGGCCGGGCCGAACGCGCCAAGTGGCCCAACCCCGGTGGAGGTGGGCAATGTGGAGTCGGTGTTGTTGCCCGACGATGCGCAAACGGTCGGCACCTTGAAGGCCCGTCAGTCGGCGCTGCTGAAACCTGAGGTCAGTGGGCGCATCGTCAAGCTCGGCTTCACCGATGGACAAAACGTGCGTCAGGGCCAGTTGTTGGTGCAACTCGATGACAGTCTGCAAGCGGCGCAGTTGCAGCAGTCGCAGGCGCAGGCCAGCATTGCTCGTTCCAGCCTGAAGCGAAATAACGAGTTGTTGGCGCAAGGTTTTGTCAGTCCCAGCGCGGTCGATCAATCTCAGTCGGTCTTGCAAGTGGCCGAGGCGCAAGTGGCGCTGAGCCAAGCTCAACTGGCTCGCATGCAGGTGCGTGCGCCTTTTGACGGGGTGATGGGCATCCGCATGGTCAATGTGGGCGACTACGTCAAGGATGGCAGTGATCTGGTCAGTATTGAAGACACCTCGATGATGTGGTTGGACTTTCGCTTGCCCGAGCGTTTCGTGCCGCGCTTGAAAATAGGTCAGCAGCTTGAGGTCCAACTCGATGCGCTGCCGGGGAGGGCCTTCACGGCGCAGATTGCCGCCTTGGATACCCAGTTGGATGCCAATGGTCGCTCGCTCTTGGTTCGGGCCAAGTTGCCGGCCGGTACGCCCGAGTTGCGCTCGGGCCTGTTCGCCCGCGTGCGTGTGCTCTTGGCGGTCCATCAGAACGCCTTGTTGGTGCCCGAGGAGGCTTTGGTGCCACAGGGCGGCAAGCAATACATCATCAAGCTGCAGGAGGACGGCGCGGGGCCCGCGACCGCGCAGCGTTTCGAGGCCAAGCTGGGTTTGCGCTTGCCCGGCAAGGTCGAAATCTTGTCGGGGCTGAAGGCAGGGGACCGGGTGGTGACCGCCGGTCAAGCCAAGCTGATGCGGGGTGAGGGTCAGGTCTTGAAGATTATTGACGTTGACAAGCAGGGCATTTCTCGCGAAGCGGTGAATGCAATGAATGCGGCGAGTGCTGCCAGCGCGGCCAGTCACTGAGAGGCCCGGGATGCGAATCTCCGAAATTTCAATCCGCCGCCCGGTCTTTGCGACGGTGATGTCTCTGCTGTTGATTCTCGTCGGCGTGGTGGCCTTCGGGCGCCTCTCGCTGCGTGAATATCCGCGCATCGATGAGCCGGTCGTGACGGTCAGCACCCGCTTGGTGGGCGCATCCAGCGAGGTGATCGAAAGCCAGATCACCAAGCCGCTGGAGGATTCGATCGCCGGCATTGATGGGATCGAGGTGCTGACGTCGAGTTCGCGTACCGAGTCGAGTCAGATCACCGCCCGCTTCAAACTGGAGAAGAACCCCGATGACGCCGCCGCCGATGTGCGCGACCGCGTCGCGCGGGTGCGCGGTCGTTTGCCCGACGCGGCCGATGAACCGGTGGTGGCCAAGGTCGAGGCGGATGCGCAACCGACCATCTGGATCGCCTTCTCCAGCGAGACCCTGAGCCCACTGGAAATCACCGATCTGGTCAACCGGGTGGTCAAGCCGCGCCTGCAGACCATCCCCGGTGTGGCCGATGTGCAGACCGGCGGCGACCGCAAATACGGCATGCGCATCTGGCTTGATGCGGATCGCTTGGCGGCCTACAAACTGACCGTGCAGGATGTCGAGGACGCGCTGCGCCGGCAAAACCTGGAAGTGCCGGCCGGTCGGATTGAAAGTCAGCAGCGTGAATTCAGCGTCACCGCGCGCACCGATCTGAATACGGTGGCTGAATTTTCCGAAGTGATCTTGAAGCAGACCGGCGGCTTTGCCGTGCGTCTGAAGGACGTGGCGCGGATTGAAGAAGCGGCCTCCAGCGAGCGCTCGCGCGTGCGCTTGAACGGCGTGTTATCGGTTTCGCTGGGCGTGATTCGCCAGGCCACCGCCAACCCGCTGGAAGTGTCGGCGGCGGTGCGCGAGATGATGCCCAAGCTGCAAGCCGATTTGCCGGCCAGCATCAAGGTGCTGCCGGCGAACGACAACTCTGTCTTCATTGACCGCTCGATCAAGTCGGTCTACTCCACCATCGTCGAGTCGGTGGTCTTGGTGGCGCTGGTGGTGTTTGTGTTCTTGCGCACCTTGCGCGCCTCCATCATCCCGCTGGTGACGATTCCGATCAGCCTGATCGGCTCCTTCGCGCTGATGGCCGCCGCCGGCTTCACCGTCAACACCTTGACCTTGCTGGCGCTGGTGCTGGCGATTGGCTTGGTGGTCGATGACGCGATCGTGGTGCTGGAGAATATCTTTCGCCACATCGAGGAGGGCTTGGAGCCCTTTCAAGCGGCCTTGAAGGGGGCCAAGGAGATTGCTTTTGCGGTCTTGGCGATGACGCTGACGTTGGCGGCGGTGTTCGCCCCGCTGGCCTTCACGCCCGGGCGCACCGGCCGCCTGTTCGTTGAGTTTGCCCTGACCTTGGCCGGAGCCGTGGTGGTCTCGGGCTTTGTGGCGCTGACGCTGACGCCGATGATGTGCAGCAAATTGCTGCGCCATAACGCCAATCCGAGTCGGTTTGACCGTGGCATGGAGCGCATCTTGGTTTGGATCTCCGCCAGCTATGCCCGCGCATTGCGCTTTGCCCTGCGAGCCCGCTGGTTGGTGGTGTTGGTGATGCTCGCCTCGGGGGCCGGCAGTTGGTATTTATTCAACACCATGAAGTCCGAGTTGGCGCCGATGGAAGATCGCGGCGTGATCGTGATGCCGATCAGCGCCCCGGACGGTTCCACCTTGACCTTCACCGCACGCTATCTCGATGCGGTCGACCGCATCGCGGCGCAGTATCCCGAGTTTGACCGGGCTTTCTTGTTCTCCGGCGGTGGCGGCGTGTCCTCGGGGCTGGCGATCTTGCGCACCGTTGATTGGTCCGAACGCAAGCGCAGCACGCAGGAGATCGCCCGCTTGATGCTGCCGCAGGTCAGCAATTTACCCGGTGTGCAGGCCTTCCCGACCACGCCGGCCAGCCTGGGGCAGGGTTTCACCGCCAGGCCGGTTAATTTTGTCGTGGTCACCAGTGACAGCTATGCCAATCTGGCCAAGGTCACGCAGGCGATGATGGCCGAGATGGGCAAGAACCCGGGTTTGAGCCAGCCGGACAATGATTTGCGCTTGAACAAGCCCGAGTTGTTCATGGAAATCGACCGCGAGCGAGCGGCCGATCTGGGTGTGTCGGTGGAAGCGGTGGCGCGCACGGTCGAGACGATGTTGGGCAGCCGTGCGGTAACGCGTTACAAGCGTGGCGCGGATCAATACGATGTGCTGGTGCAGACCGAGGCTGCGGGGCGTGCCACGCCCGAGCAGATCGAGCGCCTGTTTGTGCGCGGGCGGGGCGACACCATGGTGCCGCTGTCGAGCCTGATCAAGGTCAATGAAGCGGTCAGCCCGCGCGAATTGAATCACTTCAACCAGCGTCGCTCGGTCGCCTTCACCGCCAATCTGGCGCCCGGCTATGCCTTGGGCGAAGCGCTGACCTTCATGGATCAGGCGGCGACCAAGGTCTTGCCGGTCGGCTATGCAACCGAGTTGAACGGGGTGTCGCGTGAGTACAAATCCAGCAGCGGCGCGCTCGGCTTGGTGTTTGTGCTGGCGCTGCTGTTCATTTTTCTGGTCTTGGCGGCGCAGTTCGAGAGTTTTGTAGATCCATTTGTGATTCTGCTGTCGGTGCCCTTGTCCATGGCCGGAGCTCTTGCCGCCTTGCAATGGTCTGGCGGCACGCTGAACGTCTATTCGCAGATCGGCTTGATCACCTTGGTCGGCCTGATTACCAAGCATGGCATTTTGATTGTCGAGTTCAGTAATCAGTTACGTCAGCAGGGGCGAGGCGTGACCGAGGCGGTGGTCGAGGCGGCTGCCTTGCGCCTGCGGCCGATTCTGATGACCACCGGAGCGATGGTGTTGGGCGCCTTGCCTTTGGCGCTGGCCAGTGGTGCGGGCGCCGAGAGCCGGCAGCAAATCGGCTGGGTGATCGTGGGCGGCATGAGCTTGGGCACCTTGCTGACCATCTTTGTTGTGCCGACCATGTACACGCTGTTTGCGCGCAAGGGCACGCCCGGAGAGATCACCACGCCGGCGCTGTCGAGCTGACTCGGGCTTGCTCGGGCCAGCCCCTAAAATGCCTTGTCAAATCCTGGGGAATTTCAGATGAGCATCAAGAGCGACAAGTGGATACGCCGTATGGCCGAGCAGCACGGCATGATCGAGCCGTTTGAGCCGGGCCAGATTCGCGCCAATGCGGCCGGCGAAAGAATCGTCAGCTACGGTACCTCCAGCTATGGCTATGACATCCGTTGCGCGCCCGAGTTCAAGGTCTTCACGAATGTCTACAGCTCCATCGTCGACCCGAAAAATTTCGACGAGAAGAGCTTTGTCGACATGGAGGGGGACTTCTGCATCATCCCGCCGAACAGTTTTTGCCTGGCCCGCACGGTCGAGTATTTCCGCATTCCGCGCAATGTGCTGACGGTCTGCCTGGGCAAAAGTACCTATGCGCGCTGCGGCATCATCGTCAATGTGACGCCGTTCGAGCCCGAGTGGGAAGGCTATGTGACGCTGGAGTTCAGCAACACCACGCCGCTGCCGGCCAAAATCTATGCGGGCGAGGGCTGCGCGCAAGTGCTTTTCTTCGAGAGCGACGAGGTCTGCGAAACCAGCTACAAGGACCGTGGCGGCAAGTACCAGGGCCAGCGCGGCGTCACCTTGCCCAAGACTTGAGCCCAGAAGGGCGTGTTAAAAACTTGAATTGAATCAGCCGGTGAAAGACCGGCTTTTTCGGATTTAAGTTTTGGCCTCGGGCGGCATCATGGAGACATCCAAGCCCACAGCCGAGGAAGCCATGAGCAACGTCTACCGCCTGACTCCAGATCTGCCGCTCAGCGCACCGATCTACTTTGACCTGCGCGACGCATCGCCCGACTACAAATTGGATGGGCAGTCGTTTGACCCGGCGCTGCGCCCTCAGTCGGCGCTTGAGTTCGGCTCACCGATTGTTGGGCCGGTAGATGGCGGTGATCTGCTGCGCTTCCAATCCTTGATGGCGCTTGAAGGTCTGGCCTTGCAGCCGACGCGCATGCTTTATGACCGGCTCTACGCCTGCGAACGGTTGGCTCAGGGCCATGCGAGTGCCAATGCGGCCTTGCGTGAATTGGCCATGCGCATGTTCAATAGCTATCAGCAGGCCGGTGAGTGGATTGGTTTGATTCATTGACCCGGTACTAGCCAGCAGCTTTGCCCCGACAAAGCCCTCGCTCACGAGGGCTTTGTCGTTTCTGCGCTCAGAGCGCCGTCAGCCAGTCACAACGCAGGCGCCCACTGCGGTGCAGGCGAGTTCGCCACGAAGCGTAAAAACCCGGCAACAAGAAGCCCGCCGGGCATAAGGGCAACATCGGCCAGGCGTCGATCAACAGAAGCGCGGGTAGCGCCACCCAACCGAGCACCCAGGCCGTCAGCACCATATCCCAGGCACACAACTCCAGCGGATGGCGGCGGCCATGCAGAAATAGCCAGCGCTTGACCTGAGTCAGTTGGATCAGTGTCATGGCACAACTCCGTCGGCGAAATGGATTGGTTGTCAGTTTGGCGTCAGTTAACTTATCGGTCAAGGCTGAGGGAATATCCAGTCGATGCGCGCTCCGGTACGTGAACAACCCCGGCTCGCCGGTCTTGAGCGGCAAGGCCGACCGTCTGCTGCATGAGATGAAGGCGTTGTAGTCTTGAATCCGTCCATATAGGAGTAACTCCCTATATGGACGGAGCTTTGATCCGCTCAGGTCGGCCCGGCTTGCGGCGACACTAAAACAAGTCAGCAAGCCGGAGCAGCGATGACGCAACTTGTTCAAGGTCAGTCCGAAGAAAGTCCTCGATCGCAGCGCCTCGCGCAGTTGCATGCGCTGCAAACGATGGAGCATGGCAAGGTGGTGGCCGCGGCCGAGGCGGTGGCATTGATTCACGACGGTGACTGTGTGGCGACCTCGGGCTTCGTCGGCATCGGCTTCGCGGAGAATCTGGCGGTGGCGCTGGAGGCGCGCTATTTGCACAGCGGCAGGCCGCGCGACCTGAGCCTCGTCTATGCGGCGGGGCAGGGCGACGGCAAGCAGCGTGGCCTCAATCATTTTGGCCACAAGGGCCTGCTCAGGCGCGTGGTGGGCGGCCATTGGGGCTTGGTGCCGACCTTGCAGAAGCTCGCACTTGCCGGCGAAATCGAGGCCTGGAATTTGCCGCAGGGCACGATCAGCCATCTCTACCGCGACATCGCCGCCGGCAAGCCCGGCCATCTGAGTCGGGTCGGTTTGGATACCTTTGTCGACCCGCGCCATGGTGGCGGCGCCGTCAACGCGCGCAGCACCGAAGCCTTGGTGCGCCTGATGGAAATCGATGGTGAGGAATACTTGTTCTACAAGGCCTTCCCCATCGACGTGGCCTTGCTGCGCGGCACGACGGCCGATGCGGACGGCAACATCACCATGGAGCGCGAGGCGCTCACGCTCGATTCGCTGGCCATTGCGATGGCGGTGCGCAATAGCGGCGGCATTGTGATCGTGCAGGTCGAGCGCCTGGCCGAGCGGGGCAGCCTGAACCCGCGCCAGGTCAAAATTCCTGGCATCTTGGTCGACGCAGTCGTGTTGGCCGAGAAGCCCGAATACCATATGCAGACCTTTGTCGAGTCCTACAACCCGGCCTTTGCCGGTGAGTTGCGGGTGCCTCTGGCGGCGGTCGAGCCGATGGCCCCCGGCCTGCGCAAGGTGATCGCGAGGCGGGCGGCCTTGGAGTTGCAAACCCATGATGTGGTCAATCTCGGCATCGGCATGCCCGAGGGCGTGGCGGCGGTGGCGGCGGAAGAACACATCATTGACCTGATCACGCTAACGGCCGAGCCCGGCGTCATCGGCGGCATTCCGGCCGGTGGTTTGAATTTTGGGGCGGCGGTCAATACGCAGGCGGTGATCGATCAACCTTATCAATTCGACTTTTATGACGGCGGCGGCCTCGATCTGGCGGTGCTGGGGCTCGCGCAAGCCGATGCTCAGGGCAATGTCAACGTGAGTCGCTTTGGTGATCGCTTGGCCGGCGCCGGTGGTTTCATCAACATCAGCCAGAACGCCAAGCGCCTTGTTTTCGTGGGCAGCTTCTTGAGCAACGATGCGCCTAAGTTTTTGGCCGAGGTCGAGCAACGCACATTCTCCGGGCGGGAAGCCAGCCGGAGAGGCCAGCAGGTGCTGTATGTGACCGAACGCTGCGTGCTGCGACTCGGCCCCGAGGGCTTGATCCTGAGTGAGGTGGCACCCGGCCTTGATCTGCAGCGCGATGTGCTGGACTTGATGGGCTTCACGCCCTTGATGCCGACTCCGCCTGTGAGCATGGACGCGGCCTTGTTCGCGGAAGGGCCGATCGGCTTGCGCGCCAGGCTCTTGATGCTGCCGCTGGCCGATCGCTTCAGCTATGACGCGCCGACGCGGCAGTTCTTCTTGAACTTCGAGCGTTTGGCGGTGCGCTGTATCGACGATGTGGAGGCCATCCGCGCCGAAGTGGAGCGCCGCTTGGCGCCGCTCGCTACGCTGGGGCAAAGGGTTTGGTGCGTCGTCAATTACGACCACTTCCATCTCGATCCGCAGGTGGCCGACGCGTACGCGGCAATGGTGCGTGAGCTGAGTGACCAGTTTTATGAAAACGTCACCCGTTACGGTACGGCCGGGTTCAACCGCAGCTTGCTGGGCGCCGCTCTGGCCGCGCGCGGTATTGAGCCGCAAATTTATGATTCGGCCGAACAAGCTTTGCTGGAGGTCAAAGGCGGCTGATTGATGGGCCTCTTATGGTAAATGCGACTTGCATGGTTGGCGCGGGTCTAGGACAGTCGCGGCTGCTCAATTCCCGTAGATGGTTTCGCCCGTGTCCTCACAATCCGTAGCCGATATTTCCGACCACCGCTTGCGTGGCGACCACGCTTTCCTCGGCCATCCGGCCGGCCTTGGCTGGCTGGCCTTTTGCGAATTCTGGGAGCGCTTCTCCTATTACGGCATGCAGGCGCTGTTGGTGCTTTACCTCAGCAACTACCTGTTTCTGCCGGAGAACATCGGCAATGTGGCTGGCATCGATGCCTTGCGGGCCTTTATCGAACGGGCCACCGGCCCCCGCTCGCCGCAGCAACTGGCCTCGGCCGTGTTCGGTTTGTACGCCGGCTTGGTCTACCTGACGCCCATATTCGGCGGCTTGCTGGCCGACCGCCTGCTTGGCCGCACCCGCACTGTCGTGATCGGCGCCAGCCTGATGGCCTTGGGGCATTTTTTGATGGCCTTCGAGGCAAGTTTTTTGCTCGCTCTGGCTTGTTTGCTCTTGGGTGTCGGTTGCTTCAAGGGCAATATCGCGGCCCAGGTTGGAGCGCTCTACACGCACGGTGACAAACGCCGTGCCAGCGCCTTTCAGATTTTTATGTTGTCGATTCAGATGGCGGTGATCCTGGCGCCGATTGTCTGCGGCACTTTGGGCGAGAAAGTCGCCTGGCATTGGGGCTTCGGCGCGGCCGGCGTGGGCATGTTGATCGGCTTGGTGGTTTATCTTGCAGGCCGGCGTTACTTGCCGCCGGAGACGCTTCGCGTCAAGCCCGCCGAGCGTCAAGCGGGCGAGCCCAAGCCCCGCATGTCGAGCCAAGAGAAGGCCAGGTTCGTGTTGCTGATTGCGTTGATCCCGGTGCTGATGTTGTCCATCGTCGGCAACCAGCAGTTCAATAATGCCTACCCGCTGTGGTCGCAAAAACATATGGACCTGCTGCTGTTCGGCTTTCAGGTGCCGGTGACTTGGCTGCAGGCGGTGGACGCGCTGATCAGCACCTCGACCATGGTCGCCTCGATCGCCTTCTGGCGTTGGTGGGCAACGCGGCGTGCCGAGCCCGATGAGTTGACCAAGATGGCCCTGGGTTCCTTGCTGGCCGCTTGTGCGCCGGCGCTGCTGGTGATCGCCGCAGGCTCGATCGCCGGCAGCAATGAGAAGGTCAGCTTCGCCTGGACGCTGGGCTATACCTTGATCAACAACCTCGGCTTTGCCAATATCTTGCCGGTAGGCATTGCGCTGTATTCGCGTGCGGCGCCGCGTCGACTGGAGGGTTTGATGATAGGCATTTACTACTTGCATCTATTTCTTGGCAACTCCTTCGTCGGTTGGCTGGCGGGGTTTCTGGATGAGATGCCTGGCACCGAGTTCTGGGGCATGCATGCCATGCTGGTGGCGAGTGCAGGGGTCTTGCTGCTGGGCGTCAAGTTCTTGTTCGGGCGTTTGCTGCTGCCGGATGAGCCGAGTCTGGTGCCTGCTCCAGCCAAGCAGGGGCTTGCTGCTTGAGGGGTGTTGAATATACGAAACATATGTTGTTCGTATAAAATTACCGGATGGGTATCGTCAAAATTTCAGACCAAATGCACGAGAGCTTGCGCGTCGCCAGCCATGCGCTCTCTCGTTCCATCAACGCGCAGGCCGAGCATTGGATGCGCATAGGCTTGCTGGCCGAGCTGCACCCCGACCTCGATCATCGCGAGATCTCGCTGTTGCTGATCCGTGCCGAGCAGGCCGGTGGCTTGGATCTGCTGTCGGCGTCCGCAAAACCGGAGGTCCGGCCATGAGGGGCAGCGCGGTCAAGATCCGCACGGCGGACGAAATCGTCAAGGCCAAGGAGGCGGGCCGCCTGGCCGCTCAGGTTTTGCAGATGATCACGCCGCATGTGCAGCCCGGTGTCAGCACCGATGCGCTGGACAAGCTCTGCCATGACTACATCGTCGATGAACTGGGCGTCACGCCGGCCAATATCGGCTATCACGGCTACCCCAAGACCTTGTGCAGCTCGGTCAACGAGGTGGTCTGCCATGGCATCCCTTCGGCCAAGAAAATTCTCAAAAATGGCGACATCGTCAACCTTGATGTCGCCTTGATCAAGGACGGCTGGTTCGGTGACACCAGTCGCATGTATTTTGTCGGCGAGCCCAAGCCGCTGGCGCGTCGCCTGGTCAACACCACCTATGAGGCCCTGCGCGCCGGCATCCTGAAGGTGCGCCCCGGCGCTACCCTGGGCGATGTGGGTTATGCGATTCAAAGCGTTGCGCACCGCGAGGGCTTCAGTGTCGTGCGCGAATATGGTGGCCACGGCATTGGCGATGTCTATCACGATCAACCGCATGTCAACCACTTCGGCAAGCCGAGTGAGGGCATGAGCTTGCAGGAGGGCATGATCTTCACCATCGAACCGATGATCAACGCCGGCAAGCGCGGCGTGAAGGAACTCGCCGATGGTTGGACGGTGGTCACGCAAGATCGCAGCCTGTCGGCGCAGTGGGAGCATATGGTGCTTGTCACCGCCACGGGCTTCGAGTTGCTGACCGCATGGCCGGAAGGGCTTGGCAGCTATCCCGCTATCGCTTGATCCTGCAAGGAGTGAATGAGTTCAGGCCATGGTCTTCTGGCCAAGCTGGGCGCTTCATTGAGCCGGCCCGACGCACAAGCCATGATGAATTGCCGGCAGACAACTCGATTCATTCGATTGAGCGCATTTGCTGATGCGGATACCTCGCCGGTGATGGGTGAGGTTCGCGATTCGCTTTCGGGGCCAAGCAAAGGGCGAGGCAGAGAAGGGGGCTTTCTGTCCTTGATGCCTTGTGTAAATGTAGTAAAGATACTTGTCTTCACCCTTTTGTATTGATGCAAAAAAGTAAAAATGATTGAAACACTTCAATTCATTTGGATTTGTTTATGTAGTTTTGCTACTATTTTGTAGGCTGCATCGGCCGTCAAACAGGGTTAGGCAATCGCATGGTGTCGAAACATATGGGTCTGCGCAGGGGGATTTTGGGCCTGTTGCTAGGTATGGCGGTGTCGCAGGTCCAAGCCTTGGAGGCCTGCGACGGCGCGGCTTTCGCGAGCCTGCTCCACCCGCAACTGCAGGCCGATGGCCCAGCGCTTGCCGCACAGGCCTATTGGTTGAACCGGCGCTTGATTCAATGGCCCGGGGCGGGCTTGGGAACTGAGCGAGAGCCCGCTGCGCGCGTCAAGCTGTATTACTCGGGCCATGCTGCATTGCAAGTTGACGCCAAGCGAGTCGTCAGCGGCGCCGATGCCTCGCTCTCGCTTGAACCGAGTACAAGCGAGTTGCCGGCGGATTTAGCCAGGCGTTTCAAGTTCATTGCTGCCGGACCTCGCTGGCAGGTGCGCGCTGCCGATGTGGCGCGCCTGCCGGACTTGCACCGGGCTCAGGTTTGGCTCGTGCAAGAGGGCCCTGATGGGGTGGTGCAGGCGTTGACGGGCTTGCAAGCGGCCGGCGCACTGGATGATCTGTATCAGACCGCCGAGCAAGTCGCCGATTTGGGCGTCACTGCGCCTGGCCCCATCAGATCCGGGTACACCGGCTTCAAGCTCTGGGCGCCGACGGCGCAACAGGTGACGCTGTGTCGCTATCCGAATGGCAGTGACCGGGCCACAGCGCAGGAGCCGCTCAAAAGGGATGCCAGCAGCGGGGTTTGGCAGACCCGCCTCAGCGGTGATCTGAGTGGGCAGTACTACAACTACCTGGTCGACGTGTTCGTGCCGGGTCTGGGGGTGGTTCGCAACCGCGTCACCGATCCCTATTCGGTCAGCCTGACGACCGACTCCAAACGCAGCTTTGTGGCCAATCTGCAGAGCCCCGCGCTGAAGCCATCCGCGTGGGATTCGACGCCCAGACCGCAGCGCGTCAAGACGTCGACCGATATGGTGATCTATGAGTTGCATGTTCGCGACTTCTCGATCTCGGACGCGTCGGTGCCGCCGGCAATGCGTGGCAAGTACAAGGCCTTTACGCCTTTTTCGCCGGCCGGGTCGGCCGGTATGCGTCATCTGCAGGCGCTCTCCAAGGCCGGCCTGACCGACGTGCATTTGCTGCCGGTGTTTGATATTGCCTCAATCCCCGAGGCCGGCTGTGCCCAGCCGGTCGTGCCCCGGGCGGCTGCCGACAGCCCGCTGCAGCAGGCCGCCGTGATGGCCGTCGCTGCCGAGGACTGCTTCAACTGGGGCTATGACCCGTTTCACTACAGCGCCCCCGAGGGCAGTTATGCCAGCGATGCGGCCAAGGCTGAGCGCCGCGTCATCGAGTTCCGTCAGATGGTGCAAGCGCTCCACCGGGCCAATTTGCGGGTCGGCATGGATGTGGTCTATAACCATACCGCCGCGGCCGGACAGCATGAAAAATCAGTGCTGGACCGCATCGTTCCGGGCTATTACCAGCGTCTGAATGCGCGCGGCGAGCCGGAGCGGTCGACCTGCTGCGACAACACCGCCACCGAACATCGGATGATGGCCAAGCTGATGATTGACTCGGTCGCGATGTGGGCGCGCGAGTACAAGATCGACTCCTTCCGTTTTGATCTGATGGCGCATCAGCCGCGCGCGGTGATGGAGACCTTGCAAAAACGTGTCAACCAGGCCGCCGGGCGGCCGGTGCAGTTGATCGGCGAGGGTTGGAACTTTGGCGAAGTGGCCAACGGCGCACGCTTTGTGCAGGCCTCGCAGTTGTCGCTGAACGGCTCGGGGATAGGCACCTTCAGCGACCGTGGGCGCGACGCGGCGCGGGGCGGGAGTGCCGGCGACGGCGGCGCTGCCGTGATGCAAAACCAGGGCTGGTTGAACGGCCTGGTCTACGCGCCTAACGCGTCGGCGGCGCAGCGCCCGGCCGCCGATCTGCTGCAAGCGGCCGACCTGATACGGGTCGGTTTGGCCGGCTCTTTGCGCGACTTCGAGTTGCAAACTTGGTCGGGGCCAACGCGTCGGCTGGCCGATATCGCTTACGGCGATCAGCCGGCCGGCTATGTTTCGCAGCCCGGTGAAGTAGTCAATTATGTAGACAACCACGACAACCAGACGCTGTTCGACATCAATGTGCTCAAGCTGCCGCGCGGCACCTCGGCGCGGGAGCGCGCCCAGGTGCAGGTCCTGGGCCTGGCGCTGACCGCCTTCAGTCAGGGCGTCGCCTACTTTCACGCCGGTGTCGATGTGCTGCGTTCCAAGTCACTGGACCGGAATAGTTACGACTCGGGCGATTGGTTCAATCGCCTGGATTGGAGCTATCTCGACAACGGTTTTGGCGCCGGCTTGCCGCCCAAGCTCGACAACGGCGATCAATACCCGCTGTTGGCGCCCTTGCTGGCGGACGCGGCCATCAAGCCGGCGCCGGCCGATATTGCCTGGACGCGCGATGCCTTCCTGGATCTGCTGAAGATACGCGCCAGCAGCAGCCTGTTCCGTTTGCCCACGGCGGCCGCTGTCCAGCAGCGCTTGCGGTTCTTGAATACCGGCCCGACACAGAACCCGCGTGTGGTGGTGGCGAGTCTGGATGGGCAAGGGTGGCCCGGCGCAGGCTTCGGTCAACTGCTTTACTTCATCAACGTGGACCCGGTCGCGCAGAGCATCGAGTTGCCGACCGAAGCGGCCAAGAGCTTCGGCCTGCATCCGGTGCATCTGAGTGCCGACGCTGCCGACAAGCGCATTGCCGCCGAAGCGCGCCTTGATACCGACACCGGCCGCTTTACGCTGCCCGGGCGCAGTGCGCTGGTTTTTGTGCGACCTTGAAACGGACGCTGCGGCGCTTCACTTCACGTCCTTTCACTTCACGAGCACCCGTCCGATCATGCCGGCCTCGAAATGCCCGGGTTGCAGGCAAGCAAATTGAAACTCACCGGCCTTGGTGAACTGCCAGACGATCTCGCCCTTCGCGCCGGGCTTCACATGCGACATATTCGGGTCCGAATGCTCCATGTTCGGGAACTTGCGCATCATCTCCGCATGCTGTTTGAGCGCGTCGACCGTGCCCAGCACCATCTCATGAAGTAACTTGCCATTGTTGTGGAGCACGAACTTGATGGTTTGCCCGCGCTTGACGGTCACGTTCTCCGGCGAGAAGCGCATCGAGTCGGCCATGTCGACCCGGATGGTCTGGCTGACCTTCTTCGGATTGC
Source organism: Roseateles oligotrophus (assembly GCF_025717515.1). Classification (GTDB taxonomy): domain Bacteria; phylum Pseudomonadota; class Gammaproteobacteria; order Burkholderiales; family Burkholderiaceae_C; genus Paucibacter_A; species Paucibacter_A oligotrophus. Next base: position 65,805 of record NZ_JAJIRN010000011.1, read on the forward strand.
CCTCGCGGCCGAATGCCGTCTCTTCGATCTTGCTGGCGTCGTAGGCGGCGGGCTTGGCATGCCCCGCGTCCCCATGGGCAAACGCAGTGCCCAGCCCCAAGCTCAGGGCGGCGAATGCCAAAGCATGCAAACTTTTCATGAAAACTCCTGTCGGTCAATTTTCATTATTGTCAACCATGCCATGGTGACAAGGTCAAGCCATGAATTTCAAGCTTGGCCCGGGCCGATGCTGGCTTGCCCCTGACATTCATGCGCTAGTCACCGCCCGCCGCTTTAGCTGTGGGCGGGTCTTCAAGCCTGGGCCGCGCGTTTGGGTCGGGCCGGGCAAGACCGCCGCTCCATTCGCCAGCGAATCAATGATGGGGCATTCCGGCCGCTCGTCGCCGTGGCAGCAATGCACCAGATGCTCAAGCGAGGCCTTCATGGCCAGCAACTCCTGCGCCTTTGTTTCCAGCGCCTGGATATGCATCAAGGCCAGCGCTTTCACCTCTCGACTCGGGCGGCTGCGGTCCTGCCACAGGCCTAGCAGTTGGGAAATCTCGGGGATAGAAAAACCAAGATCCCGGGAATGCCTGATAAAGCGCAGCGTCTGCAAGTCAGCATCGCCGTACTGGCGGTAGCCCGACTCGGTGCGCAGCGCCGCCGGAAGCAGGCCCACTGCTTCATAGTGGCGAATCATCTTGGCTGACACGCCCGAGGCTGATGCTGCTTGACCAATGTTGAGCATGAAGATCCTTTTCATTGAATGACGCAGAAGGCCGTTTCAGTTTACAGATTCCCACCTTGGCAAGGGCAAGGTTAAGCGCTGAGGAGCGTTGGACGGCAAACCGAGCTTGCGGCTCAGCAACTCAGCAACAAGACACTGCCGACGGCGGGTAACTTGGTCGTCAGCAGGCCGTCGCGCAGGACGAACGCTTGGCCCGAGGGCGAGTGCCAGGCCTTGACGGGCAGCGGCAACTGCCACACCGGCAATGTGACCTGGGCTGGGTTGGCACCCCGGTTGACGCCGATGATGCTGGCCTCCCAGTCGGTGTAGCGGGCATAGACGATCCAGTCCGCACCGACGGCCAGGGTCTGCACCGCGCCATGGCGCCATTCGCCGCGCTGTTGGCGCAATTTCGCCAGGCTGCGGTAAGTGTCAAACAGCGGCATGTTCCAGCGCTCGCGCTCCCAGATGAAGGGGCGGCGGCAATCCGGGTCGGGTCCGCCGGCCAGGCCGATTTCGTCACCGTAATAGATGCAAGGCACGCCGGGGCGCGTGAACAGCAGCGTCGCGGCCAGCTGCATCTTTGCCGTGTCTTCATCCAGCAGGGTGAAGAAGCGGGTGGTGTCGTGACTGTCGAGCAGGTTCAGCTGGACTAACTGGTTATCAAAGGGAATGCATGCCTGGGCGCGCTTCATCCAGGCATCAAAGGCGGCTGTGCTCAGTTGGATCGGATGGTAGGCCACATCCTGCCCGGCCAACCAGGCCCGCACCGGGTTGGCGAAACCGTAATAGTTCATTGCCCCGTCTTCCTGCTCCCCCTGCAACCAGCGCGTGGCCTCGGAGAAATGCTCACCCATCACATAGGCGTCGGCATTCTCGGCCTTGACGGCCTTGCGGATCTCGCTCAAATGATGGGCGTTATTGCGTGAGCCCGAACCCTCTCCCAGCATATGGATCACGTCCAGCCGCCAGCCGTCGATGTTGTAGGGGGCTTTGAGCCAGCGGCGCAGCACCGCGTCGGGGCCGGCGTAGATCTGCTCACGCAAGGCGGGTGAAGAAAAATCCAGCACCGGCAGTGAGGTGAAGCCCTTCCAGCCAAAGTGATGGCCGTCCTGATTGAAGAGATAGAACTCGCGGTAGGGCGAGTCGGCGGAGGCCTGCGCCTGCTTGAACCAGGCGTGGTTGACGCCGGTGTGGTTGACCACGCCGTCCAGCACCAGGCGCATGCCGCGCTGATGCACGGCGCCGCTCAAGTCTTCAAGCGCGGCGTTGCCGCCGAAATGCTCGTCCACCTGCTCATAGTCGTCGGTGTCGTATTTGTGATTGCTGCCGGAGGCAAAGATCGGGTTCAGATACAGCGCCGTAACGCCCAATTCGCCCTGCAGATAGTCGAGCTTGGCCGTGATGCCGGGCAGGTCGCCGCCGTAAAAACTGTTGGCGGCGTGCTCGTGGTCGACCGGCTCGCTCCATTGCGGTTGTTGCACCAGGCGTCCGTCTTGGCCGCCCAAGGCCTGGCCGCGCCGGTCGACCACAGGCAGAGCTCGATGAAACCGGTCGGGGAAGACTTGATAGAAGATCTGCTCGCGCACCCAACTTGGCGGCAAAGCGGTGGGGTGCAGGCGGAAGTGCCTGTCCTCGGGAGGCAGATGCTCATGTGCACCGTCGGCCGCCAGCCAATACTGGGTGCCATCCGCGAGCACCTTGAAGGCATAAAGCGTCAAGGCATTGCCACCGTCCCAGGGTAGAGATGCCTCCCAGCGGTGCAACTCGGCATGCCGCCCCGCATAGTGCATGGTCAGCAGATGCTCCTCGTTATCGGCCGTGCTGCGCAGATAGACGCTGTCTAGGTCGACACGCTCGCTCAGCAGGCTGATGCGGCAGCCGTCGGTGCCGCGTTGAATCCAGGGGCTGATGGGGGGGTGCAAGAGAAGCATAGACAAGACTCCAAGCTCGGTTCAGATGGACGTCATTGTGTTGAGCGTCATGGCGGCTGCGCGTCATCCCAGGGGGTGGATTGAGGGGGCGCAGTCGCAAGCCCGCCACAGCCGCGTTGACCGATCTGATCCATTTTGGCTCTTAGCGGTGCTTGCTCACACCGCTTGGATGGTGTGGCTGATGTTCAACTTCAGCCACTGGCCGGGCTGTTGCGGCAGTTGTACCTGGTATTCCTGGCCCTGATGTTCGTAGCGCACGGTGTAGTCGCGCACCTGCTCGCGCTCAACGCTGACCGGCCGGCAGACCTGCACCTGTTGGTGCTTGTAAGTCGCGTAGCCTGCCGTCGGGCTTGATTGCTCAGCCAAGTTCTTGCCAACCAGGGCACCGGTGGCGCTGCCGGCCGCAATTGCCACATGCCTGCCATTGCCCTTGCCGACTTGGGATGCCAGCAGTCCCCCGGCCAGCGCGCCGAGCAATGCACCGCCGGTGCCGCCCATGCCCGCCTGGTTGGGTGCCGGCGGGGTCAGGACTTGCTGGGTCTCGTAGCCACATTGCTGGCGGGTTTCGGTGATGCGTTCCAGGTTGGGTGTGGACGAAATCACCCGTACCAGAGTGCTGCTGGCGCTGGGCTGCAGGTTCTGGGTCTGGGCGCGCACTTCAGTTGGCAAACCGGCAAGCAGCACGGCGCTGATTGCCAGCGCCAGCAATGCGGCGGCCAGGTTCTGCGCTGGGCTGCGGCCGGCGATGGCTTGAGGCGCGACCTGCGGTTGCTGGGCGCGGCTGATCCGCCTGCCCAGACGGCAATTGAACTTGTGCTGGAAGGGGCTGGGAGTAGTGGCGGTTGCGTGCATGGTGAAGTCTGGGTCAATGCTGTTGTGTCGATGAACAGCATTGTCAAAAACCTCAGCGAAAAAGTCTGTGGCGCTTGCGTGTGCCGACTGTGACGGTTTGTGACCGACCTATACCCAGGCAAGGCATCATGGCGCGGATGACATGGGTAGGTGTATCGCCATTGTTGGTGCCGATATGTGTTTGCGAGTCGGACCACATGACCTCACCTGGTTTGAACTGGCGTTGCTGCACCTAGCCGTCTGGCAGGGAAATTGATCTTTTGAAAGCGGAGAGAGAATACAAAAAGGCGGGATGTTTATGTTCTTGGGTGCCAATTTCTTTTCGATCTTCGGGCACTTTGCTGTCACCGCAACCCCGACGATTTAGCTCAGCCGCCCAGATGCCGCGCTCGCTGTATCGCTTCTTCTCGTGAGCCGATATTGAGCTTGCTGTAGACGCGATTGATATGTGTCTTGACCGTCGCAACCGACACAAACAAGGCGCTAGCGATTTGCTCGTTGCTGTGATGCTCGCCGATCAGGCGCAGCACCTGCCATTCGCGACCGGTCAGACCCGGCGGGGGCGCTTGAGCGGCCAGCGGTTCGCTCGTTGCCGGTCTGAGGCCTGCATTTCTCAGCAGGTCCAGCAAATTGGTGGCGCGGCTGCGCGCCTGGGGTTGGTGCACGATGGCGGGAGCTGCGAGCAGCGCTGCCAAGGGCCCCACCAGTTTGGGGGCCAGCCAGCGCGCATCGGCTTCCAGCAACTCGTCTTCGCTGCCCAGCCATTGCATCAATGCCGGCAGATTGGCGCCGCTTGGCGCGCCCAAGGCTTCGATCAAATGCAGTCGCCGCAATAACTGCGGCAAAGGTCGGGCTTGCAGCTCGGCCCTGAGGGCCAATAATTGTTCTTCGCCCATGGCCTGGGCCGCCAGCAGTGCACAGCCCGCTTGCAGCACCGCCAGTTCCAGCTCATACAAGGAGCTGCTCGAAAATGCGGTCGACCTGAAGCCGGCAGCGATCGCTTTGAGTGCCGGCTCGTCGTGCCGCAACGAGGCCAGCCAGCTCTGTGCGTGGGCCAAGCGATTGCGCCATTTGAAACAGTAAAAGGCCTTGCGCTCGCGCTGCTCCAATGCAGCAAGGCCGGCTTCGGCGGGCGCAATATTGCCGGCGAACAGTTGCTGCGTGGCTCGGTCCAGCAACTGCGGGAAGGCGCAGTAGGCGTCCTCGGGCCAGGGCGTTTGGATTTCGCGCAGGCCGAGTTGGCGGCGCAGGCGTTGCGCCTCTTGCGCATAAAGCTCGGCGGGGGCGGCCAACTCCAAGACCTCGTGGACCTCGCTGAGCGCTTGCAGCGCATCGATCTGCAGCAGCGTCGCGCCATCGCGATTGGCACCCTTCAAGGCCGCGCTCAAGGGCGCCGTTGCAGCCGGCGGATCGCCAGCCTCAAGCAGCGCCAGTCCGAGCGTGTAACGTGCCAGTAGCGCGGGTAGCAGCAAGTCATTCGGGAAACCGTCGATGGCGATTTGCGCTTGCTGGATGGCCCGCTGCGGTTGGTCAAACATCTGCGCAATGCGAGCCTGCAGGGTGGCACGCAGGGCAGGGCTCAAGCCGACCGAGCCGGGTAGGCGACGCTCCACCTGATGCGGCTCGCCCGCCACTTCGATGGTCCAGATGTATTGCAGGCCCAGCAGATCACCTTGCTGCATACGCGGCTGCAGGGCATTCAGGTCCAGCAATTGACCCAGTAAGGGCCTGGCCGAACTGTAGAACAAGGCCCAGCCAACTTGCTCGAGCAGGTCGAGCTGCTGCTCGGGTGAGCCATGCTGGAGCAGGAGCTCGGCGGCGCGCTGGATCTGATCGGACTTCAGCAGCAGTTGCACCGCGCGGGCCAGCAACTCTTTATCGATGCGGGCTGCGCCGTCGGCATCCGAGGGCGCTTGGCTTGTTTGGGAGAGGGTCAGCAAGGCTTGCTCGATGTCGCGTGGCGCCCTTGTCAGCAAGGTGGCCAGTGTTGTCGCGTCCAGCGGACCCAGCAAGGTCAGCGCAGCTTGCACTTGGACCGGCAAGGCTTGAGCCGAGGCGGTTTTGGATAGGGGAGTGCTGGAGTTGCTTGGGTTCATGGGCTTTGGTGGGCGGGAGGCGGCCGAGCAAAATCCACTGAGGGGGTGGATGCCAGGGCAGCTCGCGGGCGCAACAATCGTCGCTGCGCTTCACAGTCTACGTTCTTGTTCGCCCCCGTCTGTTTTCGATCCAATTTTTGATGACATCATCTTCCCGCGCGGTCGCGCCGCCAGCTCCTCGCTTGCTCAGTCTGGCCTGGCCCTTGTTCATGGAGCTGTGGCTGTCGATCGCCTTGGGTCTGGTCGGCACCGCCTTGGCGGCGCGGCTCTCCGATGCCTCGGCCGGTGCCTTTGCTTTGGCCATCCAGCTTTCTGCCACGCTGTTCATTTTGTTCCGAGTCATAGGCGCCGGCGTCAGCGTTGTGTTGACTCAAAGCCTGGGCGCGGGCCGACGCGCAGCGGCCGACGCGGTGGCGCGTGCGGTATTGGGTGCCAGCACCTGGGTTGGTGGGTTCACGGCCTTGGCTGCCTTGTTCGGCGCCGCACCCCTGTTGCGGCTCTTGAACGCGCCGGCCGAGGTCTTGCCCTTGGCCGCGCCGTTTTTGCAAGCGCTGGCGCCGGCCTTGTTGCTGGACGCCTGGAATGCGTCAATGTCCAGCGTTATGCGTGCGCATTTGCGCAGCCGGGAGGCGCTGGCCGTGGTGGTGGTCATGCAAATCAGCCATCTCGCGCTGGCCTTGCCCTTGATGCTGGGCTGGGGCGCCATCCCCGCGTTGGGCCTGCCCGGCTTTGCGCTGGCATTGGGCGTGAGCCGTGCCTTGGGCCTGGCCTTGCATTTGCTCTTGTGGCGAGCTCGGCTGGGCTTGGTGCCCCGCTGGAGCGATTGGTGGCGCTTGCCCGGTCACGAATTGGCGGCGGTGCTGCATATCGGCCTGCCTGGCGCGGCCGAGAATATCGGCTATCGCCTCTCCTTCATGGTCAGCGTGGGCGTGGCCGCAAGTCTGGGAGCCACGGTCTTGGCCACGCAAGCCTATGCCTTGCAGCTGATGAGCTTTGTGATGATGTTCGGCATCGCGACCGGCTTCGCGGTTGAGATTGTGGTCGGGCATCTGATCGGCGCCGGCCGCCTGCAAGCGGCGCACAGCCTGGTGCGTCGAGCGCTCGCGCGGGGCCTAGTCGTGAGCGTGGTGGTGGCCTTGGCGGCCGCGCTGGCCGGGCCTTGGTTGATGGGTTGGTTCACGCAAGATGCGGGCATCATTGCGGCGGGGGCGACGCTGCTGTGGTTAACCGTTTTGCTGGAACCGGGTCGCACCTTCAATCTGGTCGTGATCAATGCGCTGCGTGCCGCCGGTGATGCGCGTTATCCGGTCGTCGCCGGCGCCGCGTCGATGCTGCTGGTTTTGGCCGGCGGCAGTTGGCTGCTGGCGATTCATTGGGGTCTTGGCCTGCCAGGGCTGTGGATCGCCTATGCGCTGGACGAGTGGATCAGGGGCTTGCTGATGTGGCGTCGCTGGGCCACCCAGGCCTGGGTGCCCAGCGCCCGTGCGGCGCACCGGCGGGTGCGCGCGGCTGCGCCGACAAGCGCTTAGCGGCTGTGCGAAGTCAGCCTTGCCAGCGGCGAGGCCAGGCTGACGCCGGGCGCGGTGCGCCTGGCCTGCGGCGTGGCGGCGCTTGGATCGTCGGCGTTGCTGCTGCTGCGCTCTTCTAGGCCAAGCAATGGCGAGCTTGAGAGCGGGTCCAGCCCGTCCGCATTGCGCCGCATCGCCACCCCGACGGCCAAGATGTCTATCACCAGCAGGTGCAGGATGCGGCTGACCATGGGCACATGGGTTTCGACATCTTCCGTGTGATCGACGATCAAGGCGACATCGGCCTTGCGCGCCAGCGGCGATTGACCGGCCGTGATGGCGACCACGAAGGCGCCGCGCTGATGCGCTTTTTCCACCACCTCCAGCAACTCGGGCAGGCGGCCGCTATTGCTGATGACGACGGCGACGTCGCCAGGCTTCAAGACATTGGCCGCCAGCAACTGCAGGCGCGGGTCGGTGTAGGCCGAGCTGGGCATGCCAAAGCGCAAGAACTTGTACTCGGCGTCCTGTGCCACCACGCCGTAATGACCGAGCGCATAGAACTCGATCCGCCCGGCGTGCAACAGCAGTTCGACCGCGCGCGCCATCATGTCGCGGTTGAGTTGGCTGCGCACTTGCAAAATAGCCGAGGCGGTATTGCCCAGCACCTTGGCGCCCAGCTCCAGCATCGAATCGTCCAGATTGACTTGCGTATGCGTGACCGGCACGGTGCCGGTCAGGCCCGAGGCGAGGCGCAGCTTGAAGTCGGACAAGCCCTCGCAGCCCAGCGTGCGGCAAAAGCGAATGACGGTGGGCTGGCTGACCTGGGCGGCGCGGGCAATCGTCGCGATCGGGTCGTTCAGCGCCGAACGTGGGTGGGCCAGGATGTGCTCGGCCACGCGCAGCTCGGCCGGTGACAATTCGGCTCGAGCGCGCCTGATCTGCCCCAGCAAGCCCGCACCGGGCGCCGTCTGCAAGGTGCGCAACTGTGCCTCAAGAATTGCCGAGGCGCCCTTGAAGGTGGCATGTTCGGCGGTGATGACAAAGGTCGGGATCGCTGCCACATAGGCGCTGAAACGCCCTTTGTCCTCAAAGCGCGTCCTGAAGCAAGAGTGCTCGAAATATTCGCCCAGCTTGGGCACAATGCCGCCGCCGATATAGATGCCGCCAAAGGCGCCCAGCGTCACCGCCAAGTCGGCCGCGGCCGTACCCAGAACGGCGCAAAAAACCTCCAGCGTTTCCTCGCACAAGGGGTCGCGCTTCTCGAGTGCTCGTTGGGTGATTTCGGGCGCTTGAATGCTTTCGGCCGACTGCCCGGCGCGCTCGGCCAGCGCGCGGTAGATCAACTCCAGGCCGGGGCCTGACAACAAACGCTCGAACGACACATGCTCGAACTGTTTCATGGCAAAGCGCAGCACCGCGATTTCACGCTCGTCACGGGGCGCAAAGGCGGTGTGACCGCCCTCGGTGCCCAGTGCCACCCAGGCATCACCCGCCGGGATCAGGCCGGAAAGCCCCAGGCCGGTGCCTGAGCCCAGCAGTCCTATCACGGCGGGGCTGCGAGCCTGACCGCCGCCGACTTGCTGTACTTCGTTGGCATTGAGTCGTGGCAACGCCATCGCCAAGGCCGTGAAGTCATTCACCACCACCAAGGTGTCGAATTTCAGGCGCTGGCGCATTTCTTCGATCGAGAACTGCCAGTGGTAATTGGTCATGCGAACCAGGTCATCTTCGACCGGGTAAGCGATCGCTATTGCCGCATGCTCGATAGCGGTGCTGGCGCTCATGCCGGTCAGGTTGGCCAAATAGGCGCTGACGGTGGCATGGAAGTCGGCGTAGTCGGCGCAGCGCAGCGAGGCAATCTGGCTGAACTCGCCGGGGCTGATTTCAAGCGCAAAACGTGCGTAAGTGCCACCGATGTCGGCAATCAGGCGCGGGCTGTCAAAGGTCGAGGGCATGGCTGAATTGGCAGGGCTGTATGTGTGAGGCCGCAAGGCCTGGGCTAGCGCCGCATTATGGGGCTGTCATCGCCCTCGGGACTGCGGGTCTATCCCTTTGAAGCGAAGCGGTCGGGTGGTGATTGAGCGGCGGTCGAGGGGTGATTTTCACGTCGAAATGTAGTGTGACTACATTTTGTGAGGGTAAATCAACTCTTGATCTGATGCGTCAATGCAGCTTGATTTCATTGTGTGCTTATCGATTTTTAAAGGCGCGATGTGAAATTGAGGCGATTCGGGAAAGACGCTATTGCGTAGATGATGTAGTTTTGTTACCTTACGGTCAACGAAATAGTTGTAGTGCTTGGTGGTGGTCTGTTTGCTGCCAAGGTCAATATCAACTTGAGGCGAGCCTGTGCCGCCTCAGGTCTTTCGAGTCGAGAACAATCGTGCGAGCAAATTCTTTCTGTGGTCGGTCCCTGTTGTTGTCCTTGTGCGAGGTGGCATGAGCGCCAGGAACTACCCTTGTTTGGTGGCTGACATTGGCGGCAGCAATGCGCGCTTTGGCTGGGTGGCCGCGCGCGGCGCCGAGGTCATGCATATTGCGGTGATGCCGGTATCGGAGCATGCCGGTCCGGTGGCGGCGGTGCAGGCCTATTTGCAGGGGCTGCGGCCGCTGCTGGCGCAAGCCGGACTTGAGTCAATAGTGCCTCGGCGGGCTGCATTTGCGGTGGCCACGGCGGTGGCGGGGGACCGGGTCGAGTTGACCAATGGGCATTGGAGCTTTTCGCGCGCCGAGGTGCAGTGCTCCCTGGGCTTGGAGTCCTTGCTGGTCTTGAATGATTTCGAGGCGCTGGCCTTGTCTTTGCCTAAATTGCAGGCCGGTCAGTTGCGGCAATGGTGCGCGTCTACCGGTGTGCCGGGGCAAGGCGTATCCGCTAGTGCCAACACGCTGGCGGTGATCGGGCCGGGCACCGGTTTGGGCGTGGCCGGGGTGGTGTTTGCCAATGGCGAATGGGTGGCGCTGCCGGGTGAAGGTGGGCATATGACCTTGGCGGCCGCCGACGACTTCGAGAGCGAGTTGCTTGCGCATATGCGGCGCAACTATGAGCATGTGTCTGCCGAGCGTTTTCTGTCGGGTATCGGCCTACCGCTGTTGCATGGCTCGGTGGTGGCGGTGCGCGGTGCGCCGAGTGCGCAAGCACTCAGCGCGGAGTTGATTGTTGAGCGCGGTCTGTCGGGCGAGGATGCGATCTGCGCCGAAACCCTGGATGTGTTTTGTGCCTTGCTTGGCGGCTTTGCTGGCAATGTGGCGCTGACATTGGGTGCGCGCGGCGGTGTCTATATCGGCGGCGGCATCGTGCCGCGTTTGGGCGAGCGCTTTTTTGCGTCGCGCTTCCGCGAGCGCTTCGAGGCCAAGGGGCGTTTTCGAGACTATCTCGCCGCTATTCCGACCGCTTTGATCACCGACACCCTGGCGGCGCTGAGTGGTGCAGCCTTGGCGCTTGAGCAGCAGCACGAGTGATCTGGCTGCCAGCGACTGGTTTGTAGTTTCGCAAGGATTGCGCTGTAGTTGAATTACACGTTACAGCCTTGAAATTGGTCTTGAAGTGGCTTTGTTGCCTAATTAAGTGGCATAAACAGGTGTAAACCCGCTGTTTTTTGCTGTAGTTTCGTTGAAATTGGTAGTAGTAAAGCAACGACTAGGGTTTACGTTTGTATGAAATAAATCTAGTTTTGGTACAAATGAGTTTGAGACGTTCGGATCTCTATCCCTTCGCACAACGCCAAGTTGTCTAGGTCCACCCCCTTTGTTTTTTGAAGCTTGAGGAGACAATTCGATGAGTACTTCCGTAGAGAAGCGCAAGCAGATGTCCGTACTGCAGCGCGAAATTTTCAAGGTCAACCCAGTGGCGGTTGGCTGCACCCTGTTGATGATTGCCTCGGGTGCTTATGCCCAGCAGGCGCCAGCAAGCCCGCAAACATTGGATACGGTCACCGTGACCGGTATTCGCCGCGGTATCGAGGCGGCGATTTCGGTCAAGAAGAATTCCGACTCCATCGTTGAGGCAATTTCGGCCGAAGACATCGGCAAGTTGCCGGACAACAGCATTGCCGAGTCGATCGCGCGCTTGCCGGGTTTGGCGGCGCAGCGCGTCAACGGTCGCGCCCAAGAAGTGCAGATCCGCGGTTTGTCGGGCCAGTTCGCAACGACTTTGTTGAACGGCCGCGAGCAGGTCAGCACCGGCGACAACCGCTCGGCCGAATTTGACCAATATCCGTCCGAGTTGCTGAGCGGCGTGGTGATCTACAAGACACCCGATGGTTCTTTGGTGGGGCAGGGCCTGTCGGGCACGATCGATTTGCAGACCGTCAAGCCGCTGGCCTTCGGCAAGCGCACGATGGCGGTGAATCTGCGTGGTGAGAAGAACTCTCTCGGCAAGTTGAACGCCGGCGGTGCCAGCGATACCGGCAACCGTTTCAGCTTCTCCTATATCGATCAGTTCGCTGATCGCACCATTGGCGTGGCGATCGGCTATGCGCATTTGGACTCTCCCAACCAGAGCCAGTACTACCGCAGCTGGGGCTATCCGCAGGGCAACGGCGAAATCAATGGCGTGAAGTACAACGATGTGCGTTTGCCCGGTGGCGTGCAGATCCGTGCCGAATCGGCCACGCAAAAGCGCGACGGCTTGATGGGCGTGCTGCAGTGGAAGCCCTCTGCCGATTTCGAGAGCAATGTCGACGCCTACCACTCGAAGTTCAAGCGCATGACCCTGCAGCGCGGCTTTGAGGCCGGCCTGGCTTGGTCCGGCGCCACACTGAAGAATCCAGTTGTTGAAGGTGCAACCTCAACCGGCACCAATACATTCACCGGCGGGGTCTTGACCCAGGCCGACTATGTGGGTGTGAAGCCAGTGTTCCGCCATGATCTGAATGACCGGGAAGATTCGCTCTCATCGATTGGCTGGAATAACAAGCTGAACATGGGCGCGTGGACCGGTGTGGCCGACTTGGCCTGGTCCAAGGCCAAGCGCAATGAGTCCATTCTTGAAATGTATGCGGGCACCGGCCAAGGTGGCGCGGGCGCCACCGATACCTTCGGCGTGGTCTTGCCTCAAGGCGGCGGCTTCCCTTCCATCAAGTCCGGTTTGAACTATGCGGATCCGAGCTTGATCAAGCTGGTGGACTCGGGCGGCTGGGGCCAGGCGGGTTATTTGAAGACGCCCGAAGTGCGGGACGAAATCAAGTCGCTGCGTTTGTCGGCAAAGCGTGACCTTGAATTCGGTATGTTCAGCGGCGTTGACGTCGGCATGAACGTCACCAAGCGCGAAAAGTCGCGTGATGTGGCCGAGTGGTTCCTGGACCTGAAGGCCTCGCCGACGACGGTGCCGGCCAGCATGATCACCGGGTCGACCAATCTGGGCTTCGTGGGCATGGGCGACATCCTGGGCTACGACGGCCGGGCCGCGCAGAACCAGTTCTACAAGCTGCGCTCCAATATCAACAACCACGACATCATCAACAAGGCCTGGACGGTCAACGAGGAAATCACCACGGCCTACGGCAAGCTTGACATTGACAGCAGCCTGTTCGGTCTGAAGCTGCGCGGCAATCTGGGTGTTCAGGCGGTTCATTCGGATCAAAAGTCCACGGCCACCAGCATCGAAGCCGGCGCCAATCGGCAGCAGACTCAAGGCACCACCTACACCGACTACCTGCCGAGCATGAATTTGTCCTTGGCGCTGACCAGTGACCAAAACCTGCGTTTCGCGCTGGCCAAGCAGAGCACTCGTCCGCGCATGGATGATCTGCGTTCGACCCAGTCGTACAGCATCAATACCGACCAATACAACCCCGTCACCGGCAAGGGTGCGAAGTGGGAAGGCAATGGCGGCAACTCTTTCCTGAAGCCATGGGAAGCCAATGCGGTCGACATTTCCTGGGAGAAGTATTTCGGCAACACCAAGGGCTATGTGTCGGTCGCGGGTTTCTACAAGGACCTGTCAACCTATATCTATAGTTCCAAGGTCCCGACCAACTTCAAGGACAAGTTTGGCGCCGGTTTGGTGGTTCCTGCAGGCCGTCCGACGCCAGATTCGGATACCGGTGACTTCACGCAGATGATCAACGGCACCGGCGGTTCTTTGCAAGGCCTGGAACTGGCTTTGTCCTTGCCCCTGCAAATCGTGACGCCAATGCTTGACGGCTTCGGTGTGCAGTTCTCCTATGCCTATACCGACAGCAAGATCCAGCCCTTCGGCCCTGGCGATACACGTCCGTTGCCGGGTCTGTCGAAGAATACCTACAACCTGACCGGTTACTACGAGAAGAACGGCTTCTCGGCCCGTGTCAGCACGCGCATTCGTGACGCTTACGTGGGTGAGATCACCGGCTTTGGCGCCGACCGCACCTTCACCTACGGGCAGAAGGAAACCATCACCGACATGCAAGTCGGTTATGAGTTCCAGAGCGGTATGGCCAAGGGTGTGTCGGTCTTGCTGCAGGTGAATAATCTGGGCAACGAGGCTTACACCGAGTATTACGATGCGGACCCAACTCGCACCCGTCAGGTCTCGAACTATGGCCGCACCTATTTGTTCGGTGTGAACTACAAGTTCTAATCGGACCTTAGGTCTGACAGCCCTCGCCGGTGCAAGCCGACGGGGGCTTTTTCACATTTTTCTAGGTCTATATGCAGCAAGCACCCGATCCCATTCGCTCCATCGTCATCGTGGGTGGCGGCAGCGCCGGCTGGATGGCCGCTGCAGCCCTGGCCAAGCTTCTTGACGGTAGCCGCAGCATTCGTTTGATCGAGTCGGAGCAGATCGGCACGGTCGGTGTTGGCGAGGCAACCATTCCACAGATGCGCTTGTTCAATAGCGCCTTGGGTCTGGATGAGGCCGAGTTCGTGCGGCAGACTCAAGGGACCTTCAAACTCGGCATCGAGTTCGTCAATTGGGGCGCGTTGGGCGAGCGCTATATGCACGCCTTCGGCAATGTCGGCCAAGACCTGGGCCTGCTGCCCTTTCATCAGTATTGGCTGAAGATGCGTGGGCTGGGACAGACCGATGGGCTTGGCGCTTACAGCCTGAGCGAGATGGCCGCGCGGGCAGGTAGATTCTCGCCCCAGGCCGCGGCACCCGGCCCGGCTTCGGCGCCTATGCCGGTGGCCTATGCCTATCACTTCGATGCCGGTCTGTATGCACGTTACCTGCGCGGCTTCAGCGAGGCTTTGGGGGTGCGCCGCACCGAGGGCAAGATCGCAAGAGTCGAGCAGCGCGCCGGCGACGGCTTTGTCAGCGCCTTGGTGATGGAAGACGGCGAACGCATCGAGGGTGACTTGTTCATTGATTGCTCGGGCTTTCGTGGCTTGCTGATCGAAGAGACCTTGAAGACGGGTTACGAGGACTGGTCGCATTGGCTGCCTTGCGACCGCGCTTTGGCCGTGCCGACCGAAAACACCGGCTTGTCCGCCTTGCCCTACACCCGCTCGACCGCCCATCAATCGGGTTGGCAGTGGCGCATTCCATTGCAGCACCGCACCGGCAATGGCCATGTCTTTGCCAGCAAGTTCATCAGTGAGGACGAGGCCTGCGCCGTCTTGCTGGCCAATCTGGATGGTCGGCCTTTGGCTGAGCCCAAGCCGCTGCGTTTCGTGACCGGCAAACGGCGCAAGCAATGGAACAAGAACGTGGTGGCGATGGGTCTGGCCAGCGGCTTCCTCGAGCCGCTGGAATCCACCAGCATCTATATGGTGCAGGCCAGCATTTCGCGGCTGATCCAGTTCTTCCCAAGCCTGGCCTTCAGCCCGGTCGAAATCGACGCCTACAACGCCCAGTCCGACGAGGAATTTGCGCGCGTGCGCGACTTCATCATCCTGCATTACTGCCAAAGCAGCCGAGTGGACTCACCGTTCTGGCGCTATTGCCGCGAGTTGGAACTGCCCCCCGAATTGAGCGCCAAGATTGCGCTGTTCCGTGCCAGTGGGCGCTTGTTCCGGTCGCCGCAGGATATCTTCACCGAACTCAGTTGGCTGCAGGTCTTGGTCGGTCAGGGTTTGATGCCTGACGCCCATCACCCCTTGGCCGATTTGCTGACGCCTGACGAAGGGGCCTACTTCTTGGCCAATATCCGTGCCGGCATCCAGGCCCAGGTGAATGCGATGCCCAGCCACGAGGAGTTCATTGCCAGGCATTGCAAGGCGCAGCCCAAGGCTTGATCACCGAGTCGGCTGTTTATTTGGGCAGGGCGACCGCTTCGGGCGCCAGCTCCAACAGCAGTGCCGACCGAGCCGGCACGCTCAGCTCCCGGCCAAGCGCTTGGTGTGTGCCGGTCAACACTTCGATGCCGCTTGATTGGGGCGTCAGCATCTCGGCGAAACGGCGGGTATCGAGCCTGACGGGCTGCGCGCTTTTGTTCAACACCACCATCAAGCGCTGCTTCTCGCCATAGCGGAAGAAGACATAACACCCATTCTCCGGTGCGTACTGCATCAGCCGGCCCGAGTGGACCACCTCGGCCGTCTTGCGCCAGTTAAACAGTTTGCGGGTGAAGGCCTGCGCCTCACGCTGCGGCTCGCTGAGGCCGTCACCGGTGAACGCGTTGACCGTGTCGCCGGCCCAACCGCCGGGGAAGTCCGGCCGCACGGCGCCGTCATCGCGCTGCAGCGGGCTCTGCAACATCAACTCATCGCCGTAATAGAACTGCGGGATGCGATTCACGCTGGCCAGGTAGACCAGCGCCATCTTGTACAGCGCCGGGTCTTGCTTCAGGGCGGTGAACAGGCGCGGCGTGTCGTGATTGCCCTCGAACAGCACCAGATTGTTTGGCGCCGGGTAGAGGAAATCATGTGCCAAGGCTTCGTAAAGCTTGGTCAAGCCGCTGTCATGACCGTCGCTCTCACCCAAGCCCGCCAGCAAGGCCCCGTGCAGTGGGAAGTCCATCATGCTGGGCATGTGGGAGACATAGCCGTCGTGGTTTTGTCGGCCGCGCTGCCAATAAGCCACGAAGGCCGGATGCGGGCTCCACTCCTCGCCGACGATATTGAGTCGGGGGTATTCCTGCATCAAGCGCTGTGACCAGGTGGCCAAAAAGGCCTTGTCGGAATAGGAATAGGTGTCGGCACGAATACCGGACAGGCCGGCGTACTCGACCCACCAGATGCTCATCTGCGTCAGGTAGTTGGCGAGCACCGGATTGCGCTGGTTCAGGTCCGGCATGCCCGGCACAAACCAGCCCTCACTGAAGCGTTTGCGGTCGCTGGGTGCCGCGTGAGGGTCTTGCAAGGTCGCACGGGCGTGATGGGTTTCGCTGTAGGCGGGGCCCTGGTTGAGCCAATCATTGGCCGGCAAATCGGCCATCCACCAATGCTTGTCGCCGATATGGTTGAGCACGATGTCCTGGATCATGCCGATGCCGCGGGCCTTCGCTTCGCGGACCAATTGCTGATAGTCGCTATTGCTGCCAAAGCGGGGATCAATGCGGTAGAAATCGGTGGCGGCATAGCCGTGGTAACTGTGCGCTCCCTTGTTTTCCACCAGTGGTGTCGGCCAGAGCTGTGTGAAGCCCAAGTCGGCGATGTAGTCCAGATGTTGGCGCAGGCCTTCGATATTGCCGCCATGGCGGGCGTTGGAGTTGGCGCGATCTTCGCCATCAAGGGAGCTGTCTTTTGCCTGTGGCACAGCTTTGGCGAAGCGGTCGGGCACCAGCAAATAGATCGCGTCCTTGGGTCCGAAACCTTGTGCCAAGGCTGCTCCGGGGGTGCGAGCCTGCAATAGATAGTCAAGCTTCAGCGTCGGCTTGCCGGGTGCCGAAAATTGCAGAGGCAGGCTGCCGGCACGGGCCTTGGCGGTGATCAAGAGATCAAGCACCAAGTAGTTCGGGTTGCCCAGCCTTGTGAAGCCTTGCAGGCTGACGCCGGGGTAGTTGCGCGTCAGCTTCGGGCTCAGTGCGGCGATCTGCTCGCCATGCACCAGCAGTTGCAAAGTTGGCGATTTCATGCCGACCCACCAAGATGGGGGCTCGACCCGCTCGACCGCTTGAGCCCAGCAGATGCTTGGCAAAATGGCACTCAAAAGAAGCGTTAGCAAAAGTTTTTTTGAATTCATCATGAGCCGATCCGGTAGTCGCGGATGGATTGAATCGTTGCTATTCGGGTGACAGGCATCCTCAAGCCCCAGGCGCAAACATCCACAGCACCGCCCGCTCGAACTCGCTGGCCCAGAAGGCTTCGTTGTGGCCGGCGCCGGGGGTGATCTTGAGCGACAAGTTGGCCGGCGGGTGGCCTCCTCGCAGCAGGGCGGCGTTGACTTTCTCCACATTGCTGACCATATTGCCGCCTTCTTGGCCGCCCATCAGCAAGTACAGCCTTGCATCCGTCGCCGCGGGTTTGCCGGAAAAGTGATCAAGGGCGGCAGAGCCCCCCGCCCAGTAAGACGGCGAGAACACGCCGGCCAAGCCAAATACGCTCGGGTATTGGGTGACTGCATAGTGCGAGATCAGCCCACCCATCGAGCTGCCCATGATGCCGGTGTGGGCGGGACCGGGCTGCGTGCGGTATTGACTATCGATCAAGGGCTTGACGGTCTTGACAATGAAATCCAGATAGGCGTCACCCTCGGGCGCCCCGAATTGGGGGTCCGGGTTGATCCAAGGGTTCAACTCGCTCATGCGCTTGGCTTGGCCGTTATCAATGCCGACCACGATCAGCTCCAGCTTGCCGCCCTTGGCCAAGGCGTTGAGACTCTCGTCCACCCGCCATTCGCCGGCATAGGCCGTCGCCGTATCGAACAAATTCTGCCCGTCGTGCATATAAAGCACAGGGTAGCGTTTGGCGCTTGAGCTCGCATAGTCCGGCGGCAGGTAGATGCGCAGCTGGCGCTGGCGGTTCAGGCCCGGCATTTCGAGCAACTGAGCCGGCAATGACACATTGGACTGCGCCGTAGATGTCGGCGCGGCCGGTGTGTCTGGAGATGTCGCGCTGCTGCCTCCACAAGCAGCACCGGATAAAGCCAAGACCAAAGGGATAGCCAGGCGCATTGCCTTGTTCATGGTGTGACCTTGTAAACGCTGACCGAAAGCGGGGCAACAGGCAGGGTCAGGCGACCCCTTGCATCTGCGCTTGCTGCGGCGGCGCCGGCGGGGTAGGCGCGGGCCAGCTTGGCCTTTGCCGGCAAGCCGACCACGCTGGCGCTGCCGGCTTGCTCCGCATAGTTGATCAGCACCAAGCTGGTTTGCCTGCCCAGGCGCCGCTGAAAGCTCAAGACCTGACCCTGCACGTTCGGCGCCGCATAGCCTCCTCGAGCCAGCGCCGGGTATTGCTTGCGCAGCTTCAGCATCGCCTTGTAGAAGTTAAGGATCGATGCCGGGTCGTCCAGCTGGGCTTGCGCGTTATGGCTGGCGACATTGGGCGCCAACGGGCGAAACGGCGCTCTTCTGCTGCTGAAGCCCTCCTTGCTGCCGCCTGCGCTCCAGCTCATAGGCGCGCGCAGCGGCTCGTCGCCGGGCAGGCCGGCCACACCGGCCATGCCGATCTCCTCGCCGTAATAGATAAAAGGCGTGCCGGGCTGCAGCAGATAGGTGGCGGCCGCCAGCTTGTAGCGGGCTTCGTCCCCATTCAGCTGATCCCAAACCCGCTGGCCGGCAAAGATGTCGTGGTTGGATAACATCGTCGCCATGCTGGGCGGCGCGCTCAGAAAATAATCGGCGACGAACTTGATCGCGTCCGCCTCGCCGCGTGCGGCCTTGATGACTTGGCTTTCCAGGCCAAAGGCAAAGGCGCTGCCGCAGACCTCGGGGGCGGCATAGACCTTGGGGTTGGCGGTGGCCTCGCAGACCGTGTAACGATCAGGGTAGCTTTTGATCAGCGCCTGAAATTCATGGGTCAGGTGGCGGCTCTCGGGCTGGTCATTCCAGTTGACGGCGTCGTTCTCAATCATGTGCGGCACGGCGTCGAGCCTGAAGCCGTCCAGCCCGCGATTAAGCCAAAAGCGCAGGCTGCTGCGGTGGTAGTCGACGACGGCTGGGTTCTTCAAATTGAAGTCCGGCATATGCGGGCCGAAGGTGCCGAAATAATGTTGCCCATGCTCGGTCGCGAACCAAGGGTTCTTGCCCCAGATGTCCCAGCCTGAGGGTGCTTCCTGCTGCCACACGAACCAGTCGCGGTAAGGATTGCCCGGCCCCAGCAAGGCTTGCTGGAACAGCGGGTGAGCGGCCGCGCTGTGGTTGATCACATAGTCGATGATGACGGCGATACCGCGCTTGTGTGCCTGCAGCATCAGCTCATCAAAGTCAGCCAGGCTGCCATATTGCGGCTCCACGCCCCGGTAGTCGGTGGTGGCATAACCGTGATCTTTGTCGGCACTGGGGCTGATGGGCATCAGCCAAATGCCTTGGATACCGAGCGCCTGCAAATAGTCCAGTCTCTGGATCAGGCCGCGCAGGTCGCCGATGCCGTCGCCGTCGCTGTCCTGGTAGCCGCGCACGAAGATCTCCATGAACACGGCGCCGTCCTGCCAACCCTTGGGCAAGGGCTTGACGGCGGATGACATCTGCGGCACCTGGCTCAGATCGAGCGGAGCGGCAGCGGCAGGGCCGGCCAGCAGCAGCAGGGCCGTGAGCACGCAGCGATTGAGCATGGGGGCGTTGTTTGTCATGGGCTATTTAAATGAACTCTGGCCGATCAGCACGCGGCCGAACAGGGGCGGGATGGTGATTTCCAGCGAGCCGTTTCGATGGGCCTGAAGCACCCGGCCGCTCAGCGCGTCTTTCCAGCGCAGACCGCGCAAATTGGGCGCTAGCTTGAGCTTGATGGTCTGCGCTGTGGCGGCGTTATTGCTGGCCGACAGAGCCCAGGTCTTTTCACCGTCTTGGCGGGCCAGCACGATCACATGGGCGTCCAGGTGCAGCGGCGCACCTAGGCTGCCGTGGCGCAAGACCTTGTGCTTGTGACGCATCGTTGTGAGGCGTTTGATGTCGGCCAGCAGCGCATTGTCGGGCTGGCCGCCCAGGTCGGCCCAAGGATAGGTGGCGCGGTTGAACGGGTCTTCGCCGCCGCCGACACCGACCTCGTCGCCGTAATAGATCGCCGGCGCGCCGGGCAGCGTCATTTGCATAAAGCTGGCCAGGCGCAGGCGCTGTTTGGCCAAGACCTCGGCATCCCGGTCGCCCTCGGCCTGCCAGCCCAGATGATGCAAGGCGCGCGCCTGGTCGTGTGAAGAAAGCAGATTCATCATCGCGAACAAGGCCTGCGGCGGATAGGCCTCGCGCATCAGCTCGATATTGGCGTACAGCCTTTGAGCGTCGCCGCCGGCCGCGTAGTCGAGCACGGTGTTGCGGAAGATGTAATTCATCGAGGAGTCGAAGCTGTCGCCGAGCAAGAACTTGCTGGCATCGAACCAGGTCTCGGCGATCAAAAAAGCGTCGGGCTTGTGCGCCTTGATGGCCGCGCGCCATTCGCGCCAGAAGTCATCCGGCACCCAGGGCGCCACATCCATGCGCCAGCCGGCCGCACCCAGATCCAGCCATTGCTGCATCACCGAATCGGGGGCGGCAAAGGCAAAGGCGCGGAAGGCCTTGGAGCCCTTGTCGATCTCGGGCAAGTCCTTCACCCCCACCCAGCCTTGGTACTGATCCTCGGCCTTGGGCTTGCTGGGGTCGAGCTTGAACCAGGACGCATAGCCGGAGCCCGGGTTCAGCGCCCCGTCATCAAAAGCGCCGCCGGCGGGGTAATTGCCGAAACGGTTGAAATAGGGCGAATCGCTGCCGACATGATTCAACGAGGTGTCAGGGATCACGCGGATCCCGCGCTTGGCGGCTTCGACCGTCAGCCGCTTGAAATCGTCGTTACTGCCGAAGGCCGGGTCGACTCGGGCGTAGTCGGCGGTGTCGTATTTGTGATTGCTGGCGGCCCGGAAGATCGGCGTCATATAGATCGCATTGGCACCCAGCGACTTGATGTAGTCGAGCTTTTGAATGATGCCGGCCAGATCGCCGCCGAAGAAGTCGTTGTTAAAGACTTCGTCCGAGCCATCCTGCGTGCCGGGCTTGTAGGGCTTGTCCAGCCAATTGGTGTGGAACTCGACGTCCTTGTCCTGGTAGTGATCGCGGCCCGGGCGCGGGTCATTGTCCGCGTCGCCATTGCGGAATCTCTCGGGGAAAATGTTGTAGAAGACCGCGTCGCGTGCCCAGGCCGGCACCTGGAAGTCGGCCGCATAGACGGTTTGGCGATAGCGTCTGATGCGCTTGGGGTTCTCGGGCAGCGGGTCCACCAGGCCCAGGCCCATGCTGCCTTTTTCGCGCGTCCAGTACACCGGGTCGCGCTTGTTCTGGTAGACAAAGGTCCGGCCCTTGATCTGCACTTCGAAGTGGTAGCCATAGATGGCCGGTGCGGCAAAGCTGTGCTCGGCGCTCCAGCGCTGCAGCCTGCTCGCCACTTTGCTCGCCTTCATCGGCAAGCGGACTGCTTCGCCATATTCCAGCAGCTCTTGATTGCCCTCCAGGCGGCGCTTGGCGATCACCAGCGTGGCCTGTTCGATGCCGGGCAGGGCTTGGAAGCTGTAGCGCACCGGCCTATTCGGCGTGACGGCGCCAAACGGTGACTTGTCGCGGGCGTCGCGTGAATCGAAGCGGATGCTCAGGGCGACCGGGTCGGTGACCGTCGGCGTGGCGAGCAGTTGCGGCGGTTCGCCCGCAAAGGGGCTGATCTGCAAACTGGCCGCGCCGTTCTCGCCGAAGCGCAGCTGGAATTTGTGGCCGCCGGCAAAGCGCTCGCTGATCGCGCCGCCTTTGAGCTTCAGCGCTGCGGCGCTGCCGCCCAGATCAGCGTCGCTCGACCAGTCTTCGTCGGCGATCTTGAAACTCTGCTCGCCGCTGATCTTGGCGTACAGCTCATAACGGTCACAGACATAAACAAAGCGGTGCTCATCGCTGGCGCTCCAGTTGTTGAATGTGCCGCGCAGAAACAGCTCACGCTCTCCCAATGGGCTGGGCTTGCAGTCTGCGGCTTGGGCGAAGGCAGGCAGCAGGCTGCATGAGAGTGCCAGAATAAAGCGACGCATGGCCGCCTAACCCTTGACGCCACCGGCCGTCAGGCCCGAGACGATCCAGCGCTGCGCCAGCAGGAACACCAGCGTGATTGGCAGGCCAGACAAGACAGCCGCGGCGGCAAAGTCGCCCCACAAAAAGCGCTGGTCATGCAAAAAGTATTTGGAGCCCACGGCCAGCGTCAGATGGCTTTCTTCGCGCAGCAGCACCGAGGCGACCGGGTACTCGATGATGCAGCCGATAAAAGCGAGCACGAACACCACCATCAGAATAGGCACCGCCATCGGCAGCAGCACCAGGCGGAAGGCCTGCCAATGGCTGGCGCCGTCGACCTTGGCGCATTCCTCGATCTCGACCGGAATCGTCTCGAAATAGCCCTTGATGGTCCAGATATGGGTGGCGACGCCGCCCAGATAAGCCAGCACCAGCCCGCCATGGGTTTCAATGCCCAGCCAGGGGATGAAGTTGCCAATAGTCTCGAAGATCGTGTAGATCGCGACCAGGGCCAAGACCGGCGGGAACATCTGCAAGAGCAGCATCGAATTCAGGATCGGCATCTTGAAGCGAAACTTCAGGCGCGCAAAGCCGAAGGCCGCCGAGGTCGAGATGGCGACGATCAAGAAGGCCGAGATGGTGGCGACCTTGATCGAATTCCATAGCCACAAGAGCACCGGGAAGGGTGGTTGCACCAGACTGCCGTCGGCCGCCTGATACGGGATACCCAGCGCCAAAGACCAATGCTCGAAGCTGATCTCGGTAGGGATGATGCTGCCGGTGGCGAAGTTGCCGGGCCGCAGCGAGATGCTCACAATGGCCAGCAGCGGGAACAGCGTGATCGCCAAGAATACCCACATCAACGCATGTGCCGCCCAGACTCGCCAGCGTGCTTGTTTGCCTCGAACGATTGCCATCTGGCTATCCCTGCGCTTTCTTCATTAGCCGTAAATTGATCAATGACATCGCCGCCACCAGGAAGAAGATTAGCGTCGAGATCGCAGCGGCGAGGCCGAAGTCCGAGCCCGAATCCTTGAAGGCGATGCGGTAGGTGTAGGACACCAGAATGTCGGTCTGCCCGGCCGGGATCTTGGTGCTCAAGAAGTCGGGCCGGCCATCGGTCAGCAGCGCGATCAACACGAAATTATTGAAGTTGAAGGCAAAGGCGCTGACCAAGAGCGGCGCCAAGGGCTTGATGACCAAGGGGGCGGTGATCTTGAAAAAGTTGGTCAGCGGGCCGGCGCCGGCGATCGCCGAGGCCTCGTACAGATCGGCCGGAATCGCCTTCAACAAGCCGGCACAGAGAATCATGATGTAGGGGTAGCCGAGCCAGACGTTGACGATCAGCAGCATGGTCTTGGCCAGCAGCGGGTCGGCAAACCAGGCCGGCTTGACGCCGAACAGCGCATCCAGAATCGCGTTGATTTCGCCGAAGTTCTGGTTGAACAAACCCTTGAATACCAGGATGGAGATGAAGCCCGGCACCGCATAGGGCAGGAACAAAAGCGTGCGGTAAGTGGTGCGGCCCTTCAGGTCATCCCAATTCAACATCACCGCCAGCAGCATGCCTATCGAGGTGGCCAGCACGACGGTCAGCAGGCTGAAGATGACCGTCCAGCTGAAGATCGCGAGGAACGGCCCGCGAAATTCGGCGTCCAGCACCATGCGGGTGTAGTTCTGCCAGCCGACCACGACCTTGAAGCCGGGCTGCTGAATCTCACCGTTCGCACTCTGGAAATTGCCGGTCTCGCGGTTCGGGCCGAAGACCTGGCCGTCGACAAGCCTTGTCAGGCTGCCATCGGCGTTAGCTTGCCAATTTCTGGTGATGGGGCCGAATTCACGCAGGCCCAAGTAACGCAGATCGCCCAGACCCGAGGCGGCCGGCAAGACCAACTTCAGCTGCATCAAGGCCTCTCGGTGCAGGATCAACTCGCGCAAGCCCAAGGCCGGCTGCAGGGGCTGATTGACGAAGGCTTCCATTGCGACCGTCAACTCCTTGCCGGCGTTGCGCAAAGCAAGCGGTGGCGAGACCCAGGCCGGATTTTCGTCGCTCCCTCTGAGCGCCAAGCGGAATTCAGACCCAGCGGCATGCAGGGTGAACGGTTGTACGAGCTCTTGCACTGCCTCATGCTGGTCCAACAAATACTCGCGCACGCGCTGCTCGCTCAACAGGTGTGCCGAGGAGTAGTTGGTGAAGCCGATCTGCGCGGTGTAGATCAGCGGAAAGGCGATGAAGATCAGCATGCCGGCAATGCCGGGGAATAAATAACGGTAAGCAAAGCCGGCATTGCTGACGTAGACATAGAAGGCGGCGGCGAAGAAGCTCAAAGCTCCCACCGCCCACCAGGTCTGGCCGGCGGCATGGATCATGAAGACCATATAGAGCGAGGCCAACATGGCCGCGCCGGTGAGCGGCCAGCGCAGGGCCAGCATTGCTCGCTCAAGCGCGGTGGGTGGCAGCTTGCTGTAAGCGCTTTTAGCGCCCAGGCTTTGTGTTTGGATGTCAGCGCTCATGTACTTGTTTATTTATTGCTCTTCAACAGCATGCGGGCCGAGGCGCCGTCCAGCGCGTCCTTGGGGCTTTGCAGGCCGTTGGTAATGGCTTCAAGCGCGGCGTCCATGGCGGTCCAGAAGCGCCCGACCTCGGGGATGTTGGGGATGGCCTCGCCCAGGCGGGCGTTTTCCATGCTGGCCCGGATCAAGGGGTTGACCGCCAACTCGGCGTAAAAGGCCTTGTTGGCCGGCACACCGATCGGCACATCGGCGTCCAGAATTTTCAGCGCTTCGGGGCGCATCAAATGGTTCTCAAGGAACTCGCGGGCAATGTCTTTTTGGCTGCTGGGTGCGGCAATCATGCAGCCGAGCACGCCGACAAAAGGCTTGGACGGCTTGCCGGCGATCACGGCCGGAATCGGTGCTACGCCGAAGTCGATCTTGGCCCTTTTGGCGTTGTCCCAGGCCCAGGGGCCGGAGATCATCATCGCCACATCGCCCTTGGCGAAGCCGCTCTCCATCTCGGCATAGCGCGCGCCCTTGGGCATATGGCCCTCACGCAAGAGGCGGGCAATCATCTCGGCGCCGGCCAAGGCGCCGGTATTGTTGACACCGACCTGGTTCGCATCAAGCTCGCCCTTGGCATCGCGGCCAAAGATCTGCCCGCCCGCGCCGGCCAGAATGGACCAGGTGAAAAAGCTCTTGTTGTAGTCCCACAGAATCGCGTGCTTGCCTTGTTTTTGCAGCTGCTTGTCGAGTGCGATCAGCTCATCGAAAGTGGCCGGCGGCGTCGGTACCAAGGCCTTGTTGTAGATCAGGCCGGTGGTCTCGATGGCAATTGGGTAGCCCCAGATCTTGCCCTGGTAGGCAAAGGCTTTCCAGGCCGCTTCTTCGACTTCGTCGTAGATTTTTTTGCTCGGACGCAAGGGCGTCAACAGGCCCGACTTGGCCCATTCGCCGACCCGGTCATGCGGCCAGCAAAAGACATCTGGGCCCTTGCCGGCGCCGGCGGCTTGCTGGAATTTGTCGGTCGCGTCGACCGGATGCTCGACCACGACCTTGACGCCCGAGGCCTTGGTAAATGCATCGCCGACTTGTTGCAGGCCGGTATAGGCCTTGTCGCCATTGATCCAGACCAGCAGCTTGTGATTGCCGCCAGCGTGAACGGCGCCGCTCAACAGCAAGGCGAGCAGCGGCAAGGTGGTGCTTTTCATGTTGGTGTACCGCCCAGTCGGGGCATGGCCACGCCCGCCGCGTCAAACACATAGGTGGCCTCGGGCGGCAGGCTCAGGCGAATGTCCTGGCCGGCGCGGATGCGCGTGCGGCCGTCGAATTCGCAAGTTAGCGCATCTTCCACACCGGGGTAGGCGCAGTAGGCATGCGTGGCGCTGCCCAGCGCTTCGACAAAGGTGACCGTGCATTGGATCGCGTTGGTGGCGACCGTGTCCGCTTCGCAGACCACAAAATGTTCCGGCCGCAGGCCCAGCGTGACCTTGTCGCCCGGCTTGGCTGCCAAGGCGTTCACCGCCGCGCTGACCACCGCGCCGCTGGCCAGACGCAAGCTGGCGCCTGCAGCATCGGCGGCGACCACCTCGGCCTCCAGGAAATTCATCTTTGGCGAGCCGATAAAGCCGGCCACAAACAGATTGACCGGATGCTCGTAAAGCTCCAGCGGCGTGCCGACCTGCTCGATGCGGCCAGCGTTCAACACGACGATGCGGTCGGCCAGCGTCATTGCCTCGACCTGGTCGTGGGTCACATAGACCATCGTCGTCTTCAGCTCTTCATGCAGCTTGGCGAACTCGTAGCGCATGCGCACGCGCAAGGCGGCGTCGAGATTGGACAGTGGCTCGTCGAACAAGAACACCTCGGGCTTGCGCACGATCGCGCGGCCAATCGCCACGCGTTGGCGCTGGCCGCCGCTCAGATCCTTGGGCTTGCGGTCGAGCAGATGTTCGATGTGCAGAATCTTGGCCGCGCCGCGCACGGCGGCCTCGATCTCGGCCGGCGGCACCTTGGCCAGCTTCAGGCCAAAAGCCATGTTGTCGTACAGATTCATATGCGGGTAGAGCGCATAACTCTGGAACACCATCGCGATGCCGCGCTCGGCCGGTGGCACCTCGTTGACGATACGCCCGCCAATGCGCAGCTCGCCGCCGGTGATTTCCTCCAGTCCGGCGATGGTGCGCAACAGCGTCGATTTGCCGCAACCCGAGGGGCCGACAAACACCATGAACTCGCCGTCGCGAATTTCCAGGTCGATCCCGTGCAGGATCTTGACGTCGCCGTAGGCCTTGGCCACGCCGTTGAGTTGAACATCTGCCATATCTTTGTCCTGTGCTCTGTCTTGTCGCGTCTTGTCGGTGCGCGGCTGCTTCTGCTGATGCGTCTACGCGGCTGCTGCTATTTGACGTGAATATACCTGTCTAAATGTAGTTTAACAACAGCGGTAATCCCTAGTCTGTTGGATGGCAACGCGGTTTATCAATGGTTTTTTGCCGACTTAGGGAATTTCATATGTAGTGAAACTACACAAACCTAGACAAGTGAGCGATACTTTGTTCAAGGTGACTCCTGCTTGCGGAAATATTGCCAAGCTTTTGCCGCAAGCCCAGGCGTTCAGGTTCGATTGTTAAGGCACACAACACCATGCAGATTTCTCAAAGCAACACCCGTCTGAAAGGCGCCATGCCCATGACCACCCCGTCCGACTCAGCCCTCCGTATCACCGAACAATTTGCACAGGCCTATGGTCGTGAATTGGCGCAGGCCGCGCAACCCACGGCGGCCGTCGCCTTGCGGGCTGCGGCCACGGCGGCGCGCGCCTTGCTGGCCGAGCGCTGGGCGCAGACGCAGGCGCAGGATGCGGTCCGTGATTCGGTTCCGGGTGCGGCCCATCCGGTGCGCCGCGTGCATTACCTGTCGATGGAATTCCTGATGGGGCGCGCCCTGACGAACGCGCTGGCCGCGCTGGGGCTGGAGCCCGAGCTGAGTCGGCTCTTGGCCGCGCAGGGTCAACAACTCGGCAATGTGCTGGAGCGCGAACCCGACGCTGCGCTCGGCAATGGCGGCCTCGGCCGCTTGGCCGCTTGCTTTCTGGACAGTTTTGCCGAGCTGGGCCTGCCTTCTTTCGGCTATGGCCTGCGTTATCAATACGGCATGTTTGCCCAGGCGATTCAAGACGGCCGCCAGGTCGAGGCGCCGGATGACTGGATGCGCCTGGGGCAGCCTTGGGAAGTGGCGCGCGCCGAGCTGCGCTACCCAGTCGGCTTCGGCGGCCGCGTCACGGTGGATGAGGCGGGCCAGCGCCATTGGCAGCCTGCCGAGCAGCTCGAAGCGCAGGCCTTTGACTTCATCGTACCGGCGCATCACAGCGAGCGCGTCTCGACGCTGCGCCAATGGCATGCGACCGCCGCCGCTCCCATCGACTTCAAGGCTTTTTGCGCCGGTGACTATGCCGGCGCGGCCCGCCACCGCGTCGCCGCCGATGCGCTGAACTGGGTGCTTTACCCGGACGACAGCAGCGAAGCCGGCCGCGAGTTGCGCTTGAAGCAAGAGGCCTTCTTGGTCAGCGCCTCGCTGCAAGACGTGATCGCCCGCCATCTGCGCGAAGCGGGCAGCCTGGATGGCTTAGCGACTCTGGGTCTGGCCAATGCGATTCATCTGAACGACACCCATCCGGCGCTGGCCCCGGCCGAGCTGATGCGCTTGCTGCTGGACGAGCATGGCCTGGGCTGGGACGAGGCCTGGAAGATCACGCGCCAGGCGGTGTCCTACACCAACCACACCTTGATGCCCGAGGCGCTGGAGACTTGGTCGCTGTCGCTGTTCGAGGCGCTGCTGCCGCGTCATCTGGAAATCATTTACGAGATCAATGCGCGCTTCCTGGCCGAGGTGAAGGCCAAATTCCCTGGCGACGATGCCTTGCTGGCGCGGGTGTCCCTGATCGATGAGGGACGCAATGGTGGAGAAAGGCGCGTGCGCATGGCGGCGCTGGCTATCGTCGCCTCGCACCGCGTCAACGGCGTGGCCGCGCTGCACTCCGAGCTGATGGTGCAGACCATTTTTGCCGACTATGCCGCCATCTTCCCCGGTCGCTTCCATAACGTCACCAATGGTGTGACGCCGCGTCGCTGGTTGCAGCAGGCGAATCCGCAGCTGTCCACGCTGCTGGACGCGCGTATCGGCAAGGGCTGGCGCCAGGATCTGGCCTTGCTGCGCTCGCTGACGCCGGCCGCCTCGGATGCGGCCTTCCGCCAGCAGTTCCAGGCCGTCAAGCTGGCCAATAAGCAAGGCCTGGCCGACTTGATCCGGCGCGAGATCGGCGTGCAGGTCGATCCGAGCAGCCTCTTCGATGTGCAGATCAAGCGCATCCATGAGTACAAGCGCCAGCTGCTGAATATCTTGCATGTGGTGGCGCGTTATCAGGCCATCATTGCCAACCCAGACGCAGCTTGGGTGCCGCGCACCGTCATCATCGCCGGCAAGGCAGCCAGCGCCTATGTGATGGCCAAGTCCATCATTCAGCTGGCGCATGATGTGGCGCGCGTGGTCAATAGCGACCCGCGCATCGGCGACAAGCTCAAGCTCGTCTACCTGCCCAATTACGGCGTTAGCCTGGCCGAGGTGATCATCCCGGCGGCCGACCTGTCCGAGCAGATCTCCACCGCCGGCACCGAGGCTTCGGGCACCGGCAATATGAAGTTCGCGCTCAATGGCGCGCTGACCATCGGCACCTGGGACGGCGCCAATATCGAGATGGCCGAGGCCATGGGTGAGGAGAATATGTTTGTCTTCGGTCTGCGCACCGAGGCGGTCGCGCAGATCAAGGCGCTCGGTTACGACCCGCGCCTGTATATGGAGCAAAGCGCGCAACTGCGTCGCGTCATCGAGAGCATCGCCGGTGGCGAGTTTTCATCCGGTGATGCGGGGCGCTACCGCGCCTTGACCGAGATGCTCTTGAACCGCGACAACTACCTGCTGATGGCCGACTTCGCCGCTTATGTGGACAAGCAGCTGGAAGTGGACGCGCTCTATGCGCAGCCCGAAGCCTGGGCCGCCAAGGCGGTGTTGAATGTGGCCGGCATGGGCGACTTCTCCAGCGACCGCACGATCGCCGAGTACGTTGACCGCGTCTGGTCGGTCGCCAGCCTGGGTTGAATTCCATGTCGGATCAAGCAGCACTGATCAAGCAGCATGACCTGACCCTGTTGGCGCAAGGCCTGCACCCGCGCCCGTTTGAGGTCTTGGGCGCTCATGCGATGGCGCTTGACGGCGTGGCCGGCGTGCGCTTTGCCGTTTGGGCGCCGAACGCCAGCGCCGTCAGCGTGGTGGGCGACTTCAACGCTTGGGATGGCCGCAGCGCCCCGATGCAGAGGATGGAGCAGGGCGGCATCTGGGTGAGCTTTGTGCCCGCTGCCGCCTTGGGCGATCTCTACAAGTTCGAGCTGCACGATGCCGCCGGCCATCTGCTGCCCTTGAAGGCCGACCCCTATGCGCGGGCCGCGCAATTGCGGCCCGACACGGCCAGCATCGTCGCCAGCGCCTTGCCGCCGCCCAAACGCCTCTCGCCCGAACGCGCTGCGGCCAATGCGCGCTCGGCGCCGATCTCGATTTACGAGGTACATGCGGCGTCCTGGCGGCGCGGCGCGGCGCAGTTTCCGACTTGGGACGAGCTGGCCGAGCGCTTGCCGGCCTATGTGGCCGAGATGGGCTTCACCCATCTGCAGCTGATGCCTATCAGCGAGCATCCGTTTGACGGCTCCTGGGGCTATCAGACCCTGGGTCTGTATGCGCCGAGCGCACGCTTCGGCCCGCCCGAGGGTTTTGCTCGTTTTGTGGCGGCCTGCCATGCGCGAGGCTTGGGTCTGCTGCTGGACTGGGTGCCGGCGCATTTCCCGTCCGACGCCCATGGGCTGGCGAACTTCGACGGCACGCAGCTGTATGAATATGCCGACCCGCGCGAAGGCTTTCATCGCGACTGGAACACGCTGATCTACAACTTCGGCCGCAACGAGGTGCGCCAATTCCTGGTCGGCAATGCGCTGTATTGGACCGAGCGCTGGGGTGTTGACGGCCTGCGCGTCGATGCGGTCGCGTCCATGCTTTACCGCGACTACTCGCGCCCGGCCGGTGAATGGATTCCGAATAGCGAAGGCGGGCGCGAGAACTTCGAGGCAATCGCCTTGCTGCGTCGCATGAATGAACAATTGGGCCTCGACGCGCCCGGTGTCATCACGGTGGCCGAGGAGTCGACCAGCTTTCCCGGCGTGTCCGCGCCAACCTCGGCCGGCGGCCTGGGCTTCCACTACAAATGGAATATGGGCTGGATGAATGACACGCTGGCCTATATGCGTGAAGACCCGATCCACCGGCGCTGGCATCATGACAAGATGACCTTTGGTCTGGTCTATGCGTTCAGCGAGAACTTTGTGCTGCCGATCTCGCATGACGAGGTTGTGCATGGCAAGGGCTCAATGCTGGGCAAGATGCCCGGCGACGCTTGGCAAAAATTCGCCAATCTGCGCGCCTATTACGGCTTTATGTGGGGGCACCCCGGCAAGAAGCTGCTGTTCATGGGGCAGGAGTTCGCCCAAAGCAGCGAATGGAATCATGACGCCGAATTGCCCTGGCAAATGCTTGATGACGAGCGGCATGCCGGCGTGCAGCGCTTGGTGCGTGATTTGAATACCCTTTACCGCCAGCAGCCGGCGCTGCACTGGCTTGACTGCGAGGCCGCCGGTTTCGAGTGGTTGGATGCGGCGGACGCCGAGCATTCGGTTTTGGCCTGGATGCGCAAAGACGGCTCAGCACCGCCGGTCATTGTTGTTAGCAACTTCACCCCAGTGCCGCGCCATGGCTATCGTCTGGGTGTGCCGGCCGGCTATGCGATTTGGACTGAAGCCCTGAACACCGATTCTGCGCATTACGGCGGCAGCAATATGGGCAATCAAGCCGGACAGCTGCTTGCTGAGCCCGTGGCCGCACAGGGCCAAGCGCAGTCGATTGTGCTGAGCTTGCCGCCACTGGCCTGCCTTTTTCTTGTGCCTGCCTGAAGCCATATTTATCTATGTCTGCATTGCCAATAAAACTCTTGCCCGGGCGCCACGAGCCGCTGGGCGCCACGCCGCGCGACGGTGGCATCAATTTCGCCGTGTTCTCGGAAGGCGCAACGCGTATCGAACTGTGCATCTTTGATGCCTCGGGCCAGCGTGAGCTGCGCCGCTATGAGCTCCCCGGCCATGACGATGGGGTCTTCCACGGCTTCTTGCCCGGCCTCGGCGCGGGTCTGGTCTATGGCCTGCGCGCCCACGGCCCTTACGCGCCCGAGCATGGCCACCGCTTCAACGCCCACAAGCTGCTGCTCGACCCCTATGCGCGCGAGATCGTCGGCCATTTCAATTGGGGCCCCGAGCAGCATGGCTATGAGCTGGGGCATCCGGACGGCCCGCGCTCCTTCGATACACGCGACAACGCGCTGCAAGCCTTGAAGGGCAGGGTGGCCGCGCCGCCGTTGCCTGGCAGCAGCCCGCGCCTGAATGCGCCGCGCCATGCGACGGCCGATCTGGTGCTGTACGAGGTCCATGTGAAGGGTTTTTCCAAGCAGCTGCCGGGCGTGCCGGCCGAGCTGCAGGGCACCTATGCCGGCCTGGCGCATCCGGTCGCGCTGGCGCATTTCAAGGCCCTGGGCGTGACGACCTTGTCCTTGCTGCCGGTCCACTATCACATCGACGAACCGCATCTGGCCGACCTGCGCAAGCCCAATTACTGGGGCTATAACAGCCTGGGTTTTTTCAGCCCGGACCCCGGTCTGGCTCAGGCCCGGCACCGGGGCGACCCGAGCGCCGTGCGGGACGAGTTTCGCGCGATGGTGCGCGAGCTGCACGCGGCCGGGCTGGAGGTGGTTTTGGACGTGGTCTACAACCACACGCCTGAGGGCAATGAGTTCGGCCCGACTCTGAGCTTCAGGGGCCTGGACAACCGCAGCTACTACCGTCTGGTTGCCGATGACAAAAGCCGTTATGAGAATGTCAGCGCCTGCGGCAATACCGTCAACTGCGCTCATCCGCGTGTCGCGCAGCTGGTGCTGGACTCGCTGCGTTACTGGGTCGGCGAGATGGGCGTCGATGGCTTCCGGTTTGATTTGGCACCGGTGCTGGGCCGCACCCACCACGGCTTCGACCCGCAAGCGGCCTTCTTCACCGCCTTGCGGCAGGACCCGCTGCTGGCCGGCGTGCATCTGATTTCGGAACCCTGGGATGCCGGTCATGAGGGCTATCAGGTCGGGCGCTTCCCGGGCCGCTTCCTGGACTGGAATGACAAGTTCCGCGATGCGGTGCGCGGCTATTGGTTGCGCTCGGACAAACCCAGCGTCGGACGCGGCGAGCTGGCGCGGCGCTTCATGGCGTCCAGCGATCTGTTTCACCATGGCAGCCGTCGGCCGACGGCCTCGGTCAATTTTGTCTCTGTGCATGATGGTTATGTTTTGGCCGATGTGGTGAGCTTCTCGACCAAGCACAACCACGCCAATGGCGAAGACAACCGCGACGGCCGTGACGGCGAACTCTGCGCCAACTTCGGCGCCGAGGGGCCGAGCGACGACGCCACCATTCGCGCCACCCGCCTGCGCGTGCGCCGTGCGATGCTGGCCACGCTGCTGCTGGCGCAGGGCACGCCGATGCTGTGCGCGGGGGACGAAATCGGCAACAGCCAGGGCGGCAATAACAATGCCTATTGCCAGGACAACGCGACGACTTGGCTGAGCTGGGCCGAGGCCGAGGCCGACACGCAAGCCTTTGTGGCGCAACTATTGGCGCTGCGCCGGCAAGAGCCCTTGCTGCGCCATGAGGCCTGGTTTGCCTCGGCCGGGGAAACCGGCGACGCCGCTGCGCGCCTGCGCTGGTTCACGCCGGCCGGCCATGAGATGCAGCAGCAAGACTGGTTCGATGCCTGCGGCCATGCCTTTGCGGCACAGATGTTCGAGGCCGGCGCCAGCCAGCCGCGCTTGATGGTGGTGTTCAACCCCGAGCCCCAGGAGCTGGCCTTCAAGCTCAGCGGTGGCGCCTGGCGCCTGGCGCTGGACAGCAGCGCCGCGCTGCGAATCAGTGATCAAATTTTCCAAACAGGTCAGACAATGACCATCCCCGGGCGCAGCCTGCTTGTGCTGCGCCATGACTGAAGAAGAGCCACTCACCATGAACCTCAATCAACGCTCCGCTGGCGTGCTCTTGCACATCACTTCCTTGCCCGGCCCGCACGGCATGGGGGACTTCGGCCCCGACGCTTTTGCTTTTGTGGATTGGCTGCACGGCGCCGGCCAGAGCATCTGGCAGTTGCTGCCGACCACGCCGATCGGCCCCGGCGACTCGCCTTACCAAGGCGTGTCGGCCTTTGCCGGCAGCCAATGGATGGTCGCGTTTGAACCGCTGATCGCCAAGGGTTGGTTGGCACCGCTGCATCTGCCCACCGATGGCTTTGACGCTCAAGTGGTCGATTACGGCCGCGTGTTGCCCTGGCGTGAACAGCAGCTGCGCTTGGCATCCGCAGGCTTCTTCGCCAAGGCCAGTGCCGAAGACCGCGCCGCTTTTGCCGCCTGGTGCGAGGCTCAAAAGGATTGGCTGGACGATTACGCGCTCTTCATGGCGATCCGCTCACCGCTGAACGGCCTGCCTTGGTGGAGTTGGGCGCCGGCCTTGGCACGGCGCGAGCCTGAGGCCTTGGCCGCAGCACGCCTCAGCCACGCCGACGAATACCGCTTCTGGCAGTTTGTGCAATGGGCGTTTGACAGCCAGATTGGCGCTCTCAAGGCCTATGCCAATGGCAAGGGCGTCTCCATCATGGGCGACCTGCCGATCTTCGTCGCGCATGACAGCGCCGATTGCTGGTCGCGCCCGGAGCTGTATCACCTGGATGAGAACTTTCAGCCCACGGTGGTGGCCGGTGTGCCGCCGGACGCGATGTCACAGGACGGCCAGCGTTGGGGCAATCCGCTCTATTGCTGGGAGGCCATGGCCGCCGACAACTACCGCTGGTGGACGGCCCGCGTCAAGCGTGCGCTGAGCCAGGCCGATGTGTTCCGCATCGACCATTTCCGCGGCTTTGCCGGCTATTACGAAATCCCGGCCAGCAGCCCGGACGCAAAGCAAGGTCAGTGGGTGACCGGCCCTGGTCAGGCCTTGTTCGACGCCATCGCGGCCGCGCTTGGTGCCTTGCCGATCGTGGCGGAAGACCTGGGCTTCATCACGCCGGATGTGCATGAACTGCGCGACGGCTGCGGCTTCCCCGGCATGAAGATCTTGCAGTTCGGCTTCGGCGGCGATGCGACGCATGAGTTCTTGCCGCATATGTGGCCGCGCAACTGCGTCGCCTACACCGGCACGCATGACAACGACACCGTGCGCGGCTGGTGGGACAAGGCCGCCGCCCATGAGCGTGCCTATGCGGGCGCCTATCTGGCTTGCGGCGAGCAGGATGTGCATTGGGCGATGATTCGCGCCTGCTGCAATTCGGTCGCCAATATGGCGGTGTTCCCGCTTCAGGATGTGCTGGGCTTGGGGGCTGAGCACCGCATGAATGTGCCGGGCGTCTTGGGCGGCAACTGGGCCTGGCGCTTCACCTGGCAGATGCTGGGTAGCGAGCCGGCGCGTGTGCTGGGCCTGATCTCGGCCGCCAGCGGCCGGGCGCCGATCGGCTTGCTGCGCTTGCCGGCTTGACGAACAAGGCTGGCTTGCTTGGGTAAAACTTGCTTGGGTAATCTTACCCAAGCATTGTTTACTCAGGCGGGGCCGGCTTCTTCGATCAGA
Source organism: Roseateles oligotrophus (assembly GCF_025717515.1). Lineage (GTDB taxonomy): Bacteria > Pseudomonadota > Gammaproteobacteria > Burkholderiales > Burkholderiaceae_C > Paucibacter_A > Paucibacter_A oligotrophus. Next base: position 101,174 of record NZ_JAJIRN010000011.1, read on the forward strand.
CCAAGCCCTGCTTACTCGCCAACACAGCGGCTTCGGCGCGGCTGGAGACGTTGAGCTTTTTGTAGATCGACTTGATGTGGTCATTGACGGTGAACCACTTGATGCCCATCAGATTGGCGATTTCCTTGATCGTGAAACCCTTGCTGAGGTAGGTCAGCACTTCACTCTCGCGCGGCGTCAGGCGTTCCCACTCGGGTGGCGGGTCAAGCACGACGGAACGCCCGGCGCTGAATACCGCACTCGATGACAGGGAACCAAAGCCGGAGTTCAGCGTCATGGGGCCGGAGTCGCCGCTTGAATTGGGTCGGAAATGTGACAGCAGACGCCGCGCAATCGCGGGAGACAGCGGAGGCTGGCCGCGCACGATCCGCTGCAACTCTTCCACCAGCACCTCAAAGCGGTCTTCTTTGAGCAGATAGCCATCGGCACCGCATTGCAGCGCCGGGAACAGGTGGTCGTCATCCGAGTAAAGCGTGGTGACGATTTTCAACGCCGATGAACCGGCCATCTCGGCCAGGAACTCCATGCCATTGCCGTCCGGTAGTTCCAGGTCGACCAGGATCAGCTTGAAGCCGGCCTCGGGTGAGATTTCGGCCAACCTGGCTGTATGGCGGCGCGCGCCCTCCAAGTCGCCGGCCTCGGTGATTTCCATCGGGTCGCTGAAACTCTCGCGCACAACTCTGCACAAGAAGCTTCGAGCAACCGGGTTATCTTCAATGATCAATACTTTGACGGCCATAAATTGATTGTCCAGATAGCGGCAATCCTATCTCACATCTGCTCCTTTCTTGCCCTCGGAAGTACCCGGTAAGCATTCGTTTGTATCTTCTGGTACACCGACCACATACTGAGTTAGGGATTGCTCTCCGGGAATTCCCCAATTTGGCTTCCATCGACTGCGGAGATAGATCCAGGGACTCGCTTTGCAGCCCCCGGATGCATCGACTTAACGGAAGGAGTAGCTCAGGCTGGCGTAGAAATTGCGGCCACGCGGGTCCGTGTAGGTCGGGTCATAGGTGGCCAGGAAGTAGTAGCCTTGGTTGGAGAACGGCGGCTGCTTGTCGAACAGATTCTGCACGCCAACGCGCAGCTTCGCGGCCTTGTTGATGGCCCAGAAGCCCGACATGTCCCACAACGAATAGGCCTGCACATTGCGCGCCGGCAGCAACTGGCTGGTGTTGGGGTTGAAGGCGGTGTTGTGGTCGGTGTAGCCCGAGTAATAGGTGTTGCCCAGGGTCAGGCCAAAGGCGCCGATGTCCCAATCCGCCGACAGCCGGTGACGCCATTTCTGGATCACTTGGTCGCTCAGGAAGCGCCCGGCATTGCTCTGGAAAGGCTCGCCGGCGCCGAACTGGCGCTCGTACTTCAGCACATAGGTGCCGTTTGCATTGACCCTGAACTGCCCGGCTTCACCGGCGTTGAAACGGTAGTTGACATCCAAATCAATGCCCGAGGTGCGCAGCTCGCCTTGGTTTTCCTTCTTCAACAAAATGGTGTCGATGAACTCGCCGAACTCGTCGCGCTTGACGTAGCCCTTTTCGTACTTGGACAAATTGCCCAGAATCACCTGCTCGGACAAATCGCTGATCACATCGGTTTTGTTGATCACCCAGTAGTCAATGCTGGCGCTCAGTTCACGCACCGGCTCCAGCACCAGGCCCAGCGAGAATTGTTTGGACTTCTCGGGCTTGAGCTTGTCATTGCTGCGGCGCTCGACCCGCCATTGGTCGGTGCAATCGGCCACCGAGAAGCCTTGCGAGACGCAGCCCGGGTCGGTCAAGAAGGCCGAGCTGGAGCCAAACGAGGTCGGGCGGGTCAGCTCATTGATGCTGGGCGCGCGAAAACCGGTGCCGGCCGAGCCGCGCAGCATCAGCTGCTTGCTTGGCTGCCAGCGCGCGCCGAGCTTGGGGTTGAAGGTGTTGCCCACGCCGCTGTAGTCATCAAAGCGTGCGGCCAGTTGGACCTCCAACTCCTTGGTGAAGGGGGCGTTCAATTCGCCGTAGACGGCGGCCACATTGCGGCTGTTTTTGCTGGCCGGTGGCGAGTCACCGCGCGAGCTGCGGTCGCCCTGGATATTGTTAGTTAGTAGCAGGGCCGAAGGATTGAACTCGGCCTCCTCGCGGCGGAATTCGGCGCCGAAGGCCGCGCCCAGCGCGCCTCCGCCCAGCTGCATCAGATCGCCGCTGAATTTGGCGTCCACGGTCGTCGTTGTGCCTTTGGAACTGCGCGCGGTGTCTTGCACCTTGATGCTGCCCAGCAGGTCTTGGCCGGCTTGGGGCGATTTGCCGAAGGGGTTGATCTGGCCGGCGCGCACGCCCGCGACGAATTTGTCATACAGGAAGTAGCCGTCCTTCAGCGCGTCGTCGGTCTTGTTGACGGCGCGGTTCAGCGCGATGTCGTAATCCCAAGTTCCCAGTGAGCCGCTGACGCCCGCGACGATGCGCTCGGCATCGCTGCTGACCTCATTGCTGCGGTTGCCGCCCTCGGTGACGCGCTGGCGTACGTCGACATTGCCACCGAAGGGCAGCGGTTTGGGCAAGAAGGGGTTGATTGCGGCCGTCGGCACGCCGGTGATCTCGATCGGATTCGGGCTGGCCACATACAGCGTCTTGGTCTTGCTTTTGAGGACCTCGGCAAACAGCTGTGTTTCGTTATTGAGCTGGAACACACCGCGGCCCAAAAAGGCGGCCTTGTCCGACTCGGGGTAGAGCTCGGTGTCCTGCATATAGTCAAAGCTGCAGGCCTCGGACAGATTGTCTTTGGCGTAGACGGTGGCCGGCGGGTTGCAAGCCGGCGCATACAAGTTGATGGTGCGCTGCGTAAAGGGTTTGCCGTTGACGGTGAAGCCGGCCGCGTTGAGCGCATCGAGCTGGACCTTGCGCGGAGCGGACTTGCTCGCCAGGCGGATATTGCCGGGGAAGGTGCGGCTGGACATATAGAACGGCAAGGTGGTCGCCAGCGGCCGATCCTGCAAGAATTCGCGCTCGGTCGAACGCAGACCGCCGAGCTTTTGCACATCGATGACGCCGAACACATTGAAGCGATCTTTGGCCAGATCGCCGAAGCCGCCGCCTATCGAGGCGGCCGTTTTTTCGGCGCCGCCTTCTTGCGTGCGCGAGGCGTAGACATTGATGTCGGCACCTCGGTAGTCCTTGCGGGTGATGAAGTTGATGACGCCGCCGATCGCGTCGGTGCCGTAAATGGCGGAGGCGCCGTCTTTCAGAATTTCGACCCGCTCGATCGCGCCGGCCGGGATGTTGTTCAGGTCCACGCCCGAGTTGTCGCCGGGCGAAGCGAAGTTGGCCATGCGCCGGCCGTTCAACAGGATCAAGGTGCTGGACACGCCGATACCGCGCAGATTGGCGCCGTTGAAGCCGCGCTGGCCGCCGGTGCTGTCGGTGATGCTGGCGCCGTCGGTCAGGCCGGCGGTGTTGCCGCTGATCGAGCGCATGATTTCGGCCGCCGTGGTGGCGCCGGTCTTGTCGATGTCGGCGCGCTTCAAGGTCTGCACCGGCAGCGCGGTTTCGCCCTCGATGCGCTTGATGCTGGTGCCGGTGATGTCAACGCGCTCGAGTTTGGCTTCTTGTGCCAGGGCTTGCCAGCCGACGCTGCTGGCGACCAGCAAAGTGGCCGCTTGGGCCAAGCGCTTGAGCTTGAAGGGATGCGGCATGCGGGAGTGGGTCATGATGAAGTGGCCTCGTTTGACTGATGGGAAGGAAGTAGGTGACGCAGGGGAATCGGAGGCCGTTGCGCGCTTGCCGAGGGGTCTGCGCTATTGGCCTTGGATGCACTCTAGGAGCGCGCCGCATGACTTGCCTATGGGGTTTTGGTGGCCCGGTCGCTTGTGCGCAAGTCCATGTCGCTTGGCCGCAAACCCTCGATGAACAGGCACAACAGCGCTTGCAACGATGCGACATGCACTTGCGTTTTGGGGCCAAACAGGGCCTGTCTGGGGCCATACCCGCTGGCGATTGCGGGCCGGCGCTGACAGACTGGCGCCATGCAAATCAATCTACTCATCAAGGCGGCCGCTGCGCTGCTGCTGGCGGCGGCCCAGCCGGCTTCGGCCTCGGCCGCGCCAATTGCGGGCCCCGTCCATTTGGCCGGTACGGCCATCATCATTGGCGGTGCGCTGAAGTACGACAACGATGTGGTCTGGAAGCGCATCGTCGATGCGGCCGGTGGGCCCGGTGCTCGCTTTGCGGTGTTCGCCACCGCGGCTGCCAAGCCGGAGCGCAGCGCGGCACAAATCGTCGCCGCCTTGAACGCGCAGGGTGCCCGCGCCGAGGCGATCCCTGTCGCACCCCGGTGGGACGGCGTCGATCTGCAAGCCAACTTGAATGATGCGGCGCTGCTGGCCAAGGTGGCCGGCGCGCAAGGCGTGTTCTTCTCGGGCGGTGCGCAGGAGTTGATCGTCGATACCTTGCAGCCAAGCGGTGAGCCGACCGCGATGCTCAAGGCGATCTGGTCGGTGTTCAATCGCGGTGGTGTGGTGGCGGGCACCAGCGCGGGCGCGGCCATCATGAGCACGACGATGTTCCGCGACGCGCAGGATGCACTGCAGGTGATGAAGGGCGATCTGCGCCGCGGCAAGGAGATCGACCGAGGCCTGGGCTTTACCGGGCCGCATTTATTTGTTGATCAGCATTTTCTCAAACGCGGCCGGATTGGTCGCATGCTGCCGCTGATGCAGGCCGAGGGCTACAAGCTCGGCTTGGGCGTCGAGGAAAACAGCGCCGCCTTGCTGCGCGGCGACGAGATGGAGGTGCTGGGTGCCAAGGGCGTGATGCTGGTCGATCTTGCTCAGGCCAGCACCGATCCCGGGCTGGCCGGCTTCAATCTGCGCAATGCCCAGCTCAGCTATTTGGAAAGCGGCGATAGGCATAACTTCACAAGCGGGCTGACCACGGTCTCTGCGCAAAAGCTTGCCGGCCACCTGATCGACCAGAAGGCAGCCGGCTTCCAGCCCTTTTTCAGCAATCAGCCCTTTATTCTGGATATCTTGGGTGACACGGCGATCGTCAATGCGATGAGTCATCTGCTCGACAGCCCGCATGCCGAGCTGCTGGGCCTGGCCTTCAACGGGCGCAGCCAAGGCAGCGACAACCGGCCCGACCTTGGCTTCGAGTTCCGTCTGCACAAGGGCGAGGGCAGCCGTGGCTGGTTCAGTGCAGCGGCCGGTGGCGAAAACTATACGGTGCTGCGCCTGCGCCTGGATGTGCTGCCGGTGGTGATCAAGAGGCCTTTCTATACGCCCTTGAACGGCTCGCGCTAACTCCCTATTTACGCTGTGACCCGGCCGTTCAGGCCGGGCATGGTCAAGCTTTGACTGGAAACTTGATGCAGACCCGATTGCACCCCTTGATGCCCGCCAGTGCGGGTACCGCCCGGCATGTGCGCAGTCTCCATTTCGGCCGCGCCGAGAGCGGCCGCAAGGCCTATATCCAGGCGTCACTGCATGCCGATGAAGTACCGCCGATGCTGGTGGCGCAGGCCTTGCGCGAGCGTTTGCTGGCGCTCGAGGCCGCTGGGCTGATCGCCGGTGAAATCGTGCTCTTGCCGATGGCCAATCCGATCGGCTTGTCGCAAGAGATGCAGGGCGTTTTATGCGGGCGCTTCGACATGAGCACCGGCATCAATTTCAATCGGAATTACCGCCATCTGAGCGCCGAGTTGATTCCTTTGCTTGAGCCCTTGCTGGGCGCCGATCCGCAGGAGAACCGGCGCCTGATTCGCACGACTTGCCTGGCCTTGCTGGCGGCCAAGCCGGCGCAGACCCAGACCGAAAACCTCAAGCTGATCTTGCAAACGCTGGCGATGGATGCCGACATCGTGCTCGACCTGCACTGCGACACGCAGGCCGTTATGCATGTTTACACCGGCACGCCGCTGGCCGAGGCCGCCAAGCCTTTGGCTCGTCTGCTGGGTGCCCAGGCCTTGTTGCTGTCGCGGGCCTCGGGTGATGACCCGTTTGACGAAACCATCGCACGCATTTGGTGGGAGTTGGCCGAGCATTTCGGGCCCGGTCGGCCGGTGCCACTGGCTTGTTTTGCAGCCACGGTGGAGTTGCGCGGCGAGTTGCAGGTGGAGCCGGCTCTGGCCTTGCAGGATGCACGGGCCCTGCTGGAATTCTTGCGTCAGGCCGGGCACATCGACGGTCCCGTCGATGCGGATCTGGCGGCCTTGGCGCCGCTCTGCGAGGCCACTCCGCTGGAGGGTGTGGAGCCTATCACCGCGCCGCATAACGGCGTCTTGGTGTTCCGCAAGCAGCCGGGTGATTGGCTGAGCGCCGGCGAGGTGGTGGCCGAAGTCATTGATCCCTTGACCGATCAACGCAGCCTCTTGCAGACGACGGTGTCGGGCCGGCTTTTCGCTCGCGTGTCCCGGCCTTATGCCAGCGCCGGCATGCGCGTCTGCAAGGTGGCCGGCAGCGTGGCCTTTCGCAGCGGCAAGCTGCTCTCGCTCTGAACCTTTTTCTAGCCAATTCCGCTCATGTCAAAACTGAAATTCCCCAACACCTTTGTGCTCTTGTTCAGCCTGTTGGCGTTGATCGCCTTGGCGACCTGGTTCGTGCCCGGCGGCAAATACGAAACACAGTTGATCGACGGCAAGACCGTCATCAAGGCAGACTCCTTTCATCATGTCGCCGGCAATCCGCAAGGGCCCGCCGCGCTGATGATGGCCCCTATCAAGGGCTTTGTCGAAGCGGCGCTGATCATCGGTTTTGTGCTGATCGTCGGCGGCGCCTTCTCGGTGCTGCAGCGCACCGAGGCGATCGATTCGATGATCAAGTCGGTGGCCAAAGCGCATACCCATTCCGCCTGGGTGCGGGTGGCCATCATCCCGGTGTTCGTGGCCATGTTTTCGCTCGGCGGTGCGACCTTCGGCATGGCCGAGGAGGCGATCCCTTTTGTGTTGATCTTCATCCCCTTGGCCTTGGCACTCAAGTACGACAGCATCGTTGGCGTGGCGATTCCCTTTGTAGGTTCGCAAATCGGCTTTGCCACCGCTTTTTTGAATCCCTTCAATGTCGGCGTGGCGCAGAGCATTGCCGGCGTGCCGATGTTCTCAGGCATTGGCTATCGGCTGATTTGCTGGGCGATTGCCACCACGCTGACGATCGCGTTTTTGATGTGGTACGCGGCTCGTATCAAGAGCCGGCCTGAGCTGAGCCCTTGTTTCGAATCGGACCAGGAGAAGCGTAAACACTTGAAGACGGCCGAGTTCGAGAGCTTCGCCGGCATGACGGCGCGACACAAGCTGGTGCTGAGCATGTTCGCCTTCACGCTGGCGGTGATGATCTTCGGCGTGATCAAGTTCGGCTGGTACATCGAAGAGATCGCGGCGCTGTTTTTGCTGATGTCCATCATGGTCGGCTTGGTCGGGCGCTTGGATGCGGAAGAGTTTGTGGCCAGCTTCATGGCCGGCGCCAAGGATCTGGTGGGTACCGCCTTGGTGATCGCCTTGGCCAAGGCCACCGTGGTGCTGATGCGCGACGGCCACATCATCGACACCATGCTGCATGCGCTGGTGCCGCTGGTGGAATCGAGCAACCCTGTCTTCTCTGCACAGAAGATGTTCCTGATCCAGTCGGTGATCAATTTCTTCATTCACTCCGGTACCGGCCAAGCCGCGCTGACCATGCCCATCATGGCGCCGCTGGCCGATCTGGTTGGCGTGAGCCGACAGACCGCCATCCTGGCCTTCCAGTTCGGCGAATTGACCACGCCGGTGATCCCGACCTCGGGCATCACGGTCGGCGTTTTGGCCCTGGCCGGCATCCCCTGGACGAAATGGGCGCGCTGGATGATCCCGCTGCAACTGATGTATTTGCTGATGGCGCTGGCCTTGCTGGCCGTGCCCTCGATGATCAACTGGCAATGAGCGAAGTCTGCTCGCGGTCTGAATTACAGTGCAGCGGTGAATAGCCTCGCCCCTACCGCTGCCGAGACCGAGCCAAGCGCGACCGAGCTGCGGCGCTGTGGCCTGCTCTTGCTGCCGGGCGCTTCGCTGCTGGCGCTGGCCGGCGTGCTGGAGTCGCTGCAGGCGGTCAATGAATTGCAGGCAGATGCGCGTTATGTGCCCGAGCTGGGGTCGCCCGATGGCGGGTCGGTCAGCTGCGGCGGTTTGGTTTTTCAGACCCTGGCCTTGGCGGAGTCGGCGGCTTGGTATGCGATCTTTGTGCTCTGCGGCGAAGGCGCGCGGCCGGGCTCGGCCTTGCTGGCTTGGCTGGCTCGGCAAGCAGCCGCAGGCGTGGCGCTGGGCGGTGTCGACGGCGGCAGCGCCGTGCTGGCCGAGGCCGGCCTACTTGGCGCCGAGCGTGCCACCGTCAACGCGCATCTGGCGGAGGCGCTGCAGGACGAATACCCTGATGTGGTCTGGAGCGGCAATGTCTGGGAGATCAATGCCGACGCCTCGCGCCTGAGCTGTGCGGGCGGCAGCGCCAGTCTTGATTTGATGATCGCCTGGCTGGGCCGCAGTCACGGCGAACGACTGGCGCAAGACCTGACCCTCAAGCTGGGGCTGGAGCGCGCCCGTGGCCGTGATGAGCGCCAGCGCCGCCCGGTGGCCGAGCAGCGCGGCGGCAGCCCCAAGCTGGCCGAGGCGCTCAGTCTGATGGAGGCCAACTTGGCCGAGCCGCTGCCGACCGAGGATGTGGCGCGTTTGGTGGGCGTCTCGCGCCGGCAGTTGGAGCGCTTGTTCAAACAGCATCTGGACGCCTTGCCCTCGCGCTATTACCTGGAGCTGCGCCTGAACCGGGCGCGGCGCTTGTTGCAACAAAGCGGCCAATCGATTTTGCAGATTGGCCTGTCTTGCGGGTTTTCCTCCGGCCCGCATTTTTCCAATGCCTACAAGGCACATTTTGACAAAACGCCGCGCGACGAGCGCAGCCAGCGCGCCATCGCCTGGCGCCGACCTGCTGGAGACCCCTCATGAACCCCCGAGATTTGCTGTTGCGCCCGGTGGCGCTGGCCGACCTGCCGGCGCTGGAGCGGATTGCGGCCGCCAGCGAGCATGGCATCAGCTCCTTGCCTAACGACCAAGCCAAGCTGCGTGCGCGCATCGAACGCTCACTCGATGCCTTTGCCAGCCTGGATGACGCCAGCGGTGAGGAAACCTATCTCTTCGTGCTCGAGGACCTTGCCCGCGCCGAGGTTGTGGGCTGCAGCGGGATTGCGGCCAGCGCCGGTTTTCATGATCGCTTCTACAGCTATCGGAACGAGTTCGTCGTGCACGCCAGCGCGGCTTTGGGCGTCAGCAACCGCCTGCACACCTTGCATCTGTGCCATGACCTGAGCGGCTACACGCTCTTGACCTCTTTCTACATCGAGCCCGCCTATGCCCAAGGCCCGGCGCCGCAACTGCTCTCGCGGGCCAGGCTGCTCTTCATTCAGCAGTTCGCCGAGCGTTTCAATCAGCGCATCGCCGCCGAGAACCCCGGCCTCGCCGATCAAGAAGGCCAAAGCCCATTCTGGGATGCGGTCGGGCGGCGCTTCTTTGCGATGGACTATCCGCAGGCCGAAGCCCTGACGGGTGGCCGCAACAAGGCCTTCATTGCCGACCTGATGCCGCATTCGCCGATCTATGTGGCCTTGCTGCCCGAGGCCGCGCAATGGGCGATCGGCCAGTTGCATCCGGTCGGCGAGTTGCCGTTTTCCATCCTGCAAGAAGAGGGCTTTGACGCGGATACCTATATCGACATCTTTGACGGCGGCCCGACCGTGGAATGCAGTTTGGGCCTGTTGCGCAGCGTTCGACATGCGCACCGGCTGACGGTGAATGCAGATGCTCTGGCGCTGGGTATGCCGGCCTGGCATCTGGCGGTCAACTGCGAACGCAATGATTTTCGGGCGATCTTGGTCGAGCTGGCCGAGTCGGCCCGGTTTGTTCTGCCCAGCGATGAGGCGGCCACGCGCTTGGGTTTGGTCGAGGGCGCCGATCTGCTGGTGACCCCGCTTTGGCCCGAATCGACCGAGAGGAGCCGGCCATGACAGCCTCTGAAAATGAGCATCGGCTCTGCGTGCGTGGCCAGCAGGCCGGTGATCTGGCGTCAATGAGTGGCTGGCTCGGCCAGACCGGCGTCGCGCCCGACCTCGGCGGGGGCGAGGGCGAATGGTTGATCCTGGCCGATGCGGCATCGGGCGCGCCGCTGGCCTGCGCTCGCTTGGTCGAGCAGCTGGGCATGCGCACACCACGCTTCAGCTACCATGTCGGCCGCGTGGTGCATGCGGCCGCGGAGTTAGGCTTGTTCCGCACTCAGACCACCTTGCTGCTGGGCAATGACCACAGCGGCGAGAGCGAGCTGGCCGACTTGGCCTGCGCACCCGGCCTGCCGGCCGAGGTTCAAACCGCCTATTTGACGCGACTGATCGAGGCGGCCTTGCAGCGCATTCAGGCGCAAGCGCCACGCTTTGGCGAGCGTTTGATCGTGGAGCTGGCGGGGCCGCTCGATGAGCGGGGTCAGGCACCGTTCTGGCAGGGCCTGGGCCTACATTTCTATGCTGGCGACCGGCAAGCCGCGCAGGCGAAATTTGGCGACGCTTGGCGCAGTCATTTGGCGGCCTTGCTGCCGCGCCAGACCTTGTACCTGTCGTTTCTGAGCGAAGCCGCGCAGACGGCGATGGGACAGGTCGGGGCGGCAGGTCAGTCCGCGGCCAAGGCCTTGGCGGCCTGTGGATTTGCCTCGTCCCAGCATGTGCGCGTCGATGACGGCGGGCCGGTGTGGGAGTTGCGGCTGCCGCCCAAGTCCGAAATCAGTCGCTGAACTCAACGCTGCCCAGGCCAGCCCGCAGCTGGTCTGGCTGCCGCTGCTGCTGCGGCATACCCGTCAGGAACTCTTGTCTGCCGCAGCGTCGTCCGGCTTGAAGAGGCCGCTGATGACCTTGCTCAGGCCCAGCGCAATCAAAAGCAATGGCCAGCTGTTGAAAAAATTCAGCCCCCACAGATGTTCGAGCGAGGCATAAAGCCAGGCCGACAAAAAGACCAGCAACCCGCCCTTGGCCATTTGATCGGCATTGCGCGCGGCGATCATTTGACTCAGGCCGATCAGGCCGATGATGGCCGGCCAATAGGACTGGAGCTTGCGCAATTCCAACCAGCCCCGGTTGTCGGCAAAGAACAGGCAACCCAGGCCGATCAAGATCAAGCCAGCCGTGATCGATTGATACCGGCCTTTGGGGGCGCACCTTGCTGCATCGTCTTGCATCTTGCGGTTCTCCTCAGACAGCTTGCCGAACTGCGCTCAAACTCTCACCGAGCCTGGGCTCGGGGCTGCTGCAGACCACCCGGTTGCGGCCGCCGGCTTTGGCGCTGTAGAGCGCCCGGTCGGCTTCATTGACCAAGGTCTGCGCGAGTGTCTTGGGCTCGCCGCTCAGGTGGCCCGTCGCCAGCATCGCCAGGCCGATCGAGACGCTGATCGGCACGATCTCGCCGCCGGGCAGTGCCAGCGGCGTCGCCGAGATGCTCAAGCGGATGCGCTCGGCGATGTCGCGTGCATGCTGGGCCGGCGCTTGCGGCAGCAAGACCACGAACTCCTCGCCGCCAAAACGCGCCACCGTGTCGCCGACCCGCAGTTGCGACTGGATGATGTGCGCAATGCGCTGCAACACCGTGTCGCCGGCCGCATGGCCGAAGCTGTCGTTGACGGTCTTGAAATGGTCGAGGTCCAGAAACAGGCAGGCCAGATCATGCTGGTAGCGGCGCGCTTGGCTGACTTCGATCTGGCTGCGATGCTCGAAGTAGCGCCGGTTGTGCACGCCGGTCAACATATCGCTGAGGCCGGCCCGCTTCAGGCGCTCGTGATTGATGGCGTTGTCCAGGCAAATGGACACAATCGCCGCCAGCCGCTCCAGCAACTGCGTGCCGGCCGCGCGCTCATAGCGGCTCGGGTCGATGCTGCCGAAATGCAGGCTGCCGATCAGTTCACCGTGGCGGCTCAAAGGCAGCAGCGCCACCGAGGCCAGCGCGGGCGAGGGCGTGCCGAACAAGGGCCGGTGCAGGGCTTCATTGAAGGGGCCCAGGCTCGGGTGCCCCAGGTCCTGAAACAAGTCCTCGATCGGGGTCAGGCTGTGCAACAAGGTCAGGCCGTCGAGCTGAGCCCGCTCGGCCTGGTCGTCGCGTGGGCGCTCGGCGTCCAGCAGGCCACTGGTTTCTTGATCACGGTCGAGCAGGGCCAGCGTCACGCAATCAATGCCAAAGCTATCGCGGTACTCATTCAAGAGCAGGCGCAGCAGATCGGCCATCGAGCGCGCACCGATCAGGCGGTGCTCTAACTGCTCAAATCGTCGCATCTTGTCTTCATTGCTGCGCGCCTCGCGCAGCAATGATTCCAGCTGCTGGCGCAGCTTGTGGTTTTCGGCCTCGAGTTCGCTGCTGCTATCCATCAATGGCTAAGTTCCATGCTGGTTGAATAATGCCGACGGTGCTTGAGTCAGCCCTGACCGAAAAATTGCGACTGGCCTTCAAATGACCCATTAGCCCCACGCGGTTGTTGGTGCGCAGGGCTCGACTGTAGCGGTTCGGCCTTGCTCTAGCCTTGCTGTGCTTGCGCCAGCTGATCCTGCAGGCTGCGAACCTGATCTTTCAAGGCCTTGTTTTCGGCCGTCAGCTCCACCACCGTGCTTTGCAGTAACTGCAATTGCGCTTCCCGGTTGCGCTGGTCGGCATCACCTTCTTCCGTCTTGCTGCCATCGTCGGGGCCGCCTTCCGCCTTGGCCGCGCGGCCGCCCGACTTGCTCTCGCGCACGCGCTTGGCGGCCTGCTGCAACTCCTTCTTGCCACCGGCCACGGCCGCAACCTGCTCGTCGTGACCCAGGCTTGAGACGGCGGCGGCGGCGTTGATCGAAATCGTGCCGGCCTTGACCGCTTGCACCAGTTCGGGCGCGGCGCTCTTTTGGATTTTCTCGATCTGCACCACGGTATTGCTGCTGATGCGGGCCGCCTTGGCCACGCCTTCGCGGCTGGTCAGCGGCTGATCGGTGGCCGCCGCGGCTTGGGCATCGGCGCTGATCTCGGACGCGAACTCGGTGCCTATGCCCGCACCGGCCTCGGCCAGCGCGGTGACGGCCGCCTGCGCGCGCGCGGAGTCGATTTCTTTCTTGCGCAGCGCCAGCACACCGCGCTGGAAGTCCGACAGGCTGCGCCGCCCCAGGTGCTGGTCAATCATCCACAGATGCACGTCTTCCATCGACTTGAAACGCGTGTTCTGCACCGTGTTGAAGGGCAAGCCATGCTGCTGGCAGATGCCGTAACGGTTGTGGCCGTCAACCAAAATATCGCCCCACAGCACCAGCGCGTCGCGGCAACCTTCGCTCAGGATGCTGCGCTCCAGCGCCTGGTGTTCCTCGGGCGTCAAGGGGTCGATATAGATGCGCAGTTCTTCGAGGACGGTGATATTCATGGGGCTTAGTTTGAGCGAGGCAAGCAAGGGGAGGCGGGGCGTGATTCTATGGCCTGTGGTTTTCCTGCGTGGTCTTGGCTGGGTGCATTCACCAATAAAAAAGCCTCCGTTCAAGGAGGCTTTGATTAGCAAGCGGTGGCTCAGCTGCGTTTGACGCGGCGAGCGAAGAAGAACAGCAAGCCGAGCGAGGTCAGCAGCAGCGTGGATGGCTCGGGCACCGCGACGGTGGCGCGGGCGTAATAGATGTCCAGGCCCTTGGTCAGGTCCGGGTTGTCGCCGGTCGAGTTGGAGGAGTCGGCCCAGGCGGTGACCAGATTGCCGGCATAGAAGTCGAGCGCGATGTAGTCGCCGAACTCGTTGCCGTTGTTGATATTGCTGGTGCGGCCGTCCGACATGCCTTGGCTGATCTTGAAGTTCTTGGCCCAGGTCGTGCCACCGTCCATGCTGACCGTGCCCCAGACTTCGACCATATTGTTGCCGACAGAGTTGCGTGCGTCGTACCAGACCGAGGCCAGGTAGCCGGTGGTTTGGTCAACTGCAAGGCGGCCAAAAAATTGCGAATTACTGCCCAGGTCGTCATTCAAACGCACTTCGCTGCTGAAGGTCGCGCCGTTGTCGCTGGAGCGGCGAATGACGATATTGGTGTCGTTGGTCGTCGGGTTGGCGGCCTGCGTGTACAGCATATAGAGGTCATTGTTGTGCACGCCACCGGAGGAGTCGAACTGCAATGAGACTTGCGTGTCAATGGTGCGGCTGGGCTGCGCCGGGATTGGGCGCCAGCCTCCCACTTGAGTGACGATGGTGGCGCCGTTGACGAAACTTGCGCCCGCACCCAGGCCGTCGGCGTCATAGCGCACCGTCAAATTGTCCGGACCGGCAGTGCCGGCCGAGGTCATCACCGTGAAAGCGGCGCGGCCGTTATTGCCAATCGCTGTTGAGCCGAAATTGCCGGCGCCTTGATTGGTCTGAGTCGTGAAAGCACCGGTGCTGCCGAAGCCGCTGGAGCTGGCGTTGACAATGCGCGACTGACCATTCACCGAATCACGGAACATCAAGTCGGTGGTGCCGGCGACGCGGCCCGGGCCGACCGCCATCTCGGGGTGGTCGGCGCCGCCACCGGCAATTGCCGCGTGAAAGCCATAGGTGGCGCCCCCATCGGTGCTGCGGGCGACATGGGTTTGCTGGTTCACTTGGTAAGACAAGAAGATATTGCCGAAGCTGTCGGCGGCCATGCCGCTGTCGTAGCCACCGGGTACGGCATAGGCGCTATTGGCCCAGCTGGCGCCGCCGTTGGCGCTGAACTTGTTGATCATATTGCCGCCGCCATTGGACGAAATAGTCACCAGGTTCGAGTTGATGCGGCTGATGGCGATGGCGGTTTCGGACTGCGAGCCCGATTGCTTGGTCACGTTGATGTTCTGGCCAACCGTGATGACCTGGGCCTGTGCCGTAGAGAGCATGGCTGCCAAGGCGATAGGGGTGAAGAGAGCTTTAGAGAGACGCACAGCATTTCCTTTTTTAAAGGGGATCGATCGGAGCTTTGGTTCCGGGGCCGGGCAAGGGTTTTGCTCAAACTGGCCTAAGCTCAGTCTCCCTCGCTATCGACGGCGCAGGAAGCCTACAAAAGAGGGAAGTAGTCACCCTTAGGTGCTTGCACCGATGGATGTTTTGTAAAAATTGCAGCCCTAACGTAGCGGCAAAGCGGCATGAAATTGGGGAGCAAGCTCTAGGAATATCGCCTCAATAGGGCTGATTTGGGTATCGCTCTCTAGGGCTTTGCCGGGAAACTGACGACATCGCCAGGGCTTTGCCGAGATTTAATATTCGGGGCAGCAATCCAAGCTGGCGAATTCTATTGACCCACTTGAGAAAGCACAGCATGAACCATCAGACCCTGAGCACCGTTACCCTTGAGGCCATCGATAACTACGCCCGTGCCGCCAGCTTGACCGTCAAGGCCTACCGTGCCGGCAGCAGCCGCTTGCTCAACGGCGTCAACGACGGCCTGCAAGCGCAAGTCTATAGCCGCAGCGTCAAGCTAGCGCCAAATCTGACCGGTGCTTTGACGCAGTTGCGTGACAGCCTGAGCGAGATCATCGATGGCGGCGTTGGCAAATTGACGACCGGCAGCGAGCGCGTGATCAAGGTCGGTTCCAGCAAGGCCCGCGTCGGCGTTGCCCGGATGGCCGGCTTTGCCGCCGCGGCTCAGAATCCCTTGCTGGCTCGCGGCCTGACAACGGCGGCTCGTCTGAGCATGCCGGGTGCTCGCGCCGCCCGTGCGCTGTCGGCCGGTTTGGTCGAAGGCGTCGGCCGCCTGTCGCTGTTGGCCGGTGTGCCGCCAACCAAGGTAAAGCGCGCGGCCGTCAAGGCCAAGCCTGCGGTCTCGGCAACAGCGGCGGTCGAAACCGTCAAGAAGACGGCAGTGCGCGCCAAGCGCCAGGTTCTTGCCCAAGTCGAAGCTCAAATTGATGCGGCACCCGTCAAGGTCGCTGCGGTCAAGCGGCGCGCCCGCAAGGTCGTAGCGGCGGCCTAAATCCGGCGCCTTTACCGGAGAAGGCTCCGGTTCGAGTTTGCACAAGGCCTTGATTGTCTTCAATCAAGGCCTTTTCTTCGTCGACTGGCCGCTTGTATCAAGTCGTAAAGTCTGTGCACGCCGCGTAGGGACGCCGCGTTTAGTATTGAGTTTTCAACCCCTGGAGTGCGATATGAAACGACTGGCTTTTGCCTTGACCTGTGTTGTTGGCCTTTTGATCGCTGCCTCGGCAAAAGCGGCGGATATCGGGGTGTCTATCAATATCGGGCAACCGGGTTTCTATGGCCATATCGACATCGGCAATGCACCGCAGCCACGGCTGATTTATGCAAAGCCGATCATGATCGAACATAGCCGCCAGTATGTTGCCCCGGTCTATTTGCGGGTGTCGCCCGGCCACGAAAAAGACTGGCGCAAGCATTGCAAGCACTACAACGCTTGTGGTCAAAACGTCTACTTTGTGCGTGATGACTGGTATCAGAATGAATATGTGCCTCACTACCAGAGCCGCGGGGAGTCGGGCCGAGGGGAGCGTGACCGTGAAGAGCATGGCAACGGTAACGGTAATGGTCATGGCAAAGGCCATGGCAAAGGGAAGGGCAAGGGCCATGACTGACGGCCCCGCGCAGACGCTTCGTCGATAGGGCTCTATCAGACCGCGCTAACTCGCCCGCGTCAGCATCGCCAGCAGCAGCACATTGCAGCCGGCCTCCAGGTGCGCGGGTTTTGCATCCTCGATCTCGTTGTGGCTGATGCCGTCCTTGCAGGGGATGAAGATCATGCCGGTCGGTGCCAGCCGCGCCATATAGACGGCGTCGTGGCCGGCGCCCGAGACGACGGGCATGCTCGAATAGCCCAAGTCGCTGGCAGCCTTGGCCACCGCGTTGATGCAGTCGGCATGGAAGGGCTGGGCCGGGTAATGCGATACCAACTCAATCTGGATGGGCAAGCCGCTGGCGGCGCTGATGCGGGCGGCGCAGGCCTTGATGTCGGCGTCCATCGCCTCAACCAGTTCGTCCGAGCTGTTGCGCAAATCGATGCTGAATTTGACCCGACCGGGGATGACGTTACGGCTGTTCGGGTGCACCTGCACCATGCCGACCGTGCCGCGCCCATTACCTTTCCCATCGGGAGGATGGCGATGCGCCACCGCCACCACCTCCTGCATCAATTGGGCAGCAACTTGCAGCGCGTCTTTGCGCAGCGCCATCGGCGTCGGGCCCGCATGCGCCTCCATGCCGGTCACCGTGCAGTCATACCATTTGATGCCCAAGACGCCGGTGACGACACCGATCGTGATGTCGTGATCCTCCAGCACCGGGCCTTGTTCGATATGGGTCTCGAAGTATGTGCCTAGCGCATGGGCGCCCGGTTCCTCGGTGCCGATATAGCCAATCTTCTCCAACTCAGCCCGGACCGTCAGGCCCTCGGTGTCGGTGGCGGCGTAAGCATGTTCCAGCGTGAAGGCCTTGGCAAACACGCCCGAGCCCATCATCACCGGCACAAAGCGCGAGCCCTCTTCATTGGTCCAGAAAGCGACTTCGATTGGCGCCTCGGTTTGAATGCTGTGGTCATTGAGCGTACGCACCACCTCCAAGCCGGCCAGCACACCGTAATTGCCGTCGAACTTGCCGCCGGTCGGCTGGGTGTCGATATGGCTGCCGGTCATCACCGGGGGCAGTGCGTTGTTACGGCCAGCGCGGCGCATGAAGGCGTTGCCGATCTTGTCGACCGTCACCGTCATGCCGGCTTCGCGCGCCCAGCCCAGCACCAGATCGCGCCCCTGGCGGTCCAACTCGGTCAGCGCCAGTCGGCAAACGCCGCCCTTGGGCGTGGCGCCGATTTGCGCCAACTCCATCAAGGAGCTCCAGAGCCGATCGCCATTGATACGCAGGTCTTGGGAATTCATGCTCGGCTCTTTCAACGCTGTACGGCGCTTGGGGTCAGGTCTTGCTTGCGCAGCATTGCCGCTTTGACGTTCGGCCCGAAGGCGGGCCGTTTGATGTAGCGGCCGGCGCCGGCCTCCGCGCGCAGGTCGCCCAGCGCAAAGACGATACGGCCTTGGCTGATGGTGTGGCTGGGCAGGCCGCGTACCGAACGGCCCTCGAAGATATTGAAGTCGCCCAAGGACCGCTGGCTTGCGACCGAAATCGTCTTCGTCGCTTGCGGGTCCCAGAGCACCAGGTCGGCGTCGGCGCCTTCGCTGATGCAGCCTTTTTGCGGGTAGATATTGAACAACTTGGCGGTATTGGCCGAGGTGATGGCGACGAACTCGGACGGCGTGAGGCGCCCGCTGTTGACGCCGGCATCCCAGATCACCGCCATGCGCTCCTCGACGCCGCCGCAGCCGTTCGGGATCTTGGCGAAATGCTCAAGCCCGGCCGCTTTTTGCGTCGCGCAAAAGGTGCAATGGTCGGTGGCGGTGGTGTGCAGATTGCCGGCCTGCAGGCCGCGCCAGAGCATCTCCTGATGGACCTTGGGGCGAAACGGCGGGCTCATCACATGGGCGGCGGCAAAAGCGAAATCGGGGTGGCGGTAGACGCTGTCATCGATCAGCAAATGGCCGGCCAGCACCTCGCCGTAGACGCGCTGCCCGCGCGAGCGGGCGCGCGCGATCGCGTCGACGGTCTCCTGGCAAGAGACATGGACAATATAGATCGGCGTGCCCAAGACCTCGGCGATCGCAATAGCGCGGTTGGCCGCCTCGGCCTCGACCATGGGTGGGCGCGACAGCGGGTGGCCCTCGGGGCCGGTGATACCCAGCTTCGCCACCTCTTGCTGCAGCAGATAGACCAGCTCGCCGTTCTCGGCATGCACGGTCGGCATGGCGCCGAGTTCAAGCGCACGTTTGAAGCTGTTCACCAGCGTCTCGTCATCGCACATGATGGCGTTCTTGTAAGCCATGAAATGCTTGAAGCTGTTGACGCCTTCTTGGCTCACCAGCGTCGCCATATCGGCGTGAACGCTGTCGCCCCACCAGGTGATGGCGACATGAAAGCCGTAGTCGGCGGCCGACTTCTCGGCCCAGCCGCGCCAGGTCTGATAGGCCTCCAGCAGCGGCTGCTGCGGGTTGGGGATGACGAAGTCGATGATGGAGGTGGTGCCGCCGGCCAAGGCCGCCGCCGTGCCGCTGAAGAAGTCATCCCTCGTCACCGTGCCCATAAAGGGCAGCTGCATATGGGTGTGCGGATCGATGCCGCCGGGCAGCAGATATTGGCCGCTGGCATCCAGCGTCAGGCAAGCAGCCGGCGCTTCGCTCAAGGCGCGCGCCCCAATCGCCGCGACCTTGCCGCCCACGCAGAGTACATCGGCCGCAAACTCGCGGTCGGCGTTGACCACGGTGCCGCCGCGAATCAACAATGCGGGCGCTGCTTGATCGTTCATACCGGCCTCCTTGCGCTGAAGTAATGGTATAGCCCGGCGACGGCCAGGCTGAAGAACCAGCCAAAGTCATACAGGCTCAAGAGCAGGGGCGGGACCGAGTCCTTGGGGATCACGCCCGAGACCGCCAGATAGCCGGGCAGGCAGGGCAGCACACCCAGCGCAAACGCGATCAAGGCCTGGATATTCCAGCCGCCGCTGTACTCGTAGTCGCCGCCGCGCTTGTAGAGATCGGCGATCTTCAGCTCGGTCCGTCTCACAAGGTAATAGTCGACCAGCAAGATGCCGGCGACGGCGCCGAGCAAGGTGCCATAACCGCCCAACCAGGTGAACAGATAGCCGCCGGAAGTAGCGAGCAACTTCCAGGGCTGGAACAGCAGGCCCAGCAGCGCGGCGGTCAAGCCGCCCATGCGAAAGCTGATCTTGCTCGGGGCCAGTTGCGAGAAGTCATAGGACGGCGAGACCAGATTGGCCGCCACATTGGTAGTCAGATTGGCCAGCAAAATCACCACCAAACCAATACTGGCCGCGACCGGCCCCATCTGTGTCAACAGGCCGTCGGGGAATAGTTGCGCCTTGCCGTAGAGAATTTGCGAGACCGAAAAGCCGATCACGCCGACCAGCGAGAACAGCGCCATCGGCAAGGGCAGGCCAATCGCCTGGCCGATCACCTGATCGCGCTGTGACTTGGCGAAACGGGTGAAGTCGGGGATGTTCAGCGCCAAGGTGGCCCAGAAACCGACCAGCCCGGTCAAGGCGGCCCAAGTCTTGGGCCCGCCCTCGACGACCTTGGCCGGCAGACTGAAAATCTGGCTTGGCGACACCGTCATAAAGGCCCAGATCACCAGGGCGACCGAGGCGGTGATCATCAGCGGCGCGGCCACCACCTCCAGCAAGCGTACCGATTCCAGCCCTTTCCAGATGAAGGCAATGTGCACAGCCCAGAACAAAAGAAAGCAGACGAACTGGGAGCTGCTGATGGTCTCCCCGGCCGCCGGTCCGGCCAAACCCATTCCGAACGCGTTGGCCAGTCCATGCATGGCCAAAGCGCCGAAGTAGCAGTTGATCGAGAACCAACCGACCGCAACCAGACCGCGCAAGACGGCCGGCAAGTTGGCGCCGATGACGCCGAACGGCGCGCGCGCCAGGATCGGGAAGGGGATGCCATGCTTGGTGCCGGCGCGGCCGATCAAGACCATGGGCAACAGCACGATCAGATTGGCCACGAACACGAGCCAGATCGCCGATTGCCAGCTGAAGCCCTGGTCCAGCATCGAGCTGGCCATGGTGTAGGTGGGCACGCAGATGACCATGCCGACCCAGAGGGACGCAAAGTCCTTCCAGCCCCAATGGCGCTGGGCGGCCGTGGTCGGCAATAGGTCGGCATTGGAGAGCGAGGATTCGGTCATGCGCAGGACTCCTTTTTTGGGAATGTGCAATCTTTGTGCCTGGGCGTTCAATACGCCATGGGGATAAACCGCTAGGGTGAGACTCTCATGGGGTTGTTGGCATGCGTGGTCCAGTTCGCATAGTCGCCGCTGACGACTTGGCCCGTGCGTTGATCGATCTCGCCGGGCTGCAAGGCCCGCATCGAGATGGTGTCGGGCACCGGGCAGATCGACACGCACAAATTGCAACCGACGCAGTCTGCGTCCTTGACCTCGAAATGGCGACGGCCGTCCTTGGTGGCGGTGATGGCCTGGTGCGAGGTGTCCTCGCAGACCACATGGCAGCGCCCGCATTGGATGCAACTGTCTTGCTTGATGACGGCCTTCTCCACATGGTTGAGGTTGAGCTGGTTCCAGTTCTTCACCGAAGGCACGGCCAGGCCGCGCATCTCGTCCAGCGTTGCATAGCCTTTCACGTCCATGAAGTTGCTCAGGCCCGAGCACATGTCCTGCACTATTCTGAAGCCATAGACCATCGCCGCGGTGCAGACCTGCACCGTCCCGCAGCCCATCGCGATGAACTCGGCCGCGTCGCGCCAGTTGCTGATGCCACCGATGCCGGAGATAGGGATGCCAGCGGTGAGCGGATCGCGGGCGATCTCGGCCACCATATTCAGCGCAATCGGCTTCACCGCCGGCCCGCAGTAGCCGCCATGCGAACCCCAGCCGTCGGTGCTCGGACTCATCCGCATGGAGTCCAGGTCAACCCCCATCACCGAGTTGATGGTGTTGATCAAGGACACCGCATCGGCCCCGCCGGCCTTGGCCGCACGCGCCGGCATCCGTACATCGGTGATGTTAGGTGTCAGCTTGACGATCACCGGCAGCTTGCTGTGCAGCTTGCACCAGGCCGTCACCATCTGGATGTACTCGGGCACCTGCCCGACGGCCGCGCCCATGCCGCGCTCGCTCATGCCGTGTGGGCAGCCGAAGTTCAGCTCGACGCCGTCGGCGCCGCTGTCTTCCACCTGCGCCAGGATGCTGCGCCAGGCCTGCTCCTCGCAAGGCACCATCAGCGAGACGATCATCGCCCGGTCGGGCCAGTTGCGTTTGACGCGGCGGATCTCGGCCAGATTGGTGGCCAGCGGCCGGTCGGTGATCAGCTCGATATTGTTGAGGCCGATGACGCGGCGGTCGGCGCCCAGCAGTGTTGTGTAGCGCGGCCCATTGACGTTGACGACCGGCGGGTCTTCGCCCAAGGTCTTCCAGACCACGCCGCCCCAGCCGGCCTCGAAGGCGCGATTGACATTAACTTCTTTGTCGGTCGGCGGCGCCGAGGCGAGCCAAAAAGGATTCGGGCTGCGGATGCCGAGAAAGTTGCTTGCGATATTGGCCATGGCTCTCAGCTCCTCAAAAATGCGTCAATGGACAGCGCGGCTTGCTTGCCATGCTCGACCGCTTCGACGGTCAGGTCACGCCCGCCGTAACGGCAATCTCCACCGGCCCAGAGCTTGGGGTGGCCGGGGATGCGGCCGTCCGCCTCGGTGGCGATACGGCCGCCCTGGAGGTCGATAGCGGGCAAGTCGGCCTCAAACCGCTGGCCAATCGCCATCAACACCATGTCGGCGTTCAAACTGAATTGCTCGCCGGTTTCTCCCACTTGATCGCCTTGCTGCGCGGTGACGGCAAAGCGCACGCCGCTGACTTGGCCGCCCTCGCTCAAGACCTCCAGCGGCGCGGCCCAGCAGCGCAAAAGCACGCCATGCTTTTGCGCCCAGTCCTGCTCATAAGGCGAGGCGCTGAGCGCGTCGGCGCCGCGGCGGTAGACCATCGTCACCTCGCGTGCACCGAGCAGCTTGCATTGCACGGCGGCGTCCACCGCCGTCATACCGCCGCCTATCACCACGACCTGGCGGCCGACCTTCACATCCATCGGGTCGGACTGGCGCAGCTCTTTGATGAAGTCGACCGCGGGGCGCAAGCCCTCGCAGGCCGGTGTTGCCACTTGCAAGGCATTCACACCGGCCAGGCCCAGGCCCAGAAACACGGCGTCGAATTCGGCCGTTAGCTGGGCCAGATCGAAGTCGCGACCAAGCTTTTGCTCGGCCTTGACCGTGATGCCGCCGATAGCCAACAACCAGTCCACCTCTTGCTGGGCGAAGCCGCCCGGCGTCTTGTAGGTGGCTAGGCCATATTCGTTCAGGCCGCCGAGTTTGGCGTTAGCGTCGAACATTGTCACGGCGTGGCCCAGTCGCGCCAGGCCATGGGCGGCGGCCAGGCCGGCCGGGCCGGCGCCGACCACCGCGACGGTCTTGCCGCTGCCGGCTGCCCGGCTGAATAAGGGCTTGGCATCGGCGTTGGCGAAGAAAGCATCGGTCGCGTAGCGTTGCAGCAGGCCGATCTCGACCGGCTTCTCTTCGCAGCCATTGCGCACACAGCTTTGCTCGCACAAGACTTCGGTCGGGCAAACCCGCGCGCACATGCCGCCGAGCGGATTGGCGCTCAGAATCGCCTCGGCCGCGCCGCGAACATTGTCTTGCGCGATGCGCTGAATGAAGCTGGGCACATCGATGCCGGTCGGGCAGGCCGTGATGCAGGGCGCGTCGAAGCAGTAGTAGCAGCGCTCGGCCTCGACCAAGGCCTGGGCACGGCTGAGAGGCGGGCGGGCATCGCTGAAGTTGCTCAGGTATTGCTCTTGCTTGAGCCGGCCGGCTTGGCGGCCGGCAGTGTTTTGATCCATGCCTTGCTCCCTGCGTGTGTGGTGTTGAGCGAAAGTCGATGGCATAATTTACCAACTGGTAAAAATTTGCCAGTCGGTGAATTCCCGCATACAGGCGATTTTTTGATGTCAGAAACCAAAACATTGCTCAGCCCCAGTCGCCGGACCAAGGAGGCGGCGATCTGCGCCGAGGCCGAACGGCAGTTTGCGCAATTCGGCTTCGAGGGGGTGTCGCTGGAGACGATTGCTGCCGGCTTGAAGCTGAGTCGGCACAATCTGCTCTATTACTTCCCCAGCAAAGAAGCGCTCTATCGGCGCGTGCTGGACGAGGTCTTGAATGAATGGCTGGCCCGCATGGACGGGCTGGTTTCCGGCCATGACCCGGCCGCCGCGATGCGCGACTATATTGCGGCCAAGCTGCGTTTTTCACGCGAGAGGCCGGCCGGCTCGCAGGTGTTTGCGCGTGAGGTGATGGCCGGAGCGCCGCGTTTTCGGGACGCGATCGAGGGTCGGGTCTTGCCTGCCTTGCGGGCCGATGTGCAGACCTTTGAGCGCTGGGCCGACGCCGGCCTGGTGGCCCGGCTCGACTACCGGCACCTGATGTTCACCATCTGGGCCAGCACCCAAGCCTATGCCGATCAGGCCGCTCAGTTCGCGATTCTTTTAGGCAAGCCGGCTTTGGAGTCAGCGGACTTTGAGGCGGCGGAGAAGCTGATTACGGGGCAGGTGCTGGCGGGGTTGAAGGTCTAGCCCGCCCAGGCAGTGCATGCGATTCTGGTGATCGCTCACTTTGCTGCGCAAAATGAGCGATCACCGAACAGAACGCATGCCCTAACGGGCATTCTGTTCTGGTGTGCACCCGCCGCTCACGCGGCTTCACTTTGCTTGGCAGCAAAGTGAGTGCACTCCAAATCGCATGCGGCCCTGGCGGGCCAGGGGCACCTCGGCTTGTCAGCCGATGCGCCCCAGCAGAAGGTACTCCATGAGTGCCTTCTGCACATGCATGCGATTTTCTGCCTCGTCCCAGACGACGGATTGGGGGCCGTCGATGACGTCGGCGGTGACTTCTTCGCCCCGGTGCGCGGGCAGGCAATGCATGAACAAGGCGTCCGGCTTGGCCACGCCCATCATCTCGGCGTCAACACACCAGTCGGCAAAGGCCTCTCGGCGCTTTTCGTTCTCGGCTTCATAACCCATGCTGGTCCATACATCGGTGGTGACCAGATCGGCGCCGCGGCAGGCCTCCAAAGGGTTTTTGAAAACCTTGTAGCAATCGCTGTTCTGAATGCCGGCGACCACCGGGTCGACCTCATAACCACTCGGCGTGCTGACATGCACGGTGAAGCCCAGGATCTCGGCCGCCTGCAGCCAGGTGTTGGCCATATTGTTGCCGTCACCGACCCAGGCCACTATGCGACCTTTGAGGCAATCGACATCGACAATACCGCGCTGGTTCATGCCGCGCGCTTCGATGAAGGTGAACAGATCGGCCAGGATCTGGCAGGGGTGATATTCGTTGGTCAGACCATTGATCACAGGCACCCGCGAGTGCGCGGCGAAGCGCTCGATCTTGGTCTGCTCGAAGGTGCGAATCATCACCAGATCGACCATGCGGCTGATCACGCGCGCGCTGTCTTCGATCGGCTCGGCGCGGCCTAACTGGCTGTCGCCGGTGGTCAGGTGCACGACCGAGCCGCCCATCTGGTACATGCCGGCTTCGAAGCTGACCCGCGTGCGCGTGCTGGCTTTTTCGAAGATCATCGCCAGGCTGCGGTCGGCCAGCGGCTGGTAGCGCTCATAGTTCTTGAAACGCCGTTTGATGATGGCGGCGCGCTCGAACAGATGCGCATATTCTTCGGCGCGGAAATCCTTGAACTGCAAGTAATGACGCATCAAAGCGGTGCCCGGCTTCATGGCTTAACGGCTTCCGAAGCGACAAAGGCCTTGATCAAGGGGCAGAGGATGGCGGCAATCTGGGCGGCTTCTTCACTGCTCAAAATCAGCGCCGGCACCAGGCGCACGACCCGGTCTGCGGTGACGCTGATCATCAAGCCGGCCTCGGCCGCCTGCAAGAGCAGGGCGCCGCAGGGGCGGTCCAACTCGATGCCCAGCATCAAGCCCTGACCCCGTATCTCGACGACGCCTTCTACATCAGCCAAGCCGGCTTGCAGCGCCGCCTTCAACTCGGCGCCGACGCGGGCCGCGTTGGCCAACAAACCATCTTCTTGCATGATGTTGAGGGTCTCAACACCGGCCCGCATGGCCAATGGGTTGCCCCCGAAGGTGGTGCCGTGGTTGCCCGGCTGCATCACCTTGGCGGCGCGTGGGCCGCAGACCACCGCACCAATCGGCACGCCCGAGCCCAGGCCCTTGGCCAAGGGCATCACATCGGGTTGAATACCGGCCCATTGGTGCGCAAACCATTTGCCGGTGCGGCCGATGCCGCATTGCACCTCGTCCAGCATCAAGAGGATGTCGTGCTCATCGCAAACGCGGCGCAGCTCTTGCAGGAAAGCAATGCTGGCCGGGTTGACGCCGCCTTCGCCCTGGATGGTCTCCAAGAAGACGGCGGTGATGTTCGGGTGTTCGGCCAGGGCCTTGCGAACCGCCGCGATGTCATTCAGCGGCACGCGCACAAAACCGCCCACCAAGGGGCCGAAGCCGGCGTGAATTTTCGGGTTGGCTGTGGCCGACAAGGTGGCGATCGAGCGGCCGTGAAAAGCGCCTTCGAATACCATCACTTCGGGCATGTGGTTGCCCCGGTCATGGCCGTATTTGCGGGCGATTTTCAGCGCGGCCTCGTTGGCTTCGAGTCCGCTATTGCAAAAGAAGGCCGTGCTCAGGCCCGACAACTCGCAGAGCTTGGCGGCGAGCTTTTCTTGCAGCGGCACATGGTAGTAGTTGCTGGTGTGGATCAGCCTGGCAATCTGCTCTTGCAAGGCCGGTACCAAGCGCGGGTGGGCGTGGCCGAGGGTGTTGACGGCGATGCCGCCGAGGCCGTCGAGATAGCGCTTGCCGTTGGTGTCCCAAACCCAGCAGCCCTGGCCGTGCGACAAGGCGATAGGCAGTCGGCCATAGGTTTGCATCACATGCGGTTCGGACGGTGCCTCGGGGCGGACTTGGGGCGCGTTCATCGGCTCTCCATGAGAATCAATAGGGATGGGGGTCGGGTCTTGCCTCTTGGCTGGACTCGTCAGCCTGTCGATTCTAAAGGGCGACTTGAGCGGGTCGAATCCGCAGGGCGAATGCTGTGCGATTGTCCTGACTTTGACGCTCAAGTTGAAAGTCGGCTCGGTCATCCAAGGCACAATAGCGTTTGTCGTAAACCATTGACCCAGCCTTTTTGGCCGTAGTCGGGCCTGGAATTCAAATCGCTAATTCATGAGTCAAGCCCCCAAACCGCGCGAAGTATTCATCCAAGGTGTCACCTTGGCGGGGCAGACTTTCAGGCCCAGCGACTGGGCCGAACGTTTGGCGGGAGCGATGTCTTGCTTCCGGCCCGGTGGCGCACGCGGCGGTATCGGTGCCTATATCGGCTATTCGCCCTTGTGCGTGCCTCGCGTCATCAACGGCATCAAGTGCGTGATCGTCAATGAAGAGTTGAAGAAGCTCGAGCCCATGGCCTGGGACTTTGTGATGAATTTCGCCCGCGACAATGAGTTGCAAGTCGCCGAGGCTTGCCTCTTGCCCGATGCATCGGTTCGGAGCAAGGGCGAAGGCTAGGCGAGCGCTTGCGCTGCTGCGGTCCAGCCCAGCCCATCGGTTGGTTCCGACTATTTCACCGAGGCGCGACTGCGTGCCCGCAGCAGGGCCAGCAATTCCACCAGGCCCCAAAGCAGACTGCGTCCGAGAGCAAGTTTCGTCTGCATTTGGGTTCGGAGTGCTGGCGTTCGAGTCTGTGTTCGCTCCGGCATGACTTGTTCCTTTGAATCGTTTGGCCGCAAGGCTAAAACGATTTGATGACAATACTGTGTCTGACCCCTTGAGTAGACGGTGGTTACAAAACCTTGCAGCGGCTATGCTCGCGCCCGGTGTTATTGATGAGCGGCGCGACAAACCGCTGACTGCGCGTGCAACAAACTCTCGCTCTGCCTGTCTTGCCAGAACTAAATGCCTTGGAATGCTTGATCGAGGCGGGCCGACCCTATCTTGAGCGGCATCATCTGGGTCGAGTGACGATGGGTGAGGGCGGCTTGCCCTTGTTGGCGGTGACCTTGGGTAACCCTGATCCTGCGGTGCCGGCGGTAGGTTTTTTTGGTGGTGTTCATGGCTTGGAGCGCATCGGCGCCGAGGTGGTGATGGCCTTTTTGGCCAGTCTGGTGTCGCGTTTGCGCTGGGACAGCAGTCTGCATCGCAGCCTGGAGTCGGTGCGGCTCGTGTTCATGCCCTTGGTCAATCCGGGCGGACTGTGGCGGGCCACCCGTGCCAATCCAAAAGGGGTTGATCTGATGCGCAATGCACCTGTGCAGGCCGGCGGGCCGGTGCCTTGGATGGTGGGCGGGCAGCGCATCAGCGCAAAGCTGCCCTGGTTTATGGGTGAAATTGGCGAACCTATGGAGACGGAAAGTCGGGCGCTTTGCGATTTGGTCGAGCGAGAAATGCTCGGCCATGTGAGTTCAATTTCGGTCGATTGCCACTCGGGTTTTGGCCTGGCCGACCGCATCTGGTTTCCGTTCGCGCATACCGCCAAGCCGATTCAGCACTTGGCAGAAATGCATGCGCTGTGCGAAATTCTTGATCAAACCCATGCGCAGCATCGCTATGTGTTCGAGCCACAAAGTCGCCAGTATTTGACCCATGGCGATCTGTGGGACCATCTCTATATGCGCGCCTGCGAGCGGCCTAATTGCATGCTGCTGCCCTTGACGCTGGAGATGGGGTCTTGGTTGTGGGTCAAGAAAAATCCGCGGCAGTTGTTCTCGCGCAGCGGTATGTTCAATCCCTTGATTGAGCATAGGCAGCAGCGGGTGTTGCGCCGGCATATTGCTTGGTTGGATTTTGTGTTGCGAGCGGCCGCCGGCATGCAGCGTTGGCTACCTCGCCCTGAACTGCGTGCATGGCATGAGGAGATGGCTTTGGATCGTTGGTATCGGCAATCAGTTCAAACCGGAGCTCGCGCATGAGTGGTCCCGCGGTTTGGGTTTTGCTGCGTGGACTGGCGCGGGAGAGTGGGCATTGGGGTGACTTTCCCGCAATCTTGCTCCAGCAAATCCAGCTTCAACAGCCTGGTGGGCGACTGCTGATGCTGGATTTGCCCGGCAATGGCGCCCTGAACGGTGAGTCAAGTCCGACCCGGGTGGCGGGAATGGTGGAGAGTTGCCGGGCGCAACTGCGGCAACTCGGTGTGCAGGGGCCGGTGCACTTGCTGGCGATGTCCTTGGGTGCCATGGTGGCGACCGACTGGGCGGCTCGCTATCCGCAGGAGCTGAGTGCCGGCGTTTTGATCAATACCAGCCTGCAGCCCTTCAGCCCTTTTTATCATCGGCTGCGCCCGCTCAATTACCTGAGTTTTCTGCTTTTGAGTCTATCCAGTTTGGGTTATCGCCGGCGCGAGGCCAAGGTGCTCAAAATGACGTCGAATATGCAGTCCAAACCCGACGAGGTCTTGGATCGGTGGGTCGAGTTGCTGCGCCTGCATCCGGTTGGGCTGCGCAATGGCTTGCGCCAACTGCTGGCCGCGAGCCGCTACCGGGCTAGTCAGCATCGACCGGCCGTGCCGATGCTGCTGCTGTGCAGCAAGGTCGATCGCTTGGTTGACTGGCGTTGCTCGCAGGCCATCAGCCGTGCTTGGGGTGCGCCCTTGCGCATGCATGTGCAAGCCGGCCATGATTTGCCCTTGGATGATCCCCTCTGGGTCGCGCAGGCGGTCGGCGAGTGGCTGAAGCTGCGCAGCATGCAGGGGTTGCAGGCCGGAAAATGGCATTGAGCCACGGAACGAGAAATGCCCACCAAGACTTGCGTCCGAGCGGGCATTTAAGTTCGTTCAAGCCTATCTGCAATGAAGCAAATAGGGCTGCACGTCACAAAATAGAAAAGGCCCGCTTTTCAGCGGGCCTTCAATCTTTGCACCAGAACCGGTTTTTAGGCGGCCAAGGCCTTGATTTTTGCCGACAGACGGCTCTTGTGACGAGCTGCCTTGTTCTTATGAAAGATGCCCTTATCAGCGACGGAGTCGATGACAGTTTCAGCAATCTTGAACAGCTCTGCTGATTTGACCTTATCACCGGTCAGAACAGCTTTTTGTACGTTCTTGATGACCGTACGGAATTTGGAACGCAGCGCCGTGTTGGCGGCGTTGAGCTTAGAGTCCTGGCGAACGCGCTTGAGGCCCGACGCCAAACGGACTGTTTTCTTCTTAGCTTTGGAAGAGGTTGCCATGCTGTGATTCTACCCAGTTGGTGCAAAGACCGCGAGTGTAGCACTGAAATGGCAATATGACAAAGCCTTGACGTCAAATGCTGCTGAAAGCCGGGGTGGCAGCGGATGATAATGCGCCGCTGCGCCGGGCTCGTTCGGCTATGGCCACTCATGATTTCCATATCTCCAATGAATCTGCTTCGCTCGGCTTCTTTTATCTCGGCTCTGACGCTGGTGTCTCGAATTACCGGGCTTGTGCGTGAGCAAATGGTGGCCGCCTTGTTTGGCGCAAGCAGCCTGACAGACGCCTTTCAGGTGGCATTTCGGATCCCCAATCTTTTGCGCCGCCTATTTGCCGAGGGCGCTTTTTCGCAGGCGTTTGTGCCGGTTTTGGCGGGAACGCGGGCGCGCGAAGGGGACGAAGCCACGCAGGCCTTGATCAATGCCGTGGCAACCGTTCTTTTATGGGCGCTGATGCTGACCTGTCTGGGCGGGGTGATTGGCGCGCCGCTGCTGGTCTGGGTCTTGGGCTCCGGTCTACCGTCTTCCGCGCATGACGTGGCCGTGGTGATGACGCGCTGGATGTTCCCCTACATTGGCTGCATGTCCTTGGTGGCCTTGTCGGCCGGCATCCTGAATACCTGGAAGCGATTTTTGGTGCCGGCGGCCACGCCGGTGCTGTTGAACTTGTCGGTGATCGCCGCCGGCTTCTTGTTGGTGCCCAGGCTCGAGTCCTGGGGCTGGCAGCCGATCTACGGCTTGGCCGTTGGCGTCATGTTGGGCGGAATATTGCAGTTATTGGTTCAGGTCCCAGCCTTGGCGCGCATTGGCGCTTTGCCCCGGATGGGCTTGAGCCTCGGGGCTTTGCGCCAGTCTTGGCAGCATGCGGGGGTCAAGCGCGTGCTGAGTCAGATGGCGCCCGCCTTGGTGGGCGTCGGCGTTGCGCAGTTGTCCTTGGTGATCAATTTACAGATTGCCTTGCTGGTCGGCGCCGGGGCCGCTTCTTGGCTGACCTATGCCGACCGCTTGATGGAGTTCCCTACGGCCTTGCTGGGTGTGGCGCTGAGCGCGATTTTGACGCCGCAGTTGTCGGCCGCTCTCGGCAAGGGTGAACCCAAGGCCTATTCTTCGCTATTGGATTGGGGCTTGCGCTTGGTGGTCTTGTTGGCCTTGCCTTGTTCGGTGGCCTTGATGGTGTTTGCCCAGCCGATGGTGGCGGTGCTCTATCACCGAGGCGCATTTCAGGCCAGCGATGTGCTGCACACCACCATGGCCGTGATGGGTTATGGCGTTGGCCTGATCGGCTTGGTGGCCATCAAGGTCTTGGCGCCGGGCTTTTATGCGCAGCAAGATACCCGCACGCCGGTGCGCATCGCCGTGACCGTGCTGGCGTTGACGCAGCTCTTGAATCTCTTGTTTGTGCCCTGGTTGGGGGTGGCGGGCTTGGCGCTCTCGATAGGTTTGGGGGCCATGATCAATGCCACTTGGCTCTTTGTCGGCTTACGCCGCAAGGGCAGTTATCTGCCTGCACCTGGCTGGCTTGGCTTTGCACTGCGAGTGGCCATCGCCAGCGCGGCCATGGGGGGGCTGCAATTTTGGCTGGCGCAGCGGCTTGACTGGATCGCGTTGGGGGTCAACGAGTTCATGCGTGCGCTGGCCATGGCGGCAAGCTTGGGCGCCTCGGCCCTGCTTTACTTCGCTGTTTTGCTGGCCCTGGGTGTGAACTTGCGACAGTTTGTCCGGCGGGTCTGATTCGCAGCAGACCCAGGCCTCGTAAACTCAAGTCATGAGCGAATATTTGCGATTGAATGTGCCGACTCCCTTGGAGTATTTCACGAGCTTGGTGGCCGAAGACAGCGGCATGAACCTGCTTGAAGCGGCCGCCTCGATCGCTCAAGATGAGTTCCCGGCGCTCGACGTTGAGGCGGTCTTGGCCGAGGTCGATGCCATGACCCTGCGTCTGCGCCAGCGCTTGCCCGCCGATGCCAGCGCCAAACACAAGCTGCAAGCATTGACGCGCTATTTTCACCATGAGCTCGGCTTTGCCGGCAACGTCAATAATTACTATGAATGCGGCAACAGCTTTATTCATCATGTGTTGGCGACGCGGCGCGGCATCCCCATCACGCTGGCGGTGATATTTCTGGAGCTGGCGACGCAACTCGGCCTGCGTGCTCAGGGCTTGGCGTTTCCGGGCCATTTTTTGATCAAGGTGAGCATGGGCAATGGCGAGGTGGTGCTGGACCCGTTCTCCGGCGAATCGATGTCGCGTGAGCGCCTGGACGAATATTTGCAGGTATTTCGCAAGGGGGCGGGTTTGGCCGGCGAAGTAGAGTTGCCGATCGAGTTGTTCATGCAAGCGGCGCCGCCGCGTGACATCCTGGTGCGGATGCTGCGCAACTTGAAGGAGATTTACCGGGCCGGTGAAGATTGGTCGAGGCTGTTGGCGGTGCAACAGCGTTTGGTGATTTTGTTGCCGCTGGACGCCTCCGAGCGACGCGACCGTGGTTTGGTGCTTGAAGCCTTGGGGCAATGGCGGGCCGCAGTGGAAGATCTGGCTTTTTATGTCGAGCAGTTGCCGCAGGCTGCCGACGGGCAGGAGTTGCAGCATCGCTTGTCAAAAATGCGCCAACGCGGCGCTCCACCTTTGCATTGATAGCCGTAGGCAGCCGCCCACTAGAATGCCGCCGGCCCTCGAGAGCTTGGGGCCTCACTCATGCCGGCCTGTCAGGGCCCTGGAATTTTAGATTTTGAAGCAAATACCGCTCGCGATCGGCGCACCGCCGATCTTCACCTTTGAGAATTTTTTGCCGGGCGCCAATAGCGCTGCCTTGGCGCATCTTCAGGCCTTGAGGTATGCGGGCGCAGGTGCGCCGCCGGTGTTCCTGTGGGGTAGCGGCGGGAGCGGCAAGACCCATGTGCTGCGGGCCTTGGCGCAGGATTGGCAAGCCGCCGGTGCCCAAGTGGCCTGGTATGACGCCGAAACTTGCCTGCCCTGGGAGTTGCCCAGCCAACCCAGTCTTTTGCTCTTGGATGATTGCGATCGTTTCGATGCGGGTCAGCAGCATGCGGCCTTCGCGCTTTTTGTGGAGGCCGCCACGCATGGCTTGACGGTGGTCGCCAGTGGCAACGCGCCGCCGGTTGACTTGCATCTGCGTGAGGATCTGCGCACGCGTCTGGGTTGGGGGCCAACCTTTGGCTTGCAGCCCTTGTCCGAGGCCGAGACAAGGGCGGCTTTGCGCCGCGAGGCCGATCGGCGCGGTATTTTGCTGGGTGAGGAAGTGCTCGACTATTTGCTCACCCGTTTCGCTCGAGATCTTAAGAATTTGATGCGTTTGCTGGATCGGCTGGACCAATTCGCACTCGCTGCCAAACGTGCGGTGACGGTGCCGCTATTGCGCCAGATGCTGGCTGACGAAGGACTTGTTGGATGAATTTGACGCTTTTTGATCTCGATGGCACGCTGATACCGAGTGACTCCGATCATGCTTTTGGCGCCTTTATGGTGGACATAGGCTGGGCTGAAGGGGCGCAATGGCGTGAGCGCAATGACGAGTTCTATCACCAGTACCAGGCCGGGCGGCTTGATTTGGCGGAGTACATAGACTTCGCCACTTCGGTCTGGCGCAGTCGCCCTTTGGCCGAGGCGCATGCGGCGCGCGCTCGCTTCATGGCCGAGGTGATGGCGCCGATGTTGCAGGAGCAAGCTCATGCCTTGGTTCGCAAGCATGCTCAGGCAGGGGATTTGATGGCGATCGTCACGGCCACGAATGAGTTCGTGACCGCGCCCATCGCCGAGGCTTTTGGGATCGAGCACCTGATTGCCGTGCAGTTGCAGCGCGACGCGAGCGGCGCCTATACCGGGGCGATAGAAGGCATTCCTTCTTATCAAACCGGCAAGATCAATCGTGTTCAAACTTGGTTGTCAGGCTTGGGGCGACAATGGCAGGATTTCGAGCGAATCACCTTCTATAGTGATTCGGTCAATGATTTGCCCCTTCTGGATTTAGTGAGCCACCCGGTGGCCACCAATCCGACCCCGGCGCTGGCGAAAATTGCATCCGCGCGCGCATGGCCCATTCTGAATCTGTTCGCATGATCAAAAAATTCATAGACAAGCTGTTGGGCAAGCCTTCGCTGGCTAAAGTGGCCAAGGCCGCCAAAGCTGCGGCGCCTGCTAAATCGACCAAGCATGGCCAAAGTCCGCTGGGCAAGCGGGTCGAAGTTTCCGTCGCCGAGCATGGTATCGACCCCAGCTTGCTCGATGAGCGCGCCGTGCGTGTCGTGCAGACGCTGACCGAGGCGGGCTTCGAGGCCTATATCGTCGGCGGTGCGGTGCGCGATTTGCTGTTGGGCATGCGGCCCAAGGACTTTGACGTCGCCACCGACGCCACGCCCGAGCAGGTCAAGGGCTTGTTCCGCCGTGCCTTCATCATCGGCCGCCGATTCCGTATCGTTCATGTCGTTTATGGTCGCGGGCGTGAGCATGAGGTGATCGAGGTTTCGACCTTCCGTGCCTTGCTGGTCAATGAGGGCGCCGAGCAGGTAGCCGGTAACGAGAAGACGTCCAAGGAAGAACTCGCGGGCAAATCGCATGTGGTGGATGCAGCCGGCCGGGTCTTGCGTGACAACGTCTGGGGCCCGCAGATCGAAGACGCCGCGCGGCGCGACTTCACCGTCAATGCGCTGTATTACGACCCGCAGCGCCAACTGGTGGTCGATTACCACGGCGGTTTGGCCGACGCGAAGAAGCGCGTGTTGCGCATGATTGGCGACCCCGAGGCCCGCTACCGTGAAGACCCGGTGCGTATCGTGCGGGCTGTGCGCTTCGCCGCCAAACTGGGGTTCGAGTTGGAGCCCAAGACGCGGGCACCGGTCAAGGCGATGTCGGAGTTGCTGGCCAATGTGCCGGCCTCGCGTTTGTTTGACGAGATGATCAAGCTTTTGCAGACCGGTCATTCCTTGGCCAGCCTGGAAGAGCTGCGCAAGCAAGGTCTGGGGCGCGGCGTCTTTCCGGTGCTTGACGCGATGCTCAACGAGCATGGCGAAATGGCCGAGGCCGACGGCGTGCGCGGAAAGTTCCTGCGCATGGCATTTGAAGATACCGACCTGCGGGTGGCCGAAGGGCGCGGCGTGTCGGCTAACTTCATGCTCGCTTGCATGCTCTGGTTTGATGTGCTGGGCCGTTGGACGGCCAACCGCGAGGCCGGCGAGCCGGTGATTCCGGCGCTGCAGCAGGCGATCGATACGGTCTTTGATGCTCGCATCGGTGACATCTCCGGGCGCGGCAAGTTGGCGACCGAGATGCGCGAAATCTGGATGATGCAGCCGCGGTTTGAGCGGCGGACCGGCAGCGGTGTCTACACCTTGATCGATCAGCCGCGCTACCGGGCGGGCTTTGACTTCTTGCGGCTGCGCGCGGATGCGGGCGAAATCGACGCCGCGCTGGCCGACTGGTGGGAAGATTTTGCGCTGGGCACCGACGATGAGCGTGAAGCCTTGCTCGAAGAGGCCCGCGAGGCCGACAAACAGCAGCGTCGCAGCAGTGGAAAGGTGCATCAGTTGCCGCGTAAGCCCGGTGCGAATGCCGAAGAGGCGAAACCGCCGAGCAGTGACGCCGCTGCGGACGAGTCGGAAGCGGGGCCTGCCAAAAAACGCCGTCGGCGCCGCAAGCCGGGCAGCAAACCCGCCGATGCGGCTCCGATCTCGGGCTGAATGCTGACGGAACCTGGGCTGGCCTATATAGGCCTGGGTGCAAACCTGGGCGATATGGCTCAGACCTTGCGCCTCGCCCTGAAAGCCTTGGCGGCCACGCCGCAGATCCGGCTCTTGGCGGTGTCAGGCGCTTACCGCAGTGCACCGATCGAGTCGGGCGGCCCTGACTATTTGAATGCGGTGGCATGCCTGCAGTCGACGCTTGCAGCCGAGGCCTTATTGGATCGATTGCTGGCCATCGAGTTGGAGCATGGTCGGCTGCGGCCTTTCGTCAATGCGCCGCGCACACTCGATCTTGACTTGCTGCTCTATGGCGGCGAGCAAATTTCTGCGCCACGTCTGACGCTGCCGCATCCGCGTTTGCACTTGCGTGCCTTTGTGTTGCTGCCCTTGCTTGAGTTGGATCCGACTCTGGTCGCCCCCGGCTTGGGTGGCTTGGCGAGTTTCTTGCCCAGCGTTGCCGGGCAGACCCTGGCGCGCACGGACTTAGCCCTTTACCCCTGATCCGCTTTTGCGACAGATTGAAATTTGCTGTGACCGTGACGCTCGCCGCGCATTTACACTCTCGCCCGTGCCTGAAATGACACAGTGATGTCGGTTTGGTGAATATTGCGCGGTCTGGCGAAATTTCGCGGCCCGACGCTACAGGAGATTCCATGTTTTTTGGTAAGTTGCTGCCCCGAGAGGGCAATTTTTTCGAGCTTTTCAATGAGCATGGCAACAAGATCGCTGAGGGGGCTCGCTCCTTTATGTCGATGCTGCAGAACTATGACGATGTGGGTCTGCGCGAGAAATATGCGGCCGAGGTTGATGTGGCCGAACATGAGGCAGATCGCATCACCGCCGAGGTGAATCGAGCCTTGCACCGCACCTTTATCACCCCGATTGATCGCGAGCAAATTCACGGCTTGATCAACGCGATGGACGATGTGCTAGATCTGCTGCAGGACTCCACCGAGACCTTGTCTTTGTATGACGTGCGCAGGATCCCGGAGGATGTGTTGCGCTTGGGTGACTTGAGTGCCAAATGCTGTGAGCGGGTTCAACATGCGGTTTCCTTGCTGCCCAAACTGAGTGAGCCGAAGACGGCCGAGGCGGCGATCAAGACCTGCGAAGAAATTGACAGACTCGAGTCGGATGCCGATCGGGTGATGCGCTCGGCGATGTCAAAGCTGTTCCGTGAGGAGCCAGATGTGCGTGAGTTGATCAAGCTGAAGGCGATCTACGAGCAGCTCGAATCAATTTCCGACCGCTGCGAGGATGTGGCGAACTTGATCGAGGGCATCGTCCTCGAGAACTCCTGAGTCGCGCGCAATGCAATCGGTACAGCTAGCGTTTTGGGTCGTCGCCATGCTGGTGGCTTTGGCCCTGTTGTTTGATTTCATGAATGGTTTTCATGACGCCGCAAACTCGATCGCCACGGTGGTTTCGACCGGCGTTCTGAAGCCCCAGCAAGCCGTTTTGTTCGCGGCCTTTTTCAATGTCTTGGCAATCGCGATTTTTCAGCTGAAGGTGGCCAGCACCATAGGTCGAGGCATCGTTGACCCCGGCGTCGTGGATCACCATGTCATTTTCGGCGCCTTGATTGGTGCGATTGCCTGGAACGTCATCACCTGGTGGTACGGCATCCCGTCGAGCTCCTCCCATGCTTTGATCGGTGGCATAGTGGGTGCCGTGATCGCCAAGGCCGGGCCGGGCGCCTTGATCGCCGCCGGTTTGACGAAGACGGTTTTATTTATTTTTGTGTCGCCGCTGCTGGGCTTTTTACTCGGCTCCATCATGATGGTGATCGTGGCTTGGTTGTTCAGGCGCAGCTCGCCCCTGCGGGCGGATGGCTGGTTCAGGCGTTTGCAATTGGTCTCCGCCGGCCTCTACAGCTTGGGGCATGGCGGCAATGATGCGCAAAAAACCATCGGGCTGATTTGGTTGCTCTTGGTGGCCTCGGGCTATATGTCGGCGCAAGATCAAAGTCCGCCGACTTGGGTAATTTCGAGTTGCTATATCGCCATCGGCCTGGGCACCATGTTCGGCGGCTGGCGCATTGTTCGCACCATGGGGCAGAAGATCACCAAGCTCAAGCCGGTCGGAGGATTTTGTGCCGAGACCGGCGGTGCCATCACCTTGTTTTTGGCAACAACGCTGGGCATTCCCGTCTCCACCACGCACACGATCACTGGGGCGATCGTCGGTGTCGGTTCGGTTCAGCGCGCTTCGGCCGTGCGTTGGGGCGTCGCCGGTTCCATCATCTGGGCTTGGATTTTCACGATCCCGGCCTCTGCCTTGGTGGCGGGGGTGTTTTACTGGCTCAGCTTCACCTTGTTTTGAGTCGAGCCCAAAGGGCGAAGCGAAGAAAAGAATAAAGGGCCCCTGGGCCCTTTATTCTTTTGCGGATGGGCTTTGCGCCTCCGCCTCAACCTGGCTTTCGAAGTAGCGTTGTGCGCTGAAGGCGATCGTGGCCATCAAGCAGGTGCCGCCAATCAATAAACTTGCGATTACAGCAATGATGGCGCCCCAGCCGTTTTGGCGTGCCGGCTGCCCTGGGTTGTGCCGTGCATCCCATTTTTCATCGGACTTGAGTCCATAGATGATTCCGCAGAGCATGGCGCTCACCAGCATCATGCCCAGCAAGGGGATCAGCAGCCAACTGAGTCGGTCATCTTGGCCCAGCAAGTCCATGCGCTGAACGCCGTAAATTCCGGCCAGGGTAGGCAGGGGGTGCAGCCATGCCAAACGATCGCGCCAGCCGTACAAATACAGTCTATGAACGCCAAGGCTGCCGAGCAGCAGGGCCAGCCAGGCGGCGACTGTTTTTGACTTGTAGTTCGATGCCCTTTCCATGCTCATTCCGGACTGCATTGCGCGCCTTGCCCAAGCTGGCGTTGCATCATCACCACATCAAGCCAGCGGCCGAATTTCCAGCCTGCGTTCTTGAGCACACCGCTGTGGCTGAAGCCAAGCGAACGATGGATGCCGATCGAGCCAAGGTTGTCGGCATCGCCGATGACGGCCAGCATTTGCCGTGCGCCCAGTTGTTCGCAGCGGGCAATCAGTTCGGCCAGCATCAGCTTGCCCAAGCCCTTGCCTTGTGCTGCGGGGTGCAGATAGATCGAGTCTTCTAGGCAAAATCGGTAGGCGAGGCGAGGGCGAAAGTAGTTGGCATAGGCGTAACCCAGGATCTGCCCATCTGCTTCCGCCACCAACCAGGGCAGCTTGCGGCTCAGTACTTCGGTGCGTCTGCGGGCCATCTCATCGAGTGTCGGCGCTTCGGTTTCAAAGGTGCCGGTGCCTTGCTGGACGGCTATTTCGTAGATGGCTTGGATGGCGCTGAGATCGCGCTCCTCGCTGGGGCGGATCGTCAAAGATTCGATGAATTTGGGCTTTTCTGGTTTCATATGTGTCCGGGTTGATTGTGCGAGTTTATAATGCTGGGTTTTGGCGCTGGTTGAATCTTCGTAGGGCAAGCCTTCATTGGTGAGTTCGCTAGGGTTTGGCGTATCTACAGGGCCAACCACGGTAGTTGCGTTTGATGGGTGTTGCTTTTTCGCTAACCCGGCTTGCGTGCTATCACTCCGATCTACTCGCCCTGAGTGTCTCCTGGTGCGATGGATGC
Source organism: Roseateles oligotrophus (assembly GCF_025717515.1). Classification (GTDB taxonomy): domain Bacteria; phylum Pseudomonadota; class Gammaproteobacteria; order Burkholderiales; family Burkholderiaceae_C; genus Paucibacter_A; species Paucibacter_A oligotrophus. Next base: position 140,276 of record NZ_JAJIRN010000011.1, read on the forward strand.
AATAGATTCATAGGAAACATCATGGTTGTAATTCGATTGGCTCGCGGCGGCTCCAAGAAGCGCCCTTTCTATAACATCGTTGTGGCAAACAGCCAGCAGCGTCGTGACGGCCGTTTCATCGAGCGCGTGGGTTTTTACAACCCCGTGGCTTCCGGTGCAGCCGAACCATTGCGCGTCGCTCTCGACCGCGTCAACTACTGGATCGGTGTTGGCGCCCAGTTGTCGCCTACCGTTGAGCGGCTGGTCACCCAGTCCAAGAAGGCTGCGGTCTAAGCTGTCCTCCAAATGACAAGAGCACCTACCGAACTTCACTCTTCTGCAAACGGCTCCGAGGAGCAGGCTTGGCCAGAGGACGCAATTGAGGTTGGGTGCATTCTTGATGCCTGGGGTGTCAAGGGCTGGATCAAGGTGCAAGCCTATTCCAGCGATGCCCAGGCGCTGTTTTCCTCGCGGCGCTGGTTTTTGCGGCCGGCCGAGGTGAACAAGGGCGAAGGTCCAGTCGTGGTGCGCACCAAGCCCTTGCCACGACTGTTGAAAATTCTCGCGATTCGCGAACATGGCGAGGGCATTGTTGCCAGCGTCCAGGACATCGCGGATCGCACGGCTGCGGAGGGACTGCGCGGAGCGCGCATTTTCATCTCTCGCTCGGCCTTTCCAAGCCCAAGTCCGGATGAATACTACTGGGTCGACCTGATCGGCCTGACGGTACTCAATCGTCAGGGCGAAACTTTGGGTGAAGTGATCGGTTTGATAGATGCCGGACCGCATAGTGTCTTGCGCATCATGCCGCCGGGCATGGTGGCACCCGTCAAGCCGGATCAAGAGCGGCTGGTGCCTTTTGTGGCGGCTTTTGTCGATGATGTCGATCTTGAGCAGCGCCAGATCACCGTCGACTGGGGCTTGGACTACTGAGTCCGGGTCAGCGCAGCATGCGCTTTGACGTCATAACCCTATTCCCTGAACTTTTCGGGCCGCACCTAAGTCACGGCGTAACGCGGCGTGCCTTCGAGAGTGGTCAGGTTGATGTGCGGCTGTGGCAGTTGCGCGATTTTGCCGAAGACAACTACCGCCGTGTCGATGATCGGCCTTTCGGTGGCGGCCCCGGTATGGTGATGTTGGCTGAGCCGCTCGAGCGGGCCATGGCGGCGATCAAGCTTGAGCGCCTTGCCGCTGCTCAAGATGCCGCTGGCTCGGCCATTATTCATTTCAGCCCGACCGGTAGGCCCATCACGCAAGACTTGGTTCAGGACTTGGCCAAAGGGCCGGGTGCTGTGCTCTTGTGTGGGCGTTATGAGGGCATGGATCAGCGCTTTCTCGATCGGCATGTGACGATGGAGTTGAGTTTGGGGGATTTCGTTTTGTCGGGTGGTGAGTTGCCTGCCCTGGCCTTGCTGGACGCGATTGCTCGTTTGCAAGACGGCGTGTTGAACGACGCCAAGTCGCACCAACAAGACAGTTTCTCGGATGGCTTGCTCGACTGCCCTCATTACAGTCGCCCGGAGGTGTTGACTGTTGTCGGTGAGGATGAGAGTGCTTTGGCGGTGCCGGCGGTTTTGATGTCGGGTCACCATGCGAATATCGCCAAATGGCGGCGCGAACGGTCGCTCGAAATTACCAGTCGGCGGCGGCCGGACTTGATTCTTGCGGCGCGCGCGCTGGGGAGGCTGAGCAAGAGTGATGAGCGATTCTTACGGGAACTCGCGGCATCAAACTCAAATAGCTGATCCTTCATGAAATTTGCGCTATAATCATCGGCTGTTCGATCCTCTGGTGGGTCGATTTGAGCTTGATTTTGCGTAAATTCGTGTGCCAGGCATTTTGGATGCCTAGTGAACTTAAGCAGCGCAACGGGTTCAACTCAGTGACTTTGGCGGCCATGTTGGCCTGTCCAATTTGATGCCACCATGATCATTAGGAGAACTCTGTGGACTTGATCCAAACCCTTGAGCACGAAGAAGTTGCTCGTCTGAACAAGGCTTTCCCTGACTATTGCCCCGGCGATACAGTGATTGTCAGCGTGAACGTCGTTGAAGGTACACGCAAGCGTGTGCAGGCTTTCGAAGGCGTCGTGATTGCCAAACGCAATCGCGGTCTGAACTCCAGTTTCATCGTTCGTAAAATTTCGAACGGCGAAGGCGTTGAGCGTACGTTCCAGCTGTACAGCCCCCTGATCGCTTCGATCGTGGTCAAGCGTCGTGGCGCTGTGCGTCGCGCCAAGCTGTACTATTTGCGCGATCGTTCGGGCAAGTCGGCTCGAATCAAGGAAAAATTGGGCTGATCGAATCTCGGTTCAGGCCGAGATTCGGAAACCAGGGCAAGCAAGTTATTGCCGGCCCTGCCCAACGACAAAGCCGCCTTCGGGCGGCTTTGTCGTTGGCGCTTCACAAACGTGTTGGACTGAAAAAATACAGCTCACTTTCCCTCTATGCTTTGCTCATGACGCGCGCTCCGATTTTGAACCCCCATGCCGTGCCAGTGACCTCGGTCGATGCGCATTTGGCGGCCGTAGCTTCGTCGGAGCTGACTCCGTTGGCGTTGCGAAATCGCTTTGCAAATCCACCCAATTGGCACGCCGAGTTGGCCGGTGATGGCGGCCTATTCTCCGGGCGCGCACCGGCCGCAGCCGCTGTGCTGCTGCCCTTGGTGGCGCGTGCCGATGGTTTGCATTTGTTGCTGACGCGACGCACCGATCACCTACGTGAACATGCCGGCCAAATCAGCCTGCCCGGCGGCCGCGTGGAGGATTTTGATGTATCGGCAGAGGCGACCGCGCTGCGCGAGACCGAGGAGGAAATCGGCCTATCCAGATCCTTCGTTGAAATCCTTGGGCGCTTGCCCGTTTACACCACCGTCACCGCTTTTCAGGTGACGCCGGTCGTGGCTCTTGTGACACCCGGTTTTGAGTTGAGCCTAGACACGGGCGAGGTGGCTGAGGTTTTCGAGGTGCCTTTGCAGTTTTTGATGACACCGGCTCATCACCGACAGCACAGGTTTGAGTTCGCCGGCGGTCAGCGGCAATTCTTATCGATGCCTTGGCGCAACACCGAACTTGGCGCCGAGGCGCCCGAGTACTTTATTTGGGGTGCGACAGCGGCGATGCTGCGCAACTTCTACCGCTTCCTCGCCGCTTGAGCCTTCGCGCCCGCTATCATCCCCGCCCATGAACTTCTTTGCGGTCCTGCTTGCTTTGCTGTGTGAACAGCTGAAACCTCTGCGCCATGGCAATGGCGTCCATCAAGGCGTGATTGGCTGGGTACGCTGGACCGGCCGAAATTTTGACGCCGGGCGCGAGCATCATGCGAGCGTGGTCTGGTGTATTACGGTCATTGGGCCGGCCTTGCTGATGGCGCTGGTCTACTTGCTGGTTGGCCACTTCAGTTTGCTCCTGGCCTTGGGCTTGGATGTGCTGGTGCTGTATCTAACCCTGGGCTTCAGGCAGTTCAGCCATTACTTCACCGACATTCGCGATGCGCTGGAGCGAGGTGATGATTTGGAGGCGCGCCGCCTGCTGTCCGAATGGCGTCATCTTGACGCCAGCGAATTGCCGCGTACTGAGTTGGTCCGTCATGTGGTCGAGCATTCCTTGCTAGCCGCCCATCGCCATGTGTTCGGTGTGTTTTTTTGGTTCGTCGTGCTGTCCACGTTGGGCTTGGGGCCCGCCGGCGCCGTGCTGTACCGAATGGCCGAATTTGTCAGTCGTTACTGGGCCTTCAAAAGCCGGACGCTGGATGCCCCGACAAATATGCGTTTGATGCAGTTGTCGCGAAAATTGTTCGGTTTTATCGACTATTTGCCGGCCCGTTTTACCGCCGTCGGTTTCACCATCGTCGGCAATTTTGAAGAGGCGGTGAATGGCTGGCGCCGTGACGCCGGGCTCTGGCTGCATCCCAATGAGGGAATTATTTTGGCGTCTGCCGCCGGAGCCTTGGGTTTGCAGTTGGGCGGCGTGGCGGCTCCTGGCATTACGCCGGATCGCAGCAAGACCTTTGATGCCGGCGTCGATTCTGATGCGACCCTGGCCGATGGGTCGACGCCTGGGCAGTTGCCACAATTGGGGCATTTGCAGAGCGTGGTGGGACTGATCTGGCGTTCGGTCGTGCTGTGGATGCTGCTGCTGGCCTTGTTGACCTTGGCCAATTTGGTAGGTTGAAGTGGAATTTGCTTGATTGCCGGGGCGATGCCGTCGGTTTTTGCTGTAAAAAGTGGCTGGCAAGTCGATCCAGGATTAAAGTCTGCGCTATGGATGTCGAAATAGTGCACATGATCTGCGTCGATCCGCCCAGCTCGTCTGCAAGCGAAGCGTCGATTCAGCCCCGCAAAGTCTCTCTTGTGGAGGTTTGCCATGATTAATGCCTTGAACGGTGCCGCCGAGAAAATTCCGGCTCCGACCCGCCTTACTGGCGAAGAAACGTTGAAGCGGCGTGAAACGCCTAGGCCTGCCAATTTGATCTCGGCCGAGAGGGATTCGGCAGTTGTCGAGATTTCCAGTGAGGGAGCTAGGCGCTCTCAAGTCCAGGCGGATGATTTTGCCTTGCCGGCTCAGCAAAGCTCGAGTGCCAGCAGCAGCACGCCTAGCCAGCAAGTGCCAACAGCCCTCCCGGCGGTGGCCTCAGCCGAGCCCGCAGACCCTCCGCCACAAGCTGAAAGCGCGGTTGGGGTGGCATCGACTTTGCTCCAATCTGAGCCAACTCAAGAGCAGGTGAACGCTCGCGAAGCGCAAGTTGGTGCTGCGAGCGAGTTTGATGAAGCCGATGCGAATCAGGACGGCACCGTCAATGTGCTGGAAAAGCGCGCATTCGACTTTATGCACCCGACCTTGGCGCGCTACCCCGGCGCCAATGATGAGCCCTCGCAGCGCACGATCGCCGCTGAACTGAAGGCTTATGAGGCGGTGGCGCGAAGCGGGCGAGAGCTCTAATGCCCGCTAGGTCTGCGCCGCAATAAAAAAGGCCCGTTCTCACGGGCCTTTTGACTTTCAAAGGAATTGAACTCAAGCGTTGGCTTGAATGCCGGCGATCGCCCATTCCTGGCTTTCGTCGACGGGACGCACCAAATGCCAAACTTCATCGAAGTTTTCGGCGGCCGCTTCGCTTTGTTCGCGGATCAGACCCCAAAAACGCACGCTGACGATTTGCTGGCCCTGATCTTGAGCGCGCTCGATCACGCGGGCGTCCAGTTGCAAGACCTCGGTGCGCTGAAGCGCGCCCTTGCGATCCAGCAAGTCCTGCTGCACCACGCCATACATTTCAGGCGTGGTGAAGCGGCGCAGGTCGGCTTGATCGCCGGCATCATTGGCCGCTTGCAAGCGGATGAAAACGCGCTTCGCCAATTGCTCAAAACCAGCACTGTCAAAACCGTCGGCCGCAACAGCCACTGGGGCCGCTGCGACGGGGGTGGCGCTCGCCGTTGGCGCGGCAGCAAAATCACTTGGCTTGCTGCCGGCTGGCGGGATGGCCTGAGGCTGAGGCTGAAATGGCGCGCCGGCACCGGCGAACTGCATGCCTTGGGCTGCCGGCTTGCCCGCACGCATGCGGCGCATGATGAAGCCGATGACGAACATCACCGCCACGCCGATCAAGAGCATGGTCATCATATTGGCCAAAGCCCCGCCCATGCCGAAATGGCTGGCCAAGGCGGCAATACCCAAGCCTGCGGCGAGGCCGGCAAGCGGACCCATCCAGTTGCGCTTGGGTGCTGCGGCCGCTGCCGGGGCAGCAGCGGCCGCAGGAGCCGCTTGCTGAGGTGCCGGGCTGGCCTGCTGGGCGGGTGTGCTCTTGCTGGCATCAGCGGGAGGCGCCGTGCGCTTCATGCCGGACGAACCGCCGCCGCCCAATCGCTTGGCCTCTGCGTCAAACGAGGTCACGCCCAAGGCCAGCACAGCCACCATTGCTGAAATCAAAATTCGCTTCACAAAATTCCTCCGAGCCTACATTGGCCGTCGCGTTCATTTGGGGATGGTTTGGTGGCCTTCAAGGCCATCAACCGGCGCTCAATTCACGCACATCGGCCAATACCGTGGTGCCAAAATTGGCGCCGCCAAGATAGCTCAAAACCTTTGCCGCAGCTTCTGTAGGGCTTAATAACTGCCCGCTGGTTTTGAAGTTCGCAAACACCGCCTGGTCAGGGAACTTGCTCGGGTCGCCGCCGCGCAATTGGGCTTGCATCTCGGTGTCGATGATGCCGGGCGCCAGCGACACGATGGCCGCACCCTCATCGGCCTTGGCGGCCTCGTCCAGCGCCATCGCACGCGACAAATTGTCCATGCCGGCCTTGGCTGCGCAGTAAGCGGCGCTGCCGGCCATCGCGCGGCGCCCCAGGCCGGAGGAGATATTCAATATCCGCCGCTGACGGCCCAGCGCCGTCGTCGCGCGCAGGAACGCGCTGCTCAAGAGCAGGGTTGCTTCCAGACCGACCCGAATGGCCATCGACAGTTCCTCCAGCGACACGCTTTCGACCGGACCGGGCGTGGGCACGACGCCGGCGTTATTGATCAAGGTCGCGCGGCTAAAGCGACCAGTTGGCTGCGCCTCCAACCAGCTTTGCAGCGCGCGCGCGGCCGTCAGTGGTTGGCTCAAATCATGCTGCCACTGCTCCAAATGAACGCCCAACTCTGCAGCCGCCGCAGTCAGGGCCGCGCTTTGCCCGCGCGAAATACCGATGACGATATGGTCGAGGCCGAGCAATTGGCGGGCAATGGCCTCGCCCATGCCGCGTGAGGCGCCGCTAACGATGTAGAGCTCTTGCTGTTTCATGCGGGGTCTTTCAGAAGTGTTGAGGAACCGGTGTTTGAGGCTTGGCGGAAGACCAGCAGCAGATTATTGGCCGGCATTTTGATGACTTGGCACAAATGTAAATTGCAGGCTTGAGCCTCGGCGCTGACCTCGTCCAGTTGGCGCAGGCCCCAAGCCGGATTGCGCCTTCGCAGGTCGGCGTCAAAGGCCAAATTGCTGGCCGCAGTGTCGACACCAGTCTCCAGAAAAGGCCCGTAGACGAGCAATTGCCCCGATGGCGCCAGGTGCCGCGCCGCACCGCGCATCAAGGCGGCGCAAGTCTGCCAGGGCGAGATGTGCAGCATATTGGCGCAGTACAGGGCATCCAGTTTTTGATGGCCGGCTGGCAAGGCCCAGTCGGCTTGCAACACATCGAGCTGAATAGGTGGCACCCCAAGTGGTCGCCAAGCCGCAATGGACGCCAAGGCCTCGGGCGAAGGGTCCGAGGCCAACCAATCCCAGCCCGGCATCTGCGCCGAAAAATGCGCAATATGCTGGCCGCTGCCGCTGGCTATTTCCAGCGCAATGCCTTGTTCGGGCAGCAGTTGCAACAAGGCCTCCAGAATGACTTCTTTGTTGCGTTCGGCGGCGGGCGAGTGCAGGGCGGCAGAGTTGCTGGAGGGCATGTCAAAACTCCGGTGGGGATTCAAAGCTCAGGCCCCAATCGGGCAGTTTGAGCGAGCAGGCGTGCAAGTACATGCGCTCCACGGGCTGCGCACCATACAGCGCGTCGCCAATGATGGGGTGGCCCAGCGCCAGCATATGCACGCGTAACTGATGGGTGCGGCCGGTCACGGGTTCCAGCTCGACCCTTGTCTTGCCTTCGCCGCGCGACAACACGCGGTAGCGTGTCAGCGAGGCCTTGCCGATGTGATGGTCAACTTTTTGACGCGGCCGGTTCGGCCAGTCGGTGATCAAGGGCAGGTCGACCAATCCCTCATCCGGGCCGGCCAGCTCGCCTTCCAATATCGCGATATATCGTTTGTGCACGCGTCTGGCCTCAAACGCCATGCTCAAGGCGCGTTGCGCTGCGGCTCCGCGCGCCAGCAGCAGCAGGCCCGAGGTCGCCATGTCCAGGCGGTGCGCGATCAGGGCCTCGGGATATTGTTGCTGCACGCGCTGAATCACGCAGTCATGCTTGTCCGGCCCACGGCCCGGCACCGACAGCAAGCCGCTGGGCTTGTTGATGAGCAGCAACTCCTCGTTGGCGAAAAGCAGGTCGAACCCCGCTGAATCCTGCTTCAAAATTGATCGATCCAGCCCGATTGCAGGGCAGATTCAGGTCTGGAACCCGCTGCCCGAACATGGGCGACAGCGGCCTCGCGGCTTAGTCCGGCTTGCTTCAATACGCAAGCGGCAACGGTGCCGGTGCGGCCCAGGCCGGCCGCGCAGTGCAGCAGCACTTGCTCGCCGAGCAAGAGGCTGTGGGTCAATTGCTCGACGCCGAGGCGAAAGGCTGCCGGGTCGGCACCGAGGCCGAAGTCACGCATCGGCAAATGCTGCCAGCGAAACGGCAGCCGGCCCTCGGCAATCGCCTTGTGATAGCTGGGCGACAAGCCGGCCACCTCCTCCAGAGGATTCAGGCAGACCACCAGATTGAGGTCACGCAGCCGCGCTTCATCGAGGAAGGCGCCCCAGGATTCGAGGCGCCCGGGCATTGAGTTGAGCCACAAGCGGCCGCTCAGTTTGGGGGGCAGGGTCAGGGAACGAAATGGCATGCGGCTATTTTCGATCAACTTTGATGTCAAGGGATGGCACTCAAGTCAGTCGGCGACCTTGGCCCTAGGCGCCGGGCCCGCAGTCCAGGCAGCGCTCCACCGGCGGCGGCCCCATGTGCAAGGCGCGCTGCAAGAGCCGCAATGCGGTGCGCAGGCCCTCTTCGATCACCGGGTGATAGAAAGGGCTGTCCAGCATGTCCTGCACGGTGTCGCCGCGTTGAATCGACCAGGCCAGCAAATGGCCGATATGCTCGGCCGCCGGGCCTATCATCTCGGCCCCCAGCAGGCGGCCATTGCCGCGCTCGGCGTACAGATGCAGCGCGCCTTGGTTCTTCAACATCACGCGGCTGCGGCCCTGATCTTCGAAGGACACCGTACCGCTCTCGAAGCCCACGCCCGAGCGCAGCAACTGGGCATGGCTGAGGCCGGCAATCATGATTTGCGGGTCGCTGAACACGATGGCCAGCGGGGCGCGGCGCGGGCGCACCCGCACATCGGGAAAGCGGCCCGCGTTGTCGCCGGCGATGCGGCCTTCATCGGCAGCCTCGTGCAAGATTTCTAATTCCGCGTTGACGTCGCCGGCGATGAAAACCGGGCTGACGCCGATCTGTCCGCTGCGGCGATCGAACACCGGCACACCCCGGGGGTCGAGCGGCAGGCCGGTGTTCTCCAGTCCCAGGCCTTGCAGATTGGGCTGGCGCCCGCTGGCCGCCAGCACCCAGTCAAAGCGCGCCTCGCGACCCGCCGCTCGCACGATGACTTCGTTATCGTCTCGTTCTAAAGTTATGTCTTTGGCGCTCATCTGCACCGGCAGCTCTGCAACGATGATTTGCCTTGTCAGCGCTTGCAAGGCGGGGTCGGTGAGCGGCCCGATCCGCTCGCTGCGGCCATACAGGCGTACGCGCACGCCAAGCCGGTGCAGCGCCTGCGCCAACTCCAGTGCGATCACGCCGGCTCCCAGCACGGCCACAGACTTGGGCAAGTCGGCCCAAGCGAACACATCATCATTGACGATCAGGCGGTCGCCGGCGGTTTGAATCCATTCGGTCGGCACGTTCGGCCTGGAGCCGGTCGCGATGACGATGCGTTTGGCCGTCACGACGCTGTGAGCGTCAATTTGCAGGCGCTGATCGTCCAGGAACTTGGCCCGGCCGCGCAGCCGGTGTTCGGCCGGCCAATGCTCGACGGCGTCGGTCACAAAGCCGACAAAGCGGTCTCGTTCCTCGCGCACCCGCTGCATCACGGCCACGCCGTCGATTTGGGCCGGCCCGGCCCGTACCCCGAAACCCTTGGCATGGCCGGCCAAACGATTCACCGAATGGGCGGCTTCGGCGGCGGCAATCAACAGCTTGCTGGGCATGCAGCCGACGCGGGCGCAGGTGGTGCCGTAGGGGCCGTCCTCAATCACCAGCACGCTTGGGGTGTGGGCGAGCGCGGCGCGGTAGGCCGACATGCCGGCGGTGCCGGCGCCGATGATGGCCACGTCGACTTGGATTTGTTTCATCGTTATTGCTCCTGTTGACGACCGATTGTTCTGCGCCAGCCCCAGATCGCCAAGGCCAGCGCCAGCAGGGCCAGGGGCAGGCTCAGCCAGTGCCAGACATAGCGGCCGGGGTCTTTCAAGGCGAGCAGCAGGGTGTCCATGAAGAAAGCCATCGCCAGCGTGCTCGGGCTCATGCCTATGGCCGTGCCCAAGAGCATGTCGCGCAGCCGGATATGGGTGGCGCCGGCGACCATATTGACCACCGCAAACGGCGCCAAAGGCAGCAGCCGCAGCGTGATCACGGACCAGACGCCGCGCCCCCCGAGCCGCTCGCTGACTTGGCGCACCCTTGGCCCTGCCAAACGCAGCAGCGCCTGATGGCCCAGGCTGCGGCCTATCATGTGGCTGATGGCCGCCGCCATGAGTGCGGCGCCCATGCTGCAGGCGAAGCCCAGCCAGGGGCCAAGAGCGGCGATCAACAAAAGGCTCAGCACCGACAGCGGCACCGCCAGCGTCAGCCCGACGGCGGCGGTTAGCGTGGCCAGGCCGGGGCCGAGCGCCCTGCCTCGGTTTTGCAGTTGCGCGAGCAAGGGGGCGAGCTCAAATTTTCCGACGCTCCAAAACATTGCCAGACCAAGCAGACTCGTGATCGCCAACGCCAGCAGCAATACACGCAGCCTCAGTCGGCGTTGCGGGGGCGCAGCTGCGGGCAGTTGAGCCTCGCTCTTCATGGCATCGCCTCGCTGCTAGAGGCAGAGGCCAAGAATTGACGCAAGACCTCGGCCAATTCGCTCGCATGCTGGGCCTCAAACATCGAACCATGCAGGCCGCTGACGAGTTGAGTCTCAATTTTTTTGGGCATCAGGCGATGCCAGCCTTGGAATAACAGACGGTTCCAACTCGCCAGGCCGGTTGATTTGACCAGCAGCACCGGGCCGTCGAAGGCGCGACAGCGATGACCGCGCAGTGCCAACACTTGGCTGATCAAACCGGGGTCGCTGAACATGGCGCTGAGTCTGCGCCCATTCATGCTCAGATCCTGCACATGCAGCTTGCGCACCAACCAGCCCAGGGTGCGCCATGAGGCGGTGCCGCCAAACACCGCGTCCGGGTGAATAGTGTCGAGCAGAATCAGACCCAAGGGCGCGCGGCCGCGCCTTTGCAATTCCAGTGCCGTCTCCAGCGCGGTCACGCCGCCGACCGAAAAACCCGCCAACCAGACCTGCTGATTTTCTTGCCCGCTTTGCGCCTCGATGCAGTCGGCATAAAGCGAGGCAAACTCCCGCATCGTTGTGGGTGCAGGAGCCTGCGGGGCTTGCAGCATGTATAGACGAGCGTCTCCTTGCAGCGATTGGGCCAAATTTTGCAGCCGCATCACGTCGCCATGGCCCGATGCAGCCAGATAAATGACGGGGCCTTTGCTGGCCACGCCACAGGTCGGGTCGCTGAGCGCTCGGAGAATGCCGGGTCGGGCCAAAGGAAGGCTCAAGGCGCGGGCCAAGTCAGCGATATTGGGATGCTCGCTGATCAGTTGCAGCGGCAGCGGCCGACCCAATTGGTCTTCCATCGCGCCCAGGATGCTCAGCGCAGCCAGTGAGTCACCACCCAACTCGAAAAAGTCATCGTCTATGCCGATGCTGGCAGCGCGTGGGCCCAGTGCCTGCTGCCAGAGTGTCAACAGGGCCTGCTCCATCGCCGTTGCCGGTGGGCGGCGGCTGTTGCTTCGGGCCGGTTGACTCGACGGCAAGGGCAAGGCGGCCAGATCGATTTTGCCGCTGCGCGTCAAAGGCAGCTCGGCCAACCAGGTGAAGCCGCTGGGCCTCATATAGTCGGGCAAACACAGACGCAGCCCTGCTTGCAGCTCGAGTGAATCTATGGGGCTGCCAAGCAACCAGGCATGCAGCAGCGCTTGGCCGCCGAGTTCAATTTTTTGCACGACCGCTTGCACGACGCCTGGTAAGGAGCGACAAGCCGCCTCGACATCACCGGGTTCGATCCGGTAGCCGCGCAGCTTGATTTGGCGGTCTATGCGGCCCTTGAAATGCAAGCGCCCGAGGCCATCCAGCCAACCACTGTCCCCCGTGCGATAAATGCGCTGGCCGGGCAAAAATGGGTCGGAAAAGAAGGCCAGTTGATCGAGATCGGGGCGTCCCAGATAGCCACGCGCGAGCGCGCCTCCGCCGATATGGATGTCCCCAGTAACACCAAAAGGCAGTACTTGCAGGTCCGGCCCCAGCACATAGATACGGCAGTCGTCGATGGGGCGACCGAGGGGCAAATCTTGACATTGATCCTGACTGGATTGCGATTGCTTGCTGTCTTGAACATCGGCCGAGCAGTCCCAGGCGGTGGCGAAAATGGTCGCCTCGGTCGGGCCATAGACGTTGTACAACTGCGCGCCGGTTTCGCGCATAAAGCGGGCCGCCAATGCCGGTGTCAGGACTTCGCCGCCGCAGCAAGCCACGCGCAGCTTCAGGCCCTGCTTGCCGCGCCATCCTGCCAGCAGGCCGGGCAGGGTGGACGGTACAAAGGCGCTGAAGGTGGCGCCATGTTTGAGGATGAACTCGGCCAAGCGCTGCGGATGCAGGCGGCCGGGCGGCGGCAGCGCAATGCTGGCGCCCTGGGTCAAGGGCAGCATAATTTCGATCAAAGAAGGGTCGAAACCGAGTTGGGTGCCCTGGGCAGAACGGTCGTTTGCATCGATAGCCCAGACACGCGAAGCCCAGGCCAAACGCCGAGACAAGGCGCAATGTTGGACCATCACGCCTTTGGGCCGGCCGCTCGAGCCGGAGGTGAACAACACATAGGCCAAATCATCGGCCGATGCCCTTGCCCAGGACCAAAGCTCTTGCGCTTGGGGCCTTGCATGATCTGCAAGCTCGTCCATATGCAGGCAGCGGCTGTGCAGCGCCGCCAAATCTGGCGCGGTGGACTTGTCGAGCAATAAGGCAACCGCACCGCTGTCGGCCAAAATTCCGGCCAAACGTGCAATGGGGGCTTGCGGGTCGAGTGGCACAAACGCGGCGCCGGAACGAGCAATCGCCAGCAAGGCGATGATCATATCGGCCGAGCGCTCGATGGCCATCGCGACCACCTTGTTGCGCCCGGCCCCCAATGGCCGTAAGCGCCGCGCCAGCAGTTCGACCCGCCTTGCCAACTCGCCGTAGTTGAGGCTGCCCGTGTCCCAAATCAAGGCGCAGCGCTGCGGCCAAAGCGCCGCTTGATGCTCGAACAGATCGATATAGGGTTGCGGCGCATCCAGTTGGGCGACATCTTTGTGCAGGCCCTCCAGCAAGGCCCAGCGCTCCTCGATCGGCACGATGTCAAATTGCTCCAGAGGAAACGCTGGCTGCTCGGCCAAGGCCTGCGCCAGATGCCAAAGCCGCCTGGCCAGAAGTTCAGGCTCACCCGACCCAAAGCAGGCCCGGCTGGCCTCCAGGATCATCTCGGGATTGGCCTGTGCATCGAATTCACAAACCGTCACGGCCAGCGGGTAGCGAGCCACGCCGGAAAACAACTGGCGCGAATCCATAAACTGAGCGTCACCGAAGTTCAAGGCGTAATCCTGGCGCTCGAAAGACAGCAGTACATCGAGCAGGCTGTCGCGCCCCTCGCGCAGCAAATGCAGGGACTGGCTCAGCTCACTCAGCGGATAACGTGGATGGCGCAGCGCGCCTTGCATCTGTTGCCCTATGTGCTGCAGCAAGTCGGCTGCGGTAGCGCCTGGTACAAGCTGAATTCGTACCGACAGGACCCCAACAAACATGCCTGGAGTGGCGCGAAAACGCCGGCCCGAGCGGTTCAGGCTGGGGACCCCGATCAACACCGATGATCGTCCCTTCAGACGTGAAAAATACAAGGCCAGCGCGGCCAGGAAGCAAGCAAAGACGCTATTGCCCAAGGCCTCGGCGGAGGAGGCCAAAGCTTCGTACGCGGGCCTCGGTAAGGCTAGTTTGAAGACCTCTGCCTCAGGCAATTCATTCGATGCAATATAGCCCCGGCGCGACTCGATCAGGGGGCTTCCGAGTTGCTGCAATTGGCGCTTCCAATATTCACCGTCCCGCTCGAACGCAGGTGAGTTGCGGTAGACCAAAGATTCGGCGATGAAGTCTTGGTAGCTAGGCGCTGCCCCCGCTTGGCTTCCTTGGGGCTCTGCAAGCTCCTTGTAGATCTCGCTCCAGGCACGCATCACCTGAGTTGTGCCCCAACCATCCATCACTAGATGGTGGAATTGAAGCGCCAGCCCGTGCAATTGATCGCTGGCACGCAGGAGTGCGAAGCGCCATGGCGGGCCGCCGCCGAGCTCAAATTTCCTTCGGATGCGTTGCTGCCACCAATCGCACATGGCTTGCCGAGGGTCAGGTGTTGCCCCCAATTCCACCACCTCCAACTGCGGCTCGAAATGATTGAGCAATTGTTGCGTACCGTCGGCGCTGGGCACTAGGCGCAAGGCCTCCGAGCGTTCGACCAGGATATTCAGCGCCAACTTGAGTCGGCCCAGGTCGATAGCGCCCACAAAAAAACCAATGCCGCCGATATTCAAATGCGCACTGCCGGGCCAGGCGCGCTGGTCCAACCAGACCTCTCGTTGGCTGAGAGACAGATCGAGCTTCAAGGCTGTTTCATCGCCTGTCGCTTGTGGAAATCCCATTCGCCAATTTTCTCCATCGCATGTTGATAGCCGACTTCGGCAATATCGGCACCACGCCCATAGGCCATGAGGGCAAATTCACCCACCGGCGGCTCGAGGTAGTGATCGGCCTGTGAAATGGCGCGAAGACGTTGATTCATGCCGCCGACATGGCCGGCACTGTAGAGAATGTCAGCGATACCAGGCGAGACCGGCGCGTGCTTGACCAGCATGGACTTGAGCGTGCTCCGAGCGCTAAGACGAAGCAGGGCCGGGTCGGCGCGCAGATTGGCCCGCACATCCACATCGATCGCAATGATCAGGCCGTTACCGCGCCGGCGCTCCAGCTTGGTGCCCAGACGCATACGCATAGGCTGAACCGGCACGTTTTCAAGAATCGCGCCGTCCACCAATAGCGCGCCCTCGTGCAAGACCGGCGGGAACAAACCGGCCGGGGAGTTGCTGGCGAGCACGGCTTTCCACAATGGGCCGCTGTCCAGAACCTGCGTGTTGCCTGTGCTCAAGTTGCAGGCGGCGGCAAAGTAGGGGCGCCAGAGTTGCTCGATCAGGCGTTCGCCAAACATGCGCTTCAAGTCCCGCTCGACTCGCCGCCCTCCGACCAGCGACACCAGTGGCAGGGTCGGTCGTTCACCGCCGGCAGCAAAGCGTTGAGTTTGTACGAGGATTTCGGCTAAATCATGGCCCAAGGCGTATTGCGCACCGATCAGGGCACCCATGCTGTTGCCGCCTATCAGATCGACCGGGATGGCGGATTCCTCCAGCGCCCGCAAGACCCCGAGATGAGCGAAGCCGCGAGCACCTCCCCCGCCCAGCACCACACCGACGGCGCTGCCGGTCAGAAAGCGAGCCAGGCGCGCGGCATCATCCGGCCGACCTTGGCGCAGCGGGTAGATGCGTTCAAGATCGCGGCCCTGCATCCATGGTGCGGGCAGCACCGGTGTCACGCAGTCCTGCGCATGTCTCAGCACCAAGTGGCGGCGTTTCAGTTGATAACCGGGTTCTTGGCCCAGCATCAGTTCAATCTCCTTGAGGCGAGGGTCGGCACCGGCCTCGGCGACGAGGATGACTTGATCGGCTTGGCGAAAGGCAAAACGGGTCCAGGCACAGTCCTGGCCCGAGGTCTCGTAGATGATGAATTCGTGCTCGTCTTCGATCTGCGCCAAGGCATCACGCGGCACGGACTCGCCATTCAAAAGAAGGTGCGTGTCTTGTGCCGATGGCATCAGGTGCGCGACCCGGCCATGCTTGGCGAAGGCCGGCCGCAGGTCTTGCCCAAGCGTCTCGCCACCCAGGGGCTGCAAGGGCAGCAAGGCAAAGGTCTGCGCCATGCCTTGATCGGCCGGGTCGGGCGCATTGCGCATGCGGTCATAGACGGCCTTCAAGAAGACCTGCGACAAGTCGAGCGGGAAGACCCGCAACAAGCTCTCGTAAGCCTTGCGGCTCAATATGGCCAAGCGTGAGTCGCGCACCGCAGTGACATCCTGGGCGCGCTTTTGCCCAAGAATCATCCCCAACTCACCGATGCTTTGGCCGGGTTGAATTTGGTTGTAAAGCAGCAGTTGCCCGTCGGAGGCCCGGCGCGAAACCCGCAGTCCGCCACTGATGACGAACACAATGCTGTCGGATTCCTGGCCCTCGTGGATGATGGTCTCACCGCCGTGTGCGCTGCTCAGCGTCATCGCGTCTGCCAGCGCCGTGAGAATATCTTTGCTCAGCGAACCGAATACCGAACTCGACCGCAAGACGTCGATCACGCGGGCATGGCTGCTAGGGGAGGGCTCCATGGCTGCAGTCTAGCTTGAGGCGTCGAACAAGGGCGCCTAAAAAACGAGGCCCAAAAACAAACTCACCCACTGTCTCGGTAGAAACAGCGGGTGCTGGCAAAGCGCCGGGCGGCGCATGCGGGTCAGGTCTTGCCAACCTTGAGGTTGGCGAAGAATTTAGTTGGGCACCAGGGCCGAGCCGAGGGCCTGCACGGCCTCGTCCAGCTTGGCTGTTGCCAGCGCCTTGCACTGCTCGATTGTCGAATTGGCTTGTGAGCCAAAAGTGGTGGCGCTCTTGGCTGGCTTGAACAGCAGGTCTTTGCCCTTGACCGGCAGCATCAAGGTGCGAGCGGTGATAACGCAGGTTTTGGACGCATCAATGCCGCCTTCAACCTGGCTCAGAAAACCCCATTTGTTGGCCGGATAGAGTTTGATGAGTTTGGCCGATTGAGTTTTCAGCCAAATGGTTTCGGCTTGGGCTTGATCCATCCAAGGGGCCGTCGAGTGATCGATGATGATGTACTTGACAGGCGCAGCGAAGGACAGCGAGGCGCAAGGCAGCAACAGGGCGGCTAGGAGCTTGGAGATTTTCATGGGCTTCTTTCGAATTGTCAGTGTGCAGATGAACTCGACCGGTTTGCGGCCGACTGCGCGGATTGTAGGGAGTGTTTTCAGGGAGAAATTGTTTTCTGATGCAGGCGGCTATAGGCGTAAACCCGCGCTTCGGGGCCAAATCAAGCTTGATGGCTATTCTTGTCGCTTTGCCGCCCATGGCCGCTGTTTAGCGAGGCTGCTGGCTATCATCGGCAGCATGGTAAGTTCAATCAAACGTAAATCTGTTGCCTCGGTCGAGGCTCCAACCGTCAAGCGGCGAGTGACGGCGGCAGCGGCAGAAAAGCCGAGCAAGCAACCGAAAGCACAGCCAAAAGAGCAGCCGGGCGATCAGCCGAGTGATCAACCTTTTTTGCGCTTCACGCATAGCCAGGCGCTACGCAAGCAGACGCTGAAGGTGCTGCTTGCCTTGGAGCAATCCGATGCGCCCGACGAGCACCGGGCAGATTTGGCGGATATCGTCGTAACCTTGATGTCCGCCGGCATGGATTTCTATTTTCTTGCCCCGCTTAAACAAGCCAAGGCCGGCTTCGTGATTCAGCAGTCGGCCAATCTGGGTATGGTGGGGGTGCAGCAGTTGATGGGCGGGGTGATTCGCAACATCATCGGACGCATGGAGCGGCCCGCTTTGCTGAGCGTCTGCGGCTCGATCCGTTCGATGATGCTTTGATGGCGCCGCTGCACGCCTAAGCCAGCAGCCAGGTGCTGATCCTGAAGGTGATGAAGGACGCCAGATAGGCCAAGCCGAACAAGTAGCCGGTCATGATCAGCGGCATGCGCAGGCCGCCGGTTTCACGCCGCACCGCCGCCAAGGTCGCCAGGCATTGCGGGGCGAACACAAACCAGGCCAGCAAGGACAGCGCGGTCGGCAGGCTCCAGCTTTGAGCGATCAGCGGCGTCAGGGCTTGAGCCGCGTCTTCTGCTCTGGCCGACAAGGCATAGACGGTGCCCAGCGCACTGATGGCGATTTCGCGTGCGGCCAGTCCCGGCACCAAGGCCAGGCTGATTTGCCAGTTGAAGCCGATGGGCTCGAATACCTGCGCGAGACCGCGCCCCAGCATGCCGGCGACGCTGTACTCGATCGGCGCCCCGGAGGCACCTTCGGGCTTGCCGGGAAAGCTGGACAAGGCCCATAGCAACAAGGTCAAGCACAGGATGATGCCGCCCACCCGCTTGATGAAGATTGCCGCCCGCTGGCGCAAGCCGATCAGCACATTGCGTGGGTTCGGCCAATGGTAATTGGGCAACTCCATCATCAGCGGCCGCACTTGGGCGCCGCTGCCGAAGCGCTTGAGCACCCAGGCGACGGCCAAGGCGCCCAAAATTCCGGCGATATAGAGGCCGAGCAAGACCAGCCCCTGCAACTCGAAACCGCCCCAAACGACTCGTTGCGGGATGAAGGCGCCGATCAGCAAGGCGTAGACCGGCAGACGGGCCGAGCAGGTCATCAGCGGGGCAATCATGATGGTGACCAGGCGATCACGTGGGTTGGCGATGCTGCGTGTCGCCATGATGCCGGGAATGGCGCAGGCAAAGCTGGACAACAAGGGAATGAAGCTGCGCCCCGATAGGCCGACGCTGCCCATCAGGCGGTCAAGCAAAAAGGCGGCGCGGGGCAGATAGCCCGATTCCTCCAGCACCAAAATGAAGAAAAAAAGAATCAAGATTTGCGGCAAAAAAACCAGCACGCCGCCGACGCCTGCGATCAAGCCGTCGACGATCAGGCTGTGCAGCCAACCCTCCGCCAACAGGGATCCGGCCTGTTGACCGAGCCAGCCGATCGCCGATTCGATCAAGTCTTTGGGGCCTTCCGCCCAGCTGAATACGGCCTGGAACAACAAAAATAGAACGACCAGCAGAATCAGCGGGCCCAGCACCGGATGCAGCAAGACCCGGTCGATCCGGTCGCTGGGCAAATGGGGCAGTTGTTGGTCCAGATCCAGCGCCTGCAAAATCTGCCGCACTGCGGCGTGGTCGGTTTCTTGTTTGCTGGGCGAGCTCAACTCGGGCAGTGCGTCGACAGCAGCCGACCAGACTTCACGTTGATCGAGCAGCAACTTCAATTCATCGACACCGACCCCTTGCGTGGCGACGGTGCGAATCACAGGCACGCCGATCGCCGCAGACAGCTTGTCGGCATCAATATGGATGCCGCGGCGGTCTGCTAGGTCGGTCATATTGAGTGCCACCACGCAGGGCAGCCCCATTCGTTTGACCGCCAGCACCAGCCTCAATGTCCGCCGCAGATTGGTGGCGTCGAGCACGCAAATTACCAGATCGGGCCGCTTCTCGCCGCGCGCTCGTCCGGCCAGCACATCGCAGGTCACCCGCTCGTCGGGAGAGCGTGGGTGCAGGCTGTAGGTGCCGGGCAGGTCAAGCAGACGCAGGTTTTTCCCGGCAGCGCTGCTGAGGCGCCCCTCTTTGCGCTCGACCGTCACACCGGCGTAGTTGGCGACCTTTTGCTGGCTGCCGGTCAGACGGTTGAACAGCGCGGTTTTGCCGCAGTTCGGGTTGCCCACCAGCGCCAAAAGTGGCCCGGCCGGGTGCAGATGGATGATGGCTTCACGCATCGATCGCACCTTGATCGGGCGCGGCGGCTTTGACGCAAATGCAGGCCGCTTCGGCGCGGCGCAGTGCAAACGTCGACTGGCCAATCCGCACCACCAAGGGGTCCGCACCCGGTTGGCCGCGGGCCATCACGCGCACCGCCTCGCCGGGCAAAAAACCAAGTTCTTCCAGCCATTCGGCCCACTCGGGCGCGTAATTGGGCGAACTCACGCCGACGACATTCATCGGCGCGCCGATGGCGGCCATGGCCAGACTGTCTGGAGAAGCGCTTGTCATGGGTATTGGGGGCTCGGCTGCGACGCAATTAAGAATTATTCGCATTGTAGCCAACAAAACACCCAAATTTGCTCACTTATTGTTGATCTAAGGTTTGCGCAAGCGCGAGTTTGAGTTGCTCAAAACCCTCGATGAAGGGTTCGGCTTGGCATAGGTCGGCGTAACGCTCGACCGCGTCGCACCACTCATAGCTGCTGCCGTTGGGCTCGATAAAGGCCAGGCAGCCCTTGATGCCATGCACGGTAACGGCCGCCACATGCCAGTCCTCGTCCTGAATGGCCGCATCAATTTCTTGCAGCCGCATCGGCAGTTGCTCTCGAAATGCGCTCAACATCTGACTCTTGAGCTCGAGCACGCGCTGCGCGCGAATCTCCTGCTTGCTGATGGGTCGGGGTGATGCCTGGTCAGCGCCCGATTCGGCCATCGCATCGTTCGACTCGGTTTGCGGAATCGTCTGTTGATGAGCGTCCTGCGGCTTGAGCATCTGGCCCAAACGCTGGCGCTCCTTGATGACTTGGCCTAGCACCTGATGCAGCGCATGCTCATCTATGGGCTTGCTCAAAAAAGCCACCATGCCGCTGCTCAAGAAGCGCGCCCGGTCTTGTTCCGAGGCATTGGCCGTCAAGGCAATGATGGGAATATTGGGCTCTGAAAAGACATGGTCACGCCAGCGGCCGGCACGAATATGGCCGGTCGCTTCCAGTCCATCCATCACCGGCATGCGGCCATCCATCAAGATCAAGTCAAAGCGCTCTTGCGTCAGGGCCAGCAGCGCCTGTTCGCCGTTTTTGACCAGGCTCATGGTGTGGCCCATATCGCTCAGCAGGGCTTTGACGATCAGCTGATTGGTCTCGGCATCTTCGGCCACCAGCACATGCAATTGATGCTCGTGCGGCGGCAGGGCTTCGAGTAATTCTTGCTGCGGTTGTTGGCCTACAGCAAGGGGGACTTCAAAGTAGAAGGTGCTGCCGATGCCCAGGCTGCTTTGCAGGCCGATCCGGCCGCCCATCATCTCAACCAGTTGCTTGCAGATCGACAACCCCAAGCCGGTGCCGCCGAAATTGCGTGTGGTCGACATATCGGCCTGCTCGAACTTCTGAAACAACCGGGTTTGGGCTTCTTCACTGATGCCGAGCCCGGAGTCTTGCACCGCGAAGTAAATCGAGACCAAGCCGGGGGCTGAATTGGCGCTGCCCAAACTGGCCGCCACGGTCACGCCGCCGCGCTCGGTGAACTTGATGGCATTGCCGACCAAGTTCAGCAGCACCTGTCTGAGTCGGGTCGGGTCGCCTTGAAGGTAGGTCGGGATTTGCGGGTCAAGGTGCAGCTCAAGCTGAATGCTCTTTTGGCCCGCCCGCTCCACCAGCAACTGCATGGCGTCGTCCAGCAAGGGGCGCAAGGCGAAATCAACCGTCTCCAGCTTGAGTTTGCCGGCCTCGATCTTGGAGACATCAAGCAGGTCATTGACGATCTGCAGCAGCGCAGAAGCATTCTTGCTGGCCAACTCGACACGTTCCCGGACCAGTGGCTCCATCTGCCCGCGCAGACCCAGCTTGAGCATGCCCAGGATGCCGGCCATTGGCGTGCGCAACTCGTGGCTCATCATGGCCAGAAAGGAGCTCTTCAGCGTCGAGGCCTGCTCGGCCGCATCCTTCAAGGCCAGCAGACGGGCATTGCTTTCTTCGAGCTGGCTGTCGCGCTTGACGATTTGATCGAGCATGCGGTTGAACACGGTGCTCAGCGCGCCGACCTCGTCATTCGCCACCACCCGCGCGCGTACGGTGAACTTGTCGCGCTGTGATACCTCGTCCATGACCTGCTTGAGGCCGGTAATGGGCTCAAGCGCGCGGTGCAAGAAGCGGCGCGCTATCAGCAAGGCGGCTGCACCTGACAGTCCCAAGGTCAGCACCAAGGCTAGGCCGAATTTAGCAATCGAGTGCCACATGCGTGCCAGGTCGACCCTGGCAACGATGGTGCCAACCCGGGCGTCGGACAGCATCACAGCCGTGGCCAGCAGAAGATGGTTTTCAAACAGTCGAGATTTGGGCTGCAAATGCAATTCGGCGGCGTTCAAGCCCATTTGCGGAGCGGTCAAATGGCTGGCGATCGTGCTGTCGTTGGCACGCAAGATGTAGACCGACTGCAAGCCGGGGTAGATGCTGGCCGCACGCAGAATCTCACCGGCCGCCTTTGCGTCATCGAAGACAAGCGGCGATGCGGCCTGCACGGCCAAGGTGTTCAACCAGGCCTGGCTGCCTTCAATCACGGCGGCTCTTTGCATCACCGCCTCTTGGGCGGTGATCAACAGCAAGGCGATCAACAAGGCAGCGGCCAGCGCGGCGGCAAGGATATGCTCCAGCCGGGTTACCAAGGAGTTTTGACGCGGCTGTTTCACTTCGTTGGCTGAGATTAGATTGCTCACTGATGGGGGGCGGGTTCCACGACGCGGCACTAGTTTGTACTTCTGGCCAATTGCAATACCTTGGATGAGAGGGTGATCCCGACCTTTTTAGTGCGCTGCATATTGACATCAAACACCAGCCGCTTGCCATCCAGGGACAACAGAATCGCTGCGCCCGCAGCCACCGGTGTATCGGCCACGGTCAGCACCGGGGCGTCGGCCAAGACCTTGAGTATCGATTGCATATTCGGTGCCTCTTGTTCGGTGATGAACAGCAACTGGCATTTCTTGATGCTTGCCAGTCCATTCAAGCGACTCACGGCCAAACGACGGCCGTTGACACTTTTGCCTTCCAGATTATTCAAGGCCTCACCGAAATTATCCTGCCCCAGCACGCAAAGCATCAGTCCGTCCTGCGGGCTCTGCGGGTCAAGATTGGGCCAGTCGGCAAAGATCATGAAGTTGTACAAATAGCTCGCCTTCATCGTGTATTCGGGCACCGCCTGAGCCTGTGTCTGCGCGTACACAGGCACGAGCGCCGACACGCTCAAGCATGTTGCCAGCAGCAGGGGTGTCAGAAAATAAGGACGCTTCATCCTTATCTCCAGAAGTCCCAACTCAATTGCAACCAGTAGGTGCGTCCGTCCATCTGCATGGCGTCAAGCACCAAGCCATCGAGCTCATGTCGCGTGATGGAAGTCGGCAGCTCGAACTGTCGGTTCAAGGCATTTTTGATGCTGAACGAAGCGCCAATACCGTTCCAGCGTTGCGCCGATGTCAGCGTCAGATTGAAGAGGGTGATTCCGCCCAAAGGTCGACCCGGGCGAATCACGACATCGGCGTCATTGCGCAACTCTTTGGTGATGCGTGAACCCTGATACTGCGCCTCCACGCCGACGCGAATTGCGCTATCCAAGGCCGGCAAACTGAAGTTGACCTTGGCCAATGAGCGCGGTGAATTGACCAGGCGCCGCCCTTCGGAATCGTTTGCGTTCTGCCAGGCGGCGCTGGCCCGCAATTGCATGTCGCCGGGCCAGGTTTGGTCGATTTGAAGCTCAATACCATGGGTCTTGCTGCTGCCGGTGAAGACGTCCGCACCGGTCGAGGAGGACAAGTAATGCTGATCGGCCAAGATATTGCGATAGATCGAGCCGGTCAGACGCAATGTCGGGCTGACGTCATGCAGCAAGATCAACTCCGTGGCGGTGACCTGTTCCGGTTTGAAGGTATCGGACTGCTGGGAGGAGCTGATGTCGTAAGGATTGGGCAGGCGGAAAGCCTGGCTATAGGCGACCTTGACGGTTGTTTCGGGTTCGGCTTGGTAGGTCAAAGCCAATCGTGGGCTGATCGCGGCTTTACGGGCATAGCGAATGCAGGGTTCTACCGAGCAATCTATCGCATTGGGTTTGTCGAAACGAATGCCGACGTTGGCGGTGACTTTGTCGCTGACGATGAATTCATCGGTGCCGTAAAGGCTGTAAGTCTTGTTGGTATAGGGGTATTTGTGGTATCTGGATTGTTCTTCGAATTTCGAGTTTAAAGCGGCCGGGGAGAATTCTTGCTTGAAGTCATCCCGGTACTCGGCGCCAAACACAATCAGATGGCCATCAAACCGAGTCAGGGCGAATTTTTGATCCAAGCCCCACCATTTGCCCACGTTCATATTTTTTCGAAACTGCTCGGCGGGGTTTATTTCACCATATTCCCGCAATGTCTTGTCTTCGTAGTGGCCGTAGTAAAGACGCGAGACCGACTTCAGATCTTTGTTTATATTGAAATCGTACTTGGCGCTTGCATGGTTGGTTTCATCAACCAATTGGTAAATTCGGTTGAAGGCGTTTTCCCGTTTTGGCAAAGGGGAGGCTTTGGTTCTTGTCACGCTGGCGGCCTGCAGGCTCAGACCATTGAGTTCAAGCTTGCCGAAGAGTCGGCGGTTTTCTTCGAAATCCTGATTGACGGCCCTGCCATTGTTTTGTGCCGGCGTATCAAAATAGGGGAAGTAGAGGTCTTGCCCGTCACTTTTGAGCCAAGAGGCCGAGAACAAGACGTCGACTCCGTTGTCGAGCTTCTTGCCGATACTGATGCGCTGCTTGTGGCCGCCATGGCTGAAGACATCACCGGCGAGTTGCGCGGAATTGAAGTCGCTGCCTTTTTTGGTGATGACGTTGATGATGCCCAGCAGGGCGTTATTGCCATAGGTAACCGAGCCGGTGCCGGGTACATATTCGACCCGGTCAATCAACTCGAGATCGATCAAGCCAGAATTGTCGATATAGGCCTGGTTGTAAAGGTTGTCTTGAGTGGCGTTGCCGTCAATCAAAACCATGATGCGACCAACGTAATCGCCCGGCGCGCCAAAGCCGCGCCCGCCTAAATATTCGTAGCGACGGTCAAAGGTGGTGTAAAGGCCGCGCATGCTATTGATGACGTCGGCCAAGGTTCGATAACCAAAGGTCCGAATATCGGCGGCGGTTACGATGGACACTGCCGAGGGCGAGTCGCTGACTTGCTTGGCCAGTTTGGATGCCGTGATGACATCCGTCTGGGTCAGCTTCTCAAAGGGCAGCGAGGTCAGGTCTAGCGGGTTTTCTTGTGCGTAGACATGTCCGATGCAGGCGAGTGCCATGCACAGGACCGTAGTGGATCGCATGCTGTGAGTCATTTTCGAGGGCTTGAAAGGCATGAAAGGACGAGCAATGAGGTCGGCGGAATGTCGGTCGCTTGGGTACTTGAGCTGGCAAACTGGGCTCGCAGGAAGCTAGCCTCGCCAGATGATCGTCACTTTACTTGAGTGCAATGACTTTTTAGCCTATGCAAATCCCTTGCGATGACTTGGCGCATGAGCCCGGAGCCGGCCGGGCAGGACGCCCCAAGCCTCCTTGCTGCGAGGTTCCTTATCCGGCTGGATGTGTCAAAAAAGGCGATTATTTGCAAAAAAACGGACGCGCAAACGTTTAGCGTTTACCTTTAGTCGCCGATGCACGCAAATTTCCTACAATGCAGCGTCCTTGCCCGGGTCCGCCCGAGCATGCTTATTGTGCAGATGTTTTTTAGCCCAAGCTCCAAAGCCATGATTGCTTTCCCGATGTTTGCTTCTTCCCAGTTCGCTCGTGGCGCCTTGGCGCTGGCTTTGTCCTGCGTCGCGGTCGCCGTTCAGGCGCAGGCCAAACCCGCCGTGATCTTTGACATGGGCGGCAAGTTCGACAAGTCTTTCAATGAGTCGGCCTACCGAGGCATCGAGCGCTGGAAACAGGAAGCCGGTAAGCCCTATCTCGAGTTCGAGATCAGTAACGATACCCAGCGCGTGCAGGCGATCCGCCGCATGGCCGAGCGCGGTGCCAGCCCCATCATCAGCGTAGGCTTCGCCCAGGCCTCGGCCTTGGAGCAGGTCGCCAAGGAATTCCCCAAGACGCAGTTCGCCATCATCGATGCCGAGGTCAAGTTGCCCAATGTGCAGTCGCTGCTGTTCAAGGAGCATGAAGGCAGCTATCTGGTCGGCGCGATGGCCGTGTTGGCCAGCAAGTCCGGCAAGGTCGGCTTTGTCGGCGGCATGGACATCCCCTTGATCCGCAAATTCCAATGCGGCTACGAGCAGGGTGCCAAGGCGACCAATCCCAAGGCCGAGGTGTTCTCCAATATGACCGGCACGACCTCGAGCGCCTGGAATGACCCGACCCGTGGCGGCGAACTCGCCAAGGCGCAATTCGCCAAGGGCTCCGATGTGGTCTTCGCCGCCGCCGGCGGAACCGGCTCGGGCGTCTATCAAGCCGCCAAGGATGCCGGTCGGCTGGCGATTGGCGTTGACAGCAATCAGAATCATTTGCAGCCCGGCACCATGCTGACCTCGATGGTCAAAAACGTCGATGTGGCGGTCTATAACGTGCTCAAGGGCTGGAAGCCCGGCACCAGCATGCTGGGGCTGAAGGAAGGCGGGGTCGAATACGCAATGGATCAGCACAATGCCAAGTTGGTGACACCCGCGTTGAAGGCCAAGGTCGAGGCGATCAAGGCCGACATCGTCGCCGGCAAGATCAAGATTGCCGACTATATGGCGGACGGTGCTTGCAAGTATTGATTGAATAGACACAGCATTCGTCAGTGAAATCCGCCAATGAAAATTGAAGCAAGGGGCGAGCCGGTGCAGCCCGCCGTTCGCCTGTGCGAAATCTCCAAGCGCTTCGGCGCGGTGCAGGCTAACCGTGAGGTCAGTCTGACCGTGGCGCCCGGCACCGTGCATGGCCTGGTGGGCGAGAACGGCGCCGGCAAAAGCACCTTGATGGCGATTCTTTATGGCTATTACCAGGCCGATTCGGGTTATATCGAGGTGGCCGGCCAGCGTGTCGCGATCGGCAATTCGCAGCAAGCGATAGCGCTCGGCATCGGCATGGTGCATCAGCACTTCATGCTGGTCGATACCTTGAGCTGCCTGGACAACGTGATGCTGGGCGCCGAGCCGGGCTTCTTTTTGCAGAGCGGCGCACGCAAGGTTCGCGCCAAGCTGCAAACCCTGATGGATGAGACCGGCCTGCATGTGCGGCTGGACGCGCTGGTCGGTGATTTGCCGGTCGGAGAGTTGCAGCGCCTGGAGATTTTGAAGGCGCTTTACCGCGGCGCGCGGGTGCTGATTCTGGATGAGCCGACGGCGGTGCTGACGCCGCAGGAAACCCTGCAGTTGTTCGAGACGCTGCGTCGCTTGCGGGCCGGCGGGGTGACCATTCTGCTGATCACGCACAAGCTCAAAGAGGTGATGGCGCTGTGCGACACCGTCACCGTGATGCGGGCCGGCCAGATCGTGCAGACCAGCGCAATTGCCGACACCAGTGCCGAAGATCTGGCGCAGGCGATGGTCGGACGCAAGGTCAACTTGGGCCGCAAGGCCGCGCTGGCTTCGGCCGATCGGACGCAAGTCCGGCTGCAGGCCAGTGAGCTGCGCCTGCGTTCGGCCAATGGGGTGCCGGCGCTGGCCGGCGTCAGCCTGAAGCTGTGCGCCGGTGAAATCGTCGGCGTGGCCGGGGTGTCGGGCAATGGGCAAAGCGAATTGCTGGAGGTCTTGTCCGGCATGCTGGCGCCCGAGGCCGGGCAGTTGCAGATCGGCGGCGCCGATTTTGATGCGGCCGGCGGCGCCTGGTTGACGCCGGCGCTGGCGCGTGAGTTGAAACTGGCCCATGTGCCCGAAGACCGCCATGCCTGCGCGATGGTGATGAACTTTCCGGCCTGGGAAACCGCCGTGCTGGGCTATCAGAATCTGCCCGGCTATCGCAGCGGGCCGGCCGGGCTGAGCATGAACGAGGCGCTGATGCGCGAGCAGACGTCGCAGATGCAAGAGCGTTTTGACGTGCGGCCGCGCGATGTCAATCTGGGCTCGTCCAAATTCTCCGGCGGCAACCAGCAAAAGCTGGTGCTGGCGCGTGAAATCGGCCAGGCGCCTCGTGTCCTGCTGGTCGGGCAGCCCACTCGTGGCGTTGACATCGGCGCGATCGAGTTCATTCACAACCAGCTTCGAGCGATGCGCGATGCCGGTTGTGCCGTGCTGCTGGTCAGCAGCGAGTTGGATGAAATTTTGGCCCTGGCGGACCGCGTGATCGTGATGAATGCCGGCCGTATCACCGGAGAGTTGGACATCGACGCTTGTGACGAAAAAACCTTGGGTCTGCTGATGGCGGCGCAAGTCGAGACCGCATCCGATAGCGACAGGAAGGTGGCGACATGAGTGCCCACCAAAGCGCCGCGCTGCCGCGCTGGATCGACGTTGGCCTGTTGCCGCTGTGGAATCTGGCCATTGCGATGGCCGCCGCAGGCCTGGTTGTGCTGGCGATCGGGCAGAGCCCGCTGCAGGCCTTGACGGTGCTCTTGCAAGGGGCGCTGGGCAATGCGCGCGGCATCGGCTACACGCTGTATTACACGACCACCTTCATCTTCACCGGCCTGGCCGTGGCGGTGGCTTTTCATGGCGGGCTGTTCAATATCGGCGGTGAGGGTCAGGCGACGCTGGGCGGCGTGGGCCTGGGCCTGCTGGCGCTGGCCCTGGGGCCGCTGTTGCCGGCGGCCTTGTTGCTGCCGCTGCTGGTCTTGGCCGCCGCCTTGTTCGGCATGGCCTGGGCCTTGGTGCCGGCAGCCTTGCAGGCCTGGCGCGGCAGCCATGTGGTGATCACGACCATCATGTTCAATTTTCTGGCCAGCAGCCTGAATGTGTATTTGCTCGTCAACTGGTTGCGGCCCAAGGGCAGCATGTCGGTGGAGAGCGTGGCCTTTGCCGATTCGGCCCGCATGCCTGCGCTGCACGAGATTGCCGCCAAGTTCGGCCTTGAGCTGCCCTCGTCACCGCTGAACCTGAGCGTTCTGCTGGCGCTGCTGGCCTGCGTCTTTGTGCATTGGTTTTTATGGAAAAGTGCGGCCGGCTACGCGCTGCGTGCCGTCGGTAGCTCGCCCCGTGCCGCCCATTACGCCGGCATCAAGCCGCGCTGGCAGATCATGATCGCGATGGGTTTGTCGGGCGCTTTGGCGGGCTTGGTGGCCGTCAATGAAATCTCCGGCGTGCAGGGCAAGTTGACGCTGGACTTCGTCGCCGGTGCCGGCTTCACCGGCATCGCGGTCGCCTTGATGGGGCGCAACCACCCGGTCGGCATCATCCTGGCCTCGCTGCTCTTCGGCGTGCTGTATCAGGGCGGGGTCGAGGTCTCCTTCGAGTTGCCCGGCTTCAGCCGCGAGATGGTGGTGACGGCGCAGGGCCTGATCGTCTTGTTTGCCGGCGCGATGGCGACCGTCAGCGCGCCGATGTTTGCGCGCATCTATGCGGCCTTCAAGCCCAAGGGGGCGATTCATGGATGAGATCTTGATCGGTTCGGTGCTGGCCTCGACGCTGCGCGTCAGCACGCCGTTATTGCTCTGCGCGCTGGCCGGCCTGGTCGCTGAGCGCTCGGGCGTGGTGGACATTGGCCTGGAGGGCAAGATGCTGTTTGCCGCCTTCGCCGCAGCGGCCGCCGCCAGCATCAGCCATTCGACCGCTTGGGGCATGTTGGCCGCGATTGGCGTGGCCTGCCTGCTGTCCTTGATCCATGGTTTCGCCTGCGTCAGCAACCGCGGTGATCAGGTGGTGTCCGGGGTGGCAATCAATATGGTGGCGGCCGGCTTGACGGTCGTGTTGGGCATTGCCTGGTTTCAACAGGGCGGGCAGACGCCGCCGGTGGCCGCCGACGTGCGCCTGACCGGCTTGATCCCGGCCTGGAGCGAGTTGGACGCGGCGGTAGCCGATCTGGGCCCCTGGCTGGGTGCGGTGATAGGCCATGGCCTGCTGAGCCACAACAGCCTTGTCTATCTGGCCTTTGCCTTGGTGGCGGGCGTCTGGTTCTTTCTTGAGCGCACCAAGCCGGGCCTGCGCCTGCGCGCGGTCGGCGAGAACCCGGCGATGGTGGATGCCGCCGGCGTATCCGTGCCTAAATTGCGTTATGCAGCCTTGCTAATCAATGGCTTGCTGTGCGGTTTGGCTGGCAGCTATCTGGTGCTGGCGCAGAACGCGGCCTTCTCGCCCAATATGACGGCGGGGCGCGGTTATATCGCCTTGGCGGCGATGATTTTCGGCAAGTGGAAGCCATTGCCGACCCTATTCGCCTGCTTGCTGTTCGGCTTTTTGGACGCGGTCGCGATCCGCATGCAGGGCGCCGTGATGCCGGCGGGTTTGGGCGGCGGCGAGATTCCGGTGCAGCTGATCCAAGCCTTGCCTTATCTGCTGACCGTCGTTTTGCTGGCCGGCTTTATCGGCCAGGCCTTGGCGCCCAAGGCGCTGGGCCGGCCCTATGTGAAGGAGCGTTGAGATGGACCTCAGCGAGGAAGTTCAGGCGAAGATGTTGCAGGCGTCCTTGGGCGCTCGTCAGCATTCCCATTCGCCCTATTCGGGCTACGCGGTCGGCGCCGCCTTGCTGGACGAGCAGGGCCGCATCCATGTCGGCACGAATATCGAAAACGCCGCCTATCCGCAAGGTTGGTGCGCCGAAGCCTCGGCCCTGACCGCGATGGTGATGGCCGGCGGCAAGCAGGCTGTCGCCGTGTTGGTGACGGGCCCCGGCCCCGATGTCATCACGCCTTGCGGCGGTTGCCGGCAAAAGCTGCGCGAGTTCGCCGGCCAGGATCTGCTCATCATTGCCGGCGACCCATCCGGCATTAAACAGCAGTGGACCTTGGGCGAGCTGCTGCCCTTCAGTTTTGGGCCCGAGCACCTGAGCTCAAAAGCCTAAGTGGCTGCCCATTCGATTTCCGTGGAGTAAGAGAAATGATTGATAACAAGACACTCAATATCGCCATCGACGCGACCGTCAGCAAGCTCAACGATCTGTTCGGAGCGTCACCCGCCGTGGCCGTGGTTTTGGGCTCCGGCTGGGCCGGTGCGGTCAGCCTGGTGCAAGACGCCAAGCATCTCTCGTACGCCGAACTGGCGGCCTTTCCTCAGCCCAAGGTCGAGGGCCATGTCAACGAAATCGTCGTCGGCACGATTGGCGCGCAGCGCGTCGTGATGCTGCGCGGCCGCGCCCACACCTACGAGAGCGGCGAATGCACTGGCATGGCCGGCGCCCTCCGCAGCCTGAAGCGCTGGGGTGTGCAAGTGCTCTTGCAAACCAATGCCTCGGGCTCCTTGCGGGCCAATATGGGCCCCGGCAGCCTGATGCTGATCAGCGATCACATCAACGCGCCGCAGCGCTCGCCGCTGGTGGGCGAGCAGGGCAGCGAGCGCTTTGTCGACATGAGCCATGCCTATGACGCCGAATTGCGCTGCCACGCCAAGAAGGTCGCGCAGGCGCAAAACCTGATGTTGGGTGAAGGCGTCTACTGCTGGGCGCTGGGCCCGCAGTTTGAAACGCCGGCCGAGATCCGCATGTTTGCCGCCTGGGGCGCTGACGCCGTCGGCATGAGCACCGTGCCCGAAACCATTCTGGCCCGCCACGCCGGCCTGCGCGTGATGGGCCTGGCCTTGATGACGAATATGGCCGCCGGCATGTCGGCCGAGGCCTTGACCCATGCCTTGACCTTGCAGCAAGCCGCCCTGTCGGGCGAGCGTGCCGCCAGCTTCCTGGGCGCCGTGGTGGCGGGCTTGGCCGAGTTGCCTTCTTTGCAGAGTGCGGCGGCATGATGGACCAGAGTTTGATGCAAAAGGCGGCAAGACAGGCGCTGCAATGCCTGGACCTAACGAGCCTGAATGACGGTGACACGGCGGCCGACATCGCCGCACTGTGCGCACGCGCCCAGACCCCGTTCGGCCCGGTGGCGGCCGTTTGCGTCTGGCCGCGCTTTGTTGCCCAGGCGCGCGCCTTGTTGCCCGCCAACATTCGGGTCGCGGCGGTGGCCAACTTCCCCGCCGGTGATCTGGATCTGGCGCGCACCTTGGCCGATGTGCAAGAGATCGCCACGGCCGGCGGTGACGAGGTCGATGTGGTCTTGCCTTACCGGGCGCTGATGCAGGGCCAGAGCGTTGAATGCGCGGAGTTTTTGGCCGAGGTGCGGCATGCCACGCGGCCCTTGACGCTCAAGGTCATCATCGAAAGCGGCGAGTTGCTGACGACTGATTTGATCGCACAGGGCGCGCGCCTGGCTTTGATGGCCGGCGCCGATTTCGTCAAGACCAGCACCGGCAAGACCAAGCTATCGGCGACGCCGAAAGCGGCCACGCTGATCCTGCACGAGATTGCCGTGAGCGGCTTCGGCTCGGCCGGCTTCAAGGCCTCGGGCGGCATCCGCACGGTGGCCGATGCGCAGGTCTATCTGCAATTGGTCGAAACTCATCTGGGTGCCGCCGCCATCGGCCCGCAGCGCCTGCGCTTTGGCGCCAGCGCCTTGCTCGGCGACATCGAGGCGGTTTTGTCCGGCTCGCCGGTGGCGGCCGCGGCCGGCGCTTACTGACGGGCTGACCATGCTTGCGCAAGAAGTCATCCGCGCCAAGCGCGACGGCGGGGCGCTTTCCGACGCCCAGATCCAGCATTTTGTGCGCGGCCTGGTCGACGGCAGTTGGAGCGAAGGGCAGGTCGCAGCCTTGGGCATGGCGGTCTTCTTGCGCGGCATGGATAGAGCCGAATGCGTGGCGCTGACCCAGGCGATGATGCGCTCCGGCCGCGTGATGAGCTGGCCCGATATGCCGGGCCCGGTCTTGGATAAACACTCCAGCGGCGGCGTCGGTGACAAGGTTTCACTGATGCTGGCGCCGCTGGTGGCGGCCTGCGGCGGCTATGTGCCGATGATCTCCGGGCGGGGCCTCGGCCATACCGGCGGCACGCGCGACAAGTTTGACGCCATCCCCGGCTATAGCTGCACGCCGAGCCCCGAGTTGTTGAACCGGGTCGTGCGCGAGGTCGGCTGCGCGGTGATCGGCCAGACCGGCGATCTGGCGCCGGCCGATGGGCGTTTTTACGCCACCCGTGATGTCACGGCGACGGTCGAAAGCGTGCCCCTGATCACTGCCAGCATCCTGTCCAAAAAGCTCGCCGCCGGCCTGCAAGGCTTGGCGATGGACGTCAAATGCGGCAACGGTGCCTTTGCCGACACGCCCGAGATGGCGCAGCAATTGGCGGCCAGCATCGTCGAGGTGGCGAATGGCGCGGGCTTGCCGACGCGCGCCTTGATCACCGATATGAATCAGGTCTTGGGCCGCGAGGTCGGCAATGCCTTGGAGATGCAGGAAGCGATTCGCTATCTGAAGGGCGAGGGCGCGCGCGATGCGCGTTTGCACGAGGTGACGCTGGCCCTGGGTGCCGAGATGCTGTTGCTGGGCGGCTTGGCGCAAAGTCAGGCCGAGGCGCTGGCCAAATTGCAGCAGGCGCTCGATAGCGGCGCCGCCGCCGAGCGTTTTGCCCGCATGGTGGCCGGCCTGGGTGGCCCGGTCGATCTGCTGGAGCGCCCGAACGCCTATCTGGCCGCTGCGCCCGTCATCGTGCCGGCACCGGCGCTGCAAAGCGGACGTTTGACGGCGATGCAGACCCGCGACATCGGCATTGCCATCGTCGAGCTGGGGGGCGGGCGCCGCAAGGCCAGCGACAGCATCGACTTCCGCGTTGGCCTGAGCGCGATGCGTGCTTTGGGCGATGAGGTTCGCGCCGGCGAGCCTTTGGCCTTTGTGCATGCGGCGGATGCAGCGGCGGCACAGCGCGTGGTGGCGCAGCTGCAACAGGTCTGCCACTTGAGCGAAGCCGGCTCGGCCTGGTCGGCCAAATCAGCAATTCTTGCCCGAGTCGGCTAGACTTCCGGCCCTGCCGAGGCTTTCAAGCCCGGCCCTATTTCGCTTCAAATCCGCATGTCTGACACCACACCCGATCCCTCTCCAGAACACAAGCAAGAGCAGGAGCAAGACCCTGTACAGCGGCGCCCGATCAAGAGTTTTGTCGTGCGCGCCGGGCGCATGGGCTCGGGCCAGGTCAAGGCGCTGGCCGAGTTGGGTCCGAAGTTTGTGTTGCCCTTCAAGGCCGAGCGGCTGAATCCGGCCGAGGTGTTTGGCCGCAAGGCGCCTGTGGTGTTCGAGATCGGTTTCGGCATGGGTGACGCCACCGCCAAGATTGCGCAGACGCTCGCTGATACCGACTTCATCGGTTGCGAGGTCCATGCGCCCGGCGTCGGCGCGCTGCTCAAGCACATCGATGAGCGGGGCTTGAACAATATCCGCATCTTCCAGCATGACGCGGTCGATGTGCTGGAGCAGATGATCGCGCCCGACTCGCTTGATGGCGTGCACATCTTCTTTCCCGACCCCTGGCACAAGGTGCGCCACAACAAGCGCCGCCTGATCCAGGCGCCGTTTGTTGCGCAGTTGGTCAAGCACATCCGCCCGGGTGGCTATCTGCACTGCGCCACGGACTGGGAACCTTATGCGCAGCAAATGCTGGAAGTTTTGGGGGCCGAGCCGCTGCTCGAGAACACGGCCGAAGCTTTTGCCCAGACGCCGGCCTACCGTCCGCTGACCAAGTTCGAGAATCGAGGCATCAAGCTCGGCCATGGCGTCTGGGACGTGGTATTCCGCAGGCGCTAACCGGTATTTTGAGCAGATGCGATGCGGCCGAAAGACCGCATCGCTTGAGCTTCTATTTGGCGCGACTCTTGCTGGTCAGCGTCAAGCCAAACAAGGCCAGCGCCACCAGCCCGAAACTGGCAGGCTCCGGAACCTGGCCGATGATGATTTCGTTGTTGCGGCCCTTGACGTCATTGAATGGACCCCAGTTGACGAACTCCAGCGAGTCGGTGTTGCCATCGGTGAGCGCGGTGAACTGCACAGTTGCCAAGCGAACCGAATCACCCTGCAGATTGTCGAGTTCGCTGTCGGTCAACAAGGACACCGCCGCGAAGTCGAGCAAGCCGGAAACTGCACCATCTTCAACTTCAATCACTTCGCTTGGCAAGCCAAGGTTCACGTCAAAAAAGACATCAAAGAAGCTCAGCATTGCGCCGTCGTATTTGACATCCAGGTCATAGGCCGAAACGATTTGGGGGCCCAAATTGCTGACGAATACATCCACACTGACGTTTTGGCCCGCAGTAAATGCGCCACCGCCCGAAAACAGCATGGCTGCGGCGGATGCCGGTGCCGCAAGCATGCTCAGCGAGCCGGACAGGGCGGCCAGAATTGACAATTTTGTGAGTCTCATGATGTTCTACCTCTTAGCAATTGAATGGACTGGAATCAAGGCGCGCATTTTGGTTTACTGCATTTCAGGGTGCAGGCACGGGCGTCGTTGACGTTGATGACGCCGTTGCCATCAATGTCCAGCGCGGCGTTGCCGGGAGGCACCGTCTGACCACGGCCGGCCATGATGGCGTTGATGTCCATGCTATCGATACTGCCGTCGCCGTTGACGTCACATTTGTTCGCCACGTCGGCGCTCGCAATCGTGACGTCTTGAACGATCGGTGTCAGACCCTGCGGACTGGCTGTCAGGCGCACTTGGGTTTCGATGTATCTGCCGTTTGTGTTGAATGGCGTGCCGTTGCTGACATCAAAAAATGACTGCCCTTGTAGCGCGGCCTGAGTATCGGCAATTCGCACCTTGACCGTCACGCTTGCACCTGCCGGCACGACGGCATTCCAGCCCACGGTACCCCAGAGCGTGCCGCTCGCGCCCCCATCTTGAGTAACATTCCAAGTGCCGGTTTGGACCGTGATATTCGCCGACGCAAAGCCGCTGGCGTCTGAGTAGGTGTACGGGGAATTGCCGGTAGGCAAGGTGCCCAGCGCGGTTCCTCCGAGCACCGCGCCTTCGGTCTCTCCCTTGAACTTCGAGATTTTGCTGGCGCCCAAATGGATCTGCCAGATGTCGTTGTTGGCATCGGGCATGATGCCCCGGCTGTCGCTGGCGGTGCCCGCTTGCGCCGGTCTGTCATAGATTAGCGCGCCAGTCGGGCTGAATTTGCTGATGCCACCACTCGATTTGCTGACCAATATATTGCCGCTGCCGTCAACATTGACCCCCAGGCTAGACGTAAACATTGCGGCCGGCACACTGAATGAATTGGTGTTCGAATCAAAACGCAGGTAGCTGTAGCCGGTGCCGCCAAGATAGACCAGCGTATGCCCATCACCCGCGTCTTTGCCCAAAGCGATGCCATAGTTGCTGCCGTATGCACCGTGGTAGAACGAACTCGCTAGGTAAGGCCCGCTGTTGCTCTGGGTATTGGTGACTTTGCCCATATAACTACCCAAACTGGCACTCCACAAGGTGCCGTCCTTGTCGATCAGGCAACCGTACGGCGATACATTGGGCACGCTGATGGGGCCGGAAATGGTGTGACCATCTACTCCGCTGACTTTGTAATAGGTTCCGTCTGAGTACAAGCCAACCCAGAGATTCCCATCGGTCCCCATGCACAAAGACCTGCCCAATTGACCCGAACGTAGTGGAGCGGCGACGCCATCAGGCACCCGCTTGGCCCAGGCAATCCGTTCATCCTGAATTTCACAAGCAGTAAAGGGTGCACTGGCCGGACAGTCAATCACGCCGTTGTTATTGGTGTCCAGCATGCCTTTCATCTCTGCGGCCTGGATCACTCCGTCGTTGTTGGCATCAAACGAAGAGTCGACCACCCCGTTGCCATTTCTGTCGATGAAGCCGTTGGCCAGTATTTTGATCAATACAGCCGATCGACCATCGAAATGTCGATTCAGGATGTAGGCATTGCCGTCTATATCCACGGCGGTTCGTGAGGGGGCCGGCCCCGACCACGCGTAATTGGTCGGCGCCTCATTGCTGAACCATGTGTAGTAGCGGGCGACTTCACGGCCCGGTGATGCTGCTTGCTGAGTGGTGTCGAACTTGGACAAGGTGCGTTCGCCGGCATTGGCAACCCACAGAATCGGGAATCCGCCGCCAATCACATTTAGCTGCAACTGGTTGTTGTTGGGCGCGTTGTGATTGACGTTCTGCAGGACACCCAAATCGAACTGGCTATCTAAAGTGTAAGTGACCGATCCAGCCGTTGCGGCGCCACAGGCCAAAGCCATCGACAGTATTGCGATGCGCGGGGCGCTGGATCTGCCGCCTTCGCTCGGTGCTTGACCAAGCGACCGGTGGGTATTCGAAGGCATGGTCCAAGATGGGGAAATGTCATTTTTCATCATGATCTCCAAAGGTGTCAGTTCGAGATGGAAGCTTGATGTGGCTGGTTCACCGCCGCCAGTCGGGACTTGCCGGGCACAGATTCGACCGGCGCCACGTCGTACATCAGGTCCTGCCCGGTATGAGTCGTCAGGCGCCTAGCCGGCCCACCCTCCAGGTCAATTGCGTGCAGTTGAGGAGGGCCATTGCGCATGCTCAGAAAGAACAAGGTTCGCCCATCCACCGACCATTTCGGTTCGTCGTCGTTGGCGGGGTGGCGCGTCAGATTGACCACGCCGCTGCCATCGGCGTTCATCAAAAAGATGTCACCTGCGGAACGGCCGATGCTGCCCCCAGTGCGGTTCGATACAAAGGCGATGCGCCTGCCATCCGGAGACCACACCGGCTGCGTATTGATAAACGGCAACTGGGTGATCTGAACCGCCCGACTGCCATCCGGGCTGACAACATGAATATGCGTCTCGTGATAGGCATCTATTGATACGAACATCAGCTTGCTGCTGTCCGGAGACCAACTCAGTTGGGTCTTCTTGTATTTGTTGAGAGCGCTTGAAACGTCGCGGTCGTCCGCGCCGTCGGCCTTCATCACATGAAACTCGACACTACCTTTGTCGCCGTAGACCTCATAGGCGATCTGCCGCCCGTCGGGGGACCAATGGATGTTGCCCTTGTCGCTTTCGGCCGTGGTGAGTTGGCGCAACTGTGTGCCATCAACGGCCATGCTGTACAGCGCCGCTTTGCGATCGCGGTAAGAGCGAAAGGCTATACGCTGACCATCGGGAGACCATGTGGCTGAATCGTTAGGCAAGGCATGTTCGGTCAAACGGGTCTGCTGCGATCCATCGGCATTCATCAAATAGATTTGCGGTGCCGCCCCGCCCCGGCTTGAGGTGAAGACGATGCGTTGTCCATCGGGTGACCACGCGGCCTGCGTGTTTTCGCCCGGCCCGGTGGTCAGTACTAGTTCATGGCTGCCATCGGCGTCAATGCTGGCGATCTGCGCGCCGCCGCCTTGAAGTGTGACGAACAAGAGTTTTTGCTTGGGGGCAATGCTGTCGGCGGACCATGCAACTCCACTCGCGAGCTGCTGCAAAAGTATGAATATGAATATGAATATGAAGCGGTGCGGTGTTCGATAAAGTTTCATCATCAACTCCTGCTTATCGGGACACCAGACAAGTGCCGCCGCCAATGCGCTTGCCGTTCGCGTCCAGCAGTTCCAACTTATGCGCACCGGCAGCGGCAAGTTGGACATCGAGCGTCAGATCACCCTTTGCATTGGCCACCGCAGTCTGCTGTGATTGCCGCCCCTGAGGGTCGGAAATCAGCAAAGTGACTGGTTGCCATGCTTGCAATGAACCGGCCTTGAGCTGCACTTTTTGACCGTTAGCGGCCGATGGCACACCGACCCATGGATCGGCGGCCAAGGCCGGGAGGCTGAATGCAAGGCTTGCAACAAGCAGCAAGCGGGGCAACCAGAGGGATTTCAAAGAACTTGCTTGCTTCATCGCGCTCTCCTTCGTCGGTTAAGGGTGATTCGTTTGAGCCCGCACAAAGCAAGTTGCAATCAATGCGTGCTTTCGAGGAATTGCAATTCAGTGTCGGTAGGCCCATGCCCTTGTCGTTGCGAACCGTCAATTGATCGGCGCAGAACCCCCTTGTTTACGGGGGTAGAGGGGTGGTGGGCATTACCGGTTTGACAGGAGTGGATGTCGCGAGCTTGCAGTGGCGCAAAGGCAATTTTCTGGTTCGGTCGGTCTTTGATTGCGCGCGCTCAAAGCGGCCTCTCCACTGTTGGCTAAATTGCCAGCAAGGCTTGACGGGCAATCAAGGCTTGATTTGATTCATCTTGGTGTGAGCCGGCTGCTTCCTTTGTCGCAGGGCGGGTCTGGGGCGACGGCATGGAAAATGACAAACGGCGCTGGAATCTGGGCTATTGGCTGTTGGCGCTGCTGGCATTGACCTTGTTGCAGGAACTCTGGCGCAGTACCGGCCAGTTTGAGTCTGTGCCTTACAGCGAGTTTGAGCGGGCATTGGCCGACGGTCGAATCGATGAGGTCACCGTGTCCGACCACGGCATCAGTGGTCGCCTGAAGTCGCCCGAAGGCAACAAGACGAGCTTGGTGGCGATCCGGGTCGAACCCGATTTGGCGGCGCGCCTGGAGCGCTATAAAGTGCCCTACAAGCGGGTGGTCGAGAACACGTTCTGGCGCGACTTGCTGTCTTGGGTGGCGCCCACGCTGGTGTTCTTCGGCATCTGGTATTTCGTCACCCGGCGCCTGGCCGAACAGTCCGGCGGCGCGGGGGGCATGGGCGGCCTTGGCGGTTTTATGTCGATCGGCAAGAGCCGCGCCAAGGTCTATGTTGAAACCGCCACCGGCGTGAGTTTTGCCGACGTGGCCGGCGTCGACGAAGCCAAGCATGAGTTGGAAGAGATCGTCGACTTCCTCAAGCATCCGCAAGACTATGGTCGGCTCGGTGCGCACATCCCCAAGGGCGTGTTGCTTGTCGGCCCGCCAGGCACCGGCAAGACCCTGCTGGCGCGGGCAGTAGCCGGCGAGGCCAAGGTGGCGTTCTTTTCAATCTCGGGCAGCGAATTCGTCGAGATGTTTGTCGGCGTGGGTGCTGCGCGTGTGCGCGATCTATTCGAGCAGGCGCGGGCGCGGGCGCCGGCCATCATCTTCATTGATGAACTGGACGCGCTGGGCCGGGCGCGTGGTGCTTTCCCCGGGCTCGGTGGGCATGACGAGAAGGAGCAGACCTTGAACCAGTTGCTGGTTGAGATGGACGGCTTTGATCCCTCGGTCGGGCTCATCATTCTGTCGGCCACCAACCGGCCGGAGATTCTCGATCCGGCGCTGCTGCGCGCCGGGCGCTTCGATCGGCAGGTGCTGATCGACAAGCCCGACCGGGTCGGCCGCCTGCAGATTCTTCGGGTGCATGTGCGCAAGATCAAGCTGGCGCCGGCCTTGGCGCTCGAACAAGTGGCAGCATTAACGCCCGGATTCAGCGGTGCAGACTTGGCCAATCTCGTCAACGAGGCGGCCTTGCTGGCAACCCGGCGGCAGGCGGCGCAGGTGGAGTTGGCCGACTTCACGGCGGCGGTCGAGCGCATCGTGGCGGGGCTCGAGAAGAAGAACCGGCTGCTCAATCCCCAGGAGCGAGAGGCGGTGGCATTCCACGAGATGGGTCATGCGCTGGTCGCATTGGCGCTGCCCGGCATGGATAGCGTGCACAAGGTGTCCATCATTCCGCGCGGCATTGGCGCGTTGGGCTACACCATTCAGCGCCCGACCGAAGATCGCTACCTGATGACGCGACTCGAGTTGGAACACAAGATCAGCGTGTTGCTGGCCGGCCGGGCGGCCGAAAAGCTGCAGTTCAATGAGCTCAGCACCGGCGCCGCCGATGATCTGGCACGCGCTACCGACATCGCCCGCGATATGGTCACGCGCTACGGCATGGACGAAGGCTTGGGTTATGTGGCCTACGAGTTGCCGCGCCCGACCACACCGGGCCTGCCGCCGCCCGAATGGCTGGCCGGCAGCGCCAAACTCGCACCCGAGACGCAGGGCCGCATCGACGCGGCGGTGCGAGGCCTGGTGATGGCAGGGTTTGAACGGGCCACGCAATTGCTGACCCAGCAGCGCCAACTGCTGGAGCGCGGCGCCAGACTCTTGCTCGAAAAGGAAACCCTGGGAGAAACAGAGCTGCTTGAGTTGACGGCCGCATTGCGACCGTCTTGCCCTCACGAAGCTCAAGCCAAAGCACCAGCCAAGCCGTCAGCAACACCGTCAGCAACACCGTCAGCGACATCAGAACCCGTACCGCAGTCGGCTCCGTCCGGGTCAATCGTCGCGGGTAGGCCCAGTCCTTGAGTCGAGCTGTTGATGGCGTCGGCCACGCATGCGCAAAAAAGAGCGGGGACTACTTCGCCGCGTCCTGCAGTGCGGCCTGCAAGCCGTTCGCATCGGCATTGCTGGCGATGCGCTTGACCAGGATGTCGATCGGCGTTGCTGCTTGCTCGTAGTAGGCGGCGTTGATGGTCCGGCGCACATCGAGCACCGCGCCATCAACGGCGATGCCGGCAAACGCCCCTTTGGCCTTCGAATAGACAACAAAGTCGGCGTTCAGCGAGAGGTTCTTTCCCACTGCTTTGGAACCCAGAGCGGCAGTCACGTCGGCACCCAGCTTGACCTTGTTGGTATAGAGCGAGTCCAGCGCCTTTTGTGAATTTACCAGCATCACCATTTCGGCCGATGAGGCGCCGGCTTGCAAGCCTAGGCTGGCGGCTCCCATGGTGTAAAACGCCGGTCCCACCCATGCGCCGGTATTGCCATCGCGCGCCATTAAAACGCCATTGCCGCCGGCTCCGCCCAGAAAGAAGCCGGCCTTCAACACCTGCGGGAAGATCAATACCGCATGTGCCTTGGCCAGCTCGGACTTCATTGACGCGAAGTCTGGGTCATTGGCCAAGGCTTTGATCGTGGCCGCCGACTTGGCGACCAAGCTCTCGGCTTCGGCCTTGTCCGCTGCCTGAGCCGAGGGGCTGCCGATGAAGAAACCGACGGCAATTGCCGCAACGGCGAGCGGGAAAACATGTTTGCGAATGGCGATGTTCATGACCGACTACTCCTATAAAAAGTTGCGAGAAAAGAAAAGATTTCGCATATCTAGCCGAGCGTTGAATGACGGCATGCTTTCTTGCTGATTCAGCCGGTCGAATGCGCGATGTCGCTGTATTCGCGCTCTCTACCCGACTCTTGCTTGGGGGCTGGAGGTCCGCTTTGGCGGCTGCGATAGAGCTCAAGCACGCAGGCGCCGGCACCGAGCACGGTGATGATGAACAGCGCCAAGCCACCGACAAAAGGTAGATGGCTGACCAGCATCACCAGCAGCAGCGCCGCAGAAAACAAGGCAATCGACATCGCAAAGGCTTGCTCGGGTCTGTCACTCAGCGCTGGAAACAGCTGTTGCTTGGCGCGCCATGCCAGGAACAGCACACCGACCAAGTAACCCGTCAGCAAGACGACCGGGTAGAGCGCAAGCAGGGTCAGTCCCAGGGGAATGCCAAGAATGGTGATGCAGAGCAGCAGCGCCAATATCGGCAGGCCCACCAAGCTGCCAAACCCGATCGCCAATGCCAAGCCGGCCGAATCACCGACTGCCGCCGCGGCCCGCGAAGAGAAGCCGGGAAAGACCAGCAGCAAGACCGCTGCGCAGGCCAGCAAGGCCAGAAAGGCGAAGATATGAGCCATCCATGACGGGCCGCGCCAATCCATATGGCGCTCCCAGTTGTGTTCTCCGTTGCGCTCCCAATCCGCATCCCCGCTACGCTTGTCGAGACGGCGGTCGCGCCCATTGCGTTGCCCGTCTCCAGCCTGCTCCCGCGTCACCGCGCCGGCAATCGTGGCTCCGGCGGCGCGGCTCAATTCCTGCGGAGCCGAGTAGTCGAGTGAGCCCGCCAACTTGGCCAGCGGCCCCAGCTCGATTGTTTTGGCGTTCAAACTCGTATCGCCGTTAACCTCGGCGTTCAGGATGATTTCTTGTGCATTCACCCGCAGCGGGCCATCGATTCGGCCCTCAATCAACACCTTGCCGCCGTTTAACTTTGCGAGCTGCCGCACATGGGCCGCCTTCGTCAGCTGAATATTGCCGGCACTGACGTTCAACTCACCGCCGATGCTGGTTTCGATGCGGACATCGCCGGCCAGCAAGCGCACGTCGTCACCCACCGGCGCACGCACGTCGATCGAGCCGCCCATTGCCATCACATCACCCTTGATCTCCTGGTCAAGCACGATCCGGCCGCCGAGCGCAAGAAAGTCGCCCTCCACGGGGCTGCCTGGATGCACGCTGCTGCCGCTCATATAGACATTGCGGGAAGGCTCGGCAATGGTCTTGACTCTAGGCGCCGGAGCCGCCTCGGTATTCGCGCTAGCGGCCGCTGCGCGGGCAGTTTCGGCTGCCATAGCCGCTTCAAGGCCCAGTGGAATGAGCAAAGCCAATAAAGCAAATCGAACAACGCTGGGCATCGATAGACCATGCTTCATGAGGGGGACTCCATGCTTCAGGGCAGGAAGAAGGCTTCTTTCCCGACTGAACTCAATCTAGGCGAGACGGCACGGGCTCGATTGACCGACCGCAATGTGACTGATCTTTGTGGCATTGCCTGCTAGAGTGCCGGCCATGCCTGAAACACAAACTCAACCACTCGCCGGCAAGCATGTCTTGCTGGGTCTGTCCGGCGGCATCGCCTGCTACAAGACGGCCGAATTGACGCGCTTGCTCATCAAGGCCGGCGCCAGCGTGCAAGTCGTGATGAGCGAGGCCGCCGAACAGTTCATCACCGCGGTGACTATGCAGGCGCTGTCCAATCGGCCGGTGGCGAGCAGTCAATGGGATGCCCGCGAGCCCAACAATATGGCCCATATCAATCTGAGCCGCGAGGCCGATCTGATGCTGGTGGCGCCGGCCAGCGCGGACCTCATCGCCAAGCTTGTGCAGGGCCGGGCCGATGATTTGCTCAGCCTGACGGCGCTGGCGCGGCCCATCGAGCGCTGTCCCTTGGCGGTGGCGCCGGCGATGAACCGCGAGATGTGGGCGCATCCGGCGACGCAGCGCAATGTGGCTCAGCTTAGGCTCGACGGCGCCTTCGTGTTCGGACCCGGCAGCGGCGAGCAGGCCTGCGGCGAGGTGGGCGATGGCCGCATGCTGGAGGCGGCCGAGTTGCTGGACGAGGTGATCGCTTTCTTCCAGCCCAAATTATTGGCCGGTCGGCGTGTCTTGATCACCGCCGGCCCGACCTTCGAGCCTATCGACCCGGTCCGCGGGATAACGAATCACTCCAGCGGCAAGATGGGTTTTGCGCTCGCTCGCGCGGCGCGGGACGCCGGCGCGGCGGTCACGCTGGTGGCCGGCCCGGTGCATCTGGCCACGCCGCGCGGCGTCAAGCGCATTGATGTGCAAAGCGCGCAGCAGATGTTTGACGAGGTGCTGCCCTTGGCGGCGCAGCATGAGATTTTTGTCGCCACCGCGGCGGTCGCCGATTGGCGGCCCGCCAGCGCGCAGCCACACAAGATCAAGAAGGACGGCAGTGGGGCCCCGCCGAGCTTGGCGATGACCGAGAACCCGGACATTCTTGCCGCCGTGGCCAAGCTGGCCGACAAGCCTTTTTGCGTCGGCTTTGCGGCCGAAAGCGAGGATCTGCTCAAACATGGCCGTGCCAAGTTGGTGCGCAAGGGCGTGCCGCTGATCGTCGGCAATATCGGCCCGGCCACCTTTGGCCTTGACCACAATGCGCTGCTGCTGATCGATGCTGGAGGCGAGCGCGAAATCCCTCATAACGACAAACTCAGTTTGGCGCGCGAACTGGTTCGCGAGATCGCCGAGCGATTCGAAAAGAAGAAGCAAAGATGACCACCGTTGATTTGAAAGTGCTCGATGCCCGGATGGCCGAGCAACT
The DNA here is from genome assembly GCF_025717515.1 of Roseateles oligotrophus. Lineage (GTDB taxonomy): Bacteria > Pseudomonadota > Gammaproteobacteria > Burkholderiales > Burkholderiaceae_C > Paucibacter_A > Paucibacter_A oligotrophus. Next base: position 184,562 of record NZ_JAJIRN010000011.1, read on the forward strand.
CCCCGCCTATGCGACGCCGGGCAGTGCCGGCCTTGATTTACGCGCCTGCCTGGACGCGGCCATCACGCTGGAGCCCGGCCAAACCATGCTGATCCCGACCGGCCTGGCCATTCATATTGGCGACCCCGGCCTGGCCGCCATCATCCTGCCGCGCTCGGGCCTGGGCCATAAGCACGGCATCGTGCTGGGCAATCTGGTCGGCCTGATCGACTCCGATTACCAAGGCCAGTTGATGGTCAGTTGCTGGAACCGGGGCCAGACGGCTTTTGTGATTGCGCCGATGGAACGCATCGCGCAGCTGGTGTTGGTGCCGGTGGTGCAGGCGGCGTTCCGCATCGTTGACGATTTTGCCGACGCCTCGCATCGGGGTGAAGCCGGTTTCGGCTCAACCGGCAAGGTTTGAGCACCCGCAGTTTTTTGCGGAATCAAGCTGAGTTTTGGGTGATGGCAATGTTCCTGGAGCGGGTATTCACCTTGCCTCGACGTATTCACGTTCCTAGCCATCAGTCGGCGCTCGTGAACGGCTGGTTTCGGGTAGGCTGATTGTCTGCTTTACACGCCAGAAGTGATTTAATCGTTTATGGAGTCATCCAAGCGAAGTCGTGCGATATTCAAGCTCATCCTTTTGAGAACGACCACGTGGACCTGGATTGCGAGGGGCAATGACTAGACCTGCAGTCCTGGCTTCCCTGCGGTGGCAACACCTGCCGGTCTGCGTGGGCCTCGTGTTCGCGGCACTCGCGGATTTAGGTATGGCGGCTACGGCCCCCAGCAGGGTTCACATGCCGGTGCCGGTGCAGGTTTTGGCGACTAGCGACACGCAGATTCTGGTTGAAGGCAAGCTGCAAGACTATCGTTTGCTGACAAGCGCAAGGACCGCTTGGCGTATCTGTGCCTTGCTGCCAAGTGCGCGAGACAACTACTGGTGGGGAGTCTCTTGGGCGCTATCGGAACAAGCCCGGCTGTTGGGTGTTGAGCTGGGCATCTACTTCGCGAATAGCTATGCCGATCTCGATCAGCAGCGCCAGCAATGGCGCAACTGTGAGGCCCTGGGCAGCCAGGCCTTCATCGTTGCTGCGGTCAATGCCGAAGGGCTGAACGAGGAGATCAAGCGGGCCAATAAGCAGGCTCAGCCGGTGGTCGAGATGATCAACTCACTGAGCGCTTCGACTACGGCCAATGCCACGGTGAATTTCGCCAACCTAGCTGATCTATTGGTTTCCAGCATGACTACCGCTAAGCAGGGGCATGAAGGTCTGCCGGTAGTAGCCTGGTTTCCCGGGCCGGCAGACGCCGCCAATGTCAACGATGCCGAAGCGCGGCTGCGAGAGCTGTTGGCCGGCCGTTTCAGCCTGAGATTTGGCGGCTATGGCCCTCCGGACGCACGGATGCAGGCCACCCTTGTGCGCGACTACATCGAGCGCTTTGGCGTGCCGGATTTCATCATTGGAAATGCGGCAGCAGCGGCCTTTGCCGTCCGCTTGTTCGAGCGTCGGCAAGGGCCGAGGCCGACCATTCTGGCGCTCGGCGTCTCGCACGAAGTGCTGCATTACATACGCGACGGTAGCATCGCCGCAGCGGCCACGGACCAGCCGCTGCGCCATGCGAGGCTGGCTCTCGATCTGGCTGTGCGAGCTCTGGAAAAAAGCGTCTTTGCGCGCAGCCTGGAGTCACCGGCCATGCTGCTGACCCGCAAGACCTTGGAGCAGGCGCCCATACCGGACTTGCTGGCGCCTCCGGGTCAGTGGAAAGTGCAACAGCCGCTCAGGGCCTTGAAGCCTCGCCCCGCTGAGGGCCCCGTCGAGCGCAGCGCCGATCCCCAGCCTTAAAGAGCAGCGGGCGCGGCGGTCTGGCATCGAGCGCCCAGGCGCAGTCCTTCAAGCCGCCGTCGGTACCAAGGGCTTGAGCGGCACACATTTCGAGAACAAGGCTCTGCGCTGAAGAGTGCGGGATGCAAGCCCACCAGTTCCTGTCTACCGAAGAATCATTGGCTTTTGCCGAGTCTGTGTGGCTGGTGCGGGCCGCTGTGGCCGGCCAGTGCGTGCGGCAACCGCAGATTGGCCCGTTTGCGGGAATTCTGCCGATCGCCGATTGACCGCCCGAGGGCTGTCGGCGCTCCAACGGGGCGGACCGACGGTCAGCTGTTCGCCGTCGGCGGGTCAATAATTTGCGAGACTGCAGTGATCTTCGCCACCGGTATCCCGCTGAGTTCCGCGTGCTGGTGGATAGTTGCCTCGCTGTCTGCGAGGTAGATGCAGCAGGTGCGGTCGCCTGCGACATAGCTGTGCAACCACTGGATCGCCGTGCCGATCTTCGCGATAGCCTAGTTCGACGCCCGCGCGGCGCCACACAGTTCGATGATCGACATGCCGCCGACTCCCGGAATGTCACGCTCAATCAAGATGCGCTTTAGCTGAGTCATCAGTATTCTCCTAAGTGGTTGAAACGCAATGGATCATCGGCAGCAAGGCATTGCGCCGTAAGCTAAAAGGTAAAAATGGGGCCGGGTGCGTTTAGTGGCCTTGGGTCAGATGTCTGTCCTCCCTCTTTCCTTACATGCGCACCTGAAAATTTTGGGTAGCGGAAGTTAGCTCCGGGCAGGTTCTGTTGAAAAAGGCCATCACGCTCGCGGCTGCAGTACGGCAAAAACCGACCGCTCAGATGCCTCGAAAAGCAGCATGACGCCCTGCGAGCGGTAACGGGCCAAGCCGTTCAGATCGACTCGGCCTGGGGGAACTACTCCCCTTGAATGAGGGGATGGGATTGCGCCTATAGAGCGGCTATTGATCGCTGGCTACAGTCGGATCTCCAATAGTCTTTCCAGGAGACAAGTCATGAACATGAACAAGCATTCCCTTCTTCACAGCGCGCTAGCACTCGCGGTGATGGCCCTGTCGGCGTCGGCTTCCGCGGCCCCTGCCGCGGCGAAGACAAGCGTCGCCGAAGGCTCGCAAGCGGTGATCGTGGCCTACAAGGCCGGCATGGCTGCTGCGGTGCGCCGCGAAGTCGAGAACGCGGGAGGCAAGATCGTGCGCGAACTCGGCCGGGCCAGCGCCTTCGCCGTGCGTATGCCGGCGGCTCGCCTGGCTGAGCTGCAGGCCAGCACGAATGTCGATTTCGTCGAAGCGGATGCAGAGCGCCACTTGCTTGGGGTTCAAACCCGCACCATGGATGCGACGGCCCAGCCGCTTGCGGCCGCCGTCGATACGGGAAGCTTGCCGGGTGAAGTGCTGCCTTATGGCATCCCGATGGTGCAGGCCAATAAGGTTCATGACGCCTACACCGGCAACCGCAAGCTCTGCATTGTCGATTCGGGCTTCGACCGAACTCACCCAGATCTGGCCGGCAACAACGCCAATGTGACGGGTATCAACCTGACCGAGCCTGTGTCCGGCACATGGGACTCCGACGAGAATTCGCATGGCAGCCATGTCGCGGGCACGATCGCCGCGATTGGCGGCAATGGCGGCGGCGTGGTCGGCGTCAATCCGGGCGGCCACCTCAAGCTGCACATTGCCAAGGTCTTTGATGCGACCGGATCGGCCACGTCGTCGACGGTGATGGAGGCCGTTTCACGCTGCGCCGATGCAGGCGCCAACATCATCAGCATGTCCCTCGGCGGCGGCGACCCCACACAGGCCGAGCGCCGGGTGTTCCGCAGCTTGCTGAACGAGGGTGTGCTGACCATTGCCGCCGCCGGCAATGCGGGCGACACCACCACGTCTTACCCGGCCGGTTACGAAGAGGTGATGTCCGTCGCGGCGCTTGACGCGAACATGGTGCGGGCCGGCTTCTCGCAGGTCAATAACGACGTCGAAATCGCCGCGCCGGGGGTTGCGACGCTGTCGACGATTCCGCCCAATATCGAGTCGATGGGCCAACTGTCTGTGGCCGGCACGCCTTATGCCGCGGCGGGGATGACCGGCTCACCGAGGCTCACCGCGACGGCGGCGCTCTACAACTTCGGTGTCGGCACAGCCGATGACGCTGGTGCCGCAGGCAAGGTCTGTCTGATCGAGCGCGGCGTCGTCAGCTTTGCAGAAAAAGTCCTGCGTTGCCAGAACAGTGGTGGCGTGGCCGCCGTCGTCTACAACAGCCTTGGGCGCGGCATGCTGTTCGGCACTTTGGGTGGTGCAGCGACGAGCATTCCGTCGATCGGCACCAGCTCCGCCATCGGTGCCACGCTGAAGGGGATGCTCGGCCAAAGCGCCACAGTGGGCGTGGTACCTGATCCGGCGCTCTATGCCTACTTCAACGGCACCTCGATGGCCACACCCCATGTGTCCGGCGTTGCGGCGCTGGTGTGGAGCCATTTCCCCAAGTGCAGCGCCAAGCAGATCCGCCAAGTGCTGAATGCCAGCGCGATGGAGCTTGGCCGTCCTGGCAAAGATCCTGAGTTCGGTTTTGGCCTGGTCCAGGCCAAGGCCGCCTACGATCGCCTCGCCGCGACCGGCTGCGGGAACTGAGTCTGTTGCGGGCCAGATCGCTCTGGCCCGCAGCTTGCCATGGTCTGACTACCCCTCGCTTTGAACCTGCTGGCGCGAGGACCGGGAGTCAAATGCTCTGCATGAATTGTTTCGTCGGCTCGTCCCGCTCCAGCACAAAACGGCTGAAGCCTTCGGCCGGCATCGGTTTGGCGAAGAAGTAACCCTGTACCTCATTGCACCCCTGTTCACGCAGAAAATCCAATTGCCCCTGTGACTCCACACCCTCGGCAATCGTCTGCAGCCCTAGGCTCTTGGCCATGCTGATGATGGCGCTGACGATGGCCCGGTCCTCCGGGTCATCGCTGAGGTCGCGCACGAATTGCTGGTCGATCTTGAGCTTGTAGACGCGGAACTTTTTCAAATAACTGAGCGACGAGTAGCCGGTGCCGAAGTCATCGATCGACATCCGGATGCCGCGGTCATGCAGATCGTTCATCACCGCGATGGCGCCATGCGGGTCATTCATCGCAACGCCTTCGGTCAACTCCAGTTCGAGCAGTGCCGGCGCCAATTGGCTTTCCTCCAGAATCCGGCTGACCAGGGCCGGCAGATCCGCATGGCGGAACTGCACCGAGGACAGATTGACCGCCATGGTGATTTCGCCCATGCCGCCAATACCGTCAAGCATCCAGGCCTTGAGTTGCCGGCAAGCCGTGCGCATCACCCATTCGCCAATCTGCAAAATCAAGCCGCTGGCTTCGGCGACTGGAATGAACTCGGCCGGGCTGACACAGCCCAAGTCGGGGTGCCACCAACGCAGCAGAGCCTCGGCGCCGATCACGCGGCCACTGCTCATGCAAATCTGCGGTTGGTAGTGCAGCGTCAGTTGATCGCGCTCCAGCGCCCGCCGCAAGGCGTTCTCCAGCAGCAAGGTGCGATCCGACTCGGCCTGCATCTCGGCGGTGAAAAAACGGTAGGTGTTGCGCCCATCCTGCTTGGCCCGGTACATGGCAATGTCGGCGCATCGACACAGCGCGTCGAAGTCCAGGCCATCAAACGGGTACAGCGCTACGCCCACCGATGGTGTCACCGTGATCTCGTGTTGCTCGATTTGAAACGACTGCGCGGCCAACTCCATTACCTTGTTGGCGACATGCGCGGCACCGTCGGCATTGGTGCCGGGAAGTACCAGGATGAACTCGTCGCCGCCCAGGCGCGAGACCGTGTCTTGCTCCCTCACGGCTGATTTGAGCCGACGCGCGAGCTCCTTGAGTAACTCGTCACCAAAGCGGTGGCCGAGCGAATCATTGACGTTCTTGAAATGATCCAGATCGAGGAAGAGCAGGGCCAAGGTGTCGCCATTGCGCTTGGCGATGTCGATTGCCTGGTTGCTGCGGTCATTCAGCAATACCCGGTTGGGCAGGCCGGTCAGCGCGTCAAAGTGGGCGAGTTGTTGAATTCGCGCCTCTGAAGCCTGCTGCTCCTTCACTTTTTGTTCAAGTGCCTGCACCGAGGTCTTGAGCTGCTGGGTGCGCTGCTCGACCATTTGTTCAAGCTGCTGCTTGGCCTGCACCAGCGCGGCTTCGGCGTTCTTGCGCGCGCTGATGTCCATCGTGATCCAGATCGAGCCAAGCGCCAGATTGTTCTGATCAATCGCCTTGGAGCGCACCTCGCAAAAAATCGGCGAGCCATCCTTCTTGCGCAGCAAGAGCTCACCCTGGAAGGCCTTGCCGGCCTTGAACGGCGCATAACATTGCAGCCCGGCGGACTCCCAGGCCTCATCGCTCAAATACCATTGGCGCGAGCTGCTGCCGTCCAGTTCGCCCGGTGCGTAGCCCAGCAGTTCCTCGAAACTGCGGTTGCACTGCGTCACTTGACGCTCGCGCAGGAACACGATGCCGACCATCGCATGGTCAAGGATCAAACGTTGGCCCGAGGTCACGGACAATAATTCGGCCTCGGCAATTTTTTGCTCGCTGATGTCGTCAACGATCCAGATTGAGCCTTCGGCCGCATTTGCCGGGTTGATCAAGCGCCCGGTCAGGCTGCACCAGAACAACTCGCCATCGCGACGCTTCATCAGCCGCTCGGTTTTGAACCGCTGACCGCTGGCCAGCACCGGGTAGGCCTCGGCGCCCAATTGCTTGAACGCTGGCTCGTCCGGATAAAGCTCGATGCTGCTGAAACCCTGCATGGCCAAGGCACTGGCCTGGCCGAAGATTTCGGCGTAACGCTGGTTACATCTAAAAATGCGCCGCTGCTTGACAAAAACAATGCCAACACCGGCGGTTTCAAGAATAACCTCGCGCTCGCGCAGCGCCTGCTCAAGCTGCTGATAGACGCTCGAGACCGAGAAGGTTTTCGGCTCAGTCATGCGGTCTTCAAGCGGCGGTCAATGCAACTGCGCGTCAGGCGGCGCTCCATGGCCCACCTGAAACACCGCCTCGCCGAGGCTGCCGGCTTCGATCTCTTCCTCGCTGGCCTCGCGCACGTCGAGTACCTTCAAATGCATGCGCAGGCCCACGCCGGCCAGCGGGTGGTTGCCGTCCAGCACCACATGCTCGGGGTAGACATCGGTGACGGTGTAGATGGCCTGCGGCATGCCTTCGGTGACGGCACCCTCGGGCAGACCTTCGATCTGCATGCCGGCTTCGACGCCGTCGGGGAACAATTCGCGCGCTTCGAAGCAGACCAGGGCGGAGTCATAGTCGCCAAATGCGTGCTCGGGTTCCAGCGCAATGCTGGCCTCAAAGCCCGCTTCCTGGCCGGCCAGTTCTTCTTCGACCTTGGCGAACAAGTCGTCACCGCCGTAGAAGAACTCCAGCGGATCCTCCAACTCGTCAATCAATTGACCTTGGGCGTCTTCGAGTCTCCAGCGCAGGGAGACGATGCAGGGGGCGGAAATTTTCATGGCGATATTGTTTCACAGGGTCGCGCTCTGCATCGCCTGGGCTGTCCATCGCTCAGCTCGAGAGCTCTCGCAGGAACTCACGGCAATGGGCGGCGACCAAGTCGGGGGCCTCAACCATGGGCACATGGCCGAGCTCGGCAAAGACATGCTTGCGGCTGCCCGGGATGGCCGCAGCCAGCAAGTCAGCGTCGGCGACATGCAGCACCCGGTCCAGCCCGCCCCACAGAATCAGCGTCGGGGCGCGGATGCCGGCGAGGCCGGCGCGCTGATCCTGATCGCGGGCCAGGTCCGCCAGGATTCGGCGTTCGATGCTGCGGCGCTGGCGTTTCTGGTCCAGCAATATTTGCATGATGAAACGGGGCAGCCAGGGCTTTTTGGCCATGCCCCAGTCCAGCATGGCGCGGTAGTCGGCCAGGCTGTCGACCTCGATCATCGGATGCTTGTGGCCTCGCTCGACATGGGCACGCAGCTCGCTGGGGCGGCTCTCGGCGCCGGCGGCGTCGATCAGGATCAGCGATTGGACCCATTGCGGCCGCTGCTGTGCCAGGCGCAGCGCCAGCGCGCCGCCCATCGAGTTGCCCACCAGATGCAAGCGGCTGACGCCCAGGGTGCCCAGCCATTCGATCAAGCGCTCGGCCTGCGCGGCAATGCCCAGATCCATGTCCGCCATGTCCGCTATGTCCAGTGACGAAACACTCTCGCCATGGCCCGGCAGATCGGGCACCAACAAGCGCCGCTGCGGGCCCAAGGCGCGGGCAAAGCGCAGCCAACTGCTGTGGTCCGCGCAAGCACCATGCAGCAAGAGCAGCACTTCGCGCCGCTTGCCGGACTCCGCCGCCGCGCCGCTGTCCAGATAGGCCAGGGAGCCGAACGACAGCTGGCGACGCTGCACTGCCAGGCCCGCGCGTTTGCGCTCGCTGGCCATCGCCCGCCGAAACAACCAGGCCTTCATGGCGCTTGCTCCTCGCGCCCTTGCGCGGCCGCCGAGGCCAAGGCCTGCGCAAACATCTGGCCATTGAAGTCGGCCAGGCGATCCAGAAAGGCTTCGTCCATGGGTCGCTCCATCTGCGCCTCGAAGTTTTCTTTCAAGAGCATGGGCATCATGGCCAGGCTGGTGAAGGCCAGGCGCAGCAGGTCCGGGTCAAGCCCGGCTTGCAGCTGACCGCTTTGCTGCATTTCGTCCAGCCGCCGCGCCCCGCGCTTTTGCCCGCGCTCCAGCAGTTGCTGCACGAAGCGCCGGCCTGGCCCCTGGCTGAGCGCCACCACCTTGAACATCAGCTTGGGCAACTCCGGCGTGGCCGACATGGTGCGGTAGTAGGTGCGCAGGTAGTCGATATAGCCCTGGCGGGTGGTCAAGGCGTCGCTGTCGAGTGCGTCGAGTATCGGGGTCAGCGCGGCCCGAATCATCTCTTCGTACAGCCCCTCCTTGTTGCCGAAGTAGTAACGGATCATTGCGGTATTGACCTGCGCCGCCTCGGCAATGCGGCGGGTGCTGACCTGGTGGTATTCGTCGGACAGGAAGAACTGCTTGGCCGCCAGCAGCAGGCGTTCGGGCACGCTGAGCGTGTTGTTGGCGCTGTCGGAGTTTTTTCCGGAGTCGCTCATTTGCATGCAAAGGTTGCGGTGGAAGCGGCAGATTGTTCTGGCTGGATGCTCAAGAGGCGCTGTTCGACTTGGCGGCACAGCGCGCCGGCATCCGGGCGGCGGTCGAAGCGCGCCGCCACTTGCGCGCAGCATATTGGCACCGTGGCAGAGCCGGCCAGCGCAGCAAGAGCGCGCAGCAGCTTGCCCGCCGTCAGGCGATTGGCCGGTATGCCCCGGCCGACGCCCAGCGCGGCCACACGGGCGGCATTGTCGAATTGGTCCCAGGCGAAGGGGGTCAGCAATTGTGGCGTGCCGCAGCGCAGCGCCTCGGCCGTGGTGCCAATGCCGCCATGATGGATCAGCGCGCGAGCGCGCGGCAACAAGGTGGCCAGCGGCACATAGGCTTGCCACAGCACCGATTCGGGCAGATGCGCCGGAATTTGCGCCCGCTCCTTGCTCAAAAAGATGGCGCGCGCGCCCAGTTTTTGGGTGGCCGACAGCGCGCAGGCGAAGAATTTTTCGGCATGCAGATTGCCGGTGCCGGGCGTGAATACCAGCGGCCGCTCACCGGCATCAAGCCAGGCCGATAGCTCGTCACCGAGCTTGTCTGCCGGGCCGGCCTCGAAGAGCTGGAAATCCCCTTCGATCAGCGCTTGCGGCCAATCCGGCTGCCGCGGCGCAAACCAGGACGGAAACAGCGTCAGCGACAAATCGGGCGCTGCGGCGATATGGCCCAGAAAGGAGCGCACCGGCGCCAGCCCCAGCGGCTGGCGGAGCCCATTGACCTGCGCGAGCGCCACCGGGTCAATCCAGCCCTTCTCCACATAGCGCCAAAGTGCGCGGCGCCAAGCCATCGGCACCCAAGTCGGCACCGAGGTCGGGCCTATGGTCAGGGGGTCAAAGCAAGTCTTCAGATTGGACGGCGCGAGATAGGCCGCCACGACCGAATCGACGAGACCTAGCTCGCGGGCCATGGCCGCGCCCGGCACCATAAAGGGATGGCTGATCACGAGCTTGGGCGTTTGCTGAGGCAGTGAGCGGAGCAGTTCCAACAACTGCGCCAGCCCCTCGCGGTAGCCGCTGGCCAAGAGCGCGCCGAAGGACTTTTTGGCATCCCAGATATCGGGGTTGCTCAGCATGCGCAGGTATTCATCGTCCGAGCCCAGGCCCATGCAGGGAATGCCGGCCTGGCGCAGCAGCGGGGTGTGGAAGCTGTGCGTGATGAAAGTGACCTGTCGCCCAAGCGCTTGCAAGCCTTTGGCCAGACTCATCATCGGGTGAATGTCGCCGGTCGTGCCGACCGTGATGATCAGGTAGTGGGGCGCTTCGGAATGGGGCAAATTTTTCATGCCCAAGAGCTTAGTACGCGCTGCCCCGCATGCCCAGCAAAGTTGCCACTCAAAATCGCTGTTTTGGATAAACAAGGGGGCCGGTTTCGGCTTCAGTGTTCGCCCAGGCCGATGGCACTGAAACGCAAGATCGCGGCGCAGCCTTGGCCCGCTCCATCCCGGCGCGGCTCCAGGCTCAAACTGCCTTGATGGGCCTCGGCAATCTGCCTGGAAAGCACCAGGCCGATGCCGGCCCCCTCGGCTTTGGTGGTGTAGAAGGGCACAAAAAGATTGGCCGGATTGGCGATGCCCGGGCCGCAGTCCAGCACCGTCAGTTGCAAGGGCTGGGCCTGGCAGCGCAGCTCCAGCGGCGCACCGCCCGCTTCGACGCCGTTCTTGAGCAGATTGATCAAGAGCTGTTCGATCTGCACCGGGTCGCCGAAGAAGGGCAGTTTGAAGTCGCTCGGCATCGCCTGATGCGAGTCGCCCGAGAGCGTCAGGCTGAGCGCGGCCTCGGGCAGCATGGCCGGCAAACGCCGCAACAAGGCGGCCAGATCGAACAGCTGCTTTTGCGGCTCGGGCAGGCGTGCGAGCCTGGCGTAACGGCGCACGAACTCGGCCAGATGTTTCGCGCGCTCGTGGATGATGGCCAGGCCTTCTTCCAGGTCGGCCGTGCCGCCTCTGGCCAGATTGCTGTGCAGCGTGGCACTGAGGCTGGAGATCGGCAGCAGCGAGTTATTGACCTCATGGCTCAAGACCCGCAGCAGGCGCCGCCAAGCTTGCAGCTCCTCGCTGCGCAGCACCTGCTTGAGGTCGGTGACGAAGAGCAGGGTTTGCTCGCGGCCATCGACCGAATAGGGCAGGCGGCGCAGGCGCCACAGGCCGGCCGCGCCGGCAAACACATGCTCGCTCAGGACGGCGGTGTCGGCCGTCAGCAGCGCCGCCAGGCCTAGCTCAGCGGCGCTGCGTCCCAGCACCTGTTGACTGTCGTGCAGCAGCGCCAAGGCGGCCGGGTTGGCCAGGCGCAAATAGGCCTGCTCATCAAAAGCAAAGATCGCCACATCGATACTTTGCAAGACGCTCTCGACCAGATTGTGTGCCTCTTCGGCGCGCAGGCGTTGGCGATGCAGCGTGTCGACCAGGGCATTGATCTGCTCGCCTAACTGATCATTTGCACTGGCTCGGCGCAGGCGTTGGCTGTAGTCGCCCGAGGCGATGCCCTCGACCACATTGCCTATGGTTTGTTGCTGGAACTCGGCCCGCCTCGCCAGGCCCCAAGCGGCCCCCAACCAAGCGCCGCTGCACAGCAGCCACAGCAGGATCTTGGGGTAGATCAGCCAGCTTTGCTGCCAGATAAAGAAGCTCGCCAGGCCCCAGGCCGGCGCGCCGCCGGCCAGCGCCCAGAGCCACTGCTGCTTGGCAAAGCCGGCTTGCGTGGGCGCTATGGAAGGCGATACGGCGGGGGACTTCACAAGCGGTACTTTTCGAGCCGGCGATAAAAGGCCGAGCGGCTCAGGCCCAGCGCTTGCGCGGCCTGTGGCGCATTGCCGCCGGCACGCTTGAGCGCCGTGCGTATCAAGATCACCTCGGCCTCCTCCAGCGTCAACTCGCCCGCATCGAAGGCCGCCGTGGCAAGCGGTGTTGTGCCGCCGTTCAAACCCAGATCGGCGGGTTCCAGCAGCTCTTGTTGCGCCAGCAGGCTGACGCGTTCCATGCAATGCGCCAGTTCGCGCACATTGCCCGGCCATCGGTGCTGCAGCAGCGCTGCGCGGGCGGCAGGGCTGAGCGTCTTGGTCGGGCGCTGGTAACGCTGCGCATGGCTGGCCAGGTAATGCTCGGCCAGGCTCACGATGTCGGCGCCGCGCTCGCGCAGCGGCGGCAGATGCAGCTGCACGCTGTTCAGCCGGTAAAGCAGGTCGCGCCTGAAACTGCCAAGCTCGACCATCTGCGCCAGATCGGCATTGCTGGCAGCGATCAAGCGCACATCGGCCCGGCGCGCCTTGGCCGAGCCGAGTCGCTCGAACTGCCCGCCCTCCAACACCTGCAAGAGCTTGGCCTGCTGATTCAAAGGGATGTTGCCGACCTCGTCGAGGAAGAGGGTGCCGCCGTCGGCCAACTCGAAGCGGCCGATGCGGGTCTGGCGGGCGTCGGTGAAGGCGCCTTTCTCGTGGCCGAACATCTCGCTCTCGAACAAGGTGTCGGGGATGGCGCCCATATTGACGCTGATGAAGGGTGCTCGGGCGCGCGCTGAGGCGCGGTGGATGGCCTGCGCGAGCTGGCTTTTGCCGCTGCCGTTTTCGCCGGTGATCAGCAGCGTGACGTCGGCATCCTTGAGCCGTTCCACCTGCGCCATCAAGGCCTGCATCGCCGGCGAAGCTGCGATCCAGGGCCGCGAGTTTTGGCCCTCGGCGCTCAGCAATTGATTCCTGGCCGCCAGCCGCTGATTGACCTGGCGCGTTTGCCGCAGCGCCAATAGATTGCGCAAGATGCTGGCCAGGCGCTGGTTGTCCCAGGGTTTTTCGATGAAATCGCTGGCGCCGCCCCGCATCGCCTCGACCGCCAGCGCCACCGAGCCCCAGGCGGTCATGGCGACGATGGGGAGTTGCGGGTCGGCGGCGCTGGCTTGATTGATCAGGCTCAGGCCTTCCGCGCCTGAGGTGGTGTCGCGGCTGTAATTCATGTCGGCCAACAAGACGCCAAACTCGCGCCGCGCCAACGCCGCCAAGGCCTCGGCCGGCGAAGCCGCCAGTTCGCAGTCCAGCCCCTCGCTGTTGAGAAAAATCCTCAAGGTGCTGCGCACGGCGGCATCGTCATCGGCCACCAGGATGGGCAGGGCAGGGAGCTGAGCGGTCATGGGGAAGGGCTGATGGTCGGGCGGGCTTGCGGCGCATTCTCGCCCAGGCCCGCGCCTCCCGGCTTTACTCGCAATGCAAGGCCATATTCGGCGGCATCGCGATCGCGCGCCGCGCCGGCAGCCAGGTCGCCAGCATGACCACCGCGCTGATCACGAGCCCGACGCCCAGCATGCCGAGCAGCAAGGTGGGCCCGACCTCATCCATCTGCGTGACGGCCAGCCAGCCCAAGAGCAGGCCCAGCGGCATGCCGAGCGCCAGCGCCCAGAGCCCCTGGCGCAGCAATAGCCGCAAGACCTGCGCGTCGCTGGCGCCGACCGCGCGGCGCACCCCGATCTCCTGCGTGCGCTGCGCCACCGCCCGGCTGGTCACGCCGTAGATGCCGCTAACGCCTAAGGCCAGCGTCATCAAGCCCAGGATCAAGCACAGCGCCGCCATCACCTCGGAGCCGCCGTAGGCAATCTTTTGCCGCTCCTCGGCGCTGTAGACATGCTCCAGCGCCAGCGCGGGGTCTGCGCGGGCGATGGCCTTGGCCAGCAGCTCGCGGTTGGCCGCCGTATCGGCCCAGCCGACCATGGCGATGCCCAGTTGATCGGGGACCGACTGGTTGATCGGCAGATAGATGTTGTGGCTGCGCATGCCTTTGTCATTGCCCGTGCCTTGCACCAGCTGGCCGCTGACGCCGACCACGGTGTACCAGTCGCGCTGCGTTTGGCCCTTCTTTGGGCTCAATGCAAAGCGCTTGCCCAAGACGGCTTGCGGATCCAGACCCGGCCAATATTGCTCGGCGAAGTTGCGGTTGATGACGGCCACATGCAGACTGTCCGCGCGGTCATGGCTGCCGAATTCACGCCCGGCCAGCAAGGGCACCTCAAGCGCCTTGAAGAAGCCGGCATTGACGCTATAGGTGCCGGCTTCCGGATACCTGTCGTCTTGTATGGCCATGCCTTCGGGCAAGACTTCTTCGGTCGACGTCATGCCGCCACCGGGCAGGCTGGTGCTCAAAGCCAGCGCGACGCCGGAGTCGCCGGCCGTGCTGTCGCGCAAGCTGGCTTCCACCCGGGCCCAGAGTTGGGCACGGGCCTGCTCGTCTTTGCTGTAGGCGGCCTGGCGTGGCCGCAGCATGGCCGTCAACACGCCCTCGGTGCGTGCGCCGGTGCCGGCGTTCAGGCGCTGATGGACCGAATAGGTCTGCGCGGCCGAGACCAGCAGCAGCAGGCTCGACAACATGATTTGCAAGAACACCAACACGCGGCTGAAACGCCCGGCCGCAAGACCGCCGGCACCGCGGCCATCGCGCAGCACTGCCGCAGTGTCAACAGCCGAGGCGCGCCAGGCCGGCAGCAAGCCGGTGGCCAGCGCGGTGACAAAGGTCAGGCCCAGACCAAAGGCGGCCGCCGCGCCGCTCATCTGGATGCGAATCCAGAAGGGCATGCGCCCGTCCGAGGTCTCGAAGACCGCTTGCTGTGTCGCCTCCAGGGCCCAGGCGCTGAAGAACAGGCCGATCAGCGCGGCGGCCAGGCTCAGGATCAAGGACTCGGCGAGCATTTGCTGAATCAGGCGGCCGCGCGGCGCGCCCAGCGCGGCCCGCACCGCCAACTCTTGGCGCCGCTCATTGGCACGCGCAAGCAGCAAGTTAGCGGTATTGATGCAGACTAGGCTCAGCAGCAGCACCGCCGCGCCGGCCAGGCCGAGGTAGATCGCATCGGTGTCCGGCATGCTCCACTTGGCATAGGGCAGCGCCACGGCGCCGACCTTGGCATTGCTTTTGGGGAAGCTGGTGGCCAAACGCTGGGCCGTCAGATCCAGCTCCTGCTGAGCCTGGGAGCGGCTCGCACCGGCCTTGAGTCGCCCCAGCACCATCACATGTTTGGCTGTGCCCATCTCCATAGCCTGCGCGCGGACCATGCCGGCGCCGGGCATATTGAAGGGCAGCCAGAGCTGTTGCGTGAGCGGGAAGCGCAGCGCGGCCGGCACGACGCCGACGATTTCGGTGCTGATGCCATTGATGCTGATATGGCTGCCGATGACCTGCTTGCTGCCGGCCAAAAAGTTCTGCCAGATATCCGCACCGATGACGACCACCGGCGGCGCGCCGGGCAGCTCGTCGCTGGCTTGCAAAAGGCGCCCGGCCTCGGGCTTGGCCGCATCGCCCAGCCAGGGCCAGATGGCCGCCGGCACATAGGCGGCCTGGAAATTCTGCGGGTATTGCTGCGTGCCGCCGAGCGTGACGGTGGCGGTGTCCAGCACCTGCAGGCCTTCCAGGCTGGGGGTGGCGCGGGCGTATTCAAGAAAATCGAGATAGTGAACGCTCTTGCCCTGCGTGCGCTCATCGTGACTGGTGGCTTCAACGGCGACCAGCCTTTCGGGCGCGGGGAAGGGGATGTTGCCGGCGGTGAAGCTGAAGTAGATGGCCGCGCTATAGATGGCAAAACCGAGGCCGCAACTCAGCGTCAACAGGGTCAGTAGCGCAAAGCCGGGCGCGCGGCGCAAAGAGTTCAGGGTCTGGCTCAGGTCGTCCCACATCACAGCTGCTCCGCAGTTTGGCGTGCGGCCAGGGGCTGCGCAGGCGTTGGCATCGGCGTCAGGGTCGGCCCCAAGGTCGGCATATCGGCCACCACCCGGCCATCAAACAGCGAGATCGTGCGCTGCGCGGCCGCCGCGTAACGCGGGTCATGCGTGACCATGCACAGCGTGGCGCCGCCGGCATGCACATCGGCAAGCAACTGCATCACCAGGTCGGCGTTGCGCGAATCGAGATTGCCGGTCGGCTCGTCCGCCAGGATCAGGCTGGGTTTGCCGACCAAGGCCCGGGCGATGGCCACGCGCTGCTGCTGGCCGCCGGACAGCTGGGCCGGGTAATGGCGGGCGCGGTGGCCCATGTCGACCTGCGCCAGCACCTCGGCCACGCGCGCGCGGCGCTCGGCGCGGCTCATCTCGCTGCGGTAGCTCAGGGGGAGTGCGACGTTATCTTCCACCGTCAGGTCGCTGATCAGATTGAAGGCCTGAAAGACAAAGCCGATCTGGCGGTTGCGCAGCAACGCACGGGCGCGATTGTCCAGCGCTTCTACGGACTGCCCGGCCAAGGCATAGCTACCGGCGCTGGGGCTGTCGAGCAGGCCCAGGATGGCCAACAGGCTGGACTTGCCGCAGCCGGACGGGCCGCTGACGGCGAGGAACTCGCCACTGTGGATTTGCAGATCAACGCCGTCCAGCGCGCGGGTCTCCAACTCATCGGTGAGAAAACTTTTTTGGATGCCTTGCAGCTTGATCAGAGGGAGGGAGGAATTCATATAGGGGTCTCCTGGGTTAACTATTTGAACTTGAGTTCAGCGGATGCTGACGCGGGCGGCCTGACTCCAGGCGCTGGTGTCCGAAACGACGATGCGGTCACCTTGGCTCAAGCCCGAAAGAACGGCGATCCGGCCGACCGAGGCCGCGCCGAACTGCACCGGCACGCGTTCGGCCACGCCATCGGCGCCAACGCGGAACACGCTGGCCGTCGACTGCGCTTGACTGAACACCGGCCGCTGCACTTGCAAGGCGTCGGTCAGGCGCGAGATGGCAATCACGCCGTCCACGCTCAGGTCGGGTTTGGCACCGCGCGGCAGCGCGCCTTGCAGGCTGATGTCGACCTGGACCGAGCCCTTGCTGACCTTGGGCGCAATGCGCGAGACGAGGCCGGCAATCTGGCCGTCACTGCCGCCGGTGCGCAGATCAAGCCGCACCGCTTGGCCGATGGCGATATCGCGGGCCATCGCCTCTTGCACCTGCAATTCGGCGTAGAGCGCGTCGGCCCTGGCCATCTTGGCCAGATTGGCGCCGGTGGCCACGCTTTGCCCGGGCTGCAGGTTCAGCTCCTGCAGGATGCCGCTCATCGGTGCGCGCACCGTCAGGGCGGCCACGGCATCTTGGTCACGCTGCAGGCTCTTGCTCAATTTGGCGAGCGTCGCTTGCCTGGCGCTCAGCTGCGCTTGCTGGTTAGCTTGGGCCTGCTGCAAGAGTTGGCGTTCAAGGTTCAGGCCTTGCGTGCTTTGTTTGAGGTTGAATTCGCTGCGCTGATAGGCCAGCTTGGACACCATGCCGTCCTTCAGCAACTCCTGGTCGGCCGCCCACTGCAGTTGCGCGCTTTGCAGCGCCAGCTCGGCCCGTTGAATGGCGGCTTGGGCAGTCATTTGCTGGCTTTCAAGGCTTAGGCGCAGCGCGCGCGCCTCGGCCTGCGCCTGCTCCAAGGTCCAGCGGCTCTCCTCGGCACGCTGTTGCAACTGCGGATTGCTCAAGACCAGCAAGACCTGACCCTCGGTCAATTCGGCCCCGGCCTGCACGGCAATGCGCTCGACCCGCCCTTCGCTCAGCGCGGCGATCCAGCGGACTTCGCTGGGCAGCAAGATGCCGCTGGCACGCAGATCCAAATCCAAGGCGCCGCGTTCGACGGTGGCCAGGCTGACGGTTTTGGCGCCGACGCTCATCGAGGCCGGCCGCGCGTTCAGCCCCAGGCTCAGCGCACCGCCCGACAGCGCCAGAGCGATGGCGGCGAGGCCTCCCCATTTGATGATGGGTCGGCGTAAAAAGGCGAATCGGTAGGGGGCGCGGCGGATGTCCATGGTCTATCTATTGCAGGACCCGTGCCAACTGTCATTCGCATGCCAAGTGTTTGATTCATAAGCCTCAAGGCCGGCGGCGCGGACTTGAGTTGGCGCAAGCTGTTTCGGAATTGGGACGAGCATGCTGTCGTTTTTCCCGTTACTGGGACGCCAGCAGGACGCGTTCGCCTGCGCCAGCAAGCACAATGTCGACCATGAACATTCAAGCACCATTGCCGCTGCTGGCCGGCCTCTCCCCCGAACAATTCATGCGCCGTTACTGGCAGAAGAAGCCGCTGCTGGTCCGCCAAGCCTTGCCCGGCATCAAGCCGCCGGCGACTCGAGCCGAGCTCGCCCGTATGGCCGCCAGCGAGGATGTCGAGTCCCGCCTAGCCAGCTCCTTCGATGGCCGCTGGGCGCTCTATCCGGGCCCGGTCGCCAAGTTGCCGCCGTTCTCCAAGCCGGGCTGGACCCTGCTGATTCAAGGTCTGGAGCAGCATCTGCCGGCCGCGGCCGACTTGTTGAATCAGTTCCGTTTCGTGCCCGAGGCGCGGCTTGATGACTTGATGATTTCCTACGCCACCGATGGCGGCGGGGTCGGCCCGCATTTCGATTCCTACGATGTGTTCTTGATTCAGGTGCAGGGCCAGCGCCGCTGGCGCATTGGCCGTCAACCGGGCGCGGAACTGCGCGATGACGTGCCGCTGAAGATCATCAAGAACTTCGAGTACGAGGAGGAGTTCGTGCTCGACGCCGGCGACATGCTGTATCTGCCGCCGGGTTGGGCGCATGACGGCGTGGCGGTGGGTGAATGCATGACTTGCTCGGTCGGCTTTCGCACGCCCTGGCGGGCCGAGTTGGCCAAGGACCTGCTCAGCCGTTTGATGGACGATGAGGATCAGGGTTACGTCAACAAGATGTATGCCGACCCCAAGCAGCAGGCGACCGCGACGCCGGGCCTGGTGCCCGAGCAATTGATCGAATTTGCCCGCGACGCCGCCGAGCGCGCGCTGCGCGAACCGCGCGCCTTGGAGCGCGCGCTGGGCGAAGCGCTGACCGAGCCCAAGCCGCGTGTCTGGTTCGAGGCGGGCGCGGAGTTTGCGCCGGATCAGGGCGTTAGCCTGGATAGGCGAAGCCGCATGATGTATGACAAGTTTCATGTCTTCATCAACGGCGAGTCCTTCCGTGCGGCCGGGCGCGATGCGACGCTGATGCGTGCGTTGGCCGACAGCAAGGTGCTGACACGCAAGCAGGTTTCTCAGTTGTCCGAAGGCGCACGCGACTTGCTGGCGCAGTGGGTTGAAGACGGCTGGGTGCAGCAAGAGGTGCAGCAAGAGGTGGAGCAGGGCTGATGGACGCGCTGCAGGCGAGCAAGTTTGAGGGCAGGGCGGCCTATGTAGTCGCGCTGCAGCAGGCTTTGACGCAGGCCTGTGCAGCGGAGTCACGCGACTTGTATTGCTTTGACGAGAGTCTGGCCGATTGGCCCTGGTCGGATGCCGATGTGCTGGCGGCTTTGACGGCATGGGCCAAACCCTATCGGCGTCTGCATTTGTTGGCGGCGCAATATGAGGATTTGCGTCAGCATCATCCGCGCTTTGTGCGCTGGCGCGGCAATTGGGGCCATTGCATGCAGGCTTGGGCCTATACGCCCGAAGCCTTGGCTGCGGCAGGAACCAGCGGCGGGGCGCAGTCCATTTTTGTGGCGCGTGCTGCGGAACGGAATCTCAGCGTTAGCTTGTTTGATAAAAAAATTTGGCGAGGCGAGATTTCGCTCGATGCGGGCGATGCTCAACAAAAAAGCCAGTGGTTTGACGCATTAGCGCAACGTTCCAGCGAATCGTTTGCTGTTACGACATTGGGCCTCTGAGGCATTTCAATCCGGCACGCTATACTTCGGGGCTAGGCGAAGGACGCGCTCGAGGTTTCCTCGCCTTGTCATGCCGAAGTTTTACAACAACAGCCGCCGAGAGGTAACGCTTGAGTTGTTGGGCTTCAAAAAATTACCGGTAATTGCAATTTCGTTTAACGAATTTTGAGGATAAGTATGAACAAGTCGATCCTGTTGGCTGCTGTGCTGGCTGCTGTTGCTCTGACCGCTTGCGGCAAAAAAGAAGAAGCCGCTGTTGTGGCTCCTGCCGTTGCTGAGGCCGCTTCGGCTGTCGCAGTCGCTGCTGACGCAACTGCCTCGGCTGCTGTTGCCGCTGTTGATGCTGGCGCTTCGGCTGCCGCCGCTGGCGTTGCTGACGCTGCTTCGGCTGCTGCTGGCATGGCTGCTGACGCCGTCAAGAAGTAATCGGTTCACCCCGATCACTGCAAAAACCGCCCGGTGCGAACCAGGCGGTTTTTTTACGTCTGTGCTTTTCGACTTTTTCAGTCGAGATCAAACCAAGGGCTGCCCTCGGTTTGGCTTGCGACCGGAATTTCATCGGCGCGGCGGCCCAGCGTTTTGGCCAAGGCTGCAGCCGCTAACTCGGGCGAGTTATTGCTTTCGCTCAGATGGGCGGCGATGACATGCTTGAGCTTTGGGTGCAGGCATTGCCCGAGCAGTTCGCCGGCTGCCTCATTGGACAGATGCCCGTGGCTGCCGAGGATGCGGCGCTTCAGGCCGGCGGGGTAACTCGAAGCGCGCAGCATTGCTTCGTCATGATTGCACTCCAGCAGCAACGCCCTGCAGCCCTGCAGCGCCTGTGCCACCGAGGCCGAGGGGTGACCCAGATCGGTGATCAAGCCCAGGGTCTGCGCGCCATCGCTGCAGCGCAGATGCAGCGGTTCGTTGGCGTCGTGGGGTACGGCAAAGGCATCGATCTGTATGTCACCCAGATCGGCGGATTCCCCATCCTTGATCAGGTGCAGCAGGGTCGGGTCAAAGTTGGCGGCCACCAGGGGCGCGATGGCTCGCCAAGTGCCGCGGCTTGTCCACAAGGGGATGCGATAGCGTTGGGCCAGATTGAGTGCACAGCCGCTATGGTCGCCATGCTCATGGGTGATGAAGATCGCGTCCAACTCGGTCGGGCTGCTGCCGACGCGCTGCAGGCGGCGGGTCAGCTCGCGCAGGCTGAAGCCGCAATCGACCAATAGCCGGGTCTGGGTGATGCCCTGGCTGGCCTCGACCAAGCTGGCGTTGCCGCCGCTTCCACTGCCCAGGCTGCAAAAGCGCATCGCAAATCTCTTGTGCGTGAGGAACTAAAAACGCCGCAGACCTTGCGGTTGCGGCGTTAGGTCAAGCAATGGGCGGCGCCGGGGTCAGCGCAAATCGTCCATTAGCAAGTTGAGGATGCGCTTGGCATTCTCGTTGGTTTGCTGCTGCCCCTTGTCATCCAGCACTGTTACAACGCTGCGCTCGCCTTCGGACTTGACCGAAACGCGGTAGCGCGTCGCCACTTGGGCCGAGTCTGAGGAGAATAACTTCTGGAAGAAATTCGGCTCTTCTTTGCCGGCCTGGCTTGGGTCGGCATAGCGCAAGAAGAACAAGCCTTGCTTGCGGTCGCGGTCTTCGATCGTGAAGCCATGGCGATCAAGTGACTGACCGACCCGGCGCCAGGCGCGCTCGAAGCCTTCATTGACTTGCAAGGTATCGGGTACATCGGCCAAGCTGCGCGACACGGCTGTCTTGGTGGCGCCTGCTGTAGCCGCCGCTGCGGGCGATGACGTGCCGCCGGCAACGGTCGGGCCTGCTGACTTGGCCGCTGCCAACGCGGCCTTGGCTTGCTCATCCTTGGCGCCCAACTTGAGCATCAGGCGCGACAGCATCTCGGCCTCCAACTCCGGATCATTTGGGCGGGGCTGCCATGCGGTGTTGTCCTTTTGGGCGCCGGTGTAGACCTCTTGCATGCCTTTATGGGAGATGAAAACCTCGGTGCCATTCGGGCCGCGCTCAAGGCGGGTGCGGAACATGTCCTTCTCGCCGGTCGAGTAGAAACCGTCGAAGACCTTGCCGATGGTCGAGCGGATGATGTCTTGCGGCAACTTGGCGCGATTTTCGTTCCAGTTGGTTTCCATCACGCCGACTTCGGCCGAGTCCTTGAGGACCTCGAAGCCGCGCTCCTGCCAGAATTCGCGCACCTGCGGCCACAACTGCTCGGGCGTCAGGCTGCTGATCAGCCAACGCTGAGCGCCGCTGCGCTCGATACGCATATCGGCCACCGCATTCAAGGCGACCAAATTGCTCGGCATGCCGGCTGCAGCCACCTTTTGCTCTTTGCCCTTTTGCTGGAAGGTCGCCGCGCTGACGCTTTCGCCTTGCGGCTGGTTGCGGTTGTCGCGCGCCAACTGCTTCAAGTCGGGCGGAATATCCAGGCCGGTGGTTTGGCGCGCACCGCTGCGGTAGTCCACTTTCTCGGACGAGAAGGTGTTGTCCAGAGTGCTGCAAGCAGCCAATGATCCCAGCAAAGATACGACGGCCAAGCGGCAAGCCAGGCGCACCGGAGTGGCCGTGGAGGAAACAAATGAGGAACGAGTCACGCTAGACATCTCCGAGGGAATCAGGGCGGCTTGAGCCGCTGGGGCCGCTGGGGCCGGTTCAAGCCGGCCCGTGCTTCAAAAAACGAATGGGGCGATTAGACCAGACTGTGGTGGCAATCGCGATCAGAGCAAACCAGCCTCTTGCATGGCACTCTCCACTTTGACCTGACCGTCGGACGTCAAGGTGGTGATGGGCAGGCGCAGCGCGTTCTTGCAAAGGCCCAATTTCGCCATTGCCCATTTGGTCGGCGCGGGGCTGGGTTCGCAGAACAATTGCTTGTGCAGGCTCAGCAACTGGAAATGGATGCGGGTCGCTTCGGCGGCTTTGCCGGCCAGCGCGGCGCGGCACAGCTCGCTCATCAGGCGCGGTGCCACATTGGCCGTCACGCTGACATTGCCATGGCCACCCAAAAGCATCAAGGCGATGGCGGTGCCGTCGTCGCCGGAATAAATCGAGAAGCCCCTGGGCGCCTGCTTGATCAACTGAGCCGCGCGCTCGATATTGCCGGTCGCCTCTTTGATGCCGAACACACCGGGTAGGCTGGCGCAGCGCAAAGTCGTCTCGGGCTGCATATCGGCAACGGTTCGGCCGGGCACGTTGTAGAGCATCATCGGGATGTCCACGGCCTCGGCAATCGCCTTGTAATGCTGGTAAATGCCTTCTTGCGAGGGCTTGTTGTAATAGGGCACGACCGACAGCGTGCAGTTGGCGCCCACCTTTTTGGCGAAGCGGCTCAGATTGATCGCCTCGGCGGTCGAATTGGCGCCGGTGCCGGCCATGATGGGCAGGCGGCCGGCCGCATGCTCGACGGCCACCCGGATGACTTCGCAGTGTTCTTCCACGTCGACCGTCGGCGACTCGCCGGTGGTGCCCACCACGCAAACGCAACTCGTGCCTTCGGCGATATGCCAGTCGATCAAATTGCGCAGTGTGGCGTAATCAACGCTGCCATCTTCCTGCATCGGAGTCACGAGTGCGACGATGCTGCCAACTAATCCGTTCATTGCAATTCCTAGTTATCCGACAATTCTACTCAGCGCCAGCGGTGCCCCGGCTTGCTCAGGCCTGATCCAGCGCGTAACGCTGAAAAACCCCGTCATGCAGATCGCGCACGGCAGCAACGCGCTGCACAAAGCGCGGGTTGACCGCCATCACCTCGAAGCCGTCTTCAAAGGCCACCACGCTGAGCCCTTTGCAGGCCTCCAGCAACTCGCCCGGCTGCAGCAGGAACTCCGGCCTGGCCGGCCGGCCTATGCTTTGCTGGCCTTGGGCAAAGGTCTCATAAATCAGCCAGCCGCCCGGCGCCACCGCGGCGGTGATCAAGGGGATCAGCGGCCGCCAGAGGTAGTTGGTGACGAGCACGAGATCGAACTGCCGGCCCGCCAGCGGCCAGGGGCCGGACTCGATGTCGGCGGTGATGATTTCGGCTTCGGCTTCCAAGCCGGCGGTCGCGGCGGCGTCGATGTCGACGCCGGTGACCTGCATGCCAAGGGCGGCGAGATGGCGAACATGGCGGCCGCTGCCGCAGGCCAGATCAAGGGCGGTGCCGCCCGCGCGCATCGCTTGCGGCCAGCGCAGCAGCCATTTGGAGGGGGAAGAGGAGGGGGAAGAAGAAGTTGAGGTCATCAAAAACAAGCCCAGATTTGTTCGGAAAGCCGGATCATCAAGTCCGCTTGAAAGTAGCCGAGGAATACCGCCGCCAGCGCGGCCAAGGCGGCAAGCCGGAGCAGCCAAAGCGCGCTGCGCTTCATGCCGGCAGCGGCCTATGGATAGGCCCCTCGCGCACCGGCAGGTTGACCAAGGCGGCCATCACGCCCAAGCCCACGGCCAGCCACCAGACGATATCGTAACTGCCGGTCTGGTCGTATAAACGCCCGCCCAGCCAGACGCCCAGAAAGCTGCCGATCTGGTGGCTCAGGAAGACAAAGCCGCTCAGCATAGCCATATGCTGAATGCCGAATATCTGCGCCAGCACCGCATTGGTGGGCGGGATGGTCGACAACCAGAGCAGACCCATCACGGCCGAGAACAGGTAGACGCTGGTTGGCGTCAGCGGCGCGGTCAGGAAAGCGACGATGGCGACCGAGCGCAGCCCGTAGATGCAAGACAGGATGTAG
This sequence comes from Roseateles oligotrophus, assembly GCF_025717515.1. Classification (GTDB taxonomy): domain Bacteria; phylum Pseudomonadota; class Gammaproteobacteria; order Burkholderiales; family Burkholderiaceae_C; genus Paucibacter_A; species Paucibacter_A oligotrophus. The sequence continues at coordinate 208,826 of NZ_JAJIRN010000011.1, forward strand.
CGCTTGGGGAAGCGCTGGCCAAGCGAGCCGGCCGCATAGGTGCCGAACACATTGAACAGGCCGATCAAGGCCAAGGCATAGGTGGCGACCTGTGGGCTGAGGCCTTGGTCCTTCAGGTAACTGGGCATGTGCACGCCAATGAAGACGACTTGGAAGCCGCAGACGAAATAGCCGGCCATCAGCAGCTGGAAGCTTCGGTAGCCAAAGGCCTCGCGCAAGGCCTGCAAAATGCTTTGCGAATGAGCATGAGGGCTGGCTGCTGCTGTCTTGGGCTCACGTAGGCCAAAGGCGAGCGGAATGGTGATCAGCGACATGCAAGCAAGGATGAAGAGCGCGTCTTGCCAGCCGTTTGAGCCTATCAGCCAGTTCGACACCGGCACCATCAAGAACTGGCCAAAAGAGCCGGCGGCCGCCGCCACCCCCATCGCCCAGCTGCGTTTGGCGGGGTCGACATTGCGGGCGATCACGCCGTAAATCACCGCGAATGTGGTGCCCGACTGGGCAATGCCGATCAGCAACCCGGCGCTGCCGGTGAAGGCCAGGCCCGAGGTCGACAAGGCCATCAAGACCAGACCCAGCGCGTACAGCAGTCCACCCGCCATCAGCACCCGAAACGGCCCGAAGCGGTCCGCCAGCATGCCGGTGAAGGGCCCCGCCAGGCCCCAGGCGATGTTTTGAATCGCCAGCGCAAAGGCAAAGGTCTCGCGCGTCCAGCCGCGGTCCATGGTGATGGGCTGCAAAAACAGGCCAAAGCCATGGCGTATGCCCATCGACAAGGTGACGATCAGGGCGCCGCATAGCAGCACTTGCGGCATCGACAGGCGCGGTGCGCTGCTTGTGGTGGGGGCGGAGGCTGAAGTCATGTCGAGCAATGTAGCCAAATGGGGCCGGGCTTGTCTGTCACGGAGATTGCAGGCCCAAGATCCGGCCCTGTTTGACGCGCAATTGGATCTTCCCCAAGGTCTCCAGCTCATTCAGCGGATTGGCGGCCAGCAACAAAAAGCTGGCCTCGCAGCCGGGCTCGAAACAGCCCAGGCGGCGTTTCGGGTACAGCGTTTGCGGCGTCGCGATGGTGGCCAGGCGCAGCAGAGTGGCGCGGTCCAGCACGCCCAAGCCGTCCAGATGTCGTAACTCGTTCAGCACGCCGCCGTTGAAGACATCGGAGCCGATCAGCAGCTTGACGCCGGCGCTTTTGAGCGTCAGCAGGTTCTCGATTTGCAGGCGGCGCAAGGCGGCTTGAGCCTCGGGTGGCGAGCGGAACAGCGTCGCTGCCGCCGTGGCGGTGATCACGGCCACGCGCTTTTTGGCGGCCTCGGCGGCGATTTCGGGGCTGATGCGGTAAGCCTCGGCGCCCAGACCCTCGTGGAAAAAATAGCCCGGCAGATGGTCAATCCAGTCGACGCCGGACTGCAGGGCCAGCGCAAAATCGCCGGCCGTCTCCACATGGGCTATCACGCGCAGCCCGTCCTGATGGGCGCGTTTGACGATGGCCGGCACCACCTCGGGCTTGAGGCCCAAGCGGCCCTGCTGCTTGGCGTCGCCATGCAGCTCGGGGCTCTCGCTGCGGCTCAGCATCAGCTTCAGCAGGTCGGTCTTGCGCGGCCCCATCAGCGGCCATTTCTGCGCCACCTGCTCGGGCGAGTCCATGATCAGCACCAGCTTGTCCGCCACATCTTCCAGCTTGGGCTTGGGCCCGCTGCCCGACTCAGCGCCCAGCAATTGCGCCAGTGGCTGGCCGTCCGAGGACGTGATGCAGGCGCTGACGAACAAGAGGTCCGGCGCGGCCGGCTGATTCGCCAGGCCGCGCGCCAGGGCCACGCCTTGGGGCTCACCGCAATGCATGGCGGCATAGAACACGCCGTCGCGCAAATAGCTGTTCGCATAGCGCGCGTAGCCCCAGCCATTTTGCAAATTGTGGTTGTGCGCTTCGGCCAAGGGCGGAATCAAGAACTGCCCGGACAAGTCCAGGCTGCGCTGCGGCTTCTTGATTTTTTCCTTGCTGAATTTTCCGTCTTTGACATAAAGCGTGCCGCGTTTGACGAAGCCCTTGCCGTCAAACCACTGGGCATTTTTGAGCTCCATGCTCAGCGGCGGCCCGGCCGTGAGTGCCGGGCTGTCGGGCTCGGCCTTGGCGGGGCTAAGCCAGCACAAGGCCCAGCAGACAAACAGGTGGAAAAATTGAAATCTGAGGCGCATAGGGCTGACATGCTAGCCGGGAACTTGGCGGCATTTGCGCAGTTGGCTGCAGGCCGCCGCCTAGAATCTCGGCCATGGCGACCAGCAAAGCATCAACTTCTTCCGGCAACTCACCCGCTCTGGGCAACTATGGCGAGGGCTCGATCCGCGTGCTCAAGGGCCTGGAGCCCGTCAAACAGCGGCCGGGCATGTACACCCGCACCGACAACCCGCTGCACACGATCCAGGAGGTCATTGACAACGCGGCCGACGAAGCGTTGGCCGGTTTCGGCAAGCGCATTGACCTGATCCAGCACAGCGACGGCTCGGTGTCGATTGCCGACGATGGCCGCGGCATCCCCTTCGGCCTGCACCCCGAAGAGGGCGTGCCGGTGGTCGAAATCGTCTTCACGCGGCTGCATGCCGGCGGCAAGTTCGACAAGGGTTCGGGTGGCGCTTACAGCTTTTCGGGCGGCCTGCACGGCGTCGGCGTCAGCGTCACCAATGCCTTGGCCAAGCGCCTGGAGGTGACGGTCTGGCGCGGTGGCGAGGTGGCGACGCTGGCCTTCGAGAACGGCGATGTGGTCGAGCCGGTGGCGGCGCGCAAGGCCGAGCGCGGTGAGCGCAAGCAGGGCACGACGGTGCGCGTCTGGCCCGATGCCAAGTATTTCGAAAGCGCCGAGCTGCCCAAGAACGAGCTGATCCACCTGCTGCGCAGCAAGGCGGTCTTGATGCCGGGCGTGATCGTCACGCTGACGAACGAAAAAACCGGCGAGGTGCAGACCTGGTCCTATCAGGGCGGACTGCGCGACTATCTGATGCAGACGCTCAATGCCGAGCCGCTGATCCCGCTGTACGAGGGCGAGCAATACGCCGGCCGGGCCGAGACCGAAAATTTCGCCGAGGGGGAGGGCGCCGCCTGGTGCGTGGCCTTCACCGAAGAAGGCGCGGCGATGCGCGAAAGCTATGTCAATCTGATTCCCACCGTTGCCGGGGGCACGCATGAATCCGGCCTCAAGGACGGCCTGTTCGGCGCGGTCAAGGGCTTTATCGAGATGCACAGCCTCTTGCCCAAGGGCGTCAAGCTGATGCCGGACGACGTGTTTTCGCGGGCGTCTTTCGTGCTGTCGGCCAAAGTCTTGGACCCGCAGTTCCAGGGGCAGACCAAGGAACGCCTGAACAGCCGTGACGCGCTGCGCCTGGTCTCCACCTATGTGAAGCCGGGGCTGGAGCTGTGGCTGAACCAGCATGTGGAGTTCGGCAAGAAGCTGGCCGAACTGGTCATCAAACAGGCGCAAACCCGCCAGCGCGCTTCGCAGAAGGTCGAGAAGCGCAAGGGCTCGGGTGTGGCCGTGCTGCCGGGCAAGCTGACCGACTGCGAGAGCCGCGACCTCTTGCACAACGAGATTTTTCTGGTCGAGGGCGACTCGGCCGGCGGCAGCGCCAAGATGGGCCGCAACAAGGAGACGCAGGCCATTTTGCCCTTGCGCGGCAAGGTCTTGAACACCTGGGAGGTCGAGCGCGACCGGCTGTTTGCCAATAACGAAATCCACGATATCTCGGTGGCGCTGGGCGTCGATCCGCATGGCAAGAACGACTCGCCGGATCTGAGCGGCCTGCGTTACGGCAAGGTCTGCATCCTGTCGGATGCGGACGTGGACGGCTCGCATATCCAGGTCTTGCTGCTGACGCTGTTCTTCCGCCATTTCCCCAAGCTGGTCGAGACCGGTCATATTTTTGTCGCCCGCCCGCCGCTCTACCGGGTCGATGCGCTGGCGCGCGGCAAGAAGCCGGCCGCCAAGATCTACGCGCTGGATGAGGGCGAGTTGACCGCCACGCTGGACAAGCTGCGCAAGGAAGGCGCGCGCGAAGGTTCCTGGAGCATCAGCCGCTTCAAAGGCCTGGGCGAGATGAGCGCCACGCAGCTGTGGGACACGACGCTGAACCCCGAAACCCGGCGGCTGAGCGTGATCGCGCTGGGCCAGCTGAATCTCACCGAAACGGAAACCTCGATCAACAAGTTGATGGGCAAGGGCGAGGCTTCGTCCCGGCGCGAGTTGATGGAGATCCACGGCGACTCGGTCGAAGTGGACATCTAAGATGACGACGCCGCGGGTCAGCCTGCGCCCGACCATGTTGTCGGATCTGGAGTTCGTCGTCTCGGTCGAGCAGGACGCCGCCAACCGGCCCTTCATCACACCCTGGGAGCGCACGCAGCATGAGGGGGCGGTGCGCTTTCCGGACTTTCGCCACTTCATCATCGAGGTCGGGCCGGAGTCCACGCGCGCCGGCTTTGTGATCCTTCAGGGCTGCCGCAATCCGCATGGTTCGGTCGAGTTGAAACGCATCGTGCTGGCGCCCAAGGGCCAGGGTCTCGGTCGTGCCTGCGCGCGCCTGCTCAAGAAGCTGGCTTTCACGCAGTTGCACGCGCATCGCTTCTGGCTGGATGTGAAGGCGCTCAATACCCGCGCGCTGAAACTCTATGCCAGCGAAGGCTTTGTTGAGGAGGGCCGCTTGCGCGAGAGCGTGCGGGTCAATATCGAAGGCGCAGACGGCTATGACAGCCTGATCGTGATGTCCATGCTGGATCGCGAGTACCAGGCCCGCGTCGCGCTCGGTGAGGAGCAAGGCTGATGTGGCGTGGGCTGGTCTGCCTGCTGGCGGCGATCTGTGGGCCGGCTCACGCTGAGCTATGGGCTTATGTTGACGGTGCCGGCACCGCGCATCTGGCCGATCGGCAGCTCAGTGGAGCCTATAACTTGGTGCTGGGCGCGCCGGACTCAAGCAAGGGCCGCGTGCCGGGCAAGCAAGACGGGAGCCGGCATCTGTTGACCTGGCTGGAGATCGCACCCGAGGTCAAAGCGGTGCAGCCCTATTTACGCGAGGCGGCGGCCAAATCCGGGGTCGATATGGCTCTGCTGAAGGCGGTGATTGCGGTGGAGTCCGGCTACAAGATCAGTGCGGTATCGCCGCGTGGCGCTATCGGCCTGATGCAGATCACGCCGGACGCGGCCGCTCGTTATGCCACGCTGCTGGAGCGCCTGCAGCCGGCTGAAAAGCGCCTGCTGGACCCTCGAACCAATGTATTGACCGGCGCTCGCATGCTGGCCGACCTGATCAAACGCTTTGGCCGCATCGACGCGGCACTGGCGGCCTGGAACGCCGGCGAGGGCGCAGTGCGCCGCGCCGGCGGGCTGGTGCCGCCGATTGACGAAACCCAAGCCCATGTTCATTTGGTGCTGGAGCTTTACTGGACCTTGCTGCAAAACAGCATGCACGCCTCAGCTCAACACCTGACGATTCACTCTGACAAACCATGACCCAAACTTCGATTTTCGACGCACCCCCGCCGCAGGATGACCCCGACGCGCTGACCCTGGGCCATTACGCCGAGCGCGCCTACCTCGAGTACGCGCTGAGCGTCGTCAAGGGGCGCGCTTTGCCCGATGTGTGCGACGGCCAAAAGCCGGTGCAGCGGCGCATTCTGTATTCGATGGAGCGCATGGGTCTGGCCTTCACCGGCACGGCGGGGGCCAAGCCGGTCAAGGGCGCGCGCGTGGTCGGCGACGTGCTGGGCCGCTTTCACCCGCACGGCGACCAGTCGGTCTACGACGCGCTGGTGCGCATGGCGCAAGACTTTTCGCAGCGCTATCCGCTGATCGACGGTCAAGGCAATTTCGGTAGCCGCGACGGCGACGGCGCTGCGGCGATGCGATACACCGAGGCAAGGTTGGCGCCGATTGCCCGCCTGCTGCTGGATGAGATCGACGAAGGCACGGTCGACTTCCAGGCCAATTACGACGGCTCGACCCAGGAGCCGCGCCAGTTGCCGGCGCGCCTGCCTTTTGTGCTCTTGAACGGGGCCAGCGGCATTGCCGTGGGCATGGCCACCGAGGTGCCCAGCCACAATCTGCGCGAGGTGGCGGCCGCTGCGGTGGCGCTGCTGCGTGACGACAAGCTCAGCGACGAGGCCTTGTTCACCATCCTGCCCGGCCCTGACTACCCGGGGGGCGGCCAGTTGATCAGCTCGGCCGACGATATCCGTGCGGCCTATCAGACCGGGCGCGGCAGCATGAAGCTGCGCGCTCGCTGGAAGATCGAGGATCTGGCGCGCGGGCAGTGGCAATTGGTCGTGACCGAATTGCCGCATGGCTGCAGCAGCCAGAAGGTCTTGGAAGAGATTGAGGAGTTGTCCAACCCCAAGATCAAGACCGGCAAGAAGGCCTTGAGCGCCGATCAGTTGCAGCTCAAGGCCAGCTTGTTGGCGGTCTTGGACTGCGTGCGCGACGAGTCGAGCAAGGACGCCGCCGTGCGTCTGGTGTTCGAGCCCAAGAGCCGCACGGTTGAGCAGCAGGATTTGATCTCGACCTTGCTGGCGCACACCAGTCTGGAGACCTCGGCCTCGATCAATCTGACCATGATTGGCGCCGATGGTCGCCCGACGCTCAAAAGCGTGCGCCAGATCCTCAGCGAATGGCTGGGCTATCGCCAGCAAACGGTGCAGCGCCGCACCCAGCACCGTTTGGCTAAGGTGTTAGACCGCATTCATGTGCTGGAAGGGCGCCAGCTGGTGCTCTTGAATATCGACGAGGTAATTCGCATCATCCGCAATGCCGATGAGCCCAAGCCGGCGTTGATTGCTCGCTTCAACTTGAGCGACCGCCAGGCCGAGGACATCCTTGAAATCCGCTTGCGCCAGTTGGCGCGGCTGGAGGCGATCAAGATCGAGCAGGAGCTCAAAGGCTTGCGCGAAGAGCAAAGCAAGCTCGAGGACATCCTGGGCAACCCCGGTAGCCTCAAGCGCACCGTCATCCGCGAGATCGAGGCCGATGCCAAGCAGTTTGGCGACGAGCGCCGCACGCTGATCCAAGAGGAAAAGAAGGCCACCTCCGAGGTGCGTATCGTCGACGAGGCGGTCACCGTGGTGGTCAGCGCCAAGGGCTGGGTGCGGGCGCTCAAGGGCCATGATATCGAGGCGGCCGCGCTGGCCTTCAAGTCCGGCGACCAGCTCTACGGCACCTTCCAATGCCGCAGCATTGATCCGCTGATCGTCTTTGGCAGCAATGGCCGGGTCTACTCAGTGCCCATCTCCTTGCTGCCGGGTGGGCGCGGTGACGGCCAACCCATCACCTCTTTGATCGAGCTGGAAGCGGGCAGCCAGATCGCGCATTACTTCGCCGCCAATGCCGAGACTCGCCTGGTGCTGGCCGGCACCGGCGGCTTCGGCCTGATCGCCAAGGTCGGCGATCTGGTCGGCCGGCAAAAGGCCGGTAAGACCTTCCTGAGCCTGGAAGGTGAGGAGAAGATCTTGCCACCGGCGCCTGTGCCCACTGGCGAGGTGCTGGGCGTTCAATTGGCTTGCTTGACCTTGAATGGCCGGCTCTTGACCTATGCGCTGGATGAGTTGAAACACCAGCCCAAGGGTGGCCGCGGCCTGACGCTGATTGACCTGGAGGCCAAGGACGCCTTGCTCAGCGTCGCCGCCTTCACGCAGGCGCTGCAGGTCTTGGGTACCGGCCGTGGCGCCAAGCCCAAGGAAGAGTTGTTGAAGGGTGTGGGACTGGCTGCTTACGCCGGCAAGCGGGCGCGCAAGGGCAAGCAGGTCGAGGCCTTCCAGAAGGTTCTGCGCGTTCTGACGCCTTGATGATGATGAAAATTCAGCGTCGTTTGATCCTGCTGGCCGGTTTGCCTTTGCCGAGCTTGGCGGCTCAGCCCGAAGACCGACTGCAAGCCCGCTGCGCGGCATTGCAAGAGCAAGTTGGTGGGCGGCTGGGCGTGTTCGCCTTGCATACCGGCAGCCGCGCGCAGTTCGGCTTTCAGGCCGACGAGCGCTTTGCGATGTGTTCGACCTTCAAGCTGCTGCTGGCGGCGGCCGTCTTGGCCAAGGTCGATAGCGGCCGCCTGGACTTGAATCAGCGCGTGCGCTTTGGCCCGCGCGACTTGGTACCCCATGCACCGGTGACGGGCGAATTGCTGAAGAGCGGATCGGTGTCCGCCTCGCTCAGCGTCGGCGAGTTGTGCGCGGCAATGCTCGAGCTCAGCGACAACCCTGCTGCCAATCTGCTCTTGCCCCTGGTTGGCGGCCCGGCGGGCTTGACCCGATTCCTGCGTGAGTTGGGGGATACGGTGACCCGCTTGGACCGTATCGAACCGGCGCTCAATAGCAATCTGCCCGGTGATCCGCGCGATACCAGTACGGCGGCCAGTTATGTGGGTTTGATGGAGCGCTTGTTGTGCAGCGACTTTTTTTCGGGCGAGTTGCGCCAGCAGTTGCTGGTCTGGATGAATGCCTCGGAAACGGGTCTGCAGCGTCTGCGTGCCGGAGCGCCGCAGGACTGGCCGGCGGGTGATAAATCCGGCAGCGGGGCTGATGGTGCCGTCAATGATGTGGCGATCTTTTTTCCTCCCAAGCAGTCGCCGATCCTGATGGCGGTTTTTATGACGGGTTCCAGTCAGCCTTTGGCGGCTTTGAATGCGGTGCATGCCGAATTGGCGACCTTGGTTTTGAATCATTTCCAGGCACTTGCCGGCGCCTAGCAAAGGCAAATTCGGACAAAAGGGCGGGTTCGCCAGGGGAGCGTTGGACGGCGGCTTGCCTACAATGTGGCCCATGCGCATACTGATAGCCAATGATGATGGATACCTCGCACCGGGCCTGCTCGCCTTGGTCAAGGCTTGTGAGGGCTTGGGCCAAATCGATGTGATCGCCCCGGAACAAAACGCCAGCGGCACTTCCAATTCGCTGACCCTGGGCCGGCCGCTGTCGGTTTACACCGCCACGAACGGTTTTCGTTACGTCAACGGCACGCCATCGGATTGCGTGCACGTGGCGCTGACCGGCCTGCTCGGCTACAAGCCCGACCTGGTGCTGTCCGGCATCAATAACGGCGCCAATATGGGCGACGACACGCTGTATTCCGGCACCGTCGCTGCGGCAACCGAGGGTTATCTGTTCGGCATTCCGTCGATCGCTTTTTCGCAGGTCGACAAGGGCTGGGGCCAATTGGATGCCGCCGCTGCGATGGCAAGGAGCTTGGTCGAGCAGGTGATTGCGGGCGGCTTGAACGAAGCCTTTTTGCTGAACGTCAATATTCCCAACCATGCCGATGCCATCAGCCTGCCTCGGTGCATCACGCGTTTGGGCCGCCGGCATGCCAGCGAGGCGGTGATCCGGCAGCTCAATCCGCGCGGTGAAACGATTTACTGGATAGGCCCAGCCGGCGATGCGCGGGAGGCCGGCGAGGGCACGGACTTCTACGCGACGGCCAATGGCTCGGTCTCGGTGACACCGTTGCAAGTTGATTTGACGCACCATGCGGGCTTGCCCGTTTGGGCCAATCGCTTGGGCTTGCCGCTGTGAGCGACGCACCGACGCGTCCATCGCGCTTCCCCTTGCCGCTGGGCAAGGCAGTCGCGAGCTCCGGGCCTTCTGCGTCTGCGCGCGATGTGTTGATGCCGCAGCGCCATCTGCGCGAAGCCGCGCAGGACGCGGCGCGCAAGTCGGCACCCAGCGGCCTGGGGTTGGATTCGGCCATGGTGCGTCAGCGCATGGTGCGCCGCCTACAGCAAGACGGGCTGTCTGACGAGCGGGTGCTGCAGGCGCTGGCGGGGGTTTTTCGGCATGAGTTTGTCGACAGCGCGCTGGCTATTCAGGCCTACGAGGACACCAGCTTGCCGATCGGCCATGGCCAGACCATCTCCAAGCCTTCGGTGGTGGGGCGGATGATTGCCATGTTGTTCGGCGGGGCGTCGGTGGCTCAGCAGGCAGGCTTGGGGCGGGTTCTGGAGATTGGAACCGGTTGCGGCTATCAAGCCGCCGTGCTGGCCTTGCTGGCCAAGCAAGTGGTTTCGATCGAGCGGCTCAAACCCCTGCATGACAAGGCTCGCCTGAACTTGGCTGCCGCGGCGCGCAGCAATATTCGACTGATTTATGGTGATGGCCGTCTCGGCTTTCCGGGGGGCGCGCCGTTCGACAGCATCATCGCTGCGGCCGGCGGCGAAGACCTGCCCCAGGCTTGGCTGGATCAACTGGCGCCTGGTGGACGCTTGGTCGCCCCGATGGCGGTGCCGGGGGGGCGCGGGCAGGTCTTGGTGGTGGTTGACCACCTGCTGGAAGCTGGCGTTAGCCGCTTTGTTCGCAGCGAGTTCGAGGCGGTGCTGTTCGTGCCTCTAAAATCAGGTGTGATGTAAGCGCCCGATAGCTTTAGAGGGCGTATGTTTTTGTGCATCAAGCCTTCTTCATGAGGTTTGATTTCAGCCCGTCAAAGTAAGTCATAGCGCCGCATGCAAAAGAACACTTTTCGCTTCTTGAATACTCTGCTCGTTGCAGGCTTGGCCGTCTTGGTCGGCTGTAGTTCAACGCCCAACAAAGCACCTGTCGAAGCGCGGGACATCAAGGGCGGCAGCGCCAAGCCAGGCGCGGCCGTCGCGCCGATACCGGTGCCCGCGGCGACGCCCGAAGTCAAGCCGCTTCCGGGGGCTGAAAACGCAGGCAAACCGGGTTATTACACCGTCAGGCCGGGTGATAACTTGATTCGAATCGGCATGGATAACGGTCAAAGCACGCGTGATCTGGTCAAGTGGAACACGCTTGAGAATCCGAATCGAATTGAAGTGGGTCAGGTCTTGCGGGTGCTGCCTCCCGGCATCGATGCCGCCGCGGTCACGACCAAATCGGTGACGGCTGCAAAGGTCGAAAGCCGGCCGCTGGATGCTAAACCTTCATCTGCTGCCGCTGCGGCTTCAAGCGCTGCGGCCGCAGCGTCTTCGGCTCAGGCGCAGGCGCCGGCCGTCGCAGCGGCGCGCGACAGTGATGAAGATCCGGCCTGGGGTTGGCCGGCAGCAGGCCAGGTCAATGTCGGTTTTGATGAGTTGCGTAACAAGGGCTTGGCCTTTTACGGCAAGGCCGGCGATGCCGTGATGGCAGCCGCCGATGGGCGCGTGGTTTATGCGGGTTCGGGCTTGCGCGGTTACGGCAATCTGGTCATCATCAAGCACAACTCGACTTATCTGACGGCCTACGCGCATAACCAGACTCTGCTGGTCAAAGAGGATCAAGCGGTGCGCAAGGGCCAGAAGATTGCCGAGATGGGCTCAAGTGATGCCGATCAAGTCAAGCTGCACTTTGAGGTGCGCAAGCAAGGCAAGCCGATCGATCCCGCCAAGTTGCTCCCTGGTCGCTAGAGCCTTACCGGCGCAGCGAAATTGATGCCATGAAACATCCTGCGCCAAATCATTCTTCTGCTCGCGGCAATGGCCAGCAAAGTGCCGAGACCGAACTCGGCCCCAGGCTCGGTGATGACGAGGTGCCGGATGCCGTCGGCGTGCCGGGTATTGCCGCCGCGCTGATGGCGAGCGGCGATGTCGAGCTTGGCAATGCGCTGCAAGCCTATCTGCGCGATATTCGTCGCACACCGCTGCTGACGCCGCAGGAGGAGTACGACACCGCAGTGCGGGCGCGAGAGGGTTGTTTCGAGGCCCGCCAGTCGATGATCGAGCACAACCTGCGCTTGGTCGTCAGTGTTGCCAAAAACTACCTGGGTCGCGGTTTGCCGATGAGCGACCTGATCGAGGAGGGTAATCTTGGTTTGATGCACGCGATCGGCAAATTTGACCCGGAGCGTGGCTTCCGTTTTTCGACCTACGCGAGTTGGTGGATACGCCAAAGCGTCGAAAGCGCCCTGATGCATCAGGCCAGGCTTGTGCGCCTGCCGGTGCACATCGTGCGTGAACTCAATCATGTGCTGAAGGCCCGCCGTGCCTTGGAGGCCTTGCAGGCGCAAAACGGTGGCAACGGCAAGGTCAAGGCCGAGGATATCGCCGCTGCGGTGGGCCGCCCAATGTCCGAAGTGGCCGAGTTGCTGGCCTTTGCGGAATTGCCCAGCTCGCTGGACTCGCCGGCCGAACGCGGTGTTGAAGGCGGTGATACGGTGATGGATCTGGTTGCCGACGAGCAGGCGGTGGATCCGCTCGGTTTGCGGCTTAGCCATGAGATGGATGCTTTGCTTGGCGCTGGTCTGGCTGCCTTGAACGAGCGTGAGCGTGAGGTCTTGGCCGGCCGCTTCGGCTTGGCCGACCGCGAGCCCGAGACCTTGGATGTGCTGGCGATTCGCCTGCATTTGACGCGTGAGCGAATTCGGCAGATTCAAATCGAGGCCTTGGCCAAACTCAAACGCGACATGCTGCGCCATGGCATCGACCGGGATTCGGTTTTTTAGCGCCTGAAATTTGCTGCTGAGCCTGAACTTGTGCATTCGGGCTGGGATAATCCCGCGCATGACTCAAGTATCAGAATGGCTCAAGGTCGAATCAATGGACCTGGATGCCCAGGGCGTTGCCCATAACGAAGAAGGCAAAGTGGTTTTCATCGAGGGTGCTTTGCCCGGTGAAGAGGTGCAAGTCACCGTCGGCCGCAAGAAAAGCAGCTGGGAGCAGGGCACGATGGTGGCGATGCGGCGCGAAAGCTCGCAACGCGTGACGCCCGGTTGCCCACATGCGGGCCTACACGCGGGCTCCTGCGGCGGCTGCAAGATGCAGCATTTGCACGCCGGCGCGCAAGTCGCCGTCAAGCAGCGGGTGATGGAGGACAACCTCTGGCACCTCGGCAAGGTCAAGCCCGAGATGGTCTTGCGCCCGATCGAAGGGCCGACTTGGGGCTATCGCTACCGGGCGCGCTTCTCGGTCCGTTATGTGATCAAGAAGAGCATGGTCTTGATCGGCTTTCACGAGCGCAAGAGCCGCTACGTGGCCGATATGCAGGTCTGCAAGGTGGTGCCGCAACGGGTCAGCGATCTCTTGATTCCGCTGCGCGAGATGATTGCCAGCATGGATCAGCGCGACCATCTGCCGCAGATCGAGTTGGCGATGGGCGACGAAGTGATCGCCCTGGTCTTGCGCAATTTGAACCCTTTGCCGGAGTCCGACAAGACCAAGCTGCGCGAGTTCGCCGCGCAGCATTTGGGCGTGCAATGGTGGTTGCAGCCCAAGGGGCCGGACACGGTGGCCTTGTTGGATGCAGGCGGCCCGGCGCTGTCTTACAGCTTGCCCGAGTTCGGGGTGGTGATGCCGTTCAAGCCGACGGACTTCACCCAGGTCAATCCGCATATCAATACGGTGCTGGTTGGGCGGGCGCTGCGCCTGCTGGATGTGCAGCGTAATGAGCGCGTGATCGACTGGTTCTGCGGCTTGGGCAATTTCACCTTGCCGTTGGCGACCAAGGCGCGCGAGGTCTTGGGCATTGAAGGCAGCGAGGCGCTGGTGCAGCGTTCGCGCGAGAACGCTAAGTTGAATGGCCTGGACGCCAATACATCGTTCGTTGCGCGTAATCTGTTCGAGATGACGCCGGCGCTGTTGGCTGCCGATGGTTCGGCCGACAAATGGTTGGTGGACCCGCCGCGGGATGGCGCTCATGCTTTATCGCAGGCTCTAGCCGATATCAAGCTCGACCCCAGCTTGGCACCGGGCTGGCAAGCGCCCAAGCGCATCGTCTACGTCAGTTGCAACCCAGCGACCTTGGCTCGTGACGCCGGTATCTTGGTCAATCAGGCCGGTTACCGCTGCACGGCGGCTAGCGCGGTCAATATGTTCCCGCACACCTCCCATGTGGAAAGCATCGCGGTCTTCGAGCGTGATGCTTCAGAGTAGGCTCATATCGCGTTAGCGATGTGACGCTGGAACTAAAGCAACGCGGTCTTCGAACGCGATTGATGGCCAGCAGCAGTCAGGCAAAAGAAACGGGGTCCGAGGACCCCGTTTTCTATTGCGGCTTGATGGATCAGTCGCGTTCGCCGCCGAAGATGCCGAGCAAGGACAAGAGGCTCTGGAATACGTTGTAGATGTCCAGATAGATCGCCAGCGTCGCCGAGATGTAGTTGGTCTCGCCGCCATCGATCACGCGCTTGATGTCATACAGCATGAAGGCCGAGAACACCGCCATCGACAGCGCAAGTATCGTCAGCATCAGCGCCGAAGACTGGATGAAGATATTGGCCAAGCCGACCACCAGCAAGATGATGGCGCCGACATACAAGAACTTGCCCATCGAGGATAGATCGCGCTTGATCACCGTGGCCAGTGAGGCCATTGCGAAGAAGATGGCACCCGTGCCGCCGAAAGCCATCATGATCAGGCTGCTGCCGTTGCGGAAGCCCAGAATCTGGGCCAGCATGCGCGACAGCATCAGACCCATGAAGAAGGTGAAGGCCAGCAGCACATAAACGCCGGTGCTGGAGTTCTTGGTCTTCTCGACGGCATACATCAGGCCGAAGGCACCGACCATGAAGACAATCATGCTCATGCCCATGCCCATCGTCGCCATGATGCCGGTGGTGACACCGACCCAGGCGCCTAGTACGGTCGGCACCATCGACAAGGCCAAGAGCCAGTAGGTGTTGCGCAATACGCGTTGACGATCGACGGACAAGCCACCGTTCAAGGCGCCGCCATATTGGTTTTGCAGGGTTTCGTTCATAGATAAATCCTCCGGACAAAAAATGCTGCGGGCTCTAGGCCCGATGCGTACTTCCCAGCCAACACTGTAGCTTGAGTTTGAAAAACATGCGTCGGGCTTGGCATCTAGGCCGCCGCTTGGGGCAGTAGCCCATTGACTTCGCCTATTACAGTGTGGGCTTTAGCTTGGAATTCAACAACATGAAGCAAAAACCATTCTTGGGCCTTGATGAGGTGAAGCGCATTGCGGCTGCAGCGGAAGCCGAGGCTTTGGCAAATCAATGGGCGGTATCGATCGCGATCGTCGACGATGGTGGCCACCTGCTGTGGCTGCAGCGTCTCGATGGTGCGGCGGCAATTTCCGCGCAAATCGCCCCCGCCAAGGCGAACACGGCGGCGCTGGGGCGGCGTGAGTCCAAGGTCTATGAGGACATCATCAACCAGGGGCGGGTCTCTTTTCTGAGTGCGCCGGGCCTGAGTGGCTTGCTTGAGGGCGGCTTGCCCATCATGGTGGAAGGCTTCTGCGTCGGCGCGGTGGGTGTCAGCGGGGTCAAGTCCAGCGAGGATGCGCAGATCGCACGCGCCGGTATTGCTGCTTTGGGCTGAGTCTGTGGCGCGGGTGCGTCCGCGCCCGATTGGAAGTTACATCAGCATGTCAATTGTGCGTGCTAGGCATTGGTGAATACCCTGCTCGGGTATACTCAGCAGGTTTACCCGCAACAAAAATCGCAACCACACGCACGCCCCGCGAAACTCCACCAGTTTCCCATTACCGGATTCCGGCTCTTTGACTGTCCAGGTCTAGAAAAAGAGTAGAGCAGGGCGCGCGCACAAACCGGAGTCCCCCCGTGCTGCCCGAATTGCTCTCATCCCCCAAAGCGATCCTCGCCCTGGCAGACGGTACGGTCTTCAAAGGCTCCTCGATCGGTGCAACCGGCCACACGGTCGGCGAAGTGGTGTTCAACACCGCGATGACCGGCTATCAAGAGATCCTCACCGACCCGAGCTATTGCCGCCAGATCGTGACACTCACGTATCCGCACATCGGTAATTACGGCGTCAATGATGAGGACGTCGAGGCGCAGAAGATCCATGCCGCTGGCCTGATCATCAAGGAACCGCCGATTCTTGATTCCAACTTCCGCAAGACCCGCACGCTGGTGCAATACCTGCAAGACGAAGGCACGGTGGCGATTGCCGACATTGACACCCGCCGTCTTACCCGTGTGCTGCGCACCACCGGCGCACAAAGCGGTTGCATCATGGCCTTGGCCGCGGGCCAAGCCATCACGGATGAATTGATTGCACAAGCAATTGCGCTGGCGCAAGGCGCGCCCAGCATCAACGGCCTGGATCTGGCCAAGGTGGTCAGCACCGAGGCCAAGCACAGCTGGACCGAGACCGAGTGGACGCTGGGCAAGGGCTACGGCCAGCAGACCCATCCGCGCTTTCACGTGGTCGCCTATGACTTTGGCGTGAAGAGCAATATCTTGCGCATGCTGGCTTCGCGCGGCTGCAAGATCACTGTGGTGCCGGCGCAAACGCCCGCATCTGCGGTGTTTGATCTGGAGCCGGACGGCGTATTTTTGTCGAATGGCCCAGGTGATCCGCAGCCCTGCGATTACGCGATCAAGGCGGCGGCACAGTTGATCGACGCAGGCATTCCGACCTTCGGCATTTGCCTGGGCCACCAGATCATGGCGCTGGCCTCTGGCGCCAAGACCTTCAAGATGAAGTTCGGCCATCACGGTGCCAATCATCCGGTCAAGGACCTGGACAGCGGTCGCGTCAGCATCACCAGCCAGAACCATGGCTTTGCGGTCGATGCCGACAGCCTGCCGGCCAATTTGCGCGCCACCCACATCAGCCTGTTCGACGGCACGCTGCAAGGCCTGGCCCGCACCGACAAGCCGGCCTTCTGCTTCCAGGGTCACCCTGAAGCCAGCCCAGGCCCACACGACATCGCCTACCTGTTTGACCGTTTCATTGGCCTGATGGCCAAGTCCTGAGCGCACAACAGTAGAAGCGGACGGAGTAAAGACATGCCAAAACGTACAGACATCAAAAGCATTTTGATCATCGGGGCCGGCCCCATCATCATCGGTCAGGCCTGCGAATTCGACTATTCGGGTGCCCAGGCTTGCAAGGCGCTGCGCGAGGAGGGCTACAAGGTCATCCTGGTGAATAGCAACCCGGCCACCATCATGACCGACCCGGACACGGCCGACGTCACCTATATCGAGCCTATCACCTGGCAGGTGGTCGAGAAGATCATCGCCAAAGAGCGGCCCGACGCGGTGCTGCCGACGATGGGTGGCCAGACCGCCTTGAACTGCGCGCTCGACCTGCACAAGCATGGCGTGCTGGAGAAGTACAAGGTCGAGATGATCGGCGCCAACGAGAAGGCGATCGAAAAGGCCGAAGACCGCCTGAAGTTCAAGGACGCGATGACAAAGATCGGCCTGGACTCGGCCCGCTCCGGCATTGCGCACAGCATGGAAGAGGCGCTGCAGGTACAAAAGCGCATCGCGGCCGAGGTCGGCAGCAATGGCTTCCCGATGGTGATTCGCCCCAGCTTCACGCTCGGCGGCAGCGGCGGCGGGATTGCCTACAACCCGGAAGAATTCGAGGAAATCTGCAAGCGCGGCCTGGATCTGTCGCCGACCAGCGAGTTGCTGATCGAGGAATCCTTGATCGGCTGGAAGGAGTACGAGATGGAGGTCGTGCGTGACAGCAAGGACAACTGCATCATCGTCTGCTCGATCGAGAACCTGGACCCAATGGGCGTGCACACCGGCGACTCGATCACGGTGGCCCCTGCCCAGACCCTGACCGACAAAGAATACCAACTGCTGCGCAATGCCTCGATCGCGATCCTGCGCGAGATCGGTGTCGACACCGGCGGCTCGAATGTGCAGTTCTCGATCAACCCCGAGAACGGCCGCATGACGGTGATCGAGATGAATCCGCGCGTGTCGCGTTCATCCGCGCTGGCGTCCAAGGCGACCGGTTTCCCGATCGCCAAGATCGCCGCCAAGCTGGCGGTCGGCTACACGCTGGACGAGTTGCGCAACGACATCACCGGGGGCGCCACACCGGCGGCGTTTGAGCCCAGCATCGATTACGTGGTCACCAAGATTCCGCGTTTCGCGTTTGAGAAATTCCCGATGGCCGATTCGCGTTTGACGACGCAGATGAAGTCGGTCGGCGAGGTGATGGCGATGGGCCGGACCTTCCAGGAAAGTTTCCAGAAGGCCTTGCGCGGCTTGGAAACCGGCATTGACGGTCTGACCGAGCGATCCAATGATCGGGAAGAAATCATCCAGGAAATCGGTGAGCCCGGTCCTGAACGTGTGCTTTATGTGGCGGATGCCTTTCGCATCGGCATGAGCATGCAGGAGGTGTTCGAAGAGACGGCGATCGACCCTTGGTTCCTGGCGCAGATCGAGCAACTCGTGAAGATCGAGTTGTCCTTGGCTGGCCGTGCCTTGGAGTCTCTGAGCACCGACGAGTTGCGCCTGCTGAAGAAGAAGGGCTTCTCGGACAAGCGCCTGGGCAAGCTGCTGGCCAGCAATCAGCATGATGTGCGCCGCGCTCGTCATGCTCAAGGCGTGCGCCCGGTCTACAAGCGGGTGGATACCTGCGCGGCCGAGTTCGGCACCGAAACAGCCTATCTGTATTCGACCTATGAGGAAGAATGCGAAGCCGAGCCGACCAACAAGAAGAAGATCATGGTCTTGGGCGGCGGGCCCAACCGCATTGGCCAGGGCATCGAGTTCGACTATTGCTGCGTGCATGCGGCGATGGCGCTGCGCGAGGATGGCTACGAGACCATCATGGTCAACTGCAATCCCGAGACCGTGTCGACCGACTACGACACCTCGGATCGTTTGTACTTCGAGCCGGTGACGCTTGAAGACGTGCTGGAGATCGTGGCGAAAGAAAATCCGGTCGGCGTGATCGTCCAGTACGGTGGTCAAACACCGCTGAAGTTGGCGCTTGATCTTGAGGCCAATGGCGTGCCCATCATCGGCACCACGCCCGAGAGCATCGACATCGCCGAGGACCGCGAGCGCTTCCAGAAACTGCTGCATGAGCTGGGTCTGAAGCAGCCGCCGAACCGCACCGCGCGCACCGAAGAGCAGGCCGTGGCGCTGGCGAACGAGATCGGCTACCCGCTGGTCGTGCGTCCAAGCTATGTCTTGGGCGGCCGCGCGATGGAAATCGTCCATGGCGACAAGGACCTGGAGCGCTATATGCGCGAAGCGGTGCGGGTGTCCGACAAATCGCCGGTCTTGCTGGATCGCTTCCTGCAAGACGCCGTCGAGGTCGATGTCGACTGCATCAGTGACGGCGTCGACGTGATGATTGGCGGCATCATGGAGCATGTTGAGGCGGCCGGTATTCACTCCGGTGACTCGGCTTGTTCGTTGCCGCCTTACACCTTGTCCAAGGCCTTGCAAGACGAGTTGCGCAAGCAAACCGCGGCCATGGCGCGCGGCCTCAAGGTGGTGGGCCTGATGAATGTGCAATTTGCCATTCAAGGCGACGTAACCGGCGGCCTGGACGGTGCCACGGTCTATGTGCTGGAAGTTAACCCGCGCGCCTCGCGCACGGTGCCTTTTGTTTCCAAGGCGACCGGTCAGCAATTGGCCAAGATTGCGGCTCGTTGCATGGCTGGGCAAAAGCTGAAGGATCAAAAGGATCGCAATGGTCGCGTGCCCGCCGAGGTCATACCGCCTTACTTCAGCGTCAAGGAGGCGGTTTTCCCCTTCAATAAGTTCCCCGGCGTTGACCCGATTCTGAGCCCAGAGATGCGCTCGACCGGCGAGGTGATGGGTGCGGCGCGCACCTTCGGTGAAGCGATGCTGAAGAGTCAGTTGGGTGCGGGTTCGCGCCTGCCGCGCCAGGGCAATGTCTTGATCACGGTGAAAAACGGCGACAAGGCGCGCGCCTTGGTCGTTGCTCGCGACCTGCATGCCTTGGGCTTCGGTGTGGTGGCGACCAAGGGCACGGCGGCTGCGATTGCCGAGATCGGCGTGCCGGTTCGGGTCGTCAACAAGATCAAGGACGGCCGCCCGCATATCGTGGACATGGTCAAGGGCGGTGAAATCCAGCTGGTCTTCACGACCGTGGATGAGACCCGTACCGCGATTGCCGACAGCCGCTACATTCGCCAGGCCGCTCTGGCTGCTCGCGTCACCTATTACACGACGATGGCCGGTTGCGAGGCGGCGGTTGAGGGCATGAAGCATCAGGACGGTTTGTTGGTGCAATCCCTGCAAGAACTGCACGCCGAACTGAACTAAACTCTGCGCTATCGAAATCCGCCGCAGCGCCTCGGGAAACCCCGAGCCGCAGCGGCGGTTTCTTTTTGTATTCCAAGCTTATCGAAAAATCATGGCCACTATTCCACTCACCACCTACGGCGCTGAAAAGCTCAAAGAAGAACTGTATCGCCTCAAGGGTGTCGAGCGGCATGCCGTGATTGCGGCCATCTCCGAGGCTCGCGCTCAAGGTGACTTGTCCGAGAATGCTGAATACGAAGCGGCCAAGGATAAGCAAGGCTTTATCGAAGGTCGCATCCTCGACATCGAAGGCAAGTTGGCGGCCGCCCTGATCATCAATCCCGCCGAGGTCGATGCCGGGGGGCGGATTGTGTTTGGCACCACGGTCGACCTGGAGGAAGAGTCCAGCGGTGCTCAAGTGACTTATCAAATCGTCGGCGACGACGAAGCCGATTTGAAGTTGGGCAAGGTCTCGATCAGCTCCCCGATTGCTCGCGCCTTGATTGGCAAAGAAGAGGGTGATGTGGCCAATGTGCAGGCGCCCGGCGGCGTCAAGAGCTACGAAGTGGTCAGAGTCCGTTACGTTTAAGCAACAGGTGCTGCGCCGATATCGCGCTGTATTGGCCGCCATTTGGGGCGGCTTTTTGCTTTGTGTCGCGTTTGCGGCGGCGCCGGCGGCGTTTGCGGTGTTGGAGCGAGCCCAAGCGGGCGCGCTGGTTGCCCAACTGTTCGCGGTTGAGGCGCAGGTCGCGCTGGCGGCTGCCTTGCTGCTGATCTTGATCGAGCGGCGCTTGGCGCGGGATTCGGGTTCTAAGAATTTATCGGCAGAATTCTTTTTGCCGGCGGCGGCTCTTTTCTGCACGGTGGCGGGCTATTACGCGCTGCACCCGATGATGGAGGCGGCCAAAGCCGGGCAGGGGTCATGGAGTTTCATGACCCTGCACGCTTTTTCTTTCGCATTTTTTGGTTTGAAGACCTTGGCTGTGCTGGCTTTGGCTTGGCGCACCAGCAACAATTCCAAGGTCTGACCAAGGCCAGTTTTTACTGATCCTGGGCGTTCTTTTTGACGCTGGTCAGGCGCTTCTTGGCACGCTTGATCTCGCCACCTTGAGCGACCCGTTCGTTGCCAAGAACGCGCAACTTCTTGACTTGCGGTCGGTGGTTGCCACTCTTGGAGAATTTCACAATCTTGACCACGCGAGGACCGGCTTTGCCGTCGGCGCGTTCGGCCTCTTCCAAGTCCGGCAGCGGGCGCCACAGCACCAGCAATTTGCCGATGTGCTGAATCGGAGCCGCATTGAGTTCCCCGCAAAGGGACGCAAAAATGCTTTCGCGGTTGGTGCGGTCGTCCGAGAAGATGCGCACCTTGATCAGCCCATGGGCATTCAAGGCGGCGTCGGTCTCTTTGACGACAGCGGGGGTGAGTCCATCCGCGCCTATCATGACAACTGGGTCAAGATGATGGGCGTCGGAGCGTTTTTCCTTGCGCTGGGCAGGAGTCAATTGAATCGCAGGCATACGCGTATTATCCGTGCAACATGAAGATCAAGACTAAAAGCAAGAAACTTAATAAGACGTGGTTGCATGAGCACATCAATGACCCTTACGTCAAGATGGCTCATCGGGACGGTTTCCGCGCCCGTGCCGCCTACAAGCTGAAAGAGATCGACGAGACGCTGAAACTGGTTCGCCCGGGTCAGATTGTGGTCGATTTGGGTGCTGCGCCCGGTGCATGGAGTCAATATTTGCGGCGCTGCTTTGCGCCCAAGGAGGCCGGCATTGGTGGTGCAGCCGTCGGCAAGCTCAATGGCACCATCATTGCGCTCGACTTGGCCGAGTGTGAGCCGATTGAAGGCGTGCAGTTTATCCAGGGTGATTTTCAGGAGCAGGCCATTCTGGATCAATTGGAAGCTGCCTTGGCAGGCCGCGCGGTGGATTTGGTGGTGTCCGATATGGCGCCCAATCTGTCGGGGATTGAGAGCTCGGACGCGGCCCGCGTGGCCGGTTTGGTCGAGTTGGCGATCGACTTTGCACAGCAGCACCTGAAGCCCGAGGGCGCCTTGGTCGCCAAGGTGTTTCATGGCAGCGGCTACACCCAATTGGTCGAACAGTTCAAGGCAACCTTTAAAAAGGTCAAACCGATCAAGCCCAAGGCGTCAAAAGACCGATCCACCGAGACCTTTCTGATCGGCATTGGATTAAAGCAGCCAAAGCGCTAATCCCCGGCTTTTGAAGAGGTCTATCAAAAGCAGAGATGCCTCTTGACTGCAATAGAATCAACCCCATATGGCCTGCAGCGACCGCACAATTGCGGTCAGGTTTGAGTGAATTAAGGAGTCTCGGTGAACAATCAGTGGTTCTCGAAGGTAGCTGTCTGGGTAGTGATCGCACTGGTGCTATTCACCGTGTTCAAGCAATTCGACCGGGGTGCAGCGCAAGGCGGCCAAATTGGCTATTCTGAATTTCTGGATGAAATTCAGGCACATCGGATCAAGCAAGTCACTTTGCAGGAAGGTGGCGCCGGGACCGATATCTTGGCCGAAACCACCGACGGCAAGAAGCTGCGCGTGGCCGCGACCTATCTTGATCGCGGCTTGATCGGTGATTTGCGCAATAACGGCGTGAAGTTCGATGTCAAGCCACGTGAAGAGCCATCCTTCCTGATCAGCATGTTGATCAGTTGGGGGCCGATGCTCTTGTTGATAGGCGTTTGGGTCTACTTCATGCGCCAGATGCAGGGCGGCGGCAAGGGCGGCGCATTCAGCTTCGGCAAGTCCAAGGCTCGCTTGCTCGATGAGGCACAAAACACCACGACCTTTGCCGATGTGGCGGGTTGCGATGAGGCCAAGGAAGAAGTCAAAGAGTTGGTCGACTTCCTGAAGGATCCATCCAAGTTCCAGAAGCTGGGTGGCCGAATTCCGCGTGGCGTGCTCTTGGTCGGCCCTCCTGGAACCGGCAAGACCTTGCTGGCCAAGGCGATTGCCGGCGAAGCGAAAGTGCCATTCTTCGCGATCTCGGGTTCGGACTTCGTCGAAATGTTCGTCGGCGTCGGCGCGGCACGGGTACGCGACATGTTCGAGCAGGCCAAGAAGAGTTCGCCTTGCATCATCTTCATCGATGAAATCGATGCCGTCGGTCGCCATCGCGGCGCCGGTGTCGGTGGTGGTAATGATGAGCGCGAGCAGACCTTGAATCAGATGCTGGTCGAGATGGATGGTTTTGAGACCAATATGGGTGTAATCGTGATGGCGGCGACCAATCGTCCCGACATTCTTGACCCCGCCTTGCTGCGTCCCGGTCGTTTTGACCGTCAGGTTTATGTGACGCTGCCCGATGTGCGTGGCCGTGAACAGATTCTGAATGTCCACATGCGCAAGGTGCCGGTCGGGCAAGATATACGCGCCGACATTTTGGCGCGCGGTACGCCTGGGTTCTCGGGTGCTGATTTGGCCAATCTGGTCAACGAGGCCGCCTTGTTTGCGGCGCGCCGTAACGGCCGCGTGGTCGAGATGGTCGACTTCGAGAAGGCCAAAGACAAGATCATGATGGGCCCCGAGCGCAAATCGATGATCATGCCGGAAGAGGAGCGCCGCAATACCGCGTACCACGAGGCTGGTCATGCGCTGGTGGCACGTTTGATGCCCAAGACCGACCCGGTGCATAAGGTGACGGTGATCCCGCGTGGCCGTGCCTTGGGCGTGACGATGCAGTTGCCTGAAGGGGACCGTTACAGCCTGGACAAGGAGCGCATGCTCTCGACCATCTCGGTGCTATTTGGTGGCCGAATTGCCGAAGAAGTCTTCATGAACCAGATGACGACCGGTGCTTCGAATGACTTTGAGCGCGCCACGGCGATAGCGCGCGATATGGTGACCCGTTACGGCATGACCGATGAACTCGGCCCGATGGTCTATTCGGACAATGAGGGCGAGGTTTTCCTCGGCCGTTCGGTCACCAAGACGACCAATATGTCCGAAGAAACGATGCGCAAGGTTGATTTGGTGATTCGCCGCATCATCGATGAGCAGTACGGTATTGCGCGGCGTCTGATTGAAGAGAATCAGGACAAGATGCATGCGATGGCCAAGGCCTTGTTGGAATTCGAGACCATCGATGCCGACCAGATCGAAGACATCATGAGCGGCAAGTCAGCGCGTCTGCCCAAGGATTGGACGCCACCAAGCGGTGGCAAATCGGATAACGGCGCACCACCTGTGAGTACCGACAGCCCGGCAGCAGCGGTCTGATTCGAAAAGGCTGTATTTGCAGCTTTTGGGGAATGAATGGATTCGGGGTCCGTCTGTGAAGACGGACCCCGAATTTCTAAATAAAAGCCACGCCGCCCTTTTTGACTTTCTATGCATTGGCAAACGACTCGTTTTCAGATCGATTTGAGCCGCCCTCGCGTGATGGGCATCGTCAATGTGACGCCCGACTCCTTCTCCGATGGCGGCCAGCATGCGTCGGCCGCCGCCGCGATTGAGCATTGCGAGCGCTTGGTCCTTGAAGGGGTGGATATTTTGGACATCGGCGGGGAGTCCAGTCGACCGGGTGCAATCAGTCTGTCGCTTGACGAAGAATGGACCCGTATCGCGCCCGTGGTCTCGGCCGCCTTGACCATGGGCGTGCCGGTGTCGGTGGATACCTGCAAGGCTGAAATCATGGGGCGTGCCATGGGCTTGGGTGTGGATGTCATCAACGACATCCATGCATTGCAAGAGCCTCGGGCCTTGATGGCCTT
Organism: Roseateles oligotrophus; assembly: GCF_025717515.1. Classification (GTDB taxonomy): domain Bacteria; phylum Pseudomonadota; class Gammaproteobacteria; order Burkholderiales; family Burkholderiaceae_C; genus Paucibacter_A; species Paucibacter_A oligotrophus. The sequence goes on from NZ_JAJIRN010000011.1 coordinate 233,477, forward strand.
GGCCGCGCATGACAAATGTGGTGTTTGCCTGATGCATATGCGTGGCTCACCCCAGATCATGCAATCACTGACCGATTACGATGATCTGTTGGCCGATGTCTCCGCTTTTCTGGCGGCTCGTGTTGCCGCCCTGCGGTCAGCCCATATTGCGCAGAACCGAATCGTGATTGATCCGGGCTACGGCTTTGCCAAGACCACCGAGCAGAACTTCGAGTTGCTGGCGCGGCAAGCGGAATTGCTTGATTTGGGCTATCCGTTGCTGGCGGGTTGGTCGCGCAAACGAGCGCTTGGTGATGTCACCGGGCGCAAGGTCGAGCAGCGCTTGGCGGGCAGTTTGGCGGCCGGCTTGGCGGCGATTGCGCAGGGCACAAAGATTTTACGAGTGCATGATGTGGCCGCCACGGTCGATGCGATCAAGGTCTGGATGGCTGCATCGGCATGCGGGGCGACTCGCTATTTGACTGAACGACAATAGTTCCAATTTTTCTACGAGGAATGCTCACAATGAGTCGCAAGTACTTTGGCACCGATGGGATTCGTGGCACGGTTGGGCAAGGCCCGATCACGCCTGACTTCATGCTCCGCCTGGGGCATGCGGTGGGGCAAGTTTTGCGCAAGAACGGCGGGCGCCCCAGTGTCTTGATCGGTAAGGACACGCGCATTTCCGGCTACATGATCGAGTCCGCTCTTGAGGCGGGCTTCGCTTCGGCCGGCGTTGATGTCTTGCTGACCGGCCCCTTGCCGACGCCGGGTGTGGCCTATATGACCCGCGCTTTGCGGCAGGATCTGGGGGTAGTGATCAGTGCCTCCCACAATCCTTTTGCGGACAACGGCATCAAGTTCTTCTCGGCCAAGGGGGAGAAGCTGCCCGATGCCTGGGAGCAGGCCGTCGAGTTGGCGCTTGAGGATCCGCCGACCTGGATTGATTCGGCTAATCTGGGTCGGGCGCGCCGCATTGCGGAAGCACGTGGGCGCTATATCGAATTTTGCAAGAACAGCTTTGGCCCGGACCTGAGCCTCAAAGGCATGAAGATCGTGATCGATGCGGCCAATGGTGCCGCCTATCACGTGGCACCCGATGTGTTCCATGAGTTGGGTGCAGAGGTGGTCTCGATTGGCTGCAGTCCCAATGGTTTCAATATCAACGATGGTTGCGGAGCGACATCACCGGCGGCCCTGGTCAAAGCAGTCAAAGAGCATGGCGCGCATTACGGCGTTGCGCTTGACGGTGATGCCGATCGCTTGCAATTGGTGGATGCCGAAGGGCGGCTGTACAACGGCGATGAGTTGCTCTATTTGATGGTGGCGGATCGCTTGGCGCAGGGCGGCCGTGTGCCAGGCGCGGTCGGCACGTTGATGACGAATATGGCGGTCGAGTTGGCAATCAAAGCACTGGATGTTGACTTTGTGCGTGCCAAGGTGGGTGACCGTTATGTGCTGGAGGAGCTCAGTGCACGTGGGTGGCAGTTAGGCGGCGAAGGGTCGGGCCATTTGCTGGCTTTGGACAAGCACACCACCGGTGACGGCATCGTCAGCGCCTTGCTGATTCTGCAGGCCGTCATGCGTACGGGCAAGAGCATGGCCGAACAGTTGGCGCCGGTCTCCTTGTTCCCGCAAGTGTTGATCAACGTTCGCCTGCAGCCGGGCCAGGATTGGAAGAGCAACGCCCAATTGGCCCGTGTTCAGGCCGAAGTGACGGCCGAATTGGCAGACCGGGGCCGGGTGCTGATTCGCGCGTCGGGCACCGAGCCTTTGCTGCGCCTGATGGTTGAGGCAAGCGACGGCGCGATGGCCCAGCGTTGCGCTGAGCGTTTGGCCGAGGCGGTCAAGAGCTGATTTGCTTGGGCGAGGCCAACTTGCCAGCTCGGCCGTTCCTCGCCGGGCGCGCGGTAGTTCGGTCAATGCCCCGTCTTCAGCCCGATCCACTCGTAGAGGGCGTAGCGCACGCGCGCAAAGCCATCCTCCGAAGGCGCCCAATCGAGCACTTCGGAGATCCCGTCGCGCAGTAGTCCGACGGGTGCGACCGTGATCTCGATATCACCGCCGGCTATCGCCCTGAAGGCATTCAGTGATCGGGGCATATGCTGTTCATGGGTGACCAAAACGATTTGCCTAATCCCATCGGCCCTGAGCAGCTGCACGCTGAATGCGGCATTCTCTCGGGTGTCGCGCGAACGGCCCTCGGCCCAGCGAAGCGCTAGCCCGAATTCGTCGCTTGCTGTTCGTTCGGCGATGGCCGCTTCACTGACCCTTAAATTTCTTGCGGTCCAGCCGATCCCGCCGGAAAAGCCCAAAGGCGCCTTGATTTGTTTGGCCAGCCAAACCCCGTAACGCAGCCGCGCCAGACTGATGGCGTTCAGGCTGGCTCCACCGTACTCGGGCACAAATTGGCGGGCGCCACCACCCAGGACCAAGACCGCCACGTCACCTCGGCTTTCGCTGCGCTGGGCCAAGGACGAAATGTCTTGCGCATTGAGCGCCGCGGGCGCGCGCAGCAAATGATGGGTCAGCAGTTGCCCGACCGCTTCACTGCTGCTGAGCCAAATACCAATGAGGCCAAAACCCAGTGTTAGCCGGCCCCACAAGCGCTGTTTGCTTGTCGGCTTGAGCATCGTCGCTCCGAGCAAAATCAACAGCAAAAATGGCACCGGAGGGAACAGCAGGCGCAGCGCGAAGGGCTTGACCTCATACAGGAGGGAGACGAGATTCAAGTGATATCCAATAGAAGAGTCGAGGCCGCCGAGCGACGCGGCGTACAAACTGACCATCAAAGCCGCGCCGGTCATTGAATACGTTCAATAATTGTGCCGTGTTGAAGACCGATGGCCGCCATGACTAGCTCGATAAATTCAAATTCCCCGCCGGCCGCAAAATTTTGGAAGCCTTGGCGACTCGGCCTATTGGTTCTGTTTGGCGTTTTTGTACTGCTTTTTCTGGCCACTTGGCTGCTGCTGCCGCGCTGGCTTCAATCGTCCGGCGCCGAGTTGGCAAGTCAAGCCATCGGGCGCAGCGTCAGCATTCGGGCCGTGAGCTTTAAGCCTTGGGCCTTGGCTCTGACCTTGGAAGGGGTGAATGTAGCGGGCGGCCCACAACAAAAAGAAACACTGCTGGAGTTGGATAGCCTAACGGTCAATCTGTCTGCCAGTTCATTGTGGTTTCTTAGTCCGGTCGTGGAGTCATTGCATATCCAGCGTCCGACTTTGCGCCTGAGTCGGCTGACGCCAGGCCATTACGACATCGACGACTTGTTGGCGAGATTCGCCAAGCCCTCAGTGGAGCCCAAGCCAGATGCGAAACCTTTCGCGCTGGCTTTGTACAACATTTCCCTGAGTGAAGGGGCGCTTGTTCTGGATGATCGCCCGAGCGAGCGGCGTCACGAATTGACCCAGCTCGCGCTTGAGTTGCCGTTTTTGTCGACGCTGGCGGCCGATGTCAAGGTCCATGTCCAGCCGCAGATCGCGGGTCGCCTGAACGGGGTTGCCTTTTCGGCCAAAGGCAGCGCCTTGCCATTTGCGGACCAGCGCCTGGCCGCACTTGATTTCAAACTGGACGGACTGGATCTCGCGCCGTACGCAAGCTATGTGCCGGCCGCAATGCCGCTGCGTCTGCAGCAGGGGCGTGTCGATGCCAATTTGAATTTGAAGTTTCAGCAGGCGCTCGGGCAGGCGCCTGAAATCGGCCTCGCGGGTCAAATCAGACTGGCCAAGTTCGCGTTGCGTATGCCGACCGGTGAGCCGGCTTTGTCCTGGGGCGAGTTGAACGTGCAACTGCTTGATGTGCAGCCGCTACGCAAGCTCGTGAAGTTAGGGACCATCACTTGGGTGGCACCAAGGTTTTCGATGTCCAGGGACGGTCGAGGCGAGAACAAAGGCGAGAGCAAGAGTGGGAGCAAGAGCGGGATTAAGAGCACGAGTCAGAACGATGCCAAAGCTCCGACCTGGGCGCTGGCTGTGGAGCGATTCGAGCTCAGTGATGGCGGTCTTGATTGGCAAGATCTAGTGACTAGGCCGAAGGCGAGCTTGAGCGTGCAGGATGTTGAGCTCAAGCTTGGCGCCTTAGCCTGGCCCGTGAAAGCGGCGACACCCATCAAGCTGGCGCTGCGGCTGCGGCCCGGTGATGCCACAGGGAAAATAGAATCCGCCTCGATTGATGGCAGCGGCAGTTTGAGCGCCGAGAACCTGAGCTTCGACTGGCAATGGCAAGGCTTCGACTTGCAATGGCTAACGCCCTATCTACAGGCTCAAGCGCCGCTGCGTTTGAGTGGACTGGTGAAGGGCAAAGGCGGCCTGTCGCTGGCGCAACCGCTGGCAGCAAACGCCGATCAAAGAGCGCAGCTGACGCTGGCTGAACTTCAACTGAGTTCGCTGTCCGTCGGATCCAAAGCAAAGCGGGAGCCCTTGCTGCGGTTGGCCTCGCTGGGCCTTGATCATTTGGGCGTTGATCTCGCCGCCCGCAAGATGATCGCAGGCGACTTGAAACTGAATCGCCCGGCGCTGGATTTGGCGCGCTCCAAAGATGGCCAATGGAATTTTTCCGAGTTGCTCGCTCAGACCCCAAGCAAGGGCAAAGCTGCAATCACATCCACAGCGGGCGAGGCACCTCCCCCTTGGGCGCTTCAGCTCAAGGGGCTGAAGGTCGAACAGGGCTTGATACGCTTGCTTGACGAGGGCACGACTTCCTCGCCGGTCGCCCTGAATGCGGAGCAGATCACCTTGGACCTTCGCGGCCTCGACTGGCCGGCTCAGTCCAAGCCCATGCCGGTCAATTTCAGTTTGAAGTTGGGCGCTGCCAAGCGGGGCTCGGCCCCGTTGGGGCAATTTCAGTGGCAGGGCAAGGCGGGTTTGGCGCCTCTGTCCGCCAGTGGTAGCTTGCGTGCCGAGCGCTTGCCGCTGCATTTGCTGAATGCCTACCTGGATCCTGCCTGGGGCATGCATCTGCAAAAGGCCGAACTGGGCTTGCGCGCCCAATTCAATGCACGGCAATTGCCCGCCGGTCTCGACGCGCAGTTGACCGGCAAGGTCTTGCTGGCCGATCTGCTTTTGCACCAGTCCCGTCAAGTCGATGGTCAGATTCTTGTCGGAGAAGAATTGCTGAGTTGGCAGGCCTTGAACTTGGACGGGCTCAAACTGCAACTCGCACCCGGTGGGCCGCCGCAAATTGCCGTCGCCGACGTGGCGCTGAACGATTTTTTTGCTCGAGTGATCATCAACGAGCAAGGCAAGATAAATTTGCGCGACTTCGGTCCGGTGGACCGTGCAGCGCCGGCGCCATCCAAGAGCGTGGCGATGGCAGCCCCGGCCGCGAGTGCGCCCGACCCGAGCATGCCGATATCGATCGGCCAGATTCGCCTATCCAAAGGCCGGATCGACTTCAATGACCGTTTTGTTCGGCCCAACTACAGCGCCCGTCTGAGTGAGCTTCAGGGCAGCCTGGGCGCCTTCAGCTCGCAAGGGGCGGAGTTGGCGCCCTTGAGTTTGCGCGGCCGTGTGGCCGGCACCGGGCTGTTGGATGTCAGCGGCAATGTCAACCCTTTGGGCAAGCCTTTTCAGTTGGATATCAACGCCTCGGCCACCGATATCGAACTGGCGCCGCTGTCACCCTATGCCGCCAAATATGTCGGTTATGCGATTGAGCGGGGCAAGTTTTCAAGCAAGGTTCAATACAAGATTGATCCGGGCGGCGCCTTGCAGGCCAACAACCAAATCATCTTGAATCAGCTGACCTTTGGCGAACGGGTCGAAAGCCCGGATGCCACCAAGTTGCCGGTCTTGTTCGCGGTGGCCTTGCTGAAGGACAGGGACGGCGTCATCGACGTCGAGGTGCCGATCAAAGGCTCGATCAACGAGCCCGAGTTCAGCGTTGGAGGGCTGATCTGGAAGGTCATTGCCAACCTGCTGGGCAAGGCCTTGACGGCCCCGTTTTCGCTGTTCAGTGGCAATGCCGGCACCGACCTCAGCAGGCTCGAGTTCGCGCCCGGTAGCGCACAGGCGAGTACGCCTGCCAATCTCGACAACGTCGCCAAAATGATGGCGGAGCGGCCGGGCTTGGCCTTGACCATCAAGGCTTGGGCCGACCCTGTTGCCGAGCGCGCGGCGCTGCAAGACAAACAGTTGGAGGCCGCCTTGTTGGCCGAGCGTCAGCGTGAGTTGCAACGCCAGCAAACAGCAGGTGCGACCCAGCAGGCCGAAGCCGGCCCGGTTTTGACCGATGCCGATCGACAACGCTTGTTGAAGCCGGTTTATCAGGCCGCGAAGTTGCCCAACAAGCCCAAGAACGTGATCGGTTTTGCCAAGGATATTCCCGCGCCCGAGATGCGCGTCCTATTGCTGTCGAGTTATGAAGTTAGCGATGACCGGGTGCGTGCCTTGGCGTTGGAGCGCGGCGTGGCCGTGCGCGATGCTTTGATTGCCAAAGGGCTGGCCAATAGTCGGATTTTCCTGGGCGCGCCCAGCCTTCATGACGGCAGCGCCGAACCCGGGCAAACCTGGGCGCCATATGCGGAGATGCAGCTGAGCGCTCATTGACCGCATGAATCCCTGGGCTCGGCTATGCTTGGCTCTCTTTTTTGAACTCCCCCATCGACAAGGCCGAAAACTGATCATGAGCGAATTGCCGAAGAACCTGTCACGAATCACGCTCGGTGGCGGCTGCTTTTGGTGCCTTGAGGCGGTTTTCGAGCGAGTTGTGGGCGTGCACCGGGTCGAGTCGGGCTATTGCAATGGCCATGTGCAGCAGCCGACTTACGAGCAGATTTGCACCGGCAATACCGGGCATGCCGAGGTCGTGCGGCTCGACTTTGATGCCAAGGTGGTCAGCCTGACCGAACTCCTCGAGGTGTTTTTCGTCATTCATGATCCGACCAGCCTGAATGCCCAAGGTGCCGATGTGGGCAGCCAGTACCGATCGGGCATTTACACGCATGACAGCGAGCAAGAAGCGCAGGCGCGTGAGGTGCTGGCGGAGGCGCAAATCGCGCATCGGGGTCGGGTCGTGACCGAGTTGTTGCCCGAGCTCAATTATTGGCCGGCCGAAAGCTACCACCAGCATTACTACGCGCGCAATCCGGAGCAGGGCTACTGCGCTTTTGTGGTGGCCGCCAAGGTGGATAAATTTCTTGCCACTTTTGCGCGCTTGGCCCGTCCTGCTTGAGCCTGCTTGAGCCCGATCGAGTGAACAGCGTGATCGAATGGTCCGGCTTGCGCTATGGCTACGCGCAAGGCCCGCAGCTTCGCTTTGAAGACCTTGTCTTGCCTGCCGGCCAGCATCTGTTGCTGCGGGGTGGCTCGGGCAGCGGCAAGTCGACCTTGCTGGCTCTGGCGGCAGGCTTGCTGAGCCCCAGCGCGGGTGAGATGGTGCTGGGCGCTACGGCATTGCACACCCTGGCGCCGCGCCAGCGAGATGCCTGGCGAGCCGCGAATCTTGGTTTTGTGCCGCAGCGCCTGCATCTCAGCGCGGCGCTGAGCGTGAATGAAAACTTGGCGCTGCCCTATATCAGCGCGGGCTTGCGGCCCGAGCCGGCGAGGGCGGCCGAGTTGCTGGCTTGTTTGGGTTTGCGAGGCCTGGGCGAGCGCCTGCCGCACCGACTCAGTGTCGGGCAGGCGCAGCGCGTGGCCTTGGCGCGGGCCCTGATGCGCCGGCCGCAGTTTTTGTTGGCCGATGAACCAACGGCCAATCTTGATGACGACAGTGCCGCGCAGGTGCTTGAGTTGCTTCAGCGGGCCGCTGCCGAGCAGTCGGCCACCTTGGTCTTGGCGACGCATGACAGGCGCATTGCCGAGCGAGTACGAGGCGTCGATGGGCGCGATTGGCGAGAGTTGGTCTTGCCCAAGCTGGACCAGAGCGAGCCGGGCCCATGAGCTTGCTGCGATTGGCTTGGCGCTATCTTTGGTCGCAGCCGCTGACCGCCGGCTTGAATCTGCTTTTGCTCAGCCTTGGCTTGGCGGCGATCTGCTTTGTGCTGCTGGTCAGCGAGCAAATCGAGCAGGGCGTGCGGCGTGATTTGGCCGGCATCGACCTGGTCGTTGGCGCCAAGGGCAGTCCAATGCAAATCATGCTGGCGGGCGTGTTTCATCTCGATGTGCCGACCGGCAATATCCCGCTGAGCAGCCTGGCGACCCTGCGAGCACATCCCTTGGTGGCGCAAGCGCTGCCACTTTCTGTGGGCGACAGCTTGCAGGGTTTTCGCATCGTCGGCAGTACCGTTGATTACTTGACTCACTATCAAGCCCGTTTCGCCAGTGGCCAGGCCTGGAGCGGGCCCATGCAGGCGGTGCTCGGTGCCGAGGTCGCGGCGCGCACCGGGCTCAAGCCGGGCCAGACCTTTCATGGCAGTCACGGTTTGGGCGCGCAGGGCGCCGAACATGCCGAGCAGGGCTACCAGGTTGTGGGAGTGCTGAACTCCAGCGGCGGCGTGCTGGACCGCTTGGTGATCACCGACCTGGCTTCGGTGTGGCTGCAACATGAAACACATCATGGCCGCGCCGCCGGTGAGCCCGAGTCTGATCACGAGCCCGAGCCCGAGCGCGAAATCACCATGGCCTTGCTGAAGTTTCGCAGCCCATTGGCGGCCGTTTCCCTGCCGCGTTGGGTCAATGCACAACCGGGCTTGCAGGCCGCTAGCCCGGCGCTTGAAACCGCCCGGCTGATGCGCATGGTGGGCGCGGGCAGCGAGGTTTTGCGCGGTTTTGGTCTGGTCTTGTTGCTGGCTGCGGCCTGCTCGGTGTTTGTAACCCTGCTGCATTCGGTGCGGGCCCGGCAAAGCGATTTGGCCATGTTGCGCATGTTGGGTGCGCCACCTTGGCGGGTGGCCTTGCTGGTGAGCCTGGAGGCGCTGTGCCTGGCCGGTATGGCAACGCTGCTGGGTCTTGCACTGGGCCATGGTTTGACGGCCGCCTTGGGGGCCTTGCTGGCCGAGCAGCAGTCCTTGCACATCATTGGGTCTTGGGTGTCTCCCTGGGAGGCCTTGATTCCTGTGCTGGCCCTTGGTCTGGCCTTGCTGGCTGCTGCCTGGCCGGCTCGCGCGGCCTTCAGCCTTGATGTGACCGAGTTGCTGCAGGCGCCGCGTTAGCCCGCAAGCTCCTGCCAATCGCCGGGCGACAATCGGACCTTGATAGACGGACTCAGCGCGGGAATTGGTCGGATGAATAGATTGCTTCGAATGGCCAGTTTGGCCGCTTTTGTGTTTGTCGCACTGAGCGGCGTCATGGGCGGTGTCATGGGCAATTTTGCCGGCGTGGCAATGGCTCAAGCGGCTGGTGGCATCGGCTCGGGCCCGGGCTACCATGACCCGCGCAGTCCCATCAAGCCGCTGCAGGAGCGCGCCGGTGTCGTGGCCTGGACGCTGTTGTCATCGGTCACGACAAAGGTCGAAAAGGACAAGCTCACGCCCATTTTCCCGCCGCAGATACTGGCGCTGGACAAGCAAAAAGTCAGGGTGCAGGGTTTCATGATGCCCTTGGAGCCGGGCGACAAACAGCAGCATTTCTTGCTTTCTTCGGTGCCGACAAGCTGCGCTTTTTGCGTGCCGGCCGGGCCGGAGGGCCTGATCGAGGTGCGCACCAGGCAAGCGGTGCGTTACAGCCTGGAGGCCATCACCATTGAGGGCCAGCTGTCGGTGCTCAGCGACGACGCCTACGGCATGTTTTACCGCTTGGTGGACGGCCAAGCGCTGAAGCCATGAGTTCATATTGCGGGCGCATTTGGCCCGATTTGCGGGCCTGACTTATTTGGCGGAGATAATCGCCGGCCTCATGAGCCATCCTCAACGTCATCGCCACCCACAATATTCAGCCAGCAAGTTCTGGCTGGTGTGTTGGCTCGCGCTCGCGCTGCTGAGCTTCCAAACGCTTGGCCATCTGCATCGCCATGCGCATGCGCACGCAGCTTCGGCTAGCGCAGCGCAAGGCGCCAGTCTTGCCGCGCTCAAGTTGCCGGGGCTGGATGGCTGGGGCCATCAAAGCGGCGATTTGAGTTGCCAGTTGTTTGATCAACTCAGCCAGGACCATGCACCCGGTGGGCAGTTCTCGCTCGACATCGCGGCCGAATCGCATTTGCAGCCGGTGGCCACGCCTTGGGTCAATGGCTGCCCCGCAAGCCATTGGAAACGCGGCGCCCGGGGCCCCCCTCTCTTGGCCTGAACACCTTGATGGCTCGGGCGATCTGCTCGAGTATTTGGTTCATGCCTGCGTCATCCCCATTCATTGCCGGGGGGGGGCGCATTCGGAGAGATTGATGCGATCAAAATATTTTGCGCCACGGGCCTTGGCCCTGGGCGCCAGCTTGCTTTGCCTGTCGGTGGCGAGCTTGGCTCAACAGCTTGCCGCCGGGGAAGCAAGCAATGTCGGTGAACAAAGCGGCAGTGAGAAACTGGGCAAGGTAGTGCTGACCGGCAACCCGCTGCGCAGCCAGAATTTGGCCCAGCCCAGCAATGTGCTGGAGGGCGATGCCTTGATCTTGCGCCGGGGCTCGACCTTGGGTGAAACGCTGGAGGGCTTGCCGGGTTTGTCCTCCACCTACTTTGGCCCGAACAGCAACCGCCCGACGATTCGCGGCTTGGACGGCGACCGGGTGCGCATGCTCAGCAATTCGGGCGCCTCGGTCGATGCCTCCAGCCTCAGCTTTGATCATGCGGTGCCGCTCGATCCTTTGGTGATCGAGCGCATTGAGGTTTTGCGCGGGGCCGCCGCGCTGCTTTATGGGGGCAGTGCGATCGGCGGCGTCGTCAATACCATCGACAACCGCATCCCGCGTCAGGCGCAAATCGGCTTTAACGGCGCTGCCGAGTTGCGCCTGGGCGGCGCTGCCGAAGAGCGCAATGGCGGCCTGGTGCTGGACGGCGGTGACAAGGGTTTCGCTTGGCATGCCGACGCCTCCGCCCGGCGCGCCGGCGACCAGCGCGTGCCGACTTTCAGCGCCGACGGTGTCAGCGCCAACCATGTGCGCAATTCGGCGTCCGATGGCCATGGCGCGGCGGTCGGTGCTTCGTTGCTGTTTGCCAATGGCTACGCCGGCATGTCGGTCGATGATTCGCGCAATCACTACGGCGTGACGGTTGAACCCGACGTTACGGTGCAAATGCAGCGTCAGCAACTGGCGGCCGCCGGCGAGTGGCGCTTTGATCCGCCTGGCACGGCGCAAGCCGATCAGTCGCTCTTGCAGCGCCTGAGTTGGCGCATGGGCAGCACCCGCTATGAGCACCGCGAGGTGGAGGGCTCGGGCGAGGTCGGCACCATCTTCAAGAGCGCGGGCAAGGACCTGCGGGTCGAATTGGAACATGCCAAGCTGGGCCCGCTGCACGGCGTGGTCGGCTTGCAATGGGAGGCTTCCGATTTTTCGGCCCTCGGGGCCGAAGCGCTTGTGCCCAATACCCATACCCGTTCCGGCGCGATGTTTGTGCTGGAACAGTTCAGTCTCGGCCCATTGGCAATGTCCGCCGGCGCCAGGCTTGAGACGGTGCGGGTGGAGTCGCAAGGTGATGCGGCGCAGGGCGAGGCAGTCCGATTCGGGCCAGCCAGCAGCCGCAGCTTCAGCCCCAAAAGCCTATCGTTTGGCGGCAGCTACAAACTGCTGGCCGAATCGGGCGGCAGCCTGAGCCTGACGGCCAATTTGAACGGTACCGAACGGGCGCCGATGTTCTATGAGCTGCACGCCCATGGTGTGCATGTCGCCAGCGGCGCGTTTGAGCGCGGCGATGCGAGTCTGGGCAAGGAGAGCGCTCGCGGTATTGATCTGGGTTTGATCTGGCAGGGCAGCGAAAAGATGCTGCGTTTGAATGTCTTCCGCACTCGGTTTTCGAGCTATATCGCGCTGGATGCGACCGGTACGCTGATCGACATCGACGGCCAGTCGCTGCCCGAGTACGCCTTCAAGTCGGTGCCGGCGCTGATGCAGGGCTTTGAATTGGAAGGCCGACTCGAGCTGCCGGAATTTTTGTCGGGCGGCAAACTGAGTCTGACGGGCCAACTCGACGGTGTGCGGGGCGAAAACCGCAACACCGGTGAGGCCTTGCCACGCTTGGCGCCATTGCGGGCCACCGTTGGCCTGGAGGCGCAGCAAGGCCTGTGGTTCGGTCGAATCGAGCTAAGAATGGCAGCGCGCCAAGACCGCGTGCCGGCTCTCGACCGGCCCACCGCCGGCTACGGCCTTGTCAAACTGAGCCTCGCGCGCCAGTTCCGCATCGCCAATGCCGATGCGCTTTGGTATCTGAAGCTGGACAATCTCGGCAACAAGCTCGCCCATAGCGCCAGCTCGGTGAACACCATTCGCGAATTGAGCCCCTTGCCGGGTCGCTCGGCCCATATGGGCGTGCAATTGCGCTTCTGACGCCGTCAGGGGGCCAGTCTTTGCTTGAACCAGCTGCCGTCTTGCAATCGGTAGCTGAGTCTGTCGTGCAGGCGAGACTTGCGGCCCTGCCAGAACTCCCAGGCCTCGGGCAGCAAGCGGTAGCCGCCCCAGTGGGGTGGGCGCTGCGGGTGCAGGCCATGCTGCAGGGCAGCCTTGGCGGCATTGGCCACCAGCACGCTGCGGGAGCTGATCACCTGGCTTTGGGGCGAGGCCCAGGCACCCAGACGGGAGTCCAAAGGGCGTGATTGGTAGTAGGCATCGGATTCGGCGGCATCAACGCGCACGACCTGACCCTCGATGCGCACTACCCGCTCCAATTCGACCCAATGGAATTGCAGTGCGGCATGGGGGTTGACGGCCAACTCTTGGCCCTTGCGGCTGTCGTAATTGGTGAACCAGACAATCCCGCGCTCGTCGAAGCCCTTGATCAAGACGATGCGGGTCGATGGCCGGCCATCCGCGCCGACGGTGGCCACCGTCATCGCGTTCGGTTCCGGCACCTTGCTTGCCAGCGCATGGTCCAGCCATTGTTTGAATTGAACCATGGGCTCGTTGGCGGCCAGATTCTCGTCGAGCTCACCTTGCTCGTAACTCTTTCGCAGGTCGGATAGCTTGTTCATGCCCCGAGTATCCGATGAAGTTGCTAAAGCTTGGTAGCCCGGACAGGTAGAACACCTTAGGTGAAGGCCCCACTGTTCGTTGCAGGGTTCGTGCGGCATGCTATGCGCACAAGCGATACAGCTCGGCGACATGATCGGGCAGCGCTGAGGGCGTCCAAAGGAATGTAGAGAATGACGAAACGACGACCGGCGGTGATCGTGCTGGCGGCAGGGCGAGGAATGCGCTTTCTCGGCCAAGGGCATAAGCTTGAGCAACACTTGGGCGCCGACCTTGATCCCTCGACGAGCGGCGCGGAAGATACCGTACTGGCCCACACTCTGGCTCATGCGATAGCAAGCGGCATGCGGGTGGTGGTGGTGACAACCCAGAACCTCGCGCCCTTGGTCCGCCCCTTGATCGCGGCGCGCGATGTGGTCGCTATTCCGGAATTTGATAGCCAAGGCCGAGCCACGCCGATCGGCATGGGCTATTCGATCGCGGCCGGCGTTGCTGCGACCGGTGACGCCGATGGCTGGTTGATCGTGCCAGCCGATATGCCCTTGTTGCGCCCGGCCAGCATGCTCGCCGTGGCCGCGGCGCTGGAGCAGTTCCCGGTGGCTTACGCTCAGTATCATGGGCGGCAGGGTCACCCGGTGGGCTTCAGCGCCGAGCTCTATTCCGAATTGGTGGATCTGCATGGCGACGAAGGCGCGCGGCGCATCGTTGCGCGCTACCCGTCGCAGGCGGTTGAGGTGGATGACCCCGGCGTGTTGGTTGATGTGGATACCGTCGAGGATCTGGCTCGCTTGCAAAGCCAGCACGGCCTCGCCCGAGTGAGTTGAGCGGGGCTTCAGGTGAGCGGCGGGCACAGGCCATGCCGTGCGGCCAGGCGCCACTGGCGCTCCAACTCGGCGTCGCGCAAGCCATGCTGACGCAGCCCCTCGACGGTGCGCATCAGGTAGTCCAAGGTCGTGCCGTAGCGGCCCTGCGCATGTTTGAAAATATGCAAAAGCTCGGCATCGCCCAAGGCGCCCACATAGCCAGGGCTTTGGCGTGACAGCGTGAAGCTCAGCGCCCGCCGCGGCCCGGCGGGCGTTTGGCAGTTCAGCCAGCGCGGCTCGTAGGAACCGATCACCATCTCGCGCGCCCATAGCTCGTTCAACAGCGCTTCGCTCTGCGCCGGTTGCGCCCGGTAGACCAGGCCCCGGCAACTGCCGCCCGACAGCAGGGTCAGCACCAAGCCCGACTGTTCGGCGTTACCTCGGTTGACGAGCGAGCGCAGGCGCAGCGCTCGGTGATAGCCATGCACCCGAGCGGGCAAAGTCTCGGCGGGTTCGAAGCCCGGTTTCCAGATCAATGAACCATAGGCGAACAGCAGCAAACCCAGCTTTCGGTCCCATTGTTCTTGGGCAATCTCCAGCAATTTCTGGCTCCGCAGGGGCAGGGGGGCGGGCGCACCGCCGAGAGCTGGCTTATTGGAATTTTTCATCTTGCCTGCCATGCTGCCACAAGCTTGCGGCTTGGGGCTTACACGCTTGTGCCTTCAGCGTTGATGGGGACAATACAAGTTTGCTTGAACTTGTCGCCTGAACCCGCTTTTGAAACTGCCCATCAATTCTCGCCTCCGGGCCATGTTGTCCCTGCTTTGCTTGCCTCTTTTTTTGCTGGCTCAGCCGGTGAAGAGCGAGCCACTGGAATCAAACACGTTGCGCAAGATCCGCGACACCGGCGTGATCGTGCTCGGCCACCGGGTTGACTCGGCTCCGTTTTCCTACCTCGACGCCAAATTGCGCCCAATCGGCTATTCGGTCGATATCTGCCAGCACATCATTCAGGCCATCAAGGCGCGGCTGGAGAACCCCGATTTGGAGCTCAAGCTGGTGGCGGTCACGTCGGCCACGCGCATGCCCTTGGTGGCGAATGGCTCGGTCGATCTGGAATGTGGCGTCACCACCAATACGCTGGAGCGTCAAAGGACGCAGGCCTTCTCGCTGACAACCTTTGTGGCCGAGACCAAGTTGTTGTCCAAGCGGGCCACGGGCGTGCACAGTCTGGCCGATCTGCGCGGCAAGCCGGTGGCTTCGACGATCGCCACCACCAGCATCCAGTTTTTGCATCAGGCGAATTTGAATGATCAACTGGGGCTGAAGATATTGGTGGGCCAAGATGATCGTGACGCTTTTCGCCTGCTGCAAAGCGATCGCGCCTTGGCCTATGCCATGGATGACGTGCTGCTGCGGATGTTGTTGCTGAGCGTGGGCAAGCCGGATGAATATGTGATTTCCGAGCAGGCGTTCACGCTCGAACCCTATGCCATCGGACTGCCGCGCGGCGACGCTGGCTTCAAGGCTTTGGTGGACGGAGTGATCGCCGGCCTCTACCAGCGCGGTGAGATTCAGGCGCTCTACCGCAAGTGGTTTCAGTCCGCCATCCCGCCGCGTGGCCAGAGCCTGCAATTGCCCATGAGCGAGGCGTTCAAACGGGTGATTGCCAAACCAACCGACTCGGCCGACCCGCAGCAGTACCGTTAGTTCTGCGGCTTAGGGATGTCAGCCGCTGCGGAAGCGCTCAAGTTCGATCGCATGCCGATGCAGCTTGTCGTAGAGCGTTTTTTTGGCGCAGCCCAGCAGTTCCATGGCCGCCGGCACGCGCCCCTGGCAGCGCCGCAGCGCTTGTTCGATCAAGGTCTTTTCAACCTGGTCCATTTGCTGCGCCAGACTGACGCCGGCCGCCCCGAGCGCGGCATCAGGGTTGGCCCCTTCGCTGCTGACGATGTCCAGCACAAAACGGTCGGCCGCATTGCGCACCTCGCGCACATTGCCGGGCCAGTCATGCGCCATCAACTCGCGCAGGCGTTGCGGTGTCAGCTCCGGCGCCTCGCGCCCATAGCGGTTGCAGGCCTGGGCGACAAAATGCTCGAACAGCAGCGCAATGTCCTCGCGACGCTCGCGCAGCGGCGGCAGCTGCAAGGTCGCCACGTTGAGGCGGTAATACAAATCGCCGCGAAACTTCTGCTGCTCGCTCAAGGCCCGCAAATCGGCCTTGGTGGCGGCGATAACGCGCACATTGACCGGCAGCTCATCGTTGGAGCCGAGCCGCTCGACGCGGCGCTCCTGCAAGACCCGCAACATCTTGATCTGCAGCACCATCGGCATGGTCTCGATCTCATCCAGCAGCAGGGTGCCGCCATTGGCATGCTCGATCTTGCCGATGCGGCGCTTGGCCGAGCTGGTGAAGGCGCCCGGCTCATGGCCGAACAACTCGCTCTCGAACAAGGCCTCGGGCAGGCCGCCGCAATTGATGGCGACGAAGTTGCGGTCGCGCCGCTGGCTTTGGTCGTGCAAGCAGCGCGCCACCAGCTCCTTGCCGGTGCCGGTCTCACCCAGAATCATTACATCGGCCGAGGTGTCGGCCAAGTTGAGCACCTGGCGCCGCACGTTTTGCATCGCCGCCGAATTGCCCAAGAGCACTGCCTCCATGCCGCTGCGCCGCTGCAATTGGCCGCGCAACTCGTCCACCGCCACGCGTAGCACCCGCTTGTCCAGCGCGCGGGTCAGCGCATCGACAAAGCGCTCCGGCGCGAACGGCTTCTCGATGAAGTCATAGGCCCCGGTGCGCATCGCCCGCACCGCCATCGCCACATCGCCATGGGCCGTCACCAGCACCACCGGGATACTGGCGTCGGTCGCCATCACATGGTCGAGCAGGGCCAGCCCGTCCATGCCGGGCAGGCGCACATCGGTCGCCACCACCAATTGCGCGCCGGCCTGGATATGGGGCAGGGCCTCCTCGGCGCAAGCGCAGGCCAAGACCTCCAGTCCGGCCAACTCCAGCGTTTGCGTCAGGCTGGCCCGCACCGGCGGATCGTCCTCGACAAACAAAACCTTGAAACCCTCAAACATGAGTCTTGTCCCTTGTGCAGATTTCCAGATCGAATTCGAACGTCATGCCGCCGCCCTGCTCGGCGGGGTTGGGTCTCGCCCGCAGGCTGCCGCCAAAATCGTGGATGATTTTCGATGAAATGACCAGACCCAGCCCGAGGCCTTGGCCGGCCGGTTTGGTCGTGAAGAATGGTTCAAACAAGCGCGAAACCAAGTCGGGCGCAATGCCGGCGCCATTGTCCGAAATTTGCACCAAGACCCGATTGCCCTCGCCTTGCTGAGGCGGTAAGGCATTGATGCGCAGCTGCCTAAGGGGCGCATCCTTTGTGGCGTCCAAGGCGTTGGCGATCAGGTTGATCAAGACTTGCTCCAGACGGTTGGGCTCGCAGCGCACCAGCAGATCGTCGGCCACGTTCAGCGTCAACTCGACTTGCTCGGCCTTGATGCGATGTTCCAGCAGCAAGCGGGCGCCGCCGATTGCGCGCGCCAGCGACACCGGTGCATGCGCCTCCTCGGCCTTGCGGGCAAAATTCTTCAGCTGGCGGGTGATGCCGGTCATGCGCTCGACCATCGCGTCGATGCTGTTGAGGTTCGCCGCGACGCTGTCGTTGCGGCCTTTTTCAAGCAGCAACAAGCCATTGCGCGACAAGGCCCGCATGGCGGTCAGGGGTTGATTGATTTCATGCGCAATGCCGGCCGACATCTGCCCCAGCACCGCCAGCTTGGCCGACTGCATCAACTCGTCTTCGGCCTGCAGGCGCTGCGCAATCTGGTGCTTGAGTTCCCGGTTGGTCTGGCTCAGCTCTTGGGTACGCGCTTGCACCTGACGCTCCAACTGAGCGTGCGCCAATTGCAACTCGCTGCTGGCCGCAAACAGTTGGGCATGGGCGCGCCGTCTGGACGCCAGGTAGAGCGCCAACATGCCGATCGAGGCGCCGATGGCGCCGCCGCCCCAGGCCGCATAACGCGCCTGACGCCAGACCTCGGCGGGGTCCGACAGCGTCACCAAACGCAGCGCCAAGGGCAGCACGGCACGCTCTTGGGCCAGCAAGGTCTGCTTGGCCGGCCGGGGCGAGGCGCCGCCCTGGGCCAAGCTTGGTACGCTGATCAAGATCGCCTCTTGCTGCAAGGCCTCGTGCACGAACAAACCCAGCGGGCCCAATAGCGGGCCGATATAGCGGGCCGAGGCCTGTAGCTCGCTGCGCTGCTCGTCGGTGCGTTGATTCAGCAAATGGTTTTTCCAGGCCGGCACCGAAGACATGATGACGACCTCTTTGTCGTCCACGACCAGGATTTTTTCGCCTTGCGAGCGCAGCCCCTGATCTACCCACATCGCTTCCAGCGGGGCCAGGTTTTGCACCAGCACAATCTGACCCAACAGCTTGCCGCCGCGCTTGAGCGAGTGCAAGAGAAAGTAGTCGCTGCTGCCCATCGTTTCATGGGCGGCGAAGAAATGGCTGCTGGCCTGGTCCGCGCCCATTGACAGAGGCTGCGCCAAGCGGCGCGCCACCGCGACGGCAGTACTGCCTAGTCCGGCGCCGTCGCTGGAGGACAAGACCTGACCCTCGGCCCCGAGCACGAAGCTCAAGCTGAGGCCGGCCCGCACATTGATGCCCGCCAACTTTCGGTCGACCCGCTGGCGCAGCCCGGCGTTCTCGGGCTCCCGCAGCAAGGCCTGGATATCGGCATCGATGGACATCAAGCTGGGCAGGTAGGCATGGCGCGCCAACTCGGCCTCCAGGCTGGCGGCATAAAGTTCCAAGCGCTCGGCGGCCACGGCGGCCAATTGCTCCATCCCCGCACGCTCGCTCCAGCGCTGGCCCAGCAGCATTCCCAGGGCGATCAGCCCGATCAGGACCAGCGTCAGATAGCTGATGACGCCGGGGCGAACCATTCTGCGTAGCAGGCTTGGTGGAGCGGTCGAGCAAGCCGGGGCGGGCAAAGTATCGAGAGGCGTGGTCATGTGCATAAAGACGGGAGGGCTGCGTAGTGTGCCCAAAGCGCGCGCATCTGTCCCGTCTCATCGCGCGAAGTTTTGTCCCCATGGTGTTGCCGCCGGCTCGGCATTTTCGGCTGTTGTGTCGAAGTTCGCCCAGCGGCGCGCCCTGCAGTGTCGATTTCCGCCCAAGGCTTGGTTTGATGGGGCGCGAGAGCTCCCTCTCCACATAGAGGCCTCTCGGTGATTACCCGCGCACTCTGACTTTTGGCATGTGGCTTGCAAGTTACCCGCTTAGTTCGACGGCAGATTCGTACATAAAGGAAGACATCGATGGAAACTTTTTTGCAACAGATCATCAATGGTCTGGTGCTGGGCAGCATGTATGCCTTGGTGGCGCTGGGCTACACCATGGTTTACGGCATCATCAACCTGATCAACTTCGCCCACGGCGAGATATTGATGGTGGGTGCGCTGGTCAGTTGGACGGTGGTGGGGGCGCTGGCTGACACCGGGATGCCGGGTTGGCTGATGATGTTGATCGCGCTCGCCTGTGCCGTCGTCGTCTGCACCTCGCTGAACTTCCTGGTCGAGAAGATCGCCTACCGGCCGCTGCGCAATGCGCCGCGCCTGGCGCCCTTGATCACGGCGATGGGCATGTCTTTGCTGCTGCAGACGCTGGCCATGATCATCTGGAAGCCGAACCCAAAACCCTTCCCGCTGCTGCTGCCGACCACGCCGATCGATCTGGGTGGCCCCGTCATCACGATCACGCAATGCGTGATCCTGGGCAGCACGGTGATGATCCTGGCC
>NZ_JAJIRN010000012.1 GCF_025717515.1 Roseateles oligotrophus
CTTTGTACCGGATGCGCTGGCACGAATGTCAATCCGCCTCAGAGCCCCCTTACCGCCGGGCCTCAACCCACAGGCATTGAGAAGTGCCGCCGCTCCAAACGATTGATCCACAGTGCGATGCCGCCGCCAGCCGATGAGCTCGTTCGCCATCGGCCTTGCCTTGCAAGCTTCAAAACAATACCTGACTCAGCCAGCACGCGGATCAAAACCGCGTCCTCACCATCGAATAGAAGCGGTTCCTGGCCGGCGTTCACACATGGATAGGTATTCGGTAAATTCAAGCTGCTGATTCTGCTCAAAACAGGACATGGCATAACGAAAGGCAGCCTCGCCATGCCCAGCCTTCGCAGCACGGGCCATGTACTCATTGCCTTTATCAACGTCGGCAGTTGTCCCAATTCCCTGCTGGTAAGCAATTGCGAGTTCAAAGGTGGCTTGCGCCAAGCCTGGGGGGATTGCGTTCGGGCCATCTTCTGAGAAGTAGACCTGCCAAACGCTTTCATCAATCCTCAACAGCCAGTGCAGGTACTTCTTGTGCCTACGCTTGTTCACTCCACCGGTTTTGGTCTTGAATTCCTGCAGTCGCCTCAGCATGATCTCGGGGAGGCTTTTGCTTTTTCCCACGTTGACTGAGTCGCCTTGCTTCTTAGCGAACTCGATGGCCTCACGTGCTGCATCGGCAGCAAGGAGACTGGTTTCTTCTGCTTCATCAAGTTGCCCAAGCTCTAGATAGGCGTCAGCCAAAGCCGCTAAGGCGTCTGGGTAGTCTTCGTAGGTCCACCCGCCTGTATCGTTACCGTCGACGGAATTTTTGGCCTTTTCCCACATCAAGCGGGCGGAATCAACTGCCTTAGTTGCCCATTTGAAGAACTCGTTGGGATCCCGTTGAACGCCGTCACCGAATTGATATCGACGCGCCAGTTTGATGCTCGCAGCTGGATCCGCCGCCGCCGCACCTTTGATAGTCCATTCTGCAGCGCGCTCGGCGGACTTCTGTCCAAGGTCCATTTTGGTATGGGCTTCTGCCAGCACGAACATGGCTTCGGTATCTTTCAGCTTGGCAGCTTTTCCCATCAACTCCCAGAATTTTTCAATGTTTCTTGGGGTGCCAAGTCCATCCCGATAGGCCAAGGCCAAATCGAAATAGAGTGAGGTGATCTGAAGGTCTTCAGCGCCCTTTTTCATCCATTCAAAGGCTCGAACTTGATCGGGCTCGGTTCCGCTCCCCTGCTGATACGCTGCCACTACCTCCTCGACCGCAGCATGCACCTCCAAAATGGCTGCGTGCCTTGCCCACTGAAACCGGGCGAATGGGTCGTCCATGAGCTTCTCGAGCTCTTCGAGGTAGAGCGACTCTTTGTCAGCGGCACCGCTGGTGATCAGGCGGCTAAGTGCATTTGCGTCCACAGTTGCTCCGTTCGTTCTTGTTCGAAAGCACAGTTCAACGTGCTTGTTGACCCCGATGAAAACCGCCTTCGTCGCCATTCAACCCTCCTCCGGGCTCGGTCATTGTCCTTCGTTTGATGACTAGTGATTTGCAGCTCAAGTCATATCGCTGTACGGCCGAATTGGGTCGTCTGCAGCCGATGACGCCGGGGCAAGTAGTCGTACACGAGCCGCGAACCAGCAGGTCGCATTCGAGTGACTGGTGACGGAGGTGGAGCGGTCGATCGAGTCTGTAGATATCGAATACCCGCTCAGCGTGGACGCCGACGCTCACCGCGCGCGCGCCAAAGCCGTAGACCAGCCTGAAGCAGGTACAGCGAGCCCCAGAAGCGGGCTGATGTCATGGGGGACAAGATCAACTGATCAGCGTCCTGTCCATGTAGCCACGCTAAAACGAGAGCAGACCGAGCAAGCATGCGGCTGTGTCTGCCCTGGGTGTGGTGCGCCGCCTGTCTTCAAACGGCACCTCCCCACTTTAAAGCGGTCAGGATTTCGCTCACACGCTTTGCACCGGCTTTTGTTTGCGCCGCCATGAACGGGCTCTGGCCGTCGAGCAGAGGGTGTTCTTCTCGCATCCAGCCGTCTGCGTCTGCTTCTGTTTTGAAGGTGTCGCGAGCCATTGCAGCGAGTTCAGCAGCATCGGTTTCACTGTGATTCGAGGTCTCAAGCGATTTCACGACCGTCCAAGCTCCAACATTGCATGCAATCATTTTGATCAATTTGCACCGCAAAGTTCGCGGTTTCATTGACCTGATTCTTGAGCTTCATCCTCTCTCAGTCGACGGATGCGTTGAAGCGCGAGCATCGCAGAGACCAGGGTTGAAGGTTTGAGACCGCCTTCAAGCATCAGTCGCTGGTGCAGCTCGACGTTCAATTGAGGATGCCGATTTCGGTCGTCGAACGGCCCTTTGTCCGCGTATCGATCTTGGCATTGCTGGTCGAGTTTCATAGGCGGAAAATAACATGCATCCTCACGCCAGGCGCGTGGAAAAATCATTGACCATTGATGTTGTAGTGTCGAAGTCGACGGTCAGTCTGGGCACGGCCGCCTGTGAAGGTCGACGAGGAGGGGCCTAGAGGTGCATCGCATCTTTACGAGGAGCGCTCGGCAGGATTCGACACACTCTGGGGCGATTTCAGTCAATTTCAGTTCGCAGCTTAAATTCAAGATCGATCGTAAGTACCTTGTCTGTCATTGCCAATGACCTTTCCGGCTATCGGCCATGCTGAACTGAATGACACCCGCCAGCCAGAACTGCCAGAGGTCTTGTGTGACGACCCCACAGGCAGGCTACGTTCACCGGAACCGCGAGTCACGATGTCAGCACTAATGACGGGCCGGAATGCGCACAAATTCAAGGCTCACGATCACACGGAACTTACTTTTTCTAAACGCAGGGGCACTGGCGTAAACGTCGGAAGCACAGCGTGCTTTCGATAGTCGTCGCGTCCATCGTGCAAGTCGTCCAGATAGTCAGCCCAGACCTGCATCATTTGTCGGCGCTCCTCGCGAAACTGGGTGCGGTTGTACGCGCGGCCGTTCGCGTCGCTCACCTGGTGCGCCAGTTGAAGTTCGATGACATCCTTGTTGAAGGACAACCTTTCGTGCAATAGCGTCCGTGCAGTCGCACGGAACCCATGTCCTGTAAGCTCGTCTTCGGAGTAGCCCAAGCGTCTAAAGGCTTTATTGAGCGTGCTATCCGATATCGGACCGCCGCTCGCCCCGGTACCAGGGAACACAAAGTCCCCCCCGCCTGTAAGTTGCTTCAGTTCTTTCAAGATGCGTACTGCCTGGCGGGCGAGAGGCACAAAGTGCTCAGCACCATTGATTTTTTCTTGCTTCAAGCGCTTCATTGCATCGGACGGCACAAGCCATTCGCCTTTATCCAGGAAGAAGTTGCACCAACGTGCATGCCGAAGCTCGCCTGGGCGAAGAAATAACATGGGCATAAGTTGCAAAGCGGCTACTACCACAGCCGTTCCTTGATAGGTGCGAGTAGCCCTGATCAGTTTCGCCAGTTCTCGGGGTTCTGTGATGGCAGAAAAATGAACGGGATGATGCTTCCTTAGTAATTTCTTCAAGTCGCGGCAGGGATCAGCTTTGAGCAGCCCTTCACCAACCCCAAAGCAAAAAACGTTTGACGCGTGCTCCAGCGCACGGTGCGCAGTCTCGGTCGTTCCCTTTTTCTGTATGCGCCGGCATATATCCAGGATTTTTGGCGGCTCTATAGAGGCGATCGGCTTGCGCCCAATATCCGGAAACAAATGGATTTCCAGGCGCCGAATCACTCGACGTGCGTGGGTATCCACCCAATCAGACTTCCGAGTTTCGTACCACCTGAGCGCGACGTCTTCGAAGCTGCCTCTGGGGGCCGCTCCGGTCAAGGCGCGGCGCTCATCTTCCAACTTAGCAAGGGTGGCGATCTTCGTCTCGTGTCGGTCGGCACTAGGGTTGATTCCCGATGCCGCCAGTTGCTGCAGCGCCAGTGCTTTTTGGCGGGCCAGGGCAAGTGTCACTTTCGGATAGACGCCCAGACTAATCGTCTGTCGTTTCATCTCGAAAGTGTAGTCAAGGCGCCAAGCGTGCCTGCGCCCGGGAACTCTACTTGCGAGCAAGTACAGCCCGCCTCCGTCAGACAACCGTGCGAGCGGCTTTTCAGGTTTCCATGCTTCGATTGCTAGGTTGCTCTTGATCAGTTGAATTGCCATCGTCGTGCCTTGCGCGTGGTCGTAGCGCGCTTTGATTAATCGGGTGCCGCAGGGTTTCACTGCGATGACCAAATTGTTCCAAGGCCGACTCAACTATCGGGCGAAGAGGGCAAGTTAGGGTGGGGTAGATTTTGGACCTCCCTGGACAATTAACCCCTGAAACAGATGCATCCCAGCGCCTGGATCTGCCCGCCCAGAGGAGCAGCATGCGCCGCAATCACTCACCGCAGACCGCCTTGAAGCTCAGAGTACGGTGTGATCAAGGCCGCGAGCCGAAGCTGCCTAAGCCTGCGGCTTCTCCGCCCGCCTCTTCGTCACAGGAACAAATTCCGGTTGCTCCGCATGAGTTCGATAGTCGGATCGTCCCTCACGCAGTTCATCCAAGTAGTCTGCCCACTTTTGCATCATTGCCTTGCGTGCGTCAAGGAACTCGGCGCGGTTGTAAGCGCGCCCATTCACATCTTTCACCTCATGCGCGAGTTGCAACTCAATGATTTCACGGTCGACCGACAGCGCCTCACGCAGCAATGTCCGGGCGGTGGCCCGGAAACCGTGACCCGTCGCGATATCCGAGGTGTAACCCAGCACCCGCAAAGCAGCGTTGATCGTTCCGTCAGACATGCTTCTTCCCGCGCGCCCTTCTGCTGGAAAAACAAAGTCCGTTTTTCCCGTCAGGCGATACAACTCTTCGAGGACTGCGACGGCTTGCCGAGGAAGAGGCACGAAGTGAGGAGCCCCCAAATTCTTTTGCACTTTTGTTCGCTTCATGCGCTGCGACGGTACGAGCCAGATGGCGTTTACAAGATCGAACTCGTCCCATCTAGCCTGACGGAATTCGCCTGGCCTAAGGAAAAGCATTGGCGCCAATTGAAGGGCGGACCTGGTCACGAACGAGCCGTTATAAGCATGGATCGCTTTGAGCAGCTCGGCGAGCTCCCGGGGCTTTGTGATCGCAGCGAAATGCTTCACCACCGGTTTCTTTAGAGCTCCGCGCAGATCACGGCAAGGATCGGTCTTAAGAAGACACTCGGCAATACCAAATCTACAGACGTTGGAACAATGCTCAAGAGTACGGTGCGCAGTTTCAAGCGTACCTTGCGATTCGACCCGACGACAGACCTCAAGGATGGCGGGGGGTTCGATCGAGACGATCGGCTGCCGACCGATATACGGGAATACATGTTGTTCGAGCCGTCGAATGACCTTCGATCCATACGAATTCATCCAGTCCTCTTTGCGGATCGCGTACCAACGGCGTGCGACATCCTCGAAGCTGTTCTTTGGCGCCTCTCCTTTGAGCAATCGACGCTCCGCATCGATTGCTTCGACGACTGCGACCCTTTTCGCCTTGCGCTGCGCGCTAGGATTGATGTCGCGCGCGACCAAATTTTGGATCTCGCGCGCCTTCATTCTTGCCAGTTGCAGATCCACCTTCGGGTAGACGCCCAGGCTAAGCGTCGCGCGTTTTCTCTCAAAGGTGTAGTCGAACCGCCAAGCGTGTCGCCTGCCAGGGACCTTGGCCGCGAGCAGAAAGAGCCCTCCGCCATCCGACATTCTTTCCAGAGGCTTCGGTTTCCACGCCTCGATTACCCCGTCATCCTTGATCAATTCAATCGCCATCGTCGTGCCCTTTGCGCGGCTTGCGCGCGTTGGTTCATAGGCACCGCAGTGACTTTTCATGCTGATACTCACGTTTTTTGAGTATCAGCAGCAGTCACTGCGGGACGACCGGATTTCGATGGAGTAACTCGGACACCGTCGGACAACAAAAAAGCCCTAACGCATTGCTACGTAAGGGCTTTTGGACATCCTCGGTGTTCCGCGGACGTAAATCTGGTGGCCTGGGGCGGAATCGAACCACCGACACGCGGATTTTCAATCCGCTGCTCTACCGACTGAGCTACCAGGCCTTGTTATTCTTTTCATCACTTCTTTGCAGCAAAAAATGCTTCAAATCAGCGAAGACCGCGACTATAGCACTAAATTCCGCCGCCGCGCTTATTCCGACTCAAATCGACACCCAACTGCTTGAGCTTCCGATACAGATGCGTGCGCTCAAGCCCGGTCTTCTCGGCCACGCGGGTCATCGAGCCATTCTCTTTCGAGAGGTGGAATTCAAAATAGCTCTTCTCGAAGGCATCACGGGCCTCGCGCAAAGGGCGATCAAGCTCGAAGCTCTGCTCCGACGCCAAACCCATCGCCGGTTGCACCATCTGAGGCAACAAGCCGAGGTTGGGCGCCGTATATTGGGCCGGCATCTCACTGCGCATATAGGTCGACACGCCCACCGGCGGCGCCGGCCTCGGCGCTACCTTGACCAATGACTGCTCAACCGCACGCAACAGCTTTTGCAAGGTGATCGGCTTTTCCAGGAAGGCAATCGCGCCGAACTTGGTCGCCTCAACCGCCGTATCAATGGTGCCATGGCCGCTCATCATGATGACAGGCATGGTCAGCAAACCAGCGCCACCCCATTCCTTCAGCAAAGTGATGCCGTCCACATCGGGCATCCAGATGTCGAGCAGGACCAAATCCGGTCGCATACGCTCACGCACGGCGCGAGCCTGCGCAGCGTTTTCAGCCATTTCTATCGTGTGACCCTCATCGCTGAGGATTTCTGACAACAAGGCTCGAATGCCTAATTCGTCGTCAACTACAAGAATTGTTGCCATGGAGTCCTAGTTCACGCCGGCTTATCTGCAGTGCCGGCGTCGACCGCTGCAGTTGAAAATTTTGAAAATGATAACGAAACTTGCGCACCTACTATCGGCTGGGCCTCATCCCCGGCCACATGAAGATTATTCAGGCGGATGCGCGCGCCATGTTCGTCAGCGATTTTCTTGACCACCGCCAAACCTAAACCGGTGCCTTTGGTCTTGGTGGTGACGTAGGGCTCGAAAGCCCTTTTGAGCACTTTCTCGGCGAATCCTGGGCCATTGTCGGTGATGTAAAGGCGCAACACACGCGCTTCGCCGCTTTCTGTGAAAACTTGCGCCGTGCGCACCATCACTTGACCGTCCGGGCGCTCTTGCACCGCATCCAAAGCGTTTTGAACCAGGTTGTGAATGACTTGCCGCAATTGTGTTGCATCCCCCTTCATGGGGCAGGCGTCGGGCGCCAATTCGGCCAGCAGGCGACCCGCCTCCTGTGCTTCTGAATAGAGCGTTAGCACTTCGCTGACGAGCGCATTCAGGTCCAGGACCTTCAGCTGTGCCGACGGCAGCCTTGCGTAGTCCCGGAACTCGTTGACCAACTGTTTCATCGATTGCACTTGATTGACGATGGTGGCCACCGACCTGACCAACATCGCTTGGTCGGCCCCTTCAAGCTTGGATTCCAGCTTGTGCTGCAAGCGCTCGGCCGATAGTTGAATCGGCGTCAAGGGGTTCTTGATCTCATGCGCGAGGCGCCGCGCCACCTCGCTCCAGGCGGCCGAGCGCTGGGCAGAAACCACCTCGGAAATGTCATCAAACACCATCAGCCGCGCGTTCTCTGGCAGTTTTGCACCGCGCACGAGCAGCGTTAGGACATCTTTGCCAGCGTCCAACTGCAGCTCGAATGCATCCTGCCAATGCTCGGTTTCCAAGTCACTTTGCGCCTCCACGCCACTCAGCCGAACCGAACTGTTTTGCTCGAAGCGCTGCATGATTTCGTCTGCAAAGGGCTGCAACTGCGGCAACTCATCCAATTTTCGGCCGCGCAGATCTTCCGGCGGCAGCCGCAGAATACGCACCGCCCCCGGGTTGACGGTCTCGATGCGCGCCTGGGCATCAAAGACGATCACGCCGGCGGTCAGGTTGTCCAGAATGGTTTGCAGATGGGTGCGCGCACTCTCCAACTCGGCCACGCTGCGGCCCACCATGGCACGCGCGTCCGAGAGTTGTTCGGTCATCTCGGCGAAAGAGCGCGTCAGCCCGCCGAGTTCATCGCGCGAGGCCAGCATCGGCTTGCGGCTCAAGTCGCCCTGCGCCACCTGGCGCACGCCGTCGGCCAAGAGCAGCAGCGGCCGCGCTAACTGGTTACCCAAGGTGACGGCCAATAGCAGCGCCGCGAACACCGCCAAAATCAACACCAGGGTCAGCGTGCCGATATACATGCGGCGCAGGCCGTCGCGTTCCAGCGCGCGCTGCTGATACTCGCCGCTTGCCGCCTGCACCGCCAAGGCGTTGGCCACCACCGAGGCGGGCACCCGCTGCACCACCATCAAAAACCGCTCCCCGGAAACGCCATTGCTGCTGCCGTTGCCGAGCCGCAAGTCCGTGTTGGGCAACAGGGCCAGGGCGCGAATAAGCGCATGCCCTTGCAAGGCCAGCGCTTCGTCTTCCAGACCTTCCAACTGACTCACAACGTTGATGCCGCGGGCCTGCCGCAGCATGGCGTCCGAAGGCCTCGCCGCCGTCAGCGTGCTGGTATCGCCGCCGGACGACATCAATATCTGCCCATGGCCACCGACCAGGTCCACGGTACGGGCGCCCATTTGCTCACGCAGACGCTCCAAGGCCAAGGGTTGCGGCATGCCGCCACTTTCCGACAAACGCCCGGCCGCTGCCAAGGTTTTGACCGACAGGTCACTGACCAAGCCGTCCAGGGTGGCTCGACCCAGATTCAACCCCGCCTCCAAAGCGCTGGCCAATCGCACATCGAACCAGCTCTCGATGCTGCGATTGACGAACTGGTAGGACACGCCGTAAATCATCACACCGGGCACCACCCCCACCAGGGCAAAGATGCCGGCCAGCTTGAGCAGCAAACGGCTGCCGAATTTGCCGCTGCGCACCCGCAATACCAAGCGCACCGCCGCCACGCCAATGACCAAGACCAGCAGGCTTGCCACGGCCGCGTTGAGCCAGAACAACCAGACATAGTGGCGTTCGAAAAAGCCCAGTCGGGAACTGACCCCGATCGAAAGCAAGAACGCCAATACCCCGCACACGCCCGTCACGATCACCGTCGAGACGACCCAGGCCCAGCGCGTTCTTCTACTCAATGCTCGCCCTCGTCAGCGTTGCGCGGCGGCGCCGCGATGAGGCATGTGGTCTTGCCCGCTTGTTGATCAAGCGTCGCGGCCTTCATGGCGTCGTTAGGCTGCTGCTGAAATCGGCCGCCAGGTTCAAGGTGCGTTCGATATTCAAACCCCAGCCTTGGGGCGAGCCCAAACCGATCTGCATGGGCTTGGGCAGTTGGCTGGTGTCCAGCCGGTAGCTGAACTCGAGGTAAAACCTGCCCTCGTCTTCCAGCTCGCGGTTTTCTGCGATCCGCCATCCCGATGCGCCGCGCAAGGACAGCAAGGCATCGGAGAGGCTGAAGTAACTCTGGTTCAGCCCGCCGGTGCTGACCTTGAATTGGCGTGTCAGCGGCTGCCAGGCCAAGCGCCAGGTCCGACTGGCGCGCGCAGCCCGGGCATCGCGCCAGTACCAACGATTGCGCAAAACGCTGGCCTCGGCGACGAAATAGATCGGCACGCCCTTCATCAGCGCATCTTCGGCCGCCCGAGTCAGCTCAAAACGGGTACTGAAACTCAGCTCCAAACCCTCTTCGGTCCGCTGAGTGCTCAGTTGACTGAGTTCCACGCCATCGGCCAGGGCATGGCGGGCCAGCAGGCCCAGCAATGCCACCAGAAGCAGAGCAGGCAGCAGGCGCCAGAGGCGCCACGCCAGCGGGCTTGCAGCCCGGCCCTTGGGCAATGGGCGGGCTGGTGTAGCAGTGGATAGGACTGGCGGCGGAGTCAAGGTCGGTTCGAGTCTTTGCTGATGAGCGCCATTCGGCGCTGCGTCACGAGTTCAGAAATTCTTGATCAGCAGCGCGTAATAGAAACCATCCAAGACCGATGTCTGCCCACCCGCTGCCTCGCCATTGTGAGTGAGCGGAAGCAAATGCCCGCTCACGCCGGCCACATCGAAGCGTTTTGCGTCGGTCTGACGTTGCAAAAATGCATCTATTTGCTTTTCACCCTCGGCCTTGAAGATCGAACAAGTGGCGTAGACCAAGCGCCCACCCGGCTTCAGCGTTGGCCACAGGGCATTCAGCAGTTCGGTCTGAATGGCGGCCAGATTGGCAATATCGGTCGGGCGGCGCAGCCAGCGCACATCCGGGTGGCGGCGCACGATGCCGGAGGCGCTGCAAGGCGCATCCAGCAAAATCGCATCAAACGGCCTGCCATCCCACCAAGCGGCGCAGTCGCGCGCGTCGGCGGCCAATGTCCGCGCGCTTGAACCCAGGCGAGTCAAGTTGTCCTGCACGCGGGCCAAGCGGGCCGCATCGCTGTCCAGAGCAAGCAGATCCAGGTCGGCAAGTTCAAGCAAATGGGCCGTCTTGCCGCCCGGCGCCGAGCAGGCATCCAAAACGCGCGCGCCGGCCGGCAAAGCCGGCAAGCCTCCGAGCGCGCCAACGGTCAAGGGCGCGGCCAGCTGCGCCGCGGCGTCCTGCACCGACACATCCCCGTCCGCAAAACCCGGCAACAGGCCGACGGGCAGCGCGCGTTCCAACACCAAGGCCTGTGGCGCCAAGGCGCCGGCGGCCGTGGCTTTGATGCCGGCTGCGGCCAAGCGCGCCAAATAGCTTTCGGCATTGCCGCGCCTTGCGTTGACGCGCAAGGTCATCGGCGGATGCTGGTTATTGGCCTGCAAAATCGCCTGCCAATGCTCGGGCCAGTCGGCACGCACCTGGGCTATCCACCATTGAGGGTGATTGAAGGCGGCCGGCTCCGAGGCTTGCACGGCCTGCACGATGGTGGCGCGCTCACGCAGAAAGCGCCGCAACACCGCATTGACGAAACCGGCACTGGCCGGCGCTCGCTTGCGGGCCGCGCTGACCACTTGGTCGACCACGGTGTGATCGGTATAGAGCGGCGCCGTGCCCGGCGCGCAAGGCCACAGCAAGGCCAAGGCGCTGACCAGCAAGCTGTCGACCTTGGGCGGCGGCGCCTTGGGAGCCAACAAGGCGCGAGCGGCCTCGGCGCCGCCCAGCAGGCGCAGCACATAGAAGCTCAGCGCTTGGGTCGCCGGCCTCAGCTCGGCCGGGCAGCGGGCCAAGACCTCGGTCAGCGAACGGCCAGAACGCACCGCCTGCACGGCGTCGGCCACTTGCAGCATCAGGCGTTGCAAGGGCGGGGAAAGTGGTGGGTTGGGTTTTTCAGTCACGCTTTCAGTGTAGGTCAGCGCCACGATGCGCACGCAGGCAAGACCTGACACTGCGCGGGCTTTGCAATCCGGACACAATGTAGAACTTCAGCCTAAACGAGAAGCTTTATGAGCGGCGATTCGTCCACCAAGATAAGCCTAGACGCCCAACAACTGGCGGCCTTGCCGGCCTCCGAGCGTGTGCGCATGCGTTTGGTCAGTGCCGGCTGCCGCCACCATGCGAATGACAATATCGCGGACTTCATCGAGCCCGGCGAGTTGGAGCAGCTCCAAGCCGAGGTGCAGGCGCAAATGCAGGGCGTGTTGCGCGCGCTGGTGATTGACACCGACAGCGACCACAACACGCAGGACACCGCCAAACGAGTCGCCAAGATGTTTGTGCAGGAGATCTTCAAAGGCCGTTACCAGCCGATGCCGGCGGTGACCGAGTTCCCGAACGTGACGCGGCTGAATGAGCTGATGATCGTTGGCCCCATCACCGTGCGCAGCGCCTGCTCCCACCACCTCTGCCCCATCATGGGCA
This sequence comes from Roseateles oligotrophus, assembly GCF_025717515.1. Classification (GTDB taxonomy): domain Bacteria; phylum Pseudomonadota; class Gammaproteobacteria; order Burkholderiales; family Burkholderiaceae_C; genus Paucibacter_A; species Paucibacter_A oligotrophus. The sequence continues at coordinate 11,818 of NZ_JAJIRN010000012.1, forward strand.
AGGTCTGGATCGGCCTGCTGCCTAACGAGCATTCCAATCTGATCGGGCTGTCCAAGTACGCGCGCATCTGCGACTGGATCATGAGCCGCCCGCAGATTCAGGAAGAAGCCGTCACCATGTTGGCGAATGAGTTGCAAGAGCGCGTGCAACCCGACGGGCTGGCCATCGTGATGGAGGCCGACCATTTCTGCATGCATTGGCGCGGCGTCAAGGACAGCGAGTCCAAGATGACGAACAGTGTGATGCGTGGATCCTTCATGAAGGATCCCCATCTGCGGCGCGAATTCCTGTCATTGATTCGATAGACCATCCATCGGCCCCTCAAGGAACTCCCATGCTAGTCCACCTTCTGTACGCCAGCCGCGCCGCCCATACGATGAGCGGCCAAGATCTCGTCGCCATCCTCAAGCAGTCACGTGAACACAATGCCGGCGCGGGGCTGACCGGTCTGCTCTGCCATAGCGACGGCGTCTTCATGCAGTTGCTGGAAGGTGGCCGCGACGCCGTCAACGCGCGCTACCAACGCATCGCCAGTGACCCGCGCCACAAGGATGTGATCCTTTTGAGCTATGCCGAAATCGCCGAGCGCGAATTCGCCGGCTGGACCATGGGGCAAGTCAATCTGCACCGACTCAACCCCGGCTTGGTGCTGAAGTACAGCGCCACCAGCCACCTCGACCCCTACAGCATGAGCGGCCGGGCGATGCTGTCGCTGTTCAGGGAGCTGGTGAGTTCCGGTGCGATCGAGTGTTCTTGAATCAGGTTCGGCCGACGTCAGCGCCTGACGCGGCCGTCGCCGGTCAGCATGGATAGCTCGACAAAGCTCGAGGCCACGCGCCGCCCCGGACCGAAATTGACCGTAAAGCCACCGGCGTTGTAGTTGCTCAGACTTTCCAGCCCCGCAATCAGGCTCTCGCGCGTCAGGGTTTTGGCGCGCCGCAGGGCTTCGGTGAATACCTTGGCGGCCAAGAATCCCTCCATGCCGGTGTAATTGGGGCGCAAGCCGTTGCCCGCCTTCTGCACGGCAGCCTGATAGTCGGCAACCACGCCATGGGCGATGCCAAAGGGATAGGGCATGACTTGGCTGACAACGACGCCAAGCGCCTCTTTGCCGAGTTCGTCAGAGAGCGCCTGGGTGCCCACAAACGAGACGTTATAGAAGACGCCGCCGTAGCCGGCCTTGCGAGCCTCGCGGATAAAAGCCGCGCAGCTTTTGTAGGCGCTGACCATCACGATGGCCTCGGGTCGGCCCACCACCAACTCGCTCACCGCCTTTGCCACGTCGACCGTATTGCGCTCCACCGTGGCGGTGGCGACGGTCGTCAGCGACTGGCTCGTCAGAGCCCGATTGACGCCCGCAAGGCCGGCCTTGCCATAGGCATCGTTTTGATAGAAGACCGAAATCTTCTTCAAGCCCAGATTGGTCATTTGATTGACGATCAGGGCGGTTTCATCGTAATAGGACGCGCGCAGGTGAAACACCCAGCGACTCATGGGCACGCGCAGCGCCTCGGCCCCGGTGAAGGGCGCAAAGAGCGGCATGTGGTGTTGATTGATCAGAGGCAAGGCGGCAAGGGTGGTGGGCGTGCCCACATAACCGAACAGCGCCAGCACATCATCTTCGATGAATTTGGCCGTATTGGCCTCGCAGCGCTGAGGCTCGTAGCCGTCATCCAGGGTTTGCAGATCAATCAGGCTGCCGGCTATGCCGCCGCTGGCGTTGACGGCATCGAAATAGAGTTTGGCGCCGGCCTGCATCTGCAAACCCAGTTGGGCAGCGGGGCCGGTCAAGGGGGCCGATTGGCCAAGGACGATGCGTTTGCGACCAAGGGCCTGCGCTTGAACCAAAGCGGGGAGAGACAGCGCGGCCATTGCGCTCAACACATGTCGACGAAGCAAGATCGGTCTCCCAATTTCTGATGAATCGAGAGCATCGCCGTCAAATAGAGGCCTTTGAAGTTGCGCCGCTAGGTCAAACGGCAAGAGCGTGACTTCTTGCTCATTACACCGGAACTTATCGGCAAATTGCCCAATTCAAAGCGAACGCGCTTCACGAAAACCATACAGGCTTGCCAGGATGCGAGTCGGGAACTGCGTGATCGCTTCGTTAAACAGCCAAACCGCTTGATTGAACAGCTGACGAGAGAAAGTGCGCCGGCGCTCGACCATTTTCAACTCATCGACCAATGCATAGAGATCGGCATGCTCGCGCAGCTCGGCATGGTGCTCAAGCATTGACATCAAGCGGGTCAATGCTGCCGCATGCACGGCGCTGGCCACCCCCAGCGCGCCAACTGGCTCCGCCACATAAGGGCGAGGTCGGGTGGCTTGGGCCGACGCTCGCACCTCGGCCTCGGCCTGCTCCAAGGCGTCAAAGGTGGCCTTCTCGTTGCTGAGCAAGGGCTCCAGCAATACAAGCAGCTTGCTGCACAAGGCCGCGCGCGCGCTTAGATGTTCGTCGAGTTGCACAAAGGCGGCATTGATGCCATTGCGCAAACGCATCAGCCGGTTGTAGGCGCCAATGCCCCAAAACAGCAGCAGCGCCGCCACCGTCCACAGCGTCCAATTCAAACCGCTCATTGCCGCGACTCGCTGAATTCTTCGAAACCACGCGCACGCAACTCGCAGGCCGGGCAACTGCCGCAGCCATAACCCCAAGCATGGCGCTGCGTGCGTTCGCCCAGATAGCAGGTATGGGTATGCTCGACGATCAAATCATTCAGCGCCGCACCGCCCAGGCTTTCGCTCAAGCCCCAAGTCTGCGCCTTGGTAATGAACATCAACGGCGTCTCCACCGTCATCGGAGCGTCCAGCCCCAGGCTCAGCGCCACTTGCAAGGCCTTGAGGGTGTTGTCGCGGCAGTCCGGGTAGCCGGAAAAGTCGGTCTCGCACATGCCGCCCACCAGCACCGAGGCGCCGCGCCGGTAAGCCAGCGTGGCCGCGAAGGTCAGAAACAGCAGATTGCGGCCGGGCACAAAGGTATTCGGCAAGCCATTGGCCTGCATCTCGATGGCGCGGTGTTCGGTCAGCGCGGTGCTAGAGATCTGGGACAGCAGACTCAGGTCGAGCAGATGATCCTCGCCCAGCTTGGCGCCCCAGGCCGGGAAGCGCGCGATCAACTCGGCGCGTACCGTTTGCCGGCATTCCAGCTCGATGCGATGGCGTTGACCGTAGTCAAAGCCGATGGTCTCAACCGAGGCATAACGGTCAAGCGCCCAGGCGAGGCAGGCGGTCGAATCCTGACCGCCGGAAAACAGCACCAGGGCTTTGCGGGAGGCGTTGGCTTGTGGATATTCACTCATATCGCCAGTGTGCCAGGGTCGGCGGCCATGCTATGTTCCCGACCGAAACTCTTGGAGCCCGCGCATGACACCCCGCCTTCTTCTTCCTTTGCTATTAGCCCTGCCCGGCCTTGCCCAGGCTCAAAGCAGCAAGATCAGTCATGTGTTGGTCTACCCAGGCGGCGCCACCGTCGAGCGGGTGGCCAAGGTGGCCGCCGGCGCACAAACGCTCAAACTCAGCTGTCTGCCGACCCGATTCGACCTCGATTCGCTGCAGCTGCAAGGCGATACAGGCACGCAAATCGGTGATGTCAGCGTGCAGACCATGGCGCGCGAGCGCGCGCCAGAATGCGCTAGCAGCCCGCTCGACGCCAGCATCCGTGCGCTTGAGGACAAGCAGGCCGACCTGAAGGCCGAGATCGATGCACATGAGCTGGTGCTTGGTTTTCTGAAGAATTTCGGCATGGGCTCAAGCCCCGGCGCAGGCAATCAAGTCGCCATCGGCAGCACCGCCGAGTCCTTGCGACGCAGCGGCCTGGAGGCGATGCAGCGCCAACATCAGCTGCTGCGTAAAAAGCAATTGATCGAGCAAGACCTGACCCCGCTGCTGGCCGAACGCGACCGCCTGATCAAGGCCAACCCGCAGCTGCGCAGTTTGCAGATCCGCCTGGCCGCCGAGCAGGCCGGCGAGTTGCGGCTGAGCTACCGTGTCAGCCAAGCGGGCTGGACGCCGGTCTACCGGGCCCACTTGGACACGGCCAAAGGGCAGCTGCGCCTGGAGCGCCAAGCCCAGGTGGCCCAGAACAGCGGTGAAGACTGGAGCGGTGTGAAGCTGCGTTTGTCGACGGTGCAGCCGCGTCAAAACACCGGCATCGCGCCGCCCTACCCTTGGACGCTGGACATCCTGCCGCCGCTTCAGGCGCAAGCAGAAATGCAATTCTCGCGGGAGGCTCCGGCTCCGCCGGCGATGGCCATCGCGCGCAGCCCGCTGGCCCAGTCGCAAGACGAGTCCGCACGTTTCGATGTCAGCGTCTTCCAAGGGGAATTCGCCGCCGAATTCGGCGTGCCCGGCCTGGTCAATGTCGCCAGCGACGGCCAGCGGGTTGGCTATTCACTCGGCAGCGAGTTGGTGGACGCGCAAGTGCTGCGGCGGGTGCAGCCGCAGCAAGAGGCGCAGGCCTTTTTGATGGCCGAGCTGGCCCGGCCCGCCGGCTCCTGGCCGAGTGGCGCACTGCAACTGTTTCGCGACGGCGACTTCGTCGGCAACAGTCAGTTGAATCTGGGCAGCGAGGAACGGCTGGAGCTGTTCTTCGGCCGCGACGAAATGCTACGGGTCAAGGTCGAGCCCGAGCAGCGCGGCGGCGCCAACGCCGGCTTCATCGGCTCGCGCGCCGAACAGAAAATCGGCCGCGCCTTTGTGCTGGAGAACCTGCACAAAAAGCCGGTGCAGTTGCAAGTGCTGGAGGCCTCGCCGGTCGGAAGGCACGAAGACATCCGCGTGCAAACCGTCTTCAATCCCAAGCCCAGCCTTGAGGCCTGGAAGAAGCAGCCCGGCGTGGTGGCCTGGGAGCTGCCACTGGAGGCCGGCAAGACCTTGCGCATCACGGCGGAGTATTCGATCAGTTACCCCAAGGATGCGCGGATAGGCGGGCTGCGCTAACTTTTCTCAATTTGCCTGGCTTGCCGATACAAGGCCAGCCAGGCGCCTCCGACAATGGCGGCCAGCGCCAGCACCGCGCCGGCCGACAACAGCGACAGCCCGGTGACGCCTTGGCCGATCGAGCAACCCATCGCCGTCACGCCGCCAAAACCCATCAGCACACCGCCGAGCAAATGGTCGCCCATGTCCCGGGCGCTGCGGAACGATTCCCAGAAGAATTCCTTGCGCAGCAGCGCCGACGCCAAGCTGCCCAGCAGCACGCCCAGTGTCAGCGTTACGCCAAAGGTCGCGGTGTTGTTGCGGTCGGACCAAAGCGTCAACAAGTCCAGGCTCTGCGCCAAGGGCGCGGCAAAGCTGAAGCCCTCGGGTCGGTGCGAGTAGGTGCCCATCCAGGCTGCTTCCAAGGTATCCGGATGCTCGGCAATAAAGCCCAGATGACCGGTCAGCGCCCAAGCCGCAACCAACAAAGCGCCCAGCAGCACGCCGCCCCACCCATGGCCGGGCTCGAGGCTTGCCCGCTTGCGCCACAGCAACAGACCGGCCAATAGCAGCAGCAAGGACAGCAGCGCGGCGCGCACAGGAGTCGCCGAGGCAATGCCCAAAGCCGAGGCCAGCAGCGAGCCCAGATCTTGCGGCGTGGCGAGTTGCCAGCCAAAGGCGTCCAGGAACTTCACGCGCAACTCGGCCAATACGCCGCGCAGCGTCATCTGCGCCGTCACGGCAGCCACGATCAGCGTCACCCAAGCCTTCATATTGCCGGAAGCCGCCTTCACCAGACTGCGCTGCGGGCAGCCCGAAGCCAGCACCATGCCGTAGCCGAACAGCGCGCCGCCGACCAAATAGGACGGCCACAAAAACCGCTCGCTCCAGGCCATGCTGCGCGAGGCATCCAGCCAGCCGATCTGCATCAGGCCAAAGCCGCCGGCAGCGGCAACCGCGACCGCCAAGACCCACATCAGCAGGCGCGATGTACCGCCATAGCTGTACAGGTCCGAGATGGCGCCGCGGGTGCAAAAGCGCGTGGCCTGGGCAAGCGCCCCAAGCGCCAAGCCGAGGGCCAGGCCGCCCCAGACGACGGCGGCGCTGGCTTCGGCAGGATTCAATGGCAGATGCATAAGGATCAATCAATCAATCAGTCTTTGGCGAATGGTTGGAGAAACAAGCGAATTGGACCCAGGGTTTTCACTGATCTCATTTAATGAGTGCAGGCTTATATTTGCGATGCCTTATAAACAATTTGACCCCAGCACAGGAGAGCCGCTTGAGCAATCCGCATCACTCACCCGGCCGCTTGCTCAAGGCGGTCGAGAATTTTCTGGATCGGGATGGGGTCGGCCAGGTGTTCGCTCAGGCCCGCAGCGGTCGTCGCGACTTTATCCGCAAAGCCTTCGCTTCGGCCAGCCTCGCCGGCGCGACGCTTGCGACGCGCGCCCAATCCGGCAACGGCGACCCCAACATCCTCGAGTTGCCCGCGCATTCACGCGGGCTCGGCCAGCCGGTGGCACTGGAGGGTTATGGCAAACCGTCCAAATACGAGGCGAATGTGCAGCGCCGCATCAGCCCCGGCCTAACGCCGACCACGCAGGCCTCGGTTTCCTTCGCGCCGCTGCAATCGCTGTTCGGCATCGTCACGCCCAGCGGCCTGCACTTCGAGCGTCATCACCAGGGTTGGTGGGATATCGACCCCGGCAAGCACCGCTTGATGTTGAACGGCTCCGACGAAAAAATGCTCAAGCGGGCGATGGTCTTCACGCTCGATGAGCTGATGCGATTGCCGGCCGTGAGCCGCTTTCACTTCATCGAGTGCGGCGCCAATACCGGCATGGAATGGGGCAATGTCGCGGTGCCGACCTGCCAGTACACGCATGGCATGCTGAGCTGCAGCGAGTTCACCGGCGTGCCGCTGCGCACCCTGCTGGACCTCGCCGGCGTCGACTACAAGCGCGCCCGCTATGTGTTGGCCGAGGGCGCCGACGGTTCCTCGATGACGCGGACCGTGCCAATGGAGTTGGTCGAAAGCGGTGAGGTGCTGGTTGCCTATGGCCAGAACGGCGAAATGCTGCGGCCCGAGAATGGCTACCCGCTGCGCCTGGTCGTACCCGGCGTGCAGGGCGTCAGCTGGGTCAAATACCTGCGCCGCATCGAGGTCGGCGATCGGCCCTATGGTGCCAAAGATGAGGCGATTCACTACATCGATCTGATGCCCGACGGCCGCCATCGGCAATATTCGAGCACGCAAGAATGCAAAAGCGTGATCACCAGCCCGTCCGGGGGTCAGGTCTTGCTGGACAAGGGGTTTTACAGCATCAGCGGTCTGGCCTGGTCGGGCCGCGGCAAGATTGGCCGCGTCGATGTCTCGACGGACGGCGGCCGCAACTGGCGCGGTGCCAGGCTGGAGACGCCGGTGCTGAGCAAATGCCTGACACGCTTCAGTCTCGATTGGGTCTGGGACGGCAAGCCCGCCTTGCTGCAAAGCCGCGCCATCGACGAAACCGGCTATGTGCAACCGCGCAAGCAGCAACTCATCGCGGTGCGCGGAACGCGCTCGATTTATCACAATAACGCGGTGCAAACCTGGCTGGTGCAGGAAGACGGCGAGGTGAAAAATGTCCAGTTGGCGTGAGTTCTTGCTGGCTTCCAGCCTGCTGATGGGCCTCGGCCTGAGCGGCTCCGCCCAGGCCCAGAGCAAGACCTACCCTGGGCTGGGCCGCGTGGCGACGGCCGCCGAATTGAGCGCCTGGGACATTGACGTCAGGCCCGATTTCAAGGGCCTGCCGCCCGGCAAAGGTTCGGTCGCCCAGGGCATGGTCATCTGGGAAGGCAAATGCGCGTCCTGTCATGGCGTGTTCGGCGAAAGCAACCAGGTCTTCGCGCCGCTGGTGGGTGGCACGACCGCAGCCGACATCCAAAGCGGCCGGGTGGCGCGCCTGACCGACTCGGCCTTCCCGGCGCGCACCACGCTGATGAAGCTGGCCAATCTGTCCACGCTCTGGGACTACATCAATCGCGCGATGCCCTGGACGGCGCCCAAGTCACTGAGCGCCGACGAGGTCTACGCCGTCACCGCCTATCTGCTCAATCTGGGCGGCATCGTGCCCGACGAGCTGGTCTTGTCCGACCGCAATATGCACGAGGTGCAGGCGCTGCTGCCGAACCGACACGGTCTGCACAGCGACCATGGGCTCTGGCCCGGTGCCGGCATGGGCAATGGCGGCAAGCCCGATGTCAAGGCGACGGCCTGCGTGAAGGACTGCGCGCCTTTGCCAAAAATCGCCTCGGCCTTGCCCGACTTTGCCCGCAACGCGCATGGCAATCTGGCCGAGCAGAACCGCGGGGTCGGCGCCCAGCATGGCGTGGACACCAGCGGCCCCGGTGGCGCCCCGGCGCAAGCGCCCAAGCGGCCAGGCTCAGCGGCCAAGGGCGCGGGCGAGGCCGCGATGCTGCTGACACAGAAGCACGGCTGCGTTGCCTGCCACGGCCTTGAAAACAAAATCGTCGGTCCGGGCTTGCGCGAGATCGCCAACAAATATGCTCAGCGCGCGGACGCTGTTGCCTACTTGAGCGGCAAGATCATCGCCGGCGGCGCGGGGGTTTGGGGGGCGATCCCGATGCCGGCGCAGACCATCAGCGAGGCCGACGCCAAAACGATCGCCGAATGGCTGGCGACGGGGGCCGAAAAATGAAGCTAACTTCCACATCATTGGCAATCAGAGATAGAGGATTTCTCATGCAAACTCGTCGAACAATGCTTTCTCGGTCGGCCCAAGTGGCCGGCATGCTGGCCACCCTTGGCATGCTGCCCGGCTTGGCCCAGGCACAGGCCAAGGCCTACAACACGGCGGCCTTTGACGCCAAGACCATGGCCGAGTTGATGAAGGCGCTGGGCGCCGGCGCGCCGGTCGAGAGCAAGGACGTCACCCTGACCGGGCCGGACATTGCCGAGAACGGTGCGGTGGTACCCGTCGGTGCCTCGACGACGCTGGCCGGCGTCAAGCACATGCTGCTGCTGGTCGAGAAGAACCCGGCCATGTTGTCGGCGATCTTCGACGTCAGCGACGCGGTCGAGGCGAACTTCCAGACGCGCGTCAAGATGGGCCAGTCATCCAATGTATTTGCCGTGGCCTTGATGAGCGACGGCAAGGTGCTGTATGCGGTCAAAGAAGTGAAGGTGACCTTGGGCGGTTGCGGCGGCTGAGTAAGGCAGAGCCCCTTCCCCTATTCCCTCGACATCACAGGAGAAACACCATGTCAGATCCCATGAAGATTCGCGCTCAAGCCGCCGGCGACAAGGCCGTCGTGCGCATATTGATGGCCCACGAAATGGAGACCGGTCAGCGCAAAGACAGCGCCGGAAAAACCATTCCCGCCTGGTTCATTCAGGAAGTAACGGCCCAGCTCAACGGCAAGCCGGTGCTGAGCGCGCAATGGGGACCGTCGGTCGCCAAGAATCCCTTTCTGCAATTCAATCTCAAGGGCGCCAAGGCGGGCGACAAGATCAGCGTCACCTGGGTCGACAACAAAGGCGACAAGCGCACCGATGAAGCCGTCGTATCCTGAGTCCCTGCACCTGCAGCACTCCGTCATGACCTCCGAACAACAGGCCCGACCATGCGCAAGATCCTATTGATTACAAGCTCGCTGGCACTTGCCGGCGCCGCCGCGGCTCAGCAAAAAACCACCGCCGACAGCATTGCCGAATACCGCGCCATGTTGGCCGACGGCAACCCGGCCGAGTTGTTCGAGGCCAAAGGCGAGGCGCTCTGGAAGACCCCGCGCGGCCCCAAAAATGCCGACTTGCAGCAATGCGATCTGGGCAAGGGGCCGGGTGTCGTCAAAGGCGTGTTCGTCGAGTTGCCGCGCTGGTTTGCCGATACCGGCCGCGTGCAAGACATGGAGTCACGCCTGCTGACCTGCATGGAGCGGCTCCAAGGCTTTGATGCGACGGCCATCGCCAAGACGCCATTTGGCCAAGGCGAACAAAAGACGCTGGAGAGCCTGGCGGCCTGGATCTCGGCCGAATCGCGCGGCCTGAGGTTCAAGCTCCCGCAGGCCCATGCCGAAGAACGTAAAAGTTATGAACTCGGCAAGCGGGCGTTCTTCTACCGCGCCGGTTCACATGACTTTTCCTGCGCGTCCTGCCATGGCCAGACCGACAAGCGGATAAGGCTGCAAGACTTGCCCATACTCTCCAAGAACCCCGGCGACGGCGTGGGCTTTGCGGCCTGGCCGGCCTATCGGGTCAGCAGCGGTGAGCTCTGGAGCATGCAGCGCCGCCTGAACGACTGCTTCCGCCAGCAGCGCTTTCCATACCCCGGCTACGCCTCCGACGTGACCATTGCCTTGGGCAGCTATATGGGTGTCAATGCCCAGGGTGCCGAATCCGTGGCCCCGGCCCTCAAGCGTTGAAAGAGCGAGCCATGAAACCTAACAAACAACTCACCCTGATGCTCGGCGGCGCGATCACGCTGCTGCTGGCCGGCTGCGCGGCCACCACGCCGGTGCCCGACTACGAGGCCTTGCTGACGCAAATGATGAGCGGCTCCTTCCGCGACGAAGGCATCGCCAAGACCGAGCGCCTGCAACAAGACTCGGTCAACCTGGCCTGTTCCAAGGCGCAGGGAGCCGCCTTGCCCGACGCCGTCGCGGCGCCGCTCCAAGCAGCCGCGCTGAAGAGCGTGCCCAAGCCTGCCAATGGTCAATACCTGGGGGATTGGCGCGAGGGAGAGAAGCTGGCCCAAAACGGCCGCGGCATGACCTGGACCGACAAATCGGCCGCACCCAGCGCCAATGGCGGCAATTGCTACAACTGCCACCAGATCAGCAAGGCCGAGCTTTCTTTTGGCACGATTGGCCCCAGCCTCTATCAGTACGGCAAGTTGCGCGGCGTCAGTGATCCCCAAAGCGCGGCCGCCGCCCCCATCGTCGACTACACCTGGGCCAAGCTCTGGAACGCCAAGGCCTTCAATGCTTGCTCGGAGATGCCGCGATTTGGTCACGGCGGCTTGCTGGATGAAACGCAGCTCAAGCATTTGATGGCCTTGCTGCTGGACCCGCAATCTCCGGTCAATCAATAAGTTAGTTCGCACTCAAAGAGATCGCCCCATGAGCCTATCCAAACGTGAGTTTCTGCAGGTCCTGGGCGCGGCCTCTGCGGCCGGCATGGGCTTGGGGACCTACGCCGACGCCGACGCCGCCACGGCGCAGCAAGGCCTGTACGACCCGGCGCCCTTCGGCAATGTGTCGCTGCTGCACATGACCGATTGCCATGCGCAGTTGCTGCCCATCCATTTCCGCGAGCCCAGCGTCAACCTGGGGCTGGGCGCGATGCAAGGCCAGTTGCCGCATCTGGTCGGCGAGCAGTTGCTGAAGGCCGCCGGCCTGCGGCCGGGCACGCCTCAAGCCTTTGCCTACAGCTGCATCGACTTCGAAAAGGCCGCGCGCCGCTACGGCCGCGTCGGCGGCTTTGCCCATCTGAGCACCCTGGTCAAGCTGATGAAGCAGAGCCGGCCGGGCGCCCTGTTGCTGGACGGCGGCGACACCTGGCAGGGCTCGGCCACCTCGCTGTGGACGAACGCGCAAGACATGGTCGAAGCGAGCAAATTGCTCGGCGTCGACGTGATGACCGGCCATTGGGAGTTCACCTATGGCATGGCCCGGGTGCAGGAGATCATCGAGAAAGACTTCAAGGGCAAGATCGAATTTCTGGCCCAGAACGTCAAGACCAATGACTTCGGCGACCCGGTCTTCAAGCCCTACGTCATTCGCGATATCAACGGCGTGTCGGTGGCCATCATCGGCCAGGCTTTTCCCTACACGCCGATCGCCAACCCGCGCTATATGGTGGCCGATTGGAGCTTCGGTATCCAGGAAGAAAACCTGCAGGCGATGGTGGACGAGTGCCGCGCCAAACGGGCGCAGGTGGTGGTGCTGCTGTCGCACAACGGCATGGACGTGGACCTGAAGCTGGCCTCGCGCGTGCGTGGCATCGACGCGATCTTTGGCGGCCACACCCATGACGGCGTGCCGGTCGCGGTGCCGGTCGGCAATGCCGGCGGCAAGACCCTGGTCACCAATGCCGGCAGCAACGGCAAGTTCCTCGGCGTGATGGATTTCGAGGTCAAGAACGGGCGCGTGCAGGATTTCCGTTATCGCCTGCTGCCTGTATTTGCCAATCAGCTCAAGCCGGACCCCGAGATGGCGGCGCTGATCAGCAAGGTAAGGGAGCCCTATGCGTCACGCCTGGCCGAGACCTTGGCGATCAGCGACGGCCTGCTGTACCGGCGCGGCAACTTCAACGGCAGCTGGGATCAGCTTCTGTGCGATGCCTTGATGGATGTACAGGGCGCCGAGATCGCGTTCTCGCCGGGCTTCCGCTGGGGCAGCACGCTGCTGCCCGGCGACGCCATCACGCGCGAGCTGATGATGGATCAGTTGGCCATCACCTACCCCTACACCACGCTCACCGAGATGAGCGGCGCCACCATCAAGTCGATTCTTGAGGATGTCGGCGACAACCTCTTCAACCCCGACCCCTACTACCAACAGGGCGGCGACATGGTGCGGGTGGGTGGTTTGAGCTATAGCTGCACGCCGGGTGAAAAAATGGGCCAGCGCATCGGTAATATGCGCCTGGGTGGCAAGTTATTGGACCCGAATCGCAAGTACAAGGTGGCGGGCTGGGCGCCGGTGGCCGAGGAGGCTCGCCACGCGCCCGGCCAGCAGCCGATCTGGGATCTGGTCGAGAGCTGGCTGAAGGCGCAGCCGGGCGGCCATGTCGCGGCGCGCCGCATCAACACGCCGACGCTGGTCGGCGTGCAGGGCAATCCGGGCCTTACCAAGGCATGACCAAGGCATGAGCAAGGCATGAGCAAGGCATGAAAAATCATGAACAAGAACTCTTCATTTGAGCGGCTGATCGCCCTGGCCTTGCTTTGCTCACTCGCAACGCCGAGCGCCGGCGCGCAGACCGCCGCGGCCACTTATGAGATCAAGCAGCTGACGCCCGAAACGGCGCTGGCGGCCGCGCAGGCCGCGCTGGCGCAATGCCGCAAGAACGGCCATCAGGTCGCGGTGGCGGTGGTGGACCGGGCCGGCGTGACGCAGGTGCTGCTGCGCGACCGCTTTGCCGGCGCGCACACGGTCGAGGTGGCCAGCACCAAGGCCTGGACCGCGGCCAGCTTCCGCATCCCCACCGCGAGCCTGGCCGAGAGCACGCAAGCGGGCAGGCCGATGAGTGGCCTGCGGGCGTCGCCACATGTGATGGCGATCGGCGGCGGCATGCCGATCGAGGCCGCCGGCATGGTGTTGGGCGCGATCGCCGTCTCCGGCGCGCCCGGTGGCGAGGCCGACGACGCTTGCGCGCTGGCCGGCCTGAAGGCCATCGCCGAGGCGGTCGAGTTCTGAGTTTGCTTCATGCATTTTTCAACCCGGAAGGATCTCGACATGAATCTGCGTCAATGGCTGGTCTGTGCAACGCTGCTGCTGGCCTCGGGCTGGGCGGCGGCTCAAAACAAGGTTGTCTACCACTTCACCGACAGCGCCACCCAAGGCTTGGCCGGCCTGCGCAATTTGCGCAATCACCTGGATATTGAGCCGAGCGCGCAGATCATCGTGGTGGCCCATGGGCAGGGCGTTGACTTCCTGATGGAAGGCGCCAAGGACAAGGCCGGCAGTGCCTTTGCCGGCCCGGTGTCGGCCTTGAAGGGCCGCGGCGTGCGCTTCGAGGTTTGTGAAATCACCCTGAAGGCGCGCGACTTGAGCAAGGACCAGTTCCTGCAGGAGGTCGACTTCACCCCGTCCGGCGTGGTGCGCGCTTCCAAGCTGCAGCATGAGGGCTACGCCTATATCAAGCCATGAGGCGATTCGGCTCTTGGGCGCTGAGCCTGAGTTTGTTGGCGCCGCTGTGGGCGTGGGCCGGTGCTGCCCCCAAGCTGCAGGCGCGCCAGGTGGCCGATCGGGTCTGGTTTGTGCAGGGCGAGGCGGCGCTGGGCACGCCGGCCAATCGCAACTTCATTTCCAACGCCGGCTTCATCGTTACCGATGCCGGTGTGGTGGTGGTGGATGCGCTCGGTTCACCCGCGCTCGCCGACGAGTTGCTGGCCGAGATTCGCCGGGTTACCGACCAGCCGCTACGTTATGTGATCGTCACCCATTATCACGCCGACCACATCTACGGCTTGCAGGCCTTCAAGGCGGCCGGCGCCACCATCCTGGCCCACCGACTGGGGCAAGAATATCTGCAATCGGACGCGGCCCAGCGGCGCTTGCAGGCCAGCCGCCAGGAGCTCGGCCCTTGGGTTAACGAGCAAACCCAGCTGACCGGCGCGGATCGCTGGTTGACTGATGCCGAGACCCGCCTCCAGCTCGGCGGCGACGAGATCGTGATCCGCCACGCCGGCCCGGCGCATACGGCGGAGGACTTGTTGGTCCAACTGCCCAAGTCGGGCGTGCTGTTTTCCGGCGATCTGTTCTTCAGTGGCCGCATTCCCTTCATCGGCCAAGCCGACAGCCGGGCCTGGATTGCCTCGCTGGATCGCTTGATCGCCTATAGCCCGCGCTTGGTGATTCCCGGCCACGGCCCGGTCTCGGTCGACCCCATGCATGACCTGAGGCTGACCCGCGACTACCTGCTCCATCTGCGCAAGGCCATGGGCGAGGCCGCGCGCAATCTGCAGCCATTCGAGGAGGCTTACGCCGCCGCCGACTGGTCGCGGTTCGAAAACTTGCCCTTGTTCAAGGCAGCGAACCGCATGAACGCGTATAACACCTACCTGCTGATGGAGCAGCAGACCGAACCTTGAAGCCCTTGCTGGGCAAATTTCCAAGCACAAGCCCCATGGATGAACTAAGTAGCCAAGACCGCGTATTCGAATCCGCCGCCGAGCTGTTTGCGCTGCTGGCCACGCCGGTGCGGCTGAAGATCATCAGCGCCGTCTGCCAACAGGAGAAGAACGTTTCGGAGTTGCTGGCACTGATAGCCACCACGCAGCCGAATATGTCGCAGCATCTGGCCACGCTTTATCGGCGCGGCGTGCTGGCCAAGCGCCGCGAAGGCACGCAGATCTACTACAGCCTGCAAAGCGAGCGCGTCGGGGCCTTGTGCCGGGCCGTGTGTACCCAGGTGGCGATCGACTTCGACGAAGAGACGCCGGCTGACTCTAACGACAGGTTGCTGCGGCAGCGAGTCATCGGCTAGAACGTCGGCGTTCTTGCATTGCGGGCGGCACAGCATGGCGCGGCTCAAGCCTTGCGCTGCCCCCACAACACGCCGGCCGCGATCAACAGCATGCCGACGATGGTGGCCAGATCCGGCCGCTCGCCAAACAGCGGCAGTGCCAGCAAGGTGGCCAACACCGGCGTCAATGCGCCCGCCATCGCGCTGCGCTGCGCACCCAAGCGGGCGACAGCAACGCTGTAGCTGAGCGTCGAGATCAGCCCCACGCCGACGCTCTGAATCAGCAGTTGCAGCCAGAGTTGCTCACGCGGCAGCGCAGGCAAGCTCAGGCCGCCATGGCTGGCCTGCCAAGCAAGCACCGGCAGCAACAGCAGGAGCGAAACGCTGGAGATCAAGGCGGCCGCTTCGATCGGCGCCAGCTTGGCCTGACGCAGGGCCAGGGTGTAGGCCGACCACATCAGGCTGCCGAGCAAAAACATCGCATAGCCCTCGGCCAGACCCGCTTGCCCGGCCTTCAGCGCCAGCATGGTGGCGATGCCGGCGGCGATGCACAGCAGCGCCGGCCAACGCGCCAACGCGGCGCGGCCATGCAAGGCTGCGGCCAGCAGGGCCGTGAACAGCGGCAAAGTGCCGGGAATCAGCGTCGCGCCATCGGCCACCGGCGCATGGCGCATACCCCAGCCGGCGATCAGAAAATAGGGCAGGCCGGCGCCGGCCACGATCAAGAGCCACAGCTTGGGTGACACCTGCGCAAAGCGCGCGCGCCGCCGCCACAGCAAGGGCATGAACAAGAGCCCGGCCGGCCCGAAGCGCAGCAAGGCCAGTTCGGCGGGCGGCAGCGCGGCGCGTGCGCCGGCTCGCAGCGAGATGAAAAAGGCCGCCCAGATGCACAGCGTCAAGGCCAGCGCGGCCCAGCCCAGCAGCTCAAGCTGGGCGCCAGAGCGCGGGGCGGCCCGGGTCTGGTCGGCATGCGTGTGCAGGATGGCGGTGTCGGGGCTGGTGGCGGTGGGCATGTTGCGCGATCGGGTTTACTGCTGGGAAGGCTGAATTTTCCGCTGAGGTGCCGGGCGAATCTGGCTCAAATGAGCAGCTAATATCTTGGTGAAGGGTTGATTCAGCCAATAAAATTCAATAAATTGACGAATTAAAGCCATGGACAGAATTGACATCCAATTGCTGGAACTGCTGCAGCGCGACGGCAGGCTCTCGATCGCCGACTTGGCCGAGCGGGTGGCCTTGTCGCAAAGCCCTTGTGCGCGCCGCCTCAAGCGCCTGGAAGATGCCGGCTTCATCGCCGGCTACCGCGCGGTGCTGGATCGCAAGGCGGTGCAACTGGCGACCACGGTGTTCGTCAATGTGCGGCTGATGCATCACCGTGAAGACGCGGTCCAGCAGTTCGAAGCGGCGATGGAGGCGATGGCCGAGGTGGTGGCCTGCCATGTGGTCAGCGGCGCGCATGACTATCTGCTCGAGGTGGTGGTCAGCGAGCTGAGCAGCTATGAGCACATCGTGCGCCGCCTGCAAGCGCTGCCCATGGTGCAAGACATCACCAGCAATTTTGCAATCCGCTGCGTCAAAAGTGGCGCGCCGCTGCCGCTGAAGGCGCTCAGATAGCCATAGCTGGAGGCGGCCCAGACCGGCCTGATTTTGCCCCTTGTTCAGCAGTACTTTCGTCGTATGGTGTCCAATCTGGGTATGAGTTTATTTAAATCGAAGCCAGCGGCCGCACAGGCCGGGGCCAACCAAAACAGCGCCAGCCGCCTGACCATACCCGCCACCGTCGAGCAGGTGCTGTTTGTCGCCAGCCTTTTATGGGCGCTGACGGCCAACCGCTTCTTCTTCAGCGCCGCCTTGAAGGGGCGCAGCTTCGACGATCCCAGCGCCTGGGGCTTTGCCGCCGCCATGGTGGTGCTGGTCTTGGCCCTGCACCTGTTCTTGCTGGCGCTGGTGGCGAACCGCTGGACGCTCAAGCCGCTGCTGGTGGTCTTGATCATCACCACCGCCTTCGCCAGCTGGTTCATGCAGGCCTTTGGCATCTATCTCGACCCGACGATGGTGCGCAACACCTTGCGCACCGACCCCGCCGAAGCGAGCGAGCTGATTTCGGCCGCGCTGCTGCTGCATGTGCTGATCTACGCCGGCCTGCCGCTGCTGCTGCTGTGGCGGGTGCGTCTCGTCAACCGACCTTGGCGGCGCGCCATGCTGGTGCGCCTGGGCCTGATCGTGGTGACAATGGCGGCGATGGTGGCGAGCGTGATGGCGGTGTTCCAGCCCTTCTCGTCGCTGATGCGCAATCACAAAGAGATCCGCTACCTGATCACACCGTCCAACTATGTCTGGTCGCTCGGCAGCACGCTGGCGGCCGAGGCGCGCGGCGCGGCCAAGCCCCGCGAAGCGGTCGGCTTGGATGCCAAGGCCGGCCCGAGCTGGGCGGGCCGCACCAAGCCCAAGGTCGTCGTGATGGTGGTCGGTGAAACCGCCCGTGCCGCCAACTGGGGGCTGAACGGCTATGCGCGCCAGACCACGCCGCAGCTGGCGGCGATCGCCGCGCAGCCGGAGTCAAACCTGATCAGCTTCCGCGATGTGGGCGCTTGCGGCACCAATACCGAGACCTCGCTGCCCTGCATGTTCTCGGCCGTCGGCCGGCGTAACTATGACGAGGCGCGCATTCGCGGAACCGACTCGCTGCTGCACATCGTCGACCGAGCGGGTGTCAGCGTGCAATGGCGTGACAACCAGTCGGGCTGCAAAGGGGTATGCGATGGCCTGCCCAATGACACGGTGTCCAAGCTCAATGCGCCGGGCCTGTGCGAGGGCGAGCGCTGCCTGGATGAAGGCCTGATCGCCGATCTGGACGGCCGGCTCAGCGAGCTGATCGCGGGCTTCAAGCCGGGCGCGGCGCCGCAACTCTGGCTGATGCACCAGTTGGGCAACCACGGGCCCTCTTACTTCCGCCGCTATCCGCCCAACTTCAAGCGCTTTGTGCCGGCCTGCGAGAAGGACGATTTGCGTCTGTGCAGCAAGGAAGAAATCAGCAATGCCTATGACAACGCGCTGCTCTACACCGACCATGTGCTGGCCAGTCTGATCGCCAAGCTCAAAAGCCGCGCGGCCGAGGTCGATACGCTCGTCCTCTATGTTTCAGACCATGGCGAATCGCTGGGCGAGAACGGTCTGTTCCTGCACGGCATCCCTTATGCGATCGCGCCCGATGTACAGACCCAGGTGCCGATGCTGATGTGGGCGAGCACGGGCTTCGCCGGTTCGGCCGGCCTGGACTGGAGCTGCTTGCGCCAACGCGCCGGCCAGACCCCGGCAAACCCTGTCAGCCATGACCACCTGTTCCACACTCTGATGGGGTTGCTGGATGTGCAGAGCGAATTGCGGGAGCCGAGTCTGGATCTGGCCGGCCAATGCCGCTTGTCCGGCAACGGGCTTGTTGCCAAATGATGGGGGCCACCAAAACGGTCTGGCGCCGCGACCTCGCCATCACCTCGCTCTGCCTGTTGCTGCTGGCAATTTGGGAGTTCAGCGGCCTGGATCTGCCCTTGGTGCGGCAGTTTGGCTCGGCCGATGGTTTTTACTGGCGCGAAGCCTGGCTGACCAGCACGCTGCTGCACGAGGGCGGGCGGGCGCTGGGCTGGGCGGTGCTGATCTGGCAGTTGTGCGACGCGCTATGGGTGAGGCCGAAGCCGATGACGCCCAGCAAGCGCGAGCGCCTATTCTGGATCAGCGTGGCGGTAGCGAATATTGTGTTGGTGCCAGCGCTCAAGCGCGTCAACCTGACCAGCTGCCCTTGGGAGCTGAGTGAGTTTGGCGGCATTGCCCACTATGTGCCGCATTGGCTATTGGGCGTCTATGACGGCGGCCCGGGGCATTGCTTCCCGTCCGGTCATGCGATTGCCGCGTTTGGTTTTTTTGGCCTGTATTTTTTGTGGCGCCCCTACCGACCGACGCTGGCGAGAGTCATGCTCGGCCTGGTTATCGGCGCTGGCGCCGCTTTCGGTTTGGCCCAGATGGCGCGTGGCGCGCATTACCTGAGCCATACGCTGTGGTCGGGCTTCATCTGCTGGACCCTGTGCATCGCGGCCGACTATTTCGCGCGCGCTCGAGCCGGTCAAACGGCCAGGCAAGCTGGATTGCTACCGAATCAGGGACCGAGCGAGCCCTGATTCGGGACTTTCGGCTTAACGCTTACTTGGCGGCGGCCATTTTGGCGTCAAAGTCAGCCTTGGTGGTCGCAGCGCATCGCAACGATGGGGTCGGTGCTGGCCGCAGCAGCCTTGGCAGGCGCGGTCGCGGCAGACATGGCAGCGGCGGCGGTAATTTGGGCCTGAGCGGAGCCACCCAACAAGGACAATAGAACGGCAACAGCGGCAATGGAATTCTTCAAAGTGACGCTTTCAAAAATATAAGAAAAAGCACTGAGCAAGAAACGCATATGCAGACCTAGGTTCAATTGCGAACCCACGCACCCTAGCGACGAATCACGGCGGGCACCTGCCCAGTCAAGCTCACAAGGTCTGAGCCATAGCAGGGGTTTTCATGCCGCTTCTATTTACCCAAGTCAATGATGACCGCAATGCCGCTGCGGTCTGTTCCTTTTTTTCCATGATCACGGCGGAGATGCCATGTTGATGGGCGCTAACGCATTTTTCGCGCTGATGATGAAAACGTAACCATCCGCAAGGAATTGCCCATCTCGGCGCGCGCCCAGCGCATCGGCCCGCTCAGGGCCTGGTGGCCGCCGCCTTGGTCAGGCGCTGCGCAAAAAATCCTTCGATGTCTGCGTTCATCTGCTCCGTGACGCGGTGGGCCTCGCCCGGGTAGAGCGTGAAACGGGCATCCAGGCCTTGCTCGGCATAAAGCCGCTGTATGGTTTGCCAACGCGCCAGCGGCGTGGCGCCAAAGTGGGCAAAGACCAGCTTTTCGTCCGCGGCCGAATAGCTGTCGCGGTACACGACCGAGTCGTTTTCGTCTTGCTCGCCCATGTAAATGAAGGCGGCCACCGACCTCAAGGCAGCCAGCCGCAAGGGCTCGCCGGTCAACGCCGTCCAGTCGGCAACACCGACCGGGTAATTGAGGGCCGCGCCCTCATGCCGCGCCAGCGGCGCCAGTGGCCAGCCGCCCGGTGAGCCGCTGGCCAGGGCAAGCACCCGCTCGGGGTGCATGAAGGCGAAGCGATTCACAAACATGCCCGAGGCAGAGAAGCCCGACATCAGCACCTGCGGGGCCAGGTCTTGCCCCTGCCGAGCCATGCGCTGGCGCGCGTCGTCGATCATGGCCAGCAACTGCTTGTCCACCCGTCGCCATTCGGGCCGCTGCGTCTGCATGGCGGCCCGGCTGAGCGCGTGCAGATAGATGTTTTCGGCCTCGGCATCGGCCGGGTCGAGCGGGCGCGGGAAGCTCGGCACCAGCATGGCCACGCCGAGTCGCTCGGCCAATGCCGACTGTCGATTCAACTCCTGCGCGGCCGCGGCACTCAGCAGTTCCGGGTCCTCGCTGGCAAAACCGCTGTTATTGGGCACGACCAGCAAATGAGGCGATTTGATCTGCTTGGGCAGGTAGAGGTAGTAGGGCCAGTGGAAGCCTTGCGCCGGCGCGGCCGCGACCTGCTGCACGCGGGCCGCGTCCAGCGTCGGCAGCACCAGCGCGGGGCCCTTGATGGCCAGCAAGGCCACACCGCCGGCACTGGCTCTGGCGTCCAGATCCAATTCGTAGCGCCCTGGCGCCAGGCGGCGCTGCAAGGTGGTCTCGCCCTGCCGCGCTGACCAAGTCAGCAACGCTGCGGCCGCGCCCTTGCCGGCTTCTGCAGCCGCCGGGGTCAGAGTCACTTGCGCGTCACCGCCCTGCACCGACACCCACAGGCTCAAGCTGCGCTCGCCGTCGAACGGCGGCAACAACAGCGAAATCCGCTGCGACTCGCTGCCGCCCGCCTTAAGCCGCAGGCCATGGGTCAGGTTGAAGCCCTGCTGGATCAGCGCTTGACTGCGTTGCCCGGCCTCTTGGCGCAGGCCGTTCAGCACCGCCTCGGGCATCGCCTCTGCCGCCCATGCCGCAGGGTTGGCCACCAGGGCCGCAATCACCAGTAACAACAAACCCATCGCCCGCATCGCCACCCCTTCACGCCCGGTTTGGGCCCGCGGATATTAGCGCAGGCCCTGCTGTACTGAGGGCGACCAAGGTCAGGGCAAGGTGGCTGACTTGAGCTCGACCGCGGCACAGGTGAATGCCGCCTCTTTTTGACGCTGCTGCCGCTCTGACCAAGGTTAAAGTCATGCAGACGATCCGCCCGGCCATCCTCGGAGCAAGGCGACTCGAATTTTGTGGCATTGAGGTCATCAGTTATGGCGGCTAGGCGTGGACGGGCAAAGGCGGTTAAATATCCCCCATCCTGCAGGAACTGCCAGGCGCCGATAGGCGCGGCCGATTGGGACTTTTGCCCGCGCTGCGGCCAGGAGACCCAGCTCGCAGTGCCATCGGTCGGCGAGTTCCTGGCCCATACCGGCGGGCGGCTATTGGCGCTGGATGGCCGGCTGTGGCGCACCCTGGCGCATCTGCTGAGCAAGCCCGGCGTGCTGACGCAGGCCTATCTGACCGGCCGGCGCCGCTACTTTGTGCGGCCGGCGCGGCTGTTCTTTGTGCTCTCGCTGCTGCTGTTCGGGCTCCTGCGGCTGACCCTTCCCAGCGTTCCGGAACTCGAAGAGAACCTGGCCGTCGCCGCTGCGGCCTCGGCAGCATCCGCCGCGCCTGTGTCGACCATCAGCGCAACGTGGTTGGAGATTCTCGACGCCAGCCCCGACTTGGTCGCCGACCCGCTGCGCAAGCGGGTGCTGCATTACAGAAGCCTCAGCCGTGCCGAGCGACTCCAGACCCTGGACACTGGGTCGATCCGCCTCGGCCCCTATGTGCTGTTCGCGCTGTTGCCGCTCTATGCCGGTCTGATGCAGCTGGTCTATCTGGGGCGTGGCGACCGCTATCCCGGCCGGCCTCGCCGTTATGGCGAGCATCTGGTGCAAGGTGCTTATATGCACTGCAGCTTGTTGCTGACGCTGAGCCTGGCCGTCCTTTTACCCTGGGTCTGGGTGCGCGTGCCCTTAGCGCTTTGGCTGCTGGTCTACCTCGCCCGGTCCCAATATGCGGTCTATGGCGGCTCACGCTGGGGCGCGTTCCTGCGCGGCATTTTGGTGACGCTGATCTACTACGTCTTTGCCTTCATCACGCAGCAAGGCCTGCGCTACCTGGCGGCCTTGCTTTGAGCCTGCGCAGACAGGCGCGCCCCGCCGTCACTTCGGGGCGAGCACCTCGCCACCCAGCGCCAGATGCAGATTCACGCGTTGCAGGCGCTGCTCCGACTGCACTCGCAGCAGGCTGATGCTGGCGGCCAGCGTCGCCAGCTGCTGCTGTTGGACGCTGCGCAGATCGCGCGAGCCGACCCGATAACGCTGTTGTTCCAGACCCAGGGCGCGCTGGTTCTCGCTCAAACCCTGGCGCAGCAAGGGCTCGCGTTTGGCCAGCGCGGCCTCATTGGCGAGCGCTGTTTCGACCTCATTGAAGGCCCGCTGTGCAATGCCCGCAAAGGCCGCCGCCGCCTGCTTTTGTTCAAGCCCGCGCAGGTCCACCTGCGCCTGCAGCTGCCCGCCGTTCAAGAGCGGCACCAGCACCGAGGCGCCGACGCCGAAATTGGGATCATTGCGCTCTTGCAGCACAAAGATGCTGCTGGACACCGAGGACAGCGCCGCCGTCAGCGACAGCCTGGGCAGGCGCGCCGCCGCCGCCTCGCCGCTGCGTGCAAAGGCCGCCGCGACCTTGCGTTCGGCCGCGATCACATCGGGCCGGCGCTCCAGCAGCTCGGACGGCAGGCCGGTAGCCGGCAGGGCCGGCAGCAAGGCCAGCTCGGTCGGCAAAGCGATTTCGGCCGCCGGGTAGCGACCCAACATCACCTCCAAGGCCCGCCTGGATTGGCTCATAGACAGCTTGATCTGCTCGGCACCATCCCGCAGGCCATGCAGATTGGCCAGGGCCAAGGCCACTTCGGCCTCGGAGCCCACGCCGATGCGGCGCCGCTCCTCGGCCAAATGGGCCAGCTTCTCGGCGGCCTGCTGCATCTCGGCGTTAAGGCCAAGCTGGCGGCTCGCTTCGGCGGCCAGGAACCAGGCCTTGGCCAGCGTGGCCAGCAGCGACTGGCTGGCGAAGCGCTGGTCGGCTTGGGCCGACCGATATTGCGCATCGGCGGCGGCCTGGCCGTAGCGCAAGCGGCCCCACAGATCGATCTCCCAGGAGCCCTGCAAGATCAGGCCGGATAGCTGACTGCCGCCGTTATTGACCTTGCCGCCTGTGCGGCCGAGCAGATTGACCTCGGGGTAAAGCCCGCCGCCGGCCGCCTGCAGCGCGATGGCGGCGATCTCGACCCGGCCGGCCGCGAGGCGCAGGTCCTGGTTATAGGCCAGCGCCTCTTCGGCCAAGGCGCTCAAGCCAGGGTCATTGAAACTGGCCAGCCAGCCAGCCTCGATCTTGCCGCCCTGGCCACCGGCGGCCCAAGCCGGCGGTGGCTTGGCATGGGCGAGTTCGGCCTCGGCGAGCTGGCTGCTGCTGGGCGGGCTCTGCAAGGCGCAGCCGCCCAGCAGCAGGGCGGCGGCTGCGGCGATGCCGGTGCTGAGAAGTTTCATCGCGTGCATCCCGTTCAATGCAGCTTCAACACAAGGTAGTTGACCTTGGTGCTGACGCGCAGCAAGACCTTGCGCAAGATGTGCAGCGGCGCCATGCCATCGGTGAAGATGGCGCCGTCGCCGATCGCGCCGGCGGCCAGGAAGGTGTCGGCATCCGCCTCGCTAACAAGCAACTTGACCGGGAAGCGGCCCGGCGCGATCGGCCCATAGCCGGTGGTCGGCAGCTGGGTGCTGCTGGCGACCTGACCCTGGCCCTGCGCCCAGACTATGGAATCGACCTTGGCCTTGAAGACATGGCCGGGGTGGGTAGGCAAGATGAACTCGGCCTCGTTGCCGGGCTGCACCTGGTGCAGCTCGTTCTGATGGTAGAGCGCAATCACCTGGGTGGTGTTCTCGACAAAGGTCAGCGCCGGCGTGATCGGGAAGGCCGCGGTGAAGCTCCCGGGGCGCAGTTGCACATTGATCGCGTAGCCGTCGGCGGGGGCCGTTACGACGGTTTGCGCCAATTGCCAGCGCGCGTTTTCCAGCTGGGCGCGCACCTGCGCCACCGGCGCGTACTCATCGCCGACCTTGCCGCCGATGCGCTGGCGAATCTGCCGCTGGCTGGCCAAGGCCTGGGCCTCGGCGGCGCGCGACTGGGCCAACACGCCGCGCGCGGTGTCGAGCTGGGCTTCAAGAGCGCGGGCATCGGTCTCGGCCGCTTCGAGCGTGAAGCGGTCACCGGCGCCGGTCTTGACCAACTCGGTGTTCTCCGCGACTCGGCGGCGCGCCAGGTCCATGCGCACCTGCACCTCGCGGATGCGCGCCTCGGCCTGCTTGACGCCGCCGCGTGCCGCGTCCACGCCGGCCACAGCCCCGCCGGCTTGCTCATCCAACTCGCGCGAACCGGCCTGCGCGTTGGCCAGCTGGGCCTCCAGCGCGCGCACGGTCAGCGCGTAATTGGTCGGGTCGATGCGGAACAGCACATCGCCCTTCTTGACCGGCCGGTTCGGCTCGATCGGGACATCGATGACCCGCCCGCCGACCTGCGGCACCACATTGATCACGTACTTGATCACCCGCACATCGCTGCTCGACGGCGCGAACACATTGAGCAGCAAGATCATGGTCGTCAGCGCGACGATGGGAATCGTCACCACGATCACCTGCGAGGTGGTGGTCCAGGGCAACCACTTGAATTTGAAAAAGATCAGCCAGACAAAGAAGGCGTAAATGCCGAGCAGCAGGGCGTCCATCAGGCGGCGGCTCCGGTATTGGCTTCGTGCAACTGCGTGCGCAGGCCGGTCAACTCCGGCGCCAAGGCACCCTTGGCAAACATCGCATCGAGTTCATCGCGCAGATGCGTGCGCTCGTCGTCGGAGAGCTGACCGGCGCGGAACTTCGCGGCCATCTCCAGGTGGTAATCGCCATGCTTGTCGGTACCGTAAGCCTGGCGGTAATTGGTAGGTTTGGTATAGGCCCACAACCAGGCCAGCGGCCACAGCAGGCCGCCGAACACCAGCGACAGCAGGCATAAGACCTGGATTGCCTTGGTCTGCGGGTGGTGGTTTTTATGCGCGATCTTTTCCGGCATCACATGCACCATCCAGAACGCCGCCAGCGCTGCGATCGGGATCACGCAGATGACGAACCATGACATCGCGTTGGCGATGGTGTCCACCATGGGGCCGCTGTGGCCGGAAGCCTGGGCTGGCAAGGCCAGCATCCCAAGCGCGGCGATGGTTGCCGCGTGAGCGGCCGATAGCTTGATTCGGGTATTGCGCAAGAGAATCTCCAGAGACCTGACCGCGGCGAATGCTACCTCAGCATTTCAGCGCAGCACTACCTTCATTGGCCGCTACAGTAGCGGCTACTATCAACTTGAGGCAATGAGCCAGGGAGTTAGCAATGAGTCTGGAACCCGATTACCGCAGCGGCCGCTGGGCCATGCATTTCGAAGAAATCGACAAAGAAATCGTCACGCTGGCCTTGATGTGCGAGCTGCCCTTGGCAACGCCGGGCGCGCTTGAGCGTGTCCTGCACGGTGACATCGGCGTTTGCGGCAAAGAAAAGCCGGCTGCGTTTGGCAAGCTGCGCGGGCTCTTGATGTTGCACTACTCGGACCAGGCCAAGGCCATCGAGGCGCTCGGACCCGAGCAGGCGCTCGCCCTGGTGGGCCAAGTGGTGGACCGTTTGCGTGAGCGCTTTGGCGACCGCTTGGGCGCCCCTGAGGCTTGAAGAATCAGCATTGGCCATGGCCCTTGAGCCATGAGCCAAAGCAGCAGGAGTTGAAGATGGCAAGCAAGAAGAAGATCAAGGCCGCCGATGGCCACGCGAGCGGCGGTGCCGTCGATCAAGCGCTGGCCAGCGGCGCAATGGCGGCTCTGGCCGAGGCGCAGGTTGAACAAAAGCCCAAGAGCATGGGCGCACGCGACTATGACGACGCGCTTGAAAAGCTGCACGCCGAGTTGGTGGTGCTGCAGCAATGGGTGCAGCACCAGGGACTGAAAGTTTGCATCCTGTTCGAGGGCCGCGACGGCGCCGGCAAGGGCGGCACCATCAAGGCGCTGACCGAGCGGGTCAGCCCGCGCGTGTTCCGCGTGGTGGCGCTGCCGGCGCCGACCGAGCGCGAGCAGAGCCAGATGTATATCCAGCGTTATATGCAGCATCTGCCGGCGGCCGGCGAGGTGGTGATCTTTGACCGCAGCTGGTACAACCGCGCCGGTGTCGAACGGGTGATGGGGTTTTGCACCGAGCAGCAGACGCAAGACTTTTTGAACATGGTGCCGGCCTTCGAGAAGGCGGTGGTGTCATCCGGCGTCATCTTGCTGAAGTACTGGCTGGAGGTCAGCCCCGAGGAGCAGACCCGCCGCCTGACCGACCGCATCGAAGACGGCCGCAAGCAATGGAAGCTGACGGAGATGGACCTCAAGTCCTATAGCCGCTGGTTTGACTATTCGCGCGCCCGTGACGATATGTTCAAGGCCAGCGACAGCTCCTGGGCGCCCTGGTTTGTGGTGCCTTCGGACTGCAAGCGGCGCGCTCGGCTGAATGTCATCCAGCATGTGTTGCGCAGCATCCCACATGAGGTTTTGCCGCAGGAAAAAGTCGTGCTGCCCAAACGCCAAAAGCGCGGGGACTATGTGGAGACGGATTACCCCTTCCGCTTGATTCACGAAGTTTATTGAGGGTAAGTAGTCTTTTCGCGTCAACGCAATCAGTCTCGATGAGCGGGGCGATCAACGCTTATGCTCCGGGGCTGGCTCCCGCCTTGTTCGTCAACCTTTGATGGAGGCCCATCATGAAGTTCAATTCCACTTGCCGTCTGGGCGGCTTGTTAGCGTTTGTCTTCGCCGGAGCCACCCAGGTGGTTTCGGCCGAACCGGTCGCAGCTGCGGCCTTCAAGGTCCCCGATGAAGCCAGCATTCCCGCTGGCCCGGCCGGCGACGCGATCAAGTTGGGCAAGACCTTGATCACCGACACCCACAAGCTGCTGCCAAAAAACGTCGGTAATGGCCTCAACTGCAGCAACTGCCACCTCGCCGCCGGCACCACACCGGGCGCCGCTCCTTATGTCGGCCTGTGGGGCGTATTCCCCGAATTTCGCGCGCGCGGCGGCCGCATCAACTCCTTGCAGGAGCGGGTCAATGATTGCTTCGAGCGCTCGATGAATGGCAAGGCCTTGGCCTTCGACTCGAAGGAGATGAATGCCATCCTGATGTATATGCAATGGTTGTCTAACGGTGTTCCTACCGGCACCGAAGTTGTCGGGCGGGGCATGGGCAAGGTCGACAACAAGCTGGTCCCGAATGCCGCCCACGGCAAGACGATTTACGCCGAGAAATGCGCCAGTTGCCACGCGGCGGATGGCGCCGGCACCAAAAACCCGGCCGGCGGTTATCTGTTCCCGCCGGTCTGGGGGGCGGCCTCGTACAACATCGGCGCCGGCCTGGCGCGCACCTACACGGCGGCCGGTTTCATCAAACACAATATGCCGCTCGGCCAGGGCGGCACGCTCAGCGATCAAGAGGCGATCGACGTGGCCGAGTTCATGACGCATCAGCCGCGCCCGGCCTTTGCCGGCGCGAAGAATGACTATGCCTCGGGCAATAAGCCCAAGGATGCCCGCAACTGAGCGAGGGGGAAGTTGTCTCCACCCGGTCAGGGCGTCACAAGCTAATGCCTAGAATGCACTGCCTCAATGGGCTGCGACTCGCGCCCCGCCCTTGATTCACCGTTGTCAAATTTTGGAGAACTTGCAATGACCCGTCTTTCACGTATTGCTTTGGCTTGCGCATTGACGCTGGCGCTGCCTTTGGCAGCAAGCGCTCAAGTGGCTGCCGCCGGCTTGTCGGCCAGTGCTCCAGGAGCCCGCATCAAGGCCGGCGAACTGGTGGTCCGCGCCAAGGTGGTCGAAGTTGATCTGGTGAATCGCACGGCCACGCTGCGCGGCCCGAAGGGCGAGATGCAAACCGTCACGGCGCCCGAAGATATGAAGAATTTCGCCCAAGTTCGTGCCGGTGACGAGTTGGTGGTGCGCTATACGGCCGCCGTGGCCGCCAAGCTCGAGAAGGTCGAGCCGACCGGTATTCGCCAGCGCATTGAGTCCAGCAGCAGCGCAGTGGCCGCTTCCGGCGCCCTGCCTGGCATGGCTGCGGGCCGTACCGTCGAGGTCTTGGCGGTGTTGAAGGCCCTGGACAAGAAGAACGGTATCGCCACGCTGCGCGGTGCCACCCGTACCTTCTCGCTGGTCGTGCCCGAAGGCATCGACATCTCCAAGCTGAAGGTCGGCGACGAAGTGCGCGCCGCCTTCACAGAGGCAATCGCCATCAACGTTGAGCGCCCTGCCGCCAAGTAAGCGCCGTTCAAGCAAAATGCTTCGCAAGCGGTCCCGGCGGACCGGGCCGATCTTGAACGGAGCTCTGCGATGACGCTCATCGAACGTCTGGGCCGAGGCCTGCTATGCCTGCTGCTGCTAGCCTGCGCGGCATGGGCCGGCTTGGCCTTGTTCTACGCGGGTCCGGCACAGGAATCCTCGCGCTACGGCTTGGTGGCGGCAGTTTGCTTGTTCACCATGCTGACGCTCGCGGCACAATGGCTGCCTGCTTGGCACCGCATCCGTTGGTGGGCGGTGGCCGGCTTTGCCGCGCTGTTTGGTGCGCTGCTTTTTTGGTATTTCAGCCTGCAAGCCTCGAATGACAGGGACTGGCGACCCGAGGTCGCGGTGCTGCCTTTTGCCACGGTGGATGGCAATTCCGTCACGGTGCACAACATCCGCAACTTCGATTACCGCAGCGAGCATGACTTCACGCCGGCCCATTACGAGCGGCGCTTTGACTTGAACAAGATCGAGGGGGTCGACGTCGTCACCACCTATTGGATGGGGCCGCATATTGCCCATGTCTTCCTCAGCTTTGCCTTTGCCGATGACCAACACCTGGCTTTTTCGATCGAAACCCGTACCGAAAAAGGCGAGGGTTACTCGACGCTGAGGGGCTTCTTCCGCCAGTACGAATTGTTTTACACCGTGGCCGATGAGCGCGATGTGATTCGGGTGCGCACCAATTACCGCAAGGATCCGATCGAGGATGTCTATGTCTACCGGGTCAAGGCCGGCCCAGAGGGCGTGCGGCGTCTGTTCATGGAATATGTCCGGCAGATAAATGAGCTGAAGGACAACCCGGCCTTCTACAACAGCCTGACGACCAATTGCACTACCAATATGTGGGTCAATGCCCGCATCAATCCGAATACCCTGCCGTTCAGCTGGAAGGTGCTGGCGAGTGGCCATGTGCCCGAGTATCTGTATGAGCAAGATCGCTTGGTGACGGATGGGCTGAGTCTGGAAGATTTGCAAGCCCACGCCCATGTGAACAGCCGCGCTCAGGCCGCCGACTCGGCGGCCGATTTCTCACGCCGGATTCGGCTTGCCGAGCCTGTGGCTGCGCCAGCAATGCCGGCCAAGCCTTAACCGAAATCGATATCGTCATGCATCCTGCCCTCCGCCACCCCTTAGCCATTGCGGCCGCGCTGGCGCTCGCTGCCGAGCCGGGCTTGGCCCTCGCTCAGCCCGCCGAAACGGCTGTTACGCCGCTTGCCGCCACAGCGGAAGCCGTCAAGCGGCCCAAAATTTGCCTGGTGCTGTCCGGCGGCGGTGCGCGCGGCGCCGCACACACCGGCGTACTGCGGGTGCTGGAGGAGTTGCGAGTGCCCATCCACTGCATCACCGGCACCAGCATGGGCGCGCTGGTGGGCGGCGCCTACGCCACCGGCATGAGCATCGACGAAATGGATGCCGTCAACGCCGACATCACGGTCGCCAAGTTGTTCAAAGAGAAGCCCCCGCGCCTCGAGATGACGATGCGCCGCAAGGTCGATGACCATGCCAATTACATCGGCCCGGAGATCGGCCTGGGCTCGGCGGAGGCTTCGTTGACCAAGGGCGCGGTGTCGGGCGTGCAACTGGAAACGGTGCTGCGGCAGCTGTCCAAGGTGCGCGGCTATCGCAGCTTCGACGCCTTGCCGATTCAGTTCCGGGCCGTCGCGACCGACCTGGTGACGGGCAAGGCGGTGGTGTTCAACGAAGGCGATATGGCCAATGTAATGCGGGCCAGCATGTCGGTGCCCGGCGCGGTGGCGCCGGCCGAGATCAACGGCATGATGCTGGTGGACGGCATGTTGACCAGCAATCTGCCGGTCGCCGCCGCGCGCGAACTGGGCGCCGATGTCGTGATCGCCGTCAACGTCGGCACGCCCTTGCTCAAGCGCGAGCAGCTCAGCAGCATCTTTGGTGTGGCCGGCCAGATGCTGAGCATCTTGACCGAGCAAAACGTGCAGGCGTCGATTGCTTCCCTGAAGCCGGGCGACATCCTGATCTCCCCGGAGCTGGGCGATTACTCCACCGCCGACTTTGATAATTTACCGAAGATTTCGCCGCTGGGCGAAACGGCGGCGCGTAAGGTAGCCGAGCAGTTGGGCCGTTACTCGGTGCCGGTGGAGGAATATGCTGCGCTGCGCCGCCAGCAAAGCTCGCCGGTGCCGGCCGATTTGAAGCCGGTTGACGAGATCCGCTTTGTCAATCTGAAGCGCGTCAATCCGGCGGAAGCGCAGAAGGTGCTGCAGACGACGGTTCATGAGCCGATCGACCAGGAGGAGCTTGATGCCGATATGCGCCGGCTCTATGGCACCGGCGACTTTGAACATGTGAATTACCGAACCCTTAAAGAGGGCGCGCGCCGGGTGCTGGCGATTGATGCCATGGAGAAGTCTTGGGGGCCGACCTATCTGCGTGTCGGTTTGGCGCTTGACAGCGACTTCGGCAGCGAGACCAACGCCAGCTTGCTGGCTTCGGTGCGCCGGACATGGATCAATTCGATGGGTGCGGAATGGCGTACCGACCTCAGCGTGGGTGGCAACAATCGGATGCGAACCGAGTTCTATCAACCGTTTGAGGCCGGCAAGAATTGGTTTGTTGCACCGACGCTGGACCTGTCACAGCGCTTGCTTTCCGTCTACGAGGGCAATAGCAAACGGGCGATCTACTCGCTCTATTCGGGCCAGGTCGGGCTCGACATTGGACGCAGCTTTTACCAATACGGGGTGCTGAAAATGGGGGTCGTCGGCGGGCGTCTGCAGCAGAATCTCGACACCGGCGATGAGTTGCTGCGCCCCAAGCCCAGTCGAGTGAAGACCGGCGGTCTGTCGGCCAGTTTGGTCATGGACCGCTTGGACAGCGTCTTGTTTCCGCGCGTGGGCTGGCATGTACGAGCCAATCTTTACAACTCGAACCACAAGCTCGGGGCCGACTTTGATTACTCAAAATGGGATGCCAGCGTCAACGAGGTCTATTCCTTCGGGGAGAACACCTTCAATTTTGGTTTGTATGGGGGCGGCAAATTAGGTGGCGAGCGGCTTCCCGGTTATGACAACGTGAAGCTGGGCGGATTTTTGCGGCAGTCCGGTTTTGCCCCCAATCAGCTCATCGGAGAAGAGTTGACCTTGGGGCGGATGCTCTACTACCGCCGAATCTCTCAAGGCAGTTTGCTGGAGGGCTTGTATGGTGGCCTGTCGCTGGAAATAGGCCGCATCAACAGGCCGCTGATTCAAGGAAATTCGGAGGCCTGGCGGCGTTCGGCCTCGGTATTTGTGGGCACGGATACCTTTGTTGGCCCGCTCTACCTGGCCTACGGCCGCACCGTCGACGGCCCCAGCAGTTTTTATCTGCTGCTGGGCCCCGCCTTCTGATGCACGGACCCGAGGGCCAGGCGCTAACATCGAAGCCGGCCGGCTCGGTTTATGGCAACAGCGTACGGAGCCGGCTCATACCGCCAATTTGGAGATCGTCATGACGAATAGCAAATACTTACTCAGCCCATTGTTGGCGCCAGCCCTGGCGCTAACCTTGACCCTTGGCGGCCTTGGCCTGAGTGGCTGCGCGACCGGTCCGCAGGTGCAGGTCGAGATGGACAGGTCGGCCGACTTCAGCCAATACAAGACCTTTGCTTTTGTCAGCCCCTTGGGCACCGACCGCAGCGGCTATCAGACGATTGTTTCGGGTCAGTTGAAGGCCTCGGCCCAGCGGGAGTTGGAGGCGCGCGGCCTGCGCTACGACGCGGCTGCACCGCAGTTGCTGATCAACTTCAATGCCAGCCTGAGCGAAAAGTTGCGCCTGTCACCCGGCACTGGCTATGGCATCGGCTATTACGGCTATCGCGGTGGACTCTACGCACCTTGGCCCTACTACCGTGACATGAACAGCGTGTCTCAATACACCGAGGGCACGCTCAATATCGATGTGGTTGACGCCGCTCGCAAGCAAATGATCTGGGAGGGTGTGGTGACCGGCACCGTCTCGGATCACCTCACGCCGGAGCAGACCGAGGCCGCCATCAACAAGGCCTTGGCCGCTGCCTTTGTAAAATTCCCCCGCGCGCCACTTGCGGCCCCGGCTGCCAAGGCCCCTTGAAACGAATCTCCCGCGATTGAATAGCCATGACCCTGAAGAGAATATTGCTTGCCTTGCTGGTGCTGACCCTGTTGGGCGTCGGCTATTTCTATCTCGCCTTGAGCTGGAGCTATTCATCGGGGGAGCGTGCCGGCTGGATCCAGAAGCTGTCCGACAAGGGCTGGGTTTGCAAGACCTGGGAGGGCGAGCTGGCGCTGGTGTCTATACCCGGCAGCTCGACGGTCGAGAAGTTCCAGTTCACCGCCGCCAATGACAAGATCGCCGCCGAATTGACCGAGGTGATGGGTCGGCGGGTGAACCTGCATTACGAAGAAAAGGTCGGCCTGCCGACCAGCTGCTTTGGTGAGACCCGCCACTTCGTCACCAAGGTGACTGTGGCCAACGATATCTCCTTGTCACCGGGCGTCGTCGTCCACACCGCCCCGGCCGCCGCATCCGCCGCGGCTTCAAATTGAACCCTTCACCCGGTCCTGCTATGACTCAGCCAACGATCGCCTTCATTGGCGGCGGCAATATGGCCAGCGCCATCATCGGTGGCCTGCTTAAATCGGGCCAGCCGCCCGAGCGGCTGATCGTCGTCGAGCCCTATGAGCCGCAGCGCGTCAAGTTGCAGGCCGATTTTGGCTTGACTGCGCTGGCGGCAGCCGACGCTTCTCTGGGCGGGGCCGAGCTGCTGATGTGGGCCGTCAAGCCGCAACTGTTTGCCGAAGCGGCGGCGCCCTGCGCGCCCTATGTGGCGCAAGCCTTGCAGCTGTCGGTGATGGCAGGCATACGCAGTGACACGCTGGTACGCGCCACCGGCGCGGCGCGCGTCGTGCGGGCGATGCCCAATACGCCGGCGCTGATCGGTCAAGGCATTGCCGGCCTTTACGCCCGGCCCGAGGTTACGCCGGCCGACAAGGCCTTGGTAGAGCAAGTCTTGGCCCCCACCGGCCAGACCCTGTGGGTGGCGCGCGAGACTGATTTGGATGCAGTGACCGCCTTGTCCGGCTCCGGACCGGCCTATTTTTTCTACTTCGTCGAGGCGATGATGGACAGCGCCGTTGAACTCGGTTTGAGCGCCGAGCAAGGCCGGCAGTTAGCGCTTGCTACCTGTGCAGGTGCCGCAGCACTTGCACAGCAGTCCAGCGAAAGCCCGGCCACGCTGCGAGAGCGCGTTACGTCCAAGGGCGGCACGACCTATGCCGCGCTGAGCAGCATGCAGGCCGACGGTGTGGCGCAGGCTATTCAGCGCGCGGTCAAAGCCGCCCAGCAGCGCGCTCGCGAGCTGGGTGACGAGTTCGGCGCCTGAGCCGGCCGCTCCGCCATGGGGATTGCGAGTCGGAACAGTCTGCGTGCTTGGCTGCGCGCGCCCGGTTCACTGAGCCGTCGCTTGGCGCAGTTGGGCGAGCGCTTCGAGGTCGAGCTCTTGAGTCAACGAATCGCGCCGCTGCGCGCGCGTGAGCTGGCGGCGCTCGGTGCGCCCCGTCGCGGTTGCACGGTGGTGCGTGAAGTAATTCTGCGGGTCGATGGTCACCCATTGGTTTGGGCTCGGTCCAGCTTGCATGCCAGCGCTTTGGCCGGCCCTTGGCGGGCTTTGAAGGGTTTGGGCCCCAGACCACTTGCAGACCTGCTCTATAGCGATCGCCGCGTGCAACGCAGCGAGTTGCAACCCAGGCGCTTGACGCGTTACGGGCACACCCGTCGGCAGATGGAAAAGCAGTGGCTCAAGGCCACCGGCACGCCCGCTTCCAAGCAAATGTTGTGGTCGCGCAACTCTGTTTTCAGCCGTTGTGGTGCTCAGTTACGTGTGATGGAGCTGTTCGCCCCGGAACTGAGCCTTTATATACCGGTTATTAGTCGCGTTATGACTTGCACAAAAGTGAACAATAGGACGTAGAATTACAAACTAGGGGGGTTCATCAGCCGTTTTGAGGAATCTCATGAAAACACGTGATATTGTCATTTTTAGCGGCGAGCAATTCGCCGTCCCGCAGTGCATCCAGCGCATTGACCACCAGAGTACACATGGTTGGCAATTGCGTTATGGCGGCACCAAGCTCTATTCCGACCATTCGCAAGACGGTAGCGGCGCCGCCGCCGCACTCGCCTTGGCGACCAAGGAATTGCTGAGTCGGATTGCCAAACTGCCGGCCCCGTCAAGGCTGCAGCGCAAACCGAGTGGCAACAAGGGCAACGACCTGCCGGTCGGTATCTCCGGGCCTATCGTGAGGCAACGTGCCAGCAGCCGTGTACGCGACTGCAGCTTTGCCGTGTCTTTGCCGCGTTATGGTCAGACGCCAAGTGGTCGCAGTGTCTATATCGGCACCGAGAACACATACACGATCGAGAAGTACCAAGCCGCATTGGCCAAGGCGGTGGAGTTGCGCGTCAAGGCCGAAGAGGTCTATCAGCGCGCAGCGACACGGGTCAAGCGTGCCGAAGGCAAGGCCTTGAAGGCGCAGCTCAAAGGCGCTTGATCTGACTTTGCCCGCATCAGGGCTTTTTGCCGGGCCCTGATGCGGCTTGCGTCAACATTTCGCACGCCCGAAGCGCCACGCTCCCGAAGGAGCCGGTCTAGGCGCGCCTCCTGCTCGCCTACGTCGCTCATATCGGCGTCGAAGGCTCTTCGCCTGCCCAAGTAGTCGCCCAGTTAGACGGTATTCACTCGAGCTTTCGTTTCAGCGCAGCGCCAGGTCCACGGCGGTGCCGGCAAAGACCGCAAACCCTAACCAGTGATTCTCGCGGAATGCCTTGAAACAGCCTTCGCGTGTGCGTTCGCGAATCAAGCCGAAGTGCCAGATGACCTGAGCAGCTGCCAGCGCGATGCCGAGCAGGAACACCCAACCGAGGCCAAAGCGCAGGCCCAGCGCCGTCCAGGCCAGCAAGTAGACGGCGTAGAACCCCATCACCGCCGCCACATCAAAGCGGCCCAGCGTCAGCGCTGAGGTCTTGATGCCCAGGCGGATATCGTCATCGCGGTCCACCATCGCATACTCGGTGTCATAGGCCAAGACCCAAAACAGATTGGCCAGCAACAGCGCCCAGGCCGATAGGGGCACCGCGGCATTGATGGCGGAAAAACTCCATGCGGTGCCGCCCAGCGCGGCCGAGAAAGCCATCGGAATGCCGAAGCTGAAGGCCACGCCCAAGACCGCCTGCGGCATCGCGAACACCCGTTTGGCGTAGGGGTAAAGAATCGCGACCAAGAGCGCGCCGAAGGACAGCAGAATCGTCGGCGCATTGGTCGTCAGCACCAGGGCAAAAGCCGTCAGGGCAAGACCTGCCCCCAGCAGCAACGCCGCCTTGACGCTGACCGCGCCGCTGGTGACGGGCCGGTTGGCGGTGCGTTTGACGTGTTTGTCGATGTCACGGTCCGCCACATCATTGACGCAGCAACCGGCCGAGCGCATCAGCACGGTGCCGAGCGTGAAGACGATTAAGAGATGCCAGCCGGGGAAGCCATCGGCGGCAATCCACAGCGCGCACAGCGTCGGCCAAAGCAAAAGCAGCCAGCCAGCCGGGCGGTCCCAGCGGATCAGGTTCAGGTAGGGGGCAAGGCGGGAAGCAAAACGGGTCGATCGCATGGCGGCAGTTTAGCCAGCCTTTTGGCAGCCGGGCCGGGCTACAAGGCGCTCCCCGCCCGGCGATCAGATCGCCACAGCATTTCAGGTGCGCCTCTTGTTGGTGAATTCGCGCATCGTTGGCGATTGCTGAACGGCGGCGGCCCGGATCTTGGCGATATGGGCCAGCGCATCTTGACTGACGGACGGCGCCAAATAGCTTGATTGGCCTATGCCCTTGGATGGCAGGCGGTTCAATCCAGCCAAAATGTAGAAGTAGTTGCCGGCGGCGAAGAGCGATTGTTTGCGTTGAATATCGATGTTATGGGGCAGCTTCTCGTCCCAAAGATCGAGCAGTTCCTGCAGGCTGGGCGGGATCACCACCTCCTCGGTGTAAGCGCGCCAGAACGGTGTGTCGCGCCGGCCCGAGATCACGTAATGCAGCAAGATGAAATCTCGCAACTCGCTATTCAGATCGGCCAAATCGGGCAGGCGACCGCACGGTCGCCTCGCCAACGCCAATCGTGCCAATTTCGGCCGATTCGACCCGTTGAATCGTCACTGCCGTTTCGGAGTTGGAGCCCAGTAGTTTTTGTAAATAGGCGGTGCTCAACCAGCCGAGCCGCCGCCCACAATCAATATCGAACGGTAAGGAATCATGGGGTACACAGCACCAAGTCGACCGAGCCGGCCACAAGCAGCAATTTCGGCTGCTAAGGGCAGGGCTTGAGCCCTGCTGAATGAACAAATGCCGAAACTCCACGCCTTCGGCAGCAAGCGCTGGATGGCCTTCTATGCCTTGTTGAAGACACCGCCTTGCCGACGCCGCCGAGTCGTCAGCACCAGCCCTGCCAAGGCCGAACCGGCCAGCAGCAAGGAGGCCGGCTCGGGCACCGCGGCGGCTTTTTCCACCATCACGTCAAAGCTGATCGAGTTGAGCTTGAACTGCCCGGCCGTGGCCTGGACGCCGACCCCCAAGACGCCGTCGCTGCGCACGTCCTTCAAGGCCGCCGCGTCGAAACTCAGGCTGGTGTCCAGCGCGCCAAAGATCGCGCTATAGGTGTCGCGCTGTCGGAGATATCTGTAGTCATAGCTACAGTTGCCATACCTGTCGGTGCTTTTGCAGACTCGGTCTTGAGCGCGCGCAGGGCCATAGTTGCCAGCGGAACTGCTGCGGGTTTCGGCCACATCGCTTACGCTGCTGTCACCGATCAACAGTCTCATGCTGTCCGCAACCAGATCCACACGCTGCCAGTCCAGGGATTGGGTGGAAATGGTGTCCTGAATGACGTACTGGCGGAACTCCTTGCGACCATTGTGGCAAGGGTTGTTGCCAAAAAAGCCGCAGTCATTGGTGTCCGGGATGTCGTACAAGAGATATTGAGCTTGGTGGCTGGTCTGGCCGGTCACCTGATAAGCGCTGTAAACCATATTCGGGAGCCCGCCGTAATACTGCACGTCGGAGTAACCATGCAGCGTGGCGTTGCCCGACACGATGTCCGTCGAACTATAGCCCTGGCCGGACAAGAAGCTGCCCAGATCGAAGTTCAGGCTGACGCTGTTGCGATTCAGTGAGTTGCTGAGCTGAAAGGTCTGGCTGAGCAGCACCGGCGCGGCGAACAGTGGCGTGCTGGAGATGCAGCCGGCGGCCACGAGTGCGAGGCTGAGACGAATTTTACGTTGCATGGGTTCCTCCTTTTTTGCGGTTGGTGTCGCACGACAACAAGGCGTGCAGATCGGCCACGCAGTGTCTGCGCGGCCAGCGCAAAATCGAGGTTAGGCAACCCCAGGGAATTTTCAATCGCGTGAAAAGCGCACGAGATGCTTGGCTATTCCGGTCTTGCGCCCGAGCCTGCGGGCCCTCAACGCCAGTCGGCGCTCCGCACCATGGCAAATGCCGTTAGCGCAAGACCCGACCCCGGCAGCCGCAAGACCCGCCACACCGCTACTCCCCACCTCGTCGGCACTTCGCAATGCGCTGCGCTTCCCCGCCGAGGGCGTCTATATTGCGGTGCTTGCCAACAGCGACACGCAGGAGCCGGATATCCAAACCCTGGCCGCCAGGAGGATTGCCGCCTTGGTCTTGCCCAAGTGAAGCTCAAACCCCTATTTCTCAGGACAAGCTCATGCTCATCGAAGCCTTCAAATACAAGCAATGGGCCGACCGGCGCACGCTGGATGCTGTTGCAGGCATCAATACAAGCGAATTCCCCGCGGCCATGGCCTTCGCGCTGCAGCAACTCAATCACATGGTCCGGGTCGAAGAACTTTTCAGAGCCAGACTGGCCGGCGAGGCCGCAGCTCACCCATCGACCAATACCGAAACCGTGCCGGCGCTGGACGAACTGGAGCAGCGACTCGCCGCCTCGAACCAATGGCTGGCCCGCTATGTCGAAAACTTGACGCAGCAAGAGCGCGAGCAGGCGCTGTCCTTCCAGTTCGTCGATGGCCAATATGGACGCATGACAAGGCTGGAAATGCTGTTTCACCTCGTCAATCACGGGACCTATCACCGCGGTGCGATTGGCCATGCGCTGGATCTCGCGAACGCAGCGCGGCCGGCGGACACCTACACGGTCTTCATTCACGCACTGGAGCCGGCGCGCCGCGAGCCGGATTGAGCAGCGCTCAAGGCCGGCCGACGGTGCCCGTCCAAGCAAGCATTCCGTCTGAATAGGGCTGCATTCGGTGCCTTGAAATTGTTCCGGCCGGGGCCGCTTTGCGTTACGCTGCCGAGGCAAGCCCGCACGAGGCTGAAGCGACGGAGTCTGAAGGCATGAAACTGAAAATTCTGATCGTTGACGACAACGAAGAAATTCGCGCCCTGCTGCATGCGACCCTGGATCTGGCCGATGCCTTCGAGGTGCATGAAGCCCGCGATGGGCCCGCTGCCGTCGCCTTGGCCGCCACCCTGAACCCCAATCTGGTGTTGATGGACATCATGATGCCGGGCGCATTCGAGGGCGATGAGGCTTGCCGGCAAATCAAGGCCGCAGCCGCAGCCGCGGGTCGCGAGATACCCAAGGTGATTTTGATCAGCGCCAAGCCCTTGGATCAGATCAAGGCCGATGCAAAAACCTGCGGTGCCGACCTGTTTATCGCCAAGCCTTTCGGCCCGGCACAACTGGTCGATACGATCAGCAATCTGTACCGACCTTCTTGATCGATTAGGCTTTGGCCCTGGCCTTGTCCCACAAGGCGATCGCCTCGCCGACTACGCCGCGCCGGAAGGCCAGCACGCAGACGATGAAGATCAGCCCGGTCACCAGGCTGACCGATTCGCCCAGGCCATTGAACCAGTTGATGCCGGTCAGGTCAGCCAAGACCTTGCCCAGGTCACCGATCTTGTTCTCAAGTGAAATGATGATCAGCGCGCCCACCATCGGCCCGACCAAGGTGCCCATGCCGCCCACCAAAGTCATCAGGATCACCAGACCGGAGGTCGTCCAGACCGCGTCGGTCAAGGTGGCGAAACCCAGCACCAAGGTCTTGGTGGCGCCGGCCAAACCGGCCAAAGTGGCCGACAGCACAAAGGCCAGCAACTTGAAACGGTCGACGTCGTAGCCCAGCGAAATTGCGCGCGGCTCGTTCTCGCGGATCGAGGTCAGCACCTGGCCAAACGGTGAATGCACGGTGCGATAGATCAGCCAGAAGGCGCCGATGAAGATGGCCAGCACCACGTAGAAGAGGGTCAGGTCGTTGCCCAAGTCAAGGCCGAAGAAGCTGCCGCGTGGCACCGACTGCAGGCCGTCTTCACCGCCGGTGAACGAGGCCTGCAGGAAGAAGAAGTACAGCATCTGGCTCAGCGCCAGCGTGATCATCGAAAAGTAGATGCCGGTGCGCTTGATCGCCAGCAGACCAATCCCTAGGCCAACCACGCCGGCGGCCAGCGCGCCGAAGACCAGGCCCAGCGGGGCCGAAAAACCCCAGACCTTCAGCGCATGACCAGCGCCGTAAGCGGCGGTGCCCAGGAAGGCGGCATGGCCGAAGCTGAGCAGGCCGGTAAAGCCGACCAGCAGATTGAAGGCGCAGGCGAACAAGGCGAAACACAGCACCTTCATCACGAAGATCGGGTAGACGCCCAGCGCCGGCAGCAGCGCGATGGCGCCGAACAGCAGCGCATAGCCGTAGACAGGATTGAGGGGAGTTTTTGAAGAGGACGCGAGCGCGGTCATGCTTATTTTTCCTTGCCAAACAAACCGGCCGGCCGCACCAGCAGCACGATGGCCATAACGACAAACACAACCGTGCTCG
Source organism: Roseateles oligotrophus (assembly GCF_025717515.1). Classification (GTDB taxonomy): domain Bacteria; phylum Pseudomonadota; class Gammaproteobacteria; order Burkholderiales; family Burkholderiaceae_C; genus Paucibacter_A; species Paucibacter_A oligotrophus. The sequence goes on from NZ_JAJIRN010000012.1 coordinate 52,342, forward strand.
ACGCCTCGGGGTAGAACACCTTGGTCAAGCCCTCAATGATGCCCAGGCCCAAGCCGGTCAAGATCGAACCGAGGATGGAGCCCATGCCGCCGATCACCACCACCGCGAACACGACGATGATCAGATTGCTGCCCATCAGCGCGCTAACCTGCAGAATCGGCGCCGCCAGCACGCCGGCAAAGGCGGCCAAGGCCACGCCACCGGCATAGGTCAGCGTGATCATGCGCGGCACGTTGATGCCGAAGGCCTGCACCAGCTTGGGGTTCTCGGTGCCTGCGCGCAAGGTAGCGCCCAAGGTGGTCTTCTCGATCAAGGCCCAGACGCCCAGGCAAACCGTGATCGAGGCGACCACCACCCAGGCGCGGTAATTGGGCAAGACCATGAAGCCCAGATTGGTGGCCCCCTGCAGGGCCTCAGGCACCTGGTACTGCTGGCCCGAAACGCCGTAGAAGGAACGGAACACGCCCTCCATCACCAGCGTAATGCCGAAGGTCAAGAGCAGGCCGTAGATGTGATCGAGCTTGTAGAGCCATTGCAGCATCAGCCGCTCGATCAAGATGCCCAATACGCCCACCACCAGCGGTGCCAGCAAAAGCATCATCCAGTAGTTCAGGCCCAGATACTCCAGCCCCATCCAGGCCAGAAAGGCGCCCATCATGTACAGCGCCCCATGGGCGAAGTTGATGATGTTGAGCATGCCGAAGATAACGGCCAAGCCCAGCGACAGCATCGCGTAAAACGAGCCGTTCACCAGGCCCAGCAAGAGCTGACCCAATAGTGCCGAGATGGGAATACCAAATAGATCAGTCATCTTGTCGTCATCTAGTCAATTCAACCCGCTCAATCGGTTGTTGGCGGGCAAAGGCGGGCGGCCTGTCGCCAAGAACCCGCTCAATCAGTTGGTGCCCGAGCTACTCGCTTCGCTCTGAGCCCGCGCACAAGGAAGCCCCTGCGGGCTCCCTTGTGGCTGGCGAAGGACTTTGCGCTTGCAAGCGCAAAGGCGGGCGATCCGGCACACAACCCTAATCAGTTGGGGACAGAGCTACTCGCGGGTACGCTCGGGCGGTCTGTCCCCAAAGGCATTACTTTTTCACCAACGGGCACTTCGAATCCGCCAACTTGGTGAAGGCATCGTCACCCGGGATGCGGGTCACGACCTTGAAGTAATCCCAAGGTTCGGTGGACTCCTTCGGTGACTTCACTTGCAGCAGGAACATGTCATGGATGCCGCGGCCGTCTTCCTTGCGGATGCTGCCCTTGACGTAGAAGTCATTGATCGGCGTGTCCTTCATCTTGCCGATCACCTTGTCGGCGTCGTCGGTCTTGATCGCGTCAACGGCCTTCAGGTAATGCATGGCGGCCGAGTAGTCAGCGGCCTGCAGCGAGGACGGCATGCGCTTCATCTTCTCGAAGAAGCGGCGGCTCCATTCGCGCGCCTCCGGGCTCTGGTTCCAGTACCAGCTGTCGGTCAGATACATGCCCTCGGTGGTCTTCAGGCCGAGCGAATGGATGTCGTTGATGAACATCAGCAGGCCGGCCAGCTTCATGGTCTTGGTGATGCCGAACTCATTCGCGGCCTTGATCGCGTTGATGGTGTCGCCGCCGGCGTTGGCCAGGCCCAGCACCTGCGCCTTGCTGCCCTGTGCTTGCAGCAAGAAGGAGGAGAAATCATTGGCATTGAGCGGATGCTTGACGCTGCCCAAGACCTGACCCCCGGTCTTGCCGACGACGGTGGCGGTGTCGCTTTGCAGCGAGGCGCCGAACGCATAGTCGGCGGTCAAGAAAAACCAGCTCTTGCCGCCGCCCTTGGTGACGGCCGAGCCGGTGCCGTTGGCGAGCGCCACCGTGTCGTAGGCGTAGTGGATGGTGTAAGGCGTGCAATCTTCATTGGTCAGGCGGGCCGAACCGGCGCCGATCACCATGAAGGGCCGCTTCTTCTCGGCCGCGATCTTGGCCATGGCCAGATTGGCGCCGGAGTTGGTGCCGCCGATCAACATGTCAACGCCTTGGGTGTCGATCCACTCGCGGGCCTTGCTGGCGGCCACGTCGGCCTTGTTCTGGTGGTCGGCAAAGATCAGTTCGATCTTCTTGCCGCCGGCCATGCCCTTCATATCGGCAATCGCCATTTTGATCGCTTCGACGCCACCGGCGCCGTCGATGTCGGCGTAGACGCTGGACATATCGGTGATGAAACCGATCTTGACGGTGTCACCGGAAATTTGTGCCTGGGCGGCGCTCGCCAATCCCAGGGAGGCGATGGAAGCGAGGGCGATGCGTTTGAGCTTGTGGGTCATGGGCTACTCCTGGTCAGTTGGGGAAGGGGAGGGATCAAACACTGAGCAATTCGTCGAGCTTGGCCTGCTTGGCCGGCAGTTCTGCGGCAGAGAAAGACTCCACCACCTCGCCATGCTCGACCACGATGAAGTGGTCGGCCAGCGGCGCGGCGAAGCGGAAGTTCTGCTCCACCATCACGATGGTGAAGCCTTGGGCCTTGAGCGCCGTGATCATGCGCGCCAACGTTTGCACGATCACGGGAGCTAGGCCTTCGGAGATTTCGTCCAGCAACAAGATGTCGGCGCCGGTGCGCAAAATTCGCGCCACCGCCAGCATCTGCTGCTCGCCCCCAGACAGCCTTGTGCCGGGGCTGTGCCGGCGCTCTGCCAGGTTAGGGAACATCTGGTAAATCTGCTCGTCGCTCATCGGCGTGGCGCGGCCACCGCTCAGGCGCGGCGGCAGGTGCAGGTTTTCTTCGGTCGTCAGCGAGGCAAAAATGCCGCGCTCTTCCGGGCAGTAGCCGAGGCCCAGATGCGCGATCCGGTGCGTGGCCATTGCGATCGTCTCGACACCATGCACCTTGATCGAACCCTTGCGCGCACCGGTCAGGCCCATGATGGCGCGCAGCGTGGTGGTGCGGCCGGCGCCGTTGCGGCCCAGCAAAGTCAAGACTTGACCCTTTTGCACGCTCAGATTGATGCCGTGCAGGATGTGACTCTCGCCGTACCAGGCGTGGAGATTGCTGATCTCAAGGGCGGCGGTCATCAATGGGCTCCCTGGAGTTCGGCGGCTTCGCTGCCCATATAGGCCTCCAGCACGGCCGGGTGCTTGGAGACCTCGGCGTAGTCGCCTTCGGCCAACACGGCGCCGCGGGCCAGCACGGTGATGCGGTCGGCAATTTTGGACACGACCTTCATATTGTGTTCAACCATCAAGACGGTGCGGCCCTCGGCGACGCGTTTGATCAAGGCGGTGACGCGGTCCACGTCCTCATGGCCCATGCCCTGTGTCGGCTCATCCAACAGCATCAGGGTGGGCTCCATCGCCATCGTGGTGGCGATCTCGAGCGCCCGCTTGCGACCATAGGGCAGATCGCCCGCCTTCAGCGCCGCCATGTCGCGCAGGTCCACCAACTCCAGCAGCGCAAGCACACGGGCATCAAGCTGCTTCAGGCCGGTCAGGCCCTTCCAGAAATGGAAGCTGGTGCCGGTGAAGCGCTGCAGGCCGATGCGCACGTTTTCCAGCACCGTCAGGTGCGGGAACACGGCCGAAATCTGGAAGCTGCGAATCACGCCGCGGCGGGCAATCTCGGCCGGCTTCTCGCCGGTGATGTCGACGCCATTGAAGTGAATGCTGCCGCGCGTTGGCTCTAAAAACTTCGTCAGCAGGTTGAAGCAGGTGGTTTTGCCGGCGCCGTTGGGGCCGATCAAGGCGTGAATCGCACCGCGCTGGACCCGCAGATCTACGCCGTCAACGGCGGTAAAGCCTTTGAAGTCTTTGCTGAGTCCACGGGTTTCGAGAATTAGTTCGCTCACTGTGCACCGACGCACCCGATCAGGGCGCGATTGAAGTTAGGCCCCCAATGTAGGGCGTAAAGGCAAGACCTGACACCGGAACTTCCTTTACGTAGCATTGCTCTAGGGTAATCACCGACACGCCGCCCGCAAAAACAGGCTTGAGCACGCTAGGAGTCTGCGCGGCAGAAGGATCGGCGGCTGCGAACCGACCGCAGCCGTCCATTCGGCACCGTCTTTTTGCCCCATAGCCGGGCTATGGGGCTGCAAATCCGGCACCAACTGTCCTGGCTGGGGTCGATTCTCGCTATCGCCGCCTTCTGCCGCGCAGACTCCTAGCTGGAGCTAATTTGCCCCTGGCCCGAGGCGCTCGCGCCCATCACGCGGCCGACCAGGGCGGCGGCGTTGTGCACGTCATAGCGCTGCCTCAGGCCGGCGCGCAGCTTCTCGACGGTGCGCGGCGACAGGCCGAGTAGTCTGGCGGATTCTTTGGCGGTCTGCCCTGCGGCCATCGCTGTCAAGACCTCACGTTCGCGTGGCGTCAGCGCTTCGGAGTCGCATTGGCGGGTGAATACGCGCTCAAAAGTCCAGGCCGCCTCTAGAAAGGGCGCGGCCATATCGCGGGCATGGCCATGTACGCGGAACCATTGCAGACGGCCGTCGCGGCGCCGCATCAAACGCTCATCCTGGTAGCTGCCGCAGCCCTGCATCGCGTTTTGAATACGCAGACCGATGCGCTTGAATTCGGCCTCGCTGGGAAAGAGCAGGGCGAAGCTTTTGCCGATCAATTCGGTCGGTTCGTAGCCAAACATCGCAGCGAAACTCGGATTGACCCAGCTCAGCACGCGCTCGTGCGACAACGCCAGCCCCAACGGGCTCAGCGCCGCAAAGGCGTCGGCTGGGGAAAACCCTGGCGTAGTTTTGGGGCTTGCTGCTGCTTCCATGGCTGCGTAGGCTAACCGATTATTCGTGCGGCTGTATGACAAGCGCTGCGAGGGCGCTCGCCTGTTCGGCATTCGCCCCCTACGAATTCGAGCCCAACGATATTCCACAGGAGACGATGCCATGAAGAGTCCACGCCGTTTTAATAGAACCCTGATTCAGCATGCGCTGCTGATAGCCGCGCCAATTTTGCTGGGTGCTTGCAGCAGTGACAATGACCCGGCGCCCGAGCCCCCGCCGCCGCCCGCGCCGGTCGTCAACGTCCTACCGGCCTTCGTGACCGGCACCGTGGCACAGGCAAGCTATGACGGCAGCAGCGATGACCTCTTGACCGCCGGTCTGGGCAAAACCGGCTTGGCCGGGGCCGCACCGGCCTTTGCCGTCCCAGCCACGCCGACCGTGGCCGAGCTGCGCCGCAACGCGATCTACAACAACTACCGCGCCTTGATTGACTACACGGTCGTCGGTGGCTTCACGCGCTTGTACGGCCCCAATATCGACATCAACGGCGGCGACACGCTGGGCGAAGGCAAGGTCGCCGGCACCGAGCACATCACCGTCGTCGATGACGGCACGGGCCGCCAGAATGTCGTGCTGATGGTGCAAGTGCCGAACAGCTTTGACGTCAAGAACCCCTGCATCGTGACCGCGACCTCATCCGGTTCGCGCGGCGTGTACGGCGCCATCGGCACCGCCGGCGAATGGGGGCTCAAACATGGTTGCGCGGTCGCCTATACCGACAAGGGTTCGGGCAATGGCCTGCATGATCTGAGCAGCGACAAGGTGATACAGATCGACGGCACGATCGACACCGCCACGGTGGCCGGCAAGAAGGCGCATTTCAACGCCGGTCTCAGCGAGGCCGAGCGTTTGGCCTATATCGCCGCCTTCCCGAACCGGGTGGCCTACAAGCACGCGCATTCGCAGCAGAATCCCGAAAAGGACTGGGGCCGCGACACGCTGCGTGCGGTCAAGCTGGCTTTTTATGTGCTGAACGAAAAATACGGCACCGATATCCCCGCTCAACCGGGCAAGAAAGAGGTCGTCATAACCCCGGCCAAGACGATCGTGATCGCCTCCTCGGTTTCCAACGGCGGCGGTGCCGCGCTGGCCGCGGCCGAGCAAGACACCGAGGGTCTGATCGACGGCGTGGCCGTGACCGAGCCGATGGCGCAGCCCGGTGCCAACACGGGGCTGACCATCAAGCAGGGCAGCGCGGCCGCGGTGGCGACGCACAGCAAGCCGCTGATCGACTACTTCAGCTATGCCAACATCTATCAGCCCTGCGCGTCGGCGTCCGCCCAAGCGGGGCCGCAGATCAATTTGGCACCCATGGCCGCCAATGTGCAGAACCGCTGTTCGGCCTTGAAAGCGCGCGGTCTGCTGGCCGGCACGACACTCGCAGAGCAGGCCGACGAGGCGCTGGCCAAGTTGAATGCGTACGGCTGGCAGAGCGAGAGTAACTTCCTGCATCAATCGCACTTCCGCTACGCCACCAATTCCATCGTCGTCAACTATGTGAACAGCTACGGCAAGTTCAAGCCCAGCGACAACGTCTGCGGCTACAGCTATGCCAACACCAATGTGACCGTCGGACCCAACCTAGGCGATGTCATCGCGCAGAGCGCGACAGTCCAGGCCGGCCTGTTCTCCACGGGCAACGGCGTGCCGCCGACCGGTGGTATCAACATCGTCTACAACGACTCGGTTGGCGGCGCCAAGTGGGACTTCCTGGCCCTATCGGCCGGCAGTGGTGCACCTGGTGTCGGCTTAGCCGACTTCGCCCTCGACGGCGCTTTGTGCATGCGCTCGCTGGTGACCGGCAAGGATGCCGTCAGCGGCGCCGGCCTGTTCGGCACCCAAAAAAGTTGGTCCGACCGTGTCATCGCCGGTATGGGTGAGGTGCAGCTGACCGCCAAGCTGCGCGCCGTTCCGACCATCATCGTGGCCGGCCGCAGCGACACGCTGATCCCGGTGAACCATGCCGCGCGGGCCTATTACGGCAAGAACCAGGTGCTCGAAGCGGCAACGTCCAAGACCCGCTATTACGAGGTCACCAACGCGCAGCATTTCGACACCTTTATCGCCGTGCCAGCGTGGGGCTATGACAGCCGCCTGGTGCCGCTGCATGTCTACTTCGGCCGCGCGATGGACCAGATGTGGGCCCATCTGAAGAACAGCACGGCCTTGCCGGCCAGCCAGGTCGTGCACACGACGCCGCGTGCGGCGGGCGTCAACGTGACGCTGGCCAATGTGCCGGTCTGGGCGCCTACGCCGGCCGCGTCGGATGCGATCGGCTTTGCGGCCGGGGTGTTGAGCATCCCTGACTGACGGCGAGGTTCAATGGGGGCCCAGATAACAAGCCGGGTCGCCCCCTTCACTCTCCTCGCCTTCCTCGCTGCACAGCGCGGCAATGAAGGCGGGGTCCAGCACCTGGCCTGGCAGCAGCAACTCTTCGTTGGGCCAGCGCTTGACCAGATGGCCGTTGGCGACACCGCCGGTATGCGGCGTTTGGTAGGCGCGCCGATGCTGCATCGTCACGCCGGTATTGTTGGCGTTGGCGATGATGCGGCTCTCGCCCAGCTGCCAGGGCTCAAAGTAAGCGTCGGCCGCCAGATCCACCTGGCGAAAGTAGGCGCGCGCGCCCTCGGCATTCAGCTTCTTGCGCACCGAGCGTGTGATCAGGCCTTGCAACTGGTCGAGCGCCGCATCATTCATCTGGGTGAGGGCCGCTGGGCTCAGGTCTTGCGCGGCCAGCGCCGGCGCAGCGGCCAGTTCGGCCGGCAACACCTGCACCATCGCCGCCACCACTGCGTGATGCGGCGCCACGGCGGTGGCCACGCCGCGCGTTTGCGGCTGGATCGGGCAACGGATCTCGACAAAGCGTGGCTTGGACGGGCCCGAGCAGCCGTCGTGGTGGTAATACTCGCCCTGGCTCAGCCGGCCCTTGCTGGAGCGGCCGCGCACATCGCGATAGGTCGGGTGCTTCGTGTGCAGATTCAGGCAGACCACCAGGCCGGTCGCGTCGACCAGTTGGTAGAAGGCCTCGCGCCATTCGGGTAGCAAGAGCTTGTCGTGTAGGTAGTCGCAAGCTTCGGCACCCGCGCCGACTTCTCCCTCGAACACCAGCACAAAAGGCTTGGGCCGCCGCACTCGCCAGCGGGAATTGGCGAAGTCAAGGACCGAGCTCGCGGGTTCTGAATTTGTTACGGCGCTGTGCCCGATAGCTTCTGACATGATGACTGTGATTTGCGCTGCGGCTCAAGAGATGAGCCTTGGAGGGGGCAATTTTAGGGCGGCGCAAGATGCAGGGTGAGTTGGACCCGCCACAAGCCATTGCCGCGATGGAGGAGGGTTTGACGCCAGACCTGCCGATTAGATTTTCGACTCGACAAGGCAGCAAATTCGCAGGGTTAAACTCTTCGCTACTAACGGTCATCTCCATGGCCCAAGTGAAAGGTTCTACCGATGCGCTTGATCACAAGAATGCTGCCGACCGCCGGCATGCTGCTGGCGGCCTTGCTGCTCACTGTTCCGCCGCTGCCTGCGCGAGCCCAGGCTCAAGCCAATAGCGGCGCAGATGCCGAGCAAGCCGTACTGTTCGGTCAAGAACAGCTGGACCAAATGCTGGCACCTGTGGCCTTGTATCCAGACACCTTGCTGATGCAGGTTTTGGCAGCCGCCACTTACCCGCTTGAGATCGTGGCCGCCGAACGATTTGTGGCCGCCAATGCCGCGCTCAAGGGTGAAGCGCTGACCCGCGCCGCGGCCAGCAAAGGCTGGGACAGCAGCATCATCTCGCTGCTGCAGTTCCCCTCGGTGCTGGTGATGATGAGCGAGAAGCTGGACTGGACCCAGCAACTCGGAGATGCATTCCTGGCCCAGCAAAATGCCGTGATGGATGCCGTGCAAGGCCTTCGCGCCAAGGCGCAGCAAGCCGGCAACCTGCAGAGCAACACCCAGCAAACGGTGGTGGTGCAGGAGAAGGTCATCGTCATCGAGCCCGCACAGCCGCAGGTGATCTATGTGCCCTACTACAACCCCACCGTGGTCTACGGACCTTGGTACTGGCCCAATTACCGGCCCTGGTATTGGGCGCCGCCGCCGCGTTACCGGCCCTATGGCTATGGAGACGCGATGGCCGCCGGCATTTTTTGGGGCCTGGCGATTGGCATCAGCCATGCGATCTGGAGCGACTACCGGCCCAGCTGGCATGACCACCATATCCATGTTCACAACGACATCACCATCAACGTCAACAACCGCCCTTCGCGACCCCAGCTGTGGCAACACAGACCCGAGCATCGCAAGGGCGTGGCTTACCGCGACGATGTGGTGCGCGAGCGCGTGACCGGCACCAAGCTGCCTGCCCGCCCGCTGCCCAATAGTCGTCCGGATTTGCGCCCCGACCGTGGCGATGATCCGCAAGTCAGGCCGCGCCCCGGCGTCATGCCGCCCGCGCCGCAACTGCAGCGGCCCGCCACCCGCCCGGAGGCCAAGCCCCAGCCCAAGCCTGCGCCCAGGCCATCGCCTACGCCGAGCGCCAGACCGGAATATCGGCCCGAAACCAGGCCGCTGCCGACCCGTGAAGTGGTCAAAGCCCAAGCCGACCGAGGCCGCCAGAGCCGGGAAAGCGTGGCCAAACCCAGCCCCCGGCCGGCCGTTCGCCCGGCGCCCAAGTCGGCGCCACAGGGTCTGCAAAAGGGCGGCCCCGGCGGCCATTCCAAATGATGGAGCAGCGCAAAATGAACAGCAAGATTTCATCCTCATTCCCCCGCGCGGCCTTGGCCGGCCTGATGCTGATGGCCACGCCACTGCTGCCGCTGGCCAGCCAGGCCCAAGTGGCCGACCCGGCAGTCATCAGCGCCGCCCCTGTCAAAGCAGCCGCCAAGCGGCCGGCGCAATTGCGCTTTGCCACGCCCGAGGCCGCTGCGGAGGCGCTCTATGCGGCCGTGCAAGCGGGTGATGAAGCGCGGGTGGTGGCCATCATGGGGCGCGGCGCCGGCAAGGTGATTGACTCCGGTGATGCGCACGAAGACCTGCTGAACCGCGCCATTTCAATGAGCGCCTACCAGCGCGGCCATGTGATCGAGTTCGAGGGCACGCGGCGTGCGACCTTGCTGCTCGGCGAAACCAACTGGCCTTTCCCCTTCCCCTTGGTCCAAGAGAAGAGCCAATGGCGTTTCGACACCAAGGCCGGCCTGCGGCAATTTCTGGATCGCCAAATCGGTGCCAATGAGCTGAACGTTATGCCGGTGATGCTGGCCTATGTGCAGGCGCAGCAGGAATATGTGCGGCGCGACCGGACCCATAACGGCCTGCTTGAATACGCCCAGCGCATGGTCAGCAGCGAAGGGCAGCATGACGGCCTGTATTGGCCGCCCGAGGAAGGCAAGGCCTTGTCGCCGATGGGTGCGCGCTTTGCCTTGGCCAGCCTGGGGCGCTGGCGCGGCACCGATGACGAACCGGAACCCCTGCATGGCTATTATTTCCGCCCTCTGCAATCGCAAGGGCCGAACGCCAAGGGCGGTGCCTACGACTATCTGGTGGGGGAGCATCAGATTGGCGGCTTTGCACTGCTGGCCACGCCGGCCCGCTACGGTGTCTCGGGCGTGTTGAGCTTTATCGTCAACCACGACGGCGTCGTGTATTCGAAGAACCTGGGGCGCGAGACCACCGCGATCGCCGAGCAAATAAATAGTTACGACCCTGACAAGAGTTGGAAGCGTGAAATGCCCGAGCAATTCAGCGGGCGCTGACCGTGCTCAGTTTGGCGGCCAGCGCAGCAGGTATTCCAGCTCGTTCTCGCCATCGTCGACAAAGCCCAAGCGTCGGTAGAGTGCCTGGGCGGGGTTGCGCTTCAAGACGCCCAGGCTGAGGCCGGCGCCGGCCGCGCTTGCTTCGCCCTGCAGCTGCCGCAGCAGCGCCGCGCCCAGACCTCGGCCCTGCAGCAGCGGAGCGATTTGCAGTTGATGAATCAGCCAATCCTTGCCGCTGCGCGTCATCTTCAGCAGCCCGGCCGCCGCCCCCTGGTGCAGTAAAACTTCGGCCACATCGAACTTGAACATCACCCGCGCCAGATCGGATTCGGCGTCTATCGGCAAACCCGCTTCGGTCAGATAGGCGTGAAGAGTTTGCCGGCGCAATTGCAACAAGAAGGGAACATCGTCGGGGCTAGCCGGTCTGCGCGTCAGGGTCTCGTCGGCACGCACCGCCAACTCGAACGCCGCCCGCGCATGGATCAAGCTCGTGTTGATATGGAGCCTGCCATCGCGCTCGAAGCTGGCTTGACCGAGTTGCCCGGAGAAGGCCAGCGGCAACTCGGTGCAGGCCAGGCCAACGGCCAGCCGGGTGGCCTGTGCCAAATCGCTACAGCTGCGCCGCACCAGAGCGTCGATCTGCTCGGCGGCGTGCTCGGTCGGTCCGGCCTGCAGCTCGGCGATCACCGTTGCCAACTGCAAGCGATCGGCCGCCTGCATCGGCACATGGGCCCGAATGCCATGGTTTTGCAGCACCGTCGGCAAGGCCGAGCCCTGCATCGTCGGCTCGGTGCCCAGGATCAAGAAGTCGCTGACGCCCAAGTCGGCGGCGACCTTGGCGACCACCTCGAAGATACTCAGCACCGGCATGCGCAGGCCACACGTGATCGCGGCAAGTCGGTTGTGTGGGGTGTTGCTGGCGATGATGGCGAAATCGGCCCCGCTGGCCTGCAGGCGCAGCAGCGCGGCGTGGAAGTAGGCGTCGAAGCGGGCCCAGGACGCCTCGTCACCGGCCACGCCGCGGCGTGCATGCGACTCGGCCATATTGACCGACTCGATGGCGAACTCGGGGAACTGCGGCGTGCCGCTTAGTCCCTGCGCTAGGTGACGGGCCTGCGCCCATTGATTGATCAAGCGGTAGTACTCGACCGTTGAGGCCCAGGCAATGCCGCCGACGATGCCGATCTTCTTCATGGGCTCGGTCCTTGTTGAAGTCTTTGTGGCGCCCCTGCGCCGCCGAGCAGAATTGTCGACGATCGTCGGCAGGGTTTCCGGCCACTTGCTATGCTGTGCAGCCAATCCCGTCTCGTCAAAGGAAGACCGATGAATCGCCTTGCCGCCTTGCCTTTCGCCATTGCCGCTGCCTGCGCTTTTGTGCCGGCGACCAGCACTAACGCCGCCGCCCCGCAAGTCAAAACCCAGGCGCCCGGCTATTACCGGATGATGCTCGGTGACTTCGAGATCACCGCCTTGAGCGACGGCACGGTGGCGCTGCCGATGGACAAGCTGTTGACGCAGGCCGCGCCGGGCGAGGTCCAGGCAGCGCTCGATCGGGCCTATCTGAAGCTGCCGCTGGAGACTTCGGTCAATGCCTTTTTGGTCAACACGGGCTCGAAGTTAGTCTTGATCGACACCGGCGCGGCCGGCCTGTTCGGCCCGACCCTGGGCCGCTTGATGCTGAACCTGAAGGCCGCCGGCTACAGCCCGGAGCAGGTCGATGAGGTCTACATCACCCATCTGCATGGCGACCATATGGGCGGCTTGCTGGCGGCGGACGGCAAACCGGCGTTTCCAAATGCCGTGCTGCGCATGGACAAGGCCGAGGCCGAGCATTGGCTCAGCGGCGAGAAGATGGAGAAAGCCGCCGCCGATGACAAGCCGGGCTTCAGCCGGGCGATGACCACGATCAAGCCCTACCAAGACGCCGGCAAATTGCTAACGTTCAACGGCCCTACCCAGCTGGTGCCCGGTGTGAGCAGCATCGCGACGCCCGGCCACACGCCCGGCCACAGCGTTTATGCGGTCGAGAGCAAAGGCCAGAAGCTATTGATCCTGGGCGACTTGATGCATGTGGCAGCGGTGCAGTTCCCGAATCCGGCGGTCACGATCGCGTTCGACTCCGACGCCAAGGCCGCCGCGCCGCAGCGCCAGAAGGTCTTTGCCGAGGCCGCCGCACAGGGCCATTACCTGGCCATCGCCCATGTCTCCTTCCCTGGTCTGGGCCGGCTGCGACCAAATGCCAAGGCGGGCTATGATTGGATGCCGCTCAATTACAGCAGCAAGCCCTGACCCCGCTGAAGCGCAGTTTTTTCAAAGCGATTGATTGATTGCGAGGCCGACATGATCAAGTTCCGTTCTGCTCGGTTGGCGCGAATATTGGTTTTGGGGCTGGGTGTCTGCCTGGCAAGTGGCGCCTCGCGGGCGCTTGATCTGACCGGTTTCAGCGAAGACCTGCCGCCGTTTGCCTACCTTGACAGCGACAAGCATCGAGGCCTGGCCAACGAGGTGCTGGACCGCATTTCGCAACGCACCGGCCTCGGCATCAAGCGAGTCAACATGCCCTGGGTGCGGGCCTTGCGCGAGGCACAGGCGGAGCCGAACAGCCTGCTTTACGTGACGGTGCGCACGCCCGAACGCGAGCCGCAATTTCTATGGGTGGGGCCGCTCGACAAATGCGACATCGTGCTGATGAAACTGCGGCGGCGCGCCGAGCTGAAGTTCGACCCGGGGCAGGCCGCCGCGCCTTTGCAAATCGGCGTCGGCCGAGGTTCGCCTTCGGCTCAACTCTTGCGCGATGCCGGTGTCCCCGAGACCGTGATCTACCAGACGCCGCGCAGTGAAATCGGCGTGCGCATGCTGTTTGCAGAGCGTCTCGACATGCTCGCCGGCCTGCTCTTGCCCAGCTTGTTCCAGGTCCAACGCCATGGCTTCGACCCGGCCGAATTGCAGGCTTTTCACCTGTTGAAGCCGGGCTATGGTTGCTACTTCGCCTTCAATCCCAAGGTCGACGCGCAGCTATTGACGCAATTCCGCAAGGGTTTTGACGAGCTGCAAAGCTCGGGCGAATTGCAGGCTTTGCGCGAGCAATATTTGCGCAATCCCGAGCAGACGCGATGAAGTGATTTTGACAATCCCAGTCTGCCCTTTCGACGCTCTGTACCTTCTGCCGTGCAATTGGTCGAATCTCACTGGGCCGGGGGCAGCGAGGCTTATACATTGGCTCCACTCTGTTTGAATGGATGCGAGCCCGCCATGAAGCCCAAGCAACACCCCGCCAATCACCCCATCTCCTCTGGCCTTGCCGCGCTGGGCTTCGGTCTGGCGATGTTGGCGGCTGCGCCCCTGGCCCAGGCCACGGAGATCAACGCTGCGCTGTCCGTCTCCGACGACGGCAAGCCCGGCCGCAGCCAAGAACTGGCGCGCTTGAAGGAGATTGGCTTGCCGGCCTATCCGGGCGCCATTGCGCGGTCCGATGACAGGAACGACAAGTCGGGGGTGTCGCTGGGCCTGTCTTTCGGCCCTTTTGGGTTCAAGTTGCAGGTCTCCAAATACGGCATCACGGACGGCATCGACAGCATCAGCAACTACTACCGTGAGGCCTTGAGCCAATATGGCCCCGTGCTCGACTGCAGCGTCGGCAGCCCGGCGGCGCTGGCGTCCAAAAACGAGAAAAAGGCCAAGGAGCCGAAAGACGACCGGCTTGGCTGCAATGAAATCAGCGCCTCCGTCAGTGAACGGGTCTACAAGGTCGGCAGCAGCAAGAACTTCCGCCTGGTCAGCCTGAAGCAAGAGGGGCCTGAAGTGCACTTTCAACTGGTGCGACTGGAACTGCGCGGCATGTGAGCCCCCCGCGGCTAGCCTTGATCAGAGCCGCCTATTTCAAGCGTTAGCTGGCCCGACCTCGAAGCCCATCAGCACGCTGGCCAGCTCCAGCGAGCGCCATAAATGCGGCGGCATTTCCATGATTTTCTCGGGCGTTCTGGCGCGCGTGGCCCAGCTCAGGATTTCGAAGTGCTGATCCGGCGTCAGCAGCTTCTTGGCGAGCATTTCGTTCAAGGTTCGCATGATCAAAGCTCCTCCTTGGGCGAGGGCGGACAGCAAAAAGGCATCCGCTCATAGGCCTAAATATCTCATGAATCGAGGCCCGAACTTGCGCCTAAAACCTCACAAAGCGCCACAACGGCGCGGCCGGAGGCAGAACGAAGCAGGGATCATCAGCTTGGCTGCCCGCGCGGCTCCGTGCGTCTATCGATCACATAACCGACATTCCTGACGGTTCTGACATAGCCTTCGCCCAACTTCTTGCGCAAATTGGAAATTTGCACGTCCAGCACATTGCTGGCGCGACCCACCACGCTTGAGCCGATCTGCTCCTCCAGCACACGGCGGGTCTGCACCCGGTCGGCGCGGGTCGCCAGCGCACTGAGCAGCAGGTACTCGCTGCGCGACAGCTCTAGCGGCCGGCCGTTGAGGCTGGCGCGCTGAGCGCCGAGGTTCAGACTCAGGCCACGCAGATCCAGGCACTCGGTATCCGCGCCAAAGCTGCGGCAACCCAGCGCGCGTAGGCGAGCCCGCAGTTCGGCGGGCGCAAAGGGCTTGAGCAAGAAGTCGTGGGCCGCATTCCCATCGGCGCCGAAGAGCCGGCTGTCGCCTAGAAGATCCAATGTCGTCAGATTCAGCACCGGCGTTCTGGGCCAATCACGACGCATGCGCTGCAGCAAGCTATGCCCCGCATCGTCGGCCAGGCCCAGGTCCAGCAATACCAGGTCAATGCCGCCACCTTCAAGTTGACTCAGGGCGCTTGTGAGCTGGCGAACCCAGGTAACCCGGTATCCGTAGTCCGCGAGTTCGCTTCGCAGTTGGTGGGCGAGTTCAAGTTGATCTTCAAACAGCAAGACGTTCATGCCAGCATTCAATACCGAGACGATGGCAAAAATCGAAAGTCATGAGCCGCTTGGCGGCTGGTGTTCCGGGCCCCGACAAAATCCGTCTGGTCTCGGCGTTCTGATACCGATCAAATTTGGCGTTCTGCGCCAAACGCAGCGGGTGATTTGTTGGCTACAGGCCACGCAAGTCCGGCCAATTTTCCCTGCATTTAGCTGCCATTTAAATTCTCTGGGGTTGCCATTTAACTTGCGGTGGAAGAGTGATTTCACTGCCCCAAAAAGAGCCGCGCCGCAGATTGAAAGTCCGTTGCAAGGCCACAACGCAGTGCTGGAAAGGCGGCAACAAGCCGCCGATCAAACCCAGGCCCGAAGCCAAACCCAGGTATTCGGGCAACCCATGCAATATGTATCGAGGAGATGTTCGTGAAGAAGACCCATATCAGCCTGGCCGTGGCCTTGTTGGCCGCGTTCAGCGTGCAAGCTCAGGCGCAACAGCAATTGGACCGTGTCGAAGTGACCGGCTCAGCGATCAAGCGTATCGATGGTGAAACCGCCAACCCGGTCACCGTCATCAAGATGAGCGACTTGAAGAACGAAGGCGTCACTTCGGTGGAGCAAATGCTCAGCCGGATTTCGGCCAGCCAGACCACCCAAAGCGGCAGCCAGGCCGTCGGCTCGGCCACCGGTGGTGCGACCTTCGCCAATTTGCGCGGCCTCGGCCAAGACAAGACGCTGGTGCTCTTGAATGGCCGGCGCATCGCCAACAACGCGCTCGACGCGACCGCACCCGATCTGAACATGATCCCGTTCGCGGCGATCGAACGTGTTGAAGTGTTGCGTGACGGCGCCTCGGCGCTGTACGGCACCGACGCGATCGGCGGCGTCATCAACTTCATCACCAAGAAGAGCTTCACCGGCGGCACCCTCACGCTGGGCCTGGACTCACCGCAAAAGGAAGGCGCCAAGTCGAAGAACTTCAACCTCGGCGGCGGCTACGGTGATCTGGCCAAGGACAAGTTCAACATATTTGCCGTGTTTGATTACAGCCAGCAAGATCCGCTCAACGCCGGTCAGCGCCCCTATGTCAACCGCGGCACGCCCAAGACTTCGGCGACGCCGTTCCCGGCCAACTATTACCAGAACGACGACAGCGCCAACCCGGCAGCGCCAGGCTGTGCCTCGCCGATGCTGGTGTCCGACGGTGCCGTCGGGTGCAAATACCTGTACTCCCGCGTGGTCGATCTGGTGCCCGAAACCAAGCGCCTGTCGGGCTTGGCCAAGGCCAGCGTGCAACTGAGCGACGATCACCTGCTGAGCTTCGAGTATTTCCGCGCCGAGAACACCAACAAGACCGTGATCGCCGGCGTGCCTTACGGCGCCTTGAGCATGGACCCCGGCACCAAGTACTACCCAGGCAAAGGCATCACGCCGGCCGCGCCGGCCTCGGCCAAGATCGACGCCAAGCTGCCCATCACCGTCAAGATGCGGGATGAAATCAGCGGCGGCCGCGCCGACGAAAGTGTCAATACACAGCAGCGCTTTGTCGCGAATCTGGAAGGCACCCTGGCCGGCTGGGACTACCAAACCGGCCTGGCCTACAACGAGAACGAGATCATCAACAAATTGATCGGCGGCTATACCGACGGCGCGCAAATCACGGCCGGCGTCAAGACCGGTGTGATCAACCCGTTCGGGCCCCAAGACGCTGCAGGCAAAGCCGTGTTTGAAAAGGCAGCGGTCCGCGGCACGCTCTACACCGGCCTGGGCAAGGTCACATCGCTGGACTTGAAGGCGAGCCGCGAACTCGGCAATTGGCTGGGTGCCGGCAACGCCGGTCTGGCCTTGGGCACCGAGTACCGCAAGGAAGATTTCACCAACAAGGCCAATACCGAGTTTGCCGAGAAGGTCGTGGCCAGCACCGGCTATGACCCGACGATCAACAACCATGGCACACGCAATGTCAGCGCGGTCTATGGTGAAGTCTCGCTGCCGGTGCTGGCGGGCCTGGAGTTGGGCGCTGCCTTGCGGCACGATCGCTATAGCGATTCGGGCAGCACCACCAATCCGAAGTTCACATTCCGCTACCAGCCCAATAAACAGATGCTGATGCGCGGCTCCTACTCGACCGGCTTCCGGGCGCCCTCCTTGTATGAGCTGAATGCGCCGCAGACTTACACCAACACGGGCAATAACCACGATGATCCGGTGCGTTGCCCGGGCGGCAAGCCGATCCCCGGCGCGCCCAAGGCGGCCAACTGCGACCAGCAGTTCCAGTCCCTCGGCGGCGGCAACCCCAATCTCAAACCCGAGACCTCGGTCAACAAGACCCTGGGCTTTGTGTTCGAGCCCATGGTGGACGCCAGCGTGGGTCTGGACTTCTGGTGGATCAGCTACGAGCACAAGATCGACGTGCTGCCGGAGAACGCGGTGTTCGCCGACCCGGTCAAGTACGCGAGCCTGTTCAAGCGTGCCGCCGACGGCACCCTGGCCACAGACGGCTCGCTCTGCCCCGGTGTGAAATGCGGTTATGTCGAACTGCTGACCAAGAATCTGGGCGGTGTCCGGACCAATGGCGTTGACCTGACGGCCAACTACCGCCTGCGCACCGCCGCGCTGGGCACCTTCAGTGCCGGCCTGAATGGCACCTACGTCAACAAGTACGAGTATCAGAACGAAGAGAACGGTGCCTGGATTCAACGTGCCGGCACCTACAGCGGCAACAACGGCCCGATCTTCCGCTGGTCACAGTCCTTGAGCCTGGGCTGGAAGCATGGCGACTTTGGTCTCGGCCTGGTGAACCGCTACAAGACCGGCTACACGGATGAAGATCCAAAGCACAAGGTCGACAGCTATTCGATCTGGGATATGTACGGCACCTGGGCGCCGATCAAGTCGGTCTCGCTGACCGCCGGCGTGCGCAACCTGCTCAACCAGGATCCGCCGTTCTCCAACCAGACGCGCACCTTCCAGACCGGCTTTGATCCACGCTTTGCCGATCCGGTCGGCCGCGTGTTCTACGCTCGCGCGGGCTACACCTTCTGATGTCGGGCCTATAGCCGACTGGATGTGAACCAGCAGTGAACTAGCGGGTGCGGCTGATTTGAGCCGCACCCGTTTTTTTTGTCTGAAACAGATCGAGAGAAAAACAGGGAGATCAAATATGCAAACAAACCACGACAAACGCATCAACTCGACGGCCGCTCTGGGCCTGGCCACTTTGCTGAGCCTAGGCGCCGCCGGCTGCGCCGGGCCAGCGCCGACCACCGCTGCCAAACAGCCCTACGAGGCGCCGGAGACCGTCACCGGCAGCATGTTGAAGCGCGCGCCGGCCCGGCCCAAGACACCGCAAACGCCGGCAGAGGCCGCCGAACTGGAGGCACTGCGCAAGGAGATCAGCCTGCAGGGCAATGCCCATATCGACAAGGGTGGCGCGGCGAGATAGCGCTGGGCCTTTCGAGGCGGGGGGCGGTAGAAGCCGAAGTTTTGGCGCCGCTAAAAGCTCCCCGCCTCACCCTTCCAGCCGCTTCTGGAACACCAGCCCCGCATGCTCGCGCAGCGCGTGGAACTTGATCTTCGGCCAGTTGGCCTCGATCGCCCTCAACTCCGGTGCGTACTCGACCAACACGGTCGGCGCGTCAACCGCGTCATAGGCCATGCGGTGATCGTTCGCGTCGATAAAGCGCTTCAGCTCATTCGCGTCATCGCAAGTGACCCAGCGCGCGACCTGGAAGCGACTCGGCATGATGCGGGCCTTGCAGCCATATTCATGCTCCAGCCGATGCGCCACCACCTCGAACTGCAGCTGGCCCACGGCGCCGAGCAGCAGCACCGAGCCGGCAATCGGGCGGAAGACCTGGATCGCGCCTTCCTCGCCGAGCTGGGTCAGGCCGGCCTTGAGCTGCTTGGTGCGCAGCGGGTCGGCCACTTCGACCGCGCGGAACATTTCCGGCGCGAAGAAGGGCAGGCCGGTGAATTGCAAGGCCTCGCCTTCGGTGATGGTGTCCCCGAGCTGCAGCACGCCATGGTTGGGGATACCGATGATGTCGCCGGCATAGGCTTCGTCCAGCAGCTCGCGGCGCTGGCTCAAAAAGCTCACCACGGTGTTGGGGCGTAACTCCTTACCCGAGCGCACCACCTTGAGCCGCATGCCGCGCTCGAAATGGCCGCTGACGACGCGCAGGAACGCGATCCGGTCGCGGTGCGAGGGGTCCATATTGGCCTGGATCTTGAACACCACGCCGGTGAATTTGGGCTCATCGGGCTGCACCACGCGCTGCATCGCGGCGCGCTCGGCCGGTGCCGGGGCCAGCTCGACCAAGGCGTCGAGAATCTCCTGCACGCCGAAGTTGTTGACCGCCGAGCCGAAGAACATCGGCGTCAGTTTGCCGGTCAAGAAGTCATCGAGATTGAACTCGGCCGCCGCGTCCTGCACCAGCTCGATCTCGCCCTCGGCCTGCTCGTATTGCATGCCGAAACGCTCGGCATAGGCGGGGTTGTCCAGGCCTTGCAGAATTTCATCGTCACCACCGGCCTTGCCCTCGCCGGGCGAGAACACGCGCATCTGCTGCTGGCGCAGGTCCATCACCCCGTGAAAGTGCTTGCCCATGCCGACGGGCCAGGTGAAAGGCACGACCGTCATGCCGAGCTCGCGCTCGATTTCGTCCATCAAGGCCAATGGGTCTTGCACCTCGCGGTCCATCTTGTTGACGAAGGTCAGGATGGGCGTGTTGCGGGCGCGGCAGACCTGCAGCAAACGGCGAGTTTGCGGCTCGACACCGTTGGCCGCGTCGATCACCATCAGCGCCGCGTCGACCGCGGTCAGTACGCGGTAGGTGTCTTCCGAGAAGTCCTGGTGGCCGGGGGTGTCGAGCAGGTTGATCACGCAGTCGCGGTATTCCATCTGCATCACCGAGGAAGCGACCGAAATGCCGCGCTGCTTCTCGATTTCCATCCAGTCCGAGGTCGCGTGGCGACTGGCCTTGCGGGCTTTGACCGAGCCGGCGATCTGGATCGCGCCCGAGAACAGCAGGAGCTTTTCGGTCAGCGTGGTCTTGCCGGCGTCCGGGTGGGAAATGATCGCAAAGGTGCGGCGGCGCTTGACTTCGGATTGAATTTGGCTGGGCAGATCGGCTGACATAGTGGCGGCGCTCGGCGCGCTCAGCTTGGGCAGCCGCACGCTTGGGTCGAGAAAATTAGGTCGCCGATTATCGCAGCGACCGCGTTGGGTACGCTGCAGGCCCAATTTGGTGCGCCGCTTTGCTATCCTGCGCGCATTAAAAGCAGGGGGAGAACGAAGATGCGCATGAAACCATGCCTGGCGAGGCTGAGCTTCGGCTTGTTGATATCGGCCTTGGCCGGAGTTGGCGTGACGGCGGAGACCAGGGCCGACCAGCCCGTCCCGATCGAGCGGTTTTTCCAGCGCCCGGCGGTGCTCGAGGCCAAGCTGTCGCCCTCGGGCAAACAGCTCGCCTTGACCACCTCGAAAGGCGGCAACCGGGTCGGTCTTGTGGTGGTGGACCTGGGCGAAGGCAATAAGGCGACGCGAGCGGCCGGATTCTCGGATGCCGATATCGTGCAATTCGACTGGGTCGGCGACCAGCGCCTGGTCTTCAGCGTGCTGGACCTGGAGGCCGGCAGCGGTGAAGACCGCCGTTATGCGCCGGGGCTTTATGCCGCCGACCCCGATGGCAGCAAGCTGATGCAGCTGGTCAGGCGCCAGGGCAAGCCTTTTGTCAGCAGCGGCGATAGTCGTGACCGCTCGCTGGAATGGAATCATCAGTTGTTGGCGGTGCCGCTGCAGCAAGAAGGCGTCACACCCGAGGAGGTGGTGGTCGGCAAGATGGACTTCGGTCACAACGAGGTCAACTCGCTCACGCCGCTTTGGCTCAATACTCGCACCGGCCGCACTCGCAGCATCGATCTGAATGCGCCGACCGGCACGGTGCACTGGCTGTTCGATAGCAAGGGGCAGCCGCGGGTGGCCGCCACGCGCGTTAAAGACAGCGTGGCGGTGCACTGGCGCGGCCCTGGTGAAACCCAGTGGCGGCAACTGGCCCAGGGCAGCATGCTCAAGCCGGCGTTCACGCCCTCGGCCGTCGATGATGCCGGCAATCTGTATCTGAAATTCAACGAGGGCCCCGAGGGTTACACGGTGCTGAGCCGTTTCGACTTTGACAAGGGCGCGCCGCAGCGACCGGCAATCGTGACCACGCCGGGCTTCGATTTGCTTGGCGGCATGGTGCTGGATCGCGCCGGTGGCCGCGCCCTGGGCGTGCGGGTCGACACCGATGGCGAGCAAACCATCTGGTTCGATGAGGACATGAAGCGCATGCAAGCCTTGGCCGACGAGGTGCTGCCCGGCCGCGTCAATCGGCTCAATTGCCGGCGCTGCGGCGCCGACGATATGGTCGTCCTGGTGCGCAGCTACTCGGATCAGGATCCGGGCCGCTTGTACCTCTACGAGGCGGCCAACAAGCGTTGGCAATCGATCAGCAAGGTGCTGGACGGCATCGAGCCCAAGCGCATGGCAACGGTCGACTTGCAGCGCATCAAGGCGCGCGATGGCCGTGACCTGCCGGTCTGGCTGACGCAGCCGGCGGGCAGCAAGGCCGGCCAACCGCTGCCCACCGTGGTCTTGGTACATGGGGGCCCTTGGGTGCGTATCGGTCACTGGCGATGGCAGGCGATGGAGCAGTTCCTGGCTTCGCGCGGCTATCTGGTCATCAGCCCCGAATTCCGCGGCAGCACCGGCTATGGCGATGCCCATTACAAGGCCGGTTGGAAGCAATGGGGTCAGAGCATGCAGGACGATGTGGCCGACGCCTTGCTGTGGGCCCAGAAGCAGGGCCTGGCCAGCGACAAGGCCTGCATCGCTGGCGCCAGTTATGGCGGCTACAGCACGCTGATGGGCCTGGTGCGGCACCCCGACTTGTACCGCTGCGGCGTGGCCTGGGTGGCGGTGACCGACCCGAACTTGTTTCTCGACGCCCCGTGGTGGTTGAATGATGACGTCAGCTCGAGTGGCCGCCGCTACGCGCTGCCGGAGCTGGTGGGCGATGTGCAGAAGGACGCCGCCATGCTGACGGCCAATTCACCGCTGGCGCAGGCCAAGCGGATTCAGGCACCGCTGCTCTTGGCCTTTGGCGAGAGCGACAAGCGGGTGCCGCTGGTCCATGGCGAACGCCTGCGTGCGGCCTTGAAGGAGGCCGGGCGGCCGCCCGAATGGGTCACTTATGACAACGAGGGCCACAGCTGGCGCAAGGTCGATACCCATATCGACTTCGCCCGGCGGGTCGAGAAGTTTCTCGGCCAGCATTTGAAAGACGACAAGCCTTGAACTTCCCTGCCCGGCTCGAAAGCGAGCGCCTGATCCTGCGCCCTTTTGTGCACGCCGACTGGCCGGCACTGCACGCCCATTACGCCGACCCCGAATGCACCCGCTTCACCTTCGGGCGCGCCTTGAGCGAGGGCGAGAGCTGGCGCGCGATGGCCAGCATGGCCGGCCATTGGGCCTTGCGCGGCTATGGGCCTTATGCGCTGGAACATAAGGTGACGGGCGCGGTGCTCGGCGCGGCCGGGCTTTGGTACCCGAACGACTGGCCCGAGCCCGAGATCAAATGGGCGCTGAGCCGCGCGTACTGGGGCCAGGGCTTCGCCAGCGAGGCGGTGCGCGCGGTGCAGGCGATGGCCTTGCGCGAGGCGCCGGAGCTGCCCCTGATCAGCTTCATCAATGCCGCCAACAGCGCCTCGATCCAGCTGGCGCTGGCGGTCGGCGCGACGCTGGAGCAACTGCGCGAGTTCCGTGGCGGCCGCTGGCATCTGTATCGGCATCCGGGCTACAAGCCGCAGATTCTTGTCCGGCCACTGGACGCCGACAGCGCTGCCGCCCAGGCCTTGCTGGCGGCCTCGGATCGCTGCATGCGCGACTTGTATCCGGCCATAGACGCTGCCCATCTCGAAAGCGCCTGGGGGCTCAAACAGCCGAACGCCTTGTTCCTTGGCGTCTGGCTTGGGGCCGAGCTGGCCGGCTGCGGCGCCGTCAAGCGCATGCAGGATGCCGATGCCCTGGCCTACGGCGAAATCAAGCGACTCTATGTGCTGCCCGAGCAGCGCGGGCGCGGTTTGTCCAGGCGGCTGATGCAGGCCCTGGAGCAAGACCTGGTCGAGCGCGGCATCGGCGTCTGCCGGCTTGAGACCGGCATCCGCCAGCCCGCAGCCTTGGCGCTCTACGCCAGCCTCGGCTACCAGCGCTGCGGGCCGTTTGGCGATCGGGTGGCCGACGGAACGGGCGTTTTCATGGAGAAGCACCTGCGCTGATCAAGCGCCGGCGGCGTCACAAAACGGCCCAAAAATCCGTCTATATCCACGATTGCCTTGGCCGACTTCATTTAGCATCTGCGGAGTACAGAAAAGGGGCCTTGCCCCCGGTTGTGACGGAGAACTCGGGAACGGATCTCGCATGGCGTATCGGCATTGGTATTTGGCAGGTTCGGGCAAGGCGCTGACCCTCGTCACGCTGCTGCTCGGCCTGGGGCTTTCGGCCGCGGCGGCACGCTGGCAATGGCAGTCCATACAGGCCGATGCCGAGGCCGAGTTCCAGCGCAATGTCGAACGCACGGCCAAGGAGGTTGAGCAGCGTTTTGCTCACCCGGTGCATGGCTTGGCGGGCGCAAGAGGGCTTTATGCGGCCAGTCGGGAGACCCGGCAACGGGTCAAGCGGGCCGACTTCCGCGCCTATGTCGAATCGCGCGACCTCGCCAAGGAGTTTCCCGGCGTGCGCGGTTTCGGCTTTATCGAGCAGGTGATGCGCGGCGAGCGAGATCGGTTTGTCGCCGATGAGCGCGCCGATGGCGCCCCCGGCTTTGCCATCCGCCAGCTGGCGGACAAGGATCACCCCGACTATTACGTCATCAAGCTGATCGATCCGGCCGCCAACAATGCCGGCGCGCAGGGGCTGGATGTCGGCTCGGAGGCGCAGCGCCGCGCCGGCGCCATGCTGGCGGCCAGCAGCGGCTTGGCCACCATCAGCGGCGCCATCACCCTGGTGCAGGACCAGCGTAAAACGCCCGGCGTGCTGATGTTCCTGCCGGTCTACCGGCGCGGGGTGCCGCTCGACAATGCCGAGCAGCGCAATGCCGGCCTGCTCGGCCTGCTGTACTCGCCGATCGTCATCCGAGAATTGCTGGGCAAGATCCCCGATGTGATGTCGGGTCGGGTCGACTTTGAGCTGTATGACGCCCGCGCCGGAGCGTCCCTGGGAACGCCGATGTTCGATGCCGACGGCCATGTGACCAAGCTGAGCGCGGGCCAGCCCGATTCGCAGGGCCGGCGCTTCAGCCATCAGCGCGAGATCACGGTCGTCAATCGCGCGCTGACGCTGCGCATGAACAGCACGCCGCAGTTTGACGCCACGATAGACGGCAGCACGCCCTGGCTCTTGTTCGCCGCCGGCGCGATGATCAGTGCGATGTTGGCCTTGATGCTGCGCCAGCAGGCGGCCGGGCGCGAACGCGCCGAAGGCCTGGTGGAAGCCAGAACCGCCGAGTTGATGGCCGCCCAGCGCGACAACGAGACCTTGTTGAGCACATTGAACCTGGCCGCCATCGTCTCGGTGGCCGACCGCGCAGGCCGCATCACCATGGCCAATGACTCCTTCTGCCAGGTCAGCGGTTACAGCCGTGCCGAGTTGCTCGGCCAGACGCACCGCATCATCAATTCGGGCCAGCACCCGGCCGAGTTCTGGGATGAGATGTGGGCCCAGATCAGCGCCGGCTTTGCCTGGCGCGGCGAGGTCTGCAACCGGGCCAAAGACGGTTCCTTCTACTGGGTTGACAGCTTTGTCGCGCCGGTGCTCGGCGCCGATGAGCAGATCGAAAAATACATCGCCATCTGCACCGACATCACGGCCAGCAAAAAGGCCGGCGAGGCCTTGCGCTGGAACCAGTCTTTGCTGGAGATGATGTCAAACAGCTCGCCCTTGGCCTTCTTTGTGGTGGACAACCGCAGCGACCAGATTCTCTACTTCAACCAGCGTTTTTGCGATATCTGGGGCATGAACCATCAGGCCGATGCGATCCGGCGCGGTGAGCTGAAGAACATCGACACCATGCCGACCCGCCGCGCCTTGGTGGCGGATGAGGCGGCCTTCACGGCCCGCTATCAAAGCCTGCAAGACGAGTCCAACCGGGCGCAGGTCGAGGACGAGATCGTGTTCAAGGACGGCCGCACGATCCGGCGCTTCTCGACCCAGATCCGCGACGCCGATGATCACTATTTCGGCCGCTTCTTTATCTTCGAGGATGTCACCGAGCGCAAGCAGGCGCTGCTGGCGCTGCAACAAGCGACCGCTGCGGCCGAGGCCGCCTCGGTTGCCAAGAGCCAGTTCCTGGCCAATATGAGCCATGAAATCCGCACGCCGATGAACGCCGTTCTGGGCATGCTGACGCTCTTGCGCAAGACCGAGATGACGCCGAGGCAGGCCGATTACGCGGCCAAGAGCGATGGTGCTGCGCGCTCGCTCTTGGGCCTGCTCAACGAGATTCTCGACTTCTCCAAGATCGAAGCCGGCAAGATGGAGCTGGATCCGCAGCCCTTTGGCATCGACCAGCTGATGCGCGATCTGTCGGTGATTTTCGCGGCCAATGTGGAGAGCAAGCCGGTCGAGGTGCTGTTTGACATCGACCCTCAATTGCCGCGCCGCCTGGTCGGCGATGCAATGCGCCTGCAGCAGATACTGATCAATCTGGGCGGCAATGCGATCAAGTTCACCGAACGCGGCGAGGTGCTGCTGGGCGTCAAATTGGTGCAGCGCGGTGCGTCGACAGTAACGCTGCAATTCAGCGTGCAAGACAGCGGCATCGGCATCGCCCTGGAGAATCAGCAACGCATCTTCAGCGGCTTCACGCAGGCCGAGTCATCCACCACGCGGCGTTTCGGCGGCACCGGACTGGGCGTGGCGATCAGCCAGCGTTTTGTAACCTTGATGGGCGGCCAATTGCTGCTGGACAGTGAACTGGGCCGGGGCAGTCGCTTCTCCTTCACGATCGAGCTGCCGCTGGCCGAAGAGACGGGCGCGCTGGCAGCGGCGGCGCCGGTGGCGGTTTCGGCCGCGCCCGACCCCGCCTGGCGCACGCTGGTGGTCGATGACAACGCGCTTGCAAGGGATCTGCTTGAGCGAATGGCCGAGTCGCTGGGCTGGCAGGTCGACCTGGCCGAGAGTGGTGAGCAGGCGCTGAGTTTGATGCAAGCGCAGGCGGCAGCCGGCACGCCCTATCGGGCGGTGTTTCTGGACTGGCAGATGCCCGGGCTGGATGGTTGGCAGACCAGCCAGCGCATCCAGGAGCTGGGGCTCAAGGGCGAGGCCACGCTGCTGCTGATGGTGACGGCCCATGGTCGCGACATGCTGTCGCGGCGCAGCCAAGCAGAGCAGGACAGCCTGGACGGCTTTCTGGTCAAGCCGCTGACGGCCTCGATGTTGTTCGACGCGGTGGTGGATGCGGGCCGGGGCCGCCAGCTTGCCCATCCCTCGCAGGTCGCTGCCTTGGCCGGCCAGCAACGCCTCGCCTCGATGCGTTTGCTGCTGGTCGAAGATAACCTCAATAACCAGCAGGTCGCGCTGGAGTTGCTGAGCGACGAAGGCGCCTTGGTGCAGATCGCCAACCATGGTCAGGAGGCGGTCGACATGCTGGTGGCGGCCGGAGGCGAGATGCCCTTCGACGTGGTCTTGATGGACCTGCAAATGCCGGTGATGGATGGCCTCAGCGCAAGCCGCTACATCCGCGAGCAGCTCGGTCTGCGCCGGCTGCCCATCGTCGCGATGACCGCCAATGCGATGAGCTCGGATCGCGAAGCCTGCCTGGCCGCCGGCATGAACGACCATGTCGGCAAGCCCTTTGCGCTGGATCAGTTGGTGGCCGTCTTGCGCAAACAGGCGGGCTTGAATGCCGGCGAGCAGACCGCGACTCAAACGCCGCCGGCCGCGGTGAACGAGGTGGACGCTGCGGCGAGCGCCGCCGGCGTGGAGCTTGAACTGGCGCTGCGGCGTTTGGGCGGCAAGCGCGCCAGCTATGCCCGTTTGCTGGGTCGGTTTGCGAGTGAACTGGCGGTGCTGCCGACCCAGTTGCGTGAGCAGCTTGCGCAGGCCGATTTTGAATCCGCCGCTCGCCTGCAGCACACGCTCAAGGGCACGGCAGCCACGCTCGGCGCGACGGCGCTGGCCGACGCCGCGGGTGCGGCAGAAAAGCTGATCGGAACATGGCGCCAGCAGGCGCCGGCCGCGGCCGAGTTGGCGCAGGTCTGCGAGGCCAGTTGCGCCGCGATGGCCGCCGCGCTGCCCGGTTTGCGGGCCTTGCACGAGGCCTTTGAATTGTCCTTCAAGGCGGAGCGGGATGGCACGGTGGTGGCGCCATCACCGAAGCGGGCCGCGCTGCAAGCACTGGAGCAGCAATTGTTGAATTCCGACATGGCCGCGCTGGATTCCCTGCTGGCCCTGGGCCATCGCTTCGGCGCCGACCTGGGCCCGCAATTGAGTCAGCTGGAGGAAGCCATCGGCGACCTCGACTTCCGGCGCGCGCTGCTGACCTGCCGGGCCTTGCTGGCTGCGGCTTGAAGGCGGATGCCAGGCATCAAGCCGCGTCACTCCTCCAGCAGACTCCTGAGCATCCAAGCCGTCTCTTGGCTGCGCCGACAGCCGGCCGGTGCTGCCCACCTGCGCTGACTTCTGCGCAGTCAGCGCTTGGCTACTCAGTCCTCTAAAAGACTCCTGTGCATCCAGGCCGTCTCTTGGCTGCGCCGACAGCCGGCCGGTGCTGCTCACCTGCGCTGACTTCTGCGCAGTCAGCGCTTGGCTACTCAGTCCTCTAAAAGACTCCTGAGCATCCAGGCCGTCTGTTCATGCACCGTCAACCGCTGGGTCAGCAGGTCGGCGGTCGGCTCGTCCGAGGCTTGGCCAACCGCAGCGAACAAGGCGCGTGCGGTGCGCGCCACGCCTTCATGGCCTTCGACCAGGATGCGCACCATCTCCAGCGCCTTGGGCGGCTTGGCCGGTGCATCGGGCAGCGAGCTCAAGGCGGCGAACTGGGCATAAGAGCCGGGCGCCACAGACCCAAGCGCGCGGATGCGTTCGGCAATCGGGTCAACCGCGTTCCACAGCTCGGTGTACTGCACCATGAACATCTGGTGCAAGGTGTTGAACATCGGCCCGGTCACGTTCCAATGGAAATTGTGCGTGGTCAGGTAGAGCGTGTAGGTGTCGGCCAATAGCCTGGACAAGCCCAAGGTAATTGTTTCCCTGTCCTTGGCGCTAATGCCGATATTGATCGCATCCGGCTTGGCTGCAGATTTGGCGGAATTTTTCTTGGCCATGCGAGGCTCCTGTTGATGAGGACTTTGGATGCTGAAGGCAGCGGCCACTATAGAGCAGCGAGCGCCAGCCACGGCCGCTTTCCCGTCATTTGGGGTCGGCTTCAAATTCCTTGAGCGAACTCAACTTCGCAGCCAAAGCGCGCGCGCAGCATTCAACCGGATATTTCTTTAAAGCGGCGTTTTTCGCCGCCTTGGTTTAGCAACACCGGAGCAATGACCATGAGTGCTTTCCGTTTCAGACCCATCGCAGCGCTTGCATTGGCGACGTCACTCAGCCCCGGCTTGAGCCTGGCCACCGTGTTCGGCTCGCTTGGCAATTTCGACACCGTCAACGACACCGGCAAGGATGCCTGGGGATTCGAAATCGACATCGAGGACTTGTCGTTCGACCAAAGCAAGATCACCAGCGTCTTCGGCTACAACCGGGTCTTCTCCTTCATCTCGCCCGACCCCGGCGCGGTCGTCCGGTTCGGCAAGCCGACCATTACCGACGTGCCCGGCTATGGCGTACGGATCATCTACGGCGGGACGATAGGCGGCGTCGCTACTCCGTTCAACAATCCGCTGAGCCCCTTCGTCACCACCGGCGAGAGTTGCTGGCCCGGCGCCAATGCCGGATGGAAGGCCAACCCCTGCGATCACTTTGGCGTCAGCACCTACGGCAACCCCGCCGCCATCAAATACAGCTGGCTGGTGGATAACGGCAGCGGAACCTTGGTCAAGCAGGCGGTCGGGGTTCCTTCGGTGAGCTTTGTGCCGGTGCCTGTGCCAGGGCCTCCACCTCCCATCCCTGCCGCGGTGCAGGCGTTGATCAAGGCTCCGGTGCTTGAGGCTCCTGCGCCGTTTGCGAACGCCTTCTGGGTCAAGCTGACTCAGACCACGCTGCCTGAAAACGTCGATCTGGGTGATCTGCTGATTGGCGATCATCCCGGTCACCATGAACAGATCGCTGCACTGAACAACAAGCCGGAGTCGGAGACCGAATGGTATGAACTTCAGATCGGCAGAGTCGACGAACTGTCCAAGGAGTTGAAACCGAACGGCGATCCTTCACTGGTCATCGACATGAAGTTCTACAAATACCAAGGTCAATTTGATGACGAAGGTCTGGTGGATCCCTTGGTCAGCCAGAAGCCTCACGTGGACGAAAATGGTGTCGCCTATGTCATGCTGCCGGATGAAAATGGCATCCTCATACGTCACGATCTGGTTTACGTTGGCCAGCAGGTCGGCGGGTTCAACGCCAATGAGCTCGCCGCGCCAATCCCGGAGCCTGAGGTCTACGCAATGCTGCTGGCAGGGCTGGGCTTGCTAAGCTTGGTCGTCCGTCGAAGGCATCGGGCGGACGATGGCATCGCTGGTGCGGTGCCGCACTCTTGACGGCAATTGGAAAGACCGATGGGTTTGGCTCAGACGCTAAGCGTAAAGCGCAGGGACGCCATGAGGGTAATGACGCGGTTTTGGTGCCGCCAAACATGCCACACGACATTGGCTGAAGGCTTAGCCGGTGCGCGCCAACTGCCCGCAAGGCAAGACCTGCCCCCCGGATCGAGTTTGAGGTCGGCCTATTCGCTGACGATCTGACCCTTGGTGCCCGCGCCGCTGTCGGTCCATCCGTCCTCGCCCTGCAGGCGGCGGTCACCTTGGATCCTGAAGCTGATGGTGCCGGATTTGAACGCCAGCCCGCCATCGCTGCGTTTGGCCTTGACTGGCTTGCCGTTGACCCAGACATGCTCTTTGGCGTCGATGCGGATGGTGGCGACGGTGGCGCCCGAATCAGACTTGGCGAGCCATTGCCCGGCGTAGGGCTTGGCTGCGGCGGGGCTGGCCTTGGGCGCAGGCGCGGCGGCATCGTTGACGAAGCCGGCCTTGGCGTTCTCGGCCTTGGTCTTGCGGATGTCGCAGCCTTGCCCTTCGGAAATTTGCGTGCAGCCGGAGCGCTCCAACTGCTGAGCGTATTTGGCGCTGATCGCGTAGGCGTTGGGCTGTGCAATCAGGGCGATAGCGGCCGCGACCCAGAATGCGAGTGGTTTTGTTTTCATCGCGATTTCTGTTTGAAAAACGAAGGGGATTTCAGGGCGTTGGTTCTGGCGCCAGGCTCCAATGCAGCAGGCGCTCATCGAGCCAACCGGCTTGGCGCTGGATGGCGATCCAGGTGTTCAAAAAGCTCAGGAAATCGGAGTCGCCCTTGCGCACCGCCAAGGCCGCCAATGTGCTGCCGACCGGCAATTGGAAAGGCAAATAAAGCTCGGGCACGGCGCGCGCAATCGCCGTCGGTGTCAAGGTGGCCAGCAGCGCCACCTGGGCTTGGCCTCTGAGCACCGGGCCAAATGGCTCGCCTTCGACCTGCAAAAGCTTGGCGCGCGGGAACAGGCGCTTGGCCAGCGCGACCTCGGGCGTGCCCGCGCCGACCGCGACGGTCATGTTCGGCTGATTCACGTCATTGATGTTGTTCAGCTTGTGAGACTGGCGTTTGCTGGCCACCACATGCACGCTCTCGGTCGCCGTCGGCTGAGTGAAATTCACCACCAGCGCGCGCGGCGTCGTTACCCATAAACCGCTCGCAATCAAATCGAAGCGCTGCGCGATCAGGTCCGGGATCAGGTCGCCCCAAGTGGTGGGCACGAACTCGAGCGCGACGCCCATGTCTTCGGCCAAACGCCGGGCGATGTCAACGCTATAGCCGCTGAACTCGCCGTTGGCATTGCGCATCACCATCGGCACCACCGGCACCACGCCGACACGCAGCACGCCGCGCAGGCGCAGCGTGGCGAGTGTGTCCACCGCCGGCGGGCGCATGACCGGTGGCGCCATCTCCACAAACGGCGCGTGCGGTGCAAGGCCGGCAGCGTCGATAAAGCCATAACCCTCGGTCGCGGGCGCTGTGGCCTGGCTTTGAACTTGAGCGTGAGATTGAATCGACAAGGCCAGACTCAGGCCGGCGCACAGCAAGCCAGTCTTGCGTAGAAGAATTTTCAGCACGATGGCCTCGGGTCAGTAGCCGCCGCCGACCAGATTGAACTGGACGCGGTGCTGTGGGTTGTTGACGTCCACGGCGAGAAAGCCCTGGCCCTGCCGGCTGATCTTGAAGCGCTGGCGGCCGGCTTGGAGTTGCTCGCCGGTGAGCTGGCCGGTGAATTCGTTGTTGCCGGCGCGGCCCTTCACCGACCCGCCGGGCAGGATGGTCAGCTGCACATCGGTGCGCTCGGTCTCGTCATAGCCGCTGAAACTGCCGACCGACCAGCTCTGTACCTCACTGCCTTCTTGCGTGGCCTGCTGATTGCGGCTGGAAGCCAGCGCCGCCAGCGCCGCCAAACCCACCACCGCCACGCCGATACCAATGGCCTTGTCGCGGCTGCGGTGATTGTTGTCGTCTTTGCCGACGCGGAACTCGGCCGCGCAACCGTGATCCACCCACACGCCATAACGGTCATAGCCCCAGGAGCGATTCTCCCGGCAGCTGATGCTAGACAGCTGGCGTGACAGCTCGACCCGGTCGTTGGTGTCAACCCGGCAATAGCGGTAGCTGAAGCCACGGGATTCGCAGCGAACGGTTTGTTCGGCACGCGCCGGCAGAGGCATCGCCACCATGGCCACGCAAATCAGCCCGCTCAAAGGCCGCGTCAGAAAATTTCGAATCATCTGCATCTCCCGTCGGCGCAAGGCTTGAGCGCGCTTCAGTAGCCGTTGCTGGCCTGGACCTCACGCAAGAATATTTCAACCCGGCGGTTGCGCGCCCGGTCTTCGGCCGAATCGTTGGCCACCAGCGGCTCACGCGCGCCGCGCCCGGCCACCTCGATGCGCTCGCCCTTGATGCCGCGGTCCTCCAGGAAACTGCGCACGCTTTCGGCGCGGCGCAAGGACAGCGGGTCATTGATGGCATCGTTGCCGGTGTTGTCGGTATGGCCGACGATGCGGATCTTGGTGCTGGCGTGCTCGCGCTCCAGGCCATTCGCGAACGCTTCAAGCACAGGGCGCAGCCGGGGCTCCAGGGCAGCGCTGCCGGTGGCGAAGGAGATGTCGCTGGGCACTTGCAGCTTGAGTTGGTTATCGGCCGTGCGCGTGACCTGCACGCCGGTGCCCACCGTGGCCTGTTCCATCGCGCGGCGTTTGTCTTCCATATGCTTGGACCACAGATTCCCGCCGACCGCCCCGGCCACAGCGCCAATTGCCGCGCCGGTGCCGGCCTTGCCGCCGGTAGCCGAACCGATGATGGCGCCGGCCACCGCTCCAATGGCCGCACCCTGCGCGGTGCTTTGCTGCTGCGGGTCCATATTGGCGCAGCCCGACAAGCAACCGGCAACTGCGGCCAAGCAGGCCAACAAACCGGCCTGTTTATTGGCCTTGAGGGAGGGGTGGAGGTTTTGACGCTGCATCGCTCTGTCCAATAGTGGTTTAGACACCTGTAGTTACAGGCGCCGCGATCAGCATATCACCAACGTAACGGCCAAAAATGACGGCTTGATGGCGTCAACGGACCTTGAGCTATTCCTCAAGGTCAAGGTGGCGCTCATAACAAACACTGGTCGGATCACCCAGGTACTCGCCAAAGGGCGCTATGCGCCGGAAACCCCAAGCTTCGTATAGGCCCATGGCCGGCGTCTGCTTGTAGCCGGTTTCAAGCGCGAGCCTGCGGTAATCCAGACGAATCGCGGCCCGCTCAAGGTGCGCGAGCACCGCGCGGGCAAGGCCTTTGCGGCGGTGATCGCGGTGCACATAGATTCTGCGGATTTCGGCGGTGAATTCATCCAAAGGGCGAAAGGCACCGCAGGCGACGGGACAGGCATCGAGATAAGCGACGACATAAACGCTGCGCGCTCCCACAGGGGGATTGCTGGCCGGCGGGCCACCCGCCACAAACAACTCGGGATACAAAGCCTTCGCGTCGATCGCAGCTTCACGCAGCAGCGCGAGCGCATCGGCGCCTTGAGGGTCAACTTCTATGATGCTCGGCAATTGAATGGACCTCGGTCTGGATGGCGGCACTGTAGCCCCGCTTCAGCCGACTCGCGCCAGCTCCAGCCCCAGCAAGGCCCGCTTGGTCTGCGGGCCCCAGCGGTATTCGCCAAATTCGGCGTTGGCACGTATCACGCGGTGGCAAGGGATCAGGTAAGCAATCGGATTCGCCGCCACACAACTCGCCACCGCGCGCACCGCTTTGGGCGCGCCGACCAACTGCGCCAACTGCCCATAAGACAAAACCTGACCCTCTGGCACGGCCATCAAGGCTTGCCAAACCTTCAAACGCAGCGGCGTGCCCGACAAGGCCAGGCCAATCGGCCGGCTCGGCCCCAGGCCCTGCATGCGGCGCTGCAACTCGGTGACGATGGGGGCCAACCCTGCGGCATCTTCGCGCCATTGCGCCAGCGGTAGCGCGCCAGCGGCTGTTGCGATCAGCTGCGCCGGACTGGCGCCGCGGCTGAACACCAGTTGCATCACGCCGCGCTCACTGGCGGCCAACCAGATCGGCCCGAGCAGACTGTCCGCGCAGGTCCAGCGCAAGCTCAGGCCGGCGCCACCCAGCTTGAATTCACCCGGCGTGATGCCGTCCAGCCCAATGAACAGATCATGCAGCCGCGACGGGCCGGAGAGGCCGGCCGCCAAGGCCGCGTCCATCACCGAGGCCGCCTCGGTCAGGCTCTGCTTGGCGCGTTGCAGCGTCAGCGCCTGGCTGAATTCCTTGGGCGTAACGCCCGCCATGCCGACGAAGTTGCGCTGGAAATGGAACAGGCTGAGCCCGGCTTCATCGGCCAGGGTCTGCAGAGGCAGCGCCTCCTCGCTCGAGGCCAGGCGCTCGATGGCCTTGCGTATGCGCTGATAGTGGCTGCTTTGGGTGTCCATGCTCTGCGCCTGTAGCTGGCTTCAAGCCCGGCTGGCGCGAGCCGCATAACAGCCGGCACGAGCGCAGTGGATATTGACGAAGGCGGCCGCCAGGCCTTGAATGTGGAACTGAAAACGTGGCATGAGGCGTCGGTCGGAGTTTCGAGATCAGCCATTGTCAAAATTTCGACTCGCCTTGCCCACCCGATTCTTGCGCCGAATCATCACTGGGCGTGGGCGCCTTGAGCGGCAAAAACAGCACAAAACAGCTGCCATTGACGACGCTTCGGTCCAGCGTCAGGCTGCCCCCCAGCAGCGAGTTGGCGATGTTGTAGCTGACCGACAGCCCCAGCCCACTGCCGCCTTGGCCGAATTTGGTGGTGAAGAAGGGCTCGAAAATGCGGGCGGCGTGAGCGGCGCTGATGCCGACGCCGTCGTCCTGGAAGCGCAGCTCAACCCGCTCACCGGACATACGCCTCGCGCTCAAGTTCATCAGCCCTTCATGGCCCTCGCGTCGTTCGCCGAAGCCATGCACCATCGCGTTTTCGATCAGATTGCTCAAGATCTGGCCGAAGGGGCCGGGGAAGCTGTCGAGCAAGATGTCGGGCGGAATATCCAGCGTGATCCGGTGGCCGCGCTTGCGGATGCTGGCCTGCAAGGTGGCAACAATCTGCTCGCACAGCTGCGCCAGATCGAAGGGCCGGCGCTGCTCGGCGGTACGGTCCACCGCCACCTGCTTGAAGCTGCCTATCAGCCGAGCAGCCGATTCGAGGCCCAGCATGATCAGCCGCGCCATCGCCTTGGCTTCGTTGAAGTAACTCTCCAGTTCACTGCGCCGCAAGGCCTTGGTCAGCACAGCGCTCTCGACCTCGGCGGTCCTCTGCTCCAGCGTGCTCGCCATCAACAGGCTGTTGCCCAAGGGCGTGTTCAGTTCATGCGCGATGCCGGCCACCAGCGCGCCCAAGGCGGCAAGCTTCTCTTGTGCCATCAACTGGCTCTGCGCCTGCTGCAGCTGCCGATAGGCGCGTGCGTTGTCCAGCGCGATGGCGGTATAGGCATTGAGGGTGCGAAACACCATCCGCTCATGTTCGCCGTAAGCATCGGCCAGCGGCGACTGCGCCGTCACCACGCCAAGCAGGCGTTCGCCGATCAAGAGTGGCGCGAACAGCGCGCTGAGCGTGCGCATGGTGCCGGGCACCTGGCTGGGGTCGCTGCCGTCGGCCGCCAGCTGAATCGACAACTCATCGCGTTCGCGCGCGCAGCGGGCGGCATTGGAGCTCGGCTCACTGAGGGCGATATGGCTAGGGGGTATCGACTCGCCGTCTTCGAGGCCGTACACCGATTGCAGCCCCATGCCATCGTCATCGAGCAAATAGATTTCGAACGCACGGGCGTCCAGCAAGGCCGGAATATGCTGGCTCAAGGCGGCAAAGACCGAGGCCTGATCCAGATGGCGGGTCAGCTGCAGGCCGATCAGGCCGAGCTTTTCCAGCGTTGCGTTATTGCCCTGCATCAGCGCTGCTTTTTGGCGCTCGGCCTCGGCCAGTTGATGCAGATGCTCGGTCTGGGCGCGGGCGCTCTCGCTCAGATTGCGCAGCTGGATGGATTCCAGACGATTCGCCGATTCGCGGCTGAGCGACTGGGCCCGCGAATTCGCGGCCTGCTGGCTGGTTTCAAACGCCTCCCGGTAGCGGCCCGCGTCGGCGTAGGCTTGTGCCAAGGCATTCAGCAATTCGCCACTGTTTTTGTAGCCGGCGATGGACTGCCCCCCCTGGTTCGCACGTTCCAAATACTGCAAGGCCTTGCCCTCGGGCGCGGCCGGCTGCCGCTGGGCGATGCGCGCCAGCAGCAGACATAGTTCAAGCTCTAACTCCGTCGCGCCACGGCTGATTGCTTTGCGCAAGGCCTCCAGCGCGCAGGTTTCGGCCTGCTCCAGTTGGCCCAGATCAAACAGCGCATGTGCCTGGCCGCGTTGCGCCTTCAGTTGCAAGTCGGCATAGCCGCCGAGCGCCTGCAGCTCGGTGAACAGCGAAGTGGCTTCCATGGGCCGCTGCTGGTCGAGGGCGAGCCAACCAAGATAACCCAAGGTCACCGCAAAATTGCGTGACTCGGGCCAAGCCGCCAGGCAGTCGCGGGCTGCCGTCATTTGCTGCTCGGCCAAGTCTAGCCTGCCCAGCAGGCGCAGGGTTTCGCCCAGCTGCAGCTGACAGCTCGCGATGCTGCTTGGCCAGCCATGGACGCGCGCCAGATTGAGGCCGCGTTCCATCCATTCCAGCGCGGCCTGCGGGTCATTCAGATCATTGAAAATGCTGCCCAAATTGACCAGGGAGATGATCGCTTCGCGGATATAGCCGGCTTGCTGCAGCGGCTCGATCACGGCCGAGAAGCCTTGGGCCGATTCGCTGAGTTTGCTGGCGCGCATGGCGCGATGGGCGGCGTAGAGCAGCGTGATCGCCGCCGCCGGAGCGGTCAGGGCGGCGGTATCTCGGGTCAAGCTGTCACCCCAGCGCTGTTCGACCGCATCGGGGTCGGCAAAGCCGGCATATCGCGCCTGACTGCATTGCAGAATTTGCTGCCGGCTGCTGTCTCCCGCGCGTTCGGCGTAGTCCGCCCCGCGTTCGAGCCAAGCGCAACAGGCCGGCGTGTT
Organism: Roseateles oligotrophus; assembly: GCF_025717515.1. Lineage (GTDB taxonomy): Bacteria > Pseudomonadota > Gammaproteobacteria > Burkholderiales > Burkholderiaceae_C > Paucibacter_A > Paucibacter_A oligotrophus. The sequence goes on from NZ_JAJIRN010000012.1 coordinate 89,546, forward strand.
GCCTGCCCCCGTCGCCAGTTGCGACAAGACCCAGCAGCAGTCGGCGGCGCTGATCCAGTCTCCTGCCGCCTCGGCCGCTTGCAGAATGCCGCTTGCCAGTGCTTCGTCCTGAGCGGCCTCGCTGCGCAGGCGCCGAACCTCGATGCGGACGAGCTGCAACCGCCAGGCGACCTGCAAAGCCTGCTCGGCCGGCATTGCTTGCAGACCTTGTTCGGCTTGCTCGGCCAGCTCAAGCGCCCAGGCGGAATTGCGCTCTCGCTGATGCCAGGCCAAATTCGCCAGTTGGCGAAATTTCTCGGCCAGTGGCAGCGCAGCGATATTGGTCGCCAGCGCCTCGACCGCGCTGTTCAGCTCATAGAGTGCCGGTGCCTTGTTCATGACAGTCGCGTCGCGCCGGTCAGCTCGCAGCCATAGATCGCATTGCGCAGCGCAGCGATGGCCTCGTAGCGGGTGAAGGTCTTGCGCCAAGCCAGCACCACGCGGCGCGTCGGCACAGGGGCTGAGAAGGGGATGTAGCGCAGATGCGGCTGCGCTTCCTTGGGTACGCTCAAGGCGGGCACCACGGTCACGCCCAGGCCCGAGGCGACCATATGCTTGATGGTCTCAAGCGAGCTGCCCTCGAAACTCTTGCGTATGCCTTCGGCATCGCTCGAAAAGCGCGCGAACTCGGGGCAAACCTCCAGCACATGGTCGCGAAAGCAATGCCCAGCGCCCAGCAACAGCATGGTCTCTTGCTTGAGCTCTTCGGCGCTGACCTCGCTGCGCTCGGCAAACGGGTGCGTGGCCGGCACGGCGATCGAGAAGTCCTCGTCATACAGCGGCGCGACGGCCAGGCCGGCGTCAGGGAAAGGCTCGGCCAGCACCGCGCAATCCAGCTCGCCGGCGCGCAGCATTTCCAGCAGTTTGACGGTGAAGTTTTCCTGCAGCATCAAGGGCATTTGCGGGTAGCGCTCGATCACCCCCTTGACCAGAGCCGGCAGCAGATAGGGGGCGATGGTGTAGATCAGCCCGAGCCGCAAGTTGCCGGCCAGCGGGTCTTTGCCTCGCTTGGCGATCTCCTTGATGGCGTTGGCCTGCGTTATCACCGACTGCGCCTGGCGCACGATCTCGTCGCCCAGAGGTGTCACGCTGATCTCATTGGCGCCGCGCTCGAAGATGCGCAGGTCCAGCTCTTCCTCGAGCTTCTTGATCGCCACGCTGAGCGTCGGCTGCGAGACATGGCAGGCCTCGGCGGCGCGGCCGAAGTGGCGCTCGCGGGCGACGGCAACGATGTAGCGCAACTCGGTCAAGGTCATGCTGTTCTTCCTCCAAGCCTTGCATTGTGCTTGGCTTTGGGCGGCAGGCCCTAGAGCAAACCCTCGGAGGCCCGGCTACACTGCGGCCAAACTCAAGGTCGGATGTTTGATCCGACCGTTTGAATCCGCTTTTACGACCGAGGTACCACCATGACCGAGCGCAAACCGATGAGCCTGCAGCGTCTGCTGGATATGCACGCGAGCGGCGACAAGATCGCGATGCTGACTTGCTATGACGCCGCTTTCGCCAGCCTGCTGGACGAGGCCGGTGTCGACGTGATGCTGGTCGGCGATTCGCTCGGCAATGTCTTGCAAGGCCAGACCAGCACCGTGCCGGTCAGCCTGGATGAGATGGTCTATCACACCCGCTGCGTGGCGCGCGGCCGCAAGAGCGCCTGGATCATCGGCGACATGCCGTTCGACAGCTATCAAGCCAGCCGCGAAGAAGCCTGGAAGAGCGCGGCCGCCTTGTTCAAGGCCGGCGCCCATATGGTCAAGCTTGAGGGTGGCGGCTGGACCGCGCCGGTGGTGCGCTTCTTGGTCGAGCGCGGCATCCCCGTCTGCGCGCACCTGGGCCTGACGCCGCAGACCGTCACCATGCTGGGCGGCTACAAGGTGCAGGGCCGCGAGGATGCGGCCGCCGCGCTGATGAAGCAACAGGCGCAGGAGCTGGTCGAGGCCGGCGCGCAAATGCTGGTGCTGGAAATGGTGCCTTCCGCGCTGGCCAGCGAGCTAACGCAGACGCTGGGTATCCCGGTGATAGGCATCGGTGCCGGTGTCGGCTGTTCGGGCCAGGTCCTGGTGCTGCATGACATGCTCGACGTCACCCCGGGCCGCCGCCCGCGCTTCGTCAAGAACTTCATGCAAGGCGGTGCGGGTTCGGTGCAGGAGGCGGTGCGGCGCTATGTCGGCGAAGTGAAGGCGCAGACCTTCCCGCAAGACGAACTACACGGCTATTGAGCGGCTTGTCGCACATGCAAATCATCCACACCATTTCCGAGTTACGTCTGGCGCTGGCCGGCAATAGCAACCGGGCTTTCGTGCCCACCATGGGCAGTCTGCACGAGGGTCATCTGGCCTTGGTGCGCCAAGGCCGAACCGCGGTCGGTGAAAGCGGCTTGGTCGTCGCCAGCATTTTCGTCAACCGCCTGCAATTCGCGCCGCACGAGGACTTTGACCGTTATCCCCGTACCTTGGAGCGCGATGCGGCGCTGCTGGCCGGTGCCGGCTGCGACATCGTTTTTGCGCCGGCCGAGGGTGAGCTGTATCCCGAGACACAGGGCTACAAGATCCATCCGCCGTCCGCGCTGTCGGACATCTTGGAGGGCCATTTCCGCCCCGGCTTCTTCATCGGCGTGTGCACGGTGGTGGCCAAGCTGTTCAATATCGTGCAGCCCTCGATCGCCCTGTTCGGCAAGAAGGACTATCAGCAGTTGATGGTCTTGCGCCGCATGGTGGCGCAGATGGCGCTGCCGATCGAGATCATTGCAGGCGAGACCCAGCGCAGCGCCGAGGGGCTGGCGCTGTCTTCACGCAATGCTTATCTGAGCGAGGCCGAGCGCGCTGAAGCGCTGCGCCTGAGCCAGACGCTGCGGGCGCTGATCGCGCGCTGGCAGGCGGGTGAGCGCGATGTGGCCAAGCTGGAGGCCGAGGCCATCCATCATCTGCGCTCGCATGGCTGGCAGCCCGACTATGTGTCGCTGCGCCTCCAGCATGATCTGGGCGCCCCCGTCGAGGGCCAGCCCTTGGTGGCGCTGGCGGCGGCCAAGCTGGGGGCGACGAGGCTGATTGACAACCTCGAAGCTTGAGTGAACGCTTACTTGACGCTCAGCAACTCGACGTCAAACACCAAGGCTGCGTTAGGGGGAATGACACCACCTGCGCCGGTCGTGCCGTAGCCCAGACTGGCGGGAATGGTCAGGGTGCGCTTGCCGCCCACCTTCATGTCCTTGACACCTTGGTCCCAGCCCTTGATCACGTCACCATTGCCGACCTTGAATGAGAACGGCGTCTTGCCGACCGAACTGTCGAATTGAGTGCCGTGCGTGCTGGCGGCCTTGACGTCATACAACCAGCCGGTGTAATGCACGGTCGCGGTTGTGCCGGTAGCGGCAGCAGCGCCGGTACCGACGAGGGTGTCAACGATCTTCAGTTCGGTGACGGCGGCCGAGCCCGAGGTGTCACCGATGGGTGTACTTGAATCAGAGCCACCGCCGCCGCAAGCGCTCAGGCCCAGGCTGCCGGTGATGGCCAAGGCGATGGCGGAGGCGGAAAGAATCTTTTTGATGAACATGCTGGTCTTCGAGAAGTGACGAGGTTTGCAAACTGCGGTCGCAGTCTAGTGCATGTCTTTGGGAACCGTTTGATGAGCCAAGTCCAGAAGGACGTCATAGCCGAACCTGTAACAGAGCGTAAGCGTTCGGCCTCGCACCTAGGCTGCTGTCATCGCGGCCTAGGCGGCGCCCGTTGAAAGCTCCTTGGTTCCCGGAGTTGTTTCAATGCACTCATATCTCTTGCGCGCGGCTACAGCCGCCACGGTGATTTTTCTGACGGCCTGCGGTGGCGGAGGCAGCGCCGACGATGGTTATCGCCCGCCGCCGCCCTTGCCGGTGCCGACGCCCAACCCCAACCCCTACCCGAATACCTATAGCTGCAGCAACGAAGGCCTGATCAAGTCGGCGCTGAGCAGCTTGCCGACGGTCTGCATGTTGACCAGCAGCGGCGAGATCGTCTTCGAGCTGTACTCGGACACCGTCCCCAACACCGTCAACAACTTCCTGCGCTATGTGGCCGATGGCGCCTACAAGAACACCTTGTTCCACCGCGTTGACCGCGACTTCGTCATCCAGGGCGGCGGTTTCACCAGCGGCATGGTCGAGCGTCCGCCCGCCTATGCGCCGATCCCGCTGGAGGCGCGCGAATACAACCTGCCCGGCACGATCGCGATGGCCCACCGCAGCGACCCCAACAGCGCGACCAATCAGTTCTTCATCAACGTGAAGGACAATAAGGACTTGGATTACCAGTCCGCAGCAAAACCGGGTTATGCGGTGTTCGGTCGGGTGATCTCGGGCATGGCCACCGTGGAGGCAATCAATGCGGTGCCCGTTTATGTCTATAGCGAAGCCGACCTGCGGCCAAGGCAAGAGGTATTGATCTATTGGGTGCAGCGACTGAAGTAAATCGGCTTCCCGTTCAGGCCCGTCCGCTCGGCCTGTTAGCGCTGCGCCTGCGTTGGAGCGCCGCCGAACTGAAGGCGCTGCTGCGCCGCTGGGGCGCTTTCATCGGCGTGGTGGCGGCCGTCTTGGGCCAGTTCTTTGCAACCTTGATCGGCTGGCCGGCGCTGCCCTTGTTCTGGGCCAGCCAGCAGGCTTGGCCGGTGGCGGCTTGGGTGCTGCTATTGCATGCGCTGCCCGGGCTCTTGCTGTGCTGGGGTTTGCGCGAGCAGCTGTTACCGGCCCATTGGCTGGACGCCGAGCGAGCATTGCCGCTGCGGCGGCGCCAATTACTGACCGCCGATCTGGCCGTGATCACGCTGGCCTTGTTGCCGCTGGCGCTGCTCTATCTGATCTCGGTTGGCGCCTGGCTTTATGCCGACCCGGCCTGGATGCGCGGCCTGTGGCCGGCCGCGCTGGCGAACTTTGCGATTTCTCTGGCGCTCTCGGTGCTCGGCGCGGCGGCGCTGATGCAGGCTAGGCGCAGGCCACGCCAGGCCGCGAGCGCGGCGCCGCATCGCCCATCGCCAAGCACTTCGCCAAGCGCGTCGGCAAGGACGCAGCATTCCTTCGGCCGCAACTGGGTCTTGCTGGGCCTGCCCTTGTGGCGCGGCCCGGCGCGGCCGGTCATGCATTTGCTGCTGCTCGCCTGCCTGGCCTTGGCCGCTTGCTTGTCGGCGGCCTGGCGCTGGCCGCAGCAGGCGTCCTGGGCGCTGGCCGCCTACACCTTGCTGGCGATGGGCCTGAGCGCGCGCCTGCATGCGCAGGCCACGCGCTGCTATGCGCCCATCGAGCAGGCCTGCGCAGCGCTGCCCTTGGCGCCCAAGTTCTGGTCGCGGCGCCTTATGCTGCTGGCGCTGACTCCGGCCTTGCTGGCCTGGTTTGGGCTGGCTTTGCTGCTCTTGCTCGGGCCCTGGCAACTGGCACCTCTGGCGGCACCGCTCTTCATGGCCTATGGTCTGCTCGCTCCCGCCCTGCCTTTGTTGGCGGACAAGGGCGGCAGCCCCGAATCCCACGCCGGTCGCTGGCTCTTGGGCTGGGCGCTCTGGGTCGCCTTGGCCAGTGAAGCGTTGCTGGCCATGCCCTCTTGAAAATCAATATGTCCGATTCCATTTTCTTGCACACCGAGTCTCTCAGTTATGCCTACAGCGGCAGCAGCCGGCGCGTGGTCGATCTGTGGAGCCAGAGCTTCGAGCCGGGCCTGGTCTGGCTGCGCGGGCCCAATGGCAGCGGCAAGTCAACAAGGCTCAAGCTCTTGGCCGGCATGCTGCAGCCGCAGTACGGCAGTGCTCGCTTAGGCGGCATCGACCTGATGCGCCAGCCGCTTGAGTACCGCCGCCTAGTCGGCTTTGTAGGCGCCGAGCCACCGCCCTTCGAGCATCTGAGTCCGGCCGAGCGCTTTGGCTTTCTGAGCGGGCTCTACCCGCACGCGGATGTCGACCGCTGGCGCGAGCATGTCGACGGGTTCGGTCTGCGGCCATTTCTGAACCAGCCGCTGCGCGAGCTCTCCACCGGCACGCAGCACAAAGCGGCCTTGGCTGCGGCGCTGGCCCTCAACACGCCCTTGCTGCTCTTGGATGAACCGCTGAATGCGCTCGATGCGGTGTCGCTGGCGCATCTGCGAGGGGTGTTGGGCGAAGCGGCGTTGCGGCGGGATCGACTGGCGCTGGTGGTCAGTCATGAAGCATTGGGGCTTGAACCCAGTGCTTGCCTGGAGCTGTAGGCCGCTGCGCACGCGGCTCGGGCTGCTCGGTGTTTGAACTTGCAGCTTCCGCTCAAGTTCTATTTGCCGATTCCAAAAATATCGGGAACGCGGGACGGCCCGCCGGCATCTAATGGGCTGAACCTCCCACGCCTATGCCAACAAATCAGCCCTTCCCCACCGGCAGCAGTCTCAGCGTTGAATCAAGCGTTGACAGCCCAGACAGCGTCTTGATCAGCCTCTCTCTGAGCGGCGACGAGAAGGCGTTTGCGCTGATCATGCGGCGCTACAACCGCCTGCTTTTTCGCACCGCGCGCAGCATTTTGAAAAACGACGATGACACCCAAGACGCCGTGCAAGAGGCCTATTTGCGCGCCTGGCGTGCCCTGGCCAGCTTTCGCGCCGACGCCAAGCTATCGACCTGGTTGGTGCGCATCGCGGCCAACGAGGCGCTCGGCCGCTTGCGCCAGACCGGCGCGCAGGTTTGGCCTCTGAACGCGACATTCGATAGCGACGGCGAATCCCTGGAGGTTCAAATGGAAGCCAATCCCGACGAACAACCGGAAGCGACGACGATGCGCGGCCAGCTGCGCCGGCAAATCGAAGCCCGCATCGACAGCCTGCCCGACCAGTTCCGCACCGTCTTCATGCTCAGAGGCGTGGAGGAGCTGAGCGTCGAGGAAGTGGCCGAGGTCCTGGAGATCCCCGAGGCCACCGTTCGCTCGCGCTTCTTCAGGGCCCGCGGCTTGTTGCGCGAAGGCTTGGCCCGCGACACCGATATGGCCGTCGCCGATGCGTTCTCGTTTGCCGGCCCACGCTGCGACAAGATCGTGGCCGGTGTGTTGGCGGCGATTGCCCGTGAGCGCGCGAGCCGCTGACTGTCCGCCCGCCCTATTTTTTTCAAACTATTTGCAAATAGCCGGAACGCAGCCGCGATGGCCCGCATCTAAGAAAGCATGAGCGCAAGACGAGTCGGCAAAGCCGCTCAACGTCTTGGCCATGCTTCCTTTGACCCACCGGAGATTTGCAATGTCGTTTTTCAAAATGCCCACACCCGTTGCCGCACGCCGGCTCTTTCTCGGCCGCTCGGGCGGTCTGGTCTTGTCCGGTGCCGCCGTGGCCTTGCTGGCCGGCAAGGACGGCCTGGCCGCGCAATCGGGCGCCGCCAGCACGGGCGATGTGCAGATCCTGAATACCGCCATCGCGGCCGAGCTGGAAGCGATCGCCGCCTACCAATTGGGTGCCGAAAGCGGCCTGCTGAGCAAGCCGGTGCTGGAGCTGGCGCTGAGCTTTCAAGGCCATCACAAAGAGCATGTGGCCCTGCTGGCCAGCACGGTCGAGAAGCTCGGCGGCAAGGCGGTGGTGGCCAAGGCCAAGTACATGTTTCCGGTCGAGAACCTGAAGTCACAACTCGACGTGCTCAAGTTCGCTGCGCAGCTGGAGCAAGGTGCCGTCAGCGCCTATCTGGGCGCGGTGCCGCTGTTCGGTAACCGCGATCTGGCCAAGGCAGCCGCCAGCATCCTGGGCGACGAAGCGATGCACTGGGCGATCCTGCGCCAAGCAATTGGCGAGGTGCCGGTGCCCTCGGCCTTCATGTCATGAGCGCCGGGCGTATAGGCCTAACTCGCAAGCTGCTGGTGATCTGCTGCGTGGCGCTAAGCGCAGCCAGCCCGCCAACGCAGGCTGCACCGGACGTCGTACGCGGCGAGCAACTCTACGGCCGCTGCATTGCCTGCCATGCGATGGCGACGGACCGGGTCGGCCCCCGCCACTGCGGTCTGCTGGGCCGGCGCGCCGGCAGCGTGGCGGATTTCGAGTACTCGGCGGCGATGAAGAAGTCAAACATCGTCTGGGACGAGAAGGCGCTTGATCTGTTCCTGAAAAAACCGCTCGCCATGCTGCCCGGCAGCAGCATGACTTATGACGGCGTGCCCGAGGCACGCGACCGCGCCGACCTGATCGCCTATCTGAAGTCGGCCAATAGCGACGCGGCCTGCCGCAATCTGAAGAGCAAGTAACAATCGGCTCGGCGCCTGCTTGGGTCGAGCTACCTCACCCTACCTACGGACACATCCCCATGAAAACCTATCAATGCACTGTTTGCGGCCATATCTATGACGAAGCCGCCGGCGCGCCCGCCGAAGGCTTGGCCGCCGGCACGCTGTGGGCCGACGTGCCCGACAGCTGGGTCTGCCCCGAATGCGGCGTGGCCAAGACCGATTTCGACATGGTCGAGATCTGAGATGGCGCCCGTCATCATCATCGGCGCTGGCCTGGCCGGCTGGACCACCGCGCGCGAGTTCCGCAAGCTGGACGCCACGACGCCGCTGATGTTGATCAGCGCCGACAACGCCGACTTCTACGCCAAGCCTTCGCTGTCCAACGCGCTCACGCAAGGCCGCACGCCCGAGCGCTTGGTCACCACGCCGGCCGCCAAGATGGCCGAGCAGCAAAACCTGACCCTCTTGGCGCACACGCGGGTGACGGCGATCGACGCGCAGGCGCACCGCATCAGCACCTCGGCGGGGCAGTTCGAATACAGCCGCCTGGTGCTGGCCACCGGCGCGCAACCGATCCGCCTGCCGCTGGACGGCGACGCCAGCGCAGAGGTGCTGGCGATCAATTCGTTGGCCGACTTCGCGCGCTTTCATGCCCGGTTGAATGGCGCCGATCCGGCCCACAAAAAGAGCGTGCTGATCATGGGCGCCGGCCTGATCGGTTGCGAGTTTGCCAACGACCTGGCCGCCGCCGGCCACCCGGTGACGGTGGTGGACCCCTCGACGGGCCCGATCTCGGGCTTGCTGCCCGCGGCGGCCGGCGCGCAAATTCGCGCGGCCTTGGCCGGCCTCGGCGTGGTCTGGCATTTCGGCGCGACGGTCAAGGCCGTCAATCTGGTCGCCGGGAGCGATGGGCTACAAGTCGAACTCTCAAACGGGCAGCGCTGCGGCGCCAACATCGTGCTGAGCGCGATCGGCCTGCGCGCCGACATAGCGCTGGCCCAAGCCGCCGGCATCGCCTGCGACCGCGCCATCTTGGTAGACCCTTACCTGCAGACCAGCAGCCCAGACATTTACGCGCTCGGCGACGGCGCCCAATACGCCAGCGCCGGCAGCCGCGCCCTGCCCTTCGTGATGCCCATCATGACGGCGGCCAAGGCCTTGGCGGCGACGCTGGCCGGCCAAGCCACGGAGTTGGTGTTCCCGCTGATGCCGGTCGGCATCAAAACGCCGGCGCTGCCCACCGTGGTGGCGGCGCCCGCACCCGGTACCGTCGGTGATTGGTGTCAGGTCGAGGACGGGTTGTGGCAGTTCATTGACGCCGCCGGACTGAATCGCGGCTTCGTCCTGACCGGCGCGCAGACCGCGCGGCGCATGGAGCAGGCCAAGTTGGTCCGGCCCTGAAACCTGCCCTCCCAAGCCTCGGCCCTCTCCGCCGCGGTGCCGGCCGGCGCTGGCCGAGCGACCCTGATCGACTACCCGCCGGATATCCGAAAAGTGATTTGCACGACCAAGGCGATTAAGTCGGTCAACATGCGCCTGCGCAAAATCACCAAGACCCGAGGCTCGTTGCTAACGGATGAAGCGGCATTCAAACTGTTCTATCTGGCGCTGAACAATATCAGCCAGAAGTGGACTTTGCCGATTCGAGACTGGAAGGCCGCGTCGGACCTAACGCCGTTTGCACAAAATCCGGGACATCCTCACGGCCCCAGGCAATCAAGGGGCCTTGACTCAAGACATCGGTCGCTTTGGCCCCTAGACTTCAACGCCTTAACTTCACTGCACGAGGGAACTGTTGATGAAATCCTTTGTTTCGCTGGCCTGCACGATGGTGCTGACAGCCACATCCATGATGAGCTCCGCCCATGCGGGCGCCGTGCTCGGTTTTGCCTCGGGCAATAACTGCTCAGGCAACCAAGAAGGCACCGACGAGATCCGCTCGTGCCTCTATGGTGGTTTCATTCACCAAAACTATGGCGACACGGCGGGCGTCGACGTGCAATACCAGGATACGACCTTCGGCTGGGAGCGCAGTCTCTCGTGGTGGGGCACCGGCTACGGCGGCGCCAATGGCGTCTTGTGGAGCGGCGAAAGCGATACAAATTCCAGTGCCCGCATCATCCTGAAGGCCATCGCAGGCCACAGCATCAGTCTTGAAGGCCTGGGGCTGGCTTCCTACCTGGACGGTGTCGGCACCTGGCTGCAAGTGCATGAGCTGGACAGCAATGTGAACCTGATGGATGAGGCAGTTTCGGTGAACATCACCACCGGCACGCAGGTCGACTTCAACTCGCTCAGCTCCAGCAAAGGCTGGGTGATCGAGTGGAAGAACTCGTCGTATGACATCGGCCTGAGCCAATTGACGTTCAATGTCGCCGATGCCCCGAGCCAAGCGGTGCCCGAACCCGCCAGCCTGGCCTTGGTAGGCCTCGGCCTGGCCGCTGCGGCGTTTGGCCGGCGGCGCCAAAAGAGCTGAACGGCAAGGGGGGGATCGCGGTAAGGACACCCATTGCTGAGCGCCCCCCGCACAGATCCGAGCATGCGCAATTCACGCACTCGGCTCCTACCTTGAGTGTTTGACGGCAAATCGCTGATTGGGCCAAGGATGAAGGATTCTTGGGCGCCGCAAATAGGCGGCAGCGATCTGGCCCGACTGGCTCTGCTATCGACCACCTCTTTAAGCGCCGCCGGCCAAGTCTAGCCACCCGCCACTCGCCCGCGCTAACTGCCGTTCGCCGCTTCGGGCCACATGCGCCGCAGCGCGCTGCCCATAATCCGCTCCAGTTCAGAACAACAGCTATTTGATCCTGGAGAGCGGATATGAGATACACAAGCAAGCTGCGCCTGCTGCGCCAAGGGGCGCGCATAGGCGCGGCGGCCGGCCTGGCCCTCGCCTTGGCCGCAATCGGCAAGCCCGCCACCGCGGCCGACGGCCCGGCCAAGCAAGGCAGCGGCACGAGTACCAGCATCACCCAGCCCTGCCGCATCGAGGGCATGCCCAATGAGCTGCAATGCGGCAGCATCAAGCGGCCTTTGAACCCGGCCGAGCCGGCCGGCACGCAGATCGACATCCACTTCCTGGTGGTGCCGGCGATGGCGCGCAACAAGCAGCCCGACCCGGTCTTGATGCTGGCCGGCGGCCCCGGCCAAAGCGCGATCAATGTCGCGCCTATGGTGACGAGCCGGCTGGCGCGGCTGAACAACCGGCGCGATCTGGTCTTCATCGATCAGCGCGGCACCGGCAAATCGGCGCCGCTGCAATGCGCCGACGACAAAGACCTGCCGATGGCCGAGGCGCTAGACGCTAATGCCCAATTCAAGCGGCTGGAAACCTGCCGCCGGGACTTGGCCAAGTTGCCGCATGGCGATATGCGCTATTACTCGACCACGATCGCGATGCAGGACTTCGAGGCGGTGCGCGTGGCCCTCGGCGCGCCGCAGTGGAATCTGATCGGCGGCAGCTACGGCACGCGCGCCGCGCTGGAGTATTTGCGCCTGTTCCCGGCGCAGGTGCGGCGCAGCGTGCTGGACGGCGTGGCGCCGCCCGATATGGTCTTGCCCGCCAGCTTTTCGAGCGACGGCCAGGCCGCGCTCGACGCCAGCTTGCAGGCCTGCGAAAAGGAGCCGGCCTGCGCCCAGCAGTTCCCGCATCTGCGCCGGCAATGGGGCGAGCTATTGCAGAGCCTGCCGCGCCAAATCAGCGTCAGGCATCCGCTGACCGGCCAGCCGGAGAGCTTCACGCTGAGCCGCGAGATGCTGTTGCGCAGCGTGCGCTCACCGCTTTATGTGCCAGCTTTGGCGGCCGCCCTGCCCGCCGCCATCGCGGCCGCCAGCGAGGGGCGTTTTGAGGGCTTGGTGGGCTTGTCCGCCATCGTCGGCGGCGGCAAGTCCGGGCGGCTCGCCATGGGCATGCACTTCGCCGTCGTCTGCGCCGAGGATGTGCCGCGTTTGGAGCGCAGCGCCGACCGGCCCGGCGCCGACTTTGGCCGCGATGACGCAAGGCTCTACACGCAGGTTTGCCAGCAATGGCCGCGCGCGCAGATCGCGCCGGACTTCTTCACCATGCCGCCGACGAAATCGCCGGTGCTGCTGCTCAGCGGCGGAGCCGACCCGGCCACGCCGCCACGCCACGGTGAGCGCGCGGCTAAGGCCTTGGGTTCCGCTAACGCCAAGTTGGTGCAGCATATTGTCGTGCCCGAGGCCGGCCATGGCGTGATGGGCGTGGGCTGCATGCGTGAGCTGCTGTTCCGCTTTGTCGATGCCAAGACCGACGCCCTGGCGCTGCCGCAAGACGCGGCCTGCGCCACCAAGATTCCGCGCCCCGGCGCCTTCCTGCCGGTGCAGGCCAGCAAGGAGCAGCAGCCATGATCCTGATCGAGAACGTCAGCAAACAATTCACCGCCAAGACCGGCGGCTCGCTGCTCAAGCGGCCGACCAAGCAACTGGTGCAGGCGGTCAAGTCGGTGACGGTGGACGCGCCCAGCGGCCGCATCACCGGCTTGCTGGGGCCCAACGGCGCCGGCAAGACGACCACGCTGCGCATGCTGGGCGGCCTGTTCACGCCGGACAGCGGCAGCATCACGGTCGACGGCATTGCGGTGGCCGAGCAACCGCGCCAGGCCCTGGCCCGGATGGGCATTCTGGGCGACGCGCATGGCCTCTACCCGCGCCTGTCGGCACGCGAAAACATCATCTACTTCGGCCGCTTGCAAGGCATGGCCGCCGACGCGGCCAACGCCCGCGCCGAGGACTTGGCCCGGCTCTTGGACATGGGCAAGATTCTGGACCGCCGCACCGAGGGCTTCAGCCAGGGCGAGCGGATGAAGACGGCGCTGGCCCGCTCGCTGGTGCATGACCCGGCCAATATCGTCTTGGACGAGCCGACCAACGGCCTCGATGTGCTGGCCACAAGAGCCTTGCGCGAGGCCTTGCGCCATCTGCGCTCGCCCGCGGGCGGTGGCAAATGCATCGTCTTCTCGACTCACATCATGCAAGAGGTGGAGCAGCTGTGTGAGCATGTCGTGATCGTCGCCAACGGCCGCAGCGTGGCCGAGGGTACGGTGGAGCAGCTGCTCGAACAAGCGGGTGAGCGCAAATTCGAAGACGCCTTCGTCAAGCTGGCCTTCGATCAAGAACTGAATGGAGCGGCAGCATGAGCAAGAATTTCTGGATCGTCTGGGTCAAGGAAGTGGTGGACGCCTTGCGCGACCGCCGCACCTTGCTGCGCCTGATGGTGCCCGCCGTGCTGATGGGGCCGCTGCTGCTGTTGGCGCTGTCGGGCTTTATTTCCTCGCTGGAGGAGCGGGCCGACAAGCGCGAAGTGATGGTGGCCGGCATCGAACATGCGCCGACGCTGCGCAACTATCTGGAACGCCAGACCTACACCATCAAGCCAGCGCCGGCCGACTACGAGGCGCGCCTGCGCAATACCCAACTGCTGGAGCCGGTGCTGGTAATTGGCAAGGACTTCGAGGCCGAATTGCTGAGCGGCCAGCAGCCGACCGTGGAGCTGGTCAGCGACAGCGCGAACCAGCGCGCCGGCACCGGCCTGCCCGGCCTGAGCCGTTTGCTCGGCGGCTTCAACCGCGAGCGCGCGACGCTGAATATGGCGCTGCGCGGCGTCTCGACCGAGCTGCTGCAGCCGGTGCTGCTGGAGGAGCGCGACCTCGCCAGTGCGCAGGCGCGCGCGACCCGCATCACCAGCATCATCCCGATGTTCATCATCATGGCGGTGCTCTATGGCGCGCTAACGGCGGCCCTCGACAGCACCGCCGGCGAGCGCGAGCGCGGTTCGCTGGAACCGCTGCTGATGAACCCGGTGCAACACCTGGCCCTGGTGCTGGGCAAATGGGGCGCGGTGGCGCTGCTCGGCATGCTGGTGGCGCTGCTCGCCAGCCTGAGCTTCATCCCGGCGCAATGGCTGCTCAGGAGCGACAGCCTGCAGGCGATGTTCCAGTTCGGCTGGTATGAGGTGGGCGCCTTCTTGCTGCTGCAACTGCCCTTGGCGGCGGGCTTGGGCGCGCTGCTGATGGCGATGGCGATCCGCTCCAAAACCTTCAAGGAGGCGCAGGCCGGCAGCGGCCTGATCGTCACCCTGGTGGGCCTGGCGCCGATGGTCAGCATGCTCAACCCCGGCGGCGATGCGGGCTGGTATTTGTGGGTGCCAGGTCTTGCCCAGAACACGTTGATGATGCTGGTGCTGAAGGGCGAGACCCTGAGCCTCGCTCAAATCATGCCGGGCGTGCTGGTCGGCACGGCGCTGACGGTCGTCTGCCTGCTCTTCGTCGCCAAGTCCATGCGCGGGGCGGTAGCCGGGCACAAAACGTAGTTTCAGCGAAGACTAACTTGTACCCATTTAGGTCGCAGCTAAATAGTCCTGAGGACTATTTGTGTCCGCGGGAGGGCCGGCGCAGAAAGGAGGCGCTTTCCCCGGCTATTCGCTTGCCTGCCCATTTGCGCCATGCTCATAATGTCTCGAACCCTCGGCAGATAGGGCGCGCCGCGCTGGCCCGGGGTTTCCGCATAGGAGACGCGCATGGGGTATGGCGAGTTATTGCGTTCAAGTCGGCGACTTTCGCCGGCTGACTTGACGGCGGGCACGAAAGACACCTCCGCGTGCCGGGCTGAATGAGCAGCGCCGGCTTCAGCAAGCTCGCCGGACAATTGTGGCCGCAGCGCTTCAAGCATCAGCTCGCGCTGATGATGAGTTTCTTGCTGGTTTTGGCGCTGACCTTGCTGGGCGGCTTCACGGCCCAACAGCAGGAATCGCGAGCCCGCGCCGCAGTTGAAGCACAGGCCGCGCTGCTGGCCCGCAGCTTGGCTGAGGCAAGCACCAATCTGATCCTGGTCGGCAGCCTTGACGGGATTGAGGCGCTGGCCTTGTCCTACGCGGCGATGGCCGATGTGCGGCGGCTGAGCATCTTCAGCCCGCAAGGCAAGCCGCTGACCCAGGTCGTCCATGAAGCCGGTCAAAGCGCGCAGGCCAGCTACGCCGACCCGCAGCGGCAGCGCCAATTGCCCGCTGTCCAACAGCCGCAAATGTCGCTGACTACCGAGGGCAGCCTGCTGACCGTGTGGCAGCCCGTGCAGACCGATGAGCAGTTGCTCGCCTGGATACAGCTCGACTATGACCTGAGCGAGTTGCATCGCCAAAGCCATGTGGTCTGGCGCAATACCGCGCTGATGGCCTTGCTGGCCGTGCTGCTCTGCTACCCGCTGCTGATGGCCTTTTTGCGCCGCCCGATGGAGAGCATTGACAGCGCGAGGCGCTTCGCCGTCGAGTTGGCCGATGATGTCGGCACCGCCCCGCTCGTGCTCGAAGGGCCGCTGGAGATCCAGCAGTTGCAGCGCGCGCTGAATGACGCCTCGATGCTGCTGCAGCAGCACCTGATTCTGTTGACCGACGGCATCCAGACCCATCAAGCCCAGTCCAAACAACTGGCCGCCCAGAACGATCAGCTCGGCGCCATCTTCACCAACAGTCCGGACGGTTTGCTGACCTTCAACCGCAAGGGCAAGGTCGAGTTCACCAATCAGGCCTTTTTGCGCATGACCGGCCTGCGCGAAGACGAGGTGCTGGGGCAGGACGACCTCGGGTTAGACGCCAAGCTGATGGAACGCGCGGTGGAGGGTTGCGAATTCGCCGGCCTCGCCGCCAGCTTCGGGCCAAACAGGCAAACCCTGACCCTGCGTGGCGAGCCGCCCAAGGTGCTGGCCATCAGCGGGCGGCAGACCACGGCCGCTTCGGTCAGCCTAGCGCTCTATGTGCGTGACGAGACCCAGCAGCATGAGCTGGACCGGATGAAGTCGGAGTTCCTGACGCTGGCCGCCCATGAGCTGCGCACACCAATGGCCAGCATCTTCGGTTTCGTCGAGCTGCTGATCAACCGCGAGTTCAGCGACGCCAAGCGGGCCGACTTGCTGGGTCGCATCCATCGCCAAAGCAAGCTGATGATCAACATCCTCAACGAACTGCTGGACCTGGCGCGCATCGAAGCGCGCGGCGCCAGCGAGTTCAAGTTCGAGATGCTGGATCTGGCCGAGCTGGTAACCCATGTGCTGAGCGACTACCTGCCGCCACAGGGAC
The DNA here is from genome assembly GCF_025717515.1 of Roseateles oligotrophus. Classification (GTDB taxonomy): domain Bacteria; phylum Pseudomonadota; class Gammaproteobacteria; order Burkholderiales; family Burkholderiaceae_C; genus Paucibacter_A; species Paucibacter_A oligotrophus. The sequence goes on from NZ_JAJIRN010000012.1 coordinate 105,844, forward strand.
GCGAGCGCCCGTTGTTCGAACCCGTTATGCAGGCGATGCCGGTCCATGTGGACCGCCAGAAGATGCAGCAGGCACTGCTCAACACGCTCTCCAATGCCTATAAATATTCGCCCGGCGGCGAGCCGGTTTCGATCCGCCTGCTGGTGGACGAACCCGAAGAGGGTCGCGTTCATTACGGGGTTGAAATCAGGGACCGTGGCATCGGCCTGTCACCTGCCCATCTGGCCCGCATGGGCGAACGCTTCTTCCGCGCCGACGCCTCCGGCCATATCCCCGGCACCGGCCTGGGCGTCAGCATCGTGCGCGAGTTGCTGGAGCTGATGGGCGGGCGGCTGCAGATTGAAAGCGAGTTGGGCCAGGGCACTTGCGTGAGCCTGTGGTTGTAATCAGGGCGCGGTTTCCTGCTCCATCCAGCCCAGCCAGCGCATCGCCTGTTCGCGGTTGTCGCCACACATCAGCTCGGACGGCTGCAGCGAGCCGCATACCGCCGGCCGTTCGGGCCGGCCGAAGATCTTGCAGCGGTTCGCGTCATCGAGCTGCACGCAGCGCACACCGGCCGGCTTGGAAATACCCCCCACAACCGGCATGCCTGGGATGGGTGAGCTGATGGATGGGGCGATGCAGCAGGCGGCACAGTGTTCTCGGCATTTCATCGCGCAATTGTCCGTCTAGTTGGGACGGCAGACCGGCACTTATCCACAGCCCCGCGTAAAATCTGCCGCTTGCCCGCGCGCGAGTTTTCAGCGGCGCCGAGGCCTCCTTTCTTCTAGGCAAACCCACTCATGCAATACCCCAAGGAATTCGACGTTATTGTGGTCGGCGGCGGCCACGCCGGCACCGAGGCCGCATTGGCCGCCGCCCGCATGGGCTGCGCCACGCTGCTGCTGACCCACAATATCGAGACGCTCGGGGCGATGAGCTGCAACCCCTCGATCGGCGGCATCGGCAAGGGCCATCTGGTCAAGGAAGTCGACGCGCTGGGAGGCGCGATGGCGGCCGCCACCGACGAGGCCGGCATCCAGTTCCGCATCCTCAATGGCTCCAAAGGCCCGGCCGTGCGCGCCACCCGAGCCCAGGCCGACCGGGTTTTGTACAAGGCAGCGATCCGCCACAAGCTTGAAAATCAGCCCAATCTATGGCTGTTCCAGCAGGCGGTGGATGACCTGATGGTCGAGTCGGACGGCCAAGGCGAACGGGTCGTCGGCGCCGTCACGCAGATGGGCTTGCAATTTCGCGCCCGTTCGGTGGTGCTGACCGCCGGCACCTTTCTCGATGGCCGCATCCATGTCGGCCTGCAAAACTACGCGGCCGGCCGCGCCGGGGATCCGCCGGCGATCAGCCTGTCGGCGCGGCTGAAGGAATTGAAGCTGCCGCAGGGCCGGCTGAAAACCGGCACGCCGCCGCGCATCGACGGCCGCTCGATCGATTTTTCGAAATGCGAGGAACAAGGCGGAGACCTGAACCCGCTGCCGGTCTTCAGCTTCATGGGCAGGGTCGAGCAGCACCCGCGCCAAGTGCCCTGCTTCATCACGCACACTTCGGCGGCCACGCACGCGATCATCCGCAGCGGCTTCGAGCGCAGCCCGATGTTCACCGGCGTGATCGAAGGCGTCGGCCCGCGCTACTGCCCCAGCATCGAAGACAAGGTCAATCGCTTCGCCGACAAGGACAGCCACCAGATTTTTCTGGAGCCGGAAGGCCTGACGACGCACGAGTACTACCCGAACGGGATCTCGACCTCCCTGCCCTTCGACATTCAACTCGCCGCCGTCCGCTCAATCCCCGGCCTGGAAAACGCACACATCATCCGGCCCGGCTATGCGATCGAGTACGACTACTTCGACCCGCGCGGCCTCAAGTCCAGCTTCGAAACCCGCGACATCCAAGGCCTGTTCTTTGCCGGCCAGATCAATGGGACAACCGGCTACGAAGAGGCGGCCGCTCAAGGTCTGTTCGCCGGCCTCAACGCCGCGCTGCAGGTGCAGGGCCGCGGCCCTTGGCTGCCGGCCCGCGATCAGGCCTATCTGGGCGTCTTGGTCGATGACCTGATCACCCAGGGCGTGACCGAGCCCTACCGCATGTTCACCAGCCGCGCCGAATTCCGCCTGCAGCTGCGCGAAGACAACGCCGATATGCGTTTGACCGAAATGGGCCGTGAACTGGGCTTGGTGGACGATGCACGCTGGGCCGCCTTCAACCGCAAGCGCGATGCTGTTTCACGTGAAACAGAGAAGCTCAAGGCGACCTGGGTTCATCCGGCAATACTGCCCTCGGCCGACGCCGAACGTCTGGTCGGCAAGGCCTTGGAGCGCGAGTACAACTTCATCGAGCTGCTGCGCCGGCCGGGCGTCGTCTACGACACCCTGGCCGAAGTCGCTGCGATCGCAAGACCGGAGTCGGCTGTTTCACGTGAAACAATGAACGTCGAGTTGGGCGACGCTCTGGCCGGAGCGGTGATCGAGGCGATAGAAATCAGCGTCAAATACGCCGGCTACATCAACAAGCAGGTGGACGATGTGGCCCGTGCCGCGAACTACGAACACCTGAAGTTGCCAACCGACCTCGACTACTCACAGGTCAGCGCCCTCTCCTTCGAAGCACGCCAGAAGTTAAACAAGCTCAAACCTGAAACTCTGGGGCAGGCCTCGCGCATCTCCGGCGTCACGCCGGCCGCCATTTCCTTGCTGCTGGTGCATCTGAAGAAGAAACGCTTCAAGGGCTTCGGCAGCGAAGACGCGGCGACGCCTAGCGCCTGATAAACACCGACGAACAACAACGATGATTGATATTTCAAGCCTGCGCGCACCACTGACTGCGGCCGCGACGACCCTGCAGTTGCAGCTCAGCGAGCCTCAAGTCGAGCAACTCCTGGCCTATCTGGCCATGATGGAAAAGTGGAACAAGGTCTACAACCTGACCTCGCTGCGCGACCCGCAGGCGATGTTGACCCACCATTTGATCGACAGCCTGAGCTTGCTACCCGCCTTGCGCAAACATACCCAAGGCCAAGCGCTGCGTTTGATGGATGTCGGCAGCGGCGGTGGTTTGCCCGGCGTGGTGATTGCCATCTGCAACCCCGAGATCGATGTTTCTTGCGTGGATGCGGTGCTGAAGAAAGCCAGCTTCATCACCCAAGTCGCGGCCGAGTTGAAGCTGCCCAATTTGCATGGCGTGCATTCCAGGGTCGAAGCCTTGAAGACGCCTGCCTTTGACTTGATCACCTCGCGGGCCTTCGCCTCGCTCTTAGACTTCACCACCCTCACCCGCCAGCATCTGAAGCCCGGCGCAATTTGGCTGGCGATGAAGGGCCAGCATCCGGCCGACGAGATCGCCGCCCTGACTGCCGATCTCGATGTGTTTCACGTGGAACAACTTGAGGTGCCGGGCCTCGACGCACAGCGTTGTTTGATCTGGATTCGTCCAAAAAACCAAGCATTGTAAACAAAATAGCCGGGCGCAGCGATTAAGCTCTAGGAGCCTGTCGGACTTGGGGCGGCGATAGCGAGAATCGGCCCCAGCCGCCGACTCCCAAGCCCGACAGACTCCTAGCGTCCACAAAAATAGAGCACATGGCCAAGATCTTTTGCGTTGCCAATCAAAAAGGCGGAGTCGGCAAGACCACCACCACCGTCAACCTCGCCGCCGGCCTGGCCAAGGTAGGCCAGCGTGTGCTGGTCGTTGACCTTGACCCGCAAGGCAATGCGACGATGGGCTCGGGCATAGACAAGCGCACGCTGGAGCTGACCGTCTACGACGTGTTGCTGGAATCCAGCAGCGTCGCCGAGGCCAAGCAGCACAGCGAAAAAGCCGGCTACGACGTGCTCGGCGCCAATCGCGAGTTGGCCGGCGCCGAGGTGGAACTGGTCTCGCAAGAGCGCCGTGAGCGCCGCCTGAAAACCGCGCTGAGCGCGGTCAAGGATGACTACGACTTCGTCCTGATCGACTGCCCGCCTTCGCTGTCGATGCTGACGCTGAACGGCCTGTGCTGCGCGCATGGCGTCGTCGTGCCGATGCAATGCGAGTACTTTGCGCTTGAAGGTCTCTCGGACCTGGTCAATACGATCAAGCAGGTACATGCCAACCTAAACCCCGACCTGCAAATCATCGGCCTTTTGCGCGTGATGTTCGACCCCCGCATCACGCTGCAGAACCAGGTCAGCGACCAACTCAAGAGCCATTTCGGCGACAAGGTGTTCGACACCGTGATTCCGCGCAATGTGCGCTTGGCCGAGGCGCCGAGCTACGGCCTGCCCGGCGTTGTGTTTGACCCGTCCTCCAAGGGTGCGCAGTCCTTTGTCGAATTCGCACGTGAAATGGTGCGTCGCGTCGGCAGCATGTGATGTTGGGAATTGATTTGGCACAGCGTGCCGAGCAAGCGGGTTTGAACGCCAGCGCCCCGCCACAAGAGAAGTTGATCGAAGGCTGGTTGATCCGGCTCTCCCCCGGCAAAGCAAAACGCTCGCGCTGCATCAATGCGCTGGCCGCCGGCAGCCTGCCCCTGGACGAATTGCTGGCGCGCTGCCAGGCGGCTTTTGCGGCGGCCAATCTGCCGCTCTATGTGCGCGTTACGCCTTACAGCCAGCCGGCCGATTTGGACGAGCGCTTGGCCGCCAAAGGCTGGCCCGCTTCGGACGCCGCCGATGTGATGGTCCTGGCTGCCCTTCCCTCCACAGCGGAACTGCCGGCCGGCCAGATTTTGCACACATTGGATGCGCCAGGCTACGCGCAACTGGTCGGTCACTTGCGCGGCTCCAGCGCGGCCGAAATCAGCGCCCATGCCGAACGCATGCAGGCCTCGCCGGTGCCCTATCAAGGCTTCGCACTTTGGGCCGGAGGCGCACTACTGGCCTGCGGCCAGTTCGCCCGCGAAGGCGGCATCGTCGGTCTGTTTGATATCTTCACGCCGCCCGAGCAGCGCGGCCAAGGCCATGCCTTCAATCTATGCCGCCGCTTGCTGCACATTGCCGGCACCGAGGGCGCCCGAGAGGCCTATCTGCAGGTCGGCTCGGACAACCCGGTGGCCCAGCGCGTCTACGCGCGGCTGGGCTTCAGCTTCGCTTACCGTTACCACTACCGCAGCCCGGCGACGGCCACGGCCACGGCAAATACAGCGGCCTAGCTCGCCTTAAAGCCCCAGACCCTCATCGAGGCCCAGGTGCACGTTCATCGACTGCACGGCGGCCCCGCTGGCGCCCTTGCCGAGGTTGTCCAAGCGAGCCATCACCAGCACCTGCGTGTCGGAGCCGAACACGAACAGATCGACCCGGTTGCTGTCATTGCAGGCCTGCACATCGAAGAAACCACTCTCCAGCGTCGCCGCATCGCGCAGCGGCATCACGCGGATGAAGCGCTCGCCCTCGTAATGCGCGGCCAAGGCCTGCTGCAAGTCTTCGGCGCGGGTACCGGCGCGCAGCTGACTCAGATGCAGCGGCACGGTCACGCACAAGCCCTTGTAGAAGCTGCCGACGATAGGCATGAAGACCGGCGCGTGAGCCAAGCCGGTGTAGTTCATCATCTCGGGCAGATGCTTGTGCGCCAAGCCCAGCGCATAGGGGCGCGGCGACTGCAAGGCCGGATTGCCGCCGGCTTCATACTCGGCGATCATGCTTTTGCCACCGCCCGAGTAACCGGTTATCGAGGTGGCCGAAACCAGGGCGGCCGGGCTCAGCAGACCCGCATCCACCAGCGGCCGCAAGGCCAGGATGAAGGCCGAGGCATGGCAGCCGGGGTTGGAGATGCGTTTGGCGGCGCGCAGCTTGTCGCGCTGACCCTTGGCCAATTCGGGCAGGCCAAAGGCCCAGCCGGAGACCGTGCGGTGCGCGGTGCTGGCGTCGATCAAACAGGTGTTCGGGTTGCTGATCATCGCGGCGGCTTCACGTGAAGCGGCGTCGGGCAGGCACAGGAAAGCCACATCGGCGGCGTTCAACAAGCGCGCGCGCTCGGCGGCGTCCTTGCGCTTGTCGGCATCAATGCGCAGCACTTCCACATCCTTGCGCGCCGCTAGGTATTCATGAATACGCAGCCCCGTCGTACCCTCTTGTCCGTCCACAAATACCGCGTAAGTCATGATCTCTCCTGCACAATCAAATCCAAAGAAACGAAAGCATAAAGCAAGCCGATGAAGATTCAGCAACGCATCCTCTTACTACCCGGTTGGTTGAACTCCGACCCCGATCATTGGCAGAGCCATTGGGAGCAGCGCTTTGGCTACCAGCGGGTCGAACAGGCCGATTGGGAATGGCCGCGGCGCGGCGACTGGATGGCGCGCCTGGACGAGGTCTTGCTCGCGGACGAGCGCCCGACCTTCTTGGTCGCCCATTCGCTCGGCAGCCAATTGGTCGCCAGCTGGGCCGAGCATTCGCAACATGCCGCTCGCGTGGCGGGAGCCTTGCTGGTGGCGCCGCCCGACACCGAGGCGGCCGATATGCCGCCCCAATTGCACAACTGGCGGCCCATCCGCCGCAGCCGCCTGCCCTTCCCCTCGATCACCGTGGTCAGCAGCGATGACCCGTTTTGCGCGTTCGATCGCGCTGCGCAGATGGCGACAGATTGGGGCAGCCGCTTGGTCGAGGCGGGGCCATACGGTCATCTGAATACGGCCGCCAATCTCGGCCAATGGGAGGCGGGTCAGGCCTTGCTGGCTGAGTTGCTCAGCGTGCCGCGCGAGTAAGGGACAATTGTCAGATGGTCACAAAAAAACTCAAAGGCCTCGGCCTCGGCTTGGAAGCACTCTTAGGCCCCACCGTCAGCGATTCCAATGCAGCAGCCGCCCGCGAAGGTGTCCCTAACGCCTTGCGTCTGGAGCAGATGCAGGCCGGCAAATATCAGCCACGCACACGCATGGATGAAGGCTCGCTGTATGAGCTGGCCGAGAGCATCAAGGCGCAAGGCATCATGCAGCCCATCCTGGTGCGGCCGATCAAGCCGCCCTCGGATCTGAGCGAGGTCCGTTTCGAGATCATCGCTGGCGAGCGGCGCTTCCGGGCCGCCAAGCTGGCCGGTCTGCGCGAGGTGCCGGTGCTGGTCAAAGCGGTGCCCGACGAGGCCGCCGCCGCGATGTCCTTGATCGAGAACATTCAGCGCGAAGACCTCAACCCGCTCGAAGAAGCACAAGGCCTGCAGCGTCTGGTCAGCGAGTTCCATCTGACCCATGAACAAGCGGCCCAAGCGGTCGGCCGTTCACGCAGCGCCGCCAGCAATTTGTTGCGCCTGCTGCAGCTGGTGGAGCCGGTGCAGAACATGCTGATGGCCGGCGATATCGACATGGGTCATGCGCGCGCGCTGCTGCCCTTGGACGGAGCGCATCAGATCACCTGCGCGACCGAAATTGCCGCCAAAAAACTCAGCGTGCGCGAGGCCGAAAAAATGGTTGCCCGCCAAGGTGTGGGTCGCCAGACGACCTTGCTGCGGGCCAAGAACGACAAGAGCCGTGACCTCTTGCGGCTGGAAGAAGAACTGTCGGACCTGCTCACGGCGGTGGTCGAGGTGCGCGTCAAGAAGCGCACCAAGCGCGGCGAGCAGGGCGAGTTGTCAATTCAGTTTGCATCGCTTGATGAGCTCAATGGCTTGATCGATCGACTGCGCGGACCCCAATAATTGCATGACCTATTGCGATGCGGGGTCAGGTCATGCCCCCTCCAACACGACAAGTAAAATTGGCGTAGCATTCACCTAGAGTTACGGTATTGAAATAGCGTGAAGGAGCCATAAGTTCGGCCTTATTCTTCTTTTATTTTGAGTTCATAAGTAGCAAGCTCTACTCCAGACAGAAGCAGCAAGGAAAGCTCTGATGACGCCCCAGACTCCACTGGCGGCAGCGGCTGGGACGCCATCAGAACTTCCCTGAAGTCCTTGGACAAACGGGTGTCCGGGGCTGGATGGGGCTTTACTGGAGCTCAATATGGACGTGATCAGCAGTTTCACCGCTCGCTACGAACGCACTCGCGTTGAAGAACTCTCGCTGGAAGACTACCTCGCCGAGTGCAAGCGCAATCCCATCACCTACGCCACCGCGCCCGAGCGCATGCTGCAGGCGATCGGTGAGCCACAGATGATTGACACCCGCAATGACACGCGGCTGTCGCGCTTGTTCGCCAACAAGACGATCAAGGTCTACCCCGCTTTCGCCGAGTTCTACGGGCTCGAAGAAGCGATTGAACAAGTCGTTAGCTACTTCCGCCACGCAGCCCAGGGGCTGGAGGAAAAGAAGCAGATCCTCTATCTGCTGGGCCCCGTCGGCGGTGGCAAAAGCTCGATCGCCGAACGCCTGAAGGGCTTGATGGAGCAAGTGCCCTTCTATGCGTTGCAGGGATCGCCGGTCAACGAGTCGCCGCTGGGCCTGTTTGACGCGGCCGAAGACGGCCCCTTGCTTGAACAGGAGTACGGCATTCCACGCCGTTACTTGAACCGCATCCTGAGCCCCTGGGCGGTCAAACGTCTGGAGGAGTTTGGTGGCGACATCCGCCGCTTCAAGGTGGTCAAGCGCTACCCCAGCGTGCTCAAGCAGGTCGGCATCTCCAAGACCGAGCCGGGCGACGAGAACAACCAGGACATCTCCTCGCTGGTCGGCAAGGTTGATATCCGCAAGCTCGAAACCTTCTCGCAAGACGACCCGGATGCCTATAGCTATTCCGGTGGCCTCTGCCTGGCCAATCAGGGCTTGCTGGAATTCGTCGAAATGTTCAAGGCTCCGATCAAGGTCTTGCACCCGCTGCTGACCGCCACGCAGGAGGGCAATTACAAGGGCACCGAGGGCTTCGGCGCGATCCCCTTCGACGGCATCGTGCTGGCCCATAGCAATGAGAGCGAGTGGAAGACCTTCCGCAATAACAAGAACAACGAAGCCTTCCTGGACCGCATTTACATCGTCAAAGTGCCGTACTGCCTGCGCGTTAGCGAAGAGGTCAAGATCTATGAGAAGCTGATCCGAGGCTCCTCGCTGGTGTTTGCGAAATGCGCGCCGGGAACGCTGAAGATGATGAGCCAGTTTGCGATCCTGACCCGGCTGAAGGAGCCCGAAAACTCGTCGCTGTACTCGAAGATGCTGGTCTACGACGGCGAAAGCCTGAAGGACACCGATCCCAAGGCCAAGAGCTATCAGGAGTATCGCGACTACGCCGGCGTCGACGAAGGCATGAGCGGCATCTCGACCCGCTTCGCTTACAAGATTCTGTCCAAGGTTTTCAACTTCGACAGCTCCGAGGTGGCCGCCAACCCGGTGCATCTGATGTATGTGCTGGAGCAGCAGATCGAGCGCGAGCAGTTCCCGTCCGAGACCGAGACCAAGTATGTCGGCTTCATCAAGGAGAACTTGGCCCCGCGCTATGCCGAATTCATCGGCAAGGAGATCCAGACCGCTTATCTGGAGAGTTATAGCGAATATGGGCAGAACATCTTCGACCGCTATGTCACCTATGCCGACTACTGGATTCAGGACCAGGAGTACCGTGACACCGACACCGGCGAGGTGTTTGACCGCTCGGCCTTGAACACCGAGTTGGAAAAGATCGAAAAGCCCGCCGGCATCAGCAACCCGAAAGATTTCCGCAACGAGATCGTCAATTTCGTGCTGCGCGCGCGTGCCAACAATGCCGGCAAGAACGCGTCATGGACCAGCTACGAGAAGCTGCGCACGGTGATCGAGAAGAAGATGTTCTCCAACACCGAGGAGTTGCTTCCCGTCATCAGCTTCAACGCCAAGGCCAGCGCCGACGAGGCCAAGAAGCATGAGAACTTCGTCCAGCGCATGGTCGACAAGGGCTACACAGCCAAACAGGTGCGACTGCTGTGTGAATGGTATTTGAGGGTTCGCAAGAGCTCTTGAGTTTTCGTCAATATCGTTCGAAGTAGCCGAGGCCGCCGCCGGGCCACCCTGAGGCGGGCAAGACCGTCTCGGGGGGTGCTTGGCTGTATTACGGCTACCGGGGGTAAACGTTCATATGCTTCAGCAAATCATCGACCGTCGCCTGTCCGGCAAGAACAAGTCGATCGGCAATCGCGAACGCTTCCTGCAGCGCCACAAGGAGCAGGTGCGTGAGGCGGTGCGACGGGCCGTTGACGGCCGCGGTATCCGTGACATGGAACATGGTGAAGACGTTCATATTCCCAAAAAGGATTTGAACGAGCCGGTCTTTGGCCATGGCGAAGGCGGCGTGCGCGAAGTTGTGCGGCCCGGCAACGTCGAACATGTCAAGGGTGACCGCCTGGCCAAACCCAAGGGCGGTGGCCAGGGTCAAGGTGGAGGGCAGGCGAGCGACTCCGGCGAAGGCGAGGACGATTTCGTCTTCCACCTCAGCCGGGAGGAGTTCATGCAGGTCTTCTTCGAGGACTTGGCGCTGCCCAATCTGGAGCGCACCCAGCTCGCCGACACGCCCGAATGGAAGACCCACCGAGCCGGCTACACCGGCGATGGCAACCCGACCAATCTGCACATCGTGCGCTCGATGCGCGGTGCACTCGGCCGCCGTATTGCGCTGGGGACGGAAAAGCGGCGCGAGTTGCTGGAGCTGGAAGAACGCCTCGCCCTGCTCAAGCATGAGAACCAGGCCGACCCTGAGGTTCAGCGCATGCTGCTGGAAACCGAGGCGCGCATCGGCCATCTGCGCCAGCGCATCAAGGCGATTCCCTTTCTTGACCCCATTGACCTGCGCTTTCGCAACCGGGTGCGGGTGCCGGTGCCGACCAGCCGCGCGGTCATGTTCTGCCTGATGGATGTGTCGGGCTCGATGGATGAGAGTCGCAAGGAATTGGCCAAGCGCTTCTTCATCCTGCTTTATCTGTTCCTGACCCGGCATTACGAGAAGATCGAAGTCGTTTTCATCCGCCACCACACCCAGGCACAGGAAGTGGACGAACAGAACTTCTTCCACGCTACCGAGACCGGCGGTACCGTGGTCTCGAGTGCGCTGGTCTTGATGGAAGAAATCATCCGCGAGCGCTATCCGCGCAATGAGTGGAATATCTACGGCGCACAGGCCAGCGATGGCGATAACTGGCACCATGACAGCGGCCGCTGCCGCGAATTGCTGGCCGACAAGATCTTGCCCATGTGCCGCTACTTTGCCTATGTGCAGGTGGCCGAGCAGGAGCAGAACCTCTGGGATGAATATTGCAAACTCAGTGAGGAGGTGCGCCACTTCGCGATGCGCAAGGCCACCGAGGTGTCGCAAATCTACCCGGTCTTCAGGGATCTGTTCAAGAAGGAAAGTTCAGCTAAGTGAGTGCCTGCACTCAAGCGCTAATTGAAGAAATAAGGGGCTGACATGACCGACATCGAGAACCGCCGCCAACGCGGCATTGCCCCCAGCACCGATGATTACGGTGGGCGCCGCTGCAAGCCGGCCTTGAAGGAGATGAAACCGGCCGGCCCTCGGCCTGCCGGCCCGCTGCCTTCGCCAAGCGACTGGACCTTCGAGCTGATCGACGATTATCACAACGTCATCCGCGCCACCGCCGAGCGCTATGGCCTGGACACCTACCCGAATCAGCTCGAAATCATCACCGCCGAGCAAATGATGGATGCCTACGCCTCGGTCGGCATGCCGGTCAATTACCGCCATTGGAGCTATGGCAAGGAGTTCATCGCCACCGAGCGCAATTACAAGCGGGGCCAGATGGGCCTGGCCTATGAAATCGTCATCAACTCCGACCCCTGCATCGCCTATCTGATGGAAGAAAACACCATGGCCATGCAGGCCCTGGTGATTGCGCACGCCTGCTACGGCCACAACAGCTTCTTCAAGGGCAACTACCTGTTCCGCATGTGGACCGATGCATCAAGCATCATTGACTATCTGGTCTACGCGAAGAACTTTGTGGCCGAATGCGAGCAGCGCCACGGTGTTTCGCAAGTCGAGCAATTGCTGGACTCCTGCCACGCGCTGATGTCCTACGGGGTTGACCGTTATCGGCGCCCGGCCAAACTCTCGCTGGCACAAGAGCGCTTGCGCATGGCCGACCGCGAGGCCCATGCGCAGCAGCAGATCAACGACCTGTGGCGCACCCTTCCCAAGCGTGCCGACGCCGCCGCCGAGGCCGCCGCGGCGCAGCGCTTTCCGGACGAACCGCAGGAGAACATCCTCTATTTCATCGAGAAAAGCGCCCCGCTGCTGGAGCCTTGGCAGCGCGAAATCGTGCGCATCGTGCGCAAAATCGCCCAGTACTTCTACCCGCAGCGGCAGACCCAGGTGATGAACGAAGGTTGGGCCACCTTCTGGCATCACCGCCTGCTCAACCAGATGTATGACGACGGCTATCTGAGCGACGGCATGATGATCGAATGGCTGAAGTCGCATACCAATGTGGTGGCGCAGCAGCCAATGGCGAATCTGAACCCCTACGCCTTGGGCTTTGCGATGTATACCGACATCAAGCGCATCTGCGAAAACCCGACCGAGGAAGACCGGCGCTGGTTCCCCGATATCGCCGGCGGCGACTGGCTGCCCACCATTGACCACGCGATGCGCAACTTCAAGGACGAGAGCTTTATCGGCCAATATCTGAGCCCGAATCTGATGCGCGAATTCCGGCTGTTCTCCATCCTCGATGACGAGAAGCTGTCCGAGTACGAAATCTCCGCCATCCATGACGAGGCCGGCTATCAGCATGTGCGGGAGGCCTTGTCACGCCAATACGATCTCTCGACCCGCGAGCCAAATATCCAGGTCTGGAACGTCAATCTGCGCGGCGACCGCTCGCTGACCCTGCGCCACACGCAACATATGGGCAGGCCGCTGCATGAGAGCGCGCAAGAAGTGCTCAAGCATGTCGCCCGGTTGTGGGGCTTCGGGGTTCAGTTGGAAAGCGTCGATGACAAGGGCGAGGTCAGCAAGCGCTGGACGGTGGCGGCGCCGCCGGCTTGATCGCGAACTTCGGGCTCGACTTGCGGCCTCTGGTGGCCGCTTATGGCAATGCTTCAGCCAGCAGCGCATTGGCGATGTCCGCCAACACGCGAATACCATTTGCTCTCTCCTCGCTCAGAGGATGTGCTGCCGTCAGCCGCAAGCAATGGTCGAAGCCCGTGCCGGTGCTGAAGACCGCCCCGGGGACGAAGTTGTAGCCGCGCGCCCTCGCTTGCTCAAGCAGGGTGCAAGCATCCAAGCCACCCGGTAAAACGACCCACAAGGCATAGCCTGTATCACCGCTATGCAGCCTTGTCCCGGCTGGAAACTGCGCCAAGATTTCGCGCTGATAAAGGTCGACCTGCGCCTTCAAGCTTTGCCTCAGCCGCCTGAGGTGCGCGTCAAAACTGCTGCTGGCCAGAAACTCAGCCAGTACCTGCTCGATCAAAGACGGCATCAACTCACCATGCACCGCACGCGCTGCCCGTAACTGCACACTCAAGCGGCCACTGACGACATAGCCAAGACTGAATCCAGGCCCGCTGATGCAGGCGAAACTGCCACAGTACAGCACTCTGTCCTCGCGATCAAACGCCTTCAGGGGACGCGGCCGATAGGCGCCACGATAGAGCTCGCCCATCATGTCGCACTCGATCAGGGGAAGCTGATGCTGGGTGATCAGCGTGACGAGTTCCTCTTTGTCGGCGTCACTCCACCGGCCTCCTGCCGCTGCGCTCAGGCTGTGGTCAAACACGCAGGCGGCCACAGGGTAATGACTCAGCGCATGGCCCAAAGCCTCCAATGAGGGGCCGCTCTCGTTCGAGACGGGAATCTCAAGCACGCGCAAGCCCATGCTCGCGATCAGTTCCAGCGCCCGCATCGGCGCGGGGCTGGTGACCACGACCCAATCACCGGCTTGAGTCAGCAGCCGCAAGCAAAGCTGCAGCGACTCACCCTCGCCCTGCGTCACGACGATGTCGTCGGCACCGAAGGCGCAGCCCAGCCGAGGAGCCCGCAAGGCCAGTTGCCGGCGCAATGGCTCACCGCCGAAAACGCTTCCAGTCGCCAACGGTGATGATGAGGCCGAGCGGCATTGCTGCGCCAGCAGCCTTCGCAGCGTCGAAACAGGCAGCAATTCCTGGGGTAATGCGAGATGGCCAAGCGATAGCAAGCCCGCCTGCGAAGCGGCCAAGCTCATCAGTCGCCGGCGCCGCCCATCCAACTCCATCGCCATGGCCCGCGTCGCAACACCGATAGGCGCAGGAGCCTGGCAGGAAAAAAATCCACGGCGCGCGCGCGCCTCGATCAGCCCCGCATCCTCCAGATCATGCAGCGCATGAGTCACCGTGGCCAAGCTCGCCCGATGTTCCGCACAGAGATGGCGGACCGAGGGCAGGCGACTGCCGGCTGGATAGCGCCCGGCTTGCAGAGCCGCGGCCAGCGTAGCTGCGAGCGTCCGGTAACGAAGGGGGCGAGATGTCATGCAACAGGGCCGGCTAAAGGCTCGCACGATACCGCCAATTGGCCACCCTGAATCGATACACAGCACCCAAGAACAAGCGATGCAGTCGCTGGCAGTCCCTGTATCTATCTAGCAGACAGAGCGCTGAGTCTTTGCGCCGATGGGGCCCATTCCTAGACTGTGGGGGCCATGACATCGAACGAGCGAACGAACAGCCATGCAATACCTAACTACCCGCCTCCAAGCATGCGCGCCATGCGTGCGGCAGCTTCTGCTGAGTGAACTGCTCGGCCTGCTGGCGAGCACCGCCACCCAGACCGGCGTGGCCTGGTGGATTGCGAGCCAAGGCGGCGGAGCCGACCTGGCCGCCTATGGTGCAGTGGCAGCGCTGTGTTCGCTGCTCGCCATGCCCTTGCTGTCTCCTTTTGGGGACCGATGGCCGAAACAGCAGCTGATTCGTTTGGCAAGAACAGGTCTGCTGCTGGACGCGCTGGTGCTCGCTCTGCTTGCTTGGAGCGGCCTCTACAACCTAGCGCTGTTATGTGTTTGCTCGGTGCTTGCCACCCTCGCCAACGCACTGCTCCTGCCGGTACAGGCGAGCCTCCTTCCCGAACTGGTAGCTGCCGAACAACTCCCCGAGGCCATACGACTGCGTCGCGCTTCCCAGGCGATCGGGGGTCTGCTGGGTCCTGGCTTGAGTGGCGCCATGCTTGCCTTCGGCGGGGTATCGCAAGCGATGATGCTGAATGTGTTTCTGTTCGGCTTGGCGAGCATCGCTGCACAGCGTTTGAAACAAGCGCCTTTTGCCGCTAAGCCGCCGGCTTCTGCCTGCCTACTCAGGGACATTGCTGCCGGCCTGCGCGCCAAATGGGGCGTCACGCTCGACCGTTGGTGGTCCCTGACCGGCGCCTTGATGATGATCTTCCTGCTACCCGCCATCGGCATGCTGCTGCCCCTGCGCTTGCAGTCACTGCAGCTTTCAGCGCTATGGTTCGGCGCTTGCGGGGCGGCCTTGTCGGTCGGCCTGCTGCTGGGTTTGGCCGGCCTTGCCGATGCGTTGATTCACCGCCTCGACCGGGTTCGCGCAATCGGCGTGGCGGTGGCCTTGTGCGGACTCGCCGTCGGTTCGATTGGCGTTTGCATATCCGCACCAGGCTTGCTGGCCATCTTTGCGCTGATCGGTCTGTGCATGTCGGTCACGCAATTGGTCGGTCAGACCCACCGAGCCCTTGCCGTGCCGGAGAACTTCCGCGCTCGCATGGCAGCCGGACAAATGATGATTGCTCAGTTGGCTGGAGCCATCGCCCCAGCGATCGCGGGCTTGCTACTGCTGCACTGGGAGGTGGCCGATGTTTATCTATGCCTCGCGGCAGGATTCCTGGGCAGCGGCCTGCTTCTATTGGCCGTGCCGGAGCTTAGACCTTTCCTGCGGCTGGACCATGAGCAGGTCAAAAATTGGTACGGCCGGCGCTACCCCGAAGCATTTGCAGCGCGCCGCTAAAAACCTAGATCAAGATGCAAATATCTTGCCCGGATTCATGATGTTGTGCGGGTCCAGCGCCGCCTTCACGCTGCGCATCAGCGCCACCGCGCCGTCTCCAGCCTCGGCGATCAAAAAGCCCTGCTTGTGCAGGCCGATGCCATGCTCGCCGCTGCAAGTACCCTCCAGGCGCAGCGCAAGTGCCACCATCTGCTGGCTCAGGCGTTCAGCCGTCTCGCGCTCAGCGGGAATCAAGGGGTCGATCAGATAGGCGATATGGAAATTGCCATCCCCGACATGGCCGACGATGAAATAAGCCAGCCCACTCTCCTCGACCTCGGCGACCGAGGCCTTGATGATCTCGGCCAGGCGCGAGATCGGCACGCAGACATCGGTCGTCACGCTGCGGCAGCCGGGCTTGGTCTGCAGGCCCGACAGATAGGCGTGATGGCGGGCCGCCCAGAGCTTGCTGCGGGCCTCCGGCGTTGTCGCCCATTCAAAGTCCTCGCCGCCCAGATCGCACGCGATCTCCTGCACCGCTTGAGCCTGCTCGGCCACGCCGGCCGGGCTGCCATGGAACTCCATCAAAAGCATTGGCAACTCGCGCAGGCCTAACTTGTCATGCGTATTGACCGCGCGGATCGCGTGTACATCGAGCAGCTCGCAGCGCGCGATCGGCACGCCGAGCTGGATGACCTGGATGGCGGTCTGCACCGCCGCGTCAATGCCGGGGAAGAAGCAAACCGCCGCCGACACCGCCTCGGGCAGCGGGTAGATGCGCAAAGTCAGCTCGGTGATCACGCCCAGCGTGCCCTCGCTGCCGACGAACAGCCGCGTCAGGTCATAGCCGGCGCTGCTCTTGCGGGCGCGTGTGCCGGTGCGGATCTGCTCGCCGCCGGCCGTCACCACGCCAAGGCCCAATACGTTCTCCCGCATCGTGCCGTAGCGCACGGCGTTGGTGCCACTGGCCCGGGTCGCGGCCATGCCGCCCAGCGTCGCATCGGCGCCGGGATCGATGGGAAAGAACAGGCCGGCATGGCGCAGCTCGGCATTGAGCTGGTTGCGGGAAACGCCCGCCTGCACTGTGACGGTCAGGTCTTCGGCATGCACGGTGAGGATGCGATTCATGCGTGAGACATCCAGGCTGATGCCCCCTTGCACCGCCAGCAGATGACCCTCCAGCGAACTGCCGGCACCGTAAGGAATCACCGCTATGTGGTGCTGATTGGCGAGACCGACCACGAAGGCGACCTCATCCGCCGACTCGGCAAACACGACCGCATCGGGCGGCGCCACGTCGAATGGAGATTCATCCCGGCCATGCTGCTCACGCATCGCCATCGACATATTGCAGCGCTCCCCAAAGCGTTGCTGCAGGGCCAGCAGCAAGGCTTCAGGCAGCGGACACCGCTCGCTCATCGGTGTCGATTGCTTGGGCAAAACTGTATTCATTCATCAGTCTCTCGGTGGCTTGGCACAATTCTAGGAACAAGCCACAGAAAGACTGCCAACGATTGATTCAAAGCGCTTGTCAATGTCTCGGCGCGGTGCGAGCATGAAGTATCAACAAATTCTTGGAGGTGTCTATGTTCGGAATCGATCTTGGCTGGCTCGCGCTCATCGTGGTTTTGCTGCTGGCGGTGGCCGGCGTAATGCGCTGGGACTTGCTGCGAGCCATGGGGCGCGACGCACTCGAAAAGTCCGCCCAACCCAAGGCTAACGTCGCTGTGCCAAAGCCCGAAGCCGAGTTCGGCGAGCCACCGCGTGAGATGCACCATGCCGAACAGCATCAGCACCCGGCCCATCACAAGCCCGAAATCCATCGCTCGGGCAAACGGCACTGAAGGTCCAAGCCCATCGGCGCCGCCAGGGGCGCCGAGTCAAACGCTTGACGCCTCAGAACTTGTATTGCATCGGCCAAGTCGGGCAGATGGGCTTGAAGCCTATGGCTTCCAAAATGGGCCGACTCATGATCGAGGCATCTACCGCCATCCACTCATAGCCGCGAGCGCGGGCCTCGACGAAACGCACATCAAACAAGGCCGAATAGACACCACGGCCGCGCCAAGCCGGCAGCACCCCGCCGCCGTGCAACTCGGGGAAACGTGAGCCGGGGGGATAGTCGGTCCAGCCGGTGCCTATCGGCTGGCCGTCTGCATAAGCGCAGAACATGCTCATCTCGCCATCGCCCTTGGCCAAACCGGCGGCCAGCTTGTCGCGCAGCCATTCGAAATCGCGACCCCAAATTTGAGCCTGCACGCTGAGCACATCGCCGAGATCCCCTGCGTCGGTGATTCGCCTTAGCTCCACACCGGCCGGGAGGCATTTTTGATCCTTGCCCCTGGGCCTGCTCTCAAGCAGAGGATAGAGCATGAAGAGCTCCGGCTCACCGGCCACGAAGCCCTGCAATTCGAGCATCTGTTTTAGCGTCGATGGTTGCTCCAGCGCGTAGACCTTCCACTCAAAGTCTTGGCCCAAGGCTCGAAACTGTTCGATCTGTGCACCTATCTGCGCCGACTCCTGACCCGGATCAAGCCGCGAGAAGCACAAAAGCGCCTCTCCACCGGCCGGGCCGGAGAGCGGCAGATGGCGTCGCAAATGGGGCAAGCAATCCAGCGAGAAGCCTTCGATGGCATGGTCCTGGCGATCTTGCCGATAGGCTTCGAAGAGTTGTAGTTCGGTGTTCATCGTGTGGGCGGGAAAAGTGACGTGGAGGCAGGATGGCGCAGCGCTCGCTTCGGCTATGCGAAGGCCCAACGGACTATATTTCGCCCCGACGGACTTTATTTGTTCCAATCAATCATTCACTCACGAACTTCAGATCAGCACAACCATGGCCAACCGACTCTCACAAATAGCGACCCGTACCGGTGATGACGGCACGACCGGCCTCGGCGACGGCAGCCGCGTGCCCAAGGATCATTTGCGCGTGCAAGCGATGGGGGATGTCGATGAGCTGAACTCCAATCTTGGCCTGCTGCTGGCCGAGCCGCTGCCGGGCGATGTGCGCGAGTTGCTGATCACCATCCAGCATGAGCTGTTCAACCTCGGCGGCGAGCTCTGCATGCCGGGTTACGAGCTGCTCAAGATGGACGCCGTCTTGCGTCTGGATGAAGAATTAGCCCATTACAACGCCGCCTTGCCGCGCCTGAAGGAATTCATCCTGCCGGCAGGCACCCGCAGCGCGGCGATCTCGCATGTCTGCCGCACCGTCGCCCGCCGGGCCGAGCGCGCCGTCGTCACGCTGGCCGCGAACGAGACCATCAACGCCGCGCCACGCCAATACCTGAACCGCTTGTCCGACTTGTTATTCGTACTGGCTCGCGTGCTGAACCGGGCCAATCTCGATGGCCTCGGCGGTGACGATGTCTACTGGCATAGCGAGCGTCTGCAAAAGCAGCAGGACGGACAAGATGAAGCTGAATCGGCCAGCTAAGCATCAGGCGACCAGCAAGGCGGCCGCCTCGCGCAGCCGCTTTGCGTAGGCCGCCCGCAGGTCTGCCGGGGCCTCGATCTCCACCTGGCCGGCATGCCGCAACAGATCCATCAGCAATTCGGTGGCATCGACAAAGGGCAAACTCAAGCGCCAACGACCATCCGCCAACCATTCACCGGCTTGCGCAGGATGCCATTCCTCCTTGGCCACCCATTGCGCCGCCTCGGCGCTGAAAATCAGCACGGCCAGCTTGGGGCTGGCGCCGGCAAAAATGCCATAACCCTGATCCAGCTCGGCCTCCAACTGCTTGGTCGACACCGTCTTGGCCTTCTCGTCCAGCAACTCGGCGGACTCCATCGCATCAAGCGCAAAACGCCTGAAGCCCTCACTCTGGTGGCACCAGGCGTCCAGATACCAGGTATTGCGGTAATGGACCAGGCGCTGCGGTGAGACGACCCGCTCGCTGGCCTTGGCCGCCGCCCGGCCTTGCCCCCTGGATCGGTAGCTCAGCCTCAAGCGCTGGCGCTTGACCACCGAGCTGCCGACCGTCTCGAAATACTCCGACGCCACCCGCCGCTTGGCCGTGCTGATCAGCTTGACCCGGCGCGTCAGCTCGCGCGCCTCATCGGCATCGGCGCCCAACATGCCGGTCAGCTTGTCGAACATCGGCAGCAGATGCCGGCTCAGAATGCCGTCGTCATCCAGGCTGGCCAGCAGCTGGTGCATGGTCAACAGCGCATGCAACTCCTTCTCGCTGAACCAGACGCCCGGCAACTCATGCTGACGGCCCCTCCATTGCTGTCCGAAACGGTAGCCATTGGCGCCGGCGTCATATTCGATCGGCGCATCCATGCGCTCGCGCAGGTATTGCAGATCACGCTTCAAGGTGGCCGGAGACACCTCCAGCGCCGCCAGCAAGGTGGCAAAGCTGACGCATTCGCTGGAGCGAATCAACAACTCGATTTTGTAAAAGCGCTCGGTTCTGTCCATATCTATTTTTTTGCAAAAAATTTAGCTGGATCATCCCATGAGCCAGCTGGCCCGGACACTTGATTTCAAGGTCAGACGAAAAAGGCTTTCGCATCGGCCGGCAACCCAGGAGCAAAACCATGGCACAGATCAGCGCAGTAGCAGCAGTAGTAGCAGCAGCAGTTGTAGATGTTCAGTCGGTCCAGTCGCCGGCCCAAATGGAGCTGGGCATAGACATGCCCAATGTCACCAACAGCGACACCAGCAGCGATACGGCCGGCCCAGTAGCCGCCACCCAAAGCCTAGGTTTCGCGCTCGGCTGGGACTTCGCCCACCACGGCCTGCCTCCACCCGCCCTGCACCTTTATGCGAACTCACCCTTGCGCCAGGGCTATCAGGCCGGCAGCGCCACCTTCGGCCGCCGCACGCTGCGCGCCAAACGCCACACGCAACAATGGCTGCTGCTGCGCACCCATGCTTGGACGCGCGGACGCAGCTTCGAAGATGTGCAGCTGACGCCCAACTATCTGCAGCAGATCGAGGTGAGTCATTGCCCCATCACCCGCCAGCCACTGGATGCCCACAAAGGCAGCCGCAACCAGGCGCAGATCGACCGCGTGCGCAACGATGCTGGCTACGCCGCCGGCAATGTGGTGATGATGAGCCGCGCCGCCAATCTGGCCAAGGCCGAGCATGGCTGGCTGGGCGCGACCGAGCTGGCCCGCAGCGTCGAGGCCGGGCCGATCCACCGGATCGCCGGTCTGGGCGCGGCCGAGTGGCAACGCGTGGCCTTGTTGTGCAGCTTTGTGACCGAGCTGCCGCATGAGCAGGCGGCCGCCCTGCCCTTGCTGGTCTTGCCACCGAACCGGCTGCGTATGTTCAATCCCGTTCAGGCCCTGCAAGCGATGTTGACCCGGCAACTGGCCACGCCGGGCTGGAGCGCGCGGCTGGCGCGCATCGAAGCTCTGCTGCCCAACGATGAATGCAAGGCCGACTTCAATCGCTTTGTGCTGGCCTTGGCACCGCGCGTACTGGCCGTTACGAATCTGCACCGCGAGCAGGAGATCCGCTGGGCGCTGGAAGACGCTTGGCAGCAGCCCTTGCTGCTGAAACGCTGGACCCGCTTTGCGCTGCATCTGACGGCGGCGCAAGCCGAAGCTCTGGTGCAACGCGCGGCCGCCAAGCATTTGGTCAATGCCGTTCATGTGCAGCAGCTGAGCCAGCCGAACGCGATCGAGGGCTGGGCCTTGGAGCGGGGCGGGTTTTGCGGCGCGAGCCAAATCGAAAGGCATTGACCCGGTTAACGCAGGAACCCCCTGAACGAGGGGGAGGACTACGACGCTGAATTCATACCCTCGTCACGCGCCGCAAGCACAGTCCGCCTGCACCACCAGCGCTGACAGGGAGGAGGAACCGCCCGAGGTTTTGCAATGGGGTGAATGAACATCACGAACTTGTTTCTTTACTTTTTGGAGTACCCCATGCAAAAGACCTTTCTCGCCCTGGCCCTCGCGGCTGCGGCCATCGCGCCGGCACAAGCGGCTTTGACAACCGGTGACCTGGCTTTCACATCCTTCAATGCCGATGAAGACGGCTGGGCCATGGTTGCTTTCACCGAAATCGCCGCCGGCACCAAGGTCTACTTCTCGGACAACGAGTGGACCGGCAGCGCCTTCAACAGCGGTGAGAGCTATTCTTCCTGGACTTCCGGCACATCCGCGATCGCAGCCGGCACCGTAATTCGCTTCAGCAATGTGGACAACGCTACGACTCTGAAGGCATCAGTTGGTACCTTCAGCCGCGAAACAGTGGCCAACAGCGCTAACTGGGGCGTCAGCACCAGCGAAGACACCATCTATGCCTACCTTGGCACCTCCGCCACGGCCGCTACGACCTTCCTGAGTGCAATCACGACCGGCACCTTCGGCAGTGCTACTGCTGGCAGCCTAGTGGGTACCGGCCTCGCAAATGGCACCGGTGCAATCACCTTGTCCGTGGGTTCCGACTACGCCGAATACAACGGCGCACGTGCCGGTTTGGCCGAATTCAGCGACTACAAGTCCCTGGTCAGCAATGTAGCCAACTGGAACGATGCAGGAACTAACGCGGTTGCCGCTGCTTTTGTCCCCGACACCACCGCCTTCACCGTCGCAGCCGCCGTCCCCGAGCCACAAACCTACGCCATGCTGCTGGCCGGCCTGGGCGCGATCGGCTTCGTCGCTCGCCGCCGCGCTGCCAAGTAAGAAATCAAACTCACCAAACCGCCTGTCCGGGCTCAGCCCGGCAGGCCGATGCTGAGTCGCTCCAATTCGCCGAACTGATCTTGCAAGGCGACGTGGTAGCCCAAAGCACCGAACCAATTGGCCCATTGCTGGGCCAATTTTTTTGTCGGCAACCAGGGCCCCGTCTTGTCGACGATGACGCGATTGGCGCGGCGCTCGTAGAACACGACCCGCCACATGCCGTTGGAGACGGCTTGGTTAAAACTGTTATTGATCATGAAATGGCGGCACGCTATCCGGCTACAGACGGCTCAAGAATTCTTCGGAACCAAGGCAGCCAATGCCTACCCGCTTGGACGACTTCACCCGGCGCGCCAGATCACCGCGCAGCTTGGGACAATCACTGACCAAGTAGTCCAGCGACGCCGCGCAAGCGATAGCGAGCGCGGCCACAGGACTAGCGCTCTTGCCTAAGCCGACATCGGCCTTGTCATCCACCACCTCGGCATAGGGCAAAAAGTCAGCCAACAATTCGAGCTGCTGCGCTTCATCCAACTTGAATGCCGGAAAGGCCAATGACTTCATCAAGGCCCGCGCCGTCCCGCTGCCAATCAAGGCTTGACATTGCCCGGTCTGCCAGGCGGCCCGCATGCGCTTTGATTCGGCGTTATTGAATATCAGCGCCCTCAGCACGATGGCCGTATCGAAGGCAACCCGCGGCCGGCCACTCATCGCTTGGCAGCCTTGGCAAGCACAAGACTCAGGCTCGCTTTCAAGCCAGCGGTCGGCGCCCGGCTGATTTGCCGCACCGCCACCGCGCTCACCACGCTAACTGCGCTCTTGGCCGTCGGCGTCTTTTCACTCAATGGTTTTACGGCCGCATTTGTCGCAGTCGCGATCTTGCGCGCCCGTTTGGCCGGCACCGGTTCGGCCCATGCCAGCGCCGACTCAATGGTTTTGGCGTCGATTTTGAGTTCGGCCAACTTGGCCCTGAGCGCATCCCCACGTTGAATTCGCACCGGGGTCAGGATGATTTGCCCGGCCTTGCTTTGTACTTCGAAGTACTGCACCGGTCCGAGTGCTTGCGTCACGCTTTTTGGCAGCGTCAGTTGGTTTTTTGAAGTCAGTTTGGCAAGCAAAATTTCGTCTTTTCGGAATTTCTGAAAGTAAGGAATCCTTGCTTTCGCGCTTCCTTGTTAGGCCCGGCGGCGAAAGTAATGCTGAAAATGATCGGTAGCAAAAGCCCGTAAGGTCGGCCGAAAAAAAAGCCGCGGCACTCGGGCTCACGGCTTCTTTTTGGCCTCCATCTGACGACGGAGGCGCTGACTATGGACTGTTCAGACCAGTGAGCGCTGCAAGCGCAATTCTTCCAAACGCGTGCCCGCCACCTCGGTGGTCTTGGCGCTGCCCAACTCGCGCTTGAATCCGGCCAGATCAAAGAAGCGCAGCGCGCGCTCGTTGCGCAGAAAGGACCACAACGTCACCTTGGTGCAGCCCTCTTCTTGCAGGCCGTCACGAGCGGCGTCCCACAGAGCCAGGCCAACGCCCTTGTCCCAGTGGATGGGGTTGGCATACATCGCCCAGATCTCGCCGGTGCTGGACGGCGTGCCCTTGTCGCGCGAACGGTCGAAGCCAACAAAGCCCATCAACTCATTGTCGATATGGGCGACCATCACCTGCGGCTCGCACAAATCGATCGCTTCACGCCAGAAGGCCTGGCGCTTTTGCACCGAAAGCGCGTCCAGCGCGGCGTCGGGCAACAGCCCTTTGTAAGCGTCTTGCCAAGCAGCAACATGGATTTCTGCAATGCCTTTGGCATCACGCAGCGTGGCGGGGCGAACCTGAATACTCGACATACGAAGCAACTTTGATGGAACAAACACGAATCGGAAGGGCAGGATTTTGCCCGCCAAAGCAGCCCGGATCAACGCTTGACAGCGCGATATTTTCTCAGCCGCCCTGATTCACATTTAAGTCTTGAGCTCAAGCGGCCTGCAAAACCTGGCGCTTGGCAAAGTCTTGCACACAGCGCTTCAGTGCCGCCTTGTTGGCGCGTTGCAGCCGACTCAAGAGCAAATGTTCGGCCTGCATGCCGGCCAATTCCGTCGCAAACCGCTCCTCGACATCGTTTTGAATACGCAGCAGCAGATGGGCTGTTGTCATCGCATCGGCGAGCGCACGGTGAGCTCGACCCGAATTGGGCAAGGCATGAAATTGCGCCAACGTCCCCAAGCGGCAATTCGGTGCATCGGGGTAGAGCCGGCGCGACAGCAGCACGGTGCAAGCAAAACTCTCATGCGCCGGATCGGGCGTGCAGCCGGCCAAAGCCATCTCGGCCTGCCAGAAACCCTTATCAAAGGCCGCACTATGTGCAACCAGGGGGCAGGCTCGGGTGAAGACCGCCAGGTCCTGCATCACGCTCTCGGCGGCGGGCGCTTCGGCCAGCATTTCATTGCTGATGCCGGTCAACTCCTGAATGAAGGGAGGCACCCAAGCGCCGGTCTTCATCAGGCTTTGGTAGGAATCAACGATTGCACCGTCACGCACCAAGACCGCCGCAATTTCGGTCGCGCGGCCGCCACCATTGGGTGCCAAGCCGGTGGTCTCGAAGTCGATTACCGCGACCGTTTGCGCTTTCGACGGCTTCACTTCCAGCTTCATGCGCTGGCAGCCAGCGGCGGATGCTTGATGGCGTTCAAACGCAATTTACGCTCAACAGCGGCTTCGATATCAACGCCGCTGTGGTCGGCTATCTGGAGCAGATAGAGCATGACATCGGCGATTTCTTCGCCCAGATGTTGATGTTTGGCGGGGTCGGCCTGGATCTGCTGCGACTGCTCAGGCGTCAGCCATTGAAAAATTTCCACCAACTCGGCCGCCTCGACCACCATCGCCATGGCCAGGTTTTTCGGCGTTTGATAGGGCTGCCAGTTGCGCTCAATGGCGAACTGGCGCAGCCGCTTTTGCAAGTCTTCGATGTTCATGGGATGCAAGTGTGGCATGGCTGGCGGCGCTTCAGGGCCGACTGTGCATTCTCAAAATTTGTTCAAGCGACTCTTATTCATATCAATTCAATCTTTTAACTTAGTAGTCTTAGTAGAGCGCAGCGTTTTTTGTGGATAAGCCATTTTTTATCAATTAAGACAAGGACTTAGCCGATCCAAAAGTATGTGGGTGGAGGCCTGCTGCTGCTGTACCCGAATCGCTAACAACTTTCAAAATTCCAATTCGGCTGTGGATAAGTTCCTGGTTGATCAATATTTATCCACAGCTTTATTGCTTGACTTCCAAGCCAAGCTCGGCATTGGCCTTACCTCAGGCAATACCGATGACTTTGTGCATCTGCACCGACAGCCGCCACTGAGGATGGGCCATGCAGTAAGCGACCGCTTCGCGGGTGTGCTGAGCCTTAAGGATGCTGTCCATCGGTTGCAGGAAGAAATGCTCGAAGGCCAGCTTTTCGAAACGCTCGGGCCGCGCCAAGGGCTGCGGGAATACCAGCTTCAGCTCGTGGCCTTGGGTCAAAACCAGCTCGGCATCGGCCTTGGGGCTGACGCAGATCCAGTCCAGTCCTGCGGGCGCGGGCTGGGTGCCGTTGGTTTCCACCGCGATCTCGAAGCCGCGCGCATGCAAGGCTTCGATCAAGGCCGCGTCGATCTGCAACAGCGGCTCGCCACCGGTGCAGACAACATAGGGCTTGCCGGCCACACCGGCCGGCCATTTGGAGGCGATTGAATCGGCCAGCTCGGCCGCCGTGGCGAATTTGCCGCCGCCCTCGCCGTCGGTGCCGATGAAGTCGGTGTCGCAGAAGCTGCAGACGGCGGCCGAGCGGTCTTCTTCGCGACCGTTCCACAAATTGCAGCCGGCAAAGCGGCAGAACACCGAGGCGCGGCCGGCCTGAGCGCCCTCGCCTTGCAGCGTGTAGAACATTTCCTTGACTGCGTAAGCCATGCTGAGCCTCTTAAACCGGTATCACCGGGCCGTCCACATCGGCGCTGACGATGGACCCGCAGCCCCGCGTCTCGTACATATCGACCCGGTCCAACTGCGGCAACACCGCGCGGCCCTTGGCCAGCACCCAGGCGGCCAAGCTGGCGGTGTCGCCATCGGGCAGATCGGCAATTTCGAACAGCGGCCTGTGATCGATCGCCTTGAAGATTGGATCGAACTGCGTCTTGACATCGCCAAAGTCCACCGTCCAGCCCATCAGCTGATCTAACTCGGCACTCAGGTGCAGGCGCAAGGTGTAGGTGTGGCCATGAATGCCGCGCAGCGGGTGCTCGGCCGGCGCGCGTTTGAGCTGAATTGCGCTGTCCAGCGTCAGCTCTTTCCAGATGCGGTAGTTCTGGCCGTCGAAGTTCGCACCGCAGGAGCCGGTCTCGTAAACGGTCAGCCATGACAACTCGGGCAGCTGCGGTTTCATGCGCGCCCAAACCCAAGCCGAGATGACTTCGCTGGTCGGGTTGCTCAAGCCCTCGATCTCATTCAGGCATTGGTAATTGAGCTGCATATGAAACGGCGCCCAGACCTCGTCCAGATGATCGTAGTCAACGCTCAGATCGCGTTCACCCAGGTCTTGATTGGCGTGGACGATGACTTCGAAACCATGGCCATGCATGCGGCCACATTTATGCCCGGCCGGCACATTCGGCAGCTTGTGCGCCGCCTGAAAACGATAGCGCCGCCAGACATGGGCCATGCCATCGGCGTCCAAGTCGACGCCGGAATGCTGGGTGCTTTGAATCCCGACTTGCTGAATGCCGGGCACGCCGAATTCGTTCTCCAAACGCTGCTTGATCCAACGGGCGATGTTCTCGTCGGTCGGCTCGGTGATCGAGTGATTCAGCAGCGCATGGTCGAGGGGGGCCGCGCAAGCTTCCAGCCGGCGTCGCAGTTCTTCCACCTCGCCGCCGGGAAAGGGTGCCCAGTCGGCCGGCAAATGCGCGCGGATGGTGGCGAAATAGCTATGGCCATGCAGGCCCCGGCTGCGGTGGCCCTCGGGCAGCGCCGAAATCTGGCAAGCCGATTCGAAGCTGCAGGAGGCGGAGTAAATGGTTTGATTGCGCATGAGTGAATTTGTTGCCGGCCGGCAAGGCAAGGCCTGTGCGGGCGAAAATTTTCGCCCTGTATTTATCTTCTTATTGTAATTTTTATACTTGGTAGTCGTAGTAGTGCTGGCCCGCTTCTGTGGGTAAGTCGATTTTCATCAATCGATTCAAGCACTTGGCACGGCGCGAACAATGTGGGCTGTTGGGCCTGAACTCTTGCGCCGCCATACAACAACTTTGCGCGGCGAGCCGGGTCTGTGGATAAGCGGCTACTTGTGCAAATTTTATCCACAAGCTTATTCACAAGCCTGGTGGCTCGTTCAACAACGGTGTCTGATGCCGATATGGCTGCGCCGATAGTGCAGCAGCCGGCCGCTGTAAGCCGGTGAGTCGGCGGTGGCGCTTAGCTTGATGCTGCGGTCGTCCAGCGCATAACCCAGCGCCGCCATGCGCTTGCTGAAGGCGGCGCGGTTGCCGCGGTTGGGGTCAACGATCATCACCTCGCTGGCCGGCATCGCATGGGTGGAGATGAACTCGGCCAGCATGCCGGCGTCATCGCGTTCGTACAGCACATCGCTGCCCATGATCAGGTCGAAGCGGCCCTGTACCAGCGGCACGCGCAAGCTCGGCGTTTGGCCGGGGATCAGGGCGGCCCAATTGCCATGGCAATAGCGCAGCGGCGGCAAATCGTTCAGGCGCAGGTTTTCCAGCATGAAGCTGGCGGCGAGCGGATGGCAGTCGCTGGCGGTGACCAGGCTGCCACGGCGGTGGCTGACCAGGCTGGCCAGCCCCAGGCCGCAGCCGATCTCCAGGATGCTTTCGCCGTTGATCAAGGGCCGTTTGGCCATCGCCTCGGCCAAATGCAGGCCTGACGGCCACAGCATGCCGAACAAGGGCCAGGCGGCCGACGAGATACCGAGTGCCTCGGCCTCGCCCAGCGGGTCGGCGAACTGCTGCTTGTCGAGCAGCGAGCGAATCTGCAGCGTGGCTGCGCCTTCGATGCTGATGCATTCCTGTTTGAACAGAAAACCGGGCATGACGATTCCCCTCACGGGTCGCCGCCCGCCACAATCGCGCGGCACGCGGTCATTCAATCGGCGCAATGCAGCACGGGGATGGTCTGGTCAAGGCTTGGTGGACTTTGACGGGATGCAAGCACGGAGGCAAGACGTAGAGCCCTCAGTGTAGGCTCTCCAACTGATAACTCAGTGGATCAACGGCGGCCGCCGCGCGACTGCCAGAGCGGCTTCTTGCCCTTCAAATGCCGCTCGATCCCGTCGTTAAGGCGGCTGCGCAGATCAACCACATCTTTGACCTGACCGAAAACGCCGGGGAAGCGCAGGTCCAGCCATAACCACAGTGTGCAGGAGCGCAGCGCCTGCTCCATACGGTCGAGTCGACTATGTTCGTCGACTTCCTGCAGGAACCAGGGCGAGCCGGCCTTGCCGCTGATCGCATGGCGGTGCGTCCATTCGAGGAACTGCTGCACCTGCGCGTCGGTGCGCGTGTCGACCGGCGCCTGCGCGTAGATGAAGCGCTGCTTCAGTCCCAAGCTACCGGCGCTGCGGTCCAGCTCATCGGCCAGCTCCAGCATCTGCTCCAGCTCGGCCACCTCGAAATGCGCATCGTCCAGGCGCAGCTGATCCATGAAGACGGTCAAGACCGCATGCAGCTTGTTGATGCCCAATCTTGTGGCGATCGTGTTCACATGCCACCAGTTCGGCGCCACCGCCGCCTTGAACTCGCGCGGCGCGCGCGGCGTCTTCGGCAGCAGCTCCTTGAGTGTGCGGGCGGCCTTGACCTCGGCCTCGCGCAGCACGCCGACAAAGCCTTCGTCATGCATGCCAT
This sequence comes from Roseateles oligotrophus, assembly GCF_025717515.1. GTDB lineage: Bacteria > Pseudomonadota > Gammaproteobacteria > Burkholderiales > Burkholderiaceae_C > Paucibacter_A > Paucibacter_A oligotrophus. The sequence continues at coordinate 135,148 of NZ_JAJIRN010000012.1, forward strand.
AACGCCCCGCCCGGCCGGCAATCTGGTGGACCTCGGAGACGGTCAGGTCGCGGTCGCCCTGGCCGTCGAACTTGCTCATGGTGCTGAACAAGACGCGCCGGATCGGCAGATTCAGGCCCATGCCGATCGCATCGGTGGCGACCAGGATATGGCTGGCGCCCTGGGCAAAACGCTCGGCCTCGCGCCTGCGCACCTCGGGCGGCAGCGCACCGTAGATGACCGAGACCGGGTGGCCCTCGGCGGCGATCTGGTCGCGCAACATCAAGACCTCGCGGCGGCTGAAGGCGACCACCGCATCGCCCTTTTTCAAGGCCGCGATCGACACCGGCGCGGGCAGCAGTTGCACTTCTTGCTTGCGCTCGAAATGGCGCACCGTGCAGCGCTCGCCGCACAGGCCCAAGAGGTTCTCGATCGCCGGCACCGCGTAGGCCGAGCAGATGATGATCAGCTCATTCGCCGGCACCGCGACGATTGCCTGCGTCCAGGCCCAGCCGCGGTAGAGATCGAACAGCATCTGCGCCTCGTCGATCACCGCCACGTCGATGGGCTTCGTCGTGTTGACCATCTCGATCGTGCTCGAGACCACGCGGGCCGCCTCGGCCGGTACATTCTCTTCGCCGGTCAGCAGCGAGCAAGGTACGCCGCGGCCGACCAGGCGGTCGCGGCCCTCAAGCGCCAGCAGACGCAGCGGGGCCAGATAGGCGCCGTCATGCGCTTGCGTTAGGCGCTCGAACGCTGCGTGGGTCTTGCCGCTGTTCGGCGGACCCACATAGAGGGTGACGGTGCGCTGCAAGCGGCGAGCCGCGTCAAAGGTGTCGGGGTAGCCTTGAAAAGCCAGCTCGCTGTTCAGACCGGCCAGCGTGTTGAGCTCGGCGACGCGGTTCTCCCAGCGGTCTTGCGCGCGCGTGCAGGCGATCTTCAGCTCGGCAAGGCCTTGCGGCGTCGCGCATTCGGCCTGCAGGCGTGGCAGCAGCGAATCCATATGTTCGGCGTGGCCCGAGGCGCTGCGCGCCAGCAAGCCCTCGATATGGGCGAGCAGTTCGGCCGCATGTTCGTACGGCGGCTGCGGGCCGATCGCGGCTTGCAGCGCCGGCTGATCGCCGCTGCGGAAGAAGTCCCAGACCGGGCCGGTGTCGGCGCTAACTTTGAAGGCGACCGGCAACTGCCAGCCGGGCTGCGAGAGCTGGAGTCGATGGCTGCACAAGCGGCTCCAGCTGAGGCCGCTGCGGCTCAGGCCGGCTGCCTCCAGTTGAGCCGCACGCTGTTGCATCAGCGCTCGCACGCCGGGGGCGGTGCCGACCACGTCGAGATGCGCCAGCGCTACGCTCATCAACTCGGGTGCGATCCAGCGGCTGGGCCTTGCGCCGGCAACGGCCTTCTGCAGCAGTATCAAACCCTGGCGGTCGAGTTGTTCTTCTACATCCTTGTCATCGTTGAAATCAGCCGGTGTGCTGACCTGAGGCAGCTGATAGGCGGCTTGGCGAATACGCAGCAACTGCTCGGGTCCGATATCGGGCGGAAGGCGGCTGAGGTGGCGGGCGACCGGCAGGGCGGGGCCCTTGTTGGCGGTGGGGGGGCTGGGTTGCTTGTTATTTTCAATCACCCCGGGAGTTGACCACAGCTTGACAGGCCTGGTCGCAGGGGCAGCGACTTAGGGATGTAAGCGCGGCGCCAATTTACAGACACTCGAGCGCGGCTTGCGCCATCCCGGCCGGGCCTTCATGACATCTGCATAACCGAGAGCAACATCATGCCCATGCAATATCCAGGTCACATCGTCAAGGTCGGTGAAACCGATGCCGCCGTTGTCAAAGCGCTGAAGGCGCGACTGAATACCGAACTTGGCATCGGCAATGATCCGGCGCTGCGCCTGGATGAAACGGATGCCAACTTTGGCGCCAAGATGCGCCAGGTGGTGAAGCTGTTTCAGGCCCGCAATGTGGACCCCGAAGGCCGGCCTCTGAAGCAGGACGGCGAGGTCGGCGCAATCACCTGGGCGGTCTTGTTTGGTCAACAGGCGGTGCAAAACTTGAGCCAGGCGATCGACCCCTTGCTGGCCGAAGTCATCAAGGTGGCGCAGGGCGAGGAAGCCAAAAAAGTACGCGAACAACCGCGCAACTCGAATGGCGGCCCCGAGGTGGACGCCTATCTGGCCAGTGTCGGCCTTGGCAGCGGCTTTTCCTGGTGTTGTTCCTTCACCTATTGGTGCTTCGAGCAGGCGGCCAGGCAGCTCAAGCGCAGCAACCCCATGGTGCGCACGGGCGGCTGTTTGAAGCATTGGAATGAGGCGCCGAGCAAGGGCGCCAAGCTGATCGCGGCGGCTGCGGCGCTGGCCGATCCGGGCCTCTTGCGGCCGGGCATGCTCTTCATCATGGATCATGGCAAAGGGCTGGGCCACACCGGGCTGATCGAGTCGGTCGCCGGTGGCCTGCTGACCACGATCGAGGGCAATACCGACGGCAGCGGCACCCGCGAAGGCGGCGGCGTCTACCGGCTGGTCCGCAAGGTCAGCGAGATCAACAAGGGCTATATCGACTACTCTGGCGTTCGCTGAGCTTGCTTGTACGGCCCCGAAAATGGGGTCAGGTTCATTTATTTGCCGCCGCTTTGGCGCAAAAATGAACCTGACCCCATTTGTTTTTTCATTTTTTCTCTAATTTGCAATTCCAAGTCCTGCACTCTATGGAACATCACTCTTGGTTGAATGCCTCTTTGATCTATCTCGGCGCCGCCGTGGTGGCGGTCCCGCTGGCGCGCTTTTTGGGGCTGGGGTCCATCCTTGGCTATCTGGCGGCAGGCATCGTGATCGGCCCCAGCGTCTTGGGCTGGGTCAGCGACGCCGGCGCGATTCTCGAATTTGCCGAATTCGGGGTGGTGTTGATGATGTTCCTGGTCGGCTTGGAGCTGGAACCTCGCCGCTTGTGGGCGATGCGCCGCCCGATTTTTGTGTGGGGCAATGCGCAGTTGCTGGGATCGGCCGCCTTGATGTGCTTGGCGGCGGTCGCGCTGGGCGTGCCCTGGCGGATGGCGCTGGTGGCCTCGATAGGCCTGGCGATGTCCTCGACCGCGGTGGCCATGGCGGTCCTGGCCGAGCGCAATCTGGCGCCGACCAGCGCTGGCCAAGGCATCTTGAGCGTGGCCTTGCTGCAAGACATCGCGGCCATTCCGCTGCTGGCCCTGATCCCGCTGCTGGCCATTGGTGGCGAGAGCCATCCGCAGGGCAGCGCCTGGCTGAGCGCGGCCAAGGCCGTCGGGGTGATCGCGGCCATCGTGCTGGGCGGGCGCCTGCTCCTGCGCCCGGCGCTGCGCTGGATTGCCTGCAGCAAGACGCCGGAGATCTTTACCGCCGCCGCCCTGCTTTTGGTCGTGGCCACGGCCTCCTTGATGCAGGCGGTCGGCCTGTCGATGGCGCTAGGCGCATTTCTGGCCGGTGTGCTCCTGGCCGAGAGCGAATACCGCCATGAGCTGGAAACCGATATCGAACCCTTCAAAGGCCTGCTGCTGGGTCTGTTCTTCATCGCCGTGGGCATGGGGCTGGAGCTGAGCGTGTTGCGCGAGCAGCCGCTTCTGATCGCAGCCATGCTCTTGGGGCTGTTGTTGATCAAGGCGGCGGTGCTGATGCTGATGGCGCGCTGGATGCCTCTGCCATTGATGGAACGCCCGGTGTTCGTGATCTTGCTGGCCCAGGGCGGCGAGTTTGGTTTTGTGGTGTTTCAAACCGCCAGCCAGGCCGGCATCATCAGCGCCGGCCAGTCTTCCACGCTGGTCGCTGCGGTGGCTTTGTCCTTGTTGTGCACGCCTGCCCTGCTTTTGGCCAGCCAGCGCTGGCTCGAACCCTGGCTGGCAAAGTATTGCGCGCCCAAGCCTGCGCTGAAGGAGCTCGACCAGGCGCAAGACGCACCCATCATCATTGCCGGCTTTGGCCGTTATGGGCAGATCGTCGGTCGTCTGCTTTATGCCAAGGGCCTGCCGGCTACCGTGCTGGAGCATGACAGCGAAATGATAGAGACCGTGCGCAAGTTCGGCTGGCAACCCTTTTATGGCGACGCCACCCGACTGGATTTGTTGCGCACCGCCGGAGCCGCCAAGGCCCGGATACTGGTGCTGGCCATCGACGATATGGCCCAGAGCTTGCAACTGGCGGCGCTGGTGCGCGAACATTTTCCGCAACTGCAAATTGTCGCCCGAGCCCGCAATGTGCAGCATTACTACGGTCTGCGTGACTTGGGCGTTACCTTGATCGAGCGGGAGACGCTGGACGCGGCCTTGGCGAGTGCCACATCGGTGCTGGAGTTGATGGGCTTGGCGCCCGCCGAGGCGCGCGAATCGGCGCAGCGCTTTCGTCTTCACAATGTGGCGCAACTGGAATTGCTCTACCCGCATCATCACGACCAAGATCAGCTGATCGCCATGAGCAAACAAGGCCGCCAGCAGCTTGAGGAGCAATTTGCCCAGGAGCGCGAAATGGCGCTCAAGCAAGGCAGCAAAGGTTGGATCGCGCAGGCGGAGCAAGAACCTACACTGCCTCGACCTTAAATATCTGGATGCGCTACGACGTGCGGTGATTCGGCTCGATTCATATGGGGAGTGAAGTTTGAGTTTGCCTAAAGACGCAGCAGCGGCGGCAATTGTGACGCCGGCAGCCCCGCCCACCGGCAGGCTGGCGCGCTTGATCCAGTTTCAGGCGGTGCGCATCGCCGAACAGACGCAAGCGCTTGACGATGTGCAGGCGATGCGCGCAGCCTATGCCGCCCATGAGGGAATACAAGAGCGATTGCTGACCCGCTCCGACAGGCTGGCCCCGCAACTCGGTATCGAACAAGCCTTGGCCGGCGGGCGCGAGCGCTTGGCCGTGGTGGCCTTGCTGGCCGCCTTCCTGGTTGCCGTGCTGTCCTACAGTCTGGTCCTTAGCGTGGTGGGACATGACAGGCGCATCAATGCGATGGCCGCCTTGGTCGCTGTGCTGGGCCCGCATTTTCTGAGCTTGCTCTTGTGGTTCTTGGCTTTGTTGTTTGGCGGCTCAGGGGGTGGCTTGGCAAAAGGCTTGCTAAATTTGAGTACGCGTCTGCCCGGTCTGGGCGGTCAGGCCAGTCGCTTGCTCTTGCAGGCCACGCTCGAAGTGATGGGTCGCTCGCGTGGCCTGAGCGCTTGGCTGTTCGGCTTGATGACCCATCTGGTTTGGTCGCTGGCTTTTGTGTTCACGCTGCTGGGCCTGCTGATGGCCTTCTCTTTCCTGTCTTATCAGCTGAGCTGGGAAACCACCATTCTTGACGGCGAGGCCTTTGCCCGCTTTGCGCATATGACCGGCCGCTTGCCGGCGCTCTTCGGCTTTGCCACACCCGCAGTCGACCATATGCTAGATGGCCATGGTGACCACCGTGCTTGGGCGATCTGGCTGATGGGCTGCACCTTGGTGTATGGCCTCGGACTCCGGCTCGTCCTGGTGATTTTGAGCGGCCTGCGCGCCCGGAGTTTGCTGGCGGGGCTGGCGCTCGCAGACGGCAGCGACCCCTATGTGCGCCGTTTGATGGCCCGTTTCGACGCGATGCAGGCGGCCCAAGTGCTGGATGCCGAGTCGCCCGCTGCCGGCAGGTCTGTAAATACTCACTTAGCTACAGACCACCAAGCCGGTTTGGCTGTGATCGGATTCGAGCTGCCGGATAGTCAGGGCTGGCCGGCCATTGCCGCTTGGCAGCATGGCCTACTCCTGGCCCGTACCGACGGAGCCTTGGCCGGTAAGCGTCAGCTCCTGGAGCACTTGCAGCAATTGGCGCCCGCGCATTTGCTGCTGGTTTGCAATGCCGGTGCCAGCCCGGACCGGGCCACCGAGCGCTTTCTGCGTGCCGCCGCTGCCTGCGCGGGCCATTCGGCGCTGCTGCTCGAGTCGGTGCCAGGGCATCAAGAATCTGCCCAGCGCTGGCGCGACTGGCTGGCCGAGATCCGGATTGAACCACCGCTGGAGGCGGTCTTTGACGCCGCTGTGGATGCCGCTGCCTGGGCCTCGACCGGGGTGAGCCAACATGGCTAAGCCGATCGCTTTGGCACTGGTCGGCCACACCAATGCCGGCAAGACCTCCTTGCTGCGCACACTCACCCGCCGCAGCGACTTCGGCGAGGTCTCGAATCGGCCCGGCACGACCCGTCAGGTCGAGGCCTTGGGTTTGCGGATAGATGGCCGCGATGCGCTGCGTTTTCTGGACACACCCGGTCTTGAGGACGCGCCCGCCCTGCTCGACTATCTGCAGCATTTGGAGGCCGGCCTGAGCCGCCAACAGCGCTTGCAGGCCTTTCTCGGAGGGCCGGCGGCGAAGGATGAATTCGAGCAGGAGGCCAAGGTATTGCGCTGCTTGCTCGAGGTCGATGCCGCGCTTTTGGTGATCGATGCGCGCGAATCCCCCTTGCCCAAGTTCGCCAGCGAGATCGAGGTCTTGATGCTGTGCGCAAGGCCGCTGATGCCGGTGCTGAACTTTGTCAGCCACCCGCAGGCGCAGGAGCCGGCTTGGCGGCGGCTGCTGGCCGGACATGGCCTGCACGCCTATGTTCGCTTCGATGCGGTGGCGCCGTTTGTCGGCGCCGAGCAGCATTTGTATGCCGACCTCGGTGCGCTCCTGCCCGAACGGCGCGAGGCCTTGAGCCGGGTGGCCGAATATCTGAAAAACGAAGCCTTATCCCGCCGCGCCGCCGGTCTGCGCCTGCTGTCTGAGTTGCTGCTGAATTTGGCTGCCTTTCGAATGCAGCTTGCCAAGGCGAGTCTGGCCAATCCGGTGCAGCGAGCGGACAGCATTCGGGCCTTTCAAAGCGAGGTCGCGGAACGCAGTCGCAGGCTTATGGAGGAACTATTGGCGCTGCACGGTTTTGACCCCGGTAGCGCCGAGGTCGCAGACCTGCCGGCTCTTGCCGGGCGCTGGGAGTCCGACCTGTTCAACCCCGAGGCACTGAAATCGGCAGGCAAGCGCCTGGGCGCGGGCGCGGCGATTGGAGGTGCGATCGGCTTGGGGCTGGATGTGGCGCTGGCTGGCCTGTCCTTAGGCGTGGCCGCCAGCCTGGGCGCGGCCTTGGGGGGCGTCGCATCGCAAGGCTTCGGCGCAATGGGCCGCCAGCTAAGCAACAAACTGCGCGGCATCGTCGAGCTGAGTCTGGAGAACCGGGCGTTGCTGCTGCTGGCGGCACAACACCTGACCCTTTTGCTGGCCTTGGAGCGGCGCGGTCACGCCGCGCTTGAAGTCTTGCAGGTCAAGCCCGACTTGAGTTTTACCGAAGCGCAAGCGGCTCGCTTGCAGGCGAGTCTGGGCGTGGCCCGCGCTCATCCGGATTGGGCCGGCAAGGCCCCGCTTGCCGGCGGCGAAGCGGCCCGTCGCCATCAACAAGGCGTGGCATTGAGCGAGGTCTTGGCCGAAATTCTCGCCGGATCAAATTTGCCCGGCACCAAGGGCAAGGCGTAACTCCATCCGGGCATTGCTCATCTCCAAGCCGCGGAATAGAAATGTCTGCTGTTCCTTGATGACGAAACCAAAGCGCTGATAGAGGCCCTGGGCGCTGAGGCTGACGTCCGAATACAGCAGCAGGATGCCGCGCTCGGCGGCGCTCTGCAGGATGCGCCGCATCAAGGCGCTGGCCACGCCAATGCGCTGGGCGCGTGCCGAGACAAAGAAATGGTCGATATAGCCGTTGTCTTGCAGATCGGCATAACCGACCATCTCGCCGCCACGCATCGCGATAAAGGGCTTGATGCCCTGGATGCGCTGGGCCCAGCGCTGTGGGTCGGTGTCGTGCGGCGCCCAGGCTTCGATCAACTCGGGGCTGTAATGGGCCGATGCGACCTCGTGGATGGCCGAAAAGAACACCGGAAAAGTGGCGGCTTCGTCGCCGGCTTGGAAGTCACGAACGTTGATCATGAGGCGTGGTGCGAGGGGCTGCGGTCGATCAACCGTATTGTTGTGGCTCCGGCGGCGGGCGCCTAAAGTCATGGCGCTGCGTCAGGGCCTCTGGGCAACAACCAGGGCGACCTATTTATCCGCCGTGCGGTCGCTGGCCCGTTCACCCAATTGGCGCTGCATCAGCGCAAAGAAGCGGTCGTAAAAAGCGCCGGCAGGGATCGTCTCCGAGGCGACCTTGACGAGCGAGTCATCCGAGGACGAGAGCGGCAGCGAGATCGAGCCGATGGCGCTGACGCCGATGCTGGACGAGTTGGGGGTTTTTTTCAGCGAGTAACGGTCTTGCTGTGCGGACACGAAGGCGGTGGTCAGCGCGTCGCCTTGGCCGTCCGGCACACAGACCACATTGAAGCTGATCTCCACATGCACCTCGCCCTCGGGCTGAAAATGCTTGCGCCCGGTGATGCGGCCCTTGGGTGTGTCGGTGATCAGATAGCCCTGGCTCAAGAGCGCGCGGCGGGCAGCCTCGCAGGTTTCCTCCACGCGGCCATCAAACAGGCGCGAGAAAGTTTCGTCGGCATGGAAGTTCTCGTTCTGATAGACCTGTGCGTGGGAGGCCCGCTCGCCTTTACCCGGGAACGGAGCGCTGATGCCGCAGCCGGCCAGCAGGCAAACGCAAACAGCAAAGGCAGCGCGGCCAGCGCAGGTGACAGCAGGGTGAGAAAAAAGTCCAGTCATCGCTGAGAATTAGCCATTGAAACGCCATTATCCTGGCAAGCGTTGATGGTCCCCCCGAGCTAGGATCAAGATCCAATAAATTGAAGGAGCTAGGTGCATCATGATTCTCCGCAAGACCTTGCTTATCGGCCTGTTGCTGAGCGCAGCCGGTGCCGGCATGGCCAATGAACCCAAGAGCTCGTCTGCGGAGGCGGTTGCCCTGTTGAAAAAGGCGCAGGAGTATCTGAAAACCAATGGGCTCGAAAAATCGATCATCGAGTTCAACAACCCGAACAGCCCATTCAACAGCAAGAGCGACATCAACAAGCATGGCGACCTGTATCTGTACTCGGTCGACCCCAAGGGTTTTCAAGTTGTCCACGGCATCAACCCGCGCATTCGAGGGACGAATAAGTTCGATATGCGCGACGTCGATGGCGTCTACCTGATTCGCGAATTTGTGCGTGTCTGCTTCGCCACGCCAGAAGGCCGTGGTTGGGTCAACTATCGTTGGCCCAACCCGGTCAGCAAGCAGATGGAAGACAAGGCCGGTTATGTGGAGCGGATCGGCAATACCGATCTGTGCCTGGGCACCGGCATCTATAAGTAAGGCGGCCTTACAGGGACGGCCTACTTGACATCCTTGCCACGCGCATCGAGCGTGCGCTTGGGCAGGCTCACCGTCACGCGGCTGGCCTGGGTGTCGCCGGCATGCTGGGCCAGCATGACCTCGTACTGGCCCGCCGCCACGCGCCAGCGCTTGCTCTTGCTGTCAAACATCGCCAATAAGCGCGGGTCCACCACCAGGCTCAACTGCTTGGTTTGACCGGGCGCCAAATCCACCTTGTCCCAGCCGCCGAGGCGTTTGGGCGCTTCCCAGCCGCCCTTGACCGGGGCCACATAGATTTGCGCGACTTCCTTGCCGGCGACGCTGCCCTTGTTGCTGACCTTGAAGCTCACATGCAAATTGCCGCCCTTGACCTCGCTCTTGAGATCGGAGTAGCCGAAGCTGGTGTAAGAGAGGCCATAGCCGAAGGGGAAGAGCGGCGTGAGGCCCTTGGCGTCGAACCATTTGTAGCCGACGCTGGCGCCTTCAAAATAGTTGACGCTGAAACGCTTGTGTTCGTTCTCGCGGTCACCGTCCAGCAGCGGACGCGGCAGCTGGCTTTCGGCCGCCGGGAAGGTGGCGGGCAAGCGGCCCGACGGGTTCACCACCCCGAACAAGACCCGTGCAATCGCTTCGCCGCCACTGCTGCCGGGATACCAGGCCGCCAACACCGCGCCGACCTGATCCAGCCAGGGCATGGTGACCGGGCCACCCGTGAGTAGCACCACCGCCGTGTTCGGGTTGGCGCCTGCCACGGCGGCGATCAAGGCGTCTTGGTTGTTGGGCAGGCTCAGGCTGCGCGCGTCGTTGGCTTCGCCAATCCATTGGTCGGCAAACACCAGCACCACGTCGGCACCGGCGGCCAGTCGGGCGGCTGCTTTTGCATCGCGCCCATCGTGGAAGGTGACATCGGCCTTGGGCGCCTGGGCGCGGATATGCGCCAGCGGCGAGGAGGGGAAATACACCACCGGGCCGGGCCAAGAGGAGGGCTCCAAGCCCTGCACCGCCATGCCACCGACCGGGTAGACCTGCGACGAGCCGCCGCCGGACAGCACGCCCACATCCGCGTGCGCGCCTATCACCACAATCTTGCGCACATTGGCATTCAGCGGCAGCAGCTTTTTGCTGTTCTTCAGCAGCACCATGGCTTCTTCTGCATCGCTGCGGCTCACCAAGGCATGGGCGGCGTAGTCGATGGCGCCGCCCTCGGCGACCGGGTGATCCATGACGCCTGTGGCATACAGGGCGCGCAAGATGCGCTTGACCATATCGTCGAGCCGCGATTGGGCTACCGCGCCGTTTTCCACCGCCTCTCTGAGTGCGCCGCCAAAGTACTGGCTGGCGTCAAACTCCCAGCCGGATTGTTGGTCCAGGCCGCTGTTGGCCGCCGCCACCGTGCTGTGCACGGCACCCCAGTCCGACATCACATAACCCTTGAAGCCCCAGTCCTGTTTCAGCACCTCCTTGAGCAGGTAATTGCTCTCGCAGGCATAGACGCCGTTGACGCGGTTATAGGCGCACATCACCGAACCGGGATCGCCCACTTCCATCGCGAATTGCAGGGCCAACAGGTCCGACATGCGCGCGCCGGCGTCGTCAAGGCGGGCATCGAGCACGAAGCGGCCGGTCTCCTGCGAGTTGACGGCAAAGTGCTTCAGGGTCGAGACGATGTGGTTGGACTGGATGCCCTTGATTTGCAGGCCGACCATGGTGCCCGCCAGCAAAGGGTCTTCACCCGCGTATTCAAAGTTGCGGCCGTTGCGGGGCTCGCGCTGCAAATTGACGCCACCTGCCAGCATCACGTTGAAGCCGGAGGCGCGCGCCTCCGCGCCAATCATCGCGCCGCCCTGCAAGGCCAGTTCGCGGTTCCAGGTGGCGGCGGTGCCCAGGCCCGAGGGCAAGGCCGTGCGCTCGCGCGGCGCGGCCTTGCCGGAGCCTTGCGTGGCCACGCCGATGCCGGCATCGGTTTCAAAAAGATCGGGAATACCCAGGCGCGGCACACCCTCCACATAGGCCGCCGAATGCGGCAAGGCTTTGGGATGCTTCTTCGTGCCCTTGGGCTCAAAGTCGCTGCCGAAATGGGAAATGACCAGCTTCAACTTTTCGTCTTGGGTCATCTGCGCCAATAACAAAGCACTGCGCTGATCCGGGTCGAGCGCCCGGTTGCTCCAGGCGCCCGTCAACACGGTGAAAGGTTTGGCCGGGTCGGCAGCGACTGCCTGATGGGCGGTGCCGCAGAGCGTGCAGGCGATGGCCAAAGCGAGGGTGGTTTTTGAAAACGTCACGGTGAATTTCTCAGAATTGATTAACAAAGCGCGGCTTGCTTATTGCATCGCCCGCGCAAACTGGGCCGCGTCGCTGCCGACGATCAGGTGCAAGGTATTCGCACTGACCCGCATCACGGCCGTGGCACCCGCCTTGATGGCGGCCGCTTCGTCAAACTTGGCGGCGTCGGTCAGCTGCACGCGTAGGCGGGTGTAGGCCACCGCTTCCAGGCTGTGCAGATTGGCCTTGCCGCCCAAGGCGACCAGCAGCGGCGTCGCGGCTTCGCTCACCCAGGGGGCGATGGCCAGATCAGCGGCAGCGGCGGCAACGGTTTGGGGTGCTGGTGTGGCGGCTGCAACCGGACTTTCGGCCTCCGCCCCGGCGACCTTGAGATAGTCCTCCATCTCGCCCTTGAGGTTCTCCGCCAAGGGGCCAAAAATCGCTTGAACGCCATTGCCAACGACGACCACGCCCGCTGCGCCCAGCGCCTTGAGCCGGGCCTGGTCGACCATGGCGGGGGTTTTGACGGCGATGCGCAGCCGCGTGATGCAGGCATCCAGGCTGGCGATATTGCTGCGGCCGCCAAAGGCCAGCACCAGATCGAGCGCCCGGCCATGCTGGCCGGCACTGGCGGCTGGCGTTGCCGCGCCCTCAACCTCGTCTTCACGCCCCGGTGTCTTGAGATTGAACTTGACGATCACAAAGCGGAACACGCCGTAATAGATGGCCGCGTAGATTGGCCCCAGCACAAACACATACCAGGCGTTTTGGGCCTTGCCACCGATCACGTTGAACATCAAAAAGTCGATGCCGCCCTGCGAAAACGTGAAGCCCATATGCATGTTCAGGCTGTTGGCGACAAACTGCGCCGAAGCGGCCAGGCAGGCGTGCAGGAAGTACAGCACCGGAGCCACGAACAGGAAGGCAAATTCAATCGGCTCGGTGATGCCAGTCAAAAAAGACGTTAGCGCCGCCGACAGCATGATCCCGCCCACGGCCAGCCTCTTCTCGGGCTTGGCGGTGTGCCAAATCGCGATCGCCGCAGCGGGCAGGCCGAACATCTTGAACAGGAAGGCGCCGGCCAGAATGCCGGCCGTCGGGTCGCCGGCAAAGAAGCGGTTGATGTCGCCGCTGACGACCTTGCCGCTGACATCGGTGAAGGAGCCCATTTCAAAAAAGAAGGGCACATTCCAGATGTGGTGCAGGCCGAAGGGAATCAACAGGCGCTCGAAGAAGCCATAGGTCGTCGCTGCGGTGGTGGGGTCACTGACCGCCGCCCAATGCGAAAACGCCTTGATGGCGCCACCGACGGGGGGCCAGACGATGGACAAAACGGCACCCAAAGCAATCGCGCCGAGCGCCGTCACGATGGGCACGAAGCGCTTGCCGGCAAAGAAAGCCAGGTAGGCCGGCAGCGAAATCCGGTAATAGCGATTGAACATCATCGCCGCCAAGCCACCGGCCAAAATGCCGCCAAAGACGCCGGTTTGAATCGAGGGCAGGCCCATGATCATGTCGGGCTTGAGCCCCAGAATGCCGGCCATAACGCCCAGCGTCACCGTCATCACGAGGAAGCCGATGGTGGCGGCAATCGCCGCCACGCCGTCGTTCTCGGTAAAGCCCAGCGCCACGCCGATGGCGAAGATCAGCGGCAGGTTGCCGAAGATCACATCGCCGGCGCTCTTCATCAGCAGCAATATTGCCAAAGCCAGCGTATTGCTGGTGTGGAAATCGGTCGCACCCAGGCCCAGCAGCAAGCCCGCCACGGGCAGCACCGCGACCGGCATCATCAGCGACTTGCCGACCTTTTGCAGCACGGAAAAAGCATTTTGAAACATGGTTGAAGTCTCTCTATCTGTCGTTTTTCTAATTCAGTTACTCGGCGAATGCCGCCAAACGGGCGCGCACTTCACTGGCCGTAGCCAAGAGCAAGACCTCTTGCGCCAGCGCTTGGCAGGCGGCCAGCGACAGCCGCTTGACCTGCGCCTTGATCGCGGGGATGGCGGGCACCGAGGCCGACAGCTCCGTAACGCCCAGACCGATCAGCACCGGCACGGCCATGGCGTCGGAGGCCAGGCCGCCACATACGCCGACCCATTTGCCCTGCTTGCGCGCGCCCTCGCAGCTCAGCGCAATCATCTTCAGCACGGCGGGGTGCAGGCCGTCGGCCTTCTTCGCCAGTTGTGGGTGGCCCCGGTCCATCGCCAGCGTGTACTGGGTCAGGTCATTGCTGCCGATGGAGAAGAAATCTGCCTCGCGGGCGAATTGCTCGGCCAACAGCGCGGCAGACGGCACTTCGATCATCAAGCCGACCTTGACCTCAGCCACGCCCAGCGTCGCTTGCTCCTCGGCCAAGATCGCCTTGGCTTCGCGCAACTCCTCCAGCGTCGCGATCATCGGAAACATGATGTGCAACTGCGTCAGCCCTGCGGCGCGCAGGATCGCGCGCAATTGGGTGCGGAACATGGCCGGCTGCGCCAGACTCACGCGCACGCCGCGCAAGCCCAAAAACGGGTTGTCTTCTTTGGGCAAGGGCAAATAGGAAAGGGGCTTGTCGCCGCCGACATCGAGCGTGCGAATCACCAACACGCGCTTCGGGCCCAATGCCTCGGCCACAGCGCAATATTCCTGCGCTTGCTCGTCCTCGCTGGGGGCTGTTTCGCGCTCATCAAAGAGAAATTCGGAACGCAGCAGGCCGACGCCCTCGGCACCGTTGGCGACGCCCTCTCGCGTGTCGGCGGCGTTGCGCACATTCGCCACGACCTCGATGCGATGGCCGTCCAGGGTGATGGCAGGGCTGGCGGCCTGGGCCAGTTCTTCGGCGCGGCGCTCGGCCTGTTGCGCCATGCGCTTGCGCGCGCCGGCGACCTCGTCGGCGCTGGGCGCGCTATGCAAAATGCCTTTGGAGCCGTCCAGCAATACCTGGCTGCCCTCGGCCAAGAGCAGCGCATTGGCGGCGATGCCGCAGATGGCCGGAATGCCGAGCGAACGGGCGAGGATGGCGACATGGCTGGTGGCGCCGCCGGTGGTGGTGCAAAAGCCCAAGACCTTGCTGCGATCCAGCGACGCGGTGTCCGACGGGCTCAATTCCTCGGCGATCAAAATGGAATTTTCCGGCACCACGATGGCCGCCTGCGCCACCCCGGCCAGCAGGGCCAGCACGCGCCGGCCGACGTCGCGGATGTCATTGGCGCGCTCGCGCAGCAGCGCGTTGTTAAGCGCTTCAAGCTGGCCCGCGCTGCGGCCAAAGGCATCGCGCCAAGCGTAGCCTGCGCTATGTCCGGCGCTGATGCCGACGATGGCGGCGTCGAACAAATCGGGGTCTTCAAGCAGCTCTTGGTGGGCAGCAAGAATCTCTCCTTTGGCCGGGTCGGCCAGCGCGAGCTTCAGCGTTTCGAGTTGTTGACCGGCCTCATGCAAAGCCGCCTCCAAGCGAGCGCGTTCGTGCTGGGGCGAGCCGCCGGTTTGCGCCACGGCGATCGCGGCGACACGGTATTGCACGATATGGCCCACCGCCAAGCCGGGCGAGGCCGAGACACCTAGCAGTTCGTGCAGCGATGCGGGGCTCGCCCGCGCCGCCGAGGGGGCCGGCACGGGTGCGGCGGCGGCTGGTGCATCCCCGACCGCCTCGCCACAGCCTTGCGCCAGCAACTGCGCCAAGGCCTTGGCCGCTTCAGCGGCATCCGGCCCGCTGGCCTGGATGTGGACGGCGTCACCCGCCTGGGTGGAAAGCGCCATGATGGCCACCAGCGACTTGGCGTTGGCCGCCTCGGCGCCGCGCACCAAGCGCGTATCGGCGACAAACTTTTTCGCCGCCGCGGCCAGCACGGCGGCGGGTCTGGCGTGCAAGCCCGCAGGGTTGGGCAGTAACACCATGTCCGAACGCACGCTGCTGCCCAGGCTGGCCTCGACTTGCGGGCGGGCGGCAGCCGCCAAGTCCAACACCATCAGCGTGTCCCGGCCGGCCACGACCCTGCCGCGCGCAACCGTCAGGCGGCTCACGCTTTCGCCATTGGCGACAACGATCTGGGTCAGCAGGCTGCGCGCGCTCAGCGCCACGGCGTCGGCATCAAAGCGGATCAGGGCCTGACCCGCCAGCACGTGATCTCCCAGCTTGACCAAGGGCATGAAGCCCGCGCCCTTGAGCAGCACGGTGTCCACACCGATGTGCAGCAAGATCTCCGGCCCCGCGTCCGTCAAGATCGTCAGTGCGTGATGGGCGTCATGCAGCTGGGTGATCTTGCCCGCGACCGGGGCAAGCAGTTCCTCGGACGTGGGATCCAGCGAGATGCCGTCGCCGACCATTTTTTGAGCGAAGACGAGGTCGGGCACCTGTTCGAGTGGCAGCAACACCCCCGAGAGCGGGGCTAGAAGGCGCAATTGTTTGGGTTCAGGACGGTGCATGTCGTGGCGGGTTCCGGGCTTGTCTCAGAGCTATTGCTGGCCGATGAAATGTCCCGGCAGCCGCGTTTCTTTCGAAGGCTCAAGCAGGCAGGTGCTCAAGCATTGAAAGCGCTTTCATTATTATTGTCGCAGTTGCTGACCTGCGGTCAAGTCGTGGCTACCCGCAAGCCCGCTTTTAGTCGCTTGGCCCGCTCAGCGTCGGCGCTTTCAAGGGCAGCACCAGGTGCAGGCGCGTGCCGCTGCCGACGCTGCTGGACAAAGAAATGCTGCCGCCCAGCACGCCGGTCACGAGGTTGTAGACGATGCTCATGCCCAGGCCCGAGCCGCCCTGGCCAAGTTTGGTGGTGAAAAACGGCTCGAACACATGCTCAAGGTCGGCGGCGGCAATGCCGCAGCCGTCGTCGCTGAAGACGATCTCGACTTGCCCCTCTGCCATCAAGCGGCTGCTGATGCGCATGACGCCGCCCTTGCCTTCTGGGAACGCATGGGCGACCGAATTGCTGATGAAGTTGGTAAGTGCCTGGGTCAATGCACCGGGATAACTGTTCATTTGCACGCCCGTGCTGAGATCCAGTTCGACCCGGTGAAGACCTCGATACATTGACGCCAGCATCAGCACCAGTTCCTCGATGGTCGCCTTCAGATCAAAGTCCCGGCGCTGGTCACTCGACTGGTCAACCGCCACATGCTTGAAGCTGGAGATCAGCGCGGCGGCGCGCTCCAGGCTGCGCACCAAAATGTCGGCGCCTTGCTGTATCGACTCCAAGAGCGGAGTGATGCGCGAGCGGCGGGGCCGCTCGGATTCAAATTCGCCCAGCAAGTCATGACTGTGCGCCTCAATGGTGCTGGCCATGGTGAGACCATTGCCGATCGGCGTGTTCAGCTCATGCGCAATGCCGGCCACCAGCGAGCCCAAGGCGGCCATCTTTTCCGAGCGCACCAGTTCCCCCTGCATATTCTTGACGGTGGCCAGCGCTTGCTCAAGATGTAGGGTGCGCTGCGATACGCGTTGTTCCAATTCGGCGTTCAGCTCTCGAATCTCCTGTTCCACCTGGCGCTGCCGGCTGATGTCGATGACCGATACGATGCCAACTCGGCGGCCGCCCGAATCTATCGTTCGCATTGCCAGCAGACAGGTGAAGAGGCTGCCATCTTGGCGCAGCATCTGGGCCTCGAAACCGTCGGCCCCTAGTTGCCGGTCGAGCAAGCCGAGGAAGTCTTGGCGGCATTGCGCGCTCTGCCAGTGCGCTGCATCCAGCGGTGACTTGCCTGTGTATTCGGTTCGCGTATAGGCGAACTGGGTCAGCAAGGCGTCGTTGGCCTCCACCACCTCATGACCATCAATCAAGATCAGCGCCAGGGGCACAGGCGAACGCTGGAACAAGTCCACGAATTTGGATTCACTTTCGCGCAGCAAACCTTCCGATGCTTGCACCCGCCGCATGTGCAACAAGAGGTAGTAGCTCAGCAGCAGGTTGAAGGCAATGAAAACGCCGGAGAACAGCGCCTGGTCCCAGGCTCTTGCCTTCCAGTTGGCGAGGACGGAGTCAAAGTCGCGGCCAAACCCGATCATCAGTGGGAAGCCCCGAATCTTTCGGTAGCTGAGCAGGCGTCGGCGCTCGTCGACCAACAATCCGGCATCCTCGACCGAGCCTTCGATCGGCCCGGCCAGCAAGGCCTTCAATGTCGGGTTGGAGGCCAGATCAAGCTGGGCCGAGCGGGGATCGGCCGGCGAGCGCACGACCACGAAGCCGGAATCGGCAATGAGTTGCACCATCGCCTGATTGTTCTTGGCTACGCTGGCGTAAAAACCGCCGAAGTAGTCAACATTGATCTCGGTACTGATCAGGCCGATATGGCGGCCGCTGCGGTCAAACAGATTGCGGGCCAACGGCAGGATCAATTCGCCATCGATGAAGCGTTTTAGCGGGCGACCAAAAATCAAACCATGGTTTTCTGGATGCTCCAGCAGGAGAGGGATGTAGCTACGCTCCTCCAATGCATATGCCCAGGGTGGGAAATCCATCATGCTGGTCCAGCGCTTGCCATGCAAATTGACGAACTGCAGTGCGTTGGCCCCGCGACTGATCTTCAGCTGTTCGTCAATGATGTTCTGAACGCTGGAATCGATCTCGCTGTCGGTCAGCGAGGCCAAGGAGACGAAGGTGGCTATCGCCTCGAGCTTGGCCGACGCCACGGTCAGGTGCTGGCTCGCATGCTCTTCCAGCAAGCGAGCGATCATCAAGCCGCTTTGCCGCTCAGCATCGATCGTCAGTTGCCTATCTTGGCGAATTGCCCACCAAGTTTGGCCCACGATGCCGACCGACGTGAGCAGCACAAAAATGCTCAACACCTGACCGGCACGGCGCCGCCTTGCAAGCCTGTCGAGTATGTTCGCGCCGATCAATTCTTACCCACCATACTGAGAACCTTGCAGCAAGCCACTGGTTGGAGACGATAGCAGAAGCGCTCGGCCAAGCGTGGCAAAACTAGCGAAAACCTCTGGCGACCAAGGCAAGACGCCGAGCACAATAGGCGGCGCACAACATCATGCAGAGGCGACTCATGAACATTTCTTCGATCAAAGAAAAGGTCAGCGAGCAAGAGTGGCAATTGCGCTGTGACTTGGCCGCTTGCTACCGCCTGGTCGCGCATTACGGCTGGAGCGATCTGGTCTTCACCCATATCAGTGCGCGCCTGCCCGGCCCGGATCGCCACTTTTTGATCAACCCTTACGGCCTGATGTTCGACGAGATCACCGCCTCCAGTCTGGTCAAGGTGGATGAGGGCTGCAACAAGGTGATCGACAGCCCCTTCCCCGTCAACCCGGCCGGTTTTGTCATTCACAGCGCCGTCCACGAGGCCCGCGAGGATGTGCAATGCGTGCTGCACACACACACCCGCGCCGGGGTGGCGGTCAGCGCGCAAGCCGCCGGCATTCTGCCCATCAGCCAGCAGTCGACCTTTGTGCTGGCCTCCCTCGCCTATCACGGCTATCAAGGCGTGGCCTTCCGGCCGGAAGAAAAGCCCAGCCTGCAGGCCGATCTGGGGCAGGCCAACTTCCTGGTGCTGCGCAACCATGGCTTGCTGACGGTGGGCCGCACCATCGCCGATGCCTTCTTGGCCATGTACACCTTTGAGAGCGCCTGCCAGATCCAGATTGGCGCGCAATCCGGCGGCACTGAGCTGACGCAGGTGGACCCGCGCATCGTCGCCGGCACGGCGCAGGCCTTCAAGGTGCAGACTGGCGGCTTGGGTGGCAGCTTTGTCTGGCCTTCCTTGTTGCGCAAGGCGGAGCGGCTTGATCCCGGCTACCGGACCTGAGGCGGGCGGCGGCGGCCGGTGAGCTAGCATCTGCGTTTTTCCGACGATCCGCTTCAGCACATGACCCGCCAACCATTCCCCCGCTTGAAGGCTTCTGCCGCCGCCCTGCTTCTGTTCGGCATGGGGGCGCTTGCGCCAGGGGCACAGGCGAAAGAGGCCGCGCCGCTGCGGCCACAAGTCGCGGCGCCCCTGTCGAGCTTTGATGCCGAGGTGAACACCTTCTTGGCGGCTTACTGGAGAATGTTTCCCGACGCCGCCGTCGCGGCCGGCCGTTATGCCGAAGCAGCCCGCTTGCCGGCGCCGACCGAAGCGCTGCGCAAGCAGCAGCTGGCTTTTGCCGAGCAATGGCTGCAACGCCTCGCCGGCCTGAACAAAAACACCGGCCTGAGTGCCGCTCAAGCCGGCGACCTGCTCTTGCTTGACAACCATCTGCAAGCGCTGCGCTGGAGCCTGACCGAGCTGCGCAGCGACCGCTGGGACCCGACCGAGTACAACGTCGCCGACCCCTTCGCCCAGTTGCTCAACAAGCCCGATTTCGCGCCGCTGCCGCAACGGCTCAAACTGATGGACCAGCGCCTGCGCCAGGTGCCGGCCTATTACCAGGCGGCGCTGGCCAAACTCAGCGAACCCAGCCCCTTGCACTTGAAGTTGGCGATCGAGCAGAACAGTGGCGCGCTGAGCCTGTTTCGCGATGACATTCCAAGGGCGATAAAGCAAGCTGGTTTGAAGCCCGCCGAGGCTGCCGCGATCACCGCACATAACGCCAAGGCGCTGAGTGCATTGGAGGAGTTCATTGCCGGGCTGCAGAAGATCGAAAAAGCCCAGGCCGGCGCGGGCCGCAGCTTCCGCCTCGGCAAGGCCTTGTTCGAGCAGAAGTTTGCCTACGAGATCCAGGCCAGCGTCGATGCTCAGACCTTGTACCAGCGCGCCCTTGCCGAGAAGGAGGCCTTGTTGCAGCGCATGAGCGCCTACGCCGACCAGCTCTGGCCGCAGTGCTTGGCCGGCGAAGCGGTGCCGGCCGATCGCTCCGACAAGATCGCCCGCGTGATCGCCAAGTTGTCCGAACGCCATGTGGCGCCGGAGCGTTTTGTCGAGGACATCAAGGCGCAGATACCGGCGCTGGAAAAGTGGGTGGTCGAACATGATCTGTTGACGCTGGACCCAAGCCGGCCGCTGGTGGTGCGCGAGACGCCGACCTATATGCGCGGCGTGGCCGGTGCCTCGATCAGCGCGCCCGGCTTGATGGACCCCAAGGGCGTCACCTATTACAACGTCGACCCGCTGGACAAATACACACCCGAACAGGCCGAGTCCTTCCTGCGTGAATACAACCATTGGGTGCTGCAGGTCTTGAATATCCATGAGGCGATTCCTGGTCATTACGTGCAGCTGCTCTACTCGAACAAATCGCCTTCCAAGGTCAAGGCCTTGTTCGGCAACGGCGCGATGGTCGAAGGCTGGGCGGTCTATGCCGAACGCATGATGATGGAAAGCGGTTGGGGCGCGGTCGACGGCAAACCAAGCGCCGAAATGGGGCTGATGTATGCCAAATGGAATTTGCGCGTGGTCAGCAATGCGATCCTCGACTACAGCGTGCATGTCTTGGGGATGAGCGAGGCCGAGGCGATGAATCTGCTGCAGCGTGAGGCCTTTCAGTCGCATACCGAGGCGACCGAGAAGTGGCACCGGGCGCAGGTCAGCTCCACCCAACTGAGCAGTTACTTCGCCGGCTTCTCGGAAATCCTGGCGCTGCGCGAGGCGCTCAAGGCCAAGCAAGGGAGCGACTTCAAGTTGAAGGCCTTCCACGAGGAATTCCTCAGCCATGGCAGCGCGCCGGTGCGCATGGTGCAAAAATTAATGTTGGGACAGTAGAAGTTGATGAAGAACATGAGCTTGCAATTCAGAGCGGCCACGACGGCCGATATCCCCGCGATGTCGGCGATTCGCCTGGCCGTACGCGAGAACGTCTTGAACAACCCGGCGCGGGTGACGACGCAGATGTATGAGGACTATCTGGAGCGGCTGGGGCGCGGTTGGGTCTGTGAGCAGGACGGCGAAATCATCGGTTTTTCCTACGCCGAAATGGCCGATGGCTCGATCTGGGCCTTGTTTGTCAGCCCGGACAAAGAGGGCCTCGGAGCGGGCGCGCCTTTGCTGAAGCTGGCCACCGAGTGGCTGTTCAGTCAGGGGCACCCAACCGTGACGCTGGGCACCGCAGCCAACACGCGCGCCGACCGCTTCTATCTCGCGCAGGGCTGGACGCGCGGCGAGATGAAGGACGCCGTCGAGGTGTTCTACACGTTGCGCGCCCCGGTCTAGGCAGGAACAGCAAGATGGCTTGGCTGATCATCAAATACCTGCTCAGCGCGGCCGTGGTGGTGGCGGTGTCGGAGTTCGCCAAGCGCAGCGACAAGCTCGGCGGCCTGATCGCCGCGCTGCCGCTGATCACCTTGCTGGCGCTGATCTGGCTGCAGCTGGAGAAGCAGCCGATGGAGAAGATCGCCAACCACGCGCGCTACACCTTCTGGTATGTGATCCCGACGCTGCCGATGTTTCTGCTCTTCCCGTGGCTGCTGCCGCGGCTGGGGTTCTGGATCAGCTTGGCCCTCAGTGCGGTCTTCACGGTGCTTTGCTTTGGCGCCTTCGCGCTGATCATGCGCCGCTTCGGGATCGAGTTACTTTGAGATGAATTTCAAGGCGTGCCCATCGCCTCGCGCCAGCGCATCGCCGCATGGATGCGGGTGCGGGCGCTGGGGTGGTCGAAGAAGATGATTTCCTCCATCGGACCGGGATCGGGCTTGCGGTATTCCGCCAGCTTGAGCAGCACCTCGGACATGCCGTGCGGTTCACGCGCCAGGTTCAGGCCGAAGTAGTCCGCCTCCATCTCGGCGCTGCGGCTCATGCTGTTGATCAGCGGCGTGCCCACAAACATGAATACCGAAAAGAGCGCGAGCAAGAGCGGCAAGCCGGCCACATCGCCGACACCGCCCAGGCCCCAGTCGCTGCCATGACGCGACAAGACCTTGTTCATCCCCCATTGAGTGAACAAAAAGCCTGCGAGCAAGAGCAGGGTTATTTCAATCAGCATCTTGACGACATGGTTGAGCACGTAATGACCCAGCTCATGGCCCATCACCGCGCGTATCTCGGCCTCCGAACTGCGCCGCAATAAATTGTCATTCAGGCGCACCGCCGCGCTGCCGAACAGGCCGGCCACATTGGCGCTGACGCGGGTGGTCTGGCGTGAGGCGTCGAACTCGTAAATATTGTCGGCCGGCACGCCATTGGCCTTAGCCATTTTCAGCACGGCGGCCTTGATCGGCCCGTCTTCGACCGGTTTGTAGGTATTGAACAGCGGCTCGATCAGGATAGGCCCGAGCAGCAGCATGACGGCCAGCAGCGCGGTCGAGGTCAGCGTGCCCCAGAGCCACCAGCGCTCGCCGGCGCGGCGTATCACCGCATACAACGTCGCCACGACCAGGCCGCCTATCAGCATCGAGACGCCCAAACCGATCAGCTGTTCGCCGAACCAGGGGCCAAAGGTCTGCGTCGCCATGCCGTAAGCATGTTCGCGCACAAAGCCTTGGTAGATCGTCAGCGGCAGCGACAAAGCCCAGGCCACCAGCATATAGACGGAGCCATAGATTGCGTCACGCGCAAAGGCCTTGCGGCCAACGCCTTTGGCCCAGTCGCGCAGCCGCGCCGAGCTGCGGCCGCGCAGCATCAGCCCGGCGACAGCCAAGCCGAGCAGCAAGTTCCACAGCTGCAACCAGTAGCCACCTTCGAAGTAGGCGTTCGAGCGCGCCACCACGTCGGCCGGCAGTCGATCCAGATAGGCTTGCGTCGCGGCCTCGGCGTCGCGCGGCAAGCCGGCCTGCCAGCCGGGCTCGACCGCGCTGATGTGGAACTTTGCCAGGGCGGGCGCCGCCGCCGTTACTGTCACTGCCTCGGCGGGCGCGGCGCCAGCTCCCGTCAAGAGACCAAACGCCAGCAGCGCGCCGAAACCTTGCTTGAGCAGCTTCGCGCGCATGGCCTTATTGCGGCCTGTAGCTGACGTCCAGACGATAGCTGCTGGCCTTGTAGCCAATCAGCTGCACGTAGACATCGCCGTTCGCCGCAACGTTGACGCTGCAGCTCTCGGTCGAGCTGCCGCCATCGGACTTGCAGTCATAACTGCCGCTGCTGGCGGGTGCGCCGATCTTGACATACACATCAACGTCACCGGTACCCACCGTGCTGGCCTTGAGCGAGCCGCCGGCCTTGACCTTGAAGGGGCCGAAGCTCTTGTTCTCGTTCAAGGCCAGGCTGCCCTTGAAGGATTCGACCTTGTCCGGTGGCGGCGCGGTGCCGGGGCCATCGGTGCCCAACTCCACCGCGTAGGCCAGGCCCATGCGGGCGAACTTGAGCGAGTGCTCGGCCTGGTTGCCGCTGTTGGCATAGGTGTCGTTGGCGGTGTGAATGAAGGGGTTGTCCTGGGTGAAGGCGGCCTCGAACGGCATCGATGTGGCGAAGCCCTGCGCATTCCACGAGGCATGATCCGAGCAGGCATAGCCGCACTTGTCGCTGCCAATCTGCAAGGTCGGCAGATAGGTCTGGATCAAGCGGGTGACGAAGTCGTTCTGGCCGCCGTCGGTGTAGTCGGTATAGATGTAAATGTCTTTGGGCGAGCCCATATAGTTGGTCATGTCCAGCTGCATCACGCCGACCACATTGACGCCGAAACTTGCGTAGTTCTGGGCGATCTCTTGCGAGCCACGCAGACCCACCTCCTCGGCGGCATAGGCCATGAACTTCAGCGTGCGCCGGGGCTTGTAGTTAGCGTTCATCAACACGCGCAGAATTTCGGTCAGGCTGGCCACGCCCGATGCATCATCGTCGGCGCCCGGAGCGATGGTGGTCTCGGTGGTGCCGTTCTTGTTGATCGAATCCAGATGCGCGCCCAGCACCACCACTTCGCGGGCGTTGTCGCTGCCGCGAATGGTCAGGATGACAGACTTTTGCGCCCAGTTCGGGTGACTGAATTGCTCCACCGTGACGTCGCTGCGCCCGGCGGCGATATTGGTCCAGCGCTGCGTCAACCAGCTTGAGGCGCTGACGCCGCCGGCGGTCTTGTAATACCGATTGGTGAAGGCGGACAGATCCAGTATGGTCTGGCCAATATTGCTGGATTGCATCTGCGCCAACAGCGGTGTCAGCGTCGCCTGCTCGTCAATCACATAGCTGGGGCGGGTCACTCGCGATGGCCGGTTAGCGACGATGGCGTGCGACTGCAGATTGGCCAGGCCAGCCTGCTTGTTCGGGTGATACATAAAACCGCCGCAGCGGTTCAGCTCTTCGTGTACCGAGCCGGACAAAGCGGCAAGCAGATCTTCGTCAACTTCGACCAAGTGAATGGTTTCGACCTTGCTGGCGACCTTGCCGGCCACGCGGCCCGACTTTGCCGTCACCGGCTCACTTTGCGCCGACGCTGTGCTCGCGACCGCAATGCTGGCGGGCGCATGTTTTTTGAGCTGGGCAAAGGCGGCGTCGCCAAGGCTGATCCAGACCTTCTCGCCGGCCTGGGCGGCGGGGCTGGCGGCCAACAACAATCCGGCAGCGATGGCGGCCAGAGCGCCAAATTTTGGATGACGACGCATGTGATTCTTTCCCTGTAGGTTTTTGTCTGATTCGGGCCGACCTGCGACGCCGGTGGCTGGATGGCCAAGCGTGGAGGCCCGTTCGGTGTTGCCCCGGCTGGTAAGCAAGGACCGCCGGATGTTAGAGCGCGGTAGAAGGACGAGAGAGAGGGTTTTCGTCAGGCGCTTGGAGCAGCCTCGGGTGAGGGCGTAAGGGTTGCTACCTGCGTGGTGAGGGGCTGGCGCGCGCGGTTGACGCCCGCAATGGCCGCACCTACAGGCAGGTGGCCAGGGCCAATACCCAGCGACGCGGCTTGGACGGGGTGAATGCCCGAGGTCGAGGCGAAGCAATGCCGCTGTTGATCGGCCAGCAAGGACATGCAATAAAGAGGCATGGTGACACCGAGAGGAATGACGCTCTCGGTGACTCGCAGCCGGCCCAGCTAAACCCGAATCTGCTCGGGTGCCATGTACTGCTGCAGATAGGCGTCGAAGGGCAATTGGTCGGCCGCCTCGATCGCTTGTTGCGCCGCCACCGAATCCCGCGCCTGGGCCGCAAACTTCTGTGCCATCGCCTCGCTATAGGGCAGGGCCAGCAGAAACTCGCGGGTTTGCTCGGACTGCTGGCGCATGAAGTCGACATAGCGATTGTCGAAGTCGCGCGCCATCGTGCTCAAGACCCGCGCCGACGGCGTGCTGTCGGGCTCGGCCAGCGTGCGCCTTGCGGCGGCCAGCGCCTCGGCATGGGCTGGGCTTCCTTGTGCCTGGTCCAGCAGCGCTGCCATTGGCTCGCATTGATCCAGCAGCTCGGCGCCCCATTCGCTCATCAGCCGGCGGCCACCGGGCGCCGCTGCGTCTAGCAGTTGCAGGCCGGGCTCGCGGCCGCGCTCGGCCACCAGATGCTGGTTCTCACCCAGCGCGGCGATCTCGGCGGTCGAGTCGGCCGGGCTGGCGCTCATCAGGCAATGCAGCAGAAAGACATCCAGAAAGCGCGCGGTCTGGGCGGTGATGCCGACGGGCACAAAGGGGTCGAGGTCCATGCAGCGCACTTCGACATATTCGACGCCGCGTTCGCGCAGCGCATGCAGTGGGCGCTCACCACTGCGCACCACGCGCTTGGGGCGGATGGTGCCGTAGAACTCGTTCTCGATCTGCAGCAAGCTGGTGCTGAGCTGGTTGTAGTCGCCACCCGGGTTGCGCACGCCAATCGCCGCATAGGGCGGGTAGGGCCGGGTCAGTGCCTCCTGCAGTGAGTCGGCGTAACTGCTCAGGCAGTTGTAGCTGACCGCCAGCGCCGATTGCGCGTCGCTTTGATAGCCCAGGCGACCCATGCGCAGCGAGGTCGCGTGCGGCAGGTAGAGGCTATGGTCGCCGAACTTTTGCAGGCGGTGCTGGCGGCCCTCGACAAAGCTTGAGCTCAGCGCCGGCGAGGCCCCGAACAGATAGAGCAGCAAGAAGGAATGGCGGCGGAAGTTGCGGATCAGCGCAAAGTATTGCTCGCTTGTGACGCCCGGCATCGACCAGTTGTAGTGGATGCCCGAGATCGTCTGCATGCGCCGCCCATAGCGCTGGCCCAGGCCCATGCGGTAGACGCTTTTGGAGCGGCCGACATTGGATTTGCCGTAGCGGCCGAGCGGGATGGTCTCGTCGGTCGGCAATTCGCAAGGCATCGAGCCGACCCACAGGCGCTCGGCTTCCTGCCCGCAGCCAAGATCCTGCATCACCTTGTACACGCCTTGATGCACCTCGGTCAGCTCGGCCAGGCAGGCTTCCACGTCGCCATGCACGCCGGTGATCAATTCAACCTGCGACTCGCTGTAGTCGGTGGTGATATGGGGGTGGGTCAGCGCCGAGCCGAGGGCGGCCGGGTGGGGTGTGAGTGCAAGCTGGCCATTGGGCCTTGCGCGCAGGCTTTCTTTCTCGATGCCGCGGCGAATGCCGCTTAAGTCGGCCGTAGCGATGGCGCTCGCCTTGACGCCTTGTGTATGTTCGCTCATCCGTTTTCCGTCCAATTCAGCAACTACTTCATTTGTTAGCCGCGCACGGTAACAGACGCGGGCTAGACCTGTCTTGAGCGGGGCTGATCTTAATGTGGAAGACATTGCCGCCTCGGCGACAGGCCAGCGCTTAAAGCTGGGCCACACTGCGTGTCTGCCGGCCAATCAAGGATGTTTGATGATGAACTTCGACTACAGCCCCAAGGTGCAAGAAATGCAGGCGCGCTTGCTGGCGTTTTTTGACGCGCATATCTACCCGAATGAGCGTCGCTTCTTCGCCGAGGTCGAGGCGAACCGGCGCGCCGGCAATGCCTGGGTGCCGACGAAACTGATCGAAGAGCTGAAGCCGCTGGCGCGTGCCGCCGGGCTGTGGAATCTGTTTCTGCCCAAATCGAGTCGGGCGCCCGAGGGCTTGTCCAACCTCGAATATGCACCGCTGTGCGAGATCATGGGTCGGGTGTCCTGGGCCGCCGAGGTGTTCAATTGCTCGGCGCCCGACACCGGCAATATGGAAACCATTGAGCGCTACGGCAGCGAGGCCCACAAGAGCGCGTGGCTGGAGCCGCTGCTGCGAGGCGAGATGCGCTCGGCCTTTTTGATGACCGAACCCGAGGTGGCGTCCAGCGACGCGACCAATATCCAATGCCGGATCGAGCGCGATGGCGATGACTATGTGATCAACGGGACGAAATGGTGGTCGTCCGGCGCCGGCGACCCGCGTTGCGCGATCTATATCGTGATGGGCAAGACCAACCCGGAGGCCGGCCGACATGAGCAGCAGGCGATGGTGTTGGTGCCGGCCAACACGCCCGGCATCACGGTGCTGCGACCCTTGAGCGTGTTCGGCTATGACGATGCACCGCATGGCCATATGGAGCTGCGGCTGAGCAATGTGCGGGTGCCGGCCAGCAATATCTTGCTGGGCGAAGGGCGTGGCTTCGAGATTGCGCAGGGGCGCCTCGGCCCCGGCCGCATCCACCATTGCATGCGCAGCATCGGCGCGGCCGAGCGGGCGCTGCAGCTGATGTGTGAACGCGCGATCGCGCGGGTCGCCTTCGGCAAGACCATCGCCCAGCAGACCGTCACGCAGGAGCGTATTGCCGAGGCGCGCTGCAGCATCGAGCAGGCCCGCCTGCTGACGCTGAAGGCCGCTTACATGATGGACACGGTCGGTAACAAGGGTGCCAAGGCCGAGATCGCGATGATCAAGATCGTCGCCCCGAATATGGCCTTGAAGGTGATCGATTGGGCGATCCAGGTCTACGGCGGCATGGGCGTCAGCGACGACACGCCGCTGGCGATGATGTGGGCGCACCAGCGCACGCTGCGCCTGGCCGACGGGCCCGATGAAGTCCACCGTAACTCGCTCGCCAAGCTGGAGCTGGCAAGGCATATGGCCATGCCGGGCGAAGTCAGCATGCCGGTGACGCGCGGAAGCTAAGGGTTAACGCTTCCATCTTTTGGGGGTGCTATCCAGAAAGCGGGGGTTTGCTTTAGGCTAGCCCCCCATGCTTGGCCTCAAACCCCTTCACCCTCGCTACCTGCTGGCCATAGCCGCCGGCTCGGTCATGGTGTTGCTGTCGGGAAGTCTATGGATTGGGCCTGCGGCGGAACCCGGTTTGGCGACCGTGGCCTTGCTCGGCGCAGGCACGATGCTGCTGCTGGGTGGTTTGGCGCTGCGGCGAGCTTGGCTTGAAACCGCGAGTGCCAAACGGACTCTGGAGGAAGCCATTGAGGCGCTGCCGGCCAGTGTTGAAATTTTTGACGAATCCGACCGTCTGGTCGCGTTCAACCGGCATCTGCTCGAAATCTACCCGCATATGTCGACCGACTTCAAGCGCGGCGTTCGCTTTGAAGAGCTGGTTCGCAAGTCGATTGCCCAGGGTGGTGTGCCGGCGGCCAAGGGCTGTGAAGAAGAATGGCTGGCGCAGCGTCTGGCGGCCAGGGCGGCATCGCGCAAGTCGCCGGCCGAGCCGCTGCTGCAGAATGTGCATGAAGGCCGTTGGGTGCGCATCCATGAGCGCCACACCCGCGCCGGCGGCATCATCGGCGTGCGCATGGACGTCAGCGACCTGATCCATGAGCAGCAACGCCTGGCCGCCAGCAAGGCCCATTTGCAGGCCTTTGTGCGAACCACACCAAATGGTGTGCTGACGCTGGATGTCGACGGACATGTGCTGGCCTTGAATCCGGCCGCCGAGGCCTTGTTCGGTTTCGCGGCAAATGAATTGGTGGGCAGCCATATCGATCTGCTGTTCGGCATCTGGATGGGCGCGCGCTTGAGTCCTCAAGCCTTGGTGGCTAGCCCGCAGGAAATGACGGCGCGGCATCGTGACGGGCAAGAGATGACCCTGCTCTTGAGCGTGGCCGAGGTCAAGACCGAGACCGCCCACAGCTTTGTCTGCATCATCACCGACCTGAGCGAGCGCAAACGCCAAGAAGTGGCGCTGCAAGAGGCCAACGCGCAACTGGCCAAACAATCGATCACCGATGGCCTGACCGGCGTGGGCAATCGGCGTTACTTTGATCAGCTGCTGCAGCAGGAATGGCAGCGCAGCGCGCGTCATGGCCATCCGCTGGCCTGCATCATGGTCGACATCGATCACTTCAAGCTTTACAACGACCGCTACGGCCATGTCGCAGGTGACGAATGCTTGATCCGCGTGGCCGAGCTCTTGCGCGCCTGCGCCGGGCGCAGCGGCGAGGCGGTTTGCCGCTATGGTGGCGAAGAGTTCGTCTTGCTGCTGGCCGATTGTGATCTGGCCGGTGCGCAGGTGGTGGCGCAACGCTGCCTAGACAGCATCCGGCTGGCCGCCATCGAGCATGAGGCCTCACCCTTGCGCCGCAAGCTCAGCCTCAGTCTGGGCGTGGCGGCCTGCGTGGCGAGTCCGCAGGGCGATGCCGTTAGCTTGGTCGAGCATGCCGATGCGGCGCTCTACGCGGCCAAACAAAACGGCCGCGCGCGGCTGGTTTGCAGCGAACAGGCGGCCTGAGTCCGCGCTAGCACTTGGGTTTACCATCGGCCGCTTCAGCAGCGTCTCGGAATGAGCCCTCATGTCCCACAACCTCAGCCCCGCCGACTACATCCGCAGCCATATTCGTACCGTACCCGATTGGCCCGTCGCTGGTGTGCAGTTCCGCGACATCACGCCGCTGCTCTCGAACCCGCGCGTGTTCCGGGTCTTGATCGATCAGTTTGTGCACCGCTACTTTGACCATAGACCGACCGCCATTGCCGGCCTCGATGCACGCGGTTTCATCATCGGCTCGGTCTTGGCCTATGAGTTGGGCGTCGGCTTCATCCCGATCCGTAAAAAAGGCAAGCTGCCTTTCACCACGGTGGCGGAGAGTTATGAGCTGGAGTACGGCAGCGCGACGGTGGAGATTCACTCGGATGCGGTCAAGCCGGGCGACCGGATCGTGCTGATTGATGACCTGGTCGCTACCGGTGGCACCATGCTGGCCGGTGCCCGGCTGTTGCAGCGTCTGGGTGCCGAGTTGATCGAATGCGGCGCCATCGTTGATCTGCCCGAGCTGGGCGGCTCGGCCAAGCTGCGCGGCGAGGGGCTGGCCTTGTTCAGCTTGCTGGACGTTGAGGGCGCTTGAATCCTCGGGCCCGACTGACCGACAATAGCGGCTATGGCCAAACCAATCCCCCGTCTCAGCCCCGATCAAATCAAGCGCGTGATCGCGACCGCGTTTGAGGACAAACCGCCTTACAACAAGGTGTTGCAAGAGCATGCCATCAGCGAAGGCGAGCTGATGCAGTTGATGAAGCGCGAGTTGACCTCGACCGCCTACAAGCTCTGGGTCGCGCAGGGCAAGGGCGTCAAGAAGCCGACCGTCAAGTCGACGTTCCCGCACGGGCGCTGAAGGCGTCGGTGACGCTTGCCGGCTCCCCCATCAGGGGGTGTCTGACAGCCCTGCAGATCGGCGCTGGCACCTCTACACTCCCTGCGCCGGCCACATAGAGCGGCAAGAACAGGGAGTTTTCAAACATGAAAGTCAATCTTTTGGCGGGCCATGCCCCGCTGGTTTCGCTGCTGGCCGTTGCGGCCTTGAGCGCTTGTGGTGGTGGAGGCAGCAGCAGCACCACCAATGAGCCTGCTTCGGCAACGCCGGTGCCGGAAAAGGCCCTGAGCCTGACGTCGAGCAATTACCAGTCGGCATCGCAACAGGCGCTGAGCGCCGGCAATTACCTGTTGAACTCCGGCGACCTGCTGAATGGTGCGCAAGCCGGCGCCGCGCCTTCGGCCTTGGGTGTCGCGGTCAAACAGTTGCCCGGTCTGCTGAAGCAGTTCAAACGGCCCGCCCTGTTGGCCGGCGCCGTCATCAGCGATTCCAAGCCCTGCAGCGACGGCGGCAAGATCGACTTCACGCTCACCGACAGCAACAACAATGGCCTGCCCGATGAAGGCGAGAGCGTCGTCATGGTGGCCAACGCATGCAAGGAAGGCAGTTCGCTGATGGCCGGGCGCATCGAGATCAGCATGAGCAAGCTGTCCGGCGTCTTCGACTCCACCAACTTCAGCGCCACGATAGGGATGAAGTTGGATAACTTTTCGGTCACGACGCCGACCAGCAGTTCCATCGGTAAAGGCGAGCTCAAGCTCTCGATCGCGAGCAGCAGCGCGACGCAAACCAGTCTGCAAATCGAAGCTCCCAACTTCAGCAGCAGCGGACGGATGGGCGCGCTTGAGTATCAGCAGACGATGACCGGCTTTGTCATCAGCATCAGCACCACCACGCAGGCAAATGGCCAGTCCACCGACTCGGCCATCTTCCGCGGCACCTTCTCCAGCACGGCCTTGGAGGGCAAGACCCTCAGCATCGACACGCCGATCGCCTTGACGATGCCCTCGAATCTGAACTACCCGACGGCGGGCAAGTTGGTGATCAAGGGCGCCAACAATAGCGTTGTGCAGATGACGGTGCAGCCGAACGGCCGTGTCTTGATCGAACTCGATGCCGACGGCAACGGCAGTTTCGAGACCAGCGTCAACAAGGCCTGGAGCGAGTTGTACTGATGTGGCGGGCGCTGCTGCTGGCCCTGGCGGCTGCGCCCTTGCTGTGGGCGAATTCAGCGCATGCCGCCTGCGGCCTCGACGCGCTGGCAATGAGCGCCGGCGCCCATGACAGCCAATGGACGGAGCATGACGCTGAAGGTCGGCGTTTGCTGCGGGAGCATGGGCAGCTGCCCGAGGCGACGCTCACCGTCGGCGGGGCCTGCGGCAGTTGGTCGGCCGATCTGTCTTGGCGACATAGCGCCGGCCGGCGAGATTACCAAGGCCTGAGCAACCACGGCGCGTCGGTACAGACACATAGCAGGCTGCGCATCAACGAGTGGAGCTTGAGCGTGCAGCGGCCCTTGTTCGATGGGCTCAAGCTCGGTATGCGGATGCAGCACCAACAGACGCGGCGCGAGTTGGCGACGACGGGAGCGGTGCTTGGCTACCCGGAGCAGCATGGGCATTGGATCTATGCCTTGGGTCTGCTCTCGGAGGGCGCCGCCTGGGGCGAGTCGCGCTGGCGCCTTGGCGCCTGGCTGGGCGGCGGCCCGAGCGGGCGGGTGCGCATCGCGCTGCCGATTGCCGATGAAACCACGCTGCGAACCGGCGCCATGCGGCAGAGCGAGCTGCAACTGCAATGGCTGTCTGCGCCTTGGGCCGAAGCTTGGCGGGCCAGCTTGGGTCTTCGTTGGCGCGAGGAGCGGGTTGGCGCGGGTGCAGCGAGCACGCTGTGGCGCCAAGGGGTGGCGGTCGGCGGCGCCTTGCAGCCCAGGCATGATCTACGCAGCGCGGGTGTAGAAGCGGGCGTGCAGCGCAGCTTCTAAGCGCGCCATCCACAGCCTAGACGGCGTCATCTAGTCGCTTTCTGCAGCTCTGATCGGCGCGCTCTCGAATCGCTTTCGCTATCGGACAAGCCATGGGCTGGGGAATGCCGGCCCGCCGCGACGCATCGGTGCGGGCCGATTCTGTGCTGGCCTCGACCAGCGCAGCGCAGGCCTCGCGCTCCTTGCCCACCGCCATCAGCAGATCAAGATCGGCCTTGATCAAGCGTGATTGCAGGCTGGCAATCTGGCGCTGCAAATCCAGCCGGTAGCCGTCGATCAAGGGCTGCTCATTGATGGGGCGCTTGGCCGCGGCGTCGCCGTTTTCGTTCATTTTGCGAAGCCCAATATAGTCACTGCACCAACCATCGCCAGCCCGTTCCTTGCGCGTCTTGGTGCAGGCCTTCTCGGTCGCTGCGCTGCTGCTGGTTTGTATGAGGCCCATGCGCCAATTGTGGCCAAGGCCGACCCGCGCGGCCATATGCATGAAGATGCGCGGCGCTATATCGATGGATATACAGACATTGGCCGGCCCTGCATCGACACTGCAGCTTTCCTCCGTACAGACAAACCGAAGCCTCCGCCGTCCTCTCGGCTTGCCTATGAAATTGAACCTGGATTCCCGCGCCCGCCCCTGGGGCCCGGCCTTGCTGCGCGATCTGCTGATCACCCTGCTGTTCTGCGCCGCCTGGCTCAATCTGCATCATCTGGCGATGGCCTTCGAGGTGGCGCAAGGGGCCAGCGCCTGGTATCCGGGGCGAGGTGTCGGCTTTGCCTTGCTGCTGATTGGCGGGCTGCGCTATCTGCCGACCTTGGCGCTGGCGGCCCTGTTGACGGGCATCGCCTATTACCTGCCCGACCATGCCTTGCTGTGGCCGCTGGCCAGCGCGGTGATCTGCGTTGGCGTGGCTTCGTCCGTGCTGGCGCTGCGCTGGCTGGGTTTTCGCGGCCTCACCCGCTTGCGCGATGCGGTGCTCTTCATCGCCATCATGGCCTTGGCCAATCTGGGCATTGCCGCCAGCCTGGTGGCCATCAATGTGTTCTGCGGCCTGGTAGAGGCGGCGCAGTACAGCAATGTGGTGATGTCGTTTTTCGTCGGTGATTTTCTCGGCGTGCTCTTGGTCGTGCCCTTGGCCCTGCATGGCCGCGATCTTTGGCGGCAACGCCGTACACCGCGCGCCAGGGAGGGCGAGCGGCCCTGGCCCGAGGCCTTGTTGATCCTGCTGCTAACGGTCACCTTGTTCGGCCTGGCAATGGCGGCGCCGCAAACCGGCTTGCCGGCGGTGGCGCAGGGGCGCTGGTACTTGCTGCTGCTGCCCCTGGCCCTGGCCGCGATGCGCCTGCCGCCGCTGGCCGCCGCGGTTTTGAACCTGGTCTTGAGCGTGGCCTTGGTGATGGCGGTGCGCCGCCTGAATGCGCCGATGAGCTTGCTGGACACGCAGTTCCTGTTCCTGGCCTTTGCCGCGGTCAGCCTGCTGCTCAGCGCGGCGGTGGCCGAGGCGCGCTGGCATTGGCAGCAGTTGATCGCGCTGCATCAGGGCCTGGCCGAGCGAGCGCAGCGCGAGGCCGCCCGCATGCGTGCCAGCAAGGCGCGCTTTCTGGCCGCCACCACGCATGATCTGCAGCCGCCCTTCGAGGCCATGCGGCTGGGCCTGGAAACCCTCGCCCTGCAAGGCTTGCCGGCGCCGAGTCAGCGCATCTTGAATGATGTGCAGCAAGCATCGCAGGCGCTCGGACGGGTGATGCACAGCGTGCTCGACACCGCGCGGCTGGAGGGCGAAATCCGCAGCGTCACGCCGCGCGCCTTTGCACTCGGCCCGATGCTGGCGCAGATTGCGCGCGAGGCGGCGCTGCTGCATCCGAGCGGCGCGGTGCGAGCGCGGCCCACGCAGGCCTGGGTGGTGGGCGACCCGACGCTGACCGAACGGCTGCTCAGAAATCTGGTCGCCAATGCGGTCAGCGCCTGCATGGCGCGTGGCGAGGGGGACAGGGCCGGGAGCGGCCGGGTCTTGCTGGCGGCCCGGTCATGCGGCTTGGCGCTGCGCGTGGAGGTCTACGACGGCGGCGGGGGCGTGCCGGCACAGCTGGTGGACCGCTTGTTTGACGACTTCATCAGCGGCACGCCGGGCGGCTTGGGGCTGGGCCTGTCCTTGGTGCGCGAGATTGCCGAACAACTGAGTTTGCAACTGGCCCTGCGCAGCAGGCCCGGCAGTGGCAGCCGCTTCAGCATTGCCCTGCCGATGGCCTTGCGCAGCGCGGCGCCGGGCAGCCCCTTGTTTGCCGCCCGTGCCGCCATCGCCGACCGGGTGGTGGCCGTGGCCCTGCGCGAGCCCCTGCATGCCGAGTTGCTCGGCGCGGTGCTGAGCGACTGGGGCATGGCCGTTGTGCAGGCGCCGGATGCCGGCCTCTTGCAGCAGGAGCTGAAGCAGCTGGATTGCCGCGCCGATGTGCTGCTCAGCGATGAGGCCCAAGAAGCCCATGAGGTCGGAGCGGCCTCATCCTGGCCGGCTCAGCAAATTTTGCGGCTTGAGCCGGCCGGCTGGCGGATCGAGCATGAGCTCGCCCGCCTGATCAATGCGCTGTGCCAGCGGCCTGCAGCCAGCCTCGACGCTGTGCCAGCAGGGTCGCCTTGGCGCGGCTGGTGGCGCCGAGCTGTTGCAGTATCCGGTGCACATGCACCTTGACCGTCCCCTCGGAAATCGCCAGCACGCGGGCAATTTCCTTGTTCGACAGGCCGCCCGCCATCTGCGTCAAAACCTGCTGCTGGCGCTCGCTCAGCACGTTGTTGAAGTCGTCAAGAGCCGCCGGGTCTGAGCGCAGCATGCCTGCAGGGATGCAGTTACCTCCGGCCAGCACCAGGTCCAGCGAGGCCAGCATCACGTTGGCGCTTTCGCTTTTGTGGATATAGCCGCGTGCGCCGGCGCTGATCAGCTCGGTATTGGGCGGCAGCATGGACACCGCCACCACCGGCGCCCGGCCGGCCACCTGCAAGACCTGGCGCATCGTGTGCAGCGCATCGCTGGAGTCCGGCAGGGTCAGGTCAAGCAAGACCAGGTCGAAGCCGCCGTTCTGTTCCTGCAAAGCCTGGCGAGCCAGCTCAAGTGTGCTCGCCTCCACGATCTGCAGGTCGGCGCGCCATTGCATCAGCAGCGACTTCATGCCGTCGCGGAACAGTCGGTGGTCGTCTATCAACAATGCCTGCATGCCTTGCCTGCTCCCTTGGGTTTTTTCGTTACGGTCTCTACATGCAAGTATCGCTATTTGCCGATACAAAACTTGCTGAAAATTTCGCCCAGCAACTCGTCGGCGCTGAAGGTTCCGGTGATCTCGCCAAGCGCGTCGTGCGAGAGGCGCAGCTCTTCGGCGAACAGGTCCAAGGCGGGCGGTTCTTGGCTCGCGACGGCCATCGCCAAAACCAGATGCTCGCGCGTGCGCTTGAGCGCCTGGACATGGCGCTCGCGGGCGATGAACAGGCCTTCCGGCGTGGCATGCCAGCCGACTTGCTGCAGCAGGCGCTGGCGCAGCTCGGCCAGGCCGACGCCGGACTTGGTCGACAGCAGCAGGGCGCCGTCCGGCAAACCCTCAAGCTGGGCCGCGTCGGCTTTGTTGAAGACCTGCAGGATGCGCTCGGCTGGCACATTAGCCAAGCGGGCTGAGATCAGCTTGTCCTCGGCCTCGTAAGCCGGCTGGCCAACGCGAGTCAGGTCATGCATGAAGAGCAGCACATCGGCATCGGCAATCGCCTCCCAGCTGCGCGCCACGCCGATGCGCTCGACCTCGTCGTCGGTGTCGCGCAGGCCGGCGGTGTCGCTGATGTGCAGCGGCACGCCTTCGATCTGAATCGTCTGGCTGACCTTGTCGCGCGTGGTGCCGGCCACGGCGGTGACGATGGCCAGCTCGGCGCCGGCCAAGGCGTTCAAGAGCGAGCTTTTGCCGACATTGGGCTGGCCGGCCAGCACGACCTTGATGCCCTCGCGCAAAAGCGCGCCCTGCTGGGTGCGGTCCAGCACCGCATCAAGGCGGGCCTGCAGATGAGCCAAACGGCCCATCGCATCGGCTTGTTGCAGAAAGTCGATCTCTTCCTCGGGGAAGTCCAGCGTCGCCTCGACCAGCATGCGCAGCTTGATCAGCGCATCGCGCAGCTCGCCGACCTCTTTTGAAAGTGCGCCGGCCAGCGCGCGGCCGGCGCTGCGCGCTGCAGCCTCGGTGCTGGCGTCGATCAGGTCACTGACGGCCTCGGCCTGCGCCAGGTCGAGCTTGCCGTTTAGAAAGGCGCGCTGGGTGAACTCGCCCGGCTCGGCCAAACGAATATTCAGACCCGCGCCCGCCTCCATGCAGCGCGCCAGCAGCAGTTGCAGCACCACCGGCCCGCCATGCGCTTGTAGCTCCAGCACATGCTCGCCGGTGTAGGAATGCGGTGCGGGGAACAAGAGCGCCAGGCCTTGGTCGATGGCCTGGCCTTGGGCATCGCAAAAGGGCAGATAAGTTGCCTCACGCGGGCGCAATTGGCGCGCGCAGATGGCGTCTATCAAGGGGGTCAGGTCTTGCGGGGAGGACACCCGCACGATGCCGACGGCTCCGCGTCCGGGGGCGGTGGCGATGGCGGCGATGGGGGCTTGGCGTTGGGACAGCATGGGGGGATTCTCTCCGATGCTGTCTTGGTATGAACCGGCGCCGGGCCGCCCCAAGCCGGTTCAGCGCCCCCTCGGGGGGCAGCGTCGGTAGGCCGACGCGTGGGGGCAACAAGAACCGGCGCCGGGCCGCCTCAGGCCGCAGGCCTGAGTCCTTCGCCAGGCACAAACAGGCCACTGGCCTGTTTGAGTCCGGGCTCAGCCCCAAGCCGGTTCAGCGCCCCCTCGGGGGGGCAGCGTCGGTAGGCCCGACGCGTGGGGGCAGCATATTTGGCGCGGGGGAGGCAGGATCAAGCGCTCGCATGAGGCTTGGCCGCTGGCCTGTTCGCACACCGGTTCAAAACTACCGGCTGAGAATCTCTACCCCGCATGACTTGATTTGAGTCCTGCGCGCCAAATAACAATAGCCCCCAAGTGGGGGGCTAGCGGGCATTTATGTGAATTTTGACTCGGGCCGGGCCGAGAGTTGGCTCACCAGCGGCTCGGCAAGGCGCGCAGCCGCTGGTAGCGGCCGTTTGCGACCCGAGTCAGATAGCCGCCCTGCTCCAGATCCTTGACAAGCTTTGAGACCATCTCGCGCGAGCAACCCAGGCGATGGGCCATGGCTTGGTGGGTTAGCAAGATGTCATCGCCGCCGGCCGATGACGATTCCAGCAAGGCGCGCAGGCGCCCATAGACATCGTTCAGCGCCAGTTGCTTGGTCGACAAGGTGGCCGCACGGGCGCGGCGAATCACCTTGGTCAACAACTCGAAAGCGAACTCGGGATGCTCGGCGATATGCGCCAAGAGGCTGGCGCGGGTCAGCATCACGCAACGCGAGGCCTCTTCGGTGATGACGCTGGCCGAGCGCACGCCGCCGTCCAAACTCATTTCACCGACGTACTCGCCGACACCGTAGATACCGTAGGTTACTTCGCGGCCTCGGGCGTCGCAGCCATAGACCCGCAGGCAGCCGGAAAGCACCAGGTACAAGCTATCGCCCTGCGAGCCTTCTTCGATCAGGACGGTGCCGCGCCGATAACTGCGGGCCAGACCGCGTGTCGCCAGCAGTGCCAAGCTTTGCCCCAGGTTTGAAAAATCTTGAGCGGTGATGGGTGCGTCTGAGTCCATGGCGCGGATTGTCGCCGCAACTTAGCAGCTTACGGCCTCACCGCTGCGAAAGCTTTCCAGACTAGTTGAGGTCGCTCATCATCAAGGGCGGCAATACAGCCAATCGATGCAATAAGTCGCCGATGCTGTTGGCGCTGAGCGCCTCC
Organism: Roseateles oligotrophus; assembly: GCF_025717515.1. Classification (GTDB taxonomy): domain Bacteria; phylum Pseudomonadota; class Gammaproteobacteria; order Burkholderiales; family Burkholderiaceae_C; genus Paucibacter_A; species Paucibacter_A oligotrophus. Next base: position 173,668 of record NZ_JAJIRN010000012.1, read on the forward strand.
GTTGGCGTGAAGCCGTATTGCAGGGCAAACCATTGGGCCGCCAGCTCTCCGTACAGATGAGGGCGCTCCAAGAGCAGCAAGACGGCGGCTTGCTCCGCATCGCGGCTCAGCGGCAGTACCACCACATTGGCGCAGCCACGGCCTTCGCCCAAATTCAGCAAGCTGCGGCGGCCTTCGGTAGTGGCGGCCTGCAGCGTGTCGAGCAGCCTTGCGGCATCGCGTCCGTCGCGGCAGCGCAATTGGTTGCCACAGATTTGAGTCGGCCATGAAAAAGGCCGCCGGGCCGGGTCTGCTGACCCTGGCGCGGCGGCCTCGGTTACGGCCTGTCTTGTGCAGACTCAGGCGCTTTTGCCCAGCCCCATCAAACGGTTCAACAAGGGCGTGATCAGCAGCAGCACCAAGCCGGCGCCAATCGACAGCGCCGCCAAGAAGGGGTACAGCGGCATGCCCGAGCCTTCGAGCATGTGCTCCAAGGAACCCGCCAGGTAGTTGGCCGCCGCATTGGCCAGGAACCACACCCCCATCAACAGCGCCGCCAGGCGGGCGGGTGCGATGCGCGAGACCATCGACAGGCCCACCGGCGACAACATCAACTCACCAATCGTGTGAATCACATAGACCATGGCCAGCCATTGCGCGCCGACCTTGCCGTTCAGGTCGGCCAAGTTTTGCGCCTGCGCCATCACCAAGAAGCCCGAGCCCAGCACCACCATGCCGATGGCCTGCTTGGCAATATCGGACAAGGCGAAGCGGCTCTGATCCATGCGGGTCCACAGCATCGCGAAGACAGGCGCCATCATCACAATCACCAGCGGGTTGATCGACTGGAACAAGGAAGCCGGCACATTGAAGCCGAACAGATCGCGATCGGTTTGCTTGTCGGCGAACAAATTCATCGTGCCGCCGGCCTGCTCAAAACCGGTCCAGAAAGCGATCACAAACACCATCACGATCAGCATGCCCACCACGCGACCGAAATCGGCCTTGGTCAGCGGCGCCACTTCGACGCCCTTGCTGGGCCTAGCGATGGTCCAAAGAATGGCTCCGATGACCGCCACACTCAGCAAGGCGCGCAAGGCCGCCGGCAAGGCCGCGTGCCAAGGGCCGATCACCGACCAGCCGGCAAGAACGCCGTACACCAAGGCGACGCAAGCGCCAGCCCATGTCAGGATGGTGCCGGTGTCGCGCAGGCTGATGGCTTCTTGGCCCGGCTTCAAACCGGCGCGGCCGAGCAGGCGCTGACCCCACAGCAGTTGCACCAGGCCTAGCGTCATGCCGACACCGGCGGCGCCGAAGCCGTAATGCCAGCCGAGCTTCTCGCCCAGCGTGCCGGCCACCACCGGCGCCAGGAAGGCGCCCAGGTTGATGCCCATATAGAAGATCGAATAGCCACCGGCGCGGCGCGGGTCGCTTTCGCCGTTGTACAAGTCGCCGACCATCGAGGTCGTGTTGGCCTTGAAGAAGCCGTTACCGACGATCAACAGACCGAGTGCGACATGCAGCAGCGGCTCGAACGCCATCGCAAAGTGGCCCATTACCATCACCAAGGCGCCGATCACCGCCGCGCGGCGCTTGCCCAGGTATTTGTCGGCCAGGGCGCCGCCAATCATCGGCGTCAGGTAGACCAGGCCGGTGTACAGGCCGTAGAGGGCGAGCGCATTCTGGCGGTCGTAGCCGAGCGAATTGACGAGATACAGGACCAGCAAAGCACGCATGCCGTAATAGCTGAAGCGCTCCCACATCTCGGTGAAGAAAATCACCTTCAATCCGGCCGGTTGGCGGGTGCTGGTGCTGTTGCTCGTGTCGGCTGTTTGAGCCGGCGAGTTCGGAATGGTTGTGGCTGTCATGTGATTGACCCAAAGAGAAGAAAGCTTGTCGCTCTGCGCTCGGCTTATGGCCGCACGGCGAGGCCGCATTGTCACCGCTGCGAGGCCGCTCCTTGGGCAGGCATAACCCCAGTCTTTGAGGGTAAAACCGAGCAATTCCCTGTAGCTACTTCATGGATTGAGCTATGCTCCATGTCGGAGGTCACTTCATCATGCGAATCGGAGCCCTGAGTCGCGCCACCGGCGTCGACATTGAAACCATTCGGTTTTACGAAAAAACCGGCCTGCTGCCCGGCCCGGCGCGCAGCGAAAACGGCTACCGCGACTACGCGCAAGCGCATCTGGAGCGCTTGGCCTTCATCCGCCATGGCCGTGCTTTGGACATGTCGCTGGCCGATATCGGCTTGCTGCTGGCCAGCCTGAACAGCCGGGACCCGGCCCAACTGGCCAGCGTGGACGGCTTGGTCGATGCGCAACTCGCACGTGTGCGCGCCCGGCTCATCAGCATGCGGGCGCTGGAGCAGCAATTGGTGGCGCTCAAGAGTCGCTGCGACGGCCAGCATGCGCAGCATGGTGCACAGGGCTGCGGTATCTTGGGGGAGTTGGTGGCGGCCGCGCATGGCGAGGCTTGCGCCTGCCATGGCGATGTTGGTGCGGCCAGCCCGGCGCCGCGACAAACCGTTGGCTTGAAGAGTTAGGTCATGATGAAAGGAAGTTCAGGAGTTCAAGCCATGTTCAGAGCCAGCTTGCTTTTGTCGGCCGCTCTGATTGCCGGCAGCGCGTCGGCCGGCGAGGTCTGGAAATGTCAAGTCGGCGATCAGATCAAATACTCGGATCGCCCCTGCCAAGCAGCGGGCGAGGCGCTGCCATCACGCAGCTTGCAGGCCAATGTGGTCGACGCAGCGGTCAAGAAGCCGGCTGCCGAGGCCGCCAGCGGTGCGATGCAAAACCCGAACACGGGTCATCGCCCGGAAGCGAATGTTTGTCCCGGCGAACTGGAAATCAGCGCGATGGAGACCCGTGCCAGCTCGATCAGCCTGAGCCCCGAGGCCAAGGCCTTTATGCAAGACGAGGTGCGCCGCGCCCGCCAATGCAGCAAGGGCCAGGGGCGCTACGCCGCCGCCGATTGGGACATCAGTCGCCAGGCGCAGGCGGCGCAAAGCAGCCATAGCGGTGCGCAAGATGCACGTCGCCGCGCCGAAGACATGCACAGCGCCGCCGACGCGAGCGAGGGTGACCGCATCTCCAGTGTGCGTGAGCAAGAGCGGGCGCAGCGTGAGGCGCAGCGGCGCCAAGATCAGCGCCTGCAGAATCAGGCGGCGCGCCCGGCGGCCTCGGGCCCAGCGCGATAGATAGAAAATCCTGCTTGACCCTGGTGCGACTCCAGGCTTTCCAATGGCAAGACTGAATCTTGGAAAGCCTCTTCTATGTCCGCCCATTGCTGCAATCACGACGCGCCGGCCGCATCCGCAATCACCAATTTGCCGCGCTACCGCCGCGTGCTGTGGATCGCCTTGGCTGTCAATGCGGCGATGTTCTTTGTCGAGCTAGCCGCCGGCGGCACAAGCGGTTCGCTGGCGCTGATTGCCGACGCGGTGGACTTTGGCGCCGATGCGCTGAACTACGGCGTCACGCTGGCGGTGCTGTCGGCCGCGCTCGCCTGGCGCGCCCGCGCGGCGATGCTGAAGGCGGTCAGCATGATCGCCTTCGGTGGCTTCGTGTTGGCTAAGGCGGTCTGGAACCTCAGCCACGGCCTAACGCCGGATGCCCCCACCATGGGGATGGTCGGCCTGCTTGCGCTGGCGGCCAATCTGGGGGTGGCCTGGCTGCTCTATGCCTTCAGAGATGGCGACTCGAATATGCGCAGCGTCTGGCTGTGCACCCGCAATGACGCGATCGGCAACCTGGCCGTGCTGGCCGCCGCTCTAGGAGTGTTCGGCACCGGCAGCGCCTGGCCTGACTTGCTGGTGGCGTCCGTGATGGCGAGCTTGGCCTTGCGCGGTGGCTGGCAGGTCTTGAGTCTGGCGCGGGCCGAACTGCGCGAGCCGGTGTCCCGGCATGCCGAGCATGGGCATGAAGGTCATAAGCACTGAGTCAAGTCGTCAAACTATGGGCTCATTCGCCTGCAGTCTCAGCTTGCGTTCTTGCGTGTAGTCCCACCAGGGCCGCGCGGCTTCACCGGCCATGAAGCGCGTGACGGACATGAACACATCGATCACGCAGGGGTCATGGCGCTGGCCGGTGATGGCGCACAGCGCCGCGTACATGTCAAACGGGCATTTGCCGATCAACTGTTCAGGGGCGCGTATGCCGAGCAGCTCCAAGTCCGCCGCGCCGGCCTTGCCGATATTGGGCAGGTCAGTCAGGCGGAACACGCGGCTTCTTTCAACCTTGCTTGGATGCATGGCGGGCCCGATCTGACTTACTTGCCGCCGCTGCTCTTGAATTCCCCAAACGCCTTCAGCTGCTCGGCCACCGCCTTGTCGCCGACGACGACCAGCGACTGCGTCTCGGGTGAGAAATAAGTCTTGCCGATCGCGCGCACCTGTTCAGCCGTGACCTTCTGGATCAGCGGCACATATTGGCCCAGGTACTCGGCCGGCAGGCCGACCAGCCAGTTGTTGGCCAGGGTCTGCGCCACCGCGCCTTGCAGCTGCGTGGTCAGCAGATAGCTGCCGGCCACATAGCGCTTGTTCATCGCCAACTCCTCCGCCGGCACCAACTCCGTGCCGATGCGGCGGTACTCGTTGACGAACTCCTGCAGCGAGGCGCCGGTCACCTCGTTGCGCACATCGGCACCGCCTGTGATGGCGCCGCCAACGCGGTAGGAGCGCGCCCCGGCGTTGGCGCCATAGGTGTAGCCCTTTTCTTCGCGCAGATTCTGGTTGATGCGGCTGGAAAAACCGCTGCCCAGGATGGTGCTGGTCAGGCGCAGCGGCACTTGGTCGGCGCCGCTGGCCGGCGCGCCGGGGCGGCCCAGGCGCACGGTGGACTGCACGCTGTCGGGTCGCTCCAGCAGGATGTGTTGCGGCTTGGCGCTCAAGGGTGCGGCGGCAATTTCGGCCGGCGCCGGACCCTGTGCCTTCCAGTCCCCAAACGCGGCCTGCGCCAGCTTCATCGCCTCGGCCGCGTCGATGCGGCCGGCGATGACCAGCAGCGCGCGGTCCGGGCGGAAGCGTTTCACATGCTCGGCGCGCAAGATCTCGGCCGTCGTCGCCTCGATCGATTCGGCCGTCTCCTGGCTGTGGCCATAGGGGTGCTCGCCATAGATCGCCTGGTTCAGCGCCTTGCTGGCCCGAAAACCCGGCTGCGCACTGGCGACCTTGAGCGCTTGCAGCGCATTGGCCTTGGCCAGCGCCACCTCGCCCTCGGGGAAGGACGGGCTGCGCGCCACTTCGGCCAGCAGCTTCATCATGCCCTCGGCATGTGAGGTGAGCGCATAGGCGGTCAGCGTGATGCCGTCGTTAGCGGGTGCGGCCGCCACCCCGCCGCCCATGCCTTGGGCGGCCTCGGCGATCGCGCGGGAATCGCGCTGGGCCGTGCCTTCATTGAGCAGGCCGGCCAGCAGCTTGGCTTGGCCCGGTGCTTGTGCTCCGTCCGCGCCAAAGCCGGCACCGCGCAGGGCCAGCACATAGTCAACGCGGGGCAGGCCCTGGCGCGGCAGCACCCAGACCTCCAGCCCATTAGCCAGCAACTTCTTGCTGATCTGCGGCACCTGGATCGGCTTGTCCTGGCCGTACTTGGGCAGCTCGGCCGGCATCTTGATGGCATCGGCAGCGATGGCGCCGAGGGGCAAGGCCAGCAAGGCGGCCAGAATTGTCTTGTTCAGATTCGGTTTCATATGGCTTGTCTCCCTGTTGTTCAAGGCTTGGCGGCAGAGGCGGCGGCATCGGCCGGCGGCGCCAACATCGCCACCGGCTTGCGGTCAATCACCGAGCGGTTCGCCACGGTCAGATAGGTCTTGGCGACGCGCTGCACATCGGCCGAAGTAACGTCTTCGATCCAGCCCGGAATCTGGTTGACGACCTTGGCGTCGCCCCACAGCGTTTGCAGCTTGGCCAAAGTGTCGGCGCGGCTCAAAAAGCTCTCCAGGCCGTTGTACCAGTCGGCCAGCAAGCGGGTCTTGATGCGCTTGAGCGTCGCGTCGTCAACGCCATCTTTGACGACCTTGGCGATTTCTTCGTCCATCGCGGCCAGCAAGGCGTCGGCGGTGGTGGTCGGCTTGTAGAGCGCAAACACGGTAAAGATGGTCGGGCCGTCGTATTCCCACACGCTGGTCAGGCCGTAAAGCGAGTCGACATTGAGCGCCAACTCGCGCCCCTTGATCAGGCCTTGATAAAAGCGCGAGGCGTCGCCGCCGGCCAGCAGCTCGCCCAGCACCGCGAAGGGAGGCTGGTCCTTGCTGGCGCGCGCGGGCATCTTCCAGGCCGCCGCAATCGCCGGCACCTGCGCCAGCTTGTCGCTTTGTTGCAGGCGCTTCTCGGCGGTGTTCAGGCCCTCGCGGAAGTCGCTCGGTGCCGGGGTCGCGCGTTTTGGAATCGCGCCGAAATACTGCTGAGCCAGCGCAAAACCCTTGGCCGGCGTGATGTCGCCCGAGATCGCCAGCACCGCATTATTGGGGCCGTAATAGTCGCGGTGGAAGGCGCGCACATCGTCGAGGCTGGCGTTCTCCAGGTCCTTGAAGCTGCCGTAGCCGTCGTGATTGTTTTCCCACTTCTCGAAGGCCAGGCCACCGATATCAATCCACATAAAGCCGCCATAGGGCTGGTTCTGCACATTGACGCGGATCTCTTCCTTCACCACATCTTGCTGGTTCTTCAGCGTCGCGGCGTTGAAGTCCAGCGTCTTCATGCGGTCGGCTTCCAGCCACAAGATCGATTCCAGGGCCGAGGCCGGCGCGGTCTCGATGTAGTTGGTGAAGTCGGCGCGGGTCGAGCCATTGTTATTGCCGCCTCCGCCGGTGATGACCTTGTCGAACACGCCTTTGGGCGCGGTCGGCGTGCCCTGGAACATCAGGTGCTCGAACAAATGGGCGAAGCCGGTGCGGTTCTTGGGTTCGAGGCGCATGCCGACCTTGTAGACCACGCTGACGCCAACGGTCGGCGAGCTGTGGTCGGGCGAGACCAGCACGGTCAGGCCGTTAGGCAACTGCTTGCTGTGGACCGGCACCTGCCAGCTGTCGGCGGCCAGCGCCGAGAACGACAGCGCCAGGCCGGCGAACAAGGCGGTGAAGAGTGGTTTGTTTCGCATGTGTTGCATCTCTCGGGTTTGGAGCCAAGCCATCAGGGCTGGACAGGCATCTTGAAGGTGTTGGCGATGAAGGACAGCATATCGGCGCGCTCCTCGATGATCTTGGAGGTCGGCTTGCCGGCGCCGTGGCCAGCCTGCGTCTCGATCCGGATCAGCTTGGGCGCAGCGCCCGTGTCCGCCGCCTGCAGCGCCGCCGTGTACTTGAAGCTGTGTGCAGGCACGACGCGGTCATCATGGTCGCCGGTGGTCACCATGACCGCCGGGTACTTGACAGCCGCGCCGGACTTGATGGTGTGCAGCGGCGAATAGGCCAGCAGCGCCTTGAATTCATCTGCCTTGTCGCTGGAACCATAGTCGGGCTCCCAAGCCCAGCCGATGGTGAACTTCTGGTAGCGCAACATGTCCATCACGCCGACCTGTGGAACGGCCGCGCCGAACAGATCGGGCCGCTGATTGACCACCGCGCCGACCAGCAGGCCGCCGTTGCTGCCGCCGTTGATCGCCAGCTTGGCGGGCTGCGTGTACTTGTTGGCGATCAGCCATTCGCCGGCGGCGATGAAGTCGTCAAACACGTTTTGCTTTTTGAGCTTGGTGCCGGCCTCATGCCAGGCCGAGCCGTACTCGCCGCCGCCGCGGATGGCGGCCAGCACATAGACGCCGCCCATCTTCATCCAGGTCGCCGCCGTAATGCCGTAACTCGGCGTCATCGGCACATTGAAGCCGCCGTAGCCATAAAGCAGGGTTGGGTTGTTGCCGTCCAGCAGCAGGCCCTTTTTGTGAGCGATGAAGATGGGCACGCGGCTGCCGTCCTTGCTGGTGACAAAGGCGCGCTGGGTCTCGAACTGCTCGGCGTCAAAGAAGGCGGTCTGCGGGCGCTTGAACAGGGTCGCCTTGTTGGCGGCCACGTCGAAGCGATAGGTCTCGGTCGGCGTGGTCAGGCTGGTGTAGCTGAAGAAGGTTTCCTTGTCGGACGTACGGCCGGCAAAGCCGCTCGCGGTGCCGACGCCGGGCAGTTGGACCTCGCCTTGTGGCTTGCCCTTGAGGTCATGGATGCGCACCAGGGTGGACGCGTCGCGCAGATAGCTCAAGAGCAGGCGCCCGCCGACCGCCGAGGCACCGGTCATCGCGTCCGCACCCTCGGCCACCAAGGTCTTCCAGGGCTGCTTGCGCGAGGCCTTCAGGTCAATGGCGACCAGGCGGCCGCGTGGCGCGTCCTTGTCGGTCTTCACGATCAAGGTATTGCCATTCAAGGCCACCGGCACATATTGGGCGTCAAAGGCCAGGCTGATTGCCTTGGGCTCGCCGCTGGCCTTGGCCGAATAGCCGCCCTTGACGAGCGGCAACACCATCAGGCCGTTCTTCTCGCCGCCCTTCCAGACCGTGATGAAGACGGCCTTGCCGTCGTCCGAGACTTCGCTGCCGAAGCCCCATTCCTTCTCGCTCGGATTGCTGGCGACCAGCTGATCTTCCGATTGCGGCGTGCCGAGGCGGTGATAGAACAGCTTCTGGAAATAGTTGGCGCCGGTCAGTGAGGCGCCTTCGGCCGGCTCCTCGTAGCGGGAGTAGAAAAAGCCCTTGCCGTCCGGCGTCCAGGCCGCGCCCGAGAACTTCACCCATTCCAGCTTGTCGGCCAGGTCGCGGCCGGTCGTCAGGTCACGCACCTTCCAGGTCTGCCAGTCGGAGCCGGCAGCGGCGACGCCGTAGGCCAGCAACTTGCCGTCGCGCGAGGCGGCATAACCGCCCAATGCTGCGGTGCCGTCCTTGCTCAGCGTATTCGGGTCGAGCGCAATGTCGGGCGTGTCGCTCGGCGACTTGGCGGTGTAGAGCACGGCCTGCTGTTGCAGGCCGTTGTTGCGGGTCCAGAAATAGCGGGCGCCCTCTTTGAAGGGGATACCGAATTTTTCGAAGTTGTAGAGGTCGGTATAGAGCTTGCGCACCGGCAGGCGCTGCGGCATCGCGGCGAGGAAGGCGTCGGTGACCTGGTTCTGTGACTTGACCCAGGCCTTGGTTTGCTCGCTGTTGTCGTCTTCCAGCCAGCGGTAGGGGTCGGCCACCGGGGTGCCGTGATAGCTGTCGGTTTGCTCGACCTTGGCGCTGACCGGGTAGGTCGGGGCGCTTTGCGCCTGCGCTTGGTTCAGCGCCAAAAATGTCAAAACGGCCAGGGTCAAGGCCTTGTGGGCCATCTTTTTCTGCAGAGTCATCGTCATTGTCCTGTTCATTCAGTCCCCGTTTGGAGCTGACGCATTCTGGCAAGCCAGAGCACATATGACGAAAGGCACGGGTCGCTATTTGCCCCAAAACAGTGCCGATTGCGGGTTTCCTCGGGGCTTTTATGTTGTGCAAGGTAAAGATGGGCAAGTTCGGTCATGGCCAGGTCGAAAACAAATTCAGACGCTGGTTTCGATTCAATTCGACCCGACCCGACCCAACACGCAAGAGTCGACAGGCCAGTACTTTGATTGATGTTCTATAGCCCCGAGTACCCCCGCCATGAATGCAAGCAGCATTAGCCCGATTGCCGTTCCTGCCAACGCCCGCGCTGCACCGCCGCCGCGTCTTCCACCCCGGGCCGAGGATGTGTTCAAACAAATCGACGTCGAAGGCAAGGGTTCGGTGACGGCATCTGAGGCGGCCGCCTATTTGGTGAAGATATCGCCCGAAGGTGCACGCAAGGCGGACGCCGCCGCCTCTTCTTCTTCAAAGCTCAAGCAAGAAGACATCGAGCAGGCCCTCGGCAAGGCCGACGCGGATGGCAATGGCCAGCTGAGCCAGGCCGAGTTCAAGCAAGCGCTGGCGCAAGGGCCGGCAGGCGGTGGACGTGCCGGCGCTGATGCAGACGGCGACGAAAGTGCCGGCGCGGCTGCGGGCCGCAGCCAGGGCGCGGGCCGACCTCATCGGCCGCCGCCGGGGGCGGGCGGTGGCGCGAGCGCGGCCGGCAGTTCCAGCAGCGTATCGACCAACTACGAAAAAGAAGATGCCAACCGGGATGGCAAGGTCACCGAGCCCGAACGGCAGGCCTATGCGGTTCAGCATCCGAAGCAAGCAGCAAACGAGGCTGCCCAAGGTGCAAAGAACGCGACGGCCGCGTCGGCTGTTCGGGCTGCGAGCGCGCTGGCGCTGCAGCGTTATCAAGAAGTGGCGGCCAGCATCGAGTGAAGAAAAGGGACTAGGGGTAGCCCAGCGTGGGCATGAGCGATCAGAGATAGGGCATTGACGGCGGTGAAGCGCCTATTCCCAATCCGCTTCGATTGCCTTGCTCTACCCGCACGATGCCGGGGCTTGCCTTTCGCGAAACCTTCGGGTTTCGTCGCCGGCGGCGAACCGCTGCGCAAGGCCCAGCAAAGCCGAGGCGCGAATACCCTGCCCACACGGCGTTGCGCTACCTCAACGGTAGCGGCCAAGAATGCGCTCGACCTCGCCATCGGCCACCAATGCGTCGATGGCCCGCTCGATCGATTTGATAGGCACTTTGCTGTTGCGTGAAAACGCGCAGCGGTTGACCGACCGGCTCAGCACCAGATCGCTGCGCAAGCGCAGTTTGGGGTCGATTTTCATGTGATACGAGAGGCTGAGTTGATCGACGATGGCGTAGCGCGTGCGGCCCAGTCGCTGCTTGGCGAACAAGAGCCCCATGTCGAGCGCGTCTTCGCGCCGAAAGTGCTCGCCCAATGCGGCATCGATCAGCGGGTAGCGATAGCCCAGCACGGTGCCCACCGGCTGCTCCGCCAAATCGGTCAGCTGGCGCAGCTGTGGCGCAGGCGGGTTGGCCACGATCACCTCGGCGGTTGGTATCAGCGGCCGACTCCAGTGGAAGTTGCCATCGATCCAAAGCGGCAGCACATAGCAAACGCCATCGGCCTCGCCGTCGGCAAGTGCCTTGGCCAAGCGCTTGCTGGGCATGGCCAGAAAGCGCACCGGCAGGCCCAGCCGGGCGCCGATCGCCTCGCTCAGATCTTTAACGATGCCATCCACCAGCCGGTCGCCCTGAAAGTCGGCCAGCGGCATGGTTTGGCTTTTCGGCGCCAGAAACACCAACTCCTGGCCCCAGGCCAATGAGCTGACGCCCACCATCAAGAAAACCAGCCACCATGATTTGCGCCCGTTCGCCATGACCGACTTTAGCCGCAATGGTCGGGTGTAGTGCCTTTGGCAATCGGGTGGGGGTTCGGGGTCAGGTCTTGCCTATAAATTTGAGGACTGCCCCAGGTTTTTGAATAGGGTTCTTGCTTCGTCGCGCTTAGAAAGTTGGTGCGCGAGGACTGCTTCTCTGCCACATACGCAACCGTCTTACCGGGCACTGTCTCGCGGCGTGTCCAGCAGTCCGTACTGGGCGGAAATCCTTCTGATTGCCCCGCTCTTGGCCATGGCCTTGAATTCAACGTTGAAGGCATCGACCTCGGCATCGTCAAGGGCTTTGCGCGAGAAGGCCACGCCCAAGTGGTTAATGTCGGCCACCAGGATGGGCTCCAACGCTACCCCCTGCCTGCGCGCCTCGAAGACAAAGGAAGGGCCAATGCCAAAGATGGCACCGTCGGCGCCGAAACGGTCAAGCTTCAAAAGCTTGACCAAGGTTTCGACATTCGTCTCTTCGCTGATTTTCAGTTGTTCGATGCGCGCCTGACGCTCACGCAGCTTTCTTGCGCTGGTCGATCCCCGGACCACGCCAATCATCACGCCGTTCAACTCGGCCTCGCTGCGCAAAGCTTTGTTCTTGCCGGCAACGCGCAGATACACCACATTGGCGGGGAAGATCGGGGCAGGGTTGAACAGGAAGTCCGCCCTGTCTTTGTTGAACGAGAGGCCAACCACGCCATCGAAATAGCCCGCCTTGACTTCGGCCCAAGCGCGCGCCATTGGACGCACTTCATAGCCACATGTATGGCCTAGCCGGGCACAGGCGAGATCCAGCGCCTGCACAAACGCCCCGGTGGGCCGTCCGTCGGCTAGCCAGAAATACGGCGGCTGGTCGGGTCCGACGAACTTCAATTCGCGCGCGAACGCACTTGCCGGCAGCAACAACAAAAACCAGCACACCAAGTGCCATAAAGTCTTGCGGATAGAGTTGTACGGGGCGAGTGTGGGTTTCATCTTCGAGGCATCTGGAACTGGGGACATTGTGGCGATTTGGCGAGGCGTCAGTCAGAATAGCGCGCCGGTGCCCCCGAGGAAAGCACGCTGTTTCGATTTTCCAATCTGAGTGAGGCTAGCTCCCAAACCGCGTCAAGTGCTCCATCCATAGCCGCCTGAAGGGGCCGTGTTCTTTGGAGTTCACCCCTTCTGCATGGGCGAGGAGCGGAGAATTTGGCGGGCGTCGCGAAGCGAGTTGGGCGCGGCCCGGCAAATTTGAGCACCGAGCGGACCCGCAGGGCCATGCGGCAGGGTCGGCCGCCGGGGCGAAAACCGAAGGTTTCGCCGAAGGCAAGTCCCGGCATCGTGCGGGTAGAGCAAATTAACCGAAGCCGATGAGCGTAAGCGTCTTGTCATTGGGAGCTAACGCCTAAAGCACAGCCCCACTCCCTACCCCCGAAAACCTCCCCCGATACTCCTCCGGCGTAATCCCGTGATGCCGCTTCAAACTCCGCTGCAAGCTATCCACCGACCCGAAGCCGGCCCGCTGCGCGACCCGCGCCAAAGGCCAGCTCGTCTGCTCTAGATGCGACTTGGCGCGGTCCAGCCGCAAGGCTTCGACAAAGCGCGCCGGTGTCTGCCCGGTCTCGCTCAAGAACAGCCTTGCGAAATGGCGCTCGCTCATATGTACGCGTAAGGCCAGCGCGCCAATGCTCAAGTCCACGGCCGGATGCTCGGCCATCCAACTCAACAACTCCCCTAAGCGTTGCCCCGCCTTACCCGACTTGCCGCTCGCCTGCGTCTGCGCCTGCAGGCCGGCCGAATATTGCGACTGCCCACCCGGCCGGCGCAGATACAGCACCAGATCACGCGCCACCTGCAAGGCTAGCGCCTGACCGAGATCGGCCTCGACCAGCGCCAAGGACAAGTCAATCGCGGCGGTGATGCCGGCCGAGCTGTAGAGCGGCGGATCGGCAACATAGATCGCATCCGGCTCCAGCAAGACCTTCGGAAACATGGCGGCCAAGCGCCCGCAGTATTGCCAATGCGTGGTGACACGCCGGCCATCGAACAGCCCGGCCGCGGCAAGCGCAAAGGCGCCGGTGCAAACGCTGCCCATGCGCCGCACTTGAGGCGCGCGGCGCTGCAACCAGGGAATCAGCCTC
>NZ_JAJIRN010000013.1 GCF_025717515.1 Roseateles oligotrophus
CTCGGCGCCCTCAGCACGGCCAATGTCCAGGCCCTGACCTCGGCTGAGGTAGGGGCATTGAGCTCCGCGCAAGTGGCGGGTCTGAACACGGCACAGATGGCGGCTATAGAAACCGGCGACCTGGCGACGCTGTCGACCTCCGCACTGGGCGGTTTGAACTCTGGCCAGTTCGCTGCACTGAACTCGGAGCAGATTGGTGCGCTGACCAGCGTCCAGTTTGCTGTGCTGAACAGTACACAGATTGTCGGTATCGATACGGCCGACTTCGGTGGGATCGGGACGGAGGATTTCCGCGCACTGGGCCTAGCGACTTTGAAGGCCCTGACCAGCGATCAGATCCATGCGATGAGCGCCAGCCAGGTAGGTTCTTTGAGTACCCAACAGTTCAGCGCATTGACCACCGTTCAAATTAAAGGACTGGAGACCAATGACATCGCGATACTCAGCACTGGCCAGGTCGCGGCGATGACTTCTGCCCAGTTGGGTGCACTGTCGACCGCGAATTTTGTTAATCTGAATTCGGCGGACATCACCGCCCTCACGACTTTACAGATCGCAGGCCTGACCACGGACCAGCTGACCGCGTTCACCTCCGAACAGATTGCTGGTTTTGAGGTGGCCGATATAGCAAAGCTGAACATGACTCAGTCCAATGCCTTGGTTCTCAATACCGCAGCCATGGGGGCAATGACCGGCGCGCAACTTGACGCGCTGTTCCTGACGACACCGATCATGTTGGACTTGAACGGCAATGGCATCCAGACCTTGTCAGCGGCCGAAGGTGTCAATTTCGACCTTAACGCCACGGGCATTGCTCACAAGTATGGATGGGCAACCGGCGGAGATGGCTTGCTGGCGATGGACCGCAATGGCGACGGTGTGATCAATAGCGGAGCCGAGTTGTTCGGATCTGGTACGCAACTAGGTCTGGGCAAGCACGCGGCGAATGGCTATTTGGCGATGGCTGCCGAAGACAGCAACCACGATGGAAAACTCGACGCGCATGATGTGAATTTTGGCAAGCTCAGGGTTTGGGTTGACGCCAACCACGACGGTAAGACAGACGGTGGCGAGCTGAAGACGCTGGCGGAACTTGGAGTGACGGAGCTGGATCTGCAAGCCAAGTCGAGTACGGCAATTGACAACGGCAACCTGATTGGCTTGGTCTCTGGCTACAAGACCAGTGACGGGGCAACGCATCAAATGGCCGACGTTTGGTTCGCCAAGGATGTAGAGCCAAACAACCCGGACCAGGCGCAAGCCGCGGTCAGCGTCACCGATGTCTTGGCGGTGCCGAGCACCAACCTAATGGTTGAAGCTGCTGAGGCGACAGCAAAACCAGTCGAAGAGACGGGTCAGCATCACCAGGCGCTTATCGACCTACGCCTGCTTGAGGATGAAGAATTCAAGCGCAACGGCCCGCTGATTTGAGAATCATGCAACCGCGGCTCAAGAAACATTGAACCGCGATTTGACAGATTCAAAAGAGCCGCCGTCGAGCGGCTCTTTTTTTGGGGGGCTGCCAAAAAGACTTCGCCGCGCGCTTTTCATCACCGAATCCGGCGCGCGACCCGCGACTGCGAAGCTCTGCGCACCTTGCGCGAGTTGGCTGCTGGCCGGAGCGCGCGCCAACCAAGCACTCGCTTGCCACTCGCGTTCTTCCATCGACGAGCCCGCCCAGCTTGGACGGCCATGGCTTTCACTTCAGCGTTTGCTTCTAGATGGGCGAACCGGTCCGGGCGATGGTCAATGCCATCAAAACAAAGCCCAACGACTACTCGCTGCAGCACGACGCCGCACAGCTTCGATACCTGCCGGCCTACAGCTCCGTACTAGGGATCGTTCTGGCGGCGACCTCCATCTTCGAAACCAACCACTAGCCCCGACAAAGGCCGCTATTCGGCCCATTGACCGCAATGGCCAACTTTTATCATGAAACACATGATGCCTACACCGCTACAGAGCCAGCCTATTGCCGATGCCGAGTCAATGCCACTATTGCGGGGGACGGAACTGGCGTTCGCCCTGGCTGGGCAGGGTAAGCTGCCCATTGTCGACCTGATCAATGCCGCCGTGCGCTTGACCGACGCTGACCATCCGGATATCTCCATCTCGCTGTACCGGGGCTGGCTATCGGCCACCGACTCGCCGCTGGCCTATGTGATCAATTTCAACCTCGGCGTACTGCTAGCCAACGGGCAGCGCGACGTGGAAGCAGAGGCGGCCTACCGCGCCGCCATCGGGCAGAAGAGGGACTTCATCGAAGGCCACATGAACTTGGGCACTCTTCTTATGCGTAACAAGCGCGAAGAAGAGGCGCTGGCCATATGGCGCGCTGTGCTCACTCTCGTCGACATGCAAGCGCCGGCTGACCAGGTTTTCTATGTGCAGGCACTGAACAATCTGGGACGGCTATTGGAAATCCGCAAGGACTATCCGGAAGCGCAAGCCAAGCTGACCCTGAGCCTGAAGCAAAACCCCGAGCAACCGAATGTGATGTCGGAATTGGCGCACCTGCGTCAGATGCAGGGCAAGTGGCCGGTGGACAGCGCAGCCAACAGTATCAAAGCCGCGGGCGACCTGGAGGGCCTGCACCGCCAAGCGGTAGGCGCTCTGCCAAGTCCGCTGGGCATGGCCAAGCCCGACCTGTCCTACATCGAGGCGCCGTACGGCAAGCCGAATCTGGACCGGAAACAGGACCCGAACGGCCGCCGGTACGTGTTGGTGGCGCCGCCGTTCCAGCACAATTCGGCCGGCATTCGCGTGATGTACGACCTGCAGAAGTGGCTGGTGCGCGCGGGCTTGGACGCGATCGTCTGCACCTGGTTCAACGGCTACCCGGTGGAACAGTTTGAAGACGACATCGTCATCTACCCGGAAGTTGCACCCGGCAACCTGCTAAAAGCCAAGCGGGTCATCCGCTTTATTCTCAATGTGCCGGGCAAGCTAGGTTACGGCGAGAAGACCTACGACCCGGGCGAAATCCTGGTCGCTTACAACAAGGAACTGGCGTCCTACGCGCACGGCCGCATGCTGCAAGTGCCGTCGATCGAGCCCTTCTTCAATGACGAAGGCACGGTCAAGAAGGTCGATTCGGTCTTCGTCGGCAAGGGCCAGGACCTAGGCCTGCATCCACCGGGCTGCATTGCGATCACCAAGGCCTACCCGCCATCACGGCGCGAAGTGGCGCAGTTGCTGCGTTCGACCAGGACGCTGTACATGTACGACGATTTCAGCATGATCGCGCACGAGGCGGAGCTATGCGGCTGCGACGTCAAACTGATCCGCAAGGACGGCGCGATCGTTGAATACCCGGACCATTCGTACCCGACGATCGACGAATTCAAGGTCCAGTTGCACGACTTCATTGAAATGACCAAAGCGCTGTAATCCACTAACCGAGAAAAGAGATCCGCCATGCAACTTAACGACCTGTCGGTCCAGTTCAAGAAATTCCACCTTGGCTGCGGCACCATATTCATCAAGGACTATCTGAACATCGGCTGGTGGACAAACCTAGGCAAGGACACGCTGTACGAGGCACCTAACGGCGTGGCGGGCGCTGTGCTGTACAACCACGACCTGGTTGAAGGCATTCCTGCCGCCGACAACAGCCTCGACGTGGTCTATCACTCGCATTTGCTGGAGCACCTGACCAACACCGAAGGCATTGACTTCATAGCCGCTTGCTACCGCGTGCTGAAACCGGGTGGCATCTTGCGAGTGTTGGTGCCGGACCTGGGCCTGTGGTGCGAGAACTACGTCGCCGACAACAAGTTCTTCTTCGATGAATACCGCCGCGTTGGGCTCAAAGACGACAAGGTGCTGTACCCGACCAAGGGCGCGATCTTCATGGGCATGCTGCACAACCATGGCCACAAAATGGGCTATGACTTCGATACCCTGTCTGCCCTGCTGACGCGCACAGGCTTCGAACGCATCCGCCGCACCATGGTGCAGGACAGCGACCTTGAAGACATCGCCATCGTCGAACCCTATTTCCCTCTGAAAGCCCTCGAGTCGCTCTGCGTCGAATGCTATAAGCCTGCCTGAATCAATCTAGTCACGACAAGGACTGCGATGCAACCGAAGCTCTCGATCATCAGCCATTACTACAACCACCCGGAGATGGTGCAGAACCAGATCGCCTACTGGGAAGCGCTGCCCGACAGTTTCCTGTCGCAGGTTGAGTTCATCTTGGTCGACGACTGCTCGGAAAGAACCCCGGCGATCCGTCCGACCAAGCTCAATCTCAAGGTCTACCGCGTGATTACCGACCTGCCATGGAACCAGGCCGGCGCACGCAACCTAGGGGCGTTCAACGCCAGCGGCGAGTGGGCGCTGTACTTCGACATCGACCAGCGCTTCTACGCAGAACCGATGGCGGCCGTGATCGCCAACCTCGATCGACTCGACAAGATGGGCATGTATTACCTGAAGATCAAGGAACTGATCGACATCACCGTTAACAAGCCGCTCGACTTCCATCCGAACTCCTTCCTGGTCAACCTGGCCATGTTCAAGCAGCACGCGATGTACGACGAGGACTTCGTCGGCCACTACGGCTACGAGGATCTATACATGCCCAAGGTGTGGGAAAAGCACGGCGGCAAGCGCGCACTACTCAACGACGCGGTCTTCTTTGAGGACATGGGCTTCGGCACCACCAACCTGAATCGCGATCTGTCGCGCAACCTCGCGCTCGCGCAAAAGAAAATGGCCGAGGGCTACCAGCGCCCGGTTGGCATTTTGCGTTTCGAGTGGGAACAAATCGACATCTCAAACGGCTACGGCCTGTAAAGCGGACCGACTCCCGGCAACTTGTGTTGACTGATGCGCGGAACCCGCTCCATAAAAGTCTCCAGCACATCGCGGCTCGCGCTGCTGTGCCAGTTGTCGCTGATCACGATCTCGAATTTGCGATAGGTTTGCACCAGCACGCTGTTGAGCGCCAGCTCCAGGAAATGTGGCCGATCATGGGTCAGAATCACAATGCTGACCTACGGCGTCGTGGCGTCAACTGTCTGGGTTTGAGTCATAAATGATTCTTTCCGATGAGCGTGCATCGTGCATGCGTGACCGAGTAGCAACGTTCTAGCCGCCATGCAATCCCCGAATCAGCGGGGCAGATTCCCTCCAAATAGGTCCTTGCGGCCGGTTGCGGGAGGGCTTCTCGCGCACGCTGCAAAGAAGGGCAACTTACCCACCGGTACAAGGGCGTTCTACAGGGCGGCAACCCGACTAGCATTCAAGCCACACAGCGGCTTTGGCACGCCTTTCAACGAATCCATCGGGAGTACTTCGTGCCTGCAGAGCATATTGTTCACTTGTCCAACCAGAAGAGCTTTGTCGCGGTGCCGGGAACCAGTTTGCTCGATGCTGCGGCTCTGGCCGGACTGATGCTGGAGCACAGTTGCCGCAGCGGACGCTGCGGCAACTGCAAGGCCCAGCTCATCAGCGGCCAGGTACAAAGCCTGCAACCCGATCTGGCTCTAAGCCCGGCGCAACAGGCGGATGGCTGGGTGCTGACCTGCGCCGTTGAAGCCTGCTCCAATGTGCAGTTGGCGCTCAACGATCTCGGCGGCGAGCTCAAATTGATGAAGTTGCCGGCCCGCCTGGACGCCCTGGACCGCCCCGCTGCGGATGTGCTGCGCCTGAGTTTGCGTCTGCCCCCCAACTCGGGCTTCAAGTATCTGGCCGGTCAGCATATTGAGTTACTCGGTGCCGACGGCATCAGGCGCAGCTATTCGTTGGCCAGCGCGCCGCAAGCGGACGGCAAGCTGGAACTGCATATTCGCCGGGTCGATGGCGGCGCGATGAGTGAATACTGGTTCATGGCCGCAAAGGTCAATGACTTGCTGCGTTTCGAAGGCCCCCGCGGCAGTTTCTTTCTGCGCGATGTGACGGGCCTGGATCTGGTTTTTCTGGCCACCGGCACCGGCATTGCGCCGATCAAGGCGATGCTGGAATCTCTGGCGCTGCGGCCGGCTGACGCGCAGCCGCGCTCGATTGAACTCTATTGGGGAGGCCGGCGACCCGAAGATTTGTACTGGACCCCGCCCGGCATGGTCGCGGGCGTCATACCGCTGAGCTACATCCCGGTGCTGTCGCAAGCCGATCCGCATTGGCAGGGCGCGCGTGGTCATGTCCAGCAAGAACTGCTGCGCCGGCATGCCGTACTCAACCATGCCGCGGTGTATGCCTGTGGTTCCAGTGCGATGATCCACAACGCGCGCAGCAGTCTGCAACTGGCCGGGCTGCCTGAAAGCAGTTTCTACTCGGACGCTTTTGTCAGCGCTTGAATAAGCGAGAATCCGAAAACCATCACGATAACGAATAGACGATCACCATGAAAGCTGTGATATTTGCAGGTGGCCTCGGCACCCGGATCAGCGAAGAAACTTCGACGCGGCCGAAACCAATGATTGAAATCGGTGGCAAACCGATTCTTTGGCACATCATGAAAACCTATTCTCACCATGGTGTGAATGAATTCGTGGTGTGCTGTGGTTACAAGGGTTATGTCATCAAGGAGTACTTTGCCAACTATTTCCTGCATATGTCCGACGTCACTTTTGATATGCAGTTCAACCAGATGCAGGTCCATCAGCGTCACGCCGAGCCCTGGAAGGTCACCCTGGTGGACACCGGCGAGGACACCATGACCGGAGGACGGCTGAAGTTGGTGGCCGACTACATCAAGGGTGAAGAACTCTTCTGCTTGACCTATGGAGACGGCGTCAGCGATGTCAATATCACCGAGTTGATCGCCTTCCACAAGGCTCAAAAAGTCATGGCCACCTTGACGGCGGCGCTGCCGCCCGGCCGTTTCGGTGCGCTTGATGTCCAGGGCGACAAGGTCGCCAGCTTCATGGAAAAGCCCAGGGGCGATGGCGCCTTGATCAACGGTGGGTTCTTTGTGCTTTCGCCCCAGGTGCTCGGCTACATTGAGGGCGAGCAAACCATCTGGGAACGCGAGCCGCTGGAGCGGCTGGCCGAGCAAGGCCAGCTGGCAGCCTATCAACATCATGGTTTCTGGCAGCCGATGGACACCTTGCGCGACAAGACCTTGCTGGAGGATCTGTGGCAAACCGGCAAGGCGCCCTGGAAGGTTTGGTCGTGAACACCGAGTTCTGGCGTGGCAGATCGGTTCTGCTGACCGGCCACACCGGCTTCAAGGGCAGTTGGCTGTCGCTCTGGTTGCAAGCCCTGGGGGCCAAGGTGGTGGGCTTTGCGCTGGCGCCGCCGACCCAACCCAGCCTGTTTGAACTGGCCAAGGTCGGCCAGGGCATGACCAGCATCATCGGGGACATCCGCGACCTGGCCGCCCTGCAGGCCGCCTTTGCTGAAGCTCAACCCGAGATCGTCATCCATATGGCGGCCCAGCCGCTGGTGCGCTACGGCTACCAGAACCCGGTCGAGACCTATGCGGTCAACGTGATGGGCACCGTGCATCTGCTCGAAGCGGTGCGCGGCTGCGACAGTGTCAAGGCGGTCGTCAACGTCACCACCGACAAATGCTACGAAAACCGTGAATGGCCCTGGGGCTACCGTGAGAACGAGGCGATGGGCGGCCATGACCCCTACAGCAGCAGCAAGGGCTGCGCGGAGTTGGTCAGCGGCGCCTACCGCGCGTCATTTTTCAACCCCCTCGCCCACGCCCAGCATGGCGTCGGGCTGGCCACCGCGCGCGCCGGCAACGTCATCGGCGGCGGCGATTGGGCAACCGACCGCTTGATCCCAGACATCCTCAAGGCCTTCGAGCAAGGCCGGCAGGTCGAAATTCGCAACCCCCAGGCCATCCGTCCCTGGCAGCATGTGCTGGAACCGTTGCGCGGCTATCTGACGCTGGCCGAAGCGCTCCATGCACAGGGAGCGGATCTTGCCGAGGCCTGGAATTTCGGGCCGCTCGACGAGGACGCCCGGCCGGTCGGCTGGATCGTTGAACGGATGGCCGCGCTATGGGGCTGTGATGCTCGCTGGCAGGTCGATACGGGAGCACATCCGCATGAAGCCCATTACCTCAAACTCGATATCTCCAAGGCCCGCAGTCGCCTCGACTGGCAACCGAGTTTGCGCCTGGAGTCGGCGCTGCAGTTGATCGTCGATTGGTCCAAACAAAGGCTGGCCGGCTCCGACATGCGGGCGCTGACCCTGGCCCAGATCCAGGCCTATCAAGCATTGACAACGATTGATTGAATTTATGGAAAACGCGAAAACCCTGGCCCTCCGAGAACAGATCGCTAAGCTGGTGGATGAATATGCCGCCATTGCCTTGGCTGCGCAACCGTTCCTGCCCGGCATATCGGCCGTGCCCCCCTCCGGCAAGGTGCTGGGTGCGCAGGAACTGAAGAACATGGTCGATGCCTCGCTGGACGGCTGGCTGACCACCGGCCGCTTCAATGCCGAGTTCGAAAAGAAGCTCGCCGCCTTCATCGGCGTCAAGCACCTGATTACGGTCAATTCGGGCTCGTCGGCCAATCTGGTCGCCTTCAATACGCTGACCTCACCCAAGCTTGGCGCGCGCGCCATCAAGCCGGGCGATGAAGTCATCGGGGTGGCGGCCGGCTTCCCGACCACCGTCAACCCGATCCTGCAATTCGGTGCCGTGCCGGTCTTCGTTGACGTGGACCGGCTGACCCATAACATCGACGCCAGCAAGATCGAAGCCGCGATCGGTCCCAAGACGCGCGCCATCATGCTGGCCCATTCGCTGGGCAACCCGTTCAACCTGGATGTCGTCACCGCCTTGTGCAAAAAGCACAATTTATGGCTTGTCGAGGACTGTTGCGATGCGCTGGGTACAACCTATCGCGGCCAGATGGTGGGCACCTTCGGTGATATCGCCACCCTGAGCTTCTACCCGGCCCACCACATCACCATGGGTGAAGGCGGCGCCGTATTTACCAACCACGACGAACTGCGCCTGATCGCCGAGAGTTTTCGCGACTGGGGTCGTGACTGCTACTGCCCCCCCGGCAAGGACAACACCTGCGGCAAGCGCTTTTGCTGGAAGCTGGGAGAGTTACCCGAGGGCTACGACCACAAATACACCTACAGCCATCTCGGCTACAACCTCAAGATCACCGACATGCAGGCCGCCTGCGGGCTGGCCCAACTGGACCAAGCCGCGCAGTTCATCCAGGCTCGCAAGAACAATTTCGCCTTCCTCAAGGAACGTCTGAAGGGCTGCGAAGAATTTCTCCATCTTCCGGTCGCCACCGAACATTCCGACCCTTCCTGGTTCGGCTTTCCGATCACTCTAAAGGAGAACTGCCCGGTCAAGCGGCTCGATCTGCTCAACTACCTGGACCAGCACAAGGTCGGCACGCGTCTGCTGTTTGCCGGCAACCTGACCCGTCAGCCCTACATGATCGGTGCCAAGTTCCGCATCAGCGGGGACCTCAGCAATACCGACAATGTGATGAACAACACGTTCTGGATTGGCGTGCAACCGGCCCTGACACCGGCCATGCTTGAATTTGCGGCCAGCCAGATCGAGACCTATCTGGGACTGGGATTCTGAATGAGCAACGTTACAACCAAGACCGCCCTTGACAAGCCCAAAGTCAGCGAGCTGATCGCCGAGGCGCTGGAAAAACTCGGCATCGAACATGTGTTCGGCATCATCGGTGCCGGCAATGTGCATTTGTTCGAGGCCATTTCGCGCCGCGGCTACACCGAAATCGTCTGCGTCCATCATGAGCAAAGCGCCTGCATGGCGATGCAGACCTACTACCGCACCCATGGCAAGCTATCGGCGGCGCTGCTGACCACCGGCGCCGGCTCCACCAACGGCGTGACCGGCGTGGTCTCGGCCTGGGCCGACTCGATCCCCGGCATCATCATTGCCGGCAACGAGAACTCCAAATTCACTCGGCCCGAGAACACCCTCCGCATGTGGGGCGTGCAGGGCTATGACTCCGTCGAGATGGTGTGCAAGGTGACCAAGTATGGTCAGCGCGTGATGGCGCCGGAACAGGCGGTTTATGAGATCCAGAAGGCCGCACATCTGGCGCTCGACCAGCGCCCCGGACCCTGCTGGATCGAGGTGCCGATGGACATCCAGGCCGCGCGCATCGACCCTGCCAATGCTGCGCAGTTTGTGCCGCCGGCGCCGCTGAACTATCTGGGCAGCGAAGTCTCGGCCCAGCTTGACAGCGTGATCGACGCCTTGCTGGCGGCCGAGCGACCGCTGCTGTGGCTGGGGCATGGCATTCGCCTTGCCGGCGCCGAGCAGCAGATTGCGCCGCTGCTGGAGCTGCTTGGCGCACCGGCACTGGTGTCCTGGGCCGGTATTGACATGATCGACTCCAGCCATCCGCTGGTGTTCGGGCGCGCCGGAGTCTACGGCCAGCGCTGCGCCAATTTCATTCTGCAAAATTGCGACTACCTACTGACCTTGGGCACGCGGCTGGCGATTCCCCAGATCGGCTATGACGTGAGCGAGCTGGCGCGAGCGGCCCGCATCGACGTGGTCGACATCGACCCGCAGGAGGCCGCCAAGCATCCCGGCCGCGTCAGGCAGGCGATCGTCTGCGACGCCGGCCAGTTCATGGCCGCGCTGACCGAGCGACTGCGGCTGCGCGTGATCACCCACCGCACCGAATGGGTCGCGCGCTGCCGGGACTATGAAACGCAATTCCCCTGGGTCGGCCCCGAGCATGAGGACCGCGAGGGCTTCATGAACTCCTACCGTTTCATGCAGCGCCTGAACGGCTTTTTCAAACCCGGGCAGACCGTCGTCACCGACATGGGGACGGCGCTGCTGTGCGCCCACCAGGCCTTGCGCTTGACCACCGGCCAGCGTTTGATGACCTCCACCGGTCTGGGCGAGATGGGCTATGGCTTGCCGGGCGCGATCGGCGTGTCCTTCGCAAGCGACCGCGGCGAGGTGATGTGCCTGAATTGCGATGGCGGCATGATGCTCAATCTGCAGGAGTTGCAGACCATCGTGCACCACCAACTGCCGATCAAGCTGTTCATTTTCAACAATGACGGCTATCTGATGATCAAGCACACCCAGAACGCCATGTTCAAGAGCGGCTTTGTCGGCACCGATCGGGCATCCGGCGTCTCTTGCCCTGACTACGCCAAGATCGCGGCGGCCTTTGAAATTCCAGCCTTCCAAATCCGCCATTGGGGCGAATGCGATGCAACGCTGGCGGCTGTGCAGGCTGCCAGCGGGCCGGTGATCTGCGAGGTCTTCATGCACCCCGAGCAGCCGTTCAGCCCCAAGCTGTCACTGGTGGCGCGCACCGACGGCACACTGGTCTCGCCGCCGCTGGAGGACCTGTCACCCCTGCTGCCGCGCGCCGTGCTGGACGCCGCGATGCTGGTCGGCATGCATGAAAAATCCAGACCGCTGTGAGGCCGTAGTTGCAGCTTCCTGAAATGCGCCGCATCGCCGTGCTGGGCGCCAGCAGCCAAATCGCCAAGGACCTAATCCGCGCACTGGCAGGCGTCGGCGGCACGCAGTTACTTCTCTTCGCACGCGATCTGGGGGCCACCCGGCAATGGCTGCAAGGCCAGGGGCTGGAGGGGTCATGCAGCGTGCATGACTATGCCGAATACGGCCAGCTTGAGCACTCGGTGGTGCTGAACTTCGTCGGGGTCGGTGACCCGCAACGCGCCGCGCAGATGGGCGCGGGTATCTTCGAGATCACGCAGCGCTTTGATGATCTGGCGCTGCGCGGGCTGTACGAGAACCCGCAGCGCCGCTATGTCTTTCTCTCCAGCGGGGCGGCCTATGGAAGCGCCTTTCTGGCGCCGGCCGGACCCGACACTCGGGCCGAGTTTGCCGTCAACGCGCTGACGCCGCAAGACTATTACGCGTTGGCCAAGCTGCATGCCGAGGCCAAGCACCGCGCGCACCCGGAGCTGGCGATCACCGATCTGCGCGTGTTCAACTATTTCTCCCGCACCCAAGACTTGTCCGCGCGCTTCTTCATCACCGACATCCTGCGCGCGATCCAGAGCGGGCAGTTGCTGCGCACCTCCAGTGATTTCATGCAGCGCGACTATCTGCACCCGGCGGACTTCCATCGGCTGCTCGAGTGCATCCTGGCGGCGCCGCCCGCCAACCGCGCGCTGGATTGCTACACGCGGGCGCCGGTCGACAAGCCGACCTTGTTGGCTGCGCTGCAGCAGCGCTTCGGCCTGCGCTATGAAAGCCTTGAAATAGCCGGGGAAAGCGGCGCAGCAGTCAACGCTACCGGTGCCAAACCCCAGTACTATTCTCTCAATCACCATGCGGCAACGCTCGGCTACCGGCCGTTCTACACGTCGCTGGAAGGCATTCTGGTCGAGTCCGCCGCCCTCCTTGGACTTGCCTGAATGCAGGGACACAAACACCTTGGAAAGATCGGATGACAGCCCTCAACAAACTCAGGATCGCCATCATCGGATCGGGCAATATCGGCACCGACCTGCTCATCAAGGTGATGCGATCGGACTATTTGACCTGCACTTTGTTCGCCGGCCGTAACTTCAATTCTCCAGGCATGAAGCGCGCCAACGTGCTGGGCGTGCAGATCTCCGACCGCGGCATCGAGGCCATCGTCACCAACCCCGCGATCTGCGATCTGGTGTTCGACTGCACCTCAGCGCATGCTCATATCGAGCATTGGGCGGTGCTTGAAAAGCTCGGCAAAACCGTCATAGACATGACACCGGCCAAGCTCGGCGAGCTCTGCATCCCTGCCATCAACGCCGCCGAATGCCTGGCCACCGGCGCACGCAACATCAACATGATCACCTGCGGGGGCCAGTCCTCAATCCCGATCGGCTATGCGCTGGCCCAGGTGCACAGCGATATCGAATACATCGAGGTAGCCTCCAGCATCGCCTCGCGCAGCGCCGGCCCGGCCACGCGAGCCAACCTGGACGAATACATCGAGACCACGCAGGAGGCGCTGCAGAGCTTTTCCGGCGCGCGCCGCACCAAGGCAATTCTGGTTCTGAATCCGGCCAATCCGCCGATCGACATGCAGACCACCATCTACGCCAAGATCACCGATCCGGATCTGCCGGCATTGCAGGCCGCCGTCGCGGCGATGGTGGAAAAGCTCAAGGCCTATGTGCCGGGTTATCAATTGATCGTGCCGCCCACCCTCGAAGGCAACAAGGTCACCACTACGATCAAGGTGCTGGGCGCGGGCGACTATCTGCCGCAATATGCCGGCAACCTGGACATCATCAACTGCGCCGCGATCGCAATGGCCGAGCGCATCGCCCAAGCCGGCGCCTTGCAGGAGACTCAGCCATGAGCAAGAAGAGCATTCTGATCAGCGACCCGACGCTGCGCGACGGCAACCATGCGGTGCGCCATCAACTGACGCGCGAGAATTTCGTCGCCTATTGCAAGGCGGCCGAAGCCGCCGGCGTGCCCATCGTCGAGGTCGGCCACGGCAATGGGCTGGGTGCCTCCTCGCTGCTGGTGGGCGAATGCAGCGTCAGCGACGCCGAGATTCTGGCGCTTGCGCGCGCGAACTTGCAGAAGTCGCGCCTCGGTCTGCATGTGATCCCCGGTTTTTGCACCATCAAGCAGGACCTGAGCCGCGCCGTCGAAGCCGGCGTCGACGTGTTCCGCATCGCCGCCCATTGCACCGAGGCCGACATCACCGACCGCCACATCGGCTACATCCGCAAGGCCGGGCGCGAAGCCTTTGGCGTGCTGATGATGAGCCACATGGCCTCGGCGGCGGTGCTGCTGGAGGAGGCCAAGAAGATGGAGTCCTACGGCGCCGAGGCCATCATCATCATGGACTCGGCGGGCGCCTACTTTCCCGACGATGTGACCGAGCGTATCTCGACCCTGGTCGACGGGCTGGCAATTCCGGTCGGCTTTCATGGTCACAACAACCTGGGCATGGCCGTCATTAACTCGGTGGCGGCGGTGAATGCCGGCGCCTCCATCATCGACGCCACCATCCGCGGCTTCGGCGCCGGCGCCGGCAACACCCAGTTGGAAGTGCTGGTAGCAGTGTTCGAACGGCTGGGCTTCGAGACCGGCATCGATCTGTACAAGATACTCGACGCCGCCGACATCGCCGAGCGGGAATTCAACCCGGTGGCAGCGAACATCTCGCCGCTGTCCATCGTCAGCGGCCTGGCGGGCGTGTTCTCCGGCTTCGCCAAGCCAGTCGCCAAGGCGGCGCAGGACTACCAGGTCGACGCGCGCGACATCTTCTTCGGGCTTGGCAAGCGCAATGCCGTGGCGGGCCAGGAGAGCCTGATCATCGAGGTGGCGCGCGATCTCGCGCAACAGCGCCTGGCGCAGAAAGTCTGAGAATCATGTCCAGCAACACAGCAAACAATCGCTTCGCGGAAATTCGCCAGGACTGCCTGCTGGCCAGCGCCGCGCAGACCGATGTACGCAGCAAGCTCGGCTTTGCGCGCATTGCCGTCACCGGCGGCACCGGCTTTCTGGGCAGCTGGATCGCCGAGACCGTGGCTGCGCTGAATGACGAGTACCGGCTCGGGATCACGCTGGACCTGTATGCCCGCAACATCCGGGATTGGGCGCAGCAGTACCCGCACTTGGCCGGCCGTGCCGACATCCAGCTGATGTCCCAGGATGTCCGTTCGCCGTTCGAGTTTCCCCGTAACACCAACTTCGTCGTGCATGCGGCCGGTATCCCGAACAACCGCGTACATGCCTCCGATCCGCTGCGGGTGCAGCAGACCACGGTGCAGGGCCTCAACAATGCGCTTGAGGCCGCCAGCCAGCTGGACAATCTGACGCGCTTCTTGAACGTCAGCTCCTGCTTGGTCAACGGCCGCCCGAACCGCCCCGGTGCCTTGAGCGAGAACGAGTATTTCGCCATCCCCTGCGACCAGTTGCACACTGTCTACGTCGAGGCCAAACGGGCGGCCGAGAATCTGGCGGCGATCTACCGCAGTCAGTTCAGATTGCCGGTCAGCACGATTCGCCCGTTCACCTTCGCCGGTGCCTACCAGGAGCTGGACCGCCCCTGGGCGATCAACAACTTCATGCGCGAAGTGCTGACCGGCAGCGAGATCCGCATCCATGGCGACGGCTTGGCACGGCGCAGCTATCTGCACGGCGCAGACGCTGCCTGGTGGACACTGGCGGCCCTGGCCAAGGGCCAGGATGGCGCCGTCTACAACGTCGGCTCCGCCACGCCGATCACGCACCTGGATCTGGTCAAGCTGATCGGTGAGAAGGCGTCGCCCAAACCGCGTGTGCTGCTGAACACGCTGCCGTCCAAGCAGCTGCTGCAAGACGACCTGTTCCCCGACATCACGCTGATCCGCAAGACGCTCGGCGTGACCCAGACCTGCAGCCTGGATGACACAATCGACAAGGCTTGGCGCTGGTACAAGAGGTCCTGAAGAGGCCATGAATCTGCAGGTATCGGGCACCAGGCCCGAAGCGAGATTCAACGCAGCGACGTCAGCACGCCCCGACCCATCGACCACATCAGCGCCACCAGTTGCAGGGCGTCGAAAGCGCATTCACATGCGCGATGCGCATCGAGTAGTAGTCGCCCTGGGCGCCCATCACATTGAACAGCGAGCGCCGGCCCGGTTGCTGCCACTGCTCCAAGGTGGAGGCTCGCACGGGGGCGCTGTTGCCCAGGATTTCGACAATGCGCCAGGCCCGGTCCAGCGAAGAGCCGGCCGCATACATCTCCAGCAGCCGATAGCGCTTGATTTCGATCGCCTCATCGCGCTGAAGACCGGCCGCCTGGGAGCGCCGGTGGGCCACGGTCAGCGCCGCCTCGGCGCCCGGCTGGGCCAGCGGGATGTTGACGGCAACGCCGCGCATCCAATCGATGGCGCAGGCGGTGCCGGCCGCCCGTTGAGCCATTGACCCGCAGGCTGACGCCGGGCTTTTGCCCCGCTAGCACCGACCCGACATAGCTGCGCTGGGCCCTGACCTGAGCCGCCCGACTTACGCGTGAGTAGGATTAGCTGGGATGCACGATCATGGGCCCGGCCTTGGGATGTTGGGCGACGAAGTTCAGGCTGCCGTCAAAATTCCCAATGATGTAGCCGAGACCCACTAGGAATTTTTCGAGCTCGACCTTCTGTTCGGCGTACCAATCAAAATCCCAGGCTTCGTAAATGATGCTCGGATAGTTATTGCGTACCAGCGTGCCTACGGCGCCGCGCAGCACGTCTAGTTCCATGCCCTCAACGTCAATTTTGATCAGGCGTACGTCGTCGAAGTACATGCTGTCTAGATTAAGTAGTTTGATTTTGACGGCTTCGCCCTTGAAGGTTTCGCCGCGCAAATCTTTGTGCAACTCATTGTTGAGCGTGAAAGCGCCCACGTTGAACTCGTTGTCGTAGTCCGGCAAATTCACTGATATTTCGCCAGATGCGCTGCCCATGCCAATCTGGTGCGCAACGACATTGCCTAGGCCATTCAACACGATATTGCCGCATAGCTGGTAGTAGATCGGGCGCTGCACCTCGAAGCACTCGAAGGTGTGATCGCGAAAGCGCTGCGCCAGCGGCACGGTGAAGCTGCCCATATTGGCGCCCACGTCGATCACCCGGCCGCCAGGTGCGCGCGATTGCAATATCACTTCGGCAATCATCTGAAGATTCGGCTCATATGTGCCGTTCTTGCGGATGCAGCCTGAAATGCCATTCGCGTCGGTTGCGCAAAAAAGCATGTATTTGACGCCGTTTTGCGCCGGGAAGATTTCAACCGACGGAAGATGCCTAGCCATATAAAAGCCCTTAATGGAAAACCAATGCTTCAATGAAGTTTCGAATTTCGTCTTAGCACGGCATCCTAGCCCCGCAGACTCCTCGGAATTCTCTCACTGGCGTGTTTTATCAAGGCCGCCAAAACCCGGAGGAATCCCCTGTTTTTATCAATCACTTCTGCAATCTCTAAAGCTCACTGAAAGACGTCAATACCTTGCACGCCGCGCACGAGATTAAGGCCTCACACACAAAGTTTTCGACAGGCTCTTTAACGCAGCGGCGTCAGCACGCCCCGCCCCATCGACCACATCAATGCCACCAACTGCTGCGCGTCGAACAACGCGTTCACATGCGCGACCCGCATCGAGTAGTAGTCCCCCTCGGCGGCCATCACGTCGAATAGCGAGCGCCGACCGAGTTGTTGCCATTGCTGCAACGTTGATGCACGTACCCTGTCACTATTGCGCAGAATCTCAACCACCCGCCGAGCTCGGTCCAAAGCAGCAGTGGCGTTTTCGTAGGTCTCCAGCAAGCGGTAGCGTTTGGCCTCAACTGTGTCGTCACGCTGCAAGCTGGCCGCTTGATAGCGGCTCTTGGCGGCCGCCAAGCTGGCGTCCGCACCAGGCTGGAAGATGGGAATATTGACCGTTACGCCGCCAATCCAATCACTTGAACGACCCACGCCGGCCACCGTCGATCCGTTTATCAATAGGTTGACGTTGGGACGTTGCCCGGCCAAGACCGATTCTGCATAGCTGCGTTGCGCCTGAGCTTGCGCCGAGGCCTGCGCCACATCTGGGGCTTGCAAAATATCCGCTTGCATTTCGGCCAAATCGGGCATTTGCGCCATCACGGTGCTCAGGCTTGCACTGACCGGTAGTTGATCGCCCACAAAACGCCGTAACTTGATTTCGGTCTGGCGCATTGCCGAGAGGGTTTGCTCGTATTGCAGATCGGCCTGCTGCAGGCTTTTCTGAGCCTGTATCAACTCGCTGGAACGGCCTTTGTCGGCCTTGGTGATGATCTCCAACGAGTCCACCAGGCAAGCCATTTTTCGCACATATTGACTGTAGACCTGGGCTTGCAAGGTGTAGCGTCCCCGATCCAATGCCAAGCTGACCGTCTGCAAGGCCAATTGCTCCTCGGCGCTGCTTTGCCCATATTTGGCCGCACTGGCCAGTTGCGTACGCCATTCGGTCAGCTTGGTGATACGACCCGCGTCGTAGAGCGGCGCGGAGACACTGACGGTGGCGCTACCCTGCATACCCTTGAGCGTGTCTGCCCCGGGCACTACGCGGCCAATTTGCCCTGCTCTGCCAATCAGGCTGAGCTGTGGCAAGCGTAAGGCCTTGGTTTCGGCCAAATCGGCTTCGGCGGCTTGGCTCAAGAGGCGTAAGGCCCCAATCGAGCGACTGTGCTGCAAGGCCAGTCCGACCAGTTCCTGCAATTGGGAGCGGGGTTCCGCCACGCTGGTTTCGATCATGTTGGCATCGCGACCGGCTCGCGATGGGCCGGCGTCTTCCTCGGTGCAGCGACTCTGGGTCTTGGCTTGCGCTCGCGCGGTCGGCACCGAGGCCAGCAGGCTCAGACCCAGCAGCAGAGATAGCACAAGTGGTTTGGACATGGTGAAAAGCACGCGATAAAGAGGGAAGTCCCCGATACCGCTACTACATCACGTTTGGACTCACATTGAAATCACGATTAGGGGCTTTTGCAACCCCTTTATGAAGCAGTGGTGTTTCCTAGCGTTCGCGCAACGCTTCTTGTGATTTCATCATTGGCCGCACCAGATAACTCAGTACGCTTCGTTCGCCGGTTTTGATCTCGACCGTCGCGGTCATGCCGGGAATCACGGGCAAGGTTTTCCCCTTGAAGCGCAGGTTGTTGCGCTCTGCCGCAACGGTGGCGCGGTAGTAGCCGCCTTCTGCGCTCTTCTCGGTTTCGCCCATGGCATCGGGGCTGATGTATTCGATGCGGCCAGTGAGTCCGCCGTAGACGTTGTAGTCATAGCCCGAGAGTTTGACCTGAGCCAGCTGGCCGACACGCACAAAGCCAATATCGCGAGGTTTGACGCGCGCCTCGATCAGCACCCGAGGGCCTATCGGCGAAATCTCCATGATGGGCGCACCGGCAGTGACAATCCCGCCCACCGTGCTGACACGAATATTCTTGACCACGCCGTGCACCGGGGATTTGAAGGTCGTCCGGGTCATTGCATCCTCTCGCACAACCATCTGCTCATCGATCTGGGACAGCTCGTTTTGCACCCGTACCAAGTCACCGCTGGCCTCCTGCCTGAAGCGGCTGATTCGTTCGGCACGTTGCTGCTGAAGCTCATTGACTTGACGGGCCAGGCGCATCACCTCCACGTCGGACATCAGTCCTTTGGCTGCCATGTCCTGGGCCATTTTTTGCTCCCGCGCCAGCAAGCCGCTGCTGCGCGCAATGCTGCTGACCGCCTCGTCCATCAAGCGTCGCCGCGCTTCATAGGCCTCCAGTTCGGCTTCGGCGATGCGCGGCACTGCCAGCACCTCGCGTGGGAACACGAGCGGCTTGGCGCTAGCCTCAGCTGTCAGCCGAGCCGCTTGTGCCTTCAGTGCAATGCGTTTGGCCTGCCCTTCGTTTTGCTGCGCCTCGACTCGCGTAGGGTCAAGTCGTGCCAACTCCTCACCCTCCTCGACTTCCTCGCCCTCGCGCACATAGAGCTCACGCAAGATGCCGCTTTCCAGGCTGGCGATAATTTGCTCGCGACCGTCCGGCACGATGCGGCCGTCACTGCGGGTAACTTCATCCACGGTGGCCAGTGCCGACCAAGTGAGGGCTACCGCGACGGCGATCAACATCAGATAAATGGCCCACATGGCATGGGGCAAGGGCTCCTCGATCTGGGCATGGTTCAAGCCCGTGACAAACATACCCTCTTCGCGGCTCAGGGCCATTCCGCCGCCCTTGTTTTTGATAGCCATGGCTTATACCGAGGCCGATCGTTGCACCGGCTGGGCCGACGGGTGCATATGCAAATTGGCACCGGCTCCGTTGGCCGCCGCGGCTTCCGCAGCCGACGCACTGGGTCGCACGCCGGACAAAGCCGCCAGGACCTGATCACGCGGACCATCCAGCACCACCCTGCCGTTGTCCACGACGACGATGCGAGCCACCAACTCCAGTACCGCCGGTCGGTGGGTCACCACGACCAAGGTGCAAGTACCGGCCGCATCACGCAATTGGCGCAAGAAGGCCATCTCCGACTGTGCATCCATGGAGCTTGTAGGTTCGTCCATCAGCAATATTTGCGGTTTGGTGACCAAGCTGCGGGCCAGCGCCACCAACTGACGCTGTCCGCCGGACAGCAGGCCGCCCATTTCGCCCACCGGCAAGTCCCAGCCCTTGGGATGGCCGGCGACCACGCGGTCCAAGCCCGTCAGCCGAGCCACCTCAACCAGTCGCCCCGCGTCCAGGTGAGCGCGGCCCATCAAGACGTTGTCGCGTAGGGTGCCGTGGAACAGGCGCGGCTCTTGCGAAACAAAGCCCACTCTTGCACGGAACTCGGCCGGGTCAACTTGGCGCAAATCGATGCCGTCTACATCCACCATCCCTTCGGTGGGCTGATACAGGCCGGCCAGCAGGCGCAGAATGGTCGACTTGCCACTGCCGATGCGGCCCAGCACGGCGACTCGCTCGCCGGCCTGTAGGCGCAGGTTGACGGCTTTCAAGATCTTTGGCGCCTCGCCCTGCCCCACCATCGGGTAGGCGAAGCCCACATCATGCAGGCCGAGCCTGCCACTGACCTGGGTCAGCGGCACATAGTTGCGGCTGCCATCGCGCTCGGTCGGCGAATTCATCATCCGGTCCAGCGACACCATCGCCGCTTGGGCGCCCTGATAGCGGGTCGCCAAGCTCACGAGACTGCCCAGCGGCTGGATGGCGCGCCCCGCAAACATCACCGCACCGATCAATGCGCCGGCCGTCACAAGCCCATCTTGAATCAGGTAAACGCCCCAGACCAACATGATCAAGTTGATGGACTGTTGCAGCGTCATCGTGATGTTGTTGCTCCAGCTCGACATGTTTCTGGCCCGCAATGAAGACTCGGCAACAATGGCCGTGCTGGTTTCATAGCGGCGCAGAAATTGGCCTTCGGCACCCGAGGTCTTGAGGTCCTCCAGACCCTCGATGGCTTCGACCAGCGTGCCTTGCAGATCGGCGGTCTCGGCCATATTGGTGCGCATGGCTTTGCGCAAATAACCTTGAATCCCATAGGTCAAGGCCAGGATCAAGGGGATCGTGATGACCAGCACCCAGCCCAGCGGGCCACCGATCACAAAAGTCATCGCGACGAACAGAATGATGAAGGGCAAATCGGTCAAGGCCGACATCGTGGCCGAGGTGAAGAATTCGCGCACGACCTCGATTTGAGCCAGGTAATGCGCGTAGGAGCCGGCCGACTCGGGCTTGTGCTCCATGCGCACGCCCAGGGTCTGGCGGAACAGCTTGGCCCCGATGATCATGTCGGCCTTGCGACCGGCGAGATCGATCAAGTGACTACGCAACTGCCGCGCGAACATATCGAAGATCAGCGCCACACCCGAGCCCACCGCCAGCGTCCAAAGCGTCACCAGCGCTTGATTCGGAATCACCTTGTCGTAGATCACCGAGGTGACCAAGCCCGAAACCAGCATCAAGACATTGCTCAGCAGTGCCGCCAACATGGCCGATCGGTAGTAGGGAATGAAACGCTTCAAGGTGCCCCACAGCCAATGCTCGCCCGCGGCACGCAACAGCGGCTCGTCACGGGTGTTGCGGG
This sequence comes from Roseateles oligotrophus, assembly GCF_025717515.1. Lineage (GTDB taxonomy): Bacteria > Pseudomonadota > Gammaproteobacteria > Burkholderiales > Burkholderiaceae_C > Paucibacter_A > Paucibacter_A oligotrophus. The sequence goes on from NZ_JAJIRN010000013.1 coordinate 21,491, forward strand.
TGTGCGCTTGCGACTGTTCTTGCGGGGATGAAACCAGTACAAAGCCGCTGTACTCGGGCTCCAATTCCGAAGTGAAGGCGGTACAACTGGCCGCTTCCGGACCAGGGAACACCACTTCATAGCGACCGCCGGTCGCTTCGGTGCCGTCGTCCAATCGCTTGACCAACACGCAGGCGTCGCCCTCGTTGAGCAGCAGCACCGCCGGCATCAACAAGGGGTTGATGTCATCGATCGCCTTGCGCAACAGGCCGGCGTTATAGCCCGCCTCACGCATCACTCGCAAGGCTTGGTCGGGCGCCAGCGGTCCTTCAACCGGAGCGCCGGCTCGCAGTGACTCGGCCGAGCGCGGCCGGCCATGATGGCGAGTTACCCAAGCGAGTGCGGTCAGCAGTGGGTCTCCGATGGGCTGATCGGCCAAACCTTGCAGCGGATCTGGCACCGAGGGTTCGCTGGCAACCGAGCTATCGGCGGCCAGCCGCAAGCCCTTGCCTGCAGCAGCATTGCCATCAAAAAAGGGATCGTGACGCTGCGACACACTAATCCTTGGCGTAAGTGGAGTAAAAGTCGAAAGAACCGAGCGAATTCAGCATCCTCATGCGCCTGCTTGATCGCCCCGTCGTTGATCCAGGGCCATGCGCTCAAATTCATGCTCAAGATCGCGCACAACGGTGGGAATGTCAAACAGTGCCGAGCTGCGCCCCTGTTCACGCAAATAGCGCTTGTAGGATTCAATTCGGGCCGGGTTTTGACCCAGTTGCACGGCCCTGCTTTCGTATTCGGGCAGGCTGAAAGTAATCAAGTCAGGCAAACCCACGGCGCTCAGCAAGCTGCCCGCCATGCGCGAGATATAGCTGCGGCCCGAGCGAGTCAGGATAGGTGTGCCCATCCACAAACAGTCACTCGCCGTGGTGCCGGCGTTATAGGGGAAAGTATCCAGGAATAGATCCGCCAAGGCAAACCGTGCCAGGTAGTCCGGCGGTGCCGCGCGCGGGGCAAAAATCAGCCGTTCTTCAAGCACGTTGTGCTCGGCCGCCACGCGCAACATATTGGCCTTGGCCCATTCGTTATCGGCCAACAACCACAGCACACTGCCCGGCACTTGCTCCAGGATCCGCATCCAACTGGCAAACACCTCTTCGTTGAATTTGTGGTTGTTGTTGAACGAGCAATAGACGAAGCCGTTCTCGGGCAGCCCGTATTGCTCGCGGCTAGGGGCCGGACCAACTTCGCGCTGACGGTCGCTGACCTGGTAGCAATTGGGCAGATAGATCGGGCGCTCGGTGCAGTAGGGCAGGTATTCGGGCGGCATCACGAAGCGGTCGGCAATGATCCAGTCCACGCCGGGCAAGGCGGATGTGCCGGGCAGGCCCAGATAGCTGACCTGAATCGGTGCCGGACGATAGGCCAGGATATTGGGGCGGGCACCGCTGGTCAGGCCCTGCAAGTCGACCAGGATGTCAATGCCTGCTTCGGCGATCAAGCGCGCGGCCGTCAGGTCATCAACACCGGCGAGGCGCACATGGTGGTCCATCGCCCCCAAGATGCGCGCCCGCTGAGCGGTTCCGTCCTCACGGCTCCAGCAAAAGGCATAGACCTCAAAGCGGTCCCTGTCATGCAATTCGAACAACTCGGGCGTCAACAGGCCGACCGCATGCATGCACAAGTCGCCGGATAAATAACCGATCTTGATGCGCCCCCTGCGAGGTTGGCGGGCCGTGGCAAGCTCGTGCAAAGGCCGGTCTTTGTAGGCTATTACCTTCTCGTGCACAAATCGCTGCGCCGCCATCAACTGAAGGGCAGGATCATCACTGGCGCTCAGCATGGCCAGCAGCGATGTACCCACCAGCAATTGGTTGTGCGTCACGTTCCCTACGCCTTGATAGACCGGCCAATCACATTGCTTCTGGCGGATGTGCACATAGTGCTGGATCACATCGCCCTGACCGGCCTTGAGCATCAGGCTTTGTCGCATCAAGGCTTGTGATTCTGCCAAACGGCGCTGCGTCTCCAGCAACCTTGCCGAGTTGTTCAAGGCATGCAATATGAGTTCCAACACCGCAGGGTTGGCTCGGTCCAAAGACTTGTCTTCGAACACCTTTCGCCATTCACCGAGCGCTTCTTCGAGGCGACCCAAATGCTCCAACTGATGGCCCAGGTTCAAGCGGGCCTGCGTAAATGTCGGGCTCAAAGCCAAGGCCGTGGTGTAGATTTTCTCGGCTTCGGCGTGTCGATTCCTTGAGCCCAGCAGCGTGCCCAAGTTGTAGCAAGCCACATGCAACAAGACGGATTTGGTATGGGTCGTCCAATTTTGATAAAGCAAGATCGCGGCATCGACCATGCCCTCCCGCTGAAGCTTGTCTGCCTTTTCCATCAACACGTTGAGCTCCATTGCACCGGAGCGAGCCAATACAAGTGATTGCTCAAGCTCCGGGTTGCTGGCGAGCACGTTTTTTGTAGCAGGAGTGGTTTTATCCATGGCGATAGGTCCGCAAAAAGCGGCTCGTGAAGGCTTAAGCGATGTTAGACGCCGACCCCGAATCGGGCGATCCGAATAGGGCGGGAAATTGAGCGCAGTTCCTGCCACCTTGGGCGCCAGCCCTCCGTAGATACCCTTGACAGAGGTGAACAAGGCTGTCATGCCCGCCCTATTTGCGGCTTCAGTTTGTGCCCGCGCTGACGAAAATTCAGGCTAGCCCTCTGGAGGGGGACACGGCCGATCCCGGTCGCTACAAATAGAGCAAAAAATGCTGAATGCAATTCTGACTCGCTGGGCCAGGACACGCGGAGCGTCGTCGCCCTCAAGTACTGTGGGATCCTCTCGGTTTTCGACGCTGGGCCGCAGCGGAGGTGGTTCGCAGGGAGGCCCAAAAACTCAATCGGCCGACTCCATTTGGCAGTCCCTGCTGCGTTTGATGCCAGGGGAGGCCGATCCGTGGGGTGCTGCCCTGCCCTGTCAAAGCGTCTTGCTGAACAATGTGCCGAACGCTCGCGCGGCATTCGAAGCCTGTCTGAAAGGCTTGCACAGCGACAATATTGAAGAGTTGCAGCGCAGCATTCAACGCAGTCGAAGCCTGCGCGATCTCTGGCATTTGCGCACCTGGCTCTATACAGAAGTGGCGCGGGCCTACTCGCAAGCGGAGGCCGAATTGCGGCTGAACCGGCTCAATGCACATTTCCAGTTCGGCGCCAGCTTTGGCTTCAATGGCCAGACACAAGTTGCGCTGGCCAAATCCAGGTCGGGCGAACACTGATGAGCCTGCATTTGACCTTGCGTGAAATACCGCGCTTTCCGCCGCCCTGGTCTTATGCCTGCGCCGGCAGGCCGGATGAGCGACGCGGCCGCATCGCGTTACGCCAAGCCTTCGTCCAGCTCAAGCTCACCTTTTTGCGCGCCGCTGCCGATGTACCAGGAGAAATCGGCAAGCATCTGCAAACACTGGTCCGTCAGGCCAGCGAACCCATTGAGCTGTGGCTGATACACGGTAGCCTGCTCGCGGCCATTCCCTGCGATCTTGAAGACAGCTTGGGTCAGGCCCAGCAACACCGCCAATCCCTGCTGACAGCCTTGGCCTCCAGCTATCCCGACAAGAAGCCGATCGACGCAAAGATCGGACAAGCCTGACACCGGGCAAAGAAGCCGCCGGTACTGCCTTTTTGTGACACTTGTGGCGGGCAAGGCAGAATGCAGCTCAAGTATGAATATCATCATCCTCGACGATTACCAGGACGCGGTTCGCAAACTCCGCTGCGCAACCAAGCTTGAGCAACTCAATGCCAAGGTCTTTACCAATACGGTCAAAGGCATCGGCCAGTTATCGGTGCGTCTGCGCGATGCCGAAGTGCTGGTACTGATACGCGAACGCACCCAATTCAACCGGCAATTGCTGGAGAAGTTGCCGAAGTTGAAGCTGATCGCTCAAACCGGCAAGGTCGGAACGCATATCGATGTCCAGGCCTGCACCAAGCTGGGCATCGCGGTAGCCGAAGGGGTCGGCTCACCCATTGCCCCGGCCGAACTGACCTGGGCCTTGATCATGGCCGCGATGCGGCGCCTGCCCCAATACATCGGCAACCTGAAGCATGGCGCCTGGCAGCAATCGGGTTTGAAGGCGGCCTCGATGCCGCCAAACTTCGGCCTCGGCATGGTCTTGCGCGGCAAGACCCTGGGGCTGTGGGGTTACGGCAAGATCGGCCAGATCGTGGCCGGGTATGGACGCGCTTTCGGCATGCAGGTGCAAATATGGGGCAGCGAAGCCTCGCGCCTGCGCGCCGAAGCGGATGGTTATGTGGCGGTCGCCAGCCGTGAAGCCTTCTTCGAGTCCAGCGATGTGCTGAGCGTGCATCTGCGCTTGTGCGATGAAACGCGCGGCTTGATCGGCCCCGAGGATCTGGCGCGGATGCAGCCGACCGCGCTGTTCGTCAACACATCCAGGGCGGAGCTGTTGACCGAGGGCGCTTTGGTCTCGGCACTCAACCGCGGCCGGCCCGGCATGGCCGCCATCGATGTGTTCGAGAGTGAGCCTATCCTGCAAGGCCATCCGCTCTTGCGGCTGGAAAATGCGGTCTGCACGCCGCATATCGGCTATGTCGAGCAAGACAGCTATGAGCTCTACCTCAACGCCGCCTTCGACAATGTGCTGAATTTCATCAAGTCCGAGCCGAGCAATATCGTCAACCCCGAGGCCTTGCGGGTTCTGCGGTGAAAGCAAGCGCCGCGCCGGCCTCGCTTGGGGAACTGTTCTGGGCCTTCAATCGCCTGGCCTTGCAGGGTTTTGGCGGCGTGCTGGCGGTGGCTCAGCGCGAATTGGTCGAACGCCTGGGCTGGCTCAGCCGCGAAGAATTTCTCGACACCTTCGCGATTGCGCAGGTGCTACCCGGCCCCAATATCGTCAACATCTCGCTGATGCTGGGTGACCGTTTCTTCGGCACGCGCGGCGCCTTTGCGGCGCTGGCCGGCATGCTGCTGTTTCCCGCCATCATCGTCATCGGCATGGCCGCCTTGTACGGCCAATTTGCCAGCCATCCTGTCGTCGCCAATGCCTTGCGAGGCATGGGGGCGGTCTCGGCCGGCCTGATTCTGGCCACCGGATTGAAGCTCCTGCCCTCGCTGAAAAGGAGCCCGATGGGGCGGCTGCCGGCAATCTTGCTGGCCTTGCTCACCATCATCGCGGTGCTTTGGCTGCGCCTGCCCTTGCCCCAATTGCTGCTTGGCCTGGGCGGCCTCGGCATGGCACTGGCTTGGTGGCAGATGCGGCGAGCCACCAAGGTGACACCATGACAGCGGCACAGCCCGATTTATGGGCCTTGTTTTTCCACTTCCTGACGCTGTCGCTGTTGTCAATTGGCGGCGCCATCACCACCGCCCCTGAAATGCACCGTTACTTGGTCGGTGAGCAGCATTGGCTGAGCGACACGCAATTCACCGCCTCGATCGCCTTGGCGCAAGCTGCCCCCGGCCCGAACGTCTTGTTCGTGGCGGTGCTGGGCTGGAACGTCGCCGGCCTGTCGGGCGCCTTGGCCGCGATGGCGGGCATCATGCTGCCCTCCACCACCCTGGTGCTTGCGGCCACACGCTGGGCGCGCAATAACCGCGACAGCATTGGCGTGCGTGCCTTCACCGCCGGCATGGCGCCACTCACCTTGGGCCTGCTGCTGTCCACCGGCTGGTTGCTGGCCGAGCCCTTTTTGCGCGCGCCGGAGCATCTGCCGACCACCCTGGTGCTGATCGCCGCCACCCTGGTGCTGACGCTGCGGACCCAGATCAGCCTGGTCTGGATGGTCTTGGCCGGCGGCTTGTTGGGGGCGCTGGGCTGGGTTTAGCCTTCCAAGATCGAAAGAGGGCTACTAGCCCTCTTTCGTCCCGAAAATCTTGTCGCCGGCATCGCCCAGGCCTGGAATGATGTAGCCCTGCTGGTTCAGATGGCTATCGATCGCAGCCGTCCAGCAGCGCACGTCGGGGTGTGCGGCGGTCAGCGCGGCCACGCCTTCTGGCGCGGCCACCAGCACCAAGGCGCGGATGTCTTTGCAACCGCGCTTTTTGAGCAAATCGATGGTTGCAATCATCGAGCCGCCGGTGGCCAGCATCGGGTCGACGATCAGCGCGGTGCGCTCATCCAATTGGCCGACAAAGCGCTCGAAGTAATGCACCGGCTGCAGGGTCTCATGGTCGCGCGCCAGGCCTACGACGCTGATCTTGGCGTTAGGGATCATGTCCAGCACGCCGTCCATCATGCCTAAGCCGGCCCGCAAAATCGGCACCACGGTGACCTTGCGGCCTGCGATCTGATCGACCTCGGTCGGGCCGCTCCAGCACTCAATCGTGGTCTTTTCAAGCGGGAAGTCGGCGGTCGCTTCATAGGCGAGCAAACGCCCAACTTCGCCAGTCAGTTCGCGGAACTTCTTGGTCGAGATATCGGCCTCGCGCATCAGGCCGATCTTGTGTTTGACGAGAGGGTGTTGAACTTCGATGACGGTCATGGTTTTGACTCTTGGTTTGATGATGAAAAAACGCTTAGGCAGGCTTGGCTGTGCGCTGGCGCAAGGCCTCGAATAAACAGACACCAGCCGCCACCGACACATTCAAGCTCTCGACCGAGCCCTGCATCGGGATGCGCACCAACTCGTCACAGGTCTTGGCGGTCAGCTGACGCAGGCCGTCACCTTCCGCACCCAGCACGAAGGCGATCGGGCGATTCAGGTCCAAGTCGTAGATCGACTTTTCGGCTTGGTCCGAGGTGCCGACGACCCAGACGTCATATTCCTTCAACTCCTTGAGCGTGCGCGCCAGATTCGTCACCATCAAGTAAGGCACGGTCTCGGCCGCGCCGCTGGCGACCTTGGCCACCGTCGCGTTGAGGCCCACCGCATGGTCTTTGGGGGCCAGCACCGCATGCGCGCCGGCGCCGTCGGCGACTCGCAGGCAAGCGCCGAGGTTGTGGGGGTCGGTGACGCCGTCCAGCACCAAGACCATCGGCATGCCCTCGATGGTTTCGATCACATCATCGAGAAACTGCGGCATCGCCAGCGCGGTCACCTTGGCCACAACCCCTTGGTGGCGGGTGGTGCCGGCGATCTTGGCCAGGCGATCGTCATCGCTTTCGATCAGCTTGGCGCCACCGTCGCGCGCGCGGTCGACAAAGGCCCGCATGCGCTGGTCGCGCCGCGTGGTGTCGTAGTGGATTTCGCTGATCGAGGTGGGGTGCGTCTTCAGTCGCACGGTGACGGCATGAAAGCCGAAAAGAATTTTGTTGGAGCTCATCCTCGCATCGTAGCGGCAACACTGAGTATTCCGATCAAAACCGGCTGATGCAGCATGTAGAAAGTCAGCGACCAGCGGCCTAGCAAGGCCAGTGGGGCGAGAACCTCGGGCAGCCCCCCGCGCAGCAGCATCGGCCGGCTCGCCAACAGCCAGCGGCCCAGCGCAAAGCCCCACAGCATCACCCCAAGCCAAGGCAGCACCGGCACATAGTCTTCGGCAATCGGCTTGTGCGTGACCAGGCCCAGCCAATTGGTCCAACGGCTATCAAAGAATTCATGGCGCCAGAACTGCGGCGCCAGCAACGCGGCCAAGCCGAGCGGCCAGCAGGCCCAAAGCGGCAAACGCGGCCCCGCAAAGCGCAGCAGCAAAAGCATCAAGGCCATGCCGTGCAAGACGCCAAAACTGATGAAGCTGCGCGGATACATCAGCCATGAGCCGATCGAGACCGCGAACGCACAGGCCACCACCTGAGCCCAGCGCCGCCAAAATCGCGGCCAGCGCTGCCCCTGATGCAAAGCCAGGGCCTGACCCATGCCGGCACAAAGCAGAAAGGAACTTACGATCAACGTGCGCTGACCGGTCCAGAAAGCATCGCGATAGAAGTCCTCCTTGATCCAGCCGAAATGGTTCAGATCGAAGGCGAAGTGAAATCCCGCCATCCAGACAATGGCCGCGCCGCGCAGGGCGTCCAGCCTGCTGTAGCGAGGCGCTGGGTCAATTGAAGGGCTATTCACGCGCTGAAATTTTGTTGGCTCGAAGGCGCACAGTCTAAGCGTGGCGGCCGCTGTGTTACCGTCGACATCGACCGAACTCTGACTGCGCCAGTTACCGCCAAGCATGAGCCAAAGCCAAAGCCAAATTCCGACGCCGGCTCGCAACTCTATGGCACATCGTTTGGAGCAGATGCGTCAATTGCTGGCCTATTGGCCGGCCCTATTGGCCGCCTTTGCCGGCCTCATCTTGTCAATGTTGCTGTTGTGGGTGCGCCAATCACAGCAACTGGCCAGCGAGCAAGCCCAGATCAATCACGAGTTGAGCGCCATTCGCACGCGTCTGGAGGCCACAGCGCAGGCCACCTTCAGCCCGACGGTGGGCCTTGAGGCGATGATTCAGCTCGACGGCGGCATCTCAAACGCGCGCTTTGACGCACTCAGCAAGCGGGTCGTGACCTTGCTGCCCCAGGTGCGCAGCATCGTTGCCGCGCCCGATGACGTCGTTCGATTCGTCTACCCCTTGGAGGGCAACAGCGCGGTGCTGAATCTTCGCTATAGCGAGGTGCCGGCTCAATATGCGCAGGTGCAAGCAGCCCGCAGCCTGGGCAAGGCTTTGCTGGTCGGGCCGGTCAAGCTGGTGCAAGGCGGCCAAGGCATCATCCAGCGCACACCGGTATTCCTCGCGGACAAGGACCAGCAACAAGCCGATTACTGGGGGGTGATCTCGGTCGTGGCCGATCTGGATCGTTTCATGCAAGTCGCAGGCCTGGCGGAGCATCCGGGCTTGCGACTGGCGGTTTTCCAGCTGCAAGCCGATCGCAAGACCATCCACACGCTGATCTGGGGTGACCCGAGCTTGGCCACGCTGCCACCGGCGGTTCATCAATCGGTGCAACTGCCCGGTGCAACCTGGTCCATCGCGGCCGCCGATGCAGTGCCGAACAGCAGGACTGCGGCTTTTGGTGCCGAGTTTTCTGCCAGCCTGTTGGCCAGCGCCGCCTTCAGCGCCTTGGTGGCCTTGATGGTGTACCGGCGCCGCATGTTGCTGCAGCAAAACAAGACGCTGGCGGAACAAATCGAACTCGGCCTGCGCACACAGGCCGAACTGGAATCGGCGCAATCCCGCTTTCGAAGCCTGACGGAGCTATCGGCGGACTGGGTTTGGGAGCAGGACGAGAACTTCCAGTTCACCTTCACCTCGCGCTCTACCGAAGAGGCCACGCAGGTCGGCAGCCCTCAATTGCTGGGGATCAAGCGCTGGGAGTCCCCAGCCTTGGCACCGGGCACCGATTGGGCTGCGCATATTGCGGCGGTGAAACAGCATCAGCCTTTCCGGAATTTTGAGTACGCCCAATACGCGGAGGACGGCACGCTACGCTATGTGAGTATTTCGGGCAGCGCTTTCTTTGACTCCCAGGGGCAGTTCAAGGGCTACCGCGGTACCGGGCGAAATATCACCGAAAGCAGACTCGCCGAGCGGGATTTGCGCGAATCCAAGGCTGCGCTGACGGTTGCCCTGGACCGTTTGCAAGCGGTGCTCAATGCCGCACAGGAATTCTCCATCATCGCCACCGACTTGCAAGGCCGAGTCAGCCTGTTCAATCGGGGCGCCGAGCAAATGCTGGGTTATTCAGAGGGTGGAATGATGGGCCAATCGGCCGCAGTCTTGCACCTCCCCCAGGAAGTCGCCGCGCGCGCCGCCGAGCTCAGCCAGATTCATGGGCGCCCCATTGCTGGCTTTGACGTTTTTGTCGAGCAAGCACGCATCAGCGGCAGCGAAACGCGGCTGTGGACCTATGTGAGGCGAGACGGCAGCCATCTGGAAGTCTCATTGACCATCAGCATGGTGTTGACCGCGGACGGCGTGCCGAGCGGCTATCTGGGCATTGCCCGCGACATCACCGAACAAAGGCTGGCGCAGCGCCAATTGGCCGACCTGAATGCGGAGTTGGAGTCCAGGGTCGAGAGTCGAACCACCGAGCTCAAGCAGGCATTGGCCGTGCTGGGTCAGGCCAAGGAAGAACTATTGCGCTCCGAAAAAATGGCCGCCCTGGGCTCTTTGGTTGCCGGTATCGCGCATGAATTGAACACGCCACTGGGCAACTGCCTGACCACCGCGTCCACCTTGGATGAGTTGACTCAACAGATGCGCCTGAGCTTCGAGTCGGGCCAGATGCGGCGCAGCGCGCTTGAAAGCTATCTCAACGATGCGCAATCGGCCAGCGGCATCATGCTGCGCAGCATGGCGACGGCCAATGAGTTGGTGACCCATTTCAAACAAATCTCGGTCGACCAGACCTCGGCACAGCGCCGCAAATTCAGCCTTCAGTCGGTGGTGGGCGATGTCTTGAGCATGTTGCGCAAACCGCTGCAAAAAGCCGGCATTACGGTTCAACTCGACGTCGACCTGCAGCAAGAGTTGGACAGCTACCCGGGCCCGCTCGGACAGGTGCTGAGCAACTTGATCATCAACGCCAATCTGCATGCCTTCGCCGAAAAGCCGGCCGATGCCGTGATCGCTATTCGCGTCGAGCGCAGCAAGGCGGGCGATAGCGCCGAGTCGCAATTCTTCTCGCTGATCGTCGAAGACAATGGCTGCGGCATGAGCGACGAAGTCCGGCGACGCGCCTTCGACCCCTTCTTCACCACCAAGATGGGGGCGGGTGGCACCGGCCTGGGGCTCAATATTGTCTACAACATCGTCACCGGCATCCTGGGTGGCCAGATCGAGCTGCTCAGCGAGCCCGGACAAGGCAGCCGCTTTGTGATGCAACTGCCTTTCGAGGCGCCGTAGCGGCAGAAGATTAGCCCACCCAGCGCCTGGCGTTGCGGAACATGCGCATCCAGGGGCTCAGCTCGCTGGCGTCACCCGAAGTCCAGCTCATCTGCACATTGCGGAACACACGCTCCGGATGCGGCATCAAAACGCTGAAGCGGCCATCCGCCGTGGTCACCGAGGTCAGGCCATCGGGGCTGCCGTTCGGGTTGAGCGGATAGGTCTCGGTCGGCTGGCCGCTATGGTCAACAAAGCGCATCGCGCGCGCCACCTTGGCCGCGTCGCCGCGTTGCGAGAAGTCGGCGTAACCCTCGCCGTGGGCGATCGCGATTGGCAGGCGTGAGCCTTCCATGCCCTTGAAGAATAGGCTCGGGCTGTCCAACACCTCGACCATCGCCAAGCGGGCCTCGAACTGCTCGCTCTTGTTGCGCGTGAACTTGGGCCAGTCTTGCGCGCCGGGGATGATGGGCGAAAGAGCCGCCATCATCTGGCAGCCATTGCAGACGCCCAGCGCAAAGCTGTCCTGGCGGGCAAAGAAGGCCTTGAATTGCTCGGCCAACACCGGGTTGAACATCACCGAGCGGGCCCAGCCTTCACCGGCCCCCAGCGTGTCGCCGTAGCTGAAGCCGCCGCAGGCGACAAAGCCCTTGAATTGCTCCAGACTGACCGCCCCCGATTGCAAGTCGCTCATGTGCACATCGTAGGTGTCGAAGCCGGCCTTGGCCATCGCATAGCTCATCTCGACATGCGAGTTGACGCCCTGCTCGCGCAGGATCGCCATCTTGGGCTTGGCACCGAGGTTGATGAACGGTGCGGCCACATCGTCTTGCGGGTCAAAGCTCAGATGCACATGGCGGCCGGGGTCGGCGGCCAGGCCGGTCTGGGCATGTTCGCTGTCGGCACAGGCCGGGTTGTCGCGCAACTGCGCGATCCGCCAGGAGACCTGATCCCAGGCCTGATGCAGCGAGGACAAGGACTCGCTGAAGACCTTTTTGGCGTCACGCCACACCTCCATCGTGCCATTGGCGTTGGGCTTGCCGATCACATGGCTGAGCTTGGACAGGCCATGGGCGCGCAATACCTGCAGCGCAGCGTCGCGGTCCGCCGTGCGCACCTGCAAGACGACGCCCAGCTCCTCGTTGAACAAGGCCTTGAGCGTCAGTTCTTCGCGGCGGGCGCCGACTTGGCCGGCCCAGTTTTTCGCATCGCCGGTGTCGGCGCGGCTGTCGCTGACGCCGTCGCCCTCGGTGATCAGCATGTCCACATTCAGGCTGACGCCGACATGGCCGGCGAAAGCCATCTCGCAGGCCGTCGCCCACAGGCCGCCGTCGCCACGGTCGTGATAGGCCAGCAGCTTGCCGGCGGCGCGCAGCTCATTGACGGCGCCAACCAAACTCTTCAATTGCGCGGCATCGTCCAGATCGGGCACGGCCCCGCCGAACTGATTCAAGGCCTGCGCCAGGATAGAGCCGCCCATGCGGTGCTGGCCGGCGCCCAGGTCGACCAGGATCAGGCTGCTGTCACCGGCATCGGTGCGCAATTGCGGCGTCAAGGTGCCGCGCACATCGGCAATCGTTGCGAACGAAGAAATGATCAAGGACACCGGCGCGGTGACCTGCTGAACCGCGCCGTTAGCATCGTTCCAGCGTGTGCGCATCGACAGCGAATCCTTGCCGACCGGGATCGAGATGCCCAACTCGGGGCATAACTCCATGCCGACCGCCTTGACGGTGTCGAACAGCGCGGCATCTTCGCCGGGTTCACCACAGGCCGCCATCCAGTTGGCCGACAGTTTGACGCGCGGCAACTCGATGGGTGCGGCCAGCAAATTGGTGACGCTTTCGGCCACCGCCATGCGGCCCGAGGCGGCGGCATTGACCGCCGCCAGCGGCGTGCGCTCGCCCATCGCAAACGCTTCGCCGGCGAAGCCCTTGAAGTCGGCCAGCGTGACCGCGCAGTCGGCCACCGGCACCTGCCAAGGGCCGACCATCTGGTCGCGTGAATTCAGGCCACCGACGGTACGGTCACCAATGGTGATCAAGAAGCGCTTGGATGCGACGGTCGGGTGACGCAGCACGTCCAGCGCCACCGTCGCCAGATCCACGCCGGTCAAGGCCAGCACGCCGCCGTCACGCTCGACACGGGTGACATCGCGGTGCACCTTGGGCGGCTTGCCCAGCAGCACTTCCATCGGCATATCGATGGCGCGCTCGCCTTCAGGTCCGTCTTCCAGAATCAGCTCGCGCGCCTCGGTCGTCACGCCGACCACGCCGAACGGGCAGCGCTCGCGCTCGCATATGCTGCGGAACAGCTCCAGACTCTCGGGTGCAATCGCCAGCACATAGCGTTCCTGGCTCTCGTTGCACCAGATTTCCTTGGGCGCCAGTCCGGATTCCTCCAGCGGGACCTTGCTCAAATCGAAGCGTGCGCCACGGTGGGCGTCGTTGACCAGCTCCGGGAAGGCATTCGAGATGCCGCCGGCGCCGACGTCGTGGATCGCCAGAATCGGGTTCTTCTCGGCCAGGCCCCAGCAATGGTTGATGACCTCTTGCACACGCCGCTCGATTTCGGGGTTACCGCGCTGGACCGAATCGAAGTCCAGGTCGGCCGTGTTGGTGCCGGCCGCCATCGAACTGGCCGCGCTGCCGCCCATGCCGATGCGCATGCCGGGGCCGCCGAGCTGGATCAACAGCGAGTCGGCCGGGAATTCGATCTTGTGGGTCTGGTCGCTGCGGATCGCGCCCAGGCCGCCGGCAATCATGATGGGCTTGTGATAGCCGCGCTGCACGCCGTCGACTTCCTGCTCGTAGACGCGGAAGTAACCGGCCAGCGCAGGGCGGCCGAATTCGTTGTTGAAAGCGGCGCCGCCGAGCGGCCCCTCGATCATGATTTGCAAGGCACTGGCGATATGCGCGGGCTTGCCGACATTGGCCTGCTCCCAGGGCTCGCTCAGGCCCGGCAGGCGCAGATTCGAGACCGAGAAACCGGTCAGACCGGCCTTGGGCTTGGCGCCGCGCCCGGTCGCACCTTCGTCGCGGATCTCGCCACCGGCGCCGGTCGAGGCGCCCGGAAACGGCGAAATCGCGGTCGGATGGTTGTGGGTCTCGACCTTCATCAAGACATGGGCGGTTTCTTCTCTAGCCTGATATTGCGGCGCGCGCGCATCACCGGCCGGCATCCAGCGCTCGATCTGATGACCTTCCATGATGGACGAGTTGTCCGAATAGGCAACGATGGTGTGCTGCGGGCTGAGCTTCTCGGTGTTGCGGATCATGCCGAACAGGCTGAGCGGCTGATCGACGCCGTCAACGGTGAACTTGGCGTTGAAGATCTTGTGGCGGCAATGCTCGGAATTGGCCTGCGCGAACATCATCAGCTCGACATCGCTGGGGTTGCGGCCCAGCTGCTTGAAGGCCGCTTCCAGGTAGTCGATCTCGTCTACCGACAAGGCCAGACCAAAGGTGGTGTTGGCCGACTCCAGCGCCGCCCTGCCCTTGCCCAACACGTCCACATGTTCGAGCGCCTGCGCCTCGCGCTCGTCAAACAGATGGGCGGCGTCTTCGCGGGCCAAGAGCACGCTTTCGGTCATGCGGTCGTGCAGCAGGTCGGCGCAGGCCTGCAACTCGGCCACAGTCAGCGTTTTGACGCCGCCGAGCAAACCCGACTTCAGCGTGATGCGGAACTCGGTCACGCGCTCGACCCGGTGCAGTTGCAAGCCGCAGTTGTGGGCGATATCGGTGGCCTTGGACGCCCAAGGGCTGACGGTGCCGAGACGGGGTGCCACTAGGACCAATTGGCCGTCATGTCCGCCAATATAGGCATCACCATAGTTCAACAAGGCGGCCAGCTTGGCCTGCTCTTCGTCATTCAGCGCGGCGTCGCACCAGACCCAATGCACATGGCGCGCATGGACGGCATTGATGCGCTCATTGACGGTTTGAAGCTGGGCCAGCAAGGCCTGGGCACGGAATGCAGAGAGTGCGTTGCCGCCTTCGAAAGAGAGCAATTGCTTGGAGGTGGCCATGGAGTCCCGGAGCGTCGGCGCGCTGCAAGCAGGGTGAGCTGCAGCGCTGGATTTGCGAATTGCTGAGCGAACCGCCAGGGTCCGGACAGATTTGCGGGGCATTTTACCGATCTCCGACGCCCAACCGTCGATGCACCGAAAACAACCGTCTACTTGCCCACCATGCCATTCGTGACAAAACACCGGGCTTGGGTCTGGCCACTGCAACATCTGGAAACAGTTGCGCCGCACAGGGCCGAGTCGGCTGCCTACAGTCGGCCCATGGCGCAAGCCATATCGCCTCACCCAGCAGCAAAAGGTCCATCCGATGAACAAGCAATCAATGAGAAGTTGGCAGCAAGGTTTAGGCCTTGCAATCTGCGCCCTCAGCGCCGCCACCCTGGTCGCCTGTGGCGGCGGAGGTGGTTCAAGCGCCACCCCCGAGGTCGCACCGGCCGCCCCGCCCCCCACGGCAACCATCACCTCCACCTTGACCCTGATCGAAGGCACGATCACCGGCTTCGGCAGCGTGGTCATTGACGGCGTGCGCTACAAGGACGACGGCACCAAGGTCGAAATCGGCGACAACCCGGAGCTGAAGAAACTGGCCACCCTCGGCGATCTGCGCACCGGCATGCGGGTCCAGGGCGAATTGAAGGACGGCGTGCTGCAAAACCTGCTGGTCAATTTCGCCTTGGTCGGCACGGTGTCGGCGGTCGACCCTGCTGCAGGCACGATCAGCGTGTTCGGCCAAACCATCAAGATCACCAGCGCCGGTCAACTGCCGACCGTGTTTGATGGTTTCAGCAACCTGAGTCAATTGCTGGTCGGTGATCTGATCAAGGTGGCCGGCTCGGTCGCGGCGGACGGCGGCATCACCGCCACCCGCATCGAGCGCAAGCTCAAGGAAGGCGGCGAACTCTATCGCCTGAGCGGCCCCGTGCAGACCTTGGATGCGACAGCCAAGCGCTTTGCACTCGGCGGCAATAGCAGCGTGACGGTGGACTACGCCAAGGCCAAGGTCCTGCCCGAAGGTGCGGTGATCGAAAACGGCAAGCTGGTCAGCGTGGTTGCCAATGCCGCACCCGTTCAAAGCGGCGGCCAGACGCTGCTGACGGCCAGCGCGGTCGAGGTCAAGTCACGCCAGATTCCGGATGCCAAGGAACTCAGCATTGGCGGGCAGATCAACGATTTCAAGAGCTTGGCCTCGCTGCGCATCGGCGATGTGCAGGTGGATGCCAGCAGCGCGGAACTGAAGGAAGGCACCGTGCTCGCCGACCTCGTCAACGGCGCCCAGGCCTATGCCAAGGGTAGCTTGACGGCCGGCGTTTTGAAGGCCGCGAGCCTGAAGGTCTTCAAGCCCGAAACCGCCTTGAAGGCCATGCTGATCGGCCAGGTGACCGACTTTGTGTCGATTGCCAACTTCAAGCTGCGCGGCACCGATGTGGATGCCTCACAGGCCAACTTCAGCAAAGGCAAGGCGGCCGATTTGGCCACCGGCGCCTGGGTCAGCATCAGTGGCCAGTTGACGGCCAGCGGCGTGCTGGCCAAGACGGTCGAGATCCTGCCTCCACCGGCCGACAAGCCGGCTAGGCTGGAAGGCGCCATCAGCGGCGTTGATTTGGCAACTAAACGTTTCAGCCTGCTCGGCACAACGGTGCAGTGGAGCGACACGACCAAGCTGAACCCAAGCAATATCTCGCTCGCCAACTTGGCCAATGGTGTGGTCTTGGTGGTCGAGGGCAGCTACTCGGAGGCCAGCGGCGTCTTCTCTGCGACCGGCGTCAAGCTTATCAACACCACCGGCGTGGTCAAAACGGTGGGCTTTTCGGGCATCGCCTTTGAAGTGACGACCACCGGCTTCAAGGTCGGCAGCAATACCGTCTTGCTGGGCAAGGACATCAAGTTCGAACCGACCGGGACCACGCTGGCGGACCTGAAGAACGGCGCCAGGGTCGGTGTCAAAGCGACCTTGATCAATGTGGATGGCAAGGCCACCTTGACCGCCACTCAGATCGAGGTGCAAAAGCCCGAGAAGGACAGCGAGGGTGCCGAATATGTCTACCTGAGCGGTTTGATCGCCGACTTCGTCAGCAGCGCCGACTTCAAAATCGGTAGCCAGAAGGTCGACGCGAGTGGCAGCGGCGTGGAGTTCATTGATGGTGACGCCGCCAAGTTGGCCAACGGCCTGAAGATCGAGATCAAGGGCAGCGTCAGCAAGGCCGGCGTCCTGATCGCGAAACGCGTGCATTTCATGCCAGGCTGAACGGCCAGGCACTAAGTCAAAGGGCCATGCCTCGCGGCATGGCCCTTTTCTATTTCAAGTCGGGAAGTTTTACAGGCCGGCCTTCATCTGCCCGACGATATGCTCGACGCGGTCCAGCAGGCCGGCCTGATCAACCGTGGTCAAGACTCGACCCTTCAAGACTTGGCGCCCCCCGACCCAAACGTCGGACACATGCTCGCGGCCGGCCACATAGACCAGTTGCGCCTCGGGGTTGTAGACCGGCCGGCATTCCAGCGCGTCCAGCGACACCGCCACCACATCGGCCAGCTTGCCGACTTCGAGCGAGCCCAGATCGGCGGCCCGGCCCATCGCCTTGGCAGCCCTGATCGTCGCCATCTCCAGCGCCGTGCGGGCCGACACCGTCGTCGAATTGCAGGTCGAGCCCTTGGCCAGCAAGGCCGCGGCGCGGATCTCGCCGAACATGTCCTGGCGGTTGTTGGACGCAGCGCCGTCGGTACCCAGAATCACATTGACGCCGGCTGCCTCCAAAGCCGTGACCGGGCAGACGCCCGAGGCCAGCTTCATATTCGAGTTCGGGTTGTGGACCAGATGCACCTTCTGCGCCGCCAGCATCGCGATCTCGGCCTCGTTCAGATGCACCATATGCACGGCCATCATCTTCTCGTTCAGCAGGCCCAGTTTGTTCAGGCGCTCGAGTGGGCGCATGCCATGCTGCTGCACGCTGGAATCAACCTCGAACTGGGTCTCATGAATATGGCAATGCATCTGCATTTCATATTTCTCGGACAACTCGCGCAGGGCGACAAAGGTCTCGTCCGACACCGTGTAGGGCGCATGCGGGGCCGAGGTCCAATCCAGCGAAGCTTCGCCCTTGAACTGCTCGTAGGCGGCCAGCCCGTTGCTGATGTACTCGGCCGCATTGGCCGCATAGCCGGTCGGGAAGTCGATCACATTGATGGACACGCCGGCGCGGATGCCGCTGTCCAGCGCCGCCCGCGCCATCGCAGCGGGGAAGAAATACATATCGTTCAGATAGGTGACGCCGCCGCGCAAGGCCTCGCAGGCCGACAGCATCGAGCCCTGGTAGGTCCAGTCGTCGCTGACCCACTTTTTCTCCAGCGGCCAGATATGGTTTTGCAGCCAATCCATCAAGGGAACATCGTCGGCCACGCCGCGCAGCAAGGACATCGCCGAATGGGTGTGTCCATTGATCAGGCCGGGGATCAAGACATGTTCGCCCAACTCGACCCGCTCGGCGTCCGGGTACTTAGCCTCGGCCTCAGCCCAAGGCAGGATGGCCGCAATACGCTCACCGCTGATGACCAGGGCGTGATCGTTCAACACGGTGCTGCCGGGCGCCATGCTCAGCAACCAGCGGGCTTTCAGAATGGTGGTCTTCATCAAATACTCCAATAGGGTGGCGCGAAGGCCATGACTGTAGCGTTAAGCAGCGTCGAAGGCCTGCTCGAACAAGGCCAGCACACGCTCGGCTTGCACCCCAATGCAAACCTGCTGCGCGGGACAGCCACTCCAAGGTGTTTGCGCGAGGCTGAGTTTGCGGAAGTCCTGAATCGTCTGGCCGCGCGCGATGCCATCGGTGACCACACGCACCGGACCGCTGCGCAAGGTGAAGGCCTCCGGCTCGATCGCATAGGCGATGGCGCTCGCATCATGGGCGTATATGCCATCGATGCCGGCACAGGCTTGGTAGAAGTCTTGGTAATGACGGGTGGCTTTCCAGATGAAATCGCCAACCACCCCGCCCCGCCCCTGCAAACTGGACAGATAGGCCTCGCTCATCACCGTCTCATGGGTGACATCAAGGCCGACGATGACGACCGGCCAGTCGGCGCTGAAGACCAAATCAGCCGCCTCGGGGTCATTGATGATATTGGCCTCGGCCACCGGCGTGACGTTGCCGCAGCGCGCTGCCGTGCCGAAGGCGCCGCCCATCACGATGACGCGGTGAACCTTGGCCACAATGCTGGGGTCGTGGCGCAACGCCAACGCCAAATTGGTCAGCGGGCCGACCGCGATCAAGGTGATCGCGCCGGGTTCGGCATTGACCATATCGCAGATCAATTGATAGGCCGGCCGCGCATCCAAGGGTGGCACTTCGGCCTCCAGCAGCGCCGCCATGCCGCCAACGCCATCATCGCCGTGCACATGGACCGAAAATTCGCGCTCGGCATGCGCGTGCAAAGGGCCGGCTGCTCCGGCCGCCACCGGCACCTGCTGGCCGAACATCGCGGCCAGCAGTTGGCCATTGCGGCTCGTCACCTCGATCGATGCGTTGCCAAACACCGTCGTGACGGCACGCAAATCAAGTGCCGGATGGCGCGCCAGCAAATACAGGGCCATCGCATCGTCGATACCGGGGTCGGTGTCAAAAATCACCGGCATGGGAGTGGAGGTTTTCATCAACTTGTCCTGCAGAAAATTCTTAGATCGACTCGACCCGACGCAGCGCGAACTCGGCGCCTAACTCGGCGCGCTGTGGCATTGCCGACTGCACGCCACTGCGGCTGACGGCGATTGCCGCGGCTGCCTGCCCCAAGCAGACGGCGTCGGCGCTGGTCAGGCCCTCGGCCAAGCCGGCGACCAAGCCGCCTACCAAGGTGTCACCGGCGCCGACGGTATCGACCGCAATCACCGCGCGGGCAGGGAAATGCTGGTCAAGATCTGCCGTGCACAACAAGGCACCGTCGGAACCCAGCGTTACCAAAACCTGTTTGACGCCTCGTTTCAGCAATATCTGCGCGGCGCGACGAGCTTGCTCGCGAGTGTCGTCAGCGATGCCCATAGGCACGCCGCTGAGTTGGCTCGCCTCGGTTTCGTTCAACACCAGCCAGTCGGTCAGCCCGAGCAAGGCTTCGGGCAGTTCTTGCGCCGGGGCGGCATTCAGCACCGTGATCGAACCCGCGCCGCGGGCCAACTCGAACGCAGCCTGGATAGCACCCATGGGCACTTCCAACTGCGCCACCACCACGCCGGCGCCGCGCAGCGTTGGCGCCGCAGCCGCCACATCGGCCGCGCTCAGATCGGCATTGCTGCCGGGTATATAGACGATGGCGTTCTCGCCACCCTTGCTCGCCACCATGATGACCGCGATACCGGGCAAGGCCTTGGCATCACGCATCACGGCCTCGCAAGCGATACCCTCGATCTGCAGCGCCTGCAGTAACTCCGGGCCATATTGCCGCATGCCGACCCGCGCAACAAAATCCACCGCAGCACCCAGCCGCGCGGCGGCAACCGCCTGATTTGCGCCCTTGCCTCCGGGAGCCATCACAAAGGCCTCTCCGGCCAAGGTTTCGCCCGGTGCGGGCAATCGCGTGGAATGAGCCACCATATCCATATTGATGCTGCCAACCACCGCTACGCGGGCCCGAATGGCCTGACCATCTACGTTCTTCGTCATCATCTTTTGTCTCTCAATATCTTATGGAGGTGGCGCTGTGCTTTCGCGCACCACCAAACGTGGCGTCAGCAGCACGTCCTTCAATTCCGCACCGGGGCTCTCGATCCGGGCAATCAAAACCCGCCCGGCCTCCGCCCCCAAAGCCCTCACCCCGCAACCGACCGTGGTCAGGGCGGGAAACACATAACGGCTCAATTCGATGTCATCAAAACCAACAATCGACAGTTGCTGAGGCAAGCTCAGGCCCAACTCCGCGGCGGCCCGCAGCGCACCGACCGCCATCATGTCGTTGCTGGCAAAAATGCCGGTCACCGGGTTTGAACTATTGGCAGGACTCTGGCTGCGCAATAGACGCCTTGTGGCCTCATAGCCGCCCGGGCTGCTGAAGTCACTCTCGACTACCAGCGCTTCATCGACCTCGATACCTTTGTCCCGCAGCGCGTGGCGCCAGCCCTCGATCCGTTCGCGAGCGACCTCGAACTCCGCCGGCCCGCTGATGCAGGCGATGCGTCGGTGGCCGAGGTCGATCAAATGCTTGACCGCGTTATAGGCGCCCTGTTGGTTATCGACGCTGACCCGGTCGGCTTTGGCGCCGGGCACCAGGCGGTCAACCGTCACCGACGGGACGCTGGCGAGCTTGAAAATACGCGCCAAGGCTTCGTCGTCACCGGCCGAAGACAAAAGCAAGCCGTCAACACGCTTCTCCAGCAGGGTGCGCATGTACTGCTGCTGGCGCTTGGGGTCATTGTCGGAGTTGCACAGAAACACCGAGTAGCCGGCCAAGCGGCAACATTCCTCGACACCACAGACCAGCTCGGCAAAGAAGGGGTTCTGTACATTGGGAACCAGAACGCCAATGATTTTGGTTTCGCTTTTTCGCAAGGAGCGCGCCACCGCGCTGGGTAGATAGCCGATCTCTTCCACCGCCGCCAAGACCCTGCGGCGCGCATCGGCGCTGACCGGGCGGGTGTCGTTCAGGACATGGGACACGGTGGTGAAGGACACGCCAGCCAGCGCGGCTACGTCTTTGATTGTGCTCAAGATTAAAAGCTCGGGATGAATGCGCTTTGAGTAGGGGCAAACGTTTGCCACTTTGCGCAAGCATAGCCCAAGCTGATGCGACTGCAGCTCGATACTCGAAGAAAATCGCTAATCGCACGCGCCTTTTAAGGACTTCTGCGCCGGTGACGGCCCTTAAAACGGAAAAAACCTCGCGCCCATCAAAAGGCAACGAGGTTTAAATGCACGGCCTGATCGACTCAGGGCCGGTCGGGTCGAGATTTCAACGGTCAGCGATCAGCGCTTGTCGATCGGCTGCACGTCGCGGGAGGTGGCGCCGACGAAGAGCTGACGCGGGCGGCCGATCTTGTACTCGGGGTCGCCGATCATCTCGTTCAGCTGAGCAATCCAACCAACCGTGCGGGCCAAGGCGAAGATCGCCGTGAACAGGCTGACCGGGATGCCGATCGCGCGCTGCACGATGCCGGAGTAGAAGTCAACGTTCGGGTAAAGCTTGCGCGACACGAAGTAGTCGTCTTCCAGCGCGATCTTCTCCAGTGCCATCGCCAGCTTGAACAACGGGTCGTCATGCAGGCCCAGCGCGTTCAAGACCTCGTGGCAGGTTTCGCGCATCAGCTTGGCACGCGGGTCATAGTTCTTGTAGACCCGGTGACCGAAGCCCATCAGCTTGACGCCGGAGTTCTTGTCCTTGACCTGCTTGATGAACTCACCGATCTTCTCGACACCACCATTGCGCTGGATTTCTTCCAGCATGGTCAGCGCCGCTTCGTTGGCGCCGCCGTGAGCCGGGCCCCACAGGCAGGCCACGCCGGCCGCAATGGCCGCGAACGGGTTGGTGCCGCTGGAGCCGCACAGGCGCACGGTCGAGGTCGACGCGTTTTGCTCGTGATCGGCGTGCAAGATGAAGATGCGCTCCATCGCGCGCACCAGCACCTCATTCGGCTCGTACTTCTCGCAAGGCGTTGCAAACATCATGTGCATGAAGTTGGCGGTGTAGCCCAGATCATTGCGAGGATAGATGAAAGGCTGGCCGATCGAATATTTGTAAGCCATCGCGACCAGGGTCGGCATCTTGGCAATCAGGCGGATCGCGGCAATCTCGCGGTGTTCCGGATTGTTGATATCGGTGCTGTCGTGATAGAAGGCCGACATCGCGCCGACCAAGCCCGTCATCACCGCCATCGGATGCGCATCCCGGCGGAAACCGCGCAGGAAGAACTGCATCTGCTCATTGACCATCGTGTGATGGGTCACGCGGTGAACGAAGTCTGCCTTCTTGGCGACATCCGGCAACTCTCCGTAGAGCAGCAGATGGCAGGTTTCCAGGAAGTCGCAATTGGTCGCCAATTGCTCGATCGGGTAGCCGCGGTAGAGCAGCTCGCCCTTGTCACCATCGATATAGGTGATGGTGGAATTGCAGGAGGCGGTCGACAAGAAACCGGGGTCGTAGGTGAACTTGCCCGTTTGCGCGTAGAGCTTGCGGATGTCGATCACATCCGGGCCGACCGAGCCTTTGTAGATCGGCAGATCCATATTGGGGCTGCCGTCGGAGAACGACAGGGTGGCTTTGACGTCTGACGGGGTCATGAGCTTGTCCTTTTGACTTCTGAAAATTCTTAAATTCGTTTAAGCAGAGGTGGTTCTGAGCAAGCTCAAAACTTCTTGTACATCGGGTCTATCCAACTCGCCTTCCGCTTCTTTGCGGCGCAGCAACAGATCCAGCAAATCGTTATCGGCCAGATCCATCAAGACCCGTAGCCCTTCGGCCTGCACCTCGGTCAAACTGTCGGCATAAGCGTTGAAAAATCGCTCGATGAAAAGGTCATTCTCCAGCAGGCCGCGCCGGCAACGCCAGCGAAGTTTAGAGAGTGCCCTCTCATCGATCAACTCATCTTCGGGCTTCATATCAACAGCGACGCTCATCAGCAGACTTTAGGGGTTAGAGGTCAAATCAATCAGACCGCGCGGCGTACCATCATTTCTTTGATCTTGCCGATCGCCTTGGTCGGGTTCAAACCCTTGGGGCAGACATCGACGCAATTCATGATGGTGTGGCAGCGGAACAAACGGTATGGGTCTTCCAGGTTATCCAGGCGCTCGGCGGTCGCTTCGTCGCGGCTATCGGCAATGAAGCGATAGGCCTGCAGCAGACCGGCCGGCCCGACGAACTTGTCCGGGTTCCACCAGAAACTCGGGCATGAGGTCGAGCAACTCGCGCACAAGATGCACTCATACAGGCCGTTGAGCTCATCGCGCTCTTCAGGGAACTGCAGGCGCTCCTTATCGGGCAGCGGCGTGTCGTTGATCAGATAAGGCTTGATCGAGTTGTACTGCTTGAAGAACTGCGTCATGTCGACGATCAGGTCGCGCACCACCGGCAGGCCAGGCAGCGGCTTCAACACGATCACACCGGGCAGCGTGCGCATATTGGTCAGGCAGGCCAGGCCGTTCTTGCCGTTGATATTCATCGCATCCGAGCCGCACACGCCTTCACGGCAGCTGCGTCGGAAGCTCAGGGTCGGGTCTTGCGCCTTCAACTTGCCCAGCGCGTCCAGCAACATGCGCTCGGTGCCATCCAGCTCGACCTCGAGGGTCTGCATATAGGGCTTGGCATCCTTGTCCGGGTCGTAACGGTAGATTTGAAAAGTACGCTTGGTCATATTATTTTTTCCTAGACTCTTAGAAGGTACGCACTTTTGGCGGGATCGATTCCACCGTGAGCGGCTTCAGGTTCACTGGCTTGTAATCCAGGCGATTGCCGTCCGAATACCACAGCGTGTGCTTCATCCATTCGGCGTCGTTACGACCATTCGGATGCTCGGGCGTATCCGCGTAATCGTCGACCGTATGGGCACCACGGCTTTCACGGCGAGCCGCTGCCGATACGATGGTCGCCTTGGCCACCTCCATCAGGTTCTCCACTTCCAGCGCTTCGATGCGAGCGGTGTTGAAGACCTTGGACTTGTCCTTCAAGGTGATGTTCTTGGCACGCTCGGCAATCGCGATGATCTTGCCCACACCTTCGTCCAGGATGGCTTGGGTGCGGAACACGCCGGCGTGATGCTGCATCGCGTTGCGCAAATCGTTGGCCACGTCCTGTGCGTATTCGCCGCTTGTGCTGTCATCCAAACGGGCCACGCGAGCGACCGAGTCGGCGCCAGCATCGGCCGGCAGCGGCTTGTGCGTCTTGCCCTTCAGGCCCGACTCGACAATGTGATTGCCGGCCGCCCGGCCGAACACCAGCAGGTCGAGCAGCGAGTTGGTGCCCAGGCGGTTGGCGCCGTGCACGCTGACGCATGCGCATTCACCCACCGCGTACAGACCGTTGACCACCGCGTTCGGGTTGCCATCCTTGGGCACGACGACCTGACCATAAATATTGGTCGGGATGCCGCCCATCTGGTAATGGATGGTCGGCACGACGGGAATCGATTCCTTGGTGATGTCGACGTTGGCGAAGTTGTGGCCAATCTCGAACACCGACGGCAGGCGCTTCATGATGGTGTCGCCGCCCAAGTGAGTCATATCGAGCTCGATATAGTCCTTGTTCGGACCGCAGCCCCGACCTTCCTTGATTTCCTGGTCCATGCAGCGCGAGACGAAGTCACGCGGCGCCAGATCCTTCAGGGTCGGCGCATAGCGCTCCATGAAACGCTCGCCATTGCAGTTGCGCAGAATCGCGCCTTCGCCGCGGCAGCCTTCGGTCAGCAACACGCCGGCGCCGGCCACGCCGGTCGGGTGGAACTGCCAGAACTCCATGTCTTCCAGCGGGATGCCGGCGCGTGCCGCCATGCCTAAGCCGTCACCGGTGTTGATGAAAGCATTGGTCGAGGCCGCGAAGATGCGCCCTGCTCCGCCGGTGGCGAGCAGCACGGTCTTGGCTTCCATGATGTGCATCTCGCCGGTTTCCATTTCCAGCGCGGTCACACCGACGACGTCGCCGGCCTCATCCTTGATCAGGTCCAGCGCCATCCATTCGACGAAGAACTGGGTCTTGGCCTTGACGTTTTGCTGATACAGCGTATGCAGCATCGCGTGGCCGGTACGGTCGGCCGCGGCGCAAGCGCGTTGCACCGGCTTTTCACCGTAATTGGCGGTGTGACCACCAAACGGGCGCTGGTAAATCGTGCCGTCGGCATTGCGGTCGAAAGGCATGCCGAAATGCTCAAGCTCGTAGACGACCTTGGGCGCTTCACGGCACATGAATTCGATTGCGTCCTGGTCACCCAGCCAGTCCGAACCCTTGACGGTGTCGAAGAAGTGATAGTGCCAGTTGTCCTCGGACATATTGCCCAAAGAGGCGCTGACGCCGCCTTGCGCGGCAACCGTGTGCGAGCGGGTCGGGAAGACCTTGGACAGCACCGCTACGTTCAGACCTGCCAGTGACAGTTGTAAGGACGCGCGCATGCCCGAGCCACCGGCTCCGACGATGACCACATCGAACTTGCGTTTAGGAATCGACTTATTTGCCACCGTCATCACAGTCTCCAAATCACTTGGATCGCCCAACCGGCGCATCCCACCAACCACACCAAGGACGCCACCTGCAAGAACAGGCGCACGCCGACCGGCTTCACATAGTCCATCCAGATATCACGCACGCCGACCCAGGCGTGAAACGCCAGCGACAAAATCGTCACAAACGTCAGCGTCTTCATCCACTGCTGCGAGAAGATCGCCGCCCAATGGTCATAGCCGAGTTCACCCGGCATCAAAAATTGCACCAACACGACGATGGTGAACAGGGCCATCAACACGGCAGTGATGCGCTGAGCCAGCCAATCACGCAATCCGTAATGCGCACCGACGACGATGCGCTTGGAGCCAAAAGTACTCATTCTTGTGTTCTCCGGGTTCTATTCAGTACAAGCCAAACAACTTGGCGGCCAGCAAGATCGTCAGCAGCACGCTGCTGACCAGGGTGAAGATCGCCGAGTTGTGACCCTGCTCTTTGCTGACGCTGTGGGTGGCATCCATCCACAGATGGCGCACACCGGCGATGAAGTGGTGCAAATAGCCCCACAGCAAGCCCAGCACGGTCAGCTTGACGAACCAGGCCGGCACAAAGCCAATGCCGGCCACGAAGGCATTGGTGAAGCTCTCATAGGAGATTTCTGAGGTCAGGCTGTTGTCAAACATCCAGATGACGAAGGGCAAAAGCAAAAACATCAACAGCCCGCTGACCCGGTGCAAGATCGACACGATGCCCGCCGGTGGCAGCCGATACGAGACGATCTGCGTCACATGAATATTGGTAAAGACCGGCCGCTTTGGCCTAGATCCGTTGGTGGTGTCCGTCATACCCAGCCTTTTTTTGTAATCGAATGAAACCCGTGGAGTTTATTGCAATGCAGCACGAAGCTTTGGCAAGACGTACCCACCACGCAACGTGCAAGGATTAGTTAAGTTCATTGCGATAGAAGTGCGTAGCTGTGCAGTACAAGCCGCGGCGCAACTCTACCGCCTTGTCGCCATAGGTGAACGACAGTCGCTCGACGCTGAGCAATGGCGCGCCCAGCGGCACTTGCAGCAAGCAAGCCGCCTCGGCATCGGCGGCAACGGCGCGGATCTTCTCTTCGGCTCGGATCATATGCACGCCGAACTCGGTCTCGAACAAGCCATAAAACGGCCCGCGGTGCAGATTGAGCCGCTCGGTGCTCAAGCCCTTGAACAGATCGCCGGGCAGCCAAATATCATCCAGCACCACCGGCACGCCCTTGCTGCTCAAGATCCGGCGCACCTCGATCATCGGGTCACCGGTGCGTAGTTGCAGCGCCCGGGCAATCGCCGCCGGCGCACGCTGGCGGCGGCAATCCAGCAATTGCCGCTCAAGCGACTCCGAGCCCTCATCGGGCATCAGACGCAAGAACCGATACTGAACTTTTTGTTCGGCATGGGTGGCGACAAAAGTGCCCCGCCCTTGCCGGCGCACCAGCAAGTTCTCGGCCGCCATCTCATCGACAGCCTTGCGCACCGTGCCCTGGCTGACACCAAAGCGCTTGGCCAGATCCAACTCACTGGGAATCGCCTCGCCGGCCTTCCATTCACCCGACTGCAAGCTGGCGATGATCAAGGCCTTGATTTGGGCGTACAAAGGACTGAACGACGGCGAGGCCGCGCCATCGGCGCGCACGGTGTCTTCAGCAGAAATGGAGCGAGATGAGCCTGACATGACAGACATTGCAGCACATGCGGCCGACAGCGTCCACTCAGACAGATCAAGAATACGAATGATGTCTTATATAAGACATAAGACGCTCAGCTTTTCGAGAAAATTGGTGATAATTGGCGATCAAAGCAAGGCCGCAGCGAGCGCCAAACTAGGGGATAGCCCTGAGTCTGGCCTACACTTGCGGCGCGCCCATGGGCTTGGCCCATGGGCAGACCGAATTTGTCCCTATATTCAACACTCTCGGAGCACCACACATGAGCAAGAAACCCGTTCGCGTTGCCGTCACCGGCGCTGCTGGCCAAATCGGCTACGCCCTGCTGTTCCGCATTGCCTCCGGCGAAATGCTGGGCAAGGATCAACCCGTCATCCTGCAATTGCTGGAAGTGCCGGTCGAAGGCCCGCAAAAAGCGCTCAAGGGCGTGATGATGGAACTGGAAGACTGCGCCTTCCCGCTGCTGGTCGGCATGGAAGCTCACAGCGACCCGATGACCGCCTTCAAGGACACCGACTACGCGCTGCTGGTGGGTTCGATGCCGCGCAAGGCCGGTATGGAGCGTGCCGAGTTGCTGGCCATCAATGGCCAGATCTTCACCGCACAGGGCAAGGCCTTGAATGCTGTCGCTTCGCGCAATGTCAAGGTTCTGGTCGTCGGCAACCCCGCCAACACCAATGCCTATATCGCGATGAAGTCGGCGCCAGATCTGCCGGCCAAGAACTTCACCGCCATGCTGCGCCTGGATCACAACCGCGCCGCGTCGCAAATCGCTGCCAAGACCGGCAAGCCCGTTGCTTCGATCGAGAAGCTGGCCGTGTGGGGCAACCACTCGCCCACCATGTACGCCGACTACCGCTACGCCACCATTGACGGCGCCTCGGTGGCTGCCATGATCAACGACCAGGTCTGGAACAAGGATGTTTTCTTGCCCACCGTCGGCAAGCGCGGCGCAGCCATCATTGAAGCACGCGGCCTGTCCTCGGCCGCCTCGGCCGCCAACGCCGCCATCGACCATATGCGCGACTGGGCCTTGGGCACCCATGGCAAATGGGTGACGATGGGCATCCCTTCGAATGGCGAGTATGGTATCCCCAAGGAAATCATGTTCGGCTTCCCGGTCACCTGCGAAGGCGGCGAATACAAAATCGTCGCCGGCCTGGAGATCGATGCGTTTTCGCAAGAATGCATCAACAAGACCCTGGCCGAATTGCAAGGCGAACAAGAGGGCGTCAAGCACCTGCTGTGATAGACAGTTAGCCCGGAGTCATTGACTCCGGCCAGACTGATCGTTGAGCAAGCAATCAAGGGGTTGGCGTGAGCACATGCCGACCCTTTTTTTCTGAATGAGCCCCATCGTGAGTCAAGCCCTTCACCCAAAACAGGCGCTGTTCGAAGACGGCGATGTCGCCACGGCCTTGCCGGTGGTTGACCACTACTGCGGCATCGAGGCCCGCATGAGCAAGAGCCTGGAGTTGCAGGCTCAAATGGGGCCGGTGTTTGACATCACGCTGGATTGCGAGGACGGCGCGCCGATTGGCGGCGAGGCCGAGCATGTGTTGCTGGTCAACGCGATGCTTGCCAGCACCAACAACCGCTTCGGCCGCGTGGGCGCGCGCGTTCACCCCTTCGGGTCGCCTGCATTTGAGGCCGATGTCGATGGGCTGATCGCCAAATCAGGCGAGCGCCTCGCCTACCTGATGCTGCCGAAACCGCGCAGCACCGCCGATGTCAGCGAAGCCTGCCGACTCATCGACGCCAGCCTGCTGCACCATCGCATCGCGAAACCCTTGCCGATTCATGTCTTGATCGAAACCCATGGCGCTTTGCGCGAGGTGCAGCAAATTGCCGCCCACCCGCGCATCGAATCACTCTCCTTCGGCTTGATGGACTTTGTCTCCGCGCATCGCGGCGCCATCCCCAGGCACGCACTGAGTTCCGAAGGCCAGTTCAGCCACCCCTTGGTCAGGCGCGCCAAGCTGGAGATCGCGGCGGCGGCGCACGCCTTCGCCAAGACGCCGTCGCATTGCGTCGTTACCGAATTCAAGCATCCGGCCGCCATTGAGGCTGCGGCCGCCCGCGCGGCGCGCGAGTTCGGCTACACCCGCATGTGGAGCATTCACCCAAGCCAGATTCAACCCATCATCGACGCCTTCGCGCCCAGCGTGGCCGAGATCGACGAGGCAATAGCCATCATTCACGCCGCCATGGCCGCCAACTGGGCGCCGATTCAGCATCACGACACCTTGCATGACCGCGCCAGCTACCGCTATTTCTGGCAAGTACTCGAGCGCGCTCATCGCACCGGCCAGGCCTTGCCCATCGAGGTGGAGTTGGAGCTATTCGGCGCCCCCTAATGCAATTGCTTACACACGCAAGCCACAAAACTGACCAACACTTGTCCTCGTCAGCATTAAAAGTCGCCGCATGGCCCGACAATCAATTCATCCCGAACTCGGAAGCTCATTCCATGCAATCCTCAAGCCCCTCGCTCAAGTCGACTCTCATTGTTTGCGCCTTGGCCTTCGCGGCCAGCAGCGCTTGGTCGGCCGCTGCCGAAACCAGCAAGCCAAAGAACCGGGTCGCCGCCAAGGCTACCGCCGCTCTGAAGGCCCCGGCCCCTGAACCCGAGGACACCACGCCGCTGAACGAAGAGCAAATGGCGCTCAGCCCACTGGTTCATGCGGGTGACGCCAACTGCGAGTTCAAGAACAAGGTCACCATCACGCCAGACGCCGATCGCCCCGGCCGCTTCCGGCTTCAGTTTGGCAAACTGGTGTTCAATATGGCGCCAGAGCCCACCACCACCGGCGCAGTGCGCCTGGAGGACAAAAGAGCCGGCGTGGTGTGGCTGCAGATTCCGACCAAATCAATGCTGATGAACAACAAGGTCGGTCAACGCATGGTGGATTTCTGCATGCATTCGGCGCAAGTTTCCGAGGCTCAGACCGCCGCACTGGCCGGCGCCATTGATGACGGCA
Organism: Roseateles oligotrophus; assembly: GCF_025717515.1. GTDB lineage: Bacteria > Pseudomonadota > Gammaproteobacteria > Burkholderiales > Burkholderiaceae_C > Paucibacter_A > Paucibacter_A oligotrophus. The sequence continues at coordinate 52,075 of NZ_JAJIRN010000013.1, forward strand.
ATGCAAAGCCTGCCGGCAATGGATTGACCACCGAACCAAAAGCCAAGCCCTGAGTTGCACCCGATCCTGGCGGGTGAGTTCGCGGCAACAATGACTCTGGCTTTCGGTCACCGATTGGCGCTGATCCACGCACAGTACGCCGCAAAAAGTACGTATAATCAATGCATACTCTCTCCCTCAGGAGGTTCAGCATGGAAGCAACTGTTGCCGAACGCGGCCAAATCACCTTGCCCAAAGCCGTCCGAGACGCCCTTGGGCTCAGCAAGGGTTCGACGCTGAAGGTGGAACTCGACGGCGCGCGCATCATCTTGCGCAAGAACGTCGATGACGCCATTTCGAGAGCGCGCGGGCGCTTCAAACTGCCTGAGGGCACGAGCTCGGACGATGTGATGCGCGACTTGCGTGGCCGGGCTCCCGGAGACCCGATCGCCGAATAATGCGACGCAGCCGACCATGATTGCCGTTGACACCTCTGTTTTGATCGACCTGCTGGGTGACGATGCCCGCGCCGACGCTGCCGAAGCCTGCCTGCGCCTGGCGCTGAGCTCCGGTCCGGTGGTGGTCTGTGATGTGGTCGTCAGCGAAGTGACGGCCGGCTTGGGTCACGGCTCCGAAGTGATGGACGTGCTGGAAGAAATGGGCCTGCGTTTTCAGGCATTAGACCAGCGCGCAGCCATTCGAGCCGGCGAAATGCAGCGCAAATACAAGCAGCGCTTGCGTGAAAGCAGCAGCACCCAAATTTCTCAGCGCACGATCCCCGACTTTTTGGTCGGCGCCCATGCCATGCTGCAATGCGACGCGCTGCTGACGCGCGACGAAGGATTTTTTCGCGACTATTTCAAAGGGCTGAAGGTCATCACGCCGACCTTGCCCTGATTTTTTCCTGTCCCTTATCCAACCTCATAGCAAGCTCTGGAGAGAACGACCATGCTGCAAGCCTACCGCCAACATGTTGCCGAGCGCGCCGCCCTTGGCATTCCGCCACTGGCCCTCGACGCCAAGCAAACCGCCGACCTGATCGAGTTGATCAAGACCCCGCCCGCCGGCGAGGGTGAGTTCTTGATGGATCTGTTGACGCACCGCATTCCGCCAGGCGTCGACGACGCAGCCAAGGTCAAGGCCAGTTTCTTGGCGGCCGTTGCTCACGGTGACTTCGACGTTAGCTTGATTTCCAAGGCCCGCGCCACCGAATTGCTCGGCACCATGGTCGGCGGCTACAACGTCAAGCCCTTGATCGACCTGCTGGACGACGCGGAAGTGGCCGCCACGGCCGCAGCCGCGCTGAAGAAGACGCTGCTGATGTTCGACTTCTTCCACGATGTGAGCGAGAAGGCCAAGGCCGGCAATGCGCACGCCAAGGACGTGATCCAGAGCTGGGCCAACGCCGAGTGGTTCACCACCCGCCCCGAAGTTGCCCAGAAGATCACCGTCACCGTCTTCAAGGTGACCGGCGAGACCAATACCGACGACCTCTCTCCTGCCCCGGATGCCTGGAGCCGCCCCGACATTCCGCTGCACTACCTGGCGATGTTGAAGAATGCCCGCCCCGGCATAACGCCCGAAGAAGACGGCAAGCGCGGCCCGATGAAGTTCATCGAGGACCTCAAGGCCAAGGGCCATCTGGTCGCCTATGTCGGCGATGTGGTCGGCACCGGATCGAGCCGCAAGTCGGCCACCAACAGCGTCATCTGGGCCACCGGCGAAGACATTCCTTTTGTGCCCAACAAGCGCTTTGGCGGCGTCACTTTGGGCGGCAAGATCGCACCGATCTTCTTCAACACGCAAGAAGACTCGGGCGCGCTGCCGATCGAGGTCGATGTGTCGGCCTTCAATATGGGCGACGTGATCGATATCTACCCTTACGAAGGCAAGATCGAGAAAGACGGCAAAGTCGCCGCCTCCTTCAAGCTCAAGAGCGATGTGCTGTTCGACGAAGTGCGTGCCGGTGGCCGCATCAACTTGATCATCGGCCGCTCGCTGACTGCCAAGGCACGTGACTTCCTCGGCCTGCCTGCCGCCACCACCTTCCGTCTGCCGACCGCCCCGATCGCGACCAAGGCCGGCTTCACGCTGGCGCAGAAGATGGTCGGCCGCGCCGTTGGCCTGCCAGAGGGCCAAGGCGTTCGTCCGGGCACCTACTGCGAGCCACGCATGACGACCGTCGGCAGCCAAGACACCACCGGCCCGATGACCCGTGACGAGTTGAAGGATCTGGCTTGCCTGGGCTTCAGCGCCGATCTGGTGATGCAGTCCTTCTGCCACACCGCAGCCTATCCAAAGCCGGTCGACGTCAAGACCCACCGCGAACTGCCCGCCTTCATCAGCAGCCGTGGCGGCGTGGCGCTGCGCCCGGGTGACGGCGTGATCCACAGCTGGTTGAACCGCCTGCTGCTGCCCGACACCGTCGGCACCGGCGGCGACAGCCACACCCGTTTCCCGATCGGCATTTCCTTCCCCGCCGGCTCCGGTCTGGTCGCCTTCGGCGCCGCCACCGGCGTGATGCCGCTGGACATGCCCGAGTCGGTGCTGGTGCGCTTCAAGGGTCAGATGCAGCCCGGCATCACGCTGCGCGACCTGGTCCATGCGATCCCGCTGTACGCGATCAAGGCCGGTTTGTTGACCGTCGCCAAGGCTGGCAAGATCAATGAATTCTCGGGTCGCATCCTCGAAATCGAAGGCCTGCCGGACCTCAAGGTCGAGCAAGCGTTCGAGCTGAGCGATGCGTCGGCCGAACGTAGCGCAGCCGGCTGCACCGTGCACCTGAACCCCGCGCCAATCAAGGAATATCTGACCAGCAATATCGTGCTGATGAAGAACATGATCGCCGACGGCTACCAGGACAAGCGCACGCTGGAGCGCCGTATCGCCGCGGTCGAAGCCTGGCTGGCGAAGCCACAGTTGATGGCCGCCGACAAGGACGCCGAGTACGCCCATGTGATCGAGATCGACCTGGCCGACATCAAGGAGCCGATCCTGTGCTGCCCGAACGATCCGGACGATGCCAAGTTCTTGAGCGAAGTGGCCGGCACCAAGATCGACGAGGTCTTCATCGGTTCTTGCATGACCAATATCGGTCACTTCCGCGCCGCCTCCAAGCTGCTTGAAGGCCGCCGCGACATTCCCGTCAAGCTGTGGGTCGCGCCGCCAACCAAGATGGACGCCTCCGAGCTGACCAAGGAAGGCCATTACGGCACCTTCGGCGCGGCCGGCGCGCGCATGGAAATGCCCGGTTGCAGCCTGTGCATGGGCAATCAGGCGCAGGTGCGTGAAGGTGCGACGGTGGTCTCCACCAGCACCCGCAACTTCCCGAACCGTTTGGGCAAGAACAGCAATGTCTATCTGGCCTCGGCCGAGTTGTCGGCGATTGCGTCCAAACTGGGTCGTATTCCAACGGTCGCCGAGTACCACGCCGATATGGGCGTGATCAACAAGGACAGCAGCCAGATCTACAAGTATTTGAACTTCGATCAGATCGAGGAATACTCGGAGACTGCCAAGGGCGTACAAGGCTGAGTGCCTGACTTTGAGGGTTGATAGCCAATTCGATCAACTCTGCTTGGCTCAAATATAGAGGCTCGCCGGAAAATCGGCGGGCCTTCTATTTTTTCGAGCGCCTCACTTCAAGCCAGACTTCAGCGGCGGCGGTCGGCCAGATAGTCCGCGCCCGGCACGCCCAACGGTAACCGTCCGGTGAACACGACTTTTTTCAATCCGACCTGACTGCAAGACTCAAGTCCACGCAGCAATTGCTAGACAGAGGTCACGGACAAGGGTGGGGAGATTGACCACTTTCAGCAGAAGCTCCGTATTTGCCGCATTAGCGCATGCGACTCCTGACTCAGGCATCTCGACCGAGGACAATGGCTCGCCATGAACGATCAAGAAATTGCCGCCTTCTTTCAGACCCTGCGACGCGCCAACCCTTCGCCGCAGACCGAGCTGGAATATGCGAGTGTCTTCGAGTTGCTGGCTGCCGTTTTGCTGTCGGCCCAAGCCACCGACATCGGCGTCAACAAAGCGACTCGACGCTTGTTCCCGGTCGCGAATACGCCGCAAAAAATCCTCGCCTTGGGCGAAGCGGGTCTGAGTGAATACATTCGCACAATCGGCCTGTACCGAAGCAAGGCCAAGCACCTGATAGCGACCTGCCGGATCTTGGTCGACAAGCATGGGGGACAGGTTCCGAACAAGCGGGCAGATTTGGAGGAGCTTCCCGGCGTGGGCAGAAAGACCGCCAATGTGGTTCTCAATGTCGCTTTTGGCCAAGCAACGATGGCCGTCGATACTCATCTATTTCGCGTCAGCAATCGTACCGGCTTGGCGCCAGGCAAGACGCCGCTGGCGGTCGAGTTGGGTCTGCTCAAGCGAATCCCCGCTGAATTCATGGTCGACGCACACCATTGGCTGATCTTGCATGGCCGCTATATCTGCAAAGCCAGACAGCCACTCTGTGGAAGTTGCGCGGTAGCTTCTCTATGCGATCACGGTCGCCGCCTACAATCCCCTCCTGCCTAGCCGCCGCGGGACGCCATGCCAAGCCTCAATGACCTGATCGATCGTGTCGAGCGAATTTTGATTCGCCACGATGAACTGAAACGAACCAATGCACTGCTGCAAGAGCAAGTGCAGACCCTCAGCCAAGAGCGCGACAGCCTGCGCTCGCGCCTGAATGCCGCCCGTGCCCGCATCGACGTCCTACTTGAACGACTGCCGGTCGACAGTGATTCCGGAAAGAACTCTCAATGAAGCAAATGGAAGTGACCATCATGGGACAGAGCTATTTGCTCGGTTGCCCCGAGGGTGGTGAAGCCGCTTTGACCAAGGCGGTGTCACAGGTTGACCGCGAGATGAGCGCCATTCGAGACTCGGGTCGTGTCAAAGCGCGCGAGCGCATCGCCGTGCTGGCCGCCTTGAACCTGGCCTATCAGTTGGCCGAGGGCGGCCCGGCCGCCAATGCGCAAAGCAAGTCACGCCCGGTCGCGGCCGACAATTTACCCGACCTGGAAAGCCTGATGCGCCGGCTCGACGAAGCCCTCGGGCACGACGGTCAATTGCTCTGACTTCTCTGATTCTTTTGCACGCAGCAGAACGGTCACCCTGCAGGCCGTAGAATCCACAGCGTCCACTGTGTTCGCGTGAGTTTTATATTTCCTTGAACCAATGCTCTATGAGCACGGGCTTGGAACATCGCCTGGCAAGCGTGATCGTCTCGCGTCAGATGAACCCAATGCTTGGCTGACCTCGCCCACCTGAACCCCCGGTTCAGGAATGCGGCTCACGGTTCACGGTGGACACCTTCTTTTTGCCGTACACAGATGGCCCTGAGCGTAAGCCCTTGAACTACTGGTTGATGAAGTCAGAGCCCGGCGAGTGCTCGATCGATGATCTGGCCGCTGCCCCGGGGCAATCTCTACCTTGGACCGGTGTGCGCAACTACCAGGCACGCAATTTCATGCGTGACCAGATGCGCATCGGCGACGGTGTGTTGTTCTATCACTCATCCTGCCCCTCACCCGAACAAATCGGGATTGCCGGCTTGGCTCGAGTGGCCAGCAAACCCTATCCGGATGCCAGTCAGTTTGACCCCGATGGGCATTACTACGACGCCAAATCCAAGCCCGAGGCACCGCGCTGGATGCTTGTTGATATCGCCTTTGTTCGCAAGACCAAGCTATTGAGTCGAGCCGCTCTGCGCGCCGACCCGGCATTGCGGAACATGCTTGTGTTGCAACCCGGTAGCCGCCTTTCCATCACGCCTGTTACCGCGCAGGAATGGGACCATTTGCAGGCAGTCTTGCCCGAGCAAGGTTAGTTGACAAAGGGGATGGCAGCCAACACGACCTGATTGCCACCGCGGCGCTGCGCCTCTTGTACAGCCGCTTCGCTGGCCGCCAGAAGCTCTTCTTGCTTGGATGCTGTGTGCGGGAAACTGCATACCCCCATCGATATGGACAAGCCCATATCCACTCCATTCAGCACAATGATCTGAGCGGTGCACTGGCGTCGCAATTGCTCCATGCGCGCGTGCGCGGTGGCCAAACCCACTCCCGACAACAGCACAGCAAACCGGTCTTCGGCAATTCGACAGGCCGCATCCATTGACCGCGTGTTGGCGCGCAACATTCGCCCCATGCCTTCCAGCAAACGCAGATTAGCCTCCTCCCCCATAGCCCTGGCGGCCTCAGGCGCGGGATCCAAGGCAATGATGACCAAAGCGAACTCACGGTGCTCGCGCGTTGAAAGATCGATTTCGCGAAGGAGTTGATCATCAAATTGCGCACGCAAATACAGGCCCGATAAATCATCTCGCCCACTGCCTTGCTGCAACTCACGGCGAATCTGCTCGATAGTTTTTTGCTGCTGTTCGATTTGCTGCAAGGCGCGCTGCAAATGGGATTCCCGATGACGCTCTTCGGTGCGCTCACGCCAGACCGACAAAATATGCTCAGGCCCCAAAGGCGCCCTGGTAACGGTGAACTCACGTCGGCGCCCCGCCAACTCCAGCCGATGTTCGCTGACGACCATGGTTCGCTGCGCCATCACCGATTGCTCAACCCGGCGCATGCCAATCACTTCATCTGAACGCATCAAATCGTTGTCAATACTGCCGGCAACCGGACCTTTGCCAAACACATGATCCAAACCGGGGCTGGCAAAGACATAACGCCCAGTCACCAGAGACTTGACGGCGACAAAAGAATCCAGCGGCTCGATCAAGCTCAACAACACCGACCCCAGCTCCGGCAACAAACCTGCCTGACTGCTTAGCCAATGCGCAAAACTGCCCTGCTTGGGCGATGAATCGTCATAGGGATCGGATGAAGTGTCCATGAACTCTCAGTCAAACTTGAAGCAGTCACTGCCGAAAATTCTTCACTTGGCAGCCGTCCGGGAAATGTAGAGGGCATTTTCACGCACCGACAAGGGGTTTCCCCCGCGAACTCAACCATTCCCCCTAGATTGGCTCTCGCGTCAATGCTATCCAAGAACACCCAGATCTATACCGCACAGGGTTGCAATTATCTATTCCAAAATCAAAGGCATTGGCCGTCTGCATGGTTTTTCATTGCCGCCGCCATCTTTTAGTTCGCCAAACTTTGAAATTCAAGCTCGCGGACCTGCGGGACAATCAAGCCTGAAGCGCCACTCGGGCGCCGCTTGATAGATCGAAAAACATGCAAATCTTTGACTTGGTCATCATTGGCGCCGGCGCCGCAGGACTGTTTTGCGCCGGGCTGGCCGGTCAGCGTGGGCAGCGCGTGCTGTTGATCGACCATTCCGAACGGTTGGCCGAGAAGATTCGCATCTCGGGTGGCGGGCGATGCAACTTCACCAACCGGGATGTTGGGCCAGCCAATTTCCTGTCGGAGAACCCGGCCTATTGCCGCTCGGCATTGGCCCGCTACAGCAGCCAAGACTTCGTTGCGTTGGTTCAAAAGCACGGCATCCGTTTCCATGAAAAGCACAAGGGCCAGTTGTTTTGCGACGACTCAAGCGAGCAAATCATCCAAATGCTGCTCGCAGAATGCGATGCCGGCGGCGTTCAACGCTGGCAACCCAGCACCGTGGCCGATGTGCAAACCCCACCGGAAGGTGACAGCGAAGGCGCGGGCTTCACACTTGAAACATCGCGTGGCGTTGTCAAGACCAAAGCGCTTGTGGTGGCAACCGGTGGTCTCTCGATTCCCAAAATCGGCGCCTCCGACTGGGGCTTGCGTCTGGCTAAACGGCTGGGCCACAACATCATCGAGCCGCGTGCCGCGCTGGTGCCATTGACCTTCGATGCCGATGCTTGGGCGCCGTTTTCGGCGCTCTCGGGCCTATCCCTTCCGGTTATTGTCAGTACCGGCAAAGGTAAAGCTCGCGGGCGTTTTCTGGAGGATTTGCTCTTCACCCATCGAGGCCTGAGCGGGCCGGCTATTTTGCAGATATCCAGTTATTGGCAAGAAGGCGAAAACCTGCAAATTGACCTAGCTCCGGATCTGGATCTAGTGGCCAAGTTGATGGAGGCCAAGAGCGACTCACGTCGCCAACTCGGCAATGAATTGGCGAGCCTGTTTCCGCAACGTTTGGCGCAGGCCTGGCTGGATAGACTCGGCTTGAGCGGCAGCCGCCCCATGCCGGAATGCAAAGACCGCGATCTGCAAAGTCTCGCCGGCCAACTGCAGGGCTGGCAACTAACACCAAATGGAAGCGAAGGTTGGCGCAAAGCCGAAGTGATGCGGGGAGGCGTTGATACCCGCCAACTGAACTCACAAAACATGCAGAGCAAACGCGTACCGGGCCTCTATTTCATCGGTGAAGTTGTGGATGTCACAGGGTGGCTAGGGGGTTATAACTTCCAATGGGCTTGGTCCAGTGCGGCGGCTTGCGCAAGATCATTAGGCGCAAATGTTTCAAACGATTGAAATTCAGGCTACAATCGCTGTCTTTGCTGGCAAACCCTGCGCCTCGATTCGCAACATTTTCTGAAGCGGATTCCGGATAAGCCGTTTCAGGCACTGAATTCAAAGCTGCATACAAAGACGCAGTGCGAATGAAGTGAATGACGAACACCGAGCGCATATTGAAGGAACTACCTTTTCATGACCACGATTCGCGTCAAAGAGAACGAGCCATTTGATGTGGCTCTGCGCCGTTTCAAGCGCACTATTGAAAAACTCGGCTTGCTGACTGACCTCCGCGCCCGCGAGTTTTACGAGAAGCCAACGGCTGAGCGTAAGCGCAAGAAGGCTGCGGCCGTCAAGCGTAACTACAAGCGTATTCGCAGCATGCAGCTGCCCAAGAAGCTGTTCTGATCGTCGTCTAGAGATCTGATGCTTCGCGCGGGCTCCCCAGCCCTCGCAGCAGTCGAATTAAATAATTTGACCGCTGCGAAAAGCGCCCAGAAAGAGCCCGCACAGGACGCTGTAGCGGGCTTTTTCTTTGCCTGCGCCACAATCAGCTCCGAAAATTACCCATTGAAACTCTCGCCCTGCCAAGCCAAGGATTCAACATGAGCCTGAAAGACCGTATTACCGAAGACATGAAAACCGCGATGCGCGCCAAAGAAGCAGACCGGCTGACCACCATCCGAGGCCTGCTCGCCGCCATCAAGCAAAAAGAAGTCGATGAGCGCGTGGTCGTGGATGACATCGGCGTGATCGCCATCGTCGACAAGCTGATCAAGCAGCGCAAGGACTCCATCACTCAGTTCACCGCCGGTGGCCGCCAGGATCTGGCCGACAAGGAAGCGATCGAACTGAAGGTGCTTGAGGTCTATTTGCCGCAACGCATGGACGCCGAGGAGGTCAAGGCGGCGGTCGGCGCCATCGTTGCGGAACTTGGCGCCAAGAGCGCCGCCGACATGGGCCGAGTAATGGCTGCCGTGAAGGCACAGCTGAGTGGCAAGGCCGACATGGCCCTGGTCTCGGCCGCCGTCAAGCAGGCATTGAGCCACTGAGTCGATTCAGCTCTGGCTTAGGCTCCTCAGCCCTATTGCCGGCAAACCTGAACACCCAGGGATAACTCTCCTAGGACTTGCCCTAGGAGAGGCTGATTGTTCAGGATCAATTCAGCCCTGTTCTCATACATTGCGTCAAGTGTCGGCATTAGCCTTGCCGACCGAGTCATCGCATTCGTAAAAGACAACAGGAGCTCAAGGTGCACGCCCTACTCAAAATTTCCAGGCTGATAGACGGCATGAGCCGTTTCATCGGTCGCTGGGTCATCTGGCTGATCCTCGCCTCAACACTGATCAGCGCCGTCAACGCCATCGTCCGCAAGGCCTTCAACTACAGCTCCAACGCCTTCTTGGAGATGCAGTGGTATTTGTTCGCCGCCTCCTTCTTGCTGGCAGCCGGCTTCACGCTGCTGAACAACGAGCATGTGCGCATCGACGTGGTGGTTGGGCGCTTCTCCAAGCGCACCCAGACCTGGATCGACGTGTTTGGCTTCGTCGTCTTCCTGATGCCGGTGTGCGCCACCATCATCTATCTCGGCACCCCCTTCTTCTTGCAAGCCTTGCGATCGGGCGAGATATCGACCAATGCCGGCGGCCTGATCCTGTGGCCTGTCTATGCCTTGATCCCGCTCGGTTTTGGGCTGTTGATGCTGCAAGGCTTCAGCGAGTTGATCAAGCGCCTGGCATTTCTGCAGGGGCTGATTGACGACCCGACGCTGAAGCCGGTTGCCAAGACGGCCGAAGAAGAGCTGGCCGAGGCGATCCGCTTGGCCGCCGAACAAAAGAAAAACTAAGGGAGCCCGGGAATGGAATTTTTAACCCAAAATTTGGCCCCCATCATGTTCGCGGGACTGATCGTCTTCTTGCTGATGGGCTTTCCGGTGGCATTCAGCCTCGGCGCCTGCGGCCTGTTCTTTGGTTTCGTCGGCATTGAACTGAATGTCTTGCCGGCTTCGCTGATGCAAGCACTGCCACTGCGTATCTTCGGCATCATGAAGAATGACACGCTGCTGGCCATCCCCTTCTTCACCTTGATGGGTTTGATACTCGAGCGCTCTGGCATGGCGGAGGACTTGCTGGACACCATCGGGCAGTTGTTCGGCCCCATCCGCGGAGGCCTGGCTTTCGCGGTGATTTTTGTCGGCGCCTTGCTGGCCGCCACCACCGGCGTGGTCGCCGCCTCGGTGATCTCGATGGGCTTGATCTCGCTGCCCATCATGCTGCGTTATGGCTACGACAGACGGATTGCTTCCGGGGTGATTGCGGCCTCCGGCACCTTGGCTCAAATCATTCCGCCATCCTTGGTCTTGATCATCTTGGCCGACCAATTGGGCAAGAGCGTTGGCGATATGTACAAGGGCGCCTTTCTGCCGGGCTTCATCCTGACCGGCCTCTACGTTGCCTACATCATCGGGATTGCCATTTTCAAACCCAAATGGGTCCCGGCCTTGCCACTGGAAGCGCGGTCCATCCGAGAAAGCAATGGCGATTCCGGCCTGCGCTCCCTGGGCCTATTGACCCTCGCCTCGCTTGCAATTTCCGTCTACTTCGCTCAGAACTACGCCCAAATCACCAGTTACTTCAAGGGTGAGGTCATCACCAGCATGCCCACCGATGAAACCATTGTGGTGGCGATGTCGGTCGGCGTTGGCGTAGCCTTCATTGGCTCGGTGGTGAACAAGCTGCTGGGTCTGAACCTGTTGTCAAAGATGGCCGAGCAGGTGACCTTTGTGTTGATCCCGCCGCTCGCATTGATCTTCCTGGTATTGGGAACGATTTTTCTGGGCATCGCCACGCCGACAGAAGGTGGCGCGATGGGCGCTTTGGGTGCTTTCCTGATGGCCGCAGCGCGCGGTCGAATCAGCTACAAACTGCTGACTCAAGCTCTGACCTCAACCACCAAGCTGTCTTGCTTTGTGGTCTTTATCTTGGTCGGCTCGACCATCTTCAGCCTGTCATTTCAAGGCGTGGATGGCCCGAAATGGGTTGAGCATCTATTGAGCAGCCTGCCCGGGGGGCAGATCGGATTCCTGATCTTCGTGAATATCCTGATCTTTGTGCTGGCCTTCTTCCTCGACTTCTTCGAGTTGTCCTTCATCGTCGTGCCCTTGCTGGCGCCGGTGGCCGAAAAACTGGGCATCGACCTGATTTGGTTCGGCGTGCTCTTGGGCGTCAATATGCAAACCTCCTTCATGCATCCGCCGTTTGGCTTCGCACTGTTCTACCTGCGCAGCGTGGCTCCCTTGACGGAATACATCGACAAGCTCACCGGCAAGAAAATTGCCCCCGTCACGACCGGGCAAATCTACTGGGGTGCCGTCCCATTTGTGATCATTCAGGTCATCATGGTCGGCTTGATCATTGCCTTCCCCAATCTGGTATCGGGCGGCTTAGGCAAGGTGGCCGAGGTAGACAGCAGCAATGTCGTGATCGAAGCGCAACCGCAGTCGGACAAGGCCGATGCCACCGAGATGGACGGCAACAAGCTGTTCGGCCCGGCCGACCCACCGGCCTCGGCGGTAGATCCCTTGGAAGCTGCAGCACAGGACAGCAAGAAGTAGTTCCGGGAAGGCGTTGACTCACAAAAAGGCCGCAGCAGACTGCGGCCTTTTTTTTTCGCCTGAGTGACACGCGAACAAGCTAGCCCAGAGTGCGCCATGGGCATTGGCGACCAGCCCTTGATTCAATACTGAGCGCTAAGGGAATCTGACATACTGAAACCCTCAAGCTCTTTCAACTCACCGCTCACCAAACAAGCCCCATCCCTTCGATTGCTTTTCGGGTTTAAGGTTGACTAGTTCATGACGAATTCAGTCGCTCACATGAGCGGCCACGAGGCATCCGTCCCTGGACCGCAACCCCTGCGCCAACGCTTGGTATTGCGCCTCCAAAGCCTGTCGATCGCGCTGATCGTCAGTGTGCTGTTGAGCACGGTAATCACCGTCGTGCTCAGCATATTCGCCTGGTTTTTCTATCAATCCGAACGCGCAGCACGGATCGAGCAGTTGCACCGCACGATTGAACTACAGGCCAAACAACTCGTCATTGCCTTGCAGCAGCCTGTATGGGGTTACGACGAGACACAAATTCATAGCCTGTTGCTGAGCGGGATGAACAACGTCAACCTGCTGGGGATAGAGGTCAGAAGCCAGATCAAAACGGGCCAGGAGCAAGGCCAGCGCCTCTACCAGATTGGGCGCGATGAGCAGGGTATCGCCCGGCCAGACGCGGCCCTCGCCCCAACGCCGGAGCTATTGACCGAACAGCACCCCATCCTGATTGATGGCAAGGAAATCGCCAAAGTCAGCCTCTTTGCGTCCTACCGCTTTGTGCATCAGGAATTGCGGGAACGCCGCAACGGCATCTTCGCAGGCATCATCGTGCTGGATCTGACCCTGGTTGGCGCCGTCTACCTTTTACTCCGCTCGCTGATGCTCTTGCCGATCAAGCGTATCGAGCTGTTCGCCGCAGCGATTCGCTCCGGTGCAGGCGAAACCGACAGACGCTCCGAGCCCATCTTCTTCGGCGAATTAAAAGCCCTTGACCAATCGATTCGGGCCATGACCACCCTGCTGGATAGGCGGTTGCAGGAAACTCGCGCGGTCGAGGAGCGGCTGAAGATGGCCACGCGGGCGGCCAGTCTGGGGATTTGGGACTGGAATATCCAGACCAATGTGCAGCTCTGGGATGACGCGATGTACTCGATGTACCGTCTGTCGCGCACCAGCTTTGATGGCAGCTACCAGTCCTGGTTGGACACCTTGCTGCCCGAAGATCGCCAAGCGACGATGGCCGCTTTCGACAAGGCCTTGGCCGGTGACTATGAGTACGAAGGCGAATTCCGTATCACCCGGCCCGACGGCTCGCTACGCCATCTGCGCAGCGCGGCGCTGATCTTCCGCGATGCCGACGGCAGGGCGATTCGCATGGTCGGCGTCAGCCAAGACATCAGCGAGCGCAAGACCGCCGAGATCGAACTGGAACAGCACCGCCATCACTTGCAAGACTTGGTGTTGGCTCGCACCAGCGAGTTGTCGGTGGCGATGGACGCTGCATATGCCGCCAACCGCGCCAAGAGCATTTTCCTCGCCACCATGAGCCACGAGTTGCGTACCCCCTTGAACTCGGTCATCGGTTTCTCACGCATGATGGCCGAATCAAGATCGATGTCGCCCGATGACAAGCGCAATCTCGAACTCATCCATCTCTCCGGCAAACATCTATTGCACCTGATCAATGACATTCTGGAACTCTCCAAAATCGAAGCCGGACGCACCCAGCTGCGGCCGACTCTGACCGGACTGCCGCAAATACTCCGCGAAGTCTGCGATCTGATAGGAGTGCGGGCCCGTGAAAAAGGCCTGACGCTTAGCCTGAGAACCGAGGGCCTCCCGGCGCACATCCGTATCGACCCCGACAAGCTCCGTCAGGTGCTGTTGAACTTGTTGTCCAACGCCGTCAAATTTGTTGAACAGGGCTCGATCGAATTGAGCGTGAGCTTCAGCCCAGCGGGCGATGGCCATGGCCTGCTGAAATTTGACGTTATTGATACCGGTTTCGGCATTTCTGCAGCGGACATCGAGCACATCTTCGAACCCTTTGTGCAAGTCCAAGGCCCGCATAGCAGCGAAGGCACCGGGCTAGGCCTGTCCATTTCGCGCCAGTTCGTGCGCCTGATGGGCGGCGAGCTGAGCGTGCAATCGCAAGCAGGTCTGGGGTCAACCTTCAGTTTTACCTTGCCGGTCGAGCTGGGCGAGCTGAATCCGGGCCCCGCGCCGGCCGCATGGCCACTCAACTCGCTGGACTCGCCGACCGCCCTCACCCTCGCCAGGCCGCCGCATTTCGGACAAGGCAGGCGTGTGTTGCTGGTCGATGATCTCGATGAAGGACGGCGCCTGTTGCGCGCCATTCTGGAACCACTGGACTTCAAACTGAGCGAGGCCGCCGATGGCCGGCAGGCACTTGAGGCCGTCGCTTTGGAATGCCCGGACCTCGTCTTGATGGACCTGCACATGCCGGGCATGAACGGCCTGGAAGTGATCCGCGAAATCCGCCGCGATGCGCAACTGCAGGCTCAGCCCCGCATCGTGATGGTGACCGCTACGGCCTTCGATGAACAGCGCATGAATGCCTTGGCCGCAGGGGCCGATGACTTTTTAGTCAAGCCGCTCGACCAGGACGCACTGTTCGCGGTTTTGGAGGACCAGTTAGGCCTGCAAGCAAGCTCGAACGAACACCAACTGATTGCGAGCAGCCGGCGCAGCCTAAGCTCCGGCGACTTGGCGAGGCTGGCGCCGGAGCAACGCCAGCAGCTGCGGCGAGGCCTGCAAGAACTCGACCGGGCACAGGTGGACGGCCTGCTCCAAGAGTTGGCGGCCCGAAGCCCAGCCGATGCGGATCTGTCTTCCATGATCAGTGAAATGCTGGCCCACTATCAGCACCCCGAACTCTGCGCGCTGATCGATGCGTTGGAACAACAAGGCACTGCATGACGGATACAAATCGAAGCTCCGAGGGCGAGGTGCTGGTGGTCGAGGACACTCAGGCATCACTCAAACTACTGTCTGACCTGCTACGCGCGGCCGGCTACCAAGTACGCGAAGCTCCCAATGGCGAATTGGCCCTGTGGAGTGCCAACGCCCGCCCACCGGAGCTGATCCTGCTTGATGTCAGGATGCCAGGCATAGACGGGTTGGAGGTCTGCCGCCGCCTGAAGCAAAACCCCAGCCTCTGCGAGGTTCCGGTGCTCTTTCTCTCCGCTCAGCATGATGCCGAGGACAAGCTTGCCGGATTCAAGGCAGGCGCCGTCGACTTCATTGCCAAACCCTACCAGGCCGAGGAGGTGTTGGCTCGTACCCGCACCCACCTGCAACTGGCCCGCACCCGCAAGGCCTTGCAGAGCCGCAATCAGGAACTCGGTACCGCACTGCAAGCCCTGAACGAAGCTCGCGAAGAAGCCCGCCGGACCGAAAGCATGGCTGCCCTCGGGTCGATGGTGGCGGGCATTGCCCATGAGATGAACACCCCGATCGGCAACAGTTTGCTGGTTGCCAGTGCGCTGGCCGGCCAAGCCCGTGATATGGCCCGCGATGTGGCCCGCCTCATGAGCGAGCAACAGCCGCCGGCGTCGACGCCTATTCCAAAAGCTTTCGTGGACTTCATTGCCGACACCCAAGACGGCTGCAGCCTGGTATTGCGAAACCTTGAGCGTTCCGCCCAGTTGATCGCCACCTTCAAAAAACTGGCTGCATCACCGCTCAATCTGCGGCGCAAGAATTTCGAATTGGATCACTACCTGGTCGAGTTGCTGGACGCAAAGCAGAGCCAACTCGAGAAGCATCACGTCAGCCTTCGCTTGAATCTGCAGCCAGGATTGCATATGGACAGCTACCCGGAAGCGCTGGGCGAGGTCATCACAGAATTGCTCGGCAACGCAATTTTTCACGCGTTCGGCTCGGCTGGCGGGCAGATTGAAATCTCGGCCCTAACCAGCGATGAGATCGACCCGCTCAGTCCACTGAGCATCCTTGTTCGCGACAACGGCGCCGGCATTGCCAGCGAGCATCTTGATCGTGTATTCGTCCCCTTCTTCACCACCAAGATAGGTCAGGGACGTAACGGCCTGGGCCTCAACATCGTGCAAAACCTGCTTAGAAACGTGTTGGGCGGAGGCATTAGGGTAGAAGCCTCCATGGGGCAAGGGAGTTGCTTCGCGATGCAAATCCCGCGTCAAGCGCCACCAGTTGGCTAGTCCTTCGGCTAATGAGCTAGCAAGCTTTTGACCGCAAGCCTGAGCACTTTCGTTTCGTGCAAAAACGCAGCAGGTCGCAGCCTCCGGAAAGCCTTGCTCCATTTGCTAGCGAGTCAGTTTTTTCTCCAAACTCTCTATTCGCTTCGTTCGGAACAGTTCTTCGTAGCCCTTGTTGAACTCGTTCATCAACTCCTGTGCATTCGGAGCTTTCTTGGAAACAACAAAAAAGATCGGCACGCTCCAGAACATCTGATTTTGAATCTCCAGTTGCCGGGCTGTTTCCAAGTCAAGCTCGGTCGCGATTAAAAACCGAGCGACCGACGCCTCCAATGGAAATAGATCAATTCTCTTCAGTGCGAGCATTTTCAGCCCACTGACATCGCCAACAGTAATTTCGGATGCAATCAGCTTTTGCGACTGCATGTCCGCAAGCGCCTGAGAGTAGAAATTACCTCGCGTAAAACCGATTCGCTTGTGCGCGAGATCAGCGAGTGAGGCCCACGCAACTGGTTTATCGATGTGTTGAACAAACACCATGCGATAAACATAGATCGGCTTGCTGGAGTACAGCAGTGCCGCATCTCGTTCATCGTTGTGAGCCCAGCCGAAACTTGCCTCGTAAGTTCCGTTCATGGTCCCGACGATGGCCCGATTATTGGGAACCCATTCGATCGAAATATCCAAATTCCGGGCTTTGAGCGCCTCGGCCACAATCTCGGTCAGAGCGCCGCCACCAAGCGCTGCTTGCACTTTGAAAGGTGGGTATTCGCCAATAGCGACGCGCACCGTTTCAGCGCGCGTCGGCGTTGCGAATACGAACGAGGCCAGGAACAGCATTGATCCGAGCCAGTGCCAGCGTGTGTTTACTGCCATGAAATTTCAATTAAGCGCCAAAAATCCAAAATCAGAAAAAAATAAACAAAATCAAAAAAATATTCCCTACATTCAGAAAACACTCACTCAGCCATTAAATTAAAAACAGATCCGTAATCCGGCAAATATCAGAACAAGTGACGAACACCAAAATTAAGCAATCGCTCCGTCGCGCCGACTTTATAGGCCAACTTTCCGGCGTTTGAATTTGATTCATTTGCGACACGAGCCAAGGACGTGTAGAAATTTGTACGCTTGGACAAATAGTAGGTATAGCCCACACCGAACTGGCGCCCTCTTCCCTCAGCTAAGCCGTTATCAACTCCAGTGACCGAAGCGATAACATCACCTGAACCAGTGGGTATCGTCAAACCAATCATCGACATAGTCAAATCAGTTTTTCCATTCGGCAAAAAATTGTCATTCGCGGTCACCGATCCGTAGGCTGCGGCAATTTTTGCCAGACCAAAATCATATGCGCCGCCTATGAAATAATATTCCAACTGATTGAGAAGCAGGTCTTTCTCGCCGTTGTAGGCGAGCACTGCATAAAACGGACCCTTGGTGTAACTAGCCGACAAGCCGAGTTGGCTCATTTTTCCAGCACTACCGGTTTGCTCGCCAAAAGTATAGGCAACCGTCCCAACCAGACCACCAACATTACTGCTAATGTAGTTAATCGTATTATCTGTACGCGGATTTGTGACGTAAAAAGGCCGCCCCAAGCCTGACGCACTGGTACTCTCACCCGCCGTGCCGCCGATAATACTCGTCCTGAATGGATCAACCGAATCAACGGCCGTGTGGAGTGGTTTATTTTGACGGCCAAGCCTAAGAGCCCCAAAACCGCCCTCCAGACCGACCCATACGCCGCGACCAAAAGCCAAACCTCCCTGGGCGGCCTTGCCTGTGTCGGCATTCAAACCCATTTCGAGTTGAAAAATGACAGACAAACCGCCACCTATATTCTCTGAACCCTTGAAACCCAGGCGAGAACCGGATTGCACGCCACTGTCTATAGTGGTCTTGGTCCCCGGCCCACCGGCGCCATTATTTTCATGATTGATCGCCATATCAAGCACACCGTAGACCGTGACGGCAGACTGGGCCTGCGCAAGGCCTCCGACGAAAAACATGAATGCCAATGTCAGGCCTTGTTTGAGCATCTTTAGTCTCCAACGAAACAACTGAAAGCTGTCCAGATCCGCTTTGGCAATACACGAATAGAGGCCCATGAGGCCACCATCGCCAACTATTGCTCGTCGAACTCAACCTAACAAGCTAGGCCAGATGCGCAAGGTCGGGGAGGGAAATTTCATGTCTGTCAGGGAGCGAGTATTCCGCGTGCTTGCCAGGAGCACAAGAAAAATGTTTTCACCAAACAATGCAGGCCGCGCCCTGGCAAACCGATTCAAAACCGGCGATTCAACATCAACCTGCCAGGGTCTTGGATGTGGTTCGAGCTCAAAAAAAACCCGTCAGGCCAGCCGACGGGTTTTCGTGAATCCAGCCAGATGCTTGGGCGTTTGATCAGAGCTTTTGCGCCTGCATGAAGTCATCAAAACCGGCTTCCGCAAAACGGAACCAGAGGTTTTGATCGCGACGGAAGGCCGAGTAGTCTTCGTAGACCTTCTTCCAGTTCGGATTCTTGGCCGACAACTCACTGTAGATGGCCATCGATTCCTTGAAGGCCGCGTCCATCACGTCCTTCGGGAAGCGGAACAGCTTGGTGCCGCCTTGCACCAGTTGCCGCAGAGCCGGCGGGTTACGGGCATCGTATTTGGCCTGCATATCGTTGTGCGCCACGGCCGCCGCAGCCTCAACAATCGCCTTGTACTCGGGCGTCAAGGCCTCGAAGGACTTGGTGTTGATGAAGAAGTCCAGTTGTGGGCCGCCCTCCCACCAGCCAGGGTAGTAGTAGTTGGGCGCCACTTTATTGAAGCCCAGCTTTTGATCGTCATAAGGACCGACCCATTCGGCCGCATCGATCGTGCCCTTTTCCAACGCCTGATAAATCTCGCCGCCCGGGATGTTCTGCGGCACGCCGCCCATGCGCTCCAAGACGCGGCCGGCGAAACCGCCGATACGCATCTTCATGCCCTTGATATCGGCCACGCTCTTGACTTCCTTGCGATACCAGCCGCCCATTTGCGCACCGGTATTGCCGCCGAGGAAGTTGATGATGTTGTACTGCTTGTAGAACTCGCGCATCAGCTTCAAGCCGTTGCCTTCAAGCATCCAGGCCGTCATCTGGCGGCTGTTGAGGCCAAACGGAATGGCGCAACCAATCGCGAAGGTTTCATCCTTGCCGTGGAAATAGTAAGGCGCCGTATGGGCCATTTCCACCGTACCTTCTTTGACCGCATCAACCACGCCGAAGGCGGGCATCAACTCGCCACCTGCATGGGTGGATATCTGGAATTTACCCCCCGTCATTTCGCCAACCTTCTTTGCGAAGACATCGGCAGCACCAAAAATGGTATCTAGGGACTTGGGAAAGCTCGAGGCGAGACGCCAGCGGATATTCGCCTGGGCATGCACGACAGCCGGTGCGACACCGGCGGCAAACACGCCGGCCAGACCGGCCTGTCGAACAAAGTTTCTACGCTCCATCTTGGGACTCCTAATTGAGGGACTGCACAAATTGCAGCCCGATTCTAGGAGAGCACAAATACAGTGCCGACAGGGGCAAACCCGTGCAAATGATGCCTCATTTTGGAATGTCGATGCCAAACTTAGCGCCGACTTACGGCAAGCTGAAAAGCCGCTTAAAACCGGCCTTAGCTGCCGGCCAACTTCATCCTTGAGATCAAGACCGAACCTATCGTTTTGCCACCCATGGTGTAGCGGTCGCAGCCGATGCCGATGATGTTCTGGAACATCTCGCTCAGGTTGCCGGCGATGGTGACTTCATGGACGGGATAGGCAATTTCGCCGTCCTCAACCCAATAGCCACTGGCGCCACGCGAATAGTCGCCGTTGACATAGTTGACGCCCTGCCCCATCAACTCGGTCACGAACAGGCCCCGACCCAGACGCTTAAGCATGGTTGTTAGCTTGTCGCCGGGCGCCGTCAGGCGGCTGCTCATCTGCAGATTGTGCGAGCCGCCGGCATGACCGGTGGTGCGCATCCCGAGCTTGCGGGCCGAGTAGGTGGAAAGAAAGTAACCCTGCAACACACCGGCCTCGACCACGCTGCGCGCCTTGGTCGTGACGCCCTCATCATCAAAGGGCGAACTGCCCTTGCCCTTGAGCTCGTGCGGGTTCTCGTTGATGTCGATATGCGAGGCCAAGACGCTCTTGCCCAGACTGTCTAACAAGAAACTTGCACGGCGGTACAGCGCACCGCCGCTGGTGGCCTGCACGACCGCGCCCAGCAAACCGGCGGCGACCGTGCTCTCGAACAAAACCGGCACCTCGGCGGTGGCAACTCGGCGCGACTTCAGTCGCGACAAAGCCCGTTCGGCGGCGTAGCGGCCGATGCTCTCCGGCGTGGCCAGATCGGCCGCGCTGCGCATCGAGCTGTACCAGGAGTCGCGCTGCATCTGCGCGCCCCGCCCGGCGATCGGGGCGACCGAAATCGAGTGGCGCGAGCTGGCGTAACCTCCGCGAAAACCACGGCTATTGCCCATGTAGAAATGCGATTGCTGGGCCGACACCGCCGCGCCCTCGCTGTTTGCGATGCGCTTGTCGGTGGCAAAAGCGGCCGCCTCGCAGCGCAGGGCGATCTCGGCCGCCGCTTGCGCGTCGATCGCCCAGGGGTGGAACAAATCAAGCTCGGGCCGCGCCGACGCGTCGAGCGATAGGTCCTCCACATCGGGCAGGCCGGCGACCGGGTCTTCCGCCGTGAAGCGAGCGATATCAAAGGCCGCGCGGACGGTGTCCTGCAAGGCCTTGCGCGAGAAGTCCGAGGTGCTGGCATTACCGCGGCGCTGGCCGACATAGACCGAGATGCCCAGCGACTTGTCGCGGTTGCGCTCGACGTTTTCGATCTCGCCCATGCGGGTCGAGACCGACAGGCCGCAGCCCTCCGACACCTCGGCACCGGCGTCCGACGCGCCGAGCTGTTTGGCCTCGGCCAGCACGTCCTCGATCAACTGCTGGAATTGTTCGGCCCGGTAGGCAAAGCCGCTGACAGATTCATGCGTGCCATGCGATGCGGTAGGAGGCGAGGAAGACTTTGCTTGCTTTGACATGGATGAGTGTGCCGAATAGGGTCAGGTAATTGAGGGCTGAACGAGGAGCAGCCGGCCTAGGTGCTGCGGGCAGGCGAGTGGCCTGCCTACGATTATTTGGAGAACTAAGGGACAATCATACGAGCCGCGCGCGCAAGCTGCGCGCCCAACAAGCTCTCAAAGCTCTGCAAGCTGCCGAATAATTTCGGCCCGGCCCAGAGCACTTGCCGAACACTGCCCAAGAACCACCATGCGAACACAAGAAGAAAACACGACCGAAGATGACGACTTCGACGGCCCCA
The DNA here is from genome assembly GCF_025717515.1 of Roseateles oligotrophus. Classification (GTDB taxonomy): domain Bacteria; phylum Pseudomonadota; class Gammaproteobacteria; order Burkholderiales; family Burkholderiaceae_C; genus Paucibacter_A; species Paucibacter_A oligotrophus. The sequence continues at coordinate 73,618 of NZ_JAJIRN010000013.1, forward strand.
GCAAGAGCCAGCTCAAGCGCGAAATGACCGATCTGCAAAAGCTCGGCAAAGAGCTGATGACACTGCCCGCCAGCCGTATCGCCCCGCTGAACCTGCCCGAAATCTTGGCCGACGCGCTCAAGGACGCCAAGAAGATCACCGCCCACGAGGGCCTGCGCCGCCAGATGCAATACATCGGCAAGCTGATGCGCCGGGTCGACCCCGAGCCGCTGCGCCAGGCGGTGGCCGACTTCAAACTCGGCTTCGCCAAGGACAGCTTGGCCTTGCACCTGAGCGAGCGCTGGCGCGAGCGCCTGCTGGCCGACGATGCGGCCATGCAGGACTTCATTCAAGAGCACGAAGGCATCGATGTGCAGCAGTTGCGCAGCCTCGTGCGCGCCGCCCGCAAGGATGCAGCACTCGCGCCCGAGCAGCGTTCGGGCCGCGCCTACCGCGATCTGTTCCAGTTCATCAAGGCCGAAGAATTGCGAATCTCGCCCAAGGCAGAAGCGGTGGAGGAAGAAGATGACGGTGAGTGATGCATCCGAAGCGGTGCCTGAGTCGGTACGCATCGGCATCGTCTCCATCAGTGACCGCGCCTCAACCGGCGTTTACGAGGACAAAGGCCTGCCGGCCCTGCAGGCTTGGCTGAGCAGCTCGCTGCACAACCCGATCTTGTTCGAAGCGCGCCTGATCCCGGATGAACGGCCCTTGATCGCGCAAACACTGCGCGATCTGGTCGACGTCACCGGCTGCGACCTGGTCTTGACCACCGGCGGCACCGGGCCCGCGCTGCGCGACGTGACGCCCGAGGCAACGCTGGATGTGGCCGACAAGGAAATGCCCGGCTTCGGCGAGCAGATGCGGCAAATATCGCTGCGCTTTGTGCCGACGGCGATCTTGTCGCGCCAAGTTGCGGTGATCAGGAAGAAGGCCTTGATCATCAATCTGCCGGGTCAGCCCAAGGCGATTGCCGAAACCTTGGCCGGCCTGAAAGATGCCGAGGGCAAGCAAATCGTCGACGGCATTTTTGCCGCTGTGCCTTATTGCATCGACCTGATCGGCGGGCCCTATTTGGAGACCCGCGACGAGATCGTGCGCGGTTTCCGCCCGAAGTCGGCGCAGCGCCCGGCCCTAGGCCAAGCCGCTTAGGCTTTTTCCAGTTTTTTGGGCTATTTGACCAAACGGCTCAAACCAGCGGCATCGAAGGCCTCGTCCTGCTGCGCGTCCACTGGCACGCAGTCACCGACCTTGGAGTTGGTCGCCGCCGACAGCTTGCACACCGCCTGCCAGAGCAAGGCGATTTGATGGTCGTGGCCGGCCGCGTTGTCGATCAAGCCGCGCATCGCCTGCGCCACCGGGTCATCACCCAGGCTGACGCCGTAGGCCGAGAAGCGCTCGGCTGCGGCAGGTTTGGCTTCGCTTTTCGCTTCAATGATGCGCGCCGGGTTACCCACGGCGGTCGCACCCGCCGGCACTGGCTTGGTCACCACCGCGCCCGAGCCAATGCGCGCGCCGGCGCCGACCGTGAAGCCGCCCAGCACGCAGGCATTGGCGCCGACGATCACGCCGGCCTCCAGCGTTGGGTGGCGTTTGGCGCCCTTGACGAGGGCGGTGCCGCCCAAGGTCACGCCTTGATAGATCGTGCAGCCCTCGCCGATTTCCGCCATCTCGCCGATCACGATCCCCATGCCATGGTCGATGAAGACCTTGCGCGAGATTTGCGCTCCGGGGTGGATCTCGATGCCGGTGAAAAAGCGCGTCAGATGCGAGATGAAACGGCCCAGCCACTTGAAACCATGTTGCCAGCACCAATGCGCGCGTCTATGCAGGATCAGGGCGTGCAAGCCCGGATAGCAGGTGAGCACCACCCAGCCCGAAGTGGCGGCGGGGTCGCGTTCAAGAATGCAGGCAATGTCTTCGCGCAGGCGTTGGAACATGGGGGAGGCTTGGGTCAAAAAGCTAGATTGGGTCGGCCAGTTTAGCGGCGCACTTCAATCTTCGCTGTCGGGCTTGGACTTCGGGCCAACAGGCTCGACCATCGCGCGGGCAATACCGCGGAAGATATGCACCTCGTCCAGGCTCAGTTGGACGCGGTTGAACAGTTGAGTGAGTCTGGGCATCAGCTTCCTCGGCACCTGCGGGTCCAAATAGCCAATCGACTCCAACGAGGCTTGCAGATGGTCAAGCATGCCCTTCACCGCCTGGACATCGGCCAATTTAGGGTCGGGCGTGCGCGCTGTCACCGCAAAACCACCGAGCGCCTGGCGCCAGTCATAGGCCAGCAACTGCACCGCCTGGGCCAGATTCAAGGAACCGTAGTCGGGATGAGTGGGAATCGACAGCACGGCGTGGCAGCGGTAGACATCCTCGTTGCTCATGCCGAAACGCTCGCAGCCGAACACCAAACCGAGTTTGTGCTCGGAGGCCGCCAGTTCGGTAAAAAGCGAGCGGGGCTCGCGCAGCGGCGGGCCGAAGTCACGCGGCGTCATCGCTGTCGCGCAGGCAAAGGTGACGCCGTCCAGCGCTTCTTCTAGCGTCTCAACGATGCGCGCGCTCTCCAGAATGTCGTTTGCACTGCTGGCCATGGAGATGGCGTCCTGTTGGGTCAGCACATCGGCGTAACGTGGCCGCACCAGCACCAACTCCGAAAACCCCATCACCTTCATGGCGCGTGCTGCGGAGCCGACATTGCCGGGGTGGCTGGTTTGAATCAGGACGAATCGTGTCATATCAACGCTGTGCGCTCAGGTCAAAAGCTTCGCGCATTTGGAGGAAATGGCTTCGCTCGGCTAAAATGCGGGATTATCCTTAGTCCGGACCAAATCGCCGGCTGGGGTGCCGCTCTTTTTTTCCGCCAGTCCACCTCACAAAGTCAAGGTTCTACGCATGACGCAGCAGTCTTCCCTCCATCCCATGCTCAATGTCGCCATCAAGGCGGCGCGCGCGGCCGGTGCCATCATCAACCGCGCCTCTATGGATCTCGACATCCTGAAGATCAACACGAAGGCACCCAATGACTTCGTGACCGAGGTGGACCAAGCTGCTGAAAACATCATTATTGAAACCCTGCTCGGCGCTTACCCCGACCACGGCATCCTGGCCGAAGAGTCGGGCCGCGAGCATGGCAACAAGACCTCCGAGTTCGTCTGGATCATCGATCCGCTAGATGGCACCACCAATTTCATTCATGGCCTGCCGATGTACTGCGTGTCGATCGCACTCGCGCATCGCGGCGTGATTCAGCAGGCCGTCGTCTATGACCCGACCCGCAACGACTTGTTCTATGCCACCAAGGGCCGCGGCGCCTTCATGAACGACCGCCGCCTGCGCGTGTCCAAGCGCACCCGCATGAGCGACGCCTTGATTGGCACCGGCTTCCCCTTCCGCCGCGGCGACAACTTCAAGCGCTATATGAAGATGTTCGAAGAGGTGATGGTCGAGTGCGCCGGCCTGCGCCGCCCGGGCGCCGCAGCGCTGGACCTTTGCTATGTGGCGGCCGGCTATTACGACGCCTTCTTCGAGACCGGCCTGCAGCCCTGGGATGTGGCGGCCGGCTCCTTGATCATCACCGAGGCTGGTGGCCTGGTCGGCAACTTCACCGGCGAGTCCGACTATCTGCATCAGCGTGAAGTGGTGGCGGGCAGCCCGAAGATTTATGGGCAACTTGTCACCATCCTGGCGCCTTACACCCGCGTGATCAAGGCCGAAGAAGAAGTGGAAGCCGGCACGGATACCGGCAACGCCTCGGGCCCCGCAGCCGCTTTGGCCGCTGCCGCTGCCGAGCCCAAGAAGCGAGCCTCGGTGCGCATCCGGAAGTCGAATGAGGCTTAAGCCGATTAAACTCCGGCCCAAGCCCGCCTCAAAGCCCTCAGCCGAGGGCTTTTTCAATGTGGGCTCACGAAAAATCGCTCCAGCGTCGTTCTTCCGCCTTGCCGTACTCAGCGTACTGTCTGCGGCGTCTAGCCTAGCTGGAGCAATTTTGCGTGAGCCCTCTTAAAGCTGCAGCCAAAGTCGATGAGCCAAGTTCAGGATTTCTCCGCCCATACGCCCGTGATGGCGCAATACCTCCGCATCAAGGCCGAGCACCCGGACGAGTTGGTGTTCTTCCGCATGGGGGACTTCTACGAGGTCTTCTTTGACGATGCCCGCAAGGCCAATGCGCTGCTGGACATCACGCTGACCGCGCGCGGCCAGAGCGCCGGGCAACCGGTGGTGATGGCCGGCATTCCGGTCAATGCCTTGGAGAGTTATCTGGCCAAGCTGATCAAGCTGGGCGAGGCGGTGGCGATTGCGGAGCAGGTCGGCGATGTGGCGACGAGCAAAGGCCCGGTCGAGCGCAAGGTGGTGCGCGTGGTCACGCCCGGCACGGTCACCGACAGCGAGCTGCTGGCCGACAAGCAGGATTCCGTCTTGCTGGCCGTGGTGGCGCAGGGCAAGACCTTCGGTCTGGCTTGGCTGTCGATGACGCAAGGGCAATTGGGTCTGGCCGAATGCACGGACAAAGAACTGCCCTCCTGGCTGGCGCGCCTGAGCCCCGCCGAGGTCTTGGTGGACCGCGAGAAGCAGCCGGCCGCCGTCTTGGCCGCCCATGTGCCCATCACCAACCGGCCAAGCTGGCAGTTCGACACCGCCTTGGGCGCGCGCAAGCTCTGCGAGCAACTGGCGGTCGCCAGCCTGGCCGGCTTCAATGCGCAACAACTAGTCGCTGCTCAAGCGGCTGCCGCTGCCTTGCTCAGTTATGCCGAACACACGCAGGGCCGCGCCTTGGCACATGTGAAGAGCTTGAGCGTGCAGCGCAGCGGCGATTTGCTGGACCTGCCGCCCGCCACCCAACGCAATCTGGAGCTCACCGTCACCTTGCGCGGCGAGACCACACCCACCCTGCTATCGCTGCTGGACAGCTGCCGCACCGGCATGGGCAGCCGCGCGCTGCGCCACTGGCTGCTGCACCCCAAGCGCGAGCGGGCCGAGGCGCTGGCGCGGCATGGTGCGATCGATGCGTTCTTGCAAGGTTCACCCGATGCCTTGCGCGAAGCGCTGCGCCAGGTCTCGGATGTAGAACGCATCGCGGCACGCATCGCCCTGCGCCAGGTGCGCCCGCGCGAGCTGACCGGCCTGCGCGCGACCTTGCAGGTCTTGCCCGAGCTGCAGCGTTTGGTGCCTGCCGGCAGCGCCTTGCTGGACGAGTTGGCCACCGGCCTCCTGGCCTCGCCACATATCGAGGAATTGCTGAGCCGCGCGATCGCGGAAGAGCCGGCCGTGCTGGTGCGCGACGGCGGCGTGATTGCCGATGGCTTCGACGCAGAGCTGGACGAGTTGCGCGCCATTCAGGGCAATTGCGATGCCTTCTTGATCGATATGGAAACGCGCGAACGCGCACGCACCGGCATCCCGAATCTGCGCGTGCAGTTCAACCGCGTGCATGGATTTTTCATCGAGGTCACGCAAGGCCAGGTCGACAAGGTGCCGCTGGACTACCAGCGCCGCCAGACGTTGAAAAACGCCGAGCGCTACATCACGCCCGAGCTGAAGGCCTTCGAGGACAAGGCCTTGTCGGCGCAGGAGCGTGCCTTGTCGCGCGAAAAGCTCTTGTTCGAAATGGTGCTGGACCAGCTGATCGACGAGCTGCAGCCGCTGACTCGCCTGGGCCGTGCGCTGGCCAGCCTGGATGCTCTGGCCGCCTTGGCCGAACGCGCGGCCACGCTGCGCTGGTGCCGGCCGGAGTTCGTCAACCAGCCGGCGATCGACATCACGGCCGGCCGCCATCCGGTGGTCGAGTCACGCCTGCGCGAAACGGGCGCCGGCGAATTCATGGCCAATGATTGCCGGCTCGACGCACGCACCCGGATGCTGATGATTACCGGCCCGAATATGGGCGGCAAGAGCACGTTCATGCGACAGGTTGCCTTGATCAGCCTGCTGGCCGCGATTGGCTCCTACGTCCCGGCCGACGCCTGCCGGCTAGGTCCCATGGACGCGATCCACACCCGTATCGGCGCGGCCGATGACCTCGCTAACGCGCAGTCCACCTTCATGCTGGAGATGACCGAGGGCGCGGCGATCCTGCACAGCGCCACCGATCAGTCCCTGGTCTTGATGGATGAGATCGGGCGCGGCACCTCGACCTTTGACGGCCTCGCCCTAGCCGGCGCGATTGCCAGCCATTTGCATGACAAGAGCCGCTCTTTCACGCTGTTTGCGACCCATTATTTCGAGCTGACCGAGTTCCCGAGCAAGCACCGCGAGGCGATCAACTGCCATGTCGGCGCGGTCGAGAGCGGCGACTCCATCGTCTTTTTGCACGAGATTCAGCCCGGGCCGGCCAGCCGCAGCTACGGCGTGCAGGTGGCGAGGCTGGCGGGCATGCCGGCCAGCCTGGTGCGCCAAGCGCGCGCGACCTTGGAGGCGTTGGAAGCCAAGGCCGGCGAAGGCCGTGCGCAAATCGATCTGTTCGCGCCACCACCGGCCGCGGCTATGGCCACGGCCGTCACCGAAGCGACAAGCGCTTTGCATTTGGCGATGGATGATGTTGACCCCGACACCTTGAGCCCGCGCGAAGCGCTGACCCTGGTCTATCAATTGAAGAGTCTGAGTCGAAAAGAGTCCTCCTGAGTTCATGAGCAAGGCCATCGTCTTTTCACACGCCAATGGCTTCGGCGCCGGCTGCTACCGGATCTTGTTCGAAGCCTGGCGCAAGGCCGGCTGGAGCGTCCATGCGCTGCCCATCATCGGCCATGACCCGGCCTACCCGGTCACCAGCAACTGGCCGCATCTGCGCCAGCAGTTGATTGACTTCATCGAGCAAGAAGTCAAGCCGCAGATGGCAAGTCCGGGCCCGGTGATGCTGGTCGGTCATTCACTCGGCGGCATGTTGAGCCTGCTGGTGGCCAGCCGCAGACCCGATTTGGTGCAGGGTCTGGTCTTGCTGGATGCCCCCTTGGTGGCCGGTTGGCGCGCGCGCGGCTTGCAATTGGTCAAGGCGACGGGCTTGATTTCCCGCGTTTCACCAGGGCGGGTGTCGCGCCAGCGCCGGCATGAATGGCCGAACAAGTCGGCGGTGCACGCACACTTCGCCGCCAAACATAAATTCGCCCGCTGGGACCCGCGTGTCTTGCAGGACTATGTCGAAAGCGGCTTCGAAGACGGTGGCGACGGGACGACCCGGCTGCGCTTCAGGCGCGAGCAAGAAACCCGCATCTACGACACCCTGCCCCATCACCTGGGCCGTTTGATTGGGCGCTATCCGCCGCATTGCCCGGTCGGTTTTGTCGCGGGCACCGAGTCCGAGGAACTGCGCCAAGCCGGCTCGGCCGCCTCCAAGGCGCTGGCCAAAAATCATTTCGCCTGGATGGAGGGTTCGCACCTCTTTCCCTTCGAGCGGCCCGACGCCACCGCCGCTTTGGTACTGCAAATGCTTGAAGCGATGCAAGCGGATCGCAAGAGCAGCGTTTCCACCCCTCTATAATCGCGTTTTACCACCACAGCGTTTTTGAAAGACGCTGCACGACATGACCAAATACGTCTACGTCACGGGCGGTGTGGTGTCCTCACTCGGCAAGGGCATCGCATCGGCTTCACTGGCTGCCATCCTCGAATCTCGCGGCCTCAAGGTCACCCTGATCAAGCTCGATCCCTACATCAACGTGGATCCGGGCACGATGTCCCCGTTCCAACATGGTGAGGTGTTCGTCACCGAAGACGGTGCCGAAACCGATCTGGATCTGGGGCACTACGAGCGCTTCATCACCACGCGGATGAAGAAGGCCAACAACTTCACCACCGGGCAGATTTATATGTCGGTGCTGGAGAAAGAACGCCGCGGCGACTACCTCGGCAAGACCGTGCAGGTGATTCCGCATATCACCAATGAGATCCAGGATTTCGTGCGCCGCGGTGCCGGTGTCGGCACAGCCGATGCGGTCGATGTGGCGATCGTTGAAATCGGCGGCACCGTCGGTGACATCGAGTCGCTGCCCTTCCTCGAAGCCGCAAGGCAGATGAGCTTGAAGGCCGGCCCGAACAACGTCGCCTTCGTCCACCTGTCCTATGTGCCCTGGATCGCGGCCGCCGGCGAACTCAAGACCAAGCCGACGCAACACACGGTGCAGAAGATGCGCGAAATCGGTATTCAGCCCGATGCGCTGCTGTGCCGCGCCGACCGCCGCATTCCGGACGACGAGCGCGAGAAGATTTCGCTCTTCACCAATGTACCCGAGTACGGTGTGATCTCGATGTGGGATGTGGACACCATCTACAAGGTGCCGCGCATGTTGCACGAGCAGGGTCTGGACCAGCTGATCTGCACCAAGCTGCAGCTCAATACCAAGTCGACCGACCTGAAACGCTGGGACACCCTGGTGCATGAGGTGCTGAACCCGGCCAAGGACATAACAATTGCGATGTGCGGCAAGTACACCGACCTCAGCGACTCCTACAAGTCGTTGAACGAGGCGCTGCGCCATGCCGGCATTCACAACCATGCCCGCGTCAATATCGAGTATGTGGATTCGGAGTTATTGACCGCGGCCAATATCGATCAACTCAGCGCATTTGATGCGATTCTGGTGCCCGGCGGCTTCGGCAAGCGCGGCGTGGAGGGCAAGATTTTGGCGGCCCAATATGCACGCGAGCACAAGCGCCCTTACCTGGGCATCTGCCTGGGCATGCAGGTCGCCACGATCGAGTACGCGCGCCATATGGCGGGCCTGACTGACGCCAACTCGACCGAGTTCGACCCCGAGACGCCGCATCCGGTGATCGCCTTGATCGATGAATGGCAAGACGCCGACGGCAGCATCCAAAAGCGCGACGAAAAGTCCAATCTGGGCGGCACCATGCGTCTGGGCGCGCAGAGCTCCGATGTCGCGCCGGGCACTTTGGCTTTTGACATCTACGGCCCGGTGGTCAGCGAACGCCATCGCCATCGCTACGAGGCGAACGAGCATTACCTCGACAAGCTGCGTGAGGCGGGCTTGGTCATTTCGGCCATCACCCAGCGCGAGAAGCTGACCGAAATGGTCGAGTTGCCGCGTGCGGTTCACCCTTGGTATGTGGGCGTGCAGTTCCACCCCGAGTTCAAGTCCACGCCTTGGGACGGCCACCCGCTGTTCACCGCCTTCATCAAGGCCGCGTTGGAACTCAAACAGGCTTGAAGGAATCTAGCCCATGAAGCTTTGCGGTTTTGAGGTCGGCATCGACCGACCCTTGTTCCTGATTGCCGGCACCTGCTCGATCGAGGGACTGGAAATGTCCATGGAGGTCGCGGGTCGGCTCAAAGAAGCCTGCTCGGCACTGGGCATTCCACTCATCTACAAGGGCTCTTTCGACAAGGCCAACCGCTCATCGGGCTCAACCAAGCGCGGCGTCGGCATCGACGCGGGCCTGAAGATCCTGGACGAGGTGCGCAAGCAACTGCAGTTACCCATCATCACCGATGTGCATGAAGAGTCACAGGTGAATGAGGTGGCCAGCGTCGTCGATGTGCTGCAAACGCCGGCTTTCCTGTGCCGCCAGACCGACTTCATCCGGGCGGTCGCCAAGTCAGGCAAACCGGTCAACATCAAGAAGGGCCAGTTCCTGGCCCCTTGGGACATGAAGAACGTCATCGACAAGGCCCGTGATGCTGCGCGCGAGGCCGGTCTGTCCGAGGACCGCTTCTTGGCCTGCGAGCGCGGTGCCAGCTTTGGCTACAACAATTTGGTTGCCGATATGTGCAGCCTGGCCGAGATGCGCAAGACCGGCGCGCCGGTTGTTTTCGATGTCACCCACTCGGTGCAAAAGCCCGGCGGCCAAGGCACCAGCAGTGGCGGCGCTCGCGAGATGGTCCCCGTGCTGGCCCGCGCCGGTGTTGGTGCAGGCGTGGCCGGGCTCTTCATGGAAACCCATCCGCGCCCGAATGAGGCTTGGTCCGACGGCCCCAATGCCGTACCGCTCAAGCATATGCGCGCGCTGCTGGAGCAGTTGGTGGCTATCGACCGCGTCGTCAAATCGCAGCCCCTGCTTGAGGATGACTTCAGCAGCTGATTGATTGCCGAGGCGCAATCTTGTTCAGCGCAGGTAACTGCCTGCTGGCATGATTCGCCCGAACATATTTTTTTGAAACTTTCGGAGACTTTGAATGAGTGCCATTGTTGACATCGTCGGGCGTGAAATCTTGGACAGCCGCGGCAACCCTACCGTCGAATGCGATGTGTTGCTGGAGTCGGGCGTGATGGGCCGCGCCGCTGTGCCGTCCGGCGCCTCGACCGGCTCGCGCGAAGCGATCGAGCTGCGTGACGGCGACAAGAGCCGCTACCTCGGCAAGGGCGTGTTGAAGGCGGTTGAGCACATCAATGGCGAAATCTCCGAAGCCGTCCTGGGCTTGGACGCCTCCGAGCAGGCCTTTTTGGACCGCACGCTGATCGACCTCGACGGCACCGACAACAAGGGCCGCCTGGGCGCCAACGCGATGCTGGCCGTGTCGATGGCTGTTGCTCGCGCTGCTGCCGAAGAGTCGGGCCTGCCGCTGTACCGTTACTTCGGCGGCATGGGGGCTTGCCAATTGCCGGTGCCGATGATGAACGTCATCAACGGCGGCGCGCACGCCAACAACAGCCTCGATCTGCAAGAGCTGATGATCATTCCGGTCGGCGCACCATCTTTCCGCGAAGCGATTCGCTGGGGTGCTGAGGTCTTCCACGCGCTGAAGAAGATCCTGCACGACAAGGGCATCAGCACGGCGGTCGGCGACGAAGGCGGCTTCGCGCCCAGCGTTGAGAACCACGAAGCCGCGATCCAGATGATTCTGGAAGCGATCGACAAGGCTGGCTACACAGCGGGCGAGCAAATCGCCATCGGTCTGGACTGCGCCGCCAGCGAGTTCTACAAGGATGGCAAGTACCACCTGAGCGGCGAAGGCCTGAGCCTGTCGGCGCAAGAGTGGACCGATATGCTGGCCACCTGGGTCGACAAATACCCCATCATCTCGATCGAAGACGGCATGGCCGAAGGCGATTGGGACGGCTGGAAGCTGCTGACCGACCGTCTGGGCAAAGCCGTGCAGATCGTCGGTGACGACCTCTTCGTCACCAACACCAAGATCTTGCAAGAAGGCATCGACAAGGGCATCGCCAACTCGATCCTGATCAAGATCAACCAGATCGGCACCCTGACCGAGACCTTTGCCGCGATCGAAATGGCCAAGCGCGCCGGCTACACCGCCGTGATCTCGCACCGTTCCGGCGAGACCGAAGACTCGACCATTGCCGACATCGCCGTGGGCACCAATGCCGGTCAGATCAAGACCGGTAGCTTGAGCCGTTCGGACCGCATGGCCAAGTACAACCAGCTGCTTCGCATCGAAGAGGACCTGGGCGATATCGCTTACTACCCCGGCCGCGCTGCTTTTTACAACCTGCGTTAAACAGCCTCAGTCACGCCGAGCTTCCCGCTCGGCTAAACTGCCGCCGTGAAAGTCATCAGCATCATCCTCGCCGCGTTCTTGCTGGCCATCCAGGCCCAACTCTGGTTGGGCAAGGGTAGCCTGCCGCGCGGCGTGCAATTGCGCTCGGTGCTGGCCAAGGCTCAAGGCGAGAACGAGCAAGCACGTCTGCGCAACGCGCAACTCGAGGCCGAGTTGCGCGACCTACGCGAAGGCCTGGAGATGGTCGAAGAAAAAGCCCGCTTCGAGCTGGGCATGATCAAGCCCGACGAAATCTTCGTCCAAGTTCGTCGCTGAAGCGCGACCCTATTGAACACCATGGACGCGCTATTACAGCCGCTGCAAGCCTTGCTCTTGCCCGCCTTCGAGCTGCTCGGCAGCCCCATCACCTGGATCGAGATCATTGCCTTCGCCTTGGCGGTCTGGATGGTGCTTTGCAATATGCGCGTGCATATGCTGGCCTGGCCGCTGGCCATCATCAGCTCCTTGCTTTACTTCGTCCTCTTCTGGAGCGGCAAGCTCTACGGCGAAGCCTCGCTGCAGCTGTTGTTTGCTGCCTTGGCTCTCTGGGGTTGGTGGCAATGGCTGCGCGGCAAAGGTGAAGACGGCAAGGCCTTGCGGGTGCGGCGCCTCAGCCCACAGGGGCTGGCCATGGCCGTGCTCGCGACGCTGTTGGCTTGGCCGGCGCTGGGCTTTTTTCTGCAACATCAAACCGACTCCCAAGTGCCGTTCTGGGACGCCTTCCCGACCGTGGCCAGCCTCCTGGGCCAATGGCTGCTGGCACGCAAATACCAGGAAAACTGGAGCGTCTGGGTGTTGGTGAATGTCGTCAGCGTGGCGCTGTTTGCCTACAAAGGCTACTGGCTGACGGTCTTGCTGTACGCGGTCTTCATCCCGATGTCGGTGGCCGGCTGGCGGGCCTGGGCGCAGCGCCTCTCGCAAGCACCGGCCGCGGCCTGAACGGCTGCCATGGCCGGGCTGTTGATCGCCATCGTCGGCGCCGAAAGCAGCGGCAAGTCGGTGCTGGCGCAAGACCTGACCCTCAGATTGGCCGAGGCTACCGGTCTGCGCTGCACGCTGGTGCCGGAGCTGCTGCGCGGCTGGTGCGAAGCCGCCGGCCGCACCCCGCGTGCGGATGAGCAGCAAGGCATTGCGGCCGAGCAAACGGCCCGAATAGACGCAGCGGCGCTGCTCAACGACATCGTACTTTGCGATACCACGGCCCTGATGACTGCGGTCTACAGCCAGTTTCTTTTCGAGGACAGCAGCTTGTTGCTCGCTGGCCAGAATTTTCACAGGCGTTGCGCCTTGACGCTGCTGACCGCCCTGGATCTGCCCTGGGTGGCCGACGGTTTGCAGCGCGACGGCCCGCAGGTCAGAGGCCCGGTCGATGCGGCGATCAGGCGCGCGCTCTCGAGCGCGCGCCTGGGCTGGTCGGTGGTTGCCGGCGCCGGCTCCGCGCGGGTCGATGCGGCGCTCAACGCAATCACCCCGCTCTTGAAGGCCAGGCCCATGCCCAGAGCCGGCTTATTCAGTCGCCTGGCCGACAGGCAGGACGCGCTGCCCGAGTGGCGCTGGGCCTGCGAGAACTGCGACGTACCCGAATGCGAGCACCAGGATCTGCGCCGCAAAGCCGGGCTACTGCCCCAGGCATAGGCCTAGGCCCTGCGCCGTCAACAACAGCGGATGGTTCAGTGGAACCAAGCGGTTACGCCCCGCCACTTCGGCCAAGGCCACATCGCGCATCTCCGAGCCTTGCAAGACCACCATACGGCCAAAGCGCGCGTCTTTGATCAATTGGGCTGCGGCCCAACCGAATTGAGTCGCCAGAATACGGTCGAAGGCGGTCGGCGAGCCGCCGCGCTGCACATGGCCCAGCATTGTTGAGCGCACCTCGCTGTTCAACCGGCTCTGCAACTGATGGGCCAAAGCCGCGCCAACCCCGCCGAGGCGAAGCGGGTCAGGGCTATCGACCAGGGTCTGGCTGACGACCATGCTCTCGTTGCGCGGATGCGCTCCTTCTGCAATGCAGATCAAGGTGTGGCCGGCGCCCTCTTGCTCGCGGCGCCGGCAAACCTCGGCCACCGCCGCCACGCTATACGGCAGCTCGGGAATCAGGATCACATCGGCCGCGCCGGCAATGCCGCCCTCCAGCGCAATCCAGCCGGCATAACGCCCCATCGTTTCGGCAATCATCACCCGGCCATGGCTGCGTGCGGTGGTCTCCAGGCGATCAAGCGCTTCAGCCACGATGCTGACGGCGCTGTCGAAGCCAAAGCTGCGATCGGTCAGGCATAAATCGTTATCAATGGTCTTGGGCACGCCGACAATCGGCAGACCCAAGCGACTGAGCTTGTCGGCGATGGCCATTGAGCCGTCACCGCCAATCACGACCAAGGCGTCCAGGCCCAGCTCCTGCACATAAGCAATCAGCCGAGCGGATACATCGGCCCCGCCCTCGGCGAAATAGTGAAACGGGTCACAACGATTGTGGGTGCCCAGAATGGTGCCGCCTTGGGCCAAGATGCCGCCGACCACGGCCTCGTCCAGCGGCAGCAACTGCCGGTCCAGCAGCCCCAGAAAGCCCCGCCGAATACCGGTGACATGGGCGCCGCATTGCTTAATCAGAGCCAGCGTCACGGCGCGAATCACCGCATTCAAGCCCGGGCAATCGCCGCCGCCGGTGAGGATGCCAATATGCATGGTCCTAGCCTTCCTGTCCGCTTATTTGCTCAACACCAGCTCGGCCCCGAAATCGAGCAAAAACAAACCCACCATCCGAATTGAACAGCATCATCTTTACTCCCAGCTAGGCCAAATAGGCCGCAATCAGGGCCAGGCTACCCCGCCCCACCATCATCAAAAAGACAATGATGGCCAATGCAAACGCCGGGCTATCCGCAATTCCGACCATGCTGAACTCCGAAAAATTTCGGCTCAGTCTAATGGCATCAACGCGCCAGCAATAGATAGTCAAACAACTGCGCGCCACCGGCCCCGCCCAAGGGCACCAGCAAAGCCTTCAACAAGGGCTGCTCGAACAGCGGCGCAAATGCTCCGGTCTGGTTGTTTTCTACCGCGGCGATCAGGCGCTTGAAAGGCTCCACCAATACCGCCAATTCGGTCTGGCTACCTGCCAACCAACGCAGGTCCGCATTCATGCTGGCCAGCGCCCGTTTGCGCGTGTTCTCGGCGGCTATTTTCAATAGAGACGCCAACACGATCAACCAGATCAGATACAGACTGATGGCCACCGCGATGGCCGGTGTCAGCGACCAGTTGTCGAACAAGCGGCTGCGCGCCACCACCAGCAGAGCCAGCACGACGAAGGGCCCGATCACCAAACGCGACACATACTCGGTGCGCCGCGCCACCACCTGCACATCCAACCAGTCGTCCAACAAGCAGTGCAGCGCGCCCGCTTGGCGAGCTGCACTGCCTGACAAGTCCGACGCACTCAGTTGTCGTTCTTCCAGCGCGGCCGGGAACAGAAGCTGCCACAGCGGTGCATGCAACTCGCCCAACTGCTGCGCGAAATGAGCGATCGTGGCCAAGGGGTAAGCCGATCGCCCGCAATTGAGGTGGCCGATGAAGCGAAATGCCAGCATCGTGGCATCCGCCACCGCCACCACCAACAAGGGCAGCAGCAGCAAGGCGGCATACAAGGTGGCTCGCACCAATTGCCGGTGCTCGGCACCACGCACCGGCACCTCGGGCACTTGCCCCTGACTCAGCCCCAGGAACAGCAAGGTGACCCCAATCACGCTGAGCAAATACCAGACAATCGTGCGCGCGGCGCGCGGCCGGCTGTCGCCTCGCTCTCCGTACTGCGTCCACAAGCTCAGAAAATCACTGCTGACGCCGCAGGGTCGCTTCCACGTCGAGATGCTGATGTGCTCGAACCAGCCCTTGAACATGCCTCGCACACCGATGCGCGAAACCAGCGGCGCCTTGGGCAGAGGCAGTTGCAGCCATGCCGAGTCCTGACGCATGCGCCTGAGGGTGTCGGACCAGGCGACATCCAAGGTCCACAGAATCGCCATCAGGGCCAATAGATGGATCAGTTGCGAGGGCCACGCGCTGACGCCTTGCAGCCAGGTGACAGGCTCGCAGTCCAGGCAGACCTTGTGCTCGGCACCGGGCCACGCAACCCACACCCAGACGCAGGCGATCAACACCAGCACGGCCGCGTGAAGCTTGTCGGTGCCGGCCTCTTGCTGCGCTTCAGCAGCCAATGCGCTGCGCTGCTGGGCCAGCAGACTCGGCAAGACCGCCAGCATCGCAGCAAAGGCCGCCAGGGCTGCCAAAAGCAGACTCTGGCCAAAGCTCATTTGCTGTGGCCGTACCAATTCGATCAAGGAACACAAGACATAGGCAGCCAAGGCCGAATGCAAGGCCACCAAAACCACCGCCGGCAGCGTCATCGGCAAGGCATCGGCCGGCAAAGGTCGACGCAAATAGGCATTTCGCGCTTGACCGATGGCCGGGGTTGACGGCCACACCAACAGAGCAAGCAACATAAGAGCGGCGGCCAGCGCAGCCAGTATCAAGTGCGCCGAGCCTGTATCGTCGGGCCTGTTCATCAATGCATAACCACTCAAGGGCACGGCACCATTGCGCCCGATTTCGTACAGAGAAGGGTTCTGGAGCGCTTCTTTGGCGGCCAGCTTTTCTTCGTCCAGGCATTCGACGCTGCGACAGCCCGCCCGCCGCGCCGCCAGGTAGCTGGCGGTTTGATAGACGTCACGCAGCGGCGGCGTACCGGCCTGCAAGTCAACGATGCCTGGCTTGGCTTGATGAAACTCCAGCGGCAGGCTGGTAGCGACGATCAGATTGCGGGTGAACGCCTGCACGCGCGGATGCAGATAGCGGGCATCCATATCGGTGGTGAAAAACACCTTGTCCGAAAAGGTGTCGTGCAAGGCTTGCATGACCAGCAGTTTGTCATGCACATCATTGGCCAGAATACCGATCGCACCGATGGGGCCGCCGCTACCCGGGGCTTCGCTGGCTTTCAAGGAGGTCGCCAGGCGGCGCAGATAGTCAAGCTGATCGCGGCTCTCCGGCCACTCCAAGGCGCTGGTCTTGTTGCCGGCTGTGGCGGCCCGATCACCACTCTCGCGCCCTGCATCACGTGTGGTCACCCCGTCGATGCCGCGAAAGAAATAGACCGGCTCAAAGCTCAGCTTGGGAAATTCTTTCAGCCGGTGCTGCAACTCGCTGACCAAGGCCTGGGAGTAGATCGAATCGCGCTCTGCCACGACCACCACCCGGCGCGGCTCATTGGCCGGCAAGCGAAGTTGCAACTCGCCCACCAGACGTTTGATCAACTCGTTGTCGGTGCTGATGGTGCGTTCAAAATCGATCTTGACCGGTGGTCGGTCACCCAGCATGCGGTTGAACTTTTCGTTCAAAAAGAAGTCCAACTCCTGCTTGCGCAACTCGTCCAGCATATTGCTCGATGCGGTGGACGCCGAATTGAATATCTTCGCGCCAGCCAACAAGCGGTAGCCCTGCAACGCCGGGCGTGGGTCGGCGAGCGGGGGGCAGCTCAGCCCGGACTCGGGCCTTGAGGCCCGAAGCTCCCTGGAAGCAAACGCAGCATCCGCAGCCTCTACTGCCTCGACAGCACCCGCGCCTTCCACTGTATTGACCTTGTTCACCGCACCGGCAACGCTGCCAGGCGACGACCTGCAATCACAGTTGCCCACCCTTTCACCCATTGCTTCAAAAATCGGTCGCGAGTCCTTGGCGTAGACCTCGCTGGCCCGGCGCAAATCACTCAGCGCCGTGCGCAATGCGTCAGTGGACGAGGGGCCGATGATGGCGAGCCGCGGCACGGTACGGTTTGGCTTCACGCAGGGCGCGCGGCTGGCCACCAGTTCGGGGCCGAACATCGCGTCGACCATGCGCGCCAGTCCGTCCAGCTTGGAGTCGGGCAGCGCGGACTCATCCACCCACAGCAGGGCTACCTGCTCGAAGCGCCGCAGCGGGCCGGTCGTGTCCGCCTCGCGGTGGCGATTGCGTTTGGCCAGCATCTCGTAGGGCACGGTGAACTTTGCTTTTTCGGAAGGCTTGGCCGCACCCGCTCTACGAAACTCCTTGCATACGGGAGGATCGTTGATGATTTCAGCAAGCGACCCCGAGGCCGCCGGCTCGGACGCAAGAACACCCGAGGGGCGGCGCGCGGCGCGCGCAGCATCACAGTCATTGGTCAGGCGCTGAATGTCAAATTCAAGCAGGCCGATGCGTTCGGCATTGTCGGGCACATAACCCTGCGCCTGCAGGCCTGCCAGAACCGCATAGCGCGTCCGTCGGCGCGCCTCTTCGGCACCCACAAAAGGATTACCCGGCACCAGGGCCAGCAAAACCAGCGACTCGCTGACATCTTTGTCGCCGTCGCGGTCGAGTCGGTCGCGCAGCACCTCGGGGCGACGGATTCCCTCCCAGTTGCTTCGACAGGCCGCGATGCCTGCAGTTTTGACGACCCGGTCGCAACGCTCGGCCCGCTCGACCTCATAGCGCCGCAAAGCGGCAAAGGGATCTTCCCAAAGTCTGGCATCGACCTCCATCTCGGCGCTCAGCGAGCTTTGAGCACGCTCTTTTTCGGCCGGCCGGAGTTGCTCGAATGCATGCGGCACCAACTGGGTACTGCCCACAAATGCCACCAGCACCGCCACGCTGGCCCAGGGTATGCCGCCGCCTTTGGAGTCTGCCATCGCGCTCTCCCGGACCGTGTCTCCGGTCGGTGGGTGGGCAAGGCACTGAGGCGAGCCTTGCAAGCCCGCCAAGGTGGCAGCTCAGGCCGGCTGCGTCAATCCCTCGGACAGCGACTTCAGACAAAGGCACGACAAATGAGGCGGCGACACCACAGTCGGCATCACTGCCAGGTCAAGCCACTCACTGCACCGTGCCGCTGCCGCCCGCTTGCGCAAGATCCGACGCAAACAACTCGCCGACATCAACCGCGTCGTAATGGTATTGCCGGCCGCAGAATTCGCAGCCAATCTCGACATTGCCGCGCTCGGCCAACACCGAATCCAACTCCTCGCGACCCAGGCCCTTGAGCATCTGCCCGACGCGTTCGGGCGAACAGTTGCAGGCAAATTTGGGCGCTAGGGGCTCGAAACGGCGCACCGACTCTTCCCAGAACAAGCGCCGCAACACGGTCTCGGCGTCCAGGCCCAACAACTCATCGGCGGTCAAGGTGGAGGCCAGGATGCTGATGCGATTGAAGGCGTCGGACAGGCCGATGTCGTCTTCGTTACGCGCGCCCTGCCCCTCCAAGTTGCCTTCACCCTGCATAGGCAGGCGCTGAATCAACAAGCCGGCGGCGATTTCGTCGTTGGCGAACAGAATCATCTTGGTGTCCAACTGCTCGGACTGCAGCATGTAATGTTCCAGCACCTCCGAGAGCTTTTGCAGCGGCTCTTTTTGGTCGCCATGCAAGGGCACCACGCCTTGATAGGGTTGCTGACCCGGCAGGCGATCCTTGGGGTCGAGCGTGATCGCGCAACGGCCCTGGCCGTGCACATTCAGCATCGCCTCTAACTGCGCACCTGCAGGCACCTCGCCGACCAGCTTGGCGGTGGCGCGAAAGCTCAAATCCGGTTGCACCTCGGCGACGGCCAACTTGACCGGGCCGTCGCCAAACACCTGCAGCACCAAAGCGCCATTGAACTTGATATTGGACTGCATCAAGACCGCCGCGGCCGCCATTTCGCCGAGCAGCGCACGCAGTTCGGGCGGATGCGCGCCTACGCCCGCGCGGCGCTGCAAGACCTCGCGCCAACTGTCGGTCAAACGCACCAGCATGCCGCGTACCGGCAGACCTTCGAATAAAAATTTATGCAGTTCACTCATGGGAATTCGGAGTTAGTTTCTTCAGGCCTTGCGCATAGCGCCGGCCATTCTGGATGTAATGGGCGGCACTGGCCTTGAGCCCTTCAATTTGCTCGGCGGTCAATGGGCGCACGACCTTGGCCGGGCTGCCGACAATCAAGGAGCCGTCCGGGAATTCCTTGCCCTCGGTCACCAAGGCACCCGCGCCGACCAGGCAATTTTTACCGATGCGAGCGCCGTTCAGCACGATCGCTCCTATGCCGATCAAGGAATAGTCACCGACCGTGCAGCCATGCAGCATGCATTGATGGCCGACCGTCACGCCCTGCCCCAAGACCAGCGGGAAGCCGTGATCGGCATGCAGGACCGAGCCGTCCTGGATATTCGTGCCGGCACCTATCGTCAGCTGTTCGCTGTCGCCGCGCAGCACCGCCTTGAACCAGACCGACACCTCAGGCCCTAAGCTGACACGGCCGATGAGCTCGGCGCTCTCCGCCACCCAGGCCGAGTCGGCAAGCTCGGGCACAAATTCATCCAACTGATAGACGGCCATTCGAGCCCCTGGCAAAAAGGAGCGATTTTAAGTGCTTGAGCATGGGCATCGATAATTGCATCCATGGAAACTCGCACGCTCGCACTGAAGGTTTTATGTTTGCAAGATCCGGCCGAGAAGGTCGCCGCCGCCCAGGAGCTCTATGCCCAGGTGCTGGCCGGGCAAAGGCTTGATGAAGAATTGCTGATTGAGCGCCCCGAGGGCGTGCCGGGCCGGCCGAGTCGGCCGCGGCTGATGTCGGCGCTGCAGGTCCCCAATCGTTCACCGTTCACGGTGGAAGGCCGTGCGGCCTTGCTGCACGCCATCGCACACATCGAGTTCAACGCGATCAATCTGGCGCTGGACGTGGTCTGGCGCTTTGCCGGCATGCCGCGCCAGTTCTATCTGGACTGGCTCAGAATCGCCGCCGAAGAGGCGCTGCACTTCAATTTGCTGCACGGGCATTTGCAAACGCTGGGTCATGTGTACGGCGACTTCGACGCCCATGACGGCCTGTGGACGATGGCCGAACGCACCGCCGGCGACGTGCTGGCCCGCATGGCCCTGGTGCCTCGCACCTTGGAGGCGCGCGGCTTGGACGCCACCCCGCCGCTGCAGGCCAAGCTGGCCCGAGCCGGCGACAAGCGGGCGGTGGAGATTCTTGAAGTGATTCTGCGTGACGAGGTCGGCCATGTGCTGATCGGCAATCATTGGTATCGCTATCTCTGTGAGCAGCAAGGGCTGGATCCGATAGCTCTTTACCCGGATTTGGTGCTTCGCTACGAGGCGCCGCGCCTGCGCCCGCCCTTCAACCGCAGTGCACGCGAGGCGGCCGGCTTCAGCGCCGAGGAGTTGGACTATCTGGATGCTTGGGCGCGCACTTGAGCCTGTCCTCGATAATCAAAGGCTGTGCCTAAAGAAAATCGTCCCCGATGTCCCGCGTCCAAGCCAATTTACTCCTTATCGTTATCGCCCTGATCTGGGGTTCGGCTTTTGTGGCGCAAAGCCATGGCATGCAGCATCTCGGGCCGATGGCCTTCACCGGCGTGCGCTTCTTGATCGGAGCGCTGATGGTGGCGCCCTTGATGTGGTTTGAATGGCGCGGCCTGGCGCGAAAAGGCCGGCCGCTGCGGCGGATTGACGGCGCCAAGATTGCCGGTCTGGGCAGCCTCTTGCTGCTGGGGGCGGCGATGCAGCAGATCGGCATCAAGAGCACGACGGTGACCAATGCCGGTTTTTTGACCGCCCTCTATGTGCCGCTGGTGCCGGTGCTGGGCTGGTTGCTGTGGCGGCATTTGCCGCATTGGTCGGTCTGGCCGGCGGCGCTGGCTTGCCTTGCGGGTGCGTTTTTGCTGTCGGGCGCGGAGCGTCTGACGATCGGCCCCGGCGATTTGTGGGTGATTTGCTCGGCCCTGCCCTGGGCTTTTCATGTGGTGCTGGTGGGGCGCGTGGCGGACCGGATGGAAGCGCCCTTCCTGGTCGCCGGGGGGCAGTTCGCGGTCTGCGGCCTGCTCGCATTGGCTTGGGCGATGGTCTATGAGCCGCTGAGTTGGGCCGCGCTGGAGGCGGCCGCCTGGCCCTTGATGTACACCGGCGTGATGTCGGTAGGCGTGGCTTTCACGGCACAAGTCGTTGCCCAGCGTTACGCGCATGCGGCCGACGCGGCCATCATCTTGTCGTCCGAAACCCTGTTCGCCGCGCTGTTTGGCTACTACCTGATGGGCGACCGCCTCGGCCCCGCGGGCCTGCTCGGCTGTGGCTTGATCTTCGCCAGCATGCTGGCGGTGCAGTTGATCCCCGCGCTGGTAATGCTGCACAGCAGCATTAATTCACGGCTCACGCAAAATTAAGGGTTTTCCCGTATTTTTGTCATAGGGTTTTCACTAATCCCAGCGATACTGACGGCGTTGGTGCACAAGAGGCTAGGCCTTAGCACCGGTTCAGAACCCCATCGTCGAGAAGAAAACCAAATGTTCGCTTTCATTTCCAATTTCCTGGTCAAGCCCACTCAATCTTTCATCGCCAAGGCTCCTGGCACCCTGGCCTTTGGGAACAATACTGCAGGCGGCTTCGCTGAGCAGCCGCGCGCCATCACCATGGAGCAAGTGACCATGGCCGCCTTGGTGATCCTGTCCGGCCTGACGCTGGCCAACTCGATTCTGGGCGCCTAAGCGACTCACATCGGTTCAACGCGCCAACAAGGCTGCATCGGCATCGCGCCAAGCCAGCGTCAACTGGGTCTGTAGCGCCCGAGCATCCGCCTCTCGCCCCTGCGCACGCAAGGCCTTGGTCAAGCCGGCAAGGGCCCAGCCGCTGCCCGGCTGAGTGAGCAAATCCGCGCGAAAAGTTTGTTCGGCCTCGCCTGCCAGGCCGGCGCGTAGCTGCATATCGCCGAGCACCAATCGGGCCCCGGCCGCCAACATCGGCGGCTCGCTGTCGTAGGCACGCTGAGACGCCGCAACAGCCTGAGCCTGCGCCTTCAGCGCTTCGTCGGTGCGACCTTCGGCCAGCGCGATTTCGGCCCGCAGTCGACCTGTGGCGGCCTGAGCTATCTCACGCAAGGTGCGGTCGAAGCCGTTCGGTTTGGCATGCGCCTTGGCGACGTCGGACGCGCCGGCCTCGGCCCGCGCGAGCGCGGCACGTGCTTCAGCGAGCCGCCGCGTGCGTGCATAAGCCACGCCATGAGCTTGCTGTCCCAAGGTTTGGGCCAAGCCCATGTTGCCGCTCGGCAAGGGCTCGGCCAAGACGGCATCCCAGCGCTCGAGGCGCAGCAAGGCCATCAAGGCCAGACTGCGTCGGTATTCGGTGTAACTGCCCTCCTCATCCTTGGCGATGCGCTCGGCGACACCGCGCGCGGCCTGCAGGCTGGCGTCGCCGCGACCTTGCATCAGGGCTGCAAACCAGAGGAAATGCTGATCATGGTTGCGCCAATCCTTGCTGACCGTGAAGCCTTGCGCTTTTTGCACATCGAAGAGCGTCAAATCGGCGGCTAGCGCCTGCTCGTTGACCTGGGCCGCGTCACCATATCTGCCGACACGGACATAGATATGCGAGGGCATGTGCAGCAGATGCGGTGAGGCGGGGGCCAAAGCACCCAAGCGATCGGCGGCCGCCACCGCGCGCTGCGCGCTGGTCGCCGAATCGGCGGCATGCACCAGGTAATGGTTGAGGCCGGTATGTTGAGGGTGGCGCTGCAAGCCGTGCTCCAGCAGCGTCGTCACCTCGCCCATGCGGCCACCGGCCGCGCCGGTTTTGTCATTCCACCAATCCACCGTCGTGGCGATCATCTCGGCCTCGGCATAGAGCGCCAAGATCTCGGCATCGTCGGGCGCGGCCAGCTGCATTTGGCGCATCTTGGCCGCATAGGCCAGATCCAGCGGATGAGGCGGCTCGTAGTCTTCGCCCGACTCCCCAGCGCCCTTGCTGCCGCAAACCTCGGCCGTCAGCGGCGCGGTCTCACGCGCTTGGGATGCATGACCGTAGCGTAACGCAAAGGCGTCGATCAGGGTTCGGTCACGAGTCGTCAGCGTAGCGGCATGGCGCAGCGCGTAGTCCAGATAACGCAGCGCCTCGCCGGCCTGCGCTCTGCCGTGATTGTTGATATTGGGGCCCAGTTGCCAGGCCACACCCCAGGCGCACATGGCGCAGGCCGGGTCTTGCGCGAGTGCGGCCTTGAACATGCGCACCGCCTCGACCTCATTGAAGGCATAGGCCTGCAGCACGCCCTGCGTGAACCGGCGCTGGACCTCGGGCGACGCCGAAACCGGCGGCAATTGCAAGTCGCCAAAGCCATTCAGCACCGGCGCGCGGGCGCCCAAATCGGGCTGCAGCGGCCCCAGTGCACAGGCGGCAAGCAGCGAAACGAGGGCTGCACCTAGCGTGCTGCGGCTGAGCTTAAGGGTCATCATCTGTCGTGCTCCCGGCGGGTCAAGCTCGGCAGCGTAGCAGGCTTGGCCGCTGAGCAGATTGAATTTGGTCATGAGGCTCAGACCTAAGTCCAGACGTACAGCGAGTGGGTCTGGCGCGCAAATCAGCCGAAGCGTAAGCACAAGCACAAGCACAAGCACAAGCCTAGAGATTGAACGCCGTCGTCCGTTTGATCGTCCTCAGCACCAGCATCGAATTGGAGCGCGCCACCTCGGGCAGTTGCATCAGCACATCGGTGTGAAAGCGCTCCAGATCCTCGGCATCCTTGTAGGCGAAGCGGATCACATAGTCATTGGTGCCGGCCACATAAAAGCAGTCGAGAATATCCGGGCTGGCCAGCACCGCCCCCTCGAATGCGGCCAAGGCCGCCGTCGTCATGCGCTCCAGGTTGATGATGGTGTAGCTGATGCCTTGCTTGCCGACCGCGCGCGGGTTGACCAGGGCCACATATTGGGCAATCACGCCGGCATCCTCCAGATGCTTGACGCGCCGCAGGCAGGCCGATGGCGACAGATGCACGCGCTGCGCCAGCTCCACATTGGGTAGCCGGCCATCCTTCTGCAACTCGTTCAGGATATTGCGATCAATCGCATCCAATTTCACTTCAGAACTCATATTTCGCATATCCGACCAGAAGATGTCGAAATTATGACGTCGAATTGCAAAACATCGGGTTTACGCCCATCCAAAGCGCTCACCTATTGCGTCGCCGCTTGACTAGACTGTTAGGCATTCGGGGCCCTGCCCCATGCACTCAAACAAGGCCGCAAAAATGTCCACCCAACTCGACGCAAAACTCGACGCCTATTGGATGCCGTTCACGGCCAACCGCCAGTTCAAGCAGGCCCCGCGCATGCTCACCGGTGCCGACGGCATGTATTTCACCGACGACAAGGGCCGCAGGGTCTTGGACGGCATTGCCGGCCTGTGGTGCGTCAACGCCGGCCACAATCGCCCCCGCATCGTCGAGGCAATTCAGAAGCAGGCGGCCGAGTTGGACTTTGCGCCGCCATTCCAGATGGCTCACCCCAAGGCCTTCGAGTTGGCCGAACGTCTGGTCGAGCTGACCCCGGCCGGCCTCAACAAGGCCTTCTTTACCAACTCCGGCTCGGAGGCGGTGGAGACGGCGCTGAAGATGGCGATCGCCTACCACCGCGTGCGCGGCGAAGGCGCACGCACCCGCTTGATCGGCCGCGAGCGCGGCTATCACGGCGTCAATTTCGGCGGCATCTCGGTCGGCGGCATGGTCGGCAACCGCAAGATGTTCGGCTCCATGTTGGCCGGCGTTGACCATATCAAACATACCCATGACCCGGCACGCAATGCCTTCTCGGTCGGCCAACCGGCCCATGGCGCCGAGTTTGCCAATGACCTGGAGAACCTCATTGCGCTGCACGATGCTTCGACGATTGCGGCGGTGATCGTAGAGCCGATTGCGGGCTCCACCGGCGTGCTGATTCCGCCGCAAGGCTATCTGCAGCGGCTGCGCGAGATCTGCGACAAGCACGGCATCTTGTTGATTTTCGACGAGGTCATCACCGGCTTTGGCCGCACCGGCAATCCGTTTGCTGCGCAGACCTTCGGCGTCACGCCGGACCTGATGACGGTGGCCAAGGGCTTGACCAATGGCTGCGTGCCTATGGGCGCGGTATTCGCCAAGCAGTTCATCCACGACGCCTTCATGCAGGGGCCGGAGCACCTGATCGAGTTCTTTCACGGCTACACCTACTCGGCCCACCCGCTGGCCTGCGCGGCCGCCTTGGGCACCTTGGACACTTATGCAGAGGATGGCTTGCTCACTCGCGCGACCGAGATGCAGGGCTATTTCGCCGAGGCGCTGCATTCATTGAAGGGCGAGCCGAATGTGATCGACATCCGCAATCTCGGTCTGGTCGGCGGCTGCGAGTTGGCGCCGCTCCCGGGCGAGCCGGGCAAGCGCGGCTTCTCGGTTTTTCTGGACTGCTGGGAAAAAGGTGTGTTGGTGCGAACCACCGGCGACACGGTCGCTTTGAGCCCACCGTTGATCATTGAACGCAGCCATATCGACCACATCATCGACACCCTGCGCAGCGCCTTGAAACGCGTGGCTTGAGTTCGGTGCCATCAACTCAACAAGGACTGCCTAGCGCCTAGCCATGAGTCTGCTCAGCATCGACCGCGAACTCGCACGCAACAGCTATTACGCGGCCACAGCGCCGCGTATGGAAAGCTTCCCGGCGCTGAACGATGCAGTCACGGCCGATGTGGCCATAGTCGGCAGCGGTCTGGCCGGTTTGTCGGCGGCGATCGAGTTGGCGGAGCACGGTTTGTCGGTCGTGCTGCTGGAAGCCGGCCAGGTGGGCGGCGGCGCCTCGGGGCGCAATGGCGGCCAAGCCTTGGCCGGGTTGGCCTGCGATCAAGCGACGATAGAAGCACAGCTCGGGCTGGATGAAGCCAAACGCATTTGGGTGATGAGCCTGGAGGCCATCCAATTGATTCGCCGGCGCAGCGAGCAATTCGGGATCGATTGTGAATGGCAGAGCGGCTATTTGAGCCTGGCCACCAATGCGCGCAAGGCCCGGGAGTTGCAAGCCGGCGTCGAGGCCATGGCCCAGAAATATGGCTTTCAGCAGCGCTGGATTGCGGGCAATGAGTTGCCGGACTGGATCAGCAGCCCACGCTTTGCCGCCGGCTGCTTTGATGGCGAATCCGGCCATCTGCACCCGCTCAAATATTGCCTGGGCCTGAGCCAAGCGGCCAAGAACTTGGGCGTGCGCATCTTCGAGCACAGCGCGGTGACGAAGTTGGTGCATGGGCAGCAAGTGCGCTTGAGCACTGCGCAGGGCTCGGTACGCGCGGGGCAAGTGCTGCTGGCCGGCAATGTCTATCTGCAAGAAATAGCCCCCGACCTGGCGCCAACTTTGTGCCAGCGCATCATGCCGGTCGGTACCTATATCGCCTGCACCGAGCCGCTGGACGCGGCGCGGCTGAAGGCATTGATCCCCTCGCGCGCGGCGGTCTGCGACACCAATTTCGCGCTCGATTACTTTCGCCCTACCGCCGATCAACGCCTGCTCTATGGCGGCCGCGTCAGCTACAGCACCGCCACGCCGCGCGATCTCAAGCAGAGCATGCAGCAACGGCTGTTGGCGACATTTCCGCAGTTGCAGGGCGTGTCGATGGACTACGCCTGGGGCGGTTTCGTCGACATCTCGATGAACCGCGCGCCCGACTTCGGCCGCCTGGGGCCGAATGCTAACGTCTACTACCTGCAGGGCTTCTCGGGCCATGGCCTGGCGCTGACCGGCTTGGCCGGCCGCGTAGTGGCCGAGGCCATGCAAGGTGACGCCGGCCGTTTTGACTGCTTCGCCAAGCTGCGCCACCGCCCCTTTCCGGGTGGCAAACTGATGCGCACGCCCGCACTGGTGTTGGGCATGGCCTATTACCGATTGAGGGATATGTTTTGAATCGATCCGAAGCAAAACCCATCGTGCTGGTGCCGGCCTGCAATGTGGCCATCAATAGCCATCCCTTTCATGTGGCCGGCAAGAAATACCTCGACGCGGTGCGCCTGGCCGGCTGCCTGCCCTTGGTCGTGCCCTCCACGGCGCTGGATGATCTGGATCAGTTGCTGGACATGGCCGACGGTATTTTCCTGACCGGCTCACCCTCGAACGTGCACCCCAGCCATTTCGATGAGGCGGTGCACAACCCCGCCCTGCCGCTGGACCCCGAACGCGACGCGCTAACGCTGCCGCTGATTCGCCTTGCGGTGGCTCGCGGCCTGCCGCTGTTTGCGGTCTGCCGGGGCTTTCAGGAAACCAATGTGGCTTTAGGCGGCAGCTTGCATCAGGCGGTGCAGGAACAGCCCGGCCTGCATGACCACAGGGCGCCCGAAGGCCAGCCGCCTCCCATCGCCTATGCAGACACCCACCCGGTGCAGGTCATGCCGGGCGGCCAGCTCGAGGCGCTGCTCGGCCACTCACATATCCAGGTCAATTCACTCCATGGTCAAGGCGTCAAGACCCTGGCGCCGGGCCTGCGCATCGAAGCGGTGGCGCCCGATGGCCTGGTGGAAGCCTTCAGCGTGATCGCAGACGCCAGCCGATTTGCGCTCTGCGTGCAATGGCATCCCGAGTGGCAGGCGGCGCAGAACCCGCACTCGATGGCGCTGCTGCGGGCCTTCGGCCAAGCCTGCCGCGAGTACCACGGCAAGCGCGATCAGGTTCATCCGCTGCCTGCCCTGTTGAAAAACGACTCGCTGCGCGACCCGGAGACCTAGCGCCCCATTTCGACGGCTCTTTTGTACTGGCCCTCCCCGTGCCCAAGGCAAATGCCGCGCGGGGTTCAAGAATAGACGGAGATAAAAATGGTCGATAGAAAAAACTTCACCTTCAGTGAGCTGGAAAACTGGTTCCGCGAGCAGCGCGTGACCGAGATCGAATGCCTGGTGCCGGACTTGACCGGCGTGGCGCGCGGCAAGATCTTGCCGCGGCAAAAGTTCACCGAGGACCGCGGCATGCGCCTGCCCGAGGCGGTGGTGGCGATGGGCGTGACCGGCGAGTTCCCCGAAGAAGGCCCCTACTACGACGTCATCAGCCCGAATGACCGCGACATGCATCTGCGCGCCGACCCGACCACCGCGCGGCTGGTGCCTTGGGCGATCGACCCGACCGCGCAGATCATTCACGACTGCTATGACAGGCACGGTGTGCTGGTGCCGTTCGCGCCGCGCTCGGTGCTGCGCCGGGTCTGCGGCTTGTTCGAAGCCGAGGGCTGGGACCCGGTCGTCGCGCCCGAGCTGGAGTTCTATCTCGTCGCCCGCAACACCGACCCGAACCAGCCGCTCAAGCCCCCGGTCGGCCGCTCGGGCCGCGCCGAAACCTCGCGCCAGGCCTACTCGATCGACGCCGTCAACGAGTTCGATCCGCTCTTCGAGGATGTCTATGACTACTGCGAAAAGATGGAGCTCAATGTCGACACCCTGATCCATGAGGTCGGTGCCGGGCAGATGGAAATCAACTTCTTCCATGCCCATCCGCTGGGCTTGGCGGACGAGGTGTTCTTCTTCAAGCGCACGGTGCGCGAGGCGGCCTTGCGCCACGATATGTTCGCCACCTTCATGGCCAAACCGATCGCGGGCGAGCCCGGCAGCGCCATGCATGTGCACCAAAGCGTGATCAACAAGGCCACAGGACGCAACCTCTTCAGCAACGAGGACGGCAGCCCCAGCCAGGAATTTTTCTGGTACATCGGCGGGCTGCAGAAATACATTCCGGCCGCAATGGCGCTGTTTGCACCCTATGTCAACAGCTACCGCCGGCTGGCCCGCTTCACCGCCGCGCCGATCAATATCCAATGGGGCACCGACAACCGCACCGTCGGCATCCGCTCACCGCTGGCCGACCCCAGCGCACGTCGCATCGAGAACCGCGTGATCGGCGCTGACGCCAACCCCTATGTCGCCTTGGCCGCGACCTTGGCCTGCGGCTATCTGGGCATCAAGAACAAGATAGCACCCGCGCCCGAGTGCATGGGTGACGCCTATCTGGGCGACTTCCAGTTGCCCCGCAGCCTTGGCGAAGCGCTGAACCTCCTGCGTGAAGAGAAGGAGTTAGCGGCGATCCTGGGCGAGTCCTTTGTGACCGTCTATTCGGAGGTCAAGGAGATCGAGTATGCGGAGTACATGAAGGTGATCTCACCCTGGGAGCGCGAGCATCTGCTGCTGCACGTCTGACTTTTTACTGCGCGGCCGCCATGCGTCGTTGGCCAGATGCTCGGAATCCTCACGTACAGGAAGTACGTTCCGGTTCCTGCGCTCCGTCCGCCTAGCCTGACAGCCGCTCGCTACAAAAGTCCTGAACCTCCGACCTCACTACCCTTCCATTTCAAGGAATAAGCATGAGCTCCTCCAAAGCCCCGACGCAGCCGGCCAAACGCAGCACCCAAGAATGGCAGGCCGCCGATGCCCGCCATTTCCTCCACCCATTCACCGATTTCAAGAGCCTGGCCCAAAAGGGCTCGCGCATCATCACCAAGGCCGACAACATCTACCTCTGGGACAGCGAGGGCAAGAAGATTCTCGACGGCATGAGCGGCCTGTGGTGCGTCAATGTCGGCTATGGCCAGCAAAGCCTGATCGACGCGGCCGCCAAGCAGATGGCCGAGCTGCCCTTCTACAACGCCTTCTTTCAGACCGCCACCATGCCCGCGATCGAGCTGGCCGAGGTCTTGGCCGAGATCAGCCCGCCCGGCTTCGACCATGTGTTCTTCACCGGCTCGGGCTCCGAAGGTAACGACACGATTGTGCGGATGGTGCGCCGCTATTGGGACTTGAAGGGGCAGCCCGAACGTCAGGTCATCATCGGGCGAATCAATGGCTATCACGGCTCGACCATGGCGGGGGCCTCGCTGGGCGGCATGAGCGGCATGCATGCTCAGGGCGGCTTGCCCATCCCCAACATCACCCACATCGAGCAACCTCATTGGTTCGAACTGGGCCAGGACATGAGCCGCGAGGCCTTTGGATGCAAGGCGGCCGGCTGGCTGGAGGAGAAGATTCTGGCCTTGGGCGCGGACAAGGTCGCGGCCTTCATTGGCGAGCCGGTGCAAGGGGCCGGCGGCGTGATCGTGCCGCCCTCGACCTACTGGCCCGAGATCCAGCGCATCTGCGACAAATACGGCATTCTCTTGGTCAGCGACGAGGTGATTTGCGGTTTCGGGCGCACCGGCAACTGGTTCGGCTGCGAGACCATGGGCTTCAAGCCCGACCTGATGACCTTTGCCAAGGGCGTCAGCTCCGGCTACATCCCGCTCGGCGGTGTGCTGGTGGGCGACCGGGTCGCCAAGGTCTTGATCGAGGAAGGCGGCGAGTTCAACCACGGCTTCACCTACTCCGGCCACCCGACCGCCTGCGCGGTGGCGCTGGCCAACTTGAAGTTGCTGCGCGAGCAGCACGTGGTCGAGCATGTGCGGGAAGACATCGGCCCCTATCTGGCGCAACGCTTCGCCGAGCTGAACGAGCACCCGCTGGTGGGCGAAACGCAGAGCTGCGGCATGATGGCCGCGCTGCAGCTGGTCAATGGCAAAAGCGCGCAAAAACCGACCGGCACGGCCTTCGCCGGCGAGCTGGAGGTCGGCATGATCTGCCGCAAATACTGTTTCGCTAACGGCCTGATCATGCGGGCGGTGGGCGACCGGATGATCGTGGCGCCGCCGCTGGTGATGACGAGGCCGCAGATCGACGAAATGATGACCTTGATCCGCCTCTGCCTGGACCAGACCTTGGACGAGTTGACGCAGCGTGGCCTGCTTTGACGTGACTTGCCCACCACATCTGCGGGTTTTGGCGTATGGGCAGCGCGCGTGCCTTGCCTAGACTGGCAATAGACAGTCGTTCAATTTTCATTTGATTTTGCCGGGGATGATTTCCATGAAACTGACCAAGCTTCGCACCGTCACCTCTCTTCTGGCCGCCTCCGCGTGCCTTTTATTTGGACATGCTGTGCAGGCCCAGGAGGAAGAAAAAATCCTCAATGTCTACAACTGGTCCGACTACATCGCCGAAGACACGATCAAGAACTTCGAAAAAGAGACCGGCATCAAGGTGCGTTATGACAATTTCGACAATAACGAAATCGTCCACGCCAAGCTGGTCGCCGGCAAGACCGGTTACGACGTCGTCGTGCCGTCCAGTTACTGGGCCAAGCTGCAGGCCGATGGCGGGCTGCTGCGCAAGATCGACAAGTCGCAAATCCCCAACTACAAGAACCTCGACCCCGATGTGCAGGCGCAGTTGGCCAAGCTGGATCCGGGCAATGAGTTCTTCGTCAACTGGCTGTGGGGTTTCACCACCCTCGGTATCAATGTGGACAAGGTCAAGGCTGCCTTGGGAGATACGCCCATGCCCGACAACGCCTGGGACCTGCTGTTCAAACCCGAGTACGTTTCCAAGCTCAAGAGCTGCGGCGTCAGCCTGCTCGACTCCGCCACCGAGGTCGTGCCCGCGGCGCTGCATTACCTGGGCAAGCCGCCCTACACCAAGTCGATTGGCGACTTTGCCGCCGTGCCCGGTCTGCTGAAAGCGATCCGCCCCAGCGTGACCCTGTTCAGCAGTTCCGGCTATATCAATGACTTGGCCAATGGCTCGATCTGCCTGGCCTTGGGCTTCTCCGGCGACATCAATATCGCCCGCCAACGCGCCATCGACGGCAAGACCGGCCAGAAGATCGAAGCGCTGATCCCCAAGACCGGCGGCATCATCTTCATGGACGTGATGGTGATCCCGGCCGACGCGCCGCGCCCAGGCAATGCGCATAAATTCATCAACTACATCCTGCGCCCCGAGGTGCACGCCTCCTTGAGCAACAAGGTCTTCTACGCCAACCCGAACAAGGAATCGAAGAAGTTCGTCAAGCCCGAGGTCGCCAACAACCCGAGCGTTTTCTTGAGCGACGCCGACCTGAAGAAGATGGCCGCGCCCGACGCCATCAACAACGACATCCGGCGCCAGATGACGCGCATCTACACCTCGTTCAAAACGGGTCTGTAAGCATGAGCAGCGCCGCTCCGTCCACAAGCTATCTGCAAATCGACAATGTCGTGAAGGACTTCGGCGGCGGCGCAGTCGCCGTGGACCGTGTCTCCATCGACATTGCCAAGGGTGAAATCTTCGCCTTGCTCGGTTCGTCCGGCTGTGGCAAAACCACCCTCTTGCGCATGCTGGCGGGCTTCGAGACGCCGACCAGCGGGCGCATCATCTTGAACGGGCAAGATCTGGCCGGCCTGCCGCCCTATGCGCGGCCGATCAATATGATGTTCCAGAGCTATGCGCTGTTCCCGCATCTGACCGTGTGGGACAACATCGCCTTCGGCCTGAAGCGCGACGGACTGCCCAAAGACGAGATCGCCGCCCGTGTCGAGGCGATGCTCAAGCTGGTGCAGTTGGGCAAATTCGCCAAACGCAAGCCACATCAACTGTCGGGTGGCCAGCAGCAGCGCGTGGCGCTGGCGCGCAGCCTCGCCAAGAAGCCGCAACTGCTGTTGCTGGACGAACCGCTGGGCGCTCTGGACAAAAAACTGCGCGAGCAGACGCAAATCGAATTGGTCAACATCATCGAGGGCGTCGGCGTCACCTGCGTGATGGTCACCCATGACCAGGAAGAGGCGATGACGATGGCCACCCGCATCGCGGTGATGAGCGAGGGCCGCATCATGCAGATTGGCGCGCCCGCCGATGTCTACGAAACCCCGTCAACCCGCTTCGTCGCCGATTTCATCGGCAACGTCAACATGATGGAAGGCACGCTGACGGTCGATGAGCCCGATCATGTGGTGATAGCCTGCGCGGACTGCAAACATTATGTCGGTCACGGCATCACCGGCAGCGCCGGCATGGCGGTAGGCGTGGCGCTGCGGCCGGAGAAGATCCGGCTGAGCTGCGACAAACCCGAGGGCGAGTTCAATCAGGTCCTGGCCAAGGTGCGCGAGCTGTCCTATTTCGGCGCTTTCACCGTCTATCACCTGCAACTGCCCAGCGGCCAGATGATCAAGGTCAGTGAAAGTAATCTGGCACGCCACCGGGCCGATCCGCTGACCTGGGATCAGCAGGTCTGGGCCTCCTGGTCGCCCACGGCGCAAGTCGTGCTGACCCATTGAGGCCGGGCCAGCGATGCAGCGCCCCATGTTTTTCAAGCGTCTGTTGACCGGCCGCAGCGCGGTCATCGCCCTGCCCTATGCCTGGCTGCTGGCTTTCTTCGCCCTGCCTTTCTTGATCGTTTTGAAGATCAGTGTCTCCGAGATGGAGACCGTGCACTTCAAGGATCTGATCAGTTACGCCGACGGCATCTGGCGCCTCGCCATCAAGACCAGCAACTACATCTTCATCACCGAAGACGAGCTCTACATCAAAGCCTATCTGGCCAGCCTGAAGTACGCGGCCATCACCACCGTCGGCTGTCTCTTCATCGGCTACCCCTTTGCCTACTTCATGGCGCGCGCCAAAGCCGCTATCCAACCGGCCCTGCTGATGTTGGTGATGTTGCCGTTCTGGACCAGCTTCTTGCTGCGCGTCTACGCCTGGAAGGGCTTGCTGGGCGAACATGGTTGGGTGTCGGAGGCCATCATCGGCCTGGGCCTGGACAATCTGCTGCTGGCGGCCGGCATGATCCCGGTGGCGGGCAAGCTGATGAACTCGCCGTTCTCTTTGGTCATCGGCATGGTCTACACCTACCTGCCCTTCATGATCCTGCCGCTCTATGCCAATCTGGCCAAGCTCGATCTGCGTTTGCTGGAGGCCGCCAGCGACCTCGGGGCGACGCCTTGGCAGGCTTTTTGGCGCATCACGGTGCCATTGTCAAAGGCCGGCATCATCGCCGGCTCGATGCTGGTCTTCATCCCCTGTGTCGGCGAGTTCGTGATCCCCGAGTTGCTGGGCGGGCCGCAGACCTTGATGATTGGCCGCGTGCTGTGGGACGAGTTCTTCAGCAATAACGATTGGCCGATGGCTTCCGCCGTGGCCGTGGTGATGGTGCTCTTGATCATCGTGCCGCTGGCCTTGTTCAATAAATACCAGGCCGAAAGTCAAGCCAATGCGGGAGCCAAGTCATGAGCGCCCAAACGGCTAACACCAAGGTCACCCGTGCCTTGCTTGGCCCCAAGGCGACCCAATGGTTCGGGCGCCTCTGGTTGCTGCTGGGCTTTGCCTTTCTCTTCCTGCCCATATTCGCGCTGATCGTCTACTCCTTCAATGACTCCAAGCTGCCCTCGGTCTGGGGCGGCTTCACCTTCAAGTGGTACCTTGACCTGAGCGGCGACACCGAGATGTTGACCGGCCTCAGGCTCTCGCTGGAGATCGCCTTCGCCACCGCCTGCGCCTCGGTGCTGCTGGGTACGTTCGCCGCCTTCGCCCTGGTCAAATACAAGCGCTTCAGCGGGCGGACCTTGTTTGCCGGCATGATCAACGCGCCGCTGGTGATGCCCGAGGTGATCGTCGGCCTGTCGCTGCTCTTGATGCTGGTGACGCTGCAGCGGGCGATGGAGGCCAGCCTGGGGTGGAGCCTGCCCAAGGGCGTGCTGACGATCTGGTTCGGCCATTTGCTGCTCGGCATGGCCTACGCCACGGTGGTGATTCAAGCGCGCTTGTCGGAGCTGAACCCGCAGTTGGAAGAGGCCGCGATGGACCTCGGCGCCCGTCCCTTGCAGGTGTTTTTGCTGGTCACGCTGCCGATGATCACGCAGTCGATTTTCTCGGCCTGGCTGTTGACCTTCACGCTGTCTTTGGACGATGTGGTGCTGTCGGCATTCTTGAGCGGGCCGGGCTCGACCACGCTGCCCTTGGTGATCTTCAACCGCGCAAGGCTGGGCGTTAGCCCCAGCATCAATGCTGTCGCCACCGTCATCATCGTGGTGGTGGCAATGGGCGTGGTGCTGGCAAGTTACTTGATTGCACGCGCCGAACGCAGACGCAGCGAAGAAATGGCCGCAGCCCAAAGGGGCGGATGAATGTGCTGAATGAACTCGATACAAACCGGAGAACTTGATGAAATTCCCAATACTTGCAGCAATGACTCTGGCAATTGCAAGCGCCTATCCAAGCGCCGCGTTTTCACAGTCGAACGAAGAACTTCTCAAGGAACTACGGGCCTTGCGCGACCGGGTCAACCAGTTGGAGGAGCGACTCAAGACCAAAGAGGCCAGTGAAGCCAAGCCCGCCGCCGCTCAATGGGGCATGACGCCGCAGCAGGCGCAGGACTTCAATCGCATCGCCGTAAAGACCGAGGCGCTGGAAGACAATACGGAAGCGATGGGGCTGAAGAGTCTGAAGATCAGCGGCTATATGGACCCCAGCTACATCTACAACCGCAATCAAAACCGGGCCGGGTTTCAGTTTCTGAACAATGTGGCCAATGCCACCAGCGGGGGTTACCACTACGACAACTCCTATATCGGCACGGTCGCATTGGACCTGCTCAAGGAGACCGAAGGCGGCACGCGCTGGCACCTGACCTTGTCTCCCAACCGCGGCACCGATGCGGTGATTGGCAATGGCGGGCTGGTCCAGGAAGCCAGCGTATCGATCCCCTTGGGTGATTTGCAAACCAGGTTGATTGCCGGCCATATGCCGGACTGGTCGGGCTATGAAATGCTGCAACCGACGCTCAACAAGCTCGTCACCCATAACCTGTTATTTGATTTCACCTTGCCGACCGCCTACACCGGCGCCGGCGTCGAACTGACGCGCGGCAAATGGATCACCAAGGCGATCTTGGCGAATTTGAACTCGTCGATGCAGCCTGCGGGCGAGAAGTCGCCGGTGATTGCCTACCGGGTCGACTACGCCAAGGGCGAGTTCGATGGCTTCGGCTTCGCCGGCGTGCATGGCAAGGCCGCCAACGGTGTGGGTGGCACCGGCAGCACCATGCTGAATCTGTTTGAGGTCGATGGCTACTACATTCGAGGCGATTTGACCCTGCAGGGCCAGCTCAGTTATGGCGGCCAGAAGCAGGCCTCGATCACGCCCAACCCGGACAGCGGCGCCTTGCGTGATTCCGAGTGGATGGGTTTCTCCGGCTTGGCGGCCTACAAATTCAGCCCGCGCTTCGAAACGATCGCCCGCTTTGATTACCTGAAGAACAGCAAGAACGGCGGCGGACTGCTGGGCTTCGGCGCCGACCCTCGCAACGGCATCGGCCCCACCATCACCGGCCGCGACGCAGACACCGGCGATCTGCTATTCGGTGACACCGAGCGCGGCGCCACCCGGACCGCGCTGTCCCTTGGCATCAACTACCTCTACGACCTCAACACCACCTTCAAGCTGGAATATCGCTATGACCGCGCCGACCGCTCGGTGTTCGAGTTACTCAAGGACGGCGGCTTCTCCAAGAGCAACAACCTGCTCGGTGCCTCGGTGGTCGTGAAGTTCTAAATAATCGAAAAAGGCAGATCATGAGCAAGCCCTCCATCAACTGGCATGAGCGCGCCGCCGTCTTGAAGATCGATGGTCGGCCCTTGATTGGCGGGCGCCGCGTCGAGGGCCTCAGCGGTGAGCAGTTCGACTGCATCTCGCCGATCAATGGCAAGAGCCTGGGTTCGGTGACGCGGGGCCAGGCCGCCGATATCGACGCTGCGGTGGCCTCCGCACGGGCCGCTTTTGACGATGGGCGTTGGGCTCGTAAACCGCCGGCCTCGCGCAAGCGCGTGTTGCTCAAATTCGCCGAGCTGATTCTGGCCGCCAAGGAGGAGTTGGCCCTGCTCGAAACGCTGGACATGGGCAAACCGATTCAGTATTCGCTGTCGGTTGATGTACCGGCGGCGGCGCGCTGCATCGCCTGGTACGCCGAAGCCGTCGACAAGATCTACGACGAGATCGCGCCGACCGGCCCCAACGCCTTGGCCTTGATCCAGCGCGAAGCGATGGGCGTGATCGGCGCCATCGTGCCCTGGAACTATCCGATGATCATGTCGGCCTGGAAGCTCGGGCCGGCGCTCGCCGCCGGCAATTCGGTGGTGCTGAAACCCAGCGAAAAATCCCCATTGACCGCACTGCGTCTGGCCGAGTTGGCTTTGCAGGCCGGGCTGCCCGAAGGTGTGTTCAATGTGGTGCCGGGTTTCGGCCATGAGGCCGGCGAGGCGCTGGCCCTGCATAGGGATGTGGACGCGATCGGCTTCACCGGCTCGACAAGGGTCGGCCGCAAGATGCTCGAATACGCGGGCCGCTCCAACCTGAAACGGGTCTATAACGAGCTCGGCGGCAAGTCCGCGTTTTTGGTCTTCCCGGACTTTGACGACCTCAAACGCGCCGCGCAGACCGTGGCCGGCAGCATGTTCTTCAACCAGGGCGAGTCCTGCAATGCACCGTCGCGCGTATTGGTACACGCAGACATTGCCGATGAATTCATGGCCATGGTGGCGGCCGAGGCACCCAAGTACACAGTGGGCGACCCTTTGGACGAAGCCACCGTCATGGGTGCTTTGGTGGACGAGGGCCAATTGCGCACCGTGATGGGCTATATCGAATCGGGGGTGGCCGACGGCGCCCGCGTGCTCGCGGGGGCCAAACAAACGCGCCAGGCCAGCGGCGGCTACTTTGTCGAGCCGACGGTTTTTGAAGCGCAGCCGCAGATGAAGATCGCGCGCGAAGAAATCTTCGGCCCGGTGATGAGCATGATGCGTTTCAAGGACGAAGCGGATGCGGTCGCAATTGCCAACGATAGCCCCTACGGCCTGCAAGCCAGCGTCTGGAGCAGCCATATCGACCGGGCGCACCGCGTAGCCCGTGCGCTGCGCGCCGGCACCGTCCATGTCAATCAATACGACGAGGACGATATGACGGTGCCGTTTGGAGGCTACAAGCAAAGCGGCAATGGGCGAGACAAGTCTTTGCACGCCTTTGACAAATACACCGAGCTGAAGACAACCTGGCTGCGGATCAACTAGCGCGGCCCTGTTGCCCGCAAGCAATTGACGGCGAAAGCGGTGTTTTTGAGGGTTTGGCTTCGGCCATCAAAGCTCTAAGATACACCGACACAGTCACGCCATAGCCCCCATGCCGTTCTTGCTCCCGCGTCTTCGAATCGGCCCACGCCTGGCGCTGGTTTTTTCGGTCCTGCTGGTCTTGCTTATGCTGGTGGCCGGCATGGCGATCAGCCGCTTTGCTCACTTTTCCAGCGCCTTGACGACGTTGGTGTCCGAACAGGCGCTGACCTTGGAGTTGATCAATGACATCAGCGCCGGGTCCGAAGATGCTGCGCGCAAGTTATTGGTCTTGATCAGTACCAAGCGGGACAACCGGGTGCGCGCCTATACGGAAATCGACTCGGCCAATCAGCGCCTGAACAAGTCAATGCTGCAGCTCGACGAGCGGCTCCCGGCCGGCCCACGGCGAGAGGCTTTTGTGCTCATGCGCGGCCGCCTTGAGCAATACCGTGAGCATTACGGCGAAAACGTTGATTTGCTGGAGGCCGACGATTTTGAAGAGGCGCGGCGCATGTTGGGCGGCGAGACCGAAGCCAGCCTGAGCAGCCTGGCTGAGGCCATCCGTGATCTTTCCAGCGCCGCGCAGGTTGCCGCTTTTGATGAAGCAACCCGGCTGCGCGAGCAGATTGGGCGCGACCGCAATGCGGTGCTGCTCGCCTGTTTGTTGGCTCTGATCTTGGGTTTGGGGCTGGCTGCGGCGGTCACAAGCGGTATCACAGGCCCCTTGTCCAATACCGAAGCCGGTGCTGGCTTGATCGCCTCGGGCAACTATGCGCACCGCATCTCGGTGAATGCCAACGACGAAGTTGGTCGGGTATCCAGCGCCGTCAACACCTTGGCTCAGGCGGTCGGCGACCGCGAGCGCCAATTGCAGCACCAAGCCAATACCGACCTGCTGACCGGTCTGGCGCAGCGCGGCCATTTCATCCGTCAAGGTGATGAAAAGTTGTCGAAATTGCCGCAGGGCCAGGACTCTGCTGTGCTGCTTTGTCTGGATGTGGACAGGCTCAAGGCCATCAACAACATCCTCGGTTTCGAGGCCGGCGACGCGGTACTGGTGGGAGCGGCCGGCAAGCTGCAAGCGCTGTTCAATACCAAACGCTGCCTGGGCCTGGGCCGTTTGGCCGGCGGCACCTTTGTGGCCTTGCTGCGCTTGCCAGGCTCGAATAACGCACTGGAGGCGCAGACCGTCGCGAATGAGGTGCTGCAAGCCGTTCAACACATTGTGTGCTGGCAAGGCCAGACCTTGGATCTATCCATCTCGATCGGCATGGCCCTGTTCCCCGAGCATGGTCAGGGTTGCGAAGCCTTGTTGCGCTTGGCCGAACAAGCGATGTTCGAGAGCAAGCGCATGCGCTCGCATGCCTCACTGTATGTACCGACGCTGGAGGCTGCGCGCAAACAGCAGTTGAGCCTGCTGTCCGATTTGCAAGAGGCGGTGGCGCAAAACCAATTGCGGCAATTCCTGCAGCCCAAGGTGTCGGCGCTGGACGGAAGCCTGCGCGGTGTTGAGGCCTTGGTGCGATGGCAGCACCCGGTCCGCGGTTGGTTGCCGCCGAACGAGTTTGTGCCCTTTGCCGAACATACCGGCCGCATCCGCCAGATCACCCAATGGATGTTGGAGCGCGCCGTGCGTACCCTATCGACTTGGCACGCCCAGGGTTTGCAACTGAGTCTGGCGGTCAATGTGTCAACGCTGGACCTGCAAGACCCCGGCCTTGTAGGGAGGGTCGCATCGCTGCTGAAAGAGGCCGAGCTGCCGGCGCATCTGCTGCATCTGGAACTGACCGAGTCGGGCCTGATGGCGGCCGGACCGGAGCCGATACAGGTGATGCATTCTCTGCACGAATTGGGCGTCAAGTTATCGATCGACGACTTCGGCACCGGCCAATCATCCTTGGCCTATTTGCAAATGTTGCCCGTGCATGAACTGAAAATTGACCGCAGCTTTGTCGACGGCGTCAACTTTGATGCGCGCCGCCAGGAACTGCTGGGCTCGATCGTCAAACTGGGTCATAGCTTGCGTTTGACCGTGACCGCCGAAGGCGTCGAGACCGAGGCCGAAATGGCCATATTGCGCAATGCCGGCTGTGACCTGGTGCAGGGCTACCTGGTCGCCAAGCCTATGGACACGCCGGCGTTCGAACAGTGGCGCGAGCAATATAGGCCGGCTGCCTCCGGCTAATTCAAGCGCAAAAGCACATCACGCCCCAGCCTTGCCTGGTTGCCGGCAAAGTCCTGGGCCGAGATTCGCAAGACATAGTCGCCCGGCGGCAAATGGCTGGTGCGAAAAATACCTGAGTTGCTGTCGCCGTCGCGCACCTGATTATTGAGTACATAACGGAACCTGGTGACGGCGCTGCCGTGCACGGTGACGCCGCTGCGGCTCGCATAGATGGTTTTGACCGCCGTGTCGTCGAGCGGCAGGCGTTTGAAATCCAGATTCATGCGAACCTGCTCGAAACCCGGTGCCGGACTACCGTCATTGCGCAGCAGTTGATAACCCAAGGACTGCAGACCCAGGCGACGATGGGTCTGGTTGTCATCGACCTGATCCCAGGCATCCACCACCAGTTGCAGGCCCGATTCATGGCGGGGCAGCAGCAAACGCCCCGCGCGCTTTTCCTGCCAGCGTTTGCGGCCATCGGCCCCAAAAAACTCCACCGCGTCGATATGGGGCTCGGCGTGATCGGCAAAGTCGACAAAGCCGAGTTGCAGCGGGTTGCGCTTATAGCCGTTAAGACCTAACTCCACATGCACATGGGCCATCGGATTGATCGTACCCAGCACATCGCCAGCCACAAAGCGTGTGCCTCGCCGCACCCGTATGCGTTCGAGCCGGCCGAATTCATCATTCAGCGCCAAGAAGCGCTCGGTATCCAGCAAGCGACCACTGGCACTGCGGCCGACCCGCATATGGATATAGGCGAGCGTGTCCAGCGACAAGCCTTCGCTGGTCTGGCCCATCGCCCAGGTGGCGAGCGGGCTGCTGACCTTGGCGTCCGCCATGGCCAACACCAGGGCACCGGCGGCGCCGCCGACATCCAGACCCTCATGCAAATGATCCCGGCTGTCGCCGCCATGTCGGCCGCGCACCTCGCCCGGCGTGCCGACCACCTCATGCGCTTGCATTTGAGGCTTCAAGGGCCAACGCCCGCCGGTGTCGGGCAGGGCCAAATCGGCTGCCGGGCCGATGTCGGCGCTCGATACGGCATCACCCTCGCCCGCCGCCACCGTTTGCAGCTGGTGCAGTCGATAGCCGGCCGCATCACTCAGGTGCAGCACCCCCTGGCTCGAGAGGGCCAGGCCGCTGGGCCTGGCGAACTGAGCGCTCGGGCCGCCGCTCAGCCTATGCACTTCTCCGCTGGCCGACACCTGCAATACCGCGCCATGCCGCATCACGCCGAGGTAGATGACCCCGTCATGCGTGACGGCAATGCTGAGCGGGCGGCGCAATAGCTCTTTTTCATTTTCCTGATTGCCGCGCACCAAGGTGCTGACCGAGCCGTCCGGCGTGACCCGTTTGAGCGCGTCGTTACGCGTATCGGCCACCCAGAGCATGCCCGCCGCATCCAAGGCCAGTGCCGTCGGATTATCAAAACGAGCCGCGCTGCCTTGGCCGTCTTTGTCGCCAGGGAACTTGGCTCCGGCCAGCGTGCTGACCTGCCCGTCCGGGCGGATGACGCGGATGCGATCGTTATAGGTATCGGCCACGTAGACAAGGCCCTTGGCGTCAACGGCAACGCCGAGTGGCCCATTGAACAAGGCCTGCGAGGCGGCGCCGTCGCGGTGGCCGGGGCGGCCGGTGCCGGCCAGGGTTGTGACCTGCCCGCGCGGGCTGATCTTGCGGATCGCGTGATTACCGGTGTCGGCAACATAGAGATTGCCGGCGGCGTCCAAGGCCAAACCGGACGGTGTATTCAGCGCCGCAGCCGCACCCAGGCCATCCTTGAAACCCTCCTCGCCACCAGCCAAGGTGGCGACGATGCCGGCAGGGCTGATGCTGCGAATGCGGTTGCTGGCGCCGCCATCGGCCACGTACAGCGTGCCCGAGGGGCTGAGCGCCAGGCCATAAGGGTCGGCGAAACGAGCTTGTGCGGCCGGCCCGTCTTGTACCCCCGCATGGCCGTCGCCGGCGAGCAGGCTGATGCGCGCAGCGCCGCCGAAAAGCGTTGCCGCGGGTTTGGCCATGGGCGGCAGCGCTCGCGCCGCGACCGTCGAGGAGGCGGCGCTTGCTGGCTGCTCCACCGCGGCAAAGCCAGGCGAGCGCTGCGGCAACAGTCGCGCCGACGCCAGCAACAGCATACAAACAGCGATCAGGCCCAGTCCAAGGGAGAATTCTCGACTCATGCGTTGTGGCTCAAGGGCAGGGTTTCAAGCCGAGCAAGCCGAGCTTTCTGCAGCCTGTCGCAAAGCCCGCGCCTTTGGGCTCAAGTCCCAATATTGTGCAGGCATTGTTACGGCGCCACCCCAAAGGACTCTCCATGCTCAAGCTAAACCATGTCAGCAAAACCTTCGACAACAAGGTCCGGGCGGTCAATGAGGTGTCGCTGAACCTGAGCCAGGGCGTGGTCGGCTTGATTGGCCACAACGGCGCCGGCAAGACCACGCTGATGCAGATGATTGCCACGTTGACGCGGCCCAGCAGCGGCGAAATCCTGTTCCAGGGCCAGGATATCGTCAAAAAGCCCGAGCACATCCGCCGCCGGCTAGGGTTTTTGCCGCAGGATTTTGGCGTCTACCCCAACCTCAGTGCCTTGGAATTCATGCAATATTTCGCCGCCTTGAAGGGCGTGCGCGACCCCGCCCGGATTCGCCATCTGCTCGAACTGGTGAACCTGCAAGAGCACGCCAAACGCCCCGCCGCGACCTTTTCGGGTGGAATGCGACGGCGCCTGGGGATTGCGCAAGCCTTGTTGAACG
This sequence comes from Roseateles oligotrophus, assembly GCF_025717515.1. Taxonomy (GTDB): domain Bacteria; phylum Pseudomonadota; class Gammaproteobacteria; order Burkholderiales; family Burkholderiaceae_C; genus Paucibacter_A; species Paucibacter_A oligotrophus. The sequence continues at coordinate 116,700 of NZ_JAJIRN010000013.1, forward strand.
ACCCGGATATCTTGATCGTTGATGAACCCACGGCCGGCCTCGACCCCGAGGAGCGCCTGCGCTTTCGCAATCTGCTCGCCGAGTTGGGTTTCAAGAAGCTGGTCATCATGTCCACCCACATCGTCTCCGATGTCGAGAGCATTGCCGGTCAGTTGGCCATCATGAAAAACGGGCAATTGATCTCCATGGAAACCCCCGACGCGATCCTGGCCGGCGCGCGCGGCCAGATCTGGCAGGCCAGCATCGACAGCGCTGACTTCGAAGACTTGCGCAGCAAAACCCATGTCTTGCACGCCCAGCGCCAGGGCGACCAGGTGACGGTGCGCATCGCCCACCCGCATGCACCTTGCCAAGGCGCTCTGCACGCCGAGCCCAGCCTGGAAGAGGCGCTGATGGCCGGCCGCTACGCCGCCTTGGAGCTGGCGGCATGAACAGGCAGATGTTCGCCATGCTGGCGCTGACCGAGTTGCGCCTGCGCGCGCGCCGAACGAGCAGTCTGGTCGCGCTGGCGGCGATGTTGGGTCTGGCCTGGTTGGTGATCGCCGCGCCGGTGGACGATACAACTTTGCTGGTGCTGAAAGACGCCCGCGTGCTGAACACCAGTGCCGCCTTGGCCTTGAGCAGTGCGGCGGAGCTGGGCTCACTGCTGGTACTGTTTGGCTTCTTCCTGCTGCGCGGCCGCGCCGGTGATGATATCCGCAGCGGCCTGGGCGGCGTGATCGCCGCCTCACCGGTCTCGAACACTTTGTTCTTGCTTACCCGCAGCGTAGCCGGCATGGCCTATCTGAGCGGCCTGGTGCTCGCCTTCATGGCCTCAACCCTGCTCTTTCAAGTCACGCAAGGCGTCGGCCCGGTCGAGCTTGGCGTCTACTTGCAGAGCTATGCGCTGGTGTTGCTGCCGACTTTGGTCTTCACCGCCAGTTGCGCCACGCTGTTTGACAGCGTTAGTGTGCTGATGGGCAAGGCCGGTGACCTGATCTATTTCTTCATCTGGGCCGGTCTGCTGGGCCTGCTGGCCAGCGTCGACAAAAGTGGCGGTCAAGCGGTTTCGTATTGGACGCTGCTGGACTTCAGCGGTGCGCTGACGAGCGTGATTCAGTTGAGCGTGCAGCTGGGCAGCACCGACTTTAATTTGGGACTCAGCAGCTTCGATCCCAAGCTGGCCCCGGTCACGATGCAACAACTGCCTTGGTCGACCTCGCTGCTGCTGATGCGCTCGCTCACCTTGGCCTTGGCCTTGACCCCGCTGCTCTTGGCCACGCTTTGCTTTCACCGCTATTCACCCGACCGGGTGAAGGTCAGCGCGGCTGCAGCAAGGCGCTCGCCCTTGGCCGTCATCAATACCTTGCTGCGCCCATTGAGCCGCTTGGCCCAGCCCTTGTTTCGGCTGGCCGCCTGGCTGCCCGGCATGGCCGGGCAAGTGCTGGCCGATACCGCCTTGACCTTGGCGAGCTCGCCGCTGTCGATGGCCTTGTTGCTCTTGTCGCTGGCGGCCGCCATCGCTCTGCCGCCGCAGCTGCTGGGTGGGCTGTTGATCCCTGTCTCGGTATTTTGGGGTGTATTGATCAGCGACCTGAGCAGCCGAGACTTCCAGGCCAACACCGAATTTCTGAGCGGAACCATGCCCGGAGGAGCCGCCCGCCGCCACCTGCGCCAACTCGCCGCCGCCTGCCTTTTGGGCTTGCTGTTCATGGGCTTGATTGCGCTGCGCTGGGCGGCCGCGGGTGAATGGCTGCGTTGCCTGGCCTTGATCTCTGGTGTACTGAGCATGAGCGCGCTGGCCAGCCTTTTGGGCGTGCTGACCGGCAACCCACGTTGCTTCCTGGGCTTCTACCTGGGAGGCTTGTACATCGCCTTGAATGCACGCGATTTAGCTCCGGCCGACGCGTTCGGCTTCAACGGTTCGGCCAACGCTTTCTCGATCGGCGGCTACCTTGTTGTGGCCGCTGTGACCGGCTTGACGGCTTATGCCTGGCAAGTTCGACGCGCCCGCTGAGGGAGGCCGCAAATGCGGAGCGCTCAAATGAGGCCCAAAGACACCCAGTTCGATTGACTGGCCGCGGTCTATTTCGGCGAAACTGAGCGGGCACAATCACCGCTCATCAAGGCCAAGCATGGAATGGTTCGCTCTCAATCAGGACGTCAAGGCCATGGAGGCCGGGCTGAACGATTTGGTCGGCGTGCAACGCTTGGACCTGCTGATCCCCATGGCCTGGCAATTGCGCCAACGTGACAGCCACCGCGCATTGATCCTGGCCGCTGAAGCAGAGTCGCTGCTTTCGAACTCGCAGCACCTGGATGAGCTCGACAAAGAAGGCCAGCGCGCCCGCTTGCGCCTGCTCAGCGCCGAGGTCAGTTGGCTGTATGGGCAGCTCGAGACGGCCGAGCAATTGGCCGAATCAGCCTTGGCCTTCTTCGAGCAGATTGGCGACCATGTCGGTCTAGGGGACGCTCGCTCCAACTTGGCTGTCGTGTGTCAAGAGCGTGGGGACACAAGGCGCGGCGATGAGTTTTTGAATTCCGCAATAGAGGACTACCGCATCTGCGGCGATGGCGAACGACTGGCCGCAGCCCAAGCACGCGACTTGGCGCTGACCGCATTTCGCGATGCCCCCGCCACGGCGGCATGCCTTTGCGAGCTGTTTGATGGGCAACGCATCCAAACGCTTGGTTTGGCCGCCAGCGCTTGTTTGGCCAGCTCGCAAGCCATCCTGGCCAGTCTGACGGGCGCGCTCAGCGCCGGCAGCCAGTTCTTTGTGCAGTCCTTCAACGCAGCAACCGAGACCGGCCAGTTACGCCTGGCCATCTATGCTGCGGGCAATGCGGCCGACGCATTGGCCTCGCTGGGCGATATGGACGCGGCCTTGGAATGGGGTGAGCGCGGCTTGAGCGCGGCCCGCAGCGCCGGTTGGCCGGCGCCACTGGCTTTGGCCTTGATGCAGACCGGCAACATCCAGCGCCTGCTGGGCCGCCATACCGACGCAAGGTCCACGCTCAATGAAGCCCTGCTGGTGCTGCAAGACCTGCCTGCCTCGCAAGGCCATATGCTGACTCAGCTGTATTTGGGCGACCTGGCGCTCGAAACCGGCTCGCCCGATGTGGCGCTGGTTCATTTCTGCAGGGCCGAGGAAAAAGCCACATCGGGGCGCAGTGCCGCCTATCTTTACCGCTCGTGGAGCGGCCAAGCGGTGGCGCTTTGCCGGCTGGGTCAGGCCGAAGAAGCCTTGAACAAGGTGACTGCGGCACTGAAGCTGGCACGCCAGCAAGGCGGCACCGATGATCAGGTGAAGATCTTGCGGGTCTTTGCCGAGCTGTACCAGACCTATGTCTTGCCCGCGCCCGCAGACATGAGCGAAGCCAACCCGGTCTTGCACTACCTGAAACAAGCGCTGGCTGTTGCCGCCGGTATTGAGGCCTATGTCGTGCCCTCCGAGTTGCTCAACGAGTTGGCCAATGCCTATGCTGCCAGCGGGGATGAGCAACAGGCGCTGACCTATGGACAGGCCGCAGCCCAAGCACGCAGCAATAAAAGACTCGAACAGGCCCGCAATCGTGCGGAGTCCTTGCTGGTGCGCCAGGACAGCGAGCGCGCGCGCGCCGAGGCAAGGAGCCAGCGTGAACTGGCCGAGGCACAGGCACAGCGAGCCCAGGCCTTGGAAGAAGCCAGCGCCACACTGCAGGTGCTGAGTCAGATCGGGCTTGAGTTGACCGGCAATCTGAAGGCCGAAGCAATTTTCTCCACCTTCCATCGCCATCTTGAGCAACTGATGGACGTGTGTGCCTTCTTCGTCTATTTGCTTGATGCAGGCGGAGACAGCCTGAGCGCGGCCTTCGCGAGCTCGGGTGCGGCCGAATTCAAGGCCCCGCGAATCCCTCTGAATCACCCCGACTCCTACACCGCCCAATGCGCCCGCGAAGGGCTGCAACTCGGCACGGGTCGAGCCAACAAATCGCTTCATCCCGAATCCTTGCTAGGGCCGATCGAGATGCTCAGCATGCTGTTCACACCGCTATTTATCGGCGAGCGTTTGCTGGGTGTGATGTCGGTGCAGGCCATAAATGCCGATGCCTACGGCGAACGCGAAGCGGCCATTTGCCGAACGCTTTGCTCCTACGGTGCAATTGCACTCGAAAACGCCGGCGCCTACGCGCTGGCCGAAGCCGCCCAACAGCGAGCCAATCAGGCCCTGCTCGAGCTGGAATTGGCCCAAGCCAAGCTGGCCGATCGGGCCGAGTGGCTGGCCGGCGAGGTCGCCAAGGCCACGCAAGAGGTGCTGGCGCGTGAACGCGAAACCGTCGTGCGTCTGTCCAAAGCGGCCGAGTACCGTGACCCGGAAACCGGTGCGCACATCCTGCGCATGGCCCATTATTCGGAGCTGATTGCCCAAGGTCTTGGTTTGCCGGATGCCGATCGGCAACTGCTGCTGGAGGCCGCTCCGATGCACGACATCGGCAAGGTCGGCATCACCGACTCCATCTTGCTCAAGCCGGGCCGTTTGACGCCGGAAGAGTTCGAAGTGATGAAACGACATGCCCAGATCGGACATGAAATTCTGAAAGACAGCTCATCAATGGTCTTGCAGACGGGCGCGGCGATTGCACTCGGTCATCATGAAAAATTCGACGGCAGCGGCTATCCGCAAGGCCTGATCGGCGAAGCAATCCCGATCTTCAGCCGCATCGTCGCGGTGGCCGACGTGTTTGACGCGCTGACCTCGGAGCGGCCCTATAAAAAAGCCTGGTCGCTGGAACAAGCGGCCGAGCATTTAAGAAGCCATAGCGGCACCCATTTTGATCCGCGCTGTGTGGACTGCTTCTTCGCTCGCTGGGACGAAGTGCTGGCGATTCGGCAACGTTTCAAGGACGAGGAATAGGCATTCCTCAGCGCGCATCAAGTGCGCATCAAGGGCGCATCAAGGGCGCTTCTTTTTCGGATCGCCCTGCCGCATCGCTACGATATTCTTCTCCCGCCGCGCGGCCTTGCGGTCTTCCATGCGCTGCATCGCCTTGCGCCGGGTCAGGCCGCTTGAATCGGCCCAGGCCCACCACAGCACAGCCGCACCGAACGGGGCCAGCACCAGCAGCCAGTTCCAGTCCGCGACCGGCGCGACGCCCAACAGCTTCAGAAGCAGCGTCAGTACGCCGATAGCAACAAACCACATGAATAGTTCTCCGATTGAATGCCCGGTCAACACCGGCTTGGCCTCTAGAATGAGTCAAGTTTGGCCTTGGCAAACTGTAGTTCACATTCAAGCCTGGACCGGCCGTCAGTATTTTTGTTTGTAACCGAAAGGACCTCATGAAATTCTCCACGACTTTTCTACCCGCTTTGACCGCCTTGGCAGCCATCGCCTTGGCGCCGTCGGCCTTCGCCAACGCCGAATTGGCGCAAAAGAAGAACTGCATGGCCTGCCATGCCGTCGACAAGAAGATTGTCGGCCCGGCCTATAAGGACGTGGCGGCCAAATACGCCAAGGACAAGGAAGCCGTCGCCAAACTGGCCGACAAGATCGTCAAGGGTGGCTCCGGCGTCTGGGGCCCGGTGCCTATGCCGGCCAATGCTCAAGTGTCGGCCGATGAAGCCAAGACCCTGGCTGCCTGGGTGCTGGCTGCCAAGTGAGTTCGGTGATCTGAAGAAAACCGAGCCCGGCCTAAGGCCGGGTTTTTTTTCGCAATCGAATGGAACCAGGCCGGATTGAACCCATGCCCAGCAGTTCTTTGAGGTCGACCCCATGGCGGGCCTACGCCGCCCTTGCCCTCAGCACCAGCCTGGTGGGGAGTTATGTGGGCCTGTCCAAGCTGCTCTTGCTGGTGTTCCCGGTGTTCTTGCTGGCCTGGCTGCGCTTCGGCATCGCTGCGCTGCTGATGCGGTCCTGGCTCAAGCGCGGGCCGACCGAGCCGGCGCTGGATGGCCGCACGCGCTGGCTGCTGTTTTTCGAGTCCTTCATCGGCAACTTTCTGTTCTCGATCTGCCTGCTGTTTGGCCTGCGCCACAGCTCGGCCATCGTCGCCGGCGTGATACTGGCCGGCATTCCAGCCGCCGTCGCCTTGCTCAGCTGGATTTTTCTGCGCGAAAAAATCGGCGCGCGCGGCTGGCTGGCCGTCTTGCTCGGCGTGGCCGGCATCAGCCTGGTGGCGCTGAGCCGCAGCCCCTCGCAAGGGGCCGAGCTTGCCACACCGCTGGGGGCGGGCCTGCTGCTCGCGGCCACGTTTTGCGAGGCCAGTTATGTGGTGATAGGCAAACGCCTGACGGCGCAGATCTCCGCGCGCCGCATCAGTGCCTTGATCAATTTATGGGGCCTGATCTTGGTCACACCCTTGGGCCTGTGGCAGGCCTGGGGCTTTGATTTCGCCGGACCCCGCGTGGCCGACTGGGGCTTGCTGGCCTTTTACGCGGCGGCGGCCAGCATGGTCAGCGTCTGGCTGTGGATGACGGGGCTGCGCCAGGTGCCGGCCGCCCGAGCCGGCGTCTTCATGGTGTTTTTACCCATCGCCACCGGCTTGATCGGCTTGGCGCTGGGAGAACGACTCGGCTTGGTGCAGGCCGGCGCCTACGCCTTGGCCTTGGCCGGCGTACTGCTGGCAACTTGGCCGGTGCGACAGAGCGTTAGCTGAGCTAAAGTCTCGGCCATGCAAATCGATTTTGTCTCGGACGTTTCCTGCCCCTGGTGCGCCATCGGCCTCAAGTCACTGGAGCAGGCACTGCTCAAGCTGCCCGAGCTCAAGGTCGAGCTGCATTTCCAGCCCTTCGAGCTGAACCCGCAAATGGCTGCCGAAGGTGAGGAAATCAACGCTCACTTGGCGCGCAAATACGGCGCGTCGCCGGCCCAGCTGGAGCAAACCCGTGAGGCGATTCGCCAGCGCGGCGCGGAACTTGGTTTTGCCTTCACCAAGGGTGCACGCGACCGCATCTACAACACCTTTGACGCGCACAGACTCTTGCACTGGGCCGGCCAGCAAAACCCAGATTTGCAGCAGCGCTTGAAGCTGGCCCTGCTGAAGGCTTATTTCACCGAGGGCAAAAACCCGGGTTCGCACGCGGTGCTGCTGGAGGCCGCAGTTGGCGTTGGCCTCGACGCCCAAGCGGCAGCCCGGCTCTTGGCCTCGAACGATTTAGCCGACGAGGTGCGCGAGGCCGAGGCTTTTTGGCAGGCACAGGGCATCAGCTCGGTGCCTGCCGTCATCATCAACCGGCGCCATTTGATTTCGGGCGGACAGCCGCCCGATGTCTTCGAGCAAGCCTTGCGGCAAATCGCTGCGGAGTCCGCTGCGGATTGATTTCACTTGGAGGCGTCGACATGAGCAAATGGGCGCAACACGGCAGCTACTCGCTGCATTGGCAAGGCGATGTGTTGATGGCGGTTTATGGCGGCGCCTGGAACGAAGTTGCGGCCAGGAATCTGCACCGCGCGGCACTGGCCTTGTGGCGAGAGCGCGGGAGCGGGGACAAAACAAGGCATTGGGGGCTACTCAGCGACGCCCGCGATTGGGACGGCGGCACGCCCGAAGCCCTAGAGGCCTGGTGGGCGTTTTTTGCCGATGGCGTCAATCACGGCATGGTCGCTGTGACCGATGTTCTGCCCTCGCGATTTCATGCGGCCATGGTACGCAAGCTGGCCGAACGAGCCGTGCAAATAGCGCCTTATCGCAACAGTGCCTGCGTCGAAGAAGGCCTTGCCTGGCTGGCGCAGCAAGGCCTCAACATCGCCGACGCCGAACCTAAGCCTTAGCGCTTGATTGCGGCGGCTTCAGCAGCCAGCCGGGTGATGCGTGCCCAGTCGCCCGCATCGACCGCATCTTGCGGCGTCAACCAAGAGCCCCCACAAACCTTGACGTTAGGCAGGCTCAAGAATTGCGGCGCGGTTTCCAGCGTGATGCCGCCGGTGGGGCAAAACGCCACATCGGCGAACGGGCCGCCCAGCGCCTTGAGCAGATTGATGCCACCCACCGCCACGGCCGGGAACAGCTTCAAAAAACTGTAGCCGGCGGCATTCGCCTGCATCACTTCGCTGGCGGTCGACACGCCCGGCAACAAAGGCAGGCCCTGCTCGATGCAGGCCGCGCCGATCGCGTCGGTGAAGCCCGGGCTGACCCCGAACTGGCAGCCGGCATTGCGCGCCGCCCGCACATCTTCAACCGTGCGCAGCGTGCCGGCGCCAACGATGGCCTCGGGCACCGCGCGTGCCATTGCCTCCATTGCCTGCAAGGCACAAGAAGTGCGCAGCGTCACCTCCAGCACGCGCACGCCGCCGGCCACCAGGGCCTGCGCCAGGGGCACGGCGTCTTCCAGACGCTGGATCACGATGACCGGGATCACCGGGCCGTAACTGGCCAAACTCAGGGTGTTCAAAATGCTCATGCTTGCTGCTTTCTTTGGTGAATCTTCAGAGCCGGGACTCAAAGCCAGCTGATGGCGCCTTCTTCGGCGCTCTTGACATTGCGGCGCAGGCCGGCAAACAGCTCACGGCCCAGGCCATGGCCGTTCTCCTCCACCTGCTCGGGCGTGATGGTGGCCAGTTCACGCGCCGCCCATTCGGCCGCCGGCACCAGGGCCAGCAAATCGCCGTTGACGGCGTCCATGCGCACCACATCGCCGTCGCGCAGCTTGGCCAGCGGCCCGCCGGCCAAGGCCTCGGGCGAAACATGGATGGCGGCCGGAATCTTGCCCGAGGCGCCACTCATGCGGCCATCGGTCACCAAGGCGACCTTGAAGCCCTTGCCCTGCAGAACAGCCAGCGGTGGTGTCAGCTTGTGCAGCTCGGGCATGCCGTTAGCCTGCGGGCCCTGAAAGCGCACGACGACAACCACATCGCGCTCCAACTCGCCCGCCTTGAAGGCGGCCAACATCGAATCCTGGCAGCTAAAGATGCGCACCGGCGCTTCGACAATATGGCGGTCATCCGGCACGGCCGAGGTCTTGATCACCGCGCGGCCGAGGTTGCCGTCCAGCAGCTTCAGGCCGCCGGTGGGGCTGAACGGCGCGGCAGCGGTGCGCACCACCGCCTCGTCGCCACTGGCCGGGGCCAGGTCTTGCCAGACCACGCCTCCCCCTTCGCCCAGGCTTGGCAAACGCGCAAACGGACGCAGCGAATCGCCGGCCACGCTCGTCACGTCGGCATACATCAGGCCGGCGTCCATCAACTCGCGGATCACAAAAGCGGGGCCGCCAGCGTCCTGGAACTGGTTCACATCGGCGGCGCCGTTCGGGTAGACGCGTGACAGCAGCGGTGTCATGCCGGACAACTCCGAGAAGTCGCTCCAGTCAATGATGATGCCGGCCGCCCGCGCCACCGCCACCCAGTGGATCAGGTGATTGGTGGAACCGCCGGTGGCCAAGAGTGCAACCATCGCGTTGACGATCACCCGCTCATCGACCAAGCGGCCGATCGGCGTGTAACGCATCTTGTGCGTGATGGCCAGGGCATTGCGCACCGCCTCGCGGGTCAGCGCCTCGCGCAGCGGGTCATGCGGGTGGACAAAGGCGGCACCCGGCACATGCAAGCCCATGGCCTCCAGCAACATCTGATTGCTATTGGCGGTGCCGTAGAAGGTGCAGGTGCCGGCGCCGTGATAGGCGGCGGACTCGGCCTTCAAAAGCTCGTCACGGCCGACCAGGCCCTGCGCGAACTTTTCGCGCACCTTGGCTTTCTCGTTATTCGGCAGGCCGCTGCTCATCGGGCCGGCCGGCACAAAGACGCAAGGCAGATGGCCGAAGTGCAAGGCACCGATCAAGAGACCGGGCACGATCTTGTCGCAGATGCCCAAGAGCAGCGCCGCGTCAAACACATCATGGCTGAGGCCGATGGCCGTACTCATCGCGATGTTGTCGCGCGAGAACAGGCTCAGCTCCATGCCGGGAAAGCCTTGCGTGACGCCGTCACACATCGCCGGCACGCCGCCGGCCACCTGCACGGTGGCGCCCTGCTTATGGGCCTCGTCGCGGATCAGCGCGGGGTAGACCTCATAGGGCTGGTGGGCCGACAACATATCGTTGTAGGACGTGATGATGGCCAGATGCGGCGCCTTTTCGGCCACGATGCGCAGCTTGTCATTGGCCGGCATCGCCGCCACCGCATGGGCCACATTGGCGCAACCCATGCGCTCGATGCCGCGCTTGCGGCCGGCCATGCGGTCAATACCGGCCAGATAGGCGCTACGGGTAGCGGCGCTGCGCTGGCGAATCCGTTCGGTGACGGTGAGTAATGTCTGGTTCATTTACACGACCGATGTAACTCGGAGAGGTGAAAGTTGGTAACCATATTACAAGATTTCGCCCGCTGCGGGTTACATCCGAGGTACAGGCGCTGCGATATCACCATCGCCCGCTCTGGCAACACCGGCTTGCGCCGCTACGCTGCCGACCAAGCTGATGCCCGCAACGGTCAGCGCGCACCTAGACAAAAAATTTATCGGGAGAGACCGGCGCATCAGTAAGGATTGGCAAGGATCGGCAATGCGGCCGTCTCCCACGAAGATTGGGCGGCACGCAAGGAGCAGATAGCCTCCCACAGATAGGAGTCGCTGGCGATGACGGGAGGCAGCGAAGCCTTGTTGGCTGAACGCCGGGTCGATCTGCTCAGCCCCCTTTGGATGAGCTGACAAGTTTGCGCGCACTGTCCTTGCAGCAATCGCGACAAGACCTGCCCTAGGCCGTCACCGACCTGGTCTCTATCGCCGGCGTGGTGGGCAGCTACTCAGCCGCGACGCGATACTGCCCGGCAGCAGCCTCTTGGCCGAGACCCGCGCCGCCCATTCGTATATTGACCCGCCGCGCGAGCGCCACCTCAGCAGCTGGATGCACGCCAGCACCAGCGAACGCGGCTACCCGAGAGAAGCCTTGTTCCGCAGCCTGGTCAAGTGGGTATTGGCTGCGGAGCCCGGCGCTCACTCCCCCAGATAAGCCGCCCTGACCTTCGGATCATCCAGCAGCGTCTTGCCCTCGCCCGTCATCGTCACCAGGCCCGACTCCATCACATAGCCCCGGTTGGCAATCTGCAGCGCGCGGCTGGCGTTTTGCTCCACCAACAATATGGTCACACCCTGCTTGTGGATGTCGTTGATGACCTCGAAGATCTTGTCCACCATGATGGGGCTCAGGCCCATCGACGGTTCGTCCAAGAGCAGCACTTTCGGCTGCGTCATCAAGGCGCGGCCCATCGCCAGCATCTGCTGCTCGCCGCCCGACATCGTGCCGGCCAGTTGCAAACGCCGCTCTTTGAGGCGAGGGAAGATGCCGAACACCTTGTCGATGTCG
>NZ_JAJIRN010000014.1 GCF_025717515.1 Roseateles oligotrophus
GTAGCCGACAGGAGCCTGGCAAAACTGATGCCAACGTATGCGCGACACATTGCGAACGATGAACGCATGCGCTTCTGTCGGTCGTGCATGGCGTCGGGTTTTCAGGCTTCGACATGCCAGATTATGGGACTGTCAACCTGCCTGATCCACGACGAGCCACTCTTGTCGAATTGCCTGCACTGCAGCGCTCCTACGCCGCCCTACCGTCAGAGCACGGCACTTCGGCTCAACTGTGCAAGCTGCGGTTGGTCGTGGTGTGGCAGCTACAACGGATCTCCTCGTCAGACGCGCTGGGGAGGTCCCATCGGCATCATCGGTCTCGAATGCCTTAGCGGATGGCTGGCCAGTCTGGAGAACGACGAATTCGTGCACTGGCGGAACCTCGATGTGTGGAACATTGAGCGGGGTGCTGAAACATGGGAATGGGACAGCAGAATGCGCGAGCGCGGGGTGGCTATATTTGACACGCTTCTTCGCTTAGTGCCGGAAGGTCCGGCGAGTAGTCCTGGATCACCAGTCTCGACTTTGGGGCCCTTCTGGTACTCCTGCAACGCCACTTGGAGGCAACCGAGGCTCGGCGAGTACGAAAAGCTTGCTGCCGAGTTGGAAATGCTGCCGACGGATGACGATCAACGATTTGCCCAGCACTTCACGCTGTACTCCGATGGCGTTCCGGTACCTACAAACCCAATCGTTCCTCCTGAGGTACACGCGAGGGTTCTCTGGCGGGCGCAGTTCGAGGGGCGAGTCGGCTTTGGCATGGTAAACAGGCACCAAGTCATCATCGACAACGGATTATTGGCCCGATTGCTCGGATTTGAACCCTCACAGAGCTGGTTTTTTGTGTCGAACCGCGAGCTCACGATGGGCTTGTTGCAGGCATGTAAAGAAGTGGCATTGCGGGCCGCGAGGCGATGGCACCAGAGCTTGCTGCTGAAAGGCACCTGCCTCCGCCCCTACGAGCTCCTCGACGACCACGCAGACCAGCGACGTGAGCTCGGCTTCTGGTCAGAATGGGATCACCATCCTATCGCGTGGGTCAGCTTAGGCAAGCGTCACAGACCGCAACCTAGCAATCTGCCCGTGTGGGAAAGAGTCTATCTTGCGGTCTTGTAGTTGACCTTTGATGCCGCTCGGTCGAATAACTTTCGCTCGGAGGCGATTCACAAGGTCGGTTGGGTACTCGGCGGCCTCAACCGGACTGCCACACGCTATTGGCAAATCCGCGCGCGTCTCAGGCGGCCCGCCCTCAGAGAGGTGGCTTGTTGTCGAGGTGGGCCATGCCTTTCTCAATAAAGACCGTTGCGGCCTACACCCTGGGAGGCGGGGGAGGATTTGCGGTCAACTTACCGCTCAGCAGGGGGATGTATTGCGGCAATCACAGCCCTGGGGGGATGGTTTGATGCCCGAGAGCGAACCGCAAAGGTGCCCCTTGTTACCTTGGCTTCCCAATTAAATCAACAACTTGCCTGTGGCATCGGAGGGCTAGTTTTGTGTCACCTGACTAGGAATTTCGGTAACCTCCCGAAAAATTTTGGTAACTGACCGCCTCGCCCGGTTTTTCCCTGGTCCAGCTGGCCCCTGGTCAATTCCAGAACCCTGAATCTCGCGCTCACCTTGAGTCGTCTATGCCAACCCCAGCGGCAACGCATTCAACTCCTTGCGCGCTTCCCGCCATTGCGGCCAGTGCAAGTCCAGCAACGCCACGAACCGGTCTTCGCCCCTCCCGCCGCGGCCTTGACCGGCCGCACGACGCGCCTCCATGCACAGGCGCTCGTCCAGACGAGAGACCTCGTAGTCCAGCAATTCCCGCCAAGCCATGCCCAGCACCACGGCCAAAACCGTTGCCGTCAGCCGACTTGCCAAGGCATTTGATTCAAGCCGCCGGGCTATGTAGCCGCACCAAGCTCAGACCCAGGAATACAAAGGCGCCGCCCGAACCCCGGTTGAACCAGACCACCCTTCGCCGGGTCGAGAAAAAACCGCCAACATGGCGGGCGAGACTCGCGTAGAGGGCGTGCGACAGCAAGGCGCAGGCGACAAAAGTCGCGGTCAAAAGCATGAATTGCGGCAGCACCGGCAGTTCGGTATGAATGAACTGGGGAAACAAGGCTGTAAAGAACAAAATGCTCTTTGGATTGGTCAGCGCTACCAGCAAACCTTGCATCAGCAGGCTAGGCGCCGAGCGCTGAACGAGCCCGCTACTCCGCGGCGCCGTGGCAAATACATTGCCTAGGCTGCGCCATTGCTTGATCCCCAAGTAGATCAAATACCCGGCCCCCGCCAACTTCATCCCGGCGAACAACAGGGCCGAGGCAGCCATTGCCGCCCCCAAGCCTGCCATTGCTGCGCTTGACACCAGCACAATGCCCAGTGCATTGCCCAGGGAACTCAACATGGTTCTCATCAATCCCTGGCTAACGGAATTACTCACCGCCAACAGCACACCGGGCCCGGGGCTGAGGGTCGTGAGCAAGGAAACGCCGAGGAAAAGAAGCCAAGTCGAGAAACTCATAAGCGCAGTCATTTGCAAGCAGAACGTCAATGTACCTTTAACACCTTGTTTTATAATCAATGAAAATTTTCAATACATTCAAATGAAGATTGAAAATCTACAGGACCTGCATGTGCTGGTCGAGACCGCAAGAGGTGGCAGCCTGACCGCTGCGGCGCGGGCGCTGGAGCTGACACCCGCCGCCACGAGCGCCACGCTCAAACGCCTTGAAACGCAGCTGGGCGTGCGCTTGTTTGAACGCTCGACCCGAGCGATGCGCTTGACCGATGCCGGCCAAACCCTGCTGGACTACGCCAGCCGCGCCATGGATCTGCTGCAAGAAGGCGAGGCTCAAGCCACAAGCGATGCCCGCGCTCTGCGCGGAGTCATCAGACTGGCCGCGCCGCCGGATCTGACAAGGCAGGTGTTGATACCTTGGCTGAATGAATTTCAGGCGGAAAACCCCGGCCTGCAGATGAATTTGAGCGTGGCAGAAAGCATGCAGGATCTGGTGCGCGACAAAGTCGACCTGGCCTTGCGCATGGGCAGTTTGCAGGACTCCAGTCTGGTGGCACGCAAGCTGTTTTCGACTCAACGGGTGCTGTGCGCTGCGCCTGCCTACCTGCGAGTGCACGGCAGCCCCGAAACACCCCAAGATCTGGCCAGGCACAACTGCCTGAGCATCAATGTGGCGGGCCGCCGCTTGACCGAATGGCGATTGCACAAACAGACCGGCGAATCCGCGACCGTCAAGGTGCAAGGCGACCGCTGGTCGAACGATGCGTCATTGAACCAGCAATGGGCTCTGGCAGGCGTCGGCGTGATGTTCAAGGCGCAAATCAATCTGCAGCAGCAGTTGAATTCGGGGGCTCTGGTGCGCCTGCTACCCGCTTGGGCCGGTGAGGAATACCCCATTCATGCAGTCTTTCACAGCAGTCGCTTTGTGCCGACAAGAGTACGCAGTTTGGTGGATTTTCTGGCCCTCAAGTTCGACGGTACCCACGGCGAACTCAGCCACAACGCCACGATTTGAGCGCACCAGCATCAACTGGAGCAGGGCCGAAGCGAGCTCAATCTCTTCTGGTCACAATAGTCACACGCCTATTTTCAGAGGCATCTGGCTGGACCTTGTTCAGCAATTCGCTAGACCCTTTACCCACAGCCATGAGACGTTCTGGCAGGACGCCCTGCTGAGCTACCAAGTAGCCGGCAACCGCCTCGGCTCGAAGCTGGGAAAGTTTTTGATTGAGGACAGGATCACCAAGCGGATCGGCATGCCCCTCGACATGAAAGCTAAAACCCGCCAATTTATCCGACTGCAGTGCCCCGGCGAGAGTGTCGAGCATGGTCTTGGTTTGAGCACTCAACTCGACCGAGTTGGATGCAAAAGTGATCAGCAAGCTAGCTTTACCCGGGCCGGGCTTGGCTGATTTGACAAGCTCCGGCTTCACTATTGCAGGACGAAAACCTCGGGTCGAGGCATTGACTACCGGCTCAGGCCCGTCAATCGCCAGGGCGTCGATCAATGCTGCTTCCGTGACTTGATCAGCCCTTAAGACCGCAACCGGAGCCTGGGCTTGAGCGAAATGCGTACATAAGCTTAGGAGCAGCAAAATCCTTTGGACGCTATTTTTCATGGCAAAAGCTATTTCCACTTTGGACGAGGTCAATGCGCCGATTATGTCCCCCATCGCATGGGCGTTGAAGGGACCTCCCGTTGGTATTAATTGCGAGTTTCGAGTTGGCGTTGCTCAAACAGATAGTCACCACCGCTCTGGTGACCGCCAGCGCCGGAGGCACTGTAACGAGGGCGCTGCGGTAGCTCTTTTGCGACAGCAAAACGAACCCGCTCGAATAGATTGCCGCCGGTTTGCCAGCTTTTAACCTGCTTGAGGTTTTGCATCAGGCTCCAGGCGAACGGTGAATGGCCATTCTTGCCCTCATCGAAGACCGGTTCGTTGCCGCCCGAGGACATCACGACGACCGACTTGCGCGCCAACAGCGCGTTGGGATCGGTGGATCCCGGCGCCGCGCGGATACGCTCTTTCGTGGCCAAGGAGCCCGAGAAGCAACTATCCGAGATCAGTGCCACTTGAGACGCTCCGATTTGCGCGACGATGCGGTTGATGTCGGCGTTGGACAACCAAGTCTCCGGCCGTTTGGCATTGCTGTCAGCCAGTTGCCAGTAGCCCTGCCCGGTCGCTTCGACCAACTCGCCATGGCCGGCGTAATAGATCACGACCGAGTCCTTGGGCCCAAGCTCCAAGGCCAAGCGATTAAGCGTAGCAACCACCGCTCGCTTGGATGCCGTCGGGATCACCAATGTTTCGTACCCTAGTGAGTTGTCCAGCAACTCGGCCATGGCGCGGGCATCTTTCACCGCATTGCTTAGTTTTGGAATACTCAAATCCGCGTACTCGTCGATGCCGAAAACGACCGCTACCTTTCGCACAATTTGCGGCAATGCGGCAGCCTTGACACGGCGCCTCTCTGGCAAGCCGGCACTCGACATTACCGCCTTCGTTTCTGCTTGTGCTTGTGCTTGTGCTTCTATTTTTGTTTCCGTCTTCGCCCCTGCCGAAGAAGCTTGCACTTGGGCATTGATGGAAACCTTGCTGGCCAGAGCCTTCTGTTTCAACTCTTCGGTTATCAGGCAATTGCCGGAGTCAAGCTCTTCCAAAGTTAGACAAACATGCAGATCGGCCAAATTTTCATTGAGCTCCAATTGATGAATGGCGTCGGCAAACAAGGCCTTTTTATAGATTTCACGTGAATTCAGTAGATCGGTCAGGGCCTCCAGGGACATGCTGCCTACCAACACTTGGTCAAAGGATACGCCGGGGGCGGCCATTGCTGCCGTTACTGTATTTACGGCCGGGACAGGCGCGGCGAACACGCTCGAGGCAGAGGGCGAGGTGTAAGCGAGCGCCTCGGGGGACTCACTGGGCGCGGTCGGTGTAACGGATGCGACCACAGATGACTGCACCCCGGCACTTGGAGCTTGCATCATGTCGAGTAGTCCGCCCGTCCCGCTTTGGACCGACTGTTCACCCACTTTGACCACCGAATTGAGGGCGGTGCTGACGGTTTGGTTCAAGGTCGCGGCCGGGCTAAGGGTCGTGACGGTCAGTGCGACTGCATTGGTCGCTGCCTGTGTGAAGTTGTAGTTAGTGGCCTGCAGACCTGATCCCAGTACCGCGTAGGTTCCAGCGGGTGCCTGCGCATCGGCTTGGGTGCTAAATACCAAAGACCCAGTGACGGCATTTTGAAGCGTGTCGCTGCCGACAAAGCCGCTCACCGACCCTAGCAATTGGGGAGCCGCTTCACCAACTCCTTTTTTGACGGGGCTGGCCACGTACTGAAGTACGGCGGGGCTGATATTGGCGTTCAGTGCGGTCGGTGGCGAAAGCATGTAGTTGCCTGCATCCGACCCGCTCAGGCCGAACCCACTGAGCACGACGGGCTTGGCGCTACCGACGTTCTTATCCTTAAAGCTGGCCGAACCCGGCGTGACATTGACCGTATCACCGGGCAATGCATTCACGCTGGCATTGCCACTGACCGTCGCGACCAGGCCACCGTCATAGGTGCGGCTGTTCACCGTCAAACCACCGAGACTGAGCTTGACCGGCGCGATATCGGCCTGCGTGGATGCCGTGGTGTTGTCGAGCGTGTAATTGCCGGCATCAGGGCCACTTAGGCTCAAGCCGATGATGTTGACCGTCTTGCCGATCGCAGCAGTCTTATCGATAAAGCTACCCTTTGCCGTAGCAACGCTCAGGCTGTCACCCGCAACCATTCCCAGGAACACCGCTGTGCCGCTATTCACTTTGACATCGGTATTTCGGTCATAGACCTTGTTTTCGGCCGTGATGCCAGTCACTGCGCTGACGCGGGCACGGTCAATCGTCAAGAGGGCGTCTACAAAGTTGATAGCGTAGTTAACACCGGCCAAACCTTGCGGAGTCATCACATAGTTGCCCGCATTGCGTGCGCCCTGACTGCTGCCAGAAAAACCGAGTGTCCCGCCCAAAACCGAACCCGACTCGTCATTGGCGAAACCGCTGAAAATAACTCCATTGCCCCCTGCAAAAGCCTTGCCGTCATAGGTCTTGCTCATTGGCACGGCAGTAACGGTGAGTGGGGCTTTGGAGATGCTGAGCGTGCCATTTGCCGCAATGAAGTCATAGTTGCTGGCACTCAGGCCGGCACTGCTGCCGGTGATCAACGCGCTACCCACGCCAGTAAGCGAGTTTGCATCACTGTGACCCACGGCACTACCGATGACCACAGCGCTAGTCTCGTTGTTGACAAAGCCGCTGATGACCTGCGCAAAGACTGGATTGAGTTCCCCATACTTGCGGGTTTGATCTTTGGCCGTAACGGTCAACAAGGCCTTGTCAATGCTCAGGGTCCCGCTATTGAAGTTGCTGAATTCGTAATTCGCGGCGGCCAAGCTGCCTGTGCTGGCGCTGATGACGACTTGCCCCACGCCCGTGCTCGGCACCGCCGTCGTGCTGGCGCTTGCGCTGCCGGTCACGCCCGAATTCTGCAGCGTTTCGCCATTGACAAAACCGCTGACACTCGTGGTTAACACAGGGTTGGCTTGGCCGTACAAGCGGCTCTTGTTGTCGGCCGAAACGCTCAACAAGGCCTTGCCAATGTTCAGGGTCCCGCTATTGAAGTTGTTGAATTCGTAATTTGCGGCGGCCAAGCTGCCTTTGCTTGCGCTGATGACGACTTGCCCCACGCCCGTGCTCGGCACCGCCGTCGTGCTGGCGCTGCCGCTGCCGGTTACGCCTGAATTCTGCAGCGTTTCGCCATTGACAAAACCGCTGACGGTCGTGGTTAGTACCGGGTTGGCTTGGCCGTACAAGCGGCTCTTGTTGTCGGCCGAGACGGTCAATAAGGCCTTGTCAATGTTCAAGGTCCCGCTGTTGAAGTTGCTGAATTCGTAATTCGCGGCGATCAAGCTGCCCGCGCCGGCGGTGATCACCGACTGCCCCACGCCCGTGCTCGGCACCGCCGTCGTGCTGGCGCTGCCGCTGCCGGTCACACCCGAATTCTGCAGGGTCTCGCCGTTGACAAAGCCGCTGACAGTCGTGGTTAGCACCGGGTTGGCTTGGCCGTACAAGCGACTCTTGTTGTCGGCCGAAACGGTCAACAAGGCCTTGTCAATGCTCAGGGTCCCGCTATTGAAGTTGCTGAATTCGTAATTTGCGGCGGCCAAACTGCCCGCGCCGGCGGTGATCACCGACTGCCCCACGCCCGTGCTCGGCGCCGCCGTCGTGCTGGCGCTGGCGCTGCCGGTTACGCCTGAATTCTGCAGCGTTTCGCCGTTGACATATCCGCTGACGGTCGTGGTCAGCACCGGGTTGGCTTGGCCGTACAAGCGGCTCTTGTTGTCGGCCGAAACGGTCAACAAGGCCTTGCCAATGTTCAGGGTCCCGCTATTGAAGTTGCTGAATTCGTAATTCGCGGCGGCCAAGCTGCCCGCGCCGGCGGTAATCACCGACTGCCCCACGCCCGTGCTCGGCACCGCCGTCGTGCTGGCGCTGGCGCTGCCGGTTACGCCTGAATTCTGCAGCGTTTCACCGTTGACAAAACCGCTGACGGTCGTGGTCAACACCGGGTTGGCTTGGCCGTACAAGCGGCTCTTGTTGTCGGCCGAGACGGTCAACAAGGCCTTGTCAATGTTCAGGGTCCCGCTGTTGAAGTTGCTGAATTCGTAATTTGCGGCGGCCAAGCTGCCCGCACCGGCGGTAATCACCGACTGCCCCACGCCCGTGCTCGGCACCGCCGTCGTGCTGGCGCTTGCGCTGCCGGTTACGCCCGAATTCTGCAGCGTTTCGCCGTTGACAAAACCGCTGACAGTCGTGGTTAGCACCGGGTTGGCTTGGCCGTACAAGCGGCTCTTGTTGTCGGCCGACACGGTCAACAAGGCCTTGTCAATGTTCAAGGTCCCGCTATTGAAGTTGCTGAATTCGTAATTTGCGGCGGCTAAGCTGCCCGCACCGGCGGCAATCACCGACTGCCCCACGCCCGTGCTCGGCACCGCCGTCGCGCTGGCGCTTGCGCTGCCGGTTACGCCTGAATTCTGCAGCGTTTCGCCATTGACAAAACCGCTGACGGTCGTGGTTAGCGCCGGGTTGGCTTGGCCGTACAAGCGGCTCTTGTTGTCGGCCGAGACGGTCAACATTGCTTTGTCGATGTGAACGGGAGCGTTGCCTGCATCAAGCGTCGCTGGCAACTGGTAATTGCTGGTGAGGCCGGTTCCATCATCCAAAGTGATCGTCTTGATGAACTTAGCAGCCGTCGCTACATTGGCGTCGCTGGCGGCAGCATTCCTGTAATTCAAGGTTTCGGTAACACCGCCAACGCTGGCCAAGTTACCCAAGTTCACGACACCGCTATTCAGGCCAGTCGTGCCGTCATAGACCTTGCTCGCCGAAATCGTTAACAGCCTTGGCGTGATTTGTCCGGTTTTCACTATCTCTTCGCCGCCCAATCGCATCGAATATCCATAAACCGGTGCGCCATTGAAATCAAACATATTCACCGTAACGGGGATGCTGTCGGAACCGGTCGCCACATCCTTCCGTGCAAAGGTGAAGGGGTTGGCTGCGTCTAATTTATCTGTTGACCAAGTGGGTACTCCGACGCCGTGAGTACTATTGCCCGCACCGGTGCCGCCGTCATAGACCTTTTTCAGGGACAGTGAATCGAAATCGATGTATTGCGGATCGGCGAACAACAAACCATTTCCGGTCTTTTGAGCCACCGGGGTGTCTTTGGTGATGACGTTATGCTGGCTGAAGGCCGGCATCAAGGATCCCCTGCCAAACAAGGGCGCATTCGGATTTTGGGCGTAAACCAACCAGCGACCATTCGGTGTATTCAAGCCCGCACCAATATCAGAGATGAAAGCTTGGGCAGGCGATCCGTCGAAGCCGGATATTCTGATCGCGTCCTTGCTTGCCATCGAACCAAGCGAAGTCCCCTCATGCAGCTGAATGATGTTCGCCTGCACCTGCAGCGAACCACCTGCCACAATACTCAGAGCACCTGCTGTAGCGGCGGAAAAATTTCCACCCGCCTTCAACAATATGTCTCCATCACCACCAAGCGAGATAAGACCCTTTTGAAAGTCCAGATTTTCACCTTGAATTTCAAGCGATGACGGACTACCGGTCAACCGACCGCCAACAAAACTAAGCTTCCCGCCAGCACCAATATCCAGCCCTACACCTGTTGGAGCCAGAACCGGCAAGCCCATATACACATTATCATTACCAATGATCGACGTTCGACCCGCCAATGACAGGTCGATGGAGCCGGCAAGCAGGTCTATCGAGCTACCGCGACCATGGTTTAGCGAGTGATCGAAACCAGATATATTGACACTGGCCCCACCTCCGACCTGCAAGGCAACGCCAGAATTTGCAAAAACAATCCCCCTCCCGTATAAATTCCCAAGGCTAGGGTTTAAATCGAGGCGATCATTTGTCGTCCCAGTGATCGACATTGACGCCGTTGCGTCTTGCGTCAACGGTAGAAGGCTGAGGCGCCCAAGCAACACCACCCCTGATGGTGAATTCGAGGAGCGGTAGACACTCGAATTAACGAGACCATCAATACTGATGGAATGCGTTGCCGCAATCGTTCCGCCTAAAATAATCCCTACGCGAGAAAAATCCCCATTTGAATCGACCGCCCCGAGCAAATCAATATCTCGCGCCAACAAACTAGAACCAAAGCCCACGTTGATTCCATGAGCTTCCGATGATGTGGCTGTGCTAAACCCGCGCGCGACAATTTTATTGGCATTAAGAACGGAGTTTGAAATTGAAATTGCATCGGCTCGCCCATCAAAGCCAACCGCGCTTGGCTGGCTCGCCGATATATTCGGACCCACCGGCGTTGTTGATCCACCCAAGTAAATGTCACCACCGCCGGTATTAATCACGCTGTTGGCAACAACTATCGCCCCTCCAAAACCACCGCCGCCAGCATTGAGGTTCACACTCAATGGACTGCCCTGTGTCTTTATCGTCGAGTTGCCTTCCAGCGTAATATTTCGATGCGCATTCAGAATCAAACTAACCGGCACAGAGGGATTGGCGCTGATCGTCGCGTTTGACATGGTGATGTCACCGAACTGACCGCCGTCATCACCCGTGGTGATACTGACATTATTCCCATGGTTAAGCGCATTGGAGATGGCCACAGTTGACAATACCGCCGACTCGCCAGTCGTGGTGAAGATCGGACCTCTGCTTATATTGGAGCTAAAAGGGGCATCAGCAATCCGAATATTCGACGGATCCAACAGCCACAGCCCACCCTTGCCATGAGCCGCATCGGTGCGAATCGACTCCGGCCGCGCATCCAGCCAGCCGCCCGAGGTTTCGATGAACCCACCATTGCCGTTCAAGCTCCCGCCTCGGGAACTCAGGCTTCCGAAAGCACGCGTCGCCTTGTCGCTCCAAAGAATGATGCGGCCTCCATCACCCATCTCAAACGCATCAGCGCTGATGCTGGCACCCTGGCCAAAAAAGACCGCCTCAGCGTTCACAAAGCTTGTATTTTTGCCCTGCTGACCGCCACCAACGAAGACCTCTCCACCGCCTGCCCGGCCCGAAGCATCGATCTTGGCTGCATCTTGCAGCCCGATCTGGCGCCCCAGAAGTTTGATCTGCCCACCCTGCCCCTGCTGGCCGATAGCGCTGAGCTTCCCGCTGACCAAGGCGGTGCCTACACCGGCGTCTACGCTGATGATGCCGCCCTGACCAGCGCCATCAACGCTGGTTTGGCTGCTGGCCGACAGGTTCAGCGCCTCGCTGGCTCGCATGATGATCTCGCCACCGGCGCCAGTTGCCAAAGCCTCTGCCCGCGCAATGCCTTGCTGATTGACCATCGCCGCGTGAATATCAATGCGTCCACCGGCTGCGGCCAGCGTGCCCAGATTAAGGGCCTGGCCCAGCGGCGCGCTGACACGCACACTTAGGTTTGGCGAGCCGGTGTCGACCAACTCGATGCTCTTGCCGGCGGCGAGCAATATCTGGCCACCGCTAGCCTCGATCAAGCCTTCGTTGGTCACGTTGCCGCCAAGCAAGGCGATGCGCCCTCCCAAGCTGCTGCGCAATTCACCTTGATTGAGTACATCAGCGGGGAGGCCATGGGCCTGCGCACCGAAGCTATAGCGTCCGCTGGCATGACCATCCAGCCAGTCCTGGTCATTCAAATTCAGGGTGGAGGTGACTAGGCCGGCTACGTCGACGCGCGCGCTCTGACCAAACAAGACTCCGTTCGGATTGATCAACCAGACCTTACCGTTGCTGCTCAGGCTGCCAAGAATCTTAGTCGGGTCATTGCCGGTAACACGGTTCAATACCTGACTGGCTGCGCTTTGCTGCTCGAAGCGCACGCTGTTCTGTGCGCCGACCGAAAAACTGCTCCAGTTCAAGATCGTGCCGGGCGAATTGACCACCGTCATCGCATTGCCCTTGCTGCTGATTTGCGCCTGGCCGCGCAGCACACTCGCTCCGCCGGGCAAGGTCTGCGCCCTCGTTTGGCCCGACCAGGCCGACAAACACATCGACAGCGATAAGGTCAGCAGGGAACCTCCAGCCAGCGCCGAGACGAGCCGGCGCGGCGTCAGATGAGGCGCATGCACGCGACCCTCAGAAGCAAGCGTCCCGAAACGGTTTAAGGTCTTGCTGTGATTGATGCTGTTCATATGCTGTTCTCTGTCTTGCTTCATTCGGTGCGAGTCGGCTTGCGGCTAGTTTTGACCCAGGGCGAAAGCACCCAGTCATGAACCTTGCAACTATTCCCCGGGAGCCTCGTCAGGCCTGATCAAATGAAGCTGTAACTGGCCTGAAAGTGAAATTTGATATCGCTACGCTGAGTGAAATTGGCGGTTCGCAAGGCCTGCGCCACATCCAGGCGCAGTTGCAATTGGCGGGCACCGAGGCGCAGCCCCAGCCCTGCCGAGGCGATGCCGCAGCGGCTTGATTGGTAATGACAAGGGGTGCCGAGCTGGTTGCTGATCATGCCCCCATCAATAAAGGCCAAGGCGCGCAAGCCTGCCAGCTGTTCAGCAAGACCCCCGCCTAAATTCTTGGACAGATTCGGCGTATGCAGCTCCAGCGAAGCAAAAACGCCGCTATCGCCGACGAACTCCCGCTCCTCGTAACCGCGCACCGAACTGGCACCGCCCAAGCCGAATTGCTCACCCGAAACCAAGGCATCGGGACTGTACTGACTGCTGATCCGGGCCTGTATTTGCCATTGATCGGGCAAGGTGAAACCGCCGTTGGCGTTCAGTCGCAAGGTCGCATAGCTGCGTTTGGCACCGACTCGCACCGCGTCGAACTGCGCCGGGCTGGTGTAGCGCCCGCCCAAGCTGGTATTGCCGATCAGGGTCAGCGTGGCACTAAGAGGCGACTCGCCTTGTCGTTGCGCGTTGTACTCAACCGACAAAGGTTGCACCGTGACGCTCTCACCGGCCGACCCGCAAGCACCACTCGGCAAGCCCGCAATATTGCAATCATTCAAATAGGTACGCTGATCGAAACCCACACTCAAACGCTGATCAACCTCACCCAGGCGAGGCAGGAATTTATTCAAGCGCAGGGCAGCAATATCGCCCCTGCCGTTAAAGGCCAAGGGCCCGGCCGGGGTATTTGATGTGCCGCCGTCGATATTGGAATGCGCCAGAAATGCATCCAGCGTCATGCCTTGAGCGTAGAGCGGAATCCGATAGCTGGCGCTGTAGACAGCCACTTTCTTAAGTTCCTCCGGCGCAAATTGGAATTGCAAGGACAAGACATGATCCAGATCCCAGAGGGCGGCATGATGGACGCCGAGGTTGGCGCGCAGCCGCCCCGTGCTGGCATTGCCAGTGTTGTCTAACGCGGTGGTCCAGCGGAGTGGTGAACTTTCGGAGACCAGCACCCGAGCTTCAACTTCGCCTTGATTCTGGCCTGGTTCCAGCGACACCGCGACCTGTTTGGCCGGACTCTCATTGGCAAGCTGAATCTGCAAATCAATCAACTGCACTTCTGGGGTCCGCCCGGGGGCAAGTGCGGGCAAGCTGCGGCGAATATTGTCCTCGCTGAACTGCCGGTTACCCGTCACCTCGACCCGGCTGATGCGGCCTTCAAGCACGGCGATGCTGGCAGTGCCATTGATCGCTGTCTGTTCAGGCACAAAGGCGATCACGGCACCATAACCGGCCTTGCGGTAGCGCTCTTGCAATGCCAGTGCGGCCTGCTTGAGTTCGTCCAAAGTGCGCAACCCTTTGAACGGTGCCAGGATCGCGTCAACCTCGGTTTGGGTCAACAAGCTGTTGCCGCTGACCTTGAACTCGTTGACCTGCATGCGGCTTTCAACAGTTTGAGCCAAGGCCGGCATTGCGACGGTTAAGAACAAGCCAAGGCAAGCTTTACGGAATTCGCAATCAAAAGTGGATTTCATCGGTTTCCAACTACTTTCGTACCATGGTCGAGTTGATTGCTCAAACAGCTGCTGCTTATAGGCAAAGGGTGTAGGCGAAGGGTGCCCTACTCAGGGCCAGCCTATTTTCGATAGACCCTGAGTCCAGCTTCTTGTAAGCCGAATGCTAGTGGTCACGGACTGTACTTACCATCCCTCAATTCAGCGTATTGGGGTGAAAAAGCACGATTTTCGGCGGCCTTTGTCTATATATGGTTTGTCCATTGACTTGCTGGCGGTAAACGTATCCCGAGCACTTCGTCCGTATCCCATATAAGCGAGCCAGGAATTGACTTGAGACATCGGCGCTATGCACGATGCTTGCGCCTGGCAATCTCAAAAGCCCACCTCAGCAGACGTTGAGTATGAGCAATTGCTTGCAAACACCTAAAGCTAAGCTGCCTCTCCTGGCCGCCAGATGGCGCCACAAACGAGGTTCCTATGCCTAATTTTGTAATCCTGACCAATTCGGCCGACCAAGCCGTTCCAAAGTCCCGTCTATTTGAGCCCCCCTCTGGCAAGGCGGCAGAACAGATGCAATCCGCTTGCCCTGCAGTGAAACGCCTGTTTGGCTATTCACTGCTCGGGCCATGGGATCACATTGACATCTTCTCGGCACCCGACATGGCGGAGGCAGGACGCGCGTTGAGATGGTTGGACAGCCATCAGACTGACACCGCCGAGACTTGCACAGCCATGCCTTGGGCCGATTTCAAGCAGATGCTTCAGCGTACGAAAGCTCCGAATTCGGTGCGCGCCATAAACGCCAAATCCGGTCACCCAATACAAAACCCTGAACAAGCTGCCGAACCGAATCCGGCGTCCATCCAAGTCTCACCCAGAGCCCAACCCGAATCCCGTGAGGGTCTACGCATCGGCTTTGCCTCCAGATATGACCGGTATATGGTCAGCCAGTTCATCACCGCGTCTCAACAATATTTCGAACGTAGCCCAGCCAAGCGCTGATCGGCTTTCACTTTCGACCCGGCTGCGGTTCTTGCCGATCACTCCACCATTGCAATGCCAATCCCGCCAATTCGAGCAGAACGCCTAAGGCGAAGACCAGTAACCCGCCTTTCACGGGCGGTGAGAAAAGCATCAGCAATACGGCCACCGTGAACAAAACCGCAACACAGACACGGCGCAAGCGTTGATTTCGAATCATGACGAGTCCCATGAAGGCGGCAAAAATAGAGTCGCCGCGCAAAAGAAAAAAGACCTAAGGGCGCCCAGCTAAACAAACGACTTCAATTCATCAAGCGCGTGTCTCGCCGCACATGATTGATCTCGCCCTCAAAACCGATCAAGTCGGCGATTCCAGGCCGACTTTTGGGCTCAACTCAGCCCTTGGAATCTTCACTCACCCTCCAAATGAGGTGGCGATTGCCCTTCCGCGAGCGTGCCTGTATCTGCATCTATCCAACTGGCCACACCAATTTCGTCTTCAACTTCGGTCAAGTTGTTGGTCGTACCAAGGTTTTCTTCACCGACATGCATATCCGCAGCGGCCAACTCATAGCTTTCGAAGGGGCCAAACTCCCGGCGACCATTCTCGGTCTGCCAGTAGTAGCCGTCCGGTTTTAGAGCTATCGGCTCACTCGGCTCAATCAAGGCTGCCGCATCCTTATCGCTCGCTGGAGGCCCCGGTTTGACCTCCTTGCGGACGGGCTGCCGGCGCGGTTTCGATCGACTTGCCTGCTTGTTCATTGCAAAACCTTTCAGCGCATGGCGTGAATATCAATAACGGCCCGGGAAGACCGCAATAATTTGCTCTCAAGCGGCCAGGTGCGAATCCAAGCCGCCCGCCTCGCCGCCATCAGAGGCCCGCTCTTGTTCGAATTTTTTGACGAATCTGCCCAGCGCCGAGGACTGCCGGTACTGATGCAATTGATGTTCGGTCAATGCCAATCGGGCGCAAGCGCGTCTGCCGCACAAGCGCTCCAAGTCGGCAAACACTTTTTCCTGACCCGAACCTCCACAAGTCAAAAAGAAGGCCACGCGATTGAAGTTCGCACCATGTTGCACCACATAGCTGCGCACCGGGCTGGCCATGTTCCAGAACCATATCGGCCCGCCAATGACAATCAGCTCGTAGTCCTGCGGTTTGAATTTACTGGCGTGTATCGGCGGCCGAATACCCAACAAGGCCTCCAACGCCGAACGGAAATAGCCGACCAAACCCGTGCGTTCACGCTGATCAATGATTTGTTCGATATCGGCCCCGCACTGCTCGGCCAATTGCTGCGCCAACTTGCGGGTATTGCCACTGCGTGAGTAGTACACCAACAAAGTCTTCATCACTCAAACTCCTGGTCGGCATCAACGGCGAAACGAACACCTTGCTCTTTGCCCTTCGCCGTAATCCGCGAAAGCATTGTTCGAATGCTGTCCCGCATGCAGACCCAACAGATGTTGTCCCGAATGCGAAGGCCGAGAAAAAGCAACTTCCGGCCCTCGCAAGCTGGCTGGTGCGAACCCTATTGAATCGTGATGGCGCGCGTGCGCGAGCCTTCGCGCTTGGGTAAGGTCAGCTTGAGAACACCGTCCTCCAACTTGGCCACCACCTCCTTGTCGTCGATCTCATGACCCAAGGAGAAGCCCCGCGAGGCGCTGCCGAAATAGGTCTCCTTCAGCAATACACGGCTGCCTGACTTCTCTTCGCGCTCGCGCTTGATATCGGCAGAGATCGAGACAAAGTTGCCTTCGACGGCGACACGGATATCGTCTTTTTTGGCGCCAGGTATTTCGGCACGCACCACGTAGTCACGGTCGTTTTCCACCACGTCGATGCGAATATCGGCGGGCGCTTCATCGCTCAATTGCATAGGCCGGGCAAAGCGGCGGAACAGGTCAGGAAACATGTCGTCAAAACGTTGCAGACGGGTCAAGGCAGTCATGATTGAACTCCATTTGGTTGATGTCTGAGGCTGCATCGAGGCCGATCCAGAGCAAGCGGCGCAACGCACAACCCGACAGTCCAAAGTCTAAAAATCGGGCATCTCGCAGGATTGAGCAAGCGCAAGTGAAACGAGCAAACGGAGCGGAACCGGGAATTGCAAGGCATGGCTGAGTTTCCTCAATTTGCCGCCCCTCAAGAGCGCTACCTTTGCTGCTGCTATCCAATCCGGTAGAACATCCCTAACTTGGAGATTCATGATGAGCACGACAACAAAAGCAAGCAAAGCCCTGACCCGCAAATCGCCGGCAAGTCGACAGGATTTGGGTGGGCAGGCTTTGTCCGGCAACGGCAAAAGTGCAGCACAAGGAATCAAATCTGCCGTCAAGAAGAACCGGGGCGGGAACGGCGGCTTGACTGACAAGGTGAGTAAAACAACAAGTGCGAGCAAGGCTAGCAAGGCGGCGGAGCAAAAGCACAAGGCCATCCTGCCCACGCTTGGCCCGGCCGGCACCTCGATCAAGCAAGGCGTTGCGCTCAGCATGCAGGGAATCGAGAAGATTGAGGTTGAAATCGCCGATCTGGTACGAGGCACGGTGGCGCAGACCTTGCGAGCCGGCGGCCATATTGCGCAAGAGTTGAATGGCGTCATCCGCGACGTTGTCAGCGGTGCGGTCGAGGCCGCCGAGCAACTCGGCACCGAGCTGGCGGTCTCCATCAAGGCGGTGGCTCGTGGCGTGATCAATGGCGTTCATGATGTGCAGGGCGATGTCGCGGTGGCGGCCAAGGAAGTCATCAAGACCTCAATGCGTCAGGCCAATCTCTTGGGCGCCGATGTGGCGACGGTCGCCCTGCGTGCAATGGGGGGGATCGTGCAGGCCGTCAGGGAAACCGGCGGCAATGTGGCGCTGATCAGCAAGGTGGTTGTCAAGAGCGCGGTCAAGGTGGCCGATGGTGTCGGCAATATGACCGCAGATGCCCTGCGCAAGGTGATGGCCGGTACAGCCGAAGGGTTGCGGGACGCTTCGGCAGGCAAGGGGACGGCCCTGCCAAAGGCCGCGCACAGCAAGGCTGCAAAGCCGGCCAAAGCCGGCAAGAGCAAAGCCCGGTCGACGGCGCGGCCTGTGGTCAAGACCGGTAATGGCTCGGGCTCGGGCAGCAAGCGCCGCCTTGCCGTATCGCCCGCCGCGTGAGACCGGGGGGGGATGTGATTGGCGGCACCGGAAGCCGCCAATCATTGATGCTCGGAGATGGCGTTAACATCGACGCCCCGACAGAATAAACCTGCTTGATGAGCATCAAGTCCCCAGTCCGACGCGCCCGCATCCGGCTGCACTTCATCCTGGCCCTTGGCACTTCTTGCGGCGCGGCCGCGCTAGCAGACAGCGGCATTTGCGCCCAAGCCGCGCAGGCAATTCCGCCACGCGCGGGTCAGGCGCCAACGGCCGGCGAATTCATCGCTGCAATGGCCGATGTCAGCGATGAGCAACGCGAGGCCGCGATTCACAGCGAATTGTTGGCCGGCAACCTTCCGGGCTTCCTGCGCCAGGCGCGGCCGCTCCACATCAACCTGATGTCAGCCGGTGGTGAGCAGCTACGGTTGACACTTTGTGTGCTGGCCGATTATTTGAGCCTTGGCAGCGACAACGATTTTTTGCGCGTACCAATGGGCCTGAACACGGCATTGGCCGTTGCCACGAGCTTCGGTTTCACGCTGCCAACGCGAGCCATCGTTGATCTGATCTATCAGCGTTCGACTCTGCGCTTGAACCCTCAGCCTATGCCAGCGGGCGCATTGATGCGATCAACCGCTTATTTTGTGCGACACAACGCCATGGTGCAGGCGCAACTCTTGAGCAAACTGCGGACTCAGCGCGAGCCTTCCGCCGACGGCGATGCGGCATGGTTGATGGCCGGGCATAAAAAGGATCTGGTCTTGACGCCGCGATTGTGGAGCCAAACGGGGCGGGTAGCGATTTACGGCTGGCACCGCAGCATCGGCGCCCCTATACAGCCCTTGTCAACCGTCCATGGGGCGAGTTATGCCGACTACAGTCATGGCGTACGCCTGATCAGCAAGGTGGCTTATGTCAACGGGCAGCCACGCTCTTTGTTCGAGTTGCTGGCCAACCCCAGCTTGGGCGCCTGGCTCAATGATGAAGCAACGCGTTTCCCCAACGCGGCCAGCCTCGCCAGCAACTTGCGGCGCTGATGTCGCGCGGCCCTATCAAGGCAGCGCAATATCGAGCTGAACGATCAGCTCTTTGTGCCCCAGCAACAGCGACAGCGCCGGCCGCTGCCGATTGCTGGGATCCACCAGCCACCAACTGGAAACGCCCGCCACGGCCGCTGCACCGAGCACATCGGTCCAGCGGTGCCGATTCGCCTCCACGCGCGTGTAGCCGACATAGCCCGCCAGCAGATAGCTTGGCCAAGCTTGCTCAAACCCATAGCGTCTGTGCAGATAGGTCGCGGAGGCAAAAGCACGGGCCGCATGGCCGGACGGAAATGACTGATCATTGCTTTGATCCGGCCGCGTCACCCGCGTGCTTCGCTTCAAAACTTCGGTGGCGGCCAGCGTCAGCGTGAACGAGCCTGCGAATTGCCAAGCACCGGGGTAATCCTCTTGCCACAAGGCATAGGCCAAGGTCGCGGCAGGCATGGCGTAACTCAAAAAGTCGCCAGTTCGAGTCTGCTGATCAGATGGCTGCGCAGCCACCTCTTCGGGCCAGAATTGACAGAGCAGCACCAGCAGTATTGACGCAAGTGGATTAACCATAAAACCTATTTTGCACCGACTCGACCCGTTCCGCTTGCGTTGTCTCAACGCTGTGCTGAGCCGCGCCGCGCCGCTTGGCCGACGGCGAGGCTCTGTTTGCCCTTGCCTTCATTGGGCAGGCTCTTGCAGCAGCGAAAGCCGAGATGGTAATTGGCATGGCTATGCGGGTCCAGCACGCGGCTGCCATGCCAAAACGGCGCGCGCCAGCGGCACCAGTCTTCATGTGCGCGGTAGCGGTCAAAGATGAACCAACTGCCCTTCATTTCGGTGAAACCCAGCTCACGGCTGCCGCGGCTGGCCAGTTGTTGCGGTGCCAGCGGCAGATTCATATGTTCGGCCACATTGCCATGCAGGTCATAGACCTCCAAAGCACTGCGGCAGGCCGGGAAGGCGCCGGCCGGATAGGTATTTGAGCCGCAGGCGTCCCAGCCGCCACCCTGGCAGCCGGGCGTTTTTTGGCTCGCACTGGCGCAGACGCCGCGCTGATATTGCGTGCCATAGGACCAGCGCTTGGCGGGCGCATGGGCCTGGTTGTGCAAGCGCGCGAGCCGGTCGACGATGGCCCCATCGAGTGGCCGGGCGACCAGGTCGAATCGGTAATCCGGCGGCAATAGCCGGCCCTCACAAGCGCCCTCCCACTCATGCGCGTCGCACAGACGTTTGCCCATCGCGGTGCAGATCTGCGCGGCCTCGCTGGCCCTGACCCAGACCAAAGGATATTCGCAGCGCAGGGTCGGAAATTCGAATTGATCAATGCAGGCCTCGGCCTGCTCGGCGCTTTGCCGCGAGGGGTCGTACAAGGGCGCCATATGCGGCGCGCCGCAGATGCGCTCGAAGTCGACGCGCGGCGTTGGCGCAGCGGTGGCAGCGCGACATTGTTCGGGCGTCTGCGGATGCCTGGAGATGGCCGGGTTGCCCTGGCCAATGACGCCGGAGCGCTCGAAGATCCGCCTCAGCTCCGCCATTTGCAAGGCGTCAAGCCGATGCTGCTCTTGCAGCAACAACAAGAGCTGCCGATTGTTTTGCTGCAGCTGCAAGGCCGCACCGGCCTGCGGCGCACCGGCACCAAGCAAGGCCGCCGTTAGCCCGCACAAGACCGCCCAGCGACGGCTCACCGCACGACCTCACGCCGCAGCATATAAAAGAAGTCCCGGTCATCGGCCGAGCCGATAAAGCGCGGCAGCAACAACTCGCCCTGCGTCTTGTCGAGCACGAGCATGCCTTGCACCAGATGCTCCACACCGATACGCTCGCCGTGGCGCGGATAGAGCGCCAGATAGGTGTGCTCAAGCGCATTCATGTCCAGATGCATCGCGTAGCGGCAACCATAGGCATTGAAGACATGGGCCATGGCCGCCGGCGTCGCGGTGGAAAAGTAGCCATAGACCAAATAGCGGCGCTTGCCCTGCTCCAGCAAGCAAGCACCGGCCCGCAGCGTGCGCTGCTTTTCGTTTGCCGAGCCTGACCAATTGCCCGCCCCCCATAGCCCGACCAGGGCCCCGACATGCGGCGCCGCATCGGCCGGGCCGGACTCCAGCAAGGCAACACCATTCTGCCGCGCATGGCGAATATGCGGCAGCAGCGCGGCATTGTCCGCCGCTTGCCAGGTCTTCATGCCCATCTGCCCATCGTTCAATACATAGAGGGTGGCAAGACCCGGCACCAGCCGGCTGAAGACCACGCCCTGCTCGATGAAGCCGTAATGGCTGGCGCGATTCACCTTGGCCAGCGCGCCATGCCGGAATGCCCCATGCTCGCGTTTGAAACCCCCAGTGAAGCTTGCAAGGACACGGCCCTGCAGCTGCGGGCTCAACATGCCGGTGCGCACCAGCGGTTGCGCATCGGCGATGCCGTCCGGGCCACCGGGCCGGCCTGCCACCCAATCACTGCTGGCCCGCGCCGACCAATTCAGACGCGGATGCTCCGTCCCCAGAGCGAAACCCAGCTCCATGCCTGACAAGTCGAACGCGAGCAGATAGCTGAGCGCCTCGGCCTCAAGCGCATCCAGGGCGAGCGCGGGCTTGGCTGGCTGCAGCAGGGCCGGATAAGCCAGGCTGACGAACACGCCGTCGCTGGCCGCAGCCGCGTACCATTGCCCCGCCTGCAAGAGCCCCCGGCTGCCCAGCGACAGGCCCAAACCAGCGGCGGGCAGCATGGGCACGGTCTGATTGAATTTCGCGCTCAAGTCGGCCGGTGCCGGTGCACCCGCGGGCCCCGCCAGCCGTAGCGCCGTGGCGTTGGCGGCATCGGTCCGGGCTTGGCCGGCCGGCTCGGCCCGCTCGGCAAACACATCCTGGTAGAACTCGCGCTTGACGAAGCCAATGATCTGCTCGCCGCTCCAGACATAGTCGCGCAAGAACTCGCTGCCGGCCTCCAGCGCGCTGCGCCTGCCGCGCACCGGATTGCGCAGAAAGAGCCGACCCTCGCAAAGCGGCGCATACACCAGCTTGGCCTGCCTCGCTTGCTGCAAGGCATCGCCGGGCCAGAGCTGGCAAGGCCGTGTCGCCGCCCGCGCATCCAAGGCCGGGCCACCGAGCGGGCCGATCAGGAGGCGGCCGCCTTGGGCAGGGTCCAGCTTCAGACCTTGCTGCGCCGGACTGGCATTTTCAAGATGGTAAAAGCTTGCAGGGCGCCCCGCGCCGCCGTCCACGATCAGCAGGAACCAGGCATTCACCTGCGGATTCAAGTTGATCAGCTCAAGCTTGAGTGGCTCGCCCATGGCGGGCCACAGCAGCACGCTCTGGCTGCTCCGCTGCGCCTGCAAATCGACAATGCTGCGCAGACCGCTTTGCTGACCTTCGCCGCTGGCCAGCAGAGCCAGCAGCAATAGAAATAGCGGCAAGAGCGCCACCCGCATGGCGGCGTGCAAGCGCATCGCCAATGGTGGCGCCGGTTTCACGAGCGCCCCGCCCACGCACCGGCCGCCAGCACCACCAGCATCATGGCGGCGACAACGCGACTGAAGCCGTCGCGCAGCGCAAACGCGACCGGATCATCAAGAATCCGCCCTCGATGCGCCATCAACCACATATGGCCAAGCCAAAGCATCAGCAAGGTGCAGAACAGCCAACTCGCCCAGGGCAGTCGGGCCGGCAGCAAGAAGACCGGCGACGAAGCAAAGCCGGCCAGCAAGGCCACGCCAATGCAACTCGCCGTTATGCCAAGCTCGGCGATCACCTGCGCGTCACCGGGCCGGTAAGCGCGCGCTTGCGCCGGGCCGGGCGGCGCTGCCGCCAAGCCGAGCAGTTCGGCATAACGTTTCAGCAAGGCCAGGCCAAAGAACAGCGCGCCGCAGCTGACCAGCAGCAAAGGCGCCGCGCCGAGCCGCAGCACCAAGGCGCCGGCCTGAATGCGCAAGGTGTAACCGAACGCCAGCACCAAGGTATCGATGATGGGCAAGTCCTTCAGCCACAGGCAATAGCCCAGCATCAAAGCGAAATAGCCGGCCAGCAGCGCCAAGAAGCCGCTTGGCAAGACCTGAGCCAAGCCCGCTGCGCTCAGCCACAGGCAGGGCAGCAACCAAAGTGCCCTGGAGATCGGCAACTTGCCGCTGGCCAGCGCGCGCTGCTTTTTTTGCGGGTGATGGCGGTCGGCCTGCAGATCCAGCAAATCATTCAGCAAATAGACGCTGGAGGCGACCAGGCTGAAGCACAGCATCGCCAGCAAACCTGCACTCAGCTGCGCGCTCTCATGCAGGCGCTGAGCCAGCAGCAGCGGCGCCAGCACGAGCAGATTCTTTGGCCAGTGGTGGACGCGAATGGCCTTGATGTAGCAGGCCAGGCTTGGGCCATCCGCCTGCAACTGATGCGCCAGCGTGCTGACACGGGCGGCGGCCGCCGCCAGCGAGTTGGCGCTTGACAGCACCCAGGCCTGCCGGGCCGCCGCCCAGACCGGCAAGTCGGCGCGGCCGTTGCCAACATAGTCAAAGCCGCGCGGACCGAACCGGGCCAGCA
This sequence comes from Roseateles oligotrophus, assembly GCF_025717515.1. Taxonomy (GTDB): domain Bacteria; phylum Pseudomonadota; class Gammaproteobacteria; order Burkholderiales; family Burkholderiaceae_C; genus Paucibacter_A; species Paucibacter_A oligotrophus. The sequence continues at coordinate 23,622 of NZ_JAJIRN010000014.1, forward strand.
AGCGATCGCGCTTGACGGCGCCGCTCAGATTGACGCGCCCATCACTCGCCATAACCTCCTCAAACAGCGGCAGCCGCTCGGCCACCGCGCGGGCAATCAGCCGGTCGGCGCCGGTCACCAGCAGCAGCCGGCGGCCGCGCCGATGCTGCTCCCGCATCAGCAGCAAGAGCTCGGCCCGCATCGGCAGCGTCGCAATATCGAGCCCGGCCTGGGCGGCCATTGCTTGCTTCAGCCGGGCCCGCCCCTTCAGCCAGAAAATCGGCAATTGCAGCATGGCCAAAGGCCGCCTGCGCGCCAAGGCGAACAAACATTCCAGCAGGCTGTCGTTGACCAGAATCGTGCCGTCCAGATCAATCGCCAGCGGCACTTCATCGGCCAAGTCCTTGGCGCGCGGAGCGAGAGCGGCTTGCTTGTCCAATTCAAGCCCTCCGTCTCATAAAAACAGCTTGCTGAGTGACAGCAGCCCGGGCCGCCACGGCAGGCGATGGGTCAGGCCATAGTGGCCCGCGAACTCCGGGCGGTGCTGGGCATACCAGTCATAGTTGCGCAGCAAGGCCTGAACGTTCGAGTAGCGCGGCGTGAAGCCGAAGCAGGCCTGCAGACGCCGGATCGACACCACGCTGTCGCGGTCGGCGGTTTCATAGATCCAGCGGTGCAGCGGCGATAGGCCCAGCCAGGCCAGCAGGCGCAGCAAGGCAATCGCCGGGCCGGCAGGCAGGGTCATCAGCCGCCGGCCATGGCCGGCATGGTCCAGCACGGCTTGGAAGTTCTCCCGCATCGTGCCGAACTCTTGCGCGCCGACATTCAGGCAAACATTGGCCTGCGCCGCCTCACTGCGCAGGCAGAGCAGGATCACCTCGCACAAATCCGCCACATCCAGCAGTTGATAGCGGTTCGCCCCCGTGCCCAGCAGCACAAAGCCGTGGCCGCTGTAAGCCCAGTCATAGAGCAAGCCAAAAGCACCCAGGCGCTCAGGGCCGACAAAGGTTTTGGGCCGCAGGATGCTGACGCACAGGCCACGCTCGCGATAGTCGGCGCACAGGCGCTCGGCCGCTATCTTGGCGCGTGCATAAGGGCCAACGCCGCGCAGCCCGTCTTCTTCGTCGATCGGATGGTGGTCCGGGATGCCGTAGACCGAGGTCGAAGAAATGAACACAAAGCGCGCCACGCCGTGCCGCAAGGCGGCATCCAGCAGCAGTCTGCTGCCTTCAACATCGGTCGACTCGATCTCGGCCGGACTGGCCAGCGGCAAGGCCGCCGCGCAATGCACCACATGACTGATGCCGGCCATGCAGCGCTCGACCACGGCGGCGTCACGGATGTCTCCGTTGACGGACTCAATCGCCCTGGCCTCCTGCGCGTCCAAGGGCTGCAAGTCAAGGGAACGCAGTTGCCATGAGGGCTGCCTTGCCATCAGGAAGCGCAGCAAATTGATACCCAAAAAACCAGAACCTCCGGTAACGAGGCATCTGACGCCCGCCTTGTTGCTCATGCCAGCCTTGCTTGATGCGCTCGTATCGAGCCCGCCCACGGTAGCCCTGCAGGCCCGCCTGCACTTGCGTTCGCGCAAGCGGCTGGCGGTCCGGCGGCGTCGGCTTGCGCACCGTCAATCCGCCCCGGCCGGCTGCGGTTAGCGTCGGCCCCAAGAGATCAACCCTTCGGAGTCCGGCAATGCTGCTTTATTCACTCGAGGCGAACTGCACCTTCGCGCAAAACCTGGCGACCGCGCTGGACGCCACGCTGGCCCCTCATGAGGAGCGCGCTTTCCCCGATGGCGAAAGCAAGTTGCGCCCATTGAGTGACCCACGCGGCGCAGATTGCTATGTCTTGCTGAGCCTGCATGGCGGGCCCGTGAACAGTCCGCATGACAAGTTATGTCGACTGCTGATGTTCATCGCCACCTTGCGCGATCATGGTGCCGCCCGCGTCAGCGCGGTACTGCCCTATTTCGCCTATGCCCGCAAAGATCAGCGCACCAAGAGCTTCGACCCCCTGAGCCTGCGCTATGTGGCGCAGCTGTTCGAGGCGGTCGGCGTGGCGCAGGTGATCGTGCTGGAAGCACACAACGTGGCCGCGTTTGAAAATGCCTTTTCCTGCCCGACCCAGCATCTGTCGGCGCATCAGGCATTCAACGCGGCGGTCGAGGACATCCTCAAGGAAGGCGGCCGGGAAGGCCACACCAGCGCTCCGCTGGCCGTCGTTTCACCCGACCCAGGCGGCGTCAAACGGGTGCAGCTCTGGCGCGAGGCGCTGGAGCTGCAATTGCAGCGCAGCGTCCAGTTCGCGATGATAGACAAACGCCGCAGCGCCGGCCTGCTGGGCGGCAGCCAGCTCGTCGCCGGCGATGTCGAGGGGGCGACCGTGCTGCTGCTGGATGACCTGATCGCCAGCGGCGAGACCCTGCAGCGCAGCGCCAAGGCCTTGCAGCATGCCGGCGCCAAGCGCGTCATTGCCTTCGCCGCCCACGGTCTGTTCGTTGGTGATGCGCCGCAAATATTGATGGACGCAGCGCTGGCCCGCATCGTCATCACAGACTCGGTGCCGCCCTTCCGTCTACCGTCCAATTTGCCGGTCAGGGGAAAGGTCCAGATAGCCTCCAGCGTGCCCTTGTTTGCCCAGGCCATTCGAGACTCCAGCAATGCGTGGTGGCGATAGCAAAGCTGCCTGAGAAACATCAAACAAATCAGCGCTTGAGTTTGCTCAACGCCGCCGACACAGGTGCTGCCATGCTGCCGGCTCCTATTGTTTTCAATCGGCCGAGTCGGCCATTTTCATGGAGATTTTGATGACCCCCTTGCCCCAATTCAATCCGATCACGAAAAGCCTGCGCTTCCTGGTGCCGATTGGAAAGGAATTCGTGACCGCCTATCTGTCCGAGACCGCATGGCACGCAAGGCACGACATCGATCGGCGTGATGCTTCGCTGCAGGATCTGTATTTTGAAAATCAATCAGAAATAGACCACGCGGTCTTCAGAAAGTTCTCGGCCGGCGGTCGCGCGCCCGTCGTCTTGCGAGCGTCCGACCTTTGAGCGCCGAGCCCCGGAAAATTGTCAAAGCAGGCGATCACCTTGTTCGGCCAACTCATCCAATGCGGCAGTCGCGTGGCGCAAATATTGCACCGCCTGTGGCATCCATTTTCCGGGTGTACGGGTCTCGGCCTCAAGCAGATGGGCTGCACTCAGGCGCGCCCGCAACAGCGCCCGCTGCACCGTGTAGAGCTTGATCAAGCCCAGCGGCGGGTGATCACCGAGCAATTGCGCGCAGCGGCTCAGCAGCGCCGGCCCCAAGTCGGGGGCGCCCTGCACCGCACACTCAAGGCTCAGGTAGCTCAACTCGTCAAAGACATCCAGCTCACGCAGGCTAGCGTCGAATTCAAGCGCATCAATCACCACCGGCGGCGTGCTCAAACAAATATGCTCCGGGCGCAAATCGCCATGCGCGTCGATGATGCGGCCGGCTTGCACGCGGGCGCGCAGCCAGTCTGCATGTTTGTCCAAAGCCTGCTCGAAGCGGTAGCACAGCGCGCCGATGCCGGGCAAACCAAAGCGCGGCAATGCGAGCACGCGCCGAGAGTCGGCCAAGGCCGCGTATTGACGCTGCAAATAGGCGTCCGCTGAGATTTTGACTACATCCGCCCGGCGATAGAAGTTCACCAACAGATCGAGCAGGCCCTCAAGCTCCGCAGCGGCCGGCGCGGCCTTGACCAGCAGCCGATCCAACATGCGCTCGGCCGGCAAACGGCGCATCTCGATGGCCCAATCAACCGTCTGGCCGGCCGCTGGCAAGTGCTCTTCCCGCAGCAAAGACAAGCTTCCCTGATGCCATTGCAAGGCCCACAGCCCCAGATAGACATTGGGTGCGAGACGCCGGTTCAGGCGCAACTCCTCACGCAAATCGGCCTCCCGCGCCTGCGGGGTCGAGAAGTCAAGAAAAGGGTAACGCACCGGCTTCTTCAGCTTGAATACCCGGTACTGCCCGAGCAGCACCCAAGCCATATGGGTTTCTATGCCCTGCACCGGTTGAGCGCCCTGCTCGCCTTGGCCGCCCGGTTCGCCTTGTTCACCATTAAAGCGAGGAATCAGTGCGGCGCAAAGACAGGCCAGCTTGGCCTCAAGTCCGGGTTCTTCTTGCTGACGTGTCATATGCAGACGGACGGGCGGCCTGGTTAGAACGGCGCCTGCCTTGACCGGAACGATTTGACTTGGCTTGCTGAACAGGTTGATATGCATTCAGCACCTCATTCGAGTTCCAGTGGCACGAACTGCCGAATCCCATCACGTTCGACCAACAAGGCAGCCGCCTTTGAGCTTTTTTCCAGCAGGGCCCGCAACTGCTCCACCGAAACAAGCGGCACACCGTTGAAGGTCAGCAAAACATCGCCAGGCCGCAAGCCTGCCCGCACGGCCGCACCCGCCACCGCGATGACCAACAGCCCGCCGTCGAGTCCGGTCTGTTCTCGCTCTTCTTTGCTAAGCGGCCTAAGCTGCAAGCCCAGCGGGCTGTGCGGCATATTCTGTGGCGCACTGCGAGCGGAAGGCGTTTGCGGCTGCCCCTCTTCGGCTGCGCCGAGTTTGGCCATCAGTTCGCGCCAAGCACGGTCGCGCCAGATCTTCAGGCGCACCGTTTCGCCGGCTGCTGACATCTGGATACGGCTGCTCAATTCGGCAGAATGCTTGATGGCCACGCCATTCAACTCGGTAATCACATCACCGGCACGCAAGCCGGCAGCGGCAGCCGCCGAACCACGCTGCACCAGGACGATCAACGCACCTTCGGGTCGACTCAGACCAAAAGACTCCGCGAGAGCCTGATCAAGCTCTTGAATCCGTACACCCAAGCGGGCATGCGAGGCCTTGCCCGTCGCCAGGATCTGATCCTTGACCTTCAACGCCACATCAATCGGGATCGCAAATGACAAGCCTTGATAGCCGCCCGAGCGCGAAAAAATCTGCGCGTTGATGCCGACCACGGCGCCGCTGGCATCGAACAAGGGCCCGCCCGAATTGCCCGGATTCACCGCCGCGTCGGTTTGTATGAAAGGCACGGCAGCATCGCCGGGCAGCGAACGCCCCATCGCGCTGACGATGCCTTGCGTCGCGCTTTGCTCGAAACCAAAGGGCGAGCCGATCGCCAGCACCGGGTCGCCGACTTGCAACCGCGACACCTCACCCATTCGCACCGTCGGCAAGTTTTTTGCATTGATACGCAGCACTGCCACATCGGTGCTGGGATCGGCGCCAAGCACCTTGGCCTTGAACTCACGCCTGTCACTGAGCTTGACCGTCACCTCCTTGGCCTCGCGCACCACATGGGCATTCGTCAGCACCACGCCATCACTGCTGATGATGAAGCCCGAGGCTTGGCTGCGAAAGGGCACATCGTTCCAAGGCAAGCGCCCCTGGAAGCCAGGCAGACCTCTGAAGAACTGCAGGAAGGGATCTTCCAAACCCGGCGGGAATTCCCCTTCCTCAAGCTTGTGCGAGCCGGCCACCGTAACGCCCACGACCGCCGGAGCCGACTGCCGCACAATGCTGCGGTAGCTTAAAGCAGCCGGCGGTGATTCCGCCAAAGCGGCGGACGCAGGCGCAGCGAGCGGGCCGGCGCCGGGTGGAGCCATCGCGGCAGAAGCCGCGGGCCCGCTGGCCGCCACCTTCTTGGGAAACCAGCCGAACAGATCCAGCCCGGTCGCCTGACCGGCCAGCCCAAACAGCGCGCCGAGCAGCATCAGAGTGAAAAAGACGGTATGCCGTTTCATGGAGATCCTCTTTGGCTGGCCATCACTGCTCGACACGACCGATCGCCGCGCGGACCCGCCGGCGCAAGCTCAGAGCCCGACCTTCAACTCATTCAGGACCGTGCTGATGCCGGGCACGCTCCAGGCGGCGGTGTAGGCGGCCGAGCGCTCGGCCCATGAATGGACCTTGCCGCGCAAGGTCACCGTGGCGCCCTTGACGTCGACCTCGATGCCCTTCGCCTCGTCGGCCGCCTGCCGGATCAAGGCCGTCCGGATGCGGGCGCCGACATCGCTTGGCGTCGTGACCTGCTTGAGCTTGATGTTATTGCTCAGGCCAACAATCCCGGTCAGATCACGTACCGCCTTCTCCGCAGCGTCACGCTGGTATTGCCAGTCCACCTCACCTTTCAAGCTGACCCAGCCCTTGTCAACGGTCGCCTGGATGCGATCGTGCGGCACCATCGCGTGCCAGCGCAAGGCGGTTTCGGCCGCCGCAGCGATCTCCGCATCGCCGCGCTTGTGGCCAGGGTCGAGCTTGACGTCCAACTCCATCGCAATGGCGTGAACACCCTGCACGCGCTGGACGGCCTTCTGGACCGCGGAGCGCTCGGCATAGGTGTCGAGATGGCCGGTCAACACCACCACCCCGTCTTTGACCGCCACGCCCACTTGTGCCGCCTTGATGGAAGGATCCCATTCCAATTCGGCCTGGATGTCTTTTTTCAATTGCAGATCGGTTTTCATAACGCGCCTTTCGGTTGATTGGGTGCATGCAATTTATGCAGGGCCAAGCCAGCTCAATTGAGCAGACGCAATTGGCTGCGTTTTGAGCCGCCACAGCGACTCAAGCCAAGCATTCAAGCCATGCAAAGGCCGCCGCATTGAGCGCGCGCAAGTGCCAGGCGCCGCGTCGGCGGCAAGCTCCTCCCTGCCATTTTTTCGGATGCAAAACAAGCCAAACCGTTCCACAAGCCGAGAGGACTTCAACATGAAAATCAGAGAAATTTGCAAGCATCAAGTGATCACCATCGACCGGGAAAAGTCGCTCAGTGACGCTGCCACCTTGATGCGGGAACACCATATCGGCGCACTCGTGGTGACCGCCATGACGCCCGAGGGACCGCGCGTGCGGGGTGTGGTGACCGATCGCGATCTGGTCGTCCACGCGCTGGCCAAGAGCACCAATACCGAGGTCATGGAAATCGGCGATCTGGTGCACAGCACCGTCACCTTGATCTCCGAAAGCGCCGATATCGGCGACGGCATTCTGGCGATGCAGCAAAGCGGCGTGCGGCGTTTGCTGGTCAAGAATGGCGATGACCGGCTGGCCGGCATCGTCTCCTTTGATGACCTGATCGCCGCCTGCGCGACCGAGTTCACCAATTTGGCCCGCATCATCAGTGTCGGTATCGAGCGCGAGAGCCGGTCCACCACCGTGGGCCTGAAGCCCGCCGTTACCCTGCGCATCCCGGCGATGGGAACGGCGGCTTGGGCCAACGTGGTGCTGTAAAGCGCGGCCCCACAAGCCGCCGAGTTGCCGCCCGCTCAGGCGGCTTAGGCGGCTCAGGCGGCTCTCGCCCGCTGGCCCCAATGCTGCACGGCAAACGCTTCAATGAAGGGCTGCAATCGAGCCACCGGCAGATGGTCGATGCCGGCCGCCGCCACGCGCCCGCCGCCGCCGAACTGCCGGCACAACTCGTCGGCGCCGGCCGGGGCATCCAGCGGCGCGCGCACACTGACCCGGTGACCACCCTGCGGGTCGCTTCGCAGCACCGCATGGGCGCGCTGCGGGTCACTCTGTACGAGCGAGTTGGCAAGGCAGCCGCTAACTCTTCTAGTCCACGGCTCATCCGGCAATATCAGCAGGCTGGCGTGACCATCTTGCCAAAAAGGCGTGAGCGTCCGGGCCTTGCGCAGATCGTCCGACTTGAGGCTCAGCAATTGCTGCAATACCGGCTCTTGCTGCAAGGCTTGCAGCGGATCCTGAAAGCGCGCCAATTTGCCATAGAGCGCAGTTGGGCTGATCAAGACATCCGCGAGTGTCTCGCCATAGGCGTTGTAATTGATCGCCTCGCCCAATTGCCGCAGCAAGCCGCGATCACGCTCATTGATGCCGCTTGCAAGCGCCAGCGCGTCGGCCACCGCCAGCAGGTTATCGCCATAGGCCCCGACCAAGGCCCAGTCCCGCCAGCGCCCTTGCAGGTATCGGTCCATCAAGAGGCTGCTGCAGGTATTGCTGCGGCTGTCGAGATGGGCATGCAGCCCGGGATGTGCCGGCATCAAGGCAAAGCCATGATGATCGAAGTAGTGCACCTGCGCGCCCATCGCCAGCAACTGCTGCAAGGCCGGCAGATTGCGCTGCATGGATAGATCACAAACCAGCACCTCAAGCGGCCCGGCAATCTCCCCGGCCAGGACCGGCACCTGACGCAATAGCTCGATATCGCGCTTGAGGCCGGTGATCAGCGTGGCCGGCAGCGGCTGCTGCAGCCGCCATTGCAGCACCGCGCAAAGCCCGTCGGCATCGCCATTGCAGACATCAAAACGGCGCATCTGCGGCGCTCGCCTGGGTTCGGCCGCCGATTGCGGGGCCGGCATAAAGAAATCTCGCTGATTCATGTTCTTCCTTCCCTGTTGCTGCGCAGCCAAGCCAGCACCTCTTCGTCACTGAGCTGAGGAAACTGCTCGTAATGCGCGCCGACGGACCCGAAGAATGACGGCTCCGACAGACAGACCACGGTATCGACCAAGGGCCGCAAACCGGCCAGCGACTGCGCCGCCGCGACCGGCACGGCCAACACCAACTTGGCCGGCTTGAGCAGCCGCAAGGCCTGCAGCGCGGCACGCATCGTGGTGCCCGTGGCGATACCGTCATCAACCACCACCACCGTGCGGCCGGCCACGCTGAGGGCGGGCCTGCCCGCCCGGTAGAGTCGCCGGCGGCGATCAAGTTCTTCACGCTGAACCCTCGCCTCGCGCTCGATATAGGGCGCCGTGGCACCGCTCAGATGCGCCGTCTCGGGGTCTATCACGGTGGCCGAATCGCCCTCGGCCACCGCGCCCACGGCCAACTCTGCATGGCCCGGCGCGCCGATCTTGCGAACGATCAACAACTCCAAGGGCGCCTGCAGCGCCTTGGCCACCATCGCGGCCACCGGCACGCCGCCGCGCGGCAAGGCGAGTATCAGGGGCTGACTCAATTCCAGCCGCATCAACGCGGCTGCCAGCAAACGGCCGGCTTCAAGGCGGTCGCTAAAAACCTTGTCCGTCAACATCATTTCCGTCCTCAAGCCGGCTTGGCCAAATGATCGTTAAACCACGCGCTTGCCAACATCGCCGCCGTATGCAAAGTGCCGGCCTCCTCAAACAGATGGCTGGCGCGGGGTACCACTTCGATACGTTTTTCGCAGCGCAGATACTTGAAAGCCGCCCGGTTCAACGCCAGCACCTCACTGTCGGCCGCGCCAACAATCAACAGACTGGCGGCCCGCACATGCTCCAGATAGGAATGCGCCAGATCGGGGCGCCCGCCGCGCGACACCACCGCTGACCAAATTTCGGGCTGCCGCGCGGCCGCCACGAAAGCCGCCGCCGCACCAGTGCTCGCACCGAACAAACCCATCGGCAAGCCCTGCGCCGCAGGTGGCAAGGACGCGGGCACCGCCTGCAGGCGCAGCGCCAGCAACTCGATGTCGAAAACCTGCAGGATGTCGGCAGCCTCCGCTTCGGTCAGAAGATCAAACAGCAAGGTCGCAAAGCCTTGGCGTTGCAGCGTTTGTGCCACCTGCAAATTACGCCGACTGTTGCGGCCGCTGCCGCGACCATGCGCGAACACGATCAAGCCGCGGGCTTTTTCGCTCACGCACAGGTCACCGACGAGGCGAGAGTTGCCAATCAGGATCCTCGAATGCCCATTCATGGCGGGCCCTTTCAATCGCGCCGACGGCGCCGGCAAATCTGCATCGATATTTGCAGCTCCGCATCAAGCGCCTTTGAGCAAACTCAGCGCGGCGCGTGATCGATCGGCAAGGTCTCGGCGACCGCATTGCCTGCTCCCAAACGGATTGATTGCGAATCGGCAATGGCGGCTCCCGGCACAGCCACAAACTGTGCTAACGCCTTGTTGCATGGTGATTGCGCCGGTCAGGGCTTGTTTTGATGCGGGCCGCCGCCGCATCGGAACGGCGTTGGAAGTAGTGGCGGAACGACGGCGACTCAGCCGAACTCAATCAGTCAATCAATCAATCATCAAAGGAGATGCGATCATGACCAAGAAGGCATTGCTGGTAGGAATCAATGACTACGCCCCGGGTGGGGCAGGTGGGCCCGACTTGCGCGGCTGTGTGAACGATGTGCGAGACATGGCCAACACGCTTTGCGTGCTTGGCATTGTGCCGGCCGCACCCAACACCATGCGCATACTGACCGACACACGCGCCACCCGGGCGGCCATCCTGACCGGCTTCCGCTGGCTGGTCACCGGCGCCAAGCGCGGCGATGTGCTGGTGTTCCACTATTCGGGCCACGGCTCGCAGGTCGTCGATGTCAGCCATGACGAAGCCGATCAACGCGACGAGACCATTTGTCCGCATGACTTCGCCTCGGCCGGCATGATCAAGGACGACGATCTGCGCTCCCTGCTGATGGCGCTGCCGCCGGGCGTCAATCTCGACATCATCCTGGACTCATGCCACTCCGGAACCGCCACTCGGGCTGCCTTGTCGGTGGACGAATTGCTGGACGAGCCTGCGTTCACCAACCGCTATATCGAACCACCACTGGACTACGGTTTCTTCCTTGATGCCAACCCCTCAATGCCGGTTCGCGCCTTGATGAAGCCGGGCGGCATGGAGGGCGTGCGGCGCGACGCCGTGGCGGTGCCGGGCTTGAACCATGTGCTGTGGGCCGGTTGCCGCGACAACCAAACCTCGGCCGAGGCACGAATCGGCGGGGTCTGGCGCGGCATCTTCACCTACAACTATTGCAAGGCCTTGCGCGGCGCCGGCTTGAATGTGACCCGACGCCGCCTGGACGCACAGGTAACTGTAAATGTGCGCGGCATGGGCTATGCCCAGGTGGGCCAGCTTGAGGGCACCAATATCGCGCTGGATGAAAAAGTATTCACCTGAGTCGGGGCGCCAGGGCTTGGCGGCCCATGCCGCCAAGTTCGTCGTCCGCGGCTCTTCCTGCAGGGCCGAAGCATTCTGAAAGGACAGTCGGCATGAGCAAGAGGGTGCCGCATATCCGCACCATCGAAGGCAGAGGCAGTTGGCGCACCCGAGCCTTGAACGAATGGCTGCGCTGGGCGTCGCGCAAGCCGCTAGGCTTTGAAGACGACGTCGCGGCACTCAGGCGGCGCTACGAAATGCTTGACACGCGGCACTTCAAGCTTGGCCCCTCGGTGCGGCGCGAACCCGTCAGCTGCAATGGTGTGCCGGCCGAGTGGATCAGCGTGCCGCAGACTCAGCCCGGCCGCATCATCCTCTATCTGCATGGGGGCTCGTTTGCCTTTCGCTTTCCGAATGCCCATGCGAGTTTTGCGGCCCGACTCTGTCAGCGTCTGGGCGCAAAAGCCTTGATTCCCGACTATCGCCTGGCGCCGGAGCATCCGTTTCCGGCCGCGCCGGATGACTGCCAAGCCAGCTATCGCTGGCTGCTCGGCAATGGCTGCAAGCCCGAACAATTGCTGGTGGTCGGCGACTCGGCCGGCGGCAATCTGGCGCTGGTTACCCTGCACCGCAGCCTGCAAGCACGCGAGCCAATGCCGGCCTGCGCGGTGCTGCTTTCGCCCGCCGTTGACTGCACGCTGGACAGCCCCAGCATGGCCGCCAATGAAGCACGCGACCCGATGTTCAGTCTGCGTAATTTCCTGGTGCTGCGGCGTCTTTACGTGCCCTCGCCGCTGCTCTACACCCACCCGGATGTGTCACCACTATTCGGGGACTTTGCCGGCTTCCCGCCGCTCTTTTTGCAGGCCGGGCAGTCCGAGATGTTGTGTGACGAAGCCATAAGAATCGCCCACAAAGCCCATGCCAGCGGCGTTGATGTCGAGTTGGAGTTGTGGCCCGAAACACCGCATCTGTTTCAGATGGCCCCCTTTCTGCCGGAGGCGGTGCGTGCCTTGGACGAAATCGAGAAGTTCGTCTGCACTCGCATGGTCTGGCATCGCCATGACGAACAAGCTGCACGGCCTAAGGCTCTGCATTTACCGATCGCATCGCCCAAGTGAGGGGCGAGTCGTTCTTTCAAGCATTGTTCGAATGAAGAAACCCGCCTGAGGCGGGTTTCCTGAGTTGAGGCTTGGAAATCAGCGATTCGCCGCCGTCGCGCTGGCCTGATTGGACTGGCACAACTCATCCGAGTTGGCCGCCACCCGCCGCACGACATAGTGATAGGTCGTGCCATTCACAACCGTCGAATCGAGCCAGGTCGCATAGTTCGAGCTTGTCTTGCCGATCAAACTGTAGGGGCCGCCGCTGAGCGTGCTGCGATAGACGTTATAGCTATCCACCCCGGCGACATGGCTCCAGGTCAGCTGAATCTTGCCGGGCTTTGCTCGCGCCGCCAGGTTGGCAATGCAAGCCGCACAGGCCGCATCGCCCGCGTCGCGCACATTCACCGCCGCACTCGCCACGCCGCTCAGATTGCCCATGCCGCTGGACGGGAATGAACTGGCGGTGGTGTCGGTGACCTTCAGCTGCACCACGTAGTTGCCGACGCCCAGCCCCTGGAAGAACGCTTTCACATCGGGCTGCGGGCCAGAGGCGCCGTTGAATTGACCGCTGCCGTTCAAGTCCCAGGCATAGCTTTGAATGGTGTCGCCGGGCCGGCCGGGCTCGCTCTGCCCTTGATCGGGGTTGACGGAGCCGGTGCCGTCCAGGAACCATTTCGGCGTTGCGGGGCAGAAGTTGTAGGGGCCGTTGGCATTGGCGGTCGGCGCCAATGGCGGGATCGAAACCTGCACCATGACCGTGGTGGTGGCCGATTTTTCGGGGTTGGCGTCATCGGTGACGCGCAAAACGACCGGATAGCTGCCCAGGGCGGGGAAGGAGCGCGTCACGACCGGGCCGGTGGCGTCCCACACACCATCATTATTGAAGTCCCATTGCCAGGACTTGATGCTGCGCGCGCCGTCCTGGTGAAAGGAATCGGCACCGTCCAGGGTAACGGTCTGACCCACCACCGCCGGGTTCGGGATGGCCTTGGCGACTGCTACCGGCACGCCGGACTCGAACACCGTGCGGTTGAGCATCATGATCGCCCAAGCGGTTTCGAATGGGTACTGCTGACCGTCAAAGTTATGCCCCGACCAGTAGCCCGCCGCATCTTGATCCAGAATCAATGTGCGGGCAACTCCGTTGGACGTCGCGAGCAGGCCATTGCAGCCATCGATCTTGCCGAGTTCCGCGCCATACCAATCGGACGGACGCTTGTCGGTGTCATGCTTGAACGAGCGCAGGCAGGTGATCGGATTGGGCACGCCGTCGCCGTCCGGGTCATGCAGCAGCATTGCCTTGGTAAAGGAGAACAGGCCGTAGTAATAGTCCTTGATGCTGTAGTAGGGGTTGCCTGGGTAGATCAGGTCATTGCCCCAGTTCTCACGCATAAAGGTCTCGGCGCCCTCCCAGCTTGGTCCCCCGACGGGCGAGCTGCCGCGCCCGATACCGTCCATCACCAGTTGCACCATGCCTGACGCCGTGACCGCGTAGGGCCCCCAGACATGGCTACCCCCTTGGTAGCCAAAGTAGCCGGCGCCGTTGTCATAGTTGGGCGGGTTGGGCGCCACCTGAGAGCTGCGCAACCAGACCTTGTTCCATTCCGGCACCACATTGGGTTTAAGAGTGCCAGCATTCTGCGGTAGCAATGCGCCGAAGGAGCGCGCGCCCAGGATGCCGATGGCCATCCATTGCGAGATCGAGTTGTCGTTATAGCCATTGCAGGTGTAGTACCAACCTCCCCCAAACGGCGAGTCGTATTGGCAGTAGCTGATGTTGTCGACGATGTCCTGGGCGATGTCGATGTATTTGCGCCCGATCACATTGGCAGGGCCGCTCGGCGCGAGCGCATTGGGGGTACCACTGGCGACGATGGTGCTCAGCAGCATGCCGGTCTGGTAGCCCTCGTTTTGAGCGTTATAGATGGACAGACCGTTGCCATTGACATCGGGGTTATACGTCCCGCCGTTCACCCCATCGGCTTGCACGCCGATGCCGCGCACGCTCAACTGCGTGAACAAGAAGCGCATGCCGCGCGTCACCGTATCGGTATAGGGGTTGTCGGCCGAGCCGGCCACCTGGTGACCATTCACCATGAAGGCATTCAAATTGGCGGCGGTCACGCCGTGATAGCCGAGCGAGGCCGCGCCGCCCTGTTGCCAATTGCTGCAGTCGCTGCAAACGCCGGGCGAGCGGAATTGGGTCTTGTGCAAGTACCACAAGCCCTCATCGATCGCCACATTGGCCTCGACCTCCAGGCTCTTGGCCTTCATTTCAACGTAGTAGGTGCGGCTGGCCGCCTGACCCGTGCTCAGGTCCGTCACCGTCAGCCTTGCGGACCAGACCTGACCGGCTGGACCCACATAGGTATGGCTGGCTTCGATCGCGTTCATATCGCTGACGACACCCACTGCCGGCGCCGCGCCGTCACCGAAGTCCCATGAATATTGAAAGTTAGCGCCCTGCTGACTCGAAGTACCCTTGAGTCGTATCGCCCGGCCGGGATAGGTGCTGTGCGGGATCTGCGGATGGGTCGCAACCCAGGGCACCGTCTTCACCACCGGCACGACGGCCTGGGCCGGCGTGGCCCCGAAAACCCCGGCGGCCAAGACCCCCAGGGTTGCTGAAAAGAGGCGCCAGGCGCCGGGTTTTTTCGAGTTCATTGTTGAATCCTTTTTTAAGACAACAAATGGAGCGAGCAAAGCGGCTCCCTGTGCCTGCGGGCGGGCCGCTTGGCACATCTGAGAAGCAGGGAATGAGGGGCGGCCTGCGGCGCAAAAGCCGCGCCAAGACTCAGCGAGCGGGCGCGGAGGCGGGCAAGCGACGGCTGCTAGCCAGCGCCGCCAGCAAACCCAGCCCGACCAAGCTCAGCGAGACCGGCTCGGGGATATGGCCGTCTTGCTCGATGCGCAAGCTGCTGGACATAAATATCGCCGCTTGACTGTCTGGATCGAACTGCGTCAGGTAAAAGCCTGCGGTCGGGGCGATATCGGAGAACAGATAGCTGATCGTGGCGGTTTCCCCCGTATTGAGGACAAAGCGCCAGTCGGAGGCCATCGAGACATCGTCCTCCAAGCCGGCTGGCACGCCATTGAGACCGTCCAGTTGGCCGGCTAGGAAGTTGCTGTAGATATTGCCGAACTTAAAACCTGGCTCATCAATCTCCCAGCCTTGCCCGGCTGCGGCAATGCCCGAGCTGCTGCCGTTTTCATTGAAGAAGGTATTGACGGTCTCGTCAATTTCATGATCGACGAACAGGCCGGCATAGCGATTGCCCGCGCCGCTCAGCTTGATGGAGATCGAGCCCAAGCCACTGCTGGTGTTGAAGCCCGCCATGTTCACGCCCGCAGGTGCGAAGCCTTTGCTGATTGCTCCGTCGATATTGAAGGCGAATTCATACAAGCTGATCACCGGACTCGCCTGAGAGAAATTCGCCGACATCGCTGCCCAGACCATGAGCCAACCGTAAAGAAGTTTTTTCATTGCTGCCACCCTTCTTGTGAGCCACTTGATTTGAAAAGTGTCTGGATGAAAGGCCGGCAAAAAACAGCGAACGCTCCTGCTGGCACTAACTCAGACAATCGACTGACGGCCTGCAAACCTTGCTTGATTGCCTGGACCGTTGGTCGATTTGAGCGCCGCGCATGCGGTCGCGTTTGAGTTTGGACAACGACATAACAGATCGGCGCCAAGGCGCCACAGCTCAGCCCAAGGCCGCGCGGATCGCGTCGTCCACATCCTTCAGCCATACAAACTGCAAGGCTTGACGGCTTGATTCGGGCACCTCACGCAAATCTTTCTCATTGCGGGCAGGCAGCATCACGACCGCCAAGCCAGCTCGCTGCGCGGCGAGGACCTTGTCCTTGACTCCGCCCACCGGGAGCACCATGCCGCGCAGGCTGATCTCGCCCGTCATCGCGACCTCGTGGCGCACCACGCGGTTGGTGAACAAGGAGGCCAGCGCGATGAACATCGCCACGCCCGCGCTCGGGCCGTCCTTCGGAATCGCCCCAGCCGGCACATGCACATGGATGTCGACGGTATCAAACGCGCTGACCGCAATCTCCATGCTGGCGGCACGCGACTTGACCAAGGTCAGCGCCGCCTGCGCGCTTTCCTTCATCACCTCGCCGAGCTGGCCGGTCAATATCAGCTTGCCGCTGCCGGGCACGCGCATCGCTTCGACGAAGAGGATATCGCCGCCCACCGGCGTCCAGGCCAGGCCGGTCGCCACTCCGGGTGAGCTGGTGCGCAGCCCCACCTCATGTTCGAATTGAATCGGCCCGAGGATGGTGTCGAGATCGGCCGCTTCGATCTGCACCATGGTTTGCTCGCCGCCGGCCACCTGCATTGCCGCATGGCGCATCGCGCGGGCGATCTCGCGTTCCAGTTGGCGCACACCGGCCTCGCGGGTGTAATCGGCCACCAAGGCACGCAAGGCGGCGTCACTGAACTCGCATTGCTGGGCGCTCAGGCCATTGCGCTCGCGCTGGCGCGGCAGCAAATAGCGGCGCGCGATCTGGATTTTTTCTTCTTGCGTGTAGCCGGGCAACTCGATCACTTCCATGCGGTCACGCACCGCCGGCGGCACCTGGTCGATGACATTCGCCGTGGCGATGAACACGACCCGACTCAGATCAAAGGGCTGGCCCAGGTAGTTATCGCGAAAGGTGGCGTTCTGCTCCGGGTCCAGGACCTCCAGCAAAGCGGCCGACGGGTCACCATGCGAGCTGGCCGTTAGCTTGTCGACTTCATCCAGCATCATCACGCAGTTGCGGGCGCCGGCCTTGCGCAGGCCTTGCAAGATATTGCCCGGCATCGAGCCGATATAGGTGCGGCGGTGGCCGCGGATTTCGGCCTCGTCATGCACGCCGCCCAGCGACACCCGCACGAAAGGCCGGCCGAGCGCCCGTGCAATGCTTTGCCCCAGCGAGGTCTTGCCGACACCGGGCGGGCCGACAAAGCACAGAATCGGCGCCCGCCCGCCAGGGTTGAGTTTTTGCACCGCCAGGAATTCGACGATGCGCTGCTTGATCCGCTCCAGCCCATGGTGGTCGGCCTCCAGCACGGCGCGCGCGGCCTTCAGGTCGATCTCGGTCGCTGCGGGCGCGACCCAAGGCAGCTCGGTCAGCCATTCCAGATAGGTGAACTGCATCGAATACTCGCTCGACGCATCGGACATGCGCTTGAGCCGGGCGAGCTCTTTGCGCGCCTGCACTTCAACGTCCTCGGGCATGCCGGCCTTGGCGATCAAGCCTTCGAGCTTCTGCACGTTTTCATCGACCGCATCATCCTCACCCAGTTCATGCTGAATGGTCTTCAGCTGTTCGCGCAGCAGAAATTTGCGCTGCCTGTCGTCAAGCTGCTCTTTGGTGCGGTCACCAATCTCCTGCGAAAGACGCAAGACCTCGATGCGCCGGGTCAGCATCAGCAAGACCTTGTTCAGGCGCTCCTCCGGCTCCAGCGTCTCGAGCAAGGCCTGCTTCTCGGCCAGCTCGCCGTCCAGCAGGCTGGCGACGATATCGGCGAGTTGAGCGCCGTCGCGGGTAGCCTGCAAGACATGGGCCAACTCGGCCGGCACGGCAGGCAGCAACTGCAGAATCTCGATCGCCCGTTCACGCAACTGCAGGCCCAAGGCCTCGGCCCGCGGCGTTGACTGGATGTCTTCACTCACCAGCTCAACCCGCGCCGCCAAAAACGGATAGTCGGGCAGCAACTCCTTGATGCGAAAGCGCTGCACGCCCTGACACACCGCGTGGTGCATCTCATCGCTGGAGCTGCTGTATTGAAAAATCTTGGCCAAGGTGCCGACCTCGCACAACTCGGCCAGCGCGGGCTCGTCGGTACGGGCATCGCGCTGCAACACCACCCCCAGCGAGCCGCCATGCTGACGCGCAAACTGCACGGCGGCCACCGACTTGGGGCGCCCGACCGTGATCGGCACCAGCACATGCGGAAACAACACCACATTGCGCATCGGCACCAAGGCGATCACGCCGGCCGGTAATGCATCTTTATTGCTGCCGATATCCATGGCGGCCTCCAATTTTTTTCTCAGTCGGCTCCCGGCGAGCAGGCTGCGCGGGCCGATGCGCCATGCGCCGCCGCGTCTATCGTCATCATCAGCATCGTGTTTGCATTCAGGGCCTTGTCGCCCTTGTTCAGGCCTGGCGCCAGATAGTCGGTGCTGTGCACCTGCGGGCCGGTCTGCTGCAGCCTTGGGGGGGCGTCGCGCCCATTCGAACGCCCCAACAACTCGTCGGCCGCGCTGCGCGTGCTGCGGGAAAATTCTTTCAAAGCCCGCAGGTCGAGAATCTCGACCTCGCGATTTTTAACCTGCAGGAATCCCAGATCGGCCATGGCGCTGAAGGAGCGGCTGACGGTCTCGTGCGCCACCCCGAGGTGGCTGGCGATGTCGCGCCGGCACATGCGCAGCAGCAAGCGCAGCGGCGACTGCCCGCAGGCCTGCATTCGCGCGGACAGATCAACCAGAAAGCGCGCCAAGCGCACCTCGGCAGCCACCGCCGCCATCAAGTCGGCCACATCGCCATGGCGGATCAACTGCCGGCTGATGGCCTTGTGCAACATGCGTTCGAAGCCCGGCACGCTCTGGCCAAGTTCCTGCACATCCTGAAAGCGCATTGAATAGACGGTCGAATCCTCGATCGCCACGGCTTCGGTCGGGTGCCTGCCCTGGCACAAGGCGTCATAGCCGAGCAAGTCGCCGACGCCGGCAAAGGCGCGCACTTGCTGATAGCCATCCTCGCAGGTGCGAAAGCATTTGAACCACCCCAGGCTGACAAAGTAGAAGGCGTCGGCCTGACTGCCTTCATGGAACAAGGTCGCGCCGACGCGCATCTGCCGAGCCAGCAACGGAAAGCTGTCACTGCGGGCATTGACCTCGGCATGCGCCCCCATCAAGCGAAACAGGTCCGACAAGCTCTTGCGGCCGGACAAGTCAACCCGCGCTTGGCCGAGCTCATGAGTGCGCCTGTCACCAACGGTCAAATCGAGAGTTTGATTCATCATCTGCCTCCTAAGAATTAACCCAATTCACGATGGCTGAAGCATCGCGCCCGGCCGCTCGGGCTGCAATCGGCGCTTAGGCAGACAAGCTGTCGGATTTGCAGCGGCAACGCGGTGGCTTTCCTAGCGCCAATTCGGAATATTCCTAACGGCTTCGCCTCACGGAATCCGACTAAAATCGCCAATAGGCCGACCCGGCTTTGGCAACAATCCTGCTGACTTCCAGTGGAACGCATTCATGCAAGAGCTCGAACCATCCCTTAGCCCAAGCGAATTGCTGACTCGCCATGAAGCTTGCTTGGCCGGCGATGGGTCGGCTTCGGCGGGCCTGAGCGACAAAATTGCCAATGCCAATGCCAATGCCAATGCCAATGCGGTCAATGCAGCTTACGACGGCATCATCAGCGTCGATGAGCAGCAGCGCATTGTCTTGATCAATCCGGCCGCGCTGCGCATGTTCGGCTGCAGCGCGGATGAGGCAATTGGCAGCTGCCTGGCGCGTTTCATCCCGGCCGAATACCGCGAGCGCCACGCCGATCAGCTTCGCAATTATGCCGCCCGCCCCCAGCCCACCCGTGCGATGAGCGAGCGCGGTGAGCTCTTTGCCTTGCGCGCCAATGGCGACCGCTTCCCGGTGGCAGTGACCATTTCGCAGGCAATCGCTGCCGACCATCTTGGCCTGCCACGCACGCTTTGCACCGCCTTGGTGCGCGACCTCAGCGTGGAGCAAGACCTGCGTAGCGAATTGGCTGACATGAAGCATCAGTTCCGGCGCCTGTTCGAGTTGGCGCCGATAGCGATGCTGATCACCGAAGACGACACGATTGTCTTCGCCAACCGCAGCTGCCTGGCCCTGCTCGGCGCAAGCCGGCCGGAGCAAATCATCGGGCGGGCGGTCTTTGAATTGCTGCATGACGATTCCCACGCCGTCTTGAAGCAGCAGATGCAAAGAGCGCTGCGGGTACCCGCCGGTAGTTTGTGCATTTTGTCCGAGCAGATCACGCGTTTGGACGGAGGTCTGCGCAAGGTCGAGATCGCCATCGCCACGCTGCCGGGTGCGCACCGGTCCACCGTGCAAATGGTGCTCAGCGACATCACCGAGCAAGAGCATGCCAGCCTGGAGCTGCAGCAATCGCGCCACGAGTTGCGGCGGCTTTCGGCCAGCTTGATCGATGCCCGCGAAGAAGAGCGCCGCAGGATCGCACGCGAGCTGCATGACGAACTGGGCCAGCGCCTGAGCGCCTTGAAGATGGAGCTGGCGCAGACCGGCAAGGACTTGCATGGCCGCGCCATTCAGTCGCGCATCCACGGCATGCTGGACATGCTGGACGAAACGGTGGCCTCGGTGCGCCATATCGCCACCGACCTGCGCCCCTTGATGCTCGATGACCTCGGCCTCAACGCAGCGATCGAGTGGTTGGCACGCGAATATGCAAGCCGCATGGACATCGAGATCACCGTGCGCCTGGATGAAGACGAACCGCAGATGGAGCCTCGCATGGCCACCGCGCTGTACCGAATGGTGCAGGAGGCACTGACCAATGTGGGGCGACACGCGTGCGCCACCGATGTGCAGATCGAGCTGCGGGTTGACGGCAGGGAATTGGCGCTGACGATACAAGACAATGGCATCGGTTTCCCCGTTTGCGCCTCGCGCAAGGAGAACTCCTTTGGCTTGCTGGGCATGCGCGAGCGCGCCTTTTTGCTGCAGGGTCAGATGTTGATCGACAACCCGCCGGGTGGGGGGGGCCGCATTCGCATCCGCCTGCCCTTGCCGACCCAATTGTCCCGGCAGCAACTGCAGGCTCAGCAACAGCAGAAGTTCGAACAGGAACTGGATCAGATGCAAGCCAGCCAGGTCATTGCAGCAGGGCGGCCATGACTGCCTTGACAGAACAGCCCACATTGCGTTTGCTGCTGGTGGATGACCACTCCATCGTCCGTGAAGGCGTGCGGCGGATTCTGGAGGCCCACGAAAAAACCTGGTTGATCGACGAGGCCAGCAATGGCTTTGATGCGCTGGCGTTTTTGCGCAGTCATGCGGTGGATCTGGTGATTGTCGACTTGTCGATGCCGGGTTTGAATGGGGTTGACTTGATCCAGCGCATACGGCTCCAGCTGCCTCATGTGCGCATTCTGGTGCTGAGCATGCATGCGGAGGAGCAATACGCGATGCGCTCGTTCAAGGCCGGCGCGAATGGCTATTTGACCAAGGACAGTGCGACCAAGGAGTTGCTCGCGGCGGTGAATAAGCTGTTGAGCGGCGGGGCATATGTCAGCGCCTCCCTGGCGGAGCGGGTGGTGCAGCAACTCAACGGCGCGGTTGGCGTGCCCAGCCATGCCTCGCTCTCGAACCGCGAGTTGGAGGTGTTGCGGCGCTTGGTCGACGGCCAGCGTCTGACCGACATCGCGGACGACTTGCATCTGTCGATCAAGACCATCAGCACCCACAAGACCCGCATTCAAGAAAAGCTGCAACTGCCCAACCTCGCCGCCATCGTGCGCTACGGGCTGGAGAACCAATTGGGTGAACAGCCCCCGCCGACGGTGCCGGGGCTGTTGAGCTGACGACACCGCAAGCCGAGCCGAGCCGGGCCCTTGCTTGCCAGTTCAGCCGGTGCGCCGGCCGCCTGCTGCTTGGCGGCGTATGGCGGCTTGCGGCAAGGCCTCCTCATGCTCACGCTGCGGCTCGGTTGACTGCAAGGCTGTTTGGGCCGCTTTGCGTCGATTCTCGAAGTTGATCACCTGGGCCGAGACACGCCGGTCAATCACCAGGCCATTGACCTGCGACTGCGTCACGCTGGCACGTTGCCCCAGGGAGATAAAGGCATCGCAAGATTGACCGACAAAGGCCCCCTGAGCCCTGGAGACAATTTCATATCCTTGGCGTACACCCTTGGCCATGCGTTCAGCGAAGGTGGGATAGAACATCCCCAGGCGCCAGGGCGCACCGACAAGGCCATCGATATTCAGCGGCGGCAGCAGCACCGGCAGGCTGTCACTGACCGTGTCGGCGAACAGGTCGCTTTGCAACTGCAGCATTTGCTGCTGCGCGTCGACGACGGTGCCAAGCCAGCGATCACGCTGATCGAACAGCGTCTTCATGGGTTTAAGGAAGACCGACATATCGGCGCTTGTCTGTGTTTCAGTCATGGGTTTCACCTGATTGAGCGGGTAGAAGAGGCAAGCCGAACTGTCGATGCGGCGTCGCCGGGCTGAATTGAGAATCCGCAACTTGCCCGTCAAAGCCCCCACCCTTGTCAGACTGCGGCGCCCACCCCAGCCGCCTTGCGCCAACTCAATGCCGCCGGCGCAAGCCGCCTTAATCTTGAGCACCACAGGGCAGGGTCACCGCCCGCCCACTTTGAGTCAAGGAGGCCCTATGTTGCACGAACCCCGTTTGTCATTTGTGTTACTGCATGACGCGATGATCTGCATCAAACAGGATCAGCTCGCCTTGGCCGATCAACTCCACCGCTGTCACGCCGGCGGCGGGCGCTGGCTGCGGATGCGTGCACGCCTGCAGGGCGCACGCGCATTCGTGGCGCCACGCATCATCAGCTTGCTGTTGCTGGGTCTGGCCTTGCTGGCCGCCCTCGCTGTGCTGTATTGACCCGGCATGCGCAATGCGCCGCCCCCACTGCGATCGCAGACGCTAGCCCTGATTGAAGCCGGCCAAGGGCCGGTCGCCGCACCGGTGCGGGCGGTCTTGTTCGGCGAGGAGCGTTTTCGCCAGCATGGCCGCAGCTTGGCCGAGGCGCAGCGGATCGAGCGGCGGCGGCGCTGGAGTTGGCGGCAATTGCGGCCGGTGCTGCGCAGCCCTCATTTCTTCCCGCGCATCGCCGCCAATCTGCGCAGCCTGGAGCGCTCGCTCGCCTATCTGGAGGTGATGGACCGCGAGACCGAGGCCCTCAGCCCGGCGGCCGAATGGCTGCTTGACAACCACCACCTGATCGAGGCGCAGGTGCCCGAAATCCACAACGGCCTGCCGCACAGCTATTACGCCATCCTGCCCAAGCTGCGCGAGCCCCCGTTGACCGGTCTGCCGCGCGTCTACGGCATCGCCTGGGCCTTTGTCGCACACACCGACTCGAATTTTGATGCCAATCTTTTAAGCCAATTTCTGCTCGCCTATCAACAGGTCGATGCGCTGACTCTGGGCGAGTTATGGGCGGTGCCGACCACCTTGCGCGTGGTGCTGCTGGAGAATCTGGCGCGACTGGCCGAGGCGGTGGCGGGCCACCGGGCCGCGCAAGAGGCCGCAGATTGGTGCTGCGACCAAGCCGAGGGTTGGGACGATGCAAGGCTGCAGGCCATGTTCGAACGGGCCTGCGGCCGTGGCCTGCAGATCAGTTTCGTGGCCCAGATGGTGCAACGCACGCGGGCCCACAGTGGCAGCGAAGCGCCGCCCTGGGAGGCCTGGCTCAAGCAAGCCGCGCCCGAACCGGACAGTACCCTGGCCGCCGCCCATGCGCTGCATGCGGCCGACAATGTCAGCGTCAGCAACGCAGTGTCGGCCTTGCATGCGATCAACAGCCTGGAGTGGCGGGACTTGGTCGCCCGCGTCAGCCCGGTCATGCAAACGCTGCAGCGCTCACCCGCCTTTTGTGCCGACAGCGAGTTGACGCGTGACAACTGCAGCCACGCGATCGAACGGCTGGCGCGCCGCCTCAAGCGCTCGGAAATCAGCGTGGCCGAGCAGGTGATTGCGCTCACTCAGAGCCATCAAGCGCGCCCGCCTTGCTTCTGGCTGATCGGTGAAGGCCGCGCCAGTTTGGTCGCGGCCCTGGGCGGCTCGCTGACGACGATAGAGAGCCCTTGGGTGAATTGGCCCTGGCGCATTCGGGGCTGGCTTTATGCCTTGGCGCTGCTGCTTGGCAGCACCTTCTTGTTGCGGCTCTTGTTCCCGGCGCTGCTGGGCAACAGTCCGCTTGAATGGAAGATTATCATCACCCTGCCCCCGGCCGCCATGCTGGTGTTCGAGTGTGTATTGGCCTTGGTGAATCGGGTGCTGGCGGAGTCGGTGCGGGTACACCGCCTGCCGCGCCTGGCCTTGGACGGCGGCCTGCGGCCCGAAGACAAAACCCTGCTCGTGATCCCCTGCATGCTGGTCTCGAACGCCGGCACCCAGGCCTTGGCGCATCGCCTGGAACAGCATTTCTTGGCCAACCCGGAGTCGCATGTGCGCTTCGCCTTGCTGAGCGACTGGGCGGACGCGCCGCAAGCGAGCATGGCGGCTGACGCCGGACTCCTGAACGGGGCCTGCGCCGCCATCGAGGCTTTGAATCACCGCCATCCCTGCGCTCCAGCCGAATTGCCGCGCTTTGCATTGCTGCACCGGCAGCGCCGCTGGAGCGAAGGCGAGCGCGTCTGGATGGGCTGGGAGCGCAAGCGCGGCAAGCTGGAGCAGTTGCTGGCCCTGCTGGCCCCGCCGGACGAAGCGGAAAAGGCCGCGCCTGCGCAATCGCCCCCAGCACCCTTCATCGACTTCGGTCCGCTCAGCCGCTTGGAGCCTGGCACCCGCTATCTGCTGACGCTGGACAGCGACACCGAGTTGCCGCCGGGGGCCTTGCGCGAGTTGGTGTCAATCGCCGCCCATCCGCTCAATCAGCCCTGCCTCGACCCGCAAACCCAGCGCGTCGTGAGCGGCTATGGGATTTTGCAGCCACGCGTTCTGGCGCCGTTTGCCGAGTCGCTGCAGGCGCGCAATGCGCTGCCCGCTTTCGGCTGGCTGTTCTCCGGACCCTGGGGCCTGGATGTCTACAACGCCGGCAGCTCGGAGATCTACCAAGACATCTTCGGCTCGGGCAGCTTCAGCGGCAAGGGCTTGTTGAACGTGGCGGCGATGCACCGAGCCTTGCGCGGCCGGGTCGCCGAGAACCGCTTGCTCAGCCATGACTTGTTTGAGGGCATCTGGGCCCGGGCGGCTCATCTGAGCGATGTCGCGCTGATCGAGGCCGCGCCCGTGCACCCGGCGGTGGCGGCCTCCCGCACGCACCGCTGGACCCGCGGTGACTGGCAGTTACTGGCCTTGTTTGGGCAAGCTTGGCGGGGCCGCATCGGCATGCTGAATTTCTGGAAGATGCTGGACAACCTGCGTCGCTCGCTGCTGGCACCGGCCGCCTTGGTGCTGCTTTGGTGCTGCTTCGCCTTGAATACGCTGCGGCCTTGGGTGGCGCTGTGCCTGGTGGCCGCGGCCTTCGGCCTGGGGCCGCTATTGGGTGCCCTGGCCGCCCTGCTACCGGGCCGGCGCGATCTGGCGATGCGCCATTTTTTGCTCGAAGGCGGGGTCAATGTGCTGCGGGTGCTTGGCTGCACTTTGTGGCAATTGGCCACGCTCGTGCATAGCAGTGCGGTGCAAATCGATGCGATTGCCCGCGCGCTATGGCGCATGGGGGTCAGCCACCAACAACTGCTGCAATGGACGACCGCCGCGCAGGCCCAGGCACAGGCAAGGCTGGAATGGGCCTGGTTCTGGCGCCAGCATTACGGCATCACCCTGTTGGCGCTGGTCTGGGGCGGCACGGGCCTGTTGATGGCCGGCGCAAGGGCGCCCTGGCTGCTCGGCTGCGCGTCGCTGTGGGCGCTGGCACCGGCCTGGCTTTGGTGGAGTGCGCGGCCGCTGCAGCTTTGCCGGGCGCAGCCCTTGGAGGCCGGGCAGCGTGACTATCTGCTGCGCTTGGCGCGGGACACCTGGAGCCTGTTCGAAACGACGGTGACGGCGGCCGACCACCATTTGCCGCCCGACAATCTGCAACTCGAACCCGAGCCGATCCTGGCGCGGCGCACCTCGCCGACCAATATCGGCCTGTACCTGCTCAGCTGCCTGTGCGCGCAACGGTTTGAATTCATCGCCTTGGACGATCTGATTGCCCGCTTGCTCGCCACGCTGAGCACATTGGACAGACTACCGCGCGAGCGCGGCCATTTCCATAACTGGATTGACACCGCCACCCTGCAAACGCTGTCGCCGGCCTATATCTCGACGGTTGACAGTGGCAACCTTGCTGCGGCGCTGTGGGCGGCGGCGCAGGCCTGCCGGGAGTTGGCCGCGCAGTCTTCATCAAGCAGCAAACCGGACCAAGCGGTGGCGCTGCTGGATATCGCCACGCGCATGGACGCCTTGTGTGCCGCGATGGACTTCGGCTTTTTGTATGACCAGCGCCGCCGCCTGTTCCGCATCGGCTACCGACCCGGCGATGCCAGCTTGGACAGCGCCTACTACGACCTGCTGGCCTCGGAGTCCCGCTTGGGCAGCTTTGTGGCGATCGCCAAGGGTGATGTGGCGCTGCGCCACTGGCAGGCGCTGGGCCGGCCATTTTTGGCCGTGCGAGGCATGCCGGCACTGCGCTCCTGGTCGGGCTCGATGTTCGAATATCTGATGCCTTCGCTGTTGATGCGCGAACCACCGCAAGGCCTGCTGCAGCGCGCGACCGTCGCGGCGGTTCAAGCACAGCAGGACTTTGGCGCGCGCAACGGCCTGCCTTGGGGCGTGTCGGAATGTGCCTACTACGAGCAAGACGCCTCGCTGGCGTTTCAGTACGGCCCTTTTGGTGTGCCGGAGTTGGCGCTACGCCGCACGCCGCAAGAGGACCGGGTCATCGCGCCCTATGCCAGCACGCTGGCCCTGCTGGTTGATGCCCCGGCAGCGCTGGCGAATCTGCGCGCGCTGGAGCGACTCGGCGCGCGCGATCGCCACGGCTTTATTGAAGCCCTCGATTTCAGTCGGCCGCGCCTCGGCGACGGTGCGCCGCTGCAGCGCGTGGCCACATATATGGCTCATCACCAAGGCATGAGCTTGCTGAGCCTGTGCAATCTGCTCTGCGACGAGGCGCCGCGCGGATGGTTCGAGCGCGTGCCGCGGGTGCAAGCCTTCACCATGCTCTTGCATGAGCGGATGCCGACCGCCATCGTCTACCAATCACGCGCAATCCCGCGCCCGCCGCACAAACCCGGGCCCAGCGAACCCAGTGCCGGAGCCCGGCTGTGGCTGCCCGCCGATGCCGGCCAAGCCCCCTTGCCCACGCTGCTGCTGGGCAACGGGGCTTATAGCGTCGGCCTGCGGCCCGATGGCGGGGGCCAGAGTGCGTGGCGCGGGCAGGCAATCTCGCGCGCCCGCGACGACCTGCTGCGACCAACGCCCGGCCACGCCTATTTCATTCGCGGCCGTGGGCAAACCGACTTCTGCTCACTCAGTTCGGCACCGAGCGCCCACCCAAAAGGGCAATACAGCACGAGTTTTTTTGCCGAGCGGGCCGAATTCGAGCTCGGCACCGAGGCCTGGAGCACCCAGATGACGGTCTGGGTCAGCCCGGACGATGACGTCGAGTTGCGCCGCGTCAGCCTGCACAATCTGACCGAACATGCCGCCGAGTTCGAGTTGATCAGCTATTTTGAGGCGGTGCTGGCGCCACAACAGGCGGACGAATCGCATCCGGTTTTCTCCAATCTTTTCTTGCGTGCCCATGCCGCCGATCCGCAATGCCTGCTGCTTGAGCGGCGGCCTCGGCTGGCCGGCGAAAGCAGCCTGTGGGTCGCGCATTTTCTGGCCCTGGGTCATGCCGCCACCGAGCCCGAGTCCGAACTCGAATTGCTGTCCGTGCAGCTCGGCTGCGACCGCGCAAGCCTGCTGCCGCGCCGCGCGGAGATGAGTCAACTGCGCACGGTCAAGGAGGGGCCGCCAAGCCCCAGGAGCGGCGAACCAGATGTGCTGGAAACCCGGCTCGATCCGATCGCCTCGCTGAGCGTGCGCCTGCGCATGCCGGCAAGGGCCAAGCGCAGCCTGACCTTTGCCACTGCGGCCGCGGCGGATGCCAGCACGGTGATGGCGCTGGTGGACGAGTACCGCCAAGCCGTTCACTTGACGCGTTCGCGCCTGATGGCGGCCACCCTGGCACGCATACGCCAGCGCGAGTTGCGTCTGAGCGCCACCGACTTGCGCAATATCCAGGACATGACGACGCCGATGACGATCAGCTGCCCGCGCCCGCGTGCGCCGCCGGTCGAGCGGCTCGACCGGCGAGCGCTATGGCGCTTTGCGATCTCCGGCGATCGACCGATCTTGTTGATCAGCATCGGTGCCAGCGTCGGCCTGCGGGTGGTGCGCACCATCTTGACCGCGCACCGGGTCTGGGAGAGCCAAGGCTTGAGTTGCGATGTGGTGCTGGTCAATCAAGAGCCTTCGTCCTACTTGATGCCGCTGCAACATCAGCTGCTGGCCTTGCGCAGCAGCGTCGGTGGCGCGGCTCAAGCCGCTGGTTCAGGCGCCGGCGGCCTGCATCTGCTGCAACAGTTCGAGTTGAAACCGCAAGAGCTGGCCGCCTTGCGCGCCTACGCCCGCATCGAGTTGTTGGCGGACGGCCGCCCGCTGGCCAGGCTGCTGGCGCAGGCCTTGCCGGTGCAGACGGCGGGGCTGATCCCAAACGCCCGGCTGCTGCCAGAGCAAGTGCCCAGGCCCTGGCTCGAGGCGTCGGCGGCGGGCCGTTTCAATGCCGACGGCAGCGCCTTTGAATTCGACATCAAGGCCGAGCAATTGCCGCCCAGACCCTGGGCGAACGTGCTGGCTAACCCCCATTTCGGCTGCATCATTACCGAATCGGGGGGCGGCCATAGCTGGGCCGGCAATAGCCGCATGAATCAGCTGACCGCCTGGAGCAATGACCCCTTGCTCGACCCCGCCGCCGAGCATTTCCTGCTGCAAGACCGGGCCAGCGACGACTGCTTCGGCCTGCTGCCCAACCGCAAGCGCAATGGCAGCGCCGGCTATCACATCCAGCACCGCCCCGGCAGCAGCCTGTTCACGCAGGACAGGCCGGGTCTGCGCGTCGAAACACTGCTGATGGTGCACCCGCAAGAGGAGATGAAATGCTTGCGGGTCAGGCTGACTTGCAAGCCCGACGGCCCGGCGCGCCGCCTGCGCGTGCTGGGCATGGCCGAGTGGCAGCTGGGCGCGCAGCGGCGCGAGCGCATGACGCTGCAATGCGACTACGCGGCCGAGTCGCAGGCGGCGCTGGCCTGGCAACTGGAGCACAGCGGCGGCTTCGGCGAGGGCTGCGCCTACCTGCTGCTGGCCGGCCTGCAGGTCAAGCAATGGACCTGCGCGCGCGCCGAATGTTTTGACGGCGCCGGCAGCGTGCAGATGCCGCAGCACTTGAGCGGCATGGCCGGCTTCGGCCTCGACCCCTGCGCGGCCTTGCTGGCAGACGCGCAGCTGCAGGCGGGCCAGACGCTGGAGTTCTGCTGGGTAATGGGCTACGGCGCCGACCCGCAAGCCGCACGCGCGCAGGCCCAGCGCTGGCAGGCCCCCGGCGCGTTGGCCGGGCTGGAGCAGCTGCTTGACGCGCATTGGCGGCCGCTGCTTTCCACCATCACGGTGGCAACACCCGACCCCTTGTTCGATGCGCTGGTCAATCATTGGTTGCTTTACCAGACGCTGGCCTGCCGGCTCTGGGCCAAGGCGGGCTTCTATCAGGCGGGCGGCGCTTTTGGCTACCGCGACCAACTGCAGGACGCGATGGCGCTGGCCGCCGGCCGCCCCGACATGCTGCGCAGCCAGTTGCTGCTGCATGCCTCGCGCCAGTTCCCCGAGGGCGATGTGCAACATTGGTGGCATGCGCCGGGCGGCGCCGGCGTACGCACCCATTTCAGCGATGACCTGCTCTGGCTGCCCTATGCCGCGCAGCATTACCTGACGCTCAGCGGCGACACAGCCCTGCTCGATCAGGCCTGCCCATTTCTAGAGGGCCCGGCGGTGCCCGAGGGCGCCGAGGACATCTATTGCACGCCGAACTGCAGCACGGCCGAGGCCAGCTTCTATGAGCATTGCGCACGCGCCATCGACCATAGTCTGCGCTTCGGTGAGCATGGCCTGCCGCTGATGGGCTGCGGCGATTGGAACGACGGCATGAACCGTGTCGGCCATCAGGGGCGCGGCGAATCGGTCTGGTTGGGCTGGTTCTTGAGCGTGATTCTGCGCGACTGGCAGCCGCTGGCGCTGGCCCGTGGCGACGCGCCGCGGGCCGAGGCCTGGGCCGCAGCGCAGAGCGCCTTGAGCCTCGCCTTGGACACCCATGCCTGGGACGGCGCCTGGTTCCGGCGCGCCTATTTCGACAATGGCCACACGCTCGGCTCACTGCTCAACGCCGAATGCCAGATCGACCTGATCGCGCAGGCCTGGAGCGTCTTCGCGCTGGCGCCCGGCAACGCCCGCGCGACCCAGGCCATGCTCAGCGCCGATGCACGCTTGGTCGATAGAAAGGCGGGGCTGCTGCGCTTGCTCGATCCGCCACTGCAGGGCTCGGCCAACCATGCCGGCTACATCCAAGCCTACCCGCCGGGTGTGCGCGAGAACGGCGGTCAGTACTCGCACGCGGGCGTGTGGGCGCTGATGGCACAGGCGCAGCTGGGCAACGCCGCCAGGGCCTGGGAATATTTCTGCATGCTGAGCCCTGCGCACCGCGCGCGCAGCTCAAACGAGCAGGCGCGCTACGGCATTGAGCCCTATGTGATGCCCGGCGACACCTACTCGGCCCCGCCCTACACGGGCCAAGGCGGCTGGAGCTGGTATACCGGCTCGGCCGCCTGGCTCTACCGTGCAGCCACCGAATCGCTGCTGGGCTTGCAGTTGCAGGCCGAGCGCTTTTGCCTGCGCCCTTGCCTGCCGCCGCCCTGGGGCGAGGCGCGCCTGAGCCTGCGCCTGCACGGCAAGCAGATCGAGGTGCTGATCCGGCGCGGTGATGGGCAAGAGATTGAGCCCATGTCCGGCTTGGCCATACAGCCCGGTCAATGGCTGCACTTCGAGCAGCTGGCCGAGCGGCAACAGCTGCTGCTGCAACTGCCTAAGCAGCCGCGCCCTTGAGCTGTTCGGTCTGCTTGGCCTGCTGGTTCGGCCAACCCTCGCGATGCTCGATCAAGACCTGCGTGGCTTGCGATACGGTCAGCGGCGCACCGAGCAGAAAGCCCTGCACAACATCGCAGCGCTGCTCGCGCAAGAACCCCAGTTGCTCGATCGTTTCGACGCCTTCGGCTACCACCCCCATGCCCAAGGTATGGGTCATCGAAATCATCGCGGCGGTGATCGCCTGGCTGTCGCTGTCAAAGGCCAGATGGCGCACAAACATCTTGTCGATCTTGATCACATCAATGGGCAATTGCTTGAGCAGGCTCAGCGAAGAAAAGCCGGTGCCAAAATCATCGATCGCTATGCGCACACCCAAGGCACGCAGCTTGCTCAAGACCTCCGTGCTGTGCGGCATCGACTGCAGCAGGCTCTCGGTGATTTCGACACCCAGCTGGATCGCGCCGCTGGGCAATTGGTTGTCTTTCAGCGACTGTGCGATCGCATCCTCAAGGCCGTTGTGCAGGATCTGCCTGGGCGACACATTGATCCACAGATAGCCCAAGGTAAAGCCCTGTTCGCGCCACAGCCGCGCCTGCCGGCAGCCCTGCTGTATCACCCAGCGCCCGATCTCGCTGATCAGGCCGGTTTCTTCGGCCACGCCGATGAAGGCATCCGGCTGCACCAGGCCTCGCTCCGGGTGGTGCCAGCGCAGCAAGGCTTCCATGCCGACGATGTGGCCACTGACCATGTCTACCTGCGGCTGGTAGTACAGCTCCAGCTGCTGGCCGATCAAGGCCTCGCGCAGGCCACGCTCGATCAGCACCCGCTCCACCGCCGAGGCCATGATCTCGCTGGAATAGAAAGCATGCGTCTTGCGCCCCTGCTGCTTGGCGCGGTACATGGCGGCGTCTGCGGCGCGGGTCAGGTCTTCGATGTTGGCGCCATCGGCAGGGTAGAACGCGATCCCGATGCTGGGCGAAATGGTGACCTGGTTGCCCTCCAGTTGCATCGGCTCCGACAAGGTCGAAATGATCTTGCGGGCCATCGGTGCCACATCATCCACCCCGCCGACATCCTCCAGCGACACCGTGAACTCATCGCCGCCCAGACGTGCCACACCGTCCTGAGCACGTACCGAGTTACGCAAGCGGTGGGCAATTTCGTGCAGCAATTTGTCACCGACCGCGTGGCCCATGGTGTCGTTGATCAGCTTGAAATGGTCAAGATCCAGAAACAGCAAGGCAATGCTTTTGCCGCTGCGCTTGGCACGCTCGATCGAGCGCTCCAGATCGTTGGCAAACAAGAGCCGGTTCGGCAGCCCGGTCAGCGCATCGTGATGGGCCAAATGGTGCATGCGCTCTTCGGCGTTCTTGAGCGAATGAATGTCGGAGAACAGCGAGACATAGTTGTTCACCTGTCCGGCCGCATTCTTGACCACGCTGATGGTCTGCCAACTGGGGTAGAGCTCGCCGTTCTTGCGGCGGTTCCAGATCTCGCCTTGCCAATGGCCGCGCTCGGCCAGGCTTTGCCACATGCGCGCAAAAAATACCGTCTCATGGCGGCCCGAGCTTTGAAAATGCGGATTCAGGCCCATCACCTCGGCGGCCGAGTAGCCGGTGATAGCGGTGAACGCGGGGTTGACGGCGGTGACCCGGGCCTGCGCGTCGGTGACCATGATGGCTTCGCGGGCGCTGTCGAAGACAATGTCCGACTGACGCATATGTTGTTGCGAGCGCTGGCCTTCGGACAGATCGCGCAGCAGCAATTGCCAGCGCTCCCCCGGCAGCCGATTGATCACCAGTTCGACCGTCAGCATCCGCCCATCGCGGCAGCGCAATTCGGTCTGCCGCACCTCGCCAGCAGCGACCGGCATCGGCTTGTCCCCGAAGTCCTCGAACTCGGCCGCCGGCAACAGCTCGGACAAGGCCAAGCCGGACAACTCTGGCTCGGTATAGCCGCTCAGGCGCGCCACCAGCGGGCTCACCTCCAGCAGCAAGCCATGCGCACTGAAAATCATTTCGCCAAGCCAGGGCTGTGCCAGCACTCGCCGCAGGCGCTGCTCGCTGCGCCTTAAACGCTCGGCAAATGCGCCCAAACCGACGCCCATCAAGGCCAGCAAGGCGGCGAAGAACAAAGCCCAGTCGGGCGGCCCGAATGGCGGATGAGGCAACCATTGCAAGCCGAGCACCAGGAGCGGCAAGAGCAGCGCTACAACCCAAAGCAAGGAGAGCAGCCAACGGCCCTGATCTTGCAGCTCAGTGGCATCCCCGATCTCGGTGCTCTGGTGTCGAGCATCTGTTTTTACGCTTGGCATCGTCATCGGGCAATGGTCGGGCCTGGGCCGGCGCTGCCGTTGACATGTCTCAATGGCCCGGCAATTGACCGGGGCCCTTAGGCGTTAGGCGTTAGGCGTTAGGCGTTAGGCAACCGGCGTGGCTGGAGCAGCGGGGGCGGCCGGCGCGGTGGCACCCGAAGAAGCGCTCGATGCGGCCAATTCTGGGGCTAGTTGCGCGGCCTTCAGCTTGGCCTCCAACTGCTTGGAGCTGCTGATGTCGACAAAGGTGATGACCACGCCGAGGATCTGATCGTTCTGATTGCGGTAAGGCATGATGCGCACCGACAGCCAGCGCTGATCGGCGGTAGGCACCTGCTTTTCCGAGCTGACGAGGCTGCGCAGGGTTTCCTTCGCATCGGTCTGCAGATCGGGGAATTCGAGCGTGCTGCTGAGGTCGCCGAGCGGCCGCCCGACATCGCTGTCGCGCAGCTTGAAGATCTTCTTCGCCTGCTCGGTGAAGCGCCGCACATTCAGCTCTTTGTCGAGAAATAGCGTCGCGATCTCGGTGCTGTTGAGCAGGTTCTTCATATCGCTCTGCGCCAGTTCGAGCGCATCCAACTTGGCCTGCAGCTCCACATTGATCGCCTGCAACTCCTCGTTCATCGACTGCAATTCTTCTTTTGAGCTGGTCAACTCCTCATTGGTCGATTGCAGCTCCTCGTTGGTCGACTGCAACTCTTCGTTGGAGGCTTGCAACTCCTCTTGCGTGACCTTCATGTCTTCGCGCAGCAGCCGCAGCTCCTGCTTGCTGCGCTGCAACTCGAGCTGGGCCTCGATCAGGGCCGCACTGCGCCGCCCATGAGCTCCTGGTTTGGCCGTCGCTTTGGTCTCTGGCCCAGCCCCGTCCGTTGCCGGCAGAGGCTGTGCATTGAAAGCGACTAGCAGCAGCGCATGGCCGGCCTCGTCCACACTCGGCAGCGTTCGCAGGTCGACATCAACCGCCTGGCGCGCTGCCTCATCCTGCACAAACAAGCCTTGCAACTGCACCGGCCTCTTCTCGCTCAAGGCCTGGCGCATACCGGCGTCCAAGGCGCTGCGCAGGCCGTCGCGCGCCATCACATGAATATTCCAGTTGGCCCGCCCGGCCGCCGGTTCCAGGTATTTGCCGGTACGCCCGTTGATGTAGAGGATGTCGCCCTGCGCATTGACGACCACGGCCGGTGGCGCGAACTCCTGCAACAGCAGATGTTCGGCCGCGATCTGCAGGCTATTGGGTTTGCGGCTTGCTTCGTCGGTCAAGAGAGGCTCCTTGCTAGAGGGGGGCTTGCGGGCATTGGAGCGGCAGGGGAACTCCGTCACCAGCCTGCCGCCCATATTTTCACGCCGCCGGTAGATGCGCAGCTGTGCGTCCACGGGGTCGAACAAAGCGCCAAAGCGGCCTATGCTTTCGGACGAACCCAGCAGCAAGATCCCGCCTTGGCGCAGGCTGTAATGGAAGAGCGGGAACAAACGATTTTGCAGCGGCGCAGTGAAATAGATCAGCAGATTGCGGCAGCTGAGCAGATCCAGCTTGGTGAAAGGCGGATCGCCGTTCAGGTCATGCTTGGCAAACACCAACATCTCGCGGATGGAACCGACGACGCGATATTGCCCCTGCCCCTGCCCCTGCCCTTGCTCCGGCTTGAAGAAGCGCTGCAGCCTTTGCGCCGTCATCTCGCCGGAAATGGCGCTCGGATAGACGCCCCGCCTGGCCCGCGCGATCGCGTCGCCGCTCAGATCGGACGCAAAAATCCGCAGGCTGCTGGCGGCGCGCTCAGGCATCGCCTCTTGGGCCTCGGTGAAGGCTATTGCCAAAGAGTAGGCCTCTTCGCCGGTTGAGCAGCCGGCCACCCAGGCGCGGAATTCATAACCGTTCACTTGCGCGGCAAGCAGCTGCGGCAGCACCTCGTTCTGAAGCCGCTGCCAGACCGGCCGGTCACGGAAGAAGCCGGTCACGCCTATCAGCAGCTCATTCATCAGCAGATCAAGCTCTTGCGGGCGTTCACGCAGGAGCTTCTCATAGGCTTCGCAGGAGGCCAGCTTGTGCAAGCCCATGCGCCGCTCGATGCGGCGACTCAGGGTGCTGCGCTTGTAATGCGTGAAGTCATGCCGGCCGGTGCTCTTCAGCAACGCCAGAATGCCGCTCAAATTGCGCGTCAGCCCGGCGCCGGTTTCTGCCGAGTCGGCGGTTTTTTTCAGGCTCTCGGCCGGCTGCTGCAGCAAATACTCGGCCAACAACTTCGGTGTGGCATGGAGGTCGACAAAACCACTCTTGATGGCCCGGCTCGGCATGGAGTCGAACTGGGCCGAGTCGGGCTCCTGAGCCAAGGTCAGGCCACCCGCCTGCTTGACCTCCTGCAGGCCGAGCGTGCCGTCGGCACCCATGCCGGTCAGCACAATGGCGACGGCGCGTGCCCCCCAGGCCTGCGCCAGTGATTCGAACAAGGCGTCGATCGGCAGGCGCAAACCTCTGGGCTGCTGCGGCGAGGCCAGTTGCAGGTGATCGGCCGCCACCGTCATGATCTTGTTGGGAGGAATCACATAGACATGATCGGGATCAAGCCGCTGGCCCTGCTCGGCTTCACTGACCGGCAAGGCCGTTACCCGTTGCAAGAGCTGCGCCAGCATGGCCGGCTGGGTCGGGTCCATATGGGTGGCGACCAGAAATGCCATGCCGGTCTTGCCCGGCAGCCCGCTGAAAAACTCCTCCAGCGCGGCCAAACCGCCGGCCGACGCCCCCAGCGCCACCACGCGCTTCAAGCGGGCGGCGGCCGGTGCGGCTGCGGGCGGCGATGCTGTACTCATGGGGCATGAATGTAGCTGCATTCGAAGCCATATCCGCCAGCTCGCTCCGAAGTAGGAAAGTTGTGCAGTTATGACGTTATGTCATCAAGAGCACCGCAGCCCCTTCGACCTGGCCCTGGCGCAGCTCGTGCAAGGCCTGTTCGGCCTTGCACAAGGCATAGGCTTGCGTGTGTACTTGCAAGGGCAGGCGAGCGGCCAGGCGCAGGAATTCCTCGCCATCGGCACGGCTCAGATTGGCGACCGATTGCAGGCGCCGCTCGCCCCACAGCCAGGCATAGGGAAACGTGGGAATGTCGCTCATATGGATGCCGGCGCACACCACCGCCCCGCCCGCTCGCACCGCCCGCAAGGCCTGCGGCACCAGGCTGCCTTGCGGCGCAAACAGCAAGGCGGCGTCAAGCGGCTGCGGGGGCGGCTGCGCCGAATCGCCCACCCATTGCAGGCCCAAGCGCCGCGCCAAGGCTTGTGCACGCTCGTCACCCGGCCGGGTGAACGCGTAGACCTCCAAACCCTGCGCCATCGCCAGCTGTGCGAGCAAATGGGCGGCCGCACCAAAGCCGTACAGACCCAGCCGGCCCGATTTGGCCTGGGCCAAGCCGGACATGCGATAGGCCCGGTAGCCGATCAGCCCGGCACAGAGCAAGGGCGCCGCATGCTCATCGTCATAGCCCGGCGGCAACTCGAACACATAGCGCGCATCGGCCAACATGTACTGGGCATAGCCTCCGGCGAGCTGCCAGCCGGTGAAACGGGCGCTCTCGCAGAGGTTCTCGCGCCCTTGCAGGCAATGCGGGCAGGCGCCGCAGGTCCAGCCCAGCCAAGGCACGCCGACGCGGGCTCCCAACGCGAAGCCAAGCACGCCGGCACCCAGCGCATCAACCCGCCCGACCACCTCATGACCGGGCACCACGCCAGGGTCGGCCCGCTCGGCCGGAAATGGCAGCTCTCCGTCGATGATGTGCAGGTCGGTGCGGCAGACCCCGCAGGCCGCAACCTTGATCCGCAACTGCCCGGCAGCGGGCTGCGGCAAGCCCTGCTGCCAGACCTCCACCAAGCCACGGCCAGGCGCCTGCAGCGCCATCGACAACCAGGACTGCGTCGCTGGGTCCGGCGTGGCGGTCATGGCCGCCAACGCCTCAGCGGCGGCTGATCAACATGCCCAGCAGCAGGCCGATGCCGGCCGTGGCGGTGATGGCCTTCCAGGGGTTTTCGTGCACATAGCCGTCGGTCGCCTGCCCTGCGGCGCGCGCCTGCTCGAGCGCACGCTGCGGCAGCTGCGCCAGGCTGGTCTTGGCGCGCTGCAAATTGCCCTGCATGCGCAGGCGCAGCTCATGCATGTCTTCGCCGGCCTGGCCCGAGGTGGCGCGCAAGACCTCCTCGGCATCCGCGATCAAGACACGCAGATCATTCTTCAGCTTGTCGGTATGGATTTCATGAACTTGGGGCATTTCCAGACTCCTGCAGTGAATTGCAAGAGCTAATCTATAAGCCCTACGGTGCCAGCCACTGAGCAGAATCAATCAAGCCGCGAATGAGCGGCGTCAATCGGCGCGGGGCAACAAGGATTCAGACTGCCCACATCGCCGCCGCCGACAGCACCGGGAGTCCTAGCACCATGTCAAGCGCTGAACCTGCCGATATCAACGCCACCACCGCCACCCCACAACATGCGCTAGCCCTGGCGGGCGGCGGTTTTCTCGGGCTCTACACCGCCACGCTGCTGGACGCCTTGGAGGCGGGTGCCACGCGCCCGCTGGCACGCCATTTCGATCTGCTGGCCGGTAGCTCGATCGGCGCGGTGCTGGCGCTGGCCTTGGCCTTCGAGATACCGATGAGCCGGCTCGTCAGGCTGATCACCGAGCATGGCCCGGCCGTGTTCTCGGGCCGGCCGCTGCCCGCCAGCATGGTGGGTCGTTTGCTGGACATGAGCCGCTCGGTGCTGGGCCCCAAATACAGCGGTGAGCGGCTGCGCGAAGCGCTGCAAAGCGAGTTCGGCGACTTGCGACTGGGCGACGCCCTGCACCCGGTGGTGGTGCCGGCCGTCGACATCGGCAGCTGCCGGGCCAAGATATTCAAGACTCCGCATGCGGCGGGCTCGCTCGGTGATGCTGAGTTGCGCGCCGTGGATGTGGCGATGGCCTCTTGCGCCGCGCCGGCCTACTTTCCCTCGGTGCGCATAGGCTCGCGCTTATATGCCGATGGCGGCCTGTTTGCCGTTGCGCCAGACCAGGTTGCCCTGCACGAGCTCGAATATTTCATCGGCATCGAGCCAGCAAAGGTGTCGATGCTGTCGATCGGCACGGCGGCCGCGCATTACCAGCCCAGCGAAGGCCTGGACGAGGCGGCCGGCGCCGTCGGCTGGCTGACCGATGGCCGCCTGTTGATGACCTTGATCAGCGTGCAGCAGCAGCATGTCAGGGCCATGATGGAAGACCGGCTCGGCGAGCGCTATCTGCACCTGGACGCCGACTGGCCGGCGGATGCGGGCCTGGGCATTGATGTCGCCACGCCCGCTGCCGCCAAGCGGCTGACCCGCCTCGCCCGCGAAACCTTGCAGCCCGAGCTGATGTTGCAGATGGAGCGCTTCTACGGCCACCTCAGCGAGGCCCGTAATTTTCAGGCTCAGTCTGCGCATACATATGCGCGCGATTGAAGCGGTAATCTGACTGCGCACCGCGCAAGCCATCGGCAGTCACAAGGTCAGCAGTAGTCGCTGCATCGGCCGCCACACCGTCCGCAACACCGTCCGCCACACCGTTCGGTCTGGCCGCCAGCAATTGGTAGAGCGACAACCAGCCCTGCTCGAAACTCATCGCCGACCCGGCCAGATACAAACGGTAGGCACGCACCTTGGCCTCGTCGGTCAAACCGCGGGCCGCCTCCAATTGGCGCTCCAAGCCGTCCGACCATGCCCACAAGGTGCGGGCGTAATGCGGCCGCAGGTTTTCGGCATCCAGCAACTCCAGGCCACCCTCGGCCAAATGCTGCGCCACCTGCGCCACATGCACCAACTCGCCGCCCGGAAAAATGTGCTGCTCGATGTAGTCGCCGATACCGGCGCCCAGGCTTTCATTGCGCAGGCCGCCCGCCGTGATGCCGTGATTGAGCACCAGACCGCCGGGCCGCAGGTGGCTGCACAGACGGGCAAAGTAGCTGCGCAAATGACCACGGCCGACATGCTCGAACATGCCGACCGAGGCGATGCGGTCAAAGGTTTGCGACTCGGGAAGCTGGCGATAGTCGAGCAAACGCATCTCGACCCGCCCACCCAGGCCGCGCTCTTCGATCAGCTGCGTGACATAGCGATGCTGGTTCTGCGACAGCGTGATGCCGGTCGCCTGCACGCCGTAATGCTCGGCCGCCCACAACAGCAGGCCTCCCCAGCCCGCACCGACATCCAGAAAGCGCTGCCCCGGTGCTAACTGCAACTTGCGACAGATATGGTCAAGCTTGGCCTCCTGCGCCTCTGCCAAGCTCATGCCAGGATCGCGAAAATAGGCACAGGAATAGACCCGGCGCGGATCCAGCCAGAGCGCGAAGAACTCGTCCGACAGATCGTAATGTGACTGCACCGAGCGCGCATCGCGCATCTGGTGGTGGCGCCAGCGCGAGCGCCAATGCCGCATCCGCGCCGGCCATAAGCCCTGCTCGCCACGTTTGACCGGATCGCCGACCAGATGCGCAGCCACCTTCATCACATCGGCCAGTGAGCCTTCAATGTCCATGCGCCCGCGCACATAGGCATCGGCCAACTGCCCAATCTGCCCACGCATCAAACCCAGCAGCAGCGGCGTGTCGTGCAGGGTCAGGCTGACGTCGGCGGCCTTGGCACCGAGCCGGCCGCCGGGCCAGGCCAGCGCCAACTTGCAAGGCAGTGACGCGAACATTTGCGCATCGACCAAACCGGCGATGCTGCGCGGCCCCAAGCGCAGCTCCAGACCTTGTCGCTTGCTCACGTTTCGACCGAGATGCGATTGATGATGCCGGTGACGCCCGGCGCCGACCAGACCGCGCCCTCCACCGCATTGCGTTCGGCCCAGGAATGCACCGGCCCCTCCAAGGTCACCAGTCCGTCTGGGTCAACCGTCAATTGCACACGTTTGGCCTCGCGCATCGCTTGCCGGGTCAGCGCGGTCTGAATCCGCGCCGACAAGTCACCAGGCAAGGCGCGCGGCCTGATCGTGATGCGGTTGCTGATGCCGGTCACTCCCAGCAAGGGCCGGATGACGGTCTCGGCGCTGCGGCGCTGAAAGCCCCAGTCCAACTCGCCCTCGAGCGTGACATGACCGCCCTCCACTTTCAGGCTGACGCGCCCATCCGGGACCTGCGAATTCCAGCTTAGAGCGCTGCGTGCGGCGGCGGCAATTTCGGTGTCGCTGCGACGGTGCGCTGCAAGCGGCGTGACCTCGATCTCGACCGCCAAGGCCTTGACGCCAAAGACCCGTTTCGCGGCACGCTCGGCCGCTACTTTTTCCGCGAGGCTGTCCAGATGGCCGCTTAGCGTGACCACGCTGTCCTTAACGGCAACGCCGATCCGGGTTTCATCCACATTCGGATCCCAAGCCAACTCGGCCTGCACATCCTGCTTCAACACTGCATCGGTTTTCATGCTGAGTCCTCTCCAAGATTGGCGCGCCGACTGCGCCTCGAACTCAAAGATAGGTGAGAAGGCAGGCAAGAACTTGCGCAGACTCAATGCTTGGCTTTGCATGCGCTCCAGTACACCGTTATTCGCCGGCCTCCCCCCTACCTTGAATAAGTTCGCTCCGAGAGAGGCATTGAGTTTCATCAATTTTTTGCTCGACAAGGCCTTCACCATTCGGGCTGCGAGTTTGCACGGGCTTGCATTTTTAGCACTCAGGTGACTTTGGCTAGGGGTCTTAGCTCGGGTCGATTTTTTGAATAAAGGAAAAACCATGTCAACCAAGCTTTTACGCACACAAGCCCCCCACATTTTTGGCGCCGGCCTGCTACTTCTCGGTTTGGCCGGCATCAACCACGAAGCTCATTCAGCGCCCGTGACATTCAACTTTGCCGGTCAGGTTACTCAAACCGTATTCGACCCCTTCGACCCCTTGTCTGGCGCGGTGCAAGTCGGCACGCCGATGTATTCGTATATGAACTTCGATACCTCGGCGAGCGACCTTAATCCAGCAGCCGATGTCGGGAGCTACGCATGGACTGGCGGCACCTACGGCTTTGCGGCCGTGCTTGGCTCTGTTTTATTCCCGGTCATGCATTCATTGAGCATTTCCGTCGTTGATGGTGCTCCAGGCGGAATTGATCAGTACCTGGTCCATGCATGGGAGGGAACTCAGGCCGGCTTGAACGATTACTTCAGCATTTCATTGACTCTGCAAGACGACACCGGCACGGCATTCAGCAGCGACGCCCTGCCCTCGACTAGACCTGATCTTGGCAAATTCGCGCTGCGCTCTTTTGTCCTGACCGGCCAATACACCGACCTGAATAGCAATTTCATCCAGTATGAAGTTCAGGGCAATCTGGTGCCCGAGCCCGCCACGCTCGCACTGACCGGCTTGGGCCTGCTGGGCTGCGCCGGATTCAGCCGGCGAGGCAAGAAGTTGCCATAAGGGCACTCGGCCGGCAGCAATCCTTAAAGGCAGGCTGCTCGCTGTTCGATTGAATCCTTCAACTATTTATCGACGGAGCTTTGAAAATGAACACTTTGCGTTTGAAGACCATCTCTGTGCTTTTTGCTGCCACGCTGGGGATGGCCGTTACTGGCCAGGCCTTTGCGGTGGACGGCGTCATCCTGATCGACCAGGCTCGGGCCATGGCGGGCAACGTGACATCGGATGACTCTCCCGGCTTCCCGGTAACTATCAGTACCTCGGGCAGCTATCGGCTGGCCAGCAATCTCAATCTGGGCTTAGGTGGTGGCAACACCACCGCGATCGAAATTCGGTCCCCGGCCGGCAGCGTCTTGAACGTAAGCCTTGATTTAAACGGTTTCATGATTGCCGGTCACCCCTTCTGCGACTTCAATGGACAGAGTGATG
Organism: Roseateles oligotrophus; assembly: GCF_025717515.1. Classification (GTDB taxonomy): domain Bacteria; phylum Pseudomonadota; class Gammaproteobacteria; order Burkholderiales; family Burkholderiaceae_C; genus Paucibacter_A; species Paucibacter_A oligotrophus. The sequence continues at coordinate 65,580 of NZ_JAJIRN010000014.1, forward strand.
TGGCCTGCATCCCCAGTGGCACCGGTGTCGGCATCCGAATTGAAAACGGCGCGAGCGTCAGCATTGGCAATGGTGGCATTCGCGGCATGGGCTTGCACGGCATATCTTGCTCCGGTACTTGTCAAATAGACGGTTTGATTATTGCCAACAACGGAGGCTCCGGCGTCGCTGCGTTTGGCGCAGGCGCCGCAAGCTTCACATTGACCCGCAGCACGATTTTCCTGAATCGCAAGGGCATTTCAGGCAGCCGAGGCCTCGTACAAGGCAATGTCCTGGAGTTCAATCTGGGCAATGCAGTCGAAGCGAGTTTCAGCTCGCTGCTGAATAACCTGATCAGCGGCAATGGCGGTCTCGGCTTGGCTGGAACAGGCAATGGCTACGGCGTCAATGTATTCAGCTTCAACAATGGCGGCAACGCCATGCCTCAAATTGCTGCGGGCAATATACCTACCGGAGCTAATGTGTGTGGCGCCGGGCCTTGCTGAGACAGGCGCACTCGAAGCAATCTCAATTCAGACCAGCCAGCCAGCCAACCCATAGCAATTGGCGCTGGCTGGTCTGAATCCGCAGGGCTGCGCGGGCTTCAACCGGGCGGACAGGTGTCTGTCGCACTATTTCTCACCTGAACCGAGAAGCGAAAAGCCCGCCGCTCGCCGGCCTATTGAATCGTTCAAATTCTTGTCAATGGAGGTTTTAGCAATGAATGCTTTGCGTTTCAAAACAATGTTGCTGCTAGTGGGCTCCACTCTGGGCTTGGCCGGCCAGGCCTTGGCCGTGGACGGCGTGGTGTTGATCGATCAAGCCCGCGCCAATGCTGGCGGTGTGACGCCTGGAGACGCTGCCGGCTTCCCCGTCAGCATCAATCAGCCTGGCAGCTACAGACTGGCCAGCAACCTGACCGTCCCCGATGCCAACACAAACGCGATCGAGATCAACGCACCAAACGTGACGCTGGATCTCAACGGCTTCTCGATCTTGGGTCCGAACCAGTGCAATGTCGCCCCAAGCGGAGTGGTAGGGTGCAGCCTCACAGGCAGCGGCGTGGGCGTGAAGTCTCTGCCAACCGCGCCCATCGCCAGCAGCCAGATCAGTATCAAGAACGGCAGCATCCGAGGCATGGGCAACGCGGCAATTGATTTGCGCAGCTCCGCGAGCTACGGGACTCGCGTGCAAGACATCAACGCGATCGGCAATGCCTTCGGTATCGGCGTCGGTACCGAGTCGGCAATCCTGAGAAACGTTGTCACTACCAACCGCGGCTTTGGCATCCTCGCAGGCGGCGGGAGCCTGATTGCCGACAATGTGGTCGCAACGAATGGCGGCATCGGCTTGTGGATGCTGACCAATACGAATTCCATCGGATATGCCCGGAACGTCGTTTCTACGAACGGCGGGGGCAATATCAATGGCGGCGTAAATCTGGGCGGCAACGCCTGCGACAGCAACCTCTTGTGTCCTTGAGCCCCTATCCAATCACCTGCCAATGGGGAATCGCAAGTGGCAGGTGAGCCGGGAAGTCGGCGTCAACCATACGGGACGCTCTTCTTGGCTTTACCTGTTCTGATGGCTCGCCTTCAAGCGGGCATGCCGACGGTTTGCGCCAGTAGCAGCTCTTCGTCTTGCGTCAGCCCCATCGCCTTGGACAAGCCATCGTGGTCAATCCAAGCACGGATCACTGTGGCCAAGCCCGCTGAGGCGCAATACAGATAGACGTTCTGCGCCATCGCTCCGGCGGCGGCGTTGGCATAGGCGTTGCGATGCTTGGCCGGCACCAGCATCATGCGACGGTGATCGGCCACGAAGATCAGATCGAGCGGCGCCGTATCGACAAAGTCCTGATAGCCAGTGACAGCCCTGACATCCTTGGCCTGCTGCAAACGCAGTTGATGCGCTTCGGCTTCAAAACGGTACAGACCCTCGGGCAGCGCCACGTACAGATCAATTTCCTGCGCGTTCATCGCGCTCGGCGCCGTGCGCCCGCCGAGCTTGGGGCGGTTGACACCCGCTGCGGCCCAAAGCAGGTTGCTCAAACTCTGCGCCGGCAAGGCATTGGGCGAAAAATCGCGCTGAGACTGACGCCGCTGCAAGGCCTGCATCAATGGCAGGCCGCCGTCGAGTTCCGGCGGTAGCAAGGCCAGCGTCGATGCCGCATCGCCAATCGATTCCCGGCTCACGGTTCGCCCCATCAAGCCCCGCGCCAACTTGGTCAAAGTGTTCATCATCAAGCCCTCGCATCCAGAAACCGACAAGGCGCCATGCGCGCGGACAAGACAATAGTCCACCGCATGGCGCCTCTTGCTCAATGCCGCCGGTATCAGGCCTTCTTTTTGCAACGGCTGCTATAGGCCAGGCCAGCCAAACCGGCAAAGGCCAGCGCAATGCCACTTGGCTCCGGCACCACGCTGATGCGTACACCCAGATCCTGGAAGTCATGATCAGTTGAGGCCGGTAGGTCGGTCAGGCCGGCATAGACAGCGCTGCCCGAGGTTTGAAATTGCCCGCTTGCCTGATAGGGGTCAACTCCCAGGAAGTAACCAGGCATTTGACCCAGTGCGGTGTCCGGGTTGCCATTGCCGGCACCGGAGTTCTCCAGCCAGACACCCGGGGTTGCGCCTGTCTCGTAGGCAAACTTGATTCGCCCGGCTTTCAGATTGAAAGTGTATTCGTTCTGACCGCCGGCAAGACCGCCCGAGGTCTTATCGCAGGATGGTGTGGTCCCACCGAACATCGCGCAAGCCGTGGTAACTCCTCCTACAAACAACTTCTCACCGGCATCGAGATAGTCATTGTCATTATTGAGATCCACATAGAAATTGTTCACCAGCGAGGCATTGCCACGGCCCATGAACTGGAAGGTCACATCGGCATCCTTGTTGACATTCAAATAGGAAGCGTGAAACCCTGTCATGCCTGTACCAACTCCGGCTTCAACTGCGAATCCATTGGCCCCTGTCGTCGGCCAACTGGTGCCTGTCACTGCCGAGCCGACCGAAGGCAGGCCGGGGCCATTTTTCGTACCGTTGCCGACCGAGTAATCGGTGCCACCCTGATCACCCAGGATCTCCTTGTGGATTGAAGCAGGGACGTTGGCCGCATCGACGATGGTCAATATCGGCGCCGCCATGGCGGCCCCGCTCATGCCGGACAAGGCCATAAAGCCGAGCACAGCGCCCGCCACCATGGTTTTTTTGAGTTTCAATGATTTCATGAGGAATCCCCTTTGAGGACTAGGTTGGTAAATAACGGCTTAGGCCCCGGCCATAGGACGCGGCTGAATCACTCTAGGAGCGCTGCCCGGCCAAAAATTGCGTAGGCTCAAGGCAGCCCCTGCCCTGCGGCCTGCCCCCCCTTGAACGAGGGGTTGGCCAAGCAATAGGTAGTCGATCAATCGCGAATCGACCACAGGCAGCGCCGATAAATTGCGCTCGCTCAATCGACCCCGCCGAAGCAGTTGACCAACGCGCTCAGTCTGCAATCATGGCCAATGAGCTTCCATTTCACCGCCAACATCGCTCCAAGTTCGGCGCCGGGCGCCTCTTCACAGCGGCGCAGCGCCAATCGATTCAAGCCTATGTTTCGAGCGTCTTTTTGCCTACTCGGTTTGGTATTTATGGTTGGTTGCGGCGACCAAGCCGAGAACAGTAGCGGCGCCTTGCTGAGTTCGGCCAAGTCCTATATCGAGAAGAAGGACAGCAAGGCCGCCGTCATTCAGCTCAAACGAGTGCTGCAGAAGAATCCCGAGTTGGCCGAGGCGCGCTTTTTGCTGGGCCAGACCCTGCTGGATAGCGGCAATGCGGCAGGCGCCGAAGTTGAGTTTCGCAAGGCGATCGAGTTCAAATACCCCACCGAACTGGCGCTGCCACCCTTGGCCCGCGCCTGGCTCGCCAAGGGTGAAAGCCAGCGGGTGATCGAATCCTATGCCGCGACCGAACTGGCCGAGCCGGTGGCGAATGCCGATTTGAAGACTTCGCTCGCTTTGGCCCTTTTCAACAAGGGGGACAAAGCGCGCGGAGATGCCGCTCTGGCTGCGGCCTTGAAATCGGCGCCTCAGCATGCGCCGGCCCGCTTGCTGCAAGCACGCCAACTGGCGGCCGATGGGCAGGTCGAGGCCGCGCTCGCCAGCGTGGCGGCGCTGCTGCTGAGCGCACCGAACGATGTCAAGGCTTGGCTGCAGTACGGCGAAATGCTCGGCAGCGCACAGGCGGGCGCCAATCCGACGAAGGTGGCCAAAGCGATTGATGCCTTCCAGCAAGCCCTGCGCCTGCAACCCGACTCGGCCGCCGCGCATGGCGGCATCGTTTCAAGCTGGATGGCCCAGCAAAACTATGTCGCCGCGCAGGCTGCGTTTGACAGCATGAAGAAGGCCCTGCCCGAGCACAAACAAACGCTCTACTTCGAGACCCTGCTGAGCTTGCAGCGAGGTGATCTGCGCGGCGCCACTCAACTGGCCGACAAGCTGCTGAGTGCGGGGCCATCAAATCCTGCCTGGATGCAACTGGCCGGCACGGTGGCCTTGCAAGCGGGTGATTTGAGCAAGGCCGAATCCTTGCTCGCCAATGCCTTGCAAATCACGCCGGGCAATTCCGTGCTGCGCCGCTTGCTGGCCCGCAGCTATCTGCGCTCATCGCAGCCGGCATTGGCGCTGACGACGCTGCAGCCGCTGCTGCTGAAAAAGAACGATGCAGACGCCGAATTGCTGACGCTGGCGGCGATGGGCCATCAGCAATCCGGTGAGACGAAGCAGGCCAAAACGCTGTTCGCCGCCGCCGCCAAGCTCAAGCCGGAAGATCCACGGCTGCGCGGGGCGCTGGCCTATAGTCGCCTGGGCGCAGGCGAAGCCGAGGCGGGCTCGGCCATCAAGGACTTGCAAACCATCGCCGCGGCGGACAGCAAGGGCGGCGAATCGGACCAGGCCTTGATCAGCGCGCTGCTGTCGCGCCGGGAATTCGAGGCGGCCTTGCGGGCGACTGATGCGCTTGAGAAGAAGCAGCCCGACAAGCCGCTTGCCGCCATGCTGCGGGGCCGGGTTGCCCTCGCACGCGGCGACAGTGCGGCCGCACGTGCCAGCTTCGAGCGTGCACTGGTCATCGCGCCGAGTGACTTTCCGGCCTACGCAGCCTTGGCGGCGTTGGACCTGCAAGAGCAACAACCGGAGCGCGCCCGCAAGCGCATCGAAACGCTGTTGAGCCATGACCCGCAGAATTCGCGCGGCTTGGTCGCGCTGGCCGTGCTGCGCTCGCGTGGCGCCGCCGGCAAGGAGGAGATCAACCAGTTGCTCGCCAGCGCCATCAATGCCGACCCGGCCAAAGCGCAGACAAGGCTTTTGCTGATCAATCAGCATCTTCGCAACCAGGACATCAAGCTCGCCTTGGCGGTAGCACAGGACGGTGTGGCTGCCTTGCCCAACGACGCCGGCATGATCGATGCGCTGGGCCGGGTGCAAATGGCCGCTGGAGACTTCAACCAAGCCGCCGCAGCCTTCAAGCAACTGGCGGCCTTGCAGCCCAAATCGCCGCTGCCGCTGATGAGTCTGGCGCAGGTCAGTGTGGCGATGAAGGATTTGCCGGCGGCGATTCAACACCTGAACCGCGCCTTGGCGCTGCGGCCCGGCTTCTTGCCGGTGATGCAGGGTCTGATTGATTTGCAGTTCGCCTCCGGCCATGCGGACCAAGCATTGAAGATCGCGCGCGAGATCCAGAAGCTGCGGCCGCAAGAGGCGGCGGGCTTTGTGAGCGAGGCCGCGCTGCAGTCCAGGATGAAGAAATGGGACGCCGCCGCTGCGGCCTATCGCACGGCGCTGAGCAAGACTAAGGCCGGCAACGCCTTGGCCATCAAGCTGCACGAGGCATTGATGGCGGGCGGCAAAACCAGCGAGGCCGGCAAGTTCTCGGCCGAATGGCTGAAGGAGTACCCGAACGACGGGGTGTTCCTGCTCTATCTGGGTGAAATGGCGATGACGCGGCAAGACTACGCTGCCGCCGAGACCCGGCTGCTGGCGGTGGCTCAGCTGGACCCCGACAACGCCGCAGTGCTGAACAACCTCGCTTGGGTGCTGATGCAAATGAATAAGCCCGGCGCCCTGGCCCATGCGGACAAAGCCAATTCCTTGAGCCCCCAGCAAGCGGCCTTCATGGATACCTGGGCGCAGGCCCTGGCCGAAGACAAGCAGTTCGCCAAGGCGGTGGAAGTGCAGGCGCAAGCAATCAAAGTGCAGCCGGATAACCCATTACTGAAGCTGAGTCTGGCGCGGATCTATCTGAAGGCCGGTAACAAGTCAATGGCAAAGGCGCAACTGGATCAACTGACCGCGCTGGGAGACCGTTTTGCGGGCAAGACGCAGGTGGACGAGCTGCGCAAGTCGCTGTGAATTGCGGCACAACATATTTCAGTCCTCAGCGGCATTGAGCATACTCAATTGCTCGACCTCAAGCTGCAGCGATCCTGCCCGGGCGCCGGCATCCGCCCGCGTTGACGCACGGGCAGATCCGTGGATGAATAGGGTCAGACCATGCCTGCTCTTGCACGTGAATCTCTGGCCGGGGAAGCAAGAACCGATGCTCAGTCGGAGCAACACAGCGCCTTGGCCGCGCCCGTCTTGATCGAGCAATCGCCGTCAAACGGTGCGCCGCTGTTGTCCGTGATCGTGCCGACCTTCAACGAGCGCGGCAATCTGTACGAGTTGGTGCGTCGCCTCGCCATTCAGTTGCAAGAGATTGCCTGGGAAGTCATCTTTGTCGATGATGATTCGCCCGACGGCACGGCCGAACTGGCCCGCGCTATGGCCCGCGCCAACCCGCATGTGCGCTGCCTGCAACGACTGGGCCGGCGCGGCCTGTCCTCCGCCTGCGTCGAGGGCGTGATGTCCAGCAGCGCCCCCTATGTGCTGATCATGGACGGCGACTTGCAGCATGACGAGTCCATCCTGCCGCGCATGCTGCAGGCCCTTGTCAGCGGCGAGGCCGATGTCGCCATCGGCAGCCGCTATATTGACGGCGGGGGCATCGGGCAATGGGACGACGGCCGCGCCATGATCAGCCGCTTCGCCACCCGCCTCAGTCATCTGGTGGTGCCGCCCGACCTGAAGGACCCGATGAGCGGCTTCTTCATGATGCGGCGCGAGGTCTTCCTGGCTAGGGCGCGGGCCTTGTCCGCCATGGGTTTCAAGATCCTGGTTGATCTGTTCGCATCCGGCCGCAAGCCGCTGCGTTTTGTAGAAATCCCCTATCAATTCCGCAATCGCCAGCAGGGCGAAAGCAAACTCGACAACCAAGCGGCATGGGACTACCTGATGCTGCTGCTGGATAAGCTGGTCGGCCACCTGCTGCCGGTCCGCTTCATCGCCTTCGCCGGCATCGGGGCGCTCGGTCTGGCCGTGCATTTACTCATCTTGGGCGCGCTCTTCAAGAGCGAGTCCCTGGCCTTTCAATCGGCGCAAGCGAGCGCGACCTTGCTGGCCATGAGTTTCAATTTCACGGTCAATAACCTGTTGACCTATCGGGACCGACGCTTGCAAGGTTTTGGCTGGTGGCGCGGGCTGGCCTCCTTCATGCTGGCCTGCAGCATCGGCGCCATCGCCAATGTCGGCATTGCCAGCTATGTCTTCGACGCCAAGGGCCAATGGCTGCTGGCAGCGCTGGCCGGCGTGGTGGTGGGCGCTGTCTGGAACTACGCCGTGACCTCGGTCTACACCTGGGGAAAGCCGCGTCACTGATGAGATATCTTCTCAAGCAACCGTCCGGCGGTGGCAATCCGGCCTGGCCGGGCGTGATCGCGATGCTGTGCTTGGCGCTGCTGTCCGTGGCGATGTTGGCCAGACTGGAATTCGGTCGCTGGAGCCAGGACGCAATCCAAGTTGATGAACTCTTTTTCGCCAGCTGTGCGGCGCGCGGTCTGGCCGAACATCAACTACCGGTAGCCGGCTGCCATGACAACAAAGGGCCGATGATCTACCTGGTTCATCAACTGGTGCAACTGGCCAGTTCGACCTACGATCTGAGCGCGATCAAGCTGGCGGCCTACCTCAACGTGGCGCTGCTGGCCGCAGCGGTGGCTTGGCTGGCGTACTTGTTGAGTGGCGCTCTGGCTGCCACAGCGGCGGCGGCGCTGCTGCTCTCGGCCCTGGCGAGCGATGCAAGCCATCTGGCCTTGAAGACCGAATTGCTGGGCGGGCTGTTTCTGTTGCTGGCTCTGATCACCCTGCTCGCCCGCCCCGGCCGGCGCCCAAGCTGGACCTTGCTGACCGCCGGCGCCCTGCTCGGGCTGGCCACGCTAACTCGGCAAACCTACGGATTTTCGCTGCCCGCGCTGCTGCTTGGCATCTACCTGCCGTTGCGCAGCGTCAAGCCGGCGGGCTTCAATCGATTGTTTGTCCTTGACAGTCTGATGCTGATTGCAGGCTTGCTGACGCCCTTCTGTCTGTTCCTGCTGCTGTTCTATCTGCGCGGTCAAGAGCTGGAGTTTTTGGCCAATCTGTTTATCTACCCGGCCGTGCGGGGCGTGCCGGACGCCACGCCGTTTGCAAAGACCTTGCAATGGCAATTGGGCGGCGTCCTGTCTGTATTGGCCGGGAAGCCGGGGCTGTGTACGCTCTTCGCGATTCAATCGGCATCGGTCCTCGGCGCCAATTACAAAACCCATGCTGCGGCCCTTCGGCAATCTCAAAGTCATGTGCAGCGCCAGTTAGCACTGTTCTTTTGCACCTTGAGCATGCTGCTGGTGATCTTCATCTCGCCGGTCTTCTACGGCTATCACATCCTGCCTGTTGAGTTGCTGATGGCGGTGCTGGCCGGCATCGGCCTGGCCGAACTGAGTACGGCGCTCTTGAACGCGGGCCCGAGAAACGGCAAAGCCCTCCTGAGCATTGCACTGATCACGCCTTCACTCTTGATGGCCGTCAGCACTTGGATGAATCATGGCGGCACTCGAAACAAACGCGAAGCCAGTGCCGTGAATGCCATCCTCAAGGGCGAGAGCCGCGGCGAGCACGCTTATGTGGTGGGCATGTGGCCCAGCTTCTATGTCAAAAACGGCTTGATACCGGCCAGCAATTTGATGTTCCCCTGGGCCTTGGCCGGAGCACCGCCAAGCGGCATGTACGGTCCTCCGCCACCGGGCACCCGCCGAGCAGCAATGCTGAACTGGGCCCATGGAAAGATGGAGGCGGCGTTGCTGGAAGACTTCCGGCGCAGCCCGCCACGTTTTATTGCGGTCATCAACAGCATGGCGCGCAGTGCCGGCTCCAAGCGAATAACAGATGTCATAATCATCAATGACTATCTTTTAGAGCATTGCACTTTCAGACAGGAGATCATCGGCGACCATGAGTTCACAGGCGAGCTGTATCGCTGCCGCATCGGCAATGGGCCGGACTCCCTCCCAGAAAAAGTGAGCCAGGCCCAATGATTGGACCTAGCAGGTCCAGATAATCAATTACTTCACCAGCAAGACCGGCAAGGGCGAGATGTGGACAACCCGCTGCGCTACCGAGCCTAGAAAGAAGTTCCCCATCACGCCTCGGCCATGGGTTCCGATCACGATTTGATCGATGTCCTCCTGCTCCGCCACCCGCACGATCTCGGACGCCACCACGCCGACCGTGCGCACGCTTGCCAGCACCGTCAGGCCGGCCGCTTTGGCCAGAACCTGCGCTTCCTCCAGCACACGCTTTTGCTCGTGATAGATGGCGGTTTCGAGTTGATCAAACGCCCGCGGCGTCATTTCCCCGTAAAAGCTCGGGCTGGGGCTGACATTCAACAAGGTCACGCGAAGCTCGGTCGTGGCTGCAGCGAGCCTGCCTACGGCGGCTATGGCGTGCTTGGCATGCTCCGAGCCGTCGACGGCAATCAGTAGTTTCAACATGATGAAAAGCTCCTCTATAGGCCCAGTTGACTGTGAACCGTATGGTCGCGAACGCCGGCGCGGGTCGATTGCGCACCCTCAACGATGGCCGAATCCGGCCTCGCTTCACGGGCTGCGTTTTTGCACCCTCGCTCCATCCTTGACAGCCGGCGGCGGGTAATTGATGACGACGCTGCCGACCGCCGGGCCCTTGCGCAGCCAAGCCACCCGGCCATTGCGCGCCTCCAACTCGACCTCGGTCAAGCGCGCCCGTCCGCCTTCGACGGCGAAGACCGCGCGCTGCTCAGGCCCGCCGCCGGGCAAGGGGAAAACCGCGCTGACGGGCACTTGCAGCGCCTCCGGCAGGCTGCGGGTGATGATTTTCAGCGCCACCCGGTAGCCGTCGCCGAGCCGCTCGCGCCCGGCCAAGGGACTTGTCAATTCGACGATCACGCGCACGCGCTGCTCCTCCACCCCGAGCGCAGACACCTTGGTGAAGGCGCCCGGCTCGACCCGGCTGACCTTGCCGGTCAAGGCTTGCGGCCCGCCCCAGCGTTCGATCAGGGCCTTGCTGCCCGGGCGGGCCAGCAAGGCATCGGCGCTCAAGAGTTCGGCCACCACCTCCAGCTTGGCGGTGTCCCCGATTTCAAGCAAGGGCGTACCCAGCGCCAACACCGCTTCGCTGGCTTGATGCAGGCGCAAGACCAAGCCGGCCACCGGTGAGCGCAAGTCAAACGCACGGCCGCCACCACCGCTGAACAGCCCCAATGCCGCACGCGCTTGCACCAGTCCGAATTGCGCCAGTTGCGCCTCGGCCGCCGCAGCTGCCTGCTCCTCGGTGGCGGCACGCATGGCAAGTTGATCGCCCTCCAACTTGGCCTCGCCGACAAAGCCTTGGCGGCTCAGCTGCTCGCTGCGCAGCAAGGTTCGCCGCGCCTGCTCCAGCCCGACCTTGGCCACGGCCAGTCGGCTCAAGGCCGCGCGCTGAGCGGCATCGGCAGCATCGACGCGCGCCCTGAGCTCGGCACTGCTGCGCTCATCCAGCAGCGGCGCAGCGGCAGGCAGGATCTGACCCAGCAAATCGCCGGCCGCCACCGCATCGCCCTCGCGCAAGCTTGGCCGCAGCCAACGCCCGGCCAGCGGGGCGGAGACCACATAACGGTCCAAAACCCGGGTCTTGCCATCCTCCTCGATGCTGGATTCAAAAGGCCCGACTTGCACCGCTGCCACCTCGACCAGCTCCGGTCGCGGCGCCATCGCCCAGGCCAGCAGGGCCAGCAAGGCGATGGCGGCGCCGGCAGCCAGCCATTTGCTATTTATCTTGCCGCTCTGCATTGCTCACTCCCTCGTCTTCAAGGCGGCCACCATGTCGAGCCGGTCGATATGGCGCCGCACCACCAGGGCGCTGAGCACGCCCGCCGTCACCACCACCAGACCGGCCAAGGCATAGGTGCGCGGCAGGATGACGACGGGGAAGAGAAATTGATCCGACTTCAGCAGCCCCACCACCGAATGCGTCAGCGCCCAGCCCAGCCCCATGCCCAGCGGCAAGGCGACGGCAATGCTGAGGCCCAACTCGCCCAGCAGCAGCCCCGACACCTCGGCGCGACTGAAGCCCAGCACGCGCAGCGAGGCCAGCTCCCAAGTCCGCTCGGCCAGCGCAATGCGCGCGTTGTTATAGACCACGCCGACTGCGATGACACAGGCAAAAAAGGTCAGGATGCTGCTCATGATGCGAACATTGCGGGCGCTGACCTCCTGCATATTGCGCAAAAGACTGGCCTTGCTGAAAGCCCCTGCCACTTTCGGCAAGGCCTTGCTGGCGCTCAACAGACTCGCTTCGCTGCCACCCTCCAGCGCCAGTGCAAACAGATTGCTGACATCGCCCTCGCCCAGCCAGCGATTCAAGGCGCGCCGCTCGGCATAAGCGTTCAGGCCCATCATCTCGCGCACGGTGCGCTCCAGCGGCAGAACCAGGCTGCGCCTGTCACCCTCCAGCACCTCGACCCGTACCCGGTCGCCAACCGCCAAGCCTAACTTGTCGGCCAGACGGTCCGTGATCACCAGACCGAACTGCCCAGGCAGCGCCTCATGGCCGTCCACATCGATGATGCGGCGCAGCTGCGGGATTGCGGCATAACCCTGAATGCTGGCGCGTTCGCTCAGATGCCCATTGACGAAACGCACCGCCACATCGCGCCCCGACTCCACCGTCAGCACGCCGGGCAAGCGCTGCAAGTCGAGCCCAGCGCTGTCACTGGCGGCCTCGCTCAACCACATCAGCACATCGCTGCGCATGGCCAGATTGAACTGGGTGTCGACGATGTAGTCGATCGCATCGCGGAAGAAGTTGCCCATCACGACGATGGCCACGGCGGCCGCCACGCCGCCGATCGAGAGGCCGCTGCGCCAGGGCCGGCGCTCCATATTGCGCAAAATCATGCGCAAGGACAAAGGCGCTTGCCCGCCGCCCAGCCAAGTGGCCAAGCGTTCCAGGGCCGAGCGTCGGTAGCGCCCCGGTGCCGCCGGCCGCATCGCCTCGGCCGGTGCCAGCCGCACGATGGCGGCAATCGCATTCACCGTCGCCAACACTGCCGTCAGCAAACTGGTGCCGGCAGCGATCAGCACCAGGCCCGGCGCCAGCCGGTGCTCGAAGCGCGGGAACTGGAAGAACTCCGCGTACAAGCCGGTCAACTGCCCACCCAGCCAATCCCCCAAGACCAGGCCCAGCAAGAGGCCCAGCGCGGTGATCAGCAAGACCAGGCGCAGATAGTGGCCAGCAATGTCGAGGTTAGGGTAGCCAAGCGCCTTCAACGCGGCCACCTGCTCGCGTTGCGTCGCCACCAGACGCGACAACACGACATTGAGCAAGAAGGCCGCCACACCGAGGAAGATCGCCGGCAGCACACTGCCCATCACATGCTGCTCCTTGATCTCGTTGTCCAGCATCGCGTGCGAGGGCTGGTCCGCGCGGCCATGGGCGTCGGCGGCGCCATAGGCCGCCAGGCGGGTATTCAGCTGCGCGATCAGGGCCGGCTGCGAGGCAACAGGGGCCAGCTTGATCGCCACTCGGTTGAAGGCACCGCGCATATCGTAGGCGGCGGCGAGTTGCTCGCGGTCCAGCCAGAAGACGCCGAAACCGCGCATATCCGGCATGCCTTGCAAACCGGCAAACACATATTCGGGCGACAGCGCCGCCCCCACCATCACCAGTTCGCGTTGACGGCCGTTGATCAGCGCCGACAACTTGTCACCCGGCTTGAGCCCGCGCGCCTGCGCAAAGGCCTGCGAGACCAGCACCTCAATGGCCTTGTCGCCACTCTGATCGGCGCTGAGCCAGCGGCCGCTGCGCAGCGAGACCCGGTTCAGGCGCTGTTCCTGCTGCCTGCCTTGGCGCAGCTCCAAACCGATCAAGCGGCCGATGATGGGATCGGGCAGACCGGCAATCTCCACCCGCACCATCTGCTCCAGCGTGGTCTGCACGGCGAGCACGCCGGGCAACTCCTGCAGCTGCTGCTGCAAGGCCAGCGGCGCTCGCTTCAGGTCGACGAAGAGGTCGGCAAAATGAGCCTCGGCGTAGAACTCGTCGCGGGCAACGGCCAGCGAATCCACCGCCGACAAGCTGGTGATGAAGCCGCCCACCGCGCTGGCCACGACCAGCCCAATCGTCAAGGCCTGGCTCCAGAGCAGGCGCAGATCGCGCAGCAGCTTGCGGTCAAGCGCGCGCATCGCCGCCCCCCGGCCTCACCACGACAGCTCCGAGGGCTTCAGCTTGCGGGCATTGCGCTCAATGCGCTGTATCAAGCCATCACCGAGATAGATGACACGATCGGCCATCGCGGCGATCGCGGCGTTGTGAGTGATGACGATGGCGGTGGTGCCGAGTTGCTGGTTGACGCCGGCGATCACCTCCAGCACCAGCTTGCCGGTCTGGTAGTCGAGCGCGCCAGTCGGCTCGTCGCAAAGCAGCAACTCGGGCCGCTTGACGATGGCCCGCGCGATCGCCACGCGCTGCTGTTCGCCGCCGGACAACTGCGCCGGGAAATGATCGGCGCGCGGCAACAACCCAACCATCGAGATCGCCTCGTCCACCGGCATCGGGTGGCTGGCGATATCGGTCACCAGCGCGATGTTCTCGCGCACCGTCAGGCTGGGGATCAGGTTGTAGAACTGAAACACAAAGCCGACATGCTCGCGCCGGTAGCGGGTCAGCTCGGCCTCGGAGGCGCCGCTGAGCCGGTGGTCGGCAAAGTGCAGCTCGCCGCCGCTGGGGATATCAAGTCCGCCCAGAATATTCAGCAGCGTCGACTTGCCGCTGCCCGACGCACCCAGCAGCACGATGAATTCACCCGGCGCGACTTCAAGATCGACCCCGCGCAGCGCATGCACCGCCGTCTCGCCTTCGCCGTAAACCTTGCTGAGGCCTTTGGCGCTGAACACCTGACTCGCGCTGCCCATCTGCAGCCTCGCAAGTCATGCCCGTTGACTGAATTCGCGATCACGCCCACCGCGCATGGCTTCGGCCAAATCACTCAGCTCACGCGCCAAGGTCTCCAGCACATCCTCCATCGCCACGATGCCGACCAAACGCTGCGCCTTATCGGTGATGACGAGGCGCCGCAGACGATGCTGACGCATCAGGCCGACGGCCTCCATCAGATCCATCTCCGGGTGCCCGAGCACGAGATCGACCGACATGATGTCGCCAGCGGTGAAGAGCTGCGGGTCCAGCCCTTCGGCCATCAGGGCCAGCACCAGATCACGGTCGGTGACGATGCCGATAGGCCGCGTCTGCTCGCTCGCATCGACGACGACCAGCGAGCCGATATGGTGCTTGCGCATCAATTGCGCCGCCACCGAGGCCGGCGTTTCGGGCTCCACCACCGCGACGATGGCGGTGGCGATGTCCTTCAGGCGCGCTTTCTTGCTGTCCATGATCTTCAGCCCCCGCAAAGCTTCACTTGACCAGCAAGACCGGCATCGTCGCCAAGTGGACAACCCGTTGCGCGACCGAACCGATCAACAGGCTGCCGATCGCGCTCATGCCGCGCGTACCCAGGACGATCTGGTCGACCTGATGTTCGGCGGCGAGGCGAACAATCTCCGGCGCCGCAAGACCTTCGGCACGCAGGCTGGCCCGCACCGTCAGACCACAGTCCTGCACCTTGGTGGTCGCCTCGGCCAGCAATTGATCTTGCCGTTTGAGTTGAGCCAACTCGATCTCGTCGGCGCTGAAAACCGGCAGCTCCCCGTAATAGACCGGCCCGTCGCGCACATTCAGCAGCAAGACATCCAGCGACACCGAGGCTCGCGCCATCGTCGCTACCGCCTCAATGGCATGCATCGATGCCTCCGAGCCATCAATCGCAATCAGTAGTTTCAACATTTCCTGTCCTTGCAAGGTGACCAGTGCTATCAAAAACCCTGCTTTCAGCTTGCCTTGAACAGGCTCATTGCGATTGAGCGGGCGCAATCGCGGTCAACTTGCCCTCGTTCCGATTTACTCGGTAGTTAAGAACCGACAACGAGTCAACGGTGCAGCAAAGGCCGTTCAAGGCAGTTGAGCCAGGAATATTCAGCTTGGCGACGATGCATGCCTTCAAATTCAATATCCGATTCAATACTATTGCGTTAGCAACACTAACGATGATCTCCCGCGTATCTCAGCGCAAGTATTGACGATATTCCAAAGCCCACAATGCCACTGGCCTGTGCCCCGACCTTGTTGACGAAGGGGGCCGATCACGACAGCCGGGATTGCTTGGCCGCCGCGGCCAATGACGAATCGGGCAGCCTGCACGCAAGACGCTTGCTGAATCAGGCCGATAGTTTCAGGGGACATCCGGCTGTCGTGCGAACCGACAACGGGCTAAGGCTTCCCTGAATGACCTTCATTTAGCGCGGGACCTGTGTACCGCCGCTTGTGGCCAAGCCTTTGTAGCCACGGGCGAGCGGCACAGCCCTGGAACAAGCAATAAATGCCCCCGCTTATGCGCCCACTGCTTGGGGCGCAAGTGTCTAGCATCGGCAAACCCAAGGAAAACTTTAGAACTATTTTTGGTTTTCTCCCGAATGGAACTCAACATGGCCGATTGAGCCCAAAAGCCCGACCGGTATCCACCGGCCCAATTCGAAGCTAAACCGCGATGAACAGCCAAGTCAAGAACTCATCAATAGCCCCGACCAGTCCGCGCACTCAAGTCCTCCGCGCTTCGGTCGAAATTGCTAGCACGTGGACCGTGATTTGCTGCTTTAAAAAGCGCTGGAAAAATGGTCCTTTCTTTGGGATCGCGGCAATCGGACGGTCGGTGTTTCAAGGCACCGCCGCCGTTCATGGCCGCCGACCATGGCCGACTGAACCCTGTGCGACTCCTGGGCCGGAGCTGCGCAGGCCTAGGGTTATGGGCCGACACCGTGAGTTTGATATGTTCACCGAGGCCTGTCGCGACACGACGCCGCTCAGGCGTCGCGTTCTTGCTTTGCGTTCACCGGGCCAGCTATGAGCACGTTGATCACCAGTCTGTCGACCACTCAGATCTCAGGTCTGAGTACCCGCACACTCACTCGGTTTACCACCGAGGACTGGGCCGCGTTCAGCAGCGCGCAGATCATTTCGCTGACCACCAAGCAATTCGCATCCTTGAGCACGTTCGCAATTGCCTCGCTCAGCAGCGAGCAAGTGAGCCACTTTCAAACCGAGGACTTGCGGGCTTTGAACAGCAGCGCCTTGCGCGCACTGGCAAGCGATCAGTTGGCCGCGCTCGGCTCGGATCAGTTTGCAGCACTCGGCACCGCGCAAGTCGTCGCACTGAGCAGCGCCCAGTTGCTGAGCCTGGCGAGCGAAGACCTCAATGCCTTGACCTCGGCCCAGTTCAGAGCGCTCGGCTCCGCTCAACTCGCGGTGCTGTCGAGTGATCAACTGAAAGCCTTGACGACCGAGGACTTTGCTGCAATCAGCAGCGCCGGCCTGCGCGGCTTTAGCTCGGCGCAACTGGCGGTTTTGAGCAGTGACCAATTGATCGCTCTGACCACGGCCCAGGCCGCCGCATTGAGCAGCGTCCAAGTCGCCGGCCTGAGCAGTGAACAAGTGAGCAAACTGGCCACCGATGATTTAAAGGCCTTGACTACCGGCACTCTGCGCGCCTTCAACACCGAGCAATTGGCCGCGTTGGGCTCGGACCAATTCGCCGGGCTGACGACGGCGCAAGTCAACAACCTGAGTGGTAGCCAGCTTCAATCGCTGGGCAGCGAGGACCTGAATGCACTGACCTCCACCCAGTTTCGCGCCATCGCCTCGATCCAAGTGGCCGCGCTGACGACCGATCAATTAAAGACTCTCGGTACCGAAGACCTGGCCGCCATTGGTACAGCCGGGCTGCGCGGCCTGGTTTCGACCCAGTTGGGCGCTTTGTCCAGCGAACAAATTGTCGCGCTGACCACCGCGCAGTCGGCCTCACTGATCAGCAGTCAGGTGCTGGGCCTGAGTACTGATCAGGTCGCCGCGCTGGCCACCGATGACTTACGGGCCATCAACTCGGCCGCCTTGCGCGCGCTGAGTTCGGATCAGCTTGGCGCCCTCGCCTCCGAGCAGATCGGCAGTTTGACCACGACGCAGGTCAATGCATTGACAAGTTCCCAGATTCAGAGCTTGAGCACGGACGACCTCAATGCGCTGACGAGCGCGCAGTTCAAAGCCATCAGTTCAGGCCAGTTTGCTGCGCTGACGACCGATCAGCTGGGGGCGCTGACGAGCGATGATTTCGCCGCCGTCGGCACCGCCGGGCTGAAGGGTTTGAGCTCAGCGCAAATTGCGGCGCTCACCACGGAGCAGATCGTTGCCTTGACGACCGCTCAGGCGGCTTCGCTGGGCAGCGCCCAAATGGCCGGCTTGCGCACCGATCAAATTACCGCGATGGCCAGCGATGACCTGCGGGCGATCAACTCCACGGCCTTGCGCGCTTTGAGTTCTGATCAACTCGGCACCCTGACGACCGAGCAGATTGGCGCCTTGACCACGGCCCAAGTCAATGCATTGACCAGCACGCAGATTCAGAGTTGGAGCAGCGATGATCTCAGTGCCTTGACGTCGGCACAGTTTCGCGCGCTCGGCTCGGCCCAGGCGGCCGCCTTCTCCACCGATCAAATCAAGGCGCTGAGCAGCGAAGACTTCGCGGCGATGGGCACCGCGGCCTTGCGCGCTTGGAGTTCCGCCCAAGTTGCCGCGTTGAGCAGCGCAAACGTGGTTGCGTTGACAAGCGCTCAGGCGGTGTCCTTGACCAGCAGCCAGGCGCTTGGCCTGAGCAGCGAACAAATCTCCCACCTGCAGACCGATGACTTGCGCGCCCTCGGCACGGCGGTGATCCGGTCATTGAGCAGCGAGCAGTTTCAGACGCTGGACTCGAACCAGATTGCCGCGCTGACGACGAGCCAGATTGCAGCGCTGACGAGCTCGCCGGTCAACCAGTTGGCTTTGCTCAGCACCGATGAAATTCGCGCCCTGACCACGGCGCAAGTCGCCGCTTTGGGTAGCGCCCAGGTGAATGGATTGAGCACCGAGCAGATGGCCGCTTTTGCGACCGATGACCTCAAGGCGATCAATATTTCAGCCCTGCGCGCCTTAGGTAGCGAGCAACTGGCCGCATGGGGCTCGGACCAATTTACCGCACTCAGCACCGCGCAAGTCAATGCTTTGACGAGCCTTCAGGTGCAGAGCCTGAGCAGCGAAGACCTGAATGCCCTGACCTCCCTCCAGTTCAAGGCCATCAACTCGGTGCAGGTCGCCGCCCTGTCGACCGATCAGTTGACGGCTTTGACGACCGAAGACCTCGCGGCAATCGGCACGTCCGGCTTGCGAGGCCTCGGCTCAAGCCAATTGGCGGCCTTGTCGAGCGAGCAGATCGTGGCCTTGAGCACGGCTCAGGCGGCTTCGTTGACGAGCAGCCAAGTCCTGGGTTTGCGCACCGATCAAATGGCCGCGCTGGCGACCGATGATGTGCGCAATTTGGGGACCAGCGCCTTGCGCGCCTTGAGCTCGGAGCAACTCGCCGCCTTGGGCTCGGACCAGATCGCCGCGCTGAGCACCGGCCAGGTCAATGCTTTGAGCAGCACCCAGATTCAAAGCTGGGGTAGCGAAGATCTCAACGCGCTGACGACGGCGCAGTTTCGTGCCCTCAGTTCGGCGCAAGCCGCCGCCCTTTCCACCGATCAAATCAAAACCCTGAGCAGCGAAGACTTCGCCGCCATCGGCAGCGCTGGATTGAAAGGTTTGAGCTCGGCACAAGTTGCCGTGTTGACCAGCGAGCAAATCATTGCGCTGACGACGGCACAAAGCGCGGCCTTGACCAGTGCACAGGCGCTCGGCTTGAGCACCGAGCAACTTACCCATTTGCAGACCGCCGACTTGCGGGCGCTCGGCAGCGCGGTGATCCGGTCCTTGAGCAGCGATCAGGTTCAGGCGCTTGACTCCAATCAGATCGCCGCGCTGAGCAACAGTCAGATCGCCGCGTTGACGAGTTCGCCCGTCAACCAATTGGCCGTGTTCAGCACCGATGAGATTCGCGCTTTGACCACGGCACAAGTCGCTGCCTTGGGCAGCGCTCAAGTCGGGGGCTTGAGCACCGAACAAATGGCCGCCTTCGCGACCGATGATCTGAAGGCACTCAATACCGCCGCCTTGCGGGCGCTAGGTACCGACCAATTGGCCGCCCTGGGCTCCGATCAGTTCGCGGCCTTGAGCACGGGGCAAGTCAATGCGCTGACCAGCACGCAGATGCAGAGCCTGAGCAGCGAAGACTTGGGCGCTTTGAGCTCAAGCCAATTCAAGGCCATCAACTCGACCCAGATCGCAGCGCTGCTGACCGATCAATTGAAGGCCTTGAGCACCGAAGACTTTGCCGCGATCGGCACCGCCGGCTTGCGCGGGCTCGGCTCGACCCAAGTCGCCGCGCTGACCAGCGATCAGATCATTGCCCTGACCAGCGCGCAGGCGGCGTCACTGACGTCGGCACAAGTGCTAGGGCTTGACACCGAGCAGATGGGCCGTTTGGCCACCGACGATCTGGCCGTGATCGGCTCGGCCGCCTTGCGTGCCTTGCGCAGCGACCAGCTCGCGGCATTGGGCTCCGGGCAATGGGCGGCGCTGACCACCGCTCAGATCAATTCGCTCGGCAGCGCCCAGATTCAGAGCCTCGTCAGTGAAGACTTGAACGCGCTGACCTCGGTGCAGTTCCGCGCCATCACATCGACGCAGATTGCCGCACTGACCAGCGATCAGTTGAAGACGCTGGGCAGCGAAGACTTCGCGTCGATTGGCACGGGTGGCCTGCGCGGCCTGAGTTCGGCTCAAGTCGCCGTGCTGAGTTCCGAGCAGGTGATTGGGTTGACCACGGCGCAAGCCGGCATCCTGAACAGCAGCCAGGTCGCGGGCTTCAGCACCGAACAGATGAGCCAGCTGGCGACGGACGACTTGCGCGCCATCACCAGCGCAGCCCTGCGCGCATTGCGAACCGAGCAATTGGCGGCGCTGGGCTCCGATCAATTGAGTCAGCTGACCACGGCCCAGGTCAATGCGCTGACCAGTAGCCAGATTCAGAGCCTGGGCAGCGAGGATCTGAACGCTTTCAGCTCGCAACAATTTGCGGCGATCAACTCGGCCCAGGTGGCAGTGCTCGGCACTGATCAGCTCAAGACACTCGGCACCGAGGACTTCGCCGCCATCGGTACGGCGGGCTTGCGCGGACTCGGCTCGACGCAATTGGCGGCGCTGACCACCGATCAAATCGTCGCCTTGAGCACGGCGCAGGCCGCCGCGCTGACCAGCGTGCAGGTGACGGGCTTCGGCACCGAGCAAATCAGCAAGTTGGCGAGCGAGGACTTGCGAGCCCTGAGCAGCTCGGCCCTGCGTGCGCTCAGCACCGAGCAACTGGCTGCGCTGAGCTCCGAACAAATCGCACAGCTGTCCAGCACCCAAATCAACGCGTTGACCTCCGCTCAGATTCAAGGTTTGGGTAGCGATGACTTGAACGCCCTCAGCGCTTTGCAGTTGGGCGCGATCGGCTCGACTCAGGTGGCAGCGCTGCGCACCTATCAACTCACAACGCTGGGCACCGAGGACTTTGCCGCCATCGGCACGGCGGGTCTGCGCGGGATGAGTTCGAGCCAAGTCGCGGCGCTGAGTTCCGACCAGATCATCGCCTTGACTACCGCACAGGCGGGCGCTTTGACCAGCGTTCAAGTCGCGGGCCTGAGCACCGAACAGCTTGCCAAATTTCAGACCGACGATCTGCGCGCGCTCAACACCGCGACGCTCAGAGCGTTTACGAGTGAGCAGTTTCAAGCGCTGAACAGCGATCAGATCAGCGTGTTGACCACCGCGCAGGTGGCAGCGCTGGTGACCTCGCCGCAAAACCAGCTCGGCACACTCGGCACGGACGAGATCCGCGCCTTGACCACCGCGCAGGTCGCCATCTTGAGCAGCGCTCAGATGAAGGGCTTCAGCACCGAGCAGATAGCGGCTTTTGCGACCGACGATTTGCGCGTGCTCAGCAGTACCGCCTTGCGCAATTTAGGCAGCGATCAGTTGGCAGCACTCGGCTCCGAGCAATGGCTGGCGCTGACTACGGCGCAAGTCAACTTCTTGACCAGCACGCAGATCCGGGCTTTGAGCAGCGAGGATTTGAATGCCCTCAGCACAGAGCAGTTCGCCGCCATTGGCTCGACCCAAATCGCCGCGCTGGCTACCGATCAGCTCAAGACCTTGGCCAGCGAGGACCTTGCGGCCATCGGCAGCGCTGGTTTGCGTGGCCTGAGTTCGACCCAACTGGGCTCTTTGGGCAGCGATCAATTGGTGGCCATGAGCAGCAGCCAGTTCGCTTCGCTCGGCAGCGCCCAAGTGGCTGGACTCGGCACCGAACAAATCAGCAGCTTGGCCACCGAAGACTTGCGCGCCTTGGCCAGTCTGGCCCTGCGCTCGCTCAGTACCGCGCAGATTGCGGCCTTGGATGCGGCCCAGATTGCCGCCCTGAGCACAGCTCAGGTGAACGCGCTGACGAGTACGCAGATACTTGGCCTGAGCTCCGACGACTTGCGGGCCTTGACGACCGAGCAGTACCAAGCCATGGCCAGCAGCCAGATTGCCGCCTTGAGCAGCGATCAGTTGAAACTGCTGACCACCGAAGACTTCGCGGCCATCGGCACCGGCGGCCTGCGTGGACTGAGTTCGCTGCAGATCGGGCAGTTGGGCAGCGATCAAGTCACGGCATTGACGACCACTCAGGCGGCCGCGCTCAGCAGCGGCCAGGTGCTGGGCTTGCAGACCGATCAGCTGCAGCAACTGGAAACCGAAGATTTGAGAGCCTTGAACAGCAGCGCTTTGCGCGCGCTGAGCAACACGCAATTGGCGGCACTCGGCTCTGATCAGTTTCAGGCGCTCGGCAGCAACCAGATAGGCGCTCTGAGCAGCGCACAAGTTCAAGGGCTGGCGAGTGACGACCTGAATGCACTCACGACGCTGCA
Source organism: Roseateles oligotrophus (assembly GCF_025717515.1). GTDB lineage: Bacteria > Pseudomonadota > Gammaproteobacteria > Burkholderiales > Burkholderiaceae_C > Paucibacter_A > Paucibacter_A oligotrophus. The sequence goes on from NZ_JAJIRN010000014.1 coordinate 87,930, forward strand.
GTTCGGTTTCTGGAATTCGGCGCAAGTCCAGGCCTTGAGCAGCGATCAGTTCAAGACCATGACGACGGAGGACTTCGCTGCCATCAGCACCGCCGCATGGCGCGGCATCGGCTCGACGCAGATTTCGGCCCTGAGCAGCGATCAAGTCATCGCGATGACCACCGCCCAGTCCGCGGCCATGACCTCGGCGCAAATCACCGGCATCGGCACCGAGCAGTTGTCGATGTTGCAGAGTGATGACCTGCGCGCCTTGTCGACGGCCGCCATTCAAGGGCTGACGACGCTGCAGTTCACGGCGCTGACTTCCGAACAGTTGAAGCTTTTGACCAACACCCAGTTCGGGGCAATGACCTCCAGCCAGGTTGCCACCATCGGCACCGAGGAGCTGAATGCGTTCAGTACCGAACAGATCCGCGGCTTTGCCTCGCAGCAGTTGCAAGGCTTCACGACCGATATGGTGGCCAGCCTGAGCACCGACAATGTCGCCGCGCTGAGCATCTTTGCGTTGAAGGGCTTCAGCAGCACCCAACTCAATGCGCTTCAAAGCGAGCAAGTGGCTGCCTTGACGCGCACTCAGGTGGGCTCGCTGACCACCGCGCAGGTGCAGAACTGGGTCACCGAAGACGTCCAGGCTTTGGGCACTGCACAGATGGGCGGTTTGAGCTCCGCCCAAATCGTCGCCATGAGTTCGCTGCAGATTTCGGTCTTTGCGACCGATGATCTTGCGGCGCTGACGACCGGCGCCGTGCGCGGATTCAGCTCCGAAGACATGGCGGGCCTCACTTCGGAGCAGATTGGCGCCTTGACCAGCGCTCAGTTCGCGATGCTGAGCTCGGCTCAGATGCGCGGCATCGAAGCGTCCGATATCGCCGCGATTCAGACCGAAGACATTCACGCCATGGGCAGTCAAGCCCTGATGGGTCTGTCCACCGAACAGTTCGCGGCCTTTAGTCCCGAGCAGATCGGTGCCCTCACGTCGGGCCACATTCGTTCAATGACGACCGAGCAATTGGCGACGCTGGACAGCGCCGAGATCCTGGCCTTGGGCACGCAGCATATTGCGGCATTGACCTCGGTCCAGCTTGCCAGCTTGAGCACGGAGCAAATTACCCAGTTCCAGACCGAAGACATCCAGGCCTTCCAGACCTCGCAGATGGCCGGCTTGACCACCGAACAGATCCATAGTTTCACGACCGACCAGATCCCGGGCTTTGAGCCGGAAGACCTTCAGGTCTTGTCGATGGCGCAAGTATTTGCCTTCTCGGACGCAGCCATCGGTGTCTTTACCAGCGAGCAGCTGGATGCCCTGCAAGCGGCCTCCCCGATCGTCCTGGACCTGGACGGCAATGGCGTCAGCACCAGGGCCGCCGCGGACGGCGTTCATTTCGACCTTTTCGGCACCGGCCATAGTCAAAAGTGGGGCTGGGTCGGCGCGCAGGATGGTCTGTTGGTGATGGACCGCAATGGTGATGGCCTGATCAACAGCGGCCACGAGTTATTCGGCTCGGGCACCTTGCTGGCGGATGGAGGCCGGGCCGCCAATGGCTACTTGGCCATGCAGGAGCTTGACCTCAATTTGGACGGGCGGCTGTCCATCGAGGACAGGGCCTTCAAGGACTTGCGGGTTTGGGTCGATGCCAATAGCGACGGCCAGACCGACGCGGGCGAGTTGAAAACCTTGCAGGACTTTGGCATTGCCGAGTTGAATCTGCGCGCGCAATCCGGGCTATCGGTTGACCACGGCAATTTGCTGGGTCTGGTGTCTGACTACAAAACCGGTGACGGACAGGCCCACGCCATGGCCGACGTTTGGTTCGCAAAAGACGGTTTTATCGAGCCTTCTCGTCAGCCGCAAATCCCTAAGCTAGGCGAAGTGCTAAATGGTCCGAGCGAGCAGCTTGCGGAAATGGGGGACTCAAGCCTTGCAGTCAATGCTAGGCAACTGATTTCCTCACAAGACACACAAGCGATTGCTAGTCCTATGTCAATGTATATACCCGATTTGAAACGCCTACCGGACGACGGCGAGACTCCCTTACTACCCTTGATCTGAGGTGGCGAAATGGCCGAAACATCAATCAGCCCACGACAGAGATCACGGCCTAGCCGAGGAGTCTGGTGGATGAGTCCGCGGCCAAAAAGACATGTCGCCTGGGGCGGCCCAGGTCCTGGGCGCCCTGTGCTTGCCTCAAGTTTACGCAGATGGCGTCGAAATCAGAGTGACGAGGAAAGAGCAATGAGTCGGTTCAGGCGCTCGCGCAGCCGCTCTTAGCTTGAAACACCGATATCCAAGTCCGCCCCAGATTCGCAATTGATGCGGGGGCGGTATCCCGCCATATAGAACGGACAAGGTTCTAGAAGCACGAAATCTACAAGCAGCGCCTCTCTGAGGCTGCTGCCAACGTAACAAACCAAGTGAGCTCACCATGACCACTCTGATCGCAAGCTACTCCACAGATCAAATTGCTGGCCTGTCAACGAAGACACTGAGCAAGTTCACGACCGAGGACTGGGCCGCATTCAGCAGCGACCAGATCATCGCGATGACGACCAAGCAGTTTGCTTCCTTGGGGACATTTGCGATCAATTCGCTGAGTACCGATCAAGTGACGTTCATGCAGACCGACGATGTGCGAGCACTGGGCAGCGCTGCCATCCGAGCGTTGAGCACAGACCAACTTGGGAACCTGACTTCAGATCAATTGGTGTCGCTGACAACATCGCAGATCAATGCCTTGACCAACAGCCAGATCCAAAACTTGG
>NZ_JAJIRN010000015.1 GCF_025717515.1 Roseateles oligotrophus
ATTGCATGTGCATCGCGACACCGTGCGGCGCGTGCTCGCTGCCAGTGGGTCACCCGTGCCGCCATCCGCGCTGCGACCCAGCCGCATTGATGCCTATCGACCCTTCATCATGGAGACCCTGGTCAAGTTCCCCACGCTCACGGCTGCACGCGTGTATGCCATGGTCAGCGAGCGGGGTTACGTGGGCAGCGAATCGCACTTCCGCCACCTTATTGCCGAGCTGCGGCCTCGCCCGGCGGCCGAGGCTTATCTGCGTCTGCTCACCTTGCCGGGTGAGCAAGCGCAGGTGGACTGGGGGCACTTTGGCCATCTTCAAATTGGCCGTGCCCGCCGCCCGCTGATGGCCTTCGTGATGGTGCTGAGCTACTCGCGCCGGATCTTCCTGCGCTTCTTCCTCGACGCCCGCATGGACGCCTTCTTGCGCGGCCATGTGGAGGCGTTTGCGGCGTTTGGAGGGGTGGCCCGGGTGCTGCTGTACGACAACCTCAAGAGCGCCGTGCTGGAACGTGTGGGTGATGCGATCCGCTTCAATCCGGTGTTACTCAAGTTCGCCGCTCATCATCTGTACGAGCCGCGCCCGGTGGCCGTAGCCAGGGGCAACGAGAAGGGGCGGGTCGAGCGCTCGATCCGCTACGTTCGAGACAACTTCTTTGCCGCCCGCGAGTTCACCGACCTGGCCGACCTCAACGCGCAGGCCCGGACCTGGTGCGAGGGCCAAGCATCAAAGCGGCGCTGGCCCCAGGACACAAGCTTGAGCGTGCAGCAGGCCTTTGAGGTCGAACGGGCTCACTTATTGCCTTTGCCGGTGCACGACTACGCCGTGGGCGAGCGTCTGGCCGTGGTCATCGGCAAGACGCCTTATGCCCGGTTTGATCTGAACGACTATTCTTTGCCGCACACCCATGTGCGCCGGACCGTGAGCGTGCTTGCCGATGAGCAGTGCGTACGAATATTGGACGGCAGCCAAGAGCTGGCGGTTCATGTTCGCAGCTGGGATAAGGCGGCGCAGATCGAGAATCTCGTTCACATCCAGACCCTGGTGGAGCGCAAACGCAAGGCCCGCGCACACCGAGCCTGTGACCGTTTGAGCGCCGCCGTGCCGGCCAGCACCGAGTTGCTGCGGCGCGCGGCCGAGCGAGGCGGGAACCTCGGCTCGATCACCGCTTCGTTGCTGCGCCTGCTGGATCGTTACAGTGCGGCGGCGCTGCAAGCCGCCATGACGGAGGCGCTGGCCGCCAACGTGCCGCACCCGAATGCGGTGCGCCATGCGCTGGAGCGGGCTGCTCAAGCAGCCGGGCAGCCGCCGCCCACCGCGCTGATCCTGCCCGAGCACGTAGCCCGCCGCGATGCACCGGTACGCCCGCACAAGCTGGACTCCTATGACCGCAAGGAGAGTGATGATGAGACTTGAGCACCCGCCGATTCTGAGCGCCGATCTTCATACCCAAGCAGCCGGCTTGCATCTGCATGGCTTGCTGAGCCGGTGGTCGGAGGTGATGGCCGAACCCGAGCGAGCCCGCTGGGTGGCCGAGTTACTCGGCTGGGAGGCGCAAGAGCGGTCCCGTCGCAGCCTGGAGCGCCGGCTGCGCGCCGCCCACATCGGCCGGTTCAAGCCGCTGGCAGACTTCGACTGGCAATGGCCTACGCAGTGTGACCGGGCGGCCATCGAGGAGCTGATGACGCTGGACTTCATGGCGGATGCCAGCAACGTCGTGCTGGCCGGCCCCAATGGCGTGGGCAAATCAATGTGCGCCTGCAATATCGGTTACCAAGCCGTGTTGGCCGGGCACAAGGCGCTGTTCATCACGGCAGGCGCTTTGCTGGGCGAATTGGCCGCGCTGGACAGCGACACGGCCTTGCGCCGAAGGCTCAAGCATTACGCCGCGCCGGACCTGCTGGTCATCGACGAGGTGGGCTATCTGTCGTACTCGAACCGGCATGCTGACTTGCTGTTTGAACTGATCAGCCGGCGCTACCTGCACAAGAGCACGGTTGTGACGACCAACCGGGCCTTTGCGGAATGGGGCGAGGTGTTCCCCAATGCGGCCTGTGTGGTGTCGCTGGTTGACCGGCTGATGCACAGGGCGGAAGTGGTGCGCATCGAAGGCCCGTCGTACCGGAAGAAGGAGGCCGATGAGCGAGCGGACAACGCCAAGTCAAGACGACAAGACAAGCCGGCCGGGCCTACCAAAGGCGCGACCAAACGGGCAGGAAAGGAGGCGCCATGAAACCGCGCAGAAGCCGAGTGAACAAGCCGCGAACCCTGCCCAGCCACTGGACGCCTGAACAAGCGTTGGCGGTATTCGAGGCTGTGGAATATCTGCGGGATTCGCTCTGGGCGCGCTATGGGCCTCACATTCAGCAAGCCTGGCGCGAGCAATTGATGACGGCAGACGACTCGCTGGAATTCGAGTCGGGCGAGCCGTTCTGACGCGACTCAGGAATAGCGGCCGGCGCCGCTGAACTCTTCAGTCAAGACTCAAGGCAGACAGCAAAGACAAAGCCCCTTTATTGGGGCTTTGTCTTTGCTGCTTGCTTGGCCGAACCAGGCACTGCCGGCCAAGGACCAAAAACCGCGTTCTCACCGCCGAATAGCAGCGGATCTTCGCCGTCGCTAACACCATGGGGGCTGCTGCCAATCATCTCGAAGCGCAGCTCGGGCACGCACTTCTCGGATGCGAATTGCCGAGTAAGCATTTCCTATCTGCACTTAAGGCATTGACCGCACTAAGGCGGGCAGTCGATCAAATCCGTAGTTCGCGACACACAATTTCTGCGGAGGAGGCAGCCTCGGGGCTAGCTCACTATACGGATGCCGGCGGCCTGACCAGCATGCTCGACAACGAAGCAGAGAGCCCCAGAAACGTGATTCGGCTCTACAACATCGCCTATGTGAACGACCCCAAGGAGGGGAAACGCCTCAGAGCCTTTAGCCAAGGAAAGCTAAAGAACCCGCTTGCAGATTTCTTCAGCGAACAAGAGAACATGCATGAAGCGATCTCTTGGCAAGGCCAAGACTTTCTTGTGTTTGTCGCATGCTTCTCCCTCGAAAGCGACAGCCTCAATCTTTGGCGGTTCTATGGAAGGAACGGAACAGGATTCAGTGTGGTGAGTCCTCTGGCTGCCTTCGATACCGATCCGACGCACGGAATACTGCATGGAGGCGGGAGATTGGATAGAACAAAATCGGCACCGCCCATCACGCTATACAAGGTTCTTTACGACGACAAGTCCGCGCAGGAAGCTCTGGACGATCTGACGGCACCGTTAGCCGAGGTAACCACATTGATGGGCAAAGTGTCCACGTCATCGGCCAAACGTATCCGTGAAATTTCTGCGGCAATCGTGAGTGAACTGCTTTACCTCTACAAAGACAAAGACTATGGAGATGAGAAAGAGGTCCGTGCGGTTGAAGCCAGAACGCTGAGTGACCCAGAACTCCGACAACATCCGAAAACGTTGGATCATTTTGCGAAGCTGTTCATCGAAACAGCTCCAATATTGTTTCAGCAGCCGGGCTCATCGATCGTCATCGGTCCAAAGGTCGACAACTCTGCGGCCATAACGCTTGATATCAAGCATCGACTTGAGAAATGCGGACTGGGCGGCTGCGAAGTCTCCCAATCCAAAGTCTCTTATCGCTGACGAACCAATCGTTCCATGAGCCGAAGTCCGTCGAAGCTGAGTTCGTACTTAAGGGACATCGCGTCGACAAGTTCGATCTCAGATGCAATGGCGGCACGACGCTCTACAGCGTAATGTTCGCCTAGCCCGGCTTCAACAAGCAACTCCAACCATTCATTGATAACGCCGAAAACATACAGCGCGTGCAGCAGGCCCGACGCTGGGCGCTCTGTCTGCTTCCATGGAGAGTAAAAGGTCGCGCTACCGTCTTTCAGCAACGGAACCGTCTTCTCGATCAAAGTGAGCTGCAGGTGCATCGCTTCATGGATGATTGCCTCTGCCAATCGGTAGGAGGCCAAATTTGCGTTCGGGCACACCGACACAAAAATCGAGAATGGGATTTCAGGATCGCTGAAGCTGACGTCAATTGATGGATCGTCCTGTCGCAAAAGATGAATGCTTTTCGCGACAGTGTGAACGGTCGACGACAACGTTGGACTCAACCGAATCAGTTCAGAAGCGCCATCCAGCACTCGGCGTACCTCAAGCGTAGATGCTTCCTGGGGCGAGAGTAGATCTAATCCGCGTCCCACGAACCCGCCTAGAACAGCATCCGCGAGTACCTCCACCCGCAGGCTTGGACTGTCCTGAAGCGTAGGTACCCCGAAGGGGAAGCTCATCTTTGGCTCGGCACCACAGATGAAGCGAGATGTCGAATAGTCCTTCGACACCTTATCCGGAGTCACTGTCTCTAAGACTCGCGCAAGCCCTGGAAACCACAACGGGCTACCTAAATCACTCAGGCAGCGCTTGAAGTGCTTGGCGGGTTCTCGCACTCGGCATGCCCGTTCTTATAGAAGGAAAGCACCAGCGTATAGCGCTCACCATCCATGATCGGTGAGACGGCATGGAGCGAGTTCTGCGAGATCTCGAACAATACGCCAGTGTTGTGAAGTGGGCGAAATATCCGGTGAATGTCATCCGCTCGTTGAGAGTTGAAGAAGATCAGCGCGCCACCATTGCTGTCTTGCCATCCACGATTGAGTTGAATGAGCAAGCGATGTGTCTCCCGCCCAGGGATGTAATCGTTGTGAATTCGAATCCGCTGACCGCGAACCAATTTGTGAACAGTGATGTCGATCCGGTCATCAAGGTCAGCATCAAATACGTTCTCGATGCAATTCTTCAGAGCGGCAAGCGACTCGGAACAAAACAGCGACTGCAAGTGCCCTGGAAGTTCGGCATCCAGAATGCTGAACTCGAACTGCTCGTAGAAGCTCGCAACGCGAAGTTGCCAAGGCGCGTCGGCTTCAAGCCATTCGAGCAGCGCAAGACTGTCCTCGTTTCGCAATGCGCTGGGCACAACCCCGTAAGTAAACGGCTGCCGCTGGAGTTTCGATTTATCGAAGTCTGGGATCAAGCTGTAGTCCTTCGCGCTTCAAACGATCAATGACGTTTGAGATCAGCTCCTTCTGGTCGTTGCAATAGACCGAAGGGTTGTCGAATTCACTTCCAACCTTCCACCGGTGCAAGGGCATGCCGCCGCCACAGACGCCTTCAAGCTTGCAGTTCTTGCAATCCTTGGAAGTCGGGCGCTGCAACGCGTGATACTGAGCGAACTCGGTGCTGGCGAAGATTTCGGACAGTCGATCATGGTGGACCGACCAGTTCTCTACAAAGCGATCAGCGCCATTGAAGGAGCTTTTAAGCGTGTCATTCTTGCTGACCGATCCATCGGTCTCGATGATCGCAATGCCGTAGTCGGCATCGCCCAAACCTTCCTTGATCCCCCGCCCACCCAGGCACAACTTGATGATGTCGTCAAGGAAACGGATCCTAGGAGGGAGCGGATCTGCTAAGTAGACATCAAGGAGCCTTGAAAGCCAGCGACCGTACTCTACTGACTCAAATGCATTCTTGCCGAACGGCAAGTTTGAATGATTGCCGTCGCGATAAAGAAAGTCGACGGACGGGGCGCTCAATCCCTTGAAGTATTCATATACCTCAGCTGGATCGGAGAATGGATCTATTACCGAAAGTAGGCCCGCGTACAGAACACCTGACATGGGATGATCGCGCAGGAGCTTTATGCCCGCCACCACCCTGTCATGGGTACTTTCGCCATGCTTGCCGAGGCGAAAGCGATCGTTGACCGCTTTGGGTCCATCTAAACTGATGGACACACCCACGCGAAACTTTGCGCAGATTTCGACGACCTCCGGCGTCAAGAGCATGCCGTTCGTCTGCATGCAAATGACATGCGTTTCCGGCAGCACTGCGCGAAGCGCCCCGAGCAAGTATTCAAGTCTCCGCGCGCCAAGCATCAAAGGCTCGCCGCCGTGCAAAACTGTGGCAAACGGCCTACTCTGAGCTGATGCCAACTCAGTCAAGGAACTCGACAGCGCCTGGATTGTGCTGCTCGACATCAGGGCTGGCATATCCTGCCAGCCATCGTCGCCCATGTTGTACACATAGCAATAAGTGCAGTTGATATTGCACCTACTGGCCACCTTGACCAGGATTGTGTCGATGTTCAATGCAAACCGCGATCAGCGATTGTGGCGATTGTGTACGCGGTCGTACGACGAACCCACAGCTGCCTCATCGTTCCGCACCTCTTCAACAAGACGGGCCAGCGCGAAGCTGGAGATCAAGGTCATGTCAACTTCGATACTAGCTTGATCGGCATCTACACGCGCTACATCTTCGTAGAACTCACTCATGGTCTCTCACCTCTTTGCAGGGTCGTGAAAGTCCGGATTATAGATCATAGAACTCTTATGGAAATCTAGTTTTTTCCTTGCATATCAATGACATAGATGAATAAGTGAGGATTAGCATCGAGTACGAAAATTTAGATTTTTCATTACAAATCAATGAGTTAAGAAATTACTTAGAAGAATTTATAAAAAAGCACTGAGTTCGAGACGTGTATGCCAATGTTCTCGACATTTATCCGGTTCAGTAGCAAGGCTACGCGGCGCGGTACTCTCAAGCTGCGATGGAATCCGCAGAGGACCGCAGTACCTCGTAGAGCCGCCATTCGCGGCCAGCGGTTGCCGCTGGGCCTACGACTGCTTAATGCCAGACAGAGCCAGTTCGCCGGGCGGCAAACACTGGCTGCTATCGCGCGGACACGGCTGATGGCATCGCCACTTTCCAGCCCCCATTGCGGCGACTTGCTCAGAGTCTCAAAAGTGCCCAGTAGGCGTAAACTGTATTTATGTACAGTATTTCTCAAGCGAATTCCTCGACAGATGGTCCGCCCACACCCGTGCCCGTTGTCGCGGTAGATGCTGCCTGGGTGAAGAGCCTCCTCGGCTCAGTCCAAGCGGGCTTCCCTTCGCCCGCAGAGGACCATGGTGTCGAGCGCATTGACCTCAATAAAGAGCTCATCAAGCACCCTCAGGCCACGTTCCTGATGCGTGTGCGCGGCGCGTCCATGCGTGAAGCTGGTATCGATGATGGTGACGTCGTGCTCGTAGACCGTGCTATCAAACCGTCCCATGGCCATGTCGTTGTCGCCGTTGTTGATGGCGAGTTCACTGTTAAGCGACTCTGGAAGCGCGGCAGCAACCTCAAGCTGCAGGCAGCCAATCCGACTTACCCGGACATCCTCCCTCGTGACGGTCAGACCGTCGAAGTTTGGGGTGTCGTCACGACGGCCATCAAATCGATGATCGTCTAAGACCAGCGTGCGGACTGTCTATGTTTGCGCTTGTTGACGGCAATAACTTCTATGTCTCATGCGAACGAGTCTTCAGACCTTCCCTTGTCGGCCGGCCCGTCATCGTCCTATCCAACAATGATGGCTGCGCCATTGCGCGCTCAAACGAGGCAAAAGCCCTTGGTGTGCGCATGGGCCACCCTTGGTTTCAATGCAAGGACTTCGAACGCGACCATGGCCTGGTTGCTCTGAGTGCAAACTTTGCGCTCTATGGAGACATGTCTGAAAGGATGATGGTTGTCGCGTCGAGCTACGCTCCTCGGCAAGAGATTTACTCGATTGACGAGTCATTTCTGGACTTCACTGGGGTTCCGGGTGATTTGGTAGTTATGTGTCGGGACATGCGAGCCCGAATATTGCAGTGGGTTGGTATCCCCTGTGGCGTTGGCATCGGACCGACAAAGACTCTGGCCAAGCTGGCCAACTACATCTCCAAAACCACCGAACGCAAACCTGGCAGCTACCCGCAGAAGCTGGGGCAGGTCTGCCACCTCGGTGCCATTTCGCAAGACGAATTGCATGCCGTTTTTGCTGCAACAGATGTCGGGGAGGTCTGGGGCGTTGGCAAGCGCATCGGGGCACAACTCCGCGAAGGCGGCGTGTCCACAGTGCTTGATTTGGTGCGGCTTGATGCGTCAACGGTCAGGCGGCATTTCTCGGTGGTCCTCGAAAAGACCGTGCGCGAACTTCAGGGTACCCAGTGCATTGAGGTCGATGACCAGCCTGCGCCGAAGCAGCAAATCATGGTGAGCCGCTCCTTCGGCCATGCGGTGACGAAGGGTCGGGATCTAGCCACCGCCATCACTGAATACACAAGTCGCGCGGCGGAGAAACTGCGAGGGCAAGGCAGCGCTGCGGGTGCCATCGTTGTGTTCATTCGAACAAGCCCGTTTCGTAAGGATGACCCGCAGTACAGCGCGACCGTGACCGTGCCCTTGCTTAGACCGACTGCTGATAGCGCGCTGCTCGCCACCTCGGCGATTGCAGGTCTTCGAGGCATCTACAAGGCGGGTTTCAAGTACGCCAAAGCAGGGGTGATGCTGGTTGATTTGCAGTCCACTGACATGCAACAGGGCGAGTTGGATTTTGATGCTTTAGAGACACCGCCAGGGCATGACCGCGAAGTTGACCAGGGCGTGTCTGGGTCAGCACTAACTTGCCATCAAAGCGGACAGCGAGGCCGCGCAAAATTGATGTCGGCGATGGATGCGGTCAATGGACGGTACGGGCGAGGCTCGTTGAAACTTGCTGGCGCGGGGTTGGAAATTGACCGTAAAGGGTGGGCCATGAAACAGGAGCGGCGCACGCCCCAGTACACGACTTGTTGGGGTGATATCGCGGTTGTGAGGGCTTAAGGTTTAGGGCCTTGAGGCTTCTTTCATCTGTGAACGGAGATTGACTGCGCGCCCGTCGTGCCAAGGGATGTACCGCAGCCTCGGACAACCAACACGGTTGTCAACATTGCATCTGGTCCAATGGGCCCTCGCTGCAATCCCCACCGTCAAACTCAAGTGCATTTCCTAGTTTCCCGCTCCCTAACTTCAGTGGCCGTTGCCGGCCTTTTTGCAGGGCAACTGCAGGCCAGTGCAGCCTCGCTAGCTGCGGAGGTAGCGCAGTTGCCGACCTCATTTGCGCGCTGCGCCCACTTTTTCGTCCTTCGCCAGTCGCCGGCCGTTCCTCGCAATCCGCGTGTTCGTGAGCTTTGCTATGGGAGCTTTGCCGTACTGCATAGTGGGGATACGAAAACACCAGTATTCGTTGCTCAGCGCCTTAACAAGCAGGCCCTGGGCGGCATCAAACGCCAGAATGACCGATTCTTTGCTGATGCAAGGCTGCCTCGCGCGGAGCGGGCCGAACTCGACGACTACAAGCGGTCTGGCTATTCCCGCGGACACATGGCGCCGTCAGGTGATATGGCCACGGAGGAGGCGCTTGCCCAATCCTTCTCGTTGGCAAATATGGTGCCTCAGTCGATTCGACACAATTCCGGTGCCTGGTCCAAGATCGAACAAGACACGCGAAAATATGTGCAGCGTGCCAACGGCGATGTTTTCGTGATTACCGGGCCGGTTTTCGATTCTGGAAGCTTGCGAATCGGGGAAAACGGTGTCCGTGTACCCACTCATGTTTTCAAGTTAGTGTTCGACAGTCAGACTCGGAAAGCTTGGGCGCACTGGCAGAGAAACGCGGATGATGAGGTCGCATCGAAGCCAATCAGCTATTCGGAGTTGGTGCAGCGCACAGGTGTGCAGTGGCTCCCGGCAGGGGCATTGGCACATTGATCCGATTGGACTTCAAGCTCGGCCTGCCCACAAATAATGTCGGAATGGGCAGTTATTGCAGATGATCGCGCCGGCTGGCCACACGGGCCTCGACTTGACGAACCACGAATCGAGCATTCGCGCTGATTCAATGAGCGACAAAAAGAAATTTCCTGACAAGCATCCCCCAACACTCCCACTTTGGTTGGATAGACGTGTGTGCCGCCACCGCCGATGCTTAGAACACAGGAGAAAACGCAATGTATTAACGGAATTCACTCAGCAGCGAGATTCTCGACCGGCGGACGAATCTGAACCAGTCGGGAAACCGTCGGATTTACGACAACCCAGCATCGTTAGATGGTCTACAGGTGCGAGAGCTCACCTTGGCAGAGTGGCAAGTAGCTGTCGACGAAGAAACAAGGCGGGTGGGCAGTGTCGCTATGAAGGCGACCGTCGACAAATTGCTTCGGAGACACCCAGGTAGTTGACGCCGACCAACCAGCCCTATTCCGATGCAAAGGGCATCGACTTTGCTTTGCCGCGGTTGCGGTCGGTCGGATCGCCTTCCTGAATCGCTGCTTCAGGCTGGACTCGGTCATTCGTCGCGGGCGTCCGGAGCGACCGCTCTGATCAACACCGGTCGTCCATGAGGTCTGCGATGAGTGGCCACTTCAGCATTGGCACCGGACGTTCGTGATTGGAAGAGCGGTTTGCGGTTCGTGAGTGTCAACGCTTTTGGGATGCGAGATCGTCGCGGCGCATGTCTGCATCTGGTCGACACTGTGAAGTCGAACAGTGGAGGAGCGATCATTGGCGCAGGCCTAACGGCGTCGTCAAAGTCCTATGACCGAAGTAAGCCGCACTGCAACCATACTGATCGGTTCCCGTTGCCAAGCGAAATGTCTGCTTGTGAAGATTTCCGCGCAACAATCGGTACCCAACAAAAAAGCACTTCGTTGCAAGGGAAGGGATCGCTGGATGGGAGAGTCCAAAGAAGGGCTAGAAAAGCTCGAAGCAGACCTGGTTGCGCTCAAAGACCACGTCCAGCTTTCAAAGTACGTCGCTCTAGCAACCGCCTCACTAGATCCGTCGCAGCCGGCAACCAGCCTCATGTACGTGCGGCTCCAAGAGAACTTGGCGAACGTGCAAAGTCTCGCCCGATACCTGTGGAGCCGAACGGCAAACTACGCACTATCTCGCAAGCGAAGGCTTGAGTTCGACGCTGAGCAGGCCGCCCTTCCACCTGGCGACATGAGCGTCTCGCTCTTGATCTCTGAAGCGACACGCGATGCGTTCCTCGAATTCAACGAGAAGTACCCCTACCGCTCAAGTGAGGTGGGCGAGGTCTTTGCGTACTGCATAGCCATCGAACAGCTTGGCGCGGCTCAGCTTGCCGCCAAGATGTCGTTGAAGACCAATAACAATATGCCTGTGCACGGCCTCGACGGCATTCATGCCGCCGTCGAGGGCGATTGGCTGGTGATCTATTTCTTGGAGTCGAAGCTAAGCAAAACCGCCAACGGCGGTGCTGCTGATTTCGCGGAGTCGGTTGCGGATTTCTCCTCCAACAAGAAGCAATATCGCCGCGAGTATTCCATCGTTAGGGACCTGGGCAACTTCGACACGCTGGACGAGGAGAGTCGCAAGGTCGCCTTGCGCTACTTCGACGTCATGGCGTCGCCGGACGAAGTGCCCAAGCGCGAGCGCTACGTCGGCGTGGTGCTGTACTCAGACGCCAAGCTGTTCAAGAGCCTCCCTCCGGTAAACAACCAGCAGCAACCTGGTTTTCACGAAAAGGAGCTCGTCGCTACCTATACGAAGGAACTTGACCATCACCAGAAAGCTGCCATGAAGCACCTCACCGACCACGGTGCCGACCCCAACAAGTGCCTCGTCTACTTCGTCGTCGTCCCCGACGCTGATGAGGTGCGTGAGCTGTTCTACGGAGCTATGGGCTATGTCCCCAAGAAGGTGCATCCATGAGCTCATTTGCCCTTGAGCTGTCGCAGCGCTTCATAGGCAATGACAAGTACTGGACACTACTTGCCGGCCTGCAGTTGGCGGGCGTCGCCAAGACACTGGCGAAGGCGCCTGAGACCGAGGATGTAAGCAACGACGACCTTGCCAAGCTCTTGTACTGTGCCGAGGTCTTCGTCCAAACCGAAGATGAAACCCTGCACCGTCAAGCTCAAGAGATTGCCATCCAGTCGCTGCTGGTCACAGAGGATGGACTGGCGCGTGAGCGCGCGCTTGGCCTTCTGGGCGAGCTGGGAAACTTTCCTAGCCTGAAGTTCGCCGAACAGCACATCGGCAAGGGCGATGACACCCTGCTCGGGCTTGTCAATCGCCGGATATCCGAGCGGGCCAACAGTGTCCAGTTTGGAAACGAGACGCGCGCGCTCACTGCTTATCAGCTCAGGGTCTGGAAGAGCCTGCCAGCGAAGGCTGCCCAAGTCATCACCGCGCCGACTTCGGCCGGCAAGTCCTTCCTGGTGCTGGAACATATCTGCCGGCAGGCCGAGAGCAGAGAGCACTTCACGGCGGTGTACGTAACGCCGACGCGCGCCTTGCTGTCAGAGGTTCAGAGCAAGCTACACGCCCGATTCGGCGGGCAGGCCGACATAAGAATCTCAGCGATTCCATCTCTGGATCAGCTTGAGCGGCCGAAGCAAATATTCGTGCTCACCCAGGAACGACTCAGCAGTCTGCTCTCAGTGGCACCGGACGACCTGTCTTTCGACGTAGTGGTAGTCGACGAGGCCCAAAACATTGCTGACGACGCAAGAGGCATGATTCTTCAGGACTGCCTGGAGAGGATCGCGCAGCGGTCCTCGGCAACCAAGGTCATCTTGCTAGCACCAGGCGCCGAGGGGATGCCGGCAGTGGCGCGGTCTTTTGGCGTTACTGAATTGGTACCCCTCTCAACCAGGCTGTCGCCGGTCCAGCAGAACCGCATTGTTCTCAGCAAAGTCAAAGGCAAGCACTTCGAGTTAAACATTGCCCTTATGGGGCGCGACGGCGTTCGGATGCCGATGGGAAACATACGGGTTGAGCGGTCGCTTGAAAACAAGGCCAGCCGCCTTGCCAACGTGGCGGTCGAACTGGGCGGCAACGACGGGTCACTCCTCTACGAGACTGGAGCTCGGGAGGCCGAAAAGACCGCCGCGTTGCTCACCTCCCTTCTGAAATCAAAGAGCGGAGAGCTTAAAAGTGCGTCGCTGGAGGAGCTGTCAACGTTCATCCAAGAGCACATCCACCCTGAGTACCAGCTAGCGTCCATGGTGCGGCAAGGCGTCGCCTATCACTACGGGCGCATGCCGAGCTTGCTTCGCGAAGCTATAGAAACCTCGTTCAAGCAAGACGAGGGCGGCGTGAAGTACCTAGTCTGCACCACGACTCTTGCCCAGGGGGTCAACCTCCCGGCTCGCAACGTATTCATCGACACACCGACTCGGGGGGCAGGCAAGCCACTGGATCCAGCTCTGCTCTGGAACTTCGCCGGCCGGGCCGGCAGGCTCAACCACGACATCGTCGGCAATGTGTTCCTTCTCAACTATGAGGAGTGGGACACCAAGCCGATGGACCAATTCGTGCCGTTCCGAGTCAAGCCAGCTCTCGCTGAGACTCTCGTCAATGATGGAGCAGCGGTCACGCAGGCGTTGCTCGACGGTGCGCTACCAGCAGAGCAGATCGGCAAGCCAGAGACGTTTCGCATTCGAGCCTGCGCAGGTCTGCTAGTGGCACATGCCGCTAGAAAGGACCTCAGACCCTATCTCGCCCGCGTGCTGCCGACATCGGACGGCACGGTTTTCGACGACCTAGTAGGCGCTGCGGAAAGCGCGTACGCAAGCATCGGACTGCCAGACGACATCCTGGCGGAGAACTGGACCATCGACCCGTTCGGGCTTCGCAGGCTCTACGACTACCTCGTAACCAAGATCGGCGAGGGTGCGGTTAAGGAGCTCATCCCCGTTCCGCCGGCCGACGCACCCACCGGGCACTATGAAAAGATTTTCGGCCGCATGGTCGAGCTCGTGACTGGCAAGTCGATGAAGTTCGGCATGCTTGCTGCCCCGTTGGCCCTCTGGTGGATGAAAGGCATGCCCTATCCCGTGATGCTGAAGCTGTGGGCCGACCGTCGCAAGAGGACGGAAGAGCGCAAGGCCGCTGCGGCCAAAGAAGAAGGTAAGGATCCGCCGAAGCCGAAGACTATCAATCAACACATCTACGAGGCGTTCTCGCTCATCGAAGATGTCGTTCGATTCCAATTTGTGCAGCTCGGCAAGGCTTATCGAGATGTCTTGCTCTTGGCGCTGCGCGCGACGGGGAAGGAGGCCCTGGTGCCGGACGTCTATCCGTTCGCACTCGCTCTTGAACTTGGAGTCTCAACTGAAGCTGGGACCGCCTACGTGGAGCTGGGCCTTTCGCGAATCGCGGCCGCAGCACTTGAGGCTCTCGCACCACTTGGCGAAACCTTGAGTGCCGCCGGCGCCAGGCAGTTGCTGACTGACCTGGACCCTACCAAGACCACACTGAGCCCCATCGTTTTGAGCGAGTTGCGCCGGCTCGGCCTTGTGGATGAGACCAGGTTCGCTCCGGCAACTGAGGCCTAACGGCCCCGCCCACTCGCCCCCTGACAGCGGTCATTGACGATGACCTGATGATGGCTGACCCTAAGGCGGCTTTGTGCCAGGGACCGTGAAGC
>NZ_JAJIRN010000016.1 GCF_025717515.1 Roseateles oligotrophus
TGGCAAGATCACGGTGACCGGAGCCTGAACCGGCCGGCGCTCGGCCTGGTGCAGCTGTCGGCGATGCGAGTTGCCTCGGCAACTGGCCGCGAGCGAGCAACCAGAAAAGAAACTTCGAGCTTTGCTTAGCCTGCTGCATAACGTCGAAGTTGAGCCGCGAGCGGCGGCTGGGCACGGAAGGCCCAGAATGAAATGGGGGCCTGGAGTGACCAGCCGTTGCGAGTCGGCTCGAACGACCGGTTAGGCCGCACCTTCGCCTCGCGCTGGAGGTTACTTGAGTTCATTGATTGCGGCGCCAGCGGCGCTTGCAACTTGGCGACAAAGGGCGCTGTGCCCAGCTGGGCAGGCGTTCTTGGCCCGTTCTTCGATTTGACGTAGGTCCGCTTCGTTGGTAGTTGCATCAATGTGACGAAGGACGAACGCCTTGAACTTCGCGTCGGCTGCTGCGAGACGGCCCAACTGGCCAAACTGCACCCACTCTGTTGACAGGGTACGCACGACCAATTCGGAGTACCCCTCAGCAAACATGCCGTCGTCGGGGCAAGGCGGAAAGTTCTTCTTGTGAAATTCGTGAATCTTTGACCAGTCGCGAAGAGTGTTGATTGACGCGGCGAATTCGGCATCAGTGAGCGCGCAGGTCGTCGATAGTTGGCTACCACCCGCGCTCGCGTTGCCTACGGCGAGCAAGAGTGCGACTAGCGAAGCAACGGTGATGCGCGATGGCATTTTTATGCGGCCTAACGTCGAAGTTGAGCCGCGAGCGGCGGCTGGGCACGGAAGGCCCAGAATGAAATGGGGGCCTGTAGTGACCAGCCGTTGCGAGTCGGCTCGAACGACTGGTTAGGTGGCGGGTTCAATTCCACCCCTTGGCTGTAGCGGCCGCAGCTTCTTGCTTCTTCTTGAGCTGGGCAAGATTCGCGTTGTTCAGTTGCTCAAAGTTCGCGTGCCTTGCAAAGTACGGACCAAGCCACCCCGCTTCGTGTGTGAAGGCCATGGTCCAAGCGAAATTCAGAGGGAACACGTAGTAGTCGAAGAGTGAAGCTTTGCTCGGAAGCATATCCGTGGAAAAGGCCGTTCTCCCATCATTCGAGAGGACCATGTACTCGGCGGCGAGTTGCTGCTGGTATTGGGCGAGTGCGTCATCGCGCTCAGCGCTGGGATAGCGGCCTGCGCTAAAGATGTGCCAGAGAAAATCCTTGGCATTCACGCCATGGCGATTTGCACCAAATGCTGCGAGCCAGGCCGCCCTCAAATCGGCCGCCTCGGCCTCGGTGCAGTGGCGCACGATCACACCAGGTTCAACAAGCGGTTGCAAAGCACGAGGCATTTTGAGCCACCTAACGTTCGAGCTGAGGGGCCGCAGCCAGCTGGCCGCGCGGAGCTGAAAATATACAGGCAGCATAGCGCGGCCAGCTGGCGGAGGTCCACTCGAGCGACCTGTTATGTGGAGCCGCCTCGAAGGCACCAAGGTGAAAGTGGCAGACAGAACCCCGGGGCTGAGCCCTTGTGGCGCTCGGCAGGCTAAGGCGGCAGGCTGGTTCTTTGCCATGCGGCCGGCCGCGCACCAAGGAAAGATAAACACTGCTCTGGCCGAACCCGGCGAGATCACGGCGACCGGAGGCTGAAACCGCCTGCGCCCCGCCCGACCCGGCAGAAAGCGAGGCCCATTGCCACAAGCGCTCGCTGCGAGCGAGCGATCGGCAACGCAATTTGAAGCTTTGCTTAGCCTGCCACATAACGTCGAAGTTGAGCCGCGAGCGGCGGCTGGGCGCGGAAGGCCCAGAATGAAATGGGGGCCTGGAGTGACCAGCCGTTGCGAGTCGGCTCGAAGGACAGGTTAGGCCTCATCTTGGCGGGGCTCATACTCTTCATGAACCCATGCGAAGTCTGGAGCCTGCCTTGTCGCACACCAGCGAGGTGGCAACTCGGCGAGTCCGCCAATTGATGGATCACGATCAAACATGCAACCGAAACAGACCAGCTTGAGGTCGACTGCGTCCAGTGTCGTGCCGCATAAGAACTGCCAATCACCATCTGGATCGTGGTAGACCTCTCGGACTGGTTCTCGGCCTTCCATGATTTGCCGAGTCGTGAAAACTCCAGTTTCAACTGGGATTCTGAACGGCCAGGACTGGAAAGAGTGGGAGTGGCTCATTTGAGGCCTAACGTCGAAGTTGAGCCGCGAGCGGCGGCTGGGCACGGAAGGCCCAGAATGAAATGGGGGCCTGTAGAGACCAGCCGTTGCGAGTCGGCTCGAACGACCGGTTAGACCCCAGGCGCCCAAGCCAGCCAGCGGCCAGAACGAACTTTAAGTCTGCGACCATTCTTGAACAATCCGGTTGTACGCCCGATCAAGAGCTCCAGAGACGTCGTCCGCGCTGAAGTAGCAAACCGCAAGCGCGTTGAATTGATTTGGATACCGCGCAACCTTGCGCATAAGTGCTGAGGCTCGAGACTCCGAAAGTGACTTTCCCGAAATATGCGCATGCACTGCGGGATGGATAACTCGGACCAACGGATGCCGAAATCTCTGCCCGAGGTGTCTTAGTATTTCTTCCGCCTGTGCCTTGTCTAGTTTCACTGAGCGCGGGACTCGGCACACTTCATGAAAAACCATGAAAGCCGCGTTTGGCGAAACTCGTGCAGCTTGTGCCGACAACCGGCGCCACCGAATTGGCGCCTGGTAGGGAAACCGGCAGTCAAGCTCGCCGACAAAGTCCACTTCGGTCATTGGGGTCTAACGTCGAAGTTGAGCCGCGAGCGACGGCTGGGCACGGAAGGCCCAGAATGAAATGGGGGCCTGGAGAGACCAGCCGTTGCGAGTCGGCTCGAACGCAGGGTTAGCCCGCACGCTTTGGCTCCAGCAGCGGGCTGAATCTATACACGACAGTTAGTCGTCCCTCGGTTCGAACGCGGTGATAGTTGTCGAGCGTGACGCAGGTCTCGAAGCTAAGCAATGCAATCAGCTTTTGTATTGAGGAACTCAGCGTCATGCGAAAGGCCGTTTCGTCGCTTGCTGCCAACCCGGCCAATATTGGATATATGCCAAACCACATACCCATGACGCCCGGCATAGCCGCGTCCACATTCGCTGCGAGCGTGCGTAGAGAATCTGTATCGAGTTCAGCCACAGTGTTGGGCTGAAAGTTCGAATGCAATATCGAGCGGAATGTTTGGCCGGGCAGTGCGACTTTGTCTAGCTTTTCGGCAAGTTGGACCGCGTAAAACTCGATATCCGCCCTTGCTTGCCCGATATGCGCTTGGCTATACGAATGGTCATTGATTTGCTTTTGCAAACTTACTTGAGCCAGCAAAACGGCCAAAGTTGTAACGGCGACAATTGGCGCGTAAATGCCTGACATGGCCGACCCAAACTCTGCCCATCTTTGATGATCAGAGGAAAGCACGGTTCCGAATGTCGCAAGATAAGCTACGAGAGGCGCCCCGTACGCGGCAAGGAGCAGCCAGACTAGGCGCCTATTGGGAAGAAACATGAGTATGTCGCCTAGATGAGGTGCATTTTGTGCGGGCTAACGTTGGAGCTGAGCGGCCGGAGCCAGCTGGCCGCGCGGAGCTGAAAATATACAGGCAGCGTAGCGCGGCCAGCTGGCGGAGGTCCGCTCGAGCGAAGGGTTAGGCGTCGCTGTGTGCGTCACGGCTGTCCAGAACGATGAAAGACAAACACTGTCTTGTATAAATCGTGACCCGTTGTCCATGGAAAGCACTGCTTTCCCGAGCCGAGGAGCTGGCTTCGGAACAATCCGTCGCCATAGTGATATGACTTGAATTCGGCGAGCAGTCGATTGCTTGAAGCTTCATAAATTTGGGTTGGACGTTCATAGATCGGGAACAGGCGACTCACTCGCTTGTACTCGTTCCCACCTTCCCATCGAACCAAAGAGTCCATCTTTTTTGACAGAGCGTGTCGTTCTTCAAACTGGTTGGGCGCGAGCACCGCCAATTTCCATTCGCCAGACTCGGTATAGAGACCCGTGCTCGAGGAGCTTGCAATTGTGCCTACGAGCCTTAAGTTGTCTGATTTTGCGCAGAGATCGTTGAACTGGGCTGTTCCAAGAGCGACATCCACGAATGGAGCACTAATCAGCGCCAGGAATGCAATGATTCCAACGATTGTTTGCCTCAGCCTACCGCCGAAAAGACGAGAGAAAAGGTTCGCGCCTATTGCGCAAACTAGTGCCCATATTAATGCTGCTGCGAGAGCCAGGATGCCAGCCATTTTCGACGCCTAACGTTGAAGCTGAGTGGCCGCAGCCAGCTGGCCAAGCGGAGCTGAAAATACGGAGCCAGCATAGCGCGGCCAGCTGGCGGAGGTCCACTCGAGCGCCCGGTTATGCAGAGCCAAAATCGAAGGCACTACTGTTGAGTTGGCCGACAGCATACCGAAGCTGTTCCCTTGCCGCACTCGGCTGAGGCGACTGGCTGTTGCTTGGCCATGCGGCCGGCTGCGAACCGAGAAAGGCAAACGGCCAGCAGAGCCTGAACAGGCAAGATCACGGTGGCCGGAGCCTGAGACCGCTGGCGCTCGGCCTGGCGCCGCTGGCGGCGAGGCGAGTTGACCCGGCAACTGGCCGCGAGCGAGCGACCAGAAAAGAAGCTGCGAGCTTTGCTTAGCCTGCTGCATAACGTCGAAGTTGAGCCGCGAGCGACGGCTGGGCACGGAAGGCCCAGAATGAAATGGGGGCCTGAAGTGACCAGCCGTTGCGAGTCGGCTCGAACGCCCGGTTAGGAGGCGTTTTTATAGCAAGCTGAACCATAAGGGGTAACTTGCCCAAACGGCTTGGCTTCTGAATTGGCTGCGCGGAGTGTATGGGCCTCGGCCCTGTTCTTTGCAGCTTCAGCGAACTTTCCTGTTGCCTCAAGAGCGAATGCGTAGCGTTCATAAGCGTCAGCAACCCCTAATGGATATTTGGCACGGAGCCCCTCTTTCTCCATTAACGGAATCAATTGGGAAAAATATGACGCCGCCTGATTGGATTTCCCTTGCTTCTCTGTAAGAAGCCCAAGCTCGTACAACGGGAGATAAGGCGAATGGTTTCGATCTTCTTCGAACTGCTTTGACCGAAGTAGGTACTTCTCCGACTCATCCCAAAAGCATGTAACGCCAAGGGAGCGTCCATACTCGTAATTAACCATGGCCTTACCGCCTGCCTCGGCCTTACCCAAGTCGGCATTTACTACAGCCTGCGCAAACTGCCGCCTCGCAACTTCCCAGTCACCGTTGCGCTGCGCGTTGTAGCCGGATTGCGCATGCGCATCTGCATTGCGTATATTTATGTTGGACGCGCAACCACCGACGGAACAGGCAATAACTAGGAGAGAAATGAATGACCGCATTGGGCCTCCTAACGTCGAAGTTGAGCCGCGAGCGGCGGCTGGGCACGGAAGGCCCAGAATGAAATGGGGGCCTGGAGTGGCCAGCCGTTGCGAGTCGGCTCGAACGCAAGGTTAGCCATCCCGCCACAAATGGATGATCTGCTCATGGTTTCAGTACGATTTTCACGCCCGAAAAGTAGTCCTGCTTGAACCAGAGAACTTTTTCTATGGCGAATCCAGAAAGCACAATTGTGTGTTCGTTCTCCCACCTGAGAGCTAGGCCGTCGGGCTTGCCATCCAACCCGAAAAGTCCAGAAAAGACTTTTCCACTGGCCCGATCTTCAATCTGCAGTCCTGATTGCCAATTTGTTGTCGCACCACAATCGGAGTACCCGATCTTGGCGATCTTCTTTCCGTTCGGGGATGCCAGCTCCTGCACTCGGGTGAATTCACACAAGCCAGCCCCTTCGAATATCAGATAGGTGCCGGCGTAGAAGAATGCCGAAACCAAAAGGCCGGCAAAGAACAAAAACGCGCCGGCGTTCCATACCCAGGTTTTGAAAGACCGCAGTTGCAGAAGCATGTTTTGGATGGCTAACGTCAAAGTTGAGCCGCGAGCGACGGCTGGGCACGGAAGGCCCAGAATGAAATGGGGGCCTGTAGTGACCAGACGTTGCGCGTCGACTCGAACGAATGGTTAGGCGTCATGGTCGCGGCTGCCCGCCTTCCCAACCGGCCTCACAGGCAACGCTTGTCGATGTGACGCCGGCCGCGATGTTTTTGTTCAGCATCGCAATTGCGGCATCTATGGATTCGCGCATTTCTCCTTCAGGCCCATAGCGAAACAGCCGGGCGTCGTTACCAAGGTAGTCGCGTCCATCGACGTTGAGACAGAAGACTGCTGAAGCAGACTTGTTCTGGGTGGTGGTTGACAACAGGGCGAAGACTGGCGCGGCTATCAGACCTGATGTGCCAACTGCAGTTGCGAGTTGGAAGTCGTCAAGCTTTGCGCCAGGTATCGACAGGCGTACGTCGGTGGTCTTCACAACGACAGACTGCGCCTTTACCTTTTCAAGCGTGCGCCCTAGGCGCTGCGCGAGATGAATGGGAAGGCTGCCGCCGGGGAACTTGTCGTCACCAAGATGCTGCACAACCCCTTGTGAGTTCTGCAGTACCTTTGTTGTCTTCCACTCTGTGGCGCGAAGGTCGCTCACTGCAGCTGTTACTGGGACCGAGGTTGCCGACGCGTCTGTAAGGGGTTTGTCGATAGGGCTGGCGCAACCGACGAGAAAGCTCAGGACGAGCATCGAACATGCTGAAATGTGTGGAGTACGCATTGAGATTGGGGGCTTTGTGACGCC
>NZ_JAJIRN010000017.1:2500-5639 GCF_025717515.1 Roseateles oligotrophus
GCTGGCAAATTAGCTTTGATCCGGAGATTTCTGAATGGGGAAACCCACCGCGCGAGCGGTAACTCTGACTGAATACATAGGTCATTGTGG
Organism: Roseateles oligotrophus; assembly: GCF_025717515.1. Taxonomy (GTDB): domain Bacteria; phylum Pseudomonadota; class Gammaproteobacteria; order Burkholderiales; family Burkholderiaceae_C; genus Paucibacter_A; species Paucibacter_A oligotrophus. The sequence goes on from NZ_JAJIRN010000017.1 coordinate 2,591, forward strand.
CGAACCGGGTGAACTGAAACATCTCAGTAGCTCGAGGAAAAGACATCAACCGAGATTCCGAAAGTAGCGGCGAGCGAAATTGGAGTAGCCTTTACGTTTTAGCATCGTGTATATCAGAACGGAATGGAAAGTCCGGCCATAGCGGGTGATAGCCCCGTATGAAAAATGCTGCGGTGTGGAACTAAGCGTAAGACAAGTAGGGCGGGACACGAGAAATCCTGTCTGAATATGGGGGGACCATCCTCCAAGGCTAAATACTCGTAATCGACCGATAGTGAACTAGTACCGTGAGGGAAAGGCGAAAAGAACCCCGGGAGGGGAGTGAAATAGATCCTGAAACCGTATGCATACAAAAAGTAGGAGCCGCAAGGTGACTGCGTACCTTTTGTATAATGGGTCAGCGACTTACATTCAGTGGCGAGGTTAACCGAATAGGGAAGCCGTAGAGAAATCGAGTCCGAATAGGGCGAATTAGTCGCTGGGTGTAGACCCGAAACCAAGTGATCTATCCATGGCCAGGATGAAGGTACCGTAACAGGTGCTGGAGGTCCGAACCGACTAATGTTGCAAAATTAGCGGATGAGCTGTGGATAGGGGTGAAAGGCTAAACAAACTTGGAAATAGCTGGTTCTCTCCGAAAACTATTTAGGTAGTGCCTCAAGTATTACCATCGGGGGTAGAGCACTGTTATGGCTAGGGGGTCATGGCGACTTACCAAACCATTGCAAACTCCGAATACCGATGAGTACAGCTTGGGAGACAGAGCACCGGGTGCTAACGTCCGGACTCAAGAGGGAAACAACCCAGACCGCCAGCTAAGGTCCCCAAAATTGGCTAAGTGGGAAACGAAGTGGGAAGGCTAAAACAGTCAGGATGTTGGCTTAGAAGCAGCCATCATTTAAAGAAAGCGTAATAGCTCACTGATCGAGTCGTCCTGCGCGGAAGATGTAACGGGGCTAAGCCAGTTACCGAAGCTGCGGATGTGCAATTTATTGCACGTGGTAGGAGAGCGTTCTGTAAGCCTGTGAAGGTGGTTTGTGAAGACTGCTGGAGGTATCAGAAGTGCGAATGCTGACATGAGTAGCGTTAAAGGGGGTGAAAAGCCCCCTCGCCGAAAGCGCAAGGTTTCCTACGCAACGTTCATCGGCGTAGGGTGAGTCGGCCCCTAAGGCGAGGCAGAGATGCGTAGCTGATGGGAAACAGGTAAATATTCCTGTACCGATTACAAGTGCGATGTGGGGACGGAGAAGGTTAGCTCAGCCAACTGTTGGATATGTTGGTTCAAGCGTGTAGTCATGCCCCTTAGGCAAATCCGGGGGGCTTAGATGAGGCGTGATAACGAGTCTGCTTGCAGACGAAGTGAGTGATACCCTGCTTCCAGGAAAAGCCACTAAGCTTCAGCTTGTAATTGACCGTACCGCAAACCGACACTGGTGCGCGAGATGAGTATTCTAAGGCGCTTGAGAGAACTCTGGAGAAGGAACTCGGCAAATTGACACCGTAACTTCGGAAGAAGGTGTGCCTCTAGTATGTGATCCATTGACTTGGTGAGCAGAATGGGGCCGCAGAGAATCGGTGGCTGCAACTGTTTATTAAAAACACAGCACTCTGCAAAGACGAAAGTCGACGTATAGGGTGTGACTCCTGCCCGGTGCTGGAAGATTAAATGATGGGGTGCAAGCTCTTGACTGAAGTCCCAGTAAACGGCGGCCGTAACTATAACGGTCCTAAGGTAGCGAAATTCCTTGTCGGGTAAGTTCCGACCTGCACGAATGGAGTAATGATGGCCACACTGTCTCCTCCAGAGACTCAGCGAAGTTGAAATGTTTGTGATGATGCAATCTCCCCGCGGAAAGACGGAAAGACCCCATGAACCTTTACTGTAGCTTTACATTGGATTTTGAACAGACCTGTGTAGGATAGGTGGGAGGCTTTGAAGAGTGGACGCTAGTTTGCTTGGAGCCAACGTTGAAATACCACCCTGGTGTGTTTGAGGTTCTAACCTTGGTCCCTTATCGGGATTGGGGACAGTGTATGGTGGGCAGTTTGACTGGGGCGGTCTCCTCCCAAAGTGTAACGGAGGAGTTCGAAGGTACGCTAAATACGGTCGGAAATCGTGTTGATAGTGCATTGGCATAAGCGTGCTTGACTGCGAGACTGACAAGTCGAGCAGGTACGAAAGTAGGACAAAGTGATCCGGTGGTTCTGTATGGAAGGGCCATCGCTCAACGGATAAAAGGTACTCTGGGGATAACAGGCTGATACCGCCCAAGAGTTCATATCGACGGCGGTGTTTGGCACCTCGATGTCGGCTCATCTCATCCTGGGGCTGTAGCCGGTCCCAAGGGTATGGCTGTTCGCCATTTAAAGAGGTACGTGAGCTGGGTTTAAAACGTCGTGAGACAGTTTGGTCCCTATCTTCCGTGGGCGCTGCAAGATTGAGAGAGCCTGCTCCTAGTACGAGAGGACCGGAGTGGACGCACCTCTGGTGTACCGGTTGTCACGCCAGTGGCATCGCCGGGTAGCTAAGTGCGGAAGAGATAACCGCTGAAAGCATCTAAGCGGGAAACTCGTCTCAAGATGAGTCTTGCCGGGGCCTAGAGCCCCCTGAAGGGTCGTTCGAGACCAGGACGTTGATAGGCTGGGTGTGGAAGCGCGGTAACGCGTTAAGCTAACCAGTACTAATTGCCCGTGAGGCTTGACCCTATAACTTTGACAGCTCGTGAATGATGAAAATCAATCACTGGGCAGATCAAGGATATTTGAGGAACACAGCACGTTATACCGTTCTTCAGAAGTCTGTTCATTGAGTTGAACACTTGAACGCAATCAAAATCAAAGCTGATTCGAAGTGCAATACCCCACATACTCGGGTATACTGCACGACTCTACAAATTGGATTGATTGTTTGAGAAAACAGTCAATCAACCAGTTAAGCCTGATGACCATAGCGAGGCGGTCCCACTCCTTCCCATCCCGAACAGGACAGTGAAATGCCTCAGCGCCGATGATAGTGCGGATTCCCGTGTGAAAGTAGGTCATCGTCAGG
>NZ_JAJIRN010000018.1 GCF_025717515.1 Roseateles oligotrophus
CAAATTGGAGAGATCAGTCTCCCAACTACCCACTTTGGCCACCGACTGGGCATCGACCAAGCGGCTATTGCTTGCCCGCAAGTCCTCTTTCACGCGACTGCGCTCGGAGAGGTCGCGCAGGATGATGGCGTAAGTTTTCTGTCCATCGATCTCAAGATTCGAAATCACTGCCTCAGCGGGGAATTCCTCGCCATTTGCTCGCAACCCTAAGATCTCGCAAACCTTGCCCATGGGGCGCGTACCGCGCTTGAGTTCGCCGAAGTCTCGGACTTGACCCTCATGTGCCTGACGAAACCGCGCGGGAAGGAATCGGTCAATGGAGCCTCCCATTGCCTCTTCGACCGGCACGCCAAAGATCAGCGCGGCCGCAGGATTGAACAGAATCACGCGCAGATGGGTATCGGCGACGATGATGGCATCCATCGCACCCTCCGCCAAACTCTGAATCGCCCTTGTATCCGGAGCCTGGGTTTGCTTGACCAGCTCCAGCTGTTCTTTCGCCAGGCGCAGTTCTTCGACTTGCAACTCCAGCTCAATCTGGCGCAATCGCAATTCGCGTAGCGCTAACTGGGCGGCTTCGGGCGACTGCGGGGGGACTAGCGGCTGAGCGGCGTCCTGTTCCAGCAGCATTGCTTCGGCCCGTTGACGCAGCAGCGCCGCAACATTGACCGGCTCGGCCGAGGCGGACGGGTCAGTCCGCTGGATTGCTGTCGGCTGCGGGCCGATCCTGTAGGTGCATAGCGGTCTCAGGGCGTGGCTATTGCCAATATCTTAATACTGCCGCGGATATGGCACTGTGTTGCCAGGCAGTCAGTGCCCTCGATATGCCCCGGCCTGCTCCAGCCCGACAGTGCGAACATGCGCCGCATAGCTGACGTTCGGTTCGCCGACCGTTTTAGTCAACGGCGGCTTACTGGCGACGATGCGGCCACACGGTCCCGGCCAGGATGTACTTTTGAGGCGGTCGAGAATGCAAGCCGCAGGCGCAGCTGCGGACGCTCAAGCCAAGGCCTTGACCTTCAGGGCCCGCGTCACCGCCAAGAAGGCGGGGCTCAGCTCGACCCGAGCTTGGGCGCTCAGATGCGCGGGATGGCCGGCGCTGGCTGGCTTGAAACGCCCGGCCAGCAACCCTTTGCAGGCAAAGGCTATGGTGTTGCAGCCGTCGGCATCGGTGACGAGCAAGACTTCGACACCGAAGCTGCGCCGGATGCGTGCCACATGCAAGTCGAAATCAGCATGGCCGGCATGAAGATTGACCACCATCAAGCCATTGGGCTGCAGCGCATCAAAACAGTCATCATAAAAACGCTGTGAACACAGCGCGGGCGGCTGGCCGTCATAGTCAAAGCCGTCGACCAACAGCACATCCAGGCGATAGGGTGGAAAGCGCACGAAATCCGCGCCGTTGCCGAGTTGCACCTTGAAACGCGCGCCGTCCGGCGGCACGAAAAACTCGTCGCGCAGCGCGATTACATGCGGGTTGATCTCGATCACCTTGATGCGCGTCATCGGCAAGAAGCGGAAGCAGAACTTGGCCATCGAGCCGCCGCCCAAACCTATCATCGCCAGCATATCGGGTTGCGGCGCAAACAGCATGAAAGCCATCATGGTGCGCGTGTACTCGAGGCTCAGCGCGTCAGGCTGCTGGGTCTGCATGCGGCTCTGAATTTCGCAGATCGAGAAGTGCATGGCCTTGGTACTCAAGGTCTCGTAGACGAAGGGCTTCAGGTGCTGGGCAAGGTCGGCAGATTGGGGCATGGAGCTTCGGGAGGATGGCGGAGTGAATGGGTGCGAGCGGGCGGGCGGGCGGGTAATTCAGGCCTGCCACCAATCGAGCAGCAGTGCCGGGGCGGCAATCACGATCAGCAAGAGCGCGAACGGAATCGTGGCCGAAAAGCCAAGGTACTTGAAGGCCAGTGCGCCGACCAAGCCGCCGCCAAAAAACAAGCTCAAAATCGCCAGGTGGATCATCAGCTTGTCGCGATTGGCGCGCACCGTGTGGACGAGATTGCCCCGCTGCGCGTGATTCCAGTAGATCAACCGGCCCAGTTCGAGGCCCAGGTCGGTGATCACGCCGGTCATATGTGTGGTGCGTATTTCAGCCTGGGAAATCTTCGTCACGGTGGCGTTTTGCAGACCCATGATGAAGCACAGCAAGAGCACCGCCGTGGGGATCAACAAATGTTCCAAGGACTTGAGATTGGCCCCTACCAACCCAAACACTAGCAGCAGGCCGGCCTCCAGCAAGAGTGCTAAGGCGTATTTGCTCTGCATTTGGCGGCGATGCGCCCAGTTGATCAGGATGGCCGTGCACGCGGCTCCGGCAAGGAATGAAAACAAGGCCGCAAAGCCGGCCAGCGCCAAGGCAAATCCGCCGGTGGCCAAGTCATCGGCAATCGAAGACACGATGCCGGTCATGTGCGAGGTGTAACGCTGCACCGCCAAGAAACCGCCCGCATTGATCGCCCCGGCCACAAACGCCAGCAAGCCGCCAAGTTGCCGATTGGCCAACAGGGTCCGATCTTGCCCGATCAGGCGTTGCAGGAACTTGAAGCTCATGAGTCGGAATGCGGGCCTCGGCTTGGATTTTTGAACCTCGCCAGCGAATCGGAAGCAAGATCATGCCTGCCAATAAAAATCGCCTTTGATTCGTATAAAATTATAATGCAATTAACATAAGGAGTCTCTATGGAGCAAAAGACCGCACGTCTGACGATCTTGATCGACCCCGGCAAAAAGAAGGCTCTTGAGACTCTGTGCGCGCAGCAAGACCTGACCCCGTCACAGCTGGTGCGACGGCTGATTCGCGACTACCTGGCCTCTCACGGCGTCAGTTTTGTGCCGGGCGGAGATGAGGATGCAGCCGCAAACCCCACCAGTGGCGCGCTCGGTCAAGGCTGAGCACGGATGTACAGCCGCAGCGCGCAGTTGGCCGCACAGGACTTGACGAGGGCTCACACGACTGGGCTACGCGGTCCGAGTGGCAAGGTCATGGATCAGCGCACCGCCAAAGAAATGATTTCCCCGCCAGGGATTGGTCGCTACGCAATGGGCCTGGCGATTGATCGGCGCCAAGACGGCTGGTACTTTTCGCACAATGGCTCGAATTGGGGATATCGGGCGTGGATGACTGGACACTTTCGCAAGGGTTACGGCGTCGTCATCATGACCAATGGCGACAATGGCCTAAGTCTGATGAATCAAATCGCCGACCGTGTCGAAAAGGCATACAACTGGGATTCATTGGAAAAGCCAATCTCTAAATAGTTGGCTCTCGGGCGATCCATTTCAATCGAGGGCGGCCTCAACTGTTAACGGCCTAACAGCCTAACAACTTTCCGAGGATCCTGATGCCTGTCCGGTAGCGGCAGCTCCTGGCAACCTGCCGCTGCTGCCACTGCGCAACCGAGTGACAAGAACTGGCCGGGAGCGTCAGGCCGCATCGTCGCCGGTAAGCCACCGTTGACCAAAACGGCAGGTGAACCGAACGTCAGCTATGCGGCGCTTTCTCGAACTGTCTGCCTAGCGCGGGCCGGGACATTGCGAAGGCACTGACCGTCTGGCAACTCCGTGCCCGAAGCTGACGTTAACAACGAAGCGACAGCTCATTCAAAATGTTTGGCCCGGCCCCACATTCAAGACCCGACCAGAGCCTGCTCAGAGGCTTTTTGCAAGACGGGAGACCTGACCCTCAGGCCCCCGCATCGAGGCACACAAATACTGGTCATAAACACAGAATCGGTATCATTGAGGCGCCCGTCATTGATGACTCTGCCCCATGCACACCATCTCAGCGCAGCGGCAGGGGTTGCCGCATCCGCATCCACACCAGCATCAGTGGGTGGTGGCGGACAGACAAGCTGGCAAACAAACTAAACCAAGCACCTCAGCCGCACCCAAGGTCAAGCTTTACAACCCTCGCCACCCTGAGCAAACCTTGCTCTACCGGACGGTGGCCGAGCATTTCGAAACCTGGCTCGAACTTGCCAGCTGCGGCCAGTTCGACGGCCAGGGTGATCTGCACACCCCAAGCCCCTACGTCGAACTGGCCTTCCGCAAATACCTGGAATGCGGCATCTTTGCCTATGGCTTCGCTCGCGCACGCTGCGAGGACTGCGGGCATGACTACTTCGTCGCTTTCTCCTGCAAGGGGCGAGGCGTTTGCCCCTCGTGCAACACCCGACGTATGGCCGAGACGGCCGCGCACCTGGTCGACCATGTCTTTCCGCGTTTGGCCGTGCGGCAGTGGGTGTTGTCGGTGCCAAAACGACTTCGGTACTTTCTTTCGCAGCGGGACGGCGCGGCACTCAACACCGCCTTGCGCATCTTCCTGCGCGTCATTCAGAACAGCCTGATCACGCGCTGCCCTGGTGCTGCCACAGTTGACGCGGCAGCATTGCGCATCGGTGCGGTGGCCTTCATTCACCGGTTCGGCTCCAGCCTGAACACCCATGTGCATTTTCACGTCTGCGTCATTGACGGCGTATTCGAAGTGGCAGTAGAAACAACCAATGCAGTTTCTTCCGCGCCACTTGAGGTCGATCTTGGCACGCCGGCACTTCGTTTTCACCCGGCCAGTGAGCCCGACCAGGCCGCCATTGCCCAGGTGCAGGCCAGCACTCGCAAGCGCATCCTGCGAGCCTTTGTCATCCGGGGCTTCATCGAAGAAACTGACGCCTCGGACATGCTGGCCTACCAGCACAGCGGCTTTTCGGTTGATGCCGCCGTATGCATTGCCCCAGCTGACCGCGCAGGGCTGGAGCGTCTGTTGCGCTATTGCGCCCGGCCACCCTTTGCCATGGAGCGACGACTTCACAAGCGTGGCGCTGATTTGGTCTATCACTGCCCGAAACCTCAATCGGGCGGTAAACAAGGTGATCTGATCCTCACGCCGCTGGAGCTTATCGATCGCATCGCCGCCCTGATCCCGCCGCCCCGCATCCACCGGCATCGCTACTACGGCGTGCTGGCACCAAACTCACCGCTCCGAGCGGCCGCGGTCGCCATGGCGCAGCCGCAATTGCCGGCCGACGAAACTGTCGTCGATGCGTCAGTCATAGGCAGCAGCGGCGGCGGGAGCCCAGCACAAGCCAGCCAAACTGAACCCGTTGCACCCAAGCGAGCCTCAGCGGCGCGCTACCTGTGGGCGGCGCTGATTGCCCGGATTTACGAGGTTTTTCCGCTGCTGTGTCCTCAGTGCGGAGGCCAAATGAATCTGATCGCAT
>NZ_JAJIRN010000019.1 GCF_025717515.1 Roseateles oligotrophus
TAAGCTGATTCCCTGGCTGCAGCGCCGCGCGCCCCAGGTACGGCGCATGGGCAGCGTATGCACCGGCGCATTTGCCTTGGCGGCGGCAGGGCTGTTCGATGGGCGGCGTGTCACCACGCATTGGCAATACTGCGATCGCTTGGCCGCCATGTTTCCGGCGGTCTTGCTGGAGCCGGATGCGATCTATGTTGCCGATCCGCCGCTCTACAGCTCGGCCGGCATCACCGCCGCGATTGATTTGTCCTTGGCCTTGGTCGAGGCCGATCTCGGTCAGGCGCTAGCCTTGCAGGTGGCGCGTGATCTGGTGCTGTATCTGCGCCGGCCGGGTGGGCAGTCGCAATATTCGGCCGGCCTGCGGGCGCAGACGCAGGCGAGCGGCAAGTCGGGCAAAGTGGGACAACGCTTGGGTGAGCTATTGAGCTGGATGACCGAGCATCCGGCGGAGGATCTCAGCATTGCTGCGTTGGCGCTGCGGGTTCATATGAGCGAGCGCCATTTCGCGCGGCTGTTCCTGAGCGAGACCGGCCAGACGCCAGCGCGCTTTCTCGAGGCCTTACGGCTGGACCGCGCCAAGTCGCATCTGGAGCAGACGAGTTGGCCTTTGGCGCGGGTGGCGCAGCGGGCCGGGTTCGGGTCGGTGGACAGTTTGCAGCGGAGTTTGAAGCGGCATAACGGGATTACGCCGGAGCAGTATCGGCAGCGATTCTCTGGGGCTGCGCATGGGGGCGATTGTTGAGTCTGCGGGGCTGGAGTGTGGGCGGAGACCCCCGGCACTGATGCAGTCCATCCCGATCCGCTCTGCCTCCACTCGGGCAAGCGCTGATTCAGCCGGGCGCACAAACAAGTGAAGAATTTTGAATCTGAAGTGGGGCACGCTGCGTAGTGGAGTTGGACATTCAACTCATGCTTCTAAGAAACCTTGCCATGCGTATTCAATTTTTACTTTGTGTCGTGACCGCCGCCACGCTCGGGGCTTGTGCCAACCGGGCCCCGATGATGGGGCCGTACAGCCAGACCAGCCTGCCAGACGCCGTGAAAGTTCCCGCTGGACACAGCGTTGTCATAGAGACCGTTGCCGCTGGCGACATCACCTATCAATGTCGGGCCAAGAAGGACATGGACAGCCAGTTTGAGTGGGTGTTTGCGGGCCCCAGCGCGAGCCTGAAGGATCGCAATGGCATCCTGATCGGCAAGTACTACGGCCCGCCTGCCACTTGGGAAAACATGGACGGCTCCAAGCTGACCGGCACTCAAGTAGCCGTGGCGCCCAATGGTGAAGGCAATATCCCTTCGCAATTGGTCAAAGCCAATCCTGCAGTGGGTCCGGGAGCGATGCAAGGGGTGAGCTATATCCAGCGGGTCGCAACTCAGGGTGGCGTTGCACCCAAGGGCGTCTGCGCCAAAGGCAACGAGGGCGAAAAGCAAGTCGTGTCCTACAAGGCTGACTACATCTTCTACCGAGCGATGTAGGCGCCAAGTTACCGGCCCGGGGGGCTTTGCGCGGGAGACATCCAGCCTATGCCCCATGGGCATGACGTTATGCTGATAAACCGGCAGGGGCCGGGCCAGAATACGGCCATGCAAAAAGAGCGAGAGCGGCTCATCATCGTCGGTTGTGGTTTTGGAGGTCTGGCGGCGGCGCGCGAGTTGGCGCGGGCCGAGCTCGACATCACTTTGATCGATCGCAGCAACCATCATCTGTTTCAACCGCTGCTCTATCAGGTCGCGACGGCCGGTTTGTCGGCCCCCTCGATAGCGGCGCCAATCCGCCACATGTTGCGCCACCAGCGCAATCTCACCGTGCTGATGGCCGAAGTGCTTGGGATCAACAAGAGCTCGCGCTGCGTTGATCTGGCCGACGGGCAAAGCCTGGCTTATGACTATCTGATCCTCGCCGGTGGCGCCACGCACAGCTACTTTGGCCGCGATGAATGGGCCGAGCATGCGCCCGGCCTGAAGACCTTGGCCGATGCCTTCAAGCTGCGCGCCAAGGTCTTGACGGCGTTTGAGCGCGCTGAGGCCTTGCCGGCCACAGCCGAGGCTGAGCTTGAGCGCCAAGCCCTGTTGAATTTCGTCGTTATCGGTGCCGGCCCTACGGGCGTGGAAATGGCCGGTACGCTGGCCGAGATCGCTCGCCATACCTTGAAGAACGAGTTCCGTCGCATCGACTTGGCGCGCGCCCAGGTCTTGCTGCTGGAAGGCGGGGAGCGTGTGCTGGGCGGTTTCAAGCCCGAGCTGTCGGCGCGGGCCGCGCAACAGCTGCAAGCGCTCGGTGTGCAGGTGCACTGCGGCTGCCGGGTCGTCGGTATCGACGCGCAGGGGGTGGACGTGGAGCGGGCGGGTGTGCGCGCCCGGATTGCTGCCCGCACGGTGGTCTGGGCCGCCGGTGTGGCGGCGTCGCCCTTGGGCAAGACGCTGAACGTCGCACTTGACCGCGCCGGCCGCGTCAGCGTCGACGGCGGTTTGAATATTGCCGGGCACCCGGAGATTTTTGTGATCGGCGATATGGCCGCCGCGCTAAGCCACGAGCCGGATGGTTCGACCCGCCCGGTGCCCGGCGTCAGCCCGGCGGCCAAGCAAATGGGCGTGTTTGCGGCGCGGCGAATCTTGGCGCAGCTGCAGGCGGGCAGCGCTCACCGGGGTCAGGTCTTGCCACGGCCACCTGCCAACTTCCGCTACCGGGACTACGGCAATCTGGCCACCATTGGCCGCAAGGCGGCGGTCGCCGATGTGGGGCGGTTTCAATTTGCCGGTTACTTCGCCTGGTTGTTCTGGTTGTTCGTGCACATCTATTTTTTGATCGGCTTTCGCAACCGCCTGGTGGTGCTGATGGATTGGGCCTGGGCTTATTGGAGCTTCCAGCGCTATGCCCGCGTGGTGGCCGAGCCCGCTGACAAGGGTGAAAGCGCCAAGAGGGCGGCGCTGTAGCAACAGTCGGGAGGCTGGTCTTGAATCGTTGGCAGATTGACGGTCAAAGACCGACCCTGCTGTCTCCTGCGGCACTGAGGCTTGACTGATCTTGAACAAGATGTCACCGAAAGGGTCACACCTTGCCTATACATTCATGGCCTAACCCTCGGGGCCCCTGCCGCAACCCCCGAATTTGACGCCTTAGCGCAAAGGAAATAACGATCCATGAGAGCCGCTCTGACCCCGTTGTTGATATCCGCGCTGCTGTTGACCGCAGGCTGCACCCGTATCGAAACCGGTGAGGTCGGTTTGCGCGTCAATTTTGACAAAACGACAGACCCGACCGAACGGCTGCCGGGCTCCTTCAACCAAACCGTCATCGGTGAAATCATCACCTTCAAGATTCAGGATGTTGCGGTGGCAGTGGACGACATGACGCCGCTGGCGTCCGACAATTCCACCATCAAAGATTTCGACATGACCGTGGTCTACAACGTCAACCCGACGGCCGTGTCCGAGTTGTGGACGACCAAGAACCGCAGCTTCCATGGCCTGAGCGACAAGGGCGACGACATCCTCTTGATGCAGAACTATGTGGCGCTGAGTGCGCGCAATGCCGCGTACAAAGTGGCACGCGGCTACGAGTCTTTGAAGATGGCGGACAACCGCCCGCAAATCGAACAGCAGATTCGCGAGAACATCATCAAGACCTTGGGCGAAGAAAAGCTGGCGGAAAAAATCACGGTCTCGCAAGTCCAGGTGCGCGCCATCGCGCCCGCCGATGTGATTGTGAACAGCGCCAACGAACTGGTGCGGGCCCAGAACGAACTCAAGACCAAGGAAGTGGAAGTACAAACGGCCAAGAAAGAGGCCGAACGCATTGCCGCTTTGAACGCCAACGCTGGGGCGATCGGTTATATGAATGCGATGGCCAATCTGAAGATTGCCGAGGGTGTCGCGGCCGGCAAGGTGAACACGATCGTGGTTCCGTTTGACTTCAAGGGCATCGTGAATGCCAAATGACGGGGAGGCTAGTCGTTAGATGATTTGCGATATGACCGGACTGACGGTTGCTGCGGATTTGCTTTACCCGCACGATGCCGGGAGTTCGCCCCGGCGGGCGACCCACTTCTCTTGTCTCGCCAAGAGACGTGGGCAAGAGAAGGCGACCCTGCCGCATGGCCCTGCGGGTCCGCTCGGATGCTCAAATTTGCCGGGCCGCGCCCAACTCACTGCGCTACGCTCCGCTCCGCTCAAACAAGGGGCGCGAAGCCAGTTCTTGAAGTCGCTGCGCGACGCCCGGCAAATTCTGCGCTCCTCGCCCATGCAGAAGGGGGTGAACTCCAAAGAACACGGCTCGCTGCGCGTCGCCTCGATGGGTGCTGCGCTGCGCGCATGCACCACTCACGTTAATGCCTTGAGCTCTGGCTATCCGCTTAGAATGAAAGTAAGCATTGCGGCGGGTCATCTTTTGCCTGCTAGCAAAAGAGGCATCTAAAGGCCGAGAGGCCTTTAGATTTG
>NZ_JAJIRN010000002.1 GCF_025717515.1 Roseateles oligotrophus
CGCCAGAATCATCACCGTGCTGCCCAGAATCACGCATTGCGTGATCGTGATGACGGGGCCGCCCAGATCAATCGGCGTGGTCGGCAGCAGCAGCGGGAAGGGCTTTGGGTTCGGCTTCCAGATGATCATGGCCAACGTCTGCAGCAGCAAAGACATGCCCATCGCCGTGATCAAGGGCGCCAGGCGCGGCGCATTGCGCAGCGGCCGGTAGGCGATCTTCTCGACCAGGAAGTTCAGCGAGGTGCAGACGACGACGGCGCAGGCCAAGCCGATCAGCATCATCAGCCAGCCCGGCATGCCGGAATCGGCCAAGGCACTGACCACGGTCCAGCTGACCAGCGCACCGACCATCAAGATTTCGCCATGGGCGAAATTGATCAGGTTGATGATGCCGTAGACCATGGTGTAGCCCAGGGCCACCAAGGCATACATGCTGCCGAGCACCAGACCATTGATGATTTGCTGGAAAAAAGTTTCCATTGACGTCTCCGGTTTGACGAACCGGCAAGGGATTGCCGGACGACTATTTCATTGGGCTGAAAAATGAGCAAATAAAAAAGCCCGCCGCAAAGTCGGCGGGCCTTGATCGGCCATCAATTCCTGCAGGCTGGTCGGGATTGTAGGAGTGCGTGATGAGCAAAATTCGCGGGTGTTTACCCGTAGCGCCTGAAGCATAAAACTTGTTCATTTGACCGATTCATTTTGCTCTGCATTCAAACGCCGCAACTCGGTCAGCCGCTCGCCGATGCGCAACTCCAAACCTCGCCCAACGGGCTCGTAAAAGCGCTGATCCTCCAGCCCCTCAGGCATATAGCTGACACCGGCCGCGAAGCCACCCGGCTCATCATGCGCATAACGGTATTCACGCCCGTAGCCCAACTCACTCATCAAGCGCGTCGGAGCGTTGCGCAGATGCAGCGGAACGGGCCGGCTGCTGTCCGTTTTGACCAGGGCGCGAGCCGCTTTGTAGGCGCTGTAGACCGCATTCGACTTCGGCGCCACGGCCAAAAACACCACCGCCTGAGCCAGCGTCAGTTCACCCTCGGGGGAACCCAGGCGCTCATAGGTATCGGCCGCATCCAGACAGATACGCAGCGCCCTGGGATCGGCCAGACCGATATCCTCGCTGGCCATACGAATCAAGCGGCGGGCGATATAGCGCACGTCGACGCCGCCGTCCAACATGCGGGCAAACCAATACAGGGCGGCATCGGGGTCAGAACCACGCACCGATTTATGCAGTGCCGAGATCACGTCGTAAAACTGCTCACCGCCCTTGTCATAACGACGCAACTGCTCGCCCAAAGCGCGCTCCAGCGCAGCCTCGTCGATCTCTTGCGCCGACTTCGGCGCCAAGGCCACCGCTGCATCCACCGCATTCAGCAGACGCCTGGCGTCACCATCCGCGTAGGCCGCCAGGCGCTTGGCCGCAGCGGGCGTGAAAGGCGGACTGGCCAAGACCTGCACTGCACGTTCGACCAAGGCCAACAACTCGCCCTCATCCAGCGACTTCAGCACATGTACGCTGGCCCTGGACAAAAGCGCCGAGTTGACCTCGAAGGATGGGTTCTCGGTGGTGGCCCCGATGAAGGTAAACAGGCCCGACTCGACGTGAGGCAAGAAGGCATCCTGCTGCGACTTGTTGAAACGGTGCACCTCATCGACAAAAACCACGGTGCGCCGCCCTTGCGCCGCCACCGCTTGGGCACGCTCGACCGCCTCACGAATCTCCTTGACCCCGCCCAGCACGGCCGAGATGGTGATGAACTGGGCGTCGAAGGCCTGCGTCATCAAGCGCGCCAAAGTCGTCTTGCCGACGCCGGGCGGGCCCCACAGAATCATCGAGTGCAGACGACCCGATTCGAAGGCGGCACGCAAGGGCATGCCCGGCCCGAGCAATTGGCGCTGACCGATCACTTCGTCCAAATGGGTCGGCCGCAGGCGCTCGGCCAGGGGCTGATTCAGGTGAGCCGCCGGGCTCGCTGCGGGCAACTCGGGGAACAGGGAATCACTCATCGTCAACTGACGTTCCAAACAAGCTATTGCTCAAGCAAATCGGCACCGGCCGGCAAAGTAAAACGAAACCTGTCGGCCGCCAAAACAGGATTCAGCGCCAGCGCAGAAAAGTCCAAACGCGAGCTTTGGCCGAAGCCATCAACGATCTCCAAGGCCGCCAAGTCGCGCCCTTTGAAACCGACCTTCAACGATTGAAAGCCACCGTCTGCCTGTTTGGGCAGGGCCTGCACCCAATCCAGGCCGCCTTTGGACGGCAGCGCCTTGAGCGTGAAGTCGCGCTCCAAATTCCCCCCGGCCAGCAATGCGGCGGGCGTGGCGCCCAAGGCCTGCGACATCCGGTGCGAACTGGCCTGATTGAGACCGGGATCGAACATCCAGACCTTTTGCCCATCGGCAACGATCAATTGCTCGGTCGGCGGCAGATAGGCAAATCGGAATTGATTGGGGCGTTGGAACTCGAAACTGCCGCTGGTCACTTTCGTGCGAGACCCGTCGGGGGAAGTTACGGTTTGGCTGAACTGGGCACGCCCGCTCTTGGCCTCGCGCACGAAGTCCTTCAAGGCGGCCACGGCATCTGCGTGGGCATGGCCGAACAAGCTCAGCAAGCCGCACAGCAGGAAGACCTTTAGTCGCATCATTCTTCTCGCTTAGGTAATAACAAGTCACGATTGCCATTGCTGCCCATACTGGACACCAGCCCGGATTTTTCCATTTGTTCCAACAAGCGCGCCGCCCGGTTGTAGCCGATACGCAAGTGCCGCTGCACCAGTGAGATCGAAGCACGGCGATGCTGCAAGACGATGGCCACGGCCTGGTCATACATCGCATCCGCCTCGCCTTCGCCGGAGCCGGGCACACCGCTTTCACCGCCCTCGCCTTCGAGCACGCCGCCCTCGAGAATGCCCTCAATGTAATTGGGCTCGCCCTTGGACTTCAGGTACTCGACCACCCGGTGCACCTCATCGTCACTGACGAAAGCGCCGTGGACTCGAATCGGCAGGCCGGTACCCGAGGGCATATAGAGCATGTCACCCATGCCCAACAAGGCCTCGGCACCCATCTGATCAAGAATGGTGCGGCTGTCAATTTTGGAGCTGACCTGGAAGGACAGCCGAGTCGGAATATTGGCCTTGATCAGACCGGTAATCACGTCCACGCTGGGGCGCTGTGTCGCCAGAATCAAGTGAATGCCGGCCGCGCGGGCTTTCTGCGCCAGGCGTGCGATCAACTCCTCGATCTTCTTGCCAACCACCATCATCAGGTCGGCCAACTCATCGATCACGACCACGATAAAGGGCAGCCTATCCAAGGGCTCGGGCGCCTCGGGCGTCAGGCTGAAGGGGTTGCCAATGCTCTCGCCGCGCTCGTTGGCCTCATCGATCTTCTTGTTGTAGCCGGCCAGATTGCGCACGCCCATCTTGCTCATCAGCTTGTAGCGGCGCTCCATCTCGCCGACACACCAGTTGAGCGCATTGGACGCCTGCTTCATATCGGTCACGACCGGCGCCAGCAAATGCGGAATGCCCTCGTAGACGCTCATCTCCAGCATCTTCGGATCGATAAGAATCAAGCGCACATCACGCGCTTCGGCCTTGTAGAGCAAGGACAGAATCATCGCGTTGATACCGACCGACTTGCCCGAACCGGTGGTACCGGCCACCAGGCAATGCGGCATCTTGGCCAGATCGGCCACCACGGGCAGGCCGACGATGTCTTTGCCCAAACCCATGGTCAGCTGAGATGTTGCGTCAGCATAGACTTGCGAGCCCAAGATTTCGGACAGACGGATGGTTTGGCGCCGCGCATTGGGCAGTTCCAAGGCCATATAGTTCTTGCCGGGGATCACCTCGACAACCCGGATCGACACCAGGCTCAGGCTGCGCGACAGATCCTTGGCCAAGCCAACGATTTGCGAGCCCTTGACGCCGGTGGCCGGCTCGATCTCGTAGCGCGTGATCACCGGGCCGGGCGAGGCCGCCACCACCCTGACTTCGACGCCAAAGTCGCGCAGCTTCTTCTCGATCATGCGCGAGGTCATCTCCAGCGACTCCGGCGTCACCGACTCGACCCGCAGCGAGGCCACGTCCAGAAGATCCACCTGGGGCAGCTTGCTATCGCTGGCGTCGACAAACAAGGCCGACTGCCGCTCTTTGGCTACGCGCGTGGACTTGGGGACCTCGAACACCGGCGCCTCAATCACGATGGGCACATGCTCGGCCACCACTTGGCGCTCAACTTCGACCACATGCTCTTGTTCGCGTTCTTGCACGGCCTGAACGCCGACACGCTGGTCCTCGGCCTGTTCGCGGCGCTGCAGATAGCGTTCACGCAAGTCGTCAAGCCACCGGCCGGACTGCTCGGCGAGCCGCAGCCAGGAAAACTTCAGGGCGAGACCGGCCCCGATCAAAAGCAAGGCAATGCTCAGCAGACCCGAGCCCGCAAAGCCCAAGGCGCGCATGCTCCAAGGTCCGAGCGCATAACCCAGAACGCCACCGGCGTGACCGGGCAGGTGCGACTCCCAAGAGTAGAGCCGCGTCCACTCCAGCGAACAGCTGGCGCACATCAGCAGCAAGATGCCCAATAGATACAGGCCGGTGGACTTAGCGTTCGGAACTGCGGGCTCGGAGTCGGCGCGCAACAAGCCGGCCAAACTGCTCAACCAAGTGCGCAGCCCCACCAGCAGCAACCACCAAGTCGAGAAACCGAAACTGAAAAGCAGCAAATCGGCTATCCAGGCTCCGACCGCACCGAATCGATTCGCATGCAAGTCGCGGCTGCCCGAAATCGAGAAGGCGGCGTCATGGCGGTCATAGGACAGCAAGGCCATCAAGACCAAGCACCACAGCAAACCGCCAAGCAAAAGCCACACCGGCGTTCGCAAAGGGTTTTGCTTCACCGGCGCCGCAGGAGCGGCCTTTTTGCCTTGCCGCTTATAGACTTTATCGCTGACGCCGGCTTCATCGCCGCCCAGCATGGAACCCAGGGGAAAACTCATGCCGCCATTGTGGCCTAAGAGATAGGCACTCTCGTGCATGAGTTTCGCTAAAACTCATGCCGCCATTGTGACCTAAGCGCAAGGCGCTCTTGGGCAAGAGTTTCGCCAAAACTCATGCCGCCATGGCGACTAATCGTTCAATCAGGGAAACGCTGCTTGATGACGACCGAGCCGTTCTCCAG
This sequence comes from Roseateles oligotrophus, assembly GCF_025717515.1. GTDB lineage: Bacteria > Pseudomonadota > Gammaproteobacteria > Burkholderiales > Burkholderiaceae_C > Paucibacter_A > Paucibacter_A oligotrophus. The sequence goes on from NZ_JAJIRN010000002.1 coordinate 5,194, forward strand.
GGTCTCGATCACGCCGCGTTCTTCCAGATCCTTCATCACCCGGCTGACCATCTCGCGCGAGGCGCCAACCACTTTGGCCATGTCTTGACGCGAGACCTTGCCGCGAATGATCTTGATGCCTTTTTCTTCCTCGGACATATCCAGCAAAGTCCGGGCCACGCGGCCATAGACATCAAGCAAGGCCAGCGACTCGATCTGCCGGTCCGCATTGCGCAGACGCGCCACCAAGCCACGCAAAATTGCATAGGAGAGGCTGCTGCTGTCCGGCAGGCAGCGCGCGAACTCATTGCGACCGAGCACCAACATATCGGTCTGCACCTCGGCACGCACGGTGGCCGAATGCGGCTCATGGTCGATCAGACTCATCTCACCGACATAGTGGCCAGGCTGCAGCACCGCCAGAATCACTTCGCGACCGCGTGTATCTGCGGTTAGCACGCGCGCACGCCCGTTCAGCAAGATGAACAAGGCATTCGATTTGGTGTTTTGCTCGACGATCAACTCGCCGCGCTTGAAACGCCGTTTGACGACACTATCCGCAATGGACTGTGCCTGATCGGTGGTGAGCAGGGAAAACAAGGGCACCCTGCGGATCAGGTCCAAATTTGACAGCATCGCCATAAACAGCCTCCATTGACTAAGGTTTGAAACCGGCTGGCCCTCTCGAATGCGTGGCCATGCCTAGAATGCGCAAATTGTGCACAGTCGCGCAAAGATTCAAACGAGATCAAAGCCGTAAAAAACGGCCTACTCTTCTTGTCAGCACCGCCAGCAACCCCATATTGATTGCCATGAACCAAACTACTCAACACCATTCGCTGCTGATTTTGGGCTCTGGCCCGGCCGGATACACCGCAGCAATCTACGCCGCTCGCGCCAACTTGAAGCCCACGCTGTTGACCGGCATGGCGCAGGGCGGCCAACTGATGACGACCACCGAGGTCGATAACTGGCCGGCCGATGTGCTGGGCGTGCAGGGCCCTGAATTGATGGAACGCTTTCAGAAACATGCCGAACGCTTCGAGACCCAAATGGTCTTCGACCATATCAATGAGGTTGATTTCTCGGTTCGTCCTTTCAAACTCAAGGGTGACAGCGCCAGCTATAGCTGCGATGCCCTGATCATCGCCACCGGCGCCTCGGCCAAATACCTGGGCCTGCCCTCCGAGGAGGCATTCATGGGCCGCGGCGTTAGCGGCTGCGCCACTTGCGATGGCTTCTTCTACCGCGGCCAAGAGGTTTGCGTGGTCGGCGGCGGCAACACGGCCGTTGAAGAGGCTCTGTATTTGTCGAATATCGCGGCCAAGGTGCATGTCATTCACCGCCGCGACAAGTTCAAGGCCGAACCGATCTTGATCGACAAGCTGATGGCCAAGGCCGCCAACGGCAATGTGGTGCTGCACTTGTGGAACACCCTGGACGAGGTGTTGGGTAACCAAAGCGGCGTCACCGGTGTGCGTATCAAGAGCACCCAGGACGGCAGCACGCAAGACCTGACCCTGCACGGCTGCTTTATCGCTATCGGCCATTCACCGAACACCGACATCTTCAAGAATCAGCTCGAAATGAAGGATGGCTATATCCTCACCCGCAGCGGCTCCAACGGTTTCGCCACCATGACCAGCGTCCCCGGCATTTTCGCGGCGGGCGATGTGCAAGACCATATTTACCGCCAAGCCATCACCAGCGCCGGCACCGGCTGTATGGCCGCTCTGGACGCTCAGCGCTTCCTGGAGCAGGAGCAAGACCGGTAAATTGGCATTTTTCGGCTATACTCTTAGGCTTGCTTGCTGGATGGACCGCGCCCCGACGCTCAATCTCAACGATTGCACCGAAGGGTTTGGCAAAGCATAAAGTGGTCATGTGGTCATCCCTTGGCACTGCAATCGCAGGATGCACAAAGGGATTGACCGGTCAACAATTCAAACCGGAGAAGCGTCATGGCACGCGTCTGTCAAGTCACGGGCAAGAAGCCCATGGTTGGGAACAATGTTTCTCACGCCAACAATAAAACGAAACGTCGGTTCTTGCCGAATCTGCAGTACCGCCGCTTCTTCGTTGAATCAGAGAACCGTTGGATTCGTCTGCGCATCAGCAATGCTGCTTTGCGTTTGATCGACAAGGTCGGTATCGACCAAGTCGTCGCCGATCTGCGCGCCAAAGGCGAGCTCTGATCTAGCACTGAGTATCAAGGAGCACAATCATGGCCAAAGGCGCACGCGAAAAAATCAAGTTGGAGTCGACCGCAGGTACGGGTCACTTCTACACGACAGACAAGAACAAGAAGACTACGACCGGCAAGCTCGAATTCATGAAATTCGACCCCAAGGCTCGCAAGCATGTTCTGTACAAAGAAACCAAGCTGAGATAAGTCAGCCCTGACCTTCAAGTCAGAGACAAAACCCCGCCAGCCATGCTGCCGGGGTTTTTTTACGCCCAAGATAGACGGAAGCGGCTCAACTCATTCAGCACCCGTTCGGCCGGCAAAGGGCAGAGCCAGAACAAGCACATCCGATCGCCCAACAAAAAGGACACCTCCATGGGTGTCCTTTTCGTATCAAGCGCCAATCGAAGGCGCCGACAGCCGCAGTTTCTTCAGGCGCGCGCGGCGCGCAGACTCATCGAGAAACTGCGCAACTCGGCAATACCGCTCTCCTCGGCGCGCCGGCACCAGGCCTGCAGATCGCTGACCAACTGCTCGGCCGACACATTGGTACGGGTCCAGAGTTGACGCAACTCTTCTCGCATCGTTACCAACTTGTCGAGCGAAGGGCTGGCGGCACGCAGGCTGGCAATTTGATCCAGCATGGAGACCGGAATACGCGCCTCATCCCTGTGCAGCCAACGGCTGGCCGATTGGAACTGCGCCCATTGAGCACTGCGCTCCTGGCCCTGCGCCTTCATCTTGGCCAACTCGGCTGAGCACGCCGCCTTCAAGCCGCGACCATAGCTGGCCATGACTTCATAACGATTGGCAATGACGGCCTCCAAGGTGTCCTTGTCGGCGGGCTTGATTTCCCCCAGACGCAGCTTCGGCGCCGTTTTGCGCACCTTGGCCCAGCCCAGCATTTCGAATGCACGGATATAACCCCAGCCGATGTCAAACTCGTACGTCTTGACCGAGAACTTGGCCGAAGTCGGGTAGGTGTGGTGATTGTTATGCAGTTCCTCGCCACCAATCAAAATCCCCCAAGGCGAGACATTGGTCGATGCATCGGGAGCCTCGAAGTTACGATAACCCCACCAGTGCCCCAAGCCATTGATGACGCCGGTCGCCCAGACAGGAATCCAGACCATCTGAATCGCCCAGATGGTCGCGCCAATCGCACCGAACAAGGCCAAGTTGATGATCAGCATCAAGCCCACGCCTTGCCAGCTGTAGCGGGTGTAGAGATTGCGCTCGATCCAATCGTTGGGTGTGCCGGTGCCGTACTTGGAGATCGTCTCGGGATTCAAAGCCTCGGCTCGGTAGAGCTCAACGCCGGTCAGCAACAAGGCCTTCAAGCCGCGTGTCTGCGGGCTGTGCGGGTCTTCTTCTGTCTCGCATTTGGCGTGGTGCTTGCGGTGCACGGCCACAAATTCCTTGGTCACCATGCCGGTGGTCAACCACAAGCAAAGCCGGAAAAAATGTGAAGGGATAGGCCCCAGATCCAAGGCCCGGTGGGCTTGAGCACGGTGCAAAAAGATCGTCACGCCCAAAATCGTGAAGTGCGTGATCACCAGGGTGTAGACCACCATCTGCCACGCAGACGCGTCAAGCAGACCATGGGCCAACCACTGCACCAAGGCATCATGGATTGTCATCAAGAAGTTCATTGGTTCCTAACCCTGCCCGTAGAAGAGCAACAAAATGGACGTAAGCGCGCCAATTGTAGGCGAGCCTCTCTAATTGGCGAGGCATTAAGTCCCGCAATGCCGGACTGCCTTGGCTTATTGCTTCTCCCAAACCGCCGCAAAAAATCCATCGGTCTGGTGCAGATGAGGCCAAAGCCGCAAATAGCCATTTTCGACCAAGCGGTCTGCATGTTCGACATGCGCGCGTTCCAGGGCCTCGTTGGCGGGCAGCGCCTTGAACTGCGGGTGAGCCGCACCGAAGGCCTCGGCGATCACTTCATTCTCATCATTCAACAGGCTGCAAGTGGCATAGACCAGGCGGCCACCCGGCTTCAACAAACGCGCGGCACCGGCCAGAATGGCGGTCTGTTTGGCTTGCAGCTCCTTGATCGCAAACAGCGACTGACGCCATTTCAAATCAGGGTTGCGGCGCAGGGTTCCCAGGCCCGAACAAGGCGCATCGACCAAAACGCGGTCGATCTTGCCGGCCAGGCGCTTGATGCGCTCTTCCCGCTCATGTGCGATCTGGGCGGGGTAGACATTCGACAAGCCGCTGCGGGCCAGCCGCGGCTTCATCGCGGCGAGCCTATGGCCCGAGGTGTCGAAAGCGTACAAACGCCCGGTATTGCGCATCGCCGCGCCCAGCGCCAGCGTCTTGCCGCCGGCGCCGGCGCAAAAGTCCACCACCATCTCGCCGCGCTTGGCGTCGAGCAACAAGGCGAGCAACTGGCTGCCTTCGTCCTGCACCTCAATGCCGCCGCTATTGAACAGGTCCAGCTTGCTGAGCGCGGGCTTGCCGTGGATGCGCAGGCCGAGCGGAGAAAAAGGCGTCGGCTCGGCTTCTATGCCCGCCGCCGCCAACACCGCTTGCGCTTCTTCGCGCTTGGCCTTCAAGGTGTTGACGCGCAAATCAAGCGGCGCCTGCTCATTCATGCTGGCGGCCAATTGCCAGAACTGTTCCTCGCCAAGCCGCTCCAGCAGCGGCTGAGCCAGCCATTCGGGCAGGTTGTGGCGCAGCTTGGGCGCCAGGCTGGACTTGTCCAAGGCCTGCACCTGCTCCAACCATTGCAACTCGGTTTGATTCAAGGCGCCGCGCAAGAAAGCGGCATTGCCCTGCCAGGCCAGCAAGGTCAGCCGACGCTCGGTCGGGCCACTGCCCGATTGCGCCAGGTGCTGCAGCAGGGGCCGCTGCCGCAAGACCGTGTAGGCGGTCTCTGCCAAGGCATGGCGTTCACGCTGGCCGAGGCCCTTGTGTTTACGGAAAAAGGCAGACACGACGCTATCAGCGGGGGTGTCCAGTTGGAGCACGGCGCGCAAAAGCTCGCAGCTCATATCGATGAGGGCATTAGGATGCATGCGGCGATTATCCCGCACCGTGACCGCACGCCCCAAAAGCGTCACAAACCATTGCCACAAACAAGTTCAAGATGACCTCCGACCTCGCTCCCCTGCCCGCCACCCCACTCGGACGCTACCGCCATTACAAAGGCGGTGAATACGAGGTCATTGGCGTGGCCCGCCACAGTGAAACGCTGGAGCCGCTGGTGCTCTACCGGCCGCTCTACAAGGACAGCGGACTGTGGCTCAGGCCGCATGCGATGTTCTTTGAGTCGCTGCTCGTTGACGGGCAGACGGTCAAGCGCTTCAGCCCAATCAGCTAAAAGACTGAGCCTCGCCGTCCAGTTGGCCGACCACGCCGTCGGCAATTGACAGCTTGCCCTCGACAAACCAGCGCACCGCCTGCGGATACATGCGGTGCTCCAGTTTGAGCACCCGCGCCGACAGGCTGGCCTCGTCATCCCCGGCGAACACCGGCACCACCGCCTGCGCGACGATGGCGCCATGGTCAAGCTCGGCGGTGACGAAATGCACCGTCGCGCCGACAAACTTGCAACCCATTTCGAGCGCTCGCGCATGCGTATGCAGGCCCGTGAAGGCCGGCAACAAGGACGGGTGAATGTTCAGCATGCGCTCAGCGTAATGCGCGGTGAAGGCAGGCGTCAGGATGCGCATAAAGCCGGCCAGCACCAGCAGATCGGGCGCGTAGCCGTCTATCACTCGTTGCAACTCGGCATCAAACTCCTCGCGGCTGGCAAAGCCCTTGTGGTCGACCACGGCGGTCGCAATACCGTGCTGGGCGGCGAACGCCAAGCCCGCCGCGCCGGGCCGATTGCTGATCACGGCGGCAATCCGTGCGGGCCAGGTCTCACTCGCGCAGGCACGCACAATCGCCTCCATATTGGAGCCGCGCCCGGAGATCAGAATTACGATGCTTTTCATGGGTCGCTAGTCTAGCTGCCTACAATGCCCAACCTCCTTCAGCGCAGCCTTTGGCGCAACAAACGCCCCGACATGAGTACCGCCACAAGTACCGCCACAAGTACCGATCAGCCCCAAGAATTTTTGCCCCGCCAGCGCGTGCTGTCGGGCATGCGCCCCACCGGCGCCCTGCATCTCGGTCACTACCATGGGGCGCTGAAAAACTGGGTGCGCCTGCAATCGAGCTACGACTGCTTCTTCTTCGTTGCCGATTGGCATGCGCTGACGACGCAGTACCAGGACAGCAGCAATCGCAACAGCATCGAGCGCAATGTCTATGACATGGTGGTCGATTGGCTGGCCGCCGGCATCGACCCCGAGCAGGCCACGCTCTTCATCCAGAGCCGCATGCCCGAGCATGCCGAGTTGTTCACGCTGCTGGCGATGAGCACACCGTCCAGCTGGCTGGAGCGCATCCCCAGCTACAAGGATCAGGTCGACAAGAACCGCGAGCTGGCGACCTACGGCTTCCTGGGCTATCCGCTGCTGCAAGCGGCCGACATCTTGATCTACAAGGCCGCTTTTGTGCCGGTGGGCGAGGATCAGACGGCCCATGTCGAGGTCACGCGCGAGGTGGCCCGTCGCTTCAACCGCATCTACAGCCCCGACAAGGCGATCCTGCCCGAGCCCTTGGAGCTGCTCACCGACAAGCCCCGCCTGAGCGGCCTGGATGGGCAAAAGATGAGCAAGAGCTATGGCAACGCGATCGCGATGCGTGACGCCCCCGAGGTGGTCGAGCAAAAGATCCGCACCATGCCGACCGACCCGCAGCGGGTGCGCCGAGGCGATGCCGGCGAGCCCTCGCGCTGCCCGGTCTGGCCGCTGCACCAGGTCTACTCGACACCCGATCTGCTGGAATGGGCCGGCCAAGGCTGCCGCTCCGCCGGCATCGGATGCCTGGACTGCAAGCAACCCTTGATCGAGGCGATTCAAAAAGAGCAGGCCCCCTGGCGCGAGCGCGCCAATGAATACCTTGCCAACCCCAAGCAGGTGCAATGGATTGTCGAGGTCGGCACCGAGCGCGCGCGCGCGGTGGCGCGCAAGACCTTGCGCGAAGTACGCGCCGCCATCGGCTTGACCTACTGATGAGAGCCGCTGCCATTCCGCGCCGACGGGCCGAGCGCCGGGCGCCCCCAAGCCGGACCGCCATCCCCTCGGGGAATAGTGCGGCGTACCCGCCGACCGAGGGGTAGACATTTTGGCCGCCATCCACATCACCGATATCGAAGCGGCCATCAACTGGTGGCGCGAGCGCGCGCCCTCGCCGGATGGGCTGAAGGCCTGCACCGAGGTGCGGGCCTTGGCCGAGGTCTATGGTCTCTTGGTCTATTACCGCGAGACCGAATGCGCCGAAGACGGCATGCCGGCCGAGGCCAAGTCCGCTTGGCTAACTTGGTATGACAGCACACCCGATGCCCCGTGCATCGCGATCTGCTCGACCAGCCAGGGCGATGCGCTGTGCAAGGGCTGCGGCCGCACCTTTGACGAGGTTCAGCATTGGCCCGCGATGACGCCGGCCGAAAAACGCGTCACCTGGCGACGCATCTCGATCGAAGCCACGGCCTGGCGCTTCAACCGCTATGCCGAGCGGGCGCGCGAGTTCAAGGGCCTGGATCACCCCCAATTGCCGAACGAAGAGCGCGGGGGCAATTCTTGACCGCATTCGACGGCCAGGGTGGCAACATCGCCCTAGCTGGCGGACGGAAAGCTGAGCACGAAACAACTGCCGCCGCCCTCGCGCGGCTCGCAGCGCACGCTGGCGCCATGGGCCTGCGCGATCTGCTTGACCAAATTCAGCCCCAAGCCAACCCCGCCTGCCTGTTCGGCATGACCGGGCAAGCGAAAAAAGGCCTCAAAAATTCGCTCGCGCATCGCCTCGGGCACGCCGGGGCCTCGATCGCATACCCGTAGCTCGGCCCCGCCATCCAGGGCTTGGCTCAACTGCAACAAGACCTGCGAGCCGCCATAGCGGCGCGCATTCTCGAGCAAATTGCGCATGGCCCGGCGCAACAACCTGTCCTCCCCCTGCACGGTCAGGCTGCTCAGTCCTTCGGGCGGCTCGAAATCGGCAGCAACGCGGGCCGACTCCTCCACGGCAAGCCCCAGCAAATCCACCGACTCACGCTCAAACGCAACAGTCGACGAATCAAGTCGACTGGCCAACAACACCTCTTCGACCAAGGCATCAAGCTCCGCGATATTGGTGTGAATTTCGCGACTCAGGCGCTCGCGCTGGGCCAAGCTGGCCGGGCCGTCACCGCTCTCATTCAGCATCGAAAAGGCCATCTTCAACCGCGCCAAGGGCGAGCGCAGCTCATGGCTGGCGTTGGCCAGCAGGGACTTTTGCGAGCGCAGCAAGGCTTCGATCTGCTCGGCCGTGCGGTTGAAACTGGCCGCCAAAACCGCGACCTCATCATGACCCTCGGCATCGACACGGTGGGCCAAATTGCCGGCGCCGAATTTTTCAACCCCGGCGCGCAAACCTTCCAGGCGCCGGGTCAGACGACGAATCACTGGGTAGGCGCCGATCGCCACGCCAACGAAAAGCAGCAGCAACAATGCCAGCAAGACTTGACCATTGGGCCGCGGGCCAAACACCGGGGACAGCCCGGAGGGTGGTTCCGGCCGCCCGCCCGCGCCCATGCCCGCCTGGCGACCGGACCCCGGCTTGTGCTGCAGCCCCGGGGGCAAACGCAGGTTCCTCATCAACTCCAGACTGCGCCCATCCTTCAGCGGCAGTCGGATGGTCGGGGTGGAGCTGTCTTCCTCAAGCCTGCGTTCGAACTGCTCGGAAGCGGCTATCCGTTCGCCACCTCTATCGTTCAGCGCCACCGGCATGCGCAGACGCAGCCCCCATTCTTCCAAGGCTGCGGCCTGCCGCTCACGCGCCGTGTCGGCCGCGGGCAAGGCCATGGACAGCAACTCGGCCATAGCGGCCATCCGCTCGTTGGCGATCGACTCAAAGCCGCCCCGCTCGCTTTCCAGATGGCGCTGAAACAACCAGGTTGAACCAAAGGCGAAGGCCAGCAACAAGACCACCAGGGTCAGGTAAATGCGCAGATAGAGCGATTTCATTCGGCACTCAAACTTGAGCTCTTTCGCTTAACTTGGTTCGGCGTCCTGCTTGCGCGCGAACACATAACCGGCACCGCGCACGGTCAACACGCGCCGCGGCGCCTTCGGATCATCCTCGATCAAGGCGCGAATGCGCGAGATATGCACATCGATCGATCGATCAAACGCATCCAGTGGATGGCCTTTCAACGAATCCATGATCAGGTCACGTGACAACACCCGCCCCGGGCTTTGTGCCAGCACCACCAACAGGTCGAACTGATGTCCGGTGAAGTCCAGCGGCTGGCCGTCAAGGCGAGCCATGCGGGCCGCCAAATCGATCTCCAAGCGCCCAAAGCGCAAGACATCCGCATCGCCCGCTTCGGGCTCCAAACGCCGCAACAAGGCCTTGATGCGGGCCTGCAATTCACGCGGCTCGAAGGGTTTGGCCAAATAGTCGTCGGCGCCCAATTCCAGGCCCAAGATACGGTCCATCGGCTCGCCGCGCGCGGACAGCATCAGCACCGGCAAGCGGCGCGTGTGCGGGTCGGCTCGCAGCTCACGGCAAAAGTCCAGCCCATCACCATCGGGCAACATCAGATCAAGCACCAGCAAATCAAACGGCGCGCCCGCCAAAACCTCACGCCCGGCGCCCAGCGAACCTGCCACCACCACGTCAAAGCCGGCAGCACCGAGGTACTCGCTCAACATGCCGGTCAACCGGGCATCGTCATCGATCACCAACAGTCTATGCATCATCATCCTGTTCAGCGTTCTTTGGCCCAGTTGGCGCGCGCGCAAAACTGGGTTTGGGGTCGTCAAAGGAGCAAGCATATGCGAGATATCGAGGTATCGATTTCAATGACCTTGAGTGGCCGAATGCTGCTGACGCTCGCTCATGTGTTCCTGCATCCGGGCCTGCATCTTCTTCATGCGCTCGGCAAGTTTGGCGCGCTGCTCGGGCGTCAGCACGCGGGCGGCATCCACCATCGCCTGGCTCATGCGCTTGCTGGCCTCCTCGTGCTGGGCCGACATCTGCTGACGCAAGGCCTCAATGGCTGAGGCATCGATGTTGGCGGCGGTCAACAGGCTCATGCTCTGCTCATGCAGGTTGCGTCCGCCGGCCCGCTGCGATTTCAAGTCTTGCCTGGCGGCCGCCATAATCTGCTTGATTTGAGCGCGCTGTGTGTCACTGGCATCGACCATGTCCAGCATATGTTCCATGCGGCCGGCCATCATCATCTCGGACCCACCGTGTGGGCCCATTTCCGCGCGGCCACCCATAGCGCCCATCGCTTGTGCGTTCATCGCGCTCAGGCCGCCCACAGCCAGCGCCGAGGCTAGGGCCACAGCCTTGCCCAAATGGAACAGCCTGCTTGTGTTGATGACAGTCATTTCAGTACTCCGGAAGTGAAGAAAAGAGGAGAAGTGAAGTCATCTTCAATTGCGCACGTAAGCGTGCTATGCACAAGCGGTAAAGTTCTGTGAAGGAATCGAAAAAGGGGCCAGCGGCCCCTTTCATTTACTTCGTCTGCAGCGGTCCACCCGACCGCTAGCGCATTACTTGATCGGCTTGAAGCGCATGCGCTTGGGCCGTGCGCCCTCTTCACCCAGACGCTTCTTCTTGTCAGCTTCGTACTCATGGAAGTTGCCGTCAAAGAAGAACCACTGCGAGTTGCCTTCGCAAGCCAGGATATGGGTGCAGATGCGGTCCAGGAACCATCGATCGTGCGAGATCACCATCGCCGAGCCGGCAAACTCCAGCAGCGCTTCTTCCAGCGCGCGCAGGGTTTCGACGTCCAGGTCGTTCGACGGTTCGTCCAGCATCAAGACGTTGCCGCCTTGTGCCAGCGTCTTGGCCAAATGCAGACGGCCTCGCTCACCACCGGACAGGCTGCCGACCAGCTTTTGCTGGTCATTGCCCTTGAAGTTGAAGCGGCCCAGATAGGCGCGGCTGGGCATCACGAACTTGCCAACGGTGATGTTGTCCAAGCCACCCGACACGTCTTGCCAGACGGTCTTCTCGGCGTCCAGGCTCTCGCGGCTCTGGTCGACAAAAGCCATGCGCGCGGTCTTGCCGATCTTGACCGTGCCACTGTCCGGCGTCTCGGTGCCCTGCAACATGCGGAACAGCGTCGATTTACCGGCGCCGTTCGGGCCAATGATGCCGACGATCGCGCCGGCCGGCACCTTGAAGCTCAAGTTGTCGATCAGCACGCGGTCGCCGAAGCTCTTTGACACGCCTTCGAACTCGATCACCTCATTGCCCAGGCGCTCGGCCACGGGAATGAAAATCTCATTCGTCACATTGCGCTGCTGGTACTCGACGTCGCTCAGCTCCTCGAAACGGGCCAGACGCGCCTTGCTCTTGGCCTGACGGCCCTTGGCATTGGAGCGCACCCATTTCAGCTCTTCCTTCATCGCCTTCATGCGGGCGTCTTCGGACTTCTGCTCGCCTTCCAAGCGCTTTTCCTTCTGGTCCAGCCAGTCGGAATAATTGCCCTTCCAAGGGATGCCATGGCCACGGTCCAGTTCCAAGATCCACTCGGCCGCGTTGTCCAGGAAGTAGCGATCGTGGGTAATCGCGACCACGGTGCCGGGGAAGCGCTGCAGGAACTGCTCCAGCCACTCGACCGATTCGGCGTCCAAGTGGTTGGTCGGCTCGTCGAGCAGCAACATGTCGGGCTTGCTCAGCAGCAGGCGGCACAGCGCGACGCGGCGCTTCTCACCACCGGACAGCACGCCAATCACGGCTTCCCAGGGCGGCAGGTTCAGCGCGTCGGCGGCCAACTCCAGCTGCAGGTCGGTGTTTTCGGAGCCTGCCGCGGCGATGATGGACTCCAGCTCGCCCTGCTCGGCGGCCAATGCGTCAAAGTCGGCATCTTCTTCGGCATAAGCCGCATAGACCTCGTCGAGGCGCTTCTTGGCGGCCAAGACACCGCCGATGCCTTCTTCGACCGCTTCTCGCACGGTCTGAGTTTCGTTCAGGCGCGGCTCCTGCTCCAGGTAGCCGATCTTGATGCCGGGCATCGCGATCGCTTCGCCGTCGTACTCTTTATCCACCCCGGCCATGATCTTCAGGATGGTCGACTTGCCCGAGCCGTTCACGCCCAACACGCCGATCTTGGCACCGGGGAAGAAGGAGAGCGAGATGTCCTTGAGGATGTGGCGTTTTGGGGGAACCGTCTTGTTGACGCGGTTCATGGAAAAGACGTATTGCGCCATAGCGGGGAGTTCCTGTCCTGGAGTTTTGTTGAATTGCTCGTGCGGCGCGCCGAAAAGCCGCTGGCGCACGCGAAGCGCTCGATTGTCGCAGCTTCGCGCCCAGAGCCTCGGATGAGGGCGTCACAAGTTCACGCTCAGCGTTGCCCTGGAGCCCGAATTGGCCCGTTTGATGCGGGCTTTCCCTGAGGGCCAGCTATACTGCAGCCCAACGCCGCGGCTACCAGTCTTCCGCGGCGTTTTCTTTTTTGACATCAAGTGCGCCTCCTATCGCAGGCTCGAAGACTGGCGTTGCATATCCTGCAGCGCGGCCCAGCAACCGAAGATGCGCGCTCACCAAAAAATCAATGAGCTTTGAATCTCTGGGCCTTGCCCTGCCTTTGCTGAAGGCCATCGCCGACGCCGGCTACACCACCCCTACTCCCATCCAAGCCCAGGCCATTCCGGCCGTCATGCAAGGCGGCGACCTGCTCGCAGGCGCCCAGACCGGCACCGGCAAAACCGCAGGCTTCACCCTGCCCTTGTTGCACCGTTTGAGCGTCGGCGAACCCGTCACCAACAAGCGCGGCAAGCCCGCCATTCGTGCGCTCGTCTTGACCCCTACCCGCGAACTCGCGGCCCAGGTCGAGGAAAGCGTCAAGACCTACGGCAAGTACCTGCCGCTGAAGAGCATGGTCATGTTCGGCGGTGTCGGCATGCAGCCGCAGATCAACCGTCTGCGTGACGGCGTCGACATTCTCGTCGCCACGCCCGGCCGCCTGCTCGACCATGCGCAGCAAGGCACGCTGGACCTGAGTCAGGTGCAAATCCTGGTGCTGGACGAAGCCGACCGCATGTTGGATATGGGCTTTGTGCACGACATCAAGAAGGTTTTGGCGCTGCTGCCGGCCAAGAAGCAGTCGCTGTTGTTCAGCGCCACCTTCAGTGACGACATCAAGAACCTGGCCGACCGCCTGCTGAATGCCCCCGCGCTGATCGAAGTGGCGCGCCGCAACCAGACCAATGAGTCGATTGCGCAAAAGGTTCACCCGGTTGGCCGCGAGCGCAAGAAGGAATTGCTGGCCCACCTGATCAAGACCGGCAACTGGCACCAGGTGCTGGTGTTCACCCGCATGAAGCATGGCGCCAACCGCCTGACCGACTACCTGAACGACCAAGGCATCAGCGCCATGGCCATCCACGGCAACAAGAGCCAGGGTGCGCGCACCAAGGCGCTGGCCGAGTTCAAGACCGGCGACCTGCAAGTGCTGGTGGCGACCGACATCGCCGCGCGCGGCATCGACATCGATCAACTGCCCCATGTCGTCAACTTCGAGTTGCCGAATGTGTCGGAAGACTATGTGCACCGCATCGGCCGCACCGGCCGTGCCGGCGCTTTGGGCGAAGCGGTGTCGCTGGTTTGCGTGGACGAAAACGGCTTCCTGCGCGAGATCGAAAAGCTGATCAAGCGCGAAATCCCGAAGGAAATCGTGCCCGGCTTTGCGCCGGATCCGAGCGAGAAGCCCGAGCCCATCGTGCTGGGCCGGATGATTCTGAACAACAACGGCAGCCGCTCCGGCGGCGGTGGACGCGGTGGTCGCCCGGGTGGTGGCGGCGGCGGTGGACGCTCATCGGCACCGCGTGGCGGGGCTGGCCATGCTCCGCACGGCTCGCGTGACGGCGGCGCACCGCGTCAGGCCGCGCCGCAGGGTCAGCGCCCTGCCGGTGGTGGTGGTGGTGGACGCCCGAACGGCGGTGGCGGTGGCCGACCTGCCGGTGGCGGTGGCGGTGGCCGAGGTGGCAACTTCGCCGGCCGCTCGACCCAGCCCAAGCGTTAAACACCAAATATTTAGCGCCCTTGCTGCCTCGGCAGCAATCAAGCAAAAAGCCCAGCTCGAAACAGCCGGGCTTTTTTCATTTTTAGATCAAACAAGCAAGCGTCATAACCCTCAGTCTTGACAGTATTGACACCTTGGCGCGACAGCTCGCATGAAAACAGCGGCGTGCAGCGCCTTGCCGCTCCACAATGCCGGACTTGCTGGCCTTGTGAAGACATTAGATGAAACTCTCCCCGCGAAAGCTGCTGCTGTGGCTGGTTGCCGCCGTCATTGCCGTCGGACTGCTGATCGGCTATTTGTTGCTGCGTCAGTTTGAGTTCGAAAAGCTCAGGGACGAGTACAAGGAGCGCACGCCCGGCGAGTTGATTCGTTATGCCAGGATACGGCTGCTGGGGCATGAGTATCTGGAAAGCATCATGCTGCCGGTCTTGGCGGCGGTGGAAGCCAGCATCGAGCGGCCGATTCCCGACACCAAGTTACCCAGCCTGAGCAAAGGCCAGCAGAGTTTCAGCTTCGCGCCGATTCATTTTTCGGCCAAAGGTCAGGCCCAAGCTGAATCCGCGATGCCAAACCCCGACGCGCCACTCGGCAATGCGAGTGACCTGCGCGTCAGCAGCAGCGCCGAGCTGCTTCGAGCGATGCAAAACGTCCGCGCCGGTCAAACGATTTTGATAGCGCCGGGCCGCTACGCCATCAACCGAGCAATGGTCACCAAAGCTGCGGGCGAGCCGGAGTTCCCGATCACTGTGCGGGCCAGCAAACCTGGCACGGTGAGACTGGAAACTCGCAGCGCGGTGGGCTTTCGAGTGGCCCATCCATTCTGGGTGTTTGAAAACCTGCATCTGCGTGGCTTGTGCGAGGAGCAAGGCAATTGCGAACATGCCTTTCATATTGTCGGCGGCGCACGCGGCACCGTGCTGCGCAACAATTTGATCGAGGAGTTCAACGCCCATATCCGTGTCAACGGCGAAGACGAGGCTTGGCCCGATGATGGGCTGATTCAGTTCAACACCTTCACCAATAGCCGAGCGCGGGCGACGCAGCGATTGGTGGCGCCAATCGATATCGTCGGCGCCAACCGCTGGCAAGTGACGGACAACCACATCAGCAATATTTCAAAGTCGGAGGGCAACAAAATTGCTTACGGCATGCTACTCAGGGGCGGCGGACATGGCGGCCGGCTTGAACGCAATCTGATCGTTTGCACAACTCAATCCGGCAGCAATCCCGGCATCCGCGTGGGTCTGTCTTTTGGCGGCTCCAGCACCGATAAAAGTTTCTGCCGCGAGCAATGTACCGCCGAGCATCAAGCAGGGGTCGCCAGCAGCAATGTGATTGCGCATTGCAATGATTTCGGCATCGACATCAACCAATCGACATCCATCCTGGCGGCGCACAACAGTTTGATCAACACCGCCGGCATCGATGTCCGTGGCCCGCAATCCTCGGCCACCGTCTATGGCAATTTGCTTGATGGCCGAATTCGCCAACGCGACGGATCGCGAACGAACGTCAGCATGAATGAAGTCCTGGAACTGCGCGAATACCTTCACAACCCCGATGGCCTCGACTTGCGCTGGCGCAATGGCGTCGAGAGCATCCCGGCCCTACCCCTGATCGCCGATGATTTTTGCGGTCAGGCCCGGGGGTCAAGCAGCCTGCCCGGGGCAATCAGATCCCAGCAAGCGGACTGTTTCAAGGCCGCCCCAGGTCGCGAGTCGCCATGAGCCACCTCAAGCAGCGAGTTTGGCTGGCCGGCGCCACTGGTCTGGTCGGCCGAGCCTTGCTGGCCCAATTGCTACAGCAGCCGGTCCAGATCGACGCCTTGTTGCGCCGCCCGGTTAACGATTTACCCAGCAGCCCCAGACTGCATCACCATCAAGTCGATTTCGCCATGCCGGACTTGGGTTCAAGCGACTTGGCCAAGCCCGACACCGTCTTCATCTGCCTGGGCACCACCTTGGCCCTCGCTGGCTCACAAGCAGCCTTTCGAGCGCTTGACCTGGAGGCCGTGGTGAATGTGGCTCGATCCGCGCGGGCGGCCGGCGCCAGCGCTTGTGCGGTGGTTTCGGCACTCGGCGCGGACCCGGCTTCCCGCGTCTTCTACAACCGCACCAAAGGTGAGATGGAACAGGCCTTGGCGGCATTGCGCTTCGATCGCCTGGTGATCGCGCGCCCCTCGCTGTTGGCCGGCAACCGGGAACAATTGGGCCAAGCCAGGCGAAGCGGTGAGGCTTGGGCGCTGCGCCTGACAAAACCAATGGCTTCGCTGATTCCGGCCAAATGGCGGCCGATCCAGGCCGACGTGCTCGCCCGCGCCCTCATCCTTGCCTTAAGTCAAGAAGGCGCCGCACTGCAAGTGCTGGAATCCGATCATCTGCAAACCCTGGGTGCAATATGAAATTGAGCTTCCTCGGCGCCGCCGACTGCGTGACCGGCTCCCGTCATTTGCTTGATCTTGGGGAGCAGCGCCTGCTGCTCGACTGCGGCCTGTTTCAAGGCTACAAGCAGCTGCGTGAACGCAACTGGGCCGGCTTGGGCCTAGCGGCCGCCAGCATTGACGCCGTGCTGCTTTCACATGCCCATCTGGATCACAGCGGCTATATCCCGGCGCTGCGCAGCCAGGGTTTCAAGGGGCAGATCTTCTCCACCGGTGCGACCCGCGATCTGTGCGAGGTCTTGCTGCTGGACAGTGCGCATTTACAGGAAGAAGATGCCCGCCGCGCCAACCGCCAAGGCACCAGCAAGCATGCCAAGGCGCTGCCGCTTTACACCGTCAACGACACCAAGAAAGCGCTGACGCATTTTGTCGGTCTGCCGCGCGACGGTCGCCTGAAGCTGGGGCATGGCGAGAGTCAGGCCGAGATTCGCTTCGTGCCGGTCGGCCATCTCTTGGGCGCCTGTGCGATCAGCATTAGCGCCCAGGGCAAGACCTTGGTGTATTCAGGCGATATCGGGCGCAATAACGACCTCTTGATGCCGGGGCCTCAGCGCATTGAGGCGGCCGATGTGCTGTTGATCGAATCCACCTATGGCAACCGCCTGCACCCGGCCGAAGATGTGCAGACCAGGCTGGCGCAAATTCTGCGCAACACCTTCAAGCGCGGCGGCTCGGTGCTGCTGCCCAGCTTTGCGGTCGGCCGCGCGCAGTCCTTGCTGCTGGTGCTGCAGCGCCTGCGCGAAACGGGCGAGCTGGCTCAAGATGTGCCGATCTATCTCGACAGCCCGATGGCGGCCCAGGCCACCCAACTGACCATCAAGCACAAAAAGCTGCTGCGCATTGCGGCCTCAGAGGCGGCCGGTCTGTGCGAGGGCGTGCAATTGGTCACCAAGGGCGCCGACTCGCTCAAGCTGGCCGCCTCGTTGGCCTCGACAAGAGGCCGACCCTCCATCGTCATCTCGGCCAGCGGCATGGCCACCGGCGGCCGTGTCTTGAACTACATCGAAACGCTGGCCCCGCAAGCCCGCCATCACATCGCCTTCCCCGGTTTTCAGGTCGGTGGCAGCCGCGGCGCCAAGATGGTCGAAGGTGCCCGTGAAATCAAGCTGCACGGCAAATATGTGGCCGTCAACGCGGAGGTCAGCCATCTGGAGGGCTTCTCCGGCCATGCCGATGCCGACGGCCTGATGGCCTGGCTGCGTGGCTTCAAGAAGGCGCCCAGCCAGGTCTTCGTCGTGCATGGCGAGCCGGCCGCCAGCGACGCGCTGCGCAGCCGCATTCAGGATGAACTGGGCTGGCCGGTGCGCGTGCCTCAACATGGAGAAACGGTCGAGCTGTGAGTCTGCTGGAACAAGCATTTGGCGCCAACGCCGCGTTGGCGATGGGTCTGTTGGCCGCGCTGGGCAGCGGCTTGCTGATCGGTCTTGAGCGCGAACGGCACAAAGGCCGCGGCCACCGTGGCGGGCGTGAACTTGAACCGGCCGGCCTGCGCACCTTCACCATCAGCGCGCTGGCCGGCGCCTTGGCCCATGGCATGGCCGTGCCGGGCCTGGTGGCTGTGGGCGCTTTGGCCGTCACGGTGCTGGCGGCGATGGCCTACTTTCGCAGCAGCGAACGGGATCCCGGCCTGACCACCGAAATGGCCTTGCTGGCCACCTATCTGATCGGTGTGCTTTGCGTGCAAGCCCCGCTGCTGGGCGCGCCGGCCGCCGTCACCCTGACCGCCTTGCTGAGCGCCCGCACGGCCCTGCACCGCTTTGCCACACGCCTGCTGCGCGAGGACGAATTGCATGATGGGTTGCTGCTGGCAGCCTTGGTGCTGGTGGTGCTGCCCATCATGCCGACCGAGCCCTTACCCTGGCTGGCCGGCATGAAGGCGCATTCCATGATGGGCTTGCTGCTGCTGCTGCTGGGTCTGCAAGCCGTCGGTTATGTGGCATTGCGCTTGCTGGGCGCGCAGACCGGCCTGGCGCTATCGGGCCTGATGTCGGGTCTGGTGTCCAGCACGGCGACCATTGCCACCATGGGGCATCGCGCCAAGGCGGAGCCGCATTTGCAGCTGGCCTGCGCCTCGGGCGCGGTGATGTCTACCGCCGCCACCTGGCTGCAAGCCTGCCTGATGCTGTTTGCGATGGCCCCACAGGCAGCAGGCAAGTTCTTGCCTTTGGGCGCTGCAGGCATGTTGGTGGCCGGCGCCGCAGGTCTGCTGCTGGCACGCCAAGCAAGGCGCGGCATCAAGGACGGCAGGGTTTCGGCACCGACCAAGCCACAGCAAGGCGGGCCGCTGCGGCTGAAGGAAGCGGCGCTGATTGCCCTGCTGCTCAGCGCTGTTGCGGTCTTGGTCAGTTGGGCCGAGAAAAAATTTGGCAGCTCGGGACTCTTTGCTGCCGTGATGCTGGCCGGCTTGGCCGACGCGCATTCACCGGTCGCGTCCTTGGCGGGTCTTGCTCAGGCAGGCCAAATCGACCAAGGCTTGATGTGCAAGGGTGTGTTGGCTGCCATCGCCAGCAATAGCCTGACCCGCGCCGTCACCGCTTGGCTGACCGGCGGGCGACGATTTGCCTTGATCGTTGCCGGCGTCTTGCTGAGCAGCTGGGCGCTGGCCGCCGCAGCACTATGGCTGATACTGCGCCCCTGAAATGAAGACCCAGCCGCCCCTCATCCCCGCTCAGATCGACTTCTCCGCCCCCGTTGCACCTTCGGCCCCGGCCTTCGCCGATGTCTATCACAGCCGCGCCGGTGCGCTGGAGCAGGCCCGCCATGTTTTCCTGGCCGGCAATGAGCTGCCGATGCGCTGGGCCCATCGCCAGGATTTCGTGATCCTGGAAACCGGCTTCGGGCTGGGCAATAATTTTTTAACTACTTGGCATGCCTGGCAACTAGACCCGGCGCGCAGCCAGCGCTTGGTCTTCATCAGCATAGAAAAACACCCACTGCGCCTGGCCGACCTCAGGCAAGCCCACCTGAGTTCCGAATTGCCCGAGTTGGCAACCCAGCTCTGCCAAGCCTGGCCGCCGCTGACGCCCAATCTGCACAGACTGAGTTTCGCCGCCGGGCGAGTCCAATTGCTGCTCTGCTTAGGTGACGCTCAGCATTGGCTGCGCGAGTTGGTGGCCGAGGTCGATGCCTTCTATCTGGATGGCTTCAATCCCAAGCAAAACCCGGAGATGTGGGACAAGCACCTATTCAAGGCGATTGCGCGCCACGCCGCTCACGGGGCCACCGCCGCATCCTGGAGCGTCGCCCCCGCCGTTCGTGAGGGTTTGACGGCGGCCGGCTTCAGCGCCCTGCGTCAGCGCGGCTTTGCCAACAAGGGCGGCATGTGCGTGGCTCGCTTCACGCCGAGACATCAAATTCAAAAACCCGTGGGGCGACTGGCCCTGGCTACAGCGGCCCGCCATGCGCTGATCATCGGCGCCGGGCTGGCGGGTACGGCTTGCGCCTGGGCATTGGCCGAGCACGGCATCCGCAGCACCATCGTTGACGCCCAGGTCGGGCCGGCGATGGCGGCCTCCGGCAACCCGGCCGGCCTGTTCCACGGCACCTTGAATCCAGACGATGGCTTGCATGCTCGCTTCAACCGTGCTTGCGCAATCGAGACAGAGCGCGTGTTGAATCGCCTGCCCGCGCTGCCATGGCGCCAGCGCGGTCTGTTGCGGATAGAGAGCAGCCGCGACTTGGCGCAGATGCAAGCGCTGATCGACCGACTGGGGCTCCCTTGCGACTATGTGCAGGCGCTGAGCAGTACCGAGGCCGAGGCCCGCAGCGGGCTGCAGTTAGGCCTGCCGGCTTGGTTTTATCCAGGTGGCGGCGCCTTGCAGCCGGCCGCCTATGCCGGGGCCTTGCTCGAAGCCAGTGCTGCGCGGCAATTGTTCGGGCGGACGGTAGCCCGGTTGAGCCGCAGTGAAGAAACTTGGCAGGCCTGGAGCCAAGACGGTCAATTGATCGGTGAAGCGCCACTGCTGGTATTGGCCGGTGGCCAGCAAGGTCAGGCCTTGCTGCAAGACCTGGCCCCGAGTCTGCCCTTGCCCTTGATGAGCCAGCGCGGTCAGCTCAGCCATATTGAGCGGGCCGATGCAAGACCGCTGCTGCCCGTCGCTGGTCTGGGTTATGCGATTGCCGATCAAGGCGGCGGCCTGTGGTGCGGCGCGACCAGCCAGGACGGCGACGTGCGGCCCGAATTGCTGGCCACCGACCACGCCCACAACCTGAGTCAGTTCGCCCGGCTGGCGCATCTCGGCGAGCGCGAGTCGGCCGAGCTGCAGGCCAAGGGCGGCCGCGTCGGCTGGCGTTTGGCGACGCCGGACCGCCTGCCTCTGGTCGGCGGCCTGCCGCATCTGGACACCCAAGGCCAGCCGATGCTGGCCGAGCAGCTGCGCTTTATTCCCCGTCAAGCCGGCTTGGGCATTTGCATGGGCCTGGGTTCACGTGGCATCGGCTGGGCCGCTTTGTGCGCGCAGGTGCTGGCGGCGCAAATATGCGGCGCGCCCTGCCCCATCGAAGCCAGCTTGCTGGATGCAATTGACCCGGCGCGTTTTGCCCTGCGCGGCCGCCGCACGGGCAAATCCATCGGCAAACCGGTCGGTCCATAAAGTTCCGTTTAATATATGCACAGGGATAACCCAGGCTAAAAAGGCCAACAGAGGCTTCGACCATGATCGATCCGGCTTCGGCAACGCGACCCGGCGCGCTTGATACCCTTGGTCATCTCGATGTAGAAATCAACCTGCAGCAAGCCCGGGCCCATGTCACTGGCTTTGAGCAGGCTCATTTCACCCAGCACCTGCAAGCGATACGCGCGGCCACCTTGAGCAAGGAGCAGGCGATCGAACTTGATTGCTTGCAGATCATGGCCTTGTCCATGCAGGCCGATGCAAACCCGAATGAATTGCTGCTCAGGGCCCGCGAGTTGCTTGGCATGGGCCAAGCGCGCGCTGCCCTATTGGCCCAAGCGGCTGCTTGGCGTGCGATTCAGTGGGTACAAACCCGCCTGAAGTTGCATCATGCGGCACTTGAAAGCGTCGCCATGGCGGCAGAGCTTTACCAGCGCGGCGGCCATCCGGCGCTGGCCATGCTGATGCAAGTCAGCCGCTGCCCGGTGCTGTTCATGGCCGAGATGTACGCCGAGTTGCGCCAGGCCAGCACCGAACTGCTGCAAGAAGAAGCCGCCACGCTGTCGCCCGCCACACACCAATTGCTGCTCAATAACAAGGCCTCGGCGGCCTATTACCTGGCCAATGAGGAAAGCAATGCCTTGTTGGCCAAGACCTATTGGCAGGAATGCCTGAGCACCCATCAACAAGGTCTGCTGTTCACCCAGCAACATGGCTTGGCTTATGCCGAGCTGGTGGCGCATTTGAACCTGGCCGTCGTCAACGCCACCTTGGGCCGGGCGGCGGACTGCCGCATGCATCTGCGTTTGCTGCATGAGCAATGCCAGGGCCAGCCCATGCAAGCATCTTGGCTGCTCTGGGAGCGCGTCAGCAAAGTGCTTGTGCAATGTCATGAAGGTCAGCGCGAGCAGGCTTGGCATGCCTTGCTGGCACTGGATGCCGAACTGATCAATGGCCCGCCGCATAGCAGCGGCCACCGCGATGCCACCTTGCAGGCCATGCGCGTATTCGGCGAGCGTTGGGGCTATCTGGACCAAGCATTGCGCGCCAGCCTGATGCAACTCAAACAAGAGCGCAGCCGCAAACGTGAACTGGCGCGCGCCTTGGGTGAAACAGTCAACGCGGTGATCGAGCGGCCAAGGCTGCTGCAGGAAAACGAGCAATTGGCCCAGCACGGCAGTGAGCTCGAGATCTCATTGGCGCAACGCAATCAAGAGCTCAGCGCGGCCTTGGCCAAGGTGCAGGCCGAAGCCAGCGTACGGGCTGCGGCCGAGGCCGCCTTGCAGCAAGCCCATGATGAGTTGGAGCAGCGTGTGCGCCAACGCACGGACGAGTTAGGCCAAGCCATGCGCGCCTTGATGCAGCAGGAAAAGCAGCTCGCTTTGAGCCGTATGCTGGCGGGCATGGCGCATGAGATGAACACGCCACTGGGCAATGCGCGCATGGCGGCCAGCTCCATCCAGGAGCGCAGCCAGGAGTTGGCAAGCCAGGCGGCCCAAGGCAGTTTGAAACGCAGTCAGTTGCAAGAGCTATTGGCGGGGCTGAGCGAAGGCGGCGCCTTGATGGACCGGGCGTTGGAGCGAGTCAGTGATCTGGTGCTGCGCTTCAAGGCGCTGGATCAACCCAGCAGTTCAGAATCCCGCAGTGACTTCAACTTGGTAGGGCTGATTGAGGGCCTGAGTGCTAACTGGCAAAACCAGCTGAAACAGCGCGGTGCAACGCTTCAACTTGAAATACCGCGAGCCTTGACATTGCGCGGCCATCCGCATGCACTCATTCAGGTGCTGCAACAGCTGTTTGAAAACAGCCTGCACCATGGTCTGGCCGGGCGTAGCGACGGCCTCATGCGGCTGGCCGTGCGCGTCGATGGCCAGCAATTGACTCTGCAATGGCAGGACGATGGTTGCGGCATCCCGGCCGACCATCTGCCGCGTGTGTTTGAACCCTTCTTCTCAAGCCGCCTCGGCCAAGACGGCGCCGGCCTGGGCTTGGCCATGGTGCACAGCCTGGTCGTCGACTTGATGGGCGGGCAAATCAATGTGATCAGCCCCGCGCCACTTTTGAGTCGAATCGGCGGCACCCGGTTTGAACTGAAGCTGCCCATATAAGCTCTGAATAGGCGACGCAAGCTGGCCTCCAGGAGCCGAAATCGATCAGTCGAAAGTCAAAGTCTTGACGCCTTCGCTGGTCCCCAACAAGCACACATTGGCGCGGTTGCGCGCGAACACGCCCACCGTCACCACGCCCGGCCATTGATTGACATTGGCCTCAAACGCGCGCGGCTCGGTGATCTGCAGACCGGTCACGTCGAGGATATGGCAGCCGTTATCGGTCACGACGCCGGCACGCAGCGTGGCCACGCCGCCCATTGCCGCGAAGCGCCGCGCGATCTGCGCGGCGGCCATCGGGATCACCTCGACGGGCAAGGGGAACTTACCCAGCGCCTGCACCAGCTTTGATTCATCGGCGATGCAGATAAAGCGCTCGGCCAGGTCGGCGACGATCTTCTCGCGCGTCAGCGCCGCGCCGCCACCCTTGATCATGTGGCCGCCATGGTCGATCTCGTCGGCGCCGTCGATATAGACGCCCAGGCCCTGCACCTCGGCCGCGTCCAGCACCGGAATGCCCAAGCCCTTCATGCGCTCGGTCGAACGCACCGAGCTGGACACCGCGCCGGCCACCTTGATGCCGCTGGCGGCCAGCGCATCGATAAATTTGTCGACCGTGGAGCCGGTGCCGACACCGACGATGCTGCCCGCCTCGACATAGTGGAGAGCGGCTTGGCCGACCAGGGTTTTGAGTTCGTCTTGGGTCATGCTGTTTGAAGAATTAGGGCTGAAAAGGCAAGGCGTCGATTATCGGCCATGCCCAAGCGATGGCCCCAGCATCACTTTCGCGCAATAACTGGTTGCAAATACAGCTGTACGCATATACAGTTAAATCACTTCGACGAATTTGCCGGGAGTGATGACAATGATGATGACAAGCAAGAATGGGCGCGCAAGCCTTCTGAAAACTCTGTTGAGCTTGAGCCAAGACCCGCAGTCCTGGATCTCGATGCTGGCGGTTTTGACCTTGCTGGGGGTCGGCAGCGGCGCCCTGGAATCGGCCGACAGGCCCAGTGAACCGAGACCACAGTTCAGCAAGGCATTAAGCCCGGCGCAAAGTCACCCGCCCGCCCCAATGGCCGAGGAGCAAATGGCCAGCCTGGATGCAAGCAAACTCTGAGGGCTTGCATCCACCCCCCATTCACCTTATTCATGCCGAATAGAACTTGCCGTGGAAGCCGTAGGGGACCCAGTACGGCAACCACACCCTGGCCAGCGGCCCGGCGCTGACGGCTTGCGCGTCAAAGACCGAGGCAAACGAGCGACGGGCTTTGCTGTCATAGCCCAGGCCCAGCAGCCAGCCCTCGCCTTCCTTGCGGCTGCCCGGTTTGGGCACCAAGACATGCTCCTCCAGCACCACCTCATTGCCGAAGCAAAAGCGCTCGCGCCGGCCGGACTCGATGTCCAGATGCATCAGGCCATTGAAGCCCGAGCGCAAGCCGGTATCGATGGCGGTCGGATAGTAGACATGGCGGTAGGCTTGCGCGACCACACGCGGGTCCACCACCGGGAATTCAACCGCTTCGTCGCGGGTCTGCACGTCGATGCGACCCTGGCTCAGGCCGGCGCCAGTTCCAGTCCTTGAACCCAATGTGATGCGCATGAAACGCGGCGTCGAATGCTGCGGCTCTGAGCGCTCGCCCACCATGATCTGGCGCAGTCTTTCATTGACGACGGGCAGAGGCGGCGCCTCGACATAGTCGAGGCGAATCTGCGCGCCATCATCCCAAGCATTGCCAAAGTGGAACACCATCGCCGCCGGCATTTCCAGCACCCATCGGCGGGTGAAATCGGCTTTGTCCACCACCAGCACGCGGGTCGGGTCTGCCCCAAGCCAACGCATGGATCCCAGCATGCTGTCACCACCACGCAAGGCTTGCATGTCCAAGCCGATCGGGGCCAATAAAAACACCAGGTAACGCTGTGAGACCGCGAAGTCATGCACCATCGCCGCGCCAATTGCCGCCCCGTTCACATTCGGGCCGGGCATGGGGAAGACCTCGCTGCGCAAGACCCGACCCTGGGCCGAGATTTGATAGAGCACCATCTGCCCCGATTGCGTGCCAAAGTTCCACACCATGCCGTCCGCCTCCACCTTGGGATGGGCCGAAAACGGCATGCCGGCCAGGTCGTCCGACCAAGCGCGCACGCCTTTGGTGGCCAAGTTTTGAGGATCGAGTTCATAGGCACTGCCACCCTCCCACAGCGCATAAAGCCGGCCATCACCCATCTTCATCACGCTGGTATTGGCGACGTTGACATCATCGGCGGAGCGCACCGGCAACCGCTTGTCTTGATCCGGGAAGCTGGTGCCAAAGGCCGGCAGCAAAAAGCGCCCCGCCTTGGCTTCCGCCCGGAACTTCTTGGTCTGCACAAAGCGCGCCTTGTGCCGCACGCCATCGTCGCCAAAGGTCCAGGCCTGCACCAAGCCATCGCCATCAAACCAATGCTGATAGCGCTCCCCGCCGCGTGCCATCAAGCCGGGGCCGTTGCGGTAGTAGACCCCGCGCAGACCAGCGGGCAGGCGCCCTTCGATGCGCAGGTCTCGCGCATCGAAGGCCTCGGCGCCGGAGAAACCTTGCAAGGGTGCCAACTCGGGCGCCGTCGTCGAGAAGCCAGCGGCGGCTCCCAGCGCCAGTGCTTCTTGCAGCAGGCCGAGATTGCCAATACCGGCCAGACAACTTGCGCCGGCCCTGATCAGATTGCGTCTTAGCATGGTGACTGTGCTCGCGATCAGTTCAGTTGCACGGCGATGCGTGACCCCGGTTTGACTTCAAACACCGCCTTTTCGAATTTGGGCGGGCCAAAGCTTCCGGCCGCATTGTTCGAGAAACCATAGGGCTCTTTGGGCATGCCCATGGCATTGCTGTCCAACTTGCCATTGCCGTTGACGTCATGAAACACGCTCAGCGCCAAGCTACCCTCGGGCAGGTCTTGCAGCTTGATCAGCAGCTTGCCGTCTTTTTGCTGAATGGCCTCGGCCGACCCGCCGGTGATGGCCTTTTTAAGCCAGCTGCCGGCGTCGGTGAACACGCCGACCATCACCCTGCCCTCGGTCTGCGTCAGTCCGCCGACCTCGACCTCCATCTCGACGGCGCGAGCCGGCGCGGCCATTGCCATGGCGCAGGCCAGACCGAGAAAGGTGAGCCGAACGGCGCTGCTGGGCTGCTTGGTTTTCATCCGGAATCCTTGAGAACAGTGAAAGTGACTGAACTCTAAGAACCCGGCGTGGCGCCCGCCAGCGCGAAGCGACGGAGCGCCGGCTTGGCGCGCGAAACGCAAGCAGCCGCCGCGAACGGCGGCGCCTGCCTTGCCGAATCAGCGCCGCCGCTGGCGCACCGCCTCGCCCAAGTCGCGCAGCAATGGCTCAGTCTGACTCCAGCCGAGGCAGGCATCGGTGATGGACACGCCGGGCTTCAGATCGGCCTTGCTCTGGCCCGGGGCCAGGTCTTGCCTGCCAGCCTGCAGATGCGATTCGATCATCACGCCGGTGATGCGCCGGTCACCGGCGGCGATTTGCGCCGCCACATCCTGCCCAACATCGATCTGCCGTTCGAACTTCTTGCTCGAATTGGCGTGCGAAAAGTCCACCATCACCTGCTCGCGCAGGCCAGCCGAGCGCATCGCCTCGCAGGCCGCCGCCACCGAGGCCGCGTCGTAATTCGGCGCCTTGCCACCGCGCAGGATGATGTGGCAATCCGCATTGCCGCGGGTCTCGAAAATCGCCGCCACGCCCATCTTGGTCATGCCGATGAAGGCGTGCGCTGCCGATGCCGCCAAGACCGCATCCGAAGCCACCTTGATGCCGCCATCGGTGCCATTTTTGAAACCCACCGGGCAGCTCAGCCCCGAGGCCAACTGGCGGTGGCTTTGGCTCTCGGTCGTGCGCGCACCGATCGCGCCCCAGGCGATCAAATCGCTGATGTATTGCGGCGACAGCAAATCCAAAAACTCGGTGCCCGCCGGCAGGCCCAGCGCGGTCACGTCCAACAGCAATTGGCGCGCCAGCCGCAGGCCCTCATTCATATGGAAGCTGCCGTCCAGGCGCGGGTCATTGATATAACCCTTCCATCCCACGGTGGTGCGCGGCTTCTCAAAGTAGACCCGCATGACGATCAACAGGTCTCGCGCCAACTCGTCGCTCAGGCCCTTGAGCAGGCGGGCGTAGTCCATCGCTTGATCGTGGTCATGTATCGAGCAAGGCCCGACCACCACCAGCAAGCGGTCGTCACGCCCATGCAAGATGGCGCTGATATCTTCCCGCGCTTTCTCCACCAACTCGAGCGAAGCATCAGGCAGCGGCAACTCATCCAGCAGCAAGGCGGGCGAAATCAAGGGCCGCACCGCGCCGATGCGGGTGTCGTCGGTGCGGGTGGTGTCGCGGGTCTCATCACGCGAGCCTACTTCGCGATCTTGGGTCGGGTTATCCAGAGCGTTCATCTACAAGTTCCTTCAGTTACCTTGATTATCTACGCGGGCCCATAGGGGATGCGACCGAAGCGCAATGCGACAATTCAGCCATGCCTCTGATCCCCTACGCCCTCACCCGCCCATTCCTCTTTGGCCTCGACCCCGAGCATGCGCATGAGCTGACTCTGGCCGCCATCGCCAAGCTGCAAAACACGCCGGCGCAATGCCTGTGGTCACAAGCCCGCGTGCAAGACCCATTGCTATTGGCCGGTCTGAAGTTCCCCAACCGCATCGGCCTCGCCGCCGGCCTGGACAAGAACGGTCGCTGCATCGACGGCCTCGGCGCCATGGGCTTTGGCTTCATCGAAGTCGGCACCGTCACACCCAAGGGCCAGCCGGGCAATGACAAGCCGCGCATGTTTCGCTTGCCCGAAGCGCAGGCCTTGATCAACCGCCTGGGCTTCAACAACGAAGGTCTGGCGAGTTTTCTGGCCAATGTGCAGCGCGCTCGAACGTTTCGCGCGGCCGGTGGTCTGGTCGGTTTGAACATCGGCAAAAACGCCGCCACGCCGATCGAAAACGCCGCCGATGACTACTTGATCGGTCTGGAAGGCGTGTTCCCCCATGCTGATTACGTTACCGTCAACATCTCCAGCCCTAACACCAAGAATTTACGGGCTTTGCAGAGCGATGAGGCCTTGGATGCCTTGCTGTCCACCTTGCAGGAAAAGAAGCTGAAGCTTGAAGCCGCCGCCAAACGGCGCGTGCCGATGTTCGTCAAAATCGCGCCCGATTTGGACGAAGCTCAAGTCGCGGTGATCGCGCAAACGCTGCGGAACAATGGCATCGACGGCGTCATTGCCACCAACACAACGATCTCGCGCGAAGCGGTCAAGGGCATGGCCCATGCCGACGAAACCGGCGGCCTGTCCGGCCGGCCGGTGTTTGAGGCCAGCAACCGGGTGATCCGCCTATTGCGGGCGGCGCTGGGCAGCAACTACCCCATCATTGGGGTTGGCGGCGTGCTGAGTGGCGCCGATGCAGTCGCCAAGCTGCAAGCCGGCGCCGATGTAGTGCAAATCTATACCGGCTTGATTTACAAAGGCCCGGCCCTGGTCAGCGAATGCGCGGCCGCCATGGCTCGAATCTGAGCCCAAATGGAGTCGGCGCCATGGCCATTGAAATCGAACGCAAATTCCTCGTCATCGGCGATGCCTGGAAGCAAGGCGCCGGCGAATTCATCAGCCAAGGCTATTTGAGCCGTGATCCCTGCCGCACCGTGCGGGTTCGAGTCAAAGGCGCCGAGGCTTGGTTGACCATCAAGGGTCAAAGCGTCGGGGCCAGCCGCGCCGAGTTCGAATATGCAATTCCGCTCGCGGATGCGGAGCAGCTACTGACCTTGTGCGAGGGGCCGCTGGTTGAAAAGATCCGCCGCATCGTCCCGCATGCCGGGATGGACTGGGAAGTGGATGAGTTCCTGGGCGACAACGCTGGCCTGGTGGTGGCGGAGATTGAGCTGGAGTCCGCCGAGCAGCACTTTGAGCCGCCGCCTTGGTTGGGCCAAGAAGTCACCGAAGACGTGCGCTACTTCAACTCACAGTTGGCAATGTGGCCGTTTGTTACTTGGTAGGTCAGTCACTTGGTAGGTCAAGGCGCCTGCACCTGCCTTGCTCTGCCCGTACAGAAGCGCCTTTACAAGGCGATCAAAACCGAAAATCGTCGCTGCAAAGTAATAGGGCCTAGAAGCTTTCGCTTCTAGGCCCTTGATTTACTTGGGGTGGCTGATGGGGCTCGAACCCACGACAACAGGAATCACAATCCTGGACTCTACCAACTGAGCTACAACCACCGCAGAGCTTAAGATTATAGAACGACTTTTACTGAAAAAGCAAGCGGTCTATGAAATTTCCTTTTAATTACACACCCAGCCTAGGCACAGGACTTGCCCTTCACTGCCGGACGATGAATCGAGTTACCTCAAATCAACTCAACGCGTGGCAGCCGAGGCGGCCGAGGAAGCCGCCTTCAAGGTGACTTTGAAGCGGGTCTTCATCGCTTCAAAGAACGCATCTGACTCGACTGCATTCCACGCTTGTGCGTACTGCTGCGCAGCCCTTTTGGTGTCAACCACGGCCGGGTCACGCGGCAAGACCTTAGAAAGGCTGGCAACCACAAACACCCCATCGCCGGCATCCACACCGACAAAGCTTGGCAGCTTGCTTGCATCGGCAGCAAGAATGCCGTCCAGCACCTTGCGTGGCAATTCGCGTGGCTGCGCGCGCGAGACAACAACAGCAGCGCTCATACCGGCCACATCGCCGTCTTTCTTGAGTGCGGCCAGCCTCGCCTCACCGGCCTTGACCGCCTCAGCGATCGCCAGCTTACGCACCAGTTGCGCTCGCACTTGCACCTTCACATCGGCCAGCGCTTGCAAATGCGAAGGGTTGTGCTGCACAACACGCGCTGCAACCAACTGATTTGCGCCGGTCTCAACCGCCTCGGTATTGCGCTTGTTGCGCAAGGATTCATTGCCAAACAAGGCATCAAGCAATTTGGCCGAGGCCAATGGGCCGGTCGCACCGGGCGCCGGATTGCGCTGCACGGTGGCAGTCGAAATTGCCAGCTTGAACTTGTCGGCGGCCGGCTGAAGGCTGTCGGACTGCTCGTAAACCATATTGCTGAACTGCTCTGCCATTTCAGAGAAACGCTTTTGCGCCAACTGTTTGCGCACATCGGCTTCAATTTCAGCCCGGACCGACTCAAAAGTCTTCTTGTCGCCGCCACGAATACCGGTCAACTGAATCACATGGAAGCCGAAATCGGACTCCACAATATTGCTGATCTCGCCTTTTTTCAAAGCGTATGCCGCATCTTCGAACGGTTTGACCATTGCACCCCGGCCGAAAAAGTCGAGATCGCCACCGTTCGGAGCCGAGCCTTCATCTTGGGAGTTCTTCTTCGCCAAGTCGCCGAAGGCGTTCGGAGTCTTGCGAGCCTGCGCCAACATGTCCTCGGCCAGCGCCTTGGCCTTGGCACGTTCGGCCGCCGAGGCACCCTTCTCGGATTTGATCAAGATGTGACTGGCCCGGCGCTCTTCGGCGACAGAAAAACGCGACGCGTTTTCGTCAAAGTATTTGCGCAAATCATCTTCATTGACACTGACACCAGCCTTCAAGGCCTCCAGGTCCAAAACCAAGTATTGAATCTGGGCGCTTTCAGCCATTTGGAACTGCGCAGCATTGAGCGGGTCTTTGTAGAAAGCCTCAATCTGAGCGTCACTCGGCTCGATGCGGGCAGCGAAGTCTTTTGCCTCAAAGCGCTGTAATTGCACTTCGCGCTGCTGCAACAAGGCATCAAACGCGACGACCGCGTTCGCTTCGGCAGACACCGTCGTACCCGTCACACCGGCGGCCACCTGACGCAGCGTCAGGTCTTGCCGCAAACGCTCAACGAACATTTGCGAACTCATGCCTTGAGCTGCAATCACGCTTTTATTGATAGAGCCATCGGCATTGCGCAAGAAGGCGAACTGAGGGTCGTTCAGAAACATCGATTGCAAGCGCTCGTCGGACACCACCAGATGTTGCTTCTCGGCGGCTGCCTGCATCACGCGCTCGCGCACCAAGCCGTCCAGCGATTCACGCCGCACTTCGGGCGAATCCAGCAGTTTGGCATCCAGATTGGGCATTTGGCGGCGCATGCGCTCCACCTGATCGCGGTGCGCGGCGTCGGCCTCGGCTTGGGTGATCTTGCGGCCATTCACCGTCGCCACCCCAGAATTTGATCCATCCATGAAACTGGTATAGCCTTGCATGCCCACCAGAGCAAAGGACGGCAAGATCAGAATCAGCAAAATGAACTGAAACAGGCGCGTGTGCTTACGGACGAATTCAAACATCTAAAACCTCAGACATGCAGACACGACAAAGGCGAACCGGGGTTCGCCTTTGCGGGGGATGGCACTCTAGCCACAGCCCACGCCCAAAATAATCTGGGCCAAGGGCAATTTTGGTGGGTGCTGACGGGCTCGAACCGCCGACCTGCGCCGTGTAAAGGCGATGCTCTACCAACTGAGCTAAGCACCCGGATTAACCGGTATTAAATAAAAAACTACGCGTTCAATTTAACGCGTCTTTGAGCGCTTTACCTGGACGGAACTTTGGCACCTTGGCCGACTTGATTTTGATCGCGTCGCCGGTACGTGGGTTACGACCGGCGCGCGCTGCACGCTTGGTCACACTGAACGTGCCGAAGCCTACCAGAGAAACCGAACCATTCTTCTTCAGCGTGGTCTTGACGCCACCGATCAGCGCTTCCAGAGCACGGCCTGCCGCAGCCTTGGAAATATCGGCCTGAGTGGCAATGTGCTCGATCAGTTCGGACTTGTTCACTTAATTACCTCTCAAAAGGCTTGGCACTCACGCAAAAATCGATCCTGAGAATCGACATCGCTTACAGCCAGACCGCTGGTCGTAGCGCCATTCAAATTTCTCGAGGAAGCGCATTCTAAGCGCATTTTCGAGCCTCGCAGAACAAGTAAATGCAAGCCCCAAAAAGTCGGCAAAGACTCGCAATTCAGAGGCCGAGCAAGGCCACTTTATTGCCTTACCTGGCCTTGGCTCGAATCTCCGGCAAAGCCTTTTTGAGGTAATAGACCATCGACCATATGGTCAGCAAGACAGCCACATACATCATCCAAGCCCCCCAGAGCCGCGTGTGCAACAGGCCGAATAGAGTGCCGTCAAAAAGCAGGAAAGGAATCGCGATCATCTGCACGGTGGTTTTCAACTTCCCCACCATATGAACCGCCACGCTGCCCGATGCGCCGATTTGCGCCATCCACTCGCGCAAGGCCGAAATCGCCAACTCCCGGCCAATAATGACAAGCGCCACGAGCGCATTGACACGGCCAAGTTCAAGCAAGACCAAGAGCGCCGCACAAACAAGGATCTTGTCAGCGACCGGATCCAAAAATGCACCGAAGGCCGAAGTCTGATTCAGCTTGCGCGCCAGATAGCCGTCGAGCCAATCCGTTAGCGCCACCAACACGAACAGAACCGTCGCGAACAGGTTTTGGGTTTCTTTCGCCAGGTCCAGGTAAAACACCCCAACGATCAAGGGGATGGCTACGATGCGAGCCCAGGTGAAGAGTGTTGGCAGAGTCAGAAACATGCGGAGATTGTGCCCGGCAAAGTGCTACTCCTTCACCCCTCACAAGAACTATGTGGCATTAATGTCGCAAGCCCGCCCAGGCATGGGGTCAATCGAGCGTGCGCGGCTTGAATCGGCGCTCGTCATTGAAGAGAAACGTCTCAGTGAATTTCCATGGCGCCGGCAGGCGAGAAAGATCACCGAACGGCGCGGCGCGGTGCACGGCGTCGATGGCCAATTGAACCGTGCCGGGCTCTTGCCTGGGCCGGCGCAGCACGACGATGCGCTTGATGGAACCATCGCGGTTCAAGTCCACCTCAAGAACCGGGATGGCCAGCAAAATCTCAGGCACCGCGCCCATATAGCTTTGCTGAGGATTTGCGGCGACCAAGCGATGTGCGGCCTGCACGCGCAACTCGTCATGGGTGCGAGGTGACTTTGGGGGCGCCAGGGTGGCTGCGGTTTCCTGCCCCGCACCCGAGGGTGAAGGTTTCGCCGGCTGTGGCTTGATTTGCTCACCGGCGGCAGGCAAATTTGCGCTCGTGGTCGCTGCCGCGACCCCGGGCGCCGGTGTTCGCGGGCTGTCGGAGCAACCCGTCATCAAGACCAGCAAGCCCAAACCGGCAACGGCCATCAAGGGTCTGGCGCATGAACTCAGCGCGGTGTTGTGACGCAATGTTTTCAAATTGATTCGATCAGTGCAAGACACGGTAAATCTCCTCCGCCAATTCCTTTGAAATACCCTTGACGGTGGCGATCTCATCCACGCTCGCCTCGGTGACGCCTCGCACGCCACCGAAACGCTGCAACAACTGCGCACGCTTCTTGGGGCCAATGCCGTCGATATCCTCCAGGCGCGAACCGCCGGTGCGTACCGCCGCTCGCTTGGCGCGCATGCCGGTGATGGCGAATCGATGGGCCTCATCGCGAATCTGCGCCACCAGCATCAAGGCGGCCGAGTCACGACCCAGATAGACCTTGGGCCGACCATCGGCAAACACCAATTCTTCCAGGCCGACCTTGCGGCCTTCGCCCTTCTCTACCCCGACGATCAAACTCAAGTCCAAGCCCAATTCCTCGAACACTTCCCTGGCCATCGAAACCTGGCCCCGCCCGCCGTCCACCAGCACCAAGTCCGGCAGCCTTGCATTGCCCATTTGCGCCGCCTCCGCCATCTTGCTGTAACGGCGCGTCAAGACCTGGCGCATCGCCGCATAGTCATCACCGCCGGTGATTCCGTCGATGTTGTAACGCCGATATTGAGCGCTCTGCATTTGATGGCCCTCGAACACCACGCATGAGGCCACCGTGGCCTCTCCCGCCGTGTGACTGATATCGAAACACTCGATCTTGAAGGCATCCACATCCTGCACCGAGAGGTCCAAGGCATCGACCAGCGCCCGCGTACGCGCCTGCTGCGAGCCTTCCTCCGAGAGCAGGCGGGCAAGCGCCAGTTCCGCGCCCTTGATGCACATTTCCTGCCAGATCCGCCGCTGCGCGCGCGGCTGAGCCTGCGTCGTCACCTTGTAGCCGGCCTGCTCCGTTAAAACGGCGCACAGCGACTCGTCGACCGCTTCGCTAAGCACGATCAGCGACGGCACATGAGCCTCCAGATAATGCTGAGCCATAAAGGCCTCAAGCACCAAGCGTTCGGGTGACACGCTGTCGGTCTGCTCCTCTTCGGACAGCAAGACGGCGGTCGCCTCCTCAACATGCTTGGGGAAGAAGGCCCGGTCCCCCAGATGACGCCCACCGCGCACCATGGCCAGATTCACGCAGGCCCGCCCGCCCTGTACCTTGGCGGCCAGGATATCGACATCGCGGTCGCGCCCGGTGGCGCTGTTTTCGTCCACCGATTGCTGTTGCAAGACCCGCGCCAGGGCAGAAATCTGATTACGCACCTCGGCCGCCGACTCAAACTGCAGCGCGTCGGCAAAGGCCATCATCTGCGCCTGCAGGCCGTCCATCACCTCCTGGGTTTCGCCCAGCAAAAAGCGCTCGGCATTGCTGACATTGCGGGCATAGCCGCCATTGCCGTCGTTTTGCAGGTCGGGCACACAAGGCCCCGAACAGCGGCGAATTTGATAGAGCAGACAAGGCCGACTGCGGTTATTGAAGACGGTGTCCTCGCAGGTTCGCAGCTTGAATACTTTTTGAATCAGCTGAATCGACTCCTTGACCGCCCAGGCGCTCGGGAAGGGCCCGAAGTAGCGATGACGCCGATCCACCGCGCCACGGTAATAGCTGAGCCTGGGGAACTCATGCGCACTGAGCTTCAGATAGGGGTAGCTCTTGTCATCGCGGAACAAGATATTGAACTTGGGGTTCAAGGTCTTGATCAGATTGTTTTCCAGCAGCAAGGCTTCCGATTCGGTCCGCACCACGGTGGTTTCCAGCCGGGCAATGCGGGCCACCATCAGGCCGATGCGGGTGCCGCCGTGGTCCTTCTGAAAGTAGCTGGAGACGCGCTTCTTCAGGTGCTTGGCCTTGCCCACGTAAAGCACCTGCCCCTGCACGTCAAAGTAGCGATAAACGCCCGGCAAACCCGGCAAGGCCGCCACCTCAAGCAGCAGGCGCGCGCGTCCATCGCTGGCGGCTTGCTCAACCTCCACAACGCGCTGCGCCTCGGCGGCCTCGACCAGTTTGCGTTCAGCCGTCCATTGCGCCTGCTGTTGGGCGCCGAGTTCGGCGGCGGTCGCGTCGTCATCATTCGTAGGGGAGACATCGGGCTCTTGCATGGTGCGGGATTGTGCCGCCTCCTGCCAACATCGCGCCGCCAAACCGCAGCCGATAATTCCGCCATGGGACTCATCTGGGACATTTTTTGCCGCGTCATCGACAACTTTGGCGACATTGGCGTCAGTTCGCGGCTCGCCCGCGACTTGGCCGATCGCGGCGAGACGGTCAGGCTTTGGCTCGATGACACCAGCGCCTTGCAATGGATGGCCGGCGCCGGCATGCCGCCCGGCATCAGCGTAAGGTACTGGGACGAGAGCTTGAGCGAGGCGCAGGCCGGAGATGTGGTGATCGAGACCTTCGGTTGCGAGTTGCCCCAGCCTTTCCTGGGCCGCATGGCGCAGCGCAGCATGCCGCCGCTTTGGCTCAATCTCGAATACCTCAGCGCCGAGCCCTATGTCGAACGCAGCCACGGGCTAGCCTCACCGCAATTCACGGGTGCCGGGCGGGGGCTGCGCAAGCAATTTTTCTATCCCGGCTTCAGTGCACGCACCGGCGGCCTGTTGCGTGAGCCCGGCCTGCTGGTCGAGCAAGCCGGCTTTGATGCTTGTGCCTGGCTGGCCGCTCGGCAACTCGAGCGCCAAGCCGGCGAGCTCATTGTCAGTCTGTTTGCCTACGCCAACCCAGCCTTGCCGGACTTGCTGGCCGAATTGGCCAAAGAACCGACCCTGCTCTTGGTCTGCCCCGGCGCCGCCCAAGCACAAATGCTCGACTTGCAGCGCCGACAAGAACTGCCGACGGGCCACTTGCGCTGGCATGCGCTGCCCTATCTGAGCCAGGCCGATTACGACCGCCTGCTCTGGACCTGCGACCTCAACTTTGTCCGTGGAGAGGATTCTTTTGTGCGCGCCCAATGGGCCGGCAAGCCCTTTGCCTGGCAAATCTATTTTCAAACCGATGGCGCGCATACCCCCAAGCTGGAGGCCTTCATGGACTTGTATCTGGCCGGCAGCGAGGCAAGCCTGGCCGAACAAACCCGCGCGCTTTGGCGAGGCTGGAATGGCCTGCAGGCCTGGAGCGGCGTAATGCCTGACCTGGAAGCAGCCCGGGGCCGGGCCATCAAATGGCGTGAACATTTGACGACCCAACAGGACTTGGTCAGCCAACTCCTGACCCTCGCACACAAATCAAGCTAAAATCAGCGGCTTTGCTGCGCCACTGGAAACCTCTTGGGTAAACCTCTTGGGGGATCGATGGTGTGAGCAGGCACCGAGACACCTTGATTTGGACGGACCCTCTGCATTGAATGTCTGCTCCGGTTTGAGAGATTTCCGCCTTGAAACAGGGGCAACCATGACTTCAAGCGAAACGCTCAAGCCAGCATTTCGATCCGATATTTCGAACTTAGGCTGCCTCAAACATTCCTCTCCCTCATCGGAACACTCATGAAGATTGCACAAGAATTTCGCGCCGGTAACGTGATCATGCACGGCAAGGACCCCATGGTCGTGCTGAAGACCGAGTACAGCCGCGGCGGCCGCAATGCAGCCACCGTGCGCATGAAGCTCAAGAGCCTGCTGAACAGCTCGGGCACCGAAGTGGTGTTCAAGGCCGACGACAAGCTCGACCAGGTCATGCTGGAAAAGAAGGACTGCACCTACACCTACTTCGCTGACCCGATGTATGTGTTCATGGACCAGGACTACAACCAATTCGAGGTCGAGGCCGAGAACATGGGCGACGCGATCCAGTATCTGGAAGACGCGATGCCGGTGGAAGTCGTGTTCTATGACGGCAAGGCCATTTCGGTTGAAGTGCCTACCTCGGTGGTGCGCGAAGTCGTTTGGACCGAGCCCGCCGTCAAGGGCGACACATCGGGCAAGGTCTTGAAGCCTGCCAAGCTGGCCACCGGCTTCGAAATCCCGGTGCCAATCTTTGTTGCTCAAGGCGACAAGATCGAAATCGACACCCGTACGCACGAGTACCGCAAGCGCGTCTAAAGCCGCTAGCGCTCAATTCGAGCGCACAGCGTTGACGCAAAAGAAAAGGCACCTTCGGGTGCCTTTTTGCATGGCGTCAGGCTTAGCTGGGGCGGTAGCCGCGATCCTTGGCCAGCCAGACCTCGTGATGGCCGGCGCCGGCCGGGATCATCGGGAAGCAGTTTTCCTCGGCCGCCACCACCACATCAAGAAAAAACGGCCCATCGGCGGCCAGGCATTCGGCCAAGGCGGCATCCAGATCCTCACGCCGCTCTACCCTTGCCGCCTGCCAGCCAAAGGCCTTGGCCAGCGCCACAAAGTCCGGCAGCGCCTCGGTATAGCTGTGGCTGTAGCGGCCACCGTGGATCAGCTCCTGCCACTGCCGCACCATGCCCATGCGGCCGTTATTGCACAGCACCAACTTGACCTGCGTACGGTGCTGGATCGCGGTCGACAGCTCCTGAATATTCATCAGCACCGAGGCATCGCCGCTGACGCAGACGACCAGCTTGTCTGGATGCGCGATCTGCGCGCCGATCGCGGCCGGCAGGCCATAGCCCATGGTGCCGGCGCCACCCGAGGTCAGCCAGCGCCCCGGGCCTTCAATCTTCAGGTGTTGGGCGGCCCACATCTGATGTTGACCGACATCGGTCGCGACCACGGCGTCACGCCCAGCTATGGCCGATTGCAGCCGGACCATCAAGGCCTGGGGCAAGATCCGACCCTCAGCCGCATCCTCGAAGCTCAAGGACTTCTCCGCACGCCAACGCTCGATGCGCTGCCACCAATCGCTCAGGTCCACGGCAAGACAGGCACGCTCGGCCCATAGACGCTCCAAGGCCAAGAGGCTGGCCGTGCAGTCACCCAGCAGACCGACTTCCGTGCGCACCACCTTGCCAATCGAGCGCGCATCAATATCCAGGTGAATGACCTTCGCATGCGGGCAAAAACTATCCAGGCGCCCGGTCACCCGGTCATCAAAACGCGCCCCGACGCAGACGATCAGGTCCGCCTCATGCATGGCCAGATTGGCCTCCAAAGTGCCGTGCATACCCAGCATGCCGAGGAACTGCGGGTCCGAGGCTGGGAAGGCGCCCAAACCCAGCAGCGTCAGCGTACAAGGCGCGCGGCTCAGGTGGACCAAGCGCTTGAAGGAGGCGCACGCCAAGGCGCCTGCATTGATCAAGCCGCCACCGCCATAAAAGATCGGCCGCTTGGCTTGGCTCAGCAGATCAATCGCCCGATTCAAGGACTCGGCATTGCAAGCCGGCTTGAGCGCCACGATGTCGGCCTCGCCCTCTGCGCCTAGCTGACTCGTGCTGGGCGCCAACTGGAGATCTTTCGGAAAGTCCACCAAGACCGGCCCGGGCCGCCCGCCAGCCGCGCAGGCATGAGCCTGCATCACCACCGCCGCCACCTCGGCGGCGGCGCGGATCTGCACATTCCATTTGGTCACCGGCTTGGAAATTCCCAGCGCATCGCATTCCTGAAAAGCATCGGTCCCGATGGCGCCGGTGGCCACCTGTCCGCTGATGCAAAGCACGGGAATCGAGTCGCACAAGGCATCGAGCAAGCCGGTCGTGGTGTTGCTCATGCCCGGACCCGAGGTCACAAACACCACGCCGACCCGGCCGGTGCTGCGCGCATAACCTTCGGCCGCATGGACAGCGGCCTGCTCATGACGCACCAGCACATGGCGCAATCTCGGCTCGGCGTGCAGCGCGTCATAGAGCGGCAGCACCGCGCCGCCTGGATAGCCGAAGACGGTATCGACCCCCAGACTCAAAAGCGTGGCAATCAGCGCCTGAGCACCATTGAGTTGAACTTGGGGCCGCAGCGCTGCAGCGGCCGATGAATGGAGGGATTTTTCGGGCATGGGCTTCATGTCAGCACTGTGCCAAAACTTGAGCAGCAAAGGCTGCCGAATTTCCTCAGAAATTCACTCGATTAAGCAAAATTTTCTGCCAAGCTAGAATTTACCAGCATGAAACTGGATAAATTCGATTTTTCCATTCTGGCTGCCTTGCAGCAGGATGCCCGCATGAGCTTGGCCGACCTGAGCCAAACGGTCGGCCTGACCAGTTCACCCTGCTGGAGCCGGATCAAACGGATGGAAGAAGCCGGCGTGATCGAGGGCTATTCGGTGCGCGTCAACGCCGCCAAGATAGGCTTGGCCGACACCGTCATCGTGCAGGTCACACTGGACAACCATTCGGACGAGGCCTTGTTCGAATTTGGCCAGGCCTTGGAGCAAATTCCAGAGGTGCTGGAGGCCTTTTTGGTCTCGGGCGACTATGACTATTACGTCCGCATTGCCGTCGCCGACACGCGCGATTACGAGCGCTTGTTGCGCGAGCGCCTGTACAAGATACCGGGCATACGCCACAGCAAATCAAGCTTCGTTTTGCGACAACTGAAGCAAAGTCAGCTACCGCTGAGGCGCTGAAGCTCGGAGGCGCCAAGAAGTACTCAGTGAACCTTGTGCGCGCTCTTGGCTTTGACCTTGCCGTGGCCGCTCTTGGCCTTCACTTTGCCCGACTTCTTCGCATGCTTGCCGCGCTTGGTGGCAAGTTTCAAGCTCTTTGACTTCTTTGTCGAAGCCTTGGCCGCAGGAACCGAATAGCGCTGCTGTTGCATCTGCGTCGTGCCGGCTTGGCTTGGCAGCGATTGAGCCAAGGCCAGGCTGGAAACAAAACCGCACAGGGCCAGAGCAATGATTTTCCTCATGGAATAACTTTCAAGAAGCGAGACAAAAAAACAAACAAAACTCGCGGCAACTCGGTGGCCCGCGAACTCGAATCTAGACAAACACACCTTCACGCAACCATTTGGTTGCGACCCATTTTTCACCCTCGCGCACCGGCGCTCCGCCATGCAGGCTTTGGGTCTGTGGATGCGGCCTGTCATAGCTGAAGAAGACCGCATTACCCTTGATCGGAGACACATCAAGTTTAATGTCCGGGAAGATTGTCGCGCCGCCGGCCGCCGGCGTATTGAGGTACATCACGAGCGTGGCAACGCGCTGCCCGCCGCGCTTGAGAATCGCCGCCGCGCCATCCATTTCGGGGTCGAAATAGTCATAGTGCGGCAGATACTCCGCACCGGGGCGGTAACGCAGCACCTGCAGACCCTCGCCATGATCGATCGGCCAATTCAGGAACTCGGCCAGACGCGACTCCACCTTGCGGATCAACTCGCTTTCGCCGCGCTCAAAAAACATACCATCGCTGGTCCGCGCCGGATTGATCTCGCTACCGCCCTCGCTGCTAGCGACCGTCTCCGAGCGAGCCAAGCGCGCGCTCGCCGCAGCAACCATCGCATCGCATTCCTCATCGGACAAAAGACCGCCCAGCACGACAATGCGCGGCTGACTCAAGGTCAGCAAAACCTTCACCTCGCGCCCATCAATCCACAAGGTGGGCCGACCGCCACTGAGGTCAGGCTCCGGAACGCGGCTGGCCACCTGCACCGCAGCGTCGGACCCATCGCCGACGGGCTCATCCAGCGCCCGCAAGGCCACCGATTCCTGCCAGCCGCTGCTCTTCATCGCGGCCAAGACCTGCTCGCGTGTAAAGCCTTGGCCGAGCTGCTCCCGGATCCATTCCCGCAACTCGGGGCTGATGCTTTGTTGTTGATGGCCACTCATAGGCTTGACGATTCCAGTTTGCGCCTGAACACCAAACGCCCCGGCTCAGACAGATCAGCCTGGTAGGCATAACCCTCCGCCGCAAAACCATGCAGACCCGCCGGCGTATCGATCCGCTCGGTGATGGCGTAACGGGCCATCAGGCCGCGCGCGCGTTTGGCAAAAAAACTGATGATTTTGTACTGCCCGTTTTTCCAATCTTCGAATACGCATTCGATCACGCGCGGCTGCAGGCCGGGGCGATCGACGGCCCGGAAGTACTCCTGCGAGGCCAGATTGACGATCACCGGCACCTGCGCGGCTGTCGCCCGCGCGTTCAGATGCCGAGTCAGTCGCTCGCCCCAGAATTTATATAGATTGGCACCGGCAGGGTTGGCCAAGCGGCTACCCATTTCAAGCCGATAGGGTTGAATCAAGTCCAAGGGCCGCAACACGCCGTAAAGCCCCGACAAAATTGCCAGGTGCTCTTGCGCCCACTGCAACTGCGCGGTGCTCAGCGTCGGGGCCGACAAGCCCTCGTAGACATCGCCGTTAAAGGCCAAGACCGCCGGCTTGCTGTTGCTATGGGTAAAGCTTGGCTTCCAAGCGCTGAAGCGCGCCACATTCAGCTCGGCCAGCGGCACCGACAAGCTCATCATGGCCGCAATATCGGCCGGCGTCTTCGGTTTGAGCAGCTTGATCAACTCACTGGACTGGGGCACAAACTGCGGTTGACTGGCCAGGTCCAGCAGCGCTGGCGGCGTTGGGGTGTCGTAGTCGAGTGACTTGGCGGGGGAGAGCAAATAAAGCATGGGCGCGATTGTCGCCGCCCTTTTCACGACTCAGGCCCAAACTCTCACCCTCGACGGCCTTTGAGCAACAAGATCACGCCGATCAGCACCACGCCGGCGGCGGCCCACTCGAAGGAACTGATGTGTTCGCCGGCAATCGCCACACCAAGCAACATCGCGATGACAGGGTTGACGAAGGAGTAGCTGGTC
The DNA here is from genome assembly GCF_025717515.1 of Roseateles oligotrophus. GTDB lineage: Bacteria > Pseudomonadota > Gammaproteobacteria > Burkholderiales > Burkholderiaceae_C > Paucibacter_A > Paucibacter_A oligotrophus. The sequence goes on from NZ_JAJIRN010000002.1 coordinate 47,443, forward strand.
GCCAAGCCCGACGGCGCCTCGGCCAGCAAGACCATATAGGCGTTGAATCCGATCAAGGAACCAAAGATCACCAGATAGACCCAAGCGCCTATCGCTTGCGGCTGCGGCGGCCACTGCATGGCTTCGCCGCGCAGCAGGCTGATCATGATCAGCACCACGCCGCCGGCCAGCATCTCACTGGCAAAACCCATTGCGCCCGGCGCCAAGGGAAACACCCGCTGCGACAACACACTGCCCAAGGACCAAGTCACACAAGCAATGCTGATCGACAACAAGCCGATGGGCGAAGCACTGAAACCTTGGCCCTGCATCAGCATCAAGACGCCGGCCAAACCCACCGACATGCCCACCAACTCCAGACGTGTCGGCATCACCTTCCAGAACAAATTCAGCGCCGCCGTCATCAAGGGAATCACCGCGATGAAGGCCACCACCAGTCCCGAACCCACTGTTTGTTCGGCCGTGGCCGTAAAACCCATGCCGCCGCCCAACATCAAAGCGCCGATCACCAGCGCATTCAGCCATTGGCGCGGGGCCGGCCACACTGCGCCGCGCCAACGCATCCATGCCGCCAATACAAGGCCGGCCGCCAAGAAGCGAGTCCCCATTTGGAAAAATGGCGGAAAGCTGATCAGCGCATATTTGATGGCCAGATAGGTCGAACCCCAGACCAGCCAAGTGGCGGCCAAACAGGCCAGAACACGCGGGCTTAGGCCCGTTTGCGGAGAAGAGATGGTGACGGTATTCATAGCCGTTATCGTAGTTAAAACAGCTGCGTTCTTGAATACAAGTTAAAAGGCAAAAAACGGAAAATCAACTAACATTAAAGGAACACCAGCACCATTACCTTCAAAATCATGGATAACGACTTTGACAGCCACGATCACCGCATTTTGGCCGAACTCCAAGCCGACGCCCGCCTGACCATGGCCGAGTTGGGCCGCCGGGTTCATCTGAGTCAACCGGCCGTCACCGAGCGGGTGCGCAAGCTGGAGGACCTGGGCGTCATCAGCGGCTACCAGGCGATCGTCAACAGCGCCAAGCTGGGCTATGCGATACGCGCCGTGATCCGCGTCGGGCGTTGCGATGAGGCGCGTGTGCTGCGGGCCCTGGAGGCCAGCCCCGAGGTATTGACCGCCTTCAACGTGACCGGCGAAGACAGCTGGATTTTGGAGATCGCCGTGCGCGATGTGGCGCATCTGGAGCAGGTGCTGCAGCGTTATTGCAGCTTGGCAGAAACCTCGACTGCAATCATCCTCAGATGTTTGCGCGAGCATGCGCCGTTGCGCCCGGTGCCCCCGCTTGTCGAGGCAGCAAGCGGCGACCCGGAAGCCGCGCCCAAACAAAAAAAGACCCGCCGTAGCGGGTCATCGGGGTCACTTTAGAAGCGAAGCCTATTTCACCAGCAACTGATTGGTTGCGGCGACGTCTTCGGGCTTCAAGACGCCGGCCGCCTGACGCAGTTTCAGGTTCAAGAGCACCGCGTCATAGCGCGCCTTGGCCAAATCGCGCTGAGTCGTGAAGAGCTGGGTCTGCGCATTCAAGACATCAAGATTGACCCGCACGCCGACCTTGAAGCCCAGTTGAGTCGCATCCAACGCCAACTTGGTAGATGACTCGGCCGCTTCCAGCGCCTTGACTTGGGCTGCCTGCGACAAAGCGCCATAGAAGTTGCTTCGCGTCCCTTCCGACACCCCGCGGCGGGCATTGGCCAAATCTTGCCTGGCCTTCTCTTCGAGCGCCAAGGCTTCCTTGATCCGGTTCTGCGTGGCACCGCCGGTATAGAGCGGCAGGTTCACCGACAAGGCGACATTACCGCTGCCGGTTGTGCCGAGAATTTGCGCGCCGTTACCGCGCGCATTGACGGCGCCTACGGTGGCGCTCAAATCAACCGTCAGGCCATCCGAGGCGCGAGCCTTGCCGGTCTCCAGCACCGAGGAGTCAACGCCGATGCGGGCCTTGCGAATCTGCGGATGCTGCTCTTCGGCCCGTTCAACCCAGGGCTCCACGGCCGCAGGCATGATGGCCGGCAAAGCCACCGGCAATGCCAGCCGCTTGGGCGTGACCGGCTTGCCGACCACATGATTCAGCTTCAACTGCCGGACTCGCAAATCATTGTCGGCAGCGATCTCGGCTGCGGTGGCCAGGTCGAACTTGGCTTGCGCTTCACGCGTGTCGGTGATGGTGGTGGTGCCAACCTCGAAATTGCGTTTGGCCGACGCCAATTGCTCCGAAAACGCCGTTCTGGCCGCTTGCGTCGTGGTCAAGGTGTCCTGGGCGCCCAGCACATCAAAATAGGCTTGCGCCAGCCGCACGATCAGGTCTTGCTCGGCGGCCTCAAGATCGGCGGCAGCAATATCCAGACCCAAACGCGCCTGTTCCACGGTCAAACGATTGCCCTTGTTGTAGAGCGAATACTTGCCATTCAGCCCGGCTTGAACGGTGCTGGCTCCGAGCCAATCACGCTTGGGCATATTGATCTCTTCGTGCTTGGCCGTGCCGCCCACGCCCAGACTCGGTTTCTCCAGAGCCTCAACTTGACCCACCTTGTACTGGGCCGAATCGGCCTGCGCGCGGGCCGACAAATAGGTCGGATCAAAGGCGCGGGTTGCGTCGTACAGCTCGAGCAGGCTCTGCGCCCTGGCCACACCGGCAGCACCGAAGGAAGCGAAGGCGACCACCAAGGCAAAGCCAAGGCGACTCAAAGGGCGGTGCGAATGGGATGCGCGATGGTCTGACATGAACTTCCTCGTGATTAGCATTTACTTATTACAGAATTCAAGCGTCATAGCCTAGGCCATAGACTCAATATCTCGGCACCGCCACATCGACCCCTAAGGACCATGCATCGATACCACCGGCAAGGTTATAAACGGAAGTGAAGCCCGCGCGCAGCAAAAATGCGACGACTTGCAGACTTCTGACCCCGTGATGGCAATAACAGACGATGGGCTGCGTCGAATCAAGCTCGGCCAAGCGCGCCGAAATCTGCCCCATCGGTATCAATTGGCTGCCCGCGCCGTCGATGGCAATGCTGGCCAACTGCGCCTCCCAAGGCTCGCGTACATCCAGCAGCAAGGGCGGTGAGCTGCCGGCGCACATCGCCAGGAGCTCATCGGCAGCGATTTGAATCATTGGATTCAGAAACTGAACGCGCTGACCGGCGCGAAGCCTTGCAAGCGCGGCGCCACGGTGTCGAATAGATTGGTGGTGCGGAAATCCTGCTCGCCAACTCGTTGAATCAGCTGAGCCTGCATCACCGGCTCATCCCCAACGATGGCCGCCAAACGACCGCCCAGCTTGAGCTGATTCAAAAGCTCGGCCGGCACCTCGGCCACCGAACCGGACAGCAAGATCACATCGAACGGCCCTTCGGCAGCAAAGCCCTTGGCGCCATCTTGCTCGCGCACGGTCACATTCGACAGGCCGGCACGCTTCAGGTTCGCGGTCGCCAGCGCCGCCAACTCGGGATTAATCTCGAGCGAAATGACGCGCTGCGCCCGGTGGCCCAATAAGGCGGCCATAAAGCCACTGCCGGCACCGACCTCCAGCACTTTTTCATGCCTGGCCACCTTCAGCTCCTGCAGCAAGCGCGCTTCGACACGCGGCACCAACATGCACTGCCCGCCGGGCAAGGGAATCTCGACGTCCATAAAGGCCAAGGCCTTGCAGGACGGCGGCACAAAATCCTCACGTTTGACCACCGCCAGCAGTTGCAGCACGCTGCTATCCAGCACATCCCAGGGCCGGATCTGCTGCTCGATCATATTGAAGCGGGCTTGTTCGATATTCATGTCTATTCCTCAGGGAATTGTTACTCCATCAGCCGGGGATTCTAGGGCCTGCCAGCTGCCATAAATCTGCGTTTGGCCCAGGCACCAAGGTCGTCCAGATAGCAATAGATCACCGGCACCACCACCAGCGTCAGCAGCGACGAGGTGATCACGCCGCCGATAACGGCCTGCCCCATCGGTGCGCGTTGCTCCGAGCCTTCGCTGAGCGCAAAGGCCAAGGGCAGCATGCCGAAAATCATCGCCATCGTGGTCATCAAAATCGGCCGCAAGCGGACCTGGGCCGCATGCAGCAAGGCCTGCTCACGGCCCATCGGTTCGGCATCAACACCGTGACCATGCTCACCCTCGCGCGCCCGGATCGCAAAGTCGATCAGCAAGATCGCATTCTTGGTCACCAGCCCCATCAGCATCACGATGCCGATGATGCTGAACATATTCAGCGTCGAGCGGAACATCAGCAGCGCCAACACCACACCGAGCAAGGTCAGGGGTAGCGAGCTCATCAGGGCCAAGGGCTGCAAGAAGCTCTTGAACTGGCTGGCCAGAATCATGTAGATGAACACGATCGCCAGCGCTAGCGCGCCAACCGCGTATTGGAACGACTCGTTCATATTCTTGGTCGAGCCGCCGAAGGTGTAGCGGTAGCCGGGCGGGAAAGCGGTGCGTTCGAGCACCGCCTTGATATCGGCCGAGACCTCGCCCGAGCTGCGACCCAAGGCATTGGCATCGATGGTGATCTCGCGGCTCATATCGCGCCGATTGATCTGACTCGGTCCACTCGACTCGCGGATCTCGGCCACTTGAGACAAGCGCACGACGCGCGCCGAGCCATCGGCCGCCGCGCTCACATTGATGGGCAGCTGCTGAAGATCGGCCAAGGCCTTGCGGCCAGCCGGCCCCAGCCGCACGATCACGTCATAGTTCTCGCCGTCAAGCGCACGCCAGTTGCCCACCGTGGTGCCGGCCAGCAAGGTGCGCAGCGAGCCGGCCAGGGCATTCACGTTCAAGCCCGCGTCGGCAGCGGCGTCGCGCTTGACCTCGATCGCGATCAATGGCCGATTTGCCTTCAGCGAGCTGTCCAGATCCACCAGACCGGGAATCTTGCTTATCTCGGCCTGAATCTGCCGAGAGAGCCGCTCCAACTCGCCCAGATCTGCTCCCTGAATCGAAAACTGCAGGCTTTTGCCGCCGCCCAAATCGGTCGGGCCAATATTGGTGATGGTGATGGCCGGCACGGCGGCAAGCTTGTCGCGCATCGGTTGAGCCAGATCGGCCACGCTGCGGCTGCGCTCGGCCCGGCTGGCCAGCCGCACATAAATCGCACCGTAAATCTTGCCGGCCGCGAAGCCGCTATTGATCGTCGTCACGGTGTAGCGCACCTCGGGCAACTCGCGCAGCAGCGCATCGATTTGGCGCGCCCGTGCCTCGGTGACCTCCAGCGCGGAGCCCACCGGCGTGTAGAAATTGATCTGCGTTTCGGACAGATCGGCCTTGGGCACGAACTCCTTGCCGACCCCGCCGAGCAGTACAAAGCTGAACAGAAAGCTTGCAAAAGCGAGCCACAAGGTGGCGCCCTTGTGGCGCAGCGACCAGCTCAAAATACGCTGATAGGCGCCCGACAACCATTCGGTGAAACGGTCCACCTGCTGGGTCACGCGGCCCAGCGTCTTGTCATACCAGCCCGAGCGGCCGGCAGGCTCATGCCAAATGCTCGACAGCATCGGGTCCAGCGTGAAGCTGACGAACATCGAGATCAGTACCGCCGCGACGATGGTGATGCCGAACTCATGGAAAAACTTGCCGACGATGCCGCCCATAAAGCCGATCGGCAGGAACACCGCCACGATGGACAAGGTGGTGGCCAGCACCGCCAGGCCGATCTCTTGGGTACCGTCGAGGGCGGCTTGCCTAGGGCTGGCGCCCATCTGCACATGACGCACGATGTTCTCACGCACGACGATGGCGTCATCGATCAAGAGCCCCACGCACAGGCTCAGCGCCATCATCGTGATGTTGTTGATCGTGAAGCCGAAGGCATACATGAACAAAAATGTACCGATCAAGGCAATCGGCAGCGTGAGGCCGGTAATGACGGTGGAGCGCCAGGAATTGAGGAACAAGAAAACGATCAGAATCGTCAACGCCGCACCCTCGAACAAGGTGCGCTGCACATTGGCAACCGAGACGCGGATGGCACGCGAGTTGTCGCGGTTGATCTCGGTGCGAATGCCCGGCGGCGTCACATTGGCCGAGTCTTTCAGCGCGCTCATCAAACCGTCGACCACCGCGATGGTGTTCTCGCCCTGGCTCTTTTGCACACTCAGCAGCACCGTGCGTTGGCCGTTATAGAGTGCCAGGCTCTCGACTTCCTGCGGCCCGTCGATCACATCGGCGAGCTGCCAGAGCTTGATGGCCACGCCGCCCTTGCGCGCCACCACGATATCGCGGAAATCAGCCGGCACCTTCAGCCGCGCATTGATCTGCACTACCCGTTCCTGCTCATTCGAGCGGATAGCGCCGAGCGGCAATTCCTGGTTCTCGCTTTTGACGGCGGCCAGCACCTGATCAACACCGACCCCAAGCGACTCCATGTCTCGCGGGCGCAATTGCAACTGAATCTGGCGCTGCAGGCCACCCACCACGCTGACCGAACCGACTCCGCGCACGTTCTCCAAGCGCTTTTGCAAGACCTGGGTGGCCCAGGTGGTCAGCTCTTGAGTGCTACGACTCTTATCGTCAGCCAAGACCGCCACGCTGAAGATCGGCGCGCTTTGGGGATCAAAGCGCGAGATCCGCGGCTCCTTCACTTCCTCACGCAAAAGCGGGCGTATCAGCGCGACCTTCTCGCGCACATCTTCGGCCGCCTTGCGGCCATCGACATCGAGATTGAACTCGATGATGACGACCGAAGTGCCCTCGTAGGAGCGCGAGGTCAAGCTGCTGATACCGGCCACCGTGTTGACCGCCGATTCGATCTTCTTGCTGACCTCGCTCTCGACGATCTCGGGTGAGGCGCCGGGGTAGTCCATCTGCACCACGATGGTGGGGAAATCAACGTTAGGGAATTGATCGACCGACAAACGCTGATAGCTGAACAGCCCCAGCACCACCAGCGCCAGCATGAGCATCACCGCCATGACCGGGTTTTGGATCGAAATGCGTGTGAACCACATTGTTGCGACTCCGGCTCAGCGCGCTGCGGCCGAAGCGCGCTGAGCCGGCAAGGTCAGCAAGGTGCCGTCCGCCACCTGCCCCGCCGTGCCGGTCAGCAGCAGCGCGCCCTCGGGCACACCGCCGCGCAACTCCAGCACGGCCTGGCCGCGCAGCTCGCCGCTGCGGCCAAGCTCAACATCGTGGGCGCGCGCCTTGCCGTCCACGACCTGCAACACATAGGGTCGCGCCTTGTCGAAACGCACCGCGGACAGGGGCGCCACCAAACCCTCGAATTCATCCAGCAGCAGTCGCCCACGCGCAAACATGCCGTGGCGCAGGCCGGCCTGACCGGCCACCTTCAGGTACACCAGCACCGCACGCGAGCCCGCTTGTGCGGCCGGGTTGATGCGCGCCACGGTGGCAGGCAACTCCGCTGCCATGCCATCGACCTGCAGCAGCGCCTTGGCACCGATCTTCAGACCTGCGGCCTGCTCTGGCGCAATCGCGGCCTCCAGCTCCAGCTGACTCAGATTGACGATTTCAAGTACCCGGCCATCGATGGCCACGCGCTCACCCGGCTGGGCCAGGCGCTGCGAGACCTGGCCATTGATGGGGGAAACAAGTGTCGCGTCGGCACGCGCCTTGCGCGCCAAATCGACGGCAGATTGGGCGGCCAAAAAGCTCGCCTCGCTGCCCGCCATCGTGGCCACGGCATTGTCCAGCGCGGTGCTCGAAATAAAACCCTGGCCGACCAGCGCCTGGTTGTTTGCCAAGCTGCGCCGCGCAATATCGAGCTGTGACTTGGCGGCCTTGGCGTTTTGCTCGGCCTGGCGCATACGCAAGTCCAGCTCGACCGCATCGAGTTGCCCCACGGGCTGACCGGCGCGCACGCTGTCGCCCTCACGCACCGTCAAGTTGGCCAGTTCGGCCGCGACCTTGGCCTTGATCACCGCGCTCTCCACCGCTCTCAAGCTGCCGGAGATTTCAAGCTTGGCCGAAAAGCGCTCGCGCCTGACTTGGGCCACATCAATGTCCGCCAACGCCAAGCCGGCCCGCGGCTTGGTCTCAACTTGCATCGCCTGCTTGGCCTTCGACAGCTTCATCTGCCGCAGGCCGACTGCGCCCAAGGCGGCCACGGCGATCACCGCAAGTGAAACCTTCAACCATGTCTTCATTGATCGGATGCTTTCGGAGGGGTACTCAAGAGGCCGCGCAGAATCAAATCCATTTGCACCGCCAAGACCGCGGGAGGGTCGATCGTGGGGCCGTGCAGCTTGCAGGCGCCAAAGGAATGTTGGTAAAGAATCATGTGCAACATCGGCCCGACCAACACATGCACGGTGTCGGCCACCGGCACCGGGCGGAACTCGCCGCTCTGGATGCCGCGCTCGATCAAGCTGCCGAGCAGGCGGTGCGTTGGCTGGACCACTTCATCGACGTAAAAGCGCGCCAGTTCGGGGAAGTTGCGCGCCTCGGCCATCATGATCTTGCTGATGCCGCCGGCCGTACCAAGGCCCACCTGGCGCCACCACTCGCCCATCACATGGCAGAGCAGATCGGCCACCGTTCCCTGGTGCTGCGCGGCCAGCACCGCGGCCTCGGCAATACGGGAAGACAGGTTCTCGCGCACCACCGCCTTGAACAAATCGTCCTTGCTCGGGTAATAGAGGTAAAGCGTGCCCTTGGAGACGCCGGCCAGTGCCGCCACCTCCTCGGCGCGGGTCGCCGCAAAACCTTTTTCAACGAACAGGCTCAAGGCAGCCGCCAGTAGCTCCTGCGGGCGGGCTTCCTTGCGGCGTTGGCGGGGGGCTGTACTCAAGTGGCGCACTGACTAATGACCGATTGGTCAGTAATGTAAGCGAGTGCGGGGCGTGGGTCAACGTTGGAGTTGCGAGGCCGGGCCGCGCGAGCCGCCTTTGGAGCTGCGGCCCGCGCGGCCTCGATCCGCTTTGCGCTCGGTCAATGCTGCCGTCGATGCTGCTTGTTACGGTCAATGCAAGTTGCAGAGTTGCTGACCCGTTGTGGCTGCATTCGGTCCCGATGCAGGCGCGGGCAAAGGGGTATCCATATGTTGAAAAACCTGACCGCAGCGGCGGCCGGCGCAGCCAACACCCGCGGGCGTGATGCGGGTTTGGGTGTTCACACGATGAGCGCGGTTGACGCCGCTTGGCTGCATATGGATGGTCCGGCCAATCCGGCCATCGTGGTCGGCATCTCGCTGACCCGCGTGCCGCTGGACTTCAAGCGGGTGCGGGCCGTGTTCAAGCGCTGCGCCGATGAATTCGACCGCTTCCGCCAGCGGGTGGTAGAGAGCGGCCTATTGTTTCCTGCCCTGACGTGGGCCGACATGGCTGACTTCGAAATCGAGCGGCATGTGCACCGCGCCGCCCTGCCGCAACCCGGCGACGAGGCAGCGCTGCGGGCGCTGATCGGCGAGCTGGCCGCGCTGCCGCTTGATCGCGCCCTGCCGCTCTGGCAGGTGCATGTTGTCGACGGTTGCGAGCCCCGCGGCCAGGGCGGCGCGCTGATCATGCGCTACCACCATTGCATCGGCGACGGCACCGCGATGATGGCCTTGGCCACCCGTCTATTCGAGTCTGCGGCCGGCCGCCGGCACAAGCTGGCCCTGCCCGCCAGCCATCTGCCAGCGCATGACCGGCCGGTCGCCGATCTGCTCGACAAGGCCGGATTGGTGCTCGCGGGGGCCGGCACCTTATTGGCCGATCTGCTGATCGCGCCCGATCCACCATCACCGTTCAAGGGCAAGTTCGGCCTCGGCAAGCGCGTGGCTTGGTCGGCGCCGGTGCCGATCGCGCGGGTCAAGGAAATCGGCGCTCCGACGGGCGCCAAGGTCAACGATGTGATGGTCGCCATTGCGTCTGGCGCCCTGCGCGGCTACCTGCGCCGACGCGGTGTCGACGTGCAGCACACACATTTGCGGGCGATGGTGCCGATTGATCTGCGGCCGCCCGAACACATCGGTCAGCTCGGCAATGAGTTCGGTCTAGCCATCCTCGAATTGCCGGTTTCCAACTCGAGTGCGCGGCAGTGCCTAGCGCTGAGCAAGGCCCGCATGGACCAGGTCAAACGTTCGCCCGAAGCAATCGCGATGCACCTGCTGTTCGATGTCTTCGGCCGCGGCCCGAAGCTGGTCGAGGATCTGGCAAGCCACATCTTCGGCAGCAAGGCCAGCGTGACCTTGACCAACGTGGTCGGCCCGCTCGAGCAGGTCAAGCTGGCCGGCTCGCCGGTGGAGCGGATGCTGTTCTGCGTGCCTCATCCCGGTGAAGAGTTGGGCATGGGCATCAGCATCATGATCTACCAAGGCATGGCCACCTTGACCGTGATCGCCGACGCGCATCTGGTGCCTGATCCCGAAGCGATCACGCGAGGCTTCAATCGCGAGTTTGACCGGCTGTGCCGCTTGCTGCCCGGTCTGAGCTGACTAAGATTCCCAGTTGGATTGCTCGGTACACACAAGGGGTCAAATTGACAAGCAAGAGCGACATCACCGCCTGGGGCCGGCGCTGCTCCTTCAATGTTCAACCTAGATTCGGCAGTTGGCCGCTCACTTTTGCCTAGGAAGGCCGATGAATGCTTGCGAAGGTCGCTTCGACTTGATTCACCTTTTTGGTGAGATCGCTACGCACCCGATTGCGCCGCGCTACGGCACGCTGGCCGACATTGCCGTCGGCAGCGGCGCGAGGCGTTCAGAAAAAACGTCGCCCAGCCTTTTGACGCACTGTTCGGCCGCCTCGCCTATTGATGAAGTCAGGGCGGCTATTTCTCAAGGCTTGCCGGCCGCCCTCAACCACTCCACCGTCAAGCGGCCCAGCTCCGGGTTGTAGCGTTCCTGCAGCGCCGGCAGCATCCTGCCCGGCTCGGTCAAGGCCGCCGCCTCTTGATAAGAGCCGACCTTCATGAACGCATGCTCGGTACCCGGAACCAGCAGATAACTGCCCTGCCCCGGATGACTCTCATTGACCACGGCGGCGATGCTTCTCGCGTCGCGGTCATGAAGGGCTTGCAGATCGAACTCGCCATACATGGCCAAGACCTTGCCGCTGACCTGGCTCCAGGCCGCCGCCATAGACCGCTGATTCATCTGCTGCCAGAACTTGTAGTGGCGGCCATACATATAGTCGCCATCGCTGATGTCGCTGCTACCTGATTCAAGCAGCTGTCGCCAGCCCGGGTGCTGCGCCTTCAACTGCTGCGGGCTCAGGCCCTGTTCCAGCCAGCCGTAATAGACAGGCAGCATTGCCCGCAGCTTGGCCTCGGCTTCGACATGGCTGCTGCCCGTGTAAGTCGACTGAATGCGGGCATGGTCGATGAAGTACTCCAGCCAGGAGCGCATCACCACGCCATAGACCATGATGCCCTTGGGCTGATGCAGCTGAGCCAATAGCGGCGCCGTCACGCTGCCCATCGAATGGCCGAAGAGAAAGACCTGCGCAGGGTCAACAAAATCTTCTTTCAGCAGTTGGCGATAGACCTGCTGATGCAGCGCCAACTCCTCCTCGTAGTCGAGATCGCGGCAGTCCTTGCTGGCGCGGCTGTCACCGATATTCGGCCGCTCGACGCGAAACACCGCATAGCCGGCCCGCGTCCAGTCGTCGATCAAACGCTTGCCGGCTTGCGTCGAGTTGGGCGGGTACTCCTGCGAGTCGCAGCTATAGCCCTGCAGCCAAAAGATGGTCGGCAGCTTGCCCGACTTGTTGGCGCCGGACTTGGGGATATGGCTGATGGTGCGCAACTTGCCGAGCGACACCGGCGCCGCGCCGTAGCGGACCTGCGCGAACGCGGAAGTTTCCAGCGGCCGGCCCTGGGCCTGACCCTGCCGCGTCGAACGTTCGCCACCCACCGACAGCGTTAGCGCCTCCAGCGGCATGCCTTCTCGCAAGCTGCGGGTGAAGGCGGCCAGGTCCTCGAAGCGAGCAAACTTGTGCCCGTTCAGCGACAGCAACAAGTCCCCCGCCTTGAGCCCCATTTGATCGGCGCTGGAGCCGGCCACCACCAAGGTGATCAGCAGGCCATCACCAACGCTTACGCCAAGTGTCTTGGCCGTTAGGGCGTCCAGGGCCTTGGCGCCGACGCCCAGCACGCCCTTGCGGGACAGCTCGCCGGCCGCGCCGGTCTGCTCAAGGTCGGCGCTGCGCGCCGGTATGGCCGTGGCCAAGCAGGTCGCCACCAACACGGCGGCCAAACTCCCGAATGCGCTTCTTGTTTTCATCATCGCTCGCAAAAAAACTTCTACCAAATCCGGATTCGCTCGGCCTCGGGCTTGAACATCTTGTCGCCCGCTTTGGTCCCGAAGGCTTCATGAAAACCGTCGTGATTGATCGGCGTGCCGTTGGCGCGGAACTCGGCCGGCGAATGCGGGTCCGACAGCAGTTGCTGCAAGGTCTGCTCGTCCCGCGTCTTGCCGCGCCAGACCTGGGCAAAGCCGTAGAAGAAACGCTGCTCGCCGCTTTGGCCGCCGATCACCGGCGCCGGCTTGCCTTGCAGCGAATGCCGATAGGCCTTGTAGGCAATTTGCAGGCCGGACAGGTCGGCAATGTTCTCGCCCAGCGTCAGCTTGCCGTTGATTTGCTGGCCGGCAATCGGCGAATAGCCATCGAACTGCGCCGCCAGCTTGGCCGCAATCGCCTCGAAGGCCTTGCGGTCGGCCTCGCCCCACCAGTTGCGCAGCGCGCCGTCGCCGTCGAACTGGCTACCGCTGTCATCAAAACCATGGCTGATTTCATGCCCGATCACCGCGCCGATGCCGCCGTAATTGACCGCATCATCGGCATTGATATCGAAGAACGGCGGCTGCAGAATCGCCGCCGGAAAAGTGATCGCATTGAAGCTCGGGCTATAGGACGCATTGACCGTCTGCGGTGTCATGCCCCATTCGCTGCGGTCAACCGGCTTGCCGGCCTTGGCCACTTGGCGCTGCCAACGCCAAGCCGCCGCGCGCTCGGCATTGCCTAAAGCGTCGCCGGCAATCACCTTCAAGGCGCTGTAGTCACGCCACTGCTCGGGGTAGCCGATCTTGGGTGTGAACTTGGCCAACTTTTCCTGGGCGCTGGCCTTGGTGGCCGGGCTCATCCAGCTCAAGCCGTCGATTGACTCGCGGTAGGCCAAGAGCAGGTTGGCGACCAGGGCCTGCATACCCGCCTTGTGCTCGGGCGAGAAATGCCGCGCCACATAAAGCTGACCCACACCCTCGCCGAGCGCGCCATTCAACTCGGCAATGCTGCGCTGCCAGCGCGGCATCTCGGCCGGCGTGCCGCTCAAGGCCAGGTCCCTGAAGGCGAAGCGGGCCTCGCGGAATTCCTTGGGCAATAAGACCGCCGCCGCGTCCAGGCTGCGCAGCTTGAAGTAGAGCTTCCAATCGGCCAGCGGCAACTCGGATAGAAGCTTGGCGGTGGCCGTGGCCGTGCTGGGTTGGCTAACAGACAAACTGGTCTGAGCCTCCAGACCAGCCGCCTGCATGAAAGCGGCCCAATCAAAACCGGCGGCCTGGGCCTGCAACTCGGCCACGCTCATGGGGTTGTAACGCTTAGCCGGATCGCGGTTTTGCACCCGGCTCCACTGCGCTTGCGCCAGCGCCTGCTCGATGGCCAGCACGCGCTGCGCCGCCGCCAAGGGTTCGGCTTCGCCGCTCAGCCGAGCCAGCGTGCTCAGGTATTGCTCATAGGCCGCGAAGGCCTTGGCCAGCCGGGGCTCTTGCTTGTTCAGGTAATAGTCACGGTCGGGCAGGCCCAAGCCGCCTTGGGACGCGCTAACCCTGTTGATGCTCGGTTCCTTATAGTCGGCCGACACGTTCAGATTGAAGGGCAAGGAGAGTTGCCCCTGCATGCTCCCTTGCCACTGCGCCAGCTGTTTGAGGTCTTTGACCGCATCCAGGCGGGTCAGCAAGGGCTGAATCGGCTTGAGGCCGGCGCGGTCAAGCGCGGCCGTATCCAGATGGCTGGCGTAGGTGTCGGCGATTTTTTGCTCCAGGCTGCCGATCACCGGCTTTCTCGCCAAGGGCTTACTCACCAATTCCTCGACGATGGCGCGCACGCGCTCGTCCGACAGATCACGTAACTGGTTAAAGCTGCCGTAGCGCGCCTTGTCGGCCGGCAGCTCATAGGTCGCCAGCCAATGACCATTGACCGCCCGGAACAAATCATCCTGCGGGCGCACGCCGGTGTCGAAGGCGCTGGCATCGAGGCCCGAGGTCAAGGGCACTGAGGTCGCCGCATGGGCCATCGAACTCAACAAGGCGGCTTGCAACAACAAGCGCGGCAAGAGTCGAAGTTTTGGAAATAGTTTCATCAGAGCAAGGCACGCATGGATTTGGATCACGCAAGGCTAGCGGCTGGAAGCCCTCGCGCCAAAAGTTTGTGAACGGGGTTTTCCCTGAGCGATAGCGCCAACTTCGAGCCGCTATGCTGCGACTCACTTTTACTCAAGCCGCCTCGCCTTGAATCACGCTGCCCGTCTTGAACGCTTCGCCAGCATCTCGGCCACACTCGCTTTGCTGAGCAATCAAGAGCTGACCCGCATGGCCGACGCGGCCGAGCCGCTGGGCTCGGGCATTGGCGGCAGCACGCTGACGCTGACCATTGACGGCCAAGAATTGTTCGCCAAACGCGTGCGGCTGACCGACCTGGAGCGGCGCCCCGAGCATCTGCTATCGACGGCCAACCTGTTCGGCTTGCCGCCCCATTACCAACGCAATGTTGGCTCGGCCGGCTTCGGCGTCTGGCGAGAACTGGCCGCCCACGCGCTGGCCAATAGCTGGGTGCTGTCGCAGCAAGTCGACTGTTTTCCGCTGATGTTGCACTGGCGGGTGCTGGACGGGGCGGCCTCCCCCCACGCCAAGCCGCCGCCGCCCGAATGGACCGATGTCAAACGCATGAGCGCCTACTGGGGCAACTCGGCGGCCGTCGAGCAGCGCCTGACGGCGCTGGCAGGCGCCTCGGCCAGCGTGCTGATCGTGATGGAGCGGCTGCCCTGGACGCTTTCGGTCTGGCTGAACGAGCAGTTAGACGCCGGGCCCGAGGCCTTGGCTGCGGCCTGCAAAATGGTCGAAGACTGTTTGAACACAGACATTCCCAAGATCAATGCTTTGGGTCTGCTGCATGGCGACGCCCATCACGGCAATATGCTGACCGATGGACAGCGGCTCTATTACGCCGACCTCGGCCTGGCCAGCTCGACGCGCTTCGCGCTCGGCGCGGACGAGCGCCAATACCTCCATGACAACGCCAGCCTGGACCTCGCCTATGTGCGCGGCAAATGGGTGAACTGGCTGCTCAAGGCCTGGCTCCCCGGGCTCGCCGAAGCGCCGGCCCGGATGGCGCTGGTCAAGCGCATTGCGCGAGGCGAGGCCGCGCTGCAACTGCTGCCCGGGCTGCCGCCCAGCTTGGCCCTGTCGATGGAACGCTATGCCCCGATTGCCGCCCTCATCAATGACTTCTATATCGGCTTGCACGAGCACAGCCGAAGCAGCCCCTACCCGCGTGCGGCGGTCGAAGCGCTGCTGGCCACTCCAGGGAATTAGGCCGCCAGCGATTTTGCGTAATCGGATTCGGCCGCAAACACCGCCACGCCAAGTTGGCGCAGGCGCTCACGCAGCGCGGGCATCTGTTTCGGATGCAGTTCCACGCCAATCGAGAACTCCAATTGCCGGCAGTCCCCCCGCACATGGACCGTGCCGTCCTGCTCGGCCACGACCACGGCTCGCTCCAGTTTGGGCGCAAAGAAAAGCGTGCGCAAGGCCGCGCGCGAAACCGCAGCGCGGCTTCGCTCTTCATGCTGTTCTAGCAATTGAATGTCTCCTCGATTTTCTTCTTCGGGCCTCGACGCCCAATTTTTTGCTTGATTCCCTGCGGATTTAATTCTTCTTCGAAAGCACTGCTTGGGCTTGTAATTGCGACATCGACCGGCAGCGCACAGGATCAACCCTCGCTCGCAGCAAATACTCGGCCAATTCGTGAACTTTGCATGAACGACTGCGCCCCCGCTGTGGCTTGCTGCTGCTGACGCGGCATCTACACTCACCACAGAGACAAGCACAAATCCGTTTTACTGAATCAGGGAACAAACCCATGCAACGCGAAAAAATTGCCAGCTTCCAGGTCCAAGGCCCAACATGCCGCACCACCAACGCCGCTGAATTCAACCCGCTGAGCGGCCGCATAGCACCGCTCTGGCAGGGTTTTGCGGCCAGCGGTCTGCTGACCGAAATGAGCCAGGTCTTCGGCGTCTACTTCGACTATGCCGACCGCCATTTGGCCGAGTATTCGGTGATGGCGGGCGTCAAGCTGAACGATGGCGCGCCGGCCACCCAGCCAAGCGTCACCGTTCCTGCCGGCGAATACCTGGTGTTTGATTGCCAAGGCCCGATGCCGGCGGCCTTGATCGCGGGCTGGGGCCAGGTCTGGGCCTACTTTGCACAGGCCGACGCGCCGGTCCGCGCTTATGACCATGACTTTGAGCGTTACCTCGGCCTCGACCACGCGCAAATCTGCATTGGCTTGAAGGCCTGAAAGCCTAAGCCGGCTGGTGGCAGCAGATGCAAATCTTGTTGCCGTCCAGGTCACGAAAATAGGCGCCGTAATAGTCGGGGTGGTATTGCGGGCGCAAGCCGGGAGCGCCGTCGCAGCGACCGCCCAGGCCCAAGGCCAGCGCGTGTACGCGGTCAACGGCGGCTCGCGAGGCTGCCAGCAACGCCACCATTTGCCCGTTGCCCGGCCCGGCCGGCGCACCGTCAAAAGGCTTGCCGATCAGAAACAGCGGGCGCGGTGCATCGTCTGCGAC
Source organism: Roseateles oligotrophus (assembly GCF_025717515.1). Lineage (GTDB taxonomy): Bacteria > Pseudomonadota > Gammaproteobacteria > Burkholderiales > Burkholderiaceae_C > Paucibacter_A > Paucibacter_A oligotrophus. The sequence continues at coordinate 64,188 of NZ_JAJIRN010000002.1, forward strand.
CCAGCCGGCCCAAGCCTTGTTGGCATCACTGAACTTCAGTTGATGGCCCAGTTCTTGCATCAACACCGAATAAAAACCCAGGCTGCGATCAAAGTCGGCAACACCCAAATGAATATGTGAAATCAATTTCCGTCCTTGATTGAGGCGCTAGGAGGCAGCCAATAACTGCACCAAGCGTTGCCGCGCTCGCCCAGCCGGTCGATCCAAGCTTTGCACCAGCCAGGGCGTGAAGCGAAAACGTGAGCCGCCAGCATAGGGCAGCTCCAACAATTGCCCGGCCACGAGCGCTTCGTCGACCAAGTAGCGCGGCATCCAGCCGTAGCCCATGCCCATTAACAAGGCCTGGCGCTTGGCGACAAAGCCGGACAAATAAAACACCCGCTCGCCGCCAAAGCGATGGCTGTCGCCCGCCCCGGCGGCATCCCCGCGCTCGCTGCTGTCTTGCACGCTCAACTCCACATGGGCTTGCAAATCGTCCAGGCTGAGCGGGCCGGATTGATGGGCCAACTGATGGTCGGGCGCCACACACAACACGCATTCGATCTCGTCCAGAGCTTGGGCCTGCATTTGGTTTGAAGGCCGATATTCCTTCACCAACATCAGATCGGCCTGCTCTTTCTCGAAACGGTATTGCACGCCTTGCAGGAACTCGATCTTGAGTTGCACCCGCGTCGGCACGCCCTCGTCGGCCAGGGCTTTGAGCGCCCTCAAGGTATCGGCCAGCGGCAGGATGCCGTCCACCACCACCAGCAGCCTGGCCTCCCAGCCACTCGCCAACTGCTGCGCCAAGGCTTCCAGCTGATAGGCCTGGCGCAAAAGCCGCCGCCCCTCGGCCAGCACCGCCTCGCCGGCCGGCGTCAGCTTGACCCGGTAGGCGCTGCGGTCCAGCAGGGTCAGATTCAGCTGCTCCTCGAGCTTTTTGACCTGATAGCTGACGGCCGAGGTGACCTTGTGCAGGGCCTCGGCGGCACGCGCAAAGCTGCCATGGCTAACGACAGCGTCGAGTGCGGCAAGGGCTTCCAGATCCAATTTCATGTTCGAAATTATTGATCAAGTTTCACAACGAATTTCGCTTTTCTTGGTGACTAAACCCCATAAAAATTGCGCTCATTCCTTCTTACAACGATCAACCCTGACGGAGACAGCATGACTTATGTGAGCAATTCGGCAAGCAATTCGGCCAGCAACCCGGTCGGCCTGACCGGCATCGAATTCACCGAATTTTGTGGCCCGTCGCTGGAACATTTGGACAGCTTGTTCTGGTCCTTCGGCTTCTCCAAGCTGCGCCGCCACCCCAGCAAGGACATCAGCTACTTCCGCCAGAACGACATTCACTTCTTGCTCAATGGCGAGCGCGATGGCCATTCGGCCCAGTTCGCCCGCAAGCATGGGCCGGCGATCAGCGCGATGGGTTGGCGGGTCGAGAACGCGCAAGCCGCCTTGACTGCCGCGGTGGCACGCGGCGCCGTTGCCGTGGCAGACGCGATGAAAGATCACGCCTTTCCGGCGGTCTGGGGCATTGGCGAAAGCATCATCTATTTCATCGAGCCGGCCGCGAACGGACAGACGATCTATGAGCGCGACTTCGTGGCGCTGGACAGCCCGCTGATCCAAGCAGACAAGGGCTTTTTGGCCGTCGATCACCTGACCAATAACGTGCCGCCCGGTGAGCAGGACAAATGGGCCAATTTCTACAAGAACATCTTTGGCTTTACAGAGGTGCGCTACTTCGACATCCAGGGCGCCAAGACCGGCCTGACCAGCTTCGCGCTGCGCTCACCCGATGGCTCCTTCTGCATCCCGATCAATCAGCCCAAGGATGACAAGGACCAGATCGCCGAGTACCTGCGCGAGTACAAGGGCCCGGGCGTGCAGCATCTGGCCTTCAGCACCGATGACATCCTGAGCTCGCTGGACCAATTGGAAGGCAGCGGCATCGAGACGCTGGAGATCGACGACGACTATTACGCCGAGGTCTTCGAGCGGGTTCAAGGCGTGCGCGAGGATCATGCCCGGCTGCAACAGCATCAGGTGCTGATCGACGGGGACGAGGCGGGCTATCTTCTGCAGATCTTCACCAAGAACATCATCGGCCCGATCTTCATCGAGATCATTCAACGCGCCAACAACCTAGGCTTCGGCGAAGGCAATTTCGGCGCGCTGTTCCGCTCACTTGAAAAAGACCAGGAACGCCGCGGCGTGATCTAAGCCTAAGCGCAATCTTTGCCCATTCAGCTAAACATCTACCTAGCAGGAGAAGAAGACATGTTGGTTCAAGGCATACACCACGTCGCCTACCGCTGCCGCGACGTGCAGGAAACTATTCGGTTCTACAAAGACGCGCTCGATATGGACCTGATTCTGGCCATCTCCGAGGATCATGTGCCCTCGACCAAGGAGCCGAATCCCTATATGCACATTTTCCTCGACGCCGGGCGGGGCAATGTGCTGGCCTTCTTCGAGCTGCCCGACTCAGCCCCTCAGGGCCGCGACGAGAACACGCCCGCCTGGGTGCAACATCTGGCCTTCCAGGTCGAAGATGTGGCAACGCTGGAACGCAGCAAGGCCAAGCTGCAGGCGATGGGCATCGAGGTGCTGGGCCCGACCAATCACGAAATTTTCCAGTCGATCTACTTGCATGACCCGAACGGCCACCGCATCGAGTTGGCGGCCAACACCGTCAAACCCGGTCAGCTGGAGCGCCTGCGGGAGCTGGCCCCTTTGATGATCGAAGAATGGGGCCGCACCCACCGCGCGGTCAAACACGCGGCCTGGTTGCATGAGAAAGAGTTCGCGCAAGCGACCGAGTGAAAGTGGCCGAATAGCAGAAAGAAGGTCGGTCGGGTGTTCTGTGAAGCGAGGTCAAGGAGGAGGCCCAGGCCTCAGGCCGGGGCCGGGGGACAGGAGCGGAACAGAGCGCCCGGCCGGCCTGATCTCAAACAGTCAAATCCTCAACGCAAACCCGCGTTGACCTTCTCCAGCGCCGCCGAGCCCGGGCACAACTGCGCCTCGCCAAGCCGGTTCAAGGCCTGCAGCGGCGTGCGCAGCGCGGCATGCATGTCCAAGGCCTCGGGCTCGATATAGAGCAGGCCGGTGACCACCTCGCCCTCGGCCTGCAGGGCCTGGACATGCGCCATAGCCGCCACCCGGTTGCCGGGGTCATAGTCGGCATGCAGCTTGCGCAGGCGCAAGACCGTGCCGTCATGCTGCTCGACGTCCACACAGTCGCCCGGCGCCACGCTCGCGGTGATTTCATCCCTTGGGCTGATGAAGTCGATCCGACTGACTGCCTCGTTATGCTCACGCACATAGTCATAGCTGCGCGTGCTGCCGGCATGGTTGTTGAACGCGACGCAGGGACTGATCACGTCGATGAAGGCGGCGCCCTGATGCGCGATCGCGCCCTTGATCAAGGGCACCAGCTGCTCCTTGTCGCCGGAGAAGCCGCGCGCCACATAGGTGGCGCCGAGCTGCAAGGCCAGGCCGATCAGGTCGACCGGAGAGTCCGCATTGATCGCCCCCTTCTTGGACTTGGAACCTCGGTCGGCGGTGGCCGAAAACTGCCCCTTGGTCAGGCCGTAAACACCGTTGTTCTCGACGATGTAGACCATATTGACGCCGCGCCGCATCACATGGGCGAACTGCCCCAGGCCGATCGAAGCCGAGTCGCCGTCACCGGAGACGCCCAGGTAGAGCAGCTCGCGGTTGGCGAGGTTGGCGCCGGTCAGCACCGAGGGCATGCGGCCATGCACGGTGTTGAAGCCATGCGAGGCACCTAAAAAATAGTCCGGCGTCTTGCTGCTGCAACCAATGCCGGAGAGCTTGGCGACACGGTGAGGCTCGATGTCTAACTCCCAGCATGCCTGGATGATGGCGGCCGAAATCGAGTCGTGGCCGCAGCCGGCGCACAGCGTCGAGACCCGGCCCTCGTAGTCGCGCCTTGTGTAGCCGACCTTGTTGCGGGCCAGCGAGGGGTGGTGTAGCTTGGGTTTGGCGATGTAAGTCATGTCTCAGTCATCCTGTCCGATGTTCCCCATAGCGCCCACTTGGCGCAGCGGCTTGACCGCCATCGCATGCACGGCGCGGGTGATGGCGGCGGTGATGAAACGCGCGGTGATCGGCGTGCCGTCGAAATGCAGCACCGGCAGCAGCCGCGCGGGGTCGATCTCCAGCTCGTTGACCAGCATCGAGCGCAGCTGCGCGTCGCGGTTTTGCTCGACCACAAAGACGGCGTCATGCGCCTTGATGAAGGCGTCCACCGAGTCTGGGAAGGGGAAGGCACGCAAGCGCATTGCGTCGAGATCGATATCGTCGGCGGCCAGCAAATCAAGCGCCTCGCTCATCGCCGGGCTGCTGGAGCCGAAATACAGCACGCCCAGCCGAGTCGGCTTGGAAGCCGCACGCTGAACAGGCTGCGGCACCAGCTTGGCGGCCGTCGCGAATTTATCCAGCAGCCGGCGCACGTTGTAGAGATAGTCGGCGCCGGCCTCCGAGTAGCGTGCGTAGGCATCGCGGGTGGTGCCGCGCGTGAAGTAGGCGCCCTTGCTCGCGTGCGTGCCCGGCAGCGTGCGCCAAGGGATGCCGTCGCCGTCCACATCCTTGTAGCGGCCAAAGTCGCGCCCGGCCTCCAACTCGGCCGCCGTCATCACCTTGCCGCGGTCCATCTGCTTGCTGTCATCCCAGGCAAAGGGCGCGCACAGGCGCTGGTTCATGCCGATGTCCAGATCGGTCATCACGAAGATCGGCGTCTGCAGACGGTCGGCCAGGTCGAGCGCGGCGGCCGCGTGCTCAAAGCATTCGCTCGGATCCTCGGGGAACAAGAGCACATGCTTGGTGTCGCCATGCGAGGCATAGGCGCAAGACAGCAGGTCGGCCTGTTGCGTGCGGGTCGGCATGCCGGTGGACGGCCCGCCGCGCTGCACATTGATGATGGTGACCGGGATCTCGGCAAAGTAGGCCAGGCCGATGAATTCGGTCATCAGCGAGACGCCCGGCCCCGAGGTGGCGGTAAAGGCCCGCGCGCCATTCCAGCCCGCGCCCAAGACCATGCCGATCGAGGCGATCTCGTCCTCGGCCTGCACGATTGCATAACGCTGCTCGCCGGTGGCTTTGTCAACCCGGAACTTGGCGCAGTATTTCTGGAATGCCTCGGCCACCGAGCTGCTTGGGGTGATCGGGTACCAGGCCGCCACGGTCGCGCCGCCGTAAACGCATCCCAAAGCCACCGCGCTATTGCCGTCGACAAAAATCTTGTCGCCGACGGCGTCGCGCGTCTCGACCCGCAGGCCGACGCTGCCACTCAGGTGCTGGTCCGCATAGTCGCGCCCCAGCTGCAGCGCGCGCAGATTGGACGTCAGCAACTTCTCCTTGCCCGCATATTGCTCGCCGAACAAACGCTCGATCTGCGCGGCCTCGATGCCCAGCAGCACCGACAGCGCGCCGACGTAGACGATGTTCTTGAACAACTGGCGCTGCCGTGGATCGCTGTAGTTCTCGTTGCAGATCGTCGTCAAAGGCATGCCGATGACGTGCACATCGGGTCGAAAAGCGCTGGCCGGCAGCGGCTTGCTGCTGTCGTAAAAGAGATAGCCGCCCGGCTCGATCTCGGCCACATCCTGCGCCCAAGTTTGCGGGTTCATCGCCACCATCATGTCGATACCGCCACGCCGCCCCTGGTGGCCGGCCTCGCTGACGCGAACCTCGTACCAGGTCGGCAGACCCTGGATATTGCTGGGGAAAATATTGCGCGGGCTGACCGGCACGCCCATGCGCAGGATCGCTTTCGCAAACAACTCGTTGGCCGAGGCCGAGCCGGAGCCATTCACATTGGCGAACTTGATGACAAAGTCGTTCAGGGCTTCGAGGCGCTTCATGCTGAGACTCCTTTACTCACAGCGTCACGGCAGGCCGGGCCGGCCTGCGTGGTGTTGAGCAAGAACTTCTGCATATCCCAGGCGCCGGTCGGGCAGCGCTCGGCGCAGAGGCCGCAATGCAAGCAGACGTCTTCGTCCTTGACCATCACCCTGCCCGTCTTCAGCTCGATCGAGACATAGAGCGCTTGGGTCTCGTTGAGCGCCGGGGCCTTGAGCTTGTGCCGCAGCTCGGCCTCCTCATCATTGCCGGTAAAGGTGATGCAATCGGTCGGGCAGATGTCCACACAGGCATCGCATTCGATGCAGGCCGGGGGGCTGAACACCGTCTGCACATCGCAGTTCAAGCAGCGCTGCGCCTCCTTGAAAGCGGTCGCGGCGTCAAAACCCAGTTCCACCTCGACCTTGATACTGGCCAGCGCTTTTTCGGCCGCCGCCCAGGGCACCTTGAACCTGTCGTCATTGGAAACGCCGTTGTCGTAGCTCCACTCATGGATACCCATCTTCTGAGAGATCAGATTGTGTTGCGGCGGCGGGCGCTGGCTCAAGTCCTCGCCGTGCAGGTAACGGTCCATGGAGACGGCAGCCTCATGGCCATGCGCGACCGCCGTGATGATGTTCTTGGGACCAAAGGCCGCATCGCCGCCGAAAAATACCTCGGGTCGGCTGGACTGAAAGGTCTTTTCATCCAGCACCGGCAGGCCCCAGCGATTGAAGTCGATGCCGCTATCGGCCTCGATCCAGGGGAAGGCGTTCTCCTGGCCGACCGCCAGCAAGACCAAGTCGCAATCGATGAAGACATCGGGTACGCCGGTCGGCAGCAACTGCCGCCTCCCCTGCTCGTCCAGCCGCGCCTCGACAATTTCGAAACTCATGCCGACCAGGCGCCCCTCGACATGCACAAAAGCCTTGGGCACATGGAAGTTCAGGATCGGAATGCCTTCATGTTGCGCATCTTCTTTCTCCCAGGGCGAGGCCTTCATTTCATCAAAGCCGCTGCGCACCACCACCTTGACCTCTTTGGCCCCTAATCGCCGGGCCGAGCGGCAGCAATCCATCGCGGTATTGCCGCCGCCCAACACGATCACACGCGGCGCGACTTGGGTGACATGACCGAAGGACACCGAGGCCAGCCAGTCAATGCCGATGTGGATTTGCGCGGCCGCCTCAGCCCGACCCGGAATCTGCAGGTCGCGGCCACGCGGCGCACCGCAGCCGACAAAGACGGCATCGAAACCCTCGGCCAACAGAGTCGCCATCGATCCGACCCGCTCGCCGGCGCGGAACTTGACGCCCAAGTCGAGGATGTAGCCGGTCTCCTCATCGATCACGCTTTCGGGCAGGCGAAAACGCGGAATCTGCGAGCGGATAAAGCCGCCCGCCTTGGCCTCGGCGTCAAACACCGTGACCTCGTAACCGAGCGGTGCCAGATCGCGCGCCACCGTCAGCGAGGACGGCCCGGCGCCGATGCAGGCAATGCGTTTGCCATTGCGCGGCTGCAGCGCCGGCATCCTCGCCTTCACATCACCCTTGAGATCGGCGGCAACGCGCTTGAGCCGGCAGATCGCCACCGGTTCGGGCTTGTCACCATTGTTTTCCTCGACCCGGCCGCGTCGGCAGGCCGGCTCGCAAGGCCGGTCACAGGTGCGCCCGAGCACACCGGGGAAGACGTTAGAGGTCCAATTGACCATATAGGCATCGGCGTAGCGACCGGCCGCAATCATGCGTATGTATTCGGGCACGGGGGTGTGGGCGGGGCATGCCCATTGGCAGTCCACTACCTTGTGGAAATAGCTCGGGTCGGCATCGGTTGCGCGCAAGGCAGTCTCCTTTGTGGGACCTTCGGCTCCGGTCAGTTGGTAGACGCCGGCCTAGGCCCTAGATTTGTATCGCCAACAAAATCCTACGCTCAGCCGCAGCCCGCCGGTATAGGCGCTGACCCTTGGAAAAACGCTTGAATGCTTGGTCAAGCCGCGCATGGCGATTAAGATGTAAATTGTTTATACGATTTACCAAGAGGAGCACCATGCAAAACACCCCATCGACTACCGTCACCGAGGCCAGCACTCCGGCAAACGCAGCCGTAGAGACAACACCAACAGCCGTAGCCACCCCGGCTGCGGCTGCAGTAACGCCTGACGCAAAGATTGCAGTCAAGGCCGCAGCCAAACCTGCCGCCAAGCGCACCGTCAAGACAGCCAGCAAGACCGCCGCCTGGCCGGTCGCTCAAGTCACAGACACGGTCGCCACGGCCAAGCCTGCGGCCCCGGCAGCAGCGGTTGTGACCAGCCCCGCCCCGGCCAAGCCAATTGCAAAGGCCCCGGCAAAAGTTGCGGCAAAAGCGCCAGCCAAAGCCGCTGTTAAAGCCACTGTCAAGCCCGCCATCAAAGCGCCCGCACAGGTTGCCCCAAAGGCCGCCGCGAAAGCCGCCGTCAAGCCTGTGGTCGCCAAGCCCCTTGCTCCAAAGGCTGCCCAAAAAGTGGCCCGAAAAGCGACGCCAAAGGTCGCCGCAAAGCCTGCCTTGGCCAAGCCGGTGGAGGCCAGCGAAGCCAAGCCCAAGCTGAAGTTGGTACGCGACAGTTTCACCATGCCGCGCGCCGACTTTGATTTGATCGGCCGACTGAAGGACCGCGCGATGGGCTTCAAGCGTTCGGCCAAGAAGAGCGAGTTGCTGCGCGCTGGCCTGCAGGCCTTGATGGTGCTGACCGACAAGCAGTTGGCCGCCATCTTGACCGCGCTGACCCCGATCAAGGCCGGTCGCCCCAAGAAGCAGGACTAAATCAGCGCCGGCCCTAGCACCTGATGCAGGCTGACCCGCTCGGAAGAGCAGGCCGCGTCGAAATCAGCTTCGATCTGCATCAGCGCTTCGGCATCGCCGGCCGACACGGTGGCGATGCCCATGGCTTGGTTGCGGCCGCGTGACTTGGCGGTGTAGAGCGCCATATCGGCCCAGTTGACGGCCTGCTCCCAATGCAGGTCCAACATCGCCGGTGGCAGCGGAAAATGCGCAAAGCCAATCGACACGGTGACGCGCAGCGGCCCGTTTTGGGCCTGCACCGGCAGCGCGCCCACTTCCATCAAGATGCGTTTGGCCAAGCGATGCAAGGTCTCATGATCGACGTCGGGCGCAAACACCAAAAACTCTTCACCACCCCAGCGCACCACCAGGTCCTCGGCGCGCACCGCATGGCTGATGCGCCGCGCCACCTCACAGATCACCTGATCGCCGACACCATGGCCATGCTGGTCATTGACATGCTTGAAATGATCGATGTCTATCATCAGCAAAGCGCCAGTGAACTCCGCTTTGGGCTGCATCGCCATCACCGCCAGCAGATGGCGCCGATTGGCCAGATCGGTCAGAGGATCACGCTCGCTCTGTGCACGCAGTAGCAACTCATTAGCCTGCAAACGCTGGCGGGCGCTACGGACCTTGCGCACCATCAACACCACAAATAGCAAGGTCAGCACAAGCAGCACCGCAACCGCCACACTGGCTTGCTGTGCCAGGCCACGATTGGCCAATTGCTGATCCACCAGCGTGCGTTCGCGCTGCAGCAAGGCCAGATCACCCTGCTTGCGGTCACTGTCGTACTTGACTTTCAGTTGTTGCAGCGAGGCTTCGCGATTGCTCGCGGTCACCTCGGCGCTGAGCTTGCGCTCGGCGTGAAAAAGCGCAATCGCCTCCTTGGCTTGACCGGCCGCTGCCCAAGCCTCACCCAACTCCTTCAATTCATCGGCCCGCACGCCCTGGTCGGCCGAGTTGCCGCGCAAGTCGTTCGTGCGCTGAATTTCTTGCCTGGCCTTGTCAAAGTAGCCGAGTTGAATCAAGGCCAGCGAGATGTTCTGCCGCAGGCTGCGCTCGATGCGCAAGTCCTTGAAGCCCAGCACCACCGGCAGCGCTTGATTGGCGGCATCCAGCGCCAGCGCGGGCTGTTTCAGGCGCAGATAGGCATCGGCCATATTGCTTTGCAAATGCGCGATCAAACGCGGCGCATCCGCCTGCTTCGCCAGCTTCAAGCCCTCCTCGAGCGCCTTGAGTTGACTCACCGAATCGCCGCGCAGCCCGCCCACTGCACCCATATAGTTCTTCACAATGGCCAAACCAAGGTCATCGCCACGTATCGTTTTTTGGGCCTGAGCCAGATAACTGTCGGCCTGCTCGGCCTGCCCTTGCGACTGAGCGAGCACCGCCAATTGTCCCAGACTCAGCGCGGTCAACACCGCGTCTCGCCCAGCCTCCGCCAAGGCCAACTCGTATTGAGCGGAAGCTTGGGCAAGCGGCAATGCACCCTCTTTGAATTGGGTGCGGCCCAAAATACGCAGCGCACTCCAGGCGGAACGGAAGTCACAACGCTGCCGCTGCACGGCATCCATCAAGGCCGCACGCCCAGGGGCCTCGGCCAAGCCCTCGCGCGGGCAATCCAGTGCCAAGCCATCGAGCGTTTGCGTCGCAAAGTTGGCGGCCAATTCAGACTGCCCCAGGCGATCGGCGATTTCGGCCCGCAATAAAAGCACGGTCTGCGCAGCGCCGGGGTCCACGGCCAGCGCATCGGCAATCATCTGCGCCGCATCAACGTTACCCGCCATCACCTGCAGCCGGCCCTCGGTCAGGCGCAAAGTCCGCTGGGTATCTGCGCTAGGTTTTTGCGCTGCCGGCAACGTCCCCAAGGCTTGCAAAGACTGCTGAGGTCGATCGAACCCCTGACGCAGGAGCTGATTCAATTGCGACGCAAGTGCCCGGTCGGGCGCGCCCGGCGTTTGAGCCTGGGCCGAGGCACAAGGCAAACCAAGACCGAAACCCAGGCTCAAGCTCAACATGGAACCGCTCAGCAACAAAGACAGTTGCCACTTCATCTGCCACTCTCCTCAGTCTTGCTTGTGCCTTGCAGTGCCTGCAAAGTCACTTCACCGCCATGCCAAGCGGCCTCCAGGCGGCTACACAAATCTACCACCCCGGCCTCGTCAAGAGCGGCCATCGCCGCTACCCCGAAAGCCCGATTTCGCCCATGCGCTTTGGCCATATACATCACCGTGTCGACCAAATCGATGGCCCGCTCCCAAGCCAGCACCACACCATGCGGCGCCAGTGGGAAGCTGGCAAACCCGATCGACGCCGTTACAGTGATCAGGGTCTCTCCGTGACTGATCGGCGGATGCGCGATCTTGTCGAGCAAGCGCTGAGCCAGGATGCCCGCCGAAGCGACTTGGTGAGCATCGAGCACGATCAAAAACTCCTCACCGCCCCAGCGCACGACCAGATCCTCATCTCGCAATATGGACCGCAGACGCCGAGCCACCTCGACCAGCACGGCGTCCCCGGCGGCATGACCATAGCTGTCATTGATCCGCTTGAAATGATCGATATCGATCAGAAAAACCGTGCCGCCGAACCGGCCTTTGTCGGCCAGACGTTTGACGGCAGACTGGAAGTGACGCCGATTGGCAAGACCGGTCAGCGGGTCACGTTCCCCCTGAAGCTTGAGAGTTTCATTGCTGAGGGCCAGCGCACGATTGGTGTTGCGTATGCGTTGGTAGGCCAGCCCCATCAAGATACCCGACAAGACCACGCAACCGCCCAGAGCCGCCCATAGTCTGAGTCTCAAATCACCTGCTCGAACTTGCTCGGCCTTGAGTAGATTGCCCTGATTGAGCAGATCAATCTCCTTGGCCTGGCGTTCATTGTCGAAGCGGGCCTGCGTCTCCAGCACCGCCTTGCGGCTGTCATCACGCATGACCTGGTCACTCAGCTTGCGGTAATGGTGATAGGCCTGCACCGCCCCGTCCAGATCGACCATGCGCTCAAGCTGCTGAGCCAATTCCAACCAACCATCCGCGGCTGAAGCCATTTGGCCCTGGTCTTCCGCAACCCCGATGGCAGCGATGACCTCGCGTTTGCCCTCCTCAATCTGCTTCAAGCCAATCTTGGCCATGCCGATGTTTTGCCGGGCCAGGGTCTCACTGTCCAGATCGTGGCTGGCCTGAGCGAGGGCCAAGGCCTCTTCGGCCAGACTGCGGGCCTTTTGAAAATCACCCTTGCGTAGCTGCGAGTCGGCTGCGTTGCCCAAGGCCAAGGCCAGCATCGAGCGCACGCCGGTCTTGCGGGCATAGTCAAGCGCCAACTGCATCGCTTCACCGGCCGTTCGCACATCACCCAGCTCCGAATAAATCATGCCGCGGCTGTTGTAAAGAATGCTCATCAAAATCGGGTCGGGATCAAGCGCGGCCACCCTCTCGGCTTCGCCGATCAATTGTTTGGCGCGCTCCAATTGCTGCGCGCGCATGTAGTTGAACGAGAGAACGGACAGCGCCTGCGCGTGCCGCCAATTGGCCCCGCTTTGCTCGGCCAACTTCAGCGCCATCACACCCGTGTTGATCGCCGCATCCACCTCACCGGCATCCGACAAGAGCCCCGCCAACGCCGTGAGGCTGCGTAGCCGGAGCACCAAGCCGGCATCGGCCTCGCCAACACTGTCCACCAGCTCCAGCTTCTTGATGGCCTCCGCCGGCTTGCCCTCGCGCAGCAAGACCTGCGCCCGCATATGGGCTGCGGCCAGCCGTGCGGCGGGGCGATGATTGGCGTCCGGCCAATCATCCAGCTCGGCGATCAAGCGCTCCAGCAGCGGCCGCTTCTCAGGCAATCCGCTATTGACACTGCCGCGCAACGCCAATAGTTCGATATGTTCGGCACTGCCAGGCTTGGTCTGAGGGAGCAAGGCCAGCAAGGCCATCTCATTCTCGGCCGCGTGGCCACTTCCCGAACGCTCGATGCGCTCCAAAGCCGCCAGCAGGTTTTTGGCGGTCGCCTGTGCGGACAGCCCATCAACGGCTTTGGAAGCCGCACCACCATTTGGCATGGCCCGGGCCTCATTTGCAGCTGAGGCTTGATACGCGGTCGAAGACAGCGCTAGCAAAAGCCAAACCAGCAGCGCCCGGGGCTGCCGCAGGGTCGACGCGGCAGAAGGCAAAAGCGTCGTCATCGTCATCGCTGCAGGAGGCAAAGGCTCGGTCATGTCCTGTGTGTGAGTTCGCCGGCTCTTGAGCTTTGGGTCGAGCGCGACTTGCTGGGTGGCTGCATATTTCAAGAAAACCATCCATTCGCACCCATCAAGCAGCGACGGGAAGCGCAATGCGGCGGGGCCAGTATCGCCTGATATTTGCGCCACCGGCAACGCCCGACATCACGGATTCACAAACACCGGATAATCCAGGCCATAGCGCCCGCGCTCACCAAGGCAAAACATGAAAAAAACATTCCAACTCCAAGTCGAAGGCAAGCATCCGGACCGTCTGCTTGAGGCAATCAAGCATGAGATCCGCAAATACATCAAGCGCGAGCAGAACAAGGCCCGCCCGGCTGGCGTGGACTTCTGGGACTTTGATTGCCGCTTCGGCAGCAGCGAGGCCACCGCGGCGGTGATCGAGTTCGCCGACATCACCAGTCGCATCAATGCCTATGCGGCCGACAAGGCCGATGCTTTTTATCTGGAGTTGCTGGCCAAGCCGGGGGTGAAGAAGCCGCGGCCCCCTGCCGCTGCCCCTGCAGCGGATCAGGCCGAAGCTGCCTAAAAAGCCGCGATCCCCGTCATCGCCCGGCCCAGAATCAGCGCATGAATGTCATGCGTGCCTTCATAGGTGTTGACCACCTCGAGGTTGACCAGATGGCGGGCGATGCCGAATTCGTCCGAGATGCCGTTGCCGCCCAGCATGTCACGCGCCGTACGGGCAATCTCCAGTGACTTGCCGCAGCTGTTGCGCTTCATGATCGAGGTGATCTCGACGGCCGCCGTGCCCTCGTCCTTCATCCGGCCCAGGCGCAAGCAGCCCTGCAAGCCCAGCGTGATCTCGGTCTGCATGTCGGCGAGCTTTTTCTGCACCAGTTGATTGGCGGCCAGCGGCTTGCCGAACTGCTTGCGGTCCAGCACATATTGGCGCGCCTTGTGCCAGCAGTCTTCGGCCGCACCCAATGCGCCCCAAGCGATGCCGTAGCGCGCGCTGTTCAAGCAGGTGAACGGGCCTTTGAGGCCGCGCACCTCGGGGAAGGCATTCTCTTCCGGGCAGAACACCTCATCCATCACGATCTCGCCGGTGATCGACGCACGCAGCCCCACCTTGCCGTGAATCGCCGGCGCCGTCAGACCCTTCCAACCCTTCTCCAGCACGAAGCCACGGATCTGCCCGCCATCATCCTTGGCCCAGACCACAAACACATCGGCCACCGGGCTGTTGGTGATCCACATCTTGCTGCCACTGAGCGAATAGCCGCCGGGGACCGCCTTGGCCCGCGTGATCATCGAGCCGGGGTCGGAGCCGTGATTCGGCTCGGTCAGGCCGAAACAACCTATCCACTCGCCGCTGGCCAGCTTGGGCAAATACTTCTGCTTGGTCGCCTCGTTGCCGAAGTCATTGATCGGCACCATCACCAGCGAGCTTTGCACGCTCATCATCGAGCGGTAGCCCGAATCGACCCGCTCGACCTCGCGAGCGATCAGGCCGTATGCGACATAGCTCAGGCCGGGGCCACCGTACTCGGGCGCAATCGTGGGGCCGAGCAGGCCGATGGCACCCATCTCGCGGAAGATTTCCAGGTCGGTGCGCTCATGCCGAAAGGCCTCCAGCACGCGCGGCGCCAGGCGCTCTTGGCAATAGCTGTTGGCGGCCTCGCGGATCATCCGTTCCTCGTCGCTCAACTGTTCGTTCAGCAGCAGCGGGTCGTCCCAGTGGAAAGTGGCTTTGCTCATGATTTGTGTATCTCGTTTCTTGATTCAGACCGGCACGGCAACCGGCAAAACGGCCGTCACTTCGATCTCGACCTTGGCCCTATCTTCCATCAAACCGGCCACCACCACCGCCGCCATCGCGACACCGTATTCGGCGCCCATCACCTCACGGTAGACCTGTCCGACCTCGCGGCCGCGCGCCTGGTACTCTTTTTTATCAAGCAGATACCAGGTCATGCGGGTCATGTGCGCAGGCGTGGCGCCGGCCTCTTGCAGAATGGCTTTGATGTTCAACAGCGTCTGGCGCACCTGATCGATGAAGTCATCGCTGTCGAATTGGCAGGCACCATTCCAGCCGATCTGGCCGGCCACAAAGACGGTGCGCCCCGTCGCCGCCACGCCGTTGGCATAGCCGCGCGGCTGCGCCCAGCCGGCGGGTTGAAGGACTTGCTTATTGCTACTGCTTGTGTCCATAGACTTGCTCCAAGGCCTCTCGTAAATCTTGCGGAAAGGGCTGCGCCTTGTGGGTCTCCAAGCAGGTGCAGACCAGCACCTGCTCGAACACCACACGGCAGCCATCAGCCCCATCGAAATGAATCGTTAGCCCCAGCGAGCTGCGGCCCAGCTTGTTGATCGCAACGCGCTGCGTCAAGCGATCGCCCATGCGACTGATGCGCTTGAAATCGGCGCTCAAACGCACCGAAGGCATGCCGACCCGGCGCGGCCCCAAGAGCTGCGCATAGTCAACGCCCAAGCCCTGCGTGAACCAGTCCTCCACCACCGCATTGAGCATCTCGAAATAGCGCGGATAAAAGACGATGCCGGCCGGGTCGCAATGGCCGAAGCGCACCAACTCGGTCCGCTCAAAAACCCATGCTGTCATCGCCCGTCACTCCCCGTCTTTCACGCGCAGCCGGAAGCGCTGCAGCTTGCCGGTCTCGGTGCGCGGCAACTGGTTTCTGAACTCGATCGCACGCGGATATTTATAGGGCGCGATGCTCGCCTTGACGAAGTCTTGCAGCGTCTTGGCCAAGTCCGGGCCGGGCTCAAAGCCTGTGCGCAAGACCACGACCGCCTTGACGATCTGACCGCGCTCTTCATCGGCCACGCCGACCACGCCGCATTCGGCCACCGCCGGATGGGCGAGCAAGGCCGACTCCACCTCGGGTCCGGCGATGTTGTAGCCGCCCGAGATGATCATGTCGTCGGTGCGGGCCTGGTAGACGAAGTAGCCGTCGGCATCGATCAGGTAGGCGTCGCCTGTCAGGTTCCAGCCATTCAAGACATAGCCGCGCTGGCGTTCGTCATTGAGATAGCGGCAACCGGTCGGCCCCTTGACCGCCAATTTGCCGACCTGGCCGGCAGGCAAGACCCGACCCTCGTCATCCAGGATGCAGGCCTGGTAGCCCGGCACCGGCACCCCGGTCGCACCCGGCTTGGCATGGGCCTCGTCATGCGAGATGAAGATATGCAGCAACTCGGTCGCGCCTATGCCGTCAATCAGCTCTATCCCGCTGGCATCCTTCCACAGCTTGCGCGTGGCCGCCGGCAACGCCTCGCCGGCGCTGATGCATTTGCGCAGGCTGCTCAAATCATGCTGAGCGACTAACGGAGACATCGCGCGGTAGGAGGTCGGCGCGGTGAACAAAATGGTGGCGCGGTATTTGGCGATCGCCGGCAGCAAGCTGTCGGGCGAGGCCTTTTCAAGCAGCACCGCCGAGGCGCCCACGCTCATCGGGAACAGCACCAGGCCGCCGAGCCCGAAGGTGAAGGCCAGCGGCGGGCTGCCGATGAAGATGTCGTCGGCCTGGGGCTTCAGCACATGGCTGGGCCAGCAGCGGCAAATCGCCAGCACATCGCGATGGAAATGCATCGTGCCCTTGGGCGCGCCGGTCGTGCCCGAGGTGAAGGCGATCAGGCAGCAATCATCGGCGGCGGTGTCCACATTGCTGAACTGGTTGCTGTGGCCGGCAGCACGATGCTCCAGGCCATCGGCCGCCTCGCTGTGGAAATGCACCAGGCTGCGCAGCTGCGGGCATTGCGTTTGCGCCGCCGCTAACTCTTCCGCCAGACGGACATCGCACAGCGCATGGCTGATCTCGGCCTTCTGTATCACCTGGATCAACTCTTTGGCGCGCAGCAAGGGCATCGTCGCCACCGCCACCGCGCCGACTTTTTGCACCGCGAACCAGCAAGCCACCATCTCTGGCGTGTTGGCGCCGCGCAGCAAGACGCGGTTGCCGGGCAGCACGCCCAGATCGGAGCGCAGCAGATTGGCGATCCGATTGGCTTGGCTTTGCAGATCGGCATAGGTCCAGCGCTTGCCGTCCGAGCCTTGCAGGCATAAGCGCTCGCCCTGCCCTTGTGCGATCCAGCGGTCCAATAGCTCGGTCGCGCAGTTGAGGCGATCCGGGAATTGCAGCTCCGGCAATTCAAAGATCAACTCCGGCCACAACTCGGGCGGCGGCAAGTTGTCGCGGGTGAAAGTATCAAGATGAGCAGAGGCAATCATTTAAGAATATCCCGTCCAATGATCAGTTGCTGCACTTCGCTGGCACCCTCGTAGATGCGCAGCGCACGAATCTCCCGGTACAGCGACTCGACGATTTCGCCGCTCTGCACGCCGCGCCCGCCATGCAGTTGCAGCGCCGCGTCGATGACGCGCTGCGCGCCTTCGGTCGCCATCAGCTTGGCCATCGCCGCCTCGCGCGTCACGTTCTGCCCCTGATCACGCTGCCAGGCGGCGCGGTAGACCAGCAAGGCCGAGCTGTCGACCGTGCAGGCCATATCGGCCAGCTTGGCCTGGGTCAGCGGCAGGTCGGCAAGGCGAGCGCCGAACATCTGGCGGCTCTTGGCCTGTTGCAAACCCTCTTGCAGTGCACGGCGCGCAAAGCCCAAAGCAGCGGCCGCCACCGAGGTGCGGAACACATCGAGCGTGCGCATCGCCACTTTGAAACCCTCGCCGGGCGCGCCAATCATCTGGCTCTTGGCAACCCGGCAATTGTTGAAGCGCAGCCGCGCCAAGGGGTGCGGGGCGATCACCTGAATGCGCTCGGCAATCTCGAAGCCGGGCAGATCGGCATCGACGATGAAGGCGCTGATGCCGCGCGAGCCGGGCTGCTCACCGGTGCGGGCAAAGACGACATAAAAGTCTGCAATACCGCCGTTCGAGATCCAGGTTTTCTCGCCGTTCAAGACATAGCCGTCGCCATCCTCGACCGCCGCGCACTGCATCGCTGCCACATCCGAGCCCGCCTCCGGCTCGGACAGCGCAAAGGCTGCCAACGCCTCGCCCTGGGCCACGGCGGGCAGGTAACGCCGACGTTGAGCGTCTGTGCCGGCCAAAGATATCGCGCCGGAACCAAGGCCCTGCATCGCAAACGCGAAGTCGGCCAGGCCGTTGTAGCGAGCCAGCGTTTCGCGCAAGATGCAGATGGCGCGGGTATCGATGACCTCGGCCGCGCCGCCCAGAGCCTGACCGGCGACCGCGTGTCGCAGCCAGCCGGCCGCGCCCAGCGCCTTGACCAGGCCGATGCATTCGGCATCGACATCATGGCCATGCGAACCTTGCAAATGCTCGTCGCACCAATCATCCAACCGAATTGCCAGTTCGCGATGACGGGCCTCGAAAAACGGCCATTCGAGATGCTTTAAATGCACGATCAGTCCCCCTTGAACTCGGGCCGCTCTTTGGACACAAAGGCCTCGTAGGCACGGTGGAAATCCTGCGTCATCATGCAGATCGCCTGCGCCTGCGCCTCGGACTCGATCGCCTCGTCGACGCCCATCGCCCATTCCTGATGCAGCATTTTCTTGGTCATCGCGTGGCCAAAGCTCGGGCCTTCTGCAATCTGCTGCGCCCAACCCACCGTCTCTTGCAACAAGGCCTCGGGCTCCGCCAGTCGGTTCAAGAAGCCCCAGCTCAGCCCCTCCTCGCCGCCCAGGCTGCGACCGCTATAGAGCAGATCCGAGGCCCGGCCCTGGCCGACAATGCGCGGCAAAATCGCGCAGGCACCCATATCGCAGCCGGCCAGGCCGACGCGGGTGAACAAGAAGGCAGTTTTGGAGCGGGCCGTGCCGACGCGCAGATCCGAGGCCATCGCCATGATCGCGCCGGCGCCGGCACAGACGCCGTCGATCGCCGCCAAAACCGGCTGCGGGCAGGCCCGCATCGCCTTGACCAAGTCGCCGGTCATGCGTGTGAAGGCCAGCAAGTCGGGCATGCTCATCTTCGTCAAGGGGCCAATGATTTCATGCACATCGCCGCCCGAGCAGAAGTTGCCGCCGGCTCCCTGCACGACGATGGCGCGCACCTCGTCCACAAAGCAAAGCTTGCGGAACAGATCGCGCAGCTCGGCATAGGAATCAAAGGTCAAGGGGTTCTTGCGCTCGGGCCGGTTCAGCGTGATCACGCCAACCGCGCCCTGCTGGGCCCAGGCGAAATGCGCGGGTTTGAAGTCCAGCAGACTTTGCCGGTTGCCGGCCTCCAAGAAGCCGTCCATTTTTCTTTGCGTCATTTTGTCTTCTCCTTGGCCGCAGCCATGTCCAGCGCACCCATATTTGCAAGATGAGTCTTCAAGCCCGCCAACAGACCGTAGACCTGAGCTTTTTCCTCAACCGACCAGGCGGCCAAGAGCTCGATCACCCATTGCTCATGGGTGGCGGCCATGCGTTTGAATTGGCGCCGGCCGGTTGCCGTCAATTTGACCGTGTAGGAGCGCCGGTCACTCGGATGGGCTTCGCGCACGACCAGGCCTTCGGTCTCCAACTGATCGGTGATGCCGGTGATATTGCCGCCGGTCACCATCAAGCGTTTGGACAGCTCGCGCATAGGTAGGCCGTCCGGATTGCGCTCCAGCTGCGCGAGCAAATCAAAGCGCGGCAAGGTGGTGGCAAAGTCCTGCCGCAGGCGATTGCGGATCACCCCCTCGACACGGTTGGTGCAGGTCAGCAAACGCAACCACAGGCGCAGCGCCTGATGGTCATCCGCATTCGCGCGCGACTCGAGATCCAGTTCTTCCATCACATCAGCTCACCGCCGCAGACGGCAATCGCCTGGCCCGTCATCGCGCCGCTGCCGCGCTGCGCCAGCCACCAGACCGTGTCGGCCACTTCCTGCGGCTGCACCAGCCGGCCCTGCGGATTGGCGGCCACCAACTCGTCCCGCGCCTCGCCTAGGCTGCGGCCGGTCTTGTCGGCGATCTTGTCAAGCGCCCGGGCAATGATGTCGGTCTCGGTGTAGCCGGGGCAGACCGCATTGATGGTGACGCCTTTCTTGGCGAACTCGATCGCCATCGCACGCGTCAGGCCCAGCACCCCATGCTTGGCCGCGCAATAGGCGGCCACATAGGCGTAACCCGTTAGCGAGGCGGTGCTGGCGATGTTGATGATGCGCCCGAAGCCGCGCTCGCTCATGCCGGTCACCACCTCACGCGAACAAAGAAAAGTGCCCGTGAGGTTGACGTTCAACATCGTCTGCCACAGCAACAGCGAAGTCTTGGCCAAGGGCGCGGTCTCGACCTGGCCGGCGTTATTGACCAAGATGTCGACCGGCCCAATTCCAGCAAAGGCGGCCTTGACGCTGGCCTCGTCGGCCACGTCCACCCTGCACACATCGACCTGGCCGAGCGAAGCCAGGGCCGCCAGGTCAGTCGCTTGGCCCTCCAATTTGTCGATATTGCGGCCCAGCAAACTGACGCGTGCGCCGGCCGCGACCAAGCGCCGCGCCACCGCCGCGCCAATGCCGCTGCCGCCACCGGTGACCGCCGCGTGCAGACCCTTCAATTCTTGCGCGCTGTTGTTTGCCATGACGCTCAAATCCCCAAGGCCTTGTTGGCCTGCTCGATGGTCGCGGCTTGGCCGGCCTGCGCGCGCTGACGATCGAATTCTTTCTCCAGCTGCGGCTTGGCCGACAGATATTGGCGCGGCCAGTCCAGCCCGTCCGGGCCGGCATAGCCAATCTTTGCGGCCTCGGTCAGCGTCCAGGCCGGATTGGCCAGATGCGGGCGCGCCACCGCGCACAGATCGGCGCGGCCGGCGGCGATGATGCTGTTGACATGATCGGCCTCGGAGATCGCACCGACCGCCATCGTCGCAATGCCGACGCGGTTGCGAATACTCTCGGAAAACGGCGTCTGCCACATGCGCCCGTAGCTCGGCTTTTCCAGCTTGCTGACCTGGCCCGAAGACACATCGATCAGGTCGGCCCCGGCGGCCTTGAAGGCGACGGCAATCAGCACCGCATCCTCCGGCGTGGTGCCGCCCTCGACCCAGTCATGCGCGGAAATTCGCACCGACATCGGCTTGTCGGCCGGCCACAGCGCCCGCACAGCCTTGAACACTTCGAGCGGGTAACGCAGGCGGTTCTCCAGGCTGCCGCCATAGTCGTCACCGCGTTGATTCGTCAAAGGTGAGATGAAACTGGAAAGCAAATAACCATGCGCGCAATGCAGCTCCAGCCAGTCGAAACCGGCCGCCGCAGCGCGTTTGGTGGCGGCACAGAAGTCGGCCAGCACGCGGTCCATATCGGCGCGCGTCATGGCGCGCGAGGTCTGGCTGACGCCGGCCAGATACTGCTGCGGCGAGGCGGACATCAAGGGCCAGTCCTGACCCTGATCCAGCGGCTGATCGATGCCCTCCCAGCCGCGCCGGGTCGAGCCCTTGGCGCCGGCATGGCCGAGCTGAATCGCAATCTTGGCGCTGCTGTTCGCATGCACGAAGCTGACGATACGGGCCCAGGCGGCGCCCTGCTCATCCGTGTACAGGCCCGGGCAGCCGGGCGTGATGCGCGCGTCGGCGGAAGGACAGGTCATCTCGGCAAACACCAGGCCCGCGCCGCCGGCGGCACGCGCGCCCAGATGCATCAGGTGATAGTCGCCGGGCAGGCCGTCCGCGCAGGAGTATTGGGCCATCGGCGAGACGACGACGCGGTTCTTCAGCGTCAGCTCGCGCAGCGTAAACGGCGTGAACATCGGCGGCTTGGCTTGCCCGCCGGCCAGCCAGGCCTCGAAGCGGTCCACATAGCCGGCATCGCGCAGGCGCAGGTTCTCATGCGAGATGCGCTGCGAGCGGGTCAGCAAGGAATAGGCAAACTGCTCGGGCTCGAGCCTTGAGTGGCGCTCGACGTTCTCGAACCATTCGGTCGAGTTGCGCGCCGCATTCTGAATCCGCAACACCTCGATGGAACGGCTGGCAACATAACGCGGCAAGGCCAGGTCCAAGTCGCCCTTGGCCGCGCCGATGTCACGCGCCAAAGCGATCGCATCCTCCAGCGCCAGCTTGGTGCCGGAGCCGATCGAGAAATGCGCGGTGTGGGCGGCGTCGCCCATCAGCACCACCGGCGCAACACCGTTGTGGTGTACCCAATTTTTGCAGACCACGCGGGGAAAACGAATCCACTGCGCCGAGCCACGCAGATGCGAGGCGTTGGAGATCAGCTTGTGGCCGTCCAGCACCTTGGCGAACAGGCGCTCGCAAAAAGCGATGCCTTCCTCCTTGCTCATCGCCTCGATGCCGGCCGCCTCCCACACGGCTTGCGGCGCCTCGACGATAAAGGTCGAGGTACTGTCATCAAAGCGATAGGCATGGGCCTGGAACCAGCCCCACTCGGTCTGCTGAAAGTCGAAGGTAAAGGCCTCGAACAGCTTGGCCGTGCCGAGCCAGACAAAGCGGCATTGGCGCAGATCGATATCAGGTTGATAGGTCGCTGCGTACTTTTGCCGCACGCGGCTATTGAGTCCGTCGGCGGCGATGATCAGGTCGGCGTCCAGGCCTTCGTCATCCTGCACATCGCTCTCGTAACGAAGATCCACACCGAGTTCGACGCAGCGGGCCTGCAGGATATTCAAGAGCTTCATGCGGCCGATGCCGCAAAAACCATGGCCGCCCGAGCGCATGGTGCGGCCCTTGATGTGCACCTCGATATCGTCCCAATGATTGAAGGCATCGAGGATCTGTCCGGCCGTCTTGGCGTCGGCCTCGCGCATCGCGCTCAGCGTCTGATCCGAGAACACCACGCCCCAGCCAAAGGTATCGCCGGGCTTGTTGCGCTCCAGCACCGTGATCTGGTGGGCGGGGTTTTGCTGCTTCATCAGCAGCGCGAAATACAGGCCGGCCGGGCCTCCACCAATACAGCTGATGCGCATTGCAAGTCTCCTTGATTGCGCGCAACTTTATGCCTTAATAGTTTAGGCGTCAACTAAATTCACGAGAGCGGCGACCTCCCAGCAGCCTGCTCAAGCTCCGCCCGCATTCATACGCAGGCAGAAAGCAAAAAGCCCGCAAGTGAATCAATCACTTGCGGGCTATTCTGGAGGAGAGGGGGGGATTCGAACCCCCGAGGCGTTTGACCGCCCGCCTGATTTCGAGTCAGGTACATTCAACCACTCTGCCACCTCTCCGGTATTCTCGTACTCACAGTGGTTTGTTTGCGAGTAAGCCGGCTAGTATAGCTGAACTTTTAGCCCGAGCTCAAAAAGCCGAATTTTTTCTCACGGAACCAAAACTTCCAGGCCGCCCATATAGGGCCGCAGCACCGCCGGGACGGTGACGCTGCCGTCGGCGTTTTGATAGTTTTCCAGCACCGCGACCAAGGTACGGCCCACCGCCAGCCCGGAGCCGTTCAAGGTGTGCGCCAACTCGTTCTTGCCCTGCGCGTTCTTGAAGCGCGCCTGCATGCGGCGCGACTGGAAGGCTTCGCAGTTGGAGCAGGAGCTGATCTCACGGAAGGCAGCCTGCGCCGGCACCCAGACTTCGAGGTCATAGGTCTTGGCCGCAGTAAAGCCCATATCGCCGGTACACAGAGCGAGCACACGATAAGGCAACTCCAACTTCTGCAGAATGGCCTCGGCGTGGCCGACCATTTCTTCCAGCGCTTCATAGCTCTTCTCGGGATGCACGATCTGCACCATCTCGACCTTGTCGAATTGGTGCTGACGAATCAGCCCGCGCGTATCACGTCCCGCGCTGCCCGCTTCGGAGCGGAAGCAGGGGCTGTGCGCGGTCAGCTTGATAGGAAGGTTAGCCGCATCGAGAATCTGCTCGCGCACCGAGTTGGTCAGCGAGATTTCGGCGGTAGAGATAAGGTATTGCTCGGCGGCCTCGTCGTCACCGCCGCGCAAGACCCAGAACATGTCTTCCTTGAACTTGGGCAGCTGGCCGGTGCCCTCCAGCACTTCACGGTTGACGATATAGGGCGTGTAGCACTCGGTATAGCCATGCGCCTCGGTCTGGGTGTCGAGCATGAACTGGGCCAGCGCGCGGTGCAGGCGGGCTATTCTGCCGCGCATAAAGCTGAAGCGCGAACCGCTGAGCTTGGCGCCGGTGTCGAAATCAAGGCCCAATGCGGCGCCGAGGTCGACATGGTCACGCACCTCGAAGTCGAATTCGCGCGGCTTGCCCCAGCGGCGCACTTCCACATTGCCGGCCTCGTCCGAGCCCACCGGCACGCTCTCGTGTGGCAGATTGGGCACGCTCATCAGCATGGTGTTGAGCTCTTGCTGAATGGCGTCGAGCCGGTCGGCGCCGGCCTTCAAACCGTCGGCAATGCCGGCCACTTCAAGCATCTGAGCCGAGGCGTCTTCGCCCTTGCCCTTGAGCATGCCGATTTGTTTGGACAGGGTGTTGCGGCGGCTTTGCAGCTCTTCGGTGCGCATTTGCGCGCCCTTGCGCTCGGTTTCCAGCGCCACATAACGCTCGATATCGAGGAAGGCTTGCGGGGTCTTGCGCGTGCTCAGGCGCTCGATGACGGCGTCGAGGTCCTTGCGCAGCAGGGTGATGTCTAACATGGTGCTTCCTTGTACTTGCAGGATTCAATAAAAGGTAAAACGGCGCCCATCTCTGGCGCCGCATCAAAGCAAGGGGCGCCGGATTAAGATCGCGAATTACTGTGCTCGGCCATGGATTTGTCCCCGAGGCCCTTGGGCAGCGGGAAGCGCACATGCTCCTCCACGCCGGGCAGGCTGCGCACCGTGGTGGCGCCAAGCTCACGCAGACGGCTGATGACGGCCTGCACCAGCACATCGGGTGCCGAGGCGCCGGCGGTCAGGCCGACGCGGGCGCGCCCTTCGAGCCACTCGGCCCTCAAGTCCTCGGCCGCGTCGACCATATGGCCCGGTGTTCCCAGACGCTGGGCCAATTCGGCCAGCCGGTTGCTATTGGAGCTGGTCGGGCTGCCCACAACGATCACCACATCCACCTGCGGCGCCAAGACCTTGACCGCGTCCTGGCGGTTTTGGGTGGCGTAGCAGATGTCTTGCTTCTTGGGCTCGCGTACCAGCGGGAAATGCTTCTTCACCGCCAGCAAGATCTCGGCGGCGTCATCAACGCTGAGCGTGGTCTGCGTGACCACCGCCAGTTTGGCCGGGTTTTTGACACGCACATGCGCGACATCGCCCACTTCTTCCACCAGATAGATGCCTTCGCTGAGCTGACCCATCGTGCCCTCGACCTCGGGGTGCCCCTTGTGGCCGATCATGATGAACTCATAGCCTTCGCGGTGTAGCTTGGCCACCTCGACATGCACCTTGGTGACCAAGGGGCAGGTTGCATCAAAAACCTGAAAACCCCGCTCGGTCGCCTCGGCGCGCACCGCCTGGCTGACGCCATGGGCGCTGAACACCAGCGTGGCGCCGGGCGGCACCTCGGCCAGGTCTTCGATGAAGATCGCGCCACGTGACTTCAAATCATTGACGACATAGGTGTTGTGGACGATCTCATGGCGCACATAGATCGGTGTGCCGAACTTCAGCAGCGCACGCTCAACGATTTCAATCGCACGGTCCACGCCGGCACAAAAACCACGCGGCTCTGCCAGCAAAACCTCTTGGGGTGTCAACAAGCTATCCGTCATTTCAAAGCACCCCGATCACATGCACCTCGAAGCTGACCGGCTGGCCCGCCAAAGGATGATTGAAGTCGAATAACAACCAATCAGGACCGAGCTCACGCACGCTGCCGGCGTAAGTACCCTGCCCGTCCGGGGTCGGAAACTGGATCACATCGCCGACGCTATATTGCTCGTCCGGGTCGCCCAGCTCATGCAGCAGGCTCAACTTGACGCGCTGCAGCAGTTGCGGGTTGTGATCACCGAAAGCCTCGCCCGGTGCCAGCTCGATTTGCGTGCGCACGCCCTCGGCCAAGCCGATCAGGCGGGCCTCGATGGCCGGCGACAACTGCCCGGTCCCCAGCGACAGCGTCGCCGGTTTATCGGCAAAGGTATTGATCACATCGCTACCGTCCGGGCCGGCCAAGCGGTAATGCAGGGTCAAAAAGGATCCGACTTGGATGAGATTCATGGGGACAATAGTGAATAGACTGCGCCGATTTTAGGGCCAGTACACTCGCGACCCGCTTCGACGCCACGGAACAAGCCCACCGGACCGCCGTTTCCCCATGCCTCTGACCCACCTCCCACCCGACGCTCGCCCACGCGAAAAGCTGCTCGCCCGCGGCCCGCAGGCGCTCGCCGACGCCGAGCTGCTGGCACTTTTATTGCGCACCGGCATTGCCGGCACGCCGGTCTTGCAACTGGCGCAAAACCTGCTCGATCAGTTTGGCGGTTGGCATGGTTTGTTGCATGCCGGCGTTGCCGACTTGGGCAAGGTCAGAGGTTTGGGGCCGGCCAAGCGGGCCGAAATTGCCGCCGTGCTGGAGATCGCACGCCGCTCATTGCTGCAGGAGCTGGCGCAGCGCCCGGTCTTCGACGCCCCCGACGCGGTCAAGCAATTCGTCCGCCTCAAGCTCGCCGGCCTGATGCATGAGGTCTTCGCCGTGCTGTTTCTGGACGCCCAGCACCGCTTGATTGCGATGGAGGAAATGTTTCGCGGCAGCCTGACGCAAACCTCGGTCTACCCCAGAGAAATTGTCAAACGCGGGCTGGACCTAGGGGCGGCCGCGGTCATCCTCGCTCACAACCACCCCTCCGGCGTGGCCGAACCTTCGCGCTCGGACGAGTTGCTGACGCAGGCCTTGAAATCGGCGCTGGCCTTGGTCGATATGCGCGTGCTCGACCATCTGGTGGTGGGCTCGGGCGAGGTGATTTCAATGGCCGAGCGAGGGCTGTTGTGAAAGCTCAATCCTCCCCATTGCTGCACAGCCTGCAAGATCTGAAGCTGTTTCAGCGCGAACTGTCTCAGCGCCGGCAGTTGGCCGAGGAAGAGGCGGCCAGGAAAGCTGCCGCGGCAAGGGCGGCCGACCAAGAGCGGCGCTTATTCGAATTGAGCGTCGGCGCCATCACCCCGCTGCCGGCGCATGACCGCGCAACACAACATCGGGTGCGCCCCATGCCCGAGCCTCTGCAACGCGAGGCGGATGAACGGCTGGTGATGCAGCAGGCGCTGTCCGATGATTTCGACGTGGAATCGCTGCTGGAAACCGACGACAGCCTGTCCTTCCGACGCCCCGAGATCAGTGACGAAGTCTTGCGCAAGCTGCGCCGCGGTCACTGGAGCTTGCAAGCGCAACTCGATCTGCACGGCCTGCGCCGCGACCAGGCGCGCGAAGCGCTGGGCAGTTTTGTGCAGGACTGCGCCCGCCGCGGGCTGCGCTGCGTACGCGTGGTGCATGGCAAGGGCAATGGCTCGCCTGGGCGCGAACCGATCTTGAAGGCCAAGGTGCGGCGCTGGCTGGTGCAAAAGCAGCAGGTCCTGGCCTTTGTGCAAGCCCGCGCCAGCGATGGCGGCAGCGGCGCCTTGATGGTGCTGCTGCAGCAAGCCGATTGAGCAGCTTGCGACCCCATCGACAATCAAGCGATGCAAGACAACACCAACACCCCCACGACATTGTTTGACCTGCTCGGCGGCGAAACCGGCATCCGCAGCCTGGTCGATCATTTCTATGACCATATGGACCTGGACGGGGAATTCGCGCTGATCCGCCAGCTTCACCCGGCTTCACTGGGCGGGTCACGTGACAAACTGCATTGGTTTTTATGCGGCTGGTCGGGCGGGCCGGATCTGTATATCGAGCGCTTTGGCCACCCGCGCCTGCGGGCTCGTCATCTGCCCTACCCGATCGGCATCGCAGAGCGCGACCAATGGATGGCCTGCATGAGACTCGCAATGCAAGACAGCCAGCTGGACCCCGATTTGCAGCAGCGTCTGGGGGAATCGTTCCACGCCACGGCCGACTGGATGCGCAATCGCGGCGCTTGAAGCTCGCCCCGCGGCCTACAAACCCTGGCCTTGGGCCAACAGCTTGTTGGCCAAGGCCTTGATCGCCTGCGCGGCGTCGCTGCCCGGGTAATGCTCGAGCACCAATTGGCGCTTGAGCACCGCTTGGCGCACCGTTTGATCGCTCTTGACCTCGCCCATCAACTCCAGCTTGAAGGGGTGGCCGGGCTGCGAGCCGACAAAGCGCTGCAGGACTTGCTGCAACTGGCCGCAAATCAGCTTGCCCTCGCCGACCCGGTTGGCCTGGTTGACGAGCAAGCCAACCTCACGCCGACCTTGCTGAGTGGCCAGCACCTTGATCGTGGCGTAGGCATCGGTCAGCGAGGTGGGCTCGGGGGTGGCCACCACCAGGACATCGGCGGCCATCGAGATAGAGAACAGCACGACGTCCGAAATGCCGGCACCGGTATCGAGCAAAACCCAGTCGAAACGCGGCTTGACCAGTTCAAGAATATGCAGCAACTTGTCACGCACATCCGGCGTCAGGCGCGAATATTCGACCATGCCCGAACCGGCCAACAAGACCGAAAATCCACATGGGGCCGGCAAAATTGCCTGCTCCAGGGTCGCCTTTTCCGTGAACACATCGTGCAGCGTCAGCTTGGGATGCAAGTTCAGCACCACATCCAGGTTGGCCAGCCCCAAATCGGCATCCAGCACCAAGACTTTTTGGCCCCGCAAGGCCAATGCTGCGGCCAGATTGGCGGTCACGAAGGTCTTGCCGACGCCGCCCTTGCCACTGGTCACGGCCAAGGTGCGTGCGCCGCCTCGACCCGTCACGGGGCGCGATGAGCCCGGCGAGAAACCGCCCGAACCAGGTACAGCAGGATCTGTTGTTGTCGTACTCATTCACTGTCCTGTTGCGTTACTGCAAACAACATGCCCTTTTCCTCGGCACTGACCAAGGACTCAATTTGCGACTCAAGGCAAGCACGATTACGCCCCTCCGCCTTGGCGCGATAAAGCTGGCGATCGGCTCGCTCCATCCACAACAGCGATGACGACCTGACCCACTGCGGCGCAAAAGCACCGCCCAGGCTGATCGTTACCGCCAAAATCTGCCCCGAGGCCACCTCGACCCGAAGCTCTGAAACTCGCTCACGCAAGCGTTCGGCCACCATCGCCCCAAAGCTGGGTGCGCATTTGGGCAGCACGATGCCAAACTCTTCGCCGCCCACTCGGGCCACCGTATCCATCGGCCGCACCACCTGATTCAAGGCCCCGGCCACCGCCTTGATGACCAGGTCACCGGCCGCATGGCCATAGGTATCGTTGACCGCCTTGAAGTGGTCGATATCAACCGCCAGCAACAAAGCCGACTCGCCGGAGCGAGCGACGCGGTCGACCTCGCGCGACAAGGCCATCTCGAAGCTGCGCCGATTGACCAATCCGGTCAAGGCATCCTTGCTGGACAAATCGCACAGCGCGTCAATGACGCCCTGCACCCATGCCTCGCTATAGGGTTCGGCCTCGGGCAGTAAAGCCCCCGCCTGCTGCAAGAGCTGCAAGGCAAGGTCGAGCTGCAAGCGGCATGCATCGAAGGGAGGGGGTTGAGAGCTTGAGTCCAAGGTGTTCCAAGGTATTCGAGGGCCAGTGCAAAGCTGGTGCGATTCAGTCTAGCAGCACAAAAACCCGCCCCAGCGTGCAAACAAGCCTGCATTGCCCGGCCTGTTTGCTCTATGCTGACAACGGCTCCCGGGCCACACTCGGTGCCGATACAAAATCAGATCCCGGCTCACCCAAAAGTGAGCGGAACAACCAGCGAGCCCAACACATGTCCACAGCACCAAGCGCCTCAGGCGCAGAAGTGATTGACCACGAGTTCGGTTTCAGCCGTGCTGACTTTGATCGTGTCCGTGCGCTGATCTATAAGCATGCCGGCATCAGCCTGCATGAAGGCAAGCACGCAATGGTCTATAGCCGCCTCTCCCGGCGCTTGCGTGACACCGGCCACAAGTCCTTTTCGGCCTATTTGCAATGGCTGGAGAGTTCCACTGGAGCGCAAAGCACCCAGGAATGGCAGGAATTCGTCAATTGCCTGACCACCAATTTGACCTCCTTCTTTCGCGAGGAGCATCATTTCCACGCACTCATCGATGATTTGAAACCGCTGGCCGGCAAGCCGGTGCGGATTTGGTGCTGCGCGGCATCTACCGGCGAGGAGCCTTACTCGATCGCGATGACCTGCAGCGAGGCACTGGGCGCCAACGCGCAGGTGCAGATCAGCGCCAGCGACATCGACACCAATGTACTCAACACCGCCAAGCGCGGGGTCTATAACGCCGACGCCCGCGGCCTGGATCAAACCCGGCTGCGCAATTTCTTCATGCGCGGCACCGGCGACAACTCGGGAAAAATTCGCGTCAAGCCTGAGTTGCAGCGCTGGATTGACTTCAGATCGCTGAACCTGATGGACGCGCAATGGTCGCTCGGTGACCCCTTCCACATCGTGTTCTGCCGCAATGTGATGATTTATTTCGACGCCCCGACTCAGCGCAAGGTGCTGGAGCGCATTCACAAGGTGATGCGTCCGCATGGGCTGCTCTTCGTCGGACATTCGGAGAATTTCACCGAGTCGAAAGATCTGTTCCGCTTGCGTGGCAAGACCATTTACGAGCGCGTCTGATGTCAGTCGCTTTCGCAACCCTCAAGTCAGCAGCCTAGCGGCCGATAAAAAAACATGAGCACCTCCCCCGCCTTCACCGGTACCGGCACCGGCGCGATGTTCTCAAACAGCCCGGGAGCAGCCCGCGTTGCCCAGCTAAAGGCCATGCCGCGTAAAAGCGGCGAGGCCTCTTTCTTTTTTTACGATGCGCATTTCAAGAACGCAGCGGTCAAGATCCTGCCGGGCGAGTATTTCGTCGACAACGAAGACATCCTGGTCATGACCACCTTGGGCTCATGCATCGCCGCCTGTCTTTGGGATCGGCATGCACAAATTGGTGGCATGAACCACTTCATGCTGCCCGAGGGCAGCGGTGACTCTGGCCGTTATGGATCATTCGCGATGGAGCTTTTGATCAACGAAATGATGAAGCGTGGGGCCGCCAAGAGCCGCATGGAAGCCAAGATTTTTGGCGGTGGAGCGGTGATTGCCGGCATGAACACCATCAACGTTGGCGAGCGCAACACCAATTTCGTCATCGACTATTTGAAGACCGAGCGCATTCCCATCGTCTCAAAAGACGTGATGGACATTTACCCCCGCAAGGTGTGCTTCCTGCCTCACAGCGGCAAAGCAATGGTCAAGCGCCTTGCCCCAACCAACACAGACGCCTTGGTGCAACAAGACCGTGCCGCGGCACAGAGAGCTCAACCGGTGGTCGCCACGGGCGGCTCGGTCGACTTGTTCTGAGCCCCACCCCGTTAGGAGAAGTATTCGATGGCCAAGATCACTGTTGTGGTGGTGGATGACTCGGCGCTGGTGCGCAGCATCCTGACCGAAATCATCAATCGTCAGCCCGATATGGAATGCATCGGTGCCGCAGCCGACCCGCTGCTGGCCCGCGAAATGATCCGCACCCTCAATCCCGATGTCATCACCCTGGACATCGAAATGCCCAAGATGGACGGCCTGGACTTCCTGTCCCGCTTGATGAGACTTCGCCCGATGCCGGTGGTGATGGTGTCGACACTGACCGAGCGCGGCGCCGAGGTGACGATGAAGGCCTTGGAGCTGGGTGCGGTCGACTTTGTCGCCAAACCCAAGATCGGCGTTGCCGATGGCATCCGCTTGCTGGCCGACGACATCACCGACAAGATCCGCATCGCCTCAAAAGCCCATATCCGCCGCAGCCATGCGGCGCTGGCGCCCGCAGGCGCTACCGGGGGCGCCAGCCATGCGGGCGCGGCCGCGCCAGCCAAGCCCGTGACCATGGCCAGCCTGGGTCGGCTGTCGACCGAAAAAATCATCTTCATCGGCGCCTCCACCGGCGGCACCGAGGCGACCAAGGACGTGCTGATCAATCTGCCGGCGGATTGCCCGGCCGTCGTCATCACCCAGCACATGCCGCCCGGCTTCACCAAGAGCTATGCGGCGCGGCTGGACAGCCTGTGCCGGATCCGCGTCAAGGAAGCGACGGACGGTGAGCGAATTCTGCCTGGCCACGGCTATATCGCACCAGGTGGCTTCCATCTCAGCGTCGAGCGGTCGGGCGCGAACTACATCGCCCGCGTGCAAGACGGCGAACCGGTCAATCGCCACAAGCCCTCGGTCGAGGTCTTGTTCAATTCCGCCGCCCGCGTGGTCGGGCAAAACGCCTTGGGCATCATGCTGACCGGCATGGGCGCAGACGGTGCCAAGGCGATGAGGGTGATGAAGGACGCCGGCTCCTACAACTTCGTTCAAGACGAGGCGACTTGCGTCGTCTTCGGCATGCCGCGCGAGGCCATCGCGGCCGGCGCCGCCGATGAGGTCTTGCCCTTGCCTCAGATTGCAACGCGCTTGATCGAACGCCTGCGCAGCACGGCCGGCATGTCGATGAACCGGGTCTAAGAAATCAGCCGAGTTCGGCCGCGTTCGCCCGGCGGCAACTTGTCACGGCCGGCGCCAATCTGTTTCAAATTGTTCCTCGTTTCGCAGCGCTGTCATTGTCGGCGGGCAGCATATGTGCATGACGACGATCACATCACTACCGCCCGGCCGAACCCAGGAGCGCCCCGCTCCGCTGCGGGTTCAAACACTGATAGCCGAAGACCTGCTGACCACCTTGTTTCAACCCATCGTGCAGTTGGACTGCGGCTTGATCTACGGTCATGAAGCGCTGGTGCGCGGCCCGGCTGGCAGCGCGCTGGAATATCCGGATGCGCTGTTCGCCGCCGGCCGCCGCGAAGGGCTGACGGTCGAGCTGGAAGTGCGCTGCGCCAACCAAGCCTTGAAGGATTGGAGCAGACAAAAGCTGGGCGGCCGCTTGTTGATCAATATGAGCGCCTCCGCGCTGACTCACGCCTTGCGAGATGAACAGGGCAGCGGCGGTCTGTTCAGCGACGAGGCCTACGGTGTCTCGCCCAGCAGCGTCATGATCGAGCTGACCGAGCATGAACGCGTCACCGATATCGAGAACCTGCGCCGAGCCATCACCGCGCTGCGCCGCCAGGGTGTGGGCATCGCACTGGATGATTTCGGCGACGGCCGCTCATCACTGCGGCTGTGGTCCGAGATTCAGCCCGACATCGTCAAGATCGACAAATATTTCACCCACGATCTACCGGCTCACGCGGAAAAGCTGCAGACATTTCGGGCGCTGCTGCAACTGGCCGAGACCTTCGGCGCCCAACTGATTGCCGAAGGCATCGAGAGCGCCGAAGAGCTGCGCGTACTGCGCGACTTGGGCGTCACGTTCGGCCAAGGCTGGCTGATTGGTCGACCCAGCAGCGAAGGCGCCGTCGAAGCCTTGGCCGCCGCCCGCACGGTACTGGCCAGCAGCGACATCGCCGTGCTGCCCGAACTTCGCCGCGCGTCGAGCAATGGCGTTACGGCCGAGCGCTTGATGATGGAAGCCGTGACCGTGCGAGAAGACGCCAGCCATGAGCAACTATTCCGCATTTTCAATGAGCATGAACAACTGCACGCAATCGCGATCTTGAATGCCAAGGACGAGCCGGTCGCGCTGGTCGACCGCAGCCAGTTCATCAATCGCTGGGCCAAGCCCTTCTTCAATGATTTATATGGCCGCCACGCCTGCACCTTGTTCGCCAATCAGACACCCTTGATCGTCGACGCGGACACCGGCATCGAAGCATTGACCACCGTGCTCACATCGTCCGACCAGCGCTATCTGCGCGAAGGCTTCATCATCACGCGGGACGGCCGCTACCTGGGCTTGGGCACCGGCGAGCAGTTGGTGCGCTCGGTCACCGAGGCCCGCATCGAGGCCGCTCGGCATGCCAACCCGCTGACATTTTTGCCCGGCAACATCCCCATCAGCCAGCATATTGGCCGGCTCTTGACCAGCGGGCGCGGCTTTGTTGCCGCCTACGCCGACTTGAACCATTTCAAGCCCTTCAATGACGAGTATGGCTACTGGCGCGGCGACGAAATGATCCGCTTGGTGGCCCGCGTGGCCAGCAGCCACTGCGACAGCCAACGCGATTTTCTCGGCCATGTCGGCGGCGATGACTTTGTGATGTTGTTCCAGAGCGATGACTGGGAGCAGCGCTGTGAGCAGATCGTCGAGCGCTTCAATGACTTGGCGCGCAATCTATTTGACGCGGCCGCACTGCAGGCCGGCGGCATCATGGCCGAGGACCGCCACGGGGATATGCGCTTTCACCCCTGCACCACCCTCAGCATCGGCGCCGTACGGATAGCCGCCGGTACCTTGCACCGCCCCGAGCAGGTAGCGACCGCTGCCGCCACCGCCAAGCGCCATGCCAAGCATGAGCAGCTCAGTGTTTACGTGATGGCAGCCTGAACAAGCCGCCCGCCAACTCAGGGCGCCAGGAACAACTCCTGCAAATCATTGAGGAAATCAAAGCCGCGAGCTGTGGCGGCCAAGCGGGTGCTATCCGCCTCCAGCAAACCTTTTGCGCGCGCCGCGTCCAGTGCCCGATGGATGCTGGACGGTGGCAGGCCGGTGCGTTCCAGATACGAACTCAGCGGCACGCCTTCGCGCAGCCGCAAGGCGTTGAGCATGAACTCAAACGGCAAGTCGGCACGACTCACCTCGTTCTCGTTCGACACCGCAGCCCCCTCGGCCGCCTTGCTCATATAGGCGGCCGGCTCGCGCCAGCGCACCTGACGCAAGACCCGGTGCGGAAACGACAGCTTGCTGTGCGCACCGGCGCCTAGCCCCAAATAGTCACCGAACTGCCAGTAATTCAAATTATGCGCGCAGCGATGACCAGCCCGCCCGAACGCCGACACCTCGTAACGTTCCAACCCTACGGCGTCGGTGCGGGCCGTAATCAGGTCCAGCATCTCGCTGGCCAAATCGGCGTCCGGCAGCTGGGTGGGCGGCGTGATGGCAAAGCGCGTGTTCGGTTCTATCGTCAGGTGATAGACCGACAGATGCGGCGGCTTGAAAGCCAGCGCCGTACTCAATTCG
The DNA here is from genome assembly GCF_025717515.1 of Roseateles oligotrophus. Lineage (GTDB taxonomy): Bacteria > Pseudomonadota > Gammaproteobacteria > Burkholderiales > Burkholderiaceae_C > Paucibacter_A > Paucibacter_A oligotrophus. The sequence continues at coordinate 98,993 of NZ_JAJIRN010000002.1, forward strand.
GAGTCAAGCTGCTCAAGAGTTTGCCCCGGCAAGGCATACATCAAATCAATATTGAAAGTCTCGAAGGCCTGCGCCGCTTCGGCAATCGCGGCCTTGGCCTGCTCGGCACTGTGAACGCGGCCCAGGGTCTTCAGCTTGGCATCATCAAAGCTCTGCACGCCGATCGACAAACGAGTGATGCCGGCGGCCCGAAAACCCTTGAAACGGTCGCGCTCGAACGTGCCCGGGTTGGCCTCCAGCGTGATCTCGCAGCCCGGCTCCAGCGGCAAACGGGCGCGCAGGTCGGAGATCAGCTCGGCAATCTGCTCGGGCGCAAACAGGCTCGGCGTGCCGCCGCCAATGAAGATGCTGACCACCGGCCGGCCCCAGATCAGCGGCAGCGCCACCTCCAGATCGGCGCGCAAGGCGGTCAGATAGGCCCGCGCCGTCTCGACCGGCAGTTGCTTACTGACAGGCGCATTGTCTGCGGACGCCAAAGGGATGACCTTGCCCGCAGGCCCCGGCAGCTCATGCGAATTGAAGTCGCAATAGGGGCACTTTCGCAAGCACCAAGGCAGATGCACATAGAGCGACAGCGGAGGCAAAGCGGCCAGACTCAAGGTGCCGGGCCGCATCATGTGCAGGACATCAGCCATAGCGCAGGGCCGTCCCAAGCAATGGCTGCGTGCCCTCGGGGGGCAGCCCACAAAGTGGGCTTGGGGGCTTCATGTCAGCCAAGATGCCAGGCCTCGCGCATTTGCCCCACCAGATCGGCGGCGGCCAAGGCCCGGTGGCTTTGGGCATTTTTTTCGGCCGCGCTCAACTGCGCCACGCTGCGGCCCAAGGCCGGTATCCACATCAAGGGGTCATAGCCAAAGCCGGCCTCGCCGGCCAGCGCGGGCAAGATCTGCCCCTGCCAACGGCCCATCGCGATCAGAGGTTCGGGGTCGGTCGCGGATCGAACGGCCACCAGCGCACAGACGAAACGCGCGCCGCGCTCATGAGACTCACTCAGCCCGGCCATTTGCTCCAGCAGCACGCGGTTGTTATCGGCGTCCGTTTTAGGCTGACCGAACAAGGTCGCATAACGCGCCGACAGCACGCCCGGCGCGCCGGCCAAGGCCTCGACCGCCAAGCCGGAGTCATCGGCCAAGGCCGGCAAACCACTCAAGCGGGACGCATGGCGGGCCTTGGTCAAGGCATTCTCGACAAAGGTCTCGAACGGTTCCTCTGCCTCGGGGATGCCGAGCGAGCCCTGCGTTAGCAAATTAACGCCCAAGGGCGCGAACAAGGCCTGCAACTCGGCGAGCTTTTTGGCGTTGTTGGAGGCGAGCACCAAGTCCATGTCGATCAAATCCCGAGCGCGCGCCGCTGTGCGGCCAGCAACTCAGCGACGCCCTGCTCCGCCAAGTCCAGCAAGGCATTCATTTCCTTGCGACTGAAGGCCACGCCCTCGGCCGTTCCTTGCAGCTCGACAAAGCCGCCGGCCGCCGTCATCACGACATTCATATCGGTGTCGCAGGCCGAGTCTTCGGTGTATTCAAGGTCCAGCAAGGGCGTGCCGTTCAAGATGCCAACCGAGATCGCCGCCACCGCATCGCGGATCGGTGATTGCGTGATCTTGCCCTGGGCCAGCAGCCAAGTCACTGCGTCATGGGCGGCCACATAGGCACCGGTGATCGCGGCCGTGCGGGTGCCGCCATCGGCCTGCAGCACATCGCAATCCAGCGCAATCGTGCGCTCGCCGAGCAGGCTCAAATCGAACACGCAGCGCAGCGAGCGGCCGATCAGGCGTTGAATCTCCTGCGTGCGGCCGCTTTGCTTGCCGCGCGCGGCCTCGCGGTCGCTGCGGGTATGGGTCGCACGCGGCAGCATGCCGTATTCGGCGGTAACCCAGCCCTGGCCGGAGCCGCGTTTGTGCGGCGGCACTTTTTCCTCCACCGAGGCGGTGCACAAAACCTTGGTTCCGCCAAATTCGATCAGCACCGACCCTTCGGCATGGCAGGTGTAATTGCGGGTGATGGTCACCGCACGCAAGGCATTGGCGGCGCGGCCGGTGGCGCGCACGGCGGCTTTTTCAACAGTCATTTATTTCTCTCTCAGGACTTTTTCTTGGCGGCTTGCTCAACGGCGCGGGCCCGTTCGTTGCCCAGCCGGATGGCTTCCTTGATTTCACGCACCGAGCGATCAATTTCGGCTTCATCCATTTCAAATTTGCGATCTACGACCTCGCCCGAGTCGAGTCCATCAAGCGCCTGGATGGTCGAGGCAAAGCCTCTATCCTCCAGTTGCTGGGTTGACACCGTGGCGGAATCCTCGCCAGCATCGGGCTCACCGACACCGTCCCACTCCAGCGCAAGCACGGTCACATTGTCGCAGCGCGGCCCGCCATTGCGCAGCGCCTGCTCGACCAACTCCGGCACCGCATCCGAAATCGGACGCGTGGCAAGTTGCTCCGTGATGATGTCGTCCGTGACCGTGCCCCAAAGACCGTCCGAGCACAAGAGCAGCCGATCACCTTTTTCCAGCAGCATCGGGCCATGGATATCCACCATCGGCTTACCCGGACTACCCAGGCAGGTGAACAGCACATTACGGTTAAAGCCCTCGGCACTTTGCGGCAGTCGCCCCAAAGCCGCTTGCAGCTCGATATAGGAATGATCGCGCGTGCGCGCAATCAACTTGCCGGCCCGCACCAGGTAAAGCCGCGAATCGCCGCAATGCGCCCAATAGGCCTTGCGGCCCTGCAGCACGCAAGCCACGATGGTGGTGCGGGGAGTGTCGGACATGCCCTTATTGGCGGCATAGCGAAGCAATTGCTGCTGCGCGACCAAAATCGAATCCTGCAAAAAAGCGGCAGGGTCGGCCAAGGCCGGCTTGGCCTCGCGCTGAAACAAGGCCGCCAGCGTTTGCAAAGCCAGTTGCGCCGCGACCTCACCCTCGGGGTGGCCGCCCATGCCGTCGGCCAAGGCAAACAAGCCGGCCTCACGGGTGTAGCAATAACCCATGCGGTCTTCGTTCTTCTCGCGCCCGCCACGCCGGCTGACCTGATAGGTGGTGAACCTCACGCCTTGGCTCCGGTCTTGAGATTCTCCAACTGCAACTTAAGCCGCTCGCTGAAACTCAGTTTGGTATAGCGCCGCTCGGTTTCCCGGGCCAATTCCTTTTGCAAGGAGAACACGCTCTGCGGACGCGCCAAGGGGTCGAGCGACATGCACCATTCGGCCACCTCGATCATATTGTCGGAGTAGACATTGCGCAGCCTCGACAAACTCAGTGCCAGTCTATCCTTTTCAAGCCGCTGAGGTGCATCGTTAGGCGGATAACCCTGCATGCAGGCGTAGATGCAGGCACCGATGGCGTAGATGTCGGTCCAGGGACCTAAAGCGCCATCCCGTCGGTACATTTCGGGCGCAGCAAAGCCCGGCGTGTACATCGGCCGAATGAAGTTACCTTCTTTGGACAACACCTCGCGCGCCGCGCCAAAGTCCAGCAATACCGCCTTGTTTTCATTGGTGATGAAGATATTGGCCGGCTTGATATCCAAGTGCAGCATCTTGTGCTGATGGACGATGCGAAGGCCACGCAAAATTTCGTCGAAAAGGCTGCGAATGGTGGACTCGCGGAACACCTTGTCGCGCTTCATATCGCGCGCCGTCACGATGAAATCCTGCAAGGTGTCGCCCTGCAGGTAATTCATGACCATGTAGACGGTTTCGTTCTCGCGCAAAAAGTTCAACACCGAAACGACGCTTGGGTGCGATATCTGCGCCAGCGAACGGCCTTCCTCGAAGAAGCTCTTCAGTCCAAGGCGGTAGAGCGGCTGCTTCTCGGGCCGCACGCGCGGCGTCAACTCGCCCGGCGATCGTTCAGCCAAGCTCGAAGGCAGGTATTCTTTCAGGGCTACGAGGTGGTGTTCGGGGTCTTCGGCGAGGTAAACCACGCCGAATCCACCTGCTGCCAGTCGCTTGATGATCTGGTAGCCCCCAACCACGGTGCCTGCAGGCAGGGGCGCCGGTTTAGGCTTTGACATAATCGAGTTTTATCTACTTACCGGACGCTAGATGCCAGTCTACAGCATGACAGGATATGCCAGCGCCAGCTCGCAGCCATCCACCCCCAGTGAAAACGCAGTTTCCCGGAACGCGGAAAACACCGGGGCCTCCAATCCGATCGGCCATGCCGCGCATACAGCGGTGACGGTTGAATTGCGCTCGGTCAACGGTCGCTTTCTCGACTTGGGCTTTCGCATGCCCGAAGACTTGCGAGGCCTGGAGCCGGCGCTGCGTGAATTGCTGACGGGAAAGCTCAAACGCGGCAAGGTCGAGTTGCGCATCAATACGCAGCGCGATAGCGAGGGCTCGTGGCCGCAGCCGCAAGCCGATCAGCTGAACCGTTTATCAAGGCTCGAAGGCACGGTACAAAACTGGCTGCCCAAGGCGCAACCGCTGTCGGTGCACGAGGCCTTGCAATGGTGCAAGGGTGGCGGCGCGGCAAGCGAGAAATTGGACGAGCCGGCCATGGATGCGGCGCGACGTTGCGTGGACGGTTTGCTTGAGGCGCGCGAGCGCGAAGGCGAGAAGCTGGTTGCCATCCTGATGGAGCGAGTGAGTCGCTTGCGCGAACTGGCCGACGCGGCCGAACCGATGCTGCCGGCCATCGTGCAGCGCCAGCAACAGCGTTTCTTGGAGCGTTGGCAAGAGGCGCTGGCCAGCACCGGCGCGGCGCAGACCATTCCCGAAGAGAATTTGAAGGAGCGCGCGCTGAATGAAGCAGCAGCCTATGCGATCCGCATTGATGTAGCTGAAGAGCTGGCCCGGCTGCGCGCGCATCTGGAAGAGATCGCCCGGCTGTTGAAAAAAGGCGGCGAAATCGGCAAGCGCCTGGACTTCTTGATTCAGGAGCTGCACCGCGAGGCCAACACCTTGGGCTCCAAGGCCGCTGCACTCGAGTTGACCAATATTTCGGTCGAGATGAAGGTCGCCGTGGAGCAACTGCGCGAGCAAGTGCAGAACATTGAGTAGGGTTTCGGGGCGTCTCAGAGAATCCACAAAACACTTTACCAATCAATGGTTTAGCTGATTTTTTTGTCTCAGGCAGCCTCTAGCAATCTCCCTTAAGCGCACGCTTTGTGTGTATGGATTTGTGTAGGAAATTAGCGTCTGACCTTGTCCCCGAAAAACGTATCCCTTGCTGAGTGTTTAAATTCAAGCAAGGAGAACGGAAATGACGACGAAGAAGAAGACGAGCAGCGCGACGAGGGCGCAGTACACGATGGAATTCAAGCTGGAGGCGGTTCGCTTGGTCGAGAAGGGCCAGAGCATTGCAGCTGTAGCTAGGTCACTGCCTTCTTGACGACGGAGTCAAGTGCTACGCACCGCCAGGCCTCGTGGGTGCTGCGCTACCGATTTGCGGGGATTCAGCGAGCACTTGTTTTAGGTCGCTATGCGCTCTTCAAACTGTTGGCCTGCCCTTGGCGATGGAGTTGAGCCAATGGTGGCAATACCAGATCAAGCGCGAGTTGCTCGCCAAATCCCACCTAACGGCTGACGATCTCGCGCTGCTGCGCCATGAGGAAGCCGGCCACTGCTGCAAAGTAGTCGCCGCCGCCCTGAACACCGAAGCCAAAACCATCGACTGCCGGTTCCAGCGACTCAACAACAAGCTCGGTGTCCCCAATCGCCGTCTAGCACTTCGAATTGCCAAGCTGCACAATTTGATTTGACGGATGGGCTTTTCACGTTACGCCCGGTGACCAGGAAATTTCCCGAACGGGGCAATTTCGCACTAATCTGAGTTGGAAAGACCAATATTTCCCGATCAGGAAATTCAACTTGCGATGCGGGCATTTCATTGGCACAATTTCCCGATCAGGAAATTTCAACTTTGATCAACACACCCATGCTGGCAATCCGCAGCGCCACAGATCTTGGCCAGGCCGCCCGCGCCGCCCGCAAACGTATGGGGCTCACCCAACCACAGCTTGCCCTGGCAGCCGGTGTCGGCGTGCGCTTCATCGTCGAACTGGAAGCTGGCAAGCCAAGCCTGCGCTTGTCCAGCGTGCTACAGGTGCTGGATGCGCTCGGCGGACGACTAAGCGTGGAAGGCCTGGTTGGTTGATTGGTTGATTGATTGATTGATTGACTGAACCAGAGGCGCACCGAGCGATATGCCCAAACAACTCGAAGTCTGGCTTAACGGCGAACAATTGGGCGTGCTGATGCAAGTGGACGGCCGCCTGGGCTTTGCCTACACGGCGAATTGGTTACAAAACCCCGCTTCCCAGGCCCTGTCCCATTCGCTACCCCTGCGACCCGAAGCCTTTGACGACCGTGCCACTCGTCCCTTCTTTGCTGGCCTGCTGCCGGAAGGCGATAAGCGCCGTTTGGTTGCACAGGCGCTGCATGTATCCCGACAGAATGACTTTGGCCTGCTTGACGGGATCGGCGGTGAATGCGCGGGTGCAGTCAGCTTGCGAGAGCCAAGGCTACCTCAGCCGGCCAGCAACGAACTTGCCCCTGGGTCCGAATCCGTCCGCTGGCTGGACGAAGCGCAGTTGCAACAATTGCTGAAGGATTTACCCCAACGCCCGATGCTCGCCGGGCTCGATGGCCTGCGCCTGTCGCTGGCCGGCGCGCAGGACAAACTGCCGGTGACGTTTGACGGCCACCTAGTTGGCCTGCCCCTGCATGGTTCACCCAGCACCCATATCCTTAAACCGGCCATCAGCAGCTTGGAGGGCAGCGTGCATAACGAGGCCTTTTGCATGCGGCTCGCCGCAGCGATGCAAATGCCGGCTGCCCAGGTCGAGATTCGGCATGCCGGCGCACAGCCCTTTTTGCTGGTGCGCCGCTATGACCGTCTGCCTGCCACCGGTGCGGCAGGCATGGACGCCACTGACGGAACTGCAGATGCGCCTTCACAACGCTTGCATCAAGAGGACTTTTGCCAAGCCATGGGCATCGTGCCTGAACACAAATACCAAAACGAAGGTGGCCCCTCCTTGGCCCAGGCCTTTCAACTATTGCGCCAAGTCACCAGGCCCAATGCGCCGCAAGTGCTGCGCCTGCTCGATGCCGTCGTGTTCAACGCCTTGATCGGCAACCACGACGCCCATGGCAAGAATTTCTCTTTGCTCTATGGCGCCAGCGCTACACAGCCCCGCGTGGAATTGGCCCCACTCTATGACTTGCTTTGCACCGCCGTCTATCCGCAGTTGACCGACAAGATGGCCATGAAGATCGGAAGCAAATACCGTTTCACCGAACTGTTGCCGCGTCACTGGGAGCAATTTGCGCACGAAGCCGATCTGTCGCGGGCTCAGGTACGCAAACGGGTGCTGGATATTGCCAATCGCCTACCCAGTCGGGCCGAGGCCACGCGCGGTCAAATGGTGGCGGCAGGCCAGGACGCCCCTCTTCTCTCCGACATCGTCGCGCTGATCAATCGGCGCTGCGCGCTCACAGCCGAGCGCTTGGGCAAGTAAGTCCTCAAAGAACCGGCTACCGGTACAACAAACGCTCCAGTGTCTTGTTGCGGCATTTGAAGCAGTCGGCCACGGCGGTCGACCTTGATTCAACCGGCGAAGGACTCCTTACTTTTGATGCCGTGACCTGCTGCTTTCCGGCCAGTTCCTGTCATTCGAGTGCACAGAGTGGGCGGCAACAGGGTGCCCAATGCGGGCATCCAAAGTGCCGACCTCAAAGTCGATGAAGCTGGTCAAGCAACCGCTGGCCGAGCGCTTTGTCAATCATCTTTGGGCGCTGGAGCCGCCGACCGGCAAATGGCGCTATTACAACGGCCTGCTGCAGTTCATGGCCCTGCTGCATGTATCCGGGCGCTTTCAAGCTCACTGAGCCGCGCTGATCAAAGCACCCTCGCCGGCCGGACCCGGCCAGCTTGCGGCGCAGCCCGTCAGGCTGCGCCGCTCAAGCGCTCCGCCAGCGTTCCACAATGGCGCCGCAACCATTCACAGAAGGCCTGCGCCGCGTCTGAGTCGCTATGGCAGAGTAGGCCGTAATTGCGGGTGGCCGGCACGCTAAGCTCGAATATGCGCAGCAGCGCGCCGGTCTTGAGCAAGGTGGCGGCCAGACTCAGCCGGCCCAGTACCACACCCTGGCCGCAGGCGGCGGCTTCCAGGGTCAGGCCCAGATCCACATAACGGGTACCTTGTTCGGGCTCAGGCCAATCCAGATGGGCCACTTGAAACCAGGGCTGCCAGGGTTCCAGCGGGCTGCGCAGCAGCGCCAAGCCGGTCAAGTCAGCGGGGCTCAGCGGCGGCTTCAACCCGCGCAGCAGGCCAGGGGATGCCATCGGCGTGATGCGGTCACGCATCAGGATCTGATCGTCGGCGTCGGCACCCATGCGGATTTCAACAGCGGCCGGCGGGGCGAATTCGTCCAGGAATGGCGTGCTCAGCAGCAGCTCCAACTCCAGCTTCGGGTGGGCTTGGGTGAATTCCGGCAGCGCCGGCACCAGGATCTGGCGGGCAAAGGTGGGCGGCGCGGTGATGGTCAAACGGCTGCGCCGCTGGGTGCTACGGCTGTGCAGCGGCATCGCGGCCAACAACGCCAGCGCTTCGCTGACCTGCACCAAGTACTCCTTGCCGGCGCTGGTCAAGCAAAAAGGTCTGTTGCTGCTGCGGATCAAGAGGCTCACGCCGAGCAGGTCTTCGAGCGCATTGATGCGCTTGCCGACGGCACTGGCGCTGATGTTCAGCGCAGCGGCGGCCGGCTCGAAGCCGCCCAGCCGCGCGGTGGATTCGAAGGCACGCAGGCCATCAATGGAGGGGAAACGCAGGTCATGCGGCATCGGCGGGCAGGGCTTTCAGCTTGGGAGGTCGAGGAGCGGGATTGTCGCGCCCGAATATTCCTCCGCCGCCACCCGACAAAATTTCCGGCCACGCTGCACCCAAGCTGGCTAGCATCGACCAACCTATTGCTCAGCCGCCCCACCATCATGCCCACCATCACCTGCATCGAAGACCTCCGCCTCCTGGCCAAGAAACGTGTGCCGCGGATGTTTTATGACTACGCGGACTCGGGCTCCTGGACGGAGAGCACTTACCGCGCCAATAGCGCCGACTTCCAGTCCATCAAGCTGCGCCAGCGCGTCGCCCAGAACATGGAAGGCCGCAGCACCGCCGTGAAGATGTTGGGCGAGGACGTGGCCATGCCGGTGGCGATCGCGCCGACCGGGCTGACCGGCATGCAGCACGCGGACGGCGAGATCCTGACGGCGCGAGCGGCCGAGAAGTTCGGTGTTCCGTTCACGCTCTCCACCATGAGCATCTGCTCGATCGAGGCGGTGCGGGCGGCGACCACGCGGCCGTTCTGGTTCCAGCTCTATGTGATGCGGGACCGCGACTTCATCGAGCGCCTGATCGAGCGCGCCCGCGCCGCGCAGTGCAGCGCGCTGGTGCTGACGCTGGACCTGCAGATCCTCGGTCAGCGCCACAAGGATTTGAAAAACGGCCTGTCCGCGCCGCCCAAACCGACCCTCGCCAACATCATCAATCTGATGACCAAGCCGCGCTGGTGCTTGAGCATGCTGGGCACGCCGAACCGGGGCTTCGGCAATATCGTCGGCCATGTCAAGGGCGTGGCCGATATGGGCTCGCTGTCCGAATGGACCGCTCAGCAGTTCGACCCGCAGCTGAGCTGGGCCGATGTCGAGTGGATCAAAAAACGCTGGGGCGGCAAGCTGATCCTGAAGGGCATTCAGGATGTCGAGGACGCACGCCTGGCCGTCGCCTCGGGCGCCGACGCGCTGATCGTCAGCAACCATGGCGGCCGGCAACTGGACGGCGCCGAGAGCAGCATCCGCGCGCTGCCAGCCATCGTGCAGGCGGTCGGCTCGCAAATCGAGGTGCATATGGACGGCGGCATCCGCTCCGGCCAAGACGTGCTGAAGGCCTGGGCGCTGGGCGCACGCGGCTGTTATATCGGCCGGGCTTTTCTCTATGGCCTGGGCGCGCTGGGCGAGGCCGGCGTCACCAAGGCGCTGCAAATCATCCACAAGGAACTCGACCTCAGCATGGCCTTCGGCGGCAACCGAAAGCTCAGCGAGGTGACCCGCGATATTTTGCTTCCCCGTACTTACCCTCGAGTCGATTAATGCCGGAGCGACAACTCGCAAACAGTTGATTTTTTGGCCGCAGGAAAGCGGCGAAACTGCGGCTAACTTTGTGGCGCTCGGTATTCAAATGAACCGGCGCCTTTCGCTCTGACCTCGGTGCCGCTGCCATGCGCAAGACCAGTAAAACTTTGCCCGCTCCTTCGAGCCTGATGAATGCCGTGCTGCTGAGTCTGGCTGCCGGTTCAAGCTACGCGCAAGATCTGCCCGGTCAGTTGCTGTCTCCGCAATCAGTCACTCAGGCCCCATTGGCGTCAAAGGCGGCACCCAAGGGCGACCGCACTTATTTGATGTCAGCCTTCATGGCGACCTCGCAGAACACGCTCAGCCTGTTCAGCTCCGTTGACGGCATCACCTTCACCTCGTTGGGCTCCGAGGTCTACACGCCGCCCAAAGGATTGCTGCGCGACCCGTCCATCATGCGAGCCGCCGACGGGCTTTACTACATTGCTTACACGACCGATTGGTCAGGCCAGACCCTTGGCATCGCCAAGTCGGTCGATCTGCGACATTGGGACCATGTCGCCGACATCCCGGTGGCGCTACCAGGCCTCACCAATGTCTGGGCACCCGAATGGTTCAAGGACGCGGACGGCAGCATGAAGCTGATCGTCTCACTGGCGACCGGCAGCACCAAGAGCCAGTTCGCCCCCTTCGCCGCCTACTACCTGTCGCCATTGGACGCGGGCTTCACAAAGTTCGCGGCACCGGTGCCGATGCAAGGCTTGTCAAGCAACTACATCGACACCTTCGTGGTGTTGCAAAACGGCCAATACAGCGCCTTCACCAAGAACGAAACCACCAAGCTGATCGAGCTGGCGACAGCGCCCGCCTTGGCCGGCCCTTGGACTTTCACGCAGACCGGCGACTGGGCCGACTGGGGCGGGCCGGCAGAGGGGCCGTCGCTCAGCACCATCAAAGGCGCGGACGGCCGCGACGGCTGGCGCCTCTATTTCGACGACTACACCAGCAAGCGCTACTGGTACTCCGACAGCTTCGACGGCTTCAAGACCTGGACGCCAAAGATGGAGCTGGGCGGGGTGTCGGGCACGGTGCGCCACTTCACCGTGATCAGTGAAGACACCCCCGTGCTGGCCAAGGCCACTGCCCCCAAAGGCAAGCCCAAAGCCATCGCCTGGGACAAGTATTCGCTCATCATCGACGGCAAGCGCGAAATGATCTTCGCCGGCGAGTTCCACCCCTTCCGCCTGCCCTCGCCCAGCCTCTGGCGCGATGTGTTGCAGAAGATGAAGGCCTCAGGCTTGAACGCCGTGTCGATCTACTTCTCCTGGGGCTATCACTCCGCCAAGCCGGGGCATTACGACTTCACGCAAGTGCGCAATATCGAGCGCGCCATTCAAATGGCCGAGGAAGAGGGCCTTTACGTGATCGCCCGCATGGGCCCCTATGTGAACGCCGAGCTGACCGCCGGCGGCTTCCCAGGCTGGTTGCTGCGCCAGCGCGCCGAGGCCCGCACCGATGCGGCCGATTATCAAAAAGCCGCCGACGAGTGGATGACGCAGATCAACGCCATCATTGCCCGCCACCAGATCACCGATGGCGGCGGCACCGTGATCGCCTACCAACTTGAGAACGAGCTGTTCTCGGTCCAGCCCAAAAACATCCGCCATATGCAAAATCTGGCAAACAAGGCGCGCGCCGACGGCATCACCGTGCCCTTGTTCCACAACGCCGCCTCGCGCCTGCCGGACTGGACGCCCAAGAACTCGACCGCCCCCTTCGCCAACCCCGGCCCGACCGACCTTTACGCTTTTGATGGCTATCCGGGCGGGGTCTGCGGCGTCGACACTCAGCCGGGCAAGCCCTCGGCCGCGCCCGATTGGGGCATTTACGGCACCAACGTGCCGAGGGTCGGCTCGTTGGCCTCGCCGGGCACGCCGGGGTTCGTGGCCGAAATCGGTGCGGGCTGGTTCGACTATTGGGGCTCTAACGGCACTTACGAGTGCACCGCTCAACGCCAAGGCCCGGGCTATCAGCGGGTGTTCTACGGCACGAGTCTGATCAATTCGCTGACGATACATTCCATCTACATGGCCTTCGGTGGCACCACCTGGGGCTGGCAGCCCGGCCCTATCGTTTACACCTCGTACGACTACGGCGCGCCGATCAACGAGGCCCGGGTGATGCGCGACAAGGCCTATGTGCTCAAGCAGATGGGCAGCATGGTGCAGGCCGCCACACCGGTGCTGGCACAGATGGACAAGGGCGTGCCGATTGCCCCAAGTAACGCCAAAATCAAGCTGTATCACAACCTCAACAAGGCGCTGGGAACGCATGTGGTGTTTGCGGTGCAAAACCCGTCCAGCAACACCGGCACCGAGGCCTTTGCCTTCCCGCTGCAGACCCGTGACGGCAGCTACAGCGTGCCGCAGGCCGGCCGCCTGCAACTGTCGGGTCAGGACGCCAAGATGCTGCTGGCCTCCTACACGATGGAGCGCCAACACCTGGTCTATTCGACCTCGGAGCTGCAGACCCATCTGCAGCAAGGCGCCCGCGATATCGCCCTGCTCTACGGCCGCTCCGGTGAGGACGGCGAAACCGTGCTGCGCTTCGCAAGCAAACCCCAAGTCGAAGTGCTGGCCGGCAAGGCCGACATCAAGTTCGACGCCAAGACCGGCGATCTGCGCCTGAACTATGTTCACCAAGGCCTGACCGAGTTGCGCATCAGCGGTGGCGGCCGACCGGCCCTGACCCTGCTGCTGGCCGATGAGAAGACCGGCTGGCAGTTCTGGCGCCTGGCAACGGCCCAAGGCCCGGTGCTGGCGCTAAGCCCGGCCCTGCTGCGCAGCGCCAGCATCGACAAACAGCAAACACTGAATCTGAGCGGCGACAGCACGACCGAGAGCGGCCTGCGCGTCTGGGCACCTGCGAGCGTCAAGCAGCTCAGCTTCAATGGCGAAGCATTGGCCACCAGCCGTCAACACGAGAGCCTGCTCAGTGGTCAGAAAGCCTTGAAAGGTCCCGATGCTGTCAAGCTGACCGACCTGATGGCGCTAAGCTGGGCGCGCCGCTTCGACTCCTTGGAGGCCGACCCGAAGTTCGACGACAGCGGCTGGCGCAAGACCGACGCCAATGGCTCAGCCGCCCATGTCTACACCGCCTCCGACAAGGGGCAACCGGTGCTGTCGATGAGCGAGTACGGCTTCCACCACGGCGATGTCTGGTACCGGGGGCGCTTCAACACCAGCGACCTGAAAGCCAACAAGCTGGAGCTGTTCTTCGGCGGCGGCGGCGCCGGCCTGATACAGGTGTGGCTGGACGGCATCTTCATCGGCCAACAGGATCACGACACCGGCCGACCCTTCCCTGAGACCACCGACAGTTTCAGAAAGACGCTGACTGGTTTGACGGCCGGCGAGCATGTGCTGTCGGTACTGGTGCGCAATAACTCGCACAACTGGGATCTGTTTGCCGACGATGTGCACAAGGAGGCGCGCGGCCTGATCTCGGCCTCGCTCAGCAGCGCCGGCGGTGCTCGTTTCGCCACGCCGATCAGCTGGAAGATCCAGGGCAACAAGGGCGGCGAAGACATCGCCGACCTGGTGCGCGGGCCGATGAACAACGGCGGCCTGTATGGCGAGCGCATGGGCTGGTATCTGCCGGGCCAAGGTGCCCAATTCAAGAGCGGCTGGGACAGCGTCGCAGCGAGCGCCGCCCCGCCCGCTGCCGGCACGTACTGGCTGCGCAGCAACTTCAAGCTCGACTTGCCCACCGGCCATGATGTGCAGCTGGGCTTGGCCTTTGGCGACACCAGCCGGCCGCGCTCGGAGGCCGAGAACCGCGCGCTGATCTTCGTCAACGGCTGGCATATGGGTCAGTTCATCTCGCACATCGGCCCGCAACGCGTCTTCGTGATCCCGCCCGGCATCTTGAACCCTAACGAAGAAAACACGCTGACCCTGGCAATCACCACCGACGGGCGCGCCGAGAACGCCTTGGAGCCCATCAAGCTGGTAAATCTGCACACCGCGCGGGGCGGCGTGAAGCTGGAAGCCGTGCCTCAGCCCACGCAGCTGCAGCGCTAAGAGCGCTAAGTTCTCGCCCATGTTGCCGCCGGGCTGCTTGCAATTTGGCAAGCGAGGCAAACACGTTGACCCCATCATTTGACCAAGCACCATGAGCAATCAGATCCTCCAACCCACGGACTCCTCGCTGATCCACCCGCTGTTGGCGCACCACGCCGCCGGGCTCGGCGCCGACCGCGCCGACTATCAAGACGCGATCGAGCGTCTGATCCACAACCTGATCAATATCAGCGACCCGGAAGGCAAGTTCCTCTTGCGTCTGGACGACGGCCGCGTCATCGACACCAAGAGCTGGCACGGCTTTGAGTGGACCCAGGGCGTGGGCCTGTACGGCATCTACAAGGTCTGGGAAATGACCGGCGATGCCAAGGCCTGGGACATCATGAGCGACTGGTTCGAGGCCCGCTTCAAGGAGGGCATGCCCTCGCGCAATATCAACACGGTCGCACCCTTTCTGACTCTGGCCTATCTGTTCGAGCGCAATGGCAATCGCAGCTACCTGCCCTATCTGGAGAGCTGGGGCGAGTGGGTCTATAGCGGCCTGCCGCGCACCGAAGAAGGCGGCTTCCAGCACATCGTCTACAACAGCGTCAACCACCAGCAACTGTGGGACGACACCCTGATGATGTCGGTGCTGCCGCTGGCCAAGATCGGCTTGCTGCTGAACAAGCCGCATTACGTCGAGGAGGCCAAGCGCCAGTTCCTGGTCCACATCAAATACCTGGCCGACGTGAAGACCGGTCTGTGGTTCCATGGTTGGACCTTTGACGGGCGACACAACTTCGCCAACGCCTTGTGGGCGCGCGGCAATTCCTGGGTCACCATCGTGATCCCCGAGTTCCTGGAGCTGCTGAATCTACCCAAGGACGACGCGCTGCGCATGTTCTTGGTCAGCACCTTGGAGGCGCAGGTCAAGGCCCTGGCCAAGCATCAGGCACCGTCCGGCCTGTGGCGCACCATACTCGACGACGAAACCTCGTACGAAGAAGCGGCGGCCTCGGCCGGCTTCGCCTACGGCATCCTGAAGGCGACGCGCCTGGGCTATCTGCCCAAGGACTTTGAAGCGATGGGCATAAGTGCGGCCAAGGCGGTGCGCGCGCACATCAATGCCGAGGGCGAACTGACGCAGGTGTCCTTCGGCACACCCGTGTTCAACAGCATCCAGGAATACAAGGACATCCCGCTGACCTCGATGCCCTTCGGCCAAGCGATGGCGCTGCTGGCTTTAGGCGAATTCATGCGTCGATTTATCTGATTTTCTACTGCGCGGCCGCCATGCGTCGTTGGCCGGATGCTCGCAATCCTCACGTACAGGAAGTACGTTCCGGTTGCTGCGCTCCGTCTGCCTAGCCTGACAGCCGCTCGCTACGAAAATCCCGCCTGCCTGGCTGAAAACAGGTGTCAAGCAAAGAGAACATAACGAGACAAACCATGGCCTCCATCCAAAACAAGAACGGTGCGATGCGCACGCCCACCTGGATCAACTACTGGGGCTGGGGCTCGGGCGACATGTTGGGCGCCGGCGCGCAAGCCGTCATCACCGGCTGGTTGTTCTATTTCCTGACCGCATTTGGCGGCCTGAGCGCCGCCGAGGCCGGTCTGGTCATCGGCCTCCCGCGCCTGATCGAGGCCATCACCTGCCCCTTGATCGGCTATATCTCTGACAATCTGCGCCACACCTGGATAGGCCGGCGCATCGGTCGGCGCAAGATCTTTTTGCTGATCGTGCTGCCCTTGCTGCCCAGCTTCGCGCTGCTCTTCCGCGCCGGTGAAACCTTCTACTATTACTTGGCCGTCTTCATCTTCTTCGAGCTGCTCTACACGATGTTCCTGATCCCCTGGGAAACGCTGGCGGCCGAGATGAGCAAGGAATACAAGGTCAAAGCCAAATTCGCCGGTGCCCGCATGATCGTGGCGCAGAGCTCGGCCATCCTGGCCTCCTACTTGCCGACCTTGCTCATCAATAACTTCGGCGGCAAGGACTCGCCCGAGACCTTTTTCTGGATGGCGGCGATCTTCGGCCTGATCTTCTCGGCCGTGGTGATGATCGTGCTGCTGACGAGCTGGGAGCGCCCCTATGCCGAGAGCGAGCGCGGCGTCCAGTCCCAGGTCTTCAAATCCAATGTGATGTGGATGATCCCGGTCAAGATGTTCGTCGACTTGTTCTCGACGCTGAAGATTCGCGCCTTTCGCCAGCACCTGAGCCTCTATCTGGGCGGCTATATCTCGCAGGATATTTTCAGCACGGCCTTCCCGATCTTTGTCGCCACCGTGCTGATGGGCAGCACCCTGGTGATCTCGCAGTTGATGACCACGATGTATATCGCCCAGCTGATCTCGGTGATGGTCGCCATTAATATCGTCATCCGCACCGGGCCGGTCCTGGCCTACCGCGTGGCGATCGGTTTTTTCAGTGCCGCCCTGCTGGTCTATCTGGCCTTCTACTTGCTGCGCCCAACCGGTTTTGATACCGGCCTGCAGGCCCTGGGCAGCAATATCTTCAGCGGCTTCGGGCCCGGTGCCGCCGAGCCGGTGCTGTTGTTCTGGCTGTTTGTGCCCATCATCCTGGCGGGCTTGGGCCGGGGCACCCTGAACTTCGTGCCCTGGTCGGTCTACAACTACCTGCCCGATATCGATGAGGCCGTCACCGGCGAGCGTCGCGAAGGCATTTTTGCCGGCGTGATGACGCTGGTGCGAAAGCTGGCGCAGTCGCTCGCTATCATGGCCACCGGCTGGATCATCGGCTGGGGCGGCTATGTCTCGCCCAAGTCGCGGCCCGGCGAGGTGATCGTGCAGACACCCGAGGCGATCCAGACGATCGCGCTGCTGCTGGTCATCGGCCCCATCGTCGTGATGCTGCTGGGCATGGTTGCCGCCTGGTCCTTCCGCCTGAACGCGCGCACCCATGCGGTGCTGGTGCATGAGGTCGAGCGGTTGCGGGCTGGCGCCCGCACGGCCGAGTCCGAGGCCAATCGCCAGATCGTCGAGGACCTGACCGGCTGGCGCTACGCCACGCTGTGGGGTCGCGGTCGCTAGATTTAATCGGGTACTCCCATGTCCGATTTCACGCGCCGCGCTTTCTTCAAGACCGGCTCGGCGCCGGTTCTGCCGCTGGCCAGCCTAGCAGTCAACGCCGCAACCACATCCCCGCCGGCCAAGCTCAAGCCGCCCACTGATCCGCTGAGCTTGCGCTGGCTGGACGACCAAGCGCCGGCCTTGTCGCTGGGTCAGACCAAGATCTATGGCCTCCATGCCAGCAAAGGTCGCCATTGGCTGCCCTTCAGCGTGCGCCCGTATTTCTATGCCGGCGCCGAGTCGGTGCGCGTCAGGCACACCTTCATCTTCGACGGTGACGAGCACAAAGACTTTTTGCGCGGCATCGGCCTGCGTTTGAAGGTGCCGCTGCGCGATCCGCCGCATGACCGCCATGTGCGCTTTGCCGGTAAGGACGGGGGCCTGTGGGCGGAGGGCGTGCGCAACTTGACCGGCCTGCGCCGTGACCCCGGTGCGGCGGTGCGCGCCGCCCAATTGGCCGGCCTGGCCTGCCCGCCACTGGCCGAGTTCGGCGCCCAGGTGCGCCAACATCTTGAGCGCATCCCGGCCTGGGGTGACTACACGCTCAGCCAACTGGCGGCCGACGCCTTCCAGATTCGCAAACGCACCAAAGCCGGACATGGATGGATACCGGCCGCCTGGGGCCACCGTGCGCCGGGCACCGGCTATATCGGCGGCGCCACGGTCGGCGTGGGGCTTGGCCGCGACTCAGAACCTGGCCTTGACCGCCAAGCACTTGCCCGAATGAAGCGGCTCATCACCCCCCTGATGCTCTGCGCCGGCCTGCTCTGCGGCGCTGCCGTGCAAGCAGCCGATACCTACAAGATCATCTTTGGCGGCCCGCCCGAGGACGTCAGTCGCGCGCGCGAGTCATACAGCCGCGAGCACGGCTATGGCTTCGAACCCGGCGCCGAGCTCATGGAGAGCCCACAGGGCCTAGGCAGCAGCGGAAAGCCCTTTTTCTTTTCGGCCGACTTGCCCGAGGGCAACTACCGCGTCAGCCTCGACTTCGGCGGCCCGGCGGCCAGCGCCAGCACGGTGCGGGCCGAGCTGCGCCGCTTGATGCTGGAGGACGCTGCGAACCCGACAGGCGGCGTGCGCAGCTTCACCGTCAATGTACGCACGCCCATGATCCCCGCATCGGACGGCATCAAAGCCGGCCGCGTCCAGCTGAAGGCTCCTCGCGAAACCATCGAGGAGGCTTGGGCCTGGGACGCCAAGCTGACGCTGGAGTTCAGCGGCAACACGACCGGTCTGCGCTCGATTTCCATCACGCCGGTCAAGGTGCCCACGCTGTTCTTGCTCGGTGACTCGACCGTCGCCGACCAGTCTCAGGAGCCCTACGCCAGCTGGGGTCAGATGTTGCCTCGCTTTTTCAAGCCCGGCGTCGCGGTGGCCAACCATGCCGAGTCAGGCGAGACCTTGCGCGACTCGCTGGCCCGGCGCCGGCTCGACAAAATCGCTTCCGCGCTGCAAGCCGGCGACACCGTACTGCTGCAATTCGGTCATAACGACCAGAAACAAATCAAGGCCGGCAGTGGTGACACCGCCAGCTACAGCGCCGAGCTGAAGCAGCATGTGCTGGCCGTGCGTGCACGCGGCGGCGTGGCAGTGATCGTCTCGCCAATGGAGCGACGCGGCTTCGACGCACAGGGTCAGGTCTTGCCCAGCCTGCTCGCCTATGCGGACGCGGCTGCCCGAGTTGCCACCGAGCTGGACGCGCCCTTCATCGATCTGAACGCGCAGAGCAAGGTTTTCTACGCGGCGCTGGGCCCAGAGCGCAGCAAGCTGGCCTTTGCCCAGCCCGAGCCCGGCAAGGTCGACAACACCCATCACAACAACTACGGTAGCTACCAGCTCGCCCGCCTGATCGTTCAGGGCCTGCGTCAGGCCGGGCTGGCGGTGGCAAGAGAGATCGCCGACGACTTCGCAGTGCTGGACCCGGCCCGGCCGGACGCGCCAGAAAACTTCCAGCTGGCCGCCAGCCCCAAGGTCACTCACCAGCGGCCGCTGGGGGACTGACAAGCAAAATCAATATGAAAACCAACTCATTATTCAGGCGCCCCCTGAGCCTTTTCTTACTCGGCCTGAGCCTGGTGTTTGTGAACACGCAGGCGGCCACGCCAGCCAAGCCTGCGCAAGAAAACATCAACGCGGCCGGCTTCTCGCCCGAGCGCCTGCACAGGCTGGACAGCGTCATCGAGAGCGAGGTCGCCAAGGGCCAACTGGCCGGCGGCATCATGGTCATCGCCCGCGACGGCAAGCCGGTTCACGTGAAGAGCTATGGCCAGCAGGACATCGAAAACAAACGGCCCATGCAGGTCGACGCAATCTTCCGCATTGCCTCGATGAGCAAGGCGCTGACCAGCGTCGCGGTGATGATGTTGTACGAAGAAGGGCATTTCCTCTTGAAGGACCCGGTGGCCAAGTTCATCCCGGCTTTCGCCAACCCGCTGGTCGCCATCGCCCCCCCGCCGGGATCGCCGACTGGCACCGCCTTCACGACCGAGAAGGCCAAGCGGCCGATTTCGATCCGCGATCTGCTGCGCCATACCGCCGGCCTCAGCTATGGCCAGGGCCCGGCCGCCGCCGCCTACAAGGAGGCGGGCTTCACCGATTGGTATTTGATAGACCGCAAGGAAACGATCGCCCAGGTGGTTGACCGCATCGCCGCCCTGCCGCTGCAGGGCCAACCAGGCGAGCAATTCCATTATGGCTATGCCACCGATGTGCTGGGCCGTCTGGTCGAGGTGGTGTCCGGCATGCCGCTTGATCAATTCATCGCCAAACGCATCACCGGGCCACTCGGCATGGTGGACACCGGCTTCTTTCTGCCGCCCGAGAAGGCCTCGCGTCTGGCCAATGTCTACGGCTATGAAAACGGCGCGCTGCAACTGAAGGAAAGTGCCGCCACCAGCGACTTCGTCAACGGCCCAAAGCTTTGCCTCTCCGGTGGCGCCGGCCTGCTCTCGACCGCCGCCGACTACACACGCTTTCTGCAGATGATGCTGAACGGTGGCACGCTGGACGGCCAACGCCTGCTGGCGCCAAAGACGGTGGAGCTGATGCGCAGCAACCATACCGGCGACAAGTACCGCAGCAGTTCGGAGAGCGTCGACGGCTTCGGTCTGGGCTTCTGGGTCACCGTCGACCCCGGCGTGGCCGGCGAGGTCGGCACGGCCGGCGCCTTCGGCTGGGGCAGCGCCTATTTCCCGCAGTATCTGGTCGACCCCAAGGAGCGATTGATCATGCTGTTCATGACCCAGCACCGCCCCGCCGGTGGCTCCAATCTGAATCAGCGCGTCAAGGTGCTGACCTATCAGGCCTTGATCAAATAGAGCCCGGGCGATGAACAAGCTTCTGGTCGCGCTTGCGTTTTTCCTATATGCGTCGGCACAGGCGCAGACACAGGCGCAAACGCCGCCCACTCCGACAGCGTCTGCTGCATCAGCGCCCAAGCCGGCCGCGCCCGCCGCCTCAGCCCCGACCGCCGAGCTCCCCCGAGTCGTGCTCAGCGGCTCCGCCGACAGCGACGACGACGGCGCGCGCCGCAATGAGTCGATCGCCAAGACGATTTACGGCCGCGAGGAGCTGGACCGCCAAGGCGATATCGACGTCACCGATGTGCTCAAGCGCCTGCCCGGCGTGTCCATGGACGGCGGCGCGCCGCGCCTGCGTGGCCTGGGCGGCGGCTATACCCAAGTGCTGGTCAACGGCGAGCCGGCGCCGCCGGGCTTCTCGCTCGATAGCCTGTCACCCGCCGATGTGGCACGCATCGAGATCATCAAGGGTGCGACGGCCGAGTATGCCGGCGTCGCGGGCACCATCAATGTGGTGCTGCGCGAGCCACCGCGCTCGCAACAGCGCGAGGTGCGCAGCAACCTCAGTTACCGCGCTGTCGAGCCCGGCGGCGGCATGTCTTTTCAATGGGGTGACCGGCTAGGGGCTGTGTCCTTTGTGCTGCCGCTCAGCGTCGCCCACACCGCCCAGTCGGGCGAGTACACCAGCGCGCGGATCTCGCGCAACCGGGATGGCGAGGTGCAGTCGCAGTCGATCAGCGGACAGGACGTCTCGCGCAACAGCAACGGCCAGTTCTCGCCGCGTCTGCAGTGGAAGTTCAGCGACGTGGACACGCTGAACCTGGGCGGCTTTGTGCAGCACAACCAGTCCGGCAACCACGGTGAGCGGCAGACCACGACCCTGCTGGGCGCGCCCCTGTCCACGCTGTCGGATGAGTCGCACACGCGCAGCGACGGCGATGTGCTGCGCCTGAATCTGCAATGGCAGCGGCGCCTGCAGGACGGTGCCAAGCTCGAGCTGAAGTCGTCCTGGCAGAACACCCAGCGCAACAGCTTCAACGACTACGCGGGCCGCCGCGTCGACGGATCGCTGATCGAGCGCGAGACCCGCAGCGAGTTCGAGGAAACCCGTGCGGCGCTGGGCGGGCGCTGGACTCAGCCGATCGCACAGGATCACACCCTGCTGAGCGGCTGGGACGTCGAGCGCCGCCAGCGCGAGGACTTGCGGCGCATCTGGGACGCCGGCGTCGAGCGCCTGGACAGCGCGACCGGCCTGCCCTTCGAGGCCAGCATTGACCGCACGGCACTGTTCATGCAGGACGAATGGGCGATCAACAAGAGTTGGGCCATGCTGCCGGGCCTGCGCTTCGAACAGGTCAAGTCGCACAGCCATGACCCGGGCCGCAACGGCGCCGGCGCTTACGACATCGACAACACGGCCCGCGTGATGGCGCCGGTGCTGCACGTCAACTACCGCTTCGATCAAGGAGGTGAATCAAAGGGCGGCGACCAACTGCGCGCCAGCATCACACGCAGCTTCAAGCTGCCGGATCTATCCGCACTGGCGGGTCGTTATGTGCTGAACGGCAACTACGAGCGCGACGTCAGCAACACGCCGATTGCGGCCGACCGGGCCGGCAATCCGAACCTGCAGCCCGAGCTATCGACCGGCTTTGATCTGTCCTTCGAGCATTACCCGGCCGGCGGCGGCGTGTTCAGCGTCGGCATGTTCTACCGCCGCATCGAGGATCTGATCCGCCAGCGCATCGCGCTCGAAGCCGACCCGGCGCCGGGCGTGGTGGCCGTGCCGCGCTGGGTCTCGCGGCCGGTCAATCTGGGCCAGGCCAGCAGCCTTGGCCTGGAACTGGAAATCAAGGGCCGCGCCGAGGAATGGCTGCCGGCGCTGTTCTCCGCCAATAGCGGCGTGCAGTTGCGTGGCAGCTGGAATTTCTACCGCTCGGAAGTTGATCAAGTCGACGGCCCTGACAACCGGCTGGAAGCACAGCCGCCCTGGCTCGCCAATCTGGGCTTCGATGCCCGCATCAAGAACAGCGGCTGGACGGTCGGCGCCAGCCTGGTGCTGCAGCCGGCATACGCGACCCGCCAGACCGATCTGCAACTCAGCCACCGCAGCGCGGTGCAAACGCTGGACGCCTTTGCCAGCTGGAAGATCGACCGCAGCAACCAGATCCGCATCGGTTTCACCAATCTGCTGGCGCCGGACAGCGAAATTGCGAACAGCGTCGAAGACCTCGACGGCTTCTCGGCCGGCAGCAGCATGCACCGCAACACGCAGCCCAGCGTCAATGCGAGTTGGGTGGCGCGCTTCTGAGTATTCTTGCGGCACTGCCTCGACTTATTGACGGCAAGACAACAAAACACGCAGTTACTATGCGGGCAGCCCATCGAGTCGAAAACCGCCCATGAAAACAAGCCCCGCTTTCTGCCTCGCCTTGTCTGTCTTGCTCGGGGCGTTCGCGCCGGTCGGCTTCGCCCAGAGCCCCGGTTCCATGCTGCGCATCGGCTGCGAGGGTTCCGATGCCGGGGCTGAAGTCTCCATCAACGGCAAGTTCAAAGGCGAATGCCCGCTCGATATCCAGGTCGAGGAAGGCAGTCTGCAGTTGCGCCTGGTGAAGGCAGTGGACGCGACCCACGAACGCATCTTCGAGCAAACCGTTCGCATCGGCGACGGCGTTGTGAAGCGGGTCGACGCACGCCTGGGCCCGGCACAGCTGACACAGGCGGGGCGAGAGCTGGTGGCGCAAGCCCAGGCGGCGGCCAAGCTGCGCGAAGAAGCCCGGCTGCGCGACCTTGCCTTGGCCGCTCAGCAAAAAGCAGCAGCCATCGCGTTCAGCCTGGCCGAACTGAAGGCACAAGGCTTCGTGCCGGGCGACGGCAAGTCCTTTCGCGACTGCCCGGACTGCCCCGAGATGGTGTGGGTGCCGCCGGGCCGGCTGCCGCAGCGCCCGGACGACAACAACATCATCGGTTGGTTGAACCGCGTCCGCATCGACTACCCGTTCGCCGTCGGCAAATTCGAAGTCACCTTTGCGGAATGGGATCAATGTATGGCCGAGGGCGGCTGCAGCAAAGGCCCCACCGGGAAGGGGCCGGCCGAGGGTGTCACCCCTGGGTTCATCGTGGACACCCATTGGGGACGCGGCCGCCAGCCGGTAATCAACGTCAACATGGCCGATGCAAAAGAATATCTGGCCTGGCTTTCCAAGAAGACCGGCCAGCCCTACCGGCTGTTGTCGCTGGCCGAATTCACCTACACGGCACGCGGCGGGCGGAGCTCCAAACTGCCTTGGGGCGACGAGGTGGGGCGCAACAATGCCAACTGCGCGAATTGCGAGGTCAGCGCGGGTGGCAATCAAGCCATGGTGGTGGGCAGCTTCAAGGCGAATGATTGGGGCCTGCACGATATGGTCGGCAATGTGGCTGAAATGGTCGCCGATTGCGCGGTCGACGCGCGCGCCCTGGGCGATGCGCCGACGGATGGCAGCCCGTTTACTCAAAAATGCCTGACCCCGGCGCCAGAGTATCAAAATATCTTCGGCAACCAGCGCTACACCATGGGCGGCCATTGGTTGGCCGCCATCAACCCCGGTATCAACATCGACCCCTCTTGGGATCGCGCATCCAGCTTCTTGATCGGCCTGCGCGTTGCCCGCCCCCTGACGCCGCGGGCCAGCAACATCGGCCCTGCGGCGAATTGATATGTTTCGACTGCTGAGCCTCTGGTCCTTGCTGCTCGCCCTGATGGTGCCGGCACAGGCGCAAACGCTGGCGCAAAGCCCCAAAGACGGGGCGCCCGCGCTAGGTTTCGCGCTGCAGCCCAGCGGCCAGCTCTTCCTCAGCAGCCAGCATCAAGGCCAAGCCGCGCACTGGGTACGCGAGGGTCGCGTGGGCAACGGGAAGTGGACATTGTTTGTCGGTGCGGCCCACAATCGCCTGCGGCTGATCTTCGATGACAAGCTCGGCCTGCAGGACATTCTTGCGATGGACAAAGGCCAACGCATCACCTTGAACAGCGTCGGCCAGGAGCGCATCGAATACAGGTTGTACAGCCCCGATCGCAGCTTCATTCTCGGCTCGGTGCTGTACCGCAAGGACGGCCGCTGGCTGCAGGGCCTGATGCGGACCGAAGCCTTTGCAGGCTATGCCGCGCTCAGTGACGTCGTCGATGTCAGCAGCAAATTCAGTGCGCAGGCGGGCAGCCCTGAATCGCGCGGCAGCCAGGCTCTGGCATGGCTACAGGCACGCTGGCAGGGCATCAACCTGATCCCGGCCGCGCAGGCACAGACCTCGGCCGGTGATGACATCGTCAAGAGTTTTTTTGGCCGCCCGGCGCAAGAGCTGCAAGGTTTTTTTGGCGCGCCCCTGCATGAAATGTGGAAAGGCGCGCTGGCCGGCGCCGCCGCGTTCACCGTCACCTTGGCCTCGCAGACCTTTGTGGCCGGCGAAACTGTCGCCGTCGGCACGGCCTTGACCGCCGCGGCCCCGTTCCTCGTTGCCGCAGGGGCCGGTGTGGCGATCGGCGTTGCCGCCGAACGAAGCTATGAATGGGCACGCGCCAAGAATCTGGGCGGCAGCCAGTCGATGCGGGACTTGTTCAACCGCCTGCAGGCAGACACCCGCTACAGCCAGGAACCCGCGCCCGTGGCACCAAACCCCTTGTACCCACCCAGCGCTCGGCCGAAACCGGCGTCGCGTGGCTTGCTCGACATGGCCGACAAGCTGGACCGCCTGGATCAGCAGGACATGTCTATCGCACTCGAGCGCGCCGACCAATGCACGCGCAAGCGCGACTTTGATTGCAGCAATGCCCAGCTTGCCAAAGCGGCCAAGCTGGTCACCGGCAACGACGACAAACTGGCACTCGCAAGCTCGCAACAAAACATGGCGGACGAAAAGTCGCGCATGGCCGAAGAAGCGCGCCGCGCCGCTGCAGAGGCGCAAGCCCTGGCATTGGCCCGTGAGCAAGAACAAGCGCGACTCGCCCAGGCCGAACAGCGACGCGAAGCCGAGGGCGGCTTTCAATGGGGCAAGGCGCTCGCCTTGGGCGGCGGCGCCCTGCTCGGTGGTGTGGGCAAACTGGGCGGCGAGATGCAAGCCAAGATCTTGACCGGCATCGTCAAGGACAGTCTTGAAGGCCAATCAGGTGTCTCCAATTTCCAGGCCAGCATCAACAGCTCAAAGAACGCTGGTGCTGGTGCTGGTGCTGGTGCCGGTACAGGTACTGCGGGCAACGGGGGGAACGGAGGCATAGGCAATGCGGGGTCGGGCGCAGTCTCCAAAGCAGCCTTTAACGCCGGAGAACTGGCTTGCCAGCAAGAAGCCGATCGCAACGGCCGGCCCTACCAAGAGTCCCAGCTCGACACTTTCTGTGTCCTGGCCAGCAGCAATGCCTGTGTGAAGCGCAAATTCGGCTTCAACGGCTACGAGGCAGAGCGACTCGAATCCTGTGCGCGGATGAAGCAATCGGCGCGGGCCTTGAAGCTCAATCCCGAGCTCTGCAGCGCCTGCCAATAAGCTACTGGCCGTACTTGCCTTCCTTCAGCAGGCCTAAAAGTTGATGCAGACGGGGGCGGTGTGTGGCAATGTAGCCATTCAAGCCTAGCCCGGCCACGGTTCAAACTGGGCCGTGATCATCAGCTTTGGCTCAGCAAGGCTTGCCATTGCCTGCGATAGCCCGGCCAATCAACCAAGTCCAGCGCCTGAGCGGCTGTCTCTGAAGGCACCGGGCTCTGGCCCCAGCGGGCCAGCATCCAGCCGCCGGCCGTCGTGCCGCTGCTGTCATCCGACACCGTCACCGGCTGGCCCGGCCGCAGCGCCGCCAGCAGCGAGCCGAAGAAGCGGTTGGCGGTGAAACTGCCTTCCACCACTACCGGGCTGTTGGCACCCAAGGCGCTGAGGCAATGATCGGTCATCAGCACCGCATAGAGCGTCGCCAGCGCAGCACGCTCGGCTGGATTGGCCGGAGCCGGACCAACAATCCGCCCCTCTCGACCGGCGAACGGACCGCCGCTTTCGGCAAAACAAGGCAGGGCGAAGGTCTGCTGCGCGATCAAGCGAGCCAGATCGGCTTCGCTGCAGGCCGCCAACTCCGGCCCGGCCAGGCTGGCATATTCGCGCCCGCCCATGAAGCGCATGCATGGCACCGGCGCACCCAGCGCATTGGTATTGGTCAGCATGTCCTGATGCTCGTCCAGGACTTCAGCCGATCCGCCAATAGCGGCGGCGATCAGCCAGGTGCCGGTGGACAAAACCGTCCGCGCTTGATCTTCCGGCTGGCCGACCAAATAGCGCAGCAACGATGCATTGCTGTCGTGGATGCCGCAGATCACTTGCGCATCAGCCGGCAGGCCGGTCGCGGCGACCAGCTCGGGCAGCAGCGGCCCCAGTCGGGCCCAGGCATCGCGCAGCGGTGGCAACTTGGCTGCCCAGCCCATGGTCTCGACCAGGCTCGAATAGTCACGCCGGCTCGGGTTCCAAAGGTCGGTGTGGCAGCCCAGCGAGGTCACTTCACCGGCCGCTACGCCGCTCAAGCGCCAGGCCCAGTACTGCGGGTACATCAGAATCTGGCTCGCGCGGCCAAACTCGGCCGGATAGCTCGCCTCAAGCCAGGCCAGCTGACGGCCCAGATTGAGGCCGGCCGGCAGCGCCGGTGAACAAGTCTCGGCAAACAGCGGGCGCTGCGCCCGGTAGCTGGCGTCAAAATCCGCCGGCAGCTTGAACTCATAGTCCAGCACCGGCAAGGCCAAGCCATCCGGCGCGTCCGCGCTGATCAGCGCGGCGGTCGCGCCATGCGTCACCGGCACGATGGCGCCGACCCGGGCCAGCCTGGAGAAGCGGCCCATCACGGCCAACATCCAGGCCCAGATGCGCGTCGTGTCGTGGTGAGGATAGAGGCCACCGTCGGCAATCGCATTCGGGCAGCGCTCATCGGCCAGCAACTGGCCCGCCGCGTCGAGCAAACTCAGCTTGCAGTTGCTCTTGCCGATGTCGAGAACAATCGTCGCCGTCTCAGTCATGCGGCAAGCTTGAAATGCAAGCCGGTGTCCGCATGACCTTCTCGATCCTCTTCTTGATCCAGCAGATCACCGCGGCCCTCATCCACATCGAGCGAGTCCACGCTCAATGCCTCCGGCTCGACGGTGACGACCTTGACGCCGTACTGCTCCAGCAGTTGCACCGCACTGTCCGAGGCGCCCGTGTCGGTGATCACGCAGGAGACCCGGTTCAGGCCGCACAAAATCAGGCCGGCCTTGTGCGCAAATTTGGAGCTGTCTACCAGCACGATCAACTCCTCGGCCTGGCTGATCAGGCGTTTCTCGGCCTGTATCAACAAGGGGTCGGCCTCCATCAGGCCGAGGATGGACAGGCCGTAAACGCCCATGAACATCTTGGCCGCGTAATGGTGCTGGGCAATATCGTTCTCGAACGGACTGAGTATCACGTTCTGCTCGCGGTAGACCTTGCCGCCGGGCAAGATGATTTCATTGTCGCTGGTCGAGAGCAGGCGCTCGGCCATCAAAAATGAATTGGTCAGTATCTTCAGCTGTTTCTCGACCAGAAACTCCACCATCATATAGGTGGTCGTACCACCATTGATGATGATAGTTTCACCGTCTTTGCAAAGGGTGCAGGCATAACGGGCAATCGCGCGTTTTTCAGCGGCACGGTTTTGAATATTGCTCTGGAATGTTTCGCTCGATAACGTGAATGAGCGCTTCTTCTGCTGCAGTTTCTGCGCACCGCCGCGGGTACGGGTCAATTGGTTTTTTGCAGCCAGCCAGCCAATATCTCGGCGCACCGTTGCCGCCGAAGCGGACAACCATTCCATCAATTGCTGCACCGTTGCGCTGTCATGCTCGGAGAGCAGTTTGAGCATGCGCTTGTGCCGTTTGTGATTCACCATGATTACCACCGGTTCAAACCATTCGCCCCCCGGGCCAATGATTTGTTGTCTCTGATCGTTTTTGAATTCCCATCGCCGGTACGCACTTCAACGAGTACTTGGACTACCGCAATGCCGATCGCTGCCCCGACCCGCCGGCACCAACTTGGGGAACTCAGCGCATGAGCGCCAATCAAGTTCAGTCACCGGCGCGCTCGAAGCGCGACCAGACGCGCACATTACGCCAACGAAGCACCAAGGTCAATCACCAAGCAATCAATTACATGATTGCTTTCAGCTCAGCGGCATCCGCTGCCGCGCAATCAATCATCCTTTTGATTTAACGCATAGGGCCGAACCACGCCGGTGCATTTGGGCTGACACTCTCGTTCGGCAGCCCTGATAGCGGGCCTGCAGGCGGCCCAGCAAGGACTTTCTGACCCATTCCGGCCAATCCGAAATTGCAGCGATGGCCGCCGCTTCCAGAATTCAACTTAGGTGAAACGATGACTGCATTTGTTCAAGCCCAACCCGGGGAATCGATCAACTCTTTGTGGGACGATGCGCGGGCCGCGGCCATGAGTGAGCCGGAGCTGCTGCTGTATCGCTCGAATCTGCTCGGCTCCGATCTGCGCGTCACCAATTTCGGTGGTGGCAATACCTCGGCCAAGGTTCAGATGAATGATTATCTGACAGGTGAAACCAGCGAAGTGCTGTGGGTCAAGGGTTCCGGCGGCGACCTCGGCAGCATCAAACTCGAAGGTTTCTCTACTCTTTATATGGACAAGCTGCGCGCATTGAAGGCACGGTATCGTGGCCTCGAATTCGAGGATGAAATGGTCGATTACTTGCCGCACTGCACCTTCAATCTGAATCCGCGCGCAGCCAGTATAGACACCCCGCTGCACGCCTATATCAACCGTGCCCATGTCGACCATATGCACCCGGACGCCATCATCGCGATTGCGGCCTGCGCCAATAGCAAGACACTGACGCAAACCATCTTCGGCGGCAAGCTCGGCTGGCTGCCCTGGCAGCGGCCCGGCTACGACCTGGGCCTGAAGCTTGAAGCCTTGTCGTGCGACCAGCCCAAGCTGGACGGCATCATCCTCGAAGGCCATGGTCTGTTCACCTGGGGCGACACCGCCAAGTCCTGCTATGAAACCACCTTGGCCATGATTCGCCTGGCAGAAGAATGGCTGCATGAGAACAGCAAGCAGCCCGCCTTCGGCGGGCCTAAGTCCACCGTCTTGGCCGCGGATGTGCGCGCCGAACTGGCCGCCCGCCTGATGCCGGTGCTGCGCGGCAAGATCAGCCAAGATGAGATCAAGCTCGGCCATTTCGACGACAGCGCCGCCGTGCTGGAGTTTGTCTGCAGCCAAGACCTGACCGCTTTGGCCGCGCTGGGCACCTCCTGCCCCGACCATTTCCTGCGCACCAAGATCCGCCCGCTGGTGCTGGAGCTGGATCCGGCCGCGCCAGACTTTGATGCCTTGTTGGCAGGCCTGGACGCCCAGCTGACCGCCTACCGCGCCGACTACACTGCCTACTACGAGCGCTGCAAGCGCGCCAACAGCCCGGCTGTGCGCGACGCCAACCCCATCATCTATCTAATCCCCGGCATCGGCATGCTGTCATTTGCCAAAGACAAGGCCACCGCCCGCATCGCCGCCGAGTTCTACATCAACGCCATCAATGTGATGCGCGGCGCCAATGGGGTCGACCAATATGTAGGCTTGGCCGAGCAGGAAGCCTTCAATATCGAATACTGGTTGCTTGAGGAAGCCAAGCTGCAGCGCATGCCCAAGCCCAAAAGCCTGGCCGGCCGCGTCGCCCTGGTGACCGGCGGCGCCGGCGGTATCGGCCAGGCCGTGGCCCGCCAATTGCTCAGCGAAGGCGCTTGCGTGATGTTGACCGACATCGACGCCGAGGCCCTGGCCGCCGCCGAAATGAACCTGCTCAAGGGTTCCAGCCGAGACAACGTCGCCAGCTGCCGCGCCGACATTACCACCGAGGCCGATATCGAAGCGATCGTGCACGCCACTTCGCTGCGTTTCGGCGGCCTTGACATCCTGGTTTCCAACGCCGGCATTGCTTCCGCCGCCAAGCTGGAAGACACCACGCTGGAGATCTGGCAGCGCAATCAGAACATCCTGGTGACTGGCTACTTCCTGGTCAGCCGGGCCGCCTTCCGCTTGATGAAGCTGCAAAAGACCGGCGGCAGCATGGTGTTCGTGGCGAGCAAGAACGGCCTGGTGGCCTCGGCCGGCGCGTCGGCCTACTGCACGGCCAAGGCAGCCGAGATCCATCTGGCCCGCTGCGTCGCATTGGAGGGCGCCGCCCATGGCATCCGCGTCAACGTCGTCAACCCCGACGCCGTGATCCGCGGCTCGCGCATCTGGGACGGCAAGTGGAAAGAAGAGCGCGCCGCGTCCAACAAAATTGGCTCCGATGACATCGAAGAGTTCTACCGCCAACGCAGCATGCTCAAGCTCAGCGTGCTGCCCGAGGACATCGCCGAGGCGGTCTACTTCCTGGCCAGCGACAAGGCGGGCAAGAGCACCGGCAACATCATCAACGTCGACGCCGGCAACGCCGCGGCGTTCACACGTTAAGCAGGATACAAAACATGGACTACAAAATCGACACCGGCCTAGTGGCCGAACATAACGCCAAATTGCAGGGTGATCTGGACGCTGACTATGCCGCCCTGGGCGGCATGCTGGCCCGCCGTGGCCAGGACATCGAGCAAATCACCACACTGGCCCAGACCTTCGCCGTGGCCCTGCCGAGCTGGGGCGTGGGCACCGGCGGCACCCGCTTTGCCCGCTTCCCCGGCCTTGGCGAGCCGCGCAATGTGCAAGAAAAGCTCGACGACTGCGCCGTCATCAACCAGTTGACCCGAGCCACGCCGGCCGTGTCCCTGCATTTCCCCTGGGACAAGCCGAGCGACCCGTCCGCGCTGCGCGCGCAGGCCGCCGCCCTGGGCCTGCACTTTGATCTGGTCAACTCCAACACTTTCCAGGATCAGGCCGGCCAAGCCCATACCTACAAGTTTGGCAGCCTGACCGCCAATGGCGCGGCCGCCCGCGAACAGGCCGTTGCCCACAATATCGACTGCATCGAACTCGGCCGCGCACTGGGCTCCAAGGGCCTGACCGTGTGGGTCGGCGACGGCGCCAACTTCCCCGGCCAGAGCAATCTGCGCGGGGCGCTGGAGCGCTACCTGGACAGCATGAAGTCCATCTATAAGGCGCTGCCGGACGACTGGCAAGTCTTCATCGAGCACAAATTGTTCGAGCCGGCCTTCTACGCCACAACCATCGCCGACTGGGGTACCAGTTTTGCCTGCGCGACCGAGCTGGGCCCCAAGGCCAAATGCCTGGTTGACCTGGGCCACCACGCGCCCAACACCAATATCGAAATGATCGTGGCGCGGTTGGCCCAATTCGGCAAGCTCGGAGGCTTCCACTTCAACGACAGCAAGTACGGCGACGACGATCTGGACTCGGGCTCGATCAACCCCTTCCAGCTCTTTCTGGTTTTCAACGAACTGGCCGATGCCGCGCAGCGCGAAGGTGCAGCCTTCAAGCCCTCTTACATGCTGGACCAGTCACACAACGTGACCGACCCGATTGAGAGCCTGATGAGCAGCGCCAGCGAGGTGCAACGCGCCTTCGTGCAGTCGGCCCTGGTCAACCGCCTGGAACTGGCTGCCCATCAGGAAAGCAATGATGTGTTGCCGGCCGCGCAGGCCCTCAAGCGCGCCTTCCGCACCGACGTCAGCGCCATCCTGGCGATGGCGCGCGCACGCTCGGGCGGCGCCATAGACCCAGTCGCCTGCTACCGCACCGCCGGCTACCGCGCCAAGGCAGCAGTCGCTCGCCCGGCCAAGGCAGGCGCCAGCGGCAGCGGCATCGTTTAAGAAGAAGATCGCGCCGCACCGGCAATGATGAATCCTCAGTTCCGCGCCGAGGACTTCGGCGCTGTCGGTGACGGCCTGACGCTGAACACCGCCGCGATTCAACACGCCATCGACGCCGCCGCACTGGCCGGCGGCGTTCTGGCGTTCTCGCCCGGCGTCTATCTGACAGGCTCGCTCTTCCTCAAAAGCGGCATCACGCTGCAGCTGGACTTGGGCGTTACGCTGCGCGGCTCGCAAGACCTGACGGACTACCCGCTGCTGCCGACCCGGATCGCCGGCATCGAGATGGTCTGGCCGGCCGCGCTGCTCAATGTCTGCGAGCAGGCCGATGTGCGCATCCAGGGCGCAGGGCAGATTGACGGCGACGGCAAGATCTTCTGGGACAGCTACTGGACGCTGCGCCGCGCCTACGAGCCGCGCGGCCTGCGCTGGGCCTCCGATTACGACGCCCAGCGGCCGCGCCTGCTGCAAGTTTTCAAGTCGACCCGCGTGTCGATAGGCGACGGTTTGCTCCTGCGCCGCTCGGGCTTTTGGACCCTGCATATCTGCTATTCCAGCGAGGTGACAGTCAGCCGCATCACCATCCGCAACAACGAAGACGGGCGCGGCCCGTCGACCGATGGCATCGACATCGACTCAAGCAGCCGCGTGCTGATAGCGCATGCCGACATCGCCGTCAACGACGACGCCATCTGCATCAAGGCCGGCCGCGACGCTGACGGCCTGCGCGTCGCTCGGCCCACCGAGGACGTGCTGATCCGCGACTGCATCGTGCGCGCCGGCGCCGCCGGCCTGACCTTCGGCAGCGAGACCTCCGGAGGGTTTCGAAACATCGACGCCAGCCGCATCACGGTGCTCAGCGCAGTGCCGGTCGGCATCCTGTTCAAGTCGGCGCCGACGCGTGGCGGCTTCGGCCATGATCTGCGCCTACAGGACTTCAGGCTGGTCGATGTGGCGGTGGCGTTGCGTATCACGATGAATTGGAACCCGGCCTATAGCCTGGCCAGCCTACCCGCAGAGCTGGTTGACCTGCCACCGCATTGGCGTGTGCTGACAAGCAAGGTGCCGCCCGCGCAGGGTATGGCGCGGCTGCGCGACGTCCACATCAGCCGCCTGCAGGCCAGCGGCGTGCAGACCGCGTTCGAGGTCGACGCCTACCCCGACGCGCCGCTGCAGGGCTTTCGCTTCAGCGAGCTGGACATCAGCGCACAACAAGGCGGCCATATCCGCGACGCGCAGGACTGGAAGTTCGAGCATTGCCGGCTTGACTTGGGAGAGCGCGTCAGCCTGGCCGCCGCCGACGAGGTGCAAGGCCTGCCCGAGGGCAGCTGGCAAGTCGTCAGCAGCCTGGCGGCCCGTGACGTATCGGCGCTGAGCTTTGAAGAACAAGACAAGCAGTGATGACGGAGACAAAACAAATGACGAGTAGCAGCAGCACCCATGCTTTCAAGATGAAGCTCAAGCCCGGTCATGTGGCTGAGTACAAAAAGCGCCATGACGAGCTCTGGCCCGAGCTGGCCGAGGCGCTGCGCGGCGCCGGCATTCATGACTATTCGATCTTCCTGGACGAAGAGACGCTGACGTTATTCGCCGTTCTGAAGCGCCGGTCGGGTGCGGAGTTCGCGGCCGCCTTCGACACGCTGGCCGAGCTGCCAGTGATGCGGCGCTGGTGGGACTTCATGGCGCCGCTGATGGAGGTTGAGCCCAACAACAAGCCGCTGCAACAGGCCTTGCCTTCGATGTTCCATTTCGAATGATGGCCAGGCTCCTGCTGGCGCTGCTTTGGCTCCTGCTGTCACGGCCGGTAATTGCGCAAGACGCAATGCGCCCGGCCCTGCTGCTGACCGGCCGCACCGAGGCCCTGTACTTGTCCGGTCGCTGGACCTATTCCAAGGACCTCTATCGCACTGGCCTGAACGACATCAACGGCTGGTTCGCCAAGTCACGCATGCAACGCCATCGTGACATCGATATTGCGACGCAAGAGGCCAAAGGCGGCACCGGCTTCTTCGAGTTCGACCTCGACCGCGGCCCGGCGGTGGAGATTCCGGGGGCCTGGAATACCGCCGCTCAGGAGTTGCGCTACTACGATGGCCTGATCTGGTTCCAGCGCAAGTTCGACGCCGCCCCCAAGCCCGGCCAACGCAGCTTTCTGCGCTTCGAGGCCGTCAACTACGGCGCCCATATCTATCTGAACGGCAAGGAGGTCGGCCGGCACGAGGGCGGCTTTACGCCTCTTGTACTGGAAGTAACGGGGCAGCTGCGCGCCAGCGACAACCGCCTGGTCGTCGGCGCCGACTCCAGGCTTGACGGTCAAACCATTCCCGGCGAGATCACCGACTGGGATCTGTACGGCGGCATCACGCGGCAGGTCAAGCTGATCCACACGCCGCCGACCTTCATCGACGACGCGACGTTGCGCCTGACCGAGGTCGGCCACCTGAGCGGCAGCCTGCAGCTGAATGCCCCGCAGGCTGCCAACCAGATGGCACGTATCCACATTGCCGGCCTGAGCCTGCAGGTCGATGCGCGCACCGACGCCCAAGGCGGGGCCCGCTTCGACCTCGCCGCACCGGCCGCGCTGCAGCGCTGGTCGCCGGAGACGCCGACGCCGTACAAGGTCGAGTTCTCGGCCTGCAGCGATCGCATCCAGGACCGCATCGGTTTGCGCACCAGGGCCATCAAAGGCAGCGAGATCCTGCTCAATGGCAATCCTATTTTCCTGCGCGGCGTCTCGCTGCACGAAGAAGAGCTGGGCGCCAACCCGGCGCGCCGCATCGACACGGCCGCCGCCCGCGCCCTGCTGACCGAAGTCAAGCAAAGTTTGAACGGCAATTACGTGCGGCTGGCCCATTACCCGCACAGCGAAACCATGCTGCGTCTGACCGACGAGTTGGGCCTCCTGGTCTGGAGCGAGTTCCCGGTCTACTGGACGGTCGATTGGGACAACCCAGCCGTGCTGCAGAAGGCGCGGACCATGCAGGCCGAGACGCTATACCGCAACCGCGCCGCCCTGGTGCTGTGGGGCATCGGCAACGAGACCCCGGTGGCCGAGAACCGCACGCGCTTTCACGCCGCACTGGCGGCCGACAAGCCGCTGATTGCCTCTGAGTTCGGCGCCGACGCGCTGGCCGGCCATCACGACAGCGGCAGCCCGCCGCGCAAATGGTCGGAGGAATTTCAGTCCCACTACTACCGCGCGACGCTGAGAACTCTGGCGACCAGCCCGAATCTGCGCGGTATGTCGCCCTGGGTGCTGAAGGACTTCCGTTCGCCGCGCCGCGAGCATCCGATTTTCCAGAACGGCTGGAACCGCAAGGGTCTGCTGTCTGAGACCGGGCAGCGCAAGCTGGCCTTCGAGGTACTCGCCAAACCCTTCGAGGTACTCGCCAAACATTACCGAGAAATTTCCCTATGACCCCCTCAGCTTTTTCTCGCCGCAGTTTTCTCCAGACCGGCGCCGCCGCCTCGCTAACGTCCATCGTCCCCGCCGCCAACGCGATCACCGCCAACCGTGGCACCGCGATCCCGCCGGTAACCGACACCACAATGCACTGGCTCGACGGCAAGGCGCCCCTGCGCTTCGAAGGTGCGACCTTCGGCGTGCCCTGGCCGCGCGGCCAGTTGCGGTCTACCGCCAAGGCGCTGGACTTCAAGCTGGCCAAGCACCCGATTCAATCCTGGCCATTGGCCTTCTGGCCCGATGGTTCGCTGAAGTGGACGGCCCATGCGCTGGCCGGCGGGGTGCCGGCCGGTGAGCTGAAGCTGGAGCAAGGCAAGCCGGTAGCGGGCGGCTTGAGCGTCGAGCAATCAGCCACGCAAATCACCATCAGCGCCGATGACTTGGTCTGGACCGTGCCGACCAGCGGCGCCGCGCTGATCAAGGAGGCGACCCGCGCCGGCCGCGTCACGCTGAAGAACCTCAAGCTCATGGCGCTGCGCCAGGACGGCACCGAGCCCGAACTGGACGGCAAGACCGCCCGCCAGTCCTTCACCAGCCGGGTCACTAGCGTCACTGTCGAGCAGCAAGGCCCTGTGCGCGCGGTGCTCAAGCTCGACGGTACGCACAGTGCGAATGGTCAAGAGAAGGGCCACGACTGGCTGCCGTTCTCGGTGCGCCTGTACTTCTATGCCGGCGCGGAAAGCGTGCGCATCGTCCACAGCTTCGTCTGGGACGGTGACCCGGCCAAGGACTTCATCGCCGGCCTCGGTGTCACCGCGCAAGTGACTATGAGCAATGCCACGCACGACCGCCATGTGCGCTTCTCAGGCGAAGGCGTGGGCGTGTGGGGCGAGGCCGTGCGCCCCATCACCGGCCTGCGCCGCGACCCAGGCCAGGCTTATAAGGATGCGCAGGTCGCGGGCAAGGCCCTGCCCGCACTGAGCGGCATGGCCAAGACCGTGCAGGACGGCCTGAAGTGGATCCCCGAGTGGGGCGACTTTTCGCTCTCGCAGCTGAGCGCCGACGGCTTCACCATCGCCAAGCGCACCGCGCCCGGCCATGCCTGGATCGCCTCCAACGGCGGCAGCCGCGCCAAAGGGCTGGTATTTGCCGGCGGCGCCTCGGGCGGCGTGGCGCTGGGGCTGAAGGACTTCTGGCAGCGCGCCCCGGTGCGGCTGGACGTACGCGGCGCAGCGAATGATCTGGCCGAAGTGACCGCATGGCTTTACTCGCCCTCGGCCCCGGCGATGGACATGCGCTCCTACCGCTCGGCCGGCGAGATGGACACCTTCGCGGAGCAGATCGAAGGCCTCAACATCACCTACGAGGACTACGAGCCGGGCTGGGACAGCTCCGTCGGCGTGGCCCGCACGTCCGAGCTGCAGCTCTGGGTGTTGGCCGCCACACCGTCGCACCAGGTGTTCTCGGACATGGCCGAGCAGGTCGCCAACCCAGCGCGGCCGGTGGCGACGCCGCAGCGCCTGCACGCGGCGGGTGTGTTCGGCGACTGGGACCCCGCAGACACCAGTACGACCCGCACGCCGGCGCGCCAGCTGATCGAGGACCGCATGACGGTGCAGCTTGACCAGTACCTGAAGGAGGTCGAGCAGCACCGTTGGTACGGCTTCTGGAACTACGGCGACGTGATGCACGCCTACGACGCCGACCGCCATATGTGGCGCTACGACATCGGCGGCTACGCCTGGGACAACTCCGAGCTGTCCACCGACCTGTGGCTCTGGTACAGCTATCTGCGCACCGGCCGGGCCGACATCTTCAAGCTGGCCGAGGCGATGACCCGCCACACCGGCGAGGTTGACGTCTACCACGCAGGCCCCTTCAAGGGCTTCGGCACCCGCCACGGCCTGCAGCACTGGTCCGACTCCAGCAAGCAGCCGCGCGTCTCTAACGCCGCCTACCGACGCATCTATTACTACCTGACCGCCGACGAGCGGGTCGGCGACCTGATGCGAGAGCTGCTGGACTCCGACGCCGATCTGCACAAGGTCGACATCTCACGCAAACTGACCCAAAAGCCCGGCGAAGAGGCGGTACCACCGCCGATGCCGGGCCTGGTTGGCGCCTCGTTTGGCACTACCTGGGGTTCCTGGGTCGCGGCCTGGCTGACCGAGTGGGAGCGCACCGGCGACCTCAAGTGGCGCGACAAGATCGTCGCCGGCATGCAGAGCATCGGCGCGCTCAAGCACCGCTGGTTCGCCTCCGCCGCACCGTACGACCCCAAGACCGGCAAGTTCGCCGGCCCGGGCGACAAGCCCGCCATCTCGCACCTGAATGCCGTGTTCGGCGTCATCGAAATGAGTTCGGAATTGCTCCCCCTGGTGGACGCGCCGGCCTACCGCCGCGCTTGGCTGGAGTATTGCCGCTACTACAACGCGCCCAGGCAGGAGCTGTTCGAGTTGCTTGGCAAAGACCTCGGCAAACCGAATCTCGCCGACACCGGCTCGCGCATGACGGCCTATGCCGCCTTCCACGAGCGCGACCGTGCGCTGGCCTTGCGGGCCTGGCGCGAGTTCTTCTCGTCAAGCGCGCTGAAAGGCGACGGCAAGACGCGGCACATCGGCGGCGTGGCTGTGATGCGGCCGCTGATCGAGCAGCCTGGCATCAGCACCAATGCCTCGGCGCAATGGGGGCTGGCGGCGATCCAGAACCTGGCCCTGGTGGGCGACTCGCTGGACGAGGCGGCCAAGGCAGCCGGGCTGGTCGAGTGACTATCACGGCTGGCAGTAGACCTATGACAAGTTCAACTATCCCGACCCCAAGCAGCTTGATCGCGCTCAGCGACGGCGTGCCCAACCAACTGATTGGCGCCTGGCCAGACCGCGTCTACCAGGCCGTACCCCGGGCCGAGCTTCATGGCTTCGGCGCCACGACCGCAGCGATGCCGCGCGGGCGCGTGTTGCTGTGCGTGGGCGGTGGCTATGTGGGCCTGGCCTATGACCGCGAGGGCGCCGAGGTCGCCGCCTGGCTGGCCGAGGCCGGCTTCGAGGTGCATGTGCTGGTGCACCGCCTGCCCGGCGCAGACGGCCACCCGGCCAACATCGCGCTGCGCGACGCCCAAGCGGCGCTGGCCCATATCGCCCATCTGCAAACGCTGGCGCCGCTGCCCCTGTTGCTGATGGGCCTGTCATCCGGCGGCCATCTGGCCGGCGTGATCGCCTGTCAGCCTGAGGCACGCCAAGCGCTGGGCCTGCTGATCGCCTATGCGCCACTGAACGCCAACCACCGCGATCACAAAGCGCCGGCCGGCAAGCCCGACTTCGCACCACCGGAAAAGCAGGCCTTCTACAACGAATGGGCCATCGGCATCACAAGCCAGCCCCACGGCCTGCCGCCGCAGCCGATTTTCTTGGCCTATGCACTGCACGACAAGATCGTGCCGATAGAGCACGCGCTGAACCTGATCAAGTCGGCCCGCGACGCCGGCCTTGAGCTGGATGCCCATATCTTCAACGACGCACCGCATGGCTTTGCCCTGCGCGAGCTGGCCGGATCCCACAAGCATTGGCCCGCGTTGGCGCTGGACTGGATGACGCAGCGCTTGGCGAGGCCGGCATGAGACACCTCATATCGCTGTGGCTTGCCGCCCTGCTGGGCCTGCTCAACCTCGGCTGCACTGTGGCCACCCATGGTCCGACCTCGCAGTTCAACAACCCGCTGCTGCTGCAGCGCGCCGACCCGCAGGTATTTCTGCACAGTGACGGCTTTTACTACTTGGCCGCGACCGTGCCCGAGTACGACCGCATCGAGCTGCGCCGCGCCCGCTCCATCAACGGCCTGGCCACGGCCGAGCCCCGGGTGATTTGGCGCAAGCATGCCAATGGGCCTATGAGTTATCACATCTGGGCACCGGAGCTGCATTTCATCAACGGCAAGTGGTATGTCTACTTCACCGCCGGCCGCGCCAAGGCGATCTGGGACATCCGCCTCTATGTGCTGGAAGCATCCGACGCCAATCCACTTGATGCGAATTGGCAAGAACGCGGCCAGCTCAAGACCGGCTGGGAGTCGTTCTCGCTGGATGCCACCACCTTCGAGCACCGCGGGTCACGCTATCTGCTGTGGACGCAGACCGGCCCGAAACCCGGCGACAAGCCGACCCATATCTATATCGCCAAGATGGACACGCCGCTGTCCATCAGCGGCACGCCGGTGCGGCTGTCTCAACCCGATTACGCCTGGGAGAAGGTCGGTCACCTCGTCAACGAGGCACCGGCCGTGCTGGTGCGGCGCGGCAAGGTGTTCGTCACCTATTCGGCCAGCGCTACCGACGCCAACTACTGCCTGGGCCTGCTCAGTGCGGCCGAGGACGCTGACCTGCTGGACCCAGCCAGCTGGCGTAAATCACCAGAACCGGTGTTCAAAAGCAGCGCAAGCCATAGCCAGTACGGCCCCGGCCACAACAGCTTCACCACCACGCCGGACGGCCGCCAGGATGTGCTGCTCTATCACGCGCGCAACTTCCGCGACATCAAGGGCGACCCATTGAAGGACCGCAACCGCCATACACGCGCCCAACTGCTGCGCTGGCATGCCGATGGCACACCGGACTTCGGCGAGCCTGTGGCAGATTGAATGCCGATGTGCATGCAACTGATGGCCGAGCAATGATGCGACACCAGCGGCATTTCAAGCCCCATACCGATGCTTGCGGCAAGAACTAGTCTGAGCGCGGCGCTGCTGCTGATCTGCTTGGCCGGTCAGCAGGCCCAGGCGCTGCACTGCGCCGAAGGCAGCAAGCCTCAGCCCATCGCCAGCGACGACTTCCGTCAAGGTCTGGCGCAATGGCGGGTCGAGCAGCAAGACCCGAGCGGCAGCGCCAGCGCAAGCGAAGGCGTGCTGGAGTTCCGCCAGCCGCTGGGCGCCACGCTATGGTGGCGCACGCCCCTGAGCGGCGACTACGAGATCCGTTTCAGCGCCACCGCCCTGCCGCTCGATGCCGGTGGCTTCAGCCAGCGCGTGTCGGATCTGAATATGTTCTGGAATGCGCTCGACGACGCGGTAGCAGACGGCGACCCGAGCGCTCAAGGCCGCGACGCGTCGCTCGCGTCCTACAACCTGCTGCGGCTCTACTACGTCGGCTTCGGCGCCAACAGCAATACCAGCACGCGCTTGCGCCGCTACGACGGCAGCGCCGCGCGCACCCAATTGAGCGGTTATGCGACGCCGGCCAGCGCCGTCGCCGAGGACCGCGCAGGCGGCTTGACGCCCGCCACCCAATTGCATGCCAAGCAGCCGGTGCAGGTTCGCATCGTGTCGCGCCGGGCGACGCCGGCCGACCCGCTCACGCTGCAATGGTGGGCCGACCAGCAGCTGGTGTTCGCCTACGCCGACCCGCAGCCCTATCTGCGCGGCTGGTTCGGGCTGCGCACGATGACGGGGCATTTTCAGATCCGCGACTTTGAGGTGCGGGCCTGCGCAGGCCGCTAAATTAACTAGTTATGGCGCGTACACCGGCACTTGTTGAGGCTGACTCATGCCGACGCCGAGGTGAAAGCTGGGGTGCGGGGGCTGGTTGTAGGCGGCGTTCTGAGACGCCACCTGGACGCGGTACTGCGGGTCATGCATCAGACTGCTCAAGCGGTGCGGCGTGGGCAGATTCGTGCTGAAGATCAGCAGCGCCGTATTGTCGGCATTGCGCCAGACCACCTCCTCGCGCCAGTCGCCAAACAGGTCCCCCGAGAGCACTGGGTTGGCCTTGGTCCCATTGATAGACCCAGCGCCAAAGTCGGCGCCATTCAGCAGGCGCTCGAAAGCGAATTGGGCCGGATTCCATTTGTCGATGGACACGCCGTCCAGCGATTCGCGCAGCAGGTCACCGTCCCACCAAACTGCGAAGTTGAATCTTTTCGGATGTTGCTCGCTGATCAGCTTGCCCCCGGCGCTCATCAGGCCGCCGACCGAGCCCCAACATTCGGCGCCGGCGTGGGCCGGGTCAATGTCCATGCAGATGCCTCGGCCCACATCGGTGCCCTCGCCCGACATGCTCCAGAGTATCTTGCCGCTGGCGGCGTCATGCATCTCCAGGCCATGCTCGCCATAGCTGCGCGGTGATTCGTGCACCATGAAAATCTGCTGGCCGGGCCGCGCCGGGTCGAACTGGCTCACATGCAGCGCGTCGCCATGACCCAGGCCGGTGCTGTAGATCAGCTTGCCGTCGCTGCCAATGGTGGCGGCGCCAAAAACAATGTCGTCGCGGGTGTCGCCGTCCACATCGGCGACCGAGAACCAATGCGCGCCCTGGCCCTTGACTTCTTGACCCGCAATGTCGCTGTCAAAGGTCCAGCGGCGGCTCAGCTTTCCGTCGCGCCAGTCCCAGGCCACCAGCACCGCGCGGGTGTAATAGCCGCGCGAGAACACCGCACTGGGCCGCGCGCCATCCAGATAGGCGACGCCAGCCAGGAAGCGGTCGACCCGGTTGCCATACCCATCACCCCAGGCGGCGACATCGCCGCGTGCTGGCAGGTAGCCGGCGCTGGCCATAGCCGCGCCGGTCATGCCGTTGAAGACGGTCAGGAACTCCGGCCCGGCCAGCACATAGCCGGCCGCGTTGCGGTGGTCGGCCTTGGCATCGCCTATCACCGCGCCCAGGCCGTCGACGCTGCCGTCGGCGGTTTTTAGCATCAACTCGGCGCGGCCGTCGCCGTCGAAGTCATAAGCCAGAAAGCTCGTGTAATGCGCCCCGGCGCGGATGTTCGGCCCCAGATCAATGCGCCAAAGCAGCGTGCCGTCCAGCCGGTAGGCATCGATCAAGGTCGCACCGGTATGGCCTTTTTGCGAGTTGTCCTTGGCATTGGAGGGCTGCCATTTGATGATGAACTCATACACACCGTCACCGTCCAGATCCGCGACCGAGCCGTCATTGACCGCGTAGCTGAAGCGCTGCCCATCGGGCGTCACGCCGTCGGCCGGCTTCTTGAGCGGAATAGTCTTGAAGGGCTGGCTGCCACTACTAACCTCAAATTCAGACGGTTTTGGAGCTTGCTCAAGGCCACCGACTACGGCGCGTACCGAGTAGCGGCTGTCGGCCCTGCCTTGCGGGTCGACATAGTTGCTCAGCGTCAGCGGCTCGGCGTTGAGCAACTTGGCGCCGCGATAGAGATTGAAGGCAAGGTCAGCCGCGTCGGTCGCGAGCAGGCGCCAGCTGAGGAAGACGCCACCGGCCGCACCCGCCGCCGGCACAGCAATCAAGCCACGGTCGAGTCGCTCGACCTGCTTGCCACGCGCTGTGGCTACTGTTGCCGACTCGAGCGCGGTCGCCTGTGGCGCAGCGATGGCCAACCCATGGCCCAGCAAAGCCAAGCAGCCTGCAAACTGCAGCAGGCCTGTATTGAGTCGATTCATCGCTTGAGTTTCCTGTTTGACCGCGTGGCCGCCACGGGTTCATCGGCGCAAGCCGCGCGGCTGATTCTCACATCGCCACGATGCCAATACGAACTCGATACGAGCGACATCATGATTGTTTGCAAGCCCCTTTCAGCCCCGCTCACTCCTACACTCACGCAGCCCGAAAACCCCACCAAGTTGCCCGACCTCAGCATGAGCATTCAGCGCTTCCAACGTCAGGCCTTGCGGATTTTTTTGAGTCTTCTTTGCAGCTTCACGCTTGGCACGCTGGCTGCCTGTGGAACCGCTTTGTCGCCGCCAGATTTAGCAGTTAGCAATGCCGCAGCCACTGACTCCATCAGCAGCGTCGACATCGCACCCGGCTGGGCCAGCAACTCGGTCAATGCGGTGGTGTTTCGCAAAAACTCGCTGGTCAGCCATGGCGACACGCAATTCATCGCCTTCTATGACCCGCAGCGCCGGGTGGTGCTGGGCAAGCGCCAACTCGGCAGCAGCGCCTGGCAATTGCAGGTCACGCCCTACAGCGGCAACGTCGACGACGCGCACAACAGCATCAGCATCATGGTGGACGGCGCCGGCTTCCTGCACATGGCCTGGGACCACCACAACCATGTACTGCGCTACGCCCGCAGCCTCAGCCACGGCTCACTGGATCTGAGCGAAAAAATGCCCATGCTGGGCCGCGATGAAGCGGCCGTCAGCTACCCCGAGTTCTTCCGACTGCCCGG
The DNA here is from genome assembly GCF_025717515.1 of Roseateles oligotrophus. Lineage (GTDB taxonomy): Bacteria > Pseudomonadota > Gammaproteobacteria > Burkholderiales > Burkholderiaceae_C > Paucibacter_A > Paucibacter_A oligotrophus. Next base: position 142,868 of record NZ_JAJIRN010000002.1, read on the forward strand.
TGGCGACTTGCTGTTTTTCTATCGCAATGGCGGCTCGGGTCGCGGTGATCTGGTGCTGAATCGCTATGACGTCGGCAGCCAACAATGGCGCCGCCTGCACACCCGTTTGATTGACGGCGAGGGCCGGCGCAACGCCTATTGGCAGGCCTTTGTGGACCACCTGGGCAGCGTGCATCTGTCCTGGGTCTGGCGCGACTCTCCCGATGTCGCCAGCAATCAGGATATGGCCTATGCGCGCTCACATGACGGCGGCCTGAGCTGGGAGACGAGCAGCGGCGCGCCCTATGCCTTGCCAATCAGCGCCCGCACGGCCGAAGTGGCCTGGCAGATCCCGCCGGGCAGCGAGCTGATCAACCAGACCTCGATGTCGGCTGACAGCGCCGGGCGGCCCTATATCGCCAGCTATTGGCGCGCGCCCGGCAGCGCTGTGCCGCAGTACCAGTTGCTTTATTTCACCGGCAAGGCCTGGGCGCGCCTGCCACTGGACTTCCGCCGCAGCGCGTTCAGCTTGAGCGGCCAGGGCACCAAGGCGATCCCGATCTCGCGTCCCCAGCTGATGGTGGACTTGCACGCCGGGCCGGCCGACGCGCAAAAGGCGCTGCTGATTTTTCGGGATCAGGAGCGCGGCAGCAAGGTGTCGGCCGTGGTGATCACCGACGTGAAGCGCGGGCGATGGCATTTGCGCGATCTGAGCGAGCAATCGGTCGGCGCCTGGGAGCCCAGCTTTGACAGCGAGCTGTGGCGGCGCGCGAGCGTGCTGCATCTGTTCGTGCAAGACGTGCAGCAGCTCGACGGCGAGGGCCGGGGCGACGGGGCGCCCAGCATGGTGCAGGTGCTGCAGTGGCAGCCGCTTACGCAATGACAATCAGGAAACTAGACGATGTTGAGACGACAGTGTTTGCAGCTGGGTTTGGTCGGCATGGCCGGCGCCACGACGGGCTGCCAAAGCCCGGCGACAAGGACAGGCCCGGCGGCGACCAGCCAAGCCCAGGTGCTGGCCGCGCTGCATTTAGCCAATCGCTATTGGCAGCGCAGCCAAGCGGCCGAGCAATGGGCTTTTTGGGATGTGGCGGCCTACCATAGCGGCAACATCGAGGCCTATCGCTTGACCGGCGACGAGGCCTACCGCAGCTATTCCACCGCTTGGGCCGAACACAACCAATGGCGCGGCGCCGCCTCCAAGCACAAGCCCGACTGGAAGTACAGCTACGGCGAGACGGCGGACTATGTGTTGTTTGGCGACTGGCAGATTTGCTTTCAGACCTATCTGGACCTGCACCATCTCGACGGCGCCCGCGACCCACGCAAAATCGCCCGCACCCTGGAAGTCATGGACTATCAGATGTCCACCGCCAACGTTGATTATTGGTGGTGGGCCGACGGGCTTTTTATGGTCATGCCGGTGCTGACCAAGCTCTACAAGCTGACAGGCCAAGTGCGCTATCTGGACAAGCTGCAGGCCTACTTTGCCTTTGCCGACCAGCTGATGTTTGACGCCGAAGCCGGCCTTTACTACCGCGACGCCAAGTACGTCTACCCCCGCCACAAAAGCGCCCATGGCTTGAAAGATTTCTGGTCGCGCGGCAATGGCTGGGTGTTTGCCGGCCTGGCCAAGGTGCTGGCCGACCTTCCCGCCGACCATGCCAGCCGGCCCTTGTTTGTGCAGCGCTTCCAGACCATGGCGCGATCGCTGCGATCCGCCCAGCAGACTGAAGGTTATTGGACCCGAAGCCTGCTTGACCCCGCCCATGCGCCGGGGCGCGAAAGCAGCGGCACGGCCTTCTTCACTTATGGATTTTTGTGGGGCATCACCCACGGATATCTTGACCGCGCGACCTATGCGCCGGTGGCAACCCAGGGCTGGCGCTTCTTGAGCGAGATCGCGCTGCAGCCCAGCGGCCGGTTCGGCTATGTGCAGCCCATTGGTGAGAGGGCCATTGCGGGCCAAGTGGTTGGCCAGACCTCGACGGCGGGCTTCGGTGTCGGTGCTTTTTTGCTGGCGGCGGCCGAGATGCACCGCTTCCTGAAAGCTTGAGTTCACACCCATGACGCACCACTCCCCTCCCCGACGACACCTGCTGCAAGGCGCCCTGGCGGCGCTGGGTGGCGGTCTCTTTGTGCCGGCCACCGGGGCCCGGCCGCCGCCTGCTCGCTTCGTCATTGGTGGCGAGGACTTTTTGCTCGACGGTCGGCCGCTGCAGATCCGCTGCGGCGAAATTCATTTCGCCCGTGTGCCGCGCGCCTACTGGTTGCACCGCCTGCAACTGATCAAGGCGATGGGCCTCAACACGGTCTGCGCCTATTTATTCTGGAATTACCACGAGTGGCGCGAAGGTCAGTTCGATTGGAGCGGCCAGCGTGATGCCGCTGAGTTTTGCCGTTTGGCCCGGTCGCTGGGCTTGTGGGTGATCTTGCGGCCCGGCCCCTACGCCTGCGCCGAATGGGAGATGGGCGGCCTGCCCTGGTGGCTGCTGAAACACGAGGGCGACAGCTATCTGCGCACCCGCGATCCAGCCTTCATGATGCCGGCGCGGCGCTGGCTGCAGGAGGTCGGGCGCGAACTTGGCGACCTGCAGATCACGCAGGGCGGCCCCATCCTGATGGTGCAGGTGGAGAACGAATACGGCTTCTTTGGCCAGGATCTGGACTATCTGCGCTTGTTGCGCCTGATCCTGCTGGAGGCCAAATTCGACGTACCGCTGTTTCAGTGCAACCCGACCCATGCGGTCGTCAAATCACATGTGCCGGAGCTGTTTCAGGTGGCCAACTTCGGCAGCGACCCGGTGGCCGGCTTCAAGGCGCTGGCTTCGGTGCAGAGTGGGCCACTGATGTGCGGCGAGTACTACTCGGGTTGGTTTGACACCTGGGGCACGCCGCACCGGCGGGGCTCGGCTGACAAGGCCGTCGCCGATATTCAAACCATGCTCAAGGCCAATGCTTCGTTCAGCCTTTACATGGCGCATGGCGGCACCAGCTTTGGCCTGTGGGGCGGCTGTGACCGGCCGTTTCGGCCCGACACCAGCAGCTACGACTACGACGCCCCGATCAGCGAGGCCGGCTGGATCGGCGAGAAATTCGAGGCCTACCGCGCCGCCATCCGGCCGTTCTTGGCATTAGGCGAGGTGCTGCCGCAGCCACCGGCGCCCAAACCCGTCATCGCCATCGCGCCCTTCACCCTGAATGAAGTGGCCGGCTTGTTTGACAACCTGCCAGCGCGCATCATCAAGACCGAGTCGCCTCGGCCGCTGGAGCATGAGGACATCAGCCGAGGCCTGGTGGTCTACCGCCTGAATTTGCCGGCAGGGCCGGCCGGCATGCTGGAGGCGGCCAAAGTGCGCGACCTCGCCTGGGTGACTTTGGATGGGCAAATGGTCGGCACCATGGATACGCGCTCGCGCCAATTCAAGGTGGCGCTGCCGGCACGCAGCCAAGCCGTCAGCTTGGAAATATTGCTCTACACGATTGCGCGGGTGAACTTTGGCATTGAGGTGCATGACCGCAAGGGCCTGCACGGCCCCGTCACTTTCAAAGCGCCGGGGCAGGCTCCTCTAGCGCTGGAAAATTGGGAGATCCAGGCGCTTGATTTTGACGCCGACGCCACGCTGCCGCCGTTGAATTGGCAGCCGCAAAGCAAGGGCCGGGCGCAGAGCCCGGCCTTCTGGCGCGGTCATTTCAAGGTCGAGCGCAGTGGCGACAGCTTTCTGGACCTTTCGAACTGGGGCCAAGGCCTGGTCTGGGTGAATGGCCACTGCCTGGGCCGCTTCTGGAGCATAGGGCCGACCCAGACCATGTACTTGCCGGGGCCTTGGATGCGCACGGGCCGCAACGAGGTGGTGGTGCTGGACCTCACTGGGCCTGACGTTCCGCAGCTGGCGGGCCTGAGCACCCCCATCCTGGACCGGCTGCGGCCCGAGCGCGACCTGCCGCGCCCCGCTCGCACCGGCCGCGCGCAACTCGACGGCGTGCGGCCGCTGCATCAAGGCGAGTTCGCAGCCGGCGCAGGCCGCCAGGACATCGTCTTTGCCCGCCCGGTCAGCGGGCGGCAATTTTGCCTGGAAGCGCTGAGCGCCTTCGACGGCAAGCCATTTGCGGCGGTTGGGGAGCTCGCCTTGTTGGACTCGCAAGGACGGGTGCTGAACCAGTCGAATTGGACGATTGCCTTCGTCAGCAGTGAAGAGCTGGAAAAGGAAGATGGCTCGGTGCTGAACGCGATCAATGGGCAGGCCAGCGACCATTGGCACAGCGCTTATGGCGGCAACGGTGATGAGGCGGCAGCGGCTGCCTACCCACACCGTCTGATCATTGATTTAGGCCGCGACGAATTGGTGGCCGGCCTGCGCTACACGCCACGCCAAGGCGCCGACGGCGTGACCGGCCGCATTCAGCGATACCGCCTCTACTGCGGCCAAGCCTTGGCCAGCAGTGACTGAACAGTCGAACAATCAAGGTGACGATATGCACAGACGGAACTTTCTAGGCACGCTGGCAGCCAGCTCAGCGGCGGTCGGGTTGCCCGCCCGGAGCGCGGCTGAGCCCAACAGCGACCGGGCCTTCATGGCCGGTTTGCTGCAAAAGATGGCCGAGCCGGTGTTGAGCCTGATGGCCAGGGGTGAGCTGCAAAAGCAGTTCGCGCTCGAACTCAGCCCCACCTGGCGTGACCGCGGAGGCCGGGTGGCCTATATGGAATGCTTCGCACGCTTGATGGCCGGCGCAGCGCCTTGGCTGGGCCTGCCCGATAGCGACAGCGCCGAAGGCCTGGTGCGCCGGCGCCTGCAGCAAATGGCGCTGCAAAGCTTTGTTCACTCGGTCGACCCGCAAAGCCCCGACTACCTGCAGTGGCGCGGCAAGGGTCAGGCCTTGGTTGATTCGGCCTATTTCACCAGCGCCCTGATGCGCGCACCTAAAGCGTTATGGGAACCGCTGGAAGCCACCACAAAACAGCGCATCGTTCACGAGATCAAGGGCCTGCGGCGGGTCGACCCGCCCTACACCAACTGGCTCTTGTTTGCCGCCATCAACGAAGCTTGGCTGCTGTCGGTGGGCGAAGAGAGTGACCCCTTGCGCATGAATGTGGCGATCCGCAAGATCAACGAATGGTATGTGGGCGACGGTTGGATCAAAGACGGCGAGAGCTTTCATTTCGACTACTACGGCGCCTTCGTCATGCATCCGATGTTGTTTGAGGTGCTGGAGGTGTTGGTCAAGTTCAAAGGGCCGTTCTGGAACGCCAAGACCGCCGATCTGCTGGCGCAGTCACTCAAGCGCATGCAGCGCTATGCCGAGCACCTGGAGCGCTTCATCTCGCCGCAGGGCAGCTTCCCGCCGATAGGCCGCTCGCTCACCTACCGCACCGCCGCCTTCCAGCCCCTGGCGCTGCTGGCCTGGCGCAAGCAACTGCCGGCCAGCCTGCCCGAGGGCCAAGTGCGCGCCGCTATGCACGCCGTGCACCAGGCGATCTGGAGCGCGCCCGGCAATTTCGGCCCCGAGGGCTTCTTGACGATTGGCTTTGTCGGCCATCAGCCCAGCCTGGGTGATTGGTACTCCAACAACGGCAGCATGTATATCGCTGCAGCCAGCATGCTGAGCCTGGGCCTGCCCGAGAACGACAGCTACTGGACCAGCCCGGCGCTGGACTGGACGCAAAAGAAAGCGTTCTCCGGCGCCCCTTTCCCTAAAGACTATCCGGTCACTTATTGATGGCACCCGGACTGAACCGCCGCAGCTTGCTGGTCGCCGCGCTGGCGGCGGTCACCTGCAGTCAAGCCCACGCCAGCGAGCGCTTGGTGCTGAGCGCCCAGCATCCACTGGACATCGCCCGCCCGGCCGAGACTTTGGCCATTGCCTGGAGCGAGGTCGCTCGGGCGCTGCCGGGCGCCCTGCTGCAGCAGCTGATCGTGCGCAATGCGGCCGGCCAATCGCTGCCCTACCAGGTCACCAATCTCGACCCGCTGGCACGCGATCCGCAGGGCCTGGGCCTAGCCTATGGCGAGCTGCTGTTCCAGCATGACTTTGCCGCCGGCGAACAATCGGCCCGCTTCACGGTCGAGAAATCGGCCTCGGTCAGCCCGCCCTTCGAGACCAAAGTCTTCGCCCGTTTTGTACCCGAGCGCCTGGATGACTTCGCCTGGGAGAACGACAAGATCGCCCACCGCACCTACGGTGCCGCATTGGCAGCGCCAGCGCCGCCCGGCAGCGGCAAGGAGGTGCTGGTCACCAGCGGCATTGATGTCTGGTTCAAGCGCGTCGCTTACCCCATCATCGACCGCTGGTACAACAAGGGCCACGAGCATTACCACCACGATGAAGGCGAGGGCCTGGACATGTACAGCGTCGGCCGCAGCTGCGGCGCCGGCGGCACCGGCATCTGGGACGGCAGCAGCCTGCACAGCAGCCGCAACTACACGCGTTGGCGGGTGATCGCCAACGGCCCGATCCGTGCCGTTTTCGAACTCGGCTATGAGGCCTGGGACGGCGCTAGCACGCCGGTCAGCGAGACCAAGCGCTTCACCATCGATGCTGGGCGCTATTTTCATCAGATCGACAGCACCTTGACTTTCACTGGCGGCCAGCGCCTGAGGTTGGCCGTGGGGCTGAACAAATCCCCCGCCTACAAGGAGCGCAGCCCCAGGATTGCCACTCAGCAGCTGCCGGCGCAGGGTGGCCTGACGCAGTGGGTCAGCCAGAGCGGCGGTGATTTCGGCACTGCGCTGCTGCTGCCCCTGGCCGATGAAGTTAGCTATGCGGTAGACGGCGCCAACAGCCTGATCACCACGCCGCTGGTCTCCGGCCAGGTACTGCGTTACTACGTGGGCGCGATCTGGAGCCGCGCCGCAGAGGTCAAGACCGAAGCCGCCTGGCGCGAGTTTGTGGCCGCCGAAGCGCTGCGCCGACGGGTGCCGGTGCTGGTGACAGTTGTACGTGACTGACTAAAAAAAACACCGGCCCCGTTGCCAGGGCCGGTGATCAAAAGCTAGGCGATCCCCCAACGGGATCACCCGGACAGACACTCGTCAATCAATCAATATTTGTAGGAGACGCTGGCAAAGTAGCGCCGACCCGAGAACGCCAGCTCGTTGACGCGGTACAGATCACCGGAGTAGGTGGTCTGCGCTTGGTCGGTGAGGTTCTTGCCTTCCAGCGAGAAGGTGAAGTTCTTGCTCATCCGGTACTGGATCTTGGCATCCAGATAGCCGGTCTTGTCGGTGAAGTTCGGGTTGCCGCTGACGTCATTGCCGCCGGTGTAATAGGCATCCCGGTAGTTGTAAGCGATGCGGCCGTTGAACTGGCCTTCGTCATACCAGAGCGCTAGGTTGTAGCTGTTCTTGGACATGCCTGGATAGGGCAGCACGGTGCCGTCAAGGATGTTGAGCAGCTCGTTGCCGGCCGAATACTCATAGTCCATGCGGGTGTAGTTGACGTCGCCGCCAAAACCGCCCAGCCAGCCCGGCAAGAAGGTGAAGGCGGTGCGCGCCGTCAGCTCCAGGCCGCGTGTGGTGGCGCCACGGCCGTTGACGGGCTGGGTGACGTCAAACAGCTTGCCGTTGCCGAACAGATCAACATTCTCACGCTTCACATTGTTGCGAACATAGGTGTCGATGTCGTTCTGGAACAGCGCCAGGCTCAGCTGGCTATCGCGGCCTGGATAGTATTCAAGGCTGAAGTCGGTCTTGGTGGCGCGGTAGGGTTCCAGATCGGGATTGCCGGCCGTGCAGTCATCGGCCGAGCCATCGCCGTTGAACTGCGGCGAGTTGCTGCCCTCGGTGCAAGTGGCGTTCGGTGCCAATAGATTGATCGCCGGGCGCGCCATCACCTTGGCCAGACCGACCCGGGCCACCAGCTTGTTGGGCATCAACCAAGTGGCGGCATTGAAGCTGGGCAGGAAGTCCGAGTATTTGTTGTCGACGCTGACGATGCTGTTGCTGACCACAAAGTCGGAATAGCCCGCCGCATTGCTCGCGGCGCGGCGCACGCGGTAGCTGTAAGAGCCGGTCGAGGTGTCGTGCGTCTCGGTGTAGCGGCCACCGAAGTTGCCTGAGATTTCGCTGCCGAACAGCTCGGCGTCAAAGTCCATGCGCAAATACGCGGACTTGATCTTTTCTTCGACCTTGAAGGCCGGCAGCTGCGGGTACAGCAGGCCGTCGCTGCCCTTGGCCTCGCGCACATTGCCATGGTTGAAGTTGGAGGTGTCAAAAAACACCTTGGCATCTTTGTAGCTCGGCGCCATCCAGCTGGACGGCAGACCGCTGACGCCGCTGTAGCCGTCGAAAAATTTGCCCGGCGAGCGTTCGCGCACCGTTTGCACCAACGCCGCCATGCCAGCGGCGTCGATATAGCGGGTCGAGAAATTGGAGTTGATGAAACCCTGCGCATCGGGCGCGCGCTGCGCGGTGCCGGTGAAGAAGGGGTCGTACACCAGGGTCTGGTTGATATTGGCGCCCAGCACCGCTACGTCATCGGCGGACGAGCCCAGATTGGCACCATTGCTGGCCAAATAGCCGCCGCCGTTGTACTGCTCGGACGAAGCGTCACGGGCTTGCACGCCGACCCAGAGCTTGCTGAAGATGCCCTTGTCCAGGTCGTATTTCAGATCCAGTTTGGCCTGCTTTTCCTTGTTGTCGGTCTCGGACGGCCGGTACTGCAGCTGCGCCTGCACATAAGAGCTGGCGCTCTCGGGGTCGGAGCCGGCAGGGAAAGTGAAGCTCGGCAGGCGCTGTGAGTCCAGCGAAACCTTCAGGCCCGGCGCATTCTGCGTCAGGATCACCGAATTGCTTTCGCTGGAATACTTGGAGCTGGAGTCGACCAACATGCCGTCGATGCTCAGGCCCTGGCCTTTGTAGTTGAAGCCAGCCGTCGCGTACTTGGACTTGATGTCAAGCTCGAAGTCGCGCGCAGCGGTGCTGAAGGCGCCCTGGCCGCCAGCGCCGGCCACAAAGTTGCAGCCGCCGACCACATATTCGTCCACATGGTGCTTGTTGACCACCATGCCGGCCGGCGTGGTGTTGGCGCCGATGGCGGTACAAGTCCCGGCCCTGCTGGGCACGCCGGTCGCCATGTTGTAGACCGGCGCCGTACCGGGGGTCGACAAACGGGTGGTGGCAATCAGGTCGGTGCCGTAGTTGCGGTCATTCAGCCGCTGCGCCTGGGTGTTGGCCTGGTAGCTGGAGTAGACATTCAAGGCGTCGTTGATCTTGAACTGGGCCGTCAGCTCGGCCGAGCTGCGCTTATGGTCGCGCGTCCAGATGCCGTAGCGGGAGATGCGCGGCGCGTAGTCAAACCACTGGCGGTTGCAATCGGTAATCTGGTTGGCGCTCAGGCCAGCCGCCGCCGTGCAGCCCGTCCTCGCATTCACCGCGGCCACTGCGGGGTCCATGCTGGTGAGGGTCTTGTCGGCCGCGAAATCCCAGTCGCGCAGCAGATTCCAGGAGGTGTTGCGGGCGTAATCGTTGCGGGTCAGCACATTGTCATAAACAAAGTTGCCCATCAGGCCGAGGCGGCCGTCGAAGAACTTGTCGGCCAGAAGCAGGCTGGCGCGTGGCTGCACACCGCCACGGCTGGACGCCGATTCACCGGAGATGGTGGTGGCGATGGTGCGTTCTTTGAAGTCAAAAGGCTTGCGGGTGGTGATCTGAACCGTGCCGCCAATGCCGCCTTCGGTCAGGTCGGCGGTCGAGCCCTTGACCACGTCGATAGACGCGATCAGCTCGGACGCCAGCTCACGCAGCTCGGCGCCACGGCCGCCACCGCCGCCGGTGCCCAGCACCGAAGCGCCGTTGATTTCGATTCGGTTCAGGTCGGGCTCAACGCCGCGGATCGAGACCTGACTGCCTTCGCCAAACTCCCGCGACAACTGCACGCCGGTGATGCGCGACAGCGCCTCGCCGACATTCTTGTCGGGGAACTGACCAATGTCCTCGGCCACGATGGAGTCGGTGACGGTGCCGGCCTCGCGCTTGCGGCCAATCGCCGAGGCGATCGACTTGCGGGTGCCGACGATGCGGATCGTCTCCAGCGTCGTGTCAGCCTCCTTGGTCTTGGCGTTGGCCTTGAGATCGGCGGCGGTTGTCAGGTCGGCGGCCTCCTTTTCGGTCGGCGCGGTCTCCGGCGCTGCCTGCGCCATCAGGGCGCCGTTGGCAAACAAGGCGGCAATCGCCACCGCCGTACCGCGCCGCAGGCGCATAGCCGGCGTGCTGCGGCCAGTATTTTTTTTCATCTTTCATGTCTCCAAGATTTTGTCCAACGCAGGGGCTCAATATGTCTTCGACGGCCCGCTTGAACAAAGTCTAGGTGCACTTCTCCGGCCAAAACTGGCCGCCACGAAAGAATCAAATCGGTGATCAATCCAAGCCAGCGTAAACCCTGACAAGACAGCAAAATCCAAGGGAAAATACTGATAAAGCAGTCATGTCTGATTCAAATATCAACTGTTGACAGGGCTTTCGCTCAATTTTTTGAGCGAGTATCAATCGTGCCGCGCAAGCTCGGGCGGAAGCAATTCGATATAGCTGGGCGCATCACGATCGGCCCGCAGCCAGCCATCCCGCAGCATCAATTCCACCACTTGGATGCTGCTGCGCTTGCTATCGGCCTGGTCCGAATCGGCGGCGACGCCGGGGTGGACAAAGTAGTACAAATAGGCCCGGTCGCCGCTGACGATGACCGCAGGGTGGTGGCCGCCATTTTGGTCGTCAAGCCCTCGACCGGCCTGGCTCAACAAATCATGGGGCTGGCGCAGCCAGTTTGACGCATCGCTTGATTTATAAACTCCCAGTCCCCGATTTCCCAGCAAATCATTGATCAGCCAGTAATGGCCCCTCCATTTGAATACCAGCGGCGCCTCGCCACGGTCCTGCGGTAGTTTGGCCGAACCTTTGTCAACCCAGTGATACAAATCCTGGCTGTCGGCATAAAAAGTCGTTTTGGCGGCCGCTTCATTGTTGTACCAGAGGCGCCAGCTGCCATTGGGCAGCTGCATCACAGCCGCATCAATCACCTTGTCGCTGGCCAGTTTCAAACTGCTTTGATACTGCCACTGCTTCAAGTCGGCGCTGGTTAAATGCACGATGCGGCGCGGATGATTCCAGTCATTGAATATCCCAGGCACCATGGTGAGATACATATGGTAAGTATCGCCGTGGCGCAGCAGGGCAGGCGCCCAATAAGTCGCGGGCGAGTCTTTGCCTTGAATATCTGGCGGCATATTTTCAGGAAAGTCGATTTGGCCGCGATAGGCCCAATGGGCACCATCGGTCGACTCCGCCACCCCGATCGGCGTGCCGTGCACCCAGCTGACCGCCGTCAGGCCCGCCACATTGGCGCGCCGCATGGTGTGAAACATCAGCCATTTGCCCTCGGCCTGGCTGTAGATGATGGCGGGGTCAGCGGCGCCGTCGAAGATCGGATCGCGATACAGCGGCTTGGGCGCCAGGGTACCGGTACCGGTACAGCCGACCACAGCCATGAGCAGCAAAACAAGCAAAGCTCGCATCACAGCTTCTTTGCTGGCGGCTTCAGCACCGCGTCCGCGCGGGCCTGATCCTGCGGCGTCAGCAGCGGCGCCACGGCTTTGAGCGCCGCGTCGGTCGCGTCATGGCCGGCGGCCTTGGCCAGATTGAGCCAAACATAGCCCATCGCCAGATCCTTGGGGCCACCCTCGCCGCGCACCGACATCACCGCCAAGTTGAACATCGCGTCCACCTGGCCCCGCTGCGCGGCCGCTTCGAACAGCTTGCGGGCGGTAGCCAGGTCCTGCGGCACGACCTGACCTTCATAGAAGAAGGTCGCCAAGGCGCTCTGCGCATCGGCATTGCCTTTCACCGCCGCATCCTTGTAATAACTGATGGCCTTGGCGGCATCGGCCGGCATGCCCAGCCCCTCGTCATAGCTGCGCCCGACCGCCAGCATCGCCTCGACATGGCCGGCCTGTGCCGCCTGGGCAAACAAGCGATTGGCCAAGGCTGGGTTACGGGCGACGCCGTCGGCGCCGCTGGCATAGAGCTCGGCCAGATTGAATTGCGCGGGCACATAGCCGGCCTCGGCCGCGTCCTTCAAATAGTCAAGCGCACGGCCGACGTCTTTTTTACCGCCATAGCCGTTCAGCGCGGCCAGGCCCAGGGTGTTGCCGGCCGGCACCCAGCCAAAGTCCAGCGCCTTGGCGTACCACTGCCGGGCCTGCTCGGGGCTCTTGGGGGCGCCCATGCCGACCAGATGGATCTTGGCCAGCAGCACGGCCGCCTCGACCCGCGGATTCATCGCCTCCGGCGCCTTGGGATTGAACTTGAGCCGGTCCACCACCGGGTCATAGCGCGCATCGATGATCTTCTCCAGCCAGGCAACAGCCGCCGGCGTGCTCTTGGCCGTGCCCAGGCCGTAGAGATGGATCTTGCCCAGCATCAGCGCCGCTTCTTCGTAGCCGATCTTGTCGTAGGCGGCCTCGAACAGGCTGCGCGCCTGAGCGTAGTCATCCTTGTCGACGGCAGCGAAGGCCTGGTCCAGCGTCTTGTCTTTGCGGGCGATGAAATTGCGGCCGGCCGCCAGATTGCGGTCACCGGGGCCGCAGCCGGCCGCCGCCGCATTGGGATCGGTCAGCGCCGGCGCCAGGCCCTCGATGGCCGACCCCACCGCGTCGCTGCGGGCGTTGCCATTCGGGCTGATGTCGCTGAAGCGCTCGGCCTCGTTGGAGATGCTGTCGCCCAGCCCGAAGGAGTTCATATAGGCCAGCGTCACCGCGTCTTCATTGGCGTTATAGCTGCTCATGAAGGCGCAGGACGAGGCGTAGTTGCGGTTCAGTATCTTGGTCTTGGCGTTGGTGACGATGTCGGCATCGACCGGCTGGGCGCGCCGGCCGCTGACCGCCACCGGCGCCAGCGCGGCCGTCGTCGGTGTCGCTGGCGCGGCTGCGGCGGCCGCCTCAGCAGGCTTGGCCTGCGGCGTTTGCGCGCTCACCGGACCCGCCAACAAGGCGATGGCCATCAGGGCGTGGAATGGGTTCTTCTGTGTCATCGCTATCTCCTGCACTGCATCGCCAGGACTTACGCAAAACGCCCCCAAGCAGCTGGCACTGCTTGGGGGCGGCTCCGGCGCACTAGAGCCGAAACTTACTGCGGCGTGCGAATATTGAAGCCGACCATATAGCGGCGGCCGCTGTAGCCGTCGCTGTAGACGCTCGGAATGCCGTCGGCATAGTCCTGGTAGCCACCGGTCGTGGTTTGGGTGCGTTCGCCGGTCAGGTTGCGCACATCGGCAAACAGCTCCAGGCCGTTCTTGAAGCGGTAGGCGAGCTTGGCGTCAATGAACGAGGTGCCCTTGCCGAAGATAGGTGCGCCCGGGTTGTAGGGCAGACGCCAGCTGGACGTGCCGACCGACGGGTAGTTGTTGACGCCGACACTGTTGCCGGTGTTGGGCGAGAAGGTTTGATAGCGCGGGGCCACCACTTGCAAAGCCACGCGTGCCGAGAAGCCGCCGTCGTCGTACCACAGCGAGGCGTTGTACGAGTACTTGGGCTCATTGACGATGGGCAAGATGTCACCACTGATCAAGTCCAGCCTTGGCTCACCCTGGGTGGACCGGACGCGGCTGTAGTTGGCATCCAGGCCGGTATAGCGCAGGATGGACGGCAAAAAGTTGAAGGCGGTCTTCATGCCGAACTCAAGCCCGCGGCGGGTCGACGGGTCCTGATTGCCCCATTGGTTGAACGAAAACTCGAGGTCGGACAGGGGCTGGCCGGTGACCGGGTCTAACGCATTGCTGCCCTGGAACACCTTGACGTCTTGGCGCGCAATGCCCAGCGTCGGGGCGCCGATGATGCCTTTTTGGCGGAAGCCGGCGACGGTGAACATGGTGTCGCGGGTGGCAAACCATTCCAGCGACAGATTTTGGTTGACGTTGGTCTGCGGCTTCAACCCCGGGTTGCCCATGGTGCCGGAGCAGCCCTGGTCGGTCAGCGTGCCGTCGCCCTCCCCGGCACCTTCAAAAATGACCTGGCTGTTGGTGCAGATGACGGTGGTGCCGCCCGAGGGCAGCAGCTTGGAGATCGGTGGCCGGGCGATGGTGCGGCCCAGGCTGTAGCGCAGGGCCAGCTTGTCGGCGATGGGCCACAGCGCCAAGTTCAGCGAGGGCAGCACATCGGTGCTCTTGTCCTTGAGCGAGGTGTTGGTGCTGACCATCGTGGTGGTGGTGCCGCCCACTGCAGTCGGGTTGAGCGGGTCGAAAGTCGCGGTCTTGCGGACCGAGCGGAAGGACAAGTAGCCTGTGCCTTCGACCTCGGTGCGCACCACGCGCGCACCGAAGTTGCCGGTCAGCTCCAGGCCAAAAGGCAGGTTGTCAATCTCGAAGTCCGTCATCAGATAGGCGGCGGAGGTCTTCTCCTTGAAGGTGGAAACCGGCTGGGCATAGACCTTGCCGTCACTGGCCTTGCATTCGCGCATGCAGTCCAGGCGGACCGGGATGCCGGCAGTCTGGAACAGCTTGTCGACGTCAAGCTGATTCCACCCGTTGGTCAGCGTCGACGGACGATCCTTGGAGCCGGCGTAGAACTGGCCGGCTGGCGTCTGCGTCATGGTCTGGCGTACCAGGTCCTCATACTGCGCCTGGGTCAGCGTGTTGGTGCCGGCCACGACCCCAGGCGTGCCGGCGTTGAGCTGATTGCTGGGTACATAGCCGTAGGCGCAGGGCTGGCCCGGCGCCGCGCCACCCACGACCTTGGAGCCCGGGGTGTTCTCGCAGCCGATCACATTCCAGCGCCCGTTGACCGAGGGCAGATAGACACCGGGGACGAAGCCCGCTTGACCAAAAGTGCCGACCGGATCCTTGACAGCGCCGCCGCCGCCCCACCAGGTCGAGCCGCCGGTGTCGCGCAGATTCAGGCCACCCTTCAGCGACGTGAAGAAGGGCAGTTTGTTGCGCAGGTCGTAGTCGATATCCAGCTTGCCGGTCTTCTCGCTGCTTTCGCTGTCAAAGGACCGGATGACCTGCAGCAGGCTATTGTTGGTGTACTGTGCCCGCTGCGCCGCCGTGAAGGCCGGCACGGTGGTCGGATTGGTGGCGCTGGCCGCGAAGATTGATGTGGCGACGGCCGGATTCAGCTGCGCATATTTGGCGAAGTTCAGCTGGTCATTGCTGCTGCCGTCGGGCAAGGTGAAGGCCCAAAGGCCGTTCGGCTGCAGCGCAAAGTTGCCGACTCCGTAGTTGTAACCAAAGGCCGCGCGGCGGTCATAGCGCTGCGCGGTCGACTCGGTACTGCCGCCCAAGAACTGCGCACGCAGGCGACCGTTGCGATATTCGCCGCCCATCACCATGGTCTTCGAGTCGGTGTCTATGGTGCTGAAGATGGTGTCGGTGTTGTAGCTGCCGTTGGCCGTCGAGTAACTCGTCACGTGGTGAGACGAGTCAACCGTGTAGCCGGGCAAAATATTGGTCGTTGCCCCCTGGATCAAAGGCTGGTTATTGGCGCGCCAGGAGTAGGTATTCGGCAGCAGCAGGGTTGGAAAAGGGCTGGTGGGCGAGACCGTGCGGACATTGCTGCTTGCGTTGTCGACAAAGGTGCCGGCGCCGTTGAAGCTCGTGTTACTGCCCACACCCAGAAAACCGACGACGTCTTCGACCGTCCGGGTGGCTGCGCTGTATTTGCCGTACACCGTCAGGTCATCGCTGACCTTGAAGTCCAGGCGGATGTCGCCGCCATTGCGCTTGTCGTCCTGACTCTTGAAGTTATAGCGAAAACCGGCGGTATTCGAGGGCGTGTAATCGTTCCATTGATTCAAACAAGTCGACTGCTCGTTCTGGCGCTGCGTGTACGCCGCCGTGCGGCCGGCAGCGGCCATCGATGCGGTTTGAGCAGCGCTCAGATTAGGGAAGGCGGCGAAGCAGGCCGCCTTGCTTTGCGCGGCAGCCGATTTGGTCAGCAGCTCCGTGATTGAAGAAGAGTTGAAATTGCCGCCGCCCGTCAACGGCGTGGCCACCATCGGGTTGTTGATGGTGTCGCCGGCGGCGGTAGCCGGGTTGAAGGTAAAGGTCTTCTCGGGCGAGTTGTCAAAGTCGGCCAGCCGCACCAGGCCCTGCTGATTGTTGCTGCCGCCCTGCGAGATGCCATGTTGCTCGCTGCTGTAGTGGGACTTGTTCAGATTGACGATCACGCCCAGGCGGCTGTCCAGGAACTTGTCGGCCAGCACCAAGTTGAAATTGGGCGTGGTCTTTTTGTTCAGATCGCTTTGCGTGGCGGCCACGCGCAGCGAGTAATAGGGTTTCTTGAAGTCCAGGCCGGTGCGGGTCGTGATGATGACGCCACCACCCAGCGAGCCCTCGGTCATCGCGGCGGTGGAGCCCTTGACGATGTCCACACTCTTGATCAGATCGGAGGACAGCTCACGGTACTCGGTGCCGCGACCGTCACCTCCGCCCAGCAAGTCGGTGCCGGCGCCGGAGCGCACGCCCATGCCGTCAAGCTCGACGCGGGTCAGCTCCGGCCCGTTGCCACGGATGGAAACACTGGTGCCCTCGCCGAAATCACCCCGGTCCAGCGCCACGCCAGCGATGCGCGAGATCGCCTCGCCGATATTGCGATCGGGAAAGGCCCCGACGTCTTCGGCCACGATGGAGTCAACCGCCGTGGCGGCGGTGCGCTTGCGCTCGATGCTGGAGCGCTGCGAGGCGCGTGCGCCTATCACCAACACAGCGTCCAGCTCGGCCGTGATCGCCGGCGCGGCAGCATCGCCCTTCTTGGCGGCAGCGCTTGCGGCATCCTTTTTGAGCGCAGCATCCTCGTCCTTGGCCGGCGCGCTCGCGGGCTTAGGCGTCTCAGCTGTTGCTGCGGCTGTTTGCGACCAGGCGGGGCTGCCAGCGAACAAACACGCAATCGCCAACGCAATACCGCTTTGCTGGCGCAGGGCCAGCTCAAGGCGATTTGTTTTCTTATCCATTATTGGTATCTCCATATTTTGATGAACGAAGTCCGCATGCTTGGTTGGGCTCGTTCGGCGCAGTCTAGAGGCGCCTCCTTGATTGCAAATAATTGCAAAGAAAGAATCAAATATATGATTGCCACCCATCAGCAAAAACCCTTTATCCGCCCCTCAGGCCGGAGGTTTTGTCAGTATTAATACCAGGACTGCATTCCAGTTTAGATATAGCTCGAACTATTATTGATATAGCTCGCAGGCAGGCGCCAAAAATGCTGCGTCGCAATATTTCGCAGCAATATGGGCATGGCTGTCTTACTGCGCTTGGCCCTGCAGCCAAGACTCGGGTACCGGCACGATGCAGATGTTCATGGACTTGCCGTCTTCGGCCAGCATGGCGGACTGGATCTGGATCTTCTTGCCATCGGGGCTGAAGGTCGGGTGCGGATGGTCGCGAGCGGTGGTCTTGTGGCCGGTGCTCAACAACATCATTTCGCGGCTCTTGCGGTCGATCAGATAGATGCTACGGCTGAAGTCATCGCCGACCGCCCAGCGCCCGTCGGACGAGCCATGCACATGCCAGAGGCCACTGCCGGACGGCGTCTGGCCGGCGATGGTCATTTCGCGTGTGCGCAGATTGACGATGGCCAGGCCGGTCGGTTTCTCGCGCGTGCCGGCGTTGCCCCAAGCCGCCTCTTGGCCCGGGTTGGCGCCGCCGACCTCGGTGTCGGCCGGTCCTGCCACCTGCACGCCTGGAATGGGGCGGTGGCCCATGATGGCCAGCGCCACCTCATCTTTGGAGATCACCGCCTCATGCGTGACCCATTCATGGCTGGACTCGGGGTACAGCGGGCGCAGGCCACTGCCGTCGGACTGTACGGTCCAGGTGCGCTGAGGTGACTTGCCGCCGGTCTCCCAACTGAAGATCAGCTCGCCCGGCTTCCAGGTATTGGTCTGGATATGACCGACCTGGAAGGGCACCGACACCACATGCTTGAACTCGCCGGTCTTGACGCTGATCTTGCCAATGCCGGTGGGGCCAGCGCCCATGCCGCGCGGGCCAAAGGCCGCCTCGATCTTGCTGCCGGGCGGCAGATGCGGAGCCGACTGTTTGGCGCCGACGCGAAAATACAGCCACTGCTCGTCGGCGTCCAGCGCCGAGTCGCCGCCGGCCTCAAGCTCGGCCGGCAACTCGCCGATCACGCGCTGGTAATGGGCGGCGGGCTGCAATTTGCCGGCCGCGCTGTCGGCGAACAAGGTGGCCAGATCGACCACCACCGCCTGCATCGCACGCGGGCTCGGCTTGCCATCGGCTGGTTTTTCCCCGGGCACAGGGCGCAAAAAGTACAGGGTTTGGCTGCTCTGCCCGAGGTTCAACATGCCGGCATAGCCGCCTTCGGTCACCTGAACCAGCACGCCCGTGGCCTCGTGCACCGCCATCGCCTCACCGGCGACCCGGTTCGAGCGGAACACCAGCCACTGGCCATCGGCCGTCCATTGCGGATGGGTCTGGTAAATCTTGGAGTCGCCCTTGGCCTGGCTGGTCAGAAAGGTCAGCGGCGTGCCGGTCACCGGATCGATGACGACCTTGCGCTCGGACGGGAAGCGGCTGCCGATCTGCGCGGCGGCGTCTTGGCTGGGCCACAGCAAGGCGCAAGAGATTGAGGCGTACAAGAGCGCGCCGGCGATCACGGTGTTTTTTTGTTGCATAGGAATTTCTGCTGGGTGTGGAATTGAAGCCGGCCGACTCTAGCCCTCAAAGCAAGGGCATGACGGGGCGCGCCAGCCACCGCCCCGAATCGATCACGATCTTGCGTCTTTGCCAGCTTGGCGCCGCAGCGCCGGTGAATGCGCCTAGCATCGCGCACCGCCCCGCCTACCTCCTGACGATGAACTCAAAGTCTGCAACATCCATATTCGGCTGGCTCTGCAGCCTCTTGGTCGCGGCCAGCGCACAGGCCCAGGCGCCCTTGCCAGCCGCCATCAACACCGACCCGATCAAGACCTCCGAGCTGCTGCTGCCCCTGCCCGCCAATCCCAAGCTGCCGACCCTGCTGCTGATCGGCGACTCGACCGTGCGCAACGGCCGCGACGACGGCCAGGGCAAAGGCGCCGAAGGCCAGTGGGGCTGGGGGACACCTATTGCCGCCGCTTTCGATCCGGCGCGAGTCAACCTGGTCAACCGCGCCATCGGCGGCTTGAGCAGCCGCACCTATCTGAGCGGCGGCCATTGGCAGCGCAGCGCCGCCCTCATCAAGCCCGGCGACACCGTGCTGATCCAGTTCGGCCACAACGACGCCAGCGCCATCAACGACAGCAGCCGCGCGCGCGGCACGCTCAGAGGCGTAGGCCCCGAGAGTCAGGAAATCGACAACCTGCTGACCCTGCAGAAAGAAACCGTCTACAGCTACGGCGCCTATCTGCGCCGCTACATCGCCGAGATCCGCGCGCTCGGCGCCACGCCGGTGATCTTGTCGCCGGTGCCGCGCAAGCGCTGGGATGAGCAAGGAAAAATCACCCGCTCGACCGACAAGGGTTACGCCGGCTGGGCCGCCGAAGTGGCGCGCCAGGAGCAGGTCGGCTTTATTGACCTCAATGCCTTGGCCGCGCAACGCTACGACGAGCTGGGCCGCGAGGCGGTGATGCAGCTCTTCCCCCAGGTCACGCCGGACGAATCCACCCACACCAACTGGGCCGGCGCCGCGCTCAACGCGCAGCTGGTAGTGGCCGGCTTGCAGCGGCTCAAAGCGCTGCCGCCGACCTTTTACGCGGCAAAAGCTGATGAACGTCCGGTCGTCGACGCCGCCAAGGTGGCCAAGCAAAGCGCCCGCGATCCAAGCCTGCCGACGCTGCACATCGTCGGCGACTCGACCGTGCGCAGCGCCGGCCAGAATGGCGCCTATGGCTGGGGCGAGCGGCTGGACCCCTTCTTCGACACCCGGCGCATCAATCTCGTCAACCACGCCATCGGCGGGCGCAGCAGCCGCACCTTTTTCACCGAGGGCCGCTGGGAGTCGGTCGTGGCCCAGTTGAAGGCGGGTGACTTTGTGCTGATCCAGTTCGGCCACAACGACGGCGGGCGCATCGGCGACCCCGCCATGAAGGGCCGCGCCTCCGCGCCCGGCGTCGGCCCGGAAACCGTTACCGATACCAAGCCCGATGGCAGCCAGGAGCAAGTGCACAGCTTCGGCTGGTACCTGGCTCGCTACATCGCCGACGCCCGCGCCAAGGGAGCGGCGGTCGTCATCCTTTCGCCGATTCCGCACAAGGATCGCTGGGCCGACGGCCGCGATTTCGAGCAATTCGCCGCCTGGGGCGAGCAAGTGGCCAAGCAAGGCGGCGCCCAGTTCATCGATCTGACGCTCTTGATCAGCGACGCCTACAAAGCCGTCGGCGTGGCAAAAGTGCAGGAGTTCTTCTCCGACGCCCGCACCCATACCAATGAGTTGGGCGCCAGCTTCAACGCCGCCCGCCTTGCCGATGGTTTGGGAAAACTCCCCGGCAGCCCGTTCGAGCCCTATTTTTCAAAACCCTCCACAGGGCTCTGAACCGCCCCTTCAAACAAGGGGTGAGGCGGGTTTTCCCGGCTTGCCGCGCCCCTAAGCTGGCATTATTCAAAACCAATTTCTAGGATATTAGAGCGCCAAACAATCAAAGTATTGAGCGCCCGAAAATCGTCTCCAGATGTAAATTGTTTTGCGCTGAATTCGCCAACGAGCGAAGCGCGAAATACATAAATTTCGGAGACAAAATTGCATCAACAAAAAATTCTGACATACCTGTCGGGCCTGAGCCTCATGGCCGCGTCTATGGGTATGTCAGGCGCCGCCCATGCAGCGCTCAGTATCACCACCAACCACGACGGTGGCGACCCCGCCAAGCCGATGTACACCGTCGACACCAATGCGGGCCTGGTGTTCAAAGTGCGCGGCTATGACAATAAAGTCAGCACACAGTCGGCTGGCGATATTTCCAGCCTTATTTACAACGGTATTCAATATACCGATCAGACCCGCGGCACCCAGCTCAATAGCGGCGCCGATTTTCTGTACAAGGGTATCTCGGCAGTGGGCGTAAAAGCCGAGCTGGTCGATGCAGCCGGCAACGCAACACCGGCCAGCAATGCAAATGGCGGCGTGGTCAGCGGCAATGACTATGTCAAAATCACCCTGACCAGTGACAATCTGGCCGGCGGTGTGTTGACTCATTACTATATGGTCAAGCAGGGCGAGCCCAATATCTATATGGGCACGTATTTCACTGCCGAGCCCGATACGCTCAATTTGGTTCGCTATATCGTGCGGGTGCCGATCGGCGTCTTGCCAAATGGCACGGCGGCCGGCACGCCCGGAGGCCTGAGTCCCGATGGCTATTGGCCCGATGATTTGCGCGGCACCAGCGGCGCGATCGAGGCCAGCGATGTCTTCGGTTTCGCCAGCACCGACGCCCGTTATGGCCAGTCGCGCTCCAAACATTACTCGAATATGCGGCTGAAGGATTGGTCCTATATCGGCGGGACCGGCAATAACGTCGGCCTCTGGATCATGCGCGATAACAACGAGGGCAATTCCGGCGGGCCTTTTTATCGCAGCCTGCTGAATCAAATCACCGCCACCACCAATGAGCTGACCTATATCGTCAACTACGGCGAAGCACAGACCGAAGCCTACAGATTCAATCTGCTGAACAGCTACACCTTGATGTTCACCAACGGCCAGACGCCCAGCGCGCCCGACACCAGTTGGTTCAGCAAGCTCAATCTGCTCGGCTACGCCGGCCCGCTGCAACGTGGCGCGGTGGCTGTGGCCGGCTTGAGCGGCCGCTCGTCCAGTGCAAGCTACACCGCCGGCTTCGCCAATGCCCAGGCGCAATACTGGGCCGACGCCGACCCCGTCGACGGGAGTTTCAGCAGCGAGGGAATGCGGCCAGGCGACTATCTGATGACGATCTACAAGAACGAGATCGCCGTCGACCAGCGCAATATCAGCGTGACGGCCGAGCAGGTCACCGCTTTGCCCGCCATCGCCATCACCGGCGACCCCGACTCGGCGCTCGCACTGTGGCGCATCGGCAGCTGGGACGGCACGCCGCACGAGTTCATCAATGGTGACAAGCTGACCACCATGCACCCGTCCGATGTGCGCCTGAGCCCCTGGATAGTTCCGGACTATGTGGTGGGCAAATCCAGCCCCGCGACCGGATTTGCTGCCTACCAGTGGAAGGACTACAACGGTATCGTCAAGATCAAGTTCACGCTGCGCCGTGGCCAGACCCTGCCTTACACGGTGCGCGTGGGCACCACCGCCGAAATGGGTGGCGCCCGGCCTCAGATCAAGGTCAATGGCTGGAGCTCGGCGATCCCGCCCGCCACGCCGAAAGTTTCACGCAATCTGACGGTCGGCACCTACCGGGGCGTCAACCGGATGTATCAATTCAATATCCCCGCCAGCGAGTTGGTGGTGGGCGAGAACGTCATCAGCATTTCTCCGGTCAGCGGCACCAGCGGCAGCAAATTCCTCAGCCCAGGGATTGCTTATGACGCGGTCGACCTGATCAGAACCCCGCAGTGACCCCACCTCTCCTATTTGCAATTTGCACTCACAAGACCATCATGAAAAAAACTACTGTTTCCGCCTTGCTCACCCTGGCCTTGTCGGCCGCCAGCTTGTCGGCCGCGGCCGGCGTCGTTCAAACGTTCGGGGCCGGCTCGGCTCTCAACTATCCGGCGCAATATGCGGCGAATTTTGACGGCAACACCCTGCTGGCCAATCAATACAGTGAGGGTGGTCTCTTGTTCGGCTTTGTCGGCTCGGAAGACAACGGCGGCTGCGGTTTCGCCGGTGTCAATTGCGAAGCCAATCCGGGCGATAACTTCAGCGCCGCCTTCAGCGGCAACTACATGGGCACCGACGGCCTCGGCGCCTACATCAGCATCAAGTCCACACTGCGTGATCTGACGGCGATCGAGTTTGCGGTCGATTCCGGATACCTGGATATTTTTGGTTTCTGGCAGACCTTCAATGATTCGGTCAAGACCGGCTCGGGCAATTTCAATCTGGGCCCGGCCGGCGTCGGCGGCGTGATTGGTCTGAGCGACGCGGCCGGTTTCGACGAAGTGCGCTACTACGCCTTCTCGAGCGACAACAACACGAACATCACCAGGTTCAGCGCGCCGGCGCTGGATTCCGTGCGGGCCTTCTCGGTGCCGGAGCCAAGCTCTGCGGTTTTGGCTGCGCTGGCCGGCCTGGGCTGCTTGGCAACAAGGCGTCAATCAGCCAAATCGGCGAAATAAACCAAATCAGCTGAACGGAGATTCAAATGACAAACACCAAATTTCGCCTGGCAAGCCTGCTGCTGCTCGCCTTGCTGAACGCCGGCAACAGCTATGCGGCCTTCGGCCTCAGTTCCGACGCGTCGTTTCACACCATCGACACCGGCGCCGGCACCGTCTTCAAGATTCGCCGCATCGACAGCGGCTCCACCACCTCGCCCGGCGATATTGCCAGCCTCAAGTTCAATGGCATTGAAATCCAAGACCCGTCGCGCGGCTCGCAAATTGCCAGCGGCTTTGATTGGATCTACCAAAAACCCGGTACCGGGACCACGGCCGTCGCGATTGACGCCGCCGTCGTCAATAGCAATTTCATCAAAGTCACCGTCAGCGTCGTCAGCGCCGATGGCAATTTGACCCATTACTACATGGTCAAAAATGGCGACCCAAATATCTATATGGCGACCCACATCACGGCCGAACCCACGGTGGGTGAATTCCGCTGGATTTCACGTCTGAATGCCAGCGTCTTGACCGGCGTGCCGATCGAATCGAGTTTGATCGGCACCACCGGCGCGATCGAAAGCTCGGATATCTTCGGCTTCAATAGCGGAGCCAATCAGGGGCAAACGCGATCCAAGTATTTTGGCAATCAGCGCGCCATCGATTACTCGGTGCGCGGCGTGACCGGCGCGGGCGTCGGCATCTTCATGCTTTACGACAAGCGCGAGCGTGCCTCCGGCGGCCCCTTCTTCCGCGACATCCAGAACCAGAGCGGCGGCAATACCGAGCTCTACAACTATATGAACTCGGGGCATAACCAGACCGAGGCGTTTCGCATGGGTCTGAGCGGCCCCTACGCCTTGCTTCTCACCAATGGCAGCGCACCGTCGCTGCCCGATATGAGCTGGGTCGCCGATATGGGGTTGATCGGCTATGTGGCGCCGATAGACCGGGGCGCCGTGACGGTCGCTGGCCTGAGCGGGCGCGACAGCAACTACAACTACACCGTCGGTTTTGCCAATGCCGCAGCCCAATACTGGACGAAGGCCGATGCGGTGGACGGACATTTCAGCAAATCGGACATGCTGCCCGGCGTCTACACCATGACGGTGTACAAAAACGAGCTGGCGGTTGACACGCGCAGCGTCACCGTGACCGCCAACACCAGTTACGCGCTCAACCCACTGGTCATCACGGCCGACCCGAGCAGCAGCGCGGCGCTCTGGCGCATCGGCAACTGGGACGGCACGCCGCTGGAGTTCGTCAACGGCGACAAACTCAGCACCATGCATCCGTCGGACGTCCGCATGAGCAACTGGGTCGTGCCCGACTACATCATCGGCAGCTCGCAAGCCGGCAGCGGCTTCCCCGCCTACCAGTGGAAAGATATCAACGGCAATATCAACATCAAGTTCAATCTGCGGCGCGGCCAGGCCTTGCCCTACCGCTTGCGCGTGGGCATCACCGCAGCCTACAACGGCGCTCGCCCCCGGGTGCAGGTCAATGGGTGGGCCTCTGGCAGCCCCGCCTCCTCCACTCAACCCAAAAGCCGCAGCCTGACGATTGGGACCTATCGCGGCAATAACGCGATGTATACCTTTGACATTCCGGCCTCGGAACTGGTGGTGGGTCAAAACACCGTCACCCTCTTCCCCATCAGCGGCACGGCAGGCACAAAATTCCTGAGCCCCGGTTATGCCATTGATGCAGTGGACTTGATCAGAACACCTTGAACGAAAAGCCTCAGCTGCCCGCCTCAATCTGAGCGGGCCAGTCGCTTGGGGCGGCACGCAAACCGGCCGGCGCGCGAAAAGACGGTGCTCACAAACTCAAAGGCTCTGAGGGCTCCGCATAGGTCAAGTACTACAACGAGCAATATCTGCCCGAGTGGCACAAGGCCGGATTGCCGGAATGAGCAAAGTTCTCATAGTATTGAAATTTTTTGAGCGCCCAAAGGGGGACTGATCCCTTCAAATTCCACAGTCTTACCTTTCGGGAAACCAGTCACACGCACTAATCGGCTATCGCGGCAGTGCCAACTTCCAGTTGGCCATGTCGACCGTCACATGTTGGCACCGAGTTGCCGCGCAGTCAGTGCCCTCGAAATGTCCCGGCCTGCTACAGGCCGACAGTTCGAACAGGCGCCGCAAAGCTGACCTTCGGTTCGCCGACCGTTTTGGTCAACGTCGGCTTACGGGCGGTGATGCGGCCTCAAGGTCCCGGCCAGTTTGCACCAGCCAGCTGCCCTGAATAAGCTAAATCACGGCCGCCTACGGCACCGGCAGCCGCAGCGATTGGGTGAAGCGGTCGCCCGTGACCGGCTGGTAGGTCACCGTCGGCGTGTTCGACCAACTGCCCTCGCCGCCCAGCCGCAGCAGACTGGTACCGGGGCTGTCAGTCGACCGCGCGCAAGAGCGCCGAGCAGAGCTATTCGGGTGAAAGACCATGGCCCGCAGGCGTGGACTCCGGCAATGACAGCATCCCAGGCAATCGAGCGACCTTACCGGTCCAGCGGGAACTTGGTGCAACCCAATTTGCTGGAGATATCGCGACTGGCCGCAGTCAGCATCGCAATGATTTCCGGCGCCTTTTCCTCGTCATAGCGAAAGGTCGGAAACGAAACGCTCATGCCGGCAATCGGCTGGCTCAGTCGGTCAAAAATCGGGATACCCAGGCAGCGGATGTGCTCATCGAATTCTTCCCGGTCTTCGCCAAACCCTTGTGCCTTGACGCGCTCCAACTCGACCAAAAACGCCTGCCGGTCAACAATCGTTTTGTCGCGAAAGCGTTTGAACTCTGCGCCGTCGAGGATGCGGTCACGCCGCTCCGGATGCTCCCAGGCCATCAGCACTTTGCCGATGGCGGTGTTGTGCAGAGGCGCGCGGCGCCCGACCTTGGAGTACATGCCCAGGGTGTGGCGCGAATCGATCTTGTGCACATAGATGATCTCGCTGTCGATCAAGGTGCCCAGGTGGACCGTTTCCCCGGTCTTATCGGCCAGCATTTGCATGTGGTGTTTGGCCAAGTCGACCAAGTCCGGGTACTGCAAGGCCTTGGCGCCCAATTCGAACATGCGCATGGTCAAGCCATAGCGCTCGCTGTCGGCTTGCTGTTGAACATAACCCAGCGTCAACATGGTCTGCAAGAAACGATAGACGGTCGCCTTGGGCATGGCCAAACGGACCGACAGATCAGAAATGCCGGTCTCGCTGCGTTCCGACAAGGCCTGCAGGATCGCAAAAACCTTCAGTACTGCGGCAACCGACTCCGGCTGCTTGGCATCATTTGAGTCATCATCCATTTGTTCCAAATGCCTTGGTAAAGCGTTTCACTTGAATTGAATTATCCCCGACTTGGTCAAGAAGCCCATGCTGGCTTGCCCCAATCGAAGGCCGTGACGGGAGGAGACCTAGGGCAAAGTTTGGTTGCGGTATTCGAACAGGCGATTGGCTTGATCACCGCTGGCCGAAAAGGGGCGCCGCGATGTTGAAGCCGTCCAGGGGCCGATATGCGTACCCATTTGGCTCTCGCGCACCAGCGCCTGCCCGTTCGGCGAGACTCCCGCCGTCCAAGCCCCTTTGGGCACCGATTGATCCCAAGCGCGCCCAATCGCCACCGAGCCAGCCTGCAGGCCCGGTTCGGCCATAAAGCGACTGCGCAACACCAAAAAACCATGTGACCGAGCCGCCGATGTGCTGGGCGCCAACACGATGCCGCCCTTGCCAATTTCATCGGGGCTGCGCCGCCCAGAGCGGCTGAGAATTTCGGATTCCTCGATCACCAATTGGGCATCGCCGAACACAAAGTCCACGTCACCGGCAATCAAACTCCGATAGACCCAGACCCGGCTGACCGGCGCGCTGCCTTTGGCTGCGGCGTAGAAGGTGTCTTGATGGCCGAGTAAGCGTACGCTCTGCAATTGCAGCCGGTCGCCACGGGTCATCAACGCAACCGCTTGCGCGCCGCCAGTTTCGCCGACTTGGGCCGGGTAGCCCGCACCGGCACGCACGCCGTCCATCGCATCGTTGGCAATGCTTAGGTGTGCCAGCTGCACATCGTCGCTGAACAAGGCCAGCGTGGCGCTGCCCGAGGTGCCATAGGTGGCGGCCGCCAAATTGGGCTGGCAGCGATTGGCCGCGTCAAAACCGGCGCGCTTGGGCTCTGCGCTGTAATGCCCGGCGACCAGGGTCACCGCCGCAGCATCGGACGGGTCGCCATACAAGGTCAGCGGCGCTTTGTCTTGAATGCAGACGGCCTCGCGGTAGACGCCGGCTCGCAGGCGAATGAAATGCCGGGCTTGGTTGTCTTGTTTGGACGGCAAGGCATCGATCGCCGCTTGAAGCGTGCGGTGGGTGCCACTGCCGTCGGCAGCCACCACCAGGTCGGCCGGCCATTGCGCCGGGTCCGTCAAGGATTGCGGCCGCCAGTCACCCAAGTAGTCAGTGACTTGATACGCGCGCGCCTGGGCCTCGCTCAGCTGCGGCCTGGGCTGCGCCAGCAAAGGGCTGGCAGCCAATATCAGCAGCAATGACAACGGCAGCCAAGCAAGCATGGTTCAGCCCAAGTCGGCCAAATACAGCGCCGGCTCACCCTCGGCGTCGGAGCTGAACAAGACCTGTTTTTGATCCGGCGTGAAGCTGGGGTGCGGATGGGTCACCTGACGATTGCCCTTGTAGACGCGCCAGCTGCTGTCATGCCTTGCGATGGTGCGGCGCGTACCGGTCTTCAAATCGAACAGGTGCAGATAGGGGTCGTTCTTGATCTCGTGGCCGCTGGCATTGGCCACGTCGACCGGCGAGCCACTGCCGTCACCAACCAGCAGCGTGCCGTCGAAGTTACTCATTAAATGCGAGCAAGGCGGCATGGCCGTGATGCGCCGCGAGACAAGCGTGACCGGGTCCAGCGTGCAGATCCAGCGATCGGTCTGGCCTTCAAGATAAGACACAAAAATCATCTGCGAGCCGTCCGGCACCCAGAACTCATGGGTGATGCTCTCACCCTTTTCATGCGTCTTGCCGCAGCGCATATGGCTGCCGTCCTCATTGATGAACCACATGCGCGCGTCGATCAAGTCATGCGGCCCTTCATGGCAATAGGCGACCGTGTTGTCGTCAAACGGGCGGTACTGCGGATGGCCGAGCCAGCCGTCTTTTTCCAGAATCACCTCGCGCGCGCCGGTCGCCAGGTCGATGCGGATCAGCCGGCAGCGCGGCTTTTTGTGGAACATCTCGTGGAACTTCTGCCAGTCACTTAACGGGAACCAGTCATCGGCATGGATCTCAATGCCGACCATCTGGGTGCAACTGCTATTCGATACCCAAGTGCCATAGCCGACCCAGCCGGCGGGCACGGTGTAGGCGATGTCTTCGCTCAGATCGCTCAGATGCAGGCGGATCAGTTGCCGCTCGGCGCGCACAAAGTACAGATATTTGTCGTCCGGGCTCAGGAAACCGCCGAAGGTGTTTTCACCTGCCTGGTCGGTCAACTGAGTCGCGACCTGCGTCTGCAGATCGAGCAGGTGGTAGTTCCAGTTGGGGCTGGGCAAGGGGCCGAACTCCGCGCCAAAGATAAGCTTGCTGCCGTCATTGGTAAAGCATTTTTGGTAGAAATAATTGCGATGGCAGGTCACGTCCAAGGGCGTCAACCGGGTCACTTTGGCACCGGTGTCGGGGTCCTGGCGGGAGACGAATTGCATTTGTCGCTGCGTTGATTTGCTCATGGTGATTGCTCTTCTTTGCCTGCTCGGCACATCGGGTAATTCAAGAAAAATGGGCCACCCTCAGCGGCAGGCTGAGGATGGAGACCATAGACGGTTGGGGCTGATTGCCCGCCGTTCAGTTCCTTCTCCGGCTCTTCGGCCCTCTCTCGTATTTCTTCCTTGCCTGCAACTACTTGATACGCTTAAGTAAGGCATTACCTTCTTCGACCAGGCGTTTTGCAGCTTCTGCGTCCGTGGTCTTGCCATAAGCGACTGTCTCGAACACTTCGCGCATGAACTTTTGCATGCGAGCATGCTCGAACAGCGGCGCCGGCAGCTCGATTCGGCCGGCAAGCTTTTGCGCCTTGATCTGCGCATCGGCCTGCAACTCCAGCGCGGGCAGCGCCTTCTCGCGCTGCAGCAAGTCAAACTGCCGCTGCGCGCCGGGCACACCACGGGTCTTGCCGAGAATCAACGCAGCCTCGGGGTCGGTCAGCATGAAGTTGACAAAGCGGGCCGCCAATTCCGGTTGTTTGCTATTGCGCCCGACCGCGAACATCAAAGAGGGTCGGCCAAACATGCCGCTGTTGGCGGCACCGGGCAGCGTCGGAAACTCGCCCAAAGCCAATTTCTGCTGACTGTCCAGCGTGCTGGCGCGCAAGGAGATCGCACTGTCCCAGGTGTAGTTGCCGGCCCAGTTGCCGACCACCCAATCCTGCTGCTGTTCGGTGGCCTTCTCGGCGCCGCCCAGGCTGGCGCGCAGCGGCAGCGGTGTGGCTGTGTGACCATCCACCAGGCGCTTATAGGTCTGCACCCATTCCAGCGCCGCCGCCGGGCTCATGGCCACGCGCGGCTGCTTGGGGTCGAGATAAGCCATGCCATGCTTTTGATGCACATAGGCCTGCGACAGCAAAATCATGTCGTACAGCTCGCCGTCCAAAGGATAGGCATTGGGCCCGAGCTTTTGCTTGAATACCGCACCGGCGGCAAACAACTCGTCCCAGGTCTTGGGCAGGGGCAAGCCAGCGCGATCGAACGCCGCCTGATTCCATAAGAACACTCTGGCGCTATAGCCCACCGGCAGCGCATTGAGCTTGCCCGCCACGATGCCCATGCTCAGGTCTTGAGGTGTGAACTGATCCAGCGCCAAGACATGTTTGTATTGATTCAGATCGGTAAAGCCTGTGCCGCGCTTGGAGAACATGGCCATCCAGGCCCAGTTGATCTGCATCACGTCGGGCTCGGACCCGCCGGCGATCTGGGTCGTCAAACGTTCCAGATAACCGTTAAAGCCCATGTATTCGGCCTTGATCTTGAGGCCGGGGTTCTGGCGCTCAAAGGCGGCAATAGCTTTGAGCGTGGCCTGATGGCGCGCTCCACCGCCCCACCAGGCGAATCGCAAAACGGTGGGCTTGGCAGTATCGGCGGCATTTGCCGGGGCGTTGGCCAAAGCTACCAAACTGGCGGCGGCCAGCGCGAACAGCGAACGGCGTCGTTCAAATAGACTCATATCAACCTTCAGAGCAGCAGATTGGCGCCGCTGCCGTCTTCAGCGCCATCAAACAAATGGCTGCACCCGAGTTGCAGATGAAATGTATGGGCCACGCCGCGCGTCTTGCCGGCCAAGCTGCCGAGTTGGTCGGCCGGCACGCGGGCCGTCATGGGTACGTTGCCAATGTCGAAATGAACAAACACCTCGCTGCCCATGTGCTCGGAGAAACGCAGAGTCCCCGGCACCGAGAAGCTGTCCCCCTGCGGGCGCGCCTCGGCCGAGATATGTTCGGGCCGCAGGCCGAACTTGATAGCGCCGGTGCGCAGGCGCATGCGCTGCGCTTTCACCTCGGGCAAAGGCAAGACTTGACCCCCAAGCAACACCGCCAGCTCATTACCTTGCGCTTGCAGCGTCGCGGGATGGATATTCATTTCCGGCGAACCGATGAAGCTGGCCACAAAGGCATTCGCCGGCCGGTCGTACAGCGCGGTCGGGGTGTCGACCTGCTGGATCACGCCGTCCTTGAGCACGCAGATGCGCTCACCCATCGTCATCGCCTCGACCTGGTCATGGGTGACATAGACGACGGTGGCGGGCTGGCCCGATTCGCGCAGCGTGCGGTGCAGCTCGGTCAGTCGCACCCGCATCGAGGCACGCAGCTTGGCATCCAGATTCGACAGCGGCTCATCGAACAAAAACACCTCGGGCTTCTTGACGATGGCGCGACCCACCGCGACGCGCTGCGCCTGCCCGCCCGACAACTGCTTGGGGTAGCGGTCCAGCAGATGCTCCATTTCCAGCAACTGGGCCGCATGGCGTACGCGCCGGTCGACCTCGTCCTTTTTGGCGCCGCCGAGCTTCAAACCAAAGGCCAGGTTGTCGTAGACCTTCATATGCGGGTAGAGCGCATAGTTCTGAAACACCATCGCGATGCCGCGCGCCTTGGGCGCCAGGGTATTGACCAGCTTACCGCCGATATGCAACTCACCGCCGGTGATGGTCTCTAGGCCGGCAATCATGCGCAAGAGCGTGGACTTGGCGCAGCCCGAGGGGCCGACAAAGACCATGAACTCGCCGTCGCGGACTTCCAGGTCGACCCCATGCACGGCCTTGAAGCCATTCGGGTAGACCTTCTCGATTTTCTTCAGGCTTAACTGCGCCATGTTTTTGTCTCTCTTTAGCCTTTGATGCCGCTGCTGGCGGAACCTTCAATGAAATGGCGCTGGGCGGCGAAGAACACCGCGACCGATGGGATCAGCGCGACTACCGAGATCGCGATCACACTGGCCCACTCGACCTCCTCGGTGGCGCCTATGCTCATCTTCAGGGCCAGGGAGACAGGGTATTTCTCCACCGTCGCCAAATAGATCAGCGGGCCCATGAAGTCGTTCATGGTCCAGATGAACTGAAACACGATGACCGAAATGATGGCCGGCTTGAGCATCGGGACGATGATGTACCAGAGCAGCTGCAGCGCGTTGCAGCCATCGATCTGCGCCGCTTCTTCCATATCGCGCGGGATGCCGCGCAGAAACTGCACCAGCATGAAGACAAAGAAGGTATCGGTGGCAAATGCCGAGGGCAAGATCAGGGGCAGGTAGCTGTCTAACCAGCCAAACTCGCGGAACATCAGGTATTGCGGCAGGCGCAAGACTATCAGCGGCAACATCATTGTGCCGACCATGATGCTGAACAAAAACTTCTTGCCCCAGAACTCGAAGCGTGCAAAGGCATAGGCCACCAGCACGCAGGAGATCACCGTCACGATGATGCGCGGAATGACGATCAGAAAGCTGTTCAGGAAATAGGTCGCGAAGGTGTACTCGGTGCTGGTTTTCCAGCCCTTGGCATAAGCGCCGAAATCAAAACGGCTGGGCCAAAAGCCGACCTCGCTATAGATCTCGACATTGTTCTTGAACGAAGCACCGATCAGCCACGCCAGTGGGTACAACATCACCAACGCCACCGTGAACAAGGCCATATAGCGCAGCCATTGCCGGCCCTGGTCGCGGCCCAAGGTCAAGGCATCGGAACTCGCGGCGCCGCTCATTTGGAACTCTCCTTCTCGCCCGCATAGAAGACCCAGTATTTGGAGCTCCAGAACGAAATCGCGCTCAAACCACCGACCAGGGCGAACAAGACCCAGGACAGCGCCGCGCCATAGCCGAGATTGAAGTAGCGAAAGCTCTGGTCATAGATGTACAGCGCCAACACATAAGTGGAATGAAGTGGCCCGCCCTCGGTGATGGCGTAAGGGCCATTGAACTCCTGGAAGGCCTGCACCATCTGCATGATCATGTTGAAAAAGATAACGGGCGTGATCAAGGGCACGGTGATGCGGAAGAACTGCTGGCGCTTGCTGGCGCCGTCGATCTCGGCCGCCTCGTAAAGCGACACCGAAACGTTTTGCAGCGCGGCCAAAAAGATCACCATGGCCGAGCCGAACTGCCAGGTGAACAGCAGCACGATGGTCCAGAGCGAATAGTGCTCGTCGGCCAACCAGGCGATAGGCTCCAGGCCGAGCTTGATCATCATGAGATTGACGAGGCCCTGCTTGGCGAAGATAAAGCGCCACAGCACGGCGGTAGCGATCGAGCCGCCGAGTATGGACGGCAGGTAAAAAGCGGCGCGGAAGAAATTGATGCCGCGCAGCTTGTAATTCAGCACATGGGCGATGAAGAGCGCGAAGCCAACGCGCAGCGGCACGGCCAAGACGGCGAACAGCAGCGTGACGCCCAGCGATTTTCGAAACAGCGGGTCAGCCGTGGCGATCTCGCGGTAGTTGTCGAGGCCGACGAACACGGGCGGGTCCATCAGGTCGTATTGCGTGAAGCCGAGCGCGAAGCTCATCACGAAGGGGAACAGCTTGAAGCCCAGCACACCCAACACAAAGGGCAGCACGAACAGAAAGCCTAGTTTTTTGTTTTCATACATACACCGAGTCTCCGTCGGTATTTTCTGGAGACCCCGCTGCGCAGCAGCAGGGTTCGACCCCTCAAGCAGAGCCCGAGGAACCGGCTTCGCCGGGCCTCTGAGTTCCGCCAAGGCCAGAGGCCTTGGCCCTCGCCAGGCTCAAACAGTCCACAGGACTGTTTGTGTCCGGGCTCGGCCCCCTTGAGGGGGTGGCGCGCAGCGCCTACGGGGGTGGGCTATCTCGCCAGCCACCCGCCGTCCACGGCGACCGTGTAGCCATTGACATAGTCGGACGCCTTGGACG
This sequence comes from Roseateles oligotrophus, assembly GCF_025717515.1. Classification (GTDB taxonomy): domain Bacteria; phylum Pseudomonadota; class Gammaproteobacteria; order Burkholderiales; family Burkholderiaceae_C; genus Paucibacter_A; species Paucibacter_A oligotrophus. The sequence goes on from NZ_JAJIRN010000002.1 coordinate 176,441, forward strand.
ACAGGAACACCACCGGGCCGGCCAAGTCTTCCGGCGAACCCCAACGGCCGGCCGGTATGCGCTCAAGGATAGAGGCACTGCGGCCCTCGTCCGCGCGCAGCGCCGCGGTATTGTTGGTCGCCATATAGCCCGGCGCGATGCCGTTCACATTGATGCCATGCGAGGCCCATTCATTGGCCATAGCGCGGGTAATACCCATCACGGCGCTCTTGGAGGCCGTGTAAGACGGCACCCGCACGCCGCCTTGATAAGACAGCATCGAGGCCACATTGATGATCTTGCCGCCATTGCCCTGCGCGATGAATTGCTTGGCCGCAGCCTGCGAGAAGAAGAACACCGTCTTCAGGTTCAGGTCGATGACATCGTCCCAATCCTTTTCGCTGAATTTGATCGCGTCTTCGCGGCGGATGATGCCGGCGTTATTGACCAGAATGTCGATCTTGCCGGTCAAGGTCAACGCCTCTTTGATCAACCCGTCGATGCAACTGATGTCGGACAGATTGGCGCGCAAGTCCAGAAACCGCCGGCCGGTGGCCTCGACCTGCTGGCGTGTCTCGGTCGGCTCGGTGACATTGATGCCGACCACGTCGGCGCCGGCCTGCGCCAAGGCCAGGGCCATGCCCTGCCCCAAGCCGGTATTGCAGCCGGTGACGATGGCGACCTGACCGTTGAGTTGGAAGTTTTCGAGAATCATGATGGTTTGCTTTCGGTGTTCTTATTCAAAGCTCCAAAAGGGTGCGAGCTTTTGTAGCGAGCGGTCGTCAGGCTAGGCGGGCGAAGCACAGGAACCGGAACGTACGTCCTGTACGTGAGGATTCCGAGCATTCGTCCAACGACGCCTGGCGGCCGCGCAGTAAAAAGATCGCGGCCTTTCAACGCAAAGCGGTCATGGGCACATGATCCATGTCCTTGAAGACCTGGTTCTCGCCCACCATGCCCCAGATAAAGGTGTAGGCCTGGGTGCCCACGCCGGAGTGGATGGACCAGCTCGGGCTGATCACCGCCTGCTCATTGCGCACCACCAGATGGCGGGTCTGCGTCGGCTCGCCCATCATGTGGAAGACGGCGGCGTTCTCGTTCATATCGAAATAGAAATACACCTCCATGCGGCGGTCATGCTGGTGGCAAGGCATGGTGTTCCACAAGCTGCCCGGCTCCAACTGCGTCATGCCCATCAGCAATTGGCAGGTCGGCAGCACATCGGGCACCAGGAATTTGTAGATGGTGCGGCGGTTGCTGGTCTCGGGCGCGCCCAAGGTTTCTGGCGAAGCCTCGGCCAAAGTGACCTTGCGGTGTGGGTAAGCGGTATGCGCCGGTGCGCAGTTGAAGTAGAGCTTGGCCGGCGCGGCCGCGTCGACGCTCTCGAAAGCCAAGACCTTGGCGCCTTGACCTACATAAAGCGCTTCGCGCGCACCGACCTCGAAGACCTGCTCATCCACGGTGACGCGCGCCGCTCCGCCGATATTGATCAGCCCCAGTTCGCGGCGCTGCAGGAAAAAGTCAGTCCCTGTGTACTTGCCCAACTCGGCAGCGAAAGTCACCGGCTTGCTGACCGGCATGATGCCGCCAACGATGATGCGGTCGATCTGGCTATAGGTCAGCGTGGCCTCATCGGCCTTGAACATATCCTCCACCAGAAAATGGCGGCGCAAGCCTTCGGTATCGAGGCTGCGGGCATGTTCGCTGTGAACGGGTTGACGGACTTGCATGGTGTATTCCTTCTGCTCGGCTGGGTTCTAAAGCGCCCTGAATTGGCGCTTTAACTTGTGATTTTGGTCTTGCTGGGTGCAAGCGTAACTCATGTTAGTGCTTTCCCGGAATAATGGTTTCTATTTAGTGAACCAGTGTTTCATTTTTTTCCACAAGCGGTATAGTAAACCCAATCGCAGCCTCAAGTCCTGCCAAATTGGCAACAAAAGGCAGTGGACAAGACAAACGCAATGACCGCAGGAGCCCCGAACCGATGAACGCCTACTTTGACAATGCCGCCACGCCCTGGACCGAGTTGGGCGACGGCATACGCCGCAAGATCGTCGGCCACACGCCCGAGTTGATGTCGGTGCTGGTGCAGTTTGATCTGGGCGCCGTCGGCACCGTGCATGCGCATGACGAACATGACCAAATTGCCTTTGTGATCAGCGGCGAGTTTGAGGCCGAGGTCGGCGGGGTCAAAAAAATCTTGCGAGTCGGCGACGCCTTCATCGCCCCGCGATTGACAACTCACGGCGTGGTCGCGCTTGCCGCCAACAGCACCCTCTTGGATCAGTTTTCTCCCCGCCGCGAGGATTACCTCTAAGCAGCCTCCCCCGGTCCGGCGCACTGCAGTGCTGAGGCCGAATGAAGTATTCACAGCGCCCTGCGCGCGCTGCCTCGCTCCGTACCACCGGTCTACAAGCGTGCAAAGACACGTCAAAACGGGCACCCCAGCTTTGTGCGCCGCCTCTGCCTGCGGCGCACTCTTTGAACAACAGCAGGAGACAAACCATGCAAGCTCAGCTCGACAAAAACGTTAGCAAGCACCGCAACAAATTCCGTCCCAATGCCCTCGTCATGTCGGTCATTTCGATGGCGGTTTTGAGCGCGATCGGCAGCGCTCAAGCGCAAGAAGCGCCCAAGCCAGCGCCCGCCGCCGAGGCCAGAAAGCCCGAATCGCTTGACACCATCTCGGTGACCGGCTTTCGCGCCTCCTTGGAGACGGCCTTGCGCGCCAAGCGCGACGAAAACAGCATCGTTGACGTCATCAAGGCCGAGGACATGGGCAAGTTCCCAGACACCAATTTGGCCGAGTCGCTGCAACGCGTTCCCGGCGTGGTGATCGACCGTGACGCCGGTGAAGGCCGCTCCATCACCGTACGCGGTTTGGGGCAAGACTTCACCCGCGTGCGCATCAATGGCATCGAGGCGCTGGCCACCACCGGCGGCACCGACAGCTCGGGCGGCGCCAACCGTTCACGCGGCTTTGACTTCAACGTCTTTGCGGCCGACCTGTTCAGTTCGCTGACCGTACGCAAGAGCAGCTCCGCCGATATCGACGAAGGATCGCTGGGCGCCACGGTTGACCTGCAAACGACCCGCCCCCTGGACCTCAAAGCAGGTTTCACCGGTGCCATGTCGATCAAGGGCATGTACAACGACCTGTCCGGCAAAACCACGCCCAAGGCCTCCTTCCTGCTGTCGAACACCTTCGCCGACAAGAAAATTGGTGTTCTGTTCTCGGGCGCTTATTCCAAACGCGAGGTCTTGGAAGAAGGCTTCAGCACCGTGCGCTGGGACAACGGCATCTCCTCAGGCGGCTGGTGCCCGCCGCAAGGCGCAACCCTCGCCGCTGGCACCACGCTGCCTACGGGCTCTACCGCGACGACCTGCGGCCCGGCCGCCAACGGTGTGCCTCGGCTGGCCAATACCCCCGCCAACCAAGCCGCCTACCAGGAGGCCAGCAAAGCCGAGAACTTCCACCCCCGCCTGCCGCGCTATGGCCGTCTGACCCACGACCAAGAACGCCTGGGCCTGACCGGCTCCTTCCAGATCAAGCCGGCCGAAGGCACTTTGGTCACCGTCGACATGCTCTACTCCAAGCTCGACGCAACCCGCAAGGAAGACTTCCTCGAAGCAATCTCCTTCAGCCGCTCCTTGTCGCAGGGCGGTAAGCCTCAGACCAGCGTGCTGGCGACCGAATATGCACCCAACGGCGCCCTGCTCTACGGCAAGTACAACGGCGTCGATATCCGCTCGGAGTCGCGTTTCGATCAGCTGTCCACCACCTTCACCCAGCCCACTTTGACGCTGGAGCAGGACCTGACCGATACCTTGAAGCTCAACGCCAAGTTCGGCCGTGCCACCTCCAAGTTCAGGAACCCGATCCAGACCACCACCACCTTGGATGCCGCCAATGTGCAGGGTTATGAGATGGACTTCCGCAATAGCGACCGCCTGCCCGTCCTGAACTACGGCTCGCTCAACCCGTCCGATCCGAATGGGGCCTTGAAGGTCATCGGTGTGCCGGTCGGCTCGGCCAGCATCAGCAACTTCACCCCCAGCGAAGTGCGTATCCGCCCGAACGGCACCACCAATACCAATGACCTGGCGCATTTGGATCTGGCCTGGGAGCTCAATGACAAGCTGACGCTGAAAGTCGGCGGCGACTACAAGAAGTTCAAGTTCGAGACCTATGAGGCACGCCGCACGGTCGAAACCATGAACACGCCGCCTGCCTCCGTGCCGCTAGGCAATCTGGTCACCAGCTTGAGCGGTTTCGGCAAAGGCCAAAACCTGCCCGCCGGCACCGTCACCAGCTGGGTGCTGCCCGACCTGAACGCCATCAGCAGCGCCTACGATATCTATTGCAACTGCCTGAAAACCGGCGCGGCCGGCGGCCCCGGTGACTACACGCTGACATCCATCACCAACAGCAACGCGCGCGGCAACAACCGCACGGTGACCGAAACCGACAGCGGTGGCTTCGCAATGGCGGACTTCACCACCGATCTTGGCGGCATCCCGCTGCGCGGCAACGTCGGCGTGCGCTATGTGAAGACCAAGATGAACGCGGATGGCTATCTGGCCACGGCCGGTGGCACCGCGGTCACCGCAGAAAACAGCTATGACGACTGGCTGCCCGCGATGAACGTGGCCGCCAACCTGAGCAAGAACTTGATCCTGCGCGGCGCCGTCGCCAAGGTCATGTCCAGGCCTCAGTTGGCCAACCTGAGCCCGGGCGGCACACTCAGCACCACCGGCACCTTGAGCTATACCGGCGGCAACCCGCTGCTCAAGCCCTTCCGCGCCGACACCTTCGACACCAGCCTCGAGTGGTACCACGAGAAGAACGCCTTCGTCGGCCTGGGTCTGTTCCAGAAGAACATCAAGACCTATATCCAGACCGTCAAGACCAATGTGCCGTACAACCAGACCGGCTTGCCGATGTCTTTGTTGCCGGCGGGCATGACAGGCGAGGAAGTCTTCGCGGTCTCAGCACCTATCAACACCAACGGCGGCAAGCTCAGCGGCTTCGAGCTCAATATCCAGCAGCCCTTCAGCTTCCTGCCCGGCTTCGGCAAGAACTTTGGCGCGCTGTTCAACTACACCTATGTGAAGTCGCAGATCGAGTACGTCGTCTCCCCCACCAGCACGGCCACGATCACCGACGATCTGATCAACTTGTCGCCGCGCAGCTACAACGCCACGCTGTATTACGACGACGGCACCTTCAGTGCACGGGTGTCGGGCTCGGCGCGTGAGGCCTATCTGACCCGCGTGCCAGGGCAGAACAACAACGATGTCGAAGGCAAGAACAAGACCTTCAACGTTGATGCGTCGATCTCCTACAAGGTCAATGACAAGCTTGATATCACCCTGGAAGGCGTCAACCTGACCAACCAGCCCAATGATCAATACATCAGCAGCCAGCGCGACAGCGTGGTGGTCAATAACGTGACCGGGCGTGAGTACCTGATCGGCTTTCGCTACAAGTTCTAAGCGTCGAGTCGCTTAGCGCAGCAAAGCCAAAAGGGGTGCGAGTGCAAGCTTGGCACCCTTTTTTTTTTGCCGCCTGCGGGCCCTGAAGAGAGGCCTCGGCAGACGCTTTGGAGATCCCATGTCGAACGATTTGTCCGCAGACCTGGCCAAGTCCAGCGAGCGGCGCGCGATATTGCAGCAATGTTGCGCGCTGGCTTTGGCGGTCGGTGCTTGCGCCTGCCCGCCCGCTTGGGCTGCAGCCGATTTACCCCTCGTCAACCCGCCATCGCCACCACCCGCTCCGCCGCCGCTGGCCACCGTCCACCCTGCCCTGCATCTGGCCGGCGACTCCACCATGGCGGACAAGCCGCTGGCGCCACCTAACCCCGAACGCGGCTGGGGCCAAATGTTTCGCGAGCGGGTCAAAGAGCCGGCTCGCATCGTCAACCACGCGGTCAATGGCCGCAGCAGCAAGAACTTTCAGGACGAAGGCCGCTGGGCTCATCTGCTGGGGCAACTGCAGCCGGGTGACTTTGTGCTGATCCAGTTCGGTCACAACGACGCAAAAATAGAGGACCCGGCACGCTACGCCGCCGCGCACGGCGCCTACCGCGACAACCTGCGGCTGTTCGTGCGCGATGTGCGTGCACGCGGCGCCACGCCCTTGCTGGCGACCTCCTTGATGCGGCGCGAGTTTGACGCCGCCGGCCGTTTGAAAGACACGCATGCCGACTACCCGGTCGTGATGCGGGAAGTCGCCGCTGAATTGGAGGTGCCCTTGCTGGACTTGCACCGTGCCAGCGCGGTACTGCTGAACGCGCTCGGCCCGGCTCAATCCGAACCCCTGTTTCTCTGGGCCAAGCCCGGTGAGTTTGAACGTTACCCGGCGGGCAAGCAAGACAACACCCATTTCAGCGAAGCCGGTGCACGCGCCATGGCCGGCCTGGCCGAACAAACGCTGCGGCTGCAACACCATCCGCTCTGCACCTGGTTGAAAGCCGCTGTCTGAGGTCTACAGCCTTGCCCTCCCACCAACACCATCAACGACGAGATCAGCCCGCATGAAATCCCACCAGCTTTTCGCCAGGGCGCTGGCTTTGGGCGCACTCATGCTCCTGAGCAGCAGCACTGCATTTGCACAAGCAGAGGACAGCGAGCCTACCGAGCAGTCGACCGTGCAGGCCTCGCAGCCAAGCAGCAGCCCGAGCGCAAAGAAGCTGCCGGCCCAGACCATAGAAGATTTCGCGCGCGCACCCTTGCTGCAGCATGTGCAGCTATCTCCCGATGGCAAACAAATTGCCGCCGTCCTCAACCAAGGCAAGCTCAGTGTGCTCGTGACCCGCCCTGTCAAGGGCGGCACCTTCAAGCAACTGATGGCCAGCGACAATCTGGAGTACCAGTTCAACTGGCTGCGCTGGGTCAACGCCGATCGTTTGGTGGTCAGCTTGCGCTACCCCAGCACGCGCCAAGTGAGCTGGTTCAGCAGCGCCGACAGCATGGAATCGCGTCTCTTGGCGGTCAACGCCGATGGCTCTCGCCTGATCAATCTCAGCCGAATGCGGGGCCAAGAAGACATCGCTCAAGCGCTCGACCAAGCGGTGGTGATTGACTGGTTGGCCGACGATGGCCATCACATCCTGATGAGCCAGCCGAACGCCAAATTCAGCGGCGCGCCCGCCGTCTTCAAAGTCAATGTCGACACCGGCGCGCGGCAATTGCTGCGCGATTCCATGAACGACATCCTCACCTGGGTCACCGATGCTCAACATCGTGTGCGGGTCGGCGTCAGTTTCACCGAGGGCAGACAATCGCTTTGGGTGAGCGACCCCGAAGGCAAGACGTGGCGGCTGGCTCGAAGCTTCGGCTTGCTGGATTCGGCGCGCATCACACCCTTGGGCTTCGGCCTTGATCCGCAGACGCTCTATGTCATTGCCATGCATGAAGGCTTCCAAGCCATCCACACCATGGATCTGAGCGATCCGGCATTGCCGCTGAGTTTGAAGTTCCAGCAAAAAGCCAGCAGAGACTTGGACGGCCACCTGCTGTATTCCAGCAAGACCGGTGAGGCGGTGGGCTTCGTCTCCAACGGCCAGAATGCTGGCGCCTACTTTTGGAGCGAGGACCACAAAGCCTTGGTGGACCGCATAGACAAAGCCTTGCCCAAACGCGCCAATCGCATCGTGCAATTGGTGGACCAAGATGATGTCTACCTGCTGCGCTCTTTCGGCAACGGCAAGCCCGGTGAATACATGGTCGGTCAGCGCAGCAAGGGCGCATTGGCGGTGCTGGCCGAGCTCAACGCGCAGCTCGACCCAGAACATCTGGCCTTGAAGCGCAGCATCCGCTTCAAGGCCCGCGACGGCCTGCCTTTGCAGGCCTACTTGAGCCTGCCGCGCGGCGTGCCGAGCAAGGGGCTGCCGCTGGTGGTGTTGCCGCATGGCGGCCCGCAAGCATCGACCGGCAGCGAGTTCGAAACCTGGCCCGCCTTTCTGGCGGAGCGGGGATACGCGGTCTTGCAGGTCAATTTCCGCGGCTCCACCGGCTTTGGTCAGGCCTTTATGGAGGCTGGCCTCAAGCGCTGGGGCCTGGAGATGCAAGATGACCTCAGCGACGGCGTTGCGGAACTGGTCAAACGCGGTACGGTCGATCCGCAACGCGTGGCGATTGTCGGCGCCAGCTATGGCGGCTATGCCGCCTTGATGGGGGTGGTCAAAGCCCCGCAGCAATACCGCGGCGCCTTCGCTTTTGCGCCACTCACCGATCTGGTCGAGTACGCGCGCGAGATCGCGAACAACCGTGTGTGGATCAGCACCCATGCGCTTGAGCGGCAGATCGGCAGCCTGGCCTCCGACCGGGCTCGCCTTGAAGCCACTTCACCAAGGCTGCAAGCGGCCAAGATCGAAGTCCCGGTGGTGCTGGTGCACGGCACGCTGGACCGCCAAACCCCTTACGAGCACAGCGTCTGGATGGCCGACGCACTCAAGGCCGCCGGCAAAGACTATCGCTTCATCAGCCAAGACCGCGGCGACCATCAACTGAGCCACCAGCCCTACCATCTGCAACTGCTGCAAGAGCTGGATGCTTTCTTGCTGAAGGTCTTGGGCCCCGGGGCGATGCCGCAGGCCAAACCATAGATTCAGGCTGCCAAAGAAAGCTCGGGGCGGCCCTAGTCGTTCTTGAGAGGTGTGAACGTGCTCGCCCCGCAGGCTTGCTGCGGGGCCTGCTCCAGGCGTCTGAATTGCCCATCCAGCCAATCAAAAGCGGCTTGCTGCTGCGGTGCCGTGAATTCGTGTCCGCCGGGCCAAACGCAAGTCTGCAACTGCTCGACGGCACCATAGGCCGACCAGACCTGCGCCATCTTGGCGAACGCTTGGCTCACCGAAGCGAGCGGAAACAAGGCATCCTGTGCCCCCGCATACAACAGCATGGGCTTGGGCGCCGCCAAGGCGGCCACATCGGGGTAGTCCAGGTAACGCGCCAAATAGGGGTGCAGCATGGCGAAGCTGGACTGACCCTTGAGCTGGTTATTGCCCGGCACCATCAAGCCTTGCAGACCAGCCATCCAGTTGACGGCAATGCTGGCCGTCACCGCGTCGGACAAGGCTGCCACCTGCCAAGCCCGCTGCGCGCCCATCGAAAAACCAAGCGCCGCAATATGGCGAGCGTCAACCTCGGGCATCTCTGCCAGAAACTTCGCCGCCCGTATATCTTCGGTCGCGATCAACGCGGCCCAGGAGCTGCCCAGATTGAACAGATTGGCCGCCAGCGCTTGTTGCGAATCACGCTCAAAGCCCGCGCCAGAGCGGTCACTCCAACCCAGCGCATCGACTGCCAAGACCACATAGCCCCGCTTGGCCAATTCGTCGCCGGGGTAGCGGCCAGAAAAGTAACGGCCAGCCCATGCGGCAGCCGCGCGTTCACGGGCCTCGTCGCCCCAAGGCTGGATCAGTTTTTCTTTGCCGATATCAAAACGCGCGCCGTGGTCATGCAAGGCCAAGACGGCCGGAAACGGCCCCTTGCCTTTTGGCAGCAGCAACAAGGCCGCGACACGGCTATCTGCGCTGACGTTGAACTCCAGCTTGCGGGCAACATAGCTGCCGCGGTCCTGCTCTTCAATCACGTGGGCCGAGAACGGGGTCAGGTCTTGCCCTGGCAACAACATCAATTCACGCGCCTTGCGCAAGCCCGCCTGGGTCCAGGCCTGGGGCTTCGCGTGATGCTCTTTCGTCCAGCCCAGACTGAAATCCAGTCTGTCGCGCAGCTGTTGGTGGAAAACCGGCAACTGGCTTTCAGGGGCGAGCAATCCAGGGTTCTGAAAATTGGCCTGGGCCAGGCCGCTTTGAAGCAGGGCTAACGAGGGCAAGGCCAGGGCCGCTGATCGCCAAAGACGCAAGATCTGACCCTTCCCTGCGTTAAAACTACACATGCTTGGCCGCCCTCATGTTTCCACCCAAATTTGCCTTCTCCATCAAGCCTGTCTGGCGCTATGCTGGCGCGAGCATACCGTGGGCTCGTCCGGTAAGAAGAACCGTGGCAAGAGCGGATTGTTCGAACACAAAAAAATGCGTCATCACGGCGCTGATGAGAACGGAGACTGACATGGGATCTGGCAGCAATATCAAAATCGGTACCCGCTTAGGTTTGGCGTTTAGCGCGGTGCTGTTGATCACGGCTTTGATTGCGGGCATTGGCGTCTGGCGACTCGGCACACTCAAGGCCGCAGCCCATGACTTGGCCACCACCGAGATGGACCGCAGCACCTTGGCCGCGCGCTGGTCGGCCAATATCAACTTGAACTGGGTGCGCACCTCGGCCGCCTTGTTTGCCAGCGACGCCGCTTATGTCAAGGCCTTGCAAGCCGACATGGAAACCACCTCCAAGCTGATAGGCGAGACTCAAAAGCAGTTGGAGCCCTTGATTACCGACGCCAAGGGCAAAGACTTGCTGGCCGAAATCAGCAAGGCGCGCGAGGTGTACCGCGGGCCACGCAGCGAATTGATGAAAAAGAAACTGGCGGGTGAAGATGTGGCCGAAACGGTCAAGTCAACTTTGCAACCCTTGGCGACTACCTATTTGGCCGCACTCGACAAGCTCGATCAGCATATGGATCAGATGCTGAGCAAGAGCCAGGCCGAAACCAATGCCGTCGCGCAGGCCGGCCAATGGATCTTGGGTCTGGGTGCAGTTTTGTCCTTGGGCCTGGGTCTACTGTTTGCCCTTTTTTCAACAAGATCGATCACGCGCCCGATCAGCCAAGCGGTATCTTCGGCTCAAGCGATCAGCGACGGCGACCTGTCCGTCAGCATTGCCGCGCAGGGCAGTGACGAGTCCGCGCAGATGCTGCAAGCGCTGCTGGCCATGCGAGATAAATTGGCCCATATCGTCGGCGAGGTCAGGGAAAACGCCGAAGGCGTCTCCACCGCCAGCGCCGAGATTGCGCAGGGCAATCATGATTTGAGTGCGCGCACCGAGATGCAGGCCAGCGCCATCCAGCAGACGGCGGCGTCGATGGAAGAGTTGAGCGCCACCGTCAAGCAAAACGCCGAGAACGCGCGCCAAGCCAACCAGATGGCGGCAACGGCGTCCAGCGTAGCCATCAAGGCCGGCGATGTGGTGAACGAAGTGGTCGAGACGATGAAGGGCATCAACGACAGCTCCAAGCGCATCGCCGACATCATCAGCGTGATCGACGGCATCGCCTTCCAGACCAATATCCTGGCGCTCAATGCCGCCGTCGAGGCGGCGCGGGCCGGCGAGCAAGGGCGCGGCTTTGCGGTGGTGGCGTCCGAGGTGCGCAGCCTGGCGGGGCGTTCGGCCGAGGCCGCCAAGGAGATCAAGTCCTTGATCAGCACCAGCGTCGAGCGGGTCGAGCTGGGCAGCAGCTTGGTCGACCGGGCAGGTGTGACGATGACCGAGGTGGTGGCCTCGATCCAAAAAGTTACCCACATCATGGGCGAGATCAGCGCCGCCAGCAGCGAGCAAAGCTCGGGCGTCGCGCAGATCGGCGGTGCGGTACAACAAATGGATCAAGTGACCCAACAGAACTCCGCCTTGGTCGAAGAGATGGCCGCAGCGGCTAGCAGCTTGCGCACCCAAGCTCGAGCCTTGGTTCAGGTGATGGAATTTTTCAAGTTGGCGGACAGGCGCGGTAAACGCTGAGCATTGCCCATGCGCACACCACGGCCCATCAGGCTTGCTGGCGCGGCTTGGTTCGCTGGTTTTTTGGGGCCCATGCTGAAGGTTTTGTTGCTTGCTTTCTGGCTCGTTGGCGTGGCCAAGGCTGACACGCAGCCCACCCAACAAACGAGCGAGTCAGCGCCTGCCGCGAGAATCATGCTGCTGGTGTCCTACCACGCCGGTATGGCCTGGAGCGACGAGCAAGTCGCCGGCTTGCGCAGCGAACTGGCCCGCTATGACCGGCCCATCAAGCTGAGTCTGGACTTTCTTGATGCCAAGAATGTGCAGCCGCTGCCAGGCTATCTCGAAAAAATAGAAGACCTGCTGCTGACCAAGTACGGCCTCTCGCCGCCGCGCCTGCTGCTGGCCACAGATGATGATGCGCTGGACTTCGCGCTGCGCCTACGGTCCCGCCATTTCCCGGCTGTGCCGATATTGTTCTCCGGCGTCTCGGGCAGTCGCCGAGCGAGCCTGCAGGCTGAGGGCAATATCAGCGGTGTGTTCGATGACGCCGACGAGAGCCAAAACCTCGCCTTGATGTTGCGCTTGCTGCCAAGAACCAAACGGGTTGTGATCGTGCATGACCAAAGCCGCACCAGCCTAGCCCAAGTGGCCAGCCTCGCGCCTGCCTTGGCCTTGCATCCGCGTCTTCAGGTCGAACATCTGACGCGGATGTCGGTACAGGAGGTGCAGGCCCATTTGCGGGCATTGAGCGAGACAGATCTTGTGCTGGCCCTGCCCTTCAATCTCGACGCCCAGGGCCGCGTCATCAGCCATGAAGAAGCCAGTGAACTCTGGGCCGCAGCGGCGGCGGCCCCATTGGCGGTCACGCGTGACGTCAGCATGCGACCGGGTGTATTGGGTGGCTATCTGATCACCGGGCGCCAGCAAGGGGAGGTTCTGGGCCGCCTGGCCCTACAGGTTCTGCAAGATCAGCGTGCGGATGACCTGCCCATGTTGGCCGGCCTGGGCGAGCCGACTTTCGAGCACCAGCAATTGCGTCGCTGGGGTATAGACGCTGCGGCCCTGCCCAGCAATGCCGTGGTGCTGCATCGCCCAGCCGATTGGTGGGCCGATCTGCGGCCCTATCTGGGCTGGCTGCTGAGCCTGTTTGGCAGCTTGTTGGTCATCATCGCGCTCTTGGTCAACGGAATTCGACTGCGCCACCGTTCGGAGCAGGCATTGCGGCAAAGCACGCAGAATTATCTGGCGCTGTTCAACGGCAGCAGCGACGCCATCCTGGTGCGCGACGGTAAAAGCCTGGCCATCGTCGATGTCAATCCGCGCTTTTGCAGCCTCTATGGTTATAGCCCGGCCGAAGCCCTTTTGCTCAGCGCGTCGCAGCTCAGCGACGAGGCCAATCTCTACACCGGGGAGATGATTACAGAGCGAATCAACAAGGCCAGAACCGAAGGACCACAGTTTTTTGAGTGGCGTTCGCGCCGAAGAGATGGCAGCCATTTTTGGGCCGATGTGTCGCTGACCTCGTTCAAATTGCCGAAGGGCGAACGCATTATCTCCACGGTACGCGATATTTCCGATCGCAAACAGTTGGAAACCCAGGCGCAGGCCTTCCAGCACCAAGTCAAGCAGATCTTTCAAAACCTGCCGGTGGCGGTATTTGTCATCGACGCGCAGCACCGAGTGACCTTCTGGAATGAGCAGATGACGCGCTTGTCCGGAGTCGCGGCGAAAGACATCATTGGCAGTCAAGAAGCTTGGCGCGGCATCTACCCCACGGCCCGGCCTTGCCTGGTTGATGCGGTGGTGGATGGCTTGGGCGTCGAAAACCTGACTCAACTCTACGGTGACCAACTCCGCAGCAGCGATGAAGTGCTTGGGGCCATGGAAGGGGAGTCCTATGTTCCCGCGCTGGGCGAACGCCCCGAGCTTTGGCTGCGCTTTTGCGCGGCGCCTTTGCGTGACGAACAGGGTCAGGTGGTCGGGGCTATTGAAACCGTGATCGATGTGACGGCGCTCAAACGCACGCAAGAAAGCCTGCTCATGCTGAATCAACAGTTGGAGGCCCGCGTAGAGGCGCGCAGCCAGGAGCTTGAATTAGCCATGGAACAACTGCTGCAGGCCGACAAGATGGCCGCGCTGGGCAGTTTGGTCGCCGGCGTGGCGCATGAGCTGAATACGCCGCTTGGCAATGTGCTGACCGTCGCCACGACGATTGCAGACGCCAGCAAAACTTTTGGTCAAGAACTGCTCGGCGGCCGCCTGCGCCGCGCCGAGGTTCAGGCCAGCTTGGACCAATTGCATGATGCCAGCTTGCTGATCGAGCGCAACGCCAAGCGCGCGGCCAAGCTGGTGGCCGATTTCAAGCAAATCGCGGTGGATCAAAGCAGCACACACCGGCGTGAATTTGCCCTGCGAGACCTGGTCAATGACACCTTGTCGATGCTGAGCAGCAGCCACCTGCTGGGCCAGGTGCAGGTTCAAGTCGATATCGACCCTGGCATTCACCTGCATAGTTTCCCCGGGCCGCTGGAACAAATCCTCGGACATCTGCTGACAAACTCGATCAAGCATGGCTTTGAAGCACAGGCCGAGGGCCGCATCACCATTCAAGCGCAAGCCCAGGGCTCCGCCGTCTCCATCAGTTATGCCGACGACGGATGCGGCATCGAGTCAGCCGCGCTGCGACATCTTTTCGAGCCCTTCTACACGACGAGGTTTGGCCAGGGCGGCAGCGGCCTGGGCCTCTACATCGTCTACAACCTTGTCACCAGCGCCTTGGGCGGCAGCATCGAAGTCAGCAGCAAGCCAGGGTTTGGATGCCGCTTTGACCTGAATCTGCCGCTGTATATGGAATCGCGCTCGAGCGGGATCTAGCCGCTCGGCCAATGGAATGCCGGCAAGCTGAGTTTCGCCGGCATTTGTGCGATGCCTAAGCCCAACAGAGGCGGCTTGCTGCTACTTGATCTGCTGACCCTCGGGCACAATGCCCGCCGATGCCGCAACTCCCGATCACCAACCCTTTCGAGACCGCTCAGCTTTTTGGTTATGCGGCCTTCGGCCTCGGCGTGGCCTGCTTTGCGCAGACCGACGACAGACGTTTCAAGATCTTCATGGCCTTGGAGTGCTTGAGCTACGCCCTGCACTTCAGCCTGCTGGGCCAGCCCACCGCGGTAGCCAGCAGCCTGGTTTCGCTGAGCCGCTCGGTGGCGGCGATTCGCAGCCGCTCACCTTGGGTCGCAGGGTTCTTCATTGCACTCAGTCTGGGTCTGGGCGCCTGGCTGCAAACCGGATGGCAATCGCTGCTGCCGATCGCCGCATCTTGCATAGGCACGACAGCACTGTTTTTTCTCAAAGGTATGCAGATGCGTTTGCTGATGCTGGTGGGCACGCTGCTCTGGCTTGCCAACAACTTAATTGTCGGCTCGATTGGCGGCAGCTTGCTGGAGGCGACCATCGCTGCGACCAATATCATGACCCTGCTGCGACTGCAGCGGCGCACAGCATGACTTCAGCCACTCGGCATAAGCCGCCAGCGCCTTGGCCGGCCCCGTGCCGTACCAGGCGTAGCCATTGCGGCGCTCCAGGCTGATGTCGTCGACATCGTCATGCAGGCTCTTGTCACGGTCACCGAACACCGGCTTCAAGGTCTGAATGTCGTAGTAGCGTGCCCAGAGCTGAGCGGCGCCGGCGCGTGGGCGCAAGCGGCGGCCCTGCGCTTCGTCAACCTTGCCCCACACCATGCCCTCAATGGCCAGCGCACGCAAGGCGGCAACGCCGGCCTCGACGGCCTGAACCACGGCCGGCGACGGTTGCGGCAAGCTCATCAAGTAAATCAATACCTGTGCGCTCTCTGCGCTGCTCAAGGCAGCGGGCTCATAGTTGCGAGCAGACACCGGCGCCAAGCTCAGGGCATCGTATTGCTGCGCCCACAGCAGCTTGCGGCCCTGCGCGCTAACTTGCGTCGCCAACAGACTCTCGATTGCACGGCGCTCCGCCAGCGCAGCTTGCTCTTGCACGCGCTTGGGCAGACCATGAAACCCCTGCTCGCCGCGCGCCACCACGCCCATCAACTCGGCCACCGCAACCATGGCGTTGTCGTTCAAAGTGATGGCGTCGTGATAACCCCCTTGCAAGGGCCAGACTTGTGGCCAGGCGCCGTTTGGGAACTGGGCCTTGAACACATAGTCCAGGCCCTTGAGCAAGCTTTGTCGAAAGACTGCTGCTTGCTCCGGCGGCAATTGCGCCATGACCTTGGCAAGAAAGCGAATTTCGGTCACCGTAGCATCGTTGTCGATGGTGCCTACATAGCTCCAGTCGGGCTCCAGCGCTTGGTCAAAATCGCCCTGCGCCGGGTGCTTTGAATTGCTATTGGCCACATAGTCCTGACCCTGCAGGCGTACCGGCCGATCACGCGGCTGGTTCTTGCCCCAGCCGCCGGCGGGTGTTTGAAAGCTGACGATATTGTTGGCCACGAGCAAGGCCTGGGCCGAGCCGTACCAAGCCACCGGCTGATTCAGCGGCATGCTCTTTTCGCTATTGCCCCCATCGGGGCCGGCTGGCGAGGCTACTTTGCCCGCACGCTCGGCCGCCAACGCGGCCTTGTCGGCGGCGCGTTGCTGGGCTGAGTGTTCCAGATATTGGCCCCAAGCCCGCCGCAGATCGGCCGATTCGAGCTCGCCCAGACGTTCGGGCGTCAGCGGCACGACCGGGGCGTTGACGCCAATCACGGCGGATTGAACAGTGGACGCGAGGCCCAGCAACAGCGCTGCAGCCCAGCGCAAACGGGATGGAGGAAATTTCACGATCACTGCTGTTCACTTTCCTTTGGGGTGACTGCAACGCATCGCCTAATGCGAAACGTCATTCAAATCGAGGTCATACTTCTTGAAATCAAAGTCAATGCCGGTCACCGCTGAATTACTCAGTTTGAACACCCGGCGCTTGCGCGGCTCAGCCGCTTCAATGCTCTGGCGGAAATGCAGCTTGAACAAGCTCAACAGCGAACCATCGGCATAGGCCCGTTTGAGCCCTAACTCCACACGCTGACGGGCTGACTGATTGTCTTTGTGGGTATAGAAAAACTGTGGCATCGCATAGCTCAGCATGAAGCTGTGGTCCAGCACCAGCTCGGGATGGGCTTGCATTTCTCCCGCCACATCATTGATGCCGCGGCACAGCAAATCGAACCTGTCTTTGTTGAGCATGGCGAACAGGCTTTCATAGGAAGGCACCTCTGCAACTTCGAAGCCATTGCTGCGCAGCACATTCACGTCTTGCCAACCCGCTCCCTGGCCGATGCTGAATTTCTTGAGCTCAACCACGTTGTCAATCTTGGCCACTGCCGCGCGCGCGGCCGGCGCGGTAAAACAGACGCGGTAGCCGACAACGCCCAGATGCAAAGGGAAGCGCACATAGTCGAGGCCGTCCTTACCAAAGGCCTCATCAAAGGACAAGACCGCAAAGAAGTTGGGGTGCACATTGCTCTTGGCGACCCGGATATTGCGCACCTTGTTCATACGGTCCTGGTGTTCGAAGCGGTAGCCGCCATGGCTGGCCACCGTCTTGTCGAGCGCCAAGCGCAACAAGTCGGTCGTGTAGTCGAGCCGTCGATCGTTATCGCTCTCTGGCGAACGATAGCTGACCACCAGATCGTCCGCATGGACTGGGCTCAAGGTTGCCAGCACCAGCATCAGCAGCGACGAACGGAGCCACCTGCCGGCAATCACAAACAAATCAAGGCCCCGCCTCTCAGACATGCGGCATCAGCGGATCGCTGGCCGCCACGCAGCGCTGCTCCTGCAGGCCCAGGCCCTGAATGCCCAGACTCATGCGGTCGCCGACCTTGAGGTACCAGGGCTCGGGCTTCTGGCCCAGACCGACCCCGGGGGGGGTGCCCGTGCTGATCACATCACCGGGCTGCAAGGTCATGAAGCGACTGATATAGCTGACCAGGGCGGCGATGCCGAACGCCAATTGCCGGGTCGAACTGTTTTGTACCCGCTGGCCATTGACCTCCAACCACAGGGTCAGGTCTTGCGGATCGGCGATTTCATCGGCTGTCACCAACCAGGGGCCAATCGGCGCAAAGGTATCGCAGCCCTTGCCCTTGTCCCATTGGCCGCTGCGCTCGAGCTGAAATTCACGCTCAGAAATGTCGTTGACGATGGTGTAGCCGGCCACATGGGCCAGCGCCTGCTTTTCGGTGACGTCGCGGGCGGTACTGCCTATCACCACACCCAGCTCGATCTCCCAATCGGTCTTGCGCGAGCCGCGCGGAATGATCACGTCGTCATAGGGCCCGCAGATCGCGCTGCTGGGCTTCAAGAACAAGACCGGCTCGGGCGGCAAGGCCAGCCCGGCCTCGGCCGCATGGTCGGCGTAGTTGAGGCCAACGCAGACAATCTTGCCGGTGCCGCCAAAAGGCGTGCCGTAGCGTTCGGACAAAGGCACCAGTGGCAGCTTGTCCACATCCAGCAGGGCCAAAGCGGCCAAGGTTCGCGGGCTCAGCTGCGCCGGGCCGATATCGCTCAGCAGCATGGACAGGTCGCGGCGTTGGCCGTCCGAACCCAACACTCCGGGTTTCTCATGACCGGTTGGACCCCAGCGTAAAAGCTTCATTTCACGCCCTCCAAATTGCGAGGCCAGAGCATGGCCCAGCCCGCCTTTGGACTCATGTCTTTCAGATGCCATTCGGCCGGATTGAAGGCCTTGCTGGTGGGGGCGAAGCGCGGATAGCCACTGGCATTCTCCACTTCCGAATCGATGATCTTGCCGCGACTCTCGGCCACGTCGGAAAGCAGCTTGAAGTCGATGGGGTCACGGTCCCAGGGCCGCGCGCCTGCCGCCAGTGGCAGCTCGCGCTCAAGTTTTTGCACCGGGTAAACCTGGATGTCGTCCGGCAGATAGGGCTTGCTGGCCGGGCGGATTCGGGCCTGACTGGCCGTGTAGACGCCGGTCTGCGCGAGTGCCTTGCCGACATCGTCAACCGCCAGGTTGTCCTGCAAAAACAATTCCACATCGCCAACACCGCCGAGCGCGAACAACGGCGTGTTGGGCTTGCTGTCCGGCCCTTGGCGGTAGACATTGCCCACCAGCGTGACCCTGCCGGTTTGCGGCGCGTGACCTGCCCATTCATGCGCAACCAGGTTGTAGTGCACCGCCTTGGCGCCGGGGTTGTAGATCAGGTTGTTGACCATGGCCGCGCGCACGCCGCCCTTGAACAAGGCATTGCGCTCCTGATTCGAGGCGTAGATATTGGCGTAGAGCAGGATGCCATTGGCATTGTCGTGAATCAGGCTGCCCTTGGAATGTTCGCCCTTGTTGTGGACCGAATTGGCCAGGCCTTCATAGATCAGGTTGTAGCTGTAGGTGATCGCATGCGAGGTATTGCGCCGCCATTCGTCGGGGTTGGCGCCGTCAAAGCGCGGGCCGCCGACCGACAGATTCTCATCGGTCGCCCAGGACAGGCTGCAATGGTCGACGATGATGTGGTGGGCAGCGCCGGTGGTGGAGATGCCGTCCTGATCGCCGCCGCCCATTTTGGGCCGGCCGAACTCACCCGGCCTGAACATCAAGTGCTGGATGATCACCTGATGGGTGGCTATATTGGTTTCCGACTTGATCAGGGTGATGCCGGGCTTGGGCGCGGTCTGGCCGGCCACGGTCAAATAGGGGTGGCGAATGGTGATGTTCTTGCCGCCCATATCAATCACGCCGCCAACCTCGAAGACAACGATGCGCGGCCCCTCGGCCTCGACCGCCTCCCGGTAGGAGCCTGGCCCCGATTCGTTCAAATTGCTCACTCGGATGATGCGGCCGCCCTGCCCGCCCACCGTGCCTGCGGCCCAGCCGAGGATGTCGTAACTGGCGGGGTTGAGCTGCGCCAAGACGCGCAAGGCTCCCTGCGCTGAATCGGCTGCGGGCAACGCCAAGGTCTGACCTGCGGAAGCAGGCTTGCTGGCAGGCTCACTCAATGGCGGCGAAGCAACCGTCATCAACACGGCGGCACCAAGGCCAATACCAACGGCGAGGCTGATCAGTTTGCTGATTGGGTGTTCTTTGGCTGGCCGATTCCGGTAGGTGCTGTTCTTCATTGCGCAGCCGCCTGCTGTTCAGCCAACAGATCGGCCATCAACTCGGGCGCGATCAAGGCGCCGCGGTGCTGTATCACCCGTGCCGCCAGGCGATTGCCGAAGCGGGCCGCCTCCAAGGCCGAAGCGCCCACAAGGCGGCGGCTCAGATAGCCGGCCGCAAAGGAGTCGCCGGCGGCCGTGGTGTCCACCACCTTGGGCACATGCTCGGTGGTCGCTTCCTGCCAGCCCAGCTCGATCGCGTCCGGCGCACGCACCAAGGTCGCGGCCTTGCCGCGCTTGATCACCAGCTCGGGCGGCGCCAGCGCTTGCGCGGCGGCCACGCCCGCCTCCAGGGTGGGCAGGCCGAACAGCGTTTGATGATCGTCCGCCGTCACCAAGGCGATGCTGGCCAGCTCAAACGCCTGCAAGAAAGCGGCTTGCGCTTCGGCCACACCCTGCCACAGGCGCGGCCGGTAGTTGTTGTCGAACACGACCATGGCGCCGCGCTCACGCATCGCTTGCATCAACATCAACAGCCGTTGGCGCCCGCCGGGCGGCAATATCGCCAGGCTGATGCCGCTCAGATAGAGCGCGTCCCAGCGATACAGGCCTTGCTCCAGCGCCGTGATGCCATCATCGAACAGGGCTTTGGCGGCACTCGTGTCGCGCCAATAGTTGAAGCGGCGCTCGCCCTGCGCATCGACTTCGATCATGTAGAGCCCCGGCATGCGGCCGTGAATGCGCCGCACCAAATCGGTCTCGATGCCGGCCGCGGCCCAGCGCTCCAGCATGCCGCTGCTCAGGCTGTCGTCGCCCAAAGCCGTGGCGTAATGGCTGCGAACACCGGCTGCGGCGCCGCAGCGCGCCAGGTAAACCGCCGTGTTGAGGGTGTCTCCGCCGTAGCTCTGCTGCATCGCGCCAAAGGCCTGGCCTTGCAACTCCAGCATGCATTCCCCCACCAGGGCCACCTGCATCGTTCTACTTGTTTTCATCGGATATTTTATATTTTGAAACAGCGTTTCTTTATTTTATATCGATCAAATAAATATTTGGAACAGCAAACACCCTGATACGGCGAGGCAGGCTTGCTCAGGCTTGTTCAGGGCAGCGTATAGGCCGTCTTCACCACCGTGTAGAACTCGGCGGCATAGCGGCCCTGCTCCCGCGAGCCGTAGCTGCTGCCCTTGCGGCCGCCAAAGGGCACGTGGTAGTCGACCCCCGCCGTGGGCAGATTGACCATCACCATGCCGGCCTGTGAATGGCGTTTGAAATGCGTGGCATGTTTGAGCGAGCGGGTGACGATGCCTGCGGCCAGGCCAAACGGCGTGTCATTGGCGAGCGCCAAAGCATGTTCGTAGTCGCGCGCGGTCTGCACACTCACCACCGGGCCAAAGACCTCCTCGCGATTGATGCGCATCTCGGGCGAGGTCTCGGTGATCAAGGCCGGGCGCAAGTAAAAGCCGGGCTGCCCTTGCTCGTTTTCGGCCAAGGCTTCGCCGCCAAAGGCCAGACTGGCCCCTTCCTGCTGCGCAATGCGGACATAGTCGAGGTCTTGATTGAGTTGCGTCTGATCGACCACCGGGCCAATGTCGATGCCGATCTGGCGGGCGTTGCCCACCTTCAGCGCTTTCATCTTCTCGACCATGGCCGCGACGAAACGCTGCTGCAAGCCCTCGCTGACGATCACGCGGGAAGAAGCCGTGCAGCGCTGGCCGGTTGAGTAGAAGCCACTCTGCACCGCGCAATTGACCGCCACATCCAGATCGGCATCATCCAGCACGATCAACGGGTTTTTCCCGCCCATCTCGAGCTGGAACTTGGCCATGCGCGCCACACAAGCCGCTGCCACTTTTTGCCCGGTGCCGACCGAGCCGGTAAAAGTAACCGCCGAAACACGCGCATCTTCAAGCAGCACAGTGCCCACTTCCGAGCCACGCCCCATCACGAGATTGAACACCCCTTGCGGCAGCCCGCTGCGCGATAGGATTTCGGCCAAGGCCCAGGCCGAACCCGGCACCAGATCGGCCGGCTTGAAGACCACGCAATTGCCATAGGCCAGGGCCGGGGCGATCTTCCAGGCCGGTATGGCGATAGGGAAATTCCAGGGCGTGATGATGGCGATCACGCCGAGCGCCTCGCGTGTGATCTCGACCCCAACGCCGGGCCGCACCGAGGGCAATAGCTCGCCGCCCGGGCGCAAGGCCTCGCCGGCAAAGAACTTGAAGATATGGCCGGCCCGCGTCACTTCGCCCACCGCCTCGGGCAGCGTCTTGCCTTCCTCGCGCGCCAGCAAATCACCGATCTCAGTGCGCCGGGCGAGGATCTCGCTGCCCACGGCATCGAGGATGTCAAAGCGCTGTTGAGGCGTTGACATGCTCCAGGCCGGGAACGCCGCCTCGGCGCTAGCGACGGCAAGCCTGGCCTGAGCGGCATCGGCTTGCGCATACTCGCCCACCAAGTCACGCGTGTCCGAGGGGTTGATATTGCGCGACACGCGTGCGCCGTCCAGCCATTCGCCGGCAATGAAATTCTTGAACATGGGAATTGCCTTTTTATCGGTCCAGGGCGGGCCGCTTGGGATTGAAGTTCCAGCCGGGTAGCAGGTATTGCATGGCCATGCTGTCGTCGCGCGCGCCGAGGCCATGTTGAAGATAGAGCTGGTGCGCTTTCTCGACCTCGACCATATCCAGGCTCACGCCCAGACCCGGTTGTTTCGGCACTTGCACATGCCCGCCCACGATTTGCAGCGGCTGCTGGGTCAGGCGCTGGCCGTCTTGCCAGATCCAATGGGTGTCGATGGCGGTCACCCGACCGGGCGCCGCCGCCGCCACATGGGTGAACATGGCGAGCGAAACATCGAAATGATTGTTGGAATGCGAGCCCCAAGTCAGGCCCCAGTCGCGGCAGGTTTGCGCCACCCGGACCGCGCCGGCCATGGTCCAGAAATGCGGGTCGGCCAGGGGAATATCCACCGCCTGCAAGGCCAGCGCGTGGCCGAGTTGACGCCAGTCCGTGGCGACCATATTGGTGGCCGTGGGCAAGCCGGTGGCACGGCGGAATTCGGCCATCACCTCGCGGCCGGAATAGCCGTCTTCGGCGCCGCAAGGATCTTCCGCGTAGGCAAGGACCCCGCGCATATCGCGCATCAGGCGTATCGCATCCTTGAGCAGCCAGCCTCCATTCGGGTCCAGCGTGACGCGGGCCTGCGGAAAGCGCTCGTGCAGCGCGCACACTACCTCGACCTCCTGTTCGCCCCGCAGCACGCCGCCCTTGAGCTTGAAGTCGTTGAAGCCATAACGTTCACGCGCCGCCTCGGCCAAGCGCACGAGGGCCTCGGCGTCCAATGCCTTTTCATGCCGCAGCAGCAGCCAGTTATCGCTAGCACCGGCTTCACTGCGGTAGGGCAAATCGGTGCGCGAGCGGTCGCCGATGAAGAACAGGTAACCCAGCATTTCCACGGCGTCGCGCTGCTGACCCTCGCCTAAAAGCGCGGCCACCGGCACATTCAGATGCTGACCCAGCAAATCCAGCAGAGCCGACTCGATCGCAGTGACCGCATGGATGGTGGTGCGCAAATCAAAAGTCTGCAGGCCGCGCCCGCCGCTGTCGCGGTCGGCAAAGCACTGCTGCGCGCTCGCCATCAGGCGCTGCTGTGAGCCCAGCGGCTGGCCGACGATCAGCTCGCGCGCATCCTCCAGCGTGCGGCGAATCAACTCGCCACCCGGCACCTCACCGACGCCGGTGCGCCCGGCGCTATCGGTCAGGATCAACAAATTGCGGGTAAAGAACGGGCCATGGGCACCGCTCAAATTGAGCAGCATGCTGTCGTGGCCTGCGACCGGGATCACCCGCAGATCCATGATGACGGGGGTGGCCGACAGACTCATTGCAATGCTCCGGCAAGCCACGACGGGCTTGCTCTGTGGCGAACCGCTTGCACCTTACTGCGCGCCGAGCTTGGCGATCAGGCCGCGCAACTGCTCGACCTCGGCCGGCAGCAGGTCCGACAAAGGCGGGCGCACCGGGCCGGCGCCATGGCCGACCAGCGTCGCGCCGGCCTTGACGATGGACACCGCGTAGCCCTCGCCCTGGTTACGCAAGGCGATATAGGGCAAGAAGAAGTCGCGGATCAATTGATCGCATGTGGCGGTGTCGCCGGCGGCGTGAGCGCGATAGAAGTCCATTGCCGTTTTCGGAATGAAGTTGAACACCGCCGATGAATAGACCGGGCAACCCATCGCCTTGTAAGCCCCTGCGAACAGCTCGGCCGTTGGCAAACCGCCCAGATAGGCAAAACGCTCACCCAGGGTCTGACGGATGGCGACGAACTTCTCGATATCACCGAAGCCGTCTTTGAAACCGACCAAATTGGGACAGCGCTCGGCCAACACCAGCAAGCTGGCCGGCGTCAGGCGGCAGGCGCCGCGGTTATAGACAATCACCCCGATCTTCACGCTCTTGCAAACCGCCTCGACATGATTGATCAAGCCGGCCTGACTGCCTTCGGTCAGATAATGCGGCAATAGCAAAATGCCTTGCGCGCCCAGCGCTTCGGCTTCTTGCGCATATTTGATCGCCAGCGTCGTGCCGCCGCCGGCGCCGGCCACGATAGGCGTGCGGCCGCGGCAGGTATCCAGCGCGACCTTGATCACCTGCGCATATTCCTGCGGCTCCAGCGAGAAGAACTCACCGGTGCCGCCGGCCGCGAACAAGACCGTCGCACCATAAGGCTGCAGCCATTCCAGACGCTCGGCGTAAGGCTTGGGCGCAAAGTTCAAGGCGCTGTCAAAGTCGGTCAAAGGGAAGGACAGCAGGCCGGATTGAAGAACGGTCTTGAGATCTTGGGGCGACATGAATGGGGATGCTCCTGTGGCTGCAAATTGATGGGGCGGGAGACTTCGGGCAGCGCCGACGATCGCCTGATTCGAGTACTGATCAGTGCCCTACTTGTACGTCATCATACAACTTAAGGCAATTCAGTCAACTAGAAAATGCAGCACTCTGAGCCCTATTCCACCCAAGAATCAACCAAGACCCCAGCACAACTCAAACCAAGCCCAACTTGGGCAGCAGGCTTGTTGCCAACCCTGCCGAGCCGACCAGAACATTCGCCACCCAAATAGTCGAGCGCCGCCCGGCTCAGTCTGCGGCGGCCTCCTGCGCACGCCGCAAGCGCTCACGACTGTTCGACAAATGGGTGCGCATGGCAGCCCTTGCCGCCTCCGAATCTTTGCTGGCAATCGCATTGACGATGCTCTCATGCTCGACATGCACCCGGCGCAAATAGTCACGCCTGTCTTCGCCGGCAAAGCCCGCCGTGTTGATGCGGTTGCGCGGGATCAGCATGGCCCCCAAATAAGTCATCAAATCAACGAAATGAACATTTTGCGTGGCCCGCGCGATTTCCATATGCAACTGGAAATCGGCCGCCACCGCATCGGTCATTTCCTCTATGGCCACTGCAAACGCAGCCAAACTGGCCTGCATCACCCGGAGATTCTCGTCACTGCGCCGCTGGGCCGCCAAACCGGCCGCCTCAGCCTCCAGGCCGATGCGCAATTCCAGCACCGCGATCACCTCACGCAGCGTCGCCAGCTGCTCCGGCGCGATCCGAAAGTTGGCCTGCTCACCCACACTCAACACAAAGGTGCCGATGCCGTGCCGCGTCTCCACCAAGCCCGCTGCCTGCAGCTTGGACAGCGCCTCCCGCACCACCGTGCGACTGACCCCGAACTCGGCCATGATGGCCGCCTCGGTCGGCAGCCGCTCACCCACCTTGAGCAAACCTTCACGGATGCGCAGACCAAAGGCATCAACCAAGGCCAAGGCGAGATTGCGCGGACGACGCAGAGCCCCGGCGGGAGCGATGTTGGCCAAAGCCCCAGGCGGGGCGGTCTTCGCATTCGGCATGTTTAAGGGAATTCCCTGTGATTAAGTTTCTTGACACCCTTGATCGGCTCAGCGAACATCGCTCAAGTTGTACGACAACTGATGACGAAGATCATCCGTGGTCGAACTTTAGCAAATCCAGTCGGCAAATCCAAACCCAACATAGCTTTATTCATGAGTGACCACCGGACCACCGCTGCCAACCCGCCCTGCATGCCCAATCAACGACTGCAGCGCCTGCTACTGACCGGCGCTGCCGGCACGCTGGGCCGCATGCTGCGCCCACGCCTGCAGGCCAGCTGCGAGTTGCTGCTGCTGTCGGACCGCATCAGCTGCGGCGAGATCGGGGTCCATGAGACCGAACAGATCTGCGACCTCGCCGATCGGGCGGCCATGCTGGCCTTGCTACAAGGCGTTGACGGCGTGGTTCATCTGGGCGGCGTGTCGGTAGAGAGCCCGTTCGAACAAGTGGCGGCGAGCAATCTGCACGGCGTCTTCAACTTGTATGAGGCAGCGCGCTTGAGCGGCTGCAAGCGCATCGTCTTTGCCAGCTCCAACCACTCCACCGGCTGCTATGAGCAGGGTCAGCCCCTGAGCGTCGGCGACAAGCCGCGGCCCGATGGCTATTACGGCGTGTCCAAGCTGTTCGGCGAAAACATGGCGCAGCTGTACTGGGATCGCTACGGCATCGAGACGGTCTCTTTGCGCATAGGCACGGCCACGCCCGAGCCCGAAGACCGCCGCGCCTTGTCCACCTGGATCAGCCCGGACGATCTCGAGCGCTTGGTGCGGGCGGCGCTATTCGCGCCCAACGTGGGCTGCCTGACCGTCTACGGCGTTTCGGCCAATAGCGAGCGCTGGTGGAGCGCCGAAGGCTGGGACAGGATCGGCTACGAGCCGCAAGACAATGCCGAGGCCTGGCGCGAGCGCGTGCAAGGCATTGACTTTGCCGCCGGCTCGCCGATGGCCCGCTTGCAGGGCGGGCGCTTCCTCGGCCTTGGGCCGTTTGAGCCACAGCCACAGCCCCAGCCATGAGCCAGGCCGAGCTGTGGTGGGATGGCGGCGCGGCCTTGGCCGAGAGCCCGCTTTGGTGCGCAGAGCAGGCCTGTTTCTATTGGGTCGACATCACCGGCCAGCGCATCTGGCGTCACGATGGCTCGACCCGGCCGGCCCAAAGTTGGCAGCTGGATCAAGCGGTCGGCTGCATCGCCTTGCGGGCTGGCGGCGGCTTGGTGGCGGCATTGCAAGACGGCGTTTACGCCCTCGAACTCGGTGCAGCGGCACAGCCCCAAATGACGCTGCTGGCAGCCGCTTTGCATGGCAAAGGCTTGCGCTTCAACGATGGCCGCTGCGACCGTCAGGGGCGCTTCTGGGTCGGCAGCATGCATGAGGACCCGGCTGCACCTGAGCGACTGCCACTCGGCCGCTTGGCCCGGCTGGCTACTCCTTCAGAAAGCACAGGCAGATGGGCGCCTGCCTTGCGGGAGGCGATGCTGGTGCCCAACGGCCTAGCCTTCAGCCCCAGCGGCGACAAGCTCTATTTCAGCGACTCGGCTCCGGCCGTTGCGAAGGTTTGGGTCTGTGATTACGACCTGGCCAGCGGCCAAGCCGGCGAGCCGCGCGTCTTCATCGATCGCCTCATAACCGGCCGCCCAGACGGTGCAGCCGTCGACGTCGAGGGCTGCTACTGGATCTGCGCCAATGACGGCGCCGCCGTGCTGCGCTACACACCCGCCGGGCAGCTCGACCGCCGGATTGAGCTGCCCGTCGCCAAACCCACCATGTGCGCCTTTGGCGGCGCCGACATGGCCACCCTTCTGATCACGTCGATGCGCCCTGCCGGCGCCGGCGTTCAAGCAACTCTGGCAGGCGCTTTGTTTGCGCTGCGGCCCGGAGTGACAGGATTGCCCGAAACGCCCTACGCGGATTGATGGCGAAACTCCAAAGAAACACCCACAAAATCAAACGGAGACCCAATGAAACCCAATGCCAAATTGTTCACGAAATTGCTGCCCGGACTGATACTTGGCGCCAGCCTGAGCGCCCAAGCGACCGACTTCCGCTCCACCGATATCCATCCTGACGGCTACCCCACCGTCGACGCCGTCAAGTTCATGGGCCAGGAACTGAGCAAGCTCAGCAACGGCCGCCACAGCATCAAGGTTTTCAACAACAGCGCCCTGGGCGCCGAGAAGGACACCATCGAGCAGGCCAAGATCGGCGCGATCGCGATGACACGCGTGAACATCGCGCCGATGAACAATATCTGCGCGCCCACCGTGGTGCCGACCATGCCGTTCTTGTTCCGCTCCAAGGAACATATGCGCGCAGTGCTGGACGGCCCGATTGGTGAAGAGATTTTGAAGAGCTGCGAAGCGCAGGGCTTCATCGGCCTGGCCTTTTACGACAGCGGCGCCCGCTCGATCTACACCGTCAAGAAGCCCATCAAGAGCCTGGCCGACGCCAAGGGCTTGAAGGTGCGCGTGCAGCAATCCGACCTCTGGGTTTCGCTGCTGGAGGCCATGGGTGCCAACGCCACACCGATGCCTTTCGGAGAGGTCTACACGGCCTTGAAAACCGGCTTGGTCGATGCGGCGGAGAACAACTACCCCTCGTATGAAAGCTCGCGCCACTTCGAAGTCGCCAAGTACTACTCGAAGACCGAGCATTCGATGGCGCCGGAAATGCTGCTGTTCTCCAAAAAGATCTGGGACGGCTTGAGCGCCGAGGACCAAAAAGCGCTGCGTCAAGCCGCCAAGAACTCGGTGCCCTTTATGCGCAAGCTCTGGGATGAGCGCGAAGAGAAGTCCCTCGCCACGGTCAAGGCCGGTGGAGCCCAGATCATCGAGGTCGACAAGGCCAGCTTCCAGGCCGTGATGAAACCCGTCTACGACAAATTCATCACCGATGCCAAGCTGAAGGATCTGGTCAAACGGATTCAAGAAACTAAGTAGCCAAGGACCGCTACCCGCCCGGCCTTCCATCAAGAGGCCGAGCGGGTGACTTGTGCTCGCATTGATTTCATCTGTGCGTCGGGCCGCGCCCCGACCGAACCGGAAACACCATGTTGACCAAATTTTGTGCGGCCATCGCCAAGGCCTGCTTGCGCCTAGGCGTGTTCGGCTTGCTGCTGCTACTCCTGGCCGTGAGCTACCAGGTATTCGGCCGTTATGTGATGAACAACACGCCCACCTGGGCGGAAAGCCTGGCCTTGTTGCTGGTGCTCTACGTGACGATGCTAGGTTGCGCCGTCGGCGTGCGCGACGCCGGGCATATCGGCATGGAACTGCTTGACGGCCTGCTGCCCAGCAACTGGCGCCGTCCCTTGGAGATCTTGATCCATTTGCTGACCATGCTGTTCGGCGGACTGATGGCCTGGAACTGCGCAGAGATGTTCCTCTCCGTGCGCAGCTACCTGATTCCCACTCTGGGCGTTTCAGAGTCCTTGCGCTATGTGCCCATGGTGCTGGCCGGGCTGCTGATCATGCTTTTTTCTTTTGAACATATCGTCGCCTTGCAGCGCGGCGAAGAGGTGAAGCCCGCATGGCACTGACTATTCTTTGTATCGCCTTCTTCGGCCTGCTCATTCTGGGCGTGCCGGTGGCCTTCGCGATTGGCCTATCCGCATTGGCGACGATTCTTTATGAGGGTTTGCCGATGGCCGTCATCTTCCAGCAGATGACATCGGGCATGAATGTGTTCTCCTTCTTGGCGATCCCCTTCTTCATCTTTGCCGGCGAGTTGATGCTTTACGGCGGCATCGCCGACAAGATCGTCGATTTCGCCCGCGCCTTGGTTGGCCATGTGCGCGGCGGCTTGGGCATGTCCAATGTGGTCGCTTGCACCTTGTTCGGCGGCGTCTCGGGCAGCCCGGTGGCCGATGTGTCGGCCATGGGCGCGGTGATGATTCCGATGATGAAGAAGGAAGGCTATGGCGCCGACTACGCCGTCAACGTCACCACCCATGCCGCGCTGGTCGGGGCCTTGATGCCGACCAGCCACAACATGATCATTTACTCGCTGGCGGCCGGCGGCAAGGTCTCGATCGCCAAGCTGATTCTGGCCGGTCTGATCCCGGCCCTGGTGTTGACGATCTGCAATCTGGTCGCCGCTTACGGCGTGGCCGTCAAACGTGGCTATCCGGCCGGCAGCTTCCCCGGTTGGGCCATCGTCGCGCGCTCACTTGCGGCGGCCTTGCCGGGCTTGTTCGTCGTCGTGCTGATCCTGGGCGGCATCATGTCCGGCGTCTTCACGGCCACCGAATCGGCCGCCGTGGCTGTGCTGTATGCCTTGTTCTTGTGCGTGGTGATCTACCGCTCGCTCAAGCTGGAGCAGTTCGTCAAGGCGGCGGCCAAGGCGGTCAAGACGACCGGCGTGGTGCTGCTCTTGATCGGCATTTCATCGGCCTTCGGCTACATCATCAGCCTCTACGAAGTGGCCGACCTGACCGGCCGCGCGCTGACCAATTTCAGCTCCAGCCCCTGGGTGATCTTCCTGCTGGTCAATTTGATTCTGTTCGTGCTGGGCACCTTCCTGGACATGGCCGCCACCATCCTGGTCTGCACACCGATCTTCCTGCCAATCTGCATGAAATACGGCATGGGCGAAATCCAGTTCGGCATCGTCATGCTGATCAACTGCGCTTTGGGCCTGAACACGCCGCCGGTCGGCACCACGCAGGTGGTTGGTTGCGCCATCGGCGGGGTGTCGGTCGGAACGGTGATGAAGACCATCTGGCCCTTCTACGGCGCCTTGATCGCCGCACTGATGCTGGTGACCTTTGTGCCGGCGTTCTCGCTGTGGCTGCCCGGCATCGTTTTTCCCTGATTTTTGGGAACCTGATCTTCGGCGCCATGCCGCGCCCAAGTCTGCTCCGCTGTCCCGACCATGGCCATGGCCGGGACGCATGCCGGAATTCGTCCTGCCGACGCTGACCCGTGCTGATTTGCCCGGCCGTTTCGAATTTCCAACATCTATAACGGAGACATCACCATGAAAATCAACTCTCTTGGCTACGCGGCCATGCTGCTATGTGCAGGCGCGGCTCAGGCCCAGTCTTCCAACGTCGTGCTCTATGGTCTGCTGGACGTCAACGTCAGCAACTACGACAGCGGCGCCAAGGCCAAGGCCGGCAACCTAACTTTGGTTCAGGACGGCACCGTCAACGGCCTCAATGGTTCGCGCTGGGGCATGCGCGTCACGGAAGACCTCGGCAACGATCTCAAAGCAGGCGTCGTCATGGAAGGCGGTTTGCTGGCCGACACCGGCGCGCTGGCCCAGGGCGGGCGGGCCTTTGGTCGGCAAGTCTTTGTGTCGCTGACATCGGCCAGCTTGGGCGAGCTGCGCATGGGTCGCCAGTACATCTTGGAAGACAGCGTGATGGGTTTGAGCAATCCCTTCGTCAACGCGCTGACCTTGAACCAGGGCACCGCGGTCACGAATATGGGCAAGAGCCTGCCGTTTTGGCTGAATGCACCGCGGGCCGACAACGTCGTGCAATACGCGACGCCGACCTGGGCCGGCTTTACCGGCACAGTACAGATTGCCCCTGGCGAAGCCACCGCCGACCGCTTCCACGGGTTGAAGGCCGCCTACACCCTGGGCAACTTCAATTCGGCGCTGTCCTATGAATGGAACAAGTCGCGCAGCAGCGGCTCCGACACCAACAAGTCCTTGACGCTGGCCGCCAACTACAACTTCGGCCTGTTCAAGCTGCTGGGCGGCTACCAAAAGAACGATGAGCTGACGACCACCAGCGGCAATGGCGCGGCGGCCGGTATCGGCCTGACCGTGACCGGCCCGAACGGCGTCTTTACCGCCGACGCCATCAAGGGCTACACCCTCGGCGTTGAAGTTCCCTTGGGCGATTTTCTATTGGGCAGCAACTACTCCAGCGTAGAGTACAGCGGCGTCGCCGCCAACAAGACCGGCAAGAGCGCCACCTTGGGCAAGCTGGGCTTTGGCGTCAAATATGGTTTCTCGAAGAACACCTTTGTGTATTCCAGCATCTCCTTTGCCAGCGGCGATCTGCAGGAGTACATCTCGCAAGAACGCGTGATGCAAGTCGGCTTGCGCAAGTCGTTCTGAACCCAGCGCCCCAGGTCAAACTGGGGCGCAACCCTGACAAGACAGCAACTTATTCCAGATGAGCCAGCAGCCTCTCTACATCCGCATGCAAATTGGCGACAACGTCGCCATCGTCGTCAATGATGGCGGCCTGCATGCCGGCAGCCAATTTGCCGACGGCCTCGCCCTGCTTGAGCGCGTGCCGCAGGGTCACAAGGTGGCGCTAACTGACATTCCGAGCGGCGCGCCGGTGCTGCGCTACGGCGTCAGCATTGGCCTGGCCATCCAAGACATCAAGGCCGGCGCCTGGGTGCATGAGAAGCTGCTGGCCATGCCCACCGCGCGCAGCTTGGACGAGTTGCCGATCTGCACGGAGGCCAGCCCAGCCTTGGCGCCGCTGGAGGGCTACAGCTTTGAAGGCTACCGCAACGCCGATGGCTCGGTCGGTACGCGCAATATCCTGGCCATCACGACCACCGTGCAATGCGTGGCCGGCGTGCTGGAGTTGGCGCTCGAGCGCATCAAGGCCGAGTTGCTGCCGCTGTTCCCCTATGTGGATGATGTGGTGGCCTTGGAACATGGCTACGGCTGCGGTGTGGCGATCGACGCGCCTGACGCCATCATCCCTATCCGCACGCTGCGCAATATCAGCCTGAATCCGAACTTCGGCGGTGAAGTGATGGTGGTCAGCCTGGGCTGCGAAAAGCTGCAGCCGGAACGCTTGCTGCCGCCGGGCAGCATTGCGATCGCCGATCAACGAGAGGAGGAACTGGACGTGGTGCGCCTGCAGGATGACGCGCATATCGGCTTTCAATCGATGCTGGATTCAATCATGCGCAGCGCCGAGCGTCATTTGCAGCGACTCAACCAGCGCCGGCGCGAGACCGTGCCGGCGTCCGAGCTGGTAGTCGGCGTGCAATGCGGGGGCAGCGACGCGTTCTCCGGCCTCACCGCCAACCCGGCCGTTGGTTTTTGCACCGATTTGCTGGTGCGCGCTGGGGCTACCGTGATGTTCTCGGAAGTGACCGAGGTGCGTGACGCCGTGGATCAGCTGACCGGGCGCGCCGCGACCGCCGAGGTCGCCGAGGCAATCAAGCGAGAGATGGCCTGGTACGACGCCTATCTGCAGCGCGGCAGCGCCGACCGCAGCGCCAACACCACGCCGGGCAACAAGGCCGGTGGCCTGTCCAATATCGTCGAGAAGGCCATGGGTTCCATCATCAAGAGCGGCACGGCGCCCATCAGCGGCGTCTTGTCGCCGGGCGAGCGCGCGCAGACGAAGGGCTTGCGTGGCTTGATCTTTGCCGCCACCCCGGCCAGCGATTTCATCTGCGGCACGCTGCAATTAGCGGCCGGCATGAATCTGCATATCTTCACCACCGGCCGCGGCACTCCTTACGGTCTGGCGGCTTGCCCGGTGCTCAAGGTCGCCACCCGCAATGATCTGGCACGGCGCTGGCATGACCTGATGGACATCAACGCCGGGCGCATCGCCAGCGGCGAAGCCAGCATCGAGGACATCGGCTGGGAGATGTTCAGGCTATTGCTGGACGTGGCCAGTGGGCGCAAAAAGACCTGGGCCGAGCAATGGCAGTTGCACAACGCGCTGGTGCTGTTCAACCCGGCGCCGATTACCTGACAAGCCCGCGGCTAGCGCAAACCAACGTCGTGACAGCCGGCGATTCCTTGCGTTGAATGCATGCGGCGCGCACCCTGGCAGCCACGGCCGCAGCGGGGAGTACGCCCGGCGCTACTGCTTCATCAGCGCGGGCGGCGGGGCCTGGTACAGCACGACGCTGTAGCAGCTAGCTTCAGGCGACCGGGTGTAGGTAAAGAGCCCCAAGTGCGCTTATGTCGATGTGGGGAGGGTGCTGGAGGCCATGTAGCCGGCCAGGGACTTCTGCGTCAACACCGACGGCTGCGAACGGCTGGTGCTTGACGACGTTCATCCGGCTCGCATTGACCTGGTGCGTCAAATCGGGCGCACCGACGGTTTCGGCCCGACGCTTGCCGACGCGACATAAAGCCACTCTGAGCGCTGGTGCCGACATTCTGGTGGGTCGGTCATGGAGAAGTGATCGAGATCGACGCTGACCCCTGGGAGTCACGGTTTGATCAAGGAGAGTCTTGGTGGCTCATCAATGACTCAGATCCGGCCTACTTAAGTGTCTGCCAGAGCGAGAACAACACAAACGCCAGATAGATCAGCATGCCGATGCGGCCAAACCGGCCGTCATTGGGGCGCCGCTGAGCCAGCGCGATAGGCGCAGGTCGGGTGTCGGCAGGCGGCGGCAGTTGGGTGGCCTCCAGGCGCAAGATGGTGTCAATTTCCTCATGGGACAAGCCCCCCCCCGCGGCGGCCGCGCAAACCTTGGCCGGTGTCTGCGCATCGCGCTGCGACAAGCCCTGCAGCAAGGCCATGAATGGCGTCTCAAAGTCCAAATGTCGGGCGAATCGCAGCGTCCGCTGGACAGCATCCAATTGCCGGTGCGGTGAATGCAGCAGCGCCTGACAAGTCGCAACCAGCTCCTCGTAGTCAGCAAACACCATGCCTGAGCTCGACCAATCCGACAGGGCGGCGTGCACCGACGTTTCACACACCACCGGTACGCCGTTGGCGACCGGCTGAAGCATGCGCGAGATCGGAAACAGCTTGGTAGCGTAATAGTGAATATGCAACACCATGCGCGCCCGCATCACTGCCGGGCTGAGCTCCCAAGCATAGGCCCCCGCCACGACCTCCACAGACAAGCCAGCGGCCCTCAGTTGCTCGATGATCAGGCTGCGCCGGTCGCTGAGGGTGCCAAAGAACAAGACATCGACCGACTTCTCCACCGCCAACGCGGGCCGGAATATCGCCGCCGGTCCAGGCACAAATGGCAGCTCAAAAGCCAACTGCTTGGCGCCATGCCGTTGCCGTAAAAATTCGATGTTAGCGCTGCTGTAGTCGAGCACCGGCCAGCGAGCCAGCTCGTCAATATAGCCGTTGCTGATCAAGGCCGATTCACTGCCTAGTTGTTCTAGGTTGATCAGCACGGTCAGGCGCGGATTCAGTCGCGACACCAAGCTCTCCCAGCCTGGATTCGGCATGAACACCAAGGCTAAACGGTCTTGATCCACCTGGTTGACGACATGCTTGCAGTCGGCAAAGCCAAGTTGGCGAATCGAGGCGCAAAGACAGGCCGCCAACTCAGAGAAGACATAGGGCTGCGGCGCGTACGGGTTGTCTTCAACCACGTCAATGCCCAACAAGCGGTCTCGAGCCTCCTGCACCACCGACTTCAAATCCATAGACAGCACTTCAAGTTCCTACCAAGCTACCTGACCCGCTGCGCGTCCATCCGCCCACGCAGCTCCTCGGCCACGTTCTCCAGCCGGATGTCGTTGAAACCGAACAGCGGATCATTGACGCCGGTGATCTCCGAGGGGGTGCGGCTCAGATAACGCTTGATCGCTTCTTCGCCCACCGAATGCAACTTGCGGTTCTTGGCCTCGGCGTCTTGCAAGGCCAGCGTGCTGCGCTCCAACAGGCGCGCCGTGACTTGCACCGCTTGCTGACGCTCGGCGCTTTCGCGGCGGGCCGCCAACAATTGCTGCTGCAGTTCTTTTTCACGCGTCCCGGCCGCTGCTTCCAAGGCTGATTTCGCGGCCTCGGCCGCTTGCAACTCGGCTTGCAGCTTTTGCGTCAGCTGCTCCAGCGCCTTGAGCTTGGCCGCTTGGCCCGAGGCTTGCGCCCGCGCCTTGCCGGCGACTTGCTCGGCCAGCAGCTTTTCTTGCTCCAGCTTGGCCTTCTCGGCGCTCAAGCTTGACTGTTGCTCTTGCGCAGCCTTCAGCGCTGTTTGCGTGCGACGCAAGGCTTCGCGTTCCTTGCTCACCTTGGCGTCCTGCGCCTGCGCAGGCATGACGGCACCCAAGCCCACACAGCAGGCCACCAACAGCCCTCTTTTCAATCTCAATGACAGCGTCTTCATCGTCGAGCCCTCAGAACCTAGCATTCAGATCAAGCTGAATCACGTCGATGCGCAACGGCGCGCTGCTCAGATTGCCGCTGACTGAAGTCGGGTCGCCCGGCAACGCCAAGAAACGCACGTTGTCATCCAGATTGCGAGTACTGGTCCAGCGCCCGCTCAACCAGAAATTGCGATCAAAGGCGTAGTTAGCGCCCATCGACCAGCCCTTATAGTTGGTGCCACCCAGGTGCCAGGTGGTGTCGGTGAATGCATCGACCCAGGCATCACGCTCCATATAGCGATAGGTGAGGAAACTCTGCCAGTCCCCGCGCTTGGCAAGCTTGGCGCTGCCCGCTTGCACACGCGCTTGCACGGCGGTGGTCTTGGCTTCAAGATCGGTCAACGCCATGCCGGCGCGCTGACGTACATCCTTGATATCGAAGCCGGTGTTCTCGACCCAGTCAAGATTGAAATTCAGCATGACCGGCGCAAGAGCCGCCAAGCTCAGGCCCGCCGTCAGGTTGACCGGGCGGAACTTGGAAGCCAGGCCCCAGGTCGGCGCGGCCACGCTGGTCGGGTCATTGATATTGATCAGCGTGTTGCCCTTTTGGCGCCAGCCCGCCGGGTATTGGCTGGCAAAGTAATTGACCGTACCGACGCGCGGGCCGCTCGGCAAGGGCTCGGTCTCGCGCACGCCCTCAACGCTCTTGAACTCATAGATGGCCAGGCCCAGCTTCAGCTGCATTCCCTTGGCCAGCGTGAATTCGCCGCCGACCTGTGCCCCCATCAGCCATTTGTCACGGCTGCTCAGGTTCAGCTCCTCCAGTGCAAACAGACCCGCGTTGGCAAAAAAACCTTGCTGCGGCGAAACATAATGCTTCATATTGGCGGCAATGCCGTCAAAGTTCAGATCATCCGACCAGGTCAAATCGCTGCTGTAGAAGGGGTTGGGCATGCGGCCAAAGTCGGCACTCAAACCCTGGAAGCCGACGGGAGGTTGCCAGTGCAGCCAAGCCCGGTCCAAGGTCAAGGCATAACGGTTGAAACCCCCGCCACCGCCACCCAGCGTCTGACTGGTCGAGGTCGGCCCGGTCAGGCCGCCGGTCGACACACGCATGCCAGCTTGCACCTGATCGGACAAGAGCGCATCCACATCCAGGCGCGCGCGCAGCGTCATGCGCTCACGGTTGGTCGTCGTGTTGCTAAGGTCGGGGGCCCAGGCGGGCGAGCTGGTTTGCGCGCGGTAAATGGCTGCCGGCACATTGCCCTCGTCAAACATATCGCCCTGCGCACGCACGCGCATATCGCCGCCCAGGCGGATGCGGCCCAACCAGTCGGGCATGGCCCCCGGCTCACCCCAGCGCTCGCTCTTAGCCTGCGCCAGCACCTCGGTCTTGATCTCGTCGCGCATTTGCTGGCGCGCGGTCTCGGGCACATAGGGCACGCGCACGACCTTTTGCGCGGCGCCCGCCCCTGCCGCAGCGCCGGCCGAGGCCGCCAACGGGGTGCCCCATTGGGCAACGGCCGGTGCCCCTTGTTGCTGTTGTGCTTGCTTGACGATCGCGTCGGCGCGCTCGCGCGTGATCAAGCCCTGGCCAACCAATGCTTCAATCAGCGCCTGGGTGGTGGCGCGCAGCGCCGCGAGTTCTTGTTTCTCGTCTGCATTGATGCCTTGCGCTTGGGCCGGCAATGCGCAGCTCAAGGCGGTGGCAAGGGCCAACGCGGAAAGCGGCCAGACGAGGGGGATTTTTGGCGAGCACAGCGTGCTCTGCTTGGCTTTGGTCATGATGGGGAACAAATAGGGGAAAGAAAATTACGGTCGAACGCGCGTCTTCAAGCGTCAAGCCTGCGGGCGCACGCTGAGTCGAAAGCGCATCGGTTGAGTGAGCGCCGGCGGCGGCGGCAGCTTGAACAGTCGGCTGGTTTCGTCCAGCGCCAGACGCATCGCCGAGTCATTACCGTTATCACCGCTGGGTGTCAATTCATAACGCTGAATACTGCCGTCACGATCAAGCCAGATGGCAAAAGTGGCGGTCAGCTGCGCGGCATCGCTTTTAAGCCGACGTTCGAGTTCATCGCGCAACAGTTGCTTGGCGCTGTTGGCGTAGAAGCGTTCTTGCGCACGGTCGGCAGGCGTGCCGCTGCCGCCGGCCGGGCCGCTGGCCGGCGTGCCGCCGCTGTAGTCCTTGCCGACCGAACCGGCCGCGAAAGCGCTCGGCCCGTCGCCGGCCGCGCCTTCCATCTTCAGCGGCTCGTTCGCCGCCTTGGGCGCCTCGGCCTGCTTGATCTGGTCCTCGCGCATCACCTGCTTGGGCTCGTCCTTGGGCGGCTCGGGCTTTTTCAGCTCGGGCTTGGGCGGTGGAGGTGGCGGTGGGGTGTCCGGCAAGATGGTGATCTTGGCGACCTTTTGCTTCGGCGCATCATTGTTTTTCAAACCCTTGACGGCCCACATGCCGGCGCCCACGACGGCCAAAAATCCCAGGGCCACCCCGGCACGAATCAGCCACTTGCGGCTGGGGGCGTCATCCAAATGATCTTCTGCTAATCCGCTCATGCTCATCAATCCTTAGGTGCCGATACGGGCCGTCACCAAGCCCATATTGACCTGCAGCTTGTTGCACAGATCGATCACCGCGACGACGCTGGCGTACTGCGTGCGCGCATCGCCCTTGATCGCCACCGACATCTGCGCATCACGGCTCTTGGCCTGCAGCAGTTGCGCCTCCAACTCATCGAGCGTGACGCCGACACCGTTGATCAGCACGCCGCCGCCCTCCATCACCTGCACGATCTTCAAATCATGCTTTTCGGTGCTGGGCTTGTTGCTGGGCTTGGGCATGGTGATGCTCACGCCCTGCACCGAGGCGGTGGTCATCAAGATGAACACCACCAGCAGCACATAGGCCAGATCCAACATCGGCGTGACGTTGATGGTGTCGATCGGTTTGACTTCGTTTTGTACTTGCATGAGCTTCTCTGTGAACGCTGCGGCCTTGATTTACTCAGTTTGGGCGCGCTTGGTGACCAGGCCGATTTCGGTGATGTCCAGCTTCTTGGCCACCTCCAAAACCTGCATCACCTTGTCGTACTGCGCCGTCGCGTCGGCCTTCAAGACCACCGGCAATGCCGGATTGCCTGCTTTGTACTGCGCCAATGTGTCACGCAACTGATCCATGTCGACCGGATAGGCATCTAAATACACGGCGCCATCGGCGGTGATGGTGATCGCCCGCGTTTGCGGCTTGGCCAGGTTGCTGGTCGCATGCGTGGTCGGCGACTTCACCTTCACGCCCTGCACCGAGGCGGTGGTCAAAATGATGAACACCACCAGCAAGACATAGGCGAGGTCCAACATCGGCGTGACGTTGATGTCGTCATAGGGTTGGTTATCACTTTTGACGTCGGCCGACATGGTTATTGTTCCGGTTCAGACTTGAGTTCAAGGCGCGCCGTGCAGCTCGGCCACGCGGGTGATGAACTCGTCGATGAAGATCTGCATGTCGGACGACACGTTCTTGATCTGCGCGGCCAGGTAGTTGTAGGCAAACAGCGCCGGAATCGCCACCGCCAGGCCCGCCACCGTGGCCAACAAGGCCGAGGCGATACCCGGTGCGATCGCGTTGACGTTGACGTCACCGGCGGCGGCGATCGCGGCAAAGGTAATCATCACGCCGACCACCGTACCCAGCAGACCCAGGAAGGGGCCGCCGGCAATCGCGATCGTCAGCAGCACCATGTTCGAGTTCAGGTGCGCGTTCTCGCGCACAAAGTCGGCGTCCACCGAGGCCTTCACCGCATTCATCGCCGGGCCACTCAAGACCGGGCCACCCACATGGCCGACCTTGCGCTTGTCCAGCTGCGCGATGCCGGCTTCATAAAGACGGAACAGCGGGGAATGCTTGTGTTTGGCCGTTGCGCCCAGCGTCAACAAGTCCTTGTCGGCATCGCGAAAGCGCTTCAGAAAGCTCAGATTGTCTTTGGCCGCGCGGCTGACCAGGATCGCCTTGCTGACCGTGACCCAGAAGGCCACCACAAACATAATTCCCAAAATAATGATGACGATCCAGGCATCGGTAGTCAGGTTCTTGACCAGGATGGCGAAGTGGCCGGCATGTTCTTCGCCGTCGCCGCT
This sequence comes from Roseateles oligotrophus, assembly GCF_025717515.1. Classification (GTDB taxonomy): domain Bacteria; phylum Pseudomonadota; class Gammaproteobacteria; order Burkholderiales; family Burkholderiaceae_C; genus Paucibacter_A; species Paucibacter_A oligotrophus. Next base: position 216,145 of record NZ_JAJIRN010000002.1, read on the forward strand.
CTCTGCAGTCTCGCGCTGCGAGGCCACCAAGCGGCTCTCGGCACCTTGCGCGCCGGCCGACACCGCCAGCCACTCGGCGCTACGCAAGTTATTGGAGACCTGCAACTCGTCCAGCATGCCCAGCGCACCCTCGCCGACTTTGAGGCTGCTGCCCAGCACGGGCGTGACCATATCGCCCTGCGCCACTTGCACGCCGCCAACGAACAGCGTCGCCTTGCCCAGGCCCAAACGCAGGGCCAGATGGGTCCATTTGGCCGCCGCGATCTCGCCGCCCGCCAACTCGGTCTTGCCCACATTGGCCAGCAATTTGCCGCCTTTCACGCTCAGGCTCAGGCCGCCCCAGTTCAACACGCCCGCGCGCGCCACATCATCGAGCTTGACCCACAGGCTGACGGTCAGCTGATTACCGCCGTCGACAATCGTCTTGTCGCTCAAGGGATAGACGATGGCCGCGCCGCTGAGCTTGACGCTGCCCGCCAGCAAGCCGTTGGCTTCGAGCGTTACGGCAGATTCCGGCTTGACCGCGCCCTGATGGTCGGCACCTGCGGAGACCTTGTCGCTGAAGTGGAAGGCCGCCACGGTGGCGGCGTCAAAACCGGCCGCCGCGACCGAGTCACCCGGCTCGGCGGCAGCCTTGGCGTTGCCCGCATAAACATAAAACTGATTCTTGTCGCTGCCCGGCAGCACGCTGGGCACTTGCACCCACAACACCGCCAACTCATTGATACCGTCAAAGCGCTCGACGCTGAACTTCAGCGGCGTCTTGTCGTCCGCCGCGATCACGCGCAGGTCGGAGCCATCTTCCTTGGCGGCCGTGAAATCAAAATTGCCCGAATGCAGACGCACCGCCACCGCCACATTGCTGGCGGCCTCCTTGGTCTCGGTGCCTTGCGCCGAGGTATTCAAGGTGATGCGGGTGCGGCCGCTCCAATCGGGGTTCCACCACGCCTGGGCGACGCCCGGCAAGGTGGAGGCGATCAAGGCCAGGGCCATCAGGCCCTTAGATAAGCTTGCGTTGCGCATTTTGATGATCCAAAAAATACAAGTGATTGCGTGAATAGGTCGAAGGCGATTCGGGCTCAGCTATTGCCGAAGCCGAGGAACTCCAGCAAGAGATTGCGGCGGCTGCGTCGACGTTTTTTCTCGTCGTCGTCCTTCTCGGCCGTATTGAGGCCGCCGGCCGCATTGGTGATCGCATCGCTGGCCGGCAGCGTGATCGGGGCCGCAGCCACCACCTCGGGCGCCGCGCCGGCGCGCGCGCCATCGACCTTGATGTCGTTCGCATTGACCAGGCGCTCGGCGCCAAGGAAGGCATTGCCCTTGGAGCGGATACCCGCCTCGCCGGCATTGATCTCGCCGGTCGGTGCGTACAGATCGAGGTCGCTGCCGGCGCTCAAGACGGCGATGCCGCTGCCGCTGAAGGAGCCGGAGGTGTCGAAGACCAAGCGGCCTTCGCTGTCCAGGCGCAAGACCGGCGCGGGCGCGCCGCTGACCGTCTTGGCGCCCCGACCGGCGTCGATATTGCCGGCCGACGACCACATCAAGACATTGCCTTTGCCGAGCGTGAAGACGCGGGAGGAGTTGACCTCGAAGCTGTCCGCCACGACGGTGTTGATGTCACCGCCGCTGACCGTGACCAGGCCCAGATCGGTGGCACTCTTGCCGCCCGCCTTGACCGACTTGGCCACCAGGTCGCCGGCGACAGCGCCGCCGCCCGGATTGAGCACGGTGATATCGGCCTTTTGCATGGTCTTGATCTGGCTGGACGACATCAAGATCTGCGACTTGGGTCGGTCCTGCGGCAGCAAGATGTCGATCGCCATATAGGCGCTGCCATAACGCGCCCAACGCTCGTCACCGTCGAGCTGCGAGGCAGCCCGGCCGGCCGCGCGCAACTCGCCCATCAGCACCCGGTTCAGCCAGGGCATTTGGCGCTCGACGGATAGGGCCTCAAAGCGCGCCAAGGCTTGCTCCGGCGCGATCGCCAAAGCCTCGCCGGTATTGAGCTGCACATAGCTGGCCAGCGCCTTCAGCTGCGCCGGGTCGCCCAAGGTTTGCAGCAAGCCGGCCCGCTGCGAGCTTGGCAAGGCGCCGAGCTGGGCGAGCAAGACTCGGCTCACCGCTTGCGCGCGCTGCGCCTCACTCATAGCCGCGCTGAACTTGAGCGCCTGCGCTGTGCTCAGGTTTGCCCAAGCCGGCTCAACCAGGCTGCTCGCATCCTTCAAGGCGGCATCCACCGCAGCATCACCGACCGGCTTACCCAGCAGGCTGGCCATGCGCAAGCGCTGTTCGGCCGCATTGGCACGCGCCGGCAAGCCGCGTACATAACTGGCCATGGCTGCGTCCATGCGGGCTTCGCCGAGCAAGCCACGCAAGGCATCCAATTGAGCCGCGCTGCTCAGGCGATCGAAATCGGCGACGGTTCCGCCGAGCAGCTTGAAGGCAAAGCCCTGCTTGCCGCTCAAGCCCGACGCCCCCAGCACATGGAAGCCCTGCTGCGTGGCGGCGCGGTAGTCGGCACCATCCTCGCGCAGACCCGCCAGCACGGTCACATTGCTGCCCTGCGTGGGCAAGAGCACGCCATTGGCCAGATTGCCATTGGCGACAATGCCGGCGCCACCGCCAAGGTCAACATCACGCCCGGCCAAGACCAAGAGCTCGCCGGGGCCGGCGATGTTGATGCCGGCGGTGCTGTTGCTGCTGCTGAAGGCCAGATCACGGCCGGCCTTGATGACCGAGCTCTCCTGCGCCATCGCCTCACCCGCTGGCTGATGCTGAACAGACACTTGACCGGACTGGGCAAAACGCACATCCCGGCCGGCCCTCAGTTCCAGCGGGCGGGCCGAAACCAGCACGCTGTCGACCCGCAAATCGCCGCCACCCGACACCAGTTGGACCGCGCTTCTATTGCTTTGATCCAAAATAGCCTGCCCATCGGCAGCGCGACTGAAAGTACGGCCCTCCTGCAGACCCAGTGCCAAGCCCAGGATGTCAGAGCCAGCGCTGACCGGCTTAGCTGCCAACGCCAAGACCTCAAGGCGACCCAAGCTCAAGTCTTGCTCGGCCGCGAGCAAGGTGCGCGCCTGGGCCGGGTCGGCCGCAGCGCTCCATTGCAGCGCTGTGCCCATCTTGATCGAACCTTGCGGCGCCAGCACACGCAGATCAACCGGCAACACATAAGACAGCTCATTGCCTCTGACCCCCGTCGCCCGCACCTGATCGGCACCCAGGTAGTCAATCACCCCACCGCCGCTTTGCAAGAACAAGCTGGCATTGAAATCAAGCGCCGGCAAGCTCAGATCGCGGCCCAGATTGTTGTCGGGGTTGATATAGGCGTAGGCAAAGTTGCGCACGCTGGCCACGGTCGCATCGCCGCCGCTCTGCGCCCGCACCGCGCCGTCCTGATAAATCAGTTGCAGGCCGGGGTCCAGATTGGTGCTGAGTGCGGTGTCGCTGCGCAGCTGGCCGCCGGCCTTCACATCCAAGCCTCGCTGTGCCGCCATGAACTGCCCGCTGATCACATCACGCCCGGCCAACACGGTGACCGAGCCGCCGCCGTATTGCTGGTTGGCTGAACTCCCCACCCCCGCTGCCGCCTCGGCCGACAAGCCGGCATAGCCGCTGCTTGCAGCCGCCACGCGCAGTTGTGAGACATCACGGCCCGCTTCGGCCCTGATATCGCCGCCGCCCAAGGTCGCAAAGCCCTGCTGAAACTTGTCGGAACGGGCAAACCAGGCACGATTGACCTCGCTGCTGCGGGCGCGCCACAGCCAGTCGCTGACATAACGCTGGGCTTCAACAGGCGCAGCACCCTTGATGTCGCGGCCGGCCAGCAGCGTGATGCCGCGGCCTCCCTGAGTGAAGGGGCTGATGCCGCTGATGCCCAGGTCCTGACTCAAACTTTCGAGGATGACTTGATGGACGGTGACCGGCAAGGGGTCGATTTCAACCGGTGCCGGAGTTGGCTTGGTCGTGGGCGCTGCGGTCGGAGGCTGGGTTGGCTGCAACGTGGGCGTAATAGTCGGCTCGGCCGTTTGACCCGGTGCCGTCGGCGGTGCTGGCGGCTTCACGTTACCGGTGCTGTTGCCATTGCCAGGCGAGGGCTCGGTGGCATCGCCCTCGGCTGCAATGCGCACATTGGCAGCAGCCTGCGCACGCAGCAACTCGCTGGCGGCGACCAGGCCCTCAGCGCCTGCTTCGGGCGTCGGCACTTCGGGATTTGTCGGATCGGTCGGTTCAAGTGCCACCTCAATAACGCCGACCGGCGCACCCAGGCTCAGCACCGTAGCTGCCGTGTTCAGCAATTGAATATCTCGCCCTGCCGCCAGCGAAATGCGCCCGACCGTGCTGCGCAACTTGACCGCCGCGCCAGAGTCCTGGCCAATCAGCAATGAACCCTTGCCTTGTGATTGCGGGTCCAGCGCCTGGATTGCCATTGGGTCCGCGCTTGTCAGGTCGGCGCCTGCCACCAAGCGGATCGCGCCGGCGCGCTCCGATGTCCCGATCAAGTCCTGGCCCTCGATCGGTGAGGGCCGCAAGCCGGTGCTCAGACTCGCCTGCAGCAGCAGATCGCCGGCCGCGCGCAGCGTGATTGCCGCCTCGCCCGCATGAGGTGCTTGCTGTCTTTGCGCCTTGCTCAGCACCGGCATGGCCCAATTGCTTTGCAGTTTCAAGTCCTCGGCCGCGCGAATTTCGACGCCGGGGCGCAGCAGCAAGATGCGTTTCAAGTCGGTGTTGCCGGCGCTGAGTCGGACTGCAATTTGCTCGGCGCTGCCGTTGTCCGCGCCCATAAAGGCTTGGTTCTCAGACACCACTTGGCTGAGTGAAAGCACTGCCGGATCACCCGTTGGCTGCAGGGTTGGCGCCACGGTCGGGGCTACGGTCGGGTTCAATGTCGGCGCCACAGTTGGCGCCACAGTTGGCGCGATAGTCGGTGCGACCGTGGGAGCAATGGTTGGCGCAACCGTTGGAGCTACGGTCGGGGTAACTGTCGGTGCAACTGTCGGTGTGACCGTAGGACCCACGGTCGGACCCACAGTCGGCGCGACGGTTGGCTTGGTGGGTGGCGCCGGCGGTTTGACGGTTCCGGTCGTGCCCCCATTGCCGGCCGAAGGATCGGTCGGCGCGCTAGTTGGCGCCACTGTAGGTGCGGTCGATGGCCCGGTCGGCGGTGAAGGCGGCTTGACAGTACCCGTCGTACTGCCATTGCCGGCCGAGGGGTTGGTGGGCGAGGTCGTGGGTGCAACTGTCGGGGCAATCGTTGGTGCGACCGTGGGTGAAACCGTCGGAGCGACCGTTGGTGAGGGCGTCGGAGCAGCCGTTGGTTGCACAGTTGGCGCCACGGTGGGAGCCATTGTCGGAGCAACCGTTGGTGAGGCTGTTGGGCTCGCTGTTGGTATAGCAGTTGGTGCTGCGGTTGGGCTCGCTGTTGGTGCAGCGGTTGGTGCTGCGGTTGGGCTCGCTGTTGGTGCAGCGGTTGGTGCTGCGGTTGGGCCTGCGGAGGGTGCAACAGTTGGCCCCGAGGGCGGCGCTGGAGGCTTCACGGTACCAGTCGTACCGCCATTGCCGGCAGAGGGGTTTGTCGGCGCAGCCGTAGGCGCAGCCGTAGGCGCAGCAGTCGGCGCAGCCGTAGGCGCAGCAGTCGGCGCAGCAGTCGGCGCAGCAGTCGGCGCAGCCGTAGGCGCAGCAGTCGGCGCAGCCGTAGGCGCAGCCGTAGGCGCAGCCGTCGGCGCAGCAGTCGGCGCAGCCGTAGGCGCAGCAGTCGGCGCAGCCGTAGGCGCAGCAGTCGGCGCAGCAGTCGGCGCAGCCGTAGGCGCAGCAGTCGGCGCAGCAGTCGGCGCAGCCGTAGGCGCAGCAGTCGGCGCAGCAGTCGGCGCAGCCGTAGGCGCAGCAGTCGGCGCAGCCGTAGGCGCAGCAGTCGGCGCAGCCGTAGGCGCAGCCGTAGGCGCAGCAGTCGGCGCAGCCGTAGGCGCAGCAGTCGGCGCAGCCGTAGGCGCAGCAGTCGGCGCAGCCGTAGGCGCAGCCGTAGGCGCAGCAGTCGGCGCAGCCGTAGGCGCAGCCGTAGGCGCAGCAGTCGGCGCAGCCGTAGGCGCAGCAGTCGGCGCAGCCGTAGGCGCAGCCGTAGGCGCAGCAGTCGGCGCAGCCGTAGGCGCAGCAGTCGGCGCAGCAGTCGGCGCAGCAGTCGGCGCAGCCGTAGGCGCAGCCGTAGGCGCAGCCGTAGGCGCAGCAGTCGGCGCAGCAGTCGGCGCAGCAGTCGGCGCAGCCGTAGGCGCAGCGGTCGGCGCAGCAGTCGGCGCAGCCGTAGGCGCAGCCGTAGGCGCAGCGGTCGGCGCAGCGGTCGGCGCAGCCGTAGGCGAAGCGGTCGGCGCAGCCGTAGGCGCAACAGTCGGCCCGGTCGGGGGCAACGGCGGCTTCTTGGTCGGGGTCGTCGCTCCATTGCCCGGCGAAGGTTGATCGCTCGGACCTGCGGCACCACCGCCATCACTGGGCCGGGCGGATACGCCCGGCGCTGGCGTGGGCGGTACTGGTGGCGGCTCCTTGCCTGTCGTCGCACCATTGCCATCAGAGGGCGTGGTCGGCGGCGTCGTGGGTTCGGTGGTTGGACCTGGGCTCGGCGCCGGCGTCGGCACCTTGGTCGGGGCCGGCGTCGGCGCCGCAGTAGGAGCAGGCGTTGGCGCCACGGTCGGCAAGACACCGTCATACAGTTGCTTGACGCCGTCATAGACCTTGAAGGCCTCAACGTCGACGCGACTGACGCCGGTTAAGTTTGATTGAATCGCCGCGACCCGTACATCTTGTCCGTCACGTGATGCGCGCAACAACAGCTCACCACTGCCGGTTTGACCCGCCGCATTGGATACATCAATGCTCGCGCCGGTTTGCAGATGCAGCCAACCTTGCTGGCTGTTCAGGCTGACCGTGCCGCCATCGCCACCCTTGGCGTTCAGTTTGGCTCCCGACTTCAGCGTGATGTCATCACGGGCATTGAGGGCGATATAGCCCGCCTCGGCCTTCGACGCGTTGCTCAGATTGCCGGCCACAGTCAACCCGCCCCCGTCAGCGATCAGTGTGATCCGCTGCGCGCTCAAGGTGGCCGCTGCGGGCAGCAACTGATCCCCGACGCGGTTGCGTACCGCAATGCTGTCGGCAAAAGCGAAACTGCCGGCCTGCTGCAGGCCTTGACTCAAGGCCAACAAGTCCAGTGCTTCGGCGCTGACCAGGCTGAGGTTGCCGCCGCGCTCGGCGGAACCCGCCGCCGCACGCAGCTCGCCACCGAGCTGCAAGCGACCCTCGGGTGCACTCAGATCGAGGCTGCCGGCGTCGCCGCCCTCAACCCCAAACGCCAGACCTGCGCCCGACAGATCAAACAGCGCCCCGGCACGCATCTCGATGTCGCCATGCTCGCTGCGCGCCTTCAGACTACCAGCCGCCACATGCGCTACCGGCGCCTTCGGTGCCGCGCCAATCGTCACGCTGCGGCCGGCCAGATTGACCCGCGCCACACTGTCGAAAACCACATCTGCGCCTTGGCCCGTCGCCTGCAAGTTCAAGTTCCCCGCAGGCAGGTCAATCATCGTGTTGAGGCGCAGCGACTCGGCCTTGATGGCAAGCCGGCTCGCCACAAGCGCATCGGCAGCCGCGCCCGTGGCGACAGCCTGCGTTGGCTGCTGGAGCAAGCTGGCCGCGCCGCTGACTTGCCAATCGGCATCGGCGAGCGCACTGGCTTTCAAGACAGGCGCGCGCACCAGCAGGTCACCGTCCACCTTCAAACGGCTCTTGCCGCTGAGCAACAGCGAGCGCTCGGCCGACACTTCGGCCTGCGCAACATGCCAGCGCTGCTCGCCCGCGGCCAGCGTCAGGCTGCCGGTTTCCTTGGTGGCCACGGCGTTGTCGCCGGCGACGAGCAGCAAGCGGCCTTGCGCCAGCTCACCCGCAGCCGGCACTGCTGCCATCAGGCCGGTGCTGTTACCGAGCACCAAGCTGGCGGCTTGCACATGTGCGGGCCCGACGCTGGCGCCACCCACGCTGACATCGCCCAGCACCTGCAGCATCGGCGCATCCAAACTCAGCCGCCCTAAGCCGGCTGAGCCCAGGCTGGCACCGGCCAGCAAGTCGATGCTGGAATAGCTGCGCAACAGCAACTGATCGGCCTGGCTGACCTTGGACAGCAAAGCACTGTCCAGCAGCAAGCTGTCGCTGAACAGCGCAGCGCTGCCGCCGATCTGAATGCGCGGCGCACCGACGCCGATATGCGACGCAGCCAGATTCACGTTCGCGCCGAAACTGCTGGCGAAGGTAGCATCGAGCAGCAAGCTGCCAGCTTGCAAATTCACGCCATCGGCAACCCCCAGGCGACCCGCCACGCGCTTGGCCTCGCTGCGTGTCAGGCCGTCGGCGGCATTGCCGCTCAGCAGGAGAGCCGCGCCGTCGCCGGCGACGCGCCAGTCCTGAGTGACGTTCGTGGATGTTGTGCCCGCCGGGACCAAGGCGCTGACAGTCGCGCCCTGCGCCAAGCTCAAACTATCCTTGGCCAGCAAAAGCAGCGACTGCGATTGCAAGGGCTGGCTGACGTCATTCAGAACCTGCAGCGTGTTGCTACGAACATCGAGCTTGAGCGGATCAGTCGGGCTGGACGGCACGGCGCCCAGCACCAGGCTTTGCACACCCAAGCCGGAGAGCTGGGCCGGGCTCAGCCATAGCGTGTCACCGACCGGCACCGATGGCGTGCCGCCGACCTGGATGCGATCGGCTGCAAAGAAGGCCGCGCCGCCGCTGCCCTGGAGGCCGGCCTTGTTCTTGGCCGCATCGAAGCGCATCGCGCCTTGCAGGTCAACCCGCTGCGCGGCGACCACCAGGCTGCCGGCGTCGCGGCTCAGCGCCGGCATGGCGCGGTCCTGCTTGGCCGCCAAGGCGGTAAAGAACGTGTCGGCCTCGACTATCCGGATCTCGCTGGCCTTGCGTGCCTGCGCGGGGGTCAGGACTTGCCAGGTGCTGCTCTGTGCGTCCAGCATTTGCGTTCCAGCAGTACCTAACTTCGCACCCACCAGCACCGTGCCGTCGTCGCGCTGCAGCGCCGTGCCAATCGCCAGCGGCGTTCCCGCAGTGGCCGGACGCAGCAAAAATGCACCGTCCAGCAAGGCATATCGCGCCGGCAACAGGGTGTAGGTGCCGGCCGGCACCGGGCCGCCTGCGCCCATCGTGATCTGACGACCGGAACTTGGCGCATTGCCAAGCAAGCCGATATCGGCGCTGCCGCCACTGGCAATGGCCGGCACGATCGCAAAGGCGCCGTCACTGCCGCTGAACACATCGCTGGAGCCGCCCGGCCCGGGCACGAACTGCCAGGCTTGGAGGCTGCCGCCGCCGCTCAGGTTTAACTTTGCGCCGGCATCGACCTGCACCTTGCCTTGGGCCGAGCTCAGCACCACCGCCTTGGCCGGCGCGGCGCTGGCCGTCAGCACGGCCGACTCGGCACCCGGTGCAAACCATTTTTCGCCCGACCAAGTGCCGAACAGCAGGTCTTGGCCGGCGGCGCTGACACTGGTTTCGCTGCCACTGAGCAGGCTCACGCCCTTGCCGGCCTGCAGCTCGATGCGCCCGGCCGGCACGCGCAAGCGTCCACCTTGTACGATCGTGTCGGCCTGCGCCAACAGAGTGCCGCCGGCACTCCAGGGCGCGGCAGGCGTGGCATTGCCTTGTTGGGCAAAAGTCAAACTATGGCCACTGGCGGACAGCAGAAATTGGGTGTCCGTGGCCGGGAATATCTGTGCCGCGCTCAGACGCGTGTCGGCCAGCGTGGTCAGGCTGCCGAACAGCAGACCTTGCTTGTAGCTATGGCTTTGCAGCAGCAGGTCGCCGCCGCTGAGCAAGTTCAAATTGCCCATACCCTGCGTGACCAACTCGCCGTCCAAGAGCAGGCGCTCGCTAGCTTGCAGCGTCAGCATAGACGTCCCGGCGCTGGCTTGCGGCAGCGGTCGCTTGGCGGCAGTGGCTTCCACCACCGCCTGAGTGTTGGCCCAGACCAGATTGGCGGCAGACAAGCTGGCGGAAGCGCCACGCTTGTCGCCGCTTGCATCAGCGGACATGGCCAGCACCGGCGCATCCAGGCTGATGGCACGGGCCAGATTCAGGCTGACGCCGCCATCAACGGCAATGCGTTCACGCGCGCTCAGGCTCAACTCGTCCGCCCCGGACGCTTGCAAGGCGGCGGCCGACAGCAGCGCCCTGCCCGTCAAATCGGCAGCACCCTTCAGCTGCTCGGGACTGAGCTTGGTCGAAATTTGCGTCTGCTGCTGACCCACACGCAGCTCGCGCAGCGGCGGCAGTTGATCGGTGCTGCCGCTGACCGTGCCGAGCTCAAGCTTGACGCTGACCTTGCCCCCGGCCTGATCTTTGGCGCCGGCAAAGGCCCGCAAATCCCCCTCCAGCAATAGGTCTTGATTGGCGCGCACCGCCAGGCTGCCGGCTGCAGTGGCGATGGACTGACGCGTTAGCTGCTCGCTGCCCGCCACGCGTTGCTTGAGGTCCAACTCGCCCGCCGCACCGCTGATATCGATCTTTCCACCGCTCTGCCAGATCAGACTGGTGGCCTGGCTACCCGCCGCCTCCAAACTGACGCTGCCGCCGGGCAGGATGCGACCCTGCAAGAGCCCGTCGCTGCTGGGCTGCAGTTGCCGCAGGCCCGCCACATTGATGCGACTATTGGCACCCAGCCACAGATAACGGGCGGTGTTGATGTCCTCGGCGTTGGTGCTGCGGGCCAAACGCAAATTGACTTGGCCGCCAGGGGCCGTCAGGCTGCCATCCACCATCAGGCGGGTGCCTGCCCCCAAGTTCAGCTTGGCCGTCGGGTCCAGCGTGATGGCGCTGCCGGTGGCCATGCTCAGCTGACCTTCCGGGCGACCCACACCCAAGCCACTGGAGGCCAGGCTGACGTTGACAGGCTTGGCGAAACCGGCCTTCTGCGGGCCGGCCTGCATCAGCGATTGAAGCCTGTTGCTGTCGGACGTGCTGCCCGTCATGCGGGCCTCAGGGGATGCCTGCCAGAGTTGCAGCTTTGGCTTGAGCTGGAAGCCTGCCGCAATGTTCAGAAAGCTGCGGCCATCCAAGGTGTAGTTCTGGAACCCGCCCTGGCTGAAGAACTCGCTGCCCAGATTCAGGTTGGCGGCCGAGCTATTGCTTTTGTCACTGCTAGCGCTAACGCCATCGCTCAACTGCACCGAGGCGGCCACCAGGTTCAGACTGCCGCCTTGTGTCATCGAGTAGCCGCGCAGCTCGGCTTTGTTCAAGTTCAGAACCCGCGCCGCCGCATCCTCGGTGAAGCTGGCCACACCGCTGCTCAGCACAATAGCTCCGGCGGCCGCGCCGCAGATACGGTCGACGGCGCAATCGGCCCGCTTGAGCGCCCCCGTCACCAAGGCTCCTCCGGATATATCCAATACCGCGCCTTGGCCCAAGGTGACCGAGCCGCCGGACTGCAGCGTCAGGTTGCCGCCGGTCAAGCCTTGCAGCGGCGCCAATGGATCCAGCGCCGCATTGACCCACAGGCCCGACACATCGAGCTTGACCGTCGGCGCCACCTCGACCGCGCCGCTCAAACTTCGCAGCGTCAGCGAAGCTGAAGGCGCCCGCACATCGGCACCCGCCTTGACCAAGCCCTGCTCCGACAGCAAGCTCAGCTTGGCACCGCTGGCCAGGGTCAAATCCTCGTTCAGGCTGACGGCTTGCTGCGCCACCACCACCACATCACCAAATCCCGAGGCCATCAGACGTGCGGCCGACAAACCGGACTGCGCGGCCAGCGGCGCCTTCGCGCCGCTGCGCAAATAGGCCCATTGCGCCTCGCTCAGCCGAGCGGCGCTATCGCCCAGCACAAAGCGCTGAAGAATCGCGCCGTCGTAGCTGCCATCACCAAAATCACTGACATGTTTGAGCGCACCCAGGCGCAACTGCCCGGCGGCTGCCAGCACGTCCAGGCCGGCCGCTTGGCGGCGGCCCAGCACCGTGCCGCCTGCCAGGCCGCCGTCCAGCGTCACCCGTGGCGCGATGATGCTCAGGCTGCCCGCAGCCCGGCCTTCCACATAGCCGGCCTCCAGCTGGGCCGACAACACGCTGCCATAAGCCACCACCGGGCCCCAACGGTCGTACTTGACCTTGCTGGCGCCGGCGTTGCTGATGCCCGTGTAAAGCAGATCTTTGGGCGCATTGTTGAGCGTATAGGCCTGGCCATTGCTGCCGAACAGCTGAGTCGGCCGCACCTCGGCGGCCACATAACTCACTTGGCCACCGGCCACCGACAGCATCGACGTGGCATGGCTATAAACGCCCTCGCCGGCCAGCAACCTCAGGCTGCCGCCGCTGGCCAGGCGCTCGCTGGCGCTGCGCTGCACACCTTTGCGATAGCTGTCCAGATCGCCCAGGATGGCTGAGTTTTGGCGGATGTCCAGCGTCACCTTGTTGCGATACAACAGGCCTTCTTTTTGCAGCGGCGCGTCTTTCAAATCATTGCTGCCCAGCAACTCGGTGGTGACGAAGTTGCGCGCCACGCTCAGCTCGGTGTCGCGGGTGCCGGAGACATCGATGCGGGCATTCGCGTCGATGGTGATGCGTCCGCCCTGATCGGCCATATCCAGACGTTGGCTGTCGACCAGGCCGGCCACATAGTTGGGGGTCTTGAGCGCCTGCAACTGCGCGAGCGCGCCGGGCGCGACGATCTCGGCGCCCTGCGCGATGCTGATATTGGCGCCGGCCAGATCCAAGCGCGAGCGCACAAAGGTCGCGTTATCGTCCGCCAGCAGCGGCTTGCCATCGGCACCCAGGCCGTCAGCCTTGATCTCGGTACGGCTGCCTGCGCCTATCACGAGTTCGCCGCTGGCCGCGGCGCGCTTGTAGCGCGGGTCGCCGGTACTGATGTTGTCGGCCACCGCATCCAGCGCACCGCCCTGGGCCAGCAGCATGATGGAGCCGTTCTGGCTGACGCTGGTGCTGGCGCTGATGCGGCCGGACTGGTTGACCGCCATGCCGACCAGGGTGGTGTTGCCGCGCGGCGTGTTGATCACGCCGTCGGTGTTGTTGATCACGGCCCCGGCACTCACTTCGCCGCTCATGCCGGCCTTGCCCACCTCGACCAGCAAGCCGCGCAAGGCCGGCACATTGGCATTCACCTCGGAGGCATAGATCGCCTCGTCCTTGGGCTGCTTGTAATAGACCTCGGCGCCGCCGGCCATGACCACCTGGCCGCCCGGTGCCGTCAGTGTGCCTTCGTTGATGACCTGCTTGGCGAACAAGAAGATGCGGCCGCCTTCGGCGGTTTTCAGCTCGGCGCCGGGCTGCACATGAACAAAGCTGGAACTGGCGACATAAGGCGCACCATCGGCGCTGTCATAACGAAACGCCGCCGAGCCTCCGGTGATATTGCCGACAAAGCCGTTCAGGTAGTCCGCGTTCTTCGGGCTCAGCGTCGTCGCCAGCAAGCTGCCCACGTCCACGCTGGACTTGGCGCCGAACAAAATACCGTTCGGGTTGTAGATCAGCAATTCGCCACCATTGGTGGCCTTGAGCTTGCCGAAAATTTGGCTCGGCGCCGTGCCGCCGACGCGGTTCAAGGCACTGGCGCCCGGCTGCTGCATATCGAAGGTGACCGAGCTGGTCTCACCGATATTGAAGCTCTGCCACTTATAGATCGCGCGCTGGCTGCTTTGCTCGATGCGCATGTCCCGGCCGCCGAGGCTGTTGCTGACGCCGGTAGGCAGACCGGTTTGGCCCTGCCCGCTGATACGCCAGCCTGCCACCGAATTGACCGGCACCGGCAGCGCCGATGGCAGCGGTTTGCCCTGGGCCATGGTGTGCAGCGGCAGCGCCGCCGACAGCGCCGCCACCAGCGGATTCAACATCCAAGGGCCCCAGGCGCGACTACGCGGCAAAGCCAGCTTGGACTTGGTTTGCGGCGTAATGTTGTTGAGTTTGGTGGTCATGGCGCTGGTCTTGTTACTGCTGCTGCGATCGATTCGGTGGAGACAAATAGAAGTGCTGGAAGGCTTGGGCTCAGGCGCCGGCTTAATTAAAAGCGCAGCCCCGCCCTCACATGCACATGCTCGGAGGACGCCGCCGGGTTGCTCGGCACCGGCTTGCGCCGCTGCCCCCAGTCCAGCGCGAGACTCAGGCCCTGCTGCACCGCCAGGCGAAAGCCCAGGCCCGTGCCCAAGAGCGGTGTGCGGGCTTGCTGGCCCGGCTCCGGGTTGTAAAGATTGACCCGCGCCGCGTCGGCAAAACCATAAAAAACAATCTCGCTGAAGGCCGGCAGCGTGGCGCCCTCAAAGGCGGCCAACAGACCCGGTGCCAGATTGCGGCTGCGCAGCTCCAGCGACGCCAAGAGCCCCCGGTCACCGGTCGCCGCGCCCTCGTCATAACCCCGCACCGTGTCGGCGCCGCCGACGGAGAACTGCTCGGCGCTGGTCAGCGACTGGTTGGCGAGCTGGCCGCTCAGGCGCAGGCCCAGCTCGGCCGGGCCCAAGCGCTGCGTCACGCGCCAATCACCACGCAGCGTCGCGAAACCACCGTCGGCGCCGCGCCGCTTGCAGGCGAATTGATCGGCCGGGCCAAAGCTGCCGTCAAGCAGTTGGCAGTCGCCGCGCGTGTTCTGAAGCAGCGGGCGCAGGCCCAGCACGGCCGTCACGCTGAGCTGCTGCTGAAGCGTGTCGCCCCACCAGGCGCCGTTGTAGCCGGCCTGAAAAGGCATGTATTGCAGCGGCGATGCGATCACGCCGCCGCTGGTCCGCACGTCCTCGGTCAGATTTTTGTAGTCAAAACCAACACTCAAGGAATGCACCGAGTCAGGCAAAGGCTTACTCATGCCATAACGAAAGCCCAAGGTGGTGCCTCGACCGAGCACGCGGGTGCCGCCCAGCGATTCCAGATCGCTGCTGGAATCGATCGCGGTGAAATTCAGCGTGTCGCCATCGGCCAGCGGCGCGGTGTAGTTGAACACCACCACGCGTGACTCCTTGGGGCTCGCCGGCGCGCCCATCAGACTGAGCGAAATTACATGATCGCGCTGCAGGAAGTTGTCGTAGTGCAGATTGGCGGCCATGCGGAAAGGGTCGGTGCCGAGTGCCGCCGCATTGCTGAAATCGATGCTGCCGCCCAGCGGCAATTTGTCCTCGACTTTCAGCTCCGCCTCAACCGTGCCGGGCGCGCGGCCGGGCTTAAGCACCGGCTGCACGCGCCGCTCATCACCCCGGCTGACCGAGGCGATTTGCTGCTGCACGGTATTGAAGTTAGGCACCTGACCGGGGGCCAGCTCGGTCACCGCCGAGCGGATGCGGCCCTGCGCGTAATACTGCGAACCGGTCACGTACAAAGCGCCGACGCGGCCTTCCAAGACAGTGAGGCGGATCACGCCGCCGTCGACGCGCTGCTCGGGCACATCGACAAAGACGGTCAGGTAGCCGGCGCTTTGATAGGCCTTTTCCAACGCGGCGCGGGCCGCTTCGACCTCGGTCATGCCCAGCTGCGGACCCAGGAAGGGCAATACGGCCGCTTCGATCTGCAGATCGCTGAGACGGGTGTTGCCGTCGATCTCGAATTCAAGAATGTCGAACTTGGGCACGGCAATGGCTGCGCTCGCGCCTTCCGTGGCTTGCTGAGCTTGAACCGGCGCGAGCAACCCCAGGCCAGCCAGAGGCAGCAAGGAACAAGACAAAACGCCCGCCCGAAAATAAAGCCGCGCCCGAAAGGGGGCGCGGATCTTGTGAAAAAGTTCCATAAACGCAGTGTCACCAGGGCCGGTGAATCCGTTGTGAAAGGCATGAGCCGTTCGGCTCATGCCGATCCATGCCGACCGATGTGTCGGCCCCTTGTTCGGGCGCCGACGGCTGTCAGGCCTTAGCTTGGCGCCTTGCGCGCAGTCCCAGCGCCAGCAAACCCATTGCGAACAGGCCATAAGTCGATGGCTCCGGCACGGCAGTCACCGCACCAAAGCTGCCATTAGGCTGCCAGCCGATGAATTCATCGCTGGGCGCGGTCAAACTGCGTACGCCGCCGTAGAGGGCCGAGAAGTCGGTGCGATTGCGGCGGGCGAGGCCTTGGGCCGTGGTGGCAGAGGTCAAATGCGCCTCCATCGTGAAGCTGAGGATGTAATCACCTTTGCTGTCAACGGCCAAACCCCAGTAGCCGTCGTGGCCGAGATTATCAAACTCGTCGACTAAGACTTTATTTGTGCTGTTGTTATCCGATGGCGTCAAGTAGTAGAACCATGAAGAACTTCCCACCGGATTTACACTGGAAGGCAGCACGCCTATTATCGACCCATAGCCGGTCGCTCCCGCCAAGGCGCCAAAATACGGCGCCTGTTCACCTTTCACATCAAAACTTGAGCCATTAAGTAGCAAATATTCGCCAGGATCGGAAACTTCACCTTCTAGATAATGACTATTAAATGAATTTCCTGCCTCGCCATTTGAATTCTGACCTCTATTAAGATTTCCAAAAAATATTCCCGCAAATGCACCCGCAGTCATATCTGCAAAAACTGTATTTTGAATACCAATCAAACTTGTGTAGTTTGGATTTATGACTCCACCTCCGGCACCATTGGTCAAAGTCGTAAATAGGTTTTTCGAGCCCGGCCCGAAGAAATCTGGCGCTCCTGCTGCGTAAACAGCCCAAACCTGATCGGCCGCGTTCGTCGAAGCTTTGAGAAATTCCTTGAAATTGGCATCGCTATTCAAGGGATCAAAAAACTTCTGGTAGCCGGCATCTTGCTGCGCTTGCACAAAGAAATTTTTGCTATTGTCATTGACCGGATCAAACGGAGCGGCATAGATACCCAAATCCTTGGTGAAGGACACCTGCTTGACTGGATCAAAAACAACCAACACCAACTCTGGTGTAGCACCACCTTTATCAACTTCCCCTGCTGCAATTAGGGCATTGGCGTTGCCAGCTGCCAAGAATGACAGCCCAACAAAGCTGGCGCGAAGAAGTGAGTGTCGGGCAAGGTTATTCATGGTTTGATGCTCAAAAAAGTTTCAGCAAAGCTTGGCAGTAATTTTTAATAAAGTACTGCACTCAAGGTAAAAAGGAAGGGAGAGAAAATTCTCCCTCCCCTCCCTGGCTCATATCAAATAAGCCAGCAAGAAGCTGCAGTCAACTTCTTGCATTGCCAACAAGGCAATTACTTGGTCATCCGCACCGGTGTGCATGAAGCGGCTGCCTTGCGGCTCGAATGCGACGTGAAGGCCTGGACTGCAGGAGGCAGGTCGGCCCATGCGCCAACGATGGTCGACGGGCTGGCGGCCAGACCGGCTTGGAAGTCAACATCCAAACCAGCCAAGACGGCAGCCTTGCCCATATTGCCGCGCAGCAGCTTCAGCAGGTCGAGCTTTTCGCCGGCAGGTGCATTGGCGCCTGTCTTGGCCCATTGCATCGTCGACTCGACCACGAACTCGTACGAACCGTTGATCACATTGGCGCGCTCAGGAGCGACGCCGTTCAGCTTGACAAAGCGATAGCCCTTGTCTTGCTGCACGCCGTTCACGACGGCACGTGGGTTGTTCTCACGGCCGATCACGCCCAAAGCGTAAGCATCGCCAGCGGCGTTCTGAGCGGTCGTGCCAAGGCAGGTTTCAACTGCACCGGTGCTGGAGCCGGCATTGACGGCCAGCGAACCAACGGCGGCGATGGTGCCACCAGCAACCGACGGAATGTAGACGTCGTTACCGCCGCAAGGGTTGTTGGCAAAGTAGACATTCGAAGCGGCTTGTGTGCCCGAACCGGCAGCGCGGCGGCAAACGTTGATCTTCTTGTCAAAAGCGCCGGGAACGACTAAGTTCCAACCCTTCTTGGTCAATGGGTCGTTACCCAAGAGCTGACCTGTCAAGGCGCCACGAACGAAAGGAACCGGCAGGCTAGGCTGCTTGGCTGCATCTTCGTCGACGACGGTAGCGCTGGCGTCAACCAGGCCCTGGGCCTTTTGCAGGGCCAGGTAGAGCTTCTTATTGACGGCGACGCCGAAGATGTTTTGCACGAAACCTTCGGAGTCCAGATTGGTAGTCGAACGAGCGCCACCATTATTGATACCAGCTTCCAGCAGCGCTGGCTCCACGTCAGACAAGCCAGCGTCGGCCATGCCTTGGACAGTAGCCGAGCACAGGAAACCAGGCTTCTGGATGTCGGTGGCAGGCGACACGCCACCAGCGGCGACCGAGCAAGCGCCGTCAACCTTCATGTGTAACTGAGTAGCTTGGGCCGTGATCAGCGGACCCACACCTTCGCCGGAACCGCCTTGGTCACGCTTGGTGATCAAGATGGGCGTGCCAACAGCCCAGCTTCCGATGGCAGTGTTCAGGCGGAACGAGTAGGCGCGGTGGTTGGCGCCAGTGGCGTCGTTGAAGAACACGTCGAGCGTGCCGGGCTGAGCCAGGTCAGCCTGGATGAAGCCACCCAGAGCCAAACGCAGGGCGGAAGCGCCGGTGATCTTGATTTCTTTCAGGTTACCGGCGGCACGCTCGGCGGCGACTTCGGTAGGAGTCAGCGCATGGGCCGAACCGATAGCGGCCAATGCGGCCAGGGCGATCAGGGAGCTGCGAAATTTCATCATGATGAGTTCTCGGTATATAGGGGGGATTGCGAAAAACTGGGCAAGGCTGCGCCCAAGGCATGGCCAGACGGCCATGCCTCAAACATCAGATCAAGCAGGTGAAATTAAGCTTGGCGGCGGCGGGCGACGAAACCCACGGCGCAAAGACCAGCCAAGAGCATGGCGTAGGTGCTTGGCTCTGGAACAGCTTGAACTGCGGTGATGTTGACGCCGTCAAAGTTGGCGCGCAGAGTTTGGTTGCCCATAGCACCGCCAACCACCAAGTGCGAACCATTGGCACTGCTGGAAGTCAGATAGACCATTTCGGAAGCCACACCAACGGCATTGCCGTTGTTGTATGCATTACCCAGGTTCGAGTAACCCACAGCGTGTTCGATGGTGCCGGCCAGACCGGTGTACTCGATGTTATTGATACCTGCGCTAGCGCCAATGCCTGCGTTTTCGGCGAAGTCATCGGTGTTGCTGAAGAACTGAGCCAAGTTCTGCACGCCATCGTTGAACAACTGGTTGTTCACGCCAAAAGTGGCTTGGGCGACGTTCTTGGTGCCGTAGTAGTTGATCTCACCTGGGTTGAAGCCAAACTCGATCGGGTTAGCTGCAATGATTGCCCACTCGGTGGAACTGCCGTTTTGACCCAAGAAACGGCTGTACTCGCTGCCCAACACCGAGGTGCTGAAGGTGCCAGTGGCGTTCATTTGAGCCAGGAAGGCGTCGGTCGTGATGCCCAGATCCTTGACGAAGGAAGCCTTGTCGTTGTAAGCAACGAACACCAGCTCGGCTTGGCCCATGGCAACACCGGCACCGATGATTTCAGCGAAAGCAGGAGTGAACGAGGCAACGGCCAAAGCGGCCAGGGCGATTTTCTTGATTTGCATAATTTTCTCCGTTAGGAAATAAATGAACTTCTAAAAAAAGACTGGCAGCGCAACGGGACCATCCCGCGCCTGCCCGTTACGCCTGTGCCGCCTCCCCTGAATCGCTTTTTGCCAAGCTTCCTCTATGCAGGAAGATCGCTGCGATTGGCGGTGACTTTGGGCGCCTGGGTCGGGTGACCCTCAAACAAAGAACAAGTTGAGAGCACATGCCAAAAACAAGACTCTCAGGAACAAGTCGAACTTTGACCGACTCCCGTGACACCGTTTCGGGGCCTTGGTACTAATTCACAGTCCAAACGGACTAGGGGGAAGTCCGGGTTGAACTTCTTTCTCCAAAAATATGGGGGCTTAGGCGGGCGCTTTGACCAACTCAATCGGCGCGCGGTCCAGCAAATTCATCGACATCGCCCGCGCCACCGCCTGAGCTCGGTTGGCAGCATTGAGCTTGCGCAGGATTTTTTGCACATGGTTTTTGACCGTCAGCGCGCTGATGCCCAAAACCTCACCGACCTGCTGGTTGCTCATGCCCTCGCGCAGCCAGGACAGAATTTGCCGCTCGCGCTCGGTGATGCCGGTCTGGCGTGCACCGTTGACCGGCACCGGTTGCGGCGAGGCATTGACCTCGCGCTCGACCACTTGCACGCGCTGCCAGGTGGCGTGGATATGCGGCATCATCAGCTCCAGATAGCTGCTGTGCTGAGGCGTTAGCTTGGCGTTTTGCAAAGCGAAGACAAAGAAGCTCTCGATCTCGCTGGGCCGCTGCGGGCGCGACACGCCGTGCACCAGCAATTCCAAAATTCCGGCCGCGCGCAGGCCGGCCAGCTGCGGCTGCAAGGCCTGACCCTCCAACTGTTCAACCGTCACACGCACCGGCTTGCAACGCGCCTCCAGCCACAAGCCTTGCAACTGCTGCATCAGCACGCAGCGCGGTGCGGTCAGGCTGAGCAGCACCTCATCGGCGATGGTGACGTTGTTGAAAGCGTCGAAGACCAACTCTCTTTGCGCACGCTGATAGGCGCCGCAGATGGCGACCTGGTGCGGAATCAGCAGCTGCAGATTGCTCTGCGTCCAGACGAAGAACTGGTAACGGCGCCGCACGTCCAAAGACTGCTCGGCCGCCCGCACGATGGCTTCGATATGGCTATTGCTCAATAGCACAGCGTCATTCAGTTCAGGGTTGTGCATGGTTTGCATGGGCGCGACAAAGAGTGGAAGAACACGGCCTGAGTGGCTTGGCGCGTGGACTGTAGTGAGGCCAGATGACCGGGTGTTTAAAAATCCTTATGCGCATGAGCCGTTCGGCTCATTCGGGCGCAAGACTTTCGGTCGGGGCCATGAAATGCAGCTCAGACACCCTTGGCTTACGGGTTTTGGTTGGCGCACTGGCTGCCTCAGCAGCGCTGCCCAAAGTGCTGCTTGCCAACAACAATGCTCGCGAACGGCTGCTGACACCGACGATGCCGCTGACCATGGGCGTGCCCTGCTCCTCGCTGGCTGCGGCGCTGCCTAATTGACTGGCGGAGGCAGGTGGTTTTTTTTCATGCACCTCGCTCGAAGCATCGTCCTGATCCGGTTTCTTCTTCACCGACGCTTGGCCCAAAATCAGCTGCCAATCCGTACGCCCCGTGAAAGGGTCGGCATAAAGCCGGCGCAGATGGCGCTGCACGGTGCCGCTGCGGCGGTCTTCCAACAAGTCCTCCAGCCGCTGAGGCAAGCTGTTAGTGCCGGCCGGGCTGGCCCCCATATAGGCGGCTATAGCCTTGGCAATGGCCTCGCCGCGAAAGCGCAATTCGGCCTCGCGCTCGCGCTGCTGCAAGGTTTGCTGACGCTGGCCCAAGCTCGCCAAGGCGACCCCGCCCAGCGCCACCACGAAGAGCAGCCACAGATAGGTAAAACCGCGACTGCGCGCAAGAAAGGGAAGGGCCGCCCCGACCTTTCGTGCCCCCCTCGGGGGGCGGACGACGCAGGTCGTCGGCCTGGGGGGCCTCACAGACTTGCTACCATTCCGCATACAAGCTCCCGTCCGCCGCGCGGCCGGCCTTGCCGCTGCGCACATCGAAGACTTGGCCAGCAGTCTCCAGCTCCGCCGGTGGCGCCAGCGCAAGCCAGGTCGACACGCTGCTGGTCAGCGGGTCTTCGGGAATCTGGCGCAAATAGCGGGCATCGACCAGCTCTTGCAGTGATTCGGGATAGCGCGCCTTGTCGGCGACGAAATGGTCGATCGCGCCGCGCATCACTTGCAAGGACGCCCGCAAGCTATTGGCGCGCGCCCGGTCGACGCTGGCAAAGTAGCGCGGCGCGGCAATGCTGGCGAGCAAGGCAACGATGGCCATCACGACGATCAACTCGATCAGCGTAAAGCCTCGGCGCACTAGGGCAATCTGGCGTACCAACATATTGCTCACCAATCGCGGTAGCGCGTGCCGTCCAGGCCAATGCCGCTGGCCTGCGAGTAGACATCGAACACATCGCGGCCGGGCTGCGGCGCATCGGCCGGCGATTCATAACTGCGCAAGCCCCATGAGCGTGCGGCCGGTAGCGAAGGGTCGGCCAGCGGGTCACGCGGCAGCCGGCGCAGAAAGTAGATCTTGCGGCCCTTGGGATCTTTGGCGTCGGGCACACCTTCGACCAGCGCTGTCAGGTTCGGCGGATAGCCACTGGCATCCGCCGCCACCGCAACCTGGCCGCTCAGGCTCGCCTGCTTGTAAGCATCCAGCGCCAGCCGCAGCGTGCGCAGGCCCTGACGCAACTCGCCCTCCTTGTGGCGCTTGTTCATCCAGACGCTGAGCGGCTGGGCGGCGGCCGCCAAGATTCCGACGATGGTCACCACGGCCAGCATTTCGACCAGGGTGAAGCCTCGGCTAGTTGCTGGTGACCGACACACCGGCATCCCCCTCCACCTGCACCGTCAAGACATCACCCTGGGCATTGATACCGATCAAATTACTCAGCTCGATATTGGAACGATTGCCGGCCGAACCGGGCCGGGCGCGCAGCACAAGCACTCGCTCACCGTTGCCCGCCAAGTCGAACTCAATCACCCCGTTGGTCCCTGCATTGCCGGCCTCGGCCAGCATAAAAGCGCTGACATCAAAGCGCATCTCGCCGCGCACTTTCAGCGGCGACTTGTTGTGCAGCGTCACCGACAAGGTGTCTCCCACCGTGGTGTTGCCGGTGGTTTGAATCTCAAGCGTTGGCTGGGCAGAGACAGCGTCCATACCGTAGCTTTGACCTGCCACAGAGACAGGAGCGGCCGGCGCCGCCAGATTGATCCCGCTAACCCCGCCCCCACCCGCCATCGGCAGCGCCACCGCCGCCGCCGGCCGCAGCCGCGCTCCTTCGGCGCCGGGGTTGCTGTCGAAGCCCGACGCCAAGACTGTGCGACTGGCTTCCGGCAGATTCAGATTGCGCAGTACGCGTGGCGTGATCAGCAAAACGATCTCGGTCTTTTTGCGGTTGTCACCCTGTACGCCGAACAGCCGACCCAGCAGCGGAGCTTCCGACAAATACGGCAGGCCGCTGATGCTCTTGCGATCTTCGTCGCTGATCAGGCCCGCCAACACCTGTGTTTCACCGTCGCGCAGGCGCAGCGAGGTGCTGGCCTTGCGCGAACCGATGCGGTAGGCGCTGGTCGGCTGGGCCCCGCCCGAGCTCTCCTTCAGACCCAGATTGCTGACCTCCAGATTGACCTTCATCACGACCTCGTTGTCGAGCTGGATGCTGGGCTCCACCTCCAGCGTCAGGCCCACATCGATATAGGTGACCGAGGTGGACACGCCGACATTGGCGGTCGAGGTGCTGGTGAACACCGGCACCTTGTCGCCAATCTGGATCTTGGCTTTTTCCCTGTTGCGGGCGCGCAGCTTGGGGTTGGCCAGCACATTGCTGGCCCCCGTGCCACCCTTGAGCTTGGCCGTCAGCACCGGATTGGCGACCATGCTGCGAAAAGCGTTGCGCTGGCCTAACTCGACCAGGCCATTGGCCAAACCACCAACGCCGGGCAAGCCGTAGCTGACTTCGGAAGGCCATTGCAGGCCAAACTGATCGTCCCGGCTGGTCTCGATCTCCAGTACCTCGACATCCAGCATCACCTCGGGTTCGGGCAGGTCCAAGCCGGCAATCAGTTGCTCGATCATCGCGATCACCTCAGAGGTGTCGCGGGCCACCAGCAGGTTGAGCCGCTCGTCGATGAAGATATCGCGTGTCTTGGCCATCATGCGCACCAAGGCTTGCGCCTGCTTGACGTCGGCGTTATTGAGATAGAAGCTGCGTGTCACCAGCTCCTGATGCTCGCGCTGCTTGGCCTGGGTATTGGGGTAGATCAGCACCGATTTGTCATTGAGCAGCTTGCGCTCCAACTGCTGGGTGGACAGGATCACCCGCATCGCCTCGTCCAAGGTGACGTCTTTCAGGTAAATCGTTACCTTGGCGTCGCCGCGCACATCTTTGTCGAACACGAAGTTGACGCCCGCGCCGCGCGCCATGGCCTCGAACACGGTACGCAGCGGCGCATCCCGAAACTCCAGGCTGATCGGTTTTTGGAAGGCCGCCGCCAGCGCAGAGGGCAGCGGCGGCGGCGCGTACTTTTGCCGCAACTGCTGGTTCAGGGCCAGGGCGCCCGACTGGCCGGGGTCTTCGGCCAAGACCTGCTGCACGGTGGCTCGCGCCAGGTCAAGCTGCCCGGCTTTCAACTGCTGGCTGGCCTGACGTACCTGCGCTTCATGCAGACGGGCGCGCTGAACGGACTGACGCAAGCCTTTGCTGCGAGGCGACTGAGGATCAACCATCTCCATGCGCTGCACCAAAGCCTCCGCCAGATCAAGCTGGCCGACGGCGCGCGCCGTTTCCGCCTGCGTCGCCAGAGCCAACAGACTGCGCTCGCTCTGGCGTGCGTAGGCCAGGCGCAAAGACATTTCTTGCGGCGCGGCCGCGCTGGCGTCACGCAATATGCGCCAAGCGGCCTCATGCTCGCCGCGCTGCAGCAACGCCTCGGATTCGCGCAGCGCCGGGGCGGCGCAAGCCACCAGCATCAAGACGAGGCTCAGGCAGGCAAGCTGCCGAGGTGACGGGACTGAAAAAGTCATGATTGGGGGCTCGAAAAGGCCAGATTTTGTTTTTGTCCACCGGCCAGCCAGGTGAGCTGAGCGCCGGCAGGGCCAATGGCATCGATGCGCCATTGCTGGTCGATCAACTCGCCCACGCCCAGCACCAGCGTGCGCTGCGCGTTACTCAGCACGATGCGAGGCCGACCCGCTTCGTCCATGCGGCCGACCAACTGATAGGCAAGCGGCGGGGCCGCCGGCGGCGCGGCCTCGGCCTCGCTGTCGGCCTTGGCTGCGACGACCTTGGCAGCCGGCGACACCGTTGCCACCTCCGGCGCAGTGCCGGCGGCAAGGCCCCAGCTTTGGCGCGCTATCGCGGCGGGATCGGGCCAGGCCGGGCCATCCTGGTTCGGAGCCGCAAGCAGCGCTTCAGGCCAAGCCGTTGGCGAAGCCGGTTTGACCGCGCCCGGTCGAGTCGGGTTTTGAGGAGCAGCGCTGAACGCCTCCCCCTCTTCGTCCCGGCTCGCCACCCAAGCCGTGGCAGCCAGGCTCAAGGCCAGGCCCGCCATCAGCAAGCGGCCACGCAGTTGCGCCCTCATGGTTTGCGCCCCTCCCTGGCCGAAGCCGTCGGCAGGGCTTGAACCGGCATTTGCATATGCAAGACCCAACTCAGCTCGGCCGCCAACTCGGGCGAACTCGGCTGCAAGCGGCGCAGCTTGATCAGCTCCAAACTCAAAGCCGGGTCAAGCCGCAAAGCCTCGCCGACATAACGCCTGATCTGGCCATAATTGCCATTCACATTCATTGCGATGCGATATTGGGCCAAGCCCAGACCCGGCTCGGCCGCGTAGCGGAACTCGCTGCGCGGCCAAGGCAGACCCAACTCACTGGCCAAGGCCAGCAGCGCCGCCGTACGGGCTTGACGTTCGCTGTCTTGAGGAAAGCTATTCACGAAGCGCTGCGGCGACTGTTTTTCGCGCCGTTGTTGCTGCTGTTTGAGCCCCTGGCGTTGGGCCGACATATCCTCCCGTTGCCGCTCGAGTGCCCGCTCTTGCGCCGGCAAAAACCAAAGCACAACCAGCAAGGCCAACAAACTCAACAAGGCGGCCATGCCTCCCGGCCAGCCGAGCTGCGCCAGCAGTTTTCGCAGCGGCTCGGGCAGCCACTCCACCAACCCATTGAGGTAGGAAGCCGCGCCGCTCATGAGGGCCGCCCATTTGCGCGCCGGCGCACCACCTCAAAACGCAAAGCGTTCGACTCGGCCGCGGCTTCTGCCGGAGTTTCGGGACGTTGCAAGCGCGTCAGTACCACCTCACTGACAGGGCCCGGCCCATGGTTGGCCGCCTGCGTGGCCAGGGCGTCGACCAATTGCATCACCAGATCGGCCGTCGGAGCCAAGCCCTCCAAGCGCAGGCTGGCGCCTTCCATCTCCAGCGCCTGAATTTGCAATCCCGCTGGCAAGGCCTGCTCGACGGCCAGCCAGCGGCTCGCCCAGTCCTCACCTTGTTTGGGCCTGAGCTGGGCGTGCAGGCCCCAGGCTCGACGCTGCTGGTCGGCCGCGTTAGCAGGTGCCACGGCTCCGGTGGCCCGACTCTCACGGTCGGCCAATTTATTCAAAAGACCGGCCTGCTCCGACAACACAGCGCGCTGGTCCTGCAGCTCATGCCATCGCCAAGCCAATGCCATCAGCACGCATATGACGACCAACAACCAGGCCCATATCAGTGCGCCCGGGCGCTGAGGCGCCGGCATAAAGTCGGGTTGAGGCCAGGAGGAGGCAGGCCTTGCGTTCCTTGCCATCCGCTGCATCAACTCAGGGCTCCCGCCGCCAACCAATGAGCGCTTTGCGGACCTTCCGAGATCGAATCCTGCGACAAAATGGCCGCGCTGCCGCCCCAGCCCATCAGCTTGGGTGCATGGCTATAGCCGGAACCAGCGGTGGCCGGCTGCAAGCGCTGCAGCAAGGCCTGCAATTCGGCGCCGTCGCCTTGATCCAGATAGCGTTGTTGCACGTCCATCACCTGCCCGCGTGCCAGGCTCAACCAACTCAACATGCGCCCTTCCAGTAAACCCAGGCCCGAACTCTCGGCCTGCGCCCAGGCGCTGTCGGCGGCCGCAGCCAAGGCCAAAGCATGGCTCCAGGCGGGTCGCACCGACAAGATACGCACACCATGCGTCAGGGATGCCGCGGTCAAGGCGTTCAGGCTCAAGCCCGACTGCTCCTGCAGTGCCACCGCATTGCGCTGCTTGCCCTGCGACCAGACGGCCAAAGGCCAAGCCTGCGCAGCGGCACCGAAGTAGTGAACGATTTGCAGCCTCGCATAGGTCCGCACCGCCTGCGCGTCGGCCAGGGGCATATCGGCCGGGACGCTAACGTTGTGCACCCAGGCACCGCCGACCCAGATGCGCAATTGCTGGCGCGGATGCGCGTCGCACCATTGCTCGAAGTCGGGCCAGCGCTGGCCGGCGCCTTGGGTCTCATAGCTCCACAAACCCGACTCGCCCCAGTACAGCGAGGCGACCGGCAAGTTGCGCGCAACTTGCCAAGCTTTGAGTTTTTGCAAAATGCGGGAAGGAAAGGAATAGAGCACGGAATCAGTCTGCAAGCGTGACACGGTCAAGTTCCTCCAGGGTTGATTCGCCGCGCCGCACCAAGGCGACAGCGGCCTCGCGCAGCGTGCGCATACCGCGTTCTCGCGCGGCTTCTTTGATTCGACTCATGGGCGCACGGGCCGCGATCAGATCGCGCAGTTCATCGTCCAGACAGAGCAGTTCGGAAACCGCGCGGCGGCCCTTGTAACCGGTGCCACGGCAATGCGGGCAGCCGCTGCCTTGCATGAAGTTGTCCCCCGCCAGCGGCTGCAAATCCTGCGCTTGCAGCTCGGCCAAAGTGGGGCTGACCAGCCGACGGCAATGCAGGCAGTTGATGCGCATCAGGCGCTGCGCCAGCACCCCGTTCAAGGCCGCCACGACGTTGTAGAGGTCCAGCCCCATATGCATGAAACGGCCGACCACATCGAAGGCATTGTTGGCATGCACGGTCGAAAACACCAGGTGACCGGTCAGCGCCGCCTGTACCGCGATCTGCGCGGTTTCGGCGTCACGGATCTCGCCCACCATCACGCGGTCGGGGTCGTGGCGCAAGACCGAGCGCAGGCCGCGCGCGAAGGTCAGGCCCTTTTTCTCGTTGACCGGGATCTGCACCACGCCTGGCAATTGGTACTCGACCGGGTCTTCGATGGTGATGATCTTGTCCTGGCCGGTGTTGACTTCGGAGATCGCCGCATAAAGCGTCGTCGTCTTGCCGCTGCCGGTTGGCCCGGTCACCAAAAGCATGCCGTGCGGTTGACGCGCCAGCGCCCGGATCGCCAGCCGCGCCTCCGGCTCGAAGCCGAGCGAATCCAGCGTTAGTGCGCCCTGCGCCTGGATCTGCGCCCGGTCGAGCACGCGCACGACAGCGTCCTCGCCAAACACGCTGGGCATGATGGACAGGCGAAAGTCGATCTCGCGCCCCTGCATGCGCAGCTTGAAGCGGCCATCTTGCGGCAGGCGTCGCTCGCCAATGTCCAGCTCGGCCATCACCTTCAGGCGCGACACCAGTTGCTCGGCCGCCAGCGTGCCATCGAGATTTTTGATCTCCAGCATCACACCGTCGACCCGAAAACGCACCTTCAGGCCACGCAAATGCGTCTCGAAATGAATGTCGCTGGCGCCGTCTTGCAGTGCGTCATACAGCGTCGCGTCGAGCAGGCGCACCACCGGGCTGGCCTGCTCGCTCAGGTTCAGCGCCGACAGCTCCTGCGCTTGTTCGCCCACCGCCCCGCCGGCAAAGCCTTCGCCCAGGTCTTGCAGCGCGCGGAAATCCTGTTCGCCAGCGCCCAGCGCCGCGTCCACATCCTCGGCCGTGCCGCTGACCCAGCGCAGCGCGCGCTGCAGCCTGGCCTCGATGCGCTGCAGCAGCATGCTGTCATGCTCACGATCCGCCAGCAGCGCAAGGCGGCCCGCCGCCGACACCGCCAGCACCGCCCGCCAACGCTGCGCTTCGGCCTGCGTCCATTGCTCGAAGCTGAAGCCCCAAGGCGCCTCGTCAACGGGCAGGCGCCCCAGTGCGGCATTCAAAGCTAATGCCGTATTCAATTGACCTGCTCCACCAACTGGAAAATGGGCAAATACATCAGCACGACGACGGTGCCGATCACCAAGCCCATCAAGAGCATCAAGACCGGGTTGATCAGGCGCGTGACCAGATCGCTCAGCCGTGTCAACTCCTCGTCGTAAAAAGCCGCCGCCTGTGCCAGCATCGAGCCCATCTCGCCGCTGTGCTCGCCGACCCGCAACATGCGCAGCGACACCGGCGTGCTCAGGCCCTCGCGCTCCAGCGTTTGGGAGAGTCTCTCTCCCGTGCACACCGAAGCGATGCAGCGGTCCAACTGAGCCTGCAAATGGCCGGCAATCACGCCTCGCGCCGTCTGCAGCGCCGGCACCACCGGCACACCGGCCAGCAACAACATCGCCAGGCTGCGATAGAACTGCGCCAAGGCCAGCAAATGCAACTTCGGCCCCAGCAAAGGCAACTTCCACAAACGAGACAGCAGCGCTTGACGCAGGCCGCGTTGCCAGGCCCAGACCGGCCCGGCCAGCAGCGCGCAACCCAGGCCCAGCACCACCCAAGGGTTGTCGCCGCAGAACTGCCCAACGGCGATCAGCATGCGCGAGGCCCAGGGCAGATCACCACCCACGCCTTCGAGCAAACCGGCGAAGCGCGGCACCACAAACACCAATAGAAACATCACCACCGCCGTGCCCGCCGCGATCAGCGTGGCCGGGTAAATGGTGGCCGCCACCAGCTTGCTGCGCAGCTGTTCGGCCCAGGCCAGGTAGTCGGCCTGCTCGGCCAGCGCATGCGCCATTTGGCCGCTGCGCTCGCTGGATTCAACCACCGCAATAAAGAGCGCATCAAAGGCCTGCGGCTGGCTGCGCAAAGCGGTCGAGAAGGCCTCGCCGAGCTGGATGCGGGCGATCACGCCGTCGAGGGCCGCCGTACTGTTTCCACCACTGCCCGCGCCACCCTGCTCTTCTTTTTGCTTCAAGGTGATCAAGGCTTCCAAGAGCGGAATGCCGGCCTTCAACAAGACCGATAGTTGTTGGGCGAATTGGCGCAAAGGAAAGCTCTGCCCCGCGCGCGCCAGGTTCACCTCGTTCGCGCCACCCCCCAAGGGATTGACCGAAATCAGTGCAGCGGGGGCGATGCCCAAAGCCGCCGCCACGGCCTGCGCATCCACGGCCGATACCTGCGCTTGGGCGGGGCGGCGTGCGGAGTCGAGATAGCTGACGAGGAACTGAGGCATGGCGGGCAAAACACTGAAAAGGGCAAGGAGTCATGAGCCGAAGGAGCTATGAGTGGCGCGACTGTATTCATCTGCTGTGACCGCGCCGTGAATGACGGTGACGTGACAGAGGCAAGCCGATCAGCGCTGTTGCACCTTGCTTGAATTTATTCAGCCATGTGCCGAAAGGCCCATCTGTCACAGCCGTTTCACGCCAGGCCGCTAACTTGGCCGGTATGCGTACCAAAACACCCCCCACCTTGCGCGCTGCCGCCGGCCGCGCCCGTCTCCAACTGCTTGCATTGGCGGCAACAAGCCTGCTGTGCTTAGCAGCCCAATCGGCCTCGCCCGCCACGCCGGCACTGGCCAATGCCCAAGCGAAGCAGACGCAAGGCCCAGGGCTGCTGCTGCAGCTGAGCGCATCGGCCGGCTCGGCTGAACAAGTCAAGGCCTTGCTGGCCGATCTGAAAGTCGGACTCGACTACCAGCGCAGCATGGGCTCGGGCTGGCATTTGGTGCAATCCCAGGAGGCGCTGAGTCGCCCTCAAACCACGGCGCTGGCCAATCGGCTGCGCAGCGACAAGCGCGTCGCCTACGTCACCGTCAATGCGCGCGAGCAGCGCGCCATGGTGCCGGATGACAGCTTATTCCGCGCCGCCGACGCCAAAGACGCACAGTGGTGGTTGGATGACTACAACGCCAGCAGCAACCCGGCCGCGGCCAACTTCACCAAGGCCTGGGACATCAGCACCGGCGCGGGCTCGCCCGTCGTCGCGGTGCTGGACTCGGGCTTGGTTGATCATCCCGAATTGCCTCCCGGCAAGCTGGTGGCCGGCTATAACTTCGTCAGTAACCGCGACTACGCCAACAACAATGGCGTCGGGCGCAGCGCCAACACCATCGACCCCGGCGATGCATTGACGCAGTCCGAGTTCGACGCCAACAAGGCGCTCTGGGACGGCTGCCTGGTGAACGAAAAGAACAGTTGGCACGGCACCCTGGTGGCCGGCCAGATCGGCTCCTGGACCAACAACAAAGCGGGCTCGGCCGGCATCAACTGGAACGCCCAAGTGATGCCGGTGCGGGTGTCGGGCAAATGCGGCGCGGCCGTGGCCGATATGGTCGACGGCATGCGCTGGTCGGTGGGTTTGCCCGTTATCGGCGTGCCGACCAACCCTCATCCGGCCAAGGTGCTGGTGATTGGCTATGCCGGCCTGACCTCTTGCGACATCAACGATGCCGACAAGGATGTGGCCGCCGCCGCCAAGCTCTACACCGACACCATTGCCGAGTTGCGTGCCAAGAACGCATTGATCGTCGCAGCGGCCGGCAATCTGCGCGGCGCGGTCGGCCGGCCGGCCAATTGCGCCGGCGTGATGGGCGTCGCCGCCGTCAACAAGCAAGGCTTCAAGACCATCTATTCCAACTTCGGCAAACAGATTGCGCTGGCAGCTCCGGGCGGCGACCGTGACAGCGGCGCCACCTGCGACAGCTCATTAGCCGACAGCGGGATTGTTTCGACCTACAAGCCCGACCTCACAACTACACCACCCTCGTACCATGCTGCCGTCAGCGGTAGCAGTTTTTCTGCGCCGCAAGTTGCAGGCACCGCGGCCTTGATGTGGGGCCTGAATCCAACCCTGACGCTGGCGCAAGTCGAAGCCGGATTGAAGGCGAGCGCACGGCCTCACGTGCTGGCTCCCGCCTTGGGTTACTGCTCGGCCACCAATAAGAGCCGCTGCACCTGTACCGCCGACACCTGCGGAGTGGGCTTGCTGGATGCCGAGGAAGCATTGAAATTCGCCCGCACACCCAGCAGCTATACGGCACCAAAACGTGACGCCCTGGTCTTAAGCAGCCCCGCCCTGAAGAACTGTGGCACGCTGCAGGGCAGCACCGCCTTCACGCCGCCCGTGCCTACACCTGAACCTACGCCAACGCCAACACCAACACCAACACCAACTCCGACGCCCACACCAACGCCCGAACCTTCAGGTGATGGCGGAGGCGGCGCAGCCTCGCCGCTATGGGTGGCCGGTCTGGGATTGGCTGCTTTACTGCTGCGACGCACTCAACGCAGCCGGCAAGCCTCTCCGCAACAAGGCTAGTCTTGAGCAGCTGGCCGGCAGACAAGGGCTGCCGGCCAGCTGCCCTCAGGCAAATGGTCGAGGGCTAATCCGCAGGCATGACGGTATCGGCATAGGCCTCGTACGAAGTCAACTCTTTGCGGCAATGGCGACCAAGACCCTTCCCAGGGCTTGGTCAACGTTTCGGCCAACAAACTGCTACTGGCCTATCGGCCGCCATACGGCAAGCGTTAGGCCTTCTACAAGGCTTTCAAAGTGAGCGCACTGAGGCGCTCGGCGCGTCGCGCCTCAAGCGCTAGCGATTGTTCCTGCAGAGTAATCGCACGTTGCTCATGTCGATAACTTAAAAGCAGGTCGCCCGAGCCATCGCGCTTCAGCTCGATCAGCACGCCATCACTGCTGCGCCAGCGGCCAAAGGATTCGCTTTCGGCATGCAAGGGAGCGCCGTACTTTTTGCGCAAACTGTCCTGCAAGCGTTGCAGGGTTTGGCTTGCAAATGCAGCCTCCTGGATCCCGAAGCGGTAGCTCACATGGACGGGAACCAAAAGCTGCGAGCCCGCCTGCTTGCCATATTGCAGACTCATTTGCCTTGCGCCGGGCAGCATCTTTCCGAGCGAATAGATTTCACGTTCTGCACCAGCGCTTTGCTCTTGCTCGCGCATGCCCAAAGCCGTCAGCGCGCTGCGAAGTTCGCCGCGCGCCATACAAAACACCGGCAATTCAAACAAGGCCACCTGTGCATGTTCACGGCATTCCTTGTTCTGCCTAAGACTGGCGAGCAAGACCTCGGCCTTGGCTACACCATCCTTTTGCGCTTCGATCAACAAGACCTCCGCGTTCTCAGGAGCAATCGCGGCGTTGCCATGACCGTTGAGGCCGTGATAGGCCCAGATCATCTTGCCGAGCGCATCGTTCAGCTTGGCGGCGGCCTCCGCATGGCGGGCGCTCAAGGCCAGGGCGGCCACATCATTGTTCTCGCTCAGCATGCTGGCCACGGCCATGCTGGAATAGGCTTTGCCGGCCAATTCTTCGAATTGAGTGAACTCGCGGCACAACTCAAGGGCTTTGTCGAACTGGCGCTCGCGGACGGCCAACTCGCAACTCGCGGCATAGCGTTTGATCAGCGCCGCCTTTGACTCTGGTGGGCTGCCGACGGGCGATGCAGGCGTGATGGGTGTACTGGACGACGCCGCTGAAGCCTTGGCCTGCGTCACCCAGACCAAGCCCGCGACACCGGCCAGCAAGACTGCGGAGGCCACTGCGACCGGCAGTGCTGCACGACCAAACTTGTGACCTTGCTCAACAATCATGACGCTCTCCCTTTGATTCATCTCAGAGTCCGCACTGTCGCAAGAGTCGGTGACGTCACAATTAACTAGGGATACGTGATGTGCGCCATCCGGACTATTGACCTTGCCCTCGAAAAACATAGCGCTTGCTGAGTGTTTAAATTCAAGCGAGGAGAATGGAGGTGAAGAAGAAGACAAGCAGTGCGACAAGGTCGCGGTACAAGATGGAATTCAAGGTGGAGGTGGCTCGCCAGGTCGAGAAAGGCCAAAGTATTGTGCCTGCTGCACGACCGAGATCTATATCAAGAGGCACTTAGTAAAGCCACTTCAGCCCAACGTGCGTGAGACAGAACAGGTCGAAACAGCCGCCTGACAGTCCGTCGAGTATTAGAAAGGCAAGAAAAAAGCACTTAGTGCCGTTCGGCGCTAAGTGCTTTTTTTCATTCTTATTTTTGGTGGGCCCTGAGTGACTCGAACACTCGACCTACGGATTAAGAGTCCGACCGCCCTGGTTTTGCGTGGTCACTACTGGACAAGCAATTTAATCTAAGTCGTTGATTTAACCAAGCAAAGTCTCCAACACCGTCCTAGAATGTCCAGCATCAACCACGCCAAGACTGGCACCAGACTGGCACCAGCCCCAAAAGCTGGCCCACTGCTGGCACCAGACTGACACCAGATGAGCAGGGCAAGAGATGGCAACCAAGGCAGACAAGACACCGGGCGAGATAGTCGGCGCACTCAAGCAAGGCCAATTCACCACGCTGGCGAAAGTCATCCCGAGCGGCGCATTGCAGGCCCGCAAGCTATCCACCGGAGCGGTGAAGCTGTATTGGCGCTACACGTTCAAGGGCGAGTCTGATCGGGTAGAAATCGGCCTGTATGACGGCAAACTGCCACCCAAGACCCTGACCCCCAAGGATGGCCGCTGGACTATTGCGGCGGCGATGGATGAAGCCTCACGACTGGCCCAGGCGCACGAGGACGGCAAGGAGCAAGGCGGGCACGCTGGCCTAGTCAAAGCCAAGGCCGACGCCCAAGCTCAAGCCATCACCAACGAGGCCGCAGCGCAAGCCCTGGCCCAAGCCGAGATTGATCGGCGCAGCAAGTACACGCTGGCCGAACTCCTGAAAGCCTATTGGCTCAATCTTGAGGCGCTTGGCCGATCCTCACACACCGATGCCAAGTCAATCCTGACCAATCACGCGATAGCGGCATTTCCAGATATTGCCTGCCTACCGGCTTCGGAAGTGACCGACGAGCAAATAGCCGACATGCGCCGCCGACTGATCGAGGCGGGCAAGGAGCGCACAGCCAACAAGCTCAGGGCCTACATGGGCGCAGCGTATGAGACTGCCCGCAAAGCAAAGACAGACCCCAAGATTCCGGTCGCATTCAAGGGCTATGAAGTCAAACACAATCCAGCCGCAGAGACAGCCGCTAACAGTGAATCCAACAAGGCCGACAAGAACCCTCTTTCAGCCGACGAGATGCGCGTTTACTGGAATTGCATTAAGGATATTGGCGGCATCAAGGGCGCGGCACTCAAACTGCACCTACTCACTGGCGGGCAGCGGATCGAACAATTGGTAAGGCTGAAGTCTGCCGATGTGACCGCCGACACAATCGCCATTTACGACGGCAAGGGACGCCCAGGCAAACCGGCGCGGAGACATACCCTGCCGCTGACCGCTCAAGCCGCCGAAGCCATCAAGCTCTTAGACCTATCTGGCGAATATGCGATCACCACCGAGGTGGGCGACAAGATCGGCACTATCCATTTGGTTAGCTCAACACTGAGCCGCTGGGCCGTCGACGCTGTGGGCGACAAGATCACCGACTTTCAGGCCAAGCGAATCCGCAGCGGAGTCGAAACCATCCTGGCGGGCAAGATAAGCAAAGAAATGCGCGGCAGGCTTCAAAGCCACGGCATCAGCGGCGTGCAAGACCGCCACTATGACGGTTACGACTACCTGCCCGAGCTGCGCACGGCGCTGGAAGCACTGGACAGGGAATTGAACAGCGTCAAGGCTGGCAACGTGGTGGCGATCAAGGCGGCGTGACCGCTGGCCGAGAGGCAGACCCGCAGCGGCATTGGCTTACAGCGCATAAATGCCCGGAGAGCCGCGCCAATCAAAGGCCGACAACTTCGCGCGAGTCCTCTGATAAATCCCCAAGAACGACAAGTGTCTACGAGGAAGACATCGACATTGACGCCGATTCAAGGCGGAAACCGTCGGAAAAACCCGAAACCGCCAGTATTCTCAGTGAGATTTTTCCCGACGAAGAAAAAAGAAACCGAGTCGCAAAGTTAGCAGTCACTACCGCAAAAATGCGCGCACTTACGGCATAAAAACTACCGAAACACATACTGCCAGTTAATATTCTTAAACTATCAGCTAACTTTTGATTAGTGCACTTACTTGCGGGCTACGGACGCTATTGGATGTTGCTAAGAACAGCCCTTAGAATTCAAACACGCAGCTATCCTTCGGCCCCGAATTCAAACCGGACAAGTGGAAACGTTGCGTAAAAAGAAATGGCCTGTGGGAGGTGAGATTCCCCAGGCCATCCCAAAAGACCGCTGGTGCGATCCTGTTCAACTTCGACAGCAGAACAGGACAAGTGTAGTTTCTGAAAGCCGAAAATGTCTAGCTGCCAGCTAGAAAGAGTCAACTTTTTGTTGACTTAGCACGGCAGCCGGACAACTACATCACCGGCATCAACGCGAAAGCAATTTGATGACCGTAGCCCAAACCCCCCCAAAGAACGCTCAAACCGTTCAGCCTGCCGTGTACCGCTGCGCCCAAGCTGCGCCATACATCGGCGTTTCCCGCTCACAGTTCTACAACTTGGCGAAGTCGGGAGAATTCCCGATTCTCAAGCTAGGCGAACGTGCCAGCGGTGTCCTGCGCTCCGACCTGGACGCATGGCTTTCCAAGCAACGCACTGCCGCCCTGGCCTGATCGGAGGCCACCATGACGAGCAAAAAGCACGGCGCGAAGCCGGGACAAGTCACGCCTATTGCATCGGCTTTGAGCCTGCAAACCACCGCGCCCGAGCGCATCGCGGCACTGCACGCAATCCGCGACCGCTATCTCGGCGACAGCTCAAGCCAGCAATGCGCCCGACTACTTGAGGCGATGCAATCACTCGGACACTGCACCACGTTCGAGGCTTCGCGCTATCTCGATATGTACTACCCGCCAGCCCGCAAACTGAACCTTTTGCAACAGGGCCACGCGATCCAAACGACATGGCGCACTGTGCAAACCGAATCAGGCGCAACACACCGAGTCGGCGTTTACTCGCTGAAAAGGGGGCAAGAATGAGCGCCGCAGATACTGACGCCAGCGCCGACCCAAAAGCCTTTGCCACGCTTCAAGCTCAGTTCTCGCTGAAGGGTTACGCCCTGCTGCGCATGGCTGATGGCGTGATATTGGCCGAGCGATGGGGATTCATTCGCCAGCTCGACAGCCTGGCTCAGGCGGCGCAATTCCTGCACCAGATCGGCGGTGCACGATGAACACTGAACAACTTTTCCAATCCGCTATCGCCAATGCTGGCCTGCCGCCACCGGACTCAATCGAGGCAGACGGCAAGCTGCACCGATTCAGCAGCAGCGGCAAACGGGGCGACGATTCCGGCTGGTATGTCCTGCACCTGGACGGCGTACCGGGCGGCTCTTTCGGCTGCTGGCGTGCGGGCCTTACTTCAGCATGGAGTGAGAAACCCGCCACGGCAATGACCCAGGCAGAACGCGAGGCACAACGCCAACGCAATCAGCAAGCCCAGGCCCAGCGCGATGCAGAAAAGGCGGCAGCACAAGCAGCGGCAGCAATCGAAGCATCACACCGATGGGAGGCGGCAGAACTCGCTACAGCGCACGGCTATCTGTCGGCCAAGGGCATAGCCGCCTACGGCCTGCGGATTGATTCAGCGGGCGCTCTGCTGGTTCCCATGCGCGATGCGGCGGGCAAGCTGTGGAACGTGGAGCGGATCAACCCGCAAGACACCAAGGACAAGCGAGGGCTGCCCGGAGGCAAGCGAACGGGGCTTTATCACTCAATCGGCAAGCCTAACGGCGCTCTGATCGTCTGCGAGGGCTACGCGACCGGCGCAAGCATTCACGAGGCAACCCGGCAAGCTGTAGCGGTGGCTTTCAATGCGGGCAACCTGGAAGCGGTGGCGGTAGCACTGCGGGCCAAATACCCGGCGCTAAAGATCGTCATAGCGGCAGACGATGATTTTCAGACCGAGGGAAACCCAGGCATCACCAAGGCCACCCAGGCGGCGCGAGCTGCGGGCGCTGTCCTGGCTGTGCCTGACTTCGGCGCAGACCGACCCGACAAGGCGACCGACTTTAACGACCTGCACCAGATCGGCGGCGCTGCTATGGTGGCTCGGTGCATCGAGGCTGCGACCAGCGCCAGCCCTGCCGCCAGCAATACCGAGGAATCAGGCTGGCCAGAACCTACCCCGCTTCCCAATGACTTGCCCCCAGTTATGGCTATGGACGCCGAACTGTTGCCCGAGTCGCTGAGAGGCTGGGTGATGGACATAGCGCATCGAATGCAATGCCCTGCCGACTTCCCGGCTGTGGCGGCGCTGGTGGCGGTTTCCAGCCTGATCGGCGCGCGCGCCGTTATTCAGCCCAAGGCCCGCGACGATTGGCAAGTTGTGCCGAACCTTTGGGGCATGACGGTGGGCCGCCCAGGCGTCAAGAAAAGCCCCGCACTGAGCGAAGCCCTGCGCCCGTTGAACCGCTTGCAAACCACCGAGTTTGAAAAGTGGCAATTGGCGCATGACGATTGGGCGCTTGATTGCAAGGTCGCAGAAATGCAATCCGACGCCAGCGAGAAAAAAGCCAAGGGACTCGCAGCAAAAGACCCGGCAGCAGCGCGGCGAGCATTGGAAGAACCTGCCGAGCTACCGCCCGAACCATTGGCGCGGCGCTTTGTCGTCAATGACGCCACTGTCGAAAAGCTTGGCGAACTGATGCAGCAAAACCCTTGGGGAACGCTGTCCTACCGCGACGAGCTTTATGGACTGTTAACCGGATTAGACAAGCAAGGCCAAGAGGGTTCAAGGGCTTTCTACCTTCAGTCCTACGACGGCAATCAGGGCTATACCTTCGACCGCATCGGGCGCGGCACTGTCCACATACCGCGAGTCTGTCTCGCCATGATCGGAGGCATTCAGCCCGGGCGCATTCAGGAGTATGTGCGCGGCGCTGTTGCAGGCGGCAGCGGCGACGACGGCCTATTGCAGCGGTTTGGTTTGACCGTTTGGCCTGACACCTGCGGCGAGTTTGTGCACGTTGACCAATGGCCAGACACGCCAGCAAAGCAAGGCGCTTGGGCGGTGTTTGAAAGGCTGTCGGAGTTGCAACCCGCGACCGACGACGAGCCGACCGTATGGCGCTTCGATTCAGCGGCGCAAGCTCTGTTCGTTGAATGGCTAGTCCCCTTTGAAACCGAGATACGCGGAGAGGACTTACACCCGGCGATGGTTTCGCACCTGAGCAAATACCGGAAACTGATCCCGGCCCTGGCGCTGGTGTTCGCATTGATTGACACCCCCGAAACCGGCGGCGTGATTCAGGAGCGGGAGCTTATGCGGGCATTGGCTTGGGGCGACTATTTGCGCACTCATGCAGAACGGCTCTATGCGGCGGCGGTAGTGCCTGAAACATCGGGGGCACGGGCGCTGCTGAACAAGATCAAGGCGGGCAAGCTGGCCGACCGTGACGGTGTGTTTTCTGATTCATTCACACCCCGACAAATTGCCGTAAAGGGGTGGACTGGCTTGAACACCCCGGACGCTGTTCGCAAGTCTGCCGATGTGCTGGCCGACTTCGACTATCTGCGGCGCGATCAAACCCAAGCGAGTGCAGCAGGAGGCAGGCCAAGCGACCGGTACACCATCAACCCGGCGGCAATGCGGAGGGCTTGCGCATGAACTGGCTAGCAAGGCTGAAAAACAAAGAAGGCCCTAAAGCCGACCCTACAAAACCTACAAAACCAGGTTTCGTAGGTTTCGTAGGTACCCCGGCGGGCACTTTTGCAAATTCAGGGCCATCAATTGAGGCGGCGAATGATCCCGCCCACGCAACGCCCCTGCAACAAGAACGCACCACGGACGCAACAAGCCAAACCCCCTATTGGCCAAATACCCAGCACGCGAACGATTCGGAGCTGGACACGATGGAGGCCCGCATGATGCTGTTTACACGGCGCGGCATGGCCGACACGGAAGCCGATCAACTGGCTGACAAGCTATTGCAGGCCGACCGGCAACAGACCGGCCAAGTAACTTGCCACTTGTGCCAGCACTTCAACCCCAGGCGCAAGACTTGTTCAAACTTCAAACAAGCCGGTGTAGGTCAAGAAGTCGGGTCAGACTTGGCGGCGATGTTGCAGCGGTGTCCGGGCTATCGAAAGGGGTCGACACAATGAGCAGTTCACCCGAGTTCAAGGCCGCGATGGCTCACTACAAAATTGTCGTAGTGAAGCATGGCGCGGAGTCTGCCCAGGCTCAGGCCGCATTCGCTGAGATCGTCAGGCACGCTCCTGCCGAGTACATCGATGAAGCCTATGCAGTGGCACGCGCACACTTCAACGGCGACCGACCCGGCAACCATCGACGGGGGGAGGCTCAGGTGATGAGCTTATTCAAGAGGCGATGACGGCACCCTGGCGCTAGATCAAATGCCACCGTTTGGCGGTATTTAAGGCGCAAGCTGAACGGCTAAATACCCGGAAAAGTAGGCATTTATTCAAAGTGCCTCAAACCCAGCAACGGCGCGGCATAGCGGGCGATTGAGGCTCAAATGCTGCGCCTATTTCCCTAATGTTTTCGTAATCTGTGAGTTTCAAAAATGGGCAAAGGTGGCAATAGGTGCGGCGCCGGCAGACCGGCCCAGCATGTGAAGGCCGAGCATTGCTTGAGCATTGATTCAAGGCGCTGGCAGCGTGAAGGCATCTTTACCGCTGGCCGCTCTGGTACTTGGCAATGGCGCGACCCATACACCGGGAAGCCAAGCGCGACCATTAGCTATCGAGGGCTTGGTGATGCGGTAGTTCTGCAATACAGCATTGGTGACAAGCAAATGCACCAGCACATAGAGCTAACCCATACCGGCTGCAACTTCGGCGGCGCGAGAACGTGGTTTGCCTGTCCGAACTGCTGCCGGAGAGTCGCAAAGCTATTCATGCGATCCGGTGCGGGTTTCATTTGCCGACACTGCGGGCGACTGCGCTATGCCAGTCAATCCACCGATGCAGTGGGCCGAACATGGCTCAAGCAATACAAAGCAGAGGCCAAGCTCGACAAGTACCATGTGCGCCCCAAGGGAATGCACCACGCCACGCGGGCCAAGCTGCTGACCGTCATTCATGCCTGCGAGGAACAGCGCGACCGCGCACTTTGCGCATTTATGACGGCGAGGTTTCCGAACGGCTGGCCTTGGTAGCTAGCGAGGGCTGGCGCTGCTGGACTCTCCAATTTTGGATTGACCTACCGCCCCCTCAGTTTTGCGGCGGCGCGAATGTTCCAAAGGTGTCGAACGATACGACACCTTCGACGCCAACCCTAGCCGACATGGGCCTGACCCGCGACGAATCCAGCCGCTACCAGCAGCTTGCCGCCACTGTGCGGGCTTTTCCATTTGCGGGCGGCGAGGATGGGCACAAGCTGCGCCCCCTTGCAAATACGGGAAATTCCCGCAATGGGCCAAAGTGAGAATTCCTCACTTCGCAAATCCCTGACATTCCGGGTGTTTGATCCGGCGATGCATTCAGCGCCAGCTAGATCGGCGCAGTCTTTCAGCGATGGCGCAACAACAGCCCAAAACGGGGTCAATCCGGCAAATACTGGCACCAGACTGGCACCAGCACCCGAAAAGAAAAAAGCACCTAGAGCCCTGCGGCGCTAAGTGCTTGATTTCATTCTTATTTTTGGTGGGCCCTGAGTGACTCGAACACTCGACCTACGGATTAAGAGTCCGCTGCTCTACCAACTGAGCTAAGAGCCCTACTCTTTATTTAAATCGTCAATTTCTCAACAATTTATTTTATTCCATCAATCTTCACAGTATAGCTAATATTTTATACAAACTCACTTTTCAGTGAACGCATATTAATACTTGCTAGATATGGTGGGT
Source organism: Roseateles oligotrophus (assembly GCF_025717515.1). Lineage (GTDB taxonomy): Bacteria > Pseudomonadota > Gammaproteobacteria > Burkholderiales > Burkholderiaceae_C > Paucibacter_A > Paucibacter_A oligotrophus. The sequence continues at coordinate 257,527 of NZ_JAJIRN010000002.1, forward strand.
CGTGCGGGACTCGAACCTGCGACCTACGGATTAAAAGTCCGCTGCTCTACCAACTGAGCTAACGACCCATCAAGCGAAGCTCACTATTCTAATCTCAATTCATGGCTTCACGCAATAGGCTTGCGTGAATTTTTCAAAAGAATCTTGATCAACTCCGCTGCGGCGGCCATGCCAAAGCTCGCGGTGACAGCAACACTGGAGCCATAACCGTGGCAATTGAGGCTGCCATCGACTGCGCAGGCCTCGCCGCCCTGCACTGTCGGGCGGTGAACCGCTTCACGAGAGAACACGCAAGCGAGCCCCATCTTGCCCTTGCGCGGAGCCGCATGATGTTGCCTCAAACGCTGACGTAAAGAGGCCAATAGGGGGTCATGCGTCGTGTCGGCCAAATCCTCAATGCTCATCAGATGCGGCTCTCGCTTACCTCCGGCCGCCCCGACAGCAACAAACGGCAGGCGCTGCTGTATTGCCCAAGCCGCCAAATGAGCCTTGGCTCGAACCTGATCACAAGCATCAACCAAACCATCCAGCGCTATATCGGCCCCGTCCAGCATCGCAGGCCAGTTCTGCTCATCAACGAACTCTTCGATGATTCGAACTCGGCAGCCGGGATGAATGTCTTGAATCCGTTGCCACAGCGCCTCCGCTTTGGCCATGCCAACGGTCGAGCCAAGAGCCTGCACCTGACGGTTGATATTTGACTCAGCGACTTGGTCAAAATCTATCAGAGTCAGGGCCGCTACCCCGCTGCGAGCCAGCGCTTCGACCACCCAAGAACCCACGCCGCCAAGGCCTACGACCGCAAAATGGGCGCCGCGCAAGCGTTGATAGTCGCTGTCGCCATAAAGTCTGCGCAGGCCTCCAAAACGCCGCTCCGAGTCCGCCTCAATCGGCAAGTCAACAATGAGGCTTTGGTCCTCGAGCTTGATCTGAGGGTTGTCTTGCATGGCGCAATTCTAGGAAGGCCCACAGGCCGGGTGACAAAAATAGAAAAAGGCCCCGCGAGCAGGGCCTCTTCAAGCAACTTTCTTGCGCGAATTACTTCAATGCCGCCAGGCGTTCTTTGGCCGCTTGCGCGGCCTCGGTACCCGGGTAAGCCTTGATCAAGTCTTCCAAGCTGCGTCGTGCCGACTTGTTGTCTTTCAACTCGATTTGACTGTTCGCCAATGCAAGCAAAGCCTCGGCTGCCCTGGGGTGCTGAGGATTACCGGAGATAAAGGTCTTGAAAGTTGCAATCGCGTCCTTGTAGTCCCGCTTGCCGTACTGCGCATTGCCGAGCCAAAACCGCACCGAGTCGACATAGCCACTGGCCGGAAAGCGGCGCAAGAAACCCGCCATCGCGGTCGCCGCTTCGGCAAAGTCGCCGCGCCTGATCAGCCCCATTGCCGCGTCGTACTGCCTGCGTTCTTCCGGCTCGACCTGAAACTCGCGCCCATCGAGCTGCACCTTTTGCGGCTCCAATGGTTTCAAACGCGAGTCCAAGGACTGTGCCTGATCACCCAGCTTGCGCTGGGTTTCAGATAAATCACGAGCCAGTTGTTCGTTTTGTCCGCGCAGCTTGGCGATTTCAAGTCGCAAAGTGTCGATTTGGGCATTCAGATCAAGCATGCTGCGGCGCAAGGGACCTAACTGGTCCTGCGTCTGCGCTGCGATTTGCTCGATACGCTGGCGCTGTGCATCCTCGCTTTGCTGAACCCGATTGCGCAATTCAAGAATGGCCTTGCGTGCCTCGTCATCATCAAACAAGGCGGCGTGCGCCGGCAAACTGAACAGAACAGCTGCCGCCATTGCGGACAAGGTACGGCCAATACCTTGACTACGACGCTGCAAGCTCACTTCACTTATCCTTCAACTCAACGCGGCGGTTCTTGGCCCAAGCCGCTTCGTCGCTGCCTTGCGCAGCCGGCTTTTCTTTACCGAAACTGACCGCCTCAACCTGCGCAGCGCCCACGCCCATCAGGCTCAAGGACTTGGCCACCGCCTCGGCACGGCGTTGGCCCAGCGCCAAGTTGTACTCGCGTCCACCACGCTCGTCGGTGTGACCTTCCAGGCTGAGTGCCAGCTTGCGATCGTTCGACAGACGCTTGGCATGCGCTTCGACCAAGCCCCGATATTCGTCCTTGACAACATAGCTGTCGAAGTCGAACAGGACGACGCGCTGGCTTGCCACGGCGGCCGTCAACTGCGCGCCCAAGTCGACCGTCTGCACCTTGGATTCGGCCATCGGCGTGCTGTTAGCCCCGCTATTGGCCGTGCTGTTGGGCGACACCGGACGGGTCTCAACGGGCGCCGGATCATCCAGCTTGACGGTCGAGCTGCAACCGGCCATGGCCGCAAGCACCAACAAACTCACAGCAAAACGGGTCATCTTCATTCGGGTCACTCCTTCAAAAACGATCGCAAAGATCTACAAAAAATAACTCGCCGGACGACAAACAGTCAGCAAGCCTCAGTGGCAATTATCCAACAAGTCAAGAGGCCAACTTGACAGGCTGGCCGCGCATACACATGAACTCGGAATTAGCGACCAAACGGACCCCAGGTCGGCTCGCGCACATCGGCCGCAGTCGAGATCAATTTGGCCTTGATCTTGCCGTCCAAGGTGCTGGTCATCAGCACGTCGCGCCCGCCCGCACGCGTGGCATAGACCAGCAAACGGCCATTCGGCGCAAAGCTCGGGCTTTCGTCATCACTGCTATCGCTGATCTGCTGCACCGCGCCCGAGCCCAGATCCATCACGCACAGGCGAAAGCTATTGCCGCCCTGCCGCGTAATGAAGGCCATGCTGCGGCCATCAGGGCTGATGGCCGGGCTGATGTTGTAAGCACCGCTGAAGCTGACTCGCTCGGCCGCGCCACCGCTCACCGCCATGCGGTAGATCTGCGGTCCGCCGCCACGGTCGCTGACGAAATAGATCGAGCGGCCATCGGGTGAAAAGACCGATTCGGTATCGATCGCCGAGCTTTGCGTCAAGCGCCGCAAGCCGCTGCCGTCTCGGTTCATGATGAAGAGCTGGGAGCCGCCTTCGCGCGACAGCGTCAATGCCACCTGCTGCCCGTCGGGCGAAAAAGTGGGCGCGCTATTGGTGCCGCGGAAGTCCGCCAATACCCGGCGCCGGCCGGTCTGCACATCCTGAATCCAGACCACCGCCTTGCGGCTCTCAAACGACACATAGGCCAGCTCTTTGCCGTTCGGCGACCAGGCCGGCGAGATGATGGGGTCAGGGCTTGCCAAGGCGACCTGCCCGCCTTCGCCGTCGGCATCGGTGATGCGCAGGCTGTAACGCCCACCTGCCTTGGTCACATAGGCCATGCGGGTCGCAAAAATGCCGCGCTCGCCGGTTAGTTTTTGGTAGATGGTATCGGCGATGCGGTGCGCGCCCAGACGCACATCCTCGGGCGCCACGGCATGGGCTTCGCCGCCCAGATCCTGACCCTTGACCACGTCCCAGAGTTTGTAGCGCAGATCAACGCGGCCGTCGGCCAAGCGAGCGGCGGAGCCGGCTGCCAAGGCATCGGCATTGCGGGCCCGCCATTCACTCCACACCGGCTGACTGCCTTCGAACATGCCGGCCGGGGCGTCAATGATGCGAAACTGCCCGCTGCGCTCCAGGTTGGAGCGAATGATGGCCGCCACAGGTTGGCCGGCGCGCGCCTCATCACGGAAATCCGGCAGCGCGATCGGCATCTGCGTACCGCCCACCCCAGAAATATCGACACGGAATTGAGCATTGGCCAGCGGGCTGAAGCCAAGCAATGTCGCGGAACAAGCGCCGACGGATTGCTGCAGCAGGCGCCGCCGCGATGGGTGATTCTGGGAATTCTGCTCGGGCATTGGTTTTGCAATCAACAGTTGAAATATTCGCCGAGGCATTTTGCCTGAGCACGCCAGCAACCATGCCAGCTGCTCAGGCGGCTACAGCAACACGATGTCGTAATGCTCGGTCTGATTGGTCGGCTCGGCCGTCAAGGAAATCGGCTTGCCGATGAAGTCAGACAAGCCGGCCAGATGCTGACTCTCCTCGTCCAGCAGCATCTCCACCACATTGGCGGCGGCAACGATACGAAACTCCTTGGGCGAGAACTGGCGCGCCTCGCGCAGGATCTCGCGCATGATGTCATAACAGACGGTTCGAGCGGTCTTGACCTGCGCCCTGCCCTCGCAGGTCGGACAAGGCTCGCAGAGCATTCTGGACAGCGATTCGCGCGTGCGCTTGCGCGTCATCTCGACCAGGCCGAGCTGCGTGAAGCCGCCCAGCGTCACTTTGGTGCGGTCCTTGCTGAGTTGCTTGCGGAACTCGGTCAACACCGCCGACTTGTGCTCCTCGCGCGTCATGTCGATGAAGTCGACGATGATGATGCCACCCAGATTGCGCAGGCGCAGCTGTCTTGTGATGGCGCCGGCCGCCTCGAGATTGGTCTTGAAGATCGTGTCGTCAAAATTGCGCGCGCCGACAAAACCGCCGGTGTTGACATCCACCGTCGTCATCGCCTCGGTCTGGTCAAAAATCAGGTAGCCCCCCGATTTCAGATCGACCCTACGCGCCAGCGCCCGGCTCAACTCGGCGTCGATATTGTTCAAATCAAAAATCGGCCGCTCGCCCTTGTAATGCTCAAGCTTGGCGGTAGCCGCCGGCATGAAAAGCTCGCCAAAACTGTGCAGCACGTCGTACTGCAGCTTGGAGTCGATGCGGATCGAGCCGGTCCGCTCATTGACCAAATCGCGCAGCACGCGCTCGACCAGACTCAAATCCTGGTGCAACAAGCTGCCGGGCGGGGAGTTGAAACCCTTCTCGCGGATAGCGGCCCAAGCCTTGCGCAAATAGGCGATGTCGGATGCCAACTCCTCGTCGCTGGCATCCTCGGCATTGGTGCGCAAAATGAAACCGCCACCGCCGCCATCCTCGGGCTTGCCCACCAGCAACTGCATGCGCGCGCGCAGCAACTCCCGCGCCTCGGGCGAACCGATTTTTTGCGAAATGCCGATGTGATCGTCCTGGGGCAAGAACACCAGCATGCGCCCGGCAATGCTGATCTGAGTCGACAGCCTCGCGCCCTTGCTGCCGATCGGGTCCTTGATGACCTGCACGGTCAAGGCCTGACCCTCGAAGACCAGGCGCTCGATCGGCGTCGCCGCGCCGCCCTCGGCATGCTGGCTGCGCACATGGCCGGGTGCGCCGTTCACATGCAGATCGGCCACATGCAAAAAGGCCGCCCGCTCCAGGCCAATATCAATGAAGGCCGACTGCATGCCCGGTAGCACGCGGGCCACCTTGCCGGAGTAGACATTGCCGACCAGGCCGCGCTCCAGCGCCCGCTCGACATGCAACTCCTGCACCGAGCCGTTTTCAACCACGGCCACACGCGTCTCCTGGGGAGACCAGTTGATCAGAATATCTTCCATGGCCCTAATTTCTAATGTTGACGCATATCGGCAAGCATCTGCAAGCGCCGACCGATATGCGTCAAAACTGAACGTCCCATTGCCGCAGCAATTGCGCGGTCTCGAACAAGGGCAGGCCCATGATGCCTGAATAGCTGCCCTCGATGCGAGAAATCCAGGCCGCCGCCTGACTTTGAATCGCATAAGCGCCGGCCTTGCCGAAAGGCTCGCCGCTGGCGATGTATTGCCGAATCTGCGCGTCGCTGAGTGGCGCGAAGTCCACCCAGGACAGATTCAGGGCCACGCTGCGCCGCGCACCCAAGCCAAGCGCCACGGCGGTGATGACGCGGTGGCTGCGGCCGGACAGCAGGCGCAGGGTGCGAAACGCATCGTCGGCATCCAGCGGCTTGCCGAGGATTTGCTGGTCGACCGCCACCGTCGTGTCCGAGCAAAGAATCGGCGCCGGCGGCAAACCACGCGCCGCCAAGCGAGCCAAGGCCGCATCCAGCTTGGCCTCGGTGACTCGTGCCACATAGACCTCGGGCGACTCGCCGGCAATTTCTGCCTCCAGACTCTCGGCATCTTCCTCGGCGCCCGCCAACAAGAGCTCGTAGCGCACACCGAGTTGCTCCAGCAACTGGCGTCGGCGCGGGCTCTGCGAAGCAAGATAGATGAAATCCATGGCGATGCTCATTCGCGGTCATTCACGGTGATAGGGGTGACCCGTCATCACCGTCCAAGCCCGGTAAAGCCCCTCGGCCAAGAGCACGCGGGCAAAGGCATGCGGCAGGGTCAAATCAGACAGACGCAGCGTCTCGTCGGCAGTCGCTTTCAGCGAGGGCGCCAAGCCGTCCGGCCCGCCGATGATCAAGGCCACATCGCGGCCGTCGCCCATCCACAGCTTCATCCGTTCGGCTAACTGCATACTGGTACGGCGCTCACCGCGCTCGTCCAGAATCAGCCGGCGCACACCGCGCGGCAAGGCGGCCTCGATGCGCAGCGCTTCGGCCGCCATCAATTGTTCGGCCGTCTTGCTGCCGCGCGTCTCGGCCTTGACGGCCTTCAACTCCAAGCGCATTTCCGGTGGAAAGCGCTTGGCGAAGTCTTCATAGGCCGTATCGGCCCAGGCCGGTTGGCGCTGGCCCACGGCCACCAAAAGCAAACGCATGCCGACTACAGACCGGCGACTTAGGCGTCGCTGCTCTTCTTGCTGGCGGCCTTCTTGACCGCAGCCTTGACCGCTGGCTTGGCCGCAGCGCGCTTGACACCGACGGTCTTGGTCACGGCAGACTTCTTGGCTGCGGCCTTCTTCACCGCCGGCTTGGCCGCACCGACCTTGAGCGTGCTGGTGGCCGGCGTCTTGTGATCAACCTCGCGGCTGCTGGTGGACGAGCGGTCGACCGGCTTCTTGGCCGCAGGCTTCTTAACGGCGGGCTTTTCGGCAGCGGCCTTGGCGGCAACCTTCTTGCCCACGCCCGGCTTGCCCGGCAATGAGGCAGCGACAGTCTTCTTCGCCGCAGTCTTCTTGGCGGCCTTTTTGGGCGCGGCCTCTTCTTCGCCTTCGTCGTCCTCTTCCGAGGCCTTGACCAGCTTGGTCTTGCCGTCGCCCAGCGCCATCTTGACCGGCTTGCCGCCCCACAACTCTTCGAGGTGGTAGTAGTCGCGGATGGCCGGCTGCATCACGTGCACGACGGCGGCGCCGCAGTCAACGATGATCCATTCGCCGTTTTCCTCGCCCTCGCAGCGCAGCACATCCATGCCGCGCTCCTTGACCGTGACCCGCACGGCCGAAGCCAAGGCCTTGGTCTGACGGTTGCTGGTGCCGGACGCGATGATCACGCGCTCGAACAGCGGTGTCAGGTGTTCGGTGTTGAAGACCAAAATATTTTGGGCCTTCACATCTTCCAAACCATCGACGATGGCGCGTTGCAGCTTACGAATGTCCATTCAGTACCTACTCACTGTAAAGACGGTGGAGGGCAATATACCCCGCCACCGCGTCGCCCACCAAGGGGCTTAGTTCCTCGTTGCGCGAGGCCAACTCGCGCACTTGGGTGGATGAAACCTGCATCGCCGGCATCGCCAGTTTCAGCATTTTGTTGGGTTCGGCGTGGACGACTTCCATGACTTCGGCCGAACCCTGAACTTCTTGACCCGCACGTGCCGCCACCGCCAGCGTCACCAGGCTCAACAACTCGCGCCAATCACGCCAGGTATGAAAACGCTCGAACTGATCCTGGCCTATCACCAGGAACAATTGCTCACCAGGATGTGCGGCCAAGCGTGCCCGCACGGTGTCGATGGTGTAGCTCGCCCCATCGCGCTCCAGCTCGCTGTCGTCAACCGCAAACCTCGGCTCGCCCGCCACCATCAGCTCGGCCATGGCGCGCCGGTGCGAGGGTGCAGCCAGACCGCGTCCGGTCTTTTGCCAGGGTCGCCCGGCCGGCAGCCACAGCAATTGATCCAAACTCAGCTGAGTCAAGGCGCAATGCGCCAGGCTCAAATGCCCCAGATGAGGTGGATCAAAACTCCCGCCAAACAGGCCGGTGCGGCCCGCTCCGCCGAGCGTTACAGCCATAAATGGGTAGCTGCTTCATGCGCCCAATCGCGCGGCCGCAAAAAGTCGCTGTACAACTTGGCCTCCAGCGTGCCGGCTTCGGGCGCCCATTGATAACGCCATTTTACGATGGGCGGCATCGACATCAAAATCGCCTCGGTGCGCCCGCCCGATTGCAGGCCAAACAAGGTGCCGCGGTCGAAGACCAGATTGAACTCGACGTAACGACCGCGCCGGTAGGCTTGGAAGTCGCGCTCGCGCTCGGTGTAGGCCAGGCCGTGGCGGCGCTCGACGATGGGCAGATAGGCCGGCACAAAGGCGTCGCCGACCGAACGCAGCATCGCAAACGCAGCATCGAAGCCGCCCTCGCTTTCAGGCAAGGAAAAGTCATCAAAGAAGATGCCGCCGATGCCACGGGGCTCGTCCCGGTGCTTCAGATAGAAATACTCATCGCACCAGGGCTTGAAGCGCCCATACAGCTCCTCACCATGCGGCTGTAGCGCCGCCTCACACGTACGGTGGAAATGCTGCGCGTCGCGCTCGAAGCCGTAATAAGGCGTCAGATCCATGCCGCCACCGAACCAAACGACCGGCTCGGCATCGACGGGGAAGGCGGCGAACATGCGCACATTCATATGCACCGTCGGCACAAAGGGGTTGTGCGGATGAATCACCAGCGACACGCCCATCGCCTCGAACGGCGCGCCGGCCAGTTCGGGACGATGCTGCGTCGCCGATGGAGGCAAGACCCGACCCCGCACATGGGAGAAGTTGACGCCGCCGCGCTCGATCACCGCGCCGCCCTCGATCAGCCGCGACAGGCCATCGCCCTCCAGCCGGCTGCCCGGCTCACGGGTCCAGCCATCGCTGATGAATTCGCCGCCGTCCGCGGCCTGCAAGGCCGACACGATGCGCGACTGCAGGTCGAGCAGATAGTCACGTACGAGTTGCGTATTCAACGCTTCACCGCCCGGTAACCGATGTCCTGGCGGTACTGCTTGCCTTCGAACTGGATATTGACCAGACTCTCGTAGGCCAAGGCCTGCGCCTTGCGCACCGACTCGCCCAAAGCGGTCACGCAGAGCACGCGCCCGCCCGAGGTCTGCAAAGCCCCGTCTACTTCGGCGGTGCCGGCGTGGAAGACCATATGGTCCTCCGCATCGGCCGGCAGGCCAGTGATCGCGTCGCCCTTGCGGGGGCTGAGCGGATAGCCCGCAGCGGCCATCACCACGCCAAGCGCCACGCGCCGGTCCCACTGCAGCTCGACCTGGTCGAGCGTGCCGTCGGTTGCGTGCAGCAAGACTTCCAGCAGATCGCTCTTGAGCCGCATCATGATGGGCTGCGTTTCGGGATCACCCATGCGGGTATTGAATTCGACCGTGTGCGGCTGGCCCTGAGCGTCAATCATCAAACCGGCATAGAGGAAGCCGGTGAAAGGGATGCCGTCGCGCGCCATGCCTTGAATGGTCGGCATGATGATTTCATGCATCGCCTTGGCGTGGACATTGGGCGTCACCACCGGCGCCGGCGAATAAGCACCCATGCCCCCGGTGTTGGGGCCTTCGTCGCCGTCCTTGAGGCGCTTGTGATCCTGGCTGGTGGCCAACGAAACGACGTTCTTGCCGTCGCACAAGACGATGAAGCTGGCTTCTTCGCCTTGCAGGAATTGCTCGATCACCACCCGCGCCACACCTTCGTTATGCACGACGCCGAGCTTGTTGTCTTCCAGAATCCAGTCGATCGCCTCATGAGCCTCGGCCAGCGTCATCGCCACGACCACGCCCTTGCCTGCGGCCAAGCCGTCGGCCTTGATGACGATGGGGGCGCCCTGCGCGTCCACATAAGCGTGGGCCGCTGCCACATCGCTGAAGACCTCGTAGGCGGCGGTCGGAATGTTGTGGCGCTTCATGAAGTCTTTGGCAAAGGCCTTGGACGACTCGAGTTGCGCGGCGGCCTTGGTGGGACCGAAGATGCGCAGGCCACGGGCACGGAACTCGTCGACGACGCCGGCAGCCAGATAGCCCTCCGGGCCGACCACGGTCAGCGAGACCTTTTGCTCGACGGCAAAGTCGGCCAGCGCCTTCACATCGGTGATGGCGATATTGGTCAGACGCGAATCACGCGCGGTGCCACCGTTGCCGGGCGCCACATACACCTGGCTGACCCGCTCACCCTGTGCCAGCTTCCAGGCCAGCGCATGTTCGCGACCGCCATTGCCAATTACCAAAACCTTCATGCGCAGACTTCCCTTTTTATTCGTTGATGTTGGCATTGCTGTAAACGGCCTGAGCATCGTCCAGGTCTTCCAGCATATCCAGCAGCTTTTGCATCCGCGCCGCGTCGTCACCGCTCAACTCGACGGTGTTTTCGGCCCGCATCGTCACCTCGGCCACCTCGGCCTTCAGGCCGGCGGCCTCGAGCGCGTTCTTGACCGTCTCGAAATCGGCCGGCGCGGTCAGCACCTCGATGGCGCCGTCATCGTCGGTGATGACATCCTCGGCGCCGGCTTCCAGCGCCACTTCCATGATCTTGTCTTCCGAGCTGCCGGGCGCGAAAACCAGCTGACCGCAATGCTTAAACTGGAAGGCCACGGCGCCCTCGGTGCCCATATTGCCACCGCATTTGCTGAAGCAATGCCGCACTTCGGCGACGGTGCGCACCTTGTTGTCGGTCATCGTGTCGATGATCACCGCCGCCCCGCCGATGCCGTAGCCTTCGTAGCGGATTTCGTCGTAGTGGATGCCGTCCAGATTACCGGTGGCCTTGTCGACGTTGTACTTGATGCGGTCGGCCGGCATATTGGCGCCCTTGGCCTTTTCCACCGCCAGACGCAGGCGTGGGTTCTCCTTGATATCGCCGCCGCCCAAGCGAGCGGCGACGGTGATTTCACGGATGATGCGGGTCCAGATCTTGCCGCGCTTCTCGTCTTGGCGGCCCTTGCGATGCTGAATATTGGCCCATTTGGAATGACCAGCCATGTGGCTTTTGCTCCTGCTGGGTCTGCAAATTTGCGACCCACATTAGTTGGATAGACTTCAATTTTAGTTCCGACATCACATCGCTTTGCGATATGAGTCTTCTCTGAAGCGTAAAAACGCTTTAGCCCTGCCTTCTGGAGCCCTCATGCCCGACCCAATTTTGCTGGCCAGCCACGGTCAAATTGAATGCCATCTGCTGCCAGCGTTAGCAAATCGGCACGGCCTGATCACCGGCGCCACCGGCACCGGCAAGACCATCAGCCTGCAAACCTTGGCCGAGAGCTTCAGCCGTATCGGCGTGCCGGTTTTCATGGCCGACGTCAAAGGCGACCTGACCGGCATCTCGCAGGCCGGCGCACCTTCGCCCAAGCTCTTGGCAACCTTGAAAGAGCGCGGCATCGAGGCGCCTGCCCCCTTGGCCTGCCCGACCACGTTGTGGGATGTATTCGGCGAGCAAGGCCACCCGGTGCGCGCCACCATCTCCGATATGGGCCCGCTCTTGCTGGCCCGCATGCTGGCCTTGAACGAGACCCAGCAAGGTGTGCTGCAGATGGTCTTCAAGATCGCCGATGACGCCGGGCTCTTGTTGATCGACATGAAGGATCTGCGTGCGATGCTGCAGCATGTCGGCGACAACGCCGCGCAGTTCACCACCCAATACGGCAATGTCTCGGCCGCCAGCATCGGTGCGATCCAGCGCGGCCTGCTGCAGATCGAGGCTCAGGGCGGCGACAAATTCTTCGGCGAGCCGATGCTCAATATCGCCGACTTCATGCAGACCGAAGCGGGCCTGGGCGTCATCAACGTCTTGGCAGCCGACAAGCTGATGAGCGCGCCGCGCCTGTACGCCAGCTTCCTGCTGTGGATGCTGTCCGAGCTGTTCGAGACCCTGCCCGAGGTCGGTGATCTGGACAAGCCCAAGCTGGTGTTCTTCTTCGACGAGGCCCATCTGCTCTTCAAGGACGCGCCGGCCGCGCTGGTCGAGCGGATCGAACTCGTCGTTCGACTGGTGCGTTCCAAAGGCGTGGGCGTCTATTTCGTCACCCAGAATCCGCTCGACATTCCCGACGCCGTGCTGGGCCAACTCGGCAACCGGGTTCAACATGCGCTGCGCGCCTTCACGCCGCGTGACCAAAAAGCCGTCAAGGCGGCGGCCGACACCATGCGCGCCAAGCCCGGGCTGGACATCGCCACCGCCATCACCGAGCTCGGCGTCGGCGAGGCGCTGATCAGCCTGCTGGACGAAAAGGGCCGACCCAGCGTGACCGAGCGCGTGTTCGTGCTGCCGCCGGGCAGCCAGATCGGGCCCATCACGGCCGAGCAGCGCCTGGCCTTGATCAAGAATTCGCTGGTGGCCGGCGTGTATGAGGCCTTGGTTGACCGGGAATCGGCATTCGAAAAGCTCAAGAGCGGGCCTGCAAGGGCTTCAACGCCGGCCGGCAGCACCCCAGCTCCGGCCAACACGGAGGATGGCGGCATGCTCGGCGGCCTCAAGGACTTGCTCTTCGGCACCACCGGCCCGCGCGGCGCCCATCACGAGGGCCTGGCCGAGGTGGCGGCCCGCTCGGCCATTCGCACCATGGGCAGCTCGGTCGGCCGCGAGATTGTGCGAGGCGTGCTGGGCAGCTTGCTGGGGGGCAGCGGCAGCCGGCGCCGCTGAAAGGCGCTTGGCGCCCGGCGGCGGCACTTGGTCGCAAGCCGCTGTCGCCGGCCTGCCGAAGGCTTAAAAATGCCTGCATCCCTTCTTCAGACCGATACGGAATCCAAGCATGAACAGCGCAGGCGCAGGCGAAATTTTCAGTCACATACCCAGTTTTGTCTGGGCCATTCTGGCCTTCATCGTGATCATGGGCCTGCTGCAAAGCGGCGATCAATGGATGAGCAAGAGCCGCTTGAAGCTGGTGCCAATGATCTGGCTGGCCTATGGCGTTTGGGGCGTCGTCGGCAGCTTCGGCTATTCGGCCGGCGCGGTTGTGCCCTGGGTGTTTGGCCTGCTCGCCAGCCAGTCGCTGGTGCGCCGCAGCGGCTGGCCGGGTGGCTGCCGCTTCGACAGCGCCCGTGGCCAATTCTTTGTACCCGGCAGCTGGCTGCCCTTGACGCTGATGATGGGCATATTCATGGCCAAGTTTGCGCTTGGCATGAGTTCGGCCCTGCAGCCCGAGCTGCTCGACTCCAGCGCGTTCGCCAGCAGCTTCAGCGCCTTGTTCGGCGCGTTCGGCGGCGCTTTCTTGGGTCGCTCGCGCAATATCCTGAACAGCAACACCCCAATGATTGAAGGCCAATTTGAAGCTTCTTGACCCAAGCCCTGAACCGCTAGCGCCCGAGCCTGTCGCGGCCGGCGGCTCGATCTTCAATTTCCAGAATTACACCGGCAAACGCTGGCTGTGGTTGCTCAGGCAAGCCTTGCTGGTGTTGACCATTGCCTTGCTTGTCAACCTCAGCTTCTTGCTGTTCTCGGGAGCCAGCTGGGCCCAATATCGCGCCACTTTCAGATCCGAGTTCGTCTACACACTGCTGATCAGCGCCGCTTGCTCCAGCATCATTCAAGGGCTGACGCATCTGGCCACCATGCTGAGCAACCGTCTGCGTGCCCGCAGCGGCAAGCCGGCCAAGAAATGGATAGGCTGGCCGCTGATGGTGAGCGTCCTGTTGCTTGGCACGCTGGCCGGCTTCAGCATCGGCATGGAGGTCGGCAACTGGCTGCTGGGCAATAACTACAAAAACCCACTCAGCGCCGGGCCACGCAGCGGCACCGTCATGCTGTTGATCGCCCTTGTTCCAGGCATTTTGATCACGATTTACTTCGTCGCCCGTGGCCACCTGGACGAAGCCAATCTGCGCGCCCAGACCGCCCAGCGCCTGGCGGCCGAGAACAAACTGCGGCTGCTGGAGTCGCAGCTGGAGCCGCATATGCTGTTCAACACCCTGGCCAATCTGCGCGTGCTGATCGGCTTGGACCCGGCCCGCGCGCAAGCGATGCTGGACCAGTTGATCGGCTTTTTGCGCGCCACCCTGAACGCGTCGCGCAGCGGCAGCCACCCCTTGCGCGAGGAGTTTGCTCGCCTGCGCGACTATCTGGCCCTGATGCAAATCCGCATGGGCAGCCGGCTGCGGCCGGTCTTGGACCTGCCGGCCGAGCTCGGTGACTTGGCCGTCGCGCCGCTGCTCTTGCAGCCGCTGGTCGAGAACGCCATCAAACATGGGCTGGAGCCGGCGATTGAAGGCGGCGAGCTGCGCATCTCGGCGCGGCGTGAGGGTCAGGTGTTGCTGCTGGTCGTGCAAGACAGCGGCGTTGGCTTGGCCCATGCGGCCAGCGCCAGCAGTTCAGCCCAAGGCACGCAGTTCGGTCTGCACCAAGTGCGCGAGCGCCTCGCGACCCAATATGGCGCCGCAGCCAGTTTGACCATCACCCCGGCTGCTGAATCCGGCACCGTCGTCACCCTTCAAATTCCAATCCAAGCACCATGAATCCCACCGCCCTGATTGCCGAAGACGAATCCCTGTTGGCCGAAGGCCTGCGCCAGGAATTGGCGCGGCTGTGGCCGGAGCTGCAAATCGTCGCGATGGCCCCGCATGGCCAGGCGGCGCTGGACGCCGCGCTGCGCCTCTTGCCCGACATCTGCTTCCTCGACATCCGCATGCCGGGCTTGAGCGGCCTGGAGGCGGCGCAGGCGATGGCCGAAGACTGGCCGCAGGGGCAGCCCTTTCCCTTGCTGGTTTTCGTCACTGCTTACGACCAATATGCGCTGCAAGCCTTCGAGCGCGCCGCCGTCGACTATGTGCTCAAGCCGGTGCAGCCCGAGCGGCTGGCGCTGAGCTGTGAGCGCTTGCAGGCGGCGCTGGCGCTGCGCAAGGCCAGCGCGCCAGCCGAAGTAGACAACAAGGGCGAGGAAAAAATCAATCAAGCCGTCGAGCAATTGCGCCTGCTGCTCGGCGCCGCTGTGCCCTCGGCCGCAGCAGCGCCACCGCCCTTGCGCCTGTTGCAAATAGCGCAGGGCAGCGTGATCCAGATGTTGCCGGTGGACGAAGTCTTGTACTTCGAGGCGGCCGACAAATATGTGCGCGTGCTGACCGCCGGCAAAGAGCATTTGATGCGCATCTCCTTGCGCGAATTGCTACCCCAACTCGACACCACACGCTTTTGGCAAATCCACCGCAGCGTCGTGGTGCGCAGCGACGCCATCGACCGAGCCGTGCGCGATGAAGCAGGCAAGCTAAACCTGCATCTGCACGGCAGCAAAGACCGCCTGGCCGTCAGCCGTATGTACGCCCATTTGTTCAAGGGCATGTAGCCCTGGCCGGGGCTTGACGCTGACACCGATAAAATCAGCCCAAACCAGCCACTTTGACGGCGCAGCCCTGCTGCCCTGCCCCTACCCGATGTCTCATCCGTCCGACGACAACAAGCCCGCCCCCGGCAACAACTTTCTGCGCAGCATCATCGAGCGTGACTTGGCACAGACTGGCCAGCCCGAGCGTCACTTTGCTGGCACCCCCGGCGATGCCGCCCATCACGCGGCCGGCCCGCTGGATGCGGCCAAGATTCGCACCCGCTTTCCGCCCGAGCCCAATGGCTATCTGCACATCGGCCATGCCAAGAGCATCTGCCTGAATTTCGGCATGGCGCGCGACTACGGCGGCATCTGCCATCTTCGCTTTGACGACACCAACCCCGAAAAAGAAGAGCAGGAATATGTCGACGCGATCCAGGAGATGGTCGCCTGGCTGGGCTGGGACTGGCACTCGGGCGGTACCTCGCACCTGTTCTTCGCCAGCAACTATTTCGACTTCATGTACCGTGCGGCCGAGCACCTGGTGACGGCCGGCCTCGCCTATGTAGACGAGCAAACGCCGGAAGAAATGCGCGCCAACCGCGGTGACTTTGGCCGCCCCGGCGTCAACAGCCCGTTCCGTGCACGCACACCGGCCGAAAACCTGGCGCGTTTTCGCGAGATGAAGGACGGACAACATGCCGATGGCGCAATGATTCTGCGCGCCAAGATCGACATGGCCGCGCCCAATATCAATCTGCGCGACCCGGCGCTCTACCGCATCCGCCGCGCCACCCACCACAACACCGGCGACCAATGGTGCATCTACCCGATGTACACCTTCGCGCACCCGATCGAAGACGCGCTGGAGCGCATCACCCACAGCCTGTGCACGCTGGAGTTCGAAGACCAGCGCCCCTTCTACGACTGGCTGCTGGGCCACCTCGCCGAGGGCGGCTTGCTGGCGCATCCGCTGCCGCATCAATATGAATTTGGCCGTTTGAACCTGACCTATGTCGTCACCTCCAAGCGCAAGCTGCGCCAGCTGGTCGACGAAGGCCATGTGGACGGCTGGGACGACCCGCGCCTGCCGACGTTGGTGGGCATGCGCCGGCGCGGCTACACCGCCACAAGCATCCGCAATATGGTCGAAGCCACCGGCGTGACCAAGAGCAATGCCTGGCTCGACTACTCGGTGATGGACGGTTGCCTGCGCGCCGATCTGGAAGGAAAGGCCGCGCGCGCCTGCGCGGTACTGGATCCGCTGAAGTTGAAGTTGACGAACTGGGTCGAGCTGTTCGGCAGCAGCAGCCATGTCGAGCGCAGCAGCGCGCCGGCACACCCTCAGCTTGCGGAGTTAGGTCAGCGCGAATTCGGTCTTGGCCATGAGGTCTGGATCGAGCGAGATGACTTCATGGAAGTCCCGGTCAAGGGCTATCACCGCCTCTTCCCCGGCAACCGCACAAGGCTGAAATACGGCTATGTGATCGAGTGCACCGGCTGCGAAAAAGACGCCGAAGGCCAGATCACCGCCGTGCTCGCCACCGTGGTGCCCGACACCAAGAGCGGCACGCCGGGCGCCGACGCGGTCAAGGTCAAGAGTGCGATCACCTGGGTCAGCGTGCACGAGGCGGTTGAGGCCGAGCTGCGCTTGTATGACCGCCTGTTCACCATAGAGCAGCCAGATGCGGGTGACGGTGATTACTTGAGCTTCATCAACCCGCAAAGCCGGCGCGTGGTGACCGGCTATCTGGAGCCGTCACTGGCCAAGGTGCCGGCCGGCACTCATTTCCAGTTCGAGCGGCATGGCTATTTCGTCGCCGACCGCGTCGATCATCAAGCCGGCAAACCGGTCTTCAACAAGATCACCGGACTGAAGGACGGCTGGTCGAAATAGACAGGATTTTTCAGTCTTCGCGAACCTGGATGACCGGGTTCGCGTACTCATGACCGACCACCGCGCGGGCGAACAAATAGTTCTCCAGCGCCTTGTCGCTCAGCACGTCCAGCATCACATCGCCATGCGAATCGCAGGGGAAGGCCAAGGCCTTGCCCGAGTGAAACAGGGACTGGAAGCGCAGCTCGAACTGACCGTCTATTTGAACGGTCTGTTGCGGGGCTTGCTTGGGGCTGCTATGCATTTGTTGGGTGTCCATCTTGTGTACTCCTGAGCTGTCACCATGATCTCGGTCTGCATGTGTGAAGACTAGACCCCATCTGAGGGGGTGACCATGTGCATAGGTCTCAAGAAAACGTCGGATGAACTCCCTCGGTGGACTAAGACTTTCGCTGACAACAATTTGTCACACAAAAACCTTGCCCTCGGCCCCAGATCAATCAGCCAGATCGGCCAGATCGGCCATGCGCCGCACCTTGGCCTTGCGGCCCTTGATCTTGCCCTCGGACAGCCGCTTGACGGCCTCGCGAGCAATGCTGCGCTCTACCGCCACATAGCTGTGGAACTCGGTGATATTGATCTTGCCTACCTGCTCGAACTTGAAGCCGGCCTCGCCGGTCAGCGCACCCAGGATGTCGCCAGGGCGGATCTTCTCCTTGCGGCCACCCAGGATCTGCAGCGTGTCCATCGGCGGCTGCATCACATTGCCCGGGGCGGGGATCAAAGTGTCCAGCTTCTGCCAGACAAAGGCATAGCCCTGCATCTGCTCGATGCGGCCGATGCGGCCCATCTCGTCCAGGCTGGCCAGGCTCAGCGCCAGACCGTCGGCGCCGGCGCGGCCGGTGCGGCCGATGCGGTGCGTGTGCACCTCCATGTCCGGCGTTACTTCGACGTTGATCACACATTCGAGTTGCGCAATGTCCAGGCCGCGCGCGGCGACATCGGTGGCCACCAAGACCGAGCAACTGCGGTTGGCAAACTGGATCAAGACCTGATCACGGTCGCGCTGCTCCAGATCACCATGCAAGGCCATCGCAACGAAACCCTGGCCGGCGAGCACATCGACCAGATCCCGGCATTGCGCCTTGGTATTGCAAAACGCGATCGTGCTGGCCGGGCGGAAATGATTCAGCAGCAGCGACACCGCATGCAGGCGCTCGTCCTCCCTAACCTCAAAGGCCAGCTGACGAATGCTGGTCGGCGCCTGTTGCGCAGCCGCCGAGAGCTTGACTTCTTTGGGGTCCCGCATGAACTGGGCGCTTAAGCGGGCGATGCCTTCCGGATAGGTGGCCGAGAACAGCAGGGTCTGGCGCTTCTTCGGCGCTTGTTTGGCAACAACGACGATGTCATCAAAAAAGCCCATGTCCAGCATGCGGTCGGCTTCGTCCAGCACCAGCGTGTTCAAGGCGCTCAAATTGAGGCTGCCGCGCTCCAGATGGTCCATCACCCGACCCGGCGTACCCACCGCGATATGGCAGCCAAAACCGAGGCTGTCCATCTGCGGCTTCATCGGTGTGCCGCCGCACAGCGTGAGGATCTTGATGTTGTCGGCGGCGCGCGCCAGGCGGCGGATTTCTTGCGTGACCTGGTCGGCCAATTCGCGCGTCGGGCATAACACCAGCGCCTGAACATCAAAACGCGCCGCGTCGAGCTTGTGCAGCAGCGCCAGGGCAAAGGCGGCGGTCTTGCCGCTGCCGGTTTGGGCTTGCGCGATCAGGTCTTGCCCGGCCAAAGCCAAAGGCAGGCTGGCGGCCTGGATTGGCGTCATTTCGGTGTAGCCGAGCTGGGCCAGATTGGCCTGCATGGCGGCGCTCAATGGGAGTTGAGCGAAAGATTGCTTGTCGTTGATGGGTGCGTTCATCTGCCGATTATCCCTGCACGCCCGCCGCGAGCGCCTGCCGACCGAGCGCGGCGCCGCAGCAACAAGACATCTGGCCCCGAATCGGGGAGCTGTTTGCCGTTCAGACGGGGCCGCCATGTCTATGATCAAATCCGCAAACAAGTTGGTGCTCGGCCGAACTACTTGGCCAATTCAGAGTTCAAGCACCAGTTCTTCACAGGGAAGTGCCCATGCTCCAAGCAGACGCAGAAGCCACAGCTCAGCCGGACAGTCATGACCCCACGGCACACGCCAAGCTGCGCCGCATTATCATTGCTGGCGCTGTCTTGGGCTTGATCGTGGCTTGGGCCACCGTCATCACGCTGATTCTGGTTTTGCGCCGGGATGAACTCAACAACGAGATCAAGGCCAACACCAATCTGGCTCGGGTCTTCGACGCCCAGACCGAGCGCCTGCTGGCCACCATTGATCAGGCCACGATTCGCTGGCGCGATCAGGTGGCGGCCGGTAATGCCTCCAGTGCCGATCTGATCCGCTACGCCAACGAAACCGGACTGGCGCCCAAGATCCTGGCGCAACTGGCTTGGGTCGATGCGGATGGCCTGATGATGGCCAGCAACCTGGATCCGAACGGCAGCAAGAGCAAGCGCATGGATCTGTCCGAACGCGAGCACATCAAGATCCATCTGCCCCAGCAAAAGCCGCCGGAAGTAGCACGTCTGATCGACCCGGATCAGCTCTTCATCGGCAAGCCGGTGCTGGGCAAGGTCTCGCAGAAATGGACGATTCAACTGACCCGCCGCATCATCGCGCCCGACGGCCGCTTCCTGGGCGTCGTGATCGCCTCGCTGGACCCGGGCTATCTGGAGGATGTCTACCGCCGGGTCGATCTCGGCAGCGCGGGTGCGATGACCTTGATTGGCGCCGACCTGAGCATCCGCGCCCGGGTGATCGGTGGCGTCAGCTCAAAGCCGGGGATCACGCTGGACGCAACTTCGGCCTTTGCCCGCGAAGGCCTGGGCAAGCCCGAGAGTACCTTCATGGGCGCCGGTTCGGTTGACGGCACCAGCCGCATCATCGCCTCGCGCCAGATCAACAATTACCCGCTCTACCTGCTGGTGGCGTCCGGCCTGAACGAGGCGCTGAACGAGTGGCGCCACTTCCGCAATGTTGCCCTCGGCCTGACCCTGCTGCTGTCGGCCGTGATGGTAGGTGCTGCGGCCGCCCTCTTGACCGGCCTGCGGCGCCAGCAGGACGGCATGGAAGCGCTGCGCCAAAGCGAAGCCAAGGCGCATGCCGCCAATCAAACCAAGAGCGAGTTCTTGGCCGCAATGTCGCATGAGTTGAGAACGCCCTTGACCAGCATTCGCGGTTTTGCCGAGCTGATGGAGCAGCGCCTGGAGGACCCCAAATTCCGCAAACAGGCCGGCCTGATCCGCAAAGGCGCCGAGCATCTCAATACCTTGCTGACCGAGATTCTGGATCTGTCCAAGGTCGAGGCCGGCGGGCTGAAGCTGGCGCTGGAACTGCATGAGTTGCGCCCCCTGGTGCAGGGCTGTGCCGACTTCTTCACCCTCAGCGCCAGCAACAAGGGTCTGGAGATGAGAGTGATCGTGGCCGAGGCCGCGCCGCTCCATTTGCTCTGTGACGGTCTGCGCGTGAAGCAGATCATCAGCAATCTGCTCTCCAACGCGATCAAGTTCACCGCCAGCGGCAGCGTCACGCTATCGGTCGAGAAGATCTCGGACGGCCTATTGGCCTTTCATGTCGATGACACCGGGCCCGGCATGCCGCTGGAAGTGCAGGAACATATCTTCGAAAAATTCCGGCAGGCCAATGCGCAGATCAGCACCGAACATGGCGGCACCGGCCTCGGGTTGGCGCTGTCACGCGGCTTGGCCGAGGCGATGCACGGCAGCCTGGTGGTCAAGTCGGAACTCGGCCATGGCGCCCGATTCACGCTGACCATTCCGCTGGTCAGTGCTTGAACCTCGCCGGCTCAACCACCGGCGCGCTTGACCTGCCATTTGGGCTCTTTCTTCTTCAAGAGCTCGACGACCCGCTCGCAATGATCGCCCTGCACCTCGATCACGCCGTCTTTGACCGTGCCGCCGGAGCCGCAGGCGGTTTTGAGCTCCTTGCCCAAAGCGACCAAGCCTTCGGCGTCCAGCGGCACGCCCTTGACCAGGGTGACGCCCTTGCCGGCGCGGCCCTTGGTCTCACGCGAGACGCGCACGACGCCGTCGCCTTTTGGCAAGACGGGCCGGCCGCAGCGGCAATCGGCCTTGGCCTGGCGGCAGTCCGGGCAGGTGCGGCCCGCATCAGTTGAATAGACCAGGCCTGTCAATGCGCCCAGGGCGCCAAGTCCGGACAATGTTTTGCTTGATTTCATAAGTGCTCCGCTGGCATGCCGAACAATTGCAGATGCAGCTCAAAGGGCGAATTGATGGTGCGTACGCGCAGATAGGCCTCCTCGGCCTCCGGGTAGCGGCGGCGCAAATAATGCAGCCATTGCTTGAGCCGCCCGGCCTGGTGCTTGGGCGGCATATGAATCATCACCTGACCCCAAAAGAGCCGCATCAAGGGCAGCAACTGCGACCAAGTCAAGGCCGCGCTGGCAGGCGCGCAGATCGCCAGCGCCAGCCCCGGATCGGCCACCATGCCGCGACCCAACATCAAAGCGCTGCAGCCGGATTGCTGCAAACAAGCCTGCGCGTCGGCGGCCGTCCAGACCTCGCCATTGGCGACCACCGGCACCGGCACCTGCGTTCGCACCGCGTTGATACGGTCCCAGTAAGCGGGAGGCTTGTAGCCATCCGCCTTGGTGCGGGCATGGATCACCAGCTCCTCGGCGCCGCCGTCCACCATCGCCTGCGCGCATTCGAGCGTGCGCGAATCGTCCATATAGCCCAGCCTCATCTTGACCGACAGCGGCATGCCCGGCGGCATCGCGCGTTTGACCGCGCCGACGATGCGCAGGATCAGCTCGGGCTCATCCAGCAGCACCGCGCCGCCCCGGTGACGATTGACGTTCTTGGCCGGGCAACCGAAATTCAAATCGATGCCGGCCGGTTTCAAGGCCGCCAGCTTGGCCGCGTTCTCGGCCATGCAGACGGGGTCCGAACCCAAAAGCTGCGCGCGCACCGGCACGCCAGCCGGCGTCAGCCCGCCATTCAGCAGCTCGGGCACGATCCGCGTGAAGACGCGGTTAGGCATCAAGCGGTCGGTGATGCGGATGAACTCGGACACGCAGCGATCGATGCCGCCGACGCGCGTCAGCACATCGCGCAGCATATGGTCGAGCAAGCCTTCCATTGGCGCAAGAAGAATGGCCCCTCGCCCACCGGGTACGGCGGTCGATCCCCCGAGGGGATGTGGGTCGGCTTGGGGCGGCCCGGCGCTCGACCCCATCACGCCGCCGCTCCGGCCAGCAAGTCTTGCTGGGTGAGGTACAGGCGCAGATCGAACTCCAGCTGCCCGTAGCCGGGCTCCATATGCTGGCAAAGCTGATAGAAGGCCTTGTTGTGATCAAGCTCCTTAAGATGCGCCAACTCGTGCACGACGATCATTTTGAGGAACTCGGCCGGGGCCTCCTTGAACAGGCCGGCAATGCGGATCTCGCGTTTGCTCTTGAGCTTGCTGCCCTGCACCCGCGACGCCCGCGTGTGGGTGCCCAGCGCATGCTGAATGACCTTCAGCTTGGCATCAAAACAGACCTTGGACAGCGGCTCGGCATTGCGCAAAAAGCGCAGCTTCAAATCCTGCGTGTAGTCGAACAAGGCCTTGTCGCTGCGCACCTCATGGCCCGCCGGATAGCGCCGGGCCAGCAACTCGCCCAAGCGCCCCGCATCAATCAGAGATTGCACTTGCTGCAGAGTTTCGGCGGGATAGCCGGCCAGATACTTCAATGGCTTCACTGAGTCCTTAAGGTGTTGCTGTGGCGTAATTTTCGCCGACCCAGGCCTCAAAGCGCGCGCACATGGCCTCTTCGCCGGCGCTGCTGTCGGCCAGCAACTGATCGCCGTGAACGATGCGGATCTGCGCATCAAGCGCAGCCGGCACCGACTCGGCATAGCACCGCGCCGCCGCCGCTGCCAAGCAGGCCTGCGCCTGCTCCCAGCAAGACTCGACCGACTGATTGCAGGCCTCGGCGAGATAGCGGGCCGAGAAGCCCTCGCCGGTCAGACTGCGCAGCGTCGCGTCATGATCGATGCTGTTGCCGGGCTGCCAGTAATGTTTGGCCAATTCCGGGCCGATCGCCACGTTATCGGTCAAAAACCCATGCTCGCGCAAGAAATGGGCGCGGGTTTGATAGACCGCCATATGCGCCAGCAAATAGCCTTGGTAGCTGGCCGCCGACTCTTGATTGAGCAGATGCGGAATCGCCAACAACGGACGCGGGCTGACGACGCCCAAGACCCGCAACTCTGTCGCACGGGCCAGCGCCAGCACCGCCTCGGCCGTCATTTCCTCGTCGCTCAAGGCATACAGCGCGGCCTCGAAGTAAGGCACAACGGCGATCGAACGCTCATCAAAGGCGCGCATCGGCTGGCTGCTGGCAATGCGGTCGCGGATCAGTTGATCGGGCATCGCCTCGCCGGCGGCATTCTTGGCATAACGTTTGAGCCAATCGGCATCGCCGAGCAGGCTGTCGCAGAACATCGACTGCGTCTCGGCATAGGCCATCGAGGTCGGCGCGAACTCCTGCGAAAAGCAAGGCGAGTTCTGCGCCACATTGGCGAAATGCGCGGCATGGCCGCCCTCATGGAACAAGGTATTGATCGCGCGCAGGCCGCTGCCGACCTGATCGGGCTTGGCCTCGGCGGTGAAATTGATCTGGCCCGGCACCCACTCGCCCTGCTCGTTCACATAGCTCGGGATGGGCCCATGGCAGAAGCCGTTCTGGTACTTGCCCTCGCGCTCCAGCAGGTCTAGCTGCATGGTGGCACCGCGGTACTGAATACCGAGCCGGCGGAACGATTCGACCCAGCGGCGCAGCGCCGGGCCAAAAGGCATGTACTCGTCCATGCGCCGCACCACATCTCCGCTGGAGCGAAAGCGCAGATTCCAGGGTGCCAGCACCTCGGCTCCATGGCTGGCCTGCAGATCGGCCAAGCTGCGGGCATGCGCCGCGTCGGTGCGGGCAACAAAATCGTCCAAGATGGCTTTCAACTGCTCGGGCGTCATGCGCTCGTTCTTGCGCAGCTTCAGCTCAAAATAATTGGCAAAGCCCAAGGCACGTGCAAAGCGGTTGCGCAGCTTGACCAGATCCAGGAAGCCATTGGCCAGCACCCAATGCTCGATCTCCTGAAACGCCGCGAAGGAGCTGCGGCGGCAAGCTTCGAGCGGGTTGGTTGCCAGATTGGTCGCCAGCATGGACAAGGTCGCGACCTCCGACTCGCCATGCTGATTCAGGTGTCGCGGCTGCAACTCGCGCTTCTTGGCGAACAGCGTCGCCTCGGCCTGGATGATGTCGCTCATCAAGGCACGGGCGATGTCGTTGTCGATGATATTGGCCTCAAACAGCGCCAGCCAACCCTTCAGGCCATGCAGCAGCGATGCATCTTGCTCGGCCGCCGGCAGCGCCTGCAACTGCGCGATGTGGGCGCGCGTGTCGCTCAGCTTGATGGGGTCGGAAATGAAATCCTTGTAAGCGCCTTCGGCGCTGGCAAAGCCGGCTTGGTCCGCGCTTGTGGCCATATAGGTGGCCCAGAACAAATCCTCTTTGGTCTTGTGGACCCGGTTGTACTCAAGGTTCAAATGATGAAAAAAATCGCGCGCTGATTGCATGAAACAATGCTCTTGTGGAGTCTGCAAGGGCCGAGAGCATAGCGCCTGCAGGCTTTGCATGGCTTTTCTGGGATGATTCCCGCCATGGCGAAACGTTTTCAAATCACGCTTGCGGGCGAAGCTATCAGTTTCTGGGCCGAGCCCGAGCTGACGATCTTGCGAGCGTCCTTGCGAGGCGGCGGCGGGCTGCTGAGTTCCTGCCGCAGCGGCACTTGCCGTGCTTGCCGCTGCCGGCTGCTGGAGGGCGAAATCAGCTATCTGATTGAATGGCCAGGCCTGAGCGCCGAGGAAAAGGCCGAGGGCTGGATACTGCCCTGCGTCGCCCAGCCGCGCAGCAATCTGCTCCTGCTGAGGCCCGCAGAAGATTAGGCGGGATTATTCAAGCGGTTTTATCGGATGAAGGAGTCAGAGCCGGGATTGGAGGCGGCGCAGCTTCCCCCAAGCCCTGCTCAAGCGCCGCGGCGTCCTCGCGCTGCTTGCGGGTTTCGGCCAGGTAATGCTCTTCTATGAAATTCTTTTCGACCAAGTTGCGGTGCAGTGAGTCCTCCAACTCCTCGACCCGACCGTTCAACTGCTCAATCTCTTTTTCAAGCCGCGAGCGGGCTTCGTCGAGATCGCTTGGATGGGCCGCTTCGGCATCGTCATGTTGCGGCGGATCGGCCGACAGCACTGCCAGATCGCGGCGCAGTTTTTCAATCGTCTCGCCCGCCTCGGCCAGTTGCTCGCGCTGGGCCTTGGCCTCGCGTTCGAGTTTCTTCAGCGCCCCTGGGTCGGCAGCAGCAGCCTCGCCGGCGGACACCGCGACAGTGTCCGGATTCAAGGCCAGGGTCTCCAACTCGCGCTGCAGGCGGGCGGCGGTGCGTTCGGCCCGCTCGGCGCGGGTCTCGGCCATGCCATGCTTCTCCTGCCACTGCTGCATCTGCGTGCGCGCTTGTTCGGCGCGCTGGCGGGCTGCGTTGATCTCGGCCTGATCGTTGAGCGTTTGACTGGTCCGGGACCGAAAGGAATTCAGCAGCCGCGAGCTTTCTTCAAGGCGCTCACGGGCCTGGGCCAACTCGACCTGCACACGGCGGCGCTGCGCCACCATGCGCTCGACCTCATTGCGATGGCTGCGCTTGAGTGCTTCAAGGCTCTCCTCATTCATGTCGCTGGCATGTTCGGGCCAAGGCAGGCGTTCGGACTCTTGCTGCGCGGCAGTACTGCCGGCCTCCATGCCGAAGGTATTGAGCAATTGGCGCATCAGCAAGGGCAGCTCGGTCAAACCGCGCACATCGGCCGGCGACAGATTGCCCGCGGCCACGCCACCACCGGCGCCGAGGCCGCGTTCGGCCACCCGCATCAGTTCATTCGACGCCGACTTCATCGCTCGCCCCGCCTCGCGGGTTTCCCGCAGCGCATTGACGATATGGATATGGTTGCTTTCCTCGTAGCGGGTCATCCGCCAGTAGGTCGCGATGACCACGATGATCACGATCACATTGGCCAAAAACAGCGACAGCGCCGCCAGGCTTTCGAGCGTCAAGTTCATACCGTCAAGCTCCTAAACCCGCACGAAGGCGAGTCGGCCCTCGCCGTAACCCGGCACCGAGAGCCGATAGTCGCTGCGTCCATTGCCGCGCTCCATCAACACGCTCATTTTTTCAAACGGCTTGCTCATCAAATTGGCCACCTTGAGCGCCACCTCGGGCGAGTCCTTTGACTTCAATAAAAGGCCGGCGGCGGAATGCATGAACTGATCGGCAAACTTCATCATCTCGGCCGTCGGCACGCCCGCCTGCATGGCCGCGCGCACCGGAGCGGGCTGCATTTGCGCCCCGCCGCCGCCCAGGATGCAGCAGCAGTTGACATCCAGCACTCCCAGCGCGTGCGGCGACTTATGGCCGGCAGCCACATACATGGCCAGGTTGTGCGGCAGCTTCAGCTCGCTCAGTTGCTGACCCGGCGCTGCAATCAAGCGAAACGGGATGTCATGCAAGAACGACTTGATCAGGTGACTCAGCGCCTCGACCGACTGCAGCGCCGGCGGCGGGCCGGGTGGCGCTTGCAATTCGGCCAGCCGCTCCGCCAGGGCCTTTTGTACCTCGCGCAGCAAGTCCTCGTCCTTGAAGGGCTTGTTGATCACAAACAGCGCGCCATTGCTGCGCGCCTGGTCAAGATGGCGAGCGGCGGTTTCGGTGGTGACAAAACCGACCTTGATCTCATGTCTGCCGATCTGCCGCAAGGTCTGCAGCATTTCCAGGCCGCCGACCTTGGGCATATGCCAATCGGAGATCACCAGATCAGGCTCAAACGACGACACCAAGCGCAGCGCCTGCTCGCCGTCCATCGCCAACTCGACCAGCAAAGGCCCAAGCCCCGCGGTCTGCAAGACCCGCTGGATGATGGCTTGAATAGCCCGGCTGTCATCAACAATCAAAACGCGTAGCGGCGCATGTGTGGCTGTTTGCATAGGTTCAATTCTCGCTAGAAAGGCCGCCCGGATGCCTCGCATCGCCAGGCATGGCCTCATCGGCTTGGGCATGGATATCGGTCAGCATCACCGCCAGACGTTGCGTCTGGTCGGCGGAAACGAAAAGCGCGCGCGGCTCACCCGTACGGCTGGAAACTTGCCACTGCGGCTGGCTGAGCATTTCAGGCAAGCCGAGGCTGGTCAGGCTGTTGTCCTCCAGGCATTGCAGCAAGCAAGCACTGAGGATGTTGCACAGCTCCATGCCGGCGTCTTGCACATCAGCCGGCTGCAGTTGCTCGCGGGGGCAGCCGAACATGGCCGCGGCAAGTGCCTGCGCGTCGGCAGCCCCCAGCATCAGCAAGACCAAAGCATGCGGATGGCTGGAGAAGCCGGTGATGCAGTCGGCAATCGGCAAGGAGAAACAGGCGTCATCGGGCCGCAGGCTGGGCAGGCAAGGCGCCGCCACAAAGGGGCAGGTCTTGCCACTCAGTCCCGCCCACACATTGGCTAGTTTTGTTGCGACGACCGCTGCTTGCACGCGAACACTCCGTGGCGATGCCGCAGTGTGCACGAAATTGGCGGACCGCAATCGCGGAGGAAGCAGGGGCGCATTGAGCAATTCATGCTTTCATGGCGCTTGCGCCCACAAATGCTTGAAAACCGTCAATCTTTCTTGCTGCGCCCGAAAAGCGGGCAGTGGCCCCGGTGGGCGCTGGATAATCCCAGCCTGTTGCGTGGCCAAAGAAGTTTTTCTAGGCCGCGCTGATCTGATTGCCAACAGGCTCGCTTCATGCACCGAACCATTTTCACCACGCCTGTCATCAACAGCTTGCTGCGCGCTGGCTCGCTGGCCTTCCTCAAGCTCAAGGGCTGGAAGATCGATGGCAGCCTGCCGCCCGGCCAAACCAAATGCGTGCTGATCGCCGCACCACACACCAGCAACTGGGATCTTCCGTACACGCTGATGGTTGCCTTTGCCCTGCGGCTAACGCCCTACTGGATGGGCAAGAGCCAGATTTTCCGCTGGCCTTTTGGCGGCCTGATGCGCTGGTTGGGCGGCATCTCGGTGAACCGGGAGCAGTCCACCAATCTGGTCGCCGCGTCCGCTGAGGCGCTGCTGGCGGCCGATGGCCCGGTGCAATTGATCGTGCCGCCGGAAGGCACGCGCAGCAAGACGCGCTACTGGAAAACCGGTTTTTACTGGATCGCCCACACCGCGCAAGTGCCCATCGTGATGGCTTATATGGACTATCCGCGCAAGCTCAGTGGCCTCGGGCCGGTGTTCAAACCTAGCGGCGATATCGATGCCGATATGCTGGCCATCAAGGCCTTTTACGCGCAATTCAAAGGCAAGAACTGGCAACAGTTCGATCACCAATAAGCCCGCCATAAGCGAACAAATGAGCGAACAAAAACAAGTCAAACCGAAAGACCCGCTGCACGGCCTAACGCTGGAAGCCATCGTGACCGCCCTGGTCGACTATTTCGGCTGGGAGGAGCTGGGGCAAAGGATAGAGATTCGATCCTTTGTGATCGACCCCAGCGTGGCCTCAAGCCTGAAGTTCTTGCGCAAGACACCTTGGGCGCGCACCAAGGTGGAGAGCTTGTACTTATTCATGCTGCGCGAACAATCTCGCGAGCAGTCTCGCGAACAAACACGCGGGCAGCGCAACTAAAAATCAACGCCCGTCGGGCATTTCGATCTTCAGCTCCAACACATCCAGATCGCCCTGATGCTCGAGGCTAACCTTGATGTCGTCCGGATCGATCTTCATGTATTTGGAGATTACCACCAACAGCTCGTTCTTGAGCTGAGGCAGGTAGTCCGGGCTGGCGGCGCGGCCATTGCGCTCATGCGCGAGGATCAGCTGCAGGCGCTCTTTGGCGACGTTGGCGGTGGTCTTCTTCTCGCCCAGGAAATATTTCAGAAATCCCATAACTGCCTCCTCACTTGCCGCCGAACAGGCGCTTGAACAAGCTCGGCTTGATCGCCTCGACAAAGCGCATCGGCCGCTCCTCACCCAGGAAGCGGCGGACCACATCCTTATAGGCCTCGGACACATCGCTGCCCTGCATATGGATGGCCGGCGAGCCCTGGTTGGAGGCTTGCAAGACGATCTCGGACTCCGGGATCACGCCGATCAAGGGCGTGCGCAGAATCTCGTGAATATCTTCCAGTGACAGCATGTGGCCGCCCTCAACCCGGTTCGGGTTGTAGCGCGTGATCAGCAGATGCTCCTTGATCGGCTCCTTGCCCTCGATGGCCCGCTTGGTCTTGCTATTGAGCATGCCCAGGATGCGATCGGAGTCGCGCACCGACGAGACTTCCGGGTTGGTCACGACAATCGCTTCGTCGGCGAAATGCATGGCCATCAAGGCACCGGTTTCGATACCGGCCGGCGAGTCACAGATGATGAACTCGAAATCCATCGCCTTGAGTTCTTCCAGCACCCGCTCGACGCCTTCAACCGACAGCGCGTCTTTGTCGCGCGTTTGCGATGCGGCCAGGATGAAGAGCTTGTCCAGTTGCTTGTCCTTGATCAGCGCTTGGCTCAGCTTGATCTCGTCGTTGATGACGTTGATCAGGTCATAGACCACGCGGCGCTCGCAGCCCATGATCAGATCCAGATTGCGCAGGCCGACGTCGAAGTCGATCACGCAGGTCTTGTGTCCCCGCAAGGCCAAGCCGGTTGCGAAGCTGGCACTGGTGGTGGTCTTGCCGACGCCGCCCTTGCCCGAAGTCACCACGACGATTTTTGTCATCGAATCAATTCCCTAAAAAAGACAGTCCACTGAGACCGCGAAGAATTCGCTGCCTCGATTGCATTCATTTCAAAGCTTGAGCGGCTCCATCACCAGCTTTTCGCCTTCCAAGCGTATTTGCGCCGCTTTGCCGAATACCGTGTCGGGCAGCGGATTCTCGGTCGTGCGGTAGGTGCCCGCGATGGCGATCAACTCGGCCTCCATGCTGGTGGCGAAAATCCGCGCTTCGGTGTTGCCCTTGGCGCCTGCAATGGCCTTGCCACGCAGCGGTGCATAGACATGGATGCTGCCATCTGCGATCACCTCGGCACCATGATTGACCAAGGCCAGCACGACCAGATCGCCGCCCTTGGCATAGATCTGCTGGCCCGAGCGCAAAGGCTTGTCGATGATCATGGTCTTGGCCGCCTCGACGGGCACCGCAACTTCACGGACGACCTCGACACGCACCTCTTTGACGACTTCCTGAACCTGAATCTGGACGGCCGCCGCTTGCGTTTGATGGCCATGCGCCATATCGGGTTCGGGCGATTCGGCCAAGCCCAGCGACAAGGCCTGAGCCAATTCGGCCGCCGTCGCACCCAACACGGCCACCGGCTGCATGTTGTAGCGTCGCAACAGCAGCAGCAAGGGCGCAAAATCCAGTTCCGTCGCCGCTTCGTCCTCCAAGCTCATCTGCGCCGGCTCGGATCCGTCAACACCAAGCCTCGGCGCGCTGCGATTCAGATGGGTCAAATCGATCAGCAGCGGCTCGTGGTTGAACAGATCCGGCGTATCACCCAGACGCTCGTGCAGCGCCGTCGCCAGCGCCGACAAATCGGCCGACTTCAAGACCAAGGAGAGCAGGCTCAAAGAGGCGCTCTTCAACTCGAATACATCGGCGATTTTTGACGCCGTCTTACCTTGCTGTGCCTGAGACATCGAGAGCCGCTGTTGTGCAAAGGGCGCGATTTTAGCCGTGCCGCGCGACACCGGCCCTAGGCATTGCCCCCAAGTCGCTCAAACAGACTGCAACAAATTCAGGCAAACCAACAAAATTCCAGCGCAATCAAGCACTTAAACACGCTTTGCTAAGGCGACCCACATGGATATCCACAGCCAATGTGGAAAAAACTGACGCCAAGGCGGCTCGTTTGCCATCGATTTTCGTGACATATGCCACTGCAGGCTTGACTTATCCCCATTTCACGCCAGGGTCAAGTGCAATGGCAGAGATTTTGTAAGGACCTGCAAAGACACCCGGCCATCACGCTAAGTCATTGATTTATATAAGGCTCGCCTCAGTGCTTCGAAAAGAGGCAGGCTAAGCCCAAGCGCCGCGCTTCAAGGGCTTAGCGCCAGCCCGGCGGCCTTGTCCACAAAGTTATCCACAGCAAAGGTGGATAGTCTTTCAAGCCGTTAAAAATCATGGACTTACCCGTCATGCCTAAACTCGAATAGAGCATTCCGCGCTAACTCGAACAGAAGGAAAAGACATTGCCTGCGCGCATCGGCCGAGGGCAAAAAGCCGCGCAGCGGTTACAGTGAAGGCAAATCCGCGCCTCGCGGACTCTTGCAGGAGCACGGCATTGGCCACACCCAACTACTCATACGAAAAACGCCAACGTGAATTGGCCAAGAAGCGCAAGGTCGAAGAAAAGCGCCAACGCAAGGTCAGCAAGGTTGACGGCGACGGTCAACCGACCGAAGGCGGCGAGGCCGGAGAGAGCCCCGACGGCGGCCCATCGGCTGAGCCGGACGGCGGCGACGGCACCCCTCCGACTGCCGCCTGAAGTCTGACTTCAGAGTCGGACCCGCACCGCCCGAGCGCTGGCCGGCGCTGGGTCGGCCGGGTGTTTTGCGAATCGGCCCAAGGTTTGCGCCAGCGCAGGCCCTAAAATGCCGGCCTGCCCGGCACTGCTGCCAGGCACTGTTGCCAGGCCCGCAAACACACCATGACACGTAAGCTCTTCGTCACGACCGCCCTACCCTACGCCAACGGCAACTGCCATATTGGCCACATCATGGAATGGACCCAGGCCGATATCTGGGTGCGCTTCCAACGCATGCGGGGCCAGCATGTGAACTTCGTCTGCGCCGACGACGCGCATGGCGCGCCCATCATGATCGCGGCCGAAAAAGCCGGCATCACGCCGCAAGCTTTCGTCGCCAATATCGCCGCCGGGCGCAAGACCTATATCGACGGTTTCCACATCAGCTTCGACAACTGGCATTCGACCGATGGGCCGGAAAACCACGAACTGAGCCGCGACGTCTACCGCGCGCTGCGCCGCAATGAGTTGATCGACGTGAAGACCATCGATCAGTTCTTTGACCCCGAAAAGCAGATGTTCCTGCCCGACCGGTTCATCAAGGGCGAATGCCCGAAATGCGGCGCCAAGGATCAGTACGGTGACTCCTGCGAGGTCTGCGGCGCGGTCTACACGCCGACCGAGGTGAAGAATCCGTTCTCGGTGCTGTCCGGTGCGACGCCGGTGATGAAGAGTTCCGAGCATTACTTCTTCAAACTCAGCGACCCGCGCTGTGTCGCCTTCCTGGAAGAGTGGACGCAGACTCCGGGGCGCTTGCAGCCCGAGGTGTTCAACAAGATCAAGGAATGGTTCGCCAAGGATGAAGAGGGCAAGGGCGGCCTCGGAGACTGGGACATCAGCCGCGACGCGCCCTATTTCGGCATCGAGATTCCGGACGCGCCGGGCAAGTATTTCTACGTCTGGCTGGACGCGCCGATCGGCTATCTGGCCTCGCTGAAGAATTATTTCGCCAAGACCGGCGGCGACTTTGATGCCTATATGGCCGACGAGACGGTGGAGCAGATTCACTTCATCGGCAAGGACATCACCTATTTCCACACGCTGTTCTGGCCGGCGATGCTGCATTTCAGCGGCCGCAAGACGCCCAACCATGTCTATGTGCATGGCTTCATGACCGTCAACAACGGCGAGAAGATGAGCAAGAGCCGCGGCACCGGCCTCGACCCCTTGAAGTACCTGGGCCTGGGCTTGAACGCCGAATGGCTGCGCTACTACATCGCGGCCAAGCTGAACGCCAAGGTCGAAGACATCGACTTCAATCCGGAAGACTTCTGCGCCCGCATCAACAGCGATCTGGTCGGCAAATACATCAATATCGCCTCGCGCGCGGCCGGCTTCCTGGCCAAGCGTTTTGACGGCCATTTGTCCGGCGACTTGGGCGTCGAGGGCCGCACGCTGCTGGACGGCCTGCGCGCCCAAGCGGCCGCGATTGCCGAGTTATATGAGGAACGCGAGTTCGGCAAGGCGCTGCGCGAGATCATGTTGCTGGCCGACCGGGTCAATGAATATGTGGACCAGAACAAGCCCTGGGATCTGGCCAAGAAGGAAGGCATGGACGCCGTGCTGCATGACGTCTGCAGCGTCTGCATCGAGGCCTTCCGCCTGCTCACGATCTACCTGAAGCCGGTCTTGCCCGAGTTGGCGGCCAAGGTCGAGGCCTTCCTGCGCATCGAGCCCTTGCAGTTTGCCGATGCCGCGCGCGCGATGGGCCCGCACCAGATCGGCGTCTATCAGCATCTGATGCAGCGCGTCGACGCCAAGTTGCTGGAGGCCTTGTTCGAAGCGCCCGAGGCACCCAAGGTGATCCCGGGTGGCGAGGATTTGGCACCGGAAATCAAGATCGATGATTTCTCCAAGGTCGATCTGCGCATTGCCAAGATCGTCAAAGCGGAATCCGTCGAAGGTTCGGACAAGCTCTTGCGCCTGACCTTGGACGCCGGCGAGGGCCGCTTGCGCAATGTCTTCAGCGGCATCAAGAGCGCCTACAAGCCGGAGCAGTTGGAAGGCAAGTTGACCGTGCTGGTGGCCAATCTGGCACCGCGCAAGATGAAGTTCGGCATCAGCGAAGGCATGGTGCTGGCGGCCTCTCACGCCGACGAGAAGAGGCACCCCGGCATCTTCGTGCTGGAGCCCTTCCCAGGCGCGCAACCCGGCATGCGGGTGCGCTGAAACGGCGACCAATGCCAATCAAGCCGGGTCGTTTGCATCGCTTCCGCCCGCGCTCCCTGGCGCTGCTGCAGAGTTATTCAAAGCAGCGCCTAATTGGCGATATCGGCGCCGGTTTGACGGTCGGCATCGTCGCCCTGCCCTTGGCGATTGCGTTTGCGATTGCATCGGGCGTCAAGCCCGAGCAAGGCATCTTCACCGCCATCATTGCCGGTTTCTTGATCTCGGCTTTGGGCGGCTCCAGCGTTCAGATCGGCGGCCCGGCCGGGGCCTTCATCGTCATCATCTACGGCATCGTGCAGCGCTACGGCCTGGCCAACTTGCTGATTGCGACGATCTTGTCGGGTGGCTTGCTCGTTCTGATGGGGGCTTTGAGGCTGGGCGTCCTGGTGCGCTACATCCCGGTCAGCATCGTGATCGGCTTCACCAATGGCATCGCAATTCTGATTGGGCTGTCGCAGCTGAAGGACTTTTTCGGCCTCAAGATCGCCCAAATGCCGGCCGACTTCTTCAGCCAGATTACCGTGCTCAGCGCGCATTGGCGCGAGGCCGAGGCCTGGGCTCCGCTCGTAGGGCTGGCCTGCATCGGCATCGTCATGCTGTGGCCCAAGACCTACGAGATGCAGCGCGACAACCCGTCCTTGCGCGCGCGTACGCAGCGCTGGATGTCACAACTGCCCGGCACCGTGATTGCACTGGTCGGCGCCACTGCCGCCACTTACTGGTTCTCTTTGCCGATCGAGACCATAGGCAGCCGCTTTGGCGGCATCCCGCAGGCGCTGCCCGTCTTCGCCCTGCCCGAATTCAGTTGGGCGACGGTCAAGCTGCTGCTGATCCCGACGCTGACGATTGCCATGCTCGGTGCGATCGAATCCCTGCTCTGCGCGCGCGTGGCCGACAACCTCAGCGAACAACCACGCCATGATCCGAATCAGGAGCTGATGGCTCAGGGCATCGCCAATATCGTGACGCCTTTCTTCGGCGGTATCCCGGCCACAGGCACCATCGCCCGCACCGTCACCAATGTGCGCGCCGGCGCCACCAGCCCGGTCGCCGGCATGGTGCATGCGCTGAGCCTCTTGCTCATCATCTTGCTGGCGGCGCCGCTGGCGGCCCATATCCCCTTGGCGGCACTGGCGGGTATCTTGTTGGTGGTGGCCTGGAATATGGGCGAGTGGCATGAATTCGCCCGCCTGCGTCAATTCAGCCTGCCTTACCGAACAATCTTGCTCGGTACCTTTGTGTTGACCGTGGTGTTTGATTTGACCGTCGCCGTTGAGGTCGGGCTGCTGCTGGCCTGTCTGTTCTTCATTTACCGCATGAGCCAACTCTTTCGCGTCGAGCCCATACAGATGCCCGAGCAGCCTGCCGACACCCAATGCATGAAGCTGTACGGCTCGCTGTTCTTCGGCGCGGTCGGCAAGGTCGAGGATCTGGCCGAGCAATTGAGCGCCGATTGCCGCGTCCTGCTGCTGGACATGCATTTGCTGATTTCCATAGACACCTCGGGGCTGGACGCCTTGCTGCAGCTGCAGCGCGCTCTCGCCCGCCAACAGCGCCGCCTGCTGCTTTGCGGCTTGCAAGATCAAGTGGCCAGCCTGGTTCGCCGCGGCGGCTTGGCCGATGCCTTGGGCGCCGATGGTATTCATGCCGATTTGCAGGCCGGACTGGCCTCCTTAAGGCCGTCCGGCCTGTAAACTCCCCCCTTTCACGCTTTTGACCTTACGCCATGCCATTGTTCTGGAAGCCTTACAAGTCCGAAGTCAGCAACTTCATCGATGCATTGAAGGCCAAGAAGCCGACGCTCGAGCAAGAGCAACGCGACGGGCGCGCCTTGCTGTGGGAAAAGCCGGTTGACCGCGCCGAGCAGGCCGATTTTCGCGCCGCCCGCGTGGCCCAGCAGCCCTACGTCTATCAGACCAAGTAGATATCGGCGCAGCCAAGCAGCTGGATGAGCGCTTTACCGGAAAGCACCGCGCCATTGAGCCTGCCGGTGCTGGATCCCTCGGTGCCCGCCTTGCCGGGCCTGCCCGAGACGGTCGACAGCGTGGCGGTCGCTCGGCTATACGGCGAGCCGCTGTTCCAGATGCCGCTGGATCTGTACATCCCGCCGGACGCTTTAGAGCTTTTCTTGGAGGCCTTTCAAGGGCCGCTGGATCTGCTGATCTACCTGATCCGGCGCCAGAATTTCAATATCCTGGATATCCCGCTGGCCGACGTGACGCGGCAATATCTGAGTTATGTCGACCAACTGCGCAAGCATAATCTGGAGTTGGCGAGCGAATATTTGCTGATGGCGGCGATGCTGATCGAGATCAAATCTCGCATGCTGCTGCCGCCCAAGAAGACCGAAGACGGCTCCGAGCCCGAAGACCCGCGCGCGGAGTTGGTGCGGCGTTTGCTCGAATACGAGCAGATCAAACTGGCCGCGGCTCGCCTAGGGGCGCTGCCGGTCGCCGGGCGCGACTTTCAGCTCGCTCAAGTTCATATCGAGCAGTCGCTGCAGCCACGTTTTCCGGACGTTGATGCGAACGACTTGCGCGATGCCTGGGCCGACATCCTGCGCCGCGCTAAGCTCAATCAGCATCACAAGATCACCCGCGAACAGTTGTCGGTGCGCGAGCACATGAGCATTGTGCTGCGGCGCCTGCAGGGTCAGCGTTTTCTGGAGTTCGAGCATCTGTTTGACGTCAGCCGCGGCCAAGCGGTGCTGGTCGTGACCTTTATCGCGATGCTGGAATTGGCGCGCGAACGGCTGTTGGAAATTACGCAGGCCGAGGCCTTCGCTCCCATCTATGTGCGTTTGGCCTACAGCCCCAGCTGAATTGCGCCGCAACTTATGGCGTGGTGGCCCCGCGCCAGGTTGAAAAAAGCGTTTCCGGCTGGTGTTGCACCATCTGACCGACCGCCAGTACCGCCTGAGTTCGGGAGCCCACGCCGAGTGCTTTCAAAACTGCCGCGACATGATCCTTGACCGTCTCAACGGTGATACCCAGTTCGCGGGCAATGATCTTGTTCGGCTTGCCTTGCAAAAGCAGCGCCAAGACATCGGTTTGACGCGGGGTCAAAGCCAAGCTCTCCAGCCCGGTCGAAACCTGATAGTTCGAAGACATCGCCTGTTGCTGAATCTGCACCAACTTGGCTTGCTTTGACAAAGCCTTGCCACTCAAACTTGGGCTTGTTTCCGCGCCCAAATCCATCGGTGGCACGTAAATCCCCCCCGCCATCACCAGCTTCAAGGCTTGCGACAGCAACTCGGTACCGGCACGTTTGGGCACAAAACCCATCGCACCCTGATCAATCGCTCTGATCACATCACTGGACCGGTCCGAAGCCGAGATGACCACCACCGGCAAGGCCGGATAGGCGGCCCGAAACTCGTCCAGAACATCGAAGCCGCTGGCATCGCCGAGCTGCAAATCAAGCAAAACCAGATCGAAATCGCTATGTTTACCGAGCTCCAAGCGA
Organism: Roseateles oligotrophus; assembly: GCF_025717515.1. GTDB lineage: Bacteria > Pseudomonadota > Gammaproteobacteria > Burkholderiales > Burkholderiaceae_C > Paucibacter_A > Paucibacter_A oligotrophus. The sequence continues at coordinate 294,899 of NZ_JAJIRN010000002.1, forward strand.
GCGGCGGCGGCGCTATCGGCACCGATCACCTCGACGCTTTCATCCAGACCTTCAATGACAGTTTTCAGCGCCGACAAGATCAGCGGGTGATCGTCGATGAGCAAGACCTTCATGCTCGCCCTTTCTTGCTTTTTGCCAATGTCTTCATATAGGTCCAAATGATAGGTCAGGTTGGGTGCGTTGCGCTTTGCCCACTTGGGCAATCTGCGCCAAGGCTCACACTTATCTGTAGTGCCGGACCAGTGCCTCGGCAACGCACACCGGCTTGACGGCGCCTTCTCTCTCGACGCTGACCTCGATGTTCAACTGCATGCCGCCTTCGATGGGCTCACAGTCCAAAAGCTTGAAGCGCCCACGCAATAGGCTGCCGACCGGCACCGGCGCTGGAAAACGCACCCGATTGAGCCCGTAGTTCAGCCCCATACGACTCTCGCTCACCCTGAAGGCGGTTTCAAAAAACCGCGGAATCAGACTCAGCGTCAAAAACCCATGCGCGATACAGCCTCCGAAGGGGCCGGCAGCCGCCCGTAGCGGATCGGTATGAATCCATTGTTGGTCATCGCTTGCATCGGCGAAGCGCTGAATACGGGCTTGATCCACCAGAATCCACTCGCTGCAGCCAATCTCCTGCCCTCGCAATTCGGCCAAGTCGAGAAGACGTTCGAACTTACGCATGCCGGCCTTCCAACCATGCCGTCAGCGGCTGCCACTGCGCCAAATCCCGCTCGACCCGACTCTGAGCCACATCCCAGAGCGTCAAGCCGCGCGCCGCCAATTGCACATAGTTCTGCGTGTCGCGCAGCAGGCCCAACACCGGCACCCCCAACTCGCGCAAGAAGTCCTGCAATTGCTGCACCGACAAGGTGCCCTCTTTGGCCCGCATGCCAACAATGGCCAATTGCGGCCGCTTGTCATTGCCACCGTTTTCGGCACGGAGTTCTTGCAGCTTTTGAACGAAATCAAAGGTGGCTTGAATATCGAACAAGCTAGGTTGGAGCGGAATCAGAATTTGGTCTGCCAATTTATACAAAGCCCGCAATTTCTTGCCGCTCAAACCGGCCGGGCTGTCCATCACCACATGGCTGACGCCCTTGGGCGGTTTGACGGTCTGCTCACCGTCAAAGTCCCAGCCCTGGATCAAGGGCAGGTCGGCCGGGCGAAGTGCCAGCCAACGGCGTGCCGACTGCTGCTTGTCCACATCGCCCAACATCACCGCATGACCGCGCCGAGCCAGATAGCCGGCGGTATTGGTAGCGACCGTGCTTTTGCCCACCCCGCCCTTGGGATTGGCGATCAGGATCACAGGCATGACAACAACTCCTTGCTTAGCGTTGGGGCAGGCCATATTAGCCGCCCATTTGCACCGCGGGCGCGTCAAGCGTCAAACGCGCGTCGGCGCTGCGACAATTACTCATGTTTGCCCCATCCCAACTCGACGTCCGGCGCTTTTTTTGCGCCACTTATCGCAAGCTGCGCGACAAGCTGCCCTTGATCCCCATGGAGGCGATTGCCGCCGAATGGATAGACCAACACCCGGAATATCACGCCGAGCTCGCGGATGAGGCAGCGGCCTTGGCTGCCGTCTACAGCGTCGAGGAGGGGCGCACCAATCCGTTTTTGCACCTATCGATGCATCTGACCATCAGCGAGCAGCAATCAATCGACCAGCCGCATGGAGTTCGACAAGCGATCGAGCTGCTGGCCGCGAAACGCAACTCTTTGCACGAAGCCCATCATGTCGCGATGGACTGCCTGGGTGAAATGATCTGGGCATCGCAGCGCAGTGGCTTGCCGCCGGATGGGCACCTTTATCTTGACTGTGTAAGCAAAAAAGCCACGCGCTAGGGCGTGGCTTTTTTGCTTGGCTTTTTGAGCAGGGCGTTTGTTCGCTCAGGCTTGGATAGAGCCGCCCAAGGTCTTGCGCTCGTTCTTGCCAGAGGCCGAATAGAGGCCAGTGTTCTCGCCCGGCATCAGCACATCAATGGCACGATCCAGGGCGGCCGTGGCGCGCGCCAGTGACTCACGCTGCGCAGCCACACGACCGCCGGCCAGCGCCAAACGATGACGCAAATTAGGCGGGACGGAGCCGCTGCGTGCCGCGTCGCTGAAGCGGCTGATGGCTTGCGCCAAGGCCTGGTGCAGTTTGCCTGCATATTGCTCGATGGCGCCGGTGTCACGACGCAGCAAAGCATCGCCGAGCAAATTCAAACAGCTTTCCACCTCCAACAAAGGCTGCTCAAGCTGCAGGCTGACCGCCGCGGCGTTTGGATCTGAGGTGGGCAAAGCTTGCATGACAATCCCCGCCATAAGGCGTTGAGAACGCGCAGGGTCCGCGTTCAGGTCCAAGAGAAAACAGACTCAATCGATACCACCATGGCCAAAGCCATGGCCTCGCCTCAATGCGGCGTCATTCGACCGAGCATTTCCTGTGCATTGGCAATCAATTTCTCGGCAATCACGTTGGCATTAACGGTGAACTTGCCTTCGGTGATGGCCTGAGATATGCGGCCCACCTTCGCTGCATCAAAGCTGCCGTCTTCTGGCACGCCTTGCAGTAGCTGGGTGGCATTACTGGACAACTCAAGCTTGGCGCTCGCTTCGGGAGCTTTTTTGTTCCCGACCGGAGCGCTGCCGCCATTGGCTGATGCCCGCCCCGTTTGGCCCGCAGCGGGTTTGTCTACCCCCACCGGGGCTGACGCGACTTCAGGGCTGTTACCGATCTTCATGGTGTTCTCCATAGACTTGGCAGGGGCCCAAATCTTTCCAGGTTTTGCTCAAACCAGCTCGGCCTTCTTACAAGACCGACCTGTTTTCTTGGTGTATCGACACGGGAAAAGAAAACTTTAGAACTTTCGACAAAAAACCACCCCTGCGTCATGGCGACCGAGCCATGGCGACAAGACTGCCTGTGTACCGGCGACCGGCCTAAAAGATCTGCTTTCATAGCAGCATCTCCACAACCCGATCACCAACCACCCGACCGGAGATGATCCGGCCATTCTCAAAACGAACTTTGACGCTTTGTCCTTCCAGTCCCGCCGTCAATGCCTGGCCTTCCCTGGCAACCGCATAGCCCGAGCCTACGGCCCGCACCATCACGGTATCGCCAGCGGCGAACCATTGCCGCACCTTCAAACTACTGCTGCGCACCGCTTCCCCGGCCGCCAAAGGGCGGCTGAGCGTACGTCCGACCAGACTGTTGGCATCCGAAAATACCGCACCAGTCTCGGCCGCTATATCTATTTCGGCCGAACCGAGCAGAGCTTGAGTGAGCAAGGACCCGGCCGGCAGGGCATCGGCGGCCACCAGCGCGCGAGCATAGACCTTTACTGTCACGGGCAGGCTGACATTCCAGCGTACCGAGCCCGAAAGGCAGCGTAATCCGATACGGGTCCGCCCCCACATCGGCAAACCGGGCGGTAGGTAGGGTTGCACTTGCGCACAGGGGGCGAGTTTGAGTCTTGGGTCAAGCCGCCCTATCTGCACTTCAACTCTTGCCTGCTCCGGCATGCCGACGCGAGCACCGGCCAGCGCGATTTTCTGAACCTCCGAGGTCAACTCGGTGTTCAAGCTGCCCAGGTCCTGCGCCTGAACGGCTGCCCCTAGAGTGCCCAAAGCAAGACCCAAAACACGGGCCACGAGGCAGGTGCTTCTGGGGGAAGGTGGGCGAATCTGGAACATGTCTGAACTTTAGACCCTGCCTAGCGATCGACGTGCGCCGAATTGCGCAGCAAAGCCCTTGCTATTCCCGCTAATGTTTTTAGAAGCCGGCCAACACAATCCGTTCACATCGCCTATTCCCCCGTCCGACCTTCGTCCGGAGCAAGGAATAGACCGCCAAGTGCTCACCTTGAGCCGGCAGCGACAAAGGGGTATTCATCATGCTGAACCGACTTACCGATGCCTTGAACTTCCAAACCCAGGCGCTGACCCTGCGGTCGGAGCGGCAGCGCTTGCTGGCCAGCAATATCGCCAATGCCGACACACCGGGTTTTCAAGCCAAAGACATGGACTTTGCCCGCGCATTGCGTGAAGCCAGCTCCGAGAACGCCCAAGCAGGCGCCCTCAGAACGACGCAAAGCGGTCATATGGCGCCGCCGCCCGGGGCGCGCAGTGAGTCACAAAAACTCTACTCCACCGCAGCCCAAACCAATATGGACAGCAACACGGTGGACATGGATCGCGAGCGCGCCAACTTCGCCGACAACTCGGTCAAGTACGAGGCGACGCTGCGCTTTATCAGCGGTTCGGTGCGCACCGCGCTGGATGCGATGAAGTCTCATAACGCCGCCTGATCCCGTCATTGAGAACAGGAGTACCCCATGTCAATGTTCCAAATATTCAATGTCGCCGGCAGCGCAGTCAGCGCGCAGAGCCAACGCCTCAATGTGGTGGCCAGCAATCTCGCTAACGCCGAGACCGTGGCCGGCCCCGACGGCCAAGCCTACAAGGCACGGCAAGTGGTGTTCCAGACCGCCTTGGTGGGAGCCGGCAACGACCCGGCGAGTGCCGGCGTACGGGTCAGCACCATCAGTGAAGACCAGACACCCGGGCGCCGCGTGCATGACCCCAAGCACCCCAAGGCAGATGCCGAGGGCTATGTGACCTATAGCAATGTCAACACGGTCGAAGAGATGGTCAACATGATTTCGGCCTCGCGCTCTTATCAGAACAATATCGAAGTGATGAGTACGGCCAAGAGTCTGCTGCTCAAAACCCTGCAACTCGGTCAGTCCTAAGGGCTGAAACAGAAAGCACATCATGACAGTCAGCTCAGTCACCAACACGACGATCACTAGTCCGGTAGAAAAGACCGCGACCAAAACCGCGGCCGATACGCAAGACCGGTTCATGAAGTTACTGATCGCTCAAATGAAGAATCAGGACCCGATGAATCCGATGGACAACGCGCAAGTCACCAGCCAGATGGCGCAGATCCAAACGGTCACCGGGGTCAGCACGCTGGACACCAGCATCAAGTCACTGTCATCACAGTTCGTACAGATGCAAGCGCTGCAAAGCGTTTCACTGGTCGGGCGTGACGTTTCCGTCGAAGGCAATCGCCTCGACATGGAAAACGGCATCGGCACCGGCGTCTTCGAGCTTGGATCGCCCGCCGATGCCGTCAAGCTGGAGGTACTTAGCCCCGGTGGCAACGTCATCGATACGGTTCAGCTAGGGGCGCAAGGGTCCGGCAGGCACAACTTCGAATGGTCCGGCGACAAAAGCGATCCGGCCGCAAAGTACAACTTCCGCATCACCGCCACGCAGGGAACTGCCGCCGTGGCCAGCATCCCCTATAGCTTCGACAAAGTGATCGCAGTCAATACAAGCGGGTCCAAGTTGCAACTGCAACTGCAAAACGCCGGCCTGGTTGACTACGGCAGCATCAAGACGATCGATTGATCTTTCTCCTCTCGCTATACAGAACAAGGAACCATCATGAGCTTCCAACAAGGTCTATCCGGTCTCAATGCCGCAGCCAAAAATCTCGACGTTATTGGTAACAATATCGCCAATGCCGGCACCTACGGCGCCAAGTCCTCGCGGGCCGAATTCAAGGAGGTCTATGCGGGGGCCTTGGGCGGTGGCCAAGGCAGCCCCATCGGCATCGGCGTAACGCTGTCAACGGTCGCCCAGCAATTCACTCAGGGCAATGTCACCGCAACCGACAACCCGATGGATTTGGCCATCAATGGTGGCGGCTTTTTCCAAGTCGGCGACGGCAAGAACCCGGTGTCGTATACGCGCAATGGGCAATTCAAAGTCAGCCAGGAGGGCTACATCGTCAATGGCGAAGGGCTCAAGTTGCTCGGCTACCCTGCCGACACGGCCGGCGTCATTCAACCGGGACTGGCCCAAACCCTGCGCCTGCCGACCAGCGGCATCTCACCGCAACCGACCACCGCGGTCAAGATGGAATTCAATCTTGACTCCCGGGCCAGCTTCTCCGGCAAGACCGCTGACCCAGGCATCAACTTGAAGGACGCAAAGACCTATAACAATGCCACGTCGATGACCGCATACGACGCCAAGGGCCAGAGCGTTGCCGTCACCTTCTACTTCCAGAAGGCTCAGCCACTGACCGGCCCTCTGTCCAGCGATCCGACCATCCCTTTGGATCCGCTCGAAACCACCAAGTGGAATGTGTTCGCGACCGCCAACGGTGAGTTCTTCACCAAAGGTGCAGACGGCAACCCTTCCACCATAACGCCGGCCGACCCAGCAGCCGTTCCCCCGACCGTGGCGAGAATGGTTTCGCCCTACACCACGCTCGAGTTTGACCCCAAAGGCGGCAAACCGATTGTTCCAACCAAGGAGTTGCCGCTCTATATCCCGGCGACCGGCAACACCCTGGAGATCGTTGGCGCCTCCTTGAATATGCTGGGCGCGAGTGAAAACGGCTCCGGCTTTGGTGTGACGAATTTGACTCAAGACGGCTACGCCCCCGCTCAATTGACGGGCATCGTGATCGAAGGCACGGGCACCGTCACTGCGCGCTATTCCAATGGTCAATCCAAGCCGGCGGGGCAGGTTGAGTTGGCCAACTTCATCAACCCGCAAGGCCTGCAACCCTTGGGCGGCAACCGCTGGGCGCGCACGCTGACCTCGGGTGAAGCGGTCGTCGGAGTTGCCGGCGATGGCAATCTGGGTCGCATACAGGCCGGCGCATTGGAGGAATCCAATATCGACCTGACAGCGGAATTGGTCAATATGGTGACAGCGCAGCGCGCCTACCAAGCCAGCGCGCAGACCATCAAAACGCAGGATCAGGTTTTGCAGACCATCGTCAACCTGCGCTGATGCAGCGGCAAGCCTAAGCAATTCGGATTGAAGGACAGCCGCCATGGACCGCATGATTTACCTCTCGATGGCCGGAGCCAAGGCCTCGATGCAGCGCCAGGATGTGCTCGCCAACAATCTGGCCAACGTGTCGACCAATGGTTTTCGAGCCGAGTTGCAGGCCTTTCGGTCGGTGCCGGTGAATGGCGACGGCGCCAGTACGCGCGCCTATGCGCTCGAAACCACCACCGGCTACAACCCCGAGGGTGGCCCGGTGCAGGCCACCGGGCGCAATCTGGATGTCGCCATGAAGAACAACGCCTGGCTGGCCGTGCAAGGTCTGGACGGTACCGAGGCCTACACCCGCGCCGGCTCGCTTGACGTCAATGCGGAGGGCTTGCTGGTGCTGCGCAATGGCTTGCAAGTCATTGGAGACGGCGGCCCTATTACCGTGCCGCAGAACACCGAAATCGCCATTGGTACTGACGGCACCATCAGCGCCAAGGACAGCAAAGGCAAAAGCAGCACGGTCGGCAAGCTCAAGCTCGTCACCCCCGAGGCGCCGATGACGCGCGGTGCCGATGGCCTGTTCAGAGCCGCCGAAGGAGACCTGTCCGCGAATGAGACTGCGCGTTTGCAGGACGGCGCACTTGAGGGCTCCAACGTCAGCCCGGTCGAAACCATGGTCGGCATGATTGCCGCCGCTCGCCAGTTCGAACAGCAAATGAAACTGTTGCAGATTGCCCAGACTCAGGGCCAGCAGTCGTCCAAATTGCTGGGCTCCACTTAAAGCCACCCCGAAAGGATAGGCATCATGATTCGCTCCCTCTACATCTCCAAGACCGGCATGGAGGCCCAGCAGACTCAGCTGGACACCATCTCGCAGAATCTGGCCAACGTCTCGACCAATGGCTACAAGCGTTCGCACGCGATTTTTGAGGACTTGATGTATCAAAACCTGCGCCAAAGCGGAGCCAACACGACCGAGCAAACCCAGTTGCCGACCGGTTTGCAAATCGGTCTGGGCGTGCGCCCGGTCGCCACAGCGCGAATCTACAGCCAGGGCAATCTGCAACAAACCACCAACAATCTGGACATCGCCATCAAGGGCAATGGCTTCTTCCAGATTCAGCAACCGGATGGCACCACGGCCTACACGCGCGATGGTTCGTTCCAACTCAACCCCAGCGGCCAAATGGTCAATAACAATGGCTACACGCTGCTCCCCGGCATCACCATACCCAATAATGCGCAAAGCGTAACGGTCGGCAATGACGGTACGGTCAGCATCACGGTGCCGGGGTCGCCGACGCCGCAGACGGTGGGTCAAATCCAATTGGCCAACTTCATCAATCCGGCCGGTTTGGACCCCAAGGGCCAGAACCTCTTTACCGAAACAGCCTCCTCAGGCACGCCCACCAGCGGCTCGCCGACATCGGACGGCTTGGGCGTGTTGCAGCAAGGTTATGTCGAGACCTCCAACGTCAATGTGGTGGAGGAACTGGTGGCGATGATTCAAACCCAGCGCGCCTATGAAATGAACTCCAAGGCGATACAGACCTCGGACCAAATGCTGCAAAAACTCGCTCAGATTTGAGGCCCATCATGATGCCAAAACCATCCCCTAAGCGTTTGTTCACACTGAGCTTCTCGCTCGGTCTGAGCTTCCTTATGTGCGGCTGCAGCACGCTCTACAAAGAACCCCAGGTCGACCTGCAACCGGGCCCGGTTGTGAACTTGCCGTCCTTGCCGCAGAACAGCCCCAGCAACGGCGCCATCTACCAGGCCGGCAACTACCGGCCGCTGTTTGAGGATCACCGCGCACGCATTGCCGGCGACACCTTGATCGTCCAGATCGTCGAGAAGATCAGCGCCAGCCAAAGTTCGACCAGCGCTTTGAACAAGAGCGGAACCATCAGCGCGGAGGTCACGGCCGCGCCCTTCATCAGCCCCAAAGCTTTTGCCCGCGCCTCGACCGCCGGCACCTCGGCCACCACCGCAGCCGGCAAGGGCAGCAACGAGAACTCCAACAACTTCTCCGGCAGCATCACCGCAGTGGTCACGGCCGTGCTGCCCAACGGGCATCTATTGATCAGCGGCGAAAAGCAGATCGGCGTCAACCATAACGTTGATGTTCTGCGTTTTTCGGGCCAGGTTGACCCCCACATGATTACCCAGGGCAACATCATTCCCTCGGCCTCGGTCGCGAACGTGCGGATCGAACAAAAGGGTCGTGGATCGATCTCCGATGCCCATGGAATTGGCTGGTTCTCACGCTTCTTTTTGAACCTTTCGCCGATTTAAGTTTGCGCAGAATCGGTCGTAGAAGTCCCCCTTCACGACCATCATGCAAACCTCCTCAAAAACCACCTTCCGCAGCTCGATCAGCCAGCTCCTCCCGGCCCTGCTGCTGCTCAGCGCCCTGCTTTGGTGGCCACATGCAGCCGAGGCGGCCCGCATCAAGGAGGTCGCCTCCGTCCAGGGAGTTCGCAGCAATGCCTTGACCGGCTATGGACTGGTGGTGGGTCTGGACGGCACCGGTGACCAAACCACCCAAGCGCCCTACACCGGACAAAGCCTGTCCGCGATGCTGCAACAGTTTGGCGTGACCCTGCCGCCGGGCGTCACGATTCAGCCCAAGAATGTTGCCGCCGTCATGGTGACCGCCCAATTGCCCGCCTTCGCACAGCCCGGTCAACAGATCGACATCACCGTTGCCTCGATCGGCAACTCCAAGAGCCTGCGCGGTGGCACCTTGATCTCCACCCCTCTGCGCGGCGCGGACGGTCAGGTCTACGCGATGGCGCAGGGCAATTTGATCATCGCCGGTGCCGGCGCCGCTGCGGGCGGATCCAAGGTCACGATCAATCATCTCAGCGCCGGCCGGATACCGTCGGGCGCCTTGGTCGAACGCAGTGTGGCCACAGCACTCCAAACAGGCGATTTCATTCAGCTCGATTTGAATTCGATCGACTTCACCACCGCTCGCGCGGTGGCCAGAGCCATCAACAAGGCCAAAGGGGCCGGCGTCGCGCAGGCGGTGGACGGCCGAGTGGTGCGTGTGCGCGCCCCCATGGACCCCGACGAACGCGTCAACTTCATGGCCGATATGGAGAACCTGACGCTGGAACTCTCCGAACCCGCGGCCCGCATCATCATCAATGCGCGCACCGGCTCGGTGGTGATCAATCAAGCCGTTACTTTGGCGGCTTGTGCGGTGGCGCATGGCAGCTTGTCGGTGACGATCAGCTCGACCCCCGTGATCAGTCAACCCAATGCACTCTCCGGCGGCCAGACCGTGGTCGCCGAGAAGACCGATATCGCGATCAAACAGGAACCCGGCGCCCTGATCCAATTGCCGGCCGGAGCCAAGCTGGCCGATGTGGTGAAGGCGCTCAACTCGTTGGGCGCCACACCGCAAGACCTGCTGGCGATTCTGCAAGCGATGAAGAGCTCGGGCGCCTTGAATGCCGAGTTGGAGGTGATTTGAAATGGCCCTGTCTCCCACCACACTCAACTCGGGCGGCAACGACTTCCGCTCGATCGAATCGCTGCGCGGATCGGCGGCCCGCGACCCCAAGTCAAGCATCCGTGAAACCGCCAAGCAATTCGAATCACTCTTCATGCAAGAGGTCATGAAGAGCATGCGTGCCTCGACCATGTCCACAGGCATGATGGACAACTCGGCCACCCAGCTGGGTACCGAGATGCTGGACACCCAGTTCGCCGGCAAGATGACAGGCCTGCCCGGCGGCTTGTCGGGCGCGATCGAACGCCATTTGCAGCGCCAAATGGGCATCAGTGAAAAGCCCGGCGAGAAAGCCGCGCTGCAGCCATTGCCTGCGATGGCAAAAAAGGGCATCGCGCCCCATGTCCAGAGCTTCATTCAAAAGCATGACAACGCCGCCCGTGCCGCCGAGACACAGACCGGCATCCCGGCCAGCTTCATGTTGGCGCAGGCCGCGCATGAGTCGGGTTGGGGCAAGCGCGAGATCACCGGGGCGGACGGCACCCCCTCCTTCAACGTCTTCGGCATCAAAGCGACATCAAGCTGGACCGGTCGGGTGACCGAGGTACAAACCACCGAGTTCATCGACGGCAAGCCGCAAAAAGTGATGGCCAAATTCCGTGCCTACGCAAGCTACGAAGAGGGCTTCAAAGACTATGCCAAGCTGATTGGCTCGAACGAGCGCTACAGCAAGGTGTTGGCCCAAGCGCAGAGCGGCGGCGCCGAGGGCTTTGCGCGCGGCCTGCAAAAGGCCGGCTACGCAACCGACCCCGAATACGCGCAAAAGCTCGCCCGCGTGATCAACACCACCGTGCGTGTGCAACGCGCGCTGGCGTGAGAGCCAGAGCTGAGGAGCACTGAGCATGGGATCGCTGCTTTCGATCGGCATCCGCGCGATGATGGCCAACCAGGCCGCCATTCAAACGGTGGGTCAGAACATTGCCAATGCCAACACACCGGGCTATTCACGCCAATCGGTGGTCTTGACCACGCCTAACGGCCAATTCAGCGGTGGCGGGTTTTTCGGCCGCGGCGTCAATATCCAAACGGTGGAACGGGCTCACAACGAGTTCTTGACCAGTCGGGCCGTGAACTCGAAAGCGCTTGCCCATATGGACTCCACCCGCATGGACAAAATGTCCCAGCTGGAAAAAGTTTTCCCCCCGGGCGAGACCGGCATTGGCGCCTCCGCAGGGCAATTCCTGAGCGCGATGGTCGACGTCACCAGTCGGCCGTCCGACCCATCGGCGCGGCAGGTTGTGATGGGCAAGGCCACCGAGTTGGCGTCCCGCTTCTCCAGCGCCGGCCAACAACTGAGCGAACTGCAAGCCGGTGTCGTCAGCGATATGCGCACCAATGTGGATGTCGTGAATCAGTTGGCCGAGCAAATTGCCATGGCCAATCGGGAAATATCCGGCGCGATCGGAACCGGCCACACGCCCAATGACCTGCTGGACAAACGCGAGCAGTTGATCTCCAAGCTCAGCGAATTCGTCCAGGTTTCGACGCTGGCGGCGAACGATGGCTCCGTCGGGGTCTTTATTGGTGGAGGCCAAAATCTGGTGCTGGGCGCCAACGCGGAGACTCTGTCCGTCACGGTTGACCCTTATGACGACAAACGCGGCACGCTGAGTATTGGCGGCGCCGTCAACGGTCGCACGCTGGACGACAGCGTGATGACCGGCGGATCATTGACCGCATTGCTGAGATTTCAGAACAAGGACTTGCAGGACGCTCGCAATCTGATGGGCCAAATGGCTGCGGCGCTGTCGAACCGAGTCAACAGCCAGCAAGCACTCGGCCTGGACCTCTCGGTGCCCGCAGGCAAGGGTGTCCCATTGTTTGCCGTTGGCGCGGCACGCAGCCTGCCTGCGGCCACCAATGGGCGCGATGCCACGGGGCGTTTTTTGACCGACATCAAACTCACCATCACCAATGCCAACCAGTTGCAGGCCAGTGCTTACAAGCTGCAAGCCGACCCATCCGGTGTAGCCGGGGGTTACCAACTGACCCGCTTGAGCGATGGCGACCAGCGCATTGTCTTTGACGGGGACACCGTCGATGGCTTCAAATTCGATTTCACCGCGGGCCCTCCGGGCAATGGCGACAGCTTCATCCTTGAGCCGGTCGGGCAAGCCGCGCTTGATATGCGCAGGGTGCTGGATCAGACCTCCGGCATCGCCGCCGCGTCCCCGTTGACCGCCTCCACCATTATCGACAACAAGGGTTCGACCACGGTCAACTCGATGTATGCCGTCAACGACAAGTTGGACAAGACGCTGGCCCCGATGACCATCACCTTCGGCGACCCCGACCCGGTCGACCCCGCCAAACTGCAATACACGCTGACTCTGGCCGATGGATCGGTGCTGAACGGCACTTGGTCGGCCGGCCAGCGTATCGGCAATGAACCCAATGCGGTGCCGCCCATAGACCTTGGCTTCGAGCTGAGTCTGAACGGTGTGCCCCGAAAAGACGACACGATTTCGATCGAGGTCACCAAATACCCCGCCACCAACAATGGCAATGCCAAGGCATTTTTGAACATTCAAGGCGAGAAGTTCATCGGCCAACGGCTCCAACCGGACGGCAGCCTGGCGGTCGGATCGACGATCAATGAGTCCTACGCTTCTTCAATGAGCGAGATCGGTTCGCGCGTGCAAGGCGCTACCTACCTGTCCGGCGTATCGGTCAGCGTGGCGGCCGATGCCGAGGCCAGCCGGGCCGGCCAAGCCGGCGTCAATATCGATGAAGAGGCCTCGCGCCTGATGCAGTACCAGCAGGGCTATCAAGCGGCTGCAAAAGTGCTGCAGGCGGCCCAATCCATTTTTGATGAGCTGATGCGGATCGCAGCCCGCTAAATCAGATCAGCCAAGGAGCTTTTAATCATGCGCTTGTCCACCGCCAATATTTTCGACACCAGTATCGCCACCCTGCAGCGCCGCCAGCAGCAAATGCAGAACTCCCAAGTTCAGCTGACTTCGGGCAAAAAAATCGCCCTGGCCAGCGACGATCCGACCGGCGCTGCGCGTGCCGAACGAGCGATGGCGACCATCAGCCGGGTGGATGCCAATCAGCGCGCTTTGGAAGCCAGTCGCAACGGCACAAACTTGGGTGAAGCGGCACTGGGCGACGCCAATGAGCTGCTGCAACAAATGCGCGAAACCATGGTTTCGGCAGGCAATGCCAGCTATAGCGACTCCGAACGCGTAGGTTTGGCCAACAAGATTTCAGGACTGCGGGATCAATTGCTGGCGATTGCCAACCGCGGCGATGGCGCCGGGGGCTTTCTGTTCTCGGGCCAGGGCTCCAGCGACCCGCCCTTTCTCGACCAGGCCGGCGGCGTGCGCTTCAACGGCATCTCCGGCAGCATCCAGACCGGCAATATCGACAGCTTTCCCTTGACCGTCGATGGCCGAATGGCTTTTGAGCAAGCGCGCAGCGGCAACGGCACCTTTGAGACCATCCCGAAGCCAAACCAATTCACGGGCGGGCCGCCCAAGGGCTGGATCGACGCCGGTCGAGTTGCCGACCCGGCCCTGCTGACCGGTCACAGCTACCAGATCAACATCAGCGGCAGCGCGCCTGCTACGACCTATGACGTGATCGACCTCAATTCGGGCGGCTCGGTTCAATCAGGCCCCTACCTCACCGGCAAGGCCATCACCTTCGACGGCATGGCGGTGACGCTGACCGGCGCCTTGGCCGACGGCGATCAATTTGACTTGACGCCTTCGACCAACTCACTGAAGCTCTTTGACGTGCTTGACCGCACGGTGGCCGAATTGCGCATGCCCTTGCGTGCCGGTGCCGAAATTACCCAATCCAACTCCGGCCGGGTGCGTGACATCGATGCGGTAATGGTCAACTTGCAAAACGTTCGCAGCCAACTGGGCGAGCGGCTGAATAATCTGGACGGCACCGAGGGACGTATGGCGGCCTTGAAGCAGTACAACCAAGCCGAGCGCTCGGCCGCCGAGGATCTCGATATGGTGCAAGGCATCTCCGATTTTCAAAACCAGCAAAATGGCTATGACACTGCCTTGAAGACCTATGCCATGGTGCAACGCATGTCGCTCTTCCAATACATTAACTCCTGACTCCTGGTCGCGCTTCTCCATCCGAACCACCCGACCCGCCAAACTCAATGAACCATCAGATTCTGGGCGCTGTTGCGCTGGGTTACACCCCCTTGATTGACCAACACCGCATGGTCACGGCGACCCGCCTGACCGTGATTCCGCTGCGCCCCGATGCCAAGCTGGAGGCCACCGAACTGTTGGCTGCCGTGGCCGAGGTTTGGCCCGCCGGCGGCGGCACGGTGATCCTCAATGTCTTGAGTGAAGACTTGCTGGAGGGCCTGTTGCGGACCGAGCCCTCGGCCAACTTGATGATCGAGGTGCCGGCGTTTATGGCCGCAGACGCTTCGCGCAGCGAACTCTTGCTGGCGCTGAAAAAACGCGCCACGCCCTTGCTGCTGAAGGGCTTGCCGAGTGCGGCCTTGGCGGCCGACATCAAGGCCTGCTTCAAGTACGTGGTGCTCGACTTGGACGACGAGAGTCGCGGCGGCGCCGACACCGGTTTGCCCAAGCTGCAATCGGGTCTGCGCAGCGCGGCCGACATCGACGCCAGTTTCAAGCGCGGCGCCACCGGGGTGATTGGCTGGCCCATGCAAGGTGTTTACGAGGCACCGGCGGTACCCGGCAAGACCGAGGTGCAGGCTGATTTGCAGGTCATTGTTGAATTGATGTCGCGCATCGACCAAGGCGAAGACGTCGAACGACTGGAGCAAACACTCAAGCGCGACCCCAGCCTGGCGTTCAAATTATTGCGTTATCTGAACTCGGCCGCGTTCGGCTTGCCGGTCGAAGTTGCCTCGTTCCGCCACGCCATCATGTTGCTCGGTTATGCCCGAATGAAGCGCTGGCTGGCCCTGCTGCTGACGACGGCCAGCAAGGACCACAGCATGCGCCCGATCATGTTTGCGGCCTTGCGCCGGGGCCTGTTGATGGAAGAACTGGCCAAGGACACCAGCGACGCAGAGTCTCGCGACGAAATGTTCATCTGCGGCCTGTTTTCGCTGCTGGACCATATGCTGAAACAGCCGTTCAGCAAGCTGCTGCAATCAATTCCTATGCCCGAACGGGTGCGCCAAGCCTTGGTCGATGAGACCGGGCCCTATCAGCCCTTTTTGGAGTTGGTGCGCGCGGTTGAGCATTCCTCGGTGTATGACTACCGCAGCGCCGCCGAACAGCTGATGCTGGGGGCGGAAGAAATCAATATGTGCGTACTGCGCGCCCTGAGCAAGGCAGCGCAACTGGAGTGAACACACCCAAGCTCGGCTGGCCCGTAAACTCGGAGCCAATGTCAGAACAGCTTTCACTCCTGCCCCAAGACTTGGCCGCCCTGCGCGGCCTGTTTGGTTTGATCAACGACCCCTTGATGTTGTTGGGCGAGTCACTTGAACTGCTGGAGGCCAACCCTAGCGCCTTGGGGCTACTGGAACAGGCGCCAGGCCAGGGCTCGGCCAAGGGTCTGCACGGTTTACAAACCAGCCACGGAGGGCGCTTGGGCGACTGGCTGCGCCTGGCAAGCCGGGCCTTGATTGACGGCCGGCGCGGCCCGCCGGCCCCCAGCATCAAACTCGGCAGCGGCCAACGCGCCCTACTGACCTTGGTGGCCTTGCCGCCCCAGGATCAAACCGATCTGGCGCGCTGGCTGCTGCATGCAAAAGCAGAAGACAAACCACGCGCCAAGATCGCGGCCAGCCTGACAGCTCCGACCGCAGTGCCGGCCGCAGCGCTGGAGCAGTCATCCAGTGCCGCACTGCAACAGGCCTGCAGTAGTGAAGTTAGCGCGCGCGAACACGCCGAGTTGGCGCAATGGTTCAAGCTATGCCCCTTGCCCATGGTCTTGTTCGACGCCCAAGGTTTGTTATTGAAGAGCAACGCGGCCTTTGCGGCCCTTTGCCTGCAATTGCCGTCCACCTTGCATGAAGCCGAGCCGGGCTTGCAACAACTGCTGGCTTGGCACAGCGGACGCTTGACGGATGAATTGCAGGCGCTGACCGAACCCGAGGCCTCGCTGCTCACGCAGGCCAGTTTGCTCGGGGGCAATGGGCGCACGCATTGGATGCAAGGTCGGCTGCAAGCCTTCAGCGGAAGCAATAGCAGCACCCAGAGCAAGCTGCCCAGGCGCTTTCTTGCGGTATTGGAAGATCGCACCTTCGAGCAAGAACGAGACCTTGCACATCAGCAACTCGATGCCTTGATGGATACCGCCGGGGTTGGCCTCGCCACGTTTCAGCAAGACGCCGGCTGGCTGCGCCCACGCGCATCCCGATCCAGCGCCAGCGTGGGCAACGCCACACGTAATCCTTTGGCCAGCTTGCAAGGGATTGGCCGCGACATCGTCGAAGCGGCCTCCTTGCCCGAGTTTGAGCGCCTGCAAAAGGCGCTGAAAAAAGGCGACCGAATCGAGGTCAGATACGCGGTGCGCCACCCCGAACTGGGTCGGCGCTGGTTGCTCACCCGGGTTGAACCGGGGCAGCTCAAGTCCGGCCAACGCACCACCTCGGTGGTCACCCTGGATGTAACGGCACAGGCGCAGGCCGAGGACCGCAGTGAACAGCTGCTGCACGAGCTCACCACCATCATGGACAGCGCCAGCCTGGGCCTAGCCTATCTGCGCGGCGATCAACTGCTGCGCTGCAACCGCGGCTTCGAACAGATGCTGGGGCTGACCGACCCACAATCAGCCGGCACGGCCGTCAGCAGCTTGTTCGCTGCGCTGCCGGAGCTTGCCGGCCAGGTTCTGGCTGCATTACCTAACTTGGAAAACCAACAGACTTTCGAGGCCGAGTTCTTGCAGGTCGGCAGCGAGGAGAGGCAGCCTCGCTGGCTGTCACTGAGCTTGCGCCGCGTCACGCCGCCGGGCGACCAAGGCGAAATCGCCGACTCGAATGGGGTCAAGGAGAGCATTGCCGTCATCAGCGACATCAGCCGACTGAAGGCACAACAAGCCGAGTTGGAGGCCTTGGTACAGGACCGGGAATTGATGTTCAGCCTCTCTGATGTCGGCATTGCGATCTTGCGCAACGGACGAGTGACGCGTGCGAATGATGCGCTGGCGCACCTGACCGGCTATCGCATTCACGAACTGAGTGGCCTGGATCATCAGGAATTGTTCGACAACTCGCTGGACTTTGACAACCAGAACGAGGCGGTTGAATCCGCGCTGCGCACGCAAGGGCTATGGCGCGGCGAGCGCCGCGTACGGCGACAAGACGGCAGCGGCCTGTGGATGCAGGTCAGCAAGCGCGTGATGCGCCAGGGCGCGCCCGACGAAGGGATGATCGCCACCTATGTCAATGTGGATGACCGTTGGCGTGCCCAGCAATCATTGATGCTGCAGACCGAACGCGAGCGGGCGGTGCTGGACTCCGTCTTGGTCGGCATCGTGACGGTCGGGCGCGGCGGCATCGAGTGGATGAACCGCTCGGCGCGGCGCATGTTCGGCGGCGACCTGAGCGAGTTCGCCGGTCAACCGATGAGCATCGTCGCCACGCCCGCGTCCGACCACCCGTTTCGCCAAAGCCATTACCTGGATGAGTTGACCGAAGGCCAGACCGAGGCCTTCGAATGCCGGCTGAAGGCCTGTGACGGGCGTGAGTTCTGGGTCGTCGGCAATGCCGTCGTGACCGGGGCAAGGGCCACCGGTCGCCAGCTGACCTACGCCTTGCTGGACATCGACCGGCGCCGCCAAGCCGAGGCGCAAACCCAGCAAGCTCAGGCCAGCCTGAGCCGAATCATTGAGGCTGCGCCACTGGCGATCAGCTTGCATGACGCGAAGACCTTGCGAGTCGAGCAGATCAACCAGGCAGCCGCCACACTGGCCGGCCGCAGTGAAGCGGAGTTGATGGGCGCCAGCCCAGAGGATCTGTTCGGCCGCGAGCAGGGTGAATTGATTCGTCGCGATATGTTGGAGGCGCTACAGGCGAGCGCGGTGACACAGCGCGAATACAGACTGGGCAGCGGCGAGCAAATGCGGGTCTGGGATGCCCGCTTCTTGCACTTGGCGGGCACCAGCGAAGGCTCGGAGTCGGCGGAAGTCGGCGCGCCCGAACAGCTCTTATTGGTCGCCAGTGATGTGACCGAGCACCGTGCCGCCGAGGAGGCACGCCTCAACGCGGCGATCTCTCAGCGGGAGTTGCTGGTGCGCGAGGTGCACCACCGAATCAAGAACAATCTGCAAGGGGTGGCGGGCCTGCTGCAACAAATCGCGGCGCGTCGGCCCGAGGTGGCCGGGGTCATCAATGAAGCGGTCGGCCAGGTTCATGCCATCGCCCAGGTCTATGGTTTGCAGGTCGGAGGTTCCGGGCCCTTGCGCATACGCAGGGTGATGGACGCCATCATTGGCTCGGTGCAACGCATGTCGGGGCGCAGCATCGCCACCCATATCGAAGGCGAAAGCGCCGATCGAGTCAACCAATGGGCGCTGCCCGAGGCGGAGTCCATCCCCGTCGCCTTGACCTTGAATGAGTTGTTGAGCAATGCTATCAAGCACAGCCTTGACGGCATGGTGACCTGCACCTTGCTCTGCGGGAGCAATAGCGTGGCGGTTGAAATCGTCAATCCGGGGCATTTGCCCCCTGACTTCAATTTGATTCAAGTGCCCGGCGGTGTCTCCGGTCTGGGGCTGGTGCGAGCACTCTTGCCACGCCGCAGCGCCATGCTGACGCTCGTTCAGCGCGATGAATTTGTGGTGTGCCGGGTTGAGTTGCTGGCCCCCAGTGTCAGCCTGCTGAGCGAGGACTGAGGACAAGAACGGCCTGTACTTCAGCGCCCGACACCGTTTGGGCGACAATGGCACAAACAAGGGGGGCTAGCAGCCCGCCATGACATGGCACAGCGGGGGGCCTCCAACGGTGAGCAACAAGGGCAAGATTCTCGTAGTAGACGATGACCGGCTGGTGCTGGCCACGCTGACCTATGGTTTGGCGCAAGCCGGTTTTGAGGTCATCGACGCCGACAACGGCGACGACGCTATTCTGCTGGCGCGGGAACATAAGCCGGAACTGGCCTTGCTGGATATCCGCATGGAGGGCTTGAGCGGCTTTGATGTTGCCGCCTATTTGCGCGAATATTTGCACATCCCCTTCATGTTCTTGTCCGCCTTCGCCGACGAAGAAACCGTCGCAAAGGTCAAGGAATTGGGGGCCGTGGCCTATCTGGTCAAGCCGCTGGACATTCATCAAATTGTCCCGGCTGTCGAGGCGGCATTTGCCAACAGTCAGCAAAGCAGCCAGCAAGCTCAAGTCAATGCGCCGCGTGTGATCGAGACAGTTGCCCCGGTCTTGGGCGAACTGGTGCCGGTGGCGGTGGGGGTGCTGATGCACCGTTATTCGCTGTCACGCCAAGATGCACTGGAACGCTTGCAAAAACTGGCCGTGGTCGAGAATCGCGACCTGGCGCAACAAGCTCGGCTGCTGGTTGAGGCGGTCGAGATGTTGGCTCAACCCGCCAGTGTGAAATAGAACTGCGCGCCCTCGCCCACCACCGCCTCGGCCCAGATCTCGCCACCATGGCGTCGCACGATGCGACGCACCGAAGCCAAGCCGACCCCGGTGCCCTGAAACTCACTGGCACTGTGCAAGCGTTGGAACACGCCAAATAAGCGATCGGCAAAGCGCATGTCAAAACCCGCGCCGTTATCACTGACGCGGTAGATCCAGTGACCCGACTCTTGCTGGGCTTCAAAGCGAATCAGCGGCTGCATGCACTTGCCGCTGTACTTCCAAGCATTGCCGAGCAAGTTCTCCAGCACCATGCGCAAAAGTGTGGGGTCACCCTGCACCAGCATATGCGGCTGGATATGCACATTGACCTTGCGCTCGGGTGTCGCTCGCGCCAACTCCTCGACCACAAACCCGGCCAACTGCGAAAGATTGACCGGCTGCCGCGCCAGCGGCTGAGCCGACAATTGCGCCAGCGAAAGCAAAGAGTCGATCATGCTGTTCATGCGTGCCGCAGCGCCCATCACACGGTCCAGATGATCATTGCCGATACGGTCCAGCAGACGACCGTAGTCTTCCTTCAAAATCCGGGTGAAGCCCTCGACCACCCGCAACGGCGCTCGCAAATCATGCGAAACGGTGTAGCTGAAGGACTCATGCTCATTCGCCATTTGCTGCGTTTGCCGCGACGGGGCCGAGCTATCCGCCTGCGCCGAACCAAGCACCGGGTTTGCTTGCCGCCACAAGCCGACCAAGCCGCAATTGCCGCTGTCGGCCACAAAGCTGCGCACGGCTTGAGCCGCCAAGGCCTCGGCCAACGGCGCCGGCAAACGAGCCATGCAGTTGGCCCAGTTCACGCCAATCTGCTCTTCAGCGCAAGCCAAAGCCGCAGCCTGGCTATTCACCGCCAGCACCGTCGCACCGTTGGCATCAGCCTTGCCGATTTCTTCACTCAATAGCCAAGCCGGACCTGGCAGCGCCTCCATCCATTGGGTATTGGGGACTCCAACCGGCACGCAAGGCGCAACAGCGGGTAATTCATCGGGCAGCGCTTCGGCCATGCCGTAATAACCGCTGAAGCGCCCTTGCCCGTCCAAACAGGCTACGCCACGCAATCGCCAACGCTCACCTCCGTCTCTGGCTGAAACACTCAGGTCAAAGTTGGCGGCGCCACTTTCGAGTTGCTTGCGCAGGCCATCAGCGCCCCCGTCAACTAGCTCGAATCTCTCCCACATCGTTTGCGGGGCGGCGGCGCCCGACCAAAGGGATGTCAACAGGGCCCGCGGGGACTGCCACCGCACAAGACGATGATTGGCATCGCTCGCCCATTGGCAATGCGGCTGCATTTGCGCCAGCATCTGCGCTTGCATGCGCGATTCCCTCAAGGCATCACCAAGCTGCTGGCGAGTCAAGCGCACACCGATATGCCAACCCAGCCCCGCCACACCCAGCAAAATCAAGACCGTGCAAAGCGCCGTCAGAAGCACTGTCAACAGGCCGACCCCAGCGGCCGGCCGAGAAAGCAGCAGCAGCGCCAGCAGGCATAAAACCCCCACCGCCAAGCCGAGCCCCAGCCATAGCACAGCACCCCAACCGGGCAACCGGTGGCTACTGATGCGCACTTCGCTAAGGCTATTCATGCCGAGCATTGTAGAGACGGGGTGCACGCTTTTTTCGTCTTTGAATATTGGCAGTTGACCAAGCGCTAGAACCCAACTCAAGTTCACCGATGGGCCGCCGATACCCGAAACAGATTTAACTGTTTGGTCGGTCGGCCAAGCCGTTTGCGTGCCGGGGATTCCAGCGTCGGGATCCTCTCTCCAGGGAAAACTCAAAGCCGTAAAAAAATCGAACCTGATGGGGTTCCGCTTCATCCCTGTGCCACTCGATCAACAATCGGTGCGGACAGCGCCCTAACTTGACTTGCACAGGCACGGAGTGTCAAACATGCCAGATATGCTGGGCAGCCCGAACCGAAACCGCCAAAACCACCAAACAACGACAATCACTCTGCGCACAAGCGCTTTGACAAATTCAAGTGCACCAGCCCAGTTGGAAGCCCTATGCCCTTAACACCGACTCCAGTCATCAATCCCGCTGAAAGCACCTGCCTCGACGCGCAAGCATTGGCTCGCTTGCAAGAACTCGACCCCAATGGCAGCAACAAATTGATCGAGCGGGTCATTGCTGCCTACGTGAAGTCACTCGAGAGGCTATTGCCTGACCTTGAAAATGCACGGGGGGACAACTTGGATTTGAACGTGGTGCGCCATGTCAGCCATACTTTGAAGTCATCATCGGCCAGCCTTGGCGCGCTCAGCCTGAGTGAGCGCTGCGCCCAGATAGAAACAATGGCAAGGATTGGGCAAACAGACGGCATGGAGACCTTGCTAGACGGTATGCTCTTGGAAGTGATCCAAGTCAGGCATGCATTGTTGAGCCTGCTACCCAATACTCCATGAACGCCGCCCCGCCCCACCTCGAAGACGATCTGCCTGAGCAACCCAAGGTGTTGCTCGTCGATGATGATGAAGTCAATTTGCTGCTGACTGCCGTGGCCCTGCGCGGGCGTGGCTTTGCGATTGCCGAGGCACGCAGCGGCGGCGAAGCACTGGCCTTGATGGCCGAGATGTCGCCGGACATGATCGTGCTGGACGCGATGATGCCGGAACTTGATGGCTTCGAGACCTGCAAGCTGCTGCGCGAAAAGCCCGGTTTCGAGTCAACGCCGGTGTTGATGTTGACCGGCCTTGATGACGACGCCTCGATCAACCATGCCTACCAAGTCGGCGCTACCGATTTTTTCGTCAAGTCAACGCAGTGGAGCTTGCTGGCCGGCCGACTGCGCTATCTGCTGCGTTCATCACGCACGAGAATCGAGTTGGAGCGCAGCAAGGCGCGCCTGGCGCGTGCTCAAGACCTCGCCCGCATGGGCAGTTTCGAGTGGCACGCGGGTGGCGGATTCACTTTGGCCACCGAAGCTTTACGGGTTTTTGGTCGCGGCCCGCATGAAGGGCTGGACTTCATCGGCGTGATGCGCATGGTGCCGCATGAGGAGCGCGCCTTGTTCCTGCGCTTGCTGCGCGATGTGATTGCGCACAACTCGGTGCTGGTGACCGACCTCACCGTGACGCTGCTGGATGGGCGCCAGCGCGTGGTACACATCGAAGCGGAACCCGAATTCAATGAACTCGGCAATGCCAATGGTTACACCGGCGTGATGCAGGACGTCACCGACCGCCGCCATGCCGAGGACCGGATTCGCCAACTGGCTCATTTCGACGCCTTGACCGGCCTGCCCAATCGGCGTCAGCTGATCTGGCGAGTCGAACGGGCGATCGAACAGGCGAGGCGAGGCGGCCATGAAGTTGGCCTGCTGCTGATTGATTTGGACCGTTTCAAAATCATCAACGACACCTTGGGTCATGCCGCCGGCGACGAGTTGTTGGTGGAGGTGGGGCGACGCCTGCGCGGCTGCGTCAGACATTCCGATCAGGTAATGGAGGGCATGCTCGAGACCATTGGCGGGCGCTCGCATCGAACGCTGGAAGCGGTTGGCCGACTTGGCGGCGATGAATTCGTGGCGCTATTGCCCGAGGTGGCGGACGACAGTGACGCCGAACGCGTCGCCGAACGTGTGTTGGCAGCCTTGCGGGAACCTATTTTCCTGTCCGGCCAGGAGTGCTTTGTCACCGCCAGCATCGGCATCGCGATCTTTCCGCGCGACGGTGAAACCATGGCCGACTTGCTGCGCAACTCCGACGTCGCCATGTACGCGGTCAAGTCTCAAGGGCGCAATTCCTCGGCGCTCTACACCCCGCAATTGGCCGGCCGGGGGCGGGAAAAGCTCGAACTGGAGAGCGCCTTGCACAAGGCGCTGGAACGCGGTGAGATCGTCCTGCATTACCAACCCAAGGTGGATGTTCGAGGCGCACGCATGGTGGGCGCCGAGGCATTGATGCGCTGGAAACGTGGCGACAAGTTGATTCCGCCCGGCGACTTCATTCCTCTCGCCGAAGAGACCGGCCTGATCGTCCCACTGTCTGAATGGGCATTGAAAGAAGCCGCCAGGCAGGCCAAGGTGTGGCAGCTCAACTTTGGCTTCTCCGACTCGATCGCGGTCAATTTGCCGAGCCGCATGTTCGAGCGCTCCGATCTGGTCGAGCATATTCATCAATGTGTCAGCGCTTATGGCGTGCCGCACCGGGCGATTCAATTGGAGATCACCGAAAACAATTTGATGAAGGACTTGCAGAACGTCATCCCGTCTTTGCACCGCCTGAATGAAGTGGGGGTGGAGATCTCCATCGATGACTTCGGCACCGGCTATTCCTCGCTGGCCTACCTGACCACGCTGCCTATTTCAGAGGTCAAGATTGACCGTACTTTTGTGCGTGATCTCGGAATCACGCCGCAGAGTTCGGCCGTCGTCACCGCCATCATTGCCTTGGCCCGTGCAATGGGTTTGCGCGTTATTGCCGAGGGGGTTGAGACCATGCGGCAGATGGATGTATTGCACCGCCTGGGATGCAGCTTGATGCAGGGATTCTTGTTCAGCAAGCCCTTGCCACCCGAAGAAGTTGAGTTGTGGTTGGCGCAAACGGTGCTGCCGCGCAAGGCACCCTGGATCGCGCGAGCCAACGTCGACATCAACGCAGGCATTGAATTCAACCCGTCCGACGCCCATCGCCCCACCGGCGGTATTCGATAGGAGTTAGTGATGGATGAGCGCCGCCCCAATTCGGCCCGCGTGCCTGCGGCACAGATTGCCAAGGCCGCCTTGGTTCGCCTCGGGCAAGCGCAACTCGAACCCACGCCGGAGAATTACGCTCGCGCCTATGCGGTCGAATCGGGCACCGAGGCCGCGCCTGCGGCCCTACCGGAAGCCACCCAAACCCTGCTCAGCAAGCTGCTTGCCTTAGGCGTTAGCAGCAGCCAGACTCGAGTGGACTTGCAGACCTGCATTCGCGAGTTGCGTTGGGCGGATGCGATCCGCCAGGTTGAAGATTTGCAGCAAAAAGAAGGCCCGGCCGCACAGGCCGAGGCGCTGGCACAAGTGATTGAGCGGCTGGTGCGTGGGCTCGAGCGTGGCGGCCGCCAATGGACGCTGGCGAAAAAGAAAGATGGTCTGCAGCGCGTGCTCGAAGGCAACCGCAGCGATACGCAGCGCCTGCTTAAACGGATGGGGCAACTGGTCAGCAGTTGGGATTCAGACATCGCCGATGCCAGCATCGACACCAGCGAAGAAGACGGCGGCTCGCCGAGCCAGTTCTTCATGAGCGATGACTTTGCAGCCAGCCAATTCGATCAAGCCGAAGAACCCAAGCCTGTTGCGACGGCATCGATCACGGCGGCGCCGGCAGCCGGCCCAAACGCCTGGCCCAGGGTCGGAGCTTCGCTGCACGACACGGTTCAGCATGCGCTGAAGAGCCCGGAAGGCTATGCCGATGAATTGATGGCCGAACTCGACCTCGCCCACCGCGAGCTCTCGAGTGGCGGCGCGACGCCCGAGGCTGCCGCGAAAATCGAAGCGCTGTGCAAACGCGCCCGCCACATGCTCGACCATCGCCAGCATATGTTCGGCGAACTGGGTGAACTTTGCCGCGAACTGAGCGCCAGCCTGGTCGATCTGGCCGAGGACGACTCATGGGCGCGCGGGCAATGCGAGGCGATGAACGACACGCTGGAACAAGGGCTTAGCGGCCGCGGCGTGCGCTCGGTCACCGAGATGCTAGGCGGCACCCGCGAACGCCAGCGCCTGCTGCGCGATGAACGCAGCCGGGCCCGCGATTCGCTGAAATCTTTGATACACCAAATGCTGGCCGAGTTGGGCGAGTTGGGTCAGCACACCGACCGATTCCAAAACAGCATTGGTCGCTATGCCGAGGTGATTGAAAAGGCCGATTCGCTGGAAAGCCTGGCCGGCGTCGTGCGCGAGATGGTGGAGGAAAGCCGCAGCGTGCAGTCACTGGTGCGCCAGACCCAAGACCGTTTGAGCCTGGAACATGACCGGGCCAGCAGCCTGAGCCAGAAGGTTGAGGAGTTGGAGGGCGAGTTGCGCCGTATGTCAAACGAGGTGCAGACCGATCAACTGACGCAAATCGCCAACCGGCGTGGCCTATTGGCGGCTTTTGCGACCGAACAGGCCAAGTTGGAGCGCGTCAGCGGGGAAGACAATGTTGCGGGCGCCGAAAGTGCCAAGATCGCGCTCGCTCTGCTCGACATCGATAACTTCAAACGCCTGAATGACACGCTGGGCCACGGCGCCGGTGACATCGCCCTGAAGTCACTGGCCGAACGCGTCTCCAACGAGTTGCGGCCCGGCGATCTGGTCGCCCGCTACGGCGGCGAGGAGTTTGTTTTGATGCTGCCCAACACACCGTTGGACGAAGCTCAGGCGGTGTTACAGCGCTTGCAGCGGGCCTTGTCCGCGAGTTTGTTCATGCATGAAGGCAAAGACGTTTTCGTCACCTTCTCGGCCGGAGTCACCCATTACAGGCTGGGTGAAACCTTGGAAGCCGCGCTCGACCGCGCCGATCTGGCCTTGTACGAGGCCAAGCACACCGGCAAGAACCGGGCTTGCGTGGCGCCCTGAGAGCTCAACCGATTGGGGTCGGAGCTTGTCGGGTACAACAAGGTCCAACCCGCAAATTCTAAAAATTAAACGCCAGCCGCAAGCCGCCCCAATGCTTGCCATTGACCACGATGGGCGCCGAGACTTCCTTCAACAACACGAAACGGCCGCCGCCCATATCGCGGCGGTAGGTTTGCAACAGGAATGGCCGCTGATTGCGGGCCGAGGCCAGGCCGGTACGGTCATTGAAGATACGCCGGTAACGGCTGTTGGCGGTGTTCCAGACCACATCGCCGCTGCGCTGAGGCTGGCAGTACTTTTTATTGTGCGTCGCCACATAACCATTGCGATCTACGGCAATGCAATAGACCACCTTGTCGCTCAAGCTCAGTAATTTCTCCTGCACGGCGGGAAAATGGCGGTCTGCCAAATCAACAAAACCGGTCAGATGTTGAGGCGGATTGGAGCCGGCGACAGCACGGTAGTTGTCATCGAACAGTTGCGCCGGCTTGACCGCGCCACTCTTCAAAGACGCCTCCAGAATCGTCGAGATTTCAAGCGCCGCAGATTGCGCCGCGCGAATATAGGGCGCGTCATCCACCTCGACACCCGAACCCGCTATCTGCTCGATCAACTGCTCGGACAGCTTCAGGAAACGGTCGCTGCAAACAAACGCCGCATCCAGGCTGATCATCGCCTGCTGAACCTCGCTTTCCAACTCGCCGGCGCGTGTGGACAAGGAATCTATGGTCAGCGCACTTTGCGACGCCGACTCGGCAATCCGCCCGACATTGGCCTGCACATCGGCGAAAGCTTGATGGATCAAGCTCTTCTTGGCCTGCGCAGGATCGTTGCGCAACTCGCGGCTGAAGGTCTCGATGCGTGCGTCCAAGGTCGCCACCGTGCCCATGATCGACTTGGATGAATTTTCGACCTGGCCCGCCAAGGCCTTGACGGCATCGGCCACCACGCCGAAACCAAGGCCCGCCTCACCGGCTCGACCCGCTTCGACCGAAGCGTTGAAGGCTACCAAACGAGTCTGCAAGGCGATTTTGGTGATTTCGGAGGCGGCGTCGGAGACCAGCCGCAGCGTCTGCACTATCCCACCAACCTCGTTGCCCACCCCTTCCAAAGCTTGTGCGGCCCGGCTGACCGCGCTGCTCGACCGCTCGGTCGAATGGCTGATCGCCTGCTGCGCGATGCGCACCTGAGCCAAGTCGCTGGACAAAGCGCCCATCGCCTGGCACTGCGCGACGACGATTTTTTGAGTATCTTCGAGCACCCCCCGGACTTCGGCAGCATCTTTTCCCACGCTGGAAACCGACCGGGCCACCTTGCGTATCAGCTCCATCAAGGCTTCCGCCCCCGAGCTTGGCGAGCCCGTTGAGGCTCTTGATCCGACCGGCGTCGTCACGCCAGAACTATTTTCTTGTCGCTTCCACCCGAAAAATGACATTGGCTCTCCAAATCCATTCGCAAAAGGCTTGGCAAATGGTCTACCAGTCGCGCAGCTTGACCCGCAAACGCGCAATCGCTTGGCTGTGCAGCTGGCACACGCGCGACTCGGTGACCTTGAGCACCACCGCAATTTCCTTCAAGTTCATATCGTGCTCGTAATACATGCTCATCATGTATTGCTCGCGCTCGGGCAGATTTTTGATCGCCCCCACCAACGCTTCGCGCATGCGGTGGTCCTGCAGTTTGAGCATCGGGTTATTGCTGTTGTCGGCGACATGACGATCAAGGAAATCCTCATCACCCTCGTCGCCCGACATATCCTCCAGATACACCAACTGGGTGCCGCGCACCTTGCCCAGCAGTTCTTGATATTCTTCCAGTGGCACGCCCATCTCAATGGCGATCTCGCTTTCCAGCGGCGCACGGCCGAGCTTTTGCTCGAGCTTGCGCACCGCACTCTCGATCTCCCGCTGTTGGCGGCGCGAGCCTCGGCTCATCCAGTCGCCGCCGCGCAATTCGTCCAGCATGGCGCCGCGAATGCGCTGGGTGGCGAAGGTTTCAAACTGCACGCCTTGGCCAATGTCGAAGCGGCTCAAGGCGTCCGTCAGGCCGATCAAACCGACCTGGATGAGATCATCGATTTCGATGTTGGCGGGCAATTTGGCAATCATCTGATGCGCCAAGCGGCGGACCAGAGGGCTGTATTGCCGAATCAGGGAGGAATTATCGAGGCGGCCTTTGGCGGTATACATCATCAGCTCCAGCGGTAATCAAACAGTGGCAACAGCATTACGCATCTGGGCCCGCACAGGCGGACGCAGAGGACTGGCATTGACCGAAGCCTCCAGCGCTGCGCCGGGAGGTGCAGCCATCAGAAGTTCGCGCGCCAAATGGCGGATTTCAGCCGAGATGGGCGCGCTGGACGGACTCTTGGGATCCATGCAGGCCCAATCGCGCAGCACCGCCCCGAGGAAACCATCGGCGCAGCTGCTGATTTGTTGGGCAATGCGGTCGGACAAGCGCAGCTGCGGCGAACAGGCCAGAAGCAGGCTGTAGACCATCAGGCCGGCCCGACTGGCCAGCCACTTCATGCCGGCATAAGCATGGGTCACGCTCATGCTGTCGGTATCGGCCAGCAAGACCGGCCGCACCTCGCGCAGCGCCACCACACGGGCCAACTCGGCAGCGCTGGCATGCAGCAAAACCACATCGGCAAACGGTGCCGCGTCGCTGACGACTTCCAGGAACTGGGCGGCGGAACCGTTGGCGTTGATATAGCGCATCGGCAGCCCGCGCGCCGCAAGATAGGACACATCTTTGGACAAGCGCTCGACGCAAGAACCCAAATCGACCGAAGCCAGCTCAGAGGGTAGCGGCGCGCTCTCGCCGGCATCGACCACCAGCGTATGCAGGCCGAGTTCGGCAAAGGCCGCGCATAGCCCTTCCAGCAGCACGCCGCCACCCATCACATGAGGGTTGCTGACCACCGGAATGAAACGAACCCGTGAACTGGCGAAGAGCCGACGCAGGCCATCGGCCTGGTCTTGCGGAGAGTAAGTAGGGTGAGCGTCGCGCATGATGTTGTCCTGTATCTCTTTTGAAGTGGGGACTAAAAAGCACCCATGGCTGCGGGATGCTTGAGGCCAAGCGCGGGCCCCCCGGCAAAGATCAAATTCACATCGGCGCTGTCCATGCGCCAGGCGCCGGCCGCGGCCGCACGCAGCGCGCGTTGTACCAAGGCCTGGCTGGACAGACGGTGCCAGTCTTCCGGCACCCGCTGACCGTTGGTGACGCCCAGCACCTTCAGCTTGTGGCGAATCAAGGTGTCCAGCGCCGGGGCCAGCTTGACGGCCTCGTCGATCTTGGACAGCACCACACCGTGGCAATCGCTGGCACGCCAGGCGCTGACCACATCCTCAATCGTCTCGCCCTGCTGAGCGGCATTGATGACCAGAATCTTGCGCACGCTGCGGTGGGCCAGCATGTCCAGCAACTCGTTGGTCCGGCTATCGCGCTGAGCCATGCCGGCGGTGTCGATCAAGACCATCTTCTTGCTCGACAGCAACTCGAGCAGGTCTTCCAGCGAGGCCTTGTCATGCGCGGTATGCACCGGCACGCCGAGGATGCGACCATAAGCGCGCAGCTGCTCGTGCGCGCCGACCCGGTAGGCATCCAGCGTGATCAGGCCCAGATGTGCGGCACCATGGCGGGTAGCAAAGGCTGCGGCCAATTTGGCGGTGGTGGTGGTCTTGCCGACACCGGTGGAGCCGATCAGCGCGAACACGCCGCCCTGCTCTTCCAGCGCCGGGCTGTGTTCGTCGGTCAGCAGATTGCGCGACAGCACATTGGCGGCCCAAGTGGTTTCGTCGGCGGCCTCGCCGGGGCCACCCTTGAACTCGGCCGGGCAGCCTTCAACCAGCTTGCGCACCAAGGCGGGCGAAAAGCCGATCTCGAGTAACTTCTGGGTCAGACGGGCTTGAATCGGCTGGCGCTGCAATTTCTCCATGAAGGCCAGGGCGCCGAAACGCTCTTCGATCATGCCCTTCATCGAGCGCAACTCGTTCATCATGTCTTGCTGATCGCGGCGGCCGCGGCCCGGCAAGTCGTTCAGCTCGTTCGAATTGCCAAGACCGGACAGGTCGGCCATTTCACGCTGCATCGCGGGCACACGAATCTCGTCGCGCAGTACCGGCGGTGCACGACGCTGTGCCGGGGCTGGCGGCTGCGCAACCGGTTCGGCCCGGCGTGGCTGCATCGCTTGCAATGCGTTCTGGGCGCGCTGTTGACGCGCCGCATTCAAAGAACTGACGCCGACGGCATCTTGATGTCGCTCCATGGCCATTTGCGGGGCCAAGGGATCGGGCACGCCATCCAACTCGGCTTGGCGGCGTTTGAGCACTCGCTCGCGCACATAGTCTTGGAACGACAAGGTGCTCATCGCCAAGGTTTGTACATCGCCCGCCACATCGTCCGCTGGATCGGCATAGCCAAAGCTCGGCTCATTGCGCTGGCCTGTACGCGCCGCGAAGCTGCGTGGATTGGCTGCTGCCGGATCGATTTGGCCGGCGGCCGGGCGAGCTTGCAAGCGGCTTGGTGCAGCAACGCGCGGAGCGGTGGCCGCCACGCGTTCGATCTGCGACATACCTTCCGGGGCCATCGCCAGCACCTCGACACCCTCGGCACATGGCTTGTTGGACAAGACGACTGCGTCATTGCCGAAGGCGCGGCGCACCAGGGCCATCGCCTCACGGGAGGTTTTAGCGGTAAAGCGTTTGACGTTCATGCCGTGCCTCCAATGATGGAACCAATACGGATGGAATGGGTTTCAGGAATTTCGCTGTGACCGAGCACCTTCAGGCGCGGAGCGGCACGTTTGAGCAAGCGGGCCATCGGTGCGCGGATCAGGTCGGGCACCAGCAAGCAGGCAGGCACACCGCGGTCTTCTTGCGCCTGCGCCGTCTCGGCCGCACTGCGGGCCAGCGTGTCGGCCACTCCGGGATCCAGCGCGGCGCCATGCGGCGAATTCAAGGCCTGGGTCACCAGACGCTCCAACTCCGGCTCCAAAGCGATCACATCCAGCTCTTTCACCGGGCCGTAGATTTGCTGCACGATGGCCGGTGAGATATGGGTGCGGATGCGCCGGGCCAGTTCGCCCGGATCGGTCACGGTGGAATTTTCGGCCAGGCTCTCAACGATGGAACGCATGTCACGGATGTGCACACCCTCTTCCAGCAGCAGCTGGAGAATTCTTTGCAAGGTGGCAATGCCGATCATTTTGGGTATCACGTCTTCAATCAGTTGAGGTGCTTGTTTGGTCAGATGTTCAACCAGCGCCTGGGTCTCTACTCGGCCCAGCAACTTGGCTGCGTGGACCTGCATCAAGTGTGAAAGATGTGTGGCCACCACGGTCGAACAATCAACCACGGTAAATCCGGCCATTTGCGCCATTTCCTTTTGCCGGTCGTCGATCCAGACCGCCGGCAGGCCAAAAGCGGGGTCGGTGGTCTGGGTACCGATCAGCTTTTGGGTCGCATGACCCGGGTTGATCGCCAACCACATGCCGGGGAAAGCCTCCGCCTCACCCACCACCGCGCCGCGCAGCGACAAACGGTACTGGCTGGGCCGCAGCTCCAGGTTGTCACGGATATGCACCGACGGCGGCAAGAAACCGACCTCTTGCGCGAACTTGCGCCGCACGCCTTTGATGCGACTGAGCAGGTCGCCCTCGCGGGTCTTGTCGACCAGGCTGATCAACCGGTAACCGACCTCCAGGCCCAAGGTATCGACCGGGATCAAATCGTCCCAGGTCGCTTCTGAATTCGGCTCGGTCGGCGCCAAAGCCGTGATCGCCTGGTTGGTCTTGGCCTCGCGCTCCTGCTGCTGATCTTTGACTCGCAGCCACCAGGCCAGATAGCCCAGGGCCCCGGCGATGAACAAGAACACCAGGTGCGGCATGCCGGGAATCAAGCCCAGCAGACCGATCACCCCCGAGGTGACGGCCAAAGACTTGGCCGATCCAAAGACCTGGCGGCCGATCTGGCTGCCAATGTCTTTGTCGGTACCAACGCGTGACACCACCATCGCCGCCGCGACCGAAATCAGCAAGGCAGGCACCTGCGCGACCAGCGCATCGCCGACCGCCAGCAAGATGTAGGAATCGGCCGCCTGGCCCGCGCTCAGGCCATGCTGGACCATGCCGATGATGAAGCCGCCGATGATATTGATGAACAGGATCAACATGCCGGCCACCGCGTCGCCGCGCACAAACTTGCTGGCACCGTCCATGGAACCGAAGAAGTCGGCCTCGTCACCCAACTCGGCGCGCCGGCGTTTGGCTTCTTTCTCGTCGATCAGACCCGCATTCAGATCGGCATCGACCGCCATCTGCTTGCCCGGCATCGCGTCCAAGGAGAACCGCGCGCCGACCTCGGCGATACGCTCCGCACCCTTGGTCACCACGATGAAGTTGATCACCACCAGAATTGCAAAAACAATCAGACCGACGGCAAAGTTGCCGCCGATCAGAAAATGCCCGAAGGCCTCGATCACCTTGCCGGCCGCCCCCGTGCCGGTATGGCCTTCCATCAAGACCACGCGGGTCGACGCGACGTTCAGCGACAGGCGCAGCAAGGTGGTCAAGAGCAGCACGGTCGGGAAGGCCGCAAAGTCCAGCGGCTTGATCATGTGCGCGGCCACCATCATCACCATCACCGCCATCGCGATATTGAAGGTGAACATCAAGTCCAGCATGAAGGGCGGCAGCGGCAACACCATCATGGCCAGCACCATGATGACCGCCACCGGAGCACCCAAGGCACCCAGCACGGCGGCACGTGGCCCCAGCAGGGCCTGCAGTTGAGCGATCAGGGCATTCATAGGGCTTCATCCTCCAGATCGCTGTCCGTCGGGACCGGCTTGTTGTGCGGATCCAGTTCCGGCGGAACCGGCGGATTGGGCATGGCGGGCTTGGCGCTGCGGTTCTTGATGGCAGCCTTCAACTGATACACATAGGCCAGCACTTGCGCCACGGCCGAGAACAACTCGACCGGGATTTCGCGGTCAATCTCGGCATGGGCATACAAGGCTCGCGCCAACACCGGCGACTGCAAAACCGGCACCTTGCATTCGGTCGCCAGGTCACGAATCTTCATCGCCAACAAGTCCGCACCCTTGGCCACCACACGCGGCGCGGCCATGCTGGCATCGTCGTATTTCAAGGCCACCGCATAGTGGGTTGGATTCATCACGATCAAGTCGGCCGTGGGCACAGCGGCGAGCATGCGCCGACGGCCAATCTCGCGCATCTTGGCGCGGATCTTGGCCTTGATCTCCTGATTGCCCTCGGCCTCTTTCATTTCCTGCTTGGCCTCTTCACGCGTCATGCGCATGCGTCGGTTGTAAAGCTGCTGCTGCAATGGCACATCAATGGCCGCAAACAAGGCCAGCGCCACGCCGAGCAAGGTCAGTCCGCCCATCAACTGCTGACCGGCATAGACCAGCGCGGCGGGCAACGGCACCGACATGATGCCGACGAAGGTGGTCATCCTGTCCTTCAAGACTACGGCCCCGATGACCCCCAAGATCAAGGCCAAGGCAACCGCCTTCAGCGCCTGGCCAACGCCCTGGCCGGACACGAGCCGTCCCAGACCGGTGAGTGGGTTGAGATTCGAGAACTTCGGCGTCAGCGGCTTCATGGTCCAGTTCCAACCACCCGAGGCGATATTGCTGGCAATCGCCACCAGCATCAAAAAACCGCTGACAGGCAGCATCACCATCAAAAACCGCAGCGACAAGTCCCATAGCCGCTCAGCCATAAAGTTAGGCTGAGCCAACATGCGCGCGTCAAAGCGCAGCGCAAAACCGAGCATGTCCTGCAATGACTCGGCAATGACGGGCCCGCCGACACTCACTACCGCGGCCCCGGCCACCATCATTGCGAAATGAGGCAAATCACGCGAACGCGGCAGCTGGCCCTCGGCCCGAGATCTCTCGATCTTTTTGGCTGAGGCCGGTAAATTTCTGTCTTGTGCGTCTTGGTCGGCCATGATGGATCAGGTTGAACGAGCAGGGGCGAAGCTCGTGCAGCCATTGTTGGCGGGCCGACCAAAAACTTAAGGCGGATAAGCTCGGTAAAAACAGAGGTCATCCGGCGAAAGAAAACAGCAGACGTAAAAAAACCCGCCTGTCGCGGGTTCTTGTCTTGCGGTCTGAGAACTTAAAAGCCCAGACTCGCCAACAAATCATCAACTTCGCCCTGGTCGGCCACGATGTCGGTACGACCTTCTGGGTTGACGACCGGGCCTTGCAGAATATTGGGATCGACCTTTTCGCGCTGCTCGGGCGGCACGATGGACACCAGCAACTTGACCAAGCTGTCTTCCAGATCATTCGCCAGCGTCACCACCTTGGCAACCACCTGGCCGGTCAGGTCATGAAAGTCCTGCGCCATCATGATGTCGGTCAGATGGCCGTCGATGCGCGCCGTGCGGGCCTCGACTTCCTTGACGAAGTTCAGCACCGCTCCACTGGCCACCGCCTTGACCGGATCGGCCACCAGGGCCGCTGCAATTTCGTTGGTCGCGTTGGTGATGTAGGCATGGTCGACCTTGGCCTCATCGACGGAATTCAACACTTTATTGGCCGCCGCCGCCGTCTTGGTGGCGATGTAGCTGAGGCGACTGCGCGCATCAGGCAAGCCGTCGGTTGCCACCTGCAACTTGGGCATCACACCGAGTTGCTGCATGGTGTCGTGCAACACCCGCGTGATAGTACCGATCTGCTGAAAAACCTCGGGCGAGACCGACAGCGGATCGGTGCCCGTATGCAATTTGCTCAATGCTTCAATAGACATGTTGTATCTCCCTCGGAATCAGGCCGCTGCGGCCAGTTTTTGCATGATCTTCAGGACCTTTTCTTCCAGGGTCGCCTTGGTGAAGGGCTTGACGATATAGCCCGCCGCGCCCGACTGCGCCGCCAGCACAATGTCTTCCTTGCGCGCTTCGGCGGTCACCATCAGCACCGGCAGATGCTTCAAATTGGGATCTTCCTTGATCGCCTTGAGCAATTCGAAGCCGGTCATATTAGGCATATTGATGTCGCTGACGACAAAGTCGTACTTGGCCACCTTGAGCATGCTGAGGGCCTCAACACCATCTTCGGCTTCATCGCAGTTGTTATAGCCAATCTCCTTTAACAGGCCGCGCACAATGCGCCGCATCGTAGAGAAATCGTCAACAACCAAAAATTTCATGTCTGTGCTCATGGCTTTCCTCGCAGGGCTAGAGAGTTTTATCGGGGCTTGGTGGCGGAACTTGAGGGACTATTTTCAACTCCGGCTTCCGCAGGAGCCGGGGTTGATTCTTCTTGAGGCAAATTCTTCAACACAGCATCCTCGGCATCGCGGTTCATCACAATAATGCTAATGCGTCGATTGATCGGACTTTCGG
Source organism: Roseateles oligotrophus (assembly GCF_025717515.1). Classification (GTDB taxonomy): domain Bacteria; phylum Pseudomonadota; class Gammaproteobacteria; order Burkholderiales; family Burkholderiaceae_C; genus Paucibacter_A; species Paucibacter_A oligotrophus. The sequence goes on from NZ_JAJIRN010000002.1 coordinate 330,682, forward strand.
GCTGTTTGGGGTCAAGCAATTTGCTCGCCGCCAAGCCCTGCACCCTCAGCGTACGCGCTTCCGGTAGACCGCCTGCACTTAATTCCCGGCGCGAAGCATTGGCCCGGTCGGCCGACAACTCCCAATTGCTATAGCCCCGGTCGCCCGCAGAGAAGGGCTGCGCATCGGTATGCCCCTCCAGCGTCAAGCGATTGGGCACTTCAGACAACACGCCGCCCAATTCGCGCAGCAATTGCTTCATATAAGGTTTTACGACGGCGCTGCCGCTATCGAACATCGGCCGGCCCTCTTCATCCGCGATCTGAATCCGCAAACCTTCCAGTGTCATATCAAGTTTGATCTGACCGCCGAGAGAGCTCAGCTGTGGATTATTGGCCAAGACCTTTTCGACTTTATCCTTCAATTCCTCAAGCCGAGCACGCTCGGCTTTTCGTTGCTCTTCTTTCAGCGCACGCAGATTGAAGGTGCGCTTTTGCGCATCGACGTCACCTGACTTGACCTGCCCGGTTTCGCGACTCAAGTCCTTGCCGCCGCCCTTGACCACGTGGGAGGAGTCGCCCGAGCCGGAGCCGCCCTGCATCGCCACCTTGAGCGGCGAGCCGAAGAAGTCGGCAATACCTTTTTTGTCACCCTCGGTGGTAGAACCGAGCAACCACATCAATAGAAAGAACGCCATCATCGCGGTCACAAAGTCGGCGTAGGCAATCTTCCAGGCGCCACCATGACTCGGGTGCCCGCCCTTCTTGACGCGCTTGATGATGATGGGTTGGAGCTTTTTTGCGTCACCGGCCATATGGAGCCCCCACGTCGCCGGTTACGGCTCCTGCCCCCCGAGGGGGTGCCGTCCGCTTTGGGAGCGGCCCGGCAGCGAACTTGATTCTGTTTGCCCCACCGTCGTCAAGTACGGTTCCTGCCCCCATGGACCGGAACAGGTCCATTTCATGGCCCTGGGGTGCCGTCCGCTTTGGGAGCGGCCCGGCAGCGGACTTGTAGCCCCCCATGGCCGTCACTTCTATCAGAGGCTCGGCCATCACTTCTTGCCCTTCACATGGGCTTCCAGTTCGCCGAAGGTCGGGCGGTCGCCGGAGAAGAGTACCTTGCGGCCAAACTCGATCGCCACCTGCGGGGCATAGCCCTGCATGCTAGCCAGCAAGGTGGTCTTGATGCACTGCAATTCCTTGCCCGCATCTTCGACTTTTTGTTCCAGCAGACCAGCCAAAGGTTCGGCAAAGGCATAGGCCAGCAAAATGCCGAGGAAGGTTCCGACCAGCGCCGAACCGATCATGCCGCCCAACACGGCTGGGGGCTGCCCCACCGAGCCCATGGTATTCACCACACCCAGCACCGCCGCCACGATGCCGAATGCCGGCAGACCGCCGGCAATGCGCTGAATCGCGGCCACAGCGGCATGCTCTTCGGCATGATGCGTGTCGATCTCGTTGTCCATCAAGGATTCAATCTCATGTGCATTGAGGTTGCCCGACACCATCATACGAAGGTAGTCGGTGATGAATTCGGTGACATGGTGGTCGTTGCCCACGGTCGGATATTTTTGAAACAGCGCTGAGCTATGCGGATCTTCAACGTCCTTTTCAATTGACATCAGACCTTCTTTACGGGCTTTTTGCAAGATGTCGTACATCAGCGCCAGCAGCTCCATATAACGAGCCTTGCTGAACTTGCTGCCCTTGAAGCAGCGGCCCAAACCGGCCAAGGTGCCCTTCACGACCTTCATCTGATTGTTGGCCAGAAACGCCCCGATGGCGGCACCAAAAATGGTGATCATCTCGAACGGCAGCGCGTGCAAGATCACCATGATATTGCCGCCGTGGAATATGTAGACGCCGAAGATGCAAACCATCGCGACGGCCCAACCGATGAAGACAAACATAATGCTTTCTTTTGAGGGTTTCCTGCCCTTATCGGCGGGATAGTTGAGGCCTTGAGTGTGGCAACAGTTTTTGCGGGCGGTCTGCGCATCAAACCGGTTTTGACGGTTCAATCGAGCCTATTGCCCCATGCCGAGCATGCTCAGACACTGGTAGACGATAGACCCACAAACTGTGTCCTCGACTCAAAGGCAGCGTGGTGTGTGCCACCTGACCGGCAATCTCGAAGTCAAGGCTGATCAGCCATGCCCCGGCCGCCATCTCAAGGCTGGCCTTGGCCCAAACCCTTTCCATCGTCTCGGGGCGCTGAAACACATAGACGAGCGCAAACGGCGCCCAGTCTTGCGTCCACATATCGCCCCGATGGATCTTTGCCCAAGGGCAGCGCCAAGCCGCCATGCGCGCCAACAAACCACTCCATTCGATACCCTCTATACACGCGTCGGGGTAGGCCAGGCGCAACTCCCGCAGACCATGGCCCAGGCCGCAGCCGGCGTCGAGCAGCCGAGCACCGCTTGGCAAGGGCGCCCAGCCACGCAGCGCCGACAGGGCCCCCTGCGGTGTAGGGAACCAAGGCGCATCGGTCCAAGTACGGCGCGGGTAGGCCAGGGCCAACAACGCCAACGGCAACAGCCAAGCCCAAGCCGGCAAGGCCGCTGCGCGCAGAACCACCAGCATCGACAAAGGGAAACCAAGGGCAACGATCAGACGCCGCCATCGTGCCTGATGCAGCAGAGCCAAGCCGCCACCCAAGAGAGCCGCGGCAAACACAGCCGGGCCGAGCGCGAATCCCGTCGCCGTCAAGCCCGTAAAGGCCACCCACGCGACAGCCCAACTCAATAAAGCGGGCAATGGCCAACGCAGCAAGTGCATTTACGGCGGCGCGAGCGGACGGATGGGCGTTGAAGCGAGGCGTCCTTTAGTGCATCTGGATCGAGCCTTGAGCCCGACCCTTGCCGGCACGGGCCGGCGGATTGCACATGCCGCAGACATAGTGGCGGGCAATTTCATGCGGATGGGTGACAAAGTGGCCACCGCAATCCGAGCATTTGGTCATCGTCAACATGCCGTTATCGATGAATTTCACCAGGCGCCATGCACGGGTGATCGACAGCATCGCTTCCAGTCCCTGCGCCTGTGTCTGCTCTTGGTAGAGCTGATAGGCCTTGATGACGGCATCGATTTCATCCAGTTCCGACACCTTGTTCAGATATTCATGCACATTCAAGAACAGCGACGCATGAATATTGGGTTGCCATGTCATGAACCAATCGGTCGAGAACGGCAGTTGGCCTTTGGACGGGCTCTTGCCCGAGACCTCTTTGTACAGGCGCAGCAGGCGCTCATAGGACAGATCGGTCTCCGACTCCAACACTTGCAGGCGCGCACCCAGATTGATCAGGGTAACGGCACGGCTGATCTGCAGGGCTTCGGTGAGGATGCTTTTGTTGCGCATGATGGAGTCTCGATTCTTTGTCTTGTGCGGGGAAAGGGATCAGGCAGCTTCTTGGTGACGGCCGGCCATCAGGATGCTGGCGTGAAGTCTCGACACGCCGTCGTTGGCTGCGGTCTTGCCATGACTGGTCAGCAGACCCCAGACCAAGTCGTCATCCATGCGGAAGCGGCACAGCAAGGTGTTGCCGGAGGCAATCTTCATCAACTGCGCCGGGCTCAGGGTCGAGATCAGGGTCGCCGTGTCCTCGGACACGCCCAAACGGTACAGCGCTTGCTCGCGGTCGGCGCGAATCAGGTTCTGCGCCAACATCAAGTAGGACAGATTGGCTTCACGGATTTCGGCGAGGATTTGGTCTGCGTTCATGTTCGGGCTCCAGTTTGTTTGGCTGCACAACTCGTAACAACTTGATACGAATTGTGAAGACTTGAACAAGCCGGCAACATCAGCCTAAATCCAGCGCTTGAGTCCCTTTTCTTCCCTTGGCTCTGTCAGGTAACTTCCTACACGGGCGACTCTGTTTTGGCGAGTCTCCCAGGAGGATCTTGTCCTTGTAGGGCAAAAGCTGTCAGCCAACCAGCGTCGCCAGCACTTCCATGCGCAAGGCATCGTTGTCCTTCAAGGACTGCAGAACCATCGGCATAAAGCGATGGTTGTGTTCGATATTGCGCGCCACGACATAGGTCACTTGGACGCACTCGTCCAGACCAAATGGATGCTCAGGGCGCGCTGCGAGAGCCTGCAAATAGAACTTGATCAGCGCAAAGCGAACCGCCAGCGCCATGAAGTCGGACTCCAGTGCGGCGGTGTCATTGCGTGGGAACATGGTGATGACCAGACTATTGAGTAAATAGTTCTTCAAAGCATAGGGGTGCGCTGCGTCGAATTCTTTCAACCGAGTAGCACCCCGGGGCGCCTCGCCTTGCAGGCCCTCCCGCACTTCAGCGATCAAGGCCCGAAACGAGGGGCGCCCCCCATGGTCAGTCAAGAACTTCTGCGTGGCCCCCATCAGCAGCGAGGCCTGCACCTGCTGGGGAATATTCAGGCCCTGCACATGAGCACCGGCATGGGCCAAGAAGTCTGGATCCAGATACTGTGCAAAGGCATCGGACAGACCCTGATCCGCAAGCGCTGCAGCAGCGTCCGGCTTTGCGGACTGGGCCGCAACATCAGTCGCAACATCGGCCGCCACCTTGGCAACCTGGCGCAACAAAAGCCCGCTCACGACCAAGGCCTGCGCAGCGCTCAGATCGGGATGCTTGATCACCACTGTCAAGGCCTCACGCAAGAGACGAGCATGGCGGCGCACCAAGTCGGGCTCACCGGCCGCAACGGGGCCCAGGCGCCGGTTGATGGGCACCAGACTGGCATTGGCGAATGGCAAGGCGAGGCCTTCCATTTCCACAGCGTCGGCCGAGGCCAAGGCCAAGCGCGCTGCTTCCGGGCAACTCAGGCTGGCAGCCACGCCAATTTGCTCTCCCTCCAGGGTGTAGATGCGAGGGTACTGGCTGCAGGTATTGGACAAAGCCTGGGCACCCAAACCGGCATGAATCTGGCAGAGCTTGGCCTCATCCAAAAAGGGGCATGCCTGCTCGCCGTTCAACGCGATTGACGCGTAGCTCTTGCCCACCGAGATCGAGCCGGTATTTTTCTGCACATGCTGCCGCATCAGGCTCGCCAGCGGTTCGCCCTTGATCGATTGGTACTTCTGATAAGTCGGCTTATCGATGGAAACGCGCCAACCGGTACAGCAGTTTTCAATGCAAGCGGCCCCAATGCATTGAAAACTCCGCAGATAGCGCGGTGCCTGAGCGACCGGACTGAATTTACCCATCGGTGTGAACCTCAAGTCAAAACAAGATGACGGCGGTGAGCCTAACCCACGGTAGAACTCGGCAGGCCCGGGAAACCCGCATCCGCACCATTTGATGAGCGTCAGCAGGGCTGCCGCCGGTTGCGTGGCTTGTCAAGCTGGAAAGGCCTGGCGCAAATCGCTTGCCTCTTGCTCACGCCCGGTGCCTTCCAGCACCAAAGCCAAGTTGTGCGCAGCCAGATGACTGCCCCGCCCTGCCACGGCTCCGGTCAAATCAGGCCGTTCACCCAACTCCAGGCAACGCCGCCAAGCATCCTCAATCATCGGCAGCAGTTGCGACGCTTGTTCAGGCGTATCGGCGGCAAAGTCCAGCAGCAGATCGCCCAAGGCGAAGAAAAAATCCGGCGACGCTGCGCAAATCTCCAATTGCGTTTGTGCGAACTGCACACCCACCTCATGTTTCTTCAGTTGTTTGAGCGCAAACAGTCGGCGCGCAACCAAATCAAACCACCACCCCTGTTCGGGATGCGGCAGCGTCGCGGCTTTCTCGAAGTATTGTTCGGCATGCGCATGTTCGTCATAGACGGCACAGTCTTTGCCGAGCTGGTACCAAAGATAGGCTTGCTCGGGATACGCCTGCAACTCCTGCATCAACAGTCGCTGATTGCGCCCACGCTTGGATTGCAGCAACTCGGGCAAATAGCCGTCATGCCCGACGCTGATGTTCAAGGCACGAATCGGCAAGGCATGGACCGGCTGCTCATGAATGCGCCCGCGGTAGCGCAGCGCTCCGGGCAACACGCGCGACAGTCTCGAATGCGCATGGCGGAGTTCGCCGTCCATGAATTGGTCCAGCAAGTCGATGGTGCCGACAAAGTCGGGCGGCGTTTGACGCAAGGAGGCCAACACCTCCCCGCCCGAGATCAACCATTCATCGGCGTCAAGCAGCAGATGCCAATCGGCATCCGCTGCGGCGACGGCGGCATTGCGTGCGGCGGCAAAGTCGTCGCACCAATGAAAGCGTTCAACGCGGGCACCGCATGCCGCAGCCAAGGCCGGTGTCGCATCGACCGAACCGGTGTCCAGCACCAGCATCTGATCGACCCAGGGCCGCACGCTGTTCAGCAAGCGCTCGATGCGGGCGGCCTCATCACGCGCGATCACCACCAGGCAGGTTCGCGTCGCAGCAGCGGCAGGGCAGACCATCACCGCCTCTCTCGCTCAATGCATCTGAATCGAGCCCTGGGAGCGACCCTTGCCGGCGCGGGCCGGTGGCTTGCACATACCGCAAACATAGTGGCGAGCGATTTCGTGCGGATGAGTGACGAATTGGCCACCACATTCCGAGCACTTGGTCATCGTCAACATGCCGTTATCAATGAACTTCACCAAGCGCCAAGCGCGCGTCACCGACAGCATCGCCTCCAAGCCTTGGGCCTGTGTCTGCTCCTGGTAGAGCTGGTAGGCCTTGATGACGGCGTCGATTTCGTCCAGCTCCGACACCTTGTTCAGATACTCGTGCACATTCAAGAACAACGAAGCATGGATGTTCGGCTGCCAAGTCATGAACCAATCGGTCGAGAACGGCAGTTGGCCCTTGGACGGACTCTTGCCCGAGACCTCTTTGTACAAGCGCAACAAACGCTCGTAGGACATGTCTGTCTCCGACTCCAGCACCTGCAGGCGTGCACCCAGGTTGATCAAAGTAACGGCACGGTTGATCTGAACTGCTTCGGTGAGGATGCTTTTTGCGCGCATGATGGAGTCTCGGTTTTCTAATTGACTGGGGGATTGAAATCAAGCCGCTTCTTGATGGCGACCGGCCATCAAAATGCTGGCATGCAAGCGTGAGACACCGTCATTCGACGCGGTCTTGCTATGGCTGGTCAGCAAGCCCCAGACCAGATCGTCATCCATGCGGAAGCGGCACAGCAAGGTATTGCCGGAGGCGATCTTCATCAACTGAGCCGGGCTCAGCGTGGCGATCAGCGTCGCCGTGTCCTCGGACACTCCCAAACGATAGAGAGCCTGCTCGCGGTCGGCGCGAATCAAGTTCTGCGCCAACATCAGGTAGGACAGATTGGCTTCACGGATTTCGGCGAGGATTTGGTCTGCGTTCATTTGAGGCTCCGGTTTTTGTCTTCACGATTCGTAACAACTTGATACGGATTGTGAAGACTCAAACAAGGCAGCAACATCAGCCTAAATCCAGCCCTTGAGTCCGGCTTCTTCCCAGAGCCTTGTCAGGTAAGTTCCTACAGGGCTGCTCGCAAATGCAGGCGCTGCCCCGGAGCGCGCCATGTCAGCGCACGGCCAATCATCCCAACAACTTATCGAGCCTGGCCAGCTCGGTTTGTGCCACCGGGTACAGATCCGGAGCTTCACTCATCAAGCTCAACAGGGCTTCACCTTGCAAAAGCTGACGCAGCGTTTGCCTGGCCAGCAGGGCCGAGCCCTGGCCGCTTTGAGCGAATGCCAGCGTGTATAGGCTGGCGCCATGCTCTGCGGAAATCGCCAGAGCCTGCCTAGCATAGGACTCGGCATGCTTAAGTTCGCCGGCACTCAGCAGCAGGGCAGCCATATCACTGAGCAACTCATGAGCCATAGGCTCTTGCTCAAGCGCATCCATCAATACCATCAAACCCTCTCCGACCCGCCCGTGGGCAGCCTCGGCGTAGGCGGCATTACGTGCCTGCGCCAGCAGCCAAGCGGCCTCGGCGCTGATTTCCCTAGCTTCAGGCTTCAGCGCCATGGCTTGCTGGGGGGCTTTCGTCATCGCTTGCGTCATTGCATGCATGTGAATCTCCGAGAGGTTAAGTCCAGTCATCGCCTGCGCCATCTGCCGATCCAAGCGGCAAGTTTTGCCAAAGAGGATAGGCGGAGCCCAGCGTTCCAATAAAGATCAAAATCAGTTTGGTCCCAATCCATGCAGTCGCACGTTAGCGCCAAACAGCTTGCAGATTGAGAGGTGCGCCTGCGCGCACGTCTCGACGGCAATGTGGGGGACTTTAGGGTGGAGCACGAAAGCCATTCGACGAATAAGCGCGCCGAAGCTGGCGCTTATCAAAACCTCTACCTGGCCGAGCCAGCCGAAAACAAGTCAGGGCGCGCAAGACAAGAAGCTCATTCTCTCTTGCCCTCTTTCAGCTACTCAGAATCACCTAGATTTCAAGGATCCCGCAAGAACCGTAAAGCCCGAGCAAAACCAGCGCCGACCTGCCCCAGCAGCTTCGCGCCCCCCTCCAAACCAGGTCGGCGGCAGCGAATCCAAGAACAGGGCCAGAACCCCGGCGCTTATCAACAGATCAAGCCTCTTGACAAAAGCGCTTAAGTTCGCCTTTGCGCAGGCCGATACCAACTTAACGGGTCTGGAAACAGATGCGTGGTCCGGTAGGTAGGCCGCCAAGTTGAGTACTTCATCTGATGGAGCACGGAGCAGCAACGGTTACCTGGCGCCGGGCGAGGCGGGTCAAGGTCGCAAGACCGAAGACCCTAATCTCGGAAATTCACCCGAATGACCGAATCACGTCGGCGCTTAGCCGGGAATCTTCGTAGCTGAAACAGGAGCACATCATGCCCGCAATCATCAATTCCAATATTGCCTCACTGAACGCGCAACGCAATGTTGCAACTTCGCAGAACTCGCTGGCTGTCGCCATGCAGCGCTTGTCCTCTGGACTGCGAGTCAACTCCGCCAAAGACGATGCCGCCGGTCTGTCGATCGCCGAACGGATGACCGCTCAAGTACGCGGCATGAACGTCGCGGTTCGAAACGCCAATGACGGTATCTCTTTGTCGCAAACCGCTGAAGGCGCCTTAGGCAAAATCGGCGATTCGCTGCAGCGTATGCGTGAATTGGGTGTACAGGCCCGTAACGCGACGAACACCACCACCGACTTGGACTCGATCGGCAAGGAATTCTCCGAACTTGGCGCGGAAATTCAGCGCGTCGCGTCCGGCACCACCTTCAACGGCAAAGCAATCATCGGCGCAGGAGCGGGGGCTCAGCTATTCCAAATTGGGGCGAACACAACGACCAACGACTCGGTCACGGTGACGACCACGAACATGGCCGGCAACGCCGACATCACAGCGGTGACCTCCGATGTGATCGACAACACAAAAACGGCGGCCGACCTGAAAACCACCATTGACAATATTGATACGGCCATCAGTACGGTCAGCTCAGAACGCGCCTCGTTGGGTGCCTCGCAAAATCGCTTTGACGCGGTGATCTCGAACCTGATGGTGTCGGTGGAAAACCAAACTGCATCGCGCAGCCGGATTCTGGACACAGACTACGCAACCGAGACGGCCAATCTGAGTCGATCGCAGATCCTGCAGCAAGCCGGTACGGCCATGATTGCACAAGCCAATCAGATGCCACAGAACGTGCTCTCCTTGCTTCGATGACCCCGGGCCAGCCCAGCTGGCCCTGAGTTCACCCGTCGGAGCAGGAACGGATAGCCTCACCCCTCCAGCACAAGCCCCTTGACGCCACCCATAATGCCGCCTTTGAGCAGCATCCCAGCGATGGGTGGCGTTTTTTTGAAAGAAACTATTCAAGTCAATCCAAGGTGTCTCCGATAACAAGTCAACGGGTCCGAGGAAGTGAATGGACTACGTGGTCCGGTTAACCGGCCCTGTACAGACCTCCAATTCCGGGGGTTAACAGGACAGGCGGCGGACGGTGCAAAGCAGCGGAATTATCCGTGTGCATTGCTGGCAAAGCTGCCTCCTCAAGCAGCCTAGTTATCGAACCGTGAGACCGGGTTTCCGGCAAGTCTTAGACACCGAAAGGATTGAAAATGCCCTCCATCATCAATACCAATATTGGCTCGCTGAACGCTCAACGCAACACCGCAGGCACACAGCTTTCTTTGGCCACCTCAATGCAACGCCTGTCTTCGGGCATGCGGGTCAATTCATCCAAGGATGATGCGGCCGGCTTGGCGATTGCAGAACGAATGGGTTCGCAAATCAGAGGCATGAACGTTGCAGTCCGCAACGCCAATGACGGCATCTCCTTGTCGCAAACGGCTGAAGGCGCCTTATCAAAAGTGGGGGACTCCTTGCAGCGCATGCGTGAGCTGGGGGTGCAAGCCCGTAACGCCACGAACACCACCACCGATTTGGACTCGATCGGCAAGGAGTTCACCGAGTTGGGCGCCGAAATCCAGCGCGTCCTGGCCGGCACAACCTTCAACGGCAAAGCCGTTCTGGGCTCCGAAGCAGGTGCTCAATTGTTCCAAATCGGCGCCAATACAACCAACAACGATGCGGTCACGGTCACCACCGTAAATATGACGACCGACGCTGATATCACCGCAGTGACGACGGATACCATCGATAACACCAAGACGGCGGCCGACTTGAAGACCACCATCGACAACATCGACGTAGCCATCAACACCGTCAGCTCCAACCGAGCCACACTGGGTGCTGCCCAGAATCGCTTTGAGGCAGTGATCTCCAATCTGATGGTCTCGGTCGAGAATCAGAGTTCAGCGCGCAGTCGCATCATGGATGCCGACTATGCGTCGGAGACGGCCAACTTGAGTCGTGCGCAGATTTTGCAGCAGGCAGGCTCAGCGATGATTTCGCAAGCCAACCAGATGCCGCAACAAGTGTTGTCGCTGCTGCGTGGCGGCTGATAGAGAGACGGTGCCAGGTTTCACCTGATTTTTCAAAAAATGGCTCCCGCCCCGACCCAGCGTCGGGCCGGGAGCCTTTTTTATGGGCGATGTTTCGCCCCTTTTTCGGAGCTTTGAAACAACTAAGCACTCAGAAAATTCGTTCATCGGGTTGGATTTATTGCCGACCCGGCGTTCGGAACAAGCGGCGGCCCTTGATGGCATAAAGCTTGAAATGGCCGGGCGGAGATGGCGACTGAAGAACCTTGGGTTCGCAGCCACCACAGGACGCCGGCTTGACCGGAAGTTAGCGAATTTTGTAGGAGTGCTCAAATGCCCCAGACCATTAACACCAATATTGCCTCGCTCAATGCGCAGCGCAATCTCAATATGTCGCAGGGTTCGCTGGCGGTGTCCATGCAACGTCTGTCGTCGGGTATGCGCGTGAACTCCGCCAAGGATGACGCGGCCGGCCTGGCGATTGCGGAACGCATGAACGCCCAGGTACGCGGCATGAATGTGGCGATTCGCAACGCGAACGACGGCATCTCGCTGGCGCAAACGGCTGAAGGTGCGCTGTCCAAGGTCGGCGACACCTTGCAACGAATGCGCGAGCTTTCGGTGCAATCGCGCAATGCCACCAACACCACCACCGACCTTGACTCGATCGGTGCGGAATACAGCGAGTTGGCCCAGGAAATAACGCGCGTGCTGGCCGGTACAACGTTCAACGGCAAAAAGATTCTGGGTGTCGACGCGACTCTGCCGCAAGAATTCCAGGTCGGACCCAATACCGGCGCGGAAGACACCATCACGGTGGCCACCTCAGACCTCACGGCCGACGCCACCATCACGACGGTGACTGGATCTTCCATCAGCAACGCCTCGACGACGGCCGACTTGGCGCTCGTGATCGAAAACCTTGATGTGGCGCTCAATACCGTCAGCAGTCAGCGCGCCACATTGGGCGCCTCTCAGAACCGATTTGAGGCGGTGATTTCAAACCTGCAGGTCTCGGTGGAAAACCAAAGCGCGGCGCGAAGCCGCATCATGGATGCCGACTACGCTGCGGAAACATCGAATCTGAGTCGGACTCAGATCCTGCAACAGGCGGGCAATGCGATGGTGGCTCAGGCCAACCAATTGCCACAGCAGGTATTGAGCCTGCTCAGAGGTGGCTAAGCGTCGAGATGAGACCCGTAACAGGGTCTCATTGACTCTCAAGAAGTCACCAATATGGTCGATAGTGCAGATGCCTATCGACCATTGGTCATTTTAAGAGCGCCCTTCACCAGGCGTTTCATGGAGCATCCACATGCCCAGCATCACCTCAGCCGGCATCGGCAGCGGCCTCGACATCGAGTCTTTGATCGGCAAGCTGGTCGCAGTTGAACGAACCCCCATCAATCAACTGAAGACGCATACCGACGGTCTGAAGACACAGCTTTCGGCCTACGGAAAGATCCAGAGCGCGCTAGCCGCCATGCGGGACGCCGCCGCGAAATTGACCAAACCTGACACTTGGGCCGCCAGCATGGGCAGTTCGAGCGATGCGACGGCCGTGACGGTCAGCCCGGGTGCATCGGCGCCGACCGGGAATGTCGCGGTGACCGTCAACCGGCTGGCATCGGCACAGTCCATCGCCAGCAAGACGCTGCCGCTCGGCGAGTCCATCGGCCAAGGCACGATCACCATCGAGTTGGGAAAGTGGGGCGATGCCACCGCCCCTGACCTGCCCTCATTTACCAAAAAGGCCGGGAGCAGCACGATCACCATCGATATCGGCGAGGGCACCGACCAGCTCGCACAAATACGTGACCAGATCAATTTAAAGGCAGCCGGCGTCATACAAGCCTCCATCGTCACCGACAACAGCGGCACTCGCTTGGTAATGCGGTCGAGCGAAACCGGCGCCACAAATGGCTTTCGCGTCGGTGTCGCAGACGCCGACGGCCAAAGCGATGACCAAGGCTTGTCGGCCTTGTCCTACGACCCCGGCTTGCCTTTGTCCTTTATGACGCGGAACCAATCGGCAGCTAATGCAGACGTCCTGCTCAATGGTCTACCGGTTGATTCTGAATCGAATACGCTGAAGGACTCCATCGACGGCATGACGATCAATTTGCTCAAGGCCAGCACGACCGAGATCAACCTGACGATAGGGCCGGACAAGGATTCGATCAAAAAGGCGGTCACCGACTTCGCCACCGCCTACAACGCTGTGGCGACCTTGATGGCCGAGCAGACCAAGTATGACGCCGCCAACAAAAAAGGTGCCACGCTGCAGGGCGACTCATCGGTGGTCGGAATTCAGTTTGAAATGCGCGGCCTGGCAGGTGGGACTTCCGCCGTGGGAGGAAAATTCTCCAGATTTTCCGAGATCGGCCTGGACCCCAGTTCAGGCGGCGTATTCAAAACCAACACCAGCAAGTTGGACACGGCGCTCGGCGATCTGGCCAGCCTGAAGACGCTCTTCATGGGCGCAGACAGCAGCAATTCAAACAATGTCGGTTTGGCCAAGCAACTCCAGTCTTTTGCTGACCAGGCGCTTGGTTTCAACGGTCGCATCACCAATCGACAGACCGGCCTGCAAAAAGCGATCGACAACGACGGCAAGAGCGCGGAGCGCCTTGAGACCAAGGTCAGTCTTACCGAGACGCGATTGCGCGCCCGCTACACCGCTTTGGACGTCCAGATGGGCAAGCTCAACGGTCTGTCAACCTATGTGACCCAACAATTGAACAACTTGGTCAAATAAAGCGAGATCCTCCTCGGTCGGCGCGGCCGATCGAGGCAAGAAATCAAAGGCGAACTCCATCGAGTTCGCCTTTTTGCTTTCTGCCAGCGGAACTAATTCACGCCACAAGCGCCGACATGCTCGTACCCGGCACTGCAGGGTTTTCTGCAGGCTTGGATCACTCAAGTTAAGCGCCCGAGGGTCGAAAACAATTCAACACGGCACATTCGGAAAGAATCATATGTACGGCAACGCCTCATCACCCTTTGCATCGCGAACACAGCGCGCCTCGATGTACCGCAAAGTGGGCCTGGAGACCGATGTACAAGGCGCCAGCCCTCACCGTTTGGTCGGTATGTTGTTTGACGGCGTCTTCGACGCCATGAATCAGGCTCGCGCTGGAATCGAAAACGGCAATACCGAGCTGAAGAATCGATCCTTGAGCCGCGCCGTGCGGATTTTGGATGAAGGCCTGAAGGCCAGCCTGAATTTGCAAGCCGGCCCTTTGGCCAACGACCTGAACGACCTTTACGCTTATCTGTGCATGCGCCTGACCAAGGCCAATCTGCACGGAGACATCAGCGCCATCGAAGAATGCCAACGCATTCTGACGCCCGTGCGAGAAGCCTGGACGGCGATCGCCCAATCACCCGAGGTCCTACGCGCAGCATGAAGCCACGTAAAAACCCACAGCCAAGCATCAGCCCATCCACCCCTCAGTCTCCGGCGGAACTCGCTATGAACACCCATCTCCTGAGTTATTACGAAGCCATCGAACAAGCCAGCGCCGATATGTTGTGCGCCGCACGCACAGGCAATTGGGACGAAGTCGTCAAACTTGAGGGCGCTTGCGTGCTGCTGATCTCGCAGCTGAAGCACGCCGCCTCCAACGAGAAACTGGCTCCCGATGAGAGCAAACTGAAGACGCGCATCATGCAACGCATCTTGGTCAATGATGCCGAGATCCGCCATCTGGCCGAGCCTTGGCTGGATGACTTGGATCAGGTCCTGACGGGCAAGAGCAAAACACTGCACTAAACCCTGCACCCACTCCGACCGGCCGCGCGCTGCATACAGCGAACGGCCGGTCCCGCATCTTGAGTTTGAAACCTTGCAGCCTGGCTTGCCCACATGTCTACCAAAGCCCAAGCAACCTCCGAAGCTCAGCAAGAGACGGCCGAAACCAGCGACTTTCGCGTGCAGGCCCCCAGCGAAATTTTGAGCTTGCTGCGCACGCTGCAAACTCAAAAGACGCGGGTCAGCTTGAGCACCCCTAACGGCGCCAGCTTGAGCTGCAGCCTGATCGACATCGACACGGAGCGGGCCTCACTGAGCTTTGACATCGCCCCCGCCAACGAACAACTGCAGGCCTTGTTGAGTGCAGACGAGATCACTGCGGTGGCCTATCTGGACCAAATTCGCCTGCAGTTCGAGCTCGAAGACCCGGTGTTGATCAATGCCGCATTGCGCTGCAACAGCCCCATCGTGATGTACAGGTTTCAGCGCCGCCAGACCTTTCGTGTTCAAAACAGCTTGCGTACGCCGCAGGTGCGCTTGGTGCACCCCTTGCACCCTGACTTGCATTTGAGTTTACGTATTCTGGATCTGAGCTTGGGTGGCGTAGCGCTGCTTTTGCCGGCCGAAGTTGAGCCGTTTCCGCCTGGCTGTGAGCTGGCATCGGCGCAAGTGAATTTGGCCCGCGATATCCGCTTCAACACCGGCTTGCGCCTGAAAAATGCGCGGCCTATCGATGCCCTGGGCAATACCCAGCTGGGCTGGACGTTTACGCAGCTTGATGCTGAAGCGACACTGTTCCTACAGCGCTATATCGATCAGACACAGATCCTGAGCCGCATGCTGCGCAACAAACCGGCGGCCTGAGCCAAGGCTCAAACCTGCATATTCATGATTTCAGAATAGGCCGACACCAGGCGGTTGCGCACTTGCAAGGTGGCTTGAAAGCCGATCTGGGCTTTTTGCATGGCCACCATCGTTTCTTCAAGGCTGACATTGGGATTGTCGAGCTGCACTTCTCTCTGTAGACGAGTCGCCTCGTTCTGCGAGGCGCTGACACCCTTCATCGCCTGCGCCATCGCATCGCCAAAGCTGGCGCCCTCAACCGCTCGGGTCTTGCCCAGCGGCTGACCATTGACACCCAAACCGGCGCGGGCGGCGGCTTGGGCGAAATCAAACGGTTTGAGCTTCAGGTCCATCACTACTCCATCACCGCGTCAGTGGGGCGCGATGGGATGAATCCTAAGTCTTGAGCAACGTTTATGAAGACAGGAACTGCGGGCCCTTCCTCGGCCTGTTCGCAGCTTTCTTGAGGGGCCAAAACAGAATAATTCAAGGCATCGGAAGGCTTGTGGTGCATCCATTGGTGCTTCCGTGATTTAGCTCACAGCCAACCCGGCCTTCTCCCATGGATAACGCAATCAGCCCCGCCATTACCCCCCTGCCGGTCGCAACAAATAGCGCCGATGCGGGCTTTGGCAGTCGCCTGGCAGCCATGCCGGTGCGCAGCAAATTCATGCTGGGCGCTGGGCTGGCGATCTTGGCCGGCGCCGTCTTGGCAATCACCTTGTGGAGCAACCAAGGTGACTTCCGTCCGCTCTTCACCGGCCTGTCTGACAAAGACGGTGGCTCGGTGATCAACCAGTTGACCACCTTGAATGTGCCCTACCGCCACGAAGCGGGCGGCACCATCTTGGTCCCTGCCGCCCAGGTTTATGACGTGCGCATGAAGCTGGCCTCGGCCGGTCTGCCCAAAGGCGGCACGGTTGGCTTTGAGTTGATGGACAAAAGCTCGATCGGCCAAACCCAATTCAACGAACGTCTGAGCTTCCAGCGCGGCCTGGAAGGCGAATTGACCCGCACCATCACCGCCCTGGCCGATGTGGCCGATGCACGCATCCACCTCGCGATCCCGCAACAAAACGGCTTCTTCCGTGAGCAGCAAAAGCCCAGTGCCTCGGTGATGTTGACGCTGCGCGGCGGCCGCACGCTGGACCGCGCCCAGATCGCCGGCATCGTTCATCTGGTTTCGGCCAGCGTGCCTGAGTTGTCGCCCAAGGCCGTCAGCGTGCTGGACCAGACCGGCGCCCTGCTGTCCAACTCATCCAACGACAGCCTCGGCGGCAGCGGCCTGGACAGCCAGCAACTTCAGTACAAGCAGCAGATCGAAGCCAACTTCAACAAACGCATCTATGAATTGCTTGAGCCGGTAGTGGGCCGCGAAAACCTGCGCGCCAGCGTGACCGCCGAAGTCGACTTTTCACAGGTGGAGAGCACCGCCGAAGAGTTCAAGCCCAACCAGGGTCAGAATGCCAGCGCCTCGGTGCGCAGTTCGCAGACCAATGAAGCGATCAACAGCACTCCGGCGCAAGCGACTGGCGTGCCTGGTGCGGCCTCCAACCAGCCTCCGACGCCCGCCACCGCCCCCATCAATGGCCAAGCCGCCCCGCTGCAAGCCGCCGGCGGCAACCCGAACAGCAGCACGAGACGTGAGGCCGTAACCAACTTCGAGTTGGACAAGACCGTGCGCGTCACGCGCAACGCCACGGGCGCTGTGCGGCGTTTGAATGCCGCCGTGGTGGTCAATCACCGCACGACGACCGACCCCAAGGGCAAAACGACGACGCTGCCGGTCTCGCAAGAAGAGTTGGACAAGCTGACAGCCCTGGTCAAAGAAACCATGGGCTTCAGCCAAGAGCGCGGCGACTCGCTGAAGATCATCAGCGCGCCCTTCATGGTTGACAAGCAAAGCACGGTTGAACTGCCGCTGTGGAAGCAACCCTTCGTACTCGACATGGTGCGCGCCGCCGCCCTGCCTTTGGCGCTGGTCGCCATCGCCATGATTGCCGTCTTCGGCATGGTGCGCCCGGCCATTCTCGCCGCCCGTGCGCTGCCACCGACCGAGCCCGAGGCCAACTCACAGCTGAACGCCGTCGTTGACGACGAAAACGAATTGCCCGTGGTGCTCGGCCCCGGCGGACTGCCCGCCCTGGCCGGCCCGCTGGTCAACGAGAAATTGGAGCGTGCGCGCCTGCTGGCACGCGAAAACCCGATCGCCGTCGCCAACATCATGCGCGGCTGGATCGCCGGCGAAGTCGGTTGATCCCGACCACCCGACAGCTCATCTAGAGACCAGAAAATCATGGACGACAAAGGTGTTGAAGACGCTGCGATTCTGCTGATGTCACTCGGCGAGGAGGAGGCGTCCGAAGTGTTCAAGCATCTGGCGCCGAAAGAAGTGCAGCGGCTCGGCGAGACGATCGCCAAGTTGAAGGTGGTCGGCCGCGACAAGGTCGAACAAGTTCTTACACGCTTTGATCTGGTCGCTGAAACGCAGAGCACCCTGGTCTCGGACACGGATGAATATGTCCGCCAGGTGCTGCGCAAGGCACTCGGCGAAGACAAGGCTAACCTGCTGCTCGATCGCATTCTGCAAGGCAGCGACGTCTCCAGTATCGAGAGTCTGAAGTGGATGGACGCGGCCTCGGTGGCCGAGTTGCTGCGCAACGAACACCCGCAAATCATTGCCGCCATCCTGGCCCATCTGGACTTTGATCAGACCAGCTCGGTGCTGCGCGTCTTCACCGAGCGCCAGCGCAACGAGGTGCTGGTACGTATCGCCACGCTGGACGGCATCCAGCCTATGGCTTTGAAAGACCTCAACGAGGTGATGAGTCAGGTGCTGGCCGGCGGTGAGCGCATGCGCAAGAGCAGCCTGGGCGGCGTCAAGACAGCGGCCGAGATCATCAATATGCTGGGCTCCAGCGTCGAGGCTTCGGTGCTCGACTACATCCGCGAAGCCGACGCCGATCTGGCCCAGAAGATCATGGACAACATGTTCACCTTCGACGATCTGGACAAGATCGACGACAAGGGCATCCAGGCCGTGCTGAAGGAAGTGCAGTCCGAATCTTTGGTGGTGGCTCTGAAAGGCGCGAGTGCCGAACTGCGCGAAAAGATTCTGCGCAATATGTCGACCCGTGCCGCCGAGACGCTGCGCGAGGACCTGGATTCGCGCGGCCCGGTGCGGCTGTCCGAGGTCGAGGGCGAGCAGAAGGAAATGCTCAAGATCGTGCGCCGTCTGGTCGACGAAGGCACGATCGTGATGGCCGGTGGCGGCGACGATCAGTTCGTGTAACTCCAGGTGCCTAACATCATGAGTCCACGTCCTCCCCGTCAAGTGCCGCCCCCCACCCGCGAGGACGGTGCACCGCGCACCAGCAGCTATAGCCGTTTCATTCCACGTGAAGAGCTGCAAGGCTTTGCGGCCTGGAACCCGGATTCGCTGCAAGGTGCGTCGACGGCTCAGCGGCCACCGATCAGTGCGCCCTCGCCCGCTACAAATTCAGCCGCAGCCGCAGCGCAAGCCAAGCAGAGCGCTCCTGCCCCAGCACCGGAACCCGAACCAAGCCTGCAGGAGCAACTCCACGCGGCCCGCCAAGCCGGCTATCAAGATGGCTACCGCGACGGTTTGTCGGCACTTGACGCCTTCAAGCAAAGCTTCGCGCAGCAGATGAGCGCTCAACTCGGCACGCTGGTGCGCAACTTCGACGCCGACTTCCGGGCACTTGAAGGCGAGATGGCAAAGGCCTTGGCACGCAGCGCGGTGGAGTTGGCCCGCCAAGTCGTGCGCAGCGAAATCAAGCAGCGGCCGGAGCACATTGCCAAGGTTGCGCATGACGCGGTCGAGGCGCTGCAACTGTCGGCCCGCCATGTGCGTGTGCGCGTCAACCCGAGCGATTACCCCCTGGTGATGGACGGTGCCGGGGAAGAAATGCGCGCACGTGAAGCGCAGGTGCTGCCCGACGCCGATGTGCCGCGCGGCGGCTGCCGGGTCGATTCCGACATCAGCAGCGTAGACGCCAGCTTGGCCACACGTTGGCAGCAAGCGGTGGCCTCGATGGGCCAAGCCTCACTGTGGGAAGACCGCCGCAGCAATGCGGCCGAAGCCAGTGCGGCCGCAAGTGCAATGGCCAAGGGTCCGGAGGAGCAATCATGATGGACATCGGCGCCTCAGCGACGGAACAAGCCCGTGCCGACACCCGCCAAGGGCGTTGGCAGCAGTATCTTGAGGATCTGCAAGCTTTTGCCAGTACAGCCGTGCCGCTGGAATCGCAGGGCAAGCTGGTTCGTGTCGCTGGTTTGGTGCTTGAGGCCACTGGTGTCAAGGTACCGGTCGGCTCGGTCTGTGAAATCCACATGCCCAGCTCCAATTCGAACCCGCAACGCGGCCTGCGGCCGGTCAATGCCGAAGTGGTGGGTTTTTCGGGCGACCGGGCTTACCTGATGCCTACCGACGAGATTCAAGGTTTGTCGAGCGGTGCGATGGTGATCCCGCGCGCCCTGCCCTTGATGGCACCGATGTTGGGCAAGCCGATGCAACGCTGGCGGCGCGACGAAGACCGTGGCCTGCATCTGCCCATGGGCGATGGCCTGCTGGGCCGGGTGGTTGATTCGCACGGCAATCCGCTTGATCGCCGTGGCCCGCTGCAAATGACGCATGCCGAACCGATGGTGCGCCGCCCCATCAACGCGATGGATCGCGACCCGGTCCGCACACCGCTGGACACCGGCGTTAGAGCCATCAACGCGATGCTGACGGTGGGCCGTGGCCAGCGTCTTGGCCTGTTCGCCGGTACCGGCGTCGGCAAGTCGGTGCTGCTGGGCATGATGGCGCGCTACACGCAAGCAGACGTGATCGTCGTCGGCTTGATTGGCGAGCGCGGCCGCGAAGTCAAGGAATTCATCGAAGACATCCTCGGCGAGGATGGCCTGCAACGTTCGGTCGTCGTCGCTGCCCCGGCCGATGCTCCCCCGCTGGTACGCATGCAAGGCGCGCATTACGCGACCGCAATAGCCGAGAACTTCCGCGATCGCGGCCAGCATGTGCTGCTGCTGATGGACTCGCTGACCCGCTACGCGATGGCGCAGCGCGAGATTGCATTGGCCATCGGCGAGCCACCGGCCACCAAGGGCTATCCACCGAGCTGCTTTGCCAAGCTACCCCAATTGGTGGAGCGCAGCGGTAACGGCCTGCCGGGCGAAGGCTCGATCACCGCGTTCTACACAGTGCTGAGTGAAGGCGATGACCAGCAAGATCCGATTGCCGATGCGGCGCGCGGCATCTTGGACGGCCACATCGTCCTGAGCCGCGAGTTGGCCGAGGCCGGCCATTACCCCGCGATTGATATTGAACGGTCGATCAGCCGGGTGATGACCAATGTCGCCAAGCAGCCTCATATCGAAGCCGCACGGCGCTGCCGCCAACTGCTCGCGAAATACAACAAAGCGCGCGATCTGATTCAGCTGGGCGCCTATGCCCCGGGCCACGACGCCGAGCTGGACCAGGCCGTACGCCTGCATCCGGATATCAACCGTTTGTTGCAACAAGACATGCACAGCCCTGCTGTGCTGGAAGAAAGCCTCAAACAACTCGCAAGCGTCATCAAGGACGCCTGAAAGCTGCCGATAGACCTAGGGTCGGCGACCCGAATTCGCGCCGACTCACCAGATTCTGAAATGGAGTGCGCTGTATGAACGCTAACAATCTACAGGTACTGAGCATTTTGCTCGAACGCGCCGAAAGCGAACGCGACGAAGGTCGCAAGCAGATGCAAGAAGCGCAAGCACGCGCCACCCATGCCCGAGCGCAACATGGCGATCTGGCCCAATACCGCAATGACTACCAGCAGCGCTGGGGACAGCAGTTCGCCGACCGCGGCACGATGGATATCGTGGTCTGCTACCAGACCTTCGGCGGCCGGCTTGATCAAGCCATCACCAGCCAGACTCAAGTGGCGGACTATGCGGATCAAAGGCTCGAACAAGCAAGAGCTCGCCTGCAAGAGTTGGAGATGCGTGTTGCCTCGATCGCCAAGTTGATGGAGCGCCGGCGCCTGGAGATCAGCCGCGCCGGCCAACGCCAAGAGCAAAAGGCCACCGACGAGCAAGCCGCTCGAGCCTCGCTCAGCGCCTTCAACCCCTTTATGCGCTTGTCCGCCTGAAGTGCTCTTGCAATACAGACGAGCCAACGATCATCATGAGTTCGACCTCCTCCAATTTGCTCAATAGCGCCTCGTTCGCCCAAACAACTCGCGTAGAGGGGACCGCGCCCGGTCTGATGCGTGGCAGCAAGCCCAGCGCTGAAAGCAATGCCCATTTCGCTCAATTGATGAAGAGCTATGGCGGCGCTCAGACCTCGCTTTCTAAGCCGGAAGCGAGCCAGCAGGCACCAATGACTGACAAGCTCGCCAAACCCTCGCCGCCGCCCGCCGTAGCTCGACCGCCCGAAGGAAAAACGGAGACGCAGCGCCAGGAGCAGAAGCTCGCTCAAAAGAAGACGAGCCAGAGTGAGGACGCAAGACCCCGCGCAACGGCTGTCGGCCAAGCTCAAAAAGGCAGCGCGGCGGCGACGCTCAAAGGGGAGTCCGAAAAACGTCAGGCTGCGCCCTCGAATATCAGCTCAAGCACGACCTCACCCGACGCTGTGGAGCAAGCAAAACACCTAAAGGCAAAAACCAGCGACTCAAGCGAGGGCTCGGAGGTCAGCGATGCAAATGCAGCCGCTGCGATTGCCGCCGCTCAACAGGCCTCCAACGGAGCTTCACTGCCCGACCTCGCGGGCGCTGCCGCGCCGAATAGCTCCGCAGGGTCAAACCTGGAGGAACAAGGCAAGGCCGATAGCGCAAGCAGAGGCGTCAGTCTTGCATCGCAACTCGCTACCGCAGGGAGCGCAAATGCGCATGAATTCACAAATGCCGCCAAAGCAGAACAGAGCGAAGCACCAGCGTACCCTGGGGCAACTTCGGCCATCGCAAGCCCAGGTCGCCCGTCGCTTCACGCCCAGCCAAATACTCCCTCTGCGACACTTCAAGCCAAGCAAATAGTCGCCGGGCTCTCAGCTGAACTGACTCAACACAACGCCCGCAATTTCAACCTGGAAATGCTAAGCGCGCCGGGCAACTCGGCCAACTCGAGCGGCGAGGCGCAAGCGCCTAAGGTCGAAGGTTCCGGATTCGAAGGCTTGCTGGCAGCAGCCGGAGTTGCTGCCCCCTCTTCTGCCGAGATCAAGAGCGAAGTATTGGCAAGCCGTGAAGTCACCCTCAGCCATCCCTTGACTGAACCCGGCTTCGCCCCTGAGATGGCGGCACGCTTGAGCGTGCTGGCGGCTGACGGCATTCAAGAGGCTCGCCTGCATTTGAATCCGGCTGAAATGGGACCGGTTTCGGTGCAAATCATCGTTGAAGGTCATCAGGCCCAAATTGCGTTTCATGCCGAACATGAACAGACCCGCCATGTCCTGGAACAAAGCCTGCCGGACTTGGCCGCAGCTTTGCGGGATTCCGGCCTAACCCTGAGTGGCGGCGGCGTCTTCCAGCAGGCCGAAGGTCAAAATAGATCCTCGCAAAACGAGACAGATTCCAAGGCTGCGCCGGGGTCTGACAGACTCGGCAAAGCGCAATTGAGCGCAGTTAACGAATCGAAGCCGATGCTGATCAGGCAAAGCCAGGGCGTGGTCGACCTTTACGCCTGAAGTTCAGTTCTGAATAGCCAAGCCTCGTGCCTGCTTTTCATGGCTTGAACGGCGAGTGCAGGGTCAATAATCGAATCCAGAATGGCTCTTTAGGGTTGACGACTGTGGCGCACAGGCGTCGCTTCAACTCGGGCCAATGACTACAGGAGTTCGAATGTCAACACCAGCACCCGCTGCCGCAGCCGAAGCCCCCAAAGGCGGCGGCAAGAAGAAGCTCATCATCATCATTGCCGCAGTCCTGGTTTTGGTCCTGGGCGGCGGTGGCGCGGCCTTGTTACTGTTGAAAAAGAAAGCCCCGGTCGACGGAGAAGAAGACGGCGCTGAGACCTCACACGAGTCCGCGCCCACCCACGCGCAAGCCAAACCCGGTACGCCCCCGGTCTTCGTGCCCTTGGATCCCTTCACGGTCAACCTGTCGGATAAAGATGTTGACCGATTCGCGCAAATTGGCATCACTTTAGAAGTGATGGACGCACACACCGCCGATCTAATCAAGGCCTACCTACCCGCCATTCGAAGCAATGTGTTGATGGTGCTGTCGCACAAGACCTCAGCCGAATTGCTGTCCCGCGAGGGTAAAGAGAAGTTATCCAAGGAAGTGTTGCGTGAGTCGGTCCGCCCTATGGGTATCGAACTCGAACCGGACGAAGAGGCCGAACCGGAAGATTCGGAGGCCGACACTCCGAAGAAAAAGAAAAAGAAAAAGAAAAAGGCTCCGCCTGTGGTGAGCCCGGTCACCAAAGTTTTGTTCTCGACTTTCATCGTCCAGTGAGCCCGCTGCCCCGCAACGGTGAGTCAGCATGAATCAACAAATCCTCTCGCAAGACGAAGTCGATGCCCTGCTGCAAGGCATCACCGGCGAAAGCCAGAAACTTGATGCCGAAGAAGAACAAGTAGGCGGCATACGCGACTACAACCTGGCCAGCCAGGAGCGGATTGTTCGTGGGCGTATGCCTACGATGGAGATCATTAACGAACGGTTTGCACGCAACATCCGCGTCGGCTTGTTCAATTTCATTCGCAAGAGCCCGGAAGTCGCCATTGGCGGCATCAAGGTACAAAAGTACAGCGCCTTCCTGCGCGAAATCGTTGTGCCGACCAACTTCAACATCGTCTCGGTCAAGCCTCTGCGCGGCTCGGGCCTGATCGTTTGCGACCCGACGCTGGTTTTTGCCGTTATCGATTCCTTATTTGGCGGTATTGGAAAATTCCACGCCCGCATTGAGGGACGGGATTTCTCGGCCACCGAACAGCGTGTGATCTTGCGTTTGGTTGAAGTCATTACGGCCGAATATCACAAGGCATGGAAAGGCATCTATCCGCTCGAGCTTGAGTTCCAGCGCTCGGAGATGCAGCCGCAATTCGCCAATATCGCCACGCCCAGCGAAATCGTTGTTTCGACCTCGTTCACGCTAGAGATTGGCGAAACCAGCGGCACGGTCTACTTTTGCATTCCCTATGCCACTTTGGAGCCGATTCGCGATGTACTCTATTCGACCACCGTCGGAGATTCGACCGAACCGGATCGGCGCTGGGTCAATCTGCTCAAGCACCAGATTCAGGATGCCAAGGTCGAACTTGTGGCCGAACTTGGCACCGCACCGGCCACGGTCGAACAACTACTGGCCTTCAAGCCGGGAGACTTCATAGAGTTAGACCTAGAAGCGATGATCAAAGCCAAGATTGACGGGGTTCCCGTCTACGACTGCCACTACGGCACATCCAATGGCAAATACGCCATCAAAGTTGAACAAATGCTGACCAGCCCCGACCAGGGTTGGCTGGGAGCCCGCAATGTCACCTGATACCCCATCCTCAGACGAACAAGACGCAATGGCGGCCGAATGGGCCGCAGCACTTGCAGAAAGTCAGCCCGCCGAAGTTGCCGAAGAGGTGCATTCCGTCTCGGAGCAGGTAGCTCCGGCCAGCTTTGCCAACTTCTCGCCCACGCCGAATAATATGCCGGGCGGCGACATCAATATGATTCTGGACATTCCGGTCCAGTTGACTGTGGAGTTAGGCCGTACCCGCATTCCAATCAAGAACATCCTACAACTGGCGCAAGGTTCGGTGGTGGAGTTAGATGCTTTGGCGGGCGAGCCCATGGATGTGCTGGTCAATGGCTACTTGATCGCACAGGGCGAAGTGGTGGTGGTGAATGACAAGTTTGGTATTCGATTGACCGATATCGTCACACCATCCGAGCGCATGCGCAGGCTCAGCAAAGGCTGACGCTACAACTCGACGCAGCAAGACCTGACACCTGCTCCAGCTCGGGCGACAATCATCGACATGAATACGCCCCTTTTGCCCCTGCTTTGGTTCTTGGCCGTCCTGTGCTTGATCCCTTTGGTTCTATGGTTACTCAAGCGCACGCCAATCGGCGCCTCGAGCGGAGGCGGTCTGATGCGGGTTGTGGCCCAAATGTCGGTTGCCCCCAATCAACGTCTATTGACGGTTGAAGTGGGTCAAGGCGACGATAAACGCTGGCTCGTGCTCGGCGTGACCGGGCAACAGATCACGACTTTGCATGTAATGCCTCCGCAAGTCGAAACGGCTGCCAGCAAGGCAGCCCCGGCCTTCGCACAGATGTTGGGAGCGCGTTTGCGGGGTCAGGGCATAGACACCGCGACAGACGCGGACAAGACCGGGGAACATCGTGCAATCTGAGCTGAATCCATCATCGCCGTCGGCTCGATTGCCTTTTTGCGGTCAACTTTTTCGACTTTTTTTGCGACTCAAAACAAGTGCCAAATCGATCCTCGCCTTATCCTTGATATCGACTGTTTCTTTGGCGGCTGTAGCACAGAATGCACCACCAGCCACCTTGCCTTTGCTGCTTGGCCAAGGGCCCGGCGGCAATAGCTTTTCGGTGCCGATTCAAACCCTGCTGTTCTTTACCGCACTCGGATTTCTACCTGCGGTGCTCCTGATGATGACCGGCTTCACCCGTATCGTCATCGTGCTTTCGCTGATGCGCCAAGCCCTGGGCACTCAGGCCGCCCCGCCCAATCAGGTCATTATTGGGCTCTCGCTCTTTCTGACCTTCTTTGTGATGAGCCCCACCCTGGACAAGGTCTATGCCGACGCTTGGATGCCCTATAGCAGCGGCCAGATCGCATTCGAAGAAGCGATCAAACGGGCCGAGCCGCCGATGCGCAGCTTTATGCTGAAGCAGACCCGCCAGGCCGACGTTGCCTTGTTTTCGCGTCTGGCCAAGTTGGATGCCAGCATCAAGCCAGAAGACGTGCCCTTCAAGGTGTTGGTGCCCTCCTTTGTGACGAGCGAGTTGAAGAGCGCATTCCAAATCGCCTTCTTGATCTTCATTCCATTTTTGGTCATCGACATGATCGTCAGCAGCGTCTTGATGAGCTTGGGCATGATGATGCTCTCACCGGTGCTGGTGGCGCTGCCCTTCAAGCTGATGTTGTTTGTGTTGGCCGACGGCTGGAATTTGCTACTCGGTTCGCTGGCCGCCAGCTTTGTGACCTGACGAGATACCCCATGGACGCACAACAAGTTTTCACTTTTGGCCAACAAGGCCTCTACATTCTGATGCTGGTGGCAGCACCAACGCTGATCACCGTGCTGGTGGTGGGTGTACTGGTCAGCGTGTTCCAAGCGGCCACTCAGATCAATGAGGCCACGCTGAGCTTTGTGCCCAAGGTGATCGCGGCCGTCCTGGTCCTGTCAATCACCGGCCCCTGGATGGTAAGCACCTTGGTGGACTACATTCGCCGCACCCTGATGTCCATTCCTCAAGTGGTTGGCTGATGTTTGCGGTCACCGAGGCGCAGCTGCTGTCCTGGCTGAATCCGCTGTTGTGGCCGTTTATCCGCACGCTGGCACTGTTCGCCGGCATGCCCATCTTCAGTCAGCGCAATGTGCCGATGCGTGTCCGCGTCGGGCTGGCGCTCTTCATTTCCATGGCGGCACAGCCGAGCTTGCCGACCATGCCTCTGGCACCGCTGGACTCGCTCCCCATGCTCTTGCTGCTGCTGGCCCAGCAGTTGCTGATCGGGCTTTCGATGGGCTTTGCGGTGCGCTTGGTGTTCGCCTCGCTGGAGTTTGCCGGGGAGTTGATCGGGCTTCAGATGGGCCTGAACTTTGCCGGTTTTTTTGACCCTGCGACCGGCAGCCAAGGCACCGCAACCGCGAGGTTTTTCGGCAGCATGGTGGCCTTTCTGTTCATCGCCATCAACGGCCATCTATTGCTGATCAATGCCTTGATCCAGAGCTTTCATGCCTTCCCGATTGGCGACGAGCCCTTCCATTTCTTACGTGCCGCCAAGCCTCAAACCTGGGGGGCAGAGATATTCAAAATGGGCCTGTGGATTGCACTGCCGCTGATCACGATGTTGATGTTCGTCAACCTGGTGATGGGCGTCATTTCCCGCGTAGCGTCTCAAATCAATGTGTTTTCGGTGGGCTTCCCGCTCACCATCAGCATCGGCCTGATCGGCATGGTTGCCACGCTGCCACTGATGCAGACCCCGTTCATGGTCGTGCTGGAGCGAATGCTGGCTGCCTTCTCGTAGAGCTGCGCGGCAGTTGATTTGCCTTGGTGCCAGGACGGGAAGCCAATAACACCGCAGAAATCCCATGGATACTGAGCATCGATTGATGTTGGGCCGATTTGTTCCCCGATTTGTTCCCCGATTTGTATCTTGCTACCCCGCTAAGGCTATACCTTTCGCTACTTCTTGCAGCGCGATGCGGCCGTGACTCATTTGAGCAACAAGTAATGATTCTTGCAAGTCGTTCGCCTCGGTCGCAAGGCTGGAGG
The DNA here is from genome assembly GCF_025717515.1 of Roseateles oligotrophus. Lineage (GTDB taxonomy): Bacteria > Pseudomonadota > Gammaproteobacteria > Burkholderiales > Burkholderiaceae_C > Paucibacter_A > Paucibacter_A oligotrophus. The sequence continues at coordinate 358,540 of NZ_JAJIRN010000002.1, forward strand.
CAAGCTCAAGCGCTGTTCGCTGAATTTCCCCATTGCAGCTTTGGAATCCTTCCTCCGGTATCGTGCTGCTGGTAATGAGACTCAGCAGGGCGTCTAGCTGCATATTCCGAACCCAAAAAGCCGCCTGTTCCGATTGAATGTTGCCACCTATTCCGATTCGCGATGGCCAGCCGAAGCCGGTTCAATCAGCACAGGTCGGGTAGGCCCCCAGGGCTGCAATGTGCCCATTGCGGAAGTTCACCTTCAAGGCTGAGGATCACCGCAGTTGAGGCTGCTGTCTTTAGCGGCCGAGAGCCGAAATCACGCTCCGGGCCACATAGCAGTATTTTCCTCCAAAGTATTTGCGGCTTCGATATCGGTTAGCAGCCAACAGTTTTGTCAACATTGCGCCCCACAGTTCTGCCCGATGCTGTTGATGCCCCGTCTCGCTGGCGTGACTTTGATTACGGTTTACGCAACTCAGAGTTCGATTCCCCCCCCCAAAAAAAGAGCGTGACCCGCTGACATATATTTTCTGGATACTGCCGTCGTCCAGGAACGCAGCGGGGTCCCAAAAGGCGCCGCAAAGAAAATGACAATGATGAATCGAGGGGTCAGCGCCGTTGCCGCGATGCCGGCAAGTGCTGTTTGTGCAATTGCACAAGAACAGCCAGGGAGTAGGGAAAACCAAGTCAGCAGGAGGACTGCAGCATGATCGGAATTCTGTTTCTTATCGTTATTGCAATATGGTTGGTGGCCGCCGTCTTGCTCAGCAAACGCATACCGCGCTGGATGGGGATCAAGAAGCACGCCACAGTTGCCAGCTTGTTGTTGTTTCCGCTGTTGCTCACAGCCCCCATTGCAGATGAATTGATTGGGAGTTGGCAATTCAATCGGTTGTGCGAGCGGGAGGCTGTGGTGACGTTGAGGCCGGACTGGGAGAGGGTGAAGCGGGCGCAAGACAACGATGACGCGATCACTCAAATAGATGGCTACGTTATTCCGATCAGTGTTCAACGAGTTGAATTCATTGATGCCGATACGAAACAACCGTTTTTAACCTATAAAGGATTTCACACAGAAGGCGGTTTCTTGATGCGTCATGGCCTTGGTCTGGATGGAGAAACCTCATGCTGGCCAAAAGATAAAACTCAGATTCTTAACAACTTGAACATTGATCAATTACTGAAACAGGGGAAATGAAATGACATCGACACCTTGGACGGTTGTGTAGGGATCACCGAATTTCCGGTTTGGGCACGTTGGAGTCGCTCAAAACCGTTGAAACCAGATCGCCGGCACCAGCTTTCGGCCCGCGTAGTCACATCGAAAGGGGTGGCCTGCTTGAATCGGAATGCCCGGCTACTTTGAATCGGAACCGGTGGCTAAATTGATCGGAATACGCATCTAGCTGCCCGATACGCATAGCGAGCCGGTCTGGCCCGCTCATGCCAAAGCCGTTGCGGCCCAAGGTGAAATGGTCTGTTCTGTGTTTACAGCATGATTCATGGTTATCTGGCCCCTCCCTCGGGGCGCTTGGTTGGTGGTTGGTTCTTGAATGAATTTCTGGCAGTCTTTCCCGGTTCATTCGGGCGCAGCCTTCTTGAGGGACTTACGGCCACTCCACGGCTAGACCCTGCAATGCGCTGAATGGCGGGAAGATCATCACCTTGTCAGACTGGCAGAAGCCCGCGAAGTCCAGCGGATCAACTGTGTCGGCGTCAATGCTGGCGCCCGTACCATTCGTGCATTGATTGATGTGATCCTTCAGCCAAGCAATCACATTCGGGTCGCCCTCATAGCGGGTGAACGGGTCTTCCTCGGGGCCAAACACCACATCGACATTTGCCGAAGGGCGTCACGGTCAGATAAACATCGTTGTCTTCATCCATGGTTCAGTTTTCCTGCTTAAGTAGTTGGGCCTGCCGGAGCGGCCAGCAGCGCCAGCAAGGCCCCTTTGCTGGCGTCAATGGACCAGCCTCATGCCAAAGATGGGTGGGCCCCGTCTTTGGTCGGCATAGTGGTGCCACCGTCATCACCCCGTCCTTCTAAGCATCTCGTCCACCGACTCCAGCACCGCGTCCTTCATTCGACGGGGCTTTGCTGGTGCCTCAATAAAGTCGCCAGTCGTGCTGTCAAAGGCTGAGGCAGGGCGATCCCCGTCCCTTTCTCGCTTCCACCCATCCTGCTCCGTGCAAACTTCCGGCGCAGACTTTGCTGGCGCTGGTGGCTGAGATTGGATGACTGGTTTTTGCAAACTCTCTACACAAGATAGAACGTTGCTCTTTTCGACGGCCGTCACGCTATAGAGCATTGCCTTTCCCGGCTCTAATCTCTCTATAGGGCGTTTATCCTCGGAAGTGGCGCGGCCCTTGCCTGTCATGATTTTGATGAATTTTTTGTCCAACTCCTTTGGCTTTGTCGCCTTGCGTGCGGTAAGCATGCTGGCTGGATCAATGCCTAGTTTCAAAAAATACGGTCCCGGATCACGCTCAATCCCTTTTTGAATTGCGCCCCATACGGGGCTAAGCATTGCCGGGTCACCGCCTTCTCGCATGCGATTCAAGACAGCATCCGCCATCGTGGATTTTTCGACCCATGACGGCCCCGCAGTTGGCTTTGTAAGGCCGTAGGGCTTTCCCACGGCCTCAAAAAAACGCCCTTGCATAGCGGCCAGTTGTTGTATGCCCCCGACCATCTTTGATGCGGCAAGCTTGCCATCCTTCAGCGGCAATATCAGGACATGGCAGTGAGGCATCTCTTCATCGAGATGAATGTCTGAACTGAGTATGTTCTGTTCGCCGCCGAAGTAGCCGCCCGCCCACTCGGTACAACTGGTGAAGAACTGACACACTTCTAGCCCATGACCTAGCGACAGGCTGAATACCAACTCGATGCCTAGCACGGCGTCTTTGCGCGGCGTAACCCCTGCTTCTTTCATCATTTGTTTTGCTAGGGCAGCCACGCCGTCTGCATTGCTTGGCCCGCGAATGGTGCTGTTCAAGTGGGATCGTTTGGGGTCGAACTTTGTCCCGGCCTTGTTTTCGGCCACTATTTCACGCCGGTTATGCTTCGCTGACTTCCTAACAATTTGGTCGCCATCCTCTTTGCGATTCAGTTTGTCAATGAGAAGAATGCAGCCTGCCGCTTTCGCGGCGCGAGTGTGTTGCAGGCCATTCATCCCCCGCCCTCCAGCCCCAAGCCTTTCTCTAGGGCGTTAACCAGGGCGAGTGCAAAGCCCGCTCTCACTCGTCGCTTTTTCGGGCCGTAGGTGAGTTGGGTGAGCGCGGATTCAAGGACTTGAAGCCGACTACCCTGATCCGGTTTGGCGAGCATTCGTTCCAGTGTCTTGTGCCCAAGCACTGATCCACGCGATTCAGCCCAATAGCCATCGTCGGCTATGTGCTTCTTGAGCGTCTTGGCAAGGATGCCCATATTCAGGCCACCTGCGCTTGAATCCATGCGCGAACGTCAGCAGCACGCCAGCGGGTGCAGCGTTTGCCCATGCGAACGGGTTGAGGGAAAGTGCCCGCCGCAACACCGCGATAGACGGTCGCCGGGGATATGCCCGCCGCCTGGGTGACAGTCTGCATTTTCAGCAGCGCGTCTTGCAACTGAAGAACGTGCAGGGGTTGGCTTGATTTGCCGTGATTGTCCTGGGTCAGTGGTGCGTTCATATGCGTCCTACGGAGTTAAGGTGAGACGCATCCTCCGCCATTAAAAAGGCCCGTTTTTGGCTGGTTTCCAAAGCTCCGCACACCATCATTTCAATCAATGACTTGATGCCGATTCACTCGTTCACGATGGTGTTGGAAAGGCGTTGGCTACATGTCTTCCGAAGGTCATGCCGCCTTGATCTGGATAATCTGCGCACCGGCACGCAACTGGTCGAGATAGTCGGCCCACGTTTGCATCATCTGTTTGCGTTGCTCCATGTAATCGGCTCGGTCGTAGGCCATACCCAGCGGGCCGCTTTTGCCGTGCGCCAATTGCGCCTCCACCACATCATGCGGAACGCTAGACAAGCGCTCGGCCATGATCGTTCGGGCCATTGAGCGGAAGCCGTGCGAAGTCATTTCTTCTTTCTCAAACCCCATGCGCCTCAACGCCGTGTTGATTGTGTTGTCGCTCATGCAACGGTCGCCTTTGAGCAAGGACGGGAACACATAGCGCCGGTCGCCGGTCAGTGGCCGCAGCGCCCGCAGCACTTCTACCGCCTGCCGCGCCAAGGGGACAAGATGCGGCCTACCGTTGATCTTTTGGGTTTTGGTGCGCTTCATCTTTTCAGCCGGGATTGACCACAGCCCCGCCACTTGTTCCCCGGTCTGTTCTCCGCCCAGGTCAAGCTCCGTCCATTCCATCGCCCGCACGTTGCCAGGGCGCTGAAACAGCAGCGCAGAGAGTTGCATTGCCGCCCGCGTGGTCGGTTGCCCTTGGTAGCCGTCGATGGCCCGCAGCAGGTCGCCCGCTTGCATAGGGTCAAGAATCGCGGCCCGGTGCGTGACGGTGATAGGTTGGAGTGCCCCGCGCAGGTCTGCCGCTGGGTTGCCCTTGCTCTTGCCGGTCTGTGCGCCGTAGCGGAACACCTGCCCCGCAATCTCGCGCAGGTCGTGCGCCGTGCTCAAAATGCCCTTGGCCTCCACCTTCTGCAAGGTCGCCAGCAACACCGGCACGGTGATGGTGTCCAGCGGCAGGGAACCTATATGGCCGAATAGGTGCCGCTTACACATACTCAGCCAGCGGGAAGCGTGGGCATCGCTCCAGCCTATGGCCTGCTTTTTCTGGAACTCCCGCGCCACTGCTTCAAAGGTAGCTTCGCTGCTGGTCGAACTGGCGAGCTTGTCTGCCATCTTCTTTTGCACCGGGTTCACCCCGCTCTGCCGGGTCTTGCGTGCATCGTCACGCGCCAGCCGAGCCGCCTTCAGACTCACATCGGGGTACCTGCCTAACGCGAGCCGGGATTCTTTGCCGTCCGGGTAGAACTTCCAGAACCAGCGTTTGGCCCCGTTGGGCGACACCTCCAGATAAAGGCCCGCGCCATCGGTAAAGCGCCGCCGCTTCAGGTCAGGCGGGCAGGTGGCATTCAGGCAGTCGGCATTCGTCAGCATGGCACGCTCCATAGGTGGAAATGTCGGGGAACAGAGCAAACCGGGGAACAATTTCACCGCTACCCCGATCTGTTCCCCGCATTGTTCCCCGATTTATGTTGCGCTGTACAGCCCCAACGTGAGGCAACCCGACAAAGAAAAAGCCCCTAAGCTGTTGATTTGCTTAGGGGCTTGATATGTCGTGATGCCTTGTGAATTGCCAATTTGGTGCCCAGGACGGGACTTGAACCCGTACGACCGTGAAGTCGGCGGATTTTAAGTCCGCTGCGTCTACCAATTCCACCACCCGGGCGGCAAATCATCGCGAGCGCATTATCTACCGCTCATGGCGTCGGTTCATCAACGCACAAACAAGAAAGGGAAGCCTATGGGCTTCCCTTCTATTAAATTTGGAGCGGGAAAAGAGGCTCGAACTCTCGACCTCGACCTTGGCAAGGTCGCGCTCTACCAACTGAGCTATTCCCGCATTGCTTGGTATCAGATTATTCATCTATACCTAGCTTGGCAAGGGTTCCGACATATTGGAGCGGGAAAAGAGGCTCGAACTCTCGACCTCGACCTTGGCAAGGTCGCGCTCTACCAACTGAGCTATTCCCGCATATGTCTTCAGTTACCAGCAACTCGCTTTCAATGACTTCTGCAAATTCTGCAAAACTCAAACGAGCCGTTAGTATCAGCTTCAACAAACTAACTCTTGTTACCAAGAATATGCCCACTAAAACTGACCCTTTCTTCGCTGATTTAACTACGCCATATTCTGGCAAGTTAAGCAACTTCTCGCATTTAACCGGTGCCACCCAGTATTGCGAAGAGCCATTCAACGAAGACCACTATTCTATACTTAAATTCTTCTCACACGCAAGGTGTTTCGAACAATTTTCTTTGCCCAAGAAAAATTCTTAAGCAAACCAACTTTAGGAGACCGAGCCGCACTGGTATTCACCATCATGGCCCAACTACTGAGTTGGAGGCGCGAGCCAGAGTCGAACTGGCCTAACCGGATTTGCAATCCGGGGCATAACCGATTTGCTATCGCGCCGTAATCCACCCGCCACCACCTCCATACTCGGGGCACTGACGGAAAAGGGAAGCCGGGGCTTCCCTTTTAATTTGGAGCGGGAAAAGAGGCTCGAACTCTCGACCTCGACCTTGGCAAGGTCGCGCTCTACCAACTGAGCTATTCCCGCATGGTTTCAACACCGCCCTAAAACTCATGAAAGCCGAAGCGTTCAAAAGCTTTTGTGCCTGCATCGAAGCAGCGATTCTATACTAATTTTCAGACACTTTGCAAGTCCTGTGCGCAAACACAGCGACTTGCATAGAACTCAACAGAGATGTCCCTAGTGAGTTGCGGGCTGAGCAGGCAGTACTTCGGCCTTGGCGGCAACCACCGGCTCGTCCTCTGGCAGCGGCACCGGCATCGACTCCAAGGCCACCTCCAGCACGCGATCGATCCAACGAACCGGAACGATCTCCAACTGGTTCTTGACGTTTTCCGGGATGTCCTGCAAGTCCTTGACGTTGTCCTCGGGGATCATCACGGTCTTGATGCCGCCCCGATGTGCCGCCAGCAACTTTTCCTTCAAACCACCAATTGCCGTGACCTCTCCACGCAGGGTGATTTCACCGGTCATCGCGACATCGGCGCGTACTGGAATGCCCGTCAGCGCCGACACGAAAGCGGTCGTCATTGCGGCACCCGCACTCGGGCCGTCCTTGGGCGTGGCGCCATCCGGCACGTGAACGTGCACATCGCGCTTCTCGAACAATTCGTCCTTGATGCCCAGCATGCGAGCGCGCGAACGCACCACGGTACGAGCCGCCTCGACCGACTCCTTCATCACATCGCCGAGCGAGCCGGTGCGGATGATATTGCCCTTGCCCGGCATGGCCGTGGCCTCGATGGTCAACAGATCGCCGCCCACCTCGGTCCAAGCCAGACCCACGACCTGACCCACCTGGTTCTTCTTCTCGGCGCGCCCGAAATCGTACTTGCGCACGCCCAGGAAGTCATTGAGGTTTTCTTCGTTGATCACGGCCTTGCCTTCAAACGTCTTCAGGGCGAGACCCTTGACGACCTTGCGGCAAATCTTCGAGATTTCACGTTCCAACGAGCGAACGCCGGCTTCACGGGTGTAGTAACGGATGATGCCGCGAATCGCTGATTCGAGGACTTCCATCTCCTCTTCCTTGACGCCATTGTTCTTGCACTGTTTGGGCAAGAGATAGCGCTGGGCGATATTGACCTTTTCGTCCTCGGTGTAACCCGACAGGCGAATCACTTCCATCCGGTCCAGCAGCGCCGGCGGAATATTCATCGAATTCGATGTGGCGATGAACATCACGTCGGACAGGTCGAAATCGACCTCGACATAGTGGTCACCAAAAGTGTGGTTTTGCTCGGGATCCAGCACTTCCAGCAAGGCCGACGAAGGATCGCCACGGAAATCCATGCCGAGCTTGTCGATCTCGTCCAGCAGGAACAGAGGATTGCGCGTCCCCACCTTGGACAAGCTCTGCAAAACCTTGCCCGGCATCGAGCCGATATAGGTGCGACGGTGGCCACGGATCTCGGCCTCGTCACGCACACCACCCAGGGCCATGCGCACAAACTTGCGCCCGGTGGCCCGCGCCACCGATTGACCCAGCGAAGTTTTGCCAACGCCCGGAGGGCCGACCAAACAAAGAATTGGCGCCTTGACCTTGTCCACACGCTGCTGCACCGCGAGGTACTCGACGATGCGGTCCTTGACCTTGTCCAAGCCGTAATGGTCTTCGTTCAAGACATCAACGGCGTTGGCCAGATCAAACTTGATCTTGGTCTTTTTGCTCCAGGGCAGATTGACCAAGGTCTCAATATAGTTGCGCACCACGGTCGCCTCGGCCGACATCGGCGACATCAGCTTGAGCTTCTTCAACTCACCGTCGGCCTTCTTCTTGGCCTCCTTGGGCATGCGTGCGGCTTGGATCTTCTTGTCCAGCTCTTCGAGGTCAGCACCCTCCTCGCCGTCACCCAACTCCTTCTGGATGGCCTTGACTTGTTCGTTCAGGTAGTACTCGCGCTGGCTCTTCTCCATCTGCCGTTTGACACGGCCACGGATGCGCTTTTCCACTTGCAGGATGTCGACTTCATGCTCGAGCAAATCGAGCAGAGTTTCCAGGCGCTTGCCAATCTCGGACAAATTGAGCACCGACTGCTTGGCGTCGAGCTTCAATGGCAGATGAGCAGCAATGGTGTCGGCCAAGCGACCCGCATCATCAATGCCGGCAATCGAGGTCAGGATTTCAGGCGGGATCTTTTTGTTCAGCTTGACGTACTGGTCAAACTGCTGAGTCACCGCGCGGCGTAGCGCCTCGACTTCGGGCTTGGCATCGGCCTCGGGAGGGATGGGCATAACCTCGGCGACAAAATGCTCCTCACCATCGGTGATGCTGTGCGTGGTGGCGCGCTGCAGGCCTTCGACCAAGACCTTGACGGTACCGTCGGGCAGCTTGAGCATTTGCAAAATGCTCGAAACGCAGCCCACCTCAAACATATCGTCCGACTTGGGCTCATCTTTGCCGGCGGCTTTTTGCGCCACCAACATGATTTGACGGCCGGCTTCCATCGCGGCTTCCAGCGCCTTGATGGACTTGGGGCGACCCACAAACAGCGGGATCACCATATGCGGGAATACAACCACATCACGCAGCGGCAGCAGCGGCAAGGTGATGAGTTCTGCAGGCAAAACAGGATGACCGGACATGAAAACCTCTCTTTCTCAGACCCAAATGTGGCCTGAGGGGGTAAATGCAAGACGCCGCAATGATTCAATCAGCCGGCAAACACCGGCCCATTAAAACAAATCAGGCGCTAGCCTTGGCCTGCTCGCGATACACCAGCAGGGGCTTGGCGTTGTCATCGATGTTGTGCTCGTCAAGCACGACCTTGGCCACGCCTTCTAGCGCGGGCAATTCGAACATGGTGTCGATCAGGGACAACTCCATGATCGAGCGCAATCCGCGCGCGCCAATCTTGCGTGCCAGCGCCTTGCGGGCTATCGCCAACAAGGCCGACGGACGAACTTCCAACTCCACACCGTCCATCGCAAACAGCTGCTGATATTGCTTCAGCAAGGCGTTCTTCGGCTCGGTGAGGATTTGGACCAGGGCATCCTCGGTCAATTCGCCCAGCGTAGCCACAACCGGCAAGCGGCCGACCAACTCGGGGATGATGCCGAACTTGATCAAATCATCGGGTTCGACTTCGCGGAAAATCTCGGATACACGGCGTTCGGACTTGGTCTTCACGGTCGCGCCAAAACCAATACCGGACTTCTCCGAACGGTTTTGAATGACCTTCTCCAAACCGTCAAACGCGCCGCCGCAGATGAACAAGATATTGGTCGTATCGATCTGCAAGAAATCCTGATTCGGATGCTTGCGCCCGCCCTGCGGCGGCACCGAGGCCATCGTGCCTTCGACCAACTTCAGCAAGGCCTGCTGAACGCCTTCGCCCGACACGTCACGGGTGATCGACGGGTTGTCAGCCTTGCGTGAAATCTTGTCGATTTCATCGATGTAGACGATGCCGCGCTGAGCGCGCTCAACATCGTAGTTACAGTTCTGCAGCAGCTTTTGAATGATGTTCTCGACGTCCTCACCCACATAACCAGCTTCGGTCAAGGTGGTGGCGTCGGCAATCACAAATGGCACGTTCAACAAGCGCGCCAATGTCTGCGCCAGCAGCGTCTTGCCGGAGCCGGTCGGGCCGATCAGCAAAATATTGCTCTTCGACAACTCAACCGTATCCTTGGTGCCAGCCATGTGGCGCAGGCGCTTGTAGTGGTTGTACACCGCCACCGCCAGGGTCCGCTTGGCAACGTCTTGGCCGATCACATACTGATCAAGACTGGCCTTAATTTCGCTCGGCACCGGCAAGTCGGACTTGCTGGCTCGCCCTTGCGGCGTATCGGCGGGCACTTCATCGCGCACGATGTCATTGCAGAGTTCAATGCACTCATCGCAAATGAAAACGGATGGGCCAGCGATCAGCTTCTTGACCTCATGCTGGCTCTTGCCGCAAAAGGAGCAATACAAAACTTTTTCGCTGGAATTGCCTTTTTTCTCGGCCATGGATCTGCTTGTCGGTTCAGGCGTTAATGCCTACTGGGATGATAGTTCAAACGCACAAGAGGCCCTTCGGTGAATAAGGGCCCCGTTCCGCGCCCTGTTGGGCTCAGCCGCCTTGGCTTTGGCGGTCAGCACACGGCGGCAGTACTTAAGCCCGCTTCTCGTGCACTTGGTCAATCAGGCCGTAAGCCTGCGCTTCAGCGGCCGACATGTAGTAATCGCGCTCGGTATCGAGCTGAATCTTTTCCATGCTCTGCCCGCAACGCTCGGCCAAAATTCGATTCAACTGCTCACGTGTCTTGAGGATTTCACGCGCGTGAATCTCAATGTCTGTGGCTTGCCCCTGGGTACCGCCCAGCGGTTGGTGAATCATGATCTTGGCGTTAGGCAAAGCATAGCGCTTGCCCTTCTCGCCAGCTGCCAACAAAAAAGCCCCCATGCTGGCAGCCATGCCCATGCACACAGTAGATACCTGCGGCTTGATGAACTGCATGGTGTCAAAAATCGACATGCCAGCCGACACGCTGCCGCCGGGAGAATTGATATAGAGGTGGATGTCCTTGTCAGGATTTTCGCTCTCCAAGAACAGCAACTGAGCCACCACCAGATTGGCTACCGCATCATTGACCGGGCCGACTAGGAAAACGATCCGCTCACGCAACAAGCGGCTGTAGATGTCGTAGGCGCGCTCACCGCGACCCGACTGCTCAATGACGATGGGCACCATGCCCAGATTGTTGATTTCCAGCGCGCTCATGAAGAATCCTCTGAATAAATTCGCTAACCCGCCAAAAGAGCAGCACCAGCGCCACTCCTATCGCAGACCTATTTTGCCAGCCAGTCTTACACAGCTATTGCTGCAACGATTCCTCGCTACAGCCTTTAGGTATGGGGGCTGATTATGGCGTGTCAAGCCCGTGACATCTAAATAGAAAAGGCGCCGACCTTGCGGCACGGCGCCCTTGACTCACAGCGGCACTGTGGATCAGCTGGCTGTAGCCATCAACTCATCGAAAGGCAAGGCCTTTTCGCTCACCTTGGCCTGGGCCAAGACGAAGTCGGTGACGTTGTTTTCGACCACAACGGCCTCAACCTCGGCCAAGCGCGCACGGTCGCTCAAGTACCAACGCACCACTTCGGCCGGCTTCTCGTAGCTCTGTGCCAGCTCTTCGATATGAGCCTGCAACTGCTCGGGCTTGGCTTGCAGATTGTTGGCGCGAACCAACTCCGCCACCACTAGGCCCAGACGCACGCGACGCTCGGCTTGTGGCTTGAAGATTTCGGCCGGGATAGGCGCCTTGTCGGCATCCTTGACGCCACGCTTCTTCAAGTCTTCACGGGCTGCAGCGATCATGCGCTCGGACTCGCCTTCGACCAGGGCCGTAGGCACATCCAACTCGGCGTTAGCAACCAGCGCATCCATCACGGCGCCCTTGTTGCGAGCCAAGACGCGGAACTTGACTTCACGCTCGAGGTTCTTCTTGATGTCGGCGCGCAGCGCGTCGATGCTGGCATCAGGAATACCCAAGGACTTGGCAAATGCCTCGTTCACTTCAGGCAGATGCTGAGCTTCGATCTTTTTCAGCGTCACCAGGAAGTCGGCTTCCTTGCCGGCCACATCCTTGCCGTGGTAATCCTCAGGGAATGCCAGCGGGAAGGTCTTGGAGTCGCCGGCCTTCATGCCGCGCACGGCCTTCTCGAACGCTTCGAGCATCTGGCCTTCGCCGATGATGAACTGGAAGCCGTCGGCCTTGCCACCCTGGAAGGGCTCGCCGTCCAACTTGCCTTCGAAATCGATCGTCACGCGGTCGTCATCGGCGGCCACTTCGTTGGCCGCGCGCTGCGCGAAACTGCGACGCTGCTTCCGCAGGATTTCAACCGTCTTGTCGATGGCAACATCGGTCACATCGCTGGCGACGCGCTCGACATCAGCGGCCGACAGGTCGCCAATTTTGACATCGGGGTAAATCTCGAAGGTCGCGTCAAAAGCCATTTGGCCTTCGGGGGACTCGTCCTTCTGAGCGATCTTCGGGGCACCGGCGACGCGCAATTTCGCTTCGTTGGCGGCGCTGGAAAAAGCTTCGCCCAACTTGTCGTTCATGACGTCGTACTGGACCGAATAGGCATAACGCTGAGCGACAACGCTCATCGGCACTTTGCCCGGGCGGAAGCCATCGGCCTTGACGGTACGGGCCAATTTCTTGAGACGTGTCTCGACTTCGCTGTTGATGTCAGCGGCCGCCAGCGTGAGCGTGATGCGGCGTTCGAGCTTTTCTAGGGTTTCGACGGTGACAGCCATTTTTGACTCAATACAAAGTTATCTGGTGCGCGGGGCCGGACTCGAACCGGCACGCCGGTGAAGGCGTCAGGACCTAAACCTGGTGCGTCTACCAATTTCGCCACCCGCGCTAAGTGGATCAGGCCTGTTTGGCTGGATTCCAAAGAATCAACGCCATTCAAGCCCGTGGTAATTAGGTGAACCGTGGATTGTAGCCACTTGCAAGGCAGAAAATCCAAAAAGAAGGAAAACCCCAGGTCAGATTCAATGTCCGCCCGTGCATTCTAAATGCTTGCGGCTCGGGTCAAGATCAGAACCTCAGAACCGCGATTGCCCTTCCGGCCGCTTGACGCGGAACCAAGCCGCGTACATCGCCGGCAGGGCCAACAAGGTCAAGGCCGTGGCTACGATCAAGCCGCCCATGATGGCCACCGCCATCGGCCCCCAGAACACGCTGCGAGACAGAGGCACCATCGCCAGCACGGCGGCCGCAGCGGTCAGCACGATGGGCCTGAAGCGCCGCACTGCGGATTCGACAATTGCAACCCAGGTCGGCACGCCACGCGCACGGTCTTGCTCGATCTGATCGATCAAAATGACCGAATTACGCATGATCATGCCCATCAACGCGACCACGCCCAGCAAGGCCACAAAGCCAAACGGTTTGTTCATCAGCATCAAGGCCCCGGCCACTCCGGCGATGCCCAGCGGCCCGGTCAGGAAGACCAACATCGCGCGCGAGAAGCTCTGCAACTGCAGCATCAGCAAGGTGAATGTAATGAACAACATCATCGGCAGGCCGGCAGCGATCGAGCCCTGGCCTTTGCTGCTTTCCTCGACCGCACCGGCCACCGAAATCGAATAGCCGGCCGGCATCTTGGCCTGCAACTCTTGCAACTTCGGCCACACCTGTGCCGTCACGGTTGCACCTTGCAGACCCTCAGCCACATCACCCTGCACGGTGACCGCATAGGCGCGCCCTTCACGCCATAGCACGCCCGGTTCCCAGTCGAAAGTGACCTTGGCCACTTGCGTCAAAGGCACCGAACGGCCGGTCGATGTGCTCACATAAGCGCTGCCGATGTCGGTGATGGCATTGCGTTCGTCCAGCGGTTGACGCAACACGATGTCGACCAATTTGTCGGCCTCGCGGTACTGCCCGATCGTACTGCCCGAAAGCAAGGTGCGCGAGGCCTGCGCCAAGCTCTGGCTGCTGACACCCAAGGCGCGCGCCTTATCCTGATCGACCTCGAGCTTGAGCACCTTGATAGGCTCATTCCAGTTGTCGTTGACGCCGCGAATATTCGGGTTGGCGGTCAGAATCGCCCTTGCCTGATCGGCCCACTTCCGTACTTCCTCGGGCTTCTCGCCGGCCACCCGGAATTGCACCGGGTAGGCTACCGGCGGCCCGTTTGGCAGCAACTTGATCCGCGCCCGAGCCTCGGGGAACTCGGCCGCCAACATGGCAGGCAAGCGCTTGCGCAAAGCCTCACGCTCAGTCAAATTCTTTGGCAACACAATCGCCTGACTAACTCCTGGCTGAGGAAAAACCACATCCATTGGCAGATAGAACCGCGGCACACCACTACCGATCCAGGTGCTGACCGTGGCCACCCCGGGTTCGATCATCATGCGAGCCTCGAAGCGTTTAGCCACCTCGGCGCTTTGCTCAAAGGTTGCGCCTTCGGGCAGCCAAAAATCCACCAAAATTTCGGGCCGACTCGAGTCGGGGAAAAATTGCTGCTGAACGCGCCCCATGCCAAACAAGCCCAGAGCAAACACCAGCAGGGTCATTGCGATGGTCTTCCACCGATTCTCCACACACCAGCGCACAAGAATGCGGAAACGGTTGTAGAACGGCGTGTCGAACATCTCATGCGCCTCACCTTCGTTGGCCGGGTGAGTGCGCAACAAAAGCGAGCCCAGATAGGGCACGAAATAGACCGAGACAACCCAGGAGATCATCAAGGCTGCGGCCGTCACCGCGAAAATTGCAAAGGTGTATTCGCCGGTCGCCGACTTGGCCATGCCGATCGGCAAGAACCCCACCGCGGTGATCAAGGTGCCGGTCAACATCGGCATTGCCGTCGCGTCATAAGCAAAAGTGGCGGCGTGCATCTTGTCGTAGCCCTCCTCCAATTTGCGCACCATCATCTCGACGGCAATGATGGCGTCATCAACCAGCAGACCCAAGGCAATGATGAGCGAGCCGAGCGATATTTTGTGCAGCCCGACGCCCCAATAGAACATCGTCACAAAAGTAATCGCCAGCACCAGTGGGATGGTGATACCCACGACCAAACCCGGCCAAATATCCAGTCGCAGCGGCCTTGTATGCAAACCCAAGGCGATGAAGCTGACCAGCAGCACGATCACGATCGCCTCGATCAAGACCTGCACAAATTCGTTGACGGAGCGCGTCACCGCCTGCGGTTGATCCTGGATCTGAGCCAATTCAATGCCGGCCGGCAAGTCGCGCCGAATCAGCGTGACGGCCTTCTGCAGCGATTTACCCATCGCAACAATATCGCCTCCTTTGGTCATCGATACGCCCAACGCAATCACGTCCTTGCCCTGGTGACGTACCATGATGGAGGGTGGATCGACATAGTCGCGTTTGATCTCGGCGATGTCCGATAGACGCAGGGAACTCGCCAACCCGTTGACGGAATTGACGGCCCGAATCGGGAAGTCCTTCAAGGCCTGCACCGAGTTGAACTGACCCTGCACCCGCACCTGCAAATTACCACTGCCGGCATTCATCACGCCGGCACCCTCGACCGCGTTCTGTGCGCCGAGCTGGTTGATCACTTGGCCAAAGTCCAGACCCAAGTTGGCCAGGCGCTTTTGTGAGATTTCAATGAAGAGCTTTTCCGCCTGTGCGCCAAAAACCTCGACCTTGGCGACATCGGGTAATTTCAGCAAGACGGAGCGCGCACGCTCGCTGTGTTCACGCAACTCTTCGCGGCTGAAACCGTCTGCTGAGAGCGCAAAAATCGACCCATAGACATCGCCGAATTGGTCATTGAAGATCGGACCAATGACGCCTTGAGGCAGGGTCTGCCGCATATCACCAACGCGCTTACGCACCTGATACCAGACCTCACCCACCTCCTTGGCCGGCGTGTTGTCCTTCAGTTGGAAGATCGTCAGCGACTCACCCGGCTTGGTGGAACTGCGGATCTTGTCCGAATAGGGCACCTCCTGCAGCGTTTTCTCGATCTTGTCGGTAACCTGCTCGGCCATTTGCTGAGCGGTAGCGCCCGGCCAAAAGGCCTGCACCACCATCAAGCGAAAGGTAAATGGAGGGTCTTCATCCTGGCCGAGTTGAAAATAGGCTGCAAAGCCCATCAGCATCAACACCACCATCAAGTAACGGGTCAGCGCCGGGTGTTCAAGAGCCCAGCGAGAAATGTTGAAACGGCTGCCGATATGCGGTTTAGAAGACGGCGAAGGCTTGTTGAGACTCATGCGTGCGGCTCCAGGCTCAACGGGAGGCTGCCGGAGCGGCAGGTGCGGCTTTGACAAGGGCCGGGCTTGGCTGATAACGCAGCACCTTTTGACCCGACTGCAGCACATGCACGCCCGCCACCACCACCTCTTGACCGGGGCTCAAACCCGCAGCAATCACGACCTCATTGCCATCGGCCCCGGCGATCTGGACCGGCTGCGCCTTCAGCGTCATCTGCGCCGGATCAAGCAGCCAAACCGAGGACTGCCCTCGCTGCTGCAACACCGCCGCCAATGGCAGTTTGATGATTTGTGTCTGACGTGGCGCTTCAATTCTGACCGTCGCGGTTTGGCCAAGCTTGGCATCCAGACCAACAACTTCGGCCTTGACCAAAAAGGTGCGCGTGACCGGGTCGGCCGAGGCCGAGATCTCACGCAATTTTGCGGGCAAACCGACCTGACCCGCCGCCGCCCCCCAAAGCCTGACGGTCAGGGCGCCGGGTTTGGCCGCATGCGCTTGCAAGGGCCCGAGTTGATCTTCGGGCACCGAGAACACCACATCCCGAGGTCCGTCGTGGGCGATGCGCACGATAGGCGTACCCGCTCCGACCACCATCCCAGGTTCGGCCTCCACACCGGTCACAACACCGGCCACATCGGACTGCAGTTGGGCGTAAGAGGACTGGTTTCCCTGGGAGTTGGCTTGGGCCTTGCTTTGATCCAACTGCGCCTGCGAGGCCTTGAACGCGTTGTCGCGTCGCTCCAGTTCGGCTGCACTGATGAAACCCTGCTCGCGCAATTCGATAAAACGCTTGAAGTCAGCACCCAATTGATCGCGGTTTGCCCGCGCCGCCAATACGCCCGCGCGCGCGGCCTCTTGGCCCAAGATCAAATCCTGCGGGTCCAACTGAGCCAAGAGCTGCCCAGGCCGCACCGCGTCTCCAAGATTGACCTTGCGAGCCAAGACCTTGCCGCCCACCCGAAAAGACAAACGAGACTCGGTTCTGGCCTTGATCTCGCCCGCGTACTCATGACTCATGCCGGCCGAATCGGCGCTCAAAACCAGCGTGCGCACCGCGCGCACCGGCTCAGGCGGCGGTTCTTGTCTGCCACAGGCGGCCAAAATGGCAAACAAGGGCAACAGGAGCGAAGCTCGGGAAAGGCTTTTAGGCATGAGAAACCCTGAAAAATCGATACCAATGGCGATCGGCCTTCGCTGCGAAGCGCGGAGGAACCGATTTACCGTCAAATTACTGACCAATTGGTCAGTAATGTAGTCAAGGCCTCGCCAGCTGTCAAACGCAGGGCCTACTGGCCGGCCGAAATTGCCTGCGAAGCCTGCCGACGTAGCCAAAGGACAGACAATCAACTTTGTGAGCATAGAACACTACGAAAACTTCCCCGTCGCCTCTTGGCTGTGTCCGAAACATTTGCGGCCGGCTGTTGCTGCCATCTATCACTTTGCGCGTACTGCCGACGACTTAGCCGATGAAGGCGACGCTGGCCCCGTTCAAAGACAAGCCGACTTGCAGGCCTACCGCGAGGACATGCTGGCTACTGCCGCCGGACGGCAGCCCTCAGTTCGCTGGGCGGCGACCGTCTTCACTCCGCTGGCCGCTGTCCTGCGTCAATATCGACTGCCACTCCCATTGCTGAATGATTTGATCAGCGCTTTCGAGCAGGATTTGCAGAAAAACGACTACTACGACCGCCCCGAACTGCTTGACTACTGCAGTCGCTCGGCCAATCCGGTTGGTCGCTTGCTGCTGCATCTTTACGGCATTGATGATCCCTTGGCCTTGCAGCGCTCCGACGCGATCTGCAGCAGCTTGCAATTGATCAATTTCTGGCAGGACTTCAGCCGCGACGGGCCGCTCGGTCGGGTCTACGCCCCTTTGACCGACCTGCAGCGCCACGGCGTCAACGCTGCAGACCTGCTGGCCTGCCGCGACAGCCCCGCCGCCCGCGCCCTGATCAAGAACCTGTGCGAATGGGCCGAACGCTTGATGCTGGAGGGTGCGCCACTGGTGCATCAAATACCGGGCCGTGCCGGCTGGGAATTGCGTCTGGTGGTACAAGGCGGCCTGCGAATTCTTGCGAAAATCAAGACCATGCATTACGCAAGCCTTATCCACCGCCCCGCCCTGCACAGCCTGGATGCCCCGGCGCTGTTATGGGGCGCGCTGCGCATGAGCCAAAGTGGCAAGAAACCGATAGTCCAGCAAGAGGAGAGTTTGTGAGTCCCGAGCAGTATGTGCAGGACAAGGCGGCCAAAAGCGGCTCCAGCTTTTATTACGCCTTCCTATTTCTGCCGGCGCCGCGCCGCGCCGCCATCACCGCCTTTTACGCCTTTTGCCGCGAGGTCGATGACGTGGTGGACGAGATCAGCGACCCCAGCGTTGCGGCGACCAAACTGGCCTGGTGGCGCAAAGAGGCCAGCAGCGCCTTCGCCGGCCAGCCTCAGCACCCGGTGATGAAGGCCTTGATGCCGCATTGCGGAGCTTATGACATCCGCCTCGAACATCTGACGGCGGTGATCGACGGCTGCCAGATGGACCTGGAGCAAACCCGCTTCCTCGACTACCCCGGTCTGCAGCGCTACTGCCATTTGGTCGCCGGCGTGGTGGGCGAGGTGGCCTCGGGAATTTTTGGCCGCACTCATGCCGATAGCATCGCCTATGCCCACAAGCTGGGGCTGGCGATGCAGTTGACCAACATCATCCGCGACGTCGGTGACGACGCGCGACGCGGCCGCATCTATCTACCGATCTCCGAGCTGCAGCAGTTCGACGTCAAGGCGCATGAAATCCTGCAGCGCAAAAGCCCCTGGGGCTATAGCGAGCGCTTCACCGCCTTGATGAAGTTCCAAGCGCAGCGGGCGCACCAGCTTTACGACGAGGCCTTCGCGCTGCTGCCCGAGGCCGACCGCCGTGCGCAAAAACCCGGCCTGATGATGGCCAATATTTACCGCGCCTTGCTGCGGGAAATCGAGGCCGAAAACTTCCGCGTGCTGGAGCAGCGCATTGCCTTGACCCCGGTCAGAAAGCTCTGGATCGCCATGCGCACCAACTGGGCCGGGCGTTGACGGCAAAACGGGTGGCCATTGTCGGCGGTGGCTGGGCCGGCTTGGCCGCCGCCGTCAAGGCGAGTCAGTTGGGCTACCAAGTTACCTTGTTTGAAATGGCCCAGCATTTGGGCGGCCGGGCGCGCAGCTTAGGCGCGCCCGATGCGGGCCCGAGGCTGGACAACGGCCAACATATTCTGATTGGCGCCTACCAAGCCAGCCTCAGCCTTCTGGAAGCCGTCGGCGTAGACCTGAAGCAGGGTTTTCTGCGCCAGCCTCTGCGCCTGCGCTACCCCCGGCATGAAGGCTTGTGTTTGCCGCCGGGTCCTGCGCTGATCAGCTTTGTGCGCGGCATCCTTGCCTATCGCGCCTGGCCCTTGGCGGCTCGCCTGAGTTTGCTGCTGACCGCCACCGGCTGGCTGCTGCGGCGCTTTGAATGCGCGCCAATGCTCAATGTCGCAGCGCTGAGCGCCGGCCTGCCAGCCATCGTGCGGCAAGAGCTGATTGAGCCGCTCTGCGTGGCCGCGCTCAACACGCCGGCAGACCAAGCAAGCGCGCAAGTGTTTTTGCGCGTGCTGCGAGACGCGCTCTTCAGCGGACGAGGCAGCGCCGATTTGCTGCTGCCCAAGCTGCCCTTGAGCGCCTTGCTGGCCGAGCCGGCGGCCACTTGGCTAAGCGCACGCGGGGTCAAAATTCACCTGAACACAAGAGTTCAAGCGCTGACCCAATGTCCAGCAGGCTGGAGCGTCGACGGCCAAGCTTTTGAGCAAGTGATTCTGGCCTGCACCTCGGCCCAAGCGGCAATTCTGTGTGCCGAGATCGCCCCCGCATGGGCAAGTCAAGCAGGCGCGCTGCAATACCAACCGATCATGACCGTCTATCTGCGCAGCGCCGGCTCGCAGTTACCCGCAGCCATGGTGGCCTTGCAGGAGAGCGCCGAAGCACCGGCTCAATTTGCCTTCGATCTGGGGCAGCTCGGCCATGACCCGGGCTTGTTTGCCTTCGTGATCAGCGGTGCGGCCAACTGGGTTGAGCGAGGTTTGGCCGCAAGCGGCGAGGCCACCTTGCAGCAGGCCTTGGCCCAATTCACTTGGCACAACCCGCCGCAAATCCACCGCGTGCTGGCTGAAAAACGCGCCACCTTTGCCTGCATACCGGGCCTGCAGCGCCCACCCACCAGTATCAAGCCAGGGCTATGGGCGGCGGGTGACTATGTGGACGGGCCCTACCCGGCGACCTTGGAAGGTGCGGTTCGAGCGGGTTTCAACGCGGCTGCAAATCTGCCGCCGATTTAACGAGGCAAGAATTTGGGCGCGAACGGCGCCGCCAGCGGCTCACCCACAAACACGCCCTGCCCCGGCCATGCCACGCTGTGCCAATAGGCCTCCAGCGCCGTCACGCCCTGCAGATAGAACAGCAGCAGCAACTGCGGATGCGGGAACTTCTGCCTGTGATTACAGGGCTCGCTGACGGTGCCATAACTGGCCGTGGCCCCTGACTGCAGCCAATCCAGCACATTCATCTGTCCGCTCGGCGACACGGCGTCCAATTGGCCGCCGAACGAGGTCAGGTGATCGGCCAAGGCACCGGGCAACCAATCCACCGAGGCCAAGCCCTCAACCCGCAGCAGTCCGGTCGTATACAACAGCGTTCGCTGCATGGCCGGCAGCGCTTGGCTGGACTCGCGCCTAACGTCCACACCCCAGGGCTTCAGGAAGGTCGCTGGAGGAAACAGCGTCGCCCGCACATTGCGCGCCGCATCGGGGGTGTTGACAAAGAAGGCATTGCTGCTGGCGAACGAGGGCAGGCTTTGATCGGCCTCGATGCCGCGCGCGATCAAGGCCTGCGCGGTTTCAACGCTGTGCGAGGCCAGCATCATCGCCGGCCGCATGCCCAGGTCAGTGAATGGCCGCGCACCGATATAAGAAAAGTAGGGGCTGACCTTGCTCGGCCCGCAGGAGTTTTGGCAAATTTCAGGCTGGAAACCCATCGCCAAAGCGCTGGTGATGGAATTGCATTCAACCGCGTAAGGCACTCGCCACGCCAAGGCCAAGGCCTGCACCTGCGGGCCCAGGCGTTCTTGCACTTGCGCCTGCAAGGCCGCAAATTCCGCGGCGCTCAAACTCGCTTTCATCGGCAAAACCAGGCGCGCAATATTGGCCTCAGGGATGCCGCGCTGACTCGCGTAATAAGCCCCGACCGCGACCGAATAGGGATCGGCCGTATTGATCAGCAAGCCAAGATCGGCCGCGGTCAGCCGGCCTTGCAGGCGCGGCACGCGCAGCCAAGCCGGCGCCTCCGGAGCCGAAGCAACAGCCGTTGCCGCTGGTTGAGGCGCCGAAGCCGCCAACGCCGCACCAGCCTCCTCGGCCCTTATCGGCAATGCCAGCAGCAAGGCGATAGATAGACCAGCGCGCAAAACCACCGAGCCAAGCACGCCTATCGCCCAAGCTGTTGCGCGGCCGAAACCGTTTCGACGGGTGAATCTAATTTTCGCAATGCAAAACAAGTCAATCTCCAGCACAATCAAGGCATGAAAAACAAAGAGGATCAAACGCCGGCGATTCAGGTCTTGGAGCGAATGTTTTCGCTGCTGGACGTGCTCGCCAGCCATCAGGATCCGGTCTCGCTGAAGGAAATCAGCGCCAGCACCGGTCTGCATCCTTCCACCGCGCACCGTATTCTCAACGACTTGACGCTCGGTCGTTTCGTTGATCGCCCGGAAGCCGGCAGCTACCGCTTGGGTATGCGCATGTTGGAACTGGGGAATTTGGTCAAGGCAAGGCTGGATGTGCGCGACGCAGCGCTGGGCCCGATGCGGGAGTTGCATAAATTTACGCTGCAACCGGTCAATTTATCGGTACGCCAGGGCGATGAGATTGTCTACATCGAACGCACCTATAGCGAACGCTCGGGCATGCAGGTCGTGCGTGCGGTGGGCGGGCGTGCGCCCTTGCACCTGACTTCGGTCGGCAAGCTGTTTTTGGCCAGCGATGATCCGCAGCGGGTGCGCGCTTATGCCACTCGGACAGGGCTGGCCGGTCACACCCGCAACAGCCTGACGGACATCACGGCGCTTGAGCGCGAGCTGGCGCTGGTACGCCAACGGGGGGTGTCACGTGATGACGAGGAATTGGAATTGGGCGTGCGCTGCATGGCGGCGGGCATCTACGATGATCAGGCCAAACTGATCGCCGGCCTGTCGATCTCGGCACCGGCCGACCGGCTGGAAGAGTCATGGCTGCAGCGGCTCAAAGACACGGTGGCGCAGATCTCGCTGGCACTCGGCTATCGAGGCTGAAACGCTGCTTTGCTTGAGCCACAAAAAAGGCGCTCAATGAGCGCCTTTTTTTCTTCTGCTGGAGAGGAATCTCTAGAGCACGGCCTTCAAGGGCTGACTCAAAACCGCCGGGTTGCTGAGTACCCATTTACGCACTCGCTCGGCGTCGCCAATTCGCGAATATTTGCCGGTTGAATCAAGCAAGACCATGATGACCTTGCGTCCAGCCATACGAGCTTGCATCACCAAACAACGGCCCGCCTCATTGATGAACCCGGTCTTCTGCAACCCGATATCCCAAGACTTGCTGCTCAGCAACCCATTGGTGCTGTGAAACTGCACTTGGCGGCGGCCCAAGGCCACTTGATGCTCGCGCGAGGTCGACAATTCGCGCAACAAGGGGAACTCATGCGCGACCTTGACCAGGGCTGCCAAATCCCTGGCGCTGGACTGGTTGCGGCTCGACAAGCCGGTCGGCTCAACATAATGCGTATCGACCATGCCCAAGGCCTGGGCTTTTTGATTCATCGCCGCAACAAAGGTTTCCAAGCCGCCCGGGTAATGGCGCCCCAGGGCATTGGCGGCACGATTTTCCGACGACATCAAGGCCAGATGCATCATCTCGCCGCGCGTCAAGGTGGTGCCCACCACCAAACGTGAATGGGTACGTTTTTCGGTATCGATATCTTCGTCGCTGATGGTCAGCTTTTCGTCCAAGGACTGACCGGCTTCGACAACCACCAAGGCCGTCATCAACTTGGTGATAGACGCAATCGGCAGCACCGCCTGCGAATTCTTCGCGAACAAGACTTCATTGGTGTCTTGATCCATCACCAGCGCCACGCTGGATTTCAGATCCAAGGGGTCGGCCGCGTCATGCAAGCCATAGAGCTGACCAAAGGTCGGCTTGGCCGCCACCGCGGTAATCGAAGCGACGGCTTTGCGAGGCGTGCGCGTGGCCGGTTTGGCTTTGCGCACATCTTTCGCCACTTGCTTCTGCGCCGCCTTCTTGACCGGCGCCGACGCTGCCTCAGCCTTTTGAACCGGCATTGCCAAACAGCACACAGCGAAGGCGCTCAAGGTCATGCGCGATGTGATGCTTGTCAAATATTTCGAAAAATTCTTCAATCCGGGCCCCAGCTACTGACAGGCAGTTTAGGTGAAAGGAAAAATACTAGCAAGATCAAAAGCTTAGACGCGGCTCTTCAAGCTCCGCATTGCGTTAAAAAATGGCGCCCCGAGGTCAACCCTGGGCCGCCACTCGTTCGATCTTGCTTTGCAATTTGTTCAAGGCACTCAAATATGCCTTGGCCGAAGCAACGACGATATCGGGGTCGGACCCAACACCGTTGACGACACGACCCGCAAATTGCAGCCGAACCGTCACCTCGCCTTGCGATTCTGTGCTGCCGCTGGTGATGGCATTGACAGAATAGAGCAACATCTCGGCGCCACTTTGCGCCGCCAACTCGATCGCTCTGAGCACCGCATCGACGGGACCGTTGCCGTCGCTCTCCATCCGGTGCTCGACGGTGCCTGCCGCGAACACCACGCTGGCATGCGGCCGCTCGCCCATTTCGGAACGCTGCGCCAAGGCGATCAAACGGTAATGCTCATGCTCGGACGTGACCGACTCGTCCATCACCAAAGCAATGATGTCTTCATCGAAGATTTCATTCTTGCGGTCGGCCAGGTCCTTGAAGCGCACAAAGGCCGCGTTCACCTCGGCCTCGGACTCCAAGGAGATGCCCAACTCCTGCAGCCGCTGCTTGAACGCGTTACGTCCACTGAGCTTGCCCAGCACGATCTTGTTGGCGCTCCAGCCCACATCTTCGGCGCGCATGATTTCGTAGGTGTCACGCGCCTTCAGCACGCCGTCCTGATGAATGCCCGAGGCATGGGCGAAGGCATTGGCCCCCACCACCGCCTTGTTCGGCTGCACGACGAAACCGGTAGTCTGCGAGACCAGCCGGGAGGCCGACAGAATCTGTGTGGCGTCGATATTCACATCGAGCCCGAAATAGTCCCGCCGCGTCTTGACCGCCATCACCACCTCTTCCAAGGAGCAATTGCCGGCCCGCTCGCCAAGACCATTGATCGTGCACTCGATCTGGCGCGCGCCGCCAATCTGCACGCCGGCCAGCGAGTTGGCCACCGCCATGCCCAGGTCGTTGTGGCAATGCACCGACCAGATTGCCTGATCGGAGTTGGGCACGCGCTCACGCAGGGTCTTGATGAAGTTACCGTACAGCTCGGGGATCGCGTAACCGACCGTGTCGGGGATATTGATGGTGCGGGCGCCTTCTTTGATCACGGCCTCGACCACGCGGGCCAGAAAGTCCGGGTCCGAGCGGTAGCCGTCCTCGGGCGAGAACTCGATGTCACCGCTCAAGTTACGCGCAAAGCGCACGGCTTGAATCGCTTGCTCCAGCACCTGCTCGCGCGTCATGCGCAGCTTTTTCTCCATATGCAACTCGCTGGTTGCGATGAAGGTGTGGATGCGCGAACGCGCCGCGCCCTTGAGCGCCTCGGCGGCGCGGGCGATGTCGCGGTCATTGGCGCGCGCCAGCGAGCAGATCGTGCTTTCACGGACCGCGTCGGCGATGGCCTTGACGGCCTCGAAATCACCATTGCTCGACGCAGCAAAGCCGGCCTCGATCACATCCACGCGCAGGCGCTCCAACTGGCGCGCGATGCGCAGTTTTTCGTCCTTGGTCATCGAAGCGCCGGGGCTTTGTTCGCCGTCACGCAAGGTGGTGTCAAAGATGATCAGTTGGTCAGCCACGGTGAACTCCAAAATACAGAACTAAAAAAACCAAAAGCCCGCGAAGCGTTTGCTTGGCGGGCTTTGATGCGGAAAGCTTTTGACGTTAGCGATCAGCGAACCCGAGAGGTTCCTAGTAGTAGCAAGCTGATCGCATTTGCAATGTTCATGAAGGCCAATATAGCACGCCAAATCAGCGGTGCAGGCCCTGCTCATCGGGATCATCGGTCGAGGTGGCGATCATGCTGACCGGCCGACCCTTGGCCTTGCGCCAAAAGTAAATCACATAACCCGACAGACCGTAGGCACAGAAGATCGCGAACAGGCCCAGCGGCGGGTTCTGGCTGATCAGCACAATGGCCAAAGCGATCGCGACCAGCACCACAAAGGGCACGGTGCGCCGCGCACCGACAACCTTGAAACTGTAGAAAGGCGCATTCGTCACCATCGACAGCCCGGCAAACAAGGTCATGCCAAAAGCAGTCCAGACCACCCAAGGCAGATTCGTCACCCGCTGAAAACCATAGTCATCAAAGGCCCAGATCATGCCGATCACGATGGCCGCCGCCGCCGGGCTGGGCAGGCCCTGGAAAAAGCGCTTGTCGACCACGCCGATATTGACGTTGAAGCGCGCCAGGCGCAGCGCCGCTCCGGCGATATAGACAAAGCTTGGGATCCAACCCAGCTTGCCCATGTCCTTGAAGGCCCAGATATAGACGATCAGCGCCGGTGCGGCGCCAAAGCTGACCATGTCCGAGAGGCTGTCCATTTGCTCGCCAAAGGCGCTTTGGGCGTTGGTCATGCGGGCCACGCGGCCGTCCAGGCTGTCGAGCACAGCGGAGCAGAAAATCGCGATGCAAGCGACCTCGAAACGGCCATTCATCGCCATCACGATGGCATAGAAGCCCGAGAACAATGCCGCCAGCGTGATTGCATTCGGCAGCACATAGATGCCCTTGCGGCGTGGCCGAGGCTGGTGCGGCACCGCTTCGTCATCATCGTCGGGCAATTCGGCCTGGGTCTTTTTCTTGAGATCGGTCATGGGTCGGGAGGATACAACATGGCGCCAGAGAAAAAGCCGCGCAACCTGTCGGCAACGCGGCTTTCACTGACACCTACAACAATCAGTTTTTCGACTGATCGACCAGACGGTTGGCCTTGATCCAAGGCATCATCGCGCGCAGCTTCTCGCCGACTTGCTCGATCGGATGCTCGGCGGTCAGGCGGCGGCGGCTCAGCAGCGTGGGCGCGCCGGCCTTGTTCTCAAGGATGAAGCTCTTCGCGTATTCGCCGGTCTGGATGTCCTTCAGGCATTGGCGCATCGCGTCCTTGGTGGCGGAAGTGACGACCTTGGGGCCGGTCACATACTCACCATACTCGGCGTTATTGGAGATCGAGTAATTCATGTTGGCGATGCCGCCCTCATAGATCAGATCAACAATCAGCTTCAACTCATGCAAACACTCGAAGTAAGCCATTTCGGGCGCGTAACCGGCTTCGGTCAGCGTCTCGAAGCCGGCCTTGATCAGTTCCACCGCACCGCCGCACAAGACGGCCTGCTCGCCGAACAAGTCGGTTTCGGTTTCTTCCCGGAAATTGGTTTCAATGATGCCGGCCTTGCCGCCGCCATTGGCCGAAGCGTAGCTCAGGGCCAGATCACGCGCCTTGCCCGACTTGTCCGCGTAGACGGCGATCAGGTGAGGCACGCCGCCGCCCTGGGCGTAAGTGCCGCGCACGGTGTGGCCAGGGGCCTTGGGCGCGACCATCCAGACGTCGAGGTCGGCACGCGGCGTGACTTGGCCGTAATGGACGTTGAAGCCGTGAGCGAAGGCCAGCGAAGCGCCTTGCTTGATGTTCGGCTCGACTTCGTTCTTGTAGACCTCAGCGATCTGCTCGTCGGGCAGCAAGATCATCACCACGTCGGCGGCCTTGACGGCGTCGGCGATCTCGGCAACCTTCAGGCCGGCGTTCTCGGCCTTGGCCCAGGACGCACCGCTGCGGCGCAGACCGACGGTCACTTTGCAGCCGCTGTCGTTCAGGTTCAATGCGTGGGCATGGCCTTGTGAGCCGTAGCCGATGATGGTGACGTTCTTGCCCTTGATCAGGCTCAGGTCAGCGTCCTTGTCATAAAAAACGTTCATATCGTGCTCCAGGAAAAATTCGAAAAAAGGGTGGTGTGGGGAAGAAAGATCAGACTCTGAGGATTCGCTCGCCGCGGCCGATGCCGCTGGTGCCGGTGCGCACCGTCTCCAAGATAGAAGCCCGGTCGATCGAATCGATGAAGGCGTCCAGCTTGGACGAATCTCCTGTCAACTCGATCGTGTAGGTCTTCTCGGTCACATCGATGATGCGGCCGCGGAAAATATCGGCTGTGCGCTTCATTTCTTCGCGCTCCTTGCCGACCGCGCGAACCTTGATCAGCATCAGTTCGCGCTCGGTGTAATTGCCTTCGGTCAGATCGACCACCTTGACCACCTCGATCAGGCGATTCAGATGCTTGGTGATCTGCTCGATCACCTCGTCCGAGCCGGTGGTGACGATGGTCATGCGCGACAGCGAGGGGTCCTCGGTCGGCGCCACGGTCAGGCTCTCGATGTTGTAGCCACGCGCCGAGAACAGCGCCACCACGCGCGACAGCGCGCCCGGCTCGTTCTCGATCAGCAATGCAATGATGTGCTTCATTTTCTCGTCCTTCGCGCTCTTCAAACCGGCAGCGGTAACTGACGGTTCTTGGCCACGCTATTCGATTTAAGGGAGTGGGTCCAACTTCTTGCTGACTTCACAAGGCCACTGACCGCGCGCGGTAACGCAACAGCCCCGGCCCTGCTCGCTCAACTCAAAGGTCTTCGGACCCGAGGCGCATTTCCGAGATGCCCTTGCCCGTCTGCACCATGGGCCAGACGTTCTCGGTCGGATCGGTGCGGATGTCCAGAAAGACCGTGCGGTCCTTCAGGCGAATCGCTTCGCGCAGCGCGCCCTCGACATCGCCGGGCTTCTCGACCACCAGACCGATATGGCCATAAGCCTCGGCCAGCTTGACGAAGTCGGGCAGCGCTTCCATATAGCTGTGCGAGTAGCGCTTGCCATAGTCCAGCTCCTGCCACTGCCGCACCATGCCGAGATAGCGGTTGTTCAGCGACAAGATCTTCACCGGCGTCTCGTACTGCTTGCAGGTCGAGAGCTCCTGGATATTCATCTGGATCGAGCCGTCGCCGGTGATGCAGAACACATCCGCCTTGGGCCGCGCCATCTTGATGCCCATCGCGTAGGGCAGGCCCACGCCCATGGTGCCCAAGCCGCCGGAGTTGATCCAGCGGCGCGGCTGCTCAAAGCGGTAGAACTGCGCCGCCCACATTTGATGCTGGCCGACGTCCGAGGTGATGTAGGCGTCGCTGTCCTTGGTCAGATTCCACAGGGTTTCGACCACCATCTGCGGCTTGATCACCTCGCTTGAGGTCTTGTAGACCAGGCATTCGCGGCGGCGCCATTCATTGATCTGGCTCCACCAAGCATTGATCGAAGCAGAGTCCGGCTTGGCCTGCGCTTCCTTGATCTGGAAGATCAACTCCTGCAGCACGTCCTTCACATCACCGACGATGGGGATGTCGACCCGCACCCGCTTGGAGATCGACGAAGGGTCGATGTCCACATGGATGATCTTGCGCTCGACCTGGGCGAAATGTTTGGGATTGCCGATCACGCGGTCATCAAAACGCGCGCCCACGGCCAGCAGCACATCGCAGTGCTGCATGGTCATATTCGCTTCGTAAGTGCCGTGCATGCCCAGCATGCCGAGGAACTTGGGGTCGCTGGCGGCAATCGCGCCCAGACCCATCAAGGTGTTGGTGCAGGGATAGCCGAGCAGATTGGTCAACTCGCGCAGCTCGGCCGAGGCCTCGCCCAAGATGACGCCACCGCCCGAATAGATATAAGGCCGCTTGGCCTGCAAAAGCAGTTGCACCGCCTTGCGGATCTGGCCGGTGTGACCCTTGCGCGCCGGGTTGTAGCTGCGCATCTCCACATGCTTGGGGTATTCGAAAGGTGCGCCCAGCTTGGCCATCGAGACATCCTTGGGGATGTCCACCACCACCGGGCCGGGGCGGCCGGTGCGGGCGATGTGGAAGGCCTTTTTCATCGTCATCGCCAGATCGCGCACATCCTTGACCAGGAAGTTGTGCTTGACGATGGGACGGGTGATGCCGACGGTGTCGCATTCCTGGAAAGCGTCGAGGCCGATCGCGGGCGTAGGCACCTGGCCGGTCACGATCACCATCGGGATCGAGTCCATGTACGCGGTGGCGATACCCGTAACGGCATTGGTGACACCGGGGCCGGAAGTGACGAGGGCGACGCCTACATCACCGGTGGCGCGGGCATAGCCGTCGGCGGCATGCACGGCGGCCTGCTCGTGACGCACCAGCACATGCTGAATGGTCTCTTGTTTGTACAGTGCGTCGTAAATGTAGAGCACCGCGCCACCCGGATAGCCCCAAAGGTATTGGACACCTTCGGCCTGCAGGCAGCGAACCAGAATCTCGGAGCCGTTGAGCTCGGAGGAAGAATTTTGTGTTTGGGAATTTAGCGCTGCCGAACCGGCACGCTTGACATCCGCGCTTGACATATCCATTTAGAACCTTTGTGAATTTCTCTAACGAAAAACCATTGGTGTTCCTACTCGTGCCCTCGTGAGGCGGACTCGGAACCTGCGCGATCAAAGAACTGGTGCCCCGGTCGGGCTGTCAGCTGAAGACCAAAAATTTCATTGTGCGAAGCAGCATTATGCACTGGACTTTCGCTGCCCCGGCCAAAATAGCAAGTGATGTCTGCCGTAATGCGATACTCGCCGCTGTTTTGCCAGCATCGGGCTCATGCCCCTCCCCTCTCCTTGGCCACCGACAAAGAACTCAACGATTTTCTGCGCGCCGTCGACCGGCGAGCGTTCAAGCGCACCGCTTATATGGTGCGCGATGACGATTCGGCGCTGGACATCGTGCAAGACGCCATGATCAAGCTGGCGGAAAAGTACTTCGATCGCCCCGCCGCCGAGTTGCCGCTGTTGTTTCAACGCATCTTGTCGAACGCGACGATGGATTTCTTCCGCCGCAAGAAGACTCGCAATGCCGTCATGCAAAATATGTCGGACTTTGAGTCCAGCGATCCGGATGGCGACTTCAATCTACTTGAGGTCCTTGAAGCGCAGGAAGGCACGCTGGGCGCGCTGAGTGCCGCCGATGAGGTTTCCAGGGGCCAAATCTTGCAAGCCATCGACGCCGAAGTGGCTGAATTGCCGGCACGTCAACGGGAAGCCTTCCTGCTGCGTTATTGGGAGGAAATGGATGTCGCTGAAACCGCGATCGTCATGGGATGCTCGGAAGGCAGCGTGAAAACGCATTGCTCCCGCGCCACGCATGCATTGGCAAAGTCGCTGAAGGCCAAGGGGATTACCTTATGAACAAGTCGCAATTTGGAATGGATCAAGCGTCCAATGAGGACGCTCGCGTCGCCCGCTTCGGCCTGCGCGTGGCGGCCGGTTTGAACGAGCAAGCGCAGACCTTGCCCGCCAATGTCGCCGAACGCCTGAGCTTTGCGCGCGAACAAGCGTTGCTGAAGGCCCGCAGCGCCCGCGCAAGCCAGGCCCAGGCGGCCCCTGCGGCGGCGGTCATGCGCTCGGGTTCTGCTTTGAGCTTGGGGCGCGGCGGCGACTCGCCGCGTTGGCTGAAGCTGACCTCCTTGCTGCCTTTGATCTTGTTGGTGCTGGGCTTGATGCTGATTCAACACAGCCAATGGTATGAGCAGATTTTGGCCGCAGCTGAAGTTGACACCGGTCTGCTGTCGGATAAATTGCCGCCGGCAGCCTATGGCGACCCCGGATTCAAAGAATATTTGAGTGATGAGCCAGAAGAGCAATGACTTCATGCCGATGACGAGATTGGACGACTGCCGGAGTTCAAAGCGCCGCAATTCACAGCGACTTGACTTGCTGCTGGCGGCGCTGACTCTATTGGCGAGTCAGGTCACCTCTGCGCAAACCCCTCTGCCCGCAGACGGCGCGGCCAGCAGCGCGCCCCTGGTGGCTAGCCCTCCAGCATCGGCGCCGGTCGCTGCAGAACCACTGCAGCGCCTTGCCCCGAGCAAGATTGCCGCCCCCAATGCCATGTTGCCCGCACCGACTTGGGTTCGGCTGAATTCCGCGCAAAAGGCAATTTTGCTGCCGCTGGAGCAAGACTGGGACTCGCTCGACGCCGCTCGCAAGAGTCAGTGGTTGGAAGTGGCGACACGTTTTTCGGCGCTGTCGGCCGAGGAGCAGGCACGTGCGCAAGAGCGCATGCGTGAATGGGCCAGGTTAAGCCCGGCCGAGCGCCAACAAGCTCGGATCAGTTTTCAAGGCGCAAAAAAGATCACCGCCGAGGAACGCCAAGCCAAGTGGGAGGCCTATCAAGCGCTTCCCCAGGAGCAACGCCAACAACTGGCCGACAAAGCGGCGAAGAAACTCGCAACGCAAGCCAGCAAGGCTGCGCTGGATAGCAGTGCCGACAAGGCCCGCATTGCGCCGCTGGCGAAGTCAAATTTGGTGCCCACAGCAGTATCTAACCAGGCACTCAAAGCGGTCGCACCATCCTTGCTGCAAGCCAAACCGGGCGCCACCACGGTGCTGATGACCCAGGATAAATTGGTGCCCACTCATCAAAAGGCCGGCCACACCAAGGTACTGGCCAACCCAGATTTGGTCGACAGCAAGACCTTGCTGCCCAAACGTCCTCAGCACAGCGCATCGGCCCCATGACAATTGAAAACGAGGCGCTGCCAAGCCTGAAGCGGCGCATGGCCGCTTTTGTCTATGAGGGCGTGGTTCTGTTTGGCGTCGTGTTTGCCACTGCTTTTTTATTCGGCATCTTGACGCAGCAACGTCACGCCCTGCATGGCCAACACAGCCTGCAAGCCGTCTTGTTCATCGTGCTCGGTATCTATTTCGGATGGTTTTGGACGCGCGGCGGACAAACCGTGGCGATGAAGGCATGGCATATCCGACTCGTTGACCTGCAAGGCCAGCCTCTGAATCGGATGCGCGCCTTGGCGCGTTACTGCCTGAGTTGGCTCTGGTTTGCGCCGGCCCTGCTGAGCGTGTGGCTGCTTGAGCTCCGCAATACCGGCGCCATGTTCAGCACGCTGATAGCGGGTGTCGCCGCCTATGCCTTGTTAAGTCGACTGCACCCCAGCGGGCAATTCCTGCACGATGTGATTTGCGGCACTCAACTGATTACTCAAAAACCCATCAAACGATGAGCAACCCCTACAAAGGCAAAACCGGCCTGAACCGCATACTTCACGCGACCGGCTATTCCTTGGCCGGGCTGCGCGCCGCTTATACCGGCGAAAGCGCCTTCCGCCAAGAGGTGTGGCTGCTGATCGTCGCCACGCCGCTGGCCTTCTGGCTGGGCCAAGGCTGGGTGCAGACCGCGCTGCTGCTCGGCTCGCTGATGCTCGTGCTGATTGTCGAACTGCTGAACTCAGGCATCGAGGCGGCGATTGACCGGGTCTCGTTCGAGTTGCACGACCTGTCCAAGCGAGCCAAAGACCTGGCCAGCGCGGCAGTGCTGCTGTCGCTACTGCTCAGCGCCGGCATCTGGGGCGCGGCGCTATGGCAGCGCCTTGCCGGCTGAATTACTAGCTCAGACCGCCTCTTCGTCGGTCTCGCCGGTACGAATTCGTACGACCTGCTCGACCGGCGTGACAAAGATCTTGCCGTCACCGATCTTGCCGGTTTTGGCGGCTTTCAAAATCGCGTCGATGCAGCGCTCGACGTCTTCGTCCTTGACCACCACCTCGACCTTCACCTTGGGCAAAAAGTCGACCACATATTCGGCACCACGGTAAAGCTCGGTATGGCCTTTTTGGCGGCCAAAACCCTTCACCTCGGTCACCGTCAGACCCGACGCACCCACCTCGGCCAGAGACTCGCGGACTTCGTCCAGCTTGAAGGGCTTGATGATGGCGGTGATTTGTTTCATGGTTTCTGACTCCAAAACAGGTGGGATTGACTTAATTTAAGCACGGAACTTCGATGTAATCGGATAGCGCCAGTCGCGCCCGAAGGCGCGGTGCGTAATGCGTATCCCGATCGGCGCTTGGCGGCGCTTGTATTCATTGATCTTGATCAGCCTTGTGACACGCTCGACATCGGCCACGTCGAAGCCGGCCTCCACGATCTCAGCCACAGACTGGTCTTCTTCCATATAGCGGGCCAGGATCGCGTCCAAGACCTCATAGGGCGGCAAGCTGTCCTGGTCTTTCTGATCGGGCCGCAGCTCGGCCGATGGTGGGCGCGTGATGATGCGCTCGGGGATGATGGGCGCCGCCGTCAACACCGATCCATCGGGTCGCAAGGTAGCTTGCTCGTTACGCCAGCGCGCCAGCCGGAACACCAGCGTCTTCGCCACATCCTTGATCACCGCAAAGCCGCCCGCCATATCGCCGTAAAGCGTGCAATAACCGGTTGCCATTTCGCTCTTGTTGCCGGTGGTCAGCACGATGGCGCCGAACTTGTTCGACAAGGCCATCAGCAAGGTGCCGCGGATACGCGCCTGAATGTTCTCCTCGGTCGCATCCAGAGCCAAGCCCTTGAACTCATCGGCCAAAGTCTCATTGAACGCATCAAACATCGGCGAGATCGACTTTTCGTCATAGCGCACGCCGAGCCGCTCGGCCATGTCACGCGCATCAATCCAGGAGATATCGGCCGTGTAGGGCGAAGGCATCATCACGGTGCGCACCTTGTCGGCACCCAAGGCGTCGACCGCGACCGCCAAAACCAAGGCGGAGTCGATGCCGCCGGACAGGCCCAGCAAGACGCCGGGGAAACCGTTCTTGCCGACATAGTCGCGCACACCGGTGACCAGGGCGGCCCAGACCTGTGCCTCCAGACTCGGCAATGGCAAGACTTGGCCCTTGACCTGCCCCGACGCATTGATCTCGAGCAGCGTCAGCGCCTCCTCGAAGATAGGCGCGCGCGCGGCCAAGTCGCCATCCGCATTGAGTGCAAACGAGGCGCCGTCAAACACCACCTCGTCCTGCCCGCCGACCAGATGGGAGTACAGCAGCGGCAAGCCGACATCGCGTGCCCGCTCGGCCATGCGTTGCTCGCGCTCCTCGGCCTTGCCGACGTGGAAGGGCGAGGCGTTCAACACGCACAGCACCTGCGCGCCGGCCGCCTTGGCCGCCCGCGCGGGCTCGTCAAACCAGGCGTCTTCGCAGATATTCAAACCGAAGCGCAGGCCGCCGACCTCGAACACCGCCGCTGGCTCGCCGGCATCGCGGCCCGAGACAAAATAGCGCCGCTCATCAAAGACCTGGTAATTGGGCAACTCGCGCTTGCAATAGGTCAGCAAGACCTGCCCCCCTTGCAAAACAGAGGCCGCATTGAAGCGCGCCGGCACGGCCCAGCTCTTGGACCTAAGATCGCGCTGCGAGGGCTGCTGAAAGGGATGGCCAACCACCACGCTCAAGCCCTCACAGTCGGCCAATTCCTGAGCAATGCTTTGCAAGGCGGCAGTTGCGGCCTGCATAAAAGCGGGGCGCAAAAGCAAGTCTTCGGGCGGGTAGCCGCACAGGCTCAGCTCGGGCGTCAGCAGCAGTTTTGCACCGGCGGCATGGGCGCGCCGCCCATATTCGACGATCTTTTTTGCATTGCCTTCAAGATCACCCACGGTGACATTTATTTGCGCGAGCGCGACGATCACAGACATGGATTTCACCGATGAAATACAGATGGGAATAGGGCCAACAGGGTTGGGCGATTATGTCATCCGGGTGCATGACAGCCCTGGCCAGTTGCCGCTGGCCGAATGGAATGCCTTGCTGTCCGCCCAGCAACAGCCGACGCCCTTCATGCGGCTCGAATACCTCAGCGCCCTGCATGAATCCGGCAGCGCCACCACCGCCACCGGTTGGCAGGCCCGGTTCGCCAGCCTCTGGCGGCAGGGACAACTGCTGGCCTGCTGTCCGGCCTACCTCAAGAGCCATTCCTATGGTGAATATGTGTTCGACTGGGCCTGGGCCGATGCCTACCAGCGGCATGGCCTCAGCTATTACCCCAAGCTGCTGGTGGCCGTGCCCTTCACGCCGGTGCCGGGCAGCCGCCTGCTGGCCATCAATGCCGAGGCGCGCCAACTCTTGATGCACGGTTTGCAGGCCATGGCGGCAAAGCTTGGCCTGAGTTCGGCCCACCTCTTGTTCGGCGACTCGGCCGACCTGTCGGCCGCGCAGGGCCAAGCCTGGATGCAGCGCCAAGGTGTGCAGTTTCATTGGCAAAACCGATCACCCCTGCGGTACGCCACCTTCGAGGAATTTCTCGCTTCGATGCAGCGGGAAAAGCGCAAGAAAATTCAACAAGAACAACGCAAGGTGCGTGAGGCAGAGATTCATTTCGAAGTCCGCCAAGGCTCACAAATTAGCGAGCGTGACTGGGACTTTTTCTACCACTGCTATCAGCTGACCTACCGCGCCCACCGCAGCACGCCCTATCTGACGCGCGAGTTCTTCCGCTTGATGAGCCGCGACATGACCGAGAACTGGCTGCTCTTCACCGCCAAACGTGGGCCTGAGGCCATCGCCACCTCCTTGGTCGCACTCGACCCCGTGCAGGGTCACGCCTATGGCCGCTACTGGGGTGCGGTCGAGAGCGTGTCATGCCTGCATTTCGATGCCTGCTACTACCAGCCGCTGGCCTGGTGCATTGCCAATGGGTACAGCCGCTTCGAGGGCGGCGCGCAGGGTGAGCACAAGATGGCACGCGGCCTGCTGCCCGTGTCCACCCATTCCAGCCATTGGTTAGCGCATCCAGACTTCAGCCAGGCGGTGGCCGACTTCCTGGCCCAGGAGGGTCAGGCCATGCGTGGCTATGTGAACGAGTTGGAAGAGCACCAGCCCTTCAAGGCCTGCCCCCAATAAAAAAGCGCCCGGCGGGGCGCTTTATGCGGTCAAACAACGCCGAGATCAGCCCTGCGACGCCTTTTTGTAAGCCTCGATGCCGGCCACGATTTCGGCCTTGGCGGCGTCCGGGCCTTCCCAGCCTTGCACCTTGACCCATTTGTTCGGCTCCAGATCCTTGTAGTGCTCAAAGAAATGCTGGATCGCGTTGAGGCGCATCTTGTTGACGTCCTCGGGCTTTTGCCAATGCTGGTACATCGGCAGAATCTTGTCGATAGGCACGGCCAGCAGCTTGGCGTCGCCGCCGGCTTCGTCTTCCATCTTCAAGACGCCGACCGCGCGGCAAGTCACCACCACGCCGGGTGTCAGTGGGAACGGCGTTACGACCAGCACATCGACCGGGTCACCGTCATCCGACAGCGTTTGCGGGATGTAGCCGTAGTTGCAGGGATAGTGCATCGCGGTCGTCATGAAACGGTCGACAAACATCGCGCCGGTTTCCTTGTCCACCTCGTACTTGATCGGATCCGCATTCATCGGAATTTCGATGATGACGTTGAACTGTTCGGGCGCTTTGGCGCCGGGGGTGACGTTGTGCAGGCTCATGATTATCCGTAAGTCGACAAGGGGAAACCCGCATTCTAAGGGCAGGCCTTGCCGCTGGCTGACGGCGCCCGCATCAACACACCCCCATCGTTTACCCGCAAACCTTGGGTAAACACCCAAGGCTCACGCCCTCACCTTCTCGTAGCATCAATTCGGGCGACCTGACCCTCATGTTCGACTCATGTTCAGAGGTGCCGGGCCTAAGTTTTTCCTCCAACTGCAGATAGAACGATAGGAGACATCTACATGTCGACGAGTTTGGCGCTGTATTTCGCTCTGGCCTGTGGCCTAGCGGCTGTGTTGTACGGCTTCATACAAAGAAGCTGGATCTTGAGTCAAGACGCGGGCAATGC
Source organism: Roseateles oligotrophus (assembly GCF_025717515.1). GTDB lineage: Bacteria > Pseudomonadota > Gammaproteobacteria > Burkholderiales > Burkholderiaceae_C > Paucibacter_A > Paucibacter_A oligotrophus. The sequence continues at coordinate 395,460 of NZ_JAJIRN010000002.1, forward strand.
CCGCATGCAGGAGATCGCCTCCGCTATCCAACAAGGAGCTGCCGCTTATTTGGCCCGTCAGTACAAGACGATTGCGGCCGTAGGTCTGCTGCTGGCGATTTTGATCGCGGTCTTTCTGGACCCTATGTCGGCCGTCGGCTTCGTGCTCGGCGCGGTGCTCTCGGGCGCTTGCGGCTTCATCGGCATGAATGTGTCGGTGCGCGCCAATGTGCGCACCGCGCAGGCCGCCACCAAGGGCATTGGCCCGGCACTGGACGTTGCCTTCAAGGGCGGCGCCATCACCGGCATGCTGGTGGTCGGCTTGGGACTCTTGGGTGTCAGCCTGTTCTTCTGGTTCTTGAGCGGTGGCGAGAAGATTGACGCCGCCACGCTCAAACCGCTGCTCGGCTTCGCTTTCGGCTCCTCGCTGATTTCGATCTTCGCGCGGCTCGGCGGCGGCATCTTCACCAAAGGTGCGGACGTCGGCGCCGACCTGGTCGGCAAGGTGGAAGCCGGCATCCCCGAGGATGACCCGCGCAACCCGGCAGTTATTGCCGACAACGTCGGTGACAACGTCGGCGACTGCGCCGGCATGGCCGCCGACCTGTTCGAGACCTACGCGGTGACGCTGATCGCCACCATGGCGCTGGGCGCCTTGGTCGTGACGGCCGCCCCGATGGCCGCCATCCTCTATCCGCTGATGCTGGGCGGCGTGTCCATCATTGCCTCCATCATCGGCTGCTACTTCGTCAAGGCCTCGCCGGGCATGAAGAACGTTATGCCGGCGCTCTACAAGGGCTTGGCCGTGGCCGGCGTGCTGTCGCTGATCGCCTTCTACTTCGTCACCAACGCGGTGATGCCGGATGACGCGCTGGGCGCTGGTACTCGCATGCGCCTGTTCGGCGCCTGTGCCGTCGGCTTGGTGCTGACCGCCGCGCTGGTCTGGGTGACCGAGTTCTACACCGGCACCCAGTACTCGCCGGTCAAGCATATTGCCCAAGCCTCGACCACCGGCCATGGCACCAACATCATCGCGGGCCTGGGCGTGTCCATGCGCTCGACCGCCTGGCCGGTGCTGTTCGTCTGCCTGGCGATCTTGGCTTCCTACCAACTGGGCGGTCTCTACGGCATCGCCACCGCTGCCACCTCGATGTTGAGCATGGCCGGCATCGTGGTTGCGCTCGACGCCTATGGTCCGATCACCGACAACGCCGGCGGCATCGCCGAAATGGCCGAACTGCCCGCCAGCGTGCGCGATGTGACCGACCCGCTGGACGCCGTCGGCAACACCACCAAGGCGGTCACCAAGGGCTATGCGATCGGCTCGGCCGGTCTGGCGGCGCTGGTCTTGTTCGCCGACTACACCCATTCGCTCGAAGCGCGCGGCATGCATGTGTCGTTTGATCTGAGCGACCCCAAGGTGATCGTCGGCCTCTTCATCGGTGGCCTGATCCCCTATCTGTTCGGCGCGATGGCGATGGAAGCCGTAGGCCGCGCGGCCGGCTCCGTGGTGGTGGAAGTGCGCCGCCAATTCGCCGATGGTCTGATCATGTCCGGCAAACGCAAGCCCGACTACAGCGCCGCCGTCGACATGCTGACCAGCGCCGCGATCAAGGAAATGATCATCCCTTCGCTGCTGCCGGTGATCGTGCCGGTGCTGGTGGGCTTGTTGTTAGGCCCCGCAGCCTTGGGTGGCTTGCTGATGGGCACCATCGTGACCGGTCTGTTCGTGGCGATCTCGATGTGTACCGGCGGCGGCGCCTGGGATAACGCCAAGAAATACATCGAAGACGGCCATCACGGCGGCAAGGGCAGCGAAGCCCACAAGGCGGCCGTCACCGGCGACACCGTCGGCGACCCTTACAAAGACACCGCCGGCCCGGCCGTCAACCCGCTGATCAAGATCATCAATATCGTCGCGCTCTTGATCGTGCCTTTGCTGCCGATGCAAGTGACCCCGGCGACGGCCGCCGCAACCCAGCATGCGACTGCCGCAGCAACGGCGCCCGTGGCGATGCCGGCCGCGTCAGACCTTAGCGCCTTGGCCGCGTCCGAGCCGATGAAGGCCGCCTCGCAACCCTGATAGAGCGGACCTCAAAGGCCACGCTCAAACCCTGACAGCCCGCCATGCGCGGGCTGTTTTTTTGGGACTTATCAATCCGACTTAGGTCCTTTTCACCCTATTTCAGCGGGTAATCCCCAGCCAACACTGTGGCGCTTTTCGGCAAAATTCCGGTGCACCAAAACGGAGCGCGATTCCTTGCTCTGTTGGCCGGTGCCAAACAACCGAAAAGGGGAGAAAAAATGAAAACCACGACATCTAGCTGGATTGGACTATTGATCGCCAGCGGCTTGCTGGCTTTGAGCGGTTGCGCCGCCACGCCGACTACAGAGGCTCCTAAAGAAGATTACGAACCACTGAACTACACCACCGGTTCCAACTTGGGCCGCCGCGGCCCGCCGGCCTCCAATGCGAAGTCGGTCAATAAAGAAGACGTCAAACGAGAGGTTGACGCGATGTCCGCGACGAACGCGGCCGACTACATGCGCAAAGGAAACTAAGGCCGAGCCAATGCGAACCAAGCCGCTGCTGCCGCAAGGCTCGGCCCAAGGATAAAGCAGCCTGCTTGCAGGCTGTTTTTGCTTTGAGCACGGCCGAAGCCGCGACACAATAGCGCTCAAGCACAGGGACTCTCAAACAGCCATGACGAACACAGCGATCTCACGGCACGGACTGGAACGGCGGCGCTCGCAATTGAACGATTTGCGCCGCTACTTGCAAGCACAAGAGCAAGAATTTGACGACCTGCGCGCGCAGGTACAAGGCTTTGTCGGGCGCTATGTGGCCGCTTTGGGCGAGTCTTATCTTGAGCTGGATGCGCTGGAGTCGCAATTGCATAGCGCCACCAATGGCTTGGCCGAAGCGCTGCGCAACAGCGGCATCGATGTTCGTTCACCTTTGGCGCCACAGGCCACCGCGCTGCCCGTGTTGCCACAACTCCCGGTCGGAGCAAGCCTGCCACCCGAGCCTCAGAGCGGCCAGGTCGAAATGGCACCGCCGACGCTGAAGACACTCTACCGTCGCGCGGCAATGCGCTTGCACCCCGACTTTGCCGGCAACGAAACCGACCGGCGGGCCCGCGAGCAAAACATGATGCTGGTCAACGAGGCCTACGCGGCCTCCAACCGCGCGCAACTTGAGGTGCTACTGCTGGCCGCCGGCGAAGATCCGGTGAGGGTCACCGGCGGCAATGCCGATGCGCTGCGCAACTGGCTGAGCCGCTGTGAGCAATTGGTGCAGGGTCGCTTGCGGGTCGTGCAAGCTCATATGGCGCTGTTGACGGTGCATCCGATGCACCGGCTTTGGCTGGCCATCGCGCAGGCCGAAGTCAAAGGCCTTGACCCATTGAGCGTGATGGCCAATCGACTGCGCAGCCAGATTGGGGAGCGTCGCCAAGAGTTGTATATCGGCCAGCGCCTGCAGCCTCTGTCGGGCTTGGCGCAAGCCTTCTTGCACCGCCGCATCGAGCGCATGGGAGCGGCGGCCGGCACCAACTAAAGCGGCTCAGGGCTTGCCATTGAGAGCCGTCCAGGTCAAAACCTGAGTCAGTAGCTGATCACTGGCCTCGCTGAAGGCCCGCACCGCACCAGCCGCATCCGCGCTAGGGCTGGGCTTCACAAGCTCAAAGACCTGCGTCAAGCCTGCCCCTTCGCCCAAGCGGGCTCGCAGGCTAACTCTGACTTCCGACTGCGTGGGCGAGCTGAAGCGTTGCTCGAACTCGACCAACTCAAGCCGCAGTGCGACGGTTCTACCGGCCGCATTGCGCCCCCCCTGTGCCACCTTTTGCCGCAGGCGCTCACTCAGCAGAGCGGCCGGCGGTGCTAGCCAACGACTGTCACGATAGAACTGGGCCTGGAATTCATTCAGGTAGACCAAACGATAGGCAATGCCCGGCGTGGCCAGCCAGGGCGGCGCGCTCATTTCGGTCAATTGCAGATCGACCAGCGGCGCTTGCGTCCTTTCGGCAGCCAACGCAGGCCCCAAGTCGAAGACGGCCGGAGCCGCCGTCGTTTTGCCACCCAAGGCACAGGCCCCGAGAAGCAGCGCAGCCGCGCCTGCATATAGCATGACCCTCGCTAGACCCAGCCTCATTTGCTTACCTTCCTTGTCTCGGCATCGAAGCCGGCCTCACCCGGGCCCGCCGGCGCGGGCTGAGGGCCAAACAGAACACTCTGTGGTTGCTCGCCAATTTGATTCGCCACCCGCTCGACCGCCCGCCCGCTCTGGCTCCAGACATCGACCAGGGGTTGACTGCGCAAGCCCTTGCCGCCCACCAAGGCCGCGTCCAAGCGCTGCGCCGTCATTTGCACCTGCGTGGACGCTAGGCCAATGCGATCAAGTAACTCGGCACGCTGACGCAGCTCCTGCGCCAACAAGGTGGACTCGGTGGTGAGGCTGTCGATGCGCTGCAACGAAGCCCCGGCACCCGCCATCAATTGGCGGGTCTGTGCGGTCAAGGGCGGCAGGGCCGCTGCCGTGGGCCCCAGCGCCTTGCCGAGAGCGGCAACCTGCGTCGCGGCTTCGTTGAAGTTGCTCAAACTGCGACTGAAAGCCTGCTGATTGCCCTCGCCAAGCAAGGTATTGAGCCGCACCGCCACCTCGCTGAAGCGCTCCAGCAATTGCGGCCCGGAACTGCTGAGCCGGTCCAGCATCGACGCTTGCAGCTCGATCGGCGCGGCCCCAGCCTTCAACAAGGGCGCCGCGGCTTTCCCCTCGACGGGATCGGACAGATCGATATAGCTCAGCCCGGTGATGCCCTGATAACCGAGCCTGGCCACCGTGGCCTCGGTCAAGGGCGCCGTCTTGGCTACCCGAATACCGATCAGAATCCGCGCCGCGTCGGCGCTATCAAAGCCGATCGACTCGACCTTGCCGATCAAAACGCCTCGCAACTTCACAGGCGCCTTGACATTCAAGCCCGACACGCCGCTGCGCGAGACGATCGTAAAGTCGATCTTCTCCCCCTGATCCCCCTGGAACCAGGCCGCGACCAAGGCCAGCACGCCGCCCAAGAAAAGTATAAAGATGCCTGTCGCCAAGGCATGTGCACGGTTTTCCATTTCGCCTATAGCTCCATCGATTTTGCTGCGACCGGGGCTGCCCCCGAGGCTTGGCGCAAGCTGCTGCGATAGCTTTGAATGTAGTCTTCATTGCATTCCGCCGCGTGGCCGAGAAAGAATTCCTGAATGAAGGGATGCGGCTGTTTCACGACCTCGCTCAAGGGCGCGATGGCCACCAAGCAGCGATCGGCCAGCACCGCCACCCGATCGGCCAGCGCAAACAAGGTATCCACATCATGCGTGACCATCACCACGGTCAGACTCATCTCGCTGCGCAGGTCTTCGATCAAGCGAACGAAACGCTTGCTGCTGGCCGGGTCCAAGCCGGCGGTCGGCTCATCCAGAAACAATAGCGCCGGATCAAGAATCAACGCCCTGGCCAGCGCCACCCGCTTGATCATGCCGCCAGATAGTTCGGCCGGTTTCTTGAAGGCATCGGCCGGACTCAGGCCGACTTGGCCGAGTTTCAGCAACACCAACTCGGTGATCAAACGCTTAGGGATATCCTTCAACTCACGCAAGGGCAAGGCGATGTTCTCGAACACATTCAGCGCCGAAAACAGCGCGCCCTGCTGGAACAGCACGCCCCAGCGATTGCGCACCTGCGCCAGGTCCGATGCATCGCAATTTCTCAGTTGATGGCCGAAGATGCTGACGGTCCCGGCCGCCGGCCGCTGCAGGCCCAGCATCAGGCGCAGCAAGGTGGTTTTGCCACTGCCCGAGCCACCAATAATGGCCAACACCTCGCCGGTCAGCACGTTCAGGCTCAGGTCACGGTGGATCACCGCGCGGCCCAGCATCGTCGTGACAGCCGCCACCTCGATCACCGGGACGGGCGGCGGGGCCGCTTGCTGACTCGCCATCTAAATGCCCAATCCCTGAAAAATGATCGCAAAGGCCGCATCGGCGATGATCACCACGGTGATCGAGCTAACGACCGAGCTGGTCGTGCCGATGGCCAGACTTTCGCTATTGGGCTTGATGCGCAGGCCGAAATGGCAGGCCACGAAGGCGATCAACAGACCAAACACATGGGCCTTGCCCAGGCCCAACCACAAATTTGCTTCGGGCACCGCCGCCGGTATCCCCTGCAAGAACTGCACATAGTCGAGCCCCAGGGTGGCGCGCGCGGCCACCATGCCACCGGCCAAGACCATGCAGCTGGTCCACAAGGCCACCAAGGGCATCGCAACCCCGAGGGCAAAGATCTTCGGCAAAACCAAACGTATGGTGTGCGATATCCCCATCACCGACAAGGCGTCGAGTTCTTGGGTCACCCGCATAACGCCCAGTTGGGCCGTCATCGCCGAGCCGCTGCGCCCGGCCACCAGGATCGCGGCCAGCAAGGGCCCGAGCTCGCGCCAGACGCTCAAGCCCAGAATATTGATGACATAGATATCCGCCCCGAACAAGCGCAACTGGCGCGAAGTCAAATAGGACAAGGTGACGCCGACCAAGAAGCCCACCAGCGCGGTGATGCCCATCGCCTGCGCGCCGGTGCGGTAGATATTGATTGAAATATCACGCCAGGAGATCAGACCGGGGCGGCGCAGCATTTGCCAACAGTCGATCGCCAACTGGCCCAGCAGACGGGTAGCCCCGACCAAGTGTTCGGCCATCAACAACAGGTCACGACCAAAGGCGGTCACACCGGCCGGCATGCGGCCGCGCCTTGGCACCGGCAGTTTGGGCAGGTCCAGCTTGGCGAACATGGCTTGATGCTCGGGCAGCCAGTCGATTTGGGCCGGCAGGCGCTGCCCCCAGGCATCCCAGAGCATCATCGCGCCGGCGTTGTCCAGTCGCCGCAAAGAGCGGAGATCCCAAGCCGTACCTTCACGCCAAAGTCCGGCGGCTTGCGCACTCAAAGTTTCAAAGTTTCCGCGCAAGGGCAGCAAACTCCAGTCCCCCTGGAGGCGCGCCAAGCCGGGCCCGCTTTCCAGCGGCTGATGCTCGATCCTCGGCGTGGCCGCTGCGCTGTCTTGCTCCGCTGATTCGGCCTCCGCCATCGTTTCCACGCTCACCTTGTGACCTTGGCTGCCAGCATAGCCGCGAATGAGTCTGTCCAAACCTCACATCGCAGCCCTTCTTGAACCCGTTCAAGGTTTATTTTTGCCCCTTCTTTTAGGCTAGCGAGCATCTCGTTGAAGGAACCAAGGTTAAGGAGTCATATGGGCAAGGGAGTGGGTTTTACCAAGCAAATGGCGCGCAATATTTTCTGGGGCGGAACGATGTTCTTCGTTCTGGTCTTTGCCGCCATCATTTTCGATACCGAGCAGCGCATACCGGCGCGCTCCAACGCACAAAACATCACGCCTGCCGTGGTCGCGGGCAAAAAAATCTGGGAGACGCGCAACTGCATCGGTTGCCACACGCTGCTCGGCGAAGGCGCCTACTTCGCGCCCGAACTCGGCAATGTCTACAAGCGCCGCGGCGGCGAGTTCATCAAGGCCTGGATGAAGATTCAGCCGACCCACACGCCCGGCCGCCGCCAGATGCCGCAGTTCGATCTGAACGAGCAGCAACTCGGTGATCTGGTCGAGTTCCTGAAATGGACCGGCGAGATCAACACCGAAAACTGGCCACCGAACATCGAAGGCTGATAGGAGCACAGCAGATGACTACAACAACACTCAAATACAAATCACAGGCGGTCGCGAAGTACTACTTCATCGCCGCGCTGGCCCTGTTCACCGCGCAAATTTTGTTCGGCCTGGGTCTGGGCCTGCAATATGTGGTCGGGGACTTCTTGTTCCCCTACATCCCCTTCAACCAGGCCCGCATGGTGCACACAAACTTGCTGATCGTGTGGCTGCTGTTCGGCTTCATGGGTTCGGCCTATTACCTGGTGCCGGAAGAGGCCGAGACCGAGCTGTACAGCCCCAAGCTGGCGCTGGCGCTGTTCTGGATCTTCCTGGCTGCGGGCGCCTTGACCATCGTCGGCTACTTGGTCGTGCCCTATGCCAAGCTGGCCGAATTGACCGGCAATGATCTGCTGCAAACGATGGGGCGCGAGTTCCTCGAGCAGCCGTTGCCGACCAAGCTCGGCATCGTCGTGGTGGCGCTGGGTTTTATGTTCAATATCTCGATGACGATGTTGAAGGGCCGCAAGACCAGCATCTCGCTGGTGCTGCTGCTGGGCCTGTGGGGCCTGACGATTATGTTCTTGTTCAGCTTCGTCAACCCGCACAATCTGGTGCGCGACAAGATGTACTGGTGGTTCGTCGTTCACCTCTGGGTGGAAGGCACTTGGGAGTTGATCCTCGGCGCATTGTTGGCCTTCGTCTTGATCAAGACCACCGGCGTCGACCGCGAGGTGATCGACAAATGGCTGTACGTGATCATCGCCTTCGCCTTGATGACGGGCATCCTCGGCACCGGCCACCATTTCTACTTCATCGGTCTGCCCGGCTACTGGCATTGGGTCGGCAGCGTGTTCTCCGCGATGGAGCCGATTCCCTTCTTCATGATGACGGTGTTCGCCTTCAATATGGTGCAGCGCCGCCGCCGTGAGCATCCGAACCAGGCCGCCTTGCTGTGGGCCGTCGGCACCTCGGTGGTGGGCTTCCTGGGTGCGGGACTGTGGGGCTTCATCCATACGCTGAGCTCGGTCAACTACTACACCCACGGCACGCAAGTCACCGCCGCCCATGGTCATTTGGCCTTCTACGGCGCCTATGTGCTGGTGGTGCTGGCGATGATCAGCTATGCAATGCCAACGCTGCGCGGCCGCATCGCCAACAGCCAGCGTGCTCAGAACGCCGAAATGTGGAGCTTCTGGATCATGACCATAGGCATGGGCGTGATGGTGTTGGCGCTGACCGGTGCGGGCATTCTGCAGGTATGGCTGCAGCGCATGCCGACCGAGAACGCGATGGGCTTCATGGCCACGCAGGATCAGCTGCGCTTCTTCTACTGGACGCGGATGGCAGGCGGTGTGATGTTCCTGGCCGGCTTGCTCACCTATCTGAGCAGCTTCTTCATCGGTGGCGAGCCGGTGGTGGAGCGCAGCGGGGCCGACAATGCCGGCCACCTAACGCAGGCCCTGCGCGGCGCCTGAGCGGGAGCAAGCGAAGTGGAAATGCACAGCGCCCAGCAACTGTGGGAGATTCGGCGGGAAATCCCTTTTTACGCCCCGCAGGGCGATGAATGCCGGCTTTTTCAACATGCGCATGCCAGCGCCCTGCCCTTGCTGATCAAGGGCCCGACCGGTTGCGGCAAGACCCGGCTGGTCGAGCATATGGCGGCCAGACTGGGCCGGCCGCTGATCACCGTCAGCTGCCACGATGATCTGAGCGCGTCCGACCTGGTCGGCCGCTTTTTGATCAGCGGCGGCAATACCCAATGGTCGGACGGCCCGCTCACACGGGCGGTGCGCCAGGGGGCGATCTGCTATCTGGACGAGGTGGTGGAGGCCAGACGCGACACCACGGTCGTCTTGCACCCGCTGGCCGATGACAGGCGCATGTTGGCCATCGAGCGCACCGGCGAGCAGTTGCAGGCGGCACCCGGTTTCATGCTGGTGATCTCCTACAACCCCGGCTATCAAAACCTGCTCAAGAGTCTGAAACCCAGCACACGCCAGCGTTTCGTGGCGCTGTGCATGGACTACCCTAACGCAGCTATCGAGCAGGCCATCATCGAGGCCGAGGCTCAGGTGCCGCCGGCCTTGGCGGCCCAATTGGTGGAACTGGCCACGGCGCTACGCCGCCTGACCGACCATGATCTGGAAGAAACCGTCAGCACGCGTTTGCTGGTGGTGGCGGCGCGCCTGGTGGGCTCGGGGCTGTCGCTGCGCCAAGCGGTGCAAGCGGCGATTGTTGACGCGCTGACCGACGACGCCGACACCGCCGCCGCCTTGAGCGAGTTGGTGCGGGCGGTCTGCGGTGACGGCGCTTAATCAAGCCCAGCGCCAAACCCTCAGGCGCTCGCTCCAACTAGGCTTCTTCGCCCTCTTCGTGCTGGCGCCGGCGCTGAATTTGCTGCGCTTTGATCTGAACGAAACGCAACTCTGGTTCCTGGGCCAGCGCTGGTCGCTGGGTCTGGACGCCTTCAAGGCCGGCGAAACCACGGCCGCGCAGACCGCGATCAATATCTTTACCCGCGCCTTTCTGCCGGCCATCCTCTTGATTGCCGGCTTTCTATTCATCGCCTGGCGCTATGGGCGGCTCTATTGCGGCTGGCTCTGCCCGCATTTCGCCGGTGTCGAGTTGCTGAATGACTTGCTGCACCGGGCTACGGCCAAGTTCAGCCTCTGGGACCGTGTCCGCATCAAGCGCCAAGGGCGCGAGCCGGATCGGCGCTGGTGGCCGGTATTTGGCCTGGCTTGCTTGCTGATGGGCGCGCTCTGGGCCGTCACCCTGCTCAGTTACCTGCTGCCACCGGCAGAGATCTGGGGCAATTTATTGAACGGCGGCTTGACCGCCAATCAGGCCCGCTTCTTGGGCATCGCCACCTTGATCTTCACGGCCGAATTCGCCTTCGCCCGCCATCTGTTCTGCCGCTTCGGCTGTGCCGTCGGCCTGTTCCAAAGCCTGGCCTGGATGGCCAATCCGAAAGGCATGGTGGTCGCCTTTGACCGCGACAAGGCGCGCGATTGCCGCAGCTGCGACGAACCGCGCGGTTCGGCCTGCGACAGCGTCTGCCCGATGCGCCTGCACCCGCGCAATATCAAACGCATGATGTTCTCCTGCGTGCAATGCGGCCAGTGCATTGAGGCCTGTGACAAATCCCAAGGCCAGCAGGGCCGCGGCCAACTGCTGGAATGGCAGGTCGGGCTGGACGCGGTGCGCGAGACGCTGCGGCAAAAGAAACTTGATCAACAAACCCGCCAAGACAGGCCGCAATGACATGGAAGAATGGATAGGCCAAGTCTGGCACCGTTTCGTCACCCGCGCGGCGGATCAACGCCATCTGGACGCTGCCGTGCAATTGACGGACATGCGGCGCAGCATAGGCATGCTGTTCCGCGCGGCTGGCGGCGATGCGGCCGTCAGGCTGGGCGAGGCGTCGGCCACCCAAACGGGAGGGCCGCGCGGCTGGCTGCAGCGCCTCGGCGGCGTCGACGGCCGCGAGCATCTGGCCCGGCTGGAGCCGGATGTGTTGTCACTGCCGGCGCAGATTGCCGTCTTCGCCGAGCCCGAACTGAACCGCGCGCTTTATCTCTGGCTGGCCGCCTTGTCCGCGGTCTATATCGACAGCGGCGATTGGTTGGCAGACAACCGCGCCGCCACCCTGCGTGCCTTGACCGTCTTCCCCGGCCTGCAGCTGCGCTACCAACAATTGCTGCAAGCCCATCTGGCGCAACGCCCGGCCCTGAGCAGCTTGAAAGGGCCGGCCGCGACTGCCGAGGCAGCATTGCGGGCGGCTTTGACGGGCGAGCTGTTCCCTCTCCCAGGGGGTCAGGTTTTGCCGCAAGACCTGGCCCCGGTCTGGCTGTGGTTACTGCCCGGCGCGGGCAAGCTCAGCGCTGCGACAGCGCGCGGCGAGGCGGCCAATGAAGCCAGACTGGGCGCCAAACCCGGCGAGCAGGACAAGACCCGCAGGCAGGCCAAAAAGCAGAGCGAGCACAGCCGCCAAGACGGTTTGCTGATGTTCTTTCGCACCGAGTCGCTGCTGAGCTGGTCGGAATATGTGAAGGTCAACCGGGCCAGCGATGACGATGAGGACGGCAATGCCGTCGCCGCCGCCAACGATATGCAAACGCTGACCGTCACCGACGGCGGCCAGACGCTGGCGGCCCGGGTCAAGTTCGACCTCGACCTGCCCAGCGCCGCCGCCGACGACCGCCCGCTCGGGCCCGGCGAGCGTCTGCCGGAATGGGACTGGCGGCAGCGCCTGCTGCTGCCGGAGCATTGCTCGGTGCAGCGCTTTGTCAACGCCGAGGCGCCGCCCTTTGCCGCCAGCCCAGCGCTGCGCCAGACCGCCAGGCGTATGCGCCGGCGCCTGGAGACGCTGCGCGCCGCACCGAGTTGGCAGCGCGGCATGGACAGCGGCGAAGAAATCGACCTTGACGCCTGGGTGCGCTATGCCGCCGAAGGCAGCAAAGGCAATATCAGCGATAGCCCGTCCGTCTATGCCCGCGCCGCCAAAACAGAACGAAGCCTGGCATCCTTGCTGATGGCCGACCTGAGTCTGTCCACCGACGCCTACGCAAACAACAACTCAAGAATCATCGACGTCATCCGCGAGGCCTTGTTTGTCTTTGGTGAGGCCTTGGACGGCAGCGGCGACCCGTTCGAGATGCTGGGCTTCTCCTCGGTGCGCCGTCAAAACATACGCATCCAGCACCTGAAGGGTTTCGACGAGGCCTGGGGGCAAGCGCCCAAGGCGCGCGTCGGCGCGATCAAACCCGGCTATTACACGCGCATGGGCGCGGCGATCCGCCACGCCACGGCGCGGCTGAGCCAGCGGCCCGAGCGCCAGCGCCTGCTGCTGCTTTTGACCGACGGCAAGCCGAATGATCTCGACCATTACGAGGGTCGCTTCGGCCTGGAGGACACCAGGCATGCGGTGCAAGCGGCGCGCCAGGCCGGGCTGACGCCGTTCTGCGTCACCATCGATACCAGCGCCCATGACTACCTGCCCTATCTCTTCGGCGCGCAGGGCTACGCCTTGGTGCATCGGCCGCAGGACTTGCTGTCTCGGCTGCCCAAGCTCTACGCAAGTCTCACTCGTGCCTGAAAAAAGTCTGAACAAGCGCTGTTCGGGCCTCGTCCGCAAGAACTAGCGCGCCACAGAGGCCACCGCGCTGCCATCGTTCTAAAGAACTAGGCACCGGTCGGACTTGATCTAACACAAGTTCTGCACGCGTTCGCTGCGCAAAATCGCGCTCCAACAGGCCCCACCAGGCCTCACATGGAGAATTTGCAATGTCAGTCGCCTTCGACCTGCCCCGTTATCTGTCCGTGCTGCCCCTGTTTGCCGACATGCAGACCGGCGAGTTGCAACGTTTGGCGGCCAGCGGTTGCCGCATGCAGCGTTTGAGCCGGGGCGATGCGATTTTTCGGGTCGGCGAGAGCTGCGACGAGTTCCATGTGGTGGTCACCGGCCAGGTCAAGCTGTTCGCCATTTCAAGCAGCGGTGCCGAGAAAGTGATCGAGTTGATCGGCCCCGGCAACAGTTTTGGCGAAGCGCCGATGTTCTCCGGCAAGGCCCATATCGTCAATGCGCAGGCGCTCAGCGAGACCTTTTTGCTGACCATCGCCAAGGAGGCGGTGATGGAAGAAATCGCCCGTGACCCGCGCTTCTCGCTGCGCATGCTGGCCGGCGTCTCCAAGCGCCTGCACGGGATGATCAGTGATGTCGAGTCCTACTGCCTGCACAGCGGCATCCAGCGGGTAATCGGTTACTTGCTGCGCGACCATCTGTTGAATGATGGGGTCGAAGACAAGCTGGCAAGCCGGGCCATCACCATTTCCTTGCCGGTCAGCAAGGCCACCATTGCCTCGCGCCTGTCGCTGACGCCGGAGTACTTCTCGCGTGTGCTGCATGAGTTGGAAGCCGAAGGGCTGATCAAGATTGACCGCCGCGATATTTGCATCCTCAACACCCAAGGTCTGGCCAGCTACCAACTACAGTAGCGGCAATCCCACCTTTGTTTGATCGCCTCCATCACCATGCAAATTGCCAATTTCCAGGACCTGCTCAACGCAGCCGCCATGCAGTCCGATGCTCAACGGCTGCTGATGGTGTTTGCCGGCGCCACGCTGCCGGCCGACGCATCGGCCCAGCAAAAAGCCGAGTTCGAGGCCGGCCAGGGCGGCGAACTTGCGCCGCTGATCTGTGTGGATAAGCTGCCGCAGGAACTCGGCAGCTTCGAAGCGCTGACGCAGGAAGCCGATCAACTGCTCAGCACCGAACAGCGTTGGCAGATCGTCTTCATCGCCAGCCTGTCGGGCAGCCCCGGTCAGGCCCCCGGCCCTGAGCAGGCTGACAAGGCCTTGCAGGCAATGGTGGAGTCCATCAAGGCCGGCCGGATCGCCGGCTTCATCCCCTTCAACCGTCAAGGCACGCCGGTCAATTTGCAGGCGCATTGATGCATGTGAACCAGGCTCAGTCTTGGTTCATCAAATCCAGGGTCTTGATCCGGATGGCCTGCGACTCACCGCTGGCTTCCATGCGACTGAGCACGGCGTCCAGGCGCTTGCCGAGTTCTTGGTGCCGGCCGCTCAAGTAGTGAAACACAGGCAGGCGCTCCAGCGCTGACTCCAACCTGCGAACACCCGCGTCGGTGGCGAGCGGGTTGGGTTCGGCTTGCGCCGGCTCGACGAACAGCAACACATCGGTCATGCCTCGCTTGACCATACGGAACATTTCTGCCTGAGAGCTAGCCTCTATTGGGCGGCTGCCCGCCGGCAGATTCTTCTCGACCAGCAGCGTTCCGCGCATATAGGCCACTCGCAGCCCCGCCAAGTCGGACCAACTCACGGTCTTGAGGTTCGAATCAATCGCATAGGCACGCACTTCGGCATCCCCAATCGGTGTCGCCACTCTGTACAGCGCCGGCTGAGACAAGGCCACGTCGGCGACGCGGTAGACATTGCCGTCCAACTCGCGACTCAGCATCATCTGCATCGCGCGACGAACCGGCAACTCGACAAACTCGACCGGCTGATGAAGCTCGGCATAGGCCTGTGTCAACACCGCTTCGCTGACCCTGACCAGTGAATCCGTCTTGCGATTCCAGGAGCCGATTCGCAAGGGATCTGCCCGGCCCAAGCCGGTCAGCAGCAGGAGGCCCATTCCCAAACACAAGGCGCGACGTGACAGGCTTGACATGGGCAGCTTCCGGGGGCGGAAAGGATTGTGAATATATACCTTGTTTTCCGGAAATAGCTGTGAGTGGCTACCCAAGGCAGCAATGCTTCACTATGCGCTGAGCCGGCAACACAAGCCAGAAGCGATGCCGAGGGCCTCACCAAGCCCAGCCTTCGGTTAACTATCACCCCTTGTCTTTGTTCCGCCGAATCGAATGTCTACGCACCGCCCGCCAATCTGGAGAATCCTGCGCTAGGCTTGCCGGCGCCCTATCAACCCGACAGGGAGTGGCCGAGGTCGAGCGTGAGCAAGGCACCGGGCCCCGCATTGGCGGCTCGGCCAAGTTCCGAGAATTGCTGCGCGCGGAATTGATCCCGCAGAGCAAGGTCAGCGCGGGCCAAGCCAAGCCGCTGATCATGACCATCGGCAACGATGACGTGATCGGCCCGCCGGCGCTCCAATTTGCCGAAATCCTGCAACAGACGGCGGCGCCTTCCCTGCCCTGGAAATTCGTCCAGATGTCCGACGAAACGCATACGAGCCTCTATCACCCCGGCGGCCTTGCAGGGCATGCGCTGGATATTCAAACCGAGCAAGCCAAAACAATCGGAAGGAATGCAGATGAGAGCCCCCCGGGAAAGCCCTGAGCGCTGACTTTCGTCATTCTGGTGAGCAGCGATTAGGCTTTCGCCCTTGTTCTGCCTGCCTTGCCGCTATCACTTGGAGATCGCCCAGCAAGGCCGGCATGGCCCCCAAAGTCATATTTAGCCCCCTTTTTGCCATGCAATCTCTGTTCAAACTCCGCGCGCTGACCCTGTTGTTATTGCCGCTGGCCGGCCTGACCCATGCCGCCAATAACAGCATCATCAACCCGACCAGCGTCAGCAGCCCTGTCGCCGCCAGCAATAGCGGCCTCGACCTCGCCGGCTTCGATGCCAAGGTGCGCGTGCAGGACGACCTATTCCAAGCCGTCAACGGCGGCTGGATCAAGCGGACGGTGATCCCGGCCGCCAAGGGCTCGCATGGCAGTTTCGAGATTCTGCGCGAGCAGTCGGACGCGCAGGTACGCGCCATCGTCGAGGCCTTGGCCGCCGGCAGCGACGAGGCGAAGATCGGTGCCTTCTACGCCAGCTTCATGGACACCGGCGCCATCGACCACGCCGGCCTGAGCAAGATCAAGCCGCTGCTGGCCGAGATCGATGCGATTGGCAACCGCCAGCAACTGGCGCAATGGTTGGGCCGCGCGCAAGGCATGGTCAACACCCCGATTCAGCTGAGCGTCGGGCCCGATGCCAAGGAGCCGCTAGTCAACCGGCTGCGGGCAAGCCAAGGCGGCCTGGGCCTGCCCGAGCGCGACTATCTGCTCAACCGGACCGACAAGCGCATGGCGCGCGCCCGCGCCGACTATCTGAGCTATTTGCAAAGCCTGGCGCGTTTGAGCGGCGAGGCTCAACCCGCCGACGCCGCGCGCCGCGTCTTGGCCTTGGAGACCCAGATTGCCGAGCTGCACTGGGACGCGGTTGCCAACCGGGATGTGCAAAAAACCTTCAATCCGATGACGCCGGCCGAGCTGGCCGCCAAGGCGCCGGGCCTTGACTGGCCGGCCTTTTTCGGCGCCGCACAGCTGAACCCTATCGACCGGCTCTCGGTCACCCAGCCCAGTGCCGTCATCGGCATCGCCAAGCTGCTGAACGAGGCGCCGCTGGCCGACTGGCAGCTCTACGCCAAGCTGCACAGCTTGAACACCTATGCCGAGGTCTTGCCCAAGGCCTTCCGCGAGGCCTCGTTTGCCTTCCATGGCCGGGCCATGAAGGGCAGCAAGGCGCCGCTACCGCGCTGGATGGAGGGCTCGGCCGAGGTCAATGAGGCGCTCGGCGAAGCGGTCGGCAAGCTCTATGTCGAGCGGCATTACACCCCCGCCCACGCGGCCCGCATGAAAAGCCTGGTCGATAACCTGATGGCGGAATTCTCCGAGTCCATCAAGGGTCTGAGCTGGATGAGCCCGCAGACCCAAGCGGCCGCGCAGGACAAACTGTCCAAATACACGGTCAAGATCGGCCACCCGACGAAATGGCGCGACTACAGCGCGCTGCAAGTGACGGCCGGTGAGGCCTTGCTGAATCGCCAGCGCGCCGCGCAGTTCGCCTGGGCCCGCGAGGCCGCGAAAGCCGGCCAAGCGGTCGACCGTACGGAATGGGGCATGACGCCGCAAACCGTCAATGCCTATTACGACGAAACCGTCAACGAGATCGTCTTCCCGGCCGCCATTCTGCAGCCGCCCTTCTTCGATCTGAATGCCGATGATGCGGTCAATTACGGCGGTATCGGCGCCGTCATCGGCCATGAAATCAGCCACGGCTTTGATGACCAAGGCGCCCAGTACGACGGCGACGGCATGCTGCGCAATTGGTGGACCGAGGCCGACGCCAAGGCCTTTGATGCGCTGGGCTCGCGCTTGGCCGCTCAGTACGACGCCTACCAGGCCCTGCCCGGAAAAAAGGTCAACGGCCGCCTGACCCTGGGTGAAAACATCGCCGACCTGTCCGGCCTGCAGATCGCCTACAAGGCCTATCTGCGCTCGCTGGGCGGCAAGGCAGCACCCGTGTTGGCGGGCTTCAGCGGGGAGCAGCGCTTCTTCCTCGGCTTCTCGCAGATCTGGCGCGAGAAGGTGCGCGAGCAGCAGATGCTCCAGCAGCTAACGGCTGACCCGCACTCACCGGGCGCCTTCCGCGCCAATGGTGGCGTCGTCAACCACGACGCCTTCCACCAGGCCTTCGGCACCAAGCCGGGCGACAAGCTGTTCAAACCAACGACCGAGCGCATCCGCATCTGGTGAGCCACAAGCTTGCCCTTCACCTTCGCTAAAACCTCATAGCAATATGCAAAAACTCAAACTCTGCACGCTGGCCCTGTTGACCCAGCTGGCCTGCGCCAGCTTTGCTGCCAGCGCCCCCGCCGCCGCACCCAGCGCGGGTCTGGACACGGCCGGCTTTGACAAAAGCGTGCGCACGCAAGACGACTTGTTCAAGGCCGTCAATGGCGGCTGGATCAAGGCCACCGAGATCCCGGCCGACAAGTCCCGCTTCGGCAGCTTCGAGCTGCTGCGTGACCAGTCCGATGCCGATGTGCGCAAGCTGATCGACGAGCTCAGCGCCCAGCCGCAAGCCTCCGGCAGCAAGGCGCAAAAAATCGCCGACTACTACAAGGCCTTTCTCGACACCGCGGCCATCGAAAAGCTGGGCCTGGCTCCCATCAAGCCCTTGCTGGACGAGATTGCCGCGCTGAAGACCCGCGCGGATCTGGCCGCCTGGTTGGGCGCCAAGCAGATGCGGGCAAGCTCGCCGGTACGTGTCTACGTGATGGCCGATGCCAAGCAGCCGCTGCTCAACAGCGTGCGCATGGTGCAAAGCGGTCTGGGCCTGCCCGACCGCGACTACTACCTGAAGAAAGATGACGCGCGCATGATCAAGGCGCGCGACGCCTACCGCGCCTATCTGACGACGCTGGCCACGCTCAGCGGCGACCGCAAAGACCCGGCCGCAGCGGCCGAGCGCGTGATGGCGCTGGAGCAACGCATCGCCGCCGTGCAATGGGACAAGGTCGAAAACCGTGATCCGGTCAAAACCTATAACCCGATGACCTTGGCCGAGCTCAGCGCCAAGGCCCCCGGCTTTGATTGGGCGGGCTATCTGCGCGGCGCCGGTTTGGGCGGATTGGGCGCAGACGCCCGCATCACCGTCACGCAGCCGAGCGCGATGACCGCCATCGCCGGCTTGCTGAGCGAGGTCCCCTTGGCCGACTGGCAGCAATACCTGACCCTGCACACGCTGAATGCCCATGCCGAGGTCTTGCCACAAGCGCTGCGGGAGGCCGAGTTCAAGTTCCGCGGCGAGGCGCTGACGGGCGCCAAGACCGAGTTGCCGCGCTGGCAAAAAGCCACCAACGATGTCAACCAGGCACTCGGCGAAGCGATTGGCGAGCTTTATGTGGCGCGCCACTTTCCGCCCGCCTACAAGGCCCGCATGCAGACGCTGGTCGGCAATTTGATGGCCGCCTACAAGGACTCGATCAACGGCCTCGACTGGATGAGTGCTGCGACCAAGGCCGAGGCGCAGGACAAGCTGTCCAAGTACGTGACCAAGATCGGCTACCCCGACAAATGGCGCGATTACGGCAAGCTTGAAGTGCGCGCCGGCGATGCCTTCGGCAATAACGAGCGGGCCGGGCGCTTCCAGTGGGAGCGCATGATTGCCAAGGCCGGCAAACCGGTGGACCGCGCCGAATGGTGGTTGACCCCGCAGACGGTGAACGCCTATTACAGCGCCCAGAACAACGAGATCGTCTTCCCGGCCGCCATTCTGCAGCCGCCCTTCTTCGATATGAATGCCGATGATGCGGTCAATTACGGTGCCATCGGCGCGGTCATCGGCCACGAGATCAGCCATGGTTTTGATGACAAGGGCAGCCAGTTCGACGGTGACGGCGTGCTGCGCAACTGGTGGACGCCGGCCGACCGCAAGGCCTTCGATGCAATCGCCGACCGCCTGGTGGCGCAATTCGCGGCCTACGAGCCCATCGCCGGCAAGCAGCTCAACGGCAAGCTGACATTGGGCGAGAACATCGCCGACCTGTCGGGCCTGCAAATCGCCTACAAGGCCTACCAGCGCTCGCTGGCGGGCAAGCCGGCGGCGGTGATCGGCGGCTACAGCGGCGAGCAGCGTTTCTTCCTCGGCTTCTCGCAGGTCTGGCGTGAGAAGGCGCGTGAGGAACGTGCGCTGCAGATGCTGACCACCGACCCCCACTCACCGGGCGAGTTCCGCGCCAATGGCACGGCGATCAACCACGATGGTTTCCATCAAGCCTTTGACACCAAGCCGGGTGACAAGATGCATAAGCCCGAGTCCGAGCGGATCAAGATCTGGTGAATTAATAAGCGGGCCGACTTGCGGACCGGCTTGTGCCGCCGGTCTGCCCGTGGTTTTGAGCGACTGCAGGTGCGCGGAGCTGAAGTTGGCCAAGTTGGCAATAGGCAATAGGCAATAGGCAATAGGCACGAGGAAACGTTAGTCGCGCCGCCCCGCTGCCCTTCGGGTTGCAATTCCATTGCTTCGTCGCAAGGCGTTTGCCGGCCAAGACCGTGAAACAGTACCGTTAGGCCTCTTCCACTTCGCCACGGCGATTTTCCAAAGGTCTACTCATGTCACTCGCTCGCACCCTCCTACTGTCGACCCTGCTTTCAAGCGCACTCAGCACCCCTGTGTTGGCCGCAGATGTTCCGCCCGTTGATGCCTTCGCGGGCTGCGCTGCCGACGTTTCAGAGGCTGCCTTGCAAGCCTTCGCCGAAAAAGTTGACATCTATTGGAACGCCCGCGACGCCAGCGCGCTGGCCGCCCTGTACGCGAGCGATGCCAGCTTTGCCGTCGCCGCCGACAACTTGCACCTGAGCGACCGAAAGCAAGTACAAGCCTATTTCACCCACTCCTTTCAGACCCTGCCGGCGGACTTGAAGCACAAGATGCGGGTCAGCCGTGTCAAGAGCATGGGCAACTTCTGCACCATGGACAGCCGCGCCGTCATCGGGCGCATCAAGGACGATGGCAGCATGAACGCCTTGGTCGAGTTCTCGGCCTTCTGGGTTTTGCGCCCGACCGCACAAGGCGTCGAAGTACAGGCTGCGCGCGTTGCAATTGTGCCGGCGAAGCCTGCACCTGCAAGCAAGATCTAAGTTCGACACAAGTTTGTCCGGACCAGACCTGATAGGCGCCAAGACTTACGTCAGGCGCCCTTGTTCGGCGCAGTCTTCAACCCCGCTCAAACTCGTTCCAAAACTTCCCAGGCCGTAGCGGCCGCAGGAGCGCAGTGTTTGGGCGCGGCGCAGGCTTCGATCATCACAAGGAAGCCGGCGCGCAACGCCGGGCGGCTTCACTGGGGCACTTTGTCTACCTTCACTCTTGCGCGGACAAGAAAGAAGATCGCCCGCCGGGGCGGACTCCCTGCATGGTGCGCGTATTGCTGATCAACCGAAGCCGATCAGGCCTTGGCCCTGGTAGGCGCATTCGCTGTCAACCCAGCAAACCCTGCGCCAGCTTGCGCAGCGCGGCAGCGTCCAAGGTCTTGCCTGGGCTTTGCTCGCAGATAAGGGCCACCCGGTTCAGGATGCCGGCAGCGAATCGGTGTGCCGCTGCCAGCGTTTCCTCATCGGTGTCATAGGTGTCATAGGCCTCAACGGCGACACCGCTGTCCGACGCAATGGCCTTGATGTCGATTTTTTGGGCGGGGGATTGTGTGGCCATGAACTGCTCCTTGCGATTGAATTGGGCGCTACTTTACTTCTTGCCAAGACCATGCGCTTTGTCGAGCGCCTTGCGCAGCTTGCGGGCCCATCCCGAAGCGATCAACTCACCCTCGCTTTGGTTCATCACGCGGTTGCTCCAAGTCAGCTGGCCGCCGCGCATATTCGACTCCTGGCGGTCGACCACCCGTGCCAAGACCTGCCCCGTTTCGGAGTCAAAGGCCTCCAAAAAAAGCGTCATCTCGCCGGCGGACGTGACATAGGTTTTGCTCCGTCCGGCCGTAGCCACATCGGGGGCATTGACATAGAGCTCGATGATGCTGACCTTGAGCTTGAGCACGTCCGGCCCCGCGACATCGACCACTTGATAGCCATCCTTGGCCTGCAGGGTCTTGAAGAATTCATCCCGGACCAAGTTGGCCACACCGCTGCGGATTTCTTCGCGTTCTTCGCTGCTGATCTTGAAATGGCTGCCTGGGCGTTTGGGGTCCCAGTTCTTGGAGAAGGCCACATCGACCGGCCCCAGCATCACTTTTGTGTAGCCGGCCAAGGATGCGCCCGGTCGCGCATAGACCAGATCGGCATCTTTGGATTTGATCTGTTCCAAGCCATCATGACTGATGAGTTCCTTGGTGAAGATTTTTCCTGCCGCGCCCGCATGCAAGGGCGCCGCCCAGATCACCAAAGACAACAGCACCGCACTGCCAATATTGAATTTACGCATTGGAAGACTCCTCTATCGAATCTAGTGTAGTGACATAACTATCCAGGTCAAGGCCACCTGATTCTGTATCAGAACGGCCAAAGCAAGCGGCGCATGCCGGCGAGCTCGTCAGGGCTGGCCCTGCTCCGCGTGCGCCAACTGCGCCAATAAGGCGGGCGCCACGGTCGCCACGATAGCCGCAACATCGCCGACGCGAATGGCTTTGAACTCGGGCAGCGCCTCAATCAACTCCAGCGGCGCCTTGGCGGTCAATTGCTGCAGATCCTCGGCCAGGCCGCGCATGAAGTCGGCGTCCTGCGGCACCTCGGCCAACAAAGCCTGCAGATCGGCAATTGCTCCGGCACGCGCGCCAATCTGTTCGGCGCCCAAGGCCGCAGTGGTCTCGAGCTTGAGTTTTTCAATCCACAGCCGCTCGCCGCCCAGGGCGGAAGCCAGCGCGAGAATTTCCTCTCGCAGTTGCGCCTCAAGGCCGAACAAAGCCCCATGCGCGGGCGTGCGGCCACAAATATTGACTCGCACCGCCAGCGGCCAAGAGCCGGTCTGCGCCAGCAACAGCAGCTCCAAGGCACGGCCCGCCAGCGCCAGCACCGCCGGCAGATCGGCGGCCTCACTGACGTCCACCTGCAGCCGCTCCCAGCGCAACACATCGACGATCAGGCGTTCTACGCCTTGGACGCCGGCCTCGCTCGCCGTCACCAGCACCGCTCCGCGCGGGCCGGCCTCGCGTATGTGGCGGCCCTGCAGATTGCCGGGAAAAACCACCCAGGGCGATTCGCTCAACATCGCATATTCATGCACATGGCCGAGCGCCCAATAGTCATAGCCCTTGGCCTGTAGCTCGGCCAAGGAACAAGGCGCATAACGGGCATGCGCAGCGTAGCCCTCCAAGGCGGTGTGCAAGACGCCGATATTGAGCCAGCCGGGCAATGGGTCTGGGTAGCCAGCAGCCAGGTTCTCGGTGGTGGCGGCATCTTTGAAGCTGCGCCCATGCAAGGCAACCCTCAAGGCCTCGATCCGATGCGTCATTGGCTTGCGACTGTCGAACAGATGCACGTTCGCCGGCAGCGTCAGGCGGCGGGTCATTTCGCTCTCGGCATCGTGATTGCCATAAAGCAGAAAGACCGGTATGCCGGCCTGATTCAGCCGGCCCATTTCACGCACAAAGAAGTGTCCGGTGTTGTAGTCGCGCCAGTTACCGTCATAGAGGTCGCCCGCGATCACCATGAAGTCGACCGCCTCGTCGATCGCCGCATCGATCAGCCGCGTGAAGGCCTCCCGACTGGCGCCGCGCAGCTGCTGCGTCGGTGCATTCTGATAGCTGGCCAGGCCGCACAAAGGGCTGTCGAGATGGATGTCGGCGGTGTGGATGAACTTGATCATGTGGCTTTATTAGTTTCGTCGGTCAGGCGTTCCAGCAACCCGCTGGCACGCCGTGTGCGCTGCGCCAGCGCTTTGGAAAAGCCAGCTGGCCAGCCACTGACCAGGGTGAAGGCCTTGCGCGCGCGCGTAATGCCGGTGTAGACCAACTCGCGCGTCAGCACCCGGCTGGGCTCGGTCGGCAGCACCAGCACGGTGTGCTCGAACTCCGAACCCTGGGACTTGTGCACCGTCATCGCAAAGGCGGTTTCCACATCGGCCAGGCGACTCACGGCCACCGAGCGCAAACTGCCGCCATCGGAAAAATAGGCCCGCAGCCGAACGCCATTCCCCTCGCCGGCGGCGGCCTGGCTGGCCTGGCTGGCTTGGCTGGCTTGGCTGAACGGCCGCAAGACGATGCCGATGTCGCCGTTGAAGACGCCCAGGCTCACATCGTTGCGCGTCACCATCACCGGCCGCCCCTCATACCATTCGCCGCGCTTGAGCAAAAGCCGCTGCTCGACCAAGGCTTGTTCGACCGCCAGATTCAAGCTCGCCGCGCCGAACAGACCCTCACGCACCGCGCAAAGCAATCGGAAACGCTCGAAGGCGCACAGCACCGCGCCGACCCAAGCTTCAAAGCTGGCCCGGTCGCACTCCCCCCCGGTCTCCCTTGGGCGCTGTTTCACCAACTCCAGATAGGCCCGGTAGCCGCCCAAGGCGCCGGCCCTGCCATTGACCGCCAACTGCAACAAGGCCGCCAGAGTCGGTGCCTGCAACTCATGCAGGATCTGCCGCTCGCCCTGGCGCAGCAGCTCGGTCGCGGCGCGTGCATCGCCGCAATTGACCGCCAGCGCCAGCTGCCCGATCGGGCCGCCAAAACGATGGCTCTTGCGCAGCATGACGGTTTGCTGCGCCAGCCTGGAGGCTTCGACCGCCAGGAATTCGTCCGCTATCGCCTGCCCGCAGACCGCTTCGGCATAGGCCGCCGTGGCCGGCAAGTAACGGCCCAATTCGGCGTCAGTGCAAAGATCCCCGAGCACGGCGCCGGCTTCGACCGAGGCCAGTTGATCCTTGTCGCCCAGCAAGATCAGGCGGGTACTGGCGGGCAACGCATCCAAGAGCGCCGCCATCATCTCCAGATGAATCATCGAGGCCTCATCGACGATCAGCACATCTAGCGCCAAGGGGTGGGCCGCATCGGCCTTGAACTTGCGCGTGTCGGGCCTTGCACCCAAGAGCGAATGCAGGGTGCGAGCCGGGCCGATCTGCGCCGCCAATTGCTGCAGCTCCAGCTTGGCGCCCAGCTGCGTTTGCAAGTCCCCCAGCGCCGAATCGATCGACTGCTTCAAGCGCGCAGCCGCCTTGCCGGTCGGCGCGGCCAAGCCAACCCTCAGCCGCAGCGGATCTTCGTCCACTGCAAACAGCAAGGCCAGCAGACGCGCGACCGTGTAGGTCTTGCCGGTGCCAGGCCCGCCGGTAATGAGGCCCAAGCGGCCATTCAAGGCAATGCCGCAGGCCAGCCTCTGCCAGTCCAGTGACGACTCGGCGCTGCTTGCCGGGAAGAGCATGTCCAGCCAGCGCCGCACTTCAAGCGGCTCAGGCCGGCAAGCCGCCGCCACATCCACACGCAGCAAGACCTGAGCCGCCACCCGCTGTTCACAAGCCCACATGCGGCGCAGGTAGAGCTTGGCTCCGCTCAAGACCAATGGCTCGCTGCCGCCTTGCGAAGCGGTATCCACGCGTTCGACCCAGACCAGCGAGCTGCTGCCCACCGCGTCCAGCCAAACCCCTAGCTCAAGCGGCATGGCGCTGGCCATCAATTGGCGCAGGGCGTCCGCCGCTTCTGACTTCCAGCCAAGGACGGCATCGCTGTCTTGCAGCAAAAGATCCAGGTCCACGCAACTATGGCCACGCCCTTCCATATGCGCGACCAAGGCCGCCGCCAGCAGCAGCGGCGCCGGTGCGCCGATTTGCTGCTCGTCGACAAAGCGCGCAAAAGCGGCGTCCAGTCGACGGATCCAACCCTGCTCACTCCATTGCTTCAAGCTCGCCAGCGTGGCCGCAGCGCCATTTTGAAACCCCGGTCCGGCCGTCATGGCGCGCCCTCGGTCAGCGGCGGCAAGGCCTCTTCGGCTTGCAAGATCAAGTCGAGTTCTTCCAACATCTGCATCTGGGGTTTGACAAGAAAGCAGCCATGGCTGGTGGCCCGCATGCCGCGCAAAAAATAATAGACCGCGCCGCCGAGTTGGCGCTCCGGCTCGTAGGCCACACCCAGGCGGGCGCGCAGCAGCCGATGCAGCGCCAGCAAATAGAGCGCGGCCTGCACGTCATAACGGTGTTCCGCCATGGCAGCGGCGAGCGCCGGCTCGCCATAATCGGCATCCGAGGGGCCCAGATAGTTGGACTTGTAGTCCAGCACAAAAAAGCGCCCCTGATGTTCGAACACCAGATCGGCAAAACCCATCAAGAGCCCATGCATCTGCCGCTGCGGCAGCGTCGGACGCGCCAGGCCGGGCAGCAAGTGGCGTCGGCACAAGGCGTCCAAGGCCTGCGACTGCAGCTGATTTGAAGGGAACCAGAATTCCATCTCGGCCAAAGGCCGGCGGATCTCATTCAAGCCCACCCCGACCGGCGGCAGCGTTGTGGCAAGCGCCTGCAGCATCCAGGCCAGCACCGCCTCGGCGTGATGCCCCCAACTCTGGCGCTCACAGCGGCGCAGCAGTTGGGCCTGCAAGTCCGCCGATTCGGCCAGCCTGTGAAAGCCTTCTTCGGACAGCCATTCCAACTGATCATGCAAGAAGTTGCCCGGCATCGCGCCGCGCGGGAAGCTGTGCCAAGGCTCAGCCCCGGCCTGCTCAAGCACCAAGGCCGCGTCGCTTGGCTCATCCAGACGCGCGGCGGCATGCGACAACAAAGTCTGGCTTGGCAAGGCCCGCACCAAGGCCGAGAAGCTGCCGATGCCCCAGCGCCGTTCGAATTCGGCCTGATAAGCCGGGGCATCCAGCAAGGGCGGTGGCGCGCCGCGCGGCAGGGCCTGGGTGGGCCCCAGGGCCGGCGCTCGCGCCGCCTTCAACAGCGCAATTTGCGGGTTAGCGCCTGCCAGTTCTTGCGCCAGCAAGGGCAGGCGATCCGCCTCGAACGGTTCCGCCCCGCCCAGCACATAGCCGAATGCGCTGCGGTGGCTAACGCAATCTTTGCCCTGACCAACCTTGAGCGCAGCCAGCCCCACCCACAACGCATGGCGGGCCCGCGTCAGCGCCACGTACAAGAGCCGCAAGTCCTCGCGCTGGCGCTCCTTGTCGGCCTGCGCGATCTGCTCGTCCGAGGGCTGCAGATACAGATGTGGCAGGCCGTCATCGTCAAGCTGCTTGACATGGCGGGTGCGCGCCTTGTCGACGCCGCGAAAGCCGGTAGCAAAGGGCAAGAACACCAGCGGGTATTCCAGCCCCTTTGATTTATGCACCGTCACCACCTTGACCAGATCGGCATCACTCTCCAGCCGCAGCACGGCATCTTCGGCGGCACCGGCTCCCGCCGCATTGCTCTGCTCGATCTGCGCGGCCAACCAGCGCATCAAACCGGCCTCGCCACTTTGATGCGCACTGGCCGCCTGCAGCAACTCGGCCAGATGCAGGTAGTTGGTCAGCCGACGCTCGCCCTCGCCCGCGTCGGCTTGCCTCAGCCAGCGAGCCGGCAAGCCCAGGCGATGGAGCGTCTGACGCAGCATCGCCAAGACACCCTGGCTTTGCCAAATGCCTTGCAGCGCTTTCAGCTCGTCGCTGCGCGCATCGAAGGCCTCGTCGTCGGCGGCCAAAACACCCAGCTCGGCCAGGCTCAGCCCGAGCATGCGGGTGGCCAGGGCCGCCCGCACCAGGCGCATATCCAGCGGTGCGGCGACCGCCTGCAGCCAGCGCAGGAGATCGCTCGCCTCGGCGCTGGCGAAGACCGAATCCTTGTCCGACAAATAGACCGACGCCACACCGCGCCGGCGCAGCTCACGCCGCACGGCGGCAGCCTCCCGGCCGGTGCGCACCAGCACCGCCATATCGGCCGGCGCCAGACGCCTGAATTCGCCGCTGGCGGCGTTCAGAAAGCCGGCCTTGGGGTCATTCAGATAACTCACCATCTGCTCGGCACAACGCGCCGCAAACAAACGCTGGCTGCTGCCGGCGTCGAGCAGGCTGTCATCGACGACCAGACCGATCGCCGGCAGCACGCCATCTGCGTTGACGAAACCCTCCGCCCGGCCACGCGCCGCCACCGGCGCAAAAGGCAGCGGATTCTCGGCCTGCGGGTCAAGCGGGCGAAACCTGAACGCACCTTCGCCCGCCCGGCTTTCGGCAAACTCGAATACCTGGTTCACGGCCGCCACCAGGTCCGCCGTCGAGCGGTGGTTGGTGCCCAGCACATAGTGGCGGCCGGCGGTCTTGGCGCGCACGTCGAGGTAACTGTAAATGTCGGCGCCACGAAAACCGTAGATCGACTGCTTGGGGTCACCGATCAACAGCAAGGTGCTGGCCGGCGAGTTGTCCTCGATCCGGTAGAGCCGGTCAAAGATGCGGGCCTGGAGGGGCGAAGTGTCCTGAAACTCATCGATCAGCGCGACCGGGTATTGCGCCAGCATGCGCGCGCGCAGTCGCTCGGCGCTGGCGCCCAGGCTAGTGTCCAGCGCACGGTCAAGGCGGGTCAACATATCGGCAAAGCCGAACAAGCCCGACTGGGCCTTCAAGGCAGTCAAGCGCTGTTCGATGCGGCTGGCCGCATGCAAACGCAGCGGCGGCGCCAGGGCGGGCACGCCGGCCAAGCCGGCCAACAAGGTCTCGAAAGCGGCGAACTGCTCGGGCAAGGCGGGCGGCGCGGCGTCGGCCTTCAACGCGTCCTGCAGGCCGGCCGGCGTCAAGCGGAACTGCGCCTTGTCCGACATTTCGATCTCGGCCAGATCTGCGTCTAGGCTCCACTCGGCCAAGGCCTTCAACCAGGGCTCGTAGTAGTTAGCACGGAGCTTGCTCTTATTGAAGGGGCAGGCTTTGTCTGCCGCCATCTGGGCGTCCAGCCAGGCCTGCATGGCGGCCGCACGCTCGCCCCAGCCTTGCTTCAAAGCGAGCAAGGCGGCCGCACGCTCGGCGGCGACCCGCTCGATCAGCTCGGCCAGCGGCAGCTGCGCGAGTTGCTGGGCCTCGGCAGGCAAGCCCTGGCCGAGCAGTTGACGCGCATCCTGCCCCAAGGCCTCGACATCGCGAAATACTGCCAGCGCCTGATCCAAACCCGCCGCGCCCAGAGGATAGAGCTGGGCGCGCCAGTAATCCTGCGTTGCCTCCTGCAGCAGCGCCTGCTCGTCGCCAATCAACTCTTCATCAAACAGGCAGCCGCTGTCAAACGCATGCTCACGCAGCATGCGTTGGCACCAGGCATCGATGGTGTGAACGGCCGCGTCGTCCATGCTTTCGGCCGCCAGGCTCAGGCGCCAGGCGGCCGCGCTGCGTTGGGCACCGTCCGGATAGTCGGTCAGCAAAGCCGCCAGCAAAGCATCGCCGTCGGCGACTTGCGCCTCGCCGCGAAAGCATTTGGCGGCCTCCAGCAAACGCGCCCGAATGCGGTCCGACAACTCCCGCGTGGCGGCGCGGGTGAAGGTCATCACCAAAATTTCGGCCGGCAGCAGCGGCCGCCCGAAGCCCTGCTCGGCACCCTGCTGGTTGCCATGGCCCAACACCAGGCGCAGGTAAAGCGCAGCAATCGTCCAGGTCTTGCCGGTGCCGGCGCTGGCCTCAATCAAACGGCTGCCCCAGAGAGGGAAGCTGGCTGCATCCAGAAGCTTGTTTCGGCTCATGCTGACATCTCCGTGAGCGCCGCCGGCGCCGCCATCGCCGGATGCAATGTCAGCTTGGCGCTGCCCTGCGCCCATTCATATAGCGGCCCATAAAGCCGCTGCGCCAAGGCCTCAAAGCGACCATCGGCACTGAGCGCGGCAAAGTCGGGGAACAGGCGTGCCAGGCAGGGTTCGTCACCCTCGGCGGCGCTGCGGTAAGGGCCGCCTTCAAAAACCAGACTCATCTCGTTCTTGCCACTGACCTGCGCCAAGCCGGTCTTCAG
Source organism: Roseateles oligotrophus (assembly GCF_025717515.1). Lineage (GTDB taxonomy): Bacteria > Pseudomonadota > Gammaproteobacteria > Burkholderiales > Burkholderiaceae_C > Paucibacter_A > Paucibacter_A oligotrophus. Next base: position 424,781 of record NZ_JAJIRN010000002.1, read on the forward strand.
CGCCAGCGGCAGCGGCGCAACCATGCCTTCTTGCCAGGCCATCAAGAGCTCGCCCAACAACGCTTGCGCGCACTCGCGCGGCAAGGGCTCCAGCGTCACCGTGGCGTCTTGTCCCAGCAGCACGCCACGCAGCGGCACACCGCAAGCACTCGCCGCCAGCAGGCGCAGCCAGGCCTCAAGCAAGCGATCGGGGCGCGCCGTCAAGCTCTTCTCATTCAGGCACAGCCGGCTCGGCACAAGCTCCAACCAGACCCGCTGCCCGCCCAATTGCTGGCATTGCAGATCGGCCAGCCAGTCTTCAAATGTCGGGCCCTCGCCCTCAGCCTCGCTTTCAAACGGGAAGCGCAGCAACTCTTTGGGCGCGGCCAGCGGATAAAGCGCACGCAGCTCCAGGTAGGCCTGCAACATTGGCGTTAGGGTTGCGATCAATCTGCTCTCCACCCGCCGACCCTGCTCGGCCATAGGCAAGCGGCCGGCCCGGCGCAGGCGGGCGGCATAGGCCGCGACTCGCATGGCCAGATCTTGTTCGCCGTCCAGCCCCACCAGCAACTCGTCCATCAGCTCCCGCAGCATTGAATATTCCAGCAAGCCCGCGACGGCAAAGACCTCATCGTCCTCGGCCGCCAAGGCCTGCTGACTGAACTGCACCAGCAGCCGTTGTTTGAAGAAAGCCTTGACCGGATTTTTCAAAAAGGCCGTCAGTTCAGCAACCGTCAACACCTGCGGCGCCTCGCCTGCTTCAAGCCGGTTGGCAGCGGAGATGCCTGCGCCTGCATCATCCGGTGTCGCTAACTGCTGATCCGCATGGGCATCGCGCCACTCGCGAGCGTGGGTAAACAGTGCGGCTTGTGCGCCCTCAAAATAGCGCCGGCTGAAGGGCTGCAAGGGGTGCTCGGTGCTCAGCGGATGCAGCACCGCCTCGCCCCAACCGGAGCGCAAATAGTCGCGCAGCTGCGAGATCAGCACCGACGGCGGCTGCTCGCTGTTGTCACGCACGCTGCGGCCGCTCCAGCTGATGTAGAGCTTGCGCCGCGCCGACAGCAAGGCCTCCAGAATCAGCTGCCTGTCGTCATCGCGGCGCGAGCGGTCGCCGGGGCGCGCCAGTCCGGGCAGGCCCATCAGATCAAAGTCATTGCGGCTGGCGCGGCGCGGGTAGTCACCGTCGTTCATGCCCATGAGGCAAACCACTTCAAAGGGCACGGCCCGCATTGGCATCAGGCTGCAGAAGGTCACGCCGCCGGCCTTGAAGCGGCGGTTCAGCGTCGGCGCATCCAAGCCCTCCAGCCAGGCCTCGCGTGCGACCGCCAGCTCAATCTCTTCCTCAAACCCGGCCAAGGCGCAGACGTCCAGCCAGGCGCTGATGGCCGACTGCAAGGCCGCCAGGGTCAGGCCTTCGGTCTCATCGCAGGCCGCAAAAAAATCGGCCATCAATTGGCGCCCGCGCTCGGCCCATTCGGCAGGCGCCGCCGGCGCGGCCACCAAGCGCCACCAGGCCTCCAGCGCCGCCAACAAATCCGCCAGCGAGCCGGCCAGCGCAGCATCCAGACCGCCGACTTCCGGGTAGGGCTGAATGCCCTGAAACTCCGGCCCCTCACCGGCGCCATAACCGAGCAGCATGCGGCGCAGTCCAAAGGCCAGGCTGTTCTGCTCGCCGCAAGCGGCCAAACCCATCTCGGCGCGCTGCTCGGCATTCAGCCCCCAGCGAATGCCGGCGCCCTCCATCCATTGATGCAGGCGCGGCAGGTCTTCGGCCGTCAAACCGAAGCGAGCGGCAATCGCGGGCACCTCCAACAAGGCCTGCACCTCGCTCAAGCGGCAGCGCTGCTGCGGCAGCCGCAGCAGCCACTCCAGCGCCACGGCCAAGGGGTTGTTGGCGCGCTCCTTCAGGTCGGCAATGTCATAGGGGATGAAACGTTTGTCGGCGCTGCGCGCGTATTGACCGAAGACGGAACGAATGGCCGGCGCGAAGGTTTCGATGTCCGGCACCATCACGACGATATCTCTTGGGGTCAGGGCTTGCCCGGCGTCGGGAGCGGCCTGGGCGAGCAGATCCAGCAACTGGTCATGCAGGATCTCGACCTCACGCTGCGCGCTGTGGGCGATGTGAAAGACGATCGACCGATCATCGCCCGCCAAGGCCGGGCGCGGGTGCTCGGCCAAGGGCAGCAAGTCGCGGATATGCGCTTGCACCTGTGTCAACAGCGTGTCGCCGGGGGCCTCATCGAACAGGTCGACCTTGCTGACATTGAAACGTTCTTGCGCCTGCACCACATCATCAAAGGCATCCAGCTGGCGCACAAAGTCGCGGCCCTGGCGGCCCCAACTGGCGAGCAAGGGATGGGCATGGGCATGCATCTGTTCGAGCGACAAGGCCGCCAGATCCAGCCCTTGCCGCAAGGGCTGACGGCGCCGCTCGGCACGCAGCAACTCGCGGCCATCAATGATGTCGGCCCAGTGATAGCGGCAAGGATTCGGAATCGCCAACACGACCTGGCAATGCTCGGACAAGGCGGCCAGCGCTTGCAGTGTCTGCATGGGCACATGGGTCATGCCGAACAGGACGACACGCCTTGCCAGCGGGCTGACCGGCGCTTGGCCGGCCTGCACCGCTGCCACAAAGCGCTGATGCAATTGCGGCCGCGAGCCGCAGCGTTCGCTCGGGCTCAAGGGCGCTTGCAGCTCGCGCCACAAGGCGGCTTGCCAGCGCTGGTCGGGTGGCAATGCCATTGCCTCGGTTGCATCGGAGAAGGCCAACCGAGGCAATATGTCCCGCTCGGCTGCCCAGGCCTCCAGCCAGTCGCTGCGGTAGACCTGGTATTGGTCGAACAAGTCGGCCAAGGCCGACGCCAGTTGCAGCCGCCGCTCCATGCCGCCGAGCCGCAAGAAGCCCGCCAAAGGCTCGAAGCCGGGGCGGTCAAGCAGTTCGGGCAGCAGGCGCACAAGCCCCCAAGTCAGCGGTAACTTATCCAGCCGCGACTGCGCCGGCACGGCCTCGCGACCCAGCATCTGCCGGTAGGAACGCCAGAGAAATCGCCCCGGCAACTCGACCCGGGTGGCGGCGCAAATACCGTTCTGTTCGGCCAGCGTCATCTTCAACCACTCGGCCACGCCATTGCTTTGCACCAGGAATATCTCTTCCTCCAGCGGCCCCAAGGGCTGGCGGCGCAGCCACTCGAACACCGCCTCGCCGAGCAGCTCGGCGCGGTTGCCATGCAGGACCAGCAGCCCCGGCGTGATCGTTGTTGTCATCTAGTTATTTATCCCTGATTGGCGGCTGTCGCGCGGCCAAGTGTGCTTTGATGCGATGCTGAAGCCCTGGCATTGTGGGGCCAAGCCAGGCGAGAAAATCAAGGCTTGCCGGGCTTGCTGCCGAAAGAGCCGAGGTCCAGATCGTCCTGCTCACGCGGGCGGCGCTGCACATCGAGCGCCTCGCGCAGTGCCGCACCCGGCTGCCACTCGGCATCGGTCTTGGCCGCCTGGCGCGCCGTACCGGCGACCTGAGCCAGCAAGCCCCCCAGGTCCAATAGACCGCTGCTCTGGCTAGCCGCTGCGGGCGCCACCTTGGGCAGACTGATGCTGGCCAAGTCCAGGTCGGCCCGAGCAGCCGCGCGCGGCAACTCGACGCGCAAATAGGGCGCTGCGTCCAGCCTGGCTTGCGCCTCGGCCTTTGCTTTAGCCTCGGCCCGCGCTTGGGCTTGGGCCTCCGCCAAGGCATTTGCTTCACTGGCCGCTTGTTCTGCGGCTTGCTTCGCGGCTAGTTCTGCGGCTTGCTTTGCCGCCAACTTTGCGGCTTGCTCCGCCAGCCGCTCTAGCCGCAATGCTTCTTCCGCAGCGGCCTGCGCCAGTTTGGCCTGCGCCAAGGCGCTGGCTCGCTCGCGCAACGCTTCTTCTTCGGCCTGTGCCTGTGCCTGTGCCAAGGCGGCCGCACGCTCCGCTGCTGCTGCGGCATCCGCTGCTGCTTCTGCTGCGGCCGCTTTTGCTTGTGCCGCAGCCTCGGCGCGCTCGCGCTCTGCTTGTTGTTCTGCTTGTTGTTCTGCTTGTTGTTGCGCTTGCTGTGCTGCGCTAGCCCGGTCCAGTGCGGCCTCTCGCTCAAGTTGTGCCTGCCGCTCAATGGCCAATTGTTCCGCCCTCGCAGCGGCTTGTTCGGCGGCGGCTCGTTCGGCCGCCTTGCGCTCCTGAGCAAGCTTGGCCGCATCGGCTTTTTTGGCCGCTGCAGCATCGCGGGTGGCGGCTTGCTGCGCCAGTTGCAGTGCCTTTTCGGCGGCGGCTTCGGCCCGGCGCTGCTGGGCTTCGGCCTTGTCGGCGGCGAGCCGAGCTGCGCGCTCCGCCTTGGCCGCCAACTCGGCTTGTTTCTTGATCGCCTTGGCTTCGGCCGCTGCCTGCTCTTTGGCGGCCTTTTCTGCCGCCTTGCGCTCCGCAGCTTCTTGCTTTGCCCGGGCTGCGGCCTCAAGGGCCGCCTGCTTGCCGGCGACGACGGCAGCCTGGGCGGCACGTTCTTTCTCGACCGCCAATCTGGCTTGCTCGGCCTCGGCCTCGGCCAACTGGGCCGAACTCTCGGCAAGCAAACGCTCGGCAAGCAAGCGCTCCTGGGCCAGCTTCTCGGCCGCCTCGCGCTCGGCGGCTAGACGAACAATCTCCGCCTGTTCCGCTGCCGCAGCCCGCTCGGCTTGAGCCTGCTGCTCGGCCCGCAGTTGGGCAGCTCGTTCTTCAGCGGCCCGCTCTTCGGCAGCTCTGGCCTCGGCCGCCTGTTGCTCCGCAGCGGCGCGTTTTTTGCGCCCCTCGGCGAGGCGCTCGGCGGCCATTTTTGCTGCCTGCGCGGCGGCGGCGGCCATGCGTTCCAGCTCGGCCAATTCGGCCAATTCGCCCAATTCGTCCTGCTCGGGATCGGCTTCAATCTCGACTGGCAACTCGTCCACAAGCTCGATTTCAACGGCCGCCGCCGGCAGGCTGGGCCCGCTCAAGGCCGGCCGCCGTTCACGTAAATCTTCAACGTCGGTAACGTCCCGCATATCCCAGCGCCCCGCCCCGCCATGCGGGCCCGAGCGCTTGGCCGAGGCGTAGGCCGAAGCCTGGCCGGCAAAGGCCGCATGCGGGGCGCCGGACCCCGACTTCGCCGCGCTATTGGCGTTCAGCGTCGCCTGCGAGATGGAGAGGTCTACCGGCTTGTCGCGCTCGCGCAGCTTTTCAGTAAATTCCTGAAGAATCGAATTGGGGTCAAAACCGTCGGGCGCCGTCATCACTCTATTGTGCCCGCCCCGCCGACTGCAAATGCAAGCCGGTGGCCCTGAATCCCTGGCTTAGGGGGTTAGGGTTTGACCGGTCTGCGCTACCAACGGCAGCCCTTATTGGCTTGGGCCGCATCCAGCGCCAAGGGCACCACCGCCAAGAGGCCAAGTTTCTCGCCATAAGCCTTGCGGCAGTCGTCCTTGGCGGCCTTCTCCAGGTCTTCGGTCAACTTGGACTTGCGCTCGGGCGGCGCCGGCAGCAATTGCAAAACCCCGCTCGAACCCCGACTCGACAGCTCGCCACCACGCGGACGCGGCAGATTCAAATTCAGCCGTGGCTGATTCGCCGGCGTCGACGCCGGTGTGGCCACATCGACACCCAAACGCGGGCCGGCCTCGGGCGCCCCCGGCTGCGGCAGCGCCGGCACCATACCGGGCTTGGCGGCCTGCATCGATCCCGGCGTTGCCAGGGCCGCGTTGGCGTCGGGCGGCATTGTTCTGCTCGCCTGTGCTGGCACGGGCGCGGGCGCGGGCGCGGGCGGGCTCGGTGCGGCCACCGCCGAGGCGGCCAATGCGGCCAAAGGCGCCGCCGCAGCCTGTGGCTGTATGGCCGACGCCGGCGCCAAGGCCGTCACCTCGCGGAGTGCCTGCCGGTTCAGTTCGAGTGGCGCGGCCAGCTGTTTCGGCGGCTCGGCGGGTACGGCCACGGGTACGGCCTCTTCTGTCGGCGCCGGCGCAGCCATCGCCATGGTCTCGACGGGCACCGGCAAGGGCGCTGACGGCTTGGGTGCTGGTGGAGCGACCGGCTTGAACTGTGGCAAGCTCGGCAGCGGGCCGGGCGTGATCGGCTGCTGACTCAAGCCGCGCAGCTCATCGCCGACGCGGCCCATTGGCGCTGGCTTGCTGCGACTCAGGGTGGCAGCGGGTGCCGCCTCCATCACCATGACGCGCGACTGGGGCAGCGGCGTTTGATCCAACGGCGTCGGCGCCTGACTGGGGCTGGCAAGCAGGCCGGCCACGGGCGTCTGCAGCGTTCGCTTGACTTGCGTCTGAGCAGCAGGGGCGGCCATCATCAGTGCCGGGCTGGCTTGGCTTTGTTCGGCCGGCGGCGGCTCCGCGTTAACCGGCGGCGCAGCGCGCTGATCACTGCGCCGCTCGCTCCAGGCGCCAAGCTCGGCGGCACCAGGCGTCATCGGCCTCATGGTCTTTTTCGACTGATCCTCGAGCGGCCTGACCGTGCCGCCAAAACGCTGCTGCTTGGCCGGCCCGACCGGCCCATTCGGCAGCGCTGACAGCGGCTGAGGGGCAAGGCTGCCCGATGCTGATTGTTCGCCCGCCAAGGTCACATTGAGCCGGCCCCACACACCTGCGCCGGGCCGCGCCGTGCCGGTCGCGTTGCCAAACATCAGCACCAGCCAGATATGCAGCAGCAGGGCCAGTGCAAAGCATTGACGCAGCTGGCCCGGCTGGCCTTTGGCAGCGATCTGAGGCGGCCATGCCGGCGCCGAACGAGGGGATGACTGGATGAACAATGCGAACCGAGCTAAAGCCTCAACTAGGCGCAGTCTACTTGGCCGCCGGTTCGAATTCGCGGGCCGCGCCATACTCATGGCGTAATCCCTCCAACTCTGCCCATTCACCCTGATGAACGCCGAACTCTTCCCCAGCGAAGACGAGCAAGCTTTTGCGCCGGGCGCGCTGCTGCTGCCGGGTTTCGCCTTGAGCAAAGCAGCCGCGCTGCTGGACACCATCACCGCTGTGACCGCCGAGGCGCCGCTGCGCCAATTGCACACACCCGGCGGCCAATTGATGCAGGTAGCGATGAGCAACTGCGGCGACTTGGGCTGGGTCTCGGATGCCCGAGGTTACCGCTATCAAGCGCTCGACCCTAACTCCGATCGCCACTGGCCGGCGATGCCCGCATTGATCAAGGACTTGGCCGCCGAGGCCGCACAGCGAGCCGGCTTTGCCGACTTCCGGCCCGATGCCTGCTTGATCAATCGCTATCTGCCGGGCAATCGCCTGAGCCTGCATCAAGACCTTGACGAGCAGGATTTGAGTCAACCGATCGTATCGATTTCACTCGGTCTGCCGGCCGTATTCCTGTTCGGCGGGCTGACGCGCGCGGACAAACCGGCCCGCCTGACGCTGCGCCATGGTGATGTGCTGGTCTGGGGCGGCCCGTCAAGACTGCGGTTTCATGGCGTGCTGCCACTGGCCGACGGTGACCACCCCCTATTGGGCCGACGGCGTATCAATCTGACGCTGCGGCGCGCCTGTTGAGGGCTGTTCCGGGGTGGTTATCGGGCCCGGCCAGTCACCCCAGCGGCCGAGCACATAGACCTCGCCTTCGCACGAATCGCTGCGCATCAACGGTGCATGCTCGCGCAGCAGGTCGGAGTTGGCCACCACCTGCTGCACCGTCACTGCTCTTTGCGCCAGGCAGGCCGCCACTTCGAGGCGACTTGCGCTCCAGCGGAAGGGTTCACCGACCAGCCCCAACCAGGCCTGCAGCCACGGCCGCGCACCGGCGAAACGGGCCCGCCCCTTGGCATCCGGCTCCATGAAGCTGAACGCAATGCTGGCCTGCGGGCAGCTGGCGCGCAACAAATCCAGCAGCGCCAGCACCCGCTCCAAAGGCAGATACATGCTCAACCCCTCGGCGACAAATAGCGTTGAACGCCGAGCCTCGAAGCCGGCCGCGGCCAGCGCCGCCGCCAACTGCTGATGGGCCAAATCGCTGCCCGCACAGGCCAGCGCGGTCGACTCGCCGAGCCGACGCAAGGCCCGCAACTTGACGGCCTGTGTGGCCGGGTGGTCGATTTCTATGCAGCGCAGCGCAGGATGCAAATGAGCCAATTCCAAGGCCAGCGTGTCAAAGCCGGCGCCCAGCACCACCAACTGTTGGCAGCCGCAGCCAACGGCCGCATCGGCCCAGCGACGCAACAAACGCTTGCGATAAAGGTAGTGATCGACAATGCCAGGCAGCGTCAGCCGCTCCACAAGCTTCAGCAACCAGCGCACGCTGGCGCGCCCAACCTGGCTCTCCAAGCGCCGCCAAGGCGACGACGCCGCCCGCAGACAAGCCCGGCAATAACGCTCAGCCTGCTCGCTGACCAAGGCCGCCGAGCGGCGGTCGTTGCGGGCCAGCACTTGGGCTGCCGCAATCACCAGCGCGGTCGAACTGGCCCGCTGCGCCCTCACGCACCCAGTCCCATTGCGGCCGCTGTTTGGCTCGCTCCAGTTTGACTCGCTCCAGTTTGGCTCGCTCCATCGCCGGCCAGCAAGGCCTTGCAATGCCGATACCAGTCGCTTTGAAAGCGCTGCTCGGGATCATGCTCGAGTTTGAGCGCCAGGAAGGCCTCGAAGTTCGGATGGCATTTGCGCAACTGGCGCGCCGTGGCATGCCGATGATAGGTTAGGTAATACGAGCCGCCCAACAAGGCCGCCAAGTCGATCAGGCGCCGAAAAGCCTCCCCCGCCGCCGCCAAACCTCCGGCGCTGTGCTGGACATGAAGATTGAAGATAACGCAGGCCGAATCTTGTTGCGCCCAGGGGAGAAACGACTCATCGTCGCGCCGAATCAAACGCACGGTGCCGTAGATCACATCCACATCGTGAGCACGCAGGTCGGCTGCTGCTGCGCGCATGAATTCGCTCAAGCAATGGCGTGGCACGTAAAGCTCGCTGATGACTTCCGAACCCACATGGCCCAGCTTTTCATCCAGCACCAGGTGATAGTCCTCGCGGTAGAAAGAAAGTTGCTGGGTGTCGGAGTCGTAAATCTGCCCGGCACTGGCCAGATAGAAATCGGCATAACGCCGAAACGCCTCGCTCTTATTGGTGTGCGCCAACTCAAGCAAGGCCATCCAGTCGGCCGGCGCCAAAGCGAGCTGATCGGCCGGTATCGGCGTGTCGTCCGGCATAGGCAAATAGCAGGACAGCACGCCCAGCGACAAGAAGTCGTCGCTGGCGGGGTCGATCGCAAATTGAAAGTCGCCGTACTGCGCTCCCGCCGCGATGCAGGCATCGAATTTGGCGCACAGACCTTCGACCGAGGCGAGTTCAACTGCCCGCAGCAACTTGCGCTTCGGCACTAGGCGCAGCGTCACCGCGCTGATGATGCCGAACAGGCCATAACCGCCAATTGCCAGACCAAACAAATCAGGATTTTCGGCCCGGCTGCAATGATGTTGTTCACCGTCAGCCGTGATCAAATCAAAGCTCTCGACGTCGGCAATGATGGGCTTCATCGTCAGGCCGCGCCCGTGCACATTGGCCGCCAGGCTGCCGCCTATGCTGAAGCGATCGGCGCCGGTTTGCTTCTGAGCGATTGACCAAGCGGGGCTAACATCGCCCGCGGCTCTCGGCTGCAAGCGCTGCAAATGAGCGATCAACTCCGGCCACTGCATGCCGGCCTCAACGGTCACCAGGCCGCGCTGCGCATCAAAGCCAAGCAGGCGAGAAAACTCCCGCGTATCCAGCAGCATGCCGCCGGACACAAACTGCTGGCCGCCCATCGCATGCCGCCCGCCCGCCACCGCCACCGCCATGCCGCGACGTTTGGCCTCGGCCAGATCGCTGCGAATGTCGGCCACGCTGCGCACCATGGAGATGCAGCCAACGGGCGTGCAGTTGAGCTTGGAATGAAGGTCGTTGACGAATCGAATCGATGGCGTTGAGCGCGTCATGGGACTGGCCTCGGTGGGAGTGCAGCAGCGAAAACTCGCTACTTGCCGAGCAGTCTGGCAGTCACGTTTAAGCGGCGCAATCAAACCGGCCAAAGTAGCATCTGGCGCTCCCACCGGGTGCGCTGGATGCACCTGCAGCGGGGCACAAACGATCAGGGTTTTTCCTTGAGCTCCACATAGCTCGAACCGCCGCGCGTATTGGGCCCGTATTCAAGCGGGAAGCCGCCCAGATCGAGCTTGCCCAGCGATGCCAGACCGGCCCTGATTCCCTCGCGTGTCAACGGCGGCTTGCTGCGCAGCAAGCCTTCCACCATCACCCTCGCAGCGATATAGCCCTCAAGGCTGATGGAATCAAAACTCTTCTCGCCGGTTTCCCGCATCGCCTGCTGGTAAGCGCCCACGACCGGGACGGCCGAGTCCTGCGGGTCGGGCACGATCTGCGCAATCGTCACGCCTCGCAAGCTCTTGCCCAGGGCCTCCCACAGCGGCTCCCGGCCGGCAAATGACAGGGTGTAGAAATGCCCGTTGTAGCCGGCCAAGCGCGCCGCCTTGATGAAGGCCGCACAGGTGCCATAAGTGCTGACCATGAAGACGGCATCGGCCTTGCCATCCTTGACCAAGGCACGAACTTCATTGGCGACCTGGGCGGTATTGCGCTTCACCGTCACGACGGCCTTGATCTGCAGCCCCAAGGGCGCGGCGGCGGCCTTGATCGCCTCCAAACCGCTGCGCCCGAAGATGTCGGCCTGGTACAGCACATTGAGCGTCTTGACCCCGGCCGCCTGCATGGCCTGCGCCAATTTATTCGACTCATCTACATAGCTGGCCCTGACGTTGAACACATGATGATTGGCGGGGTCGCGCAGGATTTCGGCCCCGGTATAGGCGCCGACAAAGGCAATGCGGCTGCGTTTTACATAGGGCAGCGCGGCCCAACTGGTGGGGGTTCCCACATAGCCGAACAATGCCAACACGCGTTCATCATCGACCAGACGACTGGTATTTGCCTCGGCCCTGGTTTGCTCATAAGCATCGTCAAGCAAATCGACGGTGAGCTTGCTGCCATGGACGCCGCCATGTTGGTTGGCTTGGGCGAAAGCGGCTCGGGCGCCGGCGTGAAAGCGGCCACCCAGCAATGCGGCCGGGCCACTCAGCGCGGCCGAGCTGCCGAGCCGAATCTCGGCGGCTGGGGTCTCAGGTGCAGCAGCCTCGGCGACACCGAAAGCCAGACCGCTCAGCAAAACACAGGCAAAGATCTTGAGCATAGAGGCCATGTTTTTGATGAATCGCCAACGCAGCCCTGCGGCGGTTTTGAGGCGAGTCATGGTTTAAGTCTACTTCGATTGCGCCCTCAATTTGCGCTGGCCTGCCGCGCCCACTCCAGCTCCTCTCGCAAGGCGTCTATCACCGCCTGCACCTTGGGCAACTGGCGCTGGCGTCGATGGCAGACCAGATACATGGTGCCGACGGCCGTTGGCCCGAGGTCCAGGCCCAGATCAAGCAGCCGCTCGAATTGCGAGTAACGGTGGCGTATGTCCGCCACCAGCAGCGCGCCAACACCGGCCACGCAGGCTGCGTACTGGACGTTGTAGTCATCGGCGCTGAAGCTCGGCGTGAAGCCTGGAATCGCCTCGACCAAGGCCTGATGCATGCGCAAACCCTCGAACGGCGCGGCCCAGCTGATCCAGCGCAAATCGGCCAGACCATAGGGGCGCCGCAAGCTGCTGGCGTAACTGGGCGCCGCAAAGACGCGAATCGGCCCCGAGATCTGATCCAGGCAGATCAGCTCGGGGTCGCTCGGCGGCATCACCCGCATGGACAGATCGGCCTCGCCACGCGACAAGTTCAAGACAGCCTCGCCGGCCAGCACCTCCAGCCGCAGCTCGGGATATTGCTGCTGAAGCCGGGCGGCAAAAGGCGCCAGAAAACTCTGCGCCAAACCGGGCGGAGCGGCAATCCGCACCCGCCCGGCCGGACGATCGGCCGGCGCGCAAAGGCTCAGGCTCGCCTCGCTTGCCCATTCGGCCATACGCTGGGTCGAGGGCAGCAGACGCTGAGCCACCGCGGTCAAGCGCACACCCTGCGCCCCCCGCACGAACAGTGGCTCGCCCACAGCGGACTCCATCTCGGACATGCGTCGACTCAGGGTCGCCTGCCCCAACCCAAGCGCGCGTGCCGCCGCACTCAGGCTGCCGGCCTCGTAGACGGCCAAAAACAAGCGTAAATCTTCCCAACTCAGCTGCATCTCGCCCTTCCGTCCGCCGGCTCTAGTCATCCGAAAATGGATAGACACATCGGTTTTCAGCGGATTTACCGCCAGTATATGAATGACTACGATAAGGCATCCGCCCCGAAACGAAAGACTGAATCCTCATGTATGCGCTCCCCTCGTCGAATCGCAACCGAGCCATCGGCGCATTGCGCCCTTTGGTTCTGTGCCTCGCAATACTCTGCCAAGCCTGCAGCCTGAGTTCGCATCGGCCCGCACCGGCGAGCCCACTCGGCCAAAGCTCCAGCCTGGCAAAAATGGAAGCGCTGATGGACCAGCCCGGCCCCTTGAGCCTGCAAAGCATCAATAGCGCAGACTGGCAGGTCCCCTTGAGCGGCCTGCTCAATCTGAAGTCAGCGGCCGCACGCTCCGCGCAGTTGCAGGATCATGACGAGCCGATCCAGATTTACACGCATGTGCTGCTACACCCGAGCCAGGGCGCATTCTTGATCGACACCGGGGTCTCGCGCCGCTTGCTCGACGAGCCGTCAAAATATGGCGTTAACTGGCTGATCCGGCAGTTCATGCCGCTGGACAAGATCAAGATCAAGCAGTCGACCGAGGAGATCCTGCGGCAACTGCCGGGGCCGCTGCGGGGCGTGTTTCTGACCCATATGCATATCGACCATATCGCCGGCATGCCCGACATTGCCAGCAGCGTGCCGGTCTATGTGGGCAAGGGTGAATCCAGCACCCCCTCGTTCCAAAACATGTTTGTACGCGGCGCCAGCGACGGGCTGATGCCGGCCACGCTGAGCTTGCGCGAATGGGGCTTCACGGCGCCCGCCGGCCCCGCTGGTCCCGTCGGTAGCGCCGCGAGCTCATTGGCCAGCGTCTTGGATGTGTTCGGCGATGGCTCGCTGTTTGCCATCCATGTGCCCGGCCACACCCCCGGCAGCACCGCCTATCTCGCCCGCACCGCCGCAGGCCCGGTGCTCTTGGTCGGCGACACCTCACACACCGATTGGGGCTGGCAGCACGGCGTCGAACCGGGCGACTACACCGCCGACCAGGCACTCAACTTGCGGAGCTTGCAGGCCTTGAAAGCGCTGGCGGCGCGCCACCCCAAGCTGCTGATTCGGCTCGGGCATCAAGCCCATACTTGAAATTCGACGCCGGACGCGAGGCTGGGCGGGAGAGCTTGGGTATTGCGATGTCAATCAGGCCCCGACCAAACTTCGCTACCATGGCCTCATGTCGTTAGCTCAATTCACGGGTCTGGCCCTTGCCGGCATCGCACGCCTGATCACCGGCGCCCAAGGTCATTGGAAGGGCTGCCCGCCTATGGCCGAGCAGCGCATCTATTTCGCCAATCATCAAAGTCATTTCGATTGGGTGCTGATCTGGGCCGCGCTGCCGGGCGATTTGCGCGCGCAAACCCGGCCTATCGCCGCGCGCGACTACTGGACCAGCAGCCCGTTGAAGGCCTGGATCACCAGCGCCGTGTTCAACGCGATCTATGTGTCGCGCACCCGCGCCACGCCGGATGAAGACCCTTTGGAGCCGCTGATCGAAGCGCTCAACAAAGGCGACTCGGTGGTCATCTTCCCCGAGGGCACGCGCTCCAACAAGGGCGAGCCGCAGGCCTTCAAGGCCGGTCTATTCCACCTCGCCGAGCAGTTCCCGCAGGTCAAGCTGATCCCGACCTGGATCGACAATGTGCAGCGCGTGATGCCCAAAGGCGAAGTGGTGCCGGTGCCGATTTTGTGCACCGTCACCTTCGGCGCGCCGATTCAGCTGCAGCCACAAGAAGACAAACGGGCCTTTCTGGAGCGCGCCCGTGCCGCCGTGCTCGCGCAACGCCCGGACGGAGGTCGCGCATGAACTGGGCCTGGCTGAGTGCACCTAACCCGTTGAGCTCATGGACACCGTCGCAACAAGTCGGGCTGCTGTTCGTGATCTTGTTCGGGGTGCTGCTGCTGACCAGCATTGGCAGCTTCCTGAGCGGCCTGCGCGAGTTGGACGGCAGCGCCGCCGCCCTGCAAATCGGGCAACGCCGTCAGCGCTTCGCACATGAATTGCGGCTCGCCTGGCTCGGTTCGAGCGTCTTCTGGTTGGCCTGGGTGGCCGGGGCTGTCGGCGCGACGCTGCTATTCGGCATCTTGTCATTTTTGGCACTGCGCGAATACATCACGCTCTTGCACACGCGGCGCGCTGACCACCGCAGCCTGCTTCTGGCCTTCTTTGTGATCCTGCCGGTGCAGTACGCCTTGACGGGTGGGCGTTACTTCGATTTATTCTCGGTGCTGATCCCGGTCTACAGCTTTTTGGCGATTCCGGTCGTCAGCGCCTTGGCCGGCGACCCGGCGAGATTCCTTGAACGTAACGCCAAAATCCACTGGGGCATCATGGTCTGCGTGTATGGCCTCTCGCATGCGCCGGCCTTGCTGCTCCTGGAGTTTCCGGGCTACCTGGGCAGCGGCGCCTTCTTGCTGTTCTTCTTGGTCGCCGTGGTGGCTTGCGGCCAATCGGCCCAACTGGCCGCCAGCCGACGCCTGCGCCGGCGGCCGCTGGCGCGTCAGATCAGCCGTGACTTTTCCATGCGCGCCTGGTGGGTCGGCGCCTTGACCGCCGGCATGGTGGGCGCAGCGCTGTTCTGGATCACCCCATTCAAGGCCGGGCAAGCGATGTTGATGGCCTTCGTTGCTTCGGGCGCCGGCAGCTTCGGCGGCTTGATCATGCAAGCATTGAAGCGCGACGCGGGGGTGCACAACTGGGGCAACCTCAGCTCGATCACCGGCGCGGTCGGTTTGTTGGACCGCATTGCGGTGCTTTGCTTCGCCGCGCCGGTGTTCTTTCATTCGGTGCGCTGGTATTTCCAGTTGGCACTGTGAAGCTTGCGGGCTGCGGCTGTGGGCGACTGCAAAGTGCCCGGAGCAGTCGTCCGACTGAGCCTCTTCCATCCTGAGCCTTGGCAGTAGGCCGTCATTGAACAACGTCCGCTTTCAGACCGGCAACCCGGGCCTTGCAATCCGAGTAACGCCGAACGGCTAAACGACCGCACCTCAACATGTGTCAAACGCTCACTCCCTGGTGCTGTACTCGGACCTATGCCTGACCGAAGACCTAAGTCGTCCGCCCCCAAGGGGGTCAAGAAATGTCGGGGCGGGCCATCCTCTTCTTGTCAGCCTCGGAGCGGTCTGTGCCATGAGCCAGGTCCAGCGCTGGCAGCATGAGCCTCCATGAGCGCTGGCGGGTTCAGGCGCTTTTGCCTGTGCTCAGCATGCTGATACCGACCGCGGCGAACCACAGGATCTGGGTGATCCCGAAAACGGCGCCGAGATCGCGCAAAGGCGGCAATAGCGTCAGCACGCCACAACTGCCAACCAACACGCCCAGCCAGGCCAGTGCGGACTTGCGCGACAGGCGCAGCCCGGTGATGGCCAGCAACAGCACCCACACACCGCCCAGGCTGCTTTGGATGATGGTCAGCACATGCCAAACGGTCAAGGCCAGCGCGGGATCTTTGCCGTGCAGCGTGGCGACGCGCATCAGATCTTCGTTGCCGGTACGAAAGCGCTCGTGCAACGCCGTGGTGAGCAGCACCAATGCCAGTCCGAAAGCCACATAGACGAGCAGATTGACGGTTTGAAAGGCGGTTTGGCGCTTCAGCGCAAAGGCCAGTTTGCGAGCCGCGTCCCAGCCCTCGGCGTTCTCCGGCTTGAGCTAGGTGGCAATGGCGCCGAAGCCGACGATATAGGCCTGCGCCTCAAACAGGGCGGCCCCTGCGCCCCAGGTCTGAAGTTTCTGCTTGGATGCTTGCATGGCTTCCTCCTCGCGTCGTTGATTGAGTCAATACAGGCGTGCGCATGTTGGCGTCTCATCCGGCGCCATGCGAGCTTGGCGCGACGATATGACAAATGGCGAGCATCACTTGCACATGAGCACCCGCTTGTGTGCTAACCGGACGGCAAAGCGGCGCCCAAAGCCAATCTTGCGCTCCGTTGTGGACTCCTTGATTGCCCGCCGCAGTTGCTCGCAGTGAAACCCCAGGATCGTTTGTTCGAGGCATCCGTTTTTCCGAACAATCACAGAACCATATTCGAGTTGTTTGATGCATTGAGGGACGACACAATGACCGTAAAGACAATTTCCACAATGAAAAGGACCTTTGCCATGTCAACCCTATCAAGCACCGCAGGACCCCTGTCCGATGCGGATGCTCATGCTGCGCCCACCGGCGAGCGGCGTGACGAGCATGGCCGGCGCATCGCGCTGACCTTTGAATCCACCCGCGTGCGGCCTGTCGCTCCACCTGCGAATTGCTGGTGCGTTGCCATCGACGGCTCAGCACATTCGATGCATGCGCTGACCCAGGCCATGCAATTGGCGACCGAGAGCGGTGCCAACACGCTCGACATCGCCACCGTGCATCATTGGCTGAGCACCGAAGCCGCCGAGACGGAACTTGCGGTCCGTGGTTTGGCCACGAGTGCGGATGCGCGTGCCTTGCTCGACTCGCGGGGTTTTGCATGGCGGCTACATGCACTCATGGGGGAGCCCGCACAACGCCTTATCGAGCAGAGCGAGTTGCTCGGTGCTCGCGGCATCGTGATCGGCGCGCGCGGGCTTTCGGCCTTCGACGGTCTGTTGCTCGGCTCCGTCGCGCAGCAGGTCATCCATAACTTCCACGGCGCAGTACTCGTCGTGCGGGCACCTGCGGCGCCATAGCAGGGGGGCTCGGGCTGAAAGCGCATGACGCAAGGTGTAAACGCATCCCAGGCGTTGCGGTCTATCTTGGCTGGTCTGAGAGCATGCCGTCCGGGGCGCAAAACAGTCGGCCGTATCCCTCTGTTCGCAGGCCATCCGCGTCGTCCCGCACCAGGAATAGCGCTTAGCCCCTGTTGAGCCGCGAGTGCGGCCCCGGCTTTCGGGCCTGCCACCATGAGGGCGGTGCCCTGGCGTCAACTTCGGCGCAAGTGCTTGCAATAACGATGACCGAGGGCGGTAAGGACATCAGAGGCGCGCCCCGCCATCGTGTGCGACAGGCGGCGCCCCTGCGCGACGGTCACCTAATGCCGGCAGTCGCCGGAGGTGGCGACTGTTTGCGAGTCATTTTTCGACTAGTTCATCAATCTATTCTCTCCTCCCAACGCAACTGCCAGTGAAGTTCAGCTTGGGGCGCCCTGCCGCCGCCGCTACCCATTTGAATGATAAGAACTGGCCGGGACCGTGAGGCCGCATCATCTTCATTAAGCCGCCGTTGACCAAAACGGTCGGCGAACCGAGCGTCAGCTATACGGCGCTTGTTCGAACTGTAGGCCTGGCGCAGACCGGGACATTTCGAGGGCACTGACCGCGTGGCAAGTCAGTGCCCAAAGCCGCTCAGCGGCAGTGAACGCATGTCCCTTGCCGGTCATGAAGAGTCATCGCGTTTGTGTTTCTATAGCGTACAGCTGGTCCCGAGACTACAAGGCAATGATGTACTCCCGTTGGGGATTTGCACCCCGCATGCCGATCCGCCACCCCACCGACCCGCAGCACGCAAGGGCCGGGCGAGCCGATCAGTTCCGGGTCGATGACCGGAACATCTCGTGGTGCAAGCCCCAATGTTCGACGGCGGCGATAAGTACGTTCGATTCGCCGTCGTCGACCTGGGCATCGACTTCGGCAAGTTCGACACAGATGCGCAGCACCTTCAGCCGCAGCGCGGGATCCTGGATCTCACCCATCAGGTCCGCCAGCGTGCGCTCATCCACCGGGCAGGTATCGGCCCAGTTCAACTGACCGCTCGACAGCAAGTCTTCGCAGAAAGTGTCCAGCAGCGCAAGCAATTCATGCCTTGTCAGGCCGAGCTGCTCATGCACGGCGAGACGATCGAGACACTCGATCTCAGCCTCCGCGATGTCGCCGTCGGCGACCACCGTCAGCGCGACGATGCGGGCTGCGGCCTGTGGGCTGTTGACGGGATAGTGGCGCATAGGGAGTCCTGTTTGATGGTTGATGGGCTTGGGTCACGGCTGCAATGTCGGGCACCCATTGCTTCCGAAAAAGCAGTTTTTCAGGAATTCGAACATCGGATAAACCTGAACAAGAGGCGGGCTTTTGAGCTCACACTTCAGCCTTTCGCGGGCGCAGCGAGCAAGAGTTGCAGCGCCCAAACCTTCTTGGTACCTCACCCTCTGGAGCACCATCCAATGCCCAACACTCGAACCGCCAATGCCGTCCGTCTGGAGTTCGCTGCTGGCTCCCTGGTTCAATCCAACCTGTCGGGCGCCGCCTTCACCGGCGACTGGCTCTGGGTGGCGGGTGACGAAGCCTGTGGCCTGGACCGGCTGCGCCGGCTCGAACCCGTCGGGCGCGAGGCCTTGCGCTTTGGCGAGGCGCGCGATTTCCCGCTCGCCGATCTGCTGGACTTGCCCGGCACGGCCGAGGAAGAGGCCGATCTGGAAGGCATGGCCGTGGCCGACGGCTACCTCTGGGTGGTCGGCTCGCATGGCCTGAAGCGCAAGAACGTCAAGCCGGACCGGGACCATGCCGACAACGCCAAGCGGCTGGCCAAGCTCGCGCTCGACGGCAACCGGCGCTTGCTGGCCTGTCTGCCGATCGAGCCCGATGCCCAGGGCGAACCCTGCCTGGTGCGACAGGCCCAGGATGGCCGCAAGGCGCTGCGACTGAAAGGGGATGCCCAATCGAACCTGCTCACTCGTGCGCTGGCTGGTGACCCCCATTTCGGTCCTTATATGGCGATCCCGGGCAAGGACAACGGCTTTGACATCGAAGGCCTGGCCGTCGACGGCCGCCGCTTGCTGCTGGGCCTGCGCGGGCCGGTGCTGCGCGGCTGGTCGGCGCTGCTGGAAATCTCGGTTGAAGCCCGCGGTGAGCAACTGCGACTGCTGCCACTGGACGACAGCGGCACGCTGATCCGCAAACATTTCCTGCAGCTCGACGGCTTGGGCGTTCGCGACCTGCATTTCTCGGGCGATGACCTCTACATTCTGGCCGGCCCGACGATGGTGCTGAACGGTGACATCCGCGTCTTCAAATGGCCCGGCGCACGCACCCTGCTGGCCGCCAACCGCGAGCCCGTGCGTTTCGAGCAGGCGTTGACCGAGTCGGTTCCCTTGCCGCACGGTCGCGGCAGCAACCGCGCCGAGGCGATTTGCGATCTGCCGCCGGCCTTGTCCGGAGGCAAGGCAAGCTGGCTCGTCCTGTACGACGCGCCGGGTGCCGATCGCAAGGACGGCGAGCACGCCGTCTTCGGCGACCTGCTGCGCCACGATTGAGGGCGTTCACCGCAAGTTGTCTCAATCAATCATGGCAGATGCTCCCGAACTCGATCCTTTTGCGCCGATTCAATTCGTGATCAATGCGGCTGCGGGCAGCAGCGATGCGGACATGAAGCGCGAAGTCATCGAGTCGGTGCTGCGGGCAGAAGGCAGGTGCGGCGACTTGCACTTCTGCACACCCGGCCAATTGGCCGGCGTGGCGCGTGAGTCGGCGCAGCGGGCCCTGTCGACCCGCACGGCCGTGGTCGCCGTCGGCGGTGACGGCACGCTCAACACCGTCGCGCAGGCCGCTCATGCGGCGGGCTGCGCCATGGGGGTGGTGCCGCAGGGCACGTTCAACTACTTTGCCCGCACCCACGGCATTCCCGCCGACCCGGCCGAAGCGGTCCGCCTGTTGCTGCATGCAGCGCCGGTGCCGGTTCAGGTGGCCGGCATCAACGAGCGCGTGTTCCTGGTCAACGCCAGCCTGGGGCTCTATCCCGACCTGCTGGAAGACCGAGAAGCCTACAAAGCCCGCTTCGGCCGTAGCCGCTGGGTGGCGTTCGTGGCGGCCTGCGCGACGCTGCTGCGGGCACAGCGCCGGCTGCGACTGCATATCGAGACTGGTGGCACGGTTCGCGACCTGCAAACCTTGACGCTTTTCGTGGGCAACAACCGGCTGCAACTGCAGCAGTTCGGTGCGGAGCCGGAAGATACCCTGGCCGGTACGCCCGGCGACGGCAGCATGGCCGCGCTGGTGCTGCGGCCGATCGGAGCACTGTCGATGATGGGCTTGATGCTGCATGGCGCGATGGGCAGGCTGGGTGAGGCTGCCGGCGTGGAGCGCTTCGAGTTCGAGCATTTGGTGGTCAAGCCCACGCTGCCGCAGGGTCGTCGCGGGGTGAAGGTGGCCTTCGACGGCGAGGTGACGATGATGCGCGCGCCACTCGACTTCCGCGTGCTCGCCAAACCCCTGTACCTGCTGAGGCCGCATCGCAAGGCGGCCGCCATAGACGCCGCATCCCGCACCGAAGAGGCAGGCGGATGAGCATCCTGCTGCAGATCTCCGACACGCATTTCGGCACCGAGCAGGCGCCGGTCGTCGAAGCGCTGGCCGCGCTGGCCCGGCAGCAGCGGCCCGATCTGGTCGTGCTGTCCGGCGACATCACTCAGCGCGCCCGCCCGGCGCAGTTCCGGGCCGCACGTGCATTTGTGGACCGCCTCGGCGCGCCGGTGCTGGCCGTTCCAGGCAACCACGACATCGCGCTGCTCGACCTGTGGGCGCGCTTGCGCCGCCCCTATGCCCGCTACAGCGCTGCCTTCGGCGCGGAACTCGAACCGGTGCACCGCTCGCCCGAGCTGATGGTCGTGTGCGTCAACACCACGCGGCCCTGGCGCCACAAGCATGGCGAGCTCTCCGGGCCGCAGATAGAACATGTGGCCCAACTTTTGGAGGGCGCCGAAGCTGCCCAGCTGCGGGTGGTGGTCGTGCACCAGCCCGTGGCCGTGACGCGTGACGAGGATCTATCCAACCTTCTGCGCGGTCATGCGGCCGCGCTCGAGCGCTGGGCAGCGGCCGGGGCCGACCTCATCATGGGCGGGCACATCCACCTGCCTTACGTGATGCCGCTGCAAGGCCTGGCGCGTCCTCTGTGGGCCGTGCAGGCGGGCACGGCCGTCTCGTCTCGGCTGCGCAGGGGCGTGCCCAACTCGGTGAACCTGCTGCGCTGGGGCGCAGACTCGGCGCCTGGGTGCTGCCGGATCGAGCAATGGGACTTCTCGGCTGACATCCAAGCCTTCTTGCGCGCCAAGGTCACCGAGGTCCGGCCGGCCAGGGCCTAACGAGTACAGCGTCCCGTCAGTATCGACACATGAAAGCGCGCCTTCACCCGCATGGCGGCGTTGCAAATCCTCTCGATACCCCCGGTATCGCTGCGGTTTGCGCCTTGCCCTGTGGGCGAATCCATCACTTTCATTTTGTGTCTCTACTTGCGGGACGCTGTACTAGGTCGCCAAGCCAGCTTCGTATTTTCCTGAGCCCAAGTCACGAAAGAGCCGCTTCTTCCGAAGTTGATTCGGGTGCACATTGCAGCGTTCGGCATCTCTGTCGTTCACCTCAAACTGAGCTCCTGCAAAGAAAATCCATCGTGCGCAACTACCCCCATAACAGCCCAGAAGCCGCCGCGCGCATCGTCGCCTTGGTGCTGATCTCCGACGGTCATGTGTGCAGTTCCGAGTTCGATGTCCTCAAGCAACTGGGCGCGGAGCGCGAACTTGGGCTCGATCCCGATCTGCTGCCGCACATCGTTCACACCTTGTGTGAGGAACTGTTGGCCGGTGGCTACGCGACAGGCTCGCTGATGGCCCATGTCGATGACGCCGCGCTGGCGTCATTGATGGCCGAGATCTCGGATCCGGCGCTGCAAAGAAAGGTGCTGCGTCTATCCCTGGCCGCGGCGCGGGCCGATGGTCACTTGGCCGATGGCGAAACCTTGGTGCTGGAGGCCGCCCGGCACCATTGGAAGCTCGTCGATGGCGAGGAGCCGAGCGCCGTCAAGCCGGCCCGCCGCCGCGACGCCTGAGCGGCCATCTTCAATCCGCGATCAAGGCTGTGACGCAGCCATCAGCTGCATCACCAAGGGGTGGTGCTGGCCGCGGCGTGAGCGGATGGCATGGATCTCTTCTTTGACGCCATCGCTGCTGCCCAGCAAGCGCAGGCCGCGCATCAAGCCGACGTCTCCTGCGCCCAGCCGGCTGACCGGGAACACGCCCAGCCCGCGGGCCCCGAACACCGCCAGCAGCGCACTGTCTTCGAACTCGCCGACGATACGAGGTCGCAGGCCCTGCGTCTCGAACCAGCGGTCCAGCGCCGAGCGCAGGGCCGAGTGCCCGGTGGGCAGCAATACCGGCAGGTCGTTCAGGCTTTGCGGAAACCGGTCGCGCTCGGTCTTGCCGACCAGCCGGGCGGGCCCGTACCACTCGACCGGCGAATCGACGAGCCGCTCGCTGCTAAGACGAAGATTCGGGTTGCGCGGCGCCGCCTGGCCGGCCAGCACCAGGTCCAGGTGATGCAACGCCAGCTCGCTGAGCAACTGCTCGAACTCGCCCTCGTGGCAGACGAGCCGAAGATTGGGCGTGCTCAGCACCGGCTCCAGCAAGGCATAGGCGGCGAGCTTGGAGATGCCATCGGAGAGCCCGACCGCCAGGCGGGCCACCTTGCCGCTGGCCGCTTCGCGCACCTCGTCGGGGATGCCCTGGCCGAGCTGAAAAATCTCCTCGGCGCGTGCGAAGGCGGCCTGGCCTGCCTCGGTGAGGGCCACGCCCCGGCCCGAGGGCTTGAGGAGCTGGTGGCCCAGCGACTTCTCCAGCTCGCGCACCTGCGCGCTGATGGTCTGCACTGCCATGTCCAGTCGTTCGGCAGCGCGAGCAAACCCGCCTTCCTTGGTGACAACCCAGAAGTAATGAAGATGGCGATAGTTCAGCATGCGCTCTCCAGTGCGGGAAAACCGAAGTTTAAGTGCGTTTCAATCTGGTTTGTTCGAAGCTGATAAATCTCCACACTCCGGGTCATTCGTTCACCAAAGAAAGTCCTGTCATGTTCTACGCCCTCAGCTGGTTCTTCGTCATCGCTCTGCTGGCGCTGTGGTCGCTGACGGCCTGGGCGCTGCATGCAGTGGCGGTCTGGACGGTCTCGAACGCCGGCGCGCTCACCGACGCTACCTCGGGCACCGGCAGCATGGCCCTGCCGGACTGGCTGGCACCCTGGGTGCCGCCGGAAGTGGCACAGTGGGCCAGCTCCCTTTTGGGAGGCCTTGCGCCTTTCATTGACAGCCTGCTGCAGGCAGCACCCGCACTGGCGGGTGGCTTGACGGTGGCGACCTGGGTGATCTGGGGCATCGGCAGCGTGCTGCTCGTGCTCTTGGGTGCTGGGCTGCACCTGCTCATCGCGCTGCTGCGCCGCAGCGGAGCCGGCCCGAAAGTTGGCCCGTCGTTCGCGGCAGGCTGATTCGGCGGTTCTGCAAATCTGAAAGCAAGGCATGGACTTTCTACTCCCCTTCCTCATGGCCGACTTCCTGGGCACGCCCACCTGGATCTGGCTCAGCTTCGTCGGCGTCGTCATCGCGCTGCTGGCCTTCGACCTGGGCGTCCTGCACAGGGATGACCACGAGATCGGCGTGCAAGAAAGCCTGCTGCTCTCGGCCGGCTATATCAGCGTGGCCTTGCTCTTCGGGGCCTGGATCTGGTGGTATCTGGGCGCGCAAAGCGGTATGGACTACTACACCGGCTTCATGATCGAGAAGTCGCTGTCGATGGACAACGTCTTCGTCATCGCACTGATCTTCAGCTTCTTCGCCATCCCGCGCCAGTATCAGCACCGGGTGCTGTTCTGGGGCATCTTGGGTGTGATCGTGCTGCGCGCGATCATGATCGGCTTGGGTGCGACGCTGGTGAGCCAGTTCAGCTGGGTGCTCTACCTGTTCGGTGCCTTCCTGATCTTCACCGGCATCAAGATGTGGATCATTGCCCACCACATGCCCGACATCGCGAACAACCCGCTGCTGAAGTTCCTGAAACGGCATATACGCGTGACCGAGGGCCTGCGCGGCAATGCCTTCTGGGTGCGCGAGACCGACCCGAAGACGGGCAAAGTGGAGCGTTTTGCGACGCCCTTGTTCCTGGCTCTGGTGCTGGTCGAGTTCGTCGATCTCGTGTTCGCGGTCGATTCGGTGCCGGCGATCTTCGCCATCACCACCGACCCCTTCATCGTCTACACCAGCAATATCTTCGCGATCCTCGGCCTGCGCGCGCTGTACTTCGCGCTGGCCGCAATGATCCACCGCTTCAAATACCTGAAGTACGCCCTGGCTTTGGTGCTGGTGTTCATCGGCAGCAAGATCTTCCTGGTAGGCATCATCGGCAAGATACCGGCGGTGATCTCGCTGAGCGTGACCTTCGGGCTGATTGCCGGTGGTGTGCTGGTGTCGTTGTGGAAGACCCGCGAGCAGTCCTCTATCGCCGAGTCCACATGACGCCACCTATCACGCCGCGCCTGGCAGAGTCTCAAAGCGACGCGCCACTGGCCGCAACGCGAACTGGGCTTGCTGACTTCTATCTACAGCCGGGCCTGACGCCTGGCGAACACAAGCCTGAACCATCTCGCGGCTGCGGGCAGACGCTCATGTGCACCTGCCGCTATGGATTTGATGACCGCTATCGACCCACGGCTGTCCAAAGAACAGCGAACCACAACGCCGCAAGGCTGCTGCTCAACGTTGGCGTGAGTGGCAAACAACGGCGCGCGCAGTGCCTCCGAAGCGGTACATCGGCGCCCGCAATTGCTTGTCGACTCGATCAACTGATCCACCGGTCACCCAATGAGGAAGACGACGAATACGACAAGGCCATCGATCTGCCGCCGGTGCGCCAGGAACTGCCAGCTTGCCCGAGCTCGCAACCACGGGTTCGGAGGCAAGGCTTCGCGGTACTTGCGCGAGAGCAGCATGCAGGAGCACTACCACCAAGAGCGCCGCTTGGCCACCAGGCCAAAGGCACTTGGCGCACCCCATGCCGCCGTTGCGGCTATGTGCAAGAAGCTGACTGGAGGCGAGCCGCGCGGCCTGCGCGGCCGCCACAGTTCGGTTAGTCTATAAACTTGAATTCCCCGAGGAGCTACCCATGAAACCTGTGTCCGAACTATTGAAACCACGCGATGGTACTTTGTGGCAGTTGCGCCGCGAAGACTCGGTGTACGCAGCGCTGGAATTGTTGGCACGCTATGACGTGGGCGCGCTCATGGTCATGGAAGGCGGGCGCCTAGTGGGAATATTCAGTGAGCGCGACTACACGCGCAAGATCGCGCTGCAAGGCCGCGGCTCCAAGGACACTACGGTCGCCGAGATCATGACGACCAACGTCATCTCCGTCACGCCGAGCACACGCACACACGCATGCATGTCCCTGATGAGAGACAAGCGCATCCGCCACCTGCCGGTGGTGGACGGCGACACCGTGTTGGGCATGATCTCGATCCGCGACCTGATGGAACTCATCATTGCCGAGCATGAGGCCACGATCTCCCACCTTGAGAACTACATTCGGTCTTGAGCTGAGCGTCTGCGGACCGGCCGTCGCCAAACGTCCACTCATGGCCGGTATTACCTCGCGCAGGGATGTCGCTAGACTGGACCTCTCGGTTTCCTTTCACCCCCTACCGGCGATCGACACCAACCCATGGACACTCCGCCCCTGCTTTGCGCACCATCTTTAGACGAAGTCGAACAGGTCGTCGCCGAGCCTTTGCGCTTCAAAGCCCGGCTGGCCATCGGCGAGGACGCTTACACCTCGCTGCGCATGATCAGCCGCACCCGCGAGATGTGGGATGTGCTGGGCGCTGCCGGCGCAGGCGCGGCGGTGGCCAAGACTGGCATGGTTGCGGGAATGCTGGGCGCATCGGCTACGCCGATCGGATGGGTGGCGCTGGCGGCACTGGCCTCCGGTGGCGCCTGCTACGGGATGTACCGGCTGCTGGGTAACACCAAGGGTGAGCGGGTCATCGAGATCCCCAAGTACCTCAATACGCCGCTGGACACCTTGGGCTTGGCGATCTTCGACCTGATCGCGCCACTCTCGCTTCGGCTGGCTGCGGTCGATGGCGAAATCGAGGCTGCGGAACGCGCCTTCCTGATCCGCCATCTCGTGGACGACTGGGGCATGAATCGCAGCTTCGTTGAGCAGGCGGTGGCAGCAATCGAGCCGCGGCTGACAGAGGGCTCCATCGAATCGATGGCGGCGGAGGCTGCCGAGTTCTTGCATCTGAACCCGGATTGCAAGCACCAGGCCATCGCCAAGGATTTGGGCGTTTTCCTGCGCGCGATGCTGGAGACCTGTGGGCCGCTGAGCGATGCCGAAGAGGAGGCTCTTGCCAGCACTCTGCAACTGATCGCCACCGCGCCACCGGGCGAGATGGCCAAGGCCTGGTCGCAGGCCATGACGCTCGCCGGCGGCGCCGCCGGGCAGGTGAAGACCGTGCTGACCGATGCGACCGGCTGGGCACTGGAGCGCTTGCCCAGCGAACAAGTAAAGGCCGGCGCGAGTGAAGCTGCAACGCGGGCCTATGTTGCTGCACGGCAAGCGGCAAACTGGACCCAGGATCACCTGCCGAGCGGCGATCAGGTGAAAGTAGTCGCGGGTGAAGCGGCCGCGCAGGCGCTCGCCGCGGCCCGCAAGGTTACGGCATCGACGCGCGAGCGGTTGCCGAGTGCGGAGCATGTGAAGACGCAAGCGGCCGAAGTCGCGGGCTTGGCCGCCGAGCGGGCGGCCGATGCGGCGAAGAGAGGGCTGGCGTGGGCGACAGAACAAGTTGCGGCTCGTTTGCCGAAACGGGACAAAGAACCGCCCGATACGCAATAGCATCCAACTGCTGTTGGCTTCGAACAGCGCGGATCATCGTGCTTGAAAACTCCCTGCGGAGGTGTTCTTACACAGCCTCAGTCGAGACAGCCCGGTCGCGGATTTTGCCGTCGGTAGCCGCTGGTCAGGGAGTTTTGGTGCACCTGGGGGGGGCAACTGCCGGGCACTTTCGCATACTGACGCTCCAGGCCAATTCCTGTCGTTCGGATGCGCAGTAGGGGCGGCGGCAGTGTGCCCGGAGCAGTCGTTGCCCTGCAGGCAGCAAGAGCGTCGGAAGTTGGTGAGGCCCCATCAAACCTTCAACTTATGCCGCCGCAGTGCCCATACCGCCAGCAAACTGAAACCCAGCGCTTGCCAGAGCAATATTTCGGCAAAAGGTTTGACTTCGGCCAGCGTCGCACCCATCTGGTTCAGGCGCACAAAGGTTTGAATACCGACCACCGCCGGGATCAAATCACCCAGCGCAAATAGCGGCGCCGGCAAGGCCTCGCGCGGCCAGGAAAAGCCGCTCAAAAAAGCGATCGGCAGCGAGGTGCACAAGAGTGCTTGCATGCTGCGTTCACGGTCGGCCAGCAAGGCCCCCAAAGCCACGCCTAGGGCCGCGATGGCCCAGCAATAGGGCAAGAGCAGCAAGGCCGCGCCCAACAGATTTCCGCCGTGACCATAGTCGAAAAACCGGAAAACCGGGCCGAAGAACCAAGCAGCGGACAGCAAGCCAAAACCGGCAAAGGCAGCCGTCCGCGCGGCCCAGGTAGCGAGCGAATCGGCCGCCGGCCGGCGTTCAAACCAGGTGCCGACCCACATCGCAGTGCCGATCAACATCAGCTGCTGAATGATCAGCACCGACACGGCGGGCACCACATAACTGCCATAACCCTGGGTCGGGTTGTAGAGCGCCACCAAGCTCAAGTTCAAAGGGCTGCGGCTCGCTGCGGCCGCCAGCGGCGACGCGCCCTTGGCCTGCATTTGCCGCAACTCGGCGCCGGCCGAGACCGTGCCTATGACCTCGCCAAAACCACTCAACACGACCTTGTTGATCAGGAAATACGCGCCGTCGGCCAAGACCGGCAGCACCACCCCCTGGCCATGCAGGACATCACGCTTCATATCCCTGGGCAACAAGACATAAGCCTCAATCTCCCGCCGGGCCAGCGCCGCTTTGGCTTCCGCCTCGCTGCTGGTGACAAAGCGCAAGTCCAAGCGCGGGCTGGCCTGCGTGAAGCGGCCGATCTGACGCGCGATATTGCTGTGGTCCTGGTCGACGATGGCCACCGGCACGCGCCGCAACTCCTGCGTCAGATAAGGCCAGGGGTAGAAGAAGGCATAAATGATCGGGGCGACGATGAACATCAGCAAACAGCCCTTGTCCGTCAAGGCGCTGCGCCAGGTCTCACCGATGGTTTTGAACCAGGCCCACATCAGCGCTTGCCCCAGCAAGCCGGCGTCACCGCCGCACGTTTGAGCAGGGCGGCGCTGGCCAGCAACAGCAGCGCTGTGACCAGGCTCAGCCAACCCGCCAATGGCAAGAGCGCGGCCGCCGCGCGGCCCTGCTGCAGCAGGCCGACCTGCGCCTCCAGTACCCAGGCCAGCGGCAAGGCCTCGGCCCATTGCCGGGCACCGCCGGGCATGGCCATCAAAGGGAAGGCCAGGCCCGAGAACGCAAAGGCCGGCGCGGTAATGAAGCCTGCGGCCGACAGCGCCGTGCGCAAGCTTCTGCTGGCCAGGGCCACAAACGCACCCAAGCCCCAGTACAGCGCCAGCATCAGCGCATGCAAGCCCAGCAAGACGGCCAGCGCATCCCGCTGCACCAAGCCCAGTTGCCACATCAGCAACCACAAGATCAGGTTGACCCCATTCAGCAGCAGCGTGGCCGGCAGCAGCTTGAGCAGCACCGCAGGCAAGACCTGCCCCTGCCCGGCGGCCAGCCATTGCGGCGCCGTTGCATCGCGCAACTCGACTCCCACGGCCCAGGCGCCGGCCACCATCGCCAACATATGCAGCAGCGCCGGCAGCAGCGCGGCGGCGAGAAACTGCTGGTAGTTCAGCGTCGGGTTGTAGATCGCCTGCAGATTGGCACGCAGCGGCTCGAAGCCCTCGTGCGCGGCCAGCGCGCTTTGACCGCGCTTCTCGCGCGCAATGATTTCGATGCCGGCCGACAGCGTGCCGACCACCGTGCGCACATCTTTCTGAATCAGCCCCGAGTGGGTCGCGAATTGGGCGTTATGCAGCAGAGCCAGCTTGGCCGCTCTGCCCTGCTTGATCTCGTCGCTGAAGCCGGCCGGCATTACCAGCGCGCCATAAACTCGGCCGGCGCGCAACGCCCTTTGCATCTCGCCTTCGTCACTGAATTGCGCCGCGATCTGCAGGCCGGGGGCTGCGTCCAGCATGCGGCTCAACTGACGCGACAACGCGCTGTGGTCGCCGTCCAGGATGCCGATCGGCAAGCGCGTCGGCAGGCCGGCGGCAAAGGTCCAGATCAAAAGCAGGCCCATCAAGAGCGGCAGCCATGACAGCATGGCCAGATCGAAAGGGCTGGCGCGCAGCCGCGCCCATTCCCTGCCCAAGACTTCCATTTACTTGACCAACACGCTCATGCCCGGCCGCGCACCGGCGATGGGCTTCAGCGGCTGCGCCTTGACCTCGAAGGTGCGCAGGTCATAGCCCTGGTTGTTGCGGGTGGCGCGCCAGGTGGCAAAGTCGGGCAAGGCCTGCGAGCCGACAACCTTGAAGCGCACCGCTTGATAGGAAAGCGCCGGCAGCGTGGCATCGAACTCCTGTCCGACAGCAAAGCGCTTGAGCTGATCTTCGCGCACGTTCAGCAGCATCCATTGATCGGCCAGATCCACCACGGTGATCACCGGCACGCCGGCCGGCGACAACTCGCCCACCTTGGCCAAGAGCTTGGCCACCTCGCCGGCCACCGGGCTCTTCAGCTCGGTCTCGGCACGGGCCGCTTCCACCTCTTGAACGGCACCGGCCACCTGAGCGGCTTGAGCGTTAGCGGCGGCCTGGTCTTCGCTGCGCGCGCCAGCCCTGGCCATATCGGCCTGGGCACGGGCGGCATTCGCCAGGCCTTGGGCTGAGCGCCAATTGGCCTCGGCCTCGTCGCGCTTTTGGGCCGCCACCAAGCCTTCTTTGTAAAGACCGTCAACCCGCTCGAAACTCTTGCGCGCCAGGTCGACCCCGACCTGTGCGCGCTCAAAATTAGCTTGCGCCATCCGGATCTCTTCCGGCCGGGCGCCGTTCTTGGCTTTTTGCGCGACCGCTGCAGCCGCCGCCGCGGCATTGCTGGCCTGCGTCATCTTGGCCGCCACCTCGGGGCTGTCGATACGCAGAATCAACCCGCCTTTTTCTATGCGCTGGCCTTCTTGCACCAGCAGTTCGATCACGCGGCCGGTCAGCTTGGGCGCGATGTCGGTCTCGCGCGCTTCCATCATGCCCTGCAGTTGTTCGGGTGCGGGAGGGTTGTGCTGCAGCATGGCATAGACACCGACGCCCAGCACCGTCACGGCAATTGCGGGCACTAGAAATTTAGGCAAGTTCATCGGCTATCTCGTCTTCTTCTATTCAACTCGCAGATCGGCGCGGGCCAGGTAATCGCCCAGGCTCTCGATCTGCCCGCTGGCCTGCAGCAGGCCGACCAAGGCCATCACATGCTCGTAGGCAACCTGCGCGCGTTCGGTGCGCAGCTTGGCCAGGTTCAGCTCGGCGTCGATCAAATCCAAAGCGGTGCTGGTACCCTGCTTCAGGCCAACCCGGCGCAGATGCAAGAGCTCCAGCCCTAACTCATCCTGCGCGGCCAGGCTCAGGTATTGCGAGCGCGCTTGTTCGGCGCTGCGCCATTGGCGCTCGACCAACAGGGTGATGTCGCTGCGGGCCTGCGCTTCGGCCGCGTCGACCTGGGCAAGCTGATTGAGGTGGGAGCGATTCAACGCGTCGTGATCCAGCGAGTCCCAAAGATTGACACGTATGCCGACCCCGGCCAGCCAGTCGCCGTTATGGGTCAAGGAACGCTGGCCGAAGGCAAACACCTGCGGCCGCTCAAGTGCTTTGGAGCCGGCTTTCAATTGTTCGGCCTGCGAGCGTTTGGCCGCCACCTTGGCCAGGCCCGGGTGCAAGGTCAGCGCGGTGGTGAGGAAGTCTTGCAGCGGCGGCAGCGGCTGGGAGCTCAGCGCCAGCGGCGTGCTCGGCGTCGGTGCACCATCCATTTTGACGGTTCGGGCCAAGGCGATGGCGATCAATTCGGCATCGCTGCGCGCCTTGCGGGCCTGATGCTGAGCGTCTTGCAAGGCGGCGCGCGCCTGCAGGCGCTCCAGTTTGGAGGCGACCCCGGCCAACAGCATCTTCTCGGCCGCAGCGTCATGCTCGGCCACGCCGGCGGCGGCGGCCTCGCGCAGACTGGCCGCGCGGCGCGCCATCTGGGTCTGAAAATAACGTTGCGCCAGCAGGGACAGCGCCTCTTCCTCGCTGTGGTTCAACTCGGCCTGCGCCTCGGCGCTTTGCGCCGCGGCCATGCCGCGTATCGCATCGGTGGCGCCGCCCAGGTAAATCGGCCAGACGGCATTCAGCAGCGCGGCCTGATTGGCATTGCTGCGCGAAAGCGTGGCGTTGTGGGGCAGCGGCGGCAAAGGCGGCAACTGGCCGGCAAGACCGGGCGGCAGCAAACTGATCACATTGCCCAGCCCCTGATTGAGCGGATCGAGATTCAGATCGACGCTGGCCTTGTAGCTATAGGCCGCGCCGTAGACGCTGATGATGGGGCCGCCCGCATTGGCGATACCCTCGGCCTGGGCCTGGCGCTGCGCCACCGCCGCGCGCGCTCCGGCCAACTGATCGGAGTTTTGCTGCACCAACTGCACGGCTTCGGGCCAGCTGAGTGCAGCGGCGCTAACGCTACTCGCCCACAGCAAAGGCAGGCAGAGCGACAACAAGGAGGCGGCATTCATTCGAGAGTCATCAATGGCGAAGCCGCAAGAGTAGCCGATTCGAGCCGCGCTTTGGAAGCAAGCGCGAATTTGCCCGTCTTGCGCTTCCAAATATTTCGGCCCTGCTACGCTGGCCCCATGAGCCATTTTTTGAACAAGGCAGGGCGCTGGCTGCTGCAGCGCGTCGCCAGGCCGGCGCCCTCGACGGACCGGATCGGCAGCGCGCAACTTGCAGACTTGCTGCTACAGCACCAAGGCCGACCCTTTGTGTTTGATGAGGGCAATTTGCGCTTTATGTACTTCAATCAGCGAGCGATCCAGAGTGCAATGAAGCTGGACGCGCCGAATGAGTTGCTGTGCGGCTACACGGTCGCGATGATGGCGTTCTTGTGGGTCAAGCCGGCGCCGAAGCGGATCTTGATGGTCGGGCTGGGCGGGGGTTCTTTGCTCAAATTTTGCCGCAGCCTGCTGCCCGACAGCCACATCACCGTGCTGGAGATCGACGCCGATGTGATCGCCTTGCGCGATCAATTCATGATTCCCGTCGATGACGAGCGGCTGAGCATCATCCACTGCGATGCGATCGACTACCTGAACGCCCAGCCCTTGCAAGTCGATGCCTTGCTGCTGGACGGCTTTGACGCTGTCGGCATGGTCGAGGAATTGGCGACGAGCGAGTTCTTTGCCGCCTGCCACCAAGCGCTCAGCCCCGACGGTGTCTTGGTGGTCAATATGTGGGGCAAGCGCCGACAACTGGCGGCCGCCTTGCAGCGGCTGCGAGCGCGCTTTGATGCGCGCGTCTGGTGCTGCCGCTCGCCCGACAGCTATAACCTGATTGCGTTTGCCTTGCGCGATGGCTGCGCCGGTTTTGAGCCGGCAAGCTTGGCCGAACTGCCGGCGATGAACGCAGCAATGACGGCCTCGCTGACCCAATTGCTCGGCAATATGCAGGACTCGCGCGCCATTTGTGCGGCAAGTTCCGGCAGCGCCGTGCGCGAACTGGACGCCTTGACCGAGGCCATCGCTGCCATGATGACGCCCGACCCCGGCCTGCCGCGCAATGACGCGGAGTGGAGCGTCGCCCACCGTTAAGCCCCTGTTTTGCCGGGCTGTTAATCTGCCCGAAAAATGGCCCTGGAGATGACATGACTTCGATACGCGACCTCTGCCTCGCCCTGCTCTTGTCCAGCGGGATTCTAACGGCCCAGGCCCACGGCCTCAAACCCGTCACGACGGTCGAGGGCATCACCGAATACCGGCTCCCGAATGGGCTGCAATTGCTGTTGGCGCCGGATGATTCCAAACCCAGCACCACCGTCAACATGACTTACCGGGTCGGCTCCAAGCATGAGAACTACGGTGAGACCGGCATGGCGCATCTGCTGGAGCATCTGATCTTCAAGGGCAGCCCTAAGACGCCCGACCCATGGGGCGAGTTCAGCCGGCGCGGCCTGCAGGCCAACGGATCAACCTGGTTTGACCGCACCAACTACTTCGCCGCCTTTGCCGCCAATGACGAGAATTTGAAATGGTATTTGCAGTGGCAGGCCGACGCGATGGTGAACAGCTTCATCGCTCGCCGCCATCTGGACACCGAGATGACGGTGGTGCGCAACGAGATGGAAAAAGGCGAGAACGATGCCGAAAGCGTGACGACGCAGCGGGTGCTGGCGGCCATGTACCAATGGCATAACTACGGCAAGGACACGATTGGCGCGCGCGCCGATGTCGAGAACGTCGATATCAAGCGCCTGCAATCCTTCTACCGCCTGTACTACCAACCCGACAACGCGACGCTGACCGTGACCGGCAAGTTCAAACCCGAGCAGGTCTTGGGCTGGGTGGAGCAGAGCTTCGGCAAGCTGCCCAAATCCAGGCAGCCGCGCCCCAGGCAATACACGCTGGATCCCAGCCAGGACGGCGAGCGCATGCTGACGGTTCGCCGCGTCGGCGGCAATCCGCTCGCCATCGCCGCCTATCATGTGCCGCCCGGCGGGCACCCTGATTACGCCGCCATCGAGTTGCTGAGTTTGATCCTCAGCGAGGCTCCCAGCGGGCGCCTGCACAAGCGTCTGGTCGAAGAAAGCAAGCTGGCCACCTCGGTACATAACTTCGGCCTCGCACTGGCCGAGCCCGGGTTCTCGATGCTGATCGCCGAGGCCGCGCCGGGCGCTTCGCAAGACGAGTTGAACCGTCAATTGGTCGCCGTGGTGGAGGGTTTTGCGGCCTTGCCCATCACCGCCGAGGAATTGCGCCGCGCCCAGACGCGCTGGCTGAACCGCTGGGATCACAGCTTCGCAAGCCCCGAGGAGGTCGGCGTAACGCTGTCGGAGACGATCGCGCAGGGCGACTGGCGTTTGTTCTTTCTGCTGCGTGACCGCGTCAAGGCGCTCACGCTGGAGGACCTGCAGCGTGTGGCCGAGGAGCGTTTCCTGGCGGCCAACCGCACGCAAGCACAGTACATCCCGACCGCCAAGGTACAGCGTGCGCCGGCGCCGGCCGCGCTCGACTTGGCCGCACAAATGCAGGGATTCAAGCCTCAAGCGACCACGGCGGATGCGGCCGTGCCGGCCTTCAATGCCACGCCGGCGCATATCGACGCACAAACCCGATCCAACCAATTGGCCAATGGCATGCGACTGGCCCTGCTGGCCAAGCCCAGCCGGGGTCAGGCCTTCCAGGCCGTCATCACCTTGCGCCTGGGCAGCGAGCAGGCGCTGTTCGGCAAGCAAAGCGTGGCTCAGCTGAGCGCCGCCATGCTCAGCAAGGGCACCGAGCAACTGGACCGCGAGGCCCTGCGTGACGCGCTGGACGCCGCCCGCGTGGAACTCGCCGTCGCGGCGCCCGGGGCCGACCGAGTCACAGTGAGCTGGAGCAGCAAGCGCGAGCATGCCGTGCGCTCGCTGGCCTTGGTCGCCGACATGCTGCGCCGGCCACGCTTGGAGGCAAGCGTGCTGGAGGAGGTGCGCAGCCAGGCCTTGGCCGCCGTGCAAGCGCAGCGCGATGACCCGCAAGGCGTGGCCGGCCGCGCGCTCGCCGCTGCCTTGGATCACTACCCGGCGGGCGACCCGCGCCATGCCCGCAGCTTCGACGAGGAGCTGGCCGATCTGAAGGCGGTGACGCTGGCCGATGTGCGGGCCTTGCATGCTTCGCTGTACGGTGGGCAACAGGCAAATTTGGCCATGGTCGGCGACTTCGATGCCGGCGCGGTCGCGGCGGCAGCGGCTCAGTTGCTGGGTGACTGGCACAGCGTCGACCCCAGCCAATACATCGCACAAAGCGTAGCGGGCCGGCCCGGCTCGCTGCAGTTGCTGGCCACGCCGGACAAGCCTAACGCAACCCTGCTGGGCAAGCTGCAACTGCCGATGACGGACGAGCATGCCGACCGCCCCGCCTTGACGATGGCCAACTATTTGCTCGGCGGCTCCAGCAGTTCGCGTCTTTGGGTGCGCGTCCGCGAGCAGGAAGGCCTGTCCTATGGCGTGGGTTCAGAACTGCGCTTTGATGCCCGCGACCCGCTGGCGGAGCTATGGATCTATGCCATCTTCGCGCCGGAGAATCGCGCCAAGCTGGAAAAGGCCTTGCGCGAGGAAGTCGCCCGCGCACTCAAAGACGGCTTCAGCCCGCGTGAAGTCAAGCAAGCCAAGCAGGCGCTGCTGAATGATCGCAGACTGGCCCTGGCGCAAGACGAACAGCTCGGCGCTCAATTGGCCAGTAACGCCGAGCTTGGGCGCACGATGGCCAAGATACAGTCCCTCGACGATGCCTTGGACAAGCTCAGCCCGGAGCAGGTCAACGCTGCGCTGCGGCGTTATTTCAGTCTGCCGAACTTCACGTTGATTTTTGCCGGCGACTTCAAGTAAGGGGGAACAGCAATATTGCCATTCCTCCGCGACAAAACTGGTCCATAAGGGCAATACACTGAACCATCAGCTTGTAGCTTGAGCTTCGGATTCAAACAATTCATGCCCATAGCCAGATCAAACGCTCTATGCCCGTACTGTGACCATGTGAGTCCGGCCGGCTCCAAATTCTGTAATGACTGCGGGGCCGCGTTGCACCTGCGGCCTTGCCCGCATTGCGGCTCGGTCAACGACATTACGCTGAGCGAGCAATGCTCACGCTGCAACGGTGATCTCGGTTTCAGCGAAGCGGCCGGCGTCGAGGCGGCCGGCGCTACCGAGGCGGTTGTCGAAACCACGCCCACCAATGCGCCGCCACAGACAGCGGGGAATATTGAGTCCGCGCCACCGCTCTTGCAACACGCCGAACCCTTTGGTCAAGCCAAGACGAGCCGGGCGCCGCTGATCGCCATGGCCCTGCTTGGCGTCGCGGCGGCCGCCTATTTCGGCTTGCGCCCAGCGCCCGAGGCCGGGCCAAACAAGCTGGCGCAAAGCGAAGTGCCGGCGCCCACAAAGCCCGCCAACGTCGAGACGGCTGCGGTTGTGCTCGCGGCCGAGCCCGCCGCCTCCGCCGCACCATTGCCGGTCCGGGAAGAACCCGCCAGCGCGACCCCAAATGACCCCGCCTTGGCGCAAGCAAAGGAGGCGGTCACTACACCCGCCTCGCCCGCCTTCGCCGCGTCGATCGCCAAGTTGACGCCGCCCGGCGCCGGCAAAGCCATCTCCAGGCGCGAGGCCGCGGCGGCAGCGGCTGCCGCAGCCGCCGCCGCCAACTCGGTGACGGAGCCCTATGGCAGCCGACCGCGCACGCGCAGCGGCGTCGGCGAGGGCCTTGATTTGAAGCAACCCAATATTGGCACCTGCACCGACGCCGCCTTGGCTTTGGGCCTGTGCACACAAGAAGCCAATCCCAGGAGCCCTTGAATGAAATTACCGCTGATACCTGTATTCGCCGTTCTTGCTGCCGCTTTGCTGGCTCCTTGCAGCTGGGCCGCGGCCATGCCCGAATACAAGATAGTGACGGCCTCGGAGAAGGGTACCTACTTCGCCATCGGCCGCGACCTCGCCAAGTTCGTCGCGCCCGACGCAGGATTTTCACTGGAGGTGTTGCCGACCTCGGGCTCGGCCGCCAACGTCAAGCTAATGCGTTACGAGCCGGGCGTAAAAATGGCGGTCGTGCAGGCCGATGTCTACCAGGCGTTTTTGGACAAGGCGGCCGGAGGCAACCCGGAGGCGGCCGCGATCATCAAGCCGTTGCGGGTTATTTTGCCGCTCTACAACACCGAGATTCACTACATTGTTCGCGCCGATTCCGAGCTGAATTATTTACACGACATCAAAGACGCCCGCATCAACGGTGGCCTGGTCGGCAGCGGCGCGGCCTTGATCACCCATACCCTGTACCGGATGATGTTCAACGGCCCGATGGCCGAAGACAAGGCCAGCTTCTTGTCCAACGAAGAGGCCTTGGTCAAGCTGATTGGCGACAAGTCGGTCGATGTGGTGGTGGTGGCGGCCGGTCAACCGGCGCCCTTGATCGCCAATATGAAGCCCGAAGCGCAGAAGTTCATCAAGCTGCTCAAGTTTGACCCGACCCATGCTTCGGCCCAAGCGGCGCTGAATGTGTACGCCCCCGCAAAAGTGCTGACCAGCAACTATCCCAATTTGCTGACCGAGGACTTCACCACCATCTCGGTCGGCGCCTTCTTGGTCACCTATGACTACAACTTGAAGGACACCGTCGAAAGCTTCGGGCGCCTGGGCAAGTCGCTGTGCCAGAACTTTTCGCGCTTGCAAGCCGAAGGCCACCCGAAGTGGCGCGAGGTCGATTTGAGCCTGCCCAAGTTGGCACCGGGCTGGACCTATTACCCACCGACGACCTACCAATTGCGCAACTGCGTGGTCAAGAAGGTCAAAAAATGCTCGGCCGAAGAACGCATATTGGGGCTCTGCGGCTGAGCTTGACTCCACCGAGAGGTCGGCTTGCCGACCTGCGCCAAGGTCTGGCGCCATTTGCTGCGCTAGCAGGAAAGCGATCTGGGTCGCGCCAATCTTCAAGCCGGTCAAGAGCCCGTATTGCTGACGCGTTACCCCGGTGGCTAAATATTCAATTGCGAATCAGGGGAAGCAGACTTTGTTTGCTCCGCCAAGGCGGTTCTGATCGCCCCCAACAACTGCGCCTCAAGCACGGGTTTGTGCAACAACACCAAACCGGCCGCGTGGGCTTCGCGCAAGCGTTCGGGCGCCGTGTCGCCGGTGATCAGCACCGCCGGCAAACCGGGTAGGGCACTCCTCAGCGAGCGCAGCGCGGAGATGCCATCGTCGGCGCCACGCAGTCGCAAATCGCTCAAGACGATATCGGGCCGCCGCATCAGGCTTTGCAGAATGGCCTCCCGCGTGCTGCCAACCGCCGTGACATCACAGCCGTAGCCTTGCAACAAGGCCGCCATCGCTTCGCGCACCGGTGCTTCGTCGTCCAGCACCAGCACATGCAAATGAGGCAACTGCCCCGCACTCGGCTCGCCGGCCTCATCCGGGGCCAAGCCCAATTCGGCAGCTTCTAGCCCCAAGCTGAACCGGCAACCCTGGCCAAGCACCGAAGACAAGCCCAGATGCAGATCCAATAAATCAACCAGGCGAGCAACGATTGACAAACCCAGGCCGAGGCCGTTGGCGCGGTCGCGCTCGGGGTTGCCGACTTGATAGAACTCTTCAAAAATCCGCGCTTGTTCATCGGCCGCGATGCCCCGGCCGGTATCGCAAATGCAGACCCGCCAGACCGCCTCGTCGCGCTCGACCATGACGGAGATATGCCCTTGGTCGGTGTACTTGATTGCGTTGTCGATCAAGTTTCGCAGCACTCGCTCCAACAGCACCGGGTCTGTTTCCACAAAAGCATCGGCCGGGCAGCCCAACTCCAAGGCCAAGCCCTTGCCATTGGCTGCCGCCTGCATTTCCTGACAAAGCCGGGCCAACCACAGTTGCAGGCCGAAGACCCGCGGCTTGACCTGCACCACGCCGGCGTCGAGCTTGGAAATATCCAGCAGCACGTCCATTTGCGCGGCCAGCGACTGCACCGCCAGATTCATGCTGCGCACGATGCCGGTGCTGACATCGTCCAGCGGCCGCCGCATCAGGGCCGCACCAAACAAGGACAGCGTGTGCATGGGTTGGCGCAGGTCATGGCTGGCCGCAGCCAGAAAACGGGTCTTGGCCGATATGGCCGACTCGGCCCGTTCAAGTGCCAAGCTCAGTTGCTGATTGCTGCTGGCCTGCTGGTGGCGAATCAAGACAGAGTCGACAAAGATGCGGTAAGCATCGCGAGCCATGCCGGCCAGAATCCAGGCGAAGGCCAATATCAAACCGGCCAGCGCCAGCTCCAACCAGGTGACCGGCCTTTGCCCACCGCCGCCAAGGCTCCAAGCCAGACTATTGGACAGACTCAGCGGCAATAAGAAGCTCAACAGCACCGGCCAATAACCGGCCGTCGTCGCCACCGAACCGGCGCACAGTCCAAGCAAAAGAATGGTCTGCACCATCCGTTCGTAGTCGCTCAAGAAAGGCACAAACGCAACCGAAGCGCTGTAGACGATGCCATTGAGGGCGCTCAAGCCACTGGCCCAGCGCAGCCGCTTCCGGGCCGGCCTGTGCTGCGGCACAGCCAAGCGCTGCAAGGCCCAACGCCGAAAGGCCAGCACCGAGAAAACCAGCGAAATCCAGCCCAATACCCATCCATGCGGAACGCTGCCCCAGGCCATTGCCGCAATCACCAGCGCACTGACACCGACCGGGTAAGGCAGACGTCGGCTCTGCCGCGCCAGCAAACGCAGCAATTCCTCGTCCACGGCGGCCTGTTCGGCCAAGGACCCACGCGCCATCAAAACTCCCACGGGAAAGCCCTGTTGAGTATCCCCCCGGCAGCCGCCAGGATCGATGGCACAAAAAACTAAGCCGACAAGCGCCACCCTTGCGGGCATTGCTTGTCGGCGTCGTCTTCCTCCCCCTTCAACCAACACGCCGAGGTCCAGGCGGCGTATCGATCAGTGCCTAGTATCTTGCTTGCAGTGACTGCCCGCCATCCCCCTCAAGAGGGATGCCCCCCCCCTATGGAAACCCTAAATAGCCTCAAACCAGGGCGACCCGCGCCGGTTGGCGCGCCTCTCGCAACACATCGTCAAGCAAATTCAGGTAGTAGGCCAGCGGCGGCGTTCGCTTGCCCGGTTGTTTGGCCAAATCATCCCAGCGACGCAGTTGCAGCGCCCGGCTGGATTGCGCTTGCGCGAGAAAGAGCATGCGCTCCTCGGCGTTCATACGGCCCCCTTGGAGGCCCAGTGAATGTTGTGAGGCGGCCGACAAACCCACTGCATAGCGCTCATCGGTAGAAACCAGGTAACGCTTGGCCTGTACGTGCAGGCGGATGGGTTCCAGCACCTCTGGGCCAAAGCCGCCGGACGCCAACATCGTCAGCGCACGCAACTCATGCTCTTCGCGATTCAAACTCGCTTTGGCCGGGCCATCGATCAACTCCCCCAGATCATGCAACAAGGCTGCCGCTACCAAGGTGTTGTCGGCATAGGCCCATTCGGCCAATTGCGCGCATTGCAGCGCATGTTCCAACGCGGACACGCTCTCACGCGGCTCCAGGCGTCGCCCGGTGTAAATCGTCGCGCCACGACGCTCGAACAAGGCTTCGATCTTGTGTACAACATCCATCTCGGTCACCCTTGAAAGCCAATGCCGGCATCTTGCTCTGTGGGCGATGACCGCACCATGACGGAACCATGAATCCGCAGTGAAGGTGAATGCTGCCAAATTCGATCATTCAAAAACCGTGAACAGTAAACACAAGCCTGCTGAACCCTAGGCGTCGATGCATCGCGCACACTCCATTCATGGAAAAATACCTGAACCCTCCACCCGACGCTAACGCCCTGCCGCTGCGTTACAGTGCCGTCGCGATGGCCTTGCATTGGTTACTCGCCCTGGCCATCGTCGGCTCACTCGGCCTGGGTTTGTATATGAGCGATCTGCCCTTTTCACCGAGCCGGCTGAAGCTCTACAACTGGCATAAATGGGCCGGCGTGAGCATTCTGTTGCTATCGGCCTTGCGCCTGCTTTGGCGCCTCACGCATCGCCCGCCCGCCGACTTGCCGATGCCTGCCCTTCAAGCAAGAGCGGCCCATTTGACGCACGCGCTGCTGTACGCCCTCTTCTTCGCCGTGCCCTTGGCCGGCTGGGCCTACAGCTCGGCGGCGGGCTTTCCGATTGTGTGGTTCGGCGTACTGCCGCTGCCGGATTTTGTGCCGGTCGACAAGGCCTTGGCGGAAGCCTTCAAGCTTGCCCACAAGCTGCTCGCCTATGGCTTGACGGCGCTGATCTTGGCGCATCTTGGCGCCGCCCTCAAACATCATTTCATCGACCGTGACGGCCTGCTTCAGCGCATGTTGCCATTCAAAACAAAGACCACCGCTTCAATATGAAAACCCTGCTCCAACTTCTTTTGATCCCCCTGGCCTGTGCCACCGGGCCCGCCAGCGCGGCCGATTTACTGGCGGCACAAAGCGAGCTTGTCTTCACCAGCCGCCAAATGGGCGTGCCGGTCGATGGCCGCTTCAAGCGCTTCGATGCGAAGCTGAATTTCGACCCCAAAAAGCCCGAGACCGGCCAAGTCTCGTTCACGATCGACCTGGGCAGCGTCGCGCTGGGCGCGCCGGAGCTGGAGGCCGAGTTGGCCAAAGCGCCCTGGTTTGACAGCAAAAAACTGCCGCAAGCGAGCTTTCAGAGCAGTGCGATCAAAGCCACGGGCGCCAATCGCTTCGAGGTCGCCGGCAGGCTGACGATCAAGGGCCAGAGCCGCGATATCGTCGTGCCCATCAGCCTCAACCAGGCCGGCGGCATCACCGGCGCAACCGGCGCCTTCGTGCTGAAACGGCTTGAGTTCAAGATCGGCGACGGCGAATGGGCCGACCCGGCCTTGGTCGCCAACGAGGTGCAGGTCAAATTCAAACTGGCCTTCAGCGGCATCGCTCCGCTCTGACTTTCCCCCTTTTCAATCTCCCTATTCAATCCTTCACCCACCACAAGACTCTTTGACCCATGAAGCATTTCATCTTGACCGCCGCCCTCTCCGTCGCAGCCACTCTGAGCCAAGCCGCCCCCGCCAGCTACGCCATCGACCCCAGTCATACCTTCGTCACCTACGAAATCGGCCATTTCGGCACCTCGACCAATCGCGGCCGCTTCGACAAAAAAGAAGGATC
This sequence comes from Roseateles oligotrophus, assembly GCF_025717515.1. Classification (GTDB taxonomy): domain Bacteria; phylum Pseudomonadota; class Gammaproteobacteria; order Burkholderiales; family Burkholderiaceae_C; genus Paucibacter_A; species Paucibacter_A oligotrophus. The sequence continues at coordinate 466,671 of NZ_JAJIRN010000002.1, forward strand.
GGTGCAGTTCGATCGCGCGGCCAAGACCGGTCGCGTCGAAGTGAGTTTTGATATCGCCTCGGTCAGCACCGGCTTTGCGCCGATGAACAGCCATTTGCTCAGCGCCGAATTGCTGAATGCCGAGAAGTTCCCGACCGCCAAGTTTGTCGGCGACAAGTTTGTCTTCAACGGCGACAAGGTCGGCGAAGTGCAGGGTCAGCTGACCTTGATGGGCAAGACCAACCCGGTCACGCTCAAAGCCACCAACTTCAACTGCTATGACAACCCTATGCTCAAGCGCGAAGTCTGCGGCGGCGACTTCGAAGCCACCATCGACCGCAGCCAATGGGGCGTCGACTACGGTCTGGCCTGGGGCTTCCCGAAGAACGTCAAGCTGATCATTCAGGTCGAAGCGGTCAAACAATAAAGCAAGAGGGCTTTGTGTGCCAGACCGCCCGAGCGAAGCGAGTAGCTCTGGCAACAACTGATGGAGCGGGTTCCTGCCGGACAAACAGCTCCAATAGATCCGCCCCCCAAAAAACCGCCCGCCCTCGCCGGCCGGCGGTTTTTTCGCTTTTAGGGCTTGCAGACTGTCGTGTTTTGCTGCAGTTCGTCGGTATCGCTGCGCACCGCATCGCGAGCGCAGCGCGAACGGTCAAAGCCTTCAGTACAGTGCGTCCTATGCAACAAGGTCCCTCCACCCTGCCTCCCACGCTGTACCAGCGCTGGCAAAGTCTTTCCGCCGCGGCGCTGAGGATTTTTCATGTCTACGCCGGCTGGCTGGTCAGCATCAGCTGGAAGCGCTTCACCATCTACGCGATCGCGCTGATGATTGGCGTCAACATCCTGCAGGATTTGCCTCCTTTCACCTGGCGCATCAGCTCCACCATCACGCCCGACGAGATCGCCGAACCAGCGGCCGAGCCCGAGTCGCCAGCCATGCCCGAGCCCTCGGCCGAAGCCCGCCGCGCGGCCAAGCCGCTGCTCAAGTCCGACAAGCCGATTCGCTACGAAATCACCATCGACGAAAACGGCGTGAAGGTCCAACCGCGCAAGGCCAAGTCCAGCGCGTCTGCCCCCGGCGATGCTGCCTCGGCCAGCGCCAGCGAAGCCGCCGATGGCGACGAAGTCGACCCCGACCTGCCCTCGATCGAGATCAATCTGCCCAAAGAGGCCAAGCAGGCCGAGGTCAAGCGGGCCATTGAAGAGGCCCGCCATGGCATCGAATTGGCCCTGCAAGCCGCCGCCGAAGCGGCCAAGGTCAGCGCGCAGGAAGCCGCAGCGGACGCCCGCCGCGCCGCCCGCGAGGCGCAGCGCCAGCCACGCCGCCACACCACCACCGTTCATCTGGGCGACTTCCTGGTCAAGCTGGCCTTCTTCTTTGTGCTCGGCTCGGCCGTCATCAAGGTCACCTACAAAGGCCGCCTGCAGGCCGAAGTGAAAGCCGCTCAAGCGACCGAAACGGCCGAGGCCGAATCGCTCAAGCGCCAGGTGATCGAGGCCCGCATGGCCGCGATGCAGGCGCAGGTGGAACCGCATTTCCTCTTCAACACGCTGGCCTCGATCGACCATTTGATCGAGACCGACCCGCCGCGCGCCTCGCAGATGCAGAAGAACTTGATTGCACTCTTGCGCGCCTCGATGCCGACCATGCGCGAGGCCAATGCCAGCGGCGTGCGAGACCTGGGCCGTGAGCTGGCCGTCATCAAGCCCTACCTGGAGATCCTCAAGGTGCGCATGGAAGAGCGGCTGCAGACCGAGATCAATGTGCCTGAGGGTCTGCTGTCGGCCGAGTTCCCGCCGATGATGATTCAGAGCTTGGTCGAGAACGCCATCAAGCATGGACTGGAACCCAAGGCCGAGGGCGGCATGTTGACCGTCAAGGCCGAAGTCAGCCACGGCAAACTGGCGGTGACCGTGGCCGACACCGGCCTGGGTTTTGGCCGCGCAGCCACCGCAGGCACCGGTGTCGGCCTGGCCAATATCCGCGAGCGTTTGATGCTCTTGTACGGCGCCAAGGCCAGCGTCACGGTGAGCGAGAACCAACCCAGCGGCACCAAGGTGATGATCACCGTGCCCTACCGCAGTCGCGGCAATGATTCCGATGAGCAAACACAAGGAGTTTCAACATGAAAACGGCTTTCAAATGGCTGCTGATATTGAGCCTGGGGACTGCCCTGCTGGGTTTGTGGGCGGGCGGCACCTTGTGGCATGAATTCATCGCCCAGCCCGATGTCAGCATCAGCATCAATGGCGAAGACTGGGACTTCGAGGGCTTGCAGTCGCTGCCCTGGTTCGGTGGCATCTTTGGCATGCTGGCGGCCGGCGCGGTGGTCTGCCTGGTGATTCCGCTGGTTCTGCTCTTCAGCGTCGGCCTGCCGATTCTGCTGACCTTGATGGTCTTGGGCTTTGTCGCGGTGGGCTTGCTCAGCCTCGGCGCGATGCTGTTCTCGCCGGTCATCATCATCGGCTTGTTGCTGTGGTTGGTGCTGAGAAACAAGCGCCCACGCCCGCCGCGCCGCACAAGTGAGCCGACACAAGCTAGCATTGCCGGATGAACAGCACCCAAAATTCCCCACGCGTGCGCGCCGTCTTGGCCGACGATGAGCGCCTGATGCGCGAGCAATTGCGCGCCAGATTGACCGAGGTCTGGCCCGATCTGGAGATCGTGGCCGAGGCCAAGAATGGCTTGGAAGCCGTCGAGCTGGTGCGACAGCATCGCCCCGATCTGGTGTTCTTGGACATTCGCATGCCAGGCCTGACCGGCGTCGACGCCGCGCGCCAGATTGCCCAGATGGGCGGCGGCGATGATGTGCCCGAAGGCGAAGACTGGCTGGTGCCCGAGATCGTCTTCATCACAGCTTATGACCAATACGCGGTCGAAGCGTTCGAGCAAGGCGTCGCCGACTATGTGCTCAAACCCGCCGAACGTGAGCGCCTGGCGCTGACGGTACAGCGCATCAAGAAGCGTTTGGCCCTGCGTGATGGCGGCGGCAACGCCGAAGAAGCATCAACAGCAGTTCCGGAAGGCGGCGCTGCCGCACCGCTGCAGCAATTGCTGCACAAGCTCTCGGCCCAGATCAACCCCGGCGCCGCGCCCAAGTATCTGCAATGGATTCAGGCCACCGTCGGCCAGGCGATCCAGATGATCCCGGTCGAAGACGTGCTGTTCTTCATCAGCGACGAAAAGTACACGCGGGTTCAAACGGCGCGCGTCGAGGCCTTGATTCGCAAGCCGATCAAGGAGCTGGTGGATGAGTTGGACCCCGCGCTGTTTTGGCAGGTGCACCGTTCGACCCTGGTCAATGCCCGCGCGATCGACGGCATCACGCGCGACTTCCGTGGCCGCCAGATGGTCGGCGTCAAAGGCCTCAGCGAGAAGCTCGAAGTCAGCCGCAGCTATACGCATTTGTTCAAGGGCATGTAGGCAAGCGTTAATCCGTACGCCCTTGTAGTTCAAGCCCTTTGGCCCGTGTTGCAGCAGATGCAACTCGGGCCAAACTTTTTGCAGTGTGTCGCACCGCTATCGCTTCGCCCTCGCAAGTCGATCAAACTGGCGGCAGTCTTCGCTGATCAAGCCAACCCACCCGACGCTCACCCCATGCTGAAACTCTCAAACCTCACCCATGTCTACCCCAACGGCACCAAGGCCCTGGACAATGTCAACCTCGAAATACCCAAGGGCATGTTCGGCCTGCTGGGGCCGAACGGCGCGGGCAAGTCCTCGCTGATGCGCTGCATCGCGACGCTGCAAACCCCCAGTTCAGGCGGCATCAAGTTCGGCGCCATCGACGTGATCAAGCAGCCCGAAGCCCTTCGCGCCACGCTGGGCTATCTGCCGCAGGACTTCGGCGTCTACCCGCGCGTCTCCGCCTACGACCTGCTCGACCATCTCGCCGTTTTGAAAGGCATCGCCAACAAGGGCGAGCGCAAGGACACCGTCGAGACGCTGCTGGCGCAGGTCAATCTCTGGGGCGTGCGCAAGAAGGCGGTGGCCGGCTACTCCGGCGGCATGCGCCAGCGCTTCGGCGTCGCACAAGCCTTGATCGGCAACCCCAGCCTGGTCATCGTCGACGAGCCGACCGCCGGCCTCGACCCCGAGGAGCGCAACCGCTTCAATAATCTGCTGGCCGAGATCGGCGAGAACGTGGTGGTGATTTTGTCCACCCATATCGTCGAAGACGTGGCCGATCTCTGCCCACGCATGGCCATCATCAATAACGGAAAAATTGTGCAGACCGGCGCACCGCAGGCCCTGAGCCGCGAGCTGCAGGGCCGGGTCTGGCGGCGCACCGTCGACAGCGCCTCGCTGCCACGCTATCAGGTCGAGTTGAATGTGATTTCGAACCGCCTGCGCGGCGGCCAGACCGTCATCCATGTGCTGGCCGACAGCGCGCCCGAGGCAGGCTTCGAGGCGGTAGACGGCGACCTGGAAGACCTCTACTTCGCCACGCTGGTGCAGGCGCGCAAGGCAAACACCACGACCGTCGCAGCCTGAGGATTCAAAAAAATGCTCAGCAAAATATTCGCCTTCGAGGCACGCTACCAGCTGCGCTCGCCGCTGTTCCTGATCAGCTTTGTGATCTTTTTCCTGATGGCCTTCGGCGCCGTCACTTCAAGCGACATCGTGATCGGCGGCCCCAAGGGCAGCAGCCATCTGAACTCGCCTTACGCCATCCTGGAGTTGATCGCCACCATGAACGTGATGGCGATCTTCGTCGTCACCGCCTTTGTGGCCAATGTGGTGATTCGCGATGAGGAGTTCGGCTTCGCGGCCATTCTGCGCTCGACCCGGGTAACCAAGTTCGACTATCTGCTCGGCCGTTTCTTGGGTGCGATATTCGTGGCCTTCTTGGTCACCAGCGCCGTGCCCTTGGCGATTCTGATCGGCTCGCTGATGCCCTGGCTGGACGCCGAGCAGCTCGGCCCGCTGGTGCTCAACCATTATGTCTTCGCGCAACTGGTGTTCAGCGTGCCGACCCTGCTGGTGCTGGGCGCGGGCTTCTTTGCCGTGGCAACGATCACGCGCTCGATGATGTGGACCTATGTCGGCGCGGTCGCCTTCATGGTCTTGTTCGGAGCCTCGCGGGTCTTGCTGAAGGACCCCTCGCTGGACATGGCCTCGGGCCTGGCCGACCCCTTCGCCATCGGCGCCTTGAATCGAGTGACCAAATACTGGACCGCGGCCGACCGCAACAGCCTGCTGCCGAGTTTGAGCGGCATGTTGCTCTACAACCGGCTGATCTGGCTGGGCGTGGCCGCCGCGCTGTTTGGCCTGGCCTACCGCTTGTTCCATTTCGAGACGCAGGCCACGGCGGCGGCAAAGGCCGAGAAAGTCGGCAAGAGCGATGCGATGCCAAGCCTCAAACCCTTGGCCAAGCCCAGCCATGGCGGCAGCACCGCCTGGCTGCAATTGCGCGCCTTGACCCGTTTCGACATGCGCTTCGTGTTCAAGAGCCCGGCCTTTTTTGTGCTGCTGGCCATCGGTGTGCTCAATGCGCTGGCCTCGCTGCTCTTGACCACCTCGGAGCGAGGCGTCGCCTATCTGCCGGTCACGCGTTCGGTGATTGACGCACTGGAAGGCAGCTTCGGCATCATCCCGCTGCTGATCGCGGTCTACTATGCGGGCGAGCTGGTCTGGCGTGACCGTGAGCGCCGCATGCATGAGATCGTGGATGCCAGCGCCGCGCCGAATTGGGCCTTTCTAACGCCAAAAATAATTGCCATCACGGGCGTGCTGCTGGCTTGTTACCTTACCGCCATGGTCACCGGCATCCTGTTCCAGCTCGCCCATGGCTTCACGCAGATTCAGCCGACGGCCTATCTGCTGTGGCTGGTCTTGCCGGGTCTGATCAGCGCCGTCTTGCTGGCCATTCTGGCCATCTTCGTGCAGGCCATGGTGCCGCATAAATTCGTCGGCTGGGCGCTGATGATGGTCTTCATGGTGATGTCCACGGTGATGGACGGCATGGGCTGGGAGCACAAACTCTACAGCTTCGCCGGCACCGCGCAAGTGCCGCTGTCCGATATGAACGGCATGGGCAATTTCTGGATCGGCAGAGCCTGGCATCAGGTTTATTGGCTGGCCTTTGGCGCGATGCTGATGGTCGCCACCCATCTGATGTGGAGGCGCGGTGTCGAGACCCGCTTGCAGCCGCGCATTGCCCAGTTGCGCCACCGTCTGGCCGGCACGCCCGGCCTGCTCTTGGGCGCGGCCGGCATGGTTTGGCTGGGCAGCGGCGCCTATGTGTTCTACAACAGCAATGTGCTGAATGACTATGAAACCGGCCCCATCAGAGAACAGCTGCAGGCCGACTACGAGAAGACATTGTGGGCTTTTGCCAAGCTGCCGCAGCCGACCATCACCGACGTCAAGCTCAAGGTCGAGCTCTACCCGCATCAGGCCCGTGCCGACATCCAAGGCCATTACCAAATGGAGAATCGCAGCGGCTCGGCCGTCAGCCAGGTGCATGTGCAATGGGCTCCGGGGCTGAAGGTTCAATCACTGACGCTGGACGGTGCCTTGCTGGAGAAGGACTACAAGAACTTGTCGCACAGCGTCTTTCGGTTGGGCAAGCCGCTGCAGCCGGGCGAGACGCTTGGCTTGGACTTTGCGGTGCGCATGGAGCAGCAGGGCTTCGTCAACAGCCGGCCGCAGACGCAAATCGTGCCCAACGGCAGCTTCATCAGCAACCAGCAATTTGCGCCAATGCTGGGTGTGCCCCAAGGACTGCTGCTGCAGGACCGCGCCAAACGCCGCAAGGCTGGGCTGCCGCCCGAGGTGCGTGTGGCCAAGCTGGAGGACGACAGCGCCAACGCGCACAACTATCTGCGCCGCGACAGCGATTTGGTCAACGCCGAAATCACGCTGAGCACCGATGCCGATCAAACCCCGATCGCCCCCGGCTCGACCATCAGCGACACCACAGCCAATGGCCGCCGCACCATCGTCACCCGCAGTGATGCGCCGACCGCCAACTTCTTCTCGATGCAATCGGCCCGCTACCAGATCGCCAGCGACAGCTGGGTCGGCAAAGATGGCAAGGCCGTGGCCTTGCAGATCTTCCATCACCCGGCCCATAACAGCAATGTGCAGCGCATGTTCTCCGCGATGAAGGCCTCCCTGGATTTGTACAGCGAGCAGTTCTCGCCCTACCAATTCAAGCAGGCCCGCATCATCGAGTTCCCGGCTTATGAGCGCTTTGCCCAGGCATTTGCGGCCACCGTGCCCTTCTCCGAGGCCATCGGTTTCATCCAGGATTTCAAGGACGAGGACGCGGCCGAGAAGGTTGATCTGGTCACCTTTGTCACCGCGCATGAGATCGCGCACCAATGGTGGGGCCACCAGGTCAATGGCGCCGACAAGCAAGGCATGACGATGCTGAGCGAATCCTTCGCCCAATACTCGGCCCTTTTGGTGATGGAGAAGCTCTACGGCAAGGACCAGATCCGCAAATTCTTGAAGTACGAACTGGATCGTTACCTGAGCAGCCGCGCGGGCGAGCTGGTGGAAGAGCTGCCGCTGGCCCGGGTCGAAAATCAGGCCTATATCCATTACCGCAAGGGCGCGGTGGTGATGTACTCGCTGAAGGAAATCGTCGGCGAAGCGGTGGTCAACCGGGCCATGCAAAAGCTGCTGGCCGAGCATGCCTTCAAGCCCGCTCCCTATGCCGATACGCGCGACTTCCTGCGCCTCTTGCGCGCCGAAGCCGGCGCGCAGCATGAGGCCTTGATCGTCGATCTGTTCGAGAAAATCACCTTGCTTGACCTGAAGGCGACGGACGCCAAGGCCAAGCAGCGCGCCGACGGCAAGTTCGAAGTCACCTTCACCGTCAACGCCAAGAAGATGTATGCCGATGGCAAGGGCAAGGAGACCGAGAGCCCGCTGAACGAGGCCATGGACATCGGCGCCTTTAGCAGCGAGCCGGGCAAGAAAGGCTTCACAAGGGACTCGGTGTTATTGATGGAACGCCGACAGCTGAAGTCGGGCAAGCAGCAGATCACCTTGCTGCTGGACAAGGCCCCGGCCTATGTCGGTGTTGATCCCTACAACATGCGCATTGACCGCAACTCGGATGACAACTTGAGCAAGGTGGAGTTGCAGTGATGGGTTGACTGGCTGTTTGCCCGTCGATTCCAAGAATGGGCAGGTCGGCGGGCGATCCTAGCTGGCGCGAGCGGGTTGCCAGAGGCAAACTGCGACCTCTTGGCGGCGAGACCCGGCGCTGATGCCTGGCGCATGGAATAGGTTGAGGCAAGGATTGGCCGCTGCGATCGCGTACAAAAATACGCGGTCGGCCTGCGTCGTTTGAACTGCTGCCCCCTCACGATGCAAGGAGTTCGCCCTGCCGCATGGGGGCGGATAGAACAGACCAAGCGCCCCCAACACCACCCACGCAATCTCTTCTCGGGTATGGGGGCAGCGCCTGCCTAGCAGTGCATTGCCTGTCGCCTATCACCCGCTATCAGCCCATGTGAAAGGCCTGATGCGCTGGCCCCAACCAACCGAGATCGACATGGTCACTTGTTATCATCGCGGCCATTCAAAAAACAAGGGAGCCCCGCGTGGACGCCATTTTGCTGATCAAGGCCGCCATCATGGGCATCGTCGAAGGCCTGACCGAGTTCTTGCCGATTTCGAGCACCGGGCATTTGATTCTGGCCGGCTCCTTGCTGGGGTTTGATGACGCCAAAAGCAAGGTCTTCGACATCGCCATTCAGACCGGCGCGATCTTCGCCGTCATCCTGGTCTACTCGCAGCGCTTGCGCGAAGTGGCGGCCGGCTTGGGCCATGACGCGCGCGCGCGCCGCTTTGTCCTCAATGTTGCAATCGGTTTCTTGCCGGCCGTTGTGCTGGGCCTCTTGTTCGGCAAAGCCATCAAGGCACATCTGTTCACGCCGACGGTGGTGGCCAGTACCTTCATCCTCGGCGGCTTCATTATTCTGTGGGCCGAGCGGCGTCAACAGGCCGGCGCGGGCGGGCAAGTACGCGTGCAGTCGGTCGACGACATGACGCCACTGGACGCGCTCAAGGTGGGCTTGATTCAATGCCTGGCGATGATTCCTGGCACCAGCCGCTCCGGCTCGACCATCATCGGCGGCATGCTGATGGGCTTGTCACGCAAGGCGGCGACCGATTTCTCCTTCTTCCTGGCCATCCCGACGCTGATCGGCGCCGGTCTCTACAGCCTGTTCAAGGAGCGTGCGCTGCTGAGCATGGCCGATGTGCCGATGTTTGGCGTCGGCCTGCTGTTCTCCTTCCTGAGCGCCTGGGTCTGCGTGCGCTGGCTGCTGCGCTACATCTCCAGCCACAGCTTCACGCCCTTCGCCTGGTACCGGATCGGCTTCGGTATTCTGATTCTGGTGACGGCTTACACCGGCAGCATCGTCTGGAAAGACTGAGCAATTTTTTCTGCGGCACGGCCGCATGGAGTTGCTTGGCAGCAGGAGCCGGCGTGCGATCGATCCGGACCCAGATCCGCAGTACGCCGAGCGCGGGGAGCATTCGAGCTGGCTTCAAATTGCTTGACGGGTGTGACCTTGGATGCTCACTCCAGGCACGCAGCATTCAGCGAGGCAGCAGACTCGCCCGGTGGCGACGACTGCCAAGCTGGTGTTGGCTTGCCGCGTTCATCAAGGCGAAAACCGGATTGACCTTAACCGCCGACCACCCCAGTCAGGCCGCTGGCCAGCGAGGCCACGGCGGTCGCGGTGGCGGTAATGGTACCGAGCAAGTTGCGCATCGCCTCTAACTGCTTTTGCATCTTGGCCGGGTCGCGCGCGGCGCCCCAGACGGTGCCCACCAGGCGCAGCAGCAAGGCGTTCTTGCCCAACTGAGCCAAGCTCACCCCACGCTGGCGCAGGCGGCTGACGATCATGCCGGTGCTGAAGCTCAGCAAAATACTGACGGCGTAATACGCAAACTCGCGCCATTCACGACTATTGGCCGGCAGCACGGGCGTACCGTCGATGAGAGCCACCAGCGCACTCATGCCGATGACGCTGAGCAAGGCAACGGCGCCCGCAAGCAGCAGATTGATGAAGACGCTGCGCGCATTGCCGCACACCAGCAAATAGCCAAAGGGCAGCGGGATCAACAGCGAAGCCAGTCGCAGCCACAAGGTCGGCAAATCGAGGGCAATGACGATCAATGCATGAGCCGACAGCAAGAGCAGCAATGCCGGCAGCAGCAAGGCCCAGGCAGGCCAAGACGTGGGTTCTTCCTGCACCGTGGAAGGCAGGGCCGCCGACGGAGGGGCGGCAGGTCCAAGTTCAAGCGTGTCAATGCGGCTGCCGGCCTCGCCCAGCGCCGTTTCCAACGCTTGGATTCGCGCCAGCAAGGGCTTGAACAGATAGAGATCACGGGCGCAATGCGGACAGGCCAGCGCCTCGTCGTCGATAACGCTGACGCAATAGGGACATTTCATCGGGCGACGTCCAACTGCACCATGGCCTCAGACTCGCGGCCCTCGCTGTCAGCCACCCGAACCTGGATGCGATGTTGGCCCGGAGGCAAGCTCAAACCCTCCATCAGAATGCCGCTCTCGCTGATGCCTGCACGCACACGCTCGGTCAAATCCACCATCGGGGTTTTCATATAAATCAACTGCACGCTCTTGACATCGATACGCGAGCCACCATGGGCTTTGAGCGCAATCTTCAGCTGGAATGGCGAGCGTACCGGGCCACTCTTGGGCGGCGGCTGCTCCTGCACGATGCTGGCCGAACGGGTGATGCCACGTGTCACATCGTCCGGCAACGCAGCCTCGGCGCTGCTGACCAGATCAAGCGCCTGGGCAGGCGACACCCCGAGCAAGCCAGCGGTGCTTACAAGAAAGAGAAGGGTCGCCCCGAGCTTTCTTGACCCCCTCGGGGGGCGGACGACGTAGGTCGTCTGCCTGGGGGTGCTCAGCAGCATTGGCAGGCTGAGGGTCAAAAGGCGCGTCAGCGCACCGCGGATCCTGGCTGAATTCATGGGGCTTTGATCGCTTTCGTTTGGGATGGCGCAGTTTGAGAGCAAGACCTGACCCTGTTGCGGGCTAGGATGCAGCTTATCGTCAATCAACTGTGCGCTGAGCAAAATGCCAACTGTGATTTTCACACCGATTCCGCGCACTTTCCGACTGGCGATGCTCTTGCTGATGTCGCTCACCGCCGCAGTCAGCGTCGCAGCGACAGCGGCGGTCCGCCGGTCATGGCTCAAGGTCGAGGCCGAGGTGAATGGCCCGTTTGCCGAAAAGCATCTGACCCTGACCATCCGCAACCGCTCGACCATTGCATTGGAGGCCGCATTGAAACTGCCTCTGGCTGCCATCGAGCGGCTGCGCGACGCGGTGGCGGTGGCGTCGGATCGGGTACAGGCGCGACTGGCGTTTGAAGAGACGCAGCGCAAGCGCGTTGACCCTGCGCTGATGGAGAGGGGCGTCGGTAGCGGGCATTTTCGCGTCGATACCTTGCTGAGCGGCCAATCCCTGGTCCCGCGCTTGGCCGAGAAAAGCGGCCGCGTGCTTGTTTGCAGTTTCGACATAGGCGCCGACGGGGCAAGGACGGTGGCGCCTTGAAGCTGCTAAAGCTGCTCGCGTCGCTTGGCTTGACGCTGCTGTTTGCGGCAAGCGCCAGATCGGCGGAGCTGCCCAAGCTGCTGAAGGAGGCGCTGCAGGAGTATCAAACTCGCCTGCCCGAGGTACGCAAGCTCCAATGGCTGGACCTGCAAAGCACGAGCAATACGGAGCGCAGTTGGAACGAAGCGACGCAGCAATTCCTCGTCGCCTGCCGTCAACAGGCCGAGGACTGCACGCCGCTGCTGCACCGCGAGCTAAAAGTACTGGACCAATCATTGCGCGTCGCCCCTGTCAGCGAAGGCGGCCAAGCCGCAGCTTCCACCCTCAGCGCCATCGCCGACTTGTGTCAGGGTTTTCCGAATGCTGACCGTCCCATCGACATCTGCCGCCTGAACCTGCGCCTGCACGAGGCCGCATTGCGTTGGCTGGATGAGGGCAACGAGTTGCTGTTCCTCGCCTACCTGAGGCGCTACGACATGCAGCGCACGCAATACCTCGACTGGCTGCAAAGCCAGGGCCAGGCAGCAAGCGCTTCCACGCTGGCCGCCCTGCCCGATATGCCGCCCTGGGTGCGCGCCCAGCAGCTGGAATTCACCGGCAATTTCGGTGCGGCACGGTCCGCCTGGTTTACAAGTTATGCAATCGCCAGCCAGCAACCTCCAAACAGCCCACTCGCCGCCCTGCTGCCGCAGGCAGCCTTGCAGATGGCCCGCCTGTCCTGGCTGCTCGGCGAGCAGGAGCTGGCACAGGAGTTTGAGCACCTGCACAGCCAGCAATTCAAGACCAACGGTTGCCCCGAATTGGCCCTGGCATGGCGGGTGGAGATTGCGCGGTCCAATGCTACGGGCCAGTGGCCGGCTCGACCGGCCGACAAGTTAGCAGCCATCATTCAGGGCAGCTGCGGCTTCACCCAGGCCATGGTCGAGCTGGGTGCTGATGCATTGTTGTTGAATGGCTCCGCTCACCGCAGCGAAGCCGCCGCTGCAATGGGCCAGGCCTTGAGGGCATGCAAGTCCAGCCAATGCGCCACCTACCGCCTGGCGCAAATGCAAGCGCTGCTGAGCGCCTTGCAAGAGCCGACGCCGGCCCTGCCAAGGACCCGCCTAGACGGCCTTGCTCAGCTGGGAAGCCGGCCCGAATCAGATCTGCGACTGAACTGGGCGCTGGGGGCCGATCTGCTGCGAAGTCCAACCTTCAAACAAGATGGCCTGAGCCTGCTGCTGGCGACGCAACGCGAACTGCTGCTGCGTTCCTCGACGACGCAATCGGCGTCCTTCGAAGACCAGCGCGATCTGTCACGCTATGACGGCCTGCACCGACTGATCGCGGCTGCTGCCGTCCAGCAAGCGCAAACTTTGGCAATCTCCCGCACCGAGACCTTGCGAGCCCAAACGCTGTTGCGACGCCTGCGCCTGGAGCGGCTGAAAACGCAACTCGCCGACACCCGCGAAGAGCCGGCCGACGCACGCTACCAAACAGACTTGGCGCGCGCGCAGCAGTTGAAATCGATGAGCGCGCAAATTAGCGGCGCGGCCATCGGGGGCTGGCTGCAGCGGATGGCCGACGACTTCATGGCCATGGCCGAGCAGCAGCACATCGAGGCCTTGGCGGCGCGCAAACTGAAGCAGCAGGGCGACAGTCGGATTGGCAGCTGGCTGGACCGCGCGATCGGCTTGAGTGCCGCCGCCCGCCTGGCCGACCAGGATGTAGACCCGCTCGCCGGCGAAGCCGACAGCGTCGCGCCCGATGAAGCCTACCTATCCTGGCTGCAAGTGCCAGGTGGCTACGTCGCCAGCGTCGTCAATGGCAAAGACCGCCAACTCAGCAATCATTGGATCGCCGTCTCCGCCGCGCAGCAAGCGAGCTTGAAGCTGTATCGCGACCTGTTGCGCAGCGGCGCTGCAAAACCCAGCAAGACGGCGGGCTTGAGCCTGCGCGGCCGGCCGGTCTGGCGCAAGCCCGACGGCAGCTACAGCGTCAGCACCGAAGCACCCGCCGGGGCCAAGCAGGTTCAGCAGGTCGAAGACATTGGCCGCGAGCTGTATGCCCTGCTGCTTGCTCCGACCCAGTCGCGCTGGCAGCAGGCCAGGCGCCTGATCATCAGCCCGGACGGCGGCCTGGCCCAATTGCCCTTCGAGACCCTGTGGCAAGGCGGACAGCCCTTGCTGGCGAGCATGGACATCAGCTATGTGCAGTCGCTGGCCGTCCATGCCGAGCTGAAGCGCCGCGCAGAGCGGACCAAGCCATTGGGATCGCCGCTGCGCTTGCTGACGCTGGCCGACCCGAGCTACACGCTACCCAAAGTCGACCAAGGCGAGCAAGCCAAGCAGGCGAGCACGCCCGAATGGATGGCTGAGCTGGAATGGCAAGCCCTGCCCGGCACGCGCCAGGAATCCGAGGCCTTGCTGGCGCTGTTCAAGCAGCCGCGTCAGATCGTTGGCAGCGCCGCCACCCAGTCCGCCTTGCTGACGCTGCAAAAGAGCGGTGAACTGGGCGCCTTTCGCGTGCTGCATTTCGCCACCCATGGCTATGTCGATGACCAGCGCAGCGCCTTGGTGCTGTCAATGAGCGAAGGCATGGAGAACGCATACCTGCAGGACGGCACCATCGCCAGGCTTTCGCTGCGCTCCGAGCTCGTGCTGCTGTCCGCCTGCGACACCGGCCTTGGCCGCAGCCAGTCCGGCGAAGGGGTGATGGGCCTGCCCTATGCCTTCATGCTGGCCGGCAATACCGACACCCTGATGTCGCTGTGGTCGGTGGACGACCGCGGCACAGCCGCCTTCATTCCGGCCTTCATGACCAAGCTGCGGTCCGGCCTGGACGTGGTCACCGCATTGAACGTCACCAAGCGTGAATTCAGCGCCGGCCTCTTTGGTGAGGCCTTCCGCGACCCGCGCATCTGGGCCTCGTTTGTGCTGTACGGGGTGCCGCTCAAGCTGTGACAGCGGTCGAATTGGACCAAGTTCGGCTACAGACCGGTGGCCGCCACGCATGATTGCACCGCAAGGCTTTCAAGCGCTGGGCCAGGTCTGACATCACGCCTAGCTCGATATTTTTCCTCGGCGCCCCTGCGGGTTGGTCAAGCCGCATGCGCCTCGCTCACCGAGGCCTCCAGCTCGGTGAAGGCGTCCTGCACATAGCGGCCCAGCAGCGGCAAGTTGGGCAGCTCGTCGGTCGCGATCAGGCCGAAGAACAGATCACCCGCATAACTGAACAGCGTGATGTTGAGCAGGTTGCTGGGCGGCAAGGTGCTGATCGGATGCATCTCCTCCATCCGCGCGCCTTTGACGTACAGATGCGATTTCGGCCCGGGTACGTTGGACACCAGCGTGTTGCCCATCGGCGGCAGCGTGTTGCTCAGGCCGAGCATCTCGGCGATCTGCGCTACCAGGCCGGTGATCAGGGTGTAGGACTCGATCGCCTCGGCCGACACGCTGTCAATCATCGTGCGCACATTGCGCAGCGAGAAGCCGATATTGCGCAGCCGCACATAGGGGTCTTCGGTCGGCGCCGACAACTCCACCTGGATGATGCCGATTTTGTTGCCGGCGGTTTTTTCACCTTCTTTGCGCAGATTGACCGGCATCTGTATCGTGATCGGCCGGCGCAACTCCACCCCCTGATCCAAGAGGTAGCGGCGCAAGGCCCCGTCCAGACAGGTCAGGGCGACATGATTGATGGTCGAGCGGGTGCGCTCGCGGATGCGGTTGACCCGCGCCATCGAAACGCCGGCGGTCGTGAACTGCCGCCCCGACGTAACTTGCCCCGTCAGCGGCGTCTTGGCGCTCGACACAAAGGGCAAGGCGATCGCGTTCTTGGTCAGCTTGACGCTCTCCAGAAACAGCATGGCGGCCAGACGGCTGATGCCCAGAATCCGCAAGCTGGTACCGCTGATCTCTTTCCAGACCGACTGCAGCATTTCCTCCTTGCGCTTGTGGCCGAGCCCGCGTTTGGCACCATGGCCGCTGTGTTTGAGCGTCCAGACCGGCGTCAGCTCAAGTTCATCCGGCGTATCGGCCAGGCCATCGGCGGTCCAGCGCGCCATCGTCACACCGTCGGCATAGGCATGGTGCATTTTTTGGTAAAGCGCGAAGCGGCCTTCGCTCAGGCCGTCGATCACATGCAGTTCCCACAAGGGGCGCGAGCGGTCCAGCATCGGCTCATGCAGGCTGGCCACAAAGGCGTACAGCGCCTCGCGGTCGTTCGCGCCGCGGGGCAGCTTGTGATAAAAAATATGCTGTGTCAGGTCGACCTCGGCGTCCTGCCAATGCGGCATCGCCGTCAGCGAGAAACGGATCACCCGATTGAACGGTGGCGCCACCTCGGTAAAGCCCAGGTATTCGCGGTATAGATTCTTGGCGAAGGCAGGCGTGGACTTGGGCGGCCGCTTAAACATCAGCAAGCCCCCGACATGCTTGGGGCTGGCCTGCGACTCGGCGACGAAGAAACCCAAGTCGAGCAAGGACAGTTTTTTCATGAGGCTCCACCGATTAAAAATTCGATCCAGCGATTGTGTCGCCGGCGTGACGCATCGGCGGCCCTTGTTTTGCCCAATTGGGCCCGATTGAGTCGATTCGACAGCCTCCTCTAAACCGGTTTGATCCTGGCACGGCTCAGCCGCACCCAGAACCGGGTCAGCCCAAACATCAAGACCAGCACCGTCAACCAAGCCAGATAGCAGATCAGCAAAGAAGGCACATAGCCCGGCGGCGCCTGCCAGCCGCCTTGTTCCAGCACTTGGCCGCCAAAGCGCCACTGCATATAGACCCAGGCCAAGGCATGGATCAAGGCGATATGCACCAAGTAGAAGAACATCGGTCGGCTGCCGAACAGCATCAGCGCATGGGGCGGACGATGCACCCAGCGCTCGATCAGCGCCAAGGCGGCCAAGCCGATCGACAAGGTGATACACAAATAGAGCAGTGAGGGTGGGTATTTGTGCACATCGACTAAAGCCATCAGCTCAAACCCAAAGCCCCTGCCCTGCGCTACCCAGTCGTGCGGGTCACCGTAGAAATTACCGCTGCGCAAGACCACAAAACTCAGCAACAAAAGCAAGCTGGCCGCGAGCAAGAAACGCTGTCGGCGGGGGGGCGTCCAAGTCAGCAGCGGCCCCAGCGCATAGCCGGCGGCGATCAGTCCGACCCAGGGCATCAGCGGGTAGGCGAACACCGCGCCCAGGCCCGGCCACAGCTGTTTGTAGCCGCCCTGATGCCAGGCCATCATCAGCCAGGAGGCGTCCTTGCCATGCCAGCCATCCAGCAGGTTATGCGGCAAGATCAAACCCGCCGCCACAAGCGCTATGGCCCAAGACGGCAGCCATAGCAGCAGGCCCAGCGCCATCATCGACATGCCGATCGCCCAGATCACCTGCAAGATCAGTACGCTGTAGCCGAACTGCCAGCTGAAGCTGACCCAGGTGAGCTCAAGCAAAACCAGCAGGGCACCGCGCCCGAGCAAGTAACGCATCATCTCGGCTCGGTTACGGCGCCTGGAGCGCAAATAGGCCGACATACCCGCCAGCAAGACAAAGATGGGCGCACAAAGGTGGGTGATCCAGCGCGTCCAGAACCAGGCCGGCGAGCCCAGCGCCAAGTCCAGCGGGTTGAACGGAGTCGGCGCAAAGAAGTCGCGGGTGTGGTCCAGAGCCATCAAGACGATCACGATGCCGCGCAGCAAATCAATCGATAGGAGTCGCTGTGCCTGAGCAGGTTTTACGGGGTGGTTCACGTCGTGGCGCAGTGCGAAAAGGAAATGGAATATGAAAGCCGGATATTAGGGTTGCCGGCCCGGCAATCCTCTGGGGTGATTCCCTCAGCGCGGCCAACAAACCCGCCGAGCCAGCCAGTTAAACTGCAGCCATGACGATCACGATCAAATCCGGCGCCGATATTCCCGCTTTGCGCATTGCCGGGCGCTTGGCCTCCGAGGTCCTGGACATGCTGGCCCCGCATGTCAAACCGGGCATCACCACCGACCAATTGGACAAGCTCGCGCATGACTACATCGTCAATGTGCAGCAGGCGATTCCGGCCCCGCTGAACTACACGCCGCAGGGTTACATCCCCTACCCCAAGTCGATCTGCACCTCGGTCAATGACCAGATCTGCCACGGCATTCCGAACGACCGCGCCTTGAAGAACGGCGACATCGTCAATATCGACGTCACCGTCATCAAGGACGGCTGGCACGGCGACACCAGCCGAATGTTTGTCGTCGGCGAAGGCTCGATCGCGGCCAAGCGCTTATGCGCCTTCACCTACGAGGCGATGTGGAAGGGCATTGCCAAGGTCAAGCCGGGCGCCTACCTGGGCGACATCGGCCACGCGATCCAGACCTACGCCGAAAACGCCGGCTTCAGCATCGTGCGCGAGTTCTGCGGCCACGGCATCGGCCAGGTCTTCCACGAGGAGCCGCAGGTCTTGCATTACGGCCGGCCCGGCACCCTGGTGCAATTGGTCGAAGGCATGGTGTTCACGATCGAGCCGATGATCAACGCCGGCAGGCGCGAGATCAAGGAAGGCAATGACGGCTGGACCATCAAGACCAAGGATCGGTCCCTGTCGGCGCAATGGGAGCACACCTTGATCGTGACCGAAACCGGCTACGAGGTGTTCACGCTGTCGGCCGGCAGCCCGCCGCCGCCCGCCTTCATCACCGGCTGATCGGATGGGCGAGCTTGTGCCCAGTCTGCCGCCCACGGCCGCGCCGGAAAGTCTGGCCGAGCTGCGCCAGCGCTTCAAGACCGGCAAGCAGGCGCTGATCGATCACTTCCGCAATGGCCGGCCCACGGCCGCCGCCGCCGCCGGCCTGCTGCGCGCCTTGGCCAAGCATGTCGATGCGAGCCTGCAGACGCTGTGGGAGCGCGGCTATATGCCCGCCGGCGCGAGCCTGCTGGCCGTGGGCGGCTATGGGCGAGCCGAGCTGTTTCCTTATTCCGACGTCGACGTGCTGCTGCTGCTGCCCGATGGCGTCGAGACGCACCAGAACGGCGCGATCAAGACGGCGATCGAGTCCTTCATCACCGCCTGCTGGGATATCGGCCTGGAGATCGGCTCCTCGGTTCGCACCTTGGGAGAATGCCGGCAGGAGGCCGCCGGCGATGTAACTATTCAGACGGCCCTGCTGGAGGCGCGCTGGATTGCCGGTGACCGGCCTTTGGTGGGCCAGCTCGAGCAATTGCTGGCGCAGGATATGGACGCGAGTGCGTTCCTGCGCGCCAAGACCCTGGAGATGAGCCAGCGCCACACCAAATACGACGACACGCCCTACTCGCTTGAGCCCAATTGCAAGGAAAGCCCGGGCGGCCTGCGTGACTTGCAGGTGCTGATCTGGATTGCCCGCGCCGCTGGCCTGGGGCACACCTGGAAGAGCTTGGCCGAGCGTGGGCTGATCACCGCCTTCGAGAGCCGCCAACTGCAACACAACGAAGGCCTGCTCAAGCTGATCCGGGCGCGCCTGCACTGCGTGGCGGGCCGGCGCGAAGACCGGCTGGTGTTCGATCAGCAAACCGCCGTGGCCGAGAGCTTCGGTTATCAAAGCCGCACCGGCCAGCGCGCCTCCGAAGTGCTGATGCGGCGCTACTACTGGGCCGCGAAGGCGGTCACGCAGTTGAACCAGATCCTGTTGCTGAATCTGGAAGAGCAGGTCAACGGTTCGCAACAGGAATTGATGCGGCCTATTGACACGCATTTTCTCGACCGTGCCGGCATGCTGGAGGTCGCCAGCGACGACCTCTATCAGCGCGAGCCGCATGCCATTTTGCGCACCTTCCTGGTCTACCAGCAGACCCGTGGCATCAAAGGCCTGTCGGCCCGCACCCTGCGCGCGCTCTACAACGCGCGCCAGCTGATGGATAGCGCGTTCCGGCGCGACCCCGCCAATCGCGCGACCTTTATGCAGATCCTGCGCCAGCCCGAGGGCCAGACCCACGCGATGCGCCTGATGAACCAGACCTCGGTGCTGGGCCGTTACCTGTGGGTGTTCCGCGGCATCGTGGGCCAGATGCAGCATGACCTGTTCCATGTCTACACGGTCGATCAGCACATTCTGATGGTGCTGCGCAATGTGCGGCGTTTCTTCATCCCCGAGCATGCGCATGAGTACAGCTTTTGCTCGCAACTGGCCTCGCAATGGGCCAAGCCTGAGCTGCTCTATATCGCGGCCCTCTTCCACGATGTAGCCAAAGGACGTGGCGGCGACCACTCGGATCTGGGGGCCGTCGAGGCCAAACGCTTCTGCCGTGACCATGAACTGGACAAGACCGACACCGACCTGGTCGTATTCCTCGTGCAGCAACACCTGACCCTCTCAAGGGTGGCGCAGAAGGAGGACCTGTCCGACCCCGATGTGATAGCCCGCTTCACCCAGAAGATGATCGATGCGCGGCATCTGACCGGCTTGTATTTATTGACCGTGGCCGACATCCGCGGCACCAGCCCCAAGGTCTGGAATGCCTGGAAGGGCAAGCTGCTGGAAGACTTGTACCGGGTCAGCCTGCGCGCATTAGGCGGCGCGCAACCCGATCTGGCCGCCGACATCGAGGCGCGCAAACAAGAGGCCCGGCAAGCGCTGGCGCTGCATTCGATGCTGCCCGGCACCGAAGTGCCGCTTTGGCAGACGCTCGAGGTCAGCTACTTCGCGCGCCACGAGGCGGGCGACCTGGCCTGGCATGCGCGCTCGCTCTGGCGCCATGTGCAAAGCCCGGTGCCGGTCGTGCAAGCGCGCCCATCGCCGATCGGCGAAGGTCTGCAGGTGCTGGTCTACTCTCCCGACGCGCAGGACCTGTTCGCCCGCATATGCGGTTACTTTGACGGTGCCGGCTTCAACATCCTGGACGCCAAGGTCCACACCACTCGCACCGGCTACGCGCTCGATACCTTTCAGGTGCTCAGTCCCGACCTGGGTTTGCATCACCGCGACCTGGTCTCCTTGGTCGAGACCAAGCTGACGCACGCATTGCTGACCGCCGGCCCCTTGCCCGAGCCGCGGCGCGGGCGTTTGTCGCGCCGGGTCAAGTCCTTCCCCTACACGCCGCGCATCACCTTGCGCCCGGACGAGCGCGCGCAGCATTGGCTGCTGACCATCAGCACCAGTGACCGCGCCGGCCTGCTCTACGCGATCGCACGCGTGCTGGCGCGCCACGGCATCAATCTGCAATTGGCCAAGATCTCGACGCTGGGTGAACGGGTCGAAGACACCTTCCTGGTCGACGGCGCCGCGCTGCAGCACAACAAGGCTCAACTACAAATCGAGAGCGAGCTGCTCGATGCAGTGGCGCTGCAAAAATGAACCAAGCTAGCCAAAAATACGCGCCGCCGTCACCGCTGATCGCCGCCGATGAGGCGATCCAGTCGCTGAGCGCCTTTGACGCCATCATCGATGTGCGCTCCCCGGCCGAATATGCCGAGGACCATCTGCCCGGCGCACTCAACTGGCCGGTCCTGGATAACGAGGAACGTCACCGGGTCGGTCTGCTCTACAAGAGTTCGCCGTTTGAGGCCCGCAAGATCGGTGCGGCCCTGGTGGCGCGCAATATCGCCCGCCACATCGAGGCCCATGCCGAGCCGCTGAATCGCAATTGGCGGCCGCTGGTCTATTGCTGGCGCGGGGGTCAGCGCTCGGGCGCGATGACCTGGTTTTTGGGCCAGATCGGTTTCAAGTCACGCCAGTTGCAGGGCGGCTACAAGGCCTACCGGGCGCAGGTGCGCGAGGCCTTGCAGGCCCAGCCGGCGGCCTTTGATTTCCATGTGCTGTGCGGCCGCACCGGCACCGGCAAGACCAGGCTGCTGCAGACGCTTGCCGGCCTGGGCGCGCAGGTGCTCGACCTGGAGAGTTTGGCCGCTCATCGTGGCTCTATCCTGGGCGCCTTGCCTGACAAGCCGCAGCCCAGCCAAAAGGGTTTTGATACCCTGCTGTGGCAGCAACTCTGCAAGTTGGACCCGAGCCGGCCGGTCTTTGTCGAGAGCGAGAGCCGCAAGATAGGCCAGGTGCGCATGCCCGAGTCGATGTACGAGGCGATGCGTGCCAGTGAGCATATCTACTGGCTGGAGATGCCCGAGGCGGCTCGCGTCGAGTTGCTGCTTGAGGACTATGAGCATTTCTTCCAGACGCCTGAGCTGTTTTGCGCCAAGCTCGACGCCTTGATCAGCATGCGTGGACGCGAACGCGTACAAGGCTGGCAAGCCCAGGCCCTCAGCGGCGCTTGGGCTGAGGTGTTCGGCGAACTGATGCGCGAGCATTACGACCCCGGCTACGAGCGTTCATTGGCCGGGCATTACCCGCAGCTTGAACGGGCCCTTCGTATCCAGCTGGCCGATGGTTCGGCGCGCAGTCTGGCTGACCTCGCGCAGAACTTGATGACCATCAAGACCTGACCCCGCCGCGCATGGCAAGATGCCCCTCTTCAAAGTGAGACCCGATGCATTTTTTAGAAACCGAAACGGCGCTGCGCCAATCACGCCAATTTGGCGTCAAGCCGGTGCCCGTGCTGCGGCCGCTGGGCTGGTTGGCCAGGGGTTGGCAAGATTTGATGCGCTGCCCCGGCCCTTCGCTCGCCCATGGTCTGTTGCTGGCCGCCTTGGGCGCCTTGATCTTCATCCTGGCGCGCCATCATTTCTGGTTGCTGGCCGGCGCCTTCAGCGGCTTTCTATTGGTCGCGCCGATTCTGGCCACCGGCCTGTATGTGATCAGCCGCGACATCGAGCATGGCCGCACCCCAAGCTTCGGGGCAATCTTGAAGGCTTGGCGGCCACGCGACGGACGCATGGTGGTATTCGGTGTGCTGCTGGCCTTTGCGGGCACTGGCTGGGTGCTGACCTCGGCCTCGTTGATCACCGGTTTCGCGGCCGCGCCCATTCTTGAACCGATCGACTTCGTCCGCCATGTGGTGCTGAACGAAGAGTCGCATCTGTTCGAAGCCTGGTTGGCGCTTGGCGCCGTGCTCGCGGCGCCGCTGTTCGCATCCACCTTGATCGCCGTGCCACTGCTGCTGGACCGTGACGATGTCGGCGTGCTCGGCGCCGTCTTCACCAGCTGGCGTGTGGTGATGGCCTACCCGGCGCCCGTCGCGCTGTGGGCGGCTTTGATCATGCTGCTGACCTTGGTCGGCATGGCCAGCCTGATGCTGGGTTTCATCGTGGTCCTGCCTTGGCTGGGTCATGCCAGTTGGCATGCCTACCGCGACCTTGTTTCCCACAGCGACTGACGGCAAGGGCGGCAATCACCATGTTCGGATACAGCGAGCAGCAAATCGCCCAGTTCGGCCTCAGCTGGGGCGTCGGCGCCTTCATGGTCTATATGGTGTTCATCATCTTGCAGCTGGCGCGCGAATCAAAGGCCGGCCGCTTCGGCACTTTTGTGCTGCTGCTGGGCCTGGGTTTCGGCATGGTGGGCTATTTGGCCAAGGGCGTGATCAAGTGGTTCATGACTGGCGTGGGATGAGGATTTTCGGATGAGTTTGCGCGACACCATTACCCGCAGCTTCAAGCATTCCACGCTCGAGGATGTGCAAGCCATCGTCACCGGCACGCTGTTCGTGGCGCTGGGCGTGGCGCTGTTCAAGCAGGTCGGCATGCTGACCGGCGGCACGGTCGGCATTGCCTTCTTGCTGCATTACGCAATCGGTCTACCCTTTGGCCTGCTGTTCTTTTGCATCAATTTGCCGTTCTACTGGCTCGCCTACAAGCGCATGGGCCTGCCCTTCACGCTCAAGACCATCACCGCGGTCAGCTTGATGGCGGTATTGGCCGAGGTGTTGCCGCGCTGGCTGCAATTTGCCGAGCTGAACCCCTGGTTCGGCGCAATTGCCGGCGGGCTCTTGATCGGCGCCGGCATGTTGATCCTGTTCCGCCACCGCGCCTCGCTCGGAGGCCTCAATGTGGTGGTGCTCTATCTGCAAGAGAAGTACGGTTGGCGTGCCGGTTATGTGCAGGCCGGGCTGGACCTGGTGATCCTGCTCTGCGGCCTGGCCTATGTGCCGCCCGAGCGCGTCGGGCTCTCGCTGCTGGGCATGCTGGCCATCAACGCCGCGCTCGCCATCAACCATAGGCCCGGTCGCTATATGGCGGTTTGAGCCCGACTGCAAGGCCAATCAAGGTGAATCAAGGCGCGGCGCCACCGAGCAAGCCCCATTGCTGCAACATAAAGGTGTAGACCTTGGCGCGCTCCCTCAGCGCGTCAAAACGGCCGGACGCACCGCCATGGCCGGCCGACATATTGATGTCGAACAACAGCGGGCTCTGGTCGGCCGCAGCCTTCAGCGTGCGCAGCTTGGCCACATATTTGGCCGGCTCCCAATACGGCACCTGGCTGTCATTCAGGCCGGTGCGCAACAACATTGCCGGATAGACACCGGCCTTGAGATTGTCATAAGGGCTGTAGGCCCGCATCCAGGCGTATTGCTCGGCGATCTTGGGATTGCCCCACTCGATGAACTCCTCGGTCGTCAGCGGCAGGGTCTCGTCCAGCATGGTGTTGATGACGTCGACAAACGGCACCTCGGCGACCACCGCCTTGAACAAGTCGGGCCGTAAATTCACCACCGCGCCCATCAGCAAGCCGCCGGCGCTGCCGCCGGTGATGATGAGCTGCTGCGGCGAGGTATAGCCTTGCTCGATCAAGGCCTCGCTGGCGCCGATGAAGTCGGTGAAGGTGTTCATCTTCTTGGCCAGCTTGCCCTCCAGATACCAGCGCCGCCCCAGATCGCCGCCGCCGCGCACATGGGCAATGGCCAAGATCACGCCGCGATTCAGCAATGACAGGCCGACCGACGAAAAGCGCGGGTCGGAGGAAACGCCATAACTGCCATAAGCCTGCAACAACAGCGGCTGCGGGCCGCCGCGACGCAGGTCTTTGGCATAGACCAGGGACACCGGCACCCGCGTGCCATCCTTGGCCACGCTCCAGATGCGCTTTGACTCATAGCGCTGGGGATCAAAACCACCCAGCACCGGCTGCACCTTGCGCAGCATCAGCCGCTTGCTGGCAAAGTCATAGTCATAGACCGAGGCGGGCGTCGTCATCGACTGAAAGTTCAGCCGCAGGTACTCGCTGTCGTATTCCCGGTTGAGCAGGCGGCCGCCGCTATTGGCGGTGTAAACGGATTGCTCAAACTTGAGCTCTTGCGGCTTGAAGTCGATGCTCGGCTCAGTGGCCAGGCCATAAACCCGCAACTTGACGGCGCCCGCCTCGCGCACCTGCAGCACCAGCTGGCGCTTGAACATCGTCAGCTCCTCCAGCATCGCATCCTCGCGGTGCGCCAGCAGCTCCTGCGCCTGGCTTAGCCTTGTCGCCGACAGAGGCAGGCCCTTGAGCGGCGTGCGAACGAGTCTGAAGTTAGGGCCGCGGTCATTGATCAAGACATAGAGCTGCCCATCGCGATGCTCGACGCTGTATTCCTGTCCGGCGCGACGCGGCAGCACGGTGAGCCAATTCCCCAGCGGCCGATCGCTCGGCAGCAAACGCAGCTCGCTGCTGTCTTTCGAGCTGCTGAGCAGTTGCAGATAGCGGCCATCGGCGCTGCGCGAGAGTTGTAGATTGAACAACTCGTCGGCGTCTTCATAAATCAGCGCGTCCGGGCCGGTGGCATTCAAACGATGGCGCCAGAGTTTGTTGCTGCGCTTGGCCGCGTTGTGGGTGAGATAGAAGATGCTGCGCTTGTCGGCGGCCCAGGCGAAGCCCGAGACGTTTTTCTGCGCCCAGGCCAAGTCTTCGCCGCTGGCCAGATCACGCAGCTTCAACTCGAAATCAAGCGCGCCGGTTTCATCGATGGAATAGGCCAGCAACTTGGCATCCGGGCTGACTTGCAGACCGCCCAGGGCGAGGAATTTACGCCCCTTGGCCAGCTCATTCAGATCCAGCAGGATTTGCTCCGGCGCGCTCGCGTCAAAGCCGCGCTGCCGGCCTTGAGCCGGCCTGCGGATGTGTTGCGGGTATTGCGCGCCCGCCAATGTGCGGCTTGAATACCACCAAGCGCCCTCGCGCACCGGTACCGCTTCGTCCGCCTGCTTGATGCGGCCGACCAACTCCTGATACAGCATCTCTTGCTGCGCAGCCAGCGGTTTGAACCAGGCCGCGCTATAGGCGCTTTCGGCGTTCAGATGCTGCAGCACATCGGGCTTGTCGCCCTCACGCAGCCAGAAGTAGTCATCGATGCGGGCATCGCCGTGGACGCTGACATCCTTGGGGCGACGCTCGGCCTGCGGCGGCGCCAATTCAGTCGTCGACAAGGCACTCCGCGCCGGCTGGGTCGGCACCGACTGGGCGCCAACGGAGGCGGCCGCGGCGACCCCGCTCAACAGGCAGAGCAAAGCTCGCCGCAAGGCTTTGATGGTCATGAAATAGGCTCCTGGTCAGCGCGCCAATGGCGCCGCGACTCGGTGATGTGATTGAAAAACGGAGTGCCGCAACAGCAGGCCTGTCGGGGCCGTGACTACAACAGCGCGCTATACCAGCGCAGTTCCAGCAGCCGGCGCGCCAGCTGATGACTGCGACTCTGCGGGTCGGCCAAGTCATGCAGGATATCGAAATGATTGCAGCCTTTGATTTCTTCGCAAATCGGCACCACGCGGCGGCCCCAGGCCTGGCGAATCAATCGATTCTGGCGCCGGAACTCCTCGCTTTCTTGCTCACCCACGATGGCATAGACCGGCGCCTCGGGTGCGGGGAATTGCACCGGGCTGAGCCGGCGCACGGTGTCGGCGTCCAGCTTCAAATCGTTTTGCAAAAACGGCGCCTGGCGGATTGGCCCCAGGTCATACACGCCCGAGATCGCCAGCACCCCCTTGACGAGGTGATGCGGCAGATCCGGCGCCACCGCCTTCCAGTCACAGCAGTTCAGCATGCTGGCCAAATGAGCACCGGCCGAATGTCCGACCAGCACCACCCGCATCGGGTCGCCACCATGCTCGGCCGCATGGCGCCAGACCCAAGCCAGCGCTTGCACCAGCTGCAACGGAATGCGCTCCATGCCGACATCCGGGCAGAGCGAATAGTTCGGTATCACCACCATCGCTCCCTCGTCGGTGAAGGAGCTGGCCACAAAGGAGCAGTCCGACTTGTCCAGCGCGCGCCAATAGCCGCCGTGCAAAAACACCATCACCGGCGCATTGGGCACGTCGGAGGGGAACACGTCGAGGCGTTCCGTTACTGCTTCGCCGTAAGGGATGTCAAGCAGACACCGCGCCTGTTCACGCACCAATTGCGAGGCCCGAGCCCAGCGATCCAAAAACACGGCGCTGTCGGCCACACGGACCCGGTTGTCGTATTGCTGATCGAACCAGGCGGGGCTTTGGCGGATTTGGCGACTCATGCTGGCTGACTCCCTTGTTTCAAGGCGAAGGCTCAAGTGTCGACGCTAATTCGGGCTTGCCGCTCGACAAAAACGTTCGGACAAGAAAAAACCTCGCGAAGTCTAGCGACTTGGCGAGGTTTGTCTGGTGGGCGGTGCAGGTTTCGAACCTGCGACCCCCACAGTGTGAATGTGGTGCTCTACCCCTGAGCTAACCGCCCTGAATCCATTTAGTCAATTCCACCAGTTTGCTCGATACCTAGCTGCCGCCGATCGAGAATTCTGGTGGGCGGTGCAGGTTTCGAACCTGCGACCCCCACAGTGTGAATGTGGTGCTCTACCCCTGAGCTAACCGCCCGACTTTTACATCAGTCTTCGCTAACTGCGAAGCCCACTATTATGCCACGGAATTTTTTGACAGTTCAAGCAGCCTGCCAAATTCTTTTTCCACCGCTGGCCTTGTCCAGCTCGCCCAGCACCCGCTCATGCGCCAGCAACTCGGCCTCGCTGGCCTGCAAAATGGGCAATGCAAAGCTACTCAGGTCCAACGCGGCCAGCTTGAATTCGGCCGACTGGGCGCTGTCGCCCGAGTCATCCATCACCAAGGAATCCTGCCCTCGCGTCAAGCGGATGAATACCTCGGCCAGCAACTCCGCGTCGAGCAAAGCGCCGTGCAGCTTGCGGTTCGAGTTATCGACCTCAAGCCTGCGGCATAGCGCGTCCAGCGAGTTGGCCTTGCCGGGGAACAAATCGCGCGCCATCAACAAGGTGTCGCGCACGCTGCCGACCGTGTCGGTGATGGGCGAGCGACCGAGGCGCTTCATCTCGGCGTTGACGAAGCCAATATCGAACGGTGCGTTGTGGATCACCAACTCGGCGCCGGCCAGAAAATCAAGCAACTGATCGGCAATCTGCGCGAACAAGGGCTTGTCGGACAAAAATGCTTCGGTCAGGCCGTGCACACGCAGCGCGTCTTCATGGCTGGCGCGCTGCGGATTGACGTAGAGATGCAGATTGTTGCCGGTCAGCTGGCGGTTGATCATCTCGACGCAGCCGATTTCGATGATGCGGTCGCCGCCCTCGGCGGCTAGGCCGGTGGTTTCGGTGTCGAAGAAGATTTGACGCATGGGAGCTAAAAATAAAAGGTCAGGTCTTGCGGCGGCTGGACAAAACCCAGATCAGCAGCCCGGTGGCCACCATGGGCACGCACAACCACTGACCCTGGCTCAGGTTCAGCCAACGCAGGCCAAGGTAATCATCGGGCTGGCGGAAATACTCGGCCATGAAGCGGAAGATGCCATAGCCGATCAAGAACATGCCAGACACTTGGCCGGTCTGGCGCGGCTTGCGCGCATACATCCATAGCCAGACGAACAAGAGCAGCCCCTCACCGAAGAACTGATAGAGCTGCGAAGGGTGGCGCGGCTCCAGCGTCGGCGACTGCGGAAACACCATCGCCCAAGGCAGGCTCGGATCAGCCACGCGGCCCCACAACTCGCCATTGATGAAGTTGCCGAGCCGACCCATCGCCAGCCCCGTCGGCACGCAGGGCGCGATCAGATCGGTGACCTCGAAGAACTTGCGCCCGCGCAGCTTGGCAAACAAGGCCATCGCGGCAATCACGCCCAGCAGACCGCCGTGAAAAGCCATGCCGCCCTTCCAGACCGCCAGCACCTCGCCCAGATTGTGCAGGTAGTAATCGGGCTTGTAGAACAGCACAAAGCCCAGCCGCCCGCCCAGCACCACGCCAAGCACGCCGAAGAACAAGAGGTCATCGACATCGCGGCGACTCCAACCCGCCTGCGCGAACTGAGGCTGCGCGACCCGGCGGTTGGCCAGAAACAGGAACAGGCCGAAGGCGGCCAAATAGGTCAGGCCATACCAATGCACGGCCAAGGGGCCGAGCTTGATGGCTATTGGGTCAAACTGGGGGTGCACCCACATCGCGTCGTCCTTTGAAACTGCGCTTGAAAACTGCCGCTTGGGAAATCAGCCGCGCATCATAGTGCGCCGGCCACAAACCAGCGCTTGCACCTCGCCTCAACCCAAGTCGGCCAAGCTCTTGCGCGCATCTTTCGCGTAGCTGGGCCGGACATGCTTATCGACCGCAGCCCGCGCAAAAGCAGCCTTGGCCGCCGCCTTGTCTCCCTGGGCCAACAAGGCCTCGCCCATTCTGTGGTCGACGGGCAATTGCTGCGCGCCAGCCAAGGTCTTGGCGCGTTCCAGATGGCGCAGCGCCTCTTCGCTATGCCCTTGGTCCAGAGCCAGACGAGCCAGGCAATAGGCGGCCATGGCTTGGCTCGGTTGATCGCGCTGCAACTGCTCGTACAGGGCCCGCGCCTTGTCGAACTGCTGCGCCCTCATCCAATGCTTGCCCAGTTGTGAATAGGCCTCGCGCACATCGGCCTGCAACGCCCCGTCGTTGCCTGCCCGCACGGCCAAAAGCTCGCGCTCGGCCTCGGGCCATTTCTCGGCGGCGGCTGCCACCAAGGCCCGCAGCAAGCGAGCCTGTTCGGGCTGGTTCGCGCGAATCTCAGCCTCCAGCGCCTTCGCCTTGGCCGCACTGCCGCCCAACATCTGCGGCGTGAACAAGTAGAGCTGCACCAGTTTGCTACGTGCGGCGTACAGCGTCGGGTCAAGTTCAAGCGCTTTGTGCAAGGCGTCCTTGAGGCGGCCCGCCATGGCCACGGCCTTCAAAGGGCCGAGCATCTGCACCTGATGGCCCATCACCTCGGCCGCCGCGTACAAACACATGGCTTCCTTGGGCTCGCGCTCGCGGCATTGCTGCGCGAATTTGGCGGCGGCCTCCAAGCGCGGCGCGTCATAGGCATCGCTGCCGGCCATCGCGGCCGCAGCCAGGGCCTGAGCGTCATCTGGCTGCAGTTTCAAACGGGCCTTGGCGGCACGCTCCAAGTCCTCGTAGCGCCCTGCGTCCAACAGCGACTGATACTGCGCGTCCTTGAACAGCGCGGCCTGCGCAGCCGTGCAGATTCCGAGCATGGTCGTCAGGCCAATAGCAGCCATGATGGAGCGCAACAACAACTTGATGGGCATGGGCAGAGAATGAACATTGAATGCTGAAGTATCGATTGTCCACATGGTTGATGCAGAAAACCAAGTTCTGCGACGAACTGCAAAAGCAAATTCCCCAATTGCGGTCGGCAGGCCCGGCCGCCCCTCTGAGCAGTCTCGGCACGGGTTCAACGCCTCATCAGCTGCTCGATATGTTCGACAAAGCGCAAGACCGTCGGCGCGGCGTCCTGGCGCCAGATCAGGCTGGTTTCACACAGCGGCGCGGCCCCGGCCAGCGGCTTGTAAACCACCCCGGCGCGCTGAAACGCCATCACGCTGGCCGGCACCCAGGCCACGCCTATGCCGGCCGAGACCAGATTGACGATGGTCTGCATCTGGATCGCCTGCTGGACGATTTGCGGCTCCTGCCCATGCTGACGGTAGAAAGCCAGCAGCGCGTCAAACAAGGACGGCGCAATATCACGCGGGAAGATCACCAGCGGCTGCGTCAACACGGCCGCCGCGTCCAAGCCGGGCGCGCCGGCCAGAGCATCTTCGGCGCTGAGCGCCAACACCATCGCCTCGCTGGAAATCTTCAGACGCTCAAAGCCGGGCGGATGCGCGCCGGGCGCGTGAATGATGAAGCCGGCGTCCAACTCGTTCTGCTCGAATTCGCGCAGCTGCACGTCCAGCGTCGCCTCGCGCAGCGTTAACTCGATATCGGCAAAGGCCTCGCGGAACAGCCGCAACCAGCGCGGCAGTTCGCCATAACCGACGGTCGACACAAAACCCAGGCGCAGCCGGCCACGACGGCCGCGCGCCGCCGCTTGCGCCAAGGCCGGTAGCGCATCGGCCTGCGCCAGCAAGGCGCGCGCCTGCGGCAACAAGGCCAGACCGGCCGCACTCAGCGCGACCGAGCGGCTGCTGCGCTCGAACAGCGGCGCGCCTAGGCTGGCCTCCAGCTTCTGGATCGCCTGCGTCAACGGTGGCTGCGTCATGTGCAGGCGCTCGGCGGCTCGGCCGAAATGCAGTTCTTCGGCCACCGCGAGGAACTGGCGCAACGTTCGCAATTCGATCATTGATATGCAAAATCTATTAATTCAAAGCGAATAATATATTTGAACAGGCGGCAGGACACGTAGATACTGCGCCCATATCACCAGGAGACCCTTCTCATGACCGCTGCCAACCGCCGTTCCAAAAACATCACCGAAGGCGTTGCCCGCGCGCCGAACCGATCCATGTACTACGGCATGGGCTATCAGGAGAGCGACTTCGGCAAGCCGATGATTGGCGTGGCCAATGGCCATTCGACGATCACGCCCTGCAACTCCGGCCTGCAAAAGCTCGCCGACGCGGCCATCATTGGCCTGAAGGAAGCCGGCGCCAATCCGCAGGTTTTCGGCACACCGACGATCTCGGACGGCATGGCCATGGGCACCGAGGGCATGAAGTACAGCCTGGTTTCGCGCGAGGTGATTTCGGACTGCGTGGAGACCTGCGTCGGCGGCCAATGGATGGACGGCGTGATGGTCATCGGCGGCTGCGACAAGAATATGCCCGGCGGCATGATGGGCATGTTGCGCGCCAATGTGCCGGCGCTGTACGTCTACGGCGGCACGATTCTGCCAGGCAAGTACAAGGGGCAAGACCTCAATATCGTTTCGGTGTTTGAGGCGGTCGGCCAATTCAGCGCCGGCAAGATGAGCGAAGAAGACTTCGTGCAGATCGAGAAGCGCGCCATCCCCGGCAGCGGTTCCTGCGGCGGCATGTACACCGCCAACACGATGAGTTCGTCGTTTGAGGCGCTG
Organism: Roseateles oligotrophus; assembly: GCF_025717515.1. Taxonomy (GTDB): domain Bacteria; phylum Pseudomonadota; class Gammaproteobacteria; order Burkholderiales; family Burkholderiaceae_C; genus Paucibacter_A; species Paucibacter_A oligotrophus. The sequence goes on from NZ_JAJIRN010000002.1 coordinate 498,323, forward strand.
GGCATGAGCCTGCCCTATTCGTCGACGATGGCTAACGTCGAGGACGAAGTGACCGAGAGCGTCAAAAAGGCCGCTGCCGTGCTGGTCGAGGCGGTCAAGAAGGACTTGAAGCCACGCGACATCGTCACCAAGCAGGCGATCGAAAACGCCGTGGCAGTGATCATGGCGACCGGTGGCTCGACCAATGCGGTGCTGCACTTCCTGGCGATTGCGCATGCGGCCGAGGTCGAGTGGAGCATCGATGATTTCGAGCGCATGCGCCGCAAGACGCCGGTGTTATGCGATTTGAAGCCCAGCGGCCAGTTCCTCGCGATTGATTTGCACCATGCCGGAGGCATCCCGGCGGTGATGAAAGAGCTGCTCAAGCATGGTCTGCTGCATGGCGACGCGATGACGATCACCGGCAAGACGGTGGCCGAGAACCTGGCCGATGTGCCCGATCTGAGCGCCGACCAGCAGGTGATTCGCCCGGTCACGAACCCAGTCTATGCCGAAGGCCATCTGGCTATTTTGAAGGGCAATCTGTCGCCCGAAGGCTGTGTCGCCAAGATCACCGGACTGAAGAACCCGGTGATGAGCGGGCCGGCGCGGGTATTCGAGGACGAGCAGTCGGCGCTGGCCGCCATCATGGCCGAGAAGATCGTCGCCGGCGACGTGATGGTCTTGCGCTATCTGGGCCCCAAGGGCGGCCCCGGCATGCCTGAAATGCTGGCTCCGACCGGCGCCTTGATCGGCCAAGGTCTGGGCGAAAGCGTCGGCCTGATCACCGACGGGCGCTTCTCCGGTGGCACCTGGGGCATGGTGGTCGGCCATGTGGCACCCGAAGCCTATGCGGGCGGCGTGATCGCGCTGGTGCAGGAAGGCGACCGCATCACCATCGACGCGCACAAGCTGCTGCTGGAACTGCACGTTAGCGACGAAGAGTTGGCGCGCCGCCGAGCGGCCTGGGTGGCGCCGGCACCGCGCTACACCCGCGGCGTGATGGCCAAGTTCGCCAAGAATGCGTCGAGCGCCAGCTCGGGCGCGGTCTTGGACCTGCTCTGAACGCCTAAGCCTTTAACAAGGGCTCGATCAGCCTTTGCCTGACCAGCGGATGCCAAAGCTTGGCATCCTGCCGCAGCGCTTGCGGCGGCTGGTCCGGGTTGCTCAAGGTCAACCAGCGGCGCTCTGCCAGATGGGCTTGCCTGACCTGCCCGCCGACCGCCTTGTCATGGATGGCCTCAAAGCTGCCATCGGCCTGAACTAACTTCCAGCCATGCCGCAGGCGCTCGGCCAATTCGGGCCTGGCATGGTTGACCATAAAGGCGAAGGTCGACGGATAGGCGAACAGCCATTGCTTCAGCACCACCAGCTTTGGCAAGGCCTCGACGATGCCGAAAGCCTCGTCGGAGGCGAGCGGGAAAATATCGAAGCGGCCGCGCTCCAGCATGGCGTCGAAGTTGGCCAGGCGCTGAACTCGCTGCACCTTCAGACCATTCTTCTCCAGCACCATGGCATCGGGCCAATGCGCGACCTGACCCAGGCTCAATTGCTTCGCCTGCTGCAGATTCAGAATGCCTTCCATTTCGGCCTGTCGGCTGGCCAGGCACACCGGCAGCCGCAGACCGTTCAAGCCACGGCGTAGACAAGCGCGCACTTGGATGCCATCGTCCTCGCGCGCCAGCGAGTTCATGCTGGCCACCACATCCAGGGCACCGGCACGCAGCTCTATCATGGTGCGGCTTTGGGTGACGCTGTCGCGCGGTGACAGCGGATCGAATTGATAGGGGCCGTGGCTGGCGATGGTCTTGTCCATCAGCAGACGCAGCACCACCAGCGCGAACGACTCACTCTCGCCTTGCAGCGGCTGCATATCGTGCTTGACGATCTGCGGCGCGCCGCTGCTGCTGGCCCGTGCAGGCATGGTGAAGGCAAAGGAGGCAGCGGTAGCTGCAGCGGCGAGAAGCTTGCGGCGCGTCAGTGGTTCAGGCTGGGTCATGTCAATCATGACCGGAGTCTAGAACAGCTCAGGCCCTCAATAGCGCAGCGTTTTCCCGCCACGGCCTATCGAAGTTCGGAAAGACCTGCGCCAATCCCGCATCCGACAGCCCCAAATGCCTCTGCAAGAGCGGCGCAAACACCTGCCGGAAATCGGTCGTCACGGCCAAATCGCGGCCATCGGCCAAGGCCCGGCTGTTCAGCCCCGGCCAGTCGCCCAGCACCTGCCCGCCCGCCACCGGCCCGCCCAGCAGCCACATCACATTGGCGCGACCATGGTCGGTGCCACCGGTACCGTTCTGGCTCAAGGTTCGGCCAAACTCACTGCAGACCACGATGACGGTGCCCCGCATCGCGTCGCCAAGGCCCAGCGCCAGCGCCTCCAAACCCTCGGCGAGGCTGCTCAGCTTGTTGGCCAATTGCCCCTCGGCCCCGCCCTGATTGACATGGGTGTCCCAGCCGCCGACCGACGTGAAGGCCAGTTGGGTGTTCGGATCGCGGCGAATCAATTGCCCCAAGCGCCTGGCATCGGCGGCAAACGAGCGAGCCGATGGCGCACCGCGATCGCCGTCCATCGATCTGTCGCCCGCGACTGCGGCGCCCTCCATGCTGCGCTGTATCTCCGCCCTGCCCTCCTTGCTCTCGGCGAGTGCCTTTGCCAGCGCCGGGTCTTGTGCGTAAAGGCGAGCCAGAGCGGTCTGCAGGCGGGGGCTGTCGATGGCCTTGTTGTCGAGCGCACGGGGGCCGAGCCCCAAGCTCGCGACAGCGGCGCTACCGGCCCATATGCGCGGCGGGGTGTTGCCCAGATTGACGCCCCGCGTCGGGCCTGCAGGGCCGGGCAAGCTGCTCAGCAAGCGGTTCATCCAGCCGTCCGGCGTGCTCTTGCGGCCGGGCGTGCCACTCTCCAGAAAGTCTTGCGCATCAAAGTGCGAGCGGGTCGCGTCGGGCAAGCCGCTGGCGTGCACAAAGCTCATGCTGCCGCCTTCCCACATCGGCATCAAGCGGCTCAGCGCCGGATGCAAACCAAACAGGCTGTTCAAGCGCAAGACGCCGCCGGCGGCACCCGGCGCAGCCAAGGCAATGCTGCCCCGTGAGGCCGCGTATTCATGCTCTCCATAGGGGGCAAGCACGCTGAGTCCATCCACCGCGCCGCGCAACATCACGACGATGAGCTTGCGATGGCGCAGCTCGGGCGCGGCCGCTTGCGCCGTCGGCAGAGCAGCCAGCGTCCAGCCGGCCCAAGCCGCGCTGTTCAAAATCAACTGTCTTCTTTGCATGAGCTAACTCTCTGGCTACCGGTGCATGAATTCGGCGCTGGCCAACAGCAAGGCCATGCGCGAGTCGGCGGGTTCGGCCGCGACCATCTGCCGCGTGCCGTCTTGAAGGATCGCACCCAGCGTGCTCGCCAGCGCTTGCGAGCTGGTTTCACTGCCGCGCCCTGGCCCGCCGCCGATTCGGCTCGCCCACTGCACGCGCTGCGCCAAGGCCTCCGCATTCATCCAGGCACCCGCCACATTCTTATAACCGTCGGGGGTCTGCGCGCCATACAGCGGCATACCGGCCTGGGCCAGCGCGCCCAGCATCGCCTGGGGCTCGGCCGGACTGATATCCAGGGCGCGCAAGCTGGACAATAGATATTGATACGGCGTCTTGAACTTGGCGCCCCAATGCGCTTGACGCCAGAACTCCTCATCCTTGATCAGGCACTGCATCAAGGCCCGCAAATCACCCTGCGTGGCGAGGAAGTTGTCGCTCAAACGCTGGACCAGCGCCGGCGCCGGCGCGTCGCTGACAAAGGCTTGCGCCAGCTTGAAAGCGATATGGCGCGCGGTGGCGGGGTGAGCGGCCAGCATGTCCAGCGCCCACTCGCCCTCACGCTGCCCGGCGGGCTCGACGCGGCGGCCCATCCATTGCTTGACACCCCCATCATGGCGGCCGGCGTCGAAATGGAACAGCGGCCCGGCGGCGCCTCGCATTGCTGCACGGTAATCGACCGTCCAGCCGGTCAGCATGCGCGCCAGCTCGGTGACATCGCGCTGCGTGTAGCCGCCGTCCACGCCCAAGCTGTGCAGCTCCATCAGCTCGCGGGCATAGTTTTCGTTCAGGCCGGTCGGAGCTTTCGGAGCTTTGCCGCCTTCTTGTCCAAACCTTCGCGGCGGCTGATAGCCCGGTGCCACGCTCTGCACATTGTCCAGATAGATCAACATCGCCGGATGCTTGGCCGTCGCACCGAGCATGCTGCGGAACTTGCCAAACACATGGGGTCGGATCGCCTCGCGCTCGTAGTTGCCGATCAGCACCCCGACCGGCCCTTTGCCGGCGAAGACATTGAAATGGTTGAACCAGAAGTCCACCAGCACCTCCTCCAATTGACCGGGGCTGTGCAAGGCCCGCAGCAGGCGCTGCTCGGAGGCTTCGAGCAGCAGCGGGCGCAACAGCTCGCGGCGGGCCTTGCCGCCTTCGGGCTCGGCGCCACCCGCCGGCGACCTCTTTTCCTCGCGTCCGGCCCGTTGAGCTTCGCGGTAACGCCCGAGCAACTCGGCCTGGCTCAGCGTTTGCATCGCCATTCCTTGCAGCCTGGCGGCCCAGGGCGGCGCCAAGGGCTGACCCGCCTGCATCTGCTGCGCCAGGAATTGGGTCAGCCAGGCATCTGCACCCAGGCGCTGGATGGCGGCCGCGTCGGCCGGACGCGGGCCAAACCCGAGCCGATTCAGCGCGTGCAGCGCGCGCTGCTCGCCCGCCAGGCTCTGGGGCAATGCCGCAGCAGCACAGACTCGCTGCTGCGGCGACAGGCCCGGCGCAGCCAGCATGGCCAAGGTTTGGCGTCTCGAAATAATCACTTTCTGCGCTCCGGGTCTTCGTCATGAGGGTCAAGTCTTGCGATGATGGGCCCTGCCTGGCTCGCCGATATGTACGCATTGCAAACTTTTGTTGGAACTTGCAAGGAGAGGTCGCGGCAAGTGGGCAAAATACCCAGCAAACAAAGCACGAGAACCCAGCCGCCATGCCAGAGACCTCAGCCCAGTTGGTGCAGCGCCTGCACGCCCTCTTTGATGCTTGCTGGGAACGCGAGCTGGCGGAAAACCCTCTCAATGCGAGCTATATCGGCGACCCGCGCTTCAACGCGCTATGGCCCGACCTGAGCCCTGCCGCACAGGCCCGTGCCTTGCAGGCCAATCAAAACGCGCTCACCGAATTGGAGTCGCTGCTGCGGCTCGGCCTGCCCGAAGACGAAGCATTGAATGCGCAACTCTTCAGGCATGAAATGCAGGCCCGCTTGGACGTCGCGCCGTTCCAACCCTTGGCCTGGGCGATCTCCGCACGCGAGGGTCCGCAGGCGCTCAACGAACTGGCCGAATTGATGCCGCTGGAAACGGCGGCTGATTTCGAGGTCTGGCTGCAGCGCCTGCGCGGTCTGCCCGACTATCTCTTGCAATACACGGCCCTGTTGAACGACGCGGCCCATAGCGGGCGCACCCAGCCACGGTTGTTGATGGCCCGGGTCTTGCCACAGCTTGATCTGCAAATCGTTGAGGACCCGGAGCAAAGCCCCTTCTTCAGCGCCTTCCGGCACATGCCGCCCCGCATCGGCGACGCCGACGCAGCGCGGCTGCGCGCGTCCGCCCGACAAGTCATCGTCGAGCATTTGCTGCCGGCCTACCGGCAGTTCCGGCGCTTTTTTGCCGAGACCTATCTGTCCGCCTGCCGCGAGACTGTCGGCATCTGGGACAGCCCGGACGGTGCCGCCTATTACGCCAACCGCATCGCCTTTCACACCACCACCACGCTGAGCGCCGAGCAGATCCACCAGATCGGTCTTGATGAAGTGGCTCGCATCCACGGCGAGATGCAGGCGGTGATGGATCAGCTCAAGTTCGGCGGCAGCAAGAGCGAGTTCTTCGAGCATCTCCGCAGTGACCCCAAGTTCTATTGCAAGAGCGAGCAGGAGCTGTTCGCCGCCTATGTGCTGGCGGCCAAGAAGATCGAGCCCGAGTTGCCCAAGCTCTTCGGCAAGCTACCGCGCACGCCCTACGGTGTGCGCGCCATTCCCGCCACCAGCGCGCCCAACACCACCGCCGCCTATTACAGCGGCCCGTCCGATGACGGCAAACGCGCCGGCTTCTATTACGTCAACCTCTACCGGCCCGAGATGCGGCCGATCTACGAGATCGAGGTCTTGACCGCCCACGAAGCCGTGCCCGGCCACCATCTGCAAATCGCCTTGGCGCAAGAGCAGCAAGACCTGCCCAAGTTCCGCCGCTTTGCCGGCTACAACGCCTACCTGGAAGGCTGGGCCTTGTATGCCGAAAAGCTCGGCTTTGAGTTGGGGCTCTACCAGGACCCCTACTCACACTTCGGTCAGCTGACCTATGACATGTGGCGGGCGGTGCGCTTGGTGGTGGACACCGGCCTGCACGCCAAACGCTGGACGCGCGAGCAGGCGATTGATTATTTCCGCGCCAACGCCGCCAAGACCGAGGTCGACATCGTCAATGAGGTAGACCGTTACATCGGCTGGCCGGGTCAGGCGCTGTCCTACAAGATTGGCCAGATCCGCGTGCTGGCGATGCGCAAACGCGCAGAAACCAGCTTGGGCAAGGATTTCGATCTGCGGGCCTATCACGACATGCTGCTGGACGGCGGCGCGCTGCCGCTGGATCTGCTGGACAGCAAGGTCGAGCGCTGGATTGCCGAGCGACTTAGCCAAAGTACCTAGGTGATGCAGAAAATGCATATAGACGGGTTTTTCAGACAGCCAAGGCAATTGCCCCGACTTGGCTAAGGCACACTGCTGGGCGACGCACGCAGCGAGGCAACAAGCCCGATGGCGTTCATGATTCCAAGGAGACAAGCAATGACTGACCCTCTCAACGCGTTACAGCGCGAACGGATCGACGCGGTACTGGCCCTGGCGGCCGCCCGTCAACAAACACCCGAACAACGGGCGATGATTGAAAGCTTCGGGCGCGAGTATTTCCGCCGCGTTGACGCCGAGGATCTGCTGGCGCGCACGCCGGAAGACCTGCTCGGCGCGCTGCTCTCGCACCTGCAATTTGGCGCCAAGCGCCAGCCCGGCCAAACCCTGGCGCGGGTCTTGAGCCCCAGCGTTGCCGACAATGGCTGGGCCTCGCGCCATTCGGTGATCGACATCATCAATGACGACATGCCCTTTCTGGTCGACACGACCACGATAGAAATCAACCGTCAAGGCCTGACCCTGCACCTGATCGTGCACCCGATTTACGGCGTCGAGCGCGACGCCGACGGCCAGTTGCTGTCGATCCGCCCGCGCAGCGAGACCGGCGACGCCGCCGAACTCAAACGCGAATCCTGGATGCATATCGAGGTGGACCGCATCATCGATGCTGGGCAGCGCCAGGAGCTGCTGGCCGGCATCGAGCGCGTGCTCGGCGATGTGCGGGCCGCCGTGCAAGATTGGAAACCGATGGTCGGGCAACTGCGCGCCGCCATCACCGAGCTGGAGCAAGCGCCGGCCGCCTTGGACAAGGCCGAGGTGCAAGAAAGCCTGGCCTTCTTGCAATGGCTGGCCGATGACCATATGACGCTCCTGGGCTACCGCTGCCATGAGCTGGTCACCGAGGGCGATGCCGACGCGCTGCGCCTGGTGTCGGGCAGCGGCCTGGGTCTGCTGCGCGAGAGCTCGGAAGAAAAGCTCTCCAGCAGCTTCTCGGTGCTGCCGGCCAACGCCCGCGCGCTGGCCCGTGCGCCCTCGCCGCTGCTGGTCATCACCAAGGCCAACACCCGCTCGACCGTGCACCGCGCCGGTTATACCGACTACGTCGGCGTCAAGCGTTATAACGCCGCCGGCGAAGTGACCGGCGAGCACCGTTTCATCGGCCTGTTCACCTCCACCGCCTACAGCGCGCGCGTCTCCGAGACGCCGCTCTTGCGCGGCCGCGTGGACGCCATCACCCAGCGTGCCGGCCTGCCGCCGGGCGGCCATTTGGCCAAGGCGCTGCAGCATATTCTGGAGACCTATCCGCGCGACGATCTCTACCAGATCTCCAACGACGAGCTGTTCGAAACCGCTTTGGGCATCCTGGGTCTGGGCGAGCGCCAGCGGCTGCGCCTGTTTGTCTGCCGCGACCCGTTTGACCGCTTCTTCTCCTGCCTGGTCTATGTGCCGCGCGAGGCCTACTCGACCGATATGCGGATCAAGTTCCAGGCCATCCTGATGCAGGTCTTCAGCGGCACCAGCGCCGAGTTTGATGTGCAGCTGAGCGACGCGGTGTTGGCGCGCATCCACTTCACCGTGCGCACCACGCCGGGCCAGGTGCCGGTGTTTGATCGCAAGGAAGTGGAAGCCCGGCTGACGGCCGCCGCGCGCCGCTGGGACGATGACTTGCGCGACGCCTTGGTCGACGCCGAGGGCGAGGCGCGCGGCCTGGAGATGTTCAAGCGCTGGGCGGCGGGCTTCCCCGCCGGTTACCGCGAGCGCGTCAGCGCGCGCGCCGCGGTGCCCGATGTCGTCAAGCTGGCCAGCCTGACGCCGGAGTCGCCACTGGCGCTGGCGCTGTACCGCCCCTTCGGCGCCGAGCCCGGCACGCTGGGCTTCAAGGTCTACCGCCTGGGTCAAGCGGTGGTGCTGTCCGACAGCCTGCCCATGCTCGAACATATGGGCGTGCGCGTGCTGGGCGAGCACAACCACCGCATTCTTGACGCCGACGACCAGAGCAGCAGCGTCTCGCTGCATGACTTTGAGTTGCAGGCCACGGTGTCCGACGACATCGAGCCCGAGGCCCTGGCGCGCTTGTTCGAGGACAGCTTTGCGCGCGTGTTCCGCGGCGAGGTCGAGAACGACGACTTCAACCGCCTGGTGCTGCGCGCCGGCTTGGCCAATGACGAGATCGTCGTGCTGCGCGCCTATGCCAAATATCTGCGCCAGATCGGCTTTGCGCTCTCGCAAGCGACCATCGAAACCACGCTGGCGGCGCACCCGCGCATCGCCCGCATGCTGGTGACGCTGTTCAAGCTGCGCTTTGATCCGGCCGCCCATGACCCACTCGGTGCTAACGCGCAAGTCAACGGGATCGAGAAGGCGCTGGAGAAGGTCAGCAATCTGCAGGAAGACCGCGTCTTGCGTCAGCTGCTGGCGCTGATTCAGGCCACGCTGCGCACCAACTTCTGGCGCACCGGCGTCGGCCACACGGGTGCTGCCGGCCCGCGCCGCAGTTACTTAAGCTTCAAGCTCGATTCCGCCAAGATCCCCGGCCTGCCCGAGCCGCGGCCGCTGTACGAGATTTCGGTCTATTCGCCACGCTTCGAAGGCATCCATTTGCGCGGCGGCAAGGTCGCGCGCGGCGGCCTGCGCTGGTCGGATCGGCCGGAAGACTTCCGCACCGAGGTGCTGGGCCTGGTGAAGGCGCAGATGGTCAAGAACACCGTCATCGTCCCCGTCGGCAGCAAGGGTGGTTTTGTCTTGAAGAAGGCGCCGCCGCAATCCGATCGCGAAGCCTTCATGAAGGAAGGCATCAGCTGCTACCAGGACTATCTGCGCGCGCTGCTGGACCTGACCGACAACTATGCCGGGGGTCAGGTCGTGCCTCCGCCACAGGTCGTGCGCATCGACGAGGACGACCCCTATCTGGTGGTCGCGGCCGACAAGGGCACCGCCACCTTCTCCGACTACGCGAACGCGGTCAGTCTGGAATATGGCCATTGGCTGGGCGACGCCTTTGCTTCGGGCGGCAGCGTCGGCTATGACCACAAGGCGATGGGCATCACCGCGCGCGGTGCCTGGGAGTCGGTCAAGCGGCATTTCCGCGAGATCGGCATCAACACGCAGAGCGAAGACTTCAGCGTCGTCGGCGTCGGCGATATGTCCGGCGATGTGTTCGGCAACGGCATGCTCTTGTCACCGCATATCCGCCTGCTGGCCGCTTTTGACCACCGCCATGTCTTCATCGACCCGAACCCGGATGCGGCCGTTTCTTTCGCCGAGCGCGAGCGCCTGTTCAAGCTGCCTCGTTCGGCCTGGACCGACTATGACGAAAAGCTGATTTCGGCCGGCGGCGGCGTCTGGGCCCGCTCGGAGAAGTCGATCCCGATCTCGCCGCAAGCGCAGGCCGTGCTCGGCATCACCGCCGACCGACTGCCCCCTAACGAGTTGCTCAGTGCGATCCTGAAGGCGCCCGTCGATCTGCTCTACAACGGCGGCATCGGCACCTACATCAAGTCGAGCAGCGAGGTGCATGCGGATGTCGGCGACCGTGCCAATGACGCCTTGCGCATCAACGGCGCCGAGCTGCGCTGCAAGGTCGTCGGCGAAGGCGGCAACCTCGGCTGCACCCAGCGCGGGCGGGTCGAGGCGGCGCTTGCCGGTGTGCGCATCTACACCGACGCGATCGACAACTCGGCCGGCGTCGACACCTCCGACCATGAGGTCAACATCAAGATCTTGCTGGGTCTGGCCATGGGCGACGGCGAGATGACGCTGAAGCAGCGCAATATCTTGCTGCCGCAGATGACCGACGAGGTCGCCTCGCTGGTTCTGCGCGACAACTATTTCCAGACCCAGGCCTTGTCGATTGCCAACCGCCAGGCTGCGGCGCTGATCGACCAGCAAGCGCGCTTCATCCGCTTCCTGGAACGCGGTGGGCGTTTGAACCGAGCAATCGAGTTCTTGCCCACCGATGACCAGATCAAGGAGCGCAAGGCTCGCGGCGTGGGCCTGACGACGCCGGAAATGGCGGTCTTGCTGGCCTATAGCAAGATGTGGTTGTCGGATGAGTTGATGGCTTCCGATCTGCCCGAAGACGGCTGGATTGGCACGGCGGTGGAGCGTTACTTCCCCGCCTTGCTGCGCGAGAAGTTCGCGTCCTACATCCCGCGCCACCCGCTCAAGCGCGAGATCATCGTCACCCATGTGCTGAACAGCATGTTGAACCGGGTCGGCTCGACCTTTGTGCACCGGCTGAGTGAGTCCAGCGGGGCCAAACCGGCGCAGATCGTGCGCGCCTACTTGGCCACCCGCGAGGTCTTCGGTTATGTGCCGCTGTGGCTGAAGATCGAGGCGCTGGACAATCTGGTGCCGGACGCGGTGCAGGCCGACATGATCGACGAGCTGGGCCGTTTGGGCGCGCATGCCACCAACTGGTTCCTGCGCTCGCGCCGCTTGGCCGAGCCTATGGATCAGGTGATCAAACGCTTCGTGCCGGCGGTCGAGACCCTGCGCGCCACCTTGACCCAGCAGAACGATCTGTCGGCGCGGGCCGCGGCAAGGGTCGCGGCGGGTGTGCCGATCGAAATCGCGCAGGCCGTCAGCCATGCCGAGGAGCTGTTTGCGGCGCTCGATATTGCCGAGATCGCCGATGCCACCCAGCACCCGCTGGAAGTCGTCTGCGAGGTTCATGCCAAGCTGGGTCAGAGCTTGGGTCTGGAGCGGCTGCGCCAGCAGATCGATGCGCTGCCGGCCGACAGCTATTGGCAGACCCAGGCCAAGGCCGCGCTGGGCGATGACCTGTCCGGTCTGCAGCGCTCGATTGCGCTGGATGTGCTGGGCCAAGGCGGAACCCAAACTTCGGCCGACTTGCTCGCCGGTTGGCAGTCGCGCAACCATGATGCACTCGAGCGCGCCCACAAGCTGCTGGGCGAATTGAGCGACGCCAAGGGTGTGGATCTGGCGATGCTGTCGGTCGCGCTGCGGGAACTGCGCAATTTGGCTTGAGTTAGTTACTTGAGCTAAGCTGCTCAACAGTTCGGCCCCCTGCAAGACGAGGGGCGGAGCAAGCCACCTGAACTCGCGCGCCGGCTTATCCAGCCGGCGCGCTCATGTTCGGGCACCGTCGATGGCATGTTTTCTGCATGCGTTCATCGGCGCCGCGCCACCTGCTCCCCTCCTTCTCCTATGCCTCAAGCCATGCCGAACTTGTCCGAAGCCCTGCCCCACTCGATCCTGCCGCCCGATGACGCCTTGCGTTATGTGCTGCACAACGAGGTCCATGCCCGCCCTTCCGCACGCATCCGCCTGCCGGCCCTGGTCGTCTCGGTGGCCTTGCTCAACGAAGGCATCAGCCGCGAGACCGAGTGCGAGCACCTGCGCCTGCTGCCCGGCCACCAGGATTTGCAGGTGGATGCAATGCTGGGCAACTTCTTGCGCCTGCGCTGCCCCGGCCATACGGTCAAATGGGAGCGCCACAGCGAGTTCACGCGTTATGCCATCGTCCAGCCGCTGCCCGAGCGGGCGCTCTTGGGCGCCACCGAACCGGAGTTGCTGTCGGCCCTGATGGTCGATGCCGAATGGCTGCGCATGCTGCCGGGTCGCACCGTCGCCGCGGTCAAGCTGGTCATGCTTGAACATGACATCAGCCGCCCCGATGCGGCGCTGGCCCTCGGCCAGCAATGGTTCGGTGGCCGCACGGTCGTTGCCTCGATGATGGGCAATGCCGAGCATGGCAGCCATTCGATGGTGGTGACCAACTTCCGCCTGCTGGCGAGCGGCTTCGAGCGCATGCTGGTGATCGCCCCTCCCGGCAGCAGCCCGACGCGGGTCGGCCGAATCTCGCAGCGCCTGGTGGAGTTGGAGGTCTACCGCTTGATGGCCTTGCGCGGCCTGCCGGTGGCCAAAGACATCGCGCCGGTGCTGGCGCAGGCGGAAGCCGGCTTGGCCGAGGTCACGCTCAAACTCGAAGGCAGGCAGGCCTCCGAGAGTGAGCTGCTCGACACCTTGATTCATGTGGCGGCAAGAGTCGAGCGCGCCACCGCCCAGCATGCCTACCGCTTCGCCGCCACCCAGGCCTACGACACGCTGGTGCGCCAGCGCATTGCCGAGCTGCGCGAAAAACCGATTCCGGGCACGCAAACCTTGGGTGAATTCATGCAGCGCCGGCTCTCGCCGGCGATCGCCACCGTCGCCGCCACCGCCCAGCGACTGGCCTCGCTGTCACAGCGGATCGAGCGGGTCAGTGCACTCTTGCGCACCAGGGTCGATATCGCCACCGAGCAGCAGAACCAGCAATTGCTGGCCAAATTGACCCGCGGCCAAGATCTGCAACTGAGCCTCCAAACCACCGTGGAAGGACTCTCGATTGCGGCAATTTCCTACTATGTGGTGAGCCTCTTGCTCTATGGCGCCAAGGCCTTGAAGTCGGCCGGCCTAGCCGTGAACCCCGAGATTTCGGTGGGAGCGCTGATACCGCTGGTGCTGTGGGCGGTGTGGCGAGCGACAAGGCGCGTGCATGCCAAATTGCATGGCCGCGCGTGATTCAAACTTGCTGTGGCTTGGCCTGCAGAATAGGCGCCCTGGCCTGCCATGAGGCCGGCCTTTGCCGGACCCGCTTGGCCCCCGGCAAGGGATGGGCTTGACTCGGTTGCAAGGACTGCAAGCAAGATTGAAGCTCGGTCAAGGCGAAGTGCATGGCTTGCAAGGACTTCTTCTGTTCTTGCAGCACCGGCACGGCTTCAAGCGGAAAGCTGTCGATATCGCTTCGCATGCGCTTGAGCCAGTGATCAACCAGAACGCCCAGCACCTGCAACTCATGGCCGGCCGATGGCAGACCCTGGGCCCTCGCTTGCAAGAAATGCTCAAGCAAGACCGCAACAGGCACCGCAGCCAGCGCCGCCCCCGGGCTTTGCGCGGCCAGCCAGAGCTGCAAGGCTTCAATCGGAGTCAACGGCTGTTTCATAGTGTCCCTATCAAGCCGGCAACACCATGGCCGCTCGACTGGCACGCAGTTTAGGAGGGATAACCCTGGGGAAAACTATTCCCTTCAAAACTCGCGGTTTTTTCCCGAGCAGTCTTGATCCAGCTCAGCAAGAGTGCTCAGGAGCTTGCTAGCCAAGCCCGGCCGGCGGTTTGGCCAACTCGTCAAGGCTTTGCCCCTGCGCGGCCAGCAGCTTTTCCAAGGCCGGCAATAGCGGGCCAAGCCGCTCGTCGATGGCCGCGCGCACGGTGTCCACAAAGACCTGCGTCTGGCGCTCGATTTCGATATTCAGCAAAGCGCCCTCGGCCTTGGCGCCAAAGGTCGTCATGCGCAGCGTTTCGGGGATCAGCCAGACCTCGAAGCAGCCGCTGCCATCACGCGAGCGCTCCGCCTCGGCAACGGTCAGGCTGGCGCCATTGATGGCGATATAGCCCTTGGCGAAGATGTAGCGCATCCAGGGCGCCGGCACCTGGATGCGGACACAAACATTGTTCTCGGGCCGGCGGATCGCCACCACGGTGGCCATGAAGTCGATATGCCCGGACAGCGGGTGGCCGCCGATCTCGGCCCCGTCGCGGGCGGCGCGCTCGACATTCAGCAAGCTGCCCTGCGTGAGCCCGGCCAGCGTGGTCAGACTCAGGCTTTGCTGCATCACATCGAAGTCGGCCCGATCCTCGGGCCCCAAGGCCGTTACGGTCAGGCAAACGCCGTCGCAAGCCACGCTGGCGCCGACCTCAAGCCCGGCGCAAAAGCCGGGCGGAAACTGCAGCGTGAAGCTGCGCAGGCCGGGCCTATCGGTGATGGACGCCACGCGGGCGACGGCTTGAACAATGCCTGTGAACATGGACGCTGGAGTCTGAAGCTGCGCAAAGGCGGCAGCTTACCAGCTGACCTCGCGCTCGGGCGTCGAGCCGATCTTGTGAATGGAGAGGTCGGCGCCGTCGAACTCTTCCTCGCGTGAGAGGCGCAGGCCGACAAAGCGCCGCAGCAGACCATAGACCGTGAAGCCGCCGAGCAAGGCCCAAGCGACGCCGGCCAAGGTCCCGATCAACTGCGACGCGAGGCTGACGCCGCCCAAGCCACCGAAGATCTGCTGGCCGAAGATGCCGGCCGCGATGCCGCCCCAGGCGCCACACAGGCCGTGCAGCGGCCACACGCCCAGCACATCGTCGATCTTCCAGCGGTTTTGCGTCAGCGTGAACATCTTGACGAAGATGGCACCGGCCACGCCGCCGACGATCAAGGCACCCAGCGGATGCATCAGATCAGACCCGGCGCATACCGCCACCAAACCGGCCAAGGGGCCGTTATAGGCGAAACCGGGGTCGTTACGCCCCATCAAGACGGCCACCAGGGTGCCGCCGGCCATCGCCATCAGCGAATTCACCGCCACCAGGCCGCTCATCTTGTCCAAGGTCTGCGCGCTCATCACATTGAAGCCGAACCAGCCCACCGTCAAAATCCAGGCGCCCAGGGCCAAAAAGGGAATGCTCGACGGAGGATGGGCGCTGATGGCGCCGTCTTTGCGGTAGCGGTTCAAGCGCGGGCCCAGCAGCAGCACGGCGGCCAAACCAATCCAGCCGCCCACCGCATGCACGACCACGCTGCCGGCGAAGTCGTGAAACTCGGCGCCGAAACTGGCCTTCAACCAAGCCTGCAGGCCAAAGGCCTGGTTCCAGGCCACGCCCTCGAACAAGGGGTAGATCAGGCCAACAATGACGGCGGTGGCGGCCAACTGCGGGCCGAAACGAGCGCGCTCGGCAATGCCGCCGGAGATGATGGCGGGAATCGCCGCCGCGAAGGTCAGCAAGAAGAAGAACTTGACCAACTCATAGCCATTTTTCAGCGCCAGCGTCTCGGCGCCGGTGAAGAAATTCGCACCATAAGCGACCGTGTAGCCGAGCAAAAAGTAAGCGATGGTGGACACGCAAAAGTCCACCAATATCTTCACCAGCGCATTGACCTGGTTCTTCTTGCGCACCGTGCCCAGCTCCAAAAAGGCAAAGCCGGCATGCATGGCCAGCACCATGATGGCGCCCAGCAAAATAAAGAGCGCATCGGCGCTTTGTTTGAAGTTATCCATCGGGCGTCCTGGTGGGCGTTTCAATGCTCTGGCAATGATCGATTAAGCGAGCCCCGACTTCGGCGCACCGATTCGGGAATAGATGCACCAGTTCAGCAAGAAATATGCCCGCTTTGGGGCGAGCGAAAAACCCCGTCGCTCACAAAATCGCCCCAGAGAGCGGCGGCAACACCCTATTCAGGTGCGCACGCCCATACCGCCGCGCACCAAAACAGGTCAGAGGTGGCTGGAAAACAGTTCAGCCGAGAATCCTATGCTCAGCCGCCCATCCGCCCATTGCAGCACCGGCCGCTTGATGGCGCTGGCTTGAGTCAGCAGCAGCGCCTGCGCCGAAGCCTTGTCGACCACGCCGTTGCGGGTGGCTTCATCGAGCTTGCGCCAGGTCGTGCCGGCCCGGTTCAAGACCCGCTCCCAGCCGAGTTGCTCGCACCAGGCGGCCAAGGCCTCGGGCGGCACACCGGCCTTCTTGAAATCATGGAATTGGTAGGCCAGACCCTGCTCGGTCAGCCAGGCGCGCGCGCGTTTGACGCTGTCGCAGTTGGGAATGCCATAAACGGTAATCATGGCCCACACGCTACCATGGCGGGCATGATCGATTGGCTTGATGACAATAACTTGGAATTCCCGCCCAGCGCGCAAGCCTTGGGTGCGGATTCGGATGCCCCCGGCCTGCTGGCCGCCGGCGGTGACCTGACACCGGCGCGGCTGCAAGCGGCTTATTCACGCGGCATTTTCCCCTGGTATGGGGCCGGCCAGCCGCCGCTTTGGTGGGCGCCCGACCCGCGCATGGTGCTGCAAACCAAGGACTTCAAACTCGCTCGCTCGCTACGCAAAACCGTCGCCCATTTCAGGCGCTCGGCCAATTGCGAGATCCGCGTTGACAGCGCCCTGCCCGAGGTGCTGAGCGCCTGCGCTGGCGCCCCGCGCGAGGGCCAAGCCGGCACCTGGATATTGCCCGAGATGCAGGCGGCCTATCTGGCCTGGGCCGCACCGTCGGAGGGCAAGCCGGGCGCGGTCCACAGCATCGAGACCTGGATGGACGGCGAGTTGGTCGGCGGACTCTACGGTGTGAATATCGGCCGCATGTTCTTCGGCGAGTCGATGTTCATGCGCCGCACGGATGCCTCCAAGATCGCGCTGGCCGCCCTGGTCTGCCTGTGCCGCAAGCATGGCATCACATGGATAGACTGCCAGCAAAATACCGGCCATCTGGCCTCGCTGGGCGCGGCGGAAGTGCCGCGCAAAGCGTTTGAGGCCCATGTGCATCTGGCGGTAACCGAGCCCGGCCCGAGTGACTGGTCCTATCATCCAGCGCTTTGGGCCTTGCTGGATCAAGACTAAATCCGAAGCCAAACGTGACACACCCGAAAGAGCTTCCGCTGGCCGAGTTGCAGTTTTATGCGACCGCCGCCTACCCTTGCAGTTACTTGCCCGACCGGCAGGCGCGCTCGCAGGTGGCCACGCCCAGCCATCTGATTCACGCTGATGCCTATTCGAAATTGGTGGCGGCGGGCTTTCGGCGCAGCGGCTTGTTCACCTACCGACCCTATTGCGACGGCTGCAAGGCCTGCGTGCCCATGCGTGTACCGGCGGCCGGCTTCTCGCCCACGCGCAGCCAGCGCCGTGCTTGGCATCAACACCGTAACTTGCAAGCCAAGGTGATGCGCCTGGGCTATAGCCAGGAGCATTACGAGCTCTATCTGCGCTACCAGACCGGCCGCCATTCGGGCGGCGGCATGGATCACGACAGCGTCGATCAGTACACCCAATTCCTGCTGCAAAGCCGCATCAACTCGCGCATGGTGGAGTTCCGCGAGCCGCAGGCCGATGGCAGCTTGGCGCTCAAGATGGTGTCTATTCTGGACATCCTCAGCGACGGCCTGTCCGCCGTCTACACCTTCTATGAGCCCGAGGCAAAGACCAGTTATGGCACCTACAACGTGCTCTGGCAGATTCAACAAACCCGCGATCTGCAGCTGACCCATCTGTATCTGGGCTACTGGATCGCCGAGAGCCCCAAGATGGCCTACAAGACCGACTTCAAGCCCTATCAGCTCTTGCGAGACGGGGTATGGGCGAGCGCCGAGGTTTGACTAAGCTTTAACTAGCTCCAGCCGCGCCAAGACCTCTTGCGCCAGCGCCAGACTGCTGGTCAGCCCAGGCGACTCTATTCCCAGCAGGTTGACCAGGCCCGGCAAGCCATGCTGGGCCGGGCCGTCGATGCGGAAATCCGGAGCCGGCTCTTGCGGGCCGTGGATCTTGGGCCGCACGCCGCTATAGGCCGGCTGCAAGGCGCCGTCCGGCAAGGCCGGCCAGTAGCGCCGCACATCGGCATAGAAAGCGTCGGCTCGGCCGGCATCAACCCGGTAATCGATCTGTTCCGGGCCGGCAAGGCCTTGCAGCCATTCGGCATCGGGGCCAAAACGGGCCTGCCCACCCAAGTCCAGGCTCAGATGCACGCCCAACCAGGCATCCTGCGGCAGTGGGTAGATCAGCCGGCTGAATGGCGCCTTGCCGGCCAGGGCGAAATAGCTGCCCTTGCTGTAAAAAGCGCAAGCCCGCCGCTCAGGCGGCAGACCGTCGGTTTCCTGCGTCAGCCCCGGCGCCCACAGGCCGGCCGCGTTGACGACAATGGCGGCTTGCAGTTCCATCTCGGTGCCATCGGCCAAGACCTGCAGCCGCCAACCCTCGGCGTGCTGCCGCAGCTTGCTGACGGTCGAACACAAGGCCAAGGCGCCGCCGGCCGACTCCAGATCGCCCAGCAGCGAGCGCATCAGGCCATGGCTGTCGATGATGCCGGTCATTGGTGACAACAGCGCAGCCACGCAAGTCAAGGCAGGCTCCAATGCCCTGGCCTGTGCGCCGTCGAGCCAGCTCAGATCGTTGACGCCATTACTCCGCGCTCGCGCCGCCAAGGCCTGCAAACCGCTCATTTGAGCGGCATCGGTGGCCACCACCAGCTTTCCGCAACGCCGCAGATCCACCTGCCGGGCTTCGCAATAGGCGTACAGCATGTCGCGGCCCTGCACGCACAGGCGCGCCTTCAGCGAGCCGGGCGGGTAATACAGCCCGGCGTGAATGACCTCGCTGCTGCGCGAGCTGACTCCGCTGCCGATGCGTTCGGCCCGCTCCAGCACCATGGTTTCAAGCCCACGCTGGGCCAAGGCCCGCGCGACCGCCAGCCCCACCACACCGGCCCCAATCACTACCGCATCGACTTTTTCGGCTATCTGTTCCATCGCATGATTGTGCGGTGCAAGACCCCTTTCCGCGTAAACACCTAGGCCGACACCGGGCAATCTGCGCACTATGTCGCGGCCTCGGACCTCCGCCAGTCCTAACGGCGAATCTGGCAGGTATTCAGACCGGTATTCCGGTGAACGCATCAACTTGAAACACTGAAACTCCGCTCCGAACAAGCCCTGCAGTCAAGGGCAATCAGCCAGCACGCCAAAAAAAATGCGGCATGGTCACGGGGAGCTCAGCAATACCAGTAGGAACAGGCCCGACGTCAATACAGGGCCGCGAGGGAAACCGATGTCTGCCTTTGCTAACGCCAGCAGTAAGCGCATCTTGATCGTCGACGACAGCCGGGCCATCCAGGCCATCATTCGCCGCACGCTTGAGTGCGAAGAGCTAGGCAGCTTGCTTTTCCAAACCGCCCATGACGGCGCCGAAGCACTCGACAAGGTGCAGTCCTTCAAGCCGGACCTGGTTTTGTCGGACTGGCATATGCCGGGTGTCTCGGGCATAGAGATGCTGCAAACACTCCGGCAAACCGGCCACGACGATATTGCCGTGGGTTTCATCACCACCGACACCGCGGCCGAATGCAGGACGCAAGCGCGCAGCAACGGCGCCTTGTTTGTGCTCAACAAGCCTTTTGACGACCGCACCCTGCGCAGCGCCGTGGCGCTGGGCCTGGGCCGCAGCTCCTTCGGGCCAAGCCCAGCCAGAACAACAGCATCGGCATCGGCTCCCGGCGAGAGCAGCGCCAAAGCCAGGCCGGGGCCGAACACCGAAACGCAAGCCATCGAATCCCTGGCGCTGACCCAGCAGGCGCTGTTTGCCCATCTGGGCATGCGTGGGTTTGACTTGACGCGCAGCGAGGGCCGGGGTCGCTTCATTGAAGACACACCGCAGCTGATCGCCCTTTACGGCAGCCACGGCCGCAGGGGCGCCTACGCAATCGGTTTGCTCGACCTATCGGCTTGCTGCTTGATAGGCGGGCTCGCAGCCGGTTGCAGCCCACAAGAAATCAAGACCAGTCGCGATCAAGGCAAGCCCAGCGCCAAACAGATCGAGCAGGCCTCCCGCTTCATGCGCGCGGTGGCGCCGCTGCTCAAAAAACGCTCCCCCAGCGACACCCCGAGCTTGAACGCCGCACGTCTGAGCAGCCAGCCGCCGGACAAACTCGTCGGCTTGATCGAAGCAAACTCGGGCCGTTCCGACTTCAATTTACGACTCAACAGCATGGGCGCCCATGGCGACGCCCGCCTCAGCTTCATGCTGACCTGAGCGAGCTCGCGACGGCCAAGCTGGCGCTCCACAACAGGCCAGGCTACCGACGCCAAGAGCCTAGCCGAGCCCAGCTTTCAAACCGGATTTCGACGGCACAATACCGGCACTTGGCACAGCATTTGCCCCTCACACCCAGCAGCATTTCCGAGAGATTTTGAGCATGCGTCGATCCCACGTTTTAAAGACCAGTTTGTTGATGCTCACCCTGACGCTTGGGGCCATCAGCATTGCGCGCGCCGATTTTGAATTGACCGACAAAAAAGGCCGCCGCGTGCTCTTGAAAGACAACGGTACCTGGCGCTTTATTGAGCCCAAAGATGGTGCCGCGTCGGCCCCGGAGGCGAAGGTCGAGCTCAACACCGACAACCTGATCGAGTTGCAGTTGCTGCGCCGCTTTGATGCGCCGGGCGGCTGCCGGTTTGACCTCAGTCTGGCCAACAACTTGCCGCATGAGGTCAAGAATCTGGTGCCCGACTTCATTGCGCTGCGCAGCAACGGGGCGGTCTACGGCAGCACCTTGAGCAGTTTTGCGGCGGTCAAGCCGGGTGAGTCGCGCAACCGCTCGATTCAGTTCGCCGGCATTGCCTGCACCGAAATCGCCAAGCTGCAAGTGACCGGCGCCGACCGCTGCGAAATGGGTGAGTTGAACAAGTTCACCGAGTCCAAAGGCAAGTGCCTGAGCACGATCAGGGTCTTGCCAAGTGACTTGTTGAAGTTCGAGAAGTAGGCCTCTTCGGTACGCTCGGGTGTGCGTCTAGCGCTGCCCTCCCCGACAAATTGATCGGAAAACGCAGATGAGCAAGATTGCATTAATCCGGCGTCCCAGCCCCCGGCTTGCCGAGGGCATCGTCACGCATATCGACCGTTCGCCGGTCGATTACCCACTGGCGCTTCGGCAATGGGAGGCCTACGTCGGGGCGTTGCAGGCTCACGGATGGAGCACGCATGAAGTAGCGGCCGCGCCGGACTGCCCCGACTCGGTCTTCGTCGAAGACACGCTGGTGGTGTACCGGGATGTGGCGCTGCTCGCCAACCCTGGGGCCGATGCACGCAAGCCGGAAGTGGCGGCCGCGGCCGATGCGGTCCGACGGCTTGGCTACCGGACGGTGGCGATCGAAGCCCCTGGCACGCTCGATGGTGGCGACGTACTGAAGGTCGGCAACACCATCTATGTCGGCCGCGGAGGCCGCACCAACGACGAAGGCATCGCCCAGTTGACGGCGGCATTCGGAGCCTTGGGCGCAAGCGTGGTGACGGTCCCGCTCAGCAAGGTCTTGCACCTCAAGTCGGCGGTGACGGCGCTGCCCGATGGCTCAATCATCGGTTGGGATGCCGGGCTTGATGACAGCGCGCTGTTCCCCAACTACCTGTCGATGCCGGAAGAAGCCGGCGCCCATGTCGTGCTGCTCGACGACAAGCGACTGCTGATGTCGACGGACGCACCGCGCAGTGCCGAGATCTTCCGCGCCCGCGGCTATGAGCCGGTGCTCGTCGACATTGGCGAGTACATCAAGCTTGAGGGCTGCGTGACCTGCCTGAGCGTGCGCCTGCGCGAAGCTCCGGTCTGAGACCAAGTGATACCAAGACCGGGGGGCAGGATGTCTAGAGCGCCATTGCCGGCCGCTGGGCCATCGCTAACCGCCAGCGTTGCAAATGGGGGTGAGCAAGCTCGGACGGTTTGAGTCGCAGCACGCGCGCGAAGTCCACCGTCACCACCGCACTGATGTCGGCAATGCTGAAATGATCGGCGGCGATGAAATCACGCCCGTCCAGGCGTTCGTTCAAAGTCGTGAAGAACTGTTGAACCCGCGCCAAGCCGCGCTCCGCCAACTCGGGAATTTGCGCATAGTCCACCGGCCCAGGCAGCGCCCGCTGGGCCATGGCCGGCGCGCTATTGCGCAGCGCCTCCGCGACCGCCATCAGCCCCTCGAACTCGATGCGCCAGTTCCAACTGGCGATCTCGGCCTTTTCCGCCGGCGAATTGCCCAGCAAGGGCGGCTGAGGAAAGCGCGCCTCCAGATAGGCGGCGATGGCCGCGTTGTCGGTCAACAGCAGCGCCTTGTCATCGTCATCATCGTTTTCAATGCGCAGCACCGGCACCGTGCATTGCGGATTCACCCGCCGGAACGCTTCGCTCAGCTGCTCGCCGCTGCGCAGATCAATCGCCAGCGTCCGATGCGCGACGCCCTTCTCGGCCAGCAGGATGCGGGCGCGGCGGGGGCTTGGCGCGGTGGCGCAGTCATACAAGGTGATCATCGTGCCGGCTTTCTGGGTGGTGCAGAGGGATTCAGGCTTGGCGCTTGCACGCAATACCCTGCCCGGCCTGCCGCGCCTGCCAGGCGCGCAAGTCTTGGCGGTATTGGTCCATCGCCAGGTCGTGCAAATCGAAGATGCAAGGCTCGCAACCATTGCCGCAACAGGCATCGAGGTCCGCAGCTTCGGGCGGCTGCGGCATGGGGTCGTTGTCGAGTGCGTCGCCTGCATTGAGAGGTAAATCCATGGAGCCAGATTGTCCACCAGCGCCAGCTGAAACGCCCGGCACAGGGTCTTGCCATTCGGGCCTGGGTAAATTTCATGCCGTCCTGGCTGATTTGATCCTACGCAAAGCGCGCTTGGTCGCAAGCCCCCTGCCAGGCCACGCCTGGACTTCTACATTGGGCCACCCAGTTCCGGTGGAGGCCCATGAACACCCCAAAGTTTTCCCTGTCGATGACGCTGCGCGATTGGCGTGCCGGTGAATTGCAGTTCCTGTTGATCGCGTTGACGCTGTCGGTCGCGGCGATCGCTTCGGTGAGTTTTTTTGTCGACCGCATCCGCGCCGGCATGAACCGCGATGCGGGCCAGATGCTGGCCGCCGACTTGCGCGTCGCCAGTGACACGCCGCTCGGCCAAGATTGGCAGGCCGCCGCCCTGCAGCGCGGCCTGCAGACGGCCGAAACGATTGAAACCCTCAGTGTGGCCATGGCCGGCCAAGGTATCGACACCCGCTCGCACCTGGTCGGGGTCAAGGCGGTCAGCGCCGGCTACCCGCTGCGCGGCGAGCTCCGTTTGAAGCTTGGGGAGTTCGCCGTGGCCGCGCAGGGCACGCCTTCAACGCCGCCACCGGGCAGCGCCTGGGTCGACGAGCTGGTATTGAGCGAGCTCAAGCTCAAGCTGGGTGAGCCGCTGCAACTCGGCGACAAGACCTTTCGGGTCACGCACATCATCAGCAGTGAGCCCGACAGCAGCGGCGCCATGCGCAGGTTCGCGCCCCGGGTGATGATTGCGCAGGCCGATCTGGCCGCCACCCAGTTGATCGGGCCGGCCTCGCTGGCGATCTACCGGCTCTTGCTGGCCGGTGCGCCCGCGTCGGTGGAGGCGTTCAAGACCGAGCTGCAAGCCAAGGCCGAGGCACGCAAGCTGAAGAACCTGCAAGTCGATTCGCTGGCCTCCAGCCGCGCGCAACTGGGCGCAGTGCTGCAGCGGGGTGAGCAATTTTTAGCCCTGGTGAGCCTGCTCTCGGCGCTGTTGGCCGCGGTGGCGGTGGCGATGGCGGCGCGCCGCTTCATGCTGCGTCACCTGAACGCGAGCGCGATGCTGCGCGTGCTGGGGCTGACGCAAAACCAGCTCGGTGCGGTCTTCTTTATCGAGTTCCTGCTGGTCTGTCTGCTCGGCAGCGCGGCCGGCGTGGCCATCGGTTACGCCGGCCATTT
Organism: Roseateles oligotrophus; assembly: GCF_025717515.1. GTDB lineage: Bacteria > Pseudomonadota > Gammaproteobacteria > Burkholderiales > Burkholderiaceae_C > Paucibacter_A > Paucibacter_A oligotrophus. Next base: position 522,259 of record NZ_JAJIRN010000002.1, read on the forward strand.
CGTGTTGTTGGAATGGCTGGGAAACCTGCTCGGCAAGGAGCTGCCTGCTGCAAGCTGGTTGCCGGCCTTGCAATGTCTGGCCAGCGGCCTGGTCTTGCTGCTGGGTTTTGCGCTACCGCCCTTGCTGCAGTTGCGCCATGTGCCGCTGGTCAGCGTCATGCGCCAAGAACCGCTGCCGATGAAGGGTTTGACCCTGGCCAGCTACGGCCTGGGCCTGCTGGCCTTTGTCGGCCTGCTGCTGTGGCAGACCGGTGATGTGCGCCTGGCCGGCTTGAGCGTAGTCGGCTTCCTGCTCGGCTTTGCGCTTTTCGCTGCTGCTGCGGTCGTGAGCCTGCGGGCGCTCAAGCTGACAGCGGGGGCCTTCCCCACCCTGCCCACTTGGCGCTTCGCCGTCACCGCGCTGCAACGCCGACCGGCCGCCACCGTGACCCAGATCGTCGCCTTGTCCATCGGATTGATGGCCTTGCTGCTCTTGACCCTGGTGCGCAATGACTTGATGAAGTCCTGGCAAGACAGCGCGCCGGCCGACGCCCCCAACCATGTGATCTTCAACATCATGCCGCAGCAAGCCGCCGTGATCGGCGCCCGCTTGGCCAAGTTTGGCGCGCCCGAAATGCAAAGCCAGATGCGCGGCCACTTGGCGCAAATCAACGGCAAAAATGTCGCCGACATCAAGTTCAGCGACGCCAAGGCACAGGCGCTGGCCGAGCGGGAGTTCGAGCTGTCCGACACCGACCGACTGCCGCCGAAAAGCAAAATCACGGCCGGTCGCTGGCACAAGCAGCAGCAGCACCAGCAGCAGCGAGGCCCCAATGAGTCGAGCAAGGCCGAGGTATCGGTCGACGCGCAAGTCGCCAAGCGGCTGGGGCTGAAACTGGGTGACCGCCTGAGCTTTGCCTTGGCCGGCCAGACCTACAGCGCCAGCATCACCAGCCTGCGCAGTGACGAAGTGCAGCTCCAGCGCCTGAGCTTCAGCTTTTTGCTCAAGCCCGACAGCAGCGTCGATCTGCCGCGCACCTATCTGACGAACTTCTTCTTGCCGGCCGGCGAGCAGCGGCTGATCACCGAGCTGCTGCACGATTTCCCCAATCTCAGCGTGCTCGACTTTGGCACCCTGCTCCAACAAGCGCGCGAGATGCTGGATCAGGTCGCGATGGCGGTGGAGTTCTTGTTTGCCTTCACGCTGGCCGCCGGCGTGGCGGTGCTGTACGCGGCGCTGGCCGGCTCGCAAGACCTGCGCATGCAAGAAGCGGCGCTGCTGCGAACCCTGGGTGCCACGCGCCAGCAGCTGCGCAGCGCACAGTGGCTCGAATACCTGCTGATGGGCGGCCTGGCCGGCCTGCTCGCCGCGAGCGGCGCAGCGGCCATCAGCTGGGCGCTGGCCAAGTTTGTCTTCCACCTCGCATGGAGCCTTTCGCCGCAGCTCTGGCTGGCCGGCCTGGCCCTGGGCGCCGTTTGCGCGGTGCTGGGCGGCTGGCTGGGCCTGCGCAAGATCCTCACACAAGCACCACTGCTCAGCTTGCGTGGCGTCTAGGCCATAACTCCTTACCTACAGACCCTCAACATGAACAACTCGAACACAGATTCTCAGCCGGCAACAGCGCAGCCTGCGGCCATCAGCGTCAAAAACCTGGGCAAACAAGTCCCCGATGCCGGTGGCGCGCTGACGATTCTGCAAGACATCTCATTCACGGTGCAGCAAGGCGAAACATTGGCCTTGCTCGGGGCGTCGGGCTCCGGCAAGTCCACCTTGCTGGGCCTGCTGGCCGGCCTGGACAGCCCCAGCCAAGGCAGCGTCTGGCTGGAGGGTCAGGACATCTTTGCCTTGGATGAAGACGGCCGCGCAATTTTGCGCAAGCACAAGCTCGGCTTCGTGTTTCAGTCTTTCCAGCTCTTGCCCCATCTCAACGCGCTGGAAAACGTGTCGCTGCCGCTGGAGCTGCGCGGCGACAAGTTGGCCGGCGAGAAGGCGCGCGCGATGCTGGACCGGGTGGGTCTGGCTACCCGCCTGCGCCACTACCCCAAATACCTGTCGGGCGGTGAGCAGCAACGGGTTGCGCTGGCGCGCGCTTTTGTCACCGCGCCGGCGCTGTTGATGGCCGATGAGCCGACCGGCAGTCTGGACGCAGCCACCGGCGCGGCCGTGATGCAATTGATGTTCGACCTGACCCGCGAGCATCGCTCGACCCTGGTGATGGTCACGCATGATCAGGGGCTGGCGGCGCGCTGCGGACGCCAGATCAGCTTGTCCGCGGGCAGGATGTTGGAGCAGCCAGTCTGCGCATAAGGACGCACTTGAGGCCGCACTCACATCTGCTTGAACAGATGCGTATAGCTCTCTGCCACCAGCAGCGACTCGGGCCGATCTTTTAACTTCAATTGCAAGCGCCCGCGAAAGTCTCGGCTGGCGCCGGCGATGGCCGCGACATTGACCAGCGTCGAGCGATGGATTTGCCAGAACTGATGGGCATCGAGTTCCTCCGCCAGCTCTTTGAGCGGCTTGCGAATCAAGGCCTCGGCGTCGCGTGTCACCACGCGGGTGTATTTGGTGTCGGCCTGAAAATACAAAGTCTCGTCAACGGTCAGCAGGCGCAAGGTCTGCCCGACCGAGGCATTGATCCAGCGCAGCGGCGCACGCTGTTGCGGACTCGGCGGCGCTTCAAGCGGGCTGGGCGCCAGCTTTTTCAGCACCTGATCCAACTCTACGGGCGGCCCTTGCCAAGAGCGCCGACATGGCAAGACCAAAGGCCGCGGTGAAGTTCTCATCGACGGCAGAGCTGGCGCAGCCCTGCACCGGCGGCGTGCCGGCAAACTGGCCGAACTGCTCATGAAAGCGCCCGCTCAGCGCCGGCGCAAACGCGATCAACCGCGCCTCATGACGCCCTCCCGCTCTGATCTCGTTGACCATGTTCACTGCATCAAGCGCGGGATCACAAACACCCTGCCTGCCGCATAGTCAACCTCACCGGCCGGCGTCACCAACCGCTTATGGCCCGCCATCACCCAGCCGACCAGATCGCCGCGCATCTTCACCTTGCGAACACCATGGGGCACAGCAGTGGAGATGGTTTAGGCGCGGGTGTCGGTAAAGGGTGCGGCGGCAACTTGCAGGCAGGGAAGGCGAGCTTTCAGTTGCTAACCAAAGGGAAAAAATGATCTAGGGCTGATCAGTCAGCGCTTCAATGGTTGTCACGAGATCACGAATTTTGAACGGCTTGATCAGTATTCGGCGGGGACCCAAGGCCTTGAGGCGAAGGGCCAGATCCGTGCCGCAAAACCCGGTGGTGATCGCCACCGGCATGTTCTCGGGACTTCTGAACTTGCCTGTGCGTAGTTTTTGGATTAGCGCGAGCGCTTCTTCTTCATCATCCAACGCGGCAATCAAGCCAACAAAGGCTTGGTGTTCCATGAAGTGGTGAGCGCTACGGGCATTGCTGACCAGCCTCAAGGTGTGCAAGCCCAACTGCCGCGCCGTCGACACGATGATGTTGCCGACCATGGCGCTGTGCTCAATGATCAATATCTCAGGGCTATTGACGCCGCCACGTGGCTTTTCCTGGCCAGTCATGGCTGCGCCGACTTGATCAACAATTGCTCAAGCACCAAGTCTCTCAGCGTGCCCAGAATCGCCAAAGCAACCCTGTCCATCTCCCTTGGCTTGAAGTCAAAAAGGCACAGCGTGCCCACGTTCTCTCCGCTCGGGAGTTTCAAGGGTGCCCCGGCGTAAAAACGGACATGCGGCTCTTGCGCCACGTTAGGGTTGTCTGCAAAACGCGCGTCCAGCAAGGCATCTGGAATGATGAAAGGTTCATCGCTCATGATGGCGTGGCCACAAAAGGAAATATCGCGGGGCGCTTCGCAGATATCCAGTCCGCAATGGGACTTGAACCAAGTTCGTTCCGAATCAACCAGCGACACGACGGCAATCGGCACATCGAACTCATCGGCAGCAAAGGCGGCGATGCGATCAAAACGCTCCTCTAGCGGCGTATCCAGAATCAACAACTGGCGCAAGGCGTTCAGCCTATCGTCTTCATTCGCGGGAGTCGGGGCAGTGATCATGGTGTTCTCATGGTGCAGGCTGCTTGACATGGACATCAAGCCATGGCTTGAGCGACTGTAGATGATCTTCGAGTGGGGAGCGGGCAGGCTTTGAATCCGCTCCCTATGATTTTTCAGCCTGCGGGCCTGGCATCTCCGCCGCTTCGTGCAGCAAATACACCGCCAAGCAACTCAGGCAAGCGTTCCACCCCCATCCTGAAACCACAAGCCTGTGCATGCCCACCTCCGCCCATGCTTTCGGCCAGCACAATGCAATCAAAGTTGCGCTGTGAGCGCAGCCCACATTTCACCGCCCCGCCCTGCCCGGCGCTCCACATCAAGGCAAAGGTGCCGGACTTGGCCGACAGCAGATCTCCGACGAGGCTGTGGAACATGCCCGGCGCATTGACCATCAAACCCTCGACGCCATTGAATGTGAGCGGCTGAGCGCCCTCCGCCAAGTCGGCGCACAGCTTGCGATATTTTTCGTCCATCGCCGCGCCACGGGCCATGAAGTTGGCGACCTGATCGGTGCCAAAGTTCGCGATTTCTTGCCAGCGAACAAACTCCTTGGCCTCCATGTCCAGCGCCGACAGGAAAGCGCCACTCTCTGCGTATTGCCAGGCCCAGATGTCCCGGTCTTCGATGAAACGCACCAGATCGGGCAAGGGCTGTTCGGGCTGAAAGAACTCCCAGGCAAGCCGCGCGCCGGACTTGCTCATGTCGAAGTGCACCACCCCGCAGCGGCAATTGAAGCCCGACAGCTTTTCGGCCGCGCTCTTGTGGTGATCCAGCAGCACCAACTTGGCAGCGGATTCTTCAATGCCTCGCAAAATTTCTGCCGGAAACGAGAAGTCGAGGATATAGACCGCACGGCCAGCCACAGGCGGCAAGTCGGCCAAAGCCTGAACTTGGCCATGATCCAGCCCGATGAATTCGGCCTGCCCCTGGTAGAAGATCCAGGCTGCGAGTGCCGCAGCAAAGCCGTCGGAGCAGCCTTTGCCGTGATAAAGAATCAGCGGCTGCGGGTCATTCGGAGAAGGGGCAAACAGCAATTGCAAAGGGAGGATAGGTTTCACAATCAGACTTGAGTTGGGTGACCTTGCATCGTAGCCGTCCGCCCAAGCTGTCTTGAAAAAAACCTCGATCTTCAGCTAGCCGGGCGGCAAGTCATGTCCGACTATTTCTACGCTAGCCGCTTATCGGTCCTGCTTGCGACGCCCGGCCACAAAGAAGCCGATCGCGCCCAGACCCGCCAGCAGCAGCGCATAGGTGCTGGGCTCCGGTACCGCGCTGGTCAGGCGGATCTTCAGGAACTCGGTATTGTCCGAACCCAGATCACGGCCACCGACGCCGGGGTAGTTGTTGTCATTCGCCACCAGCAAGGTGTTCTCATCCAGCACCAACACGCTTTCGATCGTCACGAAGGGGAAGGTGAAGGTGGCTTTGCCGTCGCCGTTGAGGTCATCCGGGTCGGCGATATTCATCAGGTCGACCGCCTCCGACTTGGCCACATAGCCTTCAGCGTCGAGCTTGTTGATGTCGATGCGGAAGATCTTCTTGAAGGGCGTACCCGAAGCCGAAGTGGCGGTCACGCCGTTGCGCTCGATGATCAGAAATTCATGGTCATTGAGGGCGGTCATGTCGCCGATATTGGTGCCGGCCACGTCGAGCTTGTACTTCCACTGCTGGCCGGTATAGGCCTCGGCGTCGATGCTGAACTCATTGATGCGCAGCGTCTTGCGGCTGGCGTCGTCGCCGGCGACCGTGCCTTCCAGCAGCGTGAACAGCTTGTCGCCGGCGCGGTTGATGGCCATGCCCTCAAAGCCGTTGGATCCGTTCAAGTTGGCCGTGCCGCCATTCAAATAAGGGTTTTGTGGCGACATCACGCCGGGCAAGCCGACCTCACCGCGCAGCACCTTGCCGCTGGCATCGGCCTTGACCAAAAAGGGCCCAAACTCATCGCCGAACCACAAATTGCCATTCTTGTCTTTGCGCACCGACTCAATATCGAAATCGGCGCCGGTCAGCAAGCGGCCCGAACGGATGCTGGCATCGACGAGCGGATTGGCGGCGTTGTTGTAGTAATTGGTGTAATCGGCCTGGATCGCAAAACCGATCTTTTTGTCCGGATCGGCCAGGTTGATGTAGCTGCCGGCATTGAAGCCAGACATCACCGCGCCGCTGTTGTAGTTGGCGGCCTTGACCGTGCCGCTGCCACCGATGGCGGTCTTGAAATCAGGCGTCACCGCGTACATGCGCAGCAAGGCATCGGCCGAGTTGCCCTTGGTGCCGAAGCCGTTATCGGGCATGAACAAATAGCTGCCGGCGACCGGGCCATTCAACACGGCCGAGAAGCCTTGCACCGATTGCTTGTTCAACAACGGCAAGGCATTGCCGCCCGCACCGTTGGCGAATTGGCCGGTTGTCGGACCTTCAGAAAAGGTATTGGCGGGCATCAACGCCCAGCCTTCCAGCGTGGCGCCGGCAGCGAACGCCGGGGCGGCAAGTGCCAAGCCGCTGGCGACCGCGATCAAGCGCAGCACGGCTGGCTTGGCCTTGTTCTTCAAATTTGACTTGTTCATCATGTTTACTACTCCCAATGCGCAGAAAGTCCGCGCTTCGGGGTGGCATTCTTGGCGCTCGCGGTGATGCGGTGATGACATCGAATGCGGGTTCCTAGGCCAAATGGATCACTCGCTGTTGCGCCATGGCGCCATGCGCCAAGCCATTTCAGCGGCCCGCGACAATCATGCCGACGCCCTCGCCATCTTGCGGCTTGCCTTGTGATCTCATCCATGGTGATCGGCAATTGCTGGATTTCCTCGCCGCCCTGATGGCTGATCGCAAAGACCCGCCCGACCAGAATCCTAAAAAACATCAAGACCTGGTGAGAATGCCAGCGCTTTGACCCTTGGCCCTCTGCCCATTCGCTAGACTTCGTCCATGCCCTATTCCACCCAGCCAATATCAAGGCCGCTCAGCCCGCGCAGAGCGGCCAAACTTTGTTTGGCGCTTCTTTGCTTGAGCTTGTTTGCCACCCTGCTGGCGGCCGGCACTCAAGCACAAGCTCAAACTCCGGCCCCTGCCGCTCAATGGGCTGCGCCTGCTACTGGCTTGCCGCTGCGCATCTTGCTCAACGATGTAGCGCCTTACACACTGCACGGTGAGGCGGGCCGGCCCGGCATGCACCATGAAATCATGCTGGCCCTGGCACGCGAAGCCGCGCTGCCCGTAACAATCGGCTCCGCCGTCTATGTGCGTTTGGCCTTGAGTCTGAAGGACGGCAGCGCCGACCTTGTGCTTGGCGTTGAAGGCCCCGAGCTGGATTCGATCGCGCAACGCGTCGCCGCCATTCACGCCTTCAAATTCGTCGTTTTGACGAAAAAGAGCTCTGGCATCCAGAACGCCGCCCAGCTCAAGGGCAAGCTCCTGGGCGTGGCGCGCGGCGCCTTCTATGACGACAGCATCAACAAGGATGAGAGCATCCGCAAGTTCGGCGTCGCCGACCCCTTTCAAGGTGTGCGCATGCTGGCGCTGGACCGCCTCGACGCGGTGATTTCGTCCGACTACCTGCTCAGTTATGCGTTGAAACAATCCGGCGTCGACGCAACCCAGTTCGCCGGCCCGTTTGCCGTCAATGAAAAGAGTTACGTGCTTTACGCCAGCAAGAGTGTCAGCGGCGAGTCGATAAGGCGGCTGCAAGCTGCCATGGAGGCGCTGCAAAAGGCCGGCCAGATCGAGCGGATCCTACGCAGCTATCAATGAAGTCAGATCATGGTTGTTGGCGCCGAAGGAAAATTGAGCCGCTTTTCTTGACCTCAAGCTTGGCAGGGGCATCAACACCGCTGCGGGCCTGACCCTGCGGAAGGCAAGGCTGTTTTAAGGCCTCGTCGCCGCCAGCTCGATAAGCCTCAAACCAAGGCCATCAAGCCCGCTAGGCCGAGGCCAAGCGCGGCCAAGGCATCGCCGGCAATCAAACCACCACCGACCAGCGAGGTGCTGCTCATGTCCTCCGGCAAGTCCTGCTCACCCGCTTTAGGCTTGGGCTTGAGCGTATTGATCAGGCTCGAGACCACCCCACCGGCCGCAAACCAGGCCGAGGTCGGCAGGTTGACGAAGCCGCCAAAAGACGAGGCATAGGGGCTGGGCAGAATCAAGGCATCGAGGCAGAAGTCAACGCTGAAACCGAGCTTGCCACGGGCCACAAACCGACGATAGACGGCGTTAGACTTGATCAGCTTGCGCAAGACCTCGGTGACCAGGCCGATCGCCATTCCGATCAAGATCGCCGTGGTCTGAAACGGCTTGGGCTCGGTCAAGGTGCTCAACACGCCGACGAATTTATAGGTCATCGCCGAGGTCCACTGGGCCGGCACCTGCTCGGCCGACATCACCGTCTGGTCCAGCTTCAGCACCGGATAGGCGCTCATGAACAGATGGGCAATCGCCACCGCCAGCACCGCGCCTAGCAAGATGCCGGCGACCTGAAAGCGGAATTGGATCGTCCGATTCGTGCCCAAGCGCCAACCGGTCGAGCGGTCTTGCTGCATATCGCCGGCCACGCTGCTTGAGATGAACACCACGCTGGCGGCCATCAGGCCCAAGACCGGGTCCTTCAGTCCGATGGCGGCCAGCAACAAGACCGTCACCACAAAGGCCGACGAGATCGGATTCGAATCGGTCAGACCGAGCGAGATGCCGTTGACGATGGCGAACACATAGACCAGCGCCACCGCGATCAGCATGTAGTGCACCGGCTCATTGAAGAACTGCACGCCCGCCACCACCGTAGCCACCGTCCACACCGCCACCCAGCTCAGCAGGCGCGGCAGGCTGGCACGCGGGCCGGTGCGCTGCTCCTCGGGCACGACGGTACGCTCACCCGGATCGCGCAGGCGCGCGACGGCACGCCACATGATCAGGCTCATATCGATGACGGCGGCGCCGAGAATCATGCCCAGCGCGATCAGGAAGGCAATCTTGCGGAAGGGCTCACCGTCCTTCAACCAGCCGATGCTGATGAAGTAAGGCGCCAGCGCCCAGAAAGCCAGGCCGCCGGCAATTGCCGGGATGCCGACGCGGGCGCCGACGATCAGGCCGGCGCCGAAGGTCGAGGTCGACAACTCGATGGCACCCAAGGCCGCGATTTTGGCGCCGGCCAAGCCACCGGCCAAACCGGCCGCCATGCCGCCGAACAAACGCGAGACCGACTGGCGCAACAGCACCGGGTCGGTCAGCGCGCGCAGGATGTTGGCGACCGCCAGGCCCGAAGGAAAGACCAGCTGCATGCGCTCGACCAGGATGGGCGTGTACAACATGCCAATGCCGGCGGCCATCATGCCTATGCACAACATATAGGTCACCAGTTGCCAGGCCGGCGGCTGCGGCATGCCCATCCAGGTCATTGCCTGGATCAAGGTGCTCATCGCCATCATGCCGGCCACCGAGGCCGCGGTGGTCTGGATGTAGTTGGCGCCATGCTTGCCCTCGCTGCCGTAACCGAAGGTGACGACGGAGCCCAGAATGCCGGCCAAGACCTGCCCCCCGACATAGAAGCCGATCGAGAAGTTCATGAAAGCGGCGGTGACGCCGCCCAGCGGCCCGAGCACCAACATGCCGATCGCGCCCAACAAACCGTAATAGCCGGCCGAGCCGACCGGCGGCAACCAGGCCCAGCGGCGGGTGTCGATCATTGCTTCTGACGGGTCTTGATGGACTTGCTGAACTTGCTGAGAAGCGGCCATGGCGGGGAATATTTAAGGGGATGGCGCGCACTGTAGCTGCCGGTTCACAATCCCACCATGAGTGAAGACACCCCCTCCCCTGCTTTTGCCTCGGTTTCGGTCGCCATACTGAGCTTTGATGGTTTCAATGAGCTGGATAGCTTCATCGCGCTGGGCCTGTTGAACCGTCTGCGCCCCTTGGGCTGGACGGCCGAGTTGTGCGGCCCCGGCCACGCGGTGACCTCGATGAATGGTGTCACCGTGCAGTTGCAGCGCCCGCTTGAATGGGCCAACGAGGCCGATGTGGTCTTGTTTGGCTCCGGCATTTACACGCGCGCCATCGCCGAGAACTCCGCGCTGCTGGACCGGCTGCAGCTCGATCCGGTGCGCCAGTTGATCGGTGCGCAATGCTCGGGCACGCTGCTGCTCGCGCGGCTGGGCCTGCTCGGCGACATGCCGGCCTGCACGGACCTGAGCACCAAGCCTTGGGTGGTGGAGGCCGGCGCGCGGGTGCTGGACGAGCCCTTCCATGCACGCGGCGAGGTCGCCACGGCGGGCGGCTGCCTGGCAGCGCAATACCTGGCCACCTGGGTCATGCTCAAGCGCGCCGGCGAAACCGCCACCCGCGAGGCCTTGCATTACGTCGCGCCGGTGGGGGAGAAGGATGCCTATGTCGAGCGGCTGCTGGCGCGTGTGAAGCCATTTTTGGCCTGAGCATCCCGGCGCAAGCTGTCACCTCGGGGACTAGACGCAGCTCTCTAGCCAAGGGCCAATACGCTTGGCCTGCGCGGCACTTGCGGTTAGCCTAGGCCAAGAACAATTAGGAGACGCAATGAATCAGACCTTGCATGAGCGACTGCACTTGACGCTCGAGTTGCAGCGAGGCGCTTTCCGGGCCGAAATGAGCCCCAGCCTGAGCGTGCGCCTGGACAGGCTGCAACGCCTGCGAGCGATGACCGCCAAATACAGCGAGGCCCTGGTGACGGCCATTTCCAGCGACTTCGGCCACCGGGCCAGCCAAGAGACGCTGTTGGCCGACATCTTCACCGTCGAATCGGGCGCCAAGCATGCGCAAAAGCATCTGAAAGCTTGGATGCGTGCACGCCGCATGCCAACCGCCCTGCATTACCTGCCCGCCAGCAACAAGCTAATGCGCCAGCCGCTCGGCGTGGTCGGCGTTGTTTCGCCGTGGAACTACCCCTATTACCTGGCGATGGCGCCGGCGCTGGCCGCCTTGGCCGCTGGCAATCGGGTGATGATCAAGCCGTCTGAATTGACCCCGGCGACCTCGGCCCTGATGGCCAAGATGGTGGCCGAATTCTTCAAGCCGGACGAAATGCAGGTCATCACCGGCGACGCCGAGGTCGGCCGTGCTTTCACACAGCTGCCTTTTGATCACCTCTTCTTCACCGGCTCCACCGCCGTCGGCCGCCATGTGGCGCAAGCGGCCGCGCAAAACCTGACCCCGGTCACGCTGGAGCTGGGCGGCAAGAGCCCGGCCATCGTCGACCGCAGCTGCCATTTGAAGCTGACGGCCGAGCGTCTTGCCTACGGCAAACTGCTCAACGCCGGCCAGACCTGCGTGGCCCCCGACTATCTGCTGGTGCCCAAGGAGATGGTCGAGCCGCTGGCGCAAGAGATCATCGCCGCGATGCAGCGCCTGTTCCCGACGCTGGAAGGCAACCCCGACTACAGCAGCATCGCCGCCGAGCGCCACCTGACGCGTCTGCAAGGCCTGCTCAGCGACGCCAAGACGCGCGGCGCGCGCCTGCTGCCCACACATCAAGAGACGCTGTCCGGCCGCAAATTGACGCCGCATCTATTGCTCGACGTCACGGACGAAATGGCCGTGATGCGCGAAGAAATCTTTGGCCCGCTGCTGCCCATCGTCGGCTACACGCGGGTCGAGGAGGCCTTGGACTACATCAACAAGCATGAGCGGCCTTTGGCGCTGTACTGGTTTGGCCAGGATGCGGCGGCGCAGCAATATGTGCTGGAGCACAGCCATGCGGGCGGCGTCACCATCAATGATTGCATCTGGCATCTGGGCCAGGAGGAGCAACCCTTCGGCGGTGTCGGCGCCAGTGGCATGGGCAGTTATCACGGCGAATGGGGCTTTCGCACCTTCAGCAAAGAGAAGCCGGTTTTCACGCAGGCCCGCTTTGCCGGCACCCAGCTGTTCTACCCGCCCTACGGCAAGACCTTCGCCACGCTCTTGAACCTGCTGAAGAAGATCGTATGAAGAGAAGAAGCCTGCTGAAATTGGGTCTGGGCGGCGCCGTGCTGCTCGGTGTGGTCGGCGGTGGCATGGCCTTGCTGCGCCCTGGCCTGGTGGGCAAGCAAATGAGCCCGTCCGCGCGCGAACTGATGCGTGCGGTGGCGCTGAGCGTCATGGACGGACTCTGGCCCACCGAAGGGCCGGCCCGAGACGCGGCCGTGCAAGCCCATCTGGACCGGGTTGACGCCAATATCGGCGGCTATCCTGCGGCCGTAAGGGCCGAGCTCTCGCAGCTCTTCGCCTTGCTGGGCAGCAGTGGCGGGCGACTGGCCCTGATAGGCATGAGCCAGGATTGGCGAGAGGCCAGCGCGGCCGAGATTCAAAAAACCTTGAATGAGTTGCGCCTCTCAAGCCTAGATGTACGCCAGCAGATCTACCACGCGCTGCGCGATCTCAACACCATCGCCTTCTTCACCGAGCCCGACCATTGGTCGCTGACCGGCTACCCCGGACCGAGACAAATTCCATGAGCAGTATTGTTGATCCCATCAAGCAAGGGCTGGAGCGCGGCTGGAAAGTAATGGGTGCGGGCCATGCTGCCTTGCCGCCCGCATTCGACTGCGATGTCGTCATCATCGGCAGCGGCGCCGGCGCCGGCATAACGGCCGAATTGCTCGCCAAGGCCGGCCTCAAGATCATCATCGTTGAAGAAGGCCCGCTGCGCTCCAGCTCCGACTTCAAACAGCGTGAAGCCACCGCCTACGCCGAGCTCTACCAGGAAGGCGCCGGGCGCAAGACCACCGACCAGGCGATGAACATCCTGCAGGGCCGCTGCGTCGGCGGCAGCACCACCGTCAACTGGACCGGCTCCTTCCGCACGCCGCCCGATGCTTTGGCGCAATGGGTCAAGGAGTTCGGTTTGAGCGATTGCAGCCCGGAAAAGCTCGCCCCCTGGTTCGAACAGGTCGAAAAGCGCCTCAATATCAGCGACTGGCTCGCCGAGCCGAATGGCAATAACGACGCCTTGCGCCGGGGCACGCTCAAGCTCGGCATTTCGAGCAAGGTCGTGCAGCGTAACGTCAAGGGTTGCTGGAACCTGGGCTCCTGCGGCATGGGCTGCCCGACCAATGCCAAACAGTCGATGCTGGTGACCACCATACCGGCGGCGCTGGATCTTGGCGCGACGCTCTTGGTCCAAACGCGGGCCCAGCGCCTGCTTCTGCAGGGCAGCAGCGTGCAAGCCTTGCTGTGCCAGCCGATCGATCTGGATGGCTCGGCCAATGGCCCGGAACTGCGCATCACGGCCCGCCATTTCGTCATCGCCGGTGGCGCCATCAACTCGCCCGCCCTGCTGCTGCGCTCGAACGCACCCGACCCTCACAGCCTGCTCGGCAAGCGGACGTTTCTGCACCCGACCGTGGCCAATCACGCCCAGATGCCAGCACCGGTTGAAGGCTGGGCCGGCGCGCCGCTGAGCGTCTTCTCCGACCATTTCCTGCACCAGGGCCCGGTTGATGGGCCGATCGGCTACAAGTTGGAAGTAGCACCCGTTCACCCCGGCTTTGCGATGACCAATCTGGGCGGTGTGGGGCCGACGCTGGCCGAGCGCGCCAAGCTGATGCCTTATGCCAACGTGATGATTGGGCTGCTGCGCGATGGCTTCCATGCGGAATCAAGCGGCGGCGCGGTCAGTTTGAAAAGCGACGGCAGCCCGCAGCTGAACTACCCGCTGAACGCCTATTTGCTCGACGGCGCGCGGCGCGCGCATTTGAGCATGACCGAGATCCAGTTCGCCGCCGGGGCAAAAACCGTGCGGCCGGTGCATGAACTGGCACGCGACTATGGCTCATGGGCCGAGGCCAAGGAGGCCATCCGGCAACTGCCCTACAAACCCTTCATCACCACCGTAGGCAGCGCCCATGTGATGGGCGGCTGCCGGATGGCGGCGGACGCCGGGCGGGGCGTGGTGCGCCCGGACGGCCAACATTGGCAGCTCGACAACCTGTCCGTGCATGACGGCTCGGTCTTCCCCACCAGCATAGGCGCCAACCCACAGTTGTCGGTCTATGGGCAGGCCGCCAGGATGGCGACCGGTTTGGCCAAACGCCTGGCAGCCAAGGATGTGCAGCTGGTTTAATACGCTCGGCGTCAGAGCGGACTATTCAAAATCTGCGCGCCAAGCCGAATACTCAAACCCCGCGCAGAGAATGAACACACCGCCCGAAGGTCTTCCAATCTACCGGCTGCTGACCGGCAAAGACGACGCCAATTTTTGTCGCCGCGTCAGTGAGGCCATCGCGCTCGGCTACAAGCTCTATGGGTCGCCTGCGGCCACCTTCAACGGCCAGGACGTCATCGTTGCACAGGCGCTGCTATGGCCGCGCATCGAGCCGGATAGCCCGACGCAAGAGCTGTAGTCCGCGCTCTGCCGCATGGCATGTTCAGAGCGCCAGCGAAATCATTCTGAAGCGCCTAGACTGCCGCCATGACGCCGCTCTCCATTCTTGACCTTGCCCCCATCGTCGAAGGCAGCAACGCTGCCGCTGCCCTGGCCAATAGCATCGCCTTGGTCTGCCATGCCGAGCCCTTAGGCTATCGGCGCTTCTGGGTCGCCGAACACCACAATATGGACGGCATCGCCAGTTCGGCCACGGCGGTGGTGATCGGTCAATTGGCGGCCGCGACGCAGAAGATTCGGGTCGGTGCCGGCGGCATCATGCTGCCCAATCATGCGCCGCTGGTGATTGCCGAGCAGTTCGGCACGCTGGCCACCTTCTTCCCCGGCCGTATCGATCTGGGCCTGGGCCGCGCGCCTGGCACCGACGGGCCGACGATGCGGGCGCTGCGCCGTCATCTGGACCGTGCGGGCGAAGATCGATTCCCCGAGGATGTCATCGAGTTGCAGAGTTATCTGGCGCCGGAGCGCGAGGGTCAGGTCGTGCGCGCGGTGCCCGGTCAGGGCACCGAGGTGCCGATCTGGCTGCTCGGCTCTAGTCTTTACAGTGCGCAGCTGGCCGCCTATCTGGGCCTGCCCTTTGCCTTCGCCTCGCATTTCGCGCCGGAGATGCTGATGCAGGCCTTGGAGCTATACCGCAGCCAATACCGGCCCAGCCCGAGCCACCCCAAGCCCTACGCGATGATGGGCATCAACATCATCGTCGGCGACAGCGACGCCGAGGCCCGCTACCTATACACCTCGCTGCAACAGCGCTTCTTGGGCATGCAGCGCGGCAAACGCGGCCTATTGCCGCGGCCGGTAGACAGCATGGCGGGCTTGTGGAGCGCGGCGGAGCAGGCCGGCGTTGAGCGCATGTTGGCCGAGTCGCTGCTTGGCTCACCCGCCACGGTGGCCGCCGGCCTGCGGGCGACGCAGGCGCGCACCGGCGTGGACGAGTTCATCGTCGCCTGCGCGGTGCATGACGCGCAGGCCAGACTGCGTTCCTACCAACTACTGGCGGAGTTGAATCTCGGCGCTTGAGCCAAGACCAATCACGCCTTGCCCGCCCCGCCGCACTGGAGTTTGGAGCGGCGCGGGCTGAGTTCGATGGCGGCAAGACCCGCCGCAATGGCGGGTCGGCTTGCCCCAATGGCAAGCTCTACGGTTAGGCGCGAGCGCCGCGCCGGCGGCTCAAAAAGCCACCGATGATGCCAAAGCCCAAGAGCAATTGCGCCCAGGTTGCTGGCTCGGGCACGGCGACCACGGTGGCCACACCGTCCATCGCGTAAATTTGCGCCGTGTCCATGCTGTAGTTCTTCTTCTGCAGCACATCGCCATCGAGATTCCAGCCCATCGCGTCAAAGGCCGCCAGATCGTTCTGCGTCACATTGCCGGTGTGGCAAGGTGAAGCCGTGGGGTCCATGATGCCGATCGCGCGGGAGGACTGGAAGCACATGCCGTCGCCGTCCAGCGCGCCCAGATTGTCCTTCCAATGCGAGGCCTGGCTGCCGTCGCCGTTGAACTGGCCGGTCGAGAAGAAGGCGGCTTCTTGATCGTTGTCGGGCAGGTTGAAGACCTTATTGCCGTCGATCGAGAAGAAGGCCGTGCGGTCGGCGCCCCATTGCAACTGGCGGCTGCCATCGGCATTCAAGCCATTGCCATAACGGAACAGATCGAGGGTGCTGCCGATCGCGAAGTCATCGATATTGGTGGTGCCGAAGGCGCCGGCCTCGAAGGCGTCGGCCGCCGGGCCTGGGCCCTTCTTGCTGCGGCCGAGCGCGTCAAATGAATCGGTGCCACTGACGAAGCCTAGCGCATGGCCCAACTCATGCACGGCCACGGCGGTGAAGTCATAGAGGCCCGCGCCGATGCCGTTGGTCGGGTTGAAATCGAAGCCAAAGCTCGAGCTGAAGGTGATGTTGGCGTCATAACGCTCGGCCCGGGGGTCCAGCTGCAGACCCAGCGCCTTGACGACCGATTGGTTGACCCACAGCGCTTGATTGATGCCGTTATTGCCGTTTGATAGTCGGCTCGCGCCGCCCACATCGACGCCGAAACTCTTGGCCGGGTCGAGATAACCATTGACGCGCATGGCCAGGCTGCCGTACTCGTTGAGCTTGGAGAGGTTCTTGACGGCGATGCTGTCCAGCGCACTATTGCCGGTGGCTGCCAGGCTGGCATAGACATCGGCAACATTCACCGCCTGACCTGCGCTACCGGCTTGGCCCAGGACACCCGCGTCCAGCGCGGCGAAAGAAATATTGATATTGATCGTCGCGTCGTTGGTCAGCGTCTTGTTCCAGTAGTTCGCGGCCTTCTGGAACGCCAGCAGCGCATCCGCACCATTCGGGGCGATGGCGAAGCTATTGCTGGTGTCGTGCAAAACGATATTGGCTGCGCCGGCCGGTGCCATGCACACGACGGCCGCGGCGGCCGCGATCAGGTTCAGGAGGTTGATTTTTTTCATTTGCTTGCAGTCCGTCGGGCTAGGGGTTGGGCAGAAAGGATTGGCAAGTCATTGCCGCTCCCCAATTCAGGCATCCGACTATATTTAATTAATTCACCCATGTGAAACGTCACCCCCTCAAGTTGAGTGCGGGTTTTTACTCTGGTATTTACCCTTGGTCTAACGACTATTTGCTTAGGCAACGACCCTCAATCCGGTCCGCGCCTTGAGTGGCAAACCTTGAATCTATGTCAGGGCATCTGCAGGGTCAGCGCCAAGTGACCATAGACGGCTGAGACGCGGCGCAGATGGCGGGACTCGGGATGGGTCAGCAACCATAGCTCGGTCTCGCATTCGTCCAGCGGCTCGGTCAAGCGGATCACATCGCTGCGCCCTTCGGCCAGGAACAAGGGAGCGATGCCCACACCCATGCCCAGCGCCACCAACTCCAGCACCGACAAAATGCTGCCGACCCGGTAGCGCGGCAGGACCTTGGGGAAGTTCCTTTTGCGCCAAACCACCGACGGATGCTCGGGCAGCGCCTCGTCGGGCGCGATCCAGTCGACCCGGCCGGCCTCGACATCGGCGAGTTTGATGTTGGGCTTGGCGGCCTGTTTGGCCTTGGCCGCATACAGCGCGACCCGGATCGGCCCGATCTGTTTGCCCACCAAATGCTGGGGCGGGCGCTTGGTGGCGCGCACGGCGATGTCGGCGTCGCGCCTGGTCAGGCTGACCAACTCATTGCCGGTGTGCAAGTCAAAGCCCAGCAAGGGATGAAGCAGCTGCAAGCTGCGCAAGGCCGGCGCCACCAGGCCGTGCAAGATGGTGTCGGTGCTGCTGATACGCACGAGGCCGGAGACTTGCGACGGCGCCGTCTCGACGGCATTGCGCGCCGCCTCCAGCGTCGCCTCCAATTGCTCGGCATGTTCGGCCAACTGCGCCGCCAACTCGGTCGCGATATAGCCGGCGCGCGAGCGCTCGAACAAGGCCCGCCCCAAACCGCGCTCGATGCGCTGCAGCGAGCGGAACACCGTCGAAGCATCGGCGCCGACGCGCTCGCCGGCACCGGCCAGGCTACTGCCGCGCACCAAGGCCAGCACCACGGCCAAGTCGGCCGGCGTCATTTTGTATTGCGTCTTTGCAATCATTTACTGCCACCCTGCCTATTAACATTTCAATTGCGCAATCCTACAGTGAAGCCCTGTCTACCCACCCGGAGTTTCTTCATGAACACATCAAACGCCACACAACAACTCGGCATCACCGTCCTGCGCCTCAGCCTGGCCGCCATGTGGATCTCGCACGCGCTGCTCAAATTGCTGGTCTTCACGCTGCCCGGCACCGCCCAATACTTCGCCAGCATCGGCTTTGCCGGCTGGCTCGCCTACCCGGTCTTTGCCTTCGAGTTGCTGGGCGGCGTCGCGCTACTGCTCGGCCTCTACGCTCGCCAGGTCGCGCTGGCCCTGCTGCCGGTGATGGCGGTGGCCGCCTGGGTGCATCTGCCCAATGGCTGGGTCCACACCAGCGCCGGCGGCGGCTGGGAGTACCCGGTCTTTCTGATGGCCGCGTCGGTCGCGCTGTACTTGCTGGGTGACGGCGCCGCCGCGCTCAAACGCAGCCCGGCGCTGCTGCCGGCTTTCATCTTCGGTGACGCAATGGATGCGACGAAATGAGCGGCCCCTTGCTGCTGGTCTCGCACCTGCTCTGCCCCTATGTGCAACGCGTGGCCATCGTCTTGGCCGAGAAGGGCCTCGCCTTCGAGCGGCGCGACATCGATCTGGCCCACAAGCCCGACTGGTTTTTGAAGCTATCGCCCTTGGGCAAGACGCCGCTGCTGCTGGACGGCGACGCGGCCATCTTCGAATCGGCAGTGATTTGCGAATACCTGGACGAGACCGCCCTGCCCCGCCTGCACCCCAGCAATGCCTTGCTACGCGCCCAGCACCGGGCTTGGATGGAGTTCGGCTCGGCCTTGCTGAAAACGATTGCGGGCTTCTACAGCGCGCAGGACGAGGCCGCGCTGGCCGCCCGTGCCGCCGAGATCAGGCTGCGTCTTGAGCAGCTTGAGGCGCAGCTCACCGAGGGACCGTACTTCGCAGGAGCCAGTTTCAACATCGTCGACGCGGTGTTCGCACCGATACTGCGTTACTTCGACGTGTTCGACAACATAGCCGGCGCGGCCGACTTTGGCTTCTGGACTGGCCTGCCAAAGCTGCAGCGCTGGCGCCGGCAATTGGCCGCCCGGCCCTCGGTGGTCGCTGCGGCGCAGCCAGACTACCCGCAGCGTTTGCAAGAATTTCTACTCGCCCGCCAGGGGGCTTTGGCGGGCCGCATGCTGGCGAGGCAGTTGGTATAGCGTCAAGTCCGGGCCAGCAGAGCGCTCAAGCCGTCCAGAATCAAATCCAGGCCGAACTCGAAGCTTTGCTGGCCGTCGTACTGGCCGCCAATCACCTGCTCGGCCAAGGCCCGCATATGCGGGTAGCGCTCGGCCGGCAGCATCGGCAAAAAGCTCCGCGCCGCTTCGGCATAGGTGCCGGCGGCGATCGGGAACAGCAGCGCCTGCAGCGTGAAGCCATAGATGTGGCTGTCGATGACATTGCGCGCATGGTCGGCCAGCGCATGCGAAAAGCCGGCCTCGCGCAGGCAGCCATGCGTGGCGTCAATGCTGCTCAACATGGCCGGACCGATATTCATGCGCGCCACAAACAACATCGTCGCCCAAGGGTGACTCATCAACACGCGGTGGGCCGACACGGCGCGCAGGCGCATCTGCGCCCGCCAGTCGCCACCATTTTGAGCCAGCGCGATCTCGGCCACCACCAGCTCCACCATGCCGTCCAGCATCGCTTCTTTATTCGCCACATGGTTGTACAGCGACATCGCCTCGACGCCCAAGGACTGCGCCAGCTTGCGCATCGACAGCGCCTCGATGCCGGCCTCATCGGCCAGCCGAACAGCGGCCAGCAAGACGCGCTCGCGGCTCAGGGGCTGGCGTGCAGTTTCTTCGGCGCCCTGCTTGGACTTGCTCGCAGCTGGCGAGCCCAAGGTCTTGCCGGGTTTGATTTCTCTTGACATGCTTACACCGTAAGTGCGACTATAGCAACCTCATACATACAGCGTAAGTATCGCAGCAAAGACCAAGCCATGAACAAGACAACGACGAAGCCCATGCTGACGATGCAAGCCTGGGTCTGCCAGCGCTATGGCGGCCCCGAAGTGCTGGCCCTGCAAACCCGACCGCTGCCACAGCCCGGCGATCATGAAGTCCTGATCAGAATCCACGCCAGCACGGTGGCTTCCGGCGATGTGCGCGTGCGCACGCTGAAACTGCCGCGCGGCTTTGGCCTGATCGGGCGCCTGGCATTGGGCTTCACGGGCCCGCGCCAGCCGGTGCTGGGCACCGACCTGGCAGGCGTGGTGGAGGCGGTCGGCCGAGAGGTAACAAGCTTCAAGCCGGGCGATGCGGTGATGGGCTTTGCCGGCGCGGCGATGGGCTGCCATGCCGAGTACCGGTGCCTGGATCCGCGCAAAAAGCCGCTCGTCTTGAAGCCGGCCAAGCTCGGCTTTGAGCAGGCCGCCAGCCTCTTGTTCGGCGGCATGACGGCGCTGCACTACTTGCGCAAGGCCGAACTCAAGGCCGGTGAGAAGATCTTGGTGATAGGCGCTTCGGGCGCGGTGGGCACGGCCTTTGTGCAGTTGGCACGCCACTTGGGCGCCGAGGTCACGGGTGTGTGCAGCGGCGCGAATGTCGATCTGGTGCGGTCCTTGGGCGCGGCCCGGGTGATCGACTACCGGAACGAGGATTTCACGCAATCAGCCGGACGCTTCGACGTCATCGCCGACACGGTAGGCGCTAGCAACTTTGCCGCCTGCTGCCCGGTCCTGAACGAAGGCGGGCGCTACCTCTCGGTGGCCGGTGGCCTGCCCGATCTGCTCGCGCGGCCTCGGGGCAGCAAGCGCTCGATCGGTGGCCCGGCAGCGGAATTGCCGGCCGACATTCAGCAACTCGCTCGCCTGGCCGAACAAGGCGTCTTGCAGCCGGTCATCGACCGCAGCTTCGCCTTCGAAGAGGCGGCGGCGGCCCATGCCTATGTGGAGACCGGCCGCAAGCGCGGGGCGGTGCTGCTGAACTTTGACAGCCTGACGCGGGCGTAGACGTAGACGTAGACGTAAGCGCAGGCAATCAAGCCTGCCGCAGCGCAAGCTGCTCGAACTCGGCCACCGGCAAGGGCCGGCCGAACAAATAGCCCTGATAGGCATGACAGCCCTGTGCGGCCAGAAAGTCGCGCTGCGCCTCGGTTTCCACGCCCTCGGCGATCACCGACAGACCCAGGCTGCCGGCCAGCGCAA
Organism: Roseateles oligotrophus; assembly: GCF_025717515.1. Classification (GTDB taxonomy): domain Bacteria; phylum Pseudomonadota; class Gammaproteobacteria; order Burkholderiales; family Burkholderiaceae_C; genus Paucibacter_A; species Paucibacter_A oligotrophus. The sequence goes on from NZ_JAJIRN010000002.1 coordinate 543,477, forward strand.
TCACCATCTTGGCGATCACGGCGTCATTGGCATCGACCAGCAGATCGCGGATAAAACTCTGGTCGATCTTGAGTTGGTCCAAGGGCAGCCGCTTCAAATAAGACAAGGAGGAATAGCCGGTGCCGAAGTCATCCAGCGAAAAACCGACACCCTGCGCCTTCAAGGCCGTCATCTTGCTGATGATGTCTTCCACATTGGCGACCAGAATGCTCTCGGTCAACTCGAGCTTGAGCCGTTGCGGATTGGCGCCGGTGCGCGCCAGCACGGTCAAGACCTGGCTCACGAAATCGGGCTGATGAAACTGCCGCGCGCTGACATTCACCGCCACCGTCAGATGCGCCAAGTCCGGCTCTTTGGCCCAGCTTGCCAATTGCTCGCAAGCCGCCTCCAGCACCCAGGCGCCGAGCGGCAGGATCAGCCCGGTCTCCTCGGCCAGCGGGATGAAGACGGCGGGTGACACCGGGCCATGCAAGGGGTCGAGCCAGCGCAGCAAGGCCTCCACGCCGGTGATGCGCCAGCCCTGCTCGGCGCCATCCGCACCAAGGCCGCAGACCTGCGCTTGATAGTGCAGGCTGAACTGCTCGTCACGGATGGCCTCGCGCAATCTGGCATCGAGCGCCGCGCGGGCGCTCGCCACCGCCTGCATCTGCGGGTCAAAAAAGCGCAGTGTGTTGCGCCCGGCGGCCTTGGCCTGATACATGGCCAGATCGGCCCGCTTCAGCAACTCATCAAAGCTCTCGCTGTGATCCGAAAACAGCGCAATACCGATGCTGGAACTGCTGTGATGCTCGAAGCCGTCAAGCAAAAAGGTCCAGTCGAGTGCGCTCAGGATCTTTTCGGCCACGCGCTCACTTTGGCCCACAGCGGTGTTTTCCGAATCGCTCAGGTCTGCCAGGATCACCACAAATTCGTCACCCCCCAAACGCGCGACCGTGTCACTTTCACGCACGCAGCCGAGCAGCCGCGCCGCCACCTGCTGCAGCAGCAAATCGCCCTTGTCATGGCCGAGGGCGTCATTGAGGGTCTTGAAATGATCCAGGTCGATCAGCAGCAAGGCTCCTTCCATGCCATGCCGGGCAGCTTGGGCTTGCGCCTGCGTCATGCGGTCCGACAGCAGCCGGCGATTCGGCAATTTGGTCAGCGGGTCAAAGTAGGCTAGGCTGCGAATCTGCTCCTCCGCCACCTTGCGCAGGGTGATGTCGGTAAAGGTGGCGACGTAATGCGTGACCCGGTCGGTATCACCCTTCACCGCCGTGATGGTGATCAACTGCGGGAAGATCTCGCCACTTTTGCGCCGGTTCCAAATTTCGCTTTGCCAGAAACCATCGGCGCCCAGGCTTGCCCACATGGCGGCGTAGAAGGCAGCGTCGTGGCGGCCCGACTTGAGCATCCGGGGGTTTTGTCCAAGCGCCTCCTCGGCGCTGTAGCCGGTAATTTCCGTGAAGGCCCGATTGACCCGAAGAATGCGCTTGTCCGCGTCGGTGATGAAGATGCCCTCCTGCGACTCGAAGGCGGTGGCGGCAATCCGTTGCGCCTCTTCGGCCAGCTTGCGGGCGCTGATATTGCGGGTGATGCCGTGAAAGCCGGTGGTGCAGCCCTGCTCGTCGCGCGTCGGCGTGCTGAGTATTTCCGTCCAGATCAGGCTGCCGTCTTTGCAGCGCTGCTGCACCTCGAAGCTGATCGTGTTGGACCTGGCTTCTTTTGTATCCGCGCGCTGGCGAAACAATTTGGTGACCGCCGCGATCCCTTCCTCCGTGTACAGATCAAACACATGGTGGCCAATCACCTCTTCGGCGGGGAAGCCGCGCATACGCTCATCGGCGGGGCTGATATAGGTGAAGACGTTGTTGCGGTCGAGCTTCCAGGCCACATCGGAGACGTCTTCGGTCAATAGACGGTAATGCGCTTCGCTCTCGAGCAGCTTTTGCGCCACCTGATGCTTCTCGATGGCAATGCTCGCCAAATGGGCGGATTGCTCAATCAAAAGCAGGTCGGCCGGCAAGGGTCTATGCACTTGGCGGTGGTACATGGCAAGCGTGCCCAGCACCAGGCCGGACGAGGAAAGAATCGGCTGCGACCAACAAGCCGCCAGACCGGCACTGGCCGCGAGGGACTTGTACGGCGCCCAATACGGGTGGTTCTGGATGTCCTCAACCACGACCAAACGGCCGCTGAACGCCGCCGCGCCACATGAGCCCACCTCCGGGCCGATTTGAACGCCCTCCAGTGCGGCGTTATAAAACACCGGCAGACTGGGAGCCACCACCTGGCCCAGGTGTTGGCCCTCTTCGTCCAGCAACAAAACGCTGCAAAGCATTTCGGGGTGCAACTGTTCAAGCCCGCGCACCAGTGCCTCAAGCATGGCGGGCAAGCTCAGATTGCCCGCCAGCAATTCCAATATATGGCTGCGAAACTGCTCGACGTTTCGGATCAGTTTGCGCTCAAGATCGATCTGCTGCAGTTCGCCTTGGGTCTGCGCCAACAAGCCGAGCACACTGTTCTCACTCTCATCGCGCAACTCGATGCGGCCGGAAAAGTCGCCGCTGCCGATGCGGCTGAGGTGGCGGTGGATTTCCTCGACGGGCCCGCCCAGGGTGCTGCGCAAAACCCTGCCGGCCCGCCACAGCATGAAGATAAGACCCAGGCCGACCGTGATCGCCAGCAAGCGCAGGGCTAGCGCCACGCGTTCGGCCGAACTCACCGAAATCAGCGTTCGCTCGTCCAGCATGGTCTGGAAGTCCTGGATCGGCTGCATGATGGCCGCCTTGGCCTGCACATAGGCTTGATCAAACAACATCGGGATGGCTTCGGCGCCGCCGGCCTCGGCCAGGCGCATCGCGGCGATTTCCCTTTCGGCCAGACGGTTCGAGTTGGCCTCGGCCAGTGCCAGCTTTTGCAACTCTTGTTCAGTGAAACCGGCCCGCAGCATGCGCTGCTGCAGGGCGCTTGCGACACCCTCGCCACCCTCGCTGCGCGGCCCATTGGCCAGCACCAGATCCCAATAGACAAACTCGTAGTGGGCCGGACGGGCCTTCTTGCCGCTGCGGATGTCCAGAATCTCCTGGTAATACTGCCGGTATCTGGCTTCTCGGGTGACCACATAGGAGCGCGCCATGCGGGTCAGGTCATCGGAGGAGCGGCGCAACTCATCGCTAAGCAAGAAAGACTGCTGGCGCCGCGCGTTAGCCAGATCGATCTGCTTTTCCGCACGCACATAGAGGCCGAAGACCAAGGCGAAAGCCAAGAGCAGGCCCACCAATCGCCAGACTTCTCGAGAAAATGATGAAGGTCGGTTCAACATCGGCGGCTGCGCTTCCTTTGCCGGACAGAATAACCGAAGCGCGAGGCAGGCTTGTCGGTGAATGCTTGCGTCCGGCCAAGCCCCGGCCAGGCTGCTGCGAAACTCTCACCATGACGACCCAAAACACCCAGTCCCTCGCGCTACCCGCACCGGTCAGTTTCTGGCAAGCCTTCGCCTTCTGGCTCAAGCTGGGATTCATTAGCTTTGGCGGCCCGGCCGGGCAGATCGCCATCATGCATGCCGAGTTAGTCGAGCGGCGCCATTGGATCAGCGAAAAGCGCTTTCTGCATGCGCTGAACTACTGCATGCTGCTGCCTGGGCCAGAGGCACAGCAACTCGCCACCTATATCGGCTGGCTGATGCACCGCACGCGCGGCGGCATCGTCGCCGGTGCCTTGTTCGTGCTGCCCTCGCTGTTCATCCTGATCGCGCTGTCCTGGATCTATATGCGCTTTGGTGAGCTGCCTGTCGTGGCCGGCATCTTTTACGGCCTCAAGCCCGCCGTCACCGCGCTGGTGCTGCATGCAGCGCACCGCATCGGCGGCCGAGCGCTGAAAAACCGCTGGATGTGGGGCATTGCCGCGCTGGCGTTTGTGGCGGTCTTTGCCTTCGACGCGCCCTTCCCGGTCATCGTGCTGGTGGCCGCCCTGATCGGCGGCGCGGGGGCTCGCTGGGCGCCCCAGGTATTTGCGCTCGGCGGTGGCCATGCTGCCGCCAAGACCGGCTACGGCCCGGCGCTGATTGACGACGACACGCCTACACCGGTGCATGCGCAATTCACCGGCAGCCGCCTGATTCGGGTGTTAGCCATCGGTGCGAGCCTATGGCTGACCGGCATGGGCTGGCTTTTGCTGACGCAAGGTCTGGACGGCTTGCTGACGCAGATGGGCTGGTTCTTTACCAAGGCCGCGCTACTGACCTTTGGCGGCGCCTACGCCGTGCTGCCCTATGTCTATCAGGGCGCGGTTGAGCAATTCCAATGGTTGAGCGCCACGCAAATGATCGACGGCCTGGCGCTGGGCGAGACGACGCCCGGCCCGCTGATCATGGTGCTCGCTTTTGTCGGCTTTGTCGGCGCCTGGCTGCAGCCGGTATTCGGCGCCGACAGCTTGTTTTTGTCGGGCGCCGTGGCGGCCACCGTCGTCACCTACTTCACCTTTTTGCCGTCCTTCGTTTTCATCCTTGCCGGCGGGCCGTTGGTCGAAGCCACCCATGGCAAGCTCGGCTTTACCGCGCCGCTGTCGGCCATCACGGCGGCGGTGGTCGGCGTCATCGTCAACTTGGCCTTGTTCTTTGCCTACCATGTGCTCTGGCCCAAGGGATTTAGCGGCCCCTTCGACGCGATGTCGGCGCTGATCGCGTTGGCCGCCATGCTGGCACTGTTTCGCTTCAAGCTTGGCGTGCTGCCCTTGCTGGGCGCCTGCGCGGCGCTGGGTTTGGCTGCGACGGCCTTAACGTAGATTACTCAACGAAAACTCGGCCGAACGCAGCTCGTCGCGCTTGCGGCGCAGGCGGCGATCGGTCTCGCTGAGGTCGTTGCGAATATCACGGCGCTCGTCGTCGATCGCTTTGCGAATCGCCTTGCGCTGCTCATCGGTCGTCGCATCCGCCAGGCGCTTTTCCTCGCTGCGGTTGACATCGCGCAGCCGGCGCTCGAGGTTTTCAATCCGCCCGTCCAGGCTAGACACCTCGTTGCGCAAATCCCAGACATAGCGTGCTGATTCATAACGCTGCAAAAATTCGGCATGTGTTTCAGGCGGGCAAACACCGCCATAAAAGCCGCCACTCAGGCCGACACGCAAGGCGTTATCAGGGCGGCAGTAGCTGAGCAAACCTTGATCTCGCCCTTTTTGATAGGCCTGGGTGTCGACGCTGACGCCGACCTTGGCGCAATCAGCGGCCCGGTCACTGAGTTGCCCCAAGGTTCGACCGTCCATGCCGTCTCGCTGACCAATCTGCCCCCAGTCGGCGACCTTGCATTCCTCGGGCGACATGGTCGCGCAGGAAGTCAGCAACAGACCGAACAATGGGGCCAGGGCCAAGCGCCCGAACGTTGTCAACATAAGCAGCTCCTGATGTAAATATCTGCTTTTCAATTTTAGGGTGCGCTGGCTTCTCAAACAGCCGCTCACGGCGCCAAGTCAAAGCGATGGCTCAATCGAAATGCCTGGCCCGCCTCGCGCTGCTCAAAGATGCAGATCGAATCGCAGCGCAGCGGCTGCGCCAGCGCCGGCGCGAACAGGGCCTGCAAGCGCGCCAGCAGCGCCTCGGCCTGCGGGCTTGCTTGCGGGCCTTGTTGTGCCTGCTGCTCAAAAACAGAGTTAGTCAGCGTCATGTGAAAACGCCAGCGCTGTAGCACATGCGGATAGCCCCAGCACTGCATGAGAGCCTCTTGCTCAGCGTCCAGCCCGACCGATCTGCGCTTGAGCAGCTCGGCCTCGGCGGGTGGCCGGCGAAAACCGTCCAGCTCGCTGACGCAGGCATCCGCCAGGCGCCACAGCGGATGCGCGGGCGCAATCTGGGGCTGCGGCCGCAAAGCCACGAAGCCCTGCAGCCTCGCCACCCGCAAGACCGGCATGTCGAAAGCGCGATGAGCCCAGGCCAGGCGCTGGGTTGCCCGCAGCAACTCGGCCTCGCTGCAACCCTCCGCCAATCTGAACGGCGGCTTCAGCGTCGCGTGAAAACCATACAGCGCCGGCTCGCTGATCGGTGCGACGGATGGGTCCTGTGACAGCCATTGCTCGCCCAGCTGCGCCAGCGCATGCGCGGGCTCGGGCGCCCAATAAATGGCATAACGAAGCGGGCTTGCGGGTCCGGCGTTCATGGCCGCTCCCAGCCGTCCGGCCCGACCGTCAGCTGCACCGCATCGGCCGCGAACAAGGTATGGCCCGCCTCGACGGGCTGGCCGGCCGCGTCCACATTGCTGTAGTCCACCACCAGCACCGGCTGAGTGACCGGGCGGGCCAAGGCATCGGCTTCTTCTTGGCTGGGCAGGCGGGCGGAGATGACGCTGCGCGCGCGGGTGTAATCGGCCACGCCCAGTTCGGCCAGGGCGGCGGTGATGCTGCCCAGTCTTGCGAAGGCTTCGGCCATAGCCCCCAAGCGCGGCAGCGGGTAGGCGGCGCAGCTCAGGCTGACCGGGCGGCCGCGCACCAAGGCGCGTGTGCTCATCTGCAGCACCAGCGTGCGCGGGTTAACTCGCAGCCCACTGGCCCAGCGGCTGCCGGCGGCGCATTCTTGCTGAGCCAGCAGTTCACGCTTGCCCTGCTCGCCGGCCTCGGCCAGGTTCTCACTCATGCGGGTGCGGCGCTGCAAGGCATAGTCCAGCACCAGCTCGCGCACAAAGGTGCCGCTGCCATGGCGCACCTGCACAAAACCTTCGCGTGCCAGCGCCTGCATCGCCTGGCGCAGCGTGTGACGGTTGACCTGGAATCGCTCGGCCAAGGCGGATTCATTCGGCAAGCGTGAGCCGGGCGCAAAAACGCCTTGCACAATCTCGGCGCGCAGCGCCGCCGCAATGGCTTCCCAACGCTTGCTCAGCGGCGCGGCAGCCGGGCTGGGCGCCAAGAACTCGGGCTCTTCATTCAACATGATTTGATTTGGTCAAGAAACTGTCACCGGCCGCTGTGATACTGGGCGCATCTTAAAGTCGTCTAGATGACATCCTCATGAACTCCTCCGCCGAATTGCCGCCCAGCGCTCGCCAACAATGGCTATCCGTGCTGGCCCATGCGCCACGCGAAAGTCTGCAACAACTGCTTTGCCCCTTGATGACAGGCTTGCAATTCGAGCCGCTGCGCACGCCGGAGGTCGGCCTGACCATGTTGCGTGGGCGCGCCGGCAACAGCGGCGAGCGCTTCAATCTGGGCGAGGCCACGCTGACCCGCTGCGTCTTGCGCTTCAAGGGCGAGGAAGCCGCCAGCGTCGGCGTGGCTTATGTGCTGGGCCGCGACATCGAGCGCGCGAGCTGGGTGGCGCAGGCCGATGCCTTGTTGCAGCAGCCGGCTTGGGGCGAGCGCCTGCAGGCCGAAGTGATTGCGCCGCTGCGGGCCGTGACGCAGGCAAGGCGCGCTCAGCAGGCAGGCCAAACGGCGGCCAGCCGCGTGCAGTTCTACACCTTGCAGGCGGAGACGATGCCATGAACCTAGCCAACCATTTAGACGGCAACCATGACCTGGCCGCCATGAAGCGCGGCTTCACCGAGCCGGTGTTCGGCGCGCAGCAGGTGTTCAGGCAGCTGCTCGATGCGATGGCGCTGCCCGGCCGGGTGCATGAGCTGGCGGCGGTCGACAGCGGCGTGCAACTGCCCACCAAGGCCTTCGGCCTGGCCATGACGCTGAGCCTGTTGACGCTGCTGGACGCGGAAAGCCCGCTCCATCTGGCCGCAGAGTTAGGCAGCAAGGCCGCCGCGGCCTATTTCCGCTTTCACTGCGGCGCCAAGCTGGCCGAGCCGGGGCTCGCCCAGTTCACCGCCGTCCAGGCGGCCGATCTTGCCACCCCAAATCTCGGCACCCCAATCTGGCAGGCGCTGCCGCTGGGCAGCGATGAGCAGCCCCAGCTTGGCGGCACGCTCTTGCTGGAAGTTAGCGGGCTGGATGAAAAACAAGCGCTGGCCGGCGCGGCCCTGCTGACGCTGCGCGGGCCTGGCATTGCCAGCGAGCAGACGCTGGCGGTGCAAGGGCTGCCGCCCGAGTTCTGGCGCTGGCGCCAAGCCTTGTTGCCCGCCTTCCCGCGCGGCATCGAGCTGATGCTTTGCTGCGGCTCGCGCTTGGCGGCAATTCCCCGTTCCACCCTGATCACGCTGGAGAGCTGAGGCCATGTATATCGCAGTCAAGGGTGGCGAGCCAGCCATCAAAGCCTCGCGCGACCTGCTGGCCGCCGCGCGCCGGGGCGACCTGAATCTGCCCGCCATCGGCGTGGCGCAGGTGCGCGAGCAAATGGCTTTGCTGGTCGGGCGGGTGATGGCCGAAGCCTCGCTCTACGACCCCGATTTGGCCGCCTTGGCCTTGGTGCAGGCGCAGGGCGACGCGATCGAGGCGGCGTTCTTGCTGCGCGCCTACCGCAGCACCTTGCCGCGCCTGGCCTTCAGCGCGCCGCTCAATTGCGACGCGATGCGCCCAGAGCGCCGCATCTCGGCCATCTTCAAGGATCTGCCCGGCGGCCAAGTCCTGGGGCCGACCTATGACTACACCCAGCGCCTGCTCGACTTCGGCTTGCTGCGCGGCGATGCGCCTGCCAGCGCGCCGCCCTGCGACGCGCTGGCCGAGGCGCCGAGCCTGATCGTCAATGCGCTGGACGAACTATCTGCCCAAGGCCTGATCGAGCCCGCCTTGCCGCCCGACGGCGACCCCGAACCACTGGACATCACCCGCGACCCGCCGCGCTACCCGCTGCCGCGCTGCGGCCGCCTGCAAATGCTGGCACGCGCCGACGAGGGCTGGGTCTTGGGCCTGGCCTATTCGACCCAGCGCGGCTACGCTTTTACGCACCCCTTTGCCGGCGACATCCGCTTCGGCGCGGTGGCCGTGTCCTTGCAGCCGGACGAGCTGGACTTCGAGATCGAGGTCGGCGAGATCGAGCTGACCGAATGCCAGATGCTGAACCAGTTTGTCGGCAACGACGGCGCGCCGCCGCAGTTCACGCGCGGCTACGGCCTGGTGTTCGGCCATGGCGAGCGCAAGGCGATGGCGATGTCGCTGCTGGACCGCGCGCTGCGCGCCGATGAATTCGGCGAGCAGATCAGCAGCCCGGCACAGCAACAAGAGTTCGCGCTGCCGCAGGGCGACAGCGTCGAGGCCTCGGGCTTCGTCCAGCATCTCAAATTGCCCCATTACGTGACCTTCGAGTCCGAGCTGCAGCTGATACGCCAACTGCGCCAGGAGCGCAGCGACAGACTCAAAACGGAGCAGCCATGAGCCCATCCATGCCGCAAACCGCCGAAGGCTATAACTTCGCCTATCTGGATGAGCGCAGCAAGCGCATGATCCGCCGCGCCTTGTTGAAGGCGGTGGCCATCCCCGGCCACCAGGTGCCATTCGGCTCGCGCGAGATGCCGCTGGCCTATGGATGGGGCACCGGCGGCATCCAGGTCACCGCCGCCGTGATCGGCGCGGCCGATGTCTTGAAGGTCATCGACCAAGGCAGCGACGACACCACCAACGCCGTCAATATCCGCGACTTCTTCGCCCGCACGACCGGCGTGGCCACCACCACCCGCACCGTAGACGCGACGCTGATCCAGACCCGCCACCGCATCCCCGAGGCGCCGCTGCGCGAGGGTCAGGTCTTGGTCTACCAGGTGCCGCAGCCCGAGCCCTTGTACCGGCTGGAGCCGAACCGGGCCGAATGCGAGAGCCTGCACGCGGCCGAGGAATATGGGCTGATGAATGTGAAGCTGTACGAAGACATCGCGCAATGGGGCCGGGTCGAGACGGCCTATGACTACCCGGTCCTGGTGAATGGCCGTTATGTGATGGCGCCCAGCCCGATCCCCGCCTTTGACAACCCCAAGATGGACCGGATGCCCGCGCTGCAGCTGTTTGGCGCCGGGCGCGAAAAGCGCCTCTATGCCGTGCCGCCCTACACCTCGGTGCGCAGCCTCGATTTTGAGGACCATCCCTTTGAAGTGAAGCCGCATAGCCAGGCCTGCGAACTCTGCGGCTGCACGACCAGCTTTCTCGACGAGGTGGTGCAAGGCGGCGGGCAAACGCTGTGGACCTGCTCGGACAGCGACTGGTGCGCCGCGCAACTGGAGCGAAAGAACAACGATGAATGATCATCCGATAGCCATTCGCGACGCGCAGCTCGGCGACCTGCCGGCCTTGTTGGCGCTCTATCAAAGCAGCGGCCTGGACGAGCCGCAGCCGATGTCGGCAACGGCGCTGGCGCAGGTTGAACAGGCTTGGCTGCAACTGCAGGCGATGCCCTTGGCGCGGGTGCGCGTGGCCCAAGCCGGTGAACGCCTGGTCGGCACGCTGACGCTGTTCATTCTGCCCATGCTTTCGCATCAGGGCACACCCTCGGCGGTGATTGAGAGCGTCGGCGTCGCCGCGGATCTGCAGGGTCTCGGCCTGGGCCGCGCGCTGGTAGAAGACGCCATGGCCCTGGCGGCGGCGGCCGGCTGCTACAAACTCGCGCTGTCATCCAATTTGCGCCGCGCCCAAGCCCATGCCTTTTATGAGCAACTCGGCTTTGCCCAGCATGGCAAGAGTTTCCAGATTGAGATGAAGACATGAGCATCAGTCAGACCCCAGTTCAGCCGCTACTGCAAGTCAGCGGCCTAACGCATCAATTCAACGCCGCCGGGCAGACCCGTGCGGCCGTCAGCGAGGCCTCGCTGAGCCTATTCCCCGGTGAGGTGGTGGCGATTGTGGGCGAGTCCGGCTCGGGCAAAAGCACGCTTCTGAACTGCATTGCCGCCCGCCTGCAACCGGCCGCCGGCCAAGTGCTGTACCGCACGGCCGCGGATGAAGTGGTCGATGTGCACCGCATCAGCGAGCGCCAGCGCCGCCTGCTGGCACGCACCGAATGGGGCTTTGTCGAGCAGCATGCGGCCGACGGCCTGCGCATGAATGTCAGCGCCGGCGCCAATATCGGCGAGCGCCTGATGGGCGCCGGCCTGCGCCATTACGGTCAGCTGCGCACCACCGGCGAGGACTGGATGAGTCGGGTCGAACTCGACCCGCTGCGCATCGACGACTCGCCGCGCGGCTTCTCCGGCGGCATGCGCCAGCGCCTGCAAATTGCCCGCAATCTGGTCACCAAGCCGCGCCTGGTCCTGATGGACGAGCCGACCTCGGGGCTGGATGTGTCGGTGCAGGCCAAGCTGCTGGACCTGATCCGGCTGCTGGTCGCGCGCATGCATCTGTCGGCGCTTATCGTCACCCATGACCTCGGCGTGGCGCGCCTGCTCGCGCACCGCACGCTGGTGATGCGCGAGGGCCGCATCGTCGAAGAAGGTCTGACCGACCGCGTGCTCGATGACCCTCAGCATCCCTACACCCAGCTGCTGGTCGCCTCGGTGGTGGCGCCATGATGATGATGAAGTCAATAATGCCGGTTTTGAGCGTGCAAGATGTGCGCAAGCATTTCACGCTGCATCTGCGCAGCGGCCAGGCCCTGCCGGTCTTGCACGGCGTCTCGCTCGACGTTCATGCGGGCGAATGCGTGGCCCTGGTGGGTGCCTCGGGCCAGGGCAAATCGACCTTGATCAAATGCCTGTACGGCAGCTACGGTGTCGACAGCGGCCGCATCCTGTTTGCCAGCGAACAGGGCGGCGCGCCCGTCGATCTGGCGCAGGCCCAGGCTCAGCAGGTGCTGGATCTGCGCCGACGCGAGCTGGCCTATGTCAGCCAGTTCTTGCGTGCGCTGCCGCGTGTCGGTGCGCTCGATGTGGTGGCTGAGCGGCTGCTGCAGGCCGACCCCTTGCTGCTGTCCGGTCAAGTCGACGATGCCGGCTGGCAAGCCGCGCAACTGACCGCGCGGGCGCGGGTTGCCGAGCTGTTCGCGCGCCTGAATCTGCCAGAGGCGATTTGGGATTTGCCACCGGCCACCTTCTCCGGCGGCGAGCAGCAGCGCGTCAATATCGCGCGCGGCTTTGTGCAGCCGGCGCGCCTACTCTTGTTGGACGAACCGACCGCCTCGCTGGATGCGATGAACCGCCGCGTCGTGATTGAGATGATTGCGGCGGCCAAGGCGGCCGGCACCGCCATCGTCGGCATCTTCCACGATGAAGAAGTGCGCGAAGCGGTGGCCAGCCGCTGCGTCGCCCTGCCGCCCGCCGCTCAGCCAGAGAGAATCCTTGTATGAAGAATGACCTGTTGTTGACGAATGCGCAGCTGGTGCTGGGCAAGGAAGTGATCGTCGGCCACCTGCGCGTGCAGGACGGCGTGATCACCGAGATCGGTCAAGGCGGCAGCGCGGCGGCGGGCGCTATCGACATGGGCGGCGACTTTGTGCTGCCGGGCCTGGTCGAGGTGCATACCGACAATCTTGAGCGGCATGTGATGCCCAGGCCCAAGGTTTTTTTTCCGATGCTGGGTGCCGTGCAAGCGCATGACGCCGAGATCGCCTCGGCCGGCATCACCACGGTGCTGGACGCGATCGGCGTCGGCGACCCTTATGGCGACGGCTTTCGTGCCCGCGATCAAAGTGCCTTGTTGAACGTGCTGGATCAAATGCAGGCGGCCGGTGTGTTGAAGGCCGATCACCTGATCCATGTGCGCTGCGAGCTGCCGGCACCGAATGCGCGCGAGCTGTTCGAGCCCTTTGCAAGGCACCCGCGTCTGCGCCTGATTTCGCTGATGGACCACACGCCGGGCCAGCGCCAATGGACCAATCTAGCCCATGCCAAGACCTATTACACCGGCAAGAAAGGCTGGAGCGATGCGGTCTGGGACCGGGAGGTGAGCATTGCGCCGCAGCGCCAGGCCGAGCATGCGGAGCCGAATCGCGCCTGGTTTGCCGACTTTGCGCGCACCCATTCGGTCGCCTTGGCCACGCATGACGACACGACGCTGGCCCATGTGGACGAGGCTTTGGGGCTGGGTGCCGGCATGAGCGAATTCCCGACCACCTTGGCCGCCGCGCAGCATGCGCATGGGCTCGGCCTGTGCACGGTGGCGGGGGCGCCGAATGTGCTGCGCGGTGGTTCGCATTCGGGCAATGTCTCGGCGCTGGATCTGGCCCGCGCCGGTGTGCTGGATGCACTAAGTTCGGACTATGTGCCGTCCAGTCTTTTGCAATCGGCCTGGCTGTTGCGGCGCGATGCGGGTTTCAGCCTGCCCGAGGCACTGGCGGTCGTCAGCCGGAGGCCGGCCTTGGCTTGTGGGCTAAGCGACCGTGGGGAAATTGGGTTAGGGCTGCGGGGGGATTTGCTGCGGGTGCGGGAGGTGGCGGGGCAGCCGGTGGTTTGTGAGGTGTTTGTGCAGGGGCGGCGGGTGGCTTGAGTCAGGCGGGTGCCCGCGACGGGAGCCTGTCTGAACTTCACGCGGCTAGGCCGTTTACGAAACGCATGATGGCCGGTGAGTTGCCGGGAGTTCGCCCCGGCGGGCGACCCTCTTTCTTGTGCGCACAAGAAAGAGGGCAAAGAAAGCGCCCCTGCCGCATGGCCCTGCGGGTCCGCTCAGTGCTCAAATTTGCCGGGCCGCGCCCAACTCACTGCGCTACGCTCCGTTCAAACAAGGGGCGCGAAACCAGTTCTTGAAGTCGCTGCGCGACGCCCGACAAATTCTGCGCTCCTCGCCCATGCAGAAGGGGGATTCCAAAGAACTCGGCTCGCTGCGCGTCGCCTCGATGGGTGCTGCGCTGCGCGCATGCGCCTCGCATGTCGATGCCGCGCCGGTCAAGTCTTGCCCATTCTCTTGGGACCTCGGCGATTGCCGGAAATTAACGATTAAAGACTTGACCCTCGGCTTTTGCTCGGCTTTTTGCCGTAGCGAGTCAGTTTTAAATATGGGTTAGGTTTCTTTACCAAGGTTCGAGAACACTTTTGGCTGTGAACTGCTCTTCAAGGTCAGATAGGTACTGACGGGCAGCCGCTGCATCGAACTTCCACGCTGCGAACTCCCGAATTAACTCTGTGGCGATATCAAAGTCCCTCCAGGGTGGCAGGGACTAGCGCTACAAATCTCAGTGATGCTTATCTAGGGTGATGATGCCGACGCCTAACGAAACTGAGGGGCCGGGGCCAGCTGGCGGAGGTCCACTCAAGCGGTTAGTTACAAATGGCCAATTAGAGCCAAACGAAATTGTGTTGTCACAATTGTGGGATGTTGCCACACTTTTTAAGCGTTAGGCCTGAACTGTGACCCCAGCCCTGCCCTGCCTCAGTGCTGACAAAGAATGCGTCGCCGTAACGTTATAGCCAAGTGGTAGCCGAACTCTTCCGGGGTTCAAGTCTTGAATCGTTAATTTCCGGAAAACGCCGGGAGTCCAAGAAAATGGGCAAGACGTGACCGGCATCGACTCGCGAGGTGCAAGCGCGCAGCGCACGCACCCTTCGAGGCGACGCGCAGCGAGCCGTGTTCTTTGGAATCCCCCTTCTGCATGGGCGAGGAGCGGAGAATTTGCCGGGCGTCGCGCAGCGACTTCAAGAACTGGTTTCGCGCCCCTTGTTTGAACGGAGCGTAGCGCAGTGAGTTGGGCGCGGCCCGGTAAATTTGAGCATCCGAGCGAACCCGCAGGGCCATGCGGCAGGGGCGCTTTCTTTGCCCTCTTTCTTGTGCGCACAAGAAAGAGGGTCGCCCGCCGGGGCGAACTCCCGGCATCGTGGCGCCAAGCAAGATGAACCGAAGGCTAGCTACCCAAGCGCAATTCGTTCAACGCCTAACGACAGCGTCGCCTGTCCCGGCAACTTGGCCTGATCTTCCCATCACCGCAATGAAATCGCATCCTGTGCAACGTAAATTGGCTGGTCAACCCGTGACATGCGAGGTGCTTGCACAGTGCAGGCGAGTGGCATACGACGAATAGCCGCGAGACTTGCGGCTTGGTTCTTCGCCGCTCGCCAAAACAGAAATCAGCCGGGCTTTTCAGCAGATGCTCTGCCACAAGGGAAAGGCCGGCATTGCCGCAAGCCAGGTCGAAAGCTCGCATCCGATGCGAAAAAACCAAGGAAGCACATCGGCGCATACCGTCGCCCGTCCCGCCGGCACCGTTGTTCGTCGGAGTCGCGCGGCCGGCGCATCCGGCCTCCAGCACAGTGCCGGTCAAACGCTGCAGCAACAGCAGCAGCGGCAGCAGCAATAGGCATATACGGAGTCGATGCAATGACCATCAACAGCAAAGCACTGTCAGCAGCAAGGGCCGCAAAATCAAACGGCGCCGCAAGTTCAAAGTCGATCGCCGACAAGGTGTTGAACATGGCGACACGCACCTGGTTTGTGGTCGCCGTGATCGGCCAGTGGGTGTTTTTGACCTACCTCTTGGGCTTCTACACGCCATCAACGCTGAGCGGGAATTTTCAGCTCTGGGCCAAGAATCCCTTGCTGACAAAAGGCTATGTGGCCGGTGACACGGCAGGGAATCTAGCCTTTGCTGCACACGCTTTGCTGGCCGCCATCATCGCGTTTGGCGGCGCGCTGCAACTGATCCCTCAACTACGCAAGGCGGCGCCGGCCTTCCATCGATGGAACGGACGCGCGTTTATGTTGACGGCGCTTTGCCTCAGCATCACCGGGCTGTACATGATCTGGTTTCGCGGCAGCAGCCATGTGTCGATTGCCAATATCGCCATCACGCTGAATGCCTTGCTCATACTCGGTTTCAGCGGGCTCGCCCTACGCTCGGCCATCGGGCATGACATCGCAGCTCATCGCCGGTGGGCGCTGCGCCTGTACCTGGTTTCGAACGCGCAGTGGTTCACGCGTGTCGGCCTATTCGCCTGGCTTGTCGTCAATCAAGGGCCGGTCGGCATGGGCGCCAACTTCGACGGACCAGTCGTCATATTCTGGTCGTTTGGCTGCTACCTTGTTCCTTTGATCGTGCTTGAGCTTTTCCTGCGTACAAAACCGGCTGCGGCCGCTCAGCGCAAATTCATCATGGCATTCACCTTGTTTATTGCGGCTGCATTGGCCGGTATTGGCACCGTCGGCGTTTCGATGTTTTCATGGATTCCTTCGGTCAAGGCGATGCATGATCAGCGAATTTCTATCGCCGACACGCTTTCCGCCACCCTGCTCTCCGGCGGCATCGACCAAGCGCTCATTCAGTATCATGAATTGAAGGCTTCGGCGCCAACCCTCTACAACTTCGATCAAAGTGAGCTGAGAAAATTGGCGAAGAAACTGAGCGCCGATCATCGATTGGATGATGCCATCAGCATATTGCGCCTGAACGTTGAGGCCTATCCGCAATCGGCCAGAGCCTATGCTCGATTGGCCGAGGGCTATTTGGCGGCGGGCAAGCAGGCGGAGGCCCTCATCAACTGTCAACATGCGCTGAAACTCGACCCAAGTGATGATGTCGCGACCGCGCTATTGCATCAGCTGCGCGCAGCTGGATCTTGAGGACTTGGAGCGGGTTCGGCGTCAGGTCTTGCCTATATGTTTGAAACCTGACCCTCACGGCTTGCGCGCGGGGGTGCTGGATGCGCTGAGTTCCGACGATGTGCCGCCCAGCCTGTTGAAATCGGCCTGCTTGTTGCGGCGCGATGCGGGTTTCAGCCTGCCCGAAGCGCTGGCCGTCGTCAGCCGAAGGCCGGCCTTGGCTTGCGGGCTGCAAGACCGTGGAGAAATCGGATTAGGCTTGCGCGGCGACTTTGTCCGCGTGCGCGAGGTCGCCGGCCAGTCGGTGGTGCGCGAGGTGTTTGTACGGGGGCGGCGGGTGGCTTAGTGAGAGCTAGAAAAGTGAGTCGGCCGGCAAGTTGCCTGACCCACCGAGCCTGACCCGCTCAAGCCAGCGCCGGCAACCTCATCATGTAATCAAAGGCGCCGAGCGCCGCCTTGGCGCCGTCGCCGGTAGCGATGATGATCTGCTTGAAAGGCACGGTTGTCGCGTCGCCGGCCGCGAACACGCCGGGCAGCGAGGTTTGACCCTTGGCATCGACGATGATCTCGCCCTGCTTGCTCAGCTCGACCACGCCCTTCAACCACTCGGTATTGGGCACCAGGCCGATCTGCACGAACACGCCTTCCAGTTCGACATGCCTGGCCTCGCCGCTGACCCGGTCGGTGTAGCTCAGGCCATTGAGCTTGCCGGCGGCACCGGTGAACTCGGTCGTTTGGGCATTCACATGGATCGTCACGTTAGGCAGGCTTTTCAGCTTGTTGACCAGGACCGCATCGGCGCGCAGCGCATCGCCAAATTCGACCAGCGTGACATGGGCGACGATGCCGGCCAAATCGATTGCCGCCTCGACACCGGAATTGCCGCCACCGATCACCGCCACCCGCTTGCCCTTGAACAGCGGGCCGTCGCAATGGGGGCAATAGGCAACGCCCTTGTTCTTGTATTCCTGCTCACCGGGCACGCCGACATGGCGCCAACGCGCGCCGGTCGACAAAATCACCGTCCGGGCCTTCAGCGCGCCGCCATTGGCCAACTTGATCTCAACCAAGCCGCCGGGCGTGGCGGCCGGAATCAAGGCCTCGGCGCGCTGCAGATTCATGATCTCGACCTCATATTCCTTGACGTGAGCTTCCAGCGCGGCGGCGAACTTCGGCCCATCGGTTTCCAGCACCGAGACATAGTTCTCTATCGTCATCGTGTCATTGACCTGGCCGCCAAAACGCTCGGCGGCAATGCCGGTGCGAATGCCTTTGCGCGCCGCATACACCGCCGCCGCCGCGCCGGCCGGGCCGCCGCCGACGATCAACATATCGAAGGGCGCTTTCTCGCTCAGCTTGGCGGCGTCACGCGCGGCCGCGCCGGTATCGAGCTTGGCGACGATTTCCTCCACGCTCATCTTGCCGGACGCAAATTCCTTGCCGTTCAGATAGATGCTGGGCACGGCCATGATCTCGCGCTCGTTGACCTCGGCCTGGAACAGCCCGCCGTCAACAACCACCGTCTTGATCTTGGGGTTCAACACCGCCATCAGGCTGAGTGCCTGCACCACATCCGGGCAGTTATGGCAGCTCAGCGACATATAGACCTCGAAGCTGAACTCGCCGTCCAGGCTCTTGATCTGCGCAATCGTCTCGTCCGAGACCTTGGGCGGGTGGCCGCCGACCCACAGCAGGGCCAGCACCAGCGAGGTGAATTCATGGCCCAGCGGGATCGCGGCAAAGCGCAGCTTCATGTCGGAGCCGGTGCGGTTCAGGCTGAAGGACGGGCGGCGCGCATCCCGGCCGTCGGTCTTCAGCGTGATCTTGTCGGACATCGAGGCGATGTCCTGCAGCAGACTCAGAAGCTCGGCCGACTCGGGCCGCTGATCGAGGCTGACTTCGATTTCAAACGGGAGGGTGACGCGCTCCAGATAGGCGTGGAGCTGGGTCTTCAGATGGCTGTCCAACATGGCGGATCCTTTCGTAGGTTTATTCAGGCGTGATGCGTCAAGCCACTCTGAAAAAGCCCGCGAGGATCAGGACACTTTCAGCGTAGCTCGGAGGTATTTACCGAGTAGAGC
This sequence comes from Roseateles oligotrophus, assembly GCF_025717515.1. GTDB lineage: Bacteria > Pseudomonadota > Gammaproteobacteria > Burkholderiales > Burkholderiaceae_C > Paucibacter_A > Paucibacter_A oligotrophus. The sequence goes on from NZ_JAJIRN010000002.1 coordinate 561,845, forward strand.
CCGTGGAACCGGCTTCGCCGGGCCACAGGGCTCGCCCCCTTGAGGGGGAGCGCCGCAGGCGCTCCGGGGGTGGGTCATCAGATCTTGCCAACCAGGTCCAGCGAAGGCGTAATGGTCTTGGCGCCTTCGTTCCACTTGGCAGGGCAGACCTGACCTGGGTGGCTCGCGACATACTGGGCAGCCTTGAGCTTGCGCAGGGTTTCCTTCATGTCGCGGGCGATCGCGTTGTCATGCACTTCGGCGGTCTTGATCTGGCCTTCCGGGTTGATCACGAAGGTGCCGCGCAGCGCCAGGCCTTCTTCTTCGATATGCACGCCGAAAGCGCGGGTCAGCTTGTGGGTTGGGTCACCCACCAGCGGGAACTTGGCCTTGCCCACGGCGGGTGATGTCTCGTGCCAGACCTTGTGCGAGAAATGGGTGTCGGTGGTGACGATATAGATCTCGGCGCCGACCTTTTGGAACTCGCCGTACAGGTCGGCCGCGTCTTCAACTTCGGTCGGGCAGTTGAAGGTGAATGCGGCGGGCATGAACACCAGCACCGACCACTTGCCCTTCAGGCTGGCGTCGGAAACTTCAACGAAATTGCCATTGTGAAAGGCCTCGGTCTTGAAGGGCTGGACTTGCGTATTGATCAGGGACATGACGATTTCCTTGTGGGTTGAAAAACAAAACTAACGAACGAAAGACACGGTAGAAAACTTGCTATGGACGAATCATAAGAGCAAGTGCCGGTTCGCAGTTTTGATAATTCAAATCGCCGTCATTGCCTGAGCCTATTGAGGGTGACTATTCATCCCGCGCAGGCGATAGCCACAAAACCCTCACAAGTTTTCCAAGGCCAGCAACTCTTCCACCGTCTGGCGGCGGCGGATCAGGCGCTCGCTGCCGCCCTCCACAATCACCTCGGCCGTCAAGGGCCGACTGTTGTAGTTGCTGGACATCGAGGCGCCGTAAGCGCCGCTGTCGTGAATCAAGAGCAGATCACCGACCTTGGCCTGCGGCAATTCACGCGGCTCGACCACGCCGCCATCGCCCTGGGTGAACACATCACCGGACTCGCACAGCGGCCCGGCCACCACCGAGGCGCGAACAGGGCGCTCCGAGTCGTCGGACGGAATCAGGCTCATCGCGTGATAGGCGCCGTACATGGCCGGCCGCATCAACTCGCTGAAGCCGGCATCCACCAGCACAAAATGATTGCTGCCGGCGTCCTTGGTGGCGCGCACCTCGGTGATCAAGACGCCGGACTCGGCGACCAGATAGCGCCCAGGCTCGATCTCCAGCGCCAGCGCATGGCCAAGCAGCGCTTCGGCCTGCTTGCGGGCCGCGTCCCAGAGGCCGAAGTAATGGGCGGTATCGACGCTTGCCTCGCCCTCCCGGTACGGCGTCGACAAACCGCCGCCGCTTGAGATGGCGTGCAAATCATGGCCGGCCGCATGAGCCTGCTTGACCAGGCCCACCATCGCGCCGCAGACCTCGGACAGATGCCCATAGTCGACGCCGGAGCCGATATGCATATGCAGGCCGACCAGCGTCAAGCCATGCGCGCGCACGGCGGCCAAGGCATCCAGCAACTCGGTATGCCAGATGCCATGCTTGCTGTGCTCGCCGCCGGTATTGGTCTTGTTGCTGTGGCCATGGCCAAAACCGGGGTTGATGCGCAGCCAGACCTTGTGGCCGGGCGATGCCTTGCCCAATTGATGCAGCATGTCGATCGAGCCGGCATTGACCGGAATGCCATGCTCGACGACGGTGGCCAGCGTCGCGTGGTCGAACAGGTCGGCGGTGAAGACGATTTCGGACGGCTCCCCACCCGCCACAAAGCCAGCCGCCAGCGCCCGCAGAATTTCGCCGCGCGACACCGCATCGACCTTGACGCCCTGCTCCCGCATCAAGCGCAGGATATGGGTGTTGGAGCAGGCTTTTTGGGCAAAGCGAATGGTGTCAAAAGCGGCCAAGGCAGCGATCCGCTCGCGGATGGTGGCGGCGTCATAGACCCAGAGCGGCGTGCCGTAGGTGGCGGCCAAAGCTTGGATGCGGGCGGGGGTCAAGGTGGCAGCGGGCATAGGTCGGGTTCCAGCACAGGTGATGCAAACAAGCCTCGCAGCATGCCAGCCGCCAGGCATTCATACAAATGCTTTGTTTTGTTGAGTCAATTCATATCTGATATGGTTTGGCATGAGCAATGATCCGATCGGCAGCCCGAGCCAGCGCCTCACGCACAGGCATATCGAAGTCTTTCGCGCCGTCATGACGGCCGGCAGCGTGACCGAAGCCGCAGCCCTGCTGCACAGTTCGCAGCCGACCATCAGCCGCGAGTTGGCAAGGCTGGAGCACCTGCTCGGTTACGCCTTGTTCGAGCGCCTGCGCGGGCGCCTCAAGCCCAATGCCCGCGCGCTGGCCTTGTTTGACGAGGTGCTGCGCAGCTACCAGAGTCTGGATCACATCGCGGGGCACGCGCGGGCGCTGGGCCGCGCCGAGCAGGCGGTGCGCTTGTCGGTGCTATGCCTGCCGGCCTTGAGTCATGCCTTGCTGCCCGGTGCTTGTGCCGATTTCATGGCCAGGCACAGCGGCGTGCAGTTGTCCATCACGCCGCAGGAATCGCCGCTTTTGGAGGAGTGGATGAGCGCCCAGCGCTTTGATCTGGGGCTGACCGAGCAGGGCCAGCAAGTGGTGGCGGGCACCGAGCTATTGCCGCTCTTGGCGCTGGATGAGGTCTGCGTATTGCCGGCCGGCCACTGCCTGTTGAGCAAGTCTGTCTTGACGCCGCTTGATTTTGAAGCGCAGGACTTTGTCAGCCTGTCGGCCGAGGACCCTTACCGGGCGCAGCTCGACGCCATTTTTGCGCAGCAGGGGGTGAATCGACGGCTGCGCCTGGAAACGCATAGCGCGGTGGCGGTCTGCGCGATGGTCAGCGCCGGCATGGGCCTGTCCATCATCAATCCGCTGACCGCCTTGAGCATGGCCGGGCCGCAGCTGCACTTGCGGCGCTTCACGGTCTCGGTGCCCTTTTGCGTCAATGCGCTGATGCCCTTGTACCGGCCGGCGCAACCCTTGGTGGAGCATTTGATCGAGTGCTTGAAAGCCGAGGCCTTACGATTGCAAAGCAGGCTGGGCGCGGTATAGGCGTTGTCCAATCACAGCCTTGGCGTTCCCACGCAAAGCCGCGCAAGGCGCGGGCCTATGTGCGCTCTATGCGCGCGCAAGCGCTGTGATTGTGACAACGAACGCATCGCAGTGCGATGCGTTCGTTGCCCAACCATTCGAGCGCCCAAGGGGCGCAGGCGCGACGCGCCTCCTACGTGCGCTCAATGCGCGCGTAGGCCGAATGGTTGTGAATCGACTCAAAATTCTCGACATCGACCGCATAACGCCCGATCCGCGCGTCAGCATTCAAACGCAGCGCTACGTCGCGCACCAGATCTTCGACGAACTTGGGGTTCTCGTAAGCATGCTCGGTGACCCATTTCTCATCGGCGCGCTTGAGCAGCGGCCAGAGTTCGCTCGACGCACTTTCTTCGGCAAAACGGACCAACTCCAACCAACTGATGGGCGCGCCCGTCAACTCAACCCGGATCGTCACCAAGGAACGCTGGTTGTGCGCGCCATAGTCGGAAATCTCCTTGGAGCAAGGGCACAAGCTCTTCACCGGCACCGCCACCTCGGCCCACACCGAGGTGAGGCCTCCGCGGGTCTCGGAGATCAAGGCGCCTTGATAGTCCAACAAACTCTCGATGCCCGACACCGGCGCACGCTTGCGCAGGAAGAAGGCAAACCGCACCTCGATGCGGCCGTCAAGCGCCTCCAGCTTGCTCAACATCTGGCCATGCAGCTCGCGCAAGGAATCCGCCGTCATCGGCGCGTTCAAGGCGTCCAGCCAAGCGACGAAGCGGGACATATGGGTGCCCTTCTTCTCCGCCGGCAGCGCCACATCCAAACTCCACAAGCCGACGGTCGTTTGAGCCTGCTTGCCGACCTGGAGCTGCAGCGGGTAGCGCACATCCTTGACGCCGACGCGTTGGATCATCAAGTGGCGCTCATCGCGTTCGCTTTGGGTGTCGGGGATATGCAGGGCGCTGGTGACTTGATTCATGCTGATTGGAAACGGGCCAAGCGGCCCGTGGAAACTGGATTAATTCTGGGCTTCTAGCATGCCAGCAACTGCCTGGCCTTGTCCCGGCAAGGGCTTGTCACTGCTCACTGATTGGCGGCCGGCCGCACCAAACTTGGCCGCGCGCCAAAACGCTTCAAGATCGATTGCTCGATCCCCGATGCATCCAGACCCAGCGACGCCATCAAGCTAGGCACATCGCCATGCTCGATATATTCATCCGGCAAACCGAGCTGCAAGACCGGCAAATTGAAACCGGCTGCCTGCATAGCCTCCATCACGGCCGAACCCGCGCCGCCCATCACGCAGCCATCCTCCAGCGTCACGAACGCATCATGCGTGCGCGCCAATTCGGCCACCATCGCGTGATCCAGCGGCTTGACGAAACGCATATTGGCAACCGTCGCATCCAACTGTTCGGCCGCCTGCATTGCCGTATAGAGCAAGGTGCCAAAGCTCAAAATCGCGATTCGCGGCGCCTCCTGTGCCGAGCGCGCCTGCGGCTTGCCGGACTCGCGGCGTATTTCGCCCTTGCCCCAGGCCAAGGCCGTCATTTCTTTCTCGACCGCAACACCGGCGCCGGCGCCGCGTGGATAACGCACCGTCACAGGCCCCTTGTGCTGATAGGCGGTGAACAAGGCTTGCCGGCATTCGTTCTCGTCGGCCGGCGTCAGCAGCGCCATATTCGGAATGCAGCGGGTGAAGGCGATGTCGTAATTGCCGGCATGGGTTGCGCCATCGGCACCGACCAGACCGGCTCGGTCCAAAGCGAAAACGACCGGCAGATTCTGCAGCGCCACGTCATGAATCAACTGGTCATAAGCGCGCTGCAAAAAGGTCGAGTAGATCGCCACCACCGGCTTCAAACCCTCGCAGGCCAGGCCAGCGGCAAAGGTCACCGCATGTTGCTCGGCAATGCCGACATCGTGATAGCGGGTCGGGAAACGCTTGTGGAAATCCACCATGCCCGAACCTTCACGCATCGCCGGCGTGATGCCGACCAAGCGCAAATCCTGCTCGGCCATATCGCACAGCCACTCGCCAAAAATCTGGGTGAAGGTGGTCTTGGCCGGCGTGGTCGATTTGACAAAACCAACCGCCGGGTCAAATTTTCCCGGCGCCGCATGGTATTTGACCGGATCGGCCTCGGCCAGCTTGTAGCCCTGGCCTTTTTTGGTCACCACATGCAGGAATTGCGGACCTTTTTTGGCACGCAGATTCTCCAAGGTCGGGATCAAGGCGTCGAGGTCATGGCCGTCGATAGGGCCGACATAGTTGAAGCCAAACTCCTCGAAGATCGTCCCCGGCACGACCATGCCCTTGGTGTGCTCCTCGAAGCGGCGCGCAAACTCATACAGCGGCGTGTTCTTCAGCACCGACTTCGCACCCTCGCGGGCCGAAGAATAGAAATTGCCGCTCATCAAGCGCGCCAGGTATTTGTTCAAAGCACCGACCGGCGGGCTGATCGACATATCGTTATCGTTCAGGATCACCAGCATATTGCCGAGCAGGCCGCCATGCGGCACGCCGGCATTATTGAGCGCCTCAAAAGCCATGCCGGCCGTCATCGAGCCGTCGCCGATGATGGCCACCGCGCGGCGGTCTTCGCCCTTGATCTTGGCCGCCATCGCCATGCCATGCGCCGCCGAAATGGATGTGCTGGAATGGCCGGTGCCGAAGGTGTCGTAAGGGCTCTCGTCACGGCGCGGAAAACCGCTGATGCCGCCCAGATGCCGGATCGTCGCCAACTGTTCGCGCCGCCCCGTCAGCACCTTGTGCGGATAGGTCTGATGACCGACATCCCAGACCAGCCGGTCTTCGGGCGTGTTGAACACGTAGTGCAGGGCGACGGTCAATTCGACGGTACCCAAGTTTGAGCCCAGATGCCCGCCGACCTTGGAGTTGGACAAGGTGTCCAGCACATAGGCGCGCAACTCACCGGCCAGTTTGACCAGTTCGGTGCGCGGCAAACGGCGTAAATCGGCCGGGCTGTCTATGGTTCGCAAGAGGGGGTAATTCATCGCTGAGCCCGCTTTCAGTTGTCGCGTTCGACGACCATATCGGCCAATAAGCTCAGCCAAGCGGTGTTGTTCAAGCCGCTGTCTCTCAAGGCCTGCTGAGCCTGGCAACGCAATTGTTGGGCCAATTCGCGAGCCGGAGCCAAACCCAAAACGCTGACATAGGTCGGCTTATTGGCGTCCTGATCCTTGCCCGCCGTTTTGCCCAAGACCTCCGAATCCTGGGTGACATCCAGAATGTCGTCGACCACTTGAAACGCCAGGCCCAAGGCCGCACCGTACTCGGCCAATGCCGCCGTGGCTGTCGCAGAGGTCGGGCCGCAAGCCGCACCCATCATCACGCTGGCTTGCAGCAAAACGCCGGTCTTGCGGCGATGCATATCTTGCAAGGTCGCTTCATCCAACAGCAGTCCTATGCTGGCCAGATCGATGGCCTGGCCACCGGCCATGCCGGCATGGCCGGCCGCACGGGCCAAAAGCGCACAAAGCCTCGCTTGCAGCTCAGGCACCACGCCACTGTCCGGCGTCAAGACTTCGAAGGCCAAGGCCTGCATCGCGTCCCCGGCCAGCATCGCCTGCGCCTCGCCGAACTGCACATGCACGGTCGGCTTGCCGCGCCGCAGCACATCGTCATCCATGCAGGGCATATCGTCATGCACCAGCGAATAGGCATGAATCAACTCGACCGCGCAGGCAGCGCGCATGGCGGCCTCGGGGTCGCCGTCGACCGCCTCGCAAGTGGCCAGCACCAGCAGCGGCCGCAATCGCTTGCCGCCGTCAAGCACCGCATAACGCATCGCGACACCCAGACCGACCGGCGCATCAATCGGCACGAAGCCATCAAGCGCCGCCTCACACGCAACGAGTGATCGCTGCATCCATTGTTCAAACACACCGGCATCCACGCTTAGGACTCTCCCCATTGTTTCAATTCCTCGCCCTCCAGCACCTTGACTTGTTGTTCTACGGCCTGAAGACGCGAGCGGCAGAATCCCAGCAGTTCTGCGCCCCGTCGATAACTTTCCAGCAATTGATCCAGCGGCAACTGCCCGGCTTCCATATCGGCGACAAGCCGCTCCAACTCGCCGAGCGCATGCTCGTAGCTGGTGGCGACTGCGTGTTCCGCATCTTTCAACGCGGCTTTGGAGGGGCTGCTGGCTCTGGTCATTACATTCTGCGAAAGCGGCGATTGTAGTCAGTGAGGCCATCGGCACTGTCACAAGGCCGCCACGTTCGCCCGAACGGCTGTATTGACACAGGACAGAACAGGGATAGCCCTCCTGGGTACAATCGCGCCCTTTCTGGATTCACCTTTGATGGGTCTCCAGTTTCTTTTTCGCGAACCCGGCACCTGATTGACGCAAGGCCGGCACAGGAATCCTTCCGTTTCGCAAACGGGTCGACCGTAAACTCAGCCAAGCAGGCGCGAGTGACAAGGTGACTGGATTCTCGGAGAACCGACTGGATCATGTCCGACCTGAGTATTTCCCTCTCAGCGCTTGAACGAAGCAAGACGCAGTTACCGGTAAGTTCCTATTTTGACGAGGCTTTGTTCAGCCAAGAACAGGCCTTGCTCTTTCAGAACGGCCCCCGCTATCTCGGCCACGCCTTGGCGGTGCCAGAGGTTGGCGACTTTTACGCCCTGCCGCAAGAAGGCGAAGGCCGCGCCTTGGTTCGTACGCCTCAAGGGCTGGAGCTGATCTCCAACGTTTGCCGCCATCGCCAGGCCGTGATGCTGCGCGGCCGCGGGAATACGCGTAGCAATATCGTCTGCCCGCTACACCGCTGGACCTATGACCTCAAGGGCGAGTTGCTGGGCGCACCCCATTTCGAGCAAGACCCCTGCCTGAACCTGAATCGCTACAAGTTGCGGGAATGGAACGGCCTGCTGTTCGAAGACAACGGCCATGACGTCGCGGCCGAGTTGGCCAATTTGGGTGTCGCCGCCGAGCTGGATTTTTCCGGCTATGTGCTGGACAAGGTCCACGTCCATCAATGCGACTACAACTGGAAGACCTTTATCGAGGTCTATCTGGAGGACTATCACGTCGGGCCTTTCCATCCCGGCCTGGGTCAATTTGTAAGCTGTGACGATCTGGCTTGGGAGATGGGTCGCAACCACTCGGTGCAAACGGTCGGTATCCACAAGGACCTGGCCAAGCCCGGCTCGGCCGTCTACCAGCGCTGGCATGATCAATTGCTGAAGTTTCGCGACGGCGAGACCCCCAAGGCCGGCGCCATTTGGCTAACCTATTACCCGCACATCATGGTCGAGTGGTATCCGCATGTGCTGGTGGTGTCGACGCTCTTCCCCAAGGGCCCGCAACAGACCGCCAATATCGTCGAGTTCTACTACCCGGAAGAAATCGCGGCCTTCGAGCGCGACTTTGTCGAGGCCCATCAGGCCGCCTATATGGAAACCTGTGTCGAGGACGATGAGATCGCCCTTCGCATGGATGCCGGCCGGCGCGCCTTGATGGAGCGCGGCGACAACGAGGTCGGCCCTTACCAGAGTCCGATGGAAGACGGCATGCAGCATTTCCATGAGTGGTACCGGCGCGAAATGAACTTCAAAGGCTGAGCCAAAGCTCGAAGCCCAACGCCCCGCTCGGTGAATGCCGATCGGGGCGTTTTTCATGGGCTGGCCATAATGCCGGCCATGCCTGCACCTTTGCTGATGATCGCCGCCACGTTCTTGTTCGCCACCATGGGTGTGTGCGTTAAGCTAGCCTCGGAGTTTTACGACGCCGGCGAGATCGTCATGTACCGCGGCGCCATCGGTGCGCTGTTGCTGGCCGGCCTGACCATGGCGCGCAGGAGCAGCCTGCGCACCCGCGTGCCGGCCATGCATTTCTGGCGCAGCCTGTCCGGCGTGACGGCGCTCTCGCTGTGGTTCTATGCGATCGGCAAGTTGCCGCTGGCCACCGCGATGACCTTGAACTACATGTCCTCGGTCTGGATGGCCTTGTTCCTGATCGGTGGCGCGGTGATGCTGGGCAGCGCCCGCATTGACGGCAGGCTCGTCGCGGCGGTCTTGCTGGGCTTTGTCGGCGTGGCCCTGGTGTTGCGCCCCACGCTCGATCAGCAACAACTCTGGCATGGCTTGGCCGGCCTGCTTTCGGGTATGTTGGCGGCCATGGCCTATTTGCAGGTCACGGCGCTGGGCCGGGCGGGCGAACCGGAAGATCGCATCGTCTTCTATTTTTCGCTCGGCGGCGCCTTGGCCGGCGCGCTCAGCACCGGTGCGCAAAGCCTGGCGGGTTGGGGCGGCACCCATGGCCACAGTCTCAAAGGTGCGGGCCTGCTGCTGGCCGTGGGCCTGCTGGCCACCGCCGCGCAGCTCTTGATGACGCGCGCCTATGGCCAGGGCAAGACGCTGGCGATCGCCTGCCTGCAATACCTGGGCATCGTGTTCTCTTTCATCTACGGCGCCTGGCTGTTTCGCGACCCCATCACGGTTTGGGCGGCAGGCGGTATGCTTTTGATCATCATCGCCGGCTTGGCCGCCACCTTGTTACGCGCCAGCAGCACACCACCCGACAGTCAACATCAGGTCAATGAATCATGAAGCAAACCAGCTATCAAACCCTTGTCTGTGCCAGCGAACTCGACGAGTTGAATCGCAGCGGCCAAGCACCGCTATTGATCGACGCGAGCTTTGATCTGGCCAACACCGACGCCGGCCAAACCGCCTACAAGGCGGCACACCTGCCCGGCGCCCATTACCTGCATCTGGACCGCGATCTGAGTGGGCCCAAGCTCGACGCGAATGGCCAATTTCGCGGCCGCCACCCCTTGCCCGATCGCACCGACTTTGCCCGTCGCATGAGCGAGTTAGGGCTGAGCCCCGGGCGGCAAGTGGTCAGCTACGACGCGCAGGGCGGCATGTACGCGGCCAGGCTTTGGTGGATGTTGCGCTGGCTCGGTCATGCCAACGTCGCCGTACTGGACGGCGGGCAGCAAGCCTGGCTCGACGCGGGCCTCACCCTCACCGACGCGCTTCCTGCCGTACATGCGGGCAACTTCAAGCCGACCGATAGCCTGGTCGTCAGCCTGAGCGCGGATGAACTGCTGCCGCGTCTGGGTCAACTCAGGTTGATCGATGCCCGCGCACCCGAGCGCTTTCGCGGCGAGGTCGAACCCTTGGACAAAAAGGCCGGCCATATCCCCGGCGCCAGCAACCGCCTGTTCAAAAACAATCTGCAGGCCAACGGCTGCTTCAAGCCCGCGCAGGACTTGCGGGCCGACTTTGAGGCCTTGATCGCACCCCATGACGCCACAAACGTCATCCACCAATGCGGCTCCGGGGTCACCGCCTGCCACAACCTGCTGGCCATGGCCCATGCGGGCTTGCACGGCTCGATGCTCTACCCCGGCTCGTGGAGCGAATGGTCGGCCGACCCGGCCAGACCTGTCGCCAAAGGCTAGCAAACCAAAAGCGGGGGCTGGCGCGCGCCCTTGACATAGCGCAAGATCGACCCGCCATCGCCGCACGACACTGAAGGCTATTTCAACGGAGGATTGTCATGTTCAAGCGAATTCTTGTTCCGACCGACGGCTCTGAAATCAGCGCCAAGGCACTCAACACCGCCATCGGCATGGCGCGCATCCACGGCGCCACCTTGTACGCGCTCAGCGTCAAGGAGCCCTTCCCCTACAGCGCGGTATCCGAGATGCAGCCGACCCCGCCGCAGGAGTTCTTTGATGTGCAAGAGCGGATTGCCTCGGCGCGCGTCAAGGAAGCCATGGACGCCGCCAAAGCCGCCGATGTAGCCTGCGAAGGCCACACCATCGAGGCCTTGCACGCCTGGGAAGCCATCATCGAACATGCCAGCAGCAATCAATGCGATCTGGTCGTGATGGCCTCGCATGGCCGGCGCGGCGTGCAGGCGCTGCTACTCGGCAGCGAAACCCAAAAAGTGCTGACGCACTGCACGACGCCTGTGCTGGTGGTCCGCTAAGCGCAAACGGGTGTGACTCAATGGCCGTGGTGTGAAACCGCCACGACCATCACCACCAGGCCCAGCCCGCCGCCCAGCCAGGCGAGTTGCGCAGCCGTCTCGCGCCAAGGCAGGCGGCGCTGCAATTGCGGAATCAAGTCCGCCACCGCCACATAGATAAAACTGCTGCTGGCGGCCACCAGCAAATAGGGGAACAGGCTCTCCCAGGGCCCGACCAGAAAGTAGCCGACCACGCCGCCTATCACCGCAGCCAAGCCCGACAGCGCGTTGAACAGCAGCGCCTTCGAGCGCGAGAAGCCGGCATTCAGCAGCACGATGTAGTCACCCACCTCCTGCGGGATTTCATGCGCGATGATGGCCAGCGAGGTCACCAGGCCCAGATAAGGGTCGGTCAAGAACGCCGCCGCGATGATGATGCCGTCGCAAAAATTGTGGATGCTGTCGCCGACCAGGACGCTGACGCCGCCCTTGCCCGCCTGCTCACTGTCGAAATGGTGATGATGGTGGTGGCCGTCGCCCTCATGGTGATGGGTATGGCGATACAACTCGGCCTTCTCCAGCAAGAAGAAGAACATCAGGCCACCCAGCAAGGTCATGAACAGTGACTGCGGGCTGGCGCGGCCATCAAACGCCTCGGGCAAGACCTGCAGCAAGGCAGTTCCGAGCAAGATGCCGGTGGACAGGCTGACCAGATGTTTGACCACCCGCCCCAGCAGGCTCACGGTCAGGCTGGCGGCGATCAACACCGACAAGAGCCCGCCGGCCAAGGTCGCCAGCACGATATAGAGAAGAGTCATGGTTTTCCAGTGAACTGCGCGCCCAAACTAAAACGCGCCCAATTGGCGCGGTTTGCTCAGCTCAGGTTCCCGCGCATCGCGCAGGCGTGGGACGTATCTTATCAAGCGTGTCAAGTCGCCCACCCAGCAAGCCGATCGAGGCTTTTGTTGTTATCCGGGACAAGCGCCTTATCTGTGCGCCGAAAGCTCGCCACCTGACCCGAAATTGCCGCCATTTACACCGACAATCGCGCCCATGAATTTGCCTGCCGCTCCTTTGAGTTCCGATATTGCCGCTCCGCTCGCCGCCATCGACATGGGCTCCAACAGCTTCCGACTGGAGATCGCGCATATGCCGCGCGGCCAGTACAAGCGCCTCGAATACCTGAAAGAAACCGTTCGCCTGGGCGCCGGGCTCGACGCCGACGGCATGTTGACCGAGGTCGCCATGCAGCGGGGGCTTGATTGCCTGCGGCGGTTTGCTCAGCGTTTGAACGGTTTCCCAGCCACTCGAGTGCGCGCCGTGGCCACGCAGACGCTGCGTGAGGCACGCAACCGGAACGCATTTCTGGAACGCGCTAAAGCCGAGTTGGGCTACCCCATCGAGGTGATCGCAGGCCGCGAAGAGGCCAGACTGATTTTTGCCGGCGTGGCTCGGATGCAGCCGTCCACCCTGCCCCGCTTGGTCATCGACATCGGCGGGCGCTCGACCGAGATGATTCTCGGCAAGGGCCGCAAGCCGTTGACGGCAGAATCCTTCCAGGTCGGCAGCGTCAGCCTGTCACTGCGCTTTTTCCCCGATGGCAAATTCACGGCGGAAGCCTTCCGCGCCGCCCAGGTCGCGGCCGGCGCGGAGCTGGAAGAAGCATTGACCCTGTTCAAACCGGCGATGTGGCAAGAGGCACTCGGCTCATCCGGGACGGTCGGTGCGGTCGCGCAGATTCTGGCGGCCAGCGGAGTGACGGATGGCCGCATCACGCCAGCAGCCCTGCGTTGGTGCATCGAGCAGGCCTTGGCCGCCGGCAGCATGGACAAACTCAAGCTGCCGGGCTTGAAAGAAGACCGCCGCGCCGTCGTCGGTGGCGGCCTGTGCATCCTCTACACCCTGCTGACGCAGTTCGGCATTGAAGAGTTGCTGCCGGCCAAGGGTGCGCTGCGACAAGGCGTTATTTTTGATCTGATCGAGCGCCTTGAGGCCGAAAGTGCCGCGGCGCTGGGACTGACCGCGCTGGATATGCGCGACGCCTCGGTGGCAGCCTTGCAGCGACGCTTTTCCGTCGATCTGGCGCAAGCCGAGCGAGTGCAGACGGTCGCGGCCTCCATTTACGGGCAGTTGCTTGCGCGGGCGCCGCGCGAGCGTCAGCGTGAGTTGGACTGGGCCGCAGCGCTGCACGAAATCGGCATGATGGTCTCTCACCACGACCACCATCGCCACAGCGCCTATTTGCTGGCCCATGTGGATGCGGCCGGATTCTCGCAAGACCAACTCAAGCGCCTGGGCGATTTGGCCCTGGGTCAGCGTGGCGGCCTGCGCAAACTCGATGCCTTGCTGGATGACGAGAGCCTGCTCTGGCAGCTGCTGAGCCTGCGTCTGGCCTTGATCAAATGCCATGCCCGCAGCGCCGTTGATCCGCAGGCCATGCGCCTGAGCCGTCAGGGCCGGCGCGTGCAATTGACCCTGCCCAAGAACTGGGCCAGCGAGCACCCGAGAACCAACTTCTTGCTGCAAGAAGAGGCTGCGGCCTGGTCGCGCAGCGGTCTGCTGGACTTGAACCTGGCTTAACTGGCTTAAGCCGAACTCAAAGAAAGTCCGGGGCCTGTACCGCCTGCAGCAGCACCTCGGACTCACCATCCCGCACCCGCGAGCGCAGCCACCAGACGGCAGCCTTCTTCACGGCCAAGGCATGGTCTTGGCCGGTCAAGAGCCGGGCGGCCAACAAGCCCAAGCTGGGCTGGTGGCCGATCAGCAGAGTCGGCTCGGACGCTTCCGGCCAGCGCGCTGCGGCCAATAGATCTTCAACGCTGGCATCCGGGGCGATGCTGGCCACGACGCGGAATTCCCGCCCCAATGCCTCGGCCGTGCTGCGGGTGCGCTGGGCCGGGCTGACCAGCACTCGCGTACTCGCCGTCATACGCTGATTCAGCCAAGCGGCCATGCGCTTGGCTTGACGCTCACCCTTGTGCGTCAGGCAGCGCTCCAGGTCGGTTTGCCCCAAACGCAGCAACTCGGCCTCGGCATGACGCCACAAGATCAAATCCATTGCGCCTATCCCCTCAGTTTTCTAAAAACCGCTGCACCAAGGCCTGTTGCGCACTGATGCCGCCATTGCCGACCCGTGAGGAGCGCCCATCGGGCCCGAGTTGCCAAGCGTCCAGCGTGTCGTGCAGATAGGGTTGCAGCGCCTCGTCAATGACGCGCTGGCGCAACTTGGCGTCTTGAACCGGCCACGCGATTTCGATGCGGCGGAACATATTGCGGCTCATCCAATCGGCGCTGGACAAGAAAAGCGCCTCATCCGCCTCCGTTCGGCCCCAGCGAAAATAGGCAATCCGCGTGTGTTCCAAAAAGCGCCCGACCACCGAGCGCACCACGATGTTGTCACTGACGCCGGGCAGACCCGGCGGCAACATGCAGGCCCCGCGCACGATCAAATCGATCTTGGCGCCGGCCTTCGCCGCACTCAAGAGCCCGTTGATCAATTCCGTATCGGTCAAGGCATTGATCTTGATCACGATGCGCGCCGGCCGGCCGTCACGTGCCGCCTGCTCGACCCGCGCCAAATGCTCAAGCATGCTGCTGTGCAAATTGAACGGAGCCAGCAAGAGCCGGCGCGGCATCTTGATCTTGCCCAGCGAGGCCAATTGACGGAAGACAGAGTCGGCGTCTGCGGTCAGATCCGGATCGGCGGTCAGATAGCCCAGATCGGTATAAAGCAGCGCCGTCTTGGGGTTGTAATTGCCGGTCGACAAATGGGCATAACGCTTGAACCGATTGCCCTCACGGCGCGTGATCAGCATCAGCTTGCCATGGGTCTTGAAACCGACAATGCCGTAAACCACCTGGGCACCAACAGCCTCCAGCCGCTCCGCCCAGTTGATATTGGCCTCCTCATCAAAGCGGGCCTTCAGTTCGACCACGGCCATTACCTCCTTGCCGCGCCGCGCCGCCTCGATCAGCAAATCCATCAGGACCGACTTGCTGCCGGTGCGATAGATCGTTAGCTTGATGGCCATCACCGCCGGATCTTCGACCGCCTCGCGCAAAAACTGAACGACCGGATCAAAGCTCTCAAACGGATGATGCAGCAGCACATCACCCTTGCGGATGCACTCGAAAATCGACTTCTGCCGCGGCAGCGAAGCCTCTGGCCAGACCGGCTCGTGCGGCACAAAACGCAGCTCCGGCGCATCCGTCTGGTCGATCAACTCGTTCAGACGCACCAGATTGACCGGCCCATTGACCCGGTACAGCGCCGCTGCCGGCAGCTCGAACTGCTCCAGCAAGAAGTCCGCCAACTCGGCCGGGCAGCTATTGGTAACTTCCAGCCGCACGGCACGGCCGTAATTGCGCGTCGTCAGGCCCGAGCGCAGCGCATGGCGCAAATTGGCGATCTCTTCCTCGTCCACCTCCAACTCGGAGTCCCGCGTGACGCGAAACTGCGAGAAGGCCTCGACCTTGCGACCGGAGAACAACTCCTCCAGATGGGCACGGACCACGCTGGTCAAGAGCACAAACGCCTGCTGCCCCTCGCTGAGCATGGCCGGCAACTTGATCACACGCGGCAACACCCTCGGCACCTTGACGATGGCGATGCGGTTGTCGCGCCCGAAGGCATCTTTTCCCGACAGCCGCGCGATGAAGTGCAGCGATTTGTTGGCCACCTGCGGAAAGGGATGTGCCGGGTCCAGGCCGACCGGCACCAACAAGGGCCGCACCTCGCGCTCGAAAAACTTGGCCACCCATTGCCGCTGCGCCTCGTTGCGATCGGCGTGGTTGAGGATGACGATCTTCTCGGCCAGCATCTTGGGCGCCAAATGCTCATTGAAGATCGCGTACTGCTCGTCGATCAGGCTGTGAGCGGCGCGCCCGACCCGCTCGATATCGCGGTTACTGATCGATGACTGAGGATCGCGCGCGGCGTCCAGCATGTCGGCAAAGCGCACCTCGAAAAACTCGTCCAGATTTGAAGACACGATGCAGACATAGCGCAAGCGCTCCAGCAGCGGTACGTCGGGACGTTGCGCTTGCGCCAGCACCCGCCGATTGAATTCAAGAATGGCCTGCTCACGGCTGAGCAAGGTGACGGCAAGGGTGTTTAGTGTCATCAACCTATTTTAAGTTAGCCTGCGCATGGCTCACCTTTACGGCCTGCTGCACAGCCGATTTGTCGCCGGGTGCCCGTGGCGGGCACTCCAATCCAGGATTTCCAGCCGGCCATCGGCATGCTCCACCAAGGCGGTCAGGCTCTCGACCCAGTCGCCATCATTGGCATAGAGAATGCCGTCGATCTCGCGCAGCTCCGCATGATGGATATGCCCGCAAACGACACCATGCACGCCCCGCTTGCGGGCCTCGCGGGCCACCGCGATCTCAAAGTCGGAAATGAAACTGACCGCCCGCTTGACCTTCAGCTTCAGGTATTTGGACAAACTCCAGTAAGGCAGGCCCATGCGAGCACGCAGTCGGTTCAGGTAACTGTTCAGCTTGAGGGTAAATTCGTAGGCGGTGTCGCCAACATGGGCCAACCACTTCGCGCATTGAATAACGCCGTCAAACAAATCACCATGCGTGATCCAGAGCTTGCGGCCATCGGCCGTCTCATGGATCCATTCCTCGACGACCTCGATGCCGCCGAAATCATGGTTCAGATATTTGCGCGCAAATTCGTCGTGATTGCCGGGAATGAAAATCACCCGGCAACCCTTGCGGGCCTTGCGCAAAAGTTTTTGCACCACGTCGTTGTGCGCCTGCGGCCAGTACCAGTTGCGCCGCAACTGCCAGCCATCAATGATGTCGCCGACCAGAAATAGCTGCTCACATTCAACCTCGCGCAAGAACTCCAGCAAGGCCTCGGCCTGACAGCCGGGCGTACCCAAATGGATGTCAGAAATCCAGACGGTTCGAAAACGCTGGCTCGGCGCATCAGCGGCGACTGCGCTGTCCGCGTCTTCGGTAGCGGGCTTGGCAAGGGCGGCGGCGGCGCGCGCCAGGGCGGAGTCGTGCTGCATGGGCGAGAGCTTGACGGTCGGCCATGTCGCCGCCATGGCAAGTTGGTGAAGCTTGTGTGACTGCCGGGATAATCGCGCCCATGCATTTGATGATTCCCCATGCCAGCGCCGTCGGCGAGGCCGCAACTCACACGCTGGCAGAGTTGAGCCTGCCCAATCTGGCCCAGCTCTTACCGCTGCTGTCCCCCGTCGGCGCGACGCTCGGCAGCGATGAATACAGCTTCAACACGCCCTTCGAGTTGGCTCTGTCCGAACTGCGCGGCTGCCATGCGCAGGACGGCTGCTTGCCGACCGCCGCCTGGGCCTTGCAAGCCAAACAGTCGTGCAAAGGCGAGGCTTGGGCGCTGTTGACGCCGATCCACTTATCGGTCGGCAGTGACCAGATCACCGCCCTGCCGCCGCAGGCACTGGCCTTGACCGAGGCCGAGTCGCGAGCGTTTTTCGAAAGTCTGTCCGAGCTCTGGCCGGCCGCCGAGGGTTGGATTTCGCACTGGCTGGGCAGCCATCAATGGTTGGTCGCCCATGCCAGCTTTGCCGGCCTGCGCAGCGCCAGCCTGGAGCGCGTGCTGCATCGCAATGTGGACATCTGGATGCCGCAAGCCAGGCGCTTGCGCACCTTGCAAAACGAGACGCAAATGCTCTTGCACGGCCACCCCTTGAACGAGGCCCGCGAGGCGGCCGGCGCCCTGGCGCTGAACTCGGTCTGGATCAGTGGTTGCGGGGTCAACAGCGGCGGCCAACTGCCGGCCGATTTGCAGATCGAAGCCGCCCTTCAATTGCCGCTGCTGGCCGGCGATTGGCAGGCCTGGAGCCATGCCTGGGTGCAGCTAGATGACGGCCCCGTCGCAGCATTGCTGGCCCAAGCGCGCCGAGGCGAAACGCCGCTGCGCCTGACTCTATGCGGCGAGCGTCATGCCCGGACCTGGGCCTTGAAGCCAAGATCCAGGTTGGCGCGCCTTTGGCAAGCAATGCTGCCGCCGCGCAGCGACACGGCCAACTGCCTGGGGGGCTTATGAGCGCCAAGCTGAATTTGATCCAGCGCGAACTGGCGCCGCGCGCCGCTTGGGCGCTCGAACAAGCGGGGCTGTCGCCGCTGCTGGCGCAGCTCTTTGCAACGCGGGGCGTCAAAAGTGCGGATGAGCTGGACGATGGTTTGGCGCGCCTGCTGCCGCCCAGTGGTTTGAAAGGCATTGCCGATGCGGCGCGCCTGCTGGCCGACTGCATCGAGGCACAGCATGGCATCTGCATCGTCGCCGACTATGACTGCGACGGCGCCACCGCCTGCACCGTCGCTTTGCGAGGTTTGGCCTTGTTGGGCGCAAGGCCCGATCGGCTTGGCTATGTGGTGCCGGACCGGGCCATCCACGGCTATGGCTTGACGCCCGCCATCGTTGACTTGGCGCTGGCCCAAGGGCCGCGACCCGATCTGTTGATGACGGTTGACAATGGCATTGCCAGCATCGCCGGTGTCGCCCATGCCAAGGCTCTGGGCCTCAAGGTGCTGGTCACCGACCATCACCTGCCGGCCATCTTCGACGGCATCACCGAACTGCCGGACGCCGCTGCAATAGTCAACCCCAGCCAACCGGGCTGCTTGTTTGAAAGCAAGAATCTCGCCGGCGTCGGCGTTGCCTTTTACGTCTTGCTGGCCCTGCGCAGCGAATTGCGCGCGCGCGGGCGATTTGACGCGAGCAATCAACCCAAGCTCGACGGCCTGCTCGATCTGGTGGCGCTGGGCACCGTCGCCGACGTGGTCAAGCTTGACGCCAACAATCGGCGCCTGGTCGCGCAGGGTTTGAAGCGCATGCGTGCCGGCCGCGCCCATGCCGGTGTGGCCGCGCTGTTCAGCGCCGCCGGACGAAACAGCGCCCGGGCCAATGCCTTTGATCTGGGCTTCGCGCTGGGGCCGCGCATCAACGCGGCCGGCCGCCTGTCCGACATGACGCTGGGTATCGAATGCTTGCTGACGGACGACCCCGGCCGAGCGCTGGATCTGGCCAAGCAACTCGATGCGATCAACCGCGAGCGGCGCGTGATTGAGGCCGATATGCGCGAGCAGGCCGAGTTCAAGCTCGATGCCTTGCTGCAAGACCCTCGTTTGAACGGCGAGCCGCCGCCGGCGCTGGCCATCTTCGAGGCCGAGTTTCACGAGGGCGTGGTCGGCATCATTGCCTCCAGGTTGAAGGACCGACTGCACCGTCCGACCTTTGTATTTGCACGCGGCGCGGATGGCCAACTCAAGGGCTCGGGCCGCTCAATTGCGGGCTTTCATCTGCGTGACGCGCTTGACCTGATCAGCAAGCGCCATCCGGACTTGCTGAAGAAGTTTGGCGGCCACGCGATGGCGGCAGGATGCACCTTGGCGGACGACGGCTTCGCGAGCTTTGAAGCGGCCTTGCGCCAGGTTGCTGGCGAATGGCTGGACGCCGGCGCGCTGACCCGCACGCTGCGCACCGATGGGCCCTTGGCGGCCGAGCATTTCAACCCCGTCAGTGTGCGAGCGCTGGAGGAGCAGGTCTGGGGCCAGGCCTTTGAGGCGCCGCTGTTTTGCGATACGGTCGAGATCATCTCGCAGCGCATCGTCGGCGAGAAGCATATGAAGCTGCGCCTGCGCCAAGCGGGCCAACTCAGAGACGCCATCTGGTTCGGTCATAGCGAGCCCCTGCCGACCCAGGGCCAGATGGCCTACCGACTCAGCCTGGATGAATATCAGGGGCAGCAGCGGGTGCAAATGATTGTTGAGGCGATGGTCTGAGCGACTGAGAAGCCGCAACGGTAATTTCGCACGCTCGGCGACGCCTCTCGCCCGCGCGTCATCAAGTTGAAACCCGGCAAACGCCTAATGCGCCCACCGCGCACCTTGGCAATGGGCCGCTTTTCTACCGAATAGCTTCGGCCCGAGGCCAAAACATTTCCCCCTCGCGCTGGGCCACGCCTCCGGCTGCGCAAGCGCCTGTGCTCGGCGCTGGTTTGGCGCAAAAAACGTGACAACTCGCACATGAATTCTCTCAAACCGAGCCGGCAATTGAGCATCAGGACTCTACTCAGCATCATTGGCATGATCGCCATGCTTTTGGGCTTGCTGCCGAGCAGCCTGCTGGTGCAGCAATACACCAAGGAACTCGACCTGGTCGAACGCGAAACCATTGGCCTGTCTCTGAACGAAAAATGGCATGAAATTCTGCAGTCGCTGCAAACACACCGCAGCTTGAGTGTGGAGTCTTTGTCCATCCGGCCCGACGCCGCCAAAGAGCTGGCAGACAATCGCCAATCGACCCGAAATGCGATCGAACAACTGAAGCTGCTGCTGGTCGGCCAACTCGATGGTCGGCATGCCGAGGCGGCCAAGACCCTGGCCGAACATCTCGAACTGCTGGGGGCGGATCTGGACGGTCGCAAGCTCGACGTAGCCAAGCTTCTGAACCGTCAACAGGCCTTGTCGGCCGAAGCCTTCCGAGCGATTGCCGAGCTGAACGGTGACAGCGGCTTGCTGTTCGACGCCGACGAAGCGAGCTACTTTGCCATCATGGCAGGATTGCAAGCCGCGCCCCATGTCGAAGACGCGCTGTCCGAACTCGCCAGTCTGGCCAAGGCCGCAGCGGTCGATGACGTCGGCAACGTCTCCGCCGCCCTCACGCGTTATCGCGAACATAGCAGCAGCATGTTGCAATACCTGCAAGCCACTCAAAGGCTTGGCGGAGCCATTGGTGCGGCGCTGGGCCCGCGGGTACAACAGGCATTGATGCAGCGCAAACTGGTGGATGACACCATGCAGGCTGCGGCCCTGGATGTGAACTATCCGCTGGATCAGTTGGCCCGTGGCTTCGCCAACGCGGCCCAGTTGCAGGCCGAGCTATCCAGCCAGGTGCTGAGCACCTTGAAGATCGAGCTGACCCAGCGCCATCAAGCCGCTATCTTCAAGCGCAATTTGCTGCTGGTGTTGATACCGCTGCTGCTCGGGTTCTTGGGGCTGATCATGCTGCGTTCGATTCGGCAACTGCTGGGGCCTATTGCACAGATCGTAGACATCACCGAACGCATTGCCGGAGGCGACCTCAGCCACAGCATTCCCCTTGGCCGCCAGGACGAACTCGGTCGCGTGATGGTGGCCCTGGATCATATGCAGGCCCGTCTGCGAGGCTTGGTTACCGGGATTCAAGGGGGCGCCAGCAGCATTCGAATGGCGGCGCAGGAAATAGCCGCCGGCAATCAAAACTTGGCCTCACGCACCGAAGAGGCCGCCGCACAGTTGCAAACCACCAGCTCAAATGTGACGCAACTGAAGCAGACCGTGGCAAACAGCAGCCGCTCGGCGACCGAAGCGACCGTCTTGGCCCGTACCGCCTCCGACCTGGCCGGCAACGGTGGTGCCGTGGTTGAACAAGTGGCCAGCACGGTGATCTCGATACACCAAGCGTCCAAACGTATCGCCGACATTACCGGAATGATCGACGGCATCGCCTTTCAAACCAATATCCTGGCCCTCAACGCTGCAGTTGAGGCCGCCCGAGCCGGTGAGCAAGGGCGCGGATTTGCTGTCGTCGCGGCCGAGGTTCGCCAGTTGGCTGGCCGCAGCGCCGAGGCCGCCAAGGAGATCAAGCTGCTCATTCAAAGCTCGGTCGAACGGGTTGAGAGCGGCAGTCAGTTGGCAGCACAGGCGGGCAGTTCGATGCAGCAGATTGTCGGCATGGTGGTGGAAATGACCGAGGTCATCCACAGCATGGAAGAACAAACCTTGGCACAGGCCGACCAAACCAGTGATTTGAGCCAAGCCGTTCTTTCGATCGACCGGATGACGCAACAAAACGCCGCATTGGTCGAGCAATCCGCAGCCTCCACCGAATCTCTGCGCAACCAGGCCGAGCAGATGGACGCGGCGGTGCAGGCCTTCAAGCTCTGACGGGGAAATCCTTGCCGGCGCGAGGACTTGCAAGAGTGTCACGTGCACCAGAGCCTTGCCCGAATTGAGGCCAAGCGGACGAGCCCGCAGCGCCTTAAAATCGAGATGTGAAAAACGCCACCCTGAATCAACTCAGCAATGCCGACCTGCATTGCCATTCCAAGGTATCGGACGGTACGCTGGAGCCCGAAGCGCTGGCGGCTCGGGCCAAGGCCAATGGCGTCAGCCTTTGGGCATTGACCGACCATGACGAGGTCGGCGGCCAGCAGCGCGCGATGGACGCCGCGCTGGCTCTGGGCCTGCCCTATCTGACCGGGGTCGAGGTGTCCGTCAGTTTTGCCGGCCGCGTCGTCCACATCGTCGGCCTCGGCTTTGACCATCGCAATGAGGCGCTGGTGGCCGGGCTGAGGGCGACCCGAGGTGGACGCGAGCAACGCGCCCGCGACATGGCGGCGGGTCTGGCTCAAGTCGGCATCAAGGGCGCTTACGAGGGCGCACTGAAATATGTCGGCAATCCGGAACTGATTTCACGCACCCACTTTGCGCGATTTTTAGTCGAAGCAGGCCATTGCGGCGACATCTCCGAGGTGTTTCGGCGTTACCTGACCGAGGGTAAGCCAGGTTATGTGGAGCACCGCTGGGCCCGCCTCGGTGATGCGATGCGCTGGATCCTCGAGGCCGGCGGCCAAGCGGTGATTGCCCACCCGGCCCGTTACAGTTTCACACCCACCGAGGAATACGCGCTGATCACCGAGTTCATCGGCCATGGCGGGCGCGGTGTCGAGGTCGTGACCGGGAGCCACAGCGACGCCGATGCGGCCAAGTACACCGAGACCGCGATTGAATTTAACTTGCTGGCATCACGCGGCTCGGACTTTCATTCACCCGAAGAAAGTCGTACCGACCTGGGTCAGATGAAGGACTTATCCGGCCGATTGAGTCCGATCTGGCAATTGTTGGAAACGCGCATCCATTGGCCACCGGCAAGCACACCGTAACCGCCATTTGGCCCGCGGCGGGTACACAATTACCGCATGGCCCAATATTTCGAAGTCCACCCCGACAACCCGCAGCAGCGCTTCCTGAAACAGGCGGCGCAGATCATCAACGCGGGCGGCATTGGGGCAATCCCGACCGACTCCAGCTACGCGCTGGTTTGCCGACTTGACGACAAGAATGCGGCCGAGTCCTTGCGGCGTATCCGCGGTATTGACGACAAGCATCACCTGACCCTTCTGTGCCGAGATCTCAGCGAGTTGGCAAGTTATGCCCGCGTCGATAACAGCCAATATCGTCTGCTCAAACTGGCAACACCTGGCCCCTTCACCTTCATTCTTGAAGCCACCAAAGAAGTGCCGCGACGGCTCTCGCACCCTTCGCGACGCACCATCGGATTGCGTGTGCCCGAGCACCGAGTGACCCAGGATCTGCTGGCCCTGCTCGGCCAACCGCTGTTGGCCACCACGCTGATTGCCCCGGGTGAAACCGAGCCAATGAATGACGCACGCGAAATCTCCGAGCGCTTTGATCGACTACTGCAAGTCATCGTCGATGCCGGAGCCTGCCCGTTTGAGCCCACCACGGTGATCGATTTGACCGGTGAAGCAGCGCAAATCATTCGATTGGGACGCGGCAATCCAGCTACGCTTGGTCTTGCCACGGATTAAACGAAGGAAAACGCTCAAGAAGATTTGAGCGCGGCCGAAGTATCTGTGGTTGACTGCAATCCACATGGGGTGGAGCGGTGACGCCGCCTGCAGCGGCATGGAAGAAAGCGCTCTCATGAACTTCCTTAGCAAGCTTCGAATCAGTCAACGCCTGGCATTGAGCTATGGTTTGCTGATTGTCCTGCTCACTATCATCGGTGGCTATGGTGCCTATAGCGCCAACCGTCTGGCCAAGGATTTGGATCAGACGGCCAAGCAAAGCTTGGTCAAGATCGCTGGCGCGAACGCGCTTGAGGGTCAGGTCAACATCGTTGCCAGAGCCTCACGCGATTTGCTGTTGCTGGACTCAGCAGGAGCCATCAAGAAACAAAAGACGCTGATCGACGGCGCCCTCCAGGAAAGCGAAAAGCAACTCGCTGGTTTGCTGAATAACCCGGACCCCGGGCGTGAGTCCGAGCTGCTCAACCAACTCAAGGACGCACAGGCCAAGTTCTTTGCCTCGGTGGCCAAATTCCGCAAGGTGCAAGTGGACGGCAGCCCCGACGAGGCGCGCGAAAGCCTGATCACCGATGTCCGCCCGGCCCAGCAAAGCTACCAGGAAGGGCTCAAGGGCTTGGTCGACCTGCAATTTGAAAACGCCAACAACCTGGCCCTCTCCGGTGGCGAACTCGCTCGCAGCTCGGTGCTGGTGACGGTGGTATTGGTGATCGCAGCGATCATCATCGGCAGCGTCGGCGGCCTGGCCATCGTGCGCTCCATCGTGGCTCCGATCAAGCAGGCACAAGCTGCCGCTGAAGCCATACGTAACGGCGACTTGACCCACGAGTTTGAAGCGGCGGGTTCGGACGAATTGGGCCAGATGCTGGACTCCATGCAGGCGATGCAGCAAGCGCTCGCCGGTGTCGTCAGCAGCGTTGGGGCTGCGGCCAATGATGTAGCCGAGAGCACCAGCCAAATTGTCGGTGGCAACGTCGATCTGTCTGACCGCACGGCACGCTCGGCTTCAAGCCTGCAAACCACGGCCGCCTCGGTCGAGGAGATAGCCGCCAACCTGAGCGGTGCGAGCGAGTTGACGCGCAAGGCCGCAGGCATCGCCACCAAGGCCCGCAACTCGGCCTCCGCGGGTGGCAAGGTGGTGTCGCAAGTGGTGGCCACCATGCAGGAAATCAGCGCCAGCTCGCACAAGATTGGCGACATCATCGGCGTGATTGACGGCATTGCTTTCCAGACCAATATCCTGGCGCTGAACGCCGCCGTCGAGGCCGCAAGGGCGGGCGAGCATGGCCGCGGCTTCGCGGTAGTGGCCTCCGAAGTGCGGGCCCTGGCCTCGCGTGCCGCCGGTGCCGCCAAGGAGATCAAGGTGCTGATTCAAGAATCGACCGTCAAGGTTGAAACCGGCACCGCCTTGGTCAACAATGCCGGGGTCACGATCAGCAGCGTCGTCAATGAGGTCAATGACATGGGTCAGTTGATTGAGGAAATATCGCACTCGGCGCAAGAGCAGGCGACCGGCGTCGGCGTGGTGAACAACTCCATGAACGAGTTGGATCGCAGCACCCAGCAAAATGCCAGCTTGGTCAGTGCTCTGAGCAAATCCACCGAGGCCCTGACCAGCAGCAGTTCCCGTTTGCTGGACGCGGTCGGATTCTTTCGGGTTCACTAGGGCGTCAGCCTTCATAATCGATTACGGCAACGCAAGGAAAGCAATGAGAAAATTCAACTCCTCCCTGACTCAATGGTCTCGTGTGGGCCTTGGCCTGCTGAGTGCATTGCTGATCGCCACCAGCGCCGTGGCCGCGCCCAAGGTATTGAAAAAAGTGCCGCCCGAATTCCCTTCGGCTGCGACCAAGAAGGGCGTTACGTCGGGTTCAGTGAAGGCGCAATTGCTCATCGGACCCGATGGCAAGGTGACCGAGGTTGTTATTTTGGAAGCGGCCCCGCCGAAGCTGTTTGACAAGGCCGTGATCGAAGCGCTGATGGAATGGCGCTTCGAGGGCAATGGCGAAAAGCAGACCCACGAGCTCAAACTCGTGTTCAATAGCGAGGACTGAGTCTGCGCTGACAAACCCGGAAGGGTTTGTCAGGCTGACGAAGGATTGGGCGCGATACACGCGCACAAGTTGAACTCGCACTGGCGAAGCCGGGAGGCTTTGCTTGGCCGGCGAATGATCAGCCGCTTGTCAGCTTCCGCCGGCAGTCAAGATGTCGATAAGACGCTGCTTGTCGAAGCCCACGACGCGCTGCCCTTTGACCAAGAAGGTCGGCGTGCCCGGCGCCATCTGGGCGCGGTACAACGCCGCGCAATCAGCATCGGTTTCGATAAAGCACTCGCTGTAGGCAATCTTCTCGGCATCCAGCCAAGTGCGTGCGCGCAGGCAAAACACACAGTTGCTGCTGGACAGCATGACGATGTCGCCGGGCCGCACCGTCGACCGCAACTTTTCCGCCTGGCCGCGGGTTTGCCAATGCTGGGCCACTTGAGACCCCCCCCACATCAACAAGACAAGCAGCAGCAAGGGACCGAATTCGCGCAGCTTGCGCCAGTAGCGCTCCTGGCTGGTCAGCGCAATAGCTGCGCTTGTCTCGGGCGCGGCCATGGGAAACCTGAGCGGGCGCTAGCGGACTGAGTTCAGACCGCTGCGGTCACGACGATCTCAACCTTCCACTCGGGCCGGGCCAGTTTGGCCTCAACGGTAGCGCGCGGCGGCGTGTGGCCGGCCACGACCCAGGCGTCCCAAGCCGCGTTCATGCCGGGGAAGTCGGCTAGGTCGGCAATAAAGATCTGGGCGCGCAAGATCTTGGTCTTATCGCTGCCGGCGCGCGCCAGCAAGGCATCAATCGCCGCCAAAACCTGCGCCGTCTGCCCGGTGATGTCTTGGCTTGCATCTTCCGGCACCTGGCCGGCCAGATAAACCACGCCATTGCAAACCGCCATCTCGGACATACGGGCGCCGACGTCGAATCTCTCGATACTCATTTCAATTACCTTTTTTCTTCGGATGTTTATGCGAATGGCCATGAGCTTGCGGACCAAGGCCATGGGGGTGTTTCTTGCTGCTATCGGGCGGTGGCACGGCGCTGCCAGCCTTCTGACCCAATCGACTCTCGGTCCCCTTCAGCAGCTTCTTGATATTTTCGGCGTGCCGCCAAACCAAGAGCAGGCCGATCACGATCAAGACGCCGACGATAGGGCCGCTGCCCCAGATCATCATCTGATAGACCGGCGCAAAGGCAGCGGACACCAGCGCCGCCAGTGAGGAATAGCGCGAGAAGTAGGCAATGATGGCCCAGGTAGCCAGCGTCGCCACCCCCAATAAGGGGTTCAAAGCCATGATCACGCCGGCTGCCGTGGCGACGCCCTTGCCGCCCTTGAAGCGGAAGAACAGCGGCCACAGATGGCCGAGAAAGGCCGTCAGTCCCACCAGGGCTGCGCTGCCTTCACCCAGGCCGAAACGTGCGCCGAAGAGCAAGACCAGCAGCACCGCCACATAACCCTTCAAAGCATCGAACAACAGCGTCAGCACGGCGGCAAGCTTGTTGCCCGAGCGCAGCACATTGGTAGCACCGGGATTGCCCGAGCCATAACTGCGCGGATCGGACAGACCCATCAAACGACTGATGATGACGGCAAAGGACAGCGAGCCGATGAGGTAGCCGATGATGCCGGCCAGCAGGGGGAAAAGTAGATCTTGCATGGGGCGCTATTGTGGCCGCATTGCGCTTAAATTTTTCTCGATCCATCCGACATTGCGGGCGAGCACGCAATGCGCCTAGTCTGCACCGGCGCAGCTGACCGCCCTCGCTCCCAGCAAATCGGGCAGGATTTTCGGGTCGATGCCGACCAAAAAACCGCGCCGACCGCCGTTGATACAGATGCTGGGCAGCGCCAAAATCGTCGCCTCAACAAACACCGGCATCGCCTTGCGCAAGCCGAAAGGCGAAGTGCCTCCGACCATATAGCCGCTATGCCGCTGCGCCACCTCGGGCTTGCAGGGTTCGACCTTTTTACAGGGGATTTGGCGCGCCAAGGCCTTCAAACTGACTTGCGCATCGCCATGCATCAACACGATCAAAGGCTGCGCTTTTTCATCCTGCATCACCAGGGTCTTGATCACCTGATGCTCGAGCACGCCGAGCTGACGCGCCGACTCTGCGGTACCCCCGCGCTCGACGTAATCGTAAACATGCTCGGCAAAAGCTATTTTGTGTTGCCGCAGAAATTGCGTCGCCGGCGTCTCGCTGACATGGGTGTTTTTCTTGGCCATGGAATGATTTTCGCCCAAGTCGAACAACGGGCCACCGGACTCAACGTTAGTGCACAATCGTTCCACTTCAACGCCACACGGCTTCAGCGTGCCTCACCGTGAAAGCTCATTCTTTTGCGTGCTTTGCCTTCTTGCTATTGCCCGGTGTGGCCGGGGCGATCGACGTCCGAATGGCATTCGGCGAAAAAATTCCGCCCTTTTGCTTCCCCGAAACGAATTCGGGCATAGAGCTGGAGGTGATCGGGGAAGCGCTGGCCTACAAAGGCCATGTGCTCAAGCCCGTCTACGTGCCGTTTGCTCGAATTCCCCTGTCATTCAAGGACAAGACCGTCGACGCCGTCATGACCGATCTGGGCCAAGATCTCGGCTCGGTCGGCGGCCATTACGGCGCGCCGGCGGTCATTTACGACAATGTTTTCATCACCCTGCAAAGCCGTCAACTGCACCTCAAGAGGCCTGCCAACCTGCAAGGGCTGAGCGTCGTGTCGTTTCGGGGCGCGGCCGCAAGATACCCGAATTGGTTGAGCGAATTGCAGGGTTCGAGGCATTACACCGAATTGAATGATCAAGAGGCGCAGGTCAAGACCTTGATGAAAGGTCGCTACGACGTGGTGCTGAGCGACCGCAACATCTTCAAGTACTTTGCCTTGAAGCTGAAAAAAGATGGCTTTGAAGTAGCGCCGGTGCAAGAGCATCCCTTCACGACCGTCAACCCGCAGGACTATCGCCCGATTTTTCGTGACCCCAAGGTACGCGATGACTTCAATCTGGGCCTCAAACAGCTCAAGGACAGCGGTCGGTTCCAGGCGATCTACGACAAGTATTTGAAAGAATAAAGCGGCTTGCCGTCAGAATCGGGCCTGCGCAAATTCCCCATCATCAAGACCTGAACCTTCATGACAACAGCCAAGCCCGAACTGACCCGCACCATGCTCACCGTGCTGAGCATCGCCCTGTTGATGTTCACTTCGCTGTGGATACTGTCGCCTTTCATCGGTTCACTGATCTGGGCCACCATGATCGTGGTGGCGACCTGGCCCATGATGCGCGCCTTGCAGCGCCGTTTGTGGGGGCGCCGAAGCCTGGCCTCGCTGGTGATGGTGTTGCTGCTGCTGCTGGTCTTGTTTGTGCCCCTGACGATTGCACTGACGACGGTCGCCGCCCATGCCGACCAGGTGGTCACATTGATCAGCTCATTGAGTGTGGCCGACCTGCCTCAAGCCCCGGATTGGCTGGCCTCGGTGCCGCTCGTTGGTGAGAGCCTGACCGTTGTCTGGCACCGTATTACCGTCGACGGCATCGCTCCTTTGGTGGCCCTGGCCAAACCATATATCGGGGTTTCGGTCAAATGGACCGCGGCGCAAGCCGGCAACCTGGGCTTGATCGGATTGCAATTTTTGCTAACTGTCGCCCTCGCCGGCATTCTGTACAACAACGGCGAAACCGCCGCTCGCACGGTGCGGGGCTTTGGCCGCCGACTGGCCGGTGAACAAGGCGATGAAAT
Organism: Roseateles oligotrophus; assembly: GCF_025717515.1. Lineage (GTDB taxonomy): Bacteria > Pseudomonadota > Gammaproteobacteria > Burkholderiales > Burkholderiaceae_C > Paucibacter_A > Paucibacter_A oligotrophus. The sequence goes on from NZ_JAJIRN010000002.1 coordinate 591,276, forward strand.
GATGACCTTGGCGGGCCAAGCGATTCGCGGCGTGGCCATGGGCATTGTCGTGACCGCCTTGGTGCAATCGGTCTTGGGTGGTCTGGGTTTGTGGGTCGCCGGTGTGCCGGTGGCCGGTTTGCTGACCGCCGTGATGCTGATGTTGTGCCTGGCGCAGATTGGTGTGTTGCCGGTGCTGGTGCCGGCGGTTGCCTGGCTGTACTGGGGCGGCGACAACGTCTGGGGCACGCTGCTTTTGCTCTGGACCATGGTGGTCGGCACGATGGACAACTTCCTGCGCCCCTGGCTGATCAAAAAGGGGGCCGATCTGCCGCTGCTCTTGATCTTCGCCGGCGTCATCGGCGGCCTTTTCGCCTTCGGCCTGGTCGGCCTTTTTATCGGCCCTGTCGTGCTGGCGGTGACCTACACCTTGCTGGACTCCTGGATTGGTGACGCCCGGCCTGCAGCGGACATCAACGCTTCAGGGTCTTGAGCGCCGCACCGCGCACCTCAAAGCGCAGTTGCTGCAAGACCTGACCCTGCGCGCCCAGCAAACGCAATTGATGCTGGCCCGGCCAAGGCGCCCAAGACCAGTGGCTGCCCGTTCCGAGCACCCGACCGTCCAACTCCCATTGGCCGGCCTGGCCCTCAAAGCGGATCATTTGGGCCTGTGGCGGGATGTCGGGGTCGAGCGCGTAGATGCTGCCGCCCAGCGGATTGCTGATACCTGATCCGCCATTTGAGCGCATCAAGGCGGTCGCCCGAATCTGCGTTTGCTCGGTGCCTTTGATGAACCATTCCGGCCGCGCCGGCTCGCGTTCCGCCTCGAACACAAGCTGCCGCTGCAACACGCCAGGCGGCGGCCGCGGTGGCCTTGAGGCTTGTCCCTGGTGCAAATAGTGAGCCAGCTTGGCCCAGATCGGCGCGGCGCCGCTGACCCCGCTGACCCCATGCATCGCCTCGCCGCTGGCATTGCCGACCCAGACACCGATCGTGTAATGCTGCGTGAAACCCAGGCACCAGTTGTCACGCATGTCTTTGCTGGTGCCGGTCTTGACCGCCGCAAAGCCGGCCGTGGCCAGCACGCTGTCGAAGCCGAAGGTGCGGGCGCGCGCGTTGTTATCGGCCAGCATATCGGCGGTGATGAAGCTGGCCGCCGCCGTGCTGACACGGCGCGGCGCAGAAGCGCCTCGCTCGCTCAAACGCAGCGGCGTGAACTGCCCTCCATTCGCCATTGAGCGATAGGCATTACTCAGCGCCAGCAGGCTGACATCGGAGCTACCCAGCGCCAGCGAGAGGCCGTAAAAGCCGCTGGTCTCGGGCAAGGCCAGGCCCAGCGCATTGAAGCGCTCGAACAGACTTTCAGCACCTAACATCGCCGTCAAGCGCACCGCCGGCACGTTGAGGCTGTTGCCCAAGGCACTGCGGGCCGACACATAACCCTTGAACTCATGGTCGTAGTTCTGCGGCAGATACAGGCCCGCCGGCGTGCTGATCTGCGCCGGGGAGTCATCCAGCAGGCTGGCCGGCGTGATCAAGCGCTTCTCCAGCGCCAGTTGGTAGATGAAGGGCTTCAGGGTCGAACCCGGCTGGCGCCTTGCCAGCACCCCGTCAACCTGGGCCGCGCTCGACAGCTCCCCACTGGAGCCCACCCAGGCCAGCACCTGGCCGCTGGCGTTGTCCAGCACCAACACCGCGCCGTCCTCGACATTGCGGCCCGACAACTCGGCGAGCTGCTGTTTCAGCAGCGTCATGGCATAGCGCTGCAGGCGCGCGTCGAGGCTGCTGCGTTGCCGGGCCGGGCCGTCGGCGCGCAAGACCTGGCGGGCGAAATGCGGCGCCAGTTGCTCGCCCAGCGGCTTGGCCGGGCGGCGCGCCAGCAAGGCTTCGGTGTCGCCCTTGAGTGCCGCGCAGCCCTGCGCCTGCGCACGCCCCATCAGCCGCAGCAAGCCGCAGGCGCGCTGGGCCAAGAGCGCGGGTGAAGCATTCGGCGCGCGCAGCATCGCGGCGGCCAGCGCCGCTTCTTCCGGGCTGAGGCCGACCGGGTATTTACCGAACAGCGTCTGCGCAAGCGCATTGATGCCGACCAGTTCGCCGCGAAAAGGCACGCTATTCAGGTAGGCCTCAACAATCTGCGCCTTGCTCCATTGACGCTCCAGCCGCCCGGCCAGCCAGACCTGGCCGAGCTTTTGAGGCAGGCTGCGCCCGCTCGCCGGGCGGGCCAAACCCGCATCGATCAAGCCGGCCAATTGCATCGTTAGGGTGGACGCACCGCTGGTGCGCGTATTCCACAAATTACCCCAGGCACTGCGTGCCACCGCGCTCCAGTCAACGCCGCTGTGCTCGTAAAAACGCTTGTCCTCGCCCAGCAACAAGGCCTGCAACAAGGCCGGCGACAGCTCGTCCAGCCCGACCCAATCGAGTGCGCGGCGTTGGTGATCCAGGCGCAGCGTCTGCAGGGCCTCGCCGCTCGCCGCCAGCAAGGTGAAGTCCGACACCCGGTGCGCGCTGCGCAACTGCTCGAAGCTGGGCTGGGCCAAGGCCGGCCCGGTCAGCCCTAGCCCTAGCCCAACCCACAGGGCCAACAGGCCGAACCAGCGTCCGATCAAGGTGCGACCTCCAGCGCCCCCTGCGGCAATTCGCCGAACTGCTCCGGCGCGTAAAGCGCTTCGGCACGCGTGCCCGGCAGTAAGAAGCGCCCGGCATTGTTCAGCCGCAAGGTGTACTCGAACTGATGCTTGCCGCGCGGCAAGAAGTCGAAGTAGCCGCGCCAGGCTTCAAAGCTGCGCTCCTCATAAGTGGGCCGCCGGCCGGTCAACGCCGGCCCGCTTCCAGACGCCTGCAAGGCCAGGCTCGAATCGCCGCCCAGGCCCGAGCCCATGATCGCAGCGCCGGCCGGCAGCGGGTCGGACAGCACCACCCAAGTCATATCGGCTTGCGCGTCCAGCTTCAGGCGTACCCGCACAAGGTCGCCGCGTGACCAGCGTCCGGCCAGTTTTTGCTCAACCGGCAGCAACTCCCGCGTGATCCGGTAGCCGGCGCTCAAGGGTTCCTTCAAAGGCAAGGCGGCCAAGGACTGAATCGTCACCCAGGGCTTGCCCGCACCTTGCTGCCGAAGATTCAACTGCCCCTCGCTCCAGGGCAGCAGCAAGGCCGCCCCATCGGGTTTGCTGCTCCAGTCCTGCGTCAGCTTGAGCTGGCCAAGCGAAGCCAGCGTCTGACCGGACGGCTTGACCGACTCGAAGCGTGCCGCGAACTTATCCAGCGCCAACACGCCCCAGAGATTGGCCGTCGTGGTCGCCCAGGCACCCCTAACTTGACGGCCCAGCAGACCTTGCAGCAATCGCGGCAGCTCGTCCTTCCAGCTCGGATCTTCCATTGCGGCCAGCAGCAAACGCGCCGCGTTGCCGTCAGCACTGTCCATCAGCCACCACCAGGCATCCTCATCTTCGTTGCTGAAGCTGAGCCTTGTGCCCGCGTAGTTGAGCCGGCTGCGCAACAGCGCTTGCGCCTCATTGATGCGCTGCTCACGCTGCGGCGCCTTGAGATTGCGCCGGTGCAAGCTCAGCCAGTCGATCACCGCCGCCGTCGGCCAGGTCGACAAGTTGCGGCCATCGACCGTGCCCATGCCGGCCAGGCTGGCCCGCCCATAACGCGACAAGGCCTCCAACGCCGCCAAACGCCGCACCTCGCCGTCCAGCTGGGCGCTGCGAGGCGACCAGCTCTTGCGCAAGACGCGGCCCTCGACAAAGGCAGTCAGGCCGTCCAGCATGCGCTCTCTTGACGCGGCCGGCAGCTCGCGCCCGGCCTCATGTGCGGCGGCCAGCACATAGGCCGTCAACCTGTCACTGCCGCCGGCACGCTCGGCCTCGGTCGGCGGGAAGAAGCCGGCCAGCCCGTCGCCGTCCAGATAGCCGGGCAGGCGATTCATCAGCGCCTGCCAGCGCACAGCGTCATGCAGGCCGATCGCCACCGAGGTCTGTTGCTCAAGGCAGTTGTAGGGGTAGCGCTCGAAGAAACGTTTGGGGCCGGGCAGATCGCCGCCCAAACGGGCCTGCAACAAGACGTTGACGCCGCCGCGTTTGATGCCGATCGGCGGCCAAGCATCCACCGGCGGCGCCACGGCCTGGCTCATCGCGCCATCCAGCTGGCTCAGGCTGGCTTGCAAAACTTGCACGGGCACGGCGGGCAACACCCGCTGCTTGACCTTCAACTGATCCCGCGCCGAGCCGCCAATTTCCTGCGCCTGAGCCTGCCACTCCAGCTCGCCCTCGCCTTCAGGCACTTGGATCTGCCACAGCAGCTCGCGGGCCGCGCCTGCCGCCAGGGTCAGGTCTTGCGCTGGCAGGCTCTTGACCCGCTCCGAGGCCTGCAAGGTCACCCTCAGCTTCATCTCGCGCGCCGTGCTGTTGCGCAGCGTCAGCGCGCCCTGGAACTGGTCGCCCTCGCGCACCAAGGGCGGCAGGCCGGACAGCAATTGCAGATCCTGCGTCACCCGCACCGAGGCTTGGCCGCTGCCGAATTTCTGCGCGCCCGCGTCGGCAATCGCAACCAGCCTGAAGCTCGTCAGTGAATCGTTCAAAGGCACTTCGATCACCGCCTCGCCCTGCGCGTCAAGCTTAACCACCGGCCGCCACAGCAGCAAGGTATCGAACAACTCGCGCGTCGGCGCGCGCCCGCCGCCGCCGCCCGCCGCCACCGCCTTGCGGCCGTAATGGCGCCGGCCAATGATTTCACTCTGCGCGGTGGCCGTCTCCACGCCCCAGCCGCGGCGCTGAATCAGCGCTTGCAACAAATCCCAAGACGCATTGCCGCGCAGCGCCAGCAAGCCCTCATCGACCGCCGCAAACGCCACTTCGGCATCGGCCAGCGGCCGGCCGTTCTGGCTTACCTTGACGCGCGTCTGCACGGTCTGGCGCACGTTGTACTGCGGCTTGTCGGTCGTCACCTTCACTTGCAGCTGATGCTCGGCCAGGCCGACTTGCAGCTCAGCCACGCCGAGCTTGAAGGACGGCTTGGCCAGATCCACCATCGCCGTGGGTGCAGGCATAGCGCGGCCCTCGCGCCAGGCTCGCCACCAATCCACCGGCGCACGCCAACCCCAGCGGAAGAAGGAATACCAGGGCACTTCAAACACCCGCCCGCGTAGCGCCAACACGCTGACATAGACGTTAGGCGCCCAAGCCTTGTCAATTTTTAACTCAATGGTGGGGTCGCTGCCGCGCAGCGTCACGACCTTGGTTTCAATCACGCCCTCGCGCTCCACCGCCACCAGCGCGGTTGCTTCCCGGAACGGCATGCGCACCTGCAGCCGCGCCGTTTCGCCCGGCTCATAGCGTTTCTTCTCGGCCAGCACATCGATGCGGTCATCATTGTCTTGCTCGAACCACAGCTCACCCTGGCGGGTCAGCCAAACATTGCTGGCCGCCTGCACCGGCCGGCCTTCTCCGTCTGCGGCCTGCGCCACCAACTCCACCTCGCCGGCCACCTGCAGCTTGGCCTCGCAGGCCAACAGGCCTTTGTCGTCACTCTTACCGCTGCACAACACGCCGAGCTCCTTGACCTCGTTGTGGTTGTCATAGGCATAAAAGCCGCCGACCATGCGCTTGCGCGTGCTGATCAATTGATTCAAACGCGCCTTCACCTCGATCGCCTGGCCGGCCAGCGGTTTGCCCGCCGTATCCAGCGCCAGCGCGCTGAAACTCAGCTTGCCGTCGGCATTACTGACCCAGCCCTTGCTGCGCATACCCAGCACCACCTTGGACGGCCACAGCGGCAGCAGTTGCGCCACCGTCTTGGTCTCCCCGTTCGGGTCTTGATAGCTCAGCTCGGCCAGCAGCTCGCTGGCGCGCGCTATCTTGGGCAGCGGTTTGAGCAAGAATTCGGCCGCGCCGTTGCGGTCGGTCAAGCCGGCCAGCTTATCGATCACCAATTTGCCGTCGCGTTGGACCGGGCGCCCTTCGCCCTCGCTTTCGTCTTGTTCCTGATAGCTCGGCTCGGCCGCATTCGCGCCACGTTCACGCGGCGGCTCAAACGAGAATTCTTCGAAGCCGGCAAAGCTCAAGGCGCGCGGCCGCAACATCGCGCTGAGTTTGAGCGGCGCCTGCGCCAGCCCGCCGCCGGCCATATAGTTCATTTGGGCCGTCATGCGCAGCTCGCTCGGGGCCACCGGCAGCGCCTTGGGGCCGCTCAGGCGCGCGTCAATCAAGGGCACGCGGAATTCCTCGACCCTGAACTCGCCGCTGGGCCAGCTGCGACCGCGCTCTGACCCGCTCTTGCCGCGCTCCAAGCTGATCAAGTAACTGCCCAGTTTGGCGTTAGCCGGAATCTGCCATTGCGAACCGCTGCTGCGTGCTGTTGGCCAGCTCAGCGGCAGCTCGATCTGCTGCCCCGTGCCTTGATGCGTCAGTTTGGCGCGGTCGGGCAATTGCTCGGGCTTGGCCAGGCTCAATCCTTGAGCGGTCTCGAGCCGGAAAAAATGCTTCATTGACACCGTCTCGCCGGCGCGCAGCAGGCTGCGATCCAGGACCGTGTGGGCGCGCGCATCGGGCTCGGGGCCATTGGAGGTCGGCAGGCCGAAGCGCCAGTTCTCGATGCCACGGTTCCAGTTGCTGAACACGAAAGCCATGTCGGCGGGCTTCTGGATATCGGCATCTGCCTTGCGCGCGGTGATGAAGAAACCCCGGTCGGCCACGCAGCGCCTGTCATTCCAATCCGGCTGCACCAGCGCCAGCGGAACCTTCGCCAGGCCTTGGCTGTCGGTGCGCCCGCTCCACAGCGGCTTGCCGGCGCAGTCATTGACGACCACATCCGCCTGCGGCACCGGCCGGCCACGGTCCAGCGTGGTCACCCAGACAACGCTGTTCTCACGCCCCCATTTGAAGTGCACTCCCAGATTGCTCACCAGCACGCCGGTGCGCACATACATCTTTGCTTCCTTGTCCAATAAGGAGCGTCCAAGCTTGGCAGAACTCAGCTCGACCACGTGATAACCGGGCTCGGCCAGGGGCAGACCGATCACCTCGAAGGGCCGCGCTTGCGCGTCCGCGGCCAGCGGCGTTGGCGGCAGCGCCAAGACCTGCGTGCCGGGCTCACGCGGCAGCAACTCAACCTCGCGCGTGTGGACATAGCGCGTATTCGTTTGACTATGTGGCTTGCCTGCTTCGTCCACCGTCTTGACCGTCTCCTCCCACAGCGCGGGCGGCAGGCCCAGCTCGCGCGCCGTCATGGTGGCCTCGTGGTAACGCTTTAGTTTGGCGTACCAGGCCAGCACCTCGGCGTCGGTCTGCAGGCGTTTGACGCGGATTTCACCCGGCGACTTGCCGGCATTTTTGTCGGCGCCCGCCCAATCGGCCTGCACATGGCGCATCGTGATCGGCAGCAAGGCAGGGCCGTCGGCGTCGCGCTCGATCACGCCAAACGGCGCGGCGGCAAACTTGGCCAAAGGCGGCGCGGCTCCGGTGGCCAGCTTCAAGGGGAAGCTCGCCGCGTTGCTCAACACGCGGCCGCTGGCATCCTTCAGACCGGCCGGCAACGAGAGCGTGAACTGCGCGTTCTCGGCCAAGGGCGCGGGGAAACTCAACTCGCTCAGCTCGGGCGCCTTGTCATCCGCTGCCAACTTGGGCGCCAGCAATGCACCGCTTGCCGGCTTGAGCCGCACCTGCAGCGCCAACTCGCGCGGCACCGGTTCGCTGAACAGCAGGCGCAGCGGCCGCACCGGGATGCAAGGCGCATTGGCACGCTCACGCTCGCAAGAAAAATCCGCCGTGAAGGGGCGGCGCACCTGGTACTGATAGCGCTGGGTTGCGCCCGCCTTGCCATGGCTCCAAACCAGATTCAGTTTGGCTCCGGCCGGCAGCGGCCGTTGGCAGTGCAGCAGCCAATGCCGTTCGATGTTCTTGACGATCCGCTGCGACTTCATGACAGCTGCTCGCGCGGCGTCGTCCGCTATCAGCGCCGGCAAGCGCTCACCCAGACCCTCGACTTCGCACCAAGCGCGTTTGGCGACTTCCGCTGCGCTCAAGCCACCGTTCAGCTTCAACAAGAAATGCTGATCCTCTTCAATCTGGCTGCCCGACCAGGGCCAGGTCTGAAGAACGATCGCTGCGCCAGTGCCAAAGGCAAATTCACGCGGGCCGGTGATGGCGCTGGCTATCGGTTTGAAGTCGTCCTTCAGCAAGATCTGGCACTTGAGGCCGGCTGCCAAGGGCTCATTCAAGTCGAACAACCATTCACGCGCAGTCGACCAACGCGCGCTCCCGCTCGGCTTGACGACACCCGCGGCGTCGCTGCAATGCAAGCTGGCCGGCGCCGGCAAGCGCGGGTCACCGGCGGCCACCACCGCCTCGGAAAAGCCCAGTCTGATTTGCCTGACTTCGGCCACTTCGCCGCTCGGGCTGACCGTTACCGTGGTGGCGTGAGCGCAAGTGATGGCCAGCAACCAGAGACCCAAGCCCTTGAGCAAGGCCGCCACCGCAGAAAATTTTCCATTCCAGCGCATCATCTGCCCTCCCAGGCCATTCCTGTGCAGCGGCGAGTCTAGTGCCAAGTGGGCCAGCGGCAAAAAAACAATGCGAGCTCTTATCAACGGCTCGCCGGCAAGACATGTCAAGAATTGCGCCTATCGGGTGCAGACCTTCGATGCCCCCAGCCAATCCGTCGTTCATCGCATAGACACCCGGGAACAGGTTCGAACAATTTAATATGCCCTTTTGCATGTTTCTACCGGCATTTATCCGGTTCCGTCATGTCTAAGTTCACCCCCATTCAAAGACCCAATTTGGGCACCAAGCTGGCGGCCGGCATGGCCATGCTGATGCTGATGCTGATGCTGATGCTGCCCGCTCTGGCCGCAGCGCCGCAGCGCAAGACGGCCGCGCCGGGCTTTTACACCCACATGCTGGGCGACTTCGAAATAACCGCCCTGACCGACGGCACTTCGCCGCTGCCCGATGTCGATTTCGCCACCAACCTCAGCCCTGAGGACCGCGACTTGATCTTGGAACGCAACCACTTCAAGCTGCCCAGTCATTTCGCCACCAACGCCTATTTGATCAATACCGGCGCCAAGCTGGTCTTGGTGGATGCGGGCATGGGGGTCTCCAAGCAAAAAGACTGGGCCATGGGACGCCTGCTCGGCAATCTGCGCGCCGCCGGCTACGAGCCCGAGCAGGTCGACGAAGTACTGCTCACCCATATGCATCCCGACCATGTCGGTGGCTTGCTGCTTGACGGCAAGCCGCTCTTCCCCAACGCCCTTGTGCGCGCCGATGTCGAAGAGTTGCCGGCTTGGCAAAAGCGGGCCGAAGCCGGCGACGCCCAGGCCAAGCTGGTGGTGGCGCGGCTCAAACCCTATGTGGACGCCGGTCGATTCAAGCCCTTCGCCGCGGATACTGCCCAAGCCGAACTGCTGTCCGGCGTCAGAGCAGTCGCGGCGCATGGCCATACCGCCGGTCACAGCTTCTTCGCGATCGAAAGCAAGGGGCAAAAGCTGATGCTTTGGGGAGACCTGATTCTGAGCGATGTGCTGCAATTTGCGCGCCCCGATCTGCGGCTGGACCTTGAGCATGATGCCGACGCGATCTTGCTGGTCCGCCAGCGCGCCTATGCAGAAGCAGCGGCGCAGGGCTATCTGATAGGTGCCGCGCATATTTCTTTTCCCGGCCTCGGGCGTTTGCGCGCCGACGGCAATTCCTACCAATGGCTGCCGCTGATCCACAGCAGCCAGCCTTGAACGCTTCATCGAACACGGCTTCACCATGAAAATTAATTTGAACGTCAACGGCCGGCTGCACCGGGTCGAGGCCGAGGCCGACAAGCCGCTGCTCTGGGTTCTGCGCGAGGATCTGGGCCTGACCGGCACCAAGTTTGGCTGCGGCGCGGCCCAATGCGGCGCCTGCACCGTGCATGTCGAAGGGGCGGCGCTGCGCAGCTGCGTGATGCCGGCGCAGGCCGTGGCCGGCAAGCACATCACCACCATCGAGGGCTTGTCCAAAGAGCGCAGCCATGCGTTGCAGCAGGCCTGGATCGCCGGTCAGGTGCCGCAGTGCGGCTACTGCCAGTCGGGCATGTTGATGGCCGCCGCCGCGCTGTTGGCCGAGCACCCTAATCCCAGCGACGCACAGATCGACGCGGCCATCACCAATCTATGCCGCTGCGGCACCTACCCCCGCGTGCGCGCGGCGATCCATTCGGCTGCGGCCGCGCTGGGAGCAAAAGCATGATGGCGAACAACTCCCAAAACCACCCGCTCGAAAATGAGCCGAGGCGCGACTTTCTGCGCTCCAGTTTCGCCCTCGGCGTCTGGACGCTGGCCGTGGCCGTACCGGCGGCCGAAGCGCAAACAGCGAGCCCACCCGCCCCGCCGCCCCCCCCCGCCCCGCCACCACTTCACAGCGGCCCCGGCTTTGCGCCCTGGTTGCGCTTCAGCCCCGATGGCCGCCTGACCTTGCTCAGCTATGTGGTCGAAATGGGCCAGGGCACGCATACCGGTGTGGCACAAATCGCCGCCGACGAATTGGACCTGCCGCTCGGTTCGATCGGCATCGAACAAGCCCCGGTGCAGCCCCGCTACGCCAGCCCGCGTCTCAAAAACTACGCCTCTTTTGGCAGCCTCGGCCTGGGCCTGAGCTATCGGGAGATGGGCGAGGTTTGCGCAGCGGCGCGGGCCTTGCTGATGCAGGCCGCAGCGCAGCGCTGGGCCGTGGCGGCGGATGCATGCCGCACCGAACAGGGTCAGGTCTTGCACCCGGATGACCTCACGCGCCTGCCCTATGCGCAACTGCTGGCCGAGGCGGCGCAGCTGAGCGCTGGCGCCAACATCAAACGCAAACCGCGCGCGAATTGGCAGCAGATGGGCCGCAGCCTCCCGCGTCTGGACATCCCCGCCAAGACCGACGGTTCGGCCATCTTCGGTATCGACGTACGCCGCCCCGGCATGCTGGTGGCGACGGTGCTGCATGCGCCGCGCTTTGGCGCCGCGTTGATCAGCGTGGATGAGCGCCCGGCCAAGGCGGTGGCGGGCGTGCGCAAGGTCGTCAAACTGCCGGGGGCCTTGGCCGTCGTGGCGAACAGCTATTGGTCGGCACAAAAAGGCTTGCAGGCGTTGAAGCCCAAATGGTCCGAAGGGCCGCATGGGCGCACCGACTCCGAAGCGCTGCGCTCCGAGATGCGCGCCGCAGCGATGCTGGGCCAGGGTGTGCCCTTTGACAAGCTGGATGACCCCCGCATTGACGACGCGGCGGCCGATGCAGCCGCGGCAACGGCCAAACATCAGTTGGACATCATCTACGAAGTGCCCTTTCTGGCCCATGCCACCATGGAGCCGATGAACGCGGTGGCCGAGGTCGGCGTTGGTGGCGTTGGTGGCGTTGGCGGCGCGACGCTCTGGTTGTCGACCCAAAGCGCACAAGACACCCAGCACAGCGTCGCCAAGGCGCTGGGACTAAAACCCGAGCAAGTCACCGTCCACCCGCAGCTGATCGGTGGCGGTTTCGGGCGTCGGCTGGAGAATGGCTTTGCGGTCGAGGCCGCCCTGATCGCCAAGGCGGTGGGTCATGGCAAGCCGGTGCAGATGATCTGGTCACGCGAAACCGATATGCAGGCCGGCGGCTACCGGCCGGCGGTGGCGGCGCGCTGGCGCATGTCGCTAGGCGCTGACGGCATGCCGGTGGCGCTGCGCGTCGATACGGCCAACCCATCCCTCTTGCGCTATAGCGACCTGAGCAATGGCTCACCGAGCCCCGATCTGGACTGGAGCGCCATCATGGGCCTGGCCCAGCACGACTACGAGGTGGGACCGCTGCAGGTCAAATGGACAAATGTGGACGCCGGCGTGCCTTGCGGTTATTGGCGTTCGGTTGGCGCCTCGCAAAACGGCTTTTTCTATGAATGCACGGTGGACCGGGCGGCCGCGCTGGCCGGCATCGAACCGCTTGCCTATCGTTTGAAGCTGCTGAGCAAGAAGCCGCAAACGCAGAAGCTCTTGAGCGCGCTGGCCGAGCGGGCCGGCTGGGGCAAGCCGCTGCCGGCCGGGCATTTCCGCGGCCTCGCCATGAGCGCGGGCAACTCGGCCCGCAGCGCCCACATCGTGCACATCTCGCTGCAAGGCAAGGGCCGCTTCAAGATCGAGAAGATCTATGCCGGCGTCGATGTCGGCGTGATGATCAACCCGCTGGCGGTCGAGACGCAGATGATGGGCGGAACCTTGTTCGGCCTCTCGGCCGCCCTGGCCGGCGAGATCACCTTGAAGGATGGCCAGGTACAGCAGAGCAATTTCAACAGCTATCCGCTCGTCGATATGGCCGGCACACCGCCGCTCGATGTGCTGGTGCTGGGCAATGGCGAACGCCCACGCGGTGTCGGCGAAGAAGGCCCGGCCTCGATCGGACCCGCCATCGCTAACGCCTTGTTTGCCGCCACCGGCGAGCCGATCACGCGATTGCCGCTGAACCGTGCCGGCTGGGAAAGGGTGCTGTGAGAGCACTGCAGGTTTTGGCCCTGGCCGGCAGCCTGCGCGCGGCTTCGATGAACCGATTGATGCTGGCCATGGCGGCCGAATGTGCGCCCGTCGGCATGAAGATTGACATTTTCGACGGCCTCGGCGATTTCCCCCTGTTCAACCCGGACCTGGAGGCGCCCGGCTGCGTCGAGCCTGCCTCGGTGGCGCGCCTGCGCTTGGCGATTGCCGGCGCCGACGCGGTCTTGATCGCCAGCCCCGAATACGCTCACGGCGTCAGCGGCGTGATGAAGAACGCGCTCGATTGGATGGTCGCTAACGGTGTCTTCGTGGGCAAACCGGTCGTGCTTTGGAATGCCTCGCCGCGCGCCTCGATCGCTCTGGCGGCGCTGCGCGAAACGCTCAGCGTGATGACGGCCGATCTGGTCCGCGAGGCGGAGCTGTGCCTGCTGATCCAAGGTCGCGACGGCTTGCTGCCGAGCAACCCCGACCCTTTGGCCATGCAGCAGGCACTGCTCAAGCTCAAGGCCAGGCTCTGCGAGCAGGCGGCTGCAAGCCTACTTTGAGACCTCGCCCCGTGCCGGCTCGACCGGAGCAGTGCGCCCCGGACCGGGCCAAGCACTGTAGATCGGCTGTGGCATCCGTACCGGTGTGATATCAAGGTAGAGATTGATCACCGTGTACTCCTCCGGCCCGTTTTCGTCGGTGCTCCAGGCATAGCTGCCCTTGCCCTTGTAGACGCGGAACAAGAAGCCCAGATCCGCGACCGGATCGTCGGCTCGGGCGCCCGCATCAAAGGTCAGGCCGCGCACCTCGCTGAGCGGGCTGTCGATCAGGTAGTTCATCGAATTGGAGATCGTGGTGTCGCCCAGCATATCGAGGTGGAACAGCGGCTCGGTGTAATAGGGTTTGTAGTCGGCGGCAGCGGGGTCGAGCTTGTCGCCGCGCAGCTTGATGGCGGACGGCGTGGTCGCGCGGGTCTTCATGCTGTAGTGATCGCCATGGTCGAGGTAGTTCAGCCGCGCATTGGTCAGGTTGAAGGCGCCCAGGGTTGGGTCGGTCTTCACATCACTCAAATCAACCAACATCGCGCCCTTGCCGCCAATCACCTCGATGTCATCGCCATGGATGATGGCGGCCGAGTTCTCGTCCACTCCCAGGCCGAGCTTGTAGCCCTTGGCCATCATCAAGGGGATCATGCGGCCGAAGCGGCCACGCTTCAGAAAATGCTGGTCGACAAACAGGTCCGGGCCGACAAAGCCCAGGCCGCGGTCGATCTGTTTGCCCTCGACCCATTTGCCCTTCATGATGTTGATGACGCTGGGCGCATCCCGGAACATCACCGTGCTCATGATGGCCGCTCCCGCGCTGGTGCCGGCGACGACGCCGCCCTTGCGGTAGACCTCCCAGATCGCTTCAAGCATCGGCGTCGGATGGCCGCCGGGCATCAAGACATCGACAATGCGCTCTTGCGAGCCGCCGGTGAAGAACACCCCGCGCGCGCCCTTGACCTTGTTGATCAGGGCCGGATCGCGCACCACCTTGTTCAAGTCAACCCAGCCAAACTTGGGCGCCACCGGCAAGGCCTCCGCCACCGCGCCGCGCCGATGCAGCATCTCGATCGCTTGCTTGGCGCTGGCCTCCGGGTCTTCCGACGCGGTGCCGAAGACGACAAAGCGCGCGCCCTTGCCGCCGGCCAAGGCGACGATGCGGCCCCAGACCTCTTCGTTGTCGGACTTCAGAGCCCCGCCGATCGGGATCGCGTAGCCCTTGATCAGCGGCTCCGCCTTGGCTGCGGCGGCTTGCGCCAGCGGCGCGCTCGGCAAGGCCGTGGCTGCGGCATTGGCCGAAGCCGCGCGGGCCGAAGCCGCAGGCGCTCCGCGCACCGCCTGCGCCGATGCCTGTTCGGCCAAGCCCAGCGACGCGGCAAGCAACAACAAGGCCAACAAACTGGACCCAAACGAATGAGCGCGGGAGCGGAAACTGGATCTGATGGTCATGGGGTCGGCGACGGATTTGCGAAAGTCCTATCAATGTAGCCCAGCGGCGAAATTTGCGCCCTCCCCCACAGGTGCGACCTGTCATATTTCCAGCCAAAACTTCCAGGCGAAGCCTTGCCCCTCGGCGATTTCGATCCTAATGCCGGCGTTGCGCGCATACGACTCCGCGAGTAAACCCCAGCAAAGCACAAAGGTCCACCTTCCTAGACTCGGGCGATTGCATCAAGGCTTGAAGCCAGGGAGAAAAAATGAGCATGGTGAGTCAGCCCAACTACCGAGTGAACAAAAGCCAGCGCTTTGCGCTGCGCGCCAGCAGCCACGCCGTCTTGCTGGCCCTGGCAAGCTTGCCCGCTTTGCCGGCATTCGCCCAACAAACCGACAGCGCGCCCGAGAAGAAACTTGAACGGGTAGAGGTGACCGGCTCGGCAATCAAGCGGCTGGCCGATGAAACCGCGCTGCCGATGCAGGTGATCAGCCGGGCGGACATCGTCAAACAGGGCTTGACCACCGCGTCAGAGATCGTCGCGCGTATCAGCGCCGCCACCAACAATATGACCGATGGCGGCAGCATCGCCTTTGGCGGCTTTCGCGACCAGATGGGCATGAACGGCGCAAACTTGCGCGGCCTCGGCGTGTCGTCCACCCTGGTGCTGCTGAACGGCCGGCGCATGGCCAATTTCGCCTCGCCGGGCGACTCCTCCGGCGTGGACCTGAACACGATTCCTGCCGCCGCAATTGAGCGGGTCGAGGTCTTGCTCGACGGCGCGTCGGCCATCTATGGCAGCGACGCGATCGGCGGCGTGATCAACTTCATCACCCGCAAGGACTACACCGGCATCGAACTCAACGCCAGCTACGGCAACAGCTCCGAGGGCGGCGGTGGCAAAAAGACCGCCTCGATTGGCGGTGGTCTGGGCGACTTCGACCGCGACGGCTTCAACATCTTTGGCGTGGTGGATCTGCAAAAGACCGCCAGCCTGAACGCCAATCAGCGCCAATTCATCAATGATCTGGATATTCCTGGCCGCCTGCCCGACCTGCTGTCCAGCGCCAGCTTCCCCGGCAATATGAGGATCAGCAACAGCCAACGCAGAGCGCTGATTGCGGATGGTTTCTCCACCAACGGCAAGACCGTCATCAGCAGCAAGACCATCAACCCGGCCGCGGCCAAGGGCTGCAATGCACCGGCTTCGCTGTATTTGCCCGAAGGCATCGGCGGCGTGGACGGCTGCACCTACGACTACATGCGCGATATCGAGCTGTATCCCAAGTCGGACAAGACCAGCCTGTTCGGCCGCGCCATCTTCAATCTGGGCGGTGGCCATCAGTTCTTCGCCGAGGCCGCGCTGAACCGCGCCAAGACCCTCTACTCCGGCACGCCCAACCGCGTCGACGCGGATATGGATGTCTCCAAGGTGCCCTCACTGGCCGGCACCCGCCTGGCCAAACTGGATGCCGATGACGAAGACCGCATCATCACCGTGCGCACACGCCTCAGCGAAGCCGGCCTGCGCACCAGCGAGCTGGTCTCGAGCGGCCAACGCTATGTGATGGGCGTGAACGGTCTGCTCGCCAATTGGGACTATGAGCTGGCCTACAACCACAGCGTCAGCACCGTTTCAGACCGCAACTATCAGGGCTATCTGAACGAGCAAATGATCCGCGACGGCTTCGCGGCCGGCACGCTCAACCCCTTTGGACCGTCCAATGCGGCCGGTCTGTCCTTGTACGACAAGGCGCAGATTCGCGGCGAGGTGCGCCGTGCCGTGGGCACCATGGACAGCCTGGACTTCAGGGCCTCACGTGCGCTCTACGCGCTGCCCGGCGGCGACCTCGCCCTGGCACTCGGCGGAGAATACCGCCGCGAGAAGCAGGACTATCACCAGTCCGAGGCCTTGGCCAAAGACCTGATCCTGGGTGAGACCTCGCAAGGCCCGGACGCCGACTTCGGACATTCGCGCAAGGTCGCCGCCGCTTTCGCCGAAATCAACGCCCCCATCACCAAAGAGCTGGAGTTGCAGGCCGCCTTGCGCTACGAGCGCTACCAGGTCACGGGCAACGCCACCAGCCCCAAGCTGGGCTTGAAATATGTGCCGATGAAGGAGCTGCTGCTGCGGGCCTCGGCCGGCGCGGGCTTCCGCGCACCAAGCCTGTCCGACCTGTATCGGCCGGTCAATCAAGGCACGGCCGCCACGCTGGTCGACCCGGTTTGCCTGGCCAACGACGGCAACGTCACCGACTGCTCGGACACCTGGACCACGCTGACCTATAGCAACACCCAACTCAAACCGGAGCGCTCCAAGCAGTTCTCGCTCGGCGCGGTGCTGGAGCCGCGGGCCGGCATGTCGTTCAATCTGGACTATTGGAATATCGAAAAGCGCGATTTGATCAGCACGCTGGGCGTGGATTCCATCCTGGCGAACCTCGACAAATACGGCGGCCTGGTGCACCGCGATGAAGACGGCGTGATCGACCACATTGATCTGCGCAAGGAAAACCGTGGCCGCCAAAAGATCTCCGGGCTGGACCTGGGCGTCACTCTGTCGGGGCTCAAAAGCAGCGTTGGCACCTTCGGCCTGCGGGCCAACGGCACCTTGACGCTGAACTCCGAGCAGCAAACCGGCAATGGCGACCCGTTCTATAGCAACCTCGGCCATTTCGTCAACGAGGGTGTCGTACAGCGCTGGCGCCATACGATCAGCCTGGACTGGGAGCAAGCCGACTGGGGTGTCACGCTGAGCAACAGCTATCTGTCGGGCTACACGGACCAAAGCATCTTCGGCAAGGTCGACCGCAAGGTGAAAGAATATTCGCTGTGGGATCTGACCGGCGCTTGGAGCGTCACACCGGCCATCACCCTGCGGGCCGGCGTCAAGAATCTGCTCGACACCTCGCCGCCCTTCTCCCAGCAGGCCTGGTTCTTCCTGTCCGGCTATGACCCCAGCTACACCGACCCCCGCGGACGCTTCCTCTTCCTCAGTGCGCAATACAAATTCCGCTGAAGCGATTCATCGCCGCGCCGCCTTGGGTTGGCTCGGCGGCTTGGCGCTGAGTCCCGCCTGGGCCACCGAGGCAAGTGAAAAAGCGCCACTGTCGGAACGCTTCGAAGCCTTGGCGGCCTTAGGGCCCGAGCTGCTGCGGGAGTTGCAGGTACCCGGTGCGGCACTGGTCTTGCTGCGAGAAGGCAAGCCGCTTTACTCGGCGCAGTTCGGACTGGCCGAAGCTGGCATGCCGAAGGCGATTCAGGCCGACACCGTCTTCGAAGCCGCCTCGATGAGCAAGCCCTTGTTCGCCTATCTGGCGCTGCATACGGTGCAGGCCGGACAGCTCGATCTGGACCGGCCGGTGCTGCATTACCTGCCGCAAGAGGTCTTCAAGCCGAAACAAGAATGGCAGCGCTTGATCACCGCCCGCATGCTCTTGACGCATCAATCGGGCCTGCCCAACTGGCGCAGCGCCGAAGACGAAGTGACGAATTCGCTGCGCATCGCGTTCGAGCCCGGTCAGCGCTTCAACTATTCGGGCGAGGGCTATTTCTATTTGCAGCGGGTGCTGGAGGCGATCTGGGGCGAACCCTTGCAGACCCGGGCCGAAAAGCAACTCTTCAAACCACTGGGCATGCGGCACAGCGGCTTCGTGCTGACGCCGCAACTGGACGGCTTGCGGGCCCGTGGCCACGATGTACAGGGTCGGATCTTGCCGGCCCAGGAGTACAGGCAAGCCAACGCCGCCTACACGCTCTACACCACCGCTGCGGACTACGCGCTATTTCTGGCCGAGATGCTCAAGCGCGATCGCAGCGCCGCTCATTCGTTGAACCCGGCCAGCCTGCAGGCGATGCTGGCCCACGCCACGCCTGCCACCGACCGCGCGCCCATCGCCAGGCCCGGTTTGGCCCAAGGTCTGGCGGTATTCTGGGGGCTGGGTTGGGGCATCAACACGACGGCGCAGGGCGATATCGCGTATCACACCGGCACCAACAGCAGCGGCTTTCGCAACTACTGCCAGTTCTCACCCAGTCGCGAGAGCGGCTTCGTGCTGATGAGCAATGGCCTGAACGGCAATCAGCTCTGGATGCGCTTGATGGCGCTTCAGGTGATAACTGACAACCAAGTCGGAGCAATCTAGCTCAGAGTCCGGTCTTTTCGCCAGCGTCCTTGATCACCACATTCTCTGACGGACGAGGGGCTTTACGGGGAATACGCGAACCGGTGACGATGTCGCCATCACCACTGCCGCTACTGACCGAGGAGCCACCCTGACCCGAGGCAGCATTCGTGCTCGCGCAACCCTGCAAAGTCACCACCGCCACCATTGCAAAACCCAAGCCAATCAATAATTCACGCATATTTTCTCCCTCGAAATCGATATATTCGACGCACCTATCTGCTGAGCGAAGCTTTGTATTGGATGCTTCGTCTTCAAGAGCAGTATTTGCGACCAGGCCCACACGCAGCAGGCACCCCTCCCAACTTTTGAGGGCTCCGCAGCCTAACAGCGCAGACCCGGCACCGGGAGATGCCGAAAGTCATGCCGAGACCAAAATCAAGCGTCGTTGACTATGCCCAGCTCGCTCGCCATCCGCTGCACCAGTGCCTTCAGGCTTTCCAGCTCGGCATTCATGCGCTGCTGCTCGGCGCGTAAAAAGGCCAGCTCATCGTCACGCGGTAGCGCGCTAACGCCCATTTCTTGCAGCACCTCGCCACACAAGAGGTGGGCCCAGCGGGCCTCGCGCGCACCCGGCGCGCGCGCCAGCTTGATGACATAGGCGGGCCGCGTTTCGCTCGGCTCAGCCAACTCTTCGAGAAAGCCTTCGACCGAAGAAAGATCGGCGAAGCGATGCAGACGCTCGGTGTGCAGGCGCAACTCGGCCGTGGTCAGCGGCCCGCGCAACATCAACAGCGTCAAGCAAGCCAAGGCCGCGCCCGGCACACCCAGGCCCCGCGCGCCGTTGTGCTCAAAGCGCAGCACCCGGTTGCCGCTGACGGTGTTAACCAGGTGCATGGACTTGAGGTCCTCCAGCGCCTGCAGCACGTCTGGCTCGGTCGCGTTCATCACCGGATCGCGTGCTGTCTTCTGGTTGCAGCCCAAGGTCAAGGCGTTCAGAGACAGAGGATAACTATCAGGTACGGTGGATGCCTTTTCAACCAGCACCGCCAACACACGCGCTTCCAAGGCGCTCAGGGTTCGCAAACTCATACTGGCCTAAACGCCAAAGCCATCATCGGCCTGAATGATCGCGCCGTTGATGAAGTGACTCTCGTTGGCACACAGCATCAGCAAGGAGGTGTCCAAGTCTTGCGGTTGGCCGACGCGCTTGCGGGGCAGCAACTCGACCAGCTTCTTGCCCTGCTCGGTGCCCCAATGGTGGTGATTGATCTCGGTGTCGATATAGCCCGGGCAGATCGCGTTGACGTTGATGCCGTATTTGCCCCATTCCAGCGCCATCGCGCGCGTCATGTGGATGACGGCCGCCTTGCTCATCGAATAGACGCCGATCTGGCTCAGCACCCGCAGGCCCGCCATCGACGCGATGTTGACGATGCGCCCGCCGATAAAGGTGCCGGGCGAGCTGCCCTTGGCGCGCCCCAACATCCGTTTGCCCACCTCTTGCGCGACGAAGAAAGCACCGCGCACATTGGTGTCCATCACATAGTCGTAGTCATCGCCGCTCACCTCAGTAAGCTTCTGGGTCGTGCTGACGCCGGAGTTATTGACCAAGATATCGATCGTGCCGACCTCGGTCTCGGCATGGGCGACGGCCGACTTGATGCTGTCCAGATCGGTCACGTCCAGCGTCACCACATGAGCATCACCGCCATTGCCTTCGATCTCGCTGCGCAAGGTCTTCAAGCGCTCGGTACGCCGGCCCGCCAACACCACGCAGGCGCCGGCCACCGCCAGGGTCTTGGCAAACTGCGCGCCGAGGCCGCTGGAGGCCCCCGTCACCAGGGCCACACGGCCCGACAAATCGATGCTGTAACTCATGTCCAATACTCCTGAATCGCTGTTGGGAAGATTAGCACGCTGGCCGCTATGGACATCAAAATTGCTTGACTAGACTGCCGCCACCAATCAAAAAAGCACGATCGTTCTATTTCAATTTATGACCAGTAGAATGCGGGCCAATTGCTCATAGACGAGTGGGTGCCCAGCTTGCGGGCCCACAAGAACAACCAAGCCAAAGGATGGACATGACCAGCTCCGCATTTGTTGCGCAATACGGCCCACGCGAAAGCATGGACTACGACGTCGTCATCGTCGGCGGAGGCCCCGGCGGCTTAGCCGCCGCGATCCGGCTGAAGCAGTTGGCGGCAGCGCAAGCGCGCGAGTTGTCGGTCGTGGTGCTGGAGAAAGGCTCGGAGCCGGGCGCGCATATTCTGTCCGGCGCGGTGATGGACCCGCGCGCGCTGACCGAACTGATCCCCGACTGGCAGCAGCTCGGCGCGCCGCTGAAGCAGGCTGTGACGGCCGATGAGGTCTTGTTCCTGAACGAGACCGGTGCCACCAGCACGCCGCAATGGCTGATCCCCGATTGCTTTCACAACCACGGCAACTACGTCATCTCGCTGGGCGCGGTAACCAAGTGGCTGGGCGAACAAGCGGAAGGCTTGGGGGTCGAGATATTCCCGGGCTTCACGGCCGCCGAGATCGTCTACGGCGAAGACGGCTCGGTGCGCGGTGTCGCCACCGGCAATCTGGGTGTCGGCAAGGACGGTACCCCGCATGATGGCTTTCAACTCGGCATGGAGTTGCTCGGCAAGTACACGATCTTTGCCGAAGGCGCACGCGGCCATCTGGGCAAGCAGCTGATTGCGAAGTTCGGCCTCGACGCCGGCAAGGATCCGCAGAGTTATGCGCTGGGCATCAAGGAGCTGTGGGAAGTGCCGGCCGCGCAGGCCAAGCCCGGCTTGGTCGTGCACACCGCCGGCTGGCCGATGGACGGCGACACCTATGGCGGCGGCTTCCTCTACCACCTGGAAGGCAACCAGGTCACGCTCGGCTATGTGGTCGGCCTCGACTACAAAAACCCCTGGCTTTCGCCGTTTGAGGAAATGCAGCGCTGGAAGACTCACCCCAGCATCCGCGCCCATCTGGAGGGCGGCAAGCGCATCAGCTACGGCGCCCGCGCGATCACCGCCGGCGGCCTGCTGTCGCTGCCCAAGACGGTATTCCCGGGCGGCGCCTTGGTCGGCTGCGACGCCGGCTACCTGAACGCCTCGCGCATCAAGGGCAGCCATGCGGCGATCAAGACCGGCATGCTGGCGGCCGAGGCTGCTTTCGAGGCCGTGGCGGCCAACCGTCAACATGACGAGTTATCCGCCTACCCGGCGGCCTTCGAGCAAAGCTGGCTGCATGCCGAGTTGAACCAGGCGCGCAACTTCAAGCAATGGTTCAAGAAGGGCAATACCGTCGGCACCTTGATGACCGGCATCGAGCAATGGCTGCTGCCCAAGCTCGGCATCAAGAGCCCGCCCTGGACCATCCACCGCAGCGTGCCCGATCATCTCTATCTGAAGCCGGCGGCCGAATGCGCCAAGATCGACTATCCGAAGCCGGACGGCAAGCTGACTTTTGACCGGCTGTCCTCGGTGTTCGTGTCCAACACCAATCACGAAGAGAATCAGCCGGCGCATTTGACGCTGAAAGATGCTTCGGTGCCGGTGGCCATCAACCTGGCCAAGTTTGCCGGCCCTGAGAGCCGCTACTGCCCGGCCGGTGTGTATGAGTTCATCAAGACCGACGCCGGCGCCGACAAGCTGCAGATCAATGCGCAGAACTGCGTGCATTGCAAAACCTGCGACATCAAGGACCCGACGCAGAACATTGTCTGGATCACGCCCGAAGGCGGCGGCGGGCCGAATTACGCGGGCATGTAAGCCGCGCTTCAAGCCACTCATTCATGCTCAAGCCATTCATTCACGCCCTATTCACAAGCCAGCGCGGGCGCAGCTTTTGGCGGGCCACTTTCTTTCTGCTGCTGGTCGTGATCAGCTATCTGGCATTGGCGCCTACGCCGCCAAAAGGTCTGAGCAGCGGCTGGGACAAGCTCAACCACGCCATGGCCTTCGCCAGCCTGGCCTTTTGCGGCCACTGGAGTCTGAACCATCGGCGCGCGCGCTGGCTGGCTTTGCCGCTGGCCTTGCTGGCCTATGGCGGCGCGATCGAATTGCTGCAGCTTCAAATACCTGGCCGCGACGGTGAATGGCTCGATCTGCTGGCCGACGCTATCGGCATCTCCACCGGCTTGTGCGCAGCAGCGTCTCTGAACGCGATGAACAAGGCATAGGGGCCGGAACTTCATGCGGTTTTTTTGAATTTGGGCTACCGTATGCTCGCCCCGCCTCCCGGAGACCGACGCGTGAGACCTGACCCCAACGACCAGATTGACTACAACAGCCGCAGCAAGAAAGCCCGATTTCTGCAAGGGCCGCTGCGCAGCGGCCTGCGCTTGGCTAGTGATCTCCTCGTCAGCAAAGGCAAGGCATGACCCCGCCCACGCTGATGAAACCCCTTACCGAGCAAGGCTTTGCGGCCGACTTGCATCGCGCCTTGGCCCAGCCAACACGCAGCATCTCGCCCAAGTACTTCTATGACGAACTGGGTTCGGCTCTGTTTGAGCAAATCTGCGAGCTGCCAGAGTATTACCCGACCCGCACCGAGTTCGCCTTGCTGCGCCAGCATGGCGCCGAGATGGCCGAGCTGATCGGTGCCGACGCGCAGCTGATCGAATATGGCGCCGGCGCCCTCGGCAAGGTCCGCCTGCTGCTGGCGCATGTGGAGCGACCACAAAGCTTTGTGCCCATCGACATCTCGGGCCCGCATCTCTTGCAGGCCTGCGCCGCGCTGCAAGCCGAACACCCAGCCTTGAAGATACTGCCGGTGGTGGGAGACTTCACTCACGCTGTCGCTCTGCCCGCCGCTCCCGAGCCCGGAGCGGGCCAGCGCGTCGGCTTTTTCCCAGGCTCCAGCGTAGGTAACTTCACGCCGCCACAAGCCCTCAAGTTTCTCGCCATGACGGCCGAGCAATTGCGCGGTGGCGGCTTGCTGATCGGGGTCGATCTGATCAAGGATCCGGCGCTGCTGCACGCCGCCTACAACGACAGCCAAGGCGTGACGGCGCGCTTCAATCTCAACCTGCTGGAACGCGCCCGGCGCGAATTCGGCGCGCAATTTGCGGCCGATGGCTTTAGCCACAGCGCCTTCTATAACGCGCCATTGCGACGCATAGAAATGCACTTGCTGAGCATGCGCCGGCAGATCTTCAGTCTACAGGGCATCGATTATGAATTTGATGCCGGCGAAACCCTGCACACCGAGAACTCTTACAAATACAGCGTCGCCGGCTTTCAGGCGCTGGCCGAGCGGGCCGGCTATCGGCCCGGCCCGGTCTGGACCGACGCACAAAACTGGTTCAGCCTGCATTGGCTGCAGGCGCCGCCTCGCTGAAGGCGCTGCATTTGGAGGGCTTGGGTCCATCGGCAGGCCCCGAAACGACCGCTCGGATTAAGCTACAGCCAATCGGCCAGTCGGCCAGATCAAGCCGCAGGACGAGATCTGCTGACCCATTTGCTGCTGCCTTCCTCAAAGCGATGGGTCAACATAAAGCGGTCGGTTTCCATTTGCATTTGAGCGCTGATGATTTGGTTGACAAGCCGGGGCGCGCCCTGAACAGGGGCCCAAGTCCCGAGACTGTCATTCCATGTATTCAAGGCCAAGAACTGCTCGCGCAATGCGCTCGCCGCCTCGCGGAGAGCAAGCACTTTGGGCAAGTCGAAGCCAGGCTTTTCGGTCCAGACGCTGTTCAACGGATCCCAGTCGTGAACTGCCAGAAACAACTCGGTCTCGGTAATCACCTGTTGGCGGGTCAAGCCGGGGCCTTGCGCCTGTGCCGGCCCGGTCAAGGAGATGAGCAAGCTGCTCAAGGCTAGACAGGCGATGCTAATTTTTTTCATAAGGTAATGCTTCAGAGATCGGCTTGGATCTATCGGTTTTCGGGAAAGTTCAAAGGGCCGCGCAGCCACACATGCAAAGACTGTGCGCCGCCCTCAATGCGCAGAACTCTACGGTTAGCTGATTGCCGGGGCCGAAGCTTAGGTCAAGCCAACTTCGGCCACAACCCCTCTTTCGGGGGTAAACCCGCACACACGGAATACCGCTGTTTTGGCGGCTTAGTCACCAAGCCTTCACATATGTCGGCCATGCTTGGTTTTGCGGCATGTCGCCGTAACACCTTATCTGAACGGAATATCAAGCCATGAGCCAAGAGCAAACGCTGGACAGGTCGGTAAACAACGCCGCCGAGCTGCAGGATGAATTCCATGACGACGAGCTGGACTCGATCGGCGACCACCACCGGATGGCGGCCCACCACTTTTCGCTCGCGGCCGAACACCATATTGCCGCCGCAGCGGCCGATGACGACGGTGACGACGAAGCCAATGCACGCCACGCCTACCTGGCTTATCGCCATCAACTCAATGCGGTGCAGTACGCCGAAATCGCCGCGCTCGACAATGATTGCCTGGATGACACGCTGATCGGCTAAGCCCAATAAAGGCAAAAAAAACCTGTGAACCGGCCCGCATTGGTGTTTGAGCCGTTTCACAGGCACCTTGTGAAGGTCGAAGTTGATGCGGTCAACTGAGCAGTAAGGTCCGCATCGGCCGGGCCCTTGAGGCGCCCTATTTTTAAAAAGTCTAACCCTCCTATTTAGCTGAATGATTGAGGCTGGCCTGCATCTTGGCCGCAGCCTCCGCCGGGCTCAGCTTGCCGGCCAGCACCTGGCTGTGCACGGCCCAAAAATCGGCCTCCAATGTCGGCCGGCCACGGTTAAGAATCTGGGCATTTAGGCGAATCGTCGATGCACAGGACTTGCGCCAATCCATCATCTGTTTGGCGACCGGGTCGAGCACCGGCACCAGGTGATTGGACAAACTGAAAAAGCCCGTCACCTTGTTGGTGTACAGATCGGCGAACTCCTGCGACGCCATCCAAGTCAACAGTTTGTAGGCATCCTCCTTGTTTTTGGACCTCGGATTGATGCCGATACCGATGTCCGAGTGATCGGAGATGTGGCAGACACCCCCCGCCTTGGGCACCGGCGGTGGGAAGGCGCCAAAGTCCAGGCTCTGCGCACGGATCGGGCCAATGTCCCAAGAGCCGGCCGGGTACACCGCTGCACGACCGAGGCCGAACAGACTTTGAGAGTCGGCATTGGTCTGCGTCGACGCGCTCTTGCTCAGATAGGTTCGCAACCTGGCCATCAATGTCCAGACGGTCTCGAATTCGGCGTCGGTCAGTTTCTTTTTTCCAGAGATCAAGGCCTTGCGACCGGCCTCGCCCTGCCAATAGGCGGGGCCCATGCCATTGAAGATCACCTGGTGGGTCTCCCATTGATCGGCCAAACCCAGGGCCAGGGGCGTGTACTTGCCTTGACTTTTGACGACCTCCAGCAGCCTGAAGAATTCAGCCTCGGTGCTGGGCGGTTGCAGGTTGAGCTCGGCAAATATCTTCTTGCTGTAGAAGAAGCCATGGATCACCGAGGCGATCGGCATGCAATAGGTTTCGCGGCCATCATCGGTCTGCCAGGCCAGCTTGGCCGAGGCCGGAAAGTCATCGAGTTGGGCGCGGCCTTGTCCATCCAAACGCTCCAGCAAACCTTTTTTGTACAGATTCAAGGAGGCATCAAAAGGGCGGCAAGTGATCAGGTCACCGGCCGTGCCCGCGCTCAGACGTTGCTGCAGACCGGCGTCGTATTCGGTCGGGGCCGTCGGCGCGAACTTGACCGCCAGGCCAGGATGCTTGCGCTGAAAGGCCGGAATCAGCACCTCCTCCCACAGCACCTTGTCGTCAACCCGCCAGCTCTCGATCGTCAGGCCTGCGGCCAGCGAGCTCGCCGGAGAAACCAGCGCGCCCACATAAAGCAGACCAGCGAGCAATCGATGTTGGATGAGCATGAGTAGCCTGGCGACGCGCGCTGCGCGGCAGTTGAATTGCCTGCACGATAAATTTATCGGCCCTGTAACGCAATCTGCGCCAGCGCTGCATGTCAAAAACGAAGAAAACACGGTCGTTGTCAGCCTCCCACTAACACCTCATTCAGTCAGATACCACGAGATACCTTGCGAGCCGGGCTGGCCGCGCATTGCTGCATCGGCGCCAGCTCATGGCCAACCGCGAGCGTGGAACTGTGGCGCGCAGGCGTCGTGTTACGTTATTTAACATCGCGCGCTAAGGCCGCCCTCATGGGGGAGGCCCGCCAAACAAGCCTCCGTCCCAGCAAAACCCCCAATCGCCAAGTCTCACGGCCGCCCCCGACAATTGTCACAACAGCGCATCAGCCCTCCTCCCTTGACTTACACAACATCACCGAAGTCCAACGTTTCTTTGGCCAAGCCCTCACGGTCGCAGGGCAAGATGGCTCGCATGTTCAATTTCCTCGCCTTGGCTCCGATTGGCCTGATGGCCGCGGCACCTGGAGGCGCGGCGCCGCAGCCCTCTGCGCCCATGCCCACCGCCATCTCCGACAGTGCTACCGAGCTCAACGTCTTGCACTGGTGGACCTCCACCAGCGAACGAGCAGCGGCCGACCATGTGGCGGCCCGCATGGCCGAGCTAGGGCTGCGCTGGGTGGATGGCGCGGTGGCGGGCGGTGGCGGCGGGCCGGCGATCAAGGTGCTGAACGAGCGCACGCTGCGAGGCATGGCGCCCAAGGTCGCGCAACTGAACGGTCAAGCCACCATCGAATGGGCCGAGATGGGCCTGCTGCTGGAGCTGGACGGCGTCGCCAAGCGTCGGCAATGGGCGCGCACCATGTTCCCGCAGGTGATCGCGCAATTGAATGTGCGCGAGCATGTGGTGGCCGCCCCGCTGGGCATCCACCGCATCAACAATCTGTATCTGAACAAGGCCGTGTTTCGCCGCCTCAAGATCGAACTGCCGACGACTTGGGCGGGCTTGCAAAGCGCTGCGCTGGTGCTGCGGGCCGCTGGCGTTACGCCGGTCGCCTTCAGCGATGAGCCCTGGCAGGTGGCGACCGTGTTCGAGACCCTGTTGCTCGCTGAGGCCGGGCCGGCGCTGTACCGCAGGATGGTCGAGCAACGCGACCCGCAAGCCTTCAATGACGCCTCGGTGGAGCGTGCTTTTCAGCGCCTGCGGGATTGGCGCAATCTGGCGGCAGGCCCCGTCGAGCGGCCCTGGACGGCGCTGGTGGCCGACTTTGCCGCCGGCCGCTCCGCCATGCTGATCATGGGCGACTGGGCGCGCGGCGAGCTGGGCACGCTGGGGCTGGAGGGCGGGCGCGACTTTGCCTGCCAGGCGGTACCCGGCACCACCGGCGTGCATCAGTTCAGTATCGACACCCTGGCCATGCTGGCCGGCAATTACGCCGCCCAGGCCGAACAGGAAAAAATGGCCGAGCTGCTGGGCAGCGCGACCTTGCAGCTCGGCTACAACCGCATCAAGGGCTCGGTGCCGGTGCGTCGCGACGTACCGGTGGACGAGCTGGATTTATGCGCCCAACAGTCCTATCAACTATTCGCCAACCCGGCAACGGCGCGCGTGCCCAGCCTGGTGCACCGCATGGCCTTTGATGAGGTCGGCAAAAACGCTTTCATCGAAACCGTTCACCGCTTTGCGCTGGACCCCAAACAAACTCCCGCCGCTGCGCAGCGCAAATTGCAGGGTCTGCTGCGCGCGCTTGGCCCTAAATCCTTGAAGCCGACACCATGACCCGAACCATCTTGATCGTCGATGATGACCAGAAAATCCGCACCCTGCTGAAGACCTATCTGGAGAAGAACCAATACGAAGTCCGCCTGGCCCATGACGGCGCCAGCTTCCTGGCCGAGTTCGAGCGCTTCAAGGACGAGATCAGTCTGTGTATTCTGGACGTCATGCTGCCCGACACCGAGGGCTTCGCGCTGTGCCAGGCGGTGCGCAAGAGATCCGATGTGCCGGTCATCATGCTGACCGCCAGCGCGGACGAAACCGACCGCATCGTAGGTCTTGAGTTGGGCGCCGATGACTATATCGGCAAGCCCTTCAACCCGCGCGAGTTGCTGGCCCGCATCAAGGCCATCCACCGCCGCTCCGGCCAGGACCGGGGCCAGACCGCGCGCTACTTCCGCTTCAACGGTTTTTGTCTGGATATTCTCGAGCGCAGCCTGATCGACCCGACCGGGGAGACCTCGGCCTTGTCGGGCATGGACTTCCAACTGCTCAAACTTCTTGTCGAGCACCCCGGCGAGGTGCTGGACCGCAGCCGCCTGGCCGAAGTCACGCGCGGGCGCGACCTCGGCCCGCTCGACCGTTCGCTCGATGTGCAGGTCAGCCGCCTGCGCCAGCGCCTGCATGATGACGGCAAACAGCCGGCGCTGATCAAGACCGTGCGCGGCTCGGGTTATGTTTTTTCCACCACGGTCACGGCGGGCAATGCGCCGTGAGTTTGGGCCGTGGCATGACTTCGGGCACGATAGGCGGGCGCGGCTGGGCACAGCGCTTTATCGCCTTCTTGTTCGACAGCCTGCAGGGCCGCTTCGTGTTGGCCATGCTGGGCGGCTTGGTGCTGGTGCAGTTGCTGATCAATCTGCTCTGGTACAAGCAACTGGAGCAACGCACCACCCGTCAGACCGAACTGGCCGCACATTTTGTGGCCAGCGGCGCGCTCGGTGCGCTGCGGGCGCTGCGCGAGTTACCCGCGACCTACCGGCCGCTGCTGATCGAGCAACTGCGCACCATGGGCGGCACGCGGTTTCTGGTTTTCTTCAACAACGCCGAAGTGGCGGTGCAGCCCTTGCCCGATCAGGCGCTGGCTCGTTTGCTGGAGAGCCGGGTGCGGCAGGAGTTGCTCGGCCAGCTGCCGCCGGGCGCAAAACTGCGCGTCACCCTGGCCTCGCCGGTCGGGCTCAAGGTGGCGCCAAGCGGAGCCTTGCTGGCCGATCTGCCAGACAGCTGGGTCGACCCCTCGCTGCTGGACCTTGACCGCCCCGCCCCTTTCCTGGTGATTCAGGCGGAGACCGAGCCCGGCCAGTGGATGTACCTGAGCAGCGCCATGCCCGACCCCTACTTCTTGGAGCAGTTGGAGTTCTTCACCTGGCAGCGCATGGCGCCGCAGTTGCTGACCCTGGGGCTGGCCTTGCTGATGACCTTGATCACGGCGCGTGCCTTGACCAGCCCATTGCGAGGCCTCAGCCGGGCCGCAGCCAAGGTCGGTCGGCGCGCCAACCCCAAGCCCTTGACGGTGACCGGCACGGCCGAGGTCCGGCGGGCCATCGAAGCCTTCAACGAGATGCAAGAGCGCATCCGCCGCTATTTGAGTGACCGCGAGCGCCTGTTTGCCTCGATCTCACACGATCTGCGCACTCCCATCACCAGGCTGCGCTTGCGTAGCGAGTTACTTGACGACCTCGCCGTGCAGGATGAATTCCACGAAGACCTGGACGAGCTTGACATGATGGTCAAGACCGCGCTGCAGATCGTCAAGGACACCGATATCCACGAAAACCGGGTGCCGGTACGGATCGACCTGGTCTTGCAGAAAATGGTCCGCGACGCTCGCATGGCGGGTCAGCAGATCGACCTGGTCGAACAGCCCCTGACCGTCTTCGGCAAGCCCTTGGCGCTCAAACGCGCGCTCGGCAATCTGATCGATAACGCGATGTTCTATGGCGCCAATGCCGATCAACACAGGGCAGAACTGCTGATGAGCGAGGGCAAGATCGGCAGCCCCGAGGAAGGGCTGGTTTTGCTGACCGTGCGCGACTTTGGGCCCGGCGTGCCGGACAGCGCTTTGGCCAAGCTCGGCCAACCCTATACCCGCCTTGCCCATGGCGCCAAGATGCGCGAGGAAGGCTTGGGCCTCGGTCTGTCCATCGTGCGCGACATCGTCGCCGACCATGGCGGCGCGCTGCGCTTCAGCAATCATCCACAAGGCGGCTTCGAGGTGCGGGTAGCGCTGCCTCGCTATCCAAGTCAAGCCGCCAGCCCATTGACGACTCAGTAATGCAACAAGCTCCCCAAACAATCGTGATCGTCGGCGGCGGTACCGCCGGCTGGATGGCGGCCAACCTTTTGGCCCAGCAATGGGGCCGGCATGGCACGCAAATCACGCTGATCGAATCCAGCGAGATCGGCATCATCGGAGTCGGCGAAGGCTCCACGCCATATCTGCGGCAGTTTTTCAAGCGCCTCGGCATCGAGGAGCGCGAATGGATGCCGGCCTGCAACGCCACCTTCAAATGCGGCATCCGCTTCCCGGACTGGTCCACACAGCCTGGCTACGAGCAATATGTGCACCCCTTCTTCAACCAGGAAGACTTGCCGGTGGGGGGCGAGTTTTTCACCAATGCCTGCCTGCGCAGGCGCGGCAGCGCGGCGGATGCCAATCCGCAGGATTTCTTTATTGCGGCCGAGTTGGCGCGTCAACGCAAAGCGCCTTTCTATCTGCCTCGTGAAGACGGCAGCCCAAGCCCGCAGACCGACTACGCCTATCACTTTGACTCCGGTTTGCTCGGCGCTTTCCTGAAACAGCATGCATTCAAACTCGGTGTTAGACACCAGATCGATACGGTGGCGCGCGTCGACTTGTGCGAAAACGGCGACATTGCCCAATTGCAGATGGACAGCGGCGCGCTCGTCGGCGGCGACCTGTTCATCGATTGCAGCGGCTTCAGGGGACTGTTGATCAACGAAGCCTTGGGAGAGCCCTTTATCTCCTACAAGGACAAGCTCTTCAACGACCGTGCGATCGCGATTCCAAGCGCCCTGGATGAGTCGCAGGACATCCCGTCCGAGACCACGTCCACCGCGCTGCGCCATGGTTGGGTTTGGCAAATCCCGCTCAGCAGTCGCTATGGCAATGGCTATGTCTATGCTTCAGACTTCGTCAGCCCCGAGCAGGCCGAGATCGAACTGCGGCAGCATTTGGGCGCGGCCGTCGCCAATAGCGAAGCACGCCATTTGAAGATGCGGGTCGGCCGGGTTGAGCAGCATTGGCGCAATAACTGCTTGGGCGTTGGCTTGTCGCAGGGCTTCATCGAGCCGCTGGAAGCCACCGCCCTGATGCTGATTCAATTCTCGGTGGAGGTCTTCATCGACTTGATGGAACAGGGCGAATTCAGCCGCCGCCATCAAGCGCAGTTCAATCGGCACATCAACAAGATGTTCGAGGGGGTGCTCGATTACGTGGCGGCTCACTACCGGCTCAACACCCGCAGCGACAGCGATTACTGGCGAGCTAACCGCGAAAATCAGCAGATCTCGGACCGGCTGGCCAGCATTCTTGAGGTTTGGGATCAGGGCGGTGACTTCGAGGCCGAGCTGACGAGCCATGGCGATGCGCTGATGTATATCCGGCCGTCCTGGTACTGCCTATTGGCCGGCATGGGACGCTTCCCGGCGAACTTGCAAGCGTTCAAGCAACAGCAAGAAATACTGACCGGCGCGCAGGCTCGCAGCAAGCTTGAAAGCACCGCCAAGCGGTTTTTCGGCCACCGCGACTATTTGCGGTCCATGAAGTAAAGAAAAAGGCGGCCGGAGCCGCCTTTTTCAACACTTACTTCCAACTGCGCATCTTGTGCCCGTACAAGGCATAAAACAGAATCAACCCATAACAAGGCAGCATCATCCAATAGGCGGCTTGGGAGCTGCCCGCGTCGGCAAAGCGGCCATACAGCATGGGCAGCAAGGCGCCGCCGGCAATGCCCATGATGAGAATCGCCGAGCCGCTGGCCGTGTACTTGCCCAAACCTTCCAGCGCCAGCGGCCAAATCGACGGCCAGACCAGCGCATTGGCAAAGCCCAGCAAGGCCAGGAACATCACGGTATTCGGCACCACAGGCACACCGGCCCAACCCACCAAGGCTTGCGCAAGACCGGTATCGGTCGCCGAACTCAGCGCCACGCCGACGGTGAAAGCAATCCCGCTAACGGCCGACAAGAGCAGAGCCGCCATTTGCGACATGAGCTTCGGGATGGCCACCACGCCCAGCAAATAGCCCAGCACCATGAATCCCATCGTGTAGGAGGTTAGGACCGCAAAGTTCTGCACGCCCAACTGATGGCCATACAGACCAATCGTGTCGCCGGCAATCACCTCAACGCCGACATAGGCGAATAAAGCCAAGGCGCCCAACACCAGTTGAGGAAACTGCAACACGCCGTATTTGGTGACCGCTTGGCTCTGATCTTCTTTTTCCACCTTCAATTCCGGCAAGGAGGAGAAATGGATGATGACCATGAAGATCAGCAAACCGGCCGCCATCACGGCATAAGGGAAGACCAAACGCTCCGACAACTCACCGCGCAGCGCGGTCCTGCCGGCCTGATCCAATGCAGCGAGAGCCGCGTCGGAATACTTGTCCATGCCGGACAGAATCACCGCCGAAAACACCAGCGGCACGATGATGCCGGCACCCTTGTTGAACAAACCCATGATGCTGATGCGCATGGCCGCACTCTCACGCGAACCGATGCAAACAATATAGGGATTGATGGCGGTCTGCATCAAGGTCATGCCGGTCGCCAAGGTAAACAGCGCCAGCAAGAACAAACCGTAATAGCTCGACCTGGCGGCCGGAATAAACAGCAGCGCACCGACGGCCATAACGCCCAAGCCCGCCGTCATGCCATTCTTGTAGCCGATCCGGCTCAAGACCGCGGCCGAAGGCAGGGCCATCACCGTGTAGGCGATGTAGAAAGCGAAGGTGACCCAGAGCGCCTGGAAATTATTCAGATCGCAAACGATCTTCAGGAACGGGATCAGCGAGCCATTCAACCAAGTGGCGAAACCCAGGATAAAGAACAAGAGGCTGATGAACAGCATGGCGACCACCACATCCTTGGATGTCGATGGCCCCGCCGTTTGATTTTTTTGATTCATGACGGAGTCCAATTTACTTTGCCTTCATCGATACTTGAAAATTAGGCATAAGCCGGTGTCAAAAAAGCCTCCGGGGGGAGGCTTTTCTCTTTCATCAAAAGACCTGAAGAACCTCAGGTCCTATTGAATCGACACCGCTTAGAACTTGGCACGCAGGCCGACCGTATAGCGCGAGCCGTTCTCATAAATATCCAATGGCAAACCATCGGTCGTATTGCGTTTGACCACCTCATTGGTCAGATTCACAGCCGACGCGTACAGGCTGATCTTCGGTGTGATATCCCAACCGGCTGAGGCATCCCACTGACCATAGGCGCTCGTCACTGCCTGGCCGCCATCCGTCAGTTCGCCGTAGGACTTGTCACGGTAGTTGTAGGAGATACGCAAGCTGATGCCGTTTTGCTCATAGAAGGCGCTGGCATTCAACTGATTCTTGGAGTTGCCTGAAACCTTCAGAGCCGGCTTGCCATCCACCGAACCGGCTGTGGCATCGGTGTAGGTGTAATTGACCACCGAACCGAAGCCCGTGCGACCAAAAGGCTGTTGCCATTGCAGTTCAAGGCCATTGATCTTCGCGCCGTTATCCGCGTTATGCGGACGTTTGACTTGCAGATTGCCCTCCTGCTTCGTCGTGGTGTAGACAAAGGTATCCAGTTGCTTGGTGAACACCGTCGCCGACAACAGCGAAGCATCTGCGAAATACCATTCAGCGCCAAACTCAGCCTGATTTGCCAAGATCGGTTTCAACAATGGATTGCCTGCCGTCGCGCCATTGCCGGTTCCGTTGATTTCGGTGGTGGCGCTCAAATCGCTGTAGTTTTGGCGCGCCATTGCACGCGAGACGGCACCGCGCAAATAAAGATCCTTGCGCAGCTGATAGACACCGTTGAAATTGGGCAGCACATTGTTGTAGTTGTGAGCGACGCTGCCAATTGCATAGCCGGGCGTACCCGCCACGCCTTGATAGGCTTCCGAGGTTTGTTGTGTACGGACAAAGCGAACACCAAAATCACCGCGAAACTTGTCGATCACATAGTCGGCTTTGGCATAGGCGGCCGTGATCTTTTCGGAGATTTTGTAGTACTCCGGTGTGTATTGTTTATAGACAAAGCCCTTGGCATACATATCAAAGACTTTTTGTACCTTGCTGTCATCAACCCAAGCGTATTGGGTCAAAGAGCCAGCCGTCGCCGCAGCCTGACTCAACATGGGCGACGGGCCAGAAGAAATGTCGGCCAAGCTGATCGGCACCCAAGTGGCCTTGGTCGTATCGAAAGTCCCGATGGTGCGATTGTTTTTCACTTCCGCATCACGGAACTTGATGCCGACCTTGATGTCGTTGATGAAAGAGCCATTCAGGTCATAGGTCAAATCGGCCTGAGCATAGTTCTCCTTGCTCTCCATTTTGCGAACCCAGTCACGCGGCGAAGAGCCGCTCATTGGGCTTGCCAAAGCCAGCGTCATCGCCTTTGGATCAAGTGGATTCAAACCGAGGTACTTCCACTCAAATTGGTCTTTAGCGAGACTGAGGACGGCCTGACCCTGCCCGGCGGCATTGAGGAAAGGCAGGTTGCGGTCGTGGTCGCTGCCGCCCTCTGCCTTGGTGCTGCCAACTTGGCCATGAAGCTGCCAGCCATTGCCAGAATAAGTACCATCTAGATCCAACACGCTAGAGCGAATAAAGGACTCGCGATAGATGGGCTCAAAGGCCGCAGTTCCATTTTGAAGGGTGCCGCCCACCAAAGACTGCTTACCGTCCGAAGTCGAAATGAACTTGGGGTCGGTCACGTTGATTTTTCCTGTGCCGGCCAAGTCATCGGCGCCTGTCCCCAGGAACAGATAGTTCTGGTTGCTGTTATTCATCTTCATGTCTGAATTCAGATAATTCAGAACAATGTCGGCCTCGCGGACCGGCTTGAATTCCAAGGTCGCAGTAGCGGTCGTGCGCTCACGATCTTGGCGGAAGATCGCAGACCCGCCACCCCAAGGCGCGTAAGGCGCCTTGGTGACCGCACCCTTTTGGTCCACGACGTCAACATAGCTGCAGCTGCACAGGAAATTCTCCAAGCCGTCGCGGCGCAAGGTGCGCTTTTGCTCGCTCAGCGCCAACAGAACGCCGAAGGTTTTGCCTTCATTCTTCCAGTTCAACAAACCGGCAAATTGCGGATCGGTCTTACCGGGCAGCTTGCTATAGGTTGCCTCAACGGAACCTTGCGCAGTGAACTGATCCTTGAAGCTCAAGGGCTTGCGGGTTTTGACGTTCACCAAGCCGCCGATGCTGCCTTCATCGAGGTCGGCCATCGGGCTCTTGTAGACATCCAGGCTACCGATCACTTCCGACGGCAGGACGTCGTAGTTGAAGCCACGGCTTTGCTTGTCATTCTTCCACCAGTAAGCCGAAGAGACAGACTGACCATTCAACTGGGTCATGTTCAGGTTCTTGTCGGTGCCGCGTACAAAAATATCGCGACCCTCACCCCAAGTTCTATCCACCGAAATGCCAGGCACTCGCTGCAGCGAGTCTGCAACGTTCTTGTCCGGGAACTTACCCACATCTTCGGCCGAGATCGAATCGATGATGGCGGAGGACTCCCGCTTTTCCACGATGTTCTTGTTCAGCGTCGCGCGAATCCCGCGAATCTCAACCGTTTCCAGCTCGGCATTCTTGCTGGCGGCGGCCGTCGACGCGGCTGCCGCCTGAGGGGCTTCATCGGCGGCGCTGGCGTTGTGGAACGCCGTAGCGCCCAACATCAGGCTGATAAGGCTGGGCAGAAGTTTCTGCTTGAAAACTGGCTGGGACATGTTTGACTCCGTTTGAATTTGTAGACGAAGGGATTTGGATAAATCTGTTCGAGGCCGCAATTTAGCGGCTCAAGCGGGCTTTGGAGCGCGCCGTTGCGTTTTGTTGGACTTCATTGCACGCAAGTTACAAAGCAAGCCGGCCACGCAAGATTGGGGCCGCCGCCAGCTCGGGTAGACCCTGATCTCCCGATCAGAATCCACCCGTTTTCAGACGCCGATCAGAGCGACGGCGCGGGCACCACGGTGGCCGAACATTCGCCAAAACCGATCCGGCGTGCGCCTTCCCTAACTGCAAAGGCGCGCAGGCTGACGCAGTCGCCGTCGGCCAAGAATGCACGCGTCTCGCCGTTAGGCAAAGTGAGGCTTTGCTTGCCGCCGTTTGACAGCTCCAACATCGACCCGCCCTCGCTGGCTTCGGGGCCGGACTGGGTGCCGGTGCCCAACAAATCACCCGGCTGCAGATTGCAACCATTGCTGGCGTGATGGGTCAGCATCTGCGCCAGGGTCCAATACGCATGCTTGAAGTTGCTGCGCATCAGGCGCGTGGCGGGCTCGCCGGCGGTGCGCATCGCCTCGGTCTGCAGCCAGACCTCCAGCTCGATCTCGTAGCCGCCCTCGCTGCGGTTTTTGTCCGAATCGAGATAAGGCAGCGGCTGCGGGTCGCTGGCCGGATGCGCAAAGGCAATCCGGAACGGCTCCAGCGCGTCCATCGAGACGATCCAGGGCGAGATCGTGGTGGCGAAGTTCTTGGCCAGGAAGGGGCCCAGCGGCTGGTATTCCCAACCCTGCATATCGCGCGCCGACCAGTCGTTCAGCAGCGTGACGCCGAACATATGCTCGTCCGCCTCAGCCATAGGGATGGGCTCACCGAGTTCATTGCCGCCGGCCACAAACAGGCCCAGCTCCAACTCATGGTCGAGCCGCTTGCAGGCCGCGCGCACCGGCGCTTCGGCGCCCGGCGGCATCAGCTGACCCAAGGGGCGGCGCACCGTGCTGCCACTGACCCCAATCGAGCTGCTGCGGCCGTGATAGCCAATCGGCACCCATTTGTAGTTGGGCAGTAATGGGTTATCCGGACGGAACAACTTGCCGACCGTGGTGGCATGGTGAATGCCGGTGTAGAAGTCGGTGTAATCGCCGATGCGGCAGGGCACGGCCATCTGCGCCTGGGCTTGCGGCAGCAGGCAGGCGGTCAGTGCGGCCTGCTGCTTGGAGCCTTCCAGCAGCGCATCGAACAAGGCATGGCGCAATTGCCGGCGTTTGGCGGCGGATTGGGCCATGAAGCTGTTCAGATCGCCGTCGGCCAAGGGTTGCAACAAGACCTGCACGGCCGAGCTCCAGCGCCCTGCCGCTGCGGCTAGGCGCAGGTCAAGGATCTGGTCGCCGATGGCGATGCCGACGCGGGCGTTCTCGTTCGAGCCTGCGCGGCGGAACAGGCCATAGGGCAGGTTCTGCAAGGGGAAGTCGCAATCCGGAGCGATGGGCGCATTGGCGCTGGCGACCCAGCTCTGCGCGTCCGGGTTGTGGGTATGGTCAAGCAGGCTCATGGATTTATTCCTGGAAGTTATCGGTCAAAGTTGTCAGTCAAACCGTCCCAACAGGCGGCGTAATTGGCTTCAAGTGCGCCGCCCTGCAGCGCGAATTCGGTCGGCAACAAGCGCCAGCGGGTTTCGAACATAAAGGCCAAGGTGTTGTCGAGCTTGTGCGGCGCCAACTCAACATTGGAGGCCTTGCTGAAGGCCTCGGTGTCGGGGCCATGCGGCACATAGGCATTGTGCAGGCTGGAGCCGCCGGGCTTGAAGCCCTCGGGCTTGGCGTCGTACTGGCCCAGCACCAGGCCCATGTATTCGCTCATCACATTGCGGTGATACCAGGGCGGACGGAAGCTGTCCTCGGCCACCATCCAGCGCGGCGGGAAGATCACGAAGTCGCAATTGGCCCAGCCGGCGGTGTCCGACGGCGAGGTCAAGACGGTGAAGATGCTCGGATCGGGGTGATCAAAGGAGATCGAACCGATTGTCATGAAGTGCTTGGTGTCGTACTTGTACGGCGTCAGGTTGCCATGCCAGGCAACCACATTGAAGGGGCTGTGCTGCTGCTGCGCGCGCCACAGGCTGCCGCCGTACTTCTTGACGATCTCGTAAGCACCCGGCGCGGCCTCGAAGGCGGCCACCGGGGCCAAGAAATCCCGCGCATTGGCCAAGCCGTTGGAGCCGATCGGGCCCAACTCGGGCAGGCGGAAAGCGGCACCGTAGTTCTCGCAGATATAGCCGCGCGCCGGGCCGTCCACGCCAATCTTGAAGGCCATGCCACGCGGCAGCAAGGCGATCTCGCCGGGCGCCACTTCCAGCAGACCCAACTCGGTCGTGATGGTCAGCACACCTTGCTGCGGCACGATCAGCATCTCGCCGTCGGCATTGATAAAAGCGCGGCGCTCCATGCTCTGGTTGGCCACATACAAATGCGTGGCGATGCCCATCTGCGCATCCGGATCGCCGTTGACGGCCATCGTGCGCAGGCCGTCGATGAAGTCGGTAGGCTCGGCCGGCATGGCGATCGGGGCCCAGCGCAAGGGGTCGGGTGGCGAGACCTGACCCTCACGCGCGCCGCTGCGCAAAAAGGCATGGGCCAGCGGCTGGAAACCTCCGACCACCACCGAGGGCTGGCGGCGATACAGCCAGCTGCGCAGATTCTCATTGCGCGGCGCGGTGAAGGCGCTGCCGGACAGCAGTTCGGCGTAAAGGCCATGCGTCACTTTCTGCGGGCTGTTGCGTCCGATCGGCAGGCTGCCTGCGACGGCCTCGCTCTGGTGTTGATTGCCGAAACCGGCCAGGTAGTTCAAGTCAGTCATAAGACACTCAAGTTGGAATATTCGAAGTGGACAAGGTCCGAGTCGACCGGGCGGTGACTCACACGCCTTCCAGCGCCTTCCACATGGCCACATCACGCTCGGCCGTCCAGATGCTCGGATCGGCGTGACCGCTGGCCTCGTCAAAAGCACGTGTCACATCAAAGGGCATGCAATGGGCAAAGATAACCCAATGGCCATAGCTTTCAGCCAAGCGCGCATAGGTGGCGCGGTAGACCGCATTCAAATCTTGGCCCGCCTCGGCACCGGCCTTGACGCTCGCGTACAACTCGCTGACAAAGGCCCGCGTGCCTTGCAGGCCGGCCGCCACTTGTTCGGCCGTTTGCAAGGCGGCGCCTCGGCCGGGCACCAGCTTGGCGGGATTCAACGCCGCCAGCCGGTCCAAGGTGGCCGGCCAGTCTTGAAAATAGGCATCACCGGCATAAGGGGTGGCGTCAAATTCGACCAAGTCGCCGGAGAACAAAACCCGGTCTTGTGGCAACCAGACCACCGTGTCGCCCTTGGTGTGGCCTCGTCCGAGTTGCAAGATCTGCACTTCCAACTTACCCAGCCACAGCGTCATCTTGCCGCTGAAGGTCAGGGTCGGCCAAGTCAAACCCGGCGGCACCGACTCCACATTGCTGAACAGGCGCGGGAAGCGGCCGATCTCGCTCGCCTTGTCCTGCTCGCCCCGCTCGACGATCAGGTCATAGGTGTCTTGACTGGCAATGATTTGCTCGCAGCCCTCGGCCATATAGGCCGAAGCCCCCAACACACGCACCGCGTGATAGTGGCTCAAGAGCACATATTTGATCGGCTTGTCGCTGACTTCGCGAATCTGCCGGATCACGTCGGCCGCCATCACCGGCGTGGCCTGCGTGTCGATCACCATCACCGCATCGTCGCCAATCACGATGCCGGTGTTGGGATCACCCTCGGCCGTGTAGGCATAGGCGTGCTCGGACAGCTTGTCGAAGCTCACTCGCTTGACCTCCAAGTCGGCCTGGGAAGCGAAGGTCTTGTTGCTTGGGGTCATATGGGGCTTGAAAATGAGGCGAAAGGGGCTCGGATGCTGAATGTACGCGGAAGAGACACTGATCCTGGCCGCCGATTTGTCAGGCCAAGCATTTAACCAAAGTCAAATTGATTTGTCCATGGCGAATTTTCACAACAAGGCGGCTTTGCGCCAGCGATGAATATTCGGTTCTAATGCCCAACCATGACGAGCACAGCCATTCCATCGACAGATATCAATGAGCGCGGAGGCCCGCGCGGCATTCAAAGCATCGAAGTCGGCGGCCAATTGCTGTTGGCCCTCGTGCATCAGGGGCGCCCCTTGGCACTCAAGGATTTGGCTCGTGAAGCCGCCATGGCGCCCGCCAAGGCTCACCCGTATTTGGTCAGTTTTATCAAACTGGGCTTGGTCGAACAAGAAGCAGCAAGTGGTCGCTATGGCTTGGGGCCGCTGGCGCTGCAACTTGGCCTGATCAGTCTGCAGCAATACGATCCAGTGCGACTGGCGACACCGCGCATCGAAGAGTTGGCCGCGCAACTGGGTCACACGGTCGCGATTTCAGTTTGGGGTAGCCGGGGGCCAACGATTGTGCGCGTGGCCGAGGCACCCAGCCCCGTTCACATCAGCATGCGGCACGGGACTGTGATGAGCCTCAGGGGCACCGCATCGGGACGACTATTTGCCGCGCACCTACCCCGAGAAATCGTGCTGGCCGCCCTGGCGACGGAAGCAACCCTGCAACAGGCCGGGGCGGCGCCGAAAATTGACGCACAACTAGCCGCCTTGCTGGCCACAGCGCGTGCGGACGGTATCGCCAGCGCACAAGATGATGTCCTGCTTGGTGTCAGCGCCCTTGCAGCACCGGTCTTCGATGACCAAGGGCGCATGGTGCTGAGCCTGGCCTCCATAGGCCCGACCGGCAGCTTTGATTTGAGCCTGAAAGGCGACATTGCTATGGCGCTGAAACGAGCCGGCACGGAGTTATCGCGTCAGTTGGGCTGGCGCGAGCAGACGCAAGCCTGATCTCGGCCTGCGTGCGGCCCAGTGCTACTGGCGCAGCTTGGACAATATGGCTGCCTCATCGCCCGCACCATAGAAATGTGGGTAGAACGAGCGTGTCACTGCCGTACTGGACGCGCTGCCGCCCAAGGCGCGGATCTGTTCGGCCATGTATGACAAGTCAATTGCCATCAAGACCGCCGGTGCGTTGACGCGTAGATTGAGTCTGGCTTCGGCGCAAACCTTGAAACCCAACATACGCCGGTAGAACGCTACGTGCCGAGGATTGACCTCAATCACCGCCAACTCAGCCCCTCCCAAGCGATGGGCATGCAAATAGGCCAAGTGAAACAAACGCCCAAGCAAGGACTTGCTGTCGTTGACATATTGATCCAGCGCCAAGCGGCTGAACTCGCACATGCGCTGACCACGAGACCGCAGCTCACACAGCTCGGGAGCAAATACCGTATCGGCATTCAGCCCTTGCGCCGAATCGTATCGGACGGCAATCGTACCCACCGTAGCCGGACCTTCAAAGGCCGAACAAACCACCACCGACCCATCAGCATGGGTGCTGAGATCACTGCTGATGTAGCCACGCTCAGCGTAGCGCCTTGCCACCAAACCATGAGCATCTGGGTAATGCCAAGCCTCAGCGGTGCGAATTGCCGGACCGATAGCAAGCTGCGAAGGTAGCCCAAAGGAGCCGGAATTCATATACATCATCAATCCTCGTGTCAATCACCCGCCTCGGGGTGAAAACTGCAACGATGCGAGTCTATCGAAATACTTGTGACAAATTCACGCCGAAACAGACCGTTACGATTGAAAACCGATGCCCAAGGGAAACTCCCAGGTAGAACCTAGGGATAAAACAAGCGCATTTGTCGCGCCTTGATACAGGCCGCGAACATGGTTCTTCCGAATAGACCCGACCCAATCGGCGATGCCTCGAGAACCGCTTTTGAAGTTGCCACAACGCCTTTCTTGCGCAAGCCAAGGCAACACTCCTCCTGCGACCCAAACTAGGCATGCAGAAACGACGACGAGCCCGCTCCCGAAGACTCGTCAGAACTCAAATGCCAAGCCCCGAAAAGGGCCTCAATTCAAGTGGCAATCAGACTGCAGCGCTGGCTTCCTGGCTCGCCAAGCGATTCATATTGCCCATCGAGACACGGTGCATCTCCAGCAAGGACAGCAAGCCATTGCGATGCAACTCAACCACCTTGGCATCGGCCAATTCGGCCAGCTTTTGCTCATCCACGGCCAAGAAGCCTTCGACATCGATTTTCTCGCCGCTGGCCAAGGTCGCCTCGAAACGCATATCGCGCAACAGGTCCAGCTCCACCAGCATCTGGCAGAAGGCCCGCGTACGCTCGGACTCTTGCTCGAAGTTTTCCAGGAAGGTCTTGGCATTCAGCAAGAACTCGGTCGGCTGGCCATCGGCGGCGAACAAGGAGGTGCCTTCGGTCTCAGAGAAACCGGCCCATTCGCTGTCAAAACACACGGCGATGGTGTCGGAGTCTTGCTCCAGGCGAGCCATCGCGAAGGGGTAACGGCGCAGATAGGCGGGCACGTAATTGCCGGTCCATTTGCCTTCCTTGAGGAACAGGTTGCTGGCCGGCTTCAGGCCCAACACGGCCAAAGGTGCGACCACGGGCTTGGCCCCCTCGGCCGGCGGCTCGCCCACGCGGACGAACACGATGGGGTACTCCTTGCAGGCTTCAGCGAACTCCACCACGGCCAGGAACAAGGAGTTCATGCCCTTCACGCGGTCCAGCGTCGGCAGTTCCGTATTGAGGCGCAGATTCTTATGCGCAACTCGGTCCAACGGCGTCAAATTGCCATACAACATAGGGCTTGCACTCATTTTTCACTCTCTCCATCTACGGTCAGACGACTGACCAACACTTTGTCAACACGCTTGCCATCCAGGTCCACGACCTCGAATCGCCAAGCATTCCACTCCACCACATCGGCCGTACGCGGCAAACGCCCCAGCAGCAGCATCACCATGCCGGCCAGGGTGTTGTAGCGCCCACGATCCTCCTCGGGTAGCTCTTTCAGCTCCAGGCGGTCCTTCAACTCAGGGACCGGAATCAGGCCATCCAATAGCCAACTCCCATCCTCGCGCTGTACCGCCCAGGCATCACCATCACCGGGCGCATTGAACTCGCCCGCGATTGCTTCCAACACGTCGCGCACCGAGATCACTCCCTGCACCTCGCCGTACTCATCCACGACAAATACCAAGGGCGCATCCGAGACCCGGAACTGCTCCAGCAACTCCATGCCCGAAAGCGTCTCGGGCACGAATACCGGCACCTCCAAATCCTCGGACAAGGACAAGGGCGCACCACTCAATGCCCGCTGCAAGAGCACCTGCGCCGACACGATGCCCAGCACTTCGTTCAAACCTTCACGGCAGACCGGATAGCGGCTG
This sequence comes from Roseateles oligotrophus, assembly GCF_025717515.1. Taxonomy (GTDB): domain Bacteria; phylum Pseudomonadota; class Gammaproteobacteria; order Burkholderiales; family Burkholderiaceae_C; genus Paucibacter_A; species Paucibacter_A oligotrophus. The sequence goes on from NZ_JAJIRN010000002.1 coordinate 634,702, forward strand.
TAGCCATGGCCGCGCAAGACTTCCAACACCTGTTGCGGCGTGTCGGTGACATCGAGCCAAGCAATTTCGCCACGAGGAATCATCATCGAGCCGATTTCGCGCTCATCCAGCCTGAACACATTGCGCACCATCTGATGCTCATGCTCTTCGATCACGCCGGCCTCACGGCCTTCGTCCAAACTGGCGGCAATTTCTTCCTCGGTCACACCGCGCTGGACCCGCCCGCCCTGCCCCATCAGGCCCAAAATAGTCTCGGTACTGAAGCTCAAAAATTTCACCAAAGGTCGAGCCGCCGCAGACAAAAAATTCATCGCCGGAGCGACTCGTCGGGCGACAGTTTCCGGGTAGATCTGGCCAATCCGCTTGGGCACCAGTTCGCCGAATATGATGGTCACGATGGTGATGATCATCACCACCATGGCCGTCGCCGCGATCTCAACCGCCCGGTCATGCAGGCCGAATTTTTCACCCAGCCAATGCGCCAAAGGTCCCGAAAAGGCAGCGTCGCCGACGATGCCGTTCAACACCCCGATCGAAGTGATACCGACCTGCACCGTCGAAAGAAACTTGGTCGGGTTGTCGTGCAGGTCCATGGCTGCACGAGCCCCGGGTTCCCCTGCTTCTACCAATACTTGCAACCTTGCCTTGCGGCTGGCCGACAAAGCCATTTCCGACATCGCAAAGAAAGCATTCAAGAACAGCAGGAAGATAAGTAAGGCAGTATCCATTGGGGGCGCAAAGGGTTAACCCTCGATATGCGCGTACAAAAAGCAAGAGGCCGCAAGCGTAGCAGAAGGCCATGACGATGGAAGCCGCACAATCCCGATATGAATTATTTGATTGGTGACTTGCAAGGCTGCTGCGACGCACTCGAACGGCTGCTGGCCAAAATTGATTTCTCCCCCTCACGCGACCATATCTACCTGCTCGGTGATTTGGTCAACCGGGGGCCCGCCTCACTGGCCACGCTGCGACTATTGATTGGCCTAGAGGGCTCGGCCACCTGTCTGCTGGGCAATCATGACCTTCATCTGCTGGCAATTGCGCATGGCAGCAAGAAAGCCCACCGAAGCGATACCGCTCAGGACATCCTCGAGGCCCCGGACAGCGGCGCCCTCTTGAATTGGCTGCGCCAGCAGCGCATGGCCTGCTATGAGCAAGGCTGGTTGATGGTGCATGCGGGCGTGCTGCCGCAGTGGACGCGGGAACAAACGCTGGCCCTGGCCGGCGAACTCGAGGCGGTACTGCGCGGCCCGAACTGGGGTGACTTTATCCAGCAGATGTATGGCAATGAGCCAGCGAGTTGGCGGGACGATCTGGGTGGCACAGCAAGATTGCGCTGCGTCGTCAACGCCCTGACCCGTTTGCGTTTTGTTGACGCCGTAGGGCAGATGGATTTCAAAACCAAGGACGGCGCCGATGATGCGCCGCCCGGCCATCTGCCTTGGTTTGATGTGGCAGGCCGACGCACCGCCGGTGTGCCGATCGCGTTTGGTCATTGGTCGACGCTTGGGTTGCTGCACCGACCCGACTTGCTTGCGCTGGACACCGGCTGCGTCTGGGGTGGGCGCCTCACGGCGGCGAGGGTTGAAAACGGGCAGTGCTTAGAGTTGATTTCGGTGAAATGCGAACAAGCTCAAAAGCCGGGCTAGAATCACGCCCTTGCTCCGGGCAATGAATTGAAAACGATTCAGGGTTGAAGCAGCAAAAAAGTTACAGGAAGCAAGGCCTAGCGGTTTAAGGCACCGGTCTTGCTCAATCGACGCTTTGGCGGCGATTGCGCAGAAGCTCATATCGCGACAGCGATGTGAGCGCAGGCAAAACCGGCGATCTGTCGCTGGCACAGTTGAATTGAAAGTTACAGGAAGCTTGGCCGAGCGGTTTAAGGCACCGGTCTTGAAAACCGGCGAGGGTTTATCCCCTCCGTGAGTTCGAATCTCACAGCTTCCGCCAAAAATACAAAAATGCGACCATTGGTCTGTGACTTAAACCTAATCCTTGCATCGAATGCAAGGATTAGGTTTATTTCGCATGTGCAAGTCCAAGGTTAAATAAGCATATTTGGACCCCTAGGCCCTGGTAGCGTTCACCGCCCCAGAAGAACCTCTGTGCCACACCATGTCCAGGCATTGCGAGCAACTTGGCCCGCATAGGACTTGTGGCTACACGTATCGTTACCCATACCTTCTCTGAAAAGACAGGCTATGGCATCAACGTGTGATGCGCCACATTTTGTTTTCTACAAAGTGGGCTAAGCGAGCGGAGCGCCCAACTTCTTTTCGCCAAGCAAACACCTATGGGCTGCAGATTTACCAATTGGCCTGTTGCTGGAACAAGCAGGAGTTGCTAAGTTCAGGCTCACAAGCTTTCGCATCCAAGGCCAGCAGTTTGATCCCAAGCCTGCGCTGCAAAGCTGCCCATCGAGGACGTCGAGTGGCCTTCTGAAAGTATCGCGCGCGGTGTATGGCCAGTCTTGCTCTACGATTGGCGCTCATCTGCAGATCGCAATTGTGCCGTTAACCATAATTTGGCCGTTTGGTCACGTTATGCTTGATTTGCCGATGGGCCACGTTTTGCTTTTTCATCAAAGCGTGGTATGGGCTTTTACAAGTAGGAGTGGGAGGCACAAGGCATGCGTTTTCGGCCGGAACCTCCCTAATTCGCTCAGTCAGAGTGGATTGGCTTCAGTCAGACTTAGCAATGCATCATCTGCGCAGTGAGGCAGCCTACGGGCTGCCAGCATGCGCCTTAAGAGGGTGCGCAACGAACGCCGTCGATGCCCTGAAACTTGGGCGAATCGAAGTGAACTTATCCCCGCAAGTCGTCAACAAACTCTGACGAAGGCTCGGCGCTGGTGACGAGCAGACG
>NZ_JAJIRN010000020.1 GCF_025717515.1 Roseateles oligotrophus
GCGCATCGATGCCCCAAGCACTTTCCGTCGGTGATCGCCTGCGTCTTAGCGGGGGCTACGACTACGAGCCGCGCTGGTTGCCGAATGGCCAAAGCTACTTCGGTACGCTTGTCGCGTTCATACCAGGGCAGAACGCTATACCTGCGGCGGTCGTCCAGTTGGATAGGCCCATCACTGTTGACGACGTGATCGGCGAGGTACTTGTTCTCGAACTGCGCTACAAGGGGGCCATGTGGAAGGAAACAGAAACAGTGCATGTTGAGCTATGCCCGTTTGTTCCAGAGTCAAGATCCTGGCAGCATCGAGAACAGGGCAAGTGGGTCGAGTCGCATGCCACGTATCATCGAGTCGATGCAGAAAATGCGCTCTAACTGGTCGCTCGAGTGGACCTCCGCCAGCTGGCCGCGCTATGCTGCCTGTATATTTTCAGCTCCGCGCGGCCAGCTGGCTTCGGCCGCTCAGCTCGAACGTTAGCCATCTCAAACTTGCCCTTGCTGTTTATCCATGAGAGCCATTTTCATAACTTCCATGCTTGTCATCGCAAGCAGTGCCTATAGCGCGACCCCTGCCGACGAGTTGGCCCAAGCCGCCGCAAAGCCGTCTTGCTGTCAGAGCCTTTCATCGATATCGCAAAGGAAAGTACTGCGCCCCGAGCAGACGCTATCTTTAGACTCATCAAGTCCTCATTTCGACTTCGGCTGGGGAAGCGCTCCCTTTGCGATCTATAGCATCAACCCGAGTGCGGTCAGAGTGGTCGAACTTCAAGCTGCAAGTAACTTTGCTTTCGGAAAATCCGTGCGAAGCTTCCCTGCTTCCAAAGTTATCTTCTTTGATGCAGACTGGATTCAGATTGCCTTCGAGCCACTTTCAACTCCACATTTGAAGGAGGTTGGTTTTGCGAAATCGCAGGTATTGACAGATCGACTCAGAGTGCCCGAGAAGGCCGTTGCAATGGTTATCGCGGCCGACGTGCAAAGAGTGGGTCTTCGCGCGCAGGCGATAGAGCATCGAAGTTCTTCCACGTTTGCCGCAGCGGGTCTGGTTGCTGAGACCGGGGGCAGCGTGAATGTTGTCGAATACGAGCTTCTCGTGTACGGTTCATATGATGTGTTGTCTTTTGCTCCCTATCGATAGCAGCGTGGTGGACGGAGATATGGCTAACTGGTCGTTCGAGCCGACTCGCAACGGCTGGTCACTACAGGCCCCCATTTCATTCTGGGCCTTCCGTGCCCAGCCGCTGCTCGCGGCTCAACTTCGACGTTAGGCCGCAAGTGTCAACCATTGCTCTGCCTCCATCTATTGCGCATGCACTTGGTTCGCTGGTTCCGGAACTCAAGGCGCGTGGTGTCGTTCTTGCCGGATGCGAAGAGTCGGTTTCTTTTGGAAATTTTGAAGCCAAATTTGCTCGAGGTTCGCTCACTTTCTCAATTGTTCGAGATCGTGGTCAATTTCATATTGATGGCGCGGCGCAAGATGTCTTAGAGCTGGCGGGTCTCTGGCGCAGTTTCAGTGGTGTCAATTCAATGGCGCCGCCACTGTTTGCCTGGGTGGAGTCGAAAAATGCGGCCTAACCGGGCGTTCGAGCCGACTCGCAACGGCTGCTCACTGCAGGCCCCCATTTCATTCTGGGCCTTCCGTGCTCAGCCGCCGCTCGCGGCTCAACTTCGACGTTAGGTTGCTTCAATTCACTTCCAGAGCTTCGATGAACATCAGATATTTCCTACTTACTATCTCGTGGGTGTTAACTGCTTGCGCCGCCCCAAACATATCGCGAGATTTTTCACTCGAAAAGTCTGCGTCCGCCGGCGTCGCTACGGGGACCATTACTTACGATGGCGACTATGCCGCTTATCGCTTGCATTTGGAAAATAAGGTTAGCGGCCAGAAGTTTGTTGTCGAGCACGGTAGTTCGCAAACCCTTAACCTCAGTCTCGCGTTCAAAGGCGAGGATGCCCATCGCACTCTTGGCAAGAAAGGCTCGCCATTCGCCATTGAACTGCCGGCCGGAACTTACGTTGTCAAGTCATGGCAAGTTAGCCAAGGCATGGCAAATGTTTGGTCAACCGCGTCTACCGGAATCGAATTCGAGGTCAAGCCGCGGGAGGCAATATATCTAGGCGGCTTCTACTTCCGTGAAACATCAAGGTTCGGTCGTGCGGTCACGGGATCTGCTGTAACGCTATCAGACCAATCAGCCCGCGATCTACCCGCAATACGGTCCGGGTTTGCAGCTTTGGCGTCAGTTCCGCTGACTCAATCTCTATCCACCGGAGCAAAGCTTGAAAATGTCGGTGGCGCAAGCAATGGCAAGATCAGCATTCCCATTTTCATTCCGGTCGCTCGTTGAGAAGCAAGCAACCTAACCAGGCGTTCGAGCCGACTCGCAACGGCTGGTCACTCCAGGCCCCCATTTCATTCTGGGCCTTCCGCGCCCAGCCGTCGCTCGCGGCTCAACTTCGACGTTAGCCCGCACAACCCAACATTCCTATGCCGCACAAAGTGGAAACTGCAATTGCCGAAGTTGAAGAACGGTTGCGCTTGGCAATGCTCGCATCAGATACGGTTGCGCTGAATGAGCTTATTTCACCAGACCTTGTTTTCACGAATCACGTTGGGCAAGTGCTTAGCAAGGAGGTTGACCTTGAACTCCACAAGTCTGGAACCATTCGATTTCAACAACTGATTCCATCAGAGACTGTTGTCACAACACATGGTCAATTCGCGGTCGTGTCGGTTCGCATGAGTGTGGCAGGCACCTTTGCGGGAACACCCTTTTCCGAGAACTTTCGCTACACACGGGTGTGGCGGCAACTCGAAACCAAGACTTGGCAGGTTGTAGCGGGTCACATGAGCGTAGTTCATGAAGAGGCTCACAGTGCGGGCTAACCCGGCGTTCGAGCCGACTCGCAACGGCTGGTCACTCCAGGCCCCCATTTCATTCTGGGCCTTCCGTGCCCAGCCGCCGCTCGCGGCTCAACTTTG
>NZ_JAJIRN010000021.1 GCF_025717515.1 Roseateles oligotrophus
TGTTGGCGCCGACCGAATATTGAGCCACCGTGCCGACTGAATATTGAGCCAGGCAAACGTGCCGGCTTTTGAAGCCGGGCTGTGGATAAGTGTAGGTCTTGTGGCTCTTGCTTGACCTCCTTCCTGTGCTGAAGCTGGTTTTGAATCAGTCCGTTTTAGCCTCTTCCGGCGGTTCCGTCTTGCCGCCTTTGCGGGCTTGCTCCCTGGCCTTGATGCGCGTCTTCGCCACTGCTGAGCTGTGCAGCAAGCGGTAGCTTTCATTGCCTGTTTCGACGATGTGGCAGTGATGCGTGAGCCGGTCCAGCAGCGCCCGCGTCATCTTCGCGTCGCCGAACACGCTGGACCATTCGGCGAAGTCCAGGTTGGTCGTGATCAGGATGCTGGTGTGCTCGTACAGCTTGCTCAGCAAATGGAACAGCAAGGCCCCGCCGGCTTGGCTGAAGGGCAAGTAGCCCAGTTCATCAAGAATGACCAAGTCCGTCCGCAACAAGCTGGTGGCGATGCGCCCGGCCTTGCCTTGCGCCTTCTCCTGCTCCAGCGCGTTGACCAGATCAACCGTCGAATAGAAGCGCACGCGCTTGGCCATCTTGGTGATGCCGGCCACGCCGATGGCGATGGCCAGATGCGTCTTGCCGGTGCCGGGTCCACCCACCATCACGACGTTGTGCGCGGCTTCAGTGAACTTCGCTTCGGTCAGCTGAAGGATCAGCTTATGGTCCACCTCGGTCCCGTCGAAGTTGAAGCCGGCCAGGTCGCGGTGGAGCGGGAATTTGGCCGCATGCATCTGGTGGCTGACCGAGCGCAGCGCCCGGTCGGCGGCCTCGGCTTGCAGTAAATGCTCCAGCAGCCAGCGCGAATTCTGCGGCCCGGCCCCACCGCCAAGCTCTGCGCCACCGCTCTCGCTTTGTTCCAGCAAATCAGCCCAGGCGCCGGCCATGCCGTTCAAGCGCAGTTGCTTGAGCTCGACCACCACATCACGCTTCATGATGCACCTCCTCGCTGCCGAGCTTGTCGCGCAGGCGGTCGTACGGTTCGGTGTCGCTGCAGACCGGCTTGGAGACCTGCAGCACGCCGTCCACCGGCGCCGGTGCTGACGGCTCATTCAAGCGGCTCAGCACATTGACCACATGTTCCACGCTGACTCGTCCCGACGGCGGCAGCTTCTCCAGCGCCAATTCGACCGCCACCAAGACGTTCTCCAGCCCCGCCTTCGGCACGATGGCCAGCACCTGCGCCATCACGCGGTCACCGCCTTCCTCGCGCAGCAAGCCACGGCGCAGCTTCTGCAGCGGTTCGGGCAGATCGCTGAACGGTGCGCCGTTGCGCAAGGCGCCGGGCTTGCGCTCCAGCAGCGGCACATAGTGCTGCCAGTCGTAGCTGGTCTGCCCACGGTCCGACAGCCGCTCGTGCCGGGCCACCACCGCGTCATCAGCCACCACCACAACATGGTTCGGGTACAGCCTGACGCTGACCCGCTGGCCCGCCCACTCACAGGGCACCGAGTAGCGATTGCGCGCCATCGTCACCAGGCAGGTGCTGCTCACCCTGGAGGGCTTCTCAACGTAACCATCAAACGCTGCGGGCATTGGCATCAGGTGCAAGCGCTCATGCTCCAGCATCTCGGCCAAGCTGAACTGCTCATGCACCGGATGCCGCACCTCATCCCACAGCGCCCGGCAGCGCTCTGCCAACCAGACATTGAGCTCGGCGAAGGAGCCAAAGCGCTGCTGGGCGGCGTCGATCCAGATGCGCCGGCGGCTGTCCTGCACATTCTTCTCGACCACGCCTTTTTCCCAGCCCGAGGCCACATTGCAGAAGTCGGGGTCGAACAGATAGTGCGCGCACATCACCTTGAAGCGATCGTTGACGACCCGGCCCTTGCCCTTCAAGACCTTGTCCACGGCCGTCTTCATGTTGTCGTAGATGCCGCGCCTGGCCACGCCGCCCAGGGCCGCAAGGCTGCGGGTGTGGGCATCGAACAGCATCTCGTGGCCCTGGCTCGGGTAGGCGACCAGCCAGAACGCCCGGCTGGCGCACAGCTTCATGTGCGAGACCTGCAGCCGGTAGTAAATGCCGCCGATCACCAAGCCTTCTTCGCTCCAATCGAACTGGAACGCTTCGCCCAGTTCAAACGACAGCGGCACAAAGGCATTCACCAGCGCGGCCTGGCCAACGCCCTGGCGCCACTCGCGGATGAAGTCGGTGAGGCGCGAATAGCCGCCGTCGTAACCGGCGGCCTTGATCTCGGCGAACAAGGCCCGGGCCGTACGGCGCTCGTGCTTGGGACGATGCGCGTCGGCCTTCAAGGCCAGCTTGATCGCCTCTTGGAAGGCCGTCAACTTATTGGGCTGCTCGGCCCTGCGGTATTTGGGGCAAGTTGACGGCGACGGGGCATCCAGCCACTTCGCCACCGTGTTGCGGGAGATGCCAGTTGTGCGAGAAATCTCGCGCTTCGACTTCTTGTCTCGGCTATGCAAACGCCGGATCTTGCCAATCATGTCCATGGTGATCACTCCTTGCACCCCGCCGCTTAAAAAAGCAGCAGAGTAGGTGAAACACCTGGCTCAATTTTGGGTCGGCACAACCCCTAAAAGTGGCTCAATATTCGGTCGGCGCCAACA
>NZ_JAJIRN010000022.1 GCF_025717515.1 Roseateles oligotrophus
GTATCCGTCCGGCGAACCCATCTTGAATCAGCCCATCCGGTCTGTAAGGATCATGTCCACTTAGCAATAGATGGACATGATGACAACAGACAAGACGGTTAAACGGCGCCATTACAGCGACGAACTCAAGGCCAGAGTCGTGGCCGAATGCGATGAAGCTGGCGCCTCAGTGGCCAAGGTGGCGATGTCGCACGGCATCAATGCCAACATCGTGCATGGCTGGCGGCAACTGGCTCGTGCAGGCCATCTGGCCGTGCCGACCAAGATGGTCGGCTTCTTGTCCCTGCCGCTTGGCGCCGTCTCCAAGCCCGCTGCTCCGACCGATATTCGCATTGAGCTGAGGCGCGGTGACACGACGATCAGCATCACCTGGCCGACCTCCGCAGCCACCGAGTTTGCGGCCTGGTCGCGCGAGTTGTTGCGCTGATGCAGGGCATGATTCCTATCGAGGCCGTGTGGCTGGCCACGGCGCCGATGGACATGCGCGGCGGCTCTGAGGCCGTGCTGGCGCGGGTGGTCCATGTCTTCGGTGCCGCGCGACCGCACCACGCCTATTTGTTCGCCAACCGCCGCGCCAATCGGATGAAGGTGCTGGTGCACGACGGCATCGGGGTATGGCTGGCGGCGCGGCGCTTAAACGTCGGCAAGTTCGTTTGGCCGCAGGACGGCGATACGTTGGCCCTCACGCGCGCCCAGCTTGATGCCTTGGTGTTGGGTCTGCCGTGGCAGCGCATCGGTGAGGCCGGCGTCATCAGGGTTTTGTAGTTAGGAAGTAGATCAACACCTGCTGCTCGCATCAATTGCGGGATGTGCTGATGCGCATTGGCGAGGCCATCGGCATCATCTGTTCTGTGATGACCGCACCCTCTATCGAATCGCTGAACCCTGAGCAGATGCGTCAGATGCTGCTGGCCTTGACGCGCGATATGGCGACCAAGGACGCGATCATTCAGCGCCAGAACCACGACATCACCTTCAAGCAAGCCCTCATCGACAAGCTCACGCACGAGATGGCGGTGCTCAAGCGGCTGAAGTTTGCGGCCCAGTCGGAAGGCTTCAACGCCGAGCAGCGCAGCCTGCTGGAGGAGACCATCGACACCGATCTGGCCGCGCTGGCCCAGGAGATCGAGGCTCTGGCGCCGGCCAAGGCGCCAGCGCAAGACAAGCAAACCCCAAAGCGCCAGCCCTTGCCTGATCACCTGCCGCGCCGCGAGTTCGTGCATGAGCCCGAGAGCACGACATGCCGCTGCGGTTGCCAGTTAAAGCGCATCGGCCAAGACGTGGCCGAGAAGTTGGACTACCAACCCGGTGTGTTCACGGTGGAGCGCCATATCCGTGGCAAATGGGTTTGCGGCCAATGCGAGACGCTGATCCAAGCACCGGTGGCCGCGCACATCATCGACAAGGGCCTGCCCACCGCCGGGCTGCTCGCGCAAGTGCTGGTGGCCAAGTTCTTGGACCACTTGCCGCTGTACCGGCAGGAGCACATCTTCGAGCGTGCCGGACTGGCGATCTCGCGCTCGACGCTGGCGCAATGGGTGGGCGATTGCGGCGCGCAATTGCAGCCTTTGGTGGATGCGCTGGCCGCCGAGTTGCTCAGCCACGGCGTGCTGCATGCTGACGAGACGCCGGTGGCGATGCTCAAGCCCGCGAACCTCAGGGATGGTAAGACACACCGCGCTTATCTGTGGAGTTACTGCACCACGCGCTTCAACGCCACCCAGGCGGTGGTCTTCGATTTTGCCGACAGCCGTGGCGGCCAGCATGTGCGCAGCTTCCTGGGCTTGCCCAATGCGGACGACAGTACCGACACCAGAGACACCAAGCCCGGCTGGCAAGGGCGCTTGGTGACCGATGACTTCAGCGGCTACAAGGCTTGCTATGCAATGGGCGTGACCGAGGTGGGCTGCATGGCCCATGCGAGGCGCAAGTTCCACGAATTGTGGGTACACCACCAGAGCGCGATAGGCGAGCAAGCGCTGAAGCTCATCGGCATGCTCTATGACGTGGAGCGCGAGGTTCAGGTGCACAGCCCTGAGCAACGCCAGGCTGAACGCCAAGAGCGCTCCAAGCCGGTGGCCGACTCGCTGCACCAGTGGCTGACACAGCAGCGACAAAAAGTACCCGACGGCTCGGCCACCGCCAGAGCCATCGATTACAGCCTGAACCGATGGACCGCGCTCACACGCTACATCGACGACGGCGAATTGCCTATCGACAACAACTGGGTCGAGAACCAGATTCGTCCCATCGCACTTGGCCGCAAGAATTGGCTCTTCGCGGGTTCATTGCGCGCGGGCAAACGGGCCGCAGCCATCATGAGCTTGGTGCATTCGGCGCGCCTGAATGGGCATGAGCCCTATGCCTATTTGAAGGATGTGTTGGAGCGCCTGCCGACCTTGCCGGCAAAGCGCATCGAGGAGTTGCTGCCTCACCGGTGGCGACCGACTGGGCTGCCTGCCTGAACAGCACGGGCGTATTCAAGACGGGTTGGCCGGACGGATAC
>NZ_JAJIRN010000023.1 GCF_025717515.1 Roseateles oligotrophus
GAGCGCAAGGACGATGAACTACGATCCCTCAGCCGCGACGCCAGGATTGGGTGCTCTTCCTGCGTTGGGCATGGGGTTGCTATCCTTCTTCGGACTGGTCTTTAGCATTGGCCTAAGTCTCTTTTGGCTGGCGCAAGCTGGGTTGGCCGTAACCTCAGAGTCATTGAAAATCGCAGTGGTTCTTTGGGCGATTTCCTCGGTGCTTTCGTGCGCAGCTATTCTCTTCATTGCAATCAAACGCAGGAAGTTTCGAATGCTCTTCTTGTTCGCCGCCACGCCGTTCATTCTTGTCAATGCCGCAGTTCCTTTGGTCTTAAGGTTGGGGCAGTAATGCGCTCTAACCCTACGTTCGAGCCGACTCGCAACGGCTGGTCTCTCCAGGCCCCCATTTCATTCTGGGCCTTCCGCGCCCAGCCGCCGCTCGCGGCTCAACTTCGACGTTAGGCCTCACAAATCCCACCTTTGTCGCTGGCGAAGTCTCTAAATACCCTTGTCAATGCTGCGAACACCCAGACCACAGTTGCAACCGAAACTTAAGCCAAGGCTAGAAGACAAGCGATTGGAGCGTCTTTACGACTACACCAAATTCCATATCGGCATCTATCTTTCCGCGGCCGCCGGACTCACCGGGCTTTTGGGGTCGATCGCGAACCAGAAGGCTGGGCAATTCCTGTTCGACCTCGTAGGTGCTCCGCCACTGCTGGGTCTAGCACTTGTCCTTATGGTGCTGGCCGGCGCATGTGGAGGAGTAGTTGCAACGTCTGTAACGGAGTCGAGAAAGTTTGACGACTTCTGGAAGAAGCCACAAGGTCCATCTTGGTGGCGCCAAGGCCCAGTAGGAGCGAAGTGGGTGGCCGCAGAGCACTCATTCTTCTGGATGAGCCTTGTAAGCATTATTACGGCCGTCTTATGGAGAAAGCAGACACTCGAATGGTTTTTACCCCTGTGAGGCCTAACTGGTCGTTCGAGCCGACTCGCAACGGCTGGTCACTCCAGGCCCCCATTTCATTCTGGGCCTTCCGTGCCCAGCCGCCGCTCGCGGCTCAACTTCGACGTTAGCAATCAAATGCCAAGCCCTGGGTTCTTCGTTGTATCGTTTGTTGCGCTCCTGTTAGTCATTGTGCCAAGTGCGGTCCTTCTTGCCGCGGGCTTGCGCTCAAGCGTGTTTGTCCAAGCTCTTTCATGGTTAGCCCTTGCAGCGTTGCTATTCTTCGCCTGGGCTGCATTCACTGATCTTGAGCTCTCAGATTTTGAGTCACGGGCATTTGCTCTCTTCGTCACATGGGGTGTTGCGTTGTATCTTGGCGTAGCTGCTTTCTTGGGTATCAGGCTTCTCGCTCGTTTTGGTAGGCGGGTTCGTCATGGCCGGTGAAATGATTGCTAACCCTGCGTTCGAGCCGACTCGCAACGGCCGGTCACTTCAGGCCCCCATTTCATTCTTGGCCTTCCGTGCCCAGCCGCTGCTCGCGGCTCAACTTCGACGTTAGGTTGCATTCATGCCTACCGACTTCGCCGTCTACTACCTGACGCAGCCATTCGGCATCGCAATGCAGTTTGCATTGCTGGTGGTTCCGGCAGTGATATTGAGGGTTATAGCTCCAATCCCCTTTGCGAAGGTCGGTTTCCGACGCGTCGCCTTTGGTCAACTAGCAGTGGCCGTTGTCACCTTTCTCTTGTCAGCGCTTTCGGCATACTCCATCGGAAGCACCAAGGTCGAGTTGGGCCACATCAAGAGTACCGAACTCGCAAGCTGGTTCGCTGCTAACTCGGTCTACCTCTTCGTACTCACATACGTCTTCGCTCTAGCTTTTGCGTCGTTGGTTCTCGTTCCGTTCTGCGTCTGGCTTTCCTGCAAGAGCAAGGCAAGTCTTGCAAATTTGCTAGGGCTCGGTATCGCGCTGAGCATCGGCATTGCCGTGCTAGCTGTCGCCTTCCCAAGCAACGAGTGGGGCCACGAAAACCCGTTCCAATTGTTCTTGTCTACCTTGTCTTCCCTGGGAATCGGTGTCTTGGTCGTATGTCTCGCGTTTGGCGTTGGTGCTCACCTACCAATGCGTAGTGCTTTGCCACACAATGCAACCTAACCTTTCGTTCGAGCCGACTCGCGACGGCTGGCCACTCCAGGCCCCCATTTCATTCTGGGCCTTCCGCGCCCAGCCGCCGCTTGCGGCTCAACTTCG
>NZ_JAJIRN010000024.1 GCF_025717515.1 Roseateles oligotrophus
ACACAAGTGCACTGAAAGCGTTCAATACCGAGCAATTGGGAGCCTTGGCTTCAGATCAGATCGTTGCTTTGACGACGACCCAAGTCAATGCTTTGACTTCCGGGCAGATTCAAAGCTGGGGGACAGATGATCTGAATGCCTTGAGCACCACGCAGTTCAAATCAATCGGCTCTGTTCAAGTCGCTGCGTTCACAACCGATCAGGTCAAGGCGCTGACGACGGATGACTTTGCGGCCATTGGCACAGCCGGCCTGAAGGGGCTGAGCGCCGCAGATGTTGGCGCAATGACGACCGAGCAGATCGTGGCGATGACCACCACGCAAGCTGCGTCGCTCAGCAGCAGTCAAGTGCTGGGCTTGCTCACCGATCAGGTGGCGGCCTTCGCAACCGACGACTTGAAGGCGCTCAGTACTTTGGCACTGCGGAGTCTGACTACCGAACAGTTCAATGCACTGACCTCGGATCAGATTAACGTGCTCTCAACTTCACAGCTAAGGTCAGTCACGACCGAGCAACTAGGGACTTTGAGTACTGACGAGATCACTTCGCTGGGGACAGCCCAGATCGCTGCTTTCAGCTCAACACAGCTGGGTAGTTTGAGCACCGATCAGTTCAGCGCCTTCCAGTCGCAAGACATCAAGGCGTTTGTCACAGCCCAAATAGCGGGGCTCACCACCGACCAGATCCATAGCATCACAACGGATCAGGTAAAGGGTTTTGACACCGAGGATCTCGCCAAGTTGAACATGAGCCAGGTTGTCTCGTTCACGACAGATGCCTTGGGCGCGATGACGGCGGCACAACTCGACGGACTCTATCTCGCCACGCCAATCATGTTGGATCTGAACGGCAATGGCATTCAGACCTTGTCCGCTGAACAAGGCGTCAACTTCGACCTGAACGGCACCGGTACCGCGCACAAGTACGGATGGGCAACGGGCGGCGACGGCTTGCTGGCGATGGACCGAAACGGGGACGGCGTGATCAATAGCGGTGCCGAGTTGTTTGGTTCCGGAACGCAATTGGCCAACGGTCAGCACGCGGCAAATGGCTACTTGGCCATGGCTGCGGAAGACAGCAATCACGACGGCAAACTCGACGCACATGACGCCAGCTTCAACAAACTCAGAGTCTGGGTTGATGCCGACCATGACGGCAAAACCGATACCGGCGAGTTGAAGACGCTGGCGGACCTGGGAATCACCGAGCTGGATCTGCAAGCCAAGTCGAGTACGGCCGTCGACCATGGCAACCTGATCGGCCTGGTCTCGGGCTACAAGACGGGGGACGGGGCAACGCACCAAATGGCAGACGTCTGGTTCGCCAAGGATGTCAGTCCAAGCGGGGAGCCCAGCAAGCCCTCACCGGCCTTGAATGATTTGCTGGCGGCCCCGAGCGAGAACCTGTTGGTGCAAGCTGAGGTCCATCAGATAGGCGCTTCAATGGCCGGCAAGCCGAGTGAGTTGCAGCACGCGTTGCTGGAGCGCAAATTGATTGAGGACGAGGAAAACAATCGATTGAACGGGCCGCTGCTTTAAACCGAGAGGGCGCCTTCGAGCGCCCTTTGTTCCAGCGCGCGCGAGATGAGATCAATTTCCGTCATCTTTAAAGAAACTACCTTGAGACAAGGTGCAACAGCTGCCGGGGTTGGGCGAATCCAAGGTCACGACCAGACAAGTTTTGTGTGGTCGTTGAAAGAGTAAAAAAGAAATACTTGAATGAATCGCGGTAAATCTATATGAGTTGGGTATCCGGAAACTCAAAGACAGCTGGGGCGAATACAGCGGCATGCATGCCTGCTGCCAATTCGGCGATTCATTCTGAGCCGAGCTTTCGGCGTCAAGTAACTAAATAACTGAGCGAGCTCAAAATGGCTTCTTTCATCTCAAGCTTGAACACCACGCAGATAGCCTTGCTGTCTTCATCGACCCTGGCAAATCTGACTTCCGTGGATTGGGCTGCGTTTACCAGCGCGCAAATCCAGGCGCTGACCACCCAGCAAGTAGGCTCACTGGGTACAGGTCCTGTGAGTCTCCTCAGCACGGCCCAATTTGCGGTGTTTGAGACGCAAGACTTGCTGGCCATGTCGACCCGTGCGATCAGTGCCATGAAGACCGAT
>NZ_JAJIRN010000025.1 GCF_025717515.1 Roseateles oligotrophus
GAGCGCTATCCCTTTGCATGACAAGCAAGTCAACGACGAGCCCCCAGAAGGCAAGCACTTCCGGCCAAAGGACTTCCGCTTCAAGGACTCAGACAACACGGCCATCTGCCCGGCGGGTCAGGTCTTGATCAGTCGAGGTGGCATCCACACCTCGGCCAGTGGTCAGCCCTACCAGACCTATATCGCCAAAGCCACGGACTGCGGCAGTTGCTCGCTGCGCCAGCAGTGCATCAAGAGCCGAGGGCAAGATGAGACGAGCCCAATGCTGCGAGGCCGCCAAGTCAGCCGCTTCCTGCCCAAGGCGCCGGACCCGAATCATCCCAGCGAGCGAATGCGCCAGGCCATTGACTCGCCCCGGGGCCGCCAGCTGTACAGCCTGCGCCTCGGCACCGTGGAGCCCGTGTTTGCCAACCTGCGTCATAACAAGCGATTGACCCGGCTGAATCACCGCGGGCAGGCCAAGGTCAAGGCGCAGTGGAGCCTGTACTGCATGGTGCACAACATCGAGAAGCTATCGAAGGCGGGCTTCGGGCAAGTCGGGATTCAATAACCCGGCTGGCAAGCGGCACAATCGGCTTCAAGCTGCGCTTTGAGGGGGCAGCGCAAACGCCATCCAGCTCCTTTAAGCTATGAATCCAGAAACTCGATTTGACAGCCACTTACGCGCGCCGGACGGCGGGAGTGGCTGTGGAGTTTGGGTTATTGGACAGCCTCGTTAGGCATACCCATGCCCTTCGATCAAAATTCCATAATTTTCGCTGGCATCGCTCTCGTTGTTGTGGTTCTCATGATCTTGCGTCTTACAAGAAGGCGCAGCGTTGGAACTCATAGAACTGCAAGTCGCGGCCCTCCAAATATGAGGTTCGTCTGCGGGCGTTGCCAAGGGCAATTTATGCATACCAAGCGAACGGTCGGCGCATGGGAAAAAGGAACGAGGCGCTTCTTTTGCAATTCATGTCATTCAAAATGGCGCGAAACCAATCCTACGCCGCAACCATCTAGGCAGCAGCCTACCGCAGCGGCAACTACACGCAATCCGGAATCGTCCTCTTTTCCGGGGTCATCGCCGCAGGACTATCAGCCGGCTCGGTCCGGCTCCCGTAGCGGCTGTCTCGGGACAGTACTGGTACTCATTGCTATCCCAGTTGCGGTCGCGTATTTCTCGGTACAGTATGCCTAACCTGTCGCTCGAGCGGACCTCCGCCAGCTGGCCACGCTACGCTGCCTGTATATTTTCAGCTCCGCGCGGCCAGCTGGCTCCGGCCCCTCAGCTTCAACGTTAGCCATCACCAAAAAATCAGCCACATGCCACACTTGAGAGAACTTCGCACTTGGCTTTGGAATACTGGCGCTTTCATTTTCTATGGCACGCTTGCAGTCTATTCATTCTCCGCAATCATGAACTTGGTGTCCGGACAATCGATCGGGGACGGAAAGCAAAAGAAGAGTAAGGATCTTTTTGGGTTGTGTGAGTTCACTGAAGTGCAAGAGCTTTCATCGCCTGACGGAAAGAAACTCGTTAAGTTGGGCTATTCGGATTGCGGAGCCACAACGAACTGGCAATCAGGAATCACGGTCTTCAATGCGGCAACAGGTAAGACTTATTCAGGGCTTTTCGGGCTTGATGGAAAACCTGATGGCCTAAAGATGCAATGGGAAAACGACTACACGCTCGTGCTTTCAAACTTTCCGGTCGGCAAGTTGCTTTGGTTCAATCAAGACAATTTTTCTGGTACCAAGATTGTTCTTCAGCCGTGAAAATTCACGTTTTTGCGGAGTGATGGCTAACTGGTCGCTCGAGTGGACCTCCGCCAGCTGGCCGCGCGGAGCTGCCTGTATATTTTCAGCTCCGCGCGGCCAGCTGGCTACGGCCGCTCAGCTCGAACGTTATGCAGCAGGCTAAGCAAAGCTCGAAGTTTCTTTTCTGGTTGCTCGCTGGCGGCCAGTTGCCGGGGCAACTCGCATCGCCGACAGCTGCACCAGGCCGAGCGCCGGCCGGTTCAGGCTCCGGTCACCGTGATCTTGCCGGTTTTGGCTCTGCTGGGTTTTCGCCTTCCTCGGTTCGCGGCCGGCCGCATGGC
>NZ_JAJIRN010000026.1 GCF_025717515.1 Roseateles oligotrophus
CGCATGCATACGATGCCGTCCGCGCTGTCATTCCAAGTTGCTCTTGAGCGGATCCGTCGGCTCTGCAACTTCACCGTCGCCGGAATCTGGCTCTACCAGGGTCTTGTTCCAAAGCTACTCGGGCCGCATCCCGACGAATTAGCAATGTCCATTGCCTTTGGCATCCCAACGGGTCTTCAGGCTTCAGTCTCATACGCCGCTGGCATAGGTGAAGTCCTCCTCGGTCTGTGCGTCCTGCTTCTTCCACGTCGCGCCTGGCCGCAGCTCGTTTCCATGGTGGCAACCGCCGTTCTGTTGGCCTTCGTTGCAATCTACACTCCACGTTACCTCATTGGCGCGTTCAATCCGGTGGTCATGAATGTCGCATCCATTTCGCTATCCATTGTTGCGCTGCTTGCATTTCGCGAGAAGGAGTCGAGTGCGGGCTAACCCTGCGTTCGAGCCGACTCGCAACGGCTGGCCACTCCAGGCCCCCATTTCATTCTGGGCCTTCCGTGCCCAGCCGTCGCTCGCGGCTCAACTTGAACGTTAGCCATCAATGCACAGAATTCGTGTCATCTTCAAAATTGGCGTTCTGGCTGGGAGTTTGGTCGGCCCAGCCATTGCGCAATCACAGCCAAGCGTTGATCTCGTGGCTCAGCCTTGTCCCTCCAGGCACGCTATGCGTGTTGCAGTGCTCGCAGATGGCCGAATAGAGCTCAATGGCAAGACGGTTCCAGTGAGCCAGTTTGCCGCCTTGGCAAAGCTCGGCACCTCGGGTGTAAAACAGGTGTGCCTCCATCGACAAGATCCAGAAGCAGCAGAGCCTCATCCGAGCATGATGGTGGTTTTGGATGCTCTGATGAAGCTCACTCTGCCGATCGCGTTCTATTGGGACGCGCAGTTCCAAAAGCGTGTCGTGTTCAAGCCTCAGGAGGCTCCGAAGTGATGGCTAACCGGTCGCTCGAGTGGACCTCCGCCAGCTGGCCGCGCTACGCTGCCTGTATATTTTCAGCTCCGCGCGGCCAGCTGGCTGCGGCCCCTCAGCTCGAACGTTAGGCCTACCCCATGACGCCCGATCTTGTTCAGTGCGACTGCTGCGATCATTTCAGCATCCCCGCCGAGCGCGACTGGGAAATTTGTCCAGTGTGCTTCTGGGAGCAGGATTCATTTGGCGTCTCCGATCCCGATGAGCCTTCCGGTGCAAATCATGGGCTCACGCTGCGCGAAGGCCGAAGAAACTTCGCGGAGCTTGGCGCCTGCTCAAGAGAGTTCCAATCTCGCGTCGCGGGCGTGGCCGATCGCGGAGAATTCGCCCATGTTGCTCGACACATTTAGGCCTAACCCTGCGCTCGAGTGGACCTCCGCCAGCTGGCCGCGCTACGCTGCCTGTATATTTTCAGCTCCGCGCGGCCAACTGGCTGCGGCCCCTCAGCTCGAACGTTAGGCCTCTGATGCCAAGAATGGTTTCCTCGCGAGTTTCCAAACTCAATGAGTCGCTAACCGGCGCACTCATTCATAAAGTCATGGCCCAGATATTTCCGAAGAAGAACGACTATGGCACTGCTTCGTTTGATGAGTTGGTACCGGAACTTTTGCGCTTTGGAATTCGCACGCGGAAAGATTTCAAGCAGTTGATGGTCAGTAACAAGCGGCAACTGCTGGAAATCGACAGAAGTCCTTTGTCAGCTTGGGAAATTTTGCACGCCAAGCAAACGCTCGGCGAAGAGTTCGTTAAAGACTCGATACGCAGGCAGTATTGGTTTGCGTTTCCTGCTCTTGTTCGAACAGCAATGGAACTGGAGTTTGGCGAGGAGGCTTGTGTCTATGAAGAAGAGGCCTAACCGGTCGCTCGAGCTGACGTCCTTCGGCAAGCCTCAGTCCGCAGCTCAGCTTCA
>NZ_JAJIRN010000027.1 GCF_025717515.1 Roseateles oligotrophus
GCCTCGATCTGCGCCTTGTCGCTGCGGATATAGGCGCCCATCTGCAGGTTCTCGGTGATGGTCATACGCGTGAACGTGCCGCGCCCTTCCGGCACCATCACCAGGCCTTGCTTGACCAAGTCCCAGGCCCCCTGGCCTTTGATCGACTTGCCCATGTATTCGATATCGCCGGCGGCGACCGGCTGCAGCCCGGTGACGGCCTTGAGCGTGGTGCTCTTGCCTGCGCCGTTAGCCCCGATCAGGCTGACCAACTCGCCCTGCGCCACTTCGAAGTCCACGCCCTTGACGGCCTGGATGCCGCCGTAAGCGACCTTGAGTCCGCTGACTTTGAGCAATATGTTTGCTGACATTTTTATACTCTCTCGCTCAGTGGTTCTTGTGACCGGCGCCCAGATAGGCTTCGATCACTTTCTCGTTGCGCTGCACGTCGTAAGGCGTGCCTTCGGCAATCTGCTTGCCGTAGTCCAGCACCGAGACGCGGTCGCACAAGCCCATCACCAGCTTCACATCGTGCTCGATCAAGAGGATGGTGCGACCGTCCTTGCGGATGCGGTCGATCAGCTCTCTGAGCACCACTTTTTCGGTCGCGTTCATGCCTGCGGCCGGCTCGTCCAAGGCAATCAGCTTGGGGTCGGTGGCGAGTGCTCTGGCAATCTCCAAGCGTCGCTGGTCGCCGTAGCTCAAGGTGCGGGCCTTGAACTCCGCATATTTGCCGATGCCCACATAGTCCAAGAGTTCTTGAGCCCGCTTGGCGATCGCCGCCTCTTCGTTCTTGAAGCCCGGCGTGCGGAAGATCGCCCCCAGCAGACCTGAGCCGGTGCGGATATGGCGGCCCACCATCACGTTCTCCAGCGCCGTCATCTCGGCAAACAGCCGGATGTTCTGGAAGGTGCGCGCGATACCGGTCTTGGCCACCTCGTGCACCGCCGTCGGGGCGTAAGGCGCGCCGCCCAGCTCGAAGCTGCCCGCATCCGGCGTGTACAGGCCGGTGATGACGTTGAAGAAGGTGGTCTTGCCCGCGCCGTTCGGGCCGAT
The DNA here is from genome assembly GCF_025717515.1 of Roseateles oligotrophus. Taxonomy (GTDB): domain Bacteria; phylum Pseudomonadota; class Gammaproteobacteria; order Burkholderiales; family Burkholderiaceae_C; genus Paucibacter_A; species Paucibacter_A oligotrophus. The sequence goes on from NZ_JAJIRN010000027.1 coordinate 1,036, forward strand.
CAGACCGTAGACCTGACCCTTGTTGATTTGTATGCCGACGTCGGCCAGTGCTTGCAGGCCACCAAAACGCTTGGAGACTCCGGCGACTTTGAGAATAACTTCGCTCATTGGGTTGCTCCTCAAGGGTTCACAGGTGTGGGGGCGGCTTTGCCATGCTCGGGCGAAGGCCACAGGCCGCGTGGGCGCACCAGCATGATGCCTATCATCGCCAGCGCCACCAGCAGCTGACGCAGGATGGACGCGTCCAAGCGCCCGCCGGTCATCTCCTGCAAGGGTCCGGCCACGTAACGCAGCACTTCGGGCAAGGCCGACAGCAGCAGCGCGCCCAGGATCACGCCCGGGATATGGCCAATACCGCCCAGCACCACCATCGCCACAATCATCACCGACTCCTGCAAGCTGAAGGACTCCGGGCTCACAAAGCCCTGGAAAGACGCGAACATGGTGCCGGCCACGCCGCCGAAGGTGGCGCCCATGCCGAAGGCCAAGAGCTTCATATTGCGGGTGTTGATGCCCATCGCCTTGGCTGCAATCTCGTCCTCGCGGATCGCCATCCAGGCGCGCCCGATGCGGCTGTTCTCGAGCCGATAGCAGATGATCACGCTGAACACCACCAAGACCAAAAAGAGGTAGTAATACAGCGTCACCGAGGGCAGTTTGTAGCCGAACAGCTCGGCTCCCTTGCCCAGGTCGAGGCCGAAGAAGTG
>NZ_JAJIRN010000028.1 GCF_025717515.1 Roseateles oligotrophus
TGTGGCAGGCTAGGCAAAGCTGCAAAATGCGTTGCCGAACGCTCGCCCGCGGATATCGCTTGAGGCAACAGGCCACGCTTTCTGGCATTTCGGGCTGGCCTCAAGCGGCGTCAGCCTCCGGTCGCCTAGATCTTGCCGATAAAGGAAACGATGGCTTTTTCCCTTCCTCGGTTCGCGGCCAGCCGCACGGCAAAGAAGCAGCCTGTCGCCTTAGCTCGCCGGGCGCGGCAACGGTTCAGCTCCGGTATGCTGGCGGCCACTGCCACCTCGGTGCCTTCGAGGCGGCTCCACATAACCGGTCGTTCGAGCCGACTCGCAACGGCTGGTCACTGCAGGCCCCCATTTCATTCTGGGCCTTCCGTGCCCAGCCGCCGCTCGCGGCTCAACTTCAACGTTAGGCGTCGTTAAACTTCTTGCTTCACTGCACCATCACATGAAACTCGGAGAACTCAAGTCGGTTGGCCACAACATTGCAGACTCGTTCGCGAGCGGCATCGGACTGTTAGTCGGACACTATGAGATGAACGTTTTCGCCGAGGCTGCAGGTGAGCCAGAGGGCTTTGTCGTGGTCGACTTCTTGGCAGGCTCGACCAAGGCCACTACGGTTTCAGCCAGCTTTCGTGAAGCCATTTGCCTCTACCGAGATGCGTTACCCGAGCTTTGTGCGAAACACGGAATCGAAGTTGAAGCTTTCGCGAGACTCGAAACACGGTATGGAACCGACCCCGTCTACGGACGACACTTCACGGTGACTGTCGAAAGCGCTGATGGTAAGAAATCCACCGATGGGTACGTGGGAGTTCCTGGCAGGAGACGTAGCTGATTGCGCCAATTCTATGAACACTTCACTTGTCGCCCGGTGCCTAGCGACGCCTAACCATTCCATCGAGGGGACAAACAACGGCGGTTCGAGTTTGGGCCTTCTGTCCAGGCTGGTGCCGCCGTCGTTTGCCCCTCATGTCAAACGTTAGAGCGCAATACAAAATTAGGGAGATTTTTTCGTGAAGATTTTTTCGATTGTTCCAGCACTTCTATTGGCCGGATGCGCGACCACCGGCGGAACGCACGATACCGTGGCGGTTGTCGGGAAAGTTCTAGAGACCTTCGACGTATCAGCCGAAGCGCCATCGTCTGGCGGAGCGTACCAGCCTGGCATGGGTGGCGCTGTCGGCGGGGCAGTCGCCGGTTTACTGATGTGGTCAGGCAAAGATCCTGCACACACGATTTATGTAGTCAAGTTGCCCGACGACTCCAAACGATATGTGCGCCAGCAAGGCAAGGTCAGCATTGGTGATTGCGTAGCCGTCGTAACGGAAAAACCAAAGATTGGGCAAGAGTCCTGGTTGTACGGACAGGCTTCCCTAAAGCAGTCCAAAGACTGTATGTAATTCAATGCGCTCTAACCGGTCGCTCGAGTGGACCTCCGCCAGCTGGCCGCGCTGCGCTGCCTGTCTATTTTCAGCTTCGCGCGGCCAGCTGGCTACGGCCGCTCAGCTCGA
>NZ_JAJIRN010000029.1 GCF_025717515.1 Roseateles oligotrophus
CTGAATCGCCCCGGGATCCGAGGAGGCTAATTGGTGTAAGTCAAGCTACTGCCGCAGCCTGATTGGCGAGTTGCCGGTAATAGTTTGCCTCAGCTTCTGCAGGAGGGATGTAGCCGATGGGTCCGAGCAGGCGTTGGTGGTTGAACCAGGCCACCCACTCAAGGGTCGCCAGCTCGACAGCTTCCTTGGTTTTCCAAGGCCCTCGACGATGAATCAACTCGGCCTTGTAGAGCCCGTTGATTGTCTCGGCCAGAGCGTTGTCGTAGCTGTCCCCCTTACTGCCCACCGACGGTTCAATGCCAGCTTCGGCAAGGCGCTCGCTGTACCGAATGGACACGTATTGCGAACCGCGATCCGAGTGGTGAATCAAGCTCTTGTCAGACCCCGGCTGGCGGTCGTAGAGAGCTTGCTCAAGCGCATCGAGCACGAAGTCGGTGTGCATCGAACTACTGACCCGCCAGCCCACGATTCGCCTGGCAAATACATCGATCACAAAGGCCACGTACAGCCAGCCCTGCCAGGTTGAGACATAGGTGAAGTCAGAGACCCAGAGCTGGTTCGGCCGCTCAGCGCGGAACTGCCGGTTGACTTTATCCAGCGGGCAAGCCGCCTTGCTGTCGCTGACCGTCGTGCGCATCACCTTGCCGCGCTTGACCCCTCGCAGACCCAGGTTGCGCATCAGCCGCTCGACCGTGCAGCGTGCGACCACAGTGCCTTCACGTGCCAATTGCCGCCACACCTTCTCGGCCCCGTAGACTTGCATATTGGCCTGCCAGACGCGTTCGATCTGAGGCACCAACTCCTCGTCACGCTTGGCCCTAGCGCATCGCTTGAGCGGGTCACGTCGATGCGCCGCGCGTCTTCGATAGCACGACGGGGCGACCTGCAGCACTTTGCAGATCGGCTCGACCTCGTAGGTATCCCGGTGCTCGTCGATGAAATTCGTCAGGACTTGAGTCGGCGGTCGAGCTCCGCCTGGGCGAAAAACGCGCTGGCCAGCTTCAATATTTCGTTGGCACGGCGCAGTTCCTTGACCTCGCGTTCGAGTTCTTTGACGCGTTGGGCCTCGCCCGTGGTGACGCCAGCGCGAACACCGGTGTCAACTTCTTGGCGCTGGACCCATTCCAGCAGCGTCTTGGGCACGCAGCCGATCTTCGGCGCTATCGACTCCACGGCGGCCCATAGCGATGGGTACTGATCTCGGTGCTCTTGCACCATGCGAACGGCCCGCTCACGGACCTCAGGTGAGAACTTGTTTGTCTTCTTCATGGCTCCATCTTCTCAAAGGTTGGAGCCTCCTCAAAACCCGGGGCGATTCA
>NZ_JAJIRN010000003.1 GCF_025717515.1 Roseateles oligotrophus
CGTGAAGCCGGTTGCTCGCCACGAAGGACTGTCAGACTGCTTCACTAAAGACAGCGGTCATCGCTGATGGCAAGTCGGCCGGTGAATCGATGACCGCTTCAGGCCTCGGAGCGTGAGCCCGGCTTCATTCCACGGACGACAGCAACCGCTGCATAGTTGCCGGATTTCGTTCCTTTGCTGACGCTTCAGACTGATCTGATGGAATAGCGCTGGCGCGATTCAGTAGCGCCTAGTCGGCACGTCAATGTCACCTTGGACTCCGAGCATCTGGGCTTCTGTCAGATCGACGGCTTGACTGGGATGCGGAAGCGACATGCAAACGTCTGCTGCTGTTTCGCTGCTTAAAAGCCTGGCCATTTGATCTTCGCTGACGATTGCGTCAGCAGGTTTTACGCCATGGCCCGCACGGAAGCTGTGTTCAGTCATCAATTCAGCAAGTCGGATACGAATCATTGCGATCACCACGCCATCTTGTACATGGGCATTATGAGTTGGTTGTCTTGCGTAGACGCGGCTTTCTATTTTGGCAGGACTTCAATTTCTTGTTGATCTCTCTTCAATTGATCATGATGCGTACACGCAACTTGTGGTCTTGAAGGGAAATTGATGCACAAAGCTATCGAGCACATGGAACAGACCTATGCAGTTGCTCTTGCCGAGTAGGAGGATGGCCTTGTCCGCCCAACATTCGATGTACAGGGGTAGCACGCCGGCTTTGGTCAAGGCCGGCATGATTTCCTCGAGCAAAAGCGTGGCTTTGCCCATCTGACGCGGGCCGAACACCGCGATTCGCACGTGATTCACCAGTCTCTTGGTGAAAAGGGCAGCAAGTGCGGGTCGGTTGTAGTGCCAAATGGCAGTGAGATCGGCAATAGTTTTTGCTCGATTTGCGTAAGGCCGAAAATTTACGCATGTATGCGTAAAGCTGCAAATCGCATGGCACCGCGCCTGCCGTCAACATTTTGCTCAATCGCACGCGCTGTATCCAAGGCCCGGGGCTTGATTGAAAGATGCTGCAGTTTGTTGTCTAAAGTAGAACAAAGTCCTCAAACGGCACCTCCCCACTTTATTGCTGTCAGGATTTCGCTCACACGCTTTGCACCGGCTTTTGTTTGCGCCGCCATGAACGGGCTCTGGCCGTCGAGCAGAGGGTGCTTTTCTCGCATCCAGCCGTCTGCGTCTGCTTCTGTTTTGAAGGTGTCGCGAGCCATTGCAGCGAGTTCGGCAGCATCGGATTCACTGTGATTCGAGGTCTCAAGCGATTTCACGACCGTCCAAGCTCCAACATTGCATGCAATCATTAAGATCAATTTGCAAGCCGCGACCAGCGCCCCGGCTGTAGCATGATGCTTGGAATGTGCGCCAAATTGGGACCAAATGGTTCTAATGAAGTTGCCTAGCCGCTATCTGACGCAATCACAGCTTTCACAGGCTGCAAAAACGCATCAGGCCACCGCTGTTGCAGACGGAGAACGTGCTCGTGGAGGGCAGCTCCGTGCCCGGAGTCGCCGTTCATAGTTGGCGCCAGTAACGGCGATGATCAGGACGACTGGGCGCTCTGCTCCGCTCGAGCTCGAGCCAGTGGCCCTATCCTTCACCGGGCTAAAACAGTCCTCAGGCTTGTTTTAGTCCGGGCTCAGTCGAGGAACCTCCGCGCGAAGGTGATTGTTTCTACGTAGAAACTCTTCTGCATCGCATTGCTCCCTAAGAAGATGACAACAAGTTGCCTGTTTTTTGAGCAAACTTTACAGCCCCTTTGGCAGCCTCTTCGGGACACAAACGCGTAATCGATAGATAGCATTCATGTATGTGCTGACCCGTTTGTCGATGCTGCCTCAGAACAGGTAGCACGATGCTCAGGGTGTCAGTCAGCACATCTCGTTGCTGCGGCACTGACAGCCGCGGCTCCCGGTCAAACCGGGGGGGCCGCCGCATGTCTCAAGCCCTCCTCTGACCGTTCTTCAACGTTCACAGGAGTGGCCCATGGCCTCATCGCAATTCACCAAAACCCTGCCTTCAACAGTTGCCACCGCAAAGCCACCGATCCCTAATCAACTCGTTGGCCCGCCGCTATCCGTAGATCGTGTGTTGGATTTGGATCTCTCAGACGACTCTTCGACTTCCCTGTCAACTTCATCGGTCATCGCCCCTGCGCAGACGGCCCAGTTGCCACTGCCGACACAGTCACCATCGCTACCGCCAACTCCCCCATCGGCAGCGCCGCCGTCCTTGGATCTCGTCAATCACTCGATTGTCTTCCTTGATCCATGGCTACTGCGATTCAGTGAGGCCCACAACAGAGACGAAGCCAGCTTCGACACGCCGGACTTCAAAGAGTTGCTGCGCAGTGTCATCGCCCATCGTGGCAACTTGCAACCCATTTGCGTTGTCGAGCGCATCGACGCTGCCGAACAGCGGTTTCATGAAGTGGTCTTCGGCGAGCGCCGAGTGCGTGCTTGCCGCGAAGCGGGGGTGGAAGTTAGGGCAATGGTGATGCAGTCACATTCTTCTATTGACAACGCCCTTCTGCGTCTTGGCGAGAACCGGGGACGACGCGAGTTGACCCCGTTGGAGTTCGGCCGACAAGTGAAACACGTGCTCGACGACCCCGGCAATGGTCTCAACCGCACCCAGCTCGCCAAAATTCTGGGCTGTCATGCGGGGCACGTGGGCAGGGCTTATGAACTAGCAAGCTTGCCCTGCGCAATCCTTGAGGCCTTCGAAACGCCGCTGGAACTGCAGTACGCGCACATGCTGCCACTGAAGCGTGCATATCAAGCTGCCCCCGCGGCGGTGCTGAGTGAGGCCGAACTGATCCGCGAAGAACTCGATCCGCCGACGACGGTGGGAGTCATCGAGCGCCTCGAGCAAGCCGCGCAGCGTGCCCAGACGGGACAGCTAGCCAAGGAAGGCGGAGCTTCCGAAGCGGAGGATGGTGGCGGGCAGGGACTTGCTTCAGGCAAATCGGCCCCGGCCGCCAGGCCACCGCAGCCTATCCGGGCAAAGGGCCAGGACATCGGGTCATGGGTGGTCTTGCCCAATGGCGCAATCACGTTGCAGATCAACTCGCCGATGTCGCAGTTTCAGCGGGAAGAATTGATCGCAGTGATGGTGGCGCAACTGGAACTCGAAGTGCTCAAGACGGCCACAGCGAACGAGGCCGCCGAGGCGTCATCAGCTGGGGCGGTGCAGGTCCCGGTTACAGGAGAACAAGCATGAGTGGCGAAGGCAAGGAACCCCAGGCAGGCGCGACAAGCAAAGCCAGAGGACTTGCATCATGCAAGTCGGCTGAGCATGATGCAAACGCTGCCGTCCCAGCGGGCCACGGCGAAGCCCGCCGCAACGCTTGCGAAGCTTCAACTGCGCTCACGCAGAGCAACGGTCACGAAGAAAAAGCAACAGCCATTTCCACATTACCGGTCGCATCTTGGATACGAGGACGTATCCAAGAGAACATCACAGTAACTCGACCGGTAATGTGTGCTGCCCCCTCTTTTGAGGGGTCGCGTAGCGAAAGCACAAGCCCTGAGACGGGACCGGCAAGCGACGTGACACTCGTGACCCCTGCAGTGCAGGGGGGCACGGGTGGCGCGGCGGTTGCTGGGCCCGGAGAAGCAGAGCAGGCACAGCCTGCGTGCATTACCGTGGCCGACGCAGGGGATGCAAACGCGAACGAAGAGGATATCGAAAACGATGGCTTCGGAGGCGAACTGAATCGGGCCGCGCACTTCGAAGTAGTCAGGTCTGCTCGGTCGCTGATGCGAGAGATCGCACAGAGCCGCGAAAAACGGAAGGACACAGAGCCGGCAGATGGAACGACAGAAAAGTACAGACAGTTGACCAAAGTGCTGCTTAAGCGCGCGAAACAAGTGCCGCACGGAGTCAATTCCATGCCCTCTGTCTGTGTGGCGCTTGCAGACTATGCAGCAAAGGGGAATAGCTTCTACACAATGCGAAGCGCTGCGGCGTGGGTAGTGCAAGGCAAGGTGGCGCAATTGCTGAAGCAGCAGGACCAACTGCAGAGGCAGCCCCCCAGCGCCACGAAAGAATGGTCGAACAGCGTGGATTCGCTCAACGCAGCAATGCAACTCTTGCGGAGCATTCAAGGCTTGGATCTAAAGAGCGCCCGCCATCTCAGTGCCGCTGTGGCCGTAGCACCTAAATCGAAGCGACTGGTGCTTAAGAAAGCTGATGAAAGTTGGCGAGAAGAATACTTTCGGGTGACAGCGCAATCTAGCAAGTACCGCCATGCAGCTCTTCTTCAGGGCTTATGCGGTATGCGCCCGTTGGAGCTAGAGCGAGGGGTTGTGGTGTGGCGGCGCGGACCCACGGTGGCAATCAAGATACAGGGGGCGAAGGTACGTGAGACGGCGGGCCAGCCCTGGCGCGGAGTGTTCATTCCGGCCGAGAAGTTTCCGGCTTGGTTTCTCGAAGACCTGGGCAGTCAGCCCAAGACCTACTCAGCGCCCAGTATTGCAATGCGCAGCTATCTCAAGCGCTTATCGCCCCAAGTGTTCCCGGTACAAGGCGACAAGCCTCAGTTGATCTTGAGCAGCTATGTGCTCCGGCATGCGATCGCGACAGATCTGCGGCAAGAGGGGTGGGATTCCGCGGAGATTGCTCAGGTTCTGGGGGAGCGGTGCGCGGCGACATCAAGATGGTACGGGCTGAGATGGCGGGGTTCGAAGTTCAGACGGATCCCACAAGTTGCGATTGAACGGGGAACGGTGCAGACAGCGCGGCCGGTCGTGCGGCGTGAGTCGGATTTCTTGGCGAAGAAGCATGACGGGAAGTCGGTCAAGAAGCAGTCGGGCAAGCCGAGACTTGGTGCGTAAAGGAGGCCGGCATGACAGAGGAGCGACGGCTAAAGGCTGGCTGATGCAGCGTGACAATCGAGCCTATCGACGTAGGCTCGGTAGGTAATCTCGGCTGCCTTGACACAAGTCGCCCGATCGCACGGATCGCGATTTGGCCGCAGCGATCAGCCGCTTAGTGAGCACGCCCATGACCGAGCTGCTACCCCAGGCGGAGTCTGTATGGCGCCTCGAGGCCAGCGGCCATGGCTATCTCAGCGGCTCCACCGCGTGCCTGTCCACCATGTACGCAGCGCAGCAGCATGAGGCCCCGCTCGCGCTTCTGGTTGCTGCGATGGCGCCCTACAAGATGTGGCACTACCGGCAATGGGGCGTGCGTGCGCTCTTGGTTTTGGGTCGCAAGGCCGAGGCGCTGCAATACGCGGAAGACAGCCGGGGTCTCAATGCGCCGGATCAACTGATCTCGCAAACCTGCGAGGAGATCCTGCTCGCCTCGGGCCTGATACGCGACACTGCCGAGGCTTACACGCGTTATGCCGTGGTCGGCAACCAAGCAGGCATCTATCTGGCGGCCTTCCGAGCCATCGCCAAAAAGTATCCACACAAAAGCGCAGGCCGAGATCCTACGCGACCTGGTCGCCAGAACGCCGGGCAAAACCGGCAGGAGGTTTGCGGCGCCCAAGTCGGCGGGCCTGTTCAGCGAGGCGATCGCGCTGGTCGCCCATTCACCCACCGATTCGAGCACTCACACACGCGCAGTGCGCGATCACGCCCAGGCGCAGTCGCAATTCGCGCTCGAGGCAGCCAAAGCCGCGCTGCATTAGATGGCCCGGGGCTTTGGCTACGACATCACCGGCGCTGATGTGCGTGAGGCCTTGAGGCTGCGTTGGTCGCGTCGGGAAGCCTCGGCCGCAGCGATGACAATCAACTAGTGGCCGAGGTCAGGGCCCTGCTGGCCGGGCCGGGAGTGGGGCAGCAGAGTTTGGTGAAGATATTGGTGGAGTGAATTGGTCAGTTGGGCTATCAGTTGGCTTGAGTCAGTTTCAAGCGCCCTACATGCCTGTGCGATAGCCGACATTTACGGCTTGCGTCATGGTGATTTCCCGGCGAGGTCTGTCATAAATTTAGGGTGGCATATCTTTGCGTGGGTTACTGCGTCTGAGGGCTTTAGTGGCATAGCCAGTCATTTTTAATTGACTGAAATTTATGTTAACAAAAGTCACATAAACTCTCGCCAAAATTAATAGCAAATGAAAAGGGGTGAGGTTTGGAAAGTTTAGAGACAATTGAGGTAATACCAGATCCGGTTTCTTTGATCGAGTCGATGCGCGCCGTTGGATATTCCGTTGAGGCTGCCATCGCAGATCTCATCGATAACAGTATTTCTGCTCGGGCCGATGTAGTCGATATCAAGTACGACGCAACTGAGGACCCGTTTGTCGCAATTTTGGACAACGGGCTTGGTATGTCGGCGGATAAGCTAACCAATGCTATGCGGCATGGGAGTCACAATCCTTCCGATGTACGGGATCTGGAAGATTTGGGACGATTCGGTTTGGGTCTGAAGACGGCGTCATTGTCTCAGTGCAGGAAACTCACAGTAATCAGCCGACAAGCAGGGGTCACCAGTGCTAGACGCTGGGACCTAGATGTAGTTCAGCGCTCCGGGCGGTGGCTGGTGGTTGTTCCTGACATCAAGGAGCTTGAGATGCTTCCGATGTTTTCGCGTCTACAGGCGATGAAGTCGGGAACGCTGGTGGTGTGGCAGGACTTGGATAGACTGACCGCCGGAGCGCTTGACCCTCAGTCGGAAATGACGTCCAAACTGGCATCCTTGTATGAACATCTCGCCCTAGTTTTCCATCGTTTCACGCTGAAAGAGGATGGTGTCGGGCCAGTCACAATGATGGCGAATGGGCAACGTATACCACCGAGAGACCCGTTCCTGAGAACTAATACATTCCGTCAGCCGCTTGAGGGTCAAGTAATTAAACACGAAAGAGGGAACGTTCGAGTTTTGCCATTCGTTCTTCCCCCGGTAAGTCATCTATCCCCAGATGAAATTAGTATGGCGGGAGGAAAAGACGGCCTCAGAGGAACGCAGGGATTCTACATCTACCGCAATAGACGGCTGGTTATATGGGGCACATGGTTCAGGCTCGTCCCTAAGGAGGAATTCTACAAGTTGACGCGGGTACAGGTTGATATTCCCAACACCTTCGATGATTTGTGGGCGTTGGACATAAAAAAATCAGCTGCATTTCCGCCAGATGTTATCAGAAACAGACTGAAGGATCTTATCCCGCACTTCGCTGACACCAGTAAAAAAACGGTTACTTACCCAGGAAGAAAACAGTCAGTTAAAGGGTTTGTTCCACTTTGGCTACGAGTCGAACCACGGCATGGAACTTTCCGTTATGAACTTAATATCGATCATCCGGTGATTCAGTCATTCTCCACCACCCTTAACGGTGATGACCAACGATATTTTCAGAAAATCTTGAGTTTGTTCGGAGATGCCCTGCCATTCGAATCCATCTATGCTGACATGTGTGGTGATCGCCGAACTGGCAATGAAGAAGACACGTTTACCAATCTGATGGAAATTGCCAAAAACATGCTGGAAATCACGGGGCTGAATGTGACCCAAGTTCTGAATATCGACCCAATGGTGCGGTACCCGCAGCATCACGAAAAACTTCGAATGGAGCTGAATAAATGAGTAGCGATCCTTTTCTAATTGCTGTAGGTATCATCGGCACACGAGACCTTACTGATGAACTCCTCAATGAGGTCATGGGTATGTTGCCAAAAGTCACACTTGATCTCGAAGTAGATGCGCTAACAAAAGTCCGAAAACAACTTGAAGCAATTATCGGAATAAGCATGGTGACCGGACAGGGGCTCCATGGTGGCGAGCAGGAACCTTGGCTTGACGAGGTCAAAACAACAATCAAATGGACCTACTGGGACGCCTACTCTCACGAACTTAAATCAAACGGATTCGGAAAAGAAGTGATCAGAGTTCTTGATGAAGATACTCATAATATTCTGAATGAATGTGGCAATCCCAGCGTCGATGTCGGCTGGAGGGTCCAGGGACTCGTAATGGGCGATGTTCAATCCGGCAAGACTGCAAATTACTGTGGCTTAGTAAATAAGGCGGCCGATGCGGGTTACAAATTTGTTGTCCTGCTGACCGGAATGATCGAGGAGTTGCGCGCGCAGTCTCAGGAGCGGCTAGACAGTGGATTCGTTGGCCGTGACAGCAGAAGCATTTTCGAAGGCGAGCGGGAAAAAAAACCTATTGGTTCAGGACGATTCCGTTCTGTTGTTCCCAACGTGCTTACATCGATCGATTTTGACTTTCTGACAGCGAATAAAAAGGTACTTGGCGGGATACCGTTGGAAAATATAAGCGAACCAGTATTGCTTGTGATGAAAAAACACAGGTCTCCGCTTCAGAACCTTATTTCTTTTCTCGACTCCCAGATGTCCAAGGGGAACAATCAGCTAGCATTGCCATTTCTCCTGATTGATGACGAGGCGGATAACGCATCTGTGAATTCAAAAAAAGACGAAGATCCTGCAACTATAAACAAGCTAATCCGCGAGGTACTTAGGCGTTTCGGCAGATCGACTTACGTCGCATATACTGCTACCCCCTTTGCAAATGTCTTTATAAACCCTGACTACGACGACCTCTTTCCGTCGAACTTCGTCTACTCGTTGAACACCCCCACAAACTATATCGGGGCATCTTCAATTTTCACTGAGTCCGGCATCCATCAATATCAGGTGCAGGACATTACCGATGCAGATACTTCTTTTCCATATAAACACAGGAAAGATCAGTCTATCCACTCCTTGCCCGAATCGCTCTGCGAGGCAATTGAAACGTTTTTACTTTCCAGTGCCATTCGCGATTTAAGAAAGGAACCTCTCAGGCACCGGTCAATGCTTGTTAATGTGACCAGATTTACGGATGTACAGGGTCGACTATCAGACTTGATAAAAAATTATCTGTATGCACTCACGGAGGAAATAAAACAATACCTCTCTGATGATGATCTGTGGGCGAAACACTTAAAATTAAAGAGTTTGCACGCAACATGGCAGTTGCATTATGCGGAAAGCGAAGTATCTTGGGACGCGGTCAGGAAGGTTCTCTATGAATCCATTGCATCCATAAAGGTTTTGACAATTAACCAAAAAAGCGAAGCAGTTGACCGACTGAATTACAAGGCGTATGAGAAATCCGAAAAAGGACGGCGAGTAATCGCAGTGGGAGGGTTGACGCTGTCTCGCGGATTGACGCTTTACGGCTTGAGCGTGAGCTACTTTTACAGAAACTCAAAGGCATACGACACTCTTCTCCAGATGGGGCGATGGTTCGGCTATCGAACTGGCTATGAGGATGTCTGCAGGATTTGGATGGATCCTGACGTGCAGGAATGGTTTTCCCACGTAGCGAATGTTGTGGGAGAACTAAAACTGGACATTCGGCGTATGCATGCCAACCGACAGCCGCCGAGCCGTTTTGGAATGAAGGTAAGGTCTCATCCTGATGCTTTGATAGTGACGGCACTCAACAAGATGCGCAATGCCCAAGAGGTTGAGGTCGACGTTTCATACAGTGCATGCGGCGCGGAAACACCGTTCCTCCCCAAAAATACAGACGCAAATGAGAAAAACCTAGCGTCTGTAAATAAATTTCTTTCTGGGTTACCGCCTGCCCAGACGGTTAAGAACAAGTGCATATGGAAAAATGTGTCAGCCACGCAAATCGCCGGATTTCTGCATGGTCTTGAAATATCAAGCATGAATATGCCATTTATGACCGACATAACTGGTCGGGAGCGCCCGATTCTTTCATTTATCAGCGGAAATGAAATCGAGAGACTGGCTACATGGGATGTTTGCCTTCCCCAAGGCGAAGGGGCCCCCATAAGCGGATTTGTTGTACGGGATACCAACGGAGCTACCCGAGAAATCAAACCAAGAAACCGCCAATTTGAAAAGATTCCTGCCGGGTCGGACTACTTAAAGCTCAACAAGCAGCGTGTTGGAGAGATAGCGGATGAAACCGTGGCTCTCGAAAAACGGGATATTGAACAAGCTCAAAAAGATTGGGAAGAGGAAAGAAAAGAAGACCCGGAAAAGGGAGAAACGGTGCCCGGCTCCCTGTATAGACGCTATAGAGAAAGGCCTTTGCTGACCATTCATCTTATTGAACCAAAAGATCCCAAAGATGTATCGAAGCGCAAAGACCGAATGATGATGGCGTCGGACATCGAGTCCAAAGTGCTGGTTGCGGTTGGTCTTTCTTTTCCACAATTCGAAGATGAAGACAAGTCAGCGCGTGTGCCGTATCGGCTCAATAAGGTTGCCTTGCGGGCTATGGGTTTGATCAATGATCAGGAGGACGAAGATGACGAGGATTGAGGAACTCTGGCGGGACGCCCTTCAGCAGGTGATAGTCAAACCAATCGAAGCGGATGGATATCGTCTGACCAGAATGGCCCCGGAATCCCGCTTCGATATCTACGGAGGGGTGGACTCAACATCTTTCGTTCTACTTGCTGTTGGTATTCAAGCTCGCCCGCCCAACATAGCTACCGACTCGTCGTCACTTGATTATTTCAGGCAACAGCGCAAGGATGGTTCATGGCTTATGGTGCTTCGGCTGCGCCAGAATGGGCTTGAAACCGTTTTCGGAAGGTTATGTCAGGACCTCGTGGATGCCGCAGAAGGTGTACCAGATGAAAAAGCCCTAGTGAGTCTCTTCAGAGAACGGCTCAATCTCTGGAAAAAGCTATTTCAGCATAGCGGAAGCGGCTTTCTCCTAGCTCACGAAATCAAGGGTCTAATTGCCGAAATGCTCACGCTCGAGATTTTGCTCCAACGTGGTGAAAGAGATCTGCTTGAAACGGTATCCGGCTGGGTTGGACCACTTGGCTCTGACCAAGATTTCGTGTATTCAGATCAAGCAATCGAAGTGAAGGCAGTGGGACTAGGGGTCGATAGCATATCAATTTCATCGCTGGATCAGCTACACAGTGAGGTGAGAATGCATCTGGTTCTTGCTACGCTCAGGTTAGCAACTCCAGGGGAGCACTGCGCCATCGGCCTAAATGGCCTAACCGCAAGAATAGAAGGCCTGATAGCCGAGAGTCCCGAAGCACTCAATACATTCAAGGATCGACTTCTCGAAGCTCGCTATGTCGAACACGAATTTTATGACACGATTTTGTTCGAGCCTACGTCAATTGATTGCTACGCGATTACGGATGAATTCCCGAAACTGATTCGGGCCATGGTTCCCAAAGGCATTGGCAGCGCTACTTATTCGATAGGAATAGATTGGATTAAGGATTTCAGAAGCGACATGCCAACATGATGGACGACAAGACTTTCTTGGATGAACTCAGGCAGATTGTCATCCGTCGTGCTACGGTCATGCACCTCGTAGATACGATGGCATTTGTTTCGGAAGTCGCTGAACGCTTGGAAGACGACCCTGTGTTCGGGGAACTTGTTCCTCTCGAGTTTTCTGGAACAGGTAGCAGGAACAGGCAGCTAAGGGTTCATGGTTTTACTAGATTGGATGAATCAGACGGGACTATAGGGCTTGTGATTGGCAAGTGGTCCGACGCTGATGAACCCGGGACCCTTACCACTCAATCGGTAAACCAGCTAACAGGCTGGCTGGAAAGCTTCGTTGCTGAGGCAATTGAATCCAAACTAAGTGAGCGGATAGCCGAAGTTAATTCAGCTTACGAACTTGCCTGTCAGCTACAGGATCAAGGTAAGAGGATTAATCGAATCCGCTTGCATGTTTTTTCCAACCAATCGTTGTCACAGAAATTCAAAGAAGAGCAGTTTGGGACAGTCGCTGGAATTCCGATTGAAAGGCACATATGGGATCTTCAGCGGCTGAAGGCTACGTACGAGTCATCTCGGGAGCGGGAAGCTGTTCAGATATCTTTGGCCGAATTCGGATCCAATGGCATTCCCTGCCTAGAGGCAGCGCGCACCGACAGTCTGCGTTCTTTTTTATGCGTTATGGACGCAACGTTACTTGCGGACCTCTTCGAACACTATGGAAGCCGCCTTCTAGAGGGTAACGTGCGCTCATTCCTTGGAATGAAAGGCGGGGTCAACAAGGGTATTCGTTCAACGATTCAGGATTCCCCATCATTATTCTTTGCTTATAACAATGGTATTGCTGCGACAGCGGCCAATCTGACCGTTCAGAATGTCGATGGCCGTCATCTTCTGACCGGAATGATCGATTTTCAGATTGTCAACGGTGGGCAGACTACCGCAAGCATTCTCAATGCAAGGAAGAAGGATCGACTGTCGCTTAGTGGAGTAACCATTCAGATGAAACTGACAGAGGTTAGCCGGGAAGATGCTCACGATCTTATTCCGAAGATTGCCCAGTTTGCCAACACGCAGAACAAAATCGATCCTGCTGACTTTTTTGCTAATCACCCATTTCACATAAAGATTGCCGAAATATCGCGCAGACTCCAAGTGCCTGCGAAAGCTGGCGCAAGAATCCAAAGTAAATGGTTCTATGAGCGCTCGCGTGGACAATTTCAAAGCGAGCGTTTGTATCTAACTAAGGCGAAGAAGGACGCCTTCGATTTAGAGTATCCAACGGAACAATTGATCAATAAAACTGAGCTAGCAAAATATGACAGCGTCTGGCGAGAGAAGCCCCATTGGGTAAGCTTGGCAGCACAGAAGAACTTCACAAAATTTGCGGATCAATTTTCGAATAAGAATATTGAAGTCTCTGAGAGAGAATTCTGGGATACGATTAGTCCAAACTATGGGGAGTCGTACTATCGGCATATGGTATCGGTGGCTATTTTGTGGAGGCGGGTCGAAATAATAGTTTCCGCGGGCCGTGGAGGTTGGTATCTTGGTGGGTATCGACCTCAGATTGTCGCGTATTCACTTTCTCTATTGTTCCATTCGCTGCGATGCTTTGGGCGCCAATTAAATCTGAGTCAGGTATGGGCTAAACAAGGAATCGACAGCAGTCTCGAAGATTGCCTCCGCAATATCGCAATAGAGGCTCAGGCGGTGATTCTCAATCCACCGGCAGGCATGACAAACGTCGGTGAATGGGCAAAGAAAGAGGCTTGCTGGGAAAATGTAAAGCAGCTGACCATACACAACAGTGATCACATGGAGCAGTGGGCTGTCAGCAAAGAAGAATTCAATAGGACCATGGCCGACGGGAGGAAGCTGGGGAAGCAGGACGACGGCATCACTTTACAGAAAAGAGTCTTGCAATTGACGACGAGTGGATATTGGTCGGCATTGCTCAAATGGACACAGGTGTCTGCGCTACTCCTTCCCGTTGAACGCACTCTGGTCATCAAAGCCAGTACAACGCATGGGTTCATGAAAGTCAATGTCGAAAAAGACTGGCGGAAGCTTCTTGAAATTCAGCATCGGTGTGAAGAAGAGGGATTCAGACCTCCACAAGTCGGGATCGACTTACTTGCAGACTAACGCCCGGCTTGGTACTCAAGAGTTGTGAGTAAGCCCTTGTCAGAGGTTGCCGCCTAGCGTTGCCAAGATATTGGTTATATCCGACGTGATGAAATAAGCGGGGTGAACCTATGCACACTTAGAAGGCCGTTGCAGCCTTCGATTCAAGTTCATTGACCCAGGTTTGTATGCGTCCAGCGAAGTCATCTTGACGAGTCGCCCAGCTGCGCGCTGCCCGAGTTACGTGGGCTGAATCCAGCGATGCGGCAGCAACTCCGCTACTCGGCTGGCCGGTTGTGTTGGCAGCCTGGTCAGCACGTCCTTCAGGTAAGCCCACGGCTCCACACCATTGAGCTTGGCGGACTGGATCAAACTCATCACGGCCGCCGCTCGCTTGCCCGCTCGCAAGCTGCCGGCGAAGAGCCAATTCGAGCGCCCAAGCGCCACTGGCCTGATTCGATTCTCGACCCAATTGTTGTCAATGGGCAGCATGGCGTCATCAACGTAACGCGTTAGCGCCACCCAGCGTTTGAGGCTGTAGTCGATGGCCTTGGCTGTGGCCGAGCCGTCGGGCACTTTCTGCCGATGCAGCGCAAGCCAACGGTGCAAGGCATCGACGACCGGTTTGGCTTGGGCTTGCCTGGTCTGCAAACGCTGTTCGGGCGATGCGTCCCGCGCTTCTCGCTCAATCTCGTACAACTGGCCGAAGTGGCTCAGCGCCTGCTCGGCGATTTCGCTGCGGTGGTTAGCCCACAGCTCATAGAACTTGCGCCGCGCGTGGGCCATGCAACCCACCTCCGTCACACCCTTGGCGAGCAGGGCCTTGTAGCCTGAGTAGTCGTCACATACCAGCGCACCGCGCCATGCGCTCTCGCCAGGGTGCCCCAGGAACTCCATCGCGTGCTTGCCGGCCCGGCTCTCGGCGAAGTCGTAGACGACGATGCGACTGTCTTCGAATTGGCCTGTGCAGTAGCTCCATAGATAGGCACGGTGCGTTTTGCCGGCACCGGGATCGAGCATCGCCACCGGGGTTTCATCCGCATGCAGCACCTGGTGGCTGAGCATCTCGGCCTTGAGTGCGTCCACCAGCGGCTGCGACTGCACACCGCATGCGCCGACCCAGGCCGCCAAGGTTGAACGCGGCAGCGTCACGCCGCTGCGGGCATAAATGCCTTCTTGCCTGTACAACGGCTGATGGTCAGCGTATTTGGCGACCAGCACCTGCGCGAGCAGGCCGGCGGTCGGAATGCCTTTGTCGATCACATGCGCTTCGACCGGCGCTTGCACCAAGCGCTCACACTGGGCGCACGCCCACTTGCCGCGGATGTGCCGCTCGACCGTGAACACGCCAGGAGCGTAGTCCAGCTTCTCGGCGACGTCCTCGCCGATGCGCTTCATCTGGCAGCCACAAGCGCAGCGGGTGCTGTCGGGTTCGTGGCGGAACTCGCGGCGCGGCAGCTCCGCCGGCAGGGCCTGACGCTTGGGTGTTTGCCGGGCAGGCACTGCGGGCTTGCTGGCGAGCTGTTGCAGCTCGCTTTGCACCGCCTCCAAATCCTCATCGACCGCGTCTTCGAGCAAGCTTCGCTGGTCGCCCTGGAACACCTCACTGCTGGCGGCGAACTTCATCCGCTTGAGCACCGCGTTCTCGTGCGTAAGCTTGTCGATGGTGGCCTGCTTGTAGCGCACTTCGCTCAGCAGTCGCGCCGTCAACTCGCGCAACTGCGCGGGTGTCAGGGTATCGAGCTGGGCTTCGTGAATCACGGGAACGAATGTTGCCCGCTTCGATGGCCCCAGACATCGGCATTTACAGCAATTGCGCTACAGCACGCGGATGATCCCAGCCTCGCCCATCATCTGCCAGGGCAGACCCAGCACCAAGGCATCCAGTTGCGAGCGACTCAGACTCAGCGTACCTTCCACGTTATGGGGCCAGACAAACTTGCCCCGGTTGAGATGCCGGGCTGCCAACCAGACGCCGACGCCGTCATGCACCAACACCTTCATGCGGTTGGCGCGGGCGTTAGCGAAGAGGTAGGCCGTGTGGGGATGGGCGGCGCCGAAGACCTTGACCACACGCGCCAATGCGGTCTCGGTGCCGGCCCGCATGTCCATCGGCTCGACGGCCATCCACACGGCGTCGATGCGGATCAACGCAGCAGCTCTCGGGTCCAGACGGCGAACTCGGCTGCCGCCGACGCCGGCCAATTGATCGTCATGGCAAGGGATCCCCGGCGCAGCTCGACCCGAATATCTCCGTTGACAACGGGCGCCGACGGAGGGGCAAGCGACACCGGAATGAACCCGCTTGAATTCGAGGGAAATGATGGACTGGCTTCACGCTGCAGTTGTCGCCAGCCATGCACGATGTTGGCATTGATGCCGTGCGACATCGCCACCCTGGCCACTGAGGCTCCCGCCTCGTTGCATTCGGCAACGACTTTGGCCTTGAGCTCAGCGCTGTATTGCCGCCGTCTAACGATCTTCTCTGTTGCCATCATGTCCATCTATTGCTAAGTGGACGTGATCCTTACAGACCGGACAGGCTCATTCAAGATGGGTTCACCGGACGCATACCCAGGTTTTGCACTTGGGAATAGAAATCGTTTTTTCGTTTCTGCAATACAACTACTTTGATGTACAAACTGGACGCTTCGCCAGTGCTGGGATACGCCGAACGGTGGCCTGTTTTTTTTCCTCTATGGTGGGCTTGGTTCGTTTTTCCATCAAGCCAAAAACGATGGATCCCAGCTTGTATGCGAGCAAAGGCGGAACAGCATTGCCGACCTGTGTATACCGCTCTGTGCGATTCCCTTCGAAGAAATAGTCATCGGGAAAAGTCTGCAGGCGTGCAGCTTCGCGTACGGTCAAGCTACGGCACTGTGAAGGGTCGTAATGGATGTAGTAGTGCCCGTCCTTCGCTATGTGCGAGACGATGGTCGACGATGGTTCGTTTTCACATTGCACGCGGAATCTATCTTTGAACGGAATAGATGTTTTGCCTTCTGCTGCAACCGCATTCTTGTGATCCGGCAACAGAGCAGGTGGGTATGAACCCAGCCGAGGGGATCGGCCATGTAGCTTTGTGAAGCTAGCGGCGAACAGATATCGTGAAAGATCCGAGTCCATGTGTGCTCGTGACTCGTGGTGCGATATGCCACCAAAGTCGGGTCTGACGACCCAGTCAGCCAATTCTTGTGGTGCTGGTCGCCTTTTTGGTGGATAAGGGAAGAAACTTGAGCCCGAAGACTCCGGGGCACGCCCAGAATGTGCAGCAGCATCCATGCAATCGACCATATTCTGGACTTCACTGGTATCCCAATCTTCTATCAGTGCAGCTGAGTTCTTGAGTATCGAGCGCCAGTTTTCGAGGGTGTCTTCCGTGCGGGACAGTCTGCTGCGAATCCTGGGCAAATCGCCTATTGCCTCTTTGACGCCTACATGCGGCGTTGTTTCGCGAAGCAAGGTATGAGCCGAGAAGCCGAGTCCTTTGCGCACGCCGAACAGGATGATGCGATGCCGGGTTTGCGGAATGCCGAATCGTTCAGTCTCGATCACGTAATCTTCAGGTGCCAACACCTCGCTCTTTGTGAATGAGCGAATCTCGTATTCAGTGCCTGGTTCCGGGCATGAAAGATCGGCCAAAATTCGGTCAAACATATGGGCACCGGAATGCTTGGAGGTCAGCAGTCCTTTCACGTTTTCCATAACGAAAACCGCAGGCTTGTGTACCCTGATGATTCTCAGGTACTCCCTGTAGAGGAAGTGCTTTTCGTCGGCTTGGAAGTTGACGTCGTTTGTGCGTCTCGCCCGCCCGGCGAGAGAATAGGCTTGGCAGGGCGGGCCGCCGATCAGAAGCCAATCCTGTCGACCCTTTAAGACGGCACTGATCTCCGCGTCGATCTGGGCCTCGCTTGTCTTGCCGAGTTCGTATGCCCGGGCTTCCTTGCCCGCATGCGCAAAAGCAGCTGCAACTGTGGGGATCGACTGGAATTCATCCGCAGATATTTCGCCGCGCGCGTACGCGTAGTAATGCTCAATGGCGGGCGTGCCTTTCAGCAAACGATACACAGAGCGCAGGGTCAAAGTTTTGTGCGCGCTGGCTTCCTTCTCGATCGATAAACCAATGCGGAAGGCGGGCTTGCCGTCGTGGTCCAGAACGGAGGAAAAACCTTCTCCAAGTCCTCCCGGGCCAGCGAATAAGTCAATGATAGGAATAGGCATCGAGAGTGTTCTGTTTAACCCCTATTCTACCGGCGGAGCTGTTTGCGATCACCTGCCCAAGAGCTAGAGCTCTCATTGTGGAGCGTTGCTTAAGCAGTTGTTGCGGCTCGCCCTCAACGGTCACTTACAGTGACTTTTGCCGGAGCCGGAACAAGGTGCTACAACCTGCCAGAACAACTTGTCCAAGGCGAAGTCAACACTGGTCTCGCAGCTCCAGATAGTCAGGCCTCTCCAACCGAGAGCGGTCAGGGCTTCTGCCGTGCTTGTGTTACGAATTGTGTTGGCGGCGAATTTCCTGTTCCAAAATCCGCGTTCGACTTCGGCTGAGTCGCATAGCGACAGCCTGGGTGTCGATGCCAGCAACAGCCATGGACGAAAATTGCGGTCCGACATTTGGGCATTACGAGGTCAGGCTTTCCTGGTAGGCCCGTGGCATGAAGCCTGAACCTGAATCCTGCAGCCCATAGGTATCGACGGACAAGTAACTCAGGCTTGGTGTCGCAGGCACGGATTCCAGCCATCATCCGGGAGCGGGTCTCTTTGTCGACGATGTCCGCCATAGTGCGGGTTTGCGTTCAATGGTCGAATTGCAGTTGATTGCCGGAAGCAGTGAGCAACCGCTCCAATCGCCACTCCAGAGCCTCCCGTTTCGGATACATCCGAGCGTCAACTGGAAGCAAGAGTCTGTGGCCCTGCAGGTCGACCAACATCCGGTAATCAGGTATCCGATGATCAAGGAGTCTGCTCACATGCCACAGGTAGTCAGGCCCAGGCGCGATCAGGTTTTGGTCCATCGCCCAGTGCATATTGGGCGTTAGCGCCAAGCCGTTGCGAGGGTCGTCATCCTGCCCTTCGCTGAAAGGGTGGATATGCGCCGCCTCGACCAACGCCGTGCCATCTTCCAGCAGCAAACGGACTCCGGTGGCCGCGCATCGATAGTCATATAGCTGAGTCACCACGCGACGGAATGCAGGGTCACGGATACAGGCGGGAGGCGCGGGCGAGCGGGCTACCAATTCGGGCTCCATACGTAACTGACGCTCATAACGGCTGATGTCGCCGCAGCGGGCGGCGATCGATTTGAGTTCGTTCAGCCCGCGGTCGAACCAGGCTGTCGACAGGGCGTCGGCCAAACACTCGATGTTTGCGGGCAGGCGCAATAGTTCGAACAACTCTTGATCCAGATATGCATATGCAATGTTGTCGGTAATGGCGGAGGAGCTGCGCGCCGAGGCCATTGCCTCAATCACGCTTTCGCGCCCCGGCAGAGCTTGCAAATGCCAGAAGGCCGCGGCACCGTTGCGTAGTCTGCCCGTCAAATGGAAAAACGGGAAAAACGGATTGGCGTGATCAGCAGGTCCTGCCACTGCCTTGAAATAGCTGGCATAGCGCTCAAGCAAGGGCGGAGCAAAGATAATTCGGTTCTCCGTGAGGGCGCCGCTGCGCGCCAGGTCCAGCATTGCCAGCAGCATGCAAATCTTGTGAGGACTGGCGCGACCTTGCTGGAGGTTGACCTTCAATAGAGCGGTCTTCTCACAGTAGCTTTGAATTGTCATAACCAGTATTTCGCTTTGTCAGGCAAGACCCAGCGGATGCCGCCTCTGGGGTCAATGCAATCACCGGCATATCGCGGAATCAAGTGGATGTGAACATGAGGAACGGTCTGGCCCGCAGCGGGGCCATCGTTAAAGCCAACGTTGTATCCGCTTGGGCAATACTGCTCATCCAACTCGAGTTTGGCGTCTTCCACCAGAGTCATCAAGTCCAGGCGCTCGCCTGAGGTTAGTTCAAAGAAAGATCCGACATGGCGCCGGCTCACGATCAAGCTGTGACCGAGCGCGACGGGAAATGCGTCGCGAATGACAACACCATGTGCGTTCTCCTTCACCATGCGACTAGAAGCTAACTGGCAAAACGGACAGGATGTGGTTTCGGGCATGGTTCGATCGTAGCAATGGATAGGGATGCTTTTGCTTCCGTGTCGATTGCGGGTCAGTTGACCAGTTGAAATTTGCGTTAACTGCAATAGCTCCGGCAAGCGGGCGCAAGCCAAGTACCGTGGAGTCCATTTTGAATCACGGCTCCACCAACAACGCCGCTATCCCCTCCAGTCCCGCCAGCGCTCCCAAAGGCAAACTAACGTCCAAGCCAGTCGGCACCGCAGCCTCGGCCGGGTTGATGCGAATCAGCCGCCCGCCCATTTCGTGAATGACCCGGTGACTGAAGTGGCGCACTGAGGGGATGGCTGTGCCGGCGCCAAGCTCTATCACCAGCGGACGCGATGCCGAGCCAAGACCGACCAACCAGGCGTCTTGCCTGGTGGCTTGACCGGCAGTGCGCTGCTCCAGCCAGCCCCAATCGCCGAACATCAGGATGTTCGGACGCGCCAGGCCGCCGCATCTCGGGCAGGTAGGTGGTTCGCTTAGCAGCCGGCATCTGGCCTCGTCCACTTCCGGATGGAAGTCATTTGCCGGCCAGATGTGTTCGCAACAGGGCTCTAGGCATTGCAGATGGTGGATGGAGCCATGGCATTCTTGTACGGACTCGGCCGCCAAGCCTGCCTTCTGAAACTGCCCGTCGACATTGCTGGTGAAGACGGTGTAGCCCTGCAGCATCTGCTCGCCCCAGGACTTCAGCAAGTCGAAGCCGGCGTGCGGGACGGTACTGCGGTAGAGCGCTAGGCGGTGGCCGTAGAAGCCCCAGGCTATTTCGGATTCGATCTTGAAACTTGCCGGGGAGGCGATGCTTTGGAAGTCGAGCCCGGCTTGGCGCAGCGCTGGGTAGGCGCGCCAGAAACCCTCTTTGCCTCGAAAGTCGGGCAGGCCGGAGTCGATGCCCATGCCGGCACCCGCCGCGATGATCAGCGCGTCGGCCTGCTCGATCAAGTCGGCTGCTTGTTCCAGTGCGGTGTGAATGCCCATGCTTGTGCCTTGGCTTGTTGCGGTCAATCGCTTCTCCGGCGGGTGTTTGTATATGAAATTCTTTTGCTTGGATTTCCGGCATTCTGGCCCAGTGGCGGGCCGACCTTGCCTGTCGGTCAACGGCGTTGGACTGCTTGGGCAGCCTGCGCCGCAGTGAACTCAGCGAGCGGCTTGTTCCATGCTTCGAAGGGGAATGCTTTGCGCACTGTTTCCCGGAAATCAACGCTGGCCAGGGTTTCATAGGTCACGTCTTTGCGGACGCAGTCGAGCCGCATGCCGCCGACCAAGGCCTCGGCGCGCGGGAAGATGTCGAGCAAGCGGGTGATCAGGTACAGTCCAACCCGCATCTGGAGATGGGCCGACGCCCACGCCAACCTGCCCTCCCGGGCAAGGTGGATCGCGCAAGCGGATGTGGCCTCGTTGGGGGCAAAGATACGGGAGCTGCGTCGGCCCTCCCAAATGTCTTTTTCGGGGGGCTTTGTTTTGTTCGAATCAGTCATTGACAGCGGTCTCGTGCAGGCCTACCTGGAAACCGAATACAAGGTGCATGGCGACCAGCCCTTCATGCTGAAAGTGGAGGAGGCCAGTCCGGCACTGGCCGCCGCACACAAGCGTTACGGCGTGAATTGCAGTGCTTACGTCACCGCGTGGAATCCGCTCGGTGTAGACCAAGAGATTGGTGTCAACACCCAGCGCAATGCCGAGCTATCCGCAGAGCTTCGCACGCGCAGCCTCGCCAGCATCGAAGGGCTTGGCCAGCATCCGTCGAACCAGCAGCCCGGCGAGGCGAGCTATCTGATCTTTGGATTGACCTTGGAAGCCGCCAAGACGCTGGGCACAAGGTGGGCACAGAACGCCATCATCTGGAGCGGTGCCGACGCGGTGCCGCAGTTGATCTTGTTGCGCTGAACTGGGGGCCGCTTGAATAGCTTCCCTGCAGCGTCTTTTCCGCCCTGGGTGGTTCTGCATCTGCCGCACGATTCAGTCGAGATTCCCGCTGAAGTGCGTGGTCAGTTCTTGCTGGACGACCGTGAACTGGCGGCCGAATTGACCCGCATGACTGATCACCGGACCTTGAGCCTGTTTGCGGGTCAAGAGGCATCAACTTCAGCAGCAGCGATTGTCCGCGCGACTGTCAGCCGACTCGTGGTGGACGTGGAACGCTTTGAAGATGACGAGTTTGAAGCCATGGCGGCCCGGGGCATGGGCGCGATCTACACGTTCAAATCAGATTTGAAGCCACTACGGCGATCATTGAATGCCGGTGAACGGGAGGCCTTGATGGCGGCCTATTACCGACCCCACCATGCCCAGCTTGAGGCAGCCGTTTCAGCAGCCCTCGAAGGTCACGCCCGCTGCCTCGTGATTGATTGCCACAGCTTCCCGAGTGTGGCCTTGCCATACGAACTCGCAGACCCGAGAGCCTCCAGACCGGACATCTGCATTGGCAGCGATGAATTCCATACAGGAACGGCTTTGGCCAATGCCTTCGTTGTAGCATTCCAGCGTGAGGGCTGGAGCGTTGGCTTAAATACCCCATTCGCCGGTGCGTTGGTACCTAGCAGTCGTTACCGAAAAGATCCCAGGGTCAGCGCCGTGATGGTGGAGGTCAACCGGCGGCTCTACTTGCGCGAGCGGGATGCAGCGCCGCTGGCCTCTTTTGTCGACATCGGGAATCGGGTTCGACGCTGCTGCCAGGAGGCTCTTGCTACGAGCGGTCTTTAGGAAGTGAAGGTCACTCTACTTGCGGATCTGCGCTCAAGACGGCCATCTGTTCCGATTCAAGGTGTCCACCCATTTCGATGTTGTTAGGCCAGTCGAAAGTAGGCGCTGGTGATTTGGGGACTCTGGTTGTCATGCTCAATCAGTGCGGCCTGCTCGACGACAGGTGCCGAAGGGCGATTTAGTGACGTTGAATGCGATCATGAACACTGTTTTTGGGTGGGGGAGGTCGGAATGGTGGGTAGCGGAAAATGGGATACCGAATCCGTCAAATGGGCTGAAGCGCAGGGGAAGCTGCCTGGAAACAGGCGCCTGTTCGCATCACCTTGCGGTGTGAGTGTTCTTGTGCATGGCTTGGGGATCGAAGCCACGCTTCTTTTGATGCATCACAACCATTTGCATGACGCGGTCGCCTACACGCTGGTCAACGAGGACCTAGCCAAGGCCGATCCGCGATGTCTGGCTGATTTTTTCACCCACTATGGGTTGATGAATCAGTTGGCCGGGCTGTTACAAGATGCACCAGAGGCATGTGCTTATGTCCTCCAGCACTTTGACTTTGAAAAGGTGTCATTGATATGCTTCGGTGGCGTTGACCGCCCTCGTCTCTATAACGACATGGCAAAAGCCATCGCTATTGCTAGGTCGTGCCTTGCCGCCCGCGCAGCACGCCTGGCCCTAGATAACTGCAGCGGCGAAGCTGACTGAACCAATCTGCGTGCGACTTGACTGGAGGAGTTAGGACTCCGGCAATTGCCCAAGCCCGCGCGAGTCATGGCAAAGCCGGGCCAGGCTAGGCTGGGCTGCTATGGACATTAGCAAATACCGCGCACAGTAATGGTTTATGGAAAGTCTTCGCTTTCCATGGCACAAGGGGCTGAGATGTACAGGCTGGAGGAGTTACTTCGTGCAATTCTTGCATCTCACAAGGCCGCTTCGTAACAACGCCGACCTTATCTCATTGCCGAATTTTGTTCATAGGCACGCCTCGGCAAAGAGCTCGGTCGCCGTCATTTCCATCGCGTTCGTCATTCGAAGGATCGAGACGATTCCAGGGTTCTGAGCTCCGCGCTCGATGCTGCTGAGGTATGAGCGGTCAATGGCAGCCATATGCGCCAACTCCTCCTGAGAAATTCCGCGCTCTTTACGCGCGGCGCGAATCGCAAGTCCAAGCGCTACTAGCGCGGGATCGTTTGCATGGCGTGGCGAGGCTATTGGCATCACGGGATGATTGCCATATGATGCCAATCACACCACGGACGATCTTCCACATTTTTTAGCGTGCGAGCACTTGTCGTCGACGCATGAGTAGCGGTAAACACATGCAAGAAAGCCAAACACTCACAGAGTGCCAAGGGGAAACTCTTGTTTCGAATGAAAAAATCGCCTCGGCCGACAACCGTGAGGGTTGGCTGGCCGCGCGTTGGAGATGGTCCTGCATATTGATGGTCTGTCTTGTTCAACGCGATTTGGCCTCCGACCCTTCGGACAAGGTGCTCCTAGTAGCCCCCAACATTGCAGGCCTCCAACTCTTGGGCGAGCTGAATACCGAAATCGAGTCCATCTCAGTTCTGATCCCTCCTGAAAATGCACAAGGTTCACCGAAGGTTGAGTCTGTGCAAAAAATAGCGCCTTGGCGTAGCGCATCGCCGGACGAGATTCGAACAGCCCTTCTATGTGCTTCTGGGTGCGTGTATCTGGCCGGCGAAGCGGACTTGGAGTTGGTGGCGGATAGCGAGGCGTATTGGTCGGCGGGATGCAAGTACGGGGCATAGCCATCGTGACCTGCCTTACTGGCGGCGTCGACGAGCTCCCAAAGAACGGTGTTGCCGACTTCATTCGTCGACTGGCAGAAGTGAATCAGGTTGCTTACAAGCGAACTCGCCTTGACGACTGGGCTGAAGCGGTCAACTAGGCCGCCGGAGACGATGTGAAGCTTGATGCGACCGAGAACCTGTTGGTCGCTCTCGCCAAGAAGCACGTCATCACCGGTCGCCAAGCAATGCGCCTTCTGAACAATTGCATGGAGGAGGCAGAGAGTGGTCGACCCGTTTAACGACTTCCAGACCTCCGGCTATGTCCGCAACTCTGAAGCTCAAAAAGACCCGAGAAAGATCCGTCGCTCCGAGTTTGTTGCCTTTCAGTATCGCCTTGAAGAGGCACTCGAACAGTTAGGGCATCGTAGAAGCGCCTTAACCTATGGCGCCTATCCGCGCGTTCAAGCTCCGAGCAATTTACGCTGCGCAACCATGTCAACACGTCGCGCGGGGAATGCCCTCAGTGATGAAGCGATTTCGTCACCAATTCAAAAGCCTTGCATGAGCTTCTCGATGTCGTCATGCTTCCAAGCCACTGTGCGCTTACCGATTCGAACGGGCTTTGGATAAAGCCCTGTCTGCATGCCACTGTAAAAGGACGATCGCGAAACAGGGATCAATTGAAGTACGTCGTTGATCCGGAGCAACGGGGCGGGGCGGGATTTGGTGTATTGGCGCTGCGTCTGACTCATGTAAATGCTCTCCTGGGTTTGCCCAACTACACATTGCAGTTCTTCGGTGCTGAATTGCGGCCGGAGAATCTTGGGTTGAGAGTATTCTTTCGAAAAATTGACCTCTTGTGGGCCGCTGGACCGAGTTAGCACCCAGTTCATTTTTGCGTTTTCAAAGCGCTCCTTGCTGCGTCAGATTTCGTTCGTTTCGATGGTTTCGTCTGTGTGCGTGCAGAAGGTCCTGAGACGCGCTGCTTGCGCTCCGCAGGCTCTGCTTTGCAGTCCCTCAAAAGGCCGATAAACTGCTTTCACGACCGGCTTTTGGAACAGAGGGTGACTCTTGCAGTGACTTTTCTGTGGGGAATCGGATCTGTAGATGTAGAGCGGCTTTCTCGGGGTTGTTTGTTCCGCCCCAGGCCACCAAACGCAAATGGCTCCCCTTGTGGGAGCCATTTTCGTTTGGGGGTTTGACAGGTGGATGAGAGCCAACGATGTGGTTCGCTCTTTGACAGCCAGTGGCTGTCACAGGACATCGCGCAGCGATGGTCCGCAGTGCCCGGGAGGGCACGGAGAATGACTGATTGGCCTGAGCCGAGCAGGCACCTTCCGTTCGAAAATGCGCGAACGAACTGGGATCGTGCCCTTAACCTCTATTTCCCATACGGATCAATCTCCCCAATCACCTCAGCCACCCTGGCCAGCGCGCTGCGCAACCTGGGCATCTCCACCGAGCCCAAGGCCAAGCGGATCGCATGGGGGACCTGCGTCGAGGTGGCATAGGGCTCGGCGGTGGAGACCGAGATCCGGTCGCGCAGCAAGGCCATCGCCACCTGATCGGCTCGCATGTCCTCTCCCAGCGGAAGCCAGACGAAGTAAGAGGCGGGATGGCAGACGCGCTTGATTTTGCCCAATATTCGTGCGGCGAGTTGCTGGCGCTCGCGCGCATCCTGGCGCTTGGTGGCTTCCAGACGAGCGACCGTGCCGTCGGCCAACCAGCCGCAGGCGATGGCGGTCATCAGGCCCGGCGTGTTCCAGGTCGTGGCGCGGATCGCTCGCTCGAGCCGGGCCTTCGATGCAGTTGGTGCGACAACGAATCCGACCCGCAGTCCCGTTGCCACACTCTTGGAGAAGCCGGATACGTAGACCGTTATTTCCGGAGCCAACGACGCCAAGGGCGCGGGCGCGTTTTCAACCAAAAAAGCGTAGGCTGCATCCTCGATGATCAGCAGGCCATGCCGCCGCGCCACGGCCACCAGGTCGTGCCGGCGGCTCGCGCTCATCACCCACCCCAGCGGGTTGTGCAGCGTCGGCATGGTGTAGATCGCCTTGACCTTGCGGCGCTTGCACAGCGCGTCCAGTGCGTCCGGATCAGGGCCTTGGCCCGCCGGCGGCAGCGCCACCAACTCCAGACGATGAGCTTCGGCCAGCAGCTTGAAGCCGGGGTAACTCAAGGCATCGACGGCGACCACATCGCCGGCTTGCAGCAAAGCCATCACGGTGATCGCCAGGCCATGCTGCGCCCCATCGACCAGCAGCACCTGTTCGCCCGCCGCGTTCAGGCCGCTGGCGGCAAGATGCCGCGCCACCGCCGCGCGCTCATGCGGGCGGCCGCCATGCGGCTGGTATCGCAACAAGGCTTCAAGGTCGCCGCCCGAGGCAATTTCCCGCAAGGACGCCCTCAGCAACTCGGCTTGGCCGGGTAAGGATGGATAGTTGAAACTCAAGTCCACCATGTCCGCCGCCACAGCTTGTTGACCGATCAGACCATGGCCACGCGGCAGCGCGGTTTCGCGCACAAAAGTGCCGCGGCCGGTCTCCCCGCTGACCAGGCCCATAGCTCCCAACTCCGCATACACGCGGCTTGCGGTCATCAACGCCAACCCTTCGCTGGCCGCGAGCCGCCGGTGTGTGGGCAAGCGCGTGCCGGGCGGCATGCGGCCGGCGCGAATATCGGCGGCGAAGCGATCGACGACCTGCTTGTACCGGGCTTGCACCATAGGGCAATGTATCTATGACAATTATTTGATTGTCCTGATTGTGATGCCTAGACTGGCGATTTACAAGCGCGCGGGCAGACCCGGACGCTGGCACTAATGGAGAAGCTCAATTGACGCTGCCGCAAACCCCCACAACAAAATCATCCAGCAGCGGTTGGCTCAACGGCTTTATCGGCGTGCTGATCTTCAGCGCCTCCTTGCCAGCGACCCGGCTGGCGGTGCGGGAGTTTTCGCCCTTCTTCCTGACTGCAGCCCGCGCCAGCATCGCCGGCCTGTTGGCGCTATGCCTGCTGCTGATCTTCAAGGAAAAGCCGCCGGCCAAGCATCAGCTGGGGCCTTTGGCCATCGTCGCGGCCGGCGTTGTGCTGGGCTTTCCGCTGCTGACGGCCTTGGCGCTGCAATATGTGACGTCGGCGCATTCGATCGTCTTTCTGGGCCTGTTGCCGCTCGCCACCGCCAGCTTTGGGGTGTGGCGCGGGGGTGAGCGTCCGCGGCCCGCGTTCTGGTTCTTCTCGGTTTTGGGCAGTTTGCTGGTGGTGGGCTTTGCCTTGTCGCAAGGACTGACGGCCTCTCCGGCGGGAGACCTGTTGATGTTGCTGGCCATACTTGTCTGCGGACTCGGCTACGCAGAAGGCGCCAAGCTGTCGCGCACGCTGGGCGGCTGGCAGGTGATTTCTTGGGCCTTGGTGCTGGCGCTGCCGCTGATGGCGCTGCTGAGCTGGTTCAAAGCGCCGCCCGACTTCACCGGCATCACCGCCCCCGCCTGGTTGAGTCTGGCCTATGTCTCTGTCTTCAGCATGCTGATCGGCTTTGTGTTCTGGTATCGCGGCTTGGCGCAAGGCGGCATTGCCGCCGTCGGCCAGTTGCAACTGTTGCAGCCCTTCTTTGGGCTGGCGCTGGCGGCCACGCTGCTCCATGAGCAGGTCAGCCCGCTGATGCTGGGCGTTACCGTCGCGGTGATTCTTTGCGTGGCGGGTTCGAGAAGATTTTCCAGGTAGGCGCGGCAAGGTCTTCCAAGCAAACCTACCTTCGCCCAATTTTCCGATCAGGCACTTGCGCGATTCCAAATTTCCGGCACAATGTCTACCTATCGGTTGGTTTGTATTTTGTTTAGGCGCCGCTGATTCAGAGTTAAAGCGCCTTCAACAAAATTAAATAGATCGAAGCTCTGCAGACGTTGTCTGTTTTTTTTGCCAAAACACCTACCAAGTAGTAGGTATTCAATTGGAGAATATTTTGACTGCAACATTCACTGGCAAGAAACTCTTGGTCATCGGCGGCACCAGCGGCATGGGTCTGGAAACAGCCCGTCTGGTGCTGGAGCAGGGCGGCCGCGTCGTCGTCGTAGGCCATCGTGCCGACAAGAGCGAAGAAGCGCGCCAACTGCTGGCGCAGCTGGGCGAGGTGACGGCATTGACCGCCGATCTGCGCGGCGAAGCCGGCGTGCAGGCGCTGATCGAGACCCTGGATGCGGCCCACAAGGACATCGACCTGCTGGTCAATGCCGCCGGGGTGTTCTTCCCCAAGCCCTTTCTGGAACATAGCCATACCGACTACGACCAGTACATGGATCTGAACCGCGCTTTCTTCTTCATCACGCAGCGGGTGGCGCAGAACATGGTGGCGAGCGGCCGCAAAGGCGCCGTCGTCAACATCGGCTCGATGTGGGCCAAGCAGGCGATTCAGGCCACGCCGTCGAGCGCCTATTCGATGGCCAAGGCCGGCCTGCATTCGCTGACCCAGCATCTGGCGATGGAGTTGGCCCCGCATGGCATCCGCGTCAATGCGGTGTCGCCGGCCGTGGTGGAGACGCCGATCTATGAGGGCTTCATTCCCAGGGCCGAGGTCCACAGCGCGCTGCAAGGCTTCAACAGCTTCCATCCGATTGGTCGCGTCGGCACCCCGCGAGATGTGGCAGAGGCGATCGGCTTTTTGCTGTCCGACAAGGCAGCTTGGGTCACCGGTGCGGTCTGGGATGTGGACGGCGGCGTGATGGCCGGGCGCAATGCGGCCTGAAGCCTTCTCGGCAATGGCGTCGACGGGCAATGGCCGTATGAACCATCTGAAGCTGCACAGCGACCTGACGCAGCCTGCGCAAATTGACTCGCAAACGCTGCCCTGGCTGCCTTCACCGGCTGCCGGGGTGATGCGCAAGCTGCTGCATCGCGATGGCGACGAGGTGGCCATCGCCACCTCACTGGTTCGTTATGCGCCGGGCTCCAAGTTTGATCGGCATACCCACGATATGGGCGAGGAGTTCTTCGTGCTGGAGGGTGAGTTTGCCGATGAATATGGCCGTTACCCGGCGGGCAGCTATGTGCGCAACCCCTGGGGCTCGTCGCATGCGCCGTTTACCGACAGCGGTTGCATCATTTTCGTCAAGCTCAGGCAGTTGCAGGCCGAGGACCGGCAGCGCCGGGTGCTCGACACCCGCGCCACGGCTTGGGCGCCGGGTCCGGCGGCCGGCATCGAGCTGATTCCACTCGGCGCCTTCGACACGGAGCAGACCAGACTGGTGAAGCTGGCTCCGGCGGCCAGCTTGCCTTGCCTCGGCGATCAAGAACGCCAGGGCGGCGCAGAGATCTTTGTCATCAGCGGCGAACTCCAGCAAGAGCAGCGCCGCCACGGACCCGGCAGCTGGCTGCGCCTCCTCGACGGCGATCAGCGCCAGACAATATCCAGCGCGCAGGGCTGCAGTTTCTGGCTCAAGACCGGGCATCTGCCGCCGACATCCGGCGCTAGGCCTTGATGCTCAGCTCCTTAGAATTGCTCTACCTATTGCTTGGTCAAGGACGCCAGAGCTCATGAAACATTTCTCCGAACTGACGGCGTCGGCCGAGCGCATTGTGGATGCCGGTGAGGCGCTGATACAGCGCGTCGGCTACAACGGCTTCTCCTATGAAGACGTGGCCAAGATGGTCGGCATTCGCAAGCCCAGCATTCATCACCATTTCCCGACCAAGATCGAGTTGGGGGTCGTGGTGGCGCAGCGCTACACCCATCGCTTCCGCCAGGCCCTGCTGCATATCGAAGGCACGCAGGCGCGGGCTGCGGAGCGCTTGCGCGCCTATGCGCAGCTGTTCGAGACGACCTATGCCGAAAACCGCCGCCTGTGCGTGTGCGGCATGTTGGGTGCCGAGTCAGACTCCTTGCCGGCCGAGATCAATGCCGAGGTGCGGCGGTTTTTTGAAATAAACGTGGCCTGGCTCGAGACCGTGATTGCCCTAGGCCAGCAGGCCGGGGCCTTGAAAGTTGCCATCTCCGCGCCGGAATGGGCTCTGACCCTCTTGGGCGCGCTGGAGGGCGCAATGCTGGTGGGCCGGGGTCTGCAGTCGGGCCGGGGACCGCGCCAAGTGATGGACACCTTATTGGTATCGATAGGGGCATGAGTTGCCATTTTTTGCTTGAACGGCACTACCGAGTTTTGGTTTGACGCGGGGGAAAAAAAGGAATAGGCATGAGCGAGCAACTGACCGTCGTCATCGGCGCGGGCCTGAGCGGCCTGCATGCCGCGTGGCGGCTGCAAGAAGCAGGTCATTCGGTGCTGTTGGTGGAGCCGCGCCAGCGCTCGGGCGGCCGAATTTTCAGCGCGGCGGGGCCCGAAGCCGCCGAACACCGGCTGGATCTGGGCCCGTCCTGGTACTGGCCCGAGATCAATCCGCTGATGACGGACTGGGTGCAGCGCCTGGGGCTAACAAGTTACCCGCAGCATACAGAGGGTGCCGGCCTGCTTGAAGGGCCCGATGGGGCGGTGCGACGCATGGGCCACAGCTGGGAGCAGCAGCCACGCGCGATGCGCGTTGCCGGTGGCATGGCCGCCTTGGTGGACGGCATCCATAACTTGTTGACGCGGGTGACATGGCTGCCGGGCACGCAGGTCGAGGCCTTGCAGCTGCGGCCCGAAGGCGGCGTGGATCTGCATCTGACGCAGGGCGAGCGCCGCTCGGTGCAGCGCGCCGCGCGCGTCATCAGCAGCTTGCCGCCGCGCCTGCTCGCCGAGCTGAGGGCCGAGCCAGCCTGGCCGCCAGCCACAGCGCAGGCCTGGCGCGACCAGCCGACCTGGATGGCGGGCCAGGCCAAGTTCGTCGCGGTCTATCGGCATCCCTTCTGGCGCGAGGCCGGCCTCTCGGGCGCGGCGGGCAGCCAACGCGGGCCCATGGTGGAAATTCACGATGCCTCGGACCGCAGTGGCCAGCATGCCGCTCTGTTCGGCTTTATTGGCCTGCCGCCGTCCTATCGCCAAAGCATTGGAGACGATGCCTTGCGCGGGCAAGCCTTGGCGCAGCTCGCCCGCCTGTTCGGCCCGCAGGCCGAGGCGCCGCTATGGTCGGCCGTGCAAGACTGGGCGCAAGAACCGCTAACGGCCCATGCCCTGGACCATAGACCGCTCAGCCATCATCCGGTTTACCAATCGCCGGATATACCGGCCGAATGGCGCGGCCGGCTGTGGATGGCCGGCACCGAGTTTGCACCGCGCTCGGGCGGATTTTTGGAAGGCGCGCTGGAAGCGGCGGAGCAGGCCGTCGACCTGATGGAGAACAGCTTGCTGGCCGCCCGCTGATATCAAGCCAGATCGAATCGATCCAGCGCCATCACCTTGCCCCAGGCCGCGACAAAGTCCTGCACGAACTTCGGAGTCGCATCGCTGCAGGCGTAAACCTCGGCCAGCGCGCGCAGCTGCGAGTTCGAGCCGAAGACCAGATCCACCACCGTAGCCGTCCATTTCAGCGCACCCGAGCTGCGATCACGCCCCTCCAGCAATCCCTCGGAGCTGGCCGATTTTTGCCATTGCGTGCGCATATCGAGCAGATTGACAAAGAAGTCGTTGCTCAAGGTTTCGGGCCGCGTGGTGAAGACGCCATGTTGGGACTGCCCCACGTTCGCATTCAGCACGCGCATGCCGCCGATCAGCACCGTCAGCTCCGGCGCCGTCAGCGTCAGCAGTTGCGCCTTGTCCAGCAGCAGTTCGGCCGTCACCGCTGCCAGACCTGCGCGCGCGCAATTGCGGAAACCATCGGCGACCGGCTCCAACACGGCGAAGGACGCCACATCGGTCTGCGCCTGGGTCGCGTCCATGCGGCCCGGCGTGAAGGGCACGAGCACCACCTGACCGGCCTTCTTGGCCGCCGCTTCCACGGCGGCATTGCCGCCAAGCACGATCAGATCGGCCAGCGAGATTTTCTTGCCGCTTGCCGAATGAGCCGCGTTGAACTCGGCCTGAATCGCCTCCAGCTTGCTCAACACCGCAGCCAACAAGTCCGGTTGATTGACGGCCCAATCCTTCTGCGGCGCCAGGCGGATGCGCGCCCCATTGGCGCCGCCGCGCTTGTCGCTGCCGCGGAAGGTCGAGGCCGAGGCCCAGGCGGTGTTGACCAACTGCGCAATGCTCAGCCCGGAGCCCAGCAACAGGGCCTTCAGGCCGGCAATGTCTTGCGCATCGACCAGCGCGTGATCCACGGCCGGAATCGGGTCTTGCCAGCTCAGCACCTCTTGCGGCACGAGGGCGCCGAGGTAGCGCGAACGCGGCCCCATATCGCGGTGCGTCAGCTTGAACCAGGCGCGCGCAAAGGCGTCGGCGAAGGCGGCCGGGTCTTGGTGGAAGCGGCGCGAAATCTTCTCGTAGGCCGGGTCCATGCGCAGCGATAGATCGGCCGTCGTCATCATCGGCGGGTGCTTTTTGGCCGGGTCATGCGCGTCGGGGATCATGTGCTCGGGCTTGACGTTCTGCGCCACCCATTGATGCGCGCCGGCCGGGCTTTTAGTTAGCACCCACTCATAGCCGAAGAGCATGTCGAAATAGCCGTTGTCCCACTGTGTCGGATTGGGCTTCCACGCGCCTTCGATGCCGCTGGTGGTGGTGTGTACGCCCTTGCCGCTGCCCAAGGCGTTGATCCAGCCCAGGCCTTGGGCTTCAAGCGGCGCCGCTTCGGGTTCCGGGCCGACCAGCGCGGGATCGCCCGCGCCATGCGCCTTGCCGAAGGTGTGGCCGCCGGCCACCAGGGCGACGGTCTCTTCGTCATTCATCGCCATGCGGGCAAAGGTTTCGCGCACATCGCGGCCGGATGCGACCGGATCGGGCACGCCGTTCGGGCCTTCCGGGTTCACATAGATCAGGCCCATCTGCACGGCGGCCAGTGGGTTCTCCAACTCACGATCGCCGCTATAGCGTTTATCACCCAGCCAGCTGCTTTCGGAGCCCCAGTAAACATCTTCCTCGGGCGCCCAGATGTCGGGGCGGCCGCCAGCGAAACCAAAGGTCTTGAAGCCCATCGATTCCAGCGCGACATTGCCCGCCAAGATCATCAAGTCGGCCCAGGAGATCTGGCGGCCATATTTCTGTTTGATCGGCCAGAGCAGGCGGCGCGCCTTGTCCAAGTTGCCGTTGTCGGGCCAGCTGTTCAGCGGCGCAAAGCGCTGGTTGCCGGTGCCCGCGCCGCCGCGACCGTCGGCCACGCGGTAAGTGCCGGCCGCATGCCAGGCCATGCGCACCATCAAGCCGCCGTAATGGCCCCAATCGGCCGGCCACCAGTCTTGTGAGTCGGTCATCAAGGCGTGCAAGTCTTTGACGACGGCGGCCAGATCCAAACGTTTGAATTCAGCGGCGTAGTCAAAGTCGGCGCCCATCGGGTCGGACTGCGGCGAATGCTGGTGCAGGATGCTCAGCTTGAGCTGGTTCGGCCACCAATCGGCGTTGGAAGGCGCGGCGGCAATGGCGTTGGGGCGCGGGTGGCCGGCGAAAGGACATTTGGATTCTGCAGACATGGCGGGCTCCTGAGGATGTTGGTCATTGAAGTGCCTGAGCAGTTTAGGGTTTAGGCCACCAGCAGATGATGACTTTTGCCAATCGTGACCATAGCCAGTACCCTCACTGGGTGCGGGTGAAGCGGCGTCTGTGGGATCGCAAGGCTTGAGGGCGCAGCTTGAACGCGCTGCCCCTGAGGCTCACTCCGGCGGGACGTCAGGGCAACCGACCGGGACCGGAGATCCGCTGCAATTCGCCGTTGCGATCCATCTCGCGCAACACTTGGCGGAGCCGCTCGGCCAACACCCTGTGGCTGGGCGCCAGCCACATATACAGTTTCATCTGGGCGATTGTGGTGGCGTACAAGTCTGTACCCGACAGCTCGGCCGGAGGCTGATAGTCCTGCGGCGCGTTCAAGATGCAGACGTCGACGCGGCGCCTCGCGACCATGCCGAGACAGGCATCGTGGGTTTTCGGGAGTTCTCGCCGAGCGGCATGGGCGGTTGCC
Organism: Roseateles oligotrophus; assembly: GCF_025717515.1. Taxonomy (GTDB): domain Bacteria; phylum Pseudomonadota; class Gammaproteobacteria; order Burkholderiales; family Burkholderiaceae_C; genus Paucibacter_A; species Paucibacter_A oligotrophus. The sequence continues at coordinate 33,925 of NZ_JAJIRN010000003.1, forward strand.
AAATCAATCGCCTTGACGCCATGAACATAGGCAATACGGAAATGCTCAAGTTCGGCCCATCCTGCGGGCCGGATCTCGGCCGAGTGGCTCACCGCGATATACCTTACCGTCGACAAATGGGGCTCGATACGCAGGCCCTCCGGGTAGACCTGGGTAAAGCCTTCCACGCGCCTAGCATCGCCGTCATACATGCCGTTCTTCAGGCTCAGCAAGGCGCGCTCGCCTGGCTCGTTCGTGAAGCTTGGCGCATAACCCAGGCGGTTCAGAGCTGTCTCGATGATGGTGTATCGGCGCCGGGTGTCTTGGCTATCGGCGCGCGAATTCGGCACGATGCGAAAGGGCTTGAGGCGGCTTGCCGATACTGCTGTTGCTGTTGCTGTTGCTGTTGCCGTTGCCGCTGCCGCTGCTGTTGCGGGGGGGGAGGCGTGTCGGCATGTGCTCGCGCGTTCAGCGCCAGCATCAAGCAAATGCCTAACGATGCGATCGTCACCCTGCGCGCGCGCTTTCCTTTGAGCATGATCAGTCTCGGCTCTATTGAGAGTAAGCATTTATTTGAAGATGATTGCGCCGGCGCGGGCGACCTCTCAAGGACGTTAGGCAGCCATGGCCGCGACGATGACAAACTCCGCCGGGATGCGGTAGGCGCTGTCTTGCTGCCAGGGCGCGATGGCCTCCAGGTAGCGGGCGCACACCCGCTCGCGCGTTTGCGCGTCAAAGCGCTGCCAGGCCAGCGCCACCGGGCCGCCGGCAAAAGCGGCATCGCAGGCCGCGCGACCGTCGGCATGGTCCAGCGTTGTGGCCAGGCGCAGCTCGGTGCCGACGATCAGGCCGACGCTGCGGCACAAGCGCGCCAGTGCATCGGCCCGGCCGAGACCAAAGAACAACGGGCAGACCTCGCTGCTGACCTCGGCATCGACGATGCCGAACAGCGGTGCCCAGCCGCAGCGCGCGCGTTCGCCCCAGACCGCGAACACCGCGCGGCCGCCGGGGCGCAGCACCCGGCATGCTTCGCGCAGCGCCTGCGCGGGGTCGGGCAGGTACATCAGCCCCAGCGCACAAAGCACAACATCGACGCTGCCATCGGGCAGGGCCAGATGCTCGGCATCCATGCGCGCCACCTGCACCTGGGTCAAGCCGGCAGCGGCGGCGTGCAGGCGCAGCGCCTCGACCATGCGGTCGGCGATGTCGACCGCGATCACTTGCCCGGTAGGCCCGACGGCGCGCGCCGCCGGCAGCGTGACGAGGCCGGTGCCGCAGGCCACATCCAGCACGCGCTCGCCCGGCGCCAAGGCGGCGCAGTCGAGCAGCGCAGCCTGTGCGGCGGCCAGCGGGGCACGCCACAGCGGCTCGTAGCAGGCGGCCGCCAGGTCCCAGCCGTAGCGCTGGATGCGGCGCTGCAAGCGGGCGTCCATGGCCGGCTCAGCGCAGCGTCAGCACGGCTTCGAGGTACTCGCTGGGCACCACCAGCGAGCCGGGGCCGGCGCGGTTCTGCTCTTCCAGCAATTCGGTCAGTTCGCGCGCCAGCAACTCGGCTTGCTCGGCCGGCAAGGCGGCAAAGGCCTTGTGCACCGGCCCGTACCAGTTGCGGAAGACGTCGATGAAATGAGCCGCCGAGCGGTAGCGGAAGTTGAAGTGACGCGCCGTCATCTCAAGATGGACCACGCGCTCGCCAAAGAGCGTGCGCAGGTGCGCCTCCGTGCCCCAGAGCGAAGGCGCTTGTACGCCGGCCGGCGGCGGCACATGGCGCCCCAGGACCTTGAACATGCGGCCGATCAGGCTGTCGGGGGTCCAGTTCGCCAAGCCGATGCGGCCACCGGGTCTGCACACGCGCGCCATCTCGGCGGCCGAGCGCAGGTGGTCGGGGGCGAACATCACGCCGAAGCTGGAGACCACGGTGTCAAAGCTGGCGGCCTCGAAGGGCAGCGCCTCAACATCGGCCACTTCAAAACGGATGTTCAGCCGCTCGGCGTGCGCGCGCTCGGCGCTGCGCTCCAGCAAGCCGGGCACATAGTCGGTGGAGACCACCTCGCAGCCCCGGCGCGCTGCCGCCAGGCTCATATTGCCGTTGCCGGCGGCGACGTCAAGCACGCGCTCATCGGTTCTCAGGTCGCAGGCCTCGGCCAGTTGCTCGCCGACGATTTGCAGCGTGCAGCCGATGACGGCGTAATCGCAGCTGCTCCAGGCCGCCTGCTGGCGGGCCTTGATGGCCTGGTAGTCGGGGGTGATGGTGCTCATGATCAGGTCTCCTTCGGGGGTTGAGGCCGGCGGCCCGGCGAATCCTTGCGATGGATGCAACTGTCCGCGCCCGGCTTCAAAGCGTCCTGCCCGATCGTCCGCCCGCGCTGCCGAATCGTCCGCGCTGCGGGCCCGCGCCGCTTGGCGCTCTAGGCAGCGCCTGCCGGGTCGGCCAGAATCGGCGCATCAACCCGCAGGGAGCAAGACCATGGCCTCATCAAGCATCGCGTCGGCAATGGCACGCGTGAACGCGGTGCTGCGCAAGCACCCGCGGGCCGGCATCGTTGAGGACGCGCCGGCCCTGTCCGCCTGGTGCGGCGGCCTGCGCGTCAGCACGCAATATGCCGGTGGCGCGCAGACCATCACCGACATGCCGGTCGAGCTCGGAGGCAGTGGCGACCAGCCCAGCCCGGGCTGGCTCTTGCGGGCCGCGCTGGCCTCCTGCGCCGTGACGCGCATTGCGATGGCCGCCGCCGAGGCCGGCATCGATCTGCAGCGCTTGGAGGCCTCGGCGCACAGTCGCTCCGACGCGCGCGGCCTGCTCGGCCTGCCCGACAGCGACGGCATGGCCTTGTTTGCCGGCCCGGGCGAGCTGACGCTGCGGGTGCAAATTGCCGCCACCGGGGTCGCACCCGAACGCTTGCGCATGCTGGTCGACCAGGCGATCGCGCTGGCGCCTATCAGTCAGGCGCTGGCACAGCCCTTGGCGGTGGCGCTGCAGGTGGAGATCTGCACGGACCTGCCGACCGAGACTTGATGGACGCACTGTCCGAAACGCTGCGCGTGGTGCGCCTGGTCGGCGCGATCTTTTTGCATGGCCGCTTCACGGCGCCCTGGTGCTACCAATCGCCGCACGCCGATGCCGCCGCGCCACTGCTTGAGCCGACGGCCGAGCGCGTGGTGATCTTCCACATGATCACCGAGGGCGATTGCTGGGTCGAACTCGCCGACCAGGCGCCGGTGCATCTGCAGGCCGGTGACGCGGTGATCTTTCCGCAAGGCCATGCGCACCGCATGAGTTCGCAGCCCGGGCTGCCGCCGGCTTCGGGCGCAAGGCTGGACGCCGTGCTCGCGCGGCGGCCGCGGCTGCTGGCCTATGGCGGCGGCGGGGCCACTTGCCGCCTGGTCTGCGGCTATCTGGCCTGCGACGCCAGGCTCGCGCGGATCTTGTTGGCCGGCTTGCCCTCGCTGGTCAAGGTGAGCGTGCGGGGCTCGAACGCGGGGGTGTGGCTGGAGGCCTCGCTGCGTTATGCGCTGGCAGAGGCGCGCTCGCCAAGGCCTGGCGGCGCAGGCGTGCTGGCCAAGCTGGCCGAGCTGCTGTTTATCGAAGTGCTGCGCCTGTACATGAACGAGCAAGGTGAAGGGCGCAGCGGCTGGCTGGCCGGCGTCAATGACCGCGTCGTTGGTGCTGCGCTGCGCGCCATGCACACGCGGCCCGCGCAGGCCTGGACGCTGGAGACCCTGGCCCGCGATGCGAATACCTCCCGCTCGGTGCTGGCCGAGCGCTTTCAGCAGTTGGTGGGCAGCTCGCCGATGCAGTACTTGGCGCAGTGGCGCATGCTGCTGGCAACCCATTTGCTGGCGCGCAGCAATGCACCGCTGGCGCGTATCGCCGAGGAGGTCGGCTATCAAACCGACACTGCCTTCAGCCGCGCTTTTCGGCGCGAATTTGGCGAACCACCGGCGGCTTGGCGGCGCAAACAGACGGTGCGCAGCGCGGCGCTATAGGGCGCTATACGGCGCTATACAGCGCTGTGAGGCGCTCGGCTTTTCAGAGCTGGAAGTCGTAATCCACCGTCAGCGGCGCATGGTCGCTGAACTTTTGAGCCTTGTAGATCGAGGCACTCTTGGCCAGCGCCGCCAGCTTTGGCGTCGCAAAGTGATAGTCCAGCCGCCAGCCCACATTCTTGGCATAGGCTTGGCCGCGGTTGCTCCACCATGTGTAGCAATCGTCGGTGGTGTCGGGGTGAAGCTGGCGATAGACGTCGACCAAGCCGCCCTGACCCTTGCCGGACCCAAACAGCTGGTCCAGCCAAGCGCGCTCCTCGGGCAAGAAGCCGCTGTTTTTCAAATTGCCCTTCCAGTTCTTCAGGTCGGCTTCTCGGTGGGCGATGTTGACATCGGCCACCAGAATGAACTCGCGCTCGGCCTTCAAGGCCTCCAAGTGGGGCGCCATCGCGGCCAGAAAGCGGTACTTGGCTTCTTGGCGCTCGGGGCCGCTGCTGCCGCTGGGGAAGTAGCAACTGATCAGGCTGAGCTTGCGGCCGGGCTTGTCGAAGCGCTTTTCGATATAGCGGCCTTCGAAGTCGAATTCCTCAACGCCGATACCGGTGATGACATCGCTGGGCTGCTCGCGGGTGTAGAGGCCGACGCCGGAATAGCCTTTTTTCTGCGCGTAGTGAAAGTGTCCCTTCAGGTCACCCGAGCTGCAGAAATTGCCGGCCACATGTTCGTCTTGCGCCTTCACCTCCTGCACGCCCAGCGCATCGGCTTTTTGCTCGGGCAGCCAATCGAAAAATCCCTTGGTGGCGGCGGAACGGATGCCGTTCAGATTGGCGGTGATGAAACGCATGATGAAAAAGGGCGGGGCTGGTGAAGGGCTGGCCAGTATCGCAGGCGACTGGCTTCGATTGGTCTGCTGTGTTTTGGCCACAAAACCCTGGGGAAAACCATTTTGCGGTGACTTTCATCAATGCGACTTGATAGATTCAGGGTTGCAGAGGAAGCAAACGTTTGCCAAAGCGGTGAACGCGGCTCGGATCTTTGTTGGAGCGTCCTTCCATCGATTGGCCGCAAAGGCCCGTACAGCTCGCTCTTTGAACCTATTCAACAGCAGGACCCAAATGAAAACCCTCCCCATCAAACCCCATCTGATCGCCCTCGCCCTCGCGGCGGCCTTCCCCATGCACGCTGCCTTGGCGCAAAGCGCGGAAGCTCCTGCGGCCGAGGCCAAAAAAGACACGACGACGCTGAATACGGTGATCGTCACCGGCAGCCGCCGGGCGGAGAACATCCGCGACGTGCCGATGTCGATCTCGGCCATCAAGGGCGAAGAACTCGACGCCTATAACGCCAGTGGCCAAGACGTGCGCGCCTTGTCGGGCCGCGTGCCCAGTCTGAACATCGAGTCCGACTTTGGCCGCACCTTCCCGCGTTTCTATATTCGCGGCCTGGGCAATACCGACTTCGACTTGAACGCCTCGCAGCCTGTCGGTCTGGTCTATGACGATGTGGTGCAGGAAAGCCCGATGCTGAAGGGCTTCCCGGTCTTTGACGTCGAGCAGGTTGAAGTGCTGCGCGGCCCGCAAGGCACGCTGTTCGGCCGTAACTCGCCGGCCGGCGTGATGAAGTTTGACTCGGTCAAGCCGGGCAAGCGTTTTGAGGGTTATGTCAACACCGGTTTCGGTAAAAACAGCGCCTTCAATCTCGAAGCGGCGGTCAACGCGCCCTTGAGTGAGGACTGGGCGATGCGAGCTGCGGTGCTGTTCCAGCGCGCCAGCGACCGGGTACACAACCCGCTGGCCGGCGCCACGTCCGACCTGGAAGGCTATAACGACAAGGCCGCGCGGGTGCAGGCGTCTTACAAGAACGGCGGCTTCAATGCGCTGTTCAATCTGCATGGCCGAGACTACGCCGGCAGCGCCACGACATTCCGCGCCAACATCATCAAGCGCGGCACGAATGATCTGGTCGATGGCTTCGACGCATCGGTCTACCCGACCGATGGTTACAACGAGCAGACGCTCAAGTCCAAAGGTGCCAGCGCCCGCCTGCGCTGGGAGTTGAACGGCATGACCTTGCATTCGATCACTGCCTACGACACCGCCAAGTTCTACAGCCGTGGCGATGTGGACGGGGGTTTTGGTTGCCGGTTGTGCGGCATTCCGGATGGCCCGAAGTTCTCCGGTCAGCCTTCGGTGATTCCCTTCGACGCGCAGACCGCCGATGGCTTGCCCGAGCTGAAGCAGACCACGCAGGAGTTCCGCCTGCAGTCCAATACCAGCGAGGCGCTGCAATGGATCGGCGGCCTGTATTTCTTCAAGGAGAAGATGCAGGTCGACAGCTTCAACTTTGATTCCTTCTCGGCCGGCGACCCGCAAAACGGCTACGCCTATCAGCATCAAGATTCGACCTCATGGGCCGCCTTCGGCAGCCTGAACTACGCTGTCACAAGCGACCTGAAAATTCGCGGTGGCCTGCGCTATACCGACGATAAGAAGGACTTTGACGCCGCGCGCACGCAGACACCGTTTGGCAATCCGAACGCCGGCCCGTTCACGGCCAACCCGCGTTCGACCAACTGGAGCTGGGATCTGAGCGCCAACTACACGCTGAACAAGGACACCTCGCTATTCACCCGAGTGGCCACCGGCTACCGCGCGCCGAGTATCCAGGGCCGGGTCTTGTTCGGCGACTCGATCTCGGTCGCCAACTCCGAGAAGGCCTTGTCGTTTGAGGCCGGCTTCAAGACCGATCTATTGAACAAAACGGCCCGTATCAGCGGCACCGTGTTCAGCTACAAAGTCGATGACTTGCAATTGACCGCCGGCAGCGGCAGCGTCAACCAGAATCAGTTGGTGAATGCCAAGAAGGCGACCGGTCAAGGGTTCGAGTTGGACGCACAGGCCATCATCGCGCGCGACTGGCGCACCACGCTGGGCCTGAGCTACAACGATACCGAGATCAAGGACGACAAGCTCTTCGTCTCGCCTTGCGGCAACAAGAACTGGACGGATCTGACGCCCAACACTGGCTGCACCGTGCAGAACAAGCCTAGCCCAGATGCCAAGGGCGGGGTCTTGATTGGCGGCAACCCGTTGCCACGCGCACCCAAGTGGGTGGGTAACTGGACGCTGCGTTACAGCACCGAATTGGCCGGCGGCGACGTCTATGTGTTGACCGATTGGGCCTACAAGGCCGAGTACAACATGTTCCTCTACAAGGCGGCCGAGTACCGTGCCAAGTCATTGTTAGAGGGCGGTCTGCGGGTCGGCTACGGCTGGAACAACTCGAAGTATGAAGTGTCGGCCTATGTGCGCAATATGACCAATGAGCAGCAAGTCGTGGCCGCCATTGACTTCAACAACCTGACCGGCATCATCAACGAGCCACGCAGCTATGGTCTGCAGTTCAAGGCCAGTTTCTGAGCGGGCGATAAGCCACGCGGGCGCAGCGTCCGGCTGCGCATCCCAAGCCCGATCCTTCAGCGAGGATCGGGCTTTTTTTGGCCCCTACAATGTTTCGAAAGAACCCGCCAAACAAGCCCATGACGACTGCCAACATGCCCGATCCGCTCGCCCAAGAATTTGTCGCTTTTGCGGTTGAAGCCGGTGTGCTCCGCTTCGGCGAATTCAAGACCAAGGCCGGCCGGCTGAGCCCTTATTTTTTCAACGCCGGCCTGTTCGACGACGGCGCCAAGCTCGGTCGTTTGGCGCAGTTCTATGCGCAGCGTTTGATCGCGTCCGGCCTGCAATTCGACATGATCTTCGGCCCTGCCTACAAAGGCATCACGCTGGCGGCCGCCTTGTCCATCGAGCTGGCGCGGCTCGGCCATAACAAGCCATTTGCCTACAACCGCAAGGAAGCCAAGGACCATGGCGAGGGCGGCACCCTGGTCGGCGCACCGGTGCAGGGTCGGGTCTTGATCATTGATGATGTGATTTCCGCCGGCACCTCGGTGCGCGAATCGATTGCGATGATCACTGCTGCCGGCGCCACGCCTTGCGGCGTCACCATCGCGCTCGACCGGCAGGAGAAGGCCGTTGAGAACGGCGTCGACAGCCCCAAGTCGGCGGTGCAATATGTGACCGAGCAACTGCACTTGCCGGTGATCGCGATCGCCGGTCTGAGCGATCTGTTGGAATTCTTGAAGACCACCAGCGACGCGCGGGTCACCGCGCATGCCGGTGCGGTGCAGGCCTATCGGGATCGCTACGGGGTCTGATGGGCAAATTCACCACTTTGGCGGTTTGTGTGGCCGCGCTTGCGCCGAAGCTGGTGTTGGCGCAGCCAACGTCTGCCAAGCCCAGCACACAGGCCAAGCCCGCCATCTACACCTGCACCACGGCCGATGGCCGGCGGCTGACCTCGGATCGCCCGATCAGCGACTGCAATGCGGTTGAGCAAAGGGTGTTGAATGCCGATGGCTCGCTGCGTTCGGTGTTGCCGGCGGCGATGTCTCCCGAGCAGCGCGCTGCCCATGAGGCGCGGGAACGCAAGCTGGCGGCCGAGCGCTCGGCCCAGACCGATGCGATCCGACGGGATCGAAATTTGATGCTGCGCTACCCTAACGAGGCAGCTCACCAGCATGCGCGTGAGAGCTCGCTGGACGATGCCAACAAGGCTCGTTTGATCTCGGAGCACCGCGTCAAGGACCTGGCACTCGAACGCAAGCCCTTGATGGACGAGGCCGAGTTCTACAAGGGCAAGCCGCTGCCATCCAAGCTCAAGCAGCAGCTTGATGCCAACGACGCGGCGGTTGATGCGCAGAAGCAGTTGATCGAGAACCAGAAGGCCGAGTTGGTGCGCATCAGCAGCCGCTATGACTTGGAGCTGGCACGCCTGAAGCGCCTGTGGGCCGGCGCCGCGCCGGGCAGCCTAGGCAACGGCGCTGCGGATGCCGCAGCATCCGCAGCGCCGAACTTAGCTCGCTAACTTGAGCTTTAGGAGATCGTTGACGACGGTCGGATTCGCCTTGCCCTTGGTCGCCTTCATCGCTTGACCCACCAGCGCATTGAAAGCCTTTTCCTTGCCGGCGCGGAACTCTTCGACCGATTTCGGATTGGCGGCCAGGACCTCGTCGAGGATGCGCTCCAACTCGGTGTTATCGCTCATCTGCTTCAAGCCCATGGACTCGATCAGCGCATCGACATTCTGCTCGGCGCCGGTCCACAGCGCCTCGAACAACTGGCGTGCGCCATTGTTGGAAATCGTGCCATCGTTGATGCGCGAGATCAGCGCGGCCAGCGTGGCCGCATTGACCGGGCTGCTGGACAAGGGCCGGTCTTCGCTATTGAGCCGGCGCGCGAATTCGCCCATCAACCAGTTGGCCACCAGCTTTGGCTGTGCGCAAGCCTTGGCCGCGGTCTCGAAGAAGGCGCCGAAGTCCTTGCTCTGCGTCATCATCGCCGCGTCATAGGCGGGCAGACCGTAGGCGGCCTGGAAGCGCTTGGCCATCGGCTCGGGCAACTCGGGCATTTCGCTGCGCACCCGCTCAATCCATTCGTTAGCGATGACCAATGGCGGCAGATCCGGGTCTGGGAAATAGCGGTAATCGGCCGCATCTTCCTTGCTGCGCATGGCCCGCGTTTCGCCCGTATCGGGGTTGAACAGAATCGTCGCTTGGCTGATCGCGCGGCCGTCTTCCAGCTCGTCGATCTGCCAGTTCACCTCATAGTCGACCGCTTGCAGGATGTAGCGGAAGCTGTTCAGGTTCTTGATCTCACGGCGCGTACCGTAAGGCTCGCCCGGGCGGCGCACCGACACATTGACGTCGCAGCGGAACGAGCCTTCCTGCATATTGCCGTCGCAGATGCCCAACCACATCACCAGCGCATGCAGGGTCTTGGCGTACTCGGCCGCCTCGGCCGCGCTGCGCATTTCGGGCTCGGAAACGATCTCCAGCAGCGGCGTGCCGGCGCGGTTCAGGTCGATGCCGGTGAGGCCGTGATAGTCCTCGTGCAAGCTCTTGCCCGCGTCTTCTTCGAGGTGGGCGCGGGTCAGGTTGACGCAATGCTTGACGTCACCGACAAAGAACTCCAGCTTGCCGCCTTGCACAACCGGAATTTCGTACTGGCTGATCTGATAACCCTTGGGCAGATCGGGGTAGAAGTAGTTCTTGCGCGCGAAGATCGACAGCGGCGCGACCTTGGCGCCGACGGCCAGGCCGAAGCGGATTGCCCGCTCGACCGCGCCACGGTTTAAGACCGGCAGCGTGCCCGGCAGGGCCAGATCGACCGGCGAGGCCTGCGTGTTCGGTGCGGCGCCAAAAGCGGTCGACGAGCCGCTGAAAATTTTGGATTGGGTGGACAGCTGGACATGGTTTTCCAGGCCGATCACCACTTCATAGCCGCGAATGAGTTTGCTTTGTGCCATTCTTAAATTCCTGCCGGGGCTGCGCGGTGCCAATCGGTCGCTTGTTGCAAGGCATGGGCCGCATGCAAGAGCTGACCCTCCTGGAAATAGTTGCCGAGTAACTGCAAGCCCACAGGCATGCCGCCCTCGCCAAAACCGACCGGCACGCTCATGCCGGGCAGGCCGGCCAGCGAGCCGGGCAGGGTGAAGATGTCGGCCAGATAGGCCTTGACCGGATCGTCGGCGCCTTCACCCTTCTTCCAAGCAACGGTCGGTGCGACCGGGCCGGCGATCAGATCGCACTGCGTGAAGCAGCGCTGGAAGTCATCGGCAATCATGCGGCGCAGCTTTTGCGCCTGCAGATAGTAGGCATCGTAATAACCATGAGACAGCACGTAGCTGCCAATCATGATGCGGCGCTTGACCTCGGCGCCGAAACCTTCGGCGCGGGTCTTTTTGTACATATCCAGCAGGTCGTCGTACTGGGCCGCGCGGTGGCCGAACTTGACGCCGTCAAAGCGACTCAGGTTCGAGCTGGCCTCGGCCGGCGCAATGATGTAGTAGACCGGAATCGCCAATTCGGTGCGCGGCAGGCTGACGTCCACCAGCGTGGCGCCGAGCTTTTCCAGCTCCGCCAGGCCGGCGCGCACGGCGCCATTGACATCGGCCGCCAGGGCCGCCGGAAAGAACTCGAGCGGCAGGCCGATGCGCAGGCCTTTTAACGGCTGGGCAGCGGTCGCACCTGGGCGGGCCTGCAGCATCTGCGCGTGGAAGTCTTGCGGAGGCCGTTCCACGCTGGTGGCGTCGCGCTCATCAAAACCGCTCATCGCCGACAACAAGAAGGCGCAGTCTTCGGCCGAGCGGGCCATCGGGCCGGCTTGGTCCAGGCTGGACGCAAAGGCGATCATGCCGTAGCGGCTGCACACGCCATAGGTCGGCTTGATACCGGTGATGCCGGTGAAGCTGGCGGGTTGGCGAATCGAGCCGCCGGTGTCGGTGCCGGTGGTGGCGGGCACCAGGCGGGCAGCGACGGCCGCTGCCGAGCCGCCGGATGAGCCGCCCGGCACGCGGGTGCGGTCCCAGGGGTTGGCGACCGGCCCGAAGGCCGAGTTCTCGTTCGCCGAGCCCATCGCGAATTCGTCGCAGTTAAGCTTGCCCAGCGAGATCGTGCCGGCCGCAAAAAGCCGCTCCAGCACGGTCGCATCAAACGGGCTGCGGTAATTGGCCAGGATCTTGGAGCCGGCGGTGGTCGGCATGTCCTTGGTGACGAAGATGTCCTTGTGCGCCAGCGGAATGCCGAGCAGCGCGGCACCGTCGCCGGCCGCGCGGCGCGCATCGGCGCTGGCCGCAGCGGCCAGCGCGGCGTCGGCATCGGTGTGCAGGAAGCAGCCCAGGCTTTCGTGCTGCGTCACGCGGGCCAGCAAATGTTGCGTCAATTCGACGCTGCTGACTTGTTGGGCCGCCAGCGCGCGGCTCAAATCGGCCACGCCCAAATCATGCAATGCTTTATTCGTTGTCATTATTCAATCACCTTGGGCACCAGGAACAGGCCGTCCTCAACGGCGGGCGCGCTGCGCTGATTCAGCTCACGCTGATTGCTCTCCGTAACCAGGTCCTCGCGCAGACGCAGGCTCACTTCTTGCACGGCAGACAGCGGCGTGTAGAGCGGCTCGACGCCGCTGGTGTCCACCGCGCTCATTTGCTCGACGATGGAAAAAAAGCCATTCAGCTGGCCGAGCAGGGCGGCGCTTTCGGCCTCTTGCAGTTCCAGTCGAGCCAAATTGGCGATGCGGCTTACGTCTTGTGGGGTCAGGGCCATGGCAAACCAAGTCCGATTCAGGCAAAAAACAAAGCCCCAAGTAGAAGAACAAAGGGCCCGTTCGGTGAAGAAATATTGGGTGATCAGTTATTATCTATGCTTATCTCCAATGCAACGGGGCTGCGCAAGCTTAGCGGTACTTTTGAGTACCCGAAGGCTCAGGCAGCCTCGCTGCATATGGCGAAGCCAAGCATTCCCCATTAAACGATTTCTTCTCGCCCCGGCTCACAACCCTAGCCCCGATCAACGCTTGACAAGCGTGATGTGCAGGCGATCTCCAGCCCAAGGGCTCAGATGCCAAGCCCAGCGCCTTAAAAAATACCATGTTCGCCTCCCTGCGCCGCTACTTCTCCACCGACCTCGCCATCGACCTGGGCACCGCCAATACGCTGATTTACGTCCGCGGCAAAGGCATCGTGCTGGACGAACCTTCGGTCGTTTCGATCCGCCACGAAGGCGGCCCCAATGGCAAGAAAACCATTCAGGCCGTCGGCCGCGAAGCCAAGGCCATGCTGGGCAAGGTGCCGGGCAATATCGAGGCGATCCGCCCGATGAAGGACGGCGTGATCGCCGACTTCACCGTCACCGAGCAGATGCTCAAGCAGTTCATCAAGATGGTGCACGACTCGAAGATGCTGCGCCCCAGCCCGCGCATCATCATTTGCGTGCCCTGCGGTTCGACCCAAGTCGAACGCCGCGCGATCCGCGAATCGGCGCTCGGTGCCGGTGCCTCGCAAGTGTTCCTGATCGAAGAGCCTATGGCGGCCGCGATCGGTGCCGGCCTGCCGGTCAGCGAAGCCTCCGGTTCGATGGTGGTGGACATCGGCGGCGGCACGACCGAGGTCGGCGTGATCTCGCTCGGCGGCATGGTCTACAAGGGCAGCGTGCGGGTCGGCGGCGACAAGTTCGACGAGGCCATCATCAACTACATCCGCCGCAACTACGGCATGTTGATCGGCGAGCCGACCGCCGAGATGATCAAGAAAACCATCGGCAGCGCCTTCCCCGGCTCCGAGGTCAAGGAAATCGAAGTCAAGGGCCGCAATCTGGCCGAAGGCGTGCCGCGCAGCTTCACGATCTCGTCCAACGAGATCCTCGAAGCGCTGACCGACCCGCTGAACCAGATCGTCTCGGCCGTCAAGAATGCGCTTGAGCAGACCCCGCCCGAGTTGGGCGCCGACATTGCCGAGCGCGGCATGATGCTGACCGGCGGTGGCGCGCTGCTGCGCGATCTGGACCGTTTGCTGGCCGAGGAAACCGGCCTGCCGGTGCTGGTGGCCGAAGATCCGCTGACCTGCGTGGTGCGCGGTTGCGGGATGGCGCTCGAACGCATGGAGCGCCTCGGCTCCATCTTCACCTACGAATGATGGGCGGAGGCCTACTGCGCGAAGGCCTGGCGTCGTTGGGCGGTGCGCGCAATCCTCACGTACAGGAAGTACGTTCCGGTTGCTGTGCTCCGGCCGCCTAGCCAAGCCTCCGCTCGCTACGGCCCGTTAGATTCTTCTTTTGAGCCATGTCCCTCGGCCCTTTTGATCGCGACACGCCACCTTTCTTTCGTCAAGGCGCTTCGGCGCTGACGAAGCTGCTGCTGTGCACGGCGCTTGCCTTGTTCTTGATGGTGGCCGACTCGCGCTTCAAGATGACGGCGCCGGCCCGCGCGACCATGGCTTTGGCGCTGCACCCCTTGCAGACCCTGCTGCTGGCGCCGGTGGATGCCTGGGAGTCGCTGCAAGACTATTTGCGCGGCACCGAGAGTGCCCGCGCCGCCGAGAGTCTGGCGCGCCGTCAATTGGTCCAGCAGGCCGAACGGCTCAGCCGGGCCGAGCAGTTGCAGACAGAGAACCAGCGCCTGCGTGCCTTGCTGGAGTTGCGCCCGGCCTTGCAGGTCAGCTCGGTGTCGGCCGAAGTGCTTTATGAGGCAACCGACCCCTATTCCCGCCGCGTTGTCATCGACCGTGGCAGCCGCCAAGGCGTGCAGCCCGGCGCACCGGTGATCAATGACACCGGCGTGCTGGGGCAGGTCACCCGCGTTTATGGCCTGAGCGCCGAGGTCACGCTGCTGAATGACAAGGATGCGGCCATTCCGGTCTTGAACTCCCGCACCCAGCAGCGCAATGCGGCCTTCGGGCGCAGCGACGGCAGCGGCATGGAGCTGCGTTTTCTGGCCGCCAATGCCGATGTCAAGGAAGGCGACATTTTGGTAACTTCCGGCCTCGACGGTGTCTATCCGGCCGGCCTGCCGGTGGCGCGCGTGGCGGTGGTGGAGCGTCGCGGCGACACCAGTTTTGCCAGCGTTGGCCTGCAGCCGATTGCACAGGCCGACAGCGCCCGCCATGTGTTGGTGCTGCAACCCTTGGCCTTGCACGAGGCCGCGCAGGCGGAAGCCGCCGCCGCTGCGGCGGCCGAGGCGGCGTCGGCAGCGGCCGGAAAATTGGCCCGCAAGGCGACCGCCGGCGCCGCAAATGCCGCCAATAAAGGAGCGCATAAATGATCATGCCGCGTGGCTCCGGCCAGCTCTTGTTGCCGGCCAATCCGCTCTTCATCGGCCTGAGTCTGATGCTGGCGCTGATGTTCGACATGGTGCCGATCGGGCGCAGCCCGGCGATGCCCGATCTGCTGGCGCTGGTGCTGGTGTTCTGGGGTGTGCATCAGCCGCGCCGGATTGGCGTGTCCTGGGCCTTTGCCTTCGGCCTCTTGATCGACGTTCACCATGGCGCGTTGCTCGGGCAGCATGCGCTGGCCTACAGCCTGCTCAGCTACGGTGCCGTCAGCCTGCATCGGCGTTTGCAAGGTTTTGATCCGTTCACGCAGGCCTTGCATGTGCTGCCCTTGTTCCTGGTGGCGCACGCAGTGGCGCTGTTGGTGCGCCTGGCGGTGGGCGGTATGTGGCCGGGTTGGGG
Organism: Roseateles oligotrophus; assembly: GCF_025717515.1. Lineage (GTDB taxonomy): Bacteria > Pseudomonadota > Gammaproteobacteria > Burkholderiales > Burkholderiaceae_C > Paucibacter_A > Paucibacter_A oligotrophus. The sequence continues at coordinate 48,952 of NZ_JAJIRN010000003.1, forward strand.
CCTGGCCCTGGCGCCGATTTTCGAAGCCATGCTGTGGCCCTTGGCGACCGTATTGCTGCTGGCACCGCAGCGGCGGGCGCCGGATCGTGATGCGAATCGGCCGCTGTGAGCCGCGTTTGCGCATGCCTTCATTTGCCTGATCGGCCGTTTGTATGACCGAGATGAAGAACGTCCAGCAAGAGCTGGGAGGCTTCCGGCTGCGCTTGATCGCGGCCGGTTTGTTCGTGCTCTTGTGCTTTGGCCTGCTGACGGCCCGGCTGGTGTTTCTGCAGGTCAAGCAACATGACAACCTGCTCGACCGCGCCGAATCGAATCGCACCACCATCGTGCCCATCGTGCCCAACCGGGGCCTGATCAAGGACCGCAATGGCGTCGTGTTGGCGAGTAACTACTCGGCTTACACGCTCGAAATCATTCCCAGCAAGGTGGCCGATCTGGAGGCCACCATCGACGCACTGGCCCAAGTGATCGAGATCCAGCCGCGCGACCGCAAGCGCCTCAAACGGCTGATGAGCGAAAGCAAGAATTTCGAGTCGCTGCCGATCCGCACCAAGCTCAGCGACATCGAGGTGGCCCGCTTCACCGCGCAGCGCTTTCGCTTCCCCGGCGTCGAAATCAAGGCGCGCTTGTTCCGCAGCTATCCGCTCGGCCAGGTCGGCGCGCATTTGATCGGCTATATCGGCCGCATCAACCAGGCCGAGAAGAAGGCCATGGATGATTGGGAGGAAGAAGACTTTGCCAATTACCGCGGAACCGAATACATCGGCAAGCTCGGCCTGGAGCAGGCCTACGAGCGCGAGCTGCATGGCATCACCGGCTTCGAGCAATTGGAAACCAGCGCGGGCGGCCGCGCCGTGCGGCGCTTGGCCCATCGCCCGCCGACGCCGGGCAACAACCTGCTGCTGTCGATCGACATCCGCCTGCAAGCCTTGGTGGAGGAGCTGTACAAAGACCGGCGCGGCGCCTTGGTGGCGATCGACCCGCGCAACGGCGAGGTGCTGGCCTTCGTGTCCAAGCCGACCTTTGATCCCAACCTGTTCGTAGACGGTATCGACGCTGAAAACTGGCGCGAGCTGAACGAGGACATCGACAAACCACTCTTGAACCGCGCCATGCGTGGCACCTACCCGCCGGGCTCGACCTTCAAGCCCTTTATGGCGATGGCGGCCTTGAATTCGGGCAAGCGCTCACCCAGCCTGGTCATCCAGGACAACCTCACCTACAGCTTCGGCGGCCGCACCTTCGGCAGCCCGGAAGTCGACCGGCCCGGCCCCAAGGACATGCGCCTGGCCATCGTCAGCTCCAGCAATGTGTACTTCTACAGCCTCGCCAATGAGATGGGGGTCGACCTGATTCATGATGAGCTGAAGCCCTTCGGTTTTGGCCGCAAGACCGAGATCGACCTGATTGGCGAGTTGATCGGCGATCTGCCATCGACCGAGTGGAAGCGCAAGCGTTTCAAGAAGCCCGAGCAACAGAAATGGTATGCCGGCGAGACCATTTCACTGGGCATCGGCCAGGGCTATAACAACTTCACCATGCTGCAAATGGCGGCCGCCACCTCGACCATGTCTTCCGCCGGCCTGCGCTACAAGCCGCGGCTGGTGCGTGAAATCGAGGATGTGGTCAAGCACGAGCAACGCCGCGTGGCCAGTGATGCCTTGCCCCCGTTGCCGCTCAAGCCCGAGCAGGTCGAGGTGATTCTTAACGCGATGCATGGTGTGACGATCGAGGGCACTTCGCGCGCGGTCTTCGCGGGTGCCGGCTACAAGAGCGGCGGCAAGACCGGCACCGCACAGGCGATTGGGCTGCGGGCCGGCGAAAAGTACAAGGACATCAAGGCCGATGAGCGCAAGCGCGACCACTCGCTGTATGTCGCCTTCGCGCCGATTGAGGCGCCGACGATCGCGCTGGCGGTGATTGTCGAGAATGCCGGCTACGGCTCGACCTCGGCCGCACCGATTGCCCGGCGCCTGTTCGACTATGTGCTGATGGGCCAATACCCGAGCGAGGAAGACATTGCGCTGACCCAGCAAGGCAAGACCACCGCGCCGGTCGGCAAGCCGCGTGTGGCGGCCGAGATGCCTTTGCCGGGCAACCCGGCCGACGCTGCCGCCGCTGCTTCTGCCGCCGCCAGTGCGGCCAGCGCGGCGGGAGCCGCGGCGGCATCCGCCGCATCGAAGCCAATGGCCTCCGGCAGTTCGCCGCTTGCGGCCGGCGCGGCAGCGCGCCCACCTGTCTCGGGAGCCAGTCGATGAGTCATAGCGCCTTCAATAAACCAAGCTGGTGGCACAGCCTCAAACCCTGGTTCTCGGGTTTCGACCTGCCGCTCTTGCTGGCGATTGCCTGGCTGGCGGGCATAGGTCTGGTGTCGATGTATTCGGCCGGCTTTGATCACGGCACCCGCTTCGTTGATCATGGCCGCAATATGCTGCTGGCGCTTGGGGTGATGTTTCTGGTCGCCCAGTTGCCGCCGCAGCGCCTGATGGCGCTGGCGATTCCGCTCTACACCGTGGGCTTGGGCCTGTTGGTGGCGACGGCGCTGTTCGGCATCAGCAAGAAGGGCGCAACGCGTTGGCTCAATATCGGCATCGTCATCCAGCCCTCCGAGTTGCTGAAGATCGCCACGCCCTTGATGCTGGCCTGGTGGTTTCAAAAGCGCGAAGGCGCGCTGCGACTGGCCGACTTCATCGCCGCTTTTATCTTGCTGCTGCTGCCGGTGGGTCTGGTCGCCAAACAGCCCGACCTGGGCACCGGCATCCTGATCGCGGCGGCCGGCCTGTATGTGATCTTTTTCGCCGGGCTGTCCTGGCGCTTGATCCTGCCGGCCTTTGTGCTCGGTGCGGCCGGCATTACCGCCTTGATCATGAGCGAGGAGGCCATCTGTCAGCCCGAGGTGACCTGGCCGGTGCTGCGCGAGTATCAAAAGAACCGTGTCTGCACCCTGCTTGATCCGACCAAGGACCCGCTGGGCAAGGGCTTTCACATCATCCAGGGCGGCATCGCGATCGGCTCCGGCGGCATCACCGGCAAGGGCTTTATGAAGGGGACGCAAACCCATCTGGAATTCATCCCCGAGCGCACCACCGACTTCATCTTCGCCGCCTTCGGCGAGGAGTTCGGCCTGGCCGGCGCGATGGCGCTGCTGGCCGGCTTTTCGGCACTGATTCTGCGCGGCTTGTTGATCGCTTCAAGCGCGCCGACGATGTTTTCGCGCCTGATGGCGGGCGCGGTGACGATGAGTTTTTTCACCTATGTGTTCGTCAATATGGGCATGGTCAGCGGCATCCTGCCGGTCGTCGGCGTGCCCCTGCCCTTCATCAGTTATGGCGGCACGGCGATGGTGATGCTGGGCATCAGCCTGGGGCTGTTGATGTCCATCGCCAAGAGCCGGCGCTTCAATCAGTCCTGAGCCTGCGGCGCCCTGGCTGGCCCGGCTGGGTGCGCAGCGAAGCGCACCGTGAAACGCGCCCCCGGCCCCTGGCCGGCCGCATCGGTCTGACCCGGCCGGCGCTGGCGGGTGTCGTCCAGGCTGACCTCGGCCTCATGCTGGCCGGCAATCTCGCGCACGATCGCCAGGCCCAAACCAGAGCCATCGACATTGGTCCCCAGCGCCCGGTAGAAAGGCTGAAAAACCTTCTCGCGCTCCGACTCGGGAATGCCCGGCCCGGTGTCTTCCACCTGCAAGACACTGACCTGGCCAAACGGGTCTTCGACCACGCGCACGGTGACGGTGCCGGCGGGCGGTGTGTAGAGCAGCGCGTTGTCGACCAGGTTGCGAATCAGCTCGCGGATCAAGATGGGGTGGCCCAGCACCCGCAAGCTGCATTGGTCTTCGGACGGCCCCTCATAGCCCAAATCAATGCGCTTATCGAGCGCACGCGGCACGAAGTCGCGCACCGTCTCAATCGCCAGTTCGGCCAGATTCACTTCGCTGCGCCGCGCGGCATGCTCCTTGTCTTCGGCGCGCGCCATCGCCAGCAACTGATTGACCATATGCGCGGCGCGCTGGCTGCTTAATGCGATTTGCTGCAGCGAGCGCTTCAGCTCGGCCGGCTCGCTGCGCCCCTCATCGATCTCGCGCTGCGCAAATTCCGCTTGCGCGCGCAGGCCTGCTAACGGCGTTTTCAGCTGGTGGGCGGCATCGGCCAAAAAATGCTTCTGACTGCTGATCGACTGATCCAGCCGCGCCAGCAAATCATTGATCGCCCGCACCAAGGGCGCCACCTCATCGGGGATGCGGCGCTCGTCGATCGGGCTCAGGTCGGAGCTGTCGCGCGAGCGGATGCGGCGCTGCAAATCATTCAGCGGCGCGATGCCGCGCGCCAGCGCCAGCCACACCAGCAAGACCGCCAGCGGCAGGATCACAAACTGCGGCAGGATCACGCCCTTGATGATTTCGTTGGTCAGGCGCGAGCGCTTGCCTAATGTCTCGGCCACCTGCACCAACATGGTTTTGGTCGAGCCCGCCATGCCTTCGGGCGCGACCCAGATATAGGCGACGCGAACCCGCTCATTGCCGATCTCGTCATCGCGAAAATGCAGTTCCCAGGGCACGATCAGATCCTCGTCGGGGGGCACCGGCAGTTTGGCGTCGCCGTTCAGCAGCTCACCGCGCAGGCCCAGCACCTGATAGAAGATGGTGTCGGTTTCGTCGGCCCGCAACAGCGCGGCGGCCTCGGGCGCCAGCGCATATTTGGAACGCCCGCCGCGCATATTCGGCTCCGCGGCGGCGACCTGCAGACCCAGCGTGCGCGCCATTTCGCCCAACTCGCGGTCATAGGGCTTGCTGGCGATGCCTTGTGCAACCAGCCAGGTCAGCGCCACGCTGATCGGCCAAATCAGCAGCAATGGCGCGAGCATCCAATCAAGGATCTCGCCGAACAGCGAGCGCTGACCTTTTTCTACGGGTTCAGCGGCGCTCATGTGAGCCCCTCGCTCAGCGGGCACGCTGATCGCTCCCCCGAGGGGACGGCGATGCTTGCTGGATTGGCCAGCAAGCACATCGTCAATCGGGCCGGCTCGGGGGCGGCCCAGCGCTCGGCCCGTAACGCCCGGATCATGCTTGCAATCCGGTCAAGAGGATATCTTTTCCAGGCAGTAGCCCAAGCCGCGCACGGTGGCGATGCGGATCGGGCCCTGCTCGATCTTCTTGCGCAGGCGGTGGATATAAACCTCGATCGCGTTATTGCTGACTTCTTCGCCCCATTCACACAGGCGCTCGACCAACTGATCCTTGCTGACCAGGCGACCGGCGCGCTGCAACAGCACCTCAAGCAGGCTCAGTTCGCGGGCCGACAACTCGATCATCTGATCATTGATATAGGCGACGCGCCCGGTGGCATCGAAGCTGAGCGGCCCATGTTTGATGACGCTGGACGCGGTCCCGAGGCCACGCCGCGTCAAGGCCCGCACGCGCGCCTCCAACTCCTGCAGCGAGAAGGGCTTGGCCATGAAGTCATCGGCGCCAAAATCCAGCCCCTTGACCCGCTGCTCGACGCTGTCGGCGGCGGTCAATATCAGCACCGGCATGGTCGAGCCGCGTGCACGCAATTTGCGCAAGACCTCCAGGCCGTGGAGCTTGGGCAGGCCCAGATCCAGAATCACCAAGTCGAATTCATGCGAGGCCAATGCTGCGTCGGCCTCGCCACCATTGCTGACCTGATCAACCGCATAGCCGGAGGCCCGCAGCGAGCGCAGCAACGCATCGGCCAGCACTTGATCATCTTCCGCAATCAGGATGCGCATTTTTGTGTCTCCGTCCTTGGCAAGTTCTTGTTCTCCATTCTAGGAGCCCGCAGCTCGAGGGATGAGCGCGCCTAAGGGTTAGCCAGAAATGCCAATCCGCCGCATTTGCAATATATTCTGAAAGCGCTTTCAGAAATTGCCCTCGGAGACCAGGCAAATGCCCGCAAGAATTGCCGCGTCGGCCGTTATGCCGGTGTCCGCATCCGACGCTGTCCATGCCGATGAACTCTCCGCCTCTTTTCAACGCTTGAACCCATTCATGCCGAATACACCCTATCCCTGCTTTCAAAGCTGGCGCTGGACGCCTCTGCTCGCCGCCATGGCGCTCTGCGCCTGCGGCTCTGGGGGAGCGGCCGATGAGGCCAAGCCTTCGGCCAGCGCAACGCTTGCGCCGCCGGCAAGCTACAGCCTCGTGTGGTCCGATGAGTTTGCGGGCAGCGGCCTGCCGGACCCGAGTAAATGGGTCTACGACACCGGCATGAACAAGCAGGGCTGGCACAACAAGGAGAAGCAGTATTACAGCCATGCGCGGGCGGAGAACTCGTCGGTGCAAGACGGGAAGCTCGTCATCACCGCGCGCCTGGAGTCGCTCGCCCAGCAGCCCGACTGGGGTGGCCAGCGCTACAGCTCGGCCCGGCTGATCACCGCCGGCAAGGCCGAGTGGACCTATGGCTTCTTCGAGATCCGCGCCAAGCTGCCCTGCGGCAAGGGCAGTTGGCCGGCGATCTGGACGCTGGCCAGCCAGGGCGAATGGCCGGCCGGCGGCGAGTTGGACATCATGGAGCAAGTCGGCCATGAGCCCGCCAAGGTCTTCAGCACCGTCCACACCACGGCCGGCAGCGGCGCCTATGGCAAGGGCGGCGCGACCCAGGTGCCAGATGCCTGCAGCGCCTTCCATAACTACCAAATGCACTGGACGGCCGAGCAAGTCACCTTCGGCATCGACGGCCAGCCCCATGCGGTCTACCCGAACCCCAAGACCGGCAAGGCCGCCTGGCCTTTTGATGCGCCGCAGTATTTGATTCTGAATATCGCTATTGGCGGTGATCTGGGCGGGGCGGTCGATGACGCCGTCTTGCCAATCAGGATGGAAGTCGAGCATGTGCGCGTCTACCAACAGGCCAAGTAAGCGGCGCGACTGGGCTGGCTTGATCACCGGACTGCTGCTGGCCGTGAATTCCCCCGCTCAAGCTGCGCCGGTCGAGATCAAGCCACGCGGCAGCCAAATCGCCGGCCCGGCGCAAGAAGACCGCGGTGAGCCCGACTGGCAGGCGCGCATGAACAACTGGCAGCGCGACAGCGCCGGTGCATTCGAGCCTTGGTTGCAGGCGATGCGCGCCTGGCGCTCGCAGCGGCTCAAGGCCATCGGCTATGACGACGCGCAATACCGCCGCCCCGACTTGCTCTGGACGCAGCGCAATTTTGTGCAGCCACAGGCGATGATGGAGGACCGCTACCTCTACGATCCACTGACGCGGCGCTACACACCGGACCGTTACCTCGCCGACCTGAATCGGCGTTATGGCGGCATTGACAGCGTGCTGCTCTGGCCGGTCTATCCGAACATCGGCATCGACGACCGCAACCAATGGGACATGCTGCGCGACCTGCCCGGCGGTCTGCCGGCGCTGCGCCAATTGGTCAAGGACTTTCAAAGCCGGGGCGTGCGCGTGCTGTTTCCGCTGCTGCCCTGGGATCAGGGTTCGCGCGAGGAAGGCAAGCCGATGCCGCAGGCCATCGCCGAGTTGATGGCCGAGATCGGCGCCGACGGTATCAATGGCGACACCATGGACGGTCTGCCGCTGGCCTACCGACAAGCCGCCGACGCCAGCGGCCGCGCGCTGCTGCTGCAGCCCGAGTTGTCCTTCAAGGACGATGCGATGCTCGCCTTCAACCAGCAGAGCTGGGGCTATTGGGAGACGCCGTTGGTGCCCATGGTCAGCCAATGGAAATGGCTGGAGCCGCGCCATCTGATCCATGTCAGCGACCGCTGGGCGACCGACCGTCACAACATCATGCAAGCGGCCTTCTTCAACGGCGCCGGCATCCAGAGCTGGGAGAACATCTGGGGTTGGTGGAATCAGTTCACGCCGCGCGATGCCGAGGCGCTGCGGCGCATCGCGAACATCTACCGTACAGTACCCGAGCTGATCAGCAGCCCCGATTGGGTGCCGCATCTGCCGACGCAGCATTACGGTGTTTACGCGAGCAGCTTTGCCGGCGCGGGTCGCACGCTGTGGACGCTGGTCAACCGCAATGATTTTGCGCTCGACGAAGCCATTGTGAAAGTGGCGCATCGGCCGGGCCGGCGCTATTTTGATCTGTGGCGCGGGGTGGAGCTAAGCGTCAGAGTCGACGGTGCCGACGCGGTCTTGAGCTTCGAGATGGAAGCACTTGCCTATGGTGCGGTGCTCGGCTTGGATGAAGGCCCATTGCCGGCCGAGCTTGCGGCCTTCATGAAGGCTCAGCAGGCGCGGGCCAGCCAGCCCTTGAGAGCCTATTCGGCCGAGTGGAAGCCCTTGCCGCAGGCGATGCTGCCAATAGCGGCTACACGGCCTGCCAGCCAGGCGCCGAGCGGCATGGTGGCCATACCCGCCGGCGAGTTTGACTTCCGCGTCACCGGCGTCGAGATCGAAGGCGAGAACCGCCCCGGCATGGATGTGCAATATCCCTGGGAGCTCTTTCCCCGCCGCGCCCATCTGCACCGCATGGCGAGCAAGCGCTTCTTCATCGACCGCTTCCCGGTCACCAACGCCCAGTTCAAGGCCTTCATCGATGCGGCCGACTACCGGCCCGCCGATGCGCATAACTTCCTGAAGGCATGGGCTGGCCGCGCGCCTAAGCCGGGTGATGAGCAGCGCCCGGTTACCTGGGTATCAATTGAAGACGCGCGCGCCTATTGCCATTGGGCCGGCAAGCGCCTGCCGCATGAGTGGGAGTGGCAATACGCGGCGCAGGGCAGCGATGGCCGGCAATACCCCTGGGGCAATCAATGGCTGGCCGCTGCCGCGCCCCCGCCAGCCACCGCGCGGGACATGCCGCCACCGGCCCCGGTCGGCACGTACCCCTTGGGCGCCAGCCCGTTTGGTGTCCAGGACATGGTCGGCTTGGTCTGGCAATGGACCGATGAATTTTCCGATGAGCACACCCGTGCGGCGGTGCTGCGCGGCGGCAGCTACTATCGGCCCCAAGGCTCTCACTGGTACTTCCCGCCGGCCTTGAAGCTGAACGAGCATGGCAAATACCTGTTGATGGCGCCGGCCAAGGATCGGGCCGGCAGCATTGGCTTTCGCTGCGTGGTGGATGGGAGTTAGCTTCAAATTCTATTGAAAGGCAGCAAGCACAAGATGGTGATGAAATCCGCCCGGAGCTTGATCTTGGCCGCAGCGCTGCTGAAGCTGACTGCCGCGGCCTTCGGCGCCGAAAGCCGCCCCTTTCAATGGCCCAAGGGCGAGCGTGCGGCGGTCAGCCTGGCCTATGACGATGCGCTGAACAGCCAGCTTGATAACGCCATCCCCGCCCTGAACCGGGCCGGTCTGCGCGGCAGTTTTTACTTGACGCTGAGCAGCGACGTCGTCAGCCAACGCATGAGCGATTGGCGCGCTGCGGCCGCCGCCGGCCATGAGCTGGGCAATCACACGCTGTTCCACCAATGCTCGCGCGCTGGCCCCGACCGCGCCTGGGTCAGCGCCGACAAGGATCTGGACAAAATCAGCGCCGCACAACTGGCCGCGCAGATTCGCGTCGGCAACACCTTGCTGCGGGCGATCGACGGTCAAACCCTGCGCAGCTTCACCGCGCCCTGTGGCGACCTGCTGGCCGGCGGGCAAAACTATCTGGACTTGATCAAGGGCGACTTTGTCGCGATCAAGGCCAAGCTGGGCGGCGTCGTGCCGGATATGGCCCAGCTCGACCCCTATGCGGTCGAGGTTTTCGTGCCCGTGGAGGCCAGCGGCGCGCAGCTGATCTCCCTGGTCGAGCAGGCCGCCCAGGCGGGCACGATGATCAACCTCACTTTTCACGGCATCGGCGGCGATCACCTCAGCGTGTCCACCCAAGCGCATGCGGAACTGCTCGGTTACCTCGCCGCGCACCGGGATCGGTTTTGGACGGAGACTTTCTTGAATATCATCAGCTATGTGAAGGGACGGAGGTCGGCGCCAGGTTTGAAGTGAGGCGGCATCGGGCCGAGCCCGAATCGACCGGATCATGAATGAATGAATGGGCCGCTTGGAGTCAAAACATGCATTTGGAAATTCTCAGGGAAAGCAATCAGGCTGTCTTCGACGCCTTGGTTGCTGGCGTCAGGGCGCATAACTTCGAGCTTCTGGGTCAAGAAGTTTCGAAGCCACTTCTAGCGATTGGCCGTGATGATGAGGGCAAGCTCTTGGGCGGGGTTGCGGGGCGGACGATCTATAAACAGTTTTTGATCGAAGTCGTCTGGGTGGACAGGTGCGCGCGCGGCAGCGGGCTTGGCCGCAAATTGATGGCCATGGCGGAAACCGAAGCCAGGCAGCGCGGCTGCGTGGCGGCCCAGGTCGATACCTTGGCGGTGCAAGCCCCCGACTTCTACGCCAAGCTGGGTTTTGAGGTGGTGGGCCGAGTCACGGAGCTGCAAGACAGCCCCGAGCGCTTGTTTTTGCTGAAGCGATATCTGTGAAAGCTCTCGAACTTCAAAGGCGCTTGGGTGCGCAAGACTTGACGGGAATATGTCCATGAAACGTTTCGGAACCTTCTGCTTTTACCTGCTCGCTTTTGGCGTCGCTGGCTACGCGGTCTTCGCCTATGGTTTGATGCCATTGGGTTCGCTGGTTCATCCTGCGATGAAGCTCAATTACCAGACCCATCCGCTGGGCATCTACACGCATGTGTTTGCGTCGCTTGTCGCGCTGATGCTGAGTCCGTTTCAGTTCTCCAGCCGGCTTCGAAGAGGGCGCCCGCGCTTGCATCGTGTCTTGGGCCGCATCTATCTCGGCCTCGGCGTCCTGGTGGGCGGCCTGACGGGCCTGTATATGTCGGTATTCGCCTTCGGTGGCTGGGTCGGCAAGCTTGGCTTTGCCTGCCTAGCGCTTGCTTGGTTGTTCACGGGTTTACGCGCCTTTCAAGCGATCCGGAGCGGCGCGGTCCAGGCGCACCGCAGATGGATTGTTCGCAATGTTTCGCTGACCTTGGCTGCAGTGAGTCTGCGTATCTATTTACCGCTGTCGATGGTGACGGGCATTCCGTTCGAACTGGCCTATCCGGCCATCGCATGGCTGTGCTGGGTGCCCAACCTCTGGGTCGCAGAGATCGTCTTCAATAAGCCCCATGGCAAGGCCATCGCCGCTTAGTTTGAAGCTCGCTCAAACACCCAGGCTGTTGCTGCTCACCGGCCCTGTGGGGGTGGGCAAGAGCACGTCGGCCCAGCCATCCTGCGCGGTCTCTACGCGGAGTACCAGCAAGCGCTGCCCTTTCTGCTCGAAGCCACGATCTGCTTGCAGCTCGAACATTCGGACCCGGCCCAAGTTGGCAGGGAATTGGCGGCGCTGATGATGACAGACTGAGCTTTGTCGGCACACTATCACCCGAACATTTGGATCTCCCATGCAAAGCACAAAATCAACAGTCCCCATCTCGCTGCACGAGGCCACCGCCGAGGATCTGCCGCGCATCGAAAACCTGATGCAGTTCTACAACTACGACCTGAGCGAGTTCTGGCCGGTCGAGTTCTCTGCCACCGGGCTCTATGCTTTGCGACCCAAGGAGGCCTATTGGGCCAAGCCGTCGGTGAGGCCCTATATCGCCAAGATTGACGGCGAACTTGCCGGTTTTGCGGTCGTTGACGATGAGGTGCAAGACCCGCAGTCGCAGTTCAACTTGGGCTACTTCTTCCTGGGCCGGCGCTACCGGGGCAGCGGCGCCGCGCAAGAGATGTTGCGGCTGCTTTTTGAGCGCCATCCAGGGCGCTGGGAGGTCTATTTCTTCGTGGACAACCTGCCTGCCGCCCGCTTTTGGCCGAAGGCGATTGCGCAGCAAACGGGTGATCAGGAGGTGCTCGTCACGGACACCGACAGCGACGGCCTGCCATGCCGGCTCTACCGGTTTTCCAGCTTGTGAGTGGGCGTCGAGTTAGGTCGGGACAGCGCTGGCTCAACTTCGATAGATAGAAGAAGGCGGGAAGAGCATGCCCTGTCATGCCGCGACCCTTGGCCGAGCGATCAGCGGCCCCGGCCCCGGCCCAGACCCGGGTCCCGGTCTGCGGGTCAACCCTCGCCTCTGATGAGCCGCATCATATTTTCTGATTGGCCCTGCTGGCGGAGTTCATGCACGATGCGGGCAATTCCTCATACAAGGGCCGCCGCCAGTGAACTCCAGCACACAGATTCTTGCCATACGCCATGGCGAAACCGATTGGAATTGCCTGGGCCGCTATCAGGGCCAGACCGACATCCCCTTGAATGAGCAGGGCTTGGTGCAAGCCAAGCTGACCGCGCAGGCGTTGGCCTCGGTGCCGCTCGATGCTATCTACACCAGCGACCTTGCCCGCGCGCTGCAAACTGCCCATCTGATCGCTGAACTGAAGCAGATGCCGCTGCACATCGAGCCCGATTTGCGGGAGCAGCATTTCGGTGTTTTCCAGGGTTTGACTTCGGCTGAGATTTTGCAACGCTGGCCCGAAGAGCATGCGCGCTGGCATCGCCGCGAAGCCGGCTTTGGGCCCGAGGGCGGCGAGAGCCGCAGCGTTTTCAATGCGCGCTGCATGGCGGCCATCGAGCGCCTGGCCTTGCGCCATCGCGGGCAAGCCATTGCGCTCGTCTGCCATGGTGGGCTGCTGGATTGCTTGTACCGCGCCGCTGCAGGCCTGGGGCTGGAGTCAGCACGCGCTTGGCCGCTGAACAACGCCGCGCTCAGCCGCCTGAAACATGGCCCCGAAGGATTCACCCTGCTGGACTGGGGCAACACCTCGCATTTGGAAGCAAGTGCGCGCGATGAGGTACCCGAGAGCTTCCCCGCGCCCTGAGCCGCGCAGTTTGTACATCTTCTAGGAGACATTGATGAGCAAGAGCAATTCGTTCCAGAGCCGCCCCGCACGCATGCACCTGCGCGCCATCACTCTGCCTCTGGCCTTGGCCTTGAGCGCAGCGATGTTGCCCAATGCTTCGGCAGGCACGGTCACGGTGGTGACCTCTTTTCCCAAGGAACTGACGCAGGTCTACAAGCAGGCTTTTGAAAAGGCCAACCCAGCCATCAAGCTGGAAATCCTCAACAAGAGCACCGTGCAGGGCTTGTCTTATGTGCGCGAGTTGCCGGTGGGTCAGCGCCCCGATATTTTCTGGGCCTCGGCACCCGACGCTTTCGAGGTCTTGTCCGGCCAACAATTGCTGGAGAACGTCAGTGGGCAGGCCAATAAGGCCGTGCCGGAGAAGGTAGGCAGCTACCCGATCAATGACCCGCAAGGTTTGTACCTGGGCCAAGCGCTCGCGGGCTATGGCCTGATGTGGAACACCCGCTATATGGCGGCCAATAAGCTGCCGGCGCCGGCCCAATGGGCCGACCTGGCCAAGCCGGTCTACTTTGGGCATGCCGCCATGAGCGCACCCTCGCGGTCCGGCACCACCCATCTGACCGTCGAGACCATGCTGCAAGGCGAGGGCTGGGACAAGGGTTGGAATCAGCTGCTGCAAATCAGCGGCAATTGCGCCGCCATCACCGAGCGCAGCTTTGGTGTCCCTGACGGGGTGAATAACGGCCAGTTCGGCATTGGTCTGGTGATCGACTTTTTTGGCCTGGCCGGCAAGTACTCGGGCTTTCCGGTGGAGTTTGTCTACCCCGACGTGACCTCGGTGGTGCCCGCCAATATCGGTTTGATCAAGGGCAGCAAGAACCCCGAGGAAGCGCGCAAGTTCATCGCCTACAGCGTGTCGACCGAAGGCCAGTTGCTGCTGCTGGACCCCAAGATTTCACGCCTGCCGGTGCTGCCGCCGAGCGACTTGGGCGGCAAGGTGCCTGCCGCTTACCCCAACCCGTTTGAGATCGCAAAGAAGGCCAAAGTGCGCTTTGACTCGGACCTCTCGGAGGCACGTTACAACCTCGTGTCCTCGCTGTTCGACCAGACCATCACCTTCCGCCACAAAGAGTTGAAGGAGGCCACCCAGGCCATTCACCTGGCCGCCGGCGCCCTGGCCAAAAAGCCAAATACTAACGGGCAGGCTTTGCTGAAGCAGGCCCGCGACCTGGCCTTCACCCCCATCGCGGGTTCGGGCCTGGCAGGTGACAAGAACTTCCTGGCCCTGTTCACCGCCAATAAAAAGGACGCAGCTGCGGGCAAGCAGCTGACGGGTCTGGAAGACCGGTGGAGCAGCCAGGCGCGCGACAACTATGCCCGCGCCAAGAGCTTTGCAGAGCAAGCCCTGGCCACGGCTCGCTGATCGCGCCTTGAACAAGCGCTGAACTTAGACGACAGGAATCCCATGTCCACCGTGCTCGCCAGCAGTGCCTTCAAAAGCCTGCAATCCCGTTACTTCGATCAGGTCAGACCCGGCGCTTGGATCGCGGGCGGCCTCATCTTGAGCTTCTTGCTGCTCTTCCTCGTTCTGCCTGTAAGCAAGGTGTTTTACACCGCCTTTGTCGACGCCGATGGCAGTCTGACATTGGGCCACTTCGGCAATTTCTTCAGCCAGGGATTGATGCGCGAGGCCTTCTTCAACAGCCTCTATGTGGCCAGCATGTCGGCCGTGTTTGCGGCCCTCATCGCGGTGCCCCTGGCCTACTTCACGGTGCGCTTTCAATTCCGCGGCGCGCTGATGATTCAGACCCTGGGCGTGCTGCCCTTGATCATGCCGCCTTTTGTCGGGGCCGCTGCGATGCAGCTTATCTTCGGCCGCTCTGGCACGGTGAACCTGTTGCTGCAAGATCATTTCGGCATCAGCGTTCCCATCATGGACGGCCTGAACGGTGTCATCTTCGTCGAGGCCATTCACTACTTCCCCTTCATCCTGATGAACCTCACCGTGGCCCTGCGCAATATTGACGGCGCCATGGAGGAGGCTGCGCTCAACCTGGGTTGCACCGGCATGCGCTTGTTCCGGCGCGTGATCTTCCCGCTGGCAATGCCGGGCTTTGTGGCCGGCGCCTCGTTGGTCTTCGTCAAGGTCTTCGATGATCTGGGGACGCCTCTGGTGCTGGGTCAGACCAATTTGTTGGCGCCGCAAGCCTATCTGCGTATCACCCAGGTGGGCCTGGAAGACCCGATGGGCTATGTGATCAGCGTGATCATGATCCTGTTCTCCATCAGCGCCATGGCCTTGTCGGCCAAGGTCCTGGCAGGCAAGGACTACTCCACCATCCAGAAGGGCGGCGCCAGCATCGCCAAGCGCAAGCTGACGAACTGGGGCTCCATCGCCGCCTATGGCTGGATCTTCCTGGTGCTGGCCATCGTGCTCAGCCCCCATCTGGGCGTGCTGCTGCTGTCCTTTGCCAAGGTCTGGAGCTTCTCGCCCCTGCCAGATGCCTACACCGTGGAGCATTACCAAACCGTGTTCTCGGATGCAAGCGGCATGATGGGCAACACCTTGCTGTACTGCGGCCTCGCGGCAACGCTGGACGTGGTGCTGAGCGTGACCATCGCCTACCTGGTGCTGCGCACGACGCTGCCGGCGCGCAAATGGCTGGACTGGATCGCCACCGCCACGCTCGCCGTGCCGGGCATCGTGCTGGCCATCGGCTATCTGCGCCTGTTCAAGGGCGCCACGGTGCCGGGCACCGACACCCTGGTCACGAGCACCTGGGTCATCATCATGCTGGCCTACGCGGTGCGCCGCCTGCCCTATGCGCTGCGTTCCTGCGTGGCGGCCTTGCAGCAGGTACATGTGTCGCTGGAAGAGGCGGCCGAAAGCCTCGGCGCCACCAAGCTGCGCACCATCCAGCGCGTCGTGGTGCCGCTGATGGCAGGCGGCATCCTGGCGGGTTTCGTCACCAGCTTCATCACGGCGGCGGTGGAATTGTCGGCGACCATTCTGCTGGTTTCGGCGGAGTCGCAGGCACCCATGAGTTACGGCATCTACCTCTATATGCAGAGCATTGCCGGGCGCGGACCAGGGGCCGCCCTGGGTGTGCTGGCCATTGTCGTGGTGGCACTGGGTACCTATCTCTCGCATCTGGTGGTGGAGCGCACCAGCAAGCGCTTCGAGTCCAGGCCGGTGGACGAGGCGCTACCGCCCCTCCCGCCAGCCCCATGAACAAGATCTGACACGAAAGTCAAGCCATGAAAAAAGTCCCCGTTCAATGCCGCAATATCCGCCTCTCCTATGGCGAAACCGAGGTACTCAAGGACGTCAATCTGGACATCGAGCCGGGTGAGTTCTTCGCCTTGCTGGGCCCCTCGGGTTCGGGCAAGTCCACCTTGCTGCGTCTGATTGCCGGCTTCAACAAACATCAGCACGGCCAGTTGCTGATCGACGGCCAGGACGTCAGTGCCAAAGCACCCTGGGAGCGCAATGTAGGCATGGTGTTTCAGAGTTATGCCCTGTGGCCGCATCTGTCCGTGTGGGACAACGTGGCCTTTGGCCTGGTTGAGCGCAGAGCCCCCAAGCAGGTGATCAAGGAGAAGGTCGGCGCTGCGCTGGAGCTGGTGGGCCTGTCGCAATACGCGCAACGCCGGCCTAGCCAGCTCTCAGGCGGCCAGCAGCAACGGGTGGCCTTGGCGCGCACCATCGTGATCGAGCCCCAGGTGCTGCTGCTGGATGAACCGCTGTCCAATCTGGACAAAACCCTGCGCGTGCAGATGCGCCAGGAACTGCTGGCCATGCAGCGCCGCCTGGGCCTCACGACCATCTTCGTGACCCATGACCAGGAAGAAGCGATGACGACGGCCGATCGCATGGCGGTGTTGGACAAGGGCGTCGTGCAGCAGGTGGGCGCGCCCGCCACCCTGTACGATTACCCGGTGAACCCCTTTGTTGCCAATTTTGTCGGAACCATGAATTTGCTCTCAGGCAAGGTGCGGTCGCGCCGCGGCGACAGCTTGGCCTTGGATGTCGACGGCGTGGGCGAACTGAACTTCCCCTTGCTGTCTGACGCCCCGGAGGCCGACACCATCCAGATCAGCTTCCGCCCCCATTCTTTGCGAGTGGAAGTGGCCGATGCGACCCAGGATGCGCGTTTTGTCTGGGTACCCGGCACCGTAGAGGCCAGCGAGTTTCTGGGTGAGTTCACCCGCTACCGCGTGCGGGTAGGTCGGCAATGTCTGTCGGTCGATCAGGCTCACCATGTGGGCTTGTCCAAGTTCCCGGTCGGGGTCGCGGTGAGTCTGGGCATTGAGCCCTCGCAAGTGCGCATGTTCGGCGCTTGATCGTCACAGGCCGACCGCTCAGTTCATGGAGTTGCATCAGATTCGCGCCTTTGTGGCGGTGGCCAGGGTGGCCAATGTGACCAAGGCGGCCGAGGTGCTCTGCCTGACCCAGCCGGCCGTCACCGCGCAAATCAAGGGTTTGGAGTCCAGCTTGGGCGTGGCCTTGTTTGATCGCAGCGCCGGTCGCATGATGTTGACGCGGGCGGGCGACAAGCTATTGCCCCAGGCCGAACTGCTGCTGGCCACGGCGGCCGAATTGAAGGGCTCGGCGCGCGCCATGCAAGGCGAGTTGAGCGGCCGGATCGATTTGGGCCTGCCGGGCGAAACGGCCGAGTTCCTGCGCACCGGCGCACTCTCATTGGCGGTGCAGCGCGATCTGCCCCTGATGGAGTTTCACACGCATACCCAGGCGGTCGGGCATTTGCTTGATCAGGTGCGGGCCGGAGGCCTGACGGCCGCCTTCACCATCGGGGTGCACCCGCCGCGCGACCTGCAATGGCTGGCGCTGCGTTCGGTCAATTACCGCATTGCCATTCCCCACTCTCTGGCCCATGAAATGCAGCGCGGTGGTTGGCGCGTATTGGCGGCCTTACCCTGGGTGGACGGTAGCGTCGACTCTCACATTCACCAGATGTTGCGTGGAATTTTCGAGCAGCAGGGCTTGGCTCCCAATGTGGTCATGCGCAGCGATGACACCAGTGCCCTGGACAGTTATGTGCGGGCCGGCAGTGCATGCGCCTTGTTGCGTGAAGAACCGGCCTTGCTGGGCGTGGAGCGCAATGACTGGATGGTGTGGGGGCATGCCCGGGTGGACGCCAATCTCTATTTCAGCAGCGCGGCCGAGCGTGCCAGCGACCCCCTGGTGGTAGCGCTGAACTCGGCGGTGCAGGCGGTATGGGCCTGAGCGTGCGGGAGCCAGGCTGATGACTAGGCCAGCAAGCGCGCATCCGCACCAAAGCGCAGCGCCGCCGAGGCATCGACATCCAGACCAACCCGCTGGCCGGCCAGGACGCCGCTGTGGCCCGCGCCGACCTTGGCGCTGAGCAAGTCCTTGAGACCTTCAACCCGCAGATACAGGATCGAGCTGTCGCCCAGATGCTCGGCCAATTCGACCTCGGCCGCAACGCCTTGATCGGCGGCGACCAAACGCACATGCTCGGCGCGCAAGCCCACGCGCTGGGCAGCCAAGTCTTCGCTGTTAGCCAGCAGTCTTGCCCATAGGCCTTGGTGCGCCTGGCTGGCTGCGCCCGCCTCCGGCCGGTCAATGAAATTGATGCGCGGGGCACCGATGAAGGCGGCCACGAACTCATTCGCCGGGCGCTGATAGAGCTCCAGCGGCGCGCCGAGCTGCTCGATGCGGCCCTGGTTGAAGACCGCGATGCGGTCGCCCATGGTCATTGCCTCGACCTGATCATGGGTGACGTAAATCATCGTCGTGCCGAGTTCCTTGTGCAGCCTGGACAACTCGATGCGCATATTGACGCGCAAGGCCGCGTCCAGATTGGACAAGGGCTCGTCGAACAAGAAAACCTTGGGCTTGCGCACAATCGCCCGCCCGATCGCGACGCGCTGACGCTGGCCGCCGGACAGCTCCTTGGGGTAGCGGCCGAGCAGATCAGTGATGCGCAAGACCTCGGCGGTACGCGCAACTTGGCTCTCGCGCTTGGCCTTGGACTCGCCCGCCATCTTCAAGGCGAAGCCCATATTCTCGGCCACCGTCATATGCGGGTACAGCGCATAACTCTGAAACACCATGGCCGCACCGCGGTCGGCCGGGCGCACCTCATTGGCGCGCAGGCCGGCGATCTGCAACTCGCCTGCCGTGATTTCTTCCAGCCCCGCGATCATCCGCAGCGTGGTCGATTTGCCGCAGCCCGAGGGGCCGACAAAGACCATGAACTCGCCGTCGCGCACCTCCAGATCGATGCCTTTGATGATCTCGGTCTTGTCGTAGCTCTTGCGGATACCGCGCAGTGATACCTGTCCCATTTTTGTTTGTCCTCAGAGGGTCTTTTGCGCTTGCAAGAAATCACGGTACCAGAGCGCGCTGTCTTTGAGCGTGCGCTGCTGGGTTTGGTAGTCGACATGGACGATGCCGAAGCGCTTCTCGTAGCCCGAGGCCCATTCGAAGTTGTCCATCAGGCTCCAGACCATATAGCCGCCCATATTCACGCCCTGGCGCATCGCCTCGGCCACCGCTTCGATGTGACGCGCCAGATAGTCGAGCCGGTCACTGTCATGCACCTGCCCGTCTACCATTTCATCCTTGAAGGCGCCGCCGTTTTCGGTGACGAACAGCGGCGGCACCGGGTAGTCGCGCTTGAGGCGCAAGAGCAGCTCGGTCAGTCCCTCGGGGTAGACCTCCCAGCCCATGTCGGTAACCGGCAGACCGGTGCTGCCGGCCTTGTAGCTCTTGTCGGCGCTGACGACCGAGTGCGAGTAGTAGTTGACGCCGAGGAAGTCCATGGGCGCCGTCATCGACTGCAGATCGCCGGGCTCAATCTGCGGTGCATCGTCGCCCAGATCGGCCAGCACATCGGCGGGATAGGCGCCCTTGAAGAGCGGGTCCAGATACCAGCGCAACAGGCGGCCATCTTCCAGAGTGGCCTGCGCGCGGTCGGCGGCAGAGTCGGTGGCCGGGTGCATGGGCGCCAGATTCAACACGATGCCGAGCTTGGCGCTAACCCCTTGTTCGCGCAGCGCCCGCAGCGCCAGGCCATGGCTGAGCAGCAGATGGTGCGAGACCTGCGCGGCGGTCTTGCGGCTCTTGATGCCGGGCGCAAAGATGCCGGCTTCATGGCCCAGCACCGCCACCACCCAGGGTTCGTTGTGCGTGGCGATCGAGGCCAGGCGGTCGCCCAGGCGGGCGTTGATGCCGAGCGCGTAGTCGACAAAGCGCTGCGTGGTGTCGCGATTGGCCCAGCCACCTGTGGCTTGCAGCGCGTCCGGCAGATCCCAATGGTTGAGCGTCAGGTGAGGCTGCAGGTCGCGCGCGAGCAGGCCGTCGACGATGCGCTCGTAGAAGTCCAGGCCTTTGGCGTTCCAGGCGCCGCTGCCGGCGGGCTGCACGCGCGGCCAAGAGACCGAGAAGCGGTAGGCATTGACGCCTAAAGCGGCAATCATGTCGAGATCCTCGGCCCAGCGCTGGTAATGCTGGCAGGCGTTGTCGCCGTTGCTGGCGTCGGCAATCGCGCCGGGCTTGGCGCAAAAGCTGTCCCAGATGGAGGGGCCCTTGCCGTCGGCGCTGCTGGCTCCTTCGATCTGAAAGGCGCTGGTGGCCACACCCCAGACAAAGTCAGCGGGGAAGTTATTGGTCTTGTTGCTCATGGGCAGAGAGTGCAGGAGAGAGAGAGTTTCAAGCGCTCGTCTACTTGACGGCGCCCACGGTCAGGCCGGAAATCAGCTGTCTGGAGGACAGCACAAACAAAATGATCAAGGGCAGCGTGGCAATCGCCGAGCCGGCCATCAGCGCGCCCCATTCGGTGTCGACCGGGCTTTGCAGGCTGCGCAGCGCCAGCGGCAGCGTGTACATATCGGGTGAACGCATCACGATCAGCGGGCCGATGAAGTTATTCCAGGAGGCGATGAAGGTGATCAGGCCCAGGGTGCCCAGCGCGGGTTTGAGCAGCGGCAGCACGATGCGGAAGAAGATGCCGAATTCGCCGCAGCCATCCATGCGCGCCGCCTCGACCAGCTCGCGCGGGATCGAGGTCAAGGCGAATTGCCGCATCAGAAAGATGCCGAAGGCGCTGGCCGCACCAGGGATGTAGAGCGCGCGCGGCTGATCGATCCAGCCCAGCATGTCCATGATCATGAAGGTCGGGATCATGTTCATGAAGGTCGGCAGCAGCATCGTGCCCATTACCAGGCCGAACAGCGCCTTCTTGTGGCGGAACTCGAACAAGGCGAACGCATAGCCGCCCATGGCGCAGAACAGCAGGGTCAGCAGCGTCGACGCCAGGCCGACATAGATGCTCCAGCCCAGGTTGCGCCAGAACGGGATGCGCCCGGTCAGGATCGCGAGATTGTCGAGAAAGTCATTGCCGAAGAACATCGGCGGCGGCATGCTGAAAATCTCGCCGCGCGAATGGGTGGCAAACACGAACATGAAGTAGAACGGCGCCAGCATGACAAGCATGCCGATGCCGACCAGGCCATAAGCGGCCCAGGGTGCGAGTTGGTGACGAGTGACTTGCATGGTGAAGGTGGCCTCGGTTCAAGCGCCGCGCTGGCGGAAAGCGCGGTTGGTCAGCCAGGTCAGCAGGCCCACCAGCAGGAAGAGCAGCCAGGACATCGCGCTGGCCGCGCCGAAATCATTGAAATCAAAAGCCATGCGGTAGAGATAGATGGCCGTCGTCATGCCGGCCTGGTCGGTGCCGCCGCGGCCATTGGTCAGGATGAAGGGCTCCTCGAACAGCTGCAGGCCACCGATCACGCTCAGCGTTACGCCGAAATAGATCATCGGCATCAAGCTCGGCAGCGTGATGTACCAGAACTGCTGCAGGCGGCCGGCGCCGTCCATGCGGGCGGCCTCCATGATGTCGACGGGAATGGTCTGCAAAGCAGCCAGATAGAGCACCACATTGAAGCCGACATAGCGCCAGAACACGATCATCGCGATCGCGGGTTTGAGCGCATCCGGGTTGTTGAGCCAGTCGATCGCAGCGGCCGGCATCAGCCAGCCCAGCAGCGGCAGCTCGCGCAAGGCCGCGATGATGGCGTTGATCAGGCCGTAGTCGGTCGAGAACAGCGAGCTGAACAGGATCGCGATCGCCACCGTCGAGGTGATGTAGGGCATGAAGTAGGCGCCGACCACGCCATTGCGCAGGCGCTTGAAGGAGGCGTGGATGAAGCAGGCCAGCGGGATCGCGACCAGATGCTGGGGCACGCCCGAGGCCAGCGCCAGCCAGGCGGTGTTCTTCAGCGACTTCCAGAACCATTCGTCTTGCAGCGCGAAGACGAAGTTGTCTAGGCCGACGAAGCTCATTGCGCTCAGGCCGCTGGTCGGCTCCCAGGTCTGAAAAGCGAGGTAAAGCGAGAAGGCCAGCGGGAACATGCCGAAGACCAGAAACAGCAGCACAAAAGGTGCCAGGAAGACATAGGGTGCCCAGCGCGGCGGCAGGCGCAGGAAGACGGGTAATTTCATCGTTAGGTTCCTGATGCGGCGATCAACGGGTGGCGCGCTGCTTCAGCAGGCGCTCGGCATCGGCCAGCGCTGCGTGGATGTCTTTGCCGCGCTCCAGCACCTTGTCGAGCTCGGTGTCTATCACCTCTTCGGCAAACGCGTCTTGCTTGTGCACGTCCACCGCCTGGATGCGGCGGGCCGCGTCGCGCCAGCCCAGGCGCGCGGTCTGACCGCTCAAGAAGGCGATCGGCTGCTCGAAGAAGGCGTCGTCATGAGCCTCCAGCAAGGCCGGGAAGGCGTCTTGCGCCTTGAAGGCACGCAGTTGCATGTCGCGGTTCAGGGTCAGAAACTGAATCAAGTCCCAGGCCAGCGCCTTGTTGGCCTTGTCGGCCTTGCGCGGCATCGCAAAGAAAGTGCCGCCATAGGCCGCAAAGGCGCCTTCGGGCAGTTGCGCGGCGCGCCACAGGCCGGAGGTGTCGGGGGCTAACCAGCTGTTCAGATGACCTGCCAGCCAGGCACCGCTCAATTGCGTGGCGATGCTGCCGCGCTTGAAGCCTTCGGTCCAATCGCCCGACCAGGCCAGCACCCGCGCGTCCAGCTTGTGCTTGCGCACCTCGCGGGCCAACTCGAAGGCGCGCACAAAGCGCGCTGATGCCACCAGCACCTGCGACTGATTGTCAAAGTACAGCCCTTCGCCGGGCTGTATGCCGGTGCGGATCAGGATGTTCTTGATGTCGCGCGCATGGGCCAGCAGGAAAGCGCCGCTGCTTGCCTTGATCTTGATGCCGGCCGCCACATAGCTGTCCCAGCTTTGCGTCAATTCCGCCTCGCTGACGCCGGCCTTGGCCAGCACATCTTTGCGGTAGAGCAGCGTGCCGGGGCCGATATCGGTCGGCACCGCCACCACCTCGCCGCGCCGGTTGCTCGCCTGCTGGTAGGCATAGGGCACAAAGCGGGGCTTGAACCTGGCGATGTCGTAAGGCGGGCGCGTCAAGTCTTCGAGGCCGTAGCCGGGTGAAAAACGCCCCAGATAGCCAACCTCCAGCGCCATCACATCGGGCAGATAGACCGCTGTCGACAAGGCGGTGGTCATCGCGGTGTGGTGGTCGGCAAACTGGCGGCTGACCACCTTGACCTCGACATGGGGGTGCAGGCGCTGCCAGGCAGGAATCGCCGCGCGGACGATCTGGTCCACCGCCGGGTAGGCTGCCACCACCAGCACTTGCTGCGCCGCCGCGCCGGGCGGCAGCGCGAGGCAGGCCAGCCCGAGCAGCATCGCCAGCCTGGGCTGCCTGAACCAGTGGCCCAGCCAGACGCGCCAACCGGCACGCTTGTTCGTTTTCATTGCCTGCTTGTCTCCACCTTGAATCGGCCGCCACGACGATTCGGTCTGCATTTTGAGTTGTGAACGCTTTATGAAAGCGCTTTCAGAATGTAATGCAGCCCGCTTTTCATGTCAACAAAGGGTAAATGCGGGGGGGCGGGCAACCGGGTGGCGTGCCGGCGAACACAGGCTCAGGGATTGAGCAAGGCCCGGCTTGAGCCGCGCACCGTCAAGCGAGGCTCCGAAAGGCTGGCCTGCGGCGCTTCACCGGCCAAGAGCTGCAGCAGCGCTGCGGCCGCCAAGCTGCCGAGTTCATAGGCCGGGTGATGGATGGTGGTCAGCGGCGGCACCGAGTGCGCGGCGCCGGCCACATCATCGAAGCCGACCAGCGACACCTGGTCCGGCACATGCAGGCCATGGCGATGCAGTGCCAAGGCGGCACCGAATGCCATCTGGTCATTGGCGGCAAAGATGGCCGTGAAATGCTGGCGGCTCGCAATCAATTGCTCGACCGCTTGCAGGCCGCTTTCTTCGCTATACATGCCTTGCAGCACCAGGCCGGCTTGGTAGGCGATGCCGGCCTCGTCCAGCGCGGCGCGGTAGCCGCGCAGACGCTCGGCCGCGTCCGGGTGAATGACCGGGCCGGCGATGAAGGCAATCTCGCGATGGCCCAAGGACAAAAGATGGGCAGTCGCGAGCCTGGCACCCTCGAAGTTATTGAAGTCCAGCGAGAACAGTCCCGGCGCGACCAGACTGCGGCCGGTGACGACCACCGGCAAGGCCTTGGCCAAGGTCTTCAGCGCCTCATCGCTGAGGCGACCGGTCAAAACGATGATGCCGTCGACACGGCGCGAGCGCAGCACCTCGATGCAGCGCGCTTCTTCCTTGGCATTCCAATGGCCGCTGACAAAGAGCGGGCTGTAGCCGACCTTGTTCAGTTCTTCTTCGATGCCACGCAGCGCGAGCCCATAAAACGGGCTGTCGATCGCCTGGGTGATCACGCCGACGCTGAGCGTGCGCCCACCGGCCAAGCCGCGAGCCATCGGGTTGGGCACAAAGCCCAGCTCGGCAATCGCCTGGTCCACCGCCGCGCGCTTCTCGGCGCTGACGACGGCCGTGCCATTCAATATCCGCGAGACCGTGCTGGGCGAAACCCCGCATGCTGTGGCCACCATGCCCAGCGTGACCTTGGGGTCATGGCCGGACGGTGTGCTGCGCTTGGTCTTGCGTGTTTTCTCGCTACTCTTCATGGACTGGCATCGTTTGTGGAGCTGCAGTTTATAGGCTACGCAAGAGCAGGGCCCGCGGCCAGCGATCGCTGCGTTTTTACAAATTCCTCGAAGCGGCACAGCGCCAGCGCCCGGCTGAATAGATAACCCTGGTAGCAAAGGCAGCCTTGGCTCGCCAAAAAGTCCCGTTGCGCCTCGGTCTCGACGCCCTCGGCGATGACCGTTAGCCCCAAGGTGGCGGCCAACGCAATCAGCATCTTGGCGATCGCGGCGTCATTGGGGTCGGTCAGCAGATCGCGCACAAAACCCTGGTCGATCTTGAGTTGCTCCAGCGGCAAGCGTTTCAAGTACGACAAGGAGGAATAGCCGGTGCCGAAGTCGTCCAGCGAGAAACCGACGCCATGCGCCTTCAAGGCATTCATGGTGGCAATCACCGCCTCCACATCGGCCACCAACATGCTCTCGGTCAACTCCAGCTTGAGACGCCCCGGCCGCGCCCCGCTGCGCGCCAATATGTCGAGCACCAGTTCGACAAAATCGACCTGCCTGAACTGCCGGGCGCTGACATTGACGGAGAGGGCCAGGTCGGTCAACTCGGGCTGACCGGCCCACAAGGCCAATTGGGCGCAGGCGGTTTCCAGCACCCAAGTCCCCAAGGGCAGAATCAAGCCCGTGTCCTCGGCCAGCGGGATGAAGTCGGCCGGAGACACGGCACCGCGCCTGCCATGGGTCCAGCGCAGCAAGGCCTCGGCGCCCAACACGCGCCCGCCCGCAGCAATCTGGGGCTGGTAGTGGAGCTCGAACTGTTCGGTCTGCACGGCCTCGCGCAAATCCGTTTCGAGCGCCGCTCGCTGGTTCACCACCGACTGCATCTGCGGGTCGAAGAAGCGCACCATATTGCGGCCCTCCGACTTGGCTTGATACATGGCCAAGTCGGCTCGTTTCATCGGTTCATCGATGCCCTCGATCAGGCTGCCGCCGAACAAGGTGACGCCAACACTGGCGCTGCTGTGATGCACCTGGCTGCCGAACTCGAAGCGATGGTCCAGGGTGGTCAGAATCTTCCGGCCAACCGTTTGCGCCTGGCTTGCGGCGTCGAGTTCATCGCCGTGCAGATCCTCCAGCATCACCACGAACTCATCGCCACCCAGCCGCGCCACGGTATCCCCCTCGCGCACGCAGGCACTCAGGCGCAGCGCCACCGCTTGCAGCAAAAGGTCACCCTGGAAATGCCCGGCGGTATCGTTGATGTTCTTGAAATGGTCGAGGTCCACAAACAGCAAGGCGCCGCGTTGCTGATGCCGAGCGCAAAGGTCCTGGCTGTGCTTGAGCCGGTCGAGCAGCAGGCGGCGATTGGGCAAGCGCGTCAAGGGGTCGTAAAAGGCCAGGTTCCTGATTTCGTCCTGCGCGGCGCGGCGCTCGGTCACGTCGCGAGCCGACGCCACCACGCGCCGCTCGCCGTCAATGACCTCGACATGCAGCGATATTTCCACCCAAAACAGCTCGCCCCGTGCATTTTTGGCCTGCCACTCGAAGAGCTGGGCACCACCGTCCGCCGCAGCCTTGAACCAGGCCAAAGCATCGGTGCGGGTGAACGGCGCCTGATTCGAACTGATGTCTTCAATCTGTAGTGGCACCGCGGCCAAGGTGTTAGCCGGCACGCGCTCGCTGCTGAAGCCATACATTGCAGAAAACTGCTGATTTGTTTTCAGGATGGTCGCGCTGTCAATATCATGAATACTGACCGCATCACTGCTGGCGTTGAATAACTCCCGGTAGTTACTCTCGCTTCTTTGTAGCGCAATTTGGCTGCGCCGCTTGACCCTCAGCAGTTGCAAAAGCATCATGATGATGCTGCCAGCGCCGATCAAAATAGCGAGCAGCAACCCGAGCACCGGCCGCAATTGGTCGAACCAATTGGACGGCTTATTGATCAGCAAGGTACCAGCGGGTAAATCGGCCTCCCGCACCTGCCAACGTTGCAGCGCGGCGAAATCAAATACCGGTGTACCCAAACCATCAATCATCGGCAATTTATCCAGGCTGCCACCCTGCAACCATTGCTGTGCCAGGCGGGCAAGAGTTTGCCCCTGGGCCCGCCCGGTGACCAAGCGGCCGCCGAGTACGCCGGGCCGCATATTGATGTCCCATTGTGCGATCAGCGGCGCCTTGCTGGCCGCAACCCAGAGATCGGTCGACCGCTCATGGCTGAATACCTGACCTTGAGCATCGCGGTTGAAAGCGAACATGAAGACCAAATCCTGTTCGCCCAAACGACTCAAACGCTGCTGCAGTTCGCTTATCGATAGATCACTGAGAAATTCATGTTGATATTGCGTATAGCCGCGCAGTTCGCGCCGCACCGAATCTATTTGACTCAAACTGCTGCGACTTTGGTCATGAATGAAAACCAGCCGGCGGGTCTGCGGCCGCAGTTTCAAGGCGAGATCGATATTCTTTGAAATATCCACATCGTCAAATATGCCGCTGATATTGCCGGCGGCCTGCAACTCGGCCTTGCGACCGCGTCCAATGCCGCTGAACAGGATCGGAATATTTTCGAATTGATGGCTGCGCAATTGGAACGCCAGATCCAGGGCATCATCATCGCTGGCCAGCAAGATTGCCGGCTTGGTGGCGCCATACTTGTGAATCAAAAGCCGCTCGACCTGCTCGAAATACGCCGGACTCGGGCGGCTATGCTTGGTATCAAGATATTCGATTCTCAGATCAAGTCGGGCGTCGCCAAGCGCTTTGATGAAACCGGAAACCTGATCGTCACTCCAAGCCAAACCCTGGTGGTAGGACACCAGCAACAATGCCAAGGGCGGCGGACTCAGCTCAAGCTCGCTTGCCGCGCGGGCAGTGAAGCCTGTTCCCAGCATCAGCATCAATATCGGCACCCTCAGCCAGCGCTTGGATGCGAGTTGCTGGCAGGCATCCGCCAAAGCCGCCCGTGCCAGGTCGTAAGCCGTTAGCCAACAAGATTGAAGCCGCATACGCATCGGGCGAAGTATCGGGCCCCTGCATCGCGGCGTGCGCCCTGTTTTACCCTCGCCTTTGCGTACCGCTCGAATTAGATGCTAGCGGGCCGAGTGGTTTGGCAACGGTAGAGCCGCTGCCGACATGGGCACCGGCGTTTTGGCACAATGCCCCGCCGGGCGCTGGCCGCGTACTTTGCCGCCGCGCTATCTCCCCGAATGTAGTTCTCGCGAATCCGCTGCCCTTGATTGCTCTGCTCCGTTTTCGCCAGCCCATCGCCGTATTGTTTGTTGCTGCCGCCCTGTTTGGCCAAGCGAAGTCCGCCCAGGCCTGGGGCGCCGACGGCCATCGCCTGATCGCCAGCGTGGCCGAGCAAGGTTTGAACCCCGCCGCGCGGGCCGAGCTGACGCGGCTGTTGGCGCTGGAGCCCGGTAGCACCTTGGCCTCGATCTCCACCTGGGCCGATGAACACCGATCGCCGCAAACCGCGCCTTGGCATTACGTCAATTTCCCACGGGATGCCGCCTGCGTCTACGAGCCGCAGCGCGACTGCGAGGGTGGCGCCTGCGTGGTGGCGGCGATTCAGCGCCAAACAGCGCTGCTGCGCAACAGCGCCGACGACCCAAGCCGGCTGAAGGCCTTGAAATATGTCGTCCATCTGGTCGCCGATGTGCATCAACCGCTGCATGCCGGTTTTGGCGACGACCGTGGCGGCAACAGCTACCAGCTGCATGGCTTCGGGCGCGGCTCCAACCTGCATGCCCTGTGGGATTCCGGCCTGATCCTGAACCGGCCCGGTGCAGCGGCGGCGCTGGAAGCGCAGATCAGCGAAGCCATCACCTTGAAGGTCGATCTGCCAAGTTCGCCTAACGCTGCGGCTCACTGGGCCAGCGAGTCATGCAGAATCGCCAGCATGCCGGGCTTTTACCCCGCCGGGCACAAGGTCGATCAGAGTTATGCCGACGCACATGACCAGCCTTTGCGTGCGCAGCTGAGGGTTGCGGCGCAGCGGCTGGCCGAGGTTTTGAACGACAGTCTAGGCAAGCAAGCTGAGGTCCAGGCTGCGCTCTAGCAACCACAGCAAGGCCAGTACGCCAATCAGTGCCGAAGCAGGGCGCACCAACAGGCGGCCATAAAGCGGTTTGTCGCGCATGGCAATGGCCAGCGGCAAGATCAGTGCGACCAAACCCAGTTGCGCCAACTCAACGCCCAGATTGAAGCCCAGCAGAGGCAGCGCCAGATTGCCGCGCTGCAGTCCCAAGGCTTGCAGCGGGCCGGCAAAACCAAAGCCGTGCACCAGACCGAACAGGGCCACCATCAGCCAGCGCGGGCCACGCACAAAGGGGCGCAGGTTGTCGACGGCGGCGACCAGCACGCTGGCCGCGATCAGCGACTCAACCCAGCGCGAGGGCGGCGCCAACACGCCGGCCGCCGCCAAACCCAAGGTCAGCGAATGCGCCAAGGTGAAGGCCGTCACCAGCTTGAAGGCTTCGCGCCAGGCCGAGCGCGGCGTCGCCCTTGCCACCCAGCCTCTGCCCTCGCGGCGCCAAACGGCCACCATCAACAGGCTGAGCAGGAACAAGATGTGGTCCAGGCCGACCGAGATATGGTGCATGCCTTCGACAATGAAGCCGCCCAGGCTGCGCAGCTTTTCCTGCGCGCTGGTGTTGAGCTGGAAGGATCTGACGCCCTCGGCGGGAATCAGCACCGCGCTTTGTTCATCGCCGCCCGCAAGCAAGCGGGCAATGCCGCGATGCTTGGCATCACTGCCGGCGAACAAGCGATAGTCCATCGCAAGGCTTTGCACCGGTGCCGCACATTGCAGCGTCTGTTGCAGCACCGCGTAAGTGCCGTCGCTCTGTTGATCGAGTTGGGGCGCTAACTTCTGATCCACCATGCATGGGCGGCCGTCGGCGCTAAGCTTGACGGTGTCGGCCACCAGCCGCTCCAGCTCGGGCCAGCGCGTGCGCAGTTCGCCCCAGCTCAGCTGCTTGTCGTCGTTGGCATCGAGGTCTAGATCGCGGTCCAGGTCTTGCAAGGCGATGTCCAAGCGCTGCGTGATCGTACTGCCGCTGACCTGTAAAGTTAGGTAGGCGTCGCTTGACTTGTGGGCTTGCACGGGGCCGGCCAGAGCAAGGGCAAGAAGAATGAGGATGAAACGCATCATGGCTTGGCACTCCGAGCGGCGCCGGCCAGGCGCATATCAATCCAACCCGCAAGCGCGAGGCGCTTGAGCTCCGCCTCGGCGGCGGCCGGCTGACCGGCGGCCAGGGCGGCGCGTTGCAGCAGCAAGGCGTCGGCGGGTTCTTTCTGTTGCGCCCAGTTGACCAGTGCCAACTGCAAGGCCGGCTTCGCTTGCCCCAGCACATCGAGCGCCAGCCGCGCTTGCTCGCGCGCATGGTAGTTTTCGCCGCGCAGGCGGGCGGCCTCGAAGCGGGCCGTCAGGGCGGCGGCGGCCGGCGCCAGCAGCGGGCTGCCAAGTCGTTTCAAGGCAATCGCACGGCGCAAAAGCAGGGCATCGGATTCGGCGTCGGCACCCTCGACCAAGCGCAAGGCCTCGGCCGGGCGGCCCTGTTCGAGCAGATAGTCAGCATAAGCGCCGCGGGTGTAAATGTCGCCGCCCGAACTGGCGGCTAGCGCTTCACGGTAGCGGGCCTCGGCGGCGACGCTGTCGCCCATGCGCTGGGCCAATTCGGCCCGCAGCAGCGATAGCCAAGCGTCATCGGGCGACTGCCTGGCCAAGCTGGCCAGCTCGGCCGCCGCCTGCTTGGGCTCACCGACCAAGCTGCGCAGTTCGGCCAGGCAAGCCCGCGCCGGCAATGCCAGGGCGGGGCCGAGGCTGGCGAAGCGCACTTCGGTCAAGGCTTCGCAGGCCTGCCGGGCCAAGGCCAACTGGCCGGTCACCTGCAAGACCGAGGCGCGGATCAAGCCGGCCTGCGCCTGCACTTGCAGCGGCAGCCGACTCGGCTGCGCGACCAGCTTGTCGAGGTCTCGCAAAGAGGTGGCGAAATCATGTTGGCTCTGGCGCACGCTGGCGCGCAGCAAGCGCACCTGCGGCGGCGCCTGCTCCAGCCCCCACCAAGGGGCCAGCGCGGCTTCGGCCAGGCCCAGCTCGCGGGGGGCGCCGTGGCTGCGGGCGCGGACTATGGCCGCTTGTGCGGTGGCCAGGGCCAGCGTCAGCTGCTGAGGGTGGCGGGCCAACTCTTTGCGCTGAGCTCGGGCGCCGGCATCGAGTCGATTCGGCAGCGCTTGCACGACTTCTTGATCGTGGGCCGGCGTGTAGAGGGCGGCTGTGGCGGGCTGCAGCAGCAGGGCGCTTAACAGACTCAACAGGCTCGGCAACAATTTGGTTTTCAACTGACATCCTTGACGGGGCCGCCGCTGCGCCGATGCGCAAGGGCGGCCCTTGGGTCGAACTTACTTCAGAGTTCCGCCGGCTCGGCCGTCTCCGACACCGGCGCCTCGGCGACCTTGTCCAGGCCCAGCGGCTCGGCCACTTCGGTCGCCGTCAGGCCGGCGGCATAGCTGCGATAGGCGTCGGCCGAAGCTCCGGCCGAGCTTGGGACTTCCGTCACCGGCTCCGGTGGTTGAATCACCGGCGGCGGGGCGTCATCGCCGCCACCGCTGCCGCAGGCCGTTAGGCCTAAGGCGGCAAGCAGTACGCTGCATAGCAAGAGTTGCTTGTTCATGATGTCTGGCCTCGCTGTCGATTTACTTGGTGCCTGGAACCGGCGTGTTGAGATAAGGGAAGCCGCTCAGCAAGGGCACGGTCGCTTGGTCAACGGCGTCATGCAGCTTGAAGGAAGTGGCGCCCAGCGGCACGGCGGCAGGCTTGCATGCGGCGCCGAAGCCGAGCTTGTCGGTATCGCCATTGGCCATGCACAGGCCGCCCATCACGGCCACCAGCGAGATGTCGACCACATCGTCCTTGGGACGGCGGCCGTTCGGGTAGCCGGCGTTGTCATTGCCACCGGCGAGGATGTTGCCGACTAGCCCCAAGCGGTTCTGCTGCGCAAATGCGACCGGCGGGATCGCCGTGTTGAGGCGCAGCATCTCGGAGCCGACCACATTCTTGGGCTGGTTGACGCCCTTGATGCCGGTCAGGAAGGTCGTGACCAGATCGGTGCGCGGGAAGTTGGTCGGTGCCGTGTTGGGCAGGGCCAGCGCGATTTCAAGCAAAGCCGGCAGGGTCGGGTTGGTCACGTAATCGGCAAACTGAGCGTCGCCGGTTGGCTTGGACGAGTTGAACTTGTCCTTGTCCTTCAGGCCGATGACGACCTCGTTGACCAGCGGCATACCCAGACGCGAGACCTGCACCCAGGCGCCGCCGGCCTTCTCGCTGGCCTGATGGCCCGAGCCCGGCTTGCCGTTCAGCAAGCGGGCTTGGCGCATGCTGGCGGAGGTCCAGCCGCCGATCACATCGTCGCTGCCATTGGTCAGGCAACTCTTGTGGACTTCCAGGCCCAAGGTGGTGACGTTCTTGTCGTCAATGGTGTTGGGCGCCGCGCCGATCAGGCTAGGGTCGGTGATGACGCCGACCGGTGCATTGACCAGGTCGAAGATGGTGCCCAGATTGACCGCGAACGCATCCTTGCGCTGACCGACGAAAAGCTTGGCCGGCATGCTGCAACCGGGAATATTGACCGTGTAGATATGCTTGGCCGCGTAACCGGCGTAGTCGGCAATCGTCTTCTTGCCGATATTGTCGACTGGCTTGTCAAAGCTGGCGCTGCCGCCATTGGCGTTGGTGACGGCCTGCGCCGTGCCGCTGCGGCGGTCGCCGCGCACGACGGTGACGCCATAGGTTTCGGCCAATTGCAGATTGCCGTCCTTGACATTGCTGACGCCGCCAAACTGCACCAGCGGGATGTTCATCATCTTGCCGCCGACATTGAGGGCCTGGCCGGCGCCGCTGTTGGACAGCGTGTTCTTGAAGCGGAATTGGAAGGTCAGGTCTTCTTTGGCGTCGCCGTTGTTGTCGATATGGATTTCATACAGCGCGTTCTGGTCGAGGGCGAAATAGTTCGGGCCGCCGTAGCCGTCTTGCAGCGGCAGGTAGTTGGCCAGCAGCGTCACATAGTCGCTGCGATCGGCCTCGTAGCTGCGAAACATATAGAAGTCGGAACCGTCGACCTTGGGCACGGTGGTGATGAAAGGCGCTTCGCGGTGGCTGGAAGCGAAGGCGGGCGCGGCCAGGCTGGCCAGCGCCAATGAGACGGCCAGCGCGCAGGCGTTGGCCTTGTTGATCGAAAGGTGGGCAGATTTCTTCATGTGAGGACTCCTTGGTGGGGCTATCGAGGGACCGGGCGGCACAGGGATTTGTGTCGTCGTGACTCCCCATACGGAGTTGGCTCGGGCGTGGATGCAAAAAAGATCGAAATAGTTTCCGAGCGGCGCGCCGGTCTCGTTCTGCATCCAAAGGCGCCGGCGCTGCGTATCGGGTCACACGGCATAGAAAACTACCGGCACCGCCATCAGGACCCCGCTTTGAAAACCAGAAACAAGAACTCGCTGAGCTTGGCCGTTTCGCTCGGCTTGCTGGCCGTGCTGAGCCAGCGCGCGGCAGCCAATACCGATGCAAGCGAAGAGACGCAGACCTTGGCGCCCGTGCTGGTGATCGGCAATTACGTCAATGGTGTCGGCAGCTCGGACGCGGCCTCGCAGGGCGCGGTCAGTGCCCGCTTGATCGCGAGCCGCCCAACCTTGAGGCCGGCCGAACTGCTGGAGTTTGTGCCCGGCGTGATCGTCACCCAGCACAGCGGTGGCGGCAAAGCTAACCAGTATTTTCTGCGGGGTTTCAACCTCGATCACGGCACCGACTTCTCCACCTTTGTGGACGGCATGCCGGTCAATATGCCGACCCACGCGCATGGCCATGGTTATAGCGATCTGAATTGGTTGATCCCCGAAATCGTCAATCGCATCAGCTACAAGAAGGGCCCTTACTTTGCCGATGTGGGCGACTTTGCCTCGGCCGGCGCGGCCCGCTTCGAGTTGGCCGACCGCATGGATGCCGGCCTGGCCGAGTTGACGCTCGGCCAAAACGGCTACCGGCGCGCCTTGCTGACCAAATCGGTCGAATTGAACGGTGGCGATCTACTCTATGCACTGGAGGCCTCGCACAACGACGGCCCGTGGGAGAACCCGGAGCATTTGCGGCGCAAAAATGGCGTGCTGCGCTACAGCTTTGGCCCGGCGAACATGCGCAGCAGCATCACTGCAATGGCCTACGAGGCCGACTGGAACTCGACCGATCAGATTCCGCTGCGCGCGGTGGAGGCCGGCTTGGTCGGCCGCTTCGGCGCACTCGACCCGACCGATGGCGGCCATACCTCGCGCCAGAGCCTGTCCTTCACGACCGAGCGACGGGGTGACGACGGCGGCTTCAAGTTCAATGCCTATGCACTGAAATCCAGGCTGGATTTGTTCTCCAATTTCAGCTACTTTCTGGAGCATCCGGTCGATCTGGACCCCGGTGCCAAGCATGGCGACCAATTCGAGCAGGCCGAGCGGCGCCAGGTTTACGGCCTGGCCACGAGCAGCAACTGGGACCTGAAGGTCGGCGGGCTGGAGACCAGCAACACCATTGGCTTGCAAGTCCGCCATGACCGCCTGAACCCGGTCGGCCTGTATGGGGCGGTCGCGCGCCAGCGGGTCGGCGTCATCCAGGAAAGCAGCGTGCGCCAAACCTCGGTCGGCCTATTTGCCGAGAACTCCACCCAATGGCTGCCTTGGCTGCGCAGCGTCGCCGGCCTGCGGTTTGATCAGCTAACGCTGAAGGCCAGCAGCTCGATCCCGGCCAATAGCGGCAGCGAAAAAGCCCATCTGAGCAGCCCCAAGCTGTCGCTGATCTTTGGCCCCTGGCAAAAGACCGAAGCCTTCGTCAACTACGGCCAGGGCTTTCACAGCAATGACGCGCGTGGCGCCACCGCCCGGGTCTCCGCCAAAGAAGGCTTGCCCGTTGACGCGGTGCGGCCGTTGGTACGCACCAAGGGCAGCGAGCTGGGTCTGCGCACCGAGATCATCCCGGGCGTGCAAAGCTCGCTGGCCTTGTGGCAGCTGAGCCTGGCGTCGGAGTTGGTGTTTGTCGGCGATGCCGGTGAGACCGAGGCCAGCCGCGCCAGCCGGCGCAGCGGCGTGGAATGGAACAACCATTACCAGGCGGCGTCGTGGCTGCTGCTGGACGCGGATGTGGCTCTGTCCAAGGCACGCTATACCGAGTTTGATGCGGCCGCTGCCCCGAATGATAGACATGTGCCCGGCGCCATCAACCGGGTCTTCTCGGCCGGCGCGACGCTGACGGGTTTGGGCAATTGGTCGGGCCAATTCCAGCTGCGCTATTTCGGCCCGCGCGCGCTGACCGAAGACAACAGCCAGCGCTCCAAGGCCACGACGCTGGCGCAGATGCGCATCGGCTACCGCATCAACGCCAACACCAGCTTGAACCTGGACATCTTCAATCTCTTCGCCAGCAAGGCCAGCGACATCGACTACTACTACGCCTCGCGCCTGAAGGGCGAGCCGGCTGCAGGGCTGCCCGACATCCACTTTCACCCGGTCGAGCCGCGCAGCCTGCGGCTGGGTTTGAGCATCGGTTTTTAGTCAGCCGCGTGTTTGAGCCGGAGTTCAAGGGTGGCCGACCCATATCGCGCCCGGAAAGCTGCCGCCACCGCTGCTGAGCTTGCTCTACAGCGTGCGCTCAGCGCGCCAATTCGTGTTTTCGCCTGGCTTTGACCTGTCGCAAGCTTCGCCAAGGCCAGTTTGCATAGACTGCCCGGTTCGAAAACATTTTTCCGCCCGCTTCGCGTCCCCGCAAGCCCGGGCCGGATCACTCCATGGCGCAAATCAGTAAATCCCCGGAGCTCTTGCTGCCGGCCGGTGACCTCGACCGTATGCGGGCCGCCTTCGACTTCGGCGCCGATGCCGTCTACGCCGGCCAGCCACGCTATTCGCTGCGTGCCCGTAACAACGACTTCAAGCTGGAGAACCTGCGCACCGGCATCGCCGAGGCCCATGCACGCGGTAAAAAATTCCTCGTCGCCAGCAACATCCTGCCGCATAACGACAAACTCAAGCGCTATCTGGCCGATATGGCGCCGGTCGTCGAGATGAAGCCCGACGCGCTGATCATGGCCGATCCGGGCTTGATCATGATGGTGCGCGAGCGCTGGCCGGATTTACCCATCCACTTGTCGGTGCAGGCCAATACGGTCAACTTCGCCGGCGTCAAGTTCTGGCAGAAGCAGGGTTTGAAGCGGGTCATTCTGTCGCGTGAGCTGAGTCTGGACGAGGTGGCGCAGATCCGCCAAGAATGCCCGGACATGGAGTTGGAGGTGTTTGTGCACGGTGCGCTTTGCATCGCATACTCGGGCCGCTGCCTGCTGTCGGGCTACTTCAATCACCGCGACGCCAATCAGGGCACCTGCACCAACGCCTGCCGCTGGGATTACAAACTGGGCGACGCGTTCGAGGACGAGGCCGGCCAGGCGCAAGCGATCAAGTTCGACTTCCACAAGGCGGTGGAACAAGCCGACCGGGACTTCTCGGCCGCCGGCGGCACCGAGCGGCACCCGCTGGCCGACCAGACTTATCTGATCGAAGAGTCGCAGCGCCCCGGTGAGTTGATGCCTATCCAGGAGGACGAGCATGGCACTTACATCATGAACTCCAAGGACCTGCGCGCGGTCGAACATGTGCAGCGTCTGGTCGAGATCGGCGTCGATTCGCTGAAGATCGAGGGCCGCACCAAGAGCCGCTATTACGTCTCGCGCGCGGCACAGGTTTACCGACGGGCGATCGATGATGCGGTGGCCGGTCGCAGTTTCGACCCAACGCTGCTGGCCGAGCTGGACGGCCTGTCCAACCGCGGCTACACCAGCGGCTTCTACCAGCGCCATCGCAGCCAGGACACGCAGAACTATCTGGATGGGCACTCCAAGGCGAGGCGCAGCCAATATGTCGGCGAGGTGCGTAGCATCGATGCGCAGGGCTGGGCCGATATCGAGGTGAAAAACCGCTTCGAGGTCGGCGACAGACTGGAGATCATTCATCCCAGCGGTAACGAGATACTTGAGTTGACCGAGATGCGCGGCAAAGACGGCGAGCCGGTGATGGCGGCGGCGGGCAATGGGGTGGCGGTGTCGATACGGTTGCCGGCGCGTTACCAGGGGGCCTTGATCGCGCGGCTATTGACCTAAGCTGCGTTGTCTGGGCCAAAAGTGGCGCCCATTCCGTTTCAATTTGGCCACCTATTGGGATCGAACGTGTGGGCACTCGGCTCGACTCAAACATGGCCGCATGTTCCGAGTCATGCTGTCCAGCCGAAGCGGGTTCAGTAAGCACAAATAGGGTCCGTCTCTCAGTTGCTGCTTTGTGCCCATTGCTGTCGCCCATCGCGCGAGATCGCCGGACACTGGAAGGCTGGCGGCGGTCGTTGAGTTTCGGCGGCCCAATGGCCGCTGGATTCAATACCGGCCTTTGAGCAAGTCAAAGGGCCAACGTCTGATGTACAACCCTTAGTGGGCATTTGCAACGATGGTTCTCAGCCTAAGTCATCTCGAGCCAAGAAGCGACCGAAGCAAATGATATTTGGGAGAGGTGCCCGTCTGAATCCTGAGGCAATCGCGGCTTCACCAATACGTACTAAACGGTCGGCTTTGCTTACATGGAAAGAACGTGGATACAGTCCACGCTCAAGGTGTGCATGCCATCGCTACTCGCATGGGCGCCAACGTCTCCCTAAACGCCGCCAGCAGCTCAGTCTTCATTGCGTCGCGCGAGAGGTGCTCCTCTGCCGCCAGCGCGGCCCATTCGACGCCTACGCTTATCACAACACCTACGGCTGCGCCGACGACCGCTCCAGCCGCCGTCCCCACGACCGGGATCACTGAACCCGTTGCCATGCCAACTCCCGTGGATACCGTGATCGAGGCCGCCTTTTTAGCGGCGAACTTCGCGAGCACCTTGGCCGCCGCCTTCATCGACCCCTTCGTAAGCGCCTTGGCTGCAACCTTGCCAACCACAACACCCGCAGCTAGGCCGACCCCGAGACCACCTGCAGTTCTTAGGTGAGACGATTCGCGCTCCTTTGCTGCAAGAGTCTGCGCAATCGACTCGTGGCGCACCACCTTGCACGCGCGCTCGTCGAGCACAAGCACGTTGTCGCCCAGTATGCTTTGAACCTTGTCAGGCAGAGCATCGCGCGTGCTTGCCTGGATTCGGCTACCGACCTGCGCGCGTGCTAAAGCTTCGGCCAGCCCGGGCGCCGATTTAAGCGTCTTCGTCAATTGATCCGACAGCATCTGTTCAGAACTGCCTGTCAGCATCATCACCGTTCTCATCCACTCCGCCTGAAGGCTGAAGTACCAGTCCAAATACTTTTCGACAGCCTTCTCTGCCGCTCCCTGGGCCGAATCGAGCTCCGCACAGGCGCTCGCCTGTGCATGCTCGGCCTTGGCCGAGGCCTCTGTCATGGCCTTGGTGATTGAGGCCACCGTTCCCAACTTGTAAACCTTGCCGTCGATGGCCTCGCAATCCATGAGTTGGCGAACTGCGAGCGGACTGTCTCCGCCCACGAGCGCATGCTCCACACGCGCAGCAAACTGGAAGAGAATTAGCAGGAGCACAACGATGACTGCCGCATGGGCTCCAGCTCCCACAGGCGTGATCGGAGGTGGCACTTCGGCTGCGCTAGGGCCCGGTGAACAGGTGCGTCGCACCTCCGCCACCGGAAGTGCCAAGCCCTTCAAAGCCAAAGAAGCGAACACGACCGTGGCCAGCGGTGCCGTCATCACGCCGAGGGCAATATGCCAGTCTGGCGTCTGTGACAGCGCATTGGCTAAGTCCAGCGCCGCCGTTGCCCAAGCCATGGCATCAGCCGCATATCGGGCCGAAGCTGCCGGGGCGTGCCTCCAGGGCGCTTGCAGTAGCTCGACGCGTTCAAGTAGGCCGCCCTGAGCGGCGTCAGGCGCCATCACTCCAAGTCCGACCCATCCCAGTATGTAAATAAGCACTACAGCCCATCCAGCCGGCTTTAACATCGCTTGTGCTGCGTACGGCGCGCCTTTGAACTGCGGCCTGACCAGCCCTTCAAAACTAAAACGCGCGATCACGAAAACGATCGGCATCAAGATCAAAAGCACCCAGTCACGCCGGCCGAATGAAGCGCAGTGGAGAATCGACAGAAATGCGGCAAACACGGCGAACCCTGCGGCGAAAACTTTTCGCAACACGAGACGACTGCCGATCCAATGGAGTACGTGGCCGGGCTGGAACTGATGCAGGGATAGCAGGCAGCGCACCACCGCTAGATGCCATAGCGCGAGTACCGCAGGCACCGCTAATATCAGTGCTAGGGCAAGCAGCCAGCCCGCGTTTAGTTCAGGAGCTTGAACCGCCGCCGCTGCGAGCAAGGCCAAGAATAGATATGCGCGACCAAGGAATGCCGCCGCTCTACCCATGCGGCTGGGCCCAGAGCAAGAAGCATTGTGATCAACTTCGCTCACTGGCTGGCGCTTGGAGCGGCGATAGAGGTCCAGACCGGTTGCATGGTTGGCATCGCTGGCCTTCCCATGTTTGTCATTAATTGAATCAATAGTATGGGGCGAAGTAATGTGACCATCGACCACAGTCTACGTGGTCGATGCCGCCAAAGCGGGCAAAAATGCAATCGCAGCGCGCACTTCGTTGCCGATCCTCCCTGGCATCGAATGACTCGACCTGGCCGGGAGCGTGAGGTCGCTCCATCGCCAACAAGCCGCCGTTGGCCAAAACGGTCGACGAGCGAAACTTCAGCTATGCGCCGTTCCTTCGAGCTCTCGACCTCACGCGGTCCACGCCATTTCGGTGGCACCGCCCATTTGGCAGTTCAATGTCCAACGTTGACCTTAGACCCCCGCTAAGTTGCAATTTCCCACTGTGATGCCAAGGGTATCTGCCCCCCCCCCATTCAATGGGGCCGGTCAGCCTGCAACTAAAGCGTTAGGCCCTAGACTCCCCCGAACAAAAATAGTTAGGGAGAAGTCGATGCGTGCACGATCTATTTGTCGCCACATGATTCGTTCGGTGGCGACAGCCGCTGCGCTTGTAGTGCTAGCCGGGACGGTAAATGCAATTCCCGTTGCTTGGGTAGGCACTAACAATGGATCTTGGGACGCTGCAGGAAATTGGAGCAATGGGATCCCAGGCTTAGCTGACGATGCAAATCTTGGCGCGTTTGATACATTTTTTGGATCAGGCTCGATCTCTGTGCGCTCGTTTTCAGGCAGCGGGCGACTTTCCTTTGCCGGCGGTGTGCTGCAGAACTCGGAAGCCTCGGCAATCGGGGCACTGGCGTTTTCAGGAGGCGCCATCATGGGTGCCGGCGCGCTGAACGTCAGCGGCCCCAGCACCTGGACCGGCGGCTCAATGAACGGCACCGGCACGACCACCTTTACGGGTGAGCTCGCGCTGCTTGGCTACGGCCGGTACGCCACCGCCAATCAGCGCAGCATTGACTTCGCCGGCACGACCAGTTTGGACGGCGGCACGCTCTTCGCCGTGAACGGCGCCGTCCTGACCAACACCGGAACCTTCGTTGACAACGGTAGCAGCACCTACCGCAATTCAATCGGTGGGACTGCGGACTCGAAGTTCGTCAACGCGGGCACGTACAGCAAGGTCGGGGCCGGGTACAGCGACATTGGCATCGCGTTTGAAAACAAAGGCACGCTCAATGTCAATGCTGGTGTGCTGGGCCTGACCGCCAGTAGCAGCATCACCGGCGGCCTCAATATTGCCTCTGGCGCCACCTTGGTCTACGGCGGCGGAGTGCATGAACTTGGCGGTTTGACGGTTGCTAGTGGCAACGGCGGCCTACAAATTGGTGGCAACGCTCTGGTCAACACCAAAGGCTCCAATACCTTCACGGGACTACTTGAGGTCTACCCAGGTGCGCTCAATCTTGGCGGCACCTTCAACGCGACCACGCTCAATCTAGCCGGAGGCGCCATCATGGGTGCCGGCGCGCTGAACGTCAGCGGCCCCAGCACCTGGACCGGCGGCTCAATGAACGGCACCGGCACGACCACCTTTACGGGTGAGCTCGCGCTGCTTGGCTACGGCCGGTACGCCACCGCCAATCAGCGCAGCATTGACTTCGCCGGCACGACCAGTTTGGACGGCGGCACGCTCTTCGCCGTGAACGGCGCCGTCCTGACCAACACCGGAACCTTCGTTGACAACGGTAGCAGCACCTACCGCAATTCAATCGGTGGGACTGCGGACTCGAAGTTCGTCAACGCGGGCACGTACAGCAAGGTCGGGGCCGGGTACAGCGACATTGGCATCGCGTTTGAAAACAAAGGCACGCTCAATGTCAATGCTGGTGTGCTGGGCCTGACCGCCAGTAGCAGCATCACCGGCGGCCTCAATATTGCCTCTGGCGCCACCTTGGTCTACGGCGGCGGAGTGCATGAACTTGGCGGTTTGACGGTTGCTAGTGGCAACGGCGGCCTACAAATTGGTGGCAACGCTCTGGTCAACACCAAAGGCTCCAATACCTTCACGGGACTACTTGAGGTCTACCCAGGTGCGCTCAATCTTGGCGGCACCTTCAACGCGACCACGCTCAATCTAGCCGGAGGCGCCATCATGGGTGCCGGCGCGCTGAACGTCAGCGGCCCCAGCACCTGGACCGGCGGCTCAATGAACGGCACCGGCACGACCACCTTTACGGGTGAGCTCGCGCTGCTTGGCTACGGCCGGTACGCCACCGCCAATCAGCGCAGCATTGACTTCGCCGGCACGACCAGTTTGGACGGCGGCACGCTCTTCGCCGTGAACGGCGCCGTCCTGACCAACACCGGAACCTTCGTTGACAACGGTAGCAGCACCTACCGCAATTCAATCGGTGGGACTGCGGACTCGAAGTTCGTCAACGCGGGCACGTACAGCAAGGTCGGGGCCGGGTACAGCGACATTGGCATCGCGTTTGAAAACAAAGGCACGCTCAATGTCAATGCTGGTGTGCTAGGCCTCACCGGTCCAGCAACCAATTTTGGCGTAGTCTCTGTTTCTGCAAACAGCCAAGTGTTGGGTAGTGATTATTCGCAGGCCAGTGGAACCACTAAAGTCGACGGAAGCCTCCGCGCTAGCAGCATTCATATCGATGGCGGAAACGTGCAAGGCAGCGGAACGATAGAGGCCGCAAACATTGTCATTGGTAGTGCCGCGACCGTGGCGCCCGGCGAATCGCCTGGTACTTTGACGATGGTGGGCAATGTGTTGTTTGGCGGAACTTTAAATCTGGAGCTTGCCTCAGCATCGAGCTTTGACGTCTTGAAAGTGCTTGGTCTTCTCAAGTTTGACGCGGGCGCGCGAATCAATCTC
Organism: Roseateles oligotrophus; assembly: GCF_025717515.1. GTDB lineage: Bacteria > Pseudomonadota > Gammaproteobacteria > Burkholderiales > Burkholderiaceae_C > Paucibacter_A > Paucibacter_A oligotrophus. The sequence goes on from NZ_JAJIRN010000003.1 coordinate 91,056, forward strand.
ATGCTGGCCCTTGGGCTTGATGACGACTCTTATCACTTTGATTTTCTTGAAGCAACTTCAATGGAAGGCTTCGATAAGGTTAGTTTGGAATTCGCTGCAGGCTCAAACAAGCACTATGAGGCGCAGCTTACCCAGTCCTGCCAAACATTGAATGCGCTGTGTCACCTCCAATTGTTGCTGACACTGTCAGACGCAAATGGAGGCGATGTTCCAGAGCCCGATACTTTGGCGCTGCTCGTTCTTGCACTTGTTGGACTTGCCTATACAAGAAGGCAAGTTAGCCGTCGATTGACTGACTTGGCCTGATTCGAATCCTTCGAAAACTGGCTACATATCGCCGAACGAAGCCAAGGCCAGTTGTGCTCCGGTAGCCCAGTCTCAAATACACCACCTATTCACTAGAAAAAATGACGATTTCGAAAACGCAAGCCTGGATGTTGAGCCTCGCAGCATTGGTTATCGCAGGATCACAAGGGCTTACTGCCTATCAAAGCATGCGCCAACATGCAGCGCCAGAATTGGTCACGGCTTACCATGCCATCTCATTGCTGAATGGCCAAGTCTATTTCGGGCGTATTGAGGCACTTGGGACCGACTACACCGTCCTGCGCGATGTGTTCTACATCCAGAGCAGGGTGGTCAATGCGGAGACCAAAGAAGTTGCTAACACGATGATCAAGCGTGGCGGTGAATGGCATGGTCCCGACCGAATGATCATCAACCGGCAACAGATTATGGTGATCGAACCGGTGAAGCCAGAGTCACAAATTGCTAAGCTGATTGCGGAACAAAGCAAAGCCGATAAGTAAGACTGGGATAGGTTGGGCCTCTCAAGTGATGTTCGATTTTTCTAGGCACCTGAACTTTAAGCGCGTCAATCCAAGAACGCCCTTTCGCCGCCGGCCCCTCTGGGTCGGTTCCGCCCTTCGACGGTTCGAACAACAGGCATTTAGCGGCGCCTTATACAGGCTGCGTGGTTTGCCACGCCTAGGATGACCGCAGTTCACCCGAGACCGGACGTTGACGGAACCAGCATTGGGGCAGGCGAGTGACTGCTGAGTGGTCGACAACGTGAATCCGCCTCACAACTGCCAACGACCGTAGCCGTTGGGGCATTGCCCTACAACCCACTACTTCGAACTTCGGCAATGGGCACCTTGGAGCCGTTCAGATCTCTTGAAACCAGATCGCCAACACCGACTTTCGGCTGGCGTAGCCACATCGGCGTGGGTGGCCATTTTGAATCGGAATACTGGGCTACGTTGAATCGGAAAAGGTGGCCAAATCGACCGGAGTACGGACTAACTAAGCTTTCAAAAACTCCGCCTTAGCCCCCAACCAACGTTCCACCTGTCTGCGCGCCGCCTGCGGGTGTTTATCCAGTAACTGCGGCGCCAAGCGGCGGGCGGCTTGCAGCAGCACCGAGTCCTCCTGCAGGTCGGCGAAGCGTAAAAGCTCGGCGCCGCTTTGGCGCGCGCCCATGAACTCACCCGGCCCGCGGATGTCGAGGTCGCGCCTTGCAATCTCGAAGCCATCATTGGTCTCGGCCATCGCCTTCAGCCGCGACTTGCCGGTGTCCGACAGCGGCCCGGTGTAGAGCAGCACGCAGACACTCGCGACCGCGCCGCGCCCGACCCGGCCGCGCAGCTGGTGCAACTGGCTGAGGCCAAAGCGTTCGGCATGTTCGATCACCATCAGGCTGGCGTTCGGCACATCGACGCCGACCTCGATCACCGTCGTCGCCACCAGCACGCTGATGCGCCCGGCCGTGAACTCGGCCATCACGGCGGCCTTGTCGGCCGGCGTCATGCGACCATGTAGCAAGCCGACCACGTAACCGTCCAGCGCGGCGGACAGCTCGGCATGCGTCTCGGTCGCGTTGTTCAGATCCAGCGTCTCGGACTCTTCGATCAGCGGGCAGACCCAGTAGACCTGTGCGGCCTTGTTGACCACTTCATCGCGGATCTTCTCGATCACATTGAAGCGCTTGCTGTCGGCGAACACCTTGGTGACGATGGGCGTGCGCCCCGGCGGCAGCTCGTCGATGGTGGACACCGCCAAGTCGGCGAAATAAGTCATCGCCAAGGTGCGCGGAATCGGCGTCGCGCTCATCATCAGCAGATGCGGCTCCAGGTCCATCGCAGCGAGCTTCTTGCGCAAGGCCAGCCGCTGGGCAACGCCGAAGCGGTGCTGCTCGTCGATGATGGCCAGGCCCAGCCTGGCGAACTTCACCTTGTCTTCGATCACCGCATGGGTGCCGATGACCAGCTGCGCGGAGCCATCGGCGGCCGCGTCCAGCATCTTCTGCCTGGCCTTGCCCTTGACGCTGCCGGTCAGCCAAGCGACCTTCAGCCCCAGCGGCTCCAGCCAGCCGACCAGCTTCTTGAAATGCTGCTCGGCCAGGATTTCGGTCGGCGCCATCAGCGCGCATTGCCAGCCCGCGTCGATGGCGACCGCCGCGGCTAGCGCCGCCACCACCGTCTTGCCGGAACCGACATCGCCTTGCAAGAGCCTGTGCATCGGTTGTGGCAATGCCAGCTCCTGCGCGATCTCCTCGCTGACGCGCTGCTGCGCGCCGGTCAAGCCAAAGGGCAGCACCGCCAGCAACTGCTCATGCAAGCCGCCGCGTTTGGCCATCAGGGCGGGCGCCTTCAACAATGCCCGCTCGCGCTGCGCCTGCATCTGGCTGATTTGCTGGGCCAGCAATTCCTCGAACTTGAGGCGCTGCCAGGCCGGGTGGCTGTGATCTTCCAGCGTCGACAGGCGCGCTTGCGGCGGCGGGTGGTGCAAAAAGTTCAGCGCGTCGCGCAGCGCGGGCAGGGTGGGCGGCACCACCCCGGCGGGCAGCAGCTCGCCCAGGTCGGCGCGACTCAGGCCCGAGGCGATCGCGCGGCGCAGATAGGCCTGCGGCAGGCCGTTGCTGGCCGGGTAGACCGGCGTCAGCGCGGTGGCCAGTGCCGCGCCTTCGACGACCGCCTTGAAGGTCGGGTGCACCATCTCGCGACCAAAGAAGCCATGGCGTAACTCGCCGCGCACGCGGATGCGGGCGCCGACCGCCATGGTCTTCTGATGTGAAGGATAGAAATGTATGAAGCGCAACAACAGTTCGGCGCCGCTTTCATCGCTGATCTTGACCAGCAACACACGCCGGCCGCGCGTCTCGATCCGGCATTCCAGCACCTCGCCCTCGCATTGCACCGCCTCGCCCTCGTGCGAGCGCGCCTCGGCGATCGGCGTGATGCGGGTCTCGTCCTCGTAGCGCATCGGCAGATGCAGGGCCAGATCGATGTCGCGCAGCAGGCCGAGTTTTTCCATCGCCTTTTGCGGCGCGGATTTGGGCTTGTTGGCGGCGCTGGTTTCTTTTCGATCGGCCTCGGGCATGGGCGGCATTCTGCCTTGGCGCGAGGCGCGCGCCGCGCGCATTCGCTTTGACTGTAGTTACCCTCTCCCCCATTTGGGTGGGCTGCGACCCAGCCGACCCTCCCTACAATCCGCACCGAAATCGGTCATCGAATCGATCCATGAACTTTCAAGAAGAACCATCAGGGAGGGTTGAAAATGAAATATACAAGTCAAGTCTTGGCCATCACGGTCTTGGTGTCCAGCCTGTTGAGCGCCTGTGGCGGCGGCAGTGAGGGCAGCACGCCGGTCGAGCCGCCAACGCCGGTCACACCGGCCACGGTGATCCCGGAGACGTTGTCGATCAAGGCCGCGGCCAGTGCCGATGTCGGTAGCGCGGCCAGTTTTGATAACAGTGCTGCCGCACTGACTGGCTTGAAGTTTGCCTGGTCCTTTGGTGACGGCGCCAGCAGCACCGAGCCGGCTCCAAAGCATGAGTTCGCCAAAGTGGGCGACTATGACGTCACGCTCAAGGTCAGCAACGAGGCGGGCAGCTCCAAGGAGTTGAAATTCCGCGTTAGCGTCAACAACCGGACGCATGTCAAGGGCTTGGCCTGTACCGGCGCTGCGGATAGCGGTTGGTGCTGGCAGATGCCAAAACCGAGCGGCAATGACCGTGCGGACCTCTTCTTCCTGGACAGCAAGACAGCCTGGTCGGTCGGATCTAATGGCGAGATTCTCAAGTCCAGCGATGGCGCCAAGACATGGGTCGGCCAAGTTTCGGGACTGCGGACCCGCTTGACATCGATTCGTTTTGCCGACGCCAACAATGGGTGGGCCGTGGGCGAATATGGCGCCGTGCTGCGCACCGTTGATGGTGGCGCTAACTGGGTCTTGCAGGCTTCTTGGTCGAGGCAGGATTCTCCTTACCCGAACAGCAATTCCTTGTCCCTGTCGGTCATCAATGCCACGACGGCGGTGATTGTGGGCGACGATTTCATCACCGCCAGCAGCGACGGTGGCGCCACTTGGGCGCAGCGCAAACTGCGGCTCGATCGTATTGATGCCGACGGTGCGATCTGGAGTCGCAGCGAAGACAAGCTCTTCAAGTCGACCGATCTGGGCAAGACGCAGGTCGAGCTGCTGGCCAAACTGAACTACAGCACCTCCGGCTCGATCACCATGGGCAAGTCGGGAGTTTTGCTGAGCGAGGGCGTGCAGAGTTATGACTATGAAACCGGCAGGTCCACGTACAAACTCAATCTGCGTCGCAGCCAGGATGCCGGTCTGACATGGGAGCGCTTTGATGCGCAGGGCTTGCCGGCCATTGGTTATTTCACGGTTCAAAAAATCGTCTTTACCGACGCCTTGAATGGCATCTTGAGCCTGGTCGGGAATGACACTTCCTTGTACACGACGAGCGATGGCGGCCGCAATTGGCAAGCGATGGTGTTTGCCTTGAACGCCAGTTCCTATCAAAGCCAACTGAGCCTATTGCCCAGCGGGGCGATTTACCGCGCGGTCAGTGACAGCACAAACAACAGTTTCAAGCGCGATTTCAGCGAGGATCTCGGGCGGACTTGGCGCGAAATCCAGTTGCCGGGCAATGGCTACGAAGTGAGCGGTTTGCGCAAGGTCGGCGCCAAGACTTGGGCGCTCAAACATGCCTATTTCGGCCTTGAATACATCAGCAGCGACGATATGCTGACTTGGCGACTGGCGGTCGGCAAGGAGGCTCAGTTCGCCCAGAGTTCCTTCATCGCGACTTGGTTCTTTGACGCCAAACGAGCCTTGGCCATCAGTGCGGCCGGGGAGTTGCTGGAGACCAGTAACGGCGGTCTTGACTGGACGGTCAAACTGAAGGATTTAGTGAAACCGGACTACTGGAATCAGGTTCGCTTCCAGTTCCTTTCTGCTACCAAGGGTTGGCTCTTGGCCGCTGACGGCAAGGTCTATCGCAGTATTGATGCCGGCGCGACTTGGGCGTCGCCCTTGAGTGGCACGGCCAAGATCAGCCAATTCCAATTTATCGATGAGAACAAGGGCTATGCCTTATCGACCGAGTTGCGACCCGGCAGCTTTTATCCCACGCCTGTTTTGTTGACTTCGATTGACGCCGGTCAGAGTTGGGCGAAAGTGGCCGATTTTGTCGAAGGGATCAACAGCATCCATTTCGCCAACGCCAAGCAGGGCGTGGCGGTCGGCAATGGCGGGCGCATCGTCAGCACACAAGATGGCGGGCTGACTTGGCAGAGCAGGTTCAGTGGCACGGGCTCCGAGCTCCGCCGGGTCGTCTTCGTCGATGCCACGACGGTTTGGGCAATCGGAGCCAACGGTACCGTGCTGCAGTCGCGGGACGCCGGCCAGACTTGGTCAATAAGCATGCAGGGTGACGCCGTGCAGTTGCAGGACATCCAGTTTTTGGACGCACAGCGGGGCTGGGTGGTCGGCAGTGCTGGCGCCATTTTGAGCACCCAGGATGGCGGCAAGACCTGGCAGCGCATCTACTCGGGCACCCAGAAGACGCTGAATCAAGTGTTCTTTGTCGACCCTCGCACCGGCTGGGTGTCCGGTGAAGATGGCAGTTTGTTGGCGACTGGAACCGGCGGCATTTGAGGACAGTCAACCGAGGCTAAGCAAGTTCGGCACCCAAAAAAGAAGGCCGACCCGCTGAGTTAGCGGGTCGGCCTTTCTACATTTGGCTATTGCCAATAACTCACATCGGCGACGGTGTCCCGGCCATCCGGTCGTACTTCAAGAAGTACTGCTTGGCCATGGCAATGAGTTGGTTTTCGGTCGGATGATCAACGGTCTCATAGCCGACGATGTGCTTGGCGGTTTGCGGGCGGTGCTTGTCGGCGTAATGCTTGAAGTCGGACTGCGCGGTCGATGAACCGACCACCAAGACCTCCTCGATGCCGTTCAATGCATCGCAAACCTCGCCGAAAAATTCATGCTCGCTGCGCACCGCGCTGCCATGCTGCTTGGTGTGGTGGCTGTGGGCCTTGACCTTTTCGGCCTGCACATGGGCCTCGTCGAACTGCAAGACCTTGGCGCTTTGGTGATCGAGCCAGACAACCGCGTGAAACATACTCATGAGTGAAAGTCCTTTCGGTGGGATGAAGATTCAGAGCTTGTGTGAGGTGCCGCCATGCAAGCGCTCCTCGGCGGCTTGGCAAGTGATGCAACGCAAGGCCTCTGGATTGGCCTTCAAGCGATCGAAGGCAATCGCTTCACCGCAGTTGCTGCACAGGCCAAATTCCGGGCTGCGCAGACGTTGCAGCGCTTCATTGACTTGACGCAGGGCCTCCAGATTCGCATCGCTGCGAGCCAGATCCACCTCGCGATCGGTCGCATGGGCCTGCTCGCCATCGGCGTCTTGCAGCAGTTGCTCGCGGGCATGTTCAACCCGGCCTTGTGCGCCCAACTGGGTTTGCAACTCATGCTCAAGCGAACGCTGGCGCTGCAGCAATGTATCTTCCAGCATCGCTTGCTGGCCGGGGGTCAGGACTTGCGCTTGTTGATGTCTCATCGAATCGCTCCTTGAATGAATGGTCGCACCAAGCCCTGTCCGCTCGATTGACCTGCGTCAAAAAGCCCGCATGGGAAAATGCTGCCTTCTTCCTTTCTGTTTGGCACGGGTCCGTCCGGCCCTCAACTTTCATGCAATCCTCAACTTCTTCAGTCCACAGCGTCAGCGACTTCGATTTCGACCTGCCGCCCGAGTTGATCGCCCAGCATCCCGCAGCGGAGCGCAGCGGCTCACGCCTCCTGGATGGCCGCAGTCAGCCGCCGGTGGACCGCATCTTTTACGAGTTACCTGAACTGCTGAAGGCCGGCGATCTGCTGGTCTTCAACAACACCAAGGTGATCAAGGCGCGGCTTTACGGCGCCAAGATGTCGGGCGGCGCCGTCGAGGCGCTGGTGGAACGAGTCCACCCCGGAACCTTGGAAGTCTGGGCCCATCTGCGCGCCAGCAAGAGCCCGAAGCCCGGCAGTTTCGTGCGCTTCAATGACGCGTTTGACGCCGAGGTGCTGGGCCGCTGCGGCCCCGACAACGGCATGTTCCATCTGCGCTTCCCCAGCTATCCGTTTGCGCTGCTGGAACTGCATGGTCATGTGCCGCTGCCGCCCTATATCGAGCATGCCGACGAGGCCGACGATGTGCGGCGGTACCAGACGGTGTTTGCCAAAGAGCCCGGCGCGGTGGCCGCGCCGACCGCCGCCTTGCATTTTGATGAGGCCTTGTTGGCACGCTTGAGCGAGCAGGGCGTCGCGACCGCTCATGTCACCTTGCATGTCGGCGCCGGCACCTTTCAGCCGGTGCGGGTGGAAAAGCTCGATGAGCACAAGATGCACAGCGAATGGTTCGAGGTAACGGCCGAGACGGTCGCGGCGATCGCGGCGTGCAAGGCGCGGGGCGGGCGGGTGGTGGCGGTCGGCACGACCACGCTGCGAGCGCTGGAGTCGGCTGCGCTGGGCGGCGAGTTGCAGGCCGGTGCGCGCGAGACGGCGATCTTCATCACGCCGGGTTTCCAGTTCCGCGTCGTTGATTTGCTCGTCACCAACTTTCATTTACCCAAGAGCACGCTGATGATGTTGGTCAGCGCTTTTGCCGGATATGCGCCCATCATGGCGCTGTATCGCCATGCCATCGCGGCCGAATACCGATTTTTCAGCTATGGCGACGCGATGCTGCTGCAGTTGCAGCCGCAAGCGCCGCGATAATGCCACGAGTTTTGTTCCCCTTTGCCTGGAGTCCTGACCATGTTTCACCACGTTGACGCCTATGCCGGCGACCCTATCCTGAGCCTCAACGAGGCTTTCCAGAAAGATACCCGTCCGGGCAAGATCAATCTGTCGATCGGGATCTACTTTGACGACAACGGCAAGATTCCGATGCTGGATTCGGTCCGCAAGGCCGAGTTGCAGGTGGTGGCCGAGGCCGGCGCTCGCCCTTATCTGCCGATGGAAGGCGCGGCCAATTTCCGCTCGGCTGTGCAAGCGCTGCTGTTCGGTGAGAACAATCCGGTGCGTGAGCGCACGGTGACGATCCAGAGCGTCGGCTCCAGCGGCGGCCTGAAAGTCGGTGCCGATTTCATCAAGCGCTACTTCCCCGACAGCGCCATCTATGTGTCCGACCCGACCTGGGACAACCACCGCGCGGTGTTCGAGGGCTCGAACATCGAGGTCAAGACCTATCCTTACTACGACGCGGCCACCGGTGGCGTGCGTTTTGCCGACATGCTGGCCGCCATCAAGGCCTTGCCGCCCAAGAGCGTGGTCCTGATGCACGCCTGCTGCCACAACCCGACCGGTGTTGACCTGACCCCGCTGCAATGGGATGAGCTGATCCCGGTCTTGAAGGAGCGCGACTTGCTGCCCTTCCTGGACCTGGCCTATCAAGGCTATGGCGACGGCATTGATGAGGACGCCTTCGCGATCCGCGCAATGGCCGATGCGGGCCTGAGCTTCTTCGTTGCCAACAGCTTCTCCAAGAGCATGAGCTTGTACGGCGAGCGTTGCGGTGCCTTGAGCGTGGTGTGCCCGAACGCGGCGCAGGCGGTCAATGTGCTGGGGCAGCTGAAGTTCCTGATCCGTCGCAACTACTCGAACCCGCCGATGCATGGTGGCCAGCTGGTCGCTCGCGTGCTGACCGACCCGGCCCTGCGCTCGCAGTGGGAAGGTGAAGTCAACGAGATGCGCCAGCGCATTCATGAAATGCGCAATGCCTTGTACGAGGTGCTCAGCGCCAAGTTGCCGGGTCGCAATTTCGACTACTTCCTGACTCAGCGCGGCATGTTCAGCTACACCGGTTTGAGCGCCGCTCAGGTGGATCGCTTGAAGGAAGAGTTCGCCGTCTATCTGGTCCGTTCGGGCCGGATGTGCGTCGCTGGCTTGAACAGCAAGAACGTTGAGGCCACGGCTGCTGCGATGGCGGCCGTGCTCGCCTGAAGCCAGTTGTCTCCAGCGCGGGCGACTGGCTGCCCTCGCAGCTAGATCAGCTCGACGCGCATCTGGCCGCCTCCGAAGCGCGTCTGCTCGACGTGACGCCGGGGGCCGAGAAGCAGATCGTCTGGGGCCGCGCCGGCCGGGTGCGGGCGCCCTGGGCGGTGGTCTATCTGCATGGCTTCACCGCCACGCGGCAAGAGATGGCACCGTTGCCCGAGTTGCTGGCCCAAAGCCTGGGCGGCCATGTCTTCTACACCCGCCTCACCGGCCATGGCCGGCCCGGCGCGGCGATGGCCGGCATGTCGGTCGCTCAATGGCAGGCCGACGCGCTAGAGGCGCTGGCGCTGGGCCAGAAGCTGGGCGAACGAGTGCTGGTGATGGGCACCTCGACGGGGGCCACGCTGGCTGCTTGGGCCGCCCTGCAGCCGCAGGGGCGTGATGTGGCGGCCTGGGTCCTGGTGTCGCCCAACTTCGGGCCCAAAGACAGATTTGCCGCCCTGATCAATTGGTCATGGGGTCGCGCCTTGATCCATTGGGTGCACGGTGGCGTCATGCGTTACAAGCCCGGCAACGAGACCAAGGCGCGTTTCTGGACGCATGAATACCCGACCTCGGCGCTGGACCCGATGATGTCGCTGGTGAATCAGGTGCGCGCCAGCCCGCTGGAGGCCGTCAAGGCGCCGCTGCTGATGCTGCTGTCGCCGCGTGACAGCGTCATCAACGTGACCCTCGCGCGGGCGGCTTTCAAGCGTTTCGGCAGTGCGATCAAATGCCTGATCGAGGTCGATTACAGCGAAAGCGCGGGCCAGCATGTGTTGGCCGGCGACATCGAGGCGCCCAAGGCCACCGCGACCATGGTGGCGCAGGTGCTGGCCTTTGTGCAAAGCTTGAAATAGATCCATGGGTTCGAGCTTGCGTTTGCGAATTCTCTGTGTGGGCGCCTTGCTGGCCAACTGCGCCGCTCTTGCCATGCCGCCCTTGCGCTTGCCTGCCGAAGTGAGACTGGCGTTGGCCAAGGCGGGCCTGCCCGAATCGGCCATGGCCGTGCATGCCTTCCCCTTGCAGCAAGCGGCGCAGATTTTGAGTGTGCGTGGGCAAGAGGCGATCTCGGTCGGCTCGGCGATGAAGTTGGTCACCGCCGTGGTGGCCATGGATCGGCTCGGGGCCGCCTCACGCGGGCGCACCGATCTGTTGGTGGACGGCAACCAGACGGGAGATGTGCTGAACGGCTCGCTCTATCTGCGTGGCGGCGCCGACGCCGAGTTGGACTGGGGCGTGCTGTGGCAAATGCTGCGGGTCTTGCGCGAGCAGCAAGGGCTGCGCGAAATCCAGGGCGGCCTGGTGGTCGACCGCACCTTGTTCAGCCCGGCTCGGCCCGAGCTCGGCGTGCCGGCCTTCGACGAGTCACCCGAGTGGCCGTACAACGTCATCCCCGATGCCTTGCATCTGAACGGCAGCCTGCTCGGCTACACGCTGAGATCCGACGCTAGCTCGGTCAGCGCCAAGTCCAGCCCGGCCTGGCCCGGCATAGGGCTGGATGTCAGCGGCATGACTTTGGTTGATAGACCCTGCGTCGACTGGGAGCAGGGTTGGCGCTTGCCCATGGTGCGCCAAGACGGCAGCGGCGCGACGATCGAATTGAAGGGCGAGTTCCCGCGTCATTGCGAGCAGCGACCGAAGCTGAATTTGCTCGACCGTCAATGGCTGAGCACCCAGGCCGTACGGCAGATTTGGGCCGAGCTGGGTGGCAGCATGGGCCCGGCCAACCTGGAGGGCGCCACACCTGTTGACGCCCGCCTATTGGCCAGTCATCAAGACCGGCCGCTGGGCGAGTTGCTGCGTGCTGCGCTCAAGCAGTCTGACAACCCGCTCAGCCGTTTGGTTTTTCTGCGCCTGGGTGCCGCGGTGGCCGAGCCGGGCGAGGCGACGCAGGCGGCCGCCGCGCGCGCGGTGAGCGAATGGTTTGCGGCCAAACACATCGACAGCGAGGGGCTGGTGCTGGACAACGGCGCGGGCCTGTCGCGCAGCGAGCGCATCAAGCCGGCGCAACTGGCCGCCTTGCTGGCTGCGGCCTGGGATGGCCCTCTGGCGCCCGAGCTGCTCAGCGGCCTGCCCTTGGCTGGTGTCGATGGCACGCTGACGCGGCGTTTCAAGGGCGGGCCGGCGGAGGGGCGAGCGCGGCTTAAGACCGGCACGCTCCGCGACGTCAAGGCCTTGGCAGGCTATGTTTACGACCGCCGACGACGGCCCTGGGTGTTGGTGGTCGCCGTCAACCATGCGGAGGCCGCCAAGGGGCGAGCGGCGATGGATGCCTTGGTCGAATGGCTGGCCAGTAGGCGCTAACTGCCGGTCATAGCGGCGCCAGCAAGGTGGGTCAATCATCGTCCCTAAAGCGCTCGCGAATCTCTAAAACCTCGGGCCAAAGCTCAAAGAAGACCGCCACACAGGCCGGGTCGAAATGGCTGCCGGACTGGGACCGGATATGGGTCGCGGCATCCTCCAGCGTCCAGGCCGACTTATACGGCCGTGCCGAGGTCAGCGCGTCGAAGACATCGGCCACCGCCACGATGCGGCAGAAGATTGGAATCGCTTCGCCGACGAGGCCGCCCGGATAGCCGCTGCCGTCAAACTTCTCGTGATGACCGAGCGCGATTGACGCGCCGGTCTGCAGGATGCTGGAGCTGCTTTCCTTCAAAATTTCATAGCCATAGGCCGCATGCTGCTTCATCGTGTCGAATTCGGCCGGTGTCAGGCGGCCCGGCTTGAGCAGGATGCTGTCGCTGATACCAACCTTGCCGATGTCATGCAGCGGTGCCGCCTGCAATAGCAACTCTTGTTCGCCCTCGCTCAGGCCCAGGCCACGCGCAATCAGCTGCGAGTAATGCGCCATGCGCAAGATATGCGCGCCGGTCTCGGGGTCGCGGTATTCGGCCGCCTTGGCCAGACGGATCACCGTCTCGCGCTCGCGCTCGACGATCTTGGCGGTGGCCAGCCGCACCTCGTCGGCCAGCCAGGCGGCGCGGTCGTCCAACTTGCGGCGCATTTCACTCAAGGCCAGCAGATTGCTGCAGCGTGCCAGAAATTCGACCTTGTCGATCGGCTTGGTCAGGAAGTCCGAAGCACCTGCATTGAGGGCTCGGTAGCGCACCGGCTTTTGGTCATTGGCGGTGATCATCAAAATCGGCACGCCGTCTTTGCCCGCCGTCGCCCGAAGGCGCTCGATGAATTGCACACCGTCGAGTTCGGGCATCATGTAGTCGACGATGATCAGATCCGGTGCGTGCTGCTGGGCCCAGGCTAGGCCCTCGGTGGCGGAGGCCATGCTTTTGGCCTCGATATCGCCGAGCTTGAGCACCAGCGCCTCGAACAGGGCGAGGTTGATTTCGCTGTCGTCAACGATCAGGACTTGCCGCTTGATTCGACCATTGCTCATGTCAGCCCCGCTCTATATGGTGATTGGCCAGCGCCTGCAAAAGCAAAGACACCTGGATGCCGAGCCCCTCGATGAGTTCGGCCATATCGTCCAGGCGACCCAGCTCGGCGTCGCCCTCGATTTGGTGGGCCAAGGCGGCCGCTGGGCGGGCACCGAACATGCCCAGCGTACCCTTCAAGGCGTGGCCACTATGCAGCAGGGTTTCCAGCTCGCCTGCGAGCAAGGCGACGCGCAACTTTTCCAGCTCCAGCGGCCAGCGCCGCACAAAGATCGTGCTGACGATGGCAATCACCTCTTGGTCGACCTCGCGGAGCGCCGCTGCGTAATCGAATTCCGTCATTGCTGCGATGGGCGGTGGCGCGGGTGCCGGCGCCGGCTGGGTCGAGGCGGCGCCGGCCAAGGCGGGCAGGTAGCGCTGTACCATCAGCTGAAAGGCCTTGACGTCAAAGGGCTTGGAAAGGTAGTCGTCCATGCCGGCGGCGAGGCAGAGGTCGCGGTCGGCCGAAGTGGCCCGCGCCGTCATCGCCAGGATGGGCGTGCGCGCCTGCCCCGGCGGCTCGCTGGCACGAAAGCGTCGGGTCGCCTCAAGCCCGTCCAGCACCGGCATCATCATGTCCATCAAGACCAGATCGAAGCGCCGCTGCGCAAGCAGATCCAAGGCCTGCTGGCCGTTCTCGGCCAAGCTGACGCGGTGGCCGCTGCGGTGCAGCAAGGCCATCGCCAGCTGTTGATTGACCGGATGGTCCTCGACCAATAGCACCTCCAGGCCGCTTCCTTCTTGGGAGTCGGCAGCCGTCGGAACGAAGCCCGCCACGGCGCTGGCCGCGTCGGTGCTGACGCCATTCGGCAGCGGAGCCAAGGTGAAGGGCAGGGCAAAGTGAAAGCTGCTGCCTCGGCCGACCACGCTGTCGACCCAGATCGTGCCGCCCAGCGCTTCGACCAGCCGCGAGGAAATCGTCAGCCCCAGGCCGGTGCCTCCAAAGCGTCGGGTGATCGAGCTGTCTTGCTGCGCGAAGGCATCGAAAATCGAATTCAGGTTTTCCGCCGGGATGCCAATGCCGGTGTCACGGATGGTGAACAAGATGCTGGGCGCATCGGCAGTGCCGGCGGCCAGGCTGAGTTCCAGCGCCACTTCGCCATGGGCGGTGAACTTGATCGCATTGCCGATCAAATTGATCAGAATCTGCCGCAGCCGGCCCGGATCACCGAGCAATGTCTGCGCCGGCAGATCCGGCGCCAGCCTGCACAGGAGCTCAAGCCCCTTGTCGTTGGCGCGCAAGGCCAGCGGCTTGAGAGTGTCCTCGACGGCGGCCTCGAGATCAAAGGCAATCGACTCGATCTGCAGCTTGCCGGCCTCGATCTTGGAGAAGTCCAGGATGTCGTTGATGACCCGCAGCAAGGCTTCGGAGGAGTCCCTGACCACCAGCAGATGGCCGCGCTGCTCGGCGTCGACCGCATCGTCCAGCGCCAACTCGGTCATGCCGATGATGCCGTTCATCGGGGTGCGGATTTCGTGACTCATATTGGCCAGAAAATCGCTCTTGGCCCGGTTGGCGGCCTCGGCCCCTTCCTTGGCCCGGCGCAGTTCTTCGGAGACCCGTTTGGCCTCGCTGATGTCGGTCAGGTAGCCGTTCCAGACCAGGCCGCCATCGGCGGTTGGCTTGGGCTGCACCTCGCCATGCACCCAGACTTGCGCACCGCTGTGTTTGTGGCGCAGGCGAAAATCTACCGTCAACGCCTCCAAACTGCGCGCCGATTTGGCAAAGGCTTCGATCAATTCGGGGCCATCACGAGGGTCCACCTGGGCCACCAAGACTTGGGCGTCTTTGACGACATCGTCCGGCGCAATGCCGCAGATGCGCTCCAGCGCCGGGCTGCAAAAAGGAATCGAGCGCCAACCCGCAGCCGAGCTATAGGCCTGAAACACCGCCACCGGAATGCTCTCGGTGATGTCCTTCAGACGCGCGCCGGCCTCCTTCAGCAGCGTGACGTCTTGCCAGATGCCGCTGTAGACGACCGAGCCGTCTGCGGCCAGATCCGGCTCGGGCCGCGTTTCGGAGCGCACCCAGCGCTGCACGCCGTCGGGCCGAATGATTCTGTAGTCATCGCGCCAATGGCTGCGCGAACGGGCGGCGCTCAGCACGCCCTGGACGCAGCGCTCGCGGAACTCCGGGGCGATTTGTGCCACCACAATGCTGCCGTCGGCCAGCAGTGCTTCGGGTTCCAGGCCCAGCACCTCCTTCAGCCTGTCGCTGACATAGCTGAATTGGATGCGGTTTGTTTGCAGGTTGACCTGGCAGCGATAGAGCACACCGGGCACTGTGTTGGTGATGTGGCGCAGCCGGGCTTCGCCGGCCTTGACGGCCGCCTCCATGTTTTTGCGCTCGGTGATCTCGGTGCGGATGGCGATGTACTGCTCCGGCACGCCGGTTTTGCCCTTCAGCGGCACGATGGTCGCTTGCACCCAGTACAGCGGCCCTGCCTTGGCGCGGTTGCAGACATCGCCATGCCAAACCCGGCCCGCGGTGATGGTGGCCCAGAGATCGGCGAAGAAGGCGTCCGAGTGCAGACCCGAGCTGATCATGCGGTGGTTCTTGCCTAACAACTCCTCTCGGCGGTAACCGCTGATCTGGCAGAACTTGTCGTTGACGTAGGTAATCTCGCCGGCCAGGTTGGTGATGCTGACGATGCCATGCTGGTCAAGCGCGAACTTCTGGTCCGCCAACTCATCCAGGGCGAGCTGCAAACTTTGCTGGCTGTCCTCGCGCTGGCGCACCAGCTCCGACATCAGCTGCGACAGCGCCTCCAGATCGTTGTCATCATGCAGCGCCGGCAGGGCGGTGCCGGTCGATTGCAACAGGCCTTGCGCGGTGGCTCGCAGCGATTCAATCGCGCGTGTGCGGCTGGCCAACTCCTTGCGAATGCGATCAAACGTGCCGCTTAACTCGACCGAGCTGAGCTCCAGGCTGCGGGTCTTCAGATCGAGGTCACGGTCGCTTTGCTCATAGGCACCGTCAACGCGTTCGAACAGCGCGCCCAGGCCGAGCAAAAATCTGGCCGCCGCCGGCGACAGCTCGGGCCGCTCCGCCAATTCGGCCAACTCTGCCAGCAGCGCGGGCAATTGCTGCTCGTCACTACCCAGCAGGCGTTTGATCTGGCGGGACAGGAGCTTGTGCATCGTCGCTTGTGCTGCAGGCTTGAAATTCGGCTTTAGCGACGTTCGCCCAGATAGGTGATGGTCATGGTCTGGTTGTGCAGCTTGCATTCAAGATTGCCGGTGAAGGGGCTGATCTCGCCATTGGAATAGAAACCGGCCAACACGGCGGAGCGACCGAAGACATCGGCCACCGCCTCGATTTCTTCCTCGACCCGGCCGCCCATCACCAGCTTGCGGCCAACGCAGCTGACCAGCAGCGCGAGGCCCCGACTCTTTTCTTGCCCCTGGGGCCCGGCCACTTCGGCGGCGGCCGCAGCGGCTTGCGCGGCCGACTCGGCGCCGCTTACCAGCGCATCGGTGCTGGCATGCATCAACTTCAGGTAACCGGTCGGGTCGATGTCGCCGGCCAAGGTCAGGCTGCCGACGGCCTCATCGACGCCCAGAATCGTGCGGATCAAGCCGATCTCGTTGTGGTCCCGGCCCAGCATCGCAAACGGGAACAAGAGGCCAGACGCCGGCAGGTCGCGGGCATAGTCGCCGAGGTAGCGCTTGTAGACATCCAACGCCGGCTCGCCGTCCAACTCGAACAGCACATTGCCCTCGCAGCGGGTGACGCGGCGGGCCGGCCCGAACGGTGCCCAGCCACCGAAAGAGCCATGGGCAAAGACCAGATCTTCACCGTAGAGCCCGACGCAAACGAGCTGGTTGTTATGCACGCCGCTTTGATTCAGCACCCAGGTTTCCTTGAACGCCGCCCCGTCGCCGGCCAGGCCGCCGGTGATGGTGACGTTCTGGCCGAGCAGCTGAGTCATGCCGGCGATCAAGGCGCTGCCGTTGACGGCGACGCCCTGGCCCAGCACCAGCACGGCACGCAGGCCGGCTTGAGGAAGCTGTGCCGCCAAGCGCCGCCCGGCGGCTTCGGAGTCGGCCATATCGGCGAGAGGGGTCGAGGCTTGCAGCGCGTGGCCGTCGGCGCTTTCGAAGCGCAGCGCCGTCAGCACGCAGCTATCGTCGCCGACACCCTCGGCCGATATCTCGCCAGCGGTGGAACAACCCAGCCGCAAGGCCGTGGGGAAACGGGCCATCAAGGGCGCGGCGATGCGCTGCAACAAGGGGATGGCGCTGAAGACCAAGACCAAGTGAGGTGCCGGTGAACCGACTTCGGTCGGGTTCCAAGTCGCCAAGGCCCGCTCGATATCGTCTTGCTCATGCAGGATGATTTGTGCGACTTTCATGGCGGGAGTCCTTTGGGAGGTTGACGGCGCATCGAGCATTGCTCAATCGACCCATTCTGCCCGAGCCGAGGCCAGCGGCGGCGCAAAAACTGGTCGGCAAAACGGGGCTATCTGGCCGCCAAGCGCGCACAGAGATAGGTCCAGACCATCTGAGCCGCCGCGTAACTGCTCAGCTCCGCGTGGTCATAAGGTGGCGCCACCTCCACGCAATCCATGCCGACGAAGTTCAGTACCGGCACCAACTCCTCCAGGATGCTGAAGACCTGATTGGTCGTCATGCCGCCCGGTTCGGGCGTGCCGGTGCCGGGCGCAAAGGCCGGGTCCAGGCAGTCGATGTCCAGGCTCAGGTAGAGCGGTGGGTGGCCATGTGCGGCCATGCGTTCACGCACCTGCTGCAAGACGCCGGCCAGTTGCGCCGGACTCTCCAGGCCACGCAGCGCGCGGGCGGTAAAGATCAAGCCGCCTTGATCGGCCACATAGTCGCGCGCCTCGCGCTGGCCGGCCGAGCGGATGCCGAACTGCACAAAGCAGTTGGGATCGACCAGGCCCTCTTGCATCGCCTCGTAGACCCAGGTGCCATGGCCACTGGGTTCACCGAAATGGTCGGTCCAGGTGTCGCAGTGTGCATCGAAATGCAGCACCGCCAGCGGCCGGCCGTAATGTGCCTTGTAGGCCCGCAGCAGCGGCAGCGTGATCGAGTGGTCGCCGCCCAGCCAGGCCATATGGTGCTTGGCCAGCATAGGCGCGACCAGCGGCAGCATGGCCTCGCGCATCGCCGCCAGGCTGGTGTTGGGCAAAAGCAGATCGCCCAGATCGGTCAGCCGGCCTTCGGGCGTGGTGTCGAACAGCGGATGAGTGCCGTCACACAGCATATGGCTAGCCTGCCGAATAGCGCGCGGGCCGAAGCGGGCGCCGGGGCGGTTGGTCACGCAGCCGTCCCAGGCGACGCCGGCGATGGCGAAGGGCTGGGCCGCCTGCGGCGCCACCTTCATGAAGGTGTTGTTGCTCAGAAAAGCGAAATTGCTCATGCTTGGATCTAGCTCCGGCGGGACAAGAGTAGCGATGGTAAATCGCCGCTACAGTGGCCGCCATGTGCAATCTCTATCATGTCTCGCCCAAGCAGGAGATCGAGCGGCATTTCAGGCTGATCGTCGAGCCCAAGCTGGCC
This sequence comes from Roseateles oligotrophus, assembly GCF_025717515.1. Taxonomy (GTDB): domain Bacteria; phylum Pseudomonadota; class Gammaproteobacteria; order Burkholderiales; family Burkholderiaceae_C; genus Paucibacter_A; species Paucibacter_A oligotrophus. Next base: position 109,340 of record NZ_JAJIRN010000003.1, read on the forward strand.
TGGCCCGAGGGGCCGGTCGGGCCGTTCGGGCAAGGCCTGTTGATCCGCACCAATGCCCAGGGTGAGCGGCAGGCGGTTGCCGGCCAATGGGGCATGATCGCGCCGCATGCGCTGCAGGCCAGACCGAGCTCGCGCGGGGTGCTGACCAATAACGCCCGCATCGAATCGGTGGCTGAGCGGCCGACCTACCGTGCCGCCTGGAGCGCCGGCCGGCGCTGCCTGATTCCGGCTCAAAGCTACCAGGAGCCTAACTGGGAAACCGGGCGCAATATCTGGTGGCAGCTCCGCAGGGCCGACGGTGCGCCCTGGGCGCTGGCCGGCATTTGGTCGGAGTGGGTCAACCCGCTCAGCGGTGAACTCGTCGCCAACTACTCGATGCTGACGATGAATTGCGATGGCCACCCGCTGCTGAGTCGTTTGCACAAGCCCGACCCGAGGCTGCCCGCCGACGCGCAAGACAAGCGCTCCGCCATTCAAATCAATGCCGCCGACTGGGACTGTTGGTTGCAGGGTCGCCGGGACGAGGCGATGCAGTTGCTGCGGGTAGCGCCGGCCGAAATGTTCGACCCAAGTCCGGCGCAACAGACCGATGAATTATTGGCTCGCCTGCGCGGCCGAGACGGGCCCGAGCAGGGCTTGTTGATTTAGTCGGGCTCGAGTTCGGACAATGCCTTGAGCCAGCCGATGCGGCCTTGGCCGGCTTCATTGAGGCGAGCCACAAAGGCGTCGGCGGCCGGCGCCGGCAGCGCGAAGCTGAGCTCGACCTGGCTGCCATGCAAGACCTCAAGCAGTTGTGCCTGCGCGGCCTCGATCTCGCGCCGCAACAGGCCTTCAAAGGCATAGGGCACCGTGCAGCGCAACGTCTGCAGTTTTACCAACGGTATCTTCTCGGCCTTCAGCAAGGCCTGCGCGACCGCATCGGTATAGGCGCGTACCAGGCCGCCGGCACCGAGTTTTGTGCCGCCCCAATAGCGCACGACGGTGGCCAGCACGCCTTCCAGATCCTGATGCCGCAGCACCTCCAGCATTGGCCGGCCGGCGGTGCCGCTGGGCTCGCCATCATCCACCGCGGCCGACTGCCCGCCGCCCGAGAAGGCCCAGCAGACATGAACAGCGCCGGGGTGCTCGGCCTTCAACTCGGCCACCCTCTTGCTGGCGCCGGCGCGGTCGGCCATCGCTTCCACGCAGCCGATAAAGCGGCTCTTCTTGATGATCAGTTCACTGTGAACGGGCTGGGCGATGGCGTGGGGCATGGGGCCATTTTCGCCGCGGCCGCGCCGACCCTATTGTTTCGGCACCGCCGCCGGCGGCTCGAACAGCAAGGCCTTGGCCAACTGGGCGCCGACATGGCGTTTGTAGATGGCCTCGAGCGTGCCGTCTTTCTGCATCGAATGCAGGGCAGCGCGCAGGCGCTGCCGGTCGACCTCGCTGACCCGCTGGCGCGAGACGACCAGGCCGGCGGTGATGCGATCCTGCGGCGCCCAGTCGAGCACGCTGATCTGCTCCTGCAAGCCCTCGCGGCGCAGGATCAGCGGCCAGCTGGTCGGCAGCGCCAGCATCGCGTCGGCGCGGCCGAGCTTGAAGACGCGCACCGCGGATTCAAAATCCGGCACCTCGGTGACGCGCTGCTGGGCCCGCATTTTGTCCAGCCAGGCATCGAAAACGGCGCCATGCTTGAAGCTCTTGACGACCACCACCAAGCGCTTGGTGTCGGCCAAAAATGCCTCGGGCGTGCTCAGGGCGCCTGCCAGATCCTGCCGTACGAGGGCAAAGTTATGGCTCTGCATATAGAGCATGAACTCGGCGAATTTTTCGCGTTCTGGGCTGGGGATGCCGGACACGCTGATGTCCAAATTGTGCTTGGCCAGTTGGTCCCAGATGCGTACGCGAGACTCCAGCACGGTCTTGAATTGGCAGCCGCTGCGTCTGGCCAACTCATTGACGATGTCGAGGTCGACGCCCGCGTATTGACCGTCGACATCGCGGTAATAGAGCACGCCATGCTCATAGAAGGCCAGGCTGTAGGGGCCGCATTGCGCAGCCTGCGCCTGCACATTGCCGAGCCCGGCCAGACCAAGGCCGAACAGCCACCCCAAGATCAATCGACGCATACCAAGCCCTGCTGAAGGCGGATCGATTCCGCCCGATACATCATCCCTGCCGTTCTTATACGCCAGTTCAGGCGCGGCGGCGGCGCGATCGGAGGCCAAGTGGGCATGCCATTCCGGTGCTGCAATGAGTTCATGTTGCAATCGCTCAAGATAAAGCCCTGTGCGGGGAGGGAAACTCGCGGCCGTCAGCGACGATCTATTCACCCGGTCATTTTGAAGCAAGCCTATGCATCCCGTCAGCCTTAAAAACGTCAGCAAGATCTACCAGCTCGGTGCGGTCGAAGTGCCGGCCTTGACCGACATAAATCTTGAGATTCGAGGCAATTGTTTCACGGTGATTTGCGGCCCCTCGGGCAGCGGCAAGACCACCTTGCTCAATTTGATTGCCTGCATCGACCGACCCGACCGGGGCGAAGTGAGCGTGGCCGGGCAGCCGGCGCATGCGATGTCCGATGACGCCTTGTCGGACTTTCGGGCCCGCCATCTCGGTTTCATCTTTCAGAATTTCAACCTGCTGCCGGTGCTGACGGCCTATGAGAACGTCGAGTACCCCTTGTTGCTGACCAAGATGCCGGCGGCGCAGCGGCGCGAACGCGTGCTGGCCATGTTGGAGGCGGTGGGCCTGGCCGACAAGGCCGCCAACCTGCCCGGCCAGCTGTCGGGTGGGCAGCGCCAACGGGTGGCGATTGCGCGTGCGCTGGCCACCGCCCCCAAGCTGGTGCTGGCGGACGAGCCGACTGCCAATCTCGACAGCCAGACCGGCGCCGCCATCATCGCGCTGATGCGCAAGATGCAGCGCGAGCAGCGGGTCGCTTTTGTTTTTTCTTCGCATGACGCGATGGTGCAGGCGCAGGCCGATGACACGGTGCTGCTGCGCGATGGGCGGATTGTCTCGGTCACGCGCGGCGAGCCGCTCGAGGATGCGGCAGCGGCGGAGTTGTCGGCATGAGCACGCTGTCACTCGCGCTGCGCAATCTGATGCGCAACCGCCGCCGCTCGGTGACCACCTTGTTGGCGATGGTGATCGGCCTGAGCGCCACCCTCTTGTTTGGCGGTTATGCCAGCAATTCCATCCTGGCGATGCAGACCGGCTATGTGCAAAAGCTCGGCCATCTGCAGATTCAGCGCAAGGACTACTTTCTCTACGGCAGCGGCAACCCGGCGGCCTTTGGCATTCCCGACTATCAAGCCATCATCGACCTCGTCAAGGCCGACCCGCTGCTGCGGCCGCTGCTGACCGTGGTGACGCCCAAGCTGAATCTGGGCGGCATCGCCGGCAACTTCTCGGCCGGTGTTTCCAAGACGGTGTTGGTGGCGGGCGTGCTGGTGGATGAGCAAAACCAGATGCGGCTCTGGAACGATTACGGCAGCCTCAGCTATGCGCGGCCGCTGGCGCTGACCGGCAGCCCGCCCGATGCGGCCGTCATCGGCACCGGCGTGGCGCGTTTGCTGCAGTTGTGCGGGCCGCTGCAGGTGCCGAATTGCCACGCCTTGCCCAGTAAACCCGCTGCTGCCGGGACCGGCCAGGCACTGCCGGCCGACATCGGCGCCTTGTCGGCGCTCGAACAAGCCCAAGCCGGCGCTGCGCCGGATGGCGGCGCCGAGACGCGGATCGAACTGCTGGCCGCCAATGACCATGGCGTGCCCAATGTGGCCAGCCTGAAGGTCGTCAAGGCCGAGAACTACGGCCTCAAGGAGCTGGACGACATCTCGGTGGAAATGCATCTCGGCCATGCGCAGCGCTTGATCTTCGGAGCCGACAAGCCGCAGGTGACCGCGATTCAGCTGCAGCTGCAGCACAGCGACCAGATCGCCCAGGCCCGGGCGCGTTTGACCGAGTTGCTGGCCGGGGCCTTGCAGGGCGCCGACCTGGAGCTGCAAGACTTCCAGACGCTGGCACCGATTTATGGTCAGACGATCAGCTTCTTCGATTCCATGTTCGGCTTCATTGCCACGCTGATCGGCGTGATCGTCTTGTTCACCGTCGGCAACACCATGAGCATGGCGGTGGTCGAGCGCACGGTCGAGATCGGCACGCTGCGGGCGATCGGCCTGCGCCGCTCCGGCATCCGGCGCCTGTTCATGGTCGAGGGCCTGCTGCTCGGTGGCATCGGCGTCTTGCTGGGGCTGCTGATGGCCTTGTTGCTGGCCTTCTTTATCAATCACAGCGGGCTGACCTGGACGCCACCCGGTTATGTCTACGCCTATCCGCTGAAGAGCAGGGTTTGGGGCAATGCGCCGCTGATTCTTGGCAGCAGCCTGGGGCTGATTCTGGTAGCCACGCTGTCGGCCTGGTGGCCGGCCAAGCGGGCCGCCAATCTGGCCGTGGTCGATGCCTTGCGGCATGTTTGAGCAGAGAAGAGGCAGGCTATGCGAATCCTGAAACCGATCTTGGCGGGCCTATGGCCCTTGTTGATGCTCATTGGCGGCCCGGTGGCGGCGGCCGCCACGCCGACTGCGCAGGAAATTCTGGCCGCCAGCGATGCGGTGCGCAACCCGGCCAAGCCTTTTGCGCTACAGACCCAGCTGATCGAGTACCGCAACGGGCGCGAGTCGGCCAATTTGAGCCTGGCCGTCTATGCCAAGGCCGAGGCCAGCGGCGGCCAATATCGGAACCTGATCCGCTTTTTGAAGCCGCTGCGCGACGCCAACAAGCTGATGCTGAAAAGCGGCAATGATTTGTGGTTCTATGACCCGGCCAGCAAGGCCAGCATCCGCATGTCGCCGCAGCAACGCTTGCTTGGCCAGGCGGCGAATGGCGATGTGGTGACCGTCAATCTAGCGCTCGACTATCGGGCCAGCCTTGTCGCCGAGGAAGATACGCTGGACGGCGACCGCCAGACCCGTAAATGTTACAAGTTAGCCCTGGCAGCGACATCGCCGGACGTCACCTACCACCGCATCGAGATGTGGGTTGATGTGGCCAATAATCAGCCGGTCAAGGGCCGCTATTACTCCGAGAGCGAGCGGCTGTTGAAGACCGCCTATTACCGCAAATACGAGCAGCAGCTGGGATCAATGCGGCCGACCGAGACCGTCATCATCGACGGCTTGGACCCGAACTGGGTCACGGTGATGCGCTACTCCGATTGGAACTGGCGCGATGTACCCGATGCCTGGCTGCAGCGCGACTATCTGCCGCGCTTCAAGGCCGAGTGATGGGCGGCCGCCGACTGGGGCAACTGCTGCTGCTGGCCTGCTTGAGCGGGCCGGCGCTGGCGGATGAAACCTCACGCGCCAAGGATGCCGAGGCGGCGGCGCTGCAATTGGCGGACTTGCCGGCGGCGGCCAGCGAGCCTAGGCGGGACTGGTTGTTGGCAGTCGAGGCCGGCCTGGGCGCCGCGACCGAACGCGCAGGCGGTCGAGACCTCAATACAAATACCGAGCGCCTGTCCCTGGATCTGCAACTCGACCGGGCCCTCGGCGCGGGCTGGCGCGGCGCTTTCTCGAATCAGCTGGACCTGCGCTGGCAGGGCGGTTTTGGCGAGCGCAGCGCCATCAACACCCTGCGCGAGGCCTATCTGAGCTGGCAGCCGCAGCCCGACCGGGCGCTCGACCTCGGCCGCATCAATGCCCGCCACGGGGTCGCCTTGGGCTATAACCCGAGCGACTATTTTCGCAGCGGCGCAGTCCGCTCCATCGTGGCGATCGACCCGGCCAGCCTGAAAAAGAACCGCCAGGGCAGCGTGATGCTGCGCGGCCAAACCCTCTGGGCCGACGGATCGCTGAGTGCGCTGGCCTCGCCCAAGCTGACCGAGCAAGCAGCCAGCGATGCCGACTTCAGCCTGAATGCGGGGGCGACCAATTGCAGCAATCGCTGGCTCTTGCTGCTCAGCCAGCGCTTGGCCGAAGGCATCAACCCGCAATGGCTGCTGTTTGGCGAAGAAGGGCAATCACCGCAATTGGGCTTCAACCTGACGGGCTTGCTGGGCCAAGCGACGGTGGCCTATGTCGAGTGGTCGGGCGGGCGCTCGGCCTCGCAACTCGCGCAGGCCCTGGCTGCTCAGGGCGCGGCGAACGACCAGGCCTTTCGCTCCCGCTATGCCGGCGGCCTGACCTACACCAGTGCCGACAAGCTCAGTCTGACGCTGGAATACAACTTCAATGGCGGCGGGATGAGCCAGGCCGTTTGGCGCGCGTTGCCGCATGTGTCGGCCGCGGCCTACGTCCAATACCGCCGTTGGGTGCAAGACCGTTTCGACATGCCGACCCGTCATGTGCTGTTTGCCTATGCCAGTTGGCAGGACGCGCTGGCGCAGCCGAATCTGGATTTCAACGCGATGCTGCGGCATAACCTGGATGATCACAGCCGGCTCGGCTGGGTCGAGGCGCGCTACCACTGGCCTGAAACCGACCTGGCCCTGCAATACCAGCGCAATCAGGGCGGGCCGGGCAGCGAGTTCGGCGCACTGCCGCAAGCCAGGCTTTTGCAAGTCTTGCTGCGGAGGCTGTTCTGAGAGGCTGCGACAATCGCCCCCTATGCTGAAGTTCGACCTACTCAAAACCGAGGGCCATGCACGTCGTGGCCAGATGACGCTCAACCATGGAGTGGTGCAAACGCCGATCTTCATGCCGGTGGGCACCTATGGCACCGTCAAGGGCGTGATGCCGCGTTCGCTCGAGGAGATGGGCGCGCAAATCATCCTCGGCAACACCTTCCATCTGTGGCTGCGGCCCGGCATGGACATCATCAAACAGTTCGGCGGTCTGCACCGTTTCGAGAGCTGGAACAAACCGATCCTGACCGACAGCGGCGGCTTCCAGGTCTGGAGCCTCGGCGAGATGCGCAAGATTTCGGAAGAGGGCGTCAAGTTCGCCTCGCCGGTGAACGGTGACAAGCTCTTCCTGACGCCCGAGATCAGCATGCAGATCCAGACGGTGCTGAACTCCGACATCGTGATGCAGTTCGACGAATGCACGCCCTATGAAAGCAAGGGCCATATCACGACCGAGAAGGAAGCCCGCGTCTCGATGGAGATGAGCTTGCGCTGGGCCAAGCGCTGCGCCGATGAAATCAACCGTTTGCAAAATCCGAACGCCTTGTTCGGCATCGTGCAGGGCGGCATGTATGAGGGCCTGCGTGACCACTCTCTCGCCGGCCTGGCCGCGCTGGACCTGCCCGGCTACGCGATCGGTGGCTTGAGCGTCGGTGAACCCAAGGAAGACATGCGCCGCGTGCTGGCCCATATCGGCCATCAGCTACCCGCCGACAAGCCGCGTTACCTGATGGGTGTGGGCACGCCGGAAGACCTGATCGAAGGCGTGACGCAAGGCATCGATATGTTCGACTGCGTGATGCCGACTCGCAATGCGCGCAATGGCCATTTGTTCACCCGCTTTGGCGATTTGCGCCTGCGCAATGCGCGCTACAAGACCGACGAGCGGCCGGTCGACGAGACCTGCACTTGCTACTGCTGCGCCAACTTCTCGCGCGCCTATCTGCACCATCTGGATCGCTGCGGCGAGATGCTGGGTCCGATGCTGACCAGCATCCACAACCTGCATTACTACCTGAATCTGATGCAGGAAGCGCGCGATGCGCTGGACGCTCCGGGCAGCGGCGGCTTCGCAGCCTTCCGCCTCAAGTTCGCCGAGGATAGGGCGCGCGGGGTGTAATTTGGCACGGGGGCTAGCGGCCTCCTTGCCGGCATGATGGGCCTATGCTGAACGCGCTCTTGCAAGCCTTGCTCCAGCCCTTGCGGCTGTTGCTGGCGCTGCTGATTCTGTTCGAGGAATGGGGCTACCGGCCCTTGAGCCGCTTGATGGCGCGCATCGGGCGCTGGCCGGTGTTTCGTCAGCTGGAATGTTTGCTCCAGCGCTTGCCGCCGGTGGCCGCCTTGTTCGCCTTGCTGACGCCGACGCTGCTGCTCTTGCCGGTCAAGCTGCTGGCGCTGCTGCTGATCAGCAGCGGGCGTGTGGGCTTGGGCCTGTGCCTGATCATTCTGGCCAAGCTGGTCGGCACCGCCATCATCGCGCGGCTGTTTCAGCTGACCCGGCCGGCGCTGTTGCGGATGGCCTGGTTCGCGCGTGTCTATGCGGGTTGGACGATCTGGAAGACCGGGCTATTGGCCTGGGTGCGCGGTAGCCAAGTCTGGCGCTGGTCGCGTGTTTTCAAAATGCGCCTGGCCCGTCGATTGCGCCGCGCGCGGGTTTAGTTTTTCAGCAACTCCGCCACCCGTTCGCGCAGGAGTTCGGGGCTGACCTTGGCGGCCAATATTGGCGGCCCGGCCAGCAGGCCGACGCGACTGAGCAGACCGCGCCGGAACGGCCGGGTCATCGCCCCACCTTGCTCGACCCGCGAGAAGTAGGAGCCCCATAGATTCAGCAAGGCCATGGGCACGACGGGGATGTCGCCCTGGCCCTCCAGAATTTTCATAACGCCGCCCTTGAACGGCTGCAATTGGCCGTCGCGGGTGATGGCGCCTTCGGGGAAGATGCACAGCAACTCGCCCTCGGCCAGCACGCGCCGGGCTTCGCTGAAGGCGCGCTCATAGGTGTCGGGGTCGTCTTTTTGCGGCGCGATCGGGATCGCCTTGGCGAGACGGAACAAGGGGCCCAGCAGCGGGGTGCGGAAGATCTTGTGATCCATCAGGAAGCGGATCGGCCTCGGGCTGGCGGCCATCAAGAGCACCGCGTCGATGAAGGACACATGGTTGCAGACCAGCAGCGCCGCGCCCTGCAAGGGGATATGTTCGTCGCCCTGCACCTTGAAGCGATAGATCAGCCGCGAGGCGATGAAGGCGACAAAGCGCAACAGGTATTCGGGCACCAGCATGAAGATGTAGAAAGCGACCACCGCATTGGCTAGGCCAACGGCCAGAAACAACTCGGGGATGCTCAGGCCCGCGCCGAGCAAGGCACCGGCCAACACCGAACTCGCGATCATGAAGAGCGCGTTGAGGATATTGTTGGCGGCAATGATGCGGGCCCGGTGGGTGGGCTGCGAGCGCAGCTGTATCAAGGCATACATGGGCACGCTGTAGAGGCCGGCGAACAGCGCCAACAGCGTCAGGTCAGCGAGCACACGCCAATGCGCGGGCATGGCCATGAACTGCGCCAGACTCAGGCCGGCGCTGGGCGGCAGGCCGCGCGAGGCGAAGTAGAGGTCGATCGCGAACACGCTCATGCCGATTGCGCCGAGCGGCACCAGGCCGATCTCGACATGGCGGCGTGACAAGAACTCGCAGAGCAAAGAGCCCGTGCCAATGCCGATGGAAAAAACCACCAAGAGCATCGAGGCGACCTGCTCGTCGCCATGCAAAACCTGCTTGGCAAAGGCCGGGAAATTGGCGAGAAAGACGGCGCCGAAAAACCACATCCAGGAGATCCCCAGCAGCGAGCGGAAGACGCTCAGCTGTTGGCGGGCGAGTTGCAAATTGCGCCAGGTCTCGGTGAGCGGATTCCAGTTGATCTTGAGCTGCGGGTCGGTGGCGGGCGAGGCGGGAATGGCCTGGGCGCACAGTCGCCCGAGCAGCGCCACGGCCAGCGCCGCGATCGCCACATGGCGGGCGCCGACCAGCGGGGTGGCAATCAACAAGCCGCCCGCCACATTGCCGAGCAGGATGGCCACAAAGGTGCCCATCTCGACGATGCCGTTGCCGCCGGTCAACTCGCGCTCGCTGAGCTGCTGCGGCAGATAGGCAAACTTGACCGGGCCGAACAGCGTCGAGTGCAAGCCCATCAAGAACACGCAGGCCAGCAGCAAGGGAATGTTGCTGCTCAAAAAGCCCCAGGCCACCAGGGCCATGATGGCGATTTCAAGATTCTTGACGAAGCGGATCAGCCGGGTCTTGTCGAACTTGTCGGCCAACTGGCCGCTGGTGGCCGAGAACAGCACAAAGGGCAGGATGAATAGCGCCCCTATCACCAGGCCGGCTTGGGTGGGCGGCAGCCAGTCCAGTTGCAGCTGATAGGTGATCAGTACGGTGAAGGCGAACTTGAACAAATTGTCATTACCGGCGCCGAGGAACTGGGTCCAGAAGAAGGGCGCGAAGCGGCGCTGGGTGAGCAGTTGAAACTGGCTGCTAGGTTCGGAATTGATCATCGTCGAGGGGCTTATTGCTGGACCAATTCGAGCCCTTGACTCAGGCCGGCGCGCGGCAACCAGTCGAACAAGGAATCGGCGGTGATGGTTTCGATGTGACCGGCCAAGCGCCTGGCCATCGGGTGATCGTCAAACGCGACATTGGCCATGCCGACGCGGGCGCCCAGGCGGGTGGCGGTGGACAGCTGCAGGTCGCTGGGGCGGTAGCCCTTCGCCTTCAGCCAGCCTTGCGCCGCGGCGCGACCCTGCAGCTCCGGTGCGGCCGCGCTGGCCAGCGTCTCCAGCACCCATTGATTGCTCTGCTGATAGGTTTGCGCCCAGGCGTAGGCCACCATGCTGTAACGCGGCTCATGCAGCGCGCTGGCGCGGCCGTTGTCGCGCAGCACCGGCAGCAGCGCGGCCTGCAGCTCGGGCTTTAGCGCGACGTAGGCGGCCGCATAGCGATGCGGGCGGTCAAGGAAGAATTCGCCCAGACCTTGCCGATACAAATCGCCCTTGGCGCTGCCGCATTGATTGAGCTTGTGCAGCACGCGCCAGACCGGCTTGCTGTCCAGCTGTTCGCGATAGGCGAAGCCGAGATGCGACCATTGCACGCCATACTTGCTCAGGTCCTGACCCGCCCGCGCCAACACCAGCACCTGCGCACCGCTGGCGTCGAGTTGACGCGCCGTGGCCTGGGCCAGATTCATGCCGCGCTCGATCTGCAGAGGGCTGAGCGGCTTGTCCTCACAAGACCTGCCGGCCAGCGCCGGGCCGGCGAGCGCCAGCAGGGGCAAGCAGGCGGCCAGTCGGCTAGCCGATTTCATCAGCGGGTGACGCGTTCGTTATAGAGCAGCGAGGCACCGATCTCGTTCGGAATGAAGGCGATGGCAGCACCGGCGGCCGAGAGCACATAGCCGCTGCCGATCACGCTGACCACCACCGCCGTGCCGACCGAGAGGGCCGCGCCGGCCAGCAGTTGCGAAGCGAACATCACGCTGACCCTTGCGCCGTCCGAGGCCCGTTCCAGCACCCAGACCGTGCCCTTGGCCGTGGACTCGATTGCGACCACGGTCAGGCTCACGCCGGCCGACAACAGCAAGACCGGCGCGGCCACCGAGATCGCCACCGGCAGCATCGACAGGGCGCTGGCCTCGGAGGCGGTGGACTGCGCTTGAGCGCCCGTCTGAGCCAGTGGGCTCAGGAGCAAGGCGGCGATCAGGGTTAAAAGTGGCTTGCGTGATTGCATGAGCGTCTCCATGAGCAGCTATCGGGTTGGTTGCCGACAAAACCACCGGAACTTCGGGATTTCGGAATTTCGATCAGGGGCGGCTTTTGCCTGGCGGGCTGAGTTCTTGCTGCCCATCTTGTCGCATGTCGCGTCCGCGAAGGGGAAATCCGGCCATGTGGCCGCTCGCGCGCCGCCCGGTATTGAATTCCGCTACCGGCTTGGCCCTGCCTGCTTCAAGCCTGCGCCGAAGTGAACAAGGCCTGGAAGCGCTGCAAATACTCGGGTGCACGCACGAACACATACAAGCTAACGACCAGATTGGCCAGACCAACCGCCAGGAACAGCTCGGGGATGGTGAAACCAAAACTGCCCAGCAACACGCCGGCCAGCAGCGAGCTAACGATCATGAACAGCGCATTGAGAATATTGTTGGCGGCGATGATGCGGGCGCGGTGGCTGGGCTGCGAGCGCAGCTGGATCAAGGCATACATGGGCACGCTGTAGAGGCCGGTGAACAGCGCCAGCAGGCCCAGGTCGGCCAGTACCCGCCAATGCTCGGGGTGCGAGAAGAACTCGTTCAGGCCCATCAGCACCGGCTTGGTCGACAGGCCACGCGAAGCGAAGTAGAGGTCGATGGAGAAAAGCGTCATGCCGATCGCCCCGACCGGCACCAGGCCGATCTCGACCGAGTGCCGCGACAGCCGCTCGCACAGCAACGAGCCGATGCCGATGCCGAGCGAGAACATCACCAGCAGCGCGGTGGCCACCTGCGCGTCACCATGCAAGACCTCTTTGGCAAAGGCCGGGAAGCTGCTCAGATAGACCGCGCCGAAAAACCACATCCAGGAGATGCCCAGGAGCGAGCGGAACACCACCGGCACCTCGCGGGACAGCTTCAAATTGCGCCAGGTTTCGGTGAAAGGATTCCAGTTGATCTTGAGCTTGGGGTCGGTGGCCGGGCAGGCCGGAATGAACTGCGCCAGCAAGCGGCCAACCACGGCGGCCACCAGACAGGCGATGGCGACATTGCGTGCGCCGACCTCGGGCATCGCGATCAGCAGGCCGCCGAAGACCTGGCCCAACAGGATCGCCACAAACGTGCCCATCTCGACCATGCCGTTGCCGCCCATCAGCTCGCGCTCGCTCAACTGCTGCGGCAGGTAGGCGTATTTGACCGGGCCAAACAGCGTCGAGTGCAAACCCATCAGCAAGACGCAGGCCAAGAGCATGGGGACATTGGTCGTTAGGTAGCCCCAAGCGGCCAGCGCCATGATGGCCACCTCGATCGACTTGACGAAGCGCATCAGGCGGTGTTTTTCCAGCTTGTCGGCCAACTGCCCGCTGGTGGCGGAGAACAACACATAGGGCAGGATGAACAGCGCGTTGATCAGCAGCCCGGCCTGCGAGGCCGGCAACCAGTCCAATTGGAGCTGGTAAGTAATCAGGATGATGAGCGGGAACTTGAACAGATTGTCATTGCCGGCGTTGAGAAATTGCACCCAGAAATAGGGCGCAAAACGGCGCTGGCCAAGCAGCGCAAATTGACTGTTAGGTTTTTGGGGATTCATTGGTTTACCAAAATTGCCATTGACCGCTGTGTACCACCCAGATGCCGAGCACGCCATTGGTCACGGCATGCGCGATCACGGCCGTCCAGAGCTTGCCGGTGCGGATATAGAGCCAGGCGTAGGCGAGGCCGGCGACAACGGCGCCCAGCCACAGCGTATGCGCCAGCATGAAGACAAAGGTCGACAGCACGATGGCCTTGATGCCGACGCGCCGCGGGTCAACGGTCTCGAATTTCGGTCTCTCGACCCAGCGCATCAAGAAGCTGCGCCAGAACAACTCCTCCATCACCGGCACGATCAGGGCGGCGCCGCACCAGCGCAGCGCGATCAAGGGCCAGATCAAGCGGCCTTGCTCATCCAGCGGCAGGAAGCTGGCGGTCGGCTCGCCGAGTTGCATCCAGGGCGCATCGAGATGGATCCAGAGTCCGAACACGATGACGCCGACGGCCACGCTGAGTAGCGATTCCCGCACGCTCGGGAAGTTCTGGCGGGTCAGCTCGCCGTAATCGAGCCAGAACCAGGCCAGCAAGCCGCCGACCACCAGCACGCTGACGCCGTAGACATAGCGTGGGTCCAGGCCGGAGCTTTCCGGCAAAAAACCCCGCAGGGCCAACAGGGCCATGAAGGCGGCAAATGGAATAGAGCGGGCCAGAGCGGCGGGGCTGAGGTTCATCGTGGGTCTTGCTCGCGGCGGCCGCGTCGGAACGGAAGAGGCCGCAAGCCTACCTTGATTTGATGACAAACCCAGCAGTGAAAGCCCCAGTTCGGGGGGCGAGCCGGCTCAAGAGCTGCGCTGCTCCAGCAGGAAGTTAGCCCCATCGTACTGGCCGAGCTTGTCGACCAGATAAGGCATGCAGGCCTGCAGATCGTCATGCAGCGTGAACGGTGGGTTGATCACGAACATGCCGCTGCCTAGCATGCCAAAGCCACGGATATCGGATTGCTGCTGCACGGTCAGGCGCACATGCAGCCAGCCCTTCTTTGCGCTCGCGTCGGCGGCGGCCTTGAGCCGCTGCGCCAGTTGTGCCGATTCCAGCAGTTGCAGCTGCGGATACCAGATCAGGAACACACCGTCGGCGAAGCGCTCGAGGCCTTCGCGCACGGCGGTCAGCACCTTGGCGTAGTCGGTCTTCAACTCATAGGACGGATCCATCAGCACGACGCCGCGGCGCGAGGGCGGCGGCAACTCGGCGCGCAGCGCGGCGAAACCGTCTTTGTCGCTGACCTGGGTATGGGGTCGGGTCGACAGATAGGTTTCCAGAATACGGAAATCGGTGGGGTGCAACTCATGCACGCGCAGCCTGTCTTCTTCGCGCATGATCAAGTTGGCGATGCCGGGCGAGCCTGGGTATTGGCGCAGCTGGCCGTCGGTGTTGAAGGCGCGCACCAGCTCCATATAGTTGGCCAGCGGCGCGGGCAGGTCTTTGGCGTCCCACAGGCGCGAAACACCCTGCACATACTCGCCCTTTTTCTGCGCGTACTGGCCTTCGATCGAATAGCCGCCGGCACCGGCGTGGGTGTCGACCAGCGTGTAGGGCTTGTCTTTTTCGCCCATATAGCGAAGCACCTGAGTCAGGATCAGGTGTTTGAGAACATCGGCATGGTTACCGGCGTGGAAGGCGTGTCTGTAGGCGAGCATGGGCGAATTTTAGGCTGTGTGGCCGCCTTCAAGGATATTGAATTGCGCCGGGGTGCAGGGGCGGGCGAATCAGCGGGCTGCTGGCGCGTGGATGTTGATACTGCCGCGTCGGCCTCAACTCGGCCGCCAAGCTCACCGCGCTGTTGCGCAAGGGCGATAGTGTCGGCAGCGCGTAGCCGCTGGCGGCGCCCAGCTGATCCAGGTTCAGCCGCGGGTTGTGGCGCCATTCGCCCAGCGCATCGTCCCCGAGGCTGCCGGCGCCGGCGATCAAATTATTGATGATGCGCACCCGCACATCGGCCTTCGAGACGCGCAGCAGCGGGCTGTTGTGCGGCCGCAGATTGACCAGGGTGTTGTGAATCAGGTCGAGCTCGTTGCGTGGCCAAACATAGCCCTCAACGCCATAGGAAATCATCAAGGGGTTGTCGGTCTGCGCGTTTTGATCCAGCACATTGCCCATCACCGTGGCCTGGCCGCCGTTTGGGAATTCCAATTCATAACTGGCCGTCCCGCCGGCTTCGTCGCTCAGGCGGTTGTAGAGAATCAGGTTCTGCGCTGCGCGGCTTTTCAGCAGATGACCGCGTTCGGCGTGATGAAAATAGCAGGCGCTGACCGTCAGCCTGGCGATGCGGCCGACGTAGAGCAGGTGGCTGAAGGTGTTGTCGCGGTGGCCGTAGGAGAACTCGCAACCTTCGAGTTCCAGCCGGGCCTGCTCGTCGTTATTGGTCAACAAGCCCATTTCGCAGCGCGTGAAGCTGCAGTCGCGCACCAGCAGCGAGCCGGTCTCGAAGCGAATGCCGGCGCCGATGCCGTCGGGCACCTTGGCGTCGATGAAGTCGAAGCCGCTGATCTCCACGCCTCTGCCGTTGACGACAAAAATGCCCTTGCCGCGCGCATGTGCACCTTGCGCCAGCAAGCGAACGCGGCCACCCACGGCGACCAGGCGCAAATGGTTTTGCGTCCAATTGGCCACATCGCCGACATAGTCGCCGGCCTGAACCTCGACAAGGTCGCCATCACGCGCCAGCCGAGAGGCTTCGGCCAGGCTGTGTATCGACTCATTGGGGCCGACGCGCAAGACTCGGGCGGGCGCAGGCCAAGCGCGCTGCAGGGGGCTTAGCGCAAAGGCGGCCAGCAGGCCACGGCGAATATGGTGATCGGGTTTCATGGGCTTGGCGGAGTCTAGCCTTGGCGCGACCAAGAAAATCCGTATAGGCTCTTCACCTTTGCAAAACCAGCCCATTCAATGCCCAGCCTCTTCGACCCCATCCAAATCGGCGATCTGTCGCTCGCCAATCGCATCGTCATGGCGCCGCTGACGCGCAGCCGCGCACCGGGCCTGGTGCCCAATGACTTGATGGTCGAGTATTACCGCCAGCGCGCCACGGCCGGCCTGATCATCAGCGAGGGCACGCAAATCTGCGCCGAAGGTCAGGGTTACTTCGATACGCCCGGCATCCACACGCCGGAGCAAGTGGCCGGCTGGCGGCGCGTCACCGACGCCGTGCATGCGGCGGGCGGCAAGATCGCCGCGCAGCTTTGGCATGTCGGACGGATCTCGCATTGCGATTTCCAGCCCGAAGGCCGAGCGCCGGTCTCCAGCACCGCGCGCGCCGCGGTCGGCAACGCACGCACACCAACAGGCGTCAAGCCGCTGTCCACGCCGCATGCGCTGAGCACGGCCGAGGTCGGCGCCGTAGTGCAGCAATTCGCCCATGCCGCACGCTGTGCGATGGAGGCGGGCTTCGACGCGGTGGAGGTGCATGGCGCCAACAGCTATCTGATCGATCAATTCCTCCACGACAGCATCAATGACAGAAGTGATGTCTATGGCGGCTCGCTCGAGAACCGGGCGCGCTTCGTGTTGGAAGTGATGACGGCGGTGGCCGGGGCCATCGGCGCCGGGCGCACGGGGCTGCGCCTGAGTCCGGTCAACTTGGCCAGCACGCCGGCCGGTTGCGACTCACAGGTGCAGGCGCTGTACAACCATGTGGCCGAGCGACTCGCGCCGCTGGGCCTGGCGTTTTTGCATGTGGTGGAGGGCCAGACCGGCGGTGAGCGCGACGCAACGCCGTTCGATTACCAGGCCATGCGCGAACGTTTCGGCGGCCCCTGGATGGTCAACAACGGTTACAGCCGCGAGATGGCCTTGAAGGCGGTGGCCGAGGGTCGCGCCGATCTGGTCGCCTTTGGGCGCGCCTTCATCTCCAACCCCGATCTGGTTCGCCGCCTGCGCCTGAATGCCGAATTGCAGCCGCTGGAGCGAACGACCTTGTATGGCGGCGGCGCCCAGGGCTATACCGACTATCCGAGTTTGTGAGCCACCGCGGCGGCCTCAGCCTCGCCGCATCTTGGCTCGGAATAGTTCCGAGATCGTGAGCTCGCGCGGGCCGGCCAGCAGCTCAAAGCTCTCGCCGGCCCCTATCGTCCCCGGCGTTTGCACGGCCAGGTAGAAGCCGCACCAGGCGCTTTCGCTCATCAGCTTGACGGCCTTGTTGAAACCCATCACCGCGTTGAACTTGAAGCAGGGATAGCGCGGCTCGCTGACCAGCAGCTCGCAGTCGGCAAAACGCAGGCGGTCGCCGATCCAGACGTCTTTTTCCAGCAGCCCGGCCAGCGTCAGGTTCTCGCCCATCGCGCCGGGCGCCAACGCTTCGTCCCAAGCGGCCACCTTGGCCTGCGCCCGCACCGTTTGCCAGAAGGCGTAATGCTCGTTCGGGTAGGCGTAGACGGCCTTGCTCAGGCCGCCATGCACGCTCAGGTCGGCTTGCTCGTCGCCCTGCAAACCCAGCGGCTGCACCGCGACGGTGCCGCTCACCGCTTGTTTTCGAATCCCGCTTTGCACGGTTTGACCGTCCAAGGTCTGCAGGATTTGGGCCTTGGTCACATTGATGCTGATCAGTTTCATGACCCGGAGTGTGACAAAAGTCGCGGCAACTTGCTTTGCGAATCTATCCGGGCATGACTTCATTCTGCAAATGCATAACCACGGGTTCTCCGGAAGTTACGGCATGGTTACATTGCGGTGACAATTGCGGACCCGCAGCAAAAGCGGCTGCGGTTTTTGTATGGTTTGACCGAGCGAGGTGGAGCACAAGCTCCGCCCGGCACAGTGCGATCAGCGGCATTTGGTCAAGTTCGAAGGTGAAGTTCTCGAAATATGTGAGCGCTCGCCTACGGGTTTGACCAAATTTTGCTTTTATATTGAAGGAACGACCATGAACCAACCCGTGATGGAAGGGCTGCGCTTGAATGTGCCGGCTTACGTAAAACACCAGCGCTTGATCGGCTGGGTGGCCGAAGTGGCCGCGCTGACCCAAGCGCGCGACGTCTACTGGTGCGACGGCAGTCAAGCCGAATACGACCGCCTATGCACCCAATTGGTGAACGCAGGTACATTCAAGAAACTGAACCCGGCCAAGCGCGCGAACAGCTATTTGGCCTGCAGCGACCCCAGCGATGTCGCCCGCGTCGAAGACCGCACCTATATCTGTTCGGCCAACAAGGAAGACGCCGGCCCGACCAATAACTGGATGGCCCCGGCCGAGATGCGCAGCCTCTTGCAAACCGGCGACAAGGCGCTGTTCAAGGGCTGCATGCGTGGCCGCACGCTCTATGTGGTGCCCTTCAGCATGGGCCCGATCGGTTCACCTATTGCGCATATCGGCGTCGAGTTGTCCGATAGCCCTTATGTGGCCGTCAATATGCGCACGATGACGCGCATGGGTCGGGCGGTGTTGGACGTGTTGGGCAGCGACGGCACTTTTGTGCCCTGTGTTCATACCGTGGCCGCGCCATTGGAAGCCGGTCAGGCAGATGTCAAATGGCCGTGCAACCAGACCAAATACATCGTGCATTTCCCCGAGACGCGCGAAATCTGGTCCTATGGCTCCGGCTATGGCGGCAATGCCTTGCTGGGCAAAAAATGCTTCGCCTTGCGTATCGCGTCGACCATGGGCCGTGACCAAGGCTGGCTGGCCGAGCATATGTTGATCCTGGGTGTGACCTCGCCCGAGGGCAAAAAATATCACTTCGCGGCCGCTTTCCCGAGCGCCTGCGGCAAGACCAACTTCTCGATGCTGATCCCACCGGCCGCCTTCGACGGCTGGAAGGTCACCACCATTGGCGACGACATCGCCTGGATCAAGCCCGCCGCCGATGGCCGCCTCTACGCGATCAATCCGGAAGCCGGCTATTTTGGCGTCGCCCCCGGCACCAACACGCTGACCAATTTCAACTGCATGGCCAGTTTGAACCAGGACGTGATCTTCACCAACGTCGCCTTGACCGACGACGGCGATGTCTGGTGGGAGGGCATGACCGACACAGCGCCGGCCCATCTGATTGACTGGCAGGGCAAGGACTGGACGCCGGCAATCGCCAAGGAAACGGGCGCCAAGGCCGCGCACCCGAACGCCCGTTTCACCGTCTCGGCAGTCAACAACCCGGCGCTCGACGCCGAATGGGACAACCCGGCCGGCGTGCCCATCGATGCCTTCATCTTCGGTGGCCGCCGTTCGACGACCGTGCCCTTGGTGACCGAGGCGCGCGATTGGATCGAGGGCGTCTATATGGCCGCCACCATGGGCTCGGAAACCACCGCGGCTGCGGCCGGCCAACAAGGCGTGGTGCGCCGTGACCCCTTCGCGATGCTGCCCTTCATGGGCTACAACATGAGCGACTATTTCCAGCATTGGCTGGACATGGGCGCCAAGCTGGCGGCTGGCGGCGCGGCCTTGCCCAAGATCTACTGCGTCAACTGGTTCCGCAAGGGCGCGGATGGCAAGTTCGTCTGGCCCGGCTATGGCGAAAACATGCGCGTCCTGAAGTGGATGCTGGACCGCGTCGAAGGCACGGGGGTCGGCGAGGAGCATGCGTTCGGCGTCACGCCGCGCTATCAAGACATCAACTGGAACGGCCTGGACTTCACGCAGGAGCAGTTCAACATCACCACCCATATCGACAAGGCGGCTTGGGGCGTGGAGATGAAGTTGCACGAGGAGCTTTTCCAGCAACTCGCCCACCATCTGCCCGCCGAACTGCCCGCGACCAAGCTGAAGATCGAAGCTCGTCTGGCCGCGGAATAGGTCGTAGCGATAGAAGCTTCAGCCAGTAAAAAAGCCCGCTTGATCAAGCGGGCTTTTTTACTGGGCGGCTGCTGCGGCCGAGGCTTGCTTCAGCGGCGGCAGTTGGCGGCGCGCAATTCGGCCGCAAACGAAGGCATGCTGGTTTCGTATTGCTGGGCCAGAGCCAGCAACTCGCGTTCGGCGCGCGCTTCGGCAGCGACTGCCATGCGAGCCTTGACAGACGAAATCGCGTTCATCCACAGGCGTGCGCCGATGAAGGTGAACGAGCCGCTGTGGCGGATATTGCGGCTCAGTGGCAGGCCGAAGGTTTGGGTAGCGACGCTCATTGCATGTCCTTATTTGGGTGGCTTTTTGGGCCGATGTGGCATTTTCGGGTAAACCCTAGGCCTCGACAAATGAATTGTTTGAATCGAAGATATGAAAACTTCGAATATCAAGGGTTGGGGCAATGAACTTTCGCAATCTCGATCTGAACTTGCTGAGGGTCTTTGATGCGGTGATGGCCGAGCGCAGCCTGACCCGGGCGGCAACCCGTTTGGCGATGACGCAGCCCGCCGTGAGTCATGCGCTGAAGCGCTTGCGGGAAGCTTTGGGCGAAGAGCTGTTCGTGCGCCAGGCCTTTGGCATGAAGCCCACGTCGCGAGCGGAAGGCATGTGGCCCGAGGTTCAACTGATATTGCAACGCTTGCAGGCGCTTTTGGCGCCGGGTGAGTTTCAGCCGCAGAAGGAGGAGTACACCTTTCGAATCGCGATGGCAGACGCGACCGCAGCCTTGTTGCTGCCACCCTTGGTCGCGCAGCTGGAAGAGGTTGGGGCCTTGGCCAATGTGCATGTGCTCCCATTGGCGACCCGCGATCCGCGCGCCTTGTTGGATCAAGGCGAAGCCGATTTTGCGGTCGGATATTTTCCCGGCGCGGTGGCTGCGTTGCGCGCTCATGGCGGCCAGTCGGTGATCCGCCAGCACCGGCTCTACGACAGTGAATATGTCTGCGTGATGCGGCGAGCCCATCCCTTGGCGCAACAACCATTGGATCTTGATGCGTTTTGCGCCGCTCATCATCTCTTGGTCAGCTTTTCGGGTCGGCCGCATGGCTTCGTCGATGAGGCCTTGAACGCCATGAACCGCAGCCGACGCATTGTCTTGACGGTCAATCAATTTTTTACCGCCGGGCGGGTGGTCACCAAGTCCGATCTATTGACCGTCTTGCCCGCCAAGTTTGTGGAGGCGACCGGCTACCAGGAGCAGCTGATCGAACGGCCCTTGCCGGTACCCTTGTCCAAGGTGCATGTGGACATGTTGTGGCATCTGCGCAGCGAGAGCCGAAGTGCCCAGCAATGGATGCGCGAACGTCTGATTGAAGCCGCAAGACGCGCGCAGGCTGGCGTCGAAGTGCGAACTGCGGCGACAATTGCAAGATGAGCATCGACCTGACCGATACCGAGTTCGCTGAACTCGACGAACTTCTTGCCACCACGCCCGAGCCGCTGCAAGCGCTGGATGCCTCCATGCTGGACGGTTATCTATGCTGCGTGCTGGTGCAGCCGCGTTTGATTGACGTGGATGAGTGGCTGCCGAATATTTTTGACTATGACGGCGGCGTGCTGCCGGATGATGTCGACCCGGTCTGGCTGGCGCGTATTCGCGAGCTGGTCGAGCGCCGCCATGTGGCCTTGAATCGCCAGATGGTTGAAGACGGCTGGTTTGATCCGGTCGTGCTGGATCTTGAAGAGTCGGCCGAGCCCGAGCCCATCCCGGAGGATGAAGACGCTGAAGCGAAGCAGGCCCGCTTGACCTACGAAGGCATGAGCCTGATTTCGCGCACCTTGATGCCCTGGGTTGCAGGATTCCAGCATGGGGCGCTGTGCTTTCCCGAGTTGATGGACATGACCGACGATGCGGTGATGGCGGCTCTGGCGCGCCTGTACCGTCATTTGCCGGCCGAGACCCATGAAGAGCGGGAAGTGGTCGCCACGCTGGATCGCGAGCATCCGTTGAAGGACATTGACGAGGCGGTCGAAGAATTGGTCGTCACAGTGGCCGACCTCTGCGACCTGACCCAAGAGCAGCGCTACCGTGTCGAGACCCTGCGCCGTGAAGGCCCCAAACTGGGTCGCAACGATCCTTGCCACTGCGGCTCGGGGCGCAAGTACAAGCAGTGCCATGGGGCAAACTAATGACATTGAGTGACAGACCGCCCGAGCGTAGCGAGTAGCTCTGTCGCCAACAAATTAGATTGCGCATTTGAAAATCCAACTCCTGTCGGACCTCCATCTGGAGACCGAGGCCTTTTTGCCGCAGCCCGCGCCGGGTGCCGACTTGCTGGTGCTGGCCGGCGATGTCGACAGCAGCTGGCGTGGACTGCAGCTGTTCCGCGACTGGCCGGTGCCGGTGCTGTTCGTGCCCGGAAACCATGAATACGACGGCCGCGACTTCGACCTCGCTTGCGCCGGCCTGCATGCCTTGGCCGATGAGCTCGGCTTCACCATGCTGGACAACGCCAGTTGTGTGCATACCGATAGCCAAGGCAGGCGCGTGCGCTTTGTCGGTAGCACGCGCTGGAGCGATTTCGATGTTTTTGGGCCCAGCGAGCGGGCCCGAGCGATGCGGGCGGCCAGCTATTTCCAGCGCATGATGGCGGCCAGCCGAGATGGCCAACCCTTCGATGCAATAGCCGTGCGTGCCGAGGCCTTGAATTGCCGTGAATGGTTGACGCAAGAACTGACTCTGGGCGATGTATCGGCCGCTTGGGATGCAACGGTGGTGATTACTCACTTTGCTCCCAGCCTCCGTAGTGCAGATCCGCGCTACGGAAAGCAGCCCGGCACGGCCAGC
Source organism: Roseateles oligotrophus (assembly GCF_025717515.1). Lineage (GTDB taxonomy): Bacteria > Pseudomonadota > Gammaproteobacteria > Burkholderiales > Burkholderiaceae_C > Paucibacter_A > Paucibacter_A oligotrophus. Next base: position 131,832 of record NZ_JAJIRN010000003.1, read on the forward strand.
TTCTGCAACGATGACGAGGCGTTGTTCTCACAGGCCCGCCTATGGTTGCATGGCCATCTGCATTGTCAGCATGACTATCTGTTTGAACGCGCCGGCGGCGCCACCCGTGTCATCTGTAACGCCCGCGGACACCAACGCAAGGGCGAACCGGCGCGCTTTGAGCCAGAGCTATTGATCGACGTATTTGCAACTCTAGCTTGACCGGTATCAATTCGGCAGTCTGTGTCTATGTCAGACTGAGTCACTCGGAGTAATTTCAGCAAAGGAGCGGATATGAAGATATTGGTCGCCGTTGACGGCAGTAGCTACACCAAACGTATGTTGGCCTACTTGGCCGCGCATGATGAATGGCTGGGGGGCGCGCATCAGTACACCGTTGTGCATGCCGTGCCGGCAGTGCCTCCGCGAGCCGCTGCGGTGCTCGACAAAGATTTGCTGAAGGGCTACTACGCCGATGAAGGCGAGAAGGTTTTGAAGACGGTGCGTAGCTTTTTCGGCAAACAGGGTATTCAGGCCGAATACATCAACAAGGTCGGCCCGGCTGCGGATCTGATTGCGGCCACGGCCGACAAGGGCAAATTCGACTTGGTGATCCTGGGCTCACATGGGCACAGCTCGATCGGCAATTTGATCATGGGCTCGGTCGCCACCAAGGTGATGGCGCATTGCAGCGTGCCGGTGTTGCTGATCCGCTGACGAGTCTTAGGAGCCGCTGCGCTTGCTGAGCCAGGCCAGTGGCGACTCAAGGGCCGTGCGAGCGCGCTGCGATTCCAACTCCACTTCGGTGACGCTGGCGCGGTAGTCATCACCGTCTTCGAGGCTGGCTTCCATGCCGAAGGCGGTGCCCAAGTCCGCCGGATCTTGCTCCTGCGACGGCGCGGGGCTGCGGCGAAAGAAACGTAATGATGGGGCGAATCGCATATCAAACCTCGCTCTCGGACTATGGCAGGGGAAGCATCGCCCTGAACTTCAGTGTGCTTGATCGCGCGCCGCTTCGAATCACCAATTTGGGTGGTCTAAAAGGCCTAGTTGTGAAAAAGACACGGCGAAAACTCTGAGAAGATGCCGGCTCCCCGCAACTCAGGGGGGGGGCAATTAAGGGAATAACCCCATATCCTACTTTTGTGGGTGGTGTTTGAGTTTCGAGTTGGTTATGCTCCGCCTCCCCTGATGCCAAATTCATCACGGGACTTTCACGCATGAATGCATTACTTTTGAAGTGGCTGACCGCAGGCATTATTGGCTTGGTGGTGTGCAGCGCGATCTGGCTTGCGGGGTCGCTGAAGATGAATCCCGCCGGTGTGCCTTATCGCTTGGCGGCTGCGGCCGGCTCAACGCAGAATTTCCGTAGCGTCGAGCGGACGCCTCGGCCGGCCGAATATGCTGCTTCTGCGGCTACACGGCGTGTTGTAGAGCTGCGCTGAACCAAGATTTCAGGCCAGCGCCGTTTTCGCGCCCCGCGCAAGTGCTTGGCCGATTTGGTCGAGCAAGGCCACCCGAGTCGGCGCCGCCACCAGGTCGGAGAGCAACTTCCACTGGTGCCAATAGAGCGTGACATCCACGCCCAAATCGGGTCGTAGCGCCACCAGGTCGCCGCTGGCGATCAACGGCCTGGCCTGTAACTCCGGCGCCACGCCAACCCCCCAGCCCATGCAGACCGCCCGCACATAGGCGTCGCTGGACGGCACATAGCGCTCCTGCAAACGCGGCGCCCGCACCCCGAAGGCCTTGGCCACCCATTGCACCTGGCAATCGTCCTTGCGATTGACCACCAAAAAGGGCGTGCTCGCGAAATTGCCAGCGTTGAGGCCTTCGGGCAACTGCGCCCGCATAAAGGCCGGACTGGCCACCGCCACATAGCGCATCACGCCCAGGGGTTGGACCAAGCAGCCACGCAAGGCCTGGCGCACCGTGCTGATGCAGCCCAAGACCTCGCCTTGGCGTAACCAGTCATGGGTGAAGTCCTGGTCATCGACGACCAACTCAAGGCCGAAACCCTGCTTCAGACCCGCTTGCACGACCGAATCCAGCGCGGGCAAGACCCAGGTCGCCAGGCTGTCGGCGTTGACCGCGATGGCAATCCGCTCATTCGGCGCAACTTGCCCACCCAACTCGCGCGCCACATCGGTGCGCAAGGCTTGCAACTGACGGGCGAAGCGCAGCAAGACCTTGCCCGGTTCGGTCAGTCGTAATGGCCGTGAGCGCACCACCAATAGCTGCCCGACCTGCGACTCCAGGCTGCGCAGGCGCTGCGAGACCGCACTTTGGGTGATGCTGAGGCGCTGGGCGGCGCGCTCAAAGCTGCGCTCATCGGCCAGGGCGGCCAAGCAATCAAGGGCGGCGGAGTCTAGGTCTTTCATAAGTAATGCTAATGTATCCAGAGAAATAGTAATTTTCCTTCTGGTTTTACCTGAGCATGCCGACAATCCGCCCTCCATCGGTGATGAATGCGTGATTGGCCTGCAGTCCCTGCGCGACTTTGCCGATATCCATCTTTGGACTGCAAGACCGATCAATCGACCCGCCTCGGGTTCCTTGGAGTTGCTATGAAAGTCGTCGTTTTGGGAGCCGGCATCATCGGCATCAGCACCGCCTGGTATCTGCTCGAGCAGGGCCATGAGGTGACGGTGGTCGACCGCCAAGCCGATGCCGCGCTGGAGACCAGCTTCGCCAATGGCGCGCAGATTTCGGTCAGCTTTTGCGAGCCCTGGGCGAACGCGGGGGCGCCGTTCAAGGTCGCCAAATGGCTGTTGCGGGATGATTCGCCGCTGCTGTTTCGCCCCAGCCTGGACCCCAAGCAGTGGATCTGGGGCCTGAGTTTCTTGACTCAGTGCACGACCGCAGCCTTCGAGCGCAATGTCGAGCAACTGGTGCAACTGGGCCGCTACAGCCATGAGTCGCTGAAGACGCTGGTGGCGCAGACCGGCATCGAGTACGAGCGGCTGGAGCGCGGCATCCTGCATTTCTTTTCCTCGCAGGCGGACTTCGAGGCCGGCGCCGCCGGTGCCGAAATCATGCGTCGTCACGGTGTTGACCGCCGCGTACTGAACCGCGCCGAGGTCTTGAAGATCGAGCCGGCGCTGGCCACGTTCGGCAACAACATCCACGGCGGCACCTTCACGCCCAGCGATGAGTCGGGCGACGCCTGTGTGTTCACGCAAAAGCTGGCGCGCCTGTGCGCCGAGCGCGGCGCCAAATTTCTGTACGAGCACGACATCCTGGCCTTGTCCCGCAGCGGCCAGCAAGTCGATGCGGTGCAAATCGCGTCCATCCGCAGCGGCAAGAAGAGCGAGTTGAAGGCCGATGCCTTTGTCGCCGCGATGGGCTCGTACACGCCGGCCTTGCTGCGGCCGCTGGGTGAGTTTTTGAATATCTATCCGGCCAAGGGCTACTCGGCCACCATGAAGCTCAAGAAGCCCGAGCAGGCCAGCGTCGTCAGCCTGCTTGATGACACCCGCAAGATCGCCATTTCGCGCCTCGGCGACAGCATCCGCATCGCCGGCACCGCCGAACTCTGCGGCTTTGACTCCGACCTTGATCGCCCGACCTCGCGCACCCGTTGCGAGGCCTTGGTCAAACGCTATGAAGAGCTGTTCCCCGGCGTCGCGGACTTGAGCGAAACCAATTACTGGACCGGCCTGCGCCCCAGCACGCCGACCAATATCCCCTACATCGGCCGCAGCAAAAAGGCCGGCAATCTGTGGATCAACGCCGGCCATGGCACCTTGGGCTGGACCCATGGCGCCGGCTCCGGCCATGCGATGGCCGAGTTGATGGCCGGCCGCCGCCCGCCGCTGGAATTTGGTTTCTACGGTTCCGTGCTTTGATAGCTTGACAGGGTCGTAGCGAAGCGAAAACGAGCCGGGGCCGTACAATCCGGCCCCCATCCGTTGTCCCTGCCCATGCCTGCTTCGCTTTCCAGCCCCTCGTTCTGCGCCATTGACTTTGGCACCTCCAACTCCGCCATTGCGATCCCGCGTCTGGACGGCAGCGGCGGCATGCGCCTGGTGGAACTGGAGGCCGGACAGCCGACCATGCCGACGGCGGTGTTCTATTACGTCGAGGGCAAGCACGACGCCGACGGCCCGCCGCGTGCTTTTGGACGCGCCGCCGTGGCGGCCTATGTTGAAGGGGCCGACGGGCGGCTGATGCGCTCGATGAAGAGCATCCTCGGCAGCGGCCTGATCGACCAGACCACCGATGTCGGCGGCGGCCGCGGGGTCAAATACTCGGACATCTTGTCCGGCTACCTGAAGCGCCTGCGCAACTCGGCGCTGGCCGCCGGCGCGCCGGCCCCGCTGAACAAGCTGGTGCTGGGCCGGCCGGTATTTTTTGTCGACGGCGAACCCAAGCGCGACGCGCAGGCGCAGGCCTCGCTGGAAGCCGCTGCTCACGCGGTCGGCTTCGATGATGTGCACTTCCAGTTCGAGCCGATCGCGGCGGCGTTCGACTTCGAGCAGCACAGCGAGCGCGAGCAAATCGTGCTGGTGGCCGACATCGGTGGCGGCACTTCCGACTTCTCGGTCGTGCGCGTGGGCCCCGAGCGCATGAAGCGCGTCGACCGGCGCGACGACATCCTGGCCAACCACGGCGTGCATATCGCCGGCACCGACTTCGACCGCCATGTCGAGCTGGCCAGCGTGTTGCGCGAATTCGGCTACCGCTCCTATGGCCCCGAGCGCCCCGGCGCGCCGGCTCGTGAAGTGCCCAGCGGCGTCTATTTCGACCTCGCGACCTGGCATTTGATCAACACCGTCTACAGCCCCGGCCGCGTCGCCGAGCTGCGCAATATGCGCAGCTTTTACGGCAATATCCAGCATCACCAACGGCTGATGACGGTGGTCGAAGATCATCTCGGCCATGAGTTGGCCGGCCGCGCCGAAGCGGCCAAGATCGCCGTCGCCAATGGCGGTGACACCGTCATCGACCTCGGCGTGGTCGAGAACGGCTTGCAGATCGAGCTGTCGGAAGCCGCCGCAGTGGCCGCCATCGGCCCCGATATCGAGCGCATCGCCCAGGCCGGCCGCGAGGCGGTGGCGCAAGCGGGCTTGAAGCCCGAGCAAATCGACGCGCTCTACTTCACCGGCGGCTCCACCGGCCTGCGCTTGCTGGCCGAGCGCATTGCCGCAGACTACCCGACGGCTGTGCTGGCGCGCGGCGACCGCTTTGCTTCGGTCGCGACGGGCCTGGGCCTGCACGCGGCGAGGTTGTTCAGATAACTGCTAAATTGCGCGCTCTGCTTTGCCAAAAAGAGATCGCGCACCCATGAAGAAACTCTCCCTGCTGGCCTTGGCCTCGACCTTTTTGTGGGCGCCTTGCCGCGCCGTCGAGCCTTCAATTCCACAGCAATACCAGCAGCCTTCGGCCGAGGTGCGCGCGGTGCTTGATGCCAAGGCCCTGCCCACGCATCAGCTGTCGCCCGACCAGCGCAGCTTGGCGATCGTCGGGCTGCAACGCCACCGTCGTATTGCCGAGTTAGCTCGCCCGGTTCTGCGCCTGGCCGGCAAGCGGATAGACGCAGCGGCAAGCGGCCCGCAGCTGATCACGGCCATCGAATCGCTGAAACTGCGTGACTTGACGCAAGCGGGGGCGCTTGAACGTGAGGTCAGCCTGCCGACCGGTGGCGCTTTTCATCAGCTACGCTGGTCGCCCGATGGCCAGCGCTTTTTGCTCAATCGCCGCACGGCCAAGGCGACCGAGTTGTGGGTCGGTGAGGTCGCCAGCGGCAAGCTGCGGCAACTCAAGGGCGTGCAGCTCAACCAGGTGCTGGAAGGCGAGTTGGTCTGGCTGAGCGCCGATGAGATCATCGCCCTGACGGTACCGAGCCGACGCGCTAAGGCGCCTCACTTCGATGCCCCGACCGGCCCCGCCATCCAAGAGGCCATGGGCCGCGCGTCGCCCGAGGTGACGCGCCAGGACTTGCTGAAGAACAGCCAGGACGAGGCGCTCTTCGCGCATGCCGCCAGCTCGGTGCTGCGGCGCATCCATCTGGGCACCGGCGCCTCGCAGGAGCTGGGAGAGCCCGCCCTGTTCGTCAGCCTGGAGCGTGTCGGCGGCAGCGTCGTTCAGCTCTTGACCGAGCGCCTGCAGGCGCCGTTCAGCTACCAAGTTGGCTGGCGCGACTTTGGCCATCGGGTCGAGCTGCGCGATCTGAATGGCAAGATCAAGCGCGAATTGGGTGCCATCAAACTGCGCGAGGGCGTGCCTGTCGAGGGCGTCATCACCGGCCCGCGCGAATATTGGTCTTCGCCTCATGCCGATGCCGCGATCTTCTGGGTCGAGGCCCTCGACGGTGGCGACCCTAACGTCAAGGTGCCGCAGCGTGATCGCTTGATGCGGCTCGACCCGCCCTATCTGGGAGCGGCCCGCGAGGTGCACCGCACGGTCGGTCGCCTGGCCAGCCTCGGCTTCGCGGAAACGCCCGAGCGCGCACTCGTGACCGAATATGACCGCGACCGCCGTTGGCTGGCGGTTGATCTGCTTTCGCTGGATGCCTCGGCTCCGCCGCAGCGCCTGCAGAATCGCTCAATGCGGGATCGCTACGGCGACCCCGGCCAGCCCTTGATGCGTGTCATGGCCAATGGTCGTACCGTTGTGCGGGTCGATGGCGGTGAGCAGCTGTTCTTGATTGGCCAGGGTGCCGGCCCAGACGGTGATCGGCCCTTCATCGATCGCCGCAGCCTTGCCGATGGCAGGACGGAAAGGCTGTTCCAGTCCAGTGCCGTTGATTACGAGCGGCCGATCAGCATGCTTGCCGATGGTCGCTTGTTGAGCAGTCGTGAGAGCGCGGCCGAGCCGCCCAATCTGCGCCTGCGCAGTGGCATTGGCTTGGCGCAGGTGCAGGCCGTCACCCAGCATGCCGACCCAACGCCGCAGCTGCGCAGCATTAAGCGCGAGCTCGTCAAGTTCAAGCGGGCCGACGGCGTCGAGCTGTCCTTCTGGCTCTATCTGCCACCCGATCACAAGCCGGGCGAGCGCCGCCCGACCTTTGTCTGGGCCTATCCACTGGAGTTCAGCGACAACTCCACAGCCGGCCAAGTGAGTGGCTCCAGCAGTCGCTTCAACAGCTTCGGCGGCAGCAGCCCGCTGATGCTCTTGCTCGACGGCTATGTGGTGTTGATGGATGCAACCATGCCGGTGGTCGGCGAGCCCAAGACAGTCAATGACAGCTTTGTCGAACAGATCACGGCGAATGCCCAGGCCATCATCGACAAGGCGGTGGACCTGGGCGTCAGCGAGCGCTCGCAGATGGTGGTCGGCGGTCATAGCTATGGCGCTTTCATGACCGCCAATTTGTTGGCCCACACCGATCTGTTCAAGGCCGGCATCGCCCGCAGCGGCGCCTACAACCGCAGCTTGACGCCCTTCGGTTTTCAGAGCGAGCGGCGCAGCTTCTGGGAGGCACAAGACGTCTATCTGCGCCTGTCCCCGTTCAACTATGCCGACAAGCTGAAGGAGCCGATTCTGTTGATCCACGGTGAGGTAGATGACAACCCCGGCACCTATCCGATCCAGAGTCAGCGCCTTTATCAAGCGCTGGCCGGCACCGGCGGCCATGTGCGTTACGTGAGCTTACCGTTCGAATCGCATGGCTATTCGGCGCGTGAATCGCAGGGCCATGTGCTGCGCGAGATGAGCGACTGGATGAAGCGGCAGACCCGTGACCCGCGCGCACTGCCCTCGGCTCAGTAGCGCCCTCTTGGCGGTGGGCCGCGCCTTGCCGGTGGCTTCTGCGCCATCGGCTTGGCCTGCGGCCGCGACACGTCGGCCAGCATCAAGCAGGCGCTGACCAAGCTTTCGACGGCTTCTTCCAGATCCTTGGCCGGCTCCAGCGATTCGATTTCTTCCAAAAGGTCGTCGGCGTCTTCCAGGTCTTCAGGATCGATGTGACGGAAGATCGCGGCCAGCGGTTCAAGCAGATCGGCGGCGTCTTCGCGCATCAAGTCGGGGAAATGCTCGCAGGCGAGCGAAAAGCCAGCCACCCAGGGGAATAAGGCGTCCGAAGGATTGCCGTCCACATCGCCGTCAAGCTCATCGTCGTCTTCGGCTTCGTTCTCGAACTGCGCCGTGCTTTCGTCTGCGTCGTCGTCTTCCAGTTCAAACACCCAGGGATCAAACCATTGGCGCTGGGTGATGGCTTGGTTCAGTTCCTGGTAGCGGCGCTTGACCAGACTCATCAGCGCGTGGCTGTCAAAGCCGGCCGGGGGGGGGCGGCCTTCGTCGCTGTCCAGAACATAACGCGACCATTGAAATGCCGGCACCGCCTTGGGTTGCAACAAGACGCCGACCAAGTAACCATCCAGCATGCTGACATCGAGCGGATCAAGCGGCGCGGGCACGGCGTCCAGCAGGGTTTGCAGTCGGTCCAGTTCGGTCTCGCTCAAGGGGCGTATCGCGGCCGGTGCGCTGGGCTGCGCTGTCGGACGAGTCGGTCCATTGCGAGCCGGCCCGGCCGATGCTGGCCGTCCCCCGCTGTTGCGGGGCGCTGCAGTTGCGCGTGATTGGGGCGGGCGCGATGCCGGTGGACGGGGGGGTTTCTTTTCTTGACTCATGGCGCTATTGTCCGGCCGAATCGCCGGTTACAAGAAATTGCTGAAGACTGCTGCGGCCCCGGCTCGGTATCCCACTCTTTGGGGATGTTCGAAGCGAACCCGAAGCCCTACATTAATTCCCAAGCGAGTCATGTAACCAATGTCTTGTGTCAGTCCCAACGACGTCCTCTTTATTGAGGACTTTCAGCGCCCACCCGGCTTTGCTTGGTGGGCGTTTTTTTAGGGCGCGAATCCTGTGGCGAAGGATTTGCGCAAATGCTGAATCAAGAGCACCAGTGGTCGCGGGGCCTGATTGCTCCAGGGGTAAACGGCGTAGATCGCGTCACCAAAGAAGCCGACCGGCCGCCAGTCGGGCAAGACTTCGACCAGCGCGCCGCTGCGCAGCGCCGGGGCGGCCGAGAAGTCGGGCAGCAGGGCCAGCCCCAAGTCGTCCAATGCCGCATCGCGCAAGATCTCGCTATTGCTGGCGCGCAGCGGGCCTTGCACGGGGATGCGCAGGCGCTGCGGCTCCCCGTTGCCTGCCTGTTCAAACAGCCAAACCGCCGGGCCCGGGCGCAGATAGGGCAGGCAGGCATGCTCGGCCAATTCAGCCGGGTGTTTGGGCTCGCCTTGGGCCAAAAGATAGGCGGGGCTGGCGACGAGCAAGGCACGCGAAGCACAGAGCTTGACGGCGACATGGCTGTCCGGCGGCGCGGTGCAGTGGCGGATGGCCAGATCAAAACCCTCTTGCGCCAGCGGCACCAGCCGATCCGAGAGCTCCAGTTCGATGCGAATCTGCGGGTATTGCTTGAAAAAAGTGCTCAGGCAAGGCGCCACATGCTGGCGACCCAGCGCCACCGGCGCGGTCACGCGCAAGAGCCCGCGCGGCTGGCCAACCGCGTCGCGGGCCGCGCCCAGCGTGCGGGTGATGTGGGCAAAGCTGGCCTCGGTTTCTTCCACCAAGCGCTGGCCGGCCTCGCTCAAGCGTACCGAGCGGGTGGTGCGCGCGACCAGGCTTTGCCCCATGGCGCGTTCCAGTTCGCTGATGCGCTGGCTGACCGCCGCTTTCGATAGGCCCAGGCGCTGCGCCGCCTTGGTGAAACTGCCGAGTTGCGCGATCACGGTCAGCGCGTGCAGCTGACCCCATAAGACATCGTGGCGCAGATCGCCGGGATTCGGGCTGGTGCTTGTTCTTGCCATTGTTCATTTTATCGAACAATCAAATCGTCAAACCAGGATTGGCAAGCGGCGCCATGCTGCCTAGACTGCAGCCATCCCAAGGAGACCTCAGATGACCGCGCCTTACACCAGCCAGCAAGACCTGACCCATTTCATCAACGGCAAGGCTCAAGCCGCCACTTCCGGCCGCAGCCAAGCGGTCTACAACCCGACCACCGGTGCGGTGGCGCGCCAGGTGCAACTGGCCAGCCAGGACGATGTCAATGCGGTGGTGGCGGCGGCCCAGGCCGCCTTCCCGGCTTGGGCGGATGCGCCGCCGCTGCGCCGCGCCCGCGTGATGTTCAAGTTTCTGGAACTGGTCAACGCGCACAAGGAAGAGTTCGCGGCGATGCTGACCGCCGAGCATGGCAAGGTCTTCACCGACGCCTTGGGCGAGGTGGCGCGTGGCATCGACATCATCGAGTTCGCCTGCGGTGCGCCGCAGCTGTTGAAGGGTGATTTCACCGAGCAGGTTTCGACCGGCATGGACAACTGGACGCTGCGCCAGCCGCTTGGTGTCGTTGCTGGCATCACGCCGTTCAACTTCCCCTTCATGGTGCCGATGTGGATGGCGCCCTTGGCCATCGTGACCGGCAATGCCTTCATCCTGAAGCCGAGCGAACGCGACCCTTCGCCCAGCCTGTTGATCGCCGAGTTGTTCAAACAAGCGGGTCTGCCGGACGGCATCTTCAATGTGCTGCAGGGCGACAAGGTGGCCGTGGACGGCCTCTTGAACCACCCCGATGTGAAGGCGCTGAGCTTTGTCGGCTCGACGCCGATCGCGCAATACATCTACGCGACCGGTGCCGCTAAGGGCAAGCGCGTGCAGGCACTGGGCGGCGCCAAGAACCATATGGTGGTGATGCCGGATGCCGACATCGAGCAGACCGTCGACGCGCTGATCGGCGCCGCCTATGGCTCGGCCGGCGAGCGCTGCATGGCGATCTCGGTGGCGGTCTTGGTCGGCGATGTGGCGGACAAGATCGTGCCCAAGCTGGCCGAGCGCGCGCGCGCCTTGAAGATCAAAAACGGCATGGAACTGGACGCCGAGATGGGCCCCATCGTCACCCGCGAGGCGCGCGACCGCATCGAGGGCTATATCGGCATCGGCGTGGAAGAAGGGGCCAAGCTCTTGGTCGACGGTCGTGGCCACAAGGTGACGGGTTACGAGGACGGCTTCTTTACCGGCGGTACCTTGTTTGACCATGTCACGCCGGCGATGCGCATCTACAAGGAAGAGATCTTCGGCCCGGTTCTGGCCTGCGTGCGCATGGCCGACTTTGCCGCCGCCGTGCAACTCGTCAACGAGCATGAATACGGCAATGGTGTGGCCTGCTACACCAGCGACGGCAATGTCGCGCGCGAGTTTGTGCGGCGCGTGCAGGTCGGCATGGTCGGCATCAATGTGCCGATTCCGGTGCCGATGGCCTGGCATGGTTTTGGCGGTTGGAAGAAGAGCCTGTTCGGCGATATGCATGCCTATGGCGAAGAAGGCGTGCGCTTCTATACCAAGCAAAAAAGCATCATGCAGCGCTGGCCCGCCAGCGTCGCCAAGGGTGCGGAGTTTGTGATGCCGACCAGCAGCTAAGCCTTTACTTCGCTGCCTACTTGGTCGCCGGATCCCAATGCTCGGCGATCAAGCCGTTTTCGATGCGGAACATATCGAACCAGGTGCTGCTGTATTTCTTGCCCGGCTCTTTGGGGTCGGGCAGCTCCTGCACAAAGGCCAGCACCACCTTGTCGCCTTCGGCAACGATGCTCACCAGCGGCGCTTTGACGCGCGCTTCAATCGGGCTGGGCTTGACGAATTTGGAGAACAGGTTCACGAAGCCGGCGCGGCCGGTGGGCACGCCGGGGTTGTGCTGAATATAGTTTTCGGCCAGGTATTTGTCGGCCAACTCCATATGCCCGCCTTCGAAGACCTCGCGCCAAAAGTCGTAGACCAGGCGCTTATTGGCCGCGGCCTTGGCATCGCTGCTGGCCAGCAGGCGGGCATGGTCGGCGTCGGCCGTCACAGGGACCTGGGCGTACGCCGGTAAGGCCGCAGCAACAGCGACCGTGATGGCGAGCGCAGTGACTCGAAAAAGACCGAGAGATTCACGATGAATGAGTGACATTGAAACTACCTTTTGATGACATACAGACAGGGCCGCGGCTCTGGAGCCCGCGACGGACGCAATCTTAGGCAGGGCCAGCCCAAGCCCCAAGCCGGATGCGATGGAAGGCTGCAAGGCGGCCTTGACCGGGCGGATCTTTCGCCTGAGCCGCAGCCGCGATGCAGTGCGCTGGCGCAGCAAAAGAGTCAAACAGAGTTTGAGCCGAATCAGCCTCCCTCATTCGCGGGCTCAGCAATTGCACGCCAATCGGCTACGCTTGCGCCCTGGTCAAGAGCGAAGGAAGGCAGCGGCATGCAGGATCTCCGTCCCAGTGAGGTGAGTGGCGAACAAATCGTTGAATGGCTGGTGAGTGCACGCGCGCAAAAGCAGGTCAACCTCGACTTGGGGTTGCGCCTGGCCACGCAGGCCTGGAGCGCCGCCGGTCAGCGCGGTTATGTGGCCGAGCATCTGGAGGCCGGCATTCTGCGGGCCTTTTTCTTGTTCAGGCACGGCGATATGGCCGCCATGTTGGTGGCCGCGCAGGCCTTGCTGCCGGGCTTGCGCGAACAAGGCAATAGCGCTGCATTGTGTGAATTGTTGCGCTGGATGGCCTTTGCGTCGGCCGAAGTGGGTGAGTTTGAAATGGCGCTGGGCCATGTCAATGAGAGCCTGGCGCGCGCTCGCCAAATGGACAACAAGGCCTTGATCGCGATCGCGCTGAATGCGGTCGGCGCCTGCCTTGAGCGCATGGGCGACCCCTGGCAGGCCGAGCGCTTGATGAATGAAGCCATGGCGCTCCTGGGTGGCGCGGCGAATGATTTCGAGTTGATGGTCTCGCACAATAATCTGGCCACCGTGGCGCTGGGCATGTTCCATCTGCTGCGCCATGGCAAGCAGGCCGACCATCAGCGTGAGGCGGCCGATGCGCTGCAGCGCGCGCGCCATCATGCCGGCTTGGCTCGCCCCTATGCCTTGACTCTGGGCGACGGCTTTTTGCTGGCGCTGAGCGACGGCAACTGCGGCGAGGTCCTGCTGCATCTGGATGAGTTGGAGGAGTCCGAAAAGATCTTGAAGGCCACCTTGGCCCGGGTCAACGCGCATCGCTTTACCGCTCTGGGCTGGCGCGTTCGCTGCTCTTTGGCCGAGTTGGACTTGCGCCGTGGGCGGGCCGCAGATGCCGCGCATGAGCTTGATGTCTTGCTGGCCGAAGCGGCCGGCCTGGCCCAGCAAGCCGTTTGGCAACGCCTGCAATATGCGGCCTACCGCGCCCACAAGGCCTTGGGGGATGACGCCAAGGCGCTGGCGCATCTGGAGCTGTACCAAGCTGCGGAGCGCCATCGCACGGTCGCGCAGTTAAAGGCGCAGGCGCGCTTTGTCGTGAGTCGGATCGAAGCCGAGCGGGCCTTGGGCGGTGACACGCCGGCCGCCGAGCGAGCCGATGCCGACGCAGAGGCCGGCCTGCGCGATCCTCTGACAGGCCTGGGCACGAGACGCGGCCTGGAGCTACGTCTGCCGGCGCTGATGCGCTCGGCCGAGCAGCGCGGTGCGGCTCTGACCCTGGCCTTGGTGGACATCGATCGCCTGGCTGAAATCACGACCCGCCATGGTGAGTCGGTGGCCAACCATGTGTTGCAGGTCTTGGCGCAGATGCTGCGCGACAACACGCGTGGCAGTGATCTATTGCTGCGTCTGGAGGCCGAGCAAATTTTGATGGTTTTGCCCGATACCATTGCCGACCGTGCCTTCGAGGTCTGCGAACGCCTGCGCCAGACGGTCGAACAGTATCCCTGGGCAAGGCTGGCCGAGGGCCTGGATGTCACGCTGAGCATAGGTCTGGCCAATGCCCCGCCCTATGCGACCGACCTGTTGCTGGGTCGCGCCGAGAGTGCGATGTACCGGGCCAAGCATCTGGGGCGTAACCGGGTCGCGCTGGCCTAAGCTTCTTGGACGAGATTGCGCCCTTGCGCCTTGGCGCGGTACATGCCCTTGTCGGCGCGCTGCAAGACCGCGTCGGCGCTGACGTCCTCGGCCTGCGCTTCGGCGACGCCGAAACTGGCGGTTAGGGGCCAGGTCTTGCCTTGCCAGGCGAAGCTGCTGGCTTCAAGGTTGTGGCGCATGCGTTCGGCCACCAAGGCGGCGCCGGCCAGATCGGTCAATGGCAGCAGCACGCAAAATTCTTCGCCGCCGAGTCGTCCAAGCCGGTCAACATCGCGCACGCAAACGCTGAGCACCTGCACCGCCTGCAATAGGGCGGCGTCGCCGGCCGCATGGCCCATGCTGTCGTTGAGCTGCTTGAAATGATCCATGTCTATCATCACCAGCGCATAGGGCTTGCCGCGCTGCAAGCGCGCATGCTCATCATCGATCGCCTCGCTGAGCGCACGCCGGTTCAGCACATCGGTCAGCGGGTCACGCCGAGTGAGGCGCTGAATCTGCAGAATCACCCGCGCCAGCACGAGCAGGGCCATGGTTGCATTGATCAGCAGACCCAAGGCCAGCATCGACCAAAGCCAGCCGACCTGGAATTTGTTGGCGGCCAACAGGTCAAAGGTCGCGGACGGACGTATGAAAGAATTGATCAAGGGAAGCAGCAAGAACAGCGCAATCACGAACAGCGGCGCCGTCAATTGGGCGGCCAAATGAGGCGCCAAGCGAGCGCGCAACTGCCGCCACGCATCCCCGGCGGCCAGCAAGGTCAGGACCAGAGTGACTCCGAAGATGATGCGGGTATGCCAGCGCAAATCGCCTTCATAGGGCAGCCAAGCGATCGCGGCCGCAGCGGGCAGCAGCAATATCAGCGCGCTTCGCCAAGCGATGGTGGCCTTGCCGCTCGCCGACTCTTCGCTCAAGGCCGGCATGACGGCGCGCAAGGTTGCCAGGGTGGCCATGGCCAACACATCCGAACCCCAAAAGGCCAGCCACGCCGAGGCTTGGCCGCGCAAGGAATGGGTTGCCAAGGCGGCGGTCAACAGGCCATTGGCCAGCGCCAGGCCGAGCGAAATACGCGGTGCCACGCGGGCCACCAAGGCCAGCAAAAGCCAAGCCAGGCCGCCGACAAAATACACCAGCATGGCGGCCGCCAGCAGGGTCAACGGGTCGCTGTTGAGGCCGTTCATGTGGCAGCCACCATGCGGCCCAGCATCGCTTCGGGATCGGCCACGCAGACACGGTCGCGCCCGGCGGATTTGGCCCGGTAGACCAGCCAGTCGGCCATTGCCAGGGTGGTGTCGCCCTGCGAGTCATGGGGCTGGCAAGCGGCCACACCGAAGCTGGCCGTCATTGCAATCGGTGCGCCCAACCATTGCAGCGATTGCTGGCGCAAGGCCACGCACATGCGCTGTGCGACCAGGCCGGCATCGTTCTGCGTTGTGTGCGGCAGCAGCAGGCAGAACTCCTCGCCGCCGAGTCGGCCCAGGCGGTCAAGCTCGCGCATATTGGCCTGCAGTACCGCCACCAGATGCAGCAGCGCCGCGTCCCCGGCCGCATGGCCAAATTGGTCGTTGATGCGTTTGAAATGGTCAACGTCAATCATGACCAGGCTATGCCGTTGGCCACGCTCGACCTGTGCCTGCAGCGTCCGCAACTCGGACGCAATGGCGCGCCGGTTCAGCGCGTTGGTCAGCGGGTCGCGCTGAGTCATGTAGTGAATGCGGGCGACCAAGCGCATCACCACGATGCTGACCAAACCCAGGGCGATCAGCAGCGTCATCAACAAATACAGCCAAGCCAGGGTCGAGCGATCCAGGCTGCCCTGCATGAAAAAGCCACCGGCTCCCGGCAACCAGAGCAGGCTGGCGGCACGCAGCAGCAATAGCAGGCCGGTCAACAAGAAGGGCAGCGCCAGCAGCGCCGTCAACCAGGCCGGCTGCAGCGCGCGGCCGCCGCTCAAGACATCGCGCGCGCAGGCAATGGACAGCAAACTCGAGCCCAGCACCAGCGGCAGCAAGCTCGGCCCCGTGCCACTCTTTGCAAAGGCCCCCGTCAGCATCAGCAAGCCGGCGCTGCCCGCGATCAAGGCCACGTCGCCCCAGCGCTGACGCAAGCGCATCAGACGGCGCACGCCCAAGCTCATCAAAGCGAAGCCGGCGAGAGTGCTGTAGGACTGCGGCCATAAGCCCAGGCTGCCCGGCCACCAGCTATGGCATTGCAGGCACAACAGGCTGGGAACGAACAAGGCGTAGGCGCCGCTCAGGAGCGCGCCGGCGGTCGGCGCAATCCGGAACGAGCGCACCATGAGCAGCCAAACGATGGCCATGAAGCCGTTGATGACGGCGGTCACCAGGGCAAGCGTATCGGCGTCAAAAGAATGCATGGGC
The DNA here is from genome assembly GCF_025717515.1 of Roseateles oligotrophus. Taxonomy (GTDB): domain Bacteria; phylum Pseudomonadota; class Gammaproteobacteria; order Burkholderiales; family Burkholderiaceae_C; genus Paucibacter_A; species Paucibacter_A oligotrophus. The sequence goes on from NZ_JAJIRN010000003.1 coordinate 147,993, forward strand.
GCAAGAAATATACAAACACGGGAACATCGAAGCAAGATCTGACCCTAATGATCGCCCAGGCGCTTGTCCTGCACAATGGGCTCATGAAACCAATCGTTTTGATCACCGGTGGCAGCCGCGGCATCGGTGCCGCCACGGCCTTGCTTTGCGCTCGTGCCGGCTATGACGTGGCCATCAATTACGCGCATGACGCCGCTGCCGCCGACGCCGTGGCCGAGCAGGTCCGCAGCCTCGGTGTGCGGGCCTTGACGGTGCGGGCCGATGTGTCGGACGAGGCGCAGGTATTGGCCATGTTCGAGCGCGTCGATGCAGAGTTGGGGCCTTTGAGCGCCTTGGTCAATAACGCCGGCGTGGTGGCAGCGGCCGCGCGCCTGGATGAAATGAGCCTGACCCGTTGGCAGCGGGTTTTTGGTGTCAATGTGATCGGCAGTCTTTTGTGCGCGCGGGCTGCGGTCATGCGCATGAGCCGGCTGCATGGTGGCGCGGGTGGTGTGATCGTCAATGTTTCCTCGCGCGTGGCGCAGCTGGGTTCGCCCGGTATCTATGTCGACTACGCCGCCAGCAAAGGCGCCATCGACAGTCTGACCCTGGGCCTAGCGCGTGAGTTGATCGGCGAAGGCATACGCGTCAATGGTGTGAGGCCCGGCATCATCGATACCGAAATCCACGCCTCGGGCGGCATGGCGGATCTGGTGCCTGGGGTCGCTGCGACGCTGCCGATCGGGCGCATGGGCAGCGCCGACGAGGTCGCACAGTCGATTGTCTGGTTGATGTCCGCTGCGTCCAGCTACTGCGTGGGCACGCTCCTGGACGTGGGCGGGGGCCGCTAAGCATCGGTGGATTAGCGCCGCTCCACCACCAGCGCGTTCATATTCAGCGCCAGCTTGACCCGCTCGGCCGCTTGGCGCGCGTCTTCGCGTGAGCTGTACGGGCCGGCCTGCAGCCGGTGCAGACCGCCATCTTTGAAGACCGCCAGCAGCGGCGCCATCCAGTCCAGCTCTTGCAGCAGTTTTTGGCGGAATTGCTCGGCTCCGTCGAGCTTGCTGTAGGCGCCCATCTGCACCCAGAATCCCGGCGCGGCATGGCGCGGCAGCGTCACCACCGGGGCGGCTGCTGTCATGCTGGCGATGCTTTCCGGTTCGGCTGAACCGGCCGGCGGGGCGGCCGCAAACACCGGTGGATCGACCGGGCCAAGCTCCTCGCCGCGGCCGCGTTGCCAAGCGCCGCTGCGAATTTCTTCGTAGGTGATGCGCTCCAGCTCGACCGGCGTGACGCCGCGCAAAATATCCAGCTTCAGCGCAGCGGTGTAGCTGAGGTCGATGATGCGGCTCGAGTGGAATGGCCCACGGTCATTGATGCGCACCAGCACCTCGCGTCCATTGGCCGGGTTGCGCACCCGCGCATAACTCGGGATCGGCATGGTCGGGTGGGCCGCCGTCATCGCGTACATATTGTAAATTTCGCCGCTGCTGGTCGAGCGGCCGTGGAACTTTTTGCCGTACCAGGAGGCCAGGCCGCGTTCGCTCAGCGGCGCATCGATGGTGATCGGCTCGTAGCGCTGACCCAAGACCTCGTAAGGCTTGTTCGGCCCACCTTTGCGGATAGGCTCGATTTGCGGCAAGGCGTCGGGTACCTGTTGCAGATTGGCCGGGATGACGGCTTCGGGGCCGTCTTTGCTATTGCTGGAAGGTAGCAGCGGTGCACGGCTGGCGCAGCCCGCCAGGCCAAGCGCGCCTGCGGCCAACAAGGGCAGCCAGCGTCGGCATGACAAGCCCAAACGGGAGGACAAAATTTTCTGCATGGGCGCTACCCTAAACCATTTCAGGCCGGCGCCCAAGTGGCGCGAACAGTCGTATGCTGCGCGAACCTTCATTTTCAAGGTGGCTTTGACACATGAGCGACTACATTTTCCCCCCAGCCGAGCAGCCCAGCGTGGCCGTGCGCGGCAGCAGCGCACGCTACGCCGTGTCGCGCATCTTCTGCGTCGGCCGCAACTACGCCGCCCATGCCCGCGAGATGGGCTCGGACCCGGACCGCGAGCCCCCGTTCTACTTCAGCAAGCCGGCCTGCGCCTTGGTGCCTTCGGGCGCCACCGTTGCCTACCCGCCGGCCACCAAAAATTATCATTACGAGATGGAGTTGGTGGTGGCGCTCGGGGCGCCGGTCTTCAAGGTGACGCCCGAGGTGGCGCGTGCGGCGGTCTGGGGCTATGCCGCCGGCCTCGACATGACCAGGCGCGACTTGCAGACCGAGGCCAAGGCGAATGGCCGGCCCTGGGACACCGCCAAGGGCTTTGATCAGTCGGCCATCATCACCGAGCTGGTGCGCGCCAGCGAGACCGGGCCCATGGGCGCCGGCGCCATCACGCTGGCCGTCAACGGGGTTGAAAAGCAGCGCGGCGATTTGGCCGACATGATCTGGAATGTGGCCGAGATCGTTGCCAATCTGTCCCAGCTTTATCACCTGCATCCGGGTGACTTGATCTACACCGGCACGCCCGACGGCGTCGGCCCGGTCTTGCCCGGTGATGTGATCACCGGAGAGATTGCCGGCCTGCCCAACATCAGCTTGACGATCGCCGCACGCGATTAAATCGTTCCCGATATTCCACCATGTTCGACCACAACGAAACCCTCAGCGAAGCGCGCCAGCGCAATATCCACGATGCCTTGTTCGAGGACATCGGTATCCGCGACTGGACCGCGCAACTGGTGCCGGCGGGCCGCCGCGTCAAGGCCCATGTGCGGGTACGCGAAGACGCGGTGCTGTGCGGGCGCGACTGGTTCGAGGGCGTGTTTGCCGCGCTTGACGCCAGCAGCCGGATCGAGTGGCTGTATGCCGAAGGCGCCTTGATGGCGGCCGACACGGTGGTCTGCCGTATCGAGGCCGATGGCCGGCTGCTCTTGTCGGCCGAGCGGCCGGCGCTGAACTTCCTGCAACTGCTGTCGGCCACCGCGACGCTGACCCATGCGCATGTGACGGCGATTGCAGGCGCCAGCAGCAATCCGCGTGGCTGCCTGGTGCTGGACACGCGCAAGACATTGCCGGGCCTGCGCTTGGCGCAGAAATACGCGGTGCGGGTGGGCGGCGGTGCCAATCAGCGGCTGGCGCTGTATGACGGCATCCTGATCAAGGAGAACCATATCGCAGCGGCCGGCGGCGTCAGCGCGGCCTTGAAAGCGGCGCAAGCCTTGCACGCAGGCGTCAGCATCCAGGTTGAAGTCGAGTCAATGGCCGAACTTCAAGAGGCCTTGGAGGCGGGTGCGGTCAGTGTGCTGCTGGACGAATTCACCGAAGCGATGATGCGTGAGGCCGTGGCCCTGACGGCCGGCCGGGCGCTGCTGGAAGTCTCGGGCGGCGTGGCGCTGGATCAGCTGCGCTGGATCGCCGCCACCGGAGTCGACCGTATTTCGATCGGCCGGCTGACCAAGGATGTGCGGGCGGTCGACTACTCGATGCGCGTGGACGGGCCGCTTTAACGGCCCGCTCTGCGGAACGCTTACTTGCCGGCGCTTGGTGCGCGTGGCAGGCGTGGCGCCTTGACGCTGGGGCGGCCGGCGGCGGTTGGGTAGGCGTTCATCACGCGGTCCAGATCCACCGTCGTCAGGTAATGCGCGTACTGCTGCTCGGTGCAGTCCAGGCTCTGGCCGGCGACATGCTCGCCCTTGTACTGACCCTTGTGATACACAAAGGTGTACTCAGCCGCACCGGCTGCTTGCGCCTGGTCGGCTTGCGCATAGTTGGCGCTGTACTTGCTCGCGCATTCACCGCGCAAGGCTTGGCCGGCGGCCGACTCGTTGGCGACGGGGCTGGCGGCTTGCGCACCCACGGCGATCAGGCTCAGGCCGATCAGGGCGATGGAATTGAATATGTGCGTCATGGTGGTCAACCTTTTGTGTTGTAAGGGCCGTTCAATGGCCCGAATCTGTGCCGCACAGCTTAAGGCCGGCGGCCATACCGCGCCACCCCTGGCCAAGGGGGCGGGTCGGCCCTAGTTTGAGGAATAAGTCACGGAAATCATGGCGATGTTGTCCAGGCATTCAGCCCATACCAGCCAAAGCCCAAGGTCCACAGCGTCTCGCTACGGCCGGCTTGCTGGCCGACCGTCATGCTCAGACCAAACTTCTCCGGCGTCAGCCACCACAGCCCGCCGACGGTACGTTGGGTGCCGCCAAAAAGGCTGCGACGGTCATTGCTCAGGAGCTCGGCAAACAGCAGCCCCATTGGACTGGGCACCCAGACCAGCGCCAGGTTCAGCGCGGTGGCGGTCTGGCCGCTGGCGCGGTCTTGCTGCGGTCCCAGATTGGCATGCAAGGCAAAGTCTTCGTTGACCACCAATGTCGCCAGGCCCAGCAAACCCTGGCCGGTGCGGCGCCAGCCCGCATTGCTCGGATGTTCGTAGCCCGCGCCCACCTTGAGGCCAAAGTTGATTTGCCCGGCCGCGGTCAGCAGCCCCCAGCTTTTGGGCACCCATTTGATGGCGAAGCCGGCCTCGCCGCGTATCTCATCGCGCGGGTGAGGGTGGCTGTAGTCGAGGTCGATTTCCCAGCCCTCGGCGATGCCGCAGGCGGGTGCCAATACCAAGGCTCGGTTGCTGCCGGCCTTCTCGCCCCAGCCCTCAAGCTGGCAGCTGCCGGGGTCGGCGGTGCCGGCGTCATCGCTGGACAAAGGGCGTCCGGCTTGAGCAGGAATGGCGGCAGCCAGGGTCAAAGCCAAGCCGGCCATCATCGTCATGCTGCGGCTTGGCGCCAGTCGCTGATTCAGCTTCATGAATGCCTTTCGAGGGTCGAACGGAGCCAAGTCAGACCTGGAAGCGATCGATATGTTGTTTCAGTTCGCCACCCATGCGGCGCAGGTTATCGGAGGAGGCGGTGGTTTCCTCCACCATCGCTGCGTTTTGCTGGGTCATTTCGTCGAGCTGGCGAATCGCCTGTGAAACCTCCCCCAAACTGGTCGCCTGGTCTTGCGTGGCACTTGAAATCTCACTGATCATGGTCTGGACCTTTTGCACCGATTCGCGCAGCTCGTCCATGGTGTGGCGGGCTTTCTCGACCAAGCCGGCGCCATCATTGACGGTTTCGGTCGAGCGGGCGATCAGCGCGCCGATTTGCTTGGAGGCCTCGGCGCTGCGCTGTGCCAGGCTGCGCACCTCACTGGCCACCACGGCAAAGCCGCGCCCTTGCTCACCGGCACGGGCGGCCTCGACGGCGGCGTTCAGCGCCAGGATATTGGTCTGAAAGGCGATGCCATCGATCACCGAACTGATCTCGCCGATCTGGCGTGACGAAGCCTGAATCTGCTCCATCGTGCTGACCACCCGGCCCACCGCCGTGCCGCCGGCGTCGGCCGCCTGGCTGGTGGCGGTGGAAAGTTGATGCGCCTCTTGTGCCGAGGCCGAGGTACGCTGCACGCTGCCATTGAGCTCCTGCGCGGTGGCCGCGACCTGCTCCAGATTGGCTGCCTGCTGCTCGGTTCGCGTACTCAGGTCATGGCTGGCATGGGCAATTTCGTCGCTGGCAGTGGCCACCGAGTTGACGTTGTCGCCGACCGCCTTGACCAATGCCGCCAGCGACTGCTGCATGGTGGCCATTGCCTGGATCACGCTGCCATTGAAGGTGACGCCGCTGTGGTTCAAGGCGCGCAGGTCGCCGTCAGCAATCCGTTGAGCCACTTCGGCCAGGTCGGCGGGGTCGGCACCCAAACGATGCAGCACATAGCGGCGCAGCATGAAGCCCACCAAGAGCGCCGCAAATCCTGCCAGCAAGATGCCGGCGATGGCGGTCGCGCGCGCGCTGTCATAGGCCGCAGCGGCGGTCAGGCCGTCCTTTTTGGCCGCAGCCTCCATTTGGGTACTCAATTTGTCCAGCTTTTCGAGAATCTCGTCCTCCAGTCCGTCGTAGCGGCCATAGAGCAACTCGATGTATTCGTCTTTTTTGCCGGCCCGGATCAGCGTCAGAAGTTCGTCCACCACGGTGCGCGAGGTCAGGTTCTTGGCGATGATGTCCTTGGCTGCGGAGATTTCTTCTGCCGTGGCATCGCCGACTACGAATTGCTCGCCGATGTTTTTGATCGCTTCATTGCCTTGCTCGCGCAGCTTGCTCAGGGTGGCGATTTCGGCCTCATGTTTGGCGGCGGGCAAGAGGGCCAGATTGCGGATGGAGATGCCGCGCCCGTTGACCGAATCATTCAGCGCCGACAGCGCGGTCAGCTGCGGGATATTGTTGTCGGTGATGTCGTCATTGATGGTGTCCATGCGCCCCATCATCACCATGATGGCGGAGAGGATGGCCAAGAATATGGCCAGAAGCAGGAGGTTGGACAGCAGGATGCGTTGGGCCAAATTCAGCTTCATGCGGAACTCCATGACAAGTATTCTTCCGAGTGTTGGGCAAAGCGGCGCGCAGTTCCCAGCTATCGGCGCTGTATTTGAGAACTTGAGCGGCGTCCATCATCTGGCGAATCTGCGGCGATCGAGCGTCGAATTGCCGGCTGTATTGCCAACTGTTCTTGCTTGCGCAGGTGGCTTGGCGGCTTAGACTTGGCGGGTGAGTTCGACCCTCTGCATTGCTGTGACCGCTCGGCGCTGGGGGCTGTCTTTGTTGGCAGCCACCGTGGCGGGGTGGTCGCGGGTATTGATGCTGGCGCTGCTCTTGTTGTCCATTGCCGGGTCAAATGCCGCCGAGCCGCTGCGTTTGACCGAGTTGCCCGTCGGTCCGCTGGGGCTGCAGGCGGAAATATTTGTTGAAACGTCCGCAGCGCCGCTGGACTTGACGCAGGCGCAGGCGCTGCACCGGGCGGGCAAATTCAGCGCCGGTCAGCAGCAAATACTCAATCTTGGTATCGGCGCCCGCCCGCTATGGGTGCGTCTGGCGCTCAACAATCCGGGCGAGCCGCTGATGGCGATGCGCTTGCTGGCCGGCAGCACCTGGCTGGACAGCATCGAGCTCTATCTATTGCACGAAGGCCGGCTGGTCAGCCACCTGCAGAGCGGCGATGAGCAGCCCAAAGCGCCGGGCCTGACCCCGGCCATCGGTTTCGTGTTCCCCATCAGCTTGGCGGCCGGCGTCAGCGAGGTGTATTTGCGTGTCGCCTCGGTCGACCCGATGGTCTTGCCGCTGGACTTGCTGACCGTCGCGCAGTTCGCGCAGCGTGAGCGGGAGATCAGCTATTTTTACGGTTTTGTCTACGGTTTCCTGCTCGCGCTGTGCAGCTACAACCTGCTGCTGTTCGCCGGGCTTCGCCAGCGCAGCTACCTCTACTACGCGCTTTACCTGGCCACGCTGATTGCGATGAATCTGGCTTACACCGGTCATGGCTATGCCTGGTTTTGGCCTGGGGACGTGTATTTCCAGCGTTATGTAATTCTGGTTTTGATGCTGCTGTTCGGCTGCAGCGGCCTGCTCTTTGCTTCGCGTTTTCTGGCGCTGGCGGAGCATGCTTCACGGGTCTTGCGAGGCGTGGCTTGGTCTTGCGCTGCGGCTGCGCTCGCTATGCTGGTGGCGGTGCTGAGCGATTTTCACCACGCTGCGGCCTTGCTGGCTTTCAGCTTTGTGGCCTTGTTCGCGGTCGCCATGGTGGGCCTGGGCTTGCTGACCTTGCGGCGCGGCCGGCGGGCCGGCTTTTACTTCTTGATTGCCGCACTCTGCGGCATGCTGGGTACCTTGGTCACGGCCTTGTCGGTCTGGGGCTTTCTGCCCTTTCTCCCGTGGACCTTCCATGCGCTGGAGATCGGCTTCATCCTGGAGGCCAGCCTGCTGGCCTTGGCGCTGGCCCATTGGGTGCGACAACAGCAAGACGCTGCACTGCGAGCCGAGCAGATCGCACGTTTGGACCCCTTGACCCAGTTGCGCAACCGGCGCGCCTTTCTGGAGCAAGCGGCTGCGCCCTGGAGCACCGCGCTGCGCAATGGGCGGCCGCTCAGTTTGATCATGTTGGACCTCGACCATTTCAAGCAGATCAATGACCAACTTGGTCATGCCGCAGGCGACCGGGCCTTGATCAAAGTGGCGCGTTTGCTCGAACAGGGCTGCCGCGCCGGCGATATCTTGGCGCGCTGGGGCGGCGAGGAACTGGTGCTGCTGATGCCGGAGACCGACCTTGGCCAAGCCTGCATGCTGGCCGAACGCCTGCGGGTGGCGATCGCGCAAAGCCGGCCGGCGCTCAACAATGTGGCGCCCGAGTTGACGGCCAGCATCGGTGTGGCCGAGCGCGGCGAGGCCTTGTGCCTGGAGGACTTGATCAACGCGGCCGATGCCAAGCTCTTTGAAGCCAAGCATCTGGGCCGCAACCGGGTGGCGCCAAATCTAGCTTTGCCTTAGCCCCTCGTACAGCGCGACGAATTCCTGCGTGAGCTTGTGGCGCGGGTCCAGGTGAATCATCGGCCGCGCCAATTCATGCGACTCCTTGACCTTCACGCTGGCGCTGAGGTATGGCGTTAGCACCGGCAGGCCTTCGTCTATCAAGGCCTGCACCGTGCGCTGCGGCAGCGCGGCGCGGGCCTGGAATTGGTTGACGATGATGCCCTCGACCTCCAGATCGGCGTTGTGATCGGCCTGGATTTCCTTGACGTTTTCCAGCAATTCATAAAGCGCACGGCGCGCGAACTCGTCACAGTCAAACGGGATCAGGCAGGTCTCGGCCGCGATCAGCGCCGAGCGGGTGTAGAAGTTCAGCGAGGGCGGCGTGTCGATCCAGATCTCGTCGTAGTCCTCGCTCAAGTCGGTCAAGGCCTCGCGCAGCTTGTAGATCTTGTAGCGGCTCTCGAGCTTGCTGTGCAACTCGTCCAGCAAGGGGCTGGCCGGCATCAGATGCAGGTTTTCCCACGGCGTTTCGATGATGAAGTCGCTGGTTTTGGGCGCGCGAACGCTGAACTTCAGCGTGGTCTCGAAGAATTCGGCCGCACCCGGCGTGGCCTCATCGGCCGCCTCGCCGAGCAGATAGCGGCTGGAGTTGCCCTGCCTATCCAGATCGACCAGCAGCGTGCGCCGGCCCTGTTGAGCGGCAATCGCCGCGAGGTTGCTGGTGATGGTGGACTTGCCGACACCACCTTTTTGATTGAAAACAACGCGGCGCATTCGCTTATCCCTGGCTGAGCTGCAATGACCGTATTGTGCACTGCAGCAAGTGCGCGCCGGCTGCGGGTATCCGCCAGCAACTTCCAATATTCACCCCTCACCCCCCTCATCCGGGGTGTCTAGGGCAGGTCTATGTTTGCTTTGATGACAGCCCCCATAAAACTGTCACAGGTCGCGGCCACACTGGCCCCGCCTCGGCGCTTCCAGCCGTTTTCTCCCATCTTGCACAGCATGAAACTCAAACATTTGATCCTCGCCCTCGTGGCGCTCCAGGCCAGCAGCGGCTTTGCCCAGGCCGGCAATTCCATCAACTTGGCCAACTATCAGGTCAGCGCCGGCTATGCCTTGGACATCCTGGCCGGCGCCGGCGCCGGTGCAGGCCAGATTTCGGGCCTGGAGGCTTCGGCCGTCACCTATGCGCGCGATCGCGGCACGCTGTTCTTCGTCGGCGATGAAGGCACCGGCGTGGTCGAGATCTCCCGCACCGGCCAGACCCTGGGCAAGATGAGCTTCGACTGGACCGGCAGCGGCAGCAAAAAGCATGACACCGAAGGCCTGGCCTATTTGGGCGGCGGCGTGCTGGTGGTCAGCGAAGAGCGCCTGCAGGATGTGTACAAGTTCAGCTTCGCGAACGGCGGCAGCGCCCTGCTGAAGAACAGCTTTGTCTCCATCGCCAATGATGTGGTCGGCAACAATGGCATCGAAGGTATCAGTTATGACGCTCGCAATGGCGGCAGCTTTGTCACCATCAAACAGCAGACGCCGCAGAACATCCTGGCCGGTTCGCTGACTTTCGCGGCGGCCACCGGCAACCCGCCTTCGACCTCGGGCGATGGGTCCACCCCACCGGGCGGCGGCGTGGCCTCGATGAGCAGCCTGTTCGACCCGACCTTGATGGGCCTGGGCACCTTGTCGGATGTGCAAACTCTGTCTTCGGTGGACGCCTTGCTTGGCAGCGCTGCGGCCGACAATCTGCTGGTGCTGAGCCTGGGCTCGCGCAAGCTGGTCGAAGTGAACCGCCAGGGTCAGGTCTTGAGCAGCTTTGATCTCGGCAATGTGCTGCCGAACAACGGCATCGAAGGCGTGACCATCGACGAATTGGGCAATATCTATTTGGTCGCCGAGCAAGACCAGACCGGCGGCGCCGCGCTGGGCGTCAAATCGCAGCTGATCGTGTTGTCGGCCATGGCACCGGTGCCCGAGCCGGCGACTTATGGCTTGATGGCCTTGGGTCTGGGCCTGCTCGGCCTGCGTGCGCGTCGCCGCCAGGCTTAATGAGCTCGCAGAGCGGGCCGTTCTTGATCGGGGACGGGCCCACGCAGCAGCGGACCCAGATGGGCGATCTGCTGCTGTGACTGCGCCCACAAAACGCCGCGCGCAAAGGCGGCCGGCGCGAGCAAGCTCGCTTGCGCTTGGCCCAAGTCCAGCAGCAAGGTCCGGGCGACTTCGGCGTCATTGAGTTGGCCCAGCAATTCTTGCAAGTCGCTCAGCCTGGCGAGCCTGGCGATGGCCTTCTTTGCTTCGATGGAGCGGAAAAACTCGGTCGCATAACGCAGCTTTTTGACGGCGATGCGCAGCCTGTGCCGAGCGTCCCCTCCGGCTTGTTCTTGCAAGGCCATTGCGCAGGCCTGCATCTTCTTCTTGCGCCGCCGCAGCATGGACGCAGCCGCCGGCGCCAGTTCCGCATCGAGCTCTTCCTGGCAAGGGCAATCAGCACGCCAAGCTGCGGCCTTGAGCCATTGTTCCAAGCGCCCCATCAGGGTCCGGTAGCGCGCGGAGTTCAGCGCCAGCACGGCCGCGCGGCGGCGCCGTCGCGCCAGGGTCAATGCGGCTTTTTGCAGGGCATTCAAGCTTTCGTCGGGGCAGGCCGCTATCAAGGCAGGCAAGGTCGTTGCGGCCAGCACTTCGGCATCGCGCGCCTTGCCCAGCGACTGCGACAGCCATTCGATCTCATCGGCCAAACCGGGCGGCAGCGCAATCCATGGTTTGAATAGACTCAAGCCCGAGCGCAAGCGCCGCAGGCCGACGCGCATCTGGTGCACGAACTCGGGGTCAACGCTGCCCCGCAAGCCGGCCTCATTGGCACGCATTTGCTTCAGGCAGTTGCGGGCGATTGTCACAAAGCCTTGCTCCAACGTGATGCCGGCGCGAAATTTGATTTCGGTGGCTTTTGACGGTTCAAGCGACTTGGGCATGGTGGGTTTGATGGGCTGCTTAAGTAGCAGCTTAGCTCAGCTGCGCCTTGTGCCGCTCCAGAGCGCCGCCAGCACGATCAAGCTGCCGCCGGCCCAAGCCAGCGGGCTCAGCGATTCACCCAGCCACAGCACCGCGAACAGCGCGCCAAAGGCCGGCTCGCTGCCGGTCAGTAGCGCGACGCGGCTGGGCGAGCTGTGCTTGAGCGCCCAGTTCTGCGCAAAAAAGGCGAACACGGTGCAGCCCAGCACCAGGTAGACACTGGCCAGCCAGAAGCCGGCATCGCCGGGCAGCGCCGGCAGGCCGGCCGGCGAGAGCAGGGCCAGGCTCAGGCTGCCCAGGCCTATCACGCCGGACTGCACCGCCGTCAAGGCCAAGGCCGGGGCGTGTCGGTCGCGGGTCAGCTTGTTCGTCATGCAAACGGTGACGGCGCGCAGCAGCGCGGCGGCCAGCATCAAGCCGTCACCCAGCCCGATATGGCCCAGCAAGCCGCCGTTGGTGGCGCCGCTCAACAAGGCCGCACCGAACAGCGAAACGGCCGCGAAGCCCAGCATTGCCGGCGCCGGCCGCCGCCCGAGCAAGCCCCATTCGACAAAGGGCGTGAACACCACGCACAAGCTGATCAAAAAGGCCGCGTTGCTGGCCTGTGTCAGCGCCAGGCCAAAGGTCTCGCACAAGAAGATCGACAGCATCAGCGCCCCCAGCGGCAGGCCGCTGAGCAGTGCATCGCGGCGCTGCGCGGCATCGGCCCGCAGCAGCGCCGGCAGCAATAGGGCGAAGGTGATCAAGAAGCGCAGCGCCAAGAAGCCCAGCACCGGGTAGAAAGCTAGCGCGCCCTTGGCCACGCCGTAGCTGCTGCCCCAGACCATCGCGACCCCCAAAAGCATCAGATCGGACAGGTGCAACAAATGCGATTTCGGGCGGGGCAGGCTCAGGGTGGACATGGTTTTTATCGGAAATTCAAAGCGAGGCCGAATTATTTGCTTTTGCGCCTTTGGTGATAATCCAGCGAATCGGAATAGCAGTTGTGCGCCATGAGCATCAATAACAAGCTGGACAGCCTGCCAGACATGGCGATGTTTGCCTGCGTGGTCGAGGCCGGCAGCTTCTCGGCCGCGGCGCGCCAAATGGGGCTCAGCCCCTCGGCGGTGAGCCGCCAAGTGGCGCGGCTGGAGGCCTTGCTGCGGGTGCGCCTGCTGGAGCGCAGCACGCGCAGGCTGCGCCCGACCGAGGCGGGCCAGGCCGCCTATTCAAGCTGTCAGGCAATGCTGGCGGCGGCGCGCGAGGTCATCGCGCTGAGCGATACCAACAGCGCGGCGCAGCCCAGTGGCCTGATTCGCGTCAGCTGCCCGAAGGCGATTGCACGCCAGTTGATCCACCCGCTGGTGGCCGGTTTTCTGGCGCGTTACCCGCAGGTCGATGTGCAATTGGTCGTCACCGATCGAACCGTCGACCTGTACCGTGAGGCGATCGATCTGGCGATCTGCGTGGGCGATTCGCCGCCGCCGGGCTTGGCCGGGCGGCCCTTGCTGCGCCTGCGCCACATGCTCTGCGCCAGCCCGCAATACCTGAGCCAGCGCGGCATGCCGAGCCAGCCGCGCGAGCTGGCGGCGCACAGCTGCCTCTATCTGGGCGAGGACGAGCGCGACCGCCATTGGCGCTTCAAGCGTGCCGGTGAAGCCGTCACGGTCAAGGTGACGGGGCGTTATGTGGCCAACCACAGCGAGCTGCGCCTGGAGGGCGCCATTCAGCATCTCGGCATTGCCAGCCTGCCCGAGTTCGTCGCCCGCGCGGCGCTTGAGTCCGGTGAACTGGTGCCGGTGCTGAGCGATTGGGAACATGCCACCGACTACGCCGGCATGGCCTGGCTGCTTTACCCGCCGAACCGCTTTATGGCGCCCAAGCTGCGGGCCTGGATCGACCATCTGGTGGGCGGCCTGGCCGACTGAAGCGTCTTGTTCAAAGCCTCTCGCCCCCGAGAGTGATTTCGATAGGCGCCGGCACTTGGGCCTTGAAATTGACCGTCATCATCACCTGCGGCCCGGCCCCAATGTGCAGCGTGCCGCCCATCTGATTGGCCAGGTCAACGGCCAACTGAAGGCCCATTGAACCTTGGCGCCGCAACTCGAAGTCGACCGGTAAACCGATGCCGCTGTCTGTCACCTGCATACACCAATGGCCGGGCTCGGGCAGGGGCTGGAGCGTGATGCAGATTTCGCCGCTGTGACCATCGGGGAAGCCATGTTTGAGGCTGTTCGACACCAACTCGCTGATCAGCATGCCTGCGGGTGCGGCTTGGTCGAGGCCGACTTGCACCTGGCTCATGTCCAGGCGCAGCTGCACCGCGCCGGGTTTGAGCTGAAGTGACTTCAAGGACTCCCGCGCGATCTGCCCGATGTAGCCGCCCAGGTCGATGGCGGCGAAATTGCCTTGACGGTAGATGGTTTCGTGCAAGAGCGCCATCGAGCGCACGCGGCTCTGCATGTCTTGCAGCACGGCCTTGGTGGGCGCCTCCTTGCTGCGCGAGCTTTCCAGGCGCAGCAGGCTGGAGATCACCTGCAGATTGTTCTTGACGCGGTGATGAACCTCAAGCAGCAGCGCGGTCTTTTCTTTCAGCAGGCCCTGCAGGTCTTGCTCGGCCTGCTTATGCGCGGTGATGTCTATCATCAGGCCGCGCAACCAGCGCGGCGCGCCTTGCTCCTCCACCACGGCCACGATGTCATGCAGCCAGACGGTGCGGCCATCCTGGGCGATGAAGCGATATTCAAAATCATGCGCTTGCAGGCGCCCCGTGCAACTGGCGCAATAGGCCGGCGCCCAAGACTGGTCGTCCGGGTGCAGATGGCTGACCCAGAAGCCCGGCACCAACCAGTCGCCGACCGGAAAGCCCAACAGGCGCTCCGCCTTGTCGCTGATGAAGGTGAATTGAAACGTTTGGGCATCTGCCTCCCAGACGATGCCATCGCTGGAATTGACCAAATCCCTGAATCGATGCTCGGACTCGCGCAGCATGGCCGCGCTTGCAAGCAATTGCTCTTCCGCCCGTTTGCGTTCGGTGATGTCGCGAAAACTCCAGACTCGCCCGGCCGGCTGGTCGGCGACCAGCATGGGCATTGAGCTGCGTTCGAAGATGCGACCGTCTTGCAAATACAGGGTGGCGACCTCCTCACTCAGCCGCGCCGCATGCAGCGCCTCCACCCCCGCCAGAAACGCCTCGCTGTCGCGCAATTGAGCGCGCATTTGCATCAGCACGGCCATCTCATCGCCATGCGCAGCCGGCAAGCGCCACATGGCCAGAAAGTTGCGGTTGCAATGAATGAGCTTGCGCCCCGCATCGGTCACCATGATGCCGTTGTCGCTGGCCTCGATGGTGCTGGCCAGCATCACCTGCGATTCTTCCTGGCGGCGCCAACCGCGCTGCAAGAGCAGGGCGGCGCAGGCGCTGAAGGCGCTGAAGGCCAGCATGAAAACCAGGCTGAAAGCGAGTTGATGCCGCCAGGCTTGCAGCTCATCCTGGACGCTCAGCGCGGACATGATCCAGTACGGCCTTGATTCGAGTTTGCGAAACGCGTAAATCCGCTCGACCCCGTCGATCATGGTGGTGATGGTTGTGGTCAGCGATTCGATGCCGGTCTGCAGCTGCTGAATCACCGCCTCCTGCTGCATGCGTTTGCCGAGCAAGCTGGTGTCACTGGGGACGGGGTATGCGGCAATCCGGGCAAAGTCCTGGTCGATCATCGCAATGCGCGAGCGCTCGCCCAGTTTGAGTGCCGCGAACATGCCGGAGAAGCGTTCAAGATCGACGCTGACAAGGATCACGCCGGCAAAGTTTCCGCCCGGGTTTCGATAAGCGCGCGAAAACAAGATGGCCCATTTGCCGCTGCTGCGCCCGATCAGCGGTTTGGAGCTGACGACACCGCGAGCGGGGTTCTCGCGCAATTGCCGAAAGTAGTCCCGGTCCTGAATCGACAGCGGGGCATGCTGCAGCGGAAAACCGCTGTTGCCGGCAACCTGCCCCTGAGCATCGGAGAAGAACACCGCCACCGTGCCGGCGATCTGCGGCGCTGCCCGGTTGATCACCCGCCTGACCATTTGGGTATCAAGCTGACCGCCCACCATGCCGTTTTCGAGCGCATCCTGGGTGAGCAATAGCAGCAGATCGATCTGGTTGAGCATGCCGGAGAGGCCGCGTTCCAGGGTCAGCGAGGTATTCTCCGTGCGCTCGCGTGCATGCTGCAGTTGCTGCTGGTGACTGATCCACAACATCGCGCCCAGTACCAGCGCAAATACCAGGTTGACCAGCCATATCACCTTGGTCAATCCAGATCGATGGTCTAAAGACATTGCGCTCCTTTGCCATGGGGCTGAGAACCGAGACTAAAAATTTCGGCCGAGCGATGATCCCACGCTTAGGCCGGATGAGCAGAAGCGGCGCAAGCCCGATGGCGGTTTTTGTTAAATTTATTTTTGAGCCCGGTCGTTGACGATGACCCAAAAGTCGGGTTAACAAGGGCTGCTTTCTTGCGGCCCTGAGCCGCTGAGCTCATCCGCAATGGCTGCAGCCCATCACCGTCCGCATGGCATCCATTTGCGCCTTGTCATGCAGAGCATCCCTAAGCGAATGTTGCCCAGGAAAAACCAGGGCTTTTCGGCCGACAGCCGGGGCTCCGGCGCCTTAGGATGGCGGTCTCGCGCCTCCTGAGTGAACACAGCGATGTTTGGATACGCCCCCCATCCTTCGACTTGGCAGCTGCGCCGCGTGCTGGCGCTGCTGGTGTTCGGCCTGGTCGGTGTCCCCCTGTTGGCACTCGCCTGGCTGAACTATTCGCAGCTGTATGAGCTGACCCGCGCCAATGCCATCCACTCGGTCGGCAAGGTGGCGAGCGAGCGGCGCACGCAAATGCTCAGTGTGCTGGCGCGCGCGACCAGTCGCGCCAACAACACGCTGCGGGACTTGATCCGCCAATGCGGCAGCGCCGATGAGGGCCGCGACTGCTTCCGCGAGGGCTTGCGCGCTTTCGTGGCCAATGAGCAGGCGCTGGGTGCCAGTCTGCTGGTGGCCGACGGCGTGTTGTGGGCCGAGGGTGACATGAGGCAGGCCGATGTCTTGGCCGATGAGGCGCGCGGCGCTGCCTTCAAAGCCGATCAACTGGCACGTTTCACTCCGCGCGTGCCGGGCGGCAGCCCCAGTTTCTATGTCCTGGCCAGCGAGCCCGCCGCTCGGCTGCGACTGGTCGTGCATTACCCGCTCAGCCTGGTTCAGTCGATCTTTGTTCAGCACCCCGAGCTCGGCAACACGGGCGAAACCTTTCTGGCCGACGAGAAAGGATTCTTGATCACCAGCTCCCGCTATCAGGCCCAGCAAGGCCATGCCGACGAGCCGATTTCGGTCCTGCCGATGCAGCGCTGCCTGAGCCTCGAAAACGGCGAGATGCTGGAGCTGGACTACCGCGCCACGCCGGTCATTCACGGCTTTCGCTTCATGCCCGAAATCGGCGCCGGCTGCGTGATGGCGCATATGGATCAGGCCGAGGCGTTTGCGCCGATCAAGCAGATGCGCGCCCGGGCGCTGGCCCTGGCCCTGGGTCTGCTGGCCTTCGCGCTGTTGGCCGCCTGGTGGGTGTCGCGCTGGGTCACCGCGCCGATCGCGGCGATGACCCGCAAGATTGCGGCGGCCGAGGCCGGTACGCCAGCGATTGGCAATGGTCGCCAGGCCTATGCAGAGATGAACGGGTTGGCCGTAGCCTATGACGCGCTGCAGGCCAAGCTCAAGCAGGCGCATAGCGAAAACTCCGCGCTCTTGGCCGCGCTGGACATGCATGCCATCATCTCCACGGCCGACCGGGCCGGCATCATCACCGATGCCAATCCGGCCTTTTGCGCCATCAGCGGCTATAGCCGTGAGGAGTTGATCGGGCAGAACCATCGCATCGTCAAGTCGGGCGTTCAAGACGGCGAGTTCTGGGACCAGATGTGGCATGAAATCGCCAATGGCCGACCCTGGCGGGGCGAAATTTGCAACCGCGCCAAGGGAGGGCGCCTGTACTGGGTCGACACCTTTATCGCACCCTTCGTCGATGCGCAGGGCATGATCTCGAAGTACATCTCGATCCGCATCGATATCACCGCCAGCAAGCAGGCGGCCAATGATTTGCGCGTCAGCCAGGAGCGCATCGCCTTTGCGCTGGAGGGCAGCGGCGACGGCGTCTGGGACTGGGACGTCAAGACCAGCCATGTGCAGTATTCGGATCGGATGAAGCAGATGCTCGGCTTCGAGCCCAGCGAAATTGCCGACGATCTGAGCAGCTGGTCCAACTGGGTTCACCCGCAGGATCTGCCCGCCACCTGGGCCGCCGTGACCGCCCATCTAGACGGGCACACGAGCAGCTACGCGAATGAACACCGGGCCATTTGCAAGGACGGCAGCGTGATCTGGGTGCTGGCGCGCGGCCTGATCGTTCAGCGCGATGCGGCGGGCGCGCCGTTGCGCATGGTGGGCACCTATTCCGACATCACCGCCAAGAGC
Source organism: Roseateles oligotrophus (assembly GCF_025717515.1). Taxonomy (GTDB): domain Bacteria; phylum Pseudomonadota; class Gammaproteobacteria; order Burkholderiales; family Burkholderiaceae_C; genus Paucibacter_A; species Paucibacter_A oligotrophus. The sequence continues at coordinate 165,786 of NZ_JAJIRN010000003.1, forward strand.
AAGGCCGAACAAGCCTTGAAGGCCGCGACCGAGGCCGCCGAGGCCGCATCCACCGCCAAGAGCCAATTCCTGGCCAATATGAGCCACGAGATTCGCACGCCGATGAACGCGATCTTGGGGCTGTTGATGCTCTTGCGCAAGACGGAGATGACGGCCAAGCAGGCCGACTACGCCGCCAAGACCGAGGGCGCGGCGCGTTCGCTCTTGGGCCTGATCAATGAGATCCTGGACTTCTCCAAGATCGAGGCCGGCAAAATGACGCTGGACCCGCAGCCCTTCGGCATCGACCAATTGCTGCGCGATCTGTCGGTGCTGCTGTCGGCCAGCGCGGGCGCCAAGCCGGTCGAGGTTTTGTATGACATCGACGCCAGCCTGCCGCGCCAATTGGTCGGTGACGCGATGCGCTTGCAGCAGGTGCTGCTCAATCTGGGCAGCAACGCGATCAAGTTCACGCCCGCCGGCCATGTGGTGCTGAGCATCAAGGTGCTGCAGCGAAGCGAGGTGGGGGTGACCGTGCAGTTCAGCATGCGCGACTCGGGCATAGGCATTGCACCCGAAAACCAAGCGCGTATCTTCAGCGGCTTCAGTCAGGCCGAGGCCAACACCACGCGTCGTTTTGGTGGCACCGGTTTGGGCGTGGCGATCAGCCAGCGCTTCGTCGCCTTGATGGGCGGGGAGCTGGAGCTGGAGAGCGCGCTGGGCGAAGGCAGCCGCTTCTTCTTCACCATCACCTTGCCGTTGGCAAGTCCTGAAGAAGCGCAGGTGATCCTCCAGAGTCGGGTCGCTAACGCCCAACCCGATGGCCAAGACGGCCGCTCATGGCGGGCGCTGGTGGTGGATGACAACCCCTTGGCGCGCGAGATCCTGGCGCAGATGGGCGAGTCGCTGGGCTGGCGGGTCGATGTGGCCGAGAGTGGCGAAGCGGCGCTGGCCATGCTCAAGTCGAGCGCGCAAGCGGGCGTTGCCTACGAGGCGGTCTTTGTGGACTGGCAGATGCCGGGTCTGGATGGCTGGCAAACCAGTCAGCAGATCCAAGCGCTCAGCCATGCGGCCGCGCCGCCGGTGATTGTGATGGTGACCGCGCATGGGCGCGAGATGCTGGCCCAACGCAGCGAGGTGGAGCAAGCTCAGCTGGACGGTTTTCTGGTCAAACCGGTTACCGCCTCGATGTTGTTTGATGCGGTCATCGATGCCCGTGCGGGCAAGTTCCTAACGCATCCTTCAGGCGCATCATTGAAAGTGAAGTCGGCCACGCCGAACAAAGCCAGGTTGGCCGGCCTGCGTTTGCTCTTGGTGGAAGACAACCTCAACAACCAGCAAGTCGCGCAGGAGTTGTTGCAGGACGAAGGCGCCAGCGTGCAAATCGCCAATCATGGCCAAGAGGCGATTGATGCGCTGAAGGCAGCGGGCGAAAGGCCGGCCTTTGATGTCGTGTTGATGGACCTGCAGATGCCGGTGATGGACGGCTATACGGCCGCCCGCTACATCCGCAGCGAGTTGGCCCTGATAGATTTGCCCATCGTCGCGATGACCGCCAACGCGATGAGCAGTGACCGCGAGGCCTGCCTGGCGGCGGGCATGAATGACCATGTCGGCAAGCCCTTTGATCTGAGTGATCTGGTGCGGGTGCTGCTCAAACAGACCGGCCGGGCCGACGCCAGCCAGACGGTTCCGGCGGCCGAGCCGCTGGTCGAGCCGGCGCTGCTGTTGCTGGCGCAAGCGTCCGCCGTGGATCTGCCCACCGCGCTGCACCGGCTGGGTGGCAAGCAAGCGATCTACATGCGCATGCTGAAGACTTTTGTTCACGATCTGCCCGGCCTGCAGGCGCAGCTCGGCCGCGATGCCGAAGCGGGCGACATCGATGCCGCCAAGCGCGCGCTGCACACGCTCAAGGGCTTGGCGGCAACGCTAGGCGTCGACCGGTTGGCCGCACAGGCGGCGCTGTGTGAAAAGCAATTGCTGTCCGACCCCAGCGCGAGCCGCTTGGTGCTGGTGGCCGAGCAAGCCGCCCTCGCGATGACGCAGGCCGAGCCGAGTCTGAACGCGTTGGTGGGCTCGCTACAGGCCGCCACAGCGCAGCCCTCGTCAGAGCACGATAAAGGAGCGAACAGCGGCGCGGACCCGGCCGCCTTGCTGCCGATCTTGCAAGCGCTGGCGCGGCAGTTGCGTGACTCGGACATGGGCGCGACGGAGACCTTGGGCAATCTGCAGCAAGGCTACGGCGCTTTGCTCGGGGAGCGGCTCGGCGGGCTCGATGAGGCGGTTGGCGCGCTGGACTTTGAGCTTGCGCTACGGGATTGCGAAGCCTTGATCGAGAGTCTCGAATGAGCCGAAGTTCGCAGCCGGCGTTGCTTTGAATGCAGGCCGACAGGATTTTTCTCGTGGGGGCTTGCGTTCGGTCAACCGCTGCTGTTATGGTCAATCCCGCTTCCATGTAAGTCCCGTTTGCAACTTTTCAGGAGTATTCAGATGCGCAGAAATTGGCTGAAATTTGGTTTGGGTCTGTTGGTCTCGCTCGGCTGTCTCACCAGCTCATTTGCCCAGAAGGCGACGACCGAAGACGCGGTGGCCTTGGTCAAAAAGGGCGTGGCATACCTGAAGGAAAACGGCAAGGAGAAGGCCTTTGCGGCATTCAATGATCCGCAGGGCCAGTTCGTCAAGGGCGAGTTGTACTTCTTCGTTTACGGAACCAATGGAGATGGCATCGTGCTCGCCCATGGACAGAATCCGAAGATGCTCGGCAAAAAGTTGATCGACATGAAGGATGTTGATGGCTTGCCCATCATTCGGGACATGACCGCGATTGCCAATTCACCCGAAGGCAAGGGTTGGTACAAGTACAAATGGCCCAATTCGGTGACCAAGGCGGTCGAAGGAAAGCAGTCCTATGTCGAGCGAGTCGGGGATGTCTGGATCGGCTGCGGCATTTATCAATAGGCCGCCGCTGCGGATAGAGAAAGGGCCACCTTGCGGTGGCCTTTTGCTTGCCCGGGCTTTATGAGCGTGAAAAAAAACTTGGCCTCGGCCTCAAGCTACAGACCCGGACTCGCAATAGACTGCAGGGAGCAATAAGGGTGGGACAAATCCAGTTTGAGAATTTCGGCAGTAAGCTCTTGCCTCGCGCCGGCAGCCGCTTCATCTTGAATCTTGTCGGCAGGGCCTGTTCAGGAGTATTCAGATGAAAAACAGTTGGGTGAAATTCAGCCTTGGACTGTTGCTCTCGATTGCCTGCGCAAGCCTTGCGTTTGCCCAGAGGGCGACGCCGGAAGATGCGGTGGCGATGGTGAAGAAAGGCGCGGCCTATTTGAAAGCGCATGGCAAGGAGAAGGCGTTGGCGGCCTTCAATGATCAAAAGGGCGAGTTCGTCAAGGGTGAGTTGTACTTTTTCGTGTACGGCACCAATGGCGATGGCATCGTGCTCGCGCATGGACAGAATCCGAAAATGCTCGGCAAGAAGCTGATCGACATGAGAGACCCCGACGGTCTTTTTGTCATCCGGGACATGACAGCGATCGCGAATTCGCCCGAGGGCAAGGGTTGGTACAAATACAAATGGCCCAATACCTTGACCAGAGCGGTAGAGACCAAGCTGTCGTATGTCGAGCGAGTTGGGGATATCTGGATAGGTTGCGGCATTTATCAATAAGCGGAGCAAAGCAAGCCGCAACTCGAGCTTGGGCCGACCCGGAAGGTTTGCCTCAATCAATGCTTTGAAGTGCCGCCCAGCATGCGCAGCAGCGTGGCGTCCTTGTCCACCCAATGGTGCTTGAGCGCCCCGGCGATATGCAAGAGCAGCAGGGCCACGACAGCGTAGCCAAAATACTCATGCAGATTTTGCGCCAGCACTTCAAGTGACTTGTTATGGCTGAGCACTTCGCCCGGCTGCATGGGGTCCGGATTGGCCGCCAGCAAGCGCAGGCCGAAAACGCCAAAACCATGGCCACTGATGCCCGAGAACAGCATGCCGCTGATCGGCATGGCCAGGGTTGACATCAGCAGCAAGCGGTGCGTCCATTTGGCCAGCCCTTGCATCATGGGCGAAGCTTTGCTGGGCAGTGCCTGCCAGGGGCGCAAGTAGCGCCAGAACAGCCGCAGGGCAATGGCGATACAGGCCAGCAGGGCCAGCGATTTATGCAGTTCGTACAAGCCCCAGACTTCGAACTTGCTCATGTAAAAACCCATGGCCAGCAGGCCCAGCATGGCGAGGGCAACGATCCAATGCAGGCTGCGGGTGGCTTTGTTGATGGCGGGAATGTGATTCATAGGATGCTTGTGGAAGTTGAAAAAAGAGTCATGCCTTAGCCGAGCAGCCAGGTAGCGAAGCCAATCCAGGCCGGGCTGGCGCCGATGAAGATGCGCAATGGTTGGGCCAACACGATCAACAGGCCGCCCCAGGCGAAGGCCGGATGAAGCAAGCCGGTGCGCCGCTGCCTGTAGCCCTCGAAGACGAAGACCAGGGCTATGCAGGCGTCATGCAGGCCGAACACCAGCCACTCGCTGCCGTTCTGAATCAAGGGCAGCGGAATGCGCGCGATCGCCGGGGCCAGCAGGCTGAGATTGGCCAGCAGCATCAGGCGGCTGTGCCAGTCGGGCCGTCGGCGCATCCGCAGGCCGGCGGCAATCAAGCTTGCAAATACCAAAAGATCGCCCAGCGGCGTGCTCAGAAAGGACAGGCTTTGCGGCCCCTCCCCGGCGCGCAGGCCGCGGCCGGCACTGGCCAAGGCCGTTGCGATGCCGACGGCCAGCACCAGCAGGGCCAGGCCCGCGCCGAAGCGGCCGAGCCTGCGGTGCAAGTCTTGCCGGCCCTTGAGCACCAGCGCGACCTGAGCCATGAACAGCGTCAACCATGCGCCCATCACCAAGGCATGCAGATGCAATATCGGCGGCAGGCTGGCAAAGCCGCTATGCAGCTTGGCCTGGAAGTTAGGGCCAAAGCCGGCCAGCACCAGGCCAAGCGCGAGCAGGCCCGCCCCCAGGTGAAAGCGGCTGCGGGGCCGGCGGGCGAGTGATGGCTGGGGCGACGTCATGGCGGTTGTGCGGGTCGGGGGCTGAGAGGCGAAGTCCGCAGCTTGCCGAGCTTGGATTAAGGCAAGGTTAAGGACCTTTGACCGGCCGGGTCGAAGGGACGCGAGCATGGCCAAGCGGCGCGCTTGGAGCGACACTGCCGGCCTGGGCGGTTTACTCAAGGGCTGTTGATGCGGGTGTTGGTGATTGAAGACGACGAGCTGATTGCGCTGGGTTTGCTGGCCGGGCTGCGTGCGCATGGCATGGCGGCCGACCATGCCAAGACGGCGAGTCAGGCGCGTGCGGCCGTCGCGGCCACCGACTACGCGGCCGCCGTGCTGGACCTGGGCCTGCCGGACGAAGACGGCATGAGCTTGCTGCGCGCCTGGCGTGCGGCCGGCTCCATGTTGCCGGTGCTGATCCTGAGCGCCCGCTCAAGGGTCGAGGAGCGCGTCAGCGGCCTGCAGACCGGCGCCGACGACTATCTGGTCAAGCCTTTTGATCTGAACGAGTTGGTGGCGCGCTTGCAGGCGCTGACCCGCCGGGCGGCTGGGCGTGGCGCCGATCTGATCGATTGGGGCGTCTTGCGGGTGGACCCGCTTGGCGGCGAGACCCGGGTTGGCGATCGCAGCGTGCCGCTGTCGCGGCGCGAGCTGGCCTTGCTGGTGGCCTTGTTGAATGCGCAGGGTCGTGTGCTCAGCGCCGAGCAGCTCAAGGACAGCATTTACGACTTGCATGATGACATCGAGAGCAATGCCCTCAATGTGCATATCCACCACCTGCGCCGCAAGCTCGGTGCGGACCTGATCGAGACCGTGCGGGGTCTGGGTTACCGCATGGCCTCAATCAACAAATGATCATGAGCACGAATGACAAAAAACCGGTCGGCACGCGGATCAATCTGCGCCTGCGTTTGCTGCTGCAGATCGGCCTGGCGCTGAGCTTGCTGTGGGGAGCGGTCGCGCTCTGGATGCAGCGCGAGCTGGAGAGCACGCTGCGTGGCACGCTCGATCAGCGCCTGGTGATGGCGGCCCAGATGGTGGCCGACCTAGCGGCGCAAAACCCCGCCATCTGGACCGGGCCCGCCGCCGAGCGTCCGGCGCTGCCGCTGATTCCCGCTGCGGACGATAGCAGCCTGGTCTGCCAGATCAGCGATCTGCGCGGCGAGGTCTATGCGCATAGCGCGGGCAACAGCCGGCCCGCCGAGGGCAGCATCCGGGCCGACAAGCCGGGCTTCGCGGAACGCCTGGATCACGAATTGCTCTGGCGCACCTACACGCTCAAGCAGGGCGACCTGCTGGTCACCACGGCGGACCGCATCGACAAACGCTCGGCGTTGTTGCAGCAGCTGATGCTGGCCGCGACGCTGCCGTTTGTGGTCGCGCTGCTCGGCGGCTTGGCCGTGTTGTGGTGGGGTGTTGGCGTCGGCCTGCGGCCGCTCGAACGCCTGCGCCAAACGCTGGCGCTGCGCAATAGCCGTGACCTGACCCCCGTCGTACTGAGCGACCTGCCGGCCGATCTGGCGCCGCTGGTCGGCAGCTTGAATGACATGCTGGAGCGGATCGACCTGAGCCTGGCGCGCGAGCGCCGCTTCACCGCCGACGCCGCCCATGAGCTGCGCACGCCGCTGACCGCGATCAAGCTGCACCTGCAGGTCTTGGGCCTGTCGCAGGGGCAGGCGGCGGAAGTGGCCTTAGAGCATGCCAACGAGGGCGTGGCGCGCCTGCAGCAGGTGTTGGCGCAGCTGCTGACCTTGGCCGAGCTGGATGTGGATGAAGGTGCCGCTCAAGTCGAGGGTCAGCCGGCCGGCGCCGATGTCGAGGAGGTGATCCGCTTGGCTTTGCGCGACTGCCCGGCGCTGCCGCCGGCGCGGCTGCGGCTGCACAAAGCACCGGGGCCGGCGCTGCTGCTCGCTTTGCCGCTGGCCTTGGCCGTTACGGCGCTGCGCAATCTGTTCGACAACGCGGCCCGTCATTCGCCCGCCGACGAAGTGATCGATCTGAGCGTCAGCACCGAGGCCGACCGGCTGATTCTGGTGCTCAGCGACCGCGGCCCCGGCATGAGCGACGAAGACATGGCGCGCGCCACCGAGCGTTTCTGGCGTCGCGCCCAAGGCCCCGGCAGTGGCTTAGGCCTGGCGATCGTGCTGGCGATCGTCAAGCGCTATGGCGGCGCCTTCTCGCTGGCGCGCCGCGCAGCCGGCGGGCTGGAGCTGACCCTGAACCTGCCGCGCGCCTCAGCCGCCAACTGATTGCCTCAAGCAACCGGCTCGAAGCGCCCGAGGAAGAAGCGCAGCTGCTCGGGCTCGTAGACGAAGCGCAGACCGCGAATCGAAGCGGCCTGCTCGGTCACCTCGATCACGCTCTCGGCCACCACGTCCATATGCGCTTGGGTGTAGACGCGGCGCGGGATCGTCAGCCGCACCAGCTCCAGCTTGGGGTAATAGTTCTGCCCGGTCTTGGCGTCACGCCCGGCCGACACCACGCCGCGCTCCATCGCGCGCACGCCCGAGTCCACATAAAGCGCCGCCGCCAAGGCCTGCGCCGGCAGCAACTCCTGCGCGACATGGGGCAGGATGCGGCGCGCGTCCAGAAACACCGCATGGCCGCCGACCGGCCGCACGATGGGCACACCGGCCGCTTGCAACTTGGCGCCGAGGTATTCGACCTGGCCGATGCGGGCGCGGATATGGTTGTCATCGATGCTTTCGCGGATGCCGATCGCCATCGCCTCCATATCGCGCCCGGCCAGGCCGCCGTAGGTGTGCAGGCCCTCGTAGACGACGATCATGTCGCAGGCGCGGCGGTACAGGTCCGGGTCATTCATGGCCAGGAAGCCGCCGATATTGACCAGCGCGTCCTTCTTGGCGCTCATCGTCGCGGCGTCGGTCAGCGCGCAGATTTCGTGCACGATGGCGGCCACCGATTTGTCCGCGTAGCCGACCTCGCGCTGCTTGATGAACCAGGCGTTCTCGGCCACGCGCGTCATGTCATGCACCAGCAAGACCTTGTGGCGGGTGCACCAGTCACGCAGTTCGCGCAGATTGGCCATCGAGACCGGCTGTCCGCCGGCCATATTGACGCAGGTCGCCAGGCTGACATAGGGGATGTTCTTGGCGTCGACCCGCTCCACCAAGGCGTCGAGCTTGGCGATGTCGACATTGCCCTTGAAGGGCAGTTCGCTCTGCGGGTCATGGGCCTCGTCGACGATCACATCAACAAAGGTGCCGCCGGCTAACTCCTGATGCAAGCGGGTGGTGGTGAAGTACATATTGCCCGGCACATAGTCGCCCGGCTTGATCAGCAGCTTGGACAGGATGTGCTCGGCCGCGCGGCCCTGATGCGTCGGCACCATATGGGCGTAGCTATAGCATTCGCGCACCGTCGCCTCGAGGTGGTAGAAGTTGGCGCTACCGGCGTAGGACTCGTCGCCCAGCATCATGCCGGCCCATTGGCGGTCACTCATCGCCGACACGCCGGAGTCGGTCAGCAGGTCGATATAGACATCTTCCGAGCGCAGAAGAAAGGTGTTGTAGCCGGCCTCGGCGATGGCGCGCTGGCGTTCTTCTATCGTCGTGGTCTTGAGCAACTCGACCATCTTGATCTTGAAGGGCTCGGCCCAGGAACGATGGCGGGCGGGCTTGTTGGGCGTGGAATTGAAATTGGCAGACATTTTTGCCTCCATGGAAACGATGATTCGCAAGAAAAACGTCAGTGGAAGCGCTGCCCGATTGATGCAACCGCAGCCACTCACGTGCTGCGGCGTTTCATCCCTTTGCCGGGCGCCGCGAGGGCACCCAACCAAGTGGCCGTGGGGCGAAATTTAGCGGCCTGTCCGGCCTGCGGTTTTGATCCTGCGCAAACTCTTGCTCAGTGCAAGCCGGCGCCTACCTGCTGCTCGCGCCATGCGCTTGGCGCGCGGCCGGTCCAGCGCCGGAAGGCGCGAGTGAAACTGGAGATTTCGGCAAAGCCAAGGATGAAGGCGACATCCTGTACGTCATGCGCGGGGTCGCGCAGCAGGTTTTGCGCCAGCTCCAGCCGCGTTTGCTGCAGCAACTCGGCGAAGCCGAACTGTTCTTCTTCCAGCCGACGCTGCAAGGTGCGTTCGGTCATGTGCATGCGCTCGGCCACCGCAGCACGCGAGACCTGGCCCGAGGGCAGCATGGTCAGCAAATGGGCGCGCACTTGTTGATGGGTGGCGCCGCTGTTCAGCGCGGCCAAGGTCGATGCCAAGATTCTTTCGGCGCTCAGCGCCATGCCGGGGTGTCCGCCGGGCAGCGGCGCATCCAGTTGCTCGGCCGAAAACGCCACCGCCGTGCAAGCCGCGTCAAGCTCGATTTCACAGCCCAGGCTGGCCGCCAGCAGCGCGGTGCCGGCGTTGCGGCCATGGGCCAGGCGTACGGCGACGGGGCTGAAGGATTGGCCGCTGGCGCCGGCATAGGCGCTGCGGCACATCGCGCCGACAACGCCGGCCCAGCTGTCATGGGTGAGCGCCAGCACACCGGGGCTGGCCCGATATTGCAGCCAGATCAGCTCGCCTTCTTGTTGCACGCGTAACACCGCAATCGAGCTGACCAAATCGTAGTAACGGACCAAACGCCGGGTCGCCTCGCGCAGGCTGGTGCTGGCCAGCCAGGCCATGCCCAGCATGCCCAATGCGCGCAGATTGAATTGCCCGGCGATGGCCACCGCCAGGCCGGGGTCATGCTCACAGGCCGCCTCGGCCAGACGCCAGAACTGGATCGAGTCGCGTTGGCTGATGCGGCTGCGCTGATCGAGCAATTGCTGCGGCTTGATGTTGGCGCGCAGCAGCAGGGCGTCGGCATCCAGCCCCCGCAGCAACAGGGTTTGATGCAGGGGCAGCAGCAGGCCGCTGGCGACACCGTCGCGTTGTCGATTGAGTTTTGGCACGCTGAGGCAACTCCGTATCAAGCAGCGATAACAACAGTAACGGCGATCTTAGTCGGCTTGCGTTCAGGGATCTGACGATTGTCCCGAACTGTCAAAGGCCTGGCCGCATCGGATATGGGCAAAAACCCGATCATTTTTTAGCATGCTCCACAAGGTCGCTCGGTGAGGTTGCGACCCAATCTACTTTGGAGATGCCATGTTCGACTCGACACCCAAATCACCGAAGGCGCAGGGCTTTCATATGCCGGTCGATGCCCGTATCGATACGGTGCTCGGGCTGCTGAATCAGCGCCCCGAGTTTGCGCGCATTGGCGCCGAATGCATGTTTGCAAGGGACGAAATCGGCGCCTTGCTGAAGTTGTCGGGCGACCCCTGGACGGCCGCGATGCTGGCCGAACTGGCGAATGCGCGCTGGCAGGCCGAGGCGTTGGCCGAGAGTACGCGCTATGACAAGGTGGTGCTCAGCTTGCTCGGCACCGAGCGGGCGCGTGAACAGACGCTGCGCCTGATGCGGCGGGCCGTCAATCGGCCCATAGAGGCCGCGATGATGCGGGCGCAAGAGTTGCTGAGCCGGATTCAGGCCGACAAGATGCCGCTGACCGAAGCCGCCCGCCGGCAGATGGATGAAGACCTGCTGGGGCTGCAAAGGGCCTGGCTGCTGTACAGCGACCGTCTACTGGCGGCCTATATGCAGTTGCGCGACCGCATGCCTCGGTCCAGTAGCCCTGCGCTGGCAACGACGCCAAGGGCGGGCGAGCCGGTGCAGAGCGAATCCACCGTTACGCCGCCCGCCGAAGGCCCGCCGAGGCGCCGCCACACCGACTGCTTGCCGACCCTGCACTGAGGGCGTTATGCTCGGCCGGCTCCCGAGGCTCCCTCGGGGGCCGGCCTGAGCCCGCGAGGCAGCGGCCGACGACTGTTCTGTCCGAGTGCCTGCATATGCGCCGCCTGATTCCTCCAAGCATTCTGAGTTTCTTCTCGGCCCTGGGCCTGATATGGGCCTTGCTGGTCCCGGGTGCCAGCCCGGCCTTGGCACAGGTGCTAGCGCCCGCCGCCGCTTCGGCCGCCGCAAATACTCCCCCGGAAGCAGCGGTGGTCATTTTCAATCGAACCATTGCCGTTTACAGGGCGCCGTTTCTCGGCGTTAGCCCGGCCGAACGCGCACGCCGCACGCATCTCTATATGAACGAGGTGTTGGCCCGCACCGGGGCCGGCGAGGTGACGATCAAACAAGAGCCGCAGGGCCGCATCATCATGATTGATGGCGAGATGGCCTTGGTTTTGACGCCCGAGGATGTGGATGCGAGAACGGCCAAGACCTTGGACGAAACGGCAGCGGCGGCCAAGTTTCAGCTCCAACAAGTGATCGCCGAGACGCGCGAAAGCCGCGATGAATCGAAGCTGCTGCGCGGCCTGTTGATTGCGGTCGCCGCGACCCTGGTCTTCGCCGGTCTGCTGGCCTTGCTGCGGCGCGGCCAGCGCGCTCTCGCGGCTTGGCTGTCCTCACAGATGAGCCGGCGTGCGGCCGAGCTTGAAGTCGCCGGCACCCAGTTGCTGCAAGGCGACAAGGTACTCACCATGGTCAGCTGGGGCGTGCGCGGTGGTGGCTGGGCCTTGCTGGCCTTGCTGAGCTATCAGTGGTTGAGTCTGGTGCTGAGCCAGTTCCCCTACACCCGCCCCTGGGGCGAGCAACTCAGCGGCTATCTATGGCAGGTGGTGGTGCGGCTGGCCGGCGGCATTCTGGGCGCTTTGCCTGACTTGTTTGTGGCCGTGGTGATATTTTTGTTGGCCCGTGGGGTCATCAATTTGATCACCCCGATCTTTGACCGTATCGAGCGCGGCGATGCCTCGCTCGGCTGGCTCGACCGCGACACCGTGCGGCCCTCGCGGCGCATCATCAGCACCGCCATCTGGCTGTTCGCGCTGGTGATGGCCTACCCCTATCTGCCGGGCTCCAGCAGCGAGGCCTTCAAGGGCGTCTCGGTGCTGTTGGGGCTGATGATTTCACTCGGCGCGTCCAGCATCGTCGGTCAAGGCGCCAGCGGCATGATCCTGATGTTCTCGCGCACGATCCGGGTCGGCGAGTACGTGCGGATTGACGGTCACGAAGGCACCATCGTCGAGCTGGGCATGTTCAACACCCGCATCCGCACCGGCCTGGGCGAGGAGCTGGCGATGCCCAATTCGCTGGTGATGGGCACCGTGACGAAGAACTACTCGCGCGCCGTCAACGGCCCCGGCTTTATCGTCGATACCGTCGTCACCATTGGTTATGACACGCCCTGGCGCCAGGTCGAGGCGATGCTGATCGAGGCGGCGCACCGCACGCCGGGGGTTTTGTCGACACCAAGCGCGCGGGTGTTCCAGACCGCGCTGTCGGACTTCTATCCCGAGTACCGGCTGGTCTGCCAGGCGGTGCCCAGCCAACCGCGGCCGCGCGCCGAAGTCCTGAGCGCCTTGCACGCCAATATCCAGGATGTCTTCAACGAATACGGGGTGCAGATCATGTCGCCGCATTATTTGGGCGACCCCGCCGAGGCCAAGTTCGTGCCCAAGAGCGCCTGGTTTACCGCGCCGGCCAAGTCATAGAAAGGCTGCGCCGAAGCTGGCGCTGATGGGCGAATCGGCGGCCCTGGGCTGGGCCAAACCCTGCCTCAACTGCGCGGCGACGCCATCCAGGCGGTGTTTGGCCGGCAAGCCGGCCGGTCGGCGCTGGGCGGCCAAGTCCAGGCTTTGTCGGGCGGCGTCAACGTCGCCCTGCAAGAGCTGGGTATAGGCCAGGTCGAGGTGAGCCGACCAGGTTTTCGTCAGCCTGGTTTCGCTGGCCTTCTCGAAGTTCGCCACCCGCCGCCCCAGCAGCTCGCGGCTGGCGCCGAGGTCGCCGCGCAGGCGCGCCATTTGGCCCTCAAGCTGCAGTTGCTTTGAATTTGGCTGTTCGGCCCGCCCGAGCGGCCGCAAGCAGGCCTCGGCCAGCGGCAAATCGTTATGCGCGAGGGCGACCTCGGCCAGCGTTTGCAGCGCCGTTTTCTGCTCGTCTTCGGGCTTCTTCGCGTCATCGCTGAGGGCCTTCAATTGCGCCTCCAGTTCGGGGCGCCAGGCCGCCGCCGGATTGGCGCGGCTGCGCGCCAGCAAGGCCTCGGCGCGCGCCTCCTGCAATGACTCGGGCTTGAGCTTGCCCTCGGCCTGAGCCTTCTCGAACAGCGCCGCGTAGGTCTCGGCGGCGCGGGCGTCTTGGCCGGTCTGGGTGAAATAGCTCGCCAGCATCGAGAATTGCAACGCGGCCAGATCGTTGCCGGGGCCCAGCAGGCGGTCCATATCGCGCACCAGTTCGTGGCTGCGTGCCTCCACCTGCTCGAACTCGGCCAAGCGCAGCTGGGCGCTCAGGTAGTTGCGCCGCAGCACCAGGATCTGCATCGCATGCTTGGGCTCGCGGCTGGCCCAGAAGTCCTGGGTTTCGCGCAATGCCGCCAAGGCCTCGCGGTGCCGGCCTTGCCGGCTGCGCAGCCCGTTCAGGTTGTTCAGATAGTCGGCCCGCTCCAAGGTGTCGCCGGGATGCATGGCTTGCGTCAAGGCCCAGCTTTCGTTCAGCATCGCCTCGGACTCGCGCAGCCTATCGCTGTGCATATAGCTGGCCGCGAGCACCTGCAGGAGCAGGCGGTATTGTTCCGAGCGCGTGCCGAAGGCCTGCCGCAGCGGCTGCAACAAGGGTTCCGCCACAGCCACCGCCCTGGTCGCACTGCCCTTGATCTGCAAACCCTGCGCCTGGCCCAAGCGCGCCAACAAACTCTCCGGCGCGCCCGGGCCCAGCTGTGCGTCGGCCAGCGCCACCCATTGCTCCGCCAGCGGCTCGGCCTGGTCGAAACGGTTCAGCGCGTTATAGGTGTTGGTCAAGACCTGCAGCAAGCGCAAACGGGTGTCGGGGTCTTGGCCAAACTTCTGATCCAACTCGGCGCGGCTGTCGTCCAGCAATTGCAGCACGGTGGGCCAGTTGCCGCCATGCGCCTCGGGCGTGGCCGACGACAAGAGATCAGTCAGGTAACGGGTCACATGATCGGACTGCCGGGCGGCTCGCTCGGCCCGCTGCCATTGCCAAGTCGCGCCTGCCAGGCCGGCACTCAGGCTCAGCAAGACCAGCGCCGCCGCCCCGGCCAGCAAGCCATGGCGGCGCAGCAGCAGCTGGGTGCGGTGGCGCCAGTCATCGCGGCGCACGCTGACCGGGCGATGCCCAAGCCAGCGTTGCAGGTCGCTGATCAGCTCGCGCACGCTGCCGTAGCGCTCTTCGGGGCGCTTGCGCAGCGCCTTGGCGGCGACCGCCTCAAGGTCGCCATAGGCGCGCTCGGCATCGACGGGGCGGCCCGGACTCATCGGGTCGGGGTAGGCCGCCGCGCGCTGCACGGCTTGGGCCAGGCGCAGCGGTTCGTCATGCAGGATCGCGTGTTCGGCGGCCGGCCTATAGCTGCCGCGCGGCGCAAATGGCAGCGTCCCGCTCAGCAGCTCGAACAACATCACGCCGAGCGAGAAGACATCGGCCTCGGTGCCTACGGGCTCGCCCAGGACCTGCTCCGGTGCCGCGTAGCCCAGTGTCATGCCCAGGCCGGACTGGCGTGTCAGGTCGGTTTCCAGCGGCTCGCCTTCGTCCAGCAAGCCGGCAATGCCGAAGTCCAAAAGCTTGGGCTCGCCGCTCGGCGTCACCAACACGTTGGACGGTTTCAGGTCGCGGTGCACGATCAGCTGTGCGTGCGCATAAGCGACCGCCTCGGCGATGCCGATCAGCAGGCGCACTCTGGCAGCAACACCCAGGCCATGCTCGCGCACATGCTCATTCAACTGGCGGCCGCTGACATGCTCCAGCACCAGATAGGCCTGGCCCGGTGCCAGGCCATCGGGCGAGCCATCGGCCAGGCCAGCGTCGAGCAGGCGCGCTATTGCCGAGTGATTGAGGCGCGCCAGCAGCGCACGCTCGCGGGCAAAGCGTGCCGTCACGCCCTGGCCATCAAGGTCGCCACGCAGCAGTTTGATGGCGGCCTGCGCCTCGTACAGACCGTCGGCTCGGCGCGCCAGCCAAACCTCCCCCATGCCGCCCCGGCCTATGCGCTGCAGCAGCGCCCAGGCGCCCAGACGCATACCTTTGCGCAGTGCAGGCTGCCCGGTCTTGGCGCCCCCGGCCGGCACGGAGGTGTCGGCCGAGGGCGGCATTGTGCTTGCCGATTCGGACTCGGCGGCCCAGGTTTGTTCCACCGCCTCGGCGGGTTTGCCTGTGGTGAAGCCATGGGCTGCCGCAAAAGGCTGCGTCGCCTCGTCAGCTGCGGTCCCGCTTGGCTGCTGAAGAGGCGGGTGAAGTGGGCGATTTTGGCGTTCTGTCGACATCAAGGCGAGGCGGGTTGACATGGCGTGCGAGCGGCAACTCCAAGAGAAATTGCGCCGCCGGCCGGTGGCGCGAAATCCGAGGGTTTGGCTGCTGGAATGTAGCGGCTTTGACAGCAAAATCGGTGCCGATGTTGAAGTGATTTGATCGGTTCGGCAATGAATAGCGATGCTGACCTCAAGCATGAGCGGATGCCGGTAGAGTCAGCCGCATCGCATCAGCAGCGACTGTTTACACTTGCCCATCAAATTTGCCAGGAAATGCCCGCGCCCATGAAGGACATCGCAACCCAACTGAACGCCTTGCGCCCGCAGTTGCTGAAGTTTGCGCAATTGCAACTGCGCAATGCGGCCTGGGCCGAGGATGCCGTGTCCGAGACCCTGCTGGTGGCGATCGAGAAACCGCAAAGTTTCAGCGGGGCTTCGCAGCTGAAGACTTGGCTGATTGGCATCCTCAAACACAAGCTGGTCGATCAGATCCGCCGCAACTGCCGTGAAATGTCGAGCACGCCGGAAGATGCCGAGGATCTCGATGATGATTTGTTCAAGGCCGATGGCCACTGGCGTGAGCGACCCAAGGATTGGGGCGACCCCGATCATTGTTTGCGTCAGGTGGACTTCATGAAGGTGATGGAGGCCTGCGTTGAACATTTGCCGGGTCAGCAGGGCCGACTCTTCATGATGCGCGAGTGGCTGGAGTTGGATACCGAGGAGATCTGCCGGGAATTGAGCATCAGCCCGGCCAACCTTTGGGTCATGTTGCACCGGGCACGTTTGCGTCTGCGCGAATGTCTGCAACTGAATTGGTTTGATGCGCAGGAACTGCAGACTGGCGGTGCAGCATGATGGGATTGCCCAAATGCAAGGACATTACTCGCATGGTGCTTGAGGGCGAAGAACGCCGCTTGGGCCAGACCGAACAACTCCTGATACGGGCGCATTATTTGATCTGCAAGGGCTGCACCAACTTCGGCAAGCAAGTCGAGTTGATGCGCAAGGCGTCGGCGCAATGGCGCAGCTATTCCGGGGAGTAAATTCGGCCAATCCGCCGCCGAACAAATATGAAAAAAGCCCTCAAGTCCTTGATGGACTTGGGGGCTTGATTGTTTTGACAAGTTAATTGATACCCGTCGGGAAATAAAGCATCTCTTGGCGCTGCTTGCAAAACATCAACCAATACATGACCTTGTTTGCGGCGGGCGTAAACCATTGATCTGTACAAATTGTTTTTGAAAACGACTGGCCGCGACAAGGCAATACCTGGCTCGATGTCAAATTACGCCAGCAATTGTTTTCTAGTGGAAGTGCTGGACGCTTGGTTGACGCGGGGTGCGGTGAGCGCTGCATTGAGTTGGTCGCAAGACTGGCTTTGTATCTCCTCGCGCGCACGTTCAAGGCGGTAATAAACGCCGTCAGAATAGGGTCGGTGCAATTCGAGGCAATCGTCAACCGGCGTGCACTTTGAGGAGCACAGGGATGAGCATTTCGTTGGACAAACGTCTGCAGCACCTCCCGAAGCTGCCGATCGACAAATTTGCGGCGCGAGACCATCAGGGCCCGCCGGCGCCAACATCAAACTATTCATAACGAGGCACTGTGCATAAGTGCCCAAAGCGGAAGCTCGTCCACATTCAGCGTTAGGCTGATCGGAATCGCTCGCTCGGTGCCGGAGCGGCCTACGCACTGGCCCCAAACGACAGCTTCTGAGCGTCGCGACAGACTCACTTCGCTGCAAGGCAGCCGGCCCAGTGCGGCCCTAGGCGATGCCCACGTCGTTTCCCTGAAGCGGTGAACCCGTGTCAAACGGCCCGGGCGTCTTTCCGCTTTCCTAACGAACAGCGTTGCCCCTGCAGCATGCAGGGCCCCACAATCGGCAGAATTACTCAATTGGCACAATGCACGATCTAGCTTCGTTTCGTCCCGTGCCTGTTGCCGGCCCTTTTCATGCTCCCAGCTGTCGCCCTTTTGAAAAAGCACCTCTCGATGAATTCCCGCTTCCACCCTGCCTTCCAGCTTTCCGTCATGCTTGCCAGCGCTTTCTTGGTCGCAGCGCCCACGACGGCCCTCAGCGCCCAGCACGCCAAGCCGCGCGCCGCCGCGCACAAACAAAAGGCCGCTGCCCCCGCTGAACCGGCGATGACCACCGACGCCAACGGGCAGTCGGTGCCGGTCCTTGCCAACAAGGCCTGGGTGCTGCTGGATTTCAATACCGGGCAGCTCCTGGCCTCGTCGAATCCGGACGAGCCGCTGCCGCCGGCGTCGTTGACCAAGATGATGACCAGCTACCTGGTCGAGCAGGCGCTCAAGAACGGCAAGGTCAAACCCAACGATCCGGTCACCATGAGCCTCAGCGCCTGGTGCCGCGGCGGCAAGGAGGGTGACAGCTGTATGTTCGTGCCTCTCAACGCGCAGGCGTCCCTGATGGACATGCTGCGCGGCGTGGTCATCGCCAGCGGCAACGATGCGTCCAAGGCCTTGGCAGAGCACATTGGCGGCTCGGAGGCCGGCTTCGCGGCGATGATGAACACCGAGGCGCAGAAGCTGGGCATGACCAAGACCCATTTCGCGAATTCGGCCGGCCTGCCCGACCCCAACAACAAGGCATCGGCCCGCGACTTGGCGGTGCTGGCGGCCGCCATCATCCGCAACAGCGCCGAGTACTACCCCATCTACGCCGAGCGGGAGTTCACCTACAACGGCATCAAGCAAGGCAACCGCAATGCACTGCTGTACACCGACCCCACGGTCGACGGACTCAAGACCGGGCACACCGACGAAGCGGGCTACTGCCTGACCGCATCGGCCAAGCGCAACGGCATGCGCCTGATCTCGGTCATCCTGAATGCCGACAGTAAGCAGGCCCGCGCCGATCAGACGCGCGTGCTGTTCAACTGGGGATACGCGAACTTCGAGGAAGCCTCCCCCGCACAGGTTGGCGCGACGCTGACCAGCGCGAAGGTCACCTACGGCGTGGCGCCTACGGTCATTGCAGGCATTGCACAGCCATGGACGCTGGTGGTGCCCAAGGGCCAGGCGGCCGCTGTCCAGACGGCAGTCACGCTGAATCCTGCACTCGAGGCGCCTATCGCCAAGGGCGCCGTGATCGGCAAGGTCGTCGCCACGGCCAACGGAAAGCAACTCGGCGAGGCCCCCGTGGTTGCGCTCGCTGACGTGGAGCGCGCGGGCTTCTTCGAGCGCCTGCGCCAGCGCGTCTCCGGCTGGTTCTCGAAGTAAAGCACCGGGTGAGCGTGGACGTCGAGCTGTCGCTGTCAAGCAAGACCGGCGCCAACAGGCTGATCGGAGCCGTTCGAATCGGAGAGGCCACCGGAGGGCTGCAATCTCCAAGAATCAGCATTTAAGGATGTCCGCAGCCCTTGCCGGCGACCACCCCGACCCGGGCCCCTGATGACGATTCGCCGCGCCTCCAGGCAAAATCCAGATGATAGGGGCGAGCCTGGCATCAGGCCTGCCGGGAAGCCCAACTTGAAGAATGGAGCAGCATCAATGGCACTGACGAAGAAAGGCGAGTTCTGGTACGGGACGACGTCCGGCGACACCCAAGCCGAGCTGCGCAGCTACAGCGTTGCGAATCGCCATGAGGCCGTCCGGTTTGCCGCGTCCAAATGCGATTGCGGGTGCCGGACCTTCGCGCTGCAGACCGATGAAGAAGCCGGCGTGGCGATCCGCACCTGCACAGACTGCGGGCAGGAGCACCTGATGGGCGACAGCGCGGACTACGTTGAAGAAGCCGCGCCCGAGGCGCACGAGTGCGTGTGCGAGAACGAGGTGTTCGAGCTGATGTCCGGCGTCTCCGTGTACAAGGGCACACATGACGTGAGCTGGTACTACATCGCTTGCCGCTGCGTGGAATGCAATCTGGTCGGGGTCTTCGCAGACTGGAAGTGTGAAGCTGGGGATGCGGCGGCCTTCCTCGCCAAGGTATGAGCGGCCGAACCCCGCAGAGATCAGGCTCGCAGGCTCGGGGTCACGCAAGGCTCAGATTCAGGGCTCAAGTTTCAGGCCCTAGCTCGAGCAATACCTGACCCTCTCGCGCTGGAGAACCAAGCCTCGGCACGTCAACGGCGCCATGATCGCACTTACCGCGCGAGCGGCCGAGGGGTGTCATGAAGTGGTCGGTGGACTTGGCTGTATCAATGACAGCTAGCGGCCGGGAGCGGGTGGTGAGCGCGGTGGGCCAGGGGTTCTCCATGGTTTTCATCTCCAGGCCACCCTTCCCCTCAACCCAAGGGTGGACAAAGCCGTCGTTGCCGAACAGAATCCGGTCGGCTCAAAGACCAATCAAAGACCGGCCGAAGCCGGCATCCATGGCAGTGCACAGTCAGGTTCGCCTGCCTCTGTGTCGCTTGCACCCAAAATCGCGCCAAACAAGTCCACAGATCAGGGAGATCAACATGCACCGCCGCCCCACCCGCTCGTTACGCCCCCGCCACTCCGCCCTGGCCCTTGGGCTGGCGATGGCTTTTGGGCAAGCGCAGGCGGCAACGGTCAGCATACCGGGCGGCCAGTGGCTCACACCGGCCTGCACGCTGATCGGTGAGGACTACATCGGCGCAGGTGGGCTGTTGGTTCAAGGCAGCAATTGCTGGGTCACCCTCACCGGCGCCAGCAGCTACAGCGGCGGCACGCTGATCAACGCCAGCAGCACGCTGCAAATCGGCAATGGCGGCACCACGGGCTCCATCACCGGCAATGTACTCAACAACGGCACGCTGATCTTCGATCGTTCCAATGACCTGAGTTTTGCGGGCAGCATCAGCGGCAGCGGTGATCTAAGAAAGCTAGGTGCCGGCACGTTGACGTTGAGTGGCATCAATACCTACACCGGAACCACCGTCATCGCTGAAGGCACGCTGGCCTTCACGAACCCGGGCAATCAGACGCTCAGCGGCTCCATCTATGGCTCGGGAGGTTTGAGCAAGTCGGGCGGGGGCACGCTAACGCTGAGCGGCTACGTCAACTACGGCGGCGCCACAACCATCAAGGACGGGACACTGGCATTCTCGGGGGGCAATCTCTCCGGCGCCATCAGCGGCAGCGGTGGCTTGACCAAGTCTGGTGCTGGCACATTAACGCTTGCTGGCATCAACAGCTACACCGGCGCCACTTCCATCAACGGTGGCACCTTGCTATTCTCAAGCTGGAACGATCAGTCGCTCAGCGGCGCGATCACCGGCAGCGGAAGTTTAAGAAAGTCGGGCGGGGGCACGCTGACCCTGGCCGGCATCAACAGCTACACCGGTGCCACCGACATCGAAGAAGGTACGCTGGCGTTCACGAATGCAGGTGACCAGACGCTCAGCGGCGCCATCACCGGCTGGGGCGGTTTGAGCAAGTCCGGCGCCGGCACGCTGACCCTGGCCGGCATCAACAGCTATAGCGGCGTCACCGCCATTAACGGCGGCACGCTGGCCTTCGCGAACCCGGGCGATCAGACGCTCAGCGGCAACATCAGCGGCAGCGGTGGCTTGAGCAAGTCGGGTGCTGGCACGCTGACCTTGGCCGGCATCAACAGCTACAGCGGCGCCACCGCCATCAATGGCGGCTCGCTGGCGTTCACGAACCCGGGCGATCAGACGCTCAGCGGCGCCATCAGTGGCGGCGGTGGCTTGACCAAGTCGGGCGCCGGCACGCTGACCCTGCTCGGCATCAACAGCTACACCGGACCCACCACCCTCAACAGTGGCACACTGGAATTCGCAAACGCGGGCAACCAGACACTCAGCGGCAACATCAGCGGCAACGGTGGCTTGACCAAGTCCGGCGCGGGCACGCTGACCCTGGCCGGTATCAACAGCTATAGCGGCGTCACCGCCATTAACGGCGGCACGCTGGCCTTCGCGAACCCGGGCGATCAGACGCTCAGCGGCGCCATCAGCGGCAGCGGTGGCTTGAGCAAGTCGGGTGCTGGCACGCTGACCTTGGCCGGCATCAACAGCTACAGCGGCGCCACCGCCATCAATGGCGGCACGCTGGCGTTCACGAACCCGAGCGATCAGACGCTCAGCGGCGCCATCAGTGGCGGCGGTGGCTTGACCAAGTCGGGCGCTGGCACGCTGACCCTGCTCGGCATCAACAGCTACACCGGACCCACCACCCTCAACAGTGGCACACTGGAATTCGCAAACGCGGGCAACCAGACACTCAGCGGCAACATCAGCGGCAGCGGTGGCTTGACCAAGTCGGGCGCGGGCACGCTGACCCTGGCCGGTATCAACAGCTATACAGGCTACACCGACATCTCTGAAGGCACGCTGGCCTTCACGAACCCGGGCAATCAGACGCTCAGCGGCTTCATCTACGGCTCGGGAGGTTTGAGCAAGTCGGGCGCGGGCACGCTAACGCTGAGTGGCTACGTCAGCTACGGCGGCGCCACAACCATCAAGGACGGGACACTGGCATTCTCGGGCTCGGGCGGCTATCTCTCCGGCGCCATCAGCGGCACCGGTGGCTTGACCAAATCGGGTGCTGGGACATTGCAGCTTGATGGCATCAACAGCTACACCGGCGCCACTGTCATCAACGGTGGCACCTTGCTATTTTCAAGCTGGAACGATCAGTCGCTCAGCGGCGCCATCAGCGGCAGCGGAAGTTTAAGAAAATTTGGCCCGGGCACGCTGACTCTGGGCGGTATCAACAGCTATACCGGCGCCACCGACATCAATGACGGTACGCTGGCCTTCACGAACCCGGGCAATCAGACGCTCAGCGGCGCCGTCACCGGCGGCGGCGGTTTGAGCAAGTCGGGCTCGGGCACGCTGACGCTCACCGGCATCAATAGCTACGCCGGAACCACGGCCATCAACGGCGGCCGACTCGCCTTTGCGAGCGCGGGCGATCAGATAATCAGTGGCAACATCAGCGGCGACGGCAGCCTGCAACAAGGCAGCACCAGCACGCTGGTGCTGGGAGGCAGCAGCAGCTACACCGGTGGCACCTATCTGAGTGCAGGCAAGATCTCGGTCGCCAGCGCGTCCAACCTCGGCAGCGGCGATCTGTTCTTTGGCGGCGGAACCCTACTCAACACCCAAGACATCATCCTGACGCGCAATGTCGTACTGAGCCCGACAGGGGGCGGCAGCTTCGAATCGACGGGGGGCTACTTCACGCTCTTGGGCACCGTCAGCGGTGCGGGCGGCTTGAGCAAGCAAAGCGGCCATATCCTGACGCTGGCCGGCCCGCAGACCTACACCGGCGCCACCATCGTCAACGCCGGCATGCTGAAGTTCGGCGCCAACGGTGCGCAGGCCTCTTCGGTATCGAGCAGCAGCTTCGCTATCGCGGCGGGAGCGACGCTGCTGTTTGCAGACACGCAAACCGTGGCCGCGCCTATCACAGGCGCCGGCGCGCTGGTCCATGAATACGGCGGCAGCACCACCTTGCTAGGTGCCGCCACGCACACCGGCGGCACCTCCATCATCGGCGGCATGCTGCAGGTGGGCAACGGCGGCAATAGCGGCACGCTGGCAGGCAATGTGTCGCTCTCGGGCGGCGGCACGCTCGCTTTCAACCGCAGCGATGCCAGCAGCTTTGCCGGCCTCATCAGTGGCGACGGCAAGCTGCAAAAGCTCGGCGCCGGCACGCTGACGCTGAGCGGTGACAACACCTACTCAGGCGCCACCCAGATCAACGCAGGCACCTTGCTGCTGAGTGGGCAAAACCGGAGCCCATCATTCGACATCGCCACGAACGCCGTGCTGGAACTGAACGTCGCCAGCGGCAGCCGCGATGGCGCGGTGGACACCCGGTTCAGCGGCCTGGGCAGCCTGCGCAAAACCGGTGCGGGCGAGTCGGTCTGGACTGGCAGCAAAGCGACTTTCGCGATGGCTGCGGGCAGCCTGATCGACATCCAGGGCGGGCGATTCAATGGCGGCTCTTATGCCAACGAGGACTGGAGCCAGAACAAGAGCCAGCTGCTGGTGGCCAATGGCGCCACCTTCGCTGGCACCGAGGCAAACGTGCGCGTGGACGGCATCGAAGGCGACGGACGCATCACCTCAGGCTTTGGCGGCGCCGGCTACGCCAGCTTCACGATGGGCGTGGCCAATGGTTCGGGCAATTTCTCGGGCGTGCTGGCCGACACCAACGCGGCAAATGGCCATATCGGCGCTTACGTCAAGGTGGGCACCGGCACGCAGATCTTGAGCGGCCAGAACACCTATACCGGTGGCACCACCATTTGGGGCGGCAGCTTGCAGATCGGCGATGGCGGCTACACGGGCGCCATCGTCGGCAATGTGCTGAACAACGGCACGCTCGCCTTCAACCGGTCTGACGCCAGCAGCTTTGCCGGCGTGATCAGCGGCAACGGAATTTTGACCAAGGCCGGCGCGGGCACGCTGATGCTAAGTGTCAACAACACCTACACCGGCGCCACCCAGATCAACGCTGGCACCTTGCTACTGAACGGGCAAAGCAGAAGCCCGTCTTTTGCCATTTCCAGTGGCGCCGTGCTTGAGTTGAATATTGCCAGCGGCAGCGTTGACAGTGGCGTGAACACCCGGTTCTCAGGCCTGGGCAGTCTGCACAAAACCGGCGCGGGCGAGTCGGTATGGGGCGGTGCTGCAGCGACCTTCGCAATGGATACGGGCAGCCTGATCGATGTGCAGGCCGGGCATCTCAAAGGCGGCGCCTACGGTAACGAGGACTGGAGCCAGAACCGAAGCAGCTTGAACGTGGAAGCCGGCGCCAAGTTCACCGGCGCAGAAGCGAATGTGCGCGTCGATGCCTTGAGCGGTGGCGGCAGCATCATCACCGGTTATACAAGCGACCTGTACAACAAGGGCTTCACCGTCGGTGTGGCAGGTGGCTCGGGTAACTTTTCGGGTGTGATCGCCGACAACCCGGACAACTCGGGGTTCCGGGGCAAGCTCATCAAGGAGGGTTCGGGCACGCAGATCCTGAGTGGCCAGAACACCTACACTGGCGGCACCACCATCTCTGGCGGTACCTTGCAGATCGGCGACGGCGGCAACATGGGCTCCATCGTGGGCAATGTGGTCAACAACGGTGTGTTGGCGTTCAACCGTGTCGACAACCTCAGCTTTTCTGGAAATATCAGTGGCAGCGGCGGCTTGCAAAAGCATGGGGCGGGCACGCTGACCCTTGCCGGCATCAACGGCTACGCCGGCACGACTGCCATCAACGGCGGCATGCTTGCTTTCACGAACGCAGGCAATCAGACGCTCTCCGGCGCCATCAACGGCAGCGGCCAGCTGCAAAAGGACGGGGCCGGCACGCTGACCCTGGGCGGCGACATCAGCAAATTCATCGGCGACATCTACATCAAGCGCGGCGTGCTGGCCTTTGAAAACGCAGACAACCAGACGCTCGTCAGCGCCATTGACGGTAGCAGCCTTGGCGGCTTGGTCAAGTCGGGCGCGGGCACGCTAAACCTGAGCGGCTTCGTTCAGGGGATCGGTAGCGTGGCCATCAACGGCGGCACGTTGGCGTTCACGAATGCGCGCAATCAGTTTCTCAATGTCATTACCGGCAGCGGCAATTTGACCAAGTCCGGCGCAGGCATGCTGACCCTGGCCGACATCAACAGCTATAGCGGTACGACCACCATCAACGACGGCACACTAGTCATCACCGTCGCGAACGCGAGTGCTCAGACGCTCGCCGGCGCCATCTCCGGAAGCGGTAGTTTGTTCAAGACAGGCTCAGGCACGCTGGCCCTGAGCGGCGACATTAACGGCTACACCGGCCCGACGGTCATCAACGAGGGCACGCTGAGCATCATGAACGCGGGCCATCAGACGTTTGTCGGCGCCATCTCCGGCTCCGGCAGTTTGACCAAGTCCGGCGCCGGGACGCTGACCCTGGCCGGCAACAACAGCTACAGCGGCGCCACCGCCATCAATGGCGGCACGCTGGAGTTCACGAACGCTCGCGATGAGTTTCACTCCACCATTGCCGGCGGCGGCAATTTGGCCAAGTCGGGCACAGGCACACTGACCCTGGTCGACATCAACAGCTATAGCGGCACTACCGCCATCAACGATGGCAAGCTGGTTTTCGCGAGCCATCGCGATCAGACGCTCAGCGGTGCCATCACCGGCAGTGGTCATCTGGGCAAGACGGGCGGGGGCGTGCTGACCCTGAGCGGCGACATCAACAGTTTCATTGGCGTCACCGGGATCGACGCCGGCACGTTGGCGTTCACGAGGGACGCCAATCAGACGCTCAGCGGCGCCATCACTGGCAATGGCAATTTGACCAAGTCCGGCGCAGGCACGCTGACCCTGGCCGGCTCCGTCGGCTACCGCGGCACCACCGCCGTCAACGATGGCAAGCTAGCGTTCATGAGTACAGGCGACCAATGGCTCAGCGGTGCCCTCACCGGCAAAGGTCAATTGATCAAGGGGGGCTTGGGCGTGCTGGCCCTGAGCGGCGACATCAGCAGCTACATTGGCGTCACCGAGATCAATGGCGGCGCGCTGGCCTTCACGAACTCGGGCAATCAGACGCTCTCCGGCGACATCATCGGCAGCGGCAATCTGATCAAGGTTGGCGGCGGCACACTGACCCTGGCCGGCATGAACAGCTACAGCGGCACTACCGAAATCCAAGGCGGCACTGTGTTGTTCACGAATGCGGGCAACCAGACGCTCAGCGGCGCTATCAGTGGACGCATCAATGGCTATTTGATCAAGTCGGGTGCGGGCACCTTGACCGTGAGCGGCGACATCAGTGCTTTCAGCGGCACGACCACCATCAATGGCGGCACGCTGGCCTTGACGAATGAAGGCGACCAGACGCTCAACTACCTACAAGGCAGAGGTGGGTTGACCAAGTCAGGGACCGGCACCTTGACCTTGACCGGCTACAGCGGCAACTACTACGGCAGCACCGCCATCAACGGCGGTACGCTGGCCTTTACGAGCCCGGGCTACCAGACGCTCAGCGGGGACATCTCTGGTATCGGCGGCTTGACCAAGTCGGGGGACGATGGCACGTTGACCCTGGCCGGCATCAACAGCTACACCGGCGCCACCACCATCAATACAGGTACGCTGGCCTTCGCGAACGCCGGCAATCAGACGCTCATCGGCATAGTTAGCGGCAGCGGTAGCCTGCAGCAACTCGGCACCGGCACGCTGACGCTGACGGGCGCCACCGACCACACCGGAATCACCACCGTGGCCGCCGGCCGTCTAGTCTTGGGCGACGGCTCCAAGCCGGTCGCTTTGGCCGGGGCCGTCGAGGTGGCACAAGGCGCCACGCTGAGCACCGGCAATGATGCCAAACTGGCGGGCCTGGTGGACAACCAGGGCCTGATCGAGTCGAAGCAGGGCGCGCTGAGCTTCCTGAACACCGTCAGCGGCGCCGGCAGCTTTGCCGGCAAGATCGAGTTCCTGGCCGCCTTCAATCCCGGCAACAGCCCGGCCGCCATCGACTTCAATGGCGGCGATGTGCACTTCGGCAAAGACTCGGTGCTAACGCTGGAGATCAACGGCCTGCAGGCTGGCAGCCAGTACGACCAGTTGCTGAACATTGGCAACTTGCAATTCGACGGCACGCTGAATCTGGTCTTCGGTGCGGGCTTCGCGCCGCAGTCGGGCAGCTTCGCGCTGCTGGGCTTCAACAGCTTTGGCGGCAGCCTCAGCGCGGATCACATCACCGTCAGCGGCTTTGACCGCCAGCGCCTGGACCTGAATCAGTTCGCTGCCAACGGCAGCTTGACCGTCACGGCAGTGCCCGAGCCGGCCTCCTGGGCGCTGATGCTGGGCGGCGTGGCCGCGCTGGCCACTTGGGCAAGGCGACGTCGGGTGGTGAGCGCGGTGGCGGCCTGAATGTTTTCTTGAACCTGTGAAACGACCCCTTTTGTTCAGCGTGTGAGCTGAGGGGCCGGCGTGCTGGCCATCGCTTTGGTGGTCGGGTGACGGCCCCAAAGCGCCCAGACAGAACGAAAAAGCCGCTGCCAGGCATTGCTGCCTGCAGCGGCTTCGTAGTTATTTTGCCCAAGACGGCGCTTTGGGCGAGCATCCTGGCAAGAAAATGTTGGCGCTACTTGTCTCAAAGCAAAACGTGTCGAAACCGACACGTTTTGCTTTACTTGACAATGTTTGTGAACCCTTGTGATTCACTGATTTGGTGCGACCGGCAAGAATCGAACTTGCGCCTAAGCCTTCGGAGGGCCCAATGATATCCACTTCACCACGGTCGCTGACTGGAGCGGCATTCTAACCTGTGCCGACGCCGGCATGGAGAAGGAGCGAAATCAAGCCAGGGCCAACTCGGCCAGCAAGGCTAAAAAGGTCGCCACCGCACCGGTCGGCGCGGCACGGCGACGTACCAGGGTCATCGGCGCATCCAGCAGTTCGGCCTCCTTCAGCGGGCAGTAGACGATTGCGTCTGGATGGCTGCCCTGCATTGACGCCGGTACCACGCTGATGCCCACACCGGCGGCGACCAGATTCAGGTTGCTCATCATCCGGTCAACCTCGGCCGCGATGTGTGGTTTGACGCCGAGCGCCTCGCATTGGGCCAGCAAATTGGCATACAGGCCGGGGGCGCCGGGCCGGCGAGCCAGAATCAAGGGCTCATCATGCAGATCGAGCAGGCTCAATGTGCGGCGCACGGGGCGGCCGCGCAGCAGGTGATGGTCGACCGGCAGCGCCAGCACCACCGGTTCGCGGAACAGCGTCTCGAACCACAAGTCATCGGCTTGGCTGACCGGCACACGGATCAGCCCGCAGTCGAGTCGGTGGGCCAGCACGGCGGCGGTAATTTCGGCGGCATTGGCCTCGCTCAGCTCGAGCGCGATGTCGGGGTAGCGGCGCCGGCATTCGCGCAGCGCGGCCGGCGTGAAACGGTGGGCCGCCGCCGAGCTGGTGAAGCCCACCGCCACGCGCCCCTGTTCGCCTTGCGCCACACGGGCCATGCGCTGCTGCATATCGGCCATGTCTCGCAAGATCTTGGCGGTCTCGGCCTGCAACAGTCGACCCGCTTCGGTCAGCCTGACGCCCTTGGGGTGGCGCTCGAACAGTTGCAGGCCGAGCTGCAATTCCAGCGCCTTGATCTGCTGGCTCAGCGGCGGCTGCTGCAGGCCCAGGCGTGCGGCGGCGCGCGTCATATGGCCCTCCTCGGCGACGGTTTGGAAGTAGCGCAAGAGGCGCAGATCCAAGGGCAATGCGGCTGGCGTCATATGCAAAACGTCTTGAAATTGTCGTATCAGTATATTTGACCTAGCGAGGCAAGATGCTCATAGTGCGCCTGCGCCGGCCCTTGCGCAGCCAACAAAAAATGGAGACAAAACATGAGCCCGTCCTTTCTGCGCCAGTCCGCCCTAGCGGTAGCCCTTTTGGGCGCAAGCGCCGCCGCCTTGGCCGACCCCACGACGATCTTGTTCGTGGGCAACAGCTACACCTTCGGCCGGGTCGACCCGGTGATGAGTTACAACGCGGCCAATGTGCATGATTTGACCGCCGCTTTCAATGCGATCAACCCAAGCGGCACCAATAGCTATCCCATTGGCACGCCACCCGCCACCGGGGGCTCCTTCGAGCAACATCCCTGGGGCGGCGTGCCCGGCGTGTTCAAGAAGATGACCGATGAGGCCGGCCTCAATTACGATGTTTCTTTGTCAACCCGTAACGCCGCATCGCTGCGGGGTCAATTTCTCAACACGGCCAACTCGACCTGGGACTTGCGCGGCAACGTGGCCTCCCAAAGCTGGGGCAAGGTGGTCTTGCAGGAGCAAAGCGATGCAGCGTTGCCGCCGGGCAAAGGCAAAAACGCCAATCTCGCCACCTTCAATGCCTATGCCGATCAGTTCGAGCGCTTTATCCATGACGGCTCGGCCCAGACCTATACCGAAACGCAATTGTTCGGCAGCCTGGCCGCTTGCACGGCGACCGGCCTGAGCAGCACCAGCTGCAACCTCAGCCGCGTGATCCCGAAGAACAACAACGCCAACGCGAACACGCAGATCTATCTGGAGCAAAGCTGGGCCAGGCCGGATATGGTCGAGGCGCACAAAATCACCACGCCGGACAAAACCACGCCCAATGGCGCGCCCATCGTCGACACCGGCGCCAGCGGCGGCGCAGCCACGCTCTACTACGGCAACTTGGCCGGCATGACGAGCGATCTGCACAAGTCCTTTTATGACAAGGCGACGAGCAATAGCGGCTTTGCCGGCGTGGTGCCGGTAGGCGACGCGTTTCAGCGCGCCGTCGATCAGGGCTTGGTGCTTGGCAAGGGCTTTTATGACGCCAACGGCGTCTATGTCGAGCCGAGCGACGGCAGCATGAATCTTTGGTGGCTGGATCGCACCCATGCCAGCAAATATGGCTCCTACCTGAGCGCTTTGACGCTGTTCGGCAGCATCACCGGGCTTGACCCGCAAAGCCTGGGCAGGCAGGAGCAGGCTGCGGCTGACCTCGGCATTAGCGCCGATGCGGCCTGGGCCTTGCAAGGGGTGGCGGCGGCGCAACTTGGCTTCGCAGTTGCGGTACCGGAACCCGGCACCTGGGCCTTGAGTCTGGCCGGGCTGCTGCTCATGGGCTTGCGGGCACGTCAACGCAAGGTTTGAGTTCATGAGAGCTACATGGTTCATGCGCGGTGCCGGCGCGGTCTTGGCGATGCAACTCTTATTGGGCTGCACGGGCGGCCCCGCCTTGCCTCCCCCTTTCGCCGAGGCGGCCCCGCAGCCGCGCGATTGCCCGGCCGACTTGCCCGCCGGCACGCGCTGTCTGGGCGGGCAGGACTCGGCCGGCGCTTTCTATCTGATCGCTATCCCCAAGGATTGGGCCGGCGTGCTGGTCTTGCATGCGCATGGTGGGCCGGAGTTGGGTGCGCCCAAGGCCGAACGTGCGGCCGAGGATCTGAAGCGCTGGGCCATCATGGTCAAGGCCGGCTATGCCTGGGCCGGCTCGACCTTTGCGCAAGGCGGGGTGGCGGTGCGCGCTGCCGCCGCCGACACCGAGCGGCTGCGGCAGATCTTTGTCGCCCATGTCGCCAAACCAAAAACCACCCTATTGCACGGGCAATCCTGGGGCGCCGGGGTGGCGGCCAAGGCGGCCGAGATGTATGCCGCGCCGGGCTCGCCAAGGCCGGCCTACGACGGTGTGCTGCTCAGCAACGGCGTGCTCGGCGGCGGCACCAGGTCTTACGATTTCAGGCTCGATCTGCGCGTGGTCTATCAATACCTCTGCGCCAATCATCCGCGACCCGACGAGGCGCAATACCCGCTCTGGATGGGGTTGCCTGACGGCGCCCAGCTGACGCGGGCCGAATTGGCGGCGCGGGCCGATAGCTGCCTGGGCCTTGCCAAGCCCGCCGCGCGGCGCACGCCCGAACAGTCGGCACGCTTGAAGACCCTTGTTGATGTCATCCGTATCCCGGAGCGCTCTGTACTGGGTCATCTGAACTGGGCGACCTGGCATTTTCAGGATGTGGTGCAAAAGCGCAGCGGCGGCTTGAGCCCCTGGGGCAATATCGGCGTGCGCTACAGCGGCTCTGCCGATGATGCGGCGCTGAATGCCGGCGCGCTGCGCTATGCGGCCGACCCGCAGGCAGTGGCCAGGTTTGCTCAGGACAGCGACCCCGACGGCCGCGTCGGCGTGCCCATGCTGGCTGTGCACGGCATCCATGATCCGATCGCCTTTGTCGAATTGGAGTCGCAGTTTCGCAGCACGGTGACGGCGGCCGGTCAGGCCGGGCGTTTGGTGCAGACCTTCAGCGACGAGGGCGAGCACAGCTATTTGAGCGACCCGGTCTATCCGGCCTTGATGGCCGAATTGTTGGACTGGGTGGCGCGCGGGGAGAAGCCCAGTCCGGCCAGCGTGGCGCGGCGATGCAAGTCCATGGAGGGCGGTTTTGGACCCGGTTGCCGCATGCAGCCCGACTTTCAACCCGCAGCCTTGGAATCAAGGGTGGCGCCGCGCCAACGCCCTTGACGAGAATCGCAAAACCGCTAGATATAATCTCGCGGTTTTGCGCCCTGCGTTCAAGTGGGGCACAGCCTTTTTTCTCTCTGCCCAACACGGCCAATCGGCCAACGAGGATTTCATGAGCGCAAACAACAACCACGTGAACGCAAAAGCTCAAGCACAGGCTCACGCACACGAGGAAGAGGCCCATGAAGGCCCGATCAAGACCCCCAAGCAATTGGCCTGGGCGGTGTTTTTTGCCTTTGTTGTGCCCATCATCGTGATCATCATGCTGGCCAATTACGTCAGCACCGACAGCAAGCCGGCCGCCGGCAGCGAGGCTCTTGAGGCGATGTCGGTGGCTGCGCGCATCCAGCCGATTGGCAGCATCGAGTTGAAGGACATGAACAACGTCGCGTCCCTGAAGACCGGCGAGCAGGTGTTCCAGGCACAGTGCGCGGCCTGCCACGCCACCGGCGCGGCCGGTGCTCCGAAGCTGGCCGATCTGGCCGCCTGGGGCCCACGTGTGGCGACCGGATTCGAGGCCTTGCTGGGCTCGGCGCTGAAGGGCAAGGGCGCGATGGGCGCGCAAGGCGGCGGTGATTTCAGCGATTTCGAAATTGCCCGCGCCGTGGTCTATATGGCCAATCAGGGCGGTGCCAAGTTTGATGAGCCGAAGGCGCCGGCAGCGGCGGCCTCGGCTGCAAACTGAAGCGGGTTCCTGCCTTAAAAAACCGACCAGCCTGGTCGGTTTTTTTACGCCCAGCTTTCGCCTGACTCTCGCCCCGGCTGGGGTCAGGCCTTGACCATTGGCTGCAAGACCACGCAATACCGCTGCAATAGCTCGGTATGAGTGAGGGGCATCGGCGCCCAGAGCCCAAGCTCCACCGCTTGCGCCGCCCAGTCCATGTCCATGCTGTGCACCAAGCCCAGACCCAGCGGGGTCGAGAGGAAGAGGCGGTCCTGTTCGTCCAGCCAACTCGCATCGACAGGGCAACTCAGGCCGGTATGGGTGTGCACCAGCCCGTCGCCGAGCAGGCCGGCATCCAACCTGAACACCCAGGGCGCGGCTTCGAGCTGTAAATAGACCCGCTGCGGCCCGTTCTGAAAAAACCAGCAACCCGACTCATCCGCCGCGTAATTGCGCTCAATGAACTGGCGCAGCTTCTCATGCGTGACGCGGCTGCCCTTGACCAGCGGGAAGGGGCCGGCGGCCTGGATGCGTTCGTCCCGCATATACCAGTCACCGCGCGCGTCCAGCGCCAGCCAGCCATGGCAATGCGGCACATTGGGCCATTTCTTGAGTGCCGCCTCGACGATGGCATCCATTGTTAGAGCGCTCGCGCCAACCAGTCACACACCTGCTCCGGCATGCCGAACACATGGCCGGGCGGCCGCCCTTCGGCAAAGCCGACATGACCACCTTGCGCCGGCTGCCACAGCGTCACATAGGGCCCAGCGTCTTGCTGCCTGGGCAGGCAGCTGGCCGGCACAAAGGGGTCATTGCGGGCGTTCAAGACCAGCGCCGGAATGCGGATGCGCTTCAGATGCGGCTTGGCCGAGGCGCGCGCCCAATAGTCTTCGGTGCTGCGAAAGCCATGCAGCGGCGCGGTGAATAGATTGTCGAACTCGTAGAGATCGCGCGCACCGCGCAGCCGTTCGCCGTCGAACAGGCCCGGATGCTGTTGCAGCTTGCGCAAGGCCTTGGGCACCATGGTGCGCAGAAACATGCGGGTATAGACGAGGCGGTTGAAGCCCTGGCCGATGGCACGGCCGGCCGCCGCCAAATCGAGGGGCGAACAAATCGAACAGACCGCACGCGCGGTGGCCGCCGCGCTCTGGCCATGCTCCTCGGCCCAACGCAGCAAGGCGTTGCCGCCGAGCGAAACGCCGGCCGCCAAGACCGGGCCGTCATGCATTTCTTTGAAGCGCGCCAGCATCCAGGCCACTTCTTCAAAGTCACCCGAGTGATAGGCGCGCGGCGCCAGATTCAACTCGCCTGAGCAGCCGCGGAAATGCGGCATCGCGAAGGCCCAACCACGCGAGCGTGCAACCGTGGCGAAGGCCTGCGAGGAATGGCTTTGTGAACTGCCTTCAAGGCCGTGGAACAGGACCAGGAGCGGGCGCTCGGCAGCTGACTCGAAGGGGCTGTCCAGCCAATCTACGTCGACGAAATCGCCATCCGGCGTGTCCCAGCGCTCGCGCCTGAAGTCGAGCTTGGGCCCGCCGGTGTGGCGAGAGAAGAGCGATGGCCAGATGGTTTGCGCTTGGCCGCCGGGTAGCCACCTTGGGGCTTGGTACTGCATAACGCTAGGTCTCAATGCAAGGTCGCCGGCTCTTCGATGACTTCCTGGATGTCATGCGCGGTGCCTGGGCTGGCATGGTGGACCACCATGCGCCAACCCATCGCGGTCTTCAGGTAGACATTGGTGGCAATCACCCATGCGCATTGCTGACCACCACTCCCACCATTGCCTTCGACGACGACGCGCTCAAGCACCTGGTGGATGGCGGTTTCACTGGTCTGGACGCGCCGCACACGCTCCGGGTGCACCGAGATGGCACCCTGCGCGAACACCACCTCGAAGGCCGCCCGGATCGCCCCCAGACCGACCACGCGCGGGCCGCCCGGGTGCACGCAGGAGACCTCCTCTTCGTCCGACCAGACGGCCATCAAACGACTCAGATCGGCCTGCTGCAGCGCTTCGTAAAATTGCGCTTCGGTGTCCTCGGGCGAGGACAGCAGGGCGGCGGCCGGGGCGTTGGCGCGGTGCATATTGCTGCGCTCAGTGGTGGCTGTGCAGCACTTCGCCCGCCTTGAGCTTGTAGACCGTGCCGCAATAAGGGCACTTGCCTTGGCCGTCGTGGCTGAGGTCGATGAAGACCTTGGGATGGCTGCTCCACAAGGCCATCTTGGGGTTAGGGCAGGCCACTACACCGGCACCTTGAACATCGGCGGCGCCGACTTCGACGATGGATTTTGCTTCGCTCATTTGAGGGTCTCGTTTCTTGCAATGGCTGAGGGGATTGGGCTTAGACCAGGGTCAGCCAATGCGCATATTTCGGATTGCGTCCGTTGACGATGTCAAAGAACGCGGCTTGAATTTTTTCGGTGATCGGCCCACGTGTGCCGACATAACTGCCCGCACCCAGTTCGATGCGATCCAACTCGCGGATCGGCGTCACCTCGGCGGCGGTGCCGGTGAAGAAGGCCTCGTCGCAGATATAGACCTCATCGCGGGTGATGCGCTTCTCCACTAGCTTGAGCCCTAAGTCTTCGCAGATGTGAAAGATCGTATTGCGGGTGATGCCGTTGAGCGCTCCGGCCGAGAGGTCGGGCGTGTAGACCACGCCGTTCTTGATCACGAACAGATTCTCTCCCGCCCCCTCGGAGACAAAGCCCGAGGCGTCGAGCAACATCGCTTCGTCGTAACCATCTTCGGTCGCTTCCATATTGGCGAGGATCGAGTTGGTGTAATTGCTAACGGCTTTCGCCTGCGTCATCGTGATGTTGACATGGTGGCGGGTGTAGGAACTGGTCTTGACGCGGATGCCGCGCTTCATGCCGTCTTCGCCCAGATAGGCGCCCCAGGCCCAAGCGGCCACCATCAAATGAATCTTGTTGCCCTTGGGGCTGATACCCAGCTTTTCGGAGCCGATCCAGACCAGCGGGCGCAAATAGCAACTCTCCAGCTTGTTCTCGCGCACGACCTGGCGCTGCGCGTCTTCGACCTGTTCTTGGCTGAACGGGATCTTCATGCGCAGGATCTTGGCGCTGTCGAACAAGCGCCGGCTGTGCTCTTGCAGGCGGAAGATCGCCGGGCCGCGGTCGGTCTTGTAGGCGCGCACGCCCTCAAAAGCGCCGCAGCCGTAGTGCAAGGTGTGGCTCAGCACATGGATCTTGGCGTCACGCCATTCGACCAATTCGCCGTCCATCCAGATTTTGCCGTCGCGATCGTCCAGTGACATGGGACTTTCCTTGTTCATTGCGCTGAAACTCACAAGGCTGCGATTCTAACGGGGCGGCCAAGCACCAAGCGTCAGTTGTGACGCATTTCACAGGTGTCGAAATCTCACGCCGCCAGTGCGAAGTTTGCACGCTTTGCAGCCCCTGTTCAGGGGGGCGAATCGCCACCAAATCTGCGCGGACGTTGCATAGTTCAGTCATGGCTTGACGCAACTGTCCAAGCAAAGTTTGTTACCGGCTTACCAGGAGTCCATCATGAATACAAAACTTTCGATTGCCCTTCTTGCTCTGACTGGCTTTGCTCTGCCGGCGCAGGCTGCTCCAGCCGCAGCCCCCGTACCCGCATGCAGCTTTAGCGACTTGACCGGCGTCACCGTGACGGCTTGTGCGGGCTTCGTACAAGGCAATTTGCTGCAGGGCGGCACCGGCGCTGCCGTGTCGACTGAGATCGCTCAGCAGCTCGGTCTTTTGGGCCTTAGCAACGCGAGTTCAATGAGCTATATCGAGAAAATTTCCAGTAACGGTGGCAATTTCCCGGTCAATTTCGGCACGCTATTGATCGGCGACACGGTGATCGGTTTGCACATGGGCGGAGGTTCGGATAAATTCTCGTCCAACGTGGCGGGCGGCGCGACGGCGTTTTACAGGTTCGATGCCGGGACACAGGGTGTCAACATCTTTACGCTGAATTCCTATATGAGTGCGTCCTCGGGGGTGGCGGTGTTTCAGACAGCGTCGCCCGTGCCGGAACCAGAAACCTATGCCATGTTGCTGGCCGGTTTGGCCGCTGTGGCTTTTGTCGCCAAGCGTCGCAACGCCGTCTGATCACGAGGTCGGCAGAGTCGACTGGGCGACGGTGTCGCCTGGCTCGGCCGGCCGGTTCAGTGCCCAGCTGATGACTCTGCCCTTGTCCATCACGATCTCCAACTGCACGCCGCCGGCGTCGATCCAGCCATAGGTTTCGGGGCTGTCCGTCAGTTTGCGGCCCAGGCTGCGGCTCAGGGGCAGCAGGTCGATCAGCTTCATGCCGACCTGCAGCTTGGAATTCAGCATCACCGCGCTATCGATCTGACCGACCGGTGCTTCGGACGCGGCGCGCATGATTCGCATCAAGCGCCCGAACTGCAAAAGCAGCCAGAACACCACCACGCTGAGGGCCAGGATCACGCCCTTCCAGCCCCACAAAATGCCGCCTGCAATAAAAGCCAGCAAGGCCAGCGCACTTCCAATCCAAGTATTCATGGGGGCGAATGCTAACCCCAGATCATGGCTGGCCGAGCATCGGATCGCCGCCACCTTCTTCGGCATCCCAGCCGTAGGCCCGCTCGACCTTGGCGATGCGCAAGGCGTAATGGCGATACCAGTCGGCGCGACCCTGCTCGCGGGCCTGCGCATGTTCGCCCTCGCGGCGCCAGGCAGCGATGTCTTGCAGGCTGCGCCAGTAGGAGACGGTGATACCCAAACCGTCGGTCCCGCGCACGCTCTCCACACCCAGGTAGCCGGGCTGTTGCGCAGCCAGCTCGACCATACGATCGGCCGTTTCGGCATAGCCCAACTCGACCGAGTTGCGCTGGCTGGTGAAGATCACCGCGTAATAAGGCGGCTCGAAATCAAAGTTTTTCATAGTCCTCGGGCCAGATCCATCGCTTCTTCGATCCGCTCGACCGCATGCACGGTCAGGCCTTCAATCGGTTTTTTCGGCGCATTCGCCTTCGGCACGATGGCGACGCTGAAGCCGAGCTTGGCGGCTTCTTTCAAGCGCTCCTGGCCGCGTGGCGCGGGGCGCACTTCGCCGGCTAGGCCGATCTCGCCGAAGGCGATAAAACCCTTGGGCAATGGCCGGCCGCGCAGCGAGCTTTGGATCGCCAGCAGCACCGCCAAGTCGGCCGCCGGTTCGCTGATGCGCACGCCGCCGACCGCGTTGATGAACACATCCTGATCATTGGTGGCGACGCCGGCATGGCGGTGCAAGACCGCGAGCAGCATCGCCAAGCGGTCTTTGTCGAGTCCGACCGAGAGCCGCCTCGGGCTGGGGCCGCCGCTGTCGACCAGCGCTTGCAACTCGACCAAGAGCGGCCGCGTGCCTTCCAGCGTCACCAGCACGCAACTGCCCGGCACCGGCTCGCCATGCGTGCTCAAGAAGATGGCGCTCGGGTTGGCGACGCCCTTCAGGCCTTTTTCGGTCATCGCGAACACGCCGATTTCATTGACCGCGCCGAAGCGGTTCTTGATCGCCCGCACCAGCCGAAAACTCGAATGGGTGTCGCCCTCAAAGTACAGCACCGTGTCGACGATATGCTCGAGCACACGCGGGCCGGCGATCGCGCCTTCTTTGGTGACATGGCCGACCAGCACGATGGCGCAGCCGCTGGACTTGGCCGTACGCGTCAGCTGCGCCGCGCATTCGCGCACCTGCGCGACCGAGCCCGGCGCGGAGGACAGGTGCTCAGAGTACAGCGTCTGGATCGAATCGATCACACAAAACGCCGGCTTCTCGGCCTCCAGCGTGGCCAAAATTTTCTCCAGACTGATCTCGGCCAGCACGCGCACATGGGTGCCCGCCAGCCCCAAGCGGCGCGAGCGCATCGCAATCTGCGCGCCCGACTCTTCGCCGGTCACGTAGAGCACCGGCAGCTTGTGGGACAGATCCTCAATCGCTTGCAAGAGCAGCGTCGATTTGCCGATGCCGGGATCGCCGCCGATCAAGACCACGCCGCCGGCAACGATGCCGCCGCCCAGCACGCGGTCGAGTTCCTCCTGGCCGGTGGGGGTGCGCTCGAAGTCGGTCGCCTCGATCTCGCTCAGCGTGGCGACCGGCTGGCTCTTGGCCAAGGCTTGATAGCGATTGTTCTTGCCGCCGGCGCCGGGCGCCTCGGCAATGCCCTCGACCAAGGTGTTCCAGGCGCCGCAGGAAGGGCATTTGCCTAGCCATTTGGGGCTCATGCCGCCACAATCGCTGCAGGTATAGATCGATTTTTCTTTGGCCATGCGTGGATTGTCACAGCAAGCCGAGGCGCCAGCCTCAAGTTCGGACCCTGGCTGCCGAAGCTCCTAACTCTGTCATCAGGGTCTGAAAAGAATGAATACTGAATCGCCCGACTTGCAGGCCGAAGCGGCCTCGAATGCTGAAGACCCAGCGGCACTTGATGCCGCAGCGCCGCCGGCTGAGCTCAGCGCCGAAGAGCGCGCCGCCGCCGAGGCCGAAGCCGCCCGCAAGCAGGCCGAGCAGGAGGCCGAAGACAAGGCTGCCGCCGAACGCGAGGCACGACACAAGCGTCTGATGCAAAAAATTGCCAAGCAGGCCGACTTCGCCTCAATGAAGGATTCGGTGCGCTTGATGCAGAAGATTTCGCGCTCCGAGAATGCCCATGCGCGCGCGCTCAGCGGCGCTATTTCGGAGGATATTGCGATGACGGCCAAGCTTTTGCGCTTGGTCAACGCGGCCTTCTACAGCGCGGCCGGTGGCGGCAACATCACCAGTTTGCAGCGTGCGGTGGCGCTGATGGGTTTTCAGACCGTCGGCATGATGGCGAATTCGCTGATGCTGTTTGACCGCCTGCCCAAGGGCGCCGATGGCAACCGGCTGCGCGAGGAATTCGGCCGCGCGCAACTGGCCGCGCTATTGGCTCAGCAGTTCTGCAATCGAAACAAGGCGATCGAAGGCTCTTACCTGGCGGCGTTGTTCCAGAACCTCGGCGGCATGCTCGGCGGCCTGCATTTCCCCGAGGATCTGCAGAGTTTCGAGGAGAAATTGGCGGCGCGCGGCCTGACCATGGGCAAGGGTGACTGGATGGATGCGCGCGACAAGTTGGCCCGCGAGCATTGGGGGGTGGACATCGAGGACATCGCCATTGATGTGGCCGGGCAATGGGGTTGGCCGGAGTCGGTGCGCAATGGCATGCGTCGCTTGCAGCCCAGCAGCGCTGAACGCGCCGCCAGCCCGGAGGAATACCAGCGCGTGCTCTGCACCGCCGCCAATGTACTGGCGGCCGAGTTGCTGGGTCTGCCCAGCAGCGGCTCGGCCGAAGAGAAAGCCGAGGCGCGGCGGGCCTGTGTCGAGCGCTTTGCGGCCGAGATGGCCGTGCCTCTGAGCCTGGACCCGGAGCCGCTGGTGGATGAGGTGGCAGGCGTGCAAGAGGTTTGGGACGACTTGGCCAAGGTGCTCGGTTTTGGTCCGGTGGCTGCGCCCCCGGTGGCGAAAAAGCCCAAGGAGGCCGATCTGGGCGGCAAGCCGGGGGTGGGCAAAGTGGCGAGCGCTGCGGGTTCGTCCAACTTGGCAGCTGCGGCCAAGCCGGCGCCGCCACGGCCGGTCGTGCCGGCTGCGCCGGTCAATCCTGCGGTGGCCGAGTCGCTCTCCAATGCGCTCGAAAAACTCAGTGGTCTGGTCTTGTCCGGCGCGCCTCCAGGTCAGCTGCTGCAACTCTGCATGAAGCAGATGCACGAGGCGCTGAACTTGCGTCGCGTGGTGGTCTGCCTGCGCGACCCGAGCGGCTCGATGTTGAAGGGCGGCATGGGCGTAGGCGAGCGTGCAACGGCGCTGGCGCCGGTGTTTCAGATTCCGCTGCAGCCTCCCAGCGAGCTGTTCGGTCTGCTTTGCAGCAAGGGCGCCGACACCTTGATCTCCGACACCGCCGACCCGGTGATCGCACAGCGCCTGCCGGCCTGGTTCCGCAATCAGGTGCAGGCCGGCACCTTTGTGCTCTTGCCCATGGTGGCGGGCGGGCAGGTGCTCGGTGCTTTTTATGGCGACAAGGCGGACGCCGGCACCTTGCAGATCAGCGAACGGGAGTTGACCTTGTTGAAGACGCTGCGCAATCAGGTGGTGATGGCCTTGCGCTTCGGCGCAGGCAACGGCTGAACCTTCTGCCCGACGCTGCTCAGCCCATGCAATTACTGAAGCTGGTCGCGGAACAAATTCAAATCGGCGCGCCGCTGCCCTTCAATGTGCGCGATGCCTCGGGCGGATTGCTCTTGGCTTGTGGGCAGATCGTGATCAGCCCCGCCCAGCTGGCCTCGCTATTGACACGAGGCATGTATGCCGATGCGGAGGAATTGCGTGCCTTGAAGGCCGGCAGCAGGGTGGCGGCCGAGCCCCCGCCGCTGGCGGCGCGCTGGTCGCAGGCGGTCTGGTCTATCGATGCGATGCTGAAGACCATGCCCGACGCACTGCGCTTCATGGGGAGCTGCGATGAAGCGGCCAGCGAGGTGATCGCCTTGGCCTTGCAAGACGGGGATTTGGCGATCTACCACGCGGTGCGACAAGAAAACCTGCAGCTGCGCCAATACGGGCTGACGCATTCCTTGTACGTTGCCACCTTGTGCCTGATGGTGTCGCGGCGACTGGGCTGGCCGGAGGAAAGGCAGCGCAAGGCGGTCAAGGCGGCTTTGACGATGAATGCCAGCATCATCGAGCTGCAAGGTGTGTACGCAATCAGTGGTGTGCGCCTGACGCAGTCGCAGCGCGAGCTGATGCGGCAGCACCCGGAGGATGCCTACCGACGTTTGCGAGCCGCCGGCATCCAGGACGAGGAGTGGTTGCAGGCGGTGGCTCAACATCATGAGCAGGTGGGCGGCAAGGGCTACCCCAAGGGTCAGCGCGAGGTGGTCGAGTTGGCTCAGCTATTGCGTCTGGCGGATGTGTTTTTGGCGAAAATCAGCGCACGCGTCAACCGGCCGGCGCTGGATATCAAGACCGCCGTGCGCCAGGTCTATGAGCAGGCACCCGGCAATGCGATGGTGGCCTCCTTGGTCAAGGAATTCGGCATGTATCCGCCGGGTGAACTCTTACGTTTGGCCAATGGCGACCTGGCCGTGGTGATACGGCGCGGTGCCAGCCTGCAATGCCCGCTGGTGATGGCGCTGGCCAACGCCAAGGGACAGATCAACGCCAATCCGGTGCGGCTCGATACATCGAAGCGGGAATACGCGGTGGTGGCGGTCGAATCCGACAAAAGCATGCTGGCGCGCATGCCCAGCGAGAGGCTATATGGCTTGTACGGCATGCACGGGTTGGACAGTCTGAATCCCACGCATTGATAGCGCTCATGCTACAAAGCCACTTTGGCTTGCCTCAGCAGTTTAGGAATCACCGATGGAATTTTCGACTTGGGCCGCCTTTTTTGCCGCCTCCTGGGCCATCAGCCTGTCGCCCGGCGCGGGTGCCATCGCGGCGATGAGTTCGGGGCTCAACCACGGTTTTCGGCGCGGCTACTTCACCACTTTTGGCTTGATCCTGGGCATCCTGACCCAGATCCTCTTGGTCGGCGCCGGCCTCGGCGCCTTGATCGCCACCTCCAGCCTGGGCTTTGCCTTGGTCAAATATTTGGGCGTGGCCTATCTGGTCTATCTGGGCGTGCAGCAATGGCGCGCTCCGGCCACACCGATGGTGGCGGCGGATAGCGATGTGGCGCTAGTCACAAGGCGCCAATTGGTGCTGCGCGGTTGGGGCATCAATGCGGTCAACCCCAAGGGCACGGTGTTTTTGCTGGCCGTGGTGCCACAGTTCTTGAACCTCAAGGGCGACCTGACGCATCAATACCTGGTGATCGCCGCGACGCTGGCATTCACCGATATGGTGGTGATGGCAGGCTACACGGCCTTGGCCGCGCGAGTCCTGTCGGCCTTGCGCTCCAGCCATCACATCAGGATCATGAACCGGACCTTCGGTTCGCTTTTCATCGCGGCCGGCGCCTTGCTGGCGACCTTCAAGCGCAGCGCCTGATGGCGCGGCTTTCCCCTCGCACCCTGTTCTGGGGCCCGACGCTGATCTGGGCCAGCACCTGGCATGTGATCCTGTATCAACTGGCCAGCGGCGTGCCGGTACTCAACTCGGTGGCTTGGCGCTTTGCGATTGCGGCCTTGCTTTTGGTCGGCTTGGCGAAGCTGCGGGGCGAGTCATTGCGCATGCCGACTTCCGCGCATGGGCTGATGTTGGCCACCGGCATCGTTCAGTACAGCGGCAATTATTTCTCGGTCTACGAGGCCGAACGGCATATCCCGACGGGCTTGGTGGCGGTCTTGTTCTGCCTGATGGTGTTCGGCAACGCCTTGTCGGGGAAGGTGTTTTTTGGCCAGTCGGTGACGCGGCGCTTTTTGCTGGCGGCCAGCGGCGGTGTGGTCGGCGTGGTGATGATCTTCTGGCCCGAGATTGCCGAGACCGGCGCGCGACCCAGCGCGGCGCTTGGTCTTGGCTTGGGCCTGCTGGCCGTCTTGGCCGCCTGCATCGGCAATGTGCTGACGCTCACGCTGACGAGGCGCGGGCTGGCGTTGGTGCCCATCCTGGCCTGGAGCATGGGCTATGGCGCGCTCTTTTTGATCCTGATGTCCTTGTTGACCGGTCAGGGTCTGCACTTTGACTGGCACGCGCCCTATGTCTTGAGCCTGCTCTATCTGTCGGTGTTTGGCTCGGTCACGGCCTTTGTTTTGTATTTCAAGCTGGCGCAGTTGCAGGGCCCGGCCCGAGCCGCGCTGACCGGGGTGGTAATTCCGGTCATCGCGCTGGTGATTTCGGCCGCGCTGGAGGGTTGGGTGCCGACGGTTTTGTCGGTGAGCGGCATGGCGCTGTGCTTGGTCAGCATCTATATGGCGACCAAGCGGCGCTAACTTTCATCTCAAGCGCAGCGGCTCGTTGCGCTCTTCCGGCACCAAAACCCACAGGATCAAATAGGCCATCAGGCCGATGCCGTGGCAGGGCACGGCAGCAATGAAGATCAGCCGCCAGATCCAGGCGGCCAAGCCGCTGATCTGCGCCAGCCCGCCGCACACACCACCCAACCAGCGCTCGTCGCGGCTGCGCTGCAGGCCGTTGATCGCGTGGCCCAGGCCCGCGCCTCGCAATGGGGGGCTCTCGCGGCCGCTCATGCTCGCTTGGCCATCCAGCAGCCTGGCCTTGGCGCGGCTGAATTCATCATCGGACAGTTGGCCGGCGTCGTGCAAATCGGCGAGGCGTTCGAATTCGTTGCTGAGGGACATGGAGAGCTCCTGTGTGAAGGCTTGAATGCCATGGTTGGCAGTCTGCGGCCAAGCCCGCCGGCCGGCGAGCGGCATGCGACGAACTGCAAGCCGCGCCGGTCGAGGCGTCAAAGTCAAGGGTAATCCCTTGCCTGCTTGCCTATTCGCTGACCCGCCCGCGCCCGGCCTTGATGCCGCTGCGCTGCGCCTTGCCCTCCAGCCGGCGCATTTTGGAGCCATAGGTCGGTTTGGTCGCGCGCCGGGTCTTGGGTGTGTGGGCGACGCCCTGCACCATCTCGACCAGCCGCGCCACCGCATCGGCACGGTTCTGCTCCTGGCTGCGCGTCTCCTGCGCCTTGATCACGATCACGCCTTCGTTGGTGATGCGCTGGTCGGATAGCGCCAACAGCCGCTCCTTGATGATGGGCGGCAGCGTCGAGCGCGCAATGTCAAAGCGCAGATGAACGGCGCTGGAGACCTTGTTGACGTTTTGCCCGCCGGGGCCGCTGGCGCGGATGAAGCTGAAATCGAGCTCCCAATCGGCCGGCGTCCAGTGCAGGTTCACTGCGATTTAGTCCAAGTGTTGAACGGTCACTGGCACGCGCTTGGCCAGCGCACACATCAACTCATAGCCAATCGTGCCCGCCGCCTTGGCAACCTCATCGATCGGCAAGACCTGACCCTTGGGGCCTTGGCCCCACAAGGTGACCTCGCTGCCAAAGCCAGCCTGGGGCAGCGCGCTCAGGTCGACCGCCAGCATGTCCATCGAAACCCGGCCGACCGTCGTCGTGCGTTGGCCGTTCACCAGCACGGGTGAGCCGCTCGGCACGTGGCGGGGGTAGCCATCGGCATAGCCGCAGGCGACCGTGCCAATGCGCATGGGCTGAGATGCGGTGAAACTGCTGCCGTAGCCGACCGTGTCGCCGGCCTGCAACTGCTGCACGCCGATGATCTTGGAGCGCAGCGTCATCGCGGGCAGAAGGCCCCAATGTTCCGGGCCATGTTCGGGGTAGTCGGGCACGCCGCCGTAACTCATGATGCCGGCGCGCACCCAGTCGCTGTGTACGCGGGCGCTGTGGCGCAAGGTGGCGGCGCTGTTGCTGAGCGAGCGCTCGCCGGGCAGGTCGGCGCAGACGGCCTCGAACACATCGAGCTGGTGCTGGATGCCGTCGACACCGAAGCGCAGCGCGTCGGCATCGGAGAAATGCGTCATCAACGAA
The DNA here is from genome assembly GCF_025717515.1 of Roseateles oligotrophus. GTDB lineage: Bacteria > Pseudomonadota > Gammaproteobacteria > Burkholderiales > Burkholderiaceae_C > Paucibacter_A > Paucibacter_A oligotrophus. The sequence continues at coordinate 210,100 of NZ_JAJIRN010000003.1, forward strand.
ATCTCGTCCACTTGGGGCAAGGCGTTCAGCCGAGTCCAGGCGGCGCGGAAGGCGGTCGGGCTGAAGCCCAGCCGGTTCATGCCGCTGTTGAGCTTCAAGAAGACCCGGTGCGGCTCATGTGTCTTGTGCATCGCCAGCCAGTCGATCTGCTGCTCGCAATGCACCGCATGCCAGAGCTTCAGGCGCGAACAGAGTTCCAGATCGCGAGTCTCGAACGCGCCTTCCAGCAGCAGAATCGGGCCGCGCCAACCGAGCGCGCGCAGCTGCTGTGCTTCGTCCAGGTCAAGTAGCGCGAAGCCATCGGCGGCGCGCAGGCCCTCGTAAGCGTTGGTGATGCCGTGGCCATAGGCATTGGCTTTGACGACCGCCCACACCATCGCATCCGGCGCGCAGGCGCGCGCGCGGGCAAGGTTGTGGGCCAGGGCTTGGACGTGGATGAGGGCTTCAATTGGACGCGGCATGGCTGAATTGTGGCATCGGCCGGGCTTCGCTTTGCTGACCCGCCTACCCCCCTAGAACGAGGCGCATGCTATAAACCCGACGCAGCACCACATTTGCCGAGCCCGCCATGGCGGGTTGTAGGCCGTGGTTTCGCCTTTCCGGCAGTATCGAATGGGTCCATGAAAAAAGGCTTTTCCACCATCATGTCAGCGCAGTTTTTCAGCTCGCTGGCTGATAACGCATTGCTGGTCGGCGCCATCGAGTTGCTCAGGAACACCGGCGCGCCCGCTTGGCAGGTCCCGGCTTTGGGGCCGATTTTTGCGCTCTTCTATGTGATCTTGGCACCTTTTGTGGGCGCTTTTGCCGACGCGGTACCCAAGGGCAAGGTGATGTTCTACGCCAATCTGATCAAGATTGTCGGTTGCCTGATGATGATGTTCGGCGCGCATCCGCTCTTGTCTTATGCCATCGTCGGCTTGGGCGCGGCGGCTTACTCGCCTGCCAAGTACGGCATCTTGACCGAGTTGCTGCCCCCTTCGCAGTTGGTCAAAGCGAATGGCTGGATCGAAGGCTTGACGATTGCCTCCATCATTCTGGGCATCTTGCTGGGCGGTCAACTGGTCGGTCCGCATTTGGCGCCGCTCTTGCTCGGCCTCGACTTGCCCTTCCTCGACACCGGCATTGACACCCCGCCCGAGGCCGCGATTGCGAGTCTGGTCTTGCTGTATCTGGTGGCAGCGATTTTCAATTTGGCGATTCCGCGTACCCAGACCGAGCTGCAGCCCTTGGCGCACAGCCCTTTTGCTCTGGTGCGCGACTTCGCCTCTTGCAACTCGCGCCTGTGGGCCGACAAGCTGGGCCAGATCTCGCTGGCCACCACGACCTTGTTCTGGGGCATCTCGGGCAATATGCGCATCATCGTGTTCCCCTGGGCGGCGGCGGCGCTGGGCTACAGCACCACGCAGGCGTCCACCTTGGGCGGCGTCGTAGCGCTGGGTACGGCGGTCGGCGCGGTGGCGGCTTCGGTCTATATGCGTTTGGACAGGGCCACAAAAGTGATCCCGCTGGGCATCATCCTGGGTCTGTTGGTGGTGGGTCTGAATGCGGTCACGAACATCTGGGTGGCGGTGCCATTCTTGATTCTGCTCGGTCTGGTCGGCGGCTTTCTGGTCGTGCCGATGAACGCCTTGCTGCAGCACCGTGGGCACAACCTGATGGGTGCGGGTCGTTCGATCGCGGTACAGAATTTCAATGAGCAGGCCTGCATCTTGGGGCTGGGCGCGCTCTATACCGGCATGACGAGGATAGGGCTCTCGGCCTTCATCGCCATTTCGATCTTCGGCCTGATCGTGGCCGGCACGATGGCGCTGATCCGGCTCTGGCACCAGAGCAACTGCATCAATCACCGCGAAGAGGTCGAGCGCCTGATGGTGTTGGCGCGGTGCGATGAGTGCCACACCCCCTCCTAAGCACCGAGCAGTTTCTCCATAAAGACGCCGAAGGGGTCGGCGCGGCGCCCATCAAAGGGGCCGCAACGCCTGAAGCCTCCGCGTTCGGCCAAGCGATGCAGCGCGTGTTGGCGCACATCCACCTGCAGCCGCAAGACCGGCCGGCCCAGCCTAAGCGCTTCGCCTTCCAGCTTGTTCAGCAAGAGTTGGCCCAGACCCTGGCCGCGCCGCGAGGGCGTCACCATCAAGCAGGCCAGCTCGGCGTAGTCCTCATGCAGCAGCAGCGCCCCGCAGGCGATGACCCGCATTTGGGCGTCGCGCACCACGGCCAAGCGCGAGCCCGCACGTCGTAGAGCGGCCTTGGCTTTGATGTGGGGCTTGGGGCGCAGCAAACGGTCTTGTTCTTGATCCAGCGCGCTCAGCAATACTTGTACTTCGGCCTGTGTTGACGCTTCGATCTGTACCGTGGGGCTTGGCGCGGGCCGGTTCGTCAGCGCATTGGTGGCGCGGGCAACCCAGATCTGACCGCGGCCGAAGTGCTGGCCGTGCAAGGCCTGCAGCGAGTCGATGAAGGGGTTTTGCAGGGGTAGTGCACCGAGCTGAAAGTTGGATGCAGCAAGTCTTCTCATGGAAAGCTCCTAATCCTTGGGTGATGGTTTGACGCGAGGTCCACCGAAGGACTTACGCAAGTCGCGTGCCAGTGTTTTGCAGGCTGGCCCGACAATGCCGCCATGCGCCGCGCCGACCGACTCTTTCAACTCGTTCACCTGATCCGGGGGCGTCGCCTGTCGACGGCCGACTTCCTGGCGACCCGCCTGGAGGTCTCGGTACGCACCGTCTATCGCGACATCGCCGCCTTGCAGGCGCAAGGCGTGCCGATCGACGGCGAGGCCGGGGTCGGCTACCGGATGCGCGCCGGCTTTGATTTGCCGCCGCTGATGTTCACCAAGCAAGAGGCGCAAGCGCTGGTCGCGGCCTTGCGGCTGGCGCAGGGTCAGTTGGACAGCGGCTTGGCGCCCCAGGCCGAAGAAGCCATGCTGAAGATTTTGGGAGTTATGCCGGCGCAAGCCAGGGCCGCCGCCGAGAGTTTGGCCTTGTACGCGCCGCTGACCGGACTGGATCAGGCCATGCGCGATCGTTTGGCCAAGCTGCGGGAGGCGACCGAGAGCCACCACAAATTGCGGCTCGATTATCTGGATCTGTCGGGCGCCGCCAGCGAACGCGTGGTGCGGCCGCTGGCTTGCTATTTCTGGGGGCCGAGCTGGACGCTGGCGGCCTGGTGCGAGAAGCGGGGCGGGTTCCGTAACTTCAGAGTTGATCGCATCCAGGGTTTGATGCTTTTGGAAGATCGCTTTCGAGACGAGGCCGGCAAGACCTTGGCCGATATGCGGCGGGCCGAGTCGGCACGCGAGGGTTGATCCAGCGCAAGTGCAGCGGCGCGGCCACGGCCACAATCTTCAGCAAGAGCTAAACCTAGCCTCACGCTTGCTGAAGGAGTTGCGATGAGAGCCAATGTGGGTACTGTCGACCGGGTCTTGCGCATTGCCGGTGGCTTGGCCTTGATGGCCTTGGCGGCCACAGGTACCGTCGGACTTTTGGGTTATGTGGGCATCGTTCCGTTGCTGACCGGCGTGTTTCGTTTTTGCCCCGCCTATTCTTTGCTGGGCATGAACACATGCCCGCTGAAAGAACGGTGAATTCGGTCTTTGCTATGGTGGCGGCTGATCAACGGCCGACCTCCTCTATGCGCAACTTCTCTGTCATTCTCGTTTTGTGGGCATGTCTTGGCTCGGCCCAAGCGACCGCGGAGCCGGCCGCCTTGCCGACGGTTGTGGCACTTGACCTGCAGCGTTATGCCGGCGCATGGTATGAGATTGCGCTGCTCCCGAACCGCTTCCAAAAGCAATGCGTGGCGGACACCCAGGCGCGTTATCGGCTGGATGGCGACCGGGTCGAGGTGATCAACCGCTGCCGCACCGCCAAGGGCGAGCTTGATCGCACGGCGGGTCACGCCAAGGTGGTGGAAGGCAGCGCGAACGCCAAACTCAAGGTGACGTTTTTTTGGCCCTTTTACGGCAATTACTGGGTGCTCGATTTGGACAAGGACTACAGCCAAGTCTTGATCGGTGAGCCCAGTCGCAAGTACGCCTGGATTTTGTCGCGCACGCCGCAGATGGATGAGACCGCCTTGCAAAAGCTGCTGGACCGGGCGGCCGAGCTAGGTTTCGAGCGTGCAGCGTTTCAACGCACGCCGCAGACGCAGCCGCTGGATTGAAGCCCCTACCTTGACATCAGGAACATGCCCCATGAGCAGCTTTGACCATATCGGCCTGACCAAAGACATCAACAGTAATTTGGCGCCATTGAGGAAGTCGCAGCCCGAGGCGCTGCAGGCCTTCGGTCAGCTAGCGGGCGCAGCCATGAAAGAAGGCGCGCTCAGCGGCAAGCAAAAGGAGCTGATCGCGCTGGCGATCGGCGTGACTCAGCATTGCTCCGGCTGTATTGGCTTTCACGTCAAGGCCTTGCACAAGCTGCAATGCACGCGGGCCGAGTTGGACGAAATGCTGGCGGTCTGCGTCTATATGGGCGGCGGGCCGGCGCTGATGTATTGCGCCGAAGTCATCAAGGCCTGGGACGATATGGCGCCGACCTGAGGCGGCTCATGAGCGCGAGGCTTTGGGCAGCAGGCGAGCCAGCAATGGGCCCACGCGCAGGCGCGCCGAAGGGGCCTCCACCCAGCGATAGAAGGGTACGGCGGCCATATTGCTCAGGGCCAAGGCAAGCAAGGCCGCCAGCAAGGCCGACCAAGCGTGCTCGGCATCGCGGTGTTCAAACAAGCCATTGACCAGCAGGCAGATCGGAAAATGCACCAGGAACAAGGCGTAGGAATGGGTGCCCAGATGAGCCAGCAGCGGGGCGATCCGTCGGTCCGCCAGCAGGCATTGCTGGCTTTGATGACGCTGTTGCAACCAGGCCAAAACCCAGGCCGTCAACAAGGCCAAGGCGACTCGTTCGCGGAAGTCCAGCAGCAGCGCGATCAAAACGGCAGCGCTGATCAAATAGAGCCCCGCGCGCCGATAAGAAACCAGTCCCAGCCAATGCACCAATGCGCCGAGCCCATAGGCGCCAAAGTAGTAGGGCGCCCAAATGTCCAGGCTGGCATCGCGGTTGAAGGCGAACAGCGAGGCCAAGCTCAGCAGCAGCACCAGGGCGGGGCCCACGAAGCGGGCCTGCGAGCGGGCCAAAACAAAGCTCGAGTTGAGGCCGCGGGCCAAGCACAAGATCAGCAGCAAGAGGGCGAAGAGTTGGAAGTCGACCGCCACATACCAGGCGCCAACGGTCAGCGACTCATAGCCGAGTACGCCGTGCAAAAGAGTCGCATGGGCCAGCAACTGGGGTAGGCCGACCGACTCGGGCGCCAACTCGGGCAGCCAGGACGCGATCAAGGCCGAGCAGACCAAGGTCAGCAACACGGCGGCCATAAAAGGCAGGGTCAAACGCAGATAGCGCCGCCACAATTGTTCGGGCAAGCTGCCCTCGAACAGTTGCCCACGGGCCGAAAAGGCGCGTGCGCTCAAGAAACCGCCGACCACCAGGAACACCTGCACGGCCATGCGGCCATAGTGATAAAGCGCCGCGATCAACTGTGGCGCCAGCGTTTGAATGGCGTCGGCGATCGGGCCGTAGGCGGACAAATGGTGCAGCACGATCAGCTGTGCCGCGAAGGCTTTCAGCGCGTCGATATGCAGCAGGCGGGAGGACTTGGGCTTGGTCAAACTCATGTATCGAGTACACCCAGCTCGCAGCAAAGGGCGCTTCTTGTTCTTCTGTCTTGTTATGTTTTGGCTGGGGCGGCTGTTCTTGCCGACTCGGTCGGCGGCCTTGGAACTGATCCAAGCTCAAGCCGCGAAGCGACGAAGCCGCTGCGCCAAACCCGCGATTGTAGGAGTTTGGGGCTATTTACGCCATCACTTAATCCGGGGATGGGCTGTCAGCCAGTACTTCCCGAAGGAAGCGCAGCAGCGCACGCGCTGTTTCCGAGCCGGCCGGCATTGGCAAGGTCAGCGCTTGAATCCATTCGCCCTCCTGCACAGCAAGCCGCCAACCCGGCAAAAGGTCGACCAGCCCGGCATCGGGCGGCACACAAAAATCCGGGCTCAGCACCACCCCTTCGCCATGTCTTGCCATCATCAGCAAGGCGTCCAGATCATTGCCCCAGGCGCTGGCTTGCAGGCTCAACTCGACACGTTCGCCGCTTTCGCTGAGCCAAAAACCGGCGCTCGGCTCCTCATGTTGGCCGACCAGCAGGCAGGGCAATTCGGCCAAGGCTAGCGGGCCGGCCAGCGGCGCCCGACCGCTGGCGCCATAGGCGCGCACCGCGTAGCGCAGCAGTGGTTGCACCACCCAGTCCTCTGGCGGCCGGGCGGTGGCGCGAAAGGCGATATCCACCCCTTCGCGCAAGAGATCAACCTTGCGGTAGGTAAACATCAACTCGTAGCGCAACGCCGGATGCAGGGTCTGAAAGCGCGCCAGCAGCGGCGCCAGCACATGGACGCCAAACACCGGCGCGGCACTGATGCGCAGCGTGCCGCCCAGCATATCGCGCTCGCTGCGCAGCGCCAGCCGCGCGCCCTCGGCCGCCTCCAGCACCGTGCGGGCGCGAGCATGCAGGCGCCGACCGGCCTCGGTCAGGCTCAGGCTGCGGGTGCTGCGGGCGAACAAGGCCAGGCCAACCGCGGCCTCGATCGCCGCCACCCGCCGGCTTACCGCCGCCCGCGTCAGCCCCAACTCGCGGGCCGCACGCGCAAAGCTGCCGGCCTGAGCAATCCGGGCGAACAGCTCCAGCGCATTGGCGTCCAAGGCTTGGTCGGCGGCGGTGCGACGGCTGCGGGATATGGTGAGCTTCATTGTCAATATTTAATCACCAATGTGTGGCTTTGTCTTGGTCTAGTCACGTCAATGTTGCCAATTTAGACTGAGCCCAGATTTTTCCGCAGGAGTACAAGCTCATGAATACCGACCAAAACCCTTCACAATCGCCAGCGCCCACACCATCGGCTGCACCGCGCGGGCCCCGGCCGCTGCAATTGCGCTGCGCCGATGGCCGCTTGCTGAATGCCTGCTGGTATGAGCCGGATGCAGCGGCCGGCCCGGTGCGTGCGGTGGCGGTCGTTAGCCCGGCGATGGCGGTGTCCAGTCCTTTCTACCGAGGTTTTGCCGAATGGCTGAGCGGGCGTGGCTACGCGGTGCTCAGCTATGACTACCGCGGCATCGGCGCCAATTTGCAAGGGCCGTTGCGCGGCGAAGGCGCTGGCCTGCGCGACTGGGCCAAGCTGGACATGGCCGCCGCGCTGCGTGCGGCCGACAAGCGCCGCCAGCTTGAGCGGCGTGAGCAGGGGCATGCGATCGGCTTGCTGGCCATCGGGCATTCCTTCGGCGGCAATGCGGTCGGCCTGGCGCCCGGCTTCGAGCAGGTCGACGCTTTGTTGGGCGTGGCGGCGCAGGCGGCCGACTGGCGCTTTTGGTCGGGCCTGCAACGCGCCAAGGCGGCGATGTTCTTTCACGCCTTGCTGCCTGGCCTGAGTCATATGTTCGGTCATGCGCCGGGCTGGTTGCTGGGTGCGAGGGCCGAAGGCTTGCCGAAGTTGGCGGCCTTGGACTGGGCCCGCTGGGGCCGCCGCAAGGGTTATATGTTCACCGACCCTGCGCTGCAGGCCGAGCTGGGATTTCACCGCTTCACGGGCCCGGTGCATCTGTGGAACATCAGCGACGACACCTTGTTCGGCCCCGGCCCGGCGGTGGACCACCTCGGCAAGCAGTTCAGCAGCGCCAGCGTGGCTCGCCACACGCTTGATCCGCGCGCCCTGGGCCTGCGTGCGATCGGCCATTTCGGCATGTTCAGGCGCGATTTGGGCGAACGCATTTGGCCCTTGCTGCTGGCGCCGGTGGAGCAGGCGACGCCGGTGTTGCGTGCAAGATTGGCGTGATCCGTCCGGAGACTCAAAGGCCAAGCTCGGCCGTACCAAGCTCGATGGCAAAATTCGCATCTCCCCGAGGCAAATAAAAGTAGGCCGGCCATGGCAATCACTCCCAGTTCTTGGGACGATCTGCGTTTCTTTTTGCACATTGGCCGCGCCGGCTCGCTGACTGCGGCTGCCGGTAGTTTGGCGGTTAGCCATGCGACGGTGTTCCGGCGTCTGCAGCGTCTCGAGGATGAGGTCGGCGTGCGCTTGTTCGAGCGCTCAAGAGCCGGCTACACCTTGACCGCTGCGGGCGAGGAGTTGCTGCGGGTTGCCGCCGAGATGGAGCTGGACCTGGCCTCGGCCACTCGCCGGCTCGGCAGTCGCGCCGCCTGGCCGGGCGGTGTGGTGCGTTTGACCACCACCGACACGCTGATGCATGCCGCGCTGGCGCCCATGCTCAGCGCCTATCAACGCGCAGCCGGTGTGCAACTGCTGATCAACACCTCGACCGTGCAGCAAGACATCCTGAAGGGCGAGGCCGATGTGGCGATACGCGCCGGCGGCCGGCCCGCCGACCCGCTGGTGGCGCGGCGCTTGTGCCGTATCGAATCAACCGTCTATCGCTCGCGCAAGCTGGGCGGCGTGACGCCGGAGAACCTGGCCGACTTCTCCTGGATCGCCGGTGACGACACCTTTGCCCATCTGGACTCTTCCAAATGGCTGCGCCAACAAGGCCTGGACGCGCAGGCGGTCTTGCTCACCAACAGCCATGTCAATGTCTTGAAGCTGGTCATGGCCGGCGCGGGTTTGGCCGTCTTGCCTTGCTATCTAGGCGATCTGGAGCCGTCCATCTGCCGCGTTATCCAAGCGCCACCGAAGATGTGGCGCAGCGATTTGTGGATGCTGACCCGTGTCGAGCTGCGTCAGGTGCCGCGCATCAAGCAATTGTTTGATGCGGTGTATGACGGCACGCGCGCGATGCTGCCGCTGTTTGAGGGGCAGGCGCCGATTGCTTGAACCAGCTTCTAGCGCCGCTCGGTGAAGGCGAACTTTTTCAGCAGGCCATCGGCGTTAAGCAGCAACACCAGCTCGGTGCCGCGCTCGGACGACATGGGTGAGACCTTGGCCGCCTTGGCCGCACTCGCCGCAACAGCGGCCAAAGCGGCCTTCGCTTGCGCCGCATCCTCGATGCCTTTCGCCCCCGATAGGCCGGCTATGCCACCCGGTCCAACCAGCCCGGCCAATTCGGTGAGTCCGGCTGCTCCGGCCCCCGCTGTTGGCTCGGCCGCTAGCTGCCAACAGCGCCAAATCTGCATGCCGTCCTCAAAGCGCAGTACCTTGAATTTGATTTTCCCCATCAGGGCGCGAATGTCGGCTTCGCCACTCACGCCGGGCGTCAGCGCTCGAGCGAGCTCGGCGAAGCGATGTTTTGAGTCTTGCAAGCCCAGGCTTGCCGAGGGATCCGGGCCGTCCATGTACTCGAACACCACCCGCGTCTCGTCGGGCCAACTGAGGTCGCCCAGCGGCAGGCGGAACATGCGGTCGCGCAGCAAGAAGCCCCAGTCATAGTCCTCGCCTTGCTCGTCAAACAGGCCGTGCAGATTGCGCTGGTTGAGCCTCAAGCGGCGCTCGCCATGCACCAGCGTGACCGAAAAAATCGGCCGGTCGGCGAAGTTGCTGGGGCTCCAATCAGGCTTGTCGCATTGATCTTCAAAAGCATTGAAAACCTTGAATAGCAGCCGGACGAAGCCCTGGTCTGTGCGAGCCAGGCCGCTGCCAAAACCCACCTTGCACTGCAGGCGCAGGTCACCCAGGCGGCGCTCGCCATCGGGCCAGCCGGGCGTGCGGATGTCGGCTCGCCAGGTGACGCGCCCATCCGCCAGTTTGCTGCGCACCTCGCTGTCCTGGTCCAGCGCCGCCCAAGCGGGGTCGGCTTTGAATCGGTGTTGCTCATCCAGCGGGACGGGCGTACGCCCTTGCGCGCCGACCAGACCCAAATCGGCGCGCTGCAGATCGTCGGGGTACTTGCGGGCATAGACGCGGTAGTTCAAACTGGCTTGCGGTGCCAGTTTGTGATGTTTCTGGAACAGTGATTGCGCCTTGAAGATTTGCTCCAAGGTCTTGCGGTCGCGGGCCATCGTGGACACGCCTTGCACCTGCACCTGGTGCAGATGGGAGGTGGCCTTGGCGCTGGCTTCTGTCGTCAGCGATGCTTCTTCGGCGGCAGCCGTTTCGGCAGCATTGGGTTCGCCGCTTGACGCTGCGGCAAGCCCGGAAAAGGAGGCCAGCAGCAGGCTGAAAATCAGCATGGCGGGCCGGATACGGACGGTCATCGGAGGCTCTTGAAAGGCAAAGATCGGCAGCTTATCGATTTGCCCTCCCGCCATCGCGGGCCGCCCGACGGACCGCAGCCTGGGCGGGATGAATTGCGCTCTCAGGGCGCTTTTAGTGGCGCTTTGATTGGTGCCAGACTCGCCCGGGAAAGCGCCTCCTTGGCGCCCGCCAGCGACTGCAGGCGCTCGCGCAGATAGTCGGCCAAGCGCGGCTGCTGGCTGAACACGACATTGAACCGGAGGTGCGAGTCAAAAGCATGGCCGGCCGAAAAGGTCGCGCCGCGCACCAACAAAATCTTGTTGCGATAGGCGTCTTGCACCAGCAACTTCAGGTCAAGCTCGGCGGGCACCGAACCCCATAGAAACATGCCGCCTTCGCCAGGGTGGTCGAGCGTGATGCCGGCCGCAGTCAGTTGGCGTGCACTGGCGTGGCGGGCCGCCAGCAACTTGGCGTTCAAGCGGTCCAGATGCTTGCGCCAGCGCCCGGCCGCCAAGACCTCCAGCAACACATATTCCAGCAGCGCCGCACCGGTCAGAACCGAGTAGATTTTCTCGCGCATCAAGGCCTTCAACAGGACGGGGTCGGCGGCGATATAGCCCATGCGCAGCGCCGGGCTCAAGGCCTTGCAAAAGCTCGAGTAGTAGATCACTCGGTCCAGCCCCGACAGACTGGCGAGCCGCGTGGCATGACCGGGGTTGAATTGGCCTTGCACATCATCTTCGGCGATCAGAAAACCATGCTTTTGAGCCAGCACCAGAACCTTGTGCAGATTGGCTGCACTGCTGCTCCAGCCGGTCGGGTTGTGCAGCACGGTCTGGATGAAGAGCAGGCGCGGCCGGTGAGCCAGGCAGGCGGCTTCCAACTCCTCCAGATCGATGCCGTCCGGGCGGCGAGTGACCGGGATCAGACGTATGCCCTCTTTGCGCAGCCGGTCGAACATCAAAAAGTAACCGGGGTCTTCCACCAGGACGCAGTCACCCGGCTGTAAAAAAGCCCGGCAGATCAGGTCGATCGCGTGGGTGCCGCCAAACGTGGTGAGGATGCGGCCGGCGTCGACTGCAATGCTGATGCCGCGCAGCATCATGGCGAGGCGTTCGCGAAGCTCCGGCAAGCCCTGCGGCGGGCAACGCGAGGCCATGCCGGCGCTGGCTCGCGCCAGCCCGCGCTGCACGGCGGCGGCCGTCACCCCGTCTTCCAGCCAAGTCGCCGGCAGCGCTCCGCTGCTGGCCAGCAAGACACCTGCGCGTTGGTCGCCCGACTGTTGCACCAGCCAGACGGCCTCCTGCTCTTCGCCCGCCTCCAGCACCGCCGCATCGGGCAGCACCGGATGGCGCGAGCTTTCGCTGACGAAATAGCCGGCCGTACCCCTCGATTCGATCAGACCCAGCGCGACCAGCCGGTCATAGGCGGTCACGACGGTATTAGGGCTGACCTGCAGCTGCGCAGCCAGTTGCCGGATCGACGGCAGACGCGCGCCGGCCGGCATCTGGCCGGCCGCGATCAGCTCGCGCAGGCGCAGCTCGATCTGGTCGGCCAAGGGCGTAGCGGCATTGCGGTCGAGGGAAAACATGCTTGTAGGTTAGCGCAAGAAAGAAATCGCCAACACCAGCAAGGTGCCGCCCATGCTCAGGTTGAAGATGCGGCGCTTGAGCGGATCGTCCAGCCAACGGCGGATCGCGACGCCGAACAGTGCCCAGGTCGAGGAGATCGGCAGGCCGACCAAGACACCGGTAACGGTCACCAACAGCGCCCCGACCGGTACGCTCAAACCCGCCGGCATGAAGACGGAGGCCAGCGTGATGGACTTCATCCAGCTCTTCGGGTTGACCGCCTGGAACAGCGCCGCCTGGGTGATGGTCAAGGGCTTGGCGGCCTCGCCGACCTTCATCGTGCCGAGCTTCCAGGCCAGAAAGATCAGATAGAGCGCGCCGGTCACCCGCAGAATCTGGTGCAAGACCGGAAACGCGTTGAACAAGCTGCCCAGGCCCAGGCAGGTGACAAAAGTCAGCAGCGCGCCACCGACCTGGATGCCGATGATCAGGGGCAGTGCGCGGCGGTAGCCGAAGTTGGCGCCCGAGCTGGCCAGCATCACATTATTAGGCCCTGGCGTGCCCGACATCACGAAGCAATAGCTCATCAAGGGCAGCAACTCGGCGGGGGATAACAACATGGTCTGGACTCCAACAGCAAGGCCTCGACTGTGGCGGCTTCGGCTAGATTCGCCAAGGTACAGGGAGCGGCCCACAAGCTTGCGCTGTATCAGTCGGGCTAGCCCTACAAGGCCAAGCCCTGTGCCTCCTCATAGGCCCGGTACCCATCCTCCCAGGTCGGGATGATGTGGACGATCTCGAAATAGGGCGTGGTGTAGATCGCCGAATCGCGCAGGCCTTCGATGAAGAAGTGCAGCGCCTTGGTATCCGGCACCTGCAACATCAGCACATCGCTGCACACGGCCGAATAGGCCTCGGCATCGAAGTGCCGCATCTGTATGCCGGGGTGTTGGGGCAGCAGACTCAGCACTTCCTGGGCGAAGACCTCGGCGCGTTGGCCTCGGCTCAGGCGCAACCAGGCGGGCAGGGCGTTGACGAGCATGAAACAGGTATTCATAGCGATTCTCTCCAGAGTGATTAACGTAAAAAAACTTGTTTGATCGTCGTGGGGGCAAGGCGCAAGAGCCAGGGCAGCCAGCGCGCCGGGCCGACCCAGATCTGCGTTGCCGGCCGGCGCGAGCGCAAGGCCCGCAGCAGGCTGCGCGCCACGGCCTCCGGCGGCAGCTTGTGCTTGCCGCCGCGACCGGCCGTCATCGGCGTGTCCACCAACGGCGGAATCAATTCGCTGACCTGCACCCGGCTGCCGCGCAGCTGGGCGCGCAGGCTGCAAGCAAAGGCGCTCAGGCCGGCCTTGCTGGCGTTGTAGGTGGCCGATCTTTTTTTCGGCACATGGGCCAGGGCGCTGCTGACGAAGACGATGTGAGCGCTGGCCCGTGCTTGCAGATGCGGCAGCAGCGCGCGGGTCAACTCGATCGGCGCGGCCAGATTGACGAGCAACTCCGCTTCGATGTCGCCGGCGCCGTAGCCCGGTATTTCGAGCAGCAACTCATGCTGAATGCCGGCGCAATGCACGATGCCGTTCAAGCCCGGCCATTGGCGGGCGGCGTCCAGACCCGCCTGTTCCAAACTACCGAGCCTGCTCAGATCGTGGCTGGCGCTGGCCACAATGTTGGGATGGCTGGACTGCAGCTCGGCCAGGCGGGCGGGATCGCGACCCCAGGCAATCACTTGCTGACCCGACTCGGCCAGTTGCAAGGCGATCGCACGGCCTAGCCCCGAGCTGGCGCCAGTAACTAGCCAGACCCGTGGCATCGCTGTAGCTAAGGATGTGTTTGAATGCATGCCAAGAACTTTAGGGAGACGGCGGCGCGATGTCGTTTACAAAAGATAAGCCGGCCGAGGTCATGCTGCTGGATTTGCTGCAAAACCTGGCCGGGCAGCCCTTGCCCGAAAGCGAGGGCTTGACGCTGAAGCGGGTCCAGGTGGCGGCCGGCCAGACTCTGTTCGAGTCCGATCGGCCTCACCCTTATGTCTATCTGGTGCGCAAGGGCTTGTTGAAGCTGCACTATCTGCTGGCCAATGGGGACGAGTGGATCAAGTCCTTCAGCCATGAAGGCATGTTCTTCGGCAGCCTGACGGCGCTGAAGCACGGCGGCCTGAGCAGCTTCGACGTGATGGCCGTGGAGGACAGCGAGCTGGAGCGGGTTGACTACTTCGAGCTCGAAGCCTTGGCCGCGCGCCATCCCGCTTGGCTGCTGGCGCTGTACCGGGCGATGCAACACTTTGCTGCGCTTAAGGAGGCGCGTGAACGTGAGCTTTTGACCCTGAACCCGGAGCAGCGCTACGCCGCCTTTGTGCAGGCCAATGCTAGCCTGAGCGAGCGCCTGCCGAAGAAGGATTTGGCCCGCTATCTGGGCGTCACGCCGGTCAGCCTGAGCCGCATCCGCGCGCGGCTGCGGCCTTGAGCCCGGCCCAGCCGGGCGTCCACGATGGCCGAGCTCAAACAGGCATTGGAATTATTGAAGCAGCAGGCGCGCCTCGATCAACTGGGCGCGATGGCCAGATTCGGCTTGACGGGTGATGCGCGCCTGGGCTTGTCGATGCCGGCCTTGCGCAGCTTGGGCAAGCAGCTGGGGCCGGACCATCAACTTGCGCTGGCGATGTGGGACAGCGCCATCCCGGACGCGCAAATCCTCGCAAGCCTGCTAGCCGACCCGCGCCAATTGAGCGTTAGTGAAATGAATCATTGGGTCGCAGGCATGCGATCCTGGGATGTCTGCGACCAGGCTTGCTTGAATGCGTTCCGGCGTTCACCGCTGGCTTGGGCGCGCATTCCGGTGTGGGCGCGCAGCGACGAAGAATTCGTCAAGCGGGCGGCCTTTTCGCTTTTGGCGGTGCTGGCCGTGCATGACAAGCCGCGCGCCGATGCCGACTTCATCGCGATGCTGCCCTTAATCGCTGCGGCCGCCGATGATGAGCGCAATTTTGTGAAGAAATCGGTCAACTGGGCACTGCGCCAGATCGGCAAGCGCTCAAGCGCGCTGCTGCCTCAGGCGATCGCTTTGGCCGAGCGGCTGCGCGAGCGGCCGGAAAAAGCGGCGCGCTGGATTGCCACCGACGCCTTGCGTGAGTTGCATCCTCGGCTACATGCGTGAGCCGCAGCCGCGTCGTTTGGCCAGCAAGGCCATCAGGCCGATCGCCATCAGCGCATGGCTGGTGGGCTCGGGCACCGCAGCGGCGGGCGCGAATTTGATGTTGTCGACGCCGACCCAGTCGTCATGGCTGCCCGGGGCTACCGCGACCTTGGTGATGGCGGCTGCGCTGAAACTCAGCGTTTGTTGGCCAGTCAAGGCAGTGGCACTGACCACCCCCAGCAAGCTGGTGCCGTTGTAGGCAAACAGCCGCACATCGGAAGCCTTGGAAATGCCCGCAAAGTCCATGCTGACCGAGCCGACCGGTGCCGAGAAGTTGATCCAAAAACTTGCGTCACCGTCTTCTGCCACCCAGCCGTTGAAACTATGCAGCATCTTGCCGCTGACCAGCGGCGGCGAGCCGAGGCCGCCCAGATCGGTGGCGGTGATCGTCATATCGGTGTTGCCGGCCCAGGGCTGGGTCGAGCTCGAGCTGCCCGCGCCGCTGAAGGCATTGGCGCTGAACGTCACACCGAGCGCACTGTACTGCGTGCTCAACAAGGCGCCTTCGACAAGGTCCTCGAAGGTGATGACAGTGGTGTCGGCGCGGGCAGGCCCGGCGCAGAGCAAGGCCAGCGTGGCGGCCAAGGTCAGGGTGTTGAACACAAGTTTCATGACAGTCCTTTGCAAGTTGGCCGCCAGCTTGCAGCCGTCATTCGGAGCATTCTCAATCCACCAGGGTAGGGCCAGCTGAGGATCAACGATTTCGGTGTCGATGTTAATTAGGGTTGTGCCGGGGTAAGCCTGGAAATGGCCGCCCTAGGTGGTCTTGATAGTTCAGCTAAACTCGCCGCCCATGCGCCGCCGTTTCACTACCTGTTTGCTGATGTTCTGCCTGTTCTGGCAGTCCTTGGCCTGCGCGGGTTCGGCGGTCTTGATGGCCAGCGGCAACGAGAAGGTGCATGCCACCCTGCACTTCGAGGGCGCGGCTCATCACCATGACGAGCAAGATCATGCCGATCTGAAGCTCGATGATTCGCAGGCTTCGGCGCAGCATTTGATCGATGATGCCTGCGTGCATGCACCGGCCTTGCTGCCTGTTACGCCGCTGCTGCTGCCCGGCCTGAGCCTGGATGTGCCGGTCGCCCTGCTCGCGATCGAAGGGCCGCGCCCGTTTTTACCGGGCCTCGAAAGGCCCCCGCGCCTGAACCGCTGAACCGTCCGCGATGCTGCTCAGTCCGTTGAGTGGCATCTATGCTTTCGGGTGGCCTCGCTCGCACCATAGGGCTTCGGACAGGAGTCCTTGCGGAGCATGCCGCCGTCTATCTCCTTCAGGAATAGTTCGCGTGAAATCCTCTTTAAGAATCAGGCCCCGGCTCGTCCGCTCGGTCTTGCTGAGCCTGCTTGTCGGCAGCGGCCTGGCTGCGGCGCAGGCGCAGCCTAGCCAAGCCATCAACCCTCCACGCGCACCCCAACCGTCACTGGCGCAAGCGCTTGAAGCCGCTTGGGCGCGCTCCTTGGAATCCGCCGAAAGTCGCGGTCAGCTCGGCTTGGCCGCCGCCGAGAGGCGCGTGGCCGAGGCTTGGTTGGCCGGCGCTCCGGCGCTGGAAATTTCGCAGCGCCAAGGCCGCGGCGCGGCTGCGGCCGGCGCGCGCGAGACCGAAATCGGCGTTCAGTTGCCGCTCTGGCGTTTTGGCCAGCGTCAACTCGGCACCCAGGCGGCGCAGGTCGAGCAGGACTGGGCGCAAGCGGCCGAGCAGGCGGCGCGCCTGCGTTTGCTCGGTCAATTGCGGGAACTGAGTGGCAGCCTGCATGCCGCACAGGTCGACCTGCAAATGGCCGAGCTGCAGGCACTGTTGCTGCAGCAGCTGTCGGTCGACGTCGACCGGCGCGTCAAGGCGGGGGACTTGGCGCCGGCCGATGCGCTGGCCGCCAAGGCCGAGTGGTTATCCGCCAAGGCGCTCGCCAGCGAGGCTGAGCAGGTTTTGCGCGGGCAAGCTTCGGCCTGGCGATTGCTGACCGGATTTGATGCCGAACCCGCGCCTGAGCCAGCCCTTGATGGCTTGATCGGCGCCCAATCGCCTCAGCAGCATCCGGCTCAGCGACTGCTGGAGCTCGGCGTCGAGCGGGCGCGCCAACGGGTCGCGCTGGGCCAGGCGCAGCGCGGTGCGCAGCCGGAATTGGGGCTGAGCCTGCGCCAGGAACAGCCGGGTTCCGGCCAGTCGGCTCAGAGCAGCGTGGCCGTCAGCCTGCGAATGCCCTTCGGCAGTGACCCACCGCAAAGAACGCAGCAACTGGCAGCGGCCTTGGCCGAGCAAGGGCTGGCCCTTGCCGCCGCCCAGCGCAGCCAGTTGCAGATCGAGGCCGAGCAGGCGCTCGCGCGTGCGCGCTTGAAAAGCTCGGCCGCACAAGAGTCCACCGAACGTGAGCGTGCGGCCTTGCTGCGTGAGCGAGCGCAGTTGCTGGACAAATCATTCAAGCTCGGCGAAACAGCCTTGCCCGAGCTGCTGCGTGCCCTCAACGCCGCCGCACAAGCCGACGCCGCCGCCGCGCGACAAGCCCTTGCCCATGCGCTGGCTCAGGCTCGGTTTCAACAAGCATTTGGAGTTTTTCCGTGAATCATTACTTTTTATTCAAGCGGCTTGTCGCCGCGAGCCTCTTGAGCGTTTTGTTGGGTCTTGGCACGCCAACAGCCTTGGCCCATGGCCCGGACGGCGATCATGCGGAACCGAGCGCTGGCGCTTCGACGCTGGCCGGCGGCGCCCGTCTGGAGGCCAAGTCCGAGTTGTTCGAGCTGGTCGCCCGTTTGCAAGGCGATCATTTGTCTATCTTGATTGATCGTTATGCCAGCAATGAGCCGGTGCTCAAGGCGGCGGTGGAGTTGGAGTCGGGCGCTTTGAAGGCCAAGGCCAAATTCCGCGCCGAGCAGGGTGACTATGCGGTCGACGACCCGGCGCTGCTCAAGCTATTGGCCACGCCCGGCGAGCATGCGCTGCTGATCACGATCATGGCCGGTGACGAGGCCGATCTGTTGGAAGGCGTGTTGCGCACCGCCGCCGCGGGTGCGGCCGGGCTGGATCACGACACCGAGTATGGCCATGGCAAACCTTGGCTGCCCATTTGGGCGCGCTGGCTGGGCGGCGCGGCCTTGCTGCTGCTGACCCTGCTGGTCTGGGCTTGGCGCCGCAAGGCCAAACAAGCCACCAAGTTTGCGGGAGAGCAGGCATGAGCGCGTTCAATAAAGCCATTTTCCTCGCGACCTTGTTGCTGCCGCTGTTTGCACTTGCCGGCCCCGGCGCTCACGGTCCTAACGGCGAGCATCTGGATGCCGCCGTAGCGCCTGCTTCGGATGGTTTGGCGCGCCTGCCCGATGGCAGCGTCAATGTGCCCAAGCTGGCGCAGCGCCGTTTGGGGATCAGAACCCTGCTGGCCCCGGAGACGGAGGCGGCCGCGACGCAATTGCTGCCGGGCCGCGTGGTGGCCGACCCGAACGCCAGCGGCCGCGTGCAAGCGTCTATCGGCGGCCGCATCGAGGCCGGCCCCCAGGGTCTGCCGATGCCCGGCCAAACGGTGCATCAAGGTGAGGTCTTGGCCTGGGTGCGCCCTAACGCTGAACCTTTTGCCTTGGCCGCACAGCAGTCACAGCGCAGCGAGCTGCGCGCCGGCCGCGAGCTGGCCGAGCAGCGGGTCCAGCGTTTGGAGGCGCTGGCCGGCACGGTGCCGGCCAAGGAAATCGCGGCGGCCCGCATCGAGGCGCAATCATTGGCCGCGCGGGAGCAGAGCTTTGCCGCCAGCCTGAACGCGCGTGAGCCGCTGCGCGCGCCGGTGTCGGGTGTGGTCGCTCGCACCGAGCTGCAAGCCGGGCGCGTCGTCGATCCGTCCGAGGTCTTGATCGAAGTGGTGGACCCGAACCGCCTGCTGGTCGAGGCGAGCACGCCTGATGTGAGCCTGGCTTCTCGCATTGCCGGCGCCGAATTGACTGGCCAGCCCGGGGTCAAGCTGAAGCTGATCGGCGCGGCGATGGCGCTGCGCGACGGCGTCTTGCCGCTGAGCTTCAAGGCTCAATCAACGGGCGCGGCGCTGGCGCTGGGCCAGCCGGTCGAGCTGGTGGTGGCGCTGAAGCAGCAGCGCAAAGGTATCGTGCTGCCGGCCGAGGCGGTGGTGCGTAACCCCGCCAATGAGCGGGTGGTGTGGATCAAGATCAGCGCCGAACGCTATCAAGCTATGCCGGTGCAAATGCAGGCGCTGGACTCGAACCGGGTTCTGGTGACCAGTGGCTTGTCGCCCGACAACCGTGTCGTCGTTCAAGGCGCCGCCTTGATCGCGCAAATTCGTTGACATGAAGCCCCCACACTCACTTCGTTCTCTGCCCCCCGAGGGGGCGCTCAGCCAGCTTGGGAACGGCCCGGCGCCGTCTGATCACCATGTTTAATTGGATCGTTAAATTCAGCCTGCACAACCGGCTGTTCGTCTTGGCTTTTGCGGCCTTGTTGATGGTGGCCGGGGCGATGACGGCTTGGCGTACGCCGGTCGATGTCTTCCCCGATCTCAACAAACCCGTCGTCACCGTGCTGACCGAGGCCGGCGGCATGGCGCCCGAAGAGGTCGAGCAGCTCATCACCTTCCCGATGGAGACCGCCCTCAACGGCATGCCCGGCGTCACCAGGGTGCGCTCAACCTCGGGGGTAGGGCTGTCGGTCGTGTATGCCGAGTTCGATTGGGGCAGCGATATCTACCGCAACCGCCAATTGGTGGCCGAGCGTCTGGGCCAAATGCGCGAGCAAATGCCTAATGGCCCCAATGGTGGCATCACGCCGACGATGGGCCCCGTCTCCTCCATCATGGGCGAGGTGATGCTGATCGCGCTGCCGCTGGACGACAAGGCCACGCCGATGCAGGCGCGCGAGTACGCCGACTTTGTGCTGCGCCCGCGCTTGCTGGCGATTCCTGGCGTCGCGCAGGTGATCCCGATCGGCGGCGAGGTGCGGCAAATGCGGGTCGAACCCGACACGCAGCGCATGGCGCAGCTCGGGGTGACGCTCAGCCAGGTCGAGCAGGCCTTGCGCGGCTATGCCGGCAATGCCGGTGGCGGCTTTGTCGACCTGAACAGCCGCGAGTACCTGATCCGCCATCTGGCCCGCAGCAATAAGGCGGCCGATCTGGCCGGCGTCGCCGTGGCCTGGAAGGACGGCCGCGCTATCTTGCTGGAGCAGGTCGCGACGGTGCGTTTCGCGGCCGCCGTCAAACGCGGCGACGCCGGCTACAAGGGCGCGCCGGCGGTGATCGTCAGCGTGCAGAAGCAGCCGAGCGCCGACACCGTGCGCCTGAGCGGCCAGATCGAAGCGGCGCTGGGCGAGCTCAAGGCCGGCTTGCCGCAGGGCTTGGCGGCGCCGGTGGTCTTGTTCCGCCAGGCCGACTTCATCAAAGCCTCGATCGGCAACGTCAGCGAGGCGCTGCGCGACGGCGCGATCATGGTGGCCATCGTGCTGTTCGCCTTTTTGTTGTCGGCCCGCACGACCCTGATCTCGCTGATCGCCATTCCGTTGTCTTTGGCCGTTACGGCGCTGGTCTTCCGCTGGCTGGATCAGTCCATCAATGTGATGACGCTGGGCGGTTTGGCGATTGCCATCGGCGAGCTGGTCGATGACGCCGTCGTCGACGTGGAGAACATCCTGCGGCGCCTGAAAGAGAACCGTGCCGCCGCCCGACCGAGGCCGATCCTGGAGGTGGTGCGCCAGGCCAGCGTCGAGGTGCGCTCGGGCATCGTCTATGCGACCGTGATCGTGGTGCTGGTGTTTGTGCCGCTGTTCGCGCTGCCCGGCATCGAGGGGCGGCTGTTCTCGCCGCTGGGCATTGCCTATATCGTCTCCATCCTGGCCTCGATGCTGGTGTCGATGACGGTGACGCCGGCGCTGTGTACCTTCTTGCTGCCGGGCATGAAGCGCCTGGATCATGGCGACAGCCCCGTGGTGCTGAAGCTGAAGGCCTGGGATGCCAAGCTCTTGACCTGGTCCTTCCCGCGTGCGCGTGGCCTGATGCTGGCGGCCGCTTTGGCGGTGGCGATGGCGGCGGCCAGCGTGCCCTTTTTCCCGCGCGCGTTTTTGCCGGCCTTCAACGAGGGTTCGCTGGTGCTTTCGCTGCTGTTCAACCCCGGCACCTCGCTGGCCGAGGCGAATCGCATGGGCGCGCTGGCGGAGCGCCTGATTGGCCAGGTGCCGGAGGTGACGCAGGTCGGCCGGCGTACAGGGCGGGCCGAGCTGGATGAGCATGCCGAGGGCGTGCATTCGACCGAGATCGATGTCGACCTCAAGCGTAAGCACGAAGCCGGAGGCAAGCCCCTGGACCGCGAGGCGGTGATGGCCAAGATTCGCAGCCAGTTGGCGGTGCTGCCGGCGCAAGTGGCGATCGGCCAGCCGATCTCGCACCGGCTTGACCACCTCTTGTCCGGCGTGCGTGCGCAGATCGCGGTGAAGATCTATGGCGACGACACCGACACCTTGCGCGGCCTGGCCGAGCAGATGCGGGTGGGGCTGAGCGGCATTCCGGGTCTGGTCGATCTGACGGTCGAAAAACAGGTCTTGATCCCGCAGGTGCTGGTGCGCCTTGACCCGCGCCGGCTGGCGCAGACGGGCCTGTCGCCGGGTGAGGCGGTGCGCGTCTTGCAAGTGCTGACCGATGGCGCGCACGCCGCGCAGATCGTCGACGGCCCGCGCCGCTACGACCTGGTGCTGCGCTTGGCCGATGGCCAGCGCGGCCCGCAGGATCTGGCCCGCATGCTGGTTGATACGCCGGCCGGGCGGCTGCCGGTTTCGAGCTTCGCGACGGTCGAGGAGGCCGATGGGCCGAACCAGATCGGGCGCGAAAACGGCCGCCGCCGCATCGTCGTCTATGCCAATACCGACGGGGCCGCCGGGACCGATATGGCGCATGTGATTGCAGACATCCGCCAGGTCGTCGCCAAGACCAGTTTGCCGGTCGGCAGCTTCGTCAGCCTGGAGGGCCAATTCCAGGCGCAGGAGCAGGCGACGCGGCTGATCATGGGCCTCTCGCTGCTGTCGCTGACGATGATGTTCCTGGTGCTCTATTCGCGCTACCGCTCGACCGTGCTGGCCTTGATCATCATGGCGAATATTCCGCTCGCACTGATCGGCGCGGTGGCGGCGATGTGGCTGGCCGGCGTCAGCCTGTCGGTGGCGACGATGGTGGGCTTCATTACCTTGGCCGGCATCGCCACGCGCAACGGCATTCTCAAGGTCAGCCATTACATCAATCTGTGCCGCTTCGAGGGCGAGGTCTTCGATCAGAAAATGATTGTGCGCGGCTCGCTGGAACGGCTCACGCCGGTGCTGATGACGGCGCTGGTGGCGGCCTTTGCGCTGACGCCGCTGTTGTTCGCCGGCGACGCGCCGGGCAAGGAAATCCTGCACCCAGTCGCGGTGGTGATTTTCGGCGGCCTCGTCAGCTCGACCCTGCTTGATACGCTGTTGACGCCGCTGCTGTTCTGGCGACTGGGTAAGAATGCGACCGAGCGGCTGCTGCAGCCGGAAGAGGATGGCGAAGCCAGCCAGCGAGAAGCGTTCTGACAAATTGGCCTGGCGGCGCCGCCTGCTGAAGTGCGCCGCATTCAACCGAGAGAATTCAATATGCTGACCTTGAAGAAATCGGCTCAAGCCCTGATCCTGGGCCTGAGCGCTCTGACCCTCAACAATGCCTGGGCCCATGGTGCCGCCAAACCGCAGCATGGCGGCGTGGTGCAGGTCGCCAATGATGTGAACTTCGAGTTGGTCTTGCAGGCCGACGGCGCGCTGATCTATCTGATCGACCATGACGAGCCGATGAGCTCGGCAGGCATCACGGGCAAGCTGACGGTGCTGAGCGGCGCCAGCAAGACCGAGGCCGAGCTCAAGCCTGCGGGCGACAACAAGCTCCAAGCCATTGGTATCAAAATCGGCAGCGGCGCCAAGGTGGTGGCCAGCTTGAGCAATGTCGAAGGCAAGGCGGTCACGGTCCGCTTCGCAATCAAATGAGGCCGCGCAAAGCCATGAAACCGACAACTCCAGCATCGGCCGCCATCGCGCTAACTCTGGCCTTGTTCGGTGCGCCGGCGCACGCCGAGCTGATTGAGATTCAGTGGAGCGAGGCCGGCCGCTTCGAGCATGCCAAGCCATTGGCCCAGGGCAAGTTTGTCGAGATCTGCGGCAAGCTGGACAAGGCCAAGCCTGTCATTTGGCAGTTCACGGCCGGGCAAGCGCTGAACTTCAACATCCATTTCCATGAAGGCGAAAAGGTGACTTACCCGGCCAGGGTCGAAGGCGCCACGGCCGCCTCGGGTCTGTTGAAAATCGTCAGCGAGCAGGACTATTGCTGGATGTGGACCAATAAATCGGACCAGGCGGTGGAGCTCAAGCTGATGCTGAGCCGCTAGGCGGGCTGGGCTGGCCTCAGCACAATGAGCGCGGCAGCTTTACCCCTAACTTGCCAGGCGCCAAAAATGCCTTCAGGCGCGACACTCCGCAGCACTTAAATCCGCGGAGGTGTTCATCATGCAGAAAGCCCTTTTCTTTCAAGGCGCCGCAAGCCGGGCGAGCTTGGGTGGCTTGTTGTTGGCGGGCCTATGCCTGCCGCAGCAGCAAGCCTTGGCGCAGGCCTATGAGGTGATCGCCTATGCTCAAGCCAGTGCTTACAGCGCAACGCCGCCGCAAGATTTGAACCAGTCGCAGCTGCTCAGGTTCAATGCCCCTGATCCAAGGGCCAGCCAAGTGCAAGTGGCGGAGGCCAAGGTGCTGCTCGGCGTGGGCGGCAACGCCAGCGCTCATGTCAGTGCCGGCATGGGAGTGTTGAAGGCTTATGCCGATGCCGGCTATGCCTACCACCCCACCCTCGATGGTTTGGCCAGTTCCAACGCTCAGGCCGGCTTTTATGACACGGTAAAGGTTAACGGCGCCGGTTTGGCGCCGGGGACCCCGGTCAGTTACCGGGTCGATTTGACGATCGAAGGCACGGTCAGTCATGTGCTGGGTGCCTTGGGCAGCCCGTTCGCGGCGGCTTCGGCGACCGCGCTGCTGCGCGTGCTGGACACCAGCTCGAATCAAAGCGAGCAATTTGAATGGAATGCCGCCAGCTTCGCTTCTGGTGTGTACTCGGTGACCATCAATACCCAGGTGGGTCACGAGCTCTACATGACCGGCAACCTCAATCTTTTTGCGCAGGCCAAGCCCGCCATCGACCCCCTCGGCGCGCATTTTGCGGTGGCCGATTTTGGCCACACGCTGAATTACACGCTGGCCCCTTCGGTGACTGGTTTGAATACCGTTGGCATGAGTGGGCATGAGTTCTTGGCCGCGGCCGTTCCCGAGCCGGCGCAGTGGTTGAGTCTGTTGGCCGGCTTGGTCGGCTTGGCATGGCGGCGGCGGGCGCCTTGATGCCGCGTCTTCAAGCGCTTTGTTGCGGGCGGGCGGGGAAGCCGACCCGCACCTCCAGGCCGCCAAGCCGTTCGCTGCGCCTGGCCTGCAGCGTTGCGCCGTGCAGCTCGGCGATGCGCCGCAGGATAGACCAGCCCAGGCCGCTGCCGCTGGCCTCGCTGCCCAGCACCCGGTAAAAGCGCTCACCCAGGCGCTGCAGTTCGGCGTCCGTCAGGCCGGGGCCGCTGTCGGCCACTTGCAGCAGCACCCGGTCGGCCTGAGCCTGCAGCGTCACTTCGATGCGCGCGCCGACCGGGCTGTAGCGCAGCGCGTTGTCGATCAAATTGCGCAGCATCGCGCGCAGCAAAGGCTCATTGGCGACGATCTCGGGCGCCGGCTCAGCCAGTATTTCGAGCGACAGGTCTTGCCGGCGTTGCAAGGCGGCCGGCGCCAGCTCGGCGAGCAGCTGGCGCAGCCATGCGCTCAAATCGAGCGGCAGGCAGGCCGGCCGCTCGCCGCCCTCCAGCCTCGCCAGCGTCAGCAGTTGATCGACCAGGCGGCTGGCACGCTCGCAGCCGAGCAGGGTCGCTTGCAGCGCATGGCGGCGCAACTCGGCATCGGGCTCGGCCAGCGCGACTTGGGCCTGCGTGCGGATGGCGGCGATGGGCGTGCGCAGCTCATGCGCGGCGTCGGCGGTGAAGCGCCGCTCGGCTTGCATCATCGCGCCGATGCGCTCGAACAGGCCATTCATCGCCGTCAACATCGGCGCCATCTCGCTCGGCGCATCGGTCAAATTCAGCACCGCCAGATCAAGCGCGGAGCGATCCGCCAACTGCCGACCCAGCTCGCGCAGCGGCATCGTGCCGCGCCAGACCGCCCACCAGACCACCAGGGCCAGCAAGGGCAGCGCCAAGATCAAGGGCCACAAGACGGCGCGCAGTACCGCCCACAGAATCGATAGGCGCGATTCGACCTGTTCGCCCACATAGACCTGCACATCGCGTTCGGCCCCGAAGGCGGCAAAGACGCGCCAGCGCTTGCCTTCGATCATGGTGCTGCGCAAACCCTGGCGAAAGCCCTCATCAAATGCAATCATCGGCAGGGCCGGCGCATTGGCCGAGCGCTGCTGCAACTGCCCCTCGTGAAAGACCTGGAAGGCGACCTTGTTGGCATAACGGTGCAGGGTCGGCGCGTCGATCGCTTGCTCATCATGCTGGCCCTCGCCCTGCTGCTGGGCCACCAACAGCGCAGCGGCCTGTGCCAGATGACCATCCAGCAACTCATCCAGTTCATGGCGTGCGTCCACCCACACCGCGGCGCTCAGACCCAGCCAGATCAGCAGCACCAGGCTCAGCACCAGCGCCACCAACCGGCCTTGCAAAGAAGCGGGCTGCCGCAGCTTCATGGGGCGGCCTCGCGCAGCAGCACATAACCGACACCGCGCACGGTCTGTATCAAATCGGCCCCGAGCTTGCGGCGCAGATGGTGGATATGGACCTCGACCGCATTGCTGTCGACCTCCTGGCCCCAGCTATAGAGCTGCTGCTCCAACTGCTCACGCGACAGCACGCGGCCGGCGCCCAGCATCATGGCCTGCAGCAGATCGAATTCGCGCGTCGACAAGCTCACCGCAGCGCCACCGCGCAGCACCGTGCGGGCGGCCGGGTCGAGCAGCACATCCTGCGCGCGCAGCAACTCCTGCGGCTGACCCGCCGAGCGACGCACCAGCGCGCGCAGGCGGGCGCCCAGCTCGAACAGATCGACCGGCTTGATCACATAGTCGTCGGCACCCAGGTCGAGTCCGCGAATGCGATCGGGCACCGCGTCGCGGGCGGTCAGCACCAGCACCGGCAGCGTGATCCCATCCCGGCGCAGGCCGGCCAGCAGGTCCAGGCCATCTTTCAGCGGCAGGCCCAGGTCGAGCACGGCGGCGGCGTAGCACTGCGATCCGGGTGCGGCTTCAGCGCGCAACTCGCGCTCGGCGGCCAGGCCGTCACGCACCCAGTCGACCACAAAGCCCTGCTGGCGCAGGCCGGCACGCAGGCCATCGCCCAGCAAGGCATCATCTTCGGCAAGCAGGATTCGCATGGGCTGATTATTGAGCCTGCGCGCGCTCAGTCCTCATCATCCTGAGTCTCGTGATGGCCTGCGCCGATCGCCGGGCGCTCGGTCAGCTTGGACGGAGCATCCTGCCATTGCCACCCCCAGAAGCCCAACACCGCCGTCACCAGCAGCAGCGCCAGCGGACTCATATTCTGTTTGACCAGATCGGGCCCCTTGCCCGGCATGCGGCCGCTCAGCATAGGCATGAAGTGCTTGTGGCGGCGCAGCAGGCTGACCCCGGCAATCAAGGCCAGGTGGGCCAGCACCACCATCAAGGTGGCGTTGCCAAGCAGTTCATGCAAGCCCTCCAGCAGGTCTTCGAAACGGTTGCCGAACCATTCCTGCTCCAGCCCCAGACCCGTCAGCGCGGCGCTCAAGGCGGCCAATAGCAGGGCCACCACCACCAAGGTGTTCAGTCCCTGATAGCTGGCCAGCAGATTGCCCCGCCCTTGTGGCCAGGCCCGCAGTTGTTGCGGCAGGCCGCGCAGCTTGCCGAGCCAGGCCGCCAGGCCGACGCGCTTGGGGCCCACCAAGCCCCAGACCAGCCGGGCCAGCACCAGGCCCAGCACCGTGTAGCCCAGCGTGATGTGGACGAGATGCCAGCGCTCGCTCTCGGCGCTCAGATAGGCACCGCTGAAACTGAAGGCCAGCAACCAATGCAACGCCCGCGTCGGCGCATCGATGACGCGGCGGCTGGGGGCCAGGCCAGGCGTCTCTTGTGGCAAGTCATTTGGGGATGCGGACGCGGTGTTCATTGAAATCTCCTTGTTCGGCTTGGGGGTGACAGGCGGCGCAGTTGGCGGCGCTCTTGATGCCGGCGCGCTGCCAGGTGGCGGCGGCGACCTCGTCGTGCTTGCGGATAAACCAGGTGGAGCGGCTGATGCGATCGGCCGGTGGCGGCTCATTGCCCACGCGTTTGTAAGTGCCGGCATTGGCCACCAGCCAGCGGTTCAGTTCGGCCACGCTGGCGCTATCCAGCGAGGCATCGGAGGCGAAATGCTTGGGCAGGTTTGCCATCAGGCGCTGCCAAGAGGCCACCGGCAACATGCCCGGCGGATAGGCCAGATGGCAGGCCGCGCATTCCTGTTGGTATTTGGGCAGCAGGGGCACGCCGCGCAGGGCGTGACCATCATCGGCCTGGGCCGCAAACAGGCTCAGGCCCAAGCCAAAAAGAAGCAGGGTTTTCATAAGCTGTGCCTTCAGGGTTTGAGTGAAATCAGCCAGGCCAGCAGATCGGCCTTCTCGGCCGCAGTGCATTCGCGGCTCAGCACATCCTTGCAGTTACGCCTGAACCATTTTTCGACCTTGGCCGGGTCGCTGAAGCGTTGCGGGTTGAAGGCCGGCGCCAAGGCATCGATGCGCTTGCCGGTGCTGGCATGCCGGCCGGCCACCGTCGGCAGCGCCTGGTGGCATGAGGCACAACTCCATTCACCGCCCTGGCTGCTGGTGAACAGGCGCTGGCCTTGGGCGGCGTCTGCGGATCGGCCGGCCAAGGCGCTATAGCCGGCCAACAAATCGCCGGGTGCGGCAGTGGCGGCCGCGGCGGAGAAGCAGAGCAGCAAGCTCAGGATTTGAAGATGTTTGTGCATGAACGGCATCCTGCCGGGCCTGTCTTAGGGCATTCTTAAGACGCGGCTTTGCGCTACATCAGCGCCTTGATCTGGAGCAAGCCGACAATCATTTGCATGAATCACGACGATGCCCGCGACCCCGACAAGGGCCTGAGCCAAGCCCAAGCCGCCAAGCGCCTGAACGAGGACGGCCCCAACGAGCTCAGCCCGCCGCGCAGGCGCACCATCTGGCATATCCTGGCCGACCTGGTGCGCGAGCCGATGCTGCAGCTGTTGCTGGCCGCCGGTGCCATCTATCTGCTCTTGGGCGATAGGGGTGAGGCCTTGATGTTGCTGGGCTTTGTGCTGCTGACGGTGATCATCAGCGTCAGCCAGGAGCAGCGCACCGAGCGCGTGCTGGAGGCGCTGCGCGATCTGACCAGCCCGCGCGCCTTGGTGATACGTGACGGCGAGCCCGAGCGGATCGCCGGCCGCGAGGTGGTGCGCGGCGATCTGTTGATGCTGACCGAGGGCGACCGTGTCGCCGCCGATGCGCTGCTGCTGCAGGCCAATGATCTGCAATGCGATGAGTCACTGCTCAGCGGCGAGTCCTTGCCGGTGGCCAAGCGGCCCTGGGTGGCCGGCGAAAGCGCGGCCGAGCCGCACCGCGTCTTTGCCGGCTCGCTGGTGGTCGGCGGCCAAGGTCGCGCGCGGGTCACGGCGACCGGGCCGCGCAGCGAAATCGGCCGCATCGGCAAATCGCTGGCCGAGATAGCCGCGCCGGCTACGCCTTTGCACCGGCAAACCCGCCGGTTGGTGCGCGTCTTTTCGGTCTTGGGCCTGAGCCTGAGCGCGGCCTTGGTGCTGATCTATGGCCTGCTGCGGGGTGATTGGCTGGCCGGCTTGCTGGCCGGCATCACGCTGGCGATGTCGATGCTGCCGCAGGAGTTCTTGCTGATTCTGACGGTCTTCATGGCGATGGGCGCGTGGCGGCTGTCGACTCAGCGGGTGCTGAGTCGGCGCTCGGCGACGATAGAGACCCTGGGCTCGGCGACGGTACTCTGCACCGACAAGACCGGCACGCTGACCGTCAACAAGATGGCGGTGGCCGAGTTGTGTATCGCCAGCGGCGCCGGCGTGGAACTTTGGCCGGCCGAGGCTCAGACCTTGCCCCCGCAGTTCCATGCCTTGCTGGAGTTTGCCGTGCTGGCCAGCGAGCGAGATCCGTTTGACCCGATGGAGCGGGCCTTGGTCGAGTTGGGGCAGGCGCATTTGCCGGCCAGCGCGCGGCATCCGGGCTGGACCCTGCTGCACGAATATGCGCTCAGCCCGACGCTGCCGGCGATGACCCATGTGTGGCAGGCGGACGGCGCCGAACAAGTGGTGGCGATCAAGGGGGCGGTCGAGGCGGTGCTGGCCTTGTGCCGTTTGCCGGCGGCGCAGGCCTTGGCGCTGACGCAGCGGACTGAGGCGATGGCGGCGCGCGGGCTGCGGGTGTTGGCGGTCGCGCGGGCCAAATGGGATAAAGGGGCGGGCGAGCCATGGCCGGCCGATCCGGCAGGTTTCGAGTTCGAACTGCTAGGCCTGTGCGCCTTTGCCGACCCGCTGCGGCCGGAGGTGCCGGCGGCGATTGCCGAATGCCGGGCCGCCGGGCTGCGGGTCTTGATGGTGACCGGCGATCACCCCGCCACCGCGATCGCCATCGCCGCGCAGGCCGGTCTGGCCGACAGCGAGGCGGCGCTGACCGGCAGCGCGATGGCATTGATCAATGCCGCTGAATTGGACCGTCAGCTGCGCACGCAGCATGTGTTCGCCCGCATCAAGCCGGCGCAGAAGCTGGCGCTGGTCGAGGCCTTGAAAGCGCAGGGTGAGATCGTGGCGATGACCGGCGACGGCGTCAACGACGCACCCTCGCTGAAGGCCGCGCATATCGGCATCGCGATGGGTGGGCGCGGCACCGATGTGGCGCGCGAGGCGTCCAGCCTGGTCTTGCTGGACGATAACTTTGCGGCCATCGTGCAGGCGGTGCGCCTGGGCCGGCGCATTTTTGACAATCTGCGCAAGGCGATGGCTTTTGTGCTGGCCGTCCATGTGCCGATCGCCGGTCTGTCTTTATTGCCGCTGCTCTTGGGCTGGCCGCTGATCCTGTCGCCGGTACACATTGCCTTTCTGGAGTTGTTGATCGACCCGGTCTGCTCGGTCGTGTTCGAGGCCGAGCCGGAGGAGGCCGATGTGATGGCGCGCCCGCCGCGCGACCCGGCCGCACCTTTGTTCTCAAGCGGCCTGCTCGGCTGGAGCTTGTTGCAAGGCGGCCTGATTCTGGTCGCGGTGGGCGGCTGGTTTGCCGGCTTGCTGGCTTATGGCCTGGCGCCCGAACAAGCGCGTGCGCTGGCCTTTGTCGCCTTGGTGGCTTGCGACATAGCCTTGATTCTGGCCAACCGCAGCTTCAGCGGCCCGCTGCTCGCGGCCTGGCTGCGGCCTAACCGCATGCTCGGTTGGATGTTGGCGGCGACGGCGCTGCTGTTGGCGCTGGCACTTGGCTTGGCTCCGCTGCGGGAGGTGTTCGGATTCGAGTTGCCGCCGACCGGCTTGTTGGCCGCGTCGCTGGCGCTGGGTTCCGTGGTCTTGCTCATGCTGGAAGCACTGAAGCGCTTGTTTCGTCAACTCGTCATGGGTGCCGCCACCGCCGGTCTTGCCAGCAAGCGAGACACCGCATCGCTGACGCTGCCGCCGTCCAGTTCATCGGCGTGAAAACCATCGGTCATGCTCAGCACGGCCAGCGCATTGTCTTTCAGCCTTGCCAGCACCAAGGCGATACCGCGCGAACGCAGCTCGTTCACGAAGCCTTGCAAAACCTCGATGCAAGTACCGTCGAGATCGGGTGACTCTTCCAGGCTCAGCACCAGCGCGGTTTGTTCTGACTTCTGCAGACGCGCCATCACATCGGCCAACATCGCATCGACATTGCCAAAATACAGCGGCGCTTCGGGTCTGAGCACCAAGATGCCCGGCGTCAGGCGGGCGTCCGTGTGGGCAGCGAGGCTCAGAAAGTCGTGGCCTTCGCGCTGACGGCCGAGCTCGCTAACGCGCGGCATCGACAGATCACGCAAGGTCATCAGCAGACTGACGCCGATGCCCGCCAGCAGGCCATACAGGACACCCAGCAAGACCACCGCTGCGGCCGCGCCGATGACCACCAGCCGATCTCTTCGCCAGCGGAAATAGGGGCGAAACGCGTCGAGCGACAACGCATGCCAGAGCGCGTTGATGACGACCGCGGCCAAGACCGGTTCCGGCGTCAGCTCGACCCAGGGCAGGGCGAAGGCCATCATCAACACGATGCAGACGGCGGCAACCCAGGCCGAACGACGGCTTTGCGCGCCGGCCGCTTCATTGGCCGAACTGGCGGAGTAGCCGGCCCCGACCGGGGTGCCGCCGAACAAACCCGAGGCCAGATTGGCCGCGCCGAGCGCGAACAGGTCGCGGTTGGGCGCCACCGTGTCACCATGCTTGAGTGCCAAGCTGCGGATGGCCCCGTAGCTCTCGGCAAACAGCAGCAGCACCACCGCAAACGCCAATTCACCCAGCTTGAGCCAGTCACTTTGGGCCAAGCTCGGCAAGCCAGGCGTGATGGAGGCGAGCTTGATGCTGCCCACCAGTTCAACCCCCTTGGCGCCGAGCTCGAAAAATTGACTCACAGCGATGCTTGCGGCAATCAAGGCCAAGGCGACCGGCCATTGGCGCGCCCGTTCAGCCCAGCGAAGCACGATCAAACTGCTCAGGCCTAGGCCCAGGCCCCAGGGGTTCCATTGCGCTAGCTGTTCGAGCAAATGCCAGGCAAAGCTCAACATGTCTGTTGTTGGGGGGTGGATGCCAGCAATCTTGGCCAACTGCCGCAGAACGATACTTAGCCCCAGGCCGAAAGCGAAGCCGCGTAGCACCGGCTTGGAGATGAAATTGGAGACCGAGCCGAACCGGGCCAGCCCAGCCACGATGAAGGCGATGCCGGTCAAGATGACCAGACCCGATGCCAAGGCCAAACGGTGTCCGGCCTGCCCGGCAGCCAGTGACAAGGTCGCGGCGCCCAATACCGCCGCCGAAGAAGAGGTGGCAGCGACCACGGCAAAACGGGAGCTGCCAATCAGGCCATAGATCGTCAAGCCGAACAGCAGGCCGATCAGGCCGGCATGTGGCGGCAGGCCCGCGATACCTGCGTAGGCCACCGCCTCGGGCAGTAGCAAGCCCGACATGGCCAGCCCGGCCAAGACGTCAGGGCGCCAGACCGAGGCAAGCCCGGGCTCACTCACTTGCGAATCCCGCCGGAACAAATGCTTGCTTGGCGCTTGTTTGGCCGCGCTGAGAACGAGTAGTCGGCGGGCAGTTTTCGGGGGGCGTTTAGCTGGCTGATCATGCCGGCAATTATTGCCCCTGCCGGAGCGCCAACCTCAAACCCTAGGCCACAACATTGAGCTTGTTGCCCGCGGTCGCAGAGGGTGGAGAGGGCTTGGGTGCGGGCTCCGGCTTTGGGGCTTGCGCTTGCTTGGCCTGAGCCTGGCGGGCCGAGTTGGCTTTTTGTGCGGCAGCATTGGATGCCGCAGCAGCATTGTTATTTGCCTGGGTCTGGCGTTGCTGCTGGGCGGCTTGAGGCGAAGGCGAAATGCGGTTGCTCATGTGCTACTCCTGTACGGCATGCATCAATTGGCGAGCTGGCGAACCGAAGCGCCTTGCCCGACCCGGCTTCGATTGTGGGGCCGGACCGAGCGCCGAGCAAGGTGCGCGTGCTGGCCGTCGTTGCGAAGCCAATGCCATATTGGTGTGCTAAAAATACCGGCATGCGGGCCCAAAGTGCCCCGGTACGGCACACTCTGGGCTTGAGGTAGTGAGACGATGTGATATGCGCGAGCAGCGACGCAAATTGATTCTGGGCATGAGCTTGGGCGTGCTGTCCGGGCGGCCCCACGCCGCAGCGCAAGGCAAGCCGCGCCTGCGCGTGTTGGCTTGGCCGGGATATGCGGAGCCCGAGGTGATCAAGAGCTTTGAGCAAAGCAGCGGCGCCAGCGTCGAGTTGACGCTGATCGACTCGGACCTCGATCTGTGGCAAAAGATGAACGCCAAACGAGGCGCGGACTTCGACGTATTTGCCGTCAATACCGCCGAATTGACGCGCTATGTCGAACAAGGCCTGGTCGCCAATATCGAGGCAGGCTTGATCCCGAACTTGGCCCAGCAACTGCCGCGTTTTCGCCGGTCTGCGGCTATTCCGGGCGTCGGTGTGGGCGCACAGACCTTGGGCGTGCCTTTTGCATTTGCCGAAATGGGCCTGATCTACGACCGTCGGCAAATGCAGCGCCCGCCCGATTCCGTCACCGCCTTGTGGGACCCTCATTTGCGCGGCCGCGTCATCGCCTATGACGGCGGCACGCATAACTTCTCGCTCGCGGCACAGGTTTTGCGGCTGCCGACGCCGTTCAAGCTGGCCGAGAGCGATTGGGCTCCGGCGGTAGATCGCTTGATCGCGCTGCGTCGCAATGTGGCCGGCTTCTATACCCGGCCGGAAGAATCGGTGGCGCTGTTCAAGCGCCGTCAAGCGGTGCTGATGTTTGCCAACTTTGGCCGTCAGCAGCTGCTGTTGCTGAAGTCCGCCGGGGTCGACGCGGATTACGTCATCCCCTCGGAAGGTGCCTTGGCCTGGCTGGATTGCTGGGTCGTCAGCAGTGCCGCGCAGCAAAACACCAAGCTGGCCCATGCCTGGATCAACCATTTGCTCGAGCAGCCCGCCAGCCATTTGCTGACCAGTCGGCAGGGCTTGGGCAATACGACGCAGGCCTCCGCCGACTACCGTGCCGATGACAAGCTGCTGTGGTTGCAAGCCGTCGAGAGCGAGGAGCGCCGCAACCTGCTGTGGGGGCGCATCATTTCGGGGGATCGAGCGTCCAAGGTGTTGGCGACATGAAGTACGGCATCGCCTTCAAGCTCGGAGTCTTGTTGGCCTTGGTCGGCGTGTTGGCGGCCGGGCTGAGCGGCTTCTATGCCTATGCGGCCAGCCGCGAGATCTTGCTCAAATCGGCCAAACAGGAGCTGCTGACCTCGACCCGGGTGTTGGCGCGGCGCATCACGCTCAACCGCGAGGAGGTCAGCCGCAATTTGCTGATGCTGGCAACACACCCGGCGGTGCTGCGGGCCCTGCAAGAGCCGGATGCGGAGGCGCCGGCCGAACAGATGGCAACCCTGTTCAAACAATTGATGCTGGCGAATCCGTCCTATTTCCAGCTCCGCCTGATATCGGCCAGCGCGCATGGACTGGAGCGAGTGCGGGTCGATAGGCAGTTAGCGGGTTTGATTCGCGTCAGCGGCGAAGACTTGCAGGAGAAGGGCCATTTCGACTACGTGGCGGACACGCTGAAGCTGGCCGCCGGGGAGACTTATCTCTCGCGCATCAGCATCAACCACGAGCGTGGCGCCAACACCGGCCAAGATCAACCGACCTTGCAACTGGCGATGCCGGTCAGGTCCCAGGGTGGCGATGCGGCGGCGGGGCTGATTGTCGTCAACGTCGATTTGAACGGCATGTTTGCGCTGCTGCAAGCCGATCTGCCGGCCGGCTTCAAGCTCTTCTTGGCCAATGGCGAAGGAGACATCCTGATCCATCCGGACAGCGCCAGAACCTTTGGCTTCGACCGAGGTCGGCGCGTGCTGATGCAAGACGAAATGGCGCAAGTGGCCGATATCGTCAGCGGCAGGTTCGATGCAGCGGTCTTTGAGACGAGTGAAAACGACTATGCGATGGCGCCGATGGTGGCGGCCTTCATTGGCCAGACCATCAAGGTCCATTCGAACGAGAGTCGTCTGGTGCTGGGGCTGGCACAGCCGCTCGCCGAGGTCTTGAGCCGCAGCCAGCCATTGGCCAGTGAGTTGCTGCAGATCGTGTCTTTGCTGTGCCTGCTTTGTTTGCTGTTGGCGGCGGGCTTGGCGCGCGCGATCACGCGTCCTATCAATGCCGTCAGCGCCGCCGCGCAGCGCTTTGCAGAAGGCCTGCCACCCGGGCCCTTGCCGCTGGCGCGCAAGGATGAACTCGGCAGCCTGGCGCGCAGCTTCGCGTGGATGCAAGGCCAGATCAGCGAGCAAATGGCCGATCTGCTGCGCAAGCAAGAAGCCTTGGAGCATTTGGCTCAGCACGATATGTTGACCGGTTTGCCGAATCGACGCCTATTGGAAGTGCGCCTGGACGGCTTCATTGCCGCCGCGCGGCGGCATGGTGGCGGGGTCTGTGTGCTGTTCATCGATCTGGATCGATTCAAGGTGCTGAATGATCGTTATGGCCATGACGCCGGTGACGCGGTTTTGAAGATCATTGCCGAGCGCTTGCTGGGCATGATGCGCGAGGTCGACACCGTGGCACGTCTGGGCGGCGACGAATTTGTGGTGCTGCTGGAGGCGCAGACCAGCATGGACCATGTGGCAGCGATTGCCGAGAAGCTCTTGAGTGGCCTGACCGCGCCGATCGCCTACCAGGGGCATGAACTGGCGCTCGGCGCCAGCATCGGCATCGGCCGCTACCCGCAAGACGGCCAGACCCGCGCCGAGATCATGGCCAAGGCCGATCAGGCGATGTATGCGGCCAAGGCGGTCGGGCAGGGCGGGGTGAGGTTCTACTCATCGGCGAAGGAGTGACTGCAGGGTCAAGTCTTGCCCGCAGACCTCAGGCTCCGGCCGCCGCCCGCTTGAAGGCCAGTGCTGCGTCGGTACTCAGGTGACGCAAGAGGCCCTGCTCGCGTGTCGCCCAGACCTGGCCGGCGGGCAACTCGAGCACCAGCACGCCGGGGCTGTCATCGTCGCCCACCATCGGGGCGAAAAGCCGCGTCGCACCGCTTGCCAGCGGCAACTGCCGCTCGCCCCAGTCGCGACTGCAAGCTGCGCAGGGGCTATGCGGGTCGTTGAGCGCAATGCTCAGGCCCAGGCCCTCATGCTCCCCTTTGGATGACTCGCCCAGCAGCAAGGTCTGGTCGCTGGGGTCGCGGCGGTAAACGGCCAAGAGTTCGATGCCCAGCACCGAGCGCAAGGCACGGCCCAGCGCGTTGAAGATCATGCCGGGGCTGCGTTGCCGCCAGAGTTCGCGACTCAGGACCACCAATTGCTGCAGGTCTTCATGGGCGCCCTGTAGCTTGTTGAGCCGAGTCTCTTTGGCGTGGGCCAAAGCCCTGGCATGTTGACGCTCGTTGCGCGCCATCTCCACCTGCTGGCGGCCATGCTTGGAGGCGGTACTCCAACTCGCTTGGCGCGCCACCGCCGCACGCCGGGCCATGGCGTAGGCCTCCTGCGGTCGATCGGCATGGCTCAGTGCTTCGGCGGCTGCGTCCAGCAAACTTGCCGGCGCCTGGAAGCCTTCCAATGCTTGCGCCTGCTCGAGCGCCAGATTCAGCCAATTGAGCACCACCTCGGGCGCTGCGCCGCTGCGCCGTTCGATCTCGGCCAAAACCTGCCGCAACTCCACCAGGGTGACTTTTTGCTGTTGCGAGGCAGCCACCTTGGCGGCGTCCAGCGCCACCATGCGCGCTTCATCCAGGCGATTCAAATGCATCAGCGCGCGGGCCCGGCCCAGCACCACATCGCTGAGCATGTCCGAGGCATGCGATTGGCGCTCGCGCTCGCCCAGTTGCTCGAAATGTTTCAGCGCCACGTCGTAATGGCCCTCGTCCAGCTCGGTCTGGCCTAGATAGTTCAGCGCCATCATGACCGTGCGATTTTGGGGATGCTGAGACAAGGTCTGCAGGCATTCGCGCAGGAGATCGCGGGCGGATTCGGTCTGACCCACACGCCGTAGCGCTTCGCCGGTTTGGGCCAGGCAGAGGCCGATGGCGCCAGGCCAGCGCACCTTGCGAGCCAGGGCCAGGCCCTTTTTCAACCAGGCCAGCGCCGCCTCGAAGTCCGAGATATTGGTATAGGTGTAGCCCTGATTGGAGGCCACGTTGATGGCGCGGCGGGTCTGCCCGGATTCCAGGCTCGCTTCAAAGGACAGGTCAAGCCAGCGGGCGGCTTCCACATAGTTGGAGGCCAAGCCATTTTCGAGCGCGCGGTAATCGGCCACGGCTGCGGTGGACTGGGCGGTCAAACCCTCGGCACTTTGCGGCAGCTGCTCCGACCAAGTGGCGCTTGCCAACTCGAAGTCACGGAACAAGTCGGAGCGGGCCAGCGCGGCGCGGTAAAAAAGCTGGCGCTCGGCGTCCAGCGCCTGGTCGGCCCAATCCACCGCGCTTTGCATTGCGTCGCGCTGTGCGTCGACCTCACCGCGATCGAAATGGACGCAGGACTGCAACCAGGACAAATCAGCCTGACCGGTCGGGTTCGGGTGGGCCTCAAACTCGCTGCGGGCGCTGGCCAGAGACTGTTGCGCCTCGTCCAGGCGCATCATCAGCATCGCCACTTCACCCCGCACCAGATGCAGCCGCCCGCGCATCGACGCCAGGGCTGCCGGGTCTACGAAAGCAACCTGCTCCACTTCCCGCTCCAACTCCTGCTGCAAAGCGGTGGCCAGTGCGAGTGCGCCCGGGCTGTTCAGTTGGCGCAAACCCCAGGCGACATAGAGGCGGGAATTCCAATCCGAGCGCTCGGTCAGAAGTTGGCTGGCCGCCAGCACCTCGCGTTCGAGTGGAAACAGAACAAGCTCATTTGCGCATGCCATCGAAGCCACCTCGAAATTCGGTTACGGGACAAGATCAAGACCGCCCGGTTCATGGGTCAGCGGGTCCACTTCGAGAAACCGCTATAAATTGCTAAACAGAAAATTAACACAAAGCCGGCGAGGGCGGTCGTTGGAAGAAAACTTGCCTCGTCTGACGCCCGCACCGCTGAAGCTCATCGCCTGACGCACGGCGGAAAACGCGGACACCGTCAAACTCGATCGCCGATGCACTATTCAGACCCAGACCTTCAGCAGCCAGCGGTTCAGCTCGGTCACTTCTTCCATGCACATCGAGTGCTCCATCGGGTAGTCATGCCAGGCGATGTTGTAGCCCAGCGCCGCCAGCGCATCGCGTGCGGCGATGCCGCGGTCCATGGTGACCATCGCATCCTTGCGGCCATGCGCCATGAAAATCGGCACCAACGCATTGGCGTCATGGCGCTCGGCCGCTGTTTGGGCGGCCAAGGGCAGGTAGCCGGACATGGCGACCAAGCCCCCCAAGCGCTCGGGGTAGCGCAGGCCGGCCAGCAGCGTCATCGCGCAGCCTTGCGAGAAGCCGGCCAGCACGATGCGGTGGGCCGGCACGCCGCGCTCGCGTTCGCGGTCGATCAAGGCGTGGACCTCGCGCACCGATTCGCGCAGGCCCGCTTCGTCCTCGCGACGCTGCAACTCCATGCCGTAGAGGTCGTACCAGGCGCGCATGCGGTAGCCATTGTTCAAGGTGATGGGCCGTTCGGTCGCACGCGGCAACACAAAGCGCACCGCGCCGACCTCGGCGAGGTCCAAGGCGTCGCACATGGGGATGAAGTCGGCGCCGTCGGCCCCCAGGCCGTGCAAGACGATCAGGCTGGCCTTGGCAGCGTCGGCAGGGCAGAGTTCAATGGTTTGGAGAGTCATGGTGGCGGTTTGGGGCTTGGATTTGAATTGGGCTAAGGACGCTTGGCCGAGATGGTAGCGGAGGAGAGCGCCGGATCCCAAGTCCGACAGCCTCCTGGCAGCCCGAGTGGCGGGAGGCGGCATTTTTGCGGCTTGCCGGGTACTCTCTGCTTGTCTGATGCGAGTAAATATGTGAGCATTCGCCCCCAGTCGGAGCCGTCCATGGCTTTGGTGGTTTGCCAAGAGGGCTGTCCATGTTTCGAGTCATGCTTGCTGCGCTGTTGAGTCTCTGGCTCGGGTCTGTCGCAGCCATTGATGGCCCGATCAAGCTGTGTTTCGAGGACAGCTCGGTCTACCCCTGGATCACCGGTGACGACAAGGGGCTGGTGCTGTTCGAGTTGGCCTTGGTCGAAAAAGATCTGAACCAGAAGTTCGACTACATCCGCCTGCCTTGGCGGCGCTGCCTCCTTGAGGTTCAAACCGGCCGCATTCACGCGGCGATTGCCGCCAGCTTCAATAGCGAACGCGCCAGCTGGGGCAGCTACCCGCAAAACCCGGACGGCAGCCTGAACCGTGAGCTGCGCCTGCACACCGATAGCTTTCATGTGTTTCGCCGGCTCGATAGCCCGGTGCGCTGGCTGAACCAGCGCTTCGAGAATCTGGGT
This sequence comes from Roseateles oligotrophus, assembly GCF_025717515.1. Taxonomy (GTDB): domain Bacteria; phylum Pseudomonadota; class Gammaproteobacteria; order Burkholderiales; family Burkholderiaceae_C; genus Paucibacter_A; species Paucibacter_A oligotrophus. Next base: position 249,241 of record NZ_JAJIRN010000003.1, read on the forward strand.
GCCCAGCCGGTCGGCGTGCAGCTGGGCTATAGCGTCGGGCGCAATATCGAGGAGTTGGGCTACCCGGTCAAAACCGCCCGCAGCGCGGAAGATCTGACCCGCATGTTGGAGATCGGTGTTCTGCAAGTGGCGGTCTTGCAGCACTATGAAGCTCTGCGCTTGTTGAAGGCCAAACCCGAACTGAACACGGTGATGGTCGAAGACGGCCCGCCGGTCAAGGTGGCCGATCAATACCTGCTGTTCAACAGCCTGTTCTATGCCGGCAATGAGGCGCAGGTCAGGTCGATTTGGTCGGCGATAGAACGCGCACGCAAGAGCAAAAAATACCAGGATGAAGAGGCCTTGATGCTGGGCACCGAAGCCCGCGTGTCCATGAATAAATAGCTATTCGTGCTCATCCATCCGCATTGACGGTGCCGGCGGCCGGCGCAATGCGAACCAGCGGCGCAAACTGCGCCAGGGCCACGCCGCTCAAGGTGATGGCCGCCCCGAGCAGCTTGACCGCAGTGAACTGCTCGCCGGTGCTGGCCCAGGCGGCCAGGCCGGCGACCGGCGGCATCAGGTAAATCAAGGGCGCGGTGCGCGCCACGCCGCGTTGGGCGTTGACCCAGCCCCAGGCCAGCCAAGTGACAAAGCCAATGCAGACAATTGCCCAGGCCGCACCCAGCCAGAGCAGCGGCGAAACGGCGGCCCAGTCGACCTGGCTTGCCTGCGGCGCGGCATAGATCAACACCGGCAGAGTTGCGGCCAGGCTGGCGTAACACATCACCAAGACGGCACCGTGGCGCTCGATCAAGGGCTTGGCAGCGACCGTGTAGTAACTGAACATCGCGGCGGCCAGCAAGAGCACGGCGTCGCCGCCGCTGGCGCGCCAATTGGCGACCAGCAACTTGTCGGACATGAACAGCAAGGCACCGGCAGCGGCCACCGCGATACCCAAGAGCTGGGCGCGCTGCAGTCGCTCGACACCATAGGCGCGCAGGATCAACAAGGTGAACACCGGCCCGCAGGCCAGCAAGACCGAGCTGGAAAACGGCGTCGAGAAATGAATGCCGTAGCTGCTCAAGGCCAGGTGCAGGCCCTGGCCGAGCAGACCCAGGCGCGCCAGCGCCCAGGCGTCGGCACCGGACACGCGCGGCCAGTGCAAGCCATAACGATGCAACAACAGGCCCGTCACCAGCAGCGGCATCAAGGCGAAGCGCATGAACAAAAAGCCTTCCGGCTGCATCGCCGTCAGCAGTGCTTTTTGCAGCGGGAAGTTCAGGCCCCAGGCGATCACGATGGCCAAGCCGACGGCAAGGCTGTGGCGGGAAGCGGCGGGATGAGGGGTCGACATGCCGGCATCTTGCCTGAACCCCAGCCGTTTCCCTCGGCTGCTTAGCGTTCGCGCCGCAGCGTGCCGACCATCTTGTCGGCGCCGCCCAGCATGAAGACGCTGTAAACGCCATTGCTCACCAAGGGCAAGTCGGTGATCGAATAGGCCGGGCTGCTGCTGGCGCCGGAGCTGACGCTCAATAGCGAGCTGACGCTGGATGACAGCAGGCTCGGCGTTGAGCTGGCGCCCGGCAGCACATTGGACGCGATGGCGCTGTAGTCCACCGACAGGCCCAAACCGGCGTTCAAATTGGCGACCGCATTGACCAGGCGCATCTTGACCGCGCCGGCGGTGGCGGCCAGGCGGTTGTCATCGCTCAGCAGGGTCAGTTGCGGTGCCGCGCTGTCGCCCCAGACCAGCAGCGTGTAGTCACCACCGGCCTTCAAACTCGGGGCGGCCAAGTTCATCGGGCTGCCATTCACATGGATGCTCAAGCTGCCGGCGCCGGCCTTGCTGTTTTGATATTCGCCGATGGCCGGGGCAACGGCATTGCTCATCAAGCTGCCGCCATTGAGCTGGGCCGTGACCCGGGCGCCGTCGCCGAATGAGCTGATGACGCGCACGCGCGCATCAGCGCTGAGGAAATTGCTGGACTCGCCCTTTTGTTGCAGCAAGATGCCGTTGACCAACATGCCTCCCTCATTCGACGTGACGATCAGCGTGGCGACGCCGGTCGACGCCAGGGTTAGGGACGGAATATCCAGCCGCACTTCATCCTTCTTGCCTGCGCTGGTGATGCGCAAGCGGTAGCTGCCGCTGTTGATGGTGTTGAAGCCGCTGGTGAGACCGCCTGCAATGCTGCTGGCCACGGCGGCTTCGTTGTCCAGGCTGTCGCCGACCACGGAGAGATAGAAGTCCAGCGTGCCGGCATCCGGTGCGAGGTTCATCACCAGGAGCTTGGCCTTGCCACTGGCCGCGAGTTCCTGATCTTCTTGCAGCATGCTGGTGTGGACGGCGCCGGCCCAGCCGTAGGCGATCATGGTGTAGTTGCTGCCCTTGTTCAGTGACGGGGCGAGGCTGGCCACCGTGGTGCCGATGCCGGTGGTTTGAATCTGGCTGGTGGTTGCCGAGGTGTCGACGCTGGCATAGGCGCCAGCAGAGGCGTAGGCCACATCGGTATTGATGCTCTTGTCGTTCACGCTCAAGGCCAGGTTGGCGTAGCCGCGCGTCGCATTGAGCAATCGAATGTTGGCGTTGCTGTCACCGGAATTGCCACCACCACAGGCGCTGAGCAGGCCGGCGCAGGCAAGCGTCAGAAGGCCCCAGTTTTTTGGGGCAAGAAAGTTGAATCGCATCAAGAGAACTCCGTTGAAAGGTGCTGCGCGATTGGGCTTGAGCGATGTTGCTGTGGCGTGTGGCCTTGTGTCGGGCGCGTGAAGTCTTGTTGCTGCGCTTTCTTAGGGCAAGCTCCCCAATACAGGGCAAACCTGCTCTGCCTGGCCGAGGCCGACTGCTAGCATCAAGCACCCTTGCCACCGAGTTACCCCATGAGCTACCCCCATCTGCTTGAACCCTTGGACCTGGGCTTTACCACCCTGAAGAACCGGGTGCTGATGGGCAGCATGCACACCGGGCTGGAGGATGGGCGCAAGCATTTCGAGCGCATGGCCGAGTACTTTGCCGAGCGCGCGCGCGGCGAGGTCGGGCTGATCGTGACCGGCGGCTATGCGCCGAATATCGAAGGCTGGGCCAAGCCTTTTGCCGGCACGCTGGCGACCGGCGGCGCGGCCAAGCGGCACAGCGTCATCACCAAGGCCGTGCATGCCGAGGGCGGCAAGATCGCCTTGCAGATTCTGCATACCGGGCGCTATGGGTATCAGCCCTTTTGCGTCGCACCCTCGCGCATCAAGTCACCGATCACGCCGTTCACGCCGCGTGAGCTTTCAGCCAGCGGCATCGAAAGGCAGATTCGCGCCTTTATCCGCTGCGCCAAACTGGCGCGCGAGGCCGGCTATGACGGCGTCGAGGTGATGGGCTCCGAGGGTTACTTCATCAACCAATTTTTGGTCACCCACACCAACCAGCGCAGTGACGCCTGGGGTGGCAGTTATGCGAACCGGATGCGGCTGCCGCTGGAAATCCTCACGCGTATGCGCGAGGCGGTCGGGCCGGACTTCATCATCATCTACCGGCTCTCGATGCTGGACCTGATCCCGAACGGCAGCAGTTGGGACGAGGTGCTGGAGTTGGCGCGCGGGGTCGTCAAGGCGGGCGCCACCATCATCAACTCGGGCATCGGCTGGCACGAGGCACGCATCCCGACCATTGCGACCTCGGTGCCGCGCGCCGGTTTTGCCTGGGTGACCAAGAAGTTGCGCGATCAGCTGCGCCTGGAAGGCATCAAGATCCCGCTGATCACCAGCAACCGCATCAATACGCCTGAAGTGGCCGAAGGTCTGCTGAGCGATGGCTCGGCCGATATGGTCAGCATGGCGCGGCCGTTTCTGGCCGACCCCGAGTTCGTCAAGAAGGCGCGCGAGAACCGCGCCGACGAAATCAACACCTGCATCGCCTGCAACCAGGCCTGCCTGGATCACACCTTTGCGCAGAAGATTTCGACCTGCCTGGTCAACCCGCGGGCGGCGTTCGAGCAGGAGATTCGCGTCATTCCGCTCGCCAAGAGCCAACAGGCGCGCAAGAAGATCGCCGTCGTCGGCGCCGGGCCGGCTGGCTTGGCGGCGGCGACCACGCTGGCCGAGCGCGGCCATCAGGTGCATCTGTTCGACGCTGCCGCCGAGATTGGCGGGCAGTTCAATATGGCGCGGCAAATCCCCGGCAAAGAGGAGTTCGCTGAAACGCTGCGTTACTTCCGCCGCCGCATCGAGATCACCGGCGTGCAGCTGCATCTGAATCAGCGCGTCGCGGCCGACGCCTTGCTGGGCTTCGACGAGGTCTTGCTGGCGACCGGCGTGACACCGCGCGATCCGCGCATCAAGGGTCAGTCCGAGGGCGAGGCGCGGGGTCAGGTCTTGACTTACATCGATGTGCTGCGGCATAAAAAACCGGTCGGCCCGCGGGTGGCCATCGTCGGCGCCGGCGGTATCGGCTTTGATGTGGCCGAGTATCTGGCCGAGCAAGGCGTCGAGCAGGGCCATTCGCTGAGCTTGGACCCGGCCGCTTGGCGGCGCGAATGGGGCGTTGGCGATCCCAGCTTTGCGCGCGCCGGCCTGGTGACGCCGGAGCCTGCCACCGCAGCGCGAATCATCTCCTTGCTGCAGCGCAAGCCGGGCAAGCCCGGCGCCGGCCTGGGCAAGACCACCGGCTGGATCCACCGCGCGGCGCTGAAAGCTAAGCAAGTCGAGATGCTGGCCGGCGTCAACTACGAAGAGATCACCGAAGAGGGCCTGTGGATCAGCTATGACAAGGGCCATGTCGACAGGCAGTTGATTGCCTGCGACAGCATCATCTTGTGCGCCGGTCAGCTGCCCTTGCGTGAGCTTGAAGGCCCGCTGCGTGCGGCAGGAGCAAGCGTGCATTTGCTCGGCGGCGCGCTGGAGGCCGGCGAATTGGACGCCAAGCGTGCAATATTGCAGGGAACCCAGCTTGGCTGCCTGCTGTAAACCCTAGCCGGGCTCAAGCTGGACCCGACACTACCGAAACGACGAGAACGAGGGGACACCTAGGTTTGTTGCGGCAAGCCAGGGTGGACTTGAAAATCTACAAATGCAAGGCACAGCGGGTCGGCCCAAGAAGCCGGCCGGGCCGATGCCCGAGCAAAAATTTTGGTAGCCGATGAGCACTTTCTTCAAGCACCTGATGGGGGCCATGGCCGCGTTCGCGGCGCTTTGTGCCTGGCCGTCTGCCTGGGCCGCAGGCTCGGGCGGCGGAGCCACCGTGGATTTGCGCGACCCGATGTTCTGGCTGATCGCCTTCAGCGTGCTCGGCGCCGTGGCCATGGGTTTGGTATTGGCGCTGGTGCAATCGCAGCGCTTGCGCCTGCGCCAGCGGCGCAGCGAGTTGCAGCGGGTTCGGCGCGAGCGCAGCAAGCTGCAAGCCTTGCTCAACGCCATCCCCGACCCGGTCTATTTCAAGGACGCCCAAGGTGCCTACGAGGGTTGCAACCCGGCTTTTGAGCGCTGCACCGGCCTGCTTGAGGCGCAATTGATCGGGCAGCGTGACGATCAAATCGAGCAGCGCCCGGAGTGGAGTGGGGCGCTGGCCGGAGCCGCCGGCAATAACCATTCAACGCAACGCACGCTGGCCTGGGTGACCCAGCCCGGCGGTGAGCGCGCTTGTCTGGACGTCGTTCAGGCGCGGGTGTTTGACGAGGGCCAATGTATGGGTCAGATCGGCGTGGCGCGCGATGTGACGGCGCTGCGCGAGGCGACCACCAAGCTGCACCGCGCGGTCACCGTGTTCGAGCATTGCGGCGAAGGCATCATGATGATGGATGCCGACTTGCTGATTCGCGATGTCAACCCGGCGTTGAGCGCCATCACCGGCTATTCATGTGACGAGTTGCTGGGCACCATGCCTCACTACCTGCAACTGGGTGAGCAAGGTGCCGAGGTCTTGAAGGAGCTGTGGACCGATGTCGGTGCCAAGGGCAAATGGAGCGGTGAGTTGGTGGACCGCCATAAAGACGGCAGCTGCATACCCCTGTGGGTGACCATCGTCAGCGTGCCTGCCGCCGAACAGGGCGGCGAGCCGCATTATCTGGCGGTGCTGACCGACATCTCGCGCATCAAGCAGACCGAGGCCGAACTGCTGCATCAGAAGCTGCATGATCGCTTGACCGGCCTGCCTAACCTTGCTTTGCTGCGGGACCGGATCGAGCGTCAAGTGGGGGTCGCTCAGCGCGACCAGACTTGCGTGGCGGTGCTCTATGTCGATCTGGATGGCTTCCGCGAGGTCAATGACATTGCCGGCCACAGCGCCGGCGATGCGGTGCTGAAGGAGGCTGCGGCGCGTTTCGTCAATGTGGTGCGGGCCAGCGACTCGGTCGCGCGCGTCGGCGCCGACGAGTTCGTTATCGTGCTGTCGGGCCTGGTCGACGAAGAAACCGCGATGCGCTTGGGCGAGCGCCTGATCGATGCGATGCGCGAGCCGATTTTTGATGGCCAGATCGACATCAGCAAGCGCTTCAATCTGGGTGCCAGCATAGGCTTGGCTTTGTTCCCGACCGATGGCGTGACGGTCGATGATTTGCTCCGCAACTCCGAGGCGGCGATGGTGCGCGCCAAGGCCCATGCCCGCAACAGCGTGCAAGCCTATCGGCCGGAGCTGACGCAGGCAGTCAAGCAGCGCTTTGAGCTGACCCATGCCTTGCGCCACGCCAATGAAGCGGCGCAGTTCCGGCTGGAGTATCAGCCGCAGGTGCGGCTCTCGGACGGCGCCTTGATAGGTGCCGAGGCGCTGCTGCGCTGGCGCCACCCGACGCGCGGGCCGATCTCGCCGATGGAGTTCATCCCGCTGGCCGAAGAGACCGGCCTGATCATCCCGATCGGCCGTTGGGTGCTGGAGACCGCCTGTGCCCAGGCCGCACGCTGGCAAGGTGTGCCGGGCAAACCGCAACAGGTGGCGGTCAATGTGTCGGCGCGGCAGTTGCGCCAGGCCGACTTTATTCAAACGGTGGACTTCATCCTGGCCGAGACCGGCTGCCCCGCCCATGCGCTGGAACTCGAAGTGACCGAGAGCCTGCTGCTGGAAGACGCCGAGGGTGCGATCGAGCTGCTGGGCGCCTTGAAGTCGCGCGGCGTGCGGGTGGCGATCGATGATTTCGGCACCGGCTATTCCTCGCTGTCTTATCTGCGCCGCATGCCTGTCAACACGCTCAAGATCGACCGCAGCTTCGTCTCCGAGCTGGGTCAGGACGCCAACGTCGCCGCGATTGCCCGCACCGTCATCGTGCTGGCGCGCAGCCTGCATCTGGATGTATTGGCCGAGGGCGTCGAGACGGCCGAGCAGGCCGCCTGGCTGCAGCGCGAGGGTTGCGACTGGGCGCAGGGTTGGCATTACGGCCGGCCGATGCCGGCGGAGGACTTCGCCGTCATCCAACAGGTTTTGCCGGTAGGGCCCAAGCTGGCGGTGGTGAAGCGGCTGCAGCTGGCTTGATTTCATCGCTTTGGCTTGCCGTTTAAGTAGGGCTCTACGCTGCGTCAACGGTCAAGTTCCGCTTGGCGCCAGCACCCGAGCCAGTTCCGCAACCTGACCCAGTTGCACCAACACCACCCGTTTTGCACCGGCGATCGTCTCCGGCCGGTGCGCAATGATCAGGCGCGTCAGCTGCAATTGACCCAAGGCAGCCGTTACCGCACGTTCGTTGGTCACGTCGAGGTGACTGTTGGCCTCATCCAAGGCCAACACGCGCGGCTGCTTTTACAAGGCGCGTGCAAGCAGCAGCCGTTGCTTCTGCCCGCCGGAGAGCCCTGAACCCAAGTCACCGACCAAGGTTTGATAGCCCATGGGCATGCGCACGATGTCGTCATGCAATTGCGCCAGCTTGGCGCAGGATTCCAAGCGAGCCTGATCGGGCTGAACATCGAAAAATGCGATATTTTCAGCCAATGAGCCGGTCAAAAGCGTGTCCTCCTGCATCACCGTGCCGATCTGGCGGCGGAAGTTGGCCAGGCCGAGTTGGCGCACCGGCATCGCGCCGAACAACACTTCACCCTCACAGGGTTTGAGCAGGCCGAGTGCGATTTTCAACAGCGTCGACTTTCCGGCGCCCGAGGGCCCGGTCACGGCCACGCTTTCGCCGGCCTCAATGAGAAAGTTCGCGTTGCGCAGAATCCATGGCTCGCCCTCGGCATAGCGAAAACTCACATTGCGTAGTTCGATGCTGGGAAGCAGGTGCGCCAGATTGCTGTCGGGTTGCTCATCGCGTTCGGGTGGCTCCAGCGCAATATCGGCTGCTGAATTGAGTCTTGTAGCTGATGGAGGCAAACAGCATGCCTACGGTCATGCCCCCCGCCAACCCGGCGCCGGCAAACTGGCTGCTGATGATCAGCTTTGCTCCCAACCAAAGCACCAACAGGTTCTCCACGCCGAAGATCAAACCATGGGCGGTGTTGAGGCCCATGCTCATCTTGGCCGTGCGCACATCGCGGTTCTGCACCTCGACGATCAGGTTTTGCCAACGCGCGCGGCGTTCCTCCTCGCGGCCGAACAGTTTGAGTGGTGTGATGGCGTGCAGGGTCTCCAGGAAATGAGTGCTTTCCCTGGCAGCCACCACCAAGCGTTCGGCGGCCGCGTCACGAAACGGCTGGTAGGCGGCCCAACGCAGCAGCCCGTAGGCGGCGACCGCTGCGATGACCACAGCAGCCAGAGTCGGCGCGTAGATCAGCATCATGAGCAGAGCAGCCACGGCCATCAGACCATCGAGCAAGGCTTCGACGGCGGCCGTGGCGAGGGTCTTCTGGATCGCGCCGACGGCCCCGAAGCGCGAACTGATGTCGCCCAGATGGCGCTTTTCAAAGAACTCGACGGGCAGGCGCACGAGGTGGGCGAACACATTGCCCATCCATTGCAGACTCAAGGTCTGACCCAGCAAGATCACCATCCAGGAGCGTGCCAGGGCCAGAGCTGTTTGCACGAGCAGCAACAGGCCGAAACCGATCACGAGCACCGCCAGTAGATCGCGGTCGCCGGAGCTGAGCACATCGTCCACGACCAGCTGATTGAACAAGGGTGCGACGATGGCAAACAGTTCCAGCACCACAGCCACCGCGAAGATCTGCAAGAGCGAGCGCTTCAGGCCTAGCACCTTGCCGGTCAGTGCCCGCAGCGAGACGCGCGGTGCCGGAGCTTGGCTCTTGAACTCGGTGTTGGGCGTCAGCTCCAAGGCCACGCCGGTGAAGTGGCGGGAAATCTCGGAGAAAGGCAGGCGTCTCTCGCCCACGGCGGGGTCAAGGATCAAAGCTCCGCTGCGATTCACCCGCTTTAGCACCACGAAGTGATTCATATCCCAGTGCAGGATGCAAGGGGTTTGCAGCTCCTTGAGTTCGTCCAGATCCAGCTTCAGTGGGCGGGAAGAAAACCCCATGGCGCCGGCATGAGCCATCAATTGCTGCAGGGTGGCGCCTTTCAGGCTGACCGAAAAACGCCGGCGCAAAGTGACCAAATCCTGCTGCAGACCGTACGCGCTGCTGACCATTGCCAGGCAGGCGAGGCCGCATTCACTGGATTCGGATTGGAGGATTGCGGTCATGGTTTTTGCTGCGCTGCGCTCTTTTTACTTATATGGGCGGCTAGCTTTCGGCTGGGTATTAAGGATGGATACTTTGGAATTTTCCACAACAAAATAGCTAAACCAGCCAGAAGAACCATAGCAAACGCGAAAGCCATAAGGGGTTTAATGCTTGCGCAATGAATGCCGAATATTTCTTCTTTTGGAATCAATATAAATATATTTAATGAAGCGTGCGACAAAAAGGAATCAAGCAGCGAATTTCGCTTCAGGTAGATAATGGCATAAACCATCCCGGCTATCCAGACTGCGAGTAAATTTCCCGGATCAAAGTAGTTGATAATATATTGACTATGTCCGGCCGTGAATAGCATCGATGAGATAAATGCAGCGTAGGCCCAGTGCATTTTTCTCACTAAGGCGGTCAGCAAGCACTTCCTGAAAATATATTCTTCAATTATTGGGGAAACAAGGACGGCAATCAGCAACCCCAAGATTGTTGCTGGTACTTTTTGGTCCCATTCAGTTAGGCGGGAATTAGTGCACAAAAGAAATTCGGTTAAATGGCCATTTGGCAAGAGGGGCAGCAGCAGTCGCATTGCCATATAGAGCAGCAGTGCAGCGACGACCAAGGCAATATATCGATTGAAATATTGCAAGCCTTGAGTGCAAAAATGGCGCATATCTATCAATTATTGATTAAAATTTTGACATGATGATTTTAATGATAATAGTTCCTGCGATACCTACCCAGGGCAGATTGCCTAATCCTGGCTCCGGTGTTGGAACCGGCGCGCGTCCTGCGGGTGTGCCAGCCCAGCTATCGCCGCCAGCAACGACACTGATTTCATTTTGAGTAAGCGTCTTCATATAGTTTCCCTGTAGATTTCAAACAAACGGTGAACATGGCCGTTCACCACTTCTTGTGTCGACCTTCACCCTTTTGGGTTGGATGAAGTCTTCGCACTCAAACTTTTAGCAAACCAGATGCCGCAAGCACCGGCGCCAGCATCCATTCCCATACCGCCCGGCGGTCCTGCAGCACATCGGCGTCAAGCGTCAGCCCGCTTTCAGCGGCTGGGATTTGCCATAGACCGTGACCGCCTGCCGGCCTAGTTGTACGGTGATCCGATACAGCGGTTCGTTGGACTGGGCGGCGCTTAGCAGTGCCTGAGCCTGGCCCAGGGGTAGATCTTGCGCAGCGATCGGCGTCTGACTGACTGCCGTGACCTTGCCTTCGGCCATGCCGAACTTCTGATAGGGATAAGCGGCGTAGCGCAGCCAAACAGTCTGCCCCGGTCGCACAAAGCCGGTCGTGCGACTGGGGGCGAACAACTGAGCCTCCAGGCTGCCCGGCGCGCTCTCCGCTGCGGCTTCACGTTGCTGCGACACCAGGCTGATTAACGTCTGGCCCGTTTGGACGGCTTGGCCCGGATGTAGCGTCAGCGCGCTGACGGTTGCTGCTTGCGGCGCGGTGATCGTCAGGCCAAGACGGGCCTCGTTCTCGATGGACTCCTGGCTCAGGGCGGCCAGTGAGCGGTCAATCTGCGCCAAGGTGGTTTGCGCACTGGTGAGAGTGCTGGTCAACTCGGCGCGCAGCGCCTGGGTGTCGCGCAGCAGGGCCTGAAGCGAGCGCTCGGCATTGCGTTCGCGCAATTGCAGATCCAACAGCTCTTCTTGCTTCTGCTGCACCTGGCTGGCAGACACAAAGCCGCTGCGCGCCAATTCGGCAAAGCGCTCCTGGCTCTTGACGGCAAGCTGGGCGCGTAAGCGGCTGGTGTCGAGTTCGCCTTGCGCCTGGCGCTCCTCGGCCTGCAGGCTGCGCAGTCGATCGTTCAGTGCATCCTGGCGTTGCCGGGCTTGCTGCTGAGTCAAGAGGCGTTCGGTATCGAGGCCGGCACGACGTTGGGCGATTGCCTGAGCGTTCAGCGCCGAGGCTTCGCCGGAACCTGTGATGCGCTCGCTGTGCAAGCGCATCAAGGCTTGACCCGGGCGTACGACTTCGCCCTCTTGCACCAACACTTCGGCGACTTGGCCGGCCTGCGGTGCAGCTATTTGCAGCAGTCCGCCGCTGGGCACCAACAGGCCAGGCAACTTAGCCTTGCCGGTCACCTCGCCCAGCCAGGCAAAGGCGATCAACGCTGCCGCAAGCAGCAACGCGGTGCCAGTGACCCACGCGAAGCTTGCCGGGCGGCCGATACGTATATTGCCCAGCCATTGCACCTGCTTGGCTTGCAAAACCTCTGCCCGGAATAGCGGGCTAGCGTTGCTCATTTGATTTTTCCTCCCTGCGGAACTACCGTTTGCTTCGTCGTCCGTCCCTGCTCTCCGGCATGTCTCGGTACGACTGGCCACAAGTGTTCCAAACTTGGGGGGGGACCCCTCGGGTGCGGGGGTGGGAATTCGAAGGGAAGTGGAAGTCTCGGTGCGACGCGCGCATATCTTGTCTTGTAAGCTGTGGCTATGCACGTAAACCCTTTTGAAAGCGTGATGCAAAGCTGTGTAAGCCGGCATTTGTTGGAAGGGCCAGCGGCGCCGATGCCCATCATTTCACGCCGCAAGAACTTGGAGACTGGCCCAATGTTCCGGAAATCCAACGACTCTGTCGCCGCGAACCCGTGTGAACGCGCGGGCATCTCGGTGACTTCGCGCTGGCATTGCATGCTATTCATTGGGAAGGCAAGGACGCCACCGCCTTTGTGCAATGTCGCCGGCAGACCCGAAGCTGGTGGTGGTGAAGCGGCTGAAGTTGGCTTGATTCATCGTACTGTCATGCAGCCCTGGCAGGCTGGCGAGATGACTAGCAAAACACCCCAGCAAGAAGTCTCGGCCGCCGAAGAACATGCCGAGATGATGCAGCGCATGCAGGCCGATCTGATCGACAGCTACGACGAAGAGCTGGAGATGGAGATCGATGACCGCGCTTTTGACGAAGGTGGTGGCGTCTTCAGCGCCGAGCAGCGGGCTCAGCGCCGCGCCTATTTCAAGGAGCTGTTCCGCCTGCAGGGCGAGTTGGTCAAGCTGCAGGACTGGGTGGTGGCGACCAAACACAAGGCGGTGATCATTTTTGAAGGTCGTGACGCGGCCGGCAAGGGCGGCGTCATCAAGCGCATCACCCAGCGCCTGAATCCGCGCGTCTGCCGCGTGGCGGCGCTGCCAGCGCCGAACGACCGCGAGCGCACGCAGTGGTATTTCCAACGCTATATCTCGCATCTGCCGGCCGGCGGCGAGATCGTCTTGTTTGACCGCAGCTGGTACAACCGCGCCGGCGTCGAGCGGGTGATGGGCTTTTGCTCGGACGAGGAGTACGAGGAATTCTTCCGCTCGGTGCCCGAGTTCGAAAAGATGCTGGTGCGCGCCGGCATCCAGGTCATCAAATACTGGTTCTCGATCACCGATGAGGAGCAGCACACGCGCTTTTTGGGGCGCATCCATGACCCGCTCAAGCAGTGGAAGCTGAGCCCGATGGATCTGGAGTCGCGCCGCCGCTGGGAGGACTACACCAAGGTCAAAGAGACCATGATGGAGCGCACCCATATCGAGGAAGCGCCTTGGTGGGTGGTGCAGGCGGTCGACAAGAAGAAGGCGCGGCTCAATTGCATGGCGCATTTGCTGGCGCAGATGCCGTATCACGAGGTCGAGCATGCGCCCGTCACCTTGCCGCCGCGCGAGCGGCGTGACGACTACGCCCGCCAACCGGTGCCGCCGGAGATGGTGGTGCCGGAGATCTATTGACGGGGTTGGCCATGCCATGCCTGGCGTCATCTTGAAGCGCTAGCATGGCGGTATGTTGTCGATCAGTGCCCCTTTAGTCACCGCCACGCCTTTTTGGCAGTTGCTCACCCGCCTCGGTGAGATTCAGATTCTGTTGCCCTTGGCGCTGCTGTGCTCGCTTTGCTTGTGGCGCCAGTCTGTCGTCAATCACATGCCCGCGCAGGCGCAATTGGCAAGGCGCTGGATGTTGAGCTTTGGCGCGGCCATCGGCCTGACCGCCGCGAGCAAGCTGGCATTTTTCGCTTGGGGTTGGGGTATTGCCGCCTGGGATTTCACCGGCATTTCCGGTCACGCCATGGTGTCGGCGGCGGTGCTGCCGCTTCTGGCTGGCTACGCATTGATGGGGCAATCGCCACCGCTGCGTCGCCTTGGGGTGATCTTTGGTTTTGGTCTGGCCGCTTTGATTGCGTACTCCAGACTCAAGGTGGGCGCACACTCACCTGCGGAGTCGCTGGCCGGTTTTGTGCTTGGCGGGCTGGCCAGCCTGTTCAGCTTGGAGCTGCTGCCGCGGGCCCAGTCGGCCAAGGCGCCGCCGATTTACTTGCCGGTCGGCCTGCTGGCCGCCTTGCTGTTGATGCCGTTTGGAGCGCCCAAATCGCGCAGCCATGATTGGGTCATTCAACTCTCTTTGCAGCTGTCCGGCCGCTCTCAGCCCTTTGTTCGTGCCGATCTGCATCGACAGCAAATGGCGCCCTTCAGTGCAAGGTCAATGCGCCGTTCAACACCCGAGTCCAGAGCTGCAACAGGACCGGGTCAAGCTCCTCGGTGACCGTCAAACCCTGGTTGAGTTCGAAGCTGGAGTCGAAGTAGCCGCAGCCGCCGCGCACCGTTTCGGGGCTCACAAACTCCAGACTTGTTGGGCCTGACTGGCTTGAGGCGACTGCTGCGCGAGCGACGAGAGAAACGGCCTGAGCTTGCATTTTGGACTCCGTATCGGGACTGGGGTGAGGGCTGAGCTGTTTGCGCAGTGCAGCAATATTCGGCGCTGCCGGCCCCAATTCCTATCCTGCTGATGGCGGGTTTTGCAAACAAACCTTGTTGGCGCTTTGATCCCCCTCCCCCAAAGGAGCCAAGGGTTTTCCTGGGGGTGTTCGGCGGCTGCCGGAGCGCCTAGCTCGCGGTCGAGTTGTGACCGGCGCCTCTGCTTGAGCTCAAGCTGCGAAGCGCGAAGCTGGGCAAATAGTCGTCCGGGTGACGGAGCAGCACGCGCACTTCGCAGCTCTCAGGCACGCGCGAAGCATGTGGGTCGCGCCTGAGGGCATCGGCCTCGGTGAGGCGGCAGGTCGAGCGGGCGGGCGCGCCGCTCACCGGGTCATGCAGTTGCCAGTACCAAAATTCAATATGTTTCATTGCCGGTCCCTTCTGCGGATCTTGCTCTCCTTGTGAGTCAAGCGCGTGAAATCAGGCCGCCAACAGCGCGTCGGCGGGGTCATCCTTGTAATGCCGAGGCGCGACTTCGTCGGCGTGGGCGGACTCGGCGGCGATGCCGCGCTCAAACAGATGCCGGAGTTCCGGGTCGGCCTTGATACGGCGCACCGCCACTCTGATCGGCTGAGCAAACTGGGGCCGAAGCCGTGCAAAGGCTTGCAGTTGCGGCCCATGCCGCTCGGGCAGGACCTTCCACCAATTAACGATGCTGGCGGGATCGGTGAGGTTCAGGATCATGGGGCATGACTCCATTGGGCTGCGTTGAGATGGCAATAGTACTGTATAAATAAACAGTTCTATCGACTGCAAATCAACCGGCCGTTCCACCGCGCTTCGCCCCCCCCCTTCAGCAGGCGCGTACCTGCTCCTCAGTCCATCGCTTGGCAAGGGAGCGTCTAAAACGGCAGCGCCGTGGTGTTCTTGACTTCCTCCATCACCGCATAGGTGCGGGTCTCGCGCACTCCGGGCAGGGTCCAGATCACGCTGCCTATGAACTCGCGGTAGGCGCCCATGTCCGACACCCGCGTTTTCAAGAGATAGTCAAAACCGCCCGCCACCAAATGGCATTCCAATATTTCGGGGCGCGCCTGCACGGCGGCCTTGAAGTTATCCATCACGTCTTGTACCGTGCGGTCTAGCAAGATCTCGATGAAGACCAACATCGCGGCGCCGAGCTTTTCCGGGTTCAGCCTGGCCTCGTAGCCGAGGATGTAGTTGTCACGGGTCAGGCGTTTGACGCGCTCCAACACGGCGGTTGGCGACAGGTGCACGGCCTCGGCCAATTTCAGGTTGGAGATGCGGCCATCGCTTTGCAGCACCCTGAGAATACGGGCGTCGATCTTGTCGAGAGGGGTTTCCGGGTTCATGCCGCATTTTCCACTATCGAAGCGCTAATGATTTGAATTTAAAACACCTGATTCATTCATATAGTTCGGTTCTTCACTAGAAACAAGCCGTCAAGGTCGCTCTCATGTCCACATTCACTCTGCCACCCGAAGCCGCCCGCCTGCCCGACCCCTATCGCGAGGAGATCGCGGTCGTCAATGCCTTGGCGCAAACCATCGGCGACGGGCTTGATTGGTCGACGGTGCTGACCTTGGCCGGCCCCTGGGTGCAGCAGGTGCGCGCTAACCCGGCGCCGTTCTGGGCGATGGAGTCGCTGCTGCGCGAGTACCCGATCAGCAGCTCCGAGGGCTTGGCCCTGATGCGCTTGGCCGAGGCCTTGCTGCGCGTGCCGGATGCGCCGACCGCGATCGCGCTGACTGCCGACCAACTCGGCCGCGGCCAGTTCGACGGCAGCTCGGAAGGCCCGCACAAGATGTTCGCGGCGCTGTCGGCCTCGGCGATTTCGCTGTCGAAGAAGTTCCTGCCGGACGCCGAGGGTTCGGGCGGCCTGATGACCCGCTTGGGTGCGCAGACCGTCGTCAGCGCGACGGTGCGGGCGATCCAATTGCTGGGGCGCCAATTCGTGCTGGGGCGCAATATCAAGGAGGCGATGAACGAGGCCGCCGGCGCCCGCAAGGCCCAGCCGCAACTCAGTTTTTCCTATGACATGCTGGGCGAGGGCGCCCGCACCGAGGCCGATGCACGCCGCTATCACGCCGCCTATATCGGCGCCATCAAGGCCATCGCCAGCGGCGCCCGCGCCGACAACCCGCAGCAGGCCGACGGCATTTCGATCAAGCTCAGCGCCTTGTTCTCGCGTTATGAAGTGCTGCAGCGCGAGCGCGTGTTTGCCGAGTTGCTGCCGCGGGTCTGGGAGCTGATCACCTTGGCCGCGCAGGCCAATATCAACCTGACCATCGATGCCGAAGAGGTCGACCGCCTAGAGCTGTCACTCGACGTGCTGGACACGCTGGCCGCCCGCATCGCCAGCACCTATCCGCAATGGCAGGGCTTCGGTCTGGCCGTGCAGGCCTATCAGACGCGTGCGCTGCAGGTGATTCACGAAGTCGCCGCAATTGCCCACAAGCATGGCCTGCGCTTCATGGTGCGGCTGGTCAAGGGTGCTTATTGGGACGGCGAAATCAAGCGCGCCCAGGAGCAGGGCCTGGCCGCCTACCCGGTGTTCACGCACAAGCAGCACACCGATGTGTCTTACCTCGCCTGCGCGCAGGCGCTGATAGCCCATGCCGATGTGATCTATCCGCAGTTCGCCAGCCACAACGCCGGCACCATCGCCGCCATCGTGCTGATGGCCCGCAAGGCGAATGCCAAGTTCGAGATGCAGCGCCTGCATGGCATGGGCGAAGGCGTCTACCGCGAGGTCTTGCGCGACGGCACGATCCCCTGCCGCGTCTACGCGCCGGTCGGCGAGCACCGCGACCTGTTGGCCTATCTGGTGCGCCGCCTGCTGGAGAACGGCGCCAATTCTTCCTTTGTCCATCAGCTGGCCGACGTCAATGTGCAAGTGCCCGAGCTGCTCGGTTCGCCCTTGCAAGAGCTGCAGACGGCGGGTGCATTGCCGCTGCCCGGGGCGCTCTACTTTGACCGCCTCGGCCATGGCCGCGTCAACTCGACCGGCGCCGACCTGACCGATATCGCGCAGCGCCGGCCGCTGCAGCTGGCGCTTGAGCAGTGCCAGGTCTTGCCCGTCGCCGAGGCCAGCCCCGCCTATCTGGCCTCGACGATGGCCGGCTTGCAGGCCGGTTTCGCGGGCTGGAACGCCGTGCCCGTGCAAGAGCGCGCCGCCGTGATGCGCCGCGCTGCCGATGCGCTGGACGCCCGCCTGGCCGAGTTTTGCGCGCTGCTGGTCAAGGAGGCCTTCAAAACCCAAGGCGACTGCGTGGCCGAGGTTCGCGAGGCCGTTGACTTCTTGCGTTACTACGCCGACCAGGCCGAGAGCGACGGCCCGGCCATGCAAGGCCGTGGCGTGTTCGTCTGCATCAGCCCCTGGAACTTCCCGCTGGCGATTTTTGCCGGCCAGGTGGTGGCGGCGCTGGTCGCCGGCAACACGGTGGCGGCCAAGCCGGCCGAGCAGACGCCGTTTGTGGCGCTGAAATTTGTCGAGCTGCTGTATGCCGCCGGCGTCCCGCATGACGCGCTGCAACTGTTGCACGGCGCCGGTGAGACGGTCGGCGCCGGCCTGGTGGCGGCCGAGCAAACCGCCGGCGTCTGCTTCACCGGCTCGACTCAAGTGGCGCAGATCATCAACCGCACGCTGGCAGCCAAAGAGGGTCAGATCGTGCCTCTGATCGCCGAAACCGGCGGCCTCAATGCGATGCTGGTCGACTCGACCGCCTTGCCCGAGCAGGTCATCGACGCGGTGGTGCAGTCGGCCTTCCGTTCGGCAGGCCAGCGCTGCTCGGCGCTGCGTCTGCTGTGCGTGCACGAGAGCATTGCCGACGGCGTGATCGAAATGCTCAGCGGCGCGCTGCAGGAGCTGTGGGTCGGCCAGCCGGCCGAGCTGGCCACCGATGTCGGCCCGGTCATTGATGACGAGGCGTTCGAGAACGTCGCCAAGAACATCGAGCGCCTGAAGCGCGAGGCCAAGCTGATCGCCGAGGCGCCGGTGCATGACGGCATGCCGCGCCTGATTCGCCCGGTCGCTTTCGAGCTGAGCAATATCAGCGCCTTGCGCCAGGAAATTTTCGGCCCGGTGCTGCATGTGGTGCGCTGGGGCGGCGAGCCGGACGCGGTGATCGAGCAGATCAATGCGCTGGGCTATGGCCTGACGCTGGGCATACAGACCCGCATCGACAGCCGCGCGCTGCGCCTAGCCCACAAGGCCCGCATCGGTAACGTCTATGTCAACCGCAACATCATCGGCGCGGTGGTCGGTGTACAGCCCTTCGGTGGCGAAGGCATGTCCGGCACCGGCCCGAAGGCGGGTGGCCCGAACTATCTGTATCGTTTCTGCGCCGTGCCGGCCGTGAATCACATCGTCGAGGCGGCATCCAGCGCAGCCGCTGCCGTGCCGGCCGTGCCGGTGGCTTCGGCGGTGGCCGCGCTGGCGGCGGGCTATGAGGTTTGGAGCGACAAGCCCTTGAGCGAGCGGGTCGCGCTCTTGCGCCGCGCCTTCGAGGGACAGCCGCAGGCGAACGCCGTCAACAGCCGTTTGCTTCAAGCGGAGCGCTTGCTCGCCGACAAATTGCTGCCCGGCCCAACCGGTGAGAGCAATGAGTTGCGCCAGCATGGTCGTGGTGTGCTGGCCCTGCAAGCCAGCGGCGCCTCGCCAGACGCCTTGGCATTGGCGCTGACTGCGGCCTTGGTAGCAGGCAATGCGGTGGCCTTGCTGGTGGACTCAACGAGTGCGGCGCAGGCTGAAACGCTGCAAGGACGATTGCGCGCCGCCGGCCTGCCGGCGGAGGTCTTGGTCTTGCTGCCGGGAGCCGCGCAGAGCCTGACGGCACTGTTGGATGACGAGCGCGTGGCCGGCGTCTGTCTGCTCAGCGCTAACGCCACCACCGAGCGGAACTTGCTGCGTCAGATGGCCGCCGATGATGGGGCCATTCGACAACTGATCACGGCGCAGGAGTTGTTTGATGTGCGCCAGCAATACCGTTTCAGCGCCGAACAAACGCTGACCATCAATACGGCAGCCGCCGGCGGCAACGCGGCCTTGCTGGCCGGCATGCATTGAGATGCCTGGTCTTGCCTAACGGAAAGGGGCGCTTGGCGCCCCTTTTTTTCTGGGCGCCGTTTGTGTGAAATTGTCAGTTATTGCAGACAAGCCTAGGCCTCCCGAGTTAAATTCCTCACCTTGCTTGCGGAGTCAGGAGCAAATCCAAGGGGGGGCGATGTCGAATCCAGACCAGCGCTTGAAGATGCCGGCCGCCAAGGCCTTGTGCTCCGCGCGTGGACGGGAGCGCTCGGCGCATTTCGAGCTGTCGGTCTTGGATGCTTTGGCCGCCCATGTTTGCGTGCTCGACGAGCGCGGCATCATCATCAAGGTGAACCAGGCTTGGCGCCGCTTTGCCGAGGCCAATGAAGGGTGCGCAGAGCGCTGCAGCGAAGGAAGCAACTATCTATCGGTGTGTGAGCGGGCCTTGCAGAATACGGCGCCGCCAGAGCCCGCTCTGCAGTCATTTCTTGCGCAATTGCGCCTGGTGCTGGCGGGCAGTCTGAATGAATTCCAGCTGGAGTATTCCTGTCCTTCGCCGCAGCAGGTGCGCTGGTTCTCGGTTCGGGTCTCAAGGGTGGGCGGGGTCAATCCGCCCCTGGTCGTGGTGGCTCATGACAGCGTGACGGAGCTCAAGCTGGTGGAAGCTGCCTTGCGAACGCATGAGGCCGAACTGCTGGACTTGGCGGCATCCATGCCGGGAGCCTTGTTTCGGCTCCTGGTTCGCGCGACCGGCGAGCTTCAATTCGTCTATTTCAGCCCGGGTATCGAGGGCTTGTTCGGCCTGACGCCGGAGCAGGCCTGTGGCGACGGCCGCGCCTTGCTGCGTTGCGTGTCGCAGTCGGCGCGCGTGGCCTGCGAGGCCTCGCTGCGCAAGGCGGTCGCGGCCGGTCAGACCTGGGAGCATGAGGTGCAAGTTTGTGCGCCGGGTGGCGTTCCGAAATTCTTGCATGCCAAAGCAACGCCCAAGCCGGCGGGGCCGGGAGAGTGGCTGTTGACCGGTGTGCTGACCGATGTTTCTGACCGCATTCAGGCAGAAAGAGCACTCAAGACGAGCACGGAGGCGTTTCGCTTGTTCTTCGAAACGATGCCGCAAGGTGTGCTGTATCACGACTTGGCGGGCCGCATCACGGCCGCCAATCCGGCCGCCTGTGAGTTGCTGGGGCTTAGTCTTGAGCAGTTGCTCGGCAAGAGTTCCTTCGACTCCACATGGCATGCCATTCACGAGGACGGCAGTGAATTCCCGATTGAGCAGCATCCGGTGATGGAAACGCTGCGCACCGCTCGGTCCGTCAGGCAAGTGGTGATGGGTTTGTGCCTGCAGGATGGCAGTTTGGTCTGGCTACAGGTCAACGCCACGCCCTTGTTCAAGTGCGGCGACCTGGCCGAGGTCTACACAAGTTTTGAGGACATCACCGAGTTGGTGCGTACGCGCCAGGAATTGCATCGCCAAGCCAGTACCGACTACCTGACCGGCGCCGCCAATCGGCGTCATTTCATGGAGCGATTGCAGGCGGAATACGGTCGCATTCAGCGCCGGCCCGAGTTGAGTAGCTGTGTCGTGACCTTGGATCTGGACCACTTCAAGCAAATCAATGACGGCTTCGGTCATGCCGCCGGCGATGCCGTCTTGCGCCATGTGACCTTGCTGATGCGCCTGGGCACACGCCCGCTCGATGTGGTTGGGCGTATCGGCGGTGAGGAATTTGCTCTGCTGCTGCCCGACACCAGTTGCGAAGACGCGCAGGCGCTGGCCGAACGGCTGCGCCTGCGCATCGAGCAAAACCCGGCGCAGTATCGGCAGGCCATCATTCCGGTGACGGTCAGCATCGGCATCAGCGCGATAGCGAGCGCTGACGGCAGTCCGGAAGTGGCTCTAATGCGCTCCGACCAAGCGATGTACAGCATCAAAAGGAATGGCCGCAACGGAGTTGGCTTGGCCTGATCTAAGTCAAGCGGCAGGGCAGGCGGCGACCCACAATCTATCGCGAGCAAACTTGGAGATAGAGATGAATCGGTTAAATCAAAACGGCGCAGTCCTAATATCTAAAACGATTGATTCATTGCGCGGCGCGGCGCTTGCCTCAGCGCTATTGCTGCTGCTGGGCGGCTGCTCGGTCGAGATTCTGAACCAGCAAGGCGCCAAGGAAATCGCAGAGCAAGCCAAGCTGCCCGGCTCGGTGGCGACCGGTTGGCGGGTCTATCAAGAGCATTGCGCCGCCTGCCACGGTCCGGCTGCTGCCGGTACGGCCAAGGCGCCCGATTTGCTGCCCCTTGTGCGCCAGATGGGCTCGGCGCGGTTTTCCGATCTGGTCCTGAAGCGCTATGACTGGAGTTCAGCGCCAGGCGCAGCGAACACCATGCGCCCCGCCGGTCAAACGGTGATGCCGGCATGGCAGAGCGACCCGGTGGTGAACGCCCATATCGTCGATCTCTATGCCTACCTGAGCGCCCGCTCCGAAGGCACGCAAGGGACGGGTCAGCCGATTCAATAATTTGGCCCGCGGGGCTGCGCCGGCTTGAGCAAGGCTTGACCCCGCCAAATTATGTAAAGGATGCTTTACAGCTCGGCGCTTTTTCGGTAAAGTGGAAAGCACGCTTTACATGAAAGGTGCGTACGAGATGAATCACAAGCAATATCTGAAAGAACTGGGCCTGGCCCTGCTGGGCTATGCAACGCTGCTGATCGGTTCGATCACCTGGCTCAATGCCAATGCGACATTGGCCTCCCCTTGGCGCGATCTGATCGCGCTCAGCCCGATGTTGCCGGGCGCCTTGATGGTCTGGGTGATCTTGCGCCAGCTGCGCCGGCTTGACGAGTTGCAGCAGCGGGTGCAGTTCGAGGCCTTCGCTTTGGCCTTCGCCGGCACCGCCTTCGTCACCTTCAGCTATGGCTTTCTCGAAGGCCTGGGTTACCCGCGCCTGAGCATGTTTGTGGTCTGGCCGCTGATGGCTGCGCTTTGGATGTTGGGCCTGGTCTTGGCAGCGAGGCGCTACAAATGAAAAACCTGCTCCGCGAGCTGCGCGCCCAGCGCGGCTGGTCGCAGACCGAATTGGGCGAACGCCTGAAGGTTTCGCGCCAAACCATCAATGCCATCGAGAACGAGCGTTACGACCCCAGTCTGCCCTTGGCCTTCGAGATCGCGCGTGTGTTCGAGATGCCGATCGAGGCGATCTTTTCGGCGGCTTGATCGGCTGAGCTTGCTGCGAGCTATTCCGAACCCGCCGGTTCGGTCCTTGCATTTGGCCCGCTTTTGCCCTCTTTAGTTGCGCCCGGCTCGTTGAGCGCGAGGTTCCGGAGATGGTAAATTCTGGGCGTGCCTATCTCCACTTTGTACCCCTGTCTCCGGCAGAGTCAGCTTACCTTCTGGGTGGTGGTGCTGCTTTGGACGGTTTGCCCTAAGGCGCATGCGGCCGAGTTCAGGGTTGATTTGATACAACTTGACCCCTGGGCCAAGCCGAACCCTGATGCCGCATTGCGGGGCCGCGAGCCCCATGTAGGCATCGTCGTGGATCTGCTGAACGAGTTTGAGCGCCGCAGCGGACACAGTACCGTGCGCACCCTCACGCCCTATGCCCGAGTGGAGCGCAACCTGCAGCTAGGTGAAGTCGACTTCTCACTCATGGCCTGGGGTGAGGCGCGAGCCTCCTACGCCAACCGCGGCACCGCCTTTGTGCCACTTGAATTTGGCGTGATGGCACGCAAAGGCGTGAGCCTGAAAAGTTATGCAGACCTTCTGAAAGTCGTTGTCGCCGCGCCGCGCGGCCTCAAGGTGGACCCGCGCTTTGATGTCGATCCGGACGTGCGCAAGGAGCTGCTGCTGGACTACACCCAAGCCATCCGCATGACGATTGCAGAGCGCGACGCCAAAGCGGTGGCGGGGTCTTTGTCCTCCTTGAATCACATCATTCACAAGCTGGGCTTGGAGGCGGAGTTCGGCGATGTGTTGGTTCTCAATACCACCTATCTGACCGTCGCTTTTTCAAAGAAATCGCCGCTGTCGAGCGCGGAAGCGCAAGTCAACGCCGTCTTCAAGGCCATCGTCGACGACGGCACGGCAAAGAAGATCTACGAGCGCTGGATGTTTCCGGAGCGGAAATAGGGCGCTGGGCCAAGAATCCCCTTGCAGGCAAGGATTCTGCTTTGCCGGAGCCATAGTCATAGTCTTGCCGATAGGCACCGGCGCGGCCGCCAATCTCTGGTCGGTGTTGGCCGGTGAATGGCATGCCGGCGCCAACAGGGAGGCCTTGGTTTACGGGGGGCTTTCGCCCTCGCTGCTCGCGCCGGTTGAAACGGGCCCAAATAGGCCAAGGTTCGATGCGAACGCTGCCCCCCGCGGCCGCTTCGCTAAACTGAGCGCTTTCGATGCGGAGTCAAACCATGTTCTCGCCACGCCAAGTCTCATCCTGCCTGCTCGCCGCCGTCCTGCTGTCAGGCGTTCAAGCGGCGCTGGCGCAGAACATCAAGCCGGGTCTGTGGGAGAACAAGATGCAGCCCCAACTCAGCCCCGAGCGGCAGGCGATGATGGCCGAGGCGCAAAAGCAGATGAGCGCAATGCCGGCCGAGCAGCGCAAGATGATTCAAGACATGATGGACAAGCAGGGCATCAGCGCCGATATCGGCAGCGGCTTGGTCACGATGAAGGTCTGCATCACGCCCGAGCAGGCGGCCTTGAACGAACTGCCCATCGACGACAAGGGCAAGTGCCAGTACCAGATTCAGCGCCATGGCAAGCAAATCCAGAGCCAGTTCACTTGCAGCGATCCGCAGATCAGCGGCGAGAGCAGCGCCACGATCAATAGCGCCGAGTCCTATAGCTCGACGATGCGCGCGACCACGCTGATGAATGGCAAGAGCGAAGCGATGACCATGACGGGCCAGGGCCGCTGGCTCGGCACCGACTGCGGCGGCATTGCGCCGATGAAGTCCGGCAAGGCCAAGGGCTAGTCTCTCAGACAATCATGCCGCGCGACTTGGCACCTTCCGAGTTGGCGAAGCGTGCCATCGCCGTCGTCATCAGGCGAAAGTCCTGCTTGGCGTAGAAGGGCTGTTTGCCGGGCGCCGCGTACAGCATCACATTGAGCGCGCCGGCTTGGGCGATCAGTGAGTCCATCAGAGCTCGGCCCAGGCCCAAGCCCTGGTATTCGGGCAGCAGCACCACATCGAACACCACGGTCCAGAGCGCACCATCGCTCAGCGCGCGGCCGGCGCCGATGATCTGGCTATCCGCATAAACAAAGCAGCGGACCTGGCTGTTCTTGAAGCTCAGCGCCAGCATGGCCGGATCGCGGGTGCCCAAGGGTGCACGCTCGAACACATCGGCCAGGGCCAGCCAATCCACGCGCTCGATATCGGTGCACAGCCGCGTTTGGGTCTTAGGCTCGCCCGCGCTCATGGCTTGCCCGCATAGACGATAAAGCCGCCATGCTTGCCGACCTTGTCATAGAGCCGGCGGCCGGCCGCATTTGATTCATGCGTGTGCCAGTAGACCCGGTCGATGCCGGCTTCTTGTGCGGCCTCGCTAACGCCGGCTATCAACGCACGGCCGACGCCGAGGCCGCGCTGCGCCGGCGCGGTGAACAGGTCTTGCAGATAGCAGACCCTGTCCAGGCGCGTTGTGCTGCGGTGAAACAGATAGTGGCTCAGGCCGAGCAGCTCGCCGGCGCGCTCCGCCACCAATGCGAACACCGGCTCCTGCGGGTCGAAAAAGCGGGCCCAGGTGGACGCGGTGATCGCGGGGGCCAAGGCGGTCTCGCCGGCGCGGCCGTAGAAGGCGTTGTAGCCGTCCCAGAGCGGCTGCCAGGCTTCGAAGTCATCGGGGGAGATGGGGCGAACGATCAAGGCTTGCGGCATGGTCGGTGTCATTGGGTTTGGGGACTGATGGGGTTTGATCAATCAAGCGCGCAGCGTGGTCAGCCGCGCCTTCACCGCCGGCCACTCGCTGTCGATGATGGAGAAGTAGACGGTGTCCCTGACCCTGCCGTTGTCATTGACGATATGGCGGCGAAAGATGCCTTCTTGCGTGGCGCCTATGCGAGCAATCGCCGCGCGCGATTTGTCGTTCAAGAAGTCGGTCTTCAGCTCGACCCGGTGCGCGCCCAGCGTCTCGAATGCATGCGTCAGCAACAGCGTCTTGGCCTCGGTGTTGACGCTGCTGCGCTGCCAGGCCGGCGCCACCCAGGTCCAGCCAATTTCCAGGCGCCGGTCGCGCAGCGAGATATTGCCGAAGCGGCTGCTGCCGACTACCTGTCCGTTTTGCTGACCCGGCCCGGCCAACACCAGCGCGAAGGGCAAAGACGCACCTTTGAACTGATCCTCAAGCGCTAACTCAACATAGCCACGCATCTCGGCCGGCGTGCTGATCAGCGTGGGGACCCAGCGCCACAACTCGGGCAGCAGGCCGACGGCGGCGAGCCCGTCGACATGGTCAAGGCTCAAGGGCTCCAGGCGCAGGGTGGGGCCTTGCAGCGTGACGGGCGCGACTTGCATCGGGGGGATGGGTTTCATGTTTGCTGGTGAAAGAATTGCTGAATTCAAAGGCCGAGCCGGGTCATCCAGGCACCGACGTCCTGCTCGGTGGGCGTGCCGGCGGCCATCGCCTCGCGGATGCGGCCGCGCTCGGCCGCGCTGCGGTTCTGGCTCAGCTTGAACTTGCCTTCCCAGCGCCGGACATGCAGGCGAAAGCCGACGATGGCGCCCAGCATCTTGCTTTGAAAATCCTCCGGCAAGTCGCGCCACTGGGCCGCATAGCCGGGTTCATGCTGGGCGATCAGGCGCTTGAGCAAATCGTCCTTGGCCTGCGCGTCGTCAATCAGCTCAAGCTCGCCGTAGACATGCACGGCCGCGTAGTTCCAGGTCGGCACGGCCAAGTGGCTGTCGGAATGGCGCGGCGACACATAGGCGCTCGGGCCGCTGAACACCGCCATCACGTCCTGACCCTGCGCGGGCAAGCCGGCCAGCCAGCCCCAATGCGGATTGGCCCTTGCCATATGGCCTTCCAGCAGCATGCCGCAGCCGCTTCTGTCCGAGGCCTCATCCAGCAAGGTCAAAGGCAGATGGCTGCCGAAGCCCTGGCCCTGGGCGTCCGGGCCTAGCAGCAAGGCCAAGGGGCAGGCCCGCATCAGCTGATGAACGGGAACGAGTTCTTTGGCGGTGAAGTGGGCGGGCATGTACATGGCGTTCTCGCAAGCATGGGTGGTTTTGATCGACAGGCTCGCAGCATAGTTTGCAACTTGGTACGATCAAAGATCCACTTTGCGGCAATATCATGGATCCAATTGATAGACCCACCTTGACACTGGACCCGGCCGGCATGTGCTTGCAGCCGGGCCAGGGGCTGGCGCAGCAGATTCATGCGCAGTTGAAGGACAAGATCCTGCAAGGGGCATTGAGCGCCCGCGCGCGCCTGCCGACAACGCGCGAATTGGCCGCGGCCCTGCAGGTCTCGCGCAACACCGTGGTGCGAGCCTATGAGTCCCTGGTCAGCGAGGGCTTTGTGGTCGGGCGGGTCGGCGCCGGCTGCTTTGTCGCCGATATTGCCGAGATCGCGAAGCTGGCCCGGCCAAGCTCCGGCGGCTTGCCGCGCAGCGCGGAGTTGGCCGAGCACGCAGCGACCGAAATCCCGCAGACCGCGCAATGGGCGCGCTTGCAAAACTACCAAACCCTGTCGGCCGTGCAAGGCCCGACGCCGGCCTTTCGGCATGGCCTGCCGGCGCTGGATCTGTTCCCTCATGCCCTGTGGGCGCGCTTGCAGGCACGCTTTTGGCGCGAACAAGGGCGACCGCAATCCAGGTCGCAGCGCCGGCCCGGCGCCTCCACCACCCCCAGCCTCAGCTATGGCGAGCCGGCCGGCCTGCCGCGTCTGCGTGAGTTGATCGCCGCCTATCTGAGCCACTCACGTGGCCTGCGTTGCAGTGGAGAGCAGGTCATCGTCACGGCCGGCTCGCAGCAGGCGATCGCGCTGGCCGTGCTGGCGCTGGTGGAGCCGGGCGACCGGGTTGGCATGGAGTCGCCCGGCTACCGCGCGGCGGCCGCCGCGCTGGGCTTGAGTGGCGCGCAGGTCGTGCCGGTGCCCCTCGACAGCCAAGGTCTGCGGGTCGGCGCGCTGCAGGCCTTGGGGCGGCTGAGCCTGGTCTACACCACGCCCTCGCACCAATACCCGACCGGGGTGGCGATGAGCTTGCAGCGCCGGCTCGAACTGCTGGCCTGGGCCGAGCGCGAGCGGGCCTGGATTTTGGAGGATGACTATGACGGCGAGTACCGCTTCAACGGCGTGCCGTTGGCGCCGCTGGCCACCTTGGCCACGCCCGATCAGCAGCAGCGCACGCTTTATATCGGCAGCTTCTCCAAGCTCTTGTTCCCCGGCCTGCGCCTGGGTTATCTGGTGGCGCCAGCGGCTTGGCTGACGACGCTGGCCAAGCTGCGCGGCGTGCTGGACCGCCAGTCTTCGATTGCCGATCAGGTGGTGATGGCCGACTTCATGGCCGAGGGGCATTTTTTGCGCCATGTGCGGCGAATGCGGCGTGCGGCGCTGGAGCGGCGCGATACCTTTCTGGAGGCCTGGGCGCAAGACCTGACCCCGAGCCTGCCGGCCGCCTATCAAGGCCTGCGACTGCTGCCGATCGATGCCGGCTTGCAAGCCGTGCTGCCCTTGCCGACTCGGGCCTTGGAGGCCAAACTGGTCACCGCTGGGGTGGCTGCGGGCATCGAGTTAGGAGGTTTGGGGCAGGTCGGTGGTTTGCCGGCGCATAGCCAAGAGGCGGGCCTGGTATTCGGCTTCGCCTCGGTCACGCCGGCCGAGATACGCCGCGCGGTGGCGGTGCTGGCAAAGGCCTGGCGGCCGGTGTGGGGCCTGAGCGCGCGGTAAGAAGGAGAAGAGGCGCCGACCGATGAGCCGGCCCCTCGGCCTCACATCAAACCGACTTGCGGCGGCGGGCCATCATGCCTACCAGGCCTAGGCCGGCGAACATCAAGGCATAGGTCGATGGCTCCGGCACGGCAGCGGTCATGACCAGATTGTTGGCGGTCAACCAAGTGCCTGGAACATCGCCGACGGAAATGGTCAAGGAAGTAATGGTGCCTGTGGACACAAAGCCCATGAAGCTGTTGATGTCGGTGCCGAGCAAGTCGATATTGGTCGTACCGCTGGAATCGACCACGGTCAAGTGAGTGGTCTGGTTGGCTACAAAGGCACCGAACAGGTCGGAGCCAAAGAAATTGCCGCCAATGCCCTTCACCGAAGCGCTGAAGTTGTCGAATGTCACCAGCGCCTTGCGCTCGTTGGTGCTCAACCACACATCGGCCGGATCCTCGCCGGCGGTCCAGAAGGAAGTTTCGCCGGACGTCACCGTGCCGGTGTAGCCGATCGCGCCGGCGTTGCGATTGATAGGCCCAGCAACTTGCGCTCCGACCGGCATGTCGTTGAAGGTGTCGGTGCCTCCGCCAGCGGCGGCGGCGTTGTAGCTCGCCAGGCTGTTATAGACCGTCACGGTCGCCTGAGCGGTACCCGCGATTGCCAACAGAGCGGCCAGGGCCAGTGGTTTGATAAACAGGTTTTTGGTCATGATGGGTTAACTCCTTGAGGTGTAATAAGGCCGCCTTGATTAGCCGTTATGACCGAAGAGGCAGCTGCACAAATATCCATCTCCGATGCAGCGGCAACAACCCGTATATTCGATTAATGGCAAACGACTACATATCAACCCGAATGTGTTTCCGGCCCTATGGACCTTGACCTACGGGGGAACGCGGGTGTGGACTAAATCTTGCCCGTGAAGATGCGCCCCAACCAGCCCAGATACCAGTCCAGCAAGGCATGCCAGCGGCTTTTCTTTGCGACCAAAGCCTTGATTGGTGCGGCGGCATAACGTTCTTGCAGTGCGGTGTTGAGGTTAGCAAAAAAGTCGCCGGCCATCTTTTGCGCCGCCATATCGACCAGGCGCGAGCCAATCTGCGCGAGCTTGCCGCCGACGCTGGCTTGCACTTCGTAGTGCAGCAGGGTCTGTGCCGCACCCTGCGCCTCCAGGCGCACTTGCGCGCTGCCCTTGCCATGGCCGGCCGCGCCACCATGGCCCTCGAACGTCAGGCCGTAGCTGCTCGGCGGCTGCAAGTCTGAAAGCTTCAGCTTGCCCTTGAACCTGGCCTTGACCGGGCCGACGGAAACCGTCAACAAGGCCTCGTATTCATGCTCGCCGATCAAGGTCAGGCTGTCGCAGCCGCTGATGCTGGCCTTGAGCAGTTCGGCGTCATTGAGGGCTTCCCAGGCTTGGGTCTGGGAGACGGGCAGGGTTTCTTGTCCGGACAAATTCATGCTGGCGCCGAATCCGGGGTCACTGTGTCGCCGCGACCGCCCGCCCGGTCAGCACCGGGATCAGTGCTGCCCGGTAGTCGGCTGAGCCGTGCAGATCGCCGTTCAGCTTGCTCGCGCTGATGCCGACCTGCGCGGCCGACGCCGCGCTCCAATTTGCTTGCAGTGCGGCCTCCATCGCCGTGAATCGGAACACACCTGCCGCCGCGCCCGTCACCGCCACACGCACGCCGGCGGCGGTCTGGGCGACAAACACGCCGACCAGCGAGAAGCGCGAGGCCGGTTGTTTGAACTTCTGCCAAGCGGCCTTGTTCGGGACCGGGAAGCTGATCGAGCTGATGATCTCGCCCGGCTGCAAGGCGGTCTCGAACAGGCCCTTGAAGAAATCATCGGCGGCGATGCTGCGCCGGTCGGTGTAGATGGTCGCCCCCAGGCCCAGCACAGCCGCCGGGTAGCAAGCGGCCGGATCGTTATTGGCCAGGCTGCCGCCGAGCGTGCCGCGGTTGCGTACCTGCCTGTCGCCGATGCGGCCGGCCAGATCGGCCAGCGCAGGGATGGCGCGCCGTACTTCATGACTCGCGGCGACCGTGGCATGGGTCGTCATCGCGCCGATCACGACATGGCCACCATCTACCCGGATGCCTTTCAGATCGGCCAAGCCGCTCAGATCGATCAAGGCCTCGGGCGCGGCCAGACCGAGCTTGATTGCACCGAGCAAGGACTGACCCCCGGCGATCAGCTTGGTTTCGGCGTCTGCTGCCGCGCGGCCGGCCTCGGCCAGGCTGTTGGCCAGGGTGTAGGTGAAGGTTGTCATGTGCAAGCTCCTGAAGGTTCAGCGTGTGGCTTGAATGGCTTGCCAGACCGCATGCGGCGTGGCCGGCATCGCGATGTCCTTGACGCCAATCGCGTCGCAGATCGCGTTGATGACGGCCGGCGGCGAGCCGATGGCACCCGCCTCGCCGCAGCCCTTCACGCCCAAAGGGTTGTGGGTGCAGGGCGTTCCCTTGGCGGTCTTGATCAGGAAGTTGGGCAGGTCATCGGCGCGCGGCATCGCATAGTCCATATAGCTGCCGGTCAGCAACTGGCCGCTGTCCACGTCGTAGATGCCGTGCTCCAGCAGCGCCTGCCCTATGCCTTGGGCAATGCCGCCCTGCACCTGGCCTTCGACGATCATCGGGTTGACGATATTGCCGAAGTCGTCCACCGCGCTGAAGCGGTCCACCCGCACATGGCCGGTGGCCGGGTCCACCTCGACCTCGCAGACATAGCTGCCGGCGGGATAGGTGAAGTTTTTAGGGTCGTAAAACGCGTTTTCGTTCAGTCCCGGCTCCAGCGTTGCGAGCGGGTAGTTGTGCGGCACATAAGCCGTTAGCGACACGGTGGCAAAGGGCACGCTGCGGTCGGTGCCGGCGACCTTGAAGACGCCTTGCGCAAATTCGATCTCGCTGTCTGCCGCCTCCAGCAAATGGGCGGCGATCTTCTTGCCCTTGGCGATCACCTTGTCAAGCGCCTTGACGATGGCCGAGCCGCCGACCGACAGCGAGCGGCTGCCGTAAGTGCCCATGCCGAACAGCACCTTGGCGGTGTCGCCATGCTGGATATCGACATCCTCGAAGGGGATGCCCAGCTTGTCGGCCACCACCTGCGCAAACGTCGTTTCGTGGCCCTGCCCATGCGAGTGGCTGCCGGTGAATATCGTCACCTTGCCGGTCGGGTGCACCCGCACCTCGCCGGCCTCGAACAGGCCGGCTCGTGCACCGAGCGCGCCGGCGATGTTTGACGGCGCCAGCCCGCAGGCCTCGATATAGGTCGAGTAGCCGATGCCGCGCTTGAAGCCCTTGCTCTCGCTCTCGACACGGCGGGCCGCAAAGCCGGCCACATCGGCCAACTCGATCACGCTATTGAGCGTCGCGTCGTAGTCGCCGATGTCGTAGCTCAGGCCGACCGGTGTGGCATAGGGAAAAGTGCGGATGAAATTGCGCCGGCGCAGCTCGGCCGGGTCAATCTTGAGCTCGCGCGCGGCCGTCTCGACCAGGCGCTCCACCACATAGGTCGCTTCCGGCCGGCCCGCGCCGCGGTAGGCATCGACCGGCGCGGTGTTGCTGAACACGCCGGTGACTTCGGCGTAAATCGCCGGCGTCGTGTATTGGCCGGCCAACAGCGTTGCATACAGAATGGTCGGAATGCTGCTGGCAAAGGTGGACAGATAGGCGCCCAGATTTGCCGTGGTGCTGACCCGCATGGCGACGAACTTGCCGGCAGCGTCCAGGCCCAGTTCGGCCACGGTGGCATGGTCGCGGCCATGGGCGTCGGTCAGAAATGATTCGCTGCGCTCGGCGGTCCATTTGATCGGCCGGCCAAGCTGGCGCGTGGCCCAGGTCAGCGCGGTCTCTTCGCCGTAGAGAAAAATCTTGGAGCCGAAGCCGCCGCCCACATCGGGCGCCACCACACGCACCTTGTGCTCGGGGATGCCAAGCACAAAAGCGCACATCAACAGCCGCTCGACATGCGGGTTCTGGTTCGCCACATACAGTGTCCAGCTTTCGTCGCCGGGGTTGTAGCTTGCATTCGCGGCACGCGGCTCGATCGCGTTAGGGATCAGGCGGTTGTTGCGGAACTCCAGCCTTGTCACATGGGTGGCGCGGGCAAAAGCCGCGTCGGTGGCGGCCTTGTCGCCGCAGCCCCAGGTGTAGCAGACGTTGTCGGGTGCTTCCTCATGCACGCTGCTGGCTGCACCCTTGGCGCGGGCGGTGTCGACCACCGGCTTCAACTCCTCGTAGTAAACCTCGACCAGTTGCGCGGCGGCCTTCGCCTGCTCATAGGTCTCGGCCACCACCAGCGCGACCTGGTCGCCGACATAACGCACCTTGCCGTCGGCCAGCACCGGGTGCTTGGGCTCCTTCATCGGGCTGCCGTCCAGGCTCTTGATCAGCCAGCCGCAGGGCAGGCCGCCCACAGCGCGGAAATGTTCGCCGGTGTAGACCGCCAGCACGCCCTCGGCCGCAACGGCGGCTGCCGTGTCGATCGACTTGATCAGCGCATGGGCGTAGGGCGAGCGCAGGAAGTAAGCGAATGTTTGGCGCGGCAACACGATGTCATCGGTGTACTGGCCGCGTCCGGTCAAGAAGCGTGCATCCTCGCGGCGGCGGATGCTTTGGCCGATCAGGCCCTGTTGTGGCGCGTTCATGGCTGGCTCCTTGGCGCTGTGCCTCGGGCGCCGAGCATGACGGCGCGCACGATGTTCTGGTAGCCGGTGCAGCGGCAGAGATTGCCCTCCAGCGCTTCGCGCACCTGGGACTCGGAGTGACAGCCGTGATGTTGAACCAGGTCCACCGCGCTCATCACCATGCCCGGCGTGCAGAAGCCGCATTGCAGGCCATGGCATTCCTTGAATGCGGCCTGCATCGGGTGCAGCGTGCCGTCGGCGGCGGCCAGCCCTTCGATGGTGGTGATGTCGGTGCCGGCCGCCTGCACGGCCAGCATCGTGCAGCTCTTCACCGCATGGCCGTTCACATGCACGGTGCAGGCGCCGCATTGGCCGGTGTCGCAGCCGATATGCGTGCCGGTCAGGGCCAGGTCCTCGCGCAGCAGTTGTGACAGCAGACGGTCGGGCGCGGTCGCGCGCGTGATCGTCTCGCCGTTGACCTTGAGTGTGATCTTCTCGTGGCTCATATCGCGTCTCCTGCGGGGTGGCGGGCGGGTTCTTGATCCGCCCCATCATCGCCTTGGCGCTGTCGGCGCACCATCCACGGTTTACCCACCTGTATGCCCATACATGAGTCGCTCGGTCTGCTGGTTTATGTGTCAAGCTGGCACAGCGGCGGGCGGGCGGATCATGCGACCATCATGGCCCTGGCCCCGATGACTCCAGCACAGCTCAGCACCACAGATCATGGAAAAACCAAATCACCGCTTCAATGAACTGTTCGCCCAATTGGGCCTGCCCAATGATGCCGACAGCATCCGCGATTTCTTGAAAAGCCATGCACCGTTGGCACCGGAAATCGGCTTGGCCGACGCGCCGTTCTGGCACCCCGCGCAGGCCGAGATGCTGTGCGAGGAGCGTTGTGCCGACGCGGACTGGGCCGAGTTGGTGGATCAGCTCGACGCCTCGCTGCGTTATCGGGGCTGATACAAGATCTCACCGGATGACCTTTGGCGATCGGCGCCGCGCGTCGTACGATCTTGCCCATGGACAATGTCGACTTAGATGTGATTCGCCAGGTCGTGGCCTGGCGAGCGGCCGGGCGAGGCGTGGTGCTGGGCACCGTCACGCGCACCTGGGGTTCGGCGCCGCGACCTGTTGGCTCGATGGTGGCAGTGCGCGATGACGGCAGAATAGCCGGCTCGGTCTCGGGCGGCTGCATCGAGGACGACTTGATCACCAAGGTGCGCAATGGTGCTTTGAGCCTGACTCACCCGGGCTTGCAGCGCTGGGGCGTCGGGGCCGAGGAGGCCACACGTTTCGGCCTGCCCTGCGGCGGCACGTTGGAGTTGATGCTGGAGCCTCTTTCCAACGCCTCGATGATCGATGAGTTGCTGGCGTGCTTGGACCGCGGCGAGCGCGTTTGCCGCACGCTGGATCTGGCCACGGGCGCGGTGGTCTTGAGCCCGGCCTTGGCCGGTGCCGACCTGTTGACGCTCGATGAGAAAAACCTGGTCACCCACCATGGCCCGCAATGGCGCTTGCTCATCATTGGCGCCGGTCAGATGACGCAGTACCTGGCCAGCATGGCCTTGAGCCTTGACTATCAAGTCTTGATTTGCGACCCGCGCGAGGAATATGCGGATGCCTTCCGCTTGGCCGGCACGACGCTGACGCGCGAGATGCCCGACGATGTGGTCACCGCCTTCGCCCCCGATGGTCATAGCGCCGTGGTGGCCTTGACGCATGACCCCAAGCTCGACGATCTGGCCTTGATGGAGGCGCTCAAAAGCCCGGCCTTTTATGTCGGCGCGATTGGCTCGCGCGTCAACCAGAGCAAGCGCAAGGCCCGCTTGGCCGAGCATTTCGGCTTGACGAGCGCGCAGTTGGTGCGCCTGCACGGCCCGGTCGGCCTGCATATCGGCGCGCGCACGCCGCCTGAAATCGCGCTGTCCATACTCGCTCACATGACGGCCGAACGCTACGGTGTGAGTTTGAGCGGTTCACAGCTGCGCTCCGGTAACGAGGGCGCTTGTGCGGTTTGAACTATTGGCGGGGTTGCTGGCCTTGACTTGCGTTGGCGCTTGCGCCAACGCGACGCCGCGGGAGCAGGAGATTGCCGAATGCCGGCCCGGTGAAATAGCCACCTGGGCCGATGGCCGCGACCGCCCGGCCCTCGGCAAGCCCTTGGTCTTTGTCTACTGGGATTCCGGCGCGCCGACCTGGTTTTCATCCGCGCAGGTCATGGAATTGTTGAAACGCTCAAGCCAAGCCTGGGCGGGCTGCGGCATCGAGAGCCGGGTCAGTGCCCTGCTTGGCAATGCCCCGCTGCCTGCCGGTGCGGTGGTCGTGCAGTGGAGCGAGGCCGGTAGCCGAGGCAATTTTGGCCTGGCCAATCTGGGCCAGCGCACGCTGGCCTTGAGCCCGGCGATGTTCCAGCTGCTGCGCACCCGCAACCCCAGCTATCCGGCCGAGCAAACCTTGCAGATGGTCGTGTCGCACGAGATGGGTCACTTCTTCGGCCTGATGGCGCATTCGCGTCGCTGTATCGACGTCACCTCTTATTACACCGACGGCAAGGGCGGCAACTGCTATGCCCGTGACCGCTCGCAGTTGAAGACCGTGGTCGAATATCGCTCCATCCTGCCGACCGCCTGCGATATTCAGCGCTGCCGGATTGCCAATGGCCTGCCGGTAAACGCGCCCTGAATCCCTTTTTTTTGTTGCTGCTATTGTTCATGAAAATTTCGCCTCCCAGGGCCAAGGCGAGCCTGCTCGCACTCGGCATTAGCCTTAGCATCGGCCTGAGCTCGGCGCTTGCCGGGCCGCAGCCCGACTACCTCGCCGGCCGGGCGCTGCTCGAAAAACCGCAGCAGAGCGCCGCCGGCAACCGCGAACGCGGATTGATCTACACCTGGTTGTTCGCTATCGATGACCTGGCCGAGGTCGAGCGCCGCACGCGCAGCGCGCTCGACCCCGCAGCGAAGCCCGCCGCACTGCCCGCCGACCTGCAGGCGGCCGGACGCTTGGCGCTGGAGCAGCGCAACTTCGAGCGCGCGCAGGCCGCCTTTGAGCGAGCCCGCTCGCATGCCAAGGCCAAGCCCGAGGACAAGGCTGCCGCCATCAAGGGCCTGAGCCAAGTCACCTTCCAGCGCCGCGACTATGACGCGGCGCTTAAAGCCGCGCAGGCCAGCGTCAAGCTGCACGCTTCGGCCGATGGGTTGATGACGCTGGCCGACACCCTGATTCGCCTCGGCCGCACCGATGAGGCGATCGCCGCTGCCGAGCGTGCGCTGACGCTGGACCCGCAGCATGAGGTGGCGCATTACCTGCTCGGCAATGGCTATGCGCGCAAGAATTACAGCGAACTGGCGGCGCTGAAGCCCGCGGCGTTTGAACAAGCACAGCGGCTGACGCGTCAAGCCTCCGACGCCTTCACCGGCGGCGCCTTCAAGCAAGCCGCTGACTTGAGCGAACAGGCCTTGGCTCTGTTGCCCGGCTATGGTCGCGCGCATGCGGTGCTGGCCAAGGCGCTGGAGTCGCAGCGTTTGGCGCTCGACGTGCATCGCGCCGAGGCGGAGGCCCGCTTTGCCGCCATGCCCATGCCCGCTGTCCCCGGCATCGAGCGTTATGTCCTGAACTGGGCGCAACTGTCGCCACGCCACCAAAAGCGCGTGGCCTTGTCGATCGCGCCCTGGAAAGCCTATGTGCCGGTGTTGGTGGAGGGCGGCGCCACGCATTTCATCAAGCCGCTGCACATGAAGTTGTCAGAAACCCCCGGCGCGCAGGCGCTGAAGGATCAGCGCATCAATTACGACTCGCGCCTGTGGGACGACGTGCGCGGGGCCGGCGGCTTCAATACCGTGACCGGCATCGAGGATGTGGAGCGCTCGATCTTTGACCGCTACAACACCGTGTTGCACGAGTTGACGCATCAGGTGCATGGCGTGATGACGGCGGCCCAGGCGCGCGAGATTCAAGAGCTGTACCGGCGCGCCAAGCTGCGCGATGAGGCGACGCAAACTGGCTTCTTGTCGCGCTACGCCGGCGGCTCGGTGTGGGAGTATTTTGCCGAGGGCGCGAACAGCTTCGATTCGCCGCGCCGCGACGCCTTTGACAATCGGGAGATTGTGCGTGAGCGCCTGCTCGCGCTGGACCCCGAGCTGAAGACCTTGGTCGCGCGCCTGCTGGCCCAACAGGATGTTGGCGCCAGCCTGCCGATTGCGCTGCTCAATGCCGGCCATCAAAAACTCGAAGAAGGCGATGCGTCAGCCGCACTGGCCTTGTACGCCAGGGCGGCCAAGGTGGCGCCGCCGGATGATGAATTGGTGCTGACGGCGCAACTAAACGGTCTCTCGTTCACTGGCGACAGCGCGGGCGTGGTCGAGATCGCCGCGCAGGCCTTGCAACTGCACCCGCGCAGCGGCGCCCTGCGTGTCGGCGCGGCCGATGCTTTGTGGCATGCCGGCCGGAGCTTGAGCGAGGTGACCGACGCCCTGGCCGCCAGCCGCGCCGGTTTGGCCGGTGATGAGGACCGTTACCGGGTCGATTTGGCCTTGGGCGACAACTACCGCAAGCTCGGCGACGGCCCGCGTGCGCTGGCCGCTTTTGATGCGGCGCTGGCCTATCAATCCGACAGCCCCGAGGGGCTATGGGGCCGGGCGGCTGCGCTGGCCATGCTGGATGAGCGCTGGGCCGAGTCCTTTGCCGTCTATGAGCAGGCGCTGCGCCTGCGCACCGGCCTGGTCGAGTTGCGCGCCGACCTAGTGCAAGACCTGATCCGCGCCGGCCGCTTCGACGCGGCGGCCAAGCAGTTGGCAGAGGCCCAGTTGCTGGACGGCGACGACCCGCGCTTGTTGGCCTTGGGTGCCTGGCTGGCGCTTGAGGACAAGGGCCTTGGCAAGGGCGCGGGCAAGGCCCAGGAGCCTGCCGAGCTGGCTTTGTTGAAGGCCACGAAGGCGCTGGAGAAAGCACCTTGGAACGACCTGGCGCTGATCGTCAAGGCTGCGGCCCTGAAGTCATTGGGCCGCAGCGACGAGGCGGCCCTGGTCCTGGCGCCGCTGCGCGAGCGCTTGTCTACGGGCGCCCCACCGCAATGGTTGTACCGGGCGGACAAGTCGAGTTGGGTTTCGGTGCACGAGCTACCGAACGTGGAGCATGGCTTGTTGCGGCGCCTGGTGGGAGAGTGAGTGATGAAGAGGACGGGATACCCTTGACGTTTTTCGATTCGCCCAATTTATTGGGCGATAAATTGTCAATGTGGCACATTAATCTACTGAGGTAGATTGTTACTTCCAGCCCGTCAATTTGAGTTGCTGATCGTGTTTTTCCCTCCCCCTTGTTAAGGGCGCAAATTTGTGCCGATGGAAGATTGGAGACCCAATGACCCAAACCACCAAAGTCCTCGCGCTCTGCGGCAGCCTGCGGGCCAAATCATCGAATAAGGGCTTGCTGCGTTATGCGCAGTCCAATGCGCCCGAGGGTATGAGTATCGAGATTGCCGACTTGGCGGCGATTCCGTTTTACAACGCGGACATCAGCGAACCGCCGGCGGCGGTCACGCAGTTGCTGGCGCAGTTTGGCAATGCCGATGCGTTCATTTTTGGCGGCCCCGAATACAACTACTCGATCTCACCGGCGCTTAAAAATGCTTTGGATTGGGCCTCGCGCGCGCCAAACAATGCGCTGCTGGGCGGTAAGGCCGCTGCCATCATGGGCGCCGGCGGCGGCATGGGCACCTCGCGGGCGCAATACCATTTGCGTCAAGTCTGTGTGTTTGTCGACGTCCATCCTTTGAACAAGCCCGAGGTATTCGCGAACGCGTTTGCGGGTCAGTTTGATGCCGATGGCAATCTCACCGACGAGAGGATCAAGGACGGTGTGAAGGCTCAGTTGGCAGCGCTGGCGGCTTGGTCCTTGCAGCTGCGCAAGTAGCGGCCTTGCCCCGCGCCGAAACGCATCCCATCCATTGCGGCTTGAGAGCGGCGCATGCTTGGCCTACAGTGCTGCAGCGCCAGGGGGCAGTAGGGCCACTCCGGGCCCACTGTCGCATTGGCCCTTCTCCAAGCATTCCAAGGTCTTTTGCATGATCAGCACTTCACCTCGTCGCCGCCTGTTCGGTACTTTTGCGCTAGCCACGGCGGTCGGACTATGGGCCTTGCTTGGCTCGGCCAGGGCGGCAACGCCTGTTGACGAAGAGGGCTTTCGGCGCATTGGCGGGATCGAGCAATGGGTCACCATCCACGGCCAAGACAAGAGCAAACCGGTGCTGCTGTTCTTGCATGGCGGCCCAGGCAGTCCGCTCAGCCCTTTTGCCAAACGCATCTATGGCGACTGGAGTCGTGACTTCGTGCTGGTGCAATGGGACCAGCGCGGCGCCGGGCTCAGCTTCGGGCGCAACCCCGAGCAGGCCGGCAGCTCGCTCACTCTGGAGCGCATGGTTGCAGATGGCCTTGAGCTGACGGAGCGACTGCAGCAGCAATTCGGCCCGCGCAAGGTCTTGCTGATGGGAGGCTCTTGGGGTTCGGTGCTTGGCGTGCAAATGGCGAAACTCCGGCCCGACTTGTTTGCCGTCTATGTGGGGACGGCACAGTTGGTCAGCGCCCAGGCCAATGGCGCAGCCAGCTACAAGCAGACCCTGGCCCTGGCCGAGGCGGCGGGTGATGCCGGAACTGTCTCCGCGCTGAAGGCCATAGGCCCACCGCCGCACCGCGATCCGCGGGCATTCGGGGTGCTGCGCCGTGCCATTCGTGCTTACGAGGCCAAGGGCAGCATGCCAGCGCCGCGCGATTGGTGGCAATCCGAGGCCCGCTATCAGAGCGCCGATGCCCAAGCCGCGACGGAAGAAGGCGAGGAGTATTCTTTTCTGCAGTTCGTGGGCTTGGCCGGTGACGGCATATTGTCCAAAATCGACCTGCCTGCGCTGGGGCCCGAGTACCTCATCCCCATGCATTTCATCCAGGGTGAGCTGGATCTGCTGACGCCGCTCACGGTCACGCAGGGCTTTGTGGATAGCATCCGCGCGCCCGAGAAGTCACTCACCGTCGTGCCTTTGGCTGGCCATGACCCCAACCCCGCGCTGATTGAGGCGCAGCACAGACTCTTGCTGCGTGCCGCGCAGCAGATGTCGAAAGAAAACTGACACGGCGCCGGCACAAATTGGAAACTACTCATGGATTTTCTGTCGCAATCGCTGCTCCTGAAGAGCGCCCTGTCGTGCGGCAACTCCTGCAGCTCTACTTGCACGACTTCTCCGAGTTCGACGGCGACGATGTGAATGAAGCCGGCCTGTACCACTACCCATGGGTGGAGGAATATTGGCAGGCACCGAAGGCGGCGTTTGTTTTCAAAGTGGCAGGACGCTATGCGGGCTTTTGCCTGGTGGATGGAGCCGAAGCCGGTTTGTTGCTGCCGGGCAGTGAGCATGCGATTTGCGAGTTTTTTGTGCTGCGCAAGTATCGAAATAGCGGCCTGGGCCGCTTCGCCGCCGCCGCTGTGTTCTCCTCGCTGGCCGGGCGCTGGGAAGTCGCCGAGCATGCCAATAATCATGGGGCTCAAGCGTTTTGGCGCAGCGTCATCGACGACTTCAGCCGAGGCAAGTTCAGCGAGCAGCAGCTGAAAGATGACGACTGGCATGGCCCGGTGCAAAGCTTTGTCCACGCCCCAACGGGCTAGCATGATGTTAGGAAGCTGACCTTGAAAACTCTCCATACCGACCGTCTGGTCATTCGCCCCATGTCCGCCGTAGCCGACGCGGCTTTCATGTTGACCTTGTTGAATGACGCCACTTGGCTGCGCTTTATTGGCGACCGCGGGGTGCGCACCCTGGAAGAAGCGCAACGCTATATCGAGACTGGCCCGGTCGACATGTATGCCCGTTTGGGTTTCGGCTTCTGCATTGTCGAATCGAAGCAAACAGGGCTGGCGCTCGGAGCCTGCGGCATCTCTCAACGGGACTACTTGGACAGCCCCGACATTGGCTTTGCTTTTTTGCCCCAGCATGCGGGTCAGGGCTACGCCTTCGAGGCCGCCGCTGCGGTGCTGCGTTATGCGCAAACCGAGCTGGGCCTGACAACCATTCTGGCGACCACGCGGCTTGACAATCTGCGCTCCCAACAGCTGTTGGAAAAGTTGGGTCTGCGCTTCGAGCGCCTGATGCCGCATCCGGACGGCAGCGAGCGCCAGCTGATGGTGTACGGGATCAGGGCGCCAGAGCCTGACTTTTTGAGCTGAGCCGCGTCGCTGATAATAAGCGCTCAACTCAGGAGTTAGCACCATGGCAGGACCCGCCCGCGCCGGCGCCCTTATCTACGCGCATAGCTTGGACAAGCTTTCGGCCTTCTACCAACAGGTGTTGGGCATGCGCTTGTTGCACGCCAACGCCGAGCTTCAGGTGATCGCTTCGACGGACTTTCAGCTGATCATCCATGCCTTGCCCGCGCCGGTCGCGGCGACCTTCAGCATCGCCGTGCCTCCCGCACCGCGTGAGGAGCAGGCGATCAAGTTGTTTTTCACTGTGGATAGCATGGAGGCGGCCGCCTCGCGCGCGCGCTCGCTTGGCGGCGATCTGTTCGGCCCGGTCTACGCGGGGCCGGGCTTTCAGATGCGCAATGCCTACGATCCGGAAGGCAATGTGTTTCAGCTCCGGGAAACGCCGGCCCCGGAGCAGCTCTATAGCCCGGCAAGCTGAGTAGCGCTGCCGTCAGAACTGCCACCGCAAAGAGGCCGTCAGGCTGCGCTCGGTTTGCGCGGGCGCATTGCCCGTCAAACGCCGGGCCGGGCGCGTGCTCTTGACCACCAGCCATTCGCCGAGTAAAGACCAGCCTTGCCGCAGCGGCAAGGCGTAGGCCAGCGCCAAGGCCCGACCATCTTCATGATTGGGGTCGCTCGGCAGAATGTCGTTTTCGCGGGCACGGAAGCGGTCATAGCGCAGGCTCAGATGACCTTGCGCGAACGGATGGCTGGCAAGCAAGTAGCCGGCCTTGAAGCTCAGGCGCACCGCCTGCGGACCCATCAAGGTTTCGCCGCTCATCAGTTGGGCGGCTAGCTCCCATTCGCCGGCCGGTCGCAGGCGCAACCCGATATGGTCAAAACGGGTGTGCCAAGCGTATTGACCGTTCTTCTCGACCAGCGGGTCGCCCCGGTTGTCGTAGTGCAAAGCGCTCAACTCGACTTGCTCGGTGTAAGCATATTGGCCGCCCAGGTAATAGCCCGCCCGGCCGTCCAGCTCGCGAAAAAGGTGCACGCTGCGGTTCTGTTTGGGGATCTCGCCACTGGGCCTATAGACCGGCAAATCGGCCAGCAGCAGGCCTTCGGTCAGCCCGGACACCCGGTCGCTGATCGACCATCCGCGCCAGCCCATCAATGTGCCTGCGGGGTCATTGCCGCCAAAGACCGCCAGGGTCAGGCCGAAGTCGTGCAGCGAGTTGCTCTGACGCCCTTTGTGCGTCAACGTCAATTCAGCACCTTGGGTGCGCAGCTCTTCGCCGATCCAGCTGTTGACGGCCGAGCTGGACACCGTCCGGGACGGCGTCCAGCCGATGCTGTCGTAGTCAAGCTCCAGGCTGCTGGCGGGAAAGAAGGCCCCTAATTTGACCCGTGTCTTCCAGGCGCTGCTGGGCAAGGGGCTCCAAAGCAGCCAGGCTTCGTTGACGTCCAAAGCGCCGGCGCGGTCATCGGCCGCGCTCAGGACCAAACGGCCCGTGATGGTGTTGGACAACAGATCTGCTTGGGCCGACAAGAAGGCCTGGCCCAGGCGAAGCCCGCTTGATTGCTTGTCATGGCGCAGTTTGCCCAGGCCGGCGTCGGTCCAACTGCGTTCGGCGTCCGTATGCAGCGCCCGCATATCCAGCAAGCCATGCCACTCGACGGCGGCGGCCGGCGGCGTGCCGCTCAACAGCGCCCAGCCCGCAAACAGCGGAGCAATCGCTGTGCAAAATAATGCCTTCAAAGCTGTGCCTGCAAAGAAATATAGCTGCTGCGTTGTGCAGCCTTGGTGGCAATTTGGCCAAGGTCGAGGTAGGCGACCGTCAGGTTCAGCTTGGGGCTGATCCACCAGGCCACGAACAGATCCATTGCCCGCGTTTCGGGTGCATTGCTCAGCAGGCTGGGCTTGCCGCGCCACTCGATGCCGATCGCCAAATTGTCCCGCGGCAGTAGGGCCAGCGACATCTCGAGCTGCGGCTGCAAGCTGCCGCCGCGGTCGCCGCCGAAGCCCAGCAGACCCATCTGGTTGGCGCGCGTGCCGCGCAGGGTCAGGTGGGTGAGCAGGTTGTAGCCGCCCGTAGCCCCCAGCCACAGCTTGGTCGCGGCCGCATAGGGCTCGGTGTCATGGGCACGCTTGGCGCCCAACAAGCGGGGCACGGTCATGTCGCGATTGCGCTTGTGCTGCAGGCCGAGGGCCAATTGCGGGCGCCAACTGTCGGCATCGAAGACCGCGTCACCGAGCACGCGCCACTTCAGCCCGAACAGGTCCAGGCCGAGGTGCTCGCCCGGCACGGTATCGGACAAACCGAAGCGCCAGCGCGCCAGCGACAGCTCGACGCTGTCATACCAGCCGACGGCGGCGCCGGCCGCATCCAATGTGTAGCCGCCGCGCGTGTGGGCCCGCGTGACGAAAGCTGAGGCGCCAATTTGGTCACGGCTGCCGCTGCCGGCGATCATGGCCCAAGGTGTCAGGCCGCCGCCGGCCGCGCCTTCGATCTGGCTGACCCCCGAACTGCCCAGCAGCCGCTCGCCGGCACAGCTCGGGTCGGCCCAGATTGCTGCAATCAGCATCAGGCCTTGCCAGCGAATCAGTTGAGGGTGCTTCTCTGGCATGGCGTCTCAAGTTGGGCTAAGTGAAGTCGATAAAGTTTGCTGTAGGCGCGGCAAAGGCGTGTGCGCGCCTCATTCATTCATCGGACGTTCGCCAAGCGGCTGAAGCCCTCATTTTGCAAATCGAAACCCACCATGCCGAGAGTTCGTCTCCTTCCGCCGGCTTGCCTGCTGCTTGTGTTGCTCGGCTGTGCCGCGACGCCACCCGCCAGCCTGTTTGAGCGCCTCGGGGGGCCGGCCGGGGTATCGGATTTGATGGGCCGCACTTTGGCGCGCGCGGCCGCCGACCCGCGCACCCAACGCAGCTTCGAGGGCATCAAACTGAGCCCTTTGCAGCAAAGCCTGACCGAACAGATCTGCGCGCTGGCAGGGGGCGGATGCCGCTACCAGGGCGAGACCATGGCCCGTGTCCATCAAGACCTGCATATCAAGCCTTCGGAATTTGATGCCTTTGTCGAAATGCTGCGCCAGGAAATCGATCGCGGCGGCAGCGACGCGAGGGCGAAGAATGAGTTGCTGCGCCTGCTGGCACCCATGAAACAGGCTATCGTTAGCCCTTGACGACTTAAAGCCTGCCGGAATCGAGCCCAAACCATGAAGTTGATTTCCCCCCGCGCGCTGCTGGCGTCAAGCCTTTTGGCATGTTCGGCCGCCCAAGCGCTGCCCTGGACCGTGCAGCTGAATAGCGCGGCCGGCAAGCCGGTGGCGGGCGCGGCCGTTGCCGTGGAGCTGCTGGGCCGCGCCAGCAAAGCCGCCAGCTCGGTCAAGGCCGAGATGGCGCAACGCGAGCGCCAATTTCAGCCCGCCTTGTTGATCGTGCAAACCGGCACGGCGGTCAACTTTCCTAACTTCGACGTGGTTCGGCATCATGTCTATTCCTTCTCGCCGATCAAGGTCATCGACGTCAAGCTCTACTCAGGCACGCCGAGCGAACCTATCGTGTTCGACAAACCCGGCGTCGCAACGCTCGGATGCAATATCCATGACCGTATGAGCGCCCATATCGTCGTCGTCGATAGCCCCTTGTTCGGCATCACCGACGCGAATGGCAGCGTCAAGTTCGAGCTTCCGGCCGGAGAGCACAGGCTCAAGGTTTGGCATGCCGGCATGAAGACGCAGACCTTGCAAAGTCAAACGCTGGTCGTGCCTGCCAATGCGCCGGCCGGCGACGCGCAGACCAGCCTCACGCTGAGCGAATGAGGGTCGCCGTGACGCTGCCGGCCTATCTGAATCTGCGCCGCCTCGAAGGGCGCATCGTGGCGCTCTTTCTGGCCCTGTTGCTGGTGGTGCAATTTGCCAGCTTCGCCGTCATCCGCTCCAGCATCGCGC
Organism: Roseateles oligotrophus; assembly: GCF_025717515.1. GTDB lineage: Bacteria > Pseudomonadota > Gammaproteobacteria > Burkholderiales > Burkholderiaceae_C > Paucibacter_A > Paucibacter_A oligotrophus. The sequence continues at coordinate 294,103 of NZ_JAJIRN010000003.1, forward strand.
GCAATGCCGATGCTTCGATCGCGGCTGAGCTCAAGACCGGTGACCGGGTCTTCAGGCGCTTGCTGGCGCAGCGGGCCGACAAGCTGAACGATGCGGCCGAGCTGCTGGCCAAGGACTATGGCTTCATCAAGGCGGTAGGCCTGCCCTTGGCCGAACAGGGCACGGTCGAAACCATCAAGGACGCGCTGGCCAACCAGGGCGAACGCATAGGCGCCAGCGTGGTGGCCTATTTTGATAACGAGCAAGCGCTGGTGACAGCAACCCGCGACGACGCCAGCCGATTTGCGAGCCTGTTGAAGCAGCAACTTGCGCGTGCCGAATCGGAGCAGCTCGCACATCTCTCGCTGCTGGGTGGGCAGGTCTATCAAGTCGCGGTCGTGCCGGTCAAGACACCCGCCCAAGTGGGTTGGATCTTGATGGGCTTTGTGCTGGAGAAATCGGCGCTGCAGGATTTGCAAAAGCTGTCCGAGTTGCAGGCCGTCATCGTGATGCAGGACGAGCGTGGCCAATGGCGCAGCCTGCTGAGCCTGCTGGAGCCGGCCGAGGCCGATGGCGTGGCGCGCCTGATCCCGCCCGGCGGCGGCTTGTTCCCGGTCGACATGGGCGCCGACCATATGCGCGGCCTGTGGGCGCCTTTGATGGCCCCGGAGCAGCAGAAACAACAGCAGCAACTCGGTGTTTTGTTGCTGCGCTCATTTGACGCTGCGGTCGCACCTTACCGCGAATTGCAACTGACCTTGTTGGCCCTGACCTTGATCGGGGTGGCGGTCTTCGCGCTGGGATCGGTGCTGATGGCCAGGCGCATCAGCGGCCCGGTGAAGGCGCTCGCGCTGTCGGCCGACCGCTTGGGCCAGGGTGACTACGAAACGCCGGTGCTGCGGCAATCGGTCGATGAGGTCGGTGATCTGGCGGCGGCCTTCGAGTTGATGCGCCGCGGCATTCGCGAGCGCGATGAGAACCTGAGCCAGCTGGCCTATAAAGACCAGCTGACGAATCTGCCCAATCGTTCTGGTTTCAGCGAAGGTTTGGCCTTGCGGCTGAGCCAGAGCAGCGCGCCCTTCGCCTTGCTGCAGCTGGGCCTGGACCGTTTCAAGCATGTCAATGATGTGCAGGGCCATGACTTCGGCGACCGGCTTTTGTGCGCGGTGGTGCTGCGTTTGCAAACCCTGCTGGGGGCGCAGTCGCGCAGCCTGGCGCGCCTGGGCGGTGATGAATTTGTGCTGCTCCTGGAGCATGCCGATGAGGAGGCCGCGCGCGCGGCGGCGGAAACGATTCGCCTGGACTTCGAGCGCGCGCTGTGCATAGCTGAGCAGACCGTTGACCTCAGCGCGGGCATAGGCATTGTGCTGTCGCCGGCCCATGGGCAAGACGCCAAGCTGCTCTTGAGCCGCGCGGCCTTGGCCATGGTGGCGGCAAAGAAGCGCCAGACCGGCAGCGCGATCTACTCCCCCCAGCTCGACGCGGGCAGCCAGGAGTCACTGTCCTTGCTGAGCGAATTGCGCCGAGCCGTCGAGGGTGGGCAGCTGCGCCTGTATCTGCAGCCCAAGGTCGAACTGAAGACGGGCCGCGTCATCAGCGCCGAGGCCTTGCTGCGCTGGCAGCATCCCGAGCGGGGCTTGGTGCCGCCGATGCAGTTCATTCCTTTTGCCGAGCAAACCGGCTTCATCCGGGAATTGACGCGCTGGGTGCTGGCCGAATCGGCGCAAGCCTGGGCCGCACTGAACGCGCAAAACCAGGCCTTGCGCATCAGCGTCAATTTGTCCACCCGCGACCTGATGGATCAGGACCTACCGGCCAAGATCAGCGCGATGCTGGCCCAATATGGCGCCAACACCGATTCGCTGTGCCTGGAGATCACCGAAAGCGCCATCATGGACGACCCGCAGCGCGCGCTGGAGACCTTGAACCAGCTGCACGAGATGGGCTTCAAGCTGTCCATCGATGACTTCGGCACCGGCTACTCCTCGCTCGCCTATTTGAAGGGCTTGCCGGTCGACGAGTTGAAGATCGACAAGAGCTTTGTGCTGGCGATGGAAACCGATCTGGGTGATGCCAAGATCGTGCGCTCAACCATAGAGCTGGCTCACAATATGGGCCTGACCGTGGTGGCCGAAGGCCTTGAGACCGGCATGGCCTGGAAGCTGCTGGCCGAGTTGGGTTGCGATGAAGGACAAGGTTATTTCATCGCCAAGCCGATGCCGCAGGAGCAGTTCTCGGCTTGGTTCAAGGCCTGGTCGGCTCCCGACCTCAGTCACGAGTCGGTGGAAACCATGCTGGGCAGTTTGAGTGCTTGATCAGCCGCGCAGCGCCGTGCCGACTGGTTTGCGTCGTGTCAGCGCCACGCCCAATAGCGCCAGACCGAGCAGGCCATAACTTGACGGTTCCGGAACCGCGAAACTCAAAAGGCCGGATTCGGTGTAGCTGCCGGCCATGGTCAGCGGCTGATCAAAGCTGATGAAACTCAAGCCATAACCGCTGGCTCGGCTGAAGGCGCCGCTGCCGCCGAGGATTTGGTAGTCGATCTCGAACTGGCCGTCACCGTCCAGGTCACTGCCGGTCAACAAGCCGCTGATGCTTGAGGCCAGATCCAGGCTGCTGAACTCGAAGCTGCCGCTGAGCGTGTTGGTGCTGGCGTCGAGTTTGAACAGCACGTTTGAAAGCAGCGACTCGGTGACATCGGAGCCAAAGCCTGGCTTGATGCTGCCGCTCCAAAGCCCCGTGCCTTGCGCGGCGTCGATTGCTGGCTGAGTTCCGGCCCCGTCAAAGAAAAGGTTGACCGGGCTCGGGCCGGCTTGGGCGGCCAGCGCAAGCGCAGCGCAAAGGCCCAGCATCAGTTGGCCGGCGGTTTTTTTAAAGGTAGGCATTATTGAAAATTCCCTGGGTGAAGTTGAGGATCGCGTCAAGCCATACGCCGCGTCGGGGCGATTGGATGCAAGAGATTCATTTCAATGACCTTGCATCCAATTCAAGCGGTAGCGCGTATAGACCTCCAGCGGCATTTACCGCCAAACCCGCTCACCCTGGAGATCTACTCATGCAAGTTCACCGACTCAACTTGGCGCCCCTGGCCGCTGCCGTACTGCTGGCCTGCACCGGCCTGGCGCAGGCGTCCAGCCACCGCGAAGCACCTTTCATCACCACCGCCCCCAAGGTGGATGCAACCGATTTCTATATGTTCCGCAGCTATGAAGACGGCCGCAAAGACTATGTGACGATGATCGCTAACTACCAGCCCTTGCAGGCTGCTTATGGCGGCCCGAACTATTTCGCAATGGATCCGAATGCCCTTTATGAGATCCATATCGACAACAACGGCGATGCCAAAGAAGACCTGACCTTTCAGTTCCGCTTCAACAACAGCCTGGGTGCGGCCGGCAAGGGCTTCGCCTTGCCGATCGGCGGCAAGAACATTCCCATCCCTCTGGTGCAGAAGGGGCAAGTCGCTGGGGTGCGTGATGGCAATCTGAATCTGACCGAATCCTTCGGCGTGAGCCTGGTGCGTGGCGACCGCCGCACCGGTACGGCCATGCCCCTGACCAATCTGGCCAATGGCAGCACGAACTTTGACAAGCCGGTCGACAACATCGGCGTCAAGACCATTCCCGACTACCCCGGCTATGCCGATCAGCATATCTACAGCGTCAATATCCCGGGCTGCGACATGCCGGCCAAGCTTTTCGTCGGCCAGCGCAAGGATGCGTTTGCGGTCAATCTGGGCGTTATTTTCGACCTGGTCAACGCCCCGGTCGACGTAATCACCAACCCGGCCCTGATCGGCGCGGCGCAAAACACCATTGATGACGCCAATGTCACCACGCTGGCGCTTGAGGTACACCGGAGCTGTTTGACCCGTGGTGATGATGTGATCGGCGGCTGGACCACCGCCAGCCTGCGCCAATCGCGGTTGCTGAACGCCACGCCGCCATCGGGCCATCAAACCAGCGAGAAGGTCGGCGGCGGCTGGGTGCAGGTGTCGCGCCTGGGCATGCCGCTGGTCAACGAGCTCGTGATCGGCCTGCCGGACAAGGACAAGTTCAATGCCTCCTCGCCCACGGGAGACGCTCAATTCATTGATTATGTGACTCATCCGTCCTTGCCGGCCTTGCTGGAAATCGCCCTGGCGCTGCCGGGTACGGCGCCGACCAACTTCCCGCGCTTCGATTTGGTCACCACCTTCCTGACCGGCATCAAGGGCGTCAACCAACCCAAGAATGTGGTCGGCTCGGAGATGCTGCGCTTGAACACGGCGATCGAACCGGTGCGCTTCGATCAGCAGAATCGCTTGGGGCTGGTCGGCAACATTCTCGCCGGCGGCAGCGACAACGCCGGCTACCCCAATGGCCGTCGCCCCAAGGACGATGTTGTCGACATCTCGCTGGTGGCGGTGATGGGCGGCTTGTGCGTGGCCAATGGCAACGCCAATGCCTTGGGCTTCGGCATGGACTGCAATCCGGGCAAGGTGCCGCTCGGCGCTACCTCGTTCAAGCTGCATGACGCGGTGGATCAGGCGGTGGTTCCCTTGTTGAGCAAGTTCCCCTATTTGTTCACGCCGATAGCGGGCAGCAAATAAGCAACCCGGCTTGAGCCGGAACCGGGCGCTGTGAGCAGACCGCTTGCAGCGCCTTTTTTCTTTTTCGCCTTTCGATTTCTAGGCTTGCCGCCCTGATCCAAAAAGCCCCCGGTGGCGTATTCATTTCATGCCTAGTCGATATTCTTCCCACTCCCCCAAGGCTGCGGCCCGATTTGTCTTGATCAGCCGTTGGCGCATGACTTGCACCAGCCAGCCGATCTGGGACTTGCTGACCGATCTGGAGAACTGGCCCCGCTGGTGGCCGCAAGTGAGCCAAGCACGTCTGCTGCACCGGGCTCCGGTCGGAGAAGCGGGCACCAAAGTGGCGCTGACCTGGCGCAGCCCCTTGGGCTATGGCTTCACGATTGATGTGTTGAACACCAGGCGCGAGCGCGGCGAAGACGGCCATTGCGAAATCGAGGGCCGCTCCAGCGGTGATTTGATGGGTCAGGGCTTGTGGGTGCTGGACCCGGTGCGCTCTTCCGTCACGGCCGGCGAGCCCCGTCAGGTCGACGTCACCTACCGCTACGAGGTCGAGTTAGGCCGGCGCTGGATGCGCTGGCTCGCCCCCTTGTTGCGAACCCTGTTCAAGTGGAGCCATTTTGCGGTGATGGAGGCCGGCGCCCAGGGCATGGCCACGCGGCTCAATTGCCGCAGCTCGCGGCTCAAGCATTGGACGGTGGTGCAGGGCTGAGCTCGAAAGCCCGGCGCCACAAGCACGCCTCCCTTAGCCCGCCCGCATCGCCGGGTCTACCGCAGCCGGGTCGATGGCGCCACAGAAGAACAGCAGGCAGCCGACATCCGAGTAAAGCTCATCATGGCCGGTGCCGGCCGGGGCGAACTGGAACTCGCCCGCGCGCAGCAGCACATCTCCAAGGAATAAATCGCCGTCCAGCATCAGGCATTCCTCGCCCAGGCCATGCGGATGCGCAGGCACCCGCGCGCCGGGCTCGAAGCGCACCAGCATCGAAATGCGCTCGCCCACCAGATGCAGCGCTTTGATGTCGACGCCTTGGCGCAGGGGCTCCCAGCCTTGCCCACCACCGGCGACCCGGTGCGAAGCAGTCGTTTGCCCAAACTCGTCGGCGCCCGCTCCCGGCTTGCTGCTGCGCCAGTAGAGCAAGGCACCCAGGGGCGAATTCAGCCTGGCCTCGGCCGGCCAAGGCTGGTCGAGGCCGATCAACTGGTAGTCCTGAGCGACCAGCGTGGGTGAACCAAGCGCGGCGAATTCGACTTGCAGCTCGCCATGCAAAACCAGGCATTCATGCACAGCGGGCCCCGGGCCATGCAACAAGGCCGCACCTTCGCCGGGGGCCCATTGCGTGCCGGGGGCCAGTTCAAGCAAGCTGCTTTGGCTGTTATCCCCCCGGTGCTGAGAATAGAGGCGCACGCCGGGGGCCAGGTCTTGCCAGACGGCGTCGCCGGCGCGAAGCGTCGTCATGCCGGCGCTGGCGGCGGCGCTGCTGGCCACGCGGGCGAGCAAGCGTTGGCGCAAGGCGCCGGCGCTGGCCGGGGGCGGCTCGATCGGCGTCAGCTCGACGGCCAGCGTGGGCAGTAGGCCGAGGCCGGCCGCGGGCGCAACGCCGGGCAAGGTGAGGGGCTCGAGCGCTTCGGCGGCCGCAAGATCGGAAGGGGACTGAGTGGCGCTTGTGTTCATATCGAATTCGTTGAATTGCAGGTGGCCGCCGATTGCGGGCCCAGGCATTTGCGCATGGCGAGCATGGCGCGGCGCAGATGGGATTTGACGGTGCCCAGTGGCAGGCCAATCTGGCTGGCGATCTCTTCGTGGGTCAAGCCTTTGAAGAAGGCCAGCGCCACCAATTGGCGCGGCACGGCGTCGAGTTTCGCCAAGGCCTGATGCAGCTGCTGATTGCTTTGCACCGCCTCCAGCAGATCATGCGGATCGGCGTTGCCGCTGCCGGCGCCGCCCGCGTCCGTCGCTTCGACCAAGGCGTCCATCGCCTCGCCCAAGGCATCGGCCGACACGGTGTTGGCCAAGACACGGCGGCGCGCGCGCAAGGCATCGAGCGCGCGGCTGCGCGCGATCGTCAGCAACCAGGCCAGCGAGGTGCCGCGCGAGGGGTCGAAACGCGGCGCCTGGCGCCAGACTTGCCAGAAGGTGTCTTCGGTCACTTCTTCGGCAATCGCGGGGTTGCGCACGACGCGCAAGGCCAGGCCATAGACCCGGCCCACGCAGGCGCGATAGAGCGCATCCAGCGCGGCCTCGTCCTGACGCACGATGCGGGCCAGCCACGCCTGCAGCTGCGGCTCATCGGCGCTGGCCAGCGGGCTCAGCGGGGGGGGCTCGGCAATGCTGTCGGCGTCCGCGTCGGCGTCGCTGTCGACCTCTTCCGCCAGCCCATCGTCGGCCATTGCTTCGGCCAGATCATCGACCTCCCAGGCCTCGCCAACATCGGCGCCAGGCGGTGTGGCCGGTCGAGCAAAATAAACCATAGCAGCATCCAGACGAGACAATTCCCGGGGGGCAGCAGCCAAGCGACGGGGCAATGCGAACAGCACCATTACCTCACCATTGTGCCGGCAAGTTGCGACGGGCGGGGCTGCGCTCGGCGCGGCCGGGTCGGTTCTTTCTGAGTTTGCATAGCGTTTCCAGTCGGAGCTAGCCGCCGCCAATTGAAGCAATTGAGCGAGGCGGAATGACTCTCCCCATCGGTACGCCGGCCGCGCTGATTTGGATGCAGGGTGGTGAAAAAGAATCTCTCCGGCGGCTTGGGCTGGCCTGCGACTCAGGGCGTTTTGTCGGGCGCCCTTGCGTCCACGGGCCAGTCGAGCGCAACGCTGAGCCCGCCGCTCTGGCTTGACTCCAGCCTCAGTTGAGCGCCCAAGGCGGCGGCGCGGGCCTGCATATTGCCTATCCCGTGGCGTCGAACCGGCGAGTCGGCTTGCTGCGATGACGGCTGATCGTTCAAATCGATACTCATGCCCACACCGTTGTCGGCGATCCTCAACAGAATCATGGCCGGCTCGCCGACCCGGTACTCGGCGCTCACGGTCACTTCGGTGGCCCGCGCGTGCTTGAGAATATTGGTGAAGGCTTCCAACAAGATGCGCTGCACTTGCAGGACCTTCTGAGGCGACAAGTTCGGCAATGCCGGCAGGTCGTCCACTTGCCAGATCACCCGAATACCCGCGGACTCAAGCCGCGCCTGCAAGCGGTAGCGCAGGGTCGCCAAGACGGTCAACAAATCGTCGTGCACCGGTTGCAGAGAATCGACCGCCATGCGCATTTCGTCCAAGGCATGTTGCACCTGTTCATGCAGCACAGCAGGCTCTGCGCCAGGGCGCGCCACCATATTCAGCAAGCCGACCAGTTGGGCGCCGACGCCATCGTGAATCTCGCGCATCATGCGTTGCCGCTCGTCTTGTACCGATTGCTGGTGGCGCTGCTCGCGCAGTCCATCGAAGGCCTGTTGCAGTTGCTGCTCGCGGTCGGCAACCCTTTGGCCAAGACTGGCATTGAGCCGCACCACCTCCACGCGCGCAGTCACCACTCGGGCAACCAAGCCCCACAGTGTCGACACCAACATCAACACCCCGGTGTAGTGCGAAATCGAGTAGGCGTCATAGGGCAATTGGTTGCGCAGCAGCAGCAGATCCCGATACGAGAGCAGCAGGAAGACCAAGGCGGTGGCGGTCATCAGCGCGGTATCGACACTGCCCTCATGCCAGGCCTTGCGCGCCAGCAAGCCCACCAGCACAAAGAAGAACAGCAGGCCGGGCGCAATCGTCACGGCCATCAGTTGCTGAAAATTACTGAAAACCCCGAGCAACAACAGGATTGAATTCAGGCCGGCATAGGCCCACAGCGAAGCTTCCACGCGGGGCCAACGCAGCTCTGCAAAGCGCAAGACAAAAAGCCCGAACAGCGCATAGAACCAGCAATTTCCCGCGACAACGAGTGAGGTCCACGCCTCCAGTGAGAGCGGCAATTGCTCCAAGAAGAGATTGCTGTTACGCGCCGCCCAGGCCAGGCTGGCTAGGCCAAAAAAAAATAGGAAAAGCCGATCCTGGCGTTGACGGAGCCAAGTCAGCAGCATCATCAAGCCGGCCACCAGACTGACCGTACCGGACAGCATGGCCCCCTCGAACTGCCAAAAATTACGCCGCTTAAAGACCGGCCGCAGCGCTGCATAGTCGGCTAGTTGCGGTGCTGCTAGTCCGGCTCGGTACTGGCCCGAACCGCTCACTTGCACCAATACCTCGTTGCCCGCAGCGCGCAGCAAATCGCTCGGCAGCACCACCAGCAGCGGCGCGTTCCAGCTGAAGGTGATGCCGGGCCGCTCGGCGCGGCGCTCCCACAGCTGGGAGCCGTTCAAGAGCAAGGACCCGCTCGTCGCCAAACGCGACAACAAGAGCGCCTGGGTCTGCGCACTGCCACGATCAAAGCGCAGCCGATACCAAACGCTGCCTTGGTAAAAGGGGCGGCTGACTTTCCAGTTGTCCGGGAGCGTGACAGGCTGCCAGTCGGCGGCCACGGGCGGTCGCTGCTCTTCCGACCCAGCATCCGGTAGCCAGTACTCGGCCACACTCAAACTCTGGCCGGGCCATTGGTGATGCTCTTCGGCCAGGGTGCCCGACACCCATAGCGCCACGCCCAACAAGGCGGCGCAAAGCAGCGGCATCAGCCAACGCCGCCCGACTGGGGGTGCCGGGGCGGCCAGCTTGACCGGGTTCAGGCGGTCAGCCGCCTTTTCATTCATTCAGCAGACCCAGCTGGCGCGCTTCAAACACCGCCTCGGTCTTGTTGTGCACATCGAGCTTGCCATAGATATTGCGCACATGGCTTTGCACCGTCGAATGCAAAATGCCCATTTTTTGAGCAGATTCGAGATAGGTAAAGCCGCGCGCGACCAGGTTCAAGACTTCGGACTCGCGTGGCGACAAAGCCTCGGTCTGCTGCGTCGCCACACGCGGCGCGGGCGCTTGAGCCTGGCCGTGCTGCCAGCGCATCAGCAATTGGCGCGCAATGATGGGCGACATCGGCGAGCCGCCTGCGTGCAAACTCATCACATGAGCGGATAGATTGGACTCGGTGTCATCTTTCAGCAAATAGCCACTGGCGCCGGCCTCAAAGGCCTCGAGCATATTGGCCTCATCACCAAACATGGTGATCACCATCACCGCGCAAGCCGGCTGCATGCGGCGGCCGCGGCGGATCACGTCTTGCCCCGAGCAGTCGGGCAGGCCGAGGTCGACCAGCAGCACATCGACCGCGTTGTCGGCCAACCAGGCCAGCAGCTCCTGCCCGCTGGCGGCCGCAAACGCCAGGCGCAAGCTCGGTTCAAGCCGAATCACCCGCGCCAGACGCTCGCGCATGTCCAACTCGTCTTCGACCAGGGCAACGCTGACGCAGGGGACGGAGTTCATGTGAATAGGCTGCGCCGCTTTAGGTGAGGGTGGCCGATGTTCGCACAGGCGGGGTCGTTTCGGGGCCGGGTCGGTACCCCATGAACTGCGGATGTGCAAGGCCTGGCTTGTCGATAAGGTTCGTCACTGCTGCTGGGTTTGCTAGCGGCTCAAGCCGACGGCCTCGCCACGGACTTCTTTGACGATTCACTTGGGAGAGTAAAAATCATGACGACACAGAATTGGGAACGCAAACTGGTCGGTTTGGCGCTGAGCGCCTTGGTCGTGGGCTGCGGTGGCGGCAGCTCAAGCTCTGACCCCGCCCCGACCCCGACCCCAACGCCTACGCCCACGCCCACGCCCACGCCCACGCCCACGCCGACCGTCACCAGCTTGACGCTGAGCGGCACCGCGACACGCAGCTCTGGCTTGGGCGGCAAGGCCTTCGCGGCCAAATGCGCGGCCGGCAGTGGCAGCGGCACCACCAAGTCTGATGGCGGCTACAGCGTCGACATCGAAGGCGGCAAGTGGCCTTGTCTGGCCCGCGTCACCGAGGACGACGGTACTCAGCTGCATTCCATCGCGCAGGGCAGTAGCGGTGCCACCAGCGCTACGGCCAACATCACGCCGGTCACGCAACTGGTGGTCGCGCGGCTGGCCGGCGCCGAACCTGCCGCCTACTACACGGCGTTTGACAGTGCCGCAGCGGCCTTTGTCACGCCCGCAGCGGTGGCCAATGCACAGACGGCCGTGCTGAGCACCTTGAATTCCGGCGGGGTGGACCTGAGCGCCGCCGGCGACGTGATCAACGCCGCCGCCGTGACACCGGCCTACACCGCCGCGCTGGTGGCGCTGGACAAGGCGCTGGTCAGCAGCGGCACCAAGCTGGCCGACCTGACCACGGCGGTGGTCAACACCACGCCGACCAAGGCCGACGGCACTCCCGTCATCATCGTTGGCCTACCGAGCCTGCCGCCCGAAAGCATCATCAAACCGGCGGCGTCCAACTGCGCGGCGGTACGCAGTGGCAAATACCGTGTGGTCATACCGGTGCCCGGCGCGCCGATGAGCGAGCAGGCCGACAGCTTTGATCTGAATGCATCGACGGGCGTGAGCACCAATGCCGATGGCACTGTCGACAACATGATTCCCAATGGCGCATGCCGCTATCGGACCAACGATGGCAAAGACGATGTCGTGGTGTCACCGGCCGGTGTGATGGTGGCGCGGATTGCCGATGGCGCCCAGTTCCGCACCGCCATGGCCTTTCCAGAGCAATTGCACGCGCTGGCCGAGTTGGCCGGTACTTGGAGCGGCTTGGGCATGAACGCCTGGGACGGCGCGGTCGGCTTTGGCGCCGTTGCGGCCACGGTGACCTTTGGGGCGGACGGCAAGATCAGCGCCGGCTCGGCGTGCTCGCATCCTTCAAACTGGGATGTCGTCAGCTGCGCCAGCTTCACACCGAGCAAGCAGGCCTTGCGTGTCAACGCAGCCGGCGGTTTCGACCTGATGAGTGACACTGGCACGGTCGACGGGCGCGGCTTCATCTACCAGTCCGGCAGCGGTGACCTGATGTATGTCCAGGTGTATGCCAAGGGTGAGTTCAATATCTGGACCAAACAGCGTGTCAACAGCCTGCCTGCCGTGGCCCAAGTCAAGACGAATTGGAGCTTTGGCATTGATGAGCAAATGTTGTCCAGCGGCGCAATTTCGGCCGACACCAACACCGTCGTTTCGGTCGACGCGGTCGCGGGCAGCTGGGTGCGCAAGCAAAAGTCGGTGGGCGGCACGAGCACGGGCACTGACGAGCATTCGGAAACCTGGTTGCTTAACAGCCCACGCAATGGCTATAACTACCGCGCCGCCGGCACCGCCTTGGCCGGCGACGGATCAACGTTGACGATCAACCAGGTCACCAGCATGGGTCTGCGCGGCATGGGCGTCACGGCGGTGTTGAACCAAAGCAAAAAGCGCTTCCAGTTCTCGGTCGAACAGCCGGCGCCTTGACGGGTTGGCTGAATGAAAAAGGGCGCCCATCGGCGCCCTTTTCGTTGTCAGCATCAAGCCTTCTTGCCCGGTGCCTTCAACAGCCCCTCGCAAGTCGCACGCTGCTTGTCGGCCGCGTCGACCTTGCTGCAGATGCCGTCTAACTGCGTTTTCAAGCGGGCGATGTTCATATCATGCTTGCCGTCGGCATTCCACTTGACCAGCGCTCCGCCGACTTTTTGCAGCGAGCGGGCGCTGCGCTCATAGAAAGCCCCCTTGTCCTGCGCGGCTTCGCTGAACAAGAGCGCGGCGGTTTTTTCGATGCGGGCGGCGTCTTGCGGCGCCAGCTCGGTCAGCGCGGCCATATAGCCGGAGCCCCATTGCAGCCGGGTCGCAGGGCCTTCGCTCTTGTTGTAGCTCTCCTCATACCAGCGCAACGCCTCGTCCTTGCGGCCTTGCTTCTTGGCATTGCCGCCGAGTTGGCTCATCAGGTAATAAGGTGAATGGCTCTTGGCGAGGCTGGCCTTGAGCAATTCGTCGCTGTCCTTCCACTGGCCGGCATAACCGAGTAAATAAGCGGCCGAACTGATGACGGCCTGGCGCTCGTAGCCATCGGTGATTTCGCGGTCGGCCTTGGCCGCGGCTTCCTTGACCTCTTTGACCAGGGCCGGGCTCAACTTGGGCGCCAGCTCGGTCTTGGCCAGATCGAGGCGGGCCAGGTCGACGCGGGCATTCAAGGCGCCCAGGCGGTCGGCGCGTGACAAGCTGGCGTCGGCTTCCAGGCGCTTCAAGGCGACTTCAAACTCGCCAATCAGCTTGGCGCGGGCTGCGCCCGCTTCAGGCGTTAGCGTCTTGACGATGTCGGCGGCGCCATTGCTCAACACATCCATCTGCGCGCGCGACTCGGCCGGGCTGGCCAGCACGCCCTGCACCAGACCGGCAAGCTTGGCATCCGGCTTGACGCCCTTGCCCTCATCGCTGGCGCTCAGGGTCTTCAACCACAAACGCGTCGTCGTTTCGGTATCAACGCCTTGCGAGGCGGCCGCCAGTTGCGCAAGCAAGGCCGGCAACTCGGCGGCGGGCACCAACTGCGACTCACCGGTTTCCCAGGAATAGAAGCCCAACAAACGCCATTCATTGGCGCTGAGCTTCTTGCCGGCCTTGGCATCGGCCAACACATCGCCTACGGGGCGGCCACCGGCTAGGCCTAACTGCAAGACCTTGATCACCTGCGGCGCGTCGATTTCGCCTGGCAAGCGGGTAATCTCGCGGCCATCGGCGCTGAACAGAATCATCGTCGGGTAGCCGCGCACCTTGAAGCGGGTGCCGAGCTTTTGCGCGCCGGGCGAGTCGCCGTCGATATGCACCGGCACGATGGCCTGGGTCTGCTCGATGAAGTCCTGGCGGTTGAACAGCGTGGCCTTCAGTTGATTGCAGGGCGGGCACCATTTGGCACCCCAGTACAGCAACACCGGCTTCTTTTCGGCGCGGGCCTGGGCGAAGGCTTTTTCAATATCGGCGTCGGCGCCGGCCTCTTGCCAGGCGACGCTGGCGTTGGAGGGGGCCATCGCATAGGCCACAGGCGCCTGACAAAGCAAGACCAAACTCAGGGCGGCGGCAGCGGTGGCGGCCAAGGCGGAAGGGCGACGGTTTATCTTCATATCTGCATCCGGGCGGCCCGGGTCGGGCCAGCACTTGAAATGGGTGGTGGCGCATTGTGAGGCTTGGCGCAGAGCCTCGATATCCGGGGAACAACCAAGCTTGATGTGGCTGGCGCCGCGATGAGGGCCGGCGCGACGCCCCGGGGCTATTGCCGCCCTCACGCCATGATGTTCGCTCCGCCATCGATATACACCGTGTTGCCGGAGATATGCCGCGCATAGCGGGTCGCCATATAGGCGCAGGCATAACCAACGTCCAGAATGTCAACCAACTCGCCCAGCGGCGCGCGCTGTTCGGTCTCATGCAGCAAGGCCTCAAAGTCCTTGATGCCCGAAGCGGCGCGGGTCTTCAAGGGGCCGGGCGAGATCGCATGGACGCGAATGCCCTGGTGGCCCAACTCGAAAGCGAGGTAGCGGCACGAGGCCTCCAGCGCCGCCTTGACCGGCCCCATCACGTTGTAATTGGGCACGACCTTGTTGGCGCCGTGATAGCTCATCGCGAACAGGGTGCCGCCGTCCGTCATCAAGGGCGCGGCTAATTTGGCCATGCGGATGAAGGAGTGGCAGGACACATCCATCGCCTTGCCGAAGCCCTCGGCCGAGCAGCTCAAAAGACCACCTTGCAGGTCTTCCTTGGGCGCGAATGCGATCGAATGCAGGACGATATCAAGCTTGCCCCAACGCGCTTCAATCTGCTCGAACACGGCCTCCAACTGGCCGGGCTGGGTGACGTCAAGTGGCAGGAATAGCGGCGCTTCGATCGCGCGCGCCAGCGGCTCGACATGAGGCCTTGCCTTCTCGTTCAGAAAAGTCACCGCTACCTCCGCGCCCAGCTCTTTGAAGGCTTGCGCGCAGCCCCATGCGATCGAGCTTTCGTTGGCAATGCCGACGACCAGGGCCTTCTTGCCGGCCAAGGCTTGGTTGTTGCCGGCGGCGGCTTCATGCTTGCTGTTCATCTGCAGACTCCTTGACTTCAAATAGGGGTACCAGCGTTTGGCACAGGATCAAAAACACCCGGTTCTCTGGAAGTTTCGCATACGCACTTGTGCGGTGCAGCAAACTGATCTTGCAGCCCATTTATTGCGTGCGTGTGTCGAGCAATCTCGGCCCAAGTGCTCGGCGGGCGAGTGACTGCGGCGGCCAAAAGGAGCTTCAGACGCACCCGCAGGCAGCGGAATCCGCGACCTCGCGCGCGCCTAGCCGGCCGCCTTCAAGCGCGCCATAGGATGGAGCCGTCGAAGCTAGCCAAAAATTGGACCAACGATTGATCATGAAGATGAGCATGCGCCTTCAAAAAACCTCAATCTGGCTCGCGCCGGTTGTGCTGATGTGGCTGAGCGCCTGTGGCACCGTGGCGCCGATTGCGATGACGCCGCCGCAGGGCTTCGAGGCACAAAGCGACGCCTTCTTGGCCGGCAATCGCAGCGCCGACAGCGGCTTGTTTGCCAATGAATCTTTCGACCTGGGGCCTTACCGGGTGACCGATGTCAAGCGTGACTGGGCGGACTCCAAGGCCAGTTTCAGCCTCGGACCGCTGACCTGGGGCAAGAGCAGCAACGGTTTCGCCTATGTGCTGCGGGCCTCCAACTCAACGCTGCATGGGCGCTGTGAGGTCAATAACGGCGAAACCCGACTGCCGCTGTCGGTCAGCATCATCCCCTTGCAAAGCAGGTTTTCGCTGAAATGTGACTGCCAAGGCGATGGCGCGCCGGCGCGCATGGAACTTGCCAGCAACTCCGGTTGGCAGCAGCAAGACGCATGGTTGCCTGAGAGCCTGAAGCTGACGATTGGAGAGCAGAGCTTTAGCGGCAGCCCCTTTGATCACCGCGGCCTTGCGATGAGCGATGGGCGGGCCTTTGTCGGCTATCGCTTTGACGGGCAGGCCGGCCCGGCGGCGGCGGTCGGCCTGTTTTCGCCCGGCGAGGTCTGGCTGCACCAGAGCTTGCCGGCCTCGCAGCGGGCGGCGATGACTTGCGCCTTGGCGGGCTTGTTGCTGCACACCGGTCCCTGAAAATCGGTTCATGTCGGCCGAGTCGGGTGAGCTTCTTGCTACCGAGAGTGGCGAAATTCGATACTCGGCAGAATCTCCACACCGGCTCGAGCCGATGGCTAAAGTGCGAGCTCATCCGACCTGTTTGGGACAAGCATCATGCCGATGATCAACAAGACTTCAAACTGCCTGGGCCTGGCGGCGCTGCTGACCCTGCTGGCCGCCTGCGCTACGCAGCACGCCTTGGTCACGCCCGAGGGTTTTGCTGGGCAGAGCCAAATTTTGCCCGCCTCAAATCGCAGTCGCGCGACCGGGCTATTGGTCGATGAGTCCTTCAATCTGGGGCCTTACCGGGTTACCGGCATCGAAGGTAAATCCGGCAGTTCCGCCAACTCGAAAGAGATCAACGGCGTCAAGACAGAAAACAAGCGCAGCGGCTTCAGCTTCCGCCTGCTGGGTGGCCCCAGCGGGCTGACCGAGTGGGCGGGCCGCTGCGAAAGTCGTTCACAAGATGTCAGTACCAAGCTGGCTTATGGCATCTCGCAGCAGCAGGGGCGGGGCTTGTTCAGCTGCGTCTGCAGCAGCAAGGACCAGCATGAAGCCACGCTCAGCATCGCCAGCGACCGCAGCTGGCAAGGCTTGAGTGGCTCAAGCAGCTTGAGTTTGAGCATCGCGGTGGATGGACAGACCTATCGGGTGGCGCGCTATGACGGCAACGGCCAAACGGTGCCGGCTGACGAACCCTTCTATGGCTACCGTGTTGATGGGGGGAATGGGGCGGTGGCCGCTCTGGGGCTGGCTTATCCGGGCACCGTTTGGCTGCATGAAAGATTGCCGGCGCCGCAACGCGAGGCGATGACTTGTGCGATCGCCGGCTTGATGCTGCACCGCGGCCCGCAGTAAGTTCATGGTTAGGCCGGCCGCCTAACCAGCAAAACAAGCAGCGTCAGCAGGCACAGGCCGGCGCCGGCATAGAAGGTGGCTTCGGCACCCCAGCCGTCCCACAGCAGCCCCGCCAAAGCGCTCGCCAGCAGCATGGCCAAGCCGCTGATCAGATTGAAAAAACCATAGGCCGTGCCGCGCAAATGGGCCGGCGCGGTGTCGGCCACCATGGTCGCCAACAGGCCTTGGGTGATGCCCATATGCACGCCCCAGAGCGCCACCCCGCCGCCCAATGCCGCCCAAGCGCTGCTGCTGGCCAGCAGCAAATCGGCCGCCAGCAAGACCCCCAAGCCCAAGCCCAGCATGGCGCTGTGGCTGACCCGGTCGGACAGCTTTCCGAAGGGGTAGGCGCTGGCCGAATAGACCAGATTCATCGCCACCATCACCAGTGGAATAGTCGCCAGGGGCAGGCCGGTTTGCTGTGCCCGCAGCACCAGAAACGCCTCGCTGAAACGCGCCAGCGTGAACAATCCACCGATCGCAACCACCCACCAATAGGCCGGGGAGAGCTGGCGCAGATTGGCCCGGCTGATCGGATTGAGGCGTTTTTTACCGGCACTGCTTCGGGGCTCATGCACGCCGAATGCCAGCAAGGCGACCGCCATGGCGGCAGGAATCACCGCCACCCAGAACACCGCGCGAAAGTCGTTCGCCCACAGCAGCATCAAGCCCACGCCGAGCAGCGGCCCGAGCACCGCGCCGATCGAGTCGAGCGCTTGGCGCAGCCCGAAGGCCGCACCGCGCAAGCCCGGTGGCGCGAGATCGGCCACCAGCGCGTCGCGCGGCGCGCCCCGAATGCCCTTGCCGACCCGGTCGGTGAGGCGCGCCGCGACGACCCAGCCGACGCCGCTGGCAAGCGCGAAGACGGGTTTGGTCGCCGCGCCCAGGCCATAGCCCAACAATGCCAAGCCTTTGCGGCGCCCGAGGTAGTCACTCAAGGCGCCGGAAAAGACCTTGACGATCAGGGCTGTGGCCTCGGCTGCCCCCTCAATCAGCCCTACCGTGAAGGCCGAGGCGCCCAAGCTGCCGACCATGAACAGCGGCAACAGGCTGTGGATCATCTCGGACGACACATCCATCAACAGGCTGACGAAGCCGAGCAGCCAGATGGCGGCGGGCAGTTGCGCGCGCGCGCTCGTCGGAGAAGTCGGACCAGAATCATGCTGCATAGGCTTGTCCAGTGAATTGCGTCGCGGCTCACCAAGCCGCACGGGCCTTGGCCAAGGGAATCGAGAACTCGCATGGCTCCGGCAACTCGCCCCGCAGCCATGCGGCGATGACCTGGATCTGCCTGCGGTCCGACAGCATAGGCGTGTGGCCGGTGGCGGGGATATGCGCGAGGGTCAGGTCTTGCAAGCGCTGCATGCGGCCGAGGGTGGCGGCCTGCAAGGCATCGGAGTCCATGCCATGCAGCAGCAACAAAGGGCATTGCAGGGCGCGGAAGCTGTCCCATTGGGCCAGTGCTTGGTTCGCCTCGGCACGGTAGGCCTGCAAGGCGCGTGGGTCGACTCTGTAGATGCGGCCGGCGTTCTCGTCCGACCAGCGGGTTTGGTGCCACGCCAGGAAGTGGCGAATCTCATCGCTGACCGGGCCATCATTTTTCTGCGCCGCACCGACCCGCCGCATGATGTCCCCGGGCGAGCGGAACACATAGAATCGCGCCAGCGTCTCGGCCCGGTATTGGCGCCGCGCGCGCGGCATCTGCGGCCCGACATCATTGAGAATGAGCCGGCTGATCAGACCGGGTTGGCGCGCCGCCAGTTCCACCGCCACCGTGCCGCCCATTGAAGAGCCGAGCACGGCGAGCGGCCGGCCGCCCAGATGCGCAATCATCTGGCGCATTTGTTCGACATAGGTCGCGCGCCGGTACTCCTGCTCGTCGGCCAGCCAACCGGAGCGGCCGCGCCCCAGCCAGTCCATGCAGATGACGCGCCAAGGCTGATTTGCATAACGGCTCAAATCGGCGGCCACAAAGCTGAAGCGCATGGCGGTGTTTGCGACTCCGCCACAGCACAGCAGCAGGGGCGCATCTTGCGGCCCCCAGTCGGTGTAGAAGACCGGCGTGCTGTAGGGGCGTCGCATGCGCCGCGGCACGCCGGATTGCAGCGACAAGGGTTGTTGGTAGTCAAAACTGCCGAATCGGTAGCAGCCGGCAAAGCTCGCGTCCAGGCCTTGCGCGGCCAATAGCCAGGCCCGCCAAATCTGCTCATGGTCGTCCGCATCAACGCTCATCGACGGCCTCGACTTTTTGTTCCTGTTCGCGTTCCCGCTCGCGTTCGCGCTGGCGCAGCACATCGATCATCACGTTGAAGGTACGTGCCAAACGGCCAATTTCATCCTGCGCCCTGACTGTCACGCTGGCCCGCTCGAAGTCGCCCTGCTGCAAGGCCTCGGCCGCCCGCGTCAGCGCATGGATGGGCCGCACGATGCTGCGCGAAAACAGCAGGGCAAGGCCCAGGAACAAGAGGCCGACCAGCAAAACGCTGAGTGACAAATGGACAAACAAGCGCTGCAGCGGCGCCTCGAAGAGCGCGCGGTCCTCGCTGACGATGACGGTCCAGTCATGGCCCTGCACCGGCGCAAAGCCGGCAATCTCGGCGCGCTGACTGAGCCCTTCGGCCAGCTCCACATGGCCCGTCTTGTGCTCCGCAATGGCCTTGGCCAGCAAGGGCATGCCGAGGCTATCGATGCTGTCACGTCGAAAGCGCTGGTCGGCCTGGATCTCGGCCAGAACGTCGGCCTTCAGCGGTGCCAGGCTGCGATACAGCAGCTCGGGGCGCGGGTGTTGAATCAGCACACCGTCGCCGTCTATCAGCATGCCGACCCGGCGCTCGCCGTCCTGCACCTGATCCAGGATGCGGCCGAAGCTGGCCGCATGCAGCCGCAGCACCACCACGCCGATGACGGCGCGGCTCTGGTCGAGTACCGGTTCGGCGTAGAACATGCCCGGTGCCCCGGCCGCAGCTCCGACCACGATGCCGGTCGCAAAAGGCTGGCCCCGCAGCGCCGATTTGAAATACTCGCGGAATCCGAAATTGCGCCCGACCAGGGGGGCTTCGCTGGAGACCCGCACAAGGCCTTGCCGGTCCATCAGCATGATCAGATGAATATCGCGGTTAGCCGCCGCCAGCCGATTCAGCTTGCGCGTGAGCGTTTGCTGTTGCTCGGCATCGGGCCCGTTCATAAAGCGCTCGAAGTCCTCATCGGTGCCGAGCGAGCGGGCCAAATGCTGGCTGTCGCCGATCAGCTGCGCCATACGGCCCGCGGTGCTGCGCGCAAGTTGCTCCAGATTGCGCAACTCGCTGCTGGAGACCGCGTCCAAACTGCTGTTTAGGTTGTAGAGGCCGGTGATCAACATCGGCGCCAAGGCCGTCACCACCATGGCCAGCGCTATTTTCACGGCCAGCGGCCACCCAGCCGGGTTGAACAGCCGCCTCAGCCAGCGCCGCAAGCCCAACAGGCCCTGGTGCGGACCTCGGGCCAAGGCCTGTGCGGCCTCTTTGCCGCCCTGCAAGACTTCACCCGAGCGCAAGGCGTCGCGCAAACTGAGCGAATGTAGCTCGGCAGCGAACAGCCTCGCCTGCCATTCGGCGACGTCGCGCGGCCGACCTTTGGGGTCTGGCGTCAGGGCCCAGTCCACCGCTTGAAGAAAGCTGTCGCTGAAGCGGCCGCGCCCGAGGTCCTGTGCCGATGGCATCGCAGTTCGGCCGCTCTGCGCAATGGCCTGGCCCATGCTTTGGGCGGCCTGGGCCAGCATCCAGCGGCTTTCGGCATCCGGCGGGCGCTTGCCGCTGATCATCCAATACAGCGTGGCGCCAAGCGCGTAGATATCGGTCCACGGGCCTTGCTCGCCAAGGCCATATTGCTCGATCGGCGCATAGCCCGGCGTGACCACCACGGCGTCCTGATCGCTGAGCGTCAGCGTCCGTGCGGCCGAGCCGAAGTCCAACAGCACCAGGCGGCCGTCTGCCTTGCGCAACTGCAGGTTGTCGGGTTTGATGTCGCGGTGCAGAAAGCCGGCCGCATGCACCACCGACAAACCGTCCAGCAAGGGCAGCAGCAGGCGCGCTAATTGCCGCTCACCGAGTGTTTGGTGGCGCGGCCACCAACTCTTGAGCGACTCGCCGCGCTCGTACTCCAGCACCATATAGGCGGTGTCGTGGGCCTCGAAGAATCGCGCCACGCGGACGATGTTCGGATGGCGAAAGCTTGCCAGCGTGCGCGCCTCGACGAGAAAGTTTTCCAGGCCCTGCCGATAGCGCTCGCGGTGCACGCTGGCGTTGGGCGAGACACCATGGGTCGAGGACCGGAAGGCAATTTCTTCGGGCAGGTATTCCTTGACGGCCGTCAGCGCGTCGAGGTGCACATCGGTCGCCAGATAGGTGATGCCGAAGCCGCCTTGGCCGAGCACCGCGTCGATGCGGTATTCATGTAGGCGAAAACCCACCGGCAGCGCAATCGCGTGGCCTTTTGGCAAGGGCGGCAGGGGCGGAAAATTCGACCCGGCCCGACGCGCATCCACCGCCGGGCCAAGCGCTGCGATCTGGGTGGCCAAGCGGGGTCTGATGATGACGGTCGCATCGTCCTGCGGTGCCGGTGAGGGCAGAACCACGGTGGCGTCCGGATCGGCCGTGCCCGAGCGCGGGCGAATCACGGTTCGATCGGCATCATCGTCAGCAGGTTCGCCGGAGCTTGGCTGTGCGCCCATGGCAGAGTTTGATTGGTAGGCAAAAAGATCCGAGCGTGGGGGTCAAGTCTTGCTCGCCTATCTTACTTGCCGGCTTGGCCGGCCGCCTACAAAGTGCCGCCGCTCCAAAGCTCCAGCCCCAAGACCCTGAACATGCCGGCATGGTTGAGCCAGCGGCGCAGCTGTAGCTGCAATAAATCCACTTCGACATTCAGGCGCGCATCGCGGGCCTGCAACCAGTCGATGCGGGCAATGCTGCCGACCTGCATGCGCAGCTCGGCCAGAGCTTCGGCCTGACGGGCCTCGCGCAAACGCAGCTCGGTGGCCAGAAATTGCTGACGCAGGCGCTCGCGCTCAATCATCTGCGCCTCGACCTCGGCCAGGCTTTTGAACAAGGTCTCACGCAGGCTCAAGGCGGCCAGCTCGAGCTCGGTGTGAGCGCTGGCCTGCTGCAGCTCCAGCCGGCGCCAATCGACCAGCGGCACGGTCAAATTGGCGGCCAGCGAGGCCAGCGGCTGGCTGAGCCAGTCGCGCCATTCGCTGCCACCGCTGGACAAGCTGGCGCTGAAGCTGAGGCGCGGATAACGTTCCGCCTGAGCGCCATGCAGGCGTGCCAGCGCCGCATCCACGGCCAGCCTGGCGCGCTGTACATCGGGGCGCTGGGCCAGTACCTCGGCCGGCGCGGCCAAGCGCCAGGGCGGCGGCTCCATGCCGGGCAGCTGCGCTTGCGACAAGATCGGGCCGGGCGGCGCCTGGTCGAGCAGCAGCGCGAGCTGATTGCTTTGCAGCTGCGCATCGGCCTTCAAATCACTCAGGCGAAGCTGGGCCGATTGCAAGGTTGCGGCCGCCTTGTCGACCTCGATCGGCAGCATCTTGCCCTCGCGGACCCGCAGACCGGTGATCTCCAAGGCCTCCTGGGAGTGACGCGCCTGCTCGGTCGCCAATGGTTGCTGGGCGGCGATGGCGGCCTGTGTCCAATAGCGTTCGGCCACCTGCGCCAGGATCAGGGCCTTGGCCGCCGCGATGTCGGTGCGGGCGCTTTCGGCTTGGGCCAGTTGGGCGGCGTTCGCATGCGCTAGGCGGCCCCAGAGATCGACCTCGTAGCCCAGGCCCGCCGACAGGCCGGCGTTGCTTCGCCAGCCAGGGGTCGAATGCTCAAGCGGGCGGCTGCTGCCGTAGTTCAGGCTCAGACTGGGCTGCAGGCGCAGGTCGGCCTGGGCCGCTTGGCGCTGCGCCTGCTGCCAGCGCAGGGCGGCTTGCGCGATATCGCGGTTGGCCGCCAAGGCCTGCGTTTGCAGCGCCGTCAGTTCGGGAGCCAGCCAGCCGACGCTGGCGCTGCCCTCGGTTTGGGCCGGGCCGGCCGACCATGTGGCTGGAAGATCGGAGACCGGCGCGGGTGGCGGCAGCGCGGTGCTGCAGCCGGCCAAAACGGTCATGGCGGTCATGGCGGTCAGTGAAAGAACTGCCCAATGGGAGTTGGATTGCATAGATTTACTCGCGGGCAAGGGCATCGACCGGGCTCAAGGCCGCGGCGCGGCGCGCCGGCAGGGTGCCGAACAAAAGTCCAACCGCGCTGGAGACGGCGAAAGCGACGGCCAGGGCCGTCCAACTCACCTGTACCTCCAGCTTCGCCTGGACCGCATTGATGCCTTGTGCGCCCAGCCAGCTCAAGGCCACGCCGACGAGTCCCCCCAGGCAGCACAGCACCACCGCTTCGATTAAAAACTGCAGGCGCACATCGCCCTGGCGGGCGCCGACGGCCATCCGGATGCCGATCTCGCGGGTGCGCTCCGACACCGACACCAGCATGATGTTCATCACCCCGACGCCGCCGACCAGCAGCGCGATCGCGCCGACGCCGGCAAACAGCGCGGCCATCGCGGCGGTGACATTTTGAATTTTCTGGAATTCCTCGTCGGCGTTCCAGCTGTCGAAGTCCTCGACGCCGTGTAATGCCTTCAGGCGGTGGATGACCTGCTCGCGCACCTGCGCCGGCGGCACGCTGAAGTCCAGCATGACGTTGAAGCTGTCGGTGTCCAACTTGGGATCAAGCTTGCGCGCAAAGGTGCTCAAAGGCAGCAGCACCTGGCCGTTAGAAAACCCGAAGCTGACACCGCCACCGCTGTCAGGGTCGACCACGCCGATGATCGTCATCGGCAGCGCCGCGCCGGCGGCCGAGGGCTGGCCGGGCACTTCGGCCGTGAGCCCCATCGGGCTCAGCAACAAGGTCTGGCCGAGCGCCGGCTGGCCGGCCTTGAACAAGGCCTTGCGGGCCTTGCCGTCGATGACCACGACTTGAGCGCTGCTGGCCTGGTCAAGTTCATTGAAATAGCGGCCCTCGGCCAGCTTGAGCTTGCGTGCCGATAGCGATTGCGCATCGGCGCCGATCGCCGTGACGCCGGCATCGCGGGCGCGGTGGCGTGCGGTCAGTTGCATTTCGCGCACCACATTGACATCCTTGACGCCGGGCAAGGCCCGGATCGCGTCCAGTTCGGACGGCCGGAACGAGCGCGCCACGGCGCCCGGCGGCAAGGCCGGGTTGCCGCGCCAGACCGGGATGCGGCCGGACAAGAAGCCGCGCACATCCTTCTCGATCGAGCCGCGCGCCGCGTCGGTCAGCGCCAGAATGCTGACCACCGAGGCGATGCCGATGCTGATGCCCAGCATGCTCAAGGCGGTGCGCAGCCGGTTGCCGCGCAGCGCCAACCAAGCCGTAAGAATCGCCTCGCGCCACTGCACCTGCAAACGCCGCAGGCCGCCGGCCTGCTCGGTGCCGGCCAACTCGGCGGGCGCGTCGGCGGGCAGGCTGTGATTGGCAGGCGTGCCGCTGTCCTTCAGCACGCGGCCGTCTTTCAACTCGATCACGCGCCGCGCATGGGCGGCGACGCTGGGGTCGTGAGTCACCAGGATGATGGTGTGGCCCTTCTCATTCAGCTCGCCGAGCAGGCGCAGCATCTCGGCGCCGCTGGCTGAGTCGAGCGCACCGGTCGGCTCGTCGGCCAGGATGATCTGGCCGCCATTCATCAAGGCCCGCGCAATGCTGACGCGCTGCTGTTGGCCGCCGCTGAGCGCGTTGGGGCGGTGGTGCAGGCGGTCGGCCAGGCCTAGCCTTGTCAGCAGGGCCTCGGCACGCTTGGACCTTGCGTTATTGCCCAGGCCGGCATAGACCGCCGGCAGCGCCGCGTTGGCGCGTGCGTCGAGATGCGGCAGCAGGTGGTAGCGTTGAAAAATGAAACCGAAGCGCTCGCGCCGCAGTGCCGCCAACTCGTCCGGGCCCAACTGGCTGGCGTCCTGGCCGCCGATATGGAAGCTGCCATGGGTCGGGTTGTCGAGACAGCCCAGCACATTCATCAAGGTGCTTTTGCCCGAGCCCGACTGGCCGACGATGGCGACATATTCGCCCGCCTCGATGGCCAGGCTGATGCCGTCCAGCGCCGGCACATCGATGTCGCCATGCTGGTAGTGGCGGGCAACGCCGGCCAGCTCGATCAGCGCCATTATTTGGAAGCCGAAGCTGCGCTGGCCGCCGAGGCTGCGGCTTCGGCCGACGGCGGCGCCAGCAGCACCTTTTCGCCGACCTTGAGCCCCTCCAGCACCTGCGCGCGCGCGCCGTCTTGCAGGCCGACGCGCACCTGGCGCGGCGTCTGCTTGTTGCCGGCCTCGAGCACCTGCACGGTGTAGCGGCCATCTTTGCCGCGCTCACCCAAGGCCACGATGGGCAGCGTGGGCACCTGCGCCGCACGGCCGGTGACGATGTCGACCTGCACCGTCATGTCGGAAAAGAGCTTGCGCTGCTGGTTGTCGACTTCGAACAAGACGTTGTAGAACACCGCGTTGGCTGCCCGTTCGGGAATCGGTTGGATCACCCGCACCTTGCCTTCATAACGTTGATCTTCACCGGCCAAGGTGGCGAAGCGAGCCGCCTGGCCCGCGCGTATCGATTGAATGTCGGACTCGGGCACGCGCGTGCGCACCGTGATGGTGTCCAGATTGGCCAGCGTCATCATCACCGGCGGCAGCTGGATCGCGATCACCGTCTGGCCCTCCTGGACCGGCAGATTGACCACCGTACCGTCCATCGGTGCGGTGATGCGGGTGTAGCCCAGAGCCAACTGCTTCTTGGCCAGGTCGGCCTGCAGGCGGGCCAGGGTGGCGGTCTGCCCGCGCACATCGGCTTCCCATTTGGCCAGGTCGGTGTCGGCCCGCTCGGCCTCGGTCGGCGCGGTGGCGCTGCCCTTCAGCAGGCGTTGCTGGCGCACGACCTCGCGGCGCGCGGCGGCCAGGTCGATCAAGCGGCTGTCCAGCGCGGCGCGCTGCTGGGCCAGCGAGGCCTCGGCCTGCGCCACATCGCTGCGCGCCAACTCCGGGTCCAGGCTCACGAGCAGATCGCCCTTGTGGACGTTCTGGCCCAGCTCGACATGCAGTTTCTGCACCTGGCCGCTGACCTGCGCGCCGACATCCACCTTCAGCTTGGCCTGCAGCACGCCGGCGGCTTGCACGGTTTGCGTGACATCGGCCAGCGTGACGGTGCCGGACGGCGGCGGCGCGGCCTCGGCCGTGGGGTGAGTCAGCTTCCAGCCGATGGCGGCAGCGCCGCAGATCAGGCCGGCAATCAACCATGCGCGCCAGCGGCGCAACCAGCCGCTGGCGGCCTTTTGTTTTGTAGTCTTCAAACTTTGTCCCCGCCCGCTCCAAAAGAGCGTCCCGCAATATACCTAGGGCAGCGGGCTTGGCGGAGTGCGGGTCGTCATGGGGGGGCGCTTGCGTGGCCCAAGGCGCGGTGGGAGTGCCCTGGTGAAACACCATCTGCCAGCCGGCCGGCTCCAAGCGCCCGGCGTCGGCCCTGGCCTTGGGCAGATGCAACTCGCATTCAAGCGCTTGCAAAGTTTGCTGAATTGAATCGACGGGATGTTTCGTATGCGTAAGGCAGCGTGGCCGCAGTGGCTTTCAGTTGGCGCGATGCAGCAGCATCCCGCCTTTGCACAGCAAGGGTTCAATCGACGCAAAGCCAGCGTCTGCCAGCGCGGCAGCTTGCTCGTCCGCCGTCATATAAAGCTGATCATTGCTCATGCCGTCCGCGCCGGCAAAGTGGTCGCAGACCAGATAGGCGCCGCCCGGCGCGAGCAAGGTCCGCACTTGCCTGTGTAGTGCGGCGGCATAGCGCTTGTGGCGCAGCTCATGCACCGCCTGATGGGTCAGCACAAAGTCGAACTGGCCCAGGCCTTGCGACCAGTCGCCCTCTTTGAAACTGCGCTGAATGAACTGCACGCGCTGGCTCAGCGGGCCCAGGCGCTCGCGCGCCAGGTCATGCATGGCGACCGAAAAGTCCAGCGCGACATAGTCGAGGCTGGGCAGCGCGTTGAGCAGGTGATGGGCCAGAAAGCCGGGGCCCGAGCCCAGCTCCAACACGCGGCATGGGCCGGCGCCAATCGAGCGCTCGAAGCAGGCAAAGAATTCGGGCCGGTCGGGGCGTTTGCTCAAAGCCGTGGCGGCCCATTGCTGAGCGTCGGCGGGTTGGCGCAGATCAATTGGGCTGGGGACGTCTTCGAGCATCAATGGCTTTCGAAAAAAAGCCCGCTCGAAGCGGGCTGGTGTTGTTTGCTCAGGCGGCTAAATCTTCGTCCGCTGCGGCGAGCGCCTCACCCGGTGTGCGGTGGCTGCGCGGCTCATGTTTTTCGAGCGCGCTTGCGACAGCACGTTTGAGTTTGCGCATCGCGCCGTCAATCGCCTGATGGGTGCTGCCGGCGTTCTCCTTGACGATCACCGGCTCCAAGCCGGTTAGGCGAGCTTCAAGCGTGCAATGGATATCGTTTTCGGCCGATTTGGCATGTCCGTTCACATCGCTGAGATGGGCTTCGACCCGCGTGATGCGTTCTCCGAAGCGGTCGAGGGCGTCTTTGGCGACGCTCTTCAAGTGATCGGCCATTTGCTGGCTGGCCTCAATATTCGAGTCGGTTTGGAGCAGAACTTGCATAAATGCTTTCCCTTTCAAGTGAACGAGCGAAGTACAGGCCTTCAAGCATGTCGCCGGTGGTGCCTCCTTGCACCCGTCACGGTTTCCATCAGCCCAGGCTCAGACTAACAGAGCTTTGGCTCGGCGCCCGTGACATTTGTCCCGGCGATGCGGACTCCTGTTCAGCCGGCGCCTTGCACAGCCCATATTGGAAACATGGGGCTGCTTCTGCCGATTCCAAGGTCAAACTTTCAGCTTAGGCGTGTGCCCGCTATGCGCGGAGAAAGGGCGGAGGCTTTCTCAAAAACCGTCCGGCTGATCGTCGGAAAACTTCGCCGCGGTGGCCGTTGCGAAAACCTCGCTGGCCGAGGGTACCGAGTTGTCCATTGCTGTGGGTGTAGCGATGGCGCCGGCCGATGGCGCTTCGACCAGCAATTGCGAGTTGTGCGCTTGGTCGTTCCCGACGCTCGCGGCGATGACCGAGAGGGCGGAGGCGCCAAGCAGAATCAAGGCGAATGTCACCCGCGAACGAGTTTGATCGCTGAATTTTGATGCGTTGCTCATGATATTCATCCCTTCAAAGGACTTGCGTTTGCAGCATGGCTGCTGCTGCCTGCTCCGTTGGAGCCCGTCGGCAACAATAGTGCTCGCCTTGAAACTGTTCAAGTAAAGCGGCTTCCGGCGTTTGGCGAAGCCTGTTGTCGATGCGGCCATCTTGTTCCTGGCGTCCGCAGCCGTTCCTAAAGAGCGATGAAAATTGCGCTCATCGACCGCAAAGCAGCTCTCGCTCGCTCGGTCGATCGGATGCGAGTCCTGGCGCAATTCATTGCGCGCTTGAAGGGGCTAAGCCTTGGCGGAGCGTGGCGGCCGAAAGCTGCGCTTGAGCACCGCCGCGCCGGCGCCGCTGCCGCTGTCGGGCGCGACGGCATCGTCCGTCACCAGCGCGCGCTCGGGCGCGCAGCGCAGGGCGGCAAAGGTCGCCGCAAGCTCGCACTTCAAGATCTGCAGTTGCGCAATATGGGCGTCGATCTGCGTCATCTTGGTCTGCAACTGCTGCTCGATTTCGGGCCGGCCGAATTTGCCCTGCGCCAACAGCGGCAGGATGGTGCGGATCTCCTGCAGCGAAAAGCCCAGCGCCTGCGCACCGCGTATGAAACGCAGTTGCTCCGCCTGGGCCGGCGCATAGCTGCGGTAGCCGTTGTCCAGCCGCGCCGGCGCCGCCAGCAGGCCCTGCTTCTCGTAGTAACGCACGGTGTCGGCAGAGATGCCGCAGGCCTTGGCGAGTTGACTGATGTTCATGGAAGCGATGAAAAAGAGTTGCCGGCGGCTTGACCTTGGAGCATAGACCAATCTTTAAGCTTCGCATTCATCTCGTCCAACAGCCCTCAGGCAAGCACTCTTATGCGAACTTTTCTCCACATCTTCTGGCAGTTGCTGATGGCAAGCGCGCTGCTTGGGTCGGCCAACGCCGCGCAAAGCCAGGCCCCCCAGCTCCCCGAAATCGGCTTCGCCATCATCAAGACCTCCCGAGTCGCCGTGATGGAAGGCCTGCTGGTGCCGGGCGGCAGTTTCACCAAACAGATCGACTCCAATTTCTCGGCCTTTTTGATCAAACACCGGGATGAATATTTCTTGTTCGACACCGGCATGGGGCGGCAGATCGACGGCCAATATCATGCGGATATGCCGCTATGGTGGCGACCCTTCTTCAAGTACGAGGCCCCCGTGCTGCCGGCCCGCGAGCAACTTGACCGCGCCGGCATCGCGCCGCTGAGCCGGGTCATTCTCAGCCATAGTCATTGGGACCATGCCGGCGGCACGCTGGACTTCCCCGAGGCGAAGATAAGCGTGGCGGCCGCCGAGATGGCGTTGATTCGCCATCCAACGCGCGGGCCGGGCGGCACCTGGGCATCGCAGATCGCCAGCGAGACGATCAAATGGGACTTGCTGGAATTCAAGCCGCAGCCCTATCGCGGCTATCCGCAAAGCCTCGACCTGTTTGGTGACGGCACGGTCGTGCTGGTGCCCATGCCCGGCCATACGCCGGGGTCGATCGGCATGTTCTTGAAAGTCGACAGCGGGCAGGTCTACTTCTTCATCGGTGATGTGGCCTGGACGGTCGATGCCATCAAGGCCGGCGCGCCGAAGTTCTGGGCCGCAGGCGCCTTGGTGGATGGGCACGCCGAGCAGACGCAGAGCAGCGTCGAGCAGCTGCGCGCCCTGATGCTGAAGGAGCCCGCAATGCTGGTGGTGCCGGCGCATGACAGCGCTACGCAAGACCGGCTGGGCTACTTTCCGCAGTGGGTAAAGTAGCGATCCATTCCAAGCAAAGAAATGGTCTCTATGCACGGCCCCAGCCCCGACAACCCGCACCCGATGCCCGGCTTCCCCCAAGTCGCCTTCTTGAAACCGGCCTTGAGCACCAATCCCAACATATCCGTCGGGGACTACAGTTATTACGACGACCCGGACGGCGTGGAAAACTTCGAGCGCAATGTGCTCTATCACTTTCCCTTCATCGGCGACAAGCTGGTCATCGGCAAGTTCTGCGCCATCGCACGCGGGGTGAAGTTCATCATGAACGGTGCCAACCACAAGACCTCGGGCGTCTCGACCTTCCCCTTCTTCATCTTTGGCGAGGGCTGGGAGAAAGCCGCGCCGCAGCCGGGCGATTTGCCCTACAAGGGCGACACCGTGATCGGCAACGATGTCTGGATCGGCTATGACGCCTTGATCATGCCGGGCGTCAAGATTGGCGATGGCGCGATCATTTCATCGCGTGCTGTCGTGGTCAGCGATGTGCCTGCCTATGCGGTGGTGGGAGGCAATCCGGCAAGAGTGATCAAAGAACGATTTACCGATGAAGTAGCGCGGCAGCTGCAGGCCATCGCCTGGTGGGATTGGCCGCCCGAGCGCATCACCGAACAGCTCGCCTTGATTGTGGCCGGTGATGTCGCCGCGCTGCAGCTCAGCGCAAGTTCAGCGTAGTTTCAAGGCCTTGGTCACCTCAGACCAAGGCAGGTACTTGAAGTTCTGCGGCCCGTCGGGCAGGCGCTTGTGGCCGTCTTGCACGACGATCAGGCCCTGCCCGTAAAGCCCCCCGAAATCGGCCGAGCTGACGTCCAGGCCGTCGGTCTCCGAAGTTCCATCAATGCCCAACTGCGCATTGATGCCGATGCGAAAGCCGCCGCGCAGCGCGAACGGCGGCTTGGCGTCGAGCACCAGATAGCTGTGATTGCCCTGCGAGGACACCAGCAAATAGCTCGGGGCTCCGGGCTTGCCCTGATAGAGGGCCAGCCCCTCGACATCGGGCTGCAACTCCGCGCCCACCGGCATCACCAGCTGCGGCTTGGCCGGCACTTCGGCGCGCGCGTCGACGGCCCAGATGCCGCGCTTTTCTTCGCCGACAAAGAGGCGCTGCTCGGCCTCATGCACCACGCAGCCTTCGGGCTGGCTAGATAGCTTGAAGGCACGCAAGAGCCGCGCCTGCCATTGCCCTTGTGGATTCAGCTCGACCCGGTACTGCTGAACCCGGCCGTCCTTGTCGTTAGGAAAGACATCCAGCTGGCCGTCCGGCGTGCGGCCGACGCAGAGACCGTAGATGTCCGTCAGGTCGGTGGGCAGGCGGGCCAACTCGCTCACCCGGCCTTCGGCGTCGATGCCGAACAAGAGCAGGGAGTTTTCATCGCGCTGGGTGGCGACGGCCAGATCCCAGGTCTTGCCACCGGCTTGAATGCGCTGGCGCAGGTCCACATTGTTGATGCGCCCGACCTCCAGCAACTGTTGCTCACGCCCGCTCAAGTCATAAGTCAGGAGACCTTGCTTCTTGTTGGTGCCCAAGACCCGGCTGCGGCTCGCGTCGAGCGGGTGCAGCCAGATTGCCGGATCATCGGCGGCGTCGCCCAGGCGCTCGACCGGATCGGTCTGCGCCGTGGCCTGCAGCACCGGCCAGTCGTAGCGTTTGGGCGCTGGCTCCGCCTTGCCTTTGCTCGGCACTTTGACGAGGCGGCGCTGCGGCTTTCCCTCGGCCTCGGTGCCATGCTCCCACAGGCCAAGCCCGGCCTCGTGGACCTGCAAGACCTGGCGTCGGTCATCGACCCGGCAGCCCTCGGGTGACGGCGCGGTGGCCAGGCGCCGCAGGGTGCGGGCACCCTTGTCGGTGATCAGCCATTGCTCGCTCAAACCTTCTTCACCGAGCAGGAACAAATGCAGCAAGCCCTGCGGATCGCGGTGCAGGCACAAGGCATCGACCGCAAAGGTCGGCTCGGGCAAATCGCGCGCAAGCAAGATCCGACCCTCGGAGCGCACCAGCACCGGGCGGCCTCGGTCGGCGTCCAGCAGCACGGCGACGGTCTCATGTGAGCCTTCAACACGCTGATCCCAGCGCTTGGCGCGCAGCTTCAGACTATCAAGTTCGCGGCCGTTTTCGTCCAACAAATGCAGGCCGGCTTTGTCCAGCTTCAGCGAGGTGGCGGCCACGGCCGGCTGGCCCAAGAGCAAAGACAAGCCGAGCAGGGCTAACAAGAAATTCGCACGCATCAGAACACCGCCAGCTTCAGACCCAGCTTGTAGCTGCGGCCGTATTGCTCGTACTGCGAGTTCAGCGCCGAGCGGCCGGCATAGACGTAATAGGGCTGGTCGCTCAGGTTCAAGGCCTCGAAGCTGATCTGCAGCTTTGGCGTGATGTCATAGCGCAGTGAGAAGTCCAGCTGCGTTTGCGCATCAACCCACATGTCCTTGGCCGGATTCAAGACATCACCGACTTCCAGCAGGTACGCCGATTTGTAGTTGGCCGCAAGCCTGGTGCTCAAGCCATAGCCCTCCCAGCCCAGGCTGAAGTTGAGGCTGCGGTCTGACTGACTGGGCAGCGCCAACTTGCGCTGCTGCCACTTGCCCTTTTCAAAGCCGCCAATCGTCGCCTCCGAGCTCACCAAGGTCGCATTGGCGCCGACGATCAAACCATTGAACGGTGCCGGCAAGCGGCGCAGCGCCTGGCTATAGGACAACTCCAGGCCGCTGACCTTGGCCGCTTCGCCATTGGCATAGCTGATGGCCGAGTCGAAGCCGACCCAAGCGCCTTGGCCGGCGAGATTGCTGCGGTAGACAAAGTCCTTGATGTCTTTGTGGAAGACGTAGGCGGAAGCCGCGCCGTCGCGGTCAATCCGGCGCTCAAGACCGAAGTCCAGATTCTGCGAACGCAGTGGCTTGAGCTCGGGGTTGCCAAACTCGGCCGTCTTGTCTTCAATGACAAAGCCGGGGGTCAGTTGGCCAAAGGTCGGCCGCACGACCGACTCGGTGTAGGCGGCACGCAATTGCGTGTCTTGCTTGAGGTCATGGCGGATCAGCAGCGCCGGCAGCCAATGCTTACTGCTGGTGCTGGTCTGCTGCGGGCTCAGCTTGCCATTCTTGTTGCCGGTGCCGCTGGCATTCATGCTGAAGGACTCATGGCGCAGGCCGGTGATGACTTGGGTCGACTTCAGCTCGACGCGGGCTTGCAAATAGGCGGCGCCGGTGTTTTCTTCGATGCGGTAGTCATTGACGGCGGAGTCGCTGGCGACACGGAACTCGGCCGCCTTCAAGGGCGCAATCAGCTGCCGAATCGCGGCATCGCTCAGATTCGGGCCCAGCTCGCCCCAAGGGTAACGCGGCATGCCCTCGGCGACCACCGCCCCCATAGCGAGCTGGTCCTTGCTGAAACCATAGGGCGGCTTGCCCAGCACCTTGGTGCCATAGCTCCAGACCTCGCGCTCATTGTTCTTCTCGCGCCGGGCCAGCTTGAAGCCGCCCTTGATCTCGAGGTCCACGCCGGATAACTCCAGATCGCGCAGCAAGTCCAGTTTCAGATTGCGCTCGCGGTCGGTGGCCAGGCTCTTTTCCATCTTGATCTTGTCCAGAGCGAAGTCCTTGGCGCCTGCCATGCTGGCCGGGCCGCTGACGATGGGCTGCTGGCTGTCTTTGAAGGACAGGCCGCTCTGGCTGAGTGGGTTCTTGTAGGTCGCGCCGGACAAGGTGTCGGGCTTGTCCTCGCTGGCGCGGCCGGCACCGATGGCGGCGAGCAGCTTCCAGTCACCCCAGCGGCGCTCGCCACCCAGGCTGAGTGAATCGATTTGCGACGCTTCTTCACGCGCCTTCAAGGTACGCGCGGCCTTGGCCGAGCCGCTGGCACCTTCCGCCAAGGCGGGCGAGAACTCCAGCGTTTGGGCCTGGCGCTGCTCGGTGTCGGTAAAGCGGCTGCTGAACATGCGCAGGTAGTAACTCTGCAAAGCATCGGGGTGCAGATCCAGATTGAGCGCGGCACCACGGCGTTCGCGCGTGATGGTGTAGCTGCGACGTTCCAGCTTGCTCAGCGCCGGCTTGGCACCGGCGAGATCCCAGGCACCGCCCGTCTCGACGTTGTCGGAGCCGAAACTGCGCGCGTCGGTGCTCAGGGTCAAGGCCACGCCCAAGGTGTTGGTGAAAAAACGATCGCTATAGATCAGCGCCGCGGCGGGCTTGGTCTTGCCCGTCAAATCGGCGTAGTTCAGGCCCGCAGACAGGGTCAAGAAGCGGCCCGGCTGGTCAAAGGCCGACAAGGTATTGACCTCGACCGATCCGCCCAGCGAGTTGGCGTCCTGATCCGGCGTGGCGGTCTTGGTGACCACCAGGGAGCGAATCAACCCGGCCGGCACCACATCGAGACCGACGGCCCGGCGGTCGGCTTCGGCCGAGGGCACCAGGGTGCCGTTGATGCTGACGGCATTGAGGTCGGGGCCGAGGCCGCGCACGCGGACGAAGCGGCCCTCGCCTTGGTCGCGTTCCACAGAAACACCCGGTATGCGCGCCAAGGCCTCGGCCGCATTGTTGTCGGGCAGTTGGCCGATGCCGTCGGCATGCACGACGTTGATGATGCCCTGAGCCGACTGCTGTTTGGCGAGCGCATTACGCAGGCTGGCGCCCTGGCCGGAGACGAGCACGGTGTCCAGCGTCTTGGGGGCGGGTGTGGTTTGGCTTTGCGCCGAAACTTGGGCCGAAAAGGCGGCCAGCAAGCAAAGGCTGAGGACGGACGGATTGAATGGATATGTCATGGGGGTGGGCATTGTCGATCGGGGTGGAAGTGGGTGGGGCTGAAGTGCTGAGGCCGCACCTTAGGCAGGCCAAATGTCTGAGCCGTGACAGTCGGCGCCCGATCCCCGCCAGCGGCCGGATCAGCGCAAAGCGCCGCCCGCGCCTGAGCTTTTAGAACCCCCACGAACCACAAACTCGCTTTGTGACAAGCCTTGTCACATTCGCTAATTAGCATCTCGGCCCATGCACTCACTGACCCTGGCCTTGAAAGCCCTGCGTCCGGCGCCCTTGGCCCCGGTCTTGGGCCTGACCCATATTGCGCATCTACTGGCGCTGCCGATGGCGGCCCTGCTGTGGGCATTCGCCAGTTTTGGTGAGCCAAAACCGCTGCTGCAATGGCGCTGGGTCGACATCGCCGGCGAAGGCGGCATGGGCGTGATGGCCGCGATCTGGTTGTTTCAGCTGCGCCTGAGCCGGCCCGGCGGGCGCGTGACCGATCTGCTCTGCCTGGGTTTGGCCGCGATGATGCTGGGCCAATGGGTGGATGTGCTGGACGAGTTCTGGCATCTGCCCAAGGCGATCTATTGGGACAACTGGCTGGAATCGAGTTTGAACCCGCTGGGTGCCCTGCTCCTGACCCTGGGCCTGCACCATTGGCGGCTGGAGCAACGCGCGCTGACCGAACAACTGCTCAAGCGCGAGCGCCTGTTCCGCGAACACCGCAGCATGGACGGCATCACCCAGCTCGGCGATGCCGCCTATCTGCAGGCGCAAATCGCGCTGGAGCAGCGCATGCAGAGGCCCGGCGCCCTGCTAATGCTGAGCCTGGACGGCTTCGACACCGTGACTCGCGAGCTGGGCCTGGCCGAATCCGATCGGCTTCTGCAAGCGGCCAGCCATCTGCTGCTGTTGAACTTGCACCCCGAACATCTGCTTTGCCGCTTTGCTGCCGACCGCTTCTGCGTGTTGATGCCGGGCGCCGATAGCGACGGCGCACGGCTGCAGGCCGAGCATCTGCAGCAGGCGCTGAACGGCCTGGCCCACCACAGCCGCGGCGGCCAGCGCCTGCAGCTGCGGGCCTCGCGCGCCTGGGCGCCGCTCGACGCAAGCCAGCCACCCGAGCAGCAGCTGCTGAGCCTGAACGCTCGTTTGATGAGAACTGCCAGATGAGCGGCCAGGATCCGGCGCTGGCCGCAGCGCTGCTGGGTCTGTGCCCCCCGGTGGGCGCGGGCCCCGGCACGCCCTACCAGCTCGGCACGCGCTGCCTGGCCTGGGCCCATTGGCCGGTGCTGCTGCTGGAGTTTGCGCGCAGCCGCGGGCTGGACCCCGTTGCGCTGCAACGCGAGGCCAGCCTGGGCGGCAATGCGCCGATCAGCCCGCAGCAGTTGCTGAGCCTGCTGGCCGCCGTGCAACAGCAGCTGCAATCGGCCGACACGCCGTTTGTGCTGGGCCAATTGAGCCTGCCCGGCCATTACGGCCTGCCCAGCCACGCGCTGGCCCAGGCCTGCAATCTCGGCCATGCGCTGCAATTACTGGTGAGCCATGCGGGCCACCTGTCGCCGCTGCTGACGCCGCGCCTGCTGCAGCATGGCGATGAGTTGATCCTGCTCTGGACCGAGGCCTGCGGCGTGCCGGCGGCGCAGCGGGGTTTTGTCGTCGATATGCAAATGAGCGCGGTGACGGCGATGTGCCAATGGCTCGGCGCCGAGCGCCTGCCCTGGCGCTTCAGCTTCAACCGCACCCGGCCCCGCGAGCTGTCGCAGCATGCGGTGTTTCTGGGGCAAGATTTGCAGTTCGATTGCCAGGTCGATGCCATGCGCCTGCCCTTGAGTTTGGCCGCCAGGGCCTGGCCGCGCGGCGTGCCGGGCAGCATGGCTGAACAAGCCTTGGCCCAAGGCGCGGAGCCGGCCTCGCGAGCGCGTGGTTTGCTGGCGGCGCTGTATGACCATCTGCTGCCACGTTACCGCGACGCACCCTCACTTGATCAGGCTGCGGGCGCTTTCGGCGTTAGCGCGGCGACGCTGAAGCGCCATCTGGCCCAGCATGGCACCCATTACCAGGCCCAAGTCGACCAGGTGCGCACCCATGTGGCGCTCTATCTCTTGCTGCTGCAGGGCCGCAGCAACGAGGTCGTGGCCTCGCAACTGGGCTTTCACGACAGCAGCAACTTCCGCCGCTCCTTCAAACGCTGGACCGGGCTGGTGCCGAGCTTGCTGGCTTGATGGCCTCTACTCGCTGCTGAGAAACTTCAGCCCCAGGATGCCGACGACGATCAGCGCGATGCAGCCGATGCGGGCCAGCGTGGCCGGCTCCTTGAAGAACAAGATCCCCAAAACGGCAGCGCCGACCGCGCCAATGCCCGTCCACACCGCATAAGCCGTGCCAACCGGCAAGGCCTTCAGTGACAGCCCGATCAGCCAAAAGCTTGCCGAGGCAGCAGCGAGGGTGATCGCGGTGTACTGAGGGTGGGTGAAGCCCTCCGAAGCCTTCATGCTGATGGCCCAGACGATCTCGAACAGACCGGCCAAGACCAGCAGGCCCCAGGCAAAGGGAGGTGAAATGGATGCAAACATGGGGATGATGAATGAGCTCAGTGATTGGCGGCACAGGCGGAATGCCGATGCGCTGACGACACTGTAGAACCGCCGAGTGCTCGGCGGCGCTCGCGTCCGACGGATGGCCAGCAAGCGCGACGTTTGGCGACCAATACGAACCGCGTCTTCAGTGCGGACGCCATCTTTGCCCACCCCGACCTGCAGAACCTGCGCCGCTTCTTGCTGGTCACCACACCAACACCGCGCCGCAGCTTTATGCGCAGTTCGGCGTCACGCCTTCGGCCAGGCCGGCAACAAGGCTCAAGGCTTGCGCTTGGCAAGCGCCTGCTTCTGGGCGTCGGCCAGTGCGCGCTCAAACGCCGCAGTGGCGGGCGAGAGCTGCTGGCCGGCCTTGGCCTGCGCTTCGTCGCTCAACTCCTCCACCACGCGAAAGCCTTCCAGCGCACCGATCAGATCCGGGCCGCGCGAGCCGCGCTGGGCGCTCGTGAACAGCGGCCAGTGCCAGGAGCCACCCTTCAGCACGCGTTTGCTGCAGTCGCCGTCGAGGCGGGCCCTGCCGTCGGTCGGCGCGCCCTCGTGGGTCGGGTTTTGGCAATCGGCGGTGTACTCGTTGATATTGCCGATCATGTCGTACAGGCCGAAGGCGTTGGGCTTGTACATGCCCACCACGCTGGCGTAGCCGGCGCCGTCATCACAGGGCACCACACCAATATGGTTCTTGGACTCTAAACCGTCGTAGTCGCGCTTGATGGCAGCCTCGGCGGACTGGTCCGCGACGTTGGCATAGGCACAAGACTGCGTGCGGCCGATATCGTCGCCCCAGTAGTAAGGCGTGTTGCTGCCGGCGCGGGCGGCATATTCCCACTCGGCCTCGGTGGGCAGGCGGTACTTTTTGCCGGTCTGCTGGGCCAGCCATGCCACATAAGCCTGAGCGCCGCTCCAGCCCAGACAGGTCACCGGCTCGAATTCGCCGCTCGTATGTTTATTGCCGGCCCAATTGCCGGGCAGTTCGTCAAACCATTCTTTGCTGGCCATCTGATTGCAGACCTTGGGCGCTTGGTAGCCACTGGATTCGGCAAATCGGCGAAACTCATGCGCGGTGACTTCATACTTGCCGATTCGAAAGGCTTTCACCGTCACCTGGTGTGCCGGACCAATGCTTTTAAGCTGGCGGACTTCACCCTTGGGGCCGTTTTGCACCGGCTGGTCGCTGCCCATCGTGAAATTCCCGCCGGGCAGGGTTTGCATAATGGGTTCGATCGGCCCGCCGGCCGCATGGGCGAGCCCGGCGATACTGATGGCCACAATCGAGCTTGAGGTTTGAAGGATGGTTTTATTCATGCGGCAAGTCCTGAAAGATGAAGCCGCTATTGAAGCGACGCCGCCGCCCCGAGTCCTAGCAAAAGCCTAGCTTTTGATGCGTATAGAAAATTTATAGACGCTGAGCCCCCCGAACCCATGGATTTTCGATTCGCGCAGTACCGTTTTGACACCGCCACGCTGATGCTGTGGCGGGGCGAGGAGATATTGGCACTGCGCAATAACGAGGCCAAACTGCTGGCCTATTTTTTGGGCCACCCCGGCCAGGTATTGAGCAAGGAACAAATACTCGACACGGTTTGGGCCGGCAAGGTGGTTTCCGAGCAGGCGGTATTTCAGGCCGTCAGCAATTTGCGTCAGCAGTTTGGTGAGGACGCCATCAAAACCTTCCCGAAGAAGGGATACCAATGGCAGATCGCCCTGGATACTGAAGCGCCGGCAAGCGATTCGCACAGCAATACCGCGCTTGACGGGGTTTCACCCGCAGCCCTGGCGCCCAGCCCTCGGCGATTGGGCTGGTGGGTGGCGGGGGCCTTGGGGGCGCTGTTCTTGCTGGCGCTCGGCTTGCTGTTCAAGGCCTGGGCGCCGGCCGCTCCGACTCAACAGCCGGTGCCCTTGTTGCTGAGGATTCAAGCGCCTGCGCAAGCGGCCTTGGGCGCCGAGTTTCAAGCCGCCTTGCTGCAGCGTCTGCGCGCCGAGCCCGCTCTGCAGGCGGGCGCCGCACCGCCCGAGTACAGCGAGGCTCAGCTGATGGCCGCGCCGCAACATTACGCGCGAGCGCTGTTTGAGCAGCCGGCCTCAACCAGCGCTGCGGCGCCGACGAGCACGGCCGGCTTGCTGCTGACCGGGCGGGTGCAGCGGCATGGCGACCAGCTGCTGCTGAGTTTCAGCCTGCAGGGTCGCGAAAATCGTTGGTTTGGCGATCTCAGCGCTGGCTCGGCGGCGCAGCTGGAAGAGCAACTGGCCGCCTTGCTGCGCCGCGTGGCAGCGCAGCGCGTGCTGTGGGAGAGCAAGGACCAGCGTCTCGTCAACGCGCAGCTGCAACTGCTGCACAGCGAGGCGCCGCAAAGCCTGCCCATTCTGCGCAACCTGGTCGGCAATTTGCTCGCCATCGGTGATTCGCAAGCCGCGCAGCTGCGGGCGGACGAGTTACTGCAGCAGGCCAAGCAGGCCCAAGATCTGCCGCATCAGGTGCATGCCCTGCATGCCTTGGCACGTTTGGCCCTGGAGGCTGAGCAGACCCAGCGGG
Organism: Roseateles oligotrophus; assembly: GCF_025717515.1. Classification (GTDB taxonomy): domain Bacteria; phylum Pseudomonadota; class Gammaproteobacteria; order Burkholderiales; family Burkholderiaceae_C; genus Paucibacter_A; species Paucibacter_A oligotrophus. Next base: position 333,427 of record NZ_JAJIRN010000003.1, read on the forward strand.
CGCAGGACCTGCTCGACCAAGCCCTCGCCCTGGGGCGCGAGTTGCAAGACGCCCGCCTTCAAGCGCTCACCTTGGAGCGCTACTTTTCGGTCCACCTGATCAGGCAGGATTTCGCGGCTCTGGAGGAGACGCTGTTGCAGGCATTGCGTCTGGCGCAAACGGCGCAGAACCCGGCCCGTGAGTCCGAGCTCTTGTTCGCCCTGACACTGGCCAGCTACAAATTCCAGCTCGACACCAAGCAGGATTTCTACCTGGCACAGACCCGGGCGCTGTTTGACAAACTCCAGCTGCCGTCCTGGTCCTACGCAGAGCTGGAGTTCTTCACCGGGCTCAATAGCGCGACTCCGGCCCAGGCCGAGCAGCTCTACAAGGCCGCGCTGCAACGCTTTGCCCCCGGCGAGGCCGCCCCCGCCAAGGAGCGCGCGATGCTGCAACTGGTACAGCTCTACCTGAAGCAGGGCCGCAGTGCAGAAGCCCTTGCCTTGGTGGAACGCGAACCCAAGCCCAATGCGGCCGAGCTCTTGCTGCTGGCCCGGATCCATTTCACGCAGCCGAAGCAGCAAGGCCTGGCCCTGCAAAAGGCCGAGGCCGCCTTCCGGGCCGGCAATCTGGCCGGCGACTACCTGACGACGCTGGATGCGGCCCTGTTCTTGGCCGAGCGGCGGCTGGCCGACGGTGCGGCGGAGGCTGCTCAGCCCTATCGAGACTACATCGGCAAGAACGCTACGCCGCAATGGCTGCGTCAAAACCAGGCGGCGTTGAAGGGCCTGCAGGCCAAAGCCAAAACCGAGCCCGATTGAGCCCCGGCTGTTGACATCGCAAGCCTTCAAGCCGGGAACCCGCGTGCATGTGCGGCCCTGAACTCAGGCCCTTGTTTTCTGCACAGGGCGGCGTCGAACCGCCCGAGTCACCAGAACGAGGCCGGCCAAGAGCATCGCGGAACTCTGTGCCTCGGGGACCGCAGACGTGATGTCACCGGTGAATTTATGCAGATTGATCTTGCCGCGCTGGTCCAACTGATTGACCAAGACCGAGCCCTCGATGCTGCTGTGATGGGTCAGCTTGGCCAGGGGCGCCAAGATCGTCCCGCCGAACTGATTACTGATGTTCAGGCTGCTCGCGTTGTAGAAGTTCCAGATCGCCTTGCCGCCCAACTGGGTGGCGCTGCCGTTCAGAAAATTGCTGGCAAAACTCAGGCTGGCCTCGTCAACATTGAAGATGACGGTGTTGGCACCGTTCAGCTCAAAGGCAAACTCGCCCTTGGAGAAGATCTGCTTGTCAAAGCGGCTCAGGTCAAACACCGCCAGGCCTTGGCTATTGGCCAGGGCGCTGGAGGTGACCCGCTTGCCCTTGTTGCTGATGCTGACACTGCTGCCGGTGCTGGCCAGACGGCTCAAGGACCTGGACAGGAGCAGTTAGGATGCCCCATCTTTACCACGCCATCCGCCTACACGCCCATGAGTGCACTTACGATCAGCAGCGACAAGTCGCTGCTCGATCTGCCCTTGATTCACCGTTTTTTGAGCGAGCTGTCAACCTGGGCGCTCGGCATCCCGCTCGCCACCGTACAGCGCGCGGTGCAGCATTCCCTGTGTTTTGGCGCTTACCTGGACGGTGCGCAAATCGGCTTTGCCCGCGTGATCACAGACGGCGCGACCTTCGCCTACCTCTGCGATGTGTTCGTGCTGCCCGAGCATCAGGGGCAAGGCCATAGCAAACGCCTGATGGAGGCGGTGATGGCGCATCCCGAACTGCAAAGACTGCGGCGCTTCTTGCTGGCGACCAGCACCGCGCCGCAGCTCTATGCTCAGTTCGGCTTCACGCCATCGGCCAAGCCACAGGCGTTTATGGAGCGCCTGGACCCGGACGTCTACAAACGCGGCGCGCCGGCTTAGCCCGAGTTCTCAAGGCTATTTGGCGGCGACGTAGATGCCTGCGCAAACCATCGTATCGCCGACACCGCGCTCGCAGTAGGACTTCTTTTCTTCGTAGCCTTTGCCATCTGGCCTGGCAAATTTGTACGGCCCGTACCAACCCTTGCCGGAGGACTGGACCATCGTGACCATGCCTTTGATAAAGGCCTTGCCGTCAACGTCGGTGATGGCCAACAGGTTCTTTCCAACCATCTTTGGATTGGCCCCTTGTGCCAAACAGGTGCCGCCAAAGTCGTAGACGAAGACGTACAAATCTCTGTCCTTGAACGCCCCGTCAGGATGCTCGGTGAAGCTTTTGTAGGCGACATCCGGCCCGCGTGCCTTCAGCAGGGCAACGGCCTTGCCCACCATTGCCTGAGCTTCCGCCTCGGTGGCCCTGGGTTCTTCCGCCTGGGCAGGGTTGATGGCCAGCAAGGCGCAGGCGGCCAATACGAAACAGCTACGTGAAAGCATGAGAAATCCCCATAACAAAAGCGCTGATTGAAAAGATGGCGACCCGACTCCTGTGCGTTCGACCCGCCTTCGAAAGAAGATTAGAGCAGTAGAAGCCCTCCGGCTGTCGGTACAAAAGAGCACCAATTTTGACCGATTTCAAGAAAAACAGCATGAGGCCGACGGTGTCTGGCTATCGTTGAATCGGCGGCATGGCCGAGTTTTTCACGGACATTCTGGCCGTCAATCAAGCCATGACAGGCTTCAGGCGCGCTCGCTGGACTCTGTTCTAAGATCAATGCATGTCCAATGCCAACAACAAGCTGAATCTTCTGTCCAAGGCAGATGGCCCGTTCAGGCCGCATGGAAGGCTGGAATTGTGGTCCGAAGGCTCGGTCTTGCGGGTGCAGGCCGAAGGGCCGTTCAATCGTGAAGCGGTGCTGGCGCTTGGCGCGGCCATCAAGGAGTTCTATCAGATCCTGCCGCCGGATCGAAACTTTGTCTACCTGCTCGAATTTCGCAGCAGCCTGATGGCCTCGCCCGAGGCATTGGCCGCCTTTGCCGACTTCTTGAAAGCCATGTCCACGGCCAAGACGGCGCCCAAGGCGGTGGCCTTTGTGGTTGCGGCGGCGGTGGAAGGTGCTTGTCTGATGTTGCCTCTGTTTGCCCGCCTGTATGCCGATGCTGGGCGCGAATTCTCGGCCTTCGAGACGATGGCCGCTGCCGAGGATTGGTTGCGCGAGCGCCTACGGTCGCTCGCCGATTGAATCCCCCACGTTCCTAGGCGGCTAAAACACCGGGCGAATCAGATCCAAGGCGCGGGCAGTTGCTCGGTGGCCAGCATGCGCTGCACGGCCGGGCGCGCCAGCATGCGCTGCAGATAGGCGCCGATCAAAGGGAAGTCGCGCGCCGGCCGACTGGTGAAACCACGCGTCCAACGACAGAGCATGAAGGCCATCGCGTCAACCGCACTGTAGTCGGCGCCCAGCAGCCAGTTGCCACCATGTTGACTCAACTGCGCCTCCACTTGCGCCAGCAACTCGACCACCCGTGCTTCGGCTTGCGCCTGCACCTCGGCCGCACCGTCGCTGTTGCCTTCCTTGACCCAGCGCTCGGGGTAGAAATAGGCCAGCAGAGCCGGCTGCACCGTGTTGGTCAACCAGACCAGCCATTTGTAGGCCTGCGCCCGCTGAGCCGTGCCGACGGCCGGCAGCAGGCCTGCGGCGGGATGGGTGTCGGCCAGATGCAAGAGGATGGCGGCCGCTTCGTAAAGCACCGTCTCGCCGTCCACCAGCACCGGAATCAAACCGTTGGGATTGAGCTTTAGGTAGTCGGCCGATTTGTGGCCGTTGTTGGCCCGGTCCACCTGCTTGAGTTCGAAGGGCTGACCGATTTCTTCCAGCAAGAGATGTGGCGCCATGCTGGCGTTGCCGGGGAAATAGTGAAGTTGAATCATCTGCGAATACCTGTTGGCGGGCCTGTTCTTGTGTCGACCGGCATCGTAACGGCACAATCTGCGCAAGCTCTCACTTCAATGAATTTCTGCCATGCGCCCGATCGACCTGCCTTGCCCCCCAGACCTGCGCTGCATGGAGCTAGAGCCCGAAGACATACCGGCCTTGCAGCGCTTTTTCGATAGCAACCCGGAGTATTTTCTGGCTGTGGGCGGCGAGCCGGCCGGACCCAATTTGGCGGAGGAAGAATTCCATGAATTGCCGCCGGCCGAGCTCAAGTACAACAGAACCTACTATCTCGCCTTTGTTCCTCATGCGGGCTCCGCGCCTTGGCGAGCCATTGCGCAACTCACCAGCGATCTGATGGCCGAGGGGGTTTTTCACATCGGTTTGTTCATCGTGGCTACCGCGAACCATGGTCAGGGTGATGCGCAGGCCTTGTTGGCCAGCATCGAGCGCTGGGCGGGGGCTCAGGGTGCTCGCTGGCTGCGCCTGGGGGTCGTCGTTGGCAACGCCAGGGCCGAGCGATTCTGGGCCGCTCAAGGTTTTGTCGAGCTGCGCCAGCGCCATGGTGTCGCCACCGGGCCGCGCCTCAACAGCATCCGCGTGATGCTGAAACCCTTGGCCGGCACGACGCAGGCGGAGTACCTGGCCCTGGTGGCCCGCGACCGGCCGGACTGCTAATCACTCAAACCAGCGGCTGCCTGTGCCCTCATCCTGGCATGAATATAGGCCCCTTGCGGGATGTGCAGCAGGTCGGCGATGCGCCACAGCACATGGCGTTCATGCTCACTGAGGTGGCCGTCGGCATAGGCGACATGCCACATATGCTCGATCATGCGGAGCTTCTGTGGCATCTCGAAGTTCGCGTTGATCCTTGAGGTAAAACCGAACCAATCACTGGCGGCTTTGGCCTCCTGTTCGGCTAACTCGGTCAGGCAATTGGCCTCATCCTCGCTCAGCGCGAACTTGTCGCACAGCGCGGTCAACACCGCCGCGCGCTCCCCGGCATGGAAGCTGGTATCTGCCCGCATCACTTCCACCAGCATCACGGCGGTGGCCAGCTGCAGCGCATGTTCTTCGTTGGCCGCTCCGGGCTGTGGCGGCAGCAGGCCGTCGAACAGGTTTTTGAGTGTCTTCATCAACATGGCGTCATCATGACATGGCGCTCGGGCCGCTCACTGCTGGTGCAGGCATTCTTCCAAGGTCAGTCCCGTCATCTGCCGAATGCCGCGCGCCAGATAGAAGAGCACACCCATGGTCAAGAGCATCGAGGGGATGGCGATGATGGGCCAGCTGAGCAGATTCATGCGGCCGAGCTCGGCATTGAACTGCTCGCTGCCGGCGGGGCTGCGCACGATCCAGACCGCCAAGGCATAGTTCATCACGCTTGAAAAAGCGAAGCTACCGGCCAGCATCAGCGTGCCAATGCGCAGCCGCTGCTCGAAGGCCGCAGCGGCTGCGCGCTCGGCAAGCGCCGCTTCGATGCGCGGCACATTCATGATGCTCGGATGAAAAACCATCAAGTGCACCAGCGGCCGCTTGCTCAGCAGCGACAGCAACACCGCGATGGCGATCGCGCCCGGCACCGCCGCCTCTTTGATGGCGAGCCAGCGCGTGTCCAAGGCGAGCAGGGCGATGCCCCCGGTCAGCAAGGTGCTGGCCAGCCCCAAGGCCGCCATGCCACTGAAGCGACGCTCGCGCAGGCCGCTGTAGATGGCCCAGGCGAGTGGAAATGCCAGCGCCAGCAGCAGCGCGCCGACGTTACCCAAACGCTCGGGGCCGCTGAGCAGCATCAGCACCAGGGACGGCAGCAAGACGGCCAGCAGCAATTCGGCCAGCGTGTTTTTGGGGCGTGCGGCCGGGGTGACCGGAGAAGAAACTGATGTTGCAGGAGTGGGCATGGCTGGCAATCGGGCAAAGGTTTAAGGTGGTGAACTGTTCTTGCGGCAACTCATGCGTGGTCCAGGTCCGGCCGGCGCCATGGGTCCACATGGGTCATCAGATTGAGCACCCGATGGCGCAGCAGCACGCGTTGCCGGGCCAGCACCGCAATCTCGTGGCCGGCTTCGACCGAGATCGTCGCATCAACCTCGATATGCGCATCGACGACGATCATGTCGCCCATCTTGCGGGTGCGAACGTCATGCACGCTTTGGACGCCAGGCGTCTCCAGCAGGGTTTGGCGTATTGCCTCGACCTCTTGCTCGTCGGCGGCGCGGTCCATCAAATCATGCAGCGCGTCCCAGGCAAAGTTCCAACCCATTTTGCCGACCATGAAGCCGACGATCAACGCGGCAATCGGGTCAAGAATGGGGTAGCCGGCCAAATTGCCGACGATGCCCAAGCCGACCACCAAGGACGACGCCGCATCCGAGCGCGCATGCCAGGCATTGGCCACCAGCATGCTGGACTTGACCCGCTTTGCCACCGCCAACATATAGCGAAACAGGGTTTCTTTGGCGACCAGCGCCGCCCCGGCGACCCAGAGTGCGATGCCATGCACGGTGGCCACCGTTTCGGGTGACTGCAGCTTGAGCACGGCGGACCACAACATCCCCACGCCCACCGCCAGCAGCAGACCGCCCAGCACCAAGGACGCGGCCGTCTCAAAGCGTTGATGGCCATAAGGGTGATCTTCATCGGCATCCTTCTTGGCATGATGACCGGCCAACAGCACCACAAAATCGGCCACCAAATCGGACAGGGAATGGATGCCGTCCGCAACCAAGCCTTGCGACTTTGACAGTACGCCGACAACCACCTGGGTGATGGTCAACACCGTGTTGACAGCCACGCTGACCCAGGTGCTGGTGGACGCCGCGCGCGCTCGTTCTTCGGGGCTGTGCAAGCGGTCTTCGGGGTCATCGGCAAAGTCGTTCTGATTCATCGGGTCGGCGTAAGAGTGTGGGTAAAGGGGGACTGTTGCTGGCTTAGCGTATCGTGGCCGAAGCTTCAGCCGCTCCGGGGCAGCATCCGCAACAAGGTGTTGTCGCGCACGATGTAGTGGTGATACAGCGCCGCAGTGGCATGAAGGCCGATCAGCACATAGCCGATGTTGCCGCCCGTCTCATGCAGCTCTTCCAAGAGTTCGGCGGCCGCTTCGCTGGGCGGCAACAAGGAGGGCAAGAACGGCGGCAATTGAAAGCCAAAGAAGTAGGGCAGCGACTTGCCTTTGGCGCTCAGCGTCATCCAGCCGAGCAGCGGCATCAGCAGCATCAAGCCGTACAAGGCCAGATGCATGGCGGTCGCGGCAAGGCTTTGCCATTTGACCGGTGGCGGCTCTATGCGCGGCGCCGTATCCGTCAGGCGCAAGGCCAGGCGCAGCAACAGCAAGAGCCAAACGCTCAAGCCCAGCATGAAGTGCCAATTTTTCATCCCCTGGCGCAGGCCGCTGCCGCGCGGGAAATAGCCACGTAACTCAATACATGCATAGACAGCGGCAATCAGTCCCAGCATCAACCAATGCATGCCCATGGATAGATTGCCGTAGCGGGTGGAAGTGTTACGCCAGTTCATTGAGTTCCCTGGTAGTTGGATCGAGTTGAACCCCGGACCGCTGGCCTGAGGCATGGAGAAGATGCAATCATGGGCGCGATGCCGTCGCTGCTATATGTGGATTGTCATCGCAGGCCCGATCGATCAAACGGACGAGCCCGGAAAGCTGTCTGACACACCGTCGCCGTCAAGCGCCCAAACTTTGTCGTTTTGCGCTCAAATTTGCGCTCCAGAGAATAGGGAATTGGTCGAAAGCAATGGGTGGCATGGCGTGTGGGCCTTTTCAAAGCCCCAAAAATTTTGTTGCTGAGGCTTGTAATTCCCATTACGCTAACCATCAGCTGCTTGCTGCGGGGTGAACGCTAGAAGCTGTGAACCCTTGTTACCGATCGCTGTTCGATGTGTCTCTTATCCTCTAGAGAAATGGCGCTTACGATGAATTGGAATCAGTTGCGAATTGGTGCTCGGCTCGGCCTCGGCTTTGGCTTGGTCTTTCTGGCGATGGCGATCTTGGTTGTGGTCAGTTATTTGGGGACCCAGTCGACGCTGACACGTATCGGCTCTGCGGTAGATGAATCCAGCCGCAAGGCAATGGCGGTGCAGGAGATGCACATCGCCATCTTGGAGGCCGGCACGGCGATTCGCAACGTTTGCCTGACCGCTGATGTCGCCGAGATGAACAAGAATGGCGAGCTCTTTGACCTCCAGATGAAGAGCTACCGTGAGTCCGAGGCACGCTTGTCCGCGATGCCGCTGGATGACGGGGAGAAATCTGCGGTCGAGCAGGCAAGGCGATTTCGTGAAAAGGCGGAACCGCTGGTCAAACAGGCGCTGGGTATGGCCAAAGCCTTTGACCCGGAGGCGGCAGCGAAGATGTTGTTGACCGAGCTTGCGCCCTTGCAAAAGCTCTGGCTTGCCGAATTCACCAAACTCGGCGTACGCCAGACCGAAAAACGCGAGCAAAGCATGAGCGACACCGCCGCCACCATCGTGCAGCGTAGCGCGGTGGTGGCAGGCGTTTTCGTCGCCTTTATCGTCGCCGGCATCTTGTTTGCGCGGCAGCTGACCCGGTCCATCACCAAGCCACTGAGAGACGCGGCCACCTACGCTGGGCATGTGTCGACCGGCAATTTGTCCGAGTCGATCACGGTTCAAGGTAGCGACGAGGCCGCCGATGTGCTGCGCAGTTTTGGTGAAATGTCTTCTCAGTTGGCCAAGTTGGTGGGGCAGGTCAGGCAGTCGATAGATTCCATCTCGACCGCCTCGAACGAGATTGCCTCGGGCAATCAAGACTTGTCCATGCGCACCGAGCAGCAGGCCGCCACGCTGGAGGAGACGGCCGCTTCGATGTCGGTGCTGACCGAAGCCGTGCGCCGCAATGCCGGCAACGCCGTAAAGGCCGACGGTCTGGCCCAGCAAACGGCGGTGGTCAGTGAAGAAGGCAGCGGCAAGATGATGCAGTTGGAACAGACGATGGGGGCGATCAACCAAGCCTCCAAGCGCATGTTCGAGATCATTTCGGTGATTGACGGCATAGCGTTCCAGACCAATATCTTGGCGCTGAACGCGGCCGTTGAGGCGGCCAGGGCCGGTGAACAGGGTCGCGGTTTTGCGGTCGTGGCGGGTGAGGTGCGCACCTTGGCGCAACGCAGTGCAGCGGCGGCCAAAGAAATCAAGACGCTGATTTCGGATTCGGTTGAACGGGTGGAGCAAGGCAGCCGCCTTGTTGATGACACCGGCCGAACCATGCGAGGCGTGCTTGATAGCGTCAACGCCGTCAAGCAAATGATCGCCGAGATCTCGCAGGCGTCGCATGACCAGCAAGACGGCATCGAGCAGATCAATTCTGCGGTCGGTAACCTTGACCATGGCACGCAGCAGAACGCCGCCTTGGTGGAAGAGGCCGCAGCCGCGGCTATCAGCTTGAAAGATCAGGCCGGGAAGTTGGCCGAGATCGTGCGGGTGTTTCAACTCGCCTCCGACCATCGGTCGCGCTAAAAAGCTAGTTTGCGAGGGCGGGCTGCCTCGCCGGTGACTCTCCTGCTTTCTTGTTCGCGTCTTTTAAAAAGGGGTTTTGCGATGAATTCTTTACGCCGGTCTGTTCTGGTCTCGGCCCTCGGCCTTGGGCTATCGAACATCAGTACTTTGGCTCTGGCTCAGGCCCCGGCCAGAGCTAGCAAAGAAGAGGCGGTGGCGATGGTCAAGAAGGCAGTTGCCTTCTACAAGGCGAATGGCCGCGACAAGACCTTCGCGGAGGTGTCGGATCAATCGGGGCAATTCCGAGACCGAGAGCTGTTCGTGGTGGTCATGGACGCGAAGGCGAATGTGCTCGCGCACGGTGCCTTGAAAAAAATGATCGGCGCCAACATCATGGATCTGAAGGACGTCAATGGCGTGATGATCATCCGCAGCATGTTCAAGGCGGTAGAGAAGGCAAATTCCGGCTGGAGTGACGAGTACTTGTTTCTCAACCCTTTGAGCAAGGCGATGGAGCCGAAATTGAGCTATGTTGAGAAATTTGAAGACATGCTGTTCTTCTGCGGCTACCACTTCCTCAAGTAGGTAGCAGTCCCCCCCCCGCTAGCAAAGGAAAGATGATGACCAAGACCGCATTCAAGTTATTGCCTGTAGCCGCGCTGCTCTTGTGTGGCGCTTCGCAGGTCAGCGCGCAGGAACGAAGCACGGCCGACGAGGCCTTGGCCCTGATCAGTGCGGCGCAAGCCTATGTCAAGGCCAATGGCTTGGAGAAGTCCATCGCGGAATTCAACAAGCTCGACGGCCCGTTCAATTCCAAGAGCGATATCAACAAAAAAGGCGACCTCTATTTATTCTCGGTCGACCCCAAGGGATTTCAAGCCATCCATGGCAAGAACCCAAAAATCGTCGGCAAGGTCACGTTGGATATGAAGGATTCCGACGGCGTGATGTTGATTCAAGAGCTGGTGAAGACCTGTTTCTCCTCCAAAGAGGGCAAGGGTTGGACGGCCTACAAATGGCCCAACCCCTTGACCAAGGTGATCGAACCCAAGCAGGCCTATGTCGAGCGGGTGCCGAATGTGCCTGACTTCTGTCTTGGCACGGGCATCTACAAGTAATCGCGTAGTTGATGGGCGCGCCGGGCCGGCGCTGCCCCGCCTACCATGGTTTGCAAATTTGCAAACCAGCTTTGCATCAATGTTGTAAAAAAAAGGCCTTGGGCTTTCTAGACTCCGTGCTTGATCAACCTTGATGAAGCGAGTCACAGATGCCCACCCCTGGAAGTGCAGATATCGGCCCAAGCGCCGCCAATGATTTTGACTTTTTCATCGGCAATTGGCGGGTGCAGCATCGTCGCTTGAAGCAGCGTTTGCTTGCCTGCCAAGAGTGGGAGGCCTTTGAGGGTAGCTCGGCGGCGCAAAAAGTGCTGGGCGGCCAAGGCAATCTGGATGACAACCTGCTTTGCATGGCCGAGGGCGCCTACCGGGCGGTGACCCTGCGCAGCTTCGATGCGGCCAGCGGACTCTGGTCGATCTGGTGGTTGGACGGGCGCCATCCGGGTCGGCTGGATGTGCCTGTGGTCGGTGGCTTCAGCGACGCCAGCGGCGAACGCATTGGCCTGTTCTATGCCGACGACACATTGAACGGCCAGGCCATTCGCGTGCGCTTCTTGTGGACGCCGCGCTCCGAGTTGGGTCAACCGCGCTGGGAGCAAGCGTTCTCTGTCGATGGTGGCTTGAGCTGGGAGTCGAACTGGGTCATGGACTTCAGCCGCCTTGACGCGGCGCCGGGGCTCGAACCTTGCCTGTGATCGAAATCCGAAGCTACCGGCTTCGGGCCGGCAGCCGCGAGCACTTTCATCAACTGATCATCCAGCAGAGCTTGCCCTTGATGCAGGCCTGGGGCATGGACGTAGTGGCTTTTGGCGCCTCGCAACATGATGACTGCAGCTACTACCTGATCCGGGCCTTTGCCGATCTGGCCGAGATGGAGGCTAGCCAAGCGGCATTTTATGCAAGCCCCGCTTGGCGCAGCGGGCCGCGGGAGGCGATTGTTGAATTGATCGAAACCGACAGCAACGTGGTGCTGGCGCTGAGCGCGGCGGCGATTGATGCGCTGGCAAATGGCTGTTTAATCAGGTCGGGCGTGGCGGACATATTGCACTCAAGACCTTGAGAAGGAGTCGGGACCATCGATCAAGATGGCTCGGAAGTCGTTGACGTTGGTCAGCGTTGGGCCGGTCACGACCGAGTCGCCCAGAGCCTGGAAGAAGCCATGGCCGTCGTTGTTGTCCAGGCTTTGGCGCGGGTGGACGCCTTGCGCCCAGGCGCGTGCCAGGGTGTCGGGCGCCAGCGTCGCTCCGGCAATTTCTTCGGCACCGTCGACGCCGTCGGTATCACCGGCAATCGCATGCACGCCGGGAAGACCGTCGAGCGCGAGCGCCAGTGACAGCAGGAATTCGACATTGCGCCCGCCCCGACCTTGACCCTTGACGGTTACCGTGGTTTCGCCGCCGGACAGCAGCACGCAGGGCGTTTGAAACGGTTGACCATGCAACTGCACTTGTCGAGCGATGCCGGCCAAGGCCCTGCCGACTTCGCGGGCTTCCCCCTCCAGGCTGTCGCCCAGGATATGGGGTGTATAGCCGGCGGCACGGGCCACAGCAGCGGCGGCTTCCAGGGCCGATTGCGGCGCCGTGATGATGCGGGTTTCGCAAGCATCCAGGCGGGGATCGCCGGGCTTGACGCTCTCGCCCTGGCCGCTTTCGAGCAGTGCACGCACGGCGGAGGGGACCGGAATGCGATAGCGATCGATGATGGCCAACGCGTCGGCGCAGGCGCTCGGGTCGGCCACCGTGGGGCCGGATGCGATGTCGATCGGCGAGTCGCCCGGCACATCGGAGATCAGCAGGCTCAGTACATGAGCCGGGTGGCAGGCGGCGGCCAGCCGTCCGCCCTTGACCTTGGAGAGATGGCGGCGCACGCAGTTCATCTCGGCAATGCTGGCGCCGCAGTCCAGCAAGGCCCTGTTGACTGCCTGCTTGTCCGCGAGGCTGAGGCCATCACCCGGCGCAACCAGCAGCGCGGAGCCGCCGCCGGAGATCAGAGCGATCACCAGATCATCGGCGCTCAGCCCGGTGACCAAGCCTTGTATGCGCGCGCTGGCCTGCAAACCCGCCGCGTCCGGAATCGGGTGGGCGGCTTCAACGATCTCGATATGCCGGCATGGCACTGCATAACCGTAGCGGGTGATAACCAAACCTTCGAGCGGGCCCTCCCAATGCTCTTCCAGCGACCGGGCCATGGCCGCCGAGGCCTTGCCCGCTCCGATCACGAGCGTACGCCCCGGCGGGCGTGCCGGCAGATGGCGAGGCAGGCACAGCGCGGGCTGAGCGGCGGCAATCGCTGCATCGAACAGGCTGCGCAGCAGGGGCCGGTGATCGATCGGAGGGGGCAATGTCATGAAATCTCCAAAAAAGCTTAGGCGCGTGGCCGGCTGGCGGGTGCCTGCTGCCCGCGCGTTGTCAGCAGCACCAGTATGCCGCCCAGGAACAGGCTGCCGGCCATCACATACAGCCCGGCCGGTTTGATGAGTTGCGGCAGCCCGAAGCTGCTTTCCTGCGTGGCATCCTTGCCTCGGAGGTCATTGGCAGCAGGCGCCGCCCTTCACTGGTGAGCAGCCGGCCGGTCGGCGCGCGCTCAAAGAGCAAAACACCCCGCTCGTCCTCGAAGCCCTTGATCTGCTCGGACAGCGCCTCAGCGCAGCGGCAGCAAGCTCAGCTTGCTGCGCGTGTGCGTTGCCACATCCGCCTCGGCCAAATGCTGGTTTCGGTATTGGCCAAGTGCGTGCATCTGCGCTTGGTCGGCATAGTGGCGGTCGCCCCAAACGCCGCTCTGTCCGACCGGGTTGATGCCCAGCGATTCGGCCGGCCTGGCCAGATCAATAATGCGTCGCGTCGACGGACCGTAAACCACGGCCCAGGGCGCCGGGCCGATCCGGGCGGCCATATTGTTGGGGGTCTCGTGGCTGCCCGGCGCCGCGAAGGGGCCGACATTGAAGACCCGGTCGAGTGGCTTTTGCAGGCCCAGCGGGTGGCCATGGGTGACGGTATGGGCGCGACCCCAGGTCCAGCTCTTGGCATCGGCTCCGAAGGTCTGGCGCAGGTGAGCCAGGCTCAGGCCCCAGGCCTCGGCGACGATCTCGGCCTGCGTCTCCACCGCTTTGGTGTCGCGCTTGTCCCACCAGGGCGATGTTGGATCGGCCATCAGACGTGGCAGTGCATGGTCGAGCGCGCGGGTCAGGCGCAGATTGTTGAAGACTGTTTCGCCCAGCTCATCTTGCAGGGCCAGCCGCGCCAGCTCGAACAGGAACTGCTGAAACAAGACCGGCGCGCGCAGCTCGGTCTTGTAGGCGCCGTCCCAGGCGGCCATCTCCTCGACCAAGCCCTGTTCCGGCACTTGTCGCAAGAGCGGTATGAGCGGCTTCAGCACGCGCTGGCTATAACCGGTCTGCACATCGAGCTGCAAGGCCTTGCTGTTGCCGGCCGCCCATTTGATGGAAGGGTCACGCAAGAGCGAATCGAGCCGTTCGGCGCGGTCCCAGAGGTTGTAGTAACCGGGCACTTGCAGGGCGCCGGCCGGTTGATGATTGGCCGAGATGACATAGCCGCGCGCCGGGTTTTCTTCCTGCGGGTTCTGGGCAAAGGGCAAGAATCCGAGCTTGTCGGCCTCGCTGCTCGCGCCGTCCAGAATGAAGCTGGGGTTCACGCCGGCCGGGCGGACGGGGAGCTTGGCGGCGGCCCACCAGGCGATATCGCCGGCGGCATTGGCCCACACCAAGTTCAGGCCCGGCGCATGGATTTGCGCGGCGGCTGCCCGCCCCTTGGCCAGGCTATCGGCACGGTTCAGCGCGTAAAAGCCCTCCAGCACCGGGTTCTCGGTTTCCAGAAAAGCCCACCAGAGCGCGACCGGAGTTTCCCCGACCGCGCCGGCCAAGGCGTCATTGATGATGGGGCCGTGCTTGGAGCGGCGCAGCAGCAGCTTGACCGGCGCGGCGCCCTTGACCTCGAGCAGTTCCTCGCGCGATTGCAGCGCCTGCCATTGGCCTTGATGCCAGACCTCATTCGGATTGGCCGGGTTGAGCTTTTCGGCCACCAGGTCCACATCATCGTTCTGGAACATGGTCAGGCTCCAGGCAAATTTATCGTTATGCCCCAGCAGAGCCAATGGGTTGAGCGCCTGGTGGTGACCGTAAAGCTCGAAGCCGGGGCATTTGAGATGCGCCTCGTACCAGACTGCCGGGGTGGCGAATTGGATATGCGGGTCGCCCGCCAGCAAGGGCTTTCCGCTCACGGTGCGTGCCCCTGCCACCGCCCAGGCATTGCTGCCCTCGAACAGTGGCTGGCCGGCGGCTTCCAAGGCGTCTTGGCTGAGCCGGGCCAAGCGGCCCAGGTCTTGCCAGTCGCCGGGGCGCAGCTGTTGGCGCAAGACGCCATCGGGTCGCCACGCCAGATCGAAAATCTTCAGATAGTCGGACCCGAGCTGGTCGCGGATCTGCGTCAGCACCGGCTCGGTGCGAAAGGCTGCCGCGAAGCTGTAGGCGAGGTAACCGCCAATGCTGACGGTGTCGGCCGGCGTGAACGGGCGTTTTTTGATGCCGATGATATCGAACTCAAGCGGCGCCGGCCGGCTGTCCTGGAACTGGTTGACGCCGTCCAGATAGGCCATCAGCGCGCGCTTGGCCGGCGTGTCGATCTGCGCGAACTCACGTGCCGCATAGGCGTCGGCATGGGCGCGAATGCCCAAGGTGCGAAACAGCCGATCGGTCTCGACCAGCTTGGGGCCGAAGATGGCGGCCAGCTCGCCGCGTGAGAGTCGCCGCAGCATTTCCATCTGGAACAAGCGGTCCTGGGCATGGACATAGCCGAGCGCAAGGTACATATCGACCTCGTTCTGAGCCTCGATATGGGGCACGCCAAATTCGTCATAACGCACGGTGACGGCGGCTTGCAGTCCGGCCAGAATCAGCTCGCCCGAACGCTGCGGCTGCTTGCTGTGGACATGCCAGCTCAGTGCAGCGGCGATGGCTGCCAAGAGCAGCAGCAGGAATACAAAAAATTTGGTGGTGCGTTTCATCGGCGGCTTAAGACAGAGCTGACCCAATCAGCCATTGCAGCACAGTCCGCCCACCTTGCGTATTAGGTTATGTCTGCAGCTAGCGCAGTGGCTGGCTCAAGCCAGCGGGTGCACGCCCCCGTTGGCGTCGGTATAGATCATGCTGACGGTGTCTTGCATTGAAAACGAGCCGGTCACGTATTTGTGCTTGAGGTGGCACAGCTTGCGCCCGATCACCAGGTCCACGTCGCCCTCAACGCCAACGCTGACGTCGATGCGGGCTTCTTTGACATCCGCCAACTGGTGCTCGACGGCGTCTTTTTCTTGCAAGCTCATGGCCCAGACCCGCAGCGCTTCTTGCCAAGCCGGCCTAGCCTTTGCCAACATGCCCTTGGGGTCGCCGTTCTTGCTCAAGAACTGCACCAGCAGTTCGAACTTTTCGGCCTCGGCTTTTTGCTTGGCCGCCAGTTGAACCAAGTCGGCAAGCTTGTCCTCCAGCTCGGGATCGAGACCCACCTGGAGCCGGGTGCGCCCGCCCGCGCTGGCGCCCAGCGTCGGCACCTTGATGCGCATTTTTGCCCGCGCCGACCCGCCGGCCAAGCGGCCGCGCTGGCGAGATTTTTCACCCACCGAAATCTGCGCGCCGGCCTGCAATTCGCTATGCAGCGCGCTGTCATCAATCACGATCGCCAGGGCCGCGTGCACGGTTGAATTCTCGACAAACCTGACCTCGACCGAGGCTCCGGCCTGGAGGCTGGCGCGTGCGATCGCGCCGCCTTGGATGCGAATATCGCCGCCGGCCTCAAGAATCCCGCCCTCGACGGTGCCTTGCACCAGGATGTCGCCGGTGGCCGTGACCTTCATGCCGGCCACCACATCGCCATCAATCTGCACCGTGCCGTCGAAGTTGACATTGCCCGAAGCCATATTGACGCCGCTGACCTGGAATAGTTGTTCCACGCTGACCGCATTGCCCAGTCGCACCGGTTGACCCTTGGCGGTGGCTCGCAAGAGGTTGGCGTCGCTGGGGTCCAGCGCCGCGCCAAGTAGCGGCATGGTGAAGGGCTCGTCGAGGCCGGGCTCTGCCGGCAAGGCTTGGCCGCGTACGTTGACGCCGGCCTCGCCGGCGCTGGCAGGCGTGCGGCGCATCAAGAGCTGGCCGGGCGAGACGACCGGGACCTCGCCATGCTCACGGAAGTCGACCATGCCTTGTGCGTTGACCTTGGGCGCGCGCTCCCTATGGTCTTCAATCAAAAGCTCGAAGCTGGCGTCGGCGCCGCGCACGGGCGCGCGCCCGACGGCGGCAACCAGCTGTTGCGCAGAGGTCGCCCGGCAAGCTTCGGCCAGAGCGCTTTCATCAATGCCATGCGTGACGCCGGCCGAGGCCAACTCGCTCATCAACGCATCGAGTTGTATTGGCAGGCCGCTGTCGCTCGGTTCCAGCGTGACGCTGGCGCTCATCTCATCGGCAGCGATCTCGACCAGGATCTTGGCGGGGCTGCGAAGCGCCAGCTGCATCTCGACCGGCTCGGGCTCGGTATTGCAGCGCGTCAGGGCGAGCGCCAAGGTCGCGTCGTCAAGCCGCCAGTTGCCGGCACCGACCTCGGCGATCAGGGCCAGCAGGCTGGCCGCATCAAGAGCCGGTCGGCCGGCCACGGCTTGGCAGCGCAGGCGCAGCGCGGCGTCCGACTCGAACAGTTCAAGCCCTGGAATCGGTGCAAGCATGACTGTCTCCTTCGATGCGCCAACAGTTCAATAGTAAGCCGCCGAGCGCGGCTTTGGGCGGCTGAATTTAGGTGTGTGCTAACTCACTGCGGCTGTACCGGCGCCAGTGTTGCCCAGTTGCATCGCGCTAACAGGATCAACAGCACACCTGCCAGCAAGGGCACGGTGTAAATCAAACCCTCGGCCAGATTCATGAACACCGGCTTGCTCAGCAGCGGCGAGCTCCAAGCGGCCAATTCCTCAAGGTATTTGCGTAAGTACAGCGCCAGCAGCAAGGGGGCGAGCCAGATGCTGGCACGACGCAGCGTTGCACCCGCTGCTGCCCCTAGTACCTCGCGCCCGGCCAGCATGAACAAGGCCGCGACCACAAACACCAACGTGAAGAAGGTATTGAAGATCGCCTGGGCTGCGCCGGTGTCGGCCCGGAATGCCCAATAAGGCAACCAGGCCAGACACAGCAGGCCCAGCCCGAAGGCGCTGCGGCGGGCCCGCATGCCGGCATGGGCGTCGCCTATTTGCTCGCGCTCGGAAGCGGGCTTTTTCATCAAGGGCAGCAAGGCCAGGCAGGCGAGACCAAAAACCGCGTCAACCGCCAAGGTCAACGGATAACCCCAAGCCTCGATGGCCAGACCCTGCCAAGTGGCGGTGTAGGCAATCGCCAGATTCATCAGTGCCATATAGGCGGTGAACTGCGTGGCGGCCACCTTGGGGTTGGTCACATCCATGAACAGCGCCGAGCGCACCCCATACATCAGACCCAGGAAGATATTGAAGGCGATGGTTGACACCCACAGCGCCGTCACCAGCGCCGCCGGCACCTCGATTGCGCTGCCAGGCTCGCGCGGCATCACATAGCCATGCTGCTCCAAGACCATCATCAGATACAGCACCGGCAGGCTCATCAAGACAATACTCACGCTCAATACCCGGCGGCGCCCCAGGCGGTCGGACAGCATGCCGCCTATCACCATGGCAGCGGCGCTTGCGATCGTGGAGAACAGCTGCAGCCAGGCGACCTGGTCATCGTTCAGGCCCAGCTCGACCGACAGATTCGACTGCAAGGCGAGGCTCAAGGACATCGCGCCGGCCGGCAGCAGCGCAAAAAACACGCCGGCAAAGGCCCCGCGCGTGCCCAAAAAAGATCGGAAAGCCGCCATCGCAAAGTCGCGCATCTCGCCAGCGGCGTGGCGCAGACCCGAGGCGGCCTTGTTGGCGGTTTCCGCCGTCGCTTGAACCAATGCTTCCTTCATCGGCAGCACCACCAGGCCCGTAACGGCCAAAATACACAGGGCAACAAAAATGAAGCTGGACTGGAAGCCGATATAGGCCATCAAGAACAGCACGCCGCTGCCGCCGACCGCCTGGCCAACCGAGGCACCCGCAAACATCAGGCCATTGGCCAGGCCGCGCTCATCTTCTTGCAACACATTGCAGGCCAAGGAGTCGATCGCTACGTCTTGCATCGCGGCAAAGGTGTTGTGCAAGAGCAGGATCGCGGTGAACAATGCCAATTGATCGGGCAACTTGAGAAAGATCAGCACCGCCAAGGTGGCCGCCATCATCACTTGGGTGCCGAAGATCCAGGCGCGCCGATGGCCAAACCGCTCGGAGCGGAACACATCGACCAGCGGGCCGAACGCCCATTTGAAGGCCCAGGGCAGGTAGAAGGCCGCCACAAAGGCACCGATCTCGGCCGGGCCCACGCCCATGCGGCGCAGCTGAGTCGCCACGGCTGTAGCGGCGAAACCCAGCGGTATGCCCTCGGTCATGTACAAAAAGAAAAAGGCCGACAAGCGGCCGTTCCGGGTGCCCAGCAGATTGGGGAGTCTCATTCTTGGTCGGCGCGGGTCTGCGCCCCTTGGCAATCAAAGTGGGCGGATTATCGGCGGCTGGCGCGAAACAGACAGGCGGTTTACCCAGGCAAGGCACCGACGCGGGGGCGTAACCTTTTCGCCCATATGCCCTTG
Source organism: Roseateles oligotrophus (assembly GCF_025717515.1). Taxonomy (GTDB): domain Bacteria; phylum Pseudomonadota; class Gammaproteobacteria; order Burkholderiales; family Burkholderiaceae_C; genus Paucibacter_A; species Paucibacter_A oligotrophus. Next base: position 352,527 of record NZ_JAJIRN010000003.1, read on the forward strand.
AGTTGGTGGGCTCAGGCGAGCCGGTTGCTCAGGCCTTGCGCGCAGCGGGCCGCAAACTGGTCAGTGTTTCCACCCGCTTGAGCAACTCGCGGTCGTTCCAGGGTTTCTTGAAGATGCCGTACAGGCCTTGCACCTGGTGCACTCGGGCCTGCATTTCGTCATGGCCGGTGATGGCAATGATGGGCATGTCCTCGGTGTCCAGATTGCCTTGCACGGCAGCGATCAGCTCGAAGCCGTCTTTATTGGGCATCTCCAGATCGGTGATCAAGACCGCAAAGGGCTGCTCGGCCAGCCGATCAAGTGCCTCGACACCGTCTTTGGCCAGCGTTACGCGATAGCCCGCACCCTGGAATAACTTGCCCAGCTTGGCGCGCGCCACGGCCGAATCGTCGACCAAGAGCAGTGCGGCGGGCTCGGGTGGCAGAGCTGGTGCGACTGGCGTTGGCGGTTCAGCTGTACCGGTGGCTGGGCCGTCATCCCCGCGGCGGCTGCTGATGATGAAGACCACAATGGCCAAGGGAACCGCAATCAATAGCGGCAGTAAATAAGGGCCCAATAATTCAGGCAGGTCAAACGGCATGGTTTTCTAGCTCCAATACACGGAGGCGCCAAGGTCGGCCGCCGTCAGATCGTCCAATCTAACACCTGCTGTCAGCGGCTAAACGCAAAAAAGCCGGCGCTAGGCCGGCTTGTCCGTCTCGCAAGATCCAGCAGGGATCAGCGCTTGTTGTCGCTGCCGACGAATTTGTAGGCAAGGGCGCCCAGCACCGCACCGGCAATCGGGGCGACCCAGAACAACCACAGTTGCTCAACCGCCCAGCCACCGACATACAAGGCGACGGCCGTGCTGCGAGCCGGATTGACCGAGGTGTTGGTGACAGGGATGCTGATCAGGTGAATCAGGGTCAGGCCTAGGCCGATGGCGATAGGGGCGAAACCGGCCGGCGCGCGCTTGTCGGTGGCGCCCAGAATGATGATCAGGAAGAAGGCGGTCAACACGACTTCAGCGAGCAGCGCGGCTTGCATATTGAATTTGCCCGGCGAGTGCTCGCCAAAACCGTTCGATGCGAAGCCGCCGGCCAGATCAAAACCTGCCTTGCCGCTGGCGATCAGGTAGAGCACGCCGCCGGCCGCCAGGCCGCCCAGCACTTGCGAGACGATGTAAGGCAGCAGCTTGCCGGCAGGGAAGCGCCCGCCTACGAACAGGCCAATCGACACGGCTGGGTTGAAATGCCCGCCGGAAATATGGCCGACGGCGTAGGCCATCGTCAACACGGTCAGGCCGAAGGCGAGCGACACGCCAACGAAGCCGATGCCCAACTCCGGAAACGCAGCCGCCAAAACGGCACTGCCGCAACCCCCGAACACCAACCAGAACGTACCCAGAAACTCTGCGCCGTAAGCTTTCATATTGTTCCCCCTAAAGATGTTGAAGATTGCCGGGCCCTGTTTTGTATAGGCCCAGCGGCGCGCCATGATGCCGCAAAAACCGTGACGTTTGTCACGGGCTGACCCTTAGGCCGGCGCAGTTTGTCTAAGAAATTGAGAACAAGTGGCGTTTCCTGCGCCTCGAAGGGGCCCTATCCGATACCTCCTTTTTGGGGTTTGAAGTCTCGGCGAAGTTCTGGCCAAATCTGGCCGCGGCAAATAAAGAGGCAATCATGCCTCGGTGCCGAGACCTAATCGTCAAGGGAGACACAACATGAATGTTCGTTTCGCATCGCGCTCACAAGGCGCAGACAGCTCGGGCTCCACCAAGCTCTACGGCGCGGTCAGCACGGCCGCTTTGCTCAGCACTTTGTTGTTGACTGCCTGCGGGGGCAGCATCGTTGACGCCATCGTCGATGACCTGACCTGCGCCGTCACCAATTGCAAAGATTCCGCGACGCTGAACGTTGACGAGATCAGCCCGAAGTTCACGATCACGCAGGACAACGGTCAGGTCAAGGTCGAAGGTCGACTCGGCTACACCGCCAACCTGATCACCGTTGTGCATCCCAGTGGCAACGACCATATGTCGGCCAGTGTTGGCAATCAGCGCCGTGATCTCGTGGACGAAGACGGCAAACGGACGAACTACAGCGTGTTCTTGGCCGATGCCAGCGAGCAGCCGATAGTGACCGCCAACTTTGTGCGCGGCAGCGAGCTGCACGGCAGCACCGTCACCATGCCCAAGACCTTCAGCGTGGTGGCGCCCCTCGGCACACCGCTGATCAGCCGCTCAAGCGGAAAATTCCTGGTACAGATGAGTCAGCCCTATACGAACCAGATGGGGGTCAGCGTCAGCATGGTCTGCAAGCGCGTCGACGGCAGCAGCTTCGATAGCAAAAACGAGCCGCTCAGAAGTTCGCCCGAAGGCAATGGCTACCGCATCAGCACCTTGGACTTGGATATGGCTTTGAATCACGCCAGCGTCAATTTCAATCCCAACAGCCCTAACGCCTCATTGGTGCAGACTTGCGAGCTGACGTTTCAATGGATGCTGAGCCAGACCGGCACCGTTGCCTCGACGCTGAACCGCCACAGCAGCATCGTGGCCGAGCGCCGTGTCAAACAAACGGCAAGTTACGACGCCCGGCTCTGAAGGCGGCTCAACAGGCCACGCGCCAGCCAGCCTTGCAGCGCCTGCACGACCGCAGCGGCGGCAAGGTCAGTGCCGACCGTCAGCGCTGCCTGCTGGCAAATCGCCTCAAAGTCTTGACCGGCCGCCAGCGCCTGCAGCAACTGCGCTTCCAGCGGCTCAAGCGAGCGCCAATAGGTCTCCAGCCCTTCGCGCCAGACCAGCAGATGATGATCCAGGGCGGCCGGCTCGCGCAGCTCGGGTGCGGGTTCCGCTGAGTCCGGGTCATGGGCGCGCAGGGCGCTCCATGCCGGCTCGATCGCCCAGTTCATCGCCAGCAATCGCACGCTGGGGTGGAGCTCGAATACCAGCGCAGGCCATTCCTCGGGCGCAAGCGCCGCCAGCTGCGCGAAGCTCAAAAGAGCTGCATCGGCACTATCGAAGGCCGCGCGCAAGGCCCAGTCCATGCGGGCAAAGTCGACCATGCAGGGATGCGTCAGCTCGGCGGCAAACTCATCCGCCATGAAGTCGGCCAAGCTCTCGCCAAACCAGCGTATCGAAGGCTGGCGCGACGGCCGCGCTTGAATATAGGCCAGGCCCAAGGCGTCAAAGCTTTCGTCACCGAGCGCGCGTTGCAGGACGGTGAAGTTATCGCGCAGCGCCGCCAATAAGCGGGCGCGAAAGGCCTCCCGATAGACCGTCAGGCCTACGTTCGGTTCTTGTAATAAATGCTCCGCCGCCGAGCCCTCGCAGACCGCCGCCTGCAAGCCTTGTTGCTGCGACCTCAGCACCGCGCTCATGCGGCCAGGGCGCTTGTTGCACCTTGCTGGTCGCGTCCGATGGTCTGCGCGAGCCGCCGCGCCTGATCCAGCTCCAGCAACAGATCGGCCAGCGGCGGAATCGCGTCATCGCGTTCAATCATCGTCGGCCGCTCGCCAATGCGCCGCAGCGTGTAGCCATAGAGTTGCCAGACCGCATCGCAGATCGGGTGGTCGTGGGTATCGATGACGATGTCGCCACGGTCCTCATGGCCGGCCAAATGGATTTGCACCACTTGGCTGGCCGGCATCAGATCGATATAGGAGCGCGCATCAAAACCATGATTGCGGCTGGAGACATAGACGTTATTGACATCCAGCAGCAGCTTGGCCCCGCTGCGCCGCAGCAACTCGGCCACAAACTCGGCCTCGCTCATTTCGTCGGTGGCGAAGCGCACATAGCTGGACACGTTCTCCAATACCAGCGGCCGCTGCAGCAGCTCTTGCACTTGGGCGATGCGGGGGGTCAGGTGTTGCAGCGCTGCCTCGGTATAGGGCATGGGCAGCAGATCGTGCAGATTGCGGTGGTCAACACCGGTCCAGCACAGGTGGTCCGAAATCCAGGCCGGCTCGACACGAAAGGCCAGCGCTTTCAGCTCACGCAAGTAATCGAGGTTCAGGGGGTCGGAGCTGCCAATCGACATCGACACGCCATGCATCACCATCGGGTAGTCGCGCCGGATACGGTCCAGATGGTGCAAGGGCTTGCCGCCGGGCACCATGTAATTCTCGGAGATGATCTCCAGCCAGTCGGGCTTCAGCGCGGCCGGCAGCGGCGCATCGGGGTTGGCAAAGTCGGCATAGTGTTCGGTCCTGAGTCCGAGGCCGAAACCCTGCAGGGGGCTGTGTGGCATTGAATGCTCCAAATCGCAAAGGGTCGAGCAGCAAGTACCGCCCGCCCATGCCGCACTTTTAGCCGGCAACCTTGCCGCCGGCCTTGGTGCACTCCTCGGCCGACTTCTTGCTGTTCCAGCCTTGGCCCTTGCAGCTGTTGTGGCCTTTGCATTCGCTCTTGGCGGTCTTGCAGTCGGAGGTGCCCTTGCAGCTGTTGATGCCGGAACACTTGACCATGCCCTCATCGGCAGCTTGGGCGACGGTCGCGAAACCGGCGGTGGCGAACAGTGCAGCCGCGGCGGCCGCGATGCTCAGGCCAGTCTTGATAGATGCTTGCATGTGAATCTCCAGTATGGTGATGTTCAAGTTGACTTAGAAAAGCACGCTGGGCATAGAAGCCTTGTTGCGTACCCATCTGGGTCGTGATGCTGCGCCACTTCCTTACAACGCGCAGCAAATATTTTGAAATTGCCGCCGCAGGCTAAAGTGCAGCCCAGCCAGCCCCGCCCACATAGAACATGCCCGACCAACGTAAAACTTCTTCCGACCGTCGGCCCTGGGCCTGGATCCCCTCGCTCTATTTCGGCCAGGGCCTGCCCTATGTGGTGGTGATGACGCTGTCGGTCATCATGTACAAGAACCTGGGCCTGTCCAATACCGAGATTGCGCTCTACACCAGCTGGCTCTATCTGCCTTGGGTGATCAAGCCGCTATGGTCGCCCTTGATCGAACTCCTGGGCGCCAAGCGGGGCTGGATCGTCGCGTTGCAATTCCTCATCGGCGCGACGCTGGCGCTGGTGGCCTTGAGCATTCCGGGGCCGCGCAGTTTTCAGATGACGCTGGCGATGTTCTGGTTGATGGCCTTTGCTTCGGCCTCGCATGACATTGCCGCCGATGGCTTTTATATGTTGGCGCTGCCGCAGCGCAGCCAAGCTGCTTTTGTGGGGGTGCGCTCGACCTTCTATCGCCTGGCCAATATCGGGGGGCAAGGCGGTCTGGTGTATCTGGCCGGCGAATTGCAGGAACGCACGGGAAGCATGCAGCAGGCCTGGACGATGGTGTTCTTCTTGCTGGCGGGGATATTCCTGCTGCTCGGCAGCTACCACCACTTGATGTTGCCGCGCCCGGCCAGCGATTTGGTCGCCCAGACAAGGCGCGGCGGCAATGAGCTGTGGCGCGACTTTATCGAGGTCTTCGCGGAGTTCTTCCGCAAGCCCGGCATCGCTGTCATCATCGGCTTCCTGTTGCTCTACCGCTTCCCCGAGGCGCAACTGCTCAAGCTGGCCACGCCCTTTTTGCTTGACCCGGCCACGGCCGGCGGCCTCGGGCTTTCGACCAAACAGGTCGGCATCGCCTATGGCACGGTCGGGCTGATTGCGCTGACGCTGGGCGGTCTCTTGGGTGGCTGGGTGATCTCGCGTATCGGCCTGAAGCGGGCGCTGTGGCCGCTGATCTTGCTGATGCATGTGCCCAACATCATGTTCCTGCTGATGGCGCTCGGCAGGCCCAGCGACTTGGCTCTGATCAGTGCGGCCTTGGCCGTCGAACAATTCGGTTATGGCCTCGGCTTCACCGCCTATCTGATGTTCATGATTCTGGTCGCCGATGGCGAACACAAGACGGCTCACTATGCGATTTGCACCGGCTTCATGGCGCTGGGCATGATGATTCCCGGCATGTGGAGCGGCTGGTTGCAGCAGCAACTCGGCTACACGATGTTCTTCGCCTGGGTGATGGTGGCGACGCTGCCTTCTTTTGGCTTGGCCGCGTTGATCAAGATTCCGGCCGACTTTGGCAAGAAAACCGAGCCCGACGAATGAGCTTGCCGCGTCGCTCGTTCTTGCTGGCCGGTGCCGGGCTGAGCGCCTGCCAGCCCCTGCCCATAGTCAGCCCGCAGGCCGGCCTTAAATTTATACCGGCGCCGGAACTGGCAAGCCTCGCACCCGCCGCGCCGCGCGAGTTCCGTGCCGCCTGGGTCGCAACGGTCGCCAATATCGACTGGCCGAGCCGCAAGGGCCTGAGCAGCGCCGAGCAGCAGGCCGAAGTGCTGGCCTTGCTGGACCGTGCCAGCGCGCTGAAGCTCAACGCCCTCATCCTGCAGGTGCGCAGCAGTGCGGACGCGATCTATCCGTCCGCGCTGGAGCCCTGGAGCGAGTATCTGAGCGGCACGCAGGGGCAGGCGCCGGAGCCGTTTTATGACCCGCTCGCGCTATGGGTCAGCGAGGCACACCGGCGCGGCATCGAGCTGCATGTCTGGTTCAACCCGTTTCGGGCCCGTCAGAGCGGAGCGAAATCGGAGGCCGCTCCTCAGCACCTGAGCCGCAGCCAGCCGACTTGGGTCAAGCCATATGGCGATCAGCAGTGGATAGACCCCGGCGAGCCCGCCGCCGCCGAGCATGCGCTGGCGGTGATTGCCGATGTCTTGCGGCGCTATGACGTCGATGCCGTTCATATCGACGATTACTTTTATCCCTATCCGCTGCAAGATGGCGTCAGCAAGCAGGAGATCGACTTCCCCGACGAGCCGGCTTGGCGGCGCTACAGCCAAGCCGGAGGGGCGCTGGAGCGCGCCGACTGGCGTCGCCAAAATGTCGATCGGCTGGTGCAGCGCATTGCCGAACTGGTGAAGCGGACAAGGCCCTGGGTGCGCTTTGGCATCAGCCCCTTCGGCCTGCCCAAACCGGCGCTGCGCCCGGCAGGCATTGCCGGCTTCAGCCAATATGACAAGCTCTATGCCGATGTGGAGCGCTGGCTGAACGAGGGCTGGCTGGACTATCTGGCGCCGCAGCTGTACTGGCCGATCGCGCAAAAACCGCAGGCCTTCGGCGTCTTGCTGGACTATTGGCATGGCCAGAATCTGCAGGGCCGGCATATTTGGCCGGGCCTGTTTACCAGCAAGCTCACCGACAAGCCGGACAGTTGGCCGCTGGACGAAATCCTGCAGCAGATCGAACTCGTGCGGCAGCGTCGGCCGGGCAGCGGCCATGCGCATTTCAGCATGGTGGCCCTACTGCAAAACCGCCGCGGCCTCGCGGACGCGTTGATGGCCGGGCCTTACGCCGAGGCCGCCTTGGTGCCGGCAACGCCTTGGCTGGTCGAAAGGGAAGCGCCCGCCGCCGCCGTGCCGCAGCTGAAGCCGGTCTTTGTCGGCGCCGAGCCGCTGTTCGAGCTGAGCTTCGCGCCGGATCGGCGTCACTCGGTCTGGCTGCTTTATGGCGAGCGCTGGGAATTGCGCTTGTGCGGCGAGTTGCTGAGGGTGCCGGCGGCCGGCTTGAGCGGGCTGGTGGTCTCGGCGCTGAACCGGATAGGCCAGGAAGGGCCAAGATTGGGGCTGCGCCTGTGACAATCGCGGGCTACCTGGAAGCCCACAGACAATCATGCAGAAAATCTCCAAAATCCTAATCGGCGCGGCCAGCGCTGCCTTGCTCAGCGCCTGTTCCACCCTGCCCAGCGGCCCCAAGATCGACCGCAGCTACAGCTCCGTCGCCCAAGACAGCCGGGCGCTGTTCCTGATCTTGCATTACACCGCGCTGGACTGGGAGAAATCGCTGAAGGTCCTGAGCACCGGTGGTCAGGTCAGCGCCCATTACCTGCTGCGCGATGAGCCGGCCATCAGTTACCAGCTGGTCGATGAGAACCGCCGCTCCTGGCATGCGGGCCAGAGCTTCTGGGCCGGCAATCAGAATCTGAACGCCGCCTCGATAGGCATCGAGATCGTCAACGCCGGCTATACCGATGGCCCGTTGGGCCGCGTCTATGCGCCTTACCCCGAAGCACAGGTGCAGGAGTTGATTCTGCTGATCAAAGACATTGTTGCTCGCCACCAAATCCGGCCCGACCGCATCATCGGGCATGCCGATATCGCGCCCGGCCGCAAGCAGGACCCGGGCCCGCTGTTCCCCTGGCGGCGTCTTGCCGAGGCCGGCATCATTCCCTGGCCCGCCCCCGCACAGGTCACGGCCAAGTTGCCCCTGTATGAGGCGCTGCCGCCGGATGCCGCCTGGTTCCAGGACAAGCTGGCACGCGTCGGCTATCAGGTCCCCCGCAACGGCGAGATGGACACGCAGACCAAGAGCGTGATCGCCACCTTTCAGATGAAGTACCGACCCAGCGACTACAGCGGCAACGCCGATGCCGAGACGGCCGCCCTGCTTGATGTGGTGACGACCCCCGGCGGCATGTTGCTGGCCGTGCCCAACGCGGCCCCAACTCCCTACGTCTCACGCTGGTAGACAAATTCTCACCCTCCGAGCGGGCTTTTCAGCCCGCCGGCGGGCCGCAGTTCGTCGCCGAATTCGGCTGTCTATCCCGTTAAACCCGAGTCTCGTCGTTTGGCGCTTGGAAGCGCTCTCCTTGGCAACTATTCTGAACCCAGATCAGCAACTGCTTCACTCAAAAACAAAGCGGAAGCGGTCGCGTCTAGCCCCGATGAATACAAGGAGTAACTCATGAACCGCACGTCATCCCTCAAGGCCGCATGTTTGCTGGCAATTTCCATGACTTTCGGCACCGCCATGGCCGCAGTGAATGCACCGGTCGAGATGCAGCGCGTTGAAGTCGCCGGCCAAAAGGCCGCCGATATTGCCCGCTTTGATGTCCAGGCCGCCTGCCCTGGTATCACGCAGGAAATGAAGAGCATGCTGACCAATGCTTTTGATCGTTATCAAACAACCGGCGTGGTGAAGGTGCAGTTCCGCGTGCAAGGTGATCAGGTCAGTTCTGTCGCCGCCACCGGCGGCCCGAGCGAGTACCGTAATCCGATTCGCCAGGCGGTGCGCCAGTTGGCCTGTGCCGACAAGAGCGGCGCTAATCAGCTCTATGCATTCGAGCTGAGCTTCACGCAGCCAAAGGATGCAAAGGCCGGCGATAAAGTCATCGCGATGCTCAGCAAGTAATGGCTTAGTTGGTTGCATTGGCTGGCTGGATGCCCAGCCACTGCAGCCAAGCCCCATGCGGATGCGACCAGGCCAAGGCAACTTGCCTGGTTTCGTCGCTGTCCGCCCATTGCAAGGACCACAAGGTTGAGGCCGTGGCGCCGGCGGCCAGATCCGGCAAGGCGAGGCCGCTGGGGCGTAAGCCCGGTGCTTCGGCGCTGAGCCAGATCAGCCCATGGTCGCGCTGCAAGCGCGCCACCCGCAGTTGAAAGTCAGCCAGCGCGGCGGGCTCGAAGTAGGCCAGCACCCAGCTATTGAACAGCACCGGCTGCGTCTGCGCCGGCAGCTCCTTCAGCCATTCCTCCAGCAGCGCCAGGCAGTCATCCGCTCGGCGCAGTTCATGCTGGCTTTGCCTAGCCTGCGCCAGCGCCTGTTGCAGGCGCTGCGCTCGCACCAGGTCATGCGGCCACAAGCAGGCCGCGAGCCAGCGCGTGGCTGCAGCGTCATTGACATCGATCGGTGCAGGGTCGGCACCGATCCTGTGGCTCAAACGCCAGTGACTGGCGGCGGGCAAGGCTAACTCGCCAAGCAGGCGGCAATCGATCGACGGCCGCAGCGGCTCAGGCGCTGCGCCCAGGCTGAAGCCGGCCGCGTCTTTCAGATAACGGTAGTGATATGCGTCCACGCCCAGATTCAGGCCCGCGCTGCTGCCCAGGTCGAACAGGGCCAGGTCTTGCCTGCCGGTCATGGCGGCGATCTGCTGCAGCGCCGGCCAGAGGATGGCGCAGCGGCCGATCTCGTTCGTCTGCGTGCTGCGTGTCTGCATATGCGCGCCCAACTCGGCGCTTTGCCCGCTCGCAAAGTCCAGCAGCAAGGCCGGCAGTTCGGCGTCCGGCAAGCGCTGGCCGCCTACGCTGGGGTAATAGTCGGCCAGCGGATGGCTGATACCCGCTAACACCCGCTCATGCAGCGCCGCCAGCAGCAGATTGGGCTTGGCCTGCGTGGCCGGTGCATGGCTCATCAGCGCCAGCAACTCGGCTTGCTCGGCCACAGCGTGGCAGATCGCCACATAGAGCGGGTCTTGCGGGCATTCCAGTTCGGCGAAGCGCCGGAACTGTTGGGCCCAACTTGTTTGCGTTTGCTTGTCCATGGCTCAAGTGTGGCGCCAAGGCTTGCGGCAGAATGTCGAGTACCCGACAAATGAGCGCGAAAATTGGACGATCTGAGCGCATTGCTGCACAGCAATTTTCCCGCCCTGAGCTGGCCCAAGCCCGAGCTGCAGGCCTTGGCCGAGTTGGTCGGCACGCGCAAGCTGGCGCGCGGCCGCAGCCTGTTCTTGCAAGGCCAGTCCACACAGGCTTTCTACGCGGTCTTGAGTGGTGAGATCGAAGCGCGCTTCAGCGGCCTGGGCGGTGAGGTCTCGGTGCTGGAGCATGTGCAGCCGCCGCGCCTGTTCGGCCTGGCCGCCTTCGCCGCGGCCCAAGCCAGCAGCTATGAGGCGGTGGCGCGCCAACCGACGCAGCTGCTGGTGTTTGGTCCGGCCGCCTACGAGTTGCTAATGGACCGGGTGCCGGGTTTTGCGCGCGCGCTTTTGGCCGAGTTCGCGCAGCGCTATGACGGCACCCTGCGCCTGCTCGAGGCCTCGCGCCACCGCACGGCGGCCGAGCGTTTTCAATTGGCCTTGGCGCAGCTGACGCGCGAGCGCGGTCGTGGGTCGCCCGATGCCGAGGGCGGCTTGAGCGTCAAGGCCAGCCAGGCCGAGCTGGCGGCCTTGGCGAATTTGTCGCGCCAGACCGTCAACCAGTTGTTGGCCCAGGCGGTTGCGCGCGGCGAGCTGCGCTGCGGCTATGGTCGCTTGTGGGTCAGGCAGCGGGGATAGCCGACGGGTCATCGCTTGGCTCATACAGCCCGAGCAGCGCCGGCTCCTTGCCGGGCCGGCGGATGTAGCTGCCGAAGACTTGGTCCCACAGCGGGATGGCGGTGCCATAGTTTTGCGCCTCGCCTTCGATCACGCTGTGATGCCAGCGGTGCAACTCGGCGCTGCCGATCAGCAGATCCAGGGCGCCCAGGCTGCCGCGGATATTGGCATGCACGGCGATGCCTTGCACCTGTATGAAAAGCGCCGCCCACAACAACACCTGCGGCTCGAAACCCAAGAGCAGCCAGGGCAAGACCCGCGCCAGCTTGTTCCAGATCACATTGATCGGATGAGCCAGCACGCTGTTGGCGGCATTGAGCTTGGCCGGGCGGTGGTGCAACTCGTGAATGCGCCACAGCCAAGGCCGCCGATGGGCCAGGCGGTGCAAGGCAAACGGCCCCAGCTCGCCCAAGGCGATGGCCAAGGGCAAGGCCAGCAGCGGCGGCAGGTCGGCGGCCCAGCCGGGCTCGGCGAGGAAGCTCGCCCAATAAATGGCCAGGCCCATCAGCAGCGCGCCGGCCAAGGCATCGGCCACGGCATTGATGCCGAGAAACGCCCCGTCGCGGGCCAGCTCGGCCGGCTGTGCCTGCCATTGCTGGCGCTGCGGCAGCCGCCGCTCCCACAGCATCAGCCAGAGCAAGGCGCCCAGCGTGCCAGCGCCCAGCACCGCGTCGGCCGACCAGCCGGTTGCGGCCGTCAGCGCGGCATAGGGCCAGAGCGCCAGCAGCAGCAGCAAATGAGGCCAGTTGAAGGAGCGGAGTGGAGTTTGCATGAGTCGGGGGGGGCTGGAAGTGAAGGGCTTGGCCGCATGCTCGGCGCAAATCGCCTTGTATGCATTAACCTCGGTTCATGAATTCAACTTGCCCCGCTTGCGGCCCCGAATTGCTTGCCTTCCTGCAAGCCGAACCCGGACGTTTTCAACGCTGGCAGGCCCTGCCGCGCCGCCAACTCAAGCGCGGCGACTGCTTGCTGCGCGCCGGTGAGGTGGCGCCGGCACTCTGGTTTGTCGAGGTCGGCTTGCTGCGCGGGCAGTTTCTCGACGCCGATGGGCGCGAGCGCATTCATGCCTTTTACCCCGAGCTGCAATGGCTGGGCCTGCCCGGCGCCGAGCAAGCCAGCCCCTACACGCTGGAGGCCATGGAGCGCAGTCAGTTGGTCGTCTTCACCCATGCCGAGCTGCAAGGCTGGCAGGCGCTTTGGCCCGGCATTGGCGAGCTGCTCTGGCAGGCCTTGGCGGTGCAGGTGCGCCGCCTGACCGAGCGTCAGCAGCAATGGCTGATGCTGGACGCAGGCGCCCGCTACCAGAGCTTTTTGCGCGATGAGCCTTCGCTGGCCCGGCGCCTCAAGCTCAAGGATGTGGCCAGCTATCTGGGACTGACGAATGTGGCGCTGTCACGCATCCGCCGGCGTTTGGGCTCCGCGCAGATGGGCGATTAGCGGGGGGGCTAGTCTTCCAGCAATGCCGCTTCGATATCGGCGCGCATCGATTCCGGCGTGTCATTCGGCGCATAACGCTTGAGCACCTGGCCATGGCGGCCGACCAGGAACTTGGTGAAGTTCCACTTGATCGCCTTCAAGCCGAGGATGCCGGGCTTCTCGGCCTGCAGCCATTGCCACAGCGGGTGGGCGTCGGCGCCATTGACCTTGACCTTGGCCATCATCGGGAAGGACACGCCGTAGTTGAGTTCGCAAAACGAGGCGATCTCCTCATTCGCGCCGGGGTCCTGGCCGCCGAACTCGTTGCTGGGGAAGCCCACCACCACCAAACCGCGCGCCGCATAGTCTTCCCAGAGCTTTTCCAGGCCTTTGAACTGCGGCGTGAAACCGCAGGCGCTGGCGGTGTTGACGATCAGCAAAACCCGCCCACGCTGGCTGGCCAGATCGGCCGGCTTGCCGTCGATCGAGACGGCTTGGAAGTCATAAATGTTTTTTTTATCGCTGCTCATGATGTTCCTTTGCTGCATCAGGCGTGAATGGTAGCGCTCCTTATCGACTGTTGTGTCGCTCCAGCGCCGCCAACATCGCGGCGGCCACGATGCACAGGCCGCCCAAGGCGGTCTTCAGGTCCAGGCTGCCGCCGCCCCACCACAAGGCCGAGGCCGCCGCCACCGGCACCTCGACCAACATCACGATGGCCGTCACATTGGCCGGCAACCGAGCAGCGCCGAATTGCAGCGAGATATTGGAGAGAAAGAACAAGACCGCCATGCCGGCCAACGGCAGCAGCCAGCCAGGGCCGGCCAGGCTCGGCCAAGCGATGAAGCCGACGCCCGCCATCACCGTCGCCGCTAGGCCGGCGACGACCACGCCGCCGCAGAACATCGCCAAGGCCCTTGCATGAGAGCTGCTTGCGGCCTCACGCCGCAGCATCACGTTATTGAGCGCGAAGCTGAAGCCGCCCGCCAGCCCCAGGTAATCGGCCAGGCTTGCCGGCCAGGGCAGGCCGCCGCCAGCCGGCATCAGCACGATGGCGGCGCCGCCCAGCGCCAGCAGCATGCGCAGGCCGGCCAGCGCGCTCAGCCGCTCCCCCAGGATCAGCCGCGCCAGCAACAGCGCCCATAGCGGCATCAGATAGAAGAGCAGCACCACCCGCACCACATCGCCCAACGCCACACCCCAGTTGAAGGCGGTATTGCTCATGCCGGCCGCCAGCATCACCAGCCAGAGCGCCGGCGTGCGGACAAACTCGCGCCAGGCAGGGCGATGGCTCAGGCTGATCACCGCCAGTGAGATGACGTAAAGCGTTACGGTGGTCCACAGCGGATGCAGGCCGGCGGCCTGGAACTGCCGGAATGGCCACCAGGACAGCCCCCAGACCAGGGCGTTGAACATCAAGGCAATTGCGGGCATAGGCCGATCGGGAGGGGGTGGCGATTCTTTGCCCGAACTTGCAAGCAGGCTAAGGGTTTATAGCATGGCAAATTCGGCAAAAATGTCCCTGCAATCGCCTAAGCTACGCCTGCGCTGCGTGCTGCGCACGCATCAGTTCGAAAACTCGTATTTCTTTTCGCAACGCTGAACACTGGAGTGCCTTCTCTTGGATCATTTGGCCTGCTTTACCCCGAAGGACCTGACGGCCAAAGCCGCAGCGCCCGACCTGGCTGCCTACCGTTGGCGTTTGCTGGCGCAGGGCGATTCCTGGTTCTCGACCGCCACCGCCAAGCTCGATGCGCATGCCAATCTGCTGCAGGAGATGTACTTCAAGCAACCCACCTGTGCAGTCAACTGCGCCGGCTCGGGCGAGGCGCTCAGCCATATGGTGGATCTGGAATCGGCGCCCGACTTTGTGCGCCTGCTCAGCGCCGAAGATGCGCCGGTCTGGGACGGCGTGCTGCTCTCGGTCGGCGGTAATGACCTGATCTCCGCCGCGCAAACCCCGGCCCACACGCCCGACGGCGCCGATGTGCCGCTGCATCTGCGCCTGCTGCGCCGCCAGACCGAATGGGGCCCGCCGTCCGCCGGCGTAGCGCGTTACTTCTCCGAACCCGGCTGGGCCACTTACAGCGACTACCTGCGCACCAATGTGCGCCATTTGCTGACGCTGCGCGATCAGGGCCCCTCGGCCGGCAAGCCGGTCTTCATGCATTGCTATGCGGTGCCGATGCCGCGCCCGGCCGGCGCCGAAGCCAATGCCAACTCGGAGTTAGGCGCGTCCGGCCCTTGGCTGTATCCGGCGCTGAAGGCCTGCGCCTTGCCGAGCGCCGACTGGGCGGCGGTCAGCCGTTTGATGGTGTTTCATTTGGCGCTGCTGCTGAAGAGCATGGCGGCCGACAAGGAGCAATTCCCCGGTCTGCATGTGTTCGACTCGACCGCCGTGCCTTTGGCCCCGGCGACGGCCGGCACCAGCGGCAGCAGCGGCGACTGGCATAACGAGATCCACCTCAACCACAGCGGCTGCCTCAAGATTGCGCGCGCCTGGTCCGAGAGCATCGAGCGGGTGCTCAGCGGCGAGGTGCTGGTGGTGCCGGGGGGGAAGAGGCGGTCTTGAGCCGATCAGCGCGTCCGCCGCCTGGTCGCTGCAAGCAGCCCCAGGCCGCCGAGCAGCGCCAAGGCCGCCGTTGATGGTTCGGGCACTGCGGCCAACATCGCGCCGTTGAGCACAAAAGGCAGTTCCACGCCGACTTGGCTGCCGGCGTCCAGGATGCTGGCGAACGAGCTGCCATTGGCGGACTGCATGGCATTGCCAAGGCGAGCGTCCGAGGTGGGCGCCGTCCAAGGGCCGGAGCTGAGCGCGCCGGTCATGCTCCAGCGCAACCAGTAGTGGCCAGCGGTCAAACTCACATCGGCGATGTCGGCGCTGGCGCGGTAAATCGACCGGGTTTTGTCGGTCAAGGTGGTGTCGGTGACCCGGTAGCCGAGCAGGCCGCCGTTGCTCAGCGCGGTGACGCCGCTGGCGATGACGCTGCCGTTGTTGGCGTCGCCGGCCAGGATGCTCCAGCTGACGTCCTTCAGCGTGAAGGTTGAAGCGTTGTTCTGCAACGCAAAGAAGTCGATGCTGCTGATCAGCCAGTCCGCGCCGGTGACGGTGAAGTCTTCGGCCAGTGCGTTCTTGGAAACGGTTTTCGCGCTGAAGCTCAAGGTCGCGGCGCTCGCGGCCTTGACCGACAAGCCATTGGCATTGACCACCGGGCCGTTGTTGAACAGCTCGGCAGCGCCGGCTTGGGCCACCCACAAGGGCATGGTGGCGGCTACCGCGATGGCGGCCGTGCGGGCCAAGCGGATGAGGGCTCGATTCTTCATGATGTCTGCTGCGATCCTGTTTTCGTGTTCGTGAGTGCCGAAAACAGAACGCGAAGCAAAACACACAGGACTCGCGCTTGCCCGGCGCGCGAGTATCGCAGCCCGGCAAGTCAGCGCGGGCAGGTCGAAATCAGTTTGGCTGGTTCTTGATGGTTGGGTCGTGGCTCAGACACAGGCCGGTGCTGTCCTCCACCACATGGATGGTGAAGTTCAGTGTGGCGGCATGGGTGCAGCGGTCGCGCATCATGATCTGGGTGGCGCTGATCGCCCACAGGTCGGGGAAGTCGGTCGTGGGCTCGCTGAACACGATGGGGGTCGCGGGGTCGAAGCTAAAGCCCGGCGTGGCCAGATCGAACTCGATCAGCCCGTTGCTGGTGCCGACGGTGATCTCGGCCGGGGAGCAGGTCACCGTGGGCGGGTCGGTGGCGTCGCTGGCGTAGACGGTGAACGTAAAGACGGGCTTGTCGCTAGGTGTTGTCATGGTTTCCCTGTTGAATGATGAGTTGCGCTAAGTGTTGCCGCCTGCAATTGAGTTCGTAACTGGATGTAGTCCGGATGCCGATAGCTGGAGGCCTCAAGCTTTTCGGCCAAGGCACGCGCTTCTTCAATCGCATTCAAATGCAAATGGGCCAAAGCGGCCACCGTCATCGCCGGCGCATCCGATGACGTGACATTTGCACGCAATCGCTCGGCGACGGCCTTCCAATGCATACCCGCCTTGGCGGCATCGCTGTTGGTCAATAGTTCACCCAAGGTCAGTTCTAACTGGGCAAGTATCAGGCGCAGTTCATTGTTGAATCGAGTGCCAGCCTGGATGCGTGCCTGCATATCGCTCAAGTACCCTGTCATCTCCACGGCAAGAGCTTGCGATTGGGCTTCGCTACGCTCGACTTTGGCCCGCAGCCAAAGTAGGCGGCCACGCAGATTGCCTTGCCACCGCATTTGCTTGACGTCGGCGGCCAACAAACGCCCGATATCGGACTTGAGGCTGCTCAGCAAAGGGGTCAAGTCTTGCTCGCCGCGAGCCAGGCGAATTTCGGCCAAGCCCAGGCGCAGCGAGCTGAGCTTTTCCAGCCAGTCCAGATTGCTCTGGTCTGTCGACGTCAAGTTCTCAAATTGCGCGACTGCTTTTTCGGCTGCCTGCAGCGCGGCCGCGGTATTCCCCATGAAGAACTGCGAGCGGCTGCTGTCGTGATGGGCATTGGCTTCCAGGTTCAGCAATAGGTGGTCTTGTTCGCGGTTGGGTATCCGGGCCAGCACCGCCAGTCTGTCTTGGTCGGCTGCCAAGGCAAGCGGGTAGCGGCCCTGGTATTGAAGGACTCGGGAGATCCAACCTAAGGTATTGATTTGTTCGACCCGCATATCGGGTTGTGCTGGGGCCAGCTCCTCATATTCAGGTAAGGCCTTCTGGAAGTTCAGCAGCGCCGCCTGTACCTCGCCGGAGTCGAACTGCAGAATACCCAGATTTACCCTGGCATTGGCTCGCTCAGCCAGCCAATCCGGCTTGCCTGCTGCCAGCGGCCAAAGCTGCTCGGCCAATTCCAGATAGCGCTTGAACTGCTTTCCCGCCTCGACCACCTGGCCTTGCCGCCAAGCCGCTTCACCGACCCAGAACACGCTTTGCGCATGGTCATAAATGCGCTGGCCGTCTTTGGGCGCGCGCTGCAGCAGTTCGGCGGTGCTGCCGGCGGCAGCGTCATACATGCGGCTGGCTTCGTCGAGCTTGCCGCGCTGTTGAGCGATCTGGCCCATCAGGTGCAACGCCCGGGCGCGCTGGCCCAGCGCGCCGGCGTCCAGGCGGCCGGTTTGCTGGGCGGCGTAATAGCCCAGCGCCTTTTCCCCCACCGCATCCAGCACATCCAGCCGCCCAACCGGCTCCAACTTTTTGCGCAGATCGCCGAGCATGAATTCGATCAGGCCCTCGGCCTGAACGCGCTGGGCCTGCGCCTCCTGGCCCTTCACCAGCGCCATGCCGACGCTGGCGCTCAGGGTTAGCAGGCCGAGAGAGCCGGCCGCCACGGCGACGCGGTGGCGGCGCACGAATTTACGCAGGATGTAGGCCGTGCTGTCCGGCCGCGCTGTGATCGGCTCATGGTTGAGCCAGCGGCGCAGGTCCTCGGCCAGCTCGGCGGCATTGGCATAGCGCTTGGCCGGCAGCTTTTTCAGCGCCTTGGCGACGATGGTGTCCAGGTCACCGCGCAGCTCGCGTGCCCGGGGTTTTTCGGCGACCTGCTCCGACAGCTTCTTGGGTGCCACCTCGACCAGACCACGCATGCGCTCCAGCGGCGTGGTGCGCGCTTCGTCTTCGCCTGGCGTCGTCGGGTGCTGGCCGCACAGTAATAGATACAGCAGCACACCCAAGGCGTAGACATCGGTGGCGGTGCTGACCTCGCCTCCTTGCACCTGCTCGGGCGCGGCGTAACGTGCGGTGTAGGCGCGGCCGGCCTGCTGCGTCAGCTCGGTGGAAGCGGCGGCGTCCGAGCTGCCATTTCCCTCTTCATGCAGCAGCTTGGCAATGCCGAAGTCCAGCAGCTTTACCTCGCCGGTTGAGGTCACCAGAATATTAGACGGCTTCAGGTCGCGGTGCAGGATCAGCCTTGTGTGTGCGTGCGCCACCGCCGCGAGCACGTCCTGGAACAAGGCCACGCGCTCGCGCGCCGTCAGTGCCTTGCTGTTGCAATACTGGTCCAGCGGCAGGCCGTCGACATATTCCAGCACCAGATAGGGCTGCTGCGCGCCGCTGTCGCTGATGCCGGCATCCAGCAAGCGGGCGATATGCGGGTGCGCCAGCTTGGCCAAGATCTGGCCTTCCCTCGCGAAGCGGCCGGCGTTGCCTTGGCCGAGCAAGCCGGCGTTGAGAAACTTGATCGCCACCAGGCCGTCAAAGCGCCCATCGGTGCGGCGCGCCAGCCAGACCGTGCCCATGCCGCCCTGGCCGATTTCGCGCTCCAGCGTGTAGGCGCCGAGTTGCTGGCCGGCCAGATTGTTGGGCTTGTCCGCTTGCGCCATCGTCTGCAGCGCGGGCGTGGCCAGATAGTTGGCGGCATTCATCGCCTGCTGGCGCCATAGCAACTCGTGCAGGTCGGCGGCCAGCTCGGCGTCTTGCGCCTCCAAGGCCAGCAAACGGGCCGGGCGCTGCTCGGGGGGCAGGTCCAGCAATTCGTCCAACAGCGGACTCAGGCGCGGCCAGCGGGACTTGTCGATATGGCGGCGCGTCGTCTCATTCATGTTTTGAGTGCCATCGACAAAAACAGCCTGGCCTTTTGCCAATCACGCTGCACGGTGCGCTCGGTCACGCCCAGCGTTTCGGCAATCTCGGCCTCCAGCAGCCCGCCGAAGTAACGCATTTCCACCACCGCAGCGAGGCGGGCGTCCATCTGCGCCAGCTCGGCCAGCGCCTCGTGCACGCGCAGGATCTCGTCGTCGCCTTGCGGCGGCAAGTCGGCCACCGCCGTGTTCAGCGTCACATGGGCAAACTCGCCGCCATGGCGCGCCGCTTGGCGGCTGCGCACCATGTCGATCACGATCGTATGCATCACCCGCGAGGCATAGGCGAGGAAATGCTTGCGGTCCGGGAAGTCTTGCGCTTGGCCACCTTCGGACTTGTGCAACCGGGCAAACAGGCGCAAATAGGATTCATGCACCAGGCCGGTTGCGTCCAAGAGGGTCAGGTGGCCGGCCTGCTTCATGCGGCTGCGCGCCATCTTTTGCAGGTCGGCATAAAGCAGGGCCACGACGGCCTCGGCGGCGGCGGCGTCGCCGAGGCCGGCTGCGCGTAGCAAAACGGTGATGTCGCTCATGCGGCTCTGGTGAGATAGCGGGATTCAAGCCATATGGCAGCCCGCACTCTAGCGGGTGGCTGAGTCAGCCTTGGGCAAGGATAAAAATATTTTCAGATCGATGTCGGGTTTGGCCGGTCAATTCCGTTTTATCCAGAGAGGACATGAACGTTTGTTGATGACAGGGAGGCCGAAAAATCGGGCTGTCGCCGAACGGTCGTGATCCTCACCCCCTCACGCTAGCCAGTTTTTGACGCAACAAACTCCGACATCCCGTGCAAAACGAAGCGACCGCCGACATCACCTTGTTCACCGAGCGCCAGCGCATCGAGCTGATGGGCCTGCCCGAGCTGATTTCGCTGCCCAACTTGCAAGGCTTTGCCAAGCTGGTGGGGCGTGAGCTGAACCAAGGACGGCGTTTCGGTACGCGGCCGGCGGTGCTCTTGATGGATGTGGCGGTGCACGAGCCCTTGGGCGCGCCCGCCGCACCTAGCCAGCATGCCCTGGCCTTGCTCGATGCCTTGGGCGCTCGGCTGCGCAGCCGGGTGCGTGGCACCGATGTGGTGGCCCGCATTGGTGAGCAGCGCTTTGGGGTGGTGCTGCAAAACGTCGAACGCGCCAATGTGTACGTCATCCAGGAGCGCCTGGAGAAGGTCTTGGGTGGCGCCTATGAGTTGGCGCCGCATCCGCTTTACGCCAGCTTGGCAAGCGGCATCACCAAATGCGAATGCCCGCGCATCGGCGGCAGCGAGTTGACCCGAGCCGCCGAAGTGGCGCTGAGTCATTCCCTGCCCGCCCACGCCAGGCAAGCGTCAGCACCGCGGATGGCCGTGCGTCATGCCGGCTAAGGCCCGCATAGCTTAAATTGACCGGCGCCGCAGCGCGCCCAGCAGGCCGAGCCCGGCTTACAAAAGCGGTTGCCTTCGTTACCTGCGGAGAGGTCGAACCTGGTTTGACTCGGTGCGAATTTGGCCGGTGGCCGGGGTTCGAAAAGTAGCACGCAATTCGGTGCGCGCCATCGTTGCGGCAATGGCCCGGGGCAAGCCCATCCTGTCAGGCTTCACAGAGTACAAACCCGAACATCGCGAGCCATTCACTTCGAGCTTGCTCGCATCGTTGATACTTGTCGCTTGTGAATGAATCCGCGCTTGGTGGCGATGAGGACACAAGAGATGGCTTTTTGCACCCGCTTGCTATCGTTGTTGTTGCTGCTTGCTGGCCTACTTTTGCTCGCGCCGCCCGCCGTGGCCCAGGCGCTGAACAGTCTTCGCTTCTCCCAGTTGGGTCTGGATGACGGCTTGCCGAGCCCCTATGTACTGAGTAGCTTGCAAGACAGACATGGCCTGATTTGGCTAGGCACGACCGGTGGCTTGGCTCGTTATGACGGCCGTCATGTCAGAAACTTCCTCCATGACCCTCTGCAAGCGGCAACGCTGAGCCATTCGATGGTTCAGGCCTTGCTGGAAGATGGTCAGCGCGCCGTGCTCTGGGTCGGCAGTCGTGGTGGTCTGGACCGGCTTGACCTGTTGACCGAGCGCGTCACGCGGCTGCGCCTGCCCGCTGAACTGAGTCACCGTGAGCGCCGGGTGCAGGCCTTGGCGCCGGCCGACGCCGGCCGTTTATGGGTGGCTTTCAACGGAGGCCTCTATCTGTTTGACCCCGACCGTGAGCTATTTACGCCTTGGCACTCGGCGGAGGCACAGGCGAGTGAGCAGCCGGGTGGACAGCCGAGTTCCGGCGGGTCGCGCAGCATCGTTGGCACGATGATTTCCGACGGCTTGGGGGGCGTCTGGGTGGCTCGGCGCGACAAGGTTGCTCACATTGGCGCCGGCGCCGACGGCTTCACCGAGGGTCGCAGCTTCAGTACCACCGCCGGGGCTGGGGGCGAGGGGCTGAGCCCCGTTGATCAGGCGGTGCACCGATTGGCGCTGGATGCCGATGGCCGCTTGTGGGTCGGCATGGTGGGCGGCGTGCAGACTTGGCGTGTTGATGAGCCCAAGGGCGTGCGCCCCGATCCTCTTGGCGCCTCGCTGCGATTCCCGCGGCAACCGGTGCATGCTCTGCTGCTGGATCGCGACAAGTCGATGTGGATAGGCCTCGGCGAACTTGCCGTTTTGCACCGTTGGCGCGCAGGCGCAAGCACGCTCGAAACGTTCAAGCATCAACCCGGCGTCAGCAATGCCTTGTCCAGCAATACCTTGGCCTCCTTGATGCAGGATCGCTCGGGCGGACTGTGGGTGGGGACGACCGATAACGGGGCCGATGTAGTGGACCTGAGCGGCCAGGGCTTCAGCAACTACCTGAGCGTTCCGGGTGACGCGCAAAGCCTGTCTTCGCCCTTGGTGCTGGCGACGCTGCTGGACGGGCCCGAGCAAGCTTGGGTGGGTACTTATGGCGGCGGACTCAACCAACTGCATTTGCCCAGCGGCAAGGTGCGGCAAATCGCGCTGAAGGACATGCCGATCAGCCATGTCAAGGCCTTGGCTTGGGCCTCGAATGGGCAGGTCTGGGTCGGCGGTGATCGCGGCTTGGTCTTGTTTGACCCAAGCCTGCAGCGCAGTCAACGCGTCGCGCTCGAGAATGTCGGTGGACCCAGCGCGTCGATCAGCGCCTTGCTGAATGAGGGGGATGGCGTCTGGGCCAGCTCGGCATCGGGCCTGTACCGCGTCGAGGCCGATTTGAAAGTGCGCCACTACCAGGCCGACCCGAAGCAGCCCGGTGCGCTGGCCAACCCCATCATCGACAGCTTGTTGCGCGACCGCGAGGGGCGGTTCTGGGTCGGCGGCAGAGGTGGCCTGCAATATCGAGATGCAGGCAGTGACAAGTTTTCTGCGGTCATACAGGTGATCGGTGCCCCGCCGACACAGGCCAAGCCGACGGTGCACAGCATGCGCCAAGACGCTAGCGGGCGCATCTGGATGGCCACCGATCAAGGTCTGTTTGAGCTGCTGGCCACGGCTGGCAGCACCTGGGGGCTGAAGCCTTGGCGAGACCTGCCGGGCTTGCCGGCCGGCGGCTTCTATTCCATCCAAGATGCCTTGAACGGCGAAATCTGGCTGGGCAGTGAGCAAGGGCTCACGCGTGTTCGGCCCGAGCGGCGGGAAGCGCGTTTTTTTGGTGGCCGCGGTTTGTTTGACCGCGGCTTCAACTTTGCCGCAGCCACACGCGGTCCCGACGGCAGCTTGTATTTTGGCGGTCCCGGCCTGGTTCGATTTGTGCCCGAGCGCCTACGGGACAATCCCGCAGCGCCCAAGGTCGTGCTGAGCGATTTACTGATTCTCAATCGCTCATTGCTGAACGAGGCCGACATGGCTGCGGCCGCCAGCGGCGCAGGCAGTTCGGCGGCTGTCAGTTTGGCTGCCCTGGGCATCACGGGCCCTTTGCATCTGGCCAAGGCCATCACGTTGAGTCCGCGCGAAACCATGGTTAGTTTTGAGCTGGCTGCCCTGCATTTTGACCGGGTCAAATTGAATCGTTATGCCTGGATGCTGGAGGGCTTTGATCGCGACTGGATCTTCGGCCAAGCCTCCTTGGGCCTGGCGACCTATACGAATCTGGATGCGGGCCACTACCGTCTTCGTGTCAAGGCGGCCAACCCCGACGGTGTCTGGAGTGAACCGGCGACGCTGCTCGAGGTGGAGGTCTTGCCGCCGTTTTGGCGCACTTGGTGGTGGCGCACGGGGATGGCCCTAATGGCTGTGTTGGCCTTGTTCGGTGCATACCGGCTGCGCACGCGGGCCCTGCAGCAAGCCAAGCAATTGCTGGAGCAAGAGGTGGTGACGCGCACAAGGCAGCTGGCCGAGGAGAAGCAAGTTGCCTTGGGGCAACGCGAGGTGGCCGAAAAGGCCAGGCGCGATATCGGCTTGCTGAGCGAGATGGGGCGTCAGATCACGACCTCCTTGGACATTGGCGCGATCCAGCAGACGCTCTACAAGCATGTGCAGGACTTGGTCGATGCCTCGGTGTTTGGCGTCGGCCTGCTCGACAGGCGTGAGCGCGTGTTGAATTTCGAATTCGTCATGCAGCGCGGCCAGGCGTTCAAGCCTTATCGCCGTAGCCTCGACGCGGGGGAGCAGCCCGCAGTGCAATGCGCGCTGGAGGCCAAGGAGTTGTGTATCAAGGTCTTCAGCCAAGATAACCGTGAACTCAGTGGAACTCACGGCGGGCCGGGGCGGGTGCAGCTGCAAAATGGGGCCGAGCCGCAGGCCGCTCGTTCCGGGATCTATGTGCCGATGCTGTTGAAAGGTGAGGTGATCGGCGTCATTAGTCTGCTCAGCGAGCGGCCGGATGCTTTCGGCGCGGCCGAACTGGACATCTTGCGCACGCTGGGTGCCTATGCGGCGGTGGCGATTGACAATGCGGAGGCTTACCGCCAATTGCAACTGACTCAGGCCAAGTTGGTCGAGCAAGAAAAGCTCGCGGCGCTGGGTTCGCTGGTGGCGGGCGTCGCGCATGAGTTGAATACGCCGATCGGCAATAGCTTGCTTGCGGCCAGCACCATGCGCGATATCAGCACCGAGTTCTTGCAGCGTATGGAGACGGGCGGCCTGCGGCGCTCCGAGTTGGAACAGTTTTGTCAGAACAATGCGGCCTCGGCCGATTTGGTCGTGCGTAGCCTGGGGCGGGCCGCAACCTTGGTGAGTGGATTCAAACAGTTGGCAGTGGACCAGACCTCGGAGCAGCGTCGCTGCTTTGATTTGCGCAGCTTGTGCGACGAAGTGGCGCTGACCTTGGGGAACCGGCTGGGGCAGGGTGAGCATGAGCTGCGGCTGGAGCTTGCCGATGGCATTCAAATGGACAGT
This sequence comes from Roseateles oligotrophus, assembly GCF_025717515.1. Taxonomy (GTDB): domain Bacteria; phylum Pseudomonadota; class Gammaproteobacteria; order Burkholderiales; family Burkholderiaceae_C; genus Paucibacter_A; species Paucibacter_A oligotrophus. Next base: position 376,852 of record NZ_JAJIRN010000003.1, read on the forward strand.
TACCCCGGCCCCCTGGGCCAGGTCTTGAACAATCTGATCATCAATGCGCTGCTGCATGGCTTGGATGGGCGCCGCAATGGGCTGCTGCGGCTGGCAGCGCAGGCTCAGGCCGATAGTCAAGTCAAGATCGTGTTCAGCGACAACGGGTGCGGCATCAGCGCCGGCAATTTGGGCCATGTTTTCGAGCCTTTTTTCACCACCAAGTTGGGGCAGGGCGGTAGCGGGCTGGGGCTGCACATCAGCTACAACATCGTCAGCGGCGTGCTCGGCGGCACGATCTCGGTCAGCAGCGAGCCGGGCGAGGGCGCCTGCTTTACCCTCGTCATCCCCTGCAAGGCGGCCTGAGGCTGGCGCGATCCGCCTGGTTCGTGCGGTCGCCGAGATCGACTAAGCTGTAGCCTTTTTCACGCAAGATACAGCCCATGCAAGCGACCGTGCCCGGATTCCTTCTCGCCGCCATTTGCGGCTATTTTTTGACGGCTTGCGCGTCGGCGCCGACCGCGCCTTCGGTCGCCCCGCCACCCAAGCTGCTGGTCTTCATGGTGGTGGACGGACTGCCGATGCGCCAGGTACTGGCCTACCGCGATCAGCTGCAAGCCGATGGTTTCAAGCGTTTTCTGGATCAGGGTGCCTGGTTTGCCAATGCCCATTACGGCCATGGCCACACGGTCACCGCGGCCGGCCACGCGACCATGTTGACGGGCGCCTACCCGCAGCGCACCTCCATCATCAGCAATGAGTGGCGCGACGCCAAGACCGGCGAGCCTGTCTACAACACCGGCGATACCGCTTATCACTACATCGGCCACAAGACCGACCCCTTGGCCGGCACCAGCCCGCGCAATCTGCGCGCCGAGACGGTCGGTGATGTGTTGCGCGAGCAAGATAGCGAATCCAAGGTGATCTCCATCTCGGGCAAGGACAGGGGCGCCATTCTGCCGGGCGGCCACAAAGGCACGGCCTATATGTATATGAGTGAAAGCGGCGAGTTTGCCTCCAGCACTTACTACATGGCCAGCCATCCGCAATGGGTCAGCAGCTTCAATGCGGCCAAGCCGGCCGATGCCTTCTTCGGCAAGGCTTGGTCGCCGCTATTGCTTGAGGTCGAGTACGCGCGTTCGGTGCCCGATGGCCAGCCCTGGCAGTTCAATGGGGCCAACGGCAACAAGCTGCCGGCCATTTTGGGCGACAAACACGACAAGCCGGGCCCGCTGTTCTACGCCAATATTCTGCCCTCACCGTTTGGTGATCAGCTGACTCTGGCCTTCGCGCGCGCCGCCATCGAGGGCGAGCAATTGGGCGCCGATGCCAAGACGGACATCTTGTCGGTCAGCCTGTCCAGCCACGATTACATCAACCATGCTTTCGGCCCAGAGTCGCGGCTTTCGCATGACCATATGCTGCAGCTGGATCTGCACTTGCAGGACTTCTTCAAATACCTGGACAACAAGGTAGGCGCGGGCAATTATGTGGCGGTCTTGACGGCCGATCACGGTTTCGCCGATACGCCCGAATGGGCCAAATCGCAGGGCCGCGATGCCGGCCGCATCAACCCGACGCAGGTGATGACGGAGTTGAATGCGGGCCTGGCGAAGAAGTTCGGCGCCGGGCGCTGGGCCACCCATTTTTCGGCCGCCGGCATCTTGTTTGACGAAAAACTGATGGCCGCTCAAGGCATCAAGCCCGCCGATATGTATCAAGAAGCCAAGCGCCTGTTGTTGCCAATGACAGGCATCGCCGACGTATTCACCTTGGCGCAATTGCAGAGTTCGGATACCGCCACGCCGTATCTGGAAGCGATGCGCAAGGCCTGGCATCCGGAAGTCGCGGCACCGTTGCAGGTCGTCGTCAAGCCGGGGTGGTTGTTTGGCTCGCGGCCGACCGGCAGCTCGCATGGCACGCCCTATGCCTATGACACCCATGTGCCGATTCTGGCCTGGGGGCCGCAGTGGGTCGGACGGGGCGAGGTGGCGCAAAAGGTCGAGGTGGTCGATATTGCCCCGAGTCTGGCAAAAATCTTGAAGCTGCGTGCACCAAGCAAATCGCAGGGTCAGGTTTTGCCTTGGCCTCAGCCCTTGTCAAAATAGTGTCGGCTCATTCCTGGCTGATCATGGGATAGCGGGCGGCGATGGCGGCAACAGTGCCGTCGCGCCGCATCGCGTCCCAGGCTTGCTGCAGGCGCTGACGCGTGGCCTCATCGGTCGGCAGGCTCAGGGCGATAGACGGCCTTGATTCCGAAAACTTCAATACCGGCTCGATCAGGCCGGGGTCGAAACCGTATTGCTTCAGCAAGGCTGGAGCTAGAGCGGCGTTCAAGGCCATTAGATCGGTTCGGCCGGCGAAAAAGCGCCGCAAGAGACTGGCATGGTCGGCGCTGCGGTCCAAGTGTTGAGTTGCATCCAGGCCCAGCGCGACCAGCTCCCGTTCCGATACATCATCCTTGACGACCCCGATGCGATAGGCGGTCGCCGCATTGATGCTTTCCAGTTTGATCTCGGGGCGGGTTTTGAGTCTGAACAGCGTGCCCCGGCGGGTAGCGATTTGACCCAGCCAAGAATAGAGTGACTCGCGCTCCGGCAACCGAACAATCGCAGGCACCAATACATGGCCCTCGTTGCGGCTGCGCAGTATCACCCGCGCCCAGGAGTTGAATTCAAAGGTGGCCGGCAGTTTGGCGCGAGCGAGCAAGTCTTGCGCCAGTTCGAAAGCGTAGCCGACCGGGCGACCATCTACGTCGGTATAGCTATAGGGCGGCAGCTCCTCCATCAAGACCTTGATCACCGGCCCCCGCGGTGGCTCGATCGGCGTGGCTTGGCTTGTTTGGCTGGAGGCGACAGAGCCACCCAAAAGCGCAGCGGCCGTGACCAGCGTTACGCGCAAGCAGTTGCGGCGCATCGGGCGTCCCAGCTCGTTGGGAACAGAATCGGCAAAGATTGATCTGAATGGCATAGAGACCGCAATATGGCACAGCTTTTGGTCATAGACCGTAGGCAGAATCCCAGTATGACTGCACGAGCTCAATCCATCGGCGAAGAAATCGCCAACGCCATCAGCCATGGGCTTGGTTTTTTGCTGGCTGTGGCTTCGCTGCCCGTTCTGACCTATTCGGCTGCGCAGCAGGGCTCGATGCGCAATGTGGCTGCGGCCGCCGTGTTCTCGGTCACGATGATGCTTTTGTATCTGGTCTCGACCCTGTATCACGCGCTGCCAGAGGGCCGCGCCAAGCTATGGTTGAACCGCTTTGATCACGCAGCCATCTATCTTTTCATAGCCGGCAGCTACACGCCCTTTGCCCTGGGCGTCCTGCATGGCGGCTGGGGTTGGGCCTTGTTTGGCCTGGTCTGGACCAGTGCTTTGGTCGGCATGACCGCCAAGCTCTTCGATCGCTTGCGTCATCCCTTGTGGTCGACCGGTTTGTACGTTGCCATGGGTTGGCTGGTCATCTTTGCACTGGGTCCCTTGATGGAGCGCATGGCCTCGGCAGGCCTTGCATGGCTGGTGGCCGGTGGTGTGGCCTACACCTTGGGGGCGGTGGTTTTTATGCTGGACCATCGGGTGCGCTACGCGCACTTTGTCTGGCATTTGTTCGTGCTGGCCGGCAGTAGCTGCCATTTTGTGGCCGCACTTTGGTATGCCGTCTGAAAGGCCTATTGCTCTGCGTCGGCAATGAGCACCTGGTCACGACCCGCTGCTTTGGCTTGGTAGAGTGCCGCGTCCGCGCGCTTGAGCAGGGCCTCGGCTTTTTCGCCCCAGATGGCTTGGGCCAAACCGGCGGAGCAGGAGTAGCCGCGCGCGGGCTCATTGGCCAAGGGGCGCGACAGCCGCACTCTGGCCAGCAAGCGTTCAACAATCGCTTGCGCCTGAGGCAGGCCGGCGGCCGGCAAAATCAGTAGGAACTCCTCGCCGCCGATGCGTGCGCAGCCATCCTCGCGGCGGCTGCCGGCCTGCAACAGTCGGGCAAAGTCGCAGATCACCAGGTCGCCGGCGCCGTGACCGAGGCTGTCATTGATTTGCTTGAAAAAGTCGAGGTCGAGTGCGGCGATACAGATCGGCCAGTGCTCGCTTTGCGACAGGCTTGTGCGCAGCAGCTGCATGCCATGGCGGCGATTGCTGAGGCCGGTCAGCGGGTCGGTCTGGGCGGCGGCTAGCGCCTTGACATGGGCTTGGCGCAAGGCGCGGCCGCTCTGGCGCAAGTCGCTGATGTCGCTGGCGACACACAACATGGACCCTTGCAGTTGGGTCGTTTCTGTCATCCAGATCCAGCGGCCGTCGCAGAGGTCGGCCTCGAAGGCTCGGTAAGGTGTCTTGCCGCGCCGCGAGGTCACCGCCGCCAGCCAAGCATCGATATCGTCGGTCTCGATGGCCGCCCCGCGCCCGTGAGCATGGTTGTCGCGCATCATGTCCGCCCAAGTCAGCCGTCCGTCGGGTGCGATGACATAGGCTTGGCGGAAGGCTTTGTTGGCGTAGGTCAACACGTCTTGGGCATCGAAGAGCGCGACCATCAGCGGACTCTGTTCGTGCGCTAGCAGAAAGATGTCGGCCAGTCCCGCTGGCAAGGGCAAGTCTGCATCTGTCATTGACGATTACTCCCGCTGAGGCGAGTATTTTGCTGTAATTTTTTGTCTCGCTGCCGAGTGATTCTCTCGTTACGATGCGCACTGAATTTTCTGTCAATGGCAGCAAGAGGAGTCAACAATGAAATGGGAAGACCAGCGCCAAAGCGATAACGTCGAAGATCAACGTGACGGGGGCGGCGAAGGAGGTCGTGGCGGCATTGCCGGTGGACGTGGGCTGAGCCTGGGCGGCATTGTGATTGCCTTGCTGGCTTCTTGGGCCTTTGGTATCAACCCGATGACGGTGCTAGGTCTGATGGGTGGCGGCAGCGCACCCGCCCCAGCACCTTCGGCCCAGTCACATTCAGGCGCCAAACCGCAGGATGCGGGCGCGCGTTTTGTCAGCACCGTGCTGGCCGATACCGAAGATGTCTGGGGCGGCTACTTTGCTGCCCAACAGCAAAAATACCCGCCGCCGGCCTTGGTGCTGTTCCGCGGCCGCAGCAACACCGGCTGCGGATTGGGCGAGGCGGCGATGGGGCCGTTTTACTGCCCGGCTGATCGCAAGGTCTATATCGATCTGGCTTTTTATGACACCTTGCGCGACCGGCTTGGTGCGCCGGGCGACTTTGCGCAGGCCTATGTGATCGCCCATGAGGTTGGTCATCATCTGCAAAATCTGCAGGGCACGACGGCCAAGATGGACGGCGCCCGGCAGCGCGTGTCGGAGCGAGAGTACAACGCGCTGAGTGTGCGCTTGGAGTTGCAAGCGGATTGTTATGCCGGGGTCTGGGCCTTCCATTCCCAGCAAAGCAAGGGCTGGCTGGAAAAGGGTGACATCGAAGAAGGCCTGAACGCGGCCGCGCAAATCGGTGACGATACCTTGCAGCGCAGGTCGCAAGGCATGGTGGTGCCGGAGAGTTTCACGCATGGCAGCAGCGAGCAGCGCACTCGCTGGTTCAAACGCGGCCTGGAGTCCGGGGAATTGAAGGCTTGCGATACCTTCAAGAGCGGCTCGGTTTGACGGATATTGGCTAGTCGCTCTTGGCCTGGACAACATAGGGGTGGCGAGCCGCGACGGCCGCCACCGTGCCGTCCTTGCGCATGCTGTCCCAAGCGGCTTGTAGCTTCAGGCTGATCTCCTGGCTGCCTTCGCCCTTGCTGAGGCCCATGTACAGGCTCACTTCAGAAAGCTTGGCTTGGGGCTCGATCTGTTTGAAGTCATAGCCCAGTTGTTCCATCACGGCGGCGGCGACGGTGCTGTTGGCGGCGAATAGTTCGTCGCGTTGAATGAAGAGCTTGCGCAGCATCGCAGCATGATCGGGGCTGCGGTCGAGTTGCTTGCCGAACTCGAAACCCTGGGCCAGCAGGGCGCGCTCCGCCGCGTCCTCGCGCACGACCGCAATCTTGTAGACCTTGGCGGCCTCTAAGGTGGGGGCTTGGATTTCGGGGCGAGATTTCAGTCGGTACAGATAGACCCGGCGTGCCGCCGTTGGACCAATCCAGTGGAAATGGTGCTCCCTTTCGGGCAAGCGAGCCATGCTGACGACCAAGGTATGGGGGTGGCTGACGGCGCGTTGATATATTCGCGCCCAGGAGTTGAATTCCGTTTGATGGCTGAAACCGCTGCGCTTGAGCATTTCCTCCATCAATTCAACCGCATAGCCGGCCGGTTTGCCATTGGCGTCGGGGTAGGAGAAGGGCGGGACGGGTTCGAGCAGGACGGAGAGGGGGGCGGGTCCGGCTTGTTGGGCAGTCGACGCAGAAGGGATGAGCCCCAGCCAAACCGAGCCCAAAGCCAATACCCTCAGCAACACATCTCGCTTCAACATCATGCCCTGCGCTTTCGTGGCCGCTGCGGCCTAGATGTCGATTAAACCGTAAATCCTGAGCTGGGTGGTCCCGGTTCGGGAATTGGCGCGCGGGCACTCTGGCTGTGCTCTAGAGGCGGAGTCCATGCGTGAGGCTTGCTACTGCGCAAACAAGGCCTTGTGGGCGAGATGGTAGGCAAGCAGTGGCAGCGGCATGCGCAACCAATGGCTGCGCACAAACACCATCCAGTGCGCTAAGCGGGTGCTTGGTCCGAATGCCGACGCATGGGCGGGACGCAGGGCATGCTCGAAAATCCATGCGCGCATAAAGCGCGGCCACGGACTTCGGACCTGCGCTTGCAACACAGCAATCACATCGTCCGGGATCTGGGTTTCATACAGACGGCGGCATTGCTGGAGTGCATCCAGCAGCGGCAACCCCAGACGAAGATGTTGGGCGCGGGCGACCAAGCCGGGCCAAAATTCAGCTCGTGCCGAGAAGTCGCTCAGAAGTCGGTGCAGGTCGTAAAGATCGCGCAGGCCTTTGTGAAACTCTCCGAAGAACAGGTGGCAGGCAGAGTGGATCACCATGTCGGTCGGCGCCAGCACGCGGAAAAACGACCACTCGCCCGGCAATTGCAGTGCGGAGTCGAAGAGATCTTGAGGATTGGGGCGGATGCCCGAGGTGGGCGGCAGAATCGTGAAATGGACATCCAGCACGGTGGCACGGTTCTTGTGCTCCATCGGCGGGATTTCATGCATCCATTCGCGGTAATAGCGCTCGTCGTAGGCATTGGTGTTCGATGGATGCCAGCCAGCCCATGTCAGGTGCTGCTCGACTCCCGGCAAGGCCAGCTTGGGCACGAGAATGTCGATGTCGTTGAAGATCCGGCCTATCGAGGCCGGGTTGGCCAGCACGCAATAGGCCGCACCCTTCAGCAGCAATACCGGCACATCAAGTAGATGCAAGGCCTCTTGCAGCTCGCGCAACTCGCTTTGCACAGCGCTGGCATGGCGGGCAGCGATTTCCGCGGCTAGATTCAGGTGGCGTTGCGCTTCCGCTGGAGCGAGCCGCAGAACGTCGGCGGCATCGAGGGCTAGATGCAGTTGCGCCATCAACTCGGCCGCGCGGCTCTGCCAAACCAGCCTTTCCCAGTCTCGCGTGCCATAGCGCCGAGCTCGCTCTGGCTGGCGCAGCGTAGCAGTTAACAAATAGGGTTGCGCTGCGATGGGGCTCATGCTGCACTCTGCCACAGGCGTTCAATCTCCGGGATGACTTGATCGAAGGAGGAATATTGAATGCGCTGCGATCGCACTCGATCGATCAAGCGCCCCAAAGCGTCGAAACCCTCGCCGGCCAGCACCGAAAAATTGAAGGTGTGGCGAGTTAATTCGATGAAGGCGTGGGCCTGACCTTCGGGCTGACTCAGCAGCGGTGCGCCTGCGCTGTACTTCGGGAATACCAACATGGCCGGCATGGCAGTCTGGCGCAGCGCCCCCACACTGGCGGTGGGCGGCCGCATATGTGCGACAGAGCCTTTGGCGGTGTCGTGGCAGGCTTCACTGACCACCACTTCGGGCCCGAACGCGCGAACGATCCCGATCGAGGCGTTCTTCAGGCTGATCGGGCGGGCAATCGGTCTCACTAAGCCATCGGTCAGCGAAACTAACGCCAACTCGTCGGACAGCAAGCGCCAGCCCCGGTGGACTAGAGCGGCGCACAGAGTGCTTTTGCCCGAGCCGGGGTCGGCGGCCAAGATCAGGGCGCGCCCATCGCGTTCCACCACAGCGGCATGGATCACCAAGCAGTCATGCGCGTGTGAGGAGATGACCCAGTTCAGCCCCCATTCCAGCATGGCGAAGGCCTGCTCCATCGGCAAGGGTTTGAAAGGAATACGCCCGTCGCATTTCAATACCACTTGGGGCCGAAATTGTCGGCGCAACCAAGAGGGCGCATTCAGCTCAACCTCAAAATCGACATAGCTTTTCGGACCCAGCAAAGGAAAGTCGCCATAAAGTTGCAGCAAGCCACTCGCCAGCGTAGGTATATCGGAGCGGAGCTTGACACTGAATGTGCCGCAAGGAATCAGCAGGCCGTCAAGCGACAGACATGCCTGCAACTCGGCCTGCGAAAGTTGATTTAACCTCAAGAGATCGATTCGAGAACTTTGAGCTGGATCAGCTCTTCGATGAAGTTGCGCGACACCAAAATCAGGCCAGCATTGACCTCAGCGCCGTCCGGAGTCAGTTCGATGCGACCGGGTTCGTCTACAGCGACCACCTTGAACGGAGCCTTTAGCAGTGGCTCAAACGGTACTGGTAGCAAATGGGTTTCACAGCTTTCGCCAACATGAACAACCATAGCGTCGGCGTAAGCGCGCCATTTGACGCTTCGACCAAGGCGGAGGTTAAGCTCAGGCACAAGTTCTTGTGGACTTATATGCCACCGTGATCCTTGCCATTGCACCAAGTATTGCTGCTCGAGTAGACGTCGACATGGGTAACGAATGTAGTGAGAGTCCCTCCAGTGCATGCGGCCCGGAAGGCTGCAATGGCGGCCAGGCCATCTGCGTAACCCGCTGGGAAACGCAGGCCGTAAAACTCGGCATTCAGCAGCGCTGCCACTGCATGCATCGCAGTACTGTCACTAGCATTGAAGTTGTTGAAATAGCCCTTCCCTGGCCCGGCTTTCTGTTGCGGGAAGACTTGCTCCAAGGTAATGTTGGCTGTGTTTTTAAAGAATGTCACGCCAAACACGGTGTTGAACTTGGCAGTCCGAGGGTACTTGGTATATAGCTTTGGTGTTTTATTCCACAAAGCTGTGCCATTTAGGTTTGCCGGGCCCCAGAAACCGGGGCTGCAGCCACAAGGGTTGGCTGTCGCAGCGCGTGACAAATTACCCGAGGCCAGCTCAGATCCGGTGCAGGAACCCCAACCCGCCACCGCCGAGCGGCTCGGCAGAGACAGCAAGACCGCCGTACCGGTGACGCTGGCCGTGCCCAAACGGCGCCGACCCTGATCAACCTTGTCGTCCGCAGAGGCTTGTTGGTCGTCACTACCTTTGTCGTTCGTCTGCTCGTTCATGGTGTTAAAGCCTCGGTCGATTCAAAATTGGGATCTTGCGGTGCCAGCATCGCCCTTAAGCAGCGCGTACACAGCATGCATAGTTGTGTAGCGAGGCGGCGGAAAATGCTCTACCTTAAAATATTCAGACAGCATTTTGTGCTAAAAAAGCAAGCGCCTAAATGTTCTGTGTAGCGCAAATGATCACAAGTACACAAAACTCAGGCCAATCTCGCAAAAAATAGCGACTGTTCGCAGTTTCACGGTTCTTGCGGTCCCATTGGACACCATGCCGCCTTCTGGCGATACGGCGAAGCCCCCCTTATATCAGGGGGTAGGGCGCTTCCTTTTCTTCCAAATTCTAGGGGGAGTCCCGGGGCGGTCTACTCTCAGGGGCAAGCCAAAGGCGCTTGGGCAGGCCTTTGGCTTGCCTTATGCTTCGCCCATGACTCGACCCAAACCCTTCTCCATGATCCGCGAGTTCCATCTCGCCGACTGGTTTACCTTGGCGAACTCCTTTGCCGGCATGGGCGCGCTGTTCTCGGTCATGACGTTCTTGCAGACCGGCGACGTCAAGCATATTTACTACGCCTGCGCCTTGATTCCTTTGGCCTTTGTGTTTGATGTGTTGGACGGCAGCGTGGCGCGCTGGCGCCAGCAGTCATCGACGATGGGGCGCGAATTGGACTCGCTCGCCGACGTGATCTCCTTCGGCGTGGCCCCGGCCGCGATTGCATACGCCTGCGGCATGCAGGGCTTGTTTGATCGTATCGTGCTGGTCTTTTTCGTTGCTTGCGGGGTTTCCCGCTTGGCCCGTTTTAACGTCACGGCAGAGGCGCTCAGCGAAGGCGGTGACAAGGTCAAATACTTCGAGGGCACGCCCATCCCCACGTCCTTGGTCCTGGTCATCGTGATGTGGATCGCGGCCGCGCAAGGTGCGCTGGGTGACCAGATGTGGTTCGGCAAGCTGGATATCGCCGGCTTCTACTTGCACCCCCTGGTGCTGCTGTATGCGCTGTCGGGCTCGCTGATGGTGAGCCGAATCCGCGTCCCGAAGCTCTGAGCCGCTGACGCTGGCTTGACTTATGGCCCAGTCGGAATTTCGGACCTGTTGATGGGTTGGCGGTTTAGACTTTTTTTGCGGCGCCTAAGCGCGGCGATGCGGCCAATGCGCGAGCGTGGCTGGGGCCTTTTTGCCGTGCTTTTATTGCACGTACCGACGGCAACGCTATTGAGGGTGTGGCGGGTATTCGCGCAGCGACTCGACGGTGGGCGCGTGCAACAAGCGTTCAATTTGCGGCGCTTTGTCCGGTTCCAGGGCAGTCTCCCAAACAGCGCCTTGCCGCGGTTCTATGTCATCGTGATGCCGTTCACCTTGCATTTTCTATTGCCTTGCTTGGCATTGCTGAAAGGGCGGGCAGATTTGGTGTTGCTTAGCAACGGCGCACGGCAATGGGAGCGCGATTTGCTGATAAAACGCTTTCCAGATTTGCCGATGTTTGTGTTGCGGACAGTCCCCTGGGCCAGCATCGAGCACGGCCATGTGATCAATCTGCTGCTGGAAAATCACCGCGGCAACTTCGGCATCATCGACCATGACTGCTATGTGTTTGACGGTGCCATATTTGATCAATTGAAACCAGCAGCGGATGAATGCTTGCTCAGTCTTTTTGGCGAAGAGAGCCGCAGCGTTGAGTTCACGTTTCCGCTGACTTTTCTGCTCTTCTTTAACGCGGAGCCGCTGAGGCTTTTAATGCGGCGGTTTGGTATCGGCGCGCAGCTCTATCGGGAGATACCTCCCTCGGCTCGAAGCGCCATGGCTCAGATCGGCCTCGGCGAGCGGACTTTTTGGAAGTCGTATCACAACTTCCGTGACACCCTGCATGTGTTGTTGGGAGTGGCACTTGCGCAGGGACAGCAGATCAAGTTTCTCTCCTCGCAAGAGGATTTGCCTGCCATGCATGTTGGCGGCACAAGCATCGGAAGTCACCATGCCAAGAGCTTGCCGGCTCTGTATATCCACCTGCGCTTTCTTGAATTGCTGAATGATCCCGTGCTGAATCGGCGTTATGCGCATCTGACGGCGCCCTTGCGCGCATCGGCAGACGCGTTGGCACATTGTGACAGGCAAGATCCGGCGTGGAATGCACTACCTGTCGTCGATACGTTGATGCTTCGCTTGCGGGAGAGGCTGTCCGCGCGCGAGCAATGATGCTGATCGAGCAAGGGGCAGAGCTCTGAAAAAAGAAAAGTCCGGACACCGATCACGGTATCCGGACTCATCTGGCTGGCTGGCCTGGTTCAGTTTAGGCTGGCTGGCTTGGGGCCCTCGTCGGCGTCCCCCTCCTGTATTTGTGGCCAATTATGGGAATTTGGTTTTTCTGTGGTCTTGGTGTTTGCCCTGATGCGTGCGGTAAGCGCACTATTCATGGCGACTATCAGACCAGTGCCTGATCCAGCGCCTCCACCCAATGCTGGACCGGTGTCGCGGTGCCGCTTTGCAGGTGCTGAATACAGCCAATATTGCCCGAGACGATGGCCTGCGCATGCAGCGGCGCCAGGGCCTGCAGCTTCTGGTCGCGCAACTGCTTGGACAACTCGGGCTGCAACACCGAGTAGGTGCCGGCCGAACCGCAGCAGAGATGGCTGTCGCAACTGGCCAGCTGCACATCAAAACCCAGTTCACGCAGCCCCGCCTCGACGCCGCCACGCAACTGCTGGCCATGTTGCAAGGTGCAGGGTGGGTGATAGGCCAGTTTTTGCTGTGCGCCGTTCAGTAATGGCTTCAGCAGAGGCAGCAGATCGGGCAGCAATTCACTCAGATCGCGGGTGATCGCGCTGATCTTGGCGGCTTTGGTGGCGTAGTCTGGGTCGGCGCGCAAGGCGTGGCCGTAGTCCTTGACCATAAGGCCACAGCCGGACGCATTCATGACCAGCGCTTCGATCTTGCCGGCCTCGGTCAGGCCTTCAACCAGCGGCCACCAGGCGTCGATATTGCGGCGCATGTCGGCCAAGCCGCCGGCATGATCATTCAAATGGCTGCGGATCGCGCCGCAGCATCCGGCGCCCTCGGCCACCAGGGTTTGAATGCCTGCAGCGTCCAGCACACGAGCCGTCGCGCTATTGATATTGGGCGCCATGCTGGGCTGCACACAGCCGATCAGCAGCCCAACCTTGCGGTCATGGCTGCGAGTCGGCCAGTCAAGCGCGCGTGCGCTTGTCGCCGTCGGGACCTTGTCCTTCAGGCTGTCGGGCAGCAGCGGACGCAGCCATTGGCCCAGCTTCATCGCGGGTTTGAAGGCGGGGGAGGTCAGGCCTTCTTTCAGCAGCCAGCGCACGGCTCGTTCCTGCCTCGGCCGCTCCACCTTGGCCTCGACGATGCCACGGCCGATCTCCAGCAAAGCCCCATATTGCACACCCGAAGGGCAGGTGGACTCGCAGTTACGGCATGTCAGGCAGCGATCCAGATGCAGCTGGGTGCTGCGCGTCGGCTCGACGCCTTCCAGAACTTGCTTGATCAAGTAAATGCGGCCGCGCGGTCCGTCCAGCTCGTCGCCCAGCAATTGGTAGGTCGGGCAGGTGGCGGTGCAGAAGCCGCAATGCACGCAGCGGCTCAGAATGGCTTCGGCCTCGGCGCCAACCGCGCTGCCTTGGAATTCGGGGGCAAGTTGGATTTGCATCAGCGCAGGCGGTACTTGAGGGTCCAGAAATAGTCGAGCTCTTGCCATTCGATGTCTTGCGCGTCTGCGTCCAGCAGCGTGTGCATTTGCCCAAACCTGGGGAAGTTCTTCAGTACCTCATGCTGGCTGCCGTCGTTCAGGCTGCGCATCTGGTAGCCATTGCCCTGCGCGTCGACGCGCGAGATCGGCGTGCTGTCGCCGGCCACAAAACGGTTGTCCATCAAGATGACCGTCGCGCCCGGTGCCAATTGCGCATGCAGCTGAGCTAACCAAGCAGCTTGGCGGTGCAGCGGTATATGCGAAAACCACAGGCCGGCGAAGGCGGCATCAAACGGCGATTTCGCACCCACGGGCACGAGATCCAGGGCGTAGGCATCGGCCAAGCGAAAACTCAGCTTTGAGAAATCAAGCGATTTGCTCTTGGCGACTTCCAGCACCTCGGCATTGATATCGGTGCATTGCCAGCTCAAGGCATCGGCGGAGGCAGCCGGCAGCCAAAAACCGGTGCCGGTCGCCACCTCCAGCACATGGCGGCCGCTGAACTGCTCGCCCAGCCATTGTTTGAGCGTGGCGATATTGGGCTGGCGGTGCGGGCGCGCAAAGACTTGTTCGTATTCGAGCGCGCGTTGCGCGTAGTAACGAGGCATTTGCTCGGTCATCGAAACATCGGCGCTGGGTTCAAAGTTCGTCATAAAGCCGGCCTGGATTGAAGATGCCTTGCGGGTCGAATGATTTTTTCAACTCGCGGTGAATGCGCGCCAACGGCGCCGATAGCGGTGTGAATACGCCGCCGCTTTTGTCGGCGGCGCGAAACAAGGTGGCGTGACCGCCGGCCTTGGCCGCTGCCTCGCGCACCAAAGCGCCGGACATGGGTGTGGCGACCCAGCGTTGCGCGCCGCCCCACTCCAATAGCTGCTCGCCATGCAAGCTCAAGGCCGGCGCGGTCTGAGGCAATGCCAAGCGCCAAAGCTTGGCGCCGCCTTCGACGGCGCGCGCCGCGCCGGCAAAATACTCATCGCTGTGGTCACGCAAACCTGCCCAGAACGGCGCGGCCAACTCGGGCTCAATCAGCTCGCCCCCGATGGCCTGAAAGGCAGCGCGGACGGCCGCCTGCGCGCCGGCCAGTCGCAGCAGCAGGGCGCCATCCCACCAAGCGCTGGCATTGATCGGCAGCGGCTGGCCGCCCCATCGGTTCAGTTGATTCAATGCCTGCTCTTGGTTCAGCTCCAAACGCAGCGTTGCCTGTGCCTTGGGGAAGGGCAGCACCTTCAAAGAGACCTCCAGCAGCACGCCCAGAATGCCCATCGAACCCGCCATCAATCGCGAGACGTCATAGCCGGCAACATTCTTGATCACCGTGCCGCCAAAGCTCATCGCCTCGGCATTGCCGTTCAGCATCGTCACGCCCAGAACATGCTCGCGCAATGCCCCCATGCTGACCCGCGCCGGCCCGCTCAAACCGCAGGCCACCATGCCGCCGACGCTGCCGCGCCCGCCAAATCGAGGTGGCTCAAAGGCCAGGTGCTGACCCCGCTCGGCCAACACCTGCTCCAGTTCGGCAATCGGCGTGCCGACCTTGACCGTCACCACCAGTTCACTCGGCTCATAGTTGCTGATGCCGCTATAGCCCGACATGTCCAGGGGCTCGCCTTTGGCTTGCTGGCCGTAAAAGGCCTTGCTGCCTTGGCCGCGAATCTCCAGCTTGCCGCCGCGCCCGGCCGCCTCTTTGATTTGTTCCTGCAGTTGTTCGATTTGATGCGGCATCGCTCAGAACCTCGGCAGCTCGGGATGGGCCAAGAGCCCGCGGCTGACATGCATGCGGCCATATTCGGCACAGCGGTGCAGCGTCGGGATCACCTTGCCGGGGTTGAGCAAACCTTGCGGGTCAAAGGCCAGCTTGACGGCATGCATCTGCGCCAGTTCAGCAGCCGAAAATTGCACGCACATCGAATTCAGCTTCTCGATGCCGACGCCATGTTCGCCCGTCACCGTGCCACCGAGGGCAACGCTGGTTTCCAAAATGTCGGCGCCAAACTCCTCGCAGCGACGCATTTGATCCGGGTCTTTGGCGTCAAACATGATCAGTGGATGCAGATTGCCGTCCCCGGCGTGGAAGACATTGGCGCAGCGCAGCTGGTACTTCTTCTCCATCTGTTGAATAGCCAGCAGGATGTCGGCCAGGTTCTTGCGCGGAATGGTCGAATCCATGCACATGTAATCGGGGCTGATGCGGCCCGAGGCCGGGAATGCGTTTTTGCGGCCGCTCCAGAACTTCAGCCTCTGCGCCTCGTCCACACTGACTTCGCAATGGGTCGCGCCGCTGGCCATCAAGACCGCCTGCATCTGTTCGATTTCTTCGGCCACTTCTTCGACCGTGCCGTCGCTTTCACACAGCAAAATAGCCGCCGCGCTCAGGTCATAGCCGGCATGGACGAAGTCTTCGACGGCGGCCGTCATCGCCTTGTCCATCATCTCGAGGCCGGCCGGGATGATGCCGGCGGCGATGATGTTGGCCACGCCCAAGCCGGCCTTGCGAACGTCATCGAAGCTGGCCATCACGCAGCGCGCCAAGCCGGGCTTGGGGATCAGTTTGACCGTGACCTCGGTGATGACGGCCAACATACCTTCGCTGCCGACGATCAGGCTTAGCAGGTCCAGCCCGGCGGCATCCAGGGCCTCGGAGCCGAATTCGACCACCTCGCCAGCCATTGTGAAGCCGCGCACACGTAAGACGTTATGCAAGGTGAGGCCGTACTTGAGGCAATGTACGCCGCCGGAGTTCTCGGCCACATTGCCGCCTATGGTGCAGGCGATCTGGCTGCTCGGGTCGGGGGCGTAATACAGGCGGTGGACCGCTGCAGCCTCGGAGATGGCAAGGTTGCGCACGCCGCATTGAACGGTCGCGGTGCGGGCAATCGGGTTGATTTGAATGATTTGTTTGAACTTGGCCAAACCCAGCGTCAGGCCCTGCGCATGCGGCATCGCGCCGCCCGACAAGCCGGTGCCGGCACCGCGCGCCACCACCGGCACTTGCAGGCCGTGACAGATGCGCAGCACGGCCGCGACCTGCGCCTCGGTTTCCGGCAACGCCACCGCCAAGGGGCGTTGGCGGTAGGCGGTCAGGCCGTCGCATTCATAGGGCGTGGTGTCTTCGGCATGCCAAAGCAGCGCATGGCTCGGCAACTCCTGCGCCAATGCCTGCACGAGTTTGGCCTGCGCGTGTGCACGCTGCGCGGGGTCGATCTTGCTCAAGTCCGCCGGCCCCTTAGACCTTGCGCTTGCGCGCGGGAGCGGCCTTGGGCGCAGCATTGGTGGCTTTGGCCGGCGCCAAGCTTTTGGCCACTTGCCCCGCCACGGCGCCCGGCACGGCACCGGCCTTGCGTAGGGTATCCCCGGCGACATCGAGTGACTGCTTGACGATATTGCCGGCCAGATTCTTGGCGCCATCGGTGACGCTGTCCTTCATGGCGCTGGCTGCCAGCTGGGTGAATTGCTGGCTCAGTGCACCCCACCATTGCAAGGGGTCAACGGCGGCCGGCGCTGCGGGCTTCGCGGCAGTCTCGCTCGCAGTAGCGGCGGGCGTTGATGCTGGCGCGGCCGGAGGCGTTGGCGCGACCTTGGTAGCGGGTGCTTTCGCTTCGGGCGTCAAGCCAGGCCAAGCGGCGGCGAGCGGATTTACCAAGGTGGACGCGACAGGCGCTTGTAGCGCCTCGCTCAATTGTTCCAAGGGCACATTCATCGACTTCAGCGTCGCCAGCGTCATCTTCTGCACCTCCAGCGCCTGGATGGTCACGCCCAACATGCGGGCGTTTTGTTCCAGCCAGAATTGCACGGTACGCAATTCATCGATGCGCTTGGCCAACTCCTCCGGGTTCAGGGTCGGTGCCACCCATTGGCCGACGCCGGGCAGAGCCGCGCCGGCACCTTTCACCAGGCCTTGTAAAAAATCAAAACCGGGTACGAATTTGCTGAAACTGTTGTCGGTCATAAATTTCCTTCGGGCGAAGTTGGCATGGGGTGGAGATGAACGAATGGTACGCCGGCGACTGCCGAAGAGCTTGTCAGTTAGGCCGGGGATGCAGTTGCTGAACAACAAAGCCACGCTGGCTCAATTGCTTGAGCAGTGACTGCTGTCCGCTGAGGTGCAAGGCACCGACAGCGGCCAGCACGGACTGACCTTGCGCGTGGCGGGCCTCGATTCCTGCGGCCAGCGTCGGATTACGGCCATCGTTGAGGCGGACGAAATCGGCGCGATCTTGCGCGTCTTCCACGCAGTCACACCAGTGCGCGTAATCCTGCATCGTCGCCAGATCGCCCTGCGCCCAGGCCTGTGCCAGGCGCTTCATGATGGGCCGAACGCGGCCTTGCTCGAGTTGCGCCAAACCTTTTTGCAGGGCGAGCAGGGCCAGCTTCGGATCGGCAGGGATCAAGGCCCGCAGTTGGCCGGCAGCGTCTTCGAGCCCGATGATGGGCAGGGCATGTTCGCGCGCCCACAGAGTCAGCAGGGTCTCCTGGCCGAAGCTTGGGTCGAGGCCATCCCAGCGAGCCGCCAGCACCGTATAGGTGCTCAGCGCCATCAACGGGTGTTGACGCGCCAAGGCCTCGGCCGGCAAGCAGGCGGCGCTTGCCTGCGCGTCCAGCCGTTTGCGCAGCGCGGGCGTGAGTTTGAGCTCAGGCGCGTGCGCGGGGGGCTGGCTCAAGACCTGCAAGGTCGCCGCATCGCTGAGATCAAGTTCCAAGGCCAGGACGTCGACTCGCTCCAGCGCTGCGCGCAACTTTGGCCCCGGGTAAGCCCATTCCGGCCGGCCGATGTGCAAGCTGCCGTAGACATAGGAATCACGGCCATCCCGGCTGATGCGGTAGAGCAGGCCATGGTCTTGAGCCAGGCGGCTCCAAGCCGCGGCCTGGGCCGCAGTCGCTTGCGTCGGCGCTGGAGGGCAGGCGGCGGCGCAGGCAGGGCCGCCAAAACCCAGGCTCAACAAAAACGAGCAATAAATGCGCAGCCAGCGCCTCACCGATCCGCCCGGATATGCAATGTCCCGTCCTGCTGTTTGAAGTCCAATTTGGCCAGAATGTCCATGCCCAGCAGCGGCGCGCCTAGGGCGGGCAGCACGGTCACCGCCAAACGCTCGGCTTGCACGCCGCCCCTCAACGCGATATTGGCGCGAGCCCGGTAGCCGCGCGTGACACCGGCGGCGGTCTGAGAGCTGACGCTCGCTTCCGCCACCAAACCGGCCCGCTCGGCCAAGGCCTGAGGCAAGGCGGTGCTGGTGGCGCCGGTATCGACCAAAAAATCCACCGCCAGCCCGTTGACCTCACCCGGCCAATGGAAATGGCCATCGGGGCCGCGCTTGAGAACGATGGCGCCGCCATCGATTGAGACCAGGCTTTGTGCGCGTTGATGTTCCCAGGCCTTGAAGCCCATGAAGACCACGAGCAAGATCAGCAACCAGATCGTCAGCAGTTTGAGGCCTTGCGGCAATTCTTTGTTCATGGCGCTAGCTTGCCATGAACTCCGCAGCAAAATCGAATCGCTCAATGATTGAAGCCAATCGAGCGACGATTCCTCACGTGAGGTTTGATGCGGTGCTCGGCCTCAAGCTGGGCCAGAAATTCATCCGCCGTCAGCGCCTCGCCGAGAATCTCCACCTGCTGACGCACGGCGGCAAAGTCGCCCGGGGTCAATGCATCCAAGGCGGCCAAACGTTGTATTTGATCGGCATCCAGCGTGCGACTCCCTTCGTCCAGCGTTTCGCCCAGCGCCTCGCGCAAAAACATCCGTTCGCGCTGCGCACCGCTCAGTGGCTTGAAACCGATCTTGAAGGCAAAACGGCGCAAGGCCGCCTCGTCGAGGTCCTCGAACAAATTGGTTGTGCAGATAAAGATGCCGGCAAACCGCTCCATGCCGGCCAGCATTTCATTGACCTCGGACACTTCGTAATTGCGCTCGGCCATGCGGCGGCTGCGCAAAAAGCTGTCGGCCTCGTCGAGCAGCAAGACGGCGTTCTCGGCCGCTGCGGCCTCGAACATGCGCGCCATATTTTGTTCGGTCTCGCCGACAAATTTGCTGGAGAGATCGCTCGCTTGTTTGACCATCAAGGGCCGACCCAAGGCCTGCGCGATATGCTCCGCCAAGGCCGTCTTGCCACTGCCCGGTGGGCCGTAGAAGCATAAATTTCCGCAACCGCGCTTTTCCAGCGCGGCGACGATGCGGGGGATTTCGAAGCGCGATTCGCAGTTCAAGAGATCCAGTGCATATTGCGTCACCACCGGACGAGCCAAGCGCTCTCGGCTGCGCTGACCCAGCGCCTTGTCGGCGTTCTCGAGCTGGCGCTCAATCATTTGCTCGCAGTCATTGGCCTGGCCGGCAAGTTGGGCAAAACGCACGGCGGTGCGAATTTGCGCCGGCGTCAAACCGCGCCGCTCGGCCAGCTTGGCGGTGAACTCGGGGCTCACCTGCACATCGGCCAAGGCCTTGGTGACCAGGCCTAGGCGTGCACCCGGTGGCGGTGACTTCAACTCCAGGTGGTACTGAAAACGGCGCCGGAAGGCCGGGTCGATTTGCTCGATGCGGTTGGTGATCCAGATCACCGGCACCGGATTGGTTTCCAGAATTTGATTCACCCAGGCCTTGCCGCTGACCGAACCCGAGGCCGGCGCCTCAAGCGCCGAATCAAGCCGGGCGATCAGCTGCGCGGTGTCGCTGGAAAGCGGCGGGAACACATCCTCGACCTCATCGAACAGCAAGGCCACGTTTTCGCTCGCCTTCAGGAATACCTGGCTGATCTGCAGCGAGCGGTAACGGTCGCGGCCGGAGAGGGAATTGCCCTCGCGGTCGGCATATTCGACTTCGTACAGGTCCAGGCCGGCGGCCTGCGCGGCGACCTTGGCCAATTCGGTCTTGCCGGTGCCGGGTGGCCCATACAGCAGCACATTGACGCCGGCCTCGTGGCGCATAACAGCATTGCCGAGCATGGTGTTCAAGACGGCCAGGTCATCGGCGACGAACTGAAAATCGTCGGCGCTCAAGAGGCTGCGCGAGGCCGGCCGGGTGAACACCGCCATCAAATCATGCGGCCCTTTGTACTCGCGCATCAAGACCGGTGGCAGCTGATCGCTGACCTTCATCAAGTCGGCCAGATCGGTGATGTTGTGCTCGGAGATCAGGTTCTCGACCATGCCGATGCGCTCCAGCCTTGAGCCTGCGCGCAGCGCTTCGGCCACCTCTTGCGCGTTGACGCCCGCTACTGCGGCAATCGCCGCAAATGCCTCTTGCGCGGTATTGACCTTGAATTCGACCAGCGCACCGCGCAACTCGCGCTGATAGCGGGCCAGCGTGCCGTAAAGCAGCAACGCGCGCTCGGCCGGGTTCAGTTGCAGCAGCGTGCCCAGCGCCTCGATGTTTTTCTCGACCAGCGTTGATTCGCGTTTGAGTTGGCGGTCCAGCCATTCGCTGGTGGTGGCCAGCAAGGCCATCATGTCCTTGGGGGCGTCCTTGACATATTCATCGAGGTAGAAGAACAGCGTCGACTCCGAGAAAGGGCCGCTCCAGATGCCGTGGCGCTGTAAAAAAGCTTCGTCGCTCAGCGCCTCATGGCCATTCCAAAGTTCATTGGAGAGGCAGCGCTGATTCAGGTAGTCGCGCAGGCGGCCCAACACGCGCACTGGCCAGACCAAGTGGCGGCCGGTGAAGGACAAGAGCCCATTGAAGTCGCGGCGCAGATTGAAGCGCCCCGCATGCTTGACGGTCAGCGTCAGCACGAACTGCGTGCACATCCGATCCATCACCGGCGCCTCCTTGAGGCCCGGTGAGGGCATTACACGAGCGTCAGCCAAACGCTTGACCATGATGGGCAGCTCCTCGCAGTCTTGCGCGCCACAGACTGCGCGGCGCTGCCCGATCTTGTCTCAGCCGCGTGCCGAGGACAAGTGGCCTAGAGCCTGTTTTTCATGGCTTTTAGTGCATCACCACCGGTTGATGCCCCATGCTGGCATAGCTTTCGATGAAATCATCCAGGTCTTCTTCACTCGGATCCTGCTCGATCAAGGCCTCGACGCCGTCCTGAAACTGTTGGGCCAGCGCGCCTTCGATGAAGATTTCTTTACGGCTGAACTTGTCGACGATTTCGAATCCGCCGCGGTTCAACTGCAGTTCCGGGTTGGCAAGTAAAAATTCCCCAGGAAGGGGTTCGGCCACTTGAATGTCGAACTTCACGACACTGAAACTGGGGGAGTTGTAAAGCATGTGCATGATGGCTCCTTTCAGCGTCAACTGCGGCCAGCGGCGCCTGTTTCAAGTCTTATCGGCAGAAACCGCGCCTGGCCGTGCACAAATAATGTCAGAACTCGGATCTTTTCGGTGCATTACTGCGAGAGATTTGTGCTCAAAGCGTCAAAAGATGCCGATCTCCCCCCTGAATCAGGGTTGCGGCAAACCCTCGTTCAGCAGTTGCAACTCCCAGCCGCGCTCATCGGGCATCGTGAACAAGAGACGGACCGGCAGATGGTGGCGGGCGGGGTCGAGCCAAATTTCGACTTCTCCGCTGTAGGGGCCGAGCGCTGCGCGACGCAAATGCACGGTTTTGCCGATGTGGCCAAGGGGCAGGTCCAGCTCGTCGCTGCTCAGTACCTCAAAGACCCACTCCCTGGCTTCGCCGCGCAGGCCTATCACCGTCATGCGCAATTCCCGGCCGGGCTGGAACTGTTGCGGTGTGGCGGCGACGATGGCCGCCAGTTGCAACCACCAACTGATGCGGTCTTGCACGCCTTCGGGCATGGCTACGAGCTCGGGGCTGGTAGAAAAGCTGATCTGGCCTTGCGCCTCGCCCTGGCGAAAGTTGGTGGCGGCCGAATCGCGCGGGGCTTGGCCCGGCCGACCGGGACGTTGTTGGGTGAACCGCTCGGGGCTGAGACCTTGCAAGCTCAAGCGGCCTTCGCTGCGTGAGCCAGGGATTGGGCGGCCCTCCAGCTCGCGCTCCAAGCGCAGCGCATAGACGGCGCCATCGGGTTGCCAAGTCAGCCGAGCTTGGCCTTGGCGGCCGTTTTGCAGCAGCAGATAGGTCCAGTCGATGGCGGGTGCGATGGCGGCCGACAGCGCGGAGTCCGGAGCGATGGACTCGGCCGCAGGCGGCGCGGCTTCGGTCGCCGGAACCGGTTCCGGGCCTGCTGCCAGGGCTGATGCCGTCGCCGGCCTGGCTAGCTTGGGCGCTGCCGGCGGCGCCACTGCCGGAGTCGGCGTGGCTGCTTGGCCATATGGGGTGACCCTGATGGCTTGTGTTCGGCCCGGAACAAGCGGCTCGGCGGCCTGCCAGGGAGACAGCAGCAGCCCATGCGCGGCCAAGCTGAAGGCAGCCGCCCATGCCCAGGGGCGAATATGAGTGCCGGCAAAAAAGCCGACAAGAGTTGTTGAATTGAACCAGGGGACGCTGCGCATTGGACAATGCTGCCAGCTTTTTGTTTAATGCTTTGCCGCTTTTTGCCTCATCGATGAAACTTGCTACCTACAAAGATGGCTCACGCGACGGCCAACTGCTGGTCGTGTCGCGCGATTTGAGCCAGGCCCATTACGCCAACGGCATCGCCACGCGCATGCAACAAGTCGTCGATGACTGGGGTTTCTTGTCGCCTCAGTTGGAGGAGTTGTATGCCCAACTGAACCATGGCAAGTTGCGCCACGCCTTCAATTTCGAGCCCAAACAATGTATGGCGCCCTTGCCTCGGGCCTTCCAATGGGTTGCCGGTGGCGCGTATTCGAATCATCTAGACCTGTTGCGCAAGGCCGGTGGCGCCGATTTGGCCGCGGGCCAGTTGGTCGATCCCCTGATGATGCAGGGTGGCAGCGATGATTTTTTGGGCCCTTGCGAGCCGGCGCAATTCGCATCCGAGGCGATGGGTGTCGACTTTGAAGCCGGCCTGGCCGTCGTCACCGGCGATGTGGCCGTCGGCGCGTCGGCGGCGCAGGCCTTGGAGGGCGTGCGTCTGCTGATGTTGGTGAACGACTGGCGCCTGCGCCATTTGATGCCGGCCGAGTTGGCCAAGGGCCATGGCTTGCTGCAAAGCCGGCCCGCTACTGCCTTCAGTCCGGTCGCCGTCACCCCCGATGAGTTGGGCTCGGCCTGGAGTGGCGGGCGCGTCGATCTACCGCTGCAGTCGATGTGGAACGGCCGCAAGGTGGGCCTTTGCGAGGCCGGCTCGGACATGAGCTTCCACTTCGGGGCTTTGATCGCGCATGCGGCCAAGACGCGCCGTTTGCGCGCCGGGGCCATCGTTGGTTCGGGCTGCGTCAGCAATAAAGACAGCAGCCGAGGTTACGGCTGCATTGCCGAAAAGCGCGCGCTTGAGCTGCTGGAATCGGGTCAAGCCAAGACCGAGTACATGCAATTCGGCGATAGCATTCGGATCGAAATGAAGGGGCGCGATGGCCTCAGCCTGTTCGGGGCCATCGACCAAGATGTCACCTCCTTGGCCGAGGCGCTCGCGCCTTGATACGGGCGGAATGAAATTTCAAACGGGAGACGCTATGCAACGCAGGCAGATGATGTTGACGATGATTTTGGCCGCTGGCGCTACGCTGCCCGCCGCCATGGCTTGGGCCGCCGTCACCGAGAGCGATGCCGCTTCGGGCATCCGCGTGGCGCTGGAGCGTGGCGCGGAGGCGGCGGTTGCGGGCTTGGGCAAGACGGATGGTTTCATGGGTAACCCGGCGGTCAAGATCGAGCTGCCGGGCTATTTGAAGGACGGCGCCAAGCTGCTGAAAATGACCGGCCAAGGCAAGCAGGTGGATGAGTTGCTGCTGGCCATGAACCGGGCGGCCGAGGCCGCGGTGCCGGCGGCTCGGCCTTTGCTGCTGAATGCGGTCAAGTCCATCAGCGTCGAAGACGCGCTGCAAATCATCAAGGGCGACGACGCTTCGGTCACCCGCTTCTTCGCCGCCAAGACCCGCGAACCCCTGACCGCGCAGTTTTTGCCCATCGTCACGCATGCGACCGAAAAAGTGGCGTTGGCGGAAAAGTACAACGCGGTGGCCGGCAAGGGCGTCGGCTTCGGGTTGGTCAAGGCCGAGGATGCCAATATCCAGCAATACGTGACCAAGCGTGCGCTGGACGGGCTGTTCCTGATGATTGCCGAAGAAGAACGCAAGATCCGCAAGGATCCCTTGGCCAGCGGCAGCGCCTTGTTGAAGAAGGTGTTTGGGGGCTGATTTTGTTCAAGGGCCGGTCCAGTGGACAATACGGGCTTGATTCCTTTTGTAGTATTTCAGCGCCCGCCCATGAACGAAGCCCTTACACCCGCGCCAACTTTGGCTTTGGATACTCCCGCCGAAGCGATTGTCGAAGTGGCAGCCGACGCTGTCGAAGTTGTTGCTGAGGTCGCGACACCCGTCGCCTCGGCCGCCAATGAGATGAGCCCGGCCGCCTGTGCCGCCAAACTGAAGGAGCTGTTCCCGGCCTTGTTCGTCGGTGGCGGCGTCAAGCCCTTGAAGCTGCGCGTGCAGGCCGATATTCAGGAGCGTGCGCCCGGCGTCTTTACCAAGTCGGCCTTATCGGCGTTCTTGCGTCGCCATACCGGCAGCACCAGTTATTTGATGGCCATCAGCAAGGCCCGCACCCGTTTTGATCTGGACGGTCAGCCGGCCGGTGATTTGAGCGATGAGCATCGTGCCGCCGCGCTAGAAGAGTTGGCCCGTCGACGCGGCCTTCAGCAAGAGCGTATCGACTTGGAACAGGCGCAGGCCCGTAACCGCGCCGGCTTGTTGCATGATTTCGAACGCACCACCTTGACCCTGCCCAACTTCTGCGCGCTCAAAGGTGTGACGCCCGAAGAGCTGCCCGGTTTGCTGGAGATTGCCCGCCAAGAGGCCGCCGCACAGCCGCCGGCGCGGGATGCACGGGGCCCTCGCGAGGCGCGCGACAACCGGCCTCAGCATGCTCCGCGTGGTCGTGAGCGCACGCAAGAGCGCGACCTTGGCCGTGGTGGGCGGCGCGGCGGTCGGTAATATTTCACGTTGCTCAGCGCGTGCCGACTTTGTCAAGCTGCGGAAAACCTTTGCGTAGAAGACGCTAGTGAAATCTCTTCGCTCGGCTGATAACTTATGACTTCGCTGGAAGGTTTGGTGAACAAAGACGCCAAACCCTCTCGAACAGTCATTGCAACCGAGTGGAGAGAGAAACTATGAAACGTCTGGTACTTTTGAGCATTGCCGCTGCCTGCGGCCTGGCCAATGCGGCCGAGCTTTATAACAATGGCCCGGTGGTGAACGGCCCCGGCGCGAACGCCGGCTTGTCGGTTTTGACCTCGCCTGCAACAACGCTGGGTTTCGGCGCACAGACCACGGCCAATAACCGGGTTGCCGATGACTTCACCGTTGCAGGTGGCGGCTGGAACGTTCAGAGCCTGGACTTCTTCGGCTATCAGACCAATGCCGGCGCATTTACCTTTCAACAAGCATCTTGGAGCGTTGTTTCGGGTTCCATCGATGGTGCAGTTGTCGCTAGCGGCGTCACCAATGTGACAGATGGCGGGCGCATGGGCTACCGTGTGTCGGAAACAACCCTGACCAGTACCGCACGCGGTATTTACAAGGCGCAGGCAGATGTGACCGATTTTTCTTTGAGCGACGGACATTACTGGTTGCTCTGGAGCTTGACCGGTACGGCGGCGTCTGGCCCATGGCAGCCGCCAACATCCGATGCCCGCACCGGCAATGCGATGCAGTCGATTGCCGGCGCTGCGTTTCTCGGGCTGGCCGATGCTGGTAGTACCTTGACCGTCGAACTGCCTTTCGCCATCAACGGCATGACAGCCGCTGTGCCCGAGCCCAGCAGCTATATGCTGATGTTGGCCGGTGGTCTGGCAATGGCTGGTTTGGTGCGTCGCCGCCGCAAGCAAGACTGATTTCAAGAGCCACGGTGCGGGGTCTTTGCGACCCGACGCCTGAAAAAGCGCTCGCATGTCTGCGGGCGCTTTTGTTTTTGAGGTTTGTTTTTCGCCAGACCCGCGCAGCTTTCTACAATGCTGGCATGAATACCGCTTCCACCATCAGCTACACCCGCGGCGCGGCCCTGCCCGCCATCCTGCAACAGCGCATCGCGATTTTGGATGGCGCCATGGGCACGATGATCCAGCGCTACAAACTGACCGAGGCCGATTTCCGGGGTGAGCGCTTTGCCGACCACCCCAAGGACCTGAAAGGAAATAACGACTTGCTCGTGCTGACAAGGCCCGATGTGATCAGCGAGATCCACGAGCAATACCTCGCAGCCGGCTCCGACATCATTGAGACCAATACCTTCGGCACCACCTCGGTCGCGCAAGAGGACTATGGCCTCGAAGGCCTAGCCTTGGAGATGAATGTGGCGGCGGCCCGCATCGCCCGCGCCGCCTGCGACAAATACAGCACGCCCGACAAGCCCCGCTTCGCCGCCGGCGCTTTGGGCCCCACGCCGCGCACCGCCAGCATCAGCCCCGACGTCAACGACCCCGGTGCCCGCAATGTCGATTTCGACACCTTGCGCGCCGCCTATTACGAGCAGGCCAAGGGCTTGTTGGACGGCGGGGTCGATCTGTTCCTGGTTGAGACCATTTTTGACACCTTGAATGCCAAGGCGGCGATCTTCGCGCTGGATGAGTTGATGGAAGACACCGGCGAGCGCTTGCCGGTGATCGTCTCCGGCACCGTCACCGACGCGTCCGGCCGCATTCTGTCAGGTCAGACAGTGACCGCCTTCTGGCATTCGGTGCGCCACGCCCGGCCCTTGGCGATTGGCCTCAACTGTGCCTTGGGTGCCACGCTGATGCGCCCCTATATCGAGGAGCTGTCCAAGGCGGCGGGTGCGACGGCGATCAGCTGCTACCCGAACGCCGGCCTGCCCAACCCGATGAGCGACACCGGCTTTGACGAGACGCCGGATGTGACCGGGCGGCTGATGGAGGAGTTTGCCAAAAGCGGTTTCTTGAACATCGCCGGCGGCTGCTGCGGTACCACGCCGGACCATATCGCGGCGATTGCGCGCCAGGTGTCGGCCTACAAGCCGCGTGTCAGCGGAGAGAAGTTCTTCAGCGAGCTGGTGACGCAAGAAGCCTGATCAGAGCTTCAACAACTTTTCCATCGACACCCTGAGTTTCAGCTCATGCGGCGCCAAGCTGGCGCTGACGGCCTGGGCGGCCAAGCGGGTGTCGCGAGGCACCGGCTCACTGAGCGGGTTGCCGCTTTTGCCCAGCAAGCTGGCGACCATAGGCTCGGTGGCGCTGTGGCCGCGCTTGAAGACGATGCCGACCTCGCCATTGGCCAGTCGCACCAGACTGCCCAGCGGGTAGAGGCCGATGGTCTTGACGATGGCAGCGCCGGCTTCGTCGGGCTGCTTCAGCTCATCCAAAAAAACCGCGCGGGCCGCCATTGCACCGGGTTGCGCCTTGCGCGAACCGCGTGGGCTGACGCGCGAGGCGAACATATCGATGCGGCGTAACAGTCGGGCCAATTGCTCGGCCGGGGCACGGCCGGCCAAAGGGCCGGGGCCGGCATCGTGGTGCAGGCAAACGGTCTTGAGCCACAACTCGGAACTAGCGCCCAGCTCCGTCAACAGGGTGGCCGAGCGGTCGCCATGTGAAATCAGGGCCTGGCTTTGGCTGTGGCTGGGTTCTTCAAGCTGGGTGGCCAGTCGGTCTTGCTGGGCGCTGATGCTGATATTCATGCTCAAGGCGGCTTGCGTCAGCGCCAGCCGCCAGTCATCGGGCCAGCCGAGCTTGGCTGCACACAATTCGGCCAAGGCCAGGCAGAGCAGGGCGTGGCGGCCGCTGTATTTCTCGAAGCCTTGGCTGGCGTCGTAAATCAACAGCATCAGGATCGCATCGGGCTTGTTGCTTAGGCGCGCCACCGCATCGTTGTGCAGTTGCTGGAAGCGGCCGCGGAAGTCATCGGTACGCGGGTCGCGCAGCAGGCTGTGTGCATGCATTTGCAAATCGGCCCAAGCGGCCTGCTCGCCGAGATCGACCTTCTTGTTGCGATCTTGCCTGATGAAATCGGCCTGCACCTTGACGATGTCGCCCAGATTGGCGCCTTGGTGCATCAAGGTGTCCATCTTGTGGGCCTGAGCGCGATGGTATTCCTTGGTCTCGTGAGCCAAGACCCAAACGCCACTCGCCAGCAGAGCCTGCATTTGCGGCGCGTTGCTCAGGGTCTGACCGCTGGCGACCAGCAGCTTGCCGGACGAGTCGCGCAGGGAAAACGTCAGCACCTGGCCGACGCGCAGGCTGTTGGGGGGTAGCTGTATCAGATCCATGTTGAATCATTGTCGGCTGATGTGGCTGCAAATTCAGCCGTGTTGCTGCGCTGCCTGTAAAATCGCGCACGGTTCAAGGAGCGTTGCGACCAGTCCACCCGCATCAAGCGGTGGCTCGCCAGGCTTGAACAGGCAGTCCAAGCCGATCTGGGCTGCTGATAACGACGCTCACCGATCCATGTTTTTGTGGCCGCGGTGAGTTCGCGGCCCGATGTTTCCTCGAGGCCGCCATGACTGCTACAAATTCCGCCAGCACCCCCATTCCAACGCCGCCGGCGCTGAAGCTCTCCGGCCTGGAGCCGGTGCAAATTGCGGCCGGCACGCTGTTCGTCAATATCGGTGAGCGTACCAATGTGACCGGCTCGAAAGCTTTCGCAAGGCTGATCCTGAATGGCCAGTTCGAGGACGCTCTGGCCGTCGCCCGCCAGCAGGTCGAAAACGGCGCGCAGGTGATCGACATCAATATGGATGAGGCAATGCTGGACAGCCAGGCCGCGATGGTGCGCTTCCTGAATCTGATCGCCGGCGAGCCCGAGATCGCGCGCGTGCCCATCATGATCGACAGCAGCAAATGGGCGGTGATCGAGGCCGGCCTCAAGTGCATTCAGGGCAAGGGCATCGTCAACTCGATCTCGATGAAGGAGGGCGAGGCCGAGTTCAAGCGCCAGGCCAAGCTGGTGCGGCGTTATGGCGCCGCCGCCGTGGTGATGGCCTTTGACGAAAAGGGCCAGGCCGACACCTATGCACGCAAGATCGAAATCTGCGAGCGCGCCTACCGGCTGCTGGTGGACGAGGTCGGTTTCCCGGCCGAAGACATCATCTTCGACCCGAATATCTTTGCCATCGCGACCGGCATCGAGGAGCACAACAACTACGCGGTCGACTTCATCGAGGCGACGCGCTGGATCAAGCAAAACCTGCCCGGTGCCAAGGTCTCGGGTGGCGTCTCCAATGTGAGCTTCAGCTTCCGGGGCAATGATCCGGTGCGCGAGGCCATCCACACCGTCTTTTTGTATCACGCGATCCAGGCCGGTATGGACATGGGCATCGTCAACGCCGGCATGGTGGGCGTCTACGACGACCTCGACGCCGAGTTGCGCGAGCGGGTCGAGGATGTGGTCTTGAACCGCCGCCCTGATTCGGGTGAGCGCTTGGTCGAAGTGGCCGCGCGCGCCAAGGGCATGGCGATCGACGACACGGCGCGGCTGGCCTGGCGCGCCGGCGACGTCAACGAGCGGCTCAGCCATTCGCTGGTGCATGGCATCACCGAGTTCATCACCGCCGATACCGAGGAGGCTTGGCAGGCGATTCAGGCCGACGGCGGGCGCCCGCTGCATGTGATCGAAGGCCCCTTGATGGCCGGCATGAATGTGGTCGGCGACCGCTTCGGAGCCGGCAAGATGTTCTTGCCTCAGGTAGTCAAATCGGCGCGCGTGATGAAGGCGGCGGTCGCCCATCTGCTGCCCTATATCGAGGCCGAGAAAAAGGCCTTGATCGACGCCGGCGGCGAAGCCAAACCCAAGGGCAAGATCGTCATCGCGACGGTCAAGGGCGATGTGCATGACATTGGCAAGAACATCGTCACCGTGGTCTTGCAGTGCAATAACTTCGAAGTCGTCAATATGGGCGTGATGGTGGCCTGCCAGGACATCTTGGCCAAGGCCAAGGAAGAGGGCGCCGACATCATCGGCCTGTCCGGCCTGATCACGCCGAGCCTGGAGGAAATGCAGCATGTGGCGGCCGAGATGCAGCGCGACGAGCATTTCCGCTCGCGCGGAACGCCGCTGCTGATTGGCGGCGCGACTTGCAGCCGCGTTCACACGGCGGTGAAGATTTCGCCGCATTACGAAGGGCCGGTCGTCTATGTGCCCGACGCCTCGCGCAGCGTCGGTGTCTGCAGCGATCTGCTCAGCGACGAGCGCGCCGCCAAGTTCATCGCCGAACTGAAGACCGACTACGACCAGGTGCGCCACCTGCATGCCAACAAGAAGCAGACGGCGATGGTCAGTCTGGCGGCCGCGCGGGCCAACAAGCATGCAGTGGACTGGGCGAGTTATGCGCCGCCGGTGCCCAAGTTCATCGGCCGCCGGGTGATCCGCAATTACGACCTGGCCGAGCTAGCCGAGTACATCGACTGGGCGCCGTTCTTCCAGACCTGGGATCTGGCCGGGGCCTTCCCGGCGATCCTGAAAGATGAGGTCGTCGGTACCGAGGCGCAGCGCGTTTTCAGCGACGGCAAGCGGATGTTGCAGCGCCTGATTGCCGGGCGCTGGTTGACGGCCAGCGGTGTGTTCGGCTTGTACCCGGCCGCGCAGGTGAATGATGACGACATTGAGGTATACACCGACGAGAGTCGCAGCGAGGTCTTGATGACTTGGCATGGCCTGCGCATGCAGTCGGAGCGGCCGGTAGTGGATGGAGTTAGGCGGCCGAATCGCTGCTTGTCGGACTTTGTGGCGCCAAAGGGATCGGTGCCCGACTACATCGGGCTGTTCGCGGTGACGGCGGGCCTGGGCGTCGAGAAGAAGGAGGCGCAGTTCGTCGCCGACCTGGATGACTATTCGTCCATCATGTTCAAGGCCATCGCCGACCGTCTGGCCGAGGCGTTTGCCGAGCGCCTGCACCAACGCGTGCGCACCGAGTTCTGGGGCTATGCGGCCGATGAAGCGCTGAGCAGCGAGCAGATGATCAAGGAGCAGTACCGAGGCATCCGCCCGGCACCCGGCTATCCGGCCTGCCCCGATCACTTGGTCAAGCGTGCTTTGTTCAAAACCTTGGCGCCGGAAGAAATCGGCATGGGTCTGACCGACAGCATGGCGATGACGCCGGCCGCCAGTGTCTCGGGTTTTTACTTTGCTCACCCGGATGCTGCCTACTTCAACGTTGGCCGCATCGGCGAGGATCAGGTGCAAAGCTGGGCCGAGCGTATGCAGCTGAGCAAAGAGGCGGCCGAGCGGGCGTTGGCGCCGCTGCTGTAAGTCAAAGTAACACTGGCCGCTTGGTTGCGGTTTGACTCCTCTGAGATGCTACCTTCCAGCCTCGGGATAAGCCTGTCCCCTGAGTTTGGATTTGAGGAGCTTTGTTCGGATGAAATCAGTGCAAATTGCCGTCGGTGGCGTCGCGGTTCTGGCCTTGTTGGGCGGAGCTTTCCAGGCCGGACGCAGCCAAATCTTGGCGCCGACCGCTGCGGCCGAGCCTGCCGTCGTGGCCGCACCGCTGGCGACCCTAGCTCCGGTGGGTGAGCCGTTGAATACCGGCGCCGGCAGCAGCCCCGAAGTCGCAGCGCCGGCCAAGAAAGTGTCGCTTGCCCCCAAAGCGGTCGAGCCGCCTTTGCCTCGGCAAGACGCCCAGGCGCCCGTCGCTGAGGCGCCCAAGCTGTGTGCCGAATGCGCGACCGTCGTGGATGTTCGCAGCGAGCAGCGCGAAGGCAAGGCCAGCGGCATAGGCGTTGTCGGCGGGGCCCTGCTGGGCGGTTTGTTGGGCCACCAAGTGGGCGGCGGCACGGGCAAGAAATTGGCGACCGTTGCCGGCGCGGCGGCCGGCGGCTTTGCCGGCAATCAGGTCGAGAAAAGCCATGGCGCTCACCAGGTCTGGACGGTCCGCGTGAGCTACCCGGACGGCGGCAAACGCAGCTTTGAGTTTGACCATCAACCCGAGTTTCGCGTGAATGCCGTGGTGCGGGTGCATAACGGTTCACTTGAACGCTACTGAGGCCAGCTCAATTTGCCCTCAGGCCGCGCCGCAGCTGAATCGCTTCGGCCATCTGAACTTGCGTGACGGCGGCGCTGTCTTCCCGATCGGCGATGCTGCGTGCCACCCGCAGCAAGCGGTGATAGCCGCGCGCCGATAGGCCCAGCTGGCCGGCAGCCTTTTGTAAAAATGCCTGCGCGGCGGGCTCTGCGTGAATGTGTTGATCCAGATCTTGCGCCGCCAGGCGTGCGTTGCTGCAGCCTTGGCGGACCAGCGCGCGCTCGCGGGCCAATGCAACGCGGTCGGCCACGACGGGGCTGCTTTCGCCAATAGCGATCGCAGCCAGTTCGGTGGGGCGGATCATCGGGATTTCGATCAGCATGTCGATCCGGTCTAGAAAAGGCCCGCTGAGTCTGCCTTGGTAACGAGCTATTTGATCGGGGCTGCAGCGGCAAAAAGTCAAGGGGTTGCCAAGCTGACCGCAAGGGCAGGGGTTCATGGCGGCGACCAATTGGAAGCGGGCCGGAAATTCGGCTTGCCGGGCGGCGCGCGAAATCAGGATGCGGCCGGTTTCCATCGGTTCGCGCAGCGCTTCCAGGGCCGCGCGATTGAATTCGGCCAACTCGTCCAGAAACAGCACGCCATGCAGGGCCAAGGAAATTTCCCCGGGTCGCGGCGGTGCGCCGCCACCCACCAAGGCGACGCTGGACGCGCTGTGGTGCGGGCTGCGCAGGCTGCGCTGTCCCCAGCGCGAGGACTCGAACTGCCCCGCCAGGCTCAAGACCGAGGCCGATTCGAGCGCTTCTTCATCCGTCATTGGGGGCAGCAAACCGGCCAGGCGCTGCGCCAGCATCGACTTGCCGGTGCCGGGTGGGCCAATCATCAAGAGGCTGTGTTCGCCGATGGCGGCGATCTCCAGCGCCCGTTTGGCCCCTAGCTGGCCTTTGATGTCACTGAGATCGGGCTGGGCCGCAGCCTTGACGCGCGGCAAGGGGCTGGCGTGGCGCAGCGGCGCATCACTGCCCGGCACCAGCGCCGCGACCAAATCCAGCAAATGGGCGGCGCCCAGCACCTCGATGCCGGCCACCAGCGCCGCTTCGGCCGCGCTGGCCTCGGGCAGGATCAGGCTGCGCTTGGACTGCTCCTGGCGCAGCGCCAGACTCATCGCCAGCGCCCCGCGCACCGGCCGCAGCTCGCCGCCCAGCGACAACTCGCCCGCGCATTCGAAACCATTGAGCCGAGCCGCGTCGATCTGATCGCTGGCGGCGAGCAGGCCGAGTGCAATCGGCAGATCGAAGCGCCCGCCCTCCTTGGGTAACTCGGCCGGTGCCAGGTTGACGATGATGCGCTTGTTATGGGGGAAGCTCAGGCCGCTGTTCTGCAGCGCCGCCCTCACGCGCTCGCGGGATTCCTTGACCTCGGTCTCGGCGAGGCCAACCAGTGTGAACGATGGCAGTCCATTGGCCAGATGCACTTCAACACTGACGGCCGATGCGTTCAAACCATCCAGGGCGCGGCTGTGAACGATCGCGAGTGACATAGGTGATTGGCTCTGCCGGGCCCGCATTTGGCGGGACCTGTGCGCCGATTGTGCACGGCCTCGGGGTGGATTGGTGCAATGCCCTGTATCGGTGCGTGCACCGGCACGGAGCGCGGCTCGGATCGATCCATCTTGGTGCAAATACGCGGTGGCGCGGCTGCGATCTGGCGAAATCAACTTGGCACGAAAGCTGCGGAGGGTGAGTAGATCCCCTTGATCGTCCTTGCTCGTTCAACCCTCTTCTATTTCACACATTAGGAAACCAGCCATGAAGTCGATTTTTGCTGCGCTTGCTGTCACGCTGACATTGGGCTCCACCATGGCCTTGGCGCAGGAAGCCGCCAGTCCCCTGTCTTTCAATGTCAGCCTGACTTCGGACTACCGCTACCGTGGCCTGTCGCAGTCGCGCTTGAACCCGGCTCTGCAAGGCGGCGCCGACTATCCGGCTGCCAACGGCTTCTATCTGGGGACTTGGGCCTCGACCATCAAATGGATCAAGGACGCGCCCTATAACGGTGGCGCCAATGTGGAAATCGATGTTTACGGCGGCTACAAGGCCGAGATCGCCAGTGGCCTGACCCTGGATGTCGGTGCGCTGACCTATATCTACCCAAGCAATGATTTGCACCCCAAGGCCGATACGACCGAGATCTATGGCGCCTTGAGTTTCGGCCCGGTGACGGCCAAATATTCGCACAGCCTGACCAATTTGTTTGGCACTGCGGACAGCAAGGGTAGCGGCTACCTCGATGTGTCGGCCAGCTTCGATGTGGGCGGCGGCTTCACCCTGGCGCCGCATGTTGGCTACCAAAAGGTCAAACACAACAGCGCCGGCAGCTACACCGACTACTCGCTGACGCTGAACAAGGACTACGCCGGCTTCACCTTCGGCGCGGCCTATGTGGGCACCAACACGGATGCCTATGTGGGTGGCCCGTCCTTGAAAAATCTGGGCAAAGACGGCCTGGTCGTGTCGGTGAAGAAGACTTTCTGATCACGCTCAAACCAATAGAAATCGGAGATAGACATCATGAAATTGATCACAGCCATCATCAAGCCCTTCAAGCTGGATGAAGTCCGCGAAGCGCTCAGCGCCATCGGCGTGCAGGGCCTGACCGTCACCGAGGTGAAGGGCTTCGGCCGCCAGAAAGGCCATACCGAGCTCTACCGTGGCGCCGAATATGTGGTGGACTTTTTGCCCAAGGTCAAGATCGAAGCCGCCGTCGATGACGCCGTGGTCGAGCAGGTGATCGAAGCCATCGAGGCCGCCGCGCGAACCGGCAAGATCGGTGACGGCAAGATTTTTGTCTCGCCGCTTGATCAGGTGGTGCGCATTCGCACCGGTGAGACCGGCAACGAAGCTCTTTGACGCTAATTCCTGCGGAGAACATGACATGAAAAAACTTTTCGCTTGCCTGGCTCTGGCCGCTGCGGTGTTCGCACCCGCCGCCTGGGCTCAACAAGATGCGGCGGCCCCGGCCGCTACGGCCAGCGCCGTGATGGCGCCTGCGTCCGACGCGGCACCGGCGGCTGCAGCCGCTGCGGCTCTTGCTGCTGAAGCCGCTTCGGCCGTTGCGCCGGCCCTCGTCCCCAACAAGGGCGACACCGGCTGGATGCTGCTGTCCACGCTCTTGGTCATCATGATGACGGTGCCAGGTCTGGCCTTGTTCTACGGCGGCCTGGTGCGCAGCAAGAACATGTTGTCGGTGCTGATGCAGGTGATGGTCGCGTTCTCGATGATCGTCGTGCTGTGGGTGCTGTACGGCTACAGCTTTGCATTCACCGAAGGCAATGCATTCATCGGCGGCACCGACCGCCTGTTCATGAAGGGCATCTGGGACAACGCGGCCGGCACCTTCGCCAATGCGGCTACATTCAGCAAGGGCGTGGTCATTCCCGAGATCGTCTTCGCCGCCTTCCAGGCTACTTTTGCCGGCATCACCGCCTGCTTGATCATTGGTGCCTTTGCGGAGCGCATCAAGTTCTCGGCCGCGCTGATGTTCCTGGCCCTGTGGTTCACCTTCAGCTACCTGCCGGTCGCGCATATGGTCTGGTTCTGGATGGGCCCGGACGCCTACACCGCCGCTGCGGTGGTCGATGAGATGAACGCCAAGGCCGGTTACCTCTGGCAGATGGGCGCGCTGGACTTTGCCGGCGGCACCGTCGTGCACATCAACGCGGCGGTGGCCGGTTTGGTCGGTGCCTACATGATCGGCAAGCGCGTCGGTTACGGCAAGGAAGCCTTCACCCCGCACAGCCTGACGCTGACCATGGTCGGTGCGGCGCTGCTCTGGGTGGGTTGGTTCGGCTTCAACGCCGGCTCCGCCTTGGAAGCGAATGGTTTCGCCGCTTTGGCCTTTATCAATACCTTGGTGGCGGCCGCCGCTGCGGTCCTGGCCTGGTCCTTGGGTGAGGCGCTGCTGAAGGGCAAGGC
Organism: Roseateles oligotrophus; assembly: GCF_025717515.1. Taxonomy (GTDB): domain Bacteria; phylum Pseudomonadota; class Gammaproteobacteria; order Burkholderiales; family Burkholderiaceae_C; genus Paucibacter_A; species Paucibacter_A oligotrophus. The sequence continues at coordinate 412,901 of NZ_JAJIRN010000003.1, forward strand.
CTCGATGCTGGGTGCGGCTTCCGGTGCGGTAGCGGGTTTGGTGGCGGTCACGCCGGCGGCCGGCAATGTCGGTATCGGTGGCGCTTTGGTGATCGGCTTCATCGGCGGCTTTGCCTGCCTGTGGGGCGTGACGGGGCTGAAGAAGCTGCTCGGCGTGGATGACTCCCTCGATGTGTTCGGTGTGCACGGGGTTGGCGGCATCGTCGGCGCCCTGCTGACCGGCGTCTTCAATTCACCCGCCTTGGGTGGCCCGAGCCTGGTGGGCGACTGGGTGACGGTCTCGATGGTGACGCAAGAGGCCTATTCGATCGCATCGCAGGTCTGGATTCAGGCCAAGGCGGTCGGCCTGACCGTTATTTGGTCGGCGGTGGTGTCGCTGCTGGCCTACAAACTTGTGGATCTGGTGATTGGTCTGCGCGTGACGGAAGAAGAAGAGCGCGAAGGCCTGGACATCAGCTCGCATGGCGAGACGGCGTACCATAAGTAAGAAGAAGCTTCAGGCGAGGCCGTTTTAGGGTCTCGCTGCCCAGAAAAATGGCTGCCCAATGGCAGCCATTTTTATTCGCGCTCGATAGGCGAGGGTGATGGGGGCCTGGCCTTCAGCAAAACCTCGGTCAGCTCCAGCAGCTTGGCCGGGCTGAAGGGTTTGGGCAAAAAGAAGTTGGCGCCGGCGGCCAGTGACTTGGCCTTGGTTTGCTGGGCCGCATCGGCGGTCAGCATCACGATCAAGGTGTGAGCGAGGGCCGGATCCTTGCGGATCTGCGTGCAGACCTCGATGCCGTCCAGGTCACCCGGCATCATCACGTCTAAAAACACCAGGTCCGGATGCACGGTGCGGGCCAATTCCAGCCCCAGCGCGCCATTGGGCGCTTCGTACAGCGTGTGGCCGCTGTCCTCCAGAGCCCAACGAACCAGGCGACGAATATCGGCATGATCTTCAACGACAAGAATTTTTGACTTCACGTGAGCGACCTTGTTAGCGACGACCTAAGCATATTCCTGTTCTTCCGGGCTTGGCATTTCGAACTACGGCCCCATGTGAACTTGTCTCTAGAATCAGTCAACCAACCCAGCTCCGAGCACCAAAACATGGTTCCCCACCTCATTACCGCACTGACCGGCCCGATCAATGAGTTGGAGCAGCGCGTGCTGGAATCCATGCCCGCCATCGAGCGCTGGTTCAGGCTTGAATGGATGGAGCACACGCCGCCCTTCTACAGTTCGGTCGACCTGCGCAACGCCGGCTTCAAGCTGGCGCCGGTGGACACCAATCTGTTCCCCACCGGATTCAATAATCTGACCCAGGACATGCTGCCGCTGTCGGTGCAGGCGGCGATGGCCTCGATCGAGAAGATCTGCCCCGAGGCCAAGAATTTATTGCTGATCCCCGAGAGCAATATCGGCAACAGCTTTTACCTGAGCAATGTGGCGACGCTCAAACGCATTTTCACGCAGGCCGGACTGAACGTGCGGCTGGGCTCGCTTGATCCCAGCATCACCGAGCCGACCAGCTTGAATCTGGCCGATGGCAACACGCTCGTCCTTGAGCCGCTGGTGCGCAACCGGGGTCGCCTGGGCCTGAAAGATTTCGACCCCTGCACCGTGCTGCTCAATAACGACCTGTCGGCCGGCGTGCCGCGCGTGCTCGAGCATCTGCATGAGCAATACCTGCTGCCGCCCTTGCATGCGGGCTGGACCATGCGGCGCAAGAGTCAGCATTTCAAGGCCTATGAAGAGGTGGCGAAGAAGTTCTCCAAACTGCTGGGCATGGATCATTGGTTGATCAATCCGCTGACGGTCGCGGTGTCGGGCCATGATCTGAGCGCCGGAGCGGGGCTGGAGGCGCTGCAAACGCAGGTCGATTCGGTGTTGAGCAAGACGCGGCGCAAATACAAGGAATACGGCATCCAGGAAAAGCCCTTTGTGGTCATCAAGCCCGATGCGGGTACGCATGGCGCAGGGCTGATCATGGTGCGTGACGCCAAGGAGCTGACGGGGAGAATGAGCGGTACTCAAGACGCCGAAGCACTGACCCGGCTGATCGTGCAGGAGGGGGTGGTGACCCATGAGCGGGTCAATGATGCGGTGGCCGAGCCCGTGGTCTATATGATGGACCGTTATGTTGTGGGTGGCTTCTACCGCGTGCATGCCGACCGCGGCGTCGACGAGAACCTCAACGCGCCCGGCGCCAGTTATGTGCCTTTGGCGTTTTCGCAGGCATCCCAACTGCCGCGCCTGGGTGAAAAACCCGGTTCCAGTGGCCCGAACCGTTTTTACATGTACGGTGTGATCGCAAGGCTTGGTTCGGTGGCCGCCAGCTATGAGCTGGAAGTAACCGACCCCGAGGCCGAGGTTTATGCCTGAGCGGCGGTTCGCAGCAATTCAATAAATCGGCTCACTACCTCGCTCTGCGGCTCGCGCAGATGCCAGAGGGTCAGGTCGGCCAGACCCAGGTTGATGTCGAGCGGCAAGATCACCAGCAAGCCGTTCTGGGCCGCGACCCTTGCCACATGCAAAGGCAGCAAGGCCAGCAGTGGCATGCGCTTCATCATGCTGAGCGTCAGTGTGATGTCACCGGTTTCGATCAGATTGGTCGGCAGCTCCAGCTGCATGCTTTGCCAGAGGCGGTCTTGCAGGGCGCGTGAGCGCGTGCCGGGCAGTGGCCAGATCCAGGCTTGGCTGTTGAGCGTGTCCCAGCCCAGCTGTCTGCCTGCCTTGGCCAAGGGGTGGACCGAGCTGATGGCCAACACCTCGCGCTGCTCCAGCAAACGGTGCGCATCCAGGTCCTGCGGCATTTCATGTTCGGGCATGCGCGCAATCACCAGGTCCAGACGGCCCTCGCGCAACTCGGTCACCAGCCCCGTCAAGGCATGGGTGCGCACGCTCAGCGTGACATTGGGGTAGGCCTGCTTCATCGCCATCATCGCGTTCGGTAACACCAGGGCCAAGGCCGAGTTGGTCGCGCCGATCAGCAATTCGCCCGAAGCGCCTCGCAGGATGGACGCCACATCGCCGGCACCGCGCAGCATGTCGGCCTCCAGTTTTGCGGCCAAGGTCACCATGCGTTGACCCAGCACTGTGGCGCGCAAGCTGCGTCCGCGACGCTGGAACAGGGTTTGTCCTAGGCCTCTTTCAATCTCGGCCAGGGTCTTGCTGACGGCGGGTTGTGTCACATGCAGCAAATCGGCCGCTTCACTGAGGCTGCCCGCAGTGGCGATCGCCTGCACCACGCGCAAATGCCGAAGGCTCAGGCGCCGGCCCACAAAGCCCTCGGCCTCGTCGGGTGTTAAGGGATTCGTGTCTGACATAACCATCCGGAAATAGTAGCAAACCATTCGTCATGAGCGGTTTGATGCAAGCACCTACCGTGGCGTTCTTTGCGGCCAGCCCACCCGGCAGCCGGGCGTATCAACCCCCTCAGTGGAAGTTTGGAGAAACTTGTGCAACAGCGTCACCACCTAATCGCCTTGGCGGTCATCACTCTTTGTGGGCTTGCCCACGGCCAAGACAATGCCCATTCGGCCAAGCTGGATCGCGTTGAGGTCACGGGATCGATGATCAAGCGGCTGGATAAAGAAACGCCGGCCCCGGTCAGCGTGATCAGCCGGCAGGCGATCGAGCGCAGCGGTGCGACCTCGTTGGATGAGTTGCTGCGTATGGATGCGGCCACCGGTACCGGTGGCCTCAATGACATGGACAGCGGCAATGGCTTTGCCAGCGGAACCGCCTCCATCAGCCTGCGCGGCATGGGCTCCGCCGCCACTTTGACGCTGATCAACGGGCGTCGCTTGGCGCCAGCCGCCGTGGTCGACCCGAACACGGGGCAATCCACCGTGTTCAACATCAATTCGATTCCGCTGTCGGCGATTGAGCGGATTGAAATCCTCAAGGACGGCGCCTCCTCGCTGTACGGCTCCGACGCCATGGCCGGCGTGGTCAATATCATTTTGCGCAATGACTACCAAGGTGCGTTGCTGGCCCTGAATGCCCAGCAACGGCCGAGCGACGGATTGTTCAAAACCAGCACCGCCAGTGCCATGTTGGGTCTGGGCAATCTGGCCACTGAGGGCTACAACCTGTTCGGTGGCGTTGACGTCTACAAACGCGATGGCGTCATGATTGCCGAGAACCCCGGGCTGGTTCAGCAAGATTTGTTTGGGCCCTTGTTTGGCCGTCTGGCGATCGACAGTACCAGCGCCTACCCCGGCAATCTCTACACCTACAACGCTGGCAAGTCGGGCAGTTTCCGCGCCATGATGCCAGGCTGTGCGGCCGAGAACCAGGTGCCAACTTCCAGCACCAATGCCGCCCTGCAGTGCAAATTCAACCCAGACGCGGCCGGCATCCAATACACCGGCGATCAATTGCGGACCGCTGCCTTCCTGCGCGGCTCGCTGGCTCTCAGCAAGGACACGACCCTCTTTGGCGAGATTTTGGCATCGCGGGTCGACAGCCGCTTTTCCGATGCGCCGCCCTCGCGCACCGAGGCGCTGACACAGTGGGGCGACGCGCAGGGCAAGCCCAAGCTGTTCAATGGCCTGGCATTACCGGGTGCGCATCTGGACAATCCGACGCGCCTGGCGACGGTCGCCAAACCGGTGGTGATGAAGGTCGGCAGCAATACCTATACATTCACCAAACCAACCGTGCTGGGCTTGCGTTACCGCTTTGCCGACATCCCCGCCAGCAGCCAGAGCGTGGCCGACAACCTGCGCATGGTGTTGAGTGCCAGCAGCACCGTCGGCGCCTGGGATCTGGATGCGGGTTTGTTGCACCATATTCAGAAAAACACCAGGATAGGCGAAGGCCGCCTGAGTCTGGCGGGCTTGACCAAGGCGCTGGAAACCAGCAGCTACCGTTTTGGCGGGATCAATTCCGCGGAAGCGATTGCCGGGATAGCCCGCCACACCGAAGACCAAGGTGAAAGCAAGACCAGCAGTGTCGATGCCAAGGGCACGCGTGAGCTTGGCGAACTGGCCGGCGGCGTCATGATGCTGGGTCTGGGCGGTGAGTTGCGGCGCGAGTCCTTCTCGGTCGTGGCCGATCCCTTGATGGCGCAGGGCGACATCATCGGGCGTGGCATTGGCGAGGCGACCGGCAGTCGCACCGTCAGCGCCGCCTTCGCTGAGCTGCAATTGCCCTTCATCAAGAAGCTTGAGACTCAAGTGGCCCTGCGGGCCGAGCATTACTCGGACTTCGGCTCGGCGGTCACGGGCAAGCTGGGAGCCAAGTTCAAGTTCATCGACAGCCTGGCCGTGCGTGGCACCTATTCCACCGGGTTTCGCGCGCCGTCGCTGTCGCAGATTGCCAAGTCGGCAGTGTTCGCCTTTTCAACCGTGCAGGACAAAAAGCTCTGCCCGGTTTCCAGCACCACCAATGATGACTGCGCGCGCCGCATTTCCAGTGTCAATCAATCGAATCCCGAACTGCAAGCGGAGAAATCCAGTGCTTACACCCTGGGTTTGCTGTTCGAGCCGGTCAAGGGCGCGGAACTGGTGGTGGATGGCTGGTTCTTTGATCGCAAGGGCGAAGTTGATCGCTTGACCGCACAGCAAGTGATCGACCGTGAAGCCGAGTTTCCAGATTCGGTGGTCCGCCTGAGCAGTGACGTGCCGGGGAAGCCGGGCCAAATCAGTCAGGTGTTGCGCAAGTTCCGCAATTTGTCGACCTCCAAGACCGGCGGTATCGACTACGAAAGCAGCTATCGCTGGAAGATGGGCGAGGGCCATGGCTTCAAGCTCAAGTTCAGTGGCATGCGGATGTTGACGCGTAAACGCCAGACCGAAACGGGCCAGCCGGTGCTGGAGACCCTGGGCTTTTACGGTGTGCCGCGGTCCAAAAATCGGCTGAGTTTGGAATGGGATCAGGGGCCTTGGTCGACCACCTTGACCGGTAACCATGCCGGCAGCTTCCGCAGCTACAGCGCCAGCAGCGCAACTTGCCAGGCCGAGTTGACGGAAGCCAAGCGCGAGGACTTGTGCACCATGGCTGCTTGGGTAACGGCCGATGTGGCCGTGGTCTACAAAGGTATCAAGGGACTGAAACTCAGCGCGGTCTTGCGCAATCTGAGCGGCGCCAAACCGCCGTTTGACCCGACCGAAGGCGATACTGGATTCGACAGCAGCTATGCCAACCCATATGGGCGCTACCTGTCGGTGAGCGCCAGTTACGAGTTCTGACGCGTCAAGCGACTACTTTTTGCAGTTCCCCTGAGTTCCCTCATGCGACCTACTTTGTGTTCTTTTGCTTGGCTGGTGTTGCTGGCCTGTGTAAGCCTGCCGGCGGTGCAGGCCAAGCCCGCCGTGCCGCCGGCCAGTTTGGTGGCCGACGGCATTCCGAGCTTCGAGTGGGTCGGCTCGAGCGAGCGCAAGGCTCCAAACGCCGTCCGCTTTGTCGACTGGCACCCGATGCGGCCAGAAATGCTGGTGCTGGCCACGGCCGGCGGCAGCATGCAGTTGCACAGCCTGGCCAAGCCGGGCGCCAAACCCCGGCCTCTGACCGCCGGCCGCGACAAGGTCGAGACGGCGCGCTGGGAGCCCAGCCAGGGCGAGTATCTGGTGTTCAGTCGTGACCATGGCGGCGACGAAGCCTATCGCCTGTTTCGTTTGCAAGCGCAGCAGGAAGGCGCTGCGATGGCCGAGGCGCAGGCATTGACCCCGGTCGACGGGCGCGTTAGTGAATTTACCTTCCTGCCCAAAGGATCGGGTCTTGTCTATGTGTTGGACCGATTGGATCGGCAGGCCGAAGCGGGGCAACAGGGCGGCAGCCGGCAGTCTCGCAGTCGTTTGATGTGGGTGGACCCGCTGAAGCCCGACAGCGCCCGCCAACTCGGCGAGACCCTGGGTGGGCGCTATACCGATCTGCGTGTGGCACCGTCCGGCGCCGTGGTGCTAACGCACACTTTGGCCGGTAAGTCGCAAACGCTGGTTTTCGGACTGAACGGCGAGGCGGGGCGCCCGCTGGGCAACGCGGTGGCGGCGGCCGATGCCGAGTTTGAAGATGAAGAATTGCTGTGGGGGCGCCGAGTGCTGCAAGGCGATTTTCGGCAACTCGTGTCGCTGGGCCTGGCAAGCGGCCACCGCAGCGCGCAGTTGCCCGAGTTGAAGGCCGACCTGGAGGCGCTGGGCGTACCGCCGGCCGGCAGTGACAGGCCCTTTGCCCTGATTCATAACGAGGATGGCGTGTCTGTGCTGCGCCTTTACACGCCCACTGCGGGCGCACCGATCCGCATTGGCGAGAGTCTGCCGGCGGGACTGGTGCAAAACCCACGCTGGCATCACCGGCTGCCTTTGCTGGCCTTTGACCATATTTCGGCGCAGAGCCCCGGTCGGGTTCAGGTCTACGACTTGAGCAATGGCGAGTTGCGCGCTTGGACCGGCGCGGACGCCACGCTTCAAGCTGGCGAGGCTGGCGACCGTATCGACTACGGCAGCTTGCGCTGGACCAGCTTTGACGGCCTGACGATCAGCGGCCTGCACATCGCGCCGCCGGCCCGCTTCAAGGGGCCGCGGCCGGTCTACATCAGCATCCATGGCGGGCCTTCCTCGCAGTCCCGTCCCGGTTATTTGAATGCCACGTTGCGCCATCTGGTCGAAGTGATGGGCATGCATGTGATCCTGCCCAATGTGCGGGGCTCGGACGGTTTTGGAAAGAAATTCCTCAGTCTGGACAATGGCCGGCGGCGCGAGGATTCGGTCAAAGACATCAGCGCCTTGCTGGATGTGGTCGCCAGCCGCGCCGATATGGATGCCGCTCGCGTGGTCGTGGCCGGCGGCAGCTATGGGGGCTATATGTCCCTGGCGGTGGCCGTGCGCGAGTCCAAACGCATTGCCGGCAATATCTGCCGGGTCGGGATTGCCAATTTCGCCAGCTTTCTGGAAAACACCGAAAGCTATCGGCGCGACAACCGCCGCGGCGAATATGGCGACGAGCGCGATCCGAAGATGCGTGAGTTCTTGCAGCAAATATCGCCCTTGAACCATGCGGCCAAGGTGAAAAAGCCGCTCTTCATTGTTCATGGCCGCAATGACCCCCGCGTACCCTATGCCGAGGCGCAGCAGATGGTGGCCGCAGTGCGGGCCGGCGGCACGCCGGTGTGGTTCTTGACCGCCGAGGATGAGGGCCATAGCTTTACCAATGTCGACAATCGCGACTATCTATTTCAGGCCACGGTGGAGTTTGTGAGCCGGCTGATCGGGGCCAAAGCCGAGGCCGTGGACGAGCGGTCGGCCAAGCCGGCGCCACCCTCAGAAGGCGAGCTTGCTGGCGCCACAACCCAATCGCTTTGATGCGGTGCAGCAAAGTGAGCGCAGAATAGCGCTTTTGGCTAGGCGGCGCAAAGCGCGCTGCAACACCACGTGAGCTCTTCCAACACTGCCCCATCGGTGGGTCATTCGAATACGGCCATGGCCGGTTTGACCCTCGGCGCGCTGGGGGTCGTCTACGGCGACATCGGCACCAGTCCACTCTATGCGCTGAAGGAGGTGTTCCACGGCGGCCATGTTGCGCCGACGCCGGACAACATCCTCGGTGTGCTCTCGCTGTTGTTCTGGACGATGACCATCATCGTGTCGATCAAGTATGTGGTGCTGATCCTGCGTGCCGACAACAACGGCGAGGGCGGCTTGATTGCGATGCTGGCGCTGGCCACCAATGCCGTCAATGACCAGCCCAAGCTGCGCCGCACGCTGATGTTGGTCGGCCTTTTTGGCACGGCCATCTTTTATGGCGACGCGGTCATCACACCGGCCATGACGGTGCTTGGTGCCGTCGAGGGTATCGATGTGTACGCGCCCCAGTTGCACGAACTGATTCTGCCGCTGACCTTGATTGTGCTGGCCTGTCTGTTCGCCGTGCAGCGTCTGGGTACAGGCGGCATCGGCAAGGCTTTCGGCCCTATCATGCTGCTGTGGTTTGGCAGCTTGGTGCTGCTGGGTCTGCCGCACATTCTTGAAAATCCGCATGTGCTGGTGGCGATCAATCCGGCCTATGCGCTGGGCTTTTGCCTGGAACATCGATGGGTCGCATTTGTAGCCTTGGGCGCGGTGGTGCTGGTGGTCACCGGCGGCGAGGCCTTGTATGCCGACCTTGGGCATTTCGGCAAGAAGCCGATCCGCATGGCCTGGTTCAATATCGTCATGCCGTCCTTGGTGATCAATTATTTTGGCCAAGGCGCGATGCTTTTGGATCACCCTGAAGGAGTGCAAAACCCCTTCTTCATGCTGGCACCGGCTTGGGCGGAGATACCGCTGTTTTTGCTGGCCACGGCGGCCGCCGTGGTGGCCAGCCAAGCGCTGATCACGGCCGCGTTTTCGGTCACCAAGCAGGCGGTGCAGATGGGCATCCTGCCGCGCATGCGCATCCTGCACACCTCCGAGCGTGACACCGGGCAGATCTATGTGCCCTTCATCAATTGGGGCCTGTTTGTCTTCATCGTGTTGGCGGTGGTTTTGTTTGGTTCATCCAGCAAGTTGGCCGGCGCCTACGGTATCGCGGTCACCATTGACATGACCATCACCACGGTGATGACCTTCTTCGTGATCCGCTATGGCTGGAAGTACCCCTTGGCCTTGTGTGTGGCAGCGACCGGCTTTTTCTTCGTGATTGACCTGACCTTCCTGGCCTCGAACATGCTCAAGTTGGTCGCCGGCGGCTGGTTCCCGCTGATGATAGGCATAGGCATGTTCACGCTGATGCTGACCTGGAAGCAGGGCCGTCGCCTGCTCAGCAGCAAGTTGCGCGAGGATGCCATCGACCTGCGCAGTTTTCTCGATGCGGTCTTCCTGAGCCCGCCGGTGCGGGTCGAAGGCACGGCCGTGTTCTTGTCGGCCGAGGCCGGCGTAACGCCGAATGCGCTGCTTCACAATTTGAAGCACAACAAGGTGCTGCATGAGCAGAACCTGTTCGTCACCGTCAAGCACCATGAAGTGCCCTGGATCGGTTTCGACAAGCGTGTACAGGTCACCGCGCTGGGCAATCAATGCTGGGCGGTGAGCCTGCATTTCGGTTTCAAGAATGAGCCCGATGTGCCCTATGCGCTGAAGCTGCTGGAGCAAAACGGGGTGGTCCTGGAGGATATGGAAACCAGCTATTTCCTCTCCCGCGACATCGTGATCCCCACCATCGGCAATGGCGGCATGGCAATGTGGCGTGAAAAACTCTTCGCCAGCATGCACCGCAACGCCGCCGCTGCGGCGGACTTCTTGCACCTGCCCACCAACCGGATCGTGGAGTTGGGATCCAAGGTCGAAATCTAGGCGTCGCCTGGGGCGACGAGTTCGCCTACATCAGCGCCTCGCTGCTGCTGACACCATGCGCGTTCATGTGCACGACGCTGCCCGGTGGGATCAAGCCCCAGCCGTCCTGTTCATCGGCCAAGGGCTCCGACGCCACTACCAGTCCGTTCGCGCCGTCCTGGCGCAGGTACAGGGTCGGCGCGCGCTGGTCACTGGAAAAGCGGAACGCGTGCACTTGGCTGCCGTCGGCCAAGGCACCGGCAAAACGCAGCGGTTCGTGGATGTTCAGAACCTGCATCATCGCCAGCGTCTCGTTGAGGATCTGGCTGACCGCCTGCGTGACGCTTTGGCCGGACTCGATGCGCGCGATGATCAGCAAGAACAGCAACTCCGAGTCGGTCGCGCCCTTGCGTTCGGCGTAGAGATGGTCAGGCAGGCGCGCCTCCATCGCACGGCGGACTTGCCCGTAACCGCCAATCTGGCCGTTGTGCATGAAGAGGTAAGGGCCGTAGCGAAACGGGTGGCAGTTCTGCCGCGCGATGCCGGTGCCGGTGGCGGCGCGCACATGGGCAAAGAACAAATGCGAACGAACATTGCTGCACAGCGCCAGCAGGTTTTCGTCCGACCAAGCCGGCATCACCTCGCGGTAGACGCCGGGTGAGCTCAACTCGCCGTACCAGCCAACGCCGAAGCCATCGCCATTGGTGACGGCTTTGGCCTGATCGGCACGCAGCGACTGACGCACCAGCGAATGCTGGGGCTTGCAGACCAACTCATCCAGAAAGATCGAGGGGCCAAGATAGGCCAGAAATCTGCACATGGGCGAAAGCCTCCTTCCAATGTCCTGAACTGCTAGCGGTCAAACCGAGCGGCGCCGCGGCTTGCTGCCCATGCCGCTATGCTTGCAGAATGAAGCGCAGCCTCAATGATCTCTCAGTCTCAAGCCTTGTGGCCGGCTTTGTCGCGGTCTTGGTCGGTTTTACCAGCTCGGTAGCGATTATTTTTCAGGCCGCCCAGGCCTTGGGTGCGACATCCGCCCAAACCAGCTCCTGGATCTGGGCGCTCGGCTTGGGCATGGGCATTACCAGCCTGGGTCTGTCGGTCTGGAGCCGTCAGCCCCTCTTGACCGCTTGGTCGACGCCTGGCGCGGCCTTGATCGCGGCCACTTCGGGCATCTCCATGCCCGAGGCGATCGGGGCCTTTTTGTTCAGCTCCGCGCTGATTTGCCTGTTCGGCGTCACCGGTTGGTTCGAGCGCGTGATGGCCCGTATCCCCTTGGCCGTGGCGGCCGCCTTGCTGGCCGGTGTGTTGGCCCGCTTTGGGCTCGACGCGGTGCTGGCCGTCAAGACCGCGCCGACCTTGGTCTTGGCCATGGCCTGCGCCTATTTGCTGGGCAAGCGCCTGTGGCCACGCTATGCGGTGCCCGGCGTGCTCTTGGCCGGGGTGGCGGTGGCGGGCCTGCAAGGACGCTTGCAGATGGCCGCCGTCGACTGGGCCTGGGCGCAGCCGGTCTGGACCACGCCGCAATTCAGTTGGGCGGCGCTGATGGGCGTGGCCTTGCCCTTGTTCCTGGTCACCATGGCCTCGCAAAACCTGCCCGGTGTGGCGGTGCAGCGTGCGGCCGGCTACCGCACGCCGGTCTCGGCCAGCCTCACGGTGACGGGTCTTGCCGGCCTTTTGTTGGCGCCGTTCGGCGGCTTCGCCTTCAATCTTGCCGCCATCACGGCCGCGATCTGCAACGGCCCCGAGGCGCATGCCGACCCGGCGCGGCGCTATACCGCGGCGATGTCGGCCGGCCTTGTGTACATTGGCGTGGGTCTGGCCGGCGGCGCCGTCGTCGGGCTTCTGGTTGCCTTCCCGCGCGAGTTGGTGGCGGCGCTGGCGGGCCTGGCCTTGATCTCGACCATCGCCGGCGGTCTGACCACGGCCTTGAAGGAAGAGAAACACCGTGACGCCGCCTGCCTGACCTTTCTGGTGACCTTGTCCGGACTCACGGTGGCTGGCATCGGCTCCGCTTTTTGGGGCGTGGTCGCCGGTAGCTCGGCCTTATTGGTGCAATATTTACGCTCGAAGAATTAACAGGACTGAATCAAATGAAACTGCTATTTGTCGCCGATCCGCTGGAGTCGTTCAAGATCTACAAAGACAGCACCTTCGCGATGATGCGCGAGGCGGCCAAACGCGGTCATCAGCTCTGGGCCTGCGAGGTGCAAGACCTGATCTGGCGCTCCGGCGGCCGGGTGACGGCGCAGCGGGCCCGCGCCCTCACGCTGACCGGCGATGCGCTCAATTGGTTTGCCGAGGGCGAGCGGAGCGACCTGGTGGTGGCCGAGGTCGACGCCGTCCTGATGCGCAAGGACCCGCCGTTTGACAGCGAGTTCTTCTACGCGACCCATCTGCTGGAGCAGGCCGAGCGCGAGGGCGCGCGTGTCTTCAACAAGCCGCAGGCGCTGCGTGACCACCCCGAGAAGCTGGCCTTGATGCAGTTCCCGCAGTTCTGCCCGAGCACGCTGGTGACGCGCAGCGAGGCGGCGATCCGCGCCTTCCATGCCGAGCATGGCGACATCATCCTGAAGCCGCTGGACGGCATGGGTGGCACCGGCATCTTCCGTGTCGGCGCCGACGGCATGAACCTCGGCGCCATCATCGAGACGCTCAACAAGGGCGGCGCCGAGACCGTCATGGTGCAGCGTTACCTGCCCGCCATCAAAGACGGCGACAAGCGCGTGCTGGTGATAGGTGGCGAGGTCGTGCCGTTTTGCCTGGCGCGCATTCCGCAGGGCGGCGAGGTGCGCGGCAACCTGGCGGCTGGCGGCAAGGGCGTGGCGCGGGCCATCAGCGCGCGTGACCGCGAGATAGCCGAGGCGGTCGGGCCGCTGTTGGCGGCGCGAGGCCTGTTGCTGGTGGGTCTGGACGTGATTGGCGACAGCCTCACCGAGGTCAATGTCACCAGCCCGACCTGCTTTCAGGAGATCACCGACCAAACCGGTTTTGATGTGGCGAAGATGTTTATCGATGCCTTGGAGAAAGCGCTGCAGCACCCATGAGCGGGCTCGAATTAAGGCCGGTCGGCCGCCATAACTTCGACGCCGTCCGCGCGCTGGATGCCGGCGACGCGCAGCAGCAGGTGGCCAGCAATCTGTACTCGATCGCCGAGGCGGCGGTGATGCCCGAGGCTTGGATACGTGCCATTTACGTCGATGGCCGGCCGGTCGGCTTCTTGTTGCTGAATGACCCGACGCTCAGCGCCGACGCCGAAGAAAAGCGCTTCTCGCTGTGGCGCTTGATGATTGACAAGTCCGAGCAGGGGCGTGGGTTTGGCAGGCTCGCCCTATTGGCCCTGATCGAGCATGTGCGAACCAGGCCAGGTGCGCGTGAGCTCTTCACCAGCTATGTTCATGACGGCCCGACGGGCCCGAATTTGGCGGACTTTTACGCCTCGCTGGGCTTTGTGGCCACGGGCGAAATTGATGACGATGAAACCGTCCTGTGCCTGAGCCTGGACGACTCAACAACAAGGAGAATGGAATGATCAAAACCCGTGCCGCCGTCGCCTGGAAAGCCGGCGCCCCTTTGACGATTGAAGAGGTGCAACTCGACGGCCCGCGCGCCGGCGAGGTTCTGGTCGAGGTCAAGGCCACCGGCATCTGCCATACCGATTACTACACGCTGTCGGGCGCCGACCCGGAAGGCATCTTCCCCGCCATCCTCGGCCATGAGGGTGCCGGCATCGTGCTCGAAGTCGGCGAGGGCGTCACCTGGCTCAAGCCCGGCGACCATGTGATCCCGCTCTACACGCCCGAATGCCGGCAGTGCAAGTTCTGTCTCTCGCGCAAGACCAATCTCTGCCAGGCGATCCGCTCGACCCAGGGCAAGGGCTTGATGCCTGATGCGACCTCGCGCTTCTCGATCGATGGCCAGCCGATCTTTCATTACATGGGCACCTCGACCTTCTCGAATCACATCGTCGTGCCCGGCATCGCGCTGGCCAAGATCCGCTCGGATGCGCCGTTTGACAAGGTCTGCTATATCGGCTGCGGCGTCACCACCGGCGTTGGCGCGGTGCTGTTCACGGCCAAGGTCGAGGCCGGCGCGAACGTGGTGGTGTTTGGCCTCGGCGGCATCGGCCTGAACGTGATCCAGGGCGCCAAGATGGTCGGCGCCGACAAGATCATCGGCGTCGATCTGAACCCGGCGCGGGAAGCGATGGCGCGCAAATTCGGCATGACGCATTTCATCAACCCGAAGAATGTTGCCAACGTGGTGGATGAGATCGTGCAGTTGACCGACGGCGGCGCCGACTACAGCTTCGAGTGCATTGGCAACACCAAGGTGATGCGCGATGCGCTGGAATGCACGCACAAGGGTTGGGGGCGCAGCATCATCATCGGCGTGGCCGAGGCGGGTGCGGAGATCAGCACCAGGCCCTTCCAGTTGGTGACAGGGCGCAAATGGGAGGGCTCGGCCTTTGGCGGTGCGCGCGGCCGCACCGATGTGCCGAAAATCGTCGATTGGTATATGGACGGCAAGCTCAATATCGATGACCTGATCACGCATAAGCTGCCACTTGAGCGCATCAATGAAGGCTTTGATTTGATGAAGCGTGGCGAGTCGATTCGGGCGGTGGTGGAGTTTTGAAAGAACTCGAACTGCTCGGTGAGCACGCTTGCTTCGGCGGCCGGCAGCGTTTCTATCGCCATGCTTCACGCGAGATAGGCCTCAGCATGCGCTTCGGGCTGTTCCTGCCGCCCGAGCCGCGCGCCTTGCTGGTCTATCTGGCGGGGCTGACCTGCAGCGAAGAAACCTTTGCGATCAAGGCCGGCGCGCAGCGCTTGGCATCGGAGCTGGGCATGGCCTTGCTGACCCCCGACACCAGCCCGCGCGGCGTCGGCATTGCCGGCGAGTCGGACAGTTGGGACTTTGGTGTCGGCGCCGGTTTTTATCTCGATGCCAGCCAGCCGCCCTGGGCAAGCTATTGGCGCATGGAGAGTTACCTGATGCATGAGTTGCTGCCGGCGGTGCAACAGCAGTTCAATCTAGGGCCCGAGCGCAGCGGGGTTTTTGGTCATTCGATGGGCGGCCATGGTGCCTTGACCTTGGCGCTGCGCCATCCTGGCGCCTTCCGCTCGGTGTCGGCGTTTGCACCGGTCTGCGCGCCCTTGCAATGCCCTTGGGGGCAGAAAGCCTTTGCAGGCTACCTGGGGCGGGATCACGCGGATTGGGCCGGTCACGACGCCAGCGCCTTGATGCTGACGCAGACTCGTCCACCGTTCCCTGCCGGCATTCTGATCGACCAAGGCCTGGCCGATCCGTTTTTGGCAACGCAGCTGATGCCCGAGGCGTTCGAGGCGGCTTGCCTGGTGGCAGGGCAAGACCTGACCCTGCGCCGGCATGCCGCTTATGACCATGGTTACTACTTCATTGCCAGCTTTGTCGAAGACCATCTGCGCCATCACGCGGCGCAGTTATTGGGCTAAGTAGGCTGTTGCAATTGCTCACAATTGCCTCGTCAACAACCTGACTCTGGCCCCCGTTGTGCAAGGGCCAGGCGACTGAAGCAGCAATAGTCAATAACAGACGAGAGCTGATGCGGCGCCGGATGGCGAGACTTTGATTGGAGTTCTGAGATGACTAAGTTTTCTGTGGCTGTTGCTGGTGCTTTGATTGCTGTTTTTGCCGCTCAAGCGAGCATGGCTCAGGACAAGCCTGCTGCCGCTGCGGCAGTTGCTGCTACACCGGCTGTCACTGCGGCGGCGACGACCGCTGCTCCTGCAGCCAAGGCGGCTGCAACCAAGCCTGAAGTCAAAGCAGCTGTGACAAAACTTGAAACTGCCGCCAGTGCGCCTGCGCAGCCCGCCACTGCGGCCGTCGCCAAACCCGCAGAAGCACCGAAGAAGTAATCGCCTAGGCCCGCGGGCCGGCAATAGAAAAGGGGTGATGCTAGGCATCACCCCTTTTGCCGTTCAGTCGACGATCAGGCTTGTTTTTGCTTGCGGCGCAGGGCCAAAACGCCAAGGCCCAGCGCCATCAGCCCGTACGTGCTTGGCTCCGGCACGGCGGCGGTGATGCTCAAGGAGTCCACGCCGATGAAGTTGGAGTTGTCGCCACTAAGGCCACCGTTCGGCACAAAGTAGCGGAAGGCGATCGCGCCATTGGCCGCCGCGCTGAGTGCTGCGCTGTACTGCGTCCAGGTTTCCGGGTAGCCGCCCACATTCACGTCCGGGTTGATGCTCAACAGCAGCGTGGTGAAGGTGCCAACGCTGCTGGCGTCGCCGCCCACATCGGTGCCACCGACAGCGCTGAAACGAACTTCCAGGCGATCTGGCCAGGTCGATCCGGTGGCTGTGCGGGTGTAGAAGCTCAGCATGTCACCGGCGTTGAAGCTCATGCTCGGCAGAATCAACCAATCGCTGATGTCTCCGACGCTGCCGGTGCTGTTGAAGTTGGACGCCACATAGGAGGTCTGACCACCCGCGTGCCCGGCGAACGTGGTGCCGCTGCCGCCTTGAAACCAAGCGATGGTGCCGACCGGCACGCTATTGTTCTTGACTGTCCAGCCAACCGGGACGCCTGTATCAAAACCTTCGGTCAGCGATGCCGCCGATGCGCTGCCGGCAAAAGCCAGCGCCAAGGCCGTAACGATTGCTGGCACGCTGGCCTTGGCAAACAAAGAAGCTGAAGTCATCTTGCGTTCCTCCTGAAGCAGATCCGTGCTGGATCGGGTTTGGCTTGCGCCGGGCTGATTTGTTGCGGTCCGATCGGGTGGGGTGCTTGGCTTAAGCGCCTCATCGTGCTCGTTGCACATCTGCTTTGTACCGGCTGCAGGGATGTGACGAATCCGTGAAACCCCTCACGCCCCCTAGCTTGTAGGCCCCCGGACATTCCCGGGGCTCAGGCCTGGCCTTGCTCGCCAGCATCCTGGTTTAAACCCGTATAACGGTGACTTCTCGCCAGTCAACGACAATGGAAGGATATGGCAGTCCTATCTATCTCCAACGCCCATCTCGCTTACGGCCATGTCGCCTTGCTGGATGGCGCTTCGTTCTCGCTCGAAATGGGTGAGCGTGTCGGCCTGATCGGCCGCAACGGTACCGGCAAATCGTCGTTGCTGAAAATCCTCGCCCAGATGGAGAAGCTCGACGACGGCCTGCTGCAATTGCAGCAAGGCCTGACCAGCGTCTATGTGCCGCAAGAGCCCATCATGGACCCCGAGGCAACGATTTTCGAGGCCGTCAGCGAGGGTGTGGCCGAGGCCAAGGCCTTGCGCGCGCGCTACGAGATCCATGACCCCGAGGATGACCTCGAATGGGTGGCCGAGCGCATCGAACATATCGGCGCCTGGAACTGGGAGCAGCGCGTCGAGGAGTCCTTGCATCGCCTCGACCTGGACGGCTCGCGCCTGATTGGCTCGCTCTCTGGGGGACTCAAAAAACGGGTGGCGCTGGGCCGCGCGCTGGTTGCCCAGCCCGACGTGTTGCTGCTCGACGAGCCGACCAACCATCTGGATCTGGATGCGATCACCTGGCTTGAAGAGTTGCTCAACAACTTCAAGGGCTCCTTGCTCTTGATCACCCACGACCGGACCTTCTTGGACAACGTCGCCAACCGCATCGTCGAGTTGGACCGTGGCCAGCTGCGCAACTACCCCGGTAACTTTGCCGCCTTCACCGCCGCCAAGCTCTATGAGCTGGAAAACGAGGCGCTTTACAACGCCCGCTTCGACAAGATCCTGGCGCAGGAAGAGGTCTGGATCCGCAAGGGCGTCGAGGCTCGTCGTACCCGCAGCGTGGCGCGGATTCAGCGGCTTGAGACCATGCGCTTGGCGCATGCGTCGCGCCGCGATGTGCAGGGCAAGGTCAAGTTGGACATCGACACCGGCGGCGCCAGCGGCAAGATCGTGGCCGAGATGGAAGACGTCTGCAAGAGCTATGGCGACCGGATGATTGTGCGCGACTTCACCGCCACCATTCTGCGCGGTGACAAGGTCGGCCTGGTCGGCGCCAACGGTGCCGGCAAGACCACGCTGCTGAAAATGATTTTGGGCCAGCTGGCGCCGGACAGCGGCACCGTCAATATGGGCTCCAAGATCAATGTCGCCTACTTTGACCAGATGCGCGATGTGCTGGACCTGGAGGCGACGCTGGCCGACACCATCAGCCCCGGCAGCGAATGGATCGAGATCGGCAACCAGCGCAAGCATGTAAAGAGTTACCTCGGCGACTTCCTGTTCTCGCCGGCGCGCGCCAATTCGCCGGTCAAGAGCTTGTCCGGTGGCGAGCGCAACCGCTTGCTGCTGGCGCGTTTGTTCGCAAGGCCGGCCAATGTGCTGGTGCTGGACGAGCCGACCAATGACCTCGATATCGAAACGCTGGAGTTGCTGGAAGAACTGCTGGCTGACTACGACGGCACGGTCTTTCTGGTCAGCCATGACCGGCGTTTTCTCGACAACGTCGTTACCAGCACCATCGTCAACGAGGGTGATGGCCGCTGGCGCGAGTACGAGGGCGGCGTGCAGGACTGGCTGATTCAATCCAAGCGCGCAGCGGCCATCAATGAGCAAAAAGCCAAGCAGGCTCCAGCGGCGGCTCCGGCTCCGGCAGCAGCGCCAGCGCCCGTCGTCGCCAACAAGAAAAAGCTCAGCTACAAGGAGCAGCGCGAGCTGGATGAGTTGCCGGCCAAGGTGGCGGCGCTGGAGGCCGAGCAGGTGCAGATCAATGCCTTGCTGAATGGCACGGAGCTTTACTCGCAAGGCGCGGCGCGGATTGCTGAAGTCACCGAGCGCGGCGGCCAGATCGATGCCGATTTGCTGGCGCTGATGGAGCGCTGGGAAGCTTTGGAGGCGAAGTGACAGCAGGCGCCGCCGAGAAGCTGGAGGCCGAGTGGCTGGCGCTGCAGGCCAACCATGAGCAATACGAGCGCGCGGCCCTCGGCGTCAAGTTGCTGGCCGTGGCGCTCTGCGCGCTGGCTTTTGGTTTGCGCTGGCTCTGGGTCCTGATGCTGATCTTGTGGGTGCAAGAGGCGATTTTCAAGACCTTTCAGGCACGCTTGGGCGCTCGCCTCCTGCGCGTTGAGGCCTTGCTTCGCGAGGGGCAAGCAGGGCCGGATCAAGCGCTGCAGTTGCACAGCGAATGGCTGGTTTCAAGGCCGCGTGGCGCGGCGCTGCTGGGCGAATATGCGCTCAGCGCCTTGCGCCCGACGGTGGCCTTCCCTTATCCGCTGCTGGCCTTGCTGGTGGGGTTCTTTTAGAGCTGCACCGTCACGCTGCCGAGGCCGGCAAAGCCGACGCTGGCGCGGTCGCCGGGCTGCAGGCCCGCTTGGCTCAACCAGGCACCGGTCGTCACCACGCTGCCGGCGGGCAAGCTGCGGCCCTCGCGGGTGACATGCCTGAGCCAGGCGCTCAAACCCCAGGCGGGGTCATCCAGCGTATGGCCACCGACGCCGCGCAGAACCGGGCCATCGTTGACCCGCAATTCGCAGGCCTGCGCCCACCAGTCGCGTGGCTTGAAGGGCTGCCAGTCGCCCAGGGCCAAGGCGCCATGCGAGAGAAAGTCGGCCTGCCGCAACAGGGCCGGCGCCGCGCCCGCCTCTTGCCAGCGCGAGCTCACCAGTTCGACCGACACGGTCATCGCGTCGACCAAGTCGCGTGCGCCCTCAATGCTCAGTCCGGCCGCCTGCTCGGGCGTGACTTCGCTGCCAATGCGCAAGGCGATCTCGGCCTCGATGCCCGGTGAAGTCAGTTGCAAATCGCTGAAGTCGGCCGGGCTTTGGCGCACGCCGGTAGGTGACAGCGGCGCATGTGTCAAGCTAACTTGACGCGAGGCGCCGCCGCTTTTCCAATATTGCGGCCGGCCAGGCTCAAGCCAGCCCAAGCCCTGCGCCACCGACTGTTGAATCGCGTAGGCGGCCTCGCCGTTGGGCACGCAGTCCGGCCAGTCGGCGGCGCTGATGCGCAGAGACTGGCTCCAGGCTTGGCGCAGCGCCAGGGCGAGATCTTGCTTGGCTTTGCTGTTCATGAGTTTGCCCGGGCGGAGTCAGACCTTGTCCAGCCGGATGGCGGGAATCAGCACCTGGTGGCCCTTCAGTTGCACCACCAACTCACCATGGCTGACGACCACGCATTGAACCGTTTCGATCTTGTCGTGGTACTTGACCCGGTCACCGGCCTTCAGGACGGGCAGCACGGGCAAGACAATTCTGGGCGGTTTTGGAGCCGGCGGCGCGATCTTGACGATGGCGCTGAGCCTTGCGTGCAGCTCGGGGCGCTCTCTCGCCAGCGCCTCCAGCGCCTGCGTCATGGTCGACTTCAGCTCTGCCGCCGTGAAGGGCTTTTTCAGCAAGAAATTCGAACCCACCTCATAGGCGTCCGCCATATGCTGCGGGCTGACTTCGAAGCTCAGCAGCGCCAGGCGGCAGCCTGGATTGGCTTCTTTCAGGCGGCCGTATAGCTCGATGCCGCTCATGGTGGCCTTGGGGAACCAGTCGCTGATCAGGTAGTCGGGCTTGAAGTCCAGCCCGATCTTCAAGCCTGATTCCGGATCGCTGGCGCAGCGAATGGTGTCGGCAGGGAGCCCGAAGCCCTCCAACAATTGGCGAGCAAAGGTCTGAACGCCGGCAAGGCCATCTACCACTAGAAATCGAAGGTCGGCGGGCATGGGCAAGGCAAAGGGGCTCACTGGTGAATTGACAGGATGGTAACGGCTTGTTCAGGCCGCTGCAGCGCGCAGGCTTTGCAAGCGCCGCCAAAACAGGGCGTCTTGCGCGGTAGCGAAGTTGATCCGCATCAGCGTGCTGCTTTGGCGGCTGGCGCTGAACAGCATGCCGGGCGCGGTCAGCCAGCCCTCGTCCATCATCGCTTGGGCCAGGCGTTCGGTGTCCATGCCCACATCGACCCAGCCGAACAGGCCTTGCGGCGGCGCCACGAAGCGGCAGCTCGCCGCCTCGGCCAGCTTCATGCTGCGCTGGCGGGCGGCGTCCAAGAGGGTCAAAACCCGCTCGGCATGGCGGCGCAATTGCCCCTGCTCCAGGCAATGGGCGACGGCACGCTCCAGCAAGGGGCTGGTGGTCAGACTGCTGAGCAGTTTCAGGTTCGTGAGCTTCTCGATCCAGGCCGGGCTGGCGGCCAGATAGCCGACCCGCCAAGCGGGCGTCAAAATCTTTGAAAAGCCCGAGACATAGATGGTGCGGCGCAGGCCGTCCAGAGCGGACAAGCGCGGCGCATGGTTGGGCGCCAGGAAGGCATAGGTATCGTCCTCGACGATCTGAAAGTCACCTCGTTCGGCCAGACTGAGGATTTGGTGCGCATTCGCCAGCGACAAGCTGTTGCCGGTCGGGTTGTGCAGCACCGACACCGTCACATACATGCGCGGGCGATGCTGTTCGATGAGCTGCTCCATCACGGCCAGGTCGGGGCCGTTGGCGCCACGCGGCACCGGCAGCAAGCGCATGCCGGCATGCGTCAGGCGGGCAAACTCGATCGCCCAGCCGGGGTCATCCACCAGCACCGCGTCGCCCGGTTGCAGCAGCGTGCGGGTGATCAGGTCAAGCGCGTGGGTGGCGCCGACTGTGGTAACGATCTGCTCGGCCGGGCAGGCGATGCCGAGATCGGCCAACCGCAGACCCAAGGCTTGGCGCAGACGGGCGTCGCCGGCCGGCTCCCCATAGTGCAAGGCCAGTTGTTCGGCGCCGCTGCCGGCCTTCAGCACCTGGCGCATCGCTGCTTGCAGCATGGGCAGGTCCAGCCATTCGGCCGGCAAGGTGCCGAGGCCCGGCGCGCGCTTGGCGTCGGCCTGAAACATGCCGCGTATCAAGGCAGTCGCGTCGACCGGCGGCGGCTGCGGCACCACCACCGCCGCGGCGGCGGGCGGTCTAGCTCTTGCGGCGGCCTGGCTGTCGCGTACGAAAAAGCCGCGCTGCTTGCGTGCTTCCAGCAGGCCGGCGGCCAGCAGTTGGTCATAAGCGGCCACCACTGTGTAGGGGCTGACGCCGTGATGGCGCGCACATTCGCGTACCGAGGGCAGGCGCGCGCCGGGCAAGAGCAGGCGCTGCCGGATGCGCTCGGCAAAACGCTGTGCCAATTGCTGCGCCAAGGGTTGGCTGGCCTTGCGTGCAAGCGGGCTGCTGGGTATGGCTGCTGTGTTGGTCATTTTGCCGATACAGATTGATCAATTGACCGTAAAAGTGTACTGCAGCTGTATTGGTTGCGGGCAGCATACTGAGGCTCTGAAGTTGAGAGATTTGGATGCCCGCCATGATGACCCTGCCCACCTTGTTTGCCGTGATCGCATTTGCCACGGTCACCTCGATCACGCCCGGCCCCAACAATATGATGCTGCTGGCCTCGGGGGTTAACCACGGTTTCAAGAAGACGCTGCCGCATATTGCCGGCATCAGCATCGGACTCCTGGTCCTGCTTTTGGCCGCCGGCCTCGGTCTGGGGGCCTTGTTGCAGCAATGGCCGCAGCTTTATCTGGGGCTGAAGGTGGTGGGCGTGTCCTATATGGTGTGGCTGGCCTGGAAGCTCTGGCACGCCGAGGCACCGACCGGGCCGGCAGGGAATCCGGCAAGCTCAGGCCCGGCGAGTTTGATGGGTTTTTGGGGCGCGGCGGCGTTTCAGTGGGTCAACCCGAAGGCCTGGATGATTGCGATCGGCGCGGTGGCGGGCTTCACGGCGCCGGATGGCGGCTTGGCGGCGATGCTGGGCTTGGCGCTGATCTGTGCGCTGGTCAATGCACCTTGTGTGGGCCTGTGGGCGTTTGCTGGCGCCAAGTTGAGCCGCTTCTTGGCTGAGCCTGCGCGCCGCCGCGCCTTCAATGCCGTGATGGCCTTGTCATTGCTGGCCAGTATCTGGCCGATGTTGGGAGCTTGAGAGATGAAGACCTTGGGAATTCTGGGCGGCATGAGTTGGGAGTCGACCGCCCATCTGTACAAGCTGCTGAATCAGGACGTGGCCGCCAGGCTGGGCGGACTGCATAGCGCCGACCTGCTCTTGCGCAGCGTCGACTTTGCCGAGATCGAGGCGATGCAGCGCGCTGGCGACTGGGCCGCAGCCGGCCAAATGCTCGGCTTGGCCGGGCGCGGCTTGAAGGCGGCCGGCGCCGAGGGATTGCTGATTGCGACCAACACCATGCACAAGGTCGCCGACGAGGTCGAGCGCCTGAGCGGCCTGCCCTTGATCCATATCGTCGATGCGACGGCCGCTGGCTTGAAGGCGGCCGGCGTCAAACGCGCCGGTTTGTTGGCTACCCGCTACACGATGGAGCAAGATTTTTACCGGGGGCGCATGCAGGATAGGCATGGGATCGAGCTGCTGCTGCCAGGCCAAGAGGACCGCGACGAGGTTCACCGCATCATTTTCGAAGAGCTCTGCCGCGGCCAGATCTTGGCGCCCTCAAGAGCCCGCTATCAGCGCATCGTCCAGGGCTTGAGTGAGGCCGGAGCCGAGGCGGTGATTCTTGGCTGCACCGAAATCTGCTTGCTGCTGGACCCGTCGGCTGCCGGCCCAACGCCCTTGTTCGACGGCACCGCCCTGCATGCCCGTGCGGCGGTGGACTGGATGTTGGGTGGTACAACGTCAACTTAGACGGCCGAATCACGCCGCAACAAGCTTACAAGTGAGACAACATGAACTCAGTCTGGACCCAAGCGCGGCGTGCCGCGCGCATGAACCCCTCGATCATTCGGGAAATCCTCAAGGTCACCGAAAAGCCCGGCATCCTGTCGATGGCCGGTGGCCTGCCCTCGGCCGATACCTTTCCGGTCGCGGAGCTGAAGGCCGCCTGCGACAAAGTCCTGAACGAGAACGCCAAAGAGGCGCTGCAATACGCGGCCAGCGAAGGCTTCGCGCCGCTGCGCGAATGGGTGGCGCAGCGGGTCACCAGCTTGGGCATGCAGGTCACGCCCGATCAGGTGCTGATTACCAGCGGTTCGCAGCAGGGCCTGGATCTGGTCGGCAAGATTCTCTGTGACGCCGGCGCGCCGGTGGCCGTCGAAACGCCCACCTATCTCGGTGCGCTGCAGGCCTTCACGCCCTATGAGCCCATCTTCACCAGCCTGGACAGCGATGAGCAGGGTGTTGACCCGGCCGCCATCGCCCGCCTGCCGCATGATGCGCCGGGTACGCGCTTCGCCTATCTCTTGCCCAATTACCAAAACCCGACCGGCCGCGTGATGAGCCTGGAGCGGCGCCAAGCAGCGGTCGCCGCGGCCAAGGCAGCGGGCGTGCCCATCGTCGAAGACAACCCCTACGGCGACCTCTGGTTTGATGAGCCGCCGCTGCCTTCGCTGGCCTCGCTGTGGCCCGAGGGCGTGATCTATCTGGGCTCCTTCAGCAAGGTCTTGACACCGGGTTTCCGGCTCGGTTTCATGATTGCGCCGCCCGAGTTGTATCCCAAGCTCTTGCAGGCCAAGCAAGCCGCCGACCTGCACACGCCGGGCTTCAATCAGCGTGTTGTTTACGAAGTCGTGCGCAACGGTTTCCTTGACGAGCATGTGCCCAAGATCCGCGCCCGCTACAAGGCCAACCGCGATGCGATGGCCGAGGGGCTGAAGCAGCATCTTCCGCCGGGCTGCGAATGGCAAACGCCGAAGGGAGGCATGTTCTTCTGGATTCGCCTGCCCGAGGGGCTGAATGCGATGGACTTGCTGCCCAAGGCGGTCGACGCCGGCATCGCCTTTGTGCCGGGCGCAGCCTTCTATGCCCATACGCCCGACCCGCGCGCGATGCGCCTGTCTTTTGTCACCTTGACGCCACCGCAGATTGAAGAGGGCGTGGCGATACTCGGCCGGGTCTTGCGTACTGCCTTGGAAGACATCGGCGCCGAATCAGCCCCATGAGTCTGCAAACGAGGCGCTTCGCTCAGGTCGATGTGTTCACGGCCATGCCCTTGCTGGGCAACCCCTTGGCTGTCGTTATCGATGCCGAGGGTTTGAGTGATGCGGCGATGGCCAGCTTTGCCCGCTGGACCAATCTGTCGGAGACGACTTTTCTGCTGCCGCCGACCGATCCGCAAGCCGACTACCGTTTGCGCATCTTTACGCCCGGCGGTGAGCTGCCTTTTGCCGGCCACCCGACGCTGGGTTCGGCGCATTGCTGGCTGGCGGCCGGCGGAACGCCGCGCAACAAGCTTGAGTTGCTGCAGCAATGCGACATCGGCCTGGTGCGCATCAAGCGGGTGGTCGAGCGCAGCGGCAAGGAGAGGCTGGCATTTGCCGCGCCGCCGCTGCGCCGGGGCGGCCCGGTGGCAGCGGACTTGCATGAGCAGGTCTTGCGCTCGCTGCGCCTGCCCGCCGAGGAGGTGCTGGACGTGGTGTGGGTGGACAACGGCCCGCCCTGGATTGCGGCCAGGCTGAAGAGCGCCGAGGCGGTCTTGGCCCTGACGCCGGATTTCAACGCCATGGCCGGCCTCGAATTGGGCGTCGTCGGCGCCTACCCGAGCGGGGCCAAACAGCAGTTCGAGGTGCGCGCCTTTGTGCCCGGCATGGGCGTACCCGAAGACCCTGTCACCGGCAGCCTCAATGCGGGCTTGGCGCTGTGGATGTTGGAGAAGGGCTTGTGCAGCGACAGCTATGTGGTGGCGCAGGGCAAGATGCTCGGGCGTGCCGGCCGCATCCATGTACAGCGCAGCGGTGCTGATGTCTGGATCGGTGGTGACGTAACGCCGATGATCAACGGCGAAGTGCGGCTGTGAGTGTGCAATTGTGAGTTTGCGGCTTGATCATCTGGTGATTGGTGCCGCCAGCCTGGCCGAGGGCGAGGCCTGGTGCGAGGCGACGCTGGGTGTTCGGCCCAGCGGTGGCGGCAAGCATCTGTTGATGAGCACGCATAACCGCCTGCTCAATCTGAGCGGGCCGAGCTTCCCGCGCTGCTACTTGGAGATCATCGCCATCGATCCGGATGCTCCGCCGCCTGGGCGGGCGCGCTGGTTCGATCTCGATTCACCTGCCTTGCAGCAGCGTTTGCGGGTCGAAGGGCCGGGGCTGATCCATTGGGTGGCCAGGGTCGATGGCGATCTGGAGGCACAACTGATTGCTTGGCGAGAGCAGGGCGCCGAGGCGGGTGAGGCCGTG
Source organism: Roseateles oligotrophus (assembly GCF_025717515.1). Taxonomy (GTDB): domain Bacteria; phylum Pseudomonadota; class Gammaproteobacteria; order Burkholderiales; family Burkholderiaceae_C; genus Paucibacter_A; species Paucibacter_A oligotrophus. Next base: position 439,201 of record NZ_JAJIRN010000003.1, read on the forward strand.
GCGGCGTCGCGCATGACCGCGGCCGGCGAGCTGCGCTGGCGGATTGCCTTGAGAGCCGATGGTCAACGCCTTTTCGGCGGTGCGCTGCCCTTGCTGATCGAGTGGGGCGAGGTGCACCCGGCCGATGGCTTACCGAACAGTGGCGTGAGTTTGCAGCAATTGCTGCTTCGCTTGCCACAGCCGGGCTTGCTGCCAGGTTTGGCTGCCGATGCCGGCGAGGCCTGGCTTGAGGCCCGGTTGCAGACGCCCTTAGGCCTTGTTTCCCTGCCATTGATGACGTGAAGGTTGGAGCGCGATGACGACGCATAGCGAAGAGCTGTTTCGGGAAGACTCCACCTTGCGCGAATGCGCGGCCATCGTGCTGCGCATCGACGAGCGCGGTCTGTTGTTGGACCGGACGGTGTTTTATCCCTTGGGTGGCGGGCAGGCCGGCGATGTGGGCGAGCTGCTCTTGGTCGATGGCCGGGTCGTCAACATCGCCGACACCCGCAAAGGCAAGGGAGAGGGCGCCGAGGGCGAAATCCTGCATCTGCCGGCTCCCGGTCAGGAGGCCTTGCTGGCCGGTTTGCAGCCGGGTATTGGCCTTGTTGCTCGCTTGAACTGGCCGCGCCGGCATGCCTTGATGCGCTTTCACTCGGCGACCCATTTGCTCTGTGCGCTGGTGCCGCATCCGGTTGATGGTTGTTCGATCACCGAGACCTATGCGCGGCTGGACTTCCACATGACCGAGGCCTTGAGCAAGGAAGAGCTGACGGCGGGCCTGGCCCGTTTGGTGGCCGAGGCGCACCCGGTCAGTCACAGCTGGATAAGCGAGGCGGAGCTGGATGCCAATCCGGGCCTGGTACGCAGCATGAGCGTGCAGCCGCCGCGTGGCATGGGGCGTGTGCGGGTCTTGAAGATCGACGGGGTTGACCTGCAGCCTTGTGGGGGCACCCATGTCGCCAACACCGCCGAAATCGGGGCCGTGGTCGTCACGAAGATTGAGAAGAAAAGCGCCTCGACCCGCAGGGTCGTGCTCGGCTTTGCCGAGTCAGCCGCAGGCTGAAGGCGCTTTTCTTCGGGGAGCACTCATTTCGGCGCAGCCGAAGTGGGTGATCACCAGAATAGTAAAAGGGTGGCCTCGACCCGCAGGGTCGTGCTCGGCTTTGCCGAGTCAGCCGGAGGCTGAAGGTGCTTTTCTTCGGGGAGCACTCATTTCGGCGCAGCCGAAGTGGGTGATCACCAGAATAGTAAAAGTGTGGCCTCGACCCGCATGGGCTGAGGCCGCGCATGTGGCGCCGGAAGGCGGCGCGTGGCTGCCGAAGGCTCAGTCGCGATACCGGCGACTGGGCCGTGCTCGGCTTTGCCCAGCCTTGCGAAGCATGAAGGCCGGTTTCTTCTTTTTCCAACCAAGTTCAATGCCATGAAAATACTCGGCAAAGCCAGCTCCATCAACGTCCGCAAAGTGCTCTGGACCTGCACCGAACTCGGCCTCGATTACGAGCGTGAGGATTGGGGCTCCGGCTTCGCCTCGACCGAAGCGCCCGAGTTCCTGGCCTTGAATCCGAATGCGATGGTGCCGGTCTTGATCGATGCTGACTTTGTGCTGTGGGAGTCCAACAGCATTTGCCGTTACTTGGCGGCGCGTGAGCAGCGTATTGATTTGCTGCCGGCGCAGCCCCGCGAGCGCGCCATCGTCGAGCAATGGATGGATTGGCAGGCCGGTGAGTTCAATAACTCCTGGCGCTATGCCTTCATGAGCCTAGTGCGGCAAAGTCCGGCGCATCGGGATCCGGCGCTCTTGAGTGCGGGCGTGGCAAATTGGAACCGCCACGTCGAAATCCTGGCGCGCCGCTTGGCCCAGACCGGCGCTTTTGTGGCCGGCGATACGTTCAGCTTGGCCGACGTGGTCTTGGGTCTGTCGGCACAGCGCTGGTTGATGGCGCCCTTGGATGCTCATGGTCGCCCGGAGTTGCCGGCGATTGCGGCCTACTGCGAGCGCTTGAGCGAGCGGCCGGGCTTCATCGCGCACGGCCGCAACGGCATGGCCTGAGGGCCGCCTACTTCAGGTCGTCGTTCTGGAAACTGTCGTGGCAGGCCTTGCAGCTCTGCCCGACGCCACCGACCGCCGCCTTGATCTGATCCAGATTGCCGCCCTTGGCCGCCGCATCCAGCTTGGCGATTTCGCCGATCATCTTGTCGGAGGCTTCCTTGAACTTGGCGGACTCCTTCCAGATCTCGGGCTTGGCGCGCGTTGGCAGACCCTTGTCGGTGCCCTCGCCAAAGGCCGCCAAAGGCAGCTTGGCGATCATGCTCACGACTTCGGCATTGGCCGCGACGGCCTTGGCATCGAAGGGGACCTTGCCGTTGGCCATTGCCGCAATGCGGCCGAAATGGGTGGCCAAGATACTCATCGATGACTGCCGATACTTGATGGCATGTTCCGGTTTCTGGAACTGTGCGTGGGCGGGCAGGGCGGCGCAGAGGCCGACCATGCTGGCCACGCAGCTCGCGGCGATCAGGAGTTTTCTTTTTTCCATGCTGGCTTCCTTGGGTTTTTGCATTGGCTGGTGATTTTGGACGGCAAGCAAAGTCGCTGGCCCGCTGCAGTGTAGACAGCCGGCGCGATCTTTGCAGCCAGGGCCGCATGCGTTATCGTTGAATACATCGAAAGGGAGATCTGATGCCTAAAGATTTGTTGATGCCGGTGCGGATCTGGGACCTGCCCACTCGCTTGTTTCACTGGACCTTGGTGGCTTGCGTGCTGGGTTCGGTGATCAGCGCCAAGCTTGGTGGCAATGCGCTTGTCTGGCATATGCGCCTGGGCTACGCGGTGCTGGCGCTGGTGGCATTTCGAATTGTTTGGGGCTTGGTCGGCGGGCGCTGGTCGCGCTTCAGCAGCTTTGTCTATTCGCCGGCCGCGCTTGTCCGCTATCTGCGCGGCCGGGCCCATGCCGATGACCATTTCGAGGTGGGCCACAACCCGCTGGGCGCGTACGCGGTGCTGGCTATGCTGGCTTGGCTGTTGTTGCAAGTCGGCTCCGGCCTGATTGCCGATGACGAAATCGCCAGTACCGGCCCTTTGATACGTTTTGTGTCGGGCGAGGTCAGCCTGGCTTGGACCGCCTATCACAAGAGCTACGGTCAGTGGGGTTTGTTTGTTCTGGTGGGCCTGCATGTGGCGGCGATTGCCTTTTACCGCTTGCGCCATCGCAACGATCTGATCGGGCCGATGTTCAGCGGCGACAAGCTATTGCCGCATGCGGTGCCGGCGGCGCGGGATAGCTTGGCAACCCGCTTGTTTGCCTTGACTCTGCTGGGGGCTTGCGCCGCGGCGGTCTATCTTTTGATCGGCCTGGAGACGGTCTGATGCGGCCTTGGATGGGTACACTGCTGGCTGCCCTCAGCCTTGGCCCATGAATAGCCCCGACATCACTCTGCTTTCGCCCGATTCCGCCGAATATTGGGAGTCGACCCGCGAGATTCTGCGCGACTACGCCGCCAGCTTGGCGGTTGATCTGTGCTTCCAGGATTTCGAGGCGGAGCTGCAAAGCCTGCCTGGCCAATATGAAGCGCCCGGTGGGGTCATGCTCTTGGCCTTGGTGGACGGCCAAGTCGCGGGTTGCGGTGGCTTTCGCCCGCTGCTTGATGTCGACTATGCGAACGCCTGCGAAATGAAGCGCCTGTTTGTGCGGCCGGCCTTTCGCCGCTTTGGCCTGGGGCGCTTGTTGGCGCAGGGCTTGATCGATGCGGCGACCCAAGCCGGCTATTCGGCGATGTTGCTGGATACGCTGGACGATATGGAATCGGCGCGCGGCCTGTACGAGAGCCTGGGCTTCGAGTCGGTGCCGCCTTACTATTTCAACCCGATTCCGGGCGCGCATTATTTGAAGGTTGATTTGGACTGATTGGGTTTCAAGCTTGGTTTCATCGGGTTACGGCTTTAGCATCGCGCTTTGTCCCGCCCAAGTCGCAGCCATGATGAACAAGTCCGATGCAACGCTCTACCAGCTTGAGGCCGCCGGCCCGGCCGTCGCCGCCTTGGGCGAATCGCCGCTCTGGAGCGTCGCCGAGCAATGTCTCTATTACGTAGATATCCCGAAGCGGCAGGTTTTGCGGCTTGAGCCGGCCAGTGGTGAGCTTCGTCATTGGCAGTTGGACAGCGAGCCAGGCTGTATTGCGCTGATCGAAGGTGGCGGCTTGGCCGTGGCCCAGCGCAATGGCTTGTGGCGCCTGGACACCCGGACCGGTGAGCATACGCAGCTGGCGGCAGCGCCGTTCGACAGTGGGCAGCAGCGCTTCAATGACGGCAAGCCCGATGCGCAAGGGCGCTTCTGGGTCGGCACCATTGATGACGCTCGCGCGCCCCACGCCGGCCTGTACCGTTATGCCAACGGCAGCTTTGAATCCATGGCCGAAGGCATCGTCACCTCCAATGGTGTGGCCTGGAGCCCCGATCAGCGCAAGATGTATTGGTCCGACACCAAGGCGCATGAAATCTATGTGCTGGACTTTGATGCCGCCGCCGGGACTATCGGCGAGCGACAACTGTTTGCCAAGTTCACGCCGCGCGCGGCCGGGGAGAGCCTGGATCAATACGGCGGCCGCCCTGACGGCGCAGCCGTTGATGTCGAGGGTTGTTACTGGGTGGCGATGTTCGAAGGCCAGCGTTTGCTGAGGCTGTCGCCCGAGGGTCAGGTCTTGTGCGAACTGCATCTGCCGGTGCGCTGCCCGACCATGCCGACGTTTGGCGGCGCCGACCTGCGCACGCTCTACATCACCACCGCCAGCGAGGGCCGCTCGGTCGAGGAATTGGCGGCCCAGCCCTTGGCCGGCTGCGTGTTGCGGGTGCGTGTGGAGGTCGCGGGATTGCCGGCCAATTTGCTCCAACTCTGAGGGCGGGCGGGCTCGCCTGTGCCGGAAGTCACGGCCACATCTTGAGCCTTTGCTAAGGTTCTTGTCGGAAACCTACGGGTTTCCACATATAATCTTTGGGTTTTGCCGACATTCATCAGCCCTTCATGACCAATTTGGTGACCAAGCAAGTGCGCCAAGAAAGACCGAAAGTCTCTCTGGCAAGCCCTGATTGGGATGACTGGAATGAAGACAAACAGAATGAGGCCGAGGAGCTGCCTTTCAAGACCCTGACGCGAGAACAAGCGCAGGCCTTGCAAGTTAAGCACCCGCCGATTTCGGTTTGGCGTGTCGTCGGGATTCAGGCCTTGGTCGGTGCGGTGATTGCTGTGCTGGCCTACCTGTTGACCGGGCAGGGCAAAACAGCGCAGTCGGCTCTTTGGGGTGCGGCTGCGGTGGTTTTTCCGAATGCCTTGATGGCGTGGGGGATGACCGGGCTCTTCAGAGGAATGCCAGCTGCTGCGGTGCTGGGGTTTATGTTCTGGGAGCTGATCAAGATCATGACGGCTGTTGCCATTTTGGCGGTGGCAGCGGTATGGGTGTCGGATTTGAATTGGCTGGCAATGCTGGCGGGTTTGGTCGGATGCTTGAAAGTTAATTGGTTGGCCCTGCTTTGGCAGGGTCGGACGAGTCAAGTTAAGTAAATACGCAGGACGGAAACTAACGATGGCAGCCGAAGGACACGGGCAAGGGCCCAACGCTGGGGAATATATCCAGCATCACCTGCAGCATATGCAGATGAATTTCAAGGGTGAACTGGTCAAGCAGACCAGCATCGTTGATTTCAGCTTGTTCAACCTGGACTCACTGATTTATGCGGTGATTTTGGGTGTGTTGGGTTGTTTCATCTTGTGGCGTGCCGCGCGCAAGGCGACCTCCGGCGTCCCCGGCCGCTTCCAGGCTGCGGTTGAAATCTTGTCCGAAATGGTCGAGAACCAGGCCAAAGGTGTGATTCACAATGCCGCCAGCCGCAAGGTCATCGGACCCTTGGCGCTGACCGTGTTTGTCTGGATTTTCCTGATGAACTTCATGGACATGCTGCCGGTCGACCTGCTGCCGACGCTGTGGGCCAAGGTGTTTGGCTCCATGGGTCACGACCCGCATCACGCTTATATGCGTGTGGTGCCGACCGCCGACTTGTCGACGACGCTGGGTCTGTCGACCAGCGTGCTGATCATGTGCTTCTTCTACAGCATCAAGATCAAGGGCATCGGCGGCTGGACGCATGAGTTGCTTGCCGCTCCCTTCGGTGACAAGTGGTTTTTGTATCCGATCAACTTCCTGATGCAGCTGATCGAGTTCGCTGCCAAGACCGTGTCACATGGCATGCGGTTGTTCGGCAATATGTTTGCGGGTGAGCTGGTGTTTATGCTGATCGCGCTGATGGGTGGCGTCTGGGCCTGGGAGTTGAACCCGTTGTCGGGTGGCTTCTGGCTGGGTCTGGGCCATTTGGTGGCTGGTACGGTGTGGACGCTGTTTCACATCCTGATCATCACCTTGCAGGCCTTCATCTTCATGATGCTGACCTTGATCTACACGGGCCAGGCGCACGATCAGCATTGATCTGCGGCCGAGCGTCGGATAGTTCGCTTTTTCTCTTTTCCCTTTCCTTTTTCTTTACTTACCTTTCCTTCTGGAGCAAATCATGGAAAACATTCTCGGTCTCGTAGCACTGGCTTGCGGTCTCATCGTTGGTCTGGGCGCATTGGGCGCTTCTATCGGTATCGCTTTGATGGGCGGCAAGTTCCTGGAAGCTTCGGCTCGCCAGCCTGAGCTGATGAACGAACTGCAAACCAAGATGTTCATCTTGGCTGGTCTGATCGACGCCGCGTTCCTGATCGGTGTGGCTATCGCTCTGCTGTTCGCATTCGCCAAGCCTTTCGCCATCTAATTAATTGATGCGCCAACCGTTCACGGTTGAAAGGATAGCTCTGTGAATATCAACGCAACACTGTTCCTGCAGGCGATCGTTTTTGCGATCCTTGTATGGTTCACCATGCGCTTCATCTGGCCTCCAATGATGAAGGCCCTGGATGAGCGCGCCGCAAAAATCGCCGAAGGTCTGGCTGCGGCCGACAAGGCCAAGTCCGAGTTGGCCAACGCCAACAAGAAGGTCGACGAGCAATTGGCGCTGACCCGTGGCGAAACCACCAAGCTGTTGGCCGACGCTGAAAAGCGTGCCGCTGCGATCGTGGCTGCTGCCGCCGGCCAAGCCGAAGAGAAGGCCGCCAAGATCGTGGCCGACGCTCATGCCGAAGCCGAAGCGCAATCCGTACGTGCTCGTGAGGCCTTGCGCGAGCAAGTCGCCGCGCTGGCCGTCAAGGGTGCCGAGCAAATTCTGCAGCGCGAGGTCAACGCCTCTGTGCACGCCGAGTTGCTGGGTCGCCTGAAGACGGAGCTGTAAGCATGGCCGAGCTCGCATCCATTGCCCGTCCGTACGCCGAAGCGCTGTATCAAGTAGCGTCCAAGCATGACGTCAAGGCCTGGGGCTTGCAGCTTGATGCCTTGGCCCAAATGGCCGGGGCGCCCGAGTTGCTTGCGTTTGCTGACCATCCCAAGGCCACGGCCGAGCAGGTCTATGCCGTTGTGGCAGGCAAATTGGAGCTCGCTGAGGGTGTGCAGAACTTTTTGCGCACCGTCATCGCCAACGGGCGCCTCGGCGCTTTGCAGGCGGTGGCTCAGCAATTCCATCTCTTGGCCAATGCTGCAGCCGGTGTCGCCGACGCTTTGATTTACAGCGCTTACCCCATCGATGCGGCCCAATTGGCCGAGGTGATGGTGTCGCTGGAAAAGCGTTTCGCCCGCAAGCTCGACGCACAGCTCGTCTTGGAGCCGTCACTGATTGGCGGCATTCGGGTGGTGGTTGGCGATGAGGTGTTGGACACCTCGGTCAAGTACCGTCTGGAACGCATGAAAGTAGCGCTCACGGCCTGATGGCCTTGAGTGCAACTTCACACCCTTCATTCATCCCTGTGTCGTCCGCTCTGGTAACAGACGGAGGGCCAGCTGGGAGCCATAGCAATGAATCTGAATCCTGCTGAAATTTCCGAACTGATCAAGAGCCGCATCGAGGGCCTTGGCACTTCGACGGACGTCCGCAACCAGGGCACCGTGGTGTCCGTGTCCGACGGCATTTGCCGCATCCACGGTCTTTCCGACGTGATGCAAGGCGAGATGCTGGAGTTCCCGGCCGGTGCCGATGGTCAGCCGACCTACGGTCTGGCGCTGAACCTCGAGCGTGACTCGGTCGGTTCCGTGATCTTGGGCCAGTACGAGCACATCTCCGAAGGCGACACCGTCAAGTGCACGGGTCGTATTCTGGAAGTGCCGGTTGGCCCCGAGCTGATTGGCCGCGTGGTCAATGCGCTGGGTCACCCGATCGACGGCAAGGGCCCGATCAACGCCAAGATGACGGACGTGATCGAGAAGGTCGCTCCAGGCGTGATCGCCCGTAAGTCGGTTGATCAGCCTATGCAAACCGGCCTGAAGTCGATTGACTCGATGGTGCCGGTGGGCCGTGGTCAGCGCGAGCTGATCATTGGTGACCGCCAGACCGGCAAGACCGCTGTTGCGATCGACGCCATCATCAACCAGAAGGGTCAGAACATGACCTGCGTCTACGTTGCGATCGGCCAGAAGGCTTCGTCGATCAAGAACGTGGTGCGCGCTCTGGAAGCCAACGGCGCGATGGCTTACACCATCGTCGTGGCGGCCTCGGCCTCCGAGTCGGCTGCGATGCAATATGTGTCGGCCTACTCCGGTTGCACGATGGGCGAGTACTTCCGCGACCGCGGTCAAGACGCGCTGATCGTTTATGACGATCTGTCCAAGCAAGCCGTGGCTTACCGTCAGGTATCGCTGCTGCTGCGCCGTCCACCAGGCCGTGAAGCCTACCCCGGCGACGTGTTCTATCTCCACAGCCGCCTGCTGGAGCGTGCCGCTCGCGTGAACGCCGACTATGTCGAAGCCTTCACCAAGGGCGAAGTGAAGGGCAAGACCGGTTCTTTGACCGCGTTGCCTATCATTGAGACGCAAGCCGGTGACGTGTCGGCCTTCGTGCCAACCAACGTGATTTCGATCACCGACGGTCAGATCTTCTTGGAGACCTCGCTGTTCAACGCCGGTATCCGCCCTGCGATCAATGCCGGTATTTCGGTGTCGCGAGTCGGTGGCGCAGCGCAAACCAAGCTGGTCAAGAACCTGTCCGGCGGTATCCGTACCGACCTGGCCCAGTACCGTGAGTTGGCCGCGTTCGCGCAGTTCGCTTCCGATCTGGACGAGTCCACCCGCAAGCAGTTGGACCGCGGTGCTCGCGTGACCGAGTTGCTCAAGCAGGCTCAGTACTCGCCGCAAACCATCAGCTTGATGGGCGCGACGTTGTACGCGGTCAACAAGGGCTTCATGGACAGTCTGCCGGTCAACAAGGTCTTGGCTTTCGAGTCCGGCATGCACCAGTTCCTGAAGACCAGCCACGCCGCTCTGTTGGCCAAGCTGGAAGCCGACAAGGCGATGGACAAGGATGCCGAAGCCGAGTTGAACGCTGCAATCACCGCGTTCAAGAAGTCCTTCGCTTAATGCCATTGACTGGGTGAGCTTGAAAATTCACCCAATCTGAAAAGGAGAAATCATGGCATCAAGCAAGGAAATTCGCGGCAAGATCAAGTCGGTCGAAGGCACCAAGAAGATCACCAAGGCCATGGAAATGGTCTCGGTCTCGAAGATGCGCAAGGCCCAGGAACGCATGCGTGCGGGTCGTCCCTACAGCGAGAAGATCGGCAATATCGCCGCTAACCTCGCCCAGGCTAACCCCGAGTACAAGCATGCCTTCCTGACCGCCAATCCGGATGCAAAAGTAGCCGGCTTCGTGGTGGTGACGACGGACAAAGGCCTCTGCGGTGGTTTGAACACCAACTTGTTGCGTGCAACCACGGCCAAGCTGAAGGACCTCGACGCCGTCGGCCAATCGGCCGAAGTCGTCGCCATCGGCAACAAGGGTCTGGGCTTCATGAACCGCATCGGCGCCAAGGTGGTGGCTCATGTCACGCATCTGGGCGACAAGCCGCACATCGAAAAGCTGGTCGGCCCGGTCAAGGTTCTGCTCGACGCTTACGCCGAAGGCAAGCTGAACGCCGTCTACCTCTGCTACACCCGTTTCATCAACACGATGAAGCAGGAAACCGTCATCAAGCAATTGTTGCCGTTGACGACCGAAGGCATGAAGACGGCCGCGGCCGATGGCTCCCCAGCTCACGCTTGGGACTATCTGTACGAGCCCGATGCGCCGACGGTGATTGACGAGCTGTTGGTGCGTTATGCCGAAGCGCTGGTCTACCAGGCCGTGGCAGAAAACATGGCGTCCGAGCAATCGGCACGCATGGTGGCGATGAAGGCCGCAACCGACAACGCCGGCACCTTGATTGGTGAGCTGAAGCTGATCTATAACAAGACCCGCCAAGCAGCTATCACCAAAGAGTTGTCAGAGATTGTCAGCGGAGCGGCCGCAGTGGGCTAATGCCTGCTAACTGCCAAACCATACGCAACGAATACTGATTGTTTTAAGGAATCGATATGTCGAACACTCAAACCAACGCCGTTGGCAAGATCGTTCAGTGCATTGGCGCCGTTGTGGACGTTGAGTTCCCACGCAGCCAGATGCCGAAGGTCTATGACGCGCTGAAGATGAACGGTAGCAACCTGACCCTGGAAGTTCAGCAGCAGCTGGGCGACGGGATCGTGCGGACCATTGCTTTGGGATCGTCGGACGGCCTGCGCCGCGGCACCGAAGTTTTCAACACCGGCAAGAACATCCAGGTGCCCGTGGGCAAGGGCACACTCGGCCGCATCATGGACGTGCTGGGCGCGCCGATTGATGAGCGTGGTCCGGTTGACTCGACGCAAATCGCGTCGATCCACCGCCAGGCTCCGGCTTACGACGAGCTGAGCCCGTCGCAAGAACTGCTGGAAACCGGCATCAAGGTGATCGACTTGATCTGCCCGTTCGCCAAGGGCGGCAAGGTGGGTCTGTTCGGTGGCGCCGGTGTGGGCAAGACCGTGAACATGATGGAACTCATCAACAACATCGCCAAGGCCCACAGCGGTCTGTCGGTGTTTGCGGGTGTGGGCGAGCGGACTCGTGAAGGTAACGACTTCTATCACGAGATGGCCGACTCCGGCGTGGTGAACCTCGAGAAGCTTGAGGACTCCAAGGTCGCGATGGTTTACGGTCAGATGAACGAGCCTCCAGGCAACCGTCTGCGCGTGGCCTTGACCGGTCTGACGATCGCCGAGTCCTTCCGTGACGAAGGCAAGGATGTGCTGTTCTTCGTGGACAACATCTACCGTTTCACATTGGCCGGTACCGAAGTGTCCGCGCTGCTGGGTCGTATGCCTTCCGCCGTGGGTTATCAGCCAACGCTGGCCGAAGAAATGGGCCGCTTGCAAGAGCGGATCACTTCGACCAAGGTCGGTTCGATCACGTCCATCCAGGCCGTTTACGTGCCAGCGGACGACTTGACCGACCCATCGCCTGCGACGACCTTTGCTCACTTGGACTCCACCGTCGTGCTGTCGCGTGACATCGCTTCGCTGGGTATCTACCCCGCCGTGGACCCGCTCGACTCGACCTCGCGTCAGCTGGACCCGAACGTGGTCGGTGATGAGCATTACTCGACGGCCCGTGCCGTTCAGCAAGTGCTGCAGCGCTACAAAGAACTGCGCGACATCATCGCGATTCTGGGTATGGACGAGCTGTCGCCTGAAGACAAGCTGTCGGTCTCCCGCGCGCGGAAGATCCAGCGCTTCTTGTCGCAGCCTTTCCATGTGGCCGAGGTTTTCACCGGCTCGCCTGGCAAGTATGTGCCATTGAAGGAAACCATCCGCGGCTTCAAGATGATTGTTGCCGGCGAATGCGATCACCTGCCAGAGCAGGCCTTCTACATGGTTGGCACCATCGACGAAGCGTTTGAAAAGGCGAAGAAGCTGGGCTGATGACAGCGGGGAGGGCGTCAGCTCTCCCTGCATTCAGCACAGTTCTCAACGCAAACGCTAAGGAAGATTCAAGATGGCAACTATCCATGTGGATGTGGTCTCCGCCGAAGAGCAGATCTTCTCCGGCGAAGCCAAGTTTGTTGCACTGCCGGGTGAAAGCGGTGAGCTGGGCATCTTGCCCAACCACGCACCGCTGATCACCCGCATCAAGCCGGGTGCTGTGCGCATCCAGCGCGCCGACAACGGCCAGGAAGAGTTTGTCTTCGTGGCCGGTGGCTTGCTGGAAGTGCAGCCGGGCCGTGTCACCGTGCTGGCCGACACCGCGATTCGCGGCAAGGATCTGGACGAAGCCAAGGCGGTTGAAGCCAAGGCCTTGGCCGAAGAAGCGATGAAGAACGCCAAGAGCGATATCGACTTTGCCAAGGCGCAAGGCGAGTTCGCTGCAATGGCTGCCCAGATCGCTGCGCTGCGCAAGTTCCGGAAAAACTAATGGTTTGGGGGACAGACCGCCTGAGCGCAAGCCAGTAGTTCAGTCCTCAACCGATCAAGTCAGCTCCGCCGCGATTCGTCGCGGCGGAGTCGTTTTCGGAACCGCAAGCACAATCATGCCGACACGCTTCTGGATTGAACAATGGGCCGCTTGGGCGCCGGGCATCGAATCCCAGGTGCAGTGGCGGCAATGGTTGGCGGCGCCCAGTTTTCCGATCTCGGACGGCGTCGCGCCCTTGGCCGAGATGCCGGCCATGATGCGCCGCCGCATCGAGCCTTTGGGGCGTGCGGCCTTGCAGACAGCCTATGCCTTGCAAGCGACGGAGACGGCCACAGCGGCCATCGATAGCTGCCCGGTGGTATTCGCGTCGCGCTGGGGCGAGTTGGCTCGCTCGGTCGGTATGCTGGAGCAACTCGCCTTGGGCCAGCCGCTGTCGCCTACGGCCTTCAGCCTGTCGGTCCACAACGCGATCGGCGCGCTCTATTCGATTGCGCGCCACGACCGCGCCAACTACCTTGCGGTGAGCGCAGGTGAGCACAGCGCCGAGGCCGGTTTTGCCGAAGCTCAGGGGCTGTTGGCCGATGGCGCGACAGCCGTCTTGCTGGTCTATTTTGATGCGCCGCTGCCGGCAAGCTTTGCCCAGTTTTCCGCCACCGCAACACCGGGTCAGCAGTTTCTGCACGCCTGGGCTTGCCTGCTGCGTCCTGCAGGAACCGCAAGTCAGGCGGCCAAGGGTCAGGGTTTGCTGAACTTGCAAGCCTGCAGGCAAGCCCTCATAGCGCAGGGGCGTGCCCCGGAACTAGGTGCCGATTTGAAAACGCTGGAGTTTTTGATCGGCGATGCCGCGACGCTGAATCATGGCCGCTGGTGTTGGACTCGCGATGCGGGCTGAACTGAATCGCCTGCGCCGCATCGCCGCCACCGGCGTGGCTTTCGCTGTCTTCGGGGTCGGTGGAGCGTTGATCGGCCTGCTCTACTTCCCCTTGCTGCTGCTGCTCGAGCGCCGGCCCGCCCAGCGCTCCCGCCACGCACGCGGCGTGGTGCGCTGGGTTTTCTCGGCCTTTATCGGCCTGATGCGCCGGCTCGGCTTGATCAGTTACCGGATCGAAGGACAGAGCCGGCTGGATAGGTCGGGGCTGTTGATTCTGGCCAACCATCCGACGCTGATTGATGTGGTGTTCTTGATTTCAATGGTTCGCAATGCCGACTGTGTGGTGCGCGCGGGCTTGGCGTCCAACCCATTCACCTTCGGGCCGGTGCGCGCCTGCGACTATGTGCGCAATAACGAGGGTCCCGACCTGCTGCAATCCTGTATGGACAGTCTGCGCCAAGGCGCTAACCTTGTGATCTTCCCGGAAGGGACTCGCAGCAAACCGGGCCAAGCCTTGCAACTGCAGCGCGGTGCGGCCCAAATTGCTGCCCGCGCGCCTTGCAATGTGACGCCGGTACATATCCATTGCTGGCCTCCGGGCTTGAGCAAGGGCCAGCCTTGGTGGCGTGTCGCGGATCGGCCTCTGCACTTCAGCATCGTGGTCGGCGAGGACATCGCGATCGCCCCGTTCCTGGACGCGGCGGCCCAGGAGCCGGGGTTGGCCGCGCGAAGTTTGACGGCACACTTGGCTAAATATTTTTCGAAGCAGGGGGAATGAAAATGCAATACACAGAGAAAGCACCGGAACTCGAACAAGAGATCAAACAGTTGTTGATCTCTTGCCTGAGCCTTGAGGATCTTGCTCCCGAGCAGATTGATGCCGAGCAGGCCTTGTTCGTCGACGGACTCGGCCTCGACTCGATCGACGCGCTGGAATTGGGCTTGGCCCTGCAGCAGCGTTACGGCGTCAGCATGACGGCGGACGCCGCGCAGACGCGCCAGCATTTCGCCAGCATTCGAGCCTTGGCCTTGTTTGTGGCGAACCAGCGCAGCAAGTAGAGAGATGGGCCGTCGGGCCTAGCAGTCAGCAGTACGGCGCGGCCAGGATAGGGCGGCGTTGAGAGTGAAAAAATGACAGACCAAGAAATTTTCGAACGTTTACAGACAATTCTGATCGATACCTTTGATATCGACGCGGCGGTGATTCACCGTCAGGCCCGTTTGTATGAAGACCTCGACATCGACAGCATTGACGCGGTCGATCTGATCGTCAAGCTGCGACCCTTGGTCGGCAAGCGCCTGCAGCCGGAGGCTTTCAAGGCCGTGCGTACCCTGCAGGATGTGATCGACGCCCTGCAGGGCTTGATCAAGAGCGGTGCAGAGACAGGTGTACGGCCCGAGCCGAGCTGAGGCGATATGCGCAGTTTGCTGGTGGGTCTGCTGACCGCCGCTTATCCCTTGTTGGTCTACTTTGGCCTGGGCCGCTTCGAGCCTCGCTGGCTGGCCTTGATGCTGGCCGGGCTGGCCTTGCTGCGAGCGATCGGCAGTCCGGATCGGTTTTGGCGTTGGGCGGCTGCGGGCGCTTTGGCGCTGGCCGGGGTCAGCGCTCTAGGCAATGCGGCCCTGCCCTTGAAGCTCTACCCGGTATTGGTCAACACCGTGCTGCTGTGCGTCTTTGGCGCCAGCCTCTTGCATCCGCCCTCGGCGATCGAAAGATTGGCCCGCCTGCGGGAACCGGAGCTTGATGCGCACGGCGTTGCTTACACGCGGCGGGTCACCCAGGTCTGGTGTGGCTTCTTCCTCGTCAATGGCGGCATTGCCTTGGCAACCGGATTGTGGGCCAGCAATGCTCAATGGGCCTTGTACAACGGGCTAATCAGTTATTTGCTGATGGGCCTGCTCTTGGGTGGTGAATGGCTTGTGCGCCAGCGACTGCGGCATAGCCCGCGCAAGGTGAGTTGATGAGTGGCGGGGAATTGGCGGGCTTGATGGCGGACTGTCGTGCGGGCGATAGTTTGCTGGCCAAGCGCGGTTCGGCGCATATCAGCTGGAGGGATTTCCGCGCGCAATGTGCGGCCTGGAGGCGCGCCTTCGAGGCCCATCCAGGCCAACGCTTTGCGCTCTACTTTGAGGACAGTGCGGACTTTGCGGCCGCCTTGTTCGGGCTCTGGCATGCCGGCAAGGTCGCCTATTTGCCCGGCGATGGCTTGCCCGCCACCGTGCAAGCATTGAAGCCGCTGGTCGACGCCATGGTGGGCGATTTGGCGGGTGCCGCCGTGCTCCCGCAGGCCGCGCAAGCCGGCTTGGCCGAGGCCGACTGGCCCCCGCTCAAGCCGCAGGCGGAGCAGTTGGTGATCTTCACCTCCGGCTCCACCGCCGCGCCCTTGGCCATAGGCAAGCGACTCGGCCAGTTGTTCAGCGAAGTGGCTTCTTTGGAGCGGGTCTTCGGGGGGCGCCTTGGGGCCAAGGCCGAGGTGCTGTCCACCGTCTCGCATCAGCATATCTATGGCCTGCTGTTTCGCGTGCTGTGGCCGCTGGCTGCGGGCCGTGTTTTCCATGCCCGGCGCTACGCTTTTGTCGAGGAGATTGCGGCGGCATTGCCGCCCGATGGCGGCGCGCTGCTGATCGCCAGTCCGGCGCATCTGCGCCGCCTGCCCGCCGTCAGCCTGCACGACCTGCGGGCGGTGTTTTCTTCCGGCGGGCCCTTGCCCGATGAGGCCTTGCCCGACTGCTTGCGCCTGCTGGGGCAGGCGCCGATCGAAGTCTTCGGCAGCAGCGAAACCGGCGGCATCGCCTGGCGCCAGCGCAATCCGCAAGCGCCCTCGAGCTGGTCCCCATTGCCGGGGGTTGAATGGCGCATCGAGGAGGATTTGCTGGAGATCCGCTCGCCGCATCTGCCCGCATTCACTTGGCTGAGTACAGCCGATCGCGCCTGCGCGCTGGGAGCGAGCTTCGAGTTGATGGGGCGTGCCGATCGCTTGTTGAAGATTGAGGAAAAGCGTGTCTCGGTGGCGGCAATAGAAGCGGCGCTGCTCGCCACCGCTTGCTTGAGCGAGCTGCGCGTCTTGAGTCTGCGCAAGACCGCCGGCGGACGCGAACAGCTGGCCGTGGTGGCGGTGCCAAGCGAGCGCGGCTGGGCAATGTACGAGGAACTTGGCAAAAAGGGTTTCGGTGATTATTTGCGCAAGCAATTGCTGCAAAGCCTGGAGCCGGTGTCGGCGCCACGCCGTTGGCGTTTCGTTTCGCGTTTGCCCTTCAACAGCCAAGGCAAGTCGACGCAACGCGAATTGCTGGCCTTGTTTGACCCGCTGCGGCCCACGGCTCGCCTGCTTCAACTGACCGCCACCAGGGCCGAATTGAGCCTACTGGCCGAAGCCGGCTTGCCGCAGTTCGACGGCCATTTTGACGGCCATCCGGTGCTGCCCGGTGTGGCGCAGGTCGATTGGGCGATTCGTTTTGGCCGCGAGTGTTTCACGACCCTGCCGGCAAAGTTTGTGGCCATGGAAGGCTTGAAATTTCAACAGGTGATCACGCCCGGCATGACGCTAAGCTTGCAACTGGATTACAAGCCCGAGGCAGCTCAACTGGCCTTCAAATTCAGTTCCGGCCGTGGCGCCCATGCGAGTGGGCGCCTGCTCTTCGGAGGCGCCGATTGAGCGCCGTGAATCGGACCTTGGCGGTGGTGCCCGTCTATAACCATGGCGCGGCGGTCGGCGCGGTAGTGCAAGGCCTGCGCGCTCATGGCCTGCCGGTGCTGCTGGTCGATGACGGCAGCGCGGCGGACTGCGCCGCGGTGCTGGATGCGCTCGCGGCGGCCGAACCGGGGCAAATCCGCGTCGAGCGCCTGCCCGTCAATCAGGGCAAGGGTGGCGCGATGATGGCCGGCCTGCGCCGCGCGCTGGCCCTGGGCTATAGCCACGCGTTGCAGATCGATGCCGATGGGCAACATGATGGGTCGGACGTGCCGCGCTTCCTCGCCTTGTCCAAGGCGCACCCGAGCCACTTCATCTGCGGCTGCCCGGTTTATGACGACACGGTGCCCCGAGCGCGTCTGTATGGCCGCTATGCCACCCATATTTGGGTCTGGATCAATACCTTGTCCATGCAGCTGCGCGATTCGATGTGCGGCTTTCGTGTCTACCCTTTGGCGCCCACGGTGGCGCTGATCGATAGCGTTAGCATCGGGCGCCGCATGGACTTTGATGTCGAGATTGCCGTCCGCCTGCTCTGGCGCGGCCTGCCCGTCATCAATCAACCGACGCGGGTCAGTTACCCCAGCGACGGCATCTCGCATTTTCGAGCGCTGCATGACAACCTCTTGATCTCCTGGATGCACACCCGTTTGTTCTTCGGCATGCTGGCGCGTGCGCCGATGCTGTTGTGGCGGCGACTTCCCCGATGAGCGGCGCTGCTCGCAATCGGCATTGGGCCGACTTGGGTGAATCCACTTTTGTGGCCGGCATTTGGTTGCTCTATGGGCTGCACCGATTGACCGGGCGGTGGGGGTTTCGGCTCGTGTTGGCGCCGGTGGTTTTGTTCCATTGGCTGAGCCGGCCCGGCCTGCGGCGAGACTCATTGCAGTACCTGCGTCGCTTGCATGACTACCGCCCCGTGTTCGCCAAACCACCTGGCTGGCCGCAGGGCCTGCGTCATGTGGCTTTGTTCGCCGAAACCATGTTGGACAAGCTTTTGGCCATCGCCGGACGCTATCCGGTCGAGCGGGTCACCATTGTTGGTGCGGGCCCCTTGCGGCAAGCTGCTGCAGCGGGGCAGGGGGGCATCATCGTAACCGCGCATATCGGCTGCTTGGAGCTATGCCGCGCGCTGATCGATGATGGCGGTGCCTTTCGCCTCAATGTGCTGGTGCACACAGCGCATGCGCAGGATTTCAACCGGATTCTGCAGCGGCTAAATCCGCACAGCCGGGTGCGCCTGATCGAGGTCACGGAGATCGATGTGGGGACCGCGATGCTGTTGAGCGAGAAGGTTGCAGCCGGGGAGTTCGTGGCGATCGCCGGTGATCGCATTCCGGTGCGCCAAAGCAAGACGGTGCTGGTCGACTTTCTCGGTCACCCGGCCCAGTTCCCTGTCGGCCCCTACGTCCTGGCCGGCTTGTTGAAATGCCCACTCTATATGTTGAGCTGCCTGCACGCCGGGCGCGGTTATGCAATTCGCTTTGACTTGCTGGCGCAGCAGGTCTTGCTGCCGCGCGGTCAGCGTGAGCAGGCCTTGCAAAAGCATGCCGAGCAGTACGTGTTCGCCCTGAGCGAACTGCTGCACGAATCGCCCTACGACTGGTTCAATTTCTTCCCTTTTTGGGACCAAACCACATGACAAGCCCTCAGTCTCATCCCTCATCCTCAGCGGTGGTTTTTAATGGGCAACGCCTGAGCATCGAGGATGTTTGCGCGCTCGCCCATGGTCAGCGCCAAGCAATATTGAGCCCGGATGCGGGGTTTCGCGCTCATATCCAGTCCGGCGCCGATTTCGTGGCCCGCCTGCTGGCCGAGGAGGGCGTGATTTACGGCGTCACCACCGGCTACGGCGACTCCTGCACCGTCAACGTGCCGCCGGCGCTGGTCGCCGAGCTGCCGCACCATCTCTACACCTACCATGGCTGTGGCATGGGCGCGCTGCTTGGTGTGGCCGAAACAAGGGCGGTGCTGGCGGCGCGACTGGCGTCGCTGAGTCAGGGCATGTCGGGCGTTAGCGTCGACCTGCTGGCGCAGCTTGAGGCCCTGCTCAAACATGACATCTTGCCGCTGATACCGTCCGAAGGCTCGGTCGGCGCCAGTGGCGATCTGACCCCCTTGTCTTATTTGGCCGCGGTCTTGTGTGGCGAGCGTGAAGTGCTGTTCAAGGGTGCTCGCATGGGCGCCGAGCAGGCCTTGGCCCTGGTCGGGCTGAAGCCGCTGCGCCTGCGGCCCAAGGAGGGCCTGGCGATCATGAACGGCACCGCCGTGATGACGGGGCTGGCCTGCCTGGCCTGGCAGCGCGCCGAATACCTGTGCCGAATGGCGACCCGCCTGACCGCCATCAATGTGATTGCCAGCGGCGGCAATGCGCATCATTTTGACGAGGCCTTGTTTGCAGCCAAGCCCCATCCGGGCCAGCAATTATGCGCCGAACGCCTGCGCGCCGATCTGGCCAGCGACAGGCCGAGCCGCAACGAGCAGCGCCTGCAAGACCGCTACTCGCTGCGTTGTGCGCCGCATGTGATCGGTGTGCTGCAAGACGCGCTGCCTTTCCTGCGTCAGCTGATCGAGAACGAGCTGAACAGCGCCAATGACAACCCCCTGATCGATGCGCGCAATGAGTTGGTATTGCATGGTGGGCATTTCTACGGCGGCCATATCGCGCTGGCCATGGACACGCTGAAGACGGCGGTGGCCAATGTGGCCGACCTGCTGGACCGCCAACTGGCCTTGTTGGTGGACACCCGCTACAACCATGGTCTGCCCGCCAACCTGTCTGCCGCGACGGGCGAGCGTGCGGCCATCAACCATGGGCTGAAGGCGCTGCAGATCAGCGTTTCCGCCTGGACGGCCGAGGCCTTGAAGGGCACGATGCCGGCCTCGGTGTTCAGCCGTTCGACCGAGTGCCAT
This sequence comes from Roseateles oligotrophus, assembly GCF_025717515.1. Lineage (GTDB taxonomy): Bacteria > Pseudomonadota > Gammaproteobacteria > Burkholderiales > Burkholderiaceae_C > Paucibacter_A > Paucibacter_A oligotrophus. The sequence continues at coordinate 459,047 of NZ_JAJIRN010000003.1, forward strand.
AACCAGGACAAAGTCAGCATGGGCACCATCGCGGCGCGTGACTGCCTGCGCGTGCTGGAGCTGAGCGAGCAGGTCTTGGCGGCGATGCTGATCGCCGCGCGGCAAGGCCTGACCCTGCGTGGCCGCCAGCAGAAGATCGAGCTGAGCCCGGCCTTGGCGCAGATGCAGGCCGACCTGAGCGAGCGGCTGGCGCTGATCGAAGAAGACCGCGCGCTGGACGGTGATTTGCAGCGTCTGTTGCTGGCGCTGCGCGAGCGCGCTTGGAACCTGTATGACTGAGCCCGATTTGAGTCACAGCATCGAGCTGGCGCCGGCCTTTCATGACCTTGACCCGCTCGATATCGTCTGGCATGGCCATTACGTCAAGTACCTGGAAATTGCCCGCTGCGCGCTCTTGGCCAAGTTCAACTACGACTACCCGCAGATGCGCGAGTCCGGCTATGCGTGGCCCATCGTCGATATGCGGCTCAAGTATGTCGGCTCGGCCAGCTTCAACCAGCGCCTGATCGTGCAGGCCAAGATTGTCGAGTGGGAGATGCGCCTGAAGATCGAATACGTGATCTCTGACGCGCTCAGCGGCCAGATGTTGACGAAGGCGCACACGACGCAGGTGGCGCTGTCCATCGCGACGCGTGAAATGCAATATGTTTGCCCGGCCGTGCTGTGGCAGCGGCTTGGGGTGGTGCCGGTATGAAGCGACTATTGCTGCTGCTTGCAAGTTCGCTCGGGCTGATGCTGCCCGCTTGGTCGGGTGATCTGGCGAGCGAAATCCGTAGCCGCTTGAGTCAGCCCGAGGTCTTGCATGGAGACTTCGAGCAAGCGAAGACCGTCAGCGGCTTTGCCAAGCCCTTGCAATCGCGCGGTGATTTTCTAGTCGCGCGTGGGCGTGGCGTTCTGTGGCGCACGGTCGAGCCCTTCGCCAGTGAATTGCGCCTGACTCGGGATGAAATCAAGGCCAGTCAGGGCGGCAGCGTCAGTTTCAAGTTGGACGCCGCCAAAGAGCCGACCGTGCGCGTCATCAATGGCCTGATGTTCGCGCTGCTGAATGGCGATGTGGCGCGCTTAAGTGAGCTGTTCGAGTTCAGCGGTGCGGCGCAAGGCAAAAGCTGGAACCTGACGCTAACGCCGAAACAACTCGCATTGGCGCGTTTGCTCAAGCGGGTGGAGTTGCACGGGGATTCCCTGGTGCGCCGGATCGTGCTGGACGAGGCCAATGGTGATGTCACGCAGATCCGCTTTCTGAATCAACGCGGCGAGGCCGCAGCCTTGAGTTCTGCCGATCAAGCACGGTTTGACTGAGATGAAGAGTTCAATCGCCGTGCCGCGCGGACTGCGCCTGTTTGGCGCCCTTTGGTTGGTCTGGGTGCTGCTGGTCGGCGGTCATAATCTCTGGCTCTGGACCGTCTCCGGGCGGGCCTTGGACACCGATATCCTGGCCATGCTGCCGCGCGACGAGCAGCAGCCTGTGGTGGTCGAGGCGACCCGGCGTTTGGCCGATGCCGGTGCAAGGCGGGTGGTGGTGCTGGTCGGCGGCGGCGATTGGGCCTCGGCCCAGCGCGGCGGCGATGCCTTTGCGCAAGAATTTTCAGGGCTGGATGTGAACCTGCGCTACCGCGTCGATGATGGCGCGGCGCAGCAGTATCTTGAGCTGTTTGCGCCGGCGCGCGAGGGCTTGTTGACGGCGGCCGGCCGGCTCGCTTTGAGCGCACAGGCGCCCGCCGATTTGGCCGCCCAGGCGGTGGTCCTTTTGCATCAGCCGATGGGTGCCCCGCGCGTCGGAAGCTGGGCTCAAGATCCGCTCAATCTATTTGGCCAATGGCTGGTCGAACGAGCGCAGTCCAGCCGTGTGCGGGTGCAAGAGGGGCGCTTGGCGCTGCAGGACGAGCGGCAGCAATGGTGGGCCGTCTTGATGCTCGAAACCCAGGGTTCCGGTTTTGCGTTGGCCAGTCAGCAAGCCCTGCTGCCTCGGCTCGAACAAGGGCGCAGGCAAGCCTTGGCCGCCGGGGCGGCGCAGGTCCTCGCCACCGGCGTGCCCTTGTTTGCGGCCGCCGCCGCGACGCAGGCCCAGAACGAAGTGCATGTCATTGGGCTGGGTTCGCTGGCCGGCATCATTGTGCTGACGCTGTTTGCGTTCAGCTCGCTGCGGCCGCGCATTCTGGTCACCTTGTCCATCGCCGTCGGCTTGCTATCGGCCATCTCGATCTGCTCGGTCTTGTTCGAGCGGTTGCACCTGATCACGCTGGTGTTCGGCGCCAGTCTGATCGGTGTGGCGGAGAACTACGGCACCAATTATTTTTGCGCCCGACTCGGTCTGGCGCCGCAGCAACGCTTCGAGATGCTGCGCGCGCAAGCGCCGGTAATGTGGTTGGCCATGCTGACGACGGTGATCGGCTACGCGCTGCTGGCCTTGACGCCTTTTCCGGGATTGCAGCAGATGGCGGTGTTCTCGGCCTTGGGTCTGCTGTGCTCCTTCATCACCGTGATGCTGTGGTTCCCCTTGTTGGATGGCGGCCGCATGGATGAAACCCGTTTCTCACGCTGGCTGGGCAGCCGCCGAGCGAAATGGCCCAGCCTCGGTCGCAACCGCTTCAGCGCCGGCCTTGCGCTGATGAGCGCCGCTCTGCTGGCCGCCGGCGCCATGCTTTTGCGCGGCAATGACGACATTCGTCTGTTGCAGAACGCCCCGCCTGACTTGGTACGGGCACAGCGCGAGGTCGGCCGGCTGTTGGAGTTACCGGGTGTGGCGCAGTTCATCATCGTGCGAGGCGCCAATGTGCAGCAGGTGCTTGAGCGTGAAGAGGCCTTGAAGGTCGAGCTTGATCAGCTGCGAGCTCAGGGCCAGCTGGACGCCTACCAAGCGATCTCCGATTGGGTGCCTTCGATGACAAGGCAGCGGCAAGATCAAACCTTGGTGAATGCAAAGATCTTTGCCGCGGGCGACGGCGTTTTGGCCCTGGCCGAGCAGCGCCTGGGTCAAGCACTGCAGCGCACCTCAAGCAGCAGCAGTCCGCTTGCATTTGAGGCCTGGTTGGCCGCACCGATCTCCGAGCCGCTGCGGCATCAATGGCTGGGGCCTTTGGAAGGTGGGGTGGCGACGGCGGTTTTGCTGCGCGGCGTCGACACCGCCTCGGCGCAGGCTGCTGTGCAGGCGGCGGCCCAGCGCGCCGGCGTGATTTGGGTGGACAAAGTAGCCGAGGTATCGCGCTTGCTGGGGCGCTACCGCGTCATCATGGCCGCCGTCATCGTGCTGGGCTATGGACTGGTCTGGCTTGCCTTGGCTTGGCGCTTTGGTCGTACGGCTTGGCGCGCCCTGGCGCCGACGGCACTGGCCAGCCTTCTAAGCCTCGCTTTGCTGGCCTGCCTGGGCCAGCCCTTGCAGTTGTTTCATGTGTTGCCGCTGCTGATCCTGCTCGGCCTGGGCGTGGACTACGGCATCTTCATGTTGGAACAGCCGGCGCGCAGCGCGACCCGGCCATTTCTGTCCATCACCTTGGCGGCGGCCAGCACCTTGTTGTCTTTTGGCCTGCTGGCCTTGTCCGGTACACCGGCGCTGCGCGCTTTTGGTTTGACCATGTTGCTGGGTATCAGCCTCGCTTGGGCCTTGACGCCGGTCTTTCTGCCTTCTTCTTCATCTACTGCATTACCTACCAAAGCCGAGCCATGACGACCATGCTGGACAAGAAGTTTTCCCCCCAGAAGCAAACCGCCTTCGCGGCCCGGTTTGAGGCGCAGAAGATCGCTTTTGGCCCGGTTGTCTTCCAATGCGTGCGCTACGCTTGGCAGCGCGGCATGCTCAAAAAGCTCGCCGATGGCGGCGCCGCTGGTTTCAGCATCGAGGACCTGGCCGCCACCGGCCATTGGAGTGCCTATGCGCTGAAGCTGGTGCTGGAGACTTGTCTTTCGGCCGGCGTGGTGAGCCTGCAAGGTGGGCGTTATGTGTTGGACAAAACCGGCTACTGCATGCTCACCGATCCGATCACGCAGGTCAATATGAACTTCATTGCCGATGTTTGTTATGCGGGTCTGGCCGATCTGGATCGATCGCTTGATGCAGAGCAGCCGCTCGGTCTGGCCCATTTGGGTGACTGGCCGACCATTTACGAGGGCTTGTCGGCGTTGCCCGAGCCGGCCAAGACCAGTTGGTTCGAGTTCGATCACCATTATTCGGACACATCCTTTCCCGATGTGATGCCCGATGTGTTTGCCACCGGCCCGCAGCGGGTGATGGACATCGGCGCCAATACAGGCAAGTTCAGCCTTGCGACGCTGGCCTATAACGCCGAAGTTGAGCTGCATTTGGTCGATCTGCCGCAGCAGTTGCTGATGGCCGAGCAAGCGCTGCAGGCCGCCGGCCTGGGCGCGCGGGCACATCTGCACGGCGTGAACATGCTGGATCCGGCATGTGAGTTCCCGGCCGGCATGGACCTGATCTGGATGAGCCAGTTCCTGAGTTGCTTCAGCGAACCCGTCATCGCCAGCATCCTGGCACGTGTAGCCAAATCCCTGGCGGATAAGGGTCAGGTCTTGATCATGGACACCTTCTGGGACCGCCAGCGCTACGACATTGCCGCCTATTGCCTGATCAACACCAGCCCCTATTTCACGGCCATGGCCAGCGGCAATAGCAAGGTCTACCAAAGCGGCGACTACATCCGCCTGGCCGAGGCCGCCGGCCTGAAGCTGCTGACCGCGCGAGATGGCATCGGCTATTGCCACAGCCTGCTGAGGTTTGCCAAGGCATGAATCCCATGATCTCGCGCCGCGTGTTTGGGCTGCTTGCGCTCGCTTTGACGGCCTGCGCCGCGCCGCGCAAGCGTGATCCGGGTCTGCCGCTGCTGCATTTGCCGCCGGCCGAGTTGGGTCGCCCGCTCAGCCTGGTGCAGAGACTCAGTGTGCGACGCCTGGCCGCAATTGATGAGCCGCCGCAAGTGGTTGATGTGCTGCTTGAGGCCGATGCGGCAAGTTTGCGTTTGGCTGGCTTTGCCTTGAATCAACGTGTGTTGACGATGAGTTGGGACGGCCAGGCTCTGACCGTGCAGCGCCACCCGCTGTTGCCGGCCCAGGTGGAAGAAAAACGCATCCTGCGCGATTTGTGTCTGGTCTATTGGCCGGCCGAGTCCTTGCGCCAGCGCTTGCCCGAGGGTTGGCTGCTGCGGGCCGATGCCGGCGGGCGGCGTTTGTTTGACGCGGATCGTCTGGCCTTGAGCGTGGAGTTCCAAGGCAGCGAGGAAAATGGGCGGGTGCTGTTGTTGAACCTGCTGGAAGGCTATGAATTGCTGATCGAATCGAAATTGCAAGGGCCATGAGGGGCATGAGTGCAGCCTATTTGAACGAGCTGGGTTTGATCTGTGCCCTGGGCAGTGGGCAGGCCGAGGTACGCGCCGGGCTCTTCGCCGCAGCTCCGAGCGGCGTGGCCGAGTTGAGCGATTTGCTGCCCGGGCGCAGCCTGCATCTGGGCGCGGTGCGCCAGCCCTTGCCGGATTTGGCGCATCTGCCGCTGCACCAGCGCAGCCGCAACAATGCCTTGCTGCTGGCGGCGCTGGCGCAGATTCGGCCCGCTGTTGACGCGGCGATTGGACGTTATGGCGCCGAGCGCATCGGCGTCATCCTGGGCACCAGCACCTCGGGTGTGGGCGAGAGCGAGGCCGCTTTTGCCGCTCGCCAGCGTGAAGGCCAGTTCCCTGTGGGCTTTGACGTGCGCCAGCAGGAGATCGGCTCGCCGGCCTTGATGCTGGCCGATCTGCTCGGGCTGGGCGGCCCGGCCTATGTGATTTCAACCGCCTGCTCCTCCAGCGCCAAGGCCTTGGCCAGTGCGGCGCGCCAGCTCGCGGCGGGCGTTTTTGATGCGGTGCTGTGCGGCGGGGCCGACTCGCTGTGCGCCTTCACGGTGGCCGGTTTTGAGTCGCTGGAGTCGGTCGACGCGGCGCGCTGCAATCCCAGCAGTGCGAACCGCCGGGGCATCAATATCGGCGAAGCGGCGGCCCTGTTTTTGATGACGCGTGAGCCCGCAGGAGTGCGCTTGGCCGCTTGGGGCGAGAGCTCCGATGCCCACCATATTTCGGCCCCCTTGGCTTCGGGCGAGGGCGCTTTGAGCGCGATGCAGCAGGCCTTGCAAGGCGCCGGCCTGGCGCCGCACGAGATCGACTATCTCAATCTGCATGGCACCGCCACGCTGCAAAATGATGCGATGGAGGCGCGTGCCGTTCAGCAGCTTTTTGGCTCGGATCTGGCCTGCAGTTCGACCAAGCCCTTGACCGGGCACACGCTGGGCGCGGCCGGCGCGCTCGAGGCCGCGCTCGCCTGGCTGACGCTGACCGACAACCCGCTGGGCCAGCTGCCCCCGCATTGGTGGGACGGCTGCGCCGACCCGAATCTGCCCCGATTGAATCTGGTGCGGCCAGGCCAGAGCCTGGGCCGCCCGCCGCGTGCGGTGCTGAGCAACTCCTTTGCCTTTGGCGGCAGCAATGCGGCGCTGCTGTTGACGCGGGAAAGCGCCGCTGAATTCGAGCCGCAGCAGCAATGGGCGATCAGCGAGCTGCTGCCGCATGGCGGGCGGATGCGCTTGTTGACGGACTTGCTGGACTCCGACCCGGAAGGCGTCACGGCGCTGGTCTGCATTCAGGCGCAGGACTTGTTTTTTGATCCCGCGCTGGGGTCGGCCGGTGGTGTCGGCGCCTGGGTCGGGATTGAATACATGGCGCAGGCGGTGGCCGCTTGGGCAGGTCTGCAGGCGCGGGCATCGGGCGGCGCGCCGAAGATCGGCCTGCTGCTGGGCAGCCGCAAATATCGCTGCGAGCGCGCCTGCTTCGAGCTCGGTGATCGCTTGGAGGTGAGGGTCCGGCGCGAGTTTCAAGCCGACAACGGGCTCGGGCAATTTGCCTGCGAGATTCTGATTGGCGGGCATTGTGTTGCCGGCGCGGTGCTGACGGTTTTTGCCCCGCCCGACCCGGAGCAATTTTTGCGAGAACAAGGAACATCGGCATGACGGACAAACTCAACAAGACGGTGCTGGTGACCGGCTCTAGCCGCGGCATCGGCCGCGCCATCGCGCTGCGTCTGGCCCGCGATGGCTACGACCTGGTGATCCATTGCCGCAGCCAACGCGGCGAGGCGGATGCGGTGGCGGCCGAGGTCGCGGCGCTCGGCCGCAGTGCCCGGGTGCTGCAATTCGACGTCGGCCAACGTGAAGCGGCCGCCCACGCCTTGCTGGACGATGTTGAACTGCATGGCTGCTATTACGGCGTGGTCTGCAATGCCGGCATCGCCCGCGACGGCGCCTTTCCGGCGCTCAGCGGCGAGGACTGGGACGCCGTCATACACACCAATCTGGACGGCTTCTTCAATGTACTGCAGCCGCTGACCATGCCGCTGGTGCGGCGCCGCCAGCCCGGCCGCATCGTCACGCTGGCTTCGGTGTCGGGTTTGATGGGCAATCGCGGCCAGGTCAATTACAGCGCCGCCAAGGCCGGTATCATGGGCGCCACAAAAGCGCTGGCGGTCGAGTTGGCAAGCCGGGAGATCACCGTCAATTGCGTGGCTCCGGGCTTGATTGAAACCGAGATGGTGGACGCGCGCATGCTGGAAGAAGCCCTCAAGCTGATTCCAGCCAAGCGCATTGGAAAACCCGAAGAGGTGGCCGCCGTGGTGAGTTTCTTGATGAGTCCGGATGCGGCCTACATCACGCGCCAGGTTATTTCTGTCAATGGGGGGATGGTTGGATGAGCAGGCGTGTTGTCGTCACGGGTGTGGGCGCGATCAGCCCTTTGGGGCATGACTGGGCCACGGTCGAAGCGCGCCTGCGGGCCGGCCATAACGCCGTCCAGGTGGTGCATGAATGGGCCGATTACGAGGGCTTGAACACGCAAGTCGGCGCGCCGGCGATGGCCTTCGACTTGCCGCATGAGCGCTACAACCGCAAGAGCATGCGCAGCATGGGCCGGGTGGCGGTGATGGCCACGCGCGCCAGCGAGATGGCGCTGCAAGATGCCGGATTGCTGGGCGACCCTTTGGTCAAAAGCGGCCGCATGGGCATCTCCTTCGGCTCCAGTTCGGGCACGCCCAAGGCCATCGGCGACTTCGGCCGCATGATGCTGGACAAGAACACCGAGGGCATCAACGCGACCACCTATATCAAGATGATGGCGCATACGGCGGCCGTCAATATCGGCGTCTTCCTGGGACTGACCGGCCGCATCATCACCACCACCAGCGCCTGTACCTCGGGCTCGCAAGGCATCGGCTATGCCTACGAAGCGATCCAATCGGGCAAGCAGTTAGCGATGTTGGCCGGCGGGGCCGAGGAACTCGATGCGACGCAGGCGGCGGTGTTCGATACATTGTTCGCCACCAGCGTCAAGTACAACGGCAGGCCAGACCTGACCCCGCGCCCTTTCGATGTGGCGCGCGATGGCTTGGTGCTGGGCGAGGGTGCGTGCACCTTGGTGCTGGAGGAATACGAGCATGCGCGCGCCCGCGGAGCGCGCATCTATGCCGAGCTGGTCGGCTTCGGCACCAATAGCGACGGCGCTCATGTGACGCATCCGCAGGCCGAGACGATGGCAGGAGCGATTCATTTGGCGCTGCAGGACGCCGGGCTGCAGCCGGCGGACATCGCCTATATCAATGCCCATGGCACCGCCACCGATCAAGGCGATGTGGCCGAATCGCAGGCGACTCACTGCGTGTTCGGGCCCCGCGTTGCGATCTCATCCTTGAAGAGCTATATGGGCCACACGCTGGGCGCTTGTGGCGCGCTGGAGGCTTGGCTCAGCATCGAGATGATGAATCGCGGTTGGTTCGCGCCGACGCTCAACCTGACGCAGGTCGACCCGCTCTGTGGCGAACTTGACTACATCACTGGGCCCGGGCGTGAACTGCAGACCGATATCGTGATGAGCAACAATTTTGCGTTTGGAGGGATCAATACCTCGCTGATTTTTAAGCGCATCTAGTTTTTCATAAGGGAGTGATGTCATGAAGAAAGTATTACTGGCAGTAGCCTTGGCCAGTTTGATGGGCGCAGCGCAAGCCGCACGCAGCCCGGTAGCCTTGGTGGAGCCCGCGCGCGTGGTGTTGGCTTCGGCGACATCAACGGCAGCGCAAACGCCGACCATGGAGCAAGTTAAGTCGGCCATCATCAAGGGCGGCGTTGTCCATGACTGGATGCTTGCCAGCGACGAACCCGGCAAGCTGAGATTGAAGTTCAACAAGCAGGACAAGCATGAAGTCGTGGTGGACGTTAGCTATGACCCGAGTGGCTTTCAAATTCGTTACGTCAGCAGTGTCAATATGCAGTACGCAACCAGCGGCGCGGGGGCGATCATTCATCCCTTCTACAACAAGTGGATCGGCTCGTTAAGCCAGTCCATCTTGCTTGAACTTGGCCGGGCGCCGGTTCAACAGTGAACTAGCCCGTGCCCCAGTCTCTGGGCAATAGTTTTTGAGCATTCAGCGAGGAAAGCCATGAGTAAATTTTTGATAGCTGCCGTCTTTCTTGCCAGCCTGACGCCGCTGGCGCAGGCTCGCGATACGGTCCTGAATATCCCCTTGGCCGATGTTTTGGCGATGCCCGAAGCGCAGGGCAAACTTGACGGATCCGTCAAGTTCTTCTTGGCTGGGCAGCAAACACCCAAGGTGATCAAGACTTTCTCCAGCGATGTTTCCAACCCGAAGACGAATGGCTTCGGCAAGACCGATGAGTTCGGTTGCAAATGGGCCGCGCTCTCGGCGCTGATTGCCTTTCAAAAGAGCGCCAAGCGCGAGGGCGCCAACGCCGTGGTGGATCTGGTCAGCTACTACAAGAAGAACGAGACCAAGAGCGACACCACCTTCGAGTGCCATGCCGGCGCGATGATCATTGGTGTGGCCTTGAAGGGTACGTACGCGACGGTTGGTGAGTAAGTTCACCGAGTTGAGTCCGAGCAGCGAGCTGGCGAAGCTTGACGCTCATGCCTTGTAGGGCTCTATGCCGGCTTCGCTGGGCGGCTTTGTCAAATAGATGGTTCGATATTTTGAAGATAAATGGAATTTAATATGAATATTTTTCCCCGCGCAGCGCTTTGCCTTTCTGCCGTCTTGCTGCTTTCTGCATGTGCCGCGACTACGAATTTCAGCAGTTCCAATCCCAGTGCCCGCCTCGAAGTCAAAGAGAGCTTGAATACCCAGGCAACGCGAACCGAATCTTTTCAAGCCACAAGTTTTGGGAATTATGAATTTCGCGCTCAGGCCGAGGGAATGGAGCCCCTCTACGGTGTGTTGCCTTTGAAGTTCAATGGCGGTTACTTGGCCTTGGATATTTTGTTTTTCGCGCCGGCTATGTTCTTCAATTTGCGTGAGGTCTATCCTTTTTACGAGTTTGATCTGGAAAAGGGGGTTGTAAAGTATCGTCACAAAAACACGGATGAGTGGGTCACTTACTTCCCGCTGGAAGCCGAGAAGCAGCGAGCTAAACGGCATTTCAAGGATGCAGGTGGCGCTAAGTAACTTGCCTCCATCTGAAAAAACTTAAAATTTGAGGTTGACGCAGTATGAAAATCATCTTGTTGGTCTTGTTTGCTTTATTACTGAGCGGCTGCGCGATTCGGCAGAATGTGAAACCGACCGAGCAATTTGCCGAGAAGCAAATTTGCGTCGTTGAAAACCCCAAGGTCAAGAATGGATTTATCGAGGCCTATCGCAAGGTCTTGGTCCAGAAGGGCTACGAGGTTCGGATGCTTCCGCCTTCGGCTTCGCTGATCGAGTGCCCGATTACTTCCACATACACGGCCAATTGGCGCTGGGATCTGGCGATGTATATGTCTTATGCCGAAATCAAGGTCTATAAGCAGGCCAAACCCAGCGGCGAAGCCATCTATGACGCAACCCATGGCGGAGGCAATATGAATAAGTTCATTTCCGCCGACGTCAAGATTACCGAGTTGGTGAACCAGCTCTTTCCTGGTGGCGCTGGAACTCGGTGAGACTGATCTGCGAGCTGGCAAATATCGAACTGCTGGTTCGTGATCTGCCGGCGACGCAGGACTGGCTAAGCCCTTCTGAAACCCGGCGTTTCGACAGCTTCAGTCATCCGCAGCGGCGCCGCAGCTTTCTTGCCGGCCGCCAACTGGCGAGGGCTGTCGTGGCGCGTTGGCCGAGTTTGATTCAGCCGGGGTTGTTGGTGGACGAGCAAGGGTGCAGCCGTATTGAGCACCAGCCCGGCCTCTTTGTGTCCATCTCCCACAGCGGTGACTGGGTCGCTTGCGCCATTGCCGACGCACCGATTGGTGTGGACATTGAAAACCTGAGTCGTATTCGTGATTTCGAGGCCTTGGCTCGCATGGTGCACAGCCCAGCCCAATGTCGTGCCATCGCCGAAGCTGCCGCTCAAGCCGATAGCGCGCAGCAGTTCTATCAATGGTGGACATTGAAAGAGGCTTGGTTCAAGCGACAGGGACGGGGACTCGATCTTGCCAGCATGCCTAGCTTGGACTTTGAGTCTTGTGATGGACAGGAAATGACGGCCGCCAGCTTCGTGTTACCGGACTTGGGTCTGGTCTTGGCGATCGACAGTCCGGCTTTGACGGGCTGCCAATCGCTGGAGTTTGGCGGCGCACGGCGCCAAGCGCTGTGGCGCTTAAAATCGCCGACCCTTGCCGTAGATTGATCGAGTCCCTTCATGTCCAAGCCCATTGCTATTTCCCGTGTTCATGACATGGACGCCATTGAACTTGTCTCGCCCGATGGCGCCCGCGCGACCCTGCTCTTGCATGGCGGCCATCTGGTTTCCTGGCAGCCGGCCGGCGCCGACGAACAGCTCTATATGTCGCCCAAGTCCGTCTTCGCCTCGGGTCAGGCGATTCGCGGCGGCGTGCCGGTGATATTTCCGCAGTTTGCCGCCCGTGGCCCTTTGCAGCGCCATGGTTTTGCCCGCACCAAGCCTTGGTCCTTGGTGTCGGCCGAGCAGGGCAAGGACGACGCCTTGGCCGTGCTGCGCTTGTGCGATGACGCCGCCACGCGCATGTTCTGGCCCCATGCCTTCGAGCTGGAACTGAGCGTGCGCATCAGCGGGCGCGAAATCCAGATTGAGCTGGCCTGTGAGAACAAGGGTGAGGAGGCGTTCGAGTTCACCGCCGCGTTGCACAGTTATCTGCGCGTAGCCGACCTCGACTCGACCAGCTTGCAAGGCCTGACCGCGATGCGCTATTGGGATTCGGTCGATGAGATGGAGAAGGTCCAGCGGGTGGACCTGCTGCTGCCCGGCGGCGATCTGGATCGCATCTATCACCGTGTGCGTGAAGACCTGACCCTCAAGGAGCGACTTGCCACGACCGAGCGCCGCGTCCAGATTCGCCAACAAGGTTTCGAGGATGCCGTGGTCTGGAACCCTGGCGCCGAGAAATGCGCGGCGCTGGCCGATATGCCGGCCGATGGCTACAAGCAGATGCTTTGCGTCGAGGCGGCTGCGATTGAAGTGCCGCTGCGCTTGGCGGCGAGTGAGAGTTGGTCGGGCATGCAAACCTTGACTCTGCTCTGACAGTTCGGGCTTGCCTTGCTCGCCCTGGCTGACTTAAGCTGACGACTCATTTGGGAGTTAGCAAGATGGCAGGCAAAGTTGCGGGCAAGGGCAAGGCGAAGTCCAGCGCTAATTCGGGCGCCAAGCTCGGCAAGAGCGATTACCTCGAGCAATTGATCCCTTTGCATCTGGAGCTCAATGCGATGGCGCATTGGCTGCAGCACAAGGGCAAGCGCCTGGTGGTGTTGGTGGAGGGGCGCGATACCGCCGGCAAGGGCGGCGTGATCTCGGCCATTTCGGAGACGTTGAACCCGCGCCAATGCCACACGGTGGCGCTTGGCAAACCGAGTGACCGCGAGCGCGGTGAGTGGTACTTCCAGCGCTATGTGCCGCATCTGCCGGCGGCCGGAGAGATCGCGCTGTTTGACCGCAGTTGGTACAACCGCGCCGGCGTCGAAACGGTGATGGGGTTTTGCACGCCGGAACAGACCGCCTCCTTCCTAAAGCAGGCGCCAGTGTTTGAAAAGATGCTGGTCGACGACGGTGTGCTGCTCTTCAAGTATTGGCTGACCGTCGATCAGGAGCAGCAGGAATTGCGCTTTGCCGAGCGCCTGGCCGATCCACTCAAGCGCTGGAAACTGTCACCGATCGATCTGGAGGCGCGGCGCCTGTATAAGCAGTACGGCGATGCTCGCGACGTGATGCTGGATGCGACCCACACGCGACATGCGCCTTGGGCGCTGGTCGATTTCAATGACCAGCGGCGTGGCCGGCTGGCCTTGATCCGCCACCTTTTGGCTCATCTGCCCGATGTGACCGTGCCGCAGCCCAAGCTGAAGTTCGGCCCGCTCGGGCATGCGCCGCAGGTGGAACATTTCGGCAGCAAGCACAGGCCGATCAAATAAGCTGAGCACCGCTAGAGGATCACCACCGCGTCGGGCAATTCGTTCGGATTTTTCTGCCCGGCCGCGAGCGGAAATTCGGCCCGCAGCAGCGCATCAACGGCATCAATAGCGGCTTTCAGACCCTGCTCAAATTGACCCTTGCTGAGATGGCTGCGCAGCGCTTCCACGATGCCGGCCCATTGCGCCTCGCTGACGCGGGCATTCAGGCCACGGTCGGCCACGATCTCGATCGCATGATCGGCCAGCAGCAGATAGATCAGCACGCCGTTATTGGCCTCGGTGTCCCAAGTGCGCAGCTTGCCGAACAAGGTCACCGCCCGTTGGCGCGCGCTCAGGCGCTTGCTCAGATAGGACATTGGCAGCCCGGCCTCGACACAGACGCAGATCTGCCCGCTATGCCTGGACTCGCTGGCCCTGATGCTGGCCTCCAGCCCCGCGATCGAAGTCGCCGGTAGCGCCCGGGCCAGGTCGGTCTGGTCGGTCCAGCGGTGCTTGAATATCCGACTCAAAAGGGGTTTCTGATGCTGAGGCATGTTTACCAATCTCCCGAGGCGCCGCCGCCACCAAAATCACCGCCACCACCGGAAGAAAAACCACCGCCTCCGCCACCACCACCACCAAAGCCGCCGCCTCCGCCGCCCCCCCAGATCACCGGGCCACCGGATCCACCACCGCCGCGGCGGCCGACCCCGCGGCCCGCGCCGACGCCCATCACGCCGACCAGAATCATCGACGCGATGCCGGCCAAGCCCGCCACCAGCAGGCTTGAGGCGAGGACATAGCCCAGCGCGCCGGCCGCGCCGCCGGTCAGCAGGCTGCCCAGCTTGCGGCCGAAAATCCCGATCAAGATGCCGCCCAACACCGGCACGCCGATGAAGAACAATGCGCCCAATTCCTCGAAGCTCAAGCCATCGTTGTTCTGCTGCGGCTTGCCGCCCTGTTTCTTCGGCGCCGGCAGGTCTTCACCGCGAATCCGCATGGCCAACTGATCGACGGCCAGATTCAGCCCGCCCGCGTAGTCGTTCTTCTTGAAGGCCGGGGTGATGGCGTTTTGAATGATCTGCCGCGCCGCCAGATCGGGCACCGCGCCTTCGAGCGTCTTGGCCACTTCGATGCGCACCTTGCGGTCGTTCTTGGCAACGATCAGCAAGAGGCCGTCGCCAATGCCTTTGCGGCCGATTTTCCAGCTGTCGCCGACCCGCTGTGCGAAGGACGTGATGTCTTCCGGCTGGACGGTCGGCACGATCAGAATCACCAGTTGCGAGCCGGCCTCTTGCTCGAACGCGGCCAGTTTGGCGCTCAGCGCCGCTTGCTGCTCGGCGCTGAGGGTAGAAGTCTGATCGATCACGCGGGCCGTCAAGGGCGGCACCGGCAGCACATCCTGTGCCCAGACCGGCAGCCCTAGGCATAGACCCAAGAGCAGTGACGACAGCAGGCGGCCGAGCATGGCTGGCCTTATTTGCCGGCCGGCTTGTCAAAGCTGACGGACGGGGCCTGCTTGATGGTGGCCTCGTTCTCGACCGTGAAGTTGGGCTTGACCTTATAGCCCATCACCATCGCCGTCAGGTTGTTGGGGAACTGGCGGGTATGGGTGTTGTACTCGGTGACCGTCTTGATGTAGCGGTTGCGCGCCACGGTGATGCGGTTCTCGGTCCCTTCCAGCTGCACGCGCAGATCCTGGAAGCCCTGATTGGCTTTCAAGTTCGGGTAGTTTTCGGTCACCATCATCAAGCGGCTCAGGGCGCTGGAGACTTCGCCCTGCGCGGCCTGGAACTTCTTCATCGCCTCGGGGTCATTGGCCAGTTCGGGCGTGACCTGGATGCTGGTCGCCTTGGCGCGTGCCTCGACCACCTTGGTCAGCGTCTCCTGCTCGAAATTGGCCTCGCCCTTGACGGTGTTGACGATATTGGGGATCAGGTCGGCCCGACGCTGGTACTGGTTCAGCACCTCGGACCAACCTGCATTGACCTGTTCGTCCAGGCTCTGGAACTGGTTGTAGCCGCAGCCGGACAGCGTTAGGGTAGCGGCCAGCAAGGTGGCGGCGAGGGCACCACGCTTGAGCAATGATGAAATCATGAAAAATTCCTCCGGTCGGTGATTGGAACCACCCCACAGGTGGTGTTGCTCTGATCGGAATCAAGAGCCGGCGCAGTATCGCAGCGTCTTTATGGTGTTGCAAAGAAACGCGTTACTTCCCCGCCGGCCGCGTGCTGTGCGGCGTTGCCTGTCCAGCGCCGATTCAGAAACTCTCCCGCACCCGCAGATAGCTGACGAACTTCGGCAAACCCGTCGAAGTCAGGTCTCGATAACGATAGGTGACCACGGCGCCGATGGGTGGCGGATTGGCGCGGTCCGCGTCGGAGAAGCCCGTGCCGATACGAAAGCGCCGACCCTCGGGCGTCTCAACGAGCAAGGCCCCCATCCTGCCCAGATGGCGCCCTTTGCCAGCAATATGGCCGACGACGGTCGCCTCGGTATCCAGCATCGGTTTCAGCTTCAGCAGCATATCGCTGCGACCCGTCACATAGGCTGCGTCGGCCCGGTGCAGCACCAGCCCTTCGGCGCCGAGCTTGACGAGCTCTTTGAGTTTGGCCGCAAGCGCCTTGCGGTCGGCGATGCGAAATTGCGCTATCGGGTGCAGCCAGGGCACGCTGCCATTGATATTGGCTTTGCCGATGGTTTCATGCATCAGCGCGATGCGTTCGCTAAAGCTGCCGGGCGCATCCGGCATTTCAAAGATCATGTACTTGACCTGGCGCCATTCCTCATCGATGGGCACATCCTTGCGCACGATGGCGGAGAGCTTGTCGAAACTCTGCCTGGCAATCCAAAGCTCGCCGTCCAGCGGCAGCGGCGGCAGCGCATCGGTGAACCACTTCGGCGCATGCACCGGATTGCCGCTGCGATGGCGCAAGCTCTGGCCATCCCACAGGCCGCGCACCCCGTCCAGCTTCTCGCTGACCCAGTAGTCGGCGGGATCTATGCCCTCGCGATAGACGTTAGCGAGCAGGATGTTGGCGTTGGCGGCCATCGCTGGCCCGCCATGGCGCAGCAGCCATAGACCGAAAACCGAGGCAGCGAAGAAGCGGCGTCTGTGCATGGATTACCTCCAATGAGCCACCAGCGAGCGTACTGCCGTATTGATCAGCCGCAAAGCCGCGACCTTCAGATCTAGGTCGGCGCCAAGAACAGGCCTTTGGCATTGGATAATCCCCGCACTATGCATGCACCTCTTCTGAACGACACCTTTCTGCGCGCCTGTCTGCGCCAGCCCACCGAACACACGCCCGTCTGGCTGATGCGTCAGGCCGGCCGCTACCTGCCGGAGTACCGCGACACCCGCGCCAAGGCCGGCAGCTTTATGGGCCTGGCCACCAACCGCGATTACGCCACCGAAGTCACGCTGCAGCCGCTGGAGCGCTACAAGCTCGACGCCGCGATTCTGTTCAGCGACATCCTGACCGTGCCGGACGCGATGGGCCTGGGCCTGTCCTTCCAGATCGGCGAGGGGCCCAAGTTCGCCAAGGTGGTGCGTGACGAAGCCGCCGTCAACGAGCTGGCGGTGCCGGACATGGAGAAGCTGCGTTATGTATTTGACGCGGTCACATCGATCCGCAAGGCGCTGAATGGCCGGGTGCCGCTGATCGGCTTCTCGGGCAGCCCTTGGACGCTGGCCTGCTATATGGTGGAGGGCGGCGGCTCGGATGACTACCGCCAGGTCAAGAGCCTGATGTATGCGCGCCCCGACCTGATGCACCGCATCCTCACTATCAATGCCGATGCGGTAGCCGCTTACCTGAACGCACAAATCGAAGCCGGCGCGCAGGCGGTGATGTTGTTCGACAGCTGGGGCGGCGTGCTGGCCGACGGCATGTTCCAGCGCTTCAGCCTGGACTATTCGCGCCGCGTGCTGGCGCAGGTCAAGACCGAACATGAAGGGGTGCGCATCCCGCGCATCTTGTTCACCAAGGGCGGCGCGCTTTGGCTGGATGAGATCGCCGATGCCGGCGCCGATGCGGTCGGCCTGGATTGGACGGCCAATCTTGGCAAAGCCCGCGCCCAAGTCGGCGGCCGGGTCGCGCTGCAAGGCAATCTCGACCCTAACGTGCTGTTTGCCCCGCCGGACGCGGTGCGCGAGCAGGTGCGTGCGGTGCTGGACAGCTTCGGCAATCCGCGTCGGGCGGACGGCACTTGGGACGGCCATGTGTTCAATTTGGGACATGGCATCAGCCAATTCACCCCGCCCGAGATAGTTTCGGTGCTGGTGGATGAGGTGCATGCGCATTCGCGCCGTATACGTGGGCAGGCCGGGCCAGGACTTTGAGCCGCCAGAGTGCAGTTAAATGGCTCTTTAAATGTGAAGTGAGCACTCAGGGTAGGGACTTATCCCCAGTTTGGGGCGAGCGAGCGGGCAGGGATTTTTATATTGCGCTGCAGCTAAGTGTTTTCCCGGTTGCGATCTAAGTGCTTGATTTATAAGAAGGTGTCGCCATTGCCCTGTGAACAGTCATCGACAGCCCTCGGCGACGACAAGTCGGGTATCGATGCACTCTTAGAACTTTTCCCACAAAGTTATCCACAGAATTTGTGGATTCAATGGTCAGCCCTTTCAAATCATGCACTTAAGCGCCAAAGTTCAATCAAAGCCTAAATCGACATGGCCTTCGCGGCATGGCTGAGGCGGAGCAAGAGCCAAATGCGGCCGGTGGCGCGGGCCAGCAGCACCGAGTAAGGGTGGCGGTTGACGCGCCGCAGCACAGTGGTATCAGCGGGCCGCTTGATTATTTAAGCAAGCGGCCATTGGCGCCGGGTAGTTTGCTGCGGGTGCCCTTGGGCAAGCGCGAGTTACTGGGTATTGTTTGGCCCAATGGCTCGAATGCCGGCGAGGCCGAATATGCCGACCCGGCCAAATTGCGCGCCATTCTTGCCGTTCTGGAGGGTTTGACGCCGCTGAGTTCAACTTGGTGCCGGCTGGTGGAATTTGCCGCCGCTTATTACCAGCGTGCGGTCGGTGAGCTCGCCTTGTCGGTATTGCCGCCGCAACTGCGTGAGTTGGACAGCCCGCAGCTGCAGCTGCGCCTGAAGCGCATGCGCAAATGGGTGGCCGAGCAAACTGCCGAAGCAAATCAAGCCGCGCCAAGTCAACCGACCTTGAGCCCAGCCCAGGCCGAGGTGCTGGCGCAGCTGGACGCGCTGCTGGGCGAAGCTGCGGGCAAGGGCGCACCGCAGCCCGTTTTGCTTTACGGCGTCACCGGCAGTGGCAAGACCGAGGTCTATCTGCGCGCCGCCGAACATGCGTTGACACAAGGCCGCCAGGTGCTGGTGCTGGTGCCCGAGATCAACCTGACGCCGCAATTGGAGGCCCGCTTCGCCGAGCGCTTTGTCGGCCGGGTACTGGTCTCGCTGCACAGCGGCCTGACGCCTGCGCAACGCCTGCGCAACTGGTTGACTGCGCATGAGGGCCACGCCGACCTGGTCTTGGGCACGCGGCTGGCGGTTTTCGCCTCGATGCCCAGGCTGGGCCTGATCGTCGTCGACGAGGAGCATGACCCGTCCTACAAGCAGCAGGACGGCGCCCGCTATTCGGCCCGCGACTTGGCGGTCTACCGCGGACATCTGGTGAAGATCCCGGTCATTCTTGGCTCGGCCACGCCCTCGCTGGAAAGCTGGCAGCGCGCTAACGAGGGCCGTTACAAACGCCTGGCGCTGCCCGAGCGTATCGGCGGCGGCGCGATGCCGCGTGTGCGCCTGTTCGACATGCGCTTGATGCCGCTCAGCAAAGGCGTCACGACGGCGCTGACAAGGCCGCTGCTGGAAGCGCTGCGCCTGCGCCTGGAGCGCGGTGAGCAAAGCCTGATCTTTTTGAACCGGCGCGGTTATGCGCCGGTGCTGCATTGCAGCGAATGCAATTGGAAGAGCGACTGCCCCCATTGCAGCGCCTGGCGGGTCTTTCACAAGGGCGACCGCACGCTGCGCTGCCACCATTGCGGCTTCAGCGAACGCGTGCCTGCCGCCTGCCCGACCTGCGGCAATCAGGACATCGCACCGCTGGGCCGCGGCACCGAACGGCTGGAGGAGCAGTTGCAGGAGCAATTGCCGGGCGCGCGGGTGCTGCGCATCGACGCCGATTCGACCAAGCTGAAGGGCGAGCTGGAGTCGCATATGAGCGCCGTCCATGCGGGCGAGGTCGACATCGTCGTCGGCACGCAGATGATCACCAAGGGCCATGACTTCCGCCGCATCACCTTTGTGGCGGCCGTCAACCCGGACGGCGCGCTGTTCAGCAGCGATTTCCGCGCGCCCGAGCGCCTGTTCGCGCTCTTGATGCAGGCCGGCGGCCGGGCCGGGCGCGATGCCGAACAAGCAGCGCGCAGCGAGATGTGGGTACAGACCTGGCATCCCGAGCACGCGCTGTACAAGGCGCTGGCCAAGCATGATTTCGAGGACTTCGCCAAAAGCCAGCTGGCCGAGCGCGAGTCGGCCGGCCTGCCGCCGTTTGCGCATCTCGCGATGTTGCGGGCCGAGGCGCGCACGCCCGAGGTGGCCAAGAGTTTTCTGGATGCCGCCTCGCGCTGGGCGCAAGCGCTGCCCGAAGCGGCGGGGGTTTTGATCTATCCCTGCATCCCGATGAGCGTGGCCCGCATTGCTAACGTCGAACGCATGCAGATGCTGGTCGAGGCGCCCAGCCGCAGCGCCTTGCAGCGCCTGCTGTGGTTGTGGAATCCGGAACTGCATGCGCTCAAGCGCGAGCACAAAGGGCTGATGCGCTGGGCGGTGGACGTCGATCCCTTGGCCATTTAGGGGTTTTTGCGGGTAAGGCCGGGCGCATAAGGCGCCTGGGCTCGGTCATACTGAGGTGCGGGCGACTCAAGAGTTATGGCCCGACCTACACCGCATGAATGCTACCGACACCGCCCTTTCAAAACAGCCCTCGCGCCGACTGACCGGCCAGTCGGTCGACTTTGGGTCGCGCGGCGCTATCGAGAGCTATATCGATGGGCTCAATCGGCGCGCCCCCTTGGCGCATCGAGATATCGGGTCCTGGGGGGCAAGCAGCACGCCTAGTTTGCAAGTTACGATGGTGCCTATGGCTGCTGCAGGCGGGGCGCGCGAGCAGATATTCCTGGCCGAGTCGCAGAACAGTTTCGTCTTGGACATGCGTGCGGAGCCCAAGGTGGCGGCAGGTGCGCCCTATCTGGTGGGGCTGGTGCTGTCCGGTTCCGTCAGCCTGACACAGGCGGGCGGCGAATTCGTCGCGCGTGCGGGTGAAGGCATCATCATCAGTCCCGCCGAGGTGGAGCGTGCGCAGTTCTCGGCGAATTCGCATTTCATCGAGTTCGTTTTGCCCCGCAACAATTTGCTGCGCCTGGGGTCCGAATTAGCGCCCGGCGAATTGTCCGGCGAGCCGGAGTTCACGACCCTGTTGGCCCCGCCGCTGGCGCAAGGGCTGCTCTTCATGGCCCGGCAGGCGGCCCGACTGCTGCAAAGCACCGAGCCGACGCCCGGGTCGCAGCCGATGTTCGAGCGCTGGATGGAGATGATCGCGCTGACCTTGCTGCATGAGCAGCAGGCCGGGCGATCACCGCAGGTGCTCACGGCCGCCATGCAGCCGCGCAGCCTGAGCCGCGCACTCGATTACATCGATGCCAATGCGCAGCGCGACATCCTGCTGTCCGACATTGCGGCGGCGGCCTGCGTCAGCGTCAGCAGCTTGTTGCGCCACTTCAACGAGCATATGGGCCAGTCGCCGATGGCATTCTTGCGCCAGGTGAGGCTGGACCGCGCGCGCGCCGAACTGCGCCGCGGCGACGCAGGGCTGATCCGCGATCTGGCGCTGCGCTGGGGTTTTCAAAGCGCCGGCAAGTTCAGCCAGGCCTATCTGCGCCGCTTTGGTGAGCGGCCGAGCGACGGGCGCTAATGGGTTGCCGATTGGAGTGCTGAAGCGAGCGCCATCGCCCGAAATCTTCAGGCGCTTCCCGCAATCTCCGATCTGCTGCAGCCTAGTCAAAAACCCTCTGTGGGAGGCTTTTGCAAGCCCTTAAGGTTCGCTGCGTACCGCGTCCCTAACGGCGTTCGGGCCCGGCACGAGCTTCAAATCAAACTACCCAACATCGAGCGAGCAAGCAAGCATGAAAACACTCAGTCTGACGATTCTGGGCCTGAGCGCCCTGGCCTTGGCGCCGGCCGCGCAGGCCGTCGCCCCCAGCTACACCATTGTCGATCTCGGCGTGATCGGCAGCGGAGAGTTCTCTCAGGCCTTCGGCGCGTCCAGCAATGGCAGCATGGTGGTCGGGCGTTCATCCGATAACCATGACCAAGCCTTCAGCTGGACATCACAAGGTGGCATGGTCGCCCTGCCCAATCTGGCGGGGCGCAATTTCGCCTCGGCCACCGCCGTCAATAATGCCGGCATCGCCGTCGGCGTTTCTTCGACCACCTGGTTCGGTACCTCACCCTTGCCCGTCATGTGGAACAAGAATGGCACGGTCACTGAGCTGGCCATGCCCCAAGGCTTCAGCTCGGGTGCGGCGTACGGGATCAACGCCTCGGGAATGATCGCGGGGACGGTCAGCTCCGGCACCGCTGACCGCGCGGCGCTGTTCAGCGCCAACGGCAGCAGCCTGATCACGGCCACGACGGCTAACGGCAGCTATATGACCACCGCCTTCGGCATCAATGATGCAGGGCTGGTCGTCGGGATTGGCTCTGATCCGAGCGATCTGGCGCTCAATGTCGGCTTGGTCTATGACTCGGTGACCGGTGTGATGAACTCGGTCGGTGCCTTGTCCGGCAACAACTCGGCGATCAATTTCGGCCTCAGCAATAGCGGCTATGTGGTCGGCAGCAGCGCCTTCTACCAAGGCGACGGTCGGCCCTTTGTCTGGTCGGCGGCCCATGGCATGGTGGCTATCGATTTGCCTGAGGCGACGAGCTTGGGCTCTGCCAGCGGCGTGAATGATCAGGGCTGGGTGGTCGGCAATGCTGGCGGCCTGTATTCCGTGCCATTCTTGTATGCGGACGGGGTGACCTATTCGCTCCAAAACCTGCTGTCTGCCGGCTCCGGCTGGGACTTCAGCACCAATACCAGCGCGTCGGCGATGAGCATCGGCAACGACGGCAGCATTGTCGGCACCGTGGTCCATAACGGCCAGACCCATGCCTATCAGATGACGCTGGCCGCCAGCGTGCCCGAGCCCGAGAGCTGGGCGCTGATGCTGGGCGGGCTTGGTCTGCTGGGTGGCTTGGCGCGGCGGCGGCGCCAAGCCATGAGCGCCTAAAGGTCTGTTGAGCGCGTCGCCTTAGGCCTTGCGCCGGCGAGCGGCGGCGCCCACCAGCCCCAAACCGGCCATCAGCAAGGCATAGCTGGCCGGCTCCGGCACGGCGGCGACGCTGCCCAGGGTCAGGTCATTCGCCGCCACCCAGCTGTAGCCGCCGTTGGGCTGTACGGCGCTGACCTGGAAGGCATCCAATCGGCTGGTCGAGACAAAGCCGAAGAAGCTGCCCGTTGTGGTGTTGTCCACCAGGATCAGCTGCTCGACGCCGTCGGCAGCCAGCACATTCAGACGAATGGTCTGGCCGGGCAGGTAGGCGCCGGCCTCGTCGGTGCCGAAGAAGAAGCCGCCGATGCCGTAGACCTTCTTGGAGAAATAGCCAAAGGTCAGGTAGTCGCTGGCTTGGTCGGTGGAGAGCCAGGCGTCGCCGGCGCTGCCGGCGCTATAGAGCAGCGAGTCTTCGCCCGGGCCGGCCACCGACCAGGCCACATAGCTGTGCTCGCCGGCCGTGCGCTCGAGATAGCCCGGCCCTTGCGCCCAGAAGGGCAGATCGTCGAAGCGATCCACCGCCGGGGCCGAGATGGCGGCAAGATAGGCCGCTTGCGAGTTGTAGAAAGTGATCTCGGCTTGCGCGCTGCTAACGCTGCAGCTGAGCAGGGCGGCCAAGGCTGTGGCGGTGAAGTAGTTGTGGTGCTTGGTTTTCATTTGAGGTAATCCGTCTAGGGGTTCAGTTGATTTCGCAGCGGCCCAGGCGGGCTCCGGCCTTGACCTTGGCGGCGGCCTGCGTCGGGAAGGCCACCAAGGCGTTGGCGCCGCCTTCGCAGACATAGACCTGCTTCATGTCGACATGCCAAGTCATCTGCAGCCCGGTCACGCCGCCGACCAGGGTGTTGCCGGGGCCGTTGACGGCGATCGGGTTCTCCATGCCGTATCTTTCGGCCTCGACCACGCCCTGCTTGCGGAAGAAGTCATTCAGACCGAGCCAGCCGAGGTCTTCCACCCACATAAATCCGGCGATGCTGGTGAAGAAGCTGCCAACGCGGGCGATGATCACGCGGCCGTCGTCGCTGATGCCATTGAGCTGCTGTTCCGGTACGCCGAAGTTGGCTTCGACCCAGGCCGCACCTTCGACCTTGCAGTGATCGATACCGTCCCAGCTCGGGAAGGGGAAGTCGGTGCAGTACTTGGGCGCGCTGATGCTGCGCATGGCGCTTGGGCCCGTGCCCAGTGTGGGGTTCCACAGCAGCACGCCCCGCTCGGTAGCCAGTGGCACACGCAAGCCATCATTGCTGACCAGGTCGGCCACATAGGCACCGGTCAAGGCAGTCAAGTCGATGGGCGCGCCTTCCTTGATCCAGGCGTAGGCGTTCTCGCCGTTACCTTGGCCGACCACCACGCCGCCATCGGCGGACACACCGGCCGCGCGTATCCAGGGCATCCAGTCCATGTTCAAACCGTCCAAGCGGAGTGGGCGGCCGCCCTTGTCGGCCGTCCATAGATACGGCACCACGCTCAGCGTGCCGAGCTGCGAGTTGAACTCGCCGCAACTGCCGTCGGCGTTTTCATAGGTGCTGTAGCCGACCGCAGCGCTGCCCTTGCGATTCATGCCCCAGCCCACGCTGCTGATATGCCCGCCCCAGCTGTCGCAGTGATTGCTCAAAGCACCCAAGGGCGTCAGCGCGTTGCTGTCGTAGTTCCACAGCGCCATCTGCTTGAGCGTGAACGGATTGCCGTCCGGGTCCCACTGGGTCTGACCGTCGAAGTTGGCTTCCACCAGCATCTGGCTGCCGTCGCCGGTCATCGTGCTCAGCGCCGAGGCCAGCAGGTCCAGCTCCTGCGGCAGCAGGCGCGGGCCGGTCTGGGCGTCCCAGACGAAGGGCGTGTCTTGACCGATCACGCCGCCGGCGCGCTGGCCGTCGTCCGACAGGCTGGTCAGGTAGCCGGCGGTCAGAAAGCTGTATTGCACGCCGTCGGTATGGCCATTGAAGATCAAGTCAGCGGTCTTGGTGACGCCGGCCTCGGCCTTGATGGCCCCGGCCAGGCAGGCCGTATCGACCCGTGGGTCATTCGACTCGCCTTCGTTCCAATACTCTGGCTGCGACATCAGCATGGTCGGCTGCGTTGGGTAGCCGCCGACGTTGATTTCTTCCGTATAGATCTGGTAGCTTTCGCCCGCCTTCAGGTTGTTGATGCGAAAGCGGCCGTCGGGTCCGATCTGGCCTTGTGTCTGGTCACCCGACATCACCGAGATCGCGTCACCCAGCGGGTCCTTGACGTTGCGCGCAATGATGTTGATGCCACTGAAACCGGTGCGGCCGTCCTTCAGCGTCAGCGTGCCGGCGATGGAGCCGGTCTTGCTGAGATAGTCGGCCGTAGGGTAGAGATTCGAGATGCCGGCGATGTCGTCCGCGCGGTCCACCGTGCTCATCTCGAAGCCGGGCGAGCGGCCCTTGGCGACGTTCTTCGGGTCGATGAAGGGGAACATCGTCTCGATGTTTTTCGGGTCGATATGGCTGTCGTTGGGGCCTTTGAGCCAATGGTGAACGGGCGCCACGCAGCCGACTACACCGGGGTAAAGGTCGCGGCCGAAGCCGGGTTCGCTGAAGTAGGCGAGTTGGCCATTGGTTTGTGAATGCGAGAGATTGATCGCGTGGCCGAACTCATGCGTGAAGATGCCGGCATAACGCGTCCCGTTGACGTCGGCCGGCGGCTGGCTGCGCTGGCCGGGCGGCGGTGACTCATGGCTGACGGTCCAGCCATTCATCACGGCGGTGGCCTTGACGATGGTCTCGGGGTAGCCGTCGCCGTCGCGGTCTTCGGCGATCTCGGGCATGGCAATGCCCAGCACCTGATCGCGCGGCACGCCGAAAAATTCCTCCAGCACCCGGCCGTCCACGTCATAGATCACGTAGAAGCCGCCTTCGTTGTAATGGCCGTAGACCAGGCTCGCGGTCGCGCCGTCTTTGACATCGACGCCGATGCTGGGTACCTGGCTGAACGGTGTGAACTTGGCCGGGTCGGTCTCGGCGCGCCAGGTCGATGTGGTGACCGAGCTCCATTGCTTCAGGCTAAAAGCGGTGATGTTGTTGGCCTGCGCTTCGCTCAGGAAGACCGTGCCGTCGTTCTTGCGGCTGAAGGCACCGATGTCGGTATAGACCTTGATAGGGCCCTGGGACATGTCCCAGCGCAGCGGCTGCAAATTGGCCGGGTTGTTATTGAGGAAGAGCGGGCCGGCGGCCTGGGCACCGGCTACGGCCAGCGTTAGGCACGCAGCCAGCGAGGAGAGTTTGAAATGAGTGTTCATCAGCGCATGGCTCCGGTGGCAATCCAGTTGTTCTTGACCGCGCGGCTGACCAGGCCTTGCAGCACATTTGCGTCGACGGCGCCGGCGGGCTTGCTCAGCATGCTGGTCTCGGACGCGCGCAGCAGACCGCGCGTGACGACCTGAACACCGTCGAACAGGCCGGCGTTGTTGAAGCTGTTGGCGGCCTTGTTGCCGTTGATGCTGAACTTGCCTTGGGCCAGGCCGACCGGCGTGCTCAGGCCGGTTTTGCTGGCGGGTTTGTTCATGAAGGTCATCACGCGCTCGCCGACATGCCAGGTCGGCATGCCCTCGATCTTGGCCGGCAGCAGGTAGCGGCCGTCGTCCATTTTCCGGGCCTTCAGCAAGCCGAATTGGCGGAAGGTGTAGTTGCTCTTGGGCGCCAAGTCCTTCTTCACGCTGCCGGCGACCTTGAGCGTTACTTCGGTATAGGGCACGCCGTCCTGGATGCCGTCTTTGACGGCCGTCACTTCGCCGCTGACGATCAGGTCGGCCTTGTCTATCATCTGGCTGAGGTTTTGGGGCGGCAACTGAGTCGCCTGGGCCAGCGGCGCCAAGCTCGCGGCGCCCAGGGTCAGCATGCCCGCAAGCAGGCGACGTGGCGGCGTCTTGGGTATCTTGAGTTGAGGGGCAAAGAGTTTCATCGGGTCTGACTCCAGTCAAGAAAATGGCTTGATTTGCATCGAAACCAAGCGGGTGTTGGCAACAGGCTTGACCTTATCGAGTAGGCCTTGCCGGATCACCCCCCGTCACGGGTGGATAGTCGCGGCGCCGGCTCAGGAAAACCCTGCGGGCCACGCCACGTTGGCCACCCTCGTTTGGGGGTGACGCAGGGTATGTACGGAGGGGTGCGGGGCGAGTTGCTGCCGAAGTGACCCTAGACTCAGGGCATGAAGTACTTGGTCAGTGAGCATGAACTGTTGGCGCTGGAGCTGACGCTGGAGTCGGCCGAGGGCGAGGCGCGCCTGCTGGCTTTGCTGGAGTTGGCTTGGCATCTGCGCCAACGCAACAGCCAGGCTGCGCTCGGCCTGCTGGCTGAAATGAAACGGCGTTTGCCGCTTTACCCGCTGCCGGCCGAAACCGTGAGTCGGCTGATGCTGCGGGCGGCATTGCTGGAATCTGAAGTGGCCGCCTTGGGCTGCCAATTGCTCGAGGCGCAGGCATGCCTGGATGCGGCCAGGGCCGCGATCAATCCGGAACTTGACGGCTTGGCCGCCGGCGATGCTTGCTTGGCGGAGGCCTGTTTGGCCAAGGCCTTGGGGCAGCGCGACCGGGAGTTGCTGGCGCTGGAGCGAGCGCTGGCCTTCTTTGCCGGCGGCAGCGACCCGCAGCGAACCGGACTGGCGCAGGGCTTGTTGCGCTGCGAGCACGGGGTCACGCAGATTCGGCCGGCCAAGCCCGGCGAAACGCTTGCCGATGTTGATGCCGATGCCGAAGCGGCCGGTGACCCAGGCTACGGTTTGGCCCAAACCGATGCCGCGACCCAGGCCGTGCATGCCGCCGCCCAGGCCTACGCCCTGTGTATGCGCAAGCCGGCCGAAGCCGCTGCCCTGTTCACACGCGCCGCGCAGTTATGCCTGGACATGGGGTTGGTCAGGTTCTATTGCATCCTTTGCATGAATGCCAGCAACTGCAAGCTGGAGTTGGGTGATCTGGAGCAGGCCTCGCAATGCTTCGAGGCGGCGGCGGAGCGGGCGCGCAACACCGGCTGGCCGCAGTTGATGGGCATGACGCAAACGCAGGTGGGCCGGGTCTTGCGCATGCTCGGGCGCGGGCAGGAGAGCCTGCAGGTGCTCAATCAAGCGCTGGCGCAGTTGCGGGTAGCGCCGGCCGGGCTCGCCACCGCCTTTGCCTGCAGCGAACTGGCCTTTACCTTGCTGGAGGTCGAGCGCCCCCTGGACTCGATCGAGGTGATGAAGGAAGCGATCCGGCTGTACCGGCTCTGGGGGTCTAACGTCAATCTGGCGCTGACCTCGGCCCGCCAGGCGCGTGCCTTGGCCTCGGTCGGACGCATCAGCGAGGCCTTGGCCGCGCTTGAAGAGGCACAGGCCTTGGTCGCGCAGCATGGCTATGCGGCGCTGACGGTGGATATCAACGAGGCCTTGGCCGAGCTGCATCGCCGCAGCAAGCAACCGCCGCCGCTCGGCATGACCGCGCCGACCGCCACCATTCATTACGCCCAATGCGCATTGACCCAGGGCATGGACATCAACGGTTGGAAGCCGCCGCCGGCCTTGCTCGACTACCTGGCCGACGCCTGGGCCGATGCCGACGATATGGCGCAGGCCTATTCCTACTCGCGCATGGCGCGGTTGGCCGATCAGCAAGACCGGGCGCTGAAGCTGAACGATCCCCGTGCAATGCTGCAGTTATTGGGTTACCACCGCTTGGGGGCCGCCGCCGGAACGCAGGAGCCGGGAGAGCCGATCTTGCTGGCTGTCACCGAGCCCTTGGCGCAGCAGCACGCGGAGCTGTTGTCGGCCAAAGAACAGGCGGTGCTGCAATTGCTGGCGCGCAATTATTCGAACAAGGAAATCGCCCAGTCCCTGGGCGTCAGCGCCGAGACCATCAAATGGCGCTTGAAGGGCCTGTTCTCAAAGCTGGAGGCCGGTTCGCGCAAGCATGCGGTGACCCGTGCGCGCACCTTGGGTATGTTGAAATCTGGCGTTTGAGAGCGAACTTATGACCTTGATCCATGCTGTCCTGCTCGGCCTGCATCTGCTGGCCGTAGCGCTGTGGGTAGGAGGCATGGCGACCGTCCTGCTGGCCGTGCGCCCCGCAGCGCTGCAAGTCCTGGAGGCGCCGCCGCTGCGCTTGCAGATGCTGACGGCAACGCTCGCGCGCTTCTTCAATCTGGTGCAGATCGCCATCACGGTCTTGCTCGCGACCGGCCTGCTGATGCTGACGCTGCTGGGTGGGCGTGCGCATTGGACCGCGCATGCGATGCTGGGCTTGGGCCTGCTGATGATGGGCTTGTTCGCGCATATTCGCTGGGCGCTGTTTCCGCGCCTGCAGCGGGCGGTGGCCGAGCAGGCCTGGCCTGCAGCCGGCGCCGCGATGAACGCTATTCGGCCTTGGGTTGGCTTCAATCTGGGCCTGGGTTGTGCGGTGGTCCTGATCGCGGTGCTGGGGCGCGCGCTGTAGGAGGCCTGGGCTTGCTGGGGCAGGATAGCCCGCAAGCCAAGGGGCCGTGATGCAAACAGATGCCCGGCGTTGACATCTGTCAACGGGACGGGACTTGTCACAGTTTCTCTGGATTGACGATGGCATGATTCCTCGCATCATCGCCATTACGTTCCCACTTCAACTGTGCCCGCCTCCTCTTCCCGTAGCGAAAAAGACTCGAAAGGCAGCAGCCATCGCCACTGGCTTGGGCTATTGGGGCTGATCTTGCTGCTGCGGCTGTTGACCCTGTCCAGCCTGCCGCTCACCGATCACACCGAGGCTCGTTACGCCGAAATTGCGCGCCTGATGCTGCAGTTGAACGACTGGATCAGCCCCCACATTACGCCCACGGAAGTTTTTTGGGCCAAGCCGCCCTTGTCGATTTGGGGTCAGGCCTTGTCCATGGGCATTTTTGGCGTCAGCGCCTGGGCGGCGCGTTTGCCGGCATTGCTGTGGAGTTGCATGGCTTTGGGCGCTTTGGGCTGGATGCTCAGGGGCAGCGTGAGTCGGCAGCAGATTTTGGCGGTCCTGGTGGCGCTGGCCTTGAGCCCCTTGTTCTTTATTGCTGCGGGTGCCGTGATGACCGATGCCACCCTGGCCGCCACGGCGCTGTTTGTGCAGGCGGCCTGGTGGCGGGTCTTGCGCTCGCAGGGTGCCGGCGAGCGCCGCCGCATGGCACGGTGGCTTGGCTTGGGGCTGGGTTTGGGGCTATTGGCGAAGGGCCCGGCGGCCGCCGTGTTGACCTTGCTGCCGATCTTCATGCATGCCGCTTGGCGGCAGCATTGGCCGGCCATTCGCGCGGTGGCGGGTGATTTCCAGGTGTGGCTGATCTGCCTGGTTGTGGCGCTGCCTTGGTATCTGGCGGCCGAGATCAAGACGCCCGGCTTTGTCGAGTATTTCGTCTTGGGCGAGCATGTGATGCGCTTCTTGCAGCCTGGCTGGGCCGGTGACCGCTACGGTTTTGCCCACGCTCAGCCCTGGGGCATCATCTGGCCCTACACGTTTCTTGCTGGCTTGCCGGCCGCGCTGATCTTGTTGCTGCGGACGCCCTATCTGCGAGTCAGTCAGGGGGCGGGGGCGCTGCGTGTGCAGTTTCAACAAGCGCCTGATGGTGTGGACTTGGCCTGTTATGCATTGTGCATCGGCTTGGCGCCACTGCTGCTTTTTTCGGCGTCCAGGAATTTGATCTGGACCTATGCGATGACGGCTTTGCCGGGCCTGGCCATCCTGGCCATCCTGGCCTGTCCGAAGGCTTGGTTTGCTCATGCCGCCAGTTGGGGACTCGGCCTCGCTTTGTTGCTGGTCTATGCCTTCGCTTTTATCTTCAAGCTGCCGCAAGAGGCGGCAAGACATTCTGCCTTGCCCTTGATTGCGGCTTATGCCGATGCCTGCGGCGCTCAGGACTGTCGCTTGAGCTATTCGAGCAAGCCCGACTATTCGGCCTATTTCTATACCGCCGGGCGGCTCTACGCCGGCATGCCGGGGCTGGCCTCGGCGCCGGCCTTCAAGGTCATTCAAA
The DNA here is from genome assembly GCF_025717515.1 of Roseateles oligotrophus. GTDB lineage: Bacteria > Pseudomonadota > Gammaproteobacteria > Burkholderiales > Burkholderiaceae_C > Paucibacter_A > Paucibacter_A oligotrophus. The sequence continues at coordinate 489,720 of NZ_JAJIRN010000003.1, forward strand.
TGGGCAAAAATTCACCGCTGCGTTCAAACGCCTTGGCCTGCAATGAGGATCAATGCCTGTTGCGTGATTCCGATGGTGGCCGGGCAAACGCGCCAGATTGAATCAAGTGACACATTGCGACGCCCCTCCACCAATACCGCCGCCGCTGCAGCCGCGCGAACGCCCCGGCCTGCTGTCCGTCGTTTTGCCGGCCTTCAATGAGGCGCTCAATTTGGTCGACTTGCTGCCCGAACTCTGCCGCGCCTTGGCGGATCAGGCCAAGCGCTTGGAACTGCTCGTCATTGACGATGGCAGTAACGACGACACAGCATGGGTGGTGCGGAGCAAGATTCAGCAAGGCTTGCCGGTGCGGCTGCTGCGCTTGTCGCGCAACTTCGGCAAAGAAGCCGCCCTTTGCGCCGGCCTGGATGCCGCTGAGGGTGAGGCTGTGCTGATCATGGATTCCGACGGACAACACCCGATTGCCACCGCGCTGCAGATGCTTGCAGAATGGCGCCGCGGTTTTGATATGGTTTACGGCGTACAGAATGGGCGCCGCGAGTCCCAGTCCTGGACCAGACGCGGCTTCACCCGACTGTTCTATTGGCTGATCCACCATGGCTCGCGCATCAATATGCCGCCCAATGCCGGAGATTTCCGCCTGCTTGATCGACGGGTGGTGCTGGCGCTGCGCACCTTGCCCGAACGAGCCCGCTATATGAAGGGGCTGTTCGCTTGGGTGGGCTTCACGACCAAGGCGATTGAATATGTGCCGCATTGCCGTGAGCATGGCGTATCCAGTTATGGCCTGGTGCAACTGTTGTCGTTTGCCCTGGTTGGTTTGACCGCCTTCACGAAAATGCCGCTACGCCTGGTGTCCCTGCTGGGGCTGCTGGTGTCGGTACTGTCGGTGGTGTTCGGCGTTTGGGTCGTTTTGGAAAAGACCTTGTTCGGGCAGCCGGTGTCGGGTTTCACCACCTTGGCGGCATCGATCACTTTTCTGGCCGGCGTGCAGCTTCTCTGCCTGGGGATCATTGCCGAATACCTGGGCCGCGTGTTTGATGAGGTCAAGCAGCGTCCCTTGTATGTGGTGCAAGACCTGACCCCGCCCTTGCTTACCGGCAAGTCGACACGGAACGAGGCCTCGGTGTGAGTTCTTTGCTCTGGTTCGGCCTGGTTGGTGCCGCTGCTGCGGCCGTGCATATGGTTGCGGTTTGGCTGCTGGTCTCAAGCTGGCAAATGGCGGCCCTGATCGCCAATGTATTGGGTTTCTTGCTGGCTTTTGGCGTCAGCTTTGTCGGCCATCACCGACTCAGTTTTGGCGCCCAAGAGGCCAGCGCTCGGCAAGCGCTGCCGCGCTTTGCCCTGGTCGCGTTGCTTGGCTTTGCGGCCAATGAGCTGCTCTATGCCTTGCTCTTGGCAACAGGGTTGGAATACCGCCTGGCCTTGTTTCTGGTGCTGTTGGCGGTGGCCTTGATGACCTGGCTGTTGAGCCGGTTTTGGGCTTTTCGTGCGGACCGCGGGCCCACTCGAACGTGAAGCACATTCAGATCTGCGCCGATGACTATGGCTTCGATGCTGCCATCAGCCAGGGCATTCTGGAATGCATCGATGCCGGCCGCATCAGTGCCACCGGCTGCATGGTGCTGTCGCCTGCCTGGCCGCAATGGGCGCCGGCCTTGCGTGAGCGACAAGGGTTGGCCGACTATGGCCTGCACCTGGACCTGAATGAATTTGCACCCTATGCCGAGGGCCGCAGCCTGTCGGGCTGGATCGCCGCCAGCTATTTGCGGCGGCTGGATGCGGGTGCGGCCGGTATCTGGGTAAATCAGCAGTTAGATGCATTTGAGTCGGCGCTGCGGGAGTCTCCCGCCTTTGTGGACGGCCACCAACATCTGCACCAATTGCCCATCATTCGAGAGGCGCTGCTGGCCGCCGTGAGTCGGCGTTATGGCAAAAGCTGTGCGCTGCGCTCAACGCGCGCTCTGGGCTGGCGTGGGGCCAAGGCTCGCGTGATCGAAAGTCTGGGGGCCTTGGCCTTGCGGCGGGGGGCAAGGTCCGCGGGTCTGCGCATGAACAGCGATTTCGCCGGGGTCTATGATTTTTCGCCGGCCGCCGATTACAGCGAATTGGTCAGCGATTGGCTCGCCACCTTGGCCGATGGCGGTTTGCTGATGACGCATCCGGGGCGGGCCGGCGGCACCGAAACCAGGCCGGACGCGATCCGGCCCGCGCGCGAGCGCGAGCGCGCCTTTTGGCTCAGCGCCGCTGCGGGGGAGTTGCTGGCCAGTCAAGGCGTGCAGTTAGGGCTATGTGAGGATTGGCCCTTGGCTTAAAAATGCATTCGGCGCGCCGCCGCTTACGGCTTGAACAGCGGTGACTTCCCGACCCACCCCTCAAATAGGGGCCACCCGTCGTGAGTGGCTATGGTTTTCCCGATTTTGCCGCCCATGCCCTATGCCGATTCGCGCCCGCTCTTTAAGCTCGCTGTTGCCGGCAGTGGGGTGTTCTTGCTGCGGTGTCACCATAGGAAAACTAGCGCATGAGACCCAGTTCCAAATCCTTGGCCATCTGCCTTCTCGCCCTGGCCCTTGGCGCCCCGGCCCATGCCGTCGGCGTGCGAGTCGAGGTTGTCGGTAGTGTCGAATACAGCGTGATCCAGGGCGGACTGAGTGGCGTCAAGGCCGGCGACCGCGCGGTAATGAGCTTCAATCTTGACTCGGATAACTACCTCAATAGCGAGAACTTTCCCACTCGCGGCTACCGCATCGACCTGGGCTCTTTTGACCTCAGCATCGGCGGCGTACATATGCAGCTGGACATGCCGCAAGCCGGCTCCGGCGACGCCTTGTTCGTGCTGCGCGACAACGACCCCGAAGTGGATGGCTTTTTCTTGTCTTTGGGGCCGGACGACCGGGTGCCCTTGTCCCTGCATGTGCCCGGTTTGGAGCCCGAGCATGAACTCGAATTCGGGCGCACCTTCAGCGTCAACACCGCCTTGCATTCGCTCAACATCCTGGACGCCGTGGGCGTTTATGGCTTCGAGAATATGTCCTCTTACCAATGGACGATGGGCCGCTTTGGCAACTACGGGCTTGAGGTCGGCTACGAAGGTATCAGCATCAGTGCGGTCCCCGAGCCGACGACGCAGGCGCTTTTCGGGCTTGGCGCGCTGGCCTTGCTGGGCATTGCCCGATGGTCTCGGCAGGGCAGTTTGGCGGGGTCGATGGCCTTGGCCCCATCAGTGCCAGAGTACCAGCGGTAGCAAGCCCCAGGCGGCCAGCAAGGCGCAGGCTTGCAGCAGCGCCAGCGCGGCCAGCAGGTCCGCAGCCTGGCGCTGGCACCCACTGAGCACCGCCTGCGCCAGCATCAAGCCGGGCAGGGCGAGCGTGGCGAGATAGACGCTCCAAGTCGCCGGCCCCGGGTCGCCGATCGCCAGCCAGGGCTGGGCCAAGAACAGCGGCAACGGCAAGAGCAGAGCCGCGCAAGCCAGCGCCGCAGCGCTCAGGGGCAGCAACCGGTTCGGCCCGGCATAGGGTGTCCGGGTCAGCTTCTTCAGCGCGAGCAAAAGCAGGCGCAAGAGCCAGTAGACCAGACCCAAGGTGCCGGCCGCCGCACTGGCCCACAAGCCGACGAATTCCCAGGTGCCAATTTGCCGCGCGCTGCGGTAGCCATCGCTGAGCACCTGCCGGCCCGCGGCATCCAGTGTCATTGCATGGCTGGCTTGGAGTCGGTCCTCTTGACGAGCCAACCTAGCGCCGGTCGGCCAGAGCAGGACGGGCACTCGACTCGCGATCGTCAAGCGCACGCTGCCATCGTCTTGTTCATCCACGGTCCAGCTATTGAACAAGCGGTCGACCAGACTCGCGGCTTCGAAACGATTCGGGGCAAGCACATAACGGCCTTGCCAAGCGGCGAGTGTGGCGTTCTTGGCTGCATGGCCGGCGGGCGCTGGCCTGCTCAGGCCCAGGTGCGCGATCAAGCTCGCATCGAAACGGCCGTAATCGGCCGTTTCGCTGTCGCTGTTCAAGGCAATGAAAAAGGCGCGTTGCTGCTCACGGTAAACGCACATCATGGCGCGGTAGCCGATCACGCTGCCGGCATGGCAAAGGCCGACGGCGCCGTGCCGGTCTCGCGTCGATAGGCCCAAGCCGTAACCCATCAACAGGCCGGCCCGGGCCGCATCGCTGGTGCTTGCTTGCCCCATGGCGGCCATCAATTCGGGCCGGATGAAGCGGGTGCCGGCCAGCTCGCCCGAGCCGAGCAGAAATTGCATCAGCCGGCCCATATCGGCCGCTGTGCTGGTGAATTGACCGGCAGGGCGCACCGCCACCGCCATGCTGGCCACCGTGCTGAGGTCACCTTGGTGGCCCCAGGCGAGGCGCGGATCGAAACCGGCCGTGCCTGGTTCCTGGCTGACAAACCCAAAGCTGCTGTCATGCATGCCCAGCGGAGCTAGCAGCTCCCGGTCGGCCCAGTTTTCATAACGTTCCTTGACCACGGATTCAAGCACCATCGCGGCGAGGGTGTAGCCAAGGTTGGAATAGGAGCAAACGCGGCCGGGCTCGCTGCGCAGGCGCAGCACGCTGGCGTCGCGCTGCAGCGCCAGGGCAAGGGATTGATCTGGGCTGGTTTTGGCGCTGAACATGTGCCATAGGCGCAAGTCCTCAAGCCCGGCCGTATGGTCGAGTAGATGGCGCAGCCGCACCGGGCTTGAGTTCGCCCAGGCGTTTTCGAAGCGCAGACCCGGCAACAAGGTCTCAACCGGCGCATCCAGGCTCAGCCGCCCCTCGCTGACCAAGCGCAACACAGCCAAGCTCAACAGCGTCTTGGTGACCGAGCCTAGATTGATCTTGGCGTCTACCGGCATCGGCCGCTGTTGGCCGGCATGAAAGTAGCCCACCGAATCGGTTTCCATTGCCCCGTCGCGCACCGTGCTGTAGACCGCGCCTGCCAATTGCTGAGCGGCCAACAGTTGGGTCAAGTCTTGCTTCAGCGCTTGAGCAGGGCTTGCTGATGCTCGAGTTTGAGGCGGCAGCACCCAGAGCAGCAGGCTCAAGAGGGCGGCAGATAGAGTGTGGAGGTTTCGCATTGAAGGGTTCGAGTCAACCTCTCAGGCCGTGCGTTGGGTGAGGCGTTTGCTCTTTCGGTACTCCGCCGGAGCGACGCCGGTCTTGTCCTTGAAGACCTTGTAGAAGCTGTTGCGGTTGTTGAAGCCGGCGCGGTAGGCGATGTCGGCTACGGTGAGCGTCGCCTGGTCTTGGCTTTCCAGCATCTGCAGCGCTTCCTGGTAGCGCAGCTCATTCAGGTAATCATAAAAGCTGCTGCCCAGATGCAGATTGAGCAGCTCGGAGAGTTGATGCGAGCTGACGCCCAGCAGCGCGGCGAGCTTGGCCAGCGACATTTCCTCGTCTTGGTGAGGTTTGTGCAGCTCGACCAGTTGCTGCAATTGTTCGCTGAGTTCGCGTGCGGCGGCCGGTGAAAGCTCCACCGCGCGCAAGGCAGGGGGGCTGGCCTCCGGCATGGCTTGCTCGACCTTGTCTTCGGCAAGGGCAAGGGCAGCCGACTCGGGCGCCGGTTCATGCTCGGCTTGGCTGATGAAGATCTCGGGTTGGTAGACCGCGAACAAGGCGATCAAATTGACATAGAGCGCCAACACCAGGGCCGCGCCCTGCAGCAAGGCTTGGGGCGGCAGCTTCTCCAGCCCGACTAGGGCGTAAATCATCAGGTCGAAGCAAGTCGCGGCGAACAGACCCAGGGCCAGGTAGAGCAGCCAATAGTAGCTGCTGTCGCGGTGCTGTAGCAGCAAGTTCCGCAGCTTGCTTTTGTGCCGGCGCAGCAGCAGCAAGCTCCATGCGGAGTAGGCCAAGACCTGCGCGAGCAAGAGCCATAGAACAATCGGCGCGTTCGGCCAGTCGGCAGCGCTCAGCGCCCCGGCACCGACCAGCAGCAAGGGCAGGGCGTGCAGCCCAATGCTCCGGGCCGAAGGCGCCGGTAGCAGCAAGGCTTGGCGCAGACTCATCAGCATCAAGGGCCCCCAGGCCCAGGTCAGCTTGTAGCTGAGCGCTTCGAGCCAGGCCAAGGGCAAGCCGCCGCGCGCTAGGCTCAGGTAGGCATTCAGCGGCGGCAGCATCAAGAGCGCCACAAAAGCGGCCATGGTCAGCCGGCTGCGGCGCTCGCCGCGGCGGCTCAGCAGCAAGGTCAGCAGAGTCCAGCAGCCCAGGCTGAAGGAGAACAAGAACCAGGCCTTCTGGGTTTCGATGTAGTCAATCATGGACGGGATGCTGGAGTCGGCAGTTGGGCTATTTGCCGTTTTGGAACGTTAACGCGGAAAGGTATCGAAGGTACCCGAGAATTGGATCAGACCGTTGTTCAAGCTCTGATACCAGGTGCCTGAGTTGGGCGTCTTGAAGGTGTAGACCATGGTGTAGGGCCAGCTGAAGAAGTCGCTGGTCTGAATGGCTTCCTCCACGGCGGTGTTGGCCGACAAGCGTTTGTAGCTGAACGTACCCTTGGAGTTGAGATTGCCCGGCCCGAAACCTTGCAGGTTCATCGTGCCGTCAAGCGCGTAGGTCTGCAGCACCAGTCCGGCGGTCGGGTAGACGCCCGGCGGCAGTTGCGGGGCGAGCGCGGACTTGATGATCAGCGCCACATGCAAGCCGGCGTTGGTGCTGGGTGCCAGCATTTGCTCGGCGCTTGGCTGGCTGGGTGCGCTGGTGAAATGGCCGCTGAGTACCTGTTGGCCGCTGCTCAGGGTTTGCACCCAGGTGCCGCTCTTTGCGGATTCGAAGGTGTAGCGGGTGGTGGAATGCAGTTGGCCCCCGACCTCGATCGAGCGGTCCTCCAGGATGTTGGCGCCCCGAAACCCGAGTTGATAAGTGCCGCTGGCGACACGGTGGCCCGCGCCGCCCGCACCTTGCGAGGTCCATTGCCCGCGTGGGAGATAGCGTTTGACGATCACACCTTGATTGGGCACGCCGGCGGCGCCGGCTGGCGAGACGGTCTCGATTTGAAGATTCAGGTCCAGTCCGACCAAGCCCGGCCGGGCCTGGGTCTCCGGCGGCGCCCATGCCTCATGGGCGCTCACCGAAGCGCTGCCAAACATGGCGCTGAAGGCGAACAGGCCCAGGGCAAGGGCGGCGCCCAAACTGCGCCGAGGCATAGAAGAGGGGGATTTGAGGGATTTCATATTGATGTGGCTGCTGATGAAAGGGCCGAGCGACATTGCTCATGGCTTGCCCGCGAATCGATACAAGCTGCATCGCGGGAAGACGCCGTCATCTTGCCCAGCGCCCTGTGTGGCGCTGTGTGTCTCGACCGAAGATGACAGATTCGGCGCTGAAATCCCCACCCGATGGGGCGTGCAGCAAAATGCCTGACCTTCACCAATGAGCTGAGTCTGTTTCCATGAACCCTTCCGTCGTGGCCGTCCATCAAAGCACGCAACATGAATTCAGCAAGACAAGTGGCGAGCGCATCAGGCTGCTGCTCGGGCAAGGCGTCGAGGGCGACGCGCATTGCGGCGTCACGGTCAAGCACCGCTCGCGCGTGGCGGTGGACCCGACCCAGCCCAATCTGCGCCAGGTGCATTTGCTGCAGGCCGAGCTGTTTGACGAGCTGGCCGCGCGTGGCTTGATGGTCGCGCCGGGGCAGATGGGCGAGAACATCACGACCCGGCGCATCGATCTGCTGAGCCTGCCGCAGGGCACCAAGCTGATGATCGGGGCCGAGGCGGTCGTCGAGTTGACCGGCTTGCGCAACCCTTGTGGGCAGATCGAGAACTTTCTGCCCGGCCTTTTGGCCGCCGTGCTGGACCGTGGCCCCGAGGGTCAGTTGATCCGCAAGGCCGGCGTGATGGGTGTCGTGCTGGCGGGTGGCGAGGTCAAGCCCAGGGATCAAATCCGCATCGAGTTGCCGCAGGGCGAACAGCGGCCGCTTGAGCGAGTTTGAAAAAACGGTCTTAGCAGACCTTGTTCAAGGCCAGGGCTAATCGCGCACCGGCCTTGGCATTGTTTTTTACCAGCGCGATATTCGTCGCCAGGCTGCGGCCCAAGGTCAGCGCCTTGATGCGGGCCAGCAAGAAGGGGGTGACCGCCTTGCCTTGCACGCCTTGTTCGGCCGCTTCCTGCAAGGCCTGATGGGTGATGCGCTCAATCTCCTCGCGCGGCATCGCCTCGTCAGTCGGCACCGGGTTGCTGATCACCACGCCGCCGGCCAGCCCCAAGGCCCATTTGGTTTGCAAAAAGGCCGCCTGCTCTGCGGCCGAGTCGATGCGGAAGTCGGCCTTGAAGCCGCTGTCCGGCGTGTAGAAGGCTGCGAAGTTGGCCTGGCCTATGCTGAGCACCGGCACGCCATGGGTCTCCAGATATTCCAAGGTCAGGCCAATGTCCAAGATCGACTTGGCGCCGGCGCAGACCACTGCCACCGAGCTTTGCGCCAACTCCTGCAGGTCGGCCGAAATGTCGAAGCTGGTTTCGGCGCCCCGGTGCACACCGCCGATGCCGCCGGTGACGAAAACGCGGATGCCGGCCAGCGCCGCGCAAATCATCGTCGCGGCGACGGTGGTGGCGCCGATCTTGCCGCTGCTCAGCACAAAGGGGAGATCACGGCGGCTGACCTTCATCGCGTCGGGCGACTGGCCCAGCAACTCCAGTTCCTCGTCGGACAGGCCGACGCGGATCTTGCCGCCCAGCACCGCGATGGTGGCCGGCACGGCGCCGCCGGCGCGGATGAGGGCCTCGACCTCGCGCGCGGTCTGCACATTCTGCGGGTAAGGCATGCCGTGCGAAATGATGGTGCTTTCCAGCGCCACGATGGGCAGGCCGGCGGCACGCGCGGCGGCCACTTCGGCGGAGAAACTCAGGAATTCGGAGGCGTTCTTCATGGGGATAGCAGCGCAGGGCTGAGTTCGGGCGAGACGGTGTGTTCGGATTGCAAGGTCAGTCGGGCCAAGCTCATACCCAGTCGGCATGCGGCAGCCAAGTCATCGGGCGCTTGGCTCAAGCCCGCGCAGACTCCGGCGGCAAACGCGTCACCGGCGCCGGTCACGTCGACCACCTTGGCGCGCTTGGGTTTGAGGGACTTCAGCGCCTCGCCGACCGCGCCAAAGCAAAGCGCATCTGCGCCCTGCGTGACGATCAAGCGCTGCAGACCACGCGCGCTGAGGCGCTGGTGAGCCAGAGCCAGGTCGGCATCGTTCTCGATGGGCATGCCGGCGCAGGCCGAGAGCTCATCGCGGTTCAGCATCAGCAGGCTCAAGCCGTGCAGATCGGTGGGCAGGCGGGCCATCTTCGGCGCTGACACCGCCACCGCGACCAAGGGCGCGCTGCCCTCGGCTTGCGCCTCCAGCAGCAGTTGTTGAATGCTGTCGGCGGGCAGGTTGAGGTCGATCAGCAGCAGGCCGGCCTGCGCGCGCTGCGCCGCGCATTGACGCAAAAAGTCCGGCGTCATGCGCTCGCACAAGTCCATCTGCGCCAGACCCAAGGCCAGGCTGCCGTCCGGGTTGAGCACCGCGGTGTAGCTGCCCGTCGGGGCGTCGGCGGCGATCAGGCTGGCGCTGCTGTCCACACCCAGCTGCTTGGCCTGCGCCAACAGTGAGCGCCCGGCTGCGTCCTCACCAAAGGCGCTCAGCAGATGCACGGGCAGGCCCAGGCGGGCCAGGTTTTCGGCTACATTGCGCGCCACGCCGCCGGGGCTTTCGCTTGAGACTGCCGGGTTGGAGTTGCTCATTTGCAGGGCGGCCAGGCCGCGCAGCTTGCGGTCGATATTGCTGCCGCCTAGGCAGACGATAGGTCGGCGCTGCGGCAAGACATAGGCGCGGCCGAGGATGCGCCGCTCGCGCGTCAGCGCCGCGACATGGCCGGCGATGGCCGAGCGTGACAGGCCGAGCTGCTCGGCCAGATCTTGCTGGCTGATGAAGGGGTTGTGCTGAATCAGACCCAGCAACTGCTCTTTTTTGGAGTCCATCGGCGCATCATATAACAAGTGTCCTTTGTAGTAGACACTTGTCTATGCGCCGATTCAAGGCGCGATGGATGCAGCGCGCAACTTCAGACCGACCGCCTGCGTCATCGTTTGCAGTTTGGGGTTGATCGCAGCGCCGCTGTCTTCGGCAACCTTTTCGCCCAGCGTGCGCTCAAGTTCCGGCGCCAGCTTCTCGAACTTCTTCTTCACCGGCGACTCCAGCAGCGCAATGATCTGGCGCAACTCCTCGTCGTTGAATTGCTGCAGCAGCAAGGGGCTCAGCGTTGGCTTGAGCAGGCGCTGCGCGCTCTGGCGCGCCAAGGGCGTGGCCTCATCGACATAGGTCTGCACATCGCTGCTGATGTCCTTGAGCGTGCGGTCGCGCTTCTCGGCGCTGACGCGGCCCTGCAGCGCGATGCGGGCTTGCTCCATCGCGCTGGCGGCTGGCCGCTGCACCATCACCACCGCCACATCGTCGACATGCCAAAGCGTCAATAGCTTGTCGACCAGCGCTTGGCGGGCGTCGGCGGCTTGTGCTTGGGCAGCGCCGCACAGCAGGCTGGCGCTCAAGATGAGGGCTGCGAGGCGAGTAATCTTGTAGAGAGTTTTCATTGGGAATCAAGAGGCAAGAGCTGCTTAAAAATCATGCGACATGGCCACGCCCGCATAGCGGATGCGGATGCCGCCGTTGATGTCCAAGCCGGCATAGGGGTTGTAGATCACGTTGAAAAAGTTATTGCAATTGAGGTTGCAACTGGTGTTGGCCGGCAGGTCGAACTTGCCATGCGCATAGCTGGCGGTGACGTCGAAACGAGTGCCGCCCTTGGTGGTGTAGCCCAAGCCCAGGCTTTGGACGACCAGGTCGGGCATAGGCGCGATCAGGTCCATCGCCGAGCGCGGCACCGAGCTTTTGCGCGGCTCGTAGCCGGCGCGCACATGGATGCTTTGGCCAACGCTCAGGTCCATGCCATAGCCAAAATGAACCGGGCTTTTGTAGCCGCGCGGAATGATCAGCCTGCTGGCGTCGGCCTGGCCGAACAGGCGCGCCATTTGCAGCAGCGCGATTTGCTGGTCGAACTGGAAGGTCATCTTGTCCCAGCGCTTCCAGTTGGTCCAGTTGGCGTCGATATTGAATTGCAAAAAGGACAGCGGCTTGATCTTGATGCCGATCTGCGCATGCTCGGGGAAGGGCAGCACCAGCGTCACATTGCCGCTTTGCACCTCGGGGATGGAGGTCGGCATGCCGAAGGTGGCGGCCATGATGGGGCCTTGCAGGCTGGCATACATGCCTTCGACGAATTTGCGCAGCATCGGCTCGGCGCTGAAGCTGAAGCGCCCCGTCATCGCGGTGTTGGAACCGAACTGATAGCTGGCGCCAAAAGCGAACCAATCCTTGGGCTCCCAGAGCATGCCGATATTGAGCGTCGGGTCGACCGGCGCGGTCAGCTCGAAGTCCATATTGCCGGCCTTGCCGAAGGGGCGCACGCGGCCCTCCTTGCCGCCGCCGCACAGGCCAAAGGCCAAGGCGTCGAGCGGGTTGCCGTTGTCGCCGCACCAGGCATCTTGCAGCTTTCCAATGGTGCCGAGTAACTCGTTAGGCATGCGCATATCGGTATTCAGCGCAAAGCCCTGATGCGCGATCGGCACGCCCAGGCCGAAGCTCAGGGTGTCGCTGAACTTGTAGGCCGCCGTGGGTGATAGATAGACCAGGCGCTGAATCACCACCTTGCGGCCGTCAAAGCGGGCCGGGTCATTGGGGTCCTTGGTACGGTCAATGCCCACCGCCATCGGCACATAGGAGGCGGTGCCGAAGGTCCATTTGGAGTCGGCCGCGTGAAAAGCCATGCCCAGGCCGGCGCCGATCGCCGTGGGCATCGGTGGCTTGATGGGGCCATAGATCGGAATGAAGATCGAGCTGCGAACGTTGTCGCCGGTGCGCGTGTTGTTGAGCGGGTCTTCCTTGAAACCGCCGATGTCAAAGCCTTCCGGCTGATGAAAGCTGGCATAGGGCTTGATGCTGGCGCCGAAGACGGCATCTTGCTTGCGGTCCTGCTTTATCCGCGTCAGGCCGGCCGGGTTGAAGTGAATGGAATCAATGCCCGGCGGATCGGCCACCACCGCATTGCCCAGCGACATCGCAACGACGCTGGCGCCGAGGTTGTCGGTCAAGGCGGCCAGGCCCGGCTTGGCGAGCAGCAAGCCCAAGACGAGCGCGAACAGTTTGCTGGGCCGACAAAGGCCCACCCTAACGCTAATCATGATCGGCTCAGAAGTTCAGCGGGATATTGCAACCCAGCGTGAAGGCCGGCGCATCCGGCCCCAGGCCGACGCCGACCGACACATTGACGGTGGTCTGCGGCGTGGCGCGCACGCCGAGGCCAAAGCTCAAGAGCCCCGAGGTCTGGGTGGAGGTCTGGCTGGTCTTGCCATCGGCCAGGATCAACTTGGTCTTAGCCGAGATGGTTTCCTGGAAGGACACCGTGGTCGAGACCTTGTAGGACAGCGCATAGGCAAAACCCATGCCGAAACCGAAGCTGGCACCCGGATTGACACCGGTCAGCGTGGCGTTGTCGTTCAACTTTTGGCTCAGATGGCGCACCGGTGCACCCAGCGTCAACGAGATCGAGCCGAACAAGGCCACCGGGTCCATCACCTTGGACGTGTTGGCGCCCAGGGTCAGCGCGGTGAAGCCCGAGCCGGTGCTCAGGCCCTGGCCGGCCGTCACCTTGAAGGGGCTGCGTCCGGTCGGCAGGCGCAGCGATGTGGAGGTGGTGAAGGAGGGCATGTCGCGGCTCAGCGACATCGGCTGCCAGCGCAGGCCCAGGCCGATATCGCCAAAGCCATTGCTCATGCCGGAGTAGGTCTCCGATTCGGAGAATTTGCTGACCAGGGGTACGACGACATTGGCCGTCATGTTGTCGCGCAGGCCATAGTCGGCCGAGAAGCTGTTGGTGACGCTGTGCGAGCGGGTGTTCTGGATGTTGAACAGCGTCAGCGTCGAATCGGCGAACTTGGCGTTGATCTGTTGCGTGCCGATATAGGCGTAGCCGAAATCGTAGGTCAGGGCCATCTTGCCCTTGCGGATCAGTGAATATTGCTTGTCTTGCGCGCTCAGCGCGGCCTTGAGGATGGCGGTTTGGTCGCTGTCGCTGTCTTGTTTGGCCAAGGCCTCGCGGGCGGCGTCTTTGCTGGGGTCGGCGGCAGCCTTAACGGTACTTTGGGCTTGGGCGGAAGCGGCTATCAGCAGGGCGGTGGAGAGGAGGATCTGCAGGGATTTCATGGTCAGCGTCGGAGATTGAAAATGCCAAAGTTGGCTTGGACGGCGTTGCGCAAGGCTTCGCTGTTGTCCGGCAGGGGAAGGTTGGCGTGGCGGCGCACCAGGTCGTCATCGATGACGCCCAGTTCTTCGTCGCCAATCGCCAGCAGGGAAAGGGTTTTCTGGCCCTGGCTTTTGCCCGGTGTCAGCAGGAATAGCGTGTTACGGTCCCAGAGTTCCTCGAACTCCTGGGTCGAGAAGACGATGTGACCCATCGCCGGGTCGGCCAAAAAAACCCGGCCGTCGCGGATGCCGCGAAACACCACAAAATGTTTGAAACCGGCATAGTCGATCGGCAGAATAGCCGGCTGCGTCAGCTCGGCCAGATCCTTCATCGAGGCGCGAAAGCCCGCACCCTCGGCGCCCAGGCTGACCACATAGCGCTTCATGTCCAAGAGCGAGAAGCCGCGCCGTTCGATGATCTTGTCGCGCTCGCCGAAGGCCAGCATGCCCTCCATCGCCTGCTGCTCGTTGACTCGGATGCCGAGGTAGTTGTTGATGACGGTCACCAGCGCGGCCGAGCCGCAGCTGTAGTCATAGGCCTGGTGGACGATGTTGCGGAACTTGATTTCCGACAGCGGTTCCATGCGCACCGACAGCGGTGCCACGCCGCCGCCGACCTGCCCCAGCGGCAGCTCGTACTGGTTCTCCGGCATGTCCTGAAACGGATGCTGGGTATTCACCGTCGCACCGCCAATCAAGGCCGCGACCGCGCCGAGCAAGATCATCCACATAATTCAACGCTCCGAATCTTCATATTTACTTGGCCCAGAGCAAGACCTGACCCTGCATCTGCACGCTGCCGTTGAGCTGAATCTGGCCCAGGCTGGCCGCTATCGGCGCCAGCGGATCGCTCTGCACGCCGATGGCCTTGACGCCAAAATCCTTGAAGCCCAGAAAGGTCGGCAGCGTCAGCTGAATCACGTCGCCGACCTCGGCCGGCCCGCTCACGGCCTGCACCGTCAGACCGAGTAAGTCCAGCGTGCCGCTGAGCTTGTGCAGCAGCAAATAGCTTTTGTTGCCGCCGACCTGGAAGCCGAGGCTGACGCGGTTCTCGGAACTCGCGCCGGTGTTGAGTTCCAGGTGCGCGTTCAAGACAATCCCGCCGCGCCCCGTCACGCCGCCCAGCTCCTCGTCGGACAAGGCGTTGGCGGCCTGAACCAGCTGCGGCAGCAGGCAAGCGGCCAGCAGAGCGAGGGCGAGGGCAATGGTGCGACAGCGTTGCATGGCTCAGGGTCCCGTCTTCAACCGCACATCGAGGTACTGGATCTGCATGCTGCCGATGCGGCTGCTGCCCAGGTCGAGATTGGGGCCGAGCTCGCTTTTGAAGGCGATGTTGTCGACAAGCAAGCTGCCGGCAGGCGCCTGTCCTTGGCTCGGCCAGGCCAAATTCAGATGCAAAAAGCCACCGGTCTCGGGCGTGCTGATGGCGTTGAGCAGCAGCGGCTGGCGGTCCAGATCGGCGACGCGCCAGAGGCTGCTGCCGAGTTGGCCCTCGGCCGTTGCCGCCGCCAGGTGAATGCCGCTCAGGCTGAATTGCTCGGCCTTGTCGGCACGTCCACGCGGGCGCAGCAACAGGGCGCCGACATCCAGGCGCAGGCCCAGGCCGAAGGCAATGCCCTGCTCGTTCGGGTCGGCGCTGGGCGCCAGGCTCAGCGTGCCGCCATAGCTGCGCAGGTCTTGTAGCAGCAGCGCGCCGGCCTTGAATTCCGGGGCCGTGCTGTTGCGCTTGTCGATCAGGCTCAGGTCGGCGGCAAACTGCCAGCTCAGACGGCTATTGAGATTCGACGGCTCGCTCAAGACCACGCGGTCCGGCATGCCGGCCGGCCCCTTGATCAGGCTCAGCTGATAGGGGTCGGAGAAAGTGGCGGTGAGATCGTCCGAGCGTGACAGCGCAAAGTTGGACAAACTCAGGCCGGAGCCATCCGCCGCGCCCAGCCGCAGGGTCAGCGGGCCCTCGAGCGCGAAGCCGCGCAGATTGAAGGCGAAGCCATCGCGACCTTGGACGCGGGCCAGATCTTCGTCTGAAATCGGCGTTAGCGCCGAGGCGACGGAGACGAATGCAAGCCCAGCAAGCACCAACAGAGCCCGCATGGCTCTGATGTATGTAAGGCTGTTGGGGCGCTGCATGGTCTTCAGCCGCCGCCGGGTTTGGTCAATAGCGGTGGCAGGACAGGCGGCAGGTTAGGCGGTAGGACTGCATTCAGATTGCCGGCGCTGAGTTTGTCGCGCCAGTTCATCCAGATGCCCGCTTGGGCGATATCCGGCGCGGCCATGCCGGCCACCGCCGCCGGGAATTGCACCGCGCTTCTCAGCACTGACAGGAATAGATCGCGGCTCGGCCCGGCCGCGTCGCCCGCTTGCAGGCTGCCGATCTGCGCCAGGCTGAAGGGGCAGGCGCCGGCGCCGCAATTGCCGCCGTCCCAGCGCTTGCCGCCCAGCGGGTCTTGGCGCGAGTCGAGCACGGAGGCGCTTTGGCCATCGGCAATCGCGAGCGAGCCGCTGATGTTTTTGGCACTCAGGCCGAAGGCGCCGCTGACGCCTTCAAAGCCCAGGCGCATGCCGACGATCTCGCGCTGACTGGCGTTGCCCGCTTGGGCATAGACCAGTTCGAAATAGGGGTTGCTCAGCGCCACGGTGCGCTGCGCGTCAATCAAATCGCTGCGGCCAAATTGCAGCCTGGTGATGTCGATATCGGCGCCGCTGCCATTGCGCGCTGCATAGTTGTATTCACCCAGGCGCAGATTGGAGAAATTGGCGCTCAGCTTCAGGTCAGCATTCAGCGTGATGCGCGAAAAGTCCAAGCCGTTCAGGCTCACATTGCTGATGGCGACCATCGCCTGACCCCAGACGCCGGCCAACTCGGCGTCCGGCAGCGGTGCCATCTGGCTTTGTTCGGCCCGCACGGCGCTGCCGCTGAACAAGGCCAGCAGGAGCACGCTCAAGCAAGCAATTATTCGAGCCATCATCAGCGCGCCCACATCCATATTTTCGAGCCCTGCAGATCGATATTGGTGAAGGCAAAGCTGCCGAAGGCCGCGCTGCTATTGCCCATGGTCACCGAGCCCACGCTCAGGCTCGGGCTCAGTCTGTGGTCAAGCCCGGCATTGGGCAGCGCGAACTGAATCACATCGCTATGGCCGTCGTAAGTGCCGGTACTCAGCAGGCGGCCGATGCCGGCCGCGCCGTCGGCGCCGTAAGCGGCCATCGAGTTGCTCATCGCCGTGCCGAAGCTGGCCGAGTTCAGCAGGTCGACCGTCATCACGAACATGCCGCGCAGCGTGATGTTGTTGAAGGAGATGCTGCCGCCATCGGGGTTGGCCGCGCTCCTTGTGCTGTAGCTGAATGAACCGATCTTGATGTCCAGGTCGGCCGCCAGCGTGACGCCGTCGCGGCCATGCACCTCGGCCAGATCCGCGTCGTCCATGCTGCTCATGGCGCGCGCCGCACTGCTCAGCAAGAGCAGCGCGAATGCGAGCAGCATCGGCAGATGGAAGCGGTTCATGTGAATGGGGTGTTAGGTCAATTTGCTGCGGAGAAAAATTCGGCCCGGCAAAGGGCGCCGGGCCGAGACTTGCTCTCAAGGGTTCAAATCAAGCTTGGCTCAATGTGCCCAGATCCAGAACTTGGAACCTTGCAGGTCCATGTTGTTGATGGCCACGCTGCCGAAGGACTTGTTGCCCACGCTATTGCCCAGGGTGATGCCGGCAACCGTGATGCTTGGGCTCAACTTGGAGTCCATCTTGGCGTTGGGGAAGGCGAACTGCACGACGTCGCTGGCCGCGTCATAGATGGCTGCGCCGGTCGCTGCGCCAAAGGTGTCAAAGGTTGCCGAAGTCAGCTTGCCCAGTTGGCCCGCGACGGCTGCGCCGCCGGCGGTAGGTGTGACCGGCAAGCCAGCAGCCAAGGCCTTGCCGATGTCGGCGTCGGCTTGTGTGTAGCCCAGGTGCGCACCGATGGAGTCGGCCACATTGCTGACGAAGGCGCTCTTGTTCAGGATGTCCAGGGTCATCACGAACATGCCCTTGATGCCGATGTTGTTGAAGGAGACCGAACCGCCGTTGGTGTCGGTGTCGGTGTACTTGAACGAACCGATATTGATGTTCAGGTCACCGGCGATCGAGACACCGTCCTGGCCGCTGACTTGCGCCAGCGCGCCGTCGTCAATGGCGGTCATCGCGGAAGCCGACAGGGAAGCGGCGAGCAGGGCAGCGACGGCGGAAAGTTTGAATGCGTTCATTTGAATATCTCCAGAATTGACTAGTTGATTGATTGAATGAATAAAAGGAACTTTTCGAAACAGGCTCTTGCACGCGCCGCCTGTGGTCTCTTTCACAGGTTTCGCCCTTTGCAGCGCGGGTGCTTGTGGGCTCCTTGGCTGCGCCGAGTTGTCAGCGGCGTGAACGAATGATGCGGATTAGTTGGCAAAAACAAGTGACTTTGCGAGCCATGCTCTTGGCCTTGCATGCCCTCCGTTCGGTGGGGAGTGGAAACCTTGTCAGGGTTTCTATGCTGTCTCAATGAGAAGTTATGCATCGGTCAGGCAGCGCTGCGCAGGCGGCTCGGCGAATGCCCGAACCAGCGCTTGCACGCTCTGTAGAAATTACTCGGATCGGCAAAGCCCAGCGCAAAGCTCATCTCGGTCGGAGAGATGCCGCCGCGGCTCAAATAGCGTGCCGCCAGCTCGCGCCGGGTCTCGTCCAGCAGCTTGTTGAAGCTGGTGCTTTCCTCCAGCAGGCGGCGCTGCAGCGTGCGCTCGCTCATGTGCAATTGCGCGGCGATGGTCTCGCGCTTGGGGTCGCCCTTGGACAGTTCCTGGGTCAGCAATTGCCGCACCCGTACCTGGATGCTGCCGCCGCGTTGCACCATTGCTTGGCTCGCGCTGCGCTCGCACAGCGCCGCCACGCTGGCGTTGGCGGTGGGGATAGCGGTGCGCAGATCGGCGCTGTCAAAAACGATAGCGAAATGCTCGGCATTGAATTCGAGCTCGCAGCCGAAGACCTCAATCCAGCGCTCAAGCTCCAGCGGCGCGGCAAAGGGGTAGCAGACCTTGAGCGGCCGCACCCGCCGGGCGGTGGCCCAGTTGAGCGACTGCAAGAGCACGTTGGCGATGAAGTCATAGCGCTGCAGCGGTGTCGGCCTCAGCCCTTTGAGTATGTCCACGCGCAGCCGGCTTTGACCATCTTCCTGGTCCAGTTCCATGCAGACCGCCGGCGACAACAGCGCCGAGAAGCGCAAGATGTATTGCAGGGCATCGCCCAGGTCATGCGCGGCCAGCACCAGATGCGCCAGCAGGCCCAGTGCCACCAACGGATGGGCCGGCACGCTCAGGCCAATCGCGGCATCGCCGGTGCGTGCGGCGGCCAACTCCCAGGCGCCGCTATAGGCATCCGACAAAACCCTCGGGTCGGGCTCGGCAGGGTCGAGGCCTTGTTGGTCGAGCAGGCTTTGCAAACACAGGCCGCGCCCGGCCATCGCCTGCGCCATCGCCTTGTGCCAGCTGTTGGTGAGGCCTGCCGCGCCGGCGGGCTTGTGCTCCGGTGGGCGTGGCGCGGCCGCTGCTGTCGCATCTTGGCGCCGCAACAAGGGGGCGAGCTGGCTGGCGTTGTACATGGTTGACGGGGGCTTCAGTGGACCGAGCCCGCACTCTAGGGGGCGGCTCCCGCCTTGTCGCCGTCCATCCGTCTAGGTAGGGGGCTATCCCAAGGGATAGTGCTAGCTGACCGAAGGGATAGGTGGGCGTTTTTGCAGGGTCAGGTTCTGCGGGTTTGTACTTGCGGCTTCGGCGCGACAATGCCCAGCTTCCCGCCTCGCGCCCGACACCCCTATTTCTCATTGCCCATGCACACCCTTGCCCAACTACGCTCCGGCGAACTCGCGGGCATCAGCCGACTCGATCTGTCTTGCGGCCTGACCGAGTTGCCGCCCGAAGTCTTTGCCCTAGCCGATAGCCTGGAGGTGCTCAATCTGTCCGGCAATGCGCTCAGCAGCCTGCCCGATGATTTGCCGCGTTTGCACAAGCTCAAGGTGCTGTTTTGTTCGGAGAACCGCTTCACCGAATTGCCCGTGGTGGTCGGCGCCTGCGCGTCCTTGAGCATGGTCGGCTTCAAGTCCAATCAGCTGACGAAGCTGCCCGCCGCCGCCTTGCCGGCCCAGCTGCGTTGGTTGATCCTGACCGACAACCAATTGACCGAACTCCCGGCCGAGCTGGGCGAGCGGCCGCATCTGCAAAAGCTGGCCTTGGCCGGCAATCGCCTGCGCGAGTTGCCGGACTCGATGGCGCAATGCCGGCGCTTAAGCCTGCTGCGCATGTCGGCCAATCGCTTCCAGCAGATTCCGCCCTGGCTGCTTGAGCTGCCTCACCTGGCCTGGCTGGCCGTCGGCGGCAACCCCTGGGGTGCGCAGCGCGAGTCACGCGTGCTGGAGCAATCAAATCTGCCCGATCTTGATTGGGCGGCGCTGCAGATGGGCGAGCTGCTGGGGCAGGGCGCGTCCGGCGTGATCCATGCTGCGCATTGGCCTAGCGGTCCGGCAGATCAACGCGGGCTGGCCGTCAAGGTCTTCAAGGGCGAGGTCACCAGTGATGGTTGGCCGCACAGCGAATGGGCGGCCAGTCTGGCGGCCGGCCTGCATCCGCATCTGATCTCGGCCAGCGCCCGCCTGGTCGCTCATCCACAGGGTGCCGAGGGCCTGGTGATGCCGCGCATTGGGGGCGAGTTCAGCACGCTGGCCGGCCCGCCCAGCCTGAGTTCCTGCACCCGCGATGTCTACCCGGCCGCGACGCAGATGGGCGCCGAGGTCTTGCAGCGCATGGCGCGCGGCGTCGTCGATGCCGCAAGCCACTTGCACCGCCAAGGCATCTCGCATGGCGACCTCTATGCCCACAACCTGCTGTGGAACGGCCGGGGTGAGGTCCATCTGGGTGACTTCGGCGCCGCCAGCCTGCTACCCGACCATCTAGGCGTGCCCGCGCGGCAGGCGTTCGAGCGGCTCGAAGTGCTGGCCTTCGGGCATCTGCTGGAAGAATGGCTGAGCCGCTGCCCGGATGCACCGCCCGCCTTGCAGCAACTGCAAGCGGCTTGCGTGAGTGCTGAGCCGGGGGCGCGGCCGCTGTTTGCGGAAGTGGCGGCGGCGCTCAGCTGACCCAGCCGCGCTCGCGTGCGATGAACACCGCATGCGTGCGGTTGCGCGCATCCAGCTTGTGGTTGACATTGCGCAGATGGAACTTCACCGTCGGCTCGGAGATTTGCAAGCTGTTGGCGATCTGCTTGTTCGGCATGCCCGCCGACAAGCATTGCAGGATCTGCAGCTCGCGCGGTGACAGCCCGCATTCGCTGCGGTTGACCGGCGCGGCGCTGGCGAGCAAGGCTGCCGGCACCGTGGGCTCGGCATCAAGCTGCGCCGGCGGCTGCTCATGAGCTGGCCCCAGCACATGGGCCAACACGGCCAGCAGGCGCGGCGTGGCGCCGCTGCGCAGCGCCTCCAGCATCGCGATCAGCTGCGGGCCTTCCTCCAGATAGCTGGCGCGCAGGCCCAGCTCGGCCTCGCTCAAGAGCAGTTCGCTGAGCAGGCGCAGCGCTTCGCTTTCGCGGCCAAGCCGCTGCAAGGCCTGCGCTTGAAGCAGGCCTAACTTGAGTTGGCGACGGCGTCGACCCAGGTTTTTGGCCTTCACGCGTTTGACCGAACAAGCCTCCAGCACCTGTTCAGCGCGGCCTTCGCGCAGGCCCAGGCGCAGGCCGGCCAAGGCCTGGTCCTCCACATCATTGATCGGCGTCATGCGGTCGGCGGCAAAATCCCAGGCCGCGGGCAACAGGCTCAGCCGCTCCGGCGCCATCGGGTGGCCATGATCGAATTGATGCAGCACCTGGTATTGCTGCTCCAGCCGCATCGGCGCCACGATGCGCGCCAGCCCCAGCGAGCGACCCAGCTCGATGCCGGCATGGATCAACGCTGCGGCTTCCGCATATTGGCCGGCCCGGCAGAGCGCGCGCGACAAGATCCGGTGCGTGATCACGATGGCGTCCAGAAACACCAGCTCGCCCGACAGGTCCAGGTATTCGCGCGCCAGGCTCTCGGCCCGTTCGAACTCGCCCAGCTCGTACAGCGCACCGGCCAGGTAAACGCCTACGTAAGCGCTGCTGGCGCTGTGGCGGCCGCTGATGCGGCTCAGCTCGGCCAGAGCCGGCTCCAGCCTTGCCACCACTTCCAGCGCGCGGCCCTGGGCCAGCAAGGTGTAGGTGCTGATGCCGTAACTGAAGGTGGTGCCGTAGACACTGCCAATGCGTTTGAACAGCGTCAAGCCACGGTCCGAGCTCTCCAAGGCCGCATCAAAGCGGTGTGAACAGAGGTCGACATAGGCATGAATGCTGCGGAAGGTCGCTTCGCTCAGGCCGCTCAGGGTCAGGTCTTGATATTGTTTGAGCGCCAGCTCGCACTCGGCCAGCCGGTCCATCAAGACCAGGGACAAAGGCCCCAGCATCCGGTACTCGGCCATGCTTTGCACGCTGGGCTCTTGCTTGAGCTGCTCGGCCAGCTGCCCGGCCAGGCTGTACTGATAGCTGAAGATATGGATCCAGCACAGCGCCACGCGCAAGGTCGGGTGGCGCTTGAGGTCGGGCTCGGGCATTTGCCCCAGCCAATGCCGGCAACTGCTGATATGGCCGCGCGCCAGCGCCTGCCAGATATGGTTGACCAAGATGGCGCAGGCTTGCTCATGGTTGCCGGCGCTCAACGCATGTTCGATCGCCGCATCGGGGTCGCCCGCTTGCAAGAACCAGTCGGCCGCGCGCTGATGCAGATCGGCCAGCCAATCGGGATAGTCTTCGCGCAGCTTGCGTTGTAGAAATTCGGCAAACAGCGGGTGGTAGCGGAACTCGGTGCCGGCCGCGCCCATGCGCAGCACGAACAGGCTCTGCGCCTCCAACTGGCGCAAGAGCGTGGCCGCATTGGCGATTTGGCCGACTGCATTGCAGATGCCGGGGCCCAATTGCTTGACGAAGCTGGTGCGCAGCAAAAAGTTCTTGATCTCTTCGGACTGATCCCAGAACACCTCTTCATACAGATAACGGCCAATGTCGGCGGTCTGCTCGCAGAAGTTCTCGATGAAACCGGGTTTGTCGCCGCGCCCCTTGAGCGCCAGCGCGGCCAGTTGCAGGCCGGCCGGCCAGCCCTCGGTCGCGTGCAAGAGTCGGCGCACGCTGGCCGCGTCGAGCTGCAATTGATGGCGTTGGTTCAGGAATAGCTCGGCCTGCTCGAAGTCAAAACTCAGCTCCGCCATGCCGATCTGCAAGAGCCGGCCCTGCGCCTTGAGCTTGTACAAACGCAGCAGCGGTGCGTTGCGGGCGGTGATGAAGAGCTTGCAATGCGGCGGCAGCCGCTCGATCAGGCGCTGCATCAGGTCGACCGCGCGGGCCTCGCGCAGATGATCAAAGTCGTCCAGAAAAATCGCGGTCGGCTGCTGGATGGCGGCAACGGCGTCCAGCATGTCCTGGCCCAGGCGCGAGCCGGTGTAGCGGGCGTCCATCAAATTCGGTGCGGGCTCTCCCCGCCGGTCATCCGCATGGCTGTTGCTGGGGAGGGCGGTTTGCAGCAAGGCACAAAGCCGCTCGACATGGTTGTCATCGGCGCTCAGCTGCAACCAGGCGGTCGCAAAACCCTTGGCCCGCAGGCGCTCATGCAGGCACAGCATGGCGGTCGTCTTGCCGAAGCCGGCCGGTGCAATCGCCAGCACCAAGGACACCTCGGCGCATTCCTCCAGCCAAGCGCCGAGGTTGGGGTTGTCGACCAGATGGCGACTGAGTTGGGGAGCGACGAGTGTGGACATGGGAGCGGGCTGAGGATTGTCCGGTGTTGAAGAAAGAATGAAGGAGGGGTGGGTCTGGGGCGGCGCCAAGCGTAGCCGAACTTGGGCTGGTCGTTACTGCGTGAAAGTCCCGAGACTAGGTACTCGCGCGGTTGGAATCAGCGGCCATTGGGCGCTGAGCGAACAATGCTGTTCAAGCCTTGGTGCGCTGCCCTGCCAGCTCGCCCAAGCGCTGATGCGCGGCGCTGTCCCAGGCGATCGGCCATTGGTTTTTGGCCTGCAAATAATGGTGGGTGAAGACGTCCAGATAAGTCTCCAGCGTTTGCGCGGCCAGTTCTTCGCCGGCCAGGCTCAGGCACAGCGAGGCGACCTCGCTGGTGCAGAAATGGTCATCGCGGCGCGAGCGGCGCAGCTTGTATTGCGAGATCTGCGCCAGCTCCAGGCTGAGCACCGGCAGTTGGTCCAGATAAGGGCTTTTGCGGAACATCTTGCGCGCCTCGCTCCAGGTGCCGTCCAGCAAGATGAAGAGCGGGCGCTTGGCGGTCTGCGTTTCACCAGCGTCCCACAAGGGCACGCTGCGCACCACCCGCTCGGGCGCGACGAACTCGCCCGGGAACACCACGTAAGCCTGCCACTGCGGGTCTTTCAAAAGTTCCAGCAGCGCCGGGTCGGTCTCGGTGCGGGCCCAGCCGAAGGCAAAGGTGTCGGCCACCATATCGGCAATCAACCAGCCGGTGTTGCTGGGCTTGAGCGGTTCGACATCGGCCATCAAGAGGCAGACGCCCGCGCGCGTCGGCACCGAGGGGCGCAGGCTGCACATGCAGTGGGTCAAGGCCAAGCGACAGCCTTCGCAACGATCGCGTTTGAAGCCGCCACGGGCGAGAAAAGGTTTGCTGCTGCGGGCCAAACGGGCGGCGCGCAAAAGGGAGACGGCGTGGGGCATGGGAAAGCTAAAGGGGCGCGCGACTGCGCAAGCGGATGCGCCGGCAGTGTCGCATCCTTATGGGCTCCTTTTTTGCAATCACCCTCCGCCAATGATAGCCAGCGAAGCGGCCATGCGACCTTGGCCGGCTGCTCGCCGCTTGCTTGAGCAGGCTTCATGGCAGCGGGTTCGCTCTGGAGCCTCAAGCGAATACGCCGCTTGAGTTGAACCGAGCATGACGGCGGAGCAAACCGCGATCTAGTGCGACGCTGCCTTTCGGCTCGCGCGCCGCCGCGAAACTATGATCATCGGCATGAAGCCTGTGCAACGAGGGGAAGACAGCTCGCCCATGGGAATCCAAGGAGAGGTGCTCCTGACGCCGGCTCGCAGGCCCTGTTTGACCGAGCTGGGCGCTGCTCAACTTGCCCGCTCGGCACGGTCAATGAGGCGATGTGGAATATTTTTTCGCGCCGTCTCTTGCACGCTTTTGCGCCGAGCCTGGAGTGCAGTGGTGCGAAGCAACTCGGCTTTATTGATGGAGGCAGGCAATGAACATAACCTTGATTCGCAGCGTTCTCGCTGTGGCGGTCGCCGTACTCGCGAGCCAGGCGCTGCCTGGCGCAGCCATCGCGCGCGACTTCGCCTCGACAAAGCCTACGGCCCGTGTCGAGTATTGGCAGCAGCGCCAGGCCGCCATCGCGGCTCAAACCGCTGACACCGCGAGCCTGCGCGCCGTGAAGCTCGTGTTTGTAGGTGACTCCATCACCGATTTCTGGCTCCTCGGCGACGACCCGTGGATTCCGGGGCGTATGCACGGTCGCCGCATCTGGGATGAATCCTTCGGCGGCGCGCGACCGCAAAACCTTGCGCTGAATATCGGTATCTCGGGCGACCGCTCCGAGCACCTGCTGTTCCGAATCTTGCCAAAGGCGCAGGGTGGGCTTGGCCAACTGGACGCCGCCGAGTTGGCGCCCGAGTTCTTCGTGCTGATGGTGGGCATCAACAACTCCTATGCGCCCGAGTCGCCGGTCGCCGACAGCGTGTTCGACGGCGTGCTGGCGGTGATGCGGTCGCTGCACGCGCGCAAGCCTGGCACGAAGCTCTTGCTGCAATCGATCCTGCCCACGTCGGAGCCCGCCAGGGACGATACGGTCGTGAGGCCCGTGAACGCGCGGCTGGCAGCGCTGGCGAAGAGCCCGGAGTTTGCGGGCTTCACCACCTGGCTCGATCTGTATCCGGCCTTCGTCGACGCCCAAGGAAAGCAGGACGCGCAGCTCTTTGTTGATGGTCTGCACCCGAGCGAAGCCGGCTACCGTATTTGGCGCGACAGGCTGCTGCCGGTCCTGGCGTCTGTCCGCGCTTCCGCGCGCTAACCGGCGAAGGAGAATCCGGTTCGTTTGCCGGCCGACACCGTGCCTGGCGCCAGGTTCACGCTCCGGAAAACAGAGCTGTCAGCGGCTCACTGGACGACGCGGTGGCTGCGATGACCGCTGTCGAGGGCGAAACAGCCATCCAGGCGCCGGACCGTCGGTCTGAACGTCAACGCGGCGTGAATGCCTGCACCTTTTAACTCGAGGGGAGGAGCGCGTCATTCGACAGCCGCAGACTCGTTCTCTGTGTGCCGGTCAGGCTCCGTGGTGCGGAGGATTTCGTTCAGAACGGAAGTGGCGTAATTCCCGGCGGGCAAAGAGAAG
This sequence comes from Roseateles oligotrophus, assembly GCF_025717515.1. Lineage (GTDB taxonomy): Bacteria > Pseudomonadota > Gammaproteobacteria > Burkholderiales > Burkholderiaceae_C > Paucibacter_A > Paucibacter_A oligotrophus. The sequence goes on from NZ_JAJIRN010000003.1 coordinate 515,396, forward strand.
CTGAGCACCAGTTGATCGGCTTGCGGCCATTCCCATGACATGTCCACCGGGCTCGCCACCAGGGAACGGCGCGCCTGATCCAGACCGGCGTGTTCCATGCCGTCGCACAAGATCGCGTGACGTTCGGCCACACCCATTTCCAGGGCCTGCGCTTGCTCGGTGGTGATCACGCGGCCCCGTCCCCAGAGCGGCCCGGTGGGCCGGCCCGCCTCGTCCATCACGTCACCGGGCAGGGTCTTGCCCCAGAGGCCCTGCTGAATTCGCAGCGCCAGCACTTCATTGAAGACGAAGGAGCGCACCGCCGACAGGTAGATGCCCTTCTTCTTCGGGTGGCGCACGCGGATTTCGCGCGCCAGCATGGCCCGGCCCTGTTCCACGTTGCCGCCGTCATGGCCGAAACGCTGGGCGCCGAAGTAGTTGGGCGCGCCCTGTGACGCCACGGCCTTCAGGTTGGCCTCAATGGCGGCGATGGCATCGGGGTCGCCGGTCACGCCGCGTAGCACGATGCGGAATCGGTTGCCCTGCAGATCACCGGGGCGCAGCTTTTTCACGTGGCGAGTCTGACTCAGTACCTTGAATTCCGGGTGCTGAAGCTGGGTCAGGTCGGGCGTCTCGCCTTTGGGTAAATAGATGCTGAACCACTGGCGGGTGATGGCGTAGCGGTCCTTGAGGCCGGCATAGCCTACATCCCATTCCTGCACGCCGGCTGCCGCGGCCAGTTGCTGGGCGACGAAGGCGGTGTTGGCGCCGTTCTTTTCGATGTCCAGCCAGATATGTTCGCCCGCACCGGAGGGTGGCTGCAGCGGCAGTTCGGTCACGCTGAAATCCTCGTTGAGGACTTTCAGGGTGGCGCTGGCTCCGCTGGCGGGATAGACGTTGGGCCACTGCGGCAAGGTCTTGTATTGAGCGTCGGTCATGAATGGTCTGATGGCAGCAAGTGTAGAGAGGGACTGGCGGTCTAGTCGGCCAGGGGCAGTCCAGACCGTGATTCTCTCCCTACCCGCATGCCTTGACGAGCGTCAACAGATGTGGCTTCAATGGGAACAGTTGCGCGCCAGGCAACCGCCGAGTGGCGGATGTATGGGGCGGGCCGACGAACTGGTCAAGGACACCAAGTCCGTCTGCTCTTCCTTGCTTGATGACTTGATTTGCAGTCGATATTGCGCTCGGTCTTGCGCTGCTCTGCACCTGGCTCGTCTTAACGCGCCTTGCCTTGCGCGATAGCTTGGTTCGAATATCGGTCAGGGAACTGTTCCTTGAGCTTCTGACCCGACACGCCGTTGCCGACCACGTCGCCGCTGCGGATCGCGTCGTCAAGTTCGGCCCGCACCTGCTCGCGTGTCTTGGCTTGAGCGATAGGCTGCTTCGGGTAGCGGTTGGGGTACAGCTCGTTGAGCTTCTGACCGGTCAAGCCGTTGCCGACGATGTCGCCGGTGCGGATGGCTTCGGCCAGTTCGGCGCGCACTTGCTCGCGGGTACGGGGGCTGTTGTTCTCGGCCAAGTCGTCAGCCGCAAACACGGCGCCAGTGGTGAGGGAGGCTAGGGCAAGTGCGATGGCGCTGAGGAAACTGCGGTTCATGATGGGATCCTTCTTCAACAGGTGGTAGATGAAGCTGCTAGGCACTCGACAACGTCTGTGTTCTGCGCCGCTTCGATGGACTGAACTTTAAAATTTCCACCAACGAAGAAAAATAGCCTGCGCAGACATGCATCGTTGCTGAAACTGCAACAATCAGACCTTGCGATGACACAAGAAAAAGGCGCGTCATGGATCGGTTGCTGTCGATGCGGGTGTTTCAGCGTGTGGTTGACGAAGGTGGTTTTGCGGCCGCAGCGCGACTGCTGGATCTGTCGGCATCCGTGGTCACAAGGCTGGTGGCCGATCTGGAGACCCACCTGGGAACAAGGCTGCTGCAGCGCAGCACTCGGCGCCTTGCGTTGACCGAAGCCGGTCAGGTCTACTTGAGTCGCGTCCGCCACATCTTGCAAGACATCGACGAGGCCGACACCGCGGCGAGCCTGCAAACGCAGCAACTGGAGGGCGTGTTGCGCGTGCACGCAGCACCGACTCTGGCCAGTCATATCGTGGCACCCCTGATGCCGGGCTTTCGGCAGCTCTACCCCAAGATCGCCGTGGATCTGCTGGTGGACGGCAGCCCCAACCCACCCGTCGAGGACTACGACATCACCTTGCTGGCCACCCACGTGCCGTTTGATGCCCATGTGATTGCACGCAAGGTGATGGAGTCGGAGGCCATCTTCGTAGCCTCGCCGGCGTACTTGCAGCAAAGGGGCAGCCCCCTGGTGCCGCAGGAACTGATGGCGCACGAGAGCATGCGACTGCGCTTTGCCGAAGAGCGTTCACGCACCTGGCGCCTGTGGCGGCAGGGCGATGAAAGCACGGCCGTGGAGGTGGCCGTGCAGCCCATGCTGTGGGTCAACCATAGCGACACCTTGCTGCGCGCCGCACTGGACGGCGCAGGCATCATCTCGGTCGCGCTGGCCCTGGTGGCGCCGCACCTGATGCGCGGCGAGCTGGTGCATGTGCTCAAGGGCTGGGTGTCCGGCCAAATGACGGTTTATGCGGCCATGCCCAGCCGCAAGTTCCTGCCGCAACGTACGCGCGTGTTTCTGGACTATCTGGTGCAACGCAGCCGTGTAGCTGGGGTCATGTAGCCGAGGATCGAGGTCGGGGCGCACATCGCTGAGCGCTCCGACCTGGGGTGTTTGACAGCAAACCATGTGTCAGGGCACGGATGAATTCTTGTGTGCGCTAAACCGGCCGCCGCGATCTTGTCCATGCGCTCGCTGATGGCTCTTAATCTTTGAGATCTACCCCAAGTTCATTCAGCTTCTTGGCATACGAATCCCTGCGCTTCGCAGCTTTTTCCGCTGTTTCTACGGCCGCCTGAATGGCCTTGGGGCCTTTTTGGGACAACGATTTGATTAATGCGAACTTATGGGCCGCTTCTGCCTCCGCCCTGCGGAATGTGGCAATGAGTTCGGCATGGGCAGCGAATTGATTCACAGAGACCTCATTGTTCAATGCACTATTTTCTGCGCTTTCTTGAGCCAAAAACCGCTGGGGACGAGGCCATGCATAAATGGAGGATGACCGTCTCACCGAGAGAGGCAAGCGGCCACCACAACTGCTGGGCGGGGCTCTGCTGATGCTGCATGCGGCTGCCCCTACGGTTGTTCGAAAGACTGGGGTCTTGAATCTCAAGTGCGCCCCAGATTTTGACGCTCCTGTTGTCTCAAAGTTGGCGCCGTTTCGGGCGCCCTTCTTCGGTTTACTCTGCGCATCTGAGTGACAGGAACCATGGCCTGCAGGCCGCCGTTGGTCAAAACGGTCGGCGAACTGAACGTCAGCGATGCGCCGCTTGTTCGAACTCTCGGCCTGGTGCATACCAGGGCATTTCGGGGGAGGGCTGACTGCAAGGCAGATCAGTGCCCATTGCGGGTATTCACGCTGACTGAGTGAATTTGGAGGGTGATATGGTCGCCGGTTTCGCCTCCCTGCTGTTTGCGCCAAGCGGACGCCCACACCCATGAACACATCCGTACATCTGCTGCCCACCGAGCAGAAAGTTCCGCATCCGGCTTATTTCATGTTCCTGATCGCGCCCTTCGGGGCGAGCAGTGGCTTTACCGGGGTGTGCGTGGCCTATCTGCTGGTGCAGGCCCATGTCAGCGCCGAACTGATTGCCACCATGCTCGCCTTGCACTACATCCCCCAGACCTGGAAGTTCCTGTGGGCGCCGGTGATCGACCTGACGCTGACGCGCAAGCGCTGGTTTGCAATCGGCATGGTCTGCCTCTTGCTCAGCATGCTGGCGCTGGGCCTGCAACCGTTGAGCAGCGAGGCCATGCCGCGCATCATCGCGCTGGTGGTGACCCTCAGCGCCGCCTCCACCGTGGTAGGCATGGCGGTGGACTGTCTGATGGCCCACCAAACGCCCGAGCATGCCAAGGGCCGCGTGGCCGGCTGGTTCCAGGCCGGCAATCTGGGCGGCAACGGCCTGGGTGGTGGCCTGGCCTTGTGGCTGATCCATTCCGGCGGCCTGAGCGTACCCGCCGGTACGGCCGTGCTGGCCTTGGTCTGCACCTTGTGCTGCCTGCCCATCTTCTGGTTGCGCGAGGATCTCTCGCAGGCCATCGTCGGCAGCGTGCGGGAGCGCCTGCGCGAGACCGGGCGCGACCTCTGGAGCGTGGTGCGTTCGCGCCGTGGCGCCTTGGCCATGCTGGTGGTGTTTCTGCCGATGGGCACCGGCGCGATGAGCAATATGTATTCAATCTTCGCCGATAAATGGGGCGCCAGCGCCGATACCGTGGCCCTGGTCACCGGCACCATGAGCGGCCTGCTTTCGGCTGCCGGCTGCCTGCTCGGCGGCTATCTGTGCGACCGCATGAACCGCCAGCTGGCCTATTGCCTGCTGGGCCTGGGCACCGCCGGCATCAGTGTGGCGATGGCGCTGGCACCACAGACCGAGACCCAGTTCATCGTCTGGACCAGCCTCTACGCCTTCGCCAACGGCCTGTGCTACGCCGCCTTCTCGGCCGTCACGCTGGAGGCCATCGGCAAGGGCGCCGCTGCCACCAAGTACAACCTGATGGCCTCGCTGTCCAACACGCCGATCGGCTGGTCGACTGCGGTGTACGGCTACATCTTCAGCAAGTACGGCAGCCAGGCCACCTTGCTGACCGAGATAGCCATGACCGTGCCGGCCATGCTGCTCTTCCTCGCTCTGCTGGGCTGGAGCCGGCGCAGTGATCGGCGCCGCAGCCTGCAGGCCGCCTGAGGGATATGGTGCAGCAGCCAGCGGGCGCCTCAAGACCCCTCCGCCCCGTCTCTGTCACGGGGGCTGCCCCGGATGCGCGTTCAGGCTGGGATCGCGATCGGCCTCTCGACTGCCAATGACAACAGCCGCTGCATCGTTGAGGTAGAGGTCGGCACTTTGGGTGCCCTCAATGGGCGCCTTGTTGCCGCCTGCTCTGCATATCTGAATGACGGGAACTGGCCGGTATGGAAAGCATTCCATACCGCCCACGAGCCGGGTCTTTCACTGAGCGAACCGCTTTGAACGCACCGTTCGTCCAGGGCGCTTGTAGTTGAATCCGCGTACGCCTGGCCGTGCACTCGTGCAAGGTGCGGCGGTCCTTCTCTAAAATCCCCTATTTTCAGCTGCATGAGCGCAGGCGTCGGCTTCACCGAATGCAACCTATTTCCAAGCCCATACCGCCTTTCTCGCCATCCCCGCCATTCCCGCCCGAGTCGCTGTCTCGCTTGCTGCGGCAATGGAGCATGGCGCCAGGCTCCCCGACGCCGGCTGCTGCACGGCTGGGGGCCTGGTTCGGGTGGGCGGATGCCATCGAAATCTCCCAAGTTTTGGCCACGCCCCCTGGGAGAGCTGCATCTGAGGCTGCTCGAACCGAGTCCACATATTGGGCGAGCACCGAGCTGGAGCGGCTCCAGGCCGAATTGGCGTCAAGCTTCAATCACACCGAGCTGGCATGCGAGTCCGAATCCATATCCGATGGCGCATCGCTCACGGAGCTGCTTGTTCCCTATTTGCAGCATTTCACTCAGCAGCAGCGCGTGATCGAAAGTCGCACCTCCGCGTTCCGAATGCGTCTGCGAGCCAGCCTTGCGCGCGCCTCCGACGAACTCGCAAGGCTGGCTCAGTTGGACGACTACATCGAGCGCGCGATGGCGTCGCCCCAATTGCGCGCCATGGCTGGGCTTTCCGCCTTGCTGGAGACGCGAGCACGCAAGCACTACGCCGTCGATCCGCTGCGCTGGCGCGCCCGCCTCTGCTCAGACCTGCAGCGATTGCTGCGGGCCGAGCTGGACCAAAAACTTCAACCCGTGCTGGGCCTCATTGAGGCCTTGAGCACCCACATTCCCCCATGAACCGATCTCTCAACGCCCTCTACCCCATCGCCATGGCTGCCGGTCTGGCCGGCATAGCCGGCGCCGGCTTGGCCGCCTCAAGGAACCACCCCGTCGCAATGGCCATGGCGGGGCTGATTGCTGTTTTCTTTGCCATCGGCGCGTGGGAGCTGGCGACCTTTCGCCGCGACAGCCGAGGTTTGGCAGCGGCCACAGAGAGTGAGGTGCCCGACGATTGGATAGCCTCTGTGCCCCCAGCTTTGCGCGGCGCTGTGCAGATGCGTCTGGATGGCCAGCGCGTCGGCCTCCCAGGCTTGGCATTGGCGCCGGCGCTTGCAGGCTTGCTGGTGCTGCTGGGCATGCTCGGCACCTTCATTGGCCTGGTCATCACCTTGAGCAGCACGGCCAGCGCACTGGGCGCCTCCGCTGACCTGGCCGCTTTGCGTTCAGCGCTGGGTGCCCCGATCCAGGGCCTTGGCCTGGCCTTCAGTGCCAGCGTGGCTGGCGTCGCCGGCTCGGCCATGTTGGGTCTGATGGTGGCCCTCGCTCGCAGGGAGCGCGCGGCCGCTGGCGCGCTGCTGGATGGCGCAATTTTGGGGCGGCTGCGCCCTATGACGTCTGCACATCGGCGGGAGCTCGAGCAGCAAGCTATTGCTTCGGCTGCGATCGAGCGCGACAAGGCAAAGCAGCTTGAGATGGTCGCCCAGCTTCAACAGTTCACCGAGCGCATTGCTGAACAACTTGCTGCGCAGAACAGCCAATTCCACGGCGAAACCAGCAAAGCCTATGCCGCCTTGGCCAGCAATGTCGACGCCACCTTGCGCAACAGCCTTGCGCAAGCCGCGCGGGAGGCAGGCGCTGCCATTCAACCCGCCGCAACGGCGGCGATGGCGGCAATAGCACGCGAAGCTGCAGCCCTGCATGAGCGCGTCGGAAACACAGTAACCGATCAACTGAGCGCAGTCAGCAGCCGCTTCGAGGCGGGGGCCGAGCGCATCGCACATCAACATGGAGAAGCCGCGCAGGCGCAATCCGCAGCGCTGCGCCAGCAGCGAGAGCTGGCGCTGCAGCTGCTGGAAGATGCCGGCGCGGCCTCGCAGCGCGCGATGGAACTCCAGGGGCAGCGTTGGGCCTCGGATTCGCAAGCGACGCTCACGGCGCTGGACAATATGGCCACCCGCCAGCAAGCCGCGCAGGCTGATGCAGATCAAGCACGCTGGGCCTCGCTGCAAGATCAGCTCGGCGCGCTCGCCGGGCAACAAGCCTCAGCACGAGAGCTTGTTGCGCAAACCGCCCAGCGGTTCGCCGAGCAGACGCAGGCCTTGCTGGACCGGGTCTCGGATGGCCATACCCGTCAACTCGCCTTGCTGGCCGAGCGCGACGCTCAGCGCCGCACCGAGGCCTTGGCCGATGCGACTGCCATCAGCCAACAGCGCGAAGGCGTCGAGCGGCTGCTGGCCCTGCAGCGCGAGGAAGCCTTGCAACTGCAGCGCGACAGCGCAAGCCGCGTGCAGCAGGCCTTGACCGAGATCACCGGCTTATGTGCCGAGCAGACGCAGGCCGGCGTCAGCGGCCTGGCCGATGCATTCACGCGTTTGCAGGCCAGCCAGCGAACCCATGACGCGCAGCAGCTTGCGGCATGGCGCGCTGAGCTGGCCTCGATTGGAGCCACGCAGTTGCAGCAGCAGCAAGTACTGGCCGATGACCTATTGGCGAACACGCGCAGCTTGGTGACACAGGCCGAGGCCACTTCTCAACGGACGCTGGCCGAGGCCGGCGCAGTGCTGCAAGCCGCTGGTGCAGCGCCACGCGCTGCCGTAGAGGTCGTCGTCGCACTGCGCGAGCAGCTCGCCCAAAGTCAGGCCCAGGACCGCGCGGCTCTGCTTGAGCGGTCCGAACTGATGGGGACGGTATCGACGTTGCTCGCCTCGCTGCAGCAAGCCGCGGGCGAGCAGCGCGCCGCGATTGATTCGCTGGTGGATAGATCGGCCATTCAGATCGAGGCCTTGGGTCAGCGCTTCACGACGCTTGCCGAGGCCTCGGGTCAGGCCCTTGCCGATGCGGCCACAAATCTGGCGGCCAGCGCTGCCGACGTCGCCAGCGTGGGCGAAGGCTTCGGCGAGGCGATTGAGCAATTCCAGGGCGCTAACGCCCAACTCGTGCAGCACCTGGCTGCGCTGGAGGAGCGCATGTCGGCATCGATCACGCGCAGCGATGACCAACTGGGCTACTACGTGGCCCAGGCGCGCGAAGTCATCGACCTCTGCCTGGGCTCGCAGAAGCAAATCCTGGATGCGCTGCAAGGCGCCGCGGCCCATGGATGAGCAACTGGAGATCGAGCATGAAAGCACTGCCGCTCCCGCTTGGGCGGCTTTTGGCGACTTGATGGCCGGTGTGCTGGGCGCGTTCGTGCTGGTGCTTGCCGCGGCCCTGGTTGGGCAGCTGGATCTCGCCACCCGATTGCAAGCCGAAGTGCAGCAGCGCATGGCCGAGCAAAGTCGCCGGGAAGCGCTGGAGCGCGCCTTGGCCGGGCCGCTTGCGGACGGCCGTATCACGCTGGTGGAAGGTCGAATCGGCATCAACAGTGCGGTGCTTTTTGCGACGGGTTCGGACCAACTGCTCGCCGAGGGCCGTGCGCTGCTAGGTGCCTTGGCAACGCCGCTGCGCACCTACCTCGCGCAGCGCGATGAGATCCTGATGGTCAGCGGTTTCACCGATGACCGGGGCGTCGTGGCGGGCATGCAGTTCGCCGACAACTGGGATCTGTCTGCCAGGCGGGCGCTCAACGTGACGCGGGCCTTGTTGGCGGACGGTCTTCCACCCGATGCGGTTTTTTCTGCCGCATTCGGCTCACAGCAACCGGTTGCGCCCAACGACACGGCGGCCGGGCGTGCGCTCAATCGTCGCGTAGAAATCGCCCCAACACCGCGGCCACGGAGAGCAGCTGCACCGGCCGTGTCTGCGTCTGCACCGTGAGCCTCATCGAGGATCCTGTCAATTGGGTCGCTGCGCAGCGAGCAGACCCGGTGCGCCGGCGCATGCTGCACGCACTCGCCCTGCGTGCGGCAGCCCAGCCTCAAGGCGCGCTGCGAGACAAGCTGATTGTGGCAATACGGCAGCGCGCGTCGAGAGCGCCGTTGGTGCATCAGAAGCAGCACTATCCTGCGCTCGGCAATCCCTTGGCCGAATTGCTCGCCTTGCTGGAGTTTGATGCGAGCCCAGAGTTGCGCCAAGTGCGCATCCACGAAAACACCTGGCGCGAGCTGCGCGTCGCACGAAGCATTGCCGACCTCCATGCGCCGGTCGCCGGGCATCTGGGGCCACTCAATGGCCAGGCCTTGGCGACGCGCGTGCTCCAGCAAATTCAGCTGCTGGCGCCGGACTATTTGCACAGGCTGCTCGCGCAGATGGACGCGATCGCCGCCTTGGAGCTGATGCAGGCTGCAGGTGAGGCCGAAAAACCCGCGCGAACAGCGAAGAAGAAGGCGCCTGAACGGCGTCGGTGACATCCGACCTCTATTCCTTTCGGTAGGTCAGAATGGGGGTCAATTTTTCCGACCTCTATTCCATGTTTCCGAACTCTATTCCGTCGCACCAAACCGCCCCGCAAGCCTTCATCATCGACCTTGACGGAACCATGGTGGACACCCTGGGCGACTTTGTGGCGGTGCTTGAGCGGGTGCTGAGTGAGCTTGGCTTGCCGACGGTGGACCGTGCATTTGTCGAGTTGACCGTGGGGCGCGGCAGCGAGCATTTGATCCGCACATGCCTGGCTCAAGTTGGCGGGGACGCCGGCTTGTACGAGCGCGCCTGGGCTTTGTACCAGCAGCAGTACCGGGCCTTGAATGGTCAGTTTGCCGAGGTCTACCCCGGTGTGCGCGAGGGTTTGGAGCGGCTACGCGGCTTGGGTCTGCCGATGGCCTGCTTGACCAATAAGCCCGCGGCTTTTGCGCGCGAATTGCTGGCGCTCAAGGGGCTGGCCGGGTTCTTCGACAAGGTCTTCGGCGGTGACGATTTCGAGCGCAAGAAGCCGGACCCATTGCCGCTGCTGATGACCTGCGAGGCCCTCGGTGTGGCGCCGGCGCGGACCTGGATGATTGGCGATTCCAGCAACGATGCGCAGGCGGCGCATGCGGCCGGTTGCTCCGTTGTATTGGTCAGTTATGGTTATAACCACGGCGAGCCGATCCGCAATGTACCGGCCCAGCAATATGTGGACAGGCTGGACCAGATCAGCCTGAATTAAGACCGCCCGCGGCGCTCTTTGACGATGCCCAACAAGGCGTCTTTGAGTTGATCATCGGCCGGCGATTTGCCCAGCCAGATGCGCAGCAGTGCCGAATAGAACTCGGGTTCCTTGATCGGCGCACCCTGTGGCTTGCCGTTCAAGAGCACGACCGAGCCGGTGCCGGGGATGAAGTCGATGGAGAAATGCTCCCCGGCCGTCAGGCTTTTTCGGCTGGAGAAGATTTCGGCCACGCGCAGCACGCCGTTGATCGCCTTGCTGAACTCCTCGCGCGACGCGTTCTGTTCTATGCCCTTGGTGAAGAGGCGGCCGAGTTCATTGCCGTCAACTTCCCTCAGCATCACGATATGCAGTCGCTTCGGCCCGGCGGCGCTCAGCACCGCCTCGGTCGTATTGGCCTTGGCACTCAAGTAGAGCCCGGCCGTGTAGACCTGGAACACGGCCTTGTAGCGAGTGCCGGCACCGTTCAGTTGCAGCGCTTGGTCGGCGAGCTTGAATGTCTGCTCATATTTGACGCCGGAGACCTCGACCGTTTGTGCCTGAGCGGTCAAGGGCTGCTGCAGACATAGCGCCAGCACCGCTGCAAAAAAGAATTCACGCATTGACTCGCTCCGTTTATTGAGTTCGATCGCGCCCGTGCATCAAGCCACGTGCCAGCGAAGTATGCAACCAAGCCGGGTCCGCTGTCTGCGCAAGACGTCACATGGGGCTGATACACTGAATTCATCATGTTCATCACGCGCAACTTCATCAAAGGGTCTCACGACCGGGGAGCCTGGCCCTGGCGCCGCCCGCCCGCTGCTCGTTTGATGACGCTTGAGCTCCGCCGGTGATCGCTCTGTAGAGCCCGGACTGCCCAAGCGCCCTGTTTCTGAGGCGCGCCCAATATGAGCGGCGCCCACCTGCAAGGGTTTGACTTGATGATTACCGAACTTGAATTCAAAAGCCTGGCCGCACTGGGCTATAACCGCATTCCCTTGATCAGCGAGGCCTTCGCCGATCTGGAAACCCCGCTCTCTCTCTACCTGAAGCTCTGCTCGGGCGCCGGCGCCTATGGCGGCCAAGGTGGGCGCAACAGCTTTTTGCTGGAGTCTGTCGTCGGCGGCGAGCGTTTCGGGCGCTACTCCTATATCGGCCTGCCGGCCCGCACCGTGCTGAAGAGCCACGGGCAACTCACCGAAGTGATTCGCGACGGCCAAGTGGTCGAGAGCCACAGCGGCAACCCGCTCGACTTCATCGACGCCTACCAGCAGCGTTTCAAGGTCGCGCTGCGGCCCGGCATGCCGCGCTTTTGCGGTGGCCTGGCCGGCTATTTTGGCTATGACGCGGTGCGTTATATCGAGCCCAAGCTCGCTAAAACGGAGATGGCCGGCGGCATCGATACGCCCGATGTGATGCTGGTGCAATGCGAGGAGTTGGCGGTCATCGACAACCTCAGCGGCAAGCTCTATTTGATCGTGTATGCCGACCCGAGCCAGCCCGAGGCCTTCTTCAAGGCGCAAAAGCGCCTGACGGAACTGCGCGACAAACTGGCCTACAGCGTCTCGGCGCCGCTGGTCAAACGCGGCCAGGCGCACCCGGTCGAGCGCGAATTCGCCAAGGCCGACTATCTGAGCGCGGTCTTGCGGGCCAAGGAATACATCGCCGCCGGCGACATGATGCAGGTGCAGATTGGCCAGCGCCTGCGCAAGCGTTACACCGAATCGCCACTGAGTCTGTACCGGGCGCTGCGCTCGCTGAACCCCAGCCCATACATGTATTTCTACGATATGGGCGACTTCCAGATCGTCGGCGCCTCGCCGGAAATTCTGGTCCGTCAGGAGCATTCGGCCGAGGGCGACAAGGTCACCATCCGCCCCTTGGCCGGCACGCGCCCGCGCGGCGGTACGCCCGAGCAAGACCTGGCCCTTGAGCGCGAGTTGAGGGCCGACCCCAAGGAGTTGGCCGAGCACCTGATGCTGATCGACCTGGCCCGCAATGACATCGGCCGCATCGTCAAGACCGGCTCGGTCAAGGTGACGGATGCTTTTGTGGTCGAGCGCTATTCGCATGTGATGCATCTGGTCAGCAATGTCGAAGGGCTCCTGAAAGATGGCATGAGCAATCTGGATGTGTTCCGCGCCACCTTTCCCGCAGGCACGCTGAGCGGCGCGCCGAAGATCCGCGCGATGCAGATCATCGATGAGCTGGAGCCGGTCAAGCGTGGCATCTATGGCGGCGCGGTCGGTTGCCTGAGCTTTGCCGGCGATATGGATCTGGCCATCGCCATCCGCACCGGCATCATCAAGGACGAGACGCTTTATGTGCAGGCGGCAGCCGGCGTGGTGGCCGATTCGGTGCCCGAGTTGGAATGGGCCGAAACGGAGGCGAAGGCCAGAGCCTTGATCCGCGCGGCTGAACTGGTTGAGGAAGGGTTCTGATCATGTTGCTGATGATTGACAACTACGACAGCTTCACCTTCAATTTGGTGCAGTATTTTGGGGAGCTGGGCGCCGAGGTGCGCGTGGCCCGTAACGACGAGATCACGCTGGCCGAGATCGAGGCGATGAAGCCCGATCATCTGGTGCTGTCGCCCGGCCCATGCTCGCCGGCCGAGGCCGGCATCTGCGTCGGTGCGATCCAGCACTTCATGGGCAAGCTGCCGATTCTGGGTGTCTGCCTGGGTCACCAAAGCATGGGTGCGGCGCTGGGTGGCAAGATCATCCGCGCGCAGCGCCAGATGCATGGCAAGGCCAGCACGATCACGACCGATCAAAAGGGCGTGTTCAAGGGCCTGCCCAAAGATTTCAGCGTCATCCGCTATCACTCGCTGGTGATCGAGGAGGCTTCAATGCCCGAGGTGCTGGAGATCACTGCGCGCAGCGAAGACGGCGAGATCATGGGCGTGCGCCACCGCGATCTGGCCGGCACGGCAACGCCGCTGGAAGGCGTGCAATTCCACCCGGAATCTATCCTCAGCGAGCATGGCCATGCGATGCTGAAGAATTTTCTGACCTTGGCTCTGTAGGCGCAGGCCATGAGAGTTGTTGACTTCCGCAGCGACACGGTGACCCAGCCGACGCCGGCGATGCGTGCGGCGATGGCGGCCGCCCCGCTGGGCGACGATGTGTTCGGGGACGATCCCAGCGTCAATGCCTTGCAGCTCGCGCTGGCCGAGCGCCTGGGCTTCGGGGCGACGCTGTTCATGCCGACCGGCACGCAAAGCAATTTGTGCGCGCTGCTGGCGCATTGCCAGCGTGGCGACGAGTACATCGTCGGCCAGTTCGCCCATACCTATCGCTGGGAGGGTGGCGGCGCGGCGGTCTTGGGCTCGATCCAGCCGCAGCCGCTGAATCATCAGCCCGATGGCAGCCTGTCGCTGGCCGAGGTCGAGGCCCATATCAAGCCCGACGATGTGCACTTCGCTCGCACGAGGCTGCTGACGCTGGAGAACACCATCGGCGGCAAGGTGCTGCCCCTGTCGTATTTGGCCGATGCCTCGGCCTTGGCCTTGAAGCATGGGCTGGCGCGCCATCTGGACGGCGCCCGCCTGTTCAATGCGGCGGTGGCGGCCGGTGGCGACCCCTATGTCGCGGCCCGCGAGATAACGCAGCATTTCGACAGCGTCTCGGTCTGCTTCTCCAAAGGGCTGGGCGCCCCGGTCGGCTCGGTCTTGTGCGGCTCGGCCGCCTTTATCCATCAAGCCAAGCGTTGGCGCAAGATGCTGGGCGGCGGTATGCGCCAGGCCGGTTTGCTGGCGGCGGCTGCACATTACGCGCTTGACCATCAGGTGGCGCGTTTGGCTGACGACCATGTGTTGGCAAAGCGTCTGGCGGCTGGACTGCAAGGCTTGGCCGGCGTGACGGTCGAGGCGCCGCAGACCAATATCGTGTTTATTGATGTGGCTGGCCCCAAGGCGGCCGGCGTGCTCGACCATTTGAAATCGCGCGGCGTCTTGGCGACCGGCCTCTACAAGCTGCGCTTTGTCACTCACCTGGATGTGGATGCGGCCGCTGTGGATCAAACCATCGCCGCCATGCGCGAATATTTCGCTGGATAAGCAGAACAAATAGGACAGGACTTCAAGATGCCATTTACCGACCAAGAAGCGCTGACCCGCGTGATCGAGCACCGCGAAATTTTCCACGACGAAATGCTGACACTGATGCGCCGCATCATGGCCGGTGAGATGTCGCCGGTGATGGCGGCGGCCTTGCTGACCGGCTTGCGCGTCAAGAAGGAAACCATTGGCGAGATCACCGCCGCCGCGCAGGTGATGCGCGAGTTGTCGACCAAGGTGCCCTTGGTGACGTCGGCCCACCCTCATCTGGTCGATGTGGTCGGCACCGGCGGTGACGGTGCTCACACCTTCAATATCTCGACCTGCTCGATGTTTGTGGCGGCAGCCGCCGGCGCGCAAGTCGCCAAGCATGGCAACCGCAGCGTCTCCAGCAAGACCGGCAGCGCCGATGTCTTGGAGGCGCTGGGCGCCAACATCATGCTGACGCCGGCGCAGGTGGCGGCCTCGGTCGCGCAGACCGGCATCGGTTTCATGTTCGCCCCCAACCACCATCCGGCGATGAAGAATATCGCGCCGGTGCGGCGTGAACTGGGTGTGCGCACCATCTTTAACATCCTCGGTCCACTGACCAATCCGGCCGGCGCGACCAACATCCTGATGGGTGTGTTCCACCCCGATCTGGTCGGCATTCAGGTGCGCGTGATGCAGCGCCTCGGTGCCGAACATGCGCTGGTGGTCTACGGCAAGGACGGTATGGACGAGATCTCGCTGGGCGCTACCACCTTGGTCGGCGAGTTGAAGAACGGTGAAGTGCGCGAGTACGAAATTCACCCGGAGGATTTCGGCATGGCGATGGCCTCGAACCGAACGCTGAAGGTGGACGGGCCAGAGGCCTCGCGGCTGATGTTGATAGCCGCCTTGAACAATGAAGAGGGCGCGGCGCGTGACATCGTGATCCTGAATGCGGGGGCAACGCTGTATGCCGCCAATGTGGCCGACTCGATCGCAAGCGGCATCGAGTTAGCGCGGTCGGCGATTGCCTCGGGTGCGGCGCGTGCCAAGCTGGATCAGTTTGTCGGCGCCACGCAAACCTTGAGCCGAGCCTGATATGTCCGACATCCTGCGCCGCATCGTTGCGGTCAAACATGAAGAGCTTGTATTGGCGCGCAAGCAGCGCTCGCTGGCCAGCCAGCGCGAAGAGGCCGAGGCTCGGCATGATCAACGCGGTTTTGCCGCCGCGCTGCGCGCCAAAGTGGCGGCGGGCACAAGTGCGGTGATCGCCGAGATCAAGAAGGCCTCGCCCAGCAAGGGTGTGCTGCGCGCCGACTTTGCGCCTGCCGCTATTGCCGAGAGTTATGCCAAGCATGGCGCGGCTTGCCTGAGTGTGCTGACCGATGAACAGTTCTTCCAGGGCTCGGTGGCTTACCTGCAACAGGCGCGCGCCGCTTGCGACTTGCCGGTCTTGCGCAAGGACTTCATGGTTGACGAATACCAGGTCTTCGAGGCCGGGGCGATGGGCGCCGATTGCATCTTGCTGATCGCTGCCTGCCTGGACGACGCGCAGATGGCCGACCTCGAAGCGGTGGCCTTAAGCCTCAAACTCGACGTGCTGGTGGAAGTGCATGACGGCGCGGAGTTGGAGCGGGCCTTGCGCTTGCGGACGCCCTTGGTTGGCATCAACAACCGCAATCTGCGCACCTTTGACGTGACGCTGGACACCACGCTGGGCTTGCTCGACCGGGTGCCGCCCGATCGTTTGCTGGTCACCGAATCGGGCATTCTGGGCGCGAACGACGTGATGAAGATGCGGGCGGCAAACGTCCACGCCTTCTTGGTCGGCGAGGCTTTCATGCGGGCCCCGGATCCAGGCGCGGCACTGGCGGCCGTGTTTGCCTGAGATGGATTTCTCCGAGCTTGACGGGGGCTGGCGGCCGGTCGTCGAGGCTTGGGCGCAGAGCCCCGTCGGCCGCCAATTGCTCGACTTCCTGTCGCAACGCGCCGCCGCCGGTGCCGCCATCTACCCGCCCGAGCCGCTGCGGGCCCTGTGCCTAACGCCGCTTTCACAGACCCGCGTGGTGATCCTGGGGCAGGATCCTTATCACGGGGGCGGCCAAGCCGAAGGGTTGGCGTTTTCGGTACCGGAGGGCGTCAAAGCGCCGCCCAGTCTGCGCAATATCTTCAAGGAGCTGCAGCGCGATTTGGGCCAGCAGCCGCCGATGTCGGCCAGCCTCTTGCCTTGGACTCAACGCGGCGTGCTCTTGTTGAACACGGCCTTGACCGTGGAAGACGGTGCGCCGGCCAGCCATGCAAAACAGGGCTGGGAGGCTTTGACCGACGAGTTGATCCTTGCGGCCGCGGCCGATGCGGCGCCCAAGGTCTTCATGCTCTGGGGTGCGCATGCGCAGGCCAAGGCAGGCTTGATCGCCGCTGCCGGCCCGCAGCATTTGATCTTGCAGGCAAATCACCCCTCGCCCTTGTCGGCGCTGCGTCCGCCTGCGCCCTTCATCGGCTGTGGGCATTTTTCGCAGGCGGCGGATTGGCTGGCCGCGCGAGGTCGGGCGATCAGCTGGGCCTTGTGATCAGGCGAAATCCGCAGCGCCAGCGCTAAGCACCAGCTCGAACAATCGCGCCAGATGGCTGGCCTGCATTTGGTCTTGGCTTGTCCAGTTTCGTTTTTCCTGGCATTGCGCCAGCCATAAAACGGCGATCGGCTCACCTTTGACGTGGAGCGCTAACTCGATACGCGAGCGCATGCCTTCGGCGGCGTCGGCCAGGCTCTCAAGCTCGACCTTGCAGGGGTGATTGCTCAGCGTGGTCAGCACCTGAGGCTTGGTCAAACCAGCCAACCAGTCCAGGTATTGCGTTTGAGCCGGGCGACGCAGACTAGGGAAATTTGCGCCAAGCGTTTTGGCCTTGTCGTCAATCCACCAGAACTGGACCCGGTCCAGCCCCATGATTTGCTGAGCGCCCTTGCATAAATGCTCCAGTTCGGCCAATAAATCGGCCTTGCTTTGAATCCGCCAATGCCGGTTGGACAGGCTCAGCAGTTGTTCGTCGGCGGCCTGTTTGGCCGGGTTATACAGATTCGGAAAACCGGGGCGCGTCGTGCTGCTGAGGCGCTCGATCTCGGCCTGCAGATTCAAATGCTGCCAGAGATGCGGTATGGCCAATTCCTTGTCGCCTTGCTGGTCGAGCAACTTGGCGAGCAGCAAATGTGCCTGGCTTTGCTGAGGGCGCGAATGAATCCGGTTGGCCAGCAGCAGCCCATGCTCGGTGCTGCGGATGGCGCCGATACGGTCGCCGCGCGCCAAGGCAATGTCCGTCCAGGTGCGGCTGGCGGCGGCTTCCAGCCAACTGTGCCCCAGTTTGGCGGCGATGCTGAGGGCCAGGCGGCAATCGACCGTCGCCCAGTCGAGGCGGCCGCGCGCGAGTGCCGCGCGGGCCAAGTGCCAATGCGCCTCGGCCTCGTATTCGCGATGTTTGCCGCGCCGCGCCGCCGCCAAACCATGGCTGAAGTGCCGCTCGGCGTCGTCGAGTTGATGGGTTTCAAAATGCCCGACGCCGATATTCAGGGCAAGTTTGGCGGCCAAATAGCTGTCGTCGGCGGCTCCGAGCAATTGCGCGGCTTCGCCGTGTACCTCGCGGCCACGCGCCCAAGCGCCAAAGGCGTAATGAATTTGGCCCAGGCCGATGCGTGCGGCGGCGCCTGCGCGAGCGTCACCGGCTCTTGCCGCCAACTCGGCGGACTGATTCCAATGCTCGGCGGCTTCGAAATATTCGCCCTGCTGATAGGCGACGCGGCCCATCGTCTCATGCAGTCGCGCCGCTTGCAGCGGGTAGGCGTCGGGATCCAACTCGCCCTGCGTCTCGGCCAGCGCCGCGGCCGCCTCCAAGGCGCGGCCGCGATGTTCGAGCAAATAGAAGCGCGCATAAAGTGCGTCGCTTGCCGCAGCGTAGCGGCCGGCGGCCTTGGCCGAATGCTCGAGTGCGGCCAGACGCAGCAGCGCACTATTGGGATGACGCTGGGCCAGCGCTGAGATGCGCTTCAAAACATCGATGAGAACGGCGTCGGCTTCGGTCACGGCTGGCATGGTCACGGTTTGGGGCTGGGACTAGGTTCTGGGCGGCTTGGCCGGCACGGTGCTGCGCAAAAACCGCAAGGATAGCCGCTGTGCTGTGCGAGCGAGTCAAATCGTTGCAATGTCGGCACTTGGCCGAAGCTGATAGAGACCAATTTTCGCTCTCGGCTCTCTCTGTACCCTAAGGTAAACACCAATGCCAGTTTGATTGACTGGCATTATTTTTGGTATTAGACTGGTATCGCTATGACGCCCATACCCGACTCTCCTCACTCTCATCTTGTTGTCCAAGCGGATGGCGCTGCACGCTTCTTGATTGGCGTGGACGGTGGCGGCACCGGCACAAGGGTCCGATTGGCCGATTTGCAGGGCCGGATCCTGGGTCAGGGTGATGCCGGACCTTCTGCTTTGGGGCAAGGGTCCGAGCAGGCTTGGCGCCATATTCAACAGGCGGTAGAGGCTGCAGCGGCGCAGGCGGGCTTGACCGGCTTGGCGCCCATTGACTGTGCCATCGGCCTTGGCCTGTCAGGCGCAGGCGTGCCGAGTCAGGCGGCCGAATTTTTGGCGCGTCAGCCTGGCTATGCCTTGCTGGCATTGGATAACGATGGCTTTACCACCGTTTTGGGCGCGCATGCCGGCCAACCCGGTGCGGTAGTGGCCTCGGGCACCGGTTCGGTCGGCGAGGTCTTGCGCCGTGATGGCTCGCGCGGCATGGCCGGCGGCTGGGGTTGGATTGCCGGCGACGAAGGTAGCGGTGCCTGGTTGGGCTTGAAAGCAATGCGCCATGCTTGCCAGGCGATGGATGGCCGGGTGCCGGCCGGCAGCTTGGCCCGAGCGGTTTGGGCGGTGGCGGGTGTGCATACCGAGGCGATGCTCGCCTGGGGCGCCGTGGCCGGTCAGCATGCCTACGCGAGCCTGGCGCCACTGGTATTTGATTGTGCGGACAATGACGCCATCGCAGCGGGGTTTTTGACCGAGGCGGTGTTCGAGTTGGAGAAATTGGCTGCGGCCTTGGACCCCGACGCAAGTTTGCCTTTGGCCTTGTGCGGCAGTATTGCCTTGCGCTTGGCCCCCAATTTCTCCGGCGCCTTGCGCGCCCGCTGCGTATCGCCCCAGGGGGACTCGGCCGATGGCGGTCTGCACCTGGTGCGCGGCGCACTTCAACGCAGAGAGAGCTGAACAACATGGCCTTCCAATTCAAAGCCGATCCGGATGCGGCGTCGCCGCTGTATATGCAGTTGGCGCATAAGCTGGCGCAGGCAATTCGCCAGGGCGAGTACCACGCCGATGAGGCGTTGCCGTCCGAGCGGGTGTTGTCGGAGTCGCTTGAGCTGTCGCGTGTGACGGCGCGCAAAGCGATCGATCGCTTGGTCGAGCAAGGTTTGATCATCCGCAAGCGCGGTTCGGGTAATTACATCGCGCCCAAGTTGGAGCAGCCGCTGTCGCGCCTGACGAGCTTCTCCGAAGAGCTGCATCAGCGCGGCTTCAAGCCGAGTTCACGCTGGTTGGCGCGCGGCTTCACGCCGGCGGCACCGGATGAGCAACTCAGCCTGGGGCTGGGTACCGGCGAGCGGGTGGCGCGCCTGGAGCGCTTGCGCTTGGCCGATGCGGTGGTGATGAATTACGAAGTGACGGTGATGCCGGAGGCCGTGCTGCCCGATCCGATGGCGGTGCAGGCCTCGCTCTATGAGCATTTGGCGACCTTGGGTGTGGCGCCGGTGCGGGCGCTGCAGCATATCCGCGCCATCAATGCTGACACCAAGTTGGCCGGCCTGCTGGAAGTGCCGGTCGGTCAGGCGGTGCTGTTCATCACGCGGGTGGGCTATCTGGAGTCCGGTTTGGCCGTCGAGCTGACCCATTCCTACTGCCGCAGCGACTACTACGATTTTGTCGCCGAGATGCGACGCGAGGGGTAATTTTGGCTCAGCTTATTGACGGCTATGTGCTGACGCCGCAGGGTTTCTTGCGCGGTTTTGTAGAGATCAGTGATGGCCGTATCACCCGCATCGAGGGCGAGGCGGTCACCGAGAGCCAGGTGCGGCACGACAAGCTGGAGTTGCCCATCGTGCTGCCCGGTTTCATCGATGTGCATGTGCATGGCGGTGGCGGCCATGACACCATGGAAGGCGGCGATGCCGCGCTGCAGATGTCGCGTCTGCATGTGAGGCATGGCACGACGGCGATGTTGGCCACCACCATGACCGCGCCGCTGGCCGAGATCGAAATGGCGCTGGCCGCGCTTGGGCCCGTGTGCCGCGAGCGCGCGCCTAACGCCGCCCGTGTTTTGGGTGTGCATCTCGAAGGCCCTTACATCAATCCCGGCAAATTGGGCGCGCAGCCCGACTTCGCCAAGCCGGCCAGCATGGCCGAAATTCAGGCCTTGAACGCGCTGGCACCGATCAAGCTGATCACCTTGGCGCCCGAAATGGCCGGCACGCTGGACTTGATCGGCGAGCTGCGCGCGGCCGGCTTCCAGGTGCAGATCGGCCACACGGCCGGCACCTATGAAGACGGCGTGGCCGCCATCAACAAAGGCGCCGGCGGCTTCACCCATTTGTTCAATGCGATGACAGGCCTGCATCACCGCGAGCCCGGCATGGTCGGCGCCGCACTGGCGCATGCCCGGTATGCCGAGATCATCCCCGACCTGCTGCATGTGCATCCGGGTGCGATTCGGGTCGCGATGCGCTCGATTCCGTGCACCTTTTGCGTGACCGATTCGACCGCCGCCGCCGGCATGCCCGATGGTGACTACAAGCTCGGCAGCCACACCGTCACCAAATGCATGGGCGGTGTGCGTCTGCCCGACGGCACGCTGGCCGGCAGCACGCTGACGATGGACCAGGCGCTGCGCAATCTGGTCTGGCTGGGGCTGGAGATAGCAGACGCGTCCAAACGCGTCTCGACCTACGCGGCCGAATACATGGGTTTGAGTGATCGCGGCCAATTGGTCGTCGGCGCTTGGGCAGATTTAGTGGTGATGGACCGTGAATTGCAGTTGCAGCGCGTGGTCGTTGAAGGAGAAGAAATTGACCTCGTTTGAAAACACGTCCGACAGCAAATACGCATCCAAGATGCAAGAAGAAGCGCTCAACGCGCCGGTCGCCGTGGCCCGCCAGTTGGCGCAGGACCATAACGCCTATGCCGAGCTGGGTCAGGCCCTGCGCGAGCAGCCGCCGACCACCTTGCTGACCGTCGCGCGCGGCAGTTCCGACCACGCCGCTCACTACATGGCCTATCTGATGATGGCGCGCATGGGCCGCTTGGTGACCTCCTTGCCGATGTCCTTGGTGACGCTGTATCAAAGCAAGATCGTCTGCGACGGTCTGGTGTCCTTGGCGTTTTCGCAATCGGGCCAAAGCCCCGATCTGGTCGCGCCGACCAAGTTCTTCCGCGCCGGTGGCGCCCGCACGGTGGCCTTCGTCAATGCCGAGACCTCGCCGTTGGCGGATGCCGCGCAATTTGTCTTCCCGCTGCGCTCCGGCCCAGAGCTGAGCGTGGCCGCGACCAAGAGCTATATCTGCCAGTTGGTCGCGGGCGCCCGCGTCGTTGCCGCCTGGAGTGGTGATGAAGACCTGCAGGCCGCGTTGGAGCAATTGCCGGCCGCCTTGGAGCAGGCCGCGCAACAGCGCTGGGATGTCGCCGTTGAAGTGCTGAAGGACGCCGACAAGCTATTCGTCATCGGCCGCGGCACCGGCCTGCCAATCGCGATGGAAGCGGCGCTGAAGTTCAAGGAAACCTGCGGCATTCAGGCAGAAGCGTTCTCCGGTGCGGAGGTCAAGCATGGTCCGATGGCGCTGGTCGAAGAAGGCTACCCGATGCTGGTGTTCGCACCGCGCGGCCCGGCCCAGGCCGGCCTGCTGGCGCTGGCCGAAGAAATGCGCGGCCGTGGTGCCCGTGTTTTGCTGGCTGCACCGGCCGGCACACCCGGTGCCGAGCTAACGCTGAGCTGCACCGGCAACGAAGATCTCGACCCGATCGCGGTGGTGCAGAGCTTCTACCCGATGGTCGAAGCCTTGGCGCGTGCGCGCGGCCGCAACCCGGATTCGCCGCCACACCTGGCCAAAGTCACCAAGACCAACTGATTGCTGCTTCCATGACTGCTTTCCACCCCGGCCAACTCGTGATGGTCGACATCCAGGGCAAGTCCCTGGACGCCGCCACCGCCGCCTTTTTGCGTGAGAACCAAGTTCGTGCTGTCTGCCTGTTCCGCAAGAACCTCGGCACCGAGGCAGAGGTGCGCCAACTGACGCGTGATCTGCGCGCGGTGATGGGCCCGACCGCCTTGATCGGCCTCGACCAGGAGGGCGGCTCGGTGGTGCGTGCCACCTTCCTGCCGCAAGCACCGTCGGCGATGGCGCTGGGCGCGGCCGATGCCGAGGGTTTGGCCGAGAACGTCGGCGCGGCGGTCGCTCGCGGCTTGGCCAGCATTGGCGTGAACTGGAACTTTGCGCCGGTACTGGACATCAATAACAACCCGGCCAATCCGGTCATCGCCGAGCGCAGCTTCTCCGAAGATGCCGATGACGTCACGCGTTTGGCCGGTGCCTGGATGCGCGGCTCGCTGAAAGAAGGCGTGGCCTGCTGCGTCAAGCATTTCCCAGGGCATGGCGACACGCATGTCGACTCGCATCTGGCTTTGCCGACGGTGGACAAGAGCCGCGCCGAGCTGGATGCGCTGGAGTTGCGTCCCTTCAAGGCCTTGCGTGACGAAGCGCCGGCGGTGATGACGGCCCACATCGTCTACCCGCAGATCGACCCCGATCATCCCGCCACGCTATCGACCAAGATTTTGCGCGACATCCTGCGCATCGAGTGGGGCTACGACGGTGTCGTGATCACCGATGCGCTGATGATGAAGGCAATCTTCGAGCGCTATGGCTACGCCCGTGCGGCGGTGATGGCGATTCAGGCCGGCGCCGACATGATCCTGGCCCAGGGCGATCTGGAAGAGCAGGGCAAGTCGATCCAAGCGCTGGTGGATGCCTTTGCCAGCGGTGAGCTGACGGCCGAGCAGGGCCGCATCGCCTGCGCTCGTTTGGATAAGCTGGCCGCCGCCTACCCGGTGCGCCATGATGACTACGCCGGCGCGCCGCGCGAGGCCGATGATGTCCTGATGCGCAAGGCATGGGCAGCCGGTTTGACGGCGCTGCGCGGCGCCAAGCCGCCGGCTCTGGACGCGGCCTTGCGCGTGTTCGTGCAGCCCGAGGTGCCGACCGATGGGGTCTCGGAAGCGGGGCCGCTGGGCGCGCAAATCGTCGAGCTGTTTGCGGCTTTCCCGAATGCGCAGATTCAATATGTCGACGATATCCTGGCGCTGGACTGGGCTCAGGTGCCGCAGGATGGTCGCCTCAATATCGTCGCTTCGACGCATCGCATGCGCTATGCCTCGAATGCAAAGGCTTGGCAGCCGGACCTGCATTTGGTCTTGTGGAATCCCTTCCAGGCGCATGACGTGCCGGCCCCAACCGTTGTGACCTGGGGTTATGCCGATGGCGCCTTGGCGGGCTTGAAAGCATGGTTGGAAGGGCGCTCCAGCGCCACCGCGACTTCGCCCGTGAATTTGGACTGACCCGGAACCCCCTCATGAGCTCATCCACTTTGACCGCCAAGACCGCCCTCAACCCAGCCGCAGCCAAGGCGCGCAACCCGTCAACTTGGGTGCTCAGCCTGTACTTCCTGCAAGGCCTGCCTTTCTTCATGGTCAATGTGGTGGCCGGGCTGATGTTGAAGAGCCTGGGCGTCTCGAATGAGGACATCACGCGTTGGACCGGCTTGCTGGGTCTGGCCTGGGTGTTCAAGCCGCTGTGGAGCCCGCTCTTGGAATTGGCGCCGAGCAAGAAGTGGATGGTGATCGCATTTCAGGCCACCGGCGCCGTCGCGCTGGGCCTGATCGCTTTGTCGCTCAATCTGCCTAATTTCTTTGTTATGTGCATCGCGATGCTGGCGGTGGCCTCGATTGCCTCGGCCTCGCATGACATCGTCTGCGACGGGCTTTACATCGCTACCTTGAACGGCAAGCAGCGCGCCGTCTGGGCCGGCTGGCTCGGCACCTGCTTCAATGGCTCAAAGCTGTTTGCGATGGGCGGGCTGGTGATTCTGGCCGGCCATCTGGAAAAGAGCGCCGGTCCGGTGGTCGCTTGGGCGACCGTCTTCGCCATCGCGGCTCTGACCATGGCCGTGCTGGCCGGATACCATGTCTGGGCGCTGCCGGACACCCGCAAAAGCGTCGAGATGGGCTCGACTGAAGTGTCCGGCGCCCTGGGCGACGTGATCCGCAGCTTCTTCCAGTTGAAGGGCGTGTGGACGGCGATTGCCTTCATCTTGCTGTTCCGCGCCGGCGAGTCGCAGGTGCAGGCAATGGGCCCCTTGTTCATGAAGGACGCCCGAGAGTTGGGTGGCCTGGGTATGGCGACCACCGATGTGGGCCTGTCCTACGGTACGGCCGGCACGCTGGCCTTCTTGGCCGGCAGCATCGCCTCCGGCTATTTCACCGCTTGGTTGGGCCTGCGCCGGGCGATGCTGTGGTTGCTGCTGGCGATGAATCTGCCCAATCTGGCCTTCTATTTGCTGGCGCTGTTCCAACCGACCGATCTGTGGGCGATCTCGCTGGCCGTAAGCCTGGAGACCTTTGGTTATGGCTTTGGCTTTGTCGCGGTGATTCTGTTCATGATGCAGTTCGTCGCCAAGAGCAAATACCAGACCGCGCATTACGCGATCGCCACTGGCTTCATGGCGCTGGGCTATGTGATTTTCAAATCCATCAGCGGCGACATCCAGAAGATGATCGGCTACCAGCACTTCTTCCTCTGGGTGCTGCTGTCTGCCGTGCCGGTGTTCCTGATGATGCGCATCTTGCCGATCCGGGACGAGGAAGAGTCTGACGGCGCGTCGGCAGCATGAAGGCCTTGTTCCTCGCTGCTGCCGCCTTGCTCACGTCGACCTTGGCAGCCGCGGCCTCGGCCGAGCGCTTCTTTGATGACTTCAGTTACGCCGACACCGCCGCCTTGTCGGCCAAGGGTTGGACGGCGCGTAGCAAGGCCGGCCACCCCGGTGTAGAGGGCGCGGCTTGGAGCGCAGCTCAATTCAGTCTGCTTGATGATCCGCTCAGCAAAGGCAATCGGCTCTTGAGGCTAAGCGCCAGCACCGACGGCAGCGGCGCCGGCACGACGCAGGCTCAGTTGTGCCACGCTCGCAAGTATCTAGAGGGCACTTATGCCGCCCGCATCCGCTTCAGCGACCAACCGGTGGCCGGCGTCGACGGCGATCCGGTGATTCAGACCTTTTATGCGGTGACGCCACTCAAGCATGATTTCGACCCCGAATTCAGCGAGATGGACTGGGAGTATTTGCCCAATGGCGGATGGGGCAGCGAGAAGACGCGGCTTTACGGCATCGCCTGGCAGACCGTGCAACTCAATCCTTGGCAGGCACATAACCAGCAGCACGAAGAGTTCGGTAGCCTGGATGGCTGGCATCAGCTGATGATGCAGGTTAGCGAAGGCAAGGTGAAGCTCTTCCTCGATGGCCGGCAAATCGCCACGCACGGTGGGCGTACCTATCCGGTGTCGCCGATGTCGATCAACTTCAACCTCTGGTTCTCGCCAGGTGGCTTGTTGGCCAAGACCGAGCAGCCGCGCCGTTATGAGCAGGATGTCGACTGGGTCTTCCACGCCCGCAACGAGGTCTTGAGCCCGGCTCAGGTGAATGCCGAGGTCGCCAAGTTCAGGGCAGCAGGTCTCACTCAGACCGACAGCGTGCCCGCCGCCAACCCGGCCTTGAGCAGTCTTTGCGATTTTTGAGTCGCCGTTAAAGAACTTCAAGATGAGCGTCAACAAGAGATTCGCGTCGGTTGACGCGCTGCGCGGCCTGACGGTCGCGGCCATGCTGCTGGTCAACAATCCCGGCAGCTGGAGCTTCGTCTACGCGCCGCTGGAGCATTCCGAGTGGCACGGTTGGACGCCGACCGATCTGATTTTCCCCTTCTTCTTGTTCATCGTCGGGGTCTCGATCGCGCTGGCCTTTGGTGCGCGGATTGAGTCCGGCGCGCCGACCGCCGCGATGGCTCGAACCGTTATCAAACGGGCCTGCCGCATCATCGTGCTGGGCTTGGTCTTGCATGGCTTGGCTTGGTGGTTGATGCATAAACCCGAGTTCCGCATCCCCGGCGTATTGCAGCGCATCGGCCTGTGTTTTGCTTTCGTGGGTCTCGTATCCATCTACCTTCGACCGCGCGCCCAGTGGCTGTTGTTGGCGGCGCTTTTGATCGGGTATGCCTGCCTGCTGACCTGGGGCGGGTCGCTTGAAAAAGTTGGCAATATTGCGTCGCGCTGGGATGGCGTGCTGTTTGGCCGTTTCGGCTACGAGTGGGTTGCGGCCACCGGCGTCGGTCACGATCCTGAGGGCTTGGTCAGCACGCTGGGCGCTTTGTCGACCGCCTTGCTGGGCTTGTTGGCGGGCCAACTACTGCGCCGGGACCAGATCTTCAATTTGATCGCATTGGGTTTGGGCTGCGCGATGCTGGGCATGGTCTGGGCCGAATGGTTGCCACTGAATAAACAGTTATGGACCTCGAGCTTTGTGCTCTGGACCGGCGGCCTTGGCGCCTTGGCCTTGGGGCTGGCGCATCAATTGATCGACAAGGCCGGCTGGCCAGCCGTTGGGCGCAGCTTTGGTGTCAATGCCATCGCGGCCTATGCGGGCGCCTGGATGTGCACGGTGGTGCTGGAAGGCTTTGGCTTGATGAAGCCGCTGTACGCTGGCGCCTTTGGCTGGCTCGAGCCGATGGTCGGGCCGTTCGGCCAGTCCTTGGCGTTTGCGCTTGCGTTTGTGGGTGTGTGGGCCTTGATCGTGCGGGTGCTGGAGCGGCGCGGCATATCTATCAAGGTGTAAGCTCAAATCATGAAGCCCATGCTCGAGCGTGATCGCGTTACGCGGGAAATATTCGAACAAGAGATCGTGCCCGCCTATCAACCGGTGGTGATGCGCGGCTTGGTCGGGCAATGGCCGCTGGTGACCCAAGGTCGTGCGGGGCTGGAGCCCTGCTTGCAGTACTTGATGAGCTTTGACCAGGGCGAGGCCGTGGACGCCGTGCTGGCCAAGCCGGGGCCCACGCGCGCCTTCAGCTATAAGCCGGAACTGGATGGTTTCAACTTCATGTACGACAAGCGCCCCTATGCCGCCTTGTTTGAACAGCTTTGGCGCTACAGCCATTTCGCCGAGCCGCCCAGCTTGGCGGCGCAAAGTGCGCTGGTGTCAGAGGCCTTGCCCGGCCTTGAACGGGTCAATGCCTGCCCGCTGCTAGCGGCCGATGTTACGCCGCGCATCTGGATTGGCAACCGTGCCACGGTGCCTGCGCATTTCGACGACTCCCACAATATTGCCTGCGTCGCAGCAGGACGGCGCCGTTTCACTTTGCTGCCGCCGCAATGTGCACCGCTGCTTTATCTGGGGCCACCGGACTATGCGCCGACGCCCGCGCCCATGTCGGTGGTGCCCGATTTGCTGACGGCCGACAGGGAGCGCTTTCCCTTGCTGGCTGAGGCCTTGGAGCATGCCGCGGTGGCCGAGTTGGAGCCGGGCGACGCGCTCTACATCCCGCCCTTGTGGTTCCATCAGGTTGAGGCGCTGGCGCCGCATCTGAATATTCTGATGAACTACTGGTGGCGGCCCGAGCCCGCACCGCAGCGCAAGGATGACTTGCACATCGCCGCCATGCGCTTGGCAATGCTTGCATTTCGCCATCTGCCTGAGCCTGAGCGCGAAGGCTGGCGCGCCATGCTGGCGCATTATGTGTTTGGGGCGAGGGATGAGGCGCTTGCGCATATTCCCGCAGGCCAGCGGCATATGTTCGGCGAAGTGGATGCGGCCTTCGATGCGGCGATCCGCAGAGATATCGCTGACCGCATGAATTCCTGAATTCAGCATGGAGACCTATGAAGCCGGTTGAGAGTTGCGTGGCGGCCGATGAGCCGGAGCTTAAGCGACGCCTTGAGCAATCTGCTCAGCCGCTGTTGCTCAGGGGGCTGGTCCGGCACTGGCCTGCAGTACATGCCGGCCGTGAAACGGCTCTGGGTATTTGTGACTATCTGCGCCGGTTTGATCAGGGGACTGAGGTCATCGCCACCAAGACGCGAGCTTCGGCACGCGGTGTGATGGGTTTTAACGAAGCCCTGACCGACTTTGATTTCGTCAAGGCGCGCATGGGCTTGGCCGAGTTCATGGCGCATCTGCAGGCCTATTTGCCTGTTGAGGGCGTGCCGTCCATTGCCGCGCAATGCGCCAAGGTGAGCGAAGTCATCCCTGGCTTCTTGGCCGAAAACTCCCTGAACGCATTGCCGGGCGTGATTCCAAACTTTTGGCTGGGCAATGCGCTGACGGTGCCGGTGCATCATGACCATCCCTACAACATCGCTTGCGTAGTGGCGGGGCGGCGCCGCTTTACGCTTTTTGCGCCCGAGCAGGTGGGCAATCTCTACATGGGCCCGCTTGAGTTCACGCCGTCGGGCGCGCCGATCTCGGTCGTGCATCCGAATCAACCCGACCTTGAGCGGTATCCGCGCTACCGTGAGGCCTTGGCTTGCGCCCAGATCGCCGAGATGGAGCCGGGCGACGCGCTCTACATCCCGCCATTGTGGTTCCATCAGGTCGAGGCCTTGGAGAAAGTGAACCTGCTGATCAACTACTGGTGGCCGGTGATGGGAGAGCCCGAACTGCCAAGCCCGGTAGCCAGCCTGCTCCAAGCCATCAAGGTGTTGAATGCAATTCCCGCCCATCAGCGCGATGCCTGGGCGGCCATGTTCGAGCACTATGTGGTGCAGCGAAAGCAAGATCCTGCGGCGCACATACCCGCTCAGATGCAGGGAGTTTTGGCGCGGCGGTCGTGAACGGCCGCACATAGGCCCCAGACAGGCCGCTACCAGAGATAAAGCTGCAGGGTCTGGTCACCGGCGCGGGGTGGAATATTGGCAAGCAGTTCGCGGTGGTCGGGGAAGTTCAGGGCGCTGCGCGCCACGAAGTCATCCACCGTGTTCAGGCGATGGCGTGCTTGATGGGCGGTCGGCGGTTGTAAGTCATCCCCTTCTGGAAAAATGCCCATGCCTGCCAGCAGCGCATACCAAGAAACGATCGGATAGCCCTGCCCGAAGCGGCCCGCTTTGAGAACGGGCGCCAGTGGCTTGCGCGACATCCAGGTCATCAGCACCTGTTGCAGCGAGGCCGACAAATTCATGTTCTCGGCGTTGGCGCGCCAGTAATCGGTGTCGGTGCGCGAATTGGTTTTGTAGTGCGCCACGATGTAGTCGCGGGTGTTCTCGAAGCGCACCCGCATGGCTTCGTTGAACTGGTCCTGAGCGGCTTGGCTGATGTCGCCCTGCTCCAACGCATCCACCAGCATGCCCGCCGTGCGTTGCACAAACAACAGCGCCGTGGCCTCCAGCGGTTCAATGAAGCCTTGTGACAAGCCCACAGCCACGCAATTGCGATTCCATTGCTTGGCCATGCGGCCGACACGCATCTTCAGGTGCCGGGCCGGGAGGTCGGAATCCAGCGCGCCGATGTGTTTGCGCAACTCGGTCTCGGCCTGGTCCGCCGAGCAATGCGCGCTGCTGTACACATAGCCGTTGCCGCAGCGATTGGTGAGCGGAATCTTCCAGGCCCAACCGTGACGCAATGCGGTGGAAACGGTTTGTGATTCGATGACGCCTTCGTGCGGCGTAGGCATGGCTATCGCCGCGTCGTTGAAGAGGTTTTCGGCGTAGGAGATGAACGGGGTCTGCAGTGCTTTGCCGATCAGCAAGGAGGCAAAGCCGCTGCAGTCGACGAAGAAGTCGGCCTCCAGGGAGCTTCCGTCACCGAGTTGCAGGCGATCGATATCGCCCCGCTCATTCAGCATCACTTCGGTGACATGGCCTTGCAGATGGCAAACGCCGCGCTCCACGGTCTTGCGGCCTAAAAATGCCCCGAGCAAAGTGGCGTCGAAGTGATAGCCGTACCAAACGTCAAAGGGAAAGCTGTGTTGCGCGCGCGGACCACGGCCCTGGCGGGCCAGTGCGGCGGCGACGAAAAAGCGGTCGGGGTGGGCGTGGACGTCCGCGCCGTCCAGCCGCGCATGGACGTTGTCCACGAATTGATGCATGGTCATGTTGTCCAGCATCGAGGCGAAGGGGTGGAAGTAGCGCTCGAAACCCGGTTTGGTGGACCAGTTCTGAAAGGTGATGCCACTCTTGTAGGTGGCGTTGCAGGCCGGCATCCATTCCGACTCTTCGATGCCCAAGCCATCGAAGAAGCCGCGCAGCCAGGGCGTCGAGCCTTCGCCCACGCCGATGATGCCAACCTGCGGTGACTCCACCACTGTCACCTTGAGCCGAGGACCGTAGGCCGTGGTCGCCAGCATCAGCGCCGTCATCCAGCCCGCCGTGCCGCCCCCCACCACGCAAACATGTCGCACGGGTGGCGGTGCGTCGGTGGATTCGCCAAGTGAGCGGGCGGCAATGTGTTGATTGAAGACGGTGGCGGTGTCGTTCATGAGGGCTTCGCAAGGTAAAAAGGGGAACGTGTTTGACACGTCCCCCTTTGATTATGGTCACATTGGGCGCTACTGGAACCCGAGGGCCCTGGTAGCGCCGTCTGACATCAATACTTGATGCGCGCGGTCAGATAGAACTGACGGCCGTTCTTGTAGATGGCGCGGGGCTGGGACTCGAAATCACCGTAGTACTTCAGCGTAGGATCATTCAGATTCTGCGCGTCAAGGCTGACAGCGAAGTGCTCATTGATCTTGTAGCCCAGCGATGCGGACAAGACACCACCGCCCATCTGGTAGTACTTGGTGC
Source organism: Roseateles oligotrophus (assembly GCF_025717515.1). Taxonomy (GTDB): domain Bacteria; phylum Pseudomonadota; class Gammaproteobacteria; order Burkholderiales; family Burkholderiaceae_C; genus Paucibacter_A; species Paucibacter_A oligotrophus. Next base: position 546,447 of record NZ_JAJIRN010000003.1, read on the forward strand.
CACGGTCGCGGCCCAAGTAGTTATCCGACGAGTAGCCGTAGGTCAAGCGTGCCGAGAAGTTGTCGTTCTCGAAGAAACCACCTACGTTGGCAGTGTGCTTGACCGAACCACGCAGATCGGCACCATCAATATCGTGAGAGTCTGCAAAGGTGTAGTTGGCATTGACGCCGAAGTTGCCTGCAACTGGCATTTCAAACGCGAACTCCAAGCCCGTGACGCTGGCCTTCTTGTTGATCTGAGTGGTCAGATCGAAAGGAGCCGTGATCATGGTGTTGCCAGGCTTGCCAGGCTGTCCACCGGCAGGGGTGAGGTCGGTCGTGAGGTTCGCGCGCTTCACACCATCGATGATGTAGCTATCAAGTGCCATGTGGAAGGCACCCATCGAAACGAAGGCGCGCGGCGCGAAGTACCACTCGATGTTGGCGTCAAAGTTGGTCGAGCGAACTGGATCCAGATCCGGATTGCCAGTGGAACCGGTGCCCACTGCTTTACCGGTTGGGTCGCTGTACACGCCCGTGAGTTGAGCGCTTGACAGCGCGGTGTAATCAGGGCGAGTCATCGTCTTCGACAGCGCCATGCGCGCAACCACCTTAGGCGTCACGTCGATGCGGATGCTTGCGCTGGGCAGAGCGTCCGTATAGCTGCGCTCTTGGAAAGTCTGGTAGTAGCCCGACGGATCCGTCCAAGCTGGGCCAACGGCTGCAAAAGCGGACGCGGCATAGCCTGGCTTTGTCTTGTCACTGGTGGGAACCCAAACCAAGGACGAGGTCTTGGTATTGACAAGCCGCAGGCCAACGTTGCCGCTCCAGCCTTCGCCTTCCAAGTTACCCATCAAATAGCCGGACTTCACGTTTTCCTCCACCGAGTACTCGTGCAGAGCCATGCGGCGGGCGATAGGGCGAGCAGCGTTGATCTTGTTATATGCGGCCAGAGCCTCTGGTGATGCATACTTGATATCGGTCGGGAAGCCGCTGCCCAAGCCGCTACCGAAATTGCTCGGATAGGACCCAGTGTAGTCGCCGTCCTTCAGGCCAATAGGCAGACCATTCGCGCCCGACACAGGGGCGCCCCAGTTTGGACCTTGACCGATGATGGGGCCGTCCGTGAATCGCTTGTGGTTCGCGCCGCGCACGCCGAACTTCAGGCCGCGGAGCATGCCCATGTCGAGGGAGTATTCCGCATCGACCTGACCCCAGGTTTCCTTGTCTTGAACGACAACGTTTTGGTCGCCAAAGATCCAGTCCAACTGATAAGGTACACCAGCATCAGGGGAGGCAGCCTTCTTGATGTTGAAGGAAGGAGCCGTACCGCCGCCGTGCAGCGCGAAGCCACCCGAGGTCGCATGGATGTCGCCTTCAAACACGTCTTGGGTAATGGTCTTGCCCTTGCCCGTAGATGTGCCTGCGTTGCCCGAGAATTTCAGTGCGTCGTTGACCTTCCAGGAGCCTTCCAGGTTGATGAAACCGGTTTCGGCCGAGGCCTTGCGCGAAATCATGTCGTACACGCCAAAGACGGTGGGCTTCGCGAACGTGTAGTCGGCGCTGGTCAGGATGTTGGTCTTGGGGTCAACCGTGACGTTGCTGATCGCCGATGGCGAGCGGCTCAACGCCCATTGGTTTGACAGCATGTAATTGCGGTTGTAATTGTCCGCTTCCATCTTGGATTGGAAGCCGGTCAGCGACAGGTCGATGTCCTTGGTAGGCTTGAACTGGGCGCTCACCAAGCCACCCGTGCGCACGCGTTCCTGCGTGAAGTAGGCCGAACCCATCAGATTGGGGAATAACACACCTTCCAAGCTCGGGTTTAGAGCCACGGCATCCGCATGCGACGCTTTGGTGATGGGCGTCAGGGACATCTGACCATCATGTGCGAAAGTCTCGACACCATCGCGACGCAGCGTACGCTTTTCGTTGAACGCTTGCACCAAGATGCCGAAGGTCTTGGATTCGTTCTTGTAGTTGAAAAGGGCGCTCAGTTGCGGGTCTGACTTCTTGGGCAGGTCAGCATAGACTGCGCCCACACTGGCTTCGAAGGTCAGCGCTTTGGCGAAGTCCAGCGGTTTGCGGGTGATGATGTTGATCGAACCGGCTGTACCGCCTTCGGTATCAGAAGCTTGCGCGTTCTTGTGCACTTCAACGCGGCTCACCAATTCGGAGGGGAGCAGCGAATAGCTGACGCTGCGGCCGACGCCGGCGCCGGTCTGCTCCAGCACGAACCAGTCGCCATTGGCGACGGCATGGCTGTCCAGCATGGTCTGGGTCAGGCTAGGGTTGGTACCGCGCAGGCCGACACGGTCACGCTCGTCAAAACCACCCGAGCCGCCCGATGGGCTGTTCAGGATGGTCACGCCAGGCACACGAGCCAGCGAGTCGGCTACGTTTTTGTCGGGCATCTTGCCGATGTCTTCGGCGGAGATGACGTCGATGTGGGTGTCAGCATTGCGCTTGACGCTCAGCGACTTCTCTTGCGATGCGCGAATACCGGTGACGACAACCTGCTCAAGCTGGTTGGTGTCTTCTTTCTTGACGGGCTTTTGTTCAGCCTGTTGCGCGTTCGCTGCGAATGCGACGCTCAAAAGTGTCAGCGTTACCGCTGCAGCGATAGGGCTCTGTTTGACCTTCATTTCTTTTCCTTAATTTGGCCAAGAGACTTTTATAACTCGGCCTGTTTCCACTTGGTACCTAAGCCCGGTCAGCCTGTTTGGAGGACTGCGAAGAGCTTGACACCGCTAAAGACATACGAATGCAACCAATGCCATGCCACTATACGGCGACGTAGTGCCACTTTGCTACCACTTTTATGTCCGTGTTTTCCCTGTTGTGGCGGCGTTGCCACCAAAATTTTCGATCCTATTTGAAAGGACTGACCGCCTTCGACCCGGCTTCTATTTGCCCGGTGCGGGTTCGCGAAACTCAAGGACAGGAGACCATGCCTTTGCCCGCGAGCGCCCTGTTCATGCGGTGTGGCCGGCTTTCATGGCAGGGTAAATACTGCTCCGCACCTTGTGATTTTGAATGTGTGAGGTTGCGGAAAGTGCAGCGCTGAGGCTGAGTTGTGTCAAACATGCGACGGCTGTCCGCGCCGCGTTCTACTTCTTGAATCTAATTGCGGGGCTTGTGTTGGGTAGTCGATTGGTATGCTCTGGAGGGTTTCAGGTGGTATTGACCCTAGAGAGGCCTGGCGACGCGCCGACCCAAAAAGATATGGCCCTTATCCGGCGCGGTGGGATTGCGTTTGCTGACTCGATCATCCTGTGCCAGTCAAACGAGGTGCCCGGGAAGCATCTGCCGCCCCTGATCAAGCTGCTCTTGTGCGCCGCCCCTACGGGCTGTGACGCTCTAGCCGGTCCGACCGGAAAGAGTAGTTGCAGCACCGGGCTAAAAAAAAGGGCAGTAGGAACGAATTCCTACTGCCCCTGTCAGGGAGTTTCTAAACTAGGCTTTAGTACTTCGCGCGCAAGGTCAGGTAGTACTGAGCGCCGTTGTCGTAGAAGGATTGAGGCTGCTTGTTGTTGGCGCCGTCATACTTGTACGACTTCAGGATCGGCTTGTTGATGTCCTTGGCGTCAAACGTCAACGCCAGATTGGGTGTGAAGTCATAGCCCAACGATGCCATCCAAGTGCCCGACGTATCTTGATAGATCGCGTCGGCTCGGCTTAGGCCGTTCAGGAAAGCAGAGCGGCGGTTGTAGGCGACTCGAGCATTGAAGCCATAGGCTTCGTAGTAGCCGCCGATGTTGAACGAATTCTTCGAATTGCCCAGCATGTCGCAAGCTTGATCCTTGCCCTTGGCTTGTTCGGCCTTGCAACCATCGCTAGTTTCCTTGCCGTCCGCATAGGTGTAGTTCGAGTTGAAGCCAAAGCCAGCACCAATCGGCATGTCGATATTCAACTCGATGCCGTTAACAGAGGCCGTCGTGTTCTTGGCGGCTGTCAATGTGTACTCTTCAAGCTTGCCGGTCTGAGTGTTCAGGAAGGTGCCCTTGAAGGTTCCGAGCGACACATAGGACTTCAAGTCCATGTGGAACAGGGCTGCCGAAACCATTGCCTTTGGAGCGAAATACCATTCGGCGCCGACGTCAAAGTTATTCGACAGAATCGGCTTCAGGTTTGGATTTCCGCCGGTACCTGTATGCGTCAAATTGTCCAGGGAAAGGCTGCCAAGCTGCCCGAAATCTGGGCGGGACATCGTTCTGGCCAGCGATGAGCGCAGGACGATGTCACGACCGAGGTCGGCGCGCACGGAGGCGCTAGGCAGGTATTCGGTATTGGTGTTCGAGACGGTCGAGGCGGCGTAAGTCGTCTTGTCAGCTTGCAGCAGATTACGAGTGACGTCCGTCTTTGAGTGCACGGCGCGCAAGCCCATATTCGCTGTCACGTTGCCGAAAACCATGTCGGTCATGACATAGGCAGCGGAGACAGGCTCTTTAACTTTGTAGTACGAATCGTTGAGCAAGGCGCCGGGAGTCTGGTACTTGGCGCTCCAGGCGGCCAGCGTTCCCTTGTCCATCTGTGCGTAGTCAATCGATGGCAAACCAAGGCCCGAGCCGTAGTTGCTCGGATACAGCTGGCCGCCCCATGGCAAAGTGCCTGGCACCCGGCCAGCGGCTGCTGTATTGAGTCCGTATTGCGTCAGTTCACGTGTGTGCTCGGTGTAGCGGGCGCCAAATTTGAGCCGCTCGAACATGCCTTCACCCAAATTCAGCATGCCATCGGCTTGGCCGTAGTGCTCGGTGTCCTTAGATGTGGTGTTCGAGCCCCATGGATCCAACTGGACAAGGCCTGCGTCGCCATCGGGTCCAACGGTCCACTTGCCCGAATTGGCAACCTTGACGACAACAGGGTTGCCGCTGCCGCTGCTCTTGTAATCGACAGAAGCTGGCTGAGCCCAGATTTCCATGCCAATGTCTTTTGGAGTCAAGCCTTTGCCGGTGGTGGTGCCGAGCTTGGTGCTGACGCTGAAGGCATCGCTGATCTTGAACTTGCCGTCAAAGTTGAGGTACTGGGATTCTGATGATGCGCCCGGACGATAGATGGTGTCGGTTGCTGAAGGCGCGCAAGTTGCACCTGCATCACAAGTGGTGGCAGCAGGAATAGTGATCGCTGAGATGTTGCCGCCGCCAGCGGTGATGCCGGTAGGAATCACTCCGCTCGGTGAATTGACGATTGGCTTGTGCAGCGTCGTGATGAAGTTGCGGTTGATATTGTCGGCCTTCAGCTTGGACGTGAAGCCGGACAACTCAAGGTCAACGCCGGCAGTTGGTCGGAATTGAACAGTCAGCAATCCACCTTCGCGCTTACGCTCTTGTTCGAACAGGGCGGCGCCGGTCATCAAGCTCATGACCTGGCCCTTCAATTCGGGGTGCGCTGCGATCGCTAGGTCGTTGTGACCCCACAGTGAGTCGATCGAACCGTGCCAGAAGAACTCTTGGCCATCACGGCGAATGGTGCGCTTTTCACTGAAAACTTGAGCCATGACGCCGATTGTCTTGGCCTCGTTCTTCCAGTTAATCGCAGCACTCAGTTGAGGGTCATACTTCTCAGACAACGTGGAGTAGACCCCGCCAATTGAAGCCAGCGCTTCAAATTGCTTCTTGGCATTCAAAGGGGAGCGAGTCTTGATGTCGACCGAGCCTGCAACACCGCCTTCAACCGTATCGGCGCGGGAAGTCTTGGAGACTTCAACGCGGTCAATCATTTGCGAAGGCAGAAGCGAGTAGCTGACGCTACGGCCAGAAGCAGCTTGGTTCAGGATGAACCAGTCGCCAGTACCAACGACGTGCCCGTTGATCAGGGTGTTGGTCAAGCTTGGTGGGGTGCCGCGCATGCTTACGCGGTCGTTTTCGCCGAATCCGCCTTCATTGCCGCCGGCGGTGATTGTGTTCACGCCTGGCAGGCGTTGTAGGGAGTCGGCTACGTTCTTGTCGGGCATCTTGCCCACGTCTTCGGCGGTGATCACTTCCATGATGCCCTCGCCGTTGCGCTTGGCATTGATGGAGGACTCGCGGGCCGAGCGGATACCGGTAACCACCACTTGCTCAAGCTGGGTGCTGTCTTGCTTTGCTGCTGGCTTTGTTTCAGCCTGCTGCGCTTGCGCTGCCAATGTAACGCTCAGCAGCGTCATCGTGACGGCTGCTGCGATAGGGCTCAGTTTGACCTTCATTACTTATCCTCAATGTAGACAGGAGCAATTTAATGGCTCGGTCCGGTTTCAATTAGCACCCGCGCTCCGGAAGTCCGAATTGAGGACTAGGAAGGGCTTGATGCCGCCAAAGACAGATGAATACAACCAATCTCATGCCACTATACGGTCCGGTAGTGCCACTTTGCTACCACTTTTGTGTCCGTGTTTTCCCTGCTGTGGCGGCGCCGCCACCGAATTCTTTGGCGGGACTTGGTGCTTGTGGGTTCGTTTGGATTCGATTGCGGTGATTGCAATCTAGGAGTGCGCTGGAGGCGCCCCGTTGCGGTGTTCTCGCCCTGTTTGTCTGGCTTGGAGGGGTTTGGTGCTCGGGTAGCTGCTGTTCTGCAACGATAGCCTTGTGACGTGTGGCGGGGTCAAGCCGGGTTTGCTGCGAAGAACTTGTAGTAAGGATGCGACGGGATCCGTTGTGATCTTCTAGTCGTTTGGTCTGGGTGCGTGTTTGCGGCGGGTGTTGAACTGGTATGCCAAGCCCCGCTGAAGGTGGTATGCGGTCTGGTGGTAAGTGGCGGGCATCTTGGGGGTGAGTTTTTGCGATTCAAAGCCCTCTTTGCTTTGTAATTGAAGAAATCCCTTTGCGCGCTGAAAATGCTGTGCTATAGTTGCGGGCTTGCCTCGGAGGGGTGGCCGAGTGGTTAAAGGCAGCAGACTGTAAATCTGCCCGCTAACGCGTACGCTGGTTCGAATCCAGCCTCCTCCACCAAGGCAAACGCTTTTCTTGATTCGAGTCGCTGGCTGGTCCGGCGACTCGATCCCGGGAGGGCGAGTGAAAGTAAGAAGTAAGGCAAGGCTCCCGGGCGGGAGTAGTTCAATGGTAGAACTCCAGCCTTCCAAGCTGATCACGCGGGTTCGATTCCCGTCTCCCGCTCCAGTGCTGTTGGTGTCGGTCTTTATTGTTTGTAAGTCGTCGATACTGGTTTGCGGTTTTGAGTAAAGTCTCCAAACCTGTGTCGATGCCCATGTGGCTCAGTGGTAGAGCACTCCCTTGGTAAGGGAGAGGTCACGCGTTCGATCCGCGTCATGGGCACCACCTCTTTTTTCTTCTTCTAGTCTGTACTGATACTCTTTCGGAGCGCAGAAATGGCAAAAAGCAAATTTGAACGTACCAAGCCACACGTCAATGTGGGCACGATCGGTCACGTTGACCATGGTAAGACCACGCTGACGGCGGCTATCGCAACCGTGCTGGCAGCTAAGTTCGGCGGCGAGGCCAAGGCCTATGACCAGATCGACGCGGCACCGGAAGAAAAGGCTCGTGGTATCACGATCAACACGGCTCACGTTGAGTATGAGACGGCTGGCCGTCACTACGCACACGTGGACTGCCCAGGCCACGCCGACTATGTGAAGAACATGATCACCGGCGCGGCTCAGATGGACGGCGCGATTCTGGTTTGCTCGGCCGCTGACGGTCCGATGCCACAGACTCGCGAGCACATCTTGCTGGCTCGTCAGGTTGGTGTGAAGTACATCATCGTCTTCCTGAACAAGTGCGACATGGTGGACGACGCCGAGTTGCTGGAGCTGGTCGAAATGGAAGTGCGCGAGCTCTTGTCCAAGTATGACTTCCCTGGCGATGACACACCGATCATCAAAGGTTCGGCCAAGCTGGCGCTGGAAGGCGACAAGGGTCCATTGGGCGAGCAGGCGATTTTCGCGCTGGCCGATGCACTGGACAGCTACATCCCTCAGCCTGAGCGTGCCATGGACGGCGCCTTCTTGCTGCCGGTTGAAGACGTGTTCTCGATCTCGGGTCGCGGCACCGTGGTGACCGGCCGTATCGAGCGCGGTATCGTCAAGGTCGGCGAAGAAATTGAAATCGTTGGTATCCGTGATGTCCAAAAGACAACCGTGACCGGCGTGGAAATGTTCCGCAAGCTGCTGGACCAAGGTCAAGCCGGTGACAACGTCGGCATCTTGCTGCGCGGCACCAAGCGTGAAGACGTCGAGCGCGGCCAAGTGCTGAGCAAGCCAGGTTCGATCAAGCCACACACCCACTTCACGGCTGAGGTGTATGTCTTGTCTAAGGAAGAGGGCGGCCGCCACACGCCGTTCTTCAACAACTATCGTCCACAGTTCTACTTCCGTACGACTGACGTGACCGGTGCTGTTGAATTGCCGAAGGACAAGGAAATGGTTATGCCTGGCGACAACGTCGGCATGACGATCAAGCTGATCGCTCCGATCGCGATGGAAACAGGTCTGCGCTTCGCGATTCGCGAAGGTGGCCGTACCGTTGGTTCGGGCGTGGTTGCTACGATCATCGCTTAAACTATCAGCGCCATAGGGGCGTAGCTCAATTGGCAGAGCGTCGGTCTCCAAAACCGAAGGTTGAAGGTTCGAAACCCTCCGCCCCTGCCAACTTCCGCTGATCACGGTAGTTGGTTTACTGGTTCTAGGCAATCGGCCCGCGGGAGTTATTCCCGGCGGGCTTTGCTGCTGGTGGGTATCGCCGAACAAGTGTTTGAAATATCGAATGTCCGCACTCAGTGCGTGGCATGGAAGTGAATCAATGTCCAATTCTCAAGTCGAAACGGTAACAACCAGCGCTGATAAGGCCAAGTTGGTCGGTGCGGTGCTGTTGCTGACGGCTGCCCTCGTGGCCTATTACTCCTTGTCCAAGCAGGGGCCTATCGTTCAATGGGCGGCGCTGTTGGTGCTGCTGGCTGGTGCGGTGGGTGCGTTTTTTACTTCCGAGTCGGGCAAAGCCTTGATCGCTTATGGGCGCGACTCGACGCGCGAGGTGCGCAAGGTGGTTTGGCCGACGCACAAAGAGGCGCGCCAAATGACCGGTTATGTTTTCGCCTTTGTGGTGATCATGGCGCTGTTCCTTTGGTTGACCGATAAAACGCTGGAATGGGTCTTGTACGACTTGGTGCTGGGTTGGAAGCGTTAAGCAAGCACCGACCTGACGTTTACTGAGCGTTGAAATAGCGTTGAAGGATTGCAATGACTGAAGAACTAGGCAACGCCGCGGTCGAGGCCGTGGTGCCGACCGGACTCCCCAAGCGCTGGTATGTGGTGCACGCCTATTCGGGCATGGAAAAGGCGGTTGAGCGCAATTTGCGTGAGCGCATTGACCGTGCCGGCATGCAAGACAAGTTTGGCCGCATCCTGGTGCCGACCGAAGAAGTCGTTGAGTTGAAGAACGGCAAAAAGGCCGTCACCGAGCGCCGTTTTTTCCCTGGCTATGTGCTGGTTGAGATGGCGATGGAGGATGACACCTGGCATTTGGTCAAACACACCTCCAAGGTGACCGGTTTTGTGGGTGGCGCGAAGAACCGTCCGGCTCCAATTTCCGAGGCTGAGGTACAGAAGATCGTCAATCAGATGCAAGAAGGCATCGAGAAGCCACGGCCAAAGGTCGAGTGGATGGTTGGCGAAATCGTGCGCGTCAAGGAAGGCCCGTTCACGGACTTCAACGGCGCCATCGAAGGTGTCAATTACGACAAGTCCAAGGTCAGCGTGTCCGTCACCATCTTCGGCCGCGCTACGCCGGTCGAGTTGGACTTCGCGCAGGTCGAGAAGGTTTAAGTTTAAGAGCTGGACAGGGCTCGCTGGGTGTGTAAGTGCCCGGCAATCTGTCCGTAATCAGTTCACAACGAGATGTGAACAAGAGGAGCAAGGGTATGCGGCGTCAAGCTGCTAGCCCCTTGCGCTAGCACTCAGGGGTTGCGGCTCAGCCGCCGCGACTCTGTTAGGAGAATCTATGGCTAAGAAAATTGTCGGCTTTATCAAGCTGCAAGTAGCGGCAGGCAAGGCGAATCCATCGCCGCCGGTCGGTCCCGCGCTGGGTCAGCGTGGCCTGAACATCATGGAATTCTGCAAGGCGTTCAACGCCCAGACGCAGGGTCATGAGCCAGGCATGAAGCTGCCGGTGGTGATTACCGCCTTCGCAGACAAGAGCTTCACTTTCGTGATCAAGTCGCCTCCAGCGACTGCCCTGATCAAGAAGTTGGCCAAGCTGGACAAGGGTTCGGCCAAGCCGCACCTGGAAAAGGTCGGCAAGCTGACCCGCGCCCAGTTGGAAGAGATCGCCAAGATCAAGACCAAGGACCTGACTGCAGCCGATTTGGATGCAGCAGTTCGTACGATTGCTGGTTCGGCTCGCTCGATGGGCGTGCTGGTTGAGGGAGTCTGATATGGCCAAGCTTACAAAACGCCAAAAGGCGAATCTGGGCAAGGTCGAGACGACCAAGCTGTACTCGCTGACCGAAGCCTTGACCCTGGTCAAGAGTCTGGCCGTTGCCAAGTTCGACGAATCCATCGACGTGGCTGTTCAGCTGGGCGTGGACTCGAAGAAATCTGACCAAGTCGTTCGCGGCGCGGTCGTGATGCCACACGGCATCGGCAAGACCAAGCGCGTGGCCGTGTTCGCTCAAGGCGCCAAGGCTGAAGAAGCCAAGGCAGCCGGTGCAGACATCGTCGGCATGGAAGACTTGGCCGAGCGCATCAAGGCTGGTGACATGCCTTTCGATGTGGTCATCGCCTCGCCAGACACGATGCGTATCGTCGGCACCTTGGGTCAGATCTTGGGCCCACGCGGCCTGATGCCTAACCCTAAGGTCGGCACCGTGACGCCCGACGTCGCGACCGCTGTCAAGAACGCCAAGGCTGGTCAGGTCCAGTTCCGCGTTGACAAGGGCGGCATCATTCACGGCACTTTGGGTCGTCGTTCGTTCGACACCGATAAGCTGGAAGGCAACTTGCGTGCGCTGATCGAGGCTTTGAACAAGTCCAAGCCAGCCACCAGCAAGGGTGTTTACCTGCGCAAGGTCGCTGTGTCTTCCACCATGGGCGTTGGCGCCCGCGTGGATGTGGCCAGCATCAACGCTCAGGCTTCCGCCTAAAAAAGCGAACGAAATTGTGCGGCGCGAGTCTGGCGCTGTGCCGAAGAATTGGTGGGGCGAATTGGGCGCAAGCCTGGTTCGCGTCATCCAAGACCGCTGGTGCGAGTACCTTCGGGTACTTGCTTAATGGACAACGGAGCCGAGAGCCTTGATAGCTTGGAGCCTTGTTTGAAGCCAGCGCAGATGGCGGTCCCGCTGTAAAGGATTTGTCGCTCGACTCGTCAAGAGTGGTGCGATGGGTTTCTGGACAGAAGGTCGCTGAACCCGGGTGTGTCTGGAGCCGCAAGGCAAAGGGCACGTAATTGTGAGGAGTAGACCTTGAGTCTCAATCGCAACGAGAAAGCAGCCGTCGTTACGGATGTGGCAGCCCAAGCGGCAAAGTCGCAGACCTTGGCGTTGGCCGAATACCGTGGCCTCACCGTTGATCACCTGAACAAGCTGCGCATCGAAGCGCGTGCTAAGGGTGTGTATCTTCACGTGCTGAAGAACACTCTGGCGCGTCGTGCCGTTGCCGGTACTCAGTTCGAGTGCATCGCGGAGAGCATGGTCGGTCCGCTGATCTATGGCTTTTCTGAAGACGCTGTCGCTGCCGCGAAGGTCATCGCTGACTTCGCTAAAACCAACGACAAACTGGTCATTAAAGGCGGCGCCTACGGTGGCAAGGCTCTGGATGTCAACGCCGTCAAGGCATTGGCTTCAGTCCCAAGCAAGGAAGTTTTGCTGGCCCAACTGTTGGGTCTGATGCAGTCGCCTGTGTCGCGTTTCGCACGCGTACTGGCTGCCGTGTCGGAGCAACGTGGTGCCGGCGCAGCTCCTGCTGCCGCCGAAGCTACGGAAGTTGCAGCAGAAGCTGCACCTGCCGCCTGAACGATCTGCTGATAAAGCAACCATTAACTGAATCTAGGAGCCACAAATGGCATTCGATAAAGACGCATTCATCTCCGCCCTGGACGCAATGACCGTTCTGGAACTCAATGACCTGGTCAAGGCCATTGAAGAAAAGTTTGGCGTGTCCGCTGCCGCTATGGCCGGCCCAGCTGCAGGTGGCGGTGCCGCTGCTGCTGTTGCTGAAGAGCAGACCGAGTTCAACGTGATCCTGACCGATTGCGGCGCACAGAAGGTTTCCGTGATTAAGGCTGTTCGCGAAATCACTGGCCTGGGTCTGAAGGAAGCTAAAGACCTGGTCGACGGCGCTCCTAAGGCTGTCAAGGAAGGCGTGTCCAAGGCTGACGCTGAAGCTGCCAAGAAGAAGCTTGAAGACGCCGGCGCTAAGGTCGACGTCAAGTAATTGGCATAAGTTGAAGTCGCCGCCTGGCGGCTTCAATCATGTCAAAAGGCCTCATTGCTTGGGTCTGCCCAGAGAGATGTTCCACCTGACGAGGGCTGGGAATAGATCAATTGGCAGTCACTTGCAGGGCTTAAAAGGGGTGGCCTGACGGCCTCCCCTTTTAACGTTTGAGGGTTATTACGGTTGAGATTAGTTGAAAGACTCGTGCGGTGTATGATGCGCGGTTCTTTCAAGTGTTCTCTGATCCGACTGCAGAGAACCGGTTTGGTCGGGCTTTGGTGCAATGCCGAAGTTGTCCGCCAGCGGTTGGTAGTGGCCAATCACCAAGCGTCGAGCCGTCCGTTCGGGATGGAGTTCGAGAAGCCAGTCGCCGACGAAGCCCGTCCCACGGCCAGGGGTGGGCTCTCGACACGGAGTGTTTATGGCGCAAGCAACCCCCTATAGCTTTACCGAGCGCAAGCGAATTCGCAAGAGCTTCGGCAAGCGTGAGAGCGTTCTCAACGTTCCTTATTTGCTCACCATGCAGAAAGAGGCTTATGTAGCCTTCCTGCAAAAGGATGTGCCCCCTGCCAAACGCAAGCCCGAGGGCCTGCAGGCAGCTTTCCTTTCCGCGTTCCCGATTGTTTCGCACAACGGTTTCGTGGAGATGAAATTCCTCGAATTCAACATCGCCAAACCGCCGTTCGACACTCGCGAGTGCCAGCAGCGTGGTTTGACCTATGCGGCCGCCGTTCGTGCGCGTCTGCAGATGATCATCTATGACCGTGAGTCGCCCCAGGCGAAGACCGTCAAGGAGATCAAGGAGCAAGAGGTCTATATGGGCGAAGTTCCGCTCATGACCGATTACGGCTCCTTCATCGTCAATGGCACCGAGCGTGTCATCGTCTCCCAGTTGCATCGCTCACCCGGCGTGTTCTTCGAGCACGACAAGGGCAAGACACATTCCAGCGGCAAGCTGCTGTTCTCGGCGCGAATCATTCCTTACCGCGGTTCGTGGTTGGACTTTGAATTCGACGCCAAGGACATCTTGTTCTTCCGCGTTGACCGTCGCCGCAAGATGCCCGTCACGATTCTGCTGAAGGCCATTGGCCTGAACCCCGAGCAGATCCTGGCGCATTTCTTTGTCTTCGACAATTTCCGTCTGATGGACGCCGGTGCACAAATGGAGTTTGTAGCCGACCGTCTGAAGGGCGAGGTTGCGCGATTCGACATCACCGACAAGAGCGGCACCGTCATTGTCGAAAAGGACAAGCGCATCACGGCACGTCATACGCGCCAGATGGAGCAGTCCGGTACTCAACATGTGACCGTGCCTGAGGACTTCTTGGTCGGTCGTTTGTTGGCCAAGAATATGGTCGATGGCGACACCGGCGAAATCATCGCCAAGGCCAACGATGAGTTGACTGACGCCTTGCTGAAGAAGCTGCGTCAGGCCGGCATCAAGGACGTTCAGTGCTTGTTCACGAACGAGCTGGACGAAGGCGCTTACATCAGCCAGACCCTGGCTGCCGACGAAACCGCTGATCAGCTGGCTGCGCGAGTTGCGATCTATCGCATGATGCGCCCAGGCGAGCCGCCAACGGAAGACGCGGTCGAAGCGCTGTTCAACCGCTTGTTCTACAACCCGGACACCTACGATCTGTCGCGCGTGGGCCGGATGAAGTTCAACGCCCGTGCGGGCCGCGATACGCCAGAAGGCGCGATGACCCTGTCGAATGAGGACGTCCTCGACGTCGTCAAGATCTTGGTCGAGCTGCGCAATGGCCGTGGCGAAGTCGATGACATCGACCACTTGGGCAATCGTCGCGTGCGTTGCGTCGGCGAATTGGCCGAGAACCAGTACCGTTCGGGTCTGGCGCGGATCGAGAAGGCTGTCAAGGAACGTCTGGGCCAAGCCGAGACCGAAGCCTTGATGCCGCATGATCTGATCAACTCCAAGCCGATCTCGGCCGCGTTGAAAGAGTTCTTCGGTGCGTCGCAGTTGTCGCAGTTCATGGATCAGACCAACCCGCTGTCGGAAATCACGCACAAGCGTCGTGTTTCCGCCCTGGGCCCTGGTGGTTTGACGCGTGAGCGAGCCGGCTTTGAAGTCCGTGACGTGCACCCGACTCACTACGGTCGTGTCTGCCCCATTGAAACGCCTGAAGGCCCGAACATTGGTCTGATCAACTCCTTGGCTCTGTACGCGCAGCTGAACGAGTATGGTTTCCTGGAGACCCCTTATCGTCGCGTTGTCGACGGCAAGGTGACGACCCAGATCGACTATCTGTCTGCCATCGAAGAAGGCAAGTACGTGATCGCTCAGGCGAACGCGACCTTGAGCAGCGAAGGCTCGCTGACGGATGAGTTGGTGTCGGCGCGTGAAAACGGCGAGTCGGTGTTGACCAGCCCAGAGCGCATCCAGTACATGGACGTTGCGCCTACGCAGATCGTGTCGGTCGCGGCCTCGCTGGTGCCATTCCTTGAGCACGATGATGCAAACCGCGCCTTGATGGGTGCGAATATGCAGCGTCAGGCCGTGCCTATCTTGCGCCCCGAAAAGGCCATGGTCGGTACCGGTGTCGAGCGCGTCGCAGCCAAGGACTCGGGCACGGTTGTGGCGGCGCGCCGCGGCGGTATCGTCGACTATGTCGATACCAACCGTATCGTGATTCGTGTCAATGACAACGAAACTGTGGCCGGTGAAGTCGGCGTCGACATTTACAACCTGATTAAGTATCAGCGTTCCAACCAGAACACCAATATCCATCAGCGCCCGATCGTGCGCCGTGGTGACAAGGTGGCCTCTGAGGACATCATTGCTGACGGTGCTTCCACCGACATCGGTGAGTTGGCGCTGGGCCAGAACATGCTGGTCGCCTTCATGCCATGGAACGGCTACAACTTCGAGGATTCGATCCTGATCTCGGAGCGTGTGATCGCTGAAGACCGTTACACCTCGATTCACATCGAAGAGTTGGTGGTCAATGCGCGTGACACCAAGCTGGGCAGCGAAGAAATCACCCGCGACATTCCGAACTTGTCCGAGCAGCAGCTTGGTCGCTTGGATGAGTCCGGCATCGTCTACGTTGGTGCCGAAGTCAACGCTGGCGACGTGCTAGTCGGCAAGGTCACGCCCAAGGGCGAAACCACGCTGACGCCTGAAGAGAAGTTGCTGCGCGCGATCTTCGGCGAGAAGGCTTCCGACGTGAAGGACACGTCCCTGCGTGTCGATCAAGGCACCTCGGGCACCGTCATCGACGTGCAGGTCTTCACCCGTGAAGGCATCCAGCGCGACAAGCGTGCACAGCAGATCATCGACGATGAGCTGAAGCGCTTCCGCCTGGATCTGAACGACCAGCTGCGTATCGTGGAGGCCGACTCGTTCGACCGTATCGAGAAGCTGCTGACCGGCCGCGTGGCCAACGGCGGCCCGCAGAAGATCGCCAAGGGCACCGTCATCGACAAGGCCTATCTGCAGAGCGTCGAGAAATTCCACTGGTTCGATATTCGTCCCGCCGAGGACGAGGTCGCCAACCAGTTGGAGTCGATCAAGAACTCGCTCGAGCAGACCCGTCACAGCTTCGACCTGGGCTTTGAAGAAAAGCGCAAGAAGTTGACTCAGGGCGACGAGTTGCCGGCCGGCGTGCTGAAGATGGTCAAGGTCTACCTGGCCGTCAAGCGTCGCTTGCAGCCGGGTGACAAGATGGCCGGTCGTCACGGTAACAAGGGTGTGGTGTCCAAGATCGCTCCGATCGAAGACATGCCTTATATGGCCGACGGCACCACCGTGGACATCGTGTTGAACCCGCTGGGCGTGCCTTCGCGGATGAACGTGGGTCAGGTTCTTGAAGTGCACTTGGGCTGGGCCGGCAAGGGTATTGGCCAGCGCATCGGCGACATGTTGCAGCAAGAGGCCCGCGTGGCTGAGCTGCGCAAGTTCTTCGACGAGCTGTACAACCAGTCCGGCAAGAAGGAGCACCTTGACGACCTGAACGACACCGAAATCGTCGAGATGGCGCATAACCTGACCAACGGCGTGCCCTTCGCGACGCCGGTGTTCGACGGTGCCAAGGAAGACGAAATCCGCGCGATGCTGAAGCTGGCTTATCCGGATGACATCGCCGCCAAGAAGGGCTTGACCGCTACGCGCACGCAGGCATTCTTGTCTGATGGCCGTACCGGCGAAGCCTTCGAGCGTCCGACGACCGTGGGCTATATGCATGTGCTGAAGTTGCACCACTTGGTGGACGACAAGATGCATGCCCGTTCGACCGGCCCGTACAGCTTGGTCACTCAGCAGCCGCTGGGTGGTAAGGCTCAGTTCGGTGGTCAGCGTTTCGGTGAGATGGAAGTGTGGGCGCTGGAAGCTTATGGCGCCTCCTACATCTTGCAGGAAATGCTGACGGTCAAGTCCGACGACGTGAACGGCCGGACCAAGGTCTACGAGAGCATCGTCAAGGGCGAGCACACGATTGAAGCCGGCATGCCGGAGTCCTTCAATGTGCTGGTCAAGGAAATCCGGTCGCTCGGTATCGATATTGAGTTGGAACGCAACTGAAGCCATTGCGGGACAGGCCGCCCTCGCGTACCCGCGAGTAGCCCTGTCCCCAAAGACTAGACGTTCGTTTTCAACCACAAATTAGGAGAAAGCCATGAAAGGCTTACTGGACCTGTTCAAGCAGTTCACCCCGGATGAACACTTCGACGCCATCAAGATCGGGCTCGCATCGCCCGAGAAGATTCGTTCGTGGTCATTTGGTGAGGTGAAGAAGCCTGAGACCATCAACTACCGCACCTTCAAGCCCGAGCGCGACGGCTTGTTCTGCGCCAAGATCTTCGGTCCTATCAAGGACTACGAATGCCTGTGCGGCAAGTACAAGCGCCTGAAGCATCGCGGCGTGATCTGCGAGAAATGCGGCGTTGAAGTCACCCAGACCAAGGTTCGCCGCGACCGCATGGGTCACATCGACCTGGCCGCACCTTGCGCCCATATCTGGTTCCTGAAGTCGCTGCCATCGCGCTTGGGCCTGGTGCTGGACATGACGCTGCGCGACATCGAGCGTGTGTTGTACTTTGAAGCCTATGTGGTCGTTGACCCGGGCATGACTCCGTTGAAGAAATTCACGATCATGACCGAGGATGACTACGACGCGAAGGTGGTCGAGTTCGGTGACGAATTCGTCGCGCTGATGGGCGCCGAAGGAGTCAAGAAGTTGCTGGAAGACATGGATCTCGACGTAGAGATCGATCGCCTGCGCAACGACATGACCGGCTCCGAGCTGAAGGTCAAGAAGAACTCCAAGCGCCTCAAGGTGATGGAAGCCTTCAAGCGTTCGGGCATCAAGCCAAACTGGATGGTGCTGGAAGTGCTGCCCGTGTTGCCACCGGACCTGCGTCCGCTTGTGCCATTGGACGGCGGCCGCTTTGCGACCTCCGACCTGAACGACTTGTATCGCCGCGTCATCAACCGCAACAACCGCCTGGCGCGTCTGTTGGAGTTGAAGGCGCCTGAGATCATTGTGCGCAACGAAAAGCGCATGTTGCAGGAAGCGGTTGACTCGCTGCTGGACAACGGTCGTCGCGGCAAGGCCATGACCGGCGCCAACAAGCGCGCGTTGAAGTCGCTGGCCGACATGATCAAGGGCAAGGGCGGTCGTTTCCGTCAGAACTTGCTGGGTAAGCGCGTCGACTACTCGGGCCGTTCGGTCATTGTGGTGGGTCCAACGCTGAAGCTGCACCAGTGCGGCTTGCCCAAGTTGATGGCGCTTGAGTTGTTCAAGCCTTTCATCTTCTCCCGTCTCGAAGCCATGGGCATCGCGACCACGATCAAGGCCGCCAAGAAGGAAGTCGAATCCGGCTCACCGGTCGTTTGGGACATCTTGGAAGAAGTCATCAAGGAGCACCCGGTGCTCCTGAACCGTGCGCCTACGCTGCACCGTTTGGGCATTCAGGCCTTTGAGCCGGTGTTGATCGAAGGCAAGGCGATCCAGCTGCATCCGCTGGTTTGCGCCGCCTTTAACGCCGACTTCGACGGTGACCAGATGGCTGTTCACGTGCCGCTGTCGATCGAAGCGCAGATGGAAGCCCGCACGCTGATGCTGGCCTCCAACAACGTGCTGTTCCCGGCTTCGGGCGAGCCGTCGATCGTGCCTTCGCAAGACGTGGTGCTGGGCTTGTATTACGCGACCCGCGAGCGCATCAACGGCAAGGGCGAAGGCATGGTCTTCTCGGACATCTCCGAGTTGATCCGCGCGCTGGAAAATGGCGCGGTGGAAATCACTGCCCGTATCAATGTGCGCATGGTGCAGTACACCAAGGGCGCCGTGGTCGAGGGCCAGGAGATCGAATGGATCCCTGAGACCAAGCTGGTGAGCACGACCGTTGGCCGCGCTTTGTTGAGCGAAATCTTGCCCAAGGGCTTGCCTTTCGCCAACATCGACAAGGCGCTGAAGAAGAAAGAAATCTCCAAGCTGATCAATATGTCATTCCGCAAATGCGGTCTGAAGGAAACGGTCGTCTTGGCAGACAAGCTGCTGCAAGCCGGTTTCAAGCTGGCCACGCGCGCAGGTATTTCGATCGCTGTTGACGACATGTTGGTGCCGCCCGAGAAGCCCGTGCTGATCGAGCGTGCCGAGAAGGAAGTCAAGGAGATCGAGCAGCAATACATCTCCGGTCTGGTGACTTCTGGTGAGCGCTACAACAAGGTGGTGGACATCTGGGGCAAGACCGGCGACGAAGTCGGCAAGGTCATGATGAGCCAGCTGTCCAAGCAGAAGACGACCGACCGTCATGGCAATCAAGTGGATCAGGAGTCCTTCAACTCCATCTACATGATGGCTGACTCGGGTGCTCGAGGCTCTGCCGCGCAGATTCGCCAGCTCTCCGGTATGCGGGGTCTGATGGCCAAGCCTGACGGCTCTATCATTGAGACGCCCATTACCGCGAACTTCCGCGAAGGTCTGAACGTTCTGCAGTACTTCATTTCCACCCACGGTGCTCGTAAGGGTCTGGCGGATACGGCCTTGAAGACAGCTAACTCGGGCTACCTGACGCGCCGTCTGGTGGACGTGACGCAAGACCTGGTGGTGATCGAAGAAGATTGCGGTACCGAAAACGGTATGGCGATGCGCGCTCTGGTTGAGGGCGGTGAAGTGATCGAGTCCTTGCGTGACCGTGTGCTCGGCCGCGTTACGGCAATCGACGTGCTGCATCCCGAGACTCAGGCGGTTGTCTTGCCAGCGCTCAGCATGCTGGACGAAGACACGCTGGACATGCTGGAAACGCATGGCGTTGACGAAATCAAGGTCCGCACGCCGCTGACCTGCGCGACCCGTTTCGGTCTGTGCGCCCATTGCTATGGTCGCGACTTGGGTCGTGGCGGCATGGTCAATATCGGCGAAGCTGTTGGTGTGATCGCGGCGCAGTCGATCGGTGAGCCGGGTACTCAGCTGACCATGCGGACCTTCCACATCGGTGGTGCGGCCTCGCGTGCGGCGGTTGCTTCCAGCGTTGATGCCAAGTCCGAAGGTCTGATCGGCTTCAATGCGACGATGCGCTATGTGACCAACGGCAAGGGCGATCTGGTGGTGATTTCGCGTTCCGGCGAAATCATCATTGCCGATCCGCATGGCCGTGAGCGCGAGCGCCACAAGGTGCCTTACGGCGCCGTGTTGAGCATCCGTGCCGATCAAGCCATCAAGGCCGGCACTATTCTTGCCAACTGGGATCCACTGACCCGTCCGATCATTACCGAGTTCGCCGGCCAGGCGAAGTTCGAGAATGTGGAAGAGGGCGTCACGGTGGCCAAGCAGGTCGACGAGGTGACCGGTTTGTCCACGCTGGTGGTGATCGATGCCAAGCGTCGTGGTGCCACCAAGGTGGTCCGTCCACAGGTCAAGCTGCTCGACGCCAATGGCAACGAAGTCAAGATCCCTGGCACCGATCACTCGGTGACGATTGGCTTCCCCGTCGGTGCGCTGATTCAGGTGCGCGACGGTCAAGAATTGGCTCCGGGCGAAGTGCTGGCTCGTATCCCCATGGAAGGTCAGAAGACGCGAGACATTACCGGCGGCTTGCCGCGGGTTGCCGAGCTGTTCGAAGCCCGTTCACCTAAGGATGTGGGTATCTTGGCCGAGATGACCGGGACGGTCTCGTTTGGTAAGGAAACCAAGGGCAAGAATCGCCTTGAGATTACCGATCCGGATGGCAAGAAGCACGAAGAACTCGTGCCCAAGGAAAAGAACATCTTGGTGCACGAAGGCCAGGTGGTCAACCGCGGCGAATTGATTGTGGACGGATCGGCCGACCCACAAGACATTCTGCGTTTGCTGGGTATTGAAGAGCTGGCTCGCTACATCGTCGATGAAGTCCAGGACGTGTATCGCTTGCAGGGCGTGAAGATCAACGACAAGCACATCGAGGTGATCGTTCGCCAGATGCTGCGTCGCGTGCAAATTACCAACTCGGGCGACTCGAAGTACATCATCAATGAGCAGGTTGAACGCTCGGAGCTGCTGGATACCAACGACCGTTTGCGCAAGGAAGGCAAGGTCATTGCCACCCACGTTGATGTGTTGATGGGTATCACCAAGGCTTCCTTGTCGACCGATTCCTTCATCTCGGCGGCTTCCTTCCAGGAAACCACCCGCGTGCTGACCGAGGCTGCCATCATGGGCAAGCGCGATGAGCTGCGCGGCTTGAAGGAAAACGTGATCGTTGGACGCCTGATCCCGGCGGGTACCGGCATGGCCTTCCACCGCGCGCGGATTGCCAAGGAGAAGATGGATGACACCGAGCGCCGCGCCATTGCCCAGCAAGAGGCCGAGGAATTGGCTTCAGCTCAGATGGCTCATGTTGATGCAGACATCGAAGGCAGCGCTGAATAAACACTGAGCTTTTGTGTTCGCCAACTAAAAGGCCGCCCGATGGGCGGCCTTTTTCTATTCTGATCGAGGCAATGGCGGGGCAGGGGAGGCCTGCTGCTTAACCCAGGCTTCCGGCGTCAGGATGGCAAGCCCCGCCCGCCGAGCTCGCTTCGCCAAGGCCAAAACTGCCCGATCCTTCGAAATCAAGTATTGGGCCCGTTCGGACAGGGCCAAGTCGATGAACATCTGATCATCTTTGTCTCTGCAGACCAGTCGAATCGCGGGTAGGGGGGCGTGGTCGATTACGCGGCACCAGCGCGCAAACGCCTCATCGATCAATGCAAGATCGGGTCCGTAACTTGAAGCAATACCTCGGCCCAGCACATGCAGCAACTCCGCTTTCATGGCAGTGAGTCCAATCCAGCTTAGGGCTCCGGCTTGCACAGATTCAATCAGGGGCATTACGCTTTTGTTTTTGAAGACCAACCAGTCCATGATCACCTGGGTGTCAATGACGACCGCCGGCATGGCAGCATCCGGAGCATGCTGGGGTGTGTTACTGCTTGAATGCATGAGTTCTATTCAAAGTGGCCTTGGCAGCCAAAAGGGAGTCTTGGGGGCGCTGAGGTCCGGTTCACATGCGGCGAATGCGGTACTTGTATCTTAAGACTGTTCTGGACTACAATCACAGGCTCTTCGGCGGGCCCTGCTGCGCATTTCGCGCGGCCGAAGCATCCTCAAGTGCTCCGCATGGCGCGGCGCACTAATAAGATAAATCAGCGGATTCCTTTGGGATTGTTGGTTTTTCAGGGGCTACACAGGGCTTGCACTCATCCTGAGTGCCTTTAAGCCGAAGCGTGTGACTTCAAACGGGAACAAGTTACTTATGCCAACAATCAATCAACTCGTGCGCCACGGTCGAGAGACCGAGGTCACGAAATCCAAGTCGCCAGCGATGCAGGGTTGCCCCCAGCGTCGTGGCGTGTGCACTCGTGTGTACACCACGACTCCTAAGAAGCCTAACTCGGCTTTGCGTAAAGTCGCCAAGGTGCGTCTGACTAACGGTTTCGAGGTTATCTCGTACATCGGCGGTGAAGGCCACAACTTGCAAGAGCACAGCGTTGTGCTGGTGCGCGGCGGTCGGGTCAAGGACTTGCCAGGTGTGCGTTACCACATCGTGCGCGGATCACTCGACTTGCAGGGCGTGAAAGACCGCAAGCAGTCGCGTTCCAAGTACGGCGCGAAGCGTCCAAAGAACAAGTAATACAAGCCCTATCGGCCCGGCATTTTGCTGGCGCTCGATTTTTTCGACTCATGTCGCTCTCAAGAGTGGCAATAGATCGAGTAAGTGGATGCCCCAGAAGTCGGTGGCCATCCAACGGTGCAGGGCATATGCCCGTACCAACTGAAGCAAGAGGAAGAATCCCATGCCACGTCGTCGCGAAGTACCCAAGCGGGAAATCCTGCCCGATCCAAAATTCGGTAATGTTGACCTGTCCAAATTCATGAACGTGATCATGGAATCGGGCAAGAAGGCCGTTGCAGAGCGCATCATTTATGGCGCTTTGGAGCAGATCGAAAAGAAGGCCGGCAAAGATCCGCTGGAAGTGTTCATGGTCGCCCTGAACAACGTCAAGCCAATGGTTGAAGTGAAGTCACGCCGTGTCGGCGGTGCAAACTACCAAGTTCCCGTGGAAGTTCGCCCCGTCCGCCGGATGGCTTTGGCCATGCGTTGGTTGAAGGAGTCGGCCCGCAAGCGCGGTGAGAAGTCGATGTTCCAGCGTTTGGCTAACGAGTTGCTCGAGGCCGCTGAAGGCCGCGGCGGCGCCATGAAAAAGCGTGACGAAGTTCACCGCATGGCAGAAGCCAACAAGGCGTTCTCGCACTTCCGCTTCTAAACTACCAAGTTCCGGCCGCCTCGGGTTAATACTAACCCGCTGGCGGCTCCTGCCTTTTTGGAGTGACATCATGGCACGCAAGACCCCTATCGAGCGCTACCGCAATATCGGTATCTCGGCGCACATCGACGCCGGCAAGACAACGACGACAGAGCGGATCCTTTACTACACCGGTGTGAACCACAAGATCGGTGAAGTCCATGATGGCGCTGCCACCATGGACTGGATGGAGCAAGAGCAAGAGCGTGGCATCACGATTACGTCGGCTGCCACGACTTGTTTCTGGAAGGGCATGGACGCATCGCGCGCCGAGCACCGCATCAACATTATTGACACCCCTGGGCACGTTGACTTTACGATTGAAGTTGAGCGTTCAATGCGCGTGCTTGACGGCGCCTGCATGGTCTATTGTGCGGTCGGTGGCGTGCAGCCGCAGTCCGAGACCGTTTGGCGGCAGGCTAACAAATACAAGGTCCCGCGCCTTGCCTTTGTCAACAAGATGGACCGTACTGGCGCCAACTTCTACAAGGTCTACGACCAGATGAAGGCGCGTTTGAAGGCTAATCCAGTACCCGTGGTGCTGCCGATTGGTGCTGAAGACAACTTCCAGGGCGTCATCGACTTGACCGTGATGAAGGCCATCTACTGGGACGAAGCGTCTCAGGGCATGAAGTTCGACTACCGTGAAATTCCTGCTGAACTGCTGGAAGAAGCTCAAAAGTGGCGCGACAACCTGGTTGAAGCCGCCGCCGAGTCGAACGAAGACATGATGAACAAGTACCTGGAAACCGGTGAACTCAGCGATGCTGAAGTCATGCAAGGTATCCGTACGCGCACCTTGGCTGCCGAAATTCAGCCAATGTTCTGCGGCACCGCGTTCAAGAACAAGGGCGTGCAGCGCATGCTGGACGGTGTGATTGACTTCATGCCTTCGCCACTCGACGTGCCGCCTGTTCCGGGTACTGATGAAGACGACAAGCCGGCGACTCGTGAGGCCTCGGATTCCGCCAAGTTCTCGGCATTGGCATTCAAGTTGATGACCGACCCGTACGTCGGCCAATTGACCTTCGTTCGTGTGTACTCGGGCGTCTTGAAGTCGGGTGACTCGGTCTACAACCCGATCCGCAGCAAGAAAGAGCGTATCGGTCGTATCTTGCAGATGCACGCCAACCAGCGTGAGGAAATCTCGGAAATTCTGGCCGGCGACATCGCAGCATGCGTGGGCTTGAAGGACGTGACCACTGGCGAAACACTGTGCGATCCGGACTCGATCATCACCTTGGAAAAGATGGTGTTCCCTGAGCCGGTGATTTCGCAAGCCGTTGAGCCTAAGACCAAGGCTGACCAGGAAAAGATGGGTATCGCGCTCGGCCGTTTGGCCAAGGAAGATCCTTCGTTCCGCCTGCGTACCGATGAAGAGTCGGGTCAGACCATCATTTCCGGGATGGGTGAGTTGCACCTGGAAATTATTGTCGACCGCATGAAGCGCGAATTTGGCGTTGAGGCCAACGTCGGCAAGCCGCAAGTGGCCTATCGCGAAACCATCCGCAAGTCGGTTTCCGATGTGGATGGCAAGTTCGTTCGCCAGTCGGGTGGTAAGGGTCAGTACGGCCACGTGGTTCTGACCGTCGAGCCGCAAGAGCCAGGCAAGGGCTTTGAGTTTGTCGACGCGATCAAGGGCGGTGTGGTTCCACGTGAATTCATCCCTGCGGTTGAGAAGGGTGTGCTTGAGTCGCTGCCTAACGGCGTTTTGGCCGGCTTTCCGGTTGTGGATGTGAAGGTTACATTGACCTTCGGCTCCTACCACGAAGTTGACTCGAACGAAAACGCGTTCAAGATGGCTGCTTCCCTTGGTTTCAAGGAAGGCTGCCGCCGCGCTTCGCCGGTGATTCTGGAGCCAATGATGGCTGTGGAAGTCGAGACTCCCGAAGACTATGCCGGTAACGTGATGGGCGATCTGTCCAGCCGCCGCGGTATGGTTCAAGGTATGGATGATATGGTCGGTGGCGGCAAGGTCATCAAGGCCGAAGTTCCATTGTCGGAAATGTTCGGCTACTCGACCACGCTGCGTTCCGCGACCCAGGGTCGCGCTACGTACACGATGGAGTTCAAGCATTACAGCGAAGCTCCTAAGAACGTGGCCGAGGCGATCATCACCGCTCGCGGCAAGTAAAAAACATTCGGTGGGCCTGCCTCTTGGGTGGGCCTGCTTTTTGTGAATTGAATCCGTCTTCGCAGACGCCTCCCCGGTTGCCAATCGCCGGGGAATCAGGGTGCTACGGAAACGCTAAACCAGTAGATTGGCAAGATGCTCTTTTCGGAGAATACAAATGGCAAAAAGCAAATTTGAACGTACCAAGCCACACGTCAATGTGGGCACGATCGGTCACGTTGACCATGGCAAGACCACGCTGACGGCGGCTATCGCAACCGTGCTGGCAGCTAAATTCGGCGGCGAGGCGAAGGCCTATGACCAGATCGATGCGGCACCGGAAGAGAAGGCCCGTGGTATCACGATCAACACGGCTCACGTTGAGTATGAGACGGCTGGCCGTCACTACGCACACGTGGACTGCCCAGGCCACGCCGACTATGTGAAGAACATGATCACCGGCGCGGCTCAGATGGACGGCGCGATTCTGGTTTGCTCGGCCGCTGACGGTCCGATGCCACAGACTCGCGAGCACATCTTGCTGGCTCGTCAGGTTGGTGTGAAGTACATCATCGTCTTCCTGAACAAGTGCGACATGGTGGACGACGCCGAGTTGCTGGAGCTGGTCGAAATGGAAGTGCGCGAGCTCTTGTCCAAGTATGACTTCCCTGGCGATGACACACCGATCATCAAAGGTTCGGCCAAGCTGGCGCTGGAAGGCGACAAGGGTCCATTGGGCGAGCAGGCGATTTTCGCGCTGGCCGATGCACTGGACAGCTACATCCCTCAGCCTGAGCGTGCCATGGACGGCGCCTTCTTGCTGCCGGTTGAAGACGTGTTCTCGATCTCGGGTCGCGGCACCGTGGTGACCGGCCGTATCGAGCGCGGTATCGTCAAGGTCGGCGAAGAAATTGAAATCGTTGGTATCCGTGATGTCCAAAAGACAACCGTGACCGGCGTGGAAATGTTCCGCAAGCTGCTGGACCAAGGTCAAGCCGGTGACAACGTCGGCATCTTGCTGCGCGGCACCAAGCGTGAAGACGTCGAGCGCGGCCAAGTGCTGAGCAAGCCAGGTTCGATCAAGCCACACACCCACTTCACGGCTGAGGTGTATGTCTTGTCTAAGGAAGAGGGCGGCCGCCACACGCCGTTCTTCAACAACTATCGTCCACAGTTCTACTTCCGTACGACTGACGTGACCGGTGCTGTTGAATTGCCGAAGGACAAGGAAATGGTTATGCCTGGCGACAACGTCGGCATGACGATCAAGCTGATCGCTCCGATCGCGATGGAAACAGGTCTGCGCTTCGCGATTCGCGAAGGTGGCCGTACCGTTGGTTCGGGCGTGGTTGCTACGATCATCGCTTAAGACTTTTGCGTGACCAGCCCCGCTTGCAGTTTCTTGCTGCCGGCAGGGCTTCACCAACTTCGCGGCTCCTCGCCGCTCGCTCTTTGAAGGAATCGTCATGCAAAAGCAAAAGATCCGCATCCGCCTGAAGGCGTTTGACTACAAGTTGATCGATCAATCGGCAGCTGAAATCGTTGAAACCGCCAAGCGCACCGGCGCGATCGTCAAGGGTCCAGTGCCTTTGCCGACACGCATGCAGCGCTTCGACATCCTGCGTTCGCCGCACGTCAACAAGACATCGCGCGACCAATTCGAGATCCGTACGCACCAGCGTCTGATGGACATCGTTGATCCTACCGACAAGACAGTTGATGCTTTGATGAAGCTTGACCTGCCTGCCGGCGTCGACGTCGAGATCAAGTTGCAGTAAAAACATCCATCCACTTCGGTGGATTGATGGCCGGGGCAGCCGTTAAGGCGGCCCTTTTTTGTTGGCGAGATAGGTGGCACTTGCGCTAGTCGCAACTTTCACGCTATACTCGCCAGCTTTTCCGCGTAGGAATTTCCTGCGCGGAATTTGGCGCAGCACAGGCTTAGCCCGCAAGGGTTAAGCCACTCAAGTGTTGCACTGGTCAGCCCGGCCAATCGATGTCGGGTGTATGTAAATGGCTTCCAGGGTAAACCTGAGGGGCTGGAGAAAAACATGAGTCTAAGCAATCGTCTCGGATTGCTGGGCCGCAAGGTGGGCATGATGCGCATCTTCACAGACGACGGCGACGCCGTTCCTGTGACGGTGCTGGATGTGTCCAACAACCGCGTGACCCAGATCAAGACCGTAGAGACCGACGGCTACACCGCCATTCAGGTGGCGTTCGGTACGCGCAAAGCATCGCGCGTCACCAAGCCGGAAGCCGGACACCTCGCCAAGGCAGGTGTTGAGGCTGGTGAAGTCATGAGCGAATTCCGCGTTACTGCTGATGTTGCAGCTGAATACAAGGCTGGCGTGCAAGTGCCGATCTCCTTGTTTGCAATTGGTCAGTTGGTTGACGTTCAAGGAACTTCGATCGGTAAAGGCTTCGCCGGTACCATCAAGCGTCACAACTTCCACTCGCAGCGTGCTTCGCACGGTAACAGTCGGTCGCACAATGTTCCTGGCTCCATTTCGATGGCTCAGGATCCTGGCCGGGTTTTCCCAGGCAAGAAGATGTGCGGTCACATGGGTGATGAGTCCGTGACAACACAAAACCTCGACATCGTGCGCATTGACGAAGCTCGTCAACTGCTGCTGGTCCGTGGTGCTGTGCCGGGCTCCAAGAACGGCCACGTTGTCGTTCGCCCTGCCGTCAAGGTCAAGCTCAAGAAGGGAGCCATCTGATGCAGCTCGAGCTCCTGAATGAACAAGGTCAGGCCACCGCCAAGGTGGACGCTCCTGACACGCTGTTTGCTCGCGACTACAACGAAGCCCTGGTTCACCAGGTGGTCGTGGCCTTCCAGGCCAACGCCCGCCAAGGTACCCGCGCCCAGAAGGATCGCGAACAAGTTAAGCACTCGACGAAGAAGCCTTTCCGTCAAAAGGGAACTGGCCGCGCTCGTGCTGGTATGACTTCCTCGCCTTTGTGGCGCGGAGGCGGTCGGATTTTCCCGAACATGCCCGACGAGAACTTCACACACAAGCTCAACAAGAAGATGTATCGCGCCGGTATGGCTGCGATCCTCTCGCAGTTGGCTCGTGAAGGTCGCCTGGCTGTGGTGGATTCGATCACTCTCGAAGCCCCGAAGACCAAGCTGTTGGCCGCTAAGTTCAAGGCCATGGGCCTCGAATCTGTGATGGTCATTGCTGACCAAGTGGACGATAACTTGCTGTTGGCCTCGCGCAACCTGGCCAATGTGCTGGTTTGCGAGCCACGCTACGCCGATCCGCTGTCACTGGTTTTCTACAAGAAGGTCCTGGTGACTAAGGCTGCAATGGAACAACTGACGGAGATGCTGGCATGAGCGCCGTAAAGTATTCTGAAGGCCGTTTGGCCCAGGTGTTGCTCGCTCCCATCGTGTCCGAAAAGGCCACGGCGGTTGCTGAAAAGCACAATCAAGTCTTGTTCAAGGTGATGCGTGACGCCACCAAGCCAGAAATCAAGGCCGCTGTTGAACTGATGTTCAAGGTCGAGGTTGAGGCGGTGAACGTGGTGAACGTGAAGGGCAAGGTCAAGAAATTTGGCCGCTCGATCGGTCGCCGTGACCACATCAAGAAGGCTTATGTTTCGCTGAAGGCGGGCCAAGAGCTCAACTTCACCGGGGAGGCTGCGTAATGGCTGTCGTTAAAGTCAAACCTACTTCACCTGGCCGCCGTGCCGTCGTGAAGGTGGTGCACAAGCATCTGCACAAGGGCGCGCCCGAAGCATCGTTGCTTGAGCCACAAAAGCAAAATTCCGGCCGTAATAACAACGGTCACATCACGGTTCGCCATCGGGGCGGTGGTCACAAGCAGCACTATCGGCTGGTTGACTTCAAGCGCAACAAGGACGGTATTCCGGCCAAGGTTGAGCGCATTGAATACGACCCAAACCGCACGGCTCACATCGCTTTGGTGTGCTATGCCGACGGCTTGCGCAGCTACATCATTGCACCGCGTGGCTTGGAAGTGGGTTCTACCGTTTTGAGCGGAGCCGAGGCTCCCATCAAGGCCGGTAACACATTGCCAATCCGCAACATCCCGGTGGGTTCGACCATTCACTGCGTCGAGATGCAACCTGGCAAGGGTGCGCAAATTGCGCGTTCCGCTGGCGTGTCTGTGGTGCTGATGGCGCGCGAAGGCGTTTACGCTCAGCTGCGCTTGCGCTCCGGTGAGGTCCGCAAGATCCATATCGACTGCCGCGCAACCATTGGCGAAGTCAGCAACGAAGAACACCAACTGCGCCAGTACGGCAAGGCCGGTGCGATCCGTTGGAAGGGTATTCGCCCAACCGTTCGCGGTACAGCGATGAACCCGGTGGATCACCCGCACGGTGGTGGTGAAGGTCGTACCGGTGAAGGCCAGGCGCCTGTGTCGCCGTGGAATACCCTCACGAAGGGCTTCCGCACTCGTAGCAACAAGCGCACGCAGACGTTCATCGTTTCGCGTCGCAAGAAGTAAAGGGTAGGCCATGACTCGTTCACTGAAGAAGGGCCCGTTCATTGATCACCACCTCTTGGCTAAGGTCGAGAAAGCGGTTGCCATCAAGGACAAAAAGCCTATCAAGACTTGGTCGCGTCGCTCGACGATCTTGCCCGAATTCATCGGGTTGACGATCGCTGTGCACAACGGCAAGCAACACGTGCCGGTTTATGTTTCTGACCAAATGGTCGGCCACAAACTGGGCGAATTCGCGCTGACCCGCACCTTCAAAGGCCATCCGGCCGACAAGAAGGCCGGGAAGAAATAAGGACTGAGACGATGGAAACCCGTGCAATCGTTCGCGGAGTCCGCTTGTCTGCCTATAAGGGCAGGCTCGTGGCGGACCTCATCCGCGGCAAGAAGGTGGACCAGGCTCTCAACATCCTGGAATTCACCCAGAAAAAGGCCGCTGGCATCATCAAGAAGGCGCTCGAATCTGCGATCGCCAACGCCGAGCATAACGACGGCGCCGATATTGATGAGCTTAAAGTCACCACGATCTATGTGGAGCAAGGTGCTACGCTGAAGCGTTTTTCTGCCCGGGCCAAAGGCCGTGGCAACCGCATCAGCAAGCCTACTTGCCACATCTTCGTGTCGGTCGGCAACTGAAGGCTGAAGGAAGACTATGGGACAGAAAATACATCCGACCGGTTTTCGCCTGCCTGTCACTCGTAACTGGGCGTCGCGCTGGTATGCGTCGAACAAGAACTTCGCCACCATGTTGGCCGAAGATCTGCAAGTTCGCGAATACCTGAAGGCGAAGCTGAAGAATGCTGCGGTTTCGCGCATTCTGATTGAGCGTCCAGCCAAGAATGCACGCATCACTATTTACTCGGCTCGTCCGGGTGTGGTGATCGGCAAAAAGGGCGAGGACATCGAACACCTGAAGGCCGAGCTGACCAAGCGTCTGGGCGTGCCAGTGGCAGTGAACATCGAAGAAGTGCGCAAGCCTGAAATCGATGCTCAACTGATCGCTGACTCGATCACCCAGCAGCTGGAAAAGCGCATCATGTTCCGCCGCGCCATGAAGCGTGCGATGCAGAATGCGATGCGTCTTGGCGCCCAGGGCATCAAGATCATGTCTTCGGGCCGTTTGAACGGTATCGAAATCGCTCGTTGCGAGTGGTATCGCGAAGGCCGCGTGCCTCTTCATACGCTGAAGGCTGACATTGACTACGGCTTCTCGGAAGCCAGCACCACTTACGGCATTATTGGCGTGAAGGTCTGGGTTTACCGTGGTGACCGTTTGGCCAATGGCGATGCGCCGGTGATCAAGAGCGAGGCGGGTGACGATGATCGTCGCCCACGTCGCAATGCTCGCCCAGGCGCTCCAGCCGGCCGTGGCCGTCCTGGTGACAGCCGTGGCGGTCCACGTTCGAGTGGCGCTCCTGGTGAGGGCGGCGACAAGCCGGCCGCAGCAGGTGACGCAGCCCAGCCCGCTGCCAAGCGCGTGGTCCGCAAGGTCGCGCCCGTGGGTGGCGAGGCCAAAGGAGAATAACAATGCTGCAACCAGCTCGTCGCAAATACCGCAAGGAGCAAAAGGGTCGTAACACTGGTGTTGCAACCCGCGGCGCCGCCGTGTCTTTCGGTGACTTCGGCCTGAAGGCTACCGAACGCGGCCGTCTGACGGCTCGTCAAATTGAAGCTGCACGTCGTGCAATCTCGCGCCATATCAAGCGCGGTGGTCGCATCTTCATCCGCATCTTCCCAGACAAGCCGATCTCCCAGAAGCCTGCTGAAGTCCGGATGGGTAACGGCAAGGGCAATCCAGAGTACTACGTCGCTGAGATTCAGCCAGGCAAGGTGCTCTACGAGATCAACGGTGTGCCAGAAGCCTTGGCTCGCGAAGCGTTCACGTTGGCTGCTGCAAAGCTGCCACTGCGTTGCACCTTCGTGACTCGCCAGGTCGGCACCTGAAGCGGAGAACACCATGAATGCATCTGAACTGCGTAGCAAAGATGTCGCGGCCTTGGAAAAGGAAGTGACCGATCTGCTGAAGGCCCATTTCGGTCTGCGCATGCAAAAAGCGACGCAACAGTTGACCAACCACACTGTGTTGGGCAACACGCGCCGTGACATTGCTCGCGTCAAGACTGTTTTGGCCGAGAAGAAGAAGGGAGCCGCGAAATGACGCAAGCTCAAGAGAAGAACACACGTACCCTGGTGGGTCGTGTGGTCAGCGACAAGCGTTCCAAGACAGTAACCGTGCTCGTTGAGCGCCGTGCCAAGCACGAGCTCTACGGCAAGATCGTCGCGCTGTCCCGCAAGTACCACGCTCATGATGAAAATGGCGAGTACAAAATGGGCGATGTCGTTGAAATCGCTGAAGGCAGGCCAATTTCGAAGACCAAGAGCTGGGTTGTGACTCGCTTGGTCGAGAAGGCTCAAATCGTTTGATTTGGACTAGCGGCATAGACGCAAAACGGCCTCAGGCCTGATTGCGCAGAACGGTCGGAGTGCTGGGGAACTGGCGCCCGGCCGTTTTTTCGTGGGGTCTATGTAAATGCGTTGCTTTTTTGGAGAACTCTCATGCTGAAAATTGGTGATCAAATCCCGCCGGGCACACTTCAAGAGTTTGTCGACGTTGAGGGCGGCGTTTGTTCCGTTGGCCCAAATGCGATCGACGTGTCTGCCGCGACGGCTGGAAAGACTATTGCTTTGTTTGCCCTGCCTGGCGCCTTTACGCCGACATGTTCTGCACAGCATGTGCCTGGTTATATCGCTCAAGCCGAAGCGCTTAAAGCGGCTGGTGTTGATGAAATCTGGTGCGTGTCGGTCAATGACGTCTTTGTCATGGGCGCCTGGGGTCGCGACCTGGCCGCGTCAGGCAAAGTGCGCATGATGGCCGATGGAAGCGCAGACTTCACCAAGGCAACGGGCTTAACGCTTGATCTGACGGCTCGCGGCATGGGCTTGCGCTCGCAACGTTATTCGATGTTGCTAGTGAATGGCCAGGTCAAGACACTCAATGTCGAGGCTGCTGGCAAGTTTGAGGTTAGCGATGCCACCACGATGTTGGCGCAAGCTACCGCGCGCTGAGTCGCCGAGAGCAGCCATCAATGGCCGTAAAAATCCTTTTTTACGGCAGCTTCAAAGTTATTTCACCCCGAGGCTTGACGCCTGCCTAGCTTTTGGTGCACAATCTAAAGCTTCGCCGAACGCAAGGCGCATTTTATGATGCGTTAAGGCCTCGGATCCGCCCTCTACTGCTGGGTGCAAGGTCATCACGGGTGTGATGGGTTTTCACTTGGTCAACGGGCCCAAGACTGACCGATGAACTCCCTGGCCTAGGCTTGGTGGTGATTTGGGAAAAGTTGGGGATAGACATGATTCAAATGCAATCGCGACTCGACGTCGCGGACAACACTGGCGCTAAATCCGTCATGTGCATCAAAGTGCTTGGTGGATCCAGGCGCCGGTATGCAGGGATTGGTGACATTATCAAGGTCAGCATCAAAGAAGCTGCGCCTCGTTCCCGAGTGAAAAAGGGCGAGGTTTACAGTGCAGTGGTCGTTCGTACCGCCAAGGGTGTTCGTCGTCAGGACGGCTCGTTGGTCAAGTTCGACGGCAATGCTGCTGTGCTGCTGAACGCCAAGCTGGAGCCAATCGGCACCCGCATCTTCGGCCCCGTGACGCGTGAATTGCGTACCGAGCGGTTTATGAAGATCGTGTCGCTGGCGCCTGAAGTGCTCTGAGCGCGGCCACAGTAAAAGGTATTGCCATGAACAAGATTCGCAAAGGCGACGAGGTCATTGTTTTGACCGGTCGCGACAAGGGCAAACGCGGCGCAGTAGCGCAGCGTATTGACGCTGATCACATCGTTGTTGACGGTGTGAATATGGTCAAGAAGCACGTCAAGCCAAACCCAATGAAGGGTACTACTGGCGGCGTGGTCGATAAGACGATGCCTATCCATCAATCCAACGTGGCGATTTTCAACGCTGCATCCGGTAAAGCCGATCGTGTGGGCATTAAGTTGCTCGCCGATGGCAAGAAGGTGCGCGTCTTTAAGTCGACCGGCGAAGAGATCAAGGCCTAAGGGGTTCAACATGGCTCGTTTGCAAGAGTTTTATCGCGAAAAAGTTGTGCCCGGCCTGACTGAGAAGTTTGGTTACACGTCGGTCATGCAGGTGCCGCGCATCACCAAGATCACACTCAATATGGGTGTGAGCGAGGCCGTCGCTGACAAGAAGGTTATGGATCACGCTGTCAGTGACCTGACAAAAATTGCTGGTCAAAAGCCGGTTGTTACCAAGTCGAAAAAGGCGATCGCGGGTTTCAAGATCCGTGACTCAGTGCCTATCGGTTGCATGGTGACGCTGCGTGGCGTTCAGATGTATGAGTTCTTGGACCGTTTTGTAACGATCGCCTTGCCGCGTGTGCGTGACTTCCGGGGTATCTCCGGTCGCTCGTTCGACGGCCGCGGTAACTACAACATCGGCGTCAAAGAACAAATCATCTTCCCCGAGATCGATTACGACAAGGTGGATGCGCTGCGTGGGCTGAACATCAGCATCACCACCTCTGCCAAGACGGACGATGAGTGCAAGGCCTTGTTGGCAGCATTCAAGTTTCCGTTCAAGAACTGAGGTGACTTGTGGCTAAAACTTCTCTCATCCAACGTGAACTGAAGCGCGATGCGCTGGTTGCCAAATTCGCGACAAAGTACGCGAATCTGAAGGCCATCATCAACGACGCTAAGAAGTCTGACGAAGAGCGTTACTTGGCGCGCTTGGAGCTGCAAAAGCTCCCTCGCAACGCCTATCCAACTCGTCAGCGTAATCGCTGCGCGTTGACTGGTCGTCCCCGCGGTACGTTCCGCAAGTTCGGCTTGGGCCGTAACAAAATTCGTGAGCTGGCCTTCAAAGGCGACATCCCTGGTGTCGTCAAGGCCAGCTGGTAATCGGCACGATTAGGAGATATCGCAAATGAGCATGAGTGATCCTATCGCCGACATGTTGACCCGCATTCGAAACGCCCAGAGCGTCGAGAAGGTCAACGTCGTGATGCCTTCCTCAAAATTGAAAGTGGCGATCGCCAAAGTCCTCAAGGACGAAGGTTATATCGACAGTTTCGCTGTACGTGGCGAAGCCGCCCGTCCAGAGTTGGAGATCGCGCTGAAGTACTACGCCGGTAAGCCGGTGATCGAGCGCATCGAGCGCGTGAGCCGTCCCGGCCTGCGCATCTACAAGGGCCGTCACGATATTCCACAGGTCATGAATGGCCTGGGTGTGGCGATCGTCACTACGCCGCAAGGTGTGATGACCGACCGTAAAGCACGTCAAGCCGGTATCGGCGGCGAAGTGCTTTGCTACGTCGCCTAAGCGCAAGGAGAGACAAACAATGTCCCGCGTAGGAAAAATGCCGGTCGCCATCCCTCAGGGTGTGGACGTAACCGTTACAGCTGACAAGATCAGCGTTAAGGGCAGTCTGGGCACACTCGTGCGTCCAATGAATGCGCTTGTCAAAATCACGAGCGAAGGCGGCAAACTGTCTTTCGCTCCATCCGACGATTCGACTGCAGCTGGCGCTATGAGCGGCACCGTGCGCGCGCTGGTGGCCAATATGGTCAACGGCGTGAGCAAGGGTTTCGAGCGCAAGCTGAGTCTGGTCGGCGTGGGTTTCCGGGCGCAAGCCACGGGTCAAAAGCTCAACCTGCAAATCGGCTTCTCTCACCCCGTGGTGAAAGACATGCCTGAAGGCATCAAGGTTGAGTGCCCAACCCAGACGGAAATTCTGATCAAGGGTGTGGATCGCCAAGTGGTGGGTCAGTTGGCCGCTGAAGTGCGCGCCTTCCGTCCGCCAGAGCCCTATAAGGGCAAGGGCATCCGCTATACCGGCGAAAAGGTCTCCATCAAAGAGACCAAGAAGAAGTAAGGAGCAGCGCAATGTTGACCAAAAAAGAACAGCGCATCCGTCGCTCGCGTCAGACCCGTGCTCGGATTGCAGTCCAGCGCGTCGTGCGCTTGTCGGTGTTCCGATCCAACCTTCACATCTACGCCAGCGTCATTTCAGACGACGGCACTCGTGTCCTGGCCAGCGCCTCGACAGCCGAAAAGGCTGTTCGCGAGCAACTCGGCGGCTCGGGCAAGGGTGGCAACGTAGCTGCGGCTACTTTGATTGGCAAGCGTATCGCCGAAAAGGCGAAAGCAGCTGGTGTTGAGAAAGTTGCCTTTGATCGTGCAGGCTTTGCCTATCACGGTCGGGTCAAGGCTCTTGCCGAAGCAGCTCGTGAAGCTGGTTTGCAGTTCTGACGCTAAAAGGATTTCGAAATGGCAAAGTTTCAACCCCGCGTCCAGGCCGAAGCAAATGACGACGGCCTGAAAGAGAAGATGATCGCGATCAACCGCGTCACCAAGGTTGTGAAGGGCGGTCGCACGCTTAGCTTCGCAGCGCTGACGGTGGTCGGTGATGGCGCAGGCCGTATTGGCATGGGTAAAGGTAAGGCCAAGGAAGTGCCTGTCGCCGTGCAAAAGGCGATGGAGTCCGCACGTCGCAATATGGTCAAAGTTGACCTGCGCAACGGTTCCATTCACCACAACGTGGTGGGCGAGCATGGTGCTTCGCGCGTCATGATGGTTCCGGCTCAGCCTGGTACCGGCGTGATTGCAGGCGGCCCAATGCGCGCTGTCTTTGAAGTGATGGGCGTGACCGACATCGTGACGAAGAGCCACGGTTCGACCAATCCGTACAACTTGGTTCGTGCCACGTTGGACGCTTTGAAGCGTTCCACGACGGCCGCACAAGTTGCAGCCAAGCGCGGCAAGAACGTTGAAGACATCTTCAACTGAAGCCGGACTGGAGACACATATGTCTGAAAAGAAAACTCTGACGGTCAAGCTGGTTCGCAGCCCGATCGGTACGCGGACTTCGCACCGCGCTACGGTAGTGGGCCTGGGCCTGCGCAGGATGAACAGCACCAGCGTGTTGGAAGACACGCCTGCGGTTCGCGGCATGATCAATAAGATCGCCTACCTCGTGCAAGTGCTCTAAGCACTTCCACGAACTGAGGACAAGAAGATGCAATTAAATTCCATCAAGCCCGCAGCCGGCGCGACGCACTATAAGCGCCGTGTGGGCCGTGGCATCGGTTCCGGCATTGGTAAGACAGCGGGTCGTGGTCACAAGGGGCAAAAGTCCCGTGCTGGCGGCTACCACAAGGTCGGCTTCGAAGGCGGTCAAATGCCTTTGCAGCGTCGACTGCCAAAGCGCGGCTTTAAGTCGCAAACCTTGAAGTTCAACGCCGAGATCAACCTCGACGACCTTCAGGCGCTGGTGGCAGACGAAGTCGACATGCTGACTTTGAAGGCCGTGGGCCTCGTGCCTGAGCTGGCTAAGAATGTCAAAGTGATTCTGTCTGGTTCGATCAGCCGCAAGGTGACACTCAAGGGTGTCGGCGCGACTGTCGGCGCCAAGGCAGCGATTGAAGCCGCTGGCGGCTCGGTCGCCTAATTAGCAGGAACTAGGCACAGTGGCTACCAACGCAAACCAACTGGCCAAGAGCGGCAAGTTCGGCGACTTGCGTCGTCGGCTTGTGTTTCTGTTACTGGCGCTGGTGGTGTTTCGGATAGGGGCTCATATCCCTGTCCCAGGTATCGATCCGGCTCAGTTGCAGCAGTTCTTCAAGGGTCAGGAGGGTGGCATCCTGAGTCTGTTCAATATGTTCTCTGGCGGTGCGCTGTCGCGCTTTACCGTCTTCGCGCTTGGCAT
This sequence comes from Roseateles oligotrophus, assembly GCF_025717515.1. Lineage (GTDB taxonomy): Bacteria > Pseudomonadota > Gammaproteobacteria > Burkholderiales > Burkholderiaceae_C > Paucibacter_A > Paucibacter_A oligotrophus. The sequence goes on from NZ_JAJIRN010000003.1 coordinate 583,891, forward strand.
TACGCCTTACATTTCGGCCTCCATCGTTATTCAGTTGATGACGTATGTGGTGCCGACCTTGGAGTCGTTGAAGAAGGAAGGTGAGTCCGGGCGTCGCAAGATTACACAGTACACGCGTTACGGCACGTTGGGTTTGGCACTCTTTCAATCCTTGAGCATTGCTCTTGCCTTGGAGAGTTCCGCCGGCTTGGTGATCAACCCGGGTTTTGGCTTCCGTCTCACGGCGGTGTCGAGCCTGGTGGCTGGAACGATGTTCTTGATGTGGTTGGGTGAACAAATTACCGAGCGTGGATTGGGTAACGGGATTTCGATCCTGATCTTTGGCGGTATCGCTTCTGGTTTGCCTGGCGCAATTGGTGGTTTGCTTGAGTTGGTTCGGACCGGCGCTATGGGCCCCGTTTCTTCGCTGTTTATCGTTGCTGTGGTCGTGGCCGTCACCTATTTGGTGGTGTTCGTTGAGCGTGGTCAACGGAAAATCTTGGTGAACTACGCCAAGCGGCAGGTTGGGAACAAGGTTTATGGTGGTCAGAGCTCACACTTGCCGCTGAAATTGAATATGTCGGGAGTAATCCCGCCTATCTTCGCTTCGTCAATAATTCTGCTTCCCACGACCGTGGTTAGCTGGTTTGCGACGGGTGATAGCCTTCGCTGGTTGAAAGACCTCGCTGGTATGGTGAGCCCGGGGCAGCCTATATATGTGTTGCTCTACGCCAGTGCTATCGTGTTCTTCTGCTTCTTCTATACCGCGCTTGTTTTCAACAGCCGCGAGACCGCAGACAACCTGAAGAAGAGTGGCGCGTTCATTCCCGGTATTCGTCCAGGTGAGCAGACTGCAAAGCATATTGACAAGATATTGTCCCGTTTGACATTGGCTGGCGCCATCTACATCACAGGTGTGTGTTTGTTGCCAGAGTTTTTGACCTTGAAGTACAACGTTCCGTTCTATTTTGGCGGTACATCTTTGTTGATCATTGTTGTGGTCACCATGGACTTCTGGGCTCAAGTGCAGTCTTACGTGATGAGTCAGCAGTACGATTCACTGCTGAAGAAGGCAAATTTCAAGGCCAGCTGAAAAGCTGAACCATTGTTCAACCAAGATCCATCAGAACAGAAACGAAGGCATGGCGAAAGACGACGTCATTCAAATGCAAGGTGAGATTCTCGAGAATCTGCCCAATGCCACGTTTCGTGTGAAGCTGGAGAACGGGCATGTCGTTCTCGGCCACATCTCCGGAAAGATGCGTATGCACTACATTCGCATTTTGCCCGGCGACAAAGTCACCGTTGAATTAACCCCGTACGACTTGAGTCGTGCTCGCATCGTGTTCCGGGCGAAGTGAGCATTTCTATTCCCCGGTTACGCGCATTGAGCGCATTTTTGTAGGTCAAGGAGTAGACCATGAAAGTTTCGGCATCCGTCAAGCAGATGTGCCGCAATTGCAAGATCATCCGCCGCAAGGGCGTGGTGCGTGTGATCTGTACAGATCCCCGCCACAAACAGCGCCAGGGCTGATTGCAGCACGACACGAGCGATTTAGAGGAACCACATGGCACGCATTGCTGGTATTAACATTCCGCCGCATAAGCACACAGAAATCGGTCTGACATCCATCTACGGCGTAGGCCGTACGACGGCACAGAAGATCTGTACTTCTTGCGGTATTCCATTCGACAAGAAGGTCAAAGACCTCACCGATTCCGATCTCGAAAAGATTCGTGAAACAGTGGGTTTGATGACCATCGAGGGCGACCTGCGCCGCGAGATGTCTATCAACATCAAGCGTTTGATGGATCTCGGTTGCTACCGTGGTTTCCGTCATCGTCGTGGTTTGCCTATGCGCGGTCAGCGCACCCGTACGAACGCTCGCACTCGTAAAGGCCCGCGCAAGTCGGCTGCTACGGGTAAAAAGTGATCTGCGGCTAGCACAGAAAGAAGATCAAGATGGCAAAAGCACCCAATAACTCGGCTGCACAACGCGTCCGTAAGAAGGTTCGTAAGAACGTTGCCGATGGCATCGCTCACGTTCACGCGTCGTTCAACAATACGATCATTACGATCACTGACCGTCAGGGCGGCGCGCTGTCCTGGGCTTCCAGTGGCGGTCAGGGCTTCAAGGGTTCGCGTAAGTCGACTCCCTTCGCCGCTCAGGTCGCGGCAGAAGTAGCCGGACGCGCGGCTCAAGATCAAGGCATCAAGAATCTTGATGTCAAGATCAAGGGACCTGGTCCTGGCCGTGAGTCGTCGGTTCGTGCACTGGGTGCTCTCGGCATCCGGATCAATTCGATCTCTGATGTGACTCCGGTTCCGCACAACGGTTGCCGCCCACAGAAACGTCGCCGTATCTAAGGCTTTTGCCAAAGATGCGAATGATGCGATAATCACGAGTTACCCCGCGCCGGCGGGCACGAAAGTGCCGCGCCGGCCGTTTCGTTGAATGCCATTCTTGCAATGGCGTTCTTCAACACCACCGTCTGAGCCGACAACAACTGGGCCAGACTCGCGCATGCGCCGACGGGCCGTGCGTCAGAATGAAAAAGGACATCTAAAGTGGCACGTTATCTAGGCCCCAAGTGCAAACTCTCCCGTCGCGAAGGCACGGACCTGTTCCTGAAGAGCGCACGTCGCGCCATCGGGGACAAGGCGAAGTTTGATTCCAAGCCAGGCCAACATGGCCGCACCTCTGGCCAGCGTACGTCGGACTTCGGTCTGCAGCTGCGTGAGAAGCAGAAGGTCAAGCGCATGTACGGCATTTTGGAGCGCCAGTTCCGCCGTTACTTCGCTGAAGCCGAGCGCCGCAAGGGCTCGACCGGTACCAACTTGTTGTCGCTGCTCGAGTCGCGTCTGGACAACGTCGTGTACCGGATGGGCTACGGCTCGACCCGTGCTGAAGCCCGCCAGTTGGTTTCGCACAAAGGTATTACCGTGAATGGCGCCGTGGTCAACATCGCTTCCTACATGGTCAAGGCCGGTGACAACGTCTCCGTCCGCGAGAAGGCTAAGAAGCAATTGCGCATCATCGACGCGGTCAAGTTGGCTGAATCGATCGGCCTGCCAGCCTGGGTGACCGTTGACACTGCGAAGTTGGAAGGTGTCTTCAAGAAGGCGCCTGACCGTGATGAGTTCGGCGCTGAGATCAACGAATCGTTGATCGTCGAGTTGTACTCGCGTTAATCGTTTTGCAGTTGCCGGCAGCCCCCTCTCTGGGTGTGGTCGGCTTTCCCTCGTCTGGGTCGGCCCAATCGTGGCGACGCCCGGTTGGTCCCTCAGCCTTATCGGTGTAACGAACCGAGGGTATTGAAAGAAAGACTTCATGCAAACCAATCTGCTCAAACCCAAATCCATCAATGTGGAGCCGCTCGGCGGCCACCGTGCCAAGGTGACCTTGGAGCCTTTCGAGCGTGGCTATGGCCACACGCTGGGCAATGCTCTGCGTCGGGTGCTGTTGTCGTCGATGGTGGGTTATGCGCCGACAGAAGTGACCATCGCTGGCGTGCTGCACGAGTACTCGGCCATTGATGGTGTTCAGGAAGATGTCGTTCACATCATGCTGAACCTGAAGGGCGTGGTTTTCCGCCTGCATAACCGCGAAGAAGTCACGCTGGTGCTGCGCAAGGAAGGCGAAGGTCCTGTGACCGCTGCTGACATCCAGACTCCGCACGACGTTGAGATCATCAATCCTGACCACGTCATTGCGCATCTGTCGCAAGGCGGCAAGCTGGATATGCAGATCAAGGTCGAGAAGGGCCGGGGCTATGTACCAGGTTCGATGCGCCGCTATGGCGACGAGCCGACCAAGTCGATTGGTCGTATTGTGCTGGATGCTTCGTTTGCTCCCGTCCGCCGAGTCAGTTATGCAGTCGAGAATGCGCGTGTTGAGCAGCGCACCGATCTGGATAAGTTGGTCATGGAAATCGAAACCAACGGCGCTATTTCGCCGGAGGAAGCGATCCGTGCTTCGGCCAAAATTTTGGTCGAACAACTGGCGGTGTTTGCTCAATTGCAAGGCACCGATGTGGGCGATATGTTCGATACGCAGCAGCCTCAGCGCAGCTCTTCGTTCGATCCAATTCTGTTGCGTCCTGTCGATGAGCTTGAGTTGACGGTGCGTTCGGCCAATTGCTTGAAGGCCGAAAACATCTATTACATCGGCGACCTGATCCAGCGTACCGAGACGGAACTTCTGAAGACTCCAAACTTGGGCCGCAAATCGCTCAATGAGATCAAAGAAGTGCTGGCCTCGCGTGGCTTGACGCTGGGCGCTCGACTCGAAAACTGGCCCCCACAAGGGCTTGATAAGCGTTAATTAGTTTGTAAGAAATAGGACGGCGCTGTTTCATTGCGTCGTCCGGTGCACCCGGTGGTACCTGATACGGCCACTGGCGATTAATCAAAGAAAGGATAAGCACCATGCGTCACCGTAACGGACTCCGTAAGCTGAACCGTACCAGCGCTCACCGTAAGGCAATGTTGCGTAATATGTGCGTTTCGTTGCTGCAACACGAAGCCATTAAGACTACCGTCCCCAAGGCCAAGGAACTCCGCCGCGTCGTCGAGCCCTTGATCACTTTGGCCAAGGTTCCTACATTGGCAAATCGTCGTTTGGCATTTGATCGCCTGCGCGATCGCGACATCGTTACCAAGCTGTTCAACGAACTGGGGCCCCGTTTCTTGGCCCGGCCGGGCGGCTATACACGTATCCTGAAAATGGGTTTCCGTGTTGGCGATAACGCACCTATGGCTTTTGTCGAGTTGGTTGATCGTGCCGAAGGCGAGACCGCAGGCGAGGCTGTTGAGTAAATAGATTGACTTGCTGGGCTGCGAGCAGCTAAAGCAATTCAGTAGGAGGGCCAGCTTTTGCTGGCCTTTTTTTCGCCTGTTTTTGCCGTGCAATTGCTTGTTTGCTCAGGCCCCGGTAGCGCTCTCAGAATTTGCAGTTACGCTTTGTCCCGTTTTCTGTAGTGTTTGTTTGTCTCAAGGTCAATCGCTTCTACTTACCCTGCATATGCCACGACTCCTTCGGTCAGCGACCTTCTTCGCAATCTCCCTCCTTTGTTTGCTAAATCCGTTACCGTCGGTTTGGGCTGACGACTTCCTTGAGCCTGAGCAAGCATTCAAGTTGGCACTTGTTGCTTTGGATGGACAGACCTTGCAGGCGCGCTTCGAGATCGCCCCTGGCTACTATATGTATCGCGAACAATTCAAGGTCGCGGCCCAAGGAGCCACCTTGGGCGAACCTGTTGTGCCCAAGGGAAAGGTCAAGTTTGACGAGACATTTCAAAAGGAGGTGGAGATACACCGGGACGCACTGACTGCTTCGATACCTGTTCAGCAGGCCGATGGTAGCTTTAAGCTGGCCGTAACAGGCCAGGGCTGCGCCGACAAGGGCCTGTGCTATCCGCCAATCACCGCTAACTTTAATGTGCGGCTTGATGCTGGTGCTTCGGGGCCATCCATCTCGCGAATACAGAGTGAAGTCGGCGAAAAATCTGCTGTAGATAGCGTTCAAAGAGAGCCTGGTTCATCGCCGTCCGAGCCCACTGAGCCGACTGTGTCTGCCTCGACCGAAATGGGCCGCTTGGATGCAGCCTTGAAGACCGGGCGTTTTTGGACCGTAGTAGGAGTCTTTTTCCTTGCCGGCTTGCTGCTTTCGTTGACACCCTGTGTGTTACCCATGCTGCCGATACTTTCTTCCATCATTGTGGGCGAATCCGGAAAGAAAACAACTCGGAGTCGTGGATTTATGCTGGCGCTTAGCTATTCGCTGGGCATGGCTCTCGTTTACACCGCCCTGGGTGTGGCGGCGGGCTTGGCAGGCGAAGGCTTGGCTGCTGTTCTGCAAAAACCCTGGGTGTTGGCGGCCTTTGCCTTGGCGCTGGTGCTGTTTTCACTGTCGATGTTTGGTGCTTATGAGCTGAGCTTGCCGGGCGGCCTGACGGGCGGCTTGTCGCAGGCATCCCAAAAATTGCCAGCTGGGCACCTGCTCGGTGTGTTTGTCATGGGGGGCGTTTCTGCGCTGATTGTTAGCCCTTGCGTGGCGGCTCCCCTGGCGGGCGCATTGGTGTATTTAAGCCAGACTCGCGATGTCGTGCTTGGTGGTAGCGCTTTGTTTGCTTTGGCCGGCGGTATGAGCGTGCCTCTGCTTTTGTTGGGTATCTCTGCGGGCAGTTTGCTGCCTAGAGCGGGGGCATGGATGGACGGAGTGAAGCACTTTTTTGGCATGCTGTTGTTGGGTGTCGCACTTTGGACTGTGCAGCCGGTGTTGCCTGCTGCATTGGCTCAATTGGCGTGGGGCGGTCTGCTGATTGGTATCGCTGCTATGTTGGGATTGTTTCAAGCGCCGCATGCCATTCATCGTCCTCGAACATGGTTGCGGAAAACTGCTGCATTGATTGCAGTAAGTTACGGCCTCTTGCAAGTAGTCGGCGCAGCTAGCGGAGGCACGGACACCCTGAAGCCATTGTCCGGACTCCTGAGGGCTGAGGCGGGGCCATTGCCTGAGGCGCCTGCAACCGGGTTGGTGTTCAAGCGCGTCGAAACCGTTGCTGAATTGGATGCAATACTCGCGCAAGCTGGCCGACCGGTGATGCTCGATTTTTATGCCGATTGGTGTGTTTCATGCAAGGAAATGGAGAGGTTTACCTTCGCCGACCCGGCGGTTCGGGTTCGTCTGACGGGGGCCTTATTGCTGAAGGCAGACGTTACAGCCAACAGCGCCGCTGATCGGGCTTTACTCAAGCGTTTCAAGCTGTTCGGTCCACCGGGGACGATCTTCTTTGATGCATCGGGTAAAGAGCTTGGGGAGGCAAGGGTGATCGGGTTCCAAGACGCGCAGCGCTTCCTTTCCTCTTTGAGTGTTGCGGGTCTTTGACAGTAACGTAAAAAGTCGGCTATACTGCTAGCTTCAGTCGCGGGGTGGAGCAGTCTGGTAGCTCGTTGGGCTCATAACCCAAAGGTCGTAGGTTCAAATCCTGCCCCCGCAACCAAAAATTTGGGAAGTTGTCGCCGGTCTGAATGACCACTTTCCTTTCGGGCTCGCTGTGGCGAGATCGCCCGGAACACCATATCTGGCGCGGGGTGGAGCAGTCTGGTAGCTCGTCGGGCTCATAACCCGAAGGTCGTAGGTTCAAATCCTGCCCCCGCAACCAATATAAAGAAAAGCCCTCCTTGAGAGGGCTTTTTTGCGACCATGTCGTCACTGTGACGAGGTTTGTGACGAGTCTTGTGACGGCGCAGGAATTCTTTGGTTCAAGAAATACCTCGATTTGACCATTGGGCAATCTCCCGCCCCAAATGGCGTCCAAAGCAGGCAAGGTGCTGAATCCCACTCTAGGCGGTTAAGTCTTGCGGTATCTGTAGTCGCAATGTCGCCTCACCAGACTGACTGCGGGATATCTGACCTACTGCGATGCAGCGGGTGCCGCCCTTCGCGGCCGTGAGCTGGGTTTACGGTGAGAGTCATCAAGCCGTCATTGGCTCACCTTGCAGCTCTGCGGCTCCAATGACCGGTGTCGATGACGATGCGGTCATCCAGCCTGGAGGCGGTAGGTGGCCCCGTCAACCCGCCTTGAACGTCAGCTGCTCGAAGTGTCGAGCTTTCAGTTGGAGTCCTGCTGTCTCTATTGCCATTGTTGGTGTTCGGGATTTCACTATGTTGCCCACCTGAATAGGCCGAAGACCTGCACGTCGGTGTTGAGTAGAGGGGCGCACTCCCGGCCCGTGCGGGCCGCCTTGGCTCGCATTGACCGTCCCCATCGAGGGCTCCTACCGGTTTTGCAGTTAGCGCGGGATAGGATTTCGTTCCCGCGCTGCACATTCTTGATGATGCTCTAACGCGCAACGTCAGCAAACAATGGGGGGACTGTGGAAATTGGCAGAACCAGGGTCACCGCTAGGCCAGGCTCCGCATTGGCAAAGTGCAGCTGCCCACCATGGGCCAGGGAAATCAAACGACACAGGCTCAGACCCAGTCCGGCGCCGCCCTCGCTGCGGCTGCGCGCTGCATCGGTGCGATAAAAGGGCTGGCCTAGCTGATGCAGCAAGTCAGGCGCCACGCCCGGGCCCTGGTCGCGCACCCGCATCTCCACACCCTGCTCGCTGACCCGCGTGCTCAGCTGCAAGGGGCTCAGCTCCGGCCGCTGATGGCGGGCGGCGTTGTCCAGTAGATTGCGCAGCAGCAACTGGATGCGCATGGGGTCCAGCTGCAGCGTGGGCAAGTCCTTCGCCAAGGACAGCTCCACCGGGCAGGGCTGACGCCCAACTACCTCGCGGGCCAGGGCGTTCAAATCGACAGTCTGCAGTTGCAAGGCTTTGTGCCCAGCGCCCAGTCGCTCGCTTTCCAACAAATCGCTGATCAGCTCGCCCATCACACCCAAATCATTCAACAAGGCCTGCTGGGCCGGGCCGGGCTCCACCAGCTCGGCGTTCAGGCGCGCCCGGGTCAGGGGGCTGCGCAATTCATGGCTGATGGCCAGCAGCAAGGCGCGTTTGCCGTCTAGCATCTGCTGGATGTCGGCCGCCATCTGGTTGAAACGTAGGGCCAGGTCACCCAGCTCGTCGAGGTGGCGCGGGCCCTTCAAACCTTGCATGATGGGGATGCGGTGCTCAAACTCGCCTCGCCCAAAGGCCTCGGCGCCCTGGGCCATGGCTTGCAAGGGGCGCAGCATCCAGCGCACGCTGGCGTAAGCCAAGGAAGTCACCAGCAATAGCCCCCCCAACATCCACCAAGCCTTGCGGCTGGGATGCTGATTCCAGGCTAGGCGGGACAGGCCGATGCGTACCTCATGCCCATCCGCGCTGCGGCGGCTGAGCTGCTCGGCCCAGGCGTTATGGCGACTCTGCCAGGGGTCGAAGTTGGGCGACCCGAGCGCCCCATCCGACCGGTCTTGCTGCGAGCTCCAGTTCACCACCGGCCCGCGAATCGACACCTCCAGCGGCAGGCGCTGGGTCAGCGCACGAGCGCGCTCGATCTGGGGCGGCGAACCCAGGTTCAGCACCACCCGGTCGACATAGTCGCTCATCAAGGGCTGAACCCAGCTGCGCCAGCCTTGGTCCAAGAGCTGGCGAACGCCGCTGATCAGAATCAGGCTGCTCAGCGCGGCAAGCAGCACAAAGACCAGCACCATGCGGGCGCCCAGCCGGTGGCGCAGGCGCTTGGTCTTCAAAACAGCGGTGGGAGTCTTCATGTAGGCAAAGCTGCCAGGGCAAAGCTGTAGCCCACATTACGCAGGGTCTTGATGGCGTCGAGCGGCTCCAGCTTGCGGCGCAGACGGCTAACCAGAATGTCCACCGCGCGGGTGTAGAGATCGGCGTCCTGGCCGCGCAGCTGGTTGAGGATGTCGTCCCGGTGCAAGACGCGGCCAGGCTCACGAGCCAGTAGTAGCAGCAGCTCGAATTCGGTGCCAGTGAGGTCCAGCACCGTGCCGCCACGTCGCACCTCGCGGCGCAGGCTGTCAATTTCCAGGCCTTCAAAACGTTGCACATGCATAGGCGTTGGCACAGTCTGCGGCACTTGTGCCGGCACGGCTCGGCGCAAAATGGTTTGCAGCCTAGCCGCCAGTTCGCGCGGTTCGAAAGGCTTGGCCAGGTAGTCGTCCGCCCCCAACTCCAGACCCACCACCTTGTCGGTCAGATCACCCCGCGCCGTCAGCATCAAGATAGGGATGTGACGGAAGGCCCAGTCTCCTGCGCGTATGCGCTTGCACAGCTCAAAGCCGTCCATCTCGGGCAGCATGCCATCCAGAATCAGCGCGTCAAAGGCCTGTGTCTGCAGGGCTTGCAGGCCCAGGCTGGGTTTGAGCGCCTGCTCCAGGCTGAAGTCAAACCGAGCCAGATACTGGGCCAGCGGCGGGCCCAGGGCTTGGTCATCGTCGATCAGGAGCAGATGGGGCATGGTGTTTCAGCAGCGAAGAATCTGACTCATTGTGCCCCGCCCGCCCTCAGGCATGACCATGATGGCGATTCATGAAACCACGCAGCTTTTCTTGCTGCTCGGGCCGCAGAGAGTCGTAAAAACCCGCCATCGCGGCGATCAGGGCCGGGCCCTTTTCGTGCACGGCCGCCGTCTTGCTGTCCAGCAGGGCTTGGGCCGCCGCCTGGTCAAATTTGGGGCCGGCCACCAGAGCTTGAACCGCCTGGCGGGATTCGCCCTTGGCGCCCATCATGGCCTCGCGCTGGGCTTGCAGGGTCTGGGCCAGCTTGTCCAGCTGCTGTTTTTGATTGGCATCCAGTTCCAGCTTCGCACCCACCTTGGCGACGATCTGGGCTCGGCACTCGGTGGCATCAACGCCGTGGCGGCAAGAGCCCATGCGATGCGCAAAGGCCGAGGCGCCAAAGGCGATCAGGCCGACGCCGGTCAAAGCCAGCAAGCCGCGCTTGAAGAAACGTTTTTGGTAGAACTTCATGAGGAGAGACTCCGTAATGCGTTGATGAGGATTGCAGTCTCCAGCGTCTGACTCAGGCGGTGTTTTCACGGCGGTATCGCTTCGTTTCGTTTTGTATCGAGCCTGCCAAAGCAGCCCGCAGCCGCTGTGGCGGCTTGGCGCTTGGCGCTTGCGCCCACCTACAACCCCAGGAGCTATTGCCCAAAGCAACACCCATGCGGCCCAGGCCGCTTCAAGGTTAAATCAGAATCAGCCGCTATGCAGCCCGAAAGCTGGGCGCCATCATTGTTATTGCGCAGCTTCAGTGGGAGTCTAGTTGCGAGCCCAGGCGCCGAAGCAGCAGGGCATGCGCCCACTCCATAAAGGCTTGCACGCGCGCGGCGCGCTTGCGAGTGGTGGGCGTCACAAGGTGCAGTGGAAGCGACGGGCATTTCCAGTCCGGCAGGACCCGCACCAGGGCGCCGCTGGTCAGGTAGTGACTGGCTACGAATTCGGCCAGCACAACGATGCCCAGCCCATCCAGGCCCGCACTCAAGGCTGCCGCGCTGTCCGTGGTTTGAAGGCGCACAGGCACATCGAATTCCACTTTTATGCCTTCACGCATCAAGGTCACGGGGCGCACCTTGCCGGTCGACGCGAGCACATACCCGACCTGATGGTGGCGGGCCAGGTCCTCGGGTGTGCTCGGCAACCCGTGCTGCTCGATGTAGCGCGGCGCGGCACACAGGGTAAAGCGCAAATCGCCGACGCGGCGTGCCGCCAGTCGCGAGTCCGGCAACTGGCCACCGCGCAGCGCGCAGTCCACCCCTTCCTGCACCAAATCGACGGCCCGATCGGTGCACCCCAGCTCGATCGTGACCTTGGGGTAGCGTTCGAGAAATCCGCGAATCTCGGGCGCAAAGATCAGCCGCCCCATGGCAACGGGCACGTCAACGCGCAAGTGCCCCGCTGGTGAGCTGGAGCCCTTACGCAACTGCGACTCCATCTCGTCCACCTGTTGCAGGATGGTGCACGCATGCAAGTAGTACGCCATGCCCTCTTCTGTCGGTGTGACTGAGCGGGTGGTGCGGGTGAGTAGTCGCGTGCCGAGCTTGTCTTCGAGCTGCTGAATCTGCTGGCTGACAGTCGCCTTGTGCAAGTTCAGCTGGAGGGCCGCCTTGGTGTAACTGCCGCTTTCCACCACCTGCACGAATGCGCGCATGGCATCGAATCGGTCCATCAGAAAACTCCGGTCAAATGACTCGCGATTGTCAACGATCGCCAAACAGTGTGTCTCGGCCTTCGATCTAGGCAGGCCAGGGCGCGCCTCTTAAAGTTCAGGCATCAACCACATTTCGGAAGCAAGCCATGCTGAATCTTCGTCCGCTCGACCCCGCATGCCCAATCGACCAACAATTACAGAGCACGGCCGACCCGGTCGTCCTCGTGAACCTGTTCAGCGTGGCCGAGGCCGACATCCCGGCATTGATGTCCGCTTGGGAGAAAGATGCAAACTGGATGAAGCAGCAGCCGGGATTCCTATCCACGCAGTTGCACCGAGCCATCGGCGGCAGCCACATGTTCATGAACTACGCCGTTTGGGAGTCAGTGGAAAGCTTCCGCGATGCGTTCACGCACCCGGACTTTGTCAGCGCGCTGGCGGCCTACCCGTCGAGCGCGGTCGCGCAGCCGCACCTCTTCGCCAAAGTCGCCGTACCCAATCTTTGCGCGGCTTGATTCGCACCCCTGCCGAAAGAACTGTCATGCCCAAACGTGCCCACATGATCGCGGGGCTGCTCGCCCCGCTGTGCATTGCCACTTTCTTCATTTCCACCATCCTCACCGAGCTGTTTGGCTCCTACGCTGCAGTGGCGCAGCTGAAGTCGCTCATCGTCACGCCGGGCCTGTGGATCATGGTCTCGCTGATGGCGGTGGCAGGCGGCAGCGGCATGTTTCTCGCCAAATCGCGCAAGGGGCGTCTTGTCGACAGCAAGAAGAAGCGCATGCCCTTCATCGCCGCCAACGGACTGCTGGTGCTGGTGCCGTGCGCGGTCGTGCTGAACCGCTGGGCTTCAGCCGGTACGTTCGACACGACTTTTTACGTCGTCCAGGCCATCGAACTGATCGCTGGCGCGATCAACCTCACGCTGATGGGCTTGAACGCTCGCGACGGGCTTCGTATGGCCGGGCGGCTTCGCAGCAGGCCTACGCCTGCCGCGAAGGCGCGCTGAGCCCCCCCGGGGTACGTCCTGAATGAGCCCGTCAAGTCTGCAAGGACCGGGCCCGCTTCGCAATTGAACTGCCCACCCAAAAAATAATGTGGCGAACTTCAAGGTGTCAGTTCGCCCCCCCGGCCATTCAGACTGCATTCAGTGGCACTTGCAAGGTAAAGCAAGCACCTTGGCCTGGAGTGCTGCTTACCGTCAAGCTACCCTGACTCAGGTCGGTGACAAGATTGCGGGCAATATGCAGGCCCAGACCCAAGCCGACGCCGCTCAGATCGCTGTTGAAGGGCTCGAAAATACACTCCATCTTGGCCGCTGAAATGCCCGGCCCTTGGTCTCTGACGCTGATGCATAGCGATCCTGAATCGGCTCGTACGGCAACCCAAACTCCGCCGTCTTCTCCGGGTTTTTGGCCATAGACCAGCGCATTGACCAAGAGTTGCTTCAACACCTGCAACAACATTTGCGGATAGCCTTGGCAAACAGGCAGGGCCGGCATGTCGAAGTGGATCTCGACCTTCTTCGTCCCCACATATTCGCCGGCCAACAGCGCCGCATCTCGAACCAAGGCGGCCGGATCAAAGGCACTGGCCGATTCCACATGTTCCAGGGTCGAGACCTGCTTGAATACCGTCATCAGCTCGGTCGCTCGCGCCAAGGAACTTTCCGCCAAGGCTGCGGCCTGGCTGCCGGACTCCACAAATTCGGCCAGTTCATGGCGCGTCATCGGTTTGGTCATTCTTTGCTTGAATTGGGCGTTAGCAGCGCCGACGCAACTGACCGCCATGCGAGCATTGCCAAGTGGCGTGTTGAGGCGATGCGCAACCCCGGATACCAAACGCGACAAGGATGCCATCCGCTCAGCCCTGGCCAAACCGAGCCGAGCTTCGTGCAACTGCTCGGTACGTTGCACCACGCGCAGCTCCAACTCGTCGTGGGCTTGTTGCAAAGCGGCCTCGGCGCGCTCTCGTCGCAAGCCTTGCGCGCTCAACTCCGCGACGGTTTCACTCAAGACCTGATTGCGCCCAGCAAGCTCCCGCGTCAACTCGTCGCCGTGCTGGCGAAGCGCCCGGTTTTGCCCGGCAATTTCGGCCGACTGCACCATCCCCTCGAAACCCCGCGCCACCACTTCCATCTGCAGTGTTGATCGCTGTTCGTGCAAGCGCGCCAACTCGGCGGCCCAGGCACGGACGTCCTGGCCCGCCTGAACCGGATCTGGATGCTGCAGCAGCAGTTCATAGATCTTGATCAAAGGCTCAAGGCATTCCTTGCGTTTGGATTCAGCCTCCATGCAAGCGTGTGTCAGAAGCAACTTGCCGGCCGAGATTCGCCCCCTGGCAAACATCAAGAGGGCTTCTATATAAGCGTCCCAAATAGTTTCGTTGCCATTAGAAAATATCGACACAACAGGGGCGATACCCAACTGCCGCGACTCACTCAAATATTGCTCGGCAGCCTCCAGGTGCCCAGCCAGCGTGTGAGCAATGCACAAATTTCCCAGTGCGTTGTTGGTCAACCTGCGATCGCCAATGGCTTTGGCAATGGCCAACGTGCGCTGATGGGCATTGATCGACCGAAGTCGTGCCTGCATGCATTGCTGTTCGTTGGCGTGATGGTATTCAGCGGTTCCCAGTGAGCCCCACAGCCTGCATAGCGCATGATCGGCCAAGGCGGGTTGGTGGTCCAACCAATGCAGGGCGAGCACCTTGGCCTTGGCATGAAGGCCGGCTAGACTCAGTACCAAGCTTTGAGCTCGAACCGCGTAATCGAGCAGTTCTGTGAGTTGATGCCGAAGGCAAAGTTCAACCGCTTCGACGCAATCCACGACTGCAGCGGCGTACATGCCATAGGCCATCTTCAGTCGAACCAACACCAAACAAGCGTCAACTGCGGCCTTTGCATTACCGGATTCTCTGACCTTCGCCTGGAGTTCATGGAGTTCGGTGAACTGATCGACGCTGGAACGCTCCTTGCCGCCCGTCTTTGCGGCCACCCCCAAGAGCTTGAGACGCAAGGCCTGAATTGGGCTGTGAGCCTGCATGTGAAGTTGATCAAGCAAGGCCGTCACTCGCTCGAAATCGTAGTCAGCCAGAGCCCCGTGAACCTGTATCAGCAGGTCATCGACACATGGTGAGTCAGCAGCAGAATTCATGTCAAACGCTCCGACAGCAAGCAGATGATGAATTCAAACACAGATCGGGCTCTCGCAATTCGGAGAGTTCTCAATCCCGAATACCAGGCCGACGTCAAGATGTCTCAAGCAACAGATCCGCGCGTTCGTGGATCTGGAATCATGTGCTGTGATCCAACTCGCTTGGGTAGGCGATTCGGTCAGACCAAGGACAGCCGTGCCGCGAGGAAATCGACAAAGGCTCGCACGCTGGCCGGCTGTAGACGCGAGGACATCACGGCATGCACCGGCAGCGGCGGCAGGGCCCACCCCTGCAGCACCGGAACCAAGCGCCCCGCGTTCACCGCATCGCGCGCAAGCGCATGTGACAGCACCGCGATGCCTCTTGCGCCGCGAATTCGTCGATCGTCAGCTTCGGGCTTTACAGCAGACATCCGTCTAACGAAATGCTCAATGGCCGGTGTCGGCAGCAACGGTCGTCGACTTGCCAAAATCGAAGGGCAACTGCCAGCCGGCTATCGTCGGGCGATCTCGCGAAATGAGCGACAGCAATGGGCACCGTGCTGGCGCCACTCACTGCGTATCCGAATGACAGCAGCTGACCTGGAGCGTGAGGCCGCAACATCGCCCGTAAGCCGACGTTGACCAAAACGGTCGGCGAACCGAACGTCAGCTTTGCGGCGCCTGTTCGAACTGTCGGCTTGGAGCAGGCCCGGACATTTCGAGGTCACTGCCCGCGTAGCAACTCGGTGCCCGGAGCAGTCATACAACTCACACCCGCCCAAAAAAAAACCGGCCACTTGAGCCGGCTTTGTCTTGAGGCCGAAGCCAGCGATCAATTCTGCTTGCTACGACGGCGAGTCGCACCAGCAATGAGGCCAAGACCGGCGAGCATCAGGGCGTAGGTTTGTGGCTCCGGCACGGCTGTTACGGCCACCCGCAGGGTGCCATCAGTGGCCAGATGGGAGAAGGCCAGATGGGAGAAGTCCAGCTTGGAGCGTTCAAAACCATCGACGGTAATGTGCGAATAGTTGTCTTGAGTCGTACCAAAAGAGCCGCTAAAGCCTGTGAAACTAAACAGGGAAAACTGCTGCCCGATGAAGGCGTGCTGCAGACATTCGTCCAACGAAATGCTCAATGGCCGGTTTCGACTGCAGCGGTTGTTTGCTCACCAAAATCGAGCGACTGCTGCCAGCCTAGAAGCGACATAACTTAAGATGACACCGGTTGTGTAGCGGATGTCGGCAGGTCATAAAGCCGGGTGACGGATGCTTACTTCAGCGGCAAGGGTTGCTCAATCATCGTCTGCCACTGCTGCACCACCTCGCGCATCCATGGCAATTGATCCTGGTGCTGGGCGCGGAAATTGCGTCGGACGGTGGCAATATAGTCGGCACGCGCAGCTTCAGCGCGCGCATGCGGGTCATCCTTGCAGCCAGATTGCTGAAAATACTGGCTGTGGTAGCCGCTCTTGTAGTCTTCGAAGAACCACTCGCTCTTCGGGCAATCTGTGATGCGAATCTTGATGCCCGAGATCTGGCCGATCCACGCGGCCAGATCGGCGTCGGCCTGCGTCAGCAAGGCGTCGAGCACGCGGGTGGCGTGGCGCACATCTTCGACCGCATCGTGGCTGATCGAAATGGCTTTCGACGAGGCCATTGGATGCTTCACGCTCGGATCTTGCAGCGCCATCTCTTGGTAAACGAGGTATTTGTGCGTGACTGCGCTCACGAATGTCGAGATGCCGCCCTGCTCGAACTCGGGTTGCTTAAGCACGCCGATTACCTTGTAAATGTCAGCCAACTGCGGGTTGAGAAGGGCAAATAATTCCGCCTTGCTCGAACGGCCGCTGTCGCGCTGTGGCGCGTAATTGCCGTTGATATAGCCGACCACACCGTTGAGCACCCCGCCCTGCTCCGACAGCGTCTGGCGCCGGTTGGCATCGCGAATGATGGTGCCAAAATCATCCAGCAACTGCTTGTAGTCGATGCCACCACCCGAGGGAATCAAGAAACCTAGAAGCGCGGCGCCAATCTTGCCGTAGGCCCCTGGCAGCAGCCCCACCAAGCCCTTGGCTAAACCGCCGAGCACTTGCTCGGCCGAAGGCGCGGTGGCGGAAGCGAAGTTGGCCTGCATCCAGCTGCTGACATGGCGTTCAACTTCTGGCGTCTGATCCAGGGTGGCCATCAGCATGGGCATCGTGTGATAGGACACCGCCCCCGTACCCGCATCCACCGAAGCTTTCTCGAATACATAGCAGATCGTTGCTTGACTGGTGTCGCGCACCAGCACGGGGGTGCCCTTCGGGTAGTGGCCGGAGTCATGTGCGAGGTAGGTGCAGAAGTCGTCGGCGCGCCGAGTTTCATCATCCAGCAGCGGACTCAAGCGGTCGACAGCGGCGGTGAACAGGCGCACCTTGCGCGCCACCGAGCGCTGCTGGGCTTCGGTCAGCCGCTGCTGCCCCTCGCGCGGCAGCAGCGGCAGGGCCGCCGAGTGCCCAGGGGCACATGCGGCCGAGGTCAAACGTTCAAGATCGGCGGTAGGCAACCCTTCGAATGCGGCAGTCAGCTTCTGACGCACATAGTTCCGTGCGTCTTTGCAGCGGCTCAGGTCGGTGAAGATGATGTTGATCACGAGCATGCCTCCGAGACAGTTGATGCGGCGGATGACCGGATGGCAAGCAAAGTTGCTAAACCGGCTGAACTGGCCTCACCCAATACCGACCCTGAGTCACCTGGGTCGATGCGAACTGAAAGCAGTTTGGAGCGCCGATCCTGAAAAGAATTGAGCCGGCGCAATGACCGCACCCAAACCGGGCGGGCTGCTCAAACGTTTTGCGATCGACCTCAGTTACGCGGCCTTTGAGGCCAACCTGCCGCTTACCGCGCAGAACGATCTGCGCCGCTTTGGCCTCAAGGACTCCGGGCCTTATGGCGGAATGCGGCAGAGGGCTGCATCCCCGCCGCAATGACAAGCAAGCAACTGGAACGCCTTCAACCCGCTGGCCGCCGCGTTCCCCGCAAATAGATCACCCAGTAGACGCCGGCCACCAGCAGCGTGCCTCCGGCCAAATTGCCCAGCACGACGGGAAGCAAGTTGCGGAACAAGTCGGCCCAGGCCAGTGGCGCACCGAGCGCCATCGCGAGCGGAAAGAAGTACATATTGGCGATTGAATGCTCGAAGCCCGCCGCCACGAAGGCGCTGATCGGGAACACGATGGCCAGCACCTTGTCGGTCACGCTGCGGCCGGCCAGCGCCATCCATACCGCCATGCAGACCAATATATTGCAAAGCACGCCCCGAAAAAAGGCCTCGCTCCAAGGCAATGCGGCCTTGTTGGTGGCTATGCGTATCGCTGTTTCGGCCACGGCGCCGCCATTCAGGGCGCCGTGCCCGGACAGGAACACCAGCATGGCCAAGCCCGCCGCGCCGGCAAAATTGGCAATCGACACCGCCAGCCAATTGCGCAGCACCTGCCTCGTGCTGACCCGGCCGCTGGCCCAGGCCATTGCCAGCAAGTTGTTGCCGGTAAAGAGCTCGGCCCCGGCCACCGTGACCAAGATCAGCCCGAGCGAAAACCCCAGCCCGCCCAAGAGCCGCGAGGCCGCAAAGCCGAGCGTCGGGTCGCTGAGCACCAGCGTGTACACCAATCCACCCAGACCGATGAATGCGCCGGCCAGCATGCCGAGCAGCAACAGCGTTAGCAGCGGCAGCCGCGCCTTGACGACGCAGAACTCGTTGACCCGCTCGGCTATCTCTCTGGGCGAGTAAGCGTCCAGACCGAAGACCTCTGCCATGACTGTGCTCCCTTTATCGGCTGATCTTAAACGTCGCCACCCCTCGGCATCATGGAAGTTTCGCCCGAGCGGGCTGGCTTCTTGTTGCGCGAGCTGGACCGCCTCCTTGGCGTCTTGTCCGGATAAATGGTGACCGCTGCGTCAGCAGCCTGAACCTCGAGGGCGTATTCAAGGCGGGTTCCGCGACCTTGTTGGAATGTTCCAGCCCCCATCAGCCCATCGGACGGACGCCAATCAAGGCCGCGTGACCCCAAAACGCGAAGCCTGCCCAAGCCAGCGCGCCTATCCCGATCGCTACTGCGGTGCCGCTGGAACTGGCCGCCAGCAGGGCGGGCGGATTGGCGCGATCACGCTGGCGGGCGGCCCGAAAGCACAGCACGGCCCAGACCAAAAAGCCACCAAACAGCAGCAAGTCGGCCAGATTGTTGTTGGCCAACAGGTGCGCCAATGCCCAGACCTTGATGCCCAGCACCATCGGGTGACGCAACTTGGTTTTGATCGCGTTGCGCGGCACATAGGCGGCGGCCAGCATGACGAAGGCAATCAGCGTCAGCAGCGCGGCCAGATGATTCATGCCTTTGGGCGTGACCCACAAGATCTGCGGACTCTGCCGCGCCAAGCCGTATCCCCAAACAATCAAAGCAAAACCGAGGATGGACAGCACCGTATAGCCTAGCTTCCACGTCGCCTCACCGCGCTGCCGCAGCTGCGCACTGCGCCAATCATTGGCGAAGATGCGTACCGAGTGCACACCCAAAAAAATCAACAGACCCAAGACCAATTCGAGCATCAAAATCTCTCCGAGCGGCGACGCTGCCGCAGCCTCGCTTTGTACGCGATGTTGGCTTACTCAATTAAGATATTATTCAAATATATTTAACGGAGTGCGTGATGACAATTGGTGTTGGTGGAAAGAGTGCCGAGGACGCCTTGGCGGGTTTGAGCGACATGATGGACGGCGCTGAACCGATTGCGCTGGCCGAGTACCGCGCCCGCGTGGCTGCTGCACAGGCCTTGTTGCGTGAGCAGGGGCTTGGCGCGCTGTATGCCCATGCCGGCACGAATATGCGTTACTTCAGCGGTACCGTTTGGTACCCGAGCGAACGCTTGGTCGGCTTGATCATCCCGGCCGAGGGCGAGCCGCAGTATGTTGCCCCGGCGTTTGAGGAGGGCACGCTGCGAGAGTACATGCAACTGCCGGGCCAGTTGCATGTTTGGCAGGAGCATGAAAGCCCTTATGCGCTGTGCCGACGCGTGTTGACGCAGGCGGGAATGGACAGCGCGTCTCGCTTGGCTATCAGCGAGGACACGCCCTTGTTTGTGATCGACGGCCTGCAGCGCGAGGGCCTGCCTTGGGTGAATGCCAAACCGATCACCGCCGCTTGTCGGATGCGCAAGTCAGGCGCCGAGATCGCCTTGATGCAGCGAGCCCACGATATGACCATGGCCGTGCACCGTGCCACAGCGAGCATGCTGAGGGCGGGCATCACGACGACCGAGGTCGAGTCCTTCATCGCTGAGGCGCATCGCAAAGTTGGGGCGCGCGGCTCTTACTTTTGCATCGTGCTGTTCGGCGTGGCCAGTTCCTTCCCGCACGGGGTCAAGGACGCGCAGACCCTGCGCGACGGCGATGTGGTGTTGATCGACACCGGCTGCCTGGTGCATGGCTATATGTCGGACATCACGCGCACCTATGTCTATGGCGAGCCGACCGCGCGCCAGCGCGAGATCTGGGTGCTGGAAAAAGCGGCACAGGCCGCAGCGTTTGCGGCCGCGCAATTGGGCACCCCGTGCCGAGACGTCGACCGCGCCGCGCGAGCGGTTATCAAAGCCGCAGGCTTAGGCCCGGGCTATGAACTGCCCGGCCTGCCGCACCGCACCGGCCATGGTTGCGGCCTCGATATCCATGAGTGGCCCTACCTGGTCGATAACGATGAAACTCCGCTGGCCGAAGGCATGTGCTTCAGCAACGAGCCGATGATTTGCATGCCGGGCGAATTCGGAATTAGGCATGAGGACCATGTCTATATGACCGCCGCCGGGCCACGCTGGTTCAGCCAGCCGGCGCACTCGATCGACGATCCCTTCGGCTTGGCGGTTTGAGGGGTTTCAAAGCCCGGTGGGCCGCCAAGCTTCGCTCAGTAATGCAGAGTTGGCACGGAATCTGCTAAAGCTAACCAACTACGGTTGTCTCCTCCACCGCCCCTGGGTGGATTTAAGCCTCAGGCCTTGTGCCTGGGGCTTCTTTTTTGGGCGCTGCCGGACACCTAACGCTTGCTTTTGGTGCACAGCTATTGACTGGCGCACCACGCGAATCAGCTGCGCCCGATTCTGCTACCTTGACCAAGATCAGAAAGTTTTGTTTCCGCAGGCAGGCAGCTTTGCCTATCATTGCAGGCATAGGGGCAAGTCTTGCACCTCTTATTGAAGCCGGAGCGTTCCATGGAATCAGCCAAGCAGAAGTTTCGCCTCGTCACCCGCAGCGACTTTGACGGACTCGTTTGCGCCGTGCTGCTGAATGAGTTGCAACTGATTGACGACATTTTGTTCGTCCATCCCAAGGACATGCAAGACGGCAAGGTGCCGATTACCGGACGCGACATCACCACCAATCTGCCCTATGTGGCGGCAGCGCATTTGGTCTTTGATCATCACGAGTCGGAGACGGTCCGCAATACCGGCGAGCGCCCGAACCACATCATCTTGGCCGATGCCCCGTCGGCGGCGCGCGTGGTCTATGACCATTACGGCGGCAAGGCGACCTTCCCCCGCATCAGCGACGCAATGATGGACGCCGTTGACAAGGCCGATTCGGCGCAGTTCAGCCGCGAGGAAATCCTCAATCCGAGCGATTGGCCGCTCTTGAACTATCTGATGGACTCGCGCACCGGGCTGGGTCGGTTTCGTGACTTCCGCATCAGCAATTACACGTTGATGATGGATCTGATCAAGTACTGCGCCGACCACGACATCGACGAAATTCTGGCCCTGCCCGATGTGAAGGAGCGGGTCGAGTTGTACTTCGAACAAACGGCCCGCGCCAAGGAGCAGATCGGCCGTTGCACGACCGTGCATGGCAAGCTGGCGGTACTGGACCTGCGCCGCGAAGAAACCATTTGGGCAACCAATCGTTTCATGATCTATGCGATGTACCCGCAGACCAATATCTCCATCCATGTGTTGTGGGGCGTGCAAAAGCAGAACACCGTCTTCGCTACCGGCAAATCGATCCTGGATCGCAGCAGCCGCAGCAATGTGGGGGAGCTGATGCTTGAATATGGTGGCGGCGGCCATCACGCGGCCGGTACCTGCCAAATCGACAATGACCGTGCCGATACGGTGTTGCGGGAACTGATCGCGAAGATCAACCAGGATGGCTGATGCGCTTTGAGTATCAGTTAGCAGCTGCTGTTCTATTTTCGCTTGGCCACTGAGCGTTCATGCCAAACAGTGTGAACCTGAACGAACGACCAGTGAGCAAGGCCCAAGCAATGGTGTTCTCTGACTATATTCACCCCAGTCTCCATCGTGAGTTGCGCAAGCATGGGCTGGCGCTGGCGGTGCTGTCGGCGCTACTGCTTCTATGCTGGCTTGCGCCCTCGCAGCAGATGTTCAAGGGTCTGGCGGGCTACCCGCCGATCCACACCATGCTTGAAACGGCCGCAATCTGTGTCGCGGGTTTGGTCTTCGCGACAGCCTGGAATGCATACAGTGCCGGTCGGGCTTCCGGCAATCTATTCCTGTTGGCCTGTGCCTTCCTCGGCGTCGGCCTGCTTGATCTCGCGCATATGTTGTCGTATGCCGGTATGCCCGACTTTGTGACGCCCAATGGCGCCGAAAAAGCCATCAATTTCTGGCTAGCCGCCCGCAGCATGGCGGCCTTGGCTTTGCTGGCGGTGGCCGCCCGCCGCTGGCCCGCGCCGGCCACCAAGGCAGGCCGCTATGCCATCTTGCTGGCGCTGATTGGCTGGGTGGGCGTGGTCCACGGGGTGTTTCTGTTTCGACCCGAATGGATGCCCCGCACCTTCATCGTCGGCCAGGGCTTGAGCGCCTTCAAGCTGGGTTTTGAGTACACGCTGATCGCCATCAATCTGCTCACCGCCGCGCTGTTGTTGCGGCGTATGAGCAGCCCGTCGATGGTTAACGCGCCGGCTTTTCTCGGCGTGGTGCTCGCGATGGCCATGAGCGAGTTTTTTTTCACGCTCTACGGTGATGTCACCGATGGCTTCAATCTAATGGGGCACCTCTACAAAATCGTCTCCTATCTGTTCTTGTACAAGGCGGTCGTGGTGGCTGCGATCGAACGCCCTTACCTCGAGCTCGACGCCTTGCATGGTCGGCTGCAGGCGACGCTGGCGGCGGTGCCTCATCAGGTCTTCGAGGTGGACCTGACGGGCCGCGTGCTTGAGCACCATACGCCGGCACATGTGGACGCGATGCTGTTGGCGCCGCCGGGGCGGGGCTCAATCATTGCCTGCACGCTCGATGAGCTGCTGCCTGCCGAGAGCGTCGGGCAGTTGAGCGCGGCGTTGCAAGAGGCACTTAGCCGTGGCTTTTCTTATGGCCGCGAAATGGCGCTGGTGTCGAGCGAGGGCTTGCGCTGGTTCGGGCTTTCGGTGGCACGCAAGGCAGCGTTGCCGGGCGAACCCGAGGCGCTGGTGGTGCTGACATGCGATGTCACCGAACGCATACAGGCGCAACAAGATTTGGAAACCTCGCTCAGAGAGAAAAATGCGCTGCTGCTCGAGGTCCATCACCGGGTCAAAAACAATTTGCAGGTCATCAGCAGCCTGCTTCGTCTGGAGAGCGGGCGCAGCAAACATGCGCCGACCAAGACCGTGCTGCAAGACATGCAGGGCCGGGTGCGCGCCATGGCCTTGTTGCATGAAACCATTTACCGCAAGGGCACGTTCGCGGCCATCGACCTGGGCAGCTATGTGCGGGAAATCGCCGCAGACGCCTTGAAAATGCAGCAGCTGACGCCGGGAGCGGTTCAATTGCGGCTCGAGTTGGGTTCGGTGCTGATCGGGCTGGATCAGGCCACGCCCTGCGCCATGTTGATCAATGAACTGCTGTCCAACAGCCTCAAGCATGGCTTCCCCGAAGGCCGCTGCGGCGAGATCTGCATTTCGCTGAACCCCTTGGAAGAAGAACGGCATTGGCGATTGCGACTGAGCGACAACGGGCTCGGCTTTCCCGCCGATTTGGAGCTCAGGCGCAGTCGGTCCTTGGGCCTGCAACTGGTGGGCGATCTGGCCGGTCAGATGGGCGGCAAGCTACAGGTGGGCGAGGGGCCGCAGGCCGTCTTCACGGTGGACTTCAGGGCCGAATTACCTGTGCCGCTGGCGATCAAGCTCGCCGGTGACAGGCAATAGAGCGGGCCCGACAAAACGTTCTTGAAGCGCTGCGCAAGATCGACTGACCTGGCCCAGTGGCGAATCAAAAGACTTGCGAGAATCTGCGCATGAATGAAACCTGCAAAAACCTCCTGACCACGCTGGGCATCGCCGGCGCCTCCTACACCGAGGGCACGCTGCCGGTGCACTCGCCGATCGATGGTGCCCGGATCGGCTTGGTCCAAGAGGCCAGCGCTGCCGCTATGCATGTGGCGGTCGGCTGTGCCCTGCAAGCCCAGCAAGAATGGCGCCATCTGCCGGCACCGCGCCGCGGTGAATTGGTGCGGCTGTTCGGCGCCGAGTTGCGCGCCCACAAAAGCGAGTTGGCTGCCTTGGTGGCGATCGAAGCCGGCAAGGTCACGAGCGAGGGCTTGGGTGAGGTGCAGGAGATGATAGACATCTGCGACTTCGCCGTGGGGCTAAGTCGTCAGCTGCACGGGCTCACAATTGCCTCCGAGCGACCCGGCCACCGGATGATGGAGCAATGGTTGCCGCTGGGCGTCGTCGGCATCATCTCGGCCTTCAACTTTCCGGTCGCGGTATGGGCCTGGAACGCCGCGCTGGCGCTGGTCTGCGGCAATAGCTGCGTCTGGAAGCCGAGCGAGAAAACGCCGCTGACGGCCTTGGCGACGCAGGCCTTGTTCGAGCGAGCGGTGGCGAAGTTCGGCAGCGCGCCGGCGCATTTGTCTCAAGTGTTGAATGGCGGGGCGGCGCTCGGCGAGGCGATGGCCGATGACGCCCGCGTGGCCTTGGTTTCGGCCACCGGTTCGACGCGCATGGGGCGCGCCGTCGGGCCCCGCGTGGCGGCGCGCTTTGGCCGCTGCCTGTTGGAGCTAGGCGGCAATAACGCCATCATCGTCGCCCCCTCAGCCGACCTGGATCTGGCCCTGCGCGGCATCTTGTTCGGCGCCTATGGCACAGCCGGCCAGCGTTGCACGACGACGCGGCGCGTCATCATTCACGCCAGCATTCATGCCGAACTGCTGGCGAGGCTGGAGCGGGCTCGAGCGTCCTTGCTTGTCGGCAATCCGCTTGAGGCGGGCGCACTGATCGGGCCGCTGATCGATGGCGCCGCATTTGCTGCGATGGAATCGGCTTTGGCCGCCGCGCGCGAGCAGGGCGGCGAGGTGCATGGAGGCGGCCGTGCCCTGGCGCAAGCCTATCCGCAAGCCTGGTATGCGCGGCCGGCGCTGGCCGTCATGCCGGCGCAAACGGCGGTGGTCAAGCAGGAGACCTTCGCGCCGATCTTGTATGTGCTGAAGTACCAGAGCCTGGAAGAAGCCATTGCCTTGCAAAACGATGTGCCGCAGGGTTTGTCATCGGCCATCTTCACCAATGATCTGCGCGAGGCTGAAATCTTCATGGCGGCGGGCGGCTCCGACTGCGGCATTGCCAACGTCAATATCGGCACCTCGGGGGCCGAGATCGGCGGTGCTTTCGGCGGCGAGAAGGAAACCGGCGGCGGCCGCGAATCGGGCTCCGATGCTTGGCGCGCCTATATGCGCCGGACCACCAACACCATCAACTACTCGCGCGATTTACCATTGGCGCAAGGCGTTAGGTTTGATGTCTAGGCCAGCGCGGCCAATCGCCTGATACCCTCGGTCGCCAAGGTCGAGGGCAGCGTGAAGGCGAGCCGAAGGTGATCATCGCCGCCCCCATCCACGGCCAAGGCGCTGCCCGGCGTCAGGCGAACATTGAGTGTTTCGGCGCGCGCGACCAGCTCGCCCGCGCGCGGCCCATGCGCCGGCAGCTTGACCCACAGGAACAGGCCACCCTCCGGCGCGCGCGCCTGCCAATCGGGCAGATGCTCATGCAGTGCTTGCAGCATGGCCTGACTTTGCTCTTGCAGGCCGGAGCGACGCGGGGCTATCAGCGCGTCCAGGCGGTCGAATAGGTCGCAAGCGATGGCGCCGGACAAGCTGCTGCTGGCGATGTCGGCGCAAACCTTGGCTCGGCGCAGTTGCTCGTAGAGGGCGGCAGTGGGCGCACGCAGCCAGCCAATCCGCAGACCCGCCCAGAGCGTTTTAGACAGGCTGCCAATGTGTATGACCGCAGCACCCGGGGCCGGCAGCAGCGGCCTTGGCGCGCTATTGAAATGCAGGTCGGCGAGCGAATCGTCGAGCAGCAACAGACTGCCGCTGCGCGCTGCGGCGCGGCCCAAGCGGGCGCAGGCGCTGGCCGACCAAGTGGTTCCGGTCGGATTGTGCAGGCCGGGGCAGACATAGCTCAGCTTGGGCCGCAGTCGCTCCAACGTATCGATAAAACCCTGCGCATGGGCGCCCCGAGGGCGCACCGGCACGCCGAGCAGGCGCGCGCCACTGGCTCGGAAAACATCAACCGCGCCAAAGTAGTTGGGGTCCTCGAGCAAGACGAGATCGCCCGCCCCAAGGTATTGCAGGGCCAGCAGGCTGATCGCTTGTTGCGCGCCGGTGCACACCAGCAACTGCTCCGGCGTCGTCGGCAGGCCCTGGGCGCAGTAGCGCGCCGCGATGCGTTTGCGCAGGGCCAGCATGCCTTCGGGCTGGTAGGCGCCCTCGCGCAAGATCAGGCGCATGCCGCTGTCACTGGGCATTAGCCAAGCCGGATCGGGCACGGCGGTCGCCAGCGAAAAATCGATCCAGGGCAGCAGATCGGCAGCGCGGGGGCGTGCCAATGCGGGGCTGCCCATGCGGGTATGCCGTTTGGCGGAAGCGATATGGCCGGGCGGCCCGCTGCTGACCGATGTGCCTTGACCCTGGCGCGCTGTGATCCAGCCGCCCTCGGCGAGGCGCGAGTAGGCCGCCACGATGGTGCTGCGGCTCAGGCTCAGATCGACCGTCAGGCTGCGCTCCGTCGGCAAACGGTCGCCGGGCAGCAGATCGCCGCTCAGGATCAAGCCCCGCAACGCGTCGGCCAGCAAGGCATAGCGTGGAGCGGCATTGAAGCCGCTGCGCATTGCGGTGCGCAGTTGCCGTGGCAAGTTGATCTGCTTGTTCAAGTCCAGTGCTCGTCAATTGGATTGCTCTGTTCGGTCCAATCGACCATAGCATGGCGAGGCCGTTTGCTGCACGGTGGAAATGAAAAGAAAGCCGCAGATGAAAGCTATTGAACTTGCCTTGGCCCTGTTGGTGACCGCCATCTGGGGCCTGAACTTCTCCATCGTCAAGTTGGGCTTGGGCAGCATGGACCCGTTTCTACTGGCCGCGCTGCGCTTCGCGCTATGTGCCTTGCCGGCGGTCTTCTTCGTTCCTCGCCCCGCCGTGCATTGGGGCTATCTGGCGATCTACGGCTTGTTCTTCGGGGTCTTGCAATGGGGCCTGGTGTATGCCGGTATCTATTTCGGCCTGAGCGCAGGGTTGGCCTCGGTCGTGTTGCAGCTTGCGGTGTTTTTCAGCATGGCCGGCGGCATCATGTTCTTCCGAGAAAAGCTCGCAGCCCCCTTGATCGCAGGCACGACGCTGGCCTTTGCGGGCGTTGCGCTGATTGCCTGGCATACCGAGGGTCGGGGCAGCTTGCTGGGCCTGAGTCTGGTGCTGCTGGGCGCACTCGCTTGGGCATTCGCCAATGTGACCGTAAAGAAGTCGGGCACGAAGTCGAGCCAGATGTTCGGCTTCATCGTCTGGGCCAGTCTGGCCGCTCCACTGCCCTTGCTGCTCTTGTCCTGGTTGTTTTCCGGGCCCGAAAAAATAGTCTTGTCCTTGGCGAGCATTGATCGGATGGCGCTGTTCTCGATTGCATTTCAGGTTTATCCGACCACACTCTTCGGCTATGCGATTTGGAACCATCTGCTCCGAAAGTATCCGGTCTCGAGCGTTGCGCCGCTGGCCTTGCTGGTGCCGGTGTTTGGCATGTTGAGCGCGATGCTGATCTTCGATGAGGCTCTGCCGGCTTACAAATTGGCTGCGCTGTTGTTGATTCTGACTGGCTTGATCGTCAACGGGTTTGGCGGCAAAGCGTGGCAAGCGGCCCGGCTTGGTTTTCGGCGCGCATGAGGCCGGGCCTGGCGGAGTTTTGGTCGGTTTTATGAGTCTTGTCTCGATTCCCCGAAAACTGATGCTATAGTCCGGCCTCTTCTCAAGAAGACACCTTGCCCAGGTGGCGGAATTGGTAGACGCACTAGTTTCAGGTACTAGCGGGTAACTCCGTGGAGGTTCGAGTCCTCTCCTGGGCACCAAACAAGAAAGGCCAGCACGCAAGTGCTGGCCTTTTGCGTTTGGGGCTCGGGAAGCAAGGGCCTTGCGTGCTTGCTCAAGGGTCAGGTCTTGCCAGCAAGGCCTCAAACGCCTCGGCCGGCATAGGCCTGCCGAACAAATAGCCCTGGGCGTAATCGCAACCGGCTGCGATCAGCAGATCTCGCTGCTCGATCGTCTCGACGCCTTCGGCAACCACCTTCATCCCCAACGCGTGGGCCATGGTGATGATGGCCGAACACAGCGCAAAGTCTTTGGCATCGGCGTGCAGATGACGTACAAAACGCTGATCGATCTTCAGCAGGTCAATCGAATACTTCTGCAGATAGGCGAGTGATGAGAAGCCAGTGCCGAAATCATCCAGGGAAACCTGAAAGCCGGCAGCGTGCAGCGCGGCTAGATTGGACTCCACCTCGGTGTCGGCTTCAAGCAGCAGGCCTTCGGTAATCTCTATCGTCAGGGCCTCTCCCGCCAAGCCCAGCCCCGTCATCGCTTCGGCCCAGCTGACGCTCGCCGGCGTGTTGCCGATCTCGCTGCGAAACTGCACCGGCGATTTGTTGACGCTGATCTGAAAATTCTGGTCAAACCGGGCACGCCACTGCTTGACCTGGTTTGCGGCCTGCCGAAACACCCATTCACCAATCTCGATGATTATTCCGCTGGCCTCGGCCAGCGGAATAAAGATGGTCGGGCCGATCACGCCCTGGCGCGGGTGACGCCAGCGCAGCAAGGCTTCGGCCTTGTGGATATGCCCGCTGGCGAGGTCGACAATCGCTTGGTACTCAATGAAGAATTGCTGCAGGCTCAGCGCATCGCGCAAGTCATTGCCGAGTCGCATGCGGTTCTGGGCTGCCTCTTGCAACTCGGGCGTGAAGTAGCCCAAGCGGTTGCGCCCGGCGGCTTTTGCTGCATACAAGGCCTGATCAGCGTGCTTGAACAGCGCCTCGATTTGCACGCCATCGCTGGGGTAATGACTGACGCCTATGCTGGCCGAGACGAAGACCCGTTCATTGCCCAACTGGAACACGCTGGCCAGCGATGCAATGATTTGCCGGGCTACTTCGCGTGCCTGGGGCTCAAGCTGCGCGGCGCTACCGTCTGAGTTCAGTAGCACCGTGAATTCATCGCCGCCCATCCGCGCGACCGTGTCCCCGGGGCGCAGGCAAGTGCTGATGCGTGCGCCTGCTTCAATCAAGAGCGTGTCGCCCATGTCATGGCCGAGCGTGTCGTTGACTTCTTTGAAATGGTCGAGATCGATGAAGAGCACCGCAAGCCCGCCGCCGCGCTGCTGGGCCTCCAGCAATTGCTGCTCGAGTCGTTCGCGCAGGCTGCGCCGATTGGGCAGGCCCGTCAAGGGGTCGAAATGAGCCTGCTGCCAGATCAGCGCCTCGGCTGCCTTGCGGTGACTGATGTCGGTGTGCGTACCCACCATGCGAAGAGGTTGCCCCTGTTCATCGCGGCTGATCACCATGCCTCGGCTGTGGATCCACTTCCAGCTGCCATCTTTGCAGCGGACGCGGTGTTCATTGCTGTAACTGCTTACTCGGCCGGAGAAATGTGCTTCGCGGTCGGCCTGCATTTTCGCCAGATCATCGGGATGCGTGCGGGCATCGAACTCGGCGGGGGTCGGTCGGACGTCGGTCTCGGTATAACCGTAAATTTGCAGGTAGCGGGCCGAATACAGCTCGACCCCGCTTTGCACATACCAGTCCCAGACGCCGTCGCCATTGCTTTCCAGGGCGAGCTTCCAGAGGTCATCGGTGTCTTGCAAGCGCGCCTCGATCCGTTTGCGCTCGTCAATGTCGCTGTTTGTGCCCAGCAGCATGCGCTCCGAGCCGACTCGGCCCACCGGCGCCAGATCGGCCTGCAGCAGATGCCAGCGGTAGCTGCCGTCTGCGGCTCTCAGGCGGTAGTCGCGCGTGAATGGTCGCGGATCCTCGGCGAACAAATGTTGGCGGCAGGCCTGCTCAAAACCGGACCAGTCATGCGGGTGCACGAGCGCTTGTCCACCGAGGCTGCGCAGCTCGGCCCGGGTGCAACCGGCATAACGCAGCAGCGCCGCGGAGGCAAATCGGGGGCGAAGCTGCGTATCGAGGATCCAGACCAGCGACGGCAAGGCGTCGAGCAAGTCCAACGCCGAGCAGTCGAGTTGATTCAGCCAATCATCTGCGCCGGTGTTTATGGCCTGTTTCATGGGCACTATCTGGTTGATTTCGAGGGGCGTCTGCTTTGAGGCTCGCGCCCGATTACCGCCGCAGCTTACTTGATTGCCGGCGTTTGAGGTGGGGCGATATAGATTCAGGAGGAGGCGGCGCGGACTTTTTTTGCCTTATCAGCGCCTTTTATGCCGCTCCCCATCGGCAATCGCTCGGTTTAGGTGAAAATGGCGCCGCCCGAGATCGTCGGGCTCAACCAAAAGACGAGATTCCGGAATGAACAAAACCGAACTGATTGCACACCTGGCCGCCAAGCATGAACTGACCAAGGCTGAAGCCGGTCGCATCCTCGAGACCCTGCTTGATGCTGTGGTTAGTACCGTGAAAAAGGGCGGCGCCGTGGCTATCCCCGGCTTTGGTTCCTTCAAACAGCATGCTCGCGCGGCCCGCACCGGTGTGAATCCAAGCACCGGCGACAAGATCAAGATCGCTGCCGCCAAGCTGCCCAAGTTCACTCCAGGCGCAGGTTTCAAGGCCGCCGTTGATCCAAAGGCCGCTGCCCGCAAGGCCGCCAAGGTCGCAGCCGCCCCGGCCAAGGCCGCTGCCAAGCCAGCCGCCAAGGCCGCAGCCAAGCCAGCAGCCAAGCCTGCAGCTAAGGCCGCCAAGAAGTAAGTCTGTAATGCGGCGGCCGTTCCGGCCCCGCTTGCGTAAATCGGTCGATCACCCGCCTCGGTGCTCGGCCGTTTTTTCTGCCGCCCGGTGCAGCGCCGCCACTCCCAGTGAGGCGGCGAAAAATAGCAGCCACAGGCCATAGCTATAGCCCGCTTGCTGGGTCCATAGCCCGGCCAGCAATAGCGGGGCGGCGGCGCGCGCCAAGGCCAGCGGCAGACCCAAGGCGCCATTCAAACGCGCCACTTGATCGCGGTTGACGTATTGCGCGAAGGCAGTGCCCTTGACGATGGTCAGCATGCCGTTGCCGACGCCGAACAGCAAGACAAAGAGCAGCATCAACCAACTCTGATCTGGCGCCAGCAATGGTGCGCCAAGCAGCACCAGCAAGCCGAGCGGGATCAGCGCGGGGATCAGCCGATTGGCCAGATGCAAATCGAAATGGCGCTCGAAGAAGAATAGAAACAAGCGCCCAAGAACCTGGAACGCGCCCAGGCTGGCGGGCACGGCGATGACCCAGGCCTCGCTCAGACCACGCTCGCGCAAGAGACTGATCATGTGGGCCGGCAAGGCGGTCGATACGGCGGTCATCAGCACCATAAAGGCGGCCACCAGCAAGAAGGGTTTGCCGCGCATGGTGCTGCGTAAATTGGGCGTTAACCCTGCTGTCGCTTCGCCGGCGGCCCGCAAGGCTTTGGCCGGCGCATTGCGCAGCGCCAATGCGTGCAGCGGCGCGCATACCAACAGGTGCAGAGCCGCCAAACAGAGCAGCGCGGGCCGCCAACTCAGCTGCGCAATCAGGGCCGCGCTCAAGGGGATGAAGACGGTGCTGGCCAGGCCGCCCAGAAAGGTCATCGTGATGATGGCGCGCCGGTAGTCGGCGGGAAAGCGCCGCGTCACCACGGCAAACACCGGCGTGTAGAGCACCATTGCCATGGCCGCGCCCAGACCGGCCCAAACTGCGTAGAAACCCAGCTGGGAATTCACCAGGCTGTGCAGCGCCAAGCAGGCGGCGGCCAGCAGTGACCCGCCGGTCATCACCCTCCGCTCAAGGCCCCGCTCTATCCAGCGGCCGACCGGATAGGCCAGCAATCCTTCGGCCAGGATGGCGATGCTGAAAGCCAGCGAGACCTCGACCCGGCTGAGGCCCAACTCGCTTTCAACCGGCCCCATCAGCAGCGCAAAGGTGTAGAAGATGCTGCCCCAGTTGATCAACTGAGCGAGCGAGAGCCAGCCGACAAGGCCGGGCCGGTAGGTGGAGTCATCGGTCAAAACGGGGTCCGAATGCGAAGGTGAAAGAAGGAGTGGTGCCACGCATATTGTGGCGGCCGTCTTGACCGGCAGCCGTTCAGCCGCAGCAGCTTGCGCGAGCCGCCGCCGGGCCGCAGCGGGACGGGGCGGCGGCCACCGCCGCGCTGGTGCCGCAACAGGGTGCCGCGGCAGCCTTGGCTGCACCGGCGGGGCGGCTCGAGCAGACCCCTGTTTGGGGCAGCTCCAGCCGCACCTCGTCGGCCGCCGCCAGATCGCCGGCCAAGGCTGCCGCCACCGAGCGCGCCTGCTCGTAGCCGGTGGCCATCAGAAAATTGGGCGCGCGGCCATAACTCTTGGCGCCAATGGCATAGAAACCCGGCTCGGGATGGGCCAGCTCGCGGTGCCCATGGGGCCGTACCGTGCCGCAGCTATGCTCATTCGGGTCGATCAGCGGTGCCAGCAATTCGGTGCTTTCCAGCCAGGCGTCATGGCGAGTGCGCAGCTCGGCCGTCAGGCTCAGATCGGGGCGAGCGCCGGTGGCCGCGATGATGCGATCTATGCCGTCGATCGGCGCGAGGCCGGCGTCCAGCGGCATCACGCGCATGCCTCCATTGAGCTCGCCAATGCTGTGCACCTGAAAGCCCTGGTGCAACTCGAGTCGTCCCCGCTCAAGCAGTTGACGCAGGCGCTGGCCGAGCGCGCCGCGTGCCGCCAGGCCGTCGTTTTCGCCGCCGCCAAAGAGTTTGCCGAGCTCATGGCCTCGCAGCGCCCAAACTATCCGGGTCTGCTCCTCCTGCTCGGCCAGCGTCGCCAGATTGATCAGGTTGCCGATGGCCGAATGGCCGGCGCCGACCACCAGCACTTTGATGCCGGCATAGCGGCCGCGCTGCTCGCCCAGCACATCGGGCATGCCGTAGTCAATGCGCTCGGCGAAGGCATGTTCACCCAGCGCCGGCAAGCCATGGGCGCCGAGCGGATTCGGCTGCGACCAGGTGCCCGAGGCGTCGATCACCGCCCTTGCCTGGATCTCGCTTTCGCCCGCCGGGCCGGCGACGCGCAGGACAAAGGGTGCGGCCTCGCGACCGCGGGTCTTGACCTTGTCGAAACCGAGGCGCGAGACGGCCAGCACCCGGCTGTTCAAGCGCAGCTTGGCGTCGATGGCAGGCAAACGGCTCAGCGGCAGCAGATAGTCGTCGACCAACTCGCCAGCGGTCGGCAAATCGGCCGCATCGGGCCGCAGCCAGCCCGTGCCGGCCAGCAAGGCTGCGGCGCTCGGGTCGATGTTGTATTGCCAGGGCGAGAATAGGCGCACATGGCGGTAGTTCTGCAGGTTGCCGCCCACCGAGGCGCTGGCCTCGAAAATGGCCACCGGCAAGCCACGCTGTATGAATTGGGCTGCCGCGGCCAAGCCGACCGGGCCGGCGCCGATGATGGCGATCGGCAGTGAAGCCGGGTTTGCTGCTGTGCTGATGTCATTCATGGCTTGGTCTTTCGAGGGGGTGGAAGGAAGGTTTTGGGGGCCGCTCCTGTATTTAGACGATGGCCGCGCAAAAAGGTTGCAACTTTTTTTAAACTTGCCCGTCTTAGCCTTCGTGTCCAAGCTTCCAGTTCACCGAGACAAGCATTCCATGACTATTGCGCCCATCGCCGAGCAAGATATTGCCGAGACCTATCAATCGCTGCGCCGGGCCTTGCTGGCCTATTTGCGAGGCAAGGTCGGCGACGCCGCGACGGCCGAGGACTTGCTGCATGAGGTGTTTCTGAAGGCCTTGGCAGCCGGGCAGAAGGGCGCGGTGCCAAGCAATATGTCGGCCTGGCTGTACGCCATTGCCCGCAATGCGGTGATCGATCATTACCGCAGTAGGCGCATCATGGATGAGCTGCCCGAGGACTTGGTGGACGAAGGCAGCGACGATGCCGACGCCGAGTTGGCCGGCCAGGCCTTGGCCGCCTGCCTGCTGCCGGTGACCAAGCGACTGCCCGCGCTTTACCGCGACACCTTGCTGGCGACCGATTTTGAGGGCAGGTCCTTGCAGTCGCTGGCCGACGACATGCAGATCTCGCTGTCGGCCGTCAAGAGCCGCGCCAGTCGTGGCCGCAAGCTGCTGCGCGCCAGCCTGCTGGCCTGCTGTCAGCTGGAGTTGGCCGCTAGCGGCATGGTGCTGGACTTCCGGCCACGACGGGCGGAGGGGGATTGTTCACCCGCCGCTTGCGGTTCAACTCGCGCGCCAGCGGCCTGGTCCAAAAAAGGAGCCTGAATTGCCTTGTAGAAAAAGTCTCGCGCCGGATTTGGTGCCAGAAGGCCACTATCGGCGCCCCTTGCCGGCCGAGCTGATTGCGCTGTCGTCAGCGGCCGGGCGCCTGCTGTTCCGCGAGGCCTTGTTGGCCGGTGACATGGAGAGTTACTTCCCTTTGGCCGAACAGTTTCATACCCAGGTGGAGCCGAGCTTTTGCGGTATCAGCAGCCTGGTGATGGTGCTGAACGCGCTGGAGGTCGACCCGAAGCGCTTGTGGAAGGGCGTCTGGCGCTGGTTCAGCGAAGATATGGCCGATTGCTGCGAGCAACTCAGCGTGATCGAAAAAGAAGGCGTCACGCTGGATCGTCTGGCCGAGATGGGGCGTTGCAACGGTTTGCTGGTTGATGCCCGGCATGTTGACCTTGATGCCGATGCCGGCATCGCGCAATTCCGCGCCAGCGTGCGCCAAGTGAGCGAGCAGCCGAGTGGCGTGGCCTTGATCGCGTCCTACTCGCGTGCCCTGCTGGGCCAGACCGGAGATGGCCATTTTTCACCCATTGGCGGCTATCACGCAGCGCGCGATCTGGTCTTGCTGCTTGATGTGGCGCGCTTCAAATATCCACCCCATTGGCTGCCTCTTGAGCTGTTGTGGCGGGCGATGGCGGCGCAGGATGCCTCGACCGGGCGGCCTCGTGGCTACTTGCATGTTCGGCCCGAGCAAAGCGCCGAGGCAGCGCGGCAAAGTTGACGGGAGCCGAGCTTTGGCGAAGACAAAGGCTGAATATCTGCGGCTTGAATCTGCTATGTTCAGGCCCTGCTCCTGGCTTGAGGCTTCGATCGTCATTCGACACTAGGGCTAGAGCGAGGGGGAATCGATAGGTCCGTCCAATGGAACTGTTCCTGCCAAAAATTGAATTGCTCGCGCTGGAGCAGCAGTTGCCCAGCCAATCGGGCATCGCGCGTGCGCGAACCTTGGTAGCGCTGGCTTGGTACTGGCGCCAAAGCAACAGCCGGCAGGCGATGTACTGGGTCGAGGAGGGTGAACGATGCCTTCAGGCATCGGTGGAGCCGGCGCAAGCAGTGGAAAAGATCCGCCTTGCCGCACGTCTGCTGCTGGTGCGCGCCGAAACCAAACAGTTGGCTGCCGAGCTTGAGGTGGCGCTGCAGATGGCGCTGGATGCGGCGGCGCAGTTCGAGACTTGCCAGGACATGGTGGGCCTGGGGGATGCTTATTGGCTGCAGGGGCAGGTGCTGGAGGACAGCGGTCAGCATGGGCAGATCAAGCTCATCCTGGACGCTGCGCAGGCGGTCTATCTGGCTGCCGGTGACAAAGCTCGGCAAGATGCTTTGCAAGCTCGTCGTCTGACCATGGCTGTGTTCTCGGACCCGGTGGCGGTGGCGGCAGCGCTTGAGACCTTTCCGCTCGATCAGCAGGGCCAGTTGCCGGTTGCTTTTTGGCTCAGCAGCACAAGGGGCCTGTGCGCAGCCATGGCCGGCGATCCCGCAGCTTCGATCAAACATTTTTTGCGAGCCCATGAGATCGCGCTGGACATTGGCCAGTTGCGGCGGGCCTTGGTGGCGGGCAGCAATGCGGCCGAGTCGTTTTTACGCCTGGGTGATTTGGATACCGCCTTGGCCATGCATGAGCGTGATCTGCTGCTGGCGCGCGAGCTCGGCTGGCCGGTCAGTCTGGGCTTGTGTCTGGGCAAGATCGGCACGGCAATGCGGCAGTTGGGTCGCTATGCCGAGGCGCGCACCTTCTTGCTGGAGAGCACCAAGCAAATGGCCTTGCTGCCCGGTTCTCGCAACCAGGCTCAGATCATGATCGACCTGGCGGACTTGGAACTCGCCGATGGCCGCTATGCGAGCGCGGCGCAGGCCTTCACCGATCTGGCGGCCCAGCTTGACCTGAAGTTGAGTCCCGATTTGCTCTTGCTGGTGCAGTGCAGCCGGGCCGCGGCCTTGCTGAAGGTCGGCCACAAACAGGCGGCCGGCGAAGCGGCCATGGCCGCTTTGGGTTTGGCTGCCACCTTGGGTGATGTGCTGGGCGAGATGAAGGCGCTGCAGGTCTTGGCGCAAATGCCGGATGACGCCGGCCTGCCTTACCCTGACGATATGCATGAGCCCTCGCTCGCCCTGCATTATTTGCGGCGAGCGGAGGCGTTGGCCGCCACCATCAAGGGCTATGAACCGGCACCCGATTTGTGGCAGCAATTGGCGGCGGCCGAGGCCAAGGCCGGCAACTACAAATCTGCCTACGAATATGGTCTGGCGGCGCAGAGTGCCTACCGCAAGGTGCAGACCGTCGCCGTGCAACAGCGTGCGGTGGCGATGCAAGTCAAACATGAGTTGGAGCAAGCGCAGGCAGAAACGGTGTTGCACCAGCAAGCGGCCGAGGCTTTGCGGGAGACCACCACTACGCTGGAAATTCTCGGCGTGATGGGGCGTGAAATAACCGCTTGTTTGCAGGCCGAGAGCATTTTTCAGACCTTGTACCGGCATGTCGATCAGTTGCTGGATGCGGCCAGCTTTGTGGTGTTCATGGCGGAGCCACCGCCCGCAGGGATGGCAGGGCCGGGGCAATTGGCATTGGCCTATGGTGTTGAAGGCGGCGAGCAGCTGGAACCCAAGATACTCGTGATGGACGGCGATTCGGTACTCGCCCGCTGCGCCCGTGATCGCGAGGAGCTGCTGATCAATCTTGAATCCGAGGGCAGCGATGGCGCGAGTCTGGTCCCGGGTACCTTGGTCACCCTGAGCCTGCTATTTGGCCCCTTGCTTGCTGGCGACAGGCTGCTGGGCGTGATGTCGATTCAGTCGACGCACCCGCATGCCTATGGTGACCGCGAGCGCTTTATCTTCAAGGCGCTATGTGCCTATGGAGCGATCGCTCTGGACAACGCCGCCGCCTACGCCCTCACCGAAGCCGCCCAGCAGCAGACCCATGCGGCCTTGATGGAGCTGCGCCAGATGCAGCGAGATTTGATCGAGCGCGAGAAGCTGGCGGCGCTGGGTTCGCTGGTGGCCGGAGTCGCGCATGAGCTGAATACGCCGATCGGCAATAGCCTGCTGGTGGCGAGCACGCTGAGGGACAGCAGTCAGGACTTTTTGACGGAACTCGCTCAAGGGGGCTTGCGCAAGTCGCAATTGGAGCAGTACTGCCGCAGCACCCAGGAATCCAGCAGCCTGTTGATGCGCAGCCTTGAAAAAGCGGCCGAGCTGGTCAGCGGGTTCAAGCAGTTAGCAGTTGACCAGACCTCGGACCGCCGCCGCCCCTTCAGCCTGCAGCAAACTTGCGAGGAGGTCGCGCTGACCTTGGCGCATGTTCTGACGCGGGCCGGCCATAGCTTGACGATGGAGGTTGACGAGGACCTGGCACTCGACAGCTACCCCGGCCCATTGGGGCAGGTGATCAGCAACCTCATCATCAATGCCACGCTGCACGGCTTCGACGGCAGGCAAGGCGGCAAGATGCGGCTGAGCGCTCATGCGCAGGGTGCGCAGCAGGTACTCCTGAGCTTCGATGACGATGGCCACGGCATTGCGGCCGAGCATCTGAGCAAGATCTTTGAGCCTTTCTTCACCACCCGGCTGGGCCAAGGCGGCAGTGGCCTGGGCCTGCATATCAGCTACAACATCGTGCGAAATCTGCTCGGCGGCAGCATCTCGGTCAGCAGTCGAATCGGGCGGGGCACCCACTTCGAGATCTTGTTGCCCTTGGTGGCGCCGGCGCTGGGCGAAGCGGTTTGAGCGCTTGAAGCCGGGCTTTACAGGCCATGTGTGACCCACTTGAAATCCGGGTCTTCGTCAAATGGCTTGATGGCAAAACCCAGGCTCTTCATCAGCTTGAGCATGCCGGGATTTTTGGCCAGCACGATGCCGTTGATCTCGTTCAGACCCTTTTCGCGCGCCACATCCATGATGCTTTCCATCAGGCGTGAGCCCAGCCCCTTGCCGCTGAAGTCATCGGCCACCACCAAGGAAAATTCGCAGCTCGACTGGTCGGGGTTGGTGATGTAGCGCGACACGCCGATGACGCGTTCGGTCTCCACCGGATTGCCCTTGGCGTCCGTACTGCGTTGCTTGAACACCGCCACCAGGGCCATTTCACGGTCATAGTCGATCAGGCTGAAACGCGCCAGCATGGCCGGCGGCAACTCGGTCATCGATGAGATGAAGCGGAAGTAGCGGCTCTCGGCCGAGAGGCTGTGAACCAAGGCCTGCAGCATCTGTGCGTCGTCGGGCCGGATCGGCCGCACCGTGTATTCGCCGCCGCCGCGCATCGGCCACACCTGCTCGTGGCGGGCCGGGTAGGGCAGGATGGCAAGATGGCCATAGCGTTGTGAGGCCGGCCCAGCGCCGGCGCCGATCGACAGCGGCGTGCTGTCGATGACGATGCGCGCATCCACCGCGACGGCGCCGGACTCGTCGACGATGATGGGGTTGATGTCCATCTCGCGCAGCTGCGGCAGTTCGCACACCATTTCGGACACCCGCAGCAGCAATTGCTCCAGCGCGTCCATGTCGACCGCACTGGCGCCGCGCCATTCGCCCAAGGTCTCGGCCACGCGCGAGCGTTCGATCAGGCGGCGAG
This sequence comes from Roseateles oligotrophus, assembly GCF_025717515.1. GTDB lineage: Bacteria > Pseudomonadota > Gammaproteobacteria > Burkholderiales > Burkholderiaceae_C > Paucibacter_A > Paucibacter_A oligotrophus. The sequence goes on from NZ_JAJIRN010000003.1 coordinate 622,878, forward strand.
CCAGGTATTGGTTCAACGGTGGCAATTCCATCGCGCGGTCGTTGAGCAGTTCGACCATGGTGCCGCCGGCGCCAAACACGATCACCGGGCCGAACGGGTCGTCCGTCACCAGGCCGATATAGATTTCGCGGCCACGCTTGGCGGTGGCCATTTTTTGCACGGTCACGCCGTTGATGCGCGCCTGCGGCGCCAAGCGTGCGACGCGCTCCATCATGTCGGTATAGGCTTCTTTGACGGCGGCGCCGTGGCTCAGATTCAGTACCACCCCGAGTACATCTGATTTGTGCGTTATGTCTGGTGAGTCGACCTTCAACGCGACGGGGTAGCCGAGCTGGGTGGCGATCATCATTGCCTCGTTGGCCGAGCGCGCCAGGATGGTGTGAGTGACGGGAATCTGGAAGGCCGACAGCAGGGTCTTGGATTCCATCTCGGTCAGCACCTTGCGGCGCTCGGCCAACACGCTTTCGATCACCAAGCGGGCGGCCTCGATATCGGGCTTGGCCAAGGTCGACAGTGGCGGCGGCGTTTGCTGCAAGAGCTTCTGGTTTTGATAGAAGGACGCAATATTGCCGAAGGCGCCGACGGCCGCCTCGGGCGTGCGAAAACTGGGTATCGAGGCTTCGTTCAGCGTGTTGCGGGCAGCGCCCACCGAGGCATCCCCCATCCAGCAGGCCAATAGAGGTTTGCTGAGGTTGCGCTTCATATCGGCCAGCGCACGGGCGACGGCGGTGGTGTCGGCGCCCGGCTTGGGTGAATAGATGGCCAGCACGCCGTCAATTTGTTTGTCTCGGCCGGCGGCCTCAATGGCGGCTTGGTAATGCGGGCCCGCGGCATCTTCCGACAGGTCGATCAAGTCCGTCAGGCTGGCCAGTTCGGGCAGCAAGGGCGCGAGCGCGCTGATCGACTCCGCGCCGAGTCGGCCGAGCTCCAAGCCAATCTCGTTGATCCAATCGGCCGCCAGCACGCCCGGGCCGCCGCCATTGGTGACGATGGCCAAGCGCCGGCCGACCGGGCGGTAGCGCGAGGCCAGGCATTTGGCGGCGGAAAATAACTCGACAAACGAACGCACCCGAACGGCTCCGGCACGGCGCAGCGCCGAGTCGAATACGTCGTCGCTGCCGACAATCGCGCCGCTATGGGTCAGAGCGGCTGCGTTGCCGGCGGGCTTGCGGCCGGCCTTCAGCACCACCACCGGTTTGGCGTTGGCAGCCGAGCGCAGCGCGCTCATGAAGCGGCGCGCATTGCCTATGCCTTCGAGGTAAACAATGATGCTTTGGGTTTGTGCGTCATTGGCGAGGAAGTCCAGCACCTGGGCGATATCGACGCTGGTATTGGGGCCCAGTGACACGACCGAGGAGAAGCCCACCGCGTTGCTGCGCGCCCAGTCCAGCATGGATGCGGTCAGGGCGCCCGACTGCGAGACCAGCGCCAGGGAGCCGGCCTGCGCCAAGGTGCCGGCCGTACTGGCGTTGAGTTGCAGGGCGGGGCGCTGGAAGCCCAGGCTGTTGGGGCCCAGCAGCAGCATGCCTTCGCGCCGCGCGGTTTTTTTGAGCGCGGAGGCCAGTTCGGCGCTGACGCCGCTGGAGATCACCAGCGCGGCGCGGCAGGTGATGCGGCCGGCCACTTCGAGCGCGGCGGCGATGTCCTGCGGCGGCAGCGCAATGATGGCCAAATCGGCGCGGGCCTGCGCCAAATCGGCCAGGGTGCCGGTGCTATGAATATCCAAAAAGCGCAGCGAGCCGCTGAAACGTTGGCCGCCGAGGGCTTGATGCAAGGCCATTGCATGAGCGCCTTGCTCCTCGGTCGCATCCGGCGAGCCGGCAAACACAACAATCGACTCAGGCGTGAAAAGAGGGGTCAGGTAATGTTTGTCCATGGCGTCGCTTTTCTTGCCCCAGCGGGGCTTACATCCGCGACAGTCTAGCCAGTCGGTGGGGATCAGGCTTGACCTGAGACAAGGGCAAGGCTTGACCCCCGAGTGACTGGCCTAAATGACAAGTTCGTAATGTTCGACCCTGGGCGCTTGCGCAAAGAAGGGGCCGACGATGGCCCGCCATGCGGGGAACAAGGGTCCGCCGCGAAAGTGCTCGGTATGGTCCGCCAAGCTGGCCCATTCAATTTGCAGAATGTAGCGCTCGGGCGACTCGATGCCATGCTGGACGCGGGCGCTGATGAAGCCCTGGGCTTGCGAGATCACGCTGTTGATGCCATGCGCAATGGCGACTTCAAAGGCGGCCTGCTGGCCTGGCGGGATTTGAATTTCAGCGATTTCTAGAATCATTTTGGGCCTCGGGGTCAGTGATGCAGGGATGCTAACGCAGCCGCCGCTCCTTCTGCCGCCCGGGCTCTTAGGCGGCTTCCGCTAGCAGCTTTTCGACCAAAGCGTGCAAGGCGGCAAAGTCGGGCTCGCCGACATAGCGCTTGACGACCTCACCACGCTTGTTGATCAAAAAGGTGGTCGGTGTCAGCTGAACCTTGCCGAACTGGTGGGCGATCTTGCCGTTATTGTCGATCGCCACGCCGAAGGGCAGCTTGCGGCTCTCGGCAAAATTGGCGACAAAGGCCGGCGGGTCGTAACTCATGGCGACGGCCAAGGTATCAAAGCCACGGCCCTTGAACTTCTCGTGGGTACCAACGATTTGAGGCATTTCTTTGACGCAAGTGGTGCAACTGGTGGCCCAGAAATTGACCAACATGACCTTGCCCGCCCATTGGCTGGAGTCGACCCGGCTGCCATCCAGCAGCACGTAGTTGATGGCCGGGGCTCGTTCACGTGAGCCCAGGTTTTGATAGGCGAAGAATCCGCCGCCGGCCAAGGCCGCGACCAGTACGGGCACTAAAAATCGTTGCAACTTCATGATTGCAGTTTAGCGCGGCTACCAGCAGGGGGCGGCCCGCGAGGGCCTTGACTTACAGTCCTTTGGAGAGCTCGAACATCAGCACGGACGAAAGCGCGTCAGCGAGATGCAGGCGCGAGATGCGCGCCAAGCCGTCGGAGGTGGCGGTGGAGAGCTGGGTCAGATGTTGCTCGTTCAACACTTCGACGAAGCAAAAGTCCGGCACTTCCCGCATCACATCGGCAAACAGCAGTTCGAAGTCTTCACCCCGCAACGCACTCTCGAACACGATGCCATGGGGCAGGCCTTCTTGGCAGAACTGGGTTGCCTCGGCCATGCTGCCGGCCAAATCGACGATCAAGCCCATGTGTTGAATGGCGGCCTGAATCTGGCTGCGCAGCTCGCGTTGTTGGGAAATGATCAAGATGTGACTCCCCGCCAAGGGCTTGGAGTTGCTTGAGGGCAGGTATTCGGCCGCATGCTCGCTGCTGTATGCCGGCTTGTGTTCGATGGGGCGGGCCAAGCTGCGCTCTGCTTCACGGTCCGCCAGCCCCGCCGCTGTGCCCGGCTCGTCGCCGACCGTCTGCGGGAATTCAAGCGTCAAGACGGTAATGCCGGCTTCGTCCTCGCGCAGCGGCAGCACGCCCATGGTGAGCGCCGTTTGCTCCACCAAGCGCCAGGCCAGCGAGTTCAATACCTGGGGCAATTCCGTGGCGCGGGGGTCATCGAGCAGGTCGAGCGAACGGTGAGCGAAGCGGCACATCAGCCTGGCCTTGGCTGGCCAAGGGGTCAGGTCGAGGCGCAGATCGATGGAGCTGTGGGTGCTGGCCAAAGCCCAGTCCATCAGCGCATTCAGCAGCGCGAACAGCAGTGAGCCGTCGGCCATGATCTCGACCGGTTTCAGGATCTGCCGCACTTGAATGCCGCGAGCTTGGGTCTCGCGACTGCGCTGCGCCAGCACGCCGCGCAAGACCTGGGTCAGATGCATGCGCTCGCGCGTCAGCTTGACTCGGCCAGAAGCTAATCGCGCCAACTGCTGCCCCAACATACCGGCTTCGCGCGCTTGGCTGACACTTTCGCGCAGCGCACGGAGGTTTTGGCGATCGATCTGGCCGGTGCTGACAAGATCATGAATCCGTTCCAGCGCCAAACTCAGAGGTCCGGCAATCTCGGCGCCCAACTGCTGGACGATCTCGGTCCATTGCACTGGGCTCGGCTCGCCCGCCACATCATTGGCGGCCGCGCTGGCAGAGGCAGTTTTGGTGGACGGCGGAATTGACATGAGCATGCGTGTTGATCGTGCGGCGGCTATTGTTCTTTTGAGGGTTATTTTGGGCAAAATTCCCGCAACGGCCGCCATCGTCAACGCGATGCACGCCAGCGTCTATCCCCCGATCCGGGGGAGCAAGCGCTAAAAGTGAATTTAGTGCTGTTTGTGAGCAATTTCACACGGTCGCCGTGATGAATTGACCCTCAAGCGATCACGCCGGCCTGTAAGAGCGCTGCAATTTCGGCTTCTGTCCGCCCTGCCTCAAGCAGAAGTTCGCGCGTATGTTGCCCCAGCAGCGGCGGCGCATGGCGATAGGCGACCGGTGTGGCCGATAACTTGATCGGGCTGGCGACCAAGCGTAAGGCCGGGCTCAGTGGGTGGGGCATCGCGGTGACCATTTCGCGGGCCTGGACCTGGGGGTCGGCAAAGGCCTCGGCCAGGTTGTTGATGGCGCCACAGGGTACTTTGGCGGCTTCCAGGTCGGCCAGCCAGGCATTGCGGGGTCGGGTCTTGATCGCTGCGGCGATCATGGGCACCAGCAATTCACGCTGCCGTACGCGCTCGGCGTTACTGGAGAAGCGTGGATCTTGCGCCCAGGCCGGATAGCCGGCGATGGCACAAAACTTGGCAAACTGAGAGTCGTTGCCTATCGCCAAGATCAAATGCCCATCGTTGGCCTCGAAGACTTGATAGGGCACGATGTTCTGATGTGCATTGCCCATGCGGGATGGCGGCTGACCGGTGCAGAGGAAGTTGGCGCCCAGGTTGGCCAGCATGGCCAGTTGCGTATCCAGCAAGGCCATGTCGATGACCTGCCCCTGGCCGCGCAAATCTCGGTGCCGCAGCGCGGCCAGGATGGCGACGGCGGCATACATGCCGGTGAAAAGATCGGCGACGGCGACGCCTACTTTTTGTGGGCCGCCGCCTGGCAGATTGTCGCGTTCGCCGGTCACGCTCATCAGGCCACCCATGCCTTGCACGGCGTAGTCGTAGCCGGCCCGGTCTTTGTAGGGGCCGGTCTGCCCGAAGCCAGTGATCGAGCAGACGATCAGGCGGGGATTGGCTTCACGCAGACTGTCAGCGTCCAGACCATAGCGGGTCAGGTCGCCAACCTTGAAGTTCTCGACCAGCACGTCGACCCCGGCCGCTAGCTCGCGGATCAAGGCTTGGCCGGCCGGGCTGGCAATGTCGATCGCGATCGATCGCTTGTTGCGGTTGGCGCCCAGGTAGTAGGCCGCCTCGCTGGTGTCGGCGCCTTGCTCGTCTTTCAAATAGGGCGGGCCCCAGGCGCGTGTGTCATCGCCGCTGCCCGGTCGTTCGACCTTGATCACGTCGGCGCCAAGGTCGGCGAGGGTTTGGGTGCACCATGGGCCTGCCAGCACGCGGGACAGGTCCAGCACACGTATGCCGGCCAAGGACATGGGCAAAGCGGCGTCCGGTACGGCGGCGGGAATGGCAGGGCTGAGGGGGGCTTGGTCGCTTTGCATGAGATCGATTGTCTGACAAGCGCCGACCTGGCGCCTCCGATAATGGCCGCATGACTCCTCCTGCTTTGTATAGAACCATCGCCGGCGCTCGACGCCCGTTGGGTATTGTTTCGGCGCTGGTCTGTGCCGTGACGCTGGCTTCGAGCTTGGCGGCTTGTTCGCCTAAATTGGACTGGCGAACGGTGCATCCGGCCGACGCGGGCATCGGCGCGATGTTCCCCTGCAAGCCGGCGGTCAATAGCCGCCCTGCCACGGCCGCCGAGCCAGCGGCAATGGGCTTGGCCGAGTGCAAGGCGGATCAGTGGACGTTTTCTTTGGCCTGGGCCGATCTCGCCGACCCTGCCTTGGTCGGCCCGGCCTTGAGCCAGATGCCGCGCTCGCTGGCGGGCAAGCTGAATGCGCAGCCCGGTGCGGTTGAGCCACTGGCGGTGCCGGGCATGACGCCCAATCCAGCGGCCCAAATGCAACGCTTGTCGGGAGACAAGCAAAAGGCGCGCGTGGCCGTGTTTGCGAGGGGGCTGCGCGTTTATCAGGTGCTGATGTTGGGCGTACAAGACAACCCGGCCGCCTGGGACAGTTTTTTGACCTCCTTGAAGCTTGATTCATGAGGAGTTTGTCCCGCTTCGACGGGCTCGGTAGGCGACGCGAGTCTTCGACCTAAAACCTGCACCGATAATCAAGTCATGCCCGGTTTGCTCTTGATCGCCCACGCCCCGCTTGCCTCTGCGCTGAAGGCAGTGGCGGAGCATACTTTTCCGCATTGCGCTGTCCAACTGAACGTGCTTGACGTCACGCCGGATATGTCGGTAGAGGATGTCGAACGAAGCGCACGGTCGCTTTTGACGAGTGCAGATCATGCCGAGGTGCTGATCTTGACCGATGTGTTCGGTGCCACGCCTTGCAATGCGGCGCAGCGGCTGCAGAACGCAGCGGTGAGGGTGGTCAGTGGCGTCAATGTTCCCATGCTTTGGCGCTCGCTTTGCTATGTCAATGAGCCACTTGATGCCTTGATCGTGCGAGCCGTGCAAGGCGGAGCGGCAGGCATCATGCTGAACGAACTCCCTGTGAACCCCAATTCGGAAGCCTGAGATTCAATGATCAAGTCGACGCTCACCATCAGCAATAAATTGGGCCTGCATGCCCGCGCCTCCGCCAAGCTGACCAAACTGGCCGGCAGCTTTCAGTGCGAGGTGTTCATGAGCCGGAAAAGCCGCCGCGTCAATGCCAAGAGCATCATGGGAGTGATGATGTTGGCGGCCGGCATGGGCACGCAGGTCGAACTGGAGACCGAAGGCGTCGACGAACAGGCCGCGCAGGATGCCATCACCGCGCTCGTGAATGACAAGTTTGGCGAGGGCCAGTGAGCGGGCTCGGCCTGGCTTATTCGATGAAGTGACGCCGATAGCGGGCCGGCAATTCGGCCAAGCGCATCATCATCGGCAGATCGGCCGTGTTGAAGTCCGGGTCCCAGGCCGGAGCCCCAAGAATCCGAGCGCCGCAGCGCAAATAGCCCTTGATCAAGGGCGGCGCCTCGACACCGAGGTCGTGCCTTAGCTCGTCGACCGGCAGCGGCAGTCGGGGCTGCACCTGCCATTCGATACCGGCGAGGTGTGTCCGTTCCAACTGTTTCCAGAGGCTGGCGGCAAAGTGCCCGCCGTCACACATGCTGACGCTGGCGCAGCCCATCATGGTGTCCAAGTTGTTTCTCATCATGAACTCGGCCAGCGCGCCCCAGAGCAACATGATGACGCCGCCCGAACGGTGTGCCGGGTCAATGCAGGAGCGACCCAGCTCCACCATATTGGCTCGCAAGCCGCGCAGGCGGGTCAAATCGAACTCGGTTTCGCTGTAAAGACCGCCGGCCCTTTTGGCGGCGGCGGGGGTCAGCACGCGATAGGTGCCGACGACTTGACCGGGTCGATCGTGTTGGCCAAGCTCGCGCACCAGCAGGTGTTCGCAGAAAGGGTCGAAAGTGTCGATGTCATGGCCGGCCGGAGCGCCGTTCGGCAGCTTCAGGCGAGCGCCCATTTCTTCGGCAAAGACGCGGTAGCGGAGTTGCTGCGCTTCACGCACCTCGCCTTCGCTTGTGGCCCAGCAGACGTCTAAACGACCCGGCGCCGCGCCCCTTGTTGTCGCAAGTGGCTGCGGGGGCTCAATTTTGGCTTGGCGGAGATCGGAATACGGCAAGGTAGACAGCGGGATATCCCTCATGAGCGGCCTCGGTTTGGTCGTTAGTCGGCAGGCGCATGCTCGGTTGTTGTGGTGACGCTGCCATGACATGCGAATGACGATTCGATGACTCGACTCGGCAGCCTTGGTGGCTGCTAAAGTCGGCGCATGAGCTTTCAGGTTTTTGGCATCCCGGTCTCGCGCGGCGTGGCCATCGGCCGCGCGGTATTGGTCGCGTCCAGCCGCGTTGACGTCGCGCATTATTTTGTTGGCCCGGATCAAGTCGAGGCCGAGATCGAGCGTGCGTTTCGAGCCCGTGATGAGGTGGCCCGAGAATTCGAAACCCTCAAGCAAGATTTGCGTGGAGATACGCCGCAAGAGTTGGCCGCCTTGCTGGATGTTCACTTGATGTTGCTTCACGATGAGGCGCTGATCGGCGCTGCCACGCAATGGATCATTGACCGGCACTACAACGCAGAGTGGGCCTTGTCTGCGCAGCTTGAAGTGCTGGCACGTCAATTTGACGAGATGGAAGACGACTATTTGCGTGAGCGCAAGGCCGACTTGGAGCAGGTGGTCGAACGGATTTTGAGCGCCTTGGCGCGTGAGCAGGGTTTGGTGCCCGTTGACGCCGCCAGCGTGGTGCAGCGAGATTTTGCCGGGGAGGACCCCTTGTTGCTGGTTGCCGCCGACATCGCGCCGGCCGACATGATGCAATTCAAGCGCAGCGTCTTTCATGGGTTTATTACCGACATTGGCGGCAAGACATCGCATACGGCCATCGTCGCGCGCAGCATGGATATTCCGGCGGTGGTGGGTACGCGCGAGGCTTCTCGGCTGATTCGGCAAGATGATTGGATCATCATTGACGGTGATGCCGGCACTGTTATCGTTAATCCGTCGCCGATCATGCTGGAGGAGTATCGATTCCGGCAGCGCCAGAGTGAGCTTGAGCGGGCGCGGTTGGCGCGTTTGAGGCATACGCCGGCGGTGACGCTGGATGGCGAGCGGATTGAGCTTCATGCCAACATCGAACTGCCCTTGGATGCGCAGGGCGCGATCGAGGCAGGTGCCACCGGAGTGGGCCTGTTCCGCAGCGAGTTCCTGTTTATGAACCGGGACGGCGAGCTGCCGGGCGAAGATGAACAGTTCGCGGCCTACCGTGCGGCGGTTGAGGCGATGCGCGGCATGCCTGTGACGATTCGCACCGTCGACGTCGGAGCGGACAAGCCATTGGACCGCATGAGCGCCAGCGAGTTGCGGCATGAGCATGTGCTGAACCCGGCGATGGGTTTGCGGGCGATTCGTTGGAGCCTGGCTGAACCCAGCATGTTCAGGCAGCAATTGCGTGCCATTTACCGGGCCAGTGCGTTTGGAAAAGTCAGGCTGCTGATTCCGATGGTCGCCCACTTGCACGAAGTAAGGCAAATATTGGAGGCCGTAAAGAAGGTTCAGCAGCAGCTCAATGATGCGGGCCACGCCTACAGCCATGTTGAATTGGGCGTAATGATTGAAATCCCTGCAGCTGCGGTCATGCTTCCGTTGCTGCTTAGACACGTTGATTTCGTCTCCATTGGCACAAATGACCTAATCCAGTACACCTTAGCAATCGACCGCGCCGATGAGGCGGTGGCGCATCTCTATGATCCATGGCACCCGGCGGTGCTGCAATTGTTGGCGAGCTCAATTGGGCTCGCGCGAGCGGCCGGCAAGTCCGTCAGCGTGTGTGGGGAGATGGCGGGTGACCCCGCATTCACTGACTTGCTGTTGGCGATGGGTTTGCGAAGTTTTTCAATGCATCCTTCTCAAATCCCCTCGGTCAAGCAGCGCGTATTGAGGGCCGATGCGGGGCGCTTGGCAACCTTTATGCCTGAGATCATGGGGAGCGAAGATCCCAGGCATGAGGCGGAATTGGCGTTCGCACGGAACAAACCCGCCAGAGCTCTTCAGTAGCAGCAGGGGTCGAACCCGTGTGACATGGTGCGAACCGCATCGAGAAGTGCATTGAATCGGGTCTTGATCGAAGGGCGATTGCCATTTTTAGTGATCGGTCCCTGGTTTCGCCCTATTTCCATGCTAAAGTCGTGGGCTTCGCTGCTCTCCAACAGAACTTGTTTGGGATGTCAGTTGGAAAGAAGCCCGGAAGTAAATTATTTCCGAGGTGCTTGACGGATTTGAAGAAAATCAGTCACAATCCCGCTTCTGCGCTGCTAGCGACTTTTGAAAAGAAGTGTTGGCGGT
>NZ_JAJIRN010000030.1 GCF_025717515.1 Roseateles oligotrophus
ACTCGAACCGTGACTCGCTTCTCCTTGGTCATCATGGCATCAGTCGCAATTGCCGCGACTGTTCTCGCCTTTTCATGTTCTCCAGGGGGCGCCGAGTTTCTCGATGGTCTTCGATTTGGCGAGTTAGATCGTCGATGTAAAAGCGCAACCGAGGTCGTTCATAGGCGCCTGCCAACGGATGTCATCGACATAGAGGACCAACCGTGGGCCAGCGTACACAACGAAACCTATGCGCCACATGTCATCGTTGTGCAATTGCTGGTTGAACCTCAGGCTGTGGCTGCTGTGAACTTGCGCTATGTCGATGATGTGAGTCCTACAGAACCATGCCGCGGATCTTTCGTTACGGTTGTGCATGGGCTCGACTCAATGCCGGAGGCCGTTAACTGCACACAGCGCACTCGGTCCGACAGCGTCCCCCCGTCTCCGGTTTTGGTCAAAATTGAACACGGTCGACTGGACCGGGACATTCGACCCCTCAGAATGGTTGTCATTGACGTGAAGTCAGGCGACGTGATCGCGGAACAGTCTTCATACGAACTTCTCCTTGGTCATCTTCGTGGCAAGAATAGGCTTTGGTATGGAATGGGAGGATCTCAGGTGGCACGCGCCTGCAAACTCACCTCACCAAGGAAGTTCATCGAATCGGTAGTCCGTTAGAGATGTTGGTGCAAACGAGTTCTAACCCTGCGTTCGAGCCGACTCGCAACGGCCGGCCACTACAGGCCCCCATTTCATTCTGGGCCTTCCGCGCCCAGCCGCCGCTCGCGGCTCAACTTCGACGTTAGAAGGCTATGGCCAGTACTGCTCTTTCGCTCGCGGATCAACTTCAGCTTGTTCTCGACGGCCGCATTTCATTGGATAACGTTTCCGACAATCCGGAAAACGCGGGAGAACCTTTGGCAAGCTGCTTTCATGGACTCCAACATTTCCTAATGGATGAGGACATTCGGACCAAGGACTCGGCCTATCTGGAAATGCAGGAATCAGAAATGCGAAAACTTATTGCGCTACTTCGCCAAGGCGCAGACGGAAAAGTGCTCGCGAGAATCAGCTTCCTTGGCAGGTCAAGTGTTACAGCCTTCTAACCGGTCGCTCGAGTGGACCTCCGCCAGCTGGCCGCGCTACGCTGCCTGTATATTTTCAGCTCCGCGCGGCCAGCTGGCTGCGGCCCCTCAGCTCG
>NZ_JAJIRN010000031.1 GCF_025717515.1 Roseateles oligotrophus
CCTGATTAGGTATCTAAGTCCGCCGGCTCATGTGGTGAGCCAGCCGGGTGGGAAAGTAGTCGCACTGCATCCCGGAGGCGACCATGCCCATCAACCGCATCCAGTTTCAGCCAGGCCTCTCGCTGGCCACGTTTTTCCAACGCTACGGTACGCGAGCACAGTGCCAACAAGCCCTGTATGAGATGCGCTGGCCCGAGGGGTTCGTTTGTCCCAAGTGCGCCAGCGCCGAACACAGCCGCCACGAGCGAGGCACGCGGCTGCTCTTGCAGTGCTCTCAGTGCCGCCGCCAGACTAGCCTCACGGTAGACACTGTGCTCGACGCGAGCAAGCTGCCGCTGACGACTTGGTTTTTGGCCATCCACCTGCTCACGCAATGCAAGACCGGTATGTCAGCCCTGCAACTCATGCGTGACCTTGGGGTTAGCTATCGCAGTGCTTGGCTGATCAAGCACAAGCTTATGCAGGTCATGTTTGGCCAAGAGCGAGAGCGCAAGCTGGAGACGCTGGTGCAGATCGACGACGTCTTTGTCGGTGGTGAGCGCCAAGGAGGTGGCGCAGGGCGTGTGGCCCCGAACAAGGTGCTGGTCGTGGCTGCCGTTCAGACGACGGGCCAAGGCAAAGCCCTGTTGGCCCGCCTAGACGTGGTGCCTAATTGGCAGAAGGTGACCATCAAACGCTGGGCCGCCAAGGCTCTAGCGGCGGGGACGCACGTCGTCAGTGACGGCCTGGCCACGTTTGCCGCAGTCAAGGACGCAGGCTTAACGCATGAACCCATCATCGTCAACCGCACCGGCAAGGCCGCAGGCCAGCATCCGCGATTCCTTGCTGTGAATACGACGCTGGGCAACCTGAAAACCTGGATGGCCTCGACCTTCAAGGGATTCAAGCTCAGTCACTACACGCAACGCTACTTGGCGGAGTTTCAATACCGCTTCAATCGGCGATTCGATCTGCGGGCCATATTGACCGATTTGCTGGTCGACGCCCTCCGCTGCAATCCCTGGCGGGAGGCTTCATTGCGAAAGAAGATGCCAGCGGAGATATGTGCCTAATCAGG
>NZ_JAJIRN010000032.1 GCF_025717515.1 Roseateles oligotrophus
CACGGCAGCGCGGCCAAGGCCGGTCAGGCGACTCAAGACCAGCGACCCCAGCAAGGCCAGGCCGAGCAAGACCAGATAGGAGCCGGCGAAGCTGTGACGCGGCACCGCTTCGCGCGCCCAGGCCGCCAGCGTCGGCCCGACCAATGCGGCCAGCACGCCGCCGCTGATCACCCAGGCAATCGCCCGCGCCTTGTACTCGGCCGGTGCCGCCTCATTGGCGGCGAAGCGGTAGTACTGCGCGCTGGCGGCGAACAGGCCCAGGCCCAGATTGGCGATGCAGAACAGCAAGAAGTCATTGCGCATGATCGCCCAGGCCGCCAAGGCCCCGCCAGCGGCGCCGGCCAAGCTGCCCAGCATGAAGACGCGGCGCCGGCCCCAGCGCAGCATCAGCAAGGAGACCGGGATCGTGCTCAGCGCGGTGGCCACCGTGACCAGTGCATAGGGCAGGGTGGCCAGCGCGCGGCTGGGTGCCAGCATCGCGCCGACCAGGCCGGTCAGCGTCAGGCCGATCGCCGAGGCGCAGACGAACAGCGCCTGGCTGAGCACCAACAGGCGGACGGTGTGGAGGGGGCTTTGATGTTGTTGGTTCATGCTGTGTAGCTTATGCTTGAGCCTCATGTCCGTATTGACACAATGACCGCAAAAACTGCCAACACTACCCAGCCACTCGCCCCGGCCGAGGGGCGCCGCACCGTCGTCATCGTCGCCTATGCCGGCTGCCAGTCGCTTGATGTCGCCGGCCCCTGGGAGGTGTTCAGCAAGGCCAATGGCTTTTGCCAAAGCGCCGGCCGGGCGCCGCCCTACCGTCTGCTACTGGCTTCGCCCGAGGGCGGGCCGGTGACCAGCAACTCCGGCCTGCAGCTGGGGCCGACGACGGCGCTGTCGGCGCTGCGCGGCGAGATCGACACGGTCTTGGTGGTCGGCGGCAATGACGCGGTGCTGGAGCAGCCGGGTTCGGTGCC
>NZ_JAJIRN010000033.1 GCF_025717515.1 Roseateles oligotrophus
AGACAGCAGGAAACTCAAAGGTATGCCTATCAAGGACCGTGACTACACGCTGACACCAGATCTGCTTCGCGAGTACCGGGATGCGGCACTTGTAAATGCTCAAGAATTGCTTGAGGAAGCAACGCTGCTATTGGCACACGAAAAATATGCGAGGGCATATTTCCTATCGGCATCAACCATTGAGGAAGCGGGCAAGGCTGTACAGGCGTTCGAGGGTCTGGGGAAAAATCTAAGAGATCCTGCGGTAACTCAGAGGCTGAAACTTCAGTTTGAGGACCATTCCCAAAAAGTTACCGCTGCTTTTTCTCCATGGCTCCAGGCTACGCCAAATCTTAAAGACGAGGTAATGAACTTCGTGAACATGATGGTCGACCTGAAGTTTGGGCGGGAGGCGTCTATGTACGCCGACATAAATGCCGAGCGCATGATTGTCACCACACCACAAATGCAGGTGCGCCAAAAGACAGCATCCGACTGCGTCCGGCTTGCAGGTACCGTCTTGTCCCATGTTAGGCCGTATGCCCAGCAAGCTCTGCCAAAGTCCACTACGCGTGTGCAAGATGCATTCTTTGCGCTCAAGCCATCTACATTCCAAAAGATGGCGAATACATCTGACTTTTGGTATTTCTACATTGCCCAAATGGAAAGTGGAAATATTCCACTTGAGTCCGCCGTCACTGAGTACAACGATCTCTACTTTTCCAAGAAAGCATTGTTCAGGACGGAGTCGAGTGCGGAGGGTGGCAATGCTGTCTAACCTGGCGTTCGAGCCGACTCGCAACGGCTGGTCACTTCAGGCCCCCATTTCATTCTGGGCCTTCCGTGCCCAGCCGCCGCTCGCGGCTCAACTTCGACGTTA
>NZ_JAJIRN010000034.1 GCF_025717515.1 Roseateles oligotrophus
ACTGTTGAGGTGGCCGACAGCATACCGAAGCTGTACCCATGCCGCACTCGGCTGAGGCGACTGGCTGTTGCTTGGCCATGCGGCCGGTTGCGAACCGAGGAAGGTAAACGGCCAGCAGAGCCTGAACAGGCAAGATCACGGCGGCCGGAGGCTGAGACCGCTGGCGCTCGGCCTGGTGCAGCTACCGACGAGGCGAGTTGACCCCGCAACTGGCCGCGATCGAGCGACCAGAAAAGAAACTTCGAGCTTTGCTTAGCCTGCTGCATAACGTCGAAGTTGAGCCGCGAGCGGCGGTTGGGCACGGAAGGCCCAGAATGAAATGGGGGCCTGTAGTGACCAGCCGTTGGGAGTCGGCTCGAACGCAAGGTTAGAGCGCTCTGAGGGCGGAGAACTCATTTGCGACCTTGGTAAGTGCTGCAGTTTCGTGGGACCAAGCGTATACGGCTGCGCCGAAAACAGGACCTTGCTTCAGAAGTACAAGCCGATCGCCTCCTCCGTTGCTGGCGATGGCTAGAGCGTTTTCTGGGAAGCCAGGCCAAGCTCGACACAGGCTAGTTTCCTTGATGATGTGATTGGCTGTACGTGAAAGCCGCTTTCGGTCTGATGTATCGGCGATGGGGTACAGCTCCCAAGAATCATCTTCTGTCTCGATTTCACCGCCGTTTGCGCCAAGCATTGAAGTCCGATATGCCGACGGCAACGCAGCGCCGATTTCGCGCTCGGCATCAAGGATGAATGACTCAGTGATATCGAAGGGCATGTTTGAGCGCTCTAACGC
>NZ_JAJIRN010000035.1 GCF_025717515.1 Roseateles oligotrophus
CGGCAATGCCGAAGCAGGTGGGCGCGGCAGCGGTCTTCCTCCAGCCGGCAAGCTTGACGACCGCGCCGCGCCCGACACCGTGCCGTTGAAGGCGGTGCCATGAGAGTGTGGCGCGCCGGGACGAGTCCGTCCAGCACCTTCGGTGAATCCGGGGTGTGCACATGGATCGTCCTGCCCGTCTATTTCTCTGCGCAGGGTGTCGCGTCCAAGTGGCGTTGTGCAGCCACTGTGACCACGGCAACCTCTATTGCGGTCGTTCGTGCTGGCGTCGTTACCGTGAGGTTGCTCGGGCTGAGGCCTCCAGTCGGTATCAGCGTTCCCGCCCGGGTCGGCTGGCCCATGCCGCTCGGACACGACGGTGGCGCCAGCGGCAGGCCGGCCGCCGTTTCGAGAATGTGACGCACCAGGGTTGCTCGGCCGGGGGTGTTGCGGCTCCACTGGTCGCATGGACCCAAGATACAGCCTCAGCAAGTTCGGCAAGCGCGGCAGATGCGGATCTCGGCCCGCTGCCTGTCGCTGCTGCGCCGTCCGCCACTTCCCCGCCAACGCCCGCGCCACTCGGGCACTGCCGCCGCTGCGCCGCACCGCTGACCGGCTGGTTGCGTCAAGACTTCTTGCGCCACAGCCCGCGTGCCACGGCGCGCGCCACATCATTCACAAGGCGACGCCATGACCATAGCCCCTGATTTGGCTGCGCAGATTCTGCGCCTGCGTAACGCCGAGAAGTGGCGGGTCGGCACCATCGCCCGGCAATTGCATG
>NZ_JAJIRN010000036.1 GCF_025717515.1 Roseateles oligotrophus
ACGCTGATGTGGCTGGTCAATCACACCAAACTGGGCCGCGCGATGCGGGCTACCGCCGAGAATCCACGGGTTGCCGGCCTGATGGGCGTCAAGCCCGACTTCATCATCTCCACCACCTTTGTGATCGGCGCCGCACTCGCCGCCGTGGCCGGCCTGATGTGGGCCGCCAACTACGGCACCGTGCAGCACACGATGGGCTTTATGCCGGGGCTCAAAGCCTTCACGGCGGCCGTCTTAGGCGGCATCGGCAACCTGGCCGGCGCGATGGTCGGCGGCGTCTTGCTGGGCCTGATCGAGGCGATCGGCGCGGGCTATCTGGGTGACCTGACCGGCGGCGTGCTGGGCAGCCATTACGCGGACATCTTCGCCTTCGTCGCGCTGATCCTGGTGTTGACCCTGCGGCCTTCGGGCTTGCTCGGTGAGCGTGTCGCGGACCGTGCCTGATCCGGCCTGAGGAGAACAAACATGCAATCAAAACAAAGCAATAAAGTCTTCGTCTTCCTGCTGGCGGCCGTCGGTCTGCTGCTGGTGCCCTTGTTTGCGCAGCAGTTCGGCAACGGCCCGGTGCGCATCATCGACCTGGCCCTGCTCTATGTGCTCTTGGCGCTGGGGCTCAACATCGTGGTCGGCTACGCGGGTCTGCTGGATCTGGGTTATGTGGCCTTCTATGC
>NZ_JAJIRN010000037.1 GCF_025717515.1 Roseateles oligotrophus
TAACGTCGAAGTTGAGCCGCGAGCGGCGGCTGGGCACGGAAGGCCCAGAATGAAATGGGGGCCTGAAGTGACCAGCCGTTGCGAGTCGGCTCGAACGCCAGGTTAGGCGTCGGGCTGTGAGAGGACACTGGCAGGCTACTTGAATAGATGGAAAAGAATGATTGCGCCGCCCACCCATGATGTGAACCAGGCAAGAGTACGGAGATAGATGATGCCGGCCACGTAGGCTACCAGGTGGCACACGCGAGCCCAAAAGAAGATGGTGGCGCCAAGGGCTGTTGCGGCATTGGCTTTGCCGGACATGTGGGCTACCAGAACAAGCACCGCGAATGGTGCAAGGTTTTCAATCAGATTTGCGTGCGCTTGAATGGCTCGGGTTGTCCAAGGAGGGACCGTTAGATCGGTGCCTCTGTTGCCCGCAGCCCAAGCAATTCCACCGGGCTGCAAGAAGCGGCCGGCGCCATAGATAAAGGTTATGCCGACGCACAGAACGGCGGTGGCCACAAGCATCCAGAGATCGGTTGTCATTCTTTCTTTCGTTGGGAGGTGGAACGCGAGGTGTTTCTTCTCGACGCCTAACGTTCGAGCTGAGCGGCCGTAACGT
>NZ_JAJIRN010000038.1 GCF_025717515.1 Roseateles oligotrophus
ATGGGCGCCCTCAGCACGGCCAATGTCCAGGCCCTGACCTCGGCGCAAGCCGGCGCGCTGAGTGCGACCCAAGTGGCGGGTCTGAACACGGCACAGATGGCGGCGATGGAGTCGGCCGACCTGAACGCGCTGTCGACGAGCGCCCTGCGGGCCTTGAGCACGGGCCAACTGGCCGCCCTGGATTCGACCCAGATCGGTGCTTTGAGCAGCACCCAAGTGGCCAACCTGACGACCGCCCAAGTGGCGGGTCTGGGTAGCGATGATTTGAACGCTTTGACCAGCAGCCAGATCCCTTCACTGAGCTCGGCGCAGGTCGCCTCGATTGCGACCGCGCAGATCGCCACCCTGGTCAGCGACGATGTGATCTCGCTGGGCTCGGCCGGCATCCGCGCCTTCACCAGCGCGCAGCTCGGCGCACTCAACACGACCAATCTGCAAGCGCTGACGACGGCGCAAGCCGCCGCGCTGACCTCGGGCCAGGTGACGGGTCTGAGCACCGCGCAAATGGCGGCGCTGGAGACGGCCGATGTGAACGCGCTGTCGACGTCCGCGCTGACGGCCTTGAGCACGACG
>NZ_JAJIRN010000039.1 GCF_025717515.1 Roseateles oligotrophus
ATCAGAAATGCGCGTCCATATCCTGCCCGCTGCCGATGGAACGCCGTTCGCGTTTGAGGTTGGAAACTTACTTCTGACCCGGGGCCAGGCCTGTCGAGTTGTGGAATCCATCCCTGGCGCGGAGATCGTCCGGAGATCAAGGCTATTTCGGGATACCAGTGATTTTTGCGAGTTCAGAATCGGCGACGATGTCTTCGTCATCGAAGAGCCATTCGGTGACAACAGCCGGTACTGGATTGGCCCCAAGAATCCAGAGGGCTCTAGTTCAATCGGCGTGGTCCGTCGCGCTTTCGAGTCACACGAGTCTTGGCGCCTTCTGGGACGTATCGCCATCCTTCTCGCAATCGCGTCTGGCGCAGTCTGGGCGCTCATCCATGTTCAGACGTTCATCGCTCAGGATCGGTGCCTGGATTCCGGCGGTCGCTGGGAATACTCAACCTCGAGCTGCACGCGGGAGGCCTCTGATGGCTAACCGGTCGTTCGAGCCGACTCGCAACGGCTGGTCTCTCCAGGCCCCCATTTCATTCTGGGCCTTCCGCGCCCAGCCGCCGCTCGCGGCTCAACTTCG
>NZ_JAJIRN010000004.1 GCF_025717515.1 Roseateles oligotrophus
CTTGCCGGCCCGACTCTCGGCGAAGTCGTAGACGACGATGCAGCGGTTCTCGAATTGACCCGTGCAGTAGCTCCACAGATAGGCCCGGTGCGTTTTGCCAGCACCGGGGTCAAGCATGGCCACACACCCCAGGGTGGAAACTATTGGACGCTGTTTACCCTGGGAATCTGGAAAGTTTTGCACGCTGTTTCACAGGAAAGGTCGGCAGCCGCTCCGTATCCGTCCGGCCAACCCATCTTGAATCAGCCCATCCGGTCTGTGAGTATTCCGGTCGTGGACATGCGCGGCGGCGCTGAGGCCGCATTGGCGCGGGTGGTCCATGTCTTCGGCCCCGCGCGGCCTCACCACGCCTATTTGTTCGCCAACCGCCGCGTCAATCGAATGAAGGTGCTGGTGCACGACGGCATCGGGGTGTGGCTGGCGGCGCGGCGATTGAACGTCGGCAAGTTCGTTTGGCCGCAGGAAGGCGATACGTTGGCTCTCACTCGCGCGCAACTGGATGCCTTGGTGTTGGGCCTGCCGTGGCAGCGCATCGGTGAGGCCGGCGTTATCAGGGTTTTGTAGTTAGGAAGTAGGTCAAGACCTTCAAGGCCCGCTGCAAAAAAACCAAGTCATTTTGGTCATGGCAGCACCGCCGCAGGCAGGGCTTATCCATAGGTGCCGGTGATGTTCAGTTCTACAGGGATCTGCACAAAGCCAGAGTTCAAGGCCGTCATCTCAGCTGAAAGGCTGTACTCGGGCACCATGCGCTGCAGTTCCGCCAGCATCGCCCTCGCGCTGCCCCGATCACTGGCCAAGCGCAGGGCACTCAACATAGCGTCCAAAGCTATCGGCTCTATGAAACGCTCATGCGCACGCAAGATGCGAGGGTGTTCGCTGAACGCGGCCCCCTCACCAATGAGCAACTCCTCAAACAGCTTTTCGCCTGGCCGCAATCCAACGCACTGAATTTCAATCTCGCCCATCGGCCTATCTGCGGTCTTCTCCGTCAAGCCGGACAAGCGAATCATCGTGCGAGCCAAATCGATGATTTTCACGGGTTCGCCCATGTCGAGCACAAACACCTCACCACCTTTGGCCATCGCACCGGCCTGTATCACTAACTGAACGGCCTCGGGAATGAGCATGAAATATCGAATGATGTCGGGATGGGTGATGGTGATGGGGCCACCTTCCCGAATCTGCCGCCTGAACAAAGGCACCACGGAGCCTGAAGAGCCCAGCACATTGCCAAACCGCACCATCGCAAAACAAGTGCGTGCACCGACCCGTTGCGCGGCCGCTTGAAAGATCAACTCCGAAGCCCGCTTTGAGGCCCCCATGACATTGGTGGGTCTGACCGCCTTGTCGGTGGAGATCAAAATACACATCTCCACGTCACCATCGGCGGCAGCCCTCGCCACATTGAGCGTTCCAATGACGTTGTTGCGCAAGCCTTCCCGCAAGTTGGCTTCGACCAGCGGCACATGTTTGTAGGCCGCAGCATGGTAAACGGTCTGAATGCCATGCCTGCGTATCGTCTCCCTCAGCAACACCTCATCAAGCACCGAGCCCAATACAGCTTGCACTTGCTCAGCTTGGGCCATTTGCTGCAGTTCTTGATCGATGCTGTAGAGCAAATACTCGGAATGATCGAGCAGCACCAAGCGCGCGGGGCCTTGCGTCAGAATTTGTCGGCAAAGCTCACTGCCAATCGACCCGCCAGCACCGGTGACCAAGACGCACTTGCCTTCGATGTTTCGCGCAAGCAAGCCATGGTCCGGCGGCACGGACTCACGCCCAAGCAGATCCATCACATCAACTTCGCGGATGTCAGAAACCCGCACCTGACCCGATACCAAGTCAACCAGACCGGGCAGCATCTTGACCGGCAAACCCGTGCCTTCTAGGCGGGTGATCAAACGCCTTCGTTCGGCAGCGGCCATCGAGGGAATCGCAACCACAATCTGCTGCACATCGAGTCGTCGCAGCGCTTCGGCGAAGGCTGCGGGAGAGTAGACCTTCATGCCAGCCACGGTCTTGCCAAACAACTCGGCTCGGTCGTCGAAGAAGCAAACCGCTTTGTACTCCGGGCTGAATTTCATGCTCAATGAGAGCTGCACACCGGCACTGCCGGCCCCATAAATGGCCATTCGTATTCTGGGGCGACCATCGAAACGCATTGCTTGTCGCAAGATAGCCCGGGCGAAAAACCTCGACAGGATCACATAGAGGGACGCCGTGAACCAAAAGATCAATACCGAAGACCGAGGCACGGCGCGATAGTCCAGCACATTCGCCAAGGTAAAGACCAACACAACCACGATCGCCAAGGAAAGGCAGCTGACCCACACCACCAGCAGGTCCATGTAGCGCACCACCGAGCGGTACAAGCCTGCCGCACCGAGCACCGGCAAGCTCAGCAGTGCGAAAACAATTTGAGCGCCCAGAGCTTTATCGAGTGCCGGCTCCACGGAACCGTAACGAAGCACCACGGCTGCGATCATGCACAAGGGCAAGAACAAGGCATCTGCGCCAATCATCACCCACATCTTGGTGTTTGGATGCAGTGAGACCAGCTCTGTAACCAGCCGCCGACCTAGCCCCGGGGCTTGGCGCTCGGGCGGAGTGAGCTTTGATTCAGTGGCTAGCATTGAAGATCACTGTACGCACGACATCGATTGCCCGTTGGATCGACTGATCCGAAAGGCTTGGGTGAACCAAAAAAGCAAGACTCGTCTCACCGAGCTCACGCGCCACGGGCAGCCGCGCCGACGGGCCCCAGCCTCGATCCACGAAGGCTTTTTCAAGATAGATTTCACTGCAAGAGCCTACCGAACACGTCACCCCCGCAGCGTTGACCTCCGCATTGATGCGATCCCGACTCCAACCCGGCGCCAAACACTCAGGGCGAACAAAGGCATAGCACCTGTAATTGGCATGGCCCACGCCTTCTGCCACGGTCGGTACGCGCAAGCCCGGCAACCCACGCAGTCCCGCCTCAAGGGTCTCGGCCAGATACCGCCTACGGGCGGACCACGCTGGCAGCTTGGCCAGTTGCATACGGCCAACGGCCGCCTGCATCTCAGTCATGCGGAAATTACTGCCAAAAGACTCACTCAACCAACGAAAGCCCGGCGGATGCTGGCGGTTGAAAACAGCATCGAAACTTCGGCCAATGTCCTTGTAAGACCACGCGCGTTGCCAAGCTGCTTCGTCATCCAAGACCAGCATGCCCCCTTCGCCACAGGTCGTGATGATCTTGTCTTGGCAAAAGCTGAATGCGGCCGCATGTCCAAATGATCCGACCGGACGGCCTTTCCAAGTTGCACCATGGGCCTGCGCGCAATCTTCGATGACGACCAAGCCATGCTCCTGCGCCAGCGCCATGATCTCGTCCATCGGGCAGGGCCAACCCGCCAGATGCACGACCATGATGGCCCGCGTGGCCGGCGTCAAAGCTGCGCGCAAGGTCGCAGCGGTGACGACCTGACTATCACGGTCCACATCGGCGATCACCGGCCTGGCACCGCGCAACACCGAGCAGCCTGCCGACGCAATATAGGTTCGAGCGGGCGTCAGCACATCGTCGCCGGTGCCGATACCAAAAGCGTACAGAGCCAATTCAAGCGCGAGCGTGCCATTGGCCACGGCGATGCCATGCCGCCGTTGAGTGGCCGCCGCATACTCCTGTTCAAACGCTCGACCCTCCCCGCCCGTCCAATAGTTGACCCGTCCACTGCGCATGACCTCGGCCACCTTGGCAACCTCGTCCTCTGCAAAAAATGGCCAATGCTCGGATGCGGTGGCCATCCCCGCCGGCGGCAGATTTTGTTTGGGCGCCGCCAAGTCCGAATTCCGAAAAACAGCTACTTTATTCAGCATAGTTTGTTCATTTTTTTGGCTGGTACGCCAACCACGGTGATCCCAGAGTCAACGTTGCGAATGACTACCGCGCCTGCGCCGACAGTGGCAGCGGCCCCTATCATACAAAGAGGCAAGATGGTCGCTCCGATACCGATCCAGGCTGCCGCACCGACTTTGACCGCGCCACCCAACAAAGCCCCCGGGCAAACATGCGCACCATCGGAGATTTCGCAGTCATGTTCAACCACCGCCCTTGTATTCACAATCACAGCGTCGCCAAGTCTACAGTCCGGATTGAGCACCGCTCCAGCACACACAACCGTACCTACGCCGATCTTCGCTGAGGGGCTAATGATGGCATCTTGCCAGACTCCGAAAACGGCTATTTGTTGTCGAGTTGCATAGGCCGAGCCGGATTACCCACAACGGTTGCGCCAGGTGCGACGTTTTTTGTAACAACAGCCCCCATTCCGACTACAGCGCCACGCCCTATAACTAAAGGTTGGCCGGGCTTCCCTTGCCGCAAAATAGCGCCTGTCCCTATGTATGCATGGTCTTCGATCACAACGTTACCATTGCACTTCACGCCCGGGGCAAAGGTTACGAAATCGCCAATTACACAGTCATGCGCTACGTAACTGTAAATATTGGCATGAAACTGTCGGCCTACTTTTATATTACTGGTCAAGGTCACAAACGGGCTTAATACTTCTCCAGGGCCAATCGCCACCTCATCCATTACCACCACGTTGAGCGCCCGCACAGAAAAAAACTCGACTTTATCATTCAAGCAACGCGCAGCCAGTACTTCTCGAATAGAGCTATTGGCAATTGCCAGACAAACATGATGAGAAACCGCCGATTCACTAAGCCACTCAGCATAGCTAAGTACGCGATGACCATTCATCTGAGAGGCGGGCGGGTTGTCGTCAACAAAAACCAAGTCCCAAGGCTGCTCCATGGTTTGGTGTAGCTGCTGGCGCATAAGGGGTAATACTTCACGACCAAACCCGCTGGCTCCAAAGATGGCAAATCGCTTCATAATTTACTCTCTGTAAACTCGCTAATCGATGCAACTAAGTCAGCTACCACCCGCAGCCGCGTGCACCCATGACAACGAGGCGACTCACCTTGTACTGGAGCCAGTGAATGGATTGGCGGTCTCGACACCCGGTGCAGAGATACCGTCTCGGCGCAACACCCGCTGAAACGTCAGCAAAAGTATTCTGACATCCAAGCAAAACGACCGGTTGTCGACATACCACACGTCGAGTTCAAACTTTCTCTCCCAGCTGATGGCATTACGCCCGTTCACCTGAGCCCAGCCGGTGATGCCAGGGCGAACCTCGTGCCGGCGAGCCTGCTCGGCTGAGTACAAGGGCAAATACTCCATCAAGAGTGGCCGCGGACCCACAAAACTCATGTCGCCTTTGAGCACATTCCACAATTCAGGAAGTTCATCCAGGCTGGTGGCGCGCAGAAAACGACCATAGGCAGTGAGGCGTACGCCGTCGGCCAATAACCGCCCATCCGGCCCACGTTCGTCTGTCATGGTTCGGAATTTGAACATCTCGAAGGGCTGGCCGAATCGCCCTGGGCGGGCTTGCCGAAAGAAGACCGGGCTACCGAGCTTGCGCCGAATCTGCCACATCAAAAAAAGCAGGGGCAAGCAAAGTAGCAGCAGCGCAAGGGTGGCCAAAAAACAATCAAGAATTCGCTTCATATTTAGCTAGCTAGCAAAATTTCGATACAAATTGGCAGCCAAAAACCCCAGACTAACACGAACTATTCCCGGCGGCCAAACGCGCAAATATCGTTCCGAATTTAGCCACACCAACCTGCAAGGCTAGGTTATTTGAGTAATAACTCTTGCCTCGACCACCCATTTCCTCCAAATCATCCAAAGGCATCGACGCAAACCGGTCCGCAGCAGATGCCAATGCTTCGGCATTTTCTGACTCGACCACTAGCCCGCAGTCCGCCCTGGTCACTAGCTCTGCAGCATCCCCCTCAACTGCCATTAATAATGGCTTACTTACCGCCATATAGGCTTGAGTCTTAGAGGGGATGGTGACTTCGAACAGCGGATCTTTACGCAAATGTACAAGCAACACATCTGATGCCTCCAAAAAAACGCCAACTTCAGCCATTGGCACAGGAGGGAAGAAAACAATATTTCGCAGAGATAACTCTTTGGCTTTAAATTCAAGCCTCTCCACATCAACCCCGCCACCCAACATAACAAAAGTCACACGCGACTGACGAGCCTGTAACAAAGCAGCAGCATCCAAAACAGAGTCGAGCGCCTGCGCCCGCCCCATATTCCCAGCAAAAACAATTCGAAAACGCTCATTTCCAGGAAAGTTGCTAGGGATATTTCCTTTTGGAGCGGACAAGGCTGTCTCATCGGCCCAGTTGTAAATCACATCCACCTTGGAAGAACTGACTCCACGCTGCTCTAACAGAGTTTTAAACCCTGGGGACAAAACTACAATATGATCCACTCGCCGATAGACCCACTTGCAAACCAACTGGACAACGTTCAATGCGCGCGCGCTGCTAACCATGCCTGTAGAACGCAAGGTGTCGGGCCACATATCCTGAATATCATACACAACCGGGACGCCGCGAAAAAACCGCACCAAACTAGCAACAACACCCACAGTTAAAGGTGGATGATAGGCATAAATAACATCCGGTCGTTTTGCCATAAACAAGCCATAGAGCAACGCGGAAAAAGAAAAGCTGACGTAATTCACTACTCTTTTAAGCGCCGAAGGGCCGTGATTTGGGTACAACGGCACGCGCGTCACCTGTATGCCATCGACAATTTCTCGCCGCAACATACTAACCCGATAACCCGGATAAATTTTCCCGCCTGGGTAGTTAGGAAACCCAGTTACCACTTCAACATCAAAGCCCTGCCGAACCAACTCACGAGCAAACACCAGGCCTTTGAATGTCGGCTCTGGATCAAACCACTGCGTCAACAGAAGTATCCGTATCGGCATACCTTAGTACCTTCTCCAAACTACGCGATTGACGTAATCCGTATAACTATGAATCACGCGAAGTACTTTGTCAGAAACATTCGGCACACTATAATCTTGCACTTGGCGAATACATCTTTTCTCGCCTCGCGACTGATTTTTTAAAATCTCTAAGGCCTGGCGGATTCGCTCAACATTTAGTCCCACCATCATGACCGACCCCTCCTCCATACCCTCCGGACGTTCATGTGCCTCGCGCAAATTGAGCGCTGGAAAGTTCAAAATAGACGATTCTTCAGTAATAGTGCCGCTATCCGACAGCACAGCACAGGCGCGCATCTGCAGATTCACATAATCATGGAACCCGAGTGGCTTTAACAAGCGAACTTGGGGATGAAAACTCACACCCTTGGCGGTGATTCTTTTCTGGGTGCGCGGATGAGTTGACACGATGACCGGCAGACCATGGTCCTCCGCCAACGCATTGAGCACTTCGCACAATTTTGCGAAATTCGCATCAGAATCAATGTTCTCCTCGCGGTGAGCACTGATGACGAAATAACGATTTGCTTCCAAACCCAGACGCTGCAGCGCATCTGAGGTCTCGATCTGGGGCCGATAGTGACTTAACACCTCAAACATCGGACTGCCAGTTTTGATCACCTGATCAGGCGGCAGTCCTTCACGCAACAGATACTCGCGGGCGATATCGCTGTAAGTGAGGTTGATGTCGGCAGTGTGATCAACGATGCGGCGGTTGGTCTCCTCAGGCACGCGTTGATCAAAGCAGCGATTGCCGGCTTCCATGTGGAAGATAGGGATCTTGCGGCGCTTGGCGGGAATCACGGCCAAGCAGCTGTTGGTGTCGCCGAGCACCAGCATGGCTTCAGGCTGGGTTTCTTCCAGGGCCTTGTCTACCGCAATGATCAAGTTGCCAATGGTTTGGGCCGCATTGCCGCCGGCACTGTTGAGGAAGTAGTCGGGCTTGCGCACCCCCAGGTCGTCAAAGAAAACCTGGTTGAGCTCGTAGTCATAGTTCTGGCCGGTGTGCACCAGCACATGGTCGCAATGTTCATCCAAACGGGCCAGTACGCGTGACAAGCGGATGATCTCGGGGCGGGTGCCGACGACGGTGACGACTTTTAGCTTCTTCATGCTTGGCTAACTTTTTGGGCGACGGTGTCGGGCTGCTGGCGGTCGAAAATCTCGTTTGCCCACAGCATGACGATCATCTCGTCGTCGCCAATATTGGTGATGTTGTGCGTCCAGCCCGGCACTGTCTCGACGATGCGGCCCTCGCCACCCTGCGTGACGATCTCATGGGTTTCGTTGCTGACGATGTGCCGAAAGCCGAAATGTGCCTTGCCTTTGATGACCAGGAACTTCTCGGTCTTGCTGTGGTGGTAATGCTCGCCGCGAGTAATGCCAGGGTGCGCGGTGAAATAGGAGAACTGCCCGCAATCGGGCGTCTTCAGCATTTCAACGAATACGCCGCGCGGATCTTCGTAGCGAGCCACCTGGTAGTCGAAGGCCTCAACTGGCAAGAAGCTGACATAGGTCGAGTAGAGCGCGCGTGTCAAACCGGTGCCCACGCGCTCGCTGACCATGCTGTCGCGGCTGTCGCGGAAGGCCTGGATTTGGGCGCCCAGTTCGCCGACCGTGGTTTCGTATTCGGGGCCTGCGTGGCACAGGCCTGAAGGCGCGTTGGCATCCCCGAGCAATGCGCAGAAATGGCTCAGCACATCGTCGACATAGACCAAGCGCAAGGGTGCGTTGGGATCATTGATGGTGATAGGGAGTCCGCGTGCGATGTTGTGGCAAAAGGTCGCAACGGCGGAGTTGTAGTTCGGGCGGGACCACTTGCCAAATACATTGGTCAAGCGAAACAGGTAGACGCCGACGCCGTAACTTTGCCCATAAGCAAACAAAGCATCCTCGGCTTGGCGCTTGCTCAGGCCGTAGGGGTTGCCATACAGTGCCTGTGTTGACGAGGAGTAAGCCACGCGGGGTTTGCGCTCTAGGCTGGTCATCGCCTCGCAAAGCATGCGGGTGAATGAATGATTGCCCTGATCGAACTCTGAGGCTTCTTTAGGACGATTTACTCCGGCCAGATGGAAGACGAAATCGACGCCGTTCAAAAGGGCGCGCAAACCTTCGGGCTGAATATCGTGCGGGATCAACACTTGATCTGTGAACGCCATTTCCTGCAGCCGAACCTGCAAATTGCTGCCGATGAAGCCGCGAGCTCCGGTGATTGCGATGCGCATATCAGTCCTCCGCGTGAACGACTTCGCCGTTGGCGATGCGCCGCATGTAGTCCAGCTTCAGCAACAAGGTCTGCATGGCAGGGCCATCAAGACGCTCCGTGTTGTGAGAGTTGTAGTCTTCGCTGGCACTGATGTTGATCTCACCCTGCTCGACAAACTTGCCATAGTTGAGGTCGCGGCCGTCCGGCGACACGCGGAAGTAAGCACCCATATCCTCCGCCGCAGCGCGCTCTTCGCGGCTGAGCAGCGCTTCATAGAGCTTTTCACCATGACGCGTGCCAATGACGCGAACTTCATGACCCTTGCGATTCATCAAACCCAGAATGGCGTGAGTCAGCACCTGAACCGTTGCTGCAGGTGCCTTCTGCACAAAGATATCGCCGTTGCGGCCATGCTCAAATGCATAAAGCACCAACTCCACGGCGTCATCCAGCGTCATCATGAAGCGGGTCATGGCTGGATCGGTGATGGTGATCGGCTTGCCCGCCAAAATTTGCTCGACGAACAGCGGGATGACCGAACCACGCGAGGCCATCACATTGCCATAGCGCGTTCCACAAATCACGGTTCCCGTGCCCTCAAGATTGCGCGAAGCCGCGACCATGACCTTCTCCATCATGGCCTTGGAAATTCCCATCGCATTGATGGGATACACCGCTTTGTCGGTGCTGAGGCAGACCACGCGCTTCACGCCAGCCGTTACGGCGGCCTCCAACACGTTTTCTGTTCCCAGCACATTGGTGCGCACGGCCTCCATCGGATGGAACTCACATGAAGGCACTTGCTTCAGCGCGGCGGCATGAAAGCAGTAGTCAACGCCGCGCATGGCTGCAGCGACGCTGCGGATGTCACGCACGTCGCCGATATAGAACTTCAGCTTGGGGCTGCCATATCGCTTGCGCATATCGTCTTGCTTTTTTTCATCGCGACTGAAAATACGGATTTCACCCAAGTCGGAATCAAGAAAGCGGCGCAGCACGGCATTGCCGAAGCTGCCAGTCCCGCCGGTGATCAGGAGAGTCTTATCTTTGAACATAGTGCGAATTCGGCATTGTGTATGTGTGTAGTAGCGCAGCGCAGAAAAAATCGTCCTTCTGCTGCGGAGAGAGGTAGTTAATCAGGAAAACTCGATATTTCCATTTGAATACGAAACACTGCCAACCGCGGACTCGATACCCCGAACACGCCAAGCACCGCTATGCCATCAGCAAGCCAGCCCGCAGAGGACGGTCCGCCGCACTTCTAGAGGTGGGCGCAAGTAGCGACCAAAGTCAATCTCTATGCGACTCGCCCGGAGATCGTGAGCGCCAGAATATATCATAATATCAACAGCACCGGTCCATTGCAATAACAGTGGAAATACAATGGGGTACCGAAATCTATTCTTCGTAGAGATATCGGAAACACTTTTCAAATTTTCACCCCCCAATATCTCAATCGAAAATATATACAAATGTTGCCATGCCAGGCTGCATAAATACTGTTTTCAAGGTCTATTTTTCGGTCCCTGAGCCCCTCCCCCCCCTTGCCTGCATCAAAAAATTGCTTACAGCTTGTTCTACGGGGTCAGTATTTTCCGGGCAAGGTGCCTCACACTGCATTTTAGCAACCTGCTAAGGCCTCGGGCCTAGAATGGCGGGGCTTTGTTGTGAAATACTGTAAACTATTAATTTAATATAAACTGAATGTATAGCGGGATACCGATCAACTACTTTCAAGAGCGAGTATCTAAGACTTCAAAGAAAATCTAGCGCTTTGCTACCCAAAACATTGAACCGCAAGACCGATCTATGCAGTCGATGCCTTTCAACTACAGACGCTCTAGTTTGGTCCAACGCCCTGAAAAGCAACCACGGCATCATCGATTACCGCCGAAAAAGGGCCCTATTCGCCGCCAACGCATCAACATCTTGAGTTTGGGAATTTGCAAATTTTTGGCACTCCTGCCGCAAATGCGCCCACTTCACATCATCAAACAACGCGGCCTCCTCTAGCGCCTGGACGAAATCCGCCGGCACATCGAGAGATATGTCCCAGCCCAACTTTCGCCGCTCCAAATCGCGCCACGGCGTCTGATCGCTGACGAGCACTGGGACGCCGGCTGCCCAAGCCTCCAAAAAAACATGGCCAAAATTCTCACCGAGTGTCGGCAAGAAAAAAACATCGTGTTTTGCCAAAGTAGTAACAACCTGTTCATGAGGAACACTACCAGCATAAGTAACTGTAATGTGCTTTGGCAGTTCATCGATAAGATTTTTACACAATCGCCAATAGTCTGGATCTTCCAGCGGGCCATAGATGGTGAAACGCATCGGTACGCTGACGTGAGCCAATATATTCAATGCAAAACCCAAATTCTTCTTCGGCGACAAGCGCGAAAGGAAGCAAACACTTAAACACCCTGCACCTCTCCCACCGCAAGCGCTAGAAATACCACCATTTAATAGCCCACTACTTAAGAGGTCGGCGGCAACCAACATATTGGAAGCCTGAACGATACTTCCCGCCTCAACTTCAAACGTCCTTTTTATATCGACAGACTCGAAATCAGTGGATGCATGCCAAATTACATCGCGATAAATGCCAAAATGCCGCGCCAATTTTATATAAACAGATTTCTTCCATGACTTCAGCTTAAGCGCACCAGACGAAAACTCCCCGCGCGGAGCCAAAACGACGGGCTTTCTCGCCGCCAACCTTAGCCACAAAATAAATAAAGGTAAAATTGAAAATTTCACACCAAAAAAACTATTCAAATACAAAATATCATACTTTATTTCGCGAAGCAGTCTTATTAAATTCAGGAACGAACCCACTGAGGGACTCGCATAGAAAACCTTTGAAGGACCAATCTCGTTCCATGAATCAACATTGACATTCTCGTAAGACCGTTTGTCATCGAGATCCCGATCCGAACTGACGATTAGAAACTCAAACTCATCTGACAGACGGGCCACCATATTTTCGATGCTTCGAATAGGCCCGCCACCACGGTAACCGGGCACATAAAACGCCGCAAAAACCAATACAATTGGCTTCACTGATTGGGGCACCGGATTTCCTCACTTAAGTCTGGTCGTAAAGTATGAATAACTTTACGAATGCACGAACTCCAACTATGGCTGGACCGCATAAGTTCGTGGAGGTTTCGAATACGATCGGGACTGATCATTTCGACAGCTGCGGTCAAAATTGATTTCAAATCAGAAAGATCGTCCGCAACAACACATAAATGCGCACGCAAATCCTCAGGTATTGCATGAAAGTCATTCACCACAACTGAGCCAGGCGCACAAAGGATGTTAAATAGCTTAGACGGAAAGAAATAGGCCTCGTTGAGCCCCAAACTATACCGCAAGCAAAAGTTCCAACTCGCCCTTAACTGCCAAGCCAATACGACTCGTTCGGGTTGAAATCCATGGAAAACAATGCTCTCAGACTGCATCGCGACCTGTCGAACGTGTCGCTCAAGAGACCCTCGACCAAAAACATGCAATTTTTGCTTTATGCCACAAGCCACCCATTGGTCTACCAAAATATCAATGCCGTTGTGGGGTTCAAGAGCTCCAGCAAATACGCCGACTTCCTCCAACCTCTGTTCTGAGCCTTTCATCATTTGATCTGCAAAATCGGTAATTCCGCCCTGGAAGACAAAGCACTTTCTGGGCAAGAAGTTAAAGTCGTCAATGATTGCCGAACTGATCGGCACTATCATGTCAAAGCGTTTGGAGAGGACCAGCGAAGTACGCTCTGCGAGTGCCCGGAGCCCACTTTTAGACAGTTGCGCCTTCCCGCTCTCTATGTGTATGTCCTGGATAAAAATTGCCAATGCACTGCCACGGCGACACAAACGAAAGAGCAGAAGCGCGATATTTTCAAAGACATAGGAGTTGTACTGCAGACATAACTGAGGCCGAACCACCAACAGACGCATTAGTAGCCTCAGTGCGAATATCAAGTGTTTAAGTACGGGCAAGTTCAGGTATCCGATAAATTCGATAGCTCCCTCGGTCCGAGACGGAGCGATGAATGCGCCACGCGGCCAAAATGCCTGAGGTGTCATGACAAAACAGGCGGCCTGTTCAACGCCGCACTGCTGGCGGATATCTTGGAAAATTTGTCGCTGAACCTGGTTGCCAGCAACTGAACTGGCCTGCTCGAGTTCCTGAGATAAAGGCGCGAAATGCCCAACAAATACGATTTTCATGATACGACCTCAGGCAGCAAAGGGGAATCTGCGCCTTCGATAAGCGCCCTAAGGGTCGAGCGGCGTGTCTCCCAAGTGTTTTCTTGGGAGACACGCCGTCGGCGAGCAGCATAGGCAGCCGAGTCCTCCTCAATTGCCCGCAGGCACAAAGAGAGAAATTCATCGTGCGTGGCGGCACGATAAATCAAACCAGATTCGACCAGCTTCAGGTTTGGCATCCACGTCGTGACGACAGGTCGCAAAGCGCTGAAATAGACGAACATTTTGTTAGGCAACTCCATCACCGCCGCTTGCTCTGCAGTGCGGTAGTGATACGGAACAATGAGCACTTCGTAGCGAGCGAGCAAATCGACTGCCTGCTCTGCAGCTACTGCAGGCAGGACATCAAATCGCTCTGGAAAACGCTCTTGCAGCCCTGCGATCAGATGCGCCGTTCCGATTACAGGCCCGATCAGGGCCACATACCAACCGTTGTTGAGTAAGAAAGTCAGTAAGTCAAAATCAATTCGCCAATCAATGTAGCCAAAGAAGCACACCGAACGCTCTAACCTCTCGCTATTTGAGAAGTGATCAAGCGGCAATACCTCGCAGTTGTGGCCAGGATACATGACGTGTACCGGCTTGCCGTGTTGCGAGAGCTTTCGCGCAATGACTTCAGAAACACTGACGACACGGTCGCACAAAGCTATTGCGCGGGCCTGGTCGCGCAAAATGATTTTTCTGGCAAATAGACTCCCTGCCATTGATGCGTGATCATCATTAGCTACATAGATTACCGGAACATGTTGGAAACGAGCAAGTAGAGTTGGATAGTTTGATGTAAAACAGAACACTGCGCTGATATTCGCCGTGTCGACCAATCGCCGGCCCAGTTGCCACGCCAGTATCCGCTCGTAAGCCAACCGGAGCGCGGGGAACCGTAAAAATAGGCGCAAAGGCACTGGGGGGCCGGCCAAGCTTATGACCCGAATACTGCCATCCATTCGGTCAGTATTGCATGCTGGCTTGCGTAAACCAAACGGCAGCGTCACATAGACGATGTCAGAGTCTTGGGACAACACCTCAGCAAGCTGCCTGCGTAGCCGTTTTGGTTCGTCCCACGGACTAACAGTCAGCAAGAGCACGGTTTGCCTAGCAACATTGGACCTGTTCACGAAGTCAACTTTCGAGCCATTGGGTAAGTGTTCAAGGAGTTTCTTTGGCTGGTTTTGGTCCGAGCCGTATCAATCTGTCCAAGCAACGTAAAAAGCAACAAGTACATCGGAAACAGACGATAGTCGTCTATTACTGTATTTATTAAAAATGGAATCAGGAATACTCCGAATAGCAGCACCTGTGTCCGCCGACGAGGGTATACGAAATACAAAATCATCGGCAGAGCGAATACGCCGTATGCAAGGTTAAGGCGAATAAGGTCTGAGTGCGGCCGAAACTCCGATCCCGCACGTTGCAAGTGGTAGCCCGACCCAAAGGGCAGGAGATTCAGATTTTGCAGAAAATATGCGTACTTGCCAGCGCGACCGCCGCCCAGTTCATCCTCCTGCTCGAAGCGGCCTTCGAAAACAGCGTAGGCTGCAGAAATCTCCTCGCTGAAAAGGATGGCGAGCAACCCAACAAAGAGGCCAATGAACAAAATTATGCGAACTTTCTTACCCTGTGGTGCGGGAGACCCGTACATCAAAAAAGAGAAAATTAAAAGCAAGGCGAGGAAAGCACCTCGCGACTGCGTTGCCACAACAGTGATCGTCGCGAGCGTCGCGCAAAAAAAAGTCCACCTGATGTTGCGCTCTATCGACAGGTAGGCAACGAGAGTGAAGCATAAGAAGAAGCCAGCCGTGTTCGGGTCGGAGAAACAGTACGCGAACCGAAGAGTAGATATGGCATCCTCCAATTGATTCTGCATTTCGGGGTAGATGAAGGTAGCTATTTTTGTGTAAAGCCCGGAATCCCAAAAAAACAAAAGCATTGCGAAAAAAACCCATATATAAAAGGCCCGAAGCACCTTCACGAGCTTAGGTCTAATCATAGGTAAATCTACGCGGTAGAAAAAGAATAGAAGAATGGTTAAGAGCTGGAATACTCGTTTGAGGCTCTCGTTTGGCATAAAAATGCTGTCAAATATGGTGCCGTAGGTCACGCAAAAAAACATTGTTGCGCTCAGAGCGCTCCAGCAAATCACGCCGCGCCACCTTAACCGCTCCCGAACGAGACTACCAATGATGATCAGTAAAGAAATCGGGATACCAAAAGCGAATAGCAATCGCGGAAGAAACAACAAATCGATAAACACAAGGACTGCCAGCGCTGTCGTCAGATGTTTCTTCTCTCGCCGAGGGCAATCATGCATAGGTTGAGTCCAAAGTCATCGAGCCAAGGTTTCGTTTCTAGGAGGCCGCCACATCCCCGCGACGCAGGACAGCAATATTCACATTCCCTTCAAACAACGTAGAGACATGCAAGAGCTGAAGAGTCGGGCATTCACGCTGCAGGAACGCTTTCCAGCTCTCAGGACTCCAAAAATTGATATGTTCGATAAGGCTATCCACCCGTCCATTTGGAACCGTCAAGATCAAAATACCGCCCGAACGCGTCGCGGCCTCCAACTGCGCAAGCGCCTTGTGAGGAAACTCCAAGTGCTCAAGCACCTCCGTACAGAAAACCACATCGAAAGTACTTGGTACTGTGTGATAGATATCGTGAATGGTGAAGGACGAGCCGCAGAACTTCTTGCGCGAGTACTCGATAGCTTGGGCGGAAAAGTCATAGCCATGGAGCGAACCGGGCTTGAAGTTCTTCCGTATTTCACTGAGCAGATACCCTACACCACAGCCGACATCGGCTACATCTTTGCCGTTTAGAGTAAGCCCCTGCTCCTTAAGATAACGGACAACACCCTCGTAAAACGAGACTCGTTCCGGGCTGTAGTAGTCTTCGACTGCCGATGTGTCTTTATAAAATGAATCATACAGAGTGACCGAATTTTCTTCGTGCGGCGACAATTCTCCTGTGTTGAAGTACTTCGCGGCGAGCGGCTTGGGGCTAGCGATGCGGGAAACCTTTAACCCAAAAAACTTGAAAAAATTCCTTATTGAACGCTTCAACAAAGGCGATGTTTCTCTCATATCTATTGAACTCAATTAGTGTTGATGAAGTACATTTAATTTTGCGGTTGCGGCGTTGCAGCTCAGTATGGAAAAGAAATTCTGTTATTCAATATCCGCGCGAGGACTCAACCAACGCGATCCTCCAGCCATAAGCGAGGTACATGGCATAGATGGAGCTATTGATAACAACGATCAGTCTCAATGCCACCCACGGATCACCGAGCGACCAACCAATCACCATCGACGCCAGCGACGATGCAGCGAACATCAGCTGCCCGATTAAGTCGATCTTCATACGGTTCCGCACGTAAAGACTCGAGGAGAGCGGCGAGGCGAGCAGTCGTATGAAGTACAGCGGCGAGAGGGCTTCCGCGATTTGACCCGCTGTACTCCACTGGGCACCGAAGATCGTCATGAAAATAGCCTCGCCAAAGATCATCATTGGCACAAAAATTCCGGTTGCGGGAACTAGTAGCAGGAAAAAAGTGCTCGAATATTCCTGACTGAATCCACCTGTTGTAGCGGCAAGTTTCGTAGCCCTAACTCGAAATACAGACCCTATAGCGCCCCCAACTGTATTCAGCGGTGCGAGCAAGACACGATCGACGAGGACGTAGAAGCCCAAGAATGAGGAACCAAAACATGCGCCGAGAAGCAGCGTAGGCAGTTGACTACCCAAGACTCCGATTAACGAAGAGGGAAGATCGACGCGCGGATAGTTAATATACCTCTTGGCGACCACCACCAATCGGCGTCGTGATACACGTGGCCACAACGGCAGGCCGGACATGGCCCACGTCATGGTCGCTACGATAAAGAGCGCAGCCAAAGAGGAGAGCAACAAGCCCCAAACCCCAAAGTGCAGCCAGCCGAAGGCTACCGATAGCGCGGCGGAAATCAATGATCCGGCTATACGAGCAGCGGCAATGTCGCCATATCGCGCATTGCGAAGCAAGTAAACGGTATAGCCCGTTTGCACCGCGGTAAGGAATACTCCCAATGGCAACACCCACAACCACGGACGACCAAACTGCTCACCTAACACGCCTGGCGCAATTTGTGACCAGCCAATGAGCAGGGCAGCACCAATAGGAAGCACAGCAAGAGAGATCAGAACTACCAAAGCAACTAGGGCCCGTGCAATGGCGTCGCTGCGCGGAGTAATTACGGCGGAGTCGTAACGGGCGGAGGAAAGCAAGGCCAGCACCGCAATCGCCGATGTGTAAAGCGCGTATGAGCCCCATTCGTCCGCCGCGTAAATACGCGTGAGAACCGGGCTGACGAGTAGGCTAATCGCCTGGGCAGCCATCGACCCGGTTAACAGAAGTGAGGCGGCTCCAAGGCGACCACGCAAGAAAAAGCCTAGCTTGCTCAAAAGAAGATCAGATACCGCATTGGGATTTAACGCTCATAACGTTCTAACCCCCAACAGACAAACCAGCAAGGCGCCTGAATTGCCCATAGAACATCATGAAGCGATTCCATGCCTCCCTTTCTGAGGGATAAAGTGAGTGCGGCTGCGTTGGTCGAGCAAGATATTCCTGCAAATTCGTCGATGTCCAACCCATCTTTTTTAGGAAATAGGCTTTGTCAGCCTCCAGCTCCAGAAGAGTGGGATAAGGTATTTGTTCAATCATGGCAAGCGCCTCGTTGCGCCCCATTTGACCACTGACGACTAGTGCGCTGAGGTGGACTCGACGCTTGTCCACGCCAAACTTCTGAGGAAGAATGTAGCCTTGATAGAAACGAGTGAACACCGACTCGTAGTGCTTGTAGGGGTAGGGCTTGTAATTGAAATTCAGTTGCAGGTCGACCAATGCGGAGGCCTTGGTATAGTCCAAGTAGTCTAGGAAGGACACCCAACGATACCGCTGTACAGTCTGGTACCAGAAGTTCCTAAAAGCTCCTATAGCCGGGAAAGTCGTCAGCTTCGGGCCATCAAAGCGCTTTGAGATGCCTCGGATATTCCTCGCATCAAACTTGAACCAATTCCAGTCAGAGGGAATCCGTAACCCCTCTGTGGCTTGGTTTGTACCGGCCAGAATGTACTTTACTTTACGCGAAACAGCCTGCTCATAATTAACCGCCAACATAGCATTGTCGTATAGCAATTCCACGTCAATTACGTCGGCGTCAAAAAACGTTTGCATCAACCCACGGTACTCGGACCAGTCAATAACATGAGTATACAAGTCTACATCAAGTTTCTTAACCAAGTTTTCGATGTTGCTCTGGGCTAATTCCGAGTTCCAGCCATTGTCCATATGGACGGCGAGAGGGCGTAACCCGAGCCGCTTAGCCTGAACTAGAGTCCATGAACTGTCGAGCCCCCCAGAGACACCGACAATGCAATCGTAAGGCTTTCCGCGCCCTTGCGATTTAACGTTCGCGATAAACGCATCTAATGCGAATTGCTGAGCTTCCGGCGGCCGAGCAAGGAGTTTCCCAACACTCAGGGAAAACTCTGTGCAATAGTTGCACAGGCCACAGGAATCGAAGCGGATATCGCTTACGCTGGTATCCATCACACAGCGGGTGCAAATACGGTAAGATTTCATCATTATTTATGAGCCCTCCCCAAGAACGGCATCAATTTCGTCCGAACTTGGATAAGTTATGAGCACGGCCCTATGTGGTCCATGGTAGACAAAAAAGGCACCTGCGGCCACTGCACAGGCACCACTACGGAGGCCGTTCGCGATATCCGCAAGTTTGCCAACACCACCAGAAGCAATAACAGGCACCTCGACTTGTTGGGCGATGTCCCGAATTAGTTTGAGGTCCATCCCAGCCATTTCTCCGTCACGATCAACGGAGTTTATGAGTATCTCGCCTGCGCCTGCCCGCACTACGCGCGCAACGTAATCTTGCCAACTGCAGGTATGGTATTTTCCTGCTGAAGCTGAATAGAGCCGACGGCGCCCGAGCCAGTCGGTCTTGATATCAATAGAAGCAACCACGCTTTGGTTACCGAACTGCTTTGCAAGATTACTGACCAAATCAAGTTCAGCTAATGCACCAGTTTGGATGCTAACCTTCTCGACACCGAGTGCGAATAGTCGCCGGGCCTGTTCGACGGTTCTAATCCCTCCACCGTAGCACAAAGGCATAAAGCACTCAGCCGCGAACTGTTCGATCAGGGTGTAATCGGGACCTCTACCATCCCTACTCGCATCAATGTCGAGCACGATCAACTCGTCGACCTCTTTCTCATTGAAGATGCGAATCGCATTAATCGGATCGCCTACGTACTTCGGATTTTTAAAATTTCGTGTTTTGACCAAACCGCCGCGGCGCAGCAGTAAACAGGGAATAATGCGTTTTCGTAGCATGATCAAAGATCGCCAAAACGCTTCATCAGCGCCATTCCGTACCTGTGACTCTTCTCGGGATGGAATTGAACCCCGTAAAGATTGCCGTGACTAAATGCCGCAACGAATTCATGACCATGGTTAGATGTCGCTACTATGTCGTTCGGTTCCCGGCAATGCACATAGTAAGAATGGACGAAGTAGTAACGCTGACGCACATCGTCGAGAGAAACCACTCGATCTTCTCGAGTTAGTTTGATCGTGTTCCACCCCATATGTGGCACTTTAAGATTTGGTTGGTCAGAAGGGATCTGGAACTTGCGGACATCGGCGTCTACCCAACCAAGTCCGAGCCGATTGCCTTCCTCACTTCTACAACACATAAGTTGCATGCCCAAGCAAATGCCGAGTATTGGAACTCGATTTTTCAGGGCAGCTTCAGCTAGCGCTCCAGTCAGCCCAGCTGCTTGCAACTGAGTCATTCCGTAATCGAAGGACCCAACTCCTGGAAGCACTAGTTTGCGTGCTGCTAACACACCCGTAGGGCAATCTACAAATTCAGTTTCCTGTCCGAGCGCGCGAAACATATTAGCGATCGAATTGATGTTCCCCGACCCGTATGAGACGATTGAGATCATTAAGCTTCCATTCAGGGCGATTGCACAAATATTTCTGCTAAATAGCAGGCTTAGTTCCTGTACCGTAAATTAATCATGGATACCTCAACAATGCTGCATGGAGAACAGGGTTTCACGGGACGCGACACTCTTGGCAACTTCCATTCGTTTGATTCCGAAACTGCTTTGCTGGACTTGTCCTGCTTAATCAAGTTCGATGCAATGCGCCGCAGGATTTCAACCTTCTGCTGACTGTCACCGCTGCGAATGCGGCAATTGTCCTCGCTGAAGCTCATGTACTCGTCCAAGAGGGAGGGGCAGTAGCGACCACGCGGATCCTCCAGCGCCGCAAAACACCTCAAAAATCTCAGTGCGGCTGCTTGTTGTTCTGTGTTCAACGACAGCTTCTGTCGCTTACCATGCGCCGCCCATTTGCGGTCACGTCTAATTCAAAAATTGCCACTCGGCATCATGCAATCACCATGAGCTTCCTTCGTGTTCAAGGTGCCGTTCCCGAATGCAGCAATTGACGAGGCGACGTACTCTATCTGCTCATGGGTCATTTCTGGGAAGATCGGCAGCGACAAGATGCGGCTCTGGTCGTGGTGTGCGTTCGGGAAGTCCGACGGCTGGTGACTTAGAGACTTGTAGCACGGCAGGAACGGCAGCGCGACTGGGTAGTTCACCACAGTCTGGATGCCCCTGGACTTCAGGTGCGCGGCCAGCGCGTCGCGGCGCTCGTGCCGGATTACGTACAGATGCCAGACCGGCTCCCGGCCTTGCGCGACCACCGGGAGTCGAACGCCGGCAATGCCCGCAAGGCGCTCCTGATACACCGCAGCCAGTTGCTGGCGGGCGTGGGTCCAATGGGTCAAATGACGTAACTTGACCGATAGGATGGCGGCCTGCAGACCATCCAGTCGGCTGTTGATGCCTTCGATCTGGTGATCGCCCTTGGTCAGGCCGCCGTGGCGTGCGAACATGGCCATGCGCCGCGCCAGATCGGCATCATTGGTCGTGACGGCACCTGCATCGCCCATCGCGCCGAGGTTCTTGCCGGGGTAGAACGAAAACGACGCAGCATCGCCGAAGGTGCCGACCAATTGGCCCTTGTAGCGAGCTAGGTGAGCTTGAGCGCAGTCCTCGAGCACCCAAAGACCGTTTGGCCGGGCCAGGGCCATGATGGAGTCCATGTCTGCTGGTTGGCCGAAGAGGTGCACCGGCACGATGCCCACGGTACGCGGGGTGATCAGCGCGGAGATCTTGGTCGGGTCGATCGTATGGGTGTCCGGGTCGGTGTCGCAAAAAACGACCTTCGCGCCCAACTGAGAAATCGTCTCGGTCGTGGAGATCCAGGAGTGCGCTGGGGCGATGACCTCGTCTCCCGCCTTGACGCCGAGCGCGTGCATCGCGATATAGAGCGAGTCCGTACCGTTAGCGCAGGACACGCAGTGCTGCGCGTTCATCAGTTCGGCGAAGGCTGACTCGAAGCGCTCTACGAAAGGACCACGAATGAAGGCCGACGTGCGGATGACCTCGGCGATTGCTTCGTCAATGTCCGTCTTGATCGTCAGGTACTGCGCGTGTAGATCCGAGAAGGGCACGTAAACGTCATTGATTGCCATGGTTGGGTGGGTCCTCTGAATGCATGGGGCGCAGGAGGCGCGCCGGATTTCCGACGTAGAAGCCAGATTCTGAAATGTCGCGGGTCACGACGGCACCGGCACCAATAACGACGTCATCGCAAATGCGCACGGGCATGATCGTCGCGTTGGAGCCGATCGACACCCGGTCGCCGATATTGGTTGACCGCCAGAGTTCCTGGCGGCCACGCGCAGGACAGCCAACGGCAAACACGTCATTGATGAACATGACGCCGTGGCCAATGAAGCAGTCCTCGCCGATGGCGACCAACTCGCAAATGAAACTATGCGATTGGATGCGCGTACGCGCACCGACGGTGACACCCTTCTGTATCTCGACAAACGGGCCCACGAAGCATTGGTCGCCGAGTTCGCACTCGTAGACGTTGGCTGGTGCAACAATCTTCACACCACTTCCGCAACGAACGTCCCGGATTGCCGCGTTCAGCACCGCGGGTTTAGCGTCCATATCAGCACATTCCCAGTTTGCTGTGCACTGTCTTCAGGGGCAACTCGACTTCCCGACCACTGGCCATCGACTCGTAGAGCGCGGCTACCAATTCCAGACTGACGCGGCCTTCGTGTCCGTCCACCAGAGCTTGCTCTCGTCCTTCGAGTACCGCGACGACATGTTCGTAATACGCTTGGTGGCCGAAGCCATAGACATTGGGTGGATTGACCGAAAAGCGGTCCATGACCTCGCTGTCCTCGGGCTTGGAATCCACGAAATTCCAGTGGCGTATCTTGTTAACGGCGAATCCGCCGATCTCCACGGTGCCGCCGGATCCGAGTACGGACAACGATCCCTCAAGGTCCTTTGGCCGGGTGGCATTGGTCGCTTCGACTATTCCCACTGCGCCGCTACGGAACTTGATCGTTGCGACTGCCGTGTCTTCGGCCTCGATGTCCACTAGCGCCCGCACCCCGCGAGCGTGGATGCTCTCGACGGGGCCCATGAACCAGCCCAACATGTCCACGTGATGGCTGGCCTGGTTTGCAATAACGCCGCCGTCTTGAGCCCAAGTGCCGCGCCATGCGTCTTGAGCGTAATAGCTTTGGTCCCGACACCAGCGAACCCGCACCGTGCCGAGCACGAGTTGGCCGAAACGGCCGCTGTCCAACGCCTCACGGGCCTTGACCACCGGCACGTTGAAGCGATTCTGCTTTACCACCAGCAGATGCACCTTGTTGCGTTCGGCTGCCGCAATCATCGCGTCTGCATCTTCAAGCCGTAGCGCCATTGGCTTCTCGACGATGACATGCTTTCCGGCATTGGCCACCATGATGGCGTGCTCGGCATGCATGCCGCTGGGCGTAAGCACCGCTACTGCGTCAATGTCCTTCATCGCCAGCATGCCGTTGATACTGTTGAATCCAGGAACGCCGAAGCGTTCAGAGAACGCCTTCAGTCGTTGAGGCTCAATATCGCAAACCGCCGCGAGGCAGGCGCCGACAATCTGGCCGGTGCCGAGCAATTCAGCGTGACGCTTGGCAATGCGGCCGCAGCCGATGATAGCGATACGAATCATGGTCTTCCAATACAAAAATATTCAAGGCCTGCTTCTCTGGCTTGAGTAGGGTCAAAAATATTGCGTCCGTCGAAAACGATCGGGGTCAAGAGCTTTGACGTAATCGCATCAAGGTCTGCACTTCGGAACTCTTTCCATTCCGTTACAAGCACTAACG
The DNA here is from genome assembly GCF_025717515.1 of Roseateles oligotrophus. GTDB lineage: Bacteria > Pseudomonadota > Gammaproteobacteria > Burkholderiales > Burkholderiaceae_C > Paucibacter_A > Paucibacter_A oligotrophus. The sequence goes on from NZ_JAJIRN010000004.1 coordinate 23,672, forward strand.
CGTGGGCACCTTCCAGAGCCCGCATCGCGTTGTCAGAGAATTGCATCGCTTCAGAAATACTGATAACTCGACGGGCCTCTTGCGACGCTGCTGGGTCGTAAGCGGATATGGTTGCTCCGGCATTGAGCAAATAGCGAATTAGCACGAGACTGGAAGCTTCGCGCATATCGTCAGTATTGGGCTTGAATGCCAGCCCCCATATTGCGAAATGCCGACCCACCAAATTTTCACCAAATCGCTCTGATATTTTCGCGGCAAGCACATGCTTCTGTGCCTCGTTCGCTGCTTCGACAGCGCCAAGCACTCGGAGTGGGACTTGGTGGTCCGCTCCGATTCTTATTAAGGCTTGGACATCTTTTGGAAAGCAAGAACCACCGTACCCGCAACCAGGGTAAAGAAAATGTGTACCGATGCGTGGATCTGCGCCTATGCCGCGACGTACTTGATCAATATCTGCACCAACTTTCTCGGCCAGCATGGCCAGTTCATTCATGAAGCTGATACGAGTGGCGAGCATCGCATTTGCTGCATACTTCGTCATTTCGGCAGAGCGCGAATCCATCAACATTAGTTTGGTATGGTTGCGCTCGAAAGGTGCGTAGAGGCGTTTCAACGTATCGGTGGCAGCTGTATCCTCCGAGCCGATAACGATTCGATCTGGGCGCATGAAATCTTCTATCGCCGCGCCCTCCTTTAGAAACTCAGGATTCGATACTACAGCGAAATCCAAGTCTAAACCTCTGCCACTCAAAGTATCCTTGATTATTTGAGAGACCTTGGCCGCAGTACCGACAGGTACGGTACTCTTGTTCACGACGATGCGCGCGTCATTCATCATTTCACCGATGGCACGGGCAGCTGATAGTACATACTGGAGGTCCGCCGAGCCATCTTCACCGCGGGGTGTTCCAACTGCAATGAATTGCAAGTGACCGTGTTGAACGGCCAATTCCACATCAGTCGTAAACCGCATCCGGCCAGCCGCCACATTAATGCGCACCATGTCACTCAAGCCGGGCTCATAAATTGAAATTTCACCGGCTTTCAGAGCGGCTATTTTCTCGATATCAATGTCAAGGCAAAGTACGTCGTTACCAATGTCCGCCAAACATGCTCCGGTGACGAGCCCAACATACCCACTTCCAATAACTGTTACTTTCATAAAACTATTCCTCCCTACATGAGTATCTATTCGTTGTAGTCGTAAGCCTTGAAGCCTGCCATCTTGACAAAGTTGTGGTGCCGATCCGAGGTGTAGTCGGCCTCGACCAATTCGCCAAACGTGGCGGGGGCATACAGCCAAGCTTCTCATTGGCTTTGGTCGGATCGCCAAGCAGGGCTTCGACTTCGGTAGGCAGGGTAGTCCAGCAGAATGCTATCGTCCCGGAACTCACTCGAGGCCAGAGCGGCGATGCCACGTCGCACCGCCTGCCCAATCGCTTTAAGCTTCGCCGACTACAGCGCCCCATAGTTAGGCACTTCGGGGCACTGCCCCACAAAGCGCAGCGCCCTTCACCGCACATGACATGGTCTGAATAAAGTTCGACTGCGAATGGTGACATGATCACTCGAGACCCGGCAGGTACGCAGTTACATTGCATGCAACAGGACTCAAGGCCGGAGTCAGGATAGGAATTGAGACCACCCACATCTGAACGCAGTCCATCAGCTTCGGCCCAGTGCTCGTGCAAACGCAAATCGCAATCGAGCAATTTGTTCTACAGCTGCAGGCTTTTTGACAAATCCGTGCAGGGCGCTGCGTGCAAAAACGAACAGCAGCAAGAACATGGAAGTTGTCACCATGACCAACGTAGCAATCAAAGCCTTCTTGGGCTTGCTCTTGCGCTCTGGAGGCTCTGCATAGTCAACAATTTGATTAACAACATTCTCACGGGCCTCGTCAACTTTTGCTGACTCATACTGCCTGGCCAAAATATCGAAAAGTACCTCTTGATATTTTACATTACGGAGCAACCCAAGATAGTCGGCGTCAGAAGGGCCGGGGGCTCCGGTAGACTTATTTAGTTTCACCAATTGACCGCGCAGTGCCGCGAGTTCGGTTTGCCCCTGCTTGTATTCCGGTGCCGATTCCGACAGAAAGCCACGCATGGTAACGAGTTTAGTTTCCTGAACAGTAATTTGGGCTTGCAATTGAGCCACGGCAGACACAACGGCACCGGAGGATTTGAGCACCGAACTATTGATGCCGCTCGCCTTCAACGCCTGCTCTGCTTGAGTTAACTTTTCTTTGGTTTGGGTAAGCTGCGCTTCAAAGAATATCCGTCGGTGCTGAGCTTCAGTGATGGTCATGCGCTTCAGCAAATTGCCCATCTCTTCCACATAAGCATTGGCAAGTTGCGCTGCAACAACGGGATCTCCATCGTCCACCGCCACCGTAATGAAGCCATCTTTTCCAGCTTCAATTTTTGTTCTGCTTTCAAGTGCCTTACGAGCCTGCTCTTTGAGTCTCGCCTCGTAGCGCCCCATCAATTGGAAACGGACGATCAAGGCATCTTGAACCGAGTTGGATTTCAAAAAACCAATAAATTGGTCATTGGGGTTTTTGATACCGGCTGCAGAACCGGCCAAGCCACCGAGGGCACCTAGGCTCTTCAGCAGGACCGCCTCGCCGCTACTTTGCTGCTGCGGAGGCATGAACTTGGTGGTCGCGGTAAAGGTGGGGGGAATAGTGAAAGTGATGCCTAAGGCAAGCAGGCCGGCGGCCAACGGGCCCAACACCAGCAAGCGCAGGTTGTCGACGACTATTTGCAGCAAGTCGAGAAGGCTGGTGTCCGGACTGTCTTCATCGTGAAGGGTGCTTTCGGTCATGGTCTGGATGGTTTTTTCAGTCATGACTTCACAGCGATTTAATTGATTTGAGCGCCGCAACGCTTAAGCCAAAATTGGCAAGAATCTGCGTCCAGTCTTTGACGCCGCGAGTGATGACGCTATAAGTGCTTTCACGGTCAATCTTGCTTGGCACGACGACCGTATCGCCGGGCATGAGTTGCCGTGCCTCGAACCCGCCACCTAACAGACTGCTTTGATCGCGCCTAGCCATCACACTGCCGTCGGCTCGCAAAACAAAGGCTTGATCGAGATCGGCCTCTTCCGTCAAGCCTGCTGACTTCAAAACGTCCGCGACGGTTTTGCCCTGCTTGAACAAGAAAAGGTTTTCGTTGTGAACCGCACCAAAGGCCGAGACAAAACCAGGAACGGAGGGGATGTAAAAGGCGTCCCCGTCTTCGAGCGGCAGAGCCGGCAGCGCAGCCAAGCTCTTCGATTGGGTATCCAATTCAAGCGTCATTCGACCATTGCTCTTGAAGTCTTTGAGCCGCTCCACCTGGGCTTTCAATTGGAGCTGCTGCTGCTGCTGCTGCTGCTGCGCCAGCGCCAGACCCGCCGCGTCCGTCCCTCGATTGGCGACTAGACTGTTGGCCTGCGCTTGGCCTTGCGCCTCCAGACGTCGGATCAAGGTATCCAAACCAGCTTGCTGCTTGGCCCGTACCGATTCGCGACGGAACTCGGAGCCAAACAGATAGGCTTGCGGCGTCAAGCCGCCTATACGTTGAATCAAATCGGGCAAGGTTTCACCAGGGTTGGCTTGATAGACCCCAGGGGCAACTACTTCGCCTTCTAATCGCACCAAGCGTGCTTGCCGCTCTTGAGGTACTCGCAAATCGCTCTGATTCAAGACAGTGATCACATCCCCGACTTGCAGCGGCAGGTTATGTGCAGGGTCTTTTTGCAACACAGCCTTACCTAAATTGAATGGGATCAATGCCGTGGTCAAGGTGTTCTTGTCCATTCGCTCGATGACCGCGTAATCCCAGTTAATTTGGTCATCCGCAGCCCGGATCCGCTTGCTCAGATCAAGGCCTGCAGCCGAGGTCGCTCGCTCGTTTTGCACCAATAAATTCTTGCGCCGGAAATAGTCCCCGGTGATCAATGCTTCCCGGTCAGGAATCAAGTCGAGCACCCTCATGCCTTCAAACCAGTTGTATCGCAATGGGGCCGCCACAGCGCCTTGCAAGGTCACGGCATTGGCGAATGCGGGGCTGATGCCAAACAGGACCAACACATCACCATCCCGAAGGTTCTGGCGCAGCCCCGGCTCATTCAGCACGATCTCCTGGACCTGCCTTGGCGGATTGCTGTCGCGCACGATGCGCTCCAACAAGGCCTTGTTGACGGTCGCTAGTGTTGGCACGCCGCCGCCCAGCGACAAGATGTCGGCCACGGTTGTGGCCGAGGGCTTCAGCTCAAATATCGCGGCTTGATCAATCGCGCCTGTGACGGCAACGCGGGGCCCGACCGGCGGAATCACGATGACGTCACCCGACAGCAGAGCCAAGTCCTTGGACTTGTCGCCGCGCGCGATGAAGTCGTACAAGTCGATCGTGCTGATCGTCTTGCCATTGCGCTTGAGCGAGATGTTGCGCATCGAGCCGCCGGCCGTGGGGCCGCCGCTGACGAACAAGGCGTTGACCAAGGTGCTCAAGCTGGAGACATGGTAGCTGCCGGGTTGCAGCGCATGACCCACCACATAGATTTGAATACCGCGCAAACGCCCCAGTGTGGCGCTGGCATTGAAGTTGGCATACACCTTGGCCAAATGCCGACTGAGTGTCTTGTCAAGATCCCGCAGCATCACGCCGCCAAGTTGCACCACGCCGACTTTGGGCAAGTTGACTTGACCGTTGCGGTCAATCGTCAGATCGAGACTGAAGTCCACCGGACCCCAGACTTTGAGTTGAATTTCATCTCCGCTGCCCAAGACATAGCTGTCGGGGGCGGGTATTGCGCTATCCGCTGCGTAGGTTTGCGGCGATTCAAACAACTCGCGGCCAAAGATGGGCAGCAACTGTCCTGTGGACTCTTGCACAAATCGCTGAAACTGGCTCGGTTGAACTATGCGAGCCGGCAGCTTGCGGCGTCCTTCTTCAGCGCCGTCTTCGGCACGGTCGGAGTCCGCGCGCGCCCGTTCTTTCTTGGTTCGCACGCCAGCCCTGTCCGCCGTGTTTGTTTGTGGCGCCTCAATCGTCGCTTCTGACATGGGCCCAGTGCCTGGGCGCTGGCCCATATTGGCATTGACAGCCGCGTCTGCACCAAGGCCTAAGGCCGCACGGGACCTCGCACCGGCACCCGCCGGCACGCCCCCTAAGCTCGGATTGACACCTGCGGGTGCCGCCCCCAAAACGACGGGTGAGGCTGCCGCTGCTGAACCGCTCGTCTGCGCCTGCGAGGCCAGGCTGAACACAATGGGCAACGCAGCCAGAATTGCACGTACGCGAGATGACTTCAACATGGATATTTTTTGAAATTTACGGTTATGAATCTACTGCGCAGACTCCATGCGGCCCCGCAATACCGAGGGAATGCTCAAGCGAACCCTCATCTGCCCTGTTCACTTAAGTCGAATCAATGGGCATAACAGCTTAATAGGCGCGAAGTATAAGGTAGCAATTTCACCTATCCCGCATCAGTCTATGGCTCCATCAACAACGGATTCGGCTATGGCGACCTCAAGAGTTTCGAAACAAATCCTTCACGCCCCTTTGATCTGCTGATCCATCTTCGAATTTTTGCTGCGCAGCATCATTCGTCTCCTCGCTCAAGCCCATCTGCGCCGACACCGTCATCACGATCAAGCCCGTCTGCCTTGCCATCAAGACCAGCCCCTCCCGCTGCTCAGCCCCGAGCCCAGGCATGGCCAAGATGACATGGGTTGCGCCAGCCAGAATGTGCGGGAGGCACAAGTCGGGCAATTTCCCCTGCACCCTGACGCCAGCGATTCTCAACTCCTGCTTGGCCGGGTCGTCATCCAACAGAGCCAATACCGTCCAGCCATCGTGCCCATGAAGCGATGTCATCAGTCGCCTGGCGGCATAACCTGCACCAAGCACGATGGCGCGCCGCGGCTCATAGGATTCACCGCTCGTCCGGGCCCGCGCTTGCTCCCAAACCAAGCGATAGACCATGCGCGTGCCCGCGAGCGCAAAAATACAAAAGAAGGGGTGGAGCACCAGAACTGCCCGCCAAACCCCGACCAACTGGGCCAGCAAGATAGCGACTGCACTGATCAAGCCCGCAGCCAGGCTGGCCACAACGATTCTCCTGAAATCATCAAAGGCAAAGAATCGCCAAGGGCTGCGGGGCACGCCCGCAAACAGCATGCAAAGCAGGTAGACCACCACCACCCCGAAGGACACATAGTCGTCATACCAAGGGCGGCCGGGTTGCCAGCGCTCGAAACCCAAACGGAACAGGTAAGTGATATGCCAGCAGGCCAAGATCAGCAGGGCGTCAACCAAAACCGCCACGCGTCGATTGCTGGGCCGTAAGGCCGACATCGCCTGATCCAGCCAGGCCCACAGTTTGGGGTTGTTCATGAAATCGAAACTCCTCGGCATGGACAAGTTCGGTACAAAAACCGTGCGTAACGTTAAACCTATGACCCGCAAATCGGTGCTCAAACTTGGGGCGTCCACATAGCGCAACGCATATTGCAGCTTGATTGGCAATATCGTTTCAATGTATTCCCGCTCCGGATCACTTGTTTGCGCCAGCAAGTCACTTTCATCTCGGTATCGTACCGAGGCGAAGTCCGTGATGCCGGGCCTAACGCTGAGCAAGCGGTCGCGCCATTGCGGTGGGTAGTGCTCAACGTAGCGAGGCACCTCCGGCCTCGGCCCCACAAAGCTCATGGTGCCGCGCAGCACGTCGAACAACTGGGCCAACTCGTCAAGCTTGCTCCGTCGCAAAAAGGCACCCACGGTCGTGATGCGGGCATCGCCTGCCACCGTGAGTTGCAAACCAGCAGCGCTTGGGGCGGCAACCGTCATGGTTCTGAACTTGTAGATGTCAAACAGCTTGCCATAGCGCCCGACCCGCTGCTGCCGGAAAAATACCGGGCCGGGCGAATCTAGCTTGATGCTGAGGGCAATCAACACGAACAAGGGGGCGAGCAGCAAGAGCCCAACAATCGCCAAGCAAATATCGAAACAACGCTTCAACATGGCGTCACTGCGAAAAACCCAGAGCCCTTCGTATCGCCGCAGCCACCCGGTCGACATCGGCGACGGTCATCAAGGAATAGATTGGCAGGCTGACCATGCGTTCAAACGCATATTGGCTATGCGGGAACTGTTCCACGCGCAGCTGATAGCGGTCGCGCCAATAGGGGTGCAAATGTAGGGGAACGTAATGCACGCTGCACCCTATCCCCGCCTCATAGAGCTTCTGCACAAAAGCATCACGACCCAGGCCGGCGCTATCCTTGAGCTGGATGACAAACAAATGCCAGGAATGCATATCGCCTTCCGGAGCCTGCGGAGGCAAGACTACAGGCAGTTCGGCCAGAACTTCCAAATAGCGTTGGGCCAATTCGGCGCGCCTAGCTTGAAATGCCCGCACCCGACGCAGCTGATGAATCCCCATCGCCGCCGCAATATCGGTCAGGTTGTATTTAAAGCCCGGTGCCACGATCTCGTAATACCAGCTCGGCACCTTGGACGTAAAGCGGTCAAAGGCGTCACGACTCATACCGTGCAATCGCATCACCCGCGCGCGCTTGGCCAGCTCGGCATTGCGCGTCACCAGCATGCCGCCCTCGCCGGTGGTCATGGTCTTGTTGGCATAGAAGCTGAACACCGTCGCATCGCTGCCCATAGTGCCGATCAGCTCGCGCTCCAGCGTCGTCGGCAAAGCGTGGGCTGCGTCCTCCACCACGCGCAGGCCATGCTTGCGGGCGATGTCGAGGATGGCAATCATGTCCACCGCCAGGCCGGCGTAATGGACCGGGATGATGCATTTGGTGCGCGGCGTGATCGCGGCTTCAACCAGCTTCGGGTCGATATTGAGGGTGGCCGGGTCGATGTCGACCAAGACTACATCGGCGCCGAGGTAACGCACCACCTCGGCGGTGGCGGTGAAGGTGTGGGTGGTCGTGATGACTTCATCGCCGGGGCCGATGCCGCAGGCTTCCAGCGCCAGATGCAGGCCGGCCGTGGCTGAGTTGACGGCAATGCATTCGATTTGAGGTTCGCCGAGAAAGGCGGCGAAATCCTGCTCGAAACGCTTGGCCTTGGGCCCGGTGGTGACCCAGCCGGAGCGCAAGGTGTCGACCACCTCGTTGATTTCGTCCTCGCCGATTTCGGGCAGGGCAAAAGGTAAAAACGGCAAATCACTCATGGTTTTTCGATCACGGCCAGCACATGGGTGCGCAGCCAGGGAATGCTGTTGAACAGGGAATAAGCGCTTGGATGCAAGCGGCAGACGATGCGGGCCAAGGGCGGCGCGAGCGTGACGCGTTGCCATTTGATTCGAGCGCCCGGGAATAACTCCCGCACACGCCCCAGCGGCACGCCGCGCACATCCGGGTTACGCGGATTGTCGACGATGAAGTCATACCAAAGGATGGCGCCGCCCGGTTTGAGCCAGCGCCACATCGATCCCGCCAGGGCTGCTTGCACCTCGTCCGACAAAATCGACGAGAACACCGTCGATTGCAGCACAAGGTCTTGACTGCCGGGCGCAATGTCGGCGTCGGCGGCATTGCCCAGCGTCAGCGCAAGCGAGGCGGGCAGCAACTCGCGCGCTTGCGCATACCGCTCGGGCAAGAGCTCGATGCCGCTGAGATGGGTGGATAGGAAGCCGATGCGCAACATCTCCAGCAAATTGCCGCCGGCGCCACAGCCGACTTCGGTCAAGCGCCAGTCGGCGGGCCTGCCCGAGCGCTTGGCCAATAGCCGCAGCAGCGCGCGCTGGCGTTCATGCAGCATCTGCCAGACCTCCGAGCGCAGCAGGCTGTAGCGGTCGGCAATGGCGGCGCTAGAACGCCGGCCATAACGCTCGGCAATCGCGGCCAGTTCCTGCTGTTCTGGCTTCATTGACCGACAGCCTGAATAAACTTGGCCGCCAACACCGGATAGCTGTGATGCGCCAACACAAAGGCGCGCCCGCGCTGCCCCATCTCGGCGCGCGCTTGCGCACTCAAGGCCGCCAGCTGCAAGGCGCCCTGCGCCACCGCGGCCGCGTCCTCGGGCGCCACCGTCAGCCCCGCGCCGGCTTCGGCCACCGGGTCATTGCCGGCCTCGACCGAATGCAGCACCGGCCGCTCGGCCATCATGTAGTCCATCAACTTGTTCGGCGCGATGCCGAAGCGATAGATGGGCGTGCGCTGCCAGCCGATATAGGCAATATCAAACCGATTCAAGAGTGCCGGAATCTGACCCTTGGGAATCGGCTCGAACAGGCTCACCTGGCTCAAGCCCTCGCTGCGCACACGCTCCGCCAGCCTGGCCTTCTCATGCCCGCCGCCGACCATCACGATGGCGATCTTCTTGCCCTCGGGCGTGGCGGCCAACAACTTGGCCGCATCGAGCAACACATCCAGCGCGTTCGGCAGGCCATGCGAGCCAGCATAGCCCAGCACCACCCGCCCGCTGGCCCGCAACAGCGCCAGATGCGCCGCGAGATCGGCATTCAAGGCCTCCGTCGGGCCCGTCCACTCATCCAACGTGATGCCATTGGGCACGATATGCAGCTTGTTCAAGTCCAGCCCATGGGCGGCCATATGCTCGTGCACCTTGGGCAGCATCGAGACCACCGCATCGGCATCGCGGTAGGCATCGTTCTCGGCCTTTTGGCACAGCATGGCGAAGGGGTGCCTTGGCGACATGCCGCTCAATTCGATCGGAGACAAGGGCCACAGATCATGCACTTCGTAGACCAGCTTGGCCTTGGCCAGCTTGGCGATGCGACGGGCCGGCCAGATGTCCATCGGGTAGGTGCTGGAGGCAATCACCACATCGGGTTGGAAGTTCTCGGCCAGCGCCTCCGCATCGCGCCAGACCTGACGGCAAAACGACCAGATATTGCGCACACGCCCCAAGCCATTGCCGGCATAGGCAGGCGTGCCGTACCAGACATAGGAGACGCCATCAATCGTCTGCCCGCCGGCCTGCGGCTGCGTGCTTCGCACATGCGAATGCGAGGCCGCCAGGATCAGCACCTGATGGCCGGCGCGCCGCCATTCGCGCGCCATGTAGTAGGGGCGAAACTCCATGCCATGCTGCGGCGAGCCGGCGTAATGGTTGATCAGCAATATCTTCAATTCGGCATGTCCAGCTGTCTGAGTTTTTGCAAGAAGCGCTGCACGGCCGGCGCAAACAGACCATGCTGAGCGACCCAGGCACGATTGTTCGCCCCGGCGGCCTCGGCTTGCTCGGCCAGCGCCAAGACCCGCGCGGGAAGCATTTTGGGGAGATTGGCCAGGGTCAGGTCATCCACAATCAGTCCGCGCCCGGCGCCCTCGCACAGCAGTTCGTGATTGGCCGGCAGATCGGACAAGAGTGGCGCACAGGCATGGGCCATCGCCTCCAGCACCGACACCGACACCGAATCACTCTGCGGCAGGCTGATGTACCAACGGGCACGGGCGTAATGCAGAGCCTGAGCCTTGGTATCGAGGCGCCCGACGAATTGCACCCGTTCGGCCAAGCCCAGCTTGTGCGTGAGTACCTCCAGCTCGGCACGCAGCGAGCCATCATTGGCGACCACCAGGCTGGCCTCGGGGATCTGAGCGGCCAGCGCGGCAAAGGCCTCGATCACGAGTTGCGGCCGGTAGATCGGCTCCAGGCCGCGATTGGCGAAAAACAGCCAAGGCTGCTTGCGCACATTGGCCTTGGGCATCGCTTCCAGACCGAAGGGAAAAGTCATCACCTCGCCCGCGCCCAGCTCCTGCATGCGTGCGGTCATATGCTGCGAGTCCGAGGTGCAGAGCGCGCAGGCTCTGAGCACTTGGGTCGTTAGCCAGCGATAGGCAACACCCAGATTCGGCGTTACCAGAATATCGCTGCCCCAGGCCGAGCCAATGATGCGCGCGCGCAGGCGCCAGCCGCGCCGCGCCGCCCAGGCCAAAGTGCCATGCGAGGTCAGGTAATGGGCGTGCAAGAAGTCGGCATCGACGCGCTTGAGCCAGGCGCCCAGGCCGGGCAACTGCATGAACAAACCCAGATTGCCGCCGCCATGGTCGGGCTTGGTATTCATCGCATAGCGTCGCGCGGCCGGCACCAGCGCCTCAAACTCCGGCGTGAACCCCCGTGATGAAGCGGCCCACAACTCGAACCCCGGCGACTGCGCCAGCGCGCGCGCCCATTTGAGAAAATGCGGGCTTTCTCCGTCGCCGATCAGGACCAACTTCAAAGGCCTTGACGGATTCACAGCGGCAACTCCTTGGCCCAGGCTTCATAGTGAACGGCGAGCCAGGGGTGCGCCGCCAGCAGCAGGGCATCGGCGGCCCGCACATCGCCAATCTGCCGGGCCGGCTGACCCGCCATGATGGCAAAGTCAGGCACCTCGCCGCGCACCTGCGAGTAGGCGCTGATCACGACACCCTTGCCCAGCACCGCGCCGGCCTCGATCAGGCTGTGCGGCCCGACAAAACTATAGGCACCGATGCGGATGGGCGCCTTGACGAAGCCGGGCCGGTCGCCGACATGGGAGACATATTGACCCCCTAACAATCTGATCGAGCGGTGCGAGCTGTGAGTGACGATGCTGACGAAGTTGGTGATCTGCACCCCCTCATCGATCTGCAGACCGGCCGTGGCATCAATGAAGTTGAACTGGCCAATGAAGACATGATCGGCCAGGCTCAAGCCCCGTTCGCCCTCGATGCAGGTGCTCGGCGCGATACGGCTATGGGGCAAGGCGCGCCCATCCGCCGCCCGCTCGCCAAAGACGGTGCGAAGGCCGGTCGCCCAGAGCAGGCGGCGCCGCCAATGGTTAAGCCGGGACCGAAACATGTTCATCAGCACAAGGGAAGTCCTGCCAATGGGCCAAGGCCCAGAAGAAGTAAACAAAGTAGCCCAGCATAGCGGCCGACACGCCCCAGGCTGCACCGATCAAGCCACCAAGAGCCAGGCCGCCGGCGAGCCCCGCCACAAACAAGAGCTGCCCGGCCAAGGCCAGCCGCAGGCCCCAGGCCTGTGCGCCCCAAGCCATCATCGCCACCGACAGCGGCGAGGCCACAAAATGCAGCGCAATATAGGGTGACAAGGCCCGCGCCACTTCGCCCGCCTCTTGCCAGCGCTCGCCAAACAAGGCGGCAAAAGCCCATGGCCCCCAGACGAACAGCGCCAGCATCAAGGCCAGCCCGAGCAGCAAGAGCAAGCCCATGGTGCGCCGCACCAGCGCCAGCGCCTCGGCGCCATTCACCGCCGCGACCAGGCGCGGATACAAGACCTGCGACAAGGCGCCGCCGATCAGGCTGGCCGGGGCTTTCGAGTAACGCAGGGCCAAGGCCCAAAACCCGGCCGCCGCGTCACCCGTCCATGCGGCGATCAGCAACATCGCCAGGCTGTCTTGCATGGCGCCGGCAAAGGCATGCGGCGTGTTGAACAGCGGGAAGTCGCGGTGCTTGGCCGCCATCGCGGCCATGGCCGAGCGCGGTATGCGCCACAGGCCCGCCCAGCCCCCCTGCGGTGCCGGCCTGGCCAGCAGCGCCGCGGCAGCCAAACCCGCCAGCACCGGCCCCAGCAGCAGCCCCAGGGCGCCCAGGCCGGCCAGGCCGAACAGCAATTGCAACAGCGCAGCGCCGCCATATTGCAAGACGCGTGACAGCGCCAGCCATTGAAAGCGCCGGGCGCTTGTGGCCCACATCGTCAGCCATTGCGTCGCGGCAGCGCTCCCCACCACCAGCGGCATCAGCCAAACCAGGGCCAGGTCTTGCCACGCCCACCAGATCAAGCCGAACACCGCCGATGCCGCCGTGACCGCCAACAACAAGCGGGCACATAGCGCCATCAGCACCGCCGCCCGAGCCGCATCGGTCTCCATCGGCAGCGCGAATTCGTAACGAGCACAGGCCACCACGGCCACATTGCTGGCCAAGGCCCATAGAAAAGAGAACTGGCCGAATTCGGTCGGCGAGTAGATGCGCGTCAACCAGGGCCCCAGCAGCAAGGGCAATAGTTGCGCCAGCGCACCGCCGGCCAGCAGGGTCAGCGTCGCCCGCAGCAGGCCCCGGCTCATGGCGGGCTCATGGCAGGCTTGGCTCAAACCTGCAAAGCGCGAACCAGCTCGGCAAGCACCTTGGCCTGCTGCGCCTCGCTCAGGTCGGGGCTCATGGGCAAGCTCATCACGCGCTGCGCGGCGCGCTCGGCATTCGGGAAGCTCTTGCCCCGCCCATATTGCACATAGGCCGGCTGCTGGTGCAGCGGCTTCGGATAATGGATCGCGGTCGGGATGCCGGCGGCATTGAGCGCTTGTTGCACGGCTTCGCGACTTTCAACCTGCAAGGTGAACTGGGCCCAGACGCAATCTCGGTCCGCGCGCAGGCCCAGCAGCTGCACAGGCAAGCCCTGCATGAGCGCTTGGTAGCGCGCTCCCAGCGCCAGCCGCCGCTCGATTTCCCACTCGAAACGCTCCAGCTTGGCCAGCACGATCGCGCATTGCAGCGTGTCCATACGGCCGCCCACCCCCAAGCGGGTATGGGTGTAGCGCTGGCTCTGGCCATGCACGCGGATTTCGCGGGCGGCCTGCGCGAGCGCATCGTCATCGGTGAACAGTGCGCCGCCATCGCCATAGCAGCCCAAGGGCTTGCTGGGGAAAAAGCTGGTGGCGCCGAAGGTGCTGAGAGCACAACTCTTGCGGCCCTTGTATGTCGCCCCGAAACTCTGCGCGGCGTCCTCGATCACGGGCAAATTGCCGCGACGGGCCGCAATCGCGTTGATCTCATCCATATCGCAGACCTGCCCGTACAGGCTGACCGGCATGATGGCGCGTGTTTTTGCCGTTATGGCCGCCTCGATCAGGCCCGTATCGATATTGCAGGTATCGGGCTCGATGTCGACAAACACCGGCACGCCGCCCAGCAAGACAATGACTTCGGCGGTGGCGGCAAAGGTGAAGGGCGTGGTGATGACCTCGTCCCCCGGCTTCAAATCGAGCGCCATCAAGGCGATCAACAGCGCCTCGGTGCCGCTGGACACGGTGATGCAATGCTTGGCGCTGGTATAGGCGGCCAGCGCCGATTCCAACTCCTTGACCTCGGGCCCCATGATGTATTGGCCATGATCGAGCACCGCCTGTATGCGCGCATCGATACGCGGCTTGAGGGCCGCGTACTGCGACTTCAGGTCGATAAAGGGCAATGCGCTCAAGACAGGTTTCCTTCTTCGACGAGGCGACAGACCTCGCCCTGGAGTTCATAACGGTCGCCGGTATGCGGGCATTGGGCGAAGCCCCTGGCGTCGAAAGACAACTTCTCGCCGAAACGGCTCATCCAGCCGATGCGCTTGGCCGGCACACCGACCACCAGCGCGAAATCAGGCAGATCCTTTTGCACCACCGCGCCGGCGCCAACGAAGGCATAACGACCAATCTCGTGACCACAGACGATGGTGCAGTTGGCACCCAGCGTCGCGCCCTGTTTCACCAAGGTGCGGCGGTATTCGTTCTTGCGCGCCACGGCCGCGCGCGGGTTGTAGACATTGGTGAACACCATGCTGGGGCCGCAAAAAACATCGTCCTCCAGCGTCACCGCGTCATAGACCGAGACATTGTTCTGCACACGCACGTTGTTGCCAATCAACACGTCGTTGCCGACATAGACGCCCTGCCCCAGCGCGCAGCGCTCGCCAATGCGCGCACCGGCGCTGATATGGGCGAAATGCCAGACCTTTGTGCCTTCGCCGAGTTGAGCGCCCGCGTCGACGATGGCTGATTCATGCTGCCAATAGCTCATCATCAGAACACCAAGGGTAGGCCGACGCGCTGGCCGTCGCGAGCGCTGCGATAGGCGGCGATCAGAATCTCCAGCGAGCGCAGACCCTCATAACCGTCCACCTGTGCGTTGGCCTCGCCGCGCAGCGTCTTGATGACGTTATCGTAGTAAAGCGGATGGCCAAAGCCATAGACGCTGGTGGATTCGTAGTTAGCGCTCAGCACCAAAGCATCTTCGGGCCGCTCGTCGGCGAATTGCCAATGCTCGATCTTGTTGACCGCCGTGCCGCCGATCTTGACCGTGCCTTTTTCGCCCAGGATGGTGATCGAGCCTTCCAGGTTCTGCGGATAGGTCAGCATCGTCACATTGATCGAGGCCAGGCCGCCGTGGCGCAGGCGCACGCTCATCACGCCGGTATCCTCGGCCTCGATGTCGCGGTCCAGCGTGGCGGTATAGGCATGCACGCTGTCGACCGGGCCAATTAACCAGTCGAGCAGATCGACATAGTGGCTGGCCTGATTCATGAAGGCGCCGCCGTCCAGATCCCAGCGGCCGCGCCAGGGCGAGGCGTCGTAATAGGACTGCGGCCTGGTCCAGAACACATTGACGGTGCTCAGGAAAATGCGCCCGAAGCGGCCTTGCTGGATCGCCTCGCGCACCTTTTGCACCGTCGCGTTGAGCCGATTTTGCTTGACCACGAAGAGCTTCACACCGGCGTCGCGGCAGGCCTGCACCATCGCAATGCCTTCGTCGAGCTTGGTCGCCATCGGCTTTTCGCTCAGCACATGGCGGCCGCTAGCGGCCACCAGCTGCGCTTGCTGTGGGTGCAGGCCGCTGGGTGTGGCGAGCACAACGATGTCGGCATCGCTGCCCGCCAGCAGCGCCTCCAGCGAGGGGAAACCCGCCGCGCCGCTCAAAGCCACCGCTGCCGCCAAGGCCTCGGCTTTGGTGTCGCAGACCGCCACCAACTCGGCATCGGCGCCATGTGCTTTGATCGCTTCGATATGGTTTTTCGAAATACGCCCACAGCCCACCAAGGCGAAACGGATAGCGCGATCGACGATGGGCAAACTGGGGCTCATGGCAGGCCAAAAAGAGAGAAGCGCCAGATTCTACGGGGGGCAAGCCAGCGGCCCGTCTAAAATCGCGGCAAATTCAATCAGTTGACGCCCTCCAGATGACCCAGCACACCCCCGCCGCCCCGCACCACAGTCCCGTCGCCATCGACGAGAACCAACTCATCACCGAGCGCCGCGAGAAGCTCGCCGCGCTGCGTGCCGTCAATCCGGTCCCCTTTCCGAACGACTTCAAACCCCAGCACCGCGCGCTGCCCTTGAGCCAGCGCTATGGCAATCTGGAGAACGAAGAGCTGGAACCGCAAGCCGTGGCGGTGTCGGTCGCGGGCCGTTTGATGCTCAAGCGGGTGATGGGCAAGGCGAGTTTTGGAACGCTGCAAGACGCCACCGGCCGCCTGCAGCTCTTCATCACCAAGGACGGCATCGGCGAAGAAAACTACGCCGCCTTCAAGCATCTGGATCTGGGCGACATCCTCGGCGCCGAGGGCACGCTGTTCCGCACCAAGACCGGCGAGTTGTCGGTGCGCGTGACCAATCTGCGCCTGCTGACCAAGAGCTTGCGGCCGCTGCCGGACAAGTTCCACGGCATGGTCGACCAGGAGCAAAAGTACCGCCAGCGCTATGTCGACCTGATCACCGACGAAGCCGCACGCGCCCGCTTTGTGGCCCGCTCCAAGGCGGTGTCCTCGATCCGCAGCTATATGGTCGAGCATGACTTCCTGGAAGTCGAGACGCCGATGCTGCACCCGATCCCCGGTGGCGCCAACGCCAAGCCCTTCATCAC
Source organism: Roseateles oligotrophus (assembly GCF_025717515.1). GTDB lineage: Bacteria > Pseudomonadota > Gammaproteobacteria > Burkholderiales > Burkholderiaceae_C > Paucibacter_A > Paucibacter_A oligotrophus. Next base: position 40,263 of record NZ_JAJIRN010000004.1, read on the forward strand.
GCATCACAACGCGCTCGATCAGGAAATGTTCCTGCGCATCGCGCCCGAGCTGTATCTGAAGCGATTGCTGGTCGGTGGCTTCGAGCGCGTGTTCGAGATCAACCGCAACTTCCGTAACGAAGGCATCTCGGTTCGGCATAACCCCGAATTCACGATGATGGAGTTTTACGCGGCCTACTGGACCCACCATGAGCTGATGGACTTCACCGAAGAGGTCTTGCGCCACGCTGCCCGCGCGGCCACCGGCTCGGCGGCTATTCACTATGCCGGCAAGCCGGTTGATCTGGACAAGCCTTTTGCCCGCCTGTCGGTGCGCAACTCGCTGGTTGAGCATGCCGGCTTGACGCCGGACGAAGCCGATAACGCGCTGGTTCTGCGCGAGCGCCTGGCCGCCTTGGGCGAAGCCGCGCCCAAGCACTGGAATCTGCCCGAGCTGCAATTCGGCATGTTCGAGGCGGTGGTGGAAGAAAAGCTCTGGCACCCGACCTTCATCATCGACTACCCCGTCGAGGTGTCGCCGCTGGCGCGCGCCTCGGACGCCAACCCCAAGATCACCGACCGCTTCGAGCTCTTCATCACCGGCCGCGAATACGCGAACGGCTTCTCCGAGCTCAACGACGCCGAGGACCAGGCGGCGCGCTTCCATGCGCAGGTCTCGAACAAGGATGCCGGCGACGAAGAGGCGATGTTCTTCGATGCCGACTTCATCCGCGCGCTGGAATACGGCATGCCACCGGCCGGCGGCTGCGGCATCGGCATCGACCGGCTGATGATGTTGATCACCGACAGCCCATCGATCCGCGATGTGATTCTGTTCCCGGCGCTGCGCCGAGAAGCGTAAACAAAGCGAAGGCGGCCCGATTTTTCGATGGCCGCTTTTTTTGTTCAGCTCTGCGTAAACCCCGGCTTGCGCTTGTTGATGAAGGCGTCCATGCCCTCGCGCTGATCATCGGTACCGAATAGCGCATGGAAGTAGCGCCTCTCGACCGCCACGCCGTCCTTCAACGGCCCTTGGTAGGCCAGGTTAACGAGTTCCTTGATCAGCATCACCGAGGGTCCGCTGAAGCCATTGATGGTCTCGGCGGCAGTCAGCGCTTCTTCCATCAACTTCTCGGCCGGCACCACACGCGACACCAGGCCTGCCGTCGAGGCCTCGGCCGCGTCCATCATGCGGGCGGTCAAAAGCATGTCCATCGCCCGGCTCTTGCCCACCGCGCGCGGCAGGCGCTGCGTGCCTCCGGCGCCAGGGATGATGCCCAGCTTGATCTCGGGCTGGCCGAACTTGGCCGTGTCGGCGGCGATGATGAAGTCACACATCATCGCCAGCTCACAACCGCCGCCGAGCGCAAAGCCCGCCACCGCCGCGATCACCGGCTTGCGGATCAGCAGAATGGTTTCCCAGTTCTTCGAGATCAGGCCGCTTTTGAAAGCGCTGATGAAGGTGTGCGGCGCCATCGTCGGGATGTCCGCGCCGGCCGCGAAGGCGCGCTCGGAGCCGGTCAAGACGATGCAACCGATGCTGTCATCGGCGTCAAAGGCCAGCAAGGCTTGGCCCATTTCATCCATCAATTGGTCATTCAGCGCGTTCAGCTGCTTGGGCCGGTTCAGCGTGATCAAGCCGGTCTTGCGTTCGCCGTCGCCGCGTACTTCGGCAATGATGCATTCGTAGCTCATTGGAGTTCTCCTGTGAATTGCTTGGCCGCCACTATAGAGCCAGCGGCCTCAGGGTGCGGCCTGCCTGGGCGCTGAGTTCAACATCAGATCGATAAAGGTCTGCTCGTCTTGCCGAATGCGCAGCCGCACGGGCAGGTATTGCAGCGAAGGCGCTATCCAGACCTCGGCGGTCAAGTCGCCACCTCCGGCCGCCTTCGAGGGCTTCAAATGCCAGGTCGCCAGCGGGCCCATCGGCGTTTGCAGCTCCTCTTCGCCCAGCACCTCGTAGCGCCACAGGTATTGACGCTTGGGCAATACCAGCGGGATGTCGATCACATGGCCCGCCTTCAGCGGCTCACGGCCGGTCAAGAACAGCCAGGTCAGCTGCACGAATTGGCTGGACGCATCCTGCACGCCGGCCGGCACCGGCTCTCGGTTGCCATTGGGCATGGTCACGCTGTCACCGTGAAACAGCAGCGTCGAACGCCGCCTCTGGGCAAACATCACCCGTGTGTCTTCGTCATAGCGCAGCGGGTTGACGCCGGCCGGCGTCAGCCGCCCGTCGCTGCTCATGCGGCGTGAAATCAGCGGGGCGAAACTGGGACCTATCGCCACATCCAGATGCATCTGGTAGTGCTGACCTTGCCGTATCCACTCGACTTGCGCGTTACCGTGCACCTCGCCACGGTAATTGCCGCTCAAGCGGTAGCGCAGCAGGGTGGAGAGCGGCCATTCCGGGCCGGGCTCCGCCTCTTCAGAGGCAGGTTCGCTGGCGGCCAAGGCGGGCGGCTTGGGCTCGCTACCCTCGCCTGGCTGCGGGCCAGGTTCCGGCGCCGAAGCGGCGGGCTCCGGCGTGGTTGGCTCGGCATCGCTGGCGGCCTCGGGCGGTTCCGGCACAGGCGACTCTGGCGAAGGCATTGGCTGCGGCGCTGCAGGCTGAAGCTTGGGCCTGGATTTGGGTTTGGCGGTCGGCGCAGCCGGGCGAATAGCAGGCACGGCCGCCTTCAACTCCCGGACATAGGCCACCACCAAGCGTTTGGGCATAGGCGCAACGGCCTCGTCCCAACTCAGGCGCAGCCTATGAACAGCCTCACCCAGCCATAGGTGCGCCAGCAGCACCGGCAGCAGCAACAAGGCAAGCCACCACGCTCGTCTTCTTGCCGTGGTCGCAGGCTTTACCGTCAGCCGCCCAGCCATGCCTTGCGCAGACTAGCGGCGCGCACCGGCGCCTTCTCGGCGAGACTGAACAACACCGGCTCGCAACTGTCGGCATTGGTGGACGAAGCCAGCCCGGACGCCGGCAACTGCGTCGCCAAGGTCAATAGGCGCTGATCGCGCGAAACCAGGAAACTCAACTCCATCGTGCCCGACAGGGTCAGCGCGGCATCCTCAAGGCGACGGATACGCCAGCCATTGCAGCCCAAGATTTCATCCCCGGCACACAAGCCACCGGCCAACGCAGCCGAACCGACAAGCACCTGCTTGACGGACAGGCTGGCACCGGCGCCCGCCCCCGACTCGTTCACACGCAGGCCCAGGCGTTGCGCGAGCGTCGACTTGTCGCTGCGCAGCTGCACCGCGATTCGCTCGAACAAGGCCGGCAGCGGCAGATCGTCGGTGCCATGCACCCATTGCTCGAACCGTTCGGCCAAGGCGCTGCCCCCCAGCTCGGTGATCACGGCCAATATGTCCGCTTCGCCAATGGCGCCACATGCGCCGGTAGTCAAACCCGCATGACTGCGCTGCCAAAGCGCGCGCATCAACTCATCAAGACTGCTTGGTGCCGTGTCGGCGCTGCGCAAGCTCAAGTCCAACGCCAGCGCCACCAAGGCACCCTTGCCGTAATAGCTGATCGTGCTGTTGGGTGAGTTTTCATCCGGCCGGTAATACTTGATCCAGGTGTCGAAGCTGGACTGAGCCAGGCTCTGCACCTTGCGTCCCGGCGTGGCCAACACCCCGTTGAAGTTGGCGGCCAGCAGTTTCAGATAGCGCGCCTCGTCGATCAGACCGCAGCGCACCAGCATCAGTTCGTCGTAATAGGACGTAAAGCCCTCAAAGAACCACAACAGCTCGGTGTAGTTCTCCTGCGCATAGTCCAGCTCGGCAAAAGTATTCGGCTTGAGGCGTTTCACATTCCAGCTGTGAAAATACTCGTGGCTGATCAAGCCCAGCAAGCGCACATAGCCATCACTGACTTCCGTTTGACCGACACGCGGCAAGTCACGCCGAGGCGCAATCAATGCGGTGCTGGCCCGATGTTCGAGGCCTCCGTAAGCGTCTTCAACCGCGTTCAAAAAGAAGGTGTAACTGCCAAAAGGCAAGGGGCTGTGACGCTTGGCCTCAGGCCCATGCCAGAAGGCCAATTGCGCCTCGCAAATGCGCTGCGAGTCGACCAGCAAACGTTCGGCATCAAAGGCCGGCAAGGCCCCGCTAACGACCAGCTTGTGGGCGACTCCGCCGGCCTGAAATTGACCCTGCCAGAACCGCCCCAGCTCGAAGGGATGATCCACCAGTTCGTCGTAATCTGCGGCTTGATAGCGACCGTCGGGCGTCTGCGTCATCGCGGTGGCGACCTGCCAGCCCTCGGGCAGGGGGCCGAACGCGATCGCATGGCTTTCATGCTCACAGCCATGCACCTTCAGACACAGGCCGGTGCCATTGAAGAAGCCACGGTCGGCATCCAAAAACGCTGCGCGCACAGAGCTGTCAAAGGCGTAGACCCGATAGCTCAACAGCAAGGGTTCCGCTGCGTTGCAGCGAAGCTGCCAATTGGCCTTGTCCAGCTGTTCAAGCGCAAGCGGCTGGCCGGCCTGAGTCACCGTGAGCCCGCTCAGGTGGCGGGCAAACTCACGCACAAGGTAGCTGCCGGGGATCCATGCCGGCAGGCTGACCCGCTGCAAGTCTGCGGGTGCGGCAATTGTCAATGTGACCTTGAAGACATGGGTCTTGGGGTCGGCAAGCTCGATCAGATAGTGAATGCTTGTCATCGCGAATCTCAGCTCCCGGCCGCAGCCAAAAAGCAGCACAGGGCCGCCACCGAGCTGAGCCGAAAGCGCAGCGTCAACCAGGCCGCCGCACCCAAAGCCGGGTAGTGGCGCCTATCCACCAGATAACACAGCACCAGCATCACACCATGCAGAACAAAGCCCGAGGACGGCGGCATCAGCACCGCCACGATGGCCACCAGCGAAGGCACAACCCCCCAGACAAAGGGCTGTGCTTGTGGCGCCGACTGCCGAAAAGCCAGCCCCCAGTGGATGCCACCCAAGAAGGAGATCGTCACCGCCGCGAAAGCCGACATCGCCTGGGTGACATGGAAATAGGCCTCCGGGCTGTAGCCGCCCAAGAGCCAGACCAAGGCAGCCCCCAGCGCAAAGGGGACCAGCCCGAGATAGGCAAGCTTGACGGCCATCGGGTTGAGTGGCAGCGGTGCAAGAGTGTTAGCGGCGACGGGCATGCTGCGAGTTCCGGAGCTGAAAATAGTGAGGCCAAAGCCCCAAGTCGAGGTGCTGCCGGCTGAAAAAACGTCGGCTGAAAGTACGCATCAGAGCTCGGCCCCGCCGAGTTTCGGCCTTAGGACTTGCCGATGCTCTGCAGGCGCTTTTCCAATTGTTCGGCGCTCAAGGCACCAGGCGCACGGCTGCCGTCTTCAAAGATGATCGCCGGCGTACCGCTGACATGACTGCGCTTGGACAAAGCGAGATTGCGTTCGATCGCGCCGTCATCACAGGCGCCCACAGGCTTGGCCGGCGCCTTGCCGTCCAGCATCCAGGCGCGCCAAGTGGCTGTGGAGTCCTTGGCGCACCAGACCGCGCGCGCCTTCTCTGGTGAGTCGCCACCCAGAATCGGAATCATGAAGGTGTAGACGGTCAAGTCTTTGACGTCTTGCAAAGAGCGTTCGAAGCGCTTGCAATAGCCGCAGTTCGGGTCGGAGAAAATCGCGATGCGGCGCTTGCCGTCGCCGGTTTTCCATACCACCGCGTCTTTGAAAGGCAGGTTGGCAAAGTCGACCGTTTGCAGCTTGGTGACGCGCTCCTCGGTCAGGTTTTTGCGGGTGCGCAGATCGATCAACTCACCTTCGATCAAATAACTGCCGGTCGCATCGGTGTAGCGAATTTCGTTGCCGATGCGGATCTCCCACAGCCCGGGCATCGGGCTGGGCCTGACTTCCTCGACCTTGGGCAGGCCGGCCAAGCGCTCGGCCAGGCTTTTGCGAATCACCGCCTCATTCGCCTGCGCCAACAGGGGCAAGGCCAGCAGTAGAGCACCAGCAACTGTCATCGATGTCAACTTCTTCATAGGTTCAGAACCAAGCAAAAATATCAAAGACCCAAGGCTCGCGTCGTCAGCCAACGCTTCAAGGGGGGAACAGAGTTCAGTGCGCTCAAGCCCTTGTTGCGCAACTCACGCACAGGCATCGCCTCACTGGCAAAAACTTTCAAAAGCACATCGGTCAACTCGCCCATGGCCCAATTGGGCGCCATCCTTGCACGCGCGAAGCGGCGCAAGAGGCGCTCATCGCCGGCCGAGCGCCAGGCTTCTTTGGCGGCCAGCACCCCAACCAAGGCGGCCACATCGGCCAAGCCCAGATTAAGGCCTTGACCCGCCAAGGGATGCACCAAATGGGCCGCGTCACCCAAGAGCACCCAACCCGGCCCTTGCACGGGCTCGGCCCGCGCCAAGGCGAGCGGCCAAGCCGAACGCCCACTTGCCAGACTCAGCGAACCAGCCTCGCCACCACTGGCGGCGTTGAGCGCCGCTTCAAACTCGGCCACGGGCGCTGCCAGCAGATCAAGCGCTTGCTGCTCGGGCAAAGACCACACCAAACCATACGACGCACCGGCATTGGGCGCATCGATCGGCAGCAATGCCAGCACATCCGGCGACCTGAACCATTGGCGGGCGACGCCTTGATGGGCGCGATCGGTGACCAAGCGCGCAGCAATCGCGCGCTGGCCATAAGCATGGGACTCGAAACGCACGCCCAATTCGGCACGCTGCAACGAGTCGCGACCCTCACACAGCGCCGTCAAATCGGCCAGCACCGGCGTGTCAACGATTTGCACATGGGGAGAAAAACGCAAGGCCGTGGCGAGTTGCTGCTCCAGCGCGCCGGCGTCGACGATAAAAGCCAACTCGGACACGCCCTGCTGCCAGGCTGAAAATTCCAGCAAGGCGCCGGCTTGATCACCGCTGACCTTGATGTCGTAGACCGGGCTGATGGCATCGGCGGGCAATGAATCCCAAACCTTGAGTTCGCGCAACAAGCGTACCGAGGCTGCGTTCAAGGCATAGCTGCGCACATCTTCGCGCTGGGCAGGGCTGACGTCGGCGCTGCCCAGCAAGGCGACGCGCATACCCTGCGCCCCCAGGGCCAGCGCCAAGCTGCGCCCGACACATCCCGAACCACGAACCAAGACCTCATATCTATGCATCCGGCCATTGTAGGCAAGCCGCCGATGGCCTCCAGATCGGGACTTTGCGCAGGAGCGACTAAAATCCCGCCTTTGCGTCTCCCGCACCACACCCAGAAAGCCTTCCATGAGCCTCAAATGCGGCATCGTGGGCCTGCCCAACGTTGGCAAGTCCACCCTTTTCAATGCGCTGACCAAGGCCGGCATCGCCGCCGAGAACTACCCCTTCTGCACGATTGAGCCGAATGTGGGCGTGGTCGAGTTGCCCGACAAGCGCCTCGCCGCCCTGGCCGAGATCGTCCACCCCGAGCGCGTGCTGCCCGCCGTGGTCGAGTTTGTGGACATCGCCGGCCTGGTGGCCGGCGCCTCCAAGGGTGAAGGCCTGGGCAACAAATTCCTCTCCCACATCCGCGAGACCGACGCCATCGTCAACGTGGTGCGCTGTTTTGAAGACGGCAATGTGATTCACGTCAGCGGCAAGGTCGATCCGATCTCCGACATCGAGGTGATTCAAACCGAACTCTGCCTGGCCGATATGGGCACGGTCGAGAAAAGCTTGCACCGCTACAACAAGGTGGCGCGGGCCGGCGACAAGGACGCCATTGCCTTGGTCAAGGTCTTGGAGAAATGCGAAGCCGCGCTGAACGAAGCCAAACCGGTGCGCGGCATTGACTTCAGCAAGGAAGAGCTGGTGCTGCTCAAGCCGCTATGCCTGATCACGGCCAAGCCTGCGATGTTTGTCGCCAACGTGGCCGAAGACGGTTTCGAGAACAACCCCTTCCTGGATCGCCTGACCGAATACGCGACGGCCCAGAGCGCTCCGGTGGTGGCGATTTGCGCCAAGACCGAGGCCGAGTTGTCCGAAATGTCGGATGAGGACCGGGCCATGTTCCTGGCCGAAATGGGCCAGGATGAGCCGGGCCTGAACCGCTTGATTCGCGCCGGCTACAACCTCCTGGGCCTGCAGACCTACTTCACCGCCGGCGTCAAGGAAGTGCGCGCCTGGACCATCCACAAGGGCGATACCGGCCCGCAGGCCGCCGGTGTGATTCACACCGATTTCGAGCGCGGCTATATCCGTGCCCAGACCATTGCCTATGAAGACTTCATCACCTACAAGGGTGAACAAGGTGCCAAGGACGCCGGCAAGATGCGCGCCGAAGGCAAGGAATATGTGGTCAAGGATGGCGACGTGTTGAACTTCTTGTTCAGCTCCTGATTCCACGCCCCGGTCACCGGGGCTTTTTTTTGCGCATTACCCGAAAGAGACGCCATACCGGGCCTGATTCAATGACTGGATCGCCCGGATCGGCGCAAAATGGATTTCGGCACAATTTCAATCTCTAGGCCTTCCCGCAACGCTTTGCTAGCCCGTCCAATCCATGAGCACTACCGCACTGGTTTCATCTTCCGGCTCCAACGCCACTTACTCGTCGGATCAGGCGCGGCCGGGATCAAAACAATTCCTGACCTTTCATGTGAGCACCGAGGAATACGGGCTGGACATCCTCCGGGTGCAAGAGATTCGCTCCTATGAGCCACCGACGCGGGTCGCCAATGCGCCCAATTTCGTCAAGGGGGTGGTCAATTTGCGCGGGGTAATCGTGCCCATCGTTGACCTGCGATTGCGCCTGGGTCAAAGCGGCGAATACAACGCCTTCACCGTGGTGATCGTCTTGAACGTTTGCCAGCGCGTGGTGGGCATTGTGGTGGATGCGGTGTCTGACGTGCTGGAGCTCAACAGCGACCAGATCAAGGCCAGGCCAGAGGTGGCTGCGGCCCTTGATGCGCGCTTCATCACCGGGCTTGGAAAGATCGGCGAACGCATGCTGATCCTGCTCGATATCGAAGCCATGGTGGCCAGCCCCGACTTCGGCTTGATGGATTGAAGATCCGCTAAATTTCCGAAAAGTTAGTAAGCACCCTCGCTGCAGCCCCGCTTTTACGTGGGGATATTTTAGAAACCCCGAACTTTTGGCACTCCTCTTGAGGGAGTGCTAACATTGTATTTGTCGACCTGAAAAGGTTTGCTTTGCGAAAGAAGATGACGATGTCTACCCCCTCTGCTTTGACGGTACGTGACCCTTGGTCGCTGGTGCCCTCTTTGGGCAATCTGGATGCTTACATCTCCGCCATCAACCGCCTGCCCCTGCTGACCGCCGAAGAAGAAGGCGCAGCCGCTCGGCGCCTGCGCGACAGCGGCGACGTGGAGGCTGCCGGGAAATTGGTGCTATCCCATTTGCGCTTGGTGGTCTCGATTTCGCGCCAGTACATGGGCTACGGCCTGCCGCAAGGTGATTTGATCCAAGAAGGCAATGTTGGCCTGATGAAAGCGGTCAAGCGTTATGACCCGGATCAGGGCGTTCGCCTGGTCAGCTATGCGATGCACTGGATCAAGGCCGAAATTCACGAATATGTGTTGCGCAACTGGCGCATGGTGAAGGTCGCCACCACCAAGGCCCAGCGCAAACTGTTCTTCAATCTGCGCTCGATGAAGCACAGCATGAAGGAAGACCAGTCGGACGATATGAGCCACCGCAACAGCTTGACCGAAGCGCAACTGGATCACGTAGCGACAACGCTCAACGTGAAGCGCGAAGAAGTGCTGGAGATGGAAACCCGGATGTCGGGTGGCGATGTCGCGCTAGAGCCGCAGACCGACGATCATGGCGATGGCGGCGAAAGCTATGCACCCATCGCCTATCTGGCCGACGAAAGCCAGGAACCAACTCGGGTGCTGGAAACACAGGCCCGCAATTCCTTGGCCAGCGACGGCATTAACCAGGCGCTGGAGGCGCTGGATGAGCGCAGTCGGCGCATCGTGCAGGAGCGCTGGTTGAACGTCAATGACGACAATAGCGGCGGCATGACCTTGCACGAACTGGCGGCCGAATATGGCGTCAGCGCGGAGCGAATTCGCCAGATCGAGGTGGCTGCAATGAAGAAAATGCGCAAGGCCCTGACGCCGGCCTGATTTGCATCTGACCACTTTGAAAAAAGCCCCAGAGCTTCGCAGCCTGGGGCTTCTTTGTTTTGGTGCAGCAGGCTGGGGCTGGCCTTAACTCTTCTCCGCCAACAGCAGCTTGATGTCGTTGGCCAAGGCCGGCGCGCCCGAGCCATAGCGTGAGAACACCCGCACCCGGCCCTGACCGTCGAAGATGAAACTGGCGGCCGTATGGTCCATGGTGTAGCTCTCGGGCGTCTTGCCCGCCACCTTGGCAAAGTAAATCTTGAACTCCTTGGCCACCGCCTTGGTCTGCTCGTCGCTGCCACGCAAGGCGACGAAACTGGGGTCAAAGCTGGCCACATAGGCCTTGAGCAAAGGCGCGGTATCGCGCTCCGGATCGACCGTCACGAAGATCCCTTGCACCCGCTCGCCGTCGGCGCCCAATGATCGTTTGACCTCGGCCAATTCGGCCAGGGTTGTCGGACAGACATCGGGGCATTGCGTGTAACCGAAGAACACCACGGGTATCTTGCCCTTGAATTCGGCCAGGCTGCGGCTGCGGCCGTCTTGGTCGGTCAAATTGAGGCTGCGAGCGTATTCGGCACCGGTCAGATCAACACCCTGGAACGCGGTCTTGGCCGTGCCACCCAATCCGAGTTGATCGCAGGCCGTCAAAGTCATGCCAAGACCCAACAAGGCTGCCAAAGCGATCGAGCGCTTCAATCCAGGTAGATTTTTCATTGTTCAGGTCGTCCAAGGCAGCAAATAGTGATCGATCAGCAGGGCCGCAAACAACAGCGACAAATGCAGAATGGAAAACCGGAAAGTGGCGCGCGCCAACTCATCCGAATACTCAAGCCAGAGCTTCCAGGCATAGGCACAAAAGCCCAGGCCAAGCAGCACCGCGCTGACCAAATAGATCCAGCCGCTCATGCCAGTCAAAAATGGCAACAAAGTTGCAGCCAACAAGATCCAGGTATACAAAAATATCTGCAAGCGGGTGTACTGGGCACCATGCGTGACCGGCAACATTGGCAGACCCGCCTTGCGGTATTCCTCGGTCCGGTACAGCGCCAAGGCCCAGAAATGCGGCGGCGTCCACAAGAAAATGATCAGGCACAAAAGCATGGCCTCGGGCCCGACATCACCGCGCAACGCAGCCCAACCCAAGACCGGCGGCATCGCACCCGAAGCCCCGCCGATGACGATGTTCTGCGGCGTCATCGGCTTCAGGATAACGGTGTAAATCACCGCATAGCCAATGAAGGTCGCGAAGGTCAGCCACATCGTCAGCGGATTGACCAAAAACCACAAAATTGCCATGCCAATACCACATAGGAGCGCCGAAAAACTCAAGGTCTGAACCCGGCTGAGCTCCCCCCGAGCGGTCGCCCGCCACGCAGTGCGCTTCATCTTGGAATCAATTTGCTGCTCGACCAGACAGTTGAACGCCGCCGCTGCAGCAGCCACCAGCCAGATGCCCAGGGTAGCCGCCAGAATCACCCCCCATTGCGCACCGGAGGGCAGGCCTGGAATGGCCAAAGCCATGCCGATGATCGCGCAAAAAACAATCAACTGAACCACGCGCGGCTTGGTCAATTGGTAGTACTGCTGCCAAGTAGAACTTGGCGACGCCTTGGCGGTAACAGGAGGGGATGAGGCCATAGGAACTTAGAGTACGTGAAATTTATGTATCAATGGCAAATTGGGCGGGCTTGGCGGAGCCGGGCCAACAGCATCGTCAGAAGAACCAACAATGCTGCGGCTCCCCCGCTATGTGCCAAGGCGGCCAACAGAGGCCAGTCCAACACAATATTGGACACGCCGCTGAGCAATTGCCAGGCAGCGACCAGCAATAACCGGCGCGCCCAAAGAATGGCCTCGCGCTGACCTGTGCGCCACAGCCGCCAAGTGAACAACAGCAGCGCCGAGAAGACGACCATTGCGCCAATCCGGTGAGTCAGATGAATCGCTGTCAAGGCGGCAAAGGGAAGCCAAGCACCGTCCGCTCCAACACCCAACTCGCGCCAAAGGGTAAAGCCATGTTCGAAGTCCAGTGCCGGCCACCATTGGCCGGCCTGACATTGCGGAAAGTCCGAGCAGGCCAAGACCGCATAGTTGGTGCTGACCCAACCGCCCAAGGCCACTTGGACCAGGCTGAGCAACAAAAGGACAACTGCCGCCCAGCGAAAGCTCCCGCCCAGCGCCAAGGGCTTGGGTTGATAGGCCTGAGCCTGCCATGCCAGCAACATCAGCAAACCTACGCCGCCCAGCAGATGCAAGGTGACGATGGCGGGGAATAGCTTCATCGTCACCGTCAAGGCTCCAAACGCGCCCTGCAAGCAGACCCAGAGCAAGGTCAAGCTTGCCCACCAAGGGGATACCGGGCCGGCCGCCTTCTTGGCAGCCAAGGCCTGCCGCCAACTCATCGCGCACAAGGCCAGAATCAACACGCCCACTGCGCTGGCTAGATAGCGATGCACCATCTCGACCCAGGCCTTGCCATGCGTGACCGGACCGGTCGGCATCGCCGACTGCGCCGCGTGGATCGAGTCCCGCGCGCCCAGCGGCGAGGCGCTGCCATAACAGCCAGGCCAATCGGGGCACCCCAGGCCGGAATCGGTAAGGCGCGTGAAGGCACCAAACACCACCAGATCAAAGGTCAGGAACAAAGTCAGCAAGCACAACGCTCGCAGCCTGGCCTGCGGGCCGGCACCGGCCGTGCGCATGCGCAACCATAGCAAGGGCCCGCATGCCAGCAAGGTACCTAGCCCCGCCAACTGCCACAAGGGGGTGAAGTCGAACGCTGCAGCAGTCATAGACTCAACGCCCGGCCTTGTCCCAACTCGAATTGGCTTTGAGCAGGCGATTCAAATCGCTCTTGACCCTTGAGGGATCAGGTGTAACCGGCGACCTGAGCATCCAACGCCCCATCGGATCAATCACGAATAAGTGATCCCGCAACGCCATGCCAGCCGCCGGCTTCAACCAAGCCTCCAACTCTGCGCGAGGCGCACGCAAGACGGTCACCGGCACGCCTTGGGCCAAGGCTTGCTGCAAGGCCGGCGTCAGAGCGGCGTCATCGGCCAGCAGCAGAAGTTTGTCGACCTTGTCGCGCTCCTTGCCCAACATTTCTCGTAACTGGCGCTGCATAAAGAGCTGTCGTTCACATTCGGCATCGCAGTCACCCGCCTGCACCAAGGTCAGCAGCCATTGGCCCTTCAACGACTCGGAAGCCACCGGCTTGCCGGCTAAATCATGCAGGGTCAGGTTTGGTGGCAGGTCAACCGTGGGGGTGATCAGCTCACCATAGGCTTGGCCTCTGGGCTGTATCACGTAGAACGTGAAGTACGAAGCCAGGACAGGCGCCGCGCAAGCAGCGATCACCAGCATCATGCGTACGCGGCCACCACGGGTACGTTGCTGCATGGCGACCTCCTGCAGGTCGGGCATGCCGTGCACCGTCATGGCGACGGGGTCGCGATCCAAGTCAAGACGGCTTGGCTTGTTTGCGGATGCGTTTTGTTTGGAACCAGACATAGAGACCCAGAATTAAGGCGGACAGCAAAAACCATTGAAAGGCATAACCATAGTGCTTGTGCAGGCCCGAATCCGGCGGCTGCCATTCACGCAACAGCCCATCCGCAACGGCTTGGCCGTCGCTCCGGGCGGTTGCAAGCTGCAGCACAGTAACCGGCAAAATTGGTTTGTCGATTTCTTGCGCGAAGGCTTGAAGGTCGAGATTTTGCCGGATCGTGCCGAGCGGTGCTGCGGCAAACTCGTAGACCTTGGACGGCGCCGCAATCAAGCGGCCGGATACCGTCACCAATCCCGTCGGCGTAGGCACGCTTTGCAGGCGCGTACGGTCAAGCGCGTCACGCGGCGACCAACCGCGCTGCACCAACACCACCTCGCTGCGGCCCTCAAGCTGCAGAGGCGTTAGGACGAAAAAACCGGTTCGCCCGCCCATCGCCCGGTTATCCAAGAACACCGTGCGCTCGCTCAGCCATGAGCCTCGCAACAAGACCCGACGATGCAACTGCGCCTTGGCGAGTTCGTCCTTGCCGACCACTCCGCTCAATTCAGCGGATTGCAATGGCGGTCTTTCGCCATTCGCCACTACAGCGGCTTGCAGGGCTTCCTTTTGCTTGGCCCGGTCCAACTGCCAAAACCCCAGGCTGAAGGTCAGAGCAAGCGAGAAAATCGTGCCGAACAACAAGGCAACGGCGCGAACAGATAGCTTCATGGGCAAGCGCACAGCGGATAATCGCCGCCCATGAAAACAGTATTTCTATTGGCCTTCATTGGCATTATTGGAGCACTCGGCGCCGCCGGCCTGTTCATGCTCAAGAACAGCAGCGGCTCCGACAAGAGCAAACGCGGCCCGAATATGGCCAGGGCCCTAGCCTTGCGCGTTGGCATCTCGGTGGCCTTGTTCTTGTTCATCTTGTTCAGCTATTTGATGGGTTGGATCGAACCCTCGGGCTTGCCGATGCGCCAGTAAAGAGCCGAGCGCCACACCAAAAGGAAAAAGCGCCGCTGACCGCGGCGCTTTCTTTTTGCAGGGGAGCCACTGGCCCCCTAAGCTTTACATCCAATAGACAATCACGTACAGGCCCAACCAAACCACGTCCACAAAGTGCCAGTACCAAGCCGCACCCTCGAAACCGAAATGCCGGTCCTTGGTGAAGTGGCCTTTCTGCAAGCGCAGCGTGATGAACAGCAGCATCAACATGCCGACAAAGACGTGGAAGCCATGGAAACCGGTCAACATAAAGAAGGTTGAGCCGTAGATACCCGAGTTGAGCTTGAGATTCAACTCGGTGTAGGCATGGTGATATTCGATACCTTGCAAGGTCAAGAACGTCACACCCAACAGCACCGTCATCCACATAAAGCCGATCGTCTTGGCACGATTGCCTGCGATCAGAGCATGGTGAGCGATCGTCAGCGTAACGCCCGAAGTCAACAGCAATGCAGTATTTATGGTCGGCAGCGGCCAAGGACCCATGGTGCTGAAAGGCTCAACCGTTCCCGCGGGCGCAGCCGTTGCTCCGGCAGCGACGCTTGGCCACAAGGCCTTGAAATCCGGCCACAGCAGTGAGTTTTCCAAACTACCCAGCATCGGCACCGAATGCACGCGAGCC
This sequence comes from Roseateles oligotrophus, assembly GCF_025717515.1. Classification (GTDB taxonomy): domain Bacteria; phylum Pseudomonadota; class Gammaproteobacteria; order Burkholderiales; family Burkholderiaceae_C; genus Paucibacter_A; species Paucibacter_A oligotrophus. The sequence continues at coordinate 55,424 of NZ_JAJIRN010000004.1, forward strand.
CAATACAAAGCGCCGAAGAAGGCGGCAAAGAACATCACCTCGGAGAAGATAAACCAGCCCATGCTCCAGCGGTAGGACAAATCGATGCGGTCGCTGTATTGGCCACTCTCGCTCTCGCCAATCGCCTGGCTGAACCATTGCGTCAGTACGACAGCAAACCACAGCAGGCCAAAGCCCAAGGAGTAGGCACCCCATTGATGGTCATTGATCCATTGGCCGGCGCCGAGGATCACGAAGAACAGGCCGATGGCGGCCATAACCGGATGCCGTGATGGCGCCGGGACAAAGTAATAAGGGGTCTTGCCCGTGGTGGTCGCTGCCGACATAACTCTTCTCCTCGAACTAAATTCAGTCCTGATGACGCTTGATCGAATCTAGGTACCGGCGATACCGCTGCCAATGACCCATTGGACCAGCATCACCAACACCAACACGAATAAAACAGCCCCAGCAATCCCGGCAATGATGACATGCACCGGATTCAACTGGGCCACATCTTTCTCATAATCGGCGCCACGTCGCACGCCGAAAAACGACCACGCCACGGCCCTCATCGTTTGCACAAACGACAGAGGCCGAACCGCGGCTTGTTTCAAATCTTCGCCGGCCTTCATGACGCCGACCCCTTCAAGGAATGGCTCGACGGAGGCACCGCTGCCGTCTTCTTCACCCCCTTACCAGCCACCTCAAAGAAGGTGTAGGACAAGGTGATGGTTTTGACGTCTTTGGGCAACTTGGGATCGATCACGAACACCACCTGCCAGCGCTTGGACTCACCTGGTTGCAAGGTGTATTCATTGAAGCAAAAACACTCCAACTTATTGAAATGCGCAGTCGCTTGCTTGGGTGCATAGCTGGGAATCGCCTGTGCAGACATCGTCCTGTTTTGCACATTGCGAAACTCATACATCACCGTCGTCAATTCGCCCGGATGCACCGTCAAATGCTTGGTCGCCGGGCTGAATTCCCAAGGGCCACGCGAATTGGCGTCAAATTCGATCTCGATGCTACGGCTGTAGTCGATCTGGGTGTTCTTGACATCCTCCGCCCGCACCGCATGCGCGCGCTCGGACAAAGAAAGCACATTGACCCCGAGCGCCGTGCATATGGCTCGGTACAGCGGCACCAAGGCATAGCCAAAGCCGAACATCAAGGCCGTCACCACGACAAGTTTGCCCACCAAGTGCAGGTTATCCCTGCGCAAGGCTGCTGCAAACGTCCAGGTGTCGGTCTTCATGCTCATTAACTTAGAAACCGAACAGCATGATCTTGCTGACAAAACCAACGCCGAACACGATCGCAACGCTAAGCAGAATCAGCGCCAAGCGCCGATTGCTTTTCTGTTGTTCAGGAGTGACTGCCATGCTCGTTCAAGCAATGATCTTGGTGGCCGAGGCATTCAGCTTTGGCGGTTCCTCAAAGGTATGGAACGGCGCCGGTGACGGCACTTCCCACTCCAAACCTTCGGCACCTTCCCATGGCTGCTGCGGGGCCTTTTCGCCCTTGCCGCGCATCATGGGAAGAACCACAAACAAGAAGAACCAGACCTGCATCAAACCAAAGCCGAAAGCGCCGACCGATGCGATCGCATTGAAGTCTGTGAACTGCATTGGATAGTCGGCATAACGGCGCGGCATACCGGCCAGGCCCAAGAAATGCATCGGGAAAAAGGTGATATTGAATGTGATCAGCGAGCCCCAGAAGTGGAACTTGCCCTTCCATTCCGGATACATCACGCCGGTCCACTTCGGTGCCCAGTAGTAGTAGCCAGCGAACATCGCGAAGAGTGAACCAGCGACCAGCACATAGTGGAAATGCGCCACCACGTAGTAGGTGTCTTGCACCTGGATGTCGATCGGAGCCATCGCCAGGATCAAACCAGTGAAACCACCCATCGTGAACACAAAGATGAAGCCCACCGACCACAACATTGGTGACTCGAACGTCATCGAACCGCGCCACATCGTCGCCACCCAGTTGAAGATCTTCACGCCGGTAGGTACCGCGATCAACATGGTTGCGTACATGAAGAACAACTGACCCGTCACCGGCATGCCGGTGGCGAACATATGGTGTGCCCAAACGATGAAGGACAGGATCGCAATCGATGCGGTGGCATAGACCATCGAAGCGTAGCCAAACAACTTCTTGCGAGCAAAGGCCGGCACGATCTGGCTGACGATGCCGAAGGCCGGCAATATCATGATGTAGACCTCGGGATGGCCGAAGAACCAGAAGATGTGCTGATACATCACCGGGTCACCGCCGCCGGCAGGGTTGAAGAAGGAGGTACCGAAGTGGCGGTCGGTCAGCGTCATGGTGATTGCACCGGCCAAGACGGGCATCACTGCGATCAGCAAATAAGCCGTGATCAGCCAGGTCCAGCAGAACATTGGCATCTTCATCAACGTCATGCCAGGAGCGCGCATATTCAAAATCGTCACAACGATATTGATCGAGCCCATGATCGACGAGGCACCCATGATGTGCATGGCAAAAATGCCGGCGTCCATCGACGGACCCATCTGCAGCGTCAACGGTGCGTAGAGCGTCCAGCCGGCAGCGGGTGCGCCGCCCGGCATGAAAAAGGACCCGACCAGCATCAGTGCGGCCGGAATCAACAGCCAGAAGCTGAAGTTATTCATGCGCGCGAAAGCCATGTCCCCGGCGCCGATTTGCAGTGGAATCATCCAGTTAGCAAAACCGACGAAGGCCGGCATGATGGCGCCGAACACCATGATCAGGCCATGCATGGTGGTGAACTGATTGAACAGCTCCGGATTGAAGAACTGCAGACCCGGCTGGAACAACTCGGCGCGAATACACAGCGCCAAGATGCCGCCGATCATCAGCATCGTGAATGAGAACAGCAGGTACAGGGTACCGATGTCCTTGTGGTTGGTAGCGAACACCCAGCGACGCCAGCCCTTTGGGGCGTGATGATCGTGGTGGTCATGAACGTCGTGACCGTGATGGTCAAGCACTGCACTCATGTTGTTTCCTTATTCGATGCTTGTTTGACGTTCAGGCGCCTACTTGCGCGCTGCCAGGACTTCGGCGGGCTGCACCAATTGGCCGGTCTTGTTCGACCAGCTGTTTTTGGTGAAGGTAATCACAGCAGCGAGATCCGTATCGCTGAGCTGTTTCCAGGACGGCATGGTGTTTTGATTTTGGCCGTTCAAGACCACCGCGACTTGCTTGAGCTTGTCGTCGCTGAGCACGACGGCGGCGCCATCAAGCGGCTTGATCGGACCCGCACCCTTGCCGTCGGCCTTGTGGCACGCAGCGCAATTGGTGTTGTAGACCTTTTCGCCGCGAGCGACCAATGCCGGCAACTCCCAGACCTTACTCGGATCATCGGCCTTGGCGGCCATGACCTTCTTCTGTTCATTGACCCATTGCGTGTACTCGGCGGCCGAAACCACCTTCACGTGGATGGGCATATAGGCATGTTCTTTGCCGCACAACTCGGCGCATTGACCGTAGAAGTTGCCTTCCTTTTCGGCCTTGAACCAGGTGTCGCGCACAAAGCCGGGGATCGCATCTTGCTTGACGCCGAAAGCCGGCACCATCCAGGCATGAATCACATCATTCGCGGTTGTGATGATGCGGATCTTCTTGTTAACAGGCACCACCAGCGGATGGTCGACGCGGAACAAGTAGTCATCACCGGCAGGCTTGCCGGAGTCCGACATCTCGCGCTGACCCGCGTCCAATGCGGAGATGAAGCCGATGCCTTCGCCCTCGCCCTTCAGATAGTCATAACCCCATTCCCACTGATAACCGGTCGCCTTGATGGTGACATCGGCATTGGTGGTGTCCTTCATGGCGACCACCACCTTGGTCGCCGGCAGGGCCATCAAGATCACGATCACAAACGGAACGATGGTCCAAGCGATCTCGACCGCGACGCTTTCGTGGAAATTCGCGGCCACCGCACCCTTGGACTTGCGATGCTTGAAGATCGAATAAAACATCACGCCAAAAACGGCCACGAAGATCAGCACACAGATGATCATCATGAAGTTGTGCAGCCAAATTTGGTCGACTGCGATTTTGGTCACCGGAGGATGCAGGTTGAGCTGATTGACGGCCGGGCCGCCCGGCAGATCATTCACCGCCAAGGCCACTTGCGTCGCCAGCGTTGCACCGGCCGCAAGTGCCAATTGCCCCACTTGCCCCAAACGGCGCGCGGCCTGATGCACTCGTGCGTTCATCATTTTCATGGTCGTCACTCTTGTTTCTAATTCAATTCTGGGAAGCCGCGGTTTCAGCTCGCAATTTGAGCCAACTCAAGCCTGCCGGCAAGTCCTGACCCTAGACTACGGGGTCAAATGTTGACTAATTAAATATTTTAGCCTACCGCCATCACTGCTTTGTGGTCTTTGCGGCACGTCATGCACCCGATCTGCGAACCATCGCTCGCATCTCCTCAAGAGAGAAGCTGGTTTCAGCAGTAAGCTGCACTCTTGGTTTGGGCTTGAACGCGTGGCCATAGACCACTTCCAGGCTCAATCTCAAGCGCCCGTCTGCGGCCCGCAAGCTCTCCAGCTCGTTCAATAATTTTTGCCGCCAAGCGCGACCCCGAAGACCCTTGAATCGGGTTGGAGCCATATTTCCGCCGAGCGCACGCAGATCCCGCAGCAAGGCATTGCCATCCGACCAGGTCAAGGTAATCCGTTCTTGATCCATAACCGGATCGGCGAAACCCACACCCACCATGACATCACCGATGTCGTGCATATCCCACCACTCCGGCGCGGTCTTGCCCCATGCCATGCGCTCGAAGATGGGCCTCAATTCAACAAAACTATCGGGGCCGAGGCAGGAGAACATCACGAAGCCATCAACCGCCAAGGCCGCATGCCACGCGGCCAGGGCAGCCGGCAAATCAGTGTTGATGTGCAGACACATATTGGCCCAAACCAACTCTGCCCGCCCCGACGCGACGGCCTCGGCGGCTTCCACGGCCACTACCGCATCGCCGCGCAAAGCCTGCCACCAGGCGCGCTTTTGGCCCGCCTCGCTGCGGGCAAGCAAGAGCGCGGAAGGCTCGACGCAGACCTGTTCGGCCTGCGGATAGGTGGTGCCGAGCAAAGCCCCGGCCGCACCCAGAAAGGCCGACCACTGCAACACTCGGCGAGGCTGCAGCTTGATGATGGGCAGCCGTTCGGCCATGCGCGTCGCCACTTCGAGATGCAGCCAAGGCGGCGTTTCTGCCTGCGCCAAGCGGCGCATATGGCGGGCAAGGGCCGCGGCATCCACTTCACGCGGTCCGGCGGCTTCGTTCTTAGGGGGGGATGACGAGGCAGACATTGGCGGGCAGTATATTGAAGCCATGTCCGAGCGAGCCCTGGCACCCCCTCGACCCAACGCGGTAGAACGGGTCTTGATGCGTTGCCCGGGCCAATGTGCGGTCTGCCGGGCCTGGTGCAAACAGCATGTCTGTGACGAGTGCCTGCTGCGTTATGCCCGGCCGACTCCGCGTTGCTGGACCTGTGCCGCGCGCTTAAGCCCGGCGCTTGCCGGGCGTCTTGAGGCCAAGTGCGGCGCCTGCCTGCGCAAGCCGCCACCGCTGGACCGCACGATTGCCGCACTCGACTACGGATTCCCCTGGGACGGACTGCTGCAGCATTACAAATTTCACCAAGCGATCGAGTTGCGTGAAACCCTGCTGGAGCGCCTCAACCAAGCCCTCGGCATGGCCGGCGCCGAAGCACCGGATTGGCTGCTGCCCGTACCCCTCACAGAGACCCGGCAGCGGGAGCGAGGCTACAACCAGAGCTATGAATTGGCGCGCACGCTGGCCCGGCACCGCAAGCTGCACTGCGACCCCGACCTGCTGCTGCGGGTTCGCAACAGCGCCCAGCAAGCACAGTTGCCGCTGGCCGAGCGTGCCGCCAACGTGCGGCGAGCTTTTGCCGTCAACCCCATACGCGCGGCAGAATTGCGTGGCAGCCATGTGGTCTTGCTCGATGATGTAATGACCAGCGGCGCGACCTTGTTTGAAATCGCCCGCGTATTGCGCAAGGCCGGAGTGGCCAATGTGCAAGCCTGGGTGGTGGCAAGGACACCCGATTCCGCCGTCGACTAAGCGGCCTTTCCCAACAAGACCCAAAGATTCCATGTTCCATATCGTGCTGGTGCAACCAGAGATTCCACCGAATACCGGCAACATCATTCGCTTGGCCGCCAATACCGGCTGCAGCCTGCACCTGATCGAGCCGCTGGGCTTTTTGATGGAGGACCGCCTGCTGCAACGCGCCGGGCTGGACTATCACGAATACACCGCCGTCCACCGGCACGCCAGTTGGGCCGCCTTCATGGCCCAGCAGCAGCCCGAGCCAGAGCGCATGTTTGCGTTTACCACCAAGGGCAGTCGGCCATTTTCAGAAATCCAATGGCGGGCCGGCGACTACTTCGTTTTCGGCTCCGAAACCGCCGGCCTGCTGCCGGCCGTGCGCGAGCAATTCGCGCCAGCGCAACGCGTGCGCCTGCCCATGCTGCCCGAGCAACGTAGCCTCAACTTGAGCAATAGCGTGGCGGTGGCCATCTTCGAGGCCTGGCGGCAGAACGGCTATGCGGGTGGAATTTGAAGGCCTATTCGGCCTGGATACCGGCGCGTTTGATGAGCAAGGCCCATTTCTTGCGGTCAACCATCATCAATTGCTCCAAACCCTCAGGGGTCGTCGCGGATGCGCTGAAATAATGAGTTAACAGCCGGGCGCGCATTTCATCGCTGCGTACGATTCCCATCAGCAGTTGCGAGAGTGTCCGGATGACCTCCGGCGGCGTCTTTGCCGGCGCCAGCAAGGCTTGCCAGGATTGCGCCTCAAAACCCGCAAAGCCCTGTTCCGCCAAGGTCGGAAACTCCGCCAAGGCGGCCGAGCGCCCCAAGCTCGTCACCGCAAGTGCAGCCAATTTGCCCGCCCGCACCTGCGGCATCGCCATCGCCGGCACCATGAAGGCCGCCTGCACTTCGCCGGCCAGCAGCGCATTGACAACCTGCGGAAAGCCTTGATAGGGCACATGAGTCAGCTCGATGCCGGCGCGCGCCTTGAAGTCCTCCATGGCCAAATGGGCCGCGCTACCGTTGCCTATGCTCGCGTAATTCAGACCACCCTTGCGTGCCTTGGCCAAGCGCACAAAATCGCTGACGCTACTCACTCCCAATCGCGCATCCAGCACCAGCAGATTGGGCGAGGTCGCAACCACGCCTATGGCGGCCAAGTCCCGCAAGGGCTCATAAGACAGGCGTCGGCTCAGCAGCGGCGCCACCGTCAATGGCCCTTGCGTGGTGAACAGCAAGGTGTAGCCATCGGGCGCCGCCTTGGTCACCATGCCGGTGCCAATATTGCCGCCGGCACCGGGCCGGTTGTCGATCACGATCGCTTGACCCAGCGCGGCAGCCAAGGGCTCGGCAATTACACGCGCGATCAAGTCGGGCGAACTGCCGGCCGGAAAAGGCACGAGCAGCTTGATGGGCCGCTGCGGCCAAGCCGCCCCAAGCAACGGCAAGCTCAAGCCCGCCAAGCCCAGACCGACAAGCTCGCGCCGCCGCATCTCAGTGCTCGGACCTGGCCTGCCGACCCATCAGCAAATCAACCGCAGCCACCGGGCTCAGCCGCCCCTCCAGCACCGCCACCACCGCCGCGGTGATGGGCATGTCGACACCCTTGAGCTGCGCCCGAGCCAACACCGTCGGCGCGCTGTAGACACCCTCGGCCACATGACCCAGATCGTGCAGAATTTTCTCCAGCGGCAAACCTTCGGCCAGCAACAGGCCGACGCGCCGATTGCGCGACAAATCGCCGGTTGCGGTCAGCACCAGGTCACCCATGCCGGACAAGCCCATAAAAGTTTCGCTGCGCGCACCCAGCGCCAACCCCAAGCGCAGCATCTCCGCCAAACCCCGCGTGATCAAGGCGGCACGGGCATTCAAGCCGGGTGCATCACCGATCACGCCGATCCGCTCGGCTCGCAGGCGCAGACCGTCGGCCGTGCCGACCGCAATCGCCATCACGTTTTTGACCGCGCCGCCGACCTCGACACCGACCGGGTCGACCGAGGTGTAGACGCGCAGGCGCTCGCTGTGAAAAGCCGCCACAGCGGCCAGCGCCAGCTCGGCGTCCTCGCTGGCCGCGACCAGGGCAGTCGGCTGGCCCGCCGCGACCTCCTGGGCAAAGCTCGGCCCCGACAAAATGCCCGCGCGCAGGCGCGGCTGCACCTCCCGAGCAATCTCGTGCCCCAGCAGGCCGGTGCCGGCCTCAAAACCCTTGCACAGCCACAGCACCCGGGCGCCGTCAGGCAAGCCGGCCAACATGCCGCGCAACGCGGCCATCGGCGTGGCCACCACGATCAGGCCCTCATCATCTTGCGTGGCATGGGCCACGGCGGCGGCCAAATCGGCTTCAATCCGCAGCGCAGCAGGCAACACCGCCTCGGGCAAATATTGCGTGTTGCGTGCCGATGCGCGCATCACGGCGACCGCGGCAGCATCGCGCGCCCACAGCATCACATCATGGCGCGCGCTGGCCTGTATGGCCAAGGCCGTTCCCCAGGCGCCGGCCCCCAAAACGCTGATCTTCATAGGCTTGCTCGACAAAAAAGTACGCGCCCCGGCTGCCTGAAGCAGCGTGGGGCGCGTTGCATGCGGGGACGAATTAGTTCAGCGTTGGCGAGGCAGCGGCTTCGCGCTGCGCTTGCTGGGCTTCGAACATGGCCTGGAAGTTGACTTCCGTCAGCAGCACCGGCGGGAAACCGGCACGGGTGCAAACGTCCGACACGATGGCGCGCAGATAAGGGTAAATCATTTGTGGGCAAACGATGCCCAAGATGCCTTCGACCTGCTCTTGCGGCACATTGCGGATCTCGAAGATACCGGCTTGCTTGGCTTCGATCAGGAACAAGGTGCGCTCGCCGACCTTGGTGGTGACGGTGCCGGTCACGCAGACCTCGAACACGCCTTCGGCCACGGGCTCGGCCGACAAGGCCAGATTGATGTCAACCTGCGGCTGCGTCTGCTCCAACAGGATTTGGGGCGCGTTTGGCTGCTCAAGCGACAGATCCTTCAGATACATGCGCTGAATCTGGAACACGGGGGCGTTGCTGGGGATGTTGTTCTCTTCGGACATGATTGCTTTCAAATTTGAGTGAGGCCCGGCAACTCTTGCTGAGGGCAGCGCCGGCAATTATCGCCTAGCGTTTATGACCATTCGCCGGGGGCTTCCCCCTCTTGAAATTAGGACGCTTGCAACAAGGCCTGCAGGCCGCCGCGCTGGTCAAGCGCGATCAAATCATCGCAACCACCGACATGGGTGTCGCCGATGAAGATTTGCGGCACCGAGCGGCGGCCGGTCAGGGCCACCATCGCGTCTCGCTCGGCCGGATGCAGATCGATCCGCACCTCGACCAACTGCTCGACGCCGCGCTGCTTCAGCAAGGCCTTGGCCCGCACGCAATAAGGGCAGACTTGGGTGGTGTACATCTTGACGGTTTGCATGCTCAGGCGCTCTTCTCGACCGGCAGATTGGCTTCGCGCCAGCCATTCAGCCCGCCAGCCAGGGCCTGGGCATTTTCATAACCAAGCTTGCGCAGCGTCGCGACCGCTCGGGTCGCCCGCGCCCCGCTCTTGCACAAAACAACCAAGGGCAGGGTCTTGTTGGACGGCAAGGACTTGTGCCCTTCCAGCGCTTCCAAGGGGATATTGCGGGCACCGGCGACATGACCGGCGGCAAACTCGGCCGGCTCACAAACGTCGATGACCACCGCCTTTTCGCGATTGAGCAGGCGTACCGCCTCGGCCGGCGACAGCGCCGCTCCTTGGCTGCTGTTCACCAAAGTGGGCCACAGCAACAGGGCGCCGGACGTCAACGCGGCCAACACCAGAATCCAGTTATCGAGCAAGAATTTCAAAGGGGGCGTCCGGTTAATGAAGGAGAAAGAGGCGGAAAGGCCGTGATTATAGAAAAAGGCCCGCCGGTATGCCGGCGGGCCTCAGGAAATGACCTTGAATGTCAAGATTTGCGGTTCAGAGCTTGAAGGTCGCGACCGCCGTTTGCAAGGTCTGAGCCTGGCTCTCAAGGCTGCTGGCCGCCGCTGCTGCCTGCTCCACCAAAGCGGCATTCTGCTGCGTCATCTGGTCCAACTGAGTGATCGACTGATTGACCAGACCAATGCCCTGACTCTGCTCGCCGGTGGCTGCGGTGACCTCGCCGATGATGTCCGACACCCGCTGCACGCTGGCGACGATCTCGTTCATCGTGCTGCCGGCGTTCTGCACCAAGCGGCTGCCGGTTTCAACCCGGTCAACGCTAGCGCCGATCAGAGACTTGATCTCTTTGGCCGCCTCGGCGGAACGTTGAGCCAGCGAGCGCACCTCGCTCGCCACCACCGCAAATCCGCGCCCCTGCTCACCCGCCCGGGCGGCTTCCACCGCCGCGTTCAAGGCCAGGATATTGGTCTGAAACGCGATGCCATCGATCACACCGATGATGTCGTTGATCTTCTTGGAGCTGGTGTTGATCTCGTCCATGGTCGTGACCACTTGGCTGACCACTTCGCCGCCCTTGCGTGCCACCGTGGCCGCCGAACCCGCCAGCTGATTCGCCTGCGCCGCCGCTTCGGCGCTTTGACGCACGGTGTCGGTGAGGGTTTGCATATTGCTGGAGGTCTGTTCCAGCGAAGTTGCCTGCTTCTCGGTACGCATCGACAAGTCATGGTTGCCGGCCGCAATTTCTCTCGACGCCACCGACATCGAATCGGTGCCAGAGCGCACATTGGCGACGATGGCGGCCAGGCCTTGCGAAACATCTCGTACCGCGCCCAGCAGACTGTCATCGGCGCCCGGCGCCACCGTGATCGACTGCGACAAATCACCGGAAGCGATCAGTCGCATCACATCGCGGGCATATTCGGGCTCACCGCCCAACTGCCGCCAGACACTGCCAATGACCAAGAAGGAGCCGAAGCCCAAGGCCACCACCACCACCAAGCCGCTGATCAAAATCGCCGCCAAGCTTGCTGAAACGCCCGCATCGGCACTCTTCAGCCCGCTGTCAAAACCTTCGCTCGCATCGCGTCTGGCCTTGGCGACATCGGCCTCAAAGACCTTCAGCGCCGCCTGCATCTTTGGAATTGCACCGGCCTGATCGCCTTGCTTGATGCCCAAAAACAACTGCGCCGTTTCGACCGAGGCAGCAAAGTAAGCCTCAAACGACACCTTGAGCTTACTCGCCGTCTCCGCCTTGCCGTCAATGCGAGCAATCGCTTCGAGCAATTTGCGAATATTTACGGCGCGCTCATTGGCCTCGTCGAGGCGCTTCTTCTCGCCCTCGGCCACCGCGCTTTGAATCGTCGCCCCCAATGCATCCATCTGCGCGCCCATTTGGGATGTGGCATCAACAAAGGGGTAGTGCACCTGGTCGACAGCATTGATGGCCGATGATGTGCGTGCCGAAAATACCCACACAACGGCGATGCCGACCGCAAAAATCAATGCAGCAAACACTGGCAGAAGCCAGATTCTCGTTCTCACATTCATTCGCTTCTCCTGTATCGGTGCGCCAAGCATTGCCGGCGCACCTAGGCCCTAGGTGAAAAATCAGTCTACGCTCAAGACCACCTTGACGCTGGCATCGACCGCCGATTTTTCGATATAACCGATCGCATCCGGGTTAGCGGCAACGAACTTCTTGACATCGGCGGCGGTGGCCAACTCCTTGGGCGGGGTGGCCTTGCCGGAAAATACCAAGCGCGACCAAGCCGCCTTGACCTGCGCCGCTTGCTTGCCGGTCACCTTGCTGTAGAACTGCTCACGAGCAGCGGCCGATTCGGGCAGGTCGGTCGCCAGCGCTGCGGCGCCACTGGGCAAGGCATTGCTCTTGCCCAAGAAAATGGCACTGACTTGATCCGCCGTCATCGTGGCCGTGGGACTCTTGGCATTGACGATTACGGCCACTTGTGCCTGAGCCATGCCGGACAAAAACAGAGTCGAAGCGACCACCAGTCCACCGAAGATTTGATAGTTAATTTTCATGCGATCCTCCCACTCAGAACACGAAATCCACAGCCACGCTGTAGACGTTGACCGTGTTCTTGCCGGCAATAAAGGCCGCCGACGGCGAGGAGAAGAGGCCGGGGCCATCCGCCTTGATTTGCTCGTACTGTCCCTTCACCGCCACATTGCGGTAGGCATCCCAGCGCACACCCACAGCATTGGTTTTCTGCTGGTTGCTCTGCGAACGCAAAGTCCCATCCACCAAGCCCTTCAGATCTGCGGTCAAACCAGGAATCGGCACACCTGCGGGGATATTGTTGTCGACATTTCTCGACTTCTGGCTGAGGTCGGAGATCGTCACATAGGGCGTGAACTTACCCAGACGATAGCCCAGCGTTACATACCAACCGTCGGTATCGGGCACATAGGAGTCGGTCCGCCTCATGGTGTACTCGGCCATTGCCAGCCAGTTATCGCGGTCGAGCGTGACACCGAAACCGGTGAAAGTGGCCTTCTTGTCGGTCGCATCCATCTGGTTGCCGGCCGCTGCGGCGCCGGGTACCGGCACTTTTCGTAGAATGCCGACCAATTGATTCAGCGAGGCGCTGGCCACCGTCAACTTGGCATCGACATAGCCGGCGCGCAAGGTGATACCGCCATCCAACTCCACCGAGGCGCTGAAGCCGATCATGTTGTCCATCGAGACATCAACGCCTTCGAACACTGACTTGGACTTGCCTGCGAAAACCTGCAGGTTCGCCGTTGCGGACCCCAAATTGGTTTGATAGTTGACGTCACCGCCGTCGAAGTGGCTGACCGGCACCTGTCCGTACACATCTTGCGGCGGGCGCAACCAGGTATTGGCATAGCCGACGTCGCGGAAATCCGACACCGCAAAGAAGGGCGCACCCATGCGACCCAGGCGAATCGACAAGGCCGGGCTGAACTGGGCCTTGGCAAACGCCCATTCAATCTCGGGCTTGTAGCTGCCGTCGCCATTTTGTTTGGACAGCACCTGCATGGTGGCCGAAAACATCTGATTCAGCTTGGCATTGACCTGCACGCCGAGCTTGGTGTCCACGCCGCCGCTCCAGGACTTGGAGGCGCCTCGCGGCTGACCGGACACGACGTAAAGTGCCTCATCGGAGTTGGTGCCGACCGCCCCCGCCGTAGCAAAGCCCGAGAGCGAGAAGATCGAATCTGCTGCGGCCGGCTCTTGCGCCTGGGCCTGTGTTCCGACGCCCAAAACAGCCAGCGCCAGCGGCGACAAGCAGCCCAAAGTCAGTCTCTTCATATTTTTTCCTTTTCTATTGTTAACCAGGCGATCACACGCATGACATGCGAAAGCCGCCCACGACATTGATCGTCATATCGACCGAACGTAACAAGTCTGTAATCTTTCTTTCGATTCAATCGCTCGAAAAGCCGACCCAGAGTCCCAACGGCGCACCGATAGAATCCGCCACAGCCCAATTGGGCGGCCACTCTGAAGATCACATTCCATGTACAAACTCGTGCTCATTCGCCATGGCGAATCGACCTGGAACCTCGAAAACCGTTTCACCGGCTGGACCGATGTAGACCTGACCCCCACCGGTGTGGAGCAGGCAAAACAGGCCGGACGCCTGCTCAAAGAGGCGGGGCTGGACTTCGACATCACCTACACCTCGATGCTCAAGCGTGCAGTTTGGACCCTTTGGCATTGTCTGGACCAAATGGATCGCACATGGTTGCCGGTTGTCCACAGTTGGCGCCTGAATGAGCGCCACTATGGTTCACTGCAAGGTTTGAACAAGGCCGATATCGCCAAGCAATATGGCGACGAGCAGTTGCTGGTGTGGCGCCGTTCCTACGATACGCCGCCTCCGGCGATGGAACCTAGCGATGTGCGCAGCGAGCGCAGCGACATCCGCTACGCCAAGATGAACCCGCTCGACATCCCCTTGACCGAATGTCTAAAGGACACGGTCGAGCGCGTGATGCCGTTCTGGAACGACAGCGTGGCGCCGGCCATCAAGCTCGGCAAACGCGTCGTGATCGCCGCCCATGGCAACAGCATCCGCGCCCTGGTCAAGTATCTGGACGAGATCGGTGACAACGACATCGTCGGCGTCAACATCCCCAACGGCATCCCGCTGGTCTATGAGTTGGACGCCAACCTGAAGCCGATCAAGAGCTATTACCTGGGTGACGCGGAAGCCGCCGCGAAGGCTGCTGCGGCCGTGGCCAGCCAAGGTAAGGCCTGAGCCCAAGGCATTGCCGGGTACGCCGTGCCTCGCTTTGCCGCCAACCTCAGCATGCTCTACACCGAGCATGCATTTCTTGACCGCTTTAAGGCTGCCGCTGCGGACGGCTTTAAGGCGGTCGAGTTTCTTTTCCCCTACGAATACCCGCCCGCCGCCTTGGCCGATTGCCTGCTCCGCCACGGCCTGAGCCAAGCCTTGTTCAATGCCCCGCCCGGCGACTGGGCGGCCGGCGAGCGCGGCCTGGCCTGCCTGCCCGGACGGCAGGCCGAGTTCAGGGCCGGGCTGGATCGGGCGCTCGACTACGCGGCCGCGCTGAACTGTTCGCGTATCCATGTGATGGCCGGCATTCAGCCCGAAGATGCGAGCCCAAACGCATTGCAAACCAACTACCTCGACAACCTAGCGTGGGCCGCCGAGCGAGCTCGGGCGCAAGCGGTGGACATTTGCATCGAGCCCATCAACCGGCGCGACATGCCCGGCTACTTCCTCTGCGGCCAGGCTCAGGCCCTGAAGGTGATCGAAACCATCGCAGCCCCCAATCTGCGCTTGCAGTTCGACGCCTATCACTGCCAGATCAGTGAAGGCGATGTGACGAACAAGCTCAGGCAAGCCATCACGCGAGGCGTGCTGGGCCATGTGCAGCTGGCAGGCGTACCGGATCGGCATGAGCCGGACCAAGGCGAGCTCCGCGTGGATGGTCTGTTAGGATTACTCGACGAACTGGGTTATAGCGGCTTTGTTGGCTGCGAGTACCGGCCCAGAGCCGGCACGCGCGAAGGCCTGGGTTGGCTCAAACCTTGGTTCGGCGCCGGCCAATTCAAAGGATAACAATGCAGACCCAGGCCAAGGAAATTCGCAGCAGCGTGACGCTCTACACCGTGATGCTGAGCCTCGCTATCGCGCTGAGCGCCTGCGGCGGCGGGGGTACGGCAGCCAGCGCTGATCCCTTACCGCCGCCAATCGCACAAGGCGGCAAGCTCGTCGGCAGCGTCGCCCGCACCGGCGTGGCCGGCACCTGGGGATACACCGGGCCCGACGGCAATCGCTACGCCATCATGGGCACGGCCAAGGGCGTGCTGGTGCTGGACCTGCGCGACCCGACGCAACCCCGTGTCGTCGATGAGGTCGACGGCCCGACCGACACTAGGCATCCCGGCATCTACTGGCGCGAGATGCGCGTCTATGGTTCGCATGCCTACATCGTCTCCGAGCACAGCAATGTGCGCGGCGGCATCATGATTTTGGATCTAGGCGGCCTGCCTGCCTCGGTGCGCTACGTCAAGAGCGTCACGCCGCACGACGGCGAACTCGCGGCCCACACCGTCGACATCGACAGCGCCCGTGGTCTGCTCTATTTGCAGCGCGAGACCAACCTCGCCGCACCGACGGGAACTGACCCCGCGGATGCTGGCGCCATGCGCCGGGCTTTGTCGGCGGCCGCCAAACCCAGCCACCCGGTCGGCGATGTCGGCCATGGGTCGGTCGAAATCTGGGACATCAAGACCGACCCCGAAAATCCGCGCTACATCAGCACCTTCAACCAGGGTCACAGCATCCATGACATGACGGCCGTGGGTGACTACTGTTACGTCGCCGAGGGCAACGAGAGCAGCTTTTCGGCCTGGAACGTGAAGGACCCGCAAAACCCCAAGCTGATGGTGCGCTGGACGGTCGGGGCCGGTCATTTCGCCCACAATATCTGGCCCAGTGGCGACGGCAGCATCGTGGTCACCACCGAGGAACTTCCGAACGGCTTGCCTGCGCGGGTCTGGCGACTCAATGGCAATGCCCAGCCAACACCAGTTTCCAGCTTTCAGGTCGGCGATGCCACCCCGCATAACGTCATCATGGAAGGCAATATGGCCTATCTGAGTCACTACACCGCCGGCGCTGCGGTTTTTGACCTCAATGACCCCGCGGCCCCCAGACAAACGCTGCATGTGGACACCAACCCCAATAGCGGGCCGGGCCTGATTGGCTGCTGGGGCGTCTACAAATTTCCGGGCCAACCCTGGATGATCTGCAGCGACATCAATGAGGGTTTCAAGCTGATTCAAATCGGCACGCCTTGAAACAAGGCCGGCACTTCAACTCAAAGGCTGGGAACTCTTAGCTTCGCTGAAACGTCCTGTTGTAGCGAGCGGCCGTCAGGCTAGGCGGACGCACCGTAAAAAGTTCTCAGCCTCCCAACTGGCGCCAACCCTCGGCCAACAGGGTGGCCACCGATACCGCATTGCTGGCATGGGCGACCGAGTTGCTGCTCCAGACATGGCGCACGCCGGCGTCCTTCAAATTCGCCAGCGCTTCGCCATTGAAGAGCGCGTGCGTAACAGCTACGTCGACCGAACTGGCCCCGCGCAACAGCAGTTGCTGAGCCGAGCCGATCAGCGTGCGTCCGGTCGAGGCCATATCGTCGAGCAAGACCACGGCCCGGTCACTGACGTCCACATCGGGCAAGGCCAGCGTGACTTGGTGGTCACCCAGGCGCACCTTGCTGCCTATCGCATGCTGCAAGCCGCCGGCCTTGGCCGCTTCGCTGACCCATTGCGCCGATTCCTCGTCCGGCCCGATCAGCAATGCACCCGGCACTTGGCGTGCCACCCACTCGCCCAGCAACTGCGCCGCCGATAGGGTCAAGCCACAGCCTTTGGGCATCACCTCGTCGAGGCTATTGATGCGGTGCAAATGCGGGTCTATGGTCAGCACATGATCGAAGTGATTGGCCAAGAGCCGCGCAATATGGCGTTGGCTGACCGCCTCGCCGGGCGTGAATTCCATATCTTGGCGCATATAGGCCAGGTAGGGCGAGAGCAGATCCAAGCGCTTGGCGCCGAGTTCACGCGAGGTCGGCGCGGCAATCATCAGCTCAACCAACTTGTCATTCGGCTGCTGCAGGCCACGCAGAATCAACACCGTTTCCGGCAGCGGCGTCGGCAGCACCAAACGCATTTCGCCGTCCGGGAAGCGGTGTCGGCTGATAAAGCTCAAGGGCATATTCAGTGCCTCTGCCAACTCCAGCGCCAAGGCGCGCTCATCATCAAAGGCCAGCAGCATTGTGTTTGAGGTCATGGAAATCATTTTTCAAAGAGAGAACATCGCGCCACTGGCGAACTCATGCGGCAATTGATCGGCGGTGCCAATGAGGTAGCCCGATTCCTTTTCGGCATGGGCCAGGGCAAACTGCAAGTCTGCCTCGTACTTGGCGTGAATACGATAAAGGAGCTCACCGGAACGCACCGTTTCGCCCAACTTCTTCACCAAATCCAGCCCCGCACCGGGAACTTGTGGCGCTCCCGCCAGACCAGCAATGCGTGCAATTCGCAAGTTATCGATGGCGATCACAAGCCCCTCGCCGGCCGCCCTGATCTCGGTCGTCAAGCCGCCCACAGCCGGCATTTCGGCACGCCGGCCCTGTGCGTCGATGATGGCATTCATCTGCGCCAGCGCGCGGCCGGAGTCAAGAATGTCGCGAGCGATGTTGTAACCCTCGCCGCCGCGCACATCGGGGTCGAACTCGATCATCCGCCCCGCCAGTCGCAGCGCCTTTTGGCGCAGGTCCTGCGGTGCGCCCGGCTCACCCTGCAGCACCTGCATCACGTCCCGAGCCTCCAGCACCGGGCCGATGCCCCGGCCGATCGGCTGGCGGCCATCACTGAGCACTACATCGAGTTGCAAACGCAGGTGGCTGGCCACATATTCGAACAGCTTCTTGAGCCGCTGCGCCTCCAGCATCGAACGCACCTTGGCGCTTGGTCCGACCGGAATGTCCAAGACCAGATGAGTCGAGCCGGCGGCAATTTTCTTGGACAGGATGGACGCCACCATCTGGCCCGGCGAGTCGATCGCCAGCGGCCGTTCGACCGAGATCAGGATGTCATCGGCCGGCGACAAATCGGCCGTACCGCCCCAAACCAGGCAGGCCCGGGTTTCCTTGACGATGCTCACCATGCGCTCGAAGCTCAGCTCCACCGTGGCCAGCATCTCCATGGTGTCGGCGGTGCCGGACGGCGAGGTGATCGCGCGCGAACTGGTCTTGGCGCAAAGCATGCCATGGGCGCTGACGATGGGCACCACCAGCATTGACGTGCGATTGCCGGGGATGCCACCGATGCAATGCTTGTCGACCACCGGGCCGGCGCCCACCTGGGCATGCCAATCCAGCTTGCGGCCTACCGCGATCATTGCCTCGGTCAGATGCAAGACCTCCTCGCGGTCCAACTCGTATTGATTGGTCGCCACCACGAAGGCGGCCAACTCGATCTTGGAATAGCGCGCCTGCGCCACATCCCGAATGATCGCGAACAAATCGTCTTTGGCCAGCCGCTCGCCATTGATTTTGCGGCGCAGCGCCGCAATCGAAGCCGGTGGCTCGGCATGCGCAATGCTGGCCGTATGGCCATGCGCCACGCCCAGCCGGGCGAACGCGTCCTCGCTGACGCCCAATTCACAGGCACTGACGATGGACTCATCGTCAACCACATTCAAGACCGCCAGAATCACATGCCCATTGGCATGAATTTCCACCTTGGAGAGTGCCTGAAACCCGGCCGCCCGCACCACCGGACAATCGCGATGCAAGTAAGCGACGTTTTCGCGCCAGGTGTCGATGCCGATGCGGCGGATGCTGAGTGAGATCTTGGTCTGCCCGTTCATGCGCAGACTGTAGCGGAGGTCGCTTGCCGCTCCTTCCTGCCAGCTCGGCCGGAACGGAAAAGTTTCATGCTATGTTGTTGCTTCAGTCCCGCCAAAAACCTCATTCACTGCCTGCCATGCACCTGGTTTCCGAGCTTCCCAAGCATCCTCTTGATGACCTTTTGATGGGTCATCTGCCGGCCTTGCTGGGCGACATCGACCAAGCTACGCTGGATTTGCTGCGCCAGTCATTGCAATGGGTCGAGTTGCCGGCCGGCCAGACCTTGATGCGCCAAGGCGAACCCGGTGACGCGATGTACCTATTGCTGCGCGGCCGACTGCGCACCTATATTGCCGAGGCCCAAGGTAGCGGCGAGCAACGCATGGTGCGCGAAATCACCCGCGGCCAAGTGGTCGGCGAGATCAGCCTGTATACCAACGAACCCCGTTCGGCGACCTTGGTCGCCGCCCGTGATTCGGTGCTGGTGCGCCTGGGCAGGGCGGAGTTTGAGCAACTGCTGACCAACAACAAACATGCTTCACTGGTGTTGACCCGGCAAATCATTCAACGCCTGCGCACCGAGAACTCGGCCGTGGCCCACCAGCTGTCGGCCACCATCGCCCTGCTGCCCATCAGCGCCGGGGTCAACCTCAGCGCATTGGCGGCCACATTGGCCGGCCATCTGAGCATCGGCTCGCGCGTGGCGACGGTTGCGCAACCGGTGACGGATGCCGAGTTGGAAGAAATCGAAGCCAGCCACGACTATGTGCTGCTGCTGGCCGACTCTGGGCCCAGCCGCTGGACCGAAAGCTGCGCGCGCCATTGCGACGAACTCTTGCTGATTGCCGACGCCGCGCAAGTGCCCGCTTTGCACCCGACCGAGCATGCGCTGTTGCAGCGCCGGCCCGCCTCCACCGGCGCCCACGAAACCTTGCTGCTGCTGCATGCCAAGGCCGCAGCCTCGCCCCGGGTTGTGCGAGCCTGGTTGGCTTGTCGGCCGACCCGCTTCCATCTGGAACTCCAAATCGGGCTGGACCGCGACATCGCCAAATTGGCCGAACGAATCAATCGCCACACCCAAGGCAATAGCAACAGCCCGCTCCTGCCCTCCACTTGGCGCTTCGGAGCGAGCGGGGACATGGGCCGTTTCGAGCTGCAATTGCGGGAACGTCGGCTGCTGGACAGGGGCATCGAGGTGCCGCTCGGCACACGTGCGCTGGACCTGCTGCAAGCGCTGCTTGAGCGCCCGGGTCGGCTGGTGACCAAGGGTGAATTGCTGGACCGGGTTTGGCCCGGTCTGGTGGTTGAGGAGAACAATATCTCGGTCCAGATCGCCACGCTGCGGCGGGTGCTGGGCCGCGAGTTGATAGGCACGGTGGCGGGCCATGGTTACCGCTTCGAAGCCCGGCTCGAGTAGGGTCGCAAACTGCTGCAACCGGCCGAACGACCGGCCACTGTTTCACACAATCTTCAGAACTCCCAGCAGGCATAGCGTCGATAGTGACGTCAAGCGTCACCTGACAGGCGCAAAGCGAAGGAGCTCTGATATGAACATGATGTTCAAGCGCATTGCCGCAATGATTGACAAGCCGTCTGCGGCCAAAGACCCTCGCTGGGTACCAGGCGCGCCGAGGCTCGGCAATGCCGGCGCAGGAATCACGCGCACGACGGGGGAGGATTTCCGCGACACCGATATCGCCGTCGCCTGGCTTTGCGAAGCCAGCAACAAGACCAGGCTTGCAGACCAAGCCGAGGCCCGTTGAACTTTCGATTCGCTCGAACTTTACCGGCAAGCATAGAAGGCAAGCGGCTTCGACAAAAAACTGCGACGCCCAAGGGAATACCAGCAGAATTCGGCCAGCCTTTGGGATGATTTTCCTGGTATTTTGGCTGACCAATTTCTGTCCAGCGCGTGCGGCGCCCTATGCAAAAGTTCACCGAGCATCCCAAACATCTAGACACCCTGCTGCGCCGGCATCTGCCTGCGCTGCTAGGCGACATCGAACCCCAGTCGGTTGAAGTCTTGCTTCAACATTTGGAATGGGTTGAAATTGCGGCCGGCCAGGCCTTGATGACGCAAGGCGATCCCGGCGACGCCATGTACCTGCTGCTCAGCGGACGGCTGCGCACCTACATTACGAACGAGTTCGGTGATACCCGCGTGGTGCGCGAAATTGGCCGTGGTCAGGTCGTCGGCGAGATGAGCCTATTCACCGACGAGCCTCGCTCGGCCACCCTGGTGGCCATTCGCGACTCGGTGCTGGTGCGCTTGGCCAAAGATCGCTTCAAGCAACTGCTCTCGATCAGCGAGCAGGTCTCGATTGCGCTGACCCGACAAATCATCCTCAGGCTCAAGACCGAAGGCTCGCGCTCCATCCCGGACAAGCCGGTCACCATCGGCTTGCTGCCCATCACCACCAACGTCGATCTCGCCGGGTTCGCCGCTGAACTAGCGCGGCAGCTCGCCGGCATGGGCCGTATTGCCGTGGTGTCGCCGCAAAGCATAGGCGTCGATCTGGAGGACCCGGCGATCTGCGAGCGGCCGCGCTCGGATTTCGCCGCCACCCGCCGCATTGCGGTTCATCTGGATCAGATCGAGTCCGAGCACGACTTCGTGCTGTTGATCAGCGACAGTGGCCCCACCCCCTGGACCGAACGCTGCTGCCGCCACTGTGACGAATTACTGCTGCTGGCCGACGCAGACCAAGAGGCCCAACTGCACCCGATCGAGGTTCAATGCCTGATCAGCCGGCCGCCGCGCACCGATGCGAGCGAAATCCTGGTCTTGCTGCATCCGCAGGAGCGCCAATCCCCGCAGGGCACCTTGGCCTGGCTGGCGCGCCGGCCGCTGGCAGATCATGTCCATATCCGCCCGCAATTGCCGCGCGACATGACCCGTTTGGCGCGCCTGGTCAGCCGCAACGGCGTCGGCCTGGTGCTGGCCGGCGGCGGCGCGCGAGGCCTGGCACATATCGGTATTTACCGCGCCCTGCTCGAGCGCAATATCGAGATCGACCTGGTCGGCGGCACCAGCATTGGCGCGGTGATGGCGGCGCTGGTCGGCACGGACCGGCCGCTGGATCTGGTGACTGCCTCGGCCAAGAGCGCCTTCGCCGCCAATCCGACCGGCGACTTCAATTGGTTGCCGATGATCTCTTTGATACGCGGCCGGCGCCTGCGCCGCGTGGTCGAACACTCGATCACCGAGTTGACCGGCCATGCCGCTCAGATCGAGGATCTTTGGAAGAATTTTTTCTGCATCGCCTCCAACTACTCGCAAGCCCGTGAGCAGTTGCTGGATCAGGGCTCGCTGCTCAAGTCCCTGCTGGCCAGCGTGGCCATCCCCGGCGCGCTGCCGCCCGTCATCCTGAACGGCGACCTGCTTTGCGACGGCGGCACCTTCAACAATCTGCCCGCCGATGTGATGCGCGGACGCTGGGGCATAGGGCGGGTGATCGGCGTCGACTTAGGCTCCAACAAGCCGCGCCGCTTCGAGTTCGAGGAGGTGCCCGGCAGCCTGGCGTTGTTGCGCGACCAACTGCGCCCACGCGCCAAACGCCGCTATCGCTTACCGGCGCTGTCGGCGCTGCTGATGAACGTCACCGTGCTCTACAGCACCTCGCGCCAGCGGCAGGTTCGCCAACTGATCGACCTCTATTTCAACCCGCCCTTGCAGCGCATCGGCATGCTGCAATGGAGCCGCTTTGACGAACTGGTCAAGCTCGGCTACGAGCATGCCTGCGCGGTTCTCGATGCCGACGCAGCCGCAGCCAGTTCGACCTCAACAGGAGTTTAGAGATGGCAAACAATCATGCCGGCGATGCCGGAACGCCTTCCGCAGCGAGCCTGCTGAGCCGCTTGGCCCAGGCCTGGCAGCAGCGCTTCAGCTCGACCAGCAAAAGTGATCAAGAGGCCGAATCGGCCATCGATCCACGCTTGGCCGCCTGCGCCGAAAAAATCTGCACGGCCCAGATGGCGGTCGGCCACATCAAGCCGGGTGATCATGTTTTCGTCGGCACCGCCTGCGCCACGCCGCGCAGTCTGGTAGCTGCAATGGAGGCGCTCTCACCGGCGCCACAAGATGTGGAGCTGCTGCATTTCTTGACCGACCGGGCCGTCCAGCATGACGCGAACGGCGTGCCGCAGACCAAATACCATCACCGCTGTTTCTTCGTCGGCCAAGACATGCGCGCAGCGGTCAAACGAGGCTCGGCCGACTATGTACCGATCTCGATCGCAAGGGTGCCGCAGCTGATCGCCATCGGCCGCATCCCGGTCGATGTGGCGTTGATCCAGGTCTCGATGCCGGACGAATTCGGCTATGTGTCTTTGGGCGTGTCGGTCGACATCTCGCCGGCCGCCGTGGCCAAGGCGCGGCTGGTGATTGCCGAGGTCAACCCCCATATGCCGCGCAGCATGGGCGACTCAACCCTGCATGTGGGCGAAATCGACTATTTGGTGCCGGGCGACACGCCGGTGATCGAATACCTGCACATGACCCAGCAGACCGAGGTGGTCGAGAAGATAGCGCGTTACATCGGCAGCATCATCGATGACGGCTCGACGCTGCAAATCGGCCTGGGCCGTTTCAGCAACGAGGCACTCAAATACTTGAGCGACCGCCAAGACCTGGGCATCCATTCCGACGTCATCACCGACGCCATCATCCCGCTGCTGGAGCGCGGCATTCTGACCGGTCAACGCAAGAGCAATCAACGCGGCAAGATCGTCACCAGCTTCGCGATGGGTTCACGGCGCCTCTACGATCTGATCGACCGCAACCCGATGTTCTCCTTCCAGCCGATCGAGGCCGTCTGCGACGCCTGGACGCTGGGCTCGCAGCACAAGCTGGTGTCGGTGACGCAGGCCTTTGCGGTTGACCTGACGGGGCAAGTCTGCGTCGACCAGTTCCAGGGCGATTTCTATAGCGGTGTGGCCGCCCAAGCCGAGTTCCTGCAAGGCGCCTCGCGCTCGCCCGGCGGCAAGGCCATCATTTGCCTGCCCTCGACCGAGGAAGACGGTCACAGCTCGCGCATCCGCTCCGCCCTGCTGGCCGGCGAGGGCGTGGCGATCCCGCGCAGCGATGTTCATTACGTGATCACCGAATACGGCATCGCCTATTTGTTCGGCAAATCGATCCGCGAACGCGCGGTGGCGATGATTCAGATCGCCCACCCGGATGCTCGCCAGGCCTTGTTCGAGCAGGCGCAAAGCCTGGGCTATATCCCGGCCGATCAAACGCTGCGCAATCTGCAGGCCTATGCAGTCGAGGAAGAGCGTCAGCTGCAGTTGAAGGACAAGCGCCCGGTCTTGCTGCGCCCGGCCAGCCCCAACGACGGCGACGCGATCCGCGGCCTCTTCCACCAATTGCCCGAACACGACATCTACACGCGCTTTTTCCGGCGCCTGCGCGGCCTCTCCAGCCGCGATGTGCAGCGTTTATGCAATTTGAATTCGGAGACCGAGGTCGGCATGGTGGCCTGCGTCGGCACGCGCGAGAACCCGAAGATCGTCGCCCACGCGATGTATATGGTCGACCCCAGCACCAATCTGGCCGAAACCGCCTTCATGGTGCATCCCGACTGGCAAGGTCAAGGCCTGGGAGCGCTGCTTCAACAAAGAATGAGTGAGCATGCCAAGGCACGCGGTGTGCGCGGTTTTGTGGCCGAGGTGCTGTCGACCAATGAGCACATGATCAAGCTGGCGCGCGGCCTGGCCGACAACGTGCAGATCGAGAGCCTGGGTTCATCGGTGAAGATCACCAGCTTGCTCTAGCGGCGGGCCAAGGTAATCGTCAATCGATTACGCCCTTCGCTACGGACATAGCTCACCGACTGGGCCCGTTTGCGTACCAGCATCAGCCCCAAGCCACCGGGCGAAGCCTCGGCGATGGACGCCGGCATCACGGGCTCGGCCGCTTGCTCGGGGTCAAAAGCGATGCCCTCGTCCTCGAAACGAAGATACACCGACTGCTCATCCGCCCAGGCGCTGAAGTCGATCTGGTGCAGGCCGGCATCCTTGAAGGCGTGCAAGCAGACGTTCATCAAACTCTCTTCCAGCACCAGTTCCAAGTTGAACAAGACCTTGGCCGGCAATGCCTGGGGGGCCAGATAGGCCAGCAAGGCCAAGCGGGCCGTTTCGAGCGACTCCAGTCGATTCGGCAGGGACAGGCTCAACATTCGAGCGGCACGGTTTAGGCTTGAAGAAGATCAAGCGCTTGTTGTTCGGTCGCCACCAGCGGAATGATCTGATCAACGGCGGCCTGCTCCAGCAGGTCTTGCACCATTTCTTGGGCGCCGAACAACACCATCTTGGCGCCCTTCGCGTGCAACGCGCGGGCGCTGGAGATCAACAAACGAATACCCATTGATGCAATGAAGGGCACGGCGGCCAAATCGATGATGGCGTGCTGCCCGGTGGCGGCGGTGGACGCCGTGAACCGAACCCCGATTTGATCGGCTCCGGTGGCATCGAGTCGGCCGTCAAGCCGAACGCATTTTGTGGTGCCGCCAATTTCAGTGATGACCAGTTCCATTGCTCTTCCTTGTTAGTTGATGGGCGCCCGCCAAAGCCCGGCCAAGCCCAGCCCAATCTGCCAGCCTAAGCAAATATTGTGTCAACTCAATGACTGTGCGGCGGCGCACGCTTCAAGAGCAGCATGGTGATGTCGTCCTCCTGCTCGGCACCTTGGGCAAACGCCCGCACCTCCGCCAGAATCAGCGCCGACAAAGCTTCGGCCGACGCATCGCAATGCTGCGCCAGCAATTGCTCGACCCGCAAGCGGCCGAACTGCTCGCCGTTCGCGGCCTCGTACTCGTAAATGCCATCGGTCAGCAGACACAAGATATCGCCCGGCGCCAACTCGATCTGAACCGGCGGGCGCAAAGCCACAATCGGCATCGCCCCCATCGGGAAACTGGTGGCCTTGTAGCTCACGCAAGCCTTGCTTGCCGCCTGGAAATGCAGGATCGGGCCCTGGCCGCCGCTCAAGAAGCGCAGGCCATGGCTGTCGGTATCCAAAAGGCCGATGAAGGCCGTCACAAAGCGGCTGTCCGCCAAGGTCGCGGCGAGCTGATCGTTGACCTTGCGAAAGGCCGTCTCCAAGTCCGCCCCCATGGAAAAAGCCATGCGTAACATCGCGTGCATCTGCGTCACCGACAAAGCCGGCGCAATGCCGTGGCCGGTCGCATCGCCCAGCACCAGCAGCAGCCCCTGCTCGATGCGGGCAATGTCATAGGTATCTCCGCCGGTCAAGGAGGCCGGCAGAAATGTGCCATGCATGTCATAGCCGGCAATCTGGGGCATGGCCGCCGGCAGCGTCGAGAGTTGTACCGCGCGCGCCAATTCCAGCTCCTGACGCATGCGCTCGCCTTCCAGCATCGCCGCCGTCATGCGCACCCGACTCAAGGCCATCGCGCATTGGGCCGCCAGCGCCTCGGCCAGCGGCTCGTCCTCGGCCTCGAACACGCCGTCCATCCGGTTCAAGACCTGCATTACCCCGACCAATTGGCCGGCATGATCGATCAAGGGCAGCGTCAGGCTGCATCGCGTATGGAATCCGGAAACCCTATCGATCTCGGCATTGAAGCGTGGGTCGGCATAACAGTCGGGCACATTGATCACGCAGCGATCCCGCGCGCAGGCCCCCACCAGACCCGCACCCACGGGCAAGCGCACCTGCGCCAAGTCCTTTGAAATTTCCAGCACCAGTTCCGCCGAGGCCCTGTCCAAGAGCCAGATCGAGCTGCGCTCGGCATGCAGCACCTGACGCGCGGCGGCCGTCACGGTCTGCAACATCGTCGGCAAATCAAACGGTGCCGCGAGCGCACGCGTCACCGCCAGCAGCGCCTGCATCTCCTCCTGGGTCAGGGGCTGGTGGCTGGAGGCTTGTGGGCTCATAGGGAAGCTAAGGTCTCAATGCAGATCAGGCGAGAACGCCTCTTGCAGCCGCCAGCCCTGCTGCCACAAGGCCTGCAGCGCCTGCTCCAGGACCGCATCGCGCAAGGCCTTCGGGCTCTGCCCAGGCCGGGCCAAGACAGGCGGGCTGAGCCACTGAGGCTGGACGTCGGTCGAAGGGGCAGCGCGCCACAAGGCCAGCCGCCAGGCTTGCTGTGTGCCGTAACCCTGGCTTTCATCGGCCAGCAAACCCAGCCAATCAGCGCTGCGCACGCCGTGAGCCGCTCGCACTATGCGGGCCGCCGAGGCTCGCCGAGGCATAGGCATCAGGGCCTCGCCCCAGGGGCTGATCAGATGGCGGGTGGCGCTTGCCGCCTGGGCGGGAATAGCCGCCTTGGCGGTTTGAGGCGGCACGGCCTGGCCGGCCCCTGCGGCCTTCGTCGATGCAGCGCGGCGGGTCAACCACCGATCAAAAGAAGCGAGACTTTGCATGATGAAATAAATAACTCCGAGTGCCCTGACACCGGCGTTTGCCGGCCCAGGGCATCTCGGAGCCGCAACGCTTTAGCCGTATTTGATAGCCCGCCCGCAAGTAGTTGGTAAATCGGCGGTGACGCCGTTTGAGTGACGTCGAGACGGATTGTAAACGCGCTTGAGCCACGCCAAAAGCGGCAGGTGCACGGAAAATGATGGCATCGATTTGTGATCGCTTGCTCCGAACAATGCACAATTTGCCTCCTTGACCACAGCAGAGACCGAGCCCTTGAACGAGTGGATTTCACAGGCAAGCAGTATTTCCAGTGCCTGGGTGGCGGCCGTCTTGGCATCACCGCAGCAGACATTGGCTCATCTGGCGGCTGCAGTCGGCATCGGCATGGTGATGGCCGGCGCCTTGGCAAGAACCATGACGCCGCTGCGCTGGCTGGCCGTCGGCAGCAATGTGGGGCTGATGATTTACGGTGCGCTGCGCCCTTCGCCGATCACGTTTTGCGTCGCCGCCGTGCTGCTGCCGGTGAACATCTACCGCGCCATCGAAGTGACCAAGCTGACGCGCCGGGTGCACCGCGCCGAGGCCGCCGCCGACCACGCCGGGCTCTGGCTCAAGCCCTATATGAAGGCCAAAAAACTCAAGGCCGGTCAGACGCTATTCAGCAAAGGTGACCCCGCCGAACATCTATTCCTGCTGGTCGAGGGGCAAATGGAGTTGGTGGAGTTGGGCAAGGTTTTGGAGCCCGGCCGCATCTTTGGCGAAATCGCGCTGTTCTCGCCGGATCGGATTCGCACGACCACCGTGCGCTGCGTGACGGCCTGCACCGTGCTGCGGATTCATGACAGCACCGTCAGGCAGCTCTACTACCAAGACCCTGCCTTTGGCTTCCACCTGATCGATTTGCTCGCCAGGCGTTTGAGCGGCGATGTGCAGCGGGCGCAAGCCCAGTTGCGTGAGGCCAAGGGCGAGCTGGCGGGTCAAAAAAAATAGCAGGCCGAGAAGCCAGCTTTTTGGGCCCTGCCCACAATGTGGTGAGTTCGCACAGGGCCCCGCACAAGTTGGGTGACAAGGGCCACGCCGACTTTCTACAATGCGCCCTCGATGCCAGGGCGATCGCTTTGCGCGCACAGGGTTCCCCTCCAACATGTCAGAAATACGCGCGCTGCTGTTGACCGACGTGGTCGACAGCACCAAGATGTCCGAGAAACTGGGCGATCAGGCCATGGCCGAGGTCTGGATCCAACACGACCGCGTGGCGCGTGATCTGTTGCCGATCTGGCATGGCCGCGAGATCGACAAGACCGACGGCATGCTGCTGCTGTTCGAGCGAGCCGACGACGCCGTGCGTTATGCGTACGCCTACCATCAGGCCTTGGACACCCTGCCCGTGCCGCTCAAAGCGCGCGCCGGCCTGCATGTCGGCCCGGTGATCCTGCGGGAGAACAGCGCGGAAGATGTGCTGCGCGGCGCAAAGCCGCTCGAAGTCGAAGGCCTGGCCAAGCCCACTGCGGCGCGCATCATGTCGGTCGCCGGCGCCGGCCAGACCCTGCTCAGCGCCGAAGCGCGGGCCGCCTTGCCCGACTCCGAGCTGCTGGTCGAATCGCGTGGCCACTGGATGATGAAGGGCGTCTCCGAACCGCTCGAATTGTTTGAGGTGGCGGTCGATGCGACCCAGTTCTGCGCACTCACCGACGGCGAGAAGGTCTACCGAGTCATCCGCAACGGCGAGCGTTGGTTGCCGGTCAAAGAAATTCCTAACAACCTGCCTCAGCAGCTCAGCAATTTTGTCGGCCGCGAGCAGGAGCTGCGCGACATCAAAGACCTGCTCGGCAGCGCCCGCTTGGTCACGCTGCTGGGTATGGGCGGGCTGGGCAAGACCCGCTTGAGCCTGCAAGCCGCCGCCGAGCTGATGCACCGCTTCCCCGATGGCGTCTGGTTTCTGGATCTGGCCCCGATCACCGATCCGGCGCTGGCCTTGAGTGAGGCGGCACAGGTTTTGGGGGTGCGAGAGGAGCCTGACTGCAGCTTGCTGCAGTCGGTCTGCGCCCATCTGAAGCACCTGCGCGTGCTGATGATTTTTGACAACTGCGAGCATCTGATCAAGCCGGCCGCCGCGCTCGCCCACGCCATCGTGCGGGCCGCGCCGCATGTGCGCCTAGCCGCCTCCAGCCGCGAGGCCTTGAACATCCCCGGCGAGCGCGCTTATCCCATCATGCCGCTTAAGCTGCCGCCCGCCGGGGCGTCGCTGGCCACCTTGATGGCTTCGCCCGCCGTGCGGCTGTTTGTTGACCGCGCCCAGGCACACAAGGCCAGCTTCGAGCTGGACGAGGCGCAGGCACCCGCGGTGGCCGAACTGGTGGCGCGACTCGAAGGCATCCCGCTGGCCTTGGAGTTAGCCGCCGCGCGGGTGCGCGCGCTGTCGGTCGCGGAGATCAACCGCCGGCTCGATGACCGCTATAAATTGCTAACCGGGGGTTCACGCGTGCTGCAAGAGCGCCAGCAAACCTTGCGTGCGCTGGTCGATTGGTCATATGACATGCTGCCAGAGATCGAGCGCAGCCTGCTGCAACGCTTGGCTGTTTTCAGGGGCGGCTTCGACCTCGAAGCCTGCGAAGCGGTCTGTGGCAGTGAGCCGATGGCACCGGAAGATGTGCTCGATCTGCTGACCGCCTTGATTGAAAAGTCACTGGTGATGCGCATCGACGGCGCTGACGAGTCGCGCTACAAGATGCTGGAGACGATTCGCGACTATGCGCTGGAGAAGCTGATCGACTGCGGCGCGGCGGCGCAATTCGGTGCCGCCCATTGCATGTATTTCTTCGAGCTCTCCAAGCAGGGGCGCAATGGCATGCGCGGGCCCAAGCAGGGCGAATGGCTCAACCGGCTGGAAGCCGAGCATGACAACTTGCGCGCCGCCCTCGGCCTGGCGATGGCCGACCAAGGCAGCGTCGACCCTGTCGTTGCGGTCAAACTGGCGGTGGCCCTGCAAGGCTTCTGGATTCTGCGCGGCCATGCCAGCGAGGGTCGCGCCGCGCTGCAAACAATGCTGCAATTGCCGGCCGTGCTGGCCTCGGACATGGTGCACGGCTTTGCACTTTATGTGGACGGCTGCCTGGCTTGGAGCCAGAGTGACCATGCCGCTGCGTTGGCCCACCTGGCCACCTGCCTTGAATTGCGCCGCAAGCTTGGCAAGCCCGAGGAGACCGCCGCCACCTTGTCAACCCTCGCTGTGGCCCGCCTCAGCTGTGGCGATGCCGATGGTGCCTACGAAGCGGCGCTGGAAAGTCTGGCCTTGTTCCGCGACTGCGCCTATCGGGTTGGCGAAACCACCGCCTTGCTGCAACTCGGCCAGATTGAAACCTATCTGGGCCATTGGCCGCAAGCCCAGGAGAATCTACAAAACGCCTTGAAGTTGGCGCGCCAGATCAAGCACCCCGAGACCGAGGCCGAGGCCGAACTGGCGCTGGCGCAACTCGGCTTCTATCAGGCCGATATGGCTTCGGCCGAGGCTGCGTTGGCGCGCTCGCTGAAGATTTGCCTGAGTGCCGGAGACCGGCGCGGCGCCGCCAATGCGCTGGGCTGGCAGGGCAAGCTCGACGTACTGGCGGATCGTTTGCCCTTGGCTCGCAGCCGCTTGGCCGAGGCGCTGGCCGCCTTCAACGCCTTTGATATGCGCGAACAATTGCTAGCCGGCCTTGAAGACCATGCAGCCCTGGCCTTGCGCTCGAACCAGGCAAGCCGGGCGATCGCGCTCGCAGCGGCCGCCGAGCAGTTGCGTCACAAGGCCGGCCTGCCTTTGCCCGAACATGCCAAGCTACTGTGGCAAGCGCTGCGGGAGCAATTGAGTGCGGCCTGCCAAGAGGAGCAAAGCTTCCAATCCGCCTGGCAAGCCGGTCAGGGCTGGGACACCGCCGAGGCTTTGCGTCAGGCGCTGGCCCTGTCCTTGACGGCGGGCCAGATTCACCACTGATGATCAGCGTAGCCTGGCGCGGCGTGTCAAGGCCAAGGCGCCAAAAGCGCCGAGCAACAAGGCCAGGCTGCCTGGCTCAGGAACCACACTAACTTGCTGCGTGGTAATGATCGGATCCCCATTGCCATCAACGCCGGTCACCGTGCGCAGCAAAGCTACCCCGTCGCCAAGACGGCTCACACCGACATCATTGTTATGGCGGATCAACATCGAGTAATTGTCGTAACTGGCGTCATAAATTTCGCCAGAGCCGCCCAAATTCACTTCCAGCTTCGCCAAGCCGGAAGCAAGATATCGGAAATTGAAATAGGGGCCAGGCTCAAGCGGGCCGAAGTCCAAACCGGCCTCAACATCGGTCTGAAAACCGATCAAATAGCCCAGGGCAAGGTCAATGTTCAAACTCAGAACATTCATATTGAAGGTCCGGGTTACCGCACTGCTCTCATTGCCGGTGGTCAACAGGGTCAGGCTGACATTCGCGACGAGCGGACTCCCGGAGGTATCCACCAATTGAGTCCCTGTGCCCACAGGAGGAATCAGCGCGTCGGGCACATAAAAAGAGTAAGTGCCCCGGTACGACAAGGTGGGCAGCACAGACCCAAACTCAGGATCGAAATTGCCTGTCACCACACCCGCTTGCGCGCCGCCGCTCAAGCCCAGGCATGCGCCCAACAATAAACCGGCCAAGCGCTTGCTTACGCCCATGCCGCCCAAAACCTTATCGCCCAAAAAGCTGCTCATAAATTTCCCCAATTCCATTTCCATACTTTTTTAGAATCGCTGTGACCTGCAAGTGTCCTGCCCCTGCCCGCCAAGCTCACAAAATTGGCCGAAGCACAGCAGATGAGAACCGCCAAGCAATTGATGATCTCCAAGTGCCGGCAGGTTAACGCCTCTCCCACGGTTTTACGAGTTCAGCCCCTATGGAAAATTCCCGTTTCACCCCCCTCGAATAGGGGGTTACTTGTCGGCACCAACAAGAAAACAAGGGATTACCCTGAAAAACCAACAAACTCCGAGGACCCAAGGTCCGAAACGAGAGGCGTCGGCCGGTTTGAATTCCGACTAAGGGCCGCGTTGTCAGACCCGCAGGCTCAAAGATCAGACCGGCACCTTGCGATCCTCAAAGGCCTTGGCCCAATGCAGGATCTCCCAACTCTCGCGCAGGCCGCCGGTGTAGAACGGGTCTTGCTTCAACAAGGCTTCGGCGGCCTCCTTGCTCTCGACCTCGAGCACCCACAGTCCGCCCACCGGCGCTTGCTCGGGCTCGTGCCGCAAGGACCCTCCTACCAGCACGCGTTCGCGCTCTTGATCCAGCCATGCAATATGAGCAGCCATCAGGGTCTGGCGCAAGGCCAAGGAATTCGGCTTGTCGACAAAGCGAATCGCAAACAACATGAGCAAGATCTTTCGTTGAAAAAATGACTATCGATTGGGGACGTTGAATGTTGGCTGCGCTGCGCTTGGTTTCAGCGTTCGCCCACATAGGGGTTGCTGCG
Organism: Roseateles oligotrophus; assembly: GCF_025717515.1. Taxonomy (GTDB): domain Bacteria; phylum Pseudomonadota; class Gammaproteobacteria; order Burkholderiales; family Burkholderiaceae_C; genus Paucibacter_A; species Paucibacter_A oligotrophus. Next base: position 88,156 of record NZ_JAJIRN010000004.1, read on the forward strand.
CCGCTCGACGCCAAAGCTGCTCTCCGGCCCATGGCCCGGAATGAACACCGTGGCGTCGCCCATCGGCCATAGCCGCTGCTGGATGGATGCGATCAAAGTATCTTGGTCGCCACCAGGCAAGTCGGTGCGGCCTATGCTGCCGGCGAACAGCACGTCGCCCACAAAGGCACGCTCAATGGCGGGCGAATGAAACACCACATGGCCCGGCGTGTGGCCCGGGCAATGCCGCACATTGAGCGTCTGCCGGCCTATGCTGACCGTATCGCCATCGGCCAACCAGCGCGTCGGCGTGAAGCTCTCGGCCGGCGGAAAGCCGAACATCTGGCTTTGTTTGGCCAGGCCGTCGATCCAGAACTGATCACCCGGATGGGGGCCGATGATGGGCAGATGCTGCTCGCGCGCCAATTGCCCGGTACCACCGGCATGGTCGATATGGGCATGGGTCAGCCAGATGGCCTTGAGCGTCAAGCCCCTTTTCTGCGCCGCCTCCTTCAAGCGTGGCAGATCACCGCCGGGGTCTATCACCGCCGCGTCCATGGTTTCGTCGCACCAGACGAGTGAGCAGTTCTGCTGAAAGGCGGTGACGGGGATGGTCAGGTAACGAAGCGTCATGGGGCGAAGGAGTCGGATAACAAAGTTTCAAAATTGAAAACATAGTTTCAAAACTGCGTTTTCGGGATGCGACCCATAGCAAAACATAGTCTCAAAACGCGTTGAACCAAAACAACTTTTGGGCGAGTAGGTGCATTGAGGTTCACGGCAAGGCGGGCAAGCCCAGCGCTTTGAAGAAGGCATAGTGTTTGTCCCGTGCATCCTTAGTGGCCTGCTCCAAGCTGACCGGCTCGGTATTGATTTCCTGCCAATCGACTTCAACCTCGCGAATTGCCATGCTGATGTAACGAGAGACTTCCGGGTTGAAGTTGTTCTTCTCGATCTCAGCCATGTCTAAGCGGCAGGAGTATCGCTCGATTCGGTCCGAGCCATGCTGGTAGGTGTCGGGTCGCGAATGTGCAGCGGTCATTCAGGTGAGGAGTTCACGAAGTCCTCGGTCAACATCAGCCGAATGGCCGCTGCTTGACCCGCCGAATGGGCGCTAACGACCCTATAGGAGTCGCTCGGTCCTTCATCGTCAGCGGCGGCAGCGTGCCCGAAGCTGTCATTTGATGCAGGCGTTAGGCCGACAATGGGCAACGCAAAGCAGACACAACAGTAGCAAGACTGGCCTCCACAAAGCTGACATTGGGATCAACTACAGCTTCGGCTTCTTCCCAAAATGCTTAGCCGCCAAGGCCTTTGCCTTTAATAGTCCTTCTTCTGTCAAATACACAGACTCATGCCGCCCATGTGGGTCAGTGATCCAGCCCTGCTCATGAAATGCTTCCATCACAGAAAAGGGATACCGTTTCCACACGCGTCCGCTTTCGAACTCGAATGCGCCGAGCAGTGCGAGAACAGCTTCTTGTAGCTCGGCTTCATCGTATTCCATGGAACCTCCGACTGGCAGTGAGTTCGTCACCATCAAGAATCTCGCAACTAGCCGGAAGTGTCAACAAAACCGATTCAAGCCCCAGGTTGCAGCCAGGTGGCCGCGCGGAGCTGAAAATATACAGGCAGCGTAGCGCGGCCAGCTGGCGGAGGTCCACTCGAGCGACCGGTTAGGAGTCATTGAGCCGCCAGGAAGGGAAGGCAACCGCCAGGCCCTTTGTTTCAAGCAGACTGAGATAGTTGTCAAGACGTTCCACATCAACCTCCAGAGGAACATTCACCGAGCACACACCGCACTGGGATGACCAAGCGGTGTGGCAACCAAGCTTATGAAGCGGAGGGAGCAAGGGTTCTACCTCCACATCATCAGTTCGAAGGAGCCAGACCGTCGAATTGGCTGATTTTTCAGCATGTTCCCATGACCACACCTGTTCATTCTCGACATCCAGTAAGCGGATCTTGTCGCCAACCGAGAGATGCTTGACAAACAGAGGTGCGGCTTGCGCCTCATAGGTCTCGCCAGACTGAATGAACGGAAGCGACTCTGCAGCCACTGGCGGCCAATCGTCTTCGACTTCAAGCCGAAATGTGAGCGATACCGACCGATGGGACTTCATGACGCCTAACGTTCGAGCTGAGTGGACGGAGCCAGCTGGCCGCGCGGAGCTGAAAATATACAGGCAGCATAGCGCGGCCAGCTGGCGGAGGTCCACTCGAGCGACCGGTTAGGCCTCATCTTGCCGCGCTTCGAGCAGCATCTCACATGCCGCTGAAAAGAGTACATTGACATTCACGGACTCGCCTCGCTCTATTCGTTTTGAGATCGCGGTGAGTGGGAACGAAAGCACAGACGAGTTCTCGAATCTCAACGCTGGATCTCTTCCATATTCGTCTTCTACGGCAACCCAGTGCATCCCCAGCTTTTGTGCAAGGGCGTCGCCAAAGGTGATGCCGAGGCATTGCAGTTTGAGTGTTTCGGCGGGCTTGATCCACTCGTTGGACAGGATCGTGTCCAAGAGTTGTAGCTTTCCCTCCAGGGTCTCGTATTTGTGCCGCGCATCAGCTTCGAAGTGGTTCCGTACCCAGTCTCGCTTCGCCTCGACATCCTTGGTGTCTTCTTCGTTGGGGGAGTGAATCCGCTGCATTGTGTGAGGCCTAACGTCGAAGTTGAGCCGCGAGCGGCGGCTGGGCACGGAAGGCCCAGAATGAAATGGGGGCCTGCAGAGACCAGCCGTTGCGAGTCGGCTCGAACGCCGGGTTAGCCCGCAACACCTTGACCGACGCCGCCAAATGGAACCATAATGGTTTCATTATGGATGGAGAATGACGTGCCCACAACTTTGACACTGAAGAATATTCCTGACGCCGTGTATGACCGACTGAAGCTTGCTGCAGAAATGCACCGCCGGAGCCTGAACAGCGAGGCCATCGTGTGCCTTGAGTCGGTATTGTTGCCAACAAAGATGATGCCCAGCGAGCGGATTGCCCGTGCGCGGGAACTACGTGCAGCCTTGCCCACTGGCAAATTCCGCGCGCGTGACATTGATGCCGCGAAGCGCGAGGACCGCCCATGATCGTGGTTGATTCCAACGTGTTGGCGTATTTGTATTTGCCTGGTGAGTACACAGCAGCCGCCGAAGCGCTACTTGAGCAGGATTCGGATTGGGCTGCGCCTATTCTCTGGCGCAGCGAGTTCCGCAACATTCTGGCGGGATACATGCGGCGCAAAGCCATCACATTTGAACAGGCGAACAGTCTCCAACGAGAAGCAGAGAGCTTGCTTGAGGGTGCGGAGTTCGAGGTTGAATCTCTTGCTGTGCTTGAACTCGTGCGCGACAGTGACTGCTCCGCATACGACTGCGAGTTCATTGCCCTTGCGATGAAGCTCGACACGAAACTGGTCACCATGGACAAGAAGCTTCTACGAGCGTTTCCGAAGCGCGCCATTGCTCTTTCTGCGGGCTAACGTTGATTAGGGCGCAGTGCGCCCATATTCGACGCCAAGCCTAGAAATGGCTCAATGTAGCGCGCCCACTGTCGGTTATGGGCGCACTGCTTGGGTATGCGCCCATAACCGACAGTGGGCGCAGCGGAGATCGGCTTGGCGTCAAATTTCATGATGGTGCGCGGCAAAGCATTTCCTTGAAGAACAACTTGGCGGCACATAGACTGTATGAATATACAGCCACTGAACTTGGCGTCTAAGCCCATGTCTACCTCCACCAGCCCGACATTTGGATTCTCCAAAGTAAAAGTCCACCGTAATCTGCCGCCGTTGCTATCTAGTCGTCTCAATCAAGTTCGTGAGCGAATCAGATACTTGCATTACAGCGCCCTAAAGCCCAATTCAGTGTGAATGTCTCCCTGTTGTCCGTAGGTCTCTCGGATAGATGACTTCATGCTCGCATGCCGCCCAGTGCGAAAACATGCCAAATGAATAGAGGGGATGGTGGCATCTGAAGGGAAGGACGGAATCATGAGCAGTGACAACGGCTTTTGAGACTATGTTTTACGTTATTGCTCGACGACATCGGTCGCCCGGTCAAAATTTTGAAACTATGCAAGGCGCGCATTGACCGCTCTTTCGAACAACAACACAGGAGCAGAGTTTTGAAACTTTGTTATCCGATTCCTGGCGAGCAAGAGGTGAGAGCCAATATGGCTGCAGATTATCGACAGCTCCAGGGCAAGGGCATTCGGTAGCGAGTTTCAGTACCAAACGGCGCGCCAGATTGAACAAGTTTCAAGCCGCTGGCGCGCAAACGCATTCAAAGAAACACTGCGTTCCGTCGTAGCCCGAATGCAGGCAAATCCCATCGGGAACAAGCCAACAGCGCTCGGGACGCGACGCAACCCAAGGAGTTTTTCTGATGTTGAAGAAGCAGCAAGTTTCGTTTTCCAGTTTGATCGCGACATTGATCGCCACCCTCGGCTTCGCCGCTGCCGGCAATGCCGCCGCGGCCGGCCCACAAGCGCAGGCCGAGGCCTATATGGGCGCCAACGTCGGCCTCTACAGCAAGTACGACATCAGCTGCAGCGCCGGCCAGAAATGCGACAAGACGGCCAGCTTCGGCGGCAAGATTTTTGGCGGCGTGATGTATGAGCAATGGGGTGTTGAGGCGCTGGCCTTCGGCACCGGCAAGGGCGAAGGTACGCTCAAGCAGGGCGGCAAGGACGCGCAGGGCAGCGTCAAGATGGGCGGCCTCGGTGTCGTTGGCGTCTTGCCGCTCAATTTCGGTGACTTCTCGCTCAAGGGCAAGCTCGGTGCGGCCTACACGCATGGCACGGCCAGCTACAAGAGCGGCGCCAGCGACAGCAAGAACAGCATCGCTCCGCTGTTCGGCGCCGGCCTCGGCTACGCGTTGAACAAACAAGTTAGCTTGACGGCCGATGTCGACCATATCAGCGCCAAGTACAACAAGGCCGGCGACAAGGCGGCCGTGAATATGTTCTCGATCGGCGCCAGCTACAAGTTCTGAGCGGCCATGCAGCGCCAGCTTGCTGGCGCTGCGGTCTGACCGAGCAAGGCTCGGCGGGGGGGCTCGCTAGCCCTTCTTGGCCGCGAATTTCGCCTTTGCTTCGGCCAAGGACAAACCACCCATGGGCTTGCATTGGCCCTTGGGCACCAGCTTCCACTCGCCGGCATCGCCGTCAAGCTTGGACTGGCCGGCACAAGAATGGCTGCCGGCCAGATTGGCGCAGTCGTTTTGACCCGCTTTGGCGACACCAAAGCATTTTTCCTTGCTGGCGTCGGCTGCCTGCGCAGCCTGCACCGCGCCCAAAGCCAATGCACAGGCCAGCGCTGCACCGACCGTATTTCGATAGCGACTCATCGTTCATTCCTTGATTTGGCTGGGAGCGCCGTCAATACGGCCGGCCCCAAGCTCGCTGTTTGAAAATTGGCCCGTTGCCCGGCGACGCGGGCACCGAGCTTCAAAGGTCTTTGGGCGCTTTCGCCTTGATCAAAGGCCAGGCGCTGCCCGCCTTGACGAGGTTGCCGGGGATGTCTTCGCTCCACTTCTTCTGCACGTCTTTGTTGACGTTCAGATAGAGCTTGCCACCGACGATCTTCCAGGCCGCCGGGTCGCCGTCGAGCTTCTTGTCCAGTGCCACGCCCATCGCGCAAAAGCCGCCGAACTGAGGTGCGTACTTGGCCGGATTGGCCTTGAAGGCATCACGGTTGGCGGCGCTACTGAAGTGATAGGTCGCACCTTCATGTGCGGCCGAAAACTCGGCCTTGCCCGCAGTCGGGCTGCCGGCGCTGAAATAGGCGACAACGTCATGCCCTTTGACCGCCAGATGTTGCGCGTCCACATTCAAGGCGCTGGTCGAATTTTCGTCATAGGCATGGGCGATATTGGGAACGACGGCCATGGCGGCAACGGTTGAAATCAAGGCAGCCAACAAGGTGCGGCGGGCAAAAACGGCTTTCATAGGAGACTCCAAATGCGCTCATCAAACGAGCATTGCTGACAGTTTTCAGCTCAGGTCAAGCGCCCGAAATGGACCGCATCGCTGAGCTTGCTTTGCATCGCTTCGGTTGGAAGCGAGTGACTGAACTGTGCGCGATCTGCCCGGTTTGGAGAATCACCGCGCGCTCCAAGACAGCATTGCAGAAAGTGGAACAAACAGCCGGCTTGATCCTTGAGCCTGAGCGCTGAACCCGAGCGCCGGCCGGCGGCAGTCATTGCTTGATGCGAAAGACACTGTTTTCCAGAACAAGCCTATTGAATGGTCATCAAGGGATGAATCGCTCCGACAATCCGGCTTCTCTGCGCTTCGGCTCATCGGCGCCCGAAACGCGGCCATCCCGCCCTTGCCGACCTTCATCCCATGCATCCATTGACCCCGTTCCCCCGCCCATCGCGCAGCAAGATCCGCGGCGAAGTCTCAGCGCTCTGGCAGCTCGCCTGGCCGATTCTGATTGGCCAATTGGCCACCGTCGGCATGTCGGTGGCCGACGTGGCCATGGCCGGCAATGCCTCGGCGCAAGATCTGGCGGGCGTCTCGCTGGGGGCGTCGATCTGGAGCATGGTCATCATCACGCTGATGGGCGTGATGATGTCGGTCAGCCCCATCGTGTCCCATCATGTGGGGGCCGAAGCCTTTCACCTTGTACCCCATGTGGTGCGCCAGGCCTTGTGGAAGGCCCTGGGCCTGGGCCTGCTGGCCGTCGCCGTGATGAATCTGGCCAGCCTCGTGTTCGACCTGCTGGAACTGGATCCGCTGGTGCGCGATCTGGCCAAAGACTTTGTCCACATCACCAGCCTCGCCCTGCCCGCCTTTGCCTGCTACCGGGTGCTGTATGGCTATAGCGCCAGCCTGAACCAGACCAAGCCGTTGATGATGATTGCGCTCGCCGCCCTGGGGCTCAATGTGCTGCTCAACTGGCTGCTGATTTACGGCCACTGGGGGTTTCCCAAGCTGGGTGGCCTGGGCTGCGCCTGGTCGACGATGCTGTGCGTGTGGTTCAACCTGGGCGGTCTGCTGTGGTGGATGCGCCGCAGCCCGGCCTACCGCAGCACCTGGCCGCTGGCGCAATTTGAAGCGCCGCATTGGCCCGAGATCCGCAGCCTGCTCAAGCTGGGCCTGCCCATAGGCGTCACCTATTTTGCCGAGAGCAGTGCCTTCAGCCTGATTGCCTTGCTGGTGGCCAAGTTCGGCACCACCCAGGTGGCCGCCCATCAAATCGCACTCAACTTCGCCTCGCTGATGTTCATGCTGCCGCTGAGCCTGGGCATCGCGCTGCTGACCAGGGTCGGCCAATCGCTGGGCGCGGGCGACGCGTATGAAGCGCGCTTTCGCTCCTGGGTGGGCGTGGCGACGGCCTTGATCTTGGCCTGCGCATCGGCGGCCTTCATGGCCTTGAGCAGCCAGCAGATCGCCGGGGCCTACACCAGCGATGCCGCGGTGGCCGCGCTGGCCGCGCATTTGCTGATCTTTGCGGCGATTTTTCAACTCTCGGACGCGACTCAAGTCGCCACCAGTTGCGCGATTCGCGGTTACAAGGTCACGCGCGCGCCGATGGTGATTCACCTGACCGCGTTTTGGGGTTTCGCCCTGCCCTTGGGTTGCGCGCTGGGGCTGGCGCCGCCATGGCTGCCCTGGGGCCCCAGGCAGGCGATGGGTGCGAGCGGTTTCTGGATCGCGCTGATCGTCGGCCTGACCATCGCGGCGGTGGCGCTGTCGGCGCTGCTTCGCCGGGTGGCGCGGGAACGGTTGCCGCAAGCCGGCCCTAGAGCTTCAACACCAGCTTGATCGGCACCGCTTTGCCAGGCCCTTGCTCACGCGGTGCCGCCGGCATCGCGCAGCAGATCAAGGCCTCGCCGGGCGCGGTCTTGAAGGCCGGGGCCGATAGGTAAGTCACCTCGCCCTCCAGCACCTGGGTGCGGCAGCTGCCGCAAGACCCGCCCCGGCAACTGAACTCAGGATTGAGGCCGCGCGCCTCGGCCAGCTCCAGCAAGCTGCCGCTGGCCGGCGTCCAACGCGCCTCTTTGCTGGATTCGGCGAACTGCACCGCCACATCGCTGCTCGCCACCGGCGCCAATTCAGGCGCCGCGACAAACGCATCTTGGCGCCGCTGCATCGAAGCCGGGCCGAAGGCCTCGGCATGAATCCGCTCATCGCTGACGCGCAAATCACGCAGTCCGTCATAGAGGGCCTGCATAAAGGGCGGCGGGCCGCAGAGGAAGAAGTCATGGTCATCAAAAGGCAGCTTCGCCTTGAGCAGGGCCATATCGATACGGCCCTGCACGTCGAAGTCGCGCCCCGCGACAATGCCTTCCTCCGGCGCATCGGTCACCCGCAACACGCGCACCGCCCCGTTGGCACGCTGCACCAACTCCGCCAGTTCGGCATCGAAGCCGCGCTCGGCATGGTTGCGGGTCGAGTAGAAAAAGTAGGTCGGCCTAACTCGCCGTTTGCGCAGGCCTTCGAACACCACATGGCGCAGCATCGACAACAGCGGCGTGACGCCAATGCCGCCGGCCAAAAGTACCAAGGGGCGGCGCTCCAGCGCGTCGACCGTGAAATCACCCTGCGGCGCGCGTGCCTCGATCAGCTCGCCAAGCTTGAGCCGATCGTGCAAATATTCCGATACCCGCCCGCCCCGCTTGATGCTGAGGCGATAGTAGAAACCGTCGCTGGGAGCGGCCGACAAGGTGTAGGTGCGCATCAAAGACACACCGTCCACATTGACACGGATCGGCAAATGCTGGCCAGCCAAAAATGGCAGCAAGGCGTGACCATCGGCCGGCTCCAGATAGAAGCTGCGCACCGTGCTGCTTTCATCCACCACACGGGCGAGTTTGAAGGGCCTCCAGCTCTTGCTCAACGCCGCTGCCGCGAGGCTGGCCTCGGCCGCTTCCCAAGACCCTGTCATCAAAGAGTTGGGCGAAAACTGTTGCAGCGCCCAGCGCAGGGCCAGCGCGCCGCGCCGGCGCAGCACCTGCGTGATGCGGAAGGTCCAGATCCGCTCGGCGCCTTGAAAGGCAGCGATTTCCGGTCCTTCGAACTGAATCTGGGCCTCACCGGCCAGTTGCAAAACATCGCCATTGCTGAAGTCGACAAAGACCAGGCCTGCGCGTGGATTGAGCAACAGATTGCCGAAGGTATTGAAATGCATATTGCCGGCGAAGTCCGGAATGCGCAGCAGCTCAGTCCCCTGCGTCTTCACAAAACCCGGCTTGCCGCCACGGTGCGACACATCGACCGTGGGCAAAGGATGATCTGCCTCGCCGCCTGGATGGGCACTGGCCACAAAGAAGGTATCGGCCGCAGCGATCAGCGCCAGCGCCTCGGCGTCGAGCGTCGGCAACTGCTCCAGCGGCGCCTGGTGTTCGTCGGCGGGTGGCCGTGCGAAAGAAAAATCGCGGTGCTGAATGTATTGCGGGCAGTTGCCGAAGGCATGCCCGACTTGCAGCGAGAAGCCGCCCTCGTCGGCCGTCAATACCCGTCCATTCAGACGGTTACGCCGGCGGCTGTGCAGCTCGATGCCGAGCAGGCCGATCGGCGCATCCGTCCGCAAGGCGGTGCGCACCGGGTCGCCCCGGCCCGGCAACGCACCGACTTCGAGCCGCGTCGGCTCGGGCGAATGCATAAAGCCGGGCTGGCCCTCGATCAGGCTGGCCCAGGGCTGGCCCTGGGCATCCAGCGCGCCGATCACCATGAAGGGCAGCTGCTTGTAAAAGTCCCGATGCTGATCGGGCATGTAGTCTCGGATGACCCGTCGGCCGAACGATTCCAGCTGCGCGGCATTGCCCATGCGCTCGTGGATGCTGCGCTCGCCGCTGTGCCAGGGCGAGCCCGCCGGAGCCGTAAATTGCTGAGCCATGACGGGTTCTCCTGATCAGGCTGCCAGACCTACCGGGGTCTTTTGCATGCCGACAAAACCGGGCAAGGCTTCGATGCGGGCCAACCAGGCGCGCACATGAGGGTAAGCGTCGAGCGAGACATTGCCTTCCGGTGCATGGGCAATATAGCTGTAGTTGGCGATGTCGGCGATGCTGGGCTTGGCGCCGAGCAAGAAGTCGCGCCCGTTCAGTTCGGCATCCATCACCTTCAGCAGACCATGCGCACGGTTGATCACCTCCGTCGCGTTGAAGCCGGCGCCAAACACCGTCACCAAGCGCGCCGCTGCCGGGCCGAACGCCACAAGCCCTGCCGCCACCGACAACCAGCGCTGCACGGCGGCCTCGCCGGCCGCGTCGCTGGGCAGCCAATCGCTATTGCCATATTTGCGCGCCAGATAGACCAGGATGGCATTGGAGTCGGCCACCACGGTGCCGCCGTCGTCGATCACAGGCACCTGCCCAAAGGGGTTCAGCGCCAGAAAGTCGGCCTGCTTTTGAGCGCCTTTGCGCAGGTCAACTTCGACCAACTCGGTCGGCACATTGAGCAAGGACAGGGCCAGACGCACACGGTGAGCGTGGCCGGACAAAGGGAAGGTGTAGAGCTTGACTGCGGACATGGGATTCTCCTGAAGATGATGGGCTTGGTTGCCGGTTCGCATCGCTGCTGAACTTGGCAGCGAATGAACGAACTGTCCTCCAATCGAGCCCGCGCGAGAATCACCGGCGCGCTCAAGACACTATTGCAATTCACGGAACAACCGCTGATGAACATCCCCAAAACTCTTCATCGGTGTGAGTCACCGCGCAGGGCTGCTTGAGCTATCGTGGCAGTACAGCCATCTGCCATCTGCCATCTGCCATCTGCCGACCGGCAAATGGCGCCCGCTTAGGGCATCCAGCTCAAAGTCGGCAATTCCTGACCGATACTGAAGCAGGGCCTGAGCTCGGCAGGAGCTTGCCCGGGCGGTCAGCCCCATTCTTGGAGGTTCATATGAGCGCGCGTCGAGTTCTTTTGAAGCAGATATTGGTCACGGCGCTGGCCGGAACATGGGCCATTGGCTTGCCCGCCTGGGCTCAAGACAAGCCGCAAACCCCGCCACATCTGGCCAAAGGCAAGGTCATCAGCCCGCAGGAGGCGAACGCCTTGCTGGCCGGCGGCAAGGCCGTCTTCATCGACACCCGCAGCCCCTTGAACTTCGCCAAAGGGCATATACCCGGCGCGCGCTCGGCGTTCTACAAAGAAAAGAGCGAGTTTGCCGAGAACTTCGACGCCGCGCTGGACAGCTTCGACTTCGGCAAAATGCCGCCCGACACACACACGATATTGGTTTTCTACAGCGACGGGCCGACCGGTTGGAAGTCCTACAAGGCGGCCGTTCAAGCCATCCGCAAGGGCTATCTGAATGTGCATTACTTGCGCAGCGGCTGGGCCGGATGGGAAGCCGCCGGCCTGCCGGTGCAAGAATAGAAACCTCTGCTTCTGGAAGCATTCACCCACCGGGTCCGCCGCCCATGGCCTCCTTGACCGAGACATCGACAAATCAAAGCGCGCCGGCACGGGCTCGCCGCAAACGCTTGACCCTGCGCCAACGGGTGACGGTGGGGGCGACCGGCTTGGCTCTGTTGGCGGCACTGATGCTGCTGCTGGCCAGTTCGGCCTTCGATCGCATGAAGCGAGCGCAAGCCCATTCCGATTCGGCGCATCACCTGACCCTTGAAGGCCAAAGACTGCTGCGCATGGGCGGCGAGTTGCTGTTGTCACAGGGTTCTAAAAGCTCGCGCGATGGGCTCAGGTCTTCCGTTGAATCGCTGTCCGGCCATTTGGAGGCACTGGCGCCGGACGACCCTGTGCTGGCCGAAGCCGCCCTCAAATGGCCGCCGCTGCGGGCACGGGTCGAGCAACTGCTGGCTTTGCGCTGGATCGATGTACATGACGACGACACCTTGATTGCCTATGGTCGCCTCGTCCAAGGCATGGAACGGCTGAAGCCCATCCTTCAAAGTGCTCAAGATCAGGCCGAACGGACGGCCAGCGCTGAGCTTCAAACCGGCGAGCTGTGGCTGATGGGCGGCCTGCTGGGCCTGACCACTCTGGCGGCCTTGGGCGGTGTGACCTTGGTACGCCTGCTCGACCATCAGCTGGGCGGCGACCCCGGGCTGGCAAGGCGCATTGCCGGAGCCATCGCCAATGGCGAACTGGACACGCCGGTGCCGGTGTCACCCGAGCATCCCAAGAGTGTGCTGGCCGCGCTCGAGCATGTCCGGCAACGGCTGCTGGATCGCCGCACGATCGAAGCGCAGGTGCAGTATCTGGCTCGCCACGATTCACTCAGCGGCGCACTCAACCGCGCCAGCTTCAACGAGCTGCTGAATGTCGCCTTCGCCCAGGCCCGGCGCGGCAAGCAGGGCCTGGCCGTGATGTACATCGATCTTGACCATTTCAAGGCGGTCAACGACACCCTCGGCCACGCGCATGGCGACGAGGTCATCCGCATCACCGCCAAGCGCCTGCGCGAACTGCTGCGCCTGGGCGATCATCTGGCCCGGCTTGGTGGCGACGAGTTTGCCATCATCGTGCAGCAAATTGCCCGCCCGCAGGACTTCGACGTACTGGCCCAACGCATCATCGATTCGCTGACGCAGCCCGTATTGCTGGGCGCCCATGCGGCCCGTGTCGGCGCCAGCATAGGCATTGCCCAATATGGCGCCGATATCGCCGACTGCGAAGAGCTGATGCACAAGGCCGACCTGGCCATGTACCGGGCCAAAACCAAAGGTCGGGGCTGCTGGAGTTTGTATGACGAGCAACTCGACGACAAACTCAAGGACCAGCGGGAGCTGATGAACGAGTTGCGCACAGCAATAGGCAGTGAACAGCTGAGCCTGTATTACCAGCCCATTTTTGCAAGCGACGGCCTGCGACTATTGGGCCATGAAGCGCTGCTGCGCTGGGCTCACCCCAGCCGAGGCATGGTCAAGCCGACAGACTTTACCGGCCCGGCCGATACCGCAGGCCTGATGCAGGCGCTGGGTGAATGGGTGCTGCAAAAAGCCTGCTCCGACGCGATGCAATGGCCGAGCCCGCTGGCGGTGTCGGTCAATCTGGCCGCCTCACAACTGCGCCAGGACAAGCTGGTCAATTCGGTCGCCGCCGCCCTCAATGCCAGCGGCCTGCCGGCGCTGCGCCTGAACCTGGAGATCAAAGAATCGATTCTGCTGCCGCAGCACGAGGCTGTGACGCACACCCTGGTCGGTCTGTCGAGCCTGGGCGTGGGCATCGTGATGGATGATTTCGGCTCCGGCCCGGCCAGCCTGTCCTATCTATGGCGTAGCAAGTTTGAAAAGCTCAAGATCCACCGCCATCTGATCGCGACACTGGATACCGACCCGCATGCGCAGCAGGTGGTCGGCTCCATCATCGCGATGGCGCATTCGCTGGGTCTCAGCGTTAGCGCTGCGGGCGTCGAACGCCAGGAGCAAATGCAACTATTGCAAAAACTTGATTGCGATGAGGTGCAGGGTTATCTATTTGGCCGTCCAGACTCGCTGCCCGCCCTGCTCGCCAACAACGCTGCGTCAAAAAATAAATGCTCGGGCCAATCGGCGGGCTCCGCATCTTCCGCCGCCCAAAGTTGAATATCCCGGCCAGCATAGTGCCGCCGGGCGTGCAACACCGCATTAGAGCCGAATCACATTGACGGCATCCCCAAACACCGCACGCACCGCCGGCAACAAATGCGCGTGGTGACTCAAGAAAATCACCTGCGTGCGCTCGGATAGTTCGGCCAAGGCCCGCAAGCCGGCCTCGGCGCGGCCATCGTCATAGTTGATGAACAAGTCATCGGCAACAAAGGGCAAGGCATGTACCGGGTCTTGCGCGATGTGCAACTCCAGCGCGGCCAGCCGCAGCGCCATAAAGAGCTGATCACGCGTGCCCTCGCTCATGCCGGCCACCTCAACCAAGCGACCATCGGCGCGCAGGCCGTGCAGCGTCAGGGGCTGCGCCTCAAAGTCGACGCTGAGGCGTTGGAAAGAGCCCAGTGTCAGCCCGGCAAAAATCTCACCGGCACGCCCCAACATCGGACCCTGCTTGGTTTCGCGGTAACGATCAATGGCCCATTTGAGCAGCCGCGAGGCGGTGTAGACCTTGACATAACGCTCCGCCGCATTCGCCATCTTCGCCAACGCATCCTGGCGCTGGCCTTCGGCCCGGGCGGCATCGTCTTGGCCGGCGATCAGATTCAAGGCCGTCTGCGCCTGGTTCAACTCGGCCGAGAAGCCCTCGCTTTGCTGCTGCAATTCGGCGATCTTCCGCGCCAGATCGGCCACCGCCAATGGGATCTGCGCGGCATCGGTGGCGGCCACCTCGGACTCCAAGACAAGCACATCCAAACCATCACCACCTTCGGCCAAGGCAGCCTCGGCGGCCTGCAGCGCAGCTTCGGCTAGGCGGCGCTGTTCCGAGGCTGCGATGCGGTCCCGCAAGCCTTCAATGGCCTTGGCATCGCACACATCATTCATGCCGGCACGCTGCAGCAAAGGCTGCAAACGGCCCGCCGCTTCGCTCAGGCGCAGGCCGGCCGCAGCCGCCTTGTCCTCAAAACCCGCCAACTCTTGGCGCAGACGAAGCGCCTCTTGTTGCGCGGCCTGGGCTGCGCCCAAATTCGCCATCAGCCCCTGCACCGTCGAGTCGGTAGGCCCGCTCAAGGCCAGGCCCAGCGTTTCGGCACAGGCCGCCAGTTCCGAGTCGAAGTCGGCCAGCTCGCGCTGCATGGGTTCAATCCGCCCCAGGCGCAGCTCACGCATCTGTTTGAGGGCGAGGTCGATATCGGCCAGCGCCGCACAAACGCCCTCGGCGGCCGCGGCCGACAGGCCCGCTGGCTGGCCGATTTCTTGCAAGGCCAGAGCCCAGTCGCCCTGCCATTGTTCGAACTCGGCCTGGGCCGCCTGCTTCTTGTCGAGCAACTGCTGCGCGATCCTGCGCCCGCCCTCAACTTGCCGCGCCAACGCTTCGGCGCGCACCGTCGCGGCGGCTGCCGAGGCAAGGGTTTCAGCGGCCAGCGCCATCAGCGTCTCCAAGGAATCGCCGGCATCAAATTCAACTTTGGTGGCCGCCAAAGATTGCATCAAATTTGCCCGGCATTCAGTCGTCAGCTTCGCGCCTGCTTGCAAGTCCTGCTGCGCCGTGCCTAGCAAATCCTGCGCATCAAGCACTCGCTGGCGCGCCTGCCGCCAGGCAGTCAGGTCCAGCGCGGCCATCCCGCCCAGCCCCAGGCTTTCGCTCAACACCTGCCACTCGACGCCATGCGCGCGCGCTTCGTCCGCCTGTGCATTAAGCGTTATGGCGAGCTCGGCGTTTTGCTGGCGCAAGCGCTCCAAGGCTTCCTGCTTGGCCTGCAACTCGCTCGCCTCCCGCGCTTTGGCATGGCGTTGATCGGCCAAACCATCGGCCTGCACGATGCTGGCCTCAAAGCCCGCGGCCGCGGCCTGCAACTCGGCCTCGCCTTGTTTGATGAACCGCCATTGCGCGTCACGCCCCGCCCGCGCCTGCGCCAACTCGGCCGCGCCAACCGGCCGATGCGCTTGGGCGTACTGTGCGATTTCCAGTTCCAGGGCCGCCACGCCCGCCCTCAGTTCGCCCTGCCGCTCGTTCAGGGCGCGCGTCTTGCTTTGCAGATCAAGCTGGCGTTGCAGACGCTGCTGCAAGGCCGCCTCGGACGGCAGGCTCAAGGCCCGCAACACCGCGACATCTTTGTCCCAGCCCCCCAAACCGGCGCGGGCGTTCAGCAGGTCACGCTCGGCCTTGGTCACGGCGGCCTCTTCGCGACGCGCAATGGCGCGCACATCGCCGAGCGCGCGCGCCTGACTCAAGGCCACGCTCAAGCTGGCCGGCAATTTTGGCGTCGCCTGGCCTTGCAGCTGGGCCTCCAAATCCTGAATTTCGGCCTTCTTTTCGGCCTCGACGGCGGCTGCATGGCGGCGGGCTTGATCCAGCAGGCCAAAGCTCTTGGCCAGACCAGCGAAAGCGGTGCGCGTCGGCAGCGAAGGCATGCGCAAGGCAAGCGCTGGCTCGTCCAGCTGCGGCCAGCCCAAGCGGTGCAGCTCGGCCTCGATCTGCTGCCAATGCCCGGCCAGCTCGGCCCGGCAGCGCGAAATTTCTCGCCCATGGTTGCGGACTTGCTGGCGGCGCTGCTCAAGCGCCAGGATCTCGGCCTGCTGCCGCAGCAAGGGCTCATCGACCCGCACAAGCGCGAGCCGCTCGGCCGCGGCTTGGGCTTGGGCATTGAACAGCTCCTGCGTGCGGGCGGCACTGGCCAACTCCACTTCGACCTCACTCAAGATGCGCGCCGCATCCGTCGGCAGCAAAGCAATCTGCTGGAGTGTGTTCAATGCGATCCGCGCCGCATCCTTGTGGCGCAAAACCGGCGCCACCCGACGCACCCGTTCAAGCGCACTGCGCTGTAGCTCCAACTCGTCCAAGCGCGCCCGCAGCTGGGCGCGCGCCTGCACCTTGTCCTCCACCTTGGCACGCGCGTCCAGCCACTCCTTGGTGCGCACCGTGCTGAGCTTCAGCGCCGCGTCCGCCGCGGCCAATTCATCGCTGGCAACATAATAGGCACGTTCACCGGAGCGCCGCTTGGCCCAGAGTTTGTCGGCTTCGGCGTCCAGCTGTTCACGCACTGCGGCCAGGCTGCCAATGCCGGCGGCCGACTGGAACAATATTTGCCCGAGGTCGTTGGACGCGCTCAGGATCGCATTGCCGCCCGCCTCCAGGCGACCATGGTCAAGCCCGAACATCTGATCAAAAAAGCTCCGGTCGCTGGCGCCCAGAAAAGCCGCCAAGGCGGCTTCCGGCAAGACCTGACCCCGCAAATCAAACAGCGACTTGGTGCGCGCCTTGCTGCGCTCGAACTGCAACTGCGCACCGCCATGTTCGATACAAGCACCCAAGCGCATATCGGCCTTGGCATGCAGGAAGTCGTAATTGGAGCGTGTTTCGATGCCAAACATCAAATCCAGAATGGCGCTGCGGGTGGTTGACTTGCCGGCCTCGTTGGCGCCGACGATCAGATGAAAGTCCCGCTCCGCAGCGGGAAAGTCCATGCGCTGGTCGGTGAACTTGCCATAGCGTTTCAAATCTAGTTGCTGGATGCGCATGGCGACATTTTGGAAGGTTTATCTGACTTCGGCTGGAGGGTCATTCCTGGCCCGCGTGGCACGCCACTCTAAGCCATCAACGCACCCTACAATCCGCGCCAAATCACCGGAGTGAATCCACATGTCTGCGCCCATCGACTTCTACTTCGACTTTGCCTCGCCCTATGGCTATATCGCAGCGCAGCAGATCGACAAGATCGCCGAACGCCATGGCCGCAGCGTGACTTGGCGCGCCATCGTATTGGACGCGAATTTCCAGTCCCTTGAGCGGATCCGCATTCCCAATAGCGTCATGCGCAGCGACTACATTCGCCGCGACGCCGAGCGGCTGGCCACTTTCTACGGCGTCGAGTACCGCACGCCGAGCAATCTGGGCGCCCACACCGAACAGGCCGCGCGGATTTTTCATTGGGTGCATGACCGCCAACCTCAGCGGGGTCGCGACTTCGCCAATCGCGTGATGAAGGCCTATTTCGTCGACGACAAGAACATCGCGTCCGAAGACGTGCTGGGCGCCATCGCCAGCGACATGGAGATCAGCGCCGAGGATCTTCAAGAAGCCAGCGCCAACCCGGCCAGCCGCTCGCGGCTGAAGGCCGAGGTTGATATGGCGGAGGCTCGCGGCGTCTTCGGCTCGCCCTTCTTCATCGTTGAAGGTGAGCGCTTCTGGGGCAACGACAGGCTGCCTCAGCTGGAACGCTGGTTGTCCGGCGGACCGTACTGAGGTAACTCGGTACGGCGTTGCCGTTCAGAGCCCCTCCCAGCTTGGGCAGTTGAGCCGGCCGTCCGCAAAGTTGTCCGGATCGGTAGTTTGCTGGCGAGGCCAAATGCCCTCGCAGGAATTGACGAGGCCTTCAGACTCAAGGCCCAATACTGCGTACTGAGTACTGAGCGCCGCGAATCAAACGAATCAAACGTTCAGGCGATTGGCCGAATCAGTTCCCCGTCCCGGCTCTCAGCGCTTTGTCCAGGAAGCCTGCGGCAGCAGCATTGAAACTCGCATGAAATGCCGCCCGGTCGAAGCCGACGTCACTGACGCAAATGGCAGAGGCTATCGACGCCAGCGCGGCGCTGCAAGGTGCCAGAAAATCGAAGTGCCCGGCATTGGGAACCACCCGATAGTCCGGCGCCTGCGGCAGCGCGAGCCGCACCGCTTCTGCATAACGTGGGTGCGGCACCAGCACATCCTCGCCCGCTCGCCAAAGTTGCACGGGCACCTTGACGTTCTTGAGCCCATCCGGAGAAAACGTGAACCCGAGTGCGGGCGCGGCCACCACGGCGGCCTTGATGCGGGCATCCGCAGCCGGGGCTCTTGCGGATGTGCGGGGTACTGCGGGATTGCTGCTGCTCTTTGCGAGGAGTCGGCACGCAAAGTCTGCGGTGTATTGGCCGCACATCGGCTCTATCGTCGAAAAATCAGGAATGCCACCGATGTTCACCAGCGCGGTGAAGCCGCCCGCAGAGAAGCCGAACATGCCGATGCGCGCGGGGTCGATCAAGGCACGATCACCCCAAGTCGACAGCATGTGGTCAATCACCCGGCTGATCTGGCGTGGCCGGTCCATCACATCCACGCTGCGGCTCTGGTCCGCGTAGTTGTCGCCCGCGTGGGTGACGGCCGCCACGACAAAGCCGACATCGGCCAAGGCAATAGCCGTGTCGAAATGACCGAGGAAGGAGCTGCCGGTTCCATGCGAGATCAGCACCAGCGGCAGGGCCCTGCCTTCAGCGGGGCCATTGACCGCGACGTTCATTACGATCGGCCCCATCGCAATGGGCTTAACCGCAGCCTGACTCGGGTACCAGATGCCGATTTCCAGTGGTTTGCCTTCGGCATCGGCGGCAAAACCATGTTGAAAGCCCGCCGCATGGGCGCAACTTCCGGAGAATGCAATGGCGAAAGTGGTGAGAGCAGCGAACAGCTTTAAAGTGAGCGTCTTCATGGGTGATGCATCTTTGGTGTCGATGAGGTCGGATTCTGTGCATCAACTTGCAGGCAGTCATGCCCCTTGCGACAAAGCGCGGATTCGCTGCGCCAGGTGCCCCAGCGCGGTCGCGAAATGCGGTCATGCAGCCCGCGAGCGCAAGCGAAATATTCACTTGTCATCATTGCGCCCATTCAAAAAGCAAGGGGACCCGCGCGGAGGCCATTTTGCTCATCAAGGGTCGACCGACAAAGTCAAAGTACCCATTGCACTCGCCCATCGCGCGAGATCGCTCGACGCTGGAAGGCTGACTGCTGATGCCCGGTTTCACAGCGCCTATAGCGGTCAATGAATATTGGAAGCTCGCCAGCGACGCCTAGTAAACCAGCCTGCATCCACCAGCGCACTCACAACGTATATACCTCTATGACATGGAATAGAACGGTACTCATCGTTGGCCTAGGGCTGTTGGCATTGCTGATCGCGTTGGGCGCGTTCGCGCCACTCAATGCGCTGAATGCACTTGCTAGCACCGATAGCCACACCCGCGCGACCAATATCCCCTATGGCGCCTTGCCGCGTCAGCGCCTTGACATCTACAGCCCAGACGGCGTGATGCCTGTTGGCGGTTGGCCGGTGGTGGTGTTCTTTTACGGCGGCTCTTGGAACAGCGGTGAACGGGCGCAATATGGCTTCGTTGGCGCGGCGCTGGCATCGCGTGGCATCCTGACTCTGGTGGCCGACTATCGCCTCTACCCTGAGGTCCGCTTCCCCGACTTTTTGACCGACAGCGCTCAGGCGCTGGCTTGGGGGCTCACACATGCTGTCAACCACGGCGGCAACCCTCGACGGGTGTACGTGATGGGGCACAGCGCAGGCGGGTATAACGCCGCAATGTTGGCGCTGGATGGGCGATGGCTGTCAGCTACAGGCCACTCTCCGCGTGAACTGGCCGGCTTCATAGGTTTGGCCGGGCCCTACGACTTCCTGCCAATGACCAATCTCGACGCGCAGCCTGTGTTCTTTCACCCCAACTACCCGCCCGATACGCAGCCGATGGCATTTGCCAGCACTGCTGCGCCGCGGAGCTTTCTGGCTGCAGGCAGCACCGACTCGTTGGTAAACCCAGAACGAAACACGGAGGCCTTGGCGGCCCGGCTATCGGCAGCCGGCGTGCCTGTCAGTTTGCACCGATACGAACACGCCACCCATGCGACGCTGATCGGCGCCTTCGGCCTTCCACTGCGATGGCTGGCGCCGGTTTTGGACGACGTGGCCAGTTTCGTGCTGGACTCATCGGCCCGCTAGCAGCGCTGAAGTTGAGTGCCCAAAACGGTCGGCGAACCGAACGTCAGCTGCGCGGCGCTTGTTCGAACTGTCGGCCTGGCACAGGCCGAAACATCTGGGGGCTCTGACTACGTGGCATCTCAGTGCCCATACCGGTCACGACCCGGCGGTCAACTGCAACACCAAAAGGCTGGTTGAGGCTCTTCAAAAGCAAGACCTGACCCTCGCCTTTCGACCCGCGGCCAGTGCTTCGACGTAGGACTCGCCAGCCAAGCCGAGCGGGGCGGCGAAGCGGTCGATCGCCAGCACGCGCAGGCCCTGCGCTTTGGCCTCGGCGTCAAAGACGGCCGCCTCTGCCGGCGCACCGGGGGCACCCTGGAAGTAGATCAGCAGCATACGACCGGTGACGGCGCCATATTGACTGAAGGGAATCGGACCGGGCAAGGCTTGAGGGGCGGCAGTGAGGCTTGTCATTGTCGTGAGTGAATGCCCCAAGAGCGTCAGCCATGCTCGTTTGATCGCTGCTCAGTAGGCAGGTGGTGCGCCAGCTCCCGGCCGAACAGATGCCGCAGCTTGACGGGGTTACGAATGATGTAGACCGCCTGCAGCCGGCCGGGTGCGGCCGCGCCCGCCGGCGCCAGGGCGACGGCCTGCAGCGGTTCGCCCGCCTCGGTGTAGATCACATAACCCGGCAAACCATTGACCGTTGCCATGCGGTAGCGCAGTCGCGCCAGGTCGATGGCTTTGTTGAAGCCGACCAGCACCTTGGCGATGTAGGCGCCGCCCCGCAGCGCTTGCGGGACCGCCGTGGCGAGGCCGCCGCCGTCGGAGATCAGCTCGGCGTCTTCGGCCAGCACGGCGGCGAGCGCGGCCACATCGCCTCCCAGCAAGGCCTGGGCAAAGGCCGTCAGCAAGCGCTGGCGTTCTTCAGCAGCCACCTCGCAGCGCGCATATTCGCCCTTCACCCGCGTGCGGGCGCGGCTGGCCAGTTGGCGGCAGGCTTGCTCGCTGCGCTGCAGATGGCGGGCCACCGCTGCATAGTCCAGGTCGAACACATCACGCAAGAGGAAGGCGGCCCGCTCGAGCGGGCTGAGGCGCTCAAGCGTCAACATGAAGGCGACCGACACGTCCTGCCCAAACTCGGCGCGGTCTTGCGGGTCGGGGCTCCAGTCCTGCGCCTCGTCGACCAAGGGCTCGGGCAACCACATACCGACATATTGCTCGCGGCGCAGCTGGGCCGAATCCAGGCGGTCCAGGCAGAGATGGGTGACGATGCGGGTCAGGTAAGCGCGCTCATTGTTGACGCTGGCCGGCGGCACCTCGCTCCAGCGCAGCCAGGCGTCTTGCACGATGTCTTGGGCATCGGCACGCGAACCGAGCATGCGATAGGCCAGCGCACGCAGGTGGCGGGCATGGCCTTGCTCGAAGCTGCGGGCGCGCTCGG
Organism: Roseateles oligotrophus; assembly: GCF_025717515.1. Taxonomy (GTDB): domain Bacteria; phylum Pseudomonadota; class Gammaproteobacteria; order Burkholderiales; family Burkholderiaceae_C; genus Paucibacter_A; species Paucibacter_A oligotrophus. The sequence goes on from NZ_JAJIRN010000004.1 coordinate 109,806, forward strand.
CATCGGCTTGCTGTTCGCTCATGGTTTGACCTCCAAACCTTGACAACTCGCTGGCGCCAGGCCCAGCGCCTGCTTCATGGCGGGGAAGCTGCGCGCGGTGACCAGCGCCAAGGCCAATGTGGCCAGCGCTCGCGGGCCCCAGCGGGCGACGACCTGCTCGCACCAGGCGGCGGTATCGGGCGCGTGGTCCAGTACCGCTTGCGCATACATCCAGGCCAATCTGGCGTCGGCGCCGAGGCGCTCGGGCGCGCCGGCCACCCAGGCTTCGCGGTCGGCCTGCGCCACGCCGGCTTCGCGGGCCATGTCCAAGCTCAGTTGTGCGCAAGGGCCGCAATCCTCGCGGCGGATGGATAGGAACTTCACGGTGTAAAGCGCGGCCGCCGGCACGTCCTGGCTGAAAGCGCCATTGTCCAGCACATGCCTGAAGCGAAAGAAGGCCCGCGGGCTGAGGGCAAACAGCTGGCGCAGGTAATGCGTGTCGTAGTGGTAGCGGCGCTCGAACTGCAGCGTTTGGCGGCGTACCAGCGGGGCGAGCCAGTTAAACATGGGCGACTCCCTGGCCGAGTGCTTGCCTCTGTTGCCCGTCGATGCCGCTCAAGTAAAGCGCCAGCAAGGCGGGCAGCACGACGCCCGGCGCGTCCTGTGCAAACCGGCTCCAGCCGCAAATGCCGACCGCGACTTCCCACAAATGAACGCCGGCATGCAGCAAGAGAAAGGCGGCGCCTGCGATAGCCGCGCCTTGGCCGGCCGAACTCCTGCGAGCGTGCCAAGCCAGCCCAAGTGCGACCACCAGATAGGCGCAGCCGACATCGCGCACCAGATGCGGGTTGAGCGGCCCGGTCGCCCAGAGCCCCGGCATGCCGTGGTACCAGGTCGATGGGGCGAACAACATCGCGCCGCCATTGAGCAGCAGGCCGGCGGCGAGCAAATACCTCAGGGTTTGTTTCAGCGTCTTCATCGTCTTGAGTCCTTGGTGGTCTTGTGGATGCAATACCTATAAGACGAAGCAGCCCGGTGGTTTGTGACATGGCCCGGATAGGGGCAAGGCAGAACAAGGCCCCATGCACCAGGAAGCAATTTCGGCAACACTGAAACGTGCAGATCAGCGACCTCTATGCCCACGGTCGAGGCGTCGCGCTATACCTAGCTCGGCACGCCAAAGGTGGTCCGCTGCCCGCCAGCCGACCACTGACCGAAGATGGTTGCGTATGCCGAGCCCAAAAGCCACTTGCTCCGATTTAATGTGGCCAGCTATTCCGATTCGCCATGGCCAGTCGTAGCCGGTTCAGTCAGCATAAGTGGGTAGGCTAACAGGGGCTGCAAGGTCCCCATACCGGCCACCTCCAGCATGATTCAGCCCGAATGAGCGTCAAGAGTTGATGCTGGCGGCGCGCCAAGCGCCTCAGCCAAGCGACGCTGGCCTTGCCATGGGGAATTCCGGATGGGTCAACCGTTCCAGCGTCGTCATACTTGCTGTGGGGCGGTTGAATTTCCTATCCGTAAACCGGGTCACTGCCGTCAACCCAGAGGTAGACGATGTCGACCGCGTCGCTACCCGGCACCGAATTCGCCCCCCATCCAGCCCCGCAGGGCGAAACCCGACCGAAGGGTCAATAAGTCAAAGGCCAGTGGCGCGGATGCCGTTCAGGCTCAAAGTTCTCATCAGACCGCCAATGTGCAGGATCAAGCCCATGCCGGGCTTCCAGGCCCTCGGCTCGCCGGGATCAGGGCAGCAGGTCGGCAATGGCATCCCAGGCTTCGGGCGCCACCCGTCCTTCATAGCGGGCGATCACACGCTGCTGACCGTCGATCACCAAGGTCAGCGGCAACTTGGGGCGCATGGGCTGCGAACCCTCTTGGCGCAAGGCCATCATGCCGCTATTGGCGCCAGGCTGGGTTTGCGAAACAAGCGCCTCGTAACGCAGCCAGTCTTCGGCACTGCTGTCCATATTGACGGTGAGCAGTACGAAAGGCTTGTTTCGCCAGCCGGCCAGATTGGCCCGCATCTCGGGCAGGCTGTCACGGCAGACCGCGCAGGCGGTGGACCAGTAAAACACCAAGGCCACCTTGCCCTTGATCAGGCGTGACTCAAAACGCTCGCCCTTCATATTGCTGGCGCGCAGCTCAAGCAAGCCGCCGACGGCCGCACCCACAGGGGCGGCGGCAGTTGCTGTGGCAGCCGGGCGACCCGGGCTGATCTGTCCCTGGGCGGCGCTACAGGTCAGCAGTAAAACAAACAAGCCGTGTGGTTTCATAGGCAGCTTCAAGGCGTGTTGACGATATCCCGGTGCATGGGTGCCAAGCGCGCCAGCATCGCGTTCTGAGCGCGGAAGGGAATGCCTTTTGCGTCCATCGCCAGTTGCAGCACCTCCACCAGCGCGTTGAAATCCTCTCGTTGAATCGTCATGCCGGCATGGAAGGGCTTCATGGCCGCACCCTTGTAGACGCAGGGGCCGCCGGCCTCATAGCAAAGCTGATCCGTCAGTTGTGTCACGAGGCGCTCGCGGTCGCTGTCCTTGAAGAAGGCTTGCATGCGCGGGTCGGCCAGCAAGCGGTTCTTGAAGTCTTCCATCAAGGCCCGGATGCCGGCCTTCTGGCCAAAGGCTTGGTAGACGCTGTCATCCGTGGGTGGTGGGAGTTTGGACGAGGACGCGGGAACTTGCGCTTGCGCGACCAGAACGAGACTGCAAGCGAGCGCGGCAATGAGTTGCTTCATGTTGATGGTCTCAGAGTTCAATAGGCAAACTGGGCCGACAGGTAGGTGCCGGTCTGTCGCTGCGGCTGCACGGCCGGTGCAATCCGGCCCAGGTCCACATAGGCCAGCGTGAAGGAGGCATGTTTGTTGGGTGCCCAAGCGATGAAGACGTCGAACCAATCGTCCTCCTTCAACGCGCCGGTGCCGAGCACGCTCTGATTGAGGTGATCTGGTTTGGCGCGGTACTCGGCACCCACAACCAAATGCTTGCTCAGCAGCAAGGCTAGCGATACCTCGGGCATCAGTTTGTAGTTGCTGCTCTGCGCACCGCCAAAGCCCAACAAGCCATTCTGGTTGGCCTTGGTGGCACGCAAAGTGCCATTCAAGAGAATGCCTTGGGCCAGCAAAAGCTTGGTGGCACTGAGATAGATATCGGTACCACTTTTCTTGGCACCAAGGGGGCCAAACAGCGTTGGGCTCAGAGCACCGGCATCCGTGCGCTTGTGCTGCAGGCCTAGGGCGATCTGGGGCATCAAGGTGTCGCTGTCCAGCACGGCATCGCCGGCCACTCGCAGCTTGACGCCGATGATGTCTTGCTTGAGGTGCAGGCCTAGCAGTCCAAGCGCGCCAAGGTTGTCCTTGGCATCGAAGTCCTGCCTCGCCAGCGAGACCTCAAGGCGATCTCCCCAGCTCACAGCGACGCCATAGGTGGCAAGGGCGTAGTCCTGCGTTTTCACGCCGGTGAGGTGGGCGGTAGCGCCCCACTGGCCGACGGTGGCATAGCTGCCCGTCACGGCCCAGGGTGTGAGCCCGCCCCCGGCTGCCCCGTCAATGCTGCTGACACCGCCTGTCAACAAGAGCTTGCCACTTTCGGCTTGGGCTGATGCGGCGACCGCTAGCGCAGCCAACAGCGTGAGCCGCAGCAACTTGGCGGGCAGGCCGGAGCGAAGTGAGCTTGCAATCATCTTGGGGATCTCCTGCTTGGTGGTGACACGCTCAATACGTGGCCAATACAGATCTGGATGCAAGCCGGCGTGGAGACGTTTACCGTCAACAGCAGCCAAGGGAAAAAACCTTGAACTAGCCTCTCCGACGTGGACCTTGCCTCACCCTGCGCCGCGCTCGGCAATCGGGTTTGGAGGTAGACGCAGACTCTACATCCACATGAGCGACGCCGCAAAGGAAATAGAAAATCGGGCCGAGCCGCCGTGAGGGAAAACGGCCTCGTGCCCCTGACGCCAAAGCGGATCTTGATTGGCAATGCCCCTCAGCCACGCGAATCCTGCGCGGCGGCCCTGGGCTGCATATTGCGGCAGCGACCACCGTCGGCTCGGTCAGCGCAAGGCCTCAGCCAGGAACCGCAGGATGCGCACCTGCAGTTCGTTCCCGGCGCGACCGCCCCCGCCCTGATGGCCTTCGTTGGGCGCGTACATAAATTCAACTGGCTGGCCGCGCTCGCGCAGGTCGCGCACCAGCTGGTAGACCTGCGAGGCCGGCGTGCGCACATCATTGCCGGCGGCAAAGACGAGCATCGGCGCGCGGATTCGGTCCACGTAGGCCGAGGGCGAGATGGCCCGCAGGCTGGCCGCCTCGGACACGGGTACCAGCTCGCGCTCCATGAACTGCACCAAGGCGCCATCGGTCTGTTCCAGCGCCATCTGGGTGTCGTACAGCGGCACCACGGCCACGCCCGCGCGCCACAGCTGCGGATGGTGCGCCAGCGTCATGACCGCGTGATAGCCGCCGGCGCTTGCACCCATCACGGCCATGCGTTGGCCATCAGCCCAGGGCTGGCGGGCGATCCATTCGCCCACGGCGCGGAAGTCGCGCACGGCGTCCAGTTTCTTGGCGCCGTTGTCGGCCCGCTCATAGGCCGGACCACTGCCGGCGGAGCCGCGCACATTGGGCTCCACCACCGCGTAGCCGGCGGCCAGATAGCTGGCGATGTTCGCGTTGAAGCGCGCCGTTGACGCGAACGGGAAGCCGCCATGGATTTGCACGATCACCGGCAGACCTTGCGCGCCCTTGGGGCGGTAGACCAGGGCCGGCACCAAGGTGCCGTCAAAGGAGGGGATCTGGACCACCTCGGACTCGACGGCCGGCGTGGGCGCACGCTCAACCGTCGTGAGCGCTTGGAGCGAACCCGTGCGGGTGTCGATCAGCAGAATGCGCGCCGGCGCGGAAGGGCTGGACCATTGCAGCGCCAGATGCCGCCCGTCATTGGACAGGGACAGCCCGCCGTTGCTATTGGGATGGCTGGCGCCGGGTACTTCGGAGCCCAGCGGCAGCTTGACGGCGGGGCGGGGCTTGAGCGTGCGCGTGTCCAATATCCGCACTTCGTGGTGCGTGCCCAGGTCCAGCACATAGGCCAGAGTGGGGCCTTGGACACTGAAGCTCTGCACGTCGCCGCCGGGCGTGCGCGGATCGGTGTAGCGGGCCAGTTCGCGGCCGGTCTTGGCGTCCAGCATCAGCACATGGGTGCGCTCGCCGCCGTCGTTGGTGGCCACGAAGACGCGCGTGCCGTCGCGTGAATACTCGGCCGCCATGATCTGGGTGGTCTTTTCCGTGCGTTCTTGCGCCGGGAACAGGCGTTTGGCGTTGCCCCCTGGCAGATCAACGCGCAGCAGCGTGTCGAAGAAAGGCTCTTGCACCACCAGGGCCTGCTGCCCATCCGGGCGCACGGCGGCCAAGCTGTGGTTCTCGCTCGCAAAGACCTGGGCAGAGGCCGCTCCCGGCGCTGCCGCGCGCTCGAACAGCGCCATCCCACTCGCGGTGACGGCCCGTGCGGTGTAGAAGAAACGCGCGCCCTGGCCTGTGAACCAGGGGCCGTCGCGATTCAGCTTTGCACCCGCCTCCACGTTTTCCACCGCGCCCGTGGCCAGCACCAGGCGCTTGATCAGGAAGGCTTCGTCGCCTTGGGTGTCGTCAGAAAAGTAAATCGCTTTCCCGTCCGGAGAGAACCGCGGGTGGCGCATCCGGCCCTGCGGTTCCGCCACCTTGGCGGGCGGGGTCTTGGCGCCGATCTCCTGCGCATAGAGCGCACGTCGCCCCTCGTAGTTGGCCATGAAGTAGACCTGCCGGTTGTCCGGGGCGATCAGCGGCCAGAACTCCGCCACGGGCGCCGGCGCCTGGGCGCGTGCCGCCGCCAGGGCGAGGTCGGCCTCGCTCGCGGGGTCGCCCACAATCGGCGGCGCTGCCGATGGGGCATGTTGGGCATGTTGGGCTTGGGGGGCTTCGATGGCGAAGGTGATAGGGCTCAGGCTGAGCAGCGCGGCGCAGAGGCTTGCACGCGCAAGGATTGGGGTAGGCATGGCGGAGACCGGAGATTGGAGGGTGGCTTGACACAGCAAGCCACCTTCATACGTCTGGACCGGCAGCTTGGATTCAAACTGAGAGTTTGAAAGTCATTCATCCAAGCCCGCCTTGCCCGCCAACGCCCCCCCGACGCGTCTTTGCTGACCGGGACATGAAAGGCTCGGTTCTGTCGCAACAACAGTCAATTGGCGTGCCAAAGCGGCCCTCCCCTCCTTCTTCCTCAGCCTTGCGATTTTCCGTACAGCTTCCAACCCCTGTGCCGCGTAGGTCGTCGGCGCTGCACCGCCATTCGGGGCGCTGCCAGCTTGCTTCGTCGGAACGCGCGGTCCGGACAAAACGGTGAAAAGTATCGGCAGGCCTCTGCCATTTCGCTACTTTGATTCCTTAAAGGTCTACACATGCCCATCACTCGCACGCTCTTCCTTTCGGCCCTTCTTTCAAGCGCGATCAGCGTCAACGTAATGGCCGCCGATGCGGCGCCCCCGATGCCTTCTCAGGCTGCGCCGCCGACATCCCCAAGGCGGCACTGCAAGCCTTTGCCGAGAAGATCGACAGCCATTGGAACGCCCGCGATGCCGCCGGGCTGGCCGCCCTGTACGCCAGCAAAGCCCGTTCCGGCCGGCAAGGTCTAAGCTAGTCTGTCGGACTTGGGGCTTTGATGAACACAGCGGACAGCAAGGTTCATGGAGAGCAAGCAAGCATTCTTTGGTACTCCAAATGCAACCGGGAGACACAGAGGCACAGAGAGATCTGTCGAACTCGATAGATTCCGCTGTGCCTCCCTGACTCAGTGCTTGATTTTCCTTCGCGGCTGAGCTTGCTAAACAGGTGACTCTTCGGATCAGGCTGCCCTTGTGCTCAAGGCGGAAGCCAGCATTTGGTCGGCCAAGGCCCCGATACGGCGCAGCGCTGTGGGGGTGTTCCGGGCCCCAGCGCCCGCCCACGCCCAGCCTGATGCAGTGCCGAAAGCGCCGGCTCGCGCTGAACATCGAGCCGGGCGCGATGCAGATATTTTCCGCCAGGCAGGGCTCGTACAAGGTCACCGCGTCCAGCCCCGCCGGCAACTCCACCCACAGGTTGAAGCCTCCGCCCGGGTCGCTGAACCGCGTGCCTATGGGGAAGCTGGCGGGGCAAGAGCATCGGCGATGTGCTGGCAATGGAGGTCGATGAGGCCGCGCCTTTCTTCGCCGCGATGCCGGCGATCGACCATCCACTGAAGCTGATGCAGGACGTCGGTCTCGGCTATCTGACCCTGGGTCAACTGTCACCGACGCTGTCCGGCGGCGAGGTGCAGCGGATGAAGCTGGTCAGCGAGCTGGTCAAGGTGCGCGACGAAGTCGGGCGGCGCGGCCAGAAGGCGCCGCACACGCCCTACGTCTTGGACGAACCGACGGTGGGCCTGCACATGGCCGATGTCGAGCGCCGGATTCGCGTACTGCACCCTCTGGTGGCGAGAGGGCATTCGGTCGTCGTGATCGAACATGACCTGGACGTGATCGCCAAGGCCGACTGGGTCATCGAACTGGGGCCGGACGGCGGCACGGCGGGTGGCGCGGTGATGGCGGAGGGCACGCCCGAGATGGTGGCCGCAGGCTCGCACACGGGTGTGGCCTTCGAGAAGCGTTGATGGGTTCAATTGGCCGTTCAATCCGATTCGCGCTGGCCAGTCGTCACGACACCGGTCAGTAAAAATGGATGAGCGCCAAACGGCAGCAGGGTGCCCGAAGCAGCCACACAGAATTGGAGTTGGGGCCGATCTCGCCAGGTATCGGGGCCAGGCCCTGCTCGCGCCAGCTTCAGGCGCGCCGGACGTGATAGCAAACACTGTCTGCCAGTCGCTGGCGCAATGCTACGCACGGTGAGCCAGAATCTTGATTGACTTACTTGGCGCGGCGGCTGCGTTCTGCAGCCTGCGCCTTCGCCAAACCTGCCTCGAAGGCTGCGCTGCCGTGGGCGCTGTCGCCGCTCACATCCTCGGCGATGCGAAAGCCTTCCCCTAGGCTGGTGCGGCCGTCCAATCCAATGTGCTCGCGGTGGGTCGGACTCGCGCCGGTCGGGCCGCTGTTGTAGCTGCCGCCTCGGCGGATGACCATGTTCTGGCCATGAAACAGATCGCAGGCTTTGGTCCAGGGCGCGCCGTCCTTGGGGGCGCCTTCGTAGCTCAGATGCTGGCAGTCTTCGGTCAATTCGGCCACGTTGCCCAGCATGTCATGCAGGCCCCAGGCGTTGGGCTCATACATGCCGACCACCGTCGTCAGCGCGGCCTGATCGTCGCAGGCGATCTCCTTTCTGTCTTTGCCGGTCAAACGCGCAATCGCCGGCTTGCCGCTGTGGTCAAACACGTTGGCATATTTGCACAGGCCGGTCGGATCATCGCCATACGGATAGCGGGTGTTGGTGCCGGCGCGCGCCGCGTATTCCCACTCCGCTTCACTGGGAAGGCGGAAGTGCCGCCCGGTTTGCTTCGACAGCCATTGCAGATAGGCATGTGCGTCGTCCCAGCTCACGCACATCACCGGGTGGGAGTCACTGGGTGCATTGGCGGCGGCGTCCCAGCCGGACTTGCTAACTTCAAAGCCCCAGTCATTGGCCGCCAGCTGAATGCAATCGCCACCGATTTTGTAGCCACTGAGCTCGACGAACTGGCGGAACTGCCCAACGGTGGTCTCGTACCGCGACAGCCGAAAGCTCTGAACCTTGACGGTGTGGATCGGCTCGGAAACCGGATAGTCAGCTTCCTTCGGGTTGGCGGTGCTGCCCATGGAGAACTCGCCCCCTTTGATCGTGGCCATGGAGGGCAAGAGCAGCGGATCAGTGGCAGCTAACAGGGGGCTGCTCAACACAAGCATCGACAGCAGCGAGACGACATTCTTCATTACAGAACCTTTGGAAAGATGGATAGGCCTCAACAGGGCGCGCGCCGCTACCACGGCCTCCGCACGGACGCCAGCGGCAGCCTTTGAAGGAGTTGCAGCAAGGGTTTGTTGGATGCTGCGAGGGCCAGGATGTGGGGGAGTGTTCATGCCCTCATTCTGAGAATTGAGCTGCCGGCCCGCTGGACAAAGCGACGAAAGCGGCCCATATGCGGATGAAATCGTTTGGGCTGCGACGAGTTCGGCGCGCCGCCGGCGATGCAAGCAAGCTTGGAACTCGATAGGCTGCATGGGTCTTCTAAATAAAAGCTGGATAGACCAGAGTCGTGGTCGGCGGCTAGAGTGCCTAAAACGCGGAGCAGACGATGGGCAAGCAAGGGTGGTCGACGACCCGAACGGCAGCTATGCGGCGCTTGTTCGAACTGTCGGCCTGGCGCAAGCCGGGGAATTTCGAGGGCACAGACCGCGTGGCAAGTCGGTGCCCAAACCTGACAGTTGAAATCGGACTCGACGGCCATTCGCTTGACGCAGAGCCGGGCGCTATAGTCGTCGCCAAGCATTGCGATAGTTGACGTCTAGCCTGCTCGCAATCGCAGGAGATACCTGATGAAGAAACTTGCACAACTGGCCGCACTGGCGGCCGCGTTCGGTGGAGGAGCGTTCGTAAACTGGACACTCGCGCAGGTGCCCGCCTCTGAAGACCCTCTCACCGTTGCCCCGGCGCACTACAAGGTCCGCTTCGAAAATGATCGCGTTCGGGTGCTAGAAGGCTTCGACGCACCGGGCGAGAAGATTGCTATGCACGGTCATCCCGACACGCTTATGGTCGCGCTTTCGTCCTTTAAGCGCAAACTCACCCTGGGCAGCGGGCGCGTCATTGAGACTGAGTCCAAACCGGGTGACGTGCGATGGATGTCCTCTCAATCCCATGCGGGCGAGAACATAGGTAGCACGGAGACTCGAGCCCTCTTTATCGAGTTCAAGCCGCAAGCGCGCTGACAAACGCGATGCAAAGTAATTGGCAGCCGCTGCTCTAGACGAAACTCTCAGCCGGCGTAGCCCTGTGCATTGCTCCACAGGTCTTTCACACTGCCCGTAGAGCGGTGCCGAATACCCGGTATGGGTAATGCCCCCCCCCCCGGAGCGACCCCAGGCCATCGGTACCTGGGCGTCAACGAGCCAGCACTGACTCCAACGCCGATCGACCTTGCTTGAACCGCTCGATGCCAGGCCGAAAATCGAAACTTGCGCCTTGTGATCCAGATTCTCCTTGTGAACTGCGACACTCCGAGCCATGAGAATTCTTGGCATTGACCCCGGTCTACAGACAACGGGCTTTGGCGTCATCGACGCCGACGGCCCACGCCTGAGCTATGTGGCCAGCGGCACCATCAAGACCAGCGCGGTGGCGACCGGCGACCTGCCGGCGCGGCTCAAAATCATCTTCGACGGGGTGCGCGAGGTGACCGCGCGCTATCAACCGCATTGCGCGGCGGTTGAGATCGTTTTCGTCAACGTCAACCCGCAATCGACCTTGCTGCTCGGCCAGGCGCGCGGCGCGGCCATCACGGCACTGGTCTCGAACGACTTGGCCGTTTCCGAATACACCGCCCTACAGATGAAGAAGGCGGTGGTCGGCCACGGCCACGCGGCCAAGGAACAAGTGCAGGCAATGGTGCAGCGGCTGCTGAACCTGCCCTCCGAGCCCGGCAAGGACGCGGCCGACGCGCTGGGCCTGGCCATCATGCACGCGCATGCGGCCGTGTCCTTCGAGGCAATGAGCCGCAGCACCACCTTGCAGCGCCGCCAACATGCGCAGTTCAAGGGCGGACGTACCTATTGAAAGCTCGTTCATGACGACAACTGATTCGCAAGCGACCGTTCACACGATCACCCGAATGCCGACCCTGCTGCGCTACTGGCGCTGGCACTATGGGCTGATGGGCGCCTTGCCGGGCTTGGCCCTGGCAGCTGTCGGCCTTGTGCGGGCATACCCAATGGCCACCGCTTCGGGATTGGCGCTGTGCCTGGCCGGTTCGACCTTGGCCTGCCTGTATGCCGGCCAACGCTTTGCGCATTACCGGGCCGAACTGCATGAGGGCGAAGGCGTGGTGCTGCATAGCGGCGTCTGGTGGCGCAGCGAGGTCTGGGTGCCGACCGCGCGTCTGCAGCATTTGGACGTTAGCCAAGGGCCGCTGGGTCGGCGCTGGGGCATGGCGATCCTGAGCCTGCACACGGCCGGCAGCCATGACCATCACACCCGCATCCACGGCCTGCCGCTGGCCGAGGCCCATGCCTTGCGGGAACGCTTGCTGCCGCGCCAATATGACTGAGTCGCCCGAGCAACAAGGGCAGCAGCGCCTGCATCCGGCCTCTTGGCTGTTTGGCATTGCCGGCCTGCTCAAGCAGATGTTGATGCCCTTGGTCGCCGTGTTGATCCTGGGGCACAAGGATGCGCAATGGGTGTTGTGGGCCCTGCCCGCCATGCTGGCGCTGACCCTGCTTTCGGTGTTGCGGGCGCGCGCCTTTCGCTATCAGGTGACGGCCTCCGAGTTGCTGGTGCGCGAGGGCGTGCTGGACCGCTCTTTGCGGCATATTCCGCTGGCGCGGATCCAGAACATCACCCAGCGGCGGATCTTTTTGCACCGGCTCTTCGGCGTCACCGAGTTGCACCTCGCCTCGGCCACCGGCGGCAAGCCCGAGGCGGTGATGAAGGTGCTGAGCCTGGCCGCAGCCGCGCGCCTGGAGGCCTTGTTGCGCGGCGGTGCAAAGGTCGAGGAAAGCGCGGACAGCCCTCGCCTTTTGCTCGCGATGCCCATGCGCGAGGTGCTGCTGCTCGGCCTGACCAGCAACCGCGGCAAGCTGATGCTGGCGGCGGCTTTTGGCGCCGTGATGCCCAATCAAACCCTGCGTTCAACCTTATTGCAATGGTCGACCGGCCCGGTGGATGCGCTGGCTCAAACCTTCAGGGCCGATCTGCAGAGCCAGGGCTGGCTGCATCTGGCGGCTGTGGGCCTTGGCCTGCTGCTGTTCAGCCTGCTCGTCCTGCAACTGCTTTCGGCGGTGATGGCCTTGGTCAAATTCCATGACTTCAAACTCGAGCAACAGGGCGAGCGCTTGCTGGCCTCGTCCGGCTTGACGACCCAAACGCGTGCCGCCGTACGGCTGCCCAGATTGCAACGCTGGGAGCTCTCGTCCAGCTGGCTGCAGCGCCGGCTCAATCGCTGTCAACTCAGCGTGACGGTGGCCGGCCAGAGCGGCAGCGAAGACAAGGGCGAAAAGTTCGCCCGCTTCAAAGAGCTGGCGCCACTGGCCACGCCGGAGCAGGCGCAAGCGCTGCTGCGCCTATGCCTACCCACGCTGGACTGGCCCGGCTTGCCATGGCGGCGCTTGGCCGACTCGAGTTTGCAGCGCCGCTTGTTCGGTCAGCTTCGCTGGCTTACGCCGCCTTGGCTGCTGGCAATCGGCGCGAATCTGGCCTTGGGCGCCCCGCTGCCATGGCCGGTATTGCTCGGCGCTTGCGGATTGTTTTGGCTGATGCTGGTGCTGCATGCCCGGGCCTGGCTGGATTTTTCGGCCTACGCCCTGGCCGACGATGTAATGATCTACCGCAGCGGCGTGCTGACCCGGCGCTGGGTGATTGTCTCGCTCGCGAAACTGCAAACCCTGCGCCTTTACAGCTCGGGCCTGGATCGCCATTTCGGCCTGCAACATCTGCAGGCCGACACCCAAGGCGGCAGCGGTTTGGCAAGGGCGCTGGATATCCCCTATTTGCCAAAGGCCGAGGCCGAGGCGCTCAGAGCCGCCTTGTGGCGCGGCTTGCTGGTTCAGGCCCGCTAGAAGCAGCGGGCCTGCGGCATCAATCAGCGCTGCTGGCCAATTGCACGCCGACGCGCCAAGGCGCCCAGCGCCAGGATGCCGGCTAGGCTCATGGCCCAGCTGGACGGCTCGGGCACGGCGCTGATGGTGTAGCTGCCGGTGCCGTCCAGCCCCGCCGCAGTGCGGTAGACCAAGTAGGCATCGGCCACACCAAACGGGCTACTGATCATCGCCACGGCAGGCGTACTTGCCGAATAGCTGACCTCAACGCCCAGCAATGTGCCGTCAAAAAAGGCTGCCCGCGGCGTCGCATCGGTGCCGTCAAATGAGTAGTTATTGCCGAAGGCCAGCAAATTCCAAGCGCTTAGGTTGAGAAATTCCTCTCCGGAGTTGCTCAACAAAGTTTCATCAAAACTGAACTGGCCGCTGAAAGCTTGCACAGGCAAAGGACCACCGGCATCGATGCTGCCATTGAAGTTAAAACTGGCGGCCATCGACGCCTGCGAAGCCAACGCCAAAGCGGCAGCGAAGGCGAGAGTTTTCAAATTGAACATGATGTTTGGCTTTCCGAAAATTTGATTGAATCGACTCAGAACTTGTAGTTCGCCGGGCTCAGCTTGTCGCAGCTCAGGCCCTTCAACTGGACCAGCGGACGGCTGCGAGTCAAGGCGCCGGCGCCGGCCGCATTGATGCCGATCACGGCCGCACCGATCGTGTTGCTGCAGACCACATGGCCGGAGGCCAGCGGGTTGGCGCTGACTATGCCCAGACTGCGCATCAACTGACCCAAGTCCAGCAAATCATCGGCCGGCGTGAAGTCGGTGATGATGTCGCCGGCATCGATCATGCTGGTGTAAACGAACTGGTCACGGCCCTTGCCGCCGGTCAGCGCATCGGCGCCGGCGCCGCCCTCGATGATGTCGTCGCCGTCGGTGCCGACGATCACATCCCGCCCGGCCGTGCCCTTCAGCGTCTTGTACAGATTCAGACCCAGCACCATCGGATCATGGTCGGAGGACTTGAACGGCGTCGCTTGGTAGTAGCCGGCCGGGTTGAACTCGGTGTTGTAGTCCAGCACGGTCGGCTCATCGGCGTTGATATGCCAGGAAGTGGCGTAGCTGACCTTGGGCGCAATGCTGCTGGTGCCGAAGCCATGGTCGAGACGACCGGCAAAGGCGTCGAATACATAGGAGTAATCGGCCGCATCGAACTTGCCGACCAGGTCAACGATGGCACCGTCCGATGTCAACTCGTGCACCGGGTCTTCTTGTGCATAGGCATTGAAGTCGCCCAGCAGCACCACATCTTGCGTGCCGGCGGCCGCCTGCACCTGACCGACAAAGCTGCGCAATTGCGTCGCCTGCAGGGTCCGGTGGGCGTTCCAGCAACCTTGCAGATCACCCTGATCGGCATCCACCCCGGCAGCACCACTGCAGCTCTTGGACTTCAGATGGTTGACCACCACAGCGAAGCGCTCGCCATTGGCGGCCTGGAAGCCTTGTGCATAGGTCGGACGGTTGTTGATGGCATTGGTATCGGACAGCGCGGCGCCGGCCAACTTCAGCTTGGTCGGCTTGTAAATCATCGCCACCCGGATCGCATCGGTGCCGGTATCTGCCGGCAAAGGTGCCGCCACATAAGTGCCCGCACCCATGACTGCATTGAGGCCGTCGACCAGATTCAACAGCGCCACATTGCCATTGTTCTGGATCTCCATCAAGCCGACCACATCGGCGTTCAAGGTGCTCAGCGATGCGACGATCTTGGCGCGTTGGCGAGTGAACTCGTTCAGGTTGTCGGCGCCGCGGCAGTTGGCGGCCGATGTTGCGCCGCCCAAGCTGCAACCCTGGCCGGTCTGGCCTGTGGCTGTTTGACCGTTGGTGAAGGTGGTGAAGTAATTCAGTACGTTGGCGCTGGCGATGCGGACATTGCCGCCGACCACCGGGGCAGTGACGCTGCGCGGATTGCTGCGCGCGAAGACCGGATTGCCGACCGGCTGCAAGCGGTACATCGAAGCCCCGGCCGCGCTGCTGGTGGCCAGACCGTAATCGATCACACCGGTCAGCGATTCAATCGTGTCGCCGGCGCGCACCGTCAGGTCTTCACCCATGAACGGCACGGGATTCGGGTTCTGCGCCGAACTGTTGTCGTCCAGGATGATGGCGCGAGCCAGATTGCTCTTGGCCATGGCCAGCGCGTCCGGGCCGGGCCGCATCACATTGGTCGGATTCAGCAAGCGCCCACCCGCCGCCAGCGTCAGCTGACCATAGCGGCCGAGGAAGTAGTTCTGCTGCACCATCACCGGGCCGGCCAGCGTCACCAACATGCCTTCATAAGCCTCCAGGCCGCCGGCGGCCAAGCTGGCCAGATCGACCACGGTTGGCGTGATCGCATTGCCGCTGCTGAGCGTGGTCAGGCCGCTGATATTCTTCAGCTGCGTGATCGTGCTGTTGCCGGATACAAATTCGGCCACCTGGCCACTCAACTTGACTTCTTGACCGATCGACACCGTCGGCGCGCTTGAAGTGAAGACAAAGATGCCGTCCGAGGTGCTCGCGTCGGCATCCCCCAGGCGATCTTGCATATAGAAGCCGGTCGAGGTCAGATAGGTGACGATGCCGCCGGTGCTGACCGTGGTGTTGACCAGCGGGCTGGCGTTGCCGCTGCCTTGAATGCTGTAGATCGGCGTGAAGCCGGCTACCGTCACCTTGATCGCGCAGCTGGCGGTTTGGGCTTCGTTATTGGCCCAGCTCAGATTCAGCGTGTAGTTGCCGCCGGCAAGGCCAGAGGAGGCTTCGATCTCTTGCGTCGCGACGCCGCCATCGGCGCTGGCGGCACTAAATGCCCCAAGGCTGAAGCCTGCGGGCCAGCTGCCGCTGATGGCGGCGGCGTTGACGATGCTGTCGGCGTCGCTGGCCGTCACGCTGAAACGAGCGGCGCTGCCGGCCGTGATGGTGGCGTCGGGGCAGACCGGGACAATCGGCTTGTCCAGCGGCGGCGTCACGCCACCGCAAACATTGGCGGCCGTCAGCAAGTTGCGCGGCGCGGGCGCCAGCACGGCAAAATCGGCCGAATTATTGTCGCTGTCGCTGCAACCGGCGGCATTGCGTTGGGCCGCCGTGGTGTTGCTCAAAATCGGCGTCGGCGCCGTCTCGAAGCCGTTGGCGAGGCCATAACCGACCAAGTCCACCAGCGCGCCACCGCTCGGATTGGCACCCGAGAGCGCCGTGCCCGACGAAGCCAAGGCCACCTTGCCGGCGGTGCCGGACATCGCGATCGTCCCCAGCACATCCCCAACCAAGACCGTACCGCCGGTTCCCGCCGCTTGGCTGATCAGCAAATAGCGGCCCGCCGCCAGCATGGTGCCGGCTGGGATCTTCGTCACTTGCCATGAAGTACCGGTGGCCGATGCATATTGCACCGACCAGTCACCGATATTCACATCCACTTGGCCGGCATTGAATATCTCGATGAAGTCGTTCTTGATGGTGGCGCCAGTATTGCCGCCGCCGCCATAGACCTGGCTGATCACGACGCCGCTGCTCGACGCCATCACGACCGGGGCTGCGAAAGCTGCAGCCAAGAGGCTGACAAGGGTTTTCAATTTCATGCTGACTCCAGGAGGGGGGGATAAGAAACTGCGTAAAAAAGAAACTGCAAAAAATACTGCGTGGGACAAAAAACTTCGGATAAACACTTTGCTTCGGGGTGCCAAACGTTTGCCACCACCGGCTCCAGCCAATGCGGCGACCCTATTGTTCTGATGCTAGCGTCAAAGTGTGACAAAGCGGGACACCGTATTCACGGGGTTGCGCAAATATAAATAGCTGTTTTCGCCGAAAAACAAAGGGTTTACCCATGATCCGAATGACCTATTTTCAAAATACCTGAAGTTTCATCACAAAAATAGGGCGGTCGCCCGCGGCATCTAGGGTATTCACCGATCGGTTTGAGTATTGCCCCTTCGTCCGATCGGGCTGGCGATACAGCCCTCAGGCCAGCCGCCCTTCGATTGACTCCGCCAAAGAGAAAGAACGTCAGCAAAGCGGCCGGGCCACCCAAACTAGAATCGGCTCCCTGTTTGTGTTCACTCCTCCCGGTCGGCCGCACCGCCGAATGTCGTATCACCGCACCCCGCCCCGGCCCTGCCCCGCCCGCCAATCGCTGATTCCATGACCCTGAAACAAATGCTCGTCGGCTTCGTGCGCCGGCATTGGGCCGCCTACGCGCTAGCGGCGCTGATGCTGTTCTGCATCGCGCTGCTGACCGTCTGGATTCCGCGTCAGGTCGGCCATGTCGTTGACGGCCTGGTCGCAGGCACGCTGCATGGCGATGCCTTGCTGACTCAGCTGGCATTCCTGGTCGGCTGCGGTGTCTTGATCTATCTGCTGCGAGTCGGTTGGCGTTTAGCCTTGTTCGCCGCCGCCTACCGGCTAGGCCAGGAGTTACGTACGCGGCTCTATCAAGTCCTGACCCTGCAAGGTCCGGTGTTCTTTCAAGCCAAACGCACCGGCGACCTGATGGCCCTGGCCACCAACGACATCGACGCGGTTGAAATGGCCGCCGGGGAGGCCCTATTGGCCGCCTTTGACGGCTCACTGACCTTGGCTCTGGTGCTGACGATGATGACCTTGGGCATCGACTGGCGCCTGGGTCTGGCGGCATTGCTGCCCTTTCCTTTGATGGCCTATGCGTTTTGGCGCATCTCCGAGAAGGTGCATCAGGCCTGGCAAAGCTCGCTCGGCCGCTTCTCCGGCCTCAATCAACATGTGCAAGAGGGCTTGTCCGGCGTGCGAACCCTGCGCGCGCTGGGCCTGACCGAGCGCAATGCCCGGCAGTTCAGCGAGCTGGCCGAGAGCGCCGGCAATGCCAGCTATCAAGCCCAGCGCTGGGAGGCTGCGTTCGAGCCGGCAGTCGGCATGACGCTGAGCGCCGCCTTGACGATTGCGCTCGGCCTGGGCGCCTATTTGGTCGCCAAGCAAGAACTGACCATCGGCCAGCTGACCGCCTTCACGATGTATTTGGGTCAGCTGATCTGGCCGATGTTTGCGGCCGGCTGGGTGTTGTCATTGCTGGAGCGCGGCCGGGCCGCCTGGGACCGTTTGCTGCCGGTTCTGGAGGCGCCGCTAACGTTGAGTGACAGCGGCTCAGCGGTCCCGCCTACCGCGGCTTCAATTCGTTTCGAGCGGGTCAGTTTCGGCTATGCCTTGGCCGAAACAGCGGCCCTGACCGATATCAGCCTGACGCTGAGCCCCGGCCAAACCCTGGGTCTGGTCGGCCCGACCGGCGCCGGCAAGTCCACCTTGCTGCATTTGCTGCTGCGCCAATTCGAGCCGACCGCCGGC
The DNA here is from genome assembly GCF_025717515.1 of Roseateles oligotrophus. Taxonomy (GTDB): domain Bacteria; phylum Pseudomonadota; class Gammaproteobacteria; order Burkholderiales; family Burkholderiaceae_C; genus Paucibacter_A; species Paucibacter_A oligotrophus. Next base: position 127,853 of record NZ_JAJIRN010000004.1, read on the forward strand.
AGCATTCATCTGGGCCCGCATGCGCTGCCCGAGCTGAGCCTGCAAGCGCTGCGCCAGGGCTTGGCCTGGGTGCCGCAGGAACCGTTTTTGTTCTCGGCCAGCATCGCCGAGAACATTGCCCTGGCAAGACCCGAGGCTACGCCGAGCGAGATCGAAGCCGCAGCCCGCATGGCCGCCGTGCATGAAGACATCCTGCGCTTGCCCGCCGGCTACGCCACCGAAATTGGCGAACGCGGCGTGACGCTGTCGGGTGGCCAACGCCAGCGCGTGGCGATTGCCCGGGCGCTGCTGTCCGACGCGCCCTTATTGCTGCTGGACGATGCGCTGTCGGCGGTGGACACCGGCACCGAGACGCAAATACTTGAACATCTGCGCGAGCTGAGGCGATCGCGTCCCGATAGAAGCAGCCTGATCGTCAGCCACCGACTCAGCGCCGTGATGGACGCCGACCATATTGTCGTGCTGCAACAAGGCCGCATCACCGAGCAAGGTGGCCATGCCGAGCTGCTATCGATTGAAGGCGGGTGGTACGCGGCGCAATGGCGTTATCAACAACTGGAGGCCAGCATTGATGCCGACGAATGAAATTGAACGCCCCTGGGCCGCCGTTGGCTTGTTGATGGAAGCCGCCGAGCCCGAGAAGCGGACTCTCTCTCGCGGTGTTCTCTGGCTGCTGCTGGCGGCCGGCCTCGAGGCGCTCGGGCCCATCACCGCCAAGCATTTCATCGACAACTATTTGCAGCCGCGCCACTTCGACGCGCTGGCGATGGCGCTGCTTTTGATAGCCCTGTTGCTGACCGGTTGGGCCAGCAGCTGGATACGCTTTGGCCAGCTTTCGCGCATGGCCGGTGTGGCCAGGCGCTCGGTCTTGCGGCTGCGCGAAAGGGTCTACGCCCATGTGCTGGCGCTGCCGATGAGCTACTTCGACCGAGCCATCACCGGTCAGTTGGTCAGTCGCGTTACCAATGACAGCGAGGCCGTCAACACCCTTTATCGGCAGGTCTTGTATGTGATGCTGGACTCCAGCATCGTCGTGATCGGCTCGTTGATTGCGATGGCCTGGCTGGACTGGCGGCTGATGCTTATCGTGGCGATGCTGGTGCCGGCAATGTTGTTGATCATCGCGCTCTATCAACGCCTGAGCGCGCCGGCGGTGGCGCGCGCGCGCCAACTACGCAGCGACATCAACGCGCAAATGGCCGAGAGCATGGCCGGCATGGCGATGCTGCAAGCGGCCGGCGCCGCCGCGCGTTTTGGGCAACGCTTCGAGCGCACCAACCGGGCCCATTTGAATGCCCGTGTGGCCGAACTCAGCGCCAATGCCTGGCTCCTGCGGCCTGCGCTTGACCTGCTCAATGTGCTGCTGCTGGTGACCGTTATCTACGGTTTCGGCCGACGCGATGTGAGCGGCCTGGAGGTCGGCCTGCTGTTTGCATTTTTGAGCTATATCGCCCGCGTCGTCGAGCCGCTGATTCAAATTACCATGCAGTTCGGGCAGTTGCAGCAATCGATGATTGCGGCCTCGCGAGTGCGCGGCCTGCTGCAGGAAAACGTGGCAGCGAGCCGAGCCGTGGCCGGCCACGAGATCAGCGCCGGCGCCATCAAGCTTGAGCAACTGAGCTTCGGCTATGACCCGCAGCGCCCGGTCTTGCGCGAACTCAATCTCGACTTTGCCGCCGGCAGCTTTGTCGGCATCGTCGGTCACACCGGCAGCGGCAAATCCACGCTCCTGTCGCTGCTCTTGCGTTTTTACGAGGCCCAAAGCGGACAGATCACGATCGACGGCCGGCCCCTGGCCACCTTGCCCGACGAGGCGTTTCGCGCCGCCGTCGGCCTGGTGCCGCAAGAGCCCTACCTGATGGCCGCCAGCGCACGCGAGAACATTACGATGGGTCGCCGGATCACTGAGGACGCATTGATCGCAGCGGCCAAGGCGGCCCGCATCCATGAGTTCCTGAGCGGCCTGCCGCAGGGCTTCGACACCGTCTTGGGTGAAGGTGGAGCGCGGGTCTCCACCGGGCAAAAACAGCTGATCGCGATGGCCCGCGCCTTGGCCGGTGCGCCGCGTATTCTGTTCCTGGATGAAGCCACCTCGAATATCGACAGTGCCACCGAACGGATCGTTAGCGATGCCCTGCTGGCCTTGCGCGGCCGGGTTACCGTAGTGGCAATTGCTCACCGGCTATCGACCATCCGCGAGGCGGATCAAATCATCGTGCTGAATCACGGTCACTTGGTTGAGCGCGGCACGCATTCGGAACTGATGGCCCATCAGGGCGGCATCTATCAGCGCTTGGTGGCCTTGCAAGCGCTGGAGGAGTGAGGGCCGCGCCCTACAACATCATCGCCAGCCGTTCCAATATCAGCACCGCGAAGAAGCCCAAACCGGCCAATACCGTCCACTTGATGATGATGAGGCCGCGCTGGCGCCAAAGGACCTGACCGGTGCCGATATAGAGCGCGAAACACAGCACGCCGGCAAACAGCAAGAGGCCCGCGACAAGACGGAATAGGAACATAACTATTTACCAGGCCGGGGCCAGCTCCGCAAAGCCCTTGGGCGCTTGGCTGGCGTCCTCGAAGCTGACGAATTCGAAGGCCGATTCGTCCGCCAGTAGCGCGCGCAAGAGCTTGTTATTGAGTGCATGGCCGCCCTTGAACGAGGTGTAGGCCGCCAGCAGCGGATAGCCTGCCACTTGCATGTCACCGATCGCATCGAGGATCTTGTGCTTGACGAACTCATCGTCATAACGCAGCCCTTCAGCGTTCAGCACCTTGTAGTCATCGACAACGATGGCGTTGTCCATCGAGCCACCCAGGGTCAGGCCGCGCGAACGCATCAGTTCGATATCGCTGGTCATGCCGAAGGTGCGGGCGCGGGCGATTTCGCGCTTGTACTGGCCCGAACCCATATCAAACACATATTGCTGACCGGTGGCCGAGACCGCCGGATTGTCAAATTCGATCTCGAAACTGAGCGTGTAGCCATGGTGCGGCGTCAGCTTGGCCCACATCAGGCGTTTGCCTTCGCCCTGGCGCACCTCGACCTCCTTTTTGACGCGCAAAAACTTCTTGGCCGCCTTTTGCAACTCGATGCCGGCGCTTTGCAGCAGATAGACAAAACTGGCGGCCGAGCCGTCCAATATGGGCACCTCGTCGGCGTTGATGTCTACATAAAGATTGTCCAAGCCCAGCCCGGCGCAGGCCGATAGCAGATGCTCGATGGTCTGTACCTTGGGTGCACCGGGGTCACCGCCCGGGCTGACCGTGGTTGCCATACGGGTATCGCAAACGGTGTCCACGCGCACCGGAATGTCGACCGGCGTATTCAGATCGACCCGTCGGAACACGATGCCGGTGTTGACGGGCGCCGGCCGCAGCGTCAACTCAACCCGTTGGCCGCTGTGAATTCCGACGCCAACCGCCTTGGTCAGAGATTTGAGTGTTCTTTGTTGAAGCATGGTTCGAGTGTCGGTGATCAGCTCGGTTTTTGCTGGCCTGGGGCCTCTTCCCTTGAGACGGGCAGCCGCAAACTCAGGCGCGTGCCATGCCCGAGGCTGGAGTCGATCCGCAGTGAACCGCCAAGCCGCAGGGCTCGACGCTGCTGGCTTTTCAGGCCGCGGCCCATCTGTGCGGTGGCGATATCAAAGCCATCGCCATCGTCCTCGACGCGGATTTCGACATAGCGCGAATGATTGCGCGTCACCATGCGCACCCGCGTCGCGCGGGCATGTTTGAGTACATTGCTGAGCGCCTCTTGCATCAGCCGCAGCACATGCAAGGCGTCGGGTGGCTCCAACCATTCCAACAGCGGCAGGTCTTGCACATCCCATTCCAACATCAAGCCACCGGCCTGCAAACGCTTGCCCAGGCGGTAACGCATGGTGGCCAGCAAGGCGACCAAATCATGGGCAACCGGCTCCAGCGAGTCGATCACCAAACGCAGATCATCGACGCACTCACGCAGCACCTCGACCACCTTGTCTTGGTCCATGCTGCCCTGCTCCACCGCCACCATCGCCGACAGCAAGGATGAGCCGAGGCCATCGTGCATGTCCTGCATCAGCCGTTGCCGCTCGATCAACAAAGCCTGCTGCCGCTCCGCCTCGCGCAAGCGCTCGTACTGCGCCTGCAATTCGGTGCTCTGCAATTGCAGGCGCTCGCCCAATTGCCGATTCAGCAGCTCGACTTCAGACAACGCGCCGGTATAGCGGCGCTGCACCGCATACAAGAAACTCGCCAAGGTGAGCAAGGTCGCATAGGGCATCAAGTAGATATGTTCAGGCCAGGCCGCGCCGGCCAGCAGGGTCAGGTCATGCATGCCAAGCAGCAGGCTCAACATGAGACTCAAGGCAATCATGCGCAGTTCCCGACTGCCCTCACTCCAAGCCAGCCGCATCACAAACAGCACCGCCAGCGTGCCGACCAGCGCGTTGGCGCCGTGTTGCAGCAAGGAGCTGCCCAGCACTTCATTCCACCAGGGCAAGGTGAGCAAGCCACTGATCAACACAAAACCGACCATGCAGCGCTCAAGCAACTCGAAACGCCGGTGTGCAAAGCGCAGCGCAAACAAGAAAATCAGCAGCATGACCCAGGACATCGACGCATTGGTGAGCCACCAAAACCATTCCAGACCCAAGGCCTTGCGCGGCAACTCCAGGTGGTAATGCAGATTGCGGACCCACCAGGCCGCCGACAATATGGCGAACAGAAGAAAGGCCGGCTCATCGCGTCTGCGCACCCACAAGGAAAGCGAAAAAAGACCGAGGGCAATTAGCGTTAGGCCGGTCGCCTGAGGCACACCGATTTGCAGCCACCAACGGCGCTGAAAGCGCGTCTCGACATCCTCCCGCGCGCCCAACCATGCGGTGGAGACGGAAAACGCGGCGCCAGTCGCGACCGGCACCGCCACCACGACATCGATCATTTGATGCTGGCGCAACTCGGTCAATGCGGCAGGAAAGACCACCCAAAGAGGCCGCACCCATTGCTCGCGCGCGCCGGCTTGATTGTCAAAAATCGGCTGCCAGCCCTCATTGCTGCGCACCAGGACCGCTGCGGCCATTGAAACCAATCGCGGCATGTACAAGGCCACCGAAGTCGGCCATCGGCCCTGCTCGGGCGCATACCGGAATCGGTACCAGCGCATTTGAACGGCGGGCTCCGCCTTGATCCCGCCTGCACTTGCCCCACGGCCGCTTAAGTCGGGCAAAGCCACCGTCGCCCAGGCCTTTGGGTCCTCCGGGGGCTGCAGGTGCGCGGGCAAACCGCCACGCTTGTCCGCCGCGCCATCCATCGCGCGCAGGGCAGCCCACCAAGCATCCAACTCGCTACGGCTCCATGCGCTCAGCGCCAATTCAGCCGCCTGCGCTTGTTCACCGGCATGCTGGGCAGGGGCCTCGGGCAGCGACATGGCCTGCGCGCGTGCCGGCGTATAAAAGGCCAGCCCGCAGCCGAGCAGGATGACCGCCAGAAGAGCCAACAAACTGCGCCTTAACAGCGAATGGATTGCGTCAGGAAGATCCAAGTCAGGCTTCAAAAAATGAGCGCGGGTAGCGCCGAAAAACTGGCTGAAAGGTAGACAGGCGGACAGGCAAAAAAAGGCCCGATTCCGTGAAGAGACTTCACGGAATCGGGCCTTCATTCTGCGTCAGAACCCACACCGGGTTCCGCTTCTATCAATCGGCCTGCTTGCGCAGAAAAGCCGGGATTTCGATCTCGTCCATGCCGTTTGACGACAAGGCCTCAACCTTGGCCGACGCTGTACGACCGCGCCCCTGCCAAACGCTTGGGCCGCCCGAGCCGCCGATATCAACACCGCCGCTCATGCCAAAACCGATGGCCGAAGCAGCTACGCCACCCCGACCCATCACCGCCTCGGTCAAGACCGGAATGTCATGGGTACCGGTGCGCAGGCCTTGGCTTTGGTTCACCACCAACACAGGCGCCACGGCAGCGCGTGCACGCTGCGACAAGCCGGTGGCGATGACCGTGACGCGCAAGGCGTCGCCGAGGCTTTCGTCATAGGTCGTGCCATAAATAATATGGGCATCTTCCGACGCATAGCGCTTGATCGTATTCATCGCAATGCGCGACTCGTTCAGCTTGAAATTGCCCTTGCTGGCTGCAATCAACACCAGCACACCGCGCGCGCCGGATAGATCGACACCATCCAGCAGCGGGCAAGCAACTGCGGCGTCCGCTGCCTTGCCGGCACGATCCGGGCCACTGGCCTGAGCAGTACCCATCATGGCCTTGCCCGGCTCGCTCATCACCGTCTTGAGGTCGGCGAAGTCAACGTTGATCAGGCCGGGAACATGAATCACGTCGGAGATGCCACCGACCGCATTCTTCAGCACGTCGTTGGCGTGCGCGAAGGCTTGATCCTGAGTCACGTCGTCGCCCAACACGTCGAGCAATTTGTCGTTCAAAACCACGATCAAGGAGTCGACATTGGCCTCCAATTCGGCCAGACCGGCGTCGGCCGCCTTCAGGCGCCGGCCACCTTCGAATTCAAAGGGCTTGGTCACAACGCCAACGGTCAAGATGCCCATTTCGCGCGCAACTCGGGCAATCACAGGGGCTGCGCCGGTCCCGGTGCCGCCGCCCATGCCGGCCGTGATGAACAACATATGCGCGCCCTGAATGGCCTCGCGGATACGCGCCTCGGCCTCTTCGGCCGCCGACTTGCCCATCTCAGGCTTGGCGCCAGCGCCCAGACCCGTTGTTCCCAACTGCAGAAGTTGATCGGCTTTCGAGCGATTTAACGCCTGCGCATCGGTGTTGGCGCAGAGGAACTCCACACCCTGAACGCCCTGAGCAATCATGTGCTCAACCGCATTACCGCCGCCGCCACCGACACCAATCACCTTGATTTGAGTGCCTTGGTCAAACTCTTCGATCATCTCGATCGCCATATAAATTCTCCTTCAGCAATTTTGTGCCGCTGCCTTGCGTGAAAACCTCAGGGAAGACCCTCTTTTTTCACCCACCGCCGTTGTTTCCCGGCGGCTAAATGTCCTATTTATCATTATCCAAGATAAACAGGCCATATTTCAAAAAAAGTGTGAGAAAACATCTCAAAACTTGGTCGAACCGGCCTTTGGGGGCTTAAAAATTCCCCAAAAACCAGTCTTTGGCGCGCCCAAACATGGTTTTCATCGAACCGGCCTGTTGGGCCGCCTTCAAACCCCTGGTGCGTGACAGTCGTGCCTCCTCCAGCAAACCCATCACCGCGGCCGAACGCGGGTTGGCGACCATATCGAACAGGCCGCCGCTATAAGTCGGATTACCGCGCCGCACCGGCTTCAGGAATATGTCCTCGGCCAGTTCCACCATACCCGGCATGACCGCCGAACCACCGGTCAGGACAATCCCGGACGAGAGCAATTCTTCGTAGCCGCTTTCGCGAATAACCTGCTGCACCAAGGAAAATATTTCTTCAACGCGCGGCTCGATCACGCCGGCCAGCGCTTGTTTTGACAGCATCCGTGGAGCGCGGTCCCCCAAACCCGGCACTTCGACTTGGGCGGCGGGGTCGGCCAGCATTTGCTTGGCGACGCCATGTTCGACCTTGATTTCCTCGGCATCCTTGGTCGGCGTGCGCAAGGCCATAGCAATATCACTGGTAATCAAATCGCCTGCAATTGGTATGACGGCGGTATGACGAATCGAACCGCCGGTGAATATCGCCACATCGGTCGTGCCGGCACCAATATCTACCAGTGCGACACCCAAATCCCGCTCATCGGCGGTCAATGCCGCCAAACTAGAGGCGCTCGAATTCAATACCAACTGCTCGACCTCGAGGCCGCAACGGCGCACGCACTTGACGATGTTCTCGGCCGCGCTCTGAGCGCCGGTAACGATATGGACCTTGACTTCGAGTCGACCGCCACTCATGCCGATCGGCTCTTTGACCTCGTGGCCGTCGATGACAAACTCCTGCGGCTCAACCAATAAAAGTCGCTGATCATTGGGAATATTGATCGCCTTGGCGGTTTCAACCACCCGCGCCACATCGACCGGCGTGACTTCCTTATCCCGCACGATCACCATGCCGGTCGAGTTTTGGCCGCGAATATGACTGCCGGTAATGCCGGTGTAAACCTTGCTGATTTTGCAGTCGGCCATCATTTCGGCCTCTTTCAAGGCCTGTTGAATCGATTGCACGGTGGCGTCGATATTGACCACCACGCCGCGTTTAAGTCCGGTTGAACTGGCAACCCCAAGGCCGGCAATGCGTAATTCGCCATTACCCAACACTTCGGCCACCACCGCCATGATTTTGGCCGTGCCGATATCCAGCCCGACGACCAAATCCTTGTATTCCTTGGCCATGCTTTTAATCCTTCAGTTTTTCTTCGGTCGGCCATTCAATCCGGGTTTAACCTGATTGGGCGTCGTTGATATTCCACTCAACCGTACCGCATACCCGTCTGCATGACGCAGATCGGCCGACAGTAATGGAGCCCGGTTGAGCGAAGTAATTTGAGTAATCGAGTGTATGAATTGTCCGTAACGTGCCAGTATCTCGGCCTCGCTGCCGCGACCAAGTTCGATCACGGCACCTTTTTCGAAGCTCACCCGCCAGGAGCCGCGGCCCGACAGGTCCAAGCGCTCAAGCTGCTCACCAATGGTGGCGCTGACTTTTTGCAAGCGCTGCCACATCTGCAGCATTGCGGGCGCCGTACCGGCGGGTCCGGCCAAGACCGGCAGATCGTCATCTTCGACATCGCCAAGATTGGCCTGGAACACCTCGCCATAGCTGTTCACCAGCAGGCGCTCGACGCTGGCGTCGCTTTGCGCATCGGCGCCGTCGGCCTTGGTTTCCCAGTAAGCGCTGGGCCGGTGTTCCTCCAGATTGACCAACAGGCGGCTCGGCCACACACGCTTCACCACCGCCCGGCGCACCCAGGGAACCGCCTCGAATGCATCGCGCCCCTCTTGCAAATTCAGACTCAAAAAGGAGCCCGACAGACGCGGCAGCGCATTGGCCCGCAGTGACGCCTCGCTATTGCGCGTCACGTCGCCTTCAACCTGGATCGCGCGGATCGCGAACACCGGCAAGCGAACCACCCAGCGAAGCGCCAGTGCGGCCGCCGTCAAAACCATGGCGGCCAACAGCAGCGCCGTCACCGCATTCATCAGGCGGATATCGGGCGGCAAGGTGACGGGCGCGCTATTGCTTCGCATGGCTATTTCTGGATGAGGCTCAGGCCTTGCCGTCCAAGCGTGCTTGCGACAACAACCACAGACAGAGCTGCTCGTAGGAAATGCCCGCCGCCTTGGCAGAAATTGGCACCAAGGAATGCGAGGTCATGCCGGGCGAGGTGTTCATTTCCAACAAAAAGGGCTTGTTGTCGCTCTTGCGCAGCATCACGTCGGCGCGCCCCCAACCCCGGCAGCCCAGCGACTTGTAGGCTGCCAGCGCCAAGGCCTGCACCTGCGCCTCCTGCTCATCGCTCAGGGCGCCCGTCAGGTAGCGGGTGGTATCGGTGAAGTATTTGTTCTGATAGTCGTAATTGCCGCCTTCGGCCTCAATGCGCACCACCGGCAAGGCAAATGCGCTATCGCCCTCGCCCAGCACCGAGCAGGTCAACTCGGGGCCGGCGATGAATTCCTCGCAGAGAATTTCATCGTCGAACTGCGCGGCCAACTGCACGGCATCGAGCATTTCCGAATAGCCCATCACCTTGCTCATGCCCATGGACGAGCCTTCATGCGGCGGCTTGACGATGATGGGCAGACCCAACTCGTCGGGAATCGCCATACAGCGCTCGCGACCGATGTCCGACTTCTTCAGCTTGACGTAGCGCGGTGTGGCCAGGCCGTCGGCAAGCCACAGACGCTTGGTCATGATCTTGTCAATGGCAATCGCGGAGGCCAGCACGCCAGAGCCGGTGTAGGGAATGCCGAGCAGTTCCAGCGCACCTTGGACCGTGCCGTCTTCGCCGTGGCGGCCATGCAGCGCGATGAAGCAACGCTCGAAACCCTCGGCCTTCAGTTCATGCAGGCCGCGTTCGGCCGGATTGAAGGGATGGGCGTCGACACCGCCGTGCAACAAGGCCGCCAACACGCCCGGCCCCGACATGGTCAAGGACACCTCGCGTTCGGCCGAGTCGCCGCCCATCAGCACGGCCACCTTGCCGAGCGCCTTGGGGTCGATATTCAGATCCAGCTTGCTGATCATGGCTGCACGCCCTTCTTCTTCGTCAAATAGTCCACCGTCTGCGCCGGCACCGCGCCGATGGTGCCCGCACCCATCACGATCACCACATCGCCAGCAATGGCCGTCGCGGCGATCTGCTCGGCCAACGCCGCCACATCCTCGACAAACAAGGGCTCGAGCTTGCCCGCCACGCGCAGCGCGCGCACCAGCGCGCGGCCGTCCGCCGCCACGATGGGCGCCTCGCCGGCCGCATAGACCTCGGTCAGCAAGACCGCATCCGCCGTCGAAATCACCCTCACAAAGTCCTCGAAACAATCGCGGGTGCGGGTGTAGCGATGCGGCTGAAAGGCCAGCAGCAGACGCCGGCCGGGGAAGGCGCCGCGTGCGGCCGACAAGACGGCGGCCATCTCGACCGGGTGATGGCCGTAGTCATCGATCAAGGTGAACTCGCCGCCGCCCTGGGCCGGCAGCTCGCCGTAACGCTGAAAGCGCCGGCCGACACCGCCGAACTGCGCCAGCGCGGCCACGATGGGGCCATCGGGCAGCTCCAGCTCGGTTGCCACCGCAATCGCCGCCAAGGCGTTCAAGACATTGTGGGCACCGGCCAAATTCAAAGTGATTGGCAAATCAGCCAGGCCTGCTCGCTGGACTGCGAAACTCATCTGCCCACCGGCCAGCGCCTGCATGTCCACCGCGCGCACATCATTGCCGGCTTCAAAACCGTAGCTGATCACCGGCCGGGACAGCAGCGGCATGATGGAGCGCACGCCAGCATCGTCGCCGCACAGCACCGCCGCGCCATAGAAAGGCATCCGGTGCAGGAACTCGACGAACGCGGCCTTCAGGCGCGCAAAGTCGTGACCATAGGTCTCCATATGGTCGGCATCGATATTGGTGACGACCGCCAGCATCGGCAGCAGATTCAGGAAGGACGCATCCGACTCATCGGCCTCGACGACGATGTACTCACCCGAGCCCAGGCGCGAATTCGCACCGGCGCTCATCAGCTTGCCGCCGATTACAAAGGTCGGATCGATGCCGGCTTCGGTCAGCACGGCGGTGACCAGCGAGGTGGTGGTGGTCTTGCCGTGGGTGCCGGCAATCGCGATGCCTTTTTTCAAGCGCATCAGTTCGGCCAGCATCACCGCCCGCGGCACGACCGGGATGCGCTGGGCGCGCGCCGCGATCACCTCGGGGTTGTCGGGCTTGACGGCGGTGGACGTGACCACCGCCTGCGCGCCGGCGATATGGCCTGCGGCGTGGCCGATATGGATCTGCAGCCCCAGGCTCGCCAGGCGCTGCGCGGTCGCGCTGTCCGACTGATCGGAGCCCGACACTGTGTAGCCCAGGTTGTGCAGAATCTCGGCGATGCCGCTCATGCCGGCGCCGCCGACGCCGACGAAGTGGATATGTTTGACGGCGTGTTTCATGAGGGATTTGTTAGCCTTTCTATTTCATCGGCAACACGCGAAGCCGCACGTGGCCGCGCCAGGGCGCGAGCCTTTTCGGCCATCTCCAGCAGCACTTCGCGGTCCATGCTTTTCAGCAGCTGGTGGACGCCCTCGGCCGACATATCCTCTTGCGGCAGATGCAGTGCCGCGCCATGCTGGGCCATGAAGCGGGCGTTGTCGCGCTGATGCGAGGTGGTGCTGACGACCAAGGGAATCAACACCGACGGCAGGCCGGCCGCGCAGATTTCGCTGACGGTGACGGCGCCGGCCCGGCACAAGATCAGATCGGCCTGCGCGAGTTGCTGGGCCATATCGTCGATGAAGGGCCGCACCTCGGCCTGCACTCCGGCCTCGCGATAGGCGACCTGCACCGCAGCAAAATTCGCCTGGCCGGTTTGGTGGACGACGATGGGCCGCTCTGCCTGTGGCCACAGCGCCAGCATCTTGGGCAACATTTCATTGATCGCGCGGGCTCCTAGCGAGCCACCCACCACCAGCAGGCGCAGGGGTCCGCTACGGCCGGCATAGCGTTCGGCCGGCGGAGCCAAGGCCTCGATTTCGGCCCGCACCGGGTTGCCGGTCACGACCGCCTTGCTTGTGGATGCAGCGGCCACGCCGTCAAAGCCGAAGCCGATCTTGCTGGCGAACGGCGTCAGGCTGCGGTTGCTCAGGAGCATGGCCGCGTCGGCGTTGATCAACATCAGCGGGCGGCGCATCAAGTAAGCCATCAGGCCGCCGGGGAAGCAGACATAACCGCCCATGCCCAGGACCGCGTCGGCGCTGCGATTACCAAACACCGAACGGCTCTGCACAAAGGCCTGCACCAGCTTGAACAAGCCCTTGACCGAATGCGTGAACCCCTTGCCGCGCAGGCCGGCGAAGGCGAGGCGATCAAGTGGAATGCCGGTCGGCGGCACCAGCTTGTTCTCCAGCCCCAGCTCGGTGCCCATCCAGCTGACGCTCCAACCGCGCCGTATCATTTCTTCGGCCACGGCCAGACCGGGGATGATGTGGCCGCCGGTGCCCGCTGCCATGATGACGAGGTGGCGGCTCATGCGCGGCCTCCGCGCATGAGCGCACGATTCTGGTGCCGGCCGGCCGCAGCTGCGGCCTTCACGTCGCTGCGCGACATGAGCCGGCCCCGGAACAGGGTACCGGCGCGCGTCCCGCTCGCCGAGGCCAGATGAGTACACATGGCCTTCATGCGCGGCCTCCGCGCATGAGTGCTCTGTTCTCAATATCAATCCTCAGCACAATCGCCAAGGCGACACAATTCATCAGAATGGCCGAGCCGCCAAAGCTCATCAGCGGCAAGGTCAGGCCCTTGGTCGGCAAAGCGCCCAGGTTCACACCCATATTGATGAAGGCCTGGCCGCCCATCCAGATGCCAATGCCCTGCGCGTACAGACCGGCGAATACGCGGTCCAAAGCGACCGCTTGGCGGCCAATATGGAAGAGCCGACGCGACAACCAGAAGAAGGCAATGATCACCAGCGCCACGCCGACAAAACCCAGCTCCTCCCCGATCACCGCCAGCAAGAAATCGGTATGCGCCTCGGGTAGGTAATGCAGCTTCTCGACGCTGGAACCCAGACCCTGACCGAACCATTCGCCGCGCCCGAAGGCTATCAAGGAATGGGTGAGCTGATAGGCCTTGCCCTGCGCGTATTTCTCGTCCCAGGGATTCAAATAAGCAAAGATGCGCTCGCGGCGGAAGTCGCTAAAGGCGATCATCAGCACAAAGGCACCGACCAAGACCGCCACGATCAGGAAGAACATCCGGCCGTTGACCCCACCCAAAAACAGAATGCCCATTGCGATCGCAGCGATCACCATGAAGGCGCCCATATCCGGCTCTGCCAGCAAGAGCACGCCCACGATAGCCAGCGCCATCGCCATCGGCCAAACCGCCTTGAAGAAATTCTCGCGCGCATCCATCTTGCGCATCATGTAACTGGCCGCATACATCGCGATCGCCATCTTGGCCAACTCGGAAGGCTGAAAGTTCATCACCCCCAAAGGCAACCAGCGCCGCGCGCCGTAAACCACCTTGCCGATACCCGGAATCAACACCGCCACCAGCAAGACCAGCGAGACCACAAACATCCAAGGCGCCAGACGCTCCCAGGTCGACACCGGCACCTGCACCGTGATGAGTGCGGCAATCAGGCCGAACACCAACGCGACGATATGGCGCGTCAGGAAATGGGTAGGAAGATACTTGGCGAAGCGGGGGTTGTCGGGCATCGCAATCGAGGCCGAATAGACCATCAGCAAACCCAGGCCCATCAAAGCCAGAGTGACCCAGATGAGGGTCAGATCCAGGCCTTGGATACGCGTCGGCTGGCCCGCATTGGGCGAGACCCATTCGCGCACCGGCACATCGACCGCGCCTTCCTTGCCGCCGGACAGCAGCGACCTCAGGCGCTCGCCCAGATTTTTCAGGGACAGGGTCGCGGCCGTGCTCATACGCCCTGCCCCAGTTCGAGCGCCAAGGACTGCACCGCGTCGACAAACACCTCGGCCCTATGGGCGTAATTGCGGAACATATCCAGGCTGGCGCAGGCCGGGCTCAAGAGCACGCTGTCACCGCTTTGCGCCTGCGCCAAGCACCAGGCGGTAGCGGCCTCCAGGCTGGCATGGCTTTGCATCGTCACGCCCGTGTCGGCCAAGGCCGCGCGAATCTGCTCGGCGTCGCGGCCAATCAGGGCCACGGCCCTGGCATAACGCGCAACACCGGCGGCCAATGGGCCGAAGTCTTGACCCTTGCCGTCGCCACCCAGGATCAAGACCAACTTGGCCGGCGCACGGTCGGCACCCAGGCCGGAGATCGCCGCCACCGTCGCGCCGACATTGGTGCCCTTGGAATCGTCGTAAAAATCAACCCCGTTCAATGTCACCAAATGCTCGACCCGGTGCGGCTCGCCGCGGTATTCGCGCAAGCCATGCAACATCGGCGCCAAGGCACAGCCGGCCGCCGTCGCCAGCGCCAGTGCAGCCAGCGCATTCGCGGCGTTATGCCGGCCACGCACGCGCAAGGCGTCGGCTGGCATCAGGCGTTGCAGGGTGATTTCTTCTTCGTCATCACCCTTTTTGCGTTTCAAGGTCTCGTCTTGTTCGCGTGCGCGCACCAACCAGGCCATGCCGCCTTCGGTGACCAGGCCGAAGTCGCCCGGCCGGTCCGGCGCGTCGAGGCCAAAGCGGGCGACGCTGCGGCCGACCGATTTGGCCGCGCGGCCACGCCCTTGCTTGACCATCACGGCGGCCGGCACCATCGCCTCGACGGCCGGGTCATCGCGGTTGATGACCATCAGCCCCGAGGCCCCAAACACCCGCGCCTTGGCCTGTGCATAGGCCTTCATATCGCCATGCCAGTCGAGATGGTCTTGGCTCAGATTCAACACGGCGGCCGCCGTGGGCTCGAAACCACGCACCTCGTCGAGCTGGAAGCTCGACAGCTCCAGCACCCAGACCTCGGGCAAGAATTCGAACACAGGACCCTTGGGCGGCGGCGGGTCGATCGGCAGCGGCGCCTCATTCAACAAGGCATCGACCATTTCCATCGTGGTCTGCTTGTCTTCGGCTTCTGTCACGGTCTCGAGATCAGCCTCAGCCTCACCTTGGCCTTCAACTTCAACATCCGGATCGGCAATTCCCAGCGCAGGCTGTTCCGGCACTGAGGGCTCGGCCACCGGCTCACTTGCCGGCTCGGGTTCCTGGTCCAGCGCCAGCGCCAACGTCGTCAACATGCTGGGTCCGATATTGCCGGCCATCACCACGCGCTTGCCGGCCCGCTCGACCAGCAAAGCGGTCATGCAAGTGGTGGTGGTCTTGCCATTGGTGCCGGTGATGGCCAACAAGGCCGGCGCATATTGACGGCTTTGTTTCAAGTCCGCCAAGGCCTGCGCGAACAGGCCCAACTCGCCCTGCACCGGCACGCCGGTCTGCTGGGCCAGGCTCAAAAACGGCGCGATGCGAGCATCCAACGGCGATAAGCCAGGGCTCTTCAAGACCATTTGCACGCCGTTCAAGGCGCCAGTCGGGAGCTCGCCGTGAAAGAACTCGGCGGCCGGCAACTCGGCGCGCAGCTTGTCCAGCTGCGGCGGATTGGCACGTGAATCCCAGACCTGGACGCTGGCGCCGTAACGCGTCATCCAGTCGGCCATGGCCAGGCCGGAGTCGCCCAGACCCAGCACCAAAACCCGGATGCCTTGGTAGCCTCTCATCGCAGCCTCCGCAGGGCCGCCCCAAGGAGGCTGCGCGCCCCCTCGGGGGGCTGCGCCCGCGCCCGCTGAGCGCCTGCGCGCTCGGCGGTGGCTGGTGAGCGCCAAACGGCATGCAAGCCGTTTGGCAGTGAACGAAGTGAGCGTGGGGGCATCATCATCGCAGCTTCAGACTCGCCAAGCCGACCAGGCACAAGAGCATGGTGATGATCCAGAAGCGCACGACGACCTGCGTTTCCTTCCAGCCGGACTTCTCGAAATGATGGTGCAGCGGTGCCATCTTGAAGATGCGCCGCCCGGTGCCGAATTTCTTCTTGGTGTATTTGAACCAGCTCACTTGCAACATCACCGACATCACCTCGGCCACGAAGATGCCGCCCATGATGCCGAGCAGAATTTCCTGCCGGGTGATGACCGCCACCGTGCCGAGCGCTCCGCCAAGCGAGAGCGCGCCCACATCACCCATGAAGACCTGCGCCGGGTGGGCGTTGAACCACAGAAAGGCAAGACCTGCCCCCGCCATCGCCGCGCAAAAAATCAACAATTCACCGGCACCGGGGATATAGGGCAGCAACAGGTATTTCGAGAACACCGAGGAGCCGGTCATATAGGCAAACAGACCCAGCACCGAACCCACCATCACCACCGGCATGATGGCCAAGCCGTCCAGACCGTCGGTAATGTTGACGGCATTGCTGCAGCCGACGATGACGAAGTAGGACAGCGCGATGAAGCCGAAAACGCCCAGCGGATAGCTGATGGTCTTGAAGAAGGGCACCATCAAGTCGGCCTTGGGCGGCAGGTCGGTCGAGAAGCCCGAGCTGACCCAGCGGAAGAACAACTCCACGACGCCAAAGATCGAGGTCTCCGACACGCTGAAGGCCAGGTAGAGCGCGGCAATCAAACCAATCAAGGACTGCCAGAAGAACTTCTCGCGGCTGGCCATGCCCTCGGGATCCTTGTCCACCACCTTGCGCCAATCGTCAACCCAGCCGATGGCGCCGAAGCCCATCGTCACCAGCATCACGACCCAGACGAAGCGATTGCTCCAGTCGAACCAGAGCAGGGTCGACACCGCGATGCCGATCAGGATCAACACGCCGCCCATCGTCGGTGTGCCGCTCTTGACCAAATGCTGCTGGATGCCGTATTCGCGGATCGGTTGGCCGATCTTCATCTCGGTCAATTTGCGGATCACCCAGGGGCCAAAGGCCAGGCCGATCAACAAGGCGGTTAGCGCCGCCATCACTGCACGGAAGGTGATGTACTGGAAGACGCGCAAAAAGCCCATTTCGGGATACATGCTTTGCAACCATTGAGCCAGACTAAGCAGCATCGGAAGCTCCTGCTTGGGTTTGCAATGTGCCAACCACCCGTTCCATCTGCATGAATCTCGAACCCTTGACCAAAATATTGTCGACCGCCGGCAACTCGGCCGGCGCGGTCTGCATTGCCGAAATCAGATCGGCAGTGTTGTTGAAATGACGTGCAGCCGGACCGAAGGCAGCGGACGCGTCGGCCGCCGCAACGCCGGCCGTCCATAAATTGGCAATGCCTCGCGCCGCCGCATAAGCGCCGACTTCGCGGTGGAAGGCCGGGCCTTGATCGCCGACCTCGCCCATATCGCCCAAGAGCAGCCAGGACCGACCGGGCAAACCCGCCAGCACATCGATGGCCGCCCGCACGCTGTCGGGGTTGGCGTTGTAGCTGTCGTCGATCAGCGTGACGCGCCGCTCGCCTTGCATACAGCTCTTTAACTGCGAGCGACCTTTCACCGGTTCAAATTCTTCCAGTCCACGCACGATCGCGGCCAGCGGCGCACCCGCGGCCAGCGCACAGGCCGCCGCCGCCATGGCATTGCGCACGTTGTGAAGGCCGGCCACGGCCAGCGCGATCGGCGCATCGCCGGCCGGCGTGTGCAGCTCCAACGCCCAATGGCCGACGGGCGCGGCCTCGACCCAAGTTGCGCGGCCCGTCACATCGGCCTCGCCTTGCAGCGCAAAGCTCAGATGAGGGCGCGCGCCGGCCATCGCATACCAGATCGGCGCACAGGCGTCTTCGGCCGGAAACACCGCCACACCGGTGGCGCCCAGCGATTCGATCACGGCGCCGTTCTCGCGCGCGGCGGCCTCCACCGTTTGCATGAATTCCTGGTGCTCGCGCTGCGCGTTATTGACCAAGGCCACGCTAGGGGCGGCCATCTGCGCCAGCGGTGCGATCTCGCCCGGATGGTTCATGCCCAACTCGATCACGGCAACCCTTATCCATTGGCTGTCGTCCTGGCGCAGCCGCAGCAGGGTCAAAGGCACGCCAATATCGTTATTGAAATTCCCGACGGTCGCCAAGGCTGCATTGCCGACCCAGGCACGCAGGATGCTGGCGATCATCTGCGTCACCGTGGTCTTGCCGTTACTGCCGGTGACGGCAATCAAGGGCAGCTGAAGCTGGGCACGCCAGGCGGCCGCCAAATGCCCCAGCGCGGCCTTGGCATCGGGCACCAAAATGCCGCTCAGGCCTGCCTCAAGCAAGCCGCGCTCGGCCAGCGCCGCCACGGCACCTGCGGCGGCGGCTTGCGGCAAAAAATCATGCGCATCAAAACGCTCGCCGCGCAAGGCGACAAACAGATCACCCGCCTCAAGGCTGCGACTGTCACTGTGAACGCGGGCAATGGCGACGCTCCCGTCACCGACCAACTGCGCCTGCGGCACGGCGCTCAGCAAGAGCGCATGGGCCTGAGCCAAGGTCATCAAAGCGCTCACAGTCCAGCCCTCGCGATCAGGGCCAGGCGTGCTTCCTCGACATCGGAGAAAGGCTGGCGCTGACCCGCCACCTCTTGATAGTCTTCATGCCCCTTGCCTGCCACCAGGATCACATCGCGCGGACCGGCCTCAAGCACCGCAGCTTGAATCGCCGCGCGACGGTCGACCATGGACAAGGGCTCGCCGGGCATGCCGGCGGCGATGTCGGCCAGAATCTGCGCCGGCTCTTCATGGCGCGGGTTGTCGCTGGTGAGGATGACCTTGTCTGCCTTGGCCGCTGCAATCGCGCCCATCGCCGGGCGCTTGGCGCGGTCGCGGTTGCCGCCGCAGCCGAACACGCAAATCAGCTGGCCACCGCGCGCCGCAGCGAGTGGCTGCAAGGCCGTCAAGGCTTTATCCAGAGCATCCGGCGTATGCGCATAGTCGACCACTAGTTGCGGCAACTCCAGACCATTGCCGACCCGCTGCATGCGGCCGGGCACCGAGGTGACTTGGCCGGCCACGGCGGCAATTTCCGCCAGGCCGTGGCCCAAGGCGCGCAGGCAGCCGATGACGCCCAGCAAGTTGGCGACGTTGTATTCACCGATCAGCCCGGTTTCGATCAACAAGGCTTGTTCGCCCTCGCGCAAAGTAAAGGCCAGGCCGCCGGCAAGATAGTGCAGGTCGGTCGCCCGCAAACGCGCCGGGCCGTTCAGCGAGCAGGTCCAGACATCCAGCTTTGCGGCCAGCTCAAGCGCCAACTCGGTGCCCTTGGCATCGTCAATGTTCAAGACCGCAGCGCGCAGGCCAGGGGCTTCGAACAGCTCCCGTTTGGCGGCCCAATAGGCGTCCATCGTGCCGTGATAGTCGAGATGATCCTGGGTGAAATTGGTGAACAGAGCGACGCGGATTTCGCTGCCGCTGAGGCGGAATTCCTTCAAACCGATTGAGGAAGCCTCGATCGCGCAGGCCGCATAACCTTCATCTTGCATGCGGCGGAAGTTCGCTTGCAGCAGCACCGGGTCGGGCGTGGTCAGGCCGGTGTATTCAATCGCAGCGGCCTGCCGACCAGGAATAGGTGGCTCGCCCACCCCCAAGGTGCCGACGACGCCGCAGCGCTGGCCCAGCAAACTCAGCGCCTGCGCGCACCACCATGCGGTGGAGGTCTTGCCATTGGTGCCGGTGGTGGCGATCACGCTCAAGGCCTTGGACGGCTGACCGTAATAGGCGGCGGCGATCAGGCCGGTCTTGGATTTCAGATCGGGCAAGGACGCGACGCGAGCGTCCACAAAACCATAACTCTCGACACCAGCGTCTTCGACCAGACAGGTCGAGGCACCAGCCGCCAAGGCCTGCGCGACAAATTCGCGGCCGTCGCGCGCATAGCCGGGCCAGGCGATGAAGGCATCGCCGGGCTGCACGGCGCGGCTGTCGGTGCGCAGCACGCCGGTGGTCCATTCCTGCAACCAACGGGCACAGGCTTCGGGGGATTTGAGTCGGGTCAACATGGTCAGAGCGCCTGGTAGGCCGCGGCAGCCATTTGCTGGGGCGGCAAGATTTGTGGCCTGAGGGTCGGATCGCTTGGCACGCCCATCAGCTGCAGGCTTTTGGAAACAACCCGACTGAACACCGGGCCGGCGACCTTGCCACCGTCGTGGAACTGCTGCGTCGGCTCGTCCACCATCACCGCCACGATGATGCGCGGCTTGTCGATCGGGGCCAGGCCCACAAACCAGGCGCGGTATTTGTTGCGCACATAGCCTCGCCCCTCTTGCTTGTAGGCGGTGCCCGATTTGCCGCCGACGCTATAGCCGGCGACCTGCGCCTGCGGCGAGGTGCCGCCTGCCGCCGTGACCGACTGCAGCATCTGGCGCAGCTGTTGGGCGGTCTTGGCCGAAAACACGCGCTGGCCGGTCACAGCCTCGCCTGCGGCGCGCTTGGTCATGCTCAGCGGCAGCAACTCGCCATCATGCGCGAATACCGTGTAGGCATGGGCCAACTGCAGCAGCGAGGCCGACAGGCCATAGCCATAGCTCATCGTCGCCTGCTCGATCGGCCGCCATTTTTTATAGGGCCGCAGGCTGCCGGTGACGGCGCCTGGGAAGCTGATCTGCGGGCGCTGCCCCAGACCTAATGACGAGTACAGCTGGTGCATCTCGCTGGCCGGCATCTGCATCGCCATCTTGACGGTGCCGACATTGCTGGATTTTTGAATCACCTGGGACACCGTCAGCGCATCGCCGGGATGCGCGTCGCTGATGGTGGCGCCACCGATGGTGATGCGGCCGGGCGCCGTCTGAATGATGGTGTCGGGCGTGACGCGGCCGCTCTCCAAGGCCTGCGCGGCAATGAAGGGCTTCATCGTCGAACCGGGCTCGAAGACATCGGTCAGCGCGCGGTTGCGCAACTGCTCGCCGCTCAGATGCTTGCGCTGATCCGGCTGGTAGCTGGGGAAGTTGGCCAGCGCCAGGATCTCGCCACTGCGCGCATCCAGGACCACCACGCTGCCCGCCTTGGCCTGGTTGGCGGCGACGGCGTCGCGAATCGCTTGATAGGCAAAGTACTGCGTCTGCGAGTCGATGGATAGATCAATGTCATGGCCGTTGACGGCCGGCATCGCTTCGGAGCGGGCCTGGGCGACATCATCAATGACTCGCCCGAGGCGGTCGCGCGTGACCCAGCGCGAGCCGTCGCGGCCCTGCAGGTCTTTTTGGAACGCCAGCTCGATGCCCTCTTGACCGCGTTCTTCCACATTGGTGAAGCCGACCACATGGGCCGAGGCCTCGCCCTCCGGATAGTGGCGCCGATATTCGCGGTCTTGATAAACGCCCTTCAGGCCCAGCGCCTGAATGCGCGCGGCGCTGGCTTCGTCGGCTTGGCGCAGCAGCCAGACAAAGCGGCTGGCGGGATCAAGCTTTTGCGCCAAGGCCTGCGGGCTCAGCCCCAAGGCCTTGGCCAAGGCTAGGCGCTGCTCGGGCGTGGCCTCCAATTCGGACGGTATGGTCCAGAACGAAGGCACGGCCACGCTGGAAGCCAGGACCTTGCCGCTGCGGTCGACAATGCGCCCGCGGCTGGCCGGCAGTTCCATCTTGTGGGAGAAGCGTGCCTCACCTTGCTTCTGGAAAAACTGCTTGCCAATCACTTGCACATAGAGTGCGCGGCCGAGCAGGCCGGCCAAGCCCAGACCCACCGCGACGACCAGGAACTGCGACCGCCAGGCCGGCGTGCGCGAGGCCAGGAGCGGGCTCTGCCTGTGGCTGAGCGGCTCGGCGGCGCGCGAGCCACGCTTGGCGCCGGAGAAAAACTTCTTCAGCGCCATGGCTAAAAGCTCTCCTCGACGGCCTGCAGCTTTTGGCTGGCAATGATCTGCGGCTTGACCTCGAGATCGGTCGGCACATTGAGCAGGCGCAGGCTCTGCGACACCACTTGGCTGAACACCGGCCCGGCCACCGCACCACCGAAATAGATGCCGTTGGTCGGCTCGTCGACCATCACCGCCACGATGATGCGGGGCTTGCTGATGGGCGCCATGCCGACAAACCAGGAGCGGTATTTGTGGCCGGCATAGCCCTTGCCTTCTTGCTTGTGCGCGGTGCCGGACTTGCCGCCGACGCTATAGCCACTGACCATCGCCTGGGGTGCCGTGCCGCCGGGGCCGGCCGCCATTTGCAACATGCCGCGCAGGGTCTCGGCAGTTTTAGGAGAGAACACCTTGATGCCGCTAACGACCTCGTCCGGCGGCTTGCGTGTCATCGTGATCGGGATCACTTCGCCGTCATGGGCGAACACCGTGTATGCCCGCGCCAGTTGCAGCAACGAGGCCGAGAGACCATAGCCATAGCTCATCGTCGCCTGCTCGATCGGGCGCCAGCTCTTGTAGGGCCGCAGTTTGCCGGTGATGGCACCGGGGAAGTCGATCTGCGGCCGCTGCCCCAGGCCGATGGCGGTGTACATCTCGTGCAACTCACGCGGCGACATCTGCATCGCCATCTTGACCACACCAACGTTGCTGGATTTTTGAATCACCTGCGCGACCGTCAATTCGCCATGCGGGTGGGCATCCGAGGGCGACCAGCCGCTGATGACGATGCTGCGCGGCCCGGTATTGATGACGGTGTCGGGGTGCACCCGGCCGGTCTCCAGCGCCAACGCGGTGACGAAGGGTTTCATGGTCGAGCCGGGCTCGAAGATGTCGGTCAAGGCGCGGTTGCGCAACTGTGCGCCGCTGAGATTCTTGCGCTCGCCGGGGTCGTAACTGGGGTAATTCGCGAGCGCCAGAATTTCGCCCGTCTGGGCATCCAGGACCACCACGCTACCGGCCTTGGCCTTGTGTTCGGCGACCGCATCGCGGATGCGCTGGTAGGCGAAGAACTGCACCTTGGAGTCGATCGAAAGATCAATATCGCGGCCATTGGCAGCGGGCACGCGCTCGCCGATGTCTTCGACCACCCGACCAAGTCGGTCACGCACGACCGAGCGACTGCCGTCGCGCCCCTGCAGGTCTTTTTGGCGCGCCAGCTCGATGCCTTCCTGGCCCTTGTCTTCGATATTGGTGAAGCCCACCACATGGGCGGCGGCTTCGCCTTCCGGGTACTTGCGCTTGTATTCGCGATCCTGGAACACACCCTTCAGGCCCAGCGCCTTGATCTGTGCTGCAACTTGGTCGTCGGCCTGGCGCTGCAACCAGACAAAGCGCGTGGCCGGGTCGAGCTTGCGCTCGAGTTCGGCATTAGACCAGCCGAGAATTTTTGCCAGGGCCTTGCGTTTTTCAGGATCTGTATCGACCTCTTTCGGAATCGCCCAGACCGAGGGCACCGCGACGCTGGCGGCCAGGACGTTGCCGCCACGGTCATTGATTCGGCCACGACTGGCCGGCAGTTCGAGCTGATGCACATAGCGTGCCTCGCCCTGCTTTTGATAGAACTGCGTACCAATCACTTGCACATAGAGTGCGCGTGCCAACAAGCCGGTGAAGGCAAAGCCGACCAGCGCCACCAAAAAGCGCGAGCGCCAGACCGGCGTCTTGGACGCCAGCAAGGGGCTGGTCGAGTAGCTGACGCTGCGCATGCCCTGGCTGGCAGCGACTGCCTTGGCGGACTTGGCCGAGCGCTTGACCGGCTCGGCGCCGCTGGAGCGAGCGCGCTTGAACCATTTCATCGCGCGGCTCCGGCCTTGGTGGCAGCTGCGGCAGCGGCGTGATCGTCAGCCGTTTGAATCACATTCGGGCTGATGGCGCGCATCTTCAGGCGCTCGCGAGCCACCTGCTCGACGCGCAGATTGGTCGCCTGCGCATGGCGCTCGGCCTGTAGGCGCTGGCTGTCGGCCTCCAAACGGCGACCCTCGGCCTGCGCCCGGTCCACTTCTGTGAAGAGGCGGCGCGCGTCATAGGCGCTGCGCACCAGCACCATGCCGGACACCAGCACGACCAGCAACAAGACAAAGTTCAGCCGCCCCAACACGCTTACTCACCCCGCCGGCGCTTGTGATGCTCAACAGGCAAGGGCACCGCGGTGCGTTGGGCGATCCGCAAAACGGCCGAGCGCGAACGCGGATTCGCCTGCACCTCGGCCTCACTGGGCTTGATGCGGGCAATCGCCTCTAGCGCCAGCGGCTTGGGCTCGGCGAACAGCGCGCGCCGGTCGACCACCTGCTTGCTATGGCCGCCGATGAAGTTCTTGACGATGCGGTCTTCGAGCGAGTGGAAGCTGATGATGGCCATGCGGCCACCGGGGGCGAGCAGCGCCAGCGCTGCGTTCAGCCCCTGCTCAAGCTCCTCAAGCTCGCCGTTGACGTGAATCCGAAGAGCTTGAAATGTGCGCGTGGCGGGGTTCTGACCCGGCTCGCGAGTCTTGACCGCACGAGCCACGACTTCGGACAAGTCATCCGTGGTTCGGACGGCTCGGCCCTCGAGGCGGCGAGCAACAAGCGCCTTTGCAATTTGCACAGCAAACCGTTCTTCCCCATAGTTGCGCACGACCTCCGCAATCTGGCGCTCATCGGCGCGGGCCAGGAAATCCGCGGCACTTTCGCCGCGGGTGGTGTCCATGCGCATATCCAGCGGGCCGCTGAAGCGGAAGCTGAACCCACGCTCGGGGTTGTCAATCTGCGGGCTCGACACACCCAGGTCCAAGAGCACGCCTTGCACCTGCTCGATACCGATCGCGCGCAGCTGCGCGCGCATATCGGCAAAGGCCGAGTGAACAATCGTGAAGCGCGGGTCGCTGATGCGATCCGGCCCTTCGGTCGCAGCGGCGATTGCCTCCAAGTCGCGATCGATTGCAATCAAGCGCCCTTGGGGGCCCAGCTTACTCAGCAAGAGGCGCGAATGCCCGCCTCGGCCAAAGGTGCCATCGACATAAATGCCGTCGGGTGTGGTCAGAACGTTGTCGACCGCCTCATTCAAGAGCACGGTGGTGTGAGAGAACTGGGGGGCTGGCGTTTCCATCAGAAGCTGAAGTCCTTCAAGGCGTCCGGCAATTCGGACTGCATCACCTGGGCTTCATGCGCGGCATAGGCGGCCGCATCCCAGAGTTCGAAATGACTGCCCATCCCCATCAAGATCACGTCTTTTTGCAGGCCGGCGGCGGCGCGCAATTCGGGCGAGATCAGCACGCGCGCGGCGCCGTCGATCTCGACATCCATTGCATTACCCAGAAAAACGCGCTTCCAGCCCGCGGCCGACATCGGCAAGGCGGCGACCCGCTCCCTAAAGCCCTCCCAAACCGGGCGAGGAAACACCACCAGACAGCCGTCGGGGTGCTTGGTCACGGTCATTTGCCCGGCGCAAAGCGCCTGCAAAACCTCACGGTGGCGTGTGGGGACGGCCAAACGCCCCTTGGCATCCATTGCCAAGGCCGAAGCCCCCTGAAACACAAAATTCGCCACGGCGACCCACCAAAATGCACTAGTTCCCACTTTACTTGCAGAAGCCACAAAGGTCAAGGTAGATCAAAGATTTTTCAATTAAATCAAAGACTTAGCGGCAAGTCCTAAATTGACCAAGACGTAAAACTTGTTCAAAAATAAGGACTTGCGCGATGGTCTGCATGTTGAAGATGAAGTGAGCGTCTCAAACGCTTGCAAGCTGTCACCAGCGTTTCACGCGGCGCTGTCACGCTTTTGCCTTTGATTCCTCAGGTGCACGCTTCATGCCCACCGGCTTCCATCTCTTGATCGCCGCCCAATTCGCCTCGGCCCTGGCCGACAACGCGCTGCTGATCGTCATCATTGCCAGGCTCCTGGAGCTGAATCTGCCCGCCTGGTGGGCACCGATGCTGAAGTTCGGCTTCACGATTTCATACGTGGTGCTGGCGCCCTTCGTCGGCCCGCTGGCAGACGCCCTGCCAAAAGCTCGGCTGATGGCATGGATGAACGGCATCAAGCTGCTCGGCGTCTTCGGCCTGGCCTTGGGCTTGCACCCGTTTGCCGCCTTTGCCATCGTCGGCTTTGGTGCGGCCGCCTATGCACCCGCCAAGTACGGCTTGGTGACCGAACTGGTCGGGCCGCAGCGCCTGGTGATGGCCAATGGTTGGCTGGAGGTCAGCGTCGTCTGCGCGGCGCTGTTCGGCACGGTCTTGGGCGGCTTGTTGGTCAGCCCTTGGTTGCTGGGCCTGAGCGGCCTCAATACCGCGCAGCAATGGCTGCAAGGCTTGGCTTGGCTGACGCCCAGCCGCCTAGCCCCGTCGATAGGCTTGTTGATACTCGTCTACGGCTTGGCCGCCGCACTCAATCTCGGCGTACCCGCCAGCGGCGCCCGCTACCCCAGCAGCCGCAGCCTCCACCCCCGCTGCCTGTGCCGGGACTTCTGGAAGGCTAACCGCAAGCTTTGGGCCGACGCCGACGGCGGCCTCTCGCTCGCCGTCACCACCTTGTTCTGGGGCGTAGGTGCGACCTTGCAGTTTGCCGTGCTGCGCTGGGCCGCCGATGTGTTGCATTTGCCGCTGTCGCAGTCGGCCTATTTGCAGGCTGCCGTGGCGCTGGGCGTGATTGCGGGCGCAGCCATTGCCGGGCGCTGGGTACCGCTGCATGCGGCCAAGCGCATGCTGGCATTCGGCGTGCTGCTGGGCCTGTTGATTCCGGCGGTGGCCAGCGCCGGCAGTTTGCTGCTGGCGATTCCGCTGTTGGTGCTGATTGGTGCCGTCGGCGGGCTGATGGTGGTACCGCTGAACGCCCTGCTCCAGCACCGGGGCTATAGCCTGCTCAGCGCCGGCCGCTCGATCGCCGTGCAAGGCTTCAACGAAAACGCCAGCGTGCTGGCGATGCTGGCGGCATATGCGGGCTTGTTGGCGCTGGATGTTTCCATCGTGACCGTGATGTGGGGCTTCGGCCTGAGTATCGCCCTGGCGATCGCCGGGCTGATGTGGCGCGAGGCCCGGAGCATGCCTGAAGCAGCCGGGCCGATCACACATTAAAAAGCTCCGGCCTGCTTTTAGACGACGCGGCGTTGTGGCGCCACGATGGGCGAACGATAAGGCTGCTCGGCACGGTGGATGACCGAGTCGAGCACCCCCTCGAAGCGCCCGACGATGCTGCTCCAGTCCAAGGCTTGGGCCGTCACCGCAGCCGCCTCGCCCATGCGCAGGCGGCCCGCTGCATCGCCGGCCATATCAATCGCCGCCTGCACAAAGCCGGCCGCGTCATCGATCTCCACCACATGGCCATTCACGCCGTTGCGGATCAACTGCGCGGCGGCCGCGTAATTGAATGCCAGCACGGCCAAGCCACTGGCCATCGCCTCGGTGGTGACGTTGCCGAAGGTCTCGGTCAGGCTGGGGAACAAGAACAGATCGGCACTGGCGTAATGGGCAGCCAAGTCTTCGCCCTTGCGCTGCCCTGCGAATATCGCGTTAGGCAAGCGCTGCTGCAGCTCTGCCTGCTGCGGGCCGCTGCCGACCACCACCAGCTTGGCGCGCGGATCGTTTTTGCTGATCGCCTCGAAGGCAGCAATCAAGGCCGGCAGATTCTTCTCCGGCGCGATCCGCCCGACATAGACGGCCACCAGAGCATCCGGCGCCACGCCCCATTGCTCACGCAGGGCCTGACTGCGCCGCAAGGGCGAGAACTGCTGCACATCAACGCCGCGCGACACCACGTTCAGATGCTTGAAACCACCCGTCTCCAGTTCGCGGCGCAAGGCCTCGGTCGGCACCATCGTCGCCTGCGTGCGGTTATGGAATTTGCGCAGATAGGCCATGATGGGCTTGTAGAGCCAACCGATCCCGTAATGGCGGCTATAGGCGTGGAAATTGGTGCGGAAGTCCGAGCAGACCGGCAGCTTCAGATGAATCGCCGCCTGCAGCGCCGACCAGCCCAAGGCGCCCTCGGTGGCGATGTGAACCACATCGGGCCGGTGCAGTGACCAGAGCTGCACCAAGGCACGCTTGGACGGCAGACCCATGCGCAGATTCGGGTAGCGCGGAATCGGCAGACCGCGCATCAGCACCTCCTGAAAGCGCACGCCGGTCTCGGCGGCATCGCTGGCATCTTGGCGCGGTCGGATCAGCTGCACATCATGGTTGCGGGCGTGCAGGCCTTCAACGATGCGAGAGATCGTCATCGCCACACCATTGACCTCGGGCGGATAAGTTTCCGTCACGAAGGCGATGCGCAAGGAGCGCTGTGCCGCAGGGTAGTTATCTACCAGAATGCCAGGAGACGAAAAGGAAGTAACGTTCTTCATGTGCGCATAGTGCACGGCGCGCGTAACAGTTCGATGACAGATACAAAACATTACGGTCGCGCGAACGTCACGGAATTTTCATGCAGCGCGGTCACCATTCCGTCGCGGCATGCCGGCCCATCCCGGGCGGCAGCTCTTGCACCTGAACGATACGAGGACGTGCGCGTGAACGACAAGCCTTTTCTCCAAACTCTTGCCCACACCCTGAGAGTGCAGCGCTGGGACGACCACCGCTACTACCATCACAGCCGCATCAATCAAAGCCTGCATCTGCTCAGCGCGATCTTCTTCCTGATCTCTTATGCAATGCTGTTCTTCAACCCGGCGATGGCAGCGCTGCTGGCCTGGTGCGTGTCGATGACCAGTCGTCAGGCGGGGCACTTCTTCTTCGAACCGCGCGGCTACGACCATGTCAATCAGGCCAGCGATCAGCACAAGGAAGAGATCAAGATCGGCTACAACATCCAGCGCAAGATCGTGCTGCTGGCGATCTGGGTCGCGATCCCCGCCGCGCTGTGGCTACAGCCCTCGCTGCTGGGCTTGATCCAGCCGGCCAACGATGTGCAAGGCTGGCTGCATGACGTCGGCATCGCCTGGCTGGCACTCGGTGCGGCCGGCCTGATCTTCCGCGTCTTGCAGTTGTGGATTCAGCAAGACCTGATGACAGCCGTGGCCTGGATGACCAAGATCCTGACCGACCCCTTTCACGACATCATGCTGTATCACAAGGCACCGCTGTACCTGCTGCGCGGCGAGTTGATCGACCCGATGGACCATGTCTCGCATGATTTAAATGCGAAACACGGTTGAGTCGATTGAGCTTTAGGATTTGCTGCCCCACGCCTGCTGCAGCATTTCCTTCAGCAGGCCGCGCTTGATGGCCTTGTTCGTCAGCGCGGCATCTGCCTCCCACCAGCCCTCGGCCCGCATCGTTTGAGCCGCCTTGACGAAGCGCTGCGTGACTTCATCAAAGTCCGCATCGCTGTAGTTGAGGCTGAAGATCAAGCGCCCGGTACCGACCCAACTCAAGGCCAGCCCTTGCTCGCGCAGATAGAACTGCAACATCCAGTTGTAGCGCGAGGGCTCGGTGTAGAACACCGTCCAGATTGACTGCATATGCGCAACCCGTACCGGCAAGCCCGCCCCCTGCAATGCCGCATTGAAACGCTCGGCGCGCGCGTTCCAGCGCTCATCAAGCCCGGCGTAAATGTCCTTCACGGCCGGTGTTTCCAGCCTATCCAGGAACACCTTCATCGCGCCCATCACATAGGGATGCGAGTTGAAGGTGCCGCGGGCAAAACAGATGTCGGCCGGGCGCTCCTCGCGAAAGCGTTTCATCAGCGCCTGCTTGCCGCAGACCACGCCGACCGGCAGGCCGCCGCCCAGCGTCTTGCCGTAGGTGACCATGTCGGCACGCACGCCGAAGTATTCCTGCGCGCCGCCCGGCGCCAGCCTGAAGCCCAGGAACACCTCGTCGAAAATCAACACGATGCCGCGCTCGCTGCAGACCTCGCGCAAGGCCTGCAGCCAGGCGGCGTAGGCGGCGCGGTCGTAGCCGGCGCTTCTGGCGCTGTCCAAGAGTTGCGAGTCACCCGGTGCGCCCTTGTTCGGATGCAGCGCCTGCAGCGGATTGATCAGCACGCAGGCGATGTCCTTGCGGGTGCGCAGCACCTGCAGGCTGCGCGCATCCATCTCCTGCAGCGTGTAGGTTTCGCGCGGCGGCAGCGGGTTGCCGATGCCGGGCTGCACATCCTCCCACCAGCCATGATAGGCGCCGCAAAAGCGCACCAGGTGCTTGCGCTTGGTGTGATAACGCGCCAGCCGCACGGCCTGCATCACCGCCTCGGTGCCCGACATATGGAAGGACACCTCGTCCAGCCCCGAGATGGCCTTGAGCCGCTCGACGTTGTCGGCCACGCAGGGGTGGTAGGCGCCCAAGACCGGCCCGAG
This sequence comes from Roseateles oligotrophus, assembly GCF_025717515.1. Lineage (GTDB taxonomy): Bacteria > Pseudomonadota > Gammaproteobacteria > Burkholderiales > Burkholderiaceae_C > Paucibacter_A > Paucibacter_A oligotrophus. Next base: position 158,065 of record NZ_JAJIRN010000004.1, read on the forward strand.
TTGGTGCGTCAAGGCGATGCCTTCGTCGACGCAGTCGCGGTAGAAGTCGTAGCCGAAGACGTTGACGCCGTAGCTGCCGGTCAGGTCGTAAAAGGCATTGCCGTCCAGGTCCACGACCTCGACGCCGGACGAGGCCTGCAAAAAGCTGCCGGTCTTGATGTGCTCGCGCAAATAGGGGCTGTACTGAAACGGCACCCGGTAGCTGCCGGTGAATTGCAGGTCCGAAATGCCCTCGCGGGCGCGCGCCGTCATTGCAATGCTCTTGGCATAGCGCTGGGCAAAGGTCTCGCTCAGGCGTTTGAAGCCGATGCGGCGGCGGCTGACGACCTCGGCCGGCGCCGCGTCGGAATTGAAGAAGCGCTCTTCGTCATAGGCATAGCCGGGAATGAAACCGGCCAAGCGCTTGGCCATGCGCGAATGGCCGGCGAGCGAGCGGTGTTTGGCGCGCGACAACTCCAAGCGCCGTTTGGCGCGCGGCAGCGTCCAGGCCAAGGCGGCCAAGGCCAGGGCGGAAAGCGCAAAAGTTTGTTCCATGACGTAGGTCGAAGTAGTTCGGTCCCTCTATCTAAACAGCGCTGCTTGACAGCCTCGTGAATATGACAATTTCTCTGCGAAAGATGCTCCAACAGGAGGATCTGAACTTTCTGCTGACCAACCGGATTCCGCGCATCGCGCTGACAAGGCTGATGGGCAAGTTCAGCCAAATCCGCCATCCGTTGCTGGCCCGCGCTTCGATCGCGATCTGGCGGCTCTTCACCGATCTGGACCTGAGCGACGCCAAAAAACAAAAGTTCGACAGCCTGCACGACTGCTTCACCCGTGAGTTGGTAGCGGGCGCACGCCGGGTCGATATGGCCACCGAGGTGTTGAGCAGCCCCTGCGACGCCATCGTCGGTGCCTGCGGCCAAGTCGAAGGGCGGCAGATCTTTCAGGCCAAGGGCTTCCCTTATTCGATGCAGGATCTGTTCGGACCAACGCAAGACACATCCGCTTTTCAAGACGGCATGTTCGTCACGCTGCGCCTGACCTCGGCGATGTACCACCGCTTCCATGCGCCGCAGGACTGCACGGTCGAACATGTCACGCATATCGCTGGCGACACCTGGAACGTCAACCCGATCGCACTGAAGCGAGTCGAGCGCCTGTTCTGCCGCAATGAGCGGGCGGTGCTGAGATCAAGGCTGAAAACCGGCGAGCAAATCGCGATCGTGCCGGTGGCCGCGATCCTGGTGGCCAGCCTAAGACTGCACTTTCTCGACCTGCTGCTGCATGTCGATTACCAAGGCGCTAACGAATTACCCTGTCGGGCCAGCTTCAAGAAAGGCGAAGAGATGGGCTGGTTCCAGCATGGTTCCACCATCATCGTGTTCGCCCCCAAGGGCTTCACCTTGAGCCCGGGGATCGGAAACGGCAGCAGGATTCGAACGGGTCAAGCCTTGATGCAATTACCCCAACCGAGCTGAATCAGCGCCCGGACCCTTGCCGCCGCAAGAGCATTGCGACCAAACCCGCGGCCACCAAAGCCAAGCTGCCGGGCTCCGGCACCGGGACGGGTGGCTGGGCCTCGCAACCGGCCACGCAATACAGACTGCCGAGCTGCCCTTGCAACTCGGCGTCGGCCGACTCGTAGCGAAAACTGTTGAAAGAAAAATTGCCCAGGGTCAGGCCGCCAAGCGGCAAGGCGTCACTGTCGAAGACGCTGGCCGACACATCGATCAGGCTGAGCGAAAACACCTCGCTGCCGCTGCCGTTCTGGGCCAAAGCGCCCCATTGATCGGCGCCTTGCAAATCATTGCTGACCAGCATATTGAAGCTGCTGTCAAGCAGCAAGGCCGGGCCGCCGTCGAAGCTGACGCTCATGCCCCAGGGCGCGCCGGCATGCGCATAGGCGGCGGTGCTGGGGTCGGCAATGGCGTCGAGGGCGACGCTGTCGAAGCTGAAGCTGCCGGTGAATTGCTGCCAGCCGCGCTCGGCCGTGTCGCTGGCAACCACGCCGCTGAACTCATAGGTAATTGGTGAGGCGTTCGCCGGACCCAAGACGGCCAGCCAGCCCAGCATGAACAGGCTTGACAGTGAAGACAGGGTTTTGAATTTCATGGTGTGCTTTCGTTGGAGGTGTGGCGAGGCCGGCCAAGCTGACCAGGACCTCAATCGGAGGGAAATAGCCCCGGTGGATCGGGTTCGGCGGCGCGATATGGCGGACTTGGCGAGGGTGGTGCTGCGCCAGCAAGCCCGGGCGCCAGTTGGCCCAACAACCAGACGCGGCAATGGTGGTTCGCGCATTGCGTCGCGTAGCTGGCCTGGCCTTGAAGCAGCAGCGCCCAGGCCTGCTGCGGGTCGCGGCCACGCCAGCGCAAGCTGAGCGGACGCGCCTCGTTCAACAAGGCCAGCTCACCCAGCAGCTCGCTGCCGGTCTGTGCGGCCAAGGCTGTGGTCAGTTCGGCCAAGGTTGCGGCTTTGGCATCGATCACCAGATCTTGCCCCTCCCACCGGATTGAAGGCCCGATGGCTGGAGCAAGGTCTGACCCCTCCTCTGCCACTGCCGGCTCGGGCGCAGACGTCGCCTCGATCAATGCTTGCGGGGGGGCAAAGCTCGGCGCCATCGGCCGGGCTGCTGCCGAGGTCAAGTACAACCAAACCCAGATCAGCAGCATGACGACCAAGGGCCAACCCTGCGCGGGCCCTCGCTTGTCGACCGGTTTGCGGGCTAGCCGCAGCAGCTGCTGGGGCACCGGCAGGTTCAAGTCAAAGGTCTTGGCCATGGTCAAGGGCTCCGCTTTGTTGCTGCGCCTGAGTTCAGAATGGCGTGCCGCCGTCCATATTGCCGCCCATCGACTGAATGCTGCCGGTGCGGTTGACGCCATTGAACTGCAGGTTGACGCCACGCAGCACGCCTTTGTCGACCCCGGCAATTCGGTTTCCATAGGCAAAACTGTCCAGCAAAGAAACGACCTGCGAGTTCAGACTAAAGCCAATGCTCCCGTTGTTATTGGCTTGGCTGCGTTCAATCAGCCCATTGAATACGTTCAGGCCGTTTTCACCATTGAGCGTGGCAATCAGCCCACTGGCACGCAGGTACGGGCCTTTGGCTGCGTTGGAACTCAGCCCAGCTCTCACGTTGCGGGACAGCAGCAGGTCTGCCAGCACGACACCACCTTGGGTGCCGTTTCCCAAATAGACCACGTCAATTCCATAGTCGAAGCCGGAGACCGTGCCATTGCGAACGGTCGCGGCGTCAGCCACCACACGAACCCCGATCGAGCTACCTACGGTGCCGGAGCAAGTGACCACCTTGGTGCCGTCGTTGCGGCTGCAATCGCCCGTGCCCATGATGCTGAAGCCGTTCAAATCCAGCGTCACGTTTTTGCCGGTGATTTCAATGCCATGCACGCCGGCCGGCACCTGCAGATTGCTCTTCAGCACATAGTGGCCGGGCTGGCTCAGGGTGATGGGGTAGCCCGGTGCATCGCCCGGCAGCGAGTTGCCGGCCAAAGCCTTGTTGTGGTCGAGCGTGGCTTGGGCCATCGCGCTGCCGCCAGCGGCCAGCAAAATGGCGGTGATCATCAGGGTCTTCAAAGTGTTGATATTTTTCATGGTCAAGGTTCTCCGTCAGGTTGTTTACAAATGTGAAGGGGTCAGGGATTGAGCCTGCCGTCGTGGGCAATTCCGCTCACTGCATCCGGCGGCGGCAATGCACGCCGATCAGCGCCAGGCCCGCGAACAACAGCGCATAGCTCGCCGGCTCGGGGACGGGTGCCATGGCCGTGAGCACACCGCCGTCCTGCAATGCGAAGGTCTGGCCGCCCAGGTAGGCGTTATCGCCCAGGCTGGCGTCGTAATAGATGTTGAAGCCGTTGCCGGTGATGTTGCTAACCGCTCCGCCGGCCAGCGCCACGCCCGTGACACGGCCCACATAGAGCGCCGCACCGATGCTTGCATTGCCATCGGCCAAGGCCAGATGCGCGCCGCCGGCGAGTGCCAGCTCACCCCAACTGAAATTGTTCTGGGAGCCTGCCGCACTGAAGCCCAATTCCTCGCCGGCCAGCAGCATGGTCTTGCTGCCTGGGCCGGCAAACACCAGGCTTGCCGCGCCCGTCTGCCACTGCGAGGCCTGTGCGCTGTGGTTGATGAAGTTGCCGCTGAAGATGAAGCTGTCGCCTGTTTCGCCGACCAGGAAACCCTGCTCGTTGACGATCAGGTTGCTGAAGTGGTTCTCGGACGGGTCGCTGATGTAAGCGCCGTTGTTGGTGAGCGTGCCCTCAAAGACCACCTTGCCTTTGATCGTGCGGATGGTGCCGTTGTTCACCAGGTCGCCGGTGATCAAGGTCTGGTTGTTGCGCACCAGGAAATCCGCGCCTGCTTCATTGCTGACATTGCCGACGATATTCGTCGGGCCATAGAAGTCCACATTGCCGAGATTGCGAAGATCGCCGCTGAGCGTGCCGAAGCCGGTGACCGTGCCGCCGGCAAAGTTGCTGAGCTTCGGTGTCGCCAGCGTGCCGCCGAGCAGGGTGACGACCTTGCCGGACTGATTGCCGAGATTGGCATCGAACACGACTGCACCGGCGGAGTTCACGTCGATATTGCCGTTGTTGCTGACGCTGCCGGCATTGACGTAGACATTGCTGCCGACGCCGTTGCGCAGCTTGCCGCTGTTGACAAAGCTCGCGCCGGCCAGGGTCAGGTCACCGCCCTTGGATTGCAGGGTGCCGGCGTTGTTGACGTTGGCCAAGATGCTGCCCTGGCCCGTGATGGTGCCGACGCCGTGGTTGTAGAGCGTGCCGCTGCCGATGACGCTGTGGTCAGCCACCAGGCTGCGTGTGACCGTCAAGGTGCCGCTGTTGGTGAAGGTGGCGTCGATCTGGGTGATCGAGCTGCTGCCGAGCTTGATATTGGCCGAGGTGCCGCCGTCTTTGCTGACCCAGAGTTTGCCGTTCTGGTTGATCACGCCGCCGGTCATGCTGCCGCCATCGAAGACCAGCTTGCCGTTGGCATTGATATTCAGGCTGACGGTGTTCAACAGGCCACCGCTGAGGGTGTAGGTGCCGGACGCCGCGCCGCCGAGTTGCGTGGACCCAGCCACCACAAAGCTGCCGCCCGTTTGGGCGAAGCTGCCCTTGCCGGCCGCGCCAATGCTGGCATTGTTCGCGTTCAGCACGCCTCCGGACAGATTGACCTGGCCATCGCCGCCATCGGCTTGGCCGACGATGAAGGCCGTCGTCTGGTGGGAGCCCGCGCTTTGCTCGAAAGTGCCAATGGTCTTGTCGCCGACGATGGTCCGGTTGCTGCTGAGGCTGCCGCCCTGAAGCTTGTAGAACCCGTTGACATAGCCGGAAAGCGCAAGGTCGCCGGTGATGGTGTGGGTGCCGCCCGACTGATTGAAGCTGGCCCCGGCGCCGTTGATCGAACCCACGCCAACAGCGGCGCTGTTGAGTATGCCGGTGCCGGACAGGTGGTACGCGGCACCGGGCCCGAACACCGACAGCATATTGGTGATCGTGACGCTGCCGGCACCGTGCAGGAAGCTGCCGGCGTCCGAGATGAGCAACTTGTCCCCCGTGAAGCTGCTGCTGCCGGCAATCTTGTAGCTGCCGCTGCCATTGATCGCGGACTGGCTGCCGCCCGACACGGTGCCCCCATTCTGATTGAAGAGGCCATCGGCCGACACGGTGATACCGCTGCCACTCACCACCTTGCCGCTGCCGGACAGCAGATATTGCGAGCCAGCACCCACGCCAATGCCGTACTGGTTGTTGTGCGTACCGCTGCTTTGAGAAAACTGGCCCTTGTAGAGATCGCTGCCTTGCAAAAACCCGAGCGAGACGTAGTTGGTATTGAGCGTGCTGCTGCCGGACATCGCGTAGCTGGCAAGGGCATCGCTGCTCAGAAATATGTTCTTTGCGTTATTGACGCCGCCGGTTTGCGAGAAACTCATGCTGCCGAGGCCTCGCATTTCCAGCAACTCGGTGTTGAGCGCGCCACCTGACAGGATGTATTGACTCTTGGCATTCGCGTTGGCGGCGTTGCCCGTCATCTTCAGGCGGGTCGCGGCTGTGAGGACGCCCGCTGACTGCGTGATGCTCGCACTGCCCGCAGCTGCGGCCACGATGTCGATATAGTCGCTGCTGAAGTTCGAGGACGCACTGTTGATATTGAGCGTCATGTTGCCGCTGGAGGATGCCTTGATTTCGGTGTAGTCGTACACCTTGCCTGGATTGAAGCCAAAGGTGACCGTGCGTGCAGTCGTCGTGGCGTTGTCGAGGTAAGCGTAGTCACCGGTGTCCGGGGCCGTCGTGACGACGCCTGCCGAGGTTTTCCAGCAATTGGCCGTGTTCCAGGCCACGGTATTGGCGCAAGCCCAGTACTTTGAAGCCGCCTGTGCTGCTGGCGCAGCCAAAGCCAGCAGGGCGGCGCTGGCCACCAGGGCCAGCGGGTGGAGCTTGAAAGGAGCGGCAATACGGTGCGACATGATGAATTCCTTGCAGTGGTGATCGGATGAACAGGAGTGATGGGGTCAGGGCTTGCGCCTGCCGTCGGGGCCGGTCTGCCGCAGCAGCGCCATCAACTGACGCGCCGAGCCAAACTCGAGCTGCCGCCCGCAGACCACATGCTCCAAGCGGCCGGTCAATTCACCGGCGGTGGCGCTGTCGGCCAGCTTCAGCACAAAGACCCTTTCCAGGGGCATTGCGGCAGGCGCTGGCTTGTTGGTGTGGTGTGTGGAAGGCATGGATCACAGTGTCTGCAGCCCTGCCGCCCAAGTCCTCAACTGCGGGTTAGCGTTTGGTTAGCGTTGCGCGTAAACAGGGGGGCAGGTCGAACATTTGGCCTGCTAAAGTGCCCCGCATGCCTGCCCTAGAGCCCTCAACTCAGCGCTTGGCCTTCGGGCCGTTCGAGATCGACTTGCACGCGCAGCGCCTGTTGCGCGAGCAGCAGCCGGTGGCGCTGCGGCCGCGCTATTTCGATGTGCTGGTATTTCTGGCCCGCAGCGGCGGGCGGCTGGTCACCAAGGACGAATTGCTGGACGCCGTCTGGGGCCATCGCCATGTCAGTGATTCGGTGCTCAAGGTCGCCATCAACGCCTTGCGCGTCGCGCTGGATGAAGACGCCAAGGCCCCGCGCCATCTGGAGACCGTGTCGCGCCGAGGCTACCGGCTGCTGGGGGTCAGCGATGCGCAGCCCACAACGGGCGGCCAGGCAGCGGGCGCGACGGTGGCTGCAGCAGCCAGCCAGCCAAACCTCAGCCTAGGCAATCTGCCCGCAGCCCAGGCCGGGCTGATAGGCCGCGAGGCCGACTTGGCTCAGCTGCAGGGCTTGTTCGCCAGCCAGCGCTTGATCACCTTGCACGGGCCTGCCGGCGTGGGCAAGACCCGTCTGGCCCTGAGCGCCGCCCACCATGCGGTGCCGACCGACGGGGTCTGGCTGATTCGGCTCGATGCGCTGGCCGACGCCGAGCCCCTGCTGGCCACGGTGGCGCGCACCCTGAACCTGGGCGCGGGCACCCAGGCCAGCGCCGAGACCCTGGCGCGCGCGCGTTGGCGCCGCTGTCCATGCGCCTGCTGCTCGACAACGCCGAACACCTGGTTCAAGCCGTCGCCGAATTGGCCACCGCCCTGCTGAACCATGCGCCGCGCCTGCAGTTGCTGGTGACCAGCCAGTTGCCGCTGCGCGTCAGCGGCGAAACCGTGCTGGCCGTGGCGCCCTTGGCCGTGCCAAGCGATGCGAGCGAAGGCTTGGACAACAGCGACACCGCCGCCGTCCAACTGCTGCGCCAACGCGCCCAGCAACATGACGCCGCCCTGCCCTGGACGCCGGCCGCCGCCGCCTCGGCGGGCGCCATTGCCCGCATGCTGGACGGCCTGCCCTTGGCCTTGGAGTTGGCCGCCGCGCGCGTCCCGCTCTTGGGTTGGGCCGGCGTACATGCCCGGCTGGACGAGCGCTTTGCCCTGCTGACCCGCGGCGAGCGCGGCGCACCCGAGCGCCACCGCACCTTGCGCGCTGCGCTGGCCTGGTCCTGCGCCTTGCTGCAGCCCACCGAATTGCGGTTGCTGCAGCGTTTGTCGGTGATTGCCGGCAGCTTCAGCCTGGACGCCGCCGCAGCCGTGCTGGGCACAACCGTCGATGCCGAACTGCTGGACGCACTCGACGGCCTGCGCGAGCATGCGCTGCTCAGCAGCAGCGAGAGTGGCATTGCGCCGCGCTGGCGACTCTATGACAGCGTGCGCAGCTATGCCGCCGAAGGTCTGCAAGCCAGCGGTGAACAGACCGAGGCGATGAGCGGCCTGATCGACCATTTGATCGCCTTGTTTGAGCAAGCCGACCTGGACCTGCTTGAAATCTTCCTGCGCCCCTGGTTGGCGCAACTGAAGCTTGAGGACGACAGCTTGCGCGCCGCGCTGCAAGCCGCCTTGCAGCAACCCGCGCTGCAATTGAAAGGCGTCGCGCTGTTTTCGGCCAGCGCCAACTACCGGGCCCGAGCCGGTCACAAGCGCGAACTGCAGCAAGACCACGCGCTGATTGCCACCCTGCCGCGCGATCACTGGCCGGCGCGGCTGCAAGCCTGTTTTGATTTGGCGCTGAGCCATCTCGGCGTGCTGGCCCAAGTGATCTCGCCGGCCCTGGCGCTTGAAAGCGCGCGCCGCGCCCAGCAAGCCTTTCGAGAACTGGGTGAATTCCCTGCGCTTTACGTCGCGCTTGATCGCGAAGCTGGAGGCTTGATGCGCCAGCAAGCACCGCTGGAGCAACGCGTGGATGCCATCGCCCGCATGCGGGCACTTGAGCCCGAAGCCTGGGGCACAAGGCAGCGTCGCTTTCGCGCCTGGCACGACCTGATGCTGCTGCGGGATATGGGCAATGACAGCCTTTATGAAGACCGCATCACCAGCTACCTGGCCAGCTCACGCGCCCAGGGAGATGACTACGGCGCTTGGAACTCCGCGCAACTATTGGCCCAGCTCAAGAGCAGTCAGGGTGATCTGGCGGCAGCCACCCAACTGCTCGACCAGGCGGTGACCGAAATGCGCAGCACCGGCCAGCTGCTGCAGAACAAACCGGTGCTGGCCCAATGGGCCTATTTGCGCATCGCTCAAGACGCTCAAGCCTGCACCATTCAATTGCTGCGCGAGGCCGTTGCAGCATTGCAAGCCGAAGCCATGCTCTGGTGGATGGCCGACGCGCTGGCCTGGCTGCCGGCCCATCAGGGCCGCTGGCTTGACGCGCTGCGCCTGCAAGCCTGGGCCGACGGTCTGGTCACGCAGCGCGGCGACAAACGCGGCCCGATGTTCAAGGCCTTGCGAGAGCGTTTGCAAGAGAAGTTCCAGGCTCAGGCACCGGAACTGCCGGACTCGCTGTCGCAAGAAGCGTTGGGTCTTGATGAAACCACCGCCCTGGCGCTGAGCTTTGGCCCGACGGAATTAAGAGTTAGCCAATTGGCCTGAGCGGCACCGGCCGAGTGACGCATCTCAACGCTCGGCCAGCGCCAGCCGCAAGGCCAGGCCAATGAAGACCGTGCCGGCCAGCCAGTTCAGGCCGCGCTGCGCGCCGACGGAACGCTTCAAGACGCGGCTGACCGCGCCGGCAAAAAAGGTGATGGAGCCAAACGAGATCAGCGTGGCAACGATGAAGATCAGGCCCAGCTGCGCGATCTGCCAAGCCACCGCGCCCTGACTTGCATTGACGAACTGCGGCAGCAGCGCAAGGAAGAAGAACACCACCTTGGGGTTGGTCAGATTCATCACGACGCCGCGCCCATACATCTTCAGGGGGCTCATGCCGGCCTGCTCTTGCTCGGCCAGCGGGCCGACCGGCGCACGCAAGACCTGATAGGCCAGATATGCCAAATAGGCGGCGCCGGCCAGCTTCAAGACCGTGAAGGCGGTGGCCGAGGCGGCAAACACCGCCGCCAACCCCAAGGCAATCGCCAGCGTATGCACCATCAAGCCGGTGCATAAGCCCAGCACGACATAGAAACCGGCACGCCGACCATGAGTGGCCGACTGGATCAGCACGAAGACGTTATCGGGCCCCGGCGTGTAGCCCAGGAGCATGGCCAGGGTGAAGAAGGTCAGCGCGGTTTGGAGGGTCAGCATGGGTAAGGAGAAAGGCCAGCGAGTCAGGGCCGGCGATTATCGACCAGCCGGCTAAGGTGCGACCCTTGGGATGATGATCTCGAACCGAGCGCCCTCGCCGGGCTCGCTGCTGACGGTGATGCTGCCGCCCAGCACCGAGCCGACGATGTTGTAGCTGATATGCAGTCCCAAACCACTGCCTCCCTGCCCCAGCTTGGTGGTGAAGAAGGGCTCGAACACATGAGGAAGATTGGTGGCGCTGATGCCGCAGCCGTTGTCGCTGAAGTTGATCTTGACGCGGTCATCATCCAGCACCACGGCTTGCAGCGTCAGCTGCCCGTTGCGCTGGCCGTCAAGCCCATGGATGAGCGCATTCAGCACCAAATTGCTCAATACCTGGCCGAGCGGGCCGGGGAAGCTGTCAAGCTCCAAGCCCGGTGCCACGTCAAGATGCAACTCATGACCGTCGCGGCGCAAGCGATTACCCAGTGTTTGCGCAATCTCCCCGCACAGCTGGTGCAGCTCAAAGGGGCGGCGCTGCTCGGAGGTCTGGTCGACCGCCAATTGCTTGAAACTGGTGACCAGGCCGGCCGCACTCTGCAGGCTGCGCACCAGCAACTCACTCGATTCCTGATTGGCCTGGCAGTATTGATCCAACTCGGAGCGCCGGATGCCGCCCTGGCTCAGATGCTGCGCAAACTCCCGGCCGCGATCCAGCAAGGTGCTGGCCATCAACAAGCTATTGCCGATGGGCGTGTTCAACTCATGCGCAACGCCCGCCACCAAGGCCCCCAGCGCGGCCATCTTCTCCTGCTCGACCAGTTTGGTTTGGGTCAGTAGCAATTGACGGTAAGCATCGGCATTGTCGAGTGCCACCGCCGCATAGGCGCCCAGGGTACTCAAAATCGCCAAATCATTGGCCGTGAAGGCGTGGCTGCGCTCGCTCAACATAAAGAGCAGCCCGACCACCTGGCCCTTCAGCAACATCGGCGCATAAATGCCCGAATTCACCGCCGCTGGATCGGCGCCGCTTTGCAAGAGAACCCGGCTGGGCCCTTCCTGCTTGTAGAGCACGCGGCTATCGCGTTCGATTTGGTCCACCAGCATCGCTTTGCCTTGCAACACCGTTTGTACCGACGGCATCTCGACCGCGACCAGACTGCGCACATAAGGCATGCACGCTTCGCCGCTGTGCATGACGAAGTCAAACGCCAAGGTGCGAGCCTTCCAATTGACCAGGCCGAGCCCGAACACCGCGGCCTCGATCAACTCACCCACCTGCTGATAGAGCGTGCGCTGAATCGATTCCACATCCAGCGAGGAGGTGAGCTGACGCCCGATTTCGCTCAGCAGCGTGATGTCATGTCGCGCCTTTTCGGCCGCCTCCCTGGACTGCACAGCCAGCGCTGTTTGCGTCAGGGCGATTTGCTTCTCCTGCGCCAATTGCTGTGTGCGCGCCGCCACCTCCCGCTCCAGTCGGCTGCGGGCCCTGTGCAATTTGCGCACACGCAAGCGGTAGGCCGTCCCCAGCGCCAGCAGGGTCAGCAAAGCCAGCCCGCTGATCCACCACCAGCTGCGCCAAAACGGCGGCAGCACCTCGACCTCCAGCAATTGCCTGGCTTCGCCCCAGACGCCGTCCGGGTTGGCCGCCATGGCCATCAAGCGGTAGCGCCCGGCATCCAAGTTCGTGTAAGTGGCCAGGCCCACATTGTCTTGGCCATAGATCCAATCGCGGTCAAAGCCTTCCAGCTGCCATGCATGCTTGAGCAGTGGATTCTTGTCGAAATGCAGTGCCGACAGCTCAAAGCTGACCATTGCCTCACGGTGACTCAGGCGAACCTTGCTGGCCCGGTGCAGCGGCCCTGTGATGCCAAGATCGGCCAGACTCAAGGGTGGCCCGCTGGCGCCGGCCTGTCCGGTACTCGCCGGCGCTGCCTCGGGCTGCAAAGAATGATTGAACACGCGCAAATCGCTGAGCACGACTTGGGGTGCATGGGTGTTGTCACGCAAGGCCTCGGGCCTGAAGTGCAGCAAACCCTTGCCGCCGAAGTAAAGCGTTCCGTCAGCGGCACGCGCTGCCGCAGCAAAGTTGAAACCGCCGCCAAAATGGCTGGCGCTGGGATAGAAGCGCGCCCGCCCCTGTTCGGGCAGAAATTCGGTCAACCCATGCTCGCTGCCCAACCAAATACCGCCGAACTGGGCGTCTTGTATGGACTCAAACGCGCCCGACGGCATGCCGGGCGACGCGGCGAAGGATTTGAGCTCCCACGCTCCGGCTCCTTTGCTCAGCAATTCAAACAATCCTAATTCGGTGACCAGCCAAATGCGCCCGCCGCCGTCCTGGCGCAGACCGTAGACCTGCAGCGCGGCCGGGTTGGGCAGATCGGCATTGCCCTGTACCGGCTGCAAAAACGTCTCGGCGTGCGGGTCCCAAAGATGCAGGCCGCCTTTGCTGCCTATCCAGAGCCTCCCCTCGCGGTCTTGCATCAAGGCATCGATGATGGCGTGATTCAAAGCCCCGGCGCGGCTCGCATCGGCCTGAAAGCTGTGCACTTGCCCCTTGCCGTCTATGCGGTAGAGGCCGCCCGAACTGCCGGCCCAGACTTCCCCGTTCTGCAGCTTCAAGAGTGAGCTGATCGAGGCCCCCGCCGCAGAGTTCTGGCGCAACTCGATCGTGCGGCTGCGCTGGGTTTTCGGATCGAAGAGCTGCAGCCCGTGCTCACCGCCGACCCACAGCCGCCCATCCGGCTCGCGCAACAGGGCCTTGATATGGGTCAGCGGCATCGCTGTGAGCGAAATCCGCTGGGTCTCGCCGCTGGCCAAATGCAAGCGGTTCAGCCCTCCGCCATAGGTGCCGACCCACAGATGATCGGCACCATCAAAGGCGGTCGCCATCACCACATCGCTGGACAGGCTGCTCGGGTCGCCGGGCAGGCTCAGATAGGCGGCAAAACGGCGCCCGCCAAAATCCGCCAGACTCACCCCCGACAGCAGGGTGCCGACCCAGAGGATGCCGCTGCGGTCTTGCATCAGCGCGCCGATCGAGTCCGCAGCCAGGCTGCTGTCCACCGCCGGCAAATGTTGAAAACTCTCAAGCCGCTCGGTGCCCTCGCGCCAACGGTGCAGCGCCGGACGGCTGCCCTGCCCGACCCACATCGCCCGGTCCCGGTCCAGCAGCAAGGCAAAGACACGCTCACGGGGCAATTGCAACTTGGCGGCCAAGGGGTCGGGGCGCGGCGGCCCGCTGTCCGGCGGAATTTGCCAGGTTTGCAAGCCTGCGGCCATGCCAACCCACATGCGCCCTTGGCCATCCAGCGCGAGGCGATTGACCATCAAGTCGATGGGCTTGAAGGAAGCGGTAGATAGCCCGTCAATTGTGCTGAACTGTTGGCCGATACGACCGGCCGAATCAATATGCAAGACTTGGTGGCCGCGACTCACCCAGACACCGCCTTGGCCGTCGGCCAAGAGGGCACGTGCCGGCGTCTTGTCGGGTGTCATGGCAGTCGAACCCGTTTGCCAGGGCATAAAGCGTCGGCTCGCTTTGTCAAACAAGAGCAGGCCGCCGACGCTGGCCACCCATAAGCGACCGGGCGCAGCGGGAGCCAAAGCCAGGATCCGGCGCTCGGCCAAACCCATACCCTCGGGCATGGGCTGGCGTTGGATCTTCTCGCTCGCCAGGTCCAGGCGGTCCAGACCGGCTCGCGTGCCGATCCAGAGCTGCCCTTGCTCGTCCTCCAGCAGAGCGTCAATCAGGGAATGGCTGAGCGTGTCGGTCTGATCCAGGCGCGCATAAAAAGACTTGATGCGGCGTCCGTCGTACCTTGCTAGGCCCGCTGTAGTGCCCAGCCAGACCAAGCCTTGGCTGTCTTGCACCATGCTGATTACGGCGCCGCCGGGCAGGCCGTCCGCCACCCCCAGTTGCGAAAAGCGCAGACTGTGCAGCGAGTTGGCCGAGGCTTGCGGCACGGCCAGCAGCCAGGCCAGCAAAACTGCCAGCCACAGCAGCAGAGTCAATGCCCGCACTGTTCTAGGCAAGGCCAACAACATCGGCAAGCGCCCCAGTAAAGCCAAGTTCAGCCTCCCAAATTGTTTGCGCAAGCATAAGCCTTGGCTCGCCTTTGCGCAGTTCGGGGCTCTACCGATAAGACGGCCAAATCGACCGATTGCTTGGAACTACTCGGCGCAGACGTCCCTCACGCAGCCCCGCAACCAACGGTGCGTCAGGTCTGCATCCAAGCGCGGGTGCCAGAGCATGGAGACGGTGAACGGCGCAAGCGGCAGCGGCAGCGCGAAGCTGTGCATGCCGGCATACAGAACTCCGCTGTGCCGCTCGTGCACGCAGGTGACCAAGTCGGAGGCCCGCACCAAGGCCAGCGCGGCCGCGAAGCCCCCGACCGTCGTGGCAATTTGTCGCTGCAGGCCCAGGCCCGCCAAGGCGGCGTCGATCGGGCCTTTTTTGTCGCTGTCCCGCCTAGATACATGGACATGGGCGGCGGCGGCAAAGCGGGCGGGCGTGATTTCTTCTCCATCGCTCAGCGGATGGCCCGCCCGTACGACGCCGATATAGCGATCGCGAAACAAGCGCTGTGCGCGCACTTCCGGGCCGATGGCAGGGTCCACCACGCCGGTTTCCAGATCGACCGAGCCGTCGCGCAGCGGCCCGCTGTCCTTGTCCAGCTTGTGCAAAAAATGCAGACGCACGCCCGGGGCCTCGCCGGCAATGCGCGCCAGCAGTTGGGCCCCGAAGTTCTCCACAAAGCCCTCGCTGGCCCGCAGCGTGAAGGTTCGGTCAACCTGCCCGAGATCGAGCTTGCCGGCCGGCCGCAGCGCCGCCTCGGCATCTTGAACGAGTTGGCCGATGACATCGCGCAGCGCCAGCGCACGAGGCGACGCCACCATGCCGCGACCCGCGCGCACCAGCAACGGATCGCCGGTCGCCTCGCGCAGCCGCGCCAGCGCGCGGCTCATCGCCGACGGGCTCAGGCGCAGCCGCCGGGCAGCGCCCGCGACGCTGCCTTCAGCGAGCAACACATCCAGGGTGAAAAGCAAATTGAGATCGGGTCTGGACAAGCTGAGGCTCCGAGTTGTTGGCTCTAAGTTGCTGCTTTTGACATGGCGTTTCGCGCATGTATCGAGTGCGAATCATGCGCCTTCCGCCAGCGCTGGTGAATGACTATCTTCTGGCCATGCGCTTGAACGACGGTCGCTTGAGCGGAACAGCAGGAGAAATCATGGACAGCAACACACTTGCAACATCGATGGCGGGGATCAAGTCGGCCTGGGGCCCGCTGAGCACCGAGGTGGTCGCCGCTTGCAGCAAGCAATTGGAGGCCTTGCTCAAAGCCCCCGCCAGCGAGGCTTGGTTGGCGGCGCTGCACCGGGATGGCCCGGCCAATCAGGAGCTCTACCGCGACCACGAACAGGGCTTCATGCTCCTGGCGCACACGGAAGCAACGGGGCTGTACAGGCCACCCCACGACCATGGCCGGGCTTGGGTTATCTACGCGGTGCAGCAAGGTGAAATCGAGATGAGCACCTATGCCCGCCTGGAGCAGCCGGACGGCATGGTTCGATTAGTGAAACGGGGCTCAACGCTGCTGCGGCCCGGTCATGTGCAGGCTTATCTGCCCGGAGACATCCATGACACCTGCTGCGTGAGCGGGCCCGCCTTGCTGTTTCGCTTCACCGAGCGCGACCTGAAGAAGGAGGACCAGCAAGCAAAGCAGGTGACGCGCTATGTCGAACGGGACGGCGTCTGGACCGAGGGCCTGCTGTGATCAGCGAGCCGCAGACCGAAGCGGCAAGCGCCGGGTTGCAGGGGCCAAGGCGTAAGGCGGCAATCGCCGCCGTGTTGGCGGCCATGGTGCTGGCGGTGCTTGACGCCGCGATCGCCAACGTCGCGCTGCCCAGCATGGCGCGGGCCCTGCAGGTGACGCCGGCCATCTCGGTCTGGATCATCACCGCCTACCAAACGGCCTTGGTGATGGGCCTTTTGCCCTGCGCCGCAATGGGCGAGAGCTTGGGCTATCGGCGGGTGTTCACGAGCGGCGTCGCGCTGTTCACGGTCGCGTCCGCCTTGTGCGCATTTGCCCCATCGCTGCCCTGGCTGGTCGCGGCGCGCTTTCTGCAGGGGCTCGGGGCAGCTGCCATCATGGCGCTGGGCATTGCGCTGCTGCGCCTGACCGTTCCCCCGCACTTGCTCGGCGCGGCCATCGGCTGGAACGCGCTCGCCGTGGCACTGTCTTCGGCGGCCGGTCCCACGGTCGGTGCAATGCTGCTGGCCTTGACGAGTTGGCCCTGGCTCTTCGCCTTGAACCTGCCTCTGGGTGGGCTGGTGCTGCTCGCGAGCCGTGCCTTGCCCGACCTCGCCGGCACGGCACGGCCGCTGGACCGCTTCAGTGTGGCGCTGAATGGCGCTGTCTTTGCGGCATTGGTGATAGGCGCCGAATTGCTGGTGGAGCGGCCTGCGCTGGCCGGCGCTCTGTTTGCCACGGCAGCGATCAGCCTAGCGGCGCTGATCCGCAGAGAGATGCCCAAGCCTGCGCCCTTGATTCCGCTCGACCTGCTGCGCGCGGGACCCTTCCACATCTCGGTGCTGGCTTCGGTCTTTTGCTTCGCCGGCATGACGATGGGCTTGCTGGCGCTACCTTTTTACTTGCAACACAGTCTCGGGCAGGGCACCCTGATGACCGGGCTTTACATGACGCCCTGGCCCTTGACCGTGGCAATCGCGGCCCCGTTAGCGGGCCATCTCGCCAATCGCATCTCGACCGCATGGCTGTGCGCTGCGGGCGGCGGCTGTCTTGCGCTGGGGCTCGCCGCTGCCGCGCTCTGGCCGCTGCAAGGCAGCGCCTTGAGCTTGCTGCCCTTCACCATCATGTGCGGCCTGGGCTTTGGCCTCTTTCAGGTACCGAACAACCGCAATATGTTGCTCGCGGCGCCACGCGAAAGAGCCGGCGCCGCAGGCGGCATGCAGGCGACCGCCCGGCTGGCCGGTCAAACCGCCGGTGGGGTTTTCATGACGCTGCTATTTACCCTCGCGTCGGGCGATTCCGCACCCAGACTCGGCCTCGGGATCGGGGCGGTGCTGACCTTGGTGGCGGGTCTCGTCAGCCTGCTGCGGGTGAAACCTGCGCTTATCGCGGCATAAGGGGGCTTGAAAGCTTGCCACTCGCCCATATAATTCGATTGCTAGCACTCAACTCAAGCGAGTGCTAACGATCCAAGAAGCCCGGTTTGGCCGGTCAACGCGGATCTCGAAAATCCCCAATCGGGGCGTCCGGCCTGTCCGAATGCCTCGAACCAAAGTGTCGAAACTCTCTAGGAGAAGTGATGAATTTGCGTCCTCTGCACGATCGTGTGATCGTTAAACGTCTCGAGCAAGAAACCAAGACTGCCTCGGGCATCTTCATCCCTGACGCAGCGGCCGAAAAGCCCGATCAAGGCGAAGTGCTGGCCGTCGGTAACGGCAAGCGCAATGACCGCGGCGACCTGATCGCCCTGAACGTCAAGGTCGGTGACCGCGTTTTGTTCGGCAAGTACAGCGGCCAGACCGTCAAGATCGACGGTAACGAGCTCCTCGTCATGCGCGAAGAAGACCTCTTCGCTGTGGTCGAGAAGTAAAGCTACTGCGCGACGCGCTGGCGTCGTTGGGCGAATGCTCGGAATCCTCACGTACAGGAAGTACGTTCCGGTTCCTGCGCTTCGCCCGCTTAGCCAGCACGACGCTCGCTACGCTTTTCTTCCCAACAATTGATTTGGCAAGCAAAAGCGTAGTTCTTATTCAAGATTTGGAGAAATTTCATGGCAGCAAAAGACGTAATTTTCGGCGGCGAAGCACGTGCCCGCATGGTTGAAGGCGTGAACATCTTGGCCAACGCGGTCAAGGTCACACTGGGCCCCAAGGGTCGCAATGTGGTGTTGGAGCGCTCGTACGGCGCCCCTACCGTGACCAAGGACGGTGTGTCCGTGGCCAAGGAAGTCGAACTCAAAGACAAGCTGCAGAATATGGGCGCTCAGATGGTCAAGGAAGTTGCTTCCAAGACCTCCGACAACGCCGGTGACGGCACCACCACCGCGACCGTGCTGGCACAAGCCATCGTGCGCGAAGGCATGAAGTATGTGGCCGCCGGCATGAACCCGATGGACCTGAAGCGCGGTATCGACAAGGCGGTTGCCGCTCTGGTCGTCGAGCTGAAGAAGGCTTCGAAGGCCACCACGACTTCCAAGGAAATCGCGCAAGTTGGCTCGATCTCGGCCAATAGCGACGAGTCGATCGGCAAGATCATCGCCGACGCGATGGACAAGGTCGGCAAAGAAGGCGTCATCACCGTCGAAGACGGCAAGTCGCTGGACAACGAGCTGGACGTCGTCGAAGGCATGCAATTCGACCGCGGCTACCTGAGCCCTTACTTCATCAACAACCCAGAGAAGCAAGCCGCTCTGTTGGACAACCCTTTCGTGCTGCTGTACGACAAGAAGATCTCCAACATCCGTGACCTGCTGCCGACGCTGGAGCAAGTCGCCAAGTCGGGCCGTCCACTGCTGATCATTGCAGAAGACGTCGAAGGCGAAGCCCTGGCAACGCTGGTGGTCAACACCATCCGCGGCATCCTGAAGGTTGTGGCCGTCAAGGCTCCAGGTTTTGGCGATCGCCGCAAGGCCATGCTGGAAGACATCGCCATCCTGACCGGCGGCAAGGTCATCGCCGAAGAAGTCGGCCTGACACTGGAGAAGGTCACTTTGGCCGATCTGGGCCAAGCCAAGCGCGTCGAAGTGGGCAAGGAAAACACCACCATCATCGACGGCCTGGGCGCTGCTGCCGACATCGAAGCACGTGTCAAGCAAGTGCGTATCCAGATCGAAGAAGCGACCAGCGACTACGACCGTGAAAAGCTGCAAGAGCGCGTGGCCAAGCTGGCCGGCGGTGTTGCACTGATCAAGGTTGGCGCTGCGACCGAAGTCGAAATGAAGGAAAAGAAGGCCCGCGTTGAAGACGCCCTGCACGCTACCCGCGCTGCTGTGGAAGAAGGCATCGTGGCCGGTGGTGGCGTGGCTCTGCTGCGCGCCAAGCAAGCTGCAGGCACCATCGTTGGCGCCAACGCCGACCAAGACGCCGGCATCAAGCTGGTGTTGAAGGCGATCGAAGCGCCACTGCGCGAGATCGTTTACAACGCCGGTGGCGAAGCCAGCGTTGTGGTGAATGCAGTGTTGGCCGGTTCGGGCAACTACGGTTTCAACGCTGCCAATGACAGCTACGGCGACATGATCGAAATGGGCATCCTGGACCCAACCAAGGTGACACGCACTGCACTGCAGAACGCCGCTTCGGTGGCTTCGCTGATGTTGACAACCGAGTGCATGATTGCCGAATCCGCCAAGGAAGAAGCACCTGCAGGCGGCGGCATGGGCGGCGGCATGGGTGGTATGGGCGGCATGGGCGATATGGGCATGTAATGCCTCGCCTCAAAGCCTAAGCGCTTTGAAAAAAAACCCGAAAGGGGCCGCAGCGATGCGGTCCCTTTTTTTCGTTTATAACGAATGCGTTGAATAGTGCCCACAGTAAGCAGCGGCGACAAAGAACCAGACATTCATAATTGCAAACCAAGGCTGTGCACTCGCCCCACCCGCTATAGCCGACCCACACCAGCCTGATTCCGCCCATGTCTGCTGCACTCTCTTTGCAATCGCTGCTGAATGAAGTCCGACTCGAAACGCCGGGGCTGAGCCGCGAGTTGCTGAATGCCATCCAGGCCGAGCTGGACGCAAACACCAAGCATTTCCCGCTGCTGGAAGGCTGGCGTCGGATGCGCGGCCGCTTCGCGGCTGACTTTGAGCGCGCCATGCTGCCGCTGCTGGAAACAGCCGGACTCGGCCAAGAGCCCTTGGAGCGCCGCGCGCCTGCCAACCTGGACGCGCTAAGCCTGGTCGACGAACGTCAGGCCTTGCAGGATGTGGCGATCGCCCATGTCATCCAGGCCATCGAGGATGGCAGCGGGCCCGAACTGCATCAGCTTAGTAATTTCTTTGCCGCGCTGCGTGGCACGGCGCGTGCCCGCAAGAATGAAAACCCGCTTCGCGCCGCCTTGTTCGCGCAGGCCTTGTTGGTGGCCCTGTCCAGCGTCGAAATGGAGCCTCAACACCGTTATGACCTGATGCGCGTGGCCGCCACGCCGATGGCGCCAGCCTTGCACCGCATCTACTCAACGCTGTGCGCCCGGCTGCGCGCGGCCGAGCTGAGTCAGATGGTGTCCAGCCATGCGGCCCGCGCGCAAGACCACGATATTGCACAACGCATTGCACAGGGGCGACGCAATACGGAACCCGCCACCTTGGACGGCCTGGCTCGCCGTGTCCAAGAACACAACACACGACCAACAACCCTGCAAACACCCACGGTGGGCGCGCCGACACCGATCTTCATTGCCGGCCCCGGCCCCGACCTGCTGAGCCGTTTGTATGAGCAAATTCTGGCCGACCCTCGTCTGCTGCCAGCAATGAAGGCATTGCTGGCGCGGCTGCAGGTGGCCGTTGTGCGACTGGCCCGCCACGACAGCAATCTGCTGCATCGGCAAGACCACCCGACTTGGGCCTTGCTGAACCGTGTGGCGGCACATGGCATGGCCTTCGAGCGCGCCGATGATGAGCGCCTGCTGGCGTTTCTGCGTTTCATGACGGCCGAAACTCAGTCATTGATCGAGGCCCCAATTCCTGTTGCGGCACAGTTTCAACAGGTATTGAAGCGGGTTGAAAGCCACTTGAGCAGTCAAGCCCAGCAACGCAGCGAGCGCAGTGCCTTGGCACTGGCCTCACTGGAGCGGGAACAAAAGCGCACACAATGGCTGCGCCTGTTGCGCGAACAAATCACGGCACAAATCGCCGATGCGCCCTTGGGCCCCGAACTGCGCCAGTTTTTGCAAACTGACTGGGTCGAAGTGATCGTGCAGGCGATGGTGCTGCATGGGCAAACTTCGCAGCAGGCCTTGGCAGGCATCGAGTGGGTGGATCATCTGCTGGCCAGCCTGCACAAGCCGGACGGCGAGCGCGGGCAACAACAACTGCGCATGGCGCTGCCCGACTTGATCGCGCAGCTGCGCAGCGGATGCGATGCCATCGCGTTGAGCGAAGACAAGCGCGAGCCGGTACTGCAGGAACTGATGCTGCAGCATGGCCGAATTTTGCGAGGACTCCCGGCCTTGAGCGAAACTGCCGCAAGGCATGTCGCAACACATGCAGCGACCAGCTCCACAGCCGAGCCAAGCCCCGAGGAATTGCTGCAACACCTGTTGACCGAGCGAGAAAGCCAGCTGCCGGAGCATTGGGCTCATACCAAGGTCGACCGAGCTCAACTGCCGACGGTGGCCATGCAGTTATTTGATCAACATGACCACGATGCCTCAATGGCGGCGGTATCCAACTGGATAGCCGGCCAGCGCGTCGGCAGCTGGTATCACCTATTCATTCAAAGCGAATGGCTGACGGCGCAGATCGCCTGGATCAGTGACTCCGAGCAGTTCTACCTCTTCATCGGCCAAGACGCAGACCAGCGCCACACGCTGACGCGCGGCGCGGTGGAGCGACTGCTGGCGAATGGCCTGATCACCGCTTTGGACGACGACAGCCTGGTCCAGCATGCCGTCGACTCGCTGATGCAGGATCTTCAGAGCGAGGCCTAACTGGAATTCCGCTCGGCCTCAGCAGCGCCATCGCCGCCGCCCGCCTTGACGGGAGGGTGAACCCAGCAATGCAGGATCTGCGCCGCCTTGCCCACGCCCTGCTTCTTGAGGGCAGAAAACAACATCACCGTGATGTCGGATTCGGCGCTGGCGTTCTCGGCCAAGAAGGCGCGTGTGCCGAACAAGGCTGCATCGGCATCTTTGCGGTTTAGCTTGTCGGCCTTGGTCAGCAAGACCAGCAACTTGATCTCGCCGGTACGCACGCGCGGCGTCACGAACTCCAGCAACTGCTTGTCGAGGTCGGTCAGGCCCAGGCGCGAATCGACCATCAGCACCACGCCGGAAAGGCTGCGGCGCACTTCCAGATAGTCGGCCATCACCTTTTGCCAGCGCAGCTTGGCCGAGCGCGCCACCGCCGCGTAGCCATAGCCGGGCAAGTCGGCAAACCAGGCGTCGGCCTCGTCCTTGGGGCCGAGCTCGAACAAATTGATATGCTGCGTGCGGCCCGGCGTCTTGGACGCAAAAGCAAGCCGTTTTTGCTGAGCCAGCGTGTTGATCGCGGTGGACTTGCCGGCATTGGAGCGCCCGACAAACGCAATTTCGGGCAACTCATTGGCCGGCAAATGCACCAACTCGCTGGCGGTGGTCAGAAAACGGGCCGTGTGGGTCCATCCCAACACCACTTTTTCCGTCGGAGTTGTCTCAATTTCCGCAGAATGCTGCGACACAGATGGGGTGTTGGTCATGGATTATTCTGGCTGAATGGATTGCCATTGTAAAATCTTAAAGTTGCGCTTACCGAATCTATAAATTCATGACTAAGACTGCCGCTTTTCTGACATCTAGCCTTATGGGCATTTTTGGCCTTTTGCTTGCTTCCGCCGCCGCGGCGAATGAAGCCCACGCCCCGGCCAAGCCCGATCTGGTCAAGGGTCAAGCCACCTCGACTCAGGTCTGCGCGGCCTGCCACACGGCCGACGGTTCGCGCGGTAGCCCCGCCAACCCAATCCTGCAAGGCCAGCACCCGCAGTACTTGGCCAAGCAATTGACCGAATTCAAGTCGGGTCAACGCAAAAACCCCGTCATGCAGGGCATGGCCGCGATGCTGTCGGAAGAAGACGTCAAGAACGTTGCCGCTTTCTATGCATCCAAGCAAGCCAAGCCAGGATTTGCCAAAGACGCAGGCTTGGTTGCTTTAGGTGAGCGGATTTACCGCGGCGGCATTGCCGACCGCCAGATCCCTGCCTGCGCAGCCTGCCACAGCCCCAATGGCGCCGGCATCCCGGCCCAATATCCGCGCTTGGCCGGTCAGCACAGCGACTACACCGAATCGCAGCTGAATGCCTTCCGCTCCGGCAGTCGCGCCAACAGCTTGCAAATGAACGGTGTGGCCGCCAAGATGAATGACCGCGAAATCAAGGCCGTCTCCGACTACATCGCTGGTCTGCGCTGAAACGCCGGTCCAAGGGCCTAGCCGCTATCTGGCTTTAAATCTGCAAAAGGCCGGTGAAACTCACCGGCCTTTTTTCTTGCCGTCCTGCACCGTACCCGATGTCCTCCGACACTAGCCCCATGAGTGAGTCCCCCAGCAGCCCACCGGCCCGACCGCGCAATAGCGTCGCCAGTGAAGCGCTTGATTTGCTGTCGTCGATGCGCTTTGCGATCGCCCTGCTGACGGTAATTTGCATCGCATCCACCATTGGTACAGTGGTCAAACAGCGCGAGCCGCTGAGCAACTATGTGAATCAATTCGGCCCGTTCTGGGCCGATGTATTTGGCAAGTTCGACCTCTATACCGTCTACGGTGCCTGGTGGTTCTTGCTGATACTGGCGTTTTTGGTGATCTCGACCAGCCTGTGCATTGCCCGCAATGCACCCAAGATCATCCATGACCTGAAGAACTTCAAGGAGCATGTGCGCGAGCAATCCTTGCAGTCTTTTCACCACAAGGCGCTCGGACATATCGCCATAGGACCCGAGGTGGCCTTGAGTCAGGTGAGCGCCTATTTGGCGAACAATGGCTGGAAGACCCGTGTGCAAGCACGCGAACGGGGCGTGATGGTCGCCGCTCGCAAGGGTGCGACCAACAAGATTGGCTATTTGGCGGCCCATTCTTCGATCGTGCTGATTTGCCTGGGCGGCCTGCTCGACGGCGATTTGCTGGTGCGCGCGCTGATGTGGGCGCAGAACAAGACGATTTATCAGGGCGGCGGCTTGATCAGCGAGGTCAAGCCCGAGCACCGTCTGCCCACCAGCAATCCGAGCTTTCGCGGCAATCTGATGGTGCCGGAAGGCGGCCGCGCCGCCACCGCCATTTTGAGCATGCCCAACGGCGTGGTATTGCAAGACCTGCCCTTTGATGTCGAGCTGCAGAAGTTCATCGTCGAGTACTACGACACCGGCATGCCCAAGCTGTTTGCCAGCGAAATCAGCATCCGCGACCACGAAACCGGCGCCGTCACGCAGGCCTTGGTCAAGGTCAACGAGCCGGCCTTTCACCGCGGCATCGCCATCTATCAAAGCAGCTTCGAGGATGGCGGGTCCGACCTCAAGTTGCTGGCCCAGCCGATGGGCAAGGCCGGCGCCGGCGGCGGCGGCAATAGCAACAAGCCATTCATCATCGAAGGCCGGGTCGGCGGCAGCACCGAGCTGAAGAGCGAGGCACAAAGTCTGAAGCTGGAATTTGCCGGCCTGCGCGTGATCAACGTCGAGAACCTCGGCGGCAGCCCTTCAGCGAACGGCGGCACCGATGTGCGTAAAGTTGATCTGGTCAATTCGCTACAAAGCCATATGGGCAGCGGCGCCAAGACCCGTACGGACAAAGAGTTACGCAATGTCGGGCCCTCATTCAGCTACCGGCTGCGCGACGCATCCGGCCAGGCGCGCGAGTTCAACAACTATATGGCGCCGGTCGAATTGGACGGGCAGCGCGTCTTCCTGGCCGGCGTGCGCGAATCGGCCTCCGAGGCCTTCCGCTATTTGCGCATTCCGGCCGACGAGAAAATGAGCATGGACGGCTGGCTGCAGCTGCGCCAGGCCTTGCTGGACCCGGCCGAGCGCGAGCGTGCCGCCAAACGCTATGCCGAAGCGGCGACACCCGCCGACAAGCCACAGATGACGCCCCAGTTGCAGGCCACCGCGCGCCGCGCACTGGGTTTGTTTGCCGGGGCCGAAGGCGTCAAGCCAGGGGCAGAAGGCTCGACGGCGATGCCCGGTGGCCTGCCAGCCTTGTCACAGTTCATCGAGAGTGAAGTGCCCGAGGCCGAGCGACAGCGCGTGTCAGAGGTGCTATTGCGCATTCTGAACGGCAGTCTGTTTGAGCTCTACAAACAGAGTCGCCAACAGGCCGGCTTGGACGCGCCCGCTTCGGATGCCGCCACGCAAACCTTTATGACCCAGTCGGTGTTGGCGCTGTCGGACAGCATGTTCTACCCGGCGCCGGTGCTCTTGCAATTGGATGAATTCAAGCAAGTGCAGGCCAGTGTCTTTCAGGTGACCCGTGCACCCGGACAAAAACTGGTCTATCTTGGTGCCATCCTGCTGATCATCGGCGTATTCGCTATGCTCTACATCAAGGAACGCAGGCTATGGCTGTGGCTTGAAGCTGCGCCGGGTCAAGGCGAGGCGACGCGAATCCGCATGGCCTTGTCCAGCAGCCGCGAAACACCCGATACCGCGACCGAATTTGCACAGCTCAAGCAAGATATTTTGAAGGACAGCGTATGAATAGCGCGACCCACGGCGGCGCCCCCGGCATCAAGCTCACAACACCCGGCGCACAAGGCTTCTTCAAGGGCCGCGATGTGTTCGACTGGCTGTTCGCGGCGCTGATCATTGCCGGCGTTCTGTTCGCCTTCTCTCGCTATGGCGCCTCGATGGACGGCTACGAAAAGGGCATCCTGACCTTCGCGATGCCATCCTTGATCGCGCTCGGCTGGTTCTGGCGACCGTTACGCCTGCTGGTGGTCTTGGCCGGCGCGGCCAGCCTCTTGGCCATCAACCTCTATGGCCAGCACAGCGATGCCTTTGGCGCCGACTTGGCCGCGGCCGACAAGGTCTTCTGGCTCAAGTACATGCTGTCCAGCCAGAGTGCCATTTTGTGGATGAGCCTGCTGTTCTTCATGAGCACCTTGTTCTATTGGGGCGGCTTCTTCGTCAAGAGCGGTGAGAGCAGCGCGGCCGAAGTCATAGGCTCCAAACTGGCCTGGGGCGCCGTCTTCATGGCCTTGGTCGGCACCATGGTGCGCTGGTTCGAAAGCCACCAGATCGGCCCCGACATCGGCCATATTCCGGTCAGCAATCTGTACGAAGTGTTCGTGCTGTTCAGCTGGATGACGGCGCTGTTCTATCTCTATTACGAAGCCCGTTTCAAGACCCGGGCTTTAGGCGCCTATGTGATGCTGGTGATCAGCGCGGCGGTCAGCTTCCTGCTCTGGTACACGGTGGCGCGCGAGGCGCATGAAATCCAGCCGCTGGTGCCCGCCTTGCAAAGCTGGTGGATGAAGATTCACGTGCCCGCCAATTTCGTCGGCTACGGCACCTTTGCCCTGGCCGCGATGGTGGCAATGGCCTATCTGCTCAAAACCGCTTCGCAGCGCGCGTTGTTGATAGGCCTGATCGGCCTGCCGGCCGGCTTGATCGCCGCGATCTTGGCGGCGCGCTTCTTTGCCGCCGACCTGTCGCCCGAGACGATTCAAGGCCTTGATGGCTGGGCCCGCAAGATGGGTGGCCTGCTCTTGTTCTTCGGCCTGTGCGTGAGCCTGCGCAAGCAGTTGACCGCCCGCCTGCCCGCGCTGCCCTTGCTGGAGGACCTGATGTACAAGGCGATTGCGCTGGGCTTTGCGTTCTTCACCATCGCCACCATACTCGGCGCCTTCTGGGCCGCCGAAGCCTGGGGAGGCTATTGGAGCTGGGACCCGAAAGAAACCTGGGCGCTGATCGTCTGGCTCAATTACGCGGCCTGGCTGCATATGCGCCTGATGAAGGGCCTGCGCGGCATGGTCTCGGCCTGGTGGGCACTGAGTGGCTTGGTGGTGACGACCTTTGCCTTCCTGGGCGTCAATATGTTTTTGTCGGGCCTGCACTCTTACGGCACCTTGTAAGCCGAGCATGGCGACCCTGCTGCGCACCGTCTGCTCACTCTTGTTCTTGAGTGCGGCAGCATCGGCCAGCGGGGCCGACCCGGTACGCATCGCCACCGGAGAGCTGCCGCCCTACGCGACCGAATCGCGCCCCGACCAAGGCATTGCGCTGGCCATCGTGCGGCGCGCCTTCGAGTTGGGCGGCCACAAGGTCGAATTTCACTTTCAACCCTGGTCACGCGCACAGATGGAGACCAAGGCCGGCCTCTGGGACGCGTCCGCGCATTGGGGCGCGTCGGCCGAGCGGCGCCGCGATTTTTTGCTCAGCGACAACATCCTGACCGAGCAATGGGTGATCGTGCACCGCAAGAGCACCCCGCTGCAGTGGACGCAGCTCAGCGACCTGCGCCCCTACACGCTGGGCTATATCGCCGACTACACCTATACCCCCGAGTTCTGGGCCTTGATACGCAGCAAAGAGCTGCGCAGCGACAAGACGCCCAACGATTTGATCGGCCTGCGCAAGATGAAGCTAGCACGTATTGATGCGATGCCGATGGAGCGCAATGTCGCCTGCGACCTGCTCAAGCGCAATTTCACCACCGCCGAAGCGGACGAGTTTGCCGCGCATCCGCGCTTGCTGACCGACGCCTTCACCACTCACCTGATCCTGCCGCCTCAGCGGCCGCGCAGCGCCGGCTTGCTGGCCGACTTCAACCGGGGCTTGAAAGCCTTGCGAGACAGCGGCGAACACGCACGGCTCTTGCAAACCGTGCAATGCCCGCCGACTTGGGCCAATAGCGCGCCGGCCGCCCGCTGACAAGATTTCTTTCGAGCGCGTAAGTTTTTTGCGATTGCTGCGACAGATAACAAATGCCAGCCAACAACATCAAGAAGGTTATTCCATGTCCAGCAAAAACCTGATCATTCCCGCCTCTGAAATCACCCCTCAAGCCGCCTATGAAGATCGGCGCCAATGGCTGCGCCTGATGGCCAGCGGCGCGGCCGGCACGGCACTGGCGACCTGGGCGGGCCGCGAAGCGCTGGCTCAAACGCCCGGCGGTGGCAAATTGGCCAAGCTGCCCGGCGCGCGCAGCGCGGTGGCCGGCGGCTTGGTCCTGGAAAAGCCGACCAGCTACCAGGACGCCAGCAGCTACAACAATTACTACGAGTTCGGCACCGACAAGGCCGACCCGGCGCGCACCGCCGGCACGCTCAAGACCAAGCCTTGGACCGTCAGCGTCGAGGGCGAAGTCGGCAAGCCCGGCGTCTTCGATTTGGACAGCCTGCTCAAGCTCAGCCCCATGGAAGAGCGCATCTACCGACTGCGCTGCGTAGAGGGTTGGTCGATGGTGATCCCTTGGGTCGGCTACTCGCTGGCCGAGCTGATCAAAAAGGTCGAGCCGAACTCCAAGGCCAAGTTCATTGAATTCACCACGCTGGCCGACAAGGCCCAAATGCCCGGCCTGCGCGGCGGCTCGCTCGACTGGCCCTATGTCGAAGGCCTGCGTATCGACGAAGCCATGCATCCGCTGACGCTCCTGGCCTTCGGCATGTATGGCGAGGTCTTGCCGAACCAGAACGGCGCGCCGGTGCGCCTGGTCGTGCCGTGGAAATACGGCTTCAAGTCGGCCAAGTCCCTCGTCAAGATCCGCTTTGTCGAAAAACAGCCGACCAGCAGTTGGACCAAAGCGGCGCAGCAGGAGTATGGTTTTTATTCCAACGTCAACCCGCAGGTCGATCACCCGCGCTGGAGCCAGGCCACCGAGCGCCGCATCGGCGAAGACGGCTTGTTCGCCAAGAAGCGACCAACGCTGATGTTCAATGGCTATGCCGAGCAGGTGAGCTCGCTGTATGCCGGCATGGATCTGAAGCGGAATTTCTGAGATGGCGCGCCGCTCGCTCTGGCTGCATCCCGCCGCCAAGCCCGCCTTGTTCCTGATTTGCCTCCTACCGCTGGCCTATCTGGTCTGGGCCGCCGTGAACAACCAACTCGGCGCCAACCCGGCCGAGGCCTTGATTCGGCGCTTGGGCGACTGGAGCCTGCGCGCCTTGTGCCTGACGCTCGCGATCACACCGCTGCGCCAGCAGTTCAATCTGCCGGCGCTGGCGCGTTTTCGTCGCATGCTGGGCCTGTTCACTTTTTTCTATGCCTCGCTGCATCTGCTGTCTTACGCTTGGCTGGATATGGGCCTGGAGCCGGTCGACATCGCCAAAGACATCGCCAAACGGCCCTTCATCCTGATGGGCTTCAGCGCCTGGGCCTTGTTGCTGCCGCTGGCCGCCACTTCCTTCAACCGTGCGATCAAGTCGCTCGGTGCCAAGCGCTGGCAGATGCTGCACAAGGCCGTCTACGCGATCGCGGTGATTGCGATGCTGCACTTCATCTGGATGCGTGCCGGCAAGCAGAACTTTGGCGAACCGGCAATCTACGGCACCGTCTTGGCGCTGCTGCTGGGCTGGCGTATTCAGAAGGCTTGGCGGCGAGCGCCGGCGCTGGCCGGCCGGATCTGAAAAACCCGCGCCGCACCGGCTTTGGCGCGGGCTGGGATAATCGCCGGTTTTCCGGACCCAAGCCAACGCCCCATGCCCAACACAATGCCGTCCTCAAAAGTTGACGTCGCCATCATTGGTGGCGGGCCGGCCGGCTGCAGCGCTGCGTCCTGGTTGCATCAACTGGGCCTGAGCGTCGTGCTGATCGAGCGCGAGCCCCAGCTTTGCGCCGCCTTGCAAACGCTGCAGTTCGGGCAGGATTGGGTCTTGGGTGCGCCGGGCCAAAACCTCGCCACCCTGGGCCAGCAATACGCGCGCCACATCGAGAGTTTGGCCGCCATCCAGGTCTTGCTCGGGCGCAGCAGCAATCATCTGGACTGGAGCGCGGCCGAGGGCTGGCGCTTGCAACTCGATGATGGCCGCGGGCTGAACGCCCGCACGCTGATTTTGGCCACCGGGCAGAAGCCGCTGCGCCCGGAGGCTTTCTTCCCGACTGGCGCTGCCCCGAATGCCCGGCTGATGGATGCCTTGAGCCTGACCGCTTGCCGCGAGCATTTGCCGGCCGGCCGCATATTGCTGCTGGGCGGTGGCGACAACGCGGTCGAGAACGCCTTGTTCTTGCAAGCGCGCGGCCATCAGGTCACGCTCTGGTCACGCAGCGACTGGCGTGCCCAGCAAGGGCTGGTCGAGCGACTCCAGGCCCAAACAAGCGGCCTGAGCCTGCGCCCTCGCAGCGCGATGCCCAGCCGCTTGAGCGCCGACGACCAAGGCGTGAGCGTGCAATCGCAACAGTTCGGCGCCGAGCGCTTCGACCATGTGGCGGTGCTGCTGGGTTTCGAGGCCGAACCGAGCGCCTGGTTGCTGGTCGGCGACGCGCTGCAACGCGCCGGCGTCACCGCGCCCTCGCATCCCTTCCGTGATGAGCCGCGATTTGCGCCGCTGGGCCTGTTTGTGGCGGGCGACACCAGCGGCCGCCAACACCCCAGCGTGCAAACCGCCTTGGGCGACGGCGTCGTCGCGGCCAAAGCGGTGGAAGCATTCTTGCGCCCGCTGGGCGAGGGCCAACCCTCACCGGCGCTGCGCCGCAACAACCGCCAGATCATCCACATCAGCGGCCTGCGCTTTGGCGCCAACCTGGGCGTGCTGGACTTCGAGCGCGAAGGACCGCAGCCGATACAGGTCGATGCCGAGGTCAACCTGGGCGCGCAGATGGTGGTCTCGCGCGATGCCGACATCGGCCATGTGCTGGACTACCGGCGCGTGCGCGCCATCATCATCGATGAATGCACGGCCGAACATACCGACCTGCTGGAGGCCCTGCTGGGCAAGCTCTGCACGCGCTTGATGAAGCTGCCCGGCGTGGCCGGTGTGCGCATCAAGGTGACGAAGTTAGAAATTTTTCCCGACTGCCAAGTCGCAATCAGTGCCGAATGCGGCCAATGGTGAACATAAAGTGAACGCAATCAATATCGAAGCCCTGGCTCCCGCCGAGACCCCCGAAGACGTCAAGCTGTCGGTCGAACTCAGGAAGCTGTCCAAGCGCCTGCATCGCCAGGTCGGGCAGGCCATCGTCGACTACAACATGATCGAAGAGGGCGACAAGGTCATGGTCTGCCTGTCCGGCGGCAAAGACAGTTATTCGATGCTGGACATCCTCATCAATATGCAGCAACGCGCGCCGATCAATTTCGAGATCATCGCCGTCAATCTGGACCAGAAGCAGCCCGGCTTCCCCGAGCACATCCTGCCCGAATACCTGAAGGGCCGCGGCGTGCCCTTTCACATCGAGGAGCAGGATACCTACTCGATCGTCAAGCGCCTGGTGCCCGAAGGCAAGACCACCTGCAGCCTGTGTTCGCGCCTGCGCCGTGGCAATCTGTACCGCGTGGCCGAAGAGTTAGGCGCGACCAAGATCGCGCTCGGCCACCACCGCGACGACATCGTCGTCACCTTGCTCTTGAATATGTTCTTCGGCGCACGCATGAAGGGCATGCCCCCGAAGCTGGTCAGCGACACCGGCCGCCATGTGGTGATCCGCCCGCTCGCCTATGTGGCCGAGCCCGATCTGGTTCGTTGGGCCGAACACCGAGAGTTCCCCATCATCCCGTGCAATCTATGCGGTAGCCAGGAGAACCTGCAGCGTGTGCAGGTCAAGGCGATGATCAACGAGTGGGAAACGAAGTACCCGGGCCGGGTCGAAAACATGTTCACGGCGATGAGCAAGGTCGTGCCTTCGCACATGATGGACCGCGAGTTGTTCCCCTTCCAGACCATCAAGGCCACCGGCGTGCCGGATGCCGATGGCGACATCGCGTTTGACGAAGACGAGAGCTGCGCGCCACAAGCCCCCAGCTCGGTCATCACGCTGCGCCCACGCTGAATGCGCCTGCTGCTGGTCGAAGACGACGCAATGATTGGCGAGAGCCTGCGCTTGGCGCTGCGCCAAGAGGGCTACGCGGTCGACTGGGTGCGCGACATCAGCGCCGCCCACGCCACGCTGGCGAGTGAGCGCTTCGACCTGGTGCTGCTGGACCTGGGCCTGCCCGAAGGCGGGCCGCAAAGCCAAGCAGGCAGCGGCAACTCGGCTGCCAGCGGCTTGGATGTGCTCAAAGCGCTGCGCACCCGCCAGGACAACACGCCGGTGATCGTGCTGACCGCGCGCGACGGGCCGGGCGAGCGGGTGCTGGGCCTGGACAGCGGCGCCGATGACTATCTGGTCAAACCCTTCGAGCTGGACGAACTCAATGCGCGCATCCGCGCAGTGCTGCGCCGGCACAGCGGCCGGACTCAACCGCTGCTGAGTTGCGGCGCCGTGACGCTCGACCCCGCGACCCGCCAGGTCACGCTGGCCGCCCAGCCAGTGCTGCTGTCGGCGCGCGAGCTCGCCTTGCTGGAAGCTTTGATGCAACGGCCCGGCGCCCTGCTCTCACGCGCCCAACTGGAAGACAGGCTCTACGGCTGGGGCGAAGAAATCGAGAGCAATGCGGTGACGGTCTATATCCACCAACTGCGCCGCAAGCTCGGTGCCGACTTTATTCAGAACGTGCGCGGCGTCGGTTATTACGTCGGGCAGCCCGGCGGCAGTAGCGAGGGCCCATGAGTCTGAACTCGATGCGCGCCCGCTTGCTGCTGAGCTTGTTGGCGCTGCTGGCGGCCGCCGCGCTGGTGATGGGGGCCAGCAGCTACCGCAGTGTGTTGGCCGAGACCGAGGCCATGTTCGACTACCAACTGCGCCAGATGGCCTTGGCCCTGCGCGATCAAGGCGAGATTGCACCCAGCCAAGCGCACACCTTGAGCGATGAGCAGCTCGACTTCGTGGTGCAAATCTGGACCGCAGATGGTCGCAGCATCTATGCCTCGCGTGAACATGCCAATCTGCCGGCGCGGGCCTTGCTGGGTCTGGCCGAAATCAATGTGGCGGGCCAGCGCTGGCGCACTTATAGCGTGGCCACGCCGGGGCGGGTGATCCAGGTCGCGCAGCCGGTGCAGATTCGCCAAAAGCTCGCGGCTGCGGCCGCCCTGCGCAGCGTGCTGCCCTTGCTCTGGCTGGCGCCTTTGCTGGCCTTGCTGGGCTGGTGGCTGAGCGCCTTGACCGTGGCGCCGCTGCGTGCGGTGGCGGCCGAGGTCAGCCAGCGTGACGCGCAGGCACTCGCGGCGCTGCCCACAGCAGGGCTGCCCGATGAAGTCGCACCCTTGGTCAAGGCGCTGAATGCCTTGCTGCAGCGGCTGGGT
Organism: Roseateles oligotrophus; assembly: GCF_025717515.1. GTDB lineage: Bacteria > Pseudomonadota > Gammaproteobacteria > Burkholderiales > Burkholderiaceae_C > Paucibacter_A > Paucibacter_A oligotrophus. Next base: position 191,113 of record NZ_JAJIRN010000004.1, read on the forward strand.
AGCTCGCTGGATCAGCAGCGTGCTTTTGTGGCCGACGCCGCGCATGAGCTGCGCTCGCCGCTGACCGCCCTGAAGCTGCAGGCACAGTTGCTGCAACGCGCGCCCAGCGAGGCCGACCGCGCCGCCGCCATGGCCGCGCTGACGGCCGGCATCGAACGTGCCGCCCGCTTGGTTGAACAGTTACTGGCGCTGGCGCGGGCCGAGCCGGGTGGGCCAGCGCTGGCCTTGCAGACACTGGACTTGAGCGAGTTGGTGCGCGGCGTGATGGCCGACTGCCACCCGCTCGCTCTGGCGCGCGGCACCGAGCTGAGCTTGCACGCCGACATGCCCGTGCAAGTACAGGCGGAACCGACAGCGCTGGCGATGCTGGTGCGCAATTTGCTCGACAACGCCTTGCGCCACGGCAAGGCCGGCGGTCAGGTCGAATTGAGTGTCAGTGAGATCGCGGGCCGGCCGACGCTGTGGGTCGATGATGATGGGCCGGGCATTCCAGCCAATGAGCGCGAGCGTGTGTTCGATCGTTTTTACCGCCGCAACCCCGGCGCCGAAACCGGATCGGGCCTGGGCCTGGCCATCGCACGCAATCTGGCCGAACAGCATGGCGCGCAACTCAAGCTGCTTGACTCGCCTTTGGGCGGCCTGCGCGTCAGCCTAACTTTCGCCTAACTCTCGCCTAATCAAGCCCTAATGGCCAAGGCCTATCGTTCAAGTCATGCGGAATCTTCCGCGGCTTTGACGACAGGAACACGCCATGACCATCAAACCTCTGAATGCAGCCTTGCTGGCTGCGGGTCTGGCCGCAGGCAGCGCGGCCACTGCACTGATCTCGCCGCAATGGCTGAACCCTGCCCCTGCACAACCTCAAACGACGGTCAGCGCCCAAGCAAACAGCGGCGCAATTGCCAACGAAACCTCGACACCGTCGCAAGCTGCGCAGACCGGCCCCGTCCCCTATCTGGCCGCCGGCGGTGTGCCCAACTTCCGTGCCATCGTCAAACAGGCCGGGCCGGCCGTGGTCGGCGTAACCGTCGAAGGCATGCGCCGTGCCAGCCGCGAGGAGCAAGGCATGCCCGAAGCCTTCAGTGACCCGCGGTCGCCCTTCTCGCAGTTTTTCCGCGGTCAGCCCGGCCAGCGTGGCCACGAGCAAGGTGGCCAACCCTTCCGAGGGCAAGGTTCGGGCTTCATCATCAGCAGCGACGGCCTGATCCTGACCAATGCCCATGTGGTCAATGATGCCAAGGAAGTAACAATCAAGCTCAGCGACCGCCGCGAGTTCTCGGCCAAGGTCCTGGGCCTCGACAAGGCCACCGATATTGCCGTCTTGCGCATCCAGGCCAAGGATCTGCCAACCGTGCGCCTGGGCGACCCGCGCCAGTTGGAAGTCGGTGACCCGGTGTTGGCGATCGGCGCGCCGTTTGGCCTGGAGCAGACCGCCACGCAAGGCATCGTCAGCGCCAAGGGCCGCTCATTGCCCAATGACGCGGTTGTGCCTTTCATCCAAACCGACGCGGCCGTCAACCCCGGCAATTCCGGCGGCCCGCTTTTTGACGGTTCGGGCGGCGTCATCGGCATCAACTCGCAGATCTACTCGCAATCCGGCGGCTATCAAGGCCTGAGCTTTGCGATCCCGATCAATGTGGCCTTGAAGGTCAAGGACCAAATCGTCGCCACCGGCAGTGCCCAACATGCGCGGCTCGGGGTTGCCGTGCAGGACCTGACCCAGTCACTGGCCGACTCTTTCGGCATGGCGCGGCCCGACGGCGCCTTGATCGCCCAGATCAGCCCGAACAGCGCGGCCGCCAAGGCGGGGCTCAAGCCTGGTGATGTGGTCACCGAGGTGGACGGCGAACCGGTCGTGCGCTCGGGCGCTTTGTCCAGCCTGATTGGTTTGTCGGCGCCCGGTGACAAGGTCAAGCTGAAAATCTGGCGCGACCATGCGCCGCAGACGCTGAACATCGTCTTGGGCGGCGCCGAGGCCGAAGCCAAATTGGCCAGCACAGCCGCCGCCCCGCAAGGCCGCCTCGGCTTGGCGCTGCGGCCCTTGAACAAGGAAGAATCGCGCGCGCTCGGCTTGGGCACAGGCGCGGCCGGCATGTTGATCGAGGAAACGGAAGGTCCGGCCGCCCGCGCCGGCATCAACGCCGGTGATGTGCTCTTGGCCATCAACGGCCGCCCGGCGCAATCGACAGCACAGGTGCGCGAAGTCTTGGCCAAATCAGGCAATATGGTCGCGCTGTTGATTCAGCGCGGCGACAGCAAGATCTTTGTGCCGGTGAAACTGGGCTGAAGCAAGGCTACCTGAGTTCTCGCCCCAGCAGCCGCTCCAGCGTGCCGCGCGGTGAGGTCTCGGAGCGCAGTTGGTGCGCCGCGTCGAGATAAAAGGTTTGCTCCATCATGTACTGCCCGCCCATCGCGGCATGCAGGACCTGGTCACTGAACACCACCCAGGTCGTGCCGGGCGCAAAGTCGACGCGGGCTTGCGGACTGCTGCGCTGAAACTCGGCGTCAGCCTTGGCATGGTCGTGCAACTTGAGCATCAGATAGTCGGATTCGGTGCGCCGGCGCTTGGTGATATGCAGCTTCTCCAGCAACCAGGCCGAGCCCGGCAGCGGCCGCCCGATCTGCGGCAGATAGCGCTTGGCATGGGCCTCGAAGGGCTCGCCGACACGCCACTGGCGCGGTAGGCCGTCCGGGTTGATATTGCAAAAAACCCGCAGCAAGCGCGTGCCCTGCATCGGGTTGGACGGGAAGGCATCGACATGCAAACGCGTGTCGTCCTTGCGCCAACTGGTCTCGCGCCCGGCCACATTGACCGGCCGGAACGAACTGTTGCCGCGCCGCAAATGCCCCCGGTAATGCGGAAACAGGCGCAGGGCCAAGGCCTCGCTTTGCTCGGCATAGCGGCCGATCATCGCCTGCAAGGCGGCCATCTCGGCAGCGCTGCCGACCGCGCCGCGCAATTCATTGGCGGGCCAACGCACCGAGATGTTCTTGGCCTTGGCGTCCGCCCAGCGCGGGTCGAGAAACTGCTTTTCGGCCTCGTTCAGCACGAAGGGCAGATGCGGGAACTGCAGCACCTCACCGGCCTCGATCAACGCCTCAATGCCACGCGTTGGGCCGTCATCGGCCCAAGTGCCGTCAGGGAATTCGTGGATGCTCGTGACGTTGCTCATGGATTCGGGGCTGCTCGATCGGTCATGCTTGGAATGTTAACTGGGTCGGCGTCATTTGAGCGCCACGCGCGCCCGCCATAATTGCGCCTTCTCAGACCGTTCAAACACCACTTATGTCGCTGAATATTGTCATCATGGCTGCGGGCAAAGGCACCCGCATGAAGTCCGCGCTGCCCAAGGTGCTGCACAAACTGGCCGGGCGTTCATTGCTGCAACATGTGCTGAACATGACCCAAGGTCTGGGCGGCGCGCGCAATGTGGTGATCACCGGCCACGGCGCCGAAGCGGTCGAGGCGGCCGTCGCCGGGCCCGGCGTTCAGTTCGTGCGCCAGATGCCGCAACTCGGCACCGGCCACGCGATTCAGCAAGCCGTGCCGGCGATCGAAGGCGAAGGCACAACGCTGATCCTGAACGGCGATGTGCCCTTGATCAAACAGGCCACCGCGCGCCGCCTGGTCGAGGCCTGCGACGGCAAGGCGCTGGTGCTGCTGACCATCCACCTGAGCGACCCAAGCGGCTACGGCCGCATCGTGCGCCAAGGTGGCACGGCAGACGGCAATGTGCTCGCCATCGTCGAGCACAAAGACGCCAGCCCCGAACAACGTGCCATCAAGGAAGGCTACACCGGCATGATGGCCGCGCCGACGGCGGCGCTGAAGCGCTGGGTCAGCCAGTTGAACAACAACAATGTGCAGGGCGAGTACTACCTGACCGACATCGTCGCGATGGCGGTCGCCGAAGGCGTACCGGTGCTCGGCATTGCCGCGCCGAACGAGACCGAAGTCTTGGGCGTCAACAGCCCGGTCCAACTGGCCGACCTGGAGCGGCGCTTCCAGCTTGAACAGGCGACCGACTTGCTGGAGGCCGGCGTGCGCCTGGCCGACCCGGCGCGCTTCGATCTGCGCGGCGTTTTGAGCTGCGGTCAGGATGTCGAGATCGACGTCAACTGCGTCTTCGAAGGCCAGGTCAGCCTGGGCGACAACGTGCGTATCGGCGCCAACTGCGTGATCCGCAATGCCAACATTGGCGCCGGCGCGCGCATCCATGAATTCACCCATATCGACGGCGAGTCCGTCGGCGTCAAGGTCGGCGCGGGCGCCTTGGTCGGGCCATTCGCGCGGCTGCGCCCCGGCGCCGATTTGGGCGATGAGGTCCATATCGGCAACTTCGTCGAGGTCAAGAACTCGACCTTGGCCAAGGGCGCCAAGGCCAATCACCTCGCCTATCTCGGCGATGCGACCATCGGCGAGCGGGTCAACTATGGCGCCGGCTCCATCACCGCCAACTATGACGGCGCCAACAAACACCGCACCGAAATCGGCGCCGACGTGCATATTGGCTCCAACTGCGTGTTGATCGCGCCGGTGGCGATTGGTGCGGGCGCGACCATTGGCGGCGGCTCGACCATCAGCAAGAACGTCGGCGCGGGTGAGCTGAGTGTTGCGCGCGGCAAACAGGTCGCCATCGCGGGATGGACAAGACCCGTCAAGAAACGGTGACTATTGCCGACCGTCTGCGTGATAATTGCACGCAGACGGTAGTCTTCACTGCGCGACTCCCCCGACTTGAGGGAAGCGCTGCAAGCGGCCACCGCCTAGTATTGGGCCGATAGCAGTGAAAGCACATCATGGCGCGACATTCCACTCGTCTCCCGATCCCGCAACTCCAGCAGGACGACAGCATTTTGATCGACAGCACTTGGCCGAGCTTGGACGAAGCACAAACGCGCCAGGAGCAAGCCGCTCGCAGCGCTGCGCTGGAGACGCAAGCCCAATACCATGCGCAGTGTGATGACGCGGCCAGCGCCTGCTGGTATCTGTGTCGCAGCCTCGGTCTGGCAAGGCAGATGGAAGCCGGCGGTGAACCGACGCTGGAACTCCTGTTCGAATTGCTCGGCGCCTTGGCGGATCTGCCCGCCGAGATTGGCAATGCGCCGATGCCTGAGCAAGTGGGCGCCGACAAACTCGGCGTGTTTGAGCTCTGCCAGCAACTCGCTGCCGCCCGCGAAGCCAGCCAGGAAGCTTGGGTCGACGCCGACTTGGCCGCGCCCACGCAGACGCTGACGCATTGAGCGCTTGGCCGCTCAGGCGCTCAGGTTTTTTGCGCTCAGGCGGCCAGCGGGTTGGCGAGGATTGCAGAATCCGCAACTTCGCCGCATGCTAACCGGCAGTTCAACGGGAGCTGCCCATGAAGATCCTCAAATTTCTCGGCCTTGGCCTGCTCTCGCTCCTGGCCATGCTGCTGATCGGCGGCTGGCTGCTACCGTCCACATTCAGCGTCTCACGCAGCGTGCAGATTGCCGCCAGCCCTGACAAGATCTATCCCCTGGTGGCCGCGCCCAAAGAATGGCGGCAATGGAGTGTTTGGAACCGCCGCGACCCGGCCATGGTGATCGAGTACAGCGGCCCGGCCACCGGGGCCGGCGCGGTCTGGGCCTGGAAAAGCGTCAGTGAGGGCGACGGCAAGATGAGTTTCACCGCCGCAGAGCCGCCGAAGCGCGTCGCCTACGATCTCTACTTCCCCGATTTCGGCACCACCTCCAGCGGCGAGTTCCGCTTTGAGCCGCAGGCCAATGGCGCCACGCAAGTCACCTGGCTGATGAATGGCGACATGGGCAAGAACCCCTTGTTCCACTGGATGGCCTTGTTTGCCGATGGCATGGTGGGCAAAGACTTCGAGTCAGGCCTGGCCAATTTGAAATCGGTCGCCGAGAAAGCGCCTTAGGGCCGCGCCGCACAAGCCCAGCGTCTTGTTGCAGGCTGGGCTTCCCCTCGGCGCATGGCCCTCGGCTGACATACCCTGGGTGTCTGTAGAAGGCCAACGCTTGTTCGGCGAGAATATCCTGCAAACCGCCGCCTTGCGGCACGAAACTGTCGCGTGCTTCAGCGCCGTCATGCGGTCAATCATGGCAGTTTCACGTTGCTGGCCGGCGTCATTGAGCGCCCAGCGTACAGACGCCTACGGCCGCGCCCTTCATGATCCCACCCTCACCCGAAACACCCGATGAATCCCGTCACCCTCGCCGCGCTGCAGGCCCTCCCGCAGCAACTCGATCGCACCGCCATGTTTGAAGCTTATGGACCGCTGAGCTTGCGCAGCCTGGTGCATTACCTCTGCAGCCACGATCAGCCGCACTTGGCGGGGCTGCAATGGTTGCTCGGGAAAATCGAGGCCTCGCGTGTCGTGTTTGCGCCATGAATAGCTACCTCGCAACTTGTTTATGCGGCGCGGTGGCATTGGAGATTCAAGGCGGCATTGAAGCCATCATTCATTGCCACTGCTCCAAATGCCGCAAGTCCAGCGGCACAGCCTTCGCCACCAACGGCTACATTCGCTCGGCTGGCCTGCGGATTACGCGGGGTGAACAAAGCATTCGCGGCTATGAGGTCACTGCCGGGCGCAGCCGGCATTTTTGCGGCGTCTGCGCATCCCCTCTGTTCAGCTCGAACGCCGCTGACCCCGACCGGCTCAGGCTGCGCCTGGGCATCCTCGACTCTGACATCAGCGAGCGCCCCATCTCGCATAATTTTGTATCCTCAAAGGCCTCGTGGGAAGAGCTGGACGCCGAGCTCCCCCGCTATGACGGCCATGAGCCTGGGCGCTGAAGCCGCGCCGTTCAAGCCGCCAATCCGTCCTGCGTAGACGTTAGTATTCAAGCAGGCTTTGACTACAATCCCCCAACTCCATGCGTGGCGATGCGGGCAGCAAGATCCAAAATCTCGTGCAATTCTTCCAAAGAAAATAGCATCCAAAAAATGGCTCGCAACATTGAAATCAAAGCCCGCATCGCCAGCATTGACGCCTTGCGCCAGCTGGCATCGACGATAGCGGATGGCGCGCCCGTAGATATCTTGCAGGACGACACCTTCTTCAACTGCGCGCTCGGTCGCTTGAAGCTCAGGGCCTTTGTTGACGGCACGGCCCAACTTGTTTTCTATCGTCGCGCCGATACGCAGGGACCCAAGGAGTCTTTCTATGAAATCGCACCCGTTCATGCGCCCGAGGCTCTGAGAAAAACACTGACGCTCGCCTACGGCAGCGCTGGGCGCGTGAAGAAGCAGCGCAGCTTGCTGATGGTGGGGCGGACCCGAATTCACCTCGACCGGGTCGAAGGCTTGGGCGACTTCATGGAACTTGAAGTCGTGCTCGATGAGCAAGAGTCAGCCGAAGACGGGGTGCGCGAGGCCCACCGCATCATGGCGGCGCTGGGCATCCAAGCAACCCAGTTGGTCGAGGGCGCTTATCTCGACTTGCTGGCCATAAAGTCCGGCCTCTAACCCGCTGCACCCAGCCTCTGCCGATGCAAACGCTATTGATACCCGGGTTTGTAGTTCGCCCCGCCCGGCTAGAAGATGCCGCCGCCTGGGCGAGCTATGCCTGTCTGCCCGAGGTCAAGCAACACACGAGCTCGACCGCCTCGAACGTGGACGACGTCAAGGCCGAGATTCAGCGCTGCCTTGCCGGTGAGCCCAACACACCAATCCGCTTTGTCATGCTTCCACTTGGGGAGAAAACCATCGTGGCGACGGTGGGCTTTCACAGCATCTCCTCGGCGTTCGGCACGGCAGAGATCACCTATGACGTCACGCCCAGCCAATGGGGAAAAGGCATTGCCCAAGCTGCCTGCCGGGCCGCCACACGCTGGGGCTTTGAAACAAGGGGTTGGCACAGAATTCAAGCCACCACCGTCTTGAGCAATCTGCGTTCTCAACAGGTACTGCAGCGCTGCGGCTTCCAACGTGAAGGCCTCGCCCGCAAGCTCAGGCTGGTCCGCGGTGTGCCGACCGATTACTGGGTCTACTCGGCCATTCCGGAGGATCTGCCGCCCCTGGCGAGCATAATCTCAAAACTCAGCTGACAATCCCGGCACCGTCAAACACCTGAGGCCCTCCCTATGGCGACGAAATCGATTCAAACCTGGCTTGAAGACGTTCGTCTGCTCGGCGAAGAGCAGTACCAGATCGCTTCGGCGGTCCGCGCCTTGGTGCGCGAGCAGTTCAAGCCCTTTGCAGAAGAGCTCAAGTATGGCGGCATCTTGTTTTCTTCCGGCCGGCCCTTCTGCGGCGTATTTGCCTACAAAGCCCATGTCAGCGTCGAATTTGCTCAAGGTGCCCGCATCAGCGACGAATTCGGTCACCTCGAAGGGGCCGGCAAAGGCCGCCGCCATCTCAAACTCGCCTGCCTGGCCGACATCGAGAACAAGCAGCTGGCGCAATACCTGCCGCTCGCTTTGCAGGCGGCACAAACCAACTCCTAACTCGTAACTCCTAACTCCCCACTGCTATGCGCACAGCCCTGCTCATCATTGATGTCCAGAATGCTTTGTGTTTTGCCGAGTACGCGGACGTCGACAGCCGAGGCCTGATCGAACGCATCAACCCAGTCAGCGCCAAGGCGCGCGCGGCCGGCGCGCCGGTGATCTTGATTCAAGATGCGTCGCTGGAAGGCGGAGCGCTTGGACGAGCGGCTGCAGATGGCACAGACGAATATCCTCGTCGCAAAGACGGTGCCCTAGACAACGTCGTCCTGAGCGCGGCGCAGATTTCGACCCGCCTCGCTGGCCATCATCACCAGCTTCGGGCCGAGGGTCACGCCAATGAACGCTGCTGAGTTTGGGTTTGATTGACTGACTGACTGAAGCCCAACTGCGCCCCGCACCAATGCCGGGGCCAAATCCAAGGCTTTCTTACGCGCCATCATGCAGGCGAAACGGCCCTGGCCAGTTGCCCCAAAAAGCAGCAGACCGATGCAATACCAGTCATATCAATGACTTATAGCCGCTGCCAGCGGCTTGCCCACGGACTTATCCACAGGCAACGGGGATAGATCGCCCGGAGGCCGGGGCGGAGGCAGGCCGCTGCGCCCGGCGATCAGGGAAAATAGCGCGATGCGTATCCGTTCCCCTTCCCTGCATGAGTTGCATGCTTTCGCGGCTGCGGCCCGACTAGGCAGCTTCTCCAAAGCGGCCGAGGAGCTGTGCGTCACGCAAGGAGCCATCAGCCGGGCCATTGCCCACCTCGAAGCGCAGTTGGGCCACACCTTTTTTGTGCGCCGGGCTCGCGGCATCGAATTGACGACGCGCGGCCGCGACTACCTGGGCTTGATCGGCCCCGCCTTGCAAACACTGGAATCCGCCGCCATCGCGCAGCGCTCGCCCGACGAGCCAACGCGGCTGAGGGTGTCGGTTCCGCCGACCTTGGCCGCCAAATGGTTGATTCCCAAGTTGGCCGATTGGCAGGCCTTGCACCCGCAGATATCGCTGTCCCTGGCACCTTCTCAACACGAGGAAGACTTCAGCAATGCCGATATTGACGCCTGGTTGCGGCCCAGCGGTGGGGGCTTCCCGAATGGCATCGACGCCGAGTACATCGTCGGGCGCGAAATCGTCGCGATCTGCCATCCCAAGGACCTGCGCGGCCGCAATGCGCTGACTCAGCCGGTCGACTTGTTGAGCCGCCCGCTGCTCTGCAATACCAACTATCAACACAATTGGCGCATCTGGCTGGACGCCGCTGATTTAGGCGAACAAGAGTTCAAGCCAAGCGCCGATTTCGAGCAGGTTTCCATGTTGGTTCAAGCGGTGATGGCCGGCTTGGGTGTGGCCGTCGTGCAGCGCTGCTTGATTGACGATGAACTCAACTCCGGTCGCATCGTCATACCGTTCGAAGACAAGGTGGCTTTCACGGTGGGCTATATGTTGTGCACCCGCCGAGCCAGCCATTCAAACCGCGCTTTGCAGCAACTCGGTCAATGGCTGAAGACTCAGGCAGAGTAGGCTGCAAGCGCCTCGGAGCAAATGGCATCAACCCTTGGCTCGACCCAGCAGACTCTTCTCATGGCCGGCGATCAAGCGGCTGATGCGCGACACCGAGAGCCCCAACTGGGCCGCCAATGAACTCATCGTTTGGCCGGCTTCGGTGTGAGCCTTGTAAAGCGCCTGCTCTCGCGACTCACTGCTATCCAGACAATCCTGCAAGTCAAAGCCCGCAAGAAACTGCTGCTGGGCAGACTTGATTTCACGGCGCTGAAGGCCTTTTGCTGCGGGCGCAGCGTCTTGAAGCGGGAGTCTGGAGCGCTCCAGCATTGCTTCGGCGAAGGCCTCGTCGCCCAAGAATATCTGCCGCCGCAAACGCCCCGGCCATAGCTGCAGGGTCGGCTCTTTGGCGACCAACTTTGCATAGCGCTCGGCAGCCCGCCCTTGCTCCGCAGCGCTGCGCGCTTCGCGTCCAATCACATAACTCCACAACCCAACAGCATCAAGCCAAGCCGGCGCTGCGTCAAGACCGGCATGCACCCGAAAGCTGGACCAAGCCCACTGCTCCGCCCTTGCAACCAAGCCCAATCGCAAGGGATTCAACTCCACATAACGGCAGACATCCAGCAGATGGGCGTCCCGGTCAAGCAGAATCGCTTTGAAGCGGCCGTGAAATAAAGCGCCGTCGCTGCGCTGATGGCGGTTGTGATATTGCGTATAGACACCGCCCAGATGGCGCATCAAACGCGAGAGATTGGCTTGGCGGGTATAGAGCACCAGATGGTAGTGATCCGGCAGCAGGCAATAGGCCAGCACTTGGGCATCAAAACGCTGCATGGTCTTAGCCAGTAGGCCCAGAAAAACCTCACGGTCTGCTTCATCAGCAAAGGCCGGATTGCCGGCTTCGGACCAGGAACTGACGTGGTACACGGCGCCGGGGAATTCAATGCGGGGAGGACGTGCCATGCTCAAACATAGTTGACGAGAGGCAAAAAGGCAAGTCCTGACCCCAGTGCCCCCAGCAGGGAAATTGCTTCGGGGGTCAGGTCATGCAAAGCGACTCATTGCCTCGCATGCAGCCCCTCAAGCACCGCCAGCACCGCCTCATCGCCCATATTGCGGGCATCCGCCAACTCGCCGCCGCTGGTCGCGCGCAAGACCTCACCGTCGCGCTTCAACACCGCCACCGCAGGGATTCCTTTCTTCAAGGACACACCGATCTGCGCCGCCAAATCGGTGTTGCGATCGAAGCGTCCGACATTGACCTTCAGCACCACCAAGCGCTTGCCGACATGCTCGGCCAAGGAACCCGCACTCATCTTCTTGTCGAGTGCCACGCAATCACCACACCAGTTGGCACCAAACACGACCAGCACATTTTTCTGCTGAGCTTGCGCCCTGGCCAGCGCCTGATTCAACTCGGCACGCGCATCGGCCGTCTCGCTGTAGATCTGCTTGGGCGCGCTCGCGGCGCTTGCAGGAGCAGCAGGCTGACCCTGAGCCTGCACGGGCAAACCGCTGAACAAGGAGACAAGCAAAACAGCAGTGGCAATGTTCTTCATGGCAGTCAGTGAAATTTGAGCGAAAGCCGAGTGTGCCACGCAAGATGCGGTACAAAGCCGCACTTCCACTGCCCACTTTTGAAAGAACCCCATGGCGGCCTCCAGCCTGTTTGCACTGATCGACGATATCGCCACCTTGCTGGACGACGTGGCCCTGCTCAGCAAGGCTGCCGCCAAGCAAACCACCGGCGTGCTCGGAGATGACCTGGCCCTGAACGCGCAACAGGTCAGTGGCGTGGCCGCCGAGAGGGAGTTGCCGGTAGTCTGGGCCGTTGCCAAGGGCTCGGCCCGCAACAAGGCGATTCTGGTGCCCGGCGCACTGGCCATCAGCGCTTGGGCGCCCTGGGCCGTAACGCCCTTGCTGATGGTCGGTGGCACTTATCTGTGCTTTGAAGGCTTCGAAAAGATCGCCCACAAGCTTCTGCACAGCGCCGCCGAAGATGCCGACGAACAGCAAGCGCTGCGGAGCGCGGCAATGGCCTCGGAGCAAGACCTGCTGGCCTTCGAACGCGACAAGATCAAGGGCGCCATTCGTACCGATTTTGTGCTTTCGGCCGAGATTATCGCGATCACCCTGGGCACCGTCGCCGCCGCCACTTTCGCCAAGCAACTGATGGTCTTGAGCGGCATCGCGGTGTTGATGACGATTGGCGTTTATGGCCTGGTCGCGGCCATCGTCAAGCTGGACGATGTCGGCCTCTTCCTGAGCCGCAGCAAGAAGGCCATGGTGCGCGCCCTCGGCCTCGGGATGGTCAGCATGGCGCCGGGCCTGATGCGGACCCTGACCGTGGTCGGCACGATCGCGATGTTCTTGGTTGGCGGCGGCATTCTCAATCATGGCCTGCCGCAACTGCATGGCTTGGCGCCGGCGCTGGCGGCTCAGATGGGGCCGGCTTCGGCACTCGCGGGCTTGGCCGTGGACGGACTGGTGGGTCTGGCTGCCGGCGCCATCGCGGTTGCCGTTTTCACCTTGGGTCAGCGACTCTGGCGGCTTGCCAAGGGTCAGGTCTGAACACCCTCGAACATGTTTGCACTGGCGCAAATATGACAGTCCAGAGTACGATGCCGGCATGAAGATCTACCAAATTGAAGTCCAGAAGTTCAAGGCTGCTTCGAACAATATCCATGGTCAGGTGCTGTTCAAGGTCGATGCCTTGGTCTCGCCCAAGGCCGAAGTCGAGGGCATTGAGCCTAGCACCATCATTGCAATGACCGAGAAGAATGCGCGCGTGCTGATGGCCTTGTTGAAGGCGCAACTGGCTGAATTCGACGGCAAGAAAGCGCGCAGCCGCTTCTAAGGCAACGGCCTGCGACAATCACGCGATGGAATATCCCCAATACGATCCCCAATCCGACAACCTGCCACTCTCCGATGAGGAGTTGTCGACGCTGGATGACATGCTGACCAAGCTGCCCAGCGAGGCGGCGATGAATATCGAAGCGCTGGACGGCTATCTGTCGGCGCTGCTGTTGAGCCCCATCCCCTTGGCCGACCTGCCCGGCGCCGACTGGCTGCCGCTGGCCTGGGGCGGCGACGGTGATGACCTCGAAGCCTCGACCAAACCCGAAAACTACCCCTTCGCCAGCGGCAAGCAACGCAAGCGCGTGACCCTGCTGGTGCTGCGCCATCTGCGCTCCATCGCTTGGCAATGGGCGGCCAAGCCGGAGTTGTGGGAACCGATTTTCAGCGTCGCCGAAAGCGATGTCGAGGGCGAGCCCGACCTGACCGATGCCGAGGAATGGGCGATCGGCTTCTTGACCGCGGTGGATTTGGCGCCCGAGGCCTGGGAGCCGCTGTTTGACGGCCCCGTAACCGGCCCGCTGCTGGCGCCGATCGCCTTTCTGGGCGGCGACGAAAGTCAGCTCAATGACGAAGAACGCGCGCGCCTGGCCGACCCCAAGGAGCGCGATGCGATCAGCCGCGCGGTGCTCGACAATGTGCTGCAGCTCTGGGCCGCGCGCAACAAGCATTGAGCAGCGCCTTGCCTAAGGCCATGCTTCGTCGGGCGGTAGCAAGCGCACTGCTGATCGCCTTGGCCGCCCTGGCCGCTTGCGGCACGACCTCGGTCAACCCGGTCACCGGCAAGACCGAACGCACGGTGATGGACGAGGCCAGCGAGATTGCCGAGGGCCGCAAGGCCCATGCGCAGGTGTTGCAGGAGTACACGCCGCTGGCCGACCCCAAGCTGCAGGCCTATGTCAACGAGATCGGCCAGCGCCTGGCCAAGGCCTCGCACCGCAGCCACCTGGAATGGCATTTCACCTTGCTCGACAGCCCCGAGGTCAATGCCTTTGCGTTGCCGGGCGGCTATGTCTATGTGACGCGCGGCATCATGGCCTATATGGAGAGCGAAGCCGATCTGGCCGGCGTGATCGGGCATGAGATCGGCCATGTCACGGCCCGCCACGGTGCGCAACGCGCCACCCGCCAACAAAGCGCCGGCATTGGCGTGCTGGCCGCCAGCGTGCTCGGCGCGGTGCTGGAATCGCAGGGTTTGGGCGGCGCCGGTCAGCTGCTGGGTCAGGCCTCACAGACCGCAGCGGCCGGCTATGTCGCCTCTTATGGGCGGGAGCAAGAGCTGCAGGCCGATGGCCTCGGCGCCGAATATCTGTCGCGCAGCCATTACGACCCCAAGAACATGGTCGACGTGATCCATGTGCTGAAGAATCAGGAACGCTTTGCCGCCGAACAGGCCCGCCTCGAAGGCCGGCCCGCGCCCAGCGGCAGCAGTTGGCTGGCCTCACATCCCAGCAATGATCAGCGCCTCGGCCAGATCAGCCAAACCGCCTTGCAATATGCCGCCGCTGATGGCAAAAATTATCAGGACGATGGCCGCGCACGCTACCTCGCCGCCATTGAGGGCATCAGCTATGGCGAGAGTGCCGAGCAAGGCCTCAGCCGTGGCCGCAATTTCTATCACACGGGTCTGGGCTTTGCGCTGACGGCGCCGGCCGGCTGGAAGATTCAGAATGGCGCCGAGGCTTTGATGCTGAGCAACCCGGAGCAGGATGCCGGCTTGGTGCTGCGCCCCGTACCGCCCAAGTTCAGCGGTAGCCATGAGCAAATCCTGCACCAAATCTTGCCGCAGGCGGAGCAGGTGCAAGTCGACAAGCTGTCGCTGGGCGGCCTGCCGGCAAGCCACATCAATGCCGTCCAACGTAACGCCCAAGGGCAACGGTTGCCGATTGAATTCACCCTCATCAGCGGGCCGAACAAAGCCAACTACATGCTGATTTACCGCGCCCGCGATGCCAATGCAATGGCGCGCGCCTCGCGTCGAATGCAAGAAGCCGAAGCCAGCTTTCGCCCCATGACGGCGGCGGACCGCGCGGCCGCCAAGCCCTGGCAACTGCGCACGGCCACCATGCCGGCCGGAGGCTTCGCGCAATTGGCCAAGACTTCACCCTTGGGCGAGCGCGCCGAGGCGCAACTGCGCTTGCTGAATGGTGCTTTGGACAGCGATCCCAAACCGGGTCAGAAGGTCAAGGTCGTGACGCAGGGCTAAAGGGACATGGCCCTGGCTCTTGCGCCCAGCAACACACCCAGCCCCGCGATCATCAAAATCCAGGTCTCGGGTTCGGGCACAGGGGTCAGCAGGAAGGCCCGAGTGTCGCCATCAAGCGTCTTGCCATAACCCACAATTTGCCCAGCATCATTCAGGGCGGTGGCCACTTCCAGATACGAAAAATTGCCCAAGCCCCCGCTGACCAATGTATTCAAATCCAGCCAGGCGTTGCCATTCCACAAGCTCGCATGCTCGGCCGCATTACCAGTGATCCAAGCGCCACCGACGACGTCTCCGCCTCCGTTGATGCCGCGCGCCTCGCTGCCGTCGCCGCCCAAGGTACCAAGATCAATCACTTGCCCGTTGCGCCACAGCAGGCCATAGGCATAGTTCGGGTCATTGTTTTTGTCGCCATAACCGATCACATCACCCTTGGCATTGATGCCCCAGGCCGAGCTGTAACTGCCACCGGCCAGGGTACCCAGGTCGCTGACCACACCGTTGTTCCAAATTGTGGCGTGTGAGGTCGCATCTCCGGCCAAGGCGGCATCGCCGACCAACTGCCCCACATCGTTGAGGCCCCAAGCGCCGCTATTGCTGCCGCCCAGGCCAGGCAAAGCGCTCATCGCGCCACCCACCCACCGGACGGCCTGATTGGCGCTCTGCCCAGCCACCATGCCGCTGGCGTTGATGGCGATCGCCATGCTGAAGCTATTGCCCGAACCCAGATCGGTCGGAGTTCCTCCTTGCCATTGAATGCCATGGTAGGAAATGGCCCCGGTGGTGTAACCCGATCCAACGACGGTACCGGCGGCATTGATGCCATAAGCAATGCTGCCATAGACGCCATTGACATCCAAGGAGGGCAAGGCCGTCATGCTGCCGGCCGCCCAGACGAAACCAAATTCATGCGGCGTGGGCCCGCCGGTATTGCTGACGCCGACCACCTGCCCGGCAGCATTGATGCCAAATGCCTGGCTGCTGGCATGGGCCGCGCCGGCTTGCCCCAAGGTAGGTAACTCGGTCAGTTGATAGCTCAGCGCCTGCGCGTCCGGTATGGCCGTTAGCGCCAAGATCGCCAAACCGGCGCTCATAGAAAATTGTGTACTTCTCATGTTTACATTCCCCTGAAGATTGCATCACAAGGCGCAAACGGTTTGCGGGCTGGAATAGAGCCGACCGCAAGGTCCGCTGTTCGGCCAAGCTGGATCTTCGTTGCTGAGCGGCTTGGCGGTCAAGCAGAAAAAAGCCCGATAGTTGATCGGGCTTCGGTCGTAAAAATGAACCGCGTGAATACTTAGTTAAGGCGTCACGCGCCCCAGATGCTGCAGCCAGAAGGCCTCGTACTTGCGATGCCAGCCGACGGTCTTGACCGCGCCGCCCATGCCATGCTCGCCATCCGGGTCGAGGAACAGATCAACCAGACCCTCCTTGCCCGATTCCAGCAGCGCCCGATAGACATTCACCGTGTCTTGGTACAGAACGTTAGGGTCCAGCATCCCGTGCACCAGCAGCAGCGGTTTCCTGAGCCCCTTAGCCATAGGCAGCAGCGAGTATTTGCGCAGATTCGGCTTGGCTCTATCGGCCTTGCCGATGGTGCGGCCGCTGTACCAGCTGTTGTAGTTTTCCCATTCGGTCGGGCCCGCGCCGGCGATGCCGGCGGCGAACAGACCGGGCCTATTGAACATCGTGTACTGCGTCTGGAAACCACCGAAACTCCAGCCGTTCAAGCCCACACGCGCCGGGTCGATGCCGAAATTGGCCGTCATGTGTTTGAACAGGTCTTCCAGATCTTCTGTCTGCGGTAGCCCGGGGTTCTCCCAATTCGCGTCCGAGAAGCGGCGCCCGTAGTTTGAATGTCCGCGTGAATCGATCGTTACCATCACATAGCCATGCTTGGCCGCCATATACATGGCGAACACATAGGCGCTGGGCTGGAAGCTGTCGGCCTCAACCGAATGGCGGTCGTTCAGCGGGCCGCCATAGATATAGACAACGGCCGGGCGCTTGTCGGCAGCCGTCCAGCCGCTCGGCTTGAACACATAGGCCGGGATGCTGTCACCATGGCGATTCTTGAACGAGAAGCGCTCGGGGCGAAGCATGTCCACCTTGGCCCAGGCCTTGTCATGGCTGTCGGTCAAGACCTTCGCGTCGGCCTTGCCTGCCGCTATCAGCTTCAGCTCCGGCCGCGCCGCCCAGTGGCCGGCATTCGCCGCCAGCCATTGGCCGTCATGCGAGACCACCGCGTTGCGGTGATAGTCGGCCGCAGCGCCCAGCGCCTGCATCGCACCGTCGGCCAAGTTGGCGCGGAACAGATTCATCGCCGCCAAATCGCCCTTGTTGGCGACGACAAACATCGCCTTGCTGTCGGGCGTGAAGCCCAGCACCTGATGCGCCTCGAACTCGCCCTTGCCATTCTCCAGCAAGGGGCGCAGCGTGCGGGTCGCGATGTCCCAACCATAGGGCTGGCGGAAACCCGCTTCATCCAGGGTCAAGACCAAGGTCTTGCCATCGGGCGTGAACTGCGGCTGGATCACATTGACGACCTCGTGGCCAACATCGCCGCGACGCTCCAGCACCATCTCGGGCTTGGCATTTTCATCGGCACCGCCAAGATAGACGCGCAGCAATTCCTTCTCGCGTTCCCAGGTCGTGAAGGCGTAGCGGCTGCCGTCGCGGGCCCAGGCAATCGGGCTCAGCTCGAACCAGCTGTCACCGCCGCCATGGGTGAAAACCGGAGCCGGCTGCTTGGCCGGCGCGCCCTCCAGGCCGGGCACCTTGCGGATATAGATCGCCAAGGGCTTGTTCGTCCGCTTGTCGTCCGAGACCTCGCGGTCGACCTTTTTGGCGCTGGCGAAACGCTCCGCGTAATTCATGATTTCTACCTTGCGTCCGGTCGGCTCCGCTGCCGGCTTGCCATCTTCGGCCGGCTTTAACGGTGCGCGTCCGACCAAGGCCATCCAACGGCCGTCTTCGCTGATGGTGGTCGACTCGACCTGGTATTTCTTCTCCGCATCGTCCGGGTGGATCAGCTCTCGGTTGAGCACCTGCACGCCACCGGCGGCAAAGCGGGCGCGCAACACGCGCTTGTCGTCCATATAGACATAAGCCTGATCATCGGCGGCATAGGCAAGCATGCGCAGCGCGCGCGCGGTCGATTGCAGCGGCGCAATCTTGCTGTCGCCGGCGACCCAGCGGAACAGCCCGCCGCGGTAGGCAAAGATCAGCTCATCCTTTTGATTAGCCCAGACGATTTGCGTCGCACCGGGGTAAAGGTCGGTGGGCTTGAGCTTGTCCTTGGTCTGCTTTTTCTTCAGCTCATCGCGCCACTCCCACAACTCCTTGTCCTTCTCCGGCTTGTCGGCCGGAGCAGCGGCGGATGCGGCCACCGCAACGGCGACAGGCTTGCCGGACCGCTTGGCTTCCAGCGCCTCGGCCGCGCGCTTCTCGGCCTCTGCCTCGGCCTTTTCGGCCGCCTTTTGAGCATCGTCACGCGTTTTTTTGGCGGCGTAGTCCTGCTTCACCTGCTCGATTGCGGCCGCCTCCCATTGGCCCAAATCGACGCTGGCCCCTTGCAAATAGGCGGCTTGCGCCTCTTCCTTGGCCTGTCGCTCGGCGCTTTCACTGCGCTTTTGCTTGAGCTTTTTATCGAAGCGCTCGATGTCTTCTGGCGCATCAAAGGCGGCCATCAGCGCGGGCGATGTCAGGCGCTGGGTCTTGCCAGTCTTGCTGTCATGCACATAGAGGTCACTCCCCGGCTCGCCGAACGGGTTCCACAAATAGGCCAGATAGCGGCCGCTGCGACTGAACTTGGCCTCTTTGGCGTTCTCGCCGCGATAGGGCTCGGCACGGAAGACTTTTTCCAGACTCAAGACCGTGGAAGTCTGCGCGGGTGTTTGCGCCAACACCGAAAACGTCATGGCGCTCAACAGCGCGGCCAGCAAGCAAGCACTGCTTGCAGCGCTGCCTATTTTGGAATTCTTGGGGGTTTCGAGGGTCAACAAACCACATTCTCCAGGCTCGCCCAGGGTCAGGGCAGCCGGCATTCTAAAAGGCCGCCCCGGCGCTTGAGGCTGCAACTCCCTCATCTCAGGCAACTGAGGCAAACTGCAGTCATGAACTTCAGCACCGTAATGGCCACCGCAGGCCTTTTGACTTGTATCGTCTTAGCGATTCGCATGTGCCTGAGCCCGCGTCAGCGTCAGCGAATGGACGCGCAGCTGCGCCAGGCCTCTTGGGCTCTGCGTGACGCGGGCCAGCGCTTGAGCAGCTGGCTGCGCAGCCGACGCTTCAAAAACTCAGCGGCCACGCAGGCCGACGCCTTGATCCGCCGCGCCAAAACGACCGCCAAGCCCGAAGGCGAATGGGACGGCAATGTCTATCGGCCCAAGAGCTTCAACAAAGACGAGCCGCGCAAGCCCCATTGAGGCAATCCCCGTCAATGCCGGTGCAGCCAGGCGGCCTGGCTATCGTTCAAGCCAAATTACTGGCAGCTTCGCCGACGGGGCGCCCTGCAGAAATGGCGTCCAACTCCCCCGACTCGCGCGCCTTGCGACCATAGAACAGCTCGAACAGCGGGCTGGCCATCATCGTCGTCACCACCGCCATCAGCACCAGCATCGAGAACAAGGCCGGCCCGATGATGCCTTTTTGCAGGCCGATATTGATGATGATCAGCTCCATCAGGCCACGCGAATTCATCAGCGCGCCAATGCCTAAAGCGGTGCGATTGTCTTCGCCCGCCATGCGCGCGGCCAGGTAGCAAGCACCAAACTTGGCCAGCACCGAAGCCAGCAAAATACCCATCGCGATCAGCAACAGCTCGAAGGAATTGATCATGTCAAGCCGGGTATTGAGGCCGGAATAGGTGAAGAACATCGGCAGCAGCAGCACCACGGCGAGCGGCTCCACCTTCTTCTTCAACTCGGCTGCAAACAGGCCACGCGGCATCACCGCCCCCAAGATGAAGCCGCCAAAGATCGCATGGATGCCAACAGCGTCCATGATGAAGGCCGACAGGCAAAACAGGATCAGCGTGATGCCAAGCACGGTCGTGCTCATCTCGCCTTCGCGCTCGACCATCTTGCCGAGCGGCATCAGCAGCTTGCGGCCGAACAGCAGGATGAAACTGCTGTAGATCAGCCCCCCGCCGATGGCCAGCACGGCCACACCCGGCCCAGCACCGAATGCCGCCAGCACCAGCGCCAACACACACCAGGAGACGGCGTCATCGAAGGCGCCGGCCGTCAATGTCAAGGTGCCCAAGGAGGTATTGGCCAGGCCGCGCTCATTGATGATGCGGGCCAACATCGGGAAGGCGGTCAGCGCGATGCAAGCCCCCATGAACAAGGTCGCATTAGCCTTCGAAATGCCCTCGGCAAACAGCCCCGGAACGTCGAGCAGAAATGGCGTGATCAGCACGGCAATGAAGAACGGCGCCGCAATGCCGGCAATCGACACGCCGATGGCGCTGCGCGCCTTGGTCTGAAAATGATCCAGCCGCAAGGTCGTGCCGACCAGAAACATATACAGGCCGACCCCAAGCTGTGCCCCCGTGTAGAGGACGTTCTTCATCTCCTTGGGGAAGATCACGGCCTGAAGCTCAGGAAAGAACAGGCCCAGCAAGGAGGGGCCGAGGACCACGCCCGCAATCATCTCGCCGACCACCTGGGGTTGGCCGAGGAACTTTCGCCCGAGCCAGCCGACAACGCGGCAGGCCAACATGATCACCGCCAGTTGCAAAAAGAAACGGACGCTGAAGTCGCCAGGGGAGTAGCTTTGCGCCGCCGCAGGGACGGCCGGGCCATGCTTGGCGAATATGTCGCCTGCGATGGCGGTAACGTTGCCGATGATGTCGAATGCCATGAAACTTCCAGTCGCGAGGGGTGCGGGCCGACGACCGTCGCTGGCCCGCTCAGGCAATATTAACGACAACGTTGTCTTGAAAAAACTCGAACTACCGTAAACCTGCTGCGCTCACTATGCCAGCGGCACGGCTTTTGTCTATCCGGGCGAGCCAACTTGTGCCTACTTACCTACAAAATACCGCCAACCGAGTTAGAGGCTAAGGGCCGACGGCAGCGATCAGAAAATTGGTTTGAACTGGGACGCTGGGGCCATGTTTTCAGATCGGCGCATCAATCCTTGAGCCCAATAATCCGGTCGATCCCCTTCATCCTGGCTAAAAAGCTCTTTCCAACCGAAGGGCTAGGATGGATCGATCAGGCTCTTGTTTAGCCATCTCCGTCTCGCCGTTCCTGACCCGCCTGGACGCTAACAGGCGACACAACAAGAACGGCCCTGCAAGCGCGGGTCGGCCGCCGAGGCCTGCCCTACGCTTTCACTTAAAAATGCATGTCCATGTCAGTCTCGGCCCCCATAACGATCAGACAAAGCGGCTAGCCGAGCTGGAGCGCACGACCGAAGCGCCAAGCAAGAACCACGACACCGATTTAATGCCCGCCCTATCGGGTCAAGCCTCGAATACGCAATCAAGACTTGAGTCCCAACAGGCATAGCGGGCCGCCTCAGCGCCCCACTTGACCGCCCGCCATCACGGCGGTCAAGCGGAACATTGCATCATGGGCACAGGCCTCGCCGGGCTCGGCGCCATGCCCGCCGAACGCGGTCAGCAAGGGCGTGATGTCGGGCGCAGCGGCGGCGGTCCGCGCACCGGGCTCAAGCCGGAAGATGGTCTTGCCTTCCTTGATCGTCTCGGTGACCTTGATATTGGCAATCGTGGTCGGTTTGACCACCGTCGGGTCTTTCGACAGGACGGCAAAGTCGGCCAGCTTGCCGACCTCCAGGCTGCCCTTGGTCTTTTCTTCGAAGTGATGGAAAGCCGGCCAGATCGTCATCGCCTTCAAGGCGGTGATGACGTCCACGCGATGCTCTGCACCAACGATGCGACCCGATCCGCGCGCGCGGCGGGTGACGGTCGCGTCCAGCACCCGCATCGAGTCCGGGAAGGCCACCGGTGCATCATGGTGGCTGGAGAAGATCATGCCGCGCTTGCGCGCCCAGCCGGTGGGCGAGATATTCAAGCCCGCCTGTGGGCCGACGGTGTGGTCGAGATGCCAGTCACCCCAGTAAAAAGTATGCATCGGGAATAGCGAGGGGATGACGCCGAGCGACTTGAAACTGTCGAACTGGTCTTCGCGCAGGAACTGACCGTGGATCAGCACATTGCGCAAGGCCTTAGCCTGGGGAAAACGCGCCTGTGCGGCCCGGTGGGCCGAGATCAACAGATCTGAGGCGCGCTCGCCGTTGGAGTGGGTGATGATCTGGATGCCGTTCTCGGCCGCCCATTGCACGGAGCCCAGCACATCCTCGGCGGAGGCAGCGGCATAACCGGAGTAACCGACGGGATAGTTGCCGACCGGCTTGTAGTAGGGCTGGTCGCGCCAGGCGGTGAACCCTTGCGGGCTGCCGTCAATCGTGAGCTTGGCCCCCGCGACGCGGAAGCGATTGGTGTAGGTGCCGCTCTGGTTCGCCTTGATGAAGGCGCGGTCCACCAGCACATCGGTGTAGGTGTTGACGTCATTGTCGAAACCACCCTCGGCCGCGACCTGCTTCATCACGGCGACGACCTGCGGCGTGGACCTGCCCTCCTCGGCCGTGGTGTAGCCAAAGCGCGCCCACAGCTTGGCACCCTCGCGCGCGAAGGTCTTCATGCCTTCCGGCCCGACGCGGCCAAGCACCAACGGCGCGCCATTGAAAAACGCGGTTTCCTCCAGCGTGCCATTGGGCTCGGTGCTGCCGGGCTTGCGCTGGATGACGCCGCCGGCCGGGTCCTTGCTGTTGGCGTCGTAGCCCAGTTCCTTCAACATGGCTGAATTGACGGTGGCCAGATGCCCGGACTGGTGGACGATCAGGATGGGAATGTCTTTAGAGACTTCGTCCAGTTCCTCTTTGCTGGGATGGCGAAGTTCTTTGAGCTGTGCGTTGTCGTAGCCAAAACCGATGATGAGTTGGGTCTTCTCGACCGCAGCCGCATTCTTCTGGACCCAGTCACGCAGCGTCAGCTGCAGTGAGGCGATGTCATTGACCTCACCGTCGGGCGGCGCCAGCAAGTTGGCCGAAAGCGCCTGCAAGCCACCGATGACGATATGACCATGCGCGTCGAAAAAGCCGGGAATGAGGGTTTGACCCTTGAGATCGACGAGCCGGGTATTCGGGCCCTTCAGCTTCATCACATCGCGGTTCTTGCCCACGGCCATGATCTTGCCGTCGGCCACAGCGACCGCCTCGACGCGCATCGCCTTGTCGTTCATGGTGAGGATGGTGCCGCCCGACCAGATGCTGTCGGCCGCCGTTGGGGCGATCTGCTGGGCCGCCATCGCTGGCGCGGCGATGGCGACGATGGCCGCCATCAGTGCGGACGTTTTCATCGGGCTTCCTCGTTTCATCACAGGGCTCCTCGCCAAGAGTGGGGGGGGGTTGATCGGTATGGATTCAAGCCAGCACAAGGAGGCCCGGGCAGGCGCCGAGGCCCATTGCTGCAGCAGGATTTTGCCACTAGAGATGGAGCGTTAGGCGCAGCCCAATCCTTCATCAAGCAACTCGCACCAAGACGGTTCGCATCAGGCATATTCCGATTCGAACTGGCCCTCCACCCCGAAGTGTCCAAGGTGTTGACGATGACGATGCGGTCGACGCGTGCAGCCAGCATTGAAGCCTCGATCGTGACCATGTTCGCTGAGAGCAGCGCGGCGCGTTCTTGGGAGCGTCTCGGTCGCCCAGAGACACGATAACAAGCACTCGAGATCCATCCGGCACGTTGCTTATGCGTTCCGGCCGAGAACGGACGATGGCAGTGAAATTGATGCCGGCTTCTCGACACACCTTGAGTATTCCTTGCCCTAGACCACCGGCAGCGCCGATAACAGCCAGATGACGGGGCAGTGGTCGAGTTGAGCTACCGATCAAAGGTCTTGTCATAGGCAGATTCATGAAGGGATCGGGGCGATCAATTTCTGATCTGTTCGGCTTGAACTTGCTTGCGGCTCAAAGAACCCGCAGTACCTCAAACTGCTGTCGGATTGCTGCGACCTGTATCGACACCTCATCACCCTCGCATTTGCCCAGCATGGCCCTGCCCAACGGGGCTTCGGTGCTGATGACCTGAACGAGCTGAGCGCCGTTGAGCAACTTCATGCTGCCTCCATCCGGGCCGAGAAAGAGCTGTTGCTGCTTGTCGTCGGCATCGACCAGGCAGACCAGCGCCCCGAGCCGTATACCTTTGCTGGCGTCGTAGGGGCAAGGGTGAAATTGGCGCCATTTGACTATGGCCTGGCGGATGGCTTCGGCGCGCCGAGCTTGGCCGGTGGCCAGGTAGGCGGCTTCGAGCCCCAATGTGTCGTACTTGTTTTCGGCGATGTTTTCTTCGTGAGTCGCCGTTTCATGGGCGGCCCGCGCTGCCTGTTCGGCTTGCAGCAGGTCTTCGGCAAGCCGTTCCAGCACCCACTGCTGCAGCAAGAATTTATCCATGATGAAAGGTAGGCGTCTCAAACAAGCGGGGGGCAGGTCTTGATTATGAAGGGCCCCGCCAGCTTTCGACGCCTCTGGCGGCTGCAGGTTAACTCCAGCAATGGGCACGCAGTTGCCACGGAGTCATTGCCTCCGAAATGCCCTGGCCTGCGCCAGGCCGACAGTTCGGACAAGCGCCGCGTAGCTGACATTCGATTCGCCAACCGTTTTGTTCGTTGGCGGCCTACTGGCGATGTTGCAGCCTCACGGTCCAGGCCAGTTCCTTTCATTCGAGTGCGCAAAGTGGCGGCGACAGGGTGCCCGAAGCGGTCAATTGCCTTCATTTGGTACGCTCACAAACCGGCCATGAATCGTCATAGATAGATAGATAGATAGATAGATAGATAGATAGATAGGTTGGCGGTGAACACCGTGAACCCCAACATCGCCGTAGCCATGAGAACGGTTGGTGGCACGCGGCGGTGTTGGAGGCCTCGGGCTGACTCCAATGACCTACCGGGCCGATCACCCAAACGGGCTCATTCAAATGTCGGCGCGGTGGCTAAACCTTGGTTCGGCGCCAACACAGGATGCTCGCCGCTGCTGCGGCACTGAGCGAGCGGGACCGCAAGGGTTAGGGCACTTTAACAACCTTGAAAAATAGCTCTTGACTTCAAGTTAACTTGAACTTACATCATGGCCGCATGCCAAAGAAAACTTTCATGCCCATGCGAGAACCACCCGGAACCCAGGCGCCTCAAGACCGGGCGGCCAAAGCGGTGATTGATGCCCACCAGGCTTTGCATCCTTCGATGCGCTGCGCACCACAGGTGCGTGCACCCTCCTTACATCCCCCGCAGGCTTCAGCTGGCGCCTCCTACTTTGCGCAACTATCACCAGCCATGCGGGCTAACTCCTGACTCGAACTGCCATGAATCTGCCGATTGATTACCTTGCTGTACATGAAACGCCCTCAGTTCAGACCTACCAGGCGCTGCGCCTAGGGTCTGGACTCAGCGGCAAGACCGACGAAGCCGCCGAACGCGGTCTTCCCAACACGCTTTTTGCTGTGCAGATTTTCCATGGGGCACAGCCGGTCGGCATGGGCAGGGTAATCGGCGACGGGGGCTGCTTCTTTCAGGTCGTAGATATCGCAGTATTGAAGCAACATCAGGGGCGCGGCCTGGGCAAACTCATCATGACCGAGATCCGGAAATACATCGAAACCCAGGTCCCCTTGAGCGGCTATGTCAGCCTGATTGCGGATGGCCGGGCGCAAGAACTGTATGCCCAATTTGGCTTCGTCAACACGGCGCCGCGCTCTGTAGGCATGGCCTACAGGCGACCCAAGCTCGATGAGGCGAATGCCGGTGCGTAAATCGCCGCCGGCGCTGCCGCTGACGCAGGCCAGCAGCCCTTCTCCCCCAGGCACTCAGCCTGCACGTAACCCGCTTTCCATAAACATCAACGCCATGCGCGCGAAAGTCCAAACCATGTCCGAGGAATACCTGGAACATGTCAACGTCACGGTCAAAAATTTAGATGCCACGGCCGAATTCCTGCTTGCCGCCATGCCCAATTGGCGCATTCGCGCGCGCTCAAAGATGAACTGGTTCGGGAACGAAGTTGACTGGCTACATATTGGCACGCCGAGCAGCTACATCGCCCTGCAAAGTGGCGGGGAAGGCGATGGCCTCAATTGGAAGGAATCACAGGTCGGCGTCAAACACATCGGTTTGGTCGTGCCCTCACTCAGCGCAGTCATCGAGCGCCTAGCGGCCGCGGGCTACCAGGTGGACCACCTGGGCGCTTCACACCCGCACCGCAAGAGTGCTTACTTCATTGAAGCCGACAGCCTGCAGTTTGAATTCATCGAATACCTATCCACCGTGACAGAGGAGCGCAATGACTACTCGCGATGAAACACCTCGCTTGGAGCTAGGAGTCTGCGCGGCAGAAGGCGGCGATAGCGAGAATCGACCCCAGCCAGGACAGTTGGTGCCGGATTTGCAGCCCCATAGCCCGGCTATGGGGCAAAAAGACGGTGCCGAATGGACGGCTGCGGTCGGTTCGCAGCCGCCGATCCTTCTGCCGCGCAGACTCCTAGCGTCAAAGTGCAATGACTGGGTATGCCCAGATGGGCGACAGCAACGGGCACCCTGCCGCCGTTTGGCGCTCACCCATTTTTTGCTGACCGGTGCCGCGACGACTGGCCAGCGCGAATCGGATTGATCGGCCAATTAGACCCATCAAGCGCTTCTCGAAGGCAGCACAGTGCGGATGAGCGGCAGTCTGCCGAGGCTAGCCTGGCATAACGCGAACTTCATGCGCCTCGGGCCAGCACCGGCCGCAAGGCCACCCCCGTGTGCGAGCCCGCTGCCACCACCGCTTCGGGCGTCCCCTCCACCACCACCCCGCCACCGGCCGTGCCGCCGTCAGGGCCCAGGTCGATGACCCAGTCGGCTTCGGCGATCACGTCGAGGTCATGCTCGATCACGACGACCGAATGCCCGCCCGCCACCAGCCGGTGCAGCACGCGGATCAGGCGCTCGACATCGGCCATATGCAGGCCCACCGTCGGCTCGTCCAAGACGTAGAGCGTGTGCGGTGCCTTCTGGCCGCGCCGCCCGACCTCGTCACGCACCTTGACCAACTCGCTGACCAGCTTCATCCGCTGCGCCTCGCCGCCGGACAGCGTCGGCGACGGTTGACCCAGGGTCAGATAACCCAGACCCACGTCTTGCATCAACTTGAGCGGATGGCCAATCGCCGGCATCGCGGCGAAGAAGGGCGCGGCCTCATCGACCTCCATCGCCAACACATCGCCAATGCTCTTGCCCCGCCAGCTAACGCCCAAGGTCTCCGGGTTGAAGCGCTGGCCGTGGCATTGGTCGCAAAGCACTTTGACATCGGGCAAAAAGCTCATCTCGATGGTGCGCATGCCCTGACCCTCGCAGCCGGGGCAGCGACCTTCGCCGGTATTGAAGCTGAAGCGATTCGCTGCGTAGCCGCGCGCGCGGCTCTCCAAGGTGTCGGCAAAGAGCTTGCGGATCGCGTCCCAGAAGCCGATGTAAGTCGCAGGGCAGCTGCGCGGCGTCTTGCCGATCGGCGTCTGATCAACTTCCAAGACCCGGTCGACCAACTCATGACCCTCAATGCCGGCGCAACCGATCCAATGTGCCGGTGCCTTGCGCAACGGCACGGCCTGCGCCATGTTCGCCAGCAACACATCGCGGGCCAGGGTCGACTTGCCCGAGCCCGACACGCCGGTCACCGCGACCAGGCGGTGCAGCGGCACATCCAGCGTCACATGCTGCAGATTGTGCAGCGTCGCATCCAGCACGCGCAAGCGCGGCGCATCGGCCAGCATCTCGCGGCGCGGCTGCAAAGGGTGGATCAGCGGCTTGGACAGAAAGCGCCCGGTGACGGAGTCCGGCTGCAACGCCAGATCGGCCGCCGACCCTTGAGCCACCACATGACCGCCGCGCTTGCCGGCGCCGGGGCCGATGTCGATGATGTGGTCGGCGCGGCGTATCGTGTCCTCGTCATGTTCGACCACGACCAGCGTGTTGCCCAGATCGCTCAAGCGCCCGAGCGCCTTCAACAGAATCTGGTTATCTCGCGGGTGCAGGCCAATCGTCGGCTCATCCAAGACATAGCAAACGCCTTGCAGGTTGGAGCCTAACTGCGCGGCCAGGCGGATGCGCTGCGCCTCGCCGCCCGACAGCGTCGGTGCGGCGCGGTCCAGCGTCAGATAGCCGAGGCCAACTTCTTCAAGAAACTCCAGCCGACCCTTGATCTCGCTGACCACATCCCGTGCGATCTCGGCGTCACGCCCCAACAGCGTCAAACCATCGACCCAGATGCGCGCGTCCTTGACGCTCCAGGACGCCACCGTGCTGATGGCCTGCTCCTCAAAGGTCACCGCCCGCGCCGAGGGGTTGAGCCGCGCACCGTGGCATTCGCCGCAGGGCTGGTCGGCCAGGCCTTCGATCTCGACCTCTTGGCCGGCAAAGCTCTGCTCGCGGCCGCCCTTGTCGTCCTGAATGGAATCATCCAGCGCCTTGCGCTGCTCACGCGTCAAGGCCAGACCCGTGCCCACGCAGCCCGTGCACCAGCCATGCTTGCTGTTGTAGCTGAACATGCGCGGATCCAGCTCCGCATAGCTGGTGCCGCAGGTCGGGCAGGCGCGCTTGGTGCTGAAGACCTTGACCGTGCCAATACCCAGCGTCGAATGCGCCTCGGCGATTGCCTTGTGCAGGCCGTCCAGCGGCGTCAGCAGATGCAGCACGCCCTTGCCCAGGTCCAGCGCCTTGGCCAAGATCTCGCGCAGCTCGGCTTCCTTGTCGGCCGAGATGACAAGATCACCAACCGGCAACTCCAGCGTGTGTTCCTTGAAGCGATCCAGGCGCGGCCAGGGCGCGGTGGCGATGAACTCGCCGTCCACGCGCAGATGCGTGTAGCCGCGCGTCTTCGCCCATTTGGCCAGGTCGGTGTAGAGACCCTTGCGATTCATCACCAGCGGCGCCAAGAGGCCGACATGCTGACCCTTGTGATCGCGCAGCAGTTGCGCCGCAATCGACTCGACGCTTTGCGGCCGCACCGGCGTGCCGTCATGCATGCAATGCTGGACGCCTAACTTCACATACAGCAGGCGCAGAAAATGCCAGACCTCGGTGGTGGTGGCCACCGTGCTCTTGCGCCCGCCGCGGCTAAGGCGCTGCTCGATGGCGACCGTCGGCGGAATGCCCCAGACCGCATCGACCTCGGGCCGGCCGGCCGGCTGCACGATGGAGCGCGCATAGGCATTCAACGACTCCAGATAGCGGCGCTGCCCCTCGTTGAACAGAATGTCGAAGGCCAGCGTTGACTTGCCCGAGCCCGACACGCCGGTGATCACATTGAATTTGCCGCGCGGTATCGACACATTGACCGACTGCAGATTGTGCTCACGCGCATTGACGATCTGGATCGCCTCCTCACCCTTGGCGCGGGCGCGGCGGGCTCGAATCAAGCTCTGCAGCGGCATGCCCTCTTCGACCTTGTGCTCGATGGCGACCGCCGGCCTGTCCATATGGGCCGAGTACTCGCGCAGCGCCAGCGCGGTATGCGATGTAAGGTGCTCCTTGACCTGCTCGGGCGTGCCGACGCAGACCAGCTCACCGCCGCCCTCGCCGCCCTCGGGGCCGAGGTCGATCAGCCAATCGGCCGCGCGGATCACGTCGAGGTTGTGCTCGATCAGGATCAGCGAATGGCCGATGGTCAGCAACTTGCGCATCGCCCGCATCAGCTTGGCGATGTCATCAAAGTGCAAGCCGGTGGTCGGCTCGTCGAACATGAAGAGCGTGCCTTTTTTGGCCAGCGCCTGGCGCGGCTTGCTGGCCGCTTCGGCCAAGAAGCCGGCCAGCTTCAGCCGCTGCGCCTCGCCGCCCGACAGCGTCGGCACCGGCTGGCCCAGCTTCACATATTCCAGCCCCACATCGACGATGGGCTGCAGCTTGGCGAGCACTTCGCGGTCGCTGCTGAACAGGCGCACCGCTTCGCTAACGGTCAATTCAAGCACGTCGGCCACACTCATGCTGCGCTCGGCTCTTTCGAGCTTAACGTCCAGCATCTCGGCCCGGTAGCGCCGGCCATCGCAATCGGGGCAGCGCAGATAGACGTCGGACAAGAACTGCATCTCGACATGCTCGAAGCCCGAGCCGCCGCAGGTCGCGCAACGGCCGTCGCCGGCATTGAAGCTGAACATGCCGGCCGTATAGCTGCGCTCGGCCGACATCGGCGCGGCCGCAAACAGCTTGCGCAGCTCGTCAAACGCGCCGACATAGGAGGCCGGATTCGAGCGCGCGGTCTTGCCGATCGGCGACTGGTCAACGAACACCGCATCGGCCAACCAGTCGGCGCCGAGCAGGGACTCATGCTGGCCCGGTGTCTCGGTCTGCTGGCCAAAATGGCGCGCCAAGGCCGGATACAGAACGTCTTGCATCAGCGTGCTCTTGCCCGAGCCGGACACGCCGGTCACGACCACCATGCGCTGCAGCGGGAACTCGATGGTCAGATTGCGCAGATTGTGCTCACGCACGCCTTCAATGATCAACTTGGGCGTGCTGGCTTCGACCGGGCGCTTCACCCCCATGCCGACCAGCTTGCGCGCGCCCATATAGGCGCCGGTCAAGGTGTCGGCGGCACGGATGCTCTCGGGCGTACCGTCGAAAACGATCTGACCGCCGCGCTCACCCGGCCCCGGCCCCATATCGATCAGACGGTCGGCCGCCAGCATCACCGCCGGGTCATGCTCGACGACGACCAAGGTGTTGCCGGCGTCGCGCAGGCGCTGCATCGCCTGCACGATGCGGCCCATATCGCGCGGGTGCAGGCCGATGCTGGGCTCGTCCAGCACAAACAGGGTGTTGACCAGCGAGGTGCCGAGCGCCGTCGTCAGGTTGATGCGCTGCACCTCGCCGCCGCTGAGCGTGCGGCTCTGGCGGTCCAGCGTCAAATACCCGATGCCGACATCGCAGAGGTATTTGAGCCGGTTGCGGATCTCCTCCAGCAGCAGCTTCAGCGCGTCATCCAAGAGCGTGCTGGGCAGCTGCAACTGATCGAGGAAGCTGCGCAGCCGGTGGATAGGCAGCTGCATCAGGTCGTGCAGGGCCAGTCCCGGCAAGGCCTCCAGTTGTTCGCGGGTCCAGTCCACGCCTTTGGGCATCAAGCGCTTTGTCGGCGGCAACAGAGAGTCGGCCAGTTCCTTGCTGCCAACGCGCCAGAGCAGCGATTCGGTCTTCAGCCGTGCGCCGTCGCAAGTGCCGCAGGTGGTGTAGCTGCGGTACTTGGACAAGAGCACACGGATATGCATCTTGTAGGCCTTGCTCTCCAGATACTCGAAGAAGCGCTTGACGCCGTACCACTGCTTGCTCCAGTTGCCGGTCCAGTTCGGCGAGCCGTTGATGACCCAGTCTTGTTGCGCCGACGAGAGCTGATTCCAGGAGGTGTCGCGCGGGATGCCGGCGTCGGCGGCGTACTTGAGCAGGTCGTCCTGGCTGTCTTTCCAGGCCGGCGTCGACAGCGTCTTGATCGCGCCATTGCGCAGCGTCTTCTTGCCGTCCGGGATCACCAGGCCTAGGTCAACCCCGATCACTCGCCCGAAGCCCCGGCAGGTCTCGCAAGCACCCATCGCCGAGTTGAAGGAGAACAGCGGCGGCTGCGGCTCCTGATAGCGCAGATCACTTTCCGGGCAATGCAGGCCGGTGGAGTAACGCCAAAGTTCGGCGTCTACACCTTCTTCTGCCGGCAGCACATACACATTCATACGCCCGCTGCCGCGCTTCAGGCACAACTCGATCGCCTCCATCGCCCGCTGCTTGTCGGTGCCTTGCAAACGGAACCTGTCCGCCACCACGTCGAGCAGCTTGCGCGGGCCCGTGATGGAGGCCACCTCACGCTCGGCCTGCACCTTGGTGAAACCGCTGGCCGACAGCCACTGCGTGACCTCGTCCGAGCTGGTCGTTGCCGGCAACTCGACCGGAAAGGTCAAGACGATTCTTGGATCCAAAATGCGCGTACGTTCAAGCAGCTCCAGATAGACCGTCTGCGCCGTGTCATGACGCACCGGCTGCGCGGTTTTCTTGTCGAACAGCTCGGCCGCGCGGGCAAACAGCAGCTTGAGGTGATCGTTCAGCTCGGTCATCGTGCCGACCGTGGAGCGTGAGGTGCGCACCGGGTTGGTCTGGTCGATCGCGATCGCCGGCGGCACGCCGTCGACCCGGTCGACCGCCGGTCTGTCCATACGGTCGAGGAACTGGCGCGCATAGGCCGAGAAGGTCTCGACATAGCGGCGCTGCCCCTCGGCATAAAGGGTGTCAAAGACCAGACTGGATTTGCCCGAGCCGCTGGGGCCGGTGACGACGGTCAACTCCCCCGTGTGCAGATCCAGATCGAGGTTCTTCAGATTGTGTTGACGGGCGCCGCGGATGCGGATGGTGCCTTCTGACATGGGGTGTTGCCTGCTGCTGCGCTGGGAGCGGACATTCTAGGAAGCCTTGTCGCCCAAACCTGTCAGTAGGCCCTTGATGCGCAAGAAATACTCGCGCCCGGGCAAGTTCAAAGTCGATTGACAAGGATGCAGGCGGGTCAAGCCCCCGATTTCGGGGGGGGCAGGCCTCGGACGCAGATGTCCGAAACGTCCCATTGCGAGACAGTCATTCCAAGGCAACAATGCCGACCAGCGCCAAGTCAGTTCAAAATTCAAGGCCCGGCATTGGGCATCAGAGAACCAGGCGCCACAAAGAGCGCCAAAGGCAAGCAGCCTGCACAGAGAGGGAGGGAGGGAAGATGGAAACAATCAGTTTCAAGAGCGCCGTCGCGGCCAACTGGTTGCGCATGTCCGCTCGGAATTCAGGCGATGCCACCGCCCCGGACAGCGACAGCGATAGCGCCAAGCTGCTCGCGAATATGGAGCCGCCGGTGGTGCTGCTGGTTGAAGACAATCAAATCAACCAAGTGGTGGCACTGGAGTTCCTGGCCGTGATGGGCCTGCGCACTCGCCTCGCCAAAAACGGCCTCGAAGCCTTGGCTGCCGCCCAAGCCAGCCCGCCAGATCTGGTTTTGATGGACATTCAAATGCCCGGTATGGACGGGCTCGAATGCACCCGCCAACTGCGTGAGTTGCAGCGTGCTGGCAAATTGCCGGCCTTCCCCATTTTGGCCTTGACGGCTCATGCGCTGGAAAGCGATATCGCCGCCAGCATGGCCGCCGGCATGGACGAGCACCTGACCAAGCCGCTGGACTTTGCCGCCTTGCGCAGTCGCCTGGGCCGCTGGCTAGCGCTGCCCGGTCTTAAATCCTGACGCGCCGGCGCCACGGGTGAATATTCACAGCTGGCAATTGCGGGCCAGATCAAGCCCTTTTTCAGCCTCTCACCGCTTGGTCCTGAACACCGCAACCGTGTCATTCAGGCCCTGCGCCTGTTGTTTCAAGGACTCGGCCGCGGCCGCGGTTTCTTCGACCAGCGCGGCGTTCTGCTGCGTCATGCTGTCCAGCTGCGTGACCGCCTGATTGATCTGCGCAATACCGTCGGACTGCCCGGCGCTGGCCTGGCTGATCTCGTTGACGGTGGTGGTGACGCGCTGCACCGCACCGAGGATTTCATCCATTGACGCACCGGCCCGGCTGACTTGGCTGGTGCCGGCATTGACGCGCTCGACCGAGTCCATGATCAGCGTCTTGATCTCCTTGGCCGCCTCGGCCGAACGGCCCGCCAGGCTGCGCACCTCGCTGGCCACGACCGCAAAGCCGCGCCCTTGCTCGCCGGCGCGGGCCGCCTCCACGGCGGCATTCAAGGCCAGGATATTGGTCTGGAAAGCCACGCCGTCGATGACGGAAATGATGTCCGAAATCTTGCGGCTGGCGACCGAGATGCCTTCCATCGTGCCGACCACCTCGCTCATCACCGCCGCGCCGTCGCGGGCGCGATCGGCGGCCGTGTCGGCCAATTGATTGGTTTGGCGTGCGGCTTGCGCCGTGTGCTTGACCTGCTCCGTCAGCCCCTGCATTGAGGCGGCCGTCTCCTGCAGGCTCGACGCCGCCTGCTCGGTGCGCATGGACAGATCCTGACTGCCCAACGCCACCTCGCTGGACGCATGACCGATGGAATCGGTAGCGCCGCGAATCGCCAGCACCAACTCGCTCAGGCGCTCCTGCATGGCCACCACCTGCTCCATCACCAGGCCGATTTCGTCCCGTTGACCGACCTCGATATTGGCGCGCAGATCACCATCGGCGACCGACTGCATCACGCCCTGCATGGCGGCCAAGCGACGGCGCAAATTGCGCACAAAGACCTCCACCGCAAACATGGCCAGCGCGCCCACCAGAATGACCGCCACCAGGCCAAAACGCGCATCGCCACTGGCAATCGCTTCGACATCGTCGATATAAACACCCGAACCCAACACCCAACCCCAAGGGGAAAAACCCATCACGAAGGAACGCTTGGGCACCGGATCGGTGGAGCCTGGCTTGGCCCAGAGATAGTCGACATAGCCTGAACCGCTGGCCTTGACGACCTGCACAAACTCAACGAACAAGGCCTTGCCCTTGGGGTCTTTATTGCCGGTCAGGTCCTTGCCATCAAGCTCCGGCTTGATCGGATGCATGACCATGCGCGGGCCCATGTCATTGATCCAGATGTACTCGCTGCCCGAGTAGCGGATCTTGCCGATTTCAGCGGCGGCGGCTGCTTTGGCATCCGCCTCGCTCATCGCCCCCGACTTGGCCTTGTCGTGGAAGCCGCTGGCGATCTTCTCCGCGCGTTTGACCTGCTCCACCGTGGTCACCATCTTGACCGCCATCAAACTGGCGGCTTCTCTTTGCCCCAACCACAGAATCAACAGCACAAAGCCCGCCACGGCCGCCATAACTGCCACGCGCAAACGCGTCGCCAACATCATCTTTGACATGCCAGTCTCCAGGTTATTGTGTCCGCTTGATGACGCGGATCGATAGTTGAGTCAATCCGTCTGACTATGCCGGACGAATGGCGGGCCTGGCAAGGCGGGCAAGCGGCGATAACTGGGGAGAACAACGGTCGTCTCTTCCGAACAACCGGCCGCCCCGATTCAAGACCGGCTCAGCGGCTTCAGGAGTTCGGCCAAGTCGCTTTCGGTAAACAAGGGCTGTTTGCGCCCGGTGGAGCCGCTATACATGCTGTCGGCCAGCGCGGCCTTGCGCTCCTGCAAGGCCAGGATGCGCTCTTCAATCGTGCCCTGCGCGACCAGCTTGTAGACAAACACCGTGTGCGTCTGGCCAATCCGGTGGGCGCGGTCGGTGGCCTGATTTTCGACCGCTGGATTCCACCAGGGGTCGTAATGGATCACGGTGTCGGCCTGCGGCAGGTTCAGGCCCACGCCGCCGGCCTTCAAGCTGATTAAAAACACCGGCACCGCGCCGCTGGTGAACTGCTCGATCAAGGCCTCGCGATTTTGGCTTTGGCCGGTCAGCTTGACCCAAGCGATATCGAATTTCTTCAGCTCGGCCTCGATCAGCGTCAGCATGCTGGTGAACTGCGAGAACAGCAGAATGCGCCGCCCCTCGGCCACCATCTCCGGCAGCAGCGTCATCAGCTGCTCCAGCTTGGCCGAAGTCTTGACCTTTTGCGCCGCCGCCAGCTTCAGCAAACGCGGATCGCAGCAAACCTGACGCAGCTTCAGCAACGCATCCAGGATGGTGATCTGCGACTTGGCCAGGCCCTTGGCCGACAGCGCCTCACGCACCGTCTTCTCCATGCCCAAGCGAATTGTTTCGTACAGATCAGCCTGCTTGCCCTCCAGCTCCACGCGTTCGATCGTTTCAACCTTGGGCGGCAACTCGGTCGCCACCAAGGCCTTGGTCCGGCGCAGCATGAAGGGCGTGATGCGGGCGCGCAGTTGCTGCAGGCGCTCGCTATCGCCTTGTTTTTCAATCGGCGTGCGGAACAGCTCGCCGAAGCGCTTTTGGCTACCCAGAAAACCCGGCATCAGAAAGTGGAACAGGCTCCAGATTTCGCCCAGATGGTTCTCCATCGGCGTGCCCGACAGGCAGAGCCGGTGGCGGGTCTGCAGCTGACCCACTACCTGAGCGGCATGGGTGCTGGCGTTCTTGATGTTCTGCGCCTCATCCAGCACGACCAGATGCCACTGCGCCTCCAGCCAGCGTTGCTTGTCGCGCTGCAAGAGCGAGTAGGGCGCGATCACGATGTCGTGCTCGGCCATGCTGCCTGCCACCTCGTGGCGATCTTTGCCGTGGATCACCAGGCAGCGCAAATCGGGGCAAAAGCGCTCGCTCTCGCGCCGCCAATTGCCCATCAGGCTGACCGGCGCAATGATCAGCGCCGGCCGCGTCAGCCGGCCGGCGTCTTTCTCGATCTGGATATGGCTCAGGGTCTGCAGCGTCTTGCCCAGCCCCATATCGTCGGCCAAGATGCCCGCCAGACCATGCTCACGCAAGAATTGCAACCAGTTCAGGCCCTGGCGTTGGTAAGGGCGCAGGCTGGCCCGCACCGTCGCCGGCACGGCCACCTCGGGCAATTCGGCGCGCCCACTCAGGCGCTGCACCAACTCGCGCAAAGATCCCAGGCCAGCCCAGACCGCGCCCTCGCCCAGGCCAGCGACGGTGCGCAAGGCGTCCAGTCGGGAAATCTTCAAGCTCTCGCCACCGAAGTCGCCGACCAACTCCAGCAGCGCCGCCAGCCAAGGCTTGAGCGCCTCGGTGGGCAGGCGGATGAAGCCGGTTTGCGGCGGCGGCCGGGGCAGGTAGACATGGGCCGGGATGTCCGGCGCACCGGTCACGGGGTCAAGCGGGCTGCCCGCCAAGGCCGCAATCAACGCCGGCAGCATGGGCAGAATATTGTGGCGTGCGCCGTCAATCTCCATGCCCAGCGACAAATCAAACCAGGGCGAGGTGGCAGCGGCCTGCTCTTCGTCATCCGGCTCGCCGCCCGAGGGTCGCATCTGCACATCGAGGCCTTCGGCACGCGAAATCCAGTCGTTCAGACGCTCGTCCAGAGTGAGCTCAAAGCCGGCCTCGCGCAGCGGCGCGAAGTCGGCCTCGGCCCAGTCCAGCCAAGGCTGCTGAGACTGCCTGCCGTCTAGGCCATAACTGCCAAGTTCGATGGCAGAGGGTCCCAAACCCAGCTGGCGCAGAGCGGCGAAGGCCGCATTCTCGGCCATCAAATCGCGCGGCATGCGTAGGCGTTTCCCCTGCACCTCGACCAAGGCCGTGGCAGCCTGCCCATGCCAATTGCCTCGCTGCCCGGCGTAGTCGAACTGCAAATTGGCCACCAGCAGGCCACCCGTCGCGAGCTCGCTTTCCGCCACCGGACGCAAATGCAGATGGGCCGTGGGTCTGACGCTGGGCAGGGTCTCGATCACCCCCAAAACCGGCGGCAAGGGCACGGCGCCTAGCCATTGCGTCAAGGCTTCCTGGTGCTTTTTCAAGGCCTCGGCCTGCAGGGCAGGCGCCTTGAGCAGCGCCGCCACCTGGGCCGCGCTCAGCCCCTGCGTCAAGACTTCGCCACATTGACGTCGGATCGGGTCGAAGTACAGCATCGGCTTGTTCAAGCAAAGCTGAGCGGCTTCGCTGTTCGCAAACTTCGGCCGCAAGGCCCAAGCGCTGTGCCCCAGCTTGGCATCGCTGATCTCATGCCAGGCCCAGCCCAGCTCCATCGGCTCGCCCCATTGGATCGCCGCTGCGGCCAATCCATCGTTGCCGAGCAAACGCCCGGTGCCGGCAGCTTTTTCCAGCATCAGCAGACCGAGTTTCCCCTCCGGCTTGGCCTTGCATTGGTAGCCATAGCTGGAGTAATAGGTGTTGGCAGTGGGCGGCATCGCGCGCATCAATTGCAGCAACTCAAGATCGGTCTCACTCGCTTGCTCAAAGGCGGGCAAGCCCTGTTCGGGCGGGTACTTCAAGCTCTTGGGCTTGGCCCAAGCGCCATTGGTCTTGATGTAGGAGGTTTGCAGCTCCACTTGCAATACCGGGCCGGGGCTGTGCAGCTCGATCTGATACAAGAATTGCTCGACCCGCTCGACCGCCGGCTGTTTGTAGTAGTAGCGTGCCAAGCCGCGCATCGGCTGGGCCTCGGGCGCGCCCTTGGCACTGTGTTCAAGCTCGATCAACCAGCGCATGAGCTGCGCTTCGGCCTCAAGCCTGGCCCGTTCTTGCACACGCGCCAGCTCCGCCTGGCGTGCCGCTTCCAGCTCTTGCGGCGTCATGGCCGCGGCCGCCGGCCTGGCCGACTCGCCCAATAAGCGCAGTCCTTGGTAGCCCGCCTTGATCATCAAGGCGACGCCATGTTTGCACTGCGAACCCACCGGGCAACTGCAATCGCTGAGCCACTCGAGCAAAGCCCCCCGGGGGCCGAGCCGGACATCAATCCCCAGTTCATAGGGCAAGCGCTGGCTGCCTTGCACCTCGCCACTGACCTGCCACCAGCCGCCCTTGAGCGGTGCTATCTGCAGACTCAAGACCTTTTGAGTGCGGTACAGCGACAAACCCCGCGCATAGCTGGCGCCATCGCAGCCACTCGCCAAATCGCTCAGTTTGAACCAAAGACTGGCGGCAAAGGAATCGGTCGACATCAAAATACTCGCTCAACGGTCGCGCAACAAAGGCTGCACTTTACGCGAGCGGTCGCAGCAGCCGTGCAGCAAGTCACAATCGCCTCATCCGTGCTTGTTAGGCCTGCCCTCACCCATGAATGCCAACCTCTTTGCCGCCCTGCGCGACGCCTTTCCCGCCGATCTGGACGCGACGGCCATCGAGTGCGCCGACGCGCTTGGCCAGCCCCTCTGCTATAGCTGGCGCGACCTCGAACGCGGCACCGCGATGCTGGCGAATCTCTTGCTTTCGCTGGACCTGCCAGCGGGCAGCCGCGTCGCCGCGCATACCGAGAAGAGCGTCGAGGCCTTGATGCTCTACCTGGCCGTCTTGCGGGCCGGTTATGTCTACCTGCCGCTCAACCCCGCCTACCAGGCGGCGGAGCTGGACTACTTCATCAAAGACGCCGAACCGGCCATGCTGGTCTGCGCCGGAGCCAACTTTGGCTGGGCCTCCAAGCTGGCCTTTCTGGCCGGCACGCAATATGTATTCACGCTGAATGAGGACCGCAGCGGCAGCCTGCTCGAGCGCGCCGCCCACATGAGCGACGAGCATGACATTGCCGAACGAAACGCCGACGACCTGGCCGCCATTCTCTACACCAGCGGCACCACCGGCCGCAGCAAGGGCGCAATGCTCAGCCATGGCAATCTGCTCAGCAACGCCCGCACGCTGAAGGACTTGTGGGGCTGGCGCGCCGACGATGTGTTGATCCACGCACTACCGATTTTTCATGTGCACGGCCTCTTCGTCGCCTCGCATGGCGCGCTGTTGGCCGGCGCCAAGATGATCTGGTTCGCCAAGTTCGAGCCGCGCGAGGTGATACGCCGCTTTGCCGACGCGACGGTCTTCATGGGCGTGCCCACGCTGTATGTGCGAATGCTGAATGAGGCCGGGCTGACTCCGGCCGCCTGCGCCCATATGCGGCTCTTCATCAGCGGCTCGGCACCGCTGCTGCTCGACACCTTCACCGACTGGCAGCAGCGCAGCGGCCATATCATTCTGGAGCGTTACGGCATGAGCGAGACGCTGATGCTGACGTCCAACCCCTGCCGCGCGCTGGACGGCGACCGGGTCGGCGGCACCGTCGGGCCGGCGCTGCCCGGCGTCGAGTTGCGCATCAACAATGAAGCCGGCCGCCCCTGTGCCGTCGATGAGATCGGCGCCATCGAGGTGCGCGGCCCGAATGTGTTTGGTGGCTACTGGCGCATGGTGGAGAAGACGAAGCAGGAGTTCACCGAAGACGGCTGGTTCAAGACCGGCGACGTGGGCAAGCGCGACGCCAATGGCTATGTCACCATCGTCGGCCGCAGCAAGGACCTGATCATCTCCGGCGGCTTCAATGTCTACCCGGCCGAGATCGAAGGCTTTTTGAACGAACTCGAGGGCGTGGCCGAATCGGCGGTGATAGGCGTGCCGCATGCCGACTTCGGCGAGGCCGTCGTCGCCGTGCTGGTGGCCAAGCCGGGCTGCAGCCTGGACGGGGCGGCGCTGATCGCCACGCTGAAGCGCCAAATCGCCGGTTTCAAGGTACCCAAGCAGATCTTCATCGTCGACGAGTTGCCGCGCAATGCGATGGGCAAGGTGCAGAAAAATCAGCTGCGCGAGCAACACGCCGGACTGTTCCCATGACGACCGCCAAGCAGCCACTTGACGACAAATGCCCTCGCTGCGGCGAGCCCTTTCACTGCGGCGCGGCCGAGCCGCGCTGCGACTGCTTCGATATCAATCTGAGCGCGGCGCTGCGCCAGAGCCTGGCCGTCCAGTACAGCAGTTGCCTGTGCATTGCCTGCTTGAAGGCCTTGCAAACAGCCAACTCCGGCCATGCCAAGTAGACCCGCAACGCGCTACCAAAGGCTGGCGCAAGACCTGACCCTGGGGATAGAAAAGGGGGAATGGTCGACAGGTGAGCGCCTGCCCTCTTTGCGCGAGCTTTGCCTCACGCACGCCGTCAGCATGGCCACCGCCAAGCGGGCCTTGGAGACACTGCTCGACCTAGGCTTGGTGCAGGTGCGCGCGCAATCGGGCTTCTTCGTGGCGGCAAAGCCGGCCGAGGAAAAGGCCAAGGCACAAGGCCCCGATTTGCAGCAGTTGCACCACCAGCGCGAGCGCATGCTGAGCCTGATGCAATTGGCCGAACAGCCGCTGCCGGTGTCGCTGCAGATGGCCGGCCCGGCCACCGAGCTGCTGCCGACCGAGGCGATGGCGCGGCTGTTGACGCGCTTGTTGAAACGCTCACCCGAGCTCTTGGCCGAGAGCGCGCCGGTCGCCGGCGTTTTGGGCCTGCGCGAGGCCTTGTGCGAGCGCTTCGCGGCGCTTGATGTGGCGGCCAAACCCGGCGACCTGCTCATCACCCAAGGGGCCAGCGAGGCGCTCAGCCTGGCGCTGCGTGTCCTGACCCAGCCGGGCGACAAGGTGCTGGTGGAAAGCCCGGTCTACTTCGGTCTGCATCAAACCCTGGCCAGCCTGGGCCTGCTGCCGGTCGAGCTGCCCTGCTCGGCCGAGGGCGGGCTCAGCCCCGAGGCGGTGGACCAAGCGCTGCAAGACTGGCCGGATGTCCGTTGCCTGGTGGTCACGCCCAATTTCCAAAACCCGACCGGCGCGCTGATGCCCGACGCGGCCAAACGCCGCTTGCTCAAGGTCGCGGCCGCGCATGATTTACCTATCATCGAGGACGACATTTTTGGCGACCTGCACTTCGGGCCGCAACGGCCGCGCCCCTTGAAGGCCTGGGACCAGCAAGATCGGGTGCTCTACTGCGCCTCGGTGTCCAAGACCTTGGGGCCGAGCTTTCAGATCGGCTGGTGCCTCAGCGCCCGCCACGCCAAGGCCTTGACCGGCCTCAAGCTAAGCGCCAGCCTGGGCGGCGGCGGCTTGATGCAGCGCGCCTTGGCCGAGTTCATCCGCGACGGCCAATATGACGCACAAATTGCCAGGCTCCGCCATGCGTTGGCCGAAAGTTCGGACCGCTATTTGCAGGCCTTGCACCGCTATTTCGGCACGCGGCTGGATGTGGTGGCACCAAGCGGCGGCATGTTGCTCTGGCTGAGCCTGCCGCGCCAGCTTGACAGCGTCGCCCTGCTGAAACTGGCGCTGCAGCAAGGCCTGGCCTTCAGTCCCGGCACGGTATTTTCCAGCCAAGGCCGGCACCGCCACTGCCTGCGCATCAATATCGGCCGGCCCTTTGACGCCCAGGTCGATCAGGCCTTGAGCGGGTTGGCCGACTTGCTGGATTGAAGCCCGGCCGACGGGCTGCGCCAACTCATCACGGCATGCGTCAGCAAACCAAAGGCCAGGCCCCAGAAGGCGGCCGACAAACCCAGCATTGAGACGCCGGAAGCGGTGGCCAGCAAGGTCACCAAGGCGGCCTCGCGCTGTGCCGGCTCGACCATCGCCCCGCTCAAGCCGCCGGCAATCGCGGCCAGCAGAGCCAGGCCCGCCAAGGCCGCGATCAAGGCCGGCGGCAGCGCAGCGAACAGCAGCGCCAGCGTCGCACCGAAGCTGCCGATCAAACAGTAGCCCCCCCCGCAAGCCAGGCCGGCGATGAAGCGACGGCCTGGGTCGGCATGGGTTTGCGGGCCGGTGCAAATGGCGGCCGTGATCGCTGCCGGGTTGATCGCGTGGGCGCCAAAAGGTGCGAGCAAGACCGAGATCAGCGCCGTGCCACCGACCAGCGCGGTGGCCGGCGGGGCATAGCCATCATTTCGCAGAACCGCCAGGCCCGGCACATGCTGGCCGCTCAAGGTCACCAGCGCCAGCGGCAGGCCGAGATTCAACAAGGCATTGAGACTGAAGCTTGGCGTCGTCCACTGCGGAGCGGCCAACTGCAAGGCCAGCTGTCCCAGTTGCAACTGCCCGCTCAAGGCACAAAAGGCCAGGCCGACCGCCAACACCCAGGCCACCGCATAGCGGGGTTGCAAGCGGCGCGCCAACACATAGCTAAAAAACATCAGCAAGACCAAGCCCGGCTGGCTCTGCATCACCGTGAATAGATTGAGCCCGAAGCGCAACAAAATGCCGGCCAACATCGCCGCCGCGAGCGGCTTCGGCAGCCATTGCATCAAGCGCACGAACAAGCCGGTGAAGGCCAGCGCGGCGATCAGCAGATTGGCCAAAATAAAGCCCCCGACCGCTTCGGCAAAAGGCAGGCCGGGTAGGCTGACCAAGAGCAGCGCCGCGCCCGGTGTCGACCAGGCGGTGATCACCGGCATCCGGTAGCGCCAGCTCAAAAGCAGGCCCGACAGGCCGCTGCCGATGCTGATGGCCCAGATCCATGAGGCGGTCTGGGCGCTGCTCATATTCGCCGCCTGCGCGGCTTGCAAAACGATCACCAAAGGGCCAGCGTAGGAGATCAACACGGCGATCAGGCCGTTAATCAAGGCGGGGGAATGGGCAAGCAGCCAAGGGGCTGGCCTCGTCGTTGTAGCTGGGTTCATAGGGGGCTCCTGTCCTGCCCCGAGACTAAGCCTTGCCCGAGCAGGGCAACAGGCTCAGTAGATGGCCGCACTCGCCCCCGACGGGCCGCTGTGCTGCAGCACAGTTTTTTTCCAGATTCGACCCAATTGCGGTCTTGCCAGGCCTCAAACTGGCATTGTGCCGGCGACCTTTTCCGCGCTATGCTGGCACCGACGCCTGATTACCATTGCCAGTCAGCAGTGGCATCAATGCCCTGCGAATCAGTTTCAGCAGATCAGCCTTTAGCCCAACGCCGAAAACCCGAATGAACGCACCTGCCCTGCCCACTCTATTGGTCGTTGACGATTCGCCCGACATTCTGATCTTGATGGAAGAGCTGCTGAGCGATCAGTACAACATCAAGACCGCGCCTGGTGGAGTGCAGGCGCTGGAGATCATCGACAGCTCGTCGCCGCCGGACTTGATCCTGCTGGACTGCATGATGCCTGGCATGGACGGCTACGAAACCTGCCGCAAGCTGCGCAGCTCCGGCGCGGCCGGCACGCCGGTGATCTTCCTGTCCGCGCTGAGCTCGATCGAAGAGCGACTGCTGGGCTACTCGGCTGGCGGCGATGACTATGTCTGCAAGCCCTTCGAAATGCCGGAATTGATCGCCAAGATCGAACGGCAACTGGCCGTTTCGGCCTCCAAGCGCGAACTCGGCAATCAGCTCAACGAGGCGGTCAATGCGGTGATGAGCAGCGCCGACATGGTCGGCGAGGTCGGCGTCGTGCTCGACTTTCAACGCGCGCTGAATGCTTGCTCCGACTACGCCGGCATTGCCGCCCAGTTGTTCGAGTCGTTCGAGCGTTATCGCCTGGACGGCTGCATCCGCATCCAGGGCAAGGCGGGGTCGATTTCGCTCAACAGCAAGACCTCGTGCACGGCGCTTGAGCTGTCCATTCTGGATCATCTGGCCGCGCAGAAACCCGACCCTCGCATCCGCCCTTTCGGCCCCCACACCAGCTTCAATTTCGGCAGCATCATTCTGTTCCTGCGCGATCTGCCGATGACACGTCCGGCCGATATGGACCCGGAGCTGTCCGAGCGCTATGGCCGTGCGATCGACAACGTCGCCTTGCTGGTCGAGGGCGCTTGCACCAAGGTGGCGGCGCTGGACAACGAACTCGCCGTCCGTGATCTGAATGCCACCGTGATCAATATGGTCGGCATGACCCGAATCGCGCTGGCCGATATCGCGGCCCGCAACCAAGAGCAGTCGGCCGAGGTGCAGTCGCTGTTCGAGGCGCTCGCCAAAGACGTCGATGACAGCTATATCCATCTCGGCCTGGCCACGCAGCAAGAAGACTTTCTCAGCGGTCTGATCAAATCCTATATGACGGCGGTGATGCAATCCTTGGCCAAGGGCCGGGAGACCGAGAGCCGCCTCGGTCAGGTGATCGAGCAACTTGGTCAACTGGAATAGGTGCATCGCCGCCTGAAGTCGGCGGAATG
This sequence comes from Roseateles oligotrophus, assembly GCF_025717515.1. Lineage (GTDB taxonomy): Bacteria > Pseudomonadota > Gammaproteobacteria > Burkholderiales > Burkholderiaceae_C > Paucibacter_A > Paucibacter_A oligotrophus. The sequence goes on from NZ_JAJIRN010000004.1 coordinate 235,620, forward strand.
GTCTAGTGAATCAACCCTAGCCAACTTAAGGCCAGCGCCGCCACGCAAGCCAGGATCAAGCCGATGCTGACCCAGGCCGCCAGCGCACTCCAAGGTCCGCTGCGCGCCGCCCCCATCACCCGCTCGTCACGCACCAGCAATTGCAGCGCGATGACATGCAGCGGCAGCATCACCGCGTTGACAACCTGGCTGGTGTAGATCAAGGGAATCAAGGGCAGGCCCGGCAAGGCGACCACGCTGGCCGCCGCCACCGTCAGGCCGACAAAGGCGGCGTAGAAAAGCTGGAAATGGCGCGAGTCCAGATCCAGCGAGGCGGGCGCGCCTATGCCTTCGGCGATCGAATAGGCGGTCGCCAAGGGCACGATGGCCGCCGCCAGCAGCGATGCGCCGAGCAGGCCGGCGCCGAACAGGATGGTCGCAAAGTTGCCGGCCAAGGGCGCCAAGGCGGCGGCCGCGTCGCTGGCGTCCTTGATGTGCACGCCGGCCCGGTTCAAGGTGGCCGCACAGGCCACCGCAATCGCCAGGCCGATCACGCCGGTCAACAGTGAACCCACCACCACATCGACGCGTTCCCAGCGCAGCTTGTCCAGCGTGACTTTTTTGTCCACCGCATAGGACTGGATGAAGGCCAGACCCCAAGGCGCCAAGGTCGTGCCCAGCGTGGCGGCGATCACCACCCAGCCGGCCGGGCTGTCCGGGAGATGGGGAATCACGGAGTTATGCAAGACCTGACCCCAATCCGGTGCGGCCAGGATGCCCGCGACGATGTAGAGCGCCAGCGTCGATGAGATCAGGAGCAAGACCCGCTCGACGCGGTGGAAGGAGCCGTAGACCACCAAGGTCGACATCAATACCGCAGCGATGGGCGAGCTGATCCAGTTGGGGATATCGATCAGAGAGCCGGCGGCCGAGATGCCGCCGTATTCCGCGCAGATGGTGCCGAAGTTGGCGAACAGCAGGCCCAAGGCCCCGAAGTAGCCCGCGCCCTTGCCCCAACGCTCGCGGATCACGCCGACAAAGCCCAGGCCGGTGACCGCGCCTATGCGCACCGCCAGCAAATGGAACTGCACCAGCAAAATCGTCGAGGCCGGAATGATCCACAAGAGCCGATAGCCGAAGTCCGTACCCAAGACCGAGTAGGTGGTGATACCGGCCGGGTCGTCGTCCGACAGGCCGGCCAGCAGACCCGGACCGAGCACCGCCAGGAAGGCGGCGAACGCACCGGCGCCGGCCGAGCGAAAGCGCTGAAACCTTAGGGCGATGCCGCGCCGATGATGGGCGACGGCGTGCGGAGGAGCCTCCCGCCTGGCGTGATGCAGCCCTCGCCTTGACCTCACTTCACCACCAAGACCGGCACTTTGGCGAGCGTCAAGACCTTCTGCGCGACGCTGCCCAGGATGACCGCATCGAGGCCGCGCCGGCCATGCGAGCCCATCACGATCAAGTCGCAGCCACTGCTCAGCGCGTGTTCGGTGATGGCCTGCGCCGGGCCATGTTCGCGCAGGATATGGCTTACGCATGCCACCCCCGCCGCCTTGGCAGCGGCCTCGGCCGCGACCAGCCCCAGCTTGGCCGCAGACTCGGCCGCCTCCAGATACAAGGCCATTGCCTCGGTGCTGCCGTCCGGAAAATACACAAAAGGCAGCGGATCGATGACGCTGACGATCTCCAGCGCGGCCCCGTAGCGGCCGGCCATATCAGCCGCAACAAGAGCCGCGCGCCGGGCCGTTTCGGAGCCATCGGTGGGGAGCAGGATTTTTTTGAACATGGCAGTCTCCAAGCAGAACAGCCATGATCGAGCCGCAGCGCCGTCGGCGCCTTGCTTAATATCAAGGCAAACGTCGACTCCGCGCGAATAAATCGTTACGACCCATCCTGCTTGACACGCTGCAAGGCCAGTTGCAGAACCATCGCATCGCTGCTGGCGCGGTGGCGGCGCAAATTTTGCTCGGCACGCACCTGGTCCAACACGCCGCCCCAGCGTGCGGCCTCGGCCTCGTTGAGCAGGCTGCGCAGATCGGCCAGGCGAAAACTCGGGCTCAGGTCGCAAACATCGAAGAGCCGCGCCAGCCAAGGATAGTCATGCGCCCAGGCATCGCAGTAGACGGTTTGCCCGGCCAGGCGACGGTTGATCTGTTCGGCCACCCACAGCGGCGGTTTGCCATGGCGCTGCAGAATCTCGCGCGTGATGCCGTGCAAGGCCTCGGCCGATGCATCCCAATGCAGCCAGTCGGGCTCGGGCTGGATCAAACAGCAAAACACCGTGCCGCCCGCCTCGACAAAACCGATCTCGATGGGATAACTGCCTCGGCCAAAACCCGAGGCTTCCACATCGAGGATGGTGGGCAGCGTCATGGGCCAAGTGTACGGGCCGCCGGTGTGCTGCTCAGGCAGGGTTGTCGATGATGAGTTCGCGTTCGAACAACTCGATCGCCGCCTTGGCGACCTGCTGGGTGTCGTAATAGGCATAGGCGCTGACGGCCGCCGCGCCGACGACAGGCACCCAGCGCGACACGCCTTTTTGCAGCAGGCGCTGGCTCAGCTTGGCGCCGACCGCACCGACCACGCGCTGCAAAAGCGCCGTGGTGGCGGGCCGGATCAAGACCCGCTGGCCGACACGCACCGCCAGGTCGCGCACCGCCTGTGCCGCCGTGTGGCGGAACAGGCAGTAAATCATCTGCGCCTGACCGAGCTGGGCCGAGCGGCCATACAGGGCCGCGATGTCGGCCACCAACTGCGACTGGATATGCCAGACCGCCGCCATCTCCGGCAATATCGTCAGCCAACCCAAGGGGCCGGGCGGCAGCGCGAAAGCACCGGCGGCCATCGCGGCCTTGGACGCGGCATCACTGGCCGCCTTGTGCGCGGCAATTGCGGCCAGCGAAGGGCTGGCACTTGGCAGCGCCTTGGACGCCGGCGCCGTGCCTATCAGCGTCAGCAAAGCGGTCGACAGCCGCGACTGCATTTGATCCTTGGACGGGTCGATTGGCAGAAATTCCTTCTTGTTCATGGCTCGACTTTAGCCGTTTCGATCGGCATCAGCGGCGCGACAACAGCGCCATCGTCAGACCAAAGGACAGCAAGGCCAGCGCATGACCCAGGCCGGCGGCGGCCAACCAAGACGGCCGCCCGCCCAGCACGGCGACACTGCGCAGCAACAGGCTGGCGGCCAACAGCGCCAGCGGTGCCAAGGCCCAGCGGCTCGGACGCGGGCGCAGGCCGGCCAGCGCCGGCAGCATGATGGGCGCATGGCCGAACACCATCGCGAAGACAAAACCCAACCACAGCAGATGCCAGGCAATGCCGCCGGCATGGCCTTGGCCGGCCAAGCCCGCCAGCGCCGCCGCCAGCAGCCAGACATAGCCCAGCAACAGGCAAATCGCGGTATGGCCGGCCCAGCCGGGCATGCGCCATTGCAGCCGCGCCAAATCAAAGCACAGCAACCACAGCGCCAGCAGACCGAGCACCGACCAGCCCAGCCTGGCCGCCAACAACGGCGCCGGGCCCATCAACAAGGCCACCCCGGCCAGCAGCGCCCAGGCCAATAGAAACACGCGGCCGGCCCAAATCGGCAGCGGCCGCAAGCGCATCAACTCACGCCGCTCGCCGACAATCGTCAGCAGCAAAAACAAGCTCCAGGCCCAGCGCGCCTGCATCGATGCGGCCGACGCAAACGCCAGCGCCGCCCACAGCAAAGCCAAGGCCGCACTCGCTTCGACCGCCAAGGGCAGCGACAGCGCCCGGTGCCTGGCCGCCCACAGATAGAGATAGATCAGCCCAGCCGCCGCCAGGGCCCAGAGCCCGGCGGCCCATTGCGTGGTGCCCGCCAGGGCCAACAAACCGGCGGCACCCGACACCAAGGGCACCCAGACACCGCGCCGCAGCGCGACCACCCGCTCCAGGCTGATCAAGGTTCCGAAAAAGCCGGCCGACATCAGCGCGCCATGCAGCAACAAGGCCTGCGCCATCGGGCCCGCCTGTGCCGTGGCCAGGGGCAAACTGCCGAGCCTCTGCAGCCCGCCGGCCAGCGCGCCGAGCAGATTCAACAAGGCCAGCAAGGCGCAGATCAGAATCCATCCGCGCGGCAGCGGGGCCGGGCCAAAGCGACGCGGCGGTTTGCTCATGCCGAGCCGCCACCCCAGGCAAAGCGCAGGCGCAGGGCGGGAGCCATGCGCTCGGGCGTCCAGACCTTGTCCCAGTCCATCTCCACCTCGATGCGCCAATCGGCGGGGCACAAGCGCTCGATCGCGCAGCCGGCATCCTCGATGATCTGGTCCGCCATCGGGCAGGTGGCACTGGTCGGCACCAGCGTCAGCGCGGCCAAGCGCTCACCCAGCTCAAGGCTTTCGACCAGGCCCAGGTCGACGATGTTCTCGCCGATTTCGGGGTCGGCAACGGCGCGCAGCGCTTGCATGATTTGCTCGCGCAGTGAAGAGAAGAGTTCGGATTCGTTCATGGCGGCATTCTCGCTGCAGGCCGGCGCAGCAACCAAGGCAGGTAGCGGCCGGCCCAGCCCAGGCCCAATAGGGCGAAACCGGCCGCGGCATAAGGCAGTAAAAAGCCCGCCGCTGCCGGCCAGATCGCGCCGAACAGCCGCGCCAAAGTCAGCGCCTGCAGCAAGGCCTGCAAGACCCAGAGCCAGGCGTCCACGGCAACACTGCGACCCTGCTGGACGGCAGTCACACGACTGACCATGGCCAGCAGCGTGCCGCCCATAAAGCCCAGGCTCAGCGCATGCAGCGGCGCCAGCCCCAAGCCCAGCTCGCTGCCAAGACCCAGGGCCGCGGCCGCCTGCGCCCAAGCCTCCAGCGCAAAGCTGAGGCCCAGCCACAAATAGCCGATATAGAGTTGCGCCACCAAGGGCGTGCGCCGGGCGGCGGCCAGTTCGGGGCGCCTGGCATCGCGCCACAACAGCAAGGCCAGCGCCGCGAAGCCAATTGCTGCGATGGCGGCCAGGCCGGCGCTCGGCCGCCGGCCGCTCAGCCCTGCCAACTCAAGCCCGCTGCGCGCCGCCAGGCCCGTCAACAAGGCCGCAAACAAGGCCGGGGCACGCCGGCCTTGCTGGTGCAAAAAAGGCGTCAGTCTTTGCAGCGCCAGCGCGAACACCCCGGCCACGCCCAAGCACAGCCCCAGGCGGGCGGCGACTTGCAGCAGCAAGAGACGGTCGAGGCCGATCGCCAGCGCCGCCAGCATTTGGCTCAAGCCGATCCAGGCCAGGCCGGCAATCAAACCCAGCGCATGCGGCGAGAAGCGCGCGGCGGGCAAGCGGCAAAGCAGCAGCAAGCGCAGCGCCAGGCCCGCCAGCAGCAGGCCTATCAGCAAGGCCGCGAGGGCGGCCACCAAGCGCAGGCCGAGGCCATCGGCCAGCAGCAGCGCGCACCAGGCCAGCCAGATTCCGGCGGCAGGCGCCCAAAGGCCGCGCGCCGATTGCGCGGGCAGGCCCAACCAGCGCGGCAGCGTCGTGAAGGCAAAGCCGGCAATGAACAGGGGTATGACGCCCAAACCCATCAGCAAGCCGTGCAAGGCCGCGGCCGGCAGCAGCGTGGTCTGGCCGCCGCGCAAACGCAAGTACCACCACAAACCCGCCACGGGCCAAAGCATTGCCGCGGCGCCGAACAGCGGGCGATGGGGCATAGGTTCAAGCTTCGCCGAGCGGCACCGGCGGCTTCAAGCTTGAAGCGCGGCGCGGCTTCGGCAGGCTGACAATGCTGCTGAGCTTGGCCCCGGACGGGCGCCTCAACAGGTCGGCCAGCGAATGGCGATCCAGCTCGGCCATGAAGGCGGCCAGCGCCGCGTTGACGATGCCGGTGAGGCTGCACATGCCGGTCAAATTGCAGCTATTGGCCGCACCCAAACATTCAACCAGGTAGAAGTCCGACTCGACCGAGCGCACCAGGTCGCCCAGCATCAGCTCGGCCGGCGGCAAGGCCAGCTTCATGCCCCCGCCCTTGCCGCGCACCGTGCTGATCCAGCCATGCTGGCCGAGTTGGTGGGTGATCTTGGTCAGATGCGCCTCGGAAATTCCATAGGCCTGCGCGACCTCGCCGGTGGTGCACAGGCGCTCAGGGTGCTGACCCAAATAGATCAGCAGCCGCAGCGCGTAGTCGGTCATGGTGGTGAGTCGCATCGAATTCTCTCAAGTCAGCCCGGCAGGCCGTCAACCCTTGGCCGAATCAGCATCGGCGCATAACGCCACAAATAGATGGCAAACGACAGACTCCACAAGGCTGCGGACAACCATACCGCCTGCATCAAGGCGGCCGGCAGCAGCAGCGGCACGAACACCCGCACCAGCCCTGCGCCCAGCATCGCCAGATAGGCCGCCAGTTCCACCGGCCCCGCCTTCAGTGGCCGGCCGGTATGGCCGAGCGCCGTGCGCGTGATCATGCCCAGCGTCATCAAGCCGATCAGGCCCACGGTTAGCGCATGGGTGGCCGGGCCCGAAGGCAGCAAGCCCAGCACTGCGGCTGCCCGCAAGGCCAGATGCAGCAGCAGCCAGGCGTAGGCCGCATGCAGCACCCAGACGAGCGGATTGCCCAGCGTCTTCCAGGGCTGCCAGAGCCACCAGCGCGCGCTGTGCGCCACCAGGGCCAAGATCAAAGCCGTCAGCAACACGGGACCGTCCATGCCCAGCCCATCGCTGGCGAGCACAAACAAAACGCTGCTCATGGCCACGCGCTCCAGCCTCTCATCGCGGCGCGCGTTCATGCCCGGCACCCCGTTGTTGGAGAACATCGGCAACACCCGCCCGGCCATCACGGCGATCATGAACAAGACGATGTCCAAGGCCAAGGGCAGACCCAGGCCGTTCGCCAATTGGCGCGGCAAAGGCAGCAGGAGGCCCATCAGGTTCAGATGCAAGGCGGCCACGGCCAAGCCCATGGCGAACAGCAGGCCAACGAAGAAATAGTTGCGCTTGTTGCCGCCGGCCGCCAGCGCACGCCACAGACCCCAGGCCGCCGCCCAAGGCACGGCCACATTGACCAGCAGCGCCGGCCAGACCCAGGGCGTCAGCACCAGCACGCGGGCCAGCAACCACAAGCCGGCCAGAGCCATCAGCGGGCGCCCGGTCGGCGTCGCCTTGCCGGACCAATTGCGCCCGGCCGTGAACAGGAAACCGATGACGATGGCCAGCGCGTAGCCGAACACCATCTCATGCGCATGCCAGGCGGCACCGCGCAAGCCACCGGCGCTCAACAGCCCGCTGAACTGCAAGGCCCACAGCGGCACCGACAAAAGCGCCAGCAGCGCGGCCAGCAAATAAAAGGGCCGAAAGCCGAGATCCCAAAGCGCCAGGCCTTGGCTGACCCGCGGCCGCGGCTCCTGCAGTTGAACAAAGACACTGCTCATCGAAGCTGCTCCGCTGAATTACTTGCTCAGGCGCCGCTGCAGCAGCCGCAGCAGGCCTTGGCAGCAGGCTTGCGGCTGACGCGAACCAGCCATTGCACGGGCCCCGCTTCCAGCGTCTGCCAATCAAACAGGCCCGGCCACATGGCCTGGAACTGGCCCTTCAGCGGCAGTGGCTCATGGTCGACCAGCAGATCGATCCAGCCCCCCACCGGCAAAGCCTCGAAATGCTGAAAGATCGTCGCATGGCGTTGGGCCGGAGGGATCAGCCGAACGTCGATGAGCGGCTTGATGGCTTGGCTGGGCGCCATGGGCTTGAAGTCGGTGTCCATATCGTTCTTTCATAAGTTGCATATTGAATGCACCTATTGTGAAAGCAAACTTCACCAAAAGCAATATTCAAAATAGAACTTATGATCTAACGCAAACCGGAGGCCTTGCCGGCGGACCGCCCCCTAGCCCTACTCTTCGCCCCCGGCCTCGGTGCCGCTCGCGTCATTGTCCTTATTGGCTTGGCGAGCCAACTCAGCCTCCAAAGGCCTCAAAGCGTCGATCAAGGCTTGCGGTGACTTCGGTTCAACCAGGCGGAAGGCAGGTGGCGGCAAGGTACTCAAATAGGGCGGGCCGAACCAATATTGCTGCTCCTGGCGGCGGGCGACCGTCAGCACCGTCAAGGTGGCCAGGCCGGACAGCGCGGCCAGTGCCAGCCAAGGCCGGGCTCGCGGCCAGACCAAGCTGGCGTGCCACCACAGCAGCGCCGCCAAGCCTGCGGGGAAGACCATGGCATCCAGCACCAGCAAACGCGGCCAGGACATGGCGAAAGCGAGCACCGGCAGGCTGATGCCGATCAGATGCAGCGCCGTGACGGCGATCAAAGCCCGGCGCAGATGGGTCACGAAGGGAAAACGGTGTTGGAACAACTGCGTCACCAAAGACCACAGCCCGGCCCAGCCCAGCAAAACCACCAAGGGCCCCAAGACCGCGCTGCTGTAATCGACCCAGGGCGAACCGGGATTCAGCTCCGACCAACGATCAAACCACAGCAAGCCCAACCAGAGCAGCAGCAAGGCCGGTACCCAAGCGGCAGCGACTTTCGCCGCGCGCTGCTGATGCTGCTGCAACGGCAACTCGGGCGCCAGGGGCTCGGCATTGCTGCGCCAGCGCAAATGGCTAGCGCCGAGCTGAAAGTTCGACATGCCGCCCAAGGCAGCGGCATCTCCCGCTTTGAGGCGCCGCTCGCCCATCCAGCCGCCGTTGAGGCTGGGCATCAGCAGCAAGTTGGCAACGCCTTGTTCATCCCATTGCACTTGCGCATGCTCGGCCGCCAAGTGGACATCATCAAGCACCACATCGCATGCAGGCGAACGCCCGATACTGGCCGGCCAGCGCGTGATGCGCTGCACCTGCCGCACCAAGCCATCACGCCCGAGGACTTCGATGACCGCAATCAGTTGTTCTTGGCGCTGATCCATGCGAAGCCCTCCAGGTAATGCGCGCTCAATTTCAAGGCGTTGTCGAAGCTGACGCCGCGGGCATCAAAGCGCCCCAAAGCGCCCTCGGTGCTGCCGTCAACGGTCGTCACCAGCACGCTCAAATCATGCAGCCCGGTGAGCTTGCGATAGGCACGCAAGCAAACCACCGCCCGCAGTGGTAAACCGTCCCGCGAGATGAAGTCCTCCTTGCAAAAAGGCGCGGTGCGGTACTTGTCTTCGCGACCCAGTCGCTCATTGCGAAAGCTGCCCGAATACTGCTTGGCGAAGCGGATCGCGCCAAGTTTGCTGCCGTCATAGGCCTCGTGCGACATGTCCAGATAGCCGGTCTGCAGCGCACCGCTGACGAACACCGCATGCTCCATCCGGCATTGCGAACGCTGAAACTCCAGGCCCTTGGTGTCGGCCGGCGTGCCCCGCCCCCAGCAGCGCATGAACTGTTCTTGCGGCACAGGTAACTGGTAATGTGCATGGCCAGCACTTGCCCAAGGCTGAGCCAGGAAGCGCTGAGTCAACTCGGCCTGATAAGCCATCAACTGCTCGCGCAAACGCGGCCAGGCGGGCGCCGTCAAAGGCTTGGCGCCGCGGCTGCGCTCAAGCAGCGCTTGCGCATACTGACCCGGCACCAGAAAACTCATCTGCTGCGCGAAGGACATCACCGACACATTGACGCCGACAACGCGGCCTTCTTCATCGACCACCGGCCCGCCGCTCATGCCCGGGTTGATGCCGCCCGAGAAGTAGATCAAGGGATCAAAGCTGCGCTCGACCAGGCCGTTGTAATTGCCCTCGACGACGGCAAAGGCAATGTCGTGCGGGTTGCCCATCGAGTAGATGCGGTCACCCTTGGACAAGGGCATGGTGGGCGGGCGGAAGTTCAGCACGCCGCGCTCTTTCAAGGCGCCGGGCACGGTGCGCAGCAAAGCCAGATCGCGGCGCACATCAAAGTCGATCAATTCCAATTGCCCTTCTTGGCCATCGGTGCTGGCGAAGCGCAGGCGATAACGCTCAGGCTCCAGGGCAAACTGGCTGATGACATGGTAATTGGTCAAGACATGCCCATCGGCGCTGACCAAGAACCCCGAGCCGACCGAGGCCTGGCTGTTCTGCGTCTTGAGCAGGGTGCGGATCTGCAGCAGCTGCGATCGGGCATCCTCATAAATTCGCCGCGCACTGGCCGACACCTGGGCCGGCGGTGCCGAAGCAGCGGCCGAGGCAGGCGCGGCGGGAGCCGGCGCATTCGGCTGCGCAAGCGCCGCCATGCCAAACGACAAGACAATGGCCGCACAGCAACGCTGGCCGGCCCTAAAACCAGATCGAAAAATCAGCAAGCGATTCCCCCGCATCTCACAATTGCGCGATGCTAGCCGGTTTACCCACGCGCTGCAGGGCGGAAAACACCGGTGTCCGCATAGAAGTTCTCGTCTTCATTGCCCGCCCACCAAGCCGGCACGCCCAGCACCGGCAAGGGGTGAAAGGGCTTGCCGGCCAGCCAGGCCGGATCAAGCGGCGCGTCGATCAAAGCCGCGCAACCGTCCAAAGGCATGACCAAGACATGGGCACAGATCGGCTTGCGCGGCTGCATCAGTTTTTCAAGCAAGGCATGACCGATCAAATGCAGCCTCGCCTGCGCCCACAGCGGCCGCAAATGGATGAATAGGCGCTGCCAATCGCGCGCCACCAAGGCCTCACACAGCTCAGGCGGAGCTTGCAGCAGGGCGGCGTTTTCATCCACCACCGTCAAGGCATCGCGCAAGCGGCCGCGCTGCGCCTGCACGCCGCCGCTGACGGCCAAGGCCTCTATATGCGCGGCGTTCAGCCCCGTCTTGAGCTCGGGCCAATGCAGCCAGATCAGGCCGTTCAGCAAGTCATGCAGGTTGTCGCGGGTCGGCACGCAAGCGCTGCGGTGAATGAAGGCCTCATAGGCCTCGCCGGCCGGCAGATCCGCTTGCGCGACGAAACACAAATCCCCATGGCTCAGCCGAATCGGCCGCTCGGGCAGCCGGCGGTTGAGCGCCTCGGCAACCGTGGCGCCCGCCCGCAAGTCCGCGGTCAAGGCCTCGCCGGTCTGCCGGTAAGGCGCCAACCAAGCGGCGCTCCAGTCCAGGCTCCAGTTCAGAGCAGCTTCCAGCTCAAGGTCTCGCCGCCACGCAGCGGCTTCAGCTGCGCCTCGCCAAAAGGCACGGCGCTTGGCAGCGTCCAGTCCTGCTTGCGCAAGGTGACCCGCTCGGTATTGCGCGGCAGGCCGTAAAAATCAGCGCCGTTGAAGCTGGCAAAAGCCTCCAGTTTGTCCAGCGCGCCCATCGCCTCGAAGGCCTCGGCATACAGCTCCATCGCCGAAGCTGCGGTGAAGCAACCGGCACCGCAGACCGAGTTCTCCTTCATCTGCGAAGCATGCGGCGCGCTGTCGGTGCCGAGGAAGAACTTGGGGCTGCCCGAGGTGGCGGCCTTGATCAAGGCCTGGCGATGGATCTCGCGCTTCAAGACCGGCAGGCAGTAGTAATGCGGGCGCAGGCCGCCGGTGAAGATGGCGTTGCGGTTGTAGAGCAGGTGTTGCGGCGTCAGGGTCGCAGCGGTGAAGGCATCGGCGCCGGCCACAAATTGCGCGGCCTCCAAGGTGGTGATGTGTTCGAACACCACCTTCAGCTCGGGCATATCGCGGCGCAGCGGCTGCATCACGCGGTCGATAAAAACCGCCTCGCGGTCGAACACATCGATGTCGGGGTCGGTGACCTCGCCATGCACCAGCAGCAAGAGGCCTTCGCGCTGCATCGCTTCCAGCGTCTTGTAGGTCTTGCGGATGTCGGTGACGCCGGCATCGCTATTGGTGGTGGCGCCGGCCGGGTAGAGCTTCAAAGCGACCACGCCGGCATCCTTGGCCCGCTTGATCTCGTCGACCGGGGTCAGGTCGGTCAGATACAACGTCATCAAGGGCTGAAAGCTCATGCCGGCGGGCACCGCCGCCAGGATGCGTTCGCGGTAAGCCACCGCCTGCGCGGCGCTGGTCACCGGAGGCCGCAGGTTAGGCATGATGATGGCACGGCCGAACTGGCGCGCCGTGAACGGGATGACGCTTTGCATCGCCCCCTCGTCGCGCACATGCAAATGCCAGTCATCGGGGCGGGTGATGCTCAGCTCCTGGGGAGCCACGGTGGAGTTGGGTGTGTTGGCCATGGGGGGATTGTCCCAAAACTCAACGGCCAGTTTTCAGCCAGACTTATTCAGGCCAAACCGCCGTTGGCGCGCAGCACTTGTCCGTTGACCCAAGCCGCCTGTGGGCCGACCAGGAAGCACACCAAGTCCGCGATATCGTCGGGCTGGCCGAGGCGCTCGAGCGGCGGCATTTTTTCAAAGGTCTGGATCTGCTCGGGCGTCTTGCCGCTCAGAAACAAGTCGGTCGCGACCGGGCCCGGCGCCACCGCGTTCACGCTGATATTGCGGCCGCGCAACTCTTTGGCGAGCACCGGCGTCAGCGCCTCCACCGCCGCCTTGCTGGCGTTGTAGACGGCGTAGCCCGGCAGCTTCAAGGCCAGGCTGCTGCTGGAGAAATTGACGATACGCCCGCCATCATTCATGCGTCGGGCGGCTTCGCGCATGCAGTTGAAGCTGCCGCGCAGGTTGATGGCCAGGGTTTGCTCGAACAACTGATCGCTGGTGTCGGCCAAGGGCGCCACGCCCAGGATGCCGGCATTGTTCACCAGCACATCGAGCTTGCCCAGCGCCCGCTCGGTGGCATCAAACAAGGCCCGCACCTCGGCGGCATCGGCGACATCGGCCCGGATCGCCACGGCGACATAACCCTCGGCCCGCAGCGCCACCACCAGCGCCTCGGCGTCGGCCGCCTTGTTGGCGTAGTTGACGGCGACGGCGTAGCCCGCTGCGGCCAGGCGTCTTGTGATCGCGGCGCCGATGCCGCGCGAGGCGCCGGTGACGAGGGCGACCTTATTGACTTGCTTGGCTGCGTTGGCGCTCATGAAATGTCCTTGTTGTTTCGAATGATCGAATCATGACTGCACGAACAATAAAGATAATCATGGAAAATTCACTAACACTATTCGACAAATCCAAACAATCATGGACCGATTCGATGAAATGCGGGTGTTTGTGCGCATCGTCGAGCGGCGCAGCTTCACCCAGGCCGCCGACGACCTGCAAATCCCTCGCGCCACCGTCAGCAATGCGATTCAAAGTCTGGAAGCCCGGCTTGGTGTGCGTCTGCTGGAGCGCACCACCCGTCAAGTCAGCCCGACGCTGGACGGCGAGGCCTATTACCAGCGCTGCTTGCGCCTGCTGGCCGATATGGAGGAGGCCGAGGACTCGTTTCGCAACAAGGCGCCCAAGGGTCTGCTGCGGGTGAACCTGCAGGGCACGCTGGCACGCAGCTTTGTGATCCCGGCGCTGCCCGCGTTTCTGGCCCTTTACCCGGACATTGAGCTGCATATTGGCGAGGGCGATCGCTTGGTCGACCTGCTGCGCGAGGGGGTGGACTGCGTGCTGCGGGCGGGTCTGCTGCAAGACTCGTCCATGGTCGGCCGCCGGGTGGCAACGCTAGAGCAGATCACCTGCGCCAGCCCGGCCTATCTCGCCGAGTTCGGCATGCCGACCAAGCTCGACGGACTGACGACCGGCCACCGTGCTGTGAACTTCGTGTCGAGTGCCACCGGGCGGGCGCTGCCGCTGGAATTCATGCTTGACGGTGAGATGCGGACGCTCACGCTCGCGAGCCGCGTGTCGGTCAGCGGCGCCGATGCCTATGCCGCAGCGGCGCTGGCGGGTTTGGGCCTGGTGCAATTGCCGCGCTACCGGGTAGCGGCGGACTTGGCGGCTGGCCGTTTGCTGCAGGTCTTGCCCCAGTCGCCACCGCCGGTCTTGCCCGTTAGCGTGCTCTACCCGCAGAGCCGGCAACTGTCGGCCAGGGTGCGGCTGTTTGCCGACTGGCTGCAGGCACTGTTTGCGCAGGCGCTGCCCGCTTGATCCTCAGTGCTGCAGGATCTTGTCCAGGAACTCCCTGGCCCGCGCCGAGCGCTGTTCGGGTTTGCCGAAAAACTCTTCGCGCTTGCAGTCCTCGACGATCTTGCCGGCGTCCATGAAGATGACCCGGTGGCTGACCTTTTTGGCGAAACCCATTTCGTGGGTCACGCACATCATCGTCATGCCCTCTTCGGCCAGCTTAACCATCACGTCCAGCACCTCGCCGACCATCTCGGGGTCGAGCGCGGAGGTCGGCTCGTCGAACAACATCACGATCGGGTCCATCGACAGCGCGCGCGCGATCGCGACCCGCTGCTGCTGCCCGCCGGACAGCTGACCGGGGAATTTGTCCTTGTGTGCCGACAAGCCGACCCGATCCAGCATCTTCAGGCCGCGCACCTTGGCCTCGTCGGGCGTGCGGCCCAAGACCTTGATCTGCGCAATCGTCAGGTTCTCGGTCACGCTCAGGTGCGGGAACAACTCGAAATGCTGAAACACCATGCCGACGCGTGAGCGCAGCTTGGGCAGATTGGTCTTGGGATCGGCCAGCGAGATGCCGTCAACAATGATGTCGCCCTTCTGGAAGGGCTCCAGCGCATTGACCGTTTTGATCAGCGTGGACTTGCCCGAACCGGACGGCCCGCACACCACCACCACCTCACCTTTTTGGATATTGGTCGTGCAGTCGGTCAACACCTGGAAAGTGCCGTACCACTTGGAAACGTTTTTGATGTCGATCATTTGTGATTCTCCTGGGCCAGCATGACTAGCGGATGATGGCAATCTTCTTTTGCAAGCGGCGCACCAGCATCGACAGACTGAAGCAGATGACGAAATACACCGCAGCGGCGACCAGATAGGTTTCCACCGGCCGATTGAAATTGCGCCCGGCGGTCTCAAAGCCCTTCAGCAAGTCATAGGCACCAATCGCGTAAACCAGCGAGGTGTCTTGGAACAAGATGATGGTCTGCGTGAACAGCACCGGCAACATATTGCGAAAGGCCTGCGGCAAGACCACCAACTGCATCGTCTGCCCATAACTCATGCCGACCGCGTAGCCAGCATAGGTCTGGCCCTTGGGCACGCTCTGGATGCCGGCCCGCATGATCTCCGCGTAGTAGGCGGCCTCGAACAGCGTGAAGGTCACGATGGCCGAGATTTCGGCACCGAGAGGCCGACCGATGAGGAAAGGGATTAGCAGGAAGAACCACAGGATCACCATCACCAGCGGAATGCTGCGCATGGTGTTGATGTAGGCCGCAGCCGGCAGCGCCAGCATCGGCTTGCCGGACAAGCGCATCAGCGCCAAAGCGGTGCCCAGAGCGATGCCGCCCACCATGGCGACCAGGGTCAGTTGCACCGAGAAGTAGAAGCCCTGCAGCACATAGCTGCCGACCACACCCCAGTTGAGAAAGCCAAAATCGAGATTCATTATTGACTGCTCCCCACCATGCCCGGCACGCGGGCGCGCAATTCGATGAAGCGGGCGACCGCATAGATGGCGATCGACGAGATGAAGTACAGCCCCGTCACCGCCAGATAGATTTCGATGCCCTTGGAGGTTTCCTCCTGCGCCTGGCGGGCAAACATGATCAGCTCGGGCACCGACACCGCAAAGGCGACGGCCGAATTCTTGACAATGCCCATCGCCTCGCTGGTCAGCGGCGGGATCACGATACGCAGCGCCACCGGCAGCAAGATGTGGCGGTAGGTTTGCGGCAGCGTCATGCCGACCGCCAAGCCCGCATAGGTCTGACCCTTGGGCAGGCTCTGGATACCGGCCTTGACCTGCTCGGAAATACGCGAGGAGGTGAAGAAGCCCAGGCCCAGCACGACCAGCAAGAAGCTCGGTATCTGCTTCATCACCGGCAGCAACTCGGGCACGACGAAGTACCAGAGAAAGACCTGCACCAGCACCGGAATATTGCGAAACAACTCGGTCCAGGCGTCGCCCAGCAAGACCAGCTTCTTGTTCGGCGTGGTGCGCAAAATACCCATCAGCACGCCGAAGAATAAGGCCAGCAGCAGCGCCAAGCCCGACACCGACATGGTCCAGCCCCAGGCCGAAAGCATCCAATCCAGATAGGTGATTTCGCCGCCGCTGCCAAAGCAGCGAGGAACGTCCTGCTGGTCGATGGTGTCCTTGCAGAACACCTGCCAATCCCAATTAGACAAGGCATTTCTCCTATCTCAAAAACACCAGGCCGCCCTTGCAAAGCCGGGCGGCCTGTTCATTGCTTGTTGCCAGAGGGCTAGCTAGCGAAGGACGTAACTACTTATTTCTTGGCGTAGTCTTCGGCCGGCTTGTCGTTCGGGTTCGCCCAAGCCTGCTTGGTGTTGTCGTTAGGTGCCATGCCGACCTTGGTATTGGTCGGGGGGATCGGCTGCTCGAACCATTTGCTCCAAGTCTTGGCGATGTCACCGGACTTCATCTGCGCCTTGATGCTGTCGTCGACGGCCTTCTTGAAGGCCGGGTCGTCCTTGCGGATCATGATGGCGATAGGCTCGACCGACAGCACCTCACCAACCACCTTGAAGTCGGCCGGTGCCTTGGACTTGGCGACCAAGCCAGCCAGAATGGCGCCGTCCATCACGAAGGCATCGGCACGGCCGGACTCCAGCAACAAAAAGCTGTCGGCATGGTCCTTGCCGAAGACTTCCTTGAAATCCACTCCGGTGGCGCGCTCGTTCTTGCGCAGCGTCTGCACCGAGGTTGTGCCGGTTGTGGTGGCGACGTTCTTGCCATTCAGTTGTGCAATTGCGCTGATACCGGAGTTGGCCTTGACCAAGATGCGCACTTCTTCGACAAAAGTGGTGACCGCAAAAGCCACATCTTTTTGGCGCGTGGCGTTATTGGTGGTGGAGCCGCACTCGATGTCGACCGTGCCGTTCTGAACCAAGGGGATGCGGTTTTGCGAAGTCACCGGTTGGTACTTGACGGCCATCGCGCTCATACCCAATTGCTTGCGGACATCACGCAAGACGTTCTCGCAAATTTCGACGTGATAACCAACAAACTTGCCGTCACCCAAGGTGTAGGACAAGGCGCCGGAGGACTCACGTACACCCATGGTGACGCTGCCGCTGTCCTTGATTTTCTTCAAGGTATCTTCGGCCTGAGCCAAGCCGCTGGCCAAGCCGGTAGTAGCCGCCAGGGCAAGGACGAACAAAGTCTTCTTGGTCATAAACACTCCTGATTCAATTTTCGGATTTTGCGTAGCAATCAGCCGCCATCTTAGGGGCACAGCGGCCCAGTCATAGGCCGAGACGAATACGTGTTTTCACGCATGTACGAATCGTCTATTCGGTCAAAAATTTCCACAAGGCTTGTGCCGCCGGCTTGTTGCGCCTCGAAATTTCGGTGCGTTCGCGATAGATTCGCAACTCCATATTCAATTCAAATTCTCCGCTCGGAGCCGCCCGCACCAGATTCTTGGCCGCCACTTCCTTTTTGACCGAGCTGGCCGGCAAGAAGGTCAGGCCATGGCCCTCAAGCGCCATCGCTTTCAAGCCCTCGGCCATGTCTGTCTCGTAAATGGCATCCAAATTCAACGGCACGGCCGAAGCCTTGGCGATCAGTTCGACCAGCCGGCCCAGATAGGCACCGGAGGCGTAACTGAGGAAAGGGATTTTCTGTCCCGGCCGCCCGGGCAGTCGAAACATCGGCTCACCGTTGGCATCGGCCTTGGCGTAGGCGGCCAGGGTTTCTTGGCCCAGCGAGGCCATCTGATAGCGCTCGGGGTCCAGTTGCAAGGGCTGGCTGGCATGGTGATAGACGATCAACAAATCGCAATTGCCTTCGCTCAACTGCAGCATCGCGTCGTGCACATTGAGCGCATTGAGTCGGCACTTGAGCGCACCAAAGCGCTGGCGCAGATCCATCAGCCAATGCGGGAAAAAGCTGAAGGCCAGCGAGTGCGGCACCGCGAACTCGATCATGTCTTGACCGGCCGACTGATGGCTGCGCAGCATATTGCGCGTCGCCTGCAGATTGCTCAGGATTTCGACCGCCTGACCCAACAGGGTCTCGCCGGCACCGGTCAAGCGCGTCGGATAGGAGGAGCGGTCCACCAGGTCCACCCCCGCCCAAGCCTCCAGCGCCTGGATACGGCGCGAGAACGCCGGTTGGGTGACATGCCTCACTTGGGCGGAGCGCGAAAAGCTGCGCGTCTCGGCCAAGCTCACAAAATCTTCAAGCCATTTGGTTTCCACGCGATCAGTGTAGCCGGCCCAAATGGCTAGGCCTGCAAGGCGGGCACCGGCTGGTCACCGCCGCTCTGCTGCAAACGCCACATCCTGGCATAAGTACCCTGCTGCGCCAGCAGCGCCTCATGCGAGCCGCGCTCGACGATGCGGCCGGCCTCGAGCACCAGGATTTCATGCGCATCGACCACCGTGGACAGGCGGTGCGCGATCACCAGCACCGTCTTGTTCTGCGCCGCCGATTCCAGCTCGGCCTGAATCGCGCGCTCGTTGGTCGAGTCCAGCGCCGAGGTGGCCTCGTCAAAAATCAGCAAGGGCGGGTTCTTCAACAAGGTGCGGGCAATCGCCACGCGCTGCTTCTCGCCGCCGCTGAGCTTGAGTCCGCGTTCGCCGACCATGGTGGCGTAGCCCTTGGGACTGGCGTTGATGAAGGCGTGGATATGCGCCGCGCGCGCCGCCGCCTCGACCTCGTCCTGACTAGCACCGGGGCGCCCATAAGCAATGTTGTAGGCCACCGTGTCATTGAACAGCACGGTGTCCTGCGGCACGATGCCGATCGAGCGGCGCAGACTGCTCTGCGTGACGCCGCGCAGATCTTGGCCATCGATGGTGATGCGGCCGGCGTCGATGTCGTAGAAGCGGTAAAGCAGGCGCGCCAGCGTGCTTTTGCCGGAGCCACTCGGCCCCACCACGGCGACCTTCTTGCCCGCCGGGATCTCGAAGCTGACATCGCGCAGAATCGGCCGCGTCTTGTCATAAGCGAAATTGACCGACTCGAAGCGCACCGCCGCGCCCTGCACCGCTAACTCCACGGCCCCAGGTACATCGGCGACCTCACGCTCGCGCTCCAAAAGGCCGAACATCTTGTCCAGATCGGTCAGGCTTTGCTTGATTTCGCGGTAGATCACGCCCAGGAAGTTGAGCGGGATATAGAGCTGGATCATGAAGGCATTGACCATCACCAGATCGCCCAAGCTCATGGTGCCGGACACGACACCCACGGTAGCCCGCCACAGCATCAGCACCAGCGCGGTGGCGATGATCAATTGCTGGCCGGTGTTCAGCAGCGACAGCGTCGACTGCGCCTTCAGCTGCGCGCGGCGCAGCTTCTCCAGGCTTTCGTCGTAGCGCCGCGCTTCGAAGTCTTCGTTATTGAAGTACTTGACCGTCTCGTAGTTCAAGAGCGAGTCAATCGCCCGACTATGGGCGACCGAATCCAGCTCATTGAGCTGCTTGCGAAACTTGGTGCGCCACTCGGTCACGACGATGGTGAAGCTGATGTAAAGCACCAGCGCGGCCAGCGTGATGTAGGCGAACCAGGCGTCGAACTTGATCGCCAACAGGCTCAAGACCAGCGTCACCTCGATCAGCGTCGGCACGATGCTGTAGAGCGAATAGGAAATCAGCGAATGCACGGCGCGGGTGCCGCGCTCGATGTCGCGCGTCATGCCGCCGGTCTGACGCTCCAGATGGAAGCGCAGACTCAAGGCATGCAGGTGACGGAATACCTGCAGGGAGATGCTGCGCGCCGTGCCCTCGGTGGCCTTGGCGAAGATCAGCTCGCGCAACTCGGTGAACAAGGAGGTCATCAAGCGCAGCGCGCCATAAGCGACCAGCAGACCCAGCGGCACCACGGCCATGCTGGCGGCCGAGCCCGGCTTGATGACCAGGCTGTCGACCAGCGACTTCAAGAGCAGCGGCACCGCCACATTGCTCAGCTTGGCAAACAGCATGAAGCTCAGCGCAAAACCGACGCGCCAGCGGTAGCGCCACAAATAGGGCAAGAGCTTGGCTATGGTGGCCCAATCGCTGCGCGGAGCGGCCGGCGTTGATGGGGCCTTGCCGTCTGATTCAGGAGTAAGCGCTAGGCTGCGTCGCATGTGTTGTTTTAATTGTTGGGCTGTGGCCGAGAATGGCAGGGCAATTCTCTCAGGAAGCACCATGACCGATACAAGCAATCCAACAAACCCCGCAACTGCGAACCCCTATCCGCGTGAGTTGGTACTGCGCGTGATGCCGATGCCGGCCGACGCCAATCACAACGGCGATGTGTTCGGCGGCTGGATCATGGCGCAGGTCGACATCGCCGGCTCGGTCTTGCCGGCGCGGCTGTCCAAAGGGCGGGTGGCGACGGTGGCGGTGAAGGAGTTCCTGTTCAAGCAGCCTGTATCGATCGGCGACTTGCTGTCCTTCTACTCACAGATCGTGCGCGTCGGGCGCACCTCGATCACCGTGCAGGTCGAGGTGATGGCCGAGCGCAACCCGGTCAACCCGGAGGTGGTCAAGGTGACCGAGGCGCAGCTGACCTTTGTCGCGATTGACGACACGGGCAAGCCGCGCGCCTTCACTCAAACTTCGTGAAATCCGGCTGCCGCTTCTGGAAGAAGGCCTGAAACGCCTCCATCGCCTCGGGTGAACGCAGGCGGGCGCCAAACAACTCGGCCTCGACCTTGATCGTCTCCAACACCTGAGCGGCGCTGTGGCGGCGCATCAGCCGCTTGCTCTCGCGCACCGCACTCGGCGCCAAGGCATTGAAGCGCTCGGCCACACGGCGGGCATAACTGACGACTTCACCTGCCGCCAGCACACCATTGGCGATACCGCATTCCACCGCATCGGCGCCGGTGAAGGGGTCGCCAAGCAATAGCTTTTCGGCCGCCTTGGCGTGGCCCATCAGGGTCGGCACGATCAGGCTGGAGCCGAATTCGGGCACCAGGCCCAGGCCCACAAAAGGCATGGCCAGGCGTGAATCGTCCGCCACATAGACAAAGTCGCAATGCAAAAGCATGGTCGTGCCGATGCCGATCGCCGCACCGTTGACGGCGGCGATGACCGGCTTTTCGCAACCGAGCAAGGCGCGCATGAACTGGAACACCGGCGCGTCTTCATCGCGTGGCGGGCTGCTCATGAAGTCTTCGATGTCATTGCCAGAGGTGAAGACGGTGGGCTGACCCTGGATCAAGACCGCGCGCACCGTCTTGTCGGTGTTGGCTTCGATCAAGGCATCGGCCATGGCCGAATACATCTCGCGGGTCAGCGCATTTTTCTTCTCGGGGCGGGCAATCTCGATCGTGGCCACACCGTTGACGATGGCGGTTTTGATGCTCATGGGGCAGTCTCCAAAAATCGGTGAATTGTGAGGCAGGGATTCAGGATGCGCGGCCGAGTTGTTGCCAATGATTGGCCAGGTGCATCAGATGCGCCCGCTCGTACTCGTCGCGGCTCAAAGGGCCATAGGCGAAATGCGGTGCCAAAGCACCCTTGTGCGCCGCGAACGCGTCCATCGCATCGAGCAGGCGTTGCACCGAGGACTTCAGGCTGCGCTCGACGTCCAGCGCCGGCGCGCCGGGAATCGGTTCATCCAGGCTGTGCGACATCTTGCCGCGAGCATTGAACAAGGCCCAGGCCGCAGCACCCACGCTGGATCGGAACCATGCCGGCTTCGACTCGGGAAAGCCGCTGATGGAGAACTCGATGCTTTGCGCCAGATGCTGTAGCAGCTGCGCCAAGGTCCAAGCGTTGTCGCGAACCTTGGGCGGGCTGAACAACAACTCGAACACCGCCTTGCGCGCCTGTTTCCAGGTCGCGAAGGCGGGGCTCAAGTCGCCCTGACAACCGGCGAGCATTGCCGGCGCGGCCAGCACAACTGCACCGCGCAGAACTGACCGCCGTTTAAGCATCTCAAAGCCTTTCAATGATGCCGGCAGCACCTTGACCGGCGCCGACGCACATCGTCACCATGCCGTACTTCTCACCGGTGCGGCGCAGGCCGTGGATCACCGAGGCGGCACGGATGGCGCCGGTGGCGCCCAGCGGGTGGCCCAGGGCGATCGCGCCGCCGTTCGGGTTGACCTTGCTACGGTCGAGCACGATGCCCTTGCTGTCGAGGTCGTTCAAGACGGCCAGCGACTGCGCCGCGAACGCTTCGTTCAACTCGATCCAGCCCAAATCTTGCGCCTTCAGGCCGGCCAACTTCAGCGCCGCAGGGATCGCCTCGATCGGGCCAATGCCCATGATCTCGGGCGGCACGCCGCGCACTGCGAAGCTAACAAAGCGGGCCAGCGGTGTCAGGCCGAAACGCTTGACCGCCGCTTCGGACGCGACGATCAAGGCGCCGGAACCGTCGGAAGTCTGCGAGCTGTTGCCGGCGGTGACGCTACCCTTGGCGGCGAACACCGCGCGCAGCTTGGCCAGGCCTTCCAGCGTGGTGTCGCGGCGCGGGCCTTCGTCGATCTCGACCATGCGGCGACGCTCGCTGATGGAACCATCCGCCAGATTCGGCAGGCGCTCGATGATCTCGAACGGTGTCATCTCGTCCTTGAAGGCACCGGACTCGATCGCGGCCAAGGCACGCAGATGCGATTGCAGCGCGAATTCGTCTTGCGCTTCGCGGCTGATCTTCCACTGCTGCGCGACCTTCTCGGCCGTCAGACCCATGCCGTAGGCCAGGCCCAGGTTTTCGTCACGCTCGAAGATGGCCGGCGACAAGGAAGGCTTATAGCCGCCCATCGGCACCATGCTCATCGACTCGACGCCGGCGGCGATCATCACCTCGGCCTCGCCGACGCGGATGCGATCGGCGGCCATTTGCAAGGCGGTGATGCCGGAGGCGCAGTAGCGATTGACCGTGACGCCGCCGACCGTATTGGGCAGGCCGGCCAGCACCGCGCCGACGCGGGCGATATTCATGCCCTGCTCGCCTTCGGGGAAGGAGCAGCCGACGATGGCATCCTCGATCGCTGCGGGGTCAAGACCCGGCACTTGGGCCAAGGCGGCTTGAATCACCCGCGCCAGCATTTCGTCCGGACGGGTGTTTTTGTAATAGCCCCGGCCCGACTTGCCGATGGGCAGACGGGTGGCGGCGCAGATATACGCTTCTTGAACTTGCTTGCTCATGATGTTCTTTCCAATTCTCTTGATCGGTAGGTGACGGGGCCATTCGAGCCCCGTCACATGAAGCCGTTAGTTGCGAACTGGCTTACCGGTTTGCAACATGCCCATGATTCGCTCTTGCGTCTTGGGGTGCTCCAGCAAGCCACAAAAATGCTTGCGCTCCAGCGACATCAAATACTCTTCGGACACCAGCGAACCGGCCTCGACCGCGCCGCCGCAGACCACATCGGCGATCAGGCTGGCCAAATAGAAGTCATGTGCGCTGATGAAGCCACCGTCACGCATATTGGCCAGCTGACCCTTGATGGTGGCGATGCCGGAGCGGCCCGCGACCGGGAACAGCGCCCGCAGCGGTGCGCGGTAGCCGGACTCGGCCATCGCCTTGACCTGCGCCGTGGCGACATGCAGCAACTCGTCCTTGTTCGGCACGATCACATCGCTGTCGAGCAAGAAGCCGTTCTTGCGGGCTTCCAAAGCCGAGGTTGCAACCTTGGCGGTGGCGGCGGTCGTGAAGCCGTCCTTCAGGAAAGCAAAGATGTCGGCATTGGCATTGCCGGCAGCCGCCATTTCGGCCGCACGGCGGGCGATATAAGTCAGGCCGCCGGCACCGGGGATGAGCCCAACGCCAACTTCGACCAGACCGACATAACTCTCCATATGCGCGACACGGCGCGCGCAATGCACGGCCAGCTCGCAGCCGCCGCCCAGCGCCAGGCCACGCATCGCGGCCACGACCGGCACGCTCGCGTAACGGATGCGCAGCATCGCGTCCTGCAGCTTCTTCTCTTCGGGCGCAATGCCCTTGGCACCCGACTTCATGAAGACGGGCATCAGCGCTTCGAGGTTGGCGCCGGCCGAGAACACATCATCCGGCGACCAGATCACCAAGCCCTTGTAGCCGGCTTCGGCGATTTCGACCGCCTTCAGCAGGCCTTCGGTCACGGTCGGGCTGATCAGGTGCAGTTTGGCGGTGATCGAAGCGATCACGACCTCGTTGTCCAGGGTCCAAACGCGCAGCTCTTCGTTCTTGAACAGCTCGGTACCGGCCTTCAAGGCGTCAACAGAACCTTCGCCGAACAAGGCCTCGGGGAAGGCTTGACGCTGATAAACCGTCAGCTCGGTGCGGGGCTTGAATTTGCTTTCTGCCGCGCTCCAGGAACCGGCCGCGCTGTGCACGCCGCCGTTGTCGGCCACCGGTCCGGTGAAGACCCAGGCCGGCAAAGCGGCGCTGGACAAGGTCTTGCCGGCGGCGATGTCTTCGGCCACCCACTCGGCCACTTGCTTCCAGCCGGCTTGTTGCCAGAGCTCGAACGGGCCTTGGCTAGAACCGAAGCCCCAGCGCATTGCGAAGTCGATCTCGCGCGCGGTGTCGGCCACCGTGTCCAGATGCACGGCGCAGTAATGGAAACTATCGCGCAGGATGGCCCACAGGAACTGCGCCTGCGGATTGGTGGACTCGCGCAGCAGCTTGATGCGATCGGCGGCAGGCTTTTTCAGCATGCGGGCGACGATCTCGTCGGCCTTCTTGCCGCCGGCCACATATTCACCGGTTGCGCCGTCCAGACGCATGATGTCCTTGCCGACCTTTTTGTAGAAGCCCGCGCCCGTCTTCTGACCCAAAGCACCCTTTTCGATCAAACCGGCCAGCACAGCCGGGGTCGCATAGGTCGAATAGAAGGGGTCATCCTTCAGATTCTCTTGCATGGTCTTGACGACATGGGCCATCGTGTCCAGGCCCACCACGTCCGCCGTGCGGAAGGTGCCGCTGGAGGCGCGACCGAGCTTCTTGCCGGTCAGGTCATCAACCAGGTCAACGCTCAGGCCGAACTTCTCGGCTTCGATCATCGTGGCCATCATGCCGGCGATGCCGACCCGGTTGGCGACGAAGTTAGGCGTGTCATTGGCGCGCACAACGCCCTTGCCCAGACCCGAGGTCACGAAGGATTCCAGCTGATCGATCACGGCCGGCAATGTCGTCGGCGTATTGATCAACTCGACCAGATACATATAGCGCGGTGGATTGAAGAAATGGATGCCGCAAAAACGCGGTTTGATTTCTTCCGGCAGCGCTTCGGCCAGCTTGGTGATGGACAGGCCCGAGGTGTTGGACGCGACGATGGCGTGGCCGGCGACGAAAGGCGCGATCTTCTTGTAGAGATCGAGCTTCCAGTCCATCCGTTCGGCAATCGCCTCGATGATCAGATCGCATTCACCCAGCAGGGCAAGATGCTCTTCGTAGTTGGCGGCCTGGATCAGCGCCGCGTCTTCGGCCACACCCAGTGGCGCGGGCTTGAGCTTTTTCAGGCCCTCGATGGCTTTGGTGACGATGCCATTCTTGGCACCTTCTTTGGCCGGCAGATCAAACAGGATCACCGGGACCTTGAGGTTGACCAGATGAGCGGCGATTTGCGCGCCCATCACGCCAGCGCCGAGCACGGCGACTTTACGAACTTGAAAACGACTCACAGAATTCTCCTGACAAATACGGATAACGAGCCCCTACAGACTCGTCAAAAACCCAAGCCTTACTCGACACGAATCCAGGTTTGCGTGCGGCCCAACATCGGCATGCCGATATAGCCACGCACTTCCATCTTCTTGCCGCCCTCCACCGGCTTCAGGCGCACCTTGTAGACCTTGCCATTGTTGGGGTCGAGGATGTCACCACCGTCCCACAATTCGGCATCATTGCTGCTTTGCTTGACGTTACGCAAGATAGTCATGCCCATCACCGGCTTGTCCTTGCGCTCATCGCTGCACTTGTCGCATTTGGCGTCGGCCTTGGCCGGGTCCAACAGCTTCTCGATCACGGCGCTGAACACACCCGCGGTGTCACTGACGCGCACCAAGGACTTCTCGACCTTGGTTTCATCGTCGATCGTTTTCCACAAACCTGTCGGACTGGCCTGCGCCACGCACAGGTTGGCAACAAGACTCAAAACAGCAGCAGCAATCAATGACTTCATGGTGTCTCCAAAAGTTTCAGCGATAAACGGGTGCCGGGCTTCGCCGGCTTTGCACATCAGAACAACTCTTCTTCCATTTCCATCAGCGATGGCAGCCCGGCGCGGGCGGTGCGGATCAGCATTGCGGTCTCGGGCAGCAGCTTCGCAAAATAGAAGCGCGCTGTCGAGAGCTTGGCGCTATAAAACTTGTCGCCACTGGCTTGCTTTTCCAAGGCCACCTTGGCCATGCGGGCCCAGAAGTAGGCAAAAGTCAGGTGCCCCACGACGCGCAGATAGTCCACCGCTGC
This sequence comes from Roseateles oligotrophus, assembly GCF_025717515.1. Classification (GTDB taxonomy): domain Bacteria; phylum Pseudomonadota; class Gammaproteobacteria; order Burkholderiales; family Burkholderiaceae_C; genus Paucibacter_A; species Paucibacter_A oligotrophus. Next base: position 261,777 of record NZ_JAJIRN010000004.1, read on the forward strand.
GGCACCGACCTCGTCCGGGTTGGTGAAGGCCTTCATGCCGATTTCGGTCGTCAGCTTGGTGACCTTGTCGCCCAGGTCGGCCAGCGGGTTGATGAATTCCTGCATCGCCTCGTTGGTGCCTTCTTGCTCGACAAAGGCGGCAATCTTGGCGCCGAACTTGCGCAGCTTGGCGCCGTTATCGCCCAGCACCTTGCGGCCCAGCAGGTCCAAGGACTGGACCGTGTTGGTGCCCTCATAGGTCATATTGATGCGCGAGTCACGGACGAACTGCTCCATCCCCCACTCATGGATATAGCCGTGGCCGCCGAACACCTGCATGCAGTGCGAGGTCGCGATCCAGCCGTTGTCGGTCAAAAAGGCCTTGATGATGGGCGTCAGCAAGGCGACTTCGTCGTTCGCCTCTTTGCGCTCGTCTTCGTCATCCGAGCTGATCGCGCGGTCCATCGTCACCGCCACATAGGTGGCCAGCGCACGGCCGCCCTCGACATAGGCACGCGCGGTCAACAGCATCTTGCGCACATCGGGGTGGACGATGATTGAATCGGCCGGCTTTTCGGGCGACTTCGGGCCGCTCAGCGCGCGCATCTGGATGCGGTCCTTGGCATAAGCGGCGGCGTTTTGATAGGCCACCTCGGTCAGTCCGAGTGATTGATTACCCACACCGAGTCGGGCTGCATTCATCATCACGAACATTGCCGCCAAGCCCTTGTTCGGCGCGCCGACCATGGTGCCGACCGCGTCTTCCAAGACCATCTGGCAGGTCGAATTGGCATGGATGCCCATCTTGTGCTCAAGGCCGCCGCAGAACACGCCGTTGCGCGCGCCCAAGGAACCGTCGGCATTGACATTGAACTTGGGCACGATGAAGAGCGAAATGCCCTTCGAGCCTTCGGGCGCACCGGGCAGGCGGGCCAGCACCAGATGGACGATATTGGCGGCCAGGTCATGCTCGCCGGCCGAGATGAAAATCTTGGCGCCGGTGATTCTGTAGCTGCCATCGGCCTGGGGCTCGGCCTTGCTGCGCAGCAGGCCCAAGTCGGTGCCGCAATGCGATTCGGTCAAGCACATGGTGCCGGTCCATTCGCCGCTGGTCAGCTTGGGCAAGTAGATCGCCTTTTGCTCCGGCGTGCCATGCGCGTGCAGCGCCTCGTAGGCCCCGTGGCTCAGGCCCGGATACATGGTCCAGGCCTGATTGGCCGAATTCAACATCTCATAGAAAGCCTGGTTGATCACCACCGGCAGGCCCTGGCCGCCGTACTCGGGGTCGCAACCCAGCGCCGGCCAGCCGCCCTCGACATACTTGGCATAGGCCTCCTTGAAGCCCTTGGGCGGCGTCACCTCATGGGTGGTTTTGTCTAGCTTGCAGCCTTCGGCATCGCCACTCAGATTCAGTGGAGCCAGCACCTCGGAGGCAAACTTGCCGCCCTCTTCCAGCACCGCGTTGATGGTGTCGGCGTCGATGTCGGCGTGGGCCGGCAACATCTTGAGTTCGTCGACAACGTTCAGCACTTCGTGCATCACAAATTGCATGTCGCGCAGTGGGGGGTTGTAGATCGGCATTGCTTGCTCCAGGTTAAAACTAGTGAGATCAGGCGCGCTTCTTGGCGGCGGCCCGAGGTTTGGCTGATTTGGCTGACTTGGACTTGGGCTTGGTCTGCTCGTCAATCTGCAGGCCCAGCGGCGTGGCATAAAACTGGATCGTGCGCTCGAAGCCCAGGCCGGCACGGCCCACGGCACCGGGGTTGCGCATGAATCGGGCATCGTGATGCAAGGACAGAATCAGCCCGTGCAGCTCGAATAGTATTTGGTGAACATCGGCGTCGGCGTGCAAATGGCCGGCCTCTTGCGCCAGCACGATGGCCTTGTGCAAGGCGCCATGCCAGTCGCGCACCATCGCGACCAGCGCATCGCGCACCGGGCCGGGCCGGTCGTCAAACTCGACCGCGCCGCTGATATAGATGCAGCCCGAATCGACCTCCACCGAAACGCGGCCCACCCAGCGCTCGAACAAGGCGCGCAGGCGCGGCAAGCCGCGCTCCTCGCGGATCGCCGCGAAGAACACCTCCTCCTCGAACTTGGCGTGATATTCCATCACCACCGCGATCTGCAATTCTTCGCGCGAGCCGAAATGGGCAAACACGCCCGACTTGCTCATCTTGGTCACATCGGCCAGCGCGCCGATCGACAAGCCCTCCAAGCCCATATGCGAGGCCAAACCCAGCGCCGCCTCCAGAATGATGGCGCGGGTATGCAGGCCTTTTTGCAGCGAACGCACCACCCTCGCAGGCTTGAGCTGCGGCTGCGGGGCCGACTCAGGCTGGGGAGCAAAGGGTGCAGAAACGGACACAGGCATTTTCCAAGGCTAGATCAGGTTCGCCATAATAAAACGAACGATCGTTCTATTTTGCAGAATCTTGGGTTCGAATGCCTAACTTTTTACAAAGAATATTTAGGGGTCCGCGCCTAGAAAATCACGCCGCGGGTCTAGTCCGTGCGGGGCTCATGACACCGCTTTGACGGTGAAGCTTGCCTGCCAATTCCGTGCATAGCACTTGAGTCCTTGCACGGTAATGAAGTACGCTGTGCCCTGGAGGTGTTCAACTTGGACGTGCTTCAGCTCGATATTTCTGGTCGCCCGCAAGCATGGATCACGCCGCGTGAAGCGGCCGTGATCTACGCCAGCGACGGCGTAGCCTGGACGCTGGGTGACCCCTGCCAGATCTTGCGCGGGGGCTTTCAGCGCCGCACCGGCGTCCAATCCCGCATCGAAGTGCACCCCATCATTGCGGTGCGCGGCAGCGTCCCCAGCCGGGCTTGGCGCCAAGCGCCGGCGCTATCGAACGCCAAACTATTTGCCCGCGACCGCTATGTATGCGCCTATTGCGGCCACAGCTTTCATGCTGACGGCCTGACCTGCGAGCACATCCAGCCCAGTTCTCGCGGAGGCTCCGACAGTTGGATGAACTGCATCACCGCGTGCCGGAGTTGCAACGGCCGCAAAGGCAGCCGCCTGCCCGAGGAGGCCCATATGAGCCTGCTGTTTTTGCCCTATACACCCAGCTTGCATGAAGACATGATTCTGCGCGGCAGGCGCATCCTGGCCGATCAGATGGAGTTCCTGCTTGCCAGCGTGCCGCGCTCCAGTCGTCTGCACGGCTAAACCAGCAAACCGATAATGAATGGCTGTCAACGACGCTCGAGCGAGCTACGTTGAAGTCATTCAAGTTTCCTGGAGTCCCGTCAGATGAAGAAGTTCGCAATCCTCACCGCCAGTCTCGTTGCCTTGGCAGCTTTGAGCGCTTGCTCGACCAGCAACCCCGATGTGATCAAACGCCATGACACCCAAAGCCTTTCGCAGGTTCTTGATGCCACCGTGTTGTCGGTGCGTAATGTGACGGTCGAGGGTTCACAAAGCGGCGGCGGCGCGATAGCGGGCGGCGTGGTCGGTGGCATTGCCGGCTCCACGGTCGGCGGCCGCAAGGAAGGCCAAATCGCAGGCGTACTCGGCGCGGTAGCCGGCGCCATGATTGGCAACGCGATCGAGCGCAGCGGCACTCAAGAGCAGGCGGTCGAGATCTTGCTGCAACTGCGCAATGGTGAGCGCCGCGCCGTCGTTCAGGCCAAGGCCGCCGACAGCTTCAAACCCGGTGACGCGGTGATCCTGATCACCACAGGCGGCAAGACCCGCGTCACGCGAGCCCCCGAGTCGACAGCAGGTTCTTCTGCCGCACCGTAAAAAATAGTCTGGCCTTGATGACAGGGCTGCGCGCGCCTCGCTCGGCGCTCTGTCACAAGAAAGCAGCGGCCGGCGCGGGATGCGCCGAGGCGAGTCGCGCTGAACAAACCGCCGAACAAACATTAGGCTGGGCCGCACCCAGCTTGCTGCCCCTCCCCCCCTCGAAACGCCTGGCGCGAAGCGACAAGTCTGCGCCGCTCTCAGGTATTTCCGCGCCCACCCTCAGGTGTGCGGCCGATTCCCCCCCTCATCCGTCAAGCCTAAAGTCCAGTCACGAGACCGCCCGACCAAGACGGTATCGCTTGGCGCTGCACTTTTGACCAGCAAACTGGCTCAGGAAAATCAGTGCAAACCCAAGAAGAAGTCAAAAGTTTTTTGCCGTATTCACCGTATTGATTGTTAAAAAGCTCACATATTCAGGCTTCACTTTCGAAGCCAGGCAGTGAAACTAGCGAGCTCTGCGGTGTTCTTCATCGGTAAACGCCAAGTCATGGTCTGTCCTAGAAAGGCAGTGAATGAGTCAAAGACCGGAAGGGGCTTTAGCTTCGGATCCAGCGGCCCAAGGGGTGGCGCTGATGGCCGAGCACATCACGCCAATTTGGGGCCGTCAACTGGAGGCAATCCAAGCGACCCTGCAAAACGGCTCCGTCGAGTTGCTGAGCAACTTCGCCAGCATCTTTGAATTGCAAGACCAGTTGCATATCCAGTTCGCCCACCTCCCCCCCGACACCGCTCACACCGAAGCGCTACAGCAAATCGACGTCGACCTGCAAATCCAATGCGAGCGAGCCTTGCATGGCCTGCAATTCGCCGATCGGCTGTCCCAGATGGTCGAAATTCTGCACAAGAACCTCAGCCGCTTTAGCGCTGAATTGCCCAATATGGCAAACGCTGGCGAGGCCGAAATGCAGGCTTGGTCGGCGGCGTTCGAGGCCAGCTTCACCACCGAAGAACAACACCTGTTTCACCACGGCAAGTCGCCGCCGCCGCGCCAAGACAACGTCGAATTTTTCTGAATTTTCACTGCGATTTCCAAGAACTTGAAGAGGACACCATGAGCAAAACCATATTGGTCGTTGACGATTCCGGCAGCTTCCGCACCGTCGTCAAGCTAGCCCTGATGAAAGCCGGCTATACAGTGGTCGAGGCGGTTGACGGCAAAGACGCCTGCACCAAGCTCGACGGCAAGATCAACCTGATCGTCTGCGATGTCAATATGCCGAATATGGACGGCCTGGAGTTCCTGCGCCATGTCAAGACAATCGCCGCCTACAAGTTCACGCCGGTGATCATGTTGACGACCGAGTCGCAAGAATCCAAAAAGGCCGAGGGCCGCGCGGCCGGCGCCAAGGCCTGGATCACCAAGCCTTTCCAGCCCTCGCAGTTGGTCGATGCGGTCAACAAGCTCTGCGTCTGAGCCTCTCGAACCTAAACCAATATTCAACCGGAGCCTGCCATGCTGGACTCGATTGATGCTGCCGCTGCACCGCCCTTCAGCCTGACGCTAGGCCCCGAGCTCACGATTGCTCAGGCGGCGGACACCCATGGCTTGCTGCTTGAAACCCTGAGTCGCCTGGACGGTCTGAACCTCAGCCTCGACCTCGGCGGTGTCAGTGACTTCGACAGCTCGGGCGTCCAGTTATTGCTGGCGGCCCAGCGCAGCATGCATGAGCGGCACGCGCTTTTGCTGCTGCCCGCCCCCAGTGCTGTTGTCTTGGCGGCGCTGCGTTGCTACGGCCTCGACGGCGAGCTGAAAGCGATTCGATCCGTGGCCGCAAAAGAAGCCAGCGAGGAAATCCCATGTCAATGACCGACGACGACGCAGAGATACTGGCCGTAGCCAGGGCCGGTTTTCTGGACGAGGCGCAAGAAATGCTGCGTCAGTTTGAGGAGGGCCTGCTGGTACTGGAGAACAATCCGGAAGACTCGGAAAGCCTGAACTCGGCCTTCCGGGCGGCGCACACGATCAAGGGCACGGCCGGCATGTTCGGCTGCGACGCCGTCGTGACCTTCACCCATGAGGCCGAGACCTTGCTGGAGGCCTTGCGCTCCAACCAGCGCCAGTTGGATGACGATGTGGTGGCCGCCTTGCTCGAAAGCCGCGACCAGATCGAGTTGCTGCTGGGCGAAGTGCAAAGTGGCGACAGCGACCCGGCCGTGGCCGCAAGCAGTGCGGCGCTGGCAAGCCGCTTGCGCGCCTTGTTAGGTGCACCCGAACCGGCCCAAGCGAGCAAGCCCGTCGCCGCCGCTGCGCCGGCCGCCGCCGCGCCGGTTGCGGTCGACAAGATTTGGCATCTATCGCTGCGCTTTTTGCACGATGCGCTGCGCAACGGACTGGATCCGCTGTCCTTTCTGCGCTACCTCGCCACCTTGGGTGAAATCAAGGCCATCACGGCGCTGTCTGCCGCCGTGCCGCCGCTCGAATCACTCGACGCCGAGGCCTGCTATCTGGGCTTTGAGTTGCGCTTCGAAAGCACGGCCTCGCTGGCCGACATCACGCGCGTATTCGAGTTCGCGGCCGAAGACAGCAGCATTCAAATTTTGCCGCCGGGCACCGCGCCGGCAGCGTTCGAGACCCTGGCCACCTTGCGCTGCGGCGACGATGCCGAAGCCCGCGTTGCCCTGTTCGACTGCTGGCGGGCGATGGGCATGCACTTCGATCTGCGCGTGGAGGTGATAGGCGCTCCGGCCAGCGAAGAGGCCCCGGTGCTGGTGCCCCATATTGAACGCCGCGCGGCCGCTCCGGCGGATGGCGCGCAACGCAAGGTCAGTGATCGCCGCAGCGGCGAGGGCGAGCGCCGCGAAGGCGGCCGCGACCGCCGCGCCGGCGACGAAACCCGTTTTGTGCGCGTGCGCGCCGACAAGCTCGACAAGCTGATCGACCTGATCGGCGAGTTGGTCATCGCAGGCTCCGGCGCGCAGATGATTGCCCACCAGGAAGGCGCCGAGGTCTTGCTGGAGGCCACCCAGCGCGTGATGGATCTGGTGCAGGAAACCCGTGATGGCACCTTGGCCCTGCGCATGGTGCCGATCGGCGAGACCTTTGCACGCTTCCAGCGCGTCGTCCGCGATGTGTCCAAACAACTCGGCAAAGAGGTCGATCTGGTTGTCAGCGGTGGCGACACCGAGATGGACAAATCGATGGTCGACTCGATCGGCGACCCGCTGATGCACCTGGTGCGCAACAGCATGGATCATGGCCTGGAGACCTTCGACGAACGCCTGGCCACCGGCAAACCTGCCGCCGGGCGCTTGGCCCTGAATGCTTATCACGAGGCCGGCTCGGTGGTGATCGAAGTCAGCGATGACGGCCGTGGCCTAGCGCGTGACCGCATCATCAAGAAGGCGGTCGAGCGCGATCTGATCGCGGCGGGTCAGGTCTTGTCCGATCATGAGGTCTGGCAGCTGATCTTCCAGCCCGGTTTCTCCACCGCCGAGCAGGTCACCGACCTGTCGGGCCGTGGCGTCGGCATGGATGTGGTCAAACGCAGCATCGAGTCGCTGCGCGGCACCATCACGCTGACCAGCACCGTCGGCCATGGCACCTTGACGCAGATTCGTCTGCCGCTGACGCTGGCGATGATCGACGGCTTCCTGACCATGGTCGGTGGCGTCAACTATGTGCTGCCGCTGGCGGCGGTGTCGGAGTGCATCGATGTCCCGGCCGAATGCGCGAAGCAGAGCGACCGCGTCAGCGGCACCTTTGATCTGCGCGGCGAAATTCTGCCTTGGTTGGATCTGGCCCGCTTCTACGGCATCAGTGCGCAAGGCCATGAGACCGAGCACAGCCGCCGCCGCAGCGTAGTGGTGGTGCGCGACGGCCCGACCCGCATCGGCCTGATCGTCGACCGCTTGCTGGGCGAGCACCAGACCGTCATCAAACCGCTGTCCGGCATCTTCCAGCACCTGAAGGCGCTGGCCGGCTCAACCATTCTAGGTTCGGGTGAGGTCGCCTTGCTGCTGGATGTGTCGGGGCTGTTTGCCGCTGCCATCCGGGAAGGTCAGCACAAGAAAACAGCAAGTCAAGCAAGTCGTGCCCCGAGCGGGCAAGCCTGACTCACGTTCAATAAAAGTTCTTCGGAGATTGGCTGATGCTTTCCCTGCTGCGCAAACTCATGCTCTGGCAACGCTTCGTCCTGCTGGCTCTGATCGCCATGCTGGCCTGCGCAGTGCCCTTCACCTTGGTGTTGAAAAACTTGAATCAGCAGCTTGAGGTCGCCAAGGCGGAAGACTTTGGCCTCGACCCCTTGCGCTCAACGGTGGAGGCGATCCGGCAGCTGCAAATCCACCGCGGCCTGGCCGGCTTGGCGCTCAACGGTGACGCAACCGCAAGCGCCAAGTTGCAGGATGTGAGTCGAGCGCTGGCCAAGCCACTGGATGAATTGCGCAAGCTGCTTCCCGTCGATGATCCACACTACCAGCGGGTTCGCGAGCAGGCCACAGCGCTGCAGGCCGCGTCGCAGCAACTGACCGCCAAGGTCGCCTCGCGCGCTATCGACGCGCCAAAGAGCTTTGCGGAGCACAGCCGCTTGGTCGACGATGCACTGCTGCTGATTGAAAGCGTCTCAGATACCGCCGGATTGTCCTTGGACCCCGAGGAGGCCACCTATTTTCTGGTCACGGCTGCGGCTGAATATCTACCCCAGCTGTCCGAGTCAATGGCGCAGGTGCGAGGCAAGGGCGCGAGCATGGTGGCGGGTCTGAGCGCCGGCAAGGAGTTCAGCGCGTCGGATCTGTCCGCGCTGCACGATTTGCGCCAAAAAACGGAGTTTTGGCGCCAGCGCGCCAAGCGCCAAATAGAAAAGTCCTTGAGCAGCGAACCGAAGCTCGCCACTGCGCTGGACAAGCCCGTCACAGTGGCCTTGCGCGCAGCCGACGAGTTCCTCCAGCAGGTCGACAAGCAGACCGGTGGCGGCAAGCCCACGATAAGCGGCCAGGAGCTGTTCGCTCAGGGCACGGTGGCCGTCGAGGCGCAGTTTGCGCTGGTCAAGGCAGCGACCGAGGCGCTGGAAAATTTGCTGCATGAGCGCACACGTACGCTGACCTTGCAGCGCAATGTGGGCAGCTCCGCCTTGATCGGTTTCATGCTGCTGGCCCTTTACGTGGGTGTGCTGATCGTGCGCTCGATCACCCAGCCGATACACCGCGCGATGGCAGCAGCCAATGCGGTGGCCCAAGGCGACTTGGCCTTCGACACCCACGACGCTCATCACGATGAGATGGGCAGCTTGCTCGGCAGCTTGGGCCTGATGCAGAGCAATCTGCGCCAACGCATGGCGGATGATGCCCAGCTCAGCGCCGAGACCGGCCGCATCAAACAAGCGCTGGATGTCTGCTCGACCAATGTGATGATTGCCGATGTCGACCTGAACATCATCTATATGAACAGTTCGGTCGCCAAGATGATGCAGGGCAATCAGGCCGAGCTGCGCAAGAGCCTGCCCAACTTCGATGCTGGCCGACTGATGGGCAGCAATATCGACAGTTTCCACAAAAACCCCGCGCATCAGCGCGGCATGCTGGCCAATCTGCGCGGCGAGTACAGAACGCAAATCAAGGTCGGCGGCCTGGACTTTGGCCTGGCGGCAAACCCCATCATCGATAGCAAGGGACAACGCCTGGGCACCGTGGTCGAGTGGAAGGACATGACAGCCGAGTTGGCCGCGCGCGAGCGCGAACTGGCGCTGGCAGCGGCCAATGAGCGGGTCAAGCAGGCGCTCGACATCTGCTCGACCAATGTGATGATCGCCGACACCGACCTGAACATCATCTATATGAACCGCTCTGTCACGCAAATGATGCAGGGCAACGAGGCCGAGCTGAAGAAGGTCTTGCCTAACTTCGATGCCAAGCGGCTGATGGGAACCAATATCGACGGCTTCCACAAGAATCCGGCACATCAGCGCGGCATGCTGGCCAAGCTGCAGTCCGAGTACAAGACGCAGATCAAGGTAGCGGCGCTTGACTTCGCCCTGGCCGCCAACCCCATCATCGATGCAACAGGCAAGCGCCTCGGTACGGTGGTCGAGTGGAAGGACATCACGGCCGAGTTGGCCGCGCGTGAACGCGAATTGGCGCTGGCCGCCGAGACCTCGCGCGTCAAGCAGGCGCTCGACATCTGCTCGACCAATGTGATGATCGCCGACCCGGACGGCAACATCATCTACAACAACAGCTCCGTCGCCCAGATGATGGCCCGCAACGAGGCCGAGCTGCGCAAGGTCTTGCCGGCCTTTGATGCGCGCAAAATCGTCGGCAGCAATTTCGACCAGTTCCACCGTAACCCCTCACATCAACGCAATCTGCTCGGTGGCCTGAAGAGCGAATACAAGACCGAGATCAAGGTCAGCGCGCTGACCTTCGCCCTGATCGCGAACCCGATCAATGACAGCAAGGGCAATCGCCTGGGCACCGTGGTCGAGTGGAAGGACCGCACGGCCGAAGTAGCGGCCGAGGTCGAGGTCGGCGCGATGGTGGACGGTGCGACGCAGGGCAACTTTGCCGAGCGCATTGCGCTGGAAGGCAAGGAACCTTTCTTCAAAATGTTGGGCGAGAAGTTCAACTCCTTGGTCGAGACCGTCAGCGGCACCATCCGCGAGGTGCGCACCGCGGCCGACCAGTTGGGCGGTGCCTCGGATCAGGTCTCGCAGACCTCACAGAGCTTGTCGCACTCGGCCTCGCAACAGGCCGCCAGCGTCGAAGAAACAACCGCTTCCTTGCAAGAGATGGCGGCCTCGGTGAAGCAGAATTCCGACAGCGCCAACGTCACCGACGGCATGGCAACCAAGGCCGCCAAGGAAGCGATGGAAGGCGGCCAAGCGGTCGGCCAGACGGTGGACGCGATGAAGCAGATCGCCACCAAGATTTCCATCATCGACGACATTGCCTATCAGACCAATTTGTTGGCCTTGAACGCAGCGATCGAGGCGGCCCGCGCCGGCGAGCATGGCAAGGGCTTTGCGGTGGTGGCGGCCGAGGTGCGCAAGCTGGCCGAACGCAGCCAGGTCGCCGCGCAGGAGATCGGCACCTTGGCGGCCAACAGCGTCAAGCTGGCCGAGCAGGCCGGCACCTTGCTGACGAATATGGTGCCCTCGATCCAGAAGACCTCGGAGCTGGTGCAGGAGATTGCGGCGGCCTCGGGCGAACAGTCGCAAGGGGTGTCGCAGATCAACGGCGCGATGAATCATCTGTCCACCGCGACGCAGCAAACCGCATCGGCCTCCGAAGAGTTGTCGGCCACCGCCGAGGAGTTGTCGGCGCAGGCCGCGCAGTTGCAGGAGCAGATGGCCTTCTTCAGACTCGCCGACGACGGTGATGGCGGCGGATCGGGCGGTAGCAGTAGCAGTCGGCGCAGCGGCAGTGTCCAGCGCAAGCCGGGCCAACGCTAGGTTGGCCAAATCAAATCCACAGACCAGGAGAAATACAAATGTCTCTCTCGAATATGCATGTTGGTCAACGGCTGGGCCTGGCGTTTGCCATCGTGCTCGCGCTCTTGCTGGCCTGTGTCGGCTTGGGCCTCTACGAGTTGCGTGCCAGCAACCAGGCCATGGATCATCTGATTCACGATGTGAATCAGAAGACGGCGCTGATCAACAAGATGTCGGAGAGCGTGCACATCGCGCAGCGCGTCGGTCGCAGCATGATTCTGCTGCAGGACAAGGCGGCCATCGAGGCCGAGCGACCCAAGGTTGCCGCGGCACGCAAGGTCTATGGCGAAGCGCTGACCGCGCTGGAAAAGCTGCCCAGCGACGATGAGGCGCAGCGCCTGCTGGCCAGCATCAAGGAAAAGGCCGCAGTGACCCGGCCTTTGCTGGATCAGGTGATGGACCTGGCCACAAGAGACAAGGCCGAGGCGACCAAGATCGTGCTGGAGAAGGTCAACCCGGCATCGAAGGCCTGGCAGGACGAAACCGCGAGCTTTATCGACCTGCAGGCTAAACGCGCCGCGACCGATTCGGAGCAGGGCAAACAGGCCTACCAAACCGCACAGAACACCTTGATGGCACTCGCTGCGCTGGCGGTGGCGCTGGGCGCCGGGGCCGCTTGGACGGTCACGCGCGGCATCACAAGGCCGTTGGCGCTGGCGATCAAGACCGCCCACTCGATTGGCGAAGGCAAGCTCGATAACGAGATTGCCGAAGACGGCCAGGACGAACCCGGCCAGATGCTGGTCGCGCTGGCCGCGATGCAGAGAGACCTGCGCGAACGCAATGAACGCGAGGCCGTCACGGCGATGGAAACCAGCCGCCTCAAGCAGGCGCTGGATACTTGCTCGACCAATGTGATGATCGCCGACGCCGAGCTCAACATCATCTATATGAACCGTTCGGTCACGCAGATGATGAATGGCAACGAGGCCGAGCTGCGCAAGGGTCTGCCCAACTTCGACGCCAAGCGTCTGGTGGGCAGCAATATCGACAGCTTCCACAAGAACCCCGCCCATCAGCGCGGCATGCTGGCCAATCTGCGCGGCGAATACAAGACCCAGATCAGGGTTGCCGGCCTGGACTTCGGTCTCTTCGCCAACCCCATCATCGACGCCAATGGCAAGCGCCTAGGCACGGTGGTCGAGTGGAAGGACATCACCGCCGAACTGGCCGCGCGCGAACGCGAGTTGGCCCTTGCATCGGCCAACGAACGCGTCAAGCAGGCGCTGGACAGCTGCTCGACCAATGTGATGATCGCCGACGTTGACCTCAACATCATCTATATGAACCGCTCGGTGGGGCAGATGCTGCAGGGCAATGAGGCCGAGTTGAAGAAGGTCTTGCCGAACTTCGATGCCAAGCGCCTGATGGGTGCCAATATCGACAGCTTTCACAAGAATCCGGCGCACCAGCGTGGCTTGCTGGGCAAGCTGCAGAACGAGTACAAGACGCAAATCAAGGTCGCCGGCCTGGACTTTGGCCTGGTTGCCAACCCCATCATCGACAGCACCGGCAAACGCCTGGGCACGGTGGTCGAATGGAAGGACATGACCGCCGAATTGGCCGCCCGTGAGCGCGAATTGGCGCTGGCGGCCGAAAACTCGCGCGTCAAACAGGCGCTCGACATCTGCTCGACCAATGTGATGATCGCCGACCCGGACGGCAACATCATCTACAACAACAGCTCCGTCGCCCAGATGATGGCCCGCAACGAGGCCGAACTGCGCAAGGTCTTGCCGGCCTTTGATGCGCGCAAGATCGTCGGCAGCAATTTCGACCAATTCCACCGTAACCCCTCACATCAACGCAATCTGCTCGGTGGCCTGAAGAGCGAATACAAAACCGAGATCAAGGTCAGCGCCCTGACCTTCTCGCTGACCGCCAACCCGATCAACGACAGCAAAGGCCAGCGCCTGGGCACCGTGGTCGAGTGGAAGGACCGCACGGCCGAAGTGGCGGCCGAGGTCGAGGTCAGCGCGATGGTGGACGGCGCGACGCAGGGCAACTTTGCCGAGCGCATTGCGCTGGAAGGCAAGGAGCCTTTCTTCAGAATGTTGGGCGAGAAGTTCAACTCCTTGGTCGAGACCGTCAGCGGCACCATCCGCGAGGTGCGCACCGCCGCCGACCAGTTGGGCGGTGCCTCGGACCAGGTCTCGCAGACCTCGCAGAGCTTGTCACACTCGGCCTCGCAGCAGGCCGCCAGCGTCGAAGAGACAACCGCGTCCTTGCAAGAGATGGCGGCCTCGGTGAAGCAGAACGCCGACAGCGCCAACATCACCGATGGCATGGCCACCAAGGCCGCGCGCGAAGCGATGGAAGGCGGCAAGGCGGTTGGCCAGACGGTCGACGCGATGAAGCAGATCGCCACCAAGATTTCCATCATCGACGACATTGCCTATCAGACCAATTTGCTGGCCTTGAACGCAGCGATCGAAGCGGCCCGCGCCGGCGAGCATGGCAAGGGCTTTGCAGTGGTGGCGGCCGAGGTGCGCAAGCTGGCCGAACGCAGCCAGGTCGCCGCGCAGGAGATCGGCACCTTGGCGGCCAACAGCGTCAAGCTGGCCGAGCAGGCCGGCACCTTGCTGACGAATATGGTGCCCTCGATCCAGAAGACCTCGGAGCTGGTGCAGGAGATTGCGGCGGCCTCGGGCGAACAGTCGCAAGGGGTGTCGCAGATCAACGGCGCGATGAATCATCTGTCCACCGCGACGCAGCAAACCGCATCGGCCTCCGAGCAGCTCTCGGCCACCGCCGAAGAGTTGTCGGCGCAGGCCGCGCAGTTGCAGGAGCAGATGGCCTTCTTCCGGCTCGCGGATGACGGCTCCGGCAACAGCGGCAGTGGTGCTGGCAGCCATAACAAACGTCGTACCACAAGGCGCTGAGTCAAGCGGCAACCGCCGCCCTATCGGCATTGAGTTTTCGGTCCAGGAGAAATATCTATGACACTTGCCAATCTTAAAGTTGGTCAAAGACTGGGTCTGGCTTTTGCCATGGTCCTGGCTCTGTTTGCAGCGACTGCGGGGTTGGCTTTACGCGACTTGGCCAACTCCAACCATGCGCTGTCCCATGTGGTGTCGGAGAACTTCAGCCGCATGGTGGGGCTCAACAGCCTGTCGGAGCAGGCCCATGTCGAGCAGAGGGTGGTGCGCAGCATGATCCTGTATTCGGCCAAGGAGGCGATCGAAGGCGAACGCGCCAAGGCCATGCAGGCGCGCAAGGCCTTTGACGAGGCCTTCGCAGCCTTGCTGAAGAACACCGAACGCGACGAAGACAAGCAAGTGCTGGGGCAGGCCCGCGAGCAGGCCAACAAAACCCGCGCGCTGACCGACCAGGTGATGGAGCTGGCCGCGCTGAACAAGGACGAGGAGGCCACCAAAATTCTGCTGGAACAGGCCAGCCCGGCCGGCAAGGTTCTGCAAGGCCAATTGGACAAGGCAGTTCAACTGCAAATTGACGACGCCAGGGGAGATGCCGAGGACTCCGCCAAGGAATACAGCCAGGTGCGCGCCTGGCTGATCGGTTTGACCCTGCTGTCGTTTGCGATCGGCAGCGCCGCCGCCTGGTTCGCCACCGTCAGCATCACCCGGCCGCTGACGCGAGCCATCAAGACCGCCAGCGCCATCGGCAGCGGTGAGCTGAACAACGACATCCCCACCGACGGCCAAGATGAACCCGGCCAGGTGCTGGCGTCCTTGGCGGCTATGCAAGACGAGCTGCGCAGCCGCAATGACCGGGAAACCACCGCGCTGGCCGAGACGGCCCGTGTCAAACAAGCACTCGACATCTGCTCGACCAATGTGATGATCGCCGACGCCGACCTCAACATCGTCTACATGAACCGCTCGGTCACCCAGATGATGCAGGGCAACCAGGCCGAGTTGCGCAAGAGCTTGCCCAACTTCGATGCGAATCGTTTGATGGGCGCCAATATCGATGGTTTCCACAAGAACCCCGGCCATCAGCGCGGCATGCTGGCCAATCTGCACGGTGAATACAAGACCCAAATCAAGGTCTCCAATCTGGACTTCGGTCTGATCGCCAACCCCATCGTCGATTCGGCAGGCAAGCGCCTGGGCACCGTGGTCGAGTGGAAGGACATGACGCAGGAGTTGGCCGCGCGCGAGCGCGAACTTGCTTTGGCCGCCGTCAACGAGCGGGTCAAGCAAGCGCTCGACATCTGCTCGACCAATGTGATGATTGCCGACATAGACCTCAACATCATCTATATGAACCGCTCGGTCACGCAGATGCTGCAAGGCAATGAGGCGGAGCTGAAGAAGGCGCTGCCCAACTTCAATTCTCGTCAGTTGATCGGCGCCAATATCGACAGCTTTCACAAGAACCCGGCCCATCAACGCGGCATGCTGACCAAGCTGCAGAGCGAATACAAGACGCAGATCAAGGTCTCGAGCCTGGACTTCGGCCTGATCGCCAACCCCATCATCGACGGAGCCGGCAAGCGCCTGGGCACGGTGGTCGAATGGAAGGACATGACGCTGGAGCTGGCCGCGCGTGAACGCGAACTGACGCTGGCCGCCGAGACGGCGCGCGTCAAGCAGGCGCTCGATATCTGCTCGACCAATGTGATGATCGCCGACCCCGATGGCAACATCATCTACAACAATACCTCGGTGGCCCAGATGATGGCCCGCAACGAGGCCGAGCTGCGCAAGGTCTTGCCGGCCTTTGATGCGCGCAAGATCGTCGGCAGCAACTTTGACCAATTCCACCGTAACCCCTCACATCAGCGCAATCTTCTCGGTGGGCTGAAGAGCGAATACAAGGCCGAGATCAAGGTCAGCGCGCTGACCTTCGCCCTGATCGCGAACCCGATCAATGACAGCAAGGGCAATCGCCTGGGCACCGTGGTCGAGTGGAAGGACCGCACGGCCGAAGTGGCGGCCGAGGTCGAGGTCAGCGCAATGGTGGACGGCGCCACGCAGGGCAACTTTGCCGAGCGCATCGCGCTAGAAGGCAAGGAGCCTTTCTTCAAAATGCTGGGCGAGAAGTTCAACTCGCTGGTTGAAACCGTCAGCGGCACCATCCGCGAGGTGCGCACCGCCGCCGACCAGTTGGGCGGCGCCTCGGATCAGGTCTCGCAGACCTCACAGAGCTTGTCGCACTCGGCCTCGCAGCAGGCCGCCAGCGTCGAAGAAACCACCGCTTCCTTGCAAGAGATGGCGGCCTCGGTGAAGCAGAACGCCGACAGCGCCAACGTCACCGACGGCATGGCCACCAAGGCCGCGCGCGAGGCGATGGAAGGCGGCAAAGCGGTCGGTCAGACGGTCGACGCGATGAAGCAGATCGCCACCAAGATTTCCATCATCGACGACATTGCCTATCAGACCAATTTGCTGGCCTTGAATGCGGCGATCGAAGCGGCCAGAGCGGGTGAGCATGGCAAGGGCTTTGCGGTGGTGGCGGCCGAGGTGCGCAAGCTGGCCGAGCGCAGCCAGGTGGCGGCGCAGGAGATCGGCACGCTGGCGGCAAACAGCGTCAAGCTGGCAGAGCAGGCCGGCACCTTGCTGACGAATATGGTGCCCTCGATCCAGAAGACCTCGGAACTGGTGCAGGAGATTGCGGCGGCCTCGGGCGAGCAATCGCAAGGGGTGGCGCAGATCAACGGCGCAATGAATCATTTGTCCACCGCGACGCAGCAAACGGCATCCGCATCCGAGCAGCTGTCAGCCACCGCCGAAGAGTTGTCGGCGCAGGCCGCGCAGTTGCAGGAGCAAATGGGCTTCTTCCGCCTCGCCGACGATGGCGGCAGCGGCGGCAGCGGTCATTCAAGCGGCAACAAACGCAGGCCCGGCAAGCGCTGATATTCAGGCGTCAGCGTCCATAAAACCAACAACCCCGAAAGACCTTCATGCGTAGCAATCTACCCATCACGCAGCAGGAATATCTGCTGAAAGAAGGCATGACCATCGTGTCACGCACCGACCTCAAGGGCCGCATCACCTATATCAACGACGACTTCATCGAGGCCAGCGGTTTCACCGAGGCCGAATTGATCGGTGAGCCGCACAA
This sequence comes from Roseateles oligotrophus, assembly GCF_025717515.1. Lineage (GTDB taxonomy): Bacteria > Pseudomonadota > Gammaproteobacteria > Burkholderiales > Burkholderiaceae_C > Paucibacter_A > Paucibacter_A oligotrophus. The sequence goes on from NZ_JAJIRN010000004.1 coordinate 278,970, forward strand.
TCTGGTGCGCCACCCCGACATGCCGGAGGAGGCATTCGACGATATGTGGAAGGTGCTGAAGGACGGCCGGCCCTGGACCGGCCTGGTCAAAAACCGCTGCAAGAACGGCAACTTCTACTGGGTGCTGGCGAATGCGACGCCGGTCAAGGAAGGCAATGCGGTGGTCGGCTATATGTCGGTGCGCACCCGGCCCGGCCGCGATCAGGTCGCCGCTGCGGAAGCGCTCTACCGCAAGTTCAAGGAAGGCAAGGCGCAGGGCTGGGTGATACGCGACGGCCAGGGCGTTCGCCCTGGCATGGTCGACAGCCTGCAGCGCTGGTTGGGCGCCTTGAGTCTGGGCAGCAAGACGCTTTTGTGCACGCTGCTATTGGTGACCGGTGGCCTGGGCCTGGGAATGGCCTGGCCGAACATGAACATGCTGCTTGGCGGGCCGGCTTTGGCCTCACTGCTGCTCGGCCTATGGGGACTGAAGGCCACCGCGTCTCGGCTCGCCGACACCTTGAACCGCGCCGCCGCGCAGTTCGAGCAATTCGGCCAGGGCCGCTTTGACGGCATCGTCGAGGTCAGCGGTCAAGACGAGTTGGCCGCCATGATGCTGGCGCTCAAGCGGGTGCAGACCCGGCTGGGCTTCGAGTTCGCCGATACCAAGAAACGCGCCGACGAGGCCGAACGGATTCGCCAGGCGCTCGACGTCGCCGCCACCAACATCATGGTGGCCGACAGTGGCTACAACATCATCTACGGCAATGCCTCGTTGAAGGCGATGCTGGGTGAGGCCGAAGCCGACATCCGCAAAGACCTGCCGCGCTTTTCGGCCGGGGCGGCGGTGGGCAGCAATATCGATGTCTTCCACAAGAATCCCAGCCATCAGCGCGGCCTGCTGGATCGTTTGAACAGCACCCACAAGACCCGTTTGACCATAGGCGGACGGCGCTTCGACTTGATCGTCAACCCCATCATCACGGCCGGCAAACGCCTGGGCACCGTGGTCGAATGGAAGGACATGACGGCCGAACTGGCGGCACAGGAAAAGGCTCAAATAACCGCGTCGAACAACGAGCGCGTCAAGCAGGCGCTGGACATCTGCTCGACCAATGTGATGATCGCCGACAGCGAGCTCAACATCATTTATATGAACCGCTCGGTCACACAGATGATGCAGGGCAACGAAGCCGAACTGAAGAAGGTCTTGCCTAACTTCGATGCCAAGCGGCTGATGGGCACCAATATCGACGGCTTCCACAAGAACCCGTCGCATCAGCGCGGCATGTTGGCGCAGCTGCAAAACGAATACAAAACGCAGATCAAGGTCTCGTCGCTGGACTTCGCCCTGACCGCCAATCCCATCATCGACGCCGCCGGCACGCGCCTGGGCACCGTCGTCGAGTGGAAGGACATCACCCAGGAATTGGCCGCCCGCCAACGCGAACTGGCGCTGGCCGCCGAGACCTCGCGCGTCAAGCAGGCACTCGACATCTGCTCGACCAATGTGATGATCGCCGACCCCGAAGGCAACATCATCTACAACAACGTCTCGGTCGCGCAGATGATGGCCCGCAACGAGGCCGAATTGCGCAAGGTCTTGCCGGCCTTCGATGCACGCAGAATAGTCGGCAGCAATTTCGATCAATTCCACCGTAACCCCTCACACCAGCGCAATCTGCTCGGTGGGCTGAAGAGCGAGTACAAGACCGAAATCAAAGTCAGCGCCCTGACCTTCTCCTTGATCGCCAACCCGATCAATGACAGCAAGGGCGTTCGCCTCGGCACCGTGGTGGAGTGGAAGGACCGCACGGCAGAAGTGGCGGCCGAGGTCGAGGTCGGCGCGATGGTGGACGGCGCCAATGGCGGCGACTTTGCCAACCGCATCGAGCTCGAAGGCAAGGAGCCTTTCTTCAAGATGCTGGGCGAGAAGTTCAACTCGCTGGTCGAGACCGTCAGCGGCACGATACGCGAGGTGCGCACCGCCGCCGATCAGCTGTCGGGCGCCTCGGATCAGGTCTCGCAGACCTCGCAAAGCCTGTCGCACTCGGCCTCGCAGCAAGCCGCCAGCGTCGAACAGACGACCGCGCAATTGCAGGAAATGGCCGCCTCCGTGAAGCAGAACTCGGACAGCGCCAATGTCACCGACGGCATGGCCACCAAGGCGGCCAAGGAAGCGATGGAGGGCGGGCAGGCGGTCAACCAGACGGTCGAAGCGATGAAGCAGATCGCCACCAAGATTTCCATCATCGATGACATCGCCTATCAGACCAATTTGCTGGCGCTCAACGCCGCCATCGAAGCGGCCCGTGCCGGCGAGCATGGCAAGGGCTTTGCCGTGGTGGCGGCCGAGGTGCGCAAGCTGGCCGAGCGCAGCCAGGTGGCCGCGCAAGAGATCGGCACCCTGGCCGGCAACAGTGTGAAGTTGGCGGAAAAAGCCGGCACCTTGCTGACCAATATGGTGCCCTCGATCCAGAAGACCTCGGAATTGGTGCAGGAGATTTCGGCCGCCTCGGGCGAACAGTCGGAAGGCGTGTCGCAGATCAATAGCGCGATGAACCATTTGTCCACCGCCACCCAGCAAACCGCCTCGGCCTCGGAGCAGCTGTCGGCCACGGCCGAGGAGTTGTCGGCTCAGGCGGCGCAGTTGCAGGAGCAGATGGCCTTCTTCAGGTTGGCCGATGACGACGGCGGCGGCAAACCAGCGCCCCGGAGCAGTGGCGGTAGTGGTGGTAGTGGTGGCGCGGCCTCGGGTAGCGGTGGAGGATCCTCGCGAGGGCGCAGCCAGACGGTGGCCCAAAAACTGCAGCAGTACAAAGCCCCGGCTGGCGCAGCGCGCGCGCCGGCACCCGCACAGGCTGCGGCCCCAAGCAGCCCGTCCAGACCGAGCAAAGGGATCAAACCCGTCTCGGGCGAAGTCGATGAATCGCATTTCAAACGCTTTTGATTGAGGAGCCATCATGAGCAGATCCACACGCGATGCGCCGGCCGACCTCTTGCGCGGCGCCATCGCCGAACAAGCGGCCGCCGGGCCGATGTGCCAGATGCTTCGCTTGGCCGTGGGCCAAGAAACGCTGGTGGTACCGATCGAAGCGGTGCGCGAGATTTTGGAGGTCGGGCGCATGACCCCGCTGCCGCAGACCCCCGACTTTGTGCGCGGGGTGATGAACCTGCGCGGCGCGGTGGTGCCGGTGATCGACCTGGGCGCGCGTTTCGGTTTTGGCGCCACCGAGATCGCCCGGCGCTCCGCCATCATCGTGGTCGAAGCCAAGGGTGACGATGACTTTGACCGTTTGGTCGCCGGCTTGCTGGTGGACGCGGTGTTTGAGGTGCTGGATGTCGACTCCAAGCGCATCGAGGCGGTGCCAAACCTCGGCGTGGGTGTGGCGGGAGAATTTTTGGCCGGCATGGTCAATGTGGCCAGCGGTTATGCGGCCCTGCTCAACCTCGATCAAGTTTTATCACCGGTAGCGCTGTCGGCCCTGATCGCCGAAGCGCAGATTGCCTAAGCCAGAACCGTTCACGCCATGAGCCAACTCTCAGCCGAATCTTTTACCGCCATCACCGAGCTCTTTCACCGCATCTCGGGCATCAAATTGGTCGAGAGCAAGCACGCGCTGGTGCAGAGTCGTTTGCAAAAACTCAGTACCGATTCCGGCGAAGATGACATCAATGTGTTCGTGCAGAAGATGGTGCGCGGCCAGATGCCGGAGTCGCTGCTGGTCAGCGTGGTGGACAAGCTGACCACCAATGAAACCTACTTCTTCCGCGAACCTCAGCACTTCGAGGATCTAGCCAGACGCGCCGAGGCGCATCGTGACGGCTCCGAGTTTCTGGTCTGGAGCGGTGCATCATCATCGGGCGAAGAGGCCTACAGCATCGCCATGACCTTGGCCGACAAATTGGGCCTCGGCAAAGGCGGGCGCCCTTGGTCTATACGCGGCACCGATCTATCCACCAGCGTGGTGGACAGTGCGCGCCAAGGCCTCTACCCGATGGAGCGGGCCCGCAATGTGCCGATGGACTTCTTGAAGCGCTTTTGCCTGCAGGGCTTCGGGCCTTATGAGGGTCAGCTCTTGATCAACCGAGAATTGCGAGCCAAGGTGCAGTTTCAATGCGCCAACCTGATGCAGCCGCTGCCCACCTTACCCATGTTCGATGTGATTTTTTTACGCAATGTGTTGATCTATTTTGATGGTCCGGCAAAAACCGCCATCGTGAACCGCGTGATCGAGCGACTCAAGCCCGGTGGCGTGCTATACCCTGGCCATGCGGAGTCACTTGCGGCGCTTAGCCTTCCACTCAAGGCGATAGCGCCGGCAATCTATCAACATGCATAAGCCCCATAGCCCCCATTCAGCGCATTCAACATCCTTGCCGGCCCGCCCCACAGCTGGGGCGGTCGGTGGCGGCCCGCAGATCATCAATCTGATGCCGGGGCAATGGCACTTCGGTCAGGCCGCCACGCTCAAGACCTTGCTCGGCTCTTGTGTGGCGATCACCTTGTGGCATCCGCTCAAGCGCTATGGCGGCATGTGCCATTTCCTGCTACCGAGCCGGGCGACTCGTGGCCAAGGCGCCTTGGACGGTCGCTATGGCGATGAGGCCATTGAATTGCTCTTGCAAGGCATTGCCCGCACCGGCACCAAACCGAGTGATTACATCGCCCATCTCTATGGCGGCGCCGACACCATGCCCGACGGCATGAATGTGAAGTTCAATGTCGGCGAGCGAAATATCGAAAAAGGCTGGGCCTTGATCGATAACAACGGCTTTCAGTTGCAGGACGTTGATGTCGGCGACAACGTACCGCGCACCGTCGTGATCGACCTCGCCACCGGCAAGGTCGACGTCAAGCGCAGCGCAGCACCCGGCTCGATCGGAGGCCGCAAGTGAGCGCGCCGCTGCGGGTTGCCATCATTGACGACTCGGCGGTGGTGCGCAAGCACCTCGGCGCCGTCCTGGAAGCCGCCGGCATCCAGGTCAGCATCACCGCCAGCGATCCACTCTTTGCCTTGCCCAAGCTGGAGGCCGATTGGCCCGATGTGATTGTGCTCGACGTCGAGATGCCGCGCATGGACGGCATTACGTTTTTGAAGCGTTTGATGAGCGAGCACCCGATGCCGGTGGTGATGTGCTCGACCTTGACCGAGGCCGGCTGCGAAACCACCATGCAGGCCTTGGCGGCCGGCGCGGTCGGTTTTGTCACCAAACCCAAGCTGGGGCTGCGCGACTTTCTGGAAGATCCGGGCAACGGTTTGGTCGGCGCGGTGCGAGCTGCGGCGCGGGCCAATGTACGTGCCCTGCCCAGCCAACTCGCCATTCAGCAGGGGCCTCAATCCGCCAACGCCACACAGAGCGCCACCACCGGCGCCGCACGTGCAAGGCGGCCCTCCCCCATCATGAATATCAACGCGATGGCGATGGCCGAGACCACCGATCGCGTGATCGCTTTCGGTAGTTCTACCGGCGGTGTGCAGACGATAGAGGCCGTGCTCAAGCAATTGCCGCGCACCTGCCCGGGCATCGTGCTGGTGCAGCATATGCCGGAGAAATTCACCCAGTCCTTTGCCGCCCGACTCAACACCGTCACCGATTTGGAAGTCATCGAAGCCAAAGACGGTGACCGCGTCATCAACGGTCGTGTCTTAGTGGCGCCGGGTGGGCGGCATATGCAACTCAAGCGCAGCGGCGCGCAGTATGTGGTGGAGGTGCGCGACGGGCCGCTGGTCAACCATCACAAGCCCTCGGTCGATATCCTGTTCAAGTCGGTCGCCCATTGCGCCGGCCGCAATGCCATCGGTGCGATCTTTACCGGCATGGGCGACGACGGTGCGCGCGGCTTGCTGGAAATGCGCAAGTCAGGCGCCATGACCTTGGCTCAGGATGAAGCCAGCTGCGTGGTCTACGGCATGCCCAAGGCGGCCGCCGAATTGGGCGCGGCCCAGCATGTCGTGGCCTTGTCGGATATGGCCGCGGTACTGCTCAAATTGAGCGGCATGGCGACCGGCCCGCTCGGCAACAACGGATAGGACTCAGGCGAGCACCTTGTCGATCACCTTCATCAACTCCATCGGGCTGAAGGGTTTGATCAGGTATTCGTCGGCGCCGGCACTCAGCCCGGCTTGCCGGTCGCTCTCTTGACCGCGCGCGGTCAGCAAGATCACCTTGCTCTGCCGCATGACAGGATCGGCCTTGACCTTTTGGCAGACCTGCAAACCATTCAGACCACCGGGCATCATCACGTCAAGCAAAATCAGATCGGGCAGGAAGCTGCCCGCCTTGGCCAAGCCAATATCACCGTTCGGTGCTTCGTCGATTTCGTAGTCGTCAAACTCCAGCGTTACCCGAATCAATTCGCGGATTTCATCTTGGTCTTCAACGATCAAAATCTTCTTCATGGTCACGCCCTTGGCCGAATAGACATTGCCTCCAATAATGCCTGAAATTTGTCTCGCTGGGGCCTCCACATAGCGTCTGCATCAATCAAACTGCAGCGAAAAGACAGGGCCTTTTCATGCGCCTCAAGTTTCCGCAGAATAGGGCCGAAGAGGAAAGACAAACATGGGCGTGCCGCATTGTGCTGGGCGGATCACGCACCGAATCCATAACCCGACCGGAGCCATGCCGAATGAAAGCAAATCACGTCTCAATTGCCAAGCGCCTGCTGCTCAAACTCATGCTGCGCTGTGCCTTGCCCCTGGCTTCTGTGCTGAGCTTGATGCCCACAGTGCAAGCAGCTGACGAACCGACCTACCGCTTCTCGCCAGTCAACCAGGCCAGCATCGCGCTGTCGGCCGATTACTGGAACCCCATCGTGGCCTATGTATCGGAGAAAAGCGGCGTCAAGTTGGTGCTCAAAATCGGCCGCACCTCGGCCGACACCACCGCCTATGTGCTGGCTCAAGAGGTCGAGTTTGTGTTCAGCAACCACCTCTTCAGCCCCGAACGAGACAAGCTCGGCTGGAAGGTGTTCGGCCGCCGCTTGACGCCACCGATTCATGGCCAGTTGATCGTGCCGGCCGATTCGGCCATCACCGACATCGCCCAGCTCGGCGGCAAGGATGTGGTCTATCCAGGCCCCGAGGCGTTCGTGTCCTACAAGGTGCCCTACGCTCAGCTGCTGAACCAAAAAATCGACACCAAGGTGGTGTTCGCGGGCAATACCGACGGGGCGCTGGCACAACTGTTCAGCGGCAAGGTGGCGGCGGCCGGCGTCAATTCGCAACTGGCCGAGAACTACGGTCGCCGCGAGAACAAGAAGTTCCGCGTCTTGTGGAGTTCGGAGCCCATGCATGACCTGGCCCTGATGGCAGCGGCCAAGGTGCCCGAGAAAGATGTGCAGGCGGTCGCCAAAGCCTTTGCCGGCATGCACAAAGACCCCAGGGGCCAGGCGATTCTGCAAGAAGTATCCAAGCATGTCGGCCTGACCCAGGAGGCCCATTTCATCAGCTCCGATGGCAGTGAATACGCGCCCTACCGCAAGTTCTACCAGACCGCGCCGGCGCAGTTGCGCTAAGCCATCGAGCGTTCGCGATCCATGCTGCTCAGCCGCCTGCTGCCCTCCAGCCTGATCGGGAGGGTGTTTCTGCTCTATCTCGTTTCTATGCTGCTCTTTATGGGCGGGGCCTTGGGCTGGTACGCCTCACGCAGCTACACAAGCAGCATCGCCAACGCGCAGGACTCGGCCCTCACCTTGATCAGTCTGTTGGGCCCGGTGGTGACCGATTCGGCGGTCATCGGCGATTACGAAACCATCGAGCGTGCTTTGGAGCGCAGTGCCAAACATGCCGACATCGGCGCCGCGCTCTTCATTGACCTGAAGGGTGGGCGGATCGAGCGGCGGGGACATGAGGCGCCGAAATCACATGCACCGGCTTGGCTGGAGCGCGCAATTGCCGAGCAGCTCGATGACCTCAACCTCAATATCGGGGCCGGCGGCAAGGACTACGGCGTACTGCGCATGCACTTCAGCACCGAGCAGATCGCGGCCGATTTCTGGGAGCAAACAGTTTTCGCCCTGAGCCTGGCCGGATTGTGTTTGCTGGCCAGCCTAGCCTTGGTGTGGTGGCCACTGAAGCATTGGTTAGGCAAGCTCGGCCAGATCCAGGCCTTTGGTGAGCAGATGCAGGTGGCAGGCGGGGTCTTGAGCCCGATGCAGGCAGAAGACGCCCCGCTGGAGTTTCGCAAGACTTTTGAGGTATTGAACCAGGCGGCGTATTCGCTCCAACTGGAGCGTGAACGCGCCACAGTGACACTCGCGGCGATCGGCGACGGCATCGCTACCACCGATGCGGCCGGCCAGATCATGTTGGCCAATCCGGTCTTGGCCGATATGCTGAACTGCGCGCAGGCGGGCCTGCTGGGCCAGCGAATTCAGACTCTATTGCCCGAGCTGCCGGCCAGCCTGCCGCTTGATTTAAGCGGAGCAAAGAGCTGGTCGATGCGCTTGCGTCCAAACCACGCGCAAGCCGGCAGCCGGTCCAAGGTCTTGGACCTGAGCGCCTCTTTGATCGCCGGCCCCGACGGCGTGGTGGCGGGCTATGTGTTGGCGTTCCGTGATATCACGGAGCAGCAGGCGCTTGAGGATAAATTGCAAAGCGAATTGAGCGAACGCGCAACCGCCTTGCAGACGCTGCGCGGCATGTTGCAGGCGCCCGCCAACTCAACGACCACCGGCGCCGCCGATGGCAGGGCCAACGATGACATCACCGCAGTCTTGCAACTGGTGCAAAACCTGCTGGCCAGTTTGCGCGAACGGGGCGAACAGCTGGCGACGATTTTTGCACTCAGCCCGGACGGCTTTGTATCATTTGATGCCGCACGGGTAACGCGTTATATCAGCCCGGCGTTCGCGCGCTTGGCTGGCTTGGAGGCCGGTGCCGGGCTCGGCCTTCACGAGGCCGAATTGATGCAGCAATTGACCGCGAACTGTCAGCCAAGCGCTTTGCGGCCCGATTTTTCGGTCCTGCGCCAGGGCAAGCTGCGCATCGAGCTTGAGCGGCCGACCCGCCGTGTGTTGGAGCTGACCTTGCATGAAGGTGGGCGTGGCCAGGGCCAGAGCGTCTCGCAACTGCTGCACCTCAGCGATGTCACGCATCAGGTCGAGGTCGAGCAGATGAAGAGCGAGTTCCTGTCCACTGCGGCGCATGAATTGCGCACGCCTATGGCCAGTATTTACGGGTTCACCGAGTTGCTGATGACTCGAGAAGTGGCGCCCGAAAAGCAAAAGCTGATGTTGACGCGAATCTATCGGCAATGCGAAGCGATGATCGCCATCCTCAACGAACTGCTGGACCTGGCCCGCATCGAAGCGCGGCGCGGCAAAGACTTCGAGCTTGAGCGCTGCGAACTGAACAATCTGGTGGATGAGGTGGTGCAGGACTACCCACCACCAACCGATCGCAGCGCACCTGTGGTGAACTTTGGGCTGCCGCAGGTGCAGGTCCACGTGGACCGCAAGAAGCTGCAACAGGTGCTGCGCAACCTGCTGTCAAACGCCTACAAATACTCGCCCAGCGGCGGAGATGTCGCAATCCGTGTTTTTGCCGAGGCTGCGTCGGACCGCAAAGAGGTCTGCATCGAGGTGCAGGACCATGGCATTGGCATGACGGCCGAGGAGCTGTCTCATGTCAGTGAACGCTTCTACCGCGCCGACAAATCCGGCACCGTGCTGGGCACGGGCTTGGGCATGAGCATCGTCAAGGAAATCGTCGAGTTGTTGGGCGGTCAGATGCGTTTGAGCAGCGAGCCCGGCCTGGGCACCACCGTACGGCTGAGCCTGCCCCGACTGGAAGACTTTCCGGCAAGGATCGCATGACGTGGCGGCCTAACACCAAGGCCTTCGCAACTAGGGTTTTGCTGGAGGTTCTTGGGCTGCTGCTGCTCGCCTATCTGCTGCACCGATTCTGGCTGCAGCAGCTCTTGGCCGAGCAGCCGTGGGAATTCGAGGTTTGGACCGAGCTATTGATCTACACCTTGCCGGTCAGCGCGCTGATGGTGTGGCGCGGCATCCGCTTGGCGAGACAGACCATGACACAGAAAGTAGGTCGCCCGCTGCAGTCTCTGATCCTGAATTGCTCGGCGGTGTTCGCGCTCGGCCTGGCCCTCAGTGCCGGACTGGTGCTTTACCAGATTGAAAGCGTCAAGGCCACCGCCCAAGCGCGCTTCGACCATCTGGTTGAGTTGCTGGCCAGCGATGTCAAGTCCCAATTCGAATTGCCGGCCAAGGGCTTGCGTGGACTGGCGGCCTTATACGAAGCACGACTGCAGTTTCATGGCGATGAATTTCGTCGTTATGTCGTGGCTCGCAATATGTTGCAGGACTTCCCCGGCATTCGCGGCTTTGGTTTCATCGAGCGGGTCGAGCGGGTAGAACTTGAGAATTTCATGCAACGCGAAATTTCCAGGGAGCATGACTTCAGGGTCAAGACCACAGGCGACGCCGCCGATCTCTACATCATCAAATACATCGAGCCCTTGGCAAATAATCTGCCGGCACTGGGCTTCGATATTGGCTCCGAGCCGGTGCGGCGCGCTGCCGCCGAGCGAGCAATACGCAGCGGGCAGCCGACGTTGACCCCGTTTCTCAAGCCCATGGGCGATCCGCAGAGCAAGATCGGTTCCTCTGACTTCCTCTTCATGCTGCCCGTGCACCACATCGGCGCGAGTCTGAATCAGGAAGAACAGCGCCTGTCGGCCACCGCGGGCCTGCTCTATGCGCCCATCGTGTTGACCGAGTTGCTCGCCGACATTGGTCACACGACCCAGGGACTGCTCGACTTTGAACTGTTTGAGGGCAACGACAAGGCAAAGGCAGCAGCACTGCTGTTTGATCTGGACGGCGACCACAAGCCAAGGACCGGCAAGCCTCTGGCCGAGGTCAGGCGGGGACGGATGTTCCAGGTTTCACAAACCATCTTCGTCGGCGCGCAGCCCCTCACGCTGCTATTCAGCAGCACCAAACAATTTGACAACTTGGTGATAGAAGGCAAGCCTTTTTGGGTCGGCGTGGGCGGTGTCGCCTTGAGCATGATGAGTGTGTTTGTGCTGTGGTTGTTTGGCATCGGCCGCGCCCGCGCCCTCTTCATCGCCGACGAGATGACGGCCGGATTTCGCCAGGCAAGCATCGAGGCGCAGGCTGCCCTGCGCGAGCATCAGTTCTTGCTAGACACCCTCAAGCATCACTCGCTGGTTTCCAGCGCCGATGCAAAAGGCCTGTTCACCTATGCCAACGACGAGTTTTGCCTGGTCAGCGGCTATCGGCGCGATGAACTGCTGGGCGAACGCTTTGACATGGTGCGCATCTTGCCGGAGTCGGAAGCGAGCTTGAAGGATGCCCGCACACAGATCTTCAAGGGCCGACTCTGGTCGGGAGAGTTGGCTCATCTGAGCAAGCAAGGGCAAGCCTATTGGGTCAAAACGACCATCGCACCCTTTCTGGACGCCAGCGGGCAGATTGAACGCTTTGTTGCCATCCACACCGACATCAGCCTGCAGAAGCGGGCGCAGGCCGAGATGCGCGTGCGCAGCGAGCAACTGGCCGCCATCTTTGCGCTCAGCCCGGACGGCTTTGTCTCCTTCGACGCCCAGCATTTGGTGCGCTATATCAGCCCGGCGTTCTGCACGCTGAGTGGCATCGCGAACGAGACCGCGCTCGGCTTGGACGAAGACGCATTGCTGGCTCTGCTGAGGGAGCAAGGGCATCAGCAGGCGGCCAAAGTGAGCATGGCGCAACTGCGTGAAGCCAGCCGCTTGATCGAACTCGAACGGCCGACCCACAAGGTGCTGGAGCTGACCTTGCGCCAGAGCAGCAGCACCGAAATCGCGCAGGTCCTGCAACTGCGAGACGTCAGCCACCAGGCCGAGGTTGATCGCATGAAGAGCGAGTTTTTGCATACCGCAGCGCATGAGTTGCGCACGCCGATGGCGAGCATTTACGGCTTCAGCGAGCTGCTGATTTCACGCGAAATGGCGCCCGAGCGGCAAAAGCAATTCCTGCAGAAAATCTATCGCCAGAGCCAGGTGATGGTGTCCATCATCAACGATCTGCTGGACCTGGCGCGGATGGAAGCCAGGCGAGACAAAGACCTCGACCTGCAAGCGGTCGATCTGGGCAGCTTGCTGACCCAGGCCGTCGAGCAGTTTGAAGTACCGACGGACCGCACTCCGGTCGAACTCGACTTGGGCAACACCCCCTGCCTCGTCAAGGTTGACCCCAAGAGCATGCTGCATGTGCTGCGCAACCTGCTCTCCAATGCCTACAAGTACTCGCCGCAAGGAGGCGCTGTAAGTTTGCGCATGCGGCTACCGCAAGCCGCCGAGCCAGGCCAGGTTTGCATCGAAATACAAGACCAAGGCATAGGCATGACGGCCGAGCAACTGGCCCAGGTGACCGAGCGCTTCTATCGCGCCGACAAGTCGGGCAATGTGCTCGGCGCCGGTCTGGGCATGAGCATCGTCAAAGATATTCTCGACCTGCTGGGCGGCGAGTTGCAACTGTCCAGCGTGCCGGGGCAAGGAACTCTGGTACGGGTGCTGCTGCCCTTGGTCCCAGAGCAAGGCGCAAATATTCAATCGCAAGCCAAGGCGGGGTAAACCATTGTTGTTTGAGCGTCTGCGAGGGCTTTTGTGCTGGCCTAATCGTGAGCTAAGACACAACTGCCATGCTGCGCGCTCCTGGCAGGCGGTTTACAGTGTGAATTGATAACAATTTCTGACCCAACCCCACAGCTTCCATGGATGCCACCTTGGCCGAACCACCCCTGTCCGCCCTATCGGGTGTGGCGCGCATGCTGGTGCACGCCGGCAAGCTGAGCCCAAAGGTGGCCGAGGACCTTGTGCGTCAGGCCCGTGAAAAGAAACTCAGTTTCGTCAACTCGGTGATCGCTGCCGGCGTGGTTTCCTCGGTCGACCTGGCGCACACGCTGTCGACGGCGCTGGCCTTGCCGCTGCTGGATCTGAATGCGATGGATCCCCAGCGCATGCCGCAAAACATCATCGACGGCAAGCTGGCCTTGCAGTATCAGGTGGTGGTGCTGGGACGGCGCGGCAGCCGACTCTTCATTGGCGGGGCGGACCCGACCGACCAGGAAGTGGTGGAGCGGATCAAGTTCGCCACCCAATTGGCACCCGAATGGATCATTGTCGAACACGACAAGTTGGCCAAACTCTTGACCGGTGCGGGCAGCAGCGCCAGCGAAACACTGGAGTCGATGGCCGGCGAGGACTTCGACTTCGACATCGACGAGGGCGAGGCCGCGCCTGCGCCGGAAGCCGCCGAGCTGGGTGATGTGGAGGATGCACCGGTGGTGCGTTTTCTGCAGAAAATGTTGGTCGACGCGATCAATATGCGAGCCTCGGACCTGCACTTCGAGCCCTACGAATATCACTACCGAGTGCGCTTCCGGGTTGACGGCGAACTGCGCGAAATTACCCAGCCGCCGATCGCCATCAAGGACAAACTGGCCTCGCGTATCAAGGTACTCTCAAGGCTGGACATCGCCGAACGCCGGGTGCCGCAAGACGGCCGCATGAAGCTGAAGTTCGGCGCCAAGTCGATCGACTTCCGCATCAGCACCTTGCCGACGCTGTTCGGCGAGAAGATCGTGATCCGGATTCTTGACCCCTCATCGGCCAAGTTAGGCATTGAGGCACTGGGCTACGAGAAGATCGAGAAGGAACGCCTGCTCGCCTGCATCTCGCGCCCTTACGGCATGGTGTTGGTGACGGGCCCTACCGGCTCGGGTAAAACGGTGTCGCTCTACACCTGTCTGAATATCCTCAACCAGCCGGGCGTCAACATATCGACGGTCGAAGACCCGGCCGAAATCAACTTGCCCGGCATCAACCAGGTGAATGTGAACGACAAGGCGGGCTTGAGCTTTTCGGCCGCGCTGAAGTCATTTCTGCGCCAGGACCCGGACATCATCATGGTCGGCGAGATTCGTGATCTGGAGACTGCCGACATCGCCATCAAGGCCGCTCAGACCGGCCATATGGTGATGTCCACGCTACACACCAACGACGCGCCAAAGACGCTGACTCGGCTGTTGAACATGGGCGTGGCACCGTTCAATATTGCCTCCAGCGTTTTGCTGATTACCGCCCAACGCCTGGTGCGCCGCCTGTGCGAAAACTGCAAGGCGAGCGCCGAATACCCTCACGATGCGCTGCTGCGGGCAGGCTTTCTGGAAGAAGAGTTGGACGGCAGTTGGAAGCAATATCGGGCGGTCGGCTGCTCAAGTTGTAACAACGGTTACCGTGGACGGGTCGGGCTTTACCAAGTGATGCCAATTTCCGAGTCGATTCAGCGCATCATCCTGGCCGAGGGCTCGGCGATGGACATCGCGGTGCAGGCCAAGCTCGAGGGCGTGCGGGACCTCCGCCAGTTTGGTTTGGTCAAGGTCAAACTTGGCGTCACAACGCTGGAAGAAGTGCTGGCCGCCACCAATGAATAATTTGAGCCCGGGAGTGGATGAATATGGCAACAAAACCCAAGCCGGTTAACGAGACCACTTTCGAGTGGGAAGGCAAGGACCGCAACGGAAAACTTGTACGGGGCGAAATTCGCGCGGGCGGCGAGGCCATGGTCAGCGCCACGCTGCGGCGCCAGGGCATTCTCGTCAGCAAGGTCAAAAAACGCCGCGTCAGCGGCGGCAAACCGATCAAGCAAAAAGACATCGCGGTCTTCACCCGCCAACTCGCGACGATGATGCGGGCCGGCGTGCCGCTGCTGCAGTCCTTCGAAATCGTTGGGCGCGGCAGCGTCAACCCGCAGATGACACGCTTGCTCAACGACATTCGCCAAGACGTGGAGACAGGCACCAGTTTGTCGACCGCGCTGCGCAAGCATCCGCTCTATTTTGATGCGCTGTACTGCAATCTGGTCGAGGCCGGCGAAGCGGCCGGTATCTTGGAATCGCTGCTGGACCGCCTGGCCATTTATCAAGAAAAAACCATGGCGCTGAGGAACAAGATCAAGTCGGCGCTGACCTACCCAATCGCCGTCTTGTCGGTGGCTTTTGTGGTGGTGGCGGTGATCATGATTTTCGTGGTGCCGGCCTTCAAGGACGTCTTCAAATCCTTCGGCGCCACCTTGCCGACACCGACCTTGATCGTGATCGCGATGTCGGAGTTTTTCGTCTCCTACTGGTGGGCGATCTTTGGCGGCATCGGCGGCGGCCTCTATTTCTTCTTCCAGTCATGGAAGCGCTCGGTCAAGATGCAGGCCACGATGGACAGGCTCTTGTTGAAAATCCCGGTGTTTGGCGATCTGCTCTACAAATCGGCGGTGGCACGCTGGACCCGCACCCTGTCCACTATGTTCGCCGCCGGCGTGCCGCTGGTGGAAGCACTGGACTCGGTCGGCGGCGCTTCGGGTAATGCGGTCTTTTCCGAGGCCACCGAAAAGATTCAGCGCGACGTCTCGACCGGCACCGCCCTGACCACTTCGATGCAGGCCACCGGCATCTTCCCGAGCATGGTTTTGCAGATGGCGGCCATCGGCGAAGAATCCGGCTCGCTCGACCATATGCTGTCAAAGTCGGCCGAGTTCTATGAGGACGAGGTCGATGAGGCGGTGAACGCGCTGGCCAGTCTGATGGAGCCCTTCATCATCGTCGTGCTGGGCACCATCATCGGCGGCATCGTGGTGGCCATGTATCTACCAATTTTCAAACTCGGACAAGTGGTCTGATCAGCACAAATGATGACTGACTTCGAATTCCTTCTTTCGCCCTGGGTATTGGGCCTGTTCGGTCTGTGCATCGGCAGTTTTCTCAATGTGGTGATCCACCGCACACCGCTGATGCTTGAGCGGCAATGGCTCGGAGATGCGGCCGCCCAGCTTGGCGATGCGGCCGAGCTGGGCCGCGCCAGCGCGATCTCCAAAGGTGAAGCCGACAAACTGGCCGCCGCCGCCAACGCCTTGAGCGTGCATATATCCAAGCTGCCCCAGCTTGGCATCGCCCTGCCCCGTTCGCGCTGCCCCAAGTGCGGCCACCAACTGGCCTGGCATGAGAATTTGCCGCTACTTGGCTATTTGCTGCTGCGGGGCAAATGCTCGGCCTGCAAGACCCCGATCTCGATGCGTTACCCCTTGATCGAACTGACCTGCGGCCTGCTGTTCGCTGCATTGTCCTGGCGCTTCGGCGCACAGCCGAGCACGCTGCTGTGGTGCGGTTTTGGTGCCGCGCTATTGGCCCTGGCCGCGATCGACTGGGACACCACCCTCTTGCCCGACTCGCTCAACCAACCCTTGCTATGGGCCGGATTGGCCGCATCGCTGTTCGGCCTCACCGTACCTTTGGCCGACGCGCTAACGGGCGCCCTGGTCGGCTACCTGTCGCTGTGGTCGGTCTATTGGCTGTTCAAGCTTGCCACCGGCAAAGAGGGCATGGGCTACGGCGACTTCAAGTTGCTGGCTGCGCTGGGCGCTTGGTTGGGCTGGCAGATGGTGCTACCGATTGTGCTGGGAGCCTCGGTGATAGGCGCTATCGTCGGCATTGGCATGAAGATGATGGCGAATCTTCGCGAGGGCCGCTATGTGCCCTTTGGCCCCTTTCTGGCCGGCGGCGGGTTTGTCGTCTTGTTCGCAGGCGCGCCGCGCGTGCTGGGCTGGCTCGGTTGGGCGTGAAAATTGGCCTGACCGGCGGCATCGGCAGCGGCAAAAGCACCGTCGCCGGTTTTTGGCAGGAAGCCGGTGCAGCCTTGATCGACACCGATGCGATAGCCCGTCAGCTCAGCGGGCCTGACGGTGCGGCGATGGCGGCCATCGCGGCCGAATTTGGCTCAACCATGCTGACGCCGGACGGCGCCTTGAATCGATCGGCCATGCGTGAACTGGCTTTTTCTGACGCGACAGCCAAACAGCGGCTGGAGGCGATCCTGCATCCGATGATTGGCGCTCGGGCGCGCTGCCAAGCCGAGGCAGCGCAGGCGGCCGGCATGCAGTGGATCGTGTTCGACGTCCCCTTGCTGGTGGAATCGGGTCATTGGCGCGAGCGGGTCGACCGCGTGCTGGTGCTCGACTGCAGCGAGCAAACACAGATGGCCCGGGTCAGCGCAAGGCCGGGCTGGACAAGCAGTTCCGCCGCATCGGTATTGGCGGCGCAGGCCAGCCGCGCTCAGCGCCGCGCCTGCGCTGACGCGGTCATTTACAACGATGGCCTTGATCTGGCGGCGCTCAGGGAGCATGTCCTGACCCTCTGTGCGCAGTGGCGCCGGTGCAAATAAGGCTCAGGCCTTTCGACATTGTTGACGAAGGCCGCTCTGGCTGTGGAACAATTGGCGAGTTTGCTGCACGGCACTGTGCGGCACTGTGACCTTCAAGCTGATTGATAGGGATGACCGCCTTGGTCCTATACGAGTACCCATTCAACGAGAGCATCCGCACGATGCTGCGTCTGGAGCATCTGTTTGACCGCCTCGGTCAACTGATGGAGCGCGAGACTCCGCTCGATCACCATTTCGCCTTGGTCACGATGTTCGAGATCATCGATGTGGCGTCGCGGGCCGATCTGAAGTCGGATCTGCTGAAGGAGCTGGAGCGGCACAAGGCCCAACTCAACGCCTATCGCGGCAACCCTGGCGTCGCCGAAGGGCTGTTGGACGAGGTGATTGCTCGCATCGACAAGGCCTATGCGGGGCTCAATCAACTGGTCGGCAAGGCCGGCGCATGCCTGGGCTCGAATGAATGGCTGATGAGTATTCGCAGCCGCATCAGCATCCCCGGCGGCACCTGCGAATTCGATCTGCCGGCCTATTACACCTGGCAGCAGTTCTTGCCGGCCCGCCGACGTAACGACCTGATGCAGTGGACGCAAAGTCTGATGCCTCTGGCCGAAGCCTTGCAAGTGCTCTTGGGCCTGCTGCGCGACTCCGGCTCCGCCCACAAGGTGGCGGCGGTGGGCGGGCAGTTCCAGCAAAGCCTGGGGGCCGGCCGCGTGTTCCAGTTGCTGCGCATGCGCATTGACCCGAGCCTGGGGCTGGTGCCCGAGATCAGTGGCCATCGCCTGATGATCTCGATCCGCATGATGCGCCAGGACGAAGACGGTCGGCTCAAGTCGACGCAACAGGACGCCAGCTTTGAGCTGACGCTGTGCGCATGATGTGGCCCACCCCCGTAGGCGCTTCGCGCCAGCCCTTCAAGGGGGCGCGCCCGATGGCCCGGCAGAACCGGGTCCATGGGCGCTGCTCGGCAAGACAGACAGTACCGCAATGACTCCTTCCTCCTCACCCAAAATCGTTCGCTGCCCGACCTGCGGCGGTGACTCTATCTTTGCGCCCAGCAATCTATGGCGGCCTTTTTGCAGCGAGCGCTGCCGCCAGATCGACCTCGGCGCCTGGGCCAGCGAGAGTTTCGCCGTGCCGGCCAGCCCGCCGGTCGAAGACGATTCCTTACCGCATTAATTGGACCAAATCGAGCCGAGCCTGGCCGGCCGTTGTGAACAACAAGGCCTGCCAACCCAAGGTCTTGGCCGCCTCGATATTGGCCGGGTGATCATCCAGAAACACGCAGGTTTCGGGCGCGAGGCCGAATCGTTCGCTGGCGATCTGGAAGATCTCCGCGCGCGGCTTTGAATGCTTGACCCGCCCCGAGAACACCCCGGACTCAAACCATTGCTGCAGCGGGTGAGCCCGCTCCAGATGATCGGCATAAGGCTCGGGCATATTTGACAGATAGAAGAGCCGGTGCCCGGCCTGCTTCAACTCGGCAATCAGAGCGGCCGTATCGACCTGCAATTGCAACTCGTCCGGCACCGCAGCCACCACCTGCGCGACCTCGGCCGCCGGCCAACCGGTGCGCAGGGCAATTCGCTGGATGACGGTGTCGGCGTCGATCAAACCCTGATCAAACGCGCCCCAATCGCCACCATAGTTCTCGAAGAACTGCGCGGCCACCAAAGCGCCCTGCGCCGCGTCGGCCACCCGATGCGGCCACAGTCGCGCCAAGAAGCTCGGCGGGTGCCAGCGGAACACCACGCCGCCGAAATCAAAGACGATATTCATGCGAGCAGGTGCTTCAAGAGTCCGGCGGTGGAGCCGTCAAGCCCGGTCGTGTCGCCACTGCTCAAACGCGGCAGCAATTGCCCGCACAAGGCCTTGCCCAACTCCACGCCCCATTGGTCAAAACTGTTGATGCCCCATAGCGCGCCGCTGACGAACACGCGTTGCTCGTACAAAGCGATCAAGGCGCCCAGCGAGCTTGGAGTGAGCCGGTCAAGCACCAACGTGGTACTCGGCCGATTGCCAGGGAAGCTACGGTGGCGCGCCACGGTCGCGGCATCGAGTTCTTTGGAGGCCGTGGGCGCCGACTCTTGCAAGGCTTCTTCGAACGATTTGCCCTGCATCAACGCCTGCGACTGGGCCAGGCAATTGGCCAGCAACTTGCGATGCTGATCCAGCAACAAGGCCTTCATCTCGCCCTGCACATGCTCACCATGATTGGGCGTCTTGACGGCGATGAACTCGACCGGAATCACATCCGTCCCCTGATGCAACATCTGGAAATAGGCATGTTGGCCATTGGTGCCGGCCTCGCCCCAGACCACCGGGCTGGTCGCATAAGGCAAGGTCTGACCCTCCAGGTCGACGCCCTTGCCATTGCTCTCCATCTCCAACTGCTGCAGATAGGCCGGCAAGCGGCCCAAGCCCTGGTGGTAAGGCGCCACGCTGCGGCTGCTGAAACCATGGAAATTGCGGTACCAGATGTCCAGCAGGCCGAGCTGAACCGGCAGGTTCCGCTCCAGCGGCGTGCGGGCGAAATGCTGATCCATCGCATGGGCGCCGGCCAGCAAGGCGCGGAAGTTCTCGGCGCCGATGGCGATGGCGATCGGCAGGCCTATCACCGACCAGAGCGAATAGCGCCCGCCGACCCAGTCCCAAAAACCAAAGGTCGTGGTGATGCCGAAGGCGCCGGCCGCCGCCGTGTTGCTGCTGGTGGCGACGAAGTGACGCGCTATGTCGCTGCCACCCGCGGCCACAAACCAGGCTTTGGCAGCCAAGGCATTGGCCAGCGTTTCTTGCGTGGTGAAGGTCTTGGAGGCGATCACGAACAGCGTCGTGGCAGGCTTCAAGTCGCGCAGCACCGGTGCCAGATCATGGCCATCGACATTGGAGACAAAGTGCAGCTTCAGCCCATGCTGGGTGTAGGCCTGCAAGGCGCGCACCACCATCGCCGGGCCCAGATCGGAGCCGCCGATGCCGATGTGCACGACGTCGGTGATGCCGCTCTTGCTTGTGTCACGCACGCTTTCGGCAAAGGCCAGCATGCTGCTCAGCGAGGCCTGCACCTCATCGCTGAACAAAAAACCCTTGCCGGCGGGGGCCCGCAGCGCGCTGTGCAACACCGCCCGACCCTCGGTCAGATTGATCGGCTCGCCCGCCAACATCGCATCACGCTTGCCCTCCAGCCCGCAGTCCCTGGCCAATTGCAGCAACAAGGCCATGGTGTCGGCGTCGATGCGGTTCTTGGACAAGTCAGCGAATACCTCGGGCGCCGTCAGCGTCCAGGCGGCATAACGCCCGGCGTCGGCGGCAAAGGCCTGGCGCAGATCAAAACGCCGGCCGGCGCTTTGGAAATGCGCTTGCAGCAAGCCCCAGGCGGGGCTTTGGTCACAACGCGATGCGACGGGTGAAGAAGACATATCAGCTCACAATCATCTGATCCAGTTTGGCCGAGTCGACAGCAAACAGGCGGATACCTTCGGCCAGCTTTTCAGTCGCCATGGCATCCTGGTTGAGGGCGAAGCGGAACGCCGCTTCATCGAAAGAAACTTCTGCCAAGTCCAGCCGCTTGGCGGCGTCGGCGTCCAGCGCCAGCGGCAAGGCGGCGTCGAGCTGTTGCAGCTGCGCCAGCAGATCCGGGCTGATGGTCAGCAAGTCGCAACCGGCCAAGGCCTGGATCTGGCCGACATTGCGGAAGCTCGCGCCCATCACCTCGGTGCGGATGTCATGCTTTTTGTAATAACTGAAGATCTGCGCGACCGACTTGACGCCCGGGTCATTGGCGCCCGCCATCGCGGCCTCGTCCCAAGCCGGGCCGGCGCTCTTCTTGTACCAGTCGTAGATGCGGCCGACAAAGGGCGAAATCAGCTGAATACCGGCCTCGCCGCAGGCGACGGCCTGGCAGAAGGAGAACAGCAGGGTCAGATTGCAATGGATGCCTTCGAGCTCCAACTCACGGGCGGCCTGAATGCCCTCCCAAGTCGAGGCGATCTTGATCAGCACGCGCTCGCGCGCAATGCCGGCGGCCTCATACAGGCCGATGATGCGGCGCGCACGCGCCAGCGTGGCCGCCTTGTCGAAGCTCAGGCGTGCATCCACCTCGGTCGAGACCCGGCCAGGTACCACCTTCAAAATTTCCAGACCGAAGCGCACCAAGACCCGATCAACGATCTCGTCCAGCGCCAGGCCCTGGTGGGCGGCGACGGTGTCGGTCAACAGCGGCGCGTAGTCGGGCGACTGCACCGCCTTCAGGATCAAGGACGGGTTGGTGGTGGCGTCGCGCGGCGCGAACTGCGCCAGTTGCAAGAAGTTGCCGGTGTCGGCCACCACGGTGGTCAGGGATTTGAGTTGGTCCAGTTGATTCATGATTGTTTGTCTTTCTGCAAAAAGCTAGCCAGGCCGTATTAGAACCGCTGCCACAAGCTCCCAGCCGACCGTCTTCACAGCAGAACCAAGAACTCAGTTACAACGCCAAGCCAAGAAAAACTCCCATGAACGCCTGCCCTAGGGACTTCGGTATTGACCTTTGCAAGAAACTCCGGCATCATAAAACTAGAAACTTAGTTACATCAAGTGCCGCCTGAAAATTCTTGGCGCGCTGCATCAGATAAGGCCTGCCTCATGTCATTCGATCTCGTTTTCTTCGGCGGTACCGGCGATCTCACTTGGAGAAAGCTGATGCCGGCGCTGTTCCAGGCCTTCCGCCATGGCAAGCTGCCGGCTGGCGGGCGGATTTTGGCGGTCGCCCGTGACGAGATGAGCGATGAGCGTTACCGCGAATGGCTGAAAGAGCGCTTCCGGGAGGTTGATGGCTCCAAGCGCCCCAACGACGAAGAGTTCGAGAAGTTCGCCGCGCTGCTGCATTACCGCCGCATGGATTTGTCGCAGCCCGAGCATTACCAGCGCCTGAAGGAATGGCTGGGCGAGCGCGCCGCCGACACAGTGGTGCTCTACCTGGCCACCAGCCCGCATCTGTTCACGCAAATCTGCGAGCAACTCGGCGCCGCCGGCCTGAACGAAAAGCGCGTGCGTGTGGTGCTCGAAAAGCCGCTCGGCCATGACCTCGCCAGCGCACAGGAAATCAACCGCGTGGTGCGCTCGGTGTTCGCCGAGGAGCAGGCCTTCCGCATCGACCATTACCTCGGCAAGCCCTCGGTGCAGAACCTGATGGCGCTGCGTTTCGGTAACGCATTATTCGAGCCGCTGTGGCGGCGCGAAAGCATCGCCAATATCCAGATCACGCTGGCCGAAGGTTTGGGTGTCGGCACACGCGGCGCCTTCTATGACGGCACCGGCGCCTTGCGCGACATGATTCAAAACCATGCGCTGCAACTGCTGACTATGATCGCGATGGAGCCGCCGTCAACCCATGACGCCGACGCGATCCGCGACGAAAAGCTCAAGGTGCTGCGCTCGCTGAAGCCCTTCACGCCCGAGAGCGTGGCCCGCGATGTGATCCGGGGCCAGTACCGCGCCGGCAGCAACGACGGGCAGGCGGTGCCGGGCTATCTGGACGAGGGCAAGGTGCCGGCCGACAGCCATTGCGAAACCTTTGTCGCATTGCGCACCGAGGTGCAAAACTGGCGCTGGGCCGGCGTGCCCTTCTACCTGCGCACCGGCAAGCGCCTGGCCGCGCGTGACGCGCAGATCGTCATCAATTTCCGTCAGGTGCCGCATCCGATTTTCCCGGGGGCCAATCAGGCCAACCGCCTGGTGATCAAGTTGCAGCCTGAAGATGGGCTGGAGCTGCAATTGCTGGCTCACAAGGGCGGCGCCGACAACGAGGCGCTGACGCCGGTGTCCCTGGACCTGGACTTCGACAAGGCCTTTGCGGCCAACCGTGTAGGCGCCTACGAGCGTTTGCTGCTGGACGCGATCGCCGGCCGCCTGAACCTATTCGTGCGCAGCGATGAGCAAGAACAGGCTTGGCGCTGGGTCGAGCCGATCTTGGACGCCTGGAAGCAGGACAGCACCGGCCCACGCCCCTACTCGGCAGGCTCCTGGGGCCCGGCGGCGGCCAGCGCCTTGGTGGCGCGTGACGGCTTCGCCTGGGCGGAAGAGCAGTGAGCATCCTAGAGCGGGTCAAGGCGGCCCTGCCGGCCTTGCCGCCCGCAGAGCAACGAGTTGCCAAACTGCTGCTGAGTGACGCGCGCTCCTTCGCCAATCTGCCGGTCAGCGAGTTGGCCGACCGTGCTCATGTTTCCAAACCGACGGTGGTGCGTTTTTGCCGCAGCGTCGGCTATGACGGGCTGACCGATTTCAAACGTAAGCTGGCCGGCAGCGTCAACGAGGGCGTGCCCTTTGTGCACCGGGCGGTGGACGAGGATGAAAAACCGGCCGACCTGATCGTCAAGGTGGTCGACAACGCGGTCGCGGCCCTGCTGCATTACCGCAATGATGCCGCCAGCCATGCGTTCGAAATCGCCATCAACGCCTTGGCCGAGGCCGGGCGAAACGGGCGGCGGATCGAGTTTTACGGCGTCGGCAACTCCGGCATCGTGGCACAGGACGCACAGCACAAGTTCTTCCGCCTGGGCGTCAATACCGCCGCCTGCAGCGACGGCCATGTGCAGCTGATGAGCGCCACGATGCTGCAGCCTGGCGACTGCGCCGTCATCATCAGCAACTCGGGCCGCAGCCGCGACCTGCTGGACGCCGCCGAGATCGCGCGCAAAAAGGGCGCGACCATCATCATCATCACCGCCAGCGGCTCGCCCCTGGCGGCGCTCGGCCTCGGCCAGGGTCAAGTCTTGCTGGCGGTGGATCACCCCGAGGACTTTGACCGTTACAGTCCGATGGTTTCAAGACTCTTGCATCTGATCGCCATCGACATCTTGACCACCGGTGTGGCCCTGCGCCTAGGCTCGACCTTGCGGCCCATACTGCAAGAGATCAAGAAAAATCTGCGTAGCAAACGCTACGTTTGAGCAGTTAAGCGGATTGGCCGGAATCCAACAATTCCGGCCAAAGCAGTTCCGCCACGCCGTACACCCGCGCTAGTTCCTGTAACTTGGCCGGCACGTTCAGCACCCGCAAACGCAGCCCCAGGTCTGCGCAAAGACGGGCAGCGCTGAGCATCAGCGTCAGCACTACCGAGTCGAATTGCTGCAACTCGGCCGCATTGATGCTCAGCTCTGCACCGGCGCCGTTGCTGACCTGAGCGGCCTCGGCTCGCAAACTGGACTGCAGACTCAGCCACAAGGCCGGTGCCGCATCCACCCGCACCGAAGCCGGCAGCTTAAGCATATGGCTCGGCATTCAGGCCTTGACCGCCGCACCGGCGGCCTTCTGATTCTTGTCGGCCAGGGTCTTGATCAGGCCCTCGATGCCGTTGGCACCAATCTCCTGCGCAAAACTGTTGCGGTACTGGTCTGCCAACCAGATGCCCAGCACATTGACGTCAAAAATCGTCCACGCGCCGGAGACTTTCTCCAAACGGTAATCCAGTTGGATAGGGTCACCCTTGCCACGAATCTCAGTGCGCACCACCACCTCGGTGTCATCGGCGCTTGCACGCAGAGGCTTCAAGGCAATGGTCTGATCCTTCACCTGAGTCAAGGCACCGGCATAGGTTCGCACCAAAAGGGTCTTGAACTCGTCCTGCAAACGCCGTTGTTGCTCGGGCGTGGCCTGCCGCCAAAACCGCCCGACGGCCGACGCCGTCATGCGTTGGAAGTTCACATGGGGCATCACCTTGGTGTCAACCAGCAGAATGATTTTCTGCAGGTCACCGCCTTGAATCGCCTTGTCGGCCTTGACCGCCTCAATAGTCTCCAAGGACAACTGGCGAATCAACAAATCCGGCGCACTGGCATCTGCGGCCATGGCCGGCTTGCCCAAACCGACCGCAAAGGTCAGCGCCACAGACAGCAGACCCAAAGTCAAACCACGTTTGGAAAATTCACGTTTCGTCGCACTCATCAGTTCTTTTCTTTCTAGTTTCAGCGGGCCAAGCCAAGCAACGCGCGGCCCCATGATTCGGTTCACCGAAATAATTCAGGGCCCTGCCTGCGGGTTACTTTCTTCCTTCACGGTCGGGACCAGCACTTCGAACTCGTCATCGTCCCCGAGATTGCCGCGCCTTTGCAAAAAGGCGTCCCGGTAGAAGGTGTATTTGTCGAGCGCGATGCCTTCGAGCATCTCACTCGCACGCAAGAAATTGGAACGAGCGTTGATGGTCTGCAGGCTGTAAATCCCCACCTTGCTGGCGCCATCACGGAAAATAAACGACGGCGACGCTTGCCAATCAAACGGCATCGCCAGGGTATCGCGTACCGACGAAGGGCCGAACAGCGGCCAAACAATATAGGCGCCGGTGCCGGTACCCCAGCGGCCGAAGGTCTTGCCCATGTCTTCATTCTTGCGCTCCAAGCCGACCTCGGTGCCGATATCGATCAAGCCACCAAAACCCAGCGTCGAGTTGACGGCAAAGCGCATACCTTGCTCCACACTCGCCTTAAAGCGCCCTTGCAGAACCAAATTGACCGCCGTCCAAGCATCTCCCACATTGTTGAAAAAGTTATCAACCGATTGCCGAATGGGGCCGGGCACGATATTGCTATAGACCGTCGCGACAGGTTTCAGGATATTCGCGTCCAAGGATTCATTGAAGGCAAAAACCTTGCGATTCCAGGGCTCCCAAGGGTCGAGCTTCTGACCGGGGCTGCCCGGCGCGCTGCGCATGCTGGCGCAGGCGCCCAAGGTCAGGGCGAGGCACAGCAGCAGCAATGCTCGGAAGAACAAGGACATGGGTGCGCGAGGGGGTAAATGGGTGCCCCTGGAGTCGCCAGCATTCATGGTTTTGACTCTCCCGAGGCAGTGCCGGACTCCGCTGCCTTGTTGTACAAGAATTGACCAATCAGATTTTCCAATACGATCGCCGACTGGGTCTGTTTGATTGCGTCACCGGCAGCCAGATTCTTCTCGTCCGCTCCGGCCTCCAAGCCAATGTACTGCTCGCCGAGCAAGCCAGCGGTCAAAATTTTCGCCGAACTGTCCTTCGGAAATACGACCTTCTTGTTCAAGCTGATCAAGACCTTGGCTTGAAAAGTCTTGTCGTCAAAGGTGATTGACTCAACCCGCCCGATCACGACACCGGCGCTTTTGACCGAGGCGCGGCTTTTCAGGCCGCCAATATTGTCGAACTTGGCGCTGACTTGATAAGTTTCGTCGAAATTCAGGCTCAGCAGATTGCCTGCTTTCAGGGCCAGAAACAACAGCGCAGCCCCGCCCAAAAGCACAAAAAATCCAACTGCCGCGTCATGCCTTGAGGCTTGTTGCATGCTCAACTCCAAATTCCAATAGATACTAAATAGCGAACATCATGGCGGTCAGCACAAAGTCGAATGCCAGCACCGCCAAAGATGAAACCACCACCGTGCGCGTGGTCGCTTGAGCCACGCCTTCGGGCGTCGGTTTGCAGCCATAACCTTGCTGCAGCGCGACAAAGGTCACCGTCAAGCCAAACACCAAGCTCTTGATGACGCCGTTACCGACATCGGCCCACACATCAACGCCGCCCTGCATCTGCGACCAGAATGAGCCGTTATCGATGCCGATCAGCACCACGGCAACCAACCATCCACCAATCACACCGATGGCAGAGAACAGGGCCGCCAACAAAGGCATCGCGATCAGCCCGCCCCAGAAGCGCGGCGCCAGGACGCGCGTCAGCGGGTCAACAGCCATCATCTCCATCGCCGTCAATTGCTCGCCGGCCTTCATCAAGCCAATCTCGGCCGTCAATGAAGTGCCGGCACGCCCGGCAAACAACAAAGCCGCTACCACCGGGCCCAATTCCCGCACCAAGCTGAGCGCCACCAACAAGCCCACCGCCTCCGCCGAACCATATCGCTGCAACGTGTAATAGCCCTGCAACGCCAGCACAAAACCCACAAACAAGCCGGCCACGCCGATCAAGGACACCGAATGGTTGCCAAGAAAAAACACCTGGTCCCGCACCAAACCAAAACGCAAAAGGCTTTGTGGCAAACGCGCCAAAATTTGCAGAAACAAGCGGGTCGCCGCGCCAATATCGGTCAGCTTGAGCCGCAAGGACCGGCCAATGCTGGCTAGTTTGAGTGGAATTATCGTCATGCGCGCGCACCCAAACCAAAGTCATCCACCACGGAACAGGCCGGCTGATGGAAATGCACCGGCCCCTCGGGTTCGGCGCCTACAAATTGCCGAACCAGCGGATCTTCGCTGCGCCGCAATTCGTCCGGTGTGCCCTGCGCCACCACGCGGCCATTGGCGATCATGGCAACCTCATCGGCGATTGCAAAAGTTTCGTGCAAATCATGCGAAACGATGATGCTGGTCAGGCCCAGGGCATCATTCAAATCGCGGATCAATCTGGCGGCCACGCCGAGCGAGATCGGGTCGAGGCCGGCAAAGGGCTCGTCATAAAGCACCAAATCGGGATCGAGGGCGATCGCTCGCGCCAGCGCCACACGACGCGCCATGCCGCCGGAAATTTCAGACGGCATCAAGTCACGCGCACCGCGCAGACCGACCGCGTTGAGTTTCATCAGCACCAAGTCGCGAATCATGGTTTCGGGCAATTTGGTGTGCTCACGCAGCGGGAAGGCGACGTTTTCGAACACCGACAAATCGGTGAACAAGGCCCCGAATTGAAACAACATACCCATCCGACGCCGCACGGCGTAGAGATCGGTGAGGTTCAATGGGGCAATATCCTGGCCATCAAACAAAACCTCCCCCTTGAGCGGGCGAATCTGCCGGCCCAACAGACGCAGAACAGTGGTCTTGCCACCGCCCGAAGTGCCAATCAACGCCAGCACCTTGCCGCGCGGCACCTTTAGATTGACCCGCTCCAGGATCACCCGATCGCCGTAGCCGCAGGTGACGTCGCGCAATTCAACCAAGGGTTCGGCTTGAGCAATAAACGAAGTGGGATTTACGGCCATGAGCCTTTTGGGGCGGGCCGAGAGCCCGAACGTCAAAAAGGGCACATCATAGGGGAAACACCGAGCGGGCGCCGAGACCGTTCACACTACCTCGGGCCGCCTTTGGCTTTCGCCGACGGATCGGCATCGAAATTCACCTCGATGCGAATTTTCGATTTCACTTGCTCGCCGTTCAATTGGCCCGGCGCAAAGCTGGCGCCAAGAAAGGCCTGGCGTGCCAGATCGCGCAAACCCTCGGGAAGCCCGCGCCCTTCTGGCTCGACCCGCTGCACGAGTCCCTGCTCGTCGATATAGAGCGTCAAAACTTCGTTGAAGTGGCCGGTCCACAGGCCGTCATCTGGCCAAACCAAAGCGACAGGCGCCCGCAAAATCGGCGGCACCGTGAGGCGTGGCCTTGGGATGTAGCCGCTCTCATCACCCTCCGGCAAAGACGGCATTGGCGAACGGTCGAACATAGCCAAGTCAGACTCATCCCAGGGCAACATCTGCGGCGCCAGACTCGGCGCGACCGGAATAGGGCCCATCAAGAGCAAGGGAGGCACCTCTGCCCGCCCCCCCGCAGCGGATGTACCAGAACCTACGGGTTGCGGCGGCGCAAGCATGCGCATTGCCAGCGCAGGTCTAGCGGCACGGTCCCGCGACGGCGACCAATTGTGCGGCGGCGCCCAAGCGCTCAGCACCAGCAAGCCATGCGCCGAAATTGAGCCCACCAAGCAGACCAGCAAGCCGGCAACTTGGTGTTTCATCATTACTCCAGCAATTCGCGCCATGAACTGCGGCGGGCAACGCCCGCAGCTGTCGCCGAGGGATCAACCGTCTTCGCTTCGGGCTGAGAAGCATCGGTCTTGGTCACGATGGTGACGCCGGTGCCCTTGCCCAGTTGCACCGTACTCAGGCCGGCGACCATGGAACTAAGTGCCCCCGCCTTGCCCTTGCCGGTGACTACATTCAGCTGGTAGACCCAGGATGTGCCGCCGCCTGCATCGGTGCAATCGGTGGCGCTAGAGCCAGGCACATTGCCGGCCGCTGTCAAGGTATTGAAGGCCAGCTGCATATCGATATTGATGCGCTCGTGGTCCGACATCAGATCGACGTACCAGCCATTCTTGACACTCCAGTCGACCGGATTGGCGGCGTCAACGGTGCGCACACTGCCGCTGGTCACAATGGTCTGCGCCACCAAGGTGCCGCCGCCACGTGCATCGCCTAGCCCGGTTTCGGCCAAGGCGTCCTTGAGCGCATAAATACTCTGCCGCCCGCTGCTGCTTACGTCGCTGGTCCCCAGATACTGACCGGTGCCCACATAGACCACCACCTGTTTGCTGCCGTTGGCGATGATTTCGGCCAGCATCGGTTGGGTCGTGATCGGCTGAGGAGTCCCGCCCACCAAGAGTTGAGCGAGCTTGAGTGCGCCACTCTTGGGCTCGAGCAAATCATCGATATCGAAGCGCCAGACATTGCCGAGCAAATCGCCGCCGTAAAAGCGCGTCGCCAGATTCTCGCCCTCGGCATCGATCCAGGCATTGATCTTGCCCAAGCCACTGGGGCTTCCGGGCGAGCCGACGCCGGTGCTGACCGTTTTCAGCAAGGCGCCGCTATAGGCGTCGAGCACAAACAAATGGCCCTCGCCGTCGGCATTGTTATAACCGGACGAAAACGCCACTACCCAGGTGCCATCCTTGCGCTTGGTGATCACCGGGTTGCCGTAGCTCAAACCCAGCTTGGAATCCGTGAACTCCCACAGCGCCACCGGTGCCTCGGGGTCGGTCACGTCCAAAGCGTAATAGCCCTTGCCGCCGGCATTCAGCCCGCCGATCAGGATCGTCTTCCAGGCGCCACCGACAAAGACATCGGCCGCCGTCGGCGTGGCATCGACAAAGAATAGATGCTTTGACTCGTAATATTGATCGCCCAGCCTATAGAGGTTGGCCATCACCGACTTGGGAAAATAGGCCCAACGTTCTTGCCCCCCGCCGTCGTCCTTCTTGCTGGCATTGAAAGCATGGAGCATGCCGTCATTGGCGCCCACATACAGAGTCGGTGCGCGGCTCGCCTGCGCCGTCTTGTAGCTCGCGTAGCCATTCTCGGTGTAAGGGAAACCTGGTTTGCCAACGAAGACCGGCGAGGAGTTGACGATATCCCCCAGCACCGAAGTCCGGGTGCGATATTGGCTTTGCGCCTGGCCCCGCAAGAAGCTGACCATATTCGCGCCCGAATTGATTGCTGCCGCAGCGTCCGTCGTCAGGCCGGTGCATTGAGTCAGGGCAGGCGACTTGCTGCAGGCATTGTCAAAATAGCCGGTCATGCTGTCGGCAGTCAGATTCGCATAGGTGAATTCGCGCAGGCTGCCACCGTTGCCCGATCCGGGCTTGAAATAATAGATCTTGCGGACCGTCGAAGGCGACAGTTGCGCTTTGGCCGACCAGTCCGCCAAGTCAACCGGTTTTCCGTCGGCGCCTGTCGCCGAGGTTTGCACCGCGCCCGTATTGACATCGATCTTGTAGGCTAATAGGTCGCCGGTCCATTCGGACGATTTGAATTGGGCGATAAAGACCCCGTTGTCGCCCTCGACCGGCTGCAAGGTGCTGGTCGCTGCCGCTGAAGAAGCACCCAACACCGCCTTAATTGAACTCAAGGCCGCGGCCAGACTTGAAGCCAAGGTCGCGGGATTGGTGGCGCTGAAATAGTGGCCGCGCCCATTCACCGCAGCATGCCAGAGGTCGTCGATATTGACCGCCCCAGCGTTGTTTCCGGGCGCGGGCCAGTTCTTACTGATTCCGCTTAAATCTTTATAGTCACCGGAAGTTTGGGACTCGTAATTGGGGTCGTACTTGAGCGTGCCATTCATGCCCAGACTCAAGGTATAGGTGGTCATGTGCTGCCAGGTGGCGTCGTCCTTGCCCAAGGCCGAGACATCGTTTTCACACACCGATTTATCCAAGGCACCGGTGCAATTGTTGAGCGCCGAGTCGCGCAGATCGGTTTTGTAGTAATACATCGCCACATCGGCCAAGGTGTCGGCGGTCCCGCCGGAATTGGTGGTGGTCACGGTGGTGGTCTTGGCACCGACCACGACCACGGCGGCGGCGCTGCTGACGTCGGGCGGTGCATCGTTAGAGATGGTTTTGCTGACGACCGGGTCGGTCACAACATTGGTCTTGCTTGCGCCGCTGACAGAGGTTGATGCAGTTGTTGCAGTTGTTCCAAGGACGCAGCCGCTGAGTTGGACGGCCGCACCGCTATTGATCCAGGGTGTGAAGTCATTGGCACCAGCCACGGGAAGGGAGTTGCTGACCGAAGGCGTCGGCGAAGTCGTGTTGTCACTGACCGTTTGAGTACTGTTGGTTACGGTACCCGACGTTGTGTTGTCCGAGCTTTGCACCCCATCGAGCACGATGACCGTGTGTGTCCACGGAGTTGACGTGATCAAGTTCTGAACCAAGGTACGAACCGGCAACGTCACCGTCGTTTGGGTGGAAGTCGAGGTCGTCCGTTCATCCCGGGTTTGCGACTGTTCCTGTTGCTTTCCATACCCCGAAGGGCATCCGCTGGATGACTGACCAGAGACACCATAGGACCCGAACGAAGGTGCCGTCGGGTTGCCACTTACCGGCTTGGGAAATGTATAGCTGAAGGAATTTCTGTCTATCTTGGTGATCTGGAACGCCCCGTTAAAGACCGTCGGCGTGATGCCACTGAGCGTAATCCAGTCTCCTGTGCTGAAGCCGTGGTTTGACGAGGTATCGACCGTTGCTGTGCAACTGGCCGAACCGCAACTGACTGTAATTTTCGAATTATTCTTGGTGTTATAGCTATCCACCGTTGAGGGAATCACGGATTTGACGATTTGCGTCCAACCTGTGACCGGCGTATGCGTGGTGGTCGCGTCGGTGACCGTCTTGGTCGTCGTCGTTATCGTCGTGCGCCGCACCGTCGACGTCACCGTCCACTTTTCAGTCGTCGTCGTGGTCGAAGTGCCGCCGTCATACATCGGCCGTGCAGTGCCGCCGCCATCCTGCTGGCCGACCGAGGTCAGGCCATCCAATTTCAAAGGCCCAAAACCGCTGCCTTCCGCATTGGTGTTCCAGTAGCCATCGGTCGAGAGAATAGTGAAATTCTTCTGGCAGGAGTACTGCACCGGGTCATAGGTCTGATCGGCCGCGGCCTTGGCGTAATAGCGCCCCGCCTTGGAGAGCGCGGCCCGCAAGGGTGTGTAGCCACCTGGAACAGCTCCGTTGATCTTGCTGTAGAAGGTTTCCTTCTGTTTGGCACTGAAATCTTTGATATCCAGGAAGTCCGTCGAACTGGTGACCGAGTCCTGCAAGATGGTGCTGAAACCGACCCGGTATTTGTCATCCAGATCCTTGAACGCAAGCGTCAGGCTGGTCTTCATCATCAGCATGCGGGTGCTGTAACTGGCGGCCCAATCCGCATAACGCGCCGCCTCAGCAGATCCCGGCGTAACGATATTGGCGGTGAATACGCCTTTGCCGATGCTGTCGGTGATCTTGCTGCTGCACTCTTGGTAGAACACGGATTTTGTATCGAGAACGTTGCCTGGATATAGGTAATCCAAGGCCGTTTGACTGCCCGTATAGGTGTAGTAAACATTGCTCAACTTGTTGTTGCCGCTGGCGCCTACGGCCAGGGTCACGGCCGAGCCGCTGCCCACATAGAGCGTAGTGCCCAATGTACCGCTGCCCACAGCCATCGCCACGTCGACCTCCAGCACGCCGCTGGTGGAGTTCCAGGTTTTGACCTTGCCCACCATGAACTTGCTGGTGGAGCTGCTGCCATACAGCGTCACCACCATGCCGGGGAAATACCAACTGGCCGTCTTGCTGCTGGAGCTGACGGTCACCTTCACCGTACCCGTACCCACCATGCCCAAAGAAACCTCGCTGAGCGTGCGATTGTCATAGAGGTCGCTGGTGCTGCCGCCGCTCAAAAAACCGCTGGCGTGGCCGACCGTGGTGCCGGTTGAATCGACCGGTGGTGTGTAGGGCGCTGCGGTCAGGCTGGGATTGAAGGCGAGGCCATTGCACTGCATCGCCCGGAAGCCATAGACGTCGCTACCGAAGTTCGAGTCATCGGGCATGAAGTTCCAGTCCATGGACCCCGAATCGTCCAGCACAAACATCACATTGGGCTTGACCAAGGTCGTCGTCGACGTGAACAAGGGGGCGCTGGCGATGTCGGTCAGGCCGGCACGGGCCGGCGAAGAGGAGAGAACCAGTCCAGCCAGACCGATGGCGGTCAACCGATAAAGAAAGGTATTCATGATGAGGATCTCGCTGCTGAGCACAAATCAGAAATGGACCAAGGTTTCGGTGAAGCTCACCGTCCCTCTGACACCCTCGGTACGGGTGATGATGCGGTAATAGGTGCCTAGACTCCGCTCAACAAAGCGGGAGCTCGATCCGTAGGCCATGCTGCCGCGCTGGGTCGTGCTGCCCCCGACCGCAGCCACCACCGGCACCAGGCAGTCATTGGCCGCATCCGCGGGACCGGCCTGGGCACATAGCCGGGTAATGACGTAACGCACCTTGTTGCCGCCGGCGGCGGCCAACTCGATCGGCGCTTTCACGCAAACTGGTTTTCTTCCGTTCAGGCCGGACACCGCGCAGTCGCTGCCATCCCAATCAACCAGTACCAAATTGGCCAAGGGCGTTGAAATTGTGCGACCGGTTGGGTCGAGTGCGGTGATGGCAACCGGGTAATAGGCCTGCGCCGCATGCTCCCCATCCAGCATCACACCGGCATTTGCCTGCAGCCAAGTGATGGCCGCTTCGGTGCCGACTGAACCGGCCGCCAAGGCATCCTGCTTGAAGCCCAGATTTCCCAGCACCATCAAGCCGGTATTGACAGAGCGCAGCATGGCCACGGCACCCAGCGTCAACACGACCAGCGAGATCATCGCAAACAGCATCGACACGCCGCGCTGTGTTTGCTGGCGAATCTCACAAGAAAGGGATGGGCCGCCCCGACCTTTCTTGACCCCCTCGGGGGGCTGAGCCCGCGCACAAAGGCCCGAAAGGGGCTTTGTGGCTGGCAAAGGCCATTCGGCTTGCAAGCCGAATGGCGGACGACGTAAGTCGTCGGCCTGGGGGCGCTCAGAGGGCTTCGGTATTGTGTTCATCACGGTACTGCCGGTGGTTGCGGTACGGCACCGCTGGTGAAGTCGGAGCGCCACAGTTGATTGCGCAAGGGCACCAAAGTGTCGAAGACCTTGTAGCGGTAATGCTTCCAGTCGTCCGTCACGTTGGCCTTTAATGCAACGCATTTGCTGGTGCCGCAGGCCGCGCTGCCGGCCACCGCCGCAAAGCTGCCTACATCCCATAGCGGGGCGCTGGCAGTCACTTCTTCCTTTTCGTATTGAGCGCTGCGCGCCAACACCGCCACGCGCACCGCGCGCACCTGCAACCATTCGGCATTGTTGGCAGGCATGACCGCGTCAAAGGTGTCCACCACATCGTCACCATTGGTGTCTTTGCCGTAGAGCGCCTTCAGCGTGACGATATTGGATTGCAGGTCTTGGTCGCTGGAGGTCTGCGCCGCCAGATTGACCTGAGTCTGGCGCAGCTTGAAGTCGGCGGTGACCGAAAACGAGTTGTCATTGAGCGAGCCCATATTGACCAGGTAACTCCCATTGGCCGCCACCGCATCAGGAAACTTGGCCGCATTCCAACTGCCTGCATCGAGCCTGTCGATCTGCCCAACCGCAGGTGGATTGCTGGCCTGGAATACCTGACAGGCTTGGTCGGCGCCGTAGACCAGCACCAGCAAGTCACCTTGATTCACGCCCAGAGAGGAGGCCACCGCGAATCGCCTGGCCTTGTCGCCGACCGTGTCGTTCGGGTCGTAATAAGGGGCAATCAATCGGGTCGGCAAGGCAAAGCTTGCTTTGGAGCTGGCAAGAATTCGCACCGTGTCGGGCGCGCCGGCCGCACCCGCCGTGATCAACACGGGGGCCAAGGTCGGCGGCAGGCTGGCAAGAGCAGCGCCGCCAAAGCGGGCCGACAAAAGACAGCCCAAAGCCGTACCCTCGGTAGTCAGCCCATAGCCGGCCATCTTCAGTTGGCGCTGCAAAGCATAGACCGCCAGCCCACCATTGACCTGCGCATCGGAGCCTGAAGTTGCGCTGCGCTTGCTGCCTTCCGACGAACTCAAGAGATTGGCGATCACCAGCGTGGACAACAGACCCACCAGCATGCCCACCATCAGCTCCACCAAAGTGAAGCCATGGTGTTGCCGGCGAGCCCCCGAAAAGGCCTTTGCATCGTGCTTCATTGCTGCCACGCCATCGAAGATGAGAAGTTATTGCGTGACTGCTGGCCTTGCTGCCAGGACAGGGTCACCGCCATCGAACCGGTTCCAGCGTTGCTGACAAAGGCGATTTTCGCGTCCGGCAGGGTGCTCAGAACCTTCTGCCGCCAGTCGGCGCATCTGGCGTAGCCGGCACAGTTTCCATCGCTGTACTTTGCGAAATTCGATACATGGTCGGTTTGCACCAGGCCGAATAGGTCATCGACCAGATTGGACGCATCGGCTCTGAATTTGCCCGAGGTTTGCGCCTGGGTGACCGAGGCCTGCAAGCCCACCAAGCCCAGTACGCCGAAGGCAAATATCAACATGCCGATCAGCGCCTCGATCAAGGCCACGCCGGCCTGAGCTCGTCGCACCGGGTGATCAAGCGTCTTTGTTTCAAGTGCTGCGCAACGCATATCAAGCCCTTTTCAAAGCACGGGACAAATACGAGGATCACCGGCGGCAACGTCGCGATCGCACATGCGAATCGCCCCGCCGGTTTCCACCACAACACGCAGGCGGCGTGTGCCGCCGGCTGTCGCGCTGACATCGATCACACTGACGGTCGAGCCGTCGGCGGCCACTTGCCCAAGACCATTGAAGGTCACATGATTGCCCGCTCCGCCTGCGAGGGATGTGGCTTCCACGGTCAAACCGGCGGTATTTTCTGTGGCGGTGGAGCGCTGCACCAACTGCGGACTGGTGACCAAAGACGCTTCCGCTGCACAGGCGCCCGTCGGGTCAACCACGCTGACCACCCAGGCGGCCGAATCGCTGGCCAAGACGCAGGTATTGCCGGGCACCTTGGCTGTGCCATCGGCCACCAGCCAGAAGCTGACCCGGCTATTGCGTTTGAGTGCCTCCATACGGGCGATTTCGGCGCCATTGCGCAAAGACTCAGCGGCGGAACTTACCTTGAGCCCCTTGATCCAGCTGCTGACCTCGGGCATCACGGCGGCCAGCAAGGTCACAAGAATGGCCATGGCAACCACCAACTCGATCAAGCTGAAGCCGCCGAAACTGCGCAGGGCGCGGCCGCCCAGGCTCTTGGCGGCGCTATGGCGATGGTTCAACATTCGTCCCCCTTGAGCAGCCAGCAGGACGCCGTCACCGATGCACCCTTGAATTTGGTGGTGGCCTGGCCGTTGCTTTGATTCAAGGTGTAGATGTGACCCGAGGCCTGCCCCGAGGAACCGGTCGCGGTGATGGTGTAGCCCTGCCCCGAGTTGCTCAAGGAGCAAGTCATGGTGAAGTGAGTGGGGCCACTGAAACTGACGGCATTGGCACCATCACCACAGGCCGTCGTGCCGTACTTGCGGTTGTCTTGGTAGTACTGTTCGAGTTTGATGCGCAAGCTGGCCATGGACGAGGTTGCTTCGGGCAATTGGCTACGCCGGATGTAGTCTTTATAGGCAGGCACCGCCACCGCCCCCAGGATGCCGACGATCGCCACGGTGACCATCAGTTCGATCAAAGTGAAGCCGGCAGCGCGGGCTGGGTTTGATGGTTTGATTAGCGAGAGATGGTTCATGATGGCTTGGGCTCCGGATTGCTGCCACCCCAGATGGGGCCTGTTGTCGCAGCGATTGATGACATTCTCTGCAGGTCGCGCGCCATTGGATGTGAAGAACTTCACACTTCCCAACCCCCCTCGGATGAGCGGGGGGGGGCTTGCGACCAGCGGCATAAGCAGGTAACGAACTGCTACAACAAACATAGTCGCGCAAGCTTGAAAACTCGAAGCCATAAAAAAAGCCACCCCAGGGTGGCTTTTTTATCAATGCGGAAGTCGGCTCAGAGGCTGGGAACTTTTAGCTTCGCTGAAACTTCGTTTTGTAGCGAGCGGGCATCCGGCCAACGACGTATGGCGGTCGCGCAGTAAAAAGTTCACAGCCTCTCAGCGAGGCAGGTCGCTTGCGCCCATCAAAAACTCATCGACCGAGCGCGCCGCCTGGCGGCCTTCGCGAATGGCCCAGACCACCAGCGACTGGCCGCGCCGCATATCGCCGGCAGCGAACACCTTGTCGACATTGGTCTTGTAGCCGCCGGTGAAATCCGTCGACGCCTTGGCATTGCCGCGGGCGTCTTTGCTGACCCCAAACGCATCCAGCACGGTCGCCACCGGCGACACAAAGCCCATCGCCAGGAAGACCAGATCGGCCTTGATCACCTGCTCGGAGCCCGGCACTTCGACCATCTTGCCGCCCTGCCATTCGACCCGCACCGTCTTCACGCCGGTCAACTTGCCTTTCTCACCCAAGAACTCCTTGGTCGAGATCGCGAACTCGCGCTCGCAGCCTTCTTCGTGGCTGCTCGACGTGCGCAGTTTCAGCGGCCAGTAAGGCCAAGTCAGCGGCCGATCCTCTTCTGCAGGCGGCTGCGGCATCACCTCGAACTGGGTGACGCTCTTGGCGCCATGCCGATTGCTGGTGCCGACACAGTCGCTGCCGGTGTCGCCACCGCCGATCACAACCACATGCTTGCCGTCAGCTCGGATTTGGCCCTTCAGCTTGTCGCCGGCATTGACCTTGTTCTGCTGCGGCAGGAATTCCATCGCGAAATGGATGCCGCTCAGCTCGCGGCCGGGCATCGGCAGGTCGCGCGAATTTTCGGCGCCGCCGGTCAGCAGCACGGCGTCGAATTGCGCCTTCAGCTCATCCGGGCTGATGCTCTCTTTGGCCCAGTTGGTGACCTTGGAGTCTGCCGGCAGCGCTCCCACCAGCACGCCGGTGCGGAAGACCACGCCTTCGGCCTCCATCTGCGCGACGCGGCGGTCGATGTGCGACTTTTCCATCTTGAAGTCGGGGATGCCATAACGCAGCAGGCCGCCGACGCGGTCGTTCTTTTCGAACAGCGTCACGCTGTGGCCGGCGCGGGCCAGTTGTTGGGCGGCGGCCATGCCGGCCGGGCCGGAGCCGACCACGGCCACCGTTTTGCCGGTCTTGGCTTTGGGCAAAACCGGCTTGACCCAACCCTCGGCCCAAGCGCGGTCGATGATCGCGTGCTCGATCGACTTGATGCCAACCGCGTCATCATTGACGTTCAGCGTGCAGGCGGCCTCGCAAGGTGCGGGGCAGATGCGGCCGGTGAACTCGGGGAAGTTGTTGGTGCTGTGCAGCACGGTGATGGCATTGGCCCAGTCGCCCCGGTAGACCAGATCATTGAAGTCCGGAATGATGTTGTTGACAGGGCAGCCGCTGTTGCAAAACGGTGTGCCGCAATCCATGCAGCGCGCGCTTTGCAGCTTCGCCTGATCGGCGCTCAGGCCGATGACGAATTCCTTGTAGTTCTTGAGCCTTGTGGCGACGGGTTCATAACCCTCTTCCAAGCGCTCTTGCTCCATAAAGCCGGTGATTTTTCCCATGACAATCTCTCTCTTATGCCTTGACGGACTTGGCGGCAGGCGCTTTGGCTTGCTCAATGGTTTCGACGGCCTGCTTGGCGGCATGCATCTCGCCCAAGGCGCGGCGGTATTCATGCGGGAACACCTTGACGAACTTGGCGCGTGAGTCGGCCCAATGGTCCAGCAGATCACGAGCGCGCTGGCTGCCGGTCCAGCGGTGGTGGTCTTCCAGCATCTTCTTCAGGATCGCCTCATCGGTCTGCGCTGCCGCATCGCCCAAGTGATGCCAGACGGCGCGGTCAACGGTGGCTTCTTGCTCGGCCGAGGGCAAAAGTTTGTCCAAGGCAACCATAGAGGTATTGCAGCGCTTGGCGAACTGACCGTCTTCGTCATAGACATAAGCGATACCGCCGCTCATGCCGGCCGCGAAGTTGCGGCCGGTCTTGCCCAGCACGACGACGGTGCCGCCGGTCATGTATTCGCAGCCATGGTCGCCGGTGCCCTCGACCACCGCCGAGGCGCCGGACAGGCGCACCGCAAAACGCTCGCCGGCCACGCCACGGAAGAAGGCCTCACCGCGGGTCGCGCCGTACAAGACGGTGTTGCCGACAATGATGTTCTTGGTCGCGTCGCCACGGAAGTCGATGCTAGGTCGCACCACAATGCGGCCGCCCGACAGGCCCTTGCCGGTGTAGTCGTTCGCGTCACCGATCAAGTAGAACGTGATGCCTTGGGCCAAGAATGCGCCGTAGCTCTGACCGCCGGTGCCTTCCATCTGGATGAAGATGGTGTGGTCCGGCAGGCCTTCGGGGCGGCGGCGGATCAACTCTCCCGACAACATCGCGCCGACAGTGCGGCGCACATTCGTCACCTCCTGCATGAACTGGACCTTCTCGCCCTTCTCGAAAGCAGGCAAGCATTTCTCGATCAGCTTGACGTCGAGCGCACGCTCCAGGCCATGCTCTTGCACATCGTTATGGATGCGCGCCACATCGGCGCTCAAGACCGGGCGGTGGAAGACGCGGGAGAAGTCCAGCCCCTTGGCCTTCCAGTGCGAGATGCCCTTCTTGGTGTCGAGCAGGTCGCTGCGGCCGATCAGCTCGTCGAACTTGCGCATGCCCAGTTGTGCCATGATCTGGCGCGCTTCTTCGGCGATGAAGAAGAAGAAATTGACGACATGCTCGGGCTTGCCGGTGAACTTGGCGCGCAAGACCGGGTCTTGCGTGGCCACGCCGACCGGGCAGGTGTTCAGATGGCATTTGCGCATCATGATGCAGCCTTCGGCGACCAGCGGCGCGGTTGCGAAGCCGAACTCGTCGGCGCCCAAGAGCGCGCCGATGACGACGTCACGGCCGGTCTTCATCTGACCGTCGGCCTGCACGCGCACGCGTCCGCGCAGACGATTCAGGACCAGGGTCTGCTGCGTCTCGGCTAGGCCCAACTCCCAAGGCGTGCCGGCATGCTTGATCGAGGACCAGGGCGATGCGCCGGTGCCGCCGTCATGACCGGCGATCACCAAGTGATCGGCCTTGGCCTTGGTGACGCCCGCGGCAATCGTGCCCACACCCACTTCAGAAACCAGCTTGACCGACACATCGGCGCGCGGGTTGACGTTCTTCAGGTCGTGGATCAGCTGCGCCAGATCCTCGATCGAATAGATGTCATGGTGCGGCGGCGGCGAGATCAGGCCCACGCCCGGCACCGAGTAACGCAACATGCCGATGTACTCGGACACCTTGCCGCCGGGCAGCTGACCACCCTCGCCCGGCTTGGCGCCCTGGGCCATCTTGATCTGGATCTGGTCAGCGCTGACGAGATATTCGGTCGTCACACCGAAGCGGCCCGACGCGACCTGCTTGATCTTGGAGCGCAGCGAGTCGCCTTCCTTGAGCTCGTAATCGACCGCGATGACCTTGTTGCCGATCACGTCCGACACCTTGGTGCCGGCGACGATCTTGATGCCCTTGAGCTCATTGCGATAACGCGCAGGATCCTCGCCACCCTCGCCGGTATTGCTCTTGCCGCCGATGCGGTTCATCGCCACGGCCAAAGTGGCATGCGCCTCGGTGCTGATCGACCCCAAGGACATGGCGCCGGTGGCGAAACGCTTGACGATTTCTTTCGCCGACTCGACCTCGTCCAGCGGGATCGCCTTGCTCGGATCAAACTTGAACTCGAACAGGCCGCGCAAGGTCATGTGACGCTTGCTCTGGTCGTTGATGATTTGCGCGTATTCCTTGTAGGTGTCGAACTTGCCGCTGCGCGCACTGTGCTGCAGCTTGGCGATCGCGTCCGGCGTCCACATATGCTCTTCGCCACGCGCGCGCCAGGCGTACTCGCCGCCGGCGTCCAGCATGCTGTCCAGCACCGGGTCGTCGCCGTACGCGGCGCGGTGCAAGCGGATCGCTTCTTCGGCCACCTCGAACACGCCGATGCCGCCCACTTGCGTCGGCGTGCCGCGGAAGTACTTCTCGACGAAGTCGGTCTTCAGGCCGATCGCCTCGAAGATCTGCGCGCCGCAATACGACATATAGGTCGAGATGCCCATCTTGGACATGATCTTGGACAGCCCCTTGCCGATGCCCTTGATGTAGTTGTAGATCGCCTTGTCGGCCGACAGATCGCCCGGCAAGCCGGCGGCGATATCGCTCAAGGTTTCCAAGGCCAGATAGGGGTGAACCGCCTCGGCGCCAAAGCCGGCCAACACGGCAAAGTGGTGGACCTCGCGGGCGCTGCCGGTCTCGACCACCAAGCCGGCGGTCGTGCGGCGACCTTCGCGCACCAGATGATGGTGGATGGCGGACAGCGCCAGCAAGGCGGGAATAGCCACCCGGCTTTCGCTCAGACCACGGTCGGTGATGATCAAAATGTTGTGGCCGCTCTTGATCGCATCGACCGACTCGGCGCACAGCGAAGCCAGCTGTGCCTCGACGCCTTCATGGCCCCAGGCGAGCGGATAAGTAATGTCCAGTTCATACGGCTTGAACTTGCCATGCGTATGCGCCTCGATCTGGCGCAGACGCGCCATGTCCTTGAAGTCCAGCACCGGCTGTGACACTTCCAGACGCATCGGCGGATTGACCGCGTTGATGTCCAGCAGATTCGGCTTCGGGCCGATAAAGCTGTTCAGCGACATCACGATCGCTTCGCGGATCGGGTCGATCGGCGGGTTGGTAACCTGGGCGAACAACTGCTTGAAATAGTTGAACAGCGGCTTGTCCTTGGACGACAGCACGGCCAAGGGCGAGTCATTGCCCATCGAGCCCAGCGCTTCTTCGCCATTGGTGGCCATCGGCGCCATCAGGAATTTGATGTCTTCTTGCGTGAAACCGAAGGCTTGCTGACGGTCCAAGAGTGAGGATTCAAAGGCGACCGGCTTGGTATCGATCACTGCGATGTCATCCAGCTTGACGCGAACGTTCTCGATCCACTGCCGATAAGGGCGGGCGTTGGCGTATTGGTTCTTCAGCTCTTCGTCGTCAATGATGCGGCCTTGTTCCAGGTCGATCAGGAACATCTTGCCCGGTTGCAGACGCCACTTCTTGACGATCTTGTTTTCGGGGATCGGCAGCACGCCGCTTTCGGACGCGAGGATGACCAGGTCGTCATCGGTGATGCAGTAACGCGCAGGGCGCAGGCCATTGCGGTCGAGTGCGGCGCAGACCTGGCGACCATCGGTGAAGACCATCGCGGCCGGGCCGTCCCAAGGCTCCATCATCGCAGCGTGGTATTCATAGAAAGCGCGGCGGCGCTGATCCATCATCTCGTGCTGCTCCCAGGCTTCCGGGATCATCATCATCGCGGCATGAGCAAGCGGGTAGCCGGCCATCGTCAACAGCTCGATTGCGTTGTCGAAGGTGGCGGTGTCGGACTGGTGCTCGAAGCTGATCGGGTAGAGCTTTTCGAGATCGTCGCCCAAGACCGGCGACTTCATCACGCCTTCGCGGGCGCGCATCCAGTTGAAGTTGCCCTTGACCGTGTTGATCTCGCCGTTGTGGGCGACCATGCGGTAGGGGTGGGCCAGCGGCCACTCGGGGAAGGTATTGGTCGAGAAGCGCTGGTGCACCAAGGCGATGGCGGAGACCACGCGCGGGTCGGCCAAGTCCTTGTAGTAACTGCCTACTTGGTCGGCCAGCAGCAGGCCCTTGTAGATGATGGTGCGGCAGCTCATGCTGGGCACGTAATACTCGCGGCTGTGGGTCAGCTGCAGCGCCTGAATGGCGCTGGAGGCCGTCTTGCGGATCACGTAGAGCTTGCGCTCCAAGGCATCGGGAACAATGATATCCGGGCCGCGGCCAATGAAAATTTGGCGAATGATCGGCTCTTTGGCACGCACGGTCGGCGACATCGGCATCTCGGCATCGACCGGCACATCGCGCCAGCCCAGCAAGACCTGACCCTCGGCCTTGATCGCGCGGGCCAATTCCTGCTCGCAAGCCAGTCGCGACGCATGCTCCTTGGGCAGGAAGATCATGCCGACGCCATATTCGCCGGGCGGCGGCAGGTCAACGCCCTGAACGGCCATCTCAGCGCGGAAATACTCGTCCGGAATCTGGATCAAGATGCCGGCACCGTCGCCCATCAGCTTGTCGGCACCGACCGCACCCCGGTGGTCGAGGTTCTCGAGAATCTTCAGCCCCTGCTGGACGATCGAATGCGCCTTCAGACCCTTGATATGCGCAACAAAGCCAAGGCCGCAGGCGTCTTTCTCATTCTGTGGCCGGTACAGGCCATGCGCGGCCAAGTCTTGCTTCTCAGCTTGTTGTTGCTGCAGCTCTTGCGTTTGCTCAAAGCCTGCTGCGGCCTGGGTCGATCGGGTCATGGCGCGGTCCTCGGTAATCCACTACAGACCGAAGGTTACTGCAGCGCAGCAAAGTCATCAAGCCAAATTAAATAGGGTCAGGTTCATTTAAGTTACCTGCGCTTCAATTAACGCAAATTAAATGGGGTCAGGTTCATTTATCGACTCACTTGATGTCTGCTTTTTGGGCCGGCCCCTTGGCCTGACCTCCAGCGGCAGCAAGGTTTTTTCGGCCAAGCTCCGCAAGAATCCTGCCGAACCCAGCGGCCGCCCCTTCATCGCAGACTCATGGAATTGCAGGCGTTCAGTTTCGGACAATCCTTGATTCAGCAGTTCGCGATAGGCCAAGTCCCTTTCGAACGGGGTGTTGCCAGTTGACCAGAACATAGGGTGATCGTTGACCAGTGGATCACTGCGTCGACCCAGATGATGCGCACAGCTGGACCAACGATAGTCTTCAGCATTGGCACATATGCCTGCTCGAACCGGGTTCAACTCGATATAGCGCATGCAGGCCATCAAGTAAT
The DNA here is from genome assembly GCF_025717515.1 of Roseateles oligotrophus. Taxonomy (GTDB): domain Bacteria; phylum Pseudomonadota; class Gammaproteobacteria; order Burkholderiales; family Burkholderiaceae_C; genus Paucibacter_A; species Paucibacter_A oligotrophus. The sequence continues at coordinate 323,088 of NZ_JAJIRN010000004.1, forward strand.
GCTCACTATCGATCAGGGCGGCCCGAAATCGCCCCTCCCAAAGCGTGCCACTGCGTTCGTACTTGTGGTTAAACCACCCCACATAGCGGCGCCCATGCGCCTGCATCATTTGACTGATACCCTCCTCCGCCTCGGGTGTAGCGAGCAGATGCAGGTGGTTGTCCATTAGCACATAGGCATGAATGGCGACCTTATGAGTGAGGGCGCAGTCGTGCAACTGCTCCAAGTAATGCTGGCGATCTGCATCCGCAAGAACAATGGGCTGGCGGTTGTTGCCGCGCTGTATGACGTGGTGTGCCTGCCCGGCAAGCATGAGGCGTGGAAGTCTGGCCATGGGTGTCCGCCCGGCTGAATGGGCGCAGTAAATGAACCTGACCCCATTTTACAGATTCAATTAAATGAACCTGACCCTATTTAAGGAGGGATTCAAAACAAGGACAGGCCGGTCAGCCTCTGATGCTCGCGGATGGCGAAGCGGTCGGTCATGCCGGCGATGTAGTCGGCGCAGGCACGCGGCAGATCGCTTGGGTCGATCTCTTGCAAATATTCGGCCGGCATTTGCTGCGGGTCGGAGGCGTAGATGCGAAACAAGTCGCGCAGCACTTGTTCGGCCCTTGCCCGCGTGGCTTGAACCTGGCTGTGGCGATAGAGTTGGGCAAAAAGGAAACGCTTCAACTCGGTGCTCGCGGCGCGCATTGCCGGGCTAAAGCGTAATAAAGGACCGGCCAATCGCACCGCCTGTACGTCAGCGGCTTGGGCTGCCTCCAACGCCGCTCCCGTGGCATCGATGATGTCGTAGACCTGGGCCGACAGCATGCGGCGTATGGTTTCTGCCAGCAGGCGCTTGCCATTCAAGCTTGGGTAGGCGGCGAGCGCCTCGCGCAGATAGGTTTGCACCAAAGGCACGGTTTCCAACTGTTCCAAGTCCAGCAATCCAGACCTTACCCCATCGTCAATGTCATGCGAGTTATAGGCCACCTCGTCAGCCAGATTGCAGAGTTGCGCCTCTAGGCTCGGCTGATGGCCAAGCAGGAAGCGCTCACCGACCCCACCGGGCTCGGCCGCCTCCAGCAGCAAAGCATTTCGACGAGCACAATGTTTGAGAATACCCTCCCGGGTCTCGAAACAAAGATTAAGTCCATCGAACGCCGGATAACGTTGCTCCAACTTATCGACCACGCGCAGGGATTGCAAGTTGTGCTCGAAGCCACCGTGGCCCTGCATGCAGTCGTCCAGCACATCTTGCCCGGCATGACCAAAGGGCGTGTGGCCCAGATCATGGGCCAAAGCAATCGCCTCGATCAAATCCTCATCGAGCCGCAAGCTGCGACCGATTGAACGCCCCAGCTGAGCCACCTCCAGCGAATGGGTCAACCTGGTGCGAAACAGGTCTCCCTCGTGATTCAGAAAAACTTGCGTCTTGTAGACGAGACGCCGAAAAGCCGTGCTGTGAATGATGCGGTCGCGGTCGCGTTGGAACTCGCTGCGCGTCGGCGCCGGTGCCTCGAAGACACGCCGGCCTCGGCTTTGCGCCGGGTCGCAAGCATAGGCGGCTCGCGTAACAGGCATGGTAGCGAGCTCAGGCACAGTGGGTGGCCAACACCATCTCGACCAACTCATCGGGCGCCGCATGCATGCCCGCTTTGCCCAGACCCTCGACCAGAACGAATCGAATTTCGCCACCCTCGGCCTTTTTATCGACCCGCATCAGATCCAGGTAGCGCTGCGCGCCTAAGGGCGGCCCGACCACTGGCAGCCCGGCGCGCTCAATCAAGGCTCGCATACGAGGCAAAAACTCGGCCGGCATTAAACCAAGCCGCACCGACAAATCACTGGCCATCACCATGCCGCATCCGACGGCTTCACCGTGCAGCCATTCACCGTAACCTAACCCGGTCTCGATTGCATGACCAAAGGTATGGCCGAAATTCAGGATCGCGCGCAAGCCCTGCTCGCGTTCGTCTTGCCCCACCACCCAAGCCTTGATCTCACAGCACCGCTTGACGGCATAGGCCAACGCCGACTTATCGCGCGCCAGCAGGGCGTCTAGGTTTACTTCGATCCAATCCAGAAAGGCCGCATCGGCAATCGGCCCATACTTGATCACCTCGGCTAACCCGGCAGAAAGCTCACGTTGGGACAAGGTATCGAGCGTATCAAGATCAGCGATCACACGAGCCGGTTGATAGAAAGCGCCCAGCATATTCTTGCCCAGCGGATGGTTGATGGCGGTCTTGCCGCCAACCGAAGAGTCGACCTGCGCCAGCAAGGTGGTCGGCACCTGCACAAAGGGCACACCGCGCATATAGACGGAGGCCGCGAAACCGGTCATGTCCCCGATCACGCCGCCGCCCAAGGCAAACAGCACGGTCTTGCGGTCAGAGGCGGTCTCAAGCAGGCGGTCAAAAATCAAGTTCAATGACGCCCAATCTTTGAACTGTTCACCATCGGGCAAAAGTACGGCATCCACGCGAGCGTAATACTTCGACAACTGCGCCCGCAGACGCTGCAGATAAAGCGGCGCGACGGTTTCATTGCTGACAATCAAGGCGCTGGCGGCCTTGGACAAGCCCTGCCAGCTGCTAGGCTCATCCAATAAGCCGGAGCCGATCAGGATGTCATAGCCCCGCTGCCCCTCATCGAGCACGATGGGGACCAACTGGGCCTGGTTGAGAGTTTTTTGGCGAGTATCTGCAGTCATGGCTGCAAGTGTACGGGGCGAGTCAATCGGATCCCCCCTCAATCAATGCTTCTCTGCGCCCACCGTCGCGGCAACACGATTCGGATCGACGAGACCCGCCAATTCCAACTGCATCAAGGCCATATTCACGAGGCCGTTGACCGAAGGCCGGCCCGTTTCCAGGACGAAATGAGCACAGCGTCGATACAGCGGGTTGCGCTGCAGATACAACTCGCGCAATTTACCCAGCGGGTCGCGCACCTGCAAGAGCGGCCGCTGCGTGTCGTGCCGCAGCCGCCTGAACAGCTCCTCTGGCGTAGATCGCAAATACAAGACCGTCGAATGCTGATGCAATTGATCGCGGTTAGCGTCCCGCAAGACGATGCCCCCCCCGGTGGCCAATACCAATTCGCCCTCACGGGCCAGGATATCGGCCAGAACCTCGGACTCGATATCCCGGAAAGCAGCCTCACCCGCGCGATCAAAGAAACTGCGGATTGATTCGCCCAAACGAGTTTCTATTTCAGCATCGGTGTCAGCAAAGCGCATCCCCAGTTGACGTGCCAAAGCACGGCCGACGGTGGACTTGCCACCGCCGGGCATGCCGACGAGAGAGATGATTTGACCCACCAACTAACGGAATGCCTAGTTTGGATTTGCGCAACTGCCAACTTGGCCATATGGGCTGATCGCAAAAGGAGGCGTGGCCTCGTTCTTGATCACATCGATGGGGACAATCAAAAGTCGCTCCGTGCCCTTCAATGTTCCCACTGTGTCGCCCTCAACCGCCAGACGCCCAGTCCATGCTGGCGGACTCAAGACACCGGAGGCGCTGACGCGAACCGCAATCTCCCCCCAACTACCCATGCTCTGTGGGTACTCAACACGCAATATTGCAACGCCATTCACGTCGGTCTTGGTCGAACCGACCATGCTGACGGAAACGTCCGACTTGCGGGGGTCCAGCTGCCCATTGCCGTTCACATCCTCCCCGGCTTCTATCGTGGCATTCCGATAACCCACACCCACCGAGCTGTCCTCGTTCAGGCAGACTGCGGTTTCATGCCGGATCCATCTCTTGCCCAAGGCGTCATAGTCGTAATAACCCTTGCGATAACTGGGCAAATCAACCAGGGGCGACAACTGCACGCCAGCCTTGGGGTTGCCAGCTGAATCAACCACCAGCACCACAAACTCTTGCATATAGGTGCCTCTGCTTGCCCCGGTCAGTACCGCCTCATTACTGCCGATAGAGATCGAAACAGGCTGCTCAACCACTGTCAAAGCAACGGACTTCAACACATTTGGAGCCTTGCAGTCGCTACTAGCAAACGCCCTATAAGCAGGATCGCTTTTCTCAAGAGCCCAAGGCTGCTTCTTGAGCGGCACAGCATTCGGATCTGCATAGATGAGCGAATCGTCCTTCGCATAACAAGCGTAAACCTTCAATTGCCCGGTCGGGCTTGAGCGCTGTCCAGCAATGAAGCTTGCGGCTGCAACGCCATTTGCGTCAGAGGTAATAACTCTATCCTTGCCCGAACTAATGTCTCCGTCTGTCGCGGCCGCATCTTCAGCAAAACTCAATAAGACGCGAACATTCCTGATTGGCAAATTATTGTCACCGCGGAAGAGCAACCGAAGTTCGGCTCTGTTTTCGGAACTGCCGATCGGATTCACGTTCACTACCAAAGGTGAGGCCGTGAAGGTGGCTGAAGCGATATTGGTACCGGTGGGCACTACATCAATTTTCGAGTCGATTTGAACCGTGGTAATCACCGCGACTCCACCTGCATTTGCGCGAATCGAATATGGGCCCGGGGCAGTATCCGCCGGCACAGTAAAGCTGAGTCTGAACTTGCCTTGCGTGTCCGATTTCAAAGCCTGACTTGCCGCAGGTGAGGGAGGAGAAACTATCGCGTCCACATCTGGCATCGGATTGGCATTTACATCGGTCAACGAATAGTCAACCACACCTTTTTCTCCAGCTTGCAGCGTCGCAGGCTGGGGAGTAGCCTGCAACTTGGCTCCGCTGACCGTGAAGGACTTGCTCTGCCTCAAAGCCTCGCTGGTCGTCGTGACAGTAACTGTCCGACTGGAGCGGTCGGCCCCAATTTGTACGGAAGCTTTTGCTTGACCCAAAGCGTCGGTCACCAAATTACCTGGCACCAGGACAGCGTTCTGATCAACCGAAAAAGTCACCTTGATTCCTGCCAAAGCGTTATTGGCCGAATCTTTGGCAGTTGCCACAACGTTGACCGTATCGCTACCCGAATTTCCGACCGTGGTTTTGTCCATGGAGAGCGTGAGAACGCTGGCCTTGGGAATTACGGCCACCGAATCGATGACGTTGAAAGACACTTGCCTGGACACCGTGCCGCTGATCACCTTTATTGCTATTGGGCGACTTGTACGGTCATTGCCCAAACTGACATCTGCAACCAAGTCTCCAGTCACCGGGTCGGTTGTCAACTTTCCTGATGCGTTCACCACCGCACCATCGGCGGGCACATCAAGCACGGCAAAGCTCACCGGCGAACCTCCGGTTACATTGCGATTGGCATCGAGCGACGTCACTGTTAGCTTGACGCTTTCACTACCATTATTCGGAATGCTGGACTTATCGAGCACGAGACGTAGATCCGCCACCTTGCTGCCATTGACGCTGTCAACCACATCAAAGCTGGAGGTCTTTGTGACGCTGCCGCTAGTAACGGTAACTTTTACCGTGCGACTTGTTCTATCGACCAATTGAACAACCGCAGTCATGCTGCCCGTATCCTTGCTGGTCACTTTAGCCGATGGCGTCACGATGGCTCCGCTGTCGACGGTCACTGACACCGGCACCTCAATGCCCGTGATTGCGGTATTACCGGCGGCCAAGGCGGTAATGGTGAAGGTGACTTTTTCTGCCCCAGAGTTAGGTACCGATGGCACGCTGCCTAGAACCGCCAAATCAGTCAGAGTCGATGCTGCCGGCGGCGTTACCGGGGTAGCCGGGTCCTGAAAAATCGGAGTGCCGGCGTCACTTCCACCACCTCCGCAAGCAGCCAGCAAACCGGCCATGGCCAAGCTCAGCAACACAAGCGCGCAGCGTCGGCCGAATCGATTGGTTTTACTACTCATCTCTGCATACTCCTGCAATGCCTGCATCGACTTCATGCGGCAAATCCCTATTTATTCAGCGGTTTTTACGAAACGATCACCGAACGGTGGCTTTATCGCTGACCACCTTGGGGGTCAGGAAGATCAGCAACTCGGTCTTGATCGATGAACGCGATTTGGTCTTGAACAGGTTACCGAGGTAGGGCACATCGCCCAAAAACGGCACCTTGGAAATATCATCCCGCTCGTCCTGCGTGAAGATACCGCCAATCACCACCGTGCCTCCGTTTTCAACCAGCACCGTCGTTTGCACATGCTTGGTGTTGATGGCAAAGCCTTGCGGGGTCAAGGTGCCGCGACTGTCTTTGTTGATGTCCACATTCAGGATCACATTGCCCTCCGGCGTGATCTGCGGCGTCACTTCGAGCTTCAAATTGGCTTTGCGGAACTGAATCGAGGTGGCGCCACTCGAGGTTGCGACCTGATAGGGCAGTTCTTCACCTTGTTCGATCAAGGCCTTGACCTGATCGGCGGTGATCACCCGCGGACTGGAAATAATCTTGCCCTTGCCGTCGGACTCCAATGCCGACAACTCAAGGTTCAAGAATCGGTTGGCGGTGGAACTGAACAGCGACAGCGCAAAGTTTGCGGCGGTCGCTCCACCGAAGGCGTCGGAGGACACATTGGCCGGCAAGTTGACCCACTGCGTATTGGCAAATTTGTTCTCGTCGCTCTGCTTGGTGCTGTAGCCGACGCCGTTGTAGTTGCCGCCGGCCACCGCATATTGGTTGCCGCCAACACTGACGCCAGGTATACCGCCCTGCCGACCACGCAAGTCATTGAAACCCAGTTTGACACCCAGAGAGCGACCGAATTTGTCATCCGCCTCGACGATGCGGGCCTCGATCAAGACCTGCCTGACCGGGATGTCGATCTTGGCAATCATGGTCAACACCTCTTCCAACTTGGAAGGGATGTCGGTCACAAACAATTGGTTGGTACGCGACTCGAACATCACGCTGCCGCGTGGCGACAAGATGCGCGCGGGGCTATGTCCTCCGGCTGCTCCACCACCACCGCCAGCGCCGCCGCTGCTGCCGCCGCCAACATTTTGCCCATTCAAGCCTTTGGCCACTTCCTCTGCCTTGGTGTAGTTGAGCTGAATAGCCTGCGTACGCACAGGCTCAAGCAGGGAGATTTGAGCCCTGGACTCCAGATCAAGCTTTTCCTTGGCAGCCAATTCGTCTTTTGGCGCGATCCACAACACGTTGCCCGACTTGCGCAGCCCCAGGCCTTTGGCCTGCATGATGATGTCTAGCGCTTGATCCCAAGGCACATCTTTCAAACGCAATGTCACATTGCCGGTGACCGAATCACTGGTGACGACGTTGAAATTGGTGAAGTCGGCGATCACCTGCAGCAGTGCTCGCACTTCAATGTTCTGGAAATTCAAAGACAACTTATCGCCGGCAAAGCCCGGGCCTGTCGTCAGCTTGTTCGGATCGATTTTCTGCGGCCTGACCTCCAAGACAAATTGATTGTCGCTTTGATAGGCACTGTGCTCCCAAGACCCCTTCGGCTCGACCACCATGCGCACTCGGTCACCTATTTGCGAGGTCGAGATCGATTGCACGGGGCTGCCGAAATCCGACACATCGAGCTTGCGGCGCAAACCTGCAGGAATGCTGGAACGCAAAAATTCCACGACCAGGTTCTGCCCTTGGTGCTGAATATCTACACCGACCTGATTACTCGGTAGATTGACGACGATTCGGCCAGAACTATCTTGCCCGCGTCGGAAGTCGATATCGCGGAGCAACTGTGTTTCTGCATTCAAACTGGCGGCGAAATGCACCGGCTCGCCTGGGCTCTTCGCAGCCACGGGGCTTGACTCCAAGACCAGCAACAAAGCACTGTCTTGGAGTTCGGCGCGGTATCCAGACGCCTGGCGCAAATTCAGCACCACTCTGGTGCGATCGCCGGCCTGGGCAACATTGGCGGAGCGCAAATTGCCTTGATTGACTTCGACCACGGACCGTCCAATGCCGTTCACCACACCAGGCAAGTCAATGGCAATGCGCGGCGGTGTTTGCACCGTAAAGCCCTTGGGCACCTCGGTCAAAGGTTCCGACATTTCGATGCGAACCACTTCAACGCCAGCCTGCTGAACGCTGTTGATCGACCGAATACTCACTTGAGCCTGCGCTTGTGTCGCCAGCAAAATGCTGAGCGAAGCCGCCATACCTATTCCCAACGCGCGCCAATGGCCCATGCCGAATGTCTCCTGCTGCAATATTTTCATCGTCCCTGCTCCTGAAGCTGGAGAGTACTTGTGCGTTCTACCCATTCACCGGCGGCATCCTGAACGACTTCCCGCAAAGTGATGTCGGTCTCTGAAATCTTCATTACCCGCCCGAAGTTAAGGCCCAAGTGCTCGCCATCTTTAACCCGGTAAAGCAAGTTGTCGGCCCGCAGCAAGGCATAACGTTGACCTTGCCGCATCATGCTGCCGACCATGGCCATGCTGTCCAGCGGATAGGACTCAAGCGGTTCGCGCCGCCGGTTCATCTCGGCGCTGAGCAAGGAATTCGGCTGTGCCGCTTCCTGCTTAATCGCGACACTGAGTTTTTGCGGGCTATAGGGGTCAACGCCGGCCGACGCTTCATAAGGCTGTGGCAAAAACTTCTTGGGCGGCACCAAGGGCTTGATGGTGGGTTTTGCCTCACGCTTTTGCTGCTCCATCCACTGATTCAACTCGCCCATATCGGCCGAGCAAGCCACCAGCAAGCTGCCAAGCAGCAAGGCGAATATCAAGCGTGCCTTCACTTTTTGACTCCCGCCGCGGCCTTGGCCGCTGCCTTTTTCTGATCCGCAACTTCCGTGACATCAAGATAACGGTAGGTACGCGCGGTCGCCTCCATGCTCAAGTTGCCGCCGGCGGCATCTTTGCCCGTCGGGGCAAGCACATTCAAATTGTGCAAGGTCACAATCCGCGACAAGTTGGAAACATCGGCCGCAAAGGAGCCGATGTCGTGATATCGCCCGGAGACACGCAGAGCAATCGGCAACTCGGCGTAATAGTCTTTAACCACCACTTGGCCCGGCCGAAACAGCTCGAACTGCAAGCCTCGACCAATGCCGGCTTGGTTGATGTCGGACAGCAGCGCGTCCATCTCGGCCTTGCCGGGCAACTGCTTTTCCAGCTGAGTCACATATTCCTCGACCTGGCTCTTTTGCTTGCGCAATTCAGGAAGATTGACCGCTTGAGCCAGTTTGCCTTTGTAATCTTGCTGGAGGACAGGTTCCCGGTCGCGTTCGGCCTCAAGTGCGGATTGCACATCCGCCAACACAAACACCCAACCCAACACCATCACCAGCACCGCCACTGCCGCAAATGCAGCCAACTTAGGTGCCCATGGCCACTGCCCCGGCTCGTTGGTATTGAGGCCACGAAACTGTTCGGCCATACCCTCGAACCATTGTCCGGGCTCAAAATTGATTGAAAACGCCTTGATCGCCATAGTTACCTCAGGACTTCTTGGCCGCGCGGGGGCGCGCTGTTACCGCAGAGGCTGCCGAGCTCGGTGCTGCAGGCTTGCCTGCCGCCTCACGACTAGGCTCCTTGATCGACACCCGCATCGAGAAGTCATACAAACGCTTTTGATCACGGCTATTGGTACTCAGATTAGCCACCTTGATTTCGACCAACTCGGGCCGGTCCAGCCACTCCGAATTGCGTGAGGTATTTCGAAGAAATTCCGATACCCGCTCATTGGTCTGCGCAATGCCACTGATGGTGACGACCTTGTCGGCTTGACGAATCGCCGTCAGATAGACCCCCTCCGGCGTGTGGCGTGCCAATTCATTCAGCAGTTGCACGGGAGTATTGCGATCGGTCTGCAAATCTTCGACCGCACGCTGACGCGACTTCAAAGACTCGATTTCGGCACGTAAATTGACAATGTCCTTGATTTGATCGTCGAGCCGGCCAATCTCGGCGCTCAAATATTGATTGCGCCGATGCTGCTCCGATGTCAGGTGTTGCATCAACATATAGGCTGCCGCCACCATGGCGGCACCGACCGCCGCCGCAATCCCCAGCCCGACGAAAAAAGCCGCCTTCCGACGCTTGCGTTTTTCTTCGCGATACGGAAGTAAGTTGATCAAGATCACTGGAAGAACCTCCGCATTGCCAAGCCGCATGCCGTCAGATAGGCGGGCGCCTCGCGCCGCAATTTAGGCTCGCGAATCGAGGCCCCCAAGGCCATATTTTCAAACGGATTCACCACCATGCAGGCAAAGCCCGTCAGTTCGGTCACGCGCTCTTTCAAACCGGATAAGGTCGCCGTGCCGCCAGCCAGCATCACGTAATGCACCTTGTGATGCGGCGTGCTGGTGAAGAAATACTGCAAGGCTCGGCCAATCTCTTGCGACAGACTATCGACGAATGGATTCAATACCGCCACTGCAAAATCTTCGGGCAAATCGTTGTTGAGTTTCTTTTGCTCGGCTTCCTCAAACGAGAAACCGTATTGACGTGAAATCAACTGAGTCAGTTGCGAGCCCCCAAAGGCCTGATCGCGGTCATAGAGCATTTCATCGTCGCGCAACACCTTGAGACTGGTGGTGTCGGCACCGATTTCGAACAAGGCCACCAAGGCGTCCTTGCCGGCATTCGGCAAATTGGCGATCAAACGCCCCATCGCCATACGCGACGCATGTGACTCGATGTCCAGAATTACCGGCCGCAAGCCTGCCGCCTCGGCCAAACCCTGGCGGTCTTGCACACGGTCTTTGCGCGAGGCGGCGATCAGCACCTCGACATCACCGACCGAGGTCGGACTGGGCCCGATCACGCAAAAGTCAAGGCTCACCTCGTCGAGAGAGAACGGGATGTACTGGTTGGCCTCGGCCTCAACCTGAATTTCCAGTTCTTCATCGCGCAGACCGGCCGGCAACATGATCTTCTTGGTGATGACGGCGGACTGAGGCATTGCCAACACCGCATCGCGGGTCTTGCTGCCACTGCGCGCCACGACACGGCGCACCGCATCGGCCACCTCATCGAATTTCTCGATCTGGCCGTCGGTGATCCAACCCTTCTCAAAAGGCTCGGTCGCAAAACGTTCCAGCACCATTTCGCCGCTCGCGCTCTGCCCCAATTCGACCAATTTGACACTGGAAGAACTGATATCCAAACCAATCATGGGCGGATGCTTACGGCCCATCAATACGTCAAGTATTCCCACGACGTGAATCCCCCAACGTTTATCGCCGGACTATTAATAAGTTATTTGAATGCTAGCAGCAAAGACCTTGAGCCCCTACGGAAACAAGGTCACAGCAAGTAACGCCACGTTGCGAAACATACACGCCTTCCGATCCGCTCTAAGCCTTGAAAAAGCGGGGAAAACCAGAAGACTGGCAAAACAACAGGAAAACCGCCATTTCACGTTGCGACACAGAAACAGGCGGGTGGGCTTTCTATAATCCGCCCACCCCACCCGGAGGCCCATGAGCGAAGCCAAAAAGACTGCCCCTCGAACCGCCAAGTCCGAGACCCCACCCAAAAAACACAACACCGCCTTGTCCGTGTTGGGCCGCACGGTTTCTTGGTTGATTGGGTTGACGCTTGCCGGCGTGTTTTCGGTATTGATGCTGATCGCCCTGGCGCTCGCTATGGCCTACCCCAATCTGCCCGACATCAGCGGCCTGACGGATTACCGCCCCAAGCTGCCAATGCGGGTTTTGTCCAGCGACGGCGTTTTGCTGGGCGAATTCGGGGAGGAGCGGCGCAACTTTCAATCCATCAAGGAAATCCCCAAGCGCATGCAAGACGCCGTCTTGGCGATTGAAGACGCACGCTTTTATCAGCATGGCGGTGTCGACTATCTGGGCGTCATCCGGGCCGGCTTGGCCAATTTCGGCGAGTCGCGCAGCCAAGGCGCATCGACCATCACCATGCAGGTGGCGCGCAACTTCTACTTGTCGACGGAAAAAACCCTGACCCGCAAGATTTACGAAATCCTGCTGGCCTTGAAGATCGAGAACGCACTCAGCAAGGATGAGATTCTCGAGATCTATATGAACCAGATCTTCTTGGGCCACCGTTCTTACGGCTTTGCGGCCGCCAGCGAGGTCTATTTCGGCAAACCGCTGCGTGACATTTCGATCGCCGAAGCCGCGATGTTGGCGGGTCTACCCAAGGCGCCGTCGGCCTACAACCCCATCAACAACCTGAAGCGCGCCACCATCCGCCAGCAATACATCATCGAACGGATGCTGGAAAACGGCTTCATCACCGAAGATCAACGGGATGCCGCCAAGGCCGAAAAACTGGTCTTCCGCCCACCGGCCGAGTCACCGCAACATGCCGAATTCGCGGCCGAGGCCGCTCGGGGCCTGATGTTCAGCCAATACGGCGAAGAGGCCTACACGCGCGGCCTGAATGTCTACCTGACCGTGCACGCCGACGAACAAACCATCGCCTACCGCGCCCTGCGGCGTGGCATCATGGATTTTGAGCGGCGCCAGGTCTACCGCGGCCCGGAAGCCTATGTCGACCTGCCGAGCGATCCGAAGGCTCTGGATGTGCGCATTGCCGAAGCATTGGCCGACCACCCGGCCAATGATGAGTTGCTGGCCGCCGTGGTGCTCGAGGCCGACGCGCGCAAGGTCGTGGCGGCGCTGCAAAGCGGCGAAACCCTGAACCTGACCGGCGAGGGGCTGAAGCCGGCCACTTCGGGCTTGAGCGACAAGGGCAACCCCAAGACCCGGATCCGCCGCGGCGCCGTCATTCGCGTCATCAAAACGGGCAAGGCCGGCAAGGAAGAATGGAGCATCACACAACTGCCCGAAGTCGAGGGCGCCTTCATCTCGATGGACCCGCGAGACGGCCGAATTCGCGCCATGGTCGGCGGTTTTGACTACGCCAAAAACAAGTTCAACCATGTGACGCAAGCCTGGCGCCAACCCGGCTCAAGCTTCAAGCCTTTCATCTATTCCGCCGCACTGGAAAAAGGCTTCACGCCCAGCACCGTGGTCAACGATGCGCCGCTTTTCTTCAGTGCAGCCACCACCGGCAGCCAGCCCTGGGAGCCGAAAAACTATGACGGTACCTTTGAAGGCGCGATGCCACTGCGCCGTGCTTTGGCCAAATCGAAGAATATGGTGTCGATTCGAATCCTCAATTCGATCGGCGTCGGCTTTGCCCAACAATGGCTGACCCGCTTTGGTTTTGAGGCCGAAAAACACCCCGCCTATTTGACAATGGCCTTGGGCGCCGGCTCGGTCACACCGATGCAAATGGCTCAGGGCTACGCGGTGTTTGCCAATGGCGGGCACCGTGTCGCGCCGCAATTGATCGCCAAGCTGACCGACAACAAGGGCCGTCTGCTGTATGAGGCAGCCCCGGTCCAACTCGGCGAAGAGTCGCGCACCATTGAGGCCAGAAATGCCTTCTTGATGAGCAGCCTGCTGCAAGAAGTGACCCGAAGCGGCACCGCAGCCAAGGCGCAAGCCCAGCTGAAGCGGCCGGACATCTACGGCAAGACCGGCACAACCAACGACTCAATGGATGCCTGGTTTGCCGGCTACCAAAAAGAGGTGGTAGCGGTGGTCTGGATCGGCTACGACCAGCCCCGCAAGCTGGGAGACCGGGAAACCGGCGGCGGCCTTTCGCTGCCGATCTGGATCGAATACATGGGCTTTGCCCTGCGCGGTGTTGCGGTCTCGGAGCCATCGGCGCCGGAGGGTGTATTGAACGTCAACGGCGAATGGTACTTTGACGAGTTCAGCGGCAAGGCCGGTGTTCCGGCCCTCAGCGACGATGAGGCTCACTTGCCCAAGGCAGCCGGGGATGACGAGAAGAAGAGCATTCTCGATATGTTCAAACGCTAAAGTTCAGCGGCTTGCCGCCCTGGGCGCTGGCCTGGGCGGCAAGCATGGCGAGAAACTCGGCGCCGGTTTTGGTATCGAGCCAAAGTCCGTCCACATAACGGAAGTGGAAACCGCCCGCCTTTGCCGCCATCCACAGCTCTTGCAAGGGCGCCTGGGTGTTGAGGATGATTTTGCTGCCGCCGGCGAAGCTCAACTCCAGCAGGCCGCCGCTGCGGTGGCTGTCGATGTCGATCACATCGCTGTCCAGCCAGGTGTCAATTTTGGCCTCGATGTGATCCAGCATCGCCCGCGTCTTGGCGAGGTATTCGGCGTCGGTGAGTGGCGTGGCAGCTGACATGGGCGATAAACTTCCGCAATGATGATGAAAACATTCAAGATGGCGGCCAGTGTATTCCCGTCAAACCTCTTCGGTGCACGGACAGCGCTGCTGCTGGGGCTGTTGCTTTGCTTGACAGGCTGCGGGCAAAAAGGCCCGCTGCGCCTGCCCGAGCCGACGCCCGCCGCGTCCAGCCCGAGCAAATCTTGATAGACCCTTAAATCTCCGCCTCGTGGCAGGCCACCGCCACGCCCTTGAACTGGCGCATCAACGGGCGCTCGCTCTTGCAGCGTTCGGTAGCCTTGGGGCAGCGCGGATGAAAACTGCAACCGCTCGGTGGATTGAGCGGATTCGGCACCTCGCCTTGCACCGGCGTGCGGGCCCTGCCCGTCATATGGATGTCGGGAATCGCATCCAGCAACATGCGTGTGTAAGGATGGCGCGGGCGGGCGAATAGCTCGGCCTTGTCGGCCAACTCGACCAAGCGGCCCAAGTACATCACGCCGACCTGATCGGCCACATGGCGCACCACCGCCAAGTTGTGCGAAATGAAGAGATAGGTCAACCCATTGCTGCGCTGCAAATCCTTCATGATGTTGAGCACCTGCGCCTGCACCGATACATCCAGCGCCGAGGTCGGCTCGTCGCAGACCAGGAACTCGGGTTGCGTCGCCAGCGCCCGCGCAATCGAGATGCGCTGACGCTGCCCACCCGAGAACTGATGCGGAAACTTCTCGCGGTCAACCGGCGACAAACCGACCGAACTCAACAACTCGCCGACACGCGCCCGCTGCGCCTCCAAGCCCACCACCAGGCCATGCTCCCGCAAGGGCTCGGCCACGATGTCCTGCACCTTCCAGCGCGGATTCAAGGACGCGTAAGGGTCCTGAAAGATCATCTGCATGCGCCGCCGCAAGGCCAGCGCGCCGTTCGATGCCAGCGTCTTGGCGGTGTCGATGCCGTCGAACTCCACCGTACCGCGGCTTGGCTCATACAGGCCCACCAACAGGCGCGCCACCGTACTTTTTCCGCAGCCTGACTCACCCACCAGCGCGAGCGTCTTGCCGCGCTCGATACTGAAGCTGACGCCGTCCACCGCATGCACAAACTGCCGGCTCTTGCGCTCAATCACCCGGTTCAACCAGGGCGGCGAGACATCGAAAATCTTCGCCAGGTCTTTGACCTCGACCAAGGGCTTGCTCATACCGAAGCCTCCTGTGCATTGGCGCGCAGCCAGCAAGCCGCGCTCGTGTTGCCCATGACCGTGATTTCGGGCCGCTCGACCCTGCAGCGCTCAAACACCTGCGGGCAACGTGGGTTGTAAGCGCAGCCCAGCGGTATCGCGTTCAGCCGCGGCATCGCGCCGTCGATTTGCAAGAGGCGCTCACGGTCCTCGTCCATCGCAGGAATGGCGCCCATCAGGCCGGCCGTATAGGGGTGGCTTGGCTGGTGAATGACGCTGTGCACCGGCCCGATTTCGGCCACCCGGCCGGCGTAAAGCACCGCCACGCGGTCGCAGGTTTCGGCGATCACACCCATATCGTGAGTCACCAGCATCACCGCCGCGCCCTGCTCCTTGCAGACGCGCTTGAGCAGGGCAATGATTTGCGCCTGTATCGACACATCCAGCGCCGTGGTCGGCTCGTCCGCCACGATCAGCTTCGGGCTGCCCGCCAGCGCCAACGCAATCACGACCCGCTGGCGCATGCCACCCGAGAACTGGTGCGGGTACTGATCGATGCGAGCCTCGGCGGCCGGGATACCGGTCTGCTCCAGCAACTCGATCGCCCGCTTGCGGGCCTGAGCTTGGCTCAGATTCAAGTGCGTCGTGATGGTTTCCATCAATTGCCGCCCGACCGTGTAGAGCGGATTCAAGGAGGTCAGCGGATCCTGAAAAATTGCCCCGATTTGGCGTCCACGGATCTTGCGCATCTCGTCATAGGGCAAGTTGTCGATGCGCCGTCCTTCGAGCAGGATTTCGCCCGAAGCGATACGCCCCGGCGGGTCGAGCAGGCCAATGATGGCCGCACCGGTCAGCGACTTGCCGGCCCCGGACTCGCCCACCACACCGAGAATTTCACCCGGGGCAATATCGAAATTGACGTCATCCAGCGCCAGCAAGGTTCCATGCCGGGTGGGGAATTCAACCCGCAGATGGCGGACTTCTAAAAGTGCTTGAGTCATGGGAAAATTTTTCAGCGAAGGCGTGGGTTGAGCGCGTCGCGCAGCCAGTCACCCAAGAGGTTCACGCTCAAGGCGATCAGCACCAGCATGGCGCCGGGCCAGATCGTGATCCACCATTCGCCGGAGAACAAAAAGTCATTGCCGACGCG
This sequence comes from Roseateles oligotrophus, assembly GCF_025717515.1. Lineage (GTDB taxonomy): Bacteria > Pseudomonadota > Gammaproteobacteria > Burkholderiales > Burkholderiaceae_C > Paucibacter_A > Paucibacter_A oligotrophus. The sequence continues at coordinate 339,418 of NZ_JAJIRN010000004.1, forward strand.
GATCAAGGTGCCCAGCGAGGGGCTGGTCGGCGGCACGCCGACGCCCAAAAATGACAGCGTAGCCTCGGTGATGATGGCGGCCGCCACCTGAATGGTGGCCAACACCAGCACCGGCCCCAAGACATTGGGCAGTACATGGCGGCGCATGATGCGGCCCGGCGCCACACCGATCACGCGAGCGGCCTGCACATATTCCTTGTTGCGCTCCACCATCGTCGTGCCGCGCACCGTGCGCGCGTACTGAACCCAGCCGGTCAAGGAGATCGCCAGAATCAAGACCAAGAAAGCCAGGCTGTCATGCGCGTTCGGAAACATCGCCCGACCGACGCCGTCGATCAACAAGGCGATCAGGATCGAGGGGAAAGACAGCATCACGTCGCAGATGCGCATGATGAAGGCATCGATCTTGCCGCCGACAAAGCCCGACAGCAGGCCCAGCCCCACGCCTATCGTCATCGAAAGCAGCACCGAGGCGAAGCCAACGAACAGAGATATGCGTGCGCCATACATCAGCGCCGACAGCAGATCCCGCCCCTGGTCATCGGTGCCGAGCAGGTATTTGCTGCTGCCGCCTTCCATCCAAGCGGGAGGCAGGCGCGAATCCATCAACTCCAGCGAGGCCAGATCAAAGGGATTGTGCGGGGCAATGAATTCGGCAAACAGCGCGCAAAAAATGCAGATGAAGGCGATCACGGCCGCTACCATCGCCACCGGTGACGAGCGGAAGGAATGCCAGACATCGCCGGCAAAGAAGCGGCTCAGCGCGCCGGGCGCAACAGTTGAAGCAACAGAACTCATGCAGGAAGGAACTCGGCTGACGGTCGGGTTTCGGATAGAGATATCAATGCGCCTTGCCTTCGACACGCAAACGGGGGTCGACAGCAAAGTAAAGCAGATCCACCAAGAGATTGATGGTCACGAAGATGAAGGAGATCAGACACAGATACGCCGCCATCACCGGAATGTCGGCAAACTGCACCGCTTGAATAAACAGCAAGCCCATGCCGGGCCATTGGAAAACCGTCTCGGTGATGATGGCGAACGCGATCAAGGAGCCGAGTTGCAAGCCGGTGATGGTGATCACGGGCACCAAGGTGTTTTTCAGTGCGTGACCGAAATAAACTATGTTGTTGCTCAGGCCCCGCGCGCGGGCGAACTTGATGTAGTCGGTGCGCAGCACTTCGAGCATCTCGGCGCGCACCAGGCGCATGATCAAGGTCAGCTGAAACACCGACAAAGTGATCGCCGGCAGTAGCACATGGCGCAAGCCGTCGGCCGTCAAAAGCCCGGTGGTCCAAGTACCGAAGGCGGTCACATCGCCGCGCCCGAAGCTAGGCAGCCATTTCAGCCAGACCGCGAACACCAGAATCAGCAAAATGCCGATTAAAAAGGTGGGCAACGAAACGCCCAAAAGCGAAAACATCATCAGCAGTTGCGAGCTTGCCCGGCCACGCCGCAGCGCCGCATACACGCCCAGCGGGATGCCCACCCCGAGCGCGATCAGGCCGGCCACCATCGACAGCTCCAAGGTGGCCGGAAAACGTTCGACGATCAAGCTCGAGACCTTGCGCCCCTGGCGCAGACTGAGCCCAAACTCACCCTGCAGCGCATTGCCGATGAAGCGCGCAAACTGCACCGGGAATGGCGCATCCAGACCGAGGTCATGACGCAAGGCCACGCGTTGTTCTTCGGTCGCATCTTGGCCCAGCAAATTGGTGACAGGATCACCCACGTACTGGAACAGCATGAAAGCAATGAAGGCCACCGTCAGCATGACGATGATGGCTTGGACCAGGCGTCGGAGAATAAAAACTAGCATGTACAGGAGGGCTGGTGGCAAGCAGGCGAGCGACGCAAAACGCCGGCTGCCTCGAAACTTGGGTTATTGGGACTTGCGCTCAAAGCTGCGACATGATGGCGAAGAGCCGCATTCGCCACAAACGGGTAAGCCCTTAGAACCCATCGAGTCCATCGAGCGGGCACAGTGTGCCATCAAAGTTGCAGGCTTCCCTTGAGTGCTTGTTGCTCGGTATCCAGCAACAAAATATTGCCATAACAGGCTTCGGCTCGGCTGCGGGTGTTGTCCCCGTCCGTCATCATGGCCATGGAGCTGAGCCTGCCCGGCGTTTCGCCAAAAGCCTTGATGTAGTCGGCCCGGACGTCCCGACGCAGGCGCTGCCAACGGCCTTGCCCGCCAAGACCAGAGCCGACGACAATTTTGCGAATGCGATCGCTGCGGGCACTGATCAATACCGTCTCGGGCGCAGCATTGGCGTCCCACACATACATCAGCGTCGCAAACGGAGGAGGCTCGCCGGTCAAGGTTTGCACCAATTCGAACTGCATGCGGTTGCGCAGGGACAAGCGGCTTTCGTCGCCATCAAAGCCCAAGAGCAAGCGCGCCGGCGCATCATCTGTGTCGGGATCAAGCACCGTGGCCCTCAGGTCGAGGGCCTGTATCCACCAATCAAACTGCAGTGCAGCCAGTTGCTCCGACTCGATCTTCAGCGAACGGCGCCATAGACTGACAGACTGTGACGCCTTGGCCAGCACACAGTCCTGCCCGCCGCGATGTCCCATCGAGTACTCGGTCGAGCGCTTGCCGGGCAACTCGCGGGCCGACCAATCCGCTAACTCTGCAGGCATAGACAAGGGCTTCTGGTGCCCCGGAGTAGCGCAACCAAACAACAAGCCGAGCAGGCCCATTGCCCCAAAATGGGGTATTGAACTAAGCAATTGAGACCGGCTTTGCTTGGGCATGGCTTCAGTATACGAAGACCGAAGTCATTCAAAAAATACCACCCACATGAAAACGGGCCGCATTGCGGCCCGAAGTTCAATTCGCAGCACTCAAATTGAGCCCGCGGATGCAGCTTCGGTCAGAAGCGGTGACGCAAGCTCACGCCAAAGCTATTGGAATCGGTACCGGCACTGGTAGTCACACCGCCCAAGAAACCGGCGCCGCCTGGAGCCATTTGACCCAGACCCTTGTTATCAAAGTGGGTCAGCACCGCGTTCATATCGGTACGCTTGGAAAAAGAGTAGGTGTAAGCAACCCCGTAGGACTGGGTGTCGGCATTAGCCTTTGTCTTATCGTCAAGCTTCGAATAGGCGGTGTAGAAGGTATTGGCGCCCATCGTCATTTTGTAGCCGATATGCATCAGCACGGAGTCTTGCTTGAATGCATTGATGAAGGCAGTTGACACCAAGCCGGCAAATGGAGCCGTTTGCGGGCTGCCCAACAATGAGGCGCGAATACCGCCCAAGCCGGAAGGATTGTCATCCTTGGCCGTGACATACATCGCGCTCAACTTCCCCGGGCCAAGTGCAGCAGAAGCGCCAAGGACCAGATTTTTCAGCGACTTTTGGCCATTCTCGTTTTCACGCTCTTGATAGCCGAAGCCGACCGTGAAGGCGTCCGAGCGGTAATAGCTCATCAGACCCATGAAATGGCCCTGCGAGGCCGAACCCTCACCGGCGGCCACCATGGCGGCGGCGGTGAAACCACCTGTCTGAATTCCGTATTGCACCGAGTTGCTTTGGCGAATGTCGATCGCGGAAGGAAAGCTGGCAACTTGACCAGCAGCCAAGCTGGACTGGGTCTGCATGATGTCAAACTCGGCCTGCATCAAATACGCTGGCGTGTACTGACGCCCAGCGGACACGGCACCAACCGGCGTCACCAAGCGAACATAGGCTTGACGGTCCCAGAAATTATTGGCCACATTGACACCGAATCCGGCACCAACCTGAGCTGCAACACCCGTCACTATTGGCTGTAACTGAGCCGGCAAGCCCAACAATTTGGCCTGATTCATGCGATCAGGCAATTGCGAACCCGACACGGGGCGATTGCCGGTGGCGCCGGAGTCGGCCTCAAGACGATTCTCAAGCGTGAACCCAGCAATGAAACCGCCACCCAAATCCTCGGTGCCGCGCACACCCAAACGTGAACCATCCATGATGCCGCTAACCACCTGCGTCACGTTGCCACCGCGAACGCCCGAGGTGTTCGTCACACCAGCCTCGACGATGCCATACAAGGTCACGCTGCTGCTCTGCGCCCAGGCGGCGGAGGTGCTGATGGCCAATAAGCTGAGGGCAAGATAGGACTTCTTCATGGGTATCTCCTGTTATCAGATTCGAATGAATTGATTCTGAAGGATCCGAGTCACGCTGAGGGGCAGGTGTTGCGAGCCCCCCACAAGCGCTAACCCTGTCACCTAGGTGACTTGCGCTGTCTGTTGACCCATAAAAAAACCGCCCGAAGGCGGTTTTACTCATCAACAGGCCCACGGGCCCATCAAACGCAGAACTTAGAAGCTGTGCTTGACACCAACGTCGAAACCGCCGGAACGGCCGTCTTTGTTGACCGCTGGGTTGTTGCCATTCAAGCTGAAGTTGGCGCCGGCCTTGTTGTCGATATAAGACACCGATGTGTACAGCGCGGTGCGCTTGGACAGATTGTGCACATAGCCAGCCGCGATTTGCGAGGAGTCGCCGCTGATGCTGCCAACCTTGGGGCCGCTGTAGTCAGCCGCAGTGTAACCAGCCCAGACCAAGCCAGCACCGATAGGAGCAGTCACCGACAGGTTGTAGATGTCCTGGCTGTGCGCACCGAACTCGGTGGTCGAGTAAGTGGCGAAGGCCTTCATGAAGCCCATGTCATACGACCCGCCCAAGCTCATCAGCTTGAACTTGGTGCTCACGCCGGACTCGGAATAAGCCGCGCCAACGTTGAAAGCGCCGGCCTTGTAACCAACGCGACCACCAACGTCCTTGTTGATAGCGCTCGAACCTTCGCCAGCGGCGACGTCCACGGAACCGTAGAAGCCACCCAGATTGCCTGGCAAGCTGTAGCTGACCTGGTTGTCACGGCGGCTCATGTCAACACCGCTACCCAGCGCGCTGTACAGATTGGTCGTAGCACCCAGACCGGTCGTGGCCGTAGGATCGAAATCTTCGATTTGCAGGCGCACAGAAGTCTTGAAACGACCCAGGCGAACTTCGCCCATGGTGTCGGAGATCAAGCTGACGGTGGCACGACGGCTCCAAAAGCGAGTGGCGTCTGCACTGCCGGCATCCAGATTGACCTGGCTTTCGAGCCAGAAGCCAGCCTTCAGGCCGCCGCCGAGGTCTTCAACGCCGCGCACGCCAAAACGGCTGGTGGTGTTGCCACCGGAAGCCAAGCTGTAGACGCTCTTGCCATTGGCAGAGGTATAACGCATTGCAGCGTCAACCACACCGAACAGGGTCACCGACGATTGAGCAGCGGCGACGCCAGCGAACGAGCCGAGTACGGCCAAAGCAACAATAGATTTCTTCATTCGATACTCCTAAGTGTTCAAAAAGGGGCCGATCTGCAAACACCAACTTAGCGCCCGCCGGACCCACTCCCTTCATCGGAAGTTGCCGTATTGCACCAGATGAATGGTGCTTTTCTACGTCACAGGTCAGAAAACTAGGGTTTGCGTTGTTGACTGACAACAAAAAACAGGCATCACAGGATCGTCACATTTGGAGGAATTTCGCGTCCAGCTTCTAAACTCAGACCAATTCGCCACCCTTCAAGCAACCATGACCAGCCGCCCTTCACTCTCAAAAATAGACTCGATGCTGGTCAGCGTCGACCATGGTTTGAGGACCGTATTTGGCAAACCAGCCGCCGCTCGCCCATCGCCGGCCGCTTCTCCGAGCGCAGCCCCGGCCTTGAGCCAAGCGGAGGCGAAGCTCGCCGGCGCGCTGATGCGCGTCAATCATGTGGGCGAAATCTGCGCGCAGGCGCTTTATCAGTCTCAGGCGTTGATGACCCGCGACCCTGAGTTGCGCGACCACTTTGCCCAAGCCGCCAAGGAAGAGTTGGATCATCTGGCTTGGACGCAGCAACGCATCTCCGAACTGGGCAGCCATACCAGCCACTTGAGCCCGCTCTGGTACGGCGGCGCCTTTGCCATCGGATGCTTGGCCGGTTTGGCGGGAGACCGAATCAGCCTAGGCTTTGTGGTTGAAACCGAACGCCAAGTCGAACAGCACCTGGCCTCTCACTTGGACCGCTTGCCGCAGGACGACCGGGCTTCCCGCGCCATCGTGGCTCAAATGAAGGAAGAGGAAGCCCGCCACGCGGAAGAGGCGATGGCGGCGGGCGCTCAAGCCATACCCGCACCCATCAAGGGCTTGATGCGCTTGGCCGCACATGTGATGACGCGCACCGCTCACTATATTTAACTAGCGGCTCGGCCCACTCAGATCTCGATCACTTCGACCGAAGTCGTCATCTCGGCGGTCTTGCCCAGCATGATGCTGGCCGAGCAGTATTTCTCATGCGATAGGGCCACCGCGCGCTCAACCACCTCTTGCTTGAGCCCGCGCCCCGTCACGACAAAGTGCATATGGATGGCGGTAAATACCTTGGGCTCGGTCTGCGCACGCTCGGCACTCAATTTGACCTGGCAGCCGGTCACATCGTGCCGCCCGCGCTTGAGAATCAACACCACATCGTAAGCAGTACAACCACCGGTGCCGGCCAACACCGTCTCCATCGGCCGCGGAGCCAAGTTATGTCCGCCGCCATCCGGCGCACCGTCCATAGCCAATAGATGACCACTGCCCGTTTCAGCGACAAAAGCCATGCCATCGACGCCCATCCAATTGATCGTGCACTCCATACAGACTCTCCAAAAATTTGGCCGCTTGAACGGCGGGTTTTTTACAATAATGATAATAATTCGCAAGGAAATATTGCAGCGCAGCATAACTTGCGGCTAAAATTGGTTCCAAGCGAAACACTCAAGTGGTCTGCAAGCGGTCTTGCACAAAAACCACTGGCCTCGCACCGATTGTCTCCTCCACCGCCTCCATGGTGGATTCAGCCCGAGCTTGCAAAAGCTTGGGCTTTTTTTTGCCCAAGCCCGGCGCCTGCGCGCTTCGACTGCTCGCTTATCATGCTGCACCGCAATACTTTCGCATCGGAGAATTCATGGCTGGCCCCGCTCGAGCAAAACCCCGGACCGCAAAGACCGCACATGCCGCCCTGCCAGCCTTGATTCCCAGCGACAACAGCTATTTGCAAAGGATTTTGAACGCCCGCGTCTATGACGTCGCCGTCGAAACCTCTCTGACCCCGGCCAAAAACCTGTCCAAACGATTGGGCAACAAGGTCTTGCTGAAACGCGAAGATGAGCAACCGGTGTTCAGCTTCAAGCTGCGCGGCGCCTACAACAAGATGGTGCACCTGAGCCCCGAAGCTCTGGCCAAGGGGGTGATCTGCGCCTCCGCCGGCAATCATGCGCAGGGCGTCGCGCTGTCGGCCAAAAAGCTCGGCTGCCGCGCCGTCATCGTGATGCCGGTGACAACGCCCAAAGTCAAGATCGATGCAGTGCTTTCCTTTGGCGGAGAAGTCATTCTGCATGGCGACAGTTTCACCGACGCTTACGGGCGCGCGCTGGAGTTGGAGCAAGAGCAAGGCCTGACTTTTGTCCACCCTTTCGATGACCCCGACGTGATCGCCGGTCAAGGCACGGTGGCCATGGAAATCTTGCGCCAGCACCAGGGTGCCATTGACGCGGTCTTTGTCGCCATCGGTGGCGGCGGGCTGATTTCGGGTGTGGCCGCCTACATCAAGGCGCTGCGCCCCGACATCAAGGTGATTGGCGTACAGACCAAGGATTCCGACGCCATGGTGCGTTCGGTCAAGGCCGGCAAGCGCATCACCCTGACCGACGTCGGCCTGTTCTCCGACGGCACCGCCGTCAAATTGGTAGGCGAAGAAACCTTCCGCATCACCCGCGAGTTGGTGGACGACTTCGTGCTGGTGGACACCGATGCCGTTTGCGCAGCCATCAAGGATGTCTTCGAGGACACGCGCAGCATTCTGGAGCCGGCCGGTGCCTTGGGCGTCGCCGCCATCAAGCAATATGCGGCCGAGCATGGCTGCAAGGGCCAGACTTTTATCGCCATCACCTGCGGCGCCAATATGAACTTCGACCGCCTGCGCTTTGTCGCCGAGCGCGCCGAGGTTGGCGAAAACCGCGAGGCCTTGTTCGCCATCACCATCCCCGAAGAGCGCGGCAGCTTCAAGCGCTTTTGTGAGTTGCTGGGCCCACGCAGCGTGACCGAGTTCAACTACCGGATTTCGGACGCCGACAAGGCCCATGTCTTCGTCGGCATCGCCACCCAAAAACGCGAGGAATCGTTGAAGCTGGCCAAGACCTTTGCCAAAAACGGCTTCGAGGCGCTTGATTTGACCGACGATGAGTTGGCCAAACTGCATGTGCGCCATATGGTCGGCGGGCGCTCTGAGTTGGCGCGCAACGAGCGCCTGTACCGGTTCATCTTTCCGGAACGGCCCGGCGCCTTGATGCGCTTTTTGAGCGAGATGCACCCGGACTGGAACATCAGCCTGTTTCACTACCGCAATCAAGGCGCGGACTACGGCCGCATCCTGGTCGGCATTCAGGTGCCGCGCGGTGACAGTGCGGCGCTGCGGGCATTCTTGGACTCGCTGAACTACCCCTTCGTCGACGAGACCAGCAACCCGGTTTACAAGCTCTTCTTGGCTTGAAATCGGCCCTGGGCAGAGGGGCAAGTGCGGATACACAAGGCCCCGCCGATTGTTCAGAATCCAGCCTCTTGCCAAGTTCACTAGGTTTCAATCAGTCTTTGCACGGCCCTTGCCGGCGCGCCCAAGTTCATGCCGATTCAACAGTCCTTGATCAGTCCCACGGCCAATCCCGAGCTGGAAAAAGCCCTGCGTGAAAGGGTTGACCGGCATGCAGCGATTGCCGGCGGCTTGGGTGAACTGGAACCCCTGGCGGTGCGATTGGGGCTGATTCAGAACAGCCTGACGCCGCGTTTTCGAGATCCGGTCTTGGCGATTTTCGCCGCCGATCACGGTTTGGCGGTCGATGGCATAGGCAGCCAATGGGGCCGCAGCACCCGGGAGCAAGCGCTGCTGGCGCTGCAGAATCGTCTGCCGGTGTCGGTCTTTGCACGGATGCAGGGCCTGCAACTGATGCTGATCGACTGCGGTATCGCCGAGCCCTTGGCTCCGCACGCCAAATTGCTGGCCCGCAAGATCGCCCACGGCACGCGCAACTCACGCGTTAGCTCCGCAATGAGCCTGGAGCAAGCCCATGCCGGCGTGCGCGTCGGCATGGAGATTGCCGACAAGCTGCCCGGCAATGTGTTGGCCTGCGCCGGCATGGGCCAAGGCTCGGCCGAGAGTGCTGCCCTGGTCTTGGCCCGCCTGATGGATTGCCCCTTGCGCGACTTTGTCGTCTCAGGCCCCGATATGCGTCAGGATGATTTGACCCATTTGCTCAACGTGCTGCAGGCGGCGCAGGCTCGCCACCGCGATGTCAGCGACCCGATGGAAGTCTTGGCGGCCTTTGGCGGCTTCGAGATCGCGGTGATGGTAGGTGCGATGTTGGTGGCAGCCTCCAAACGCTGCCTGATCATCGTCGACGGCATCACCGCCTGTTCGGCCTTAAAAATTGCCGCCAAGATCGCGCCACCCGTGACCGACTATGCGGTCTTTTGCCGCAGCCATGTGCATCGCGGCCTGGATGAAGCCCTGGCTCTGTTTCATGCTTCGGCCTTGCTTGAATTGGGCATGGACAGCGCCGATGGCACCGGCGCTGCGCTGGCCTGGCCAATGATTCGCAGCGCTGCCGCGTTGTTGACCGACCTGCATGAAGTGGCTGAGCCCGAAGCGCGCGGCCCCAGAACGCCCAGCCAAGAAATCAGCCTCTGAGGCTATAAGTATGAGCCGTGGCCTGCGGCCTCAGCGCGCCGGGGGGCCGGCCGGATCACTTAAGGGCGCCGGCTGGCTGTGCATCGGAGGCGGCGGCGCGTATGAGCCCAGCACCACCGGCGAGGCTTGAGCGGCCGGCAAACTGCCCGTCGCCGCGGACGCCTGCGGCGCAATCTGCAAAATCATGCTGACGACCCCAGCTTCACCCAGGCTGGCCGAACGGCCGTCCACGAGCAGTAGCTGCAAATTGCCGTCCACCAACGCTCCGACACGCACCGTGCGTGCGATGCCGTCAACCGCGATCAAGGCAACGCCTTCGCCTGCTTGGGCGGCTCCCGCCATCTTGGGCGCCACCACGCCCAGCAGTTTGAAGCGACTCTCGGCCACCGGCGCCGCTTCGGCCACTGCGGCCGCAGCAGCGCCGAACAAGCGCGTTAGGTCGGCTTGGCCGCTGCGCAACTCAAGCGCGGGCTGCGCCTGGCTTGGCGCGGGAATAGGCCGCGCCAGCAATTGGATCAACCAATAGCCGCCGCTGCAGGCCAGCAAACCCCACACCACAAAAGCAATCATTCGTGCAAGCATGAGCAGATTATGATTCATGCGCTGCATCACTCACGAGGTGAGCAGTTAGTAGTTTCAATTTTCGCCACAACAAGCTCACGCTCAAATGCATATCCAAGCCACGCCGCTATCACCTCGCAGCCGCAGCAAGCGCAGCAGCTCCGGATTTACCCTGATCGAATTGCTGGTCGTTCTGGTCATCATTGGTGTGCTGGCCGCGCTGGTGGTGCCCAATGTGCTGGACCGGGCCGACGAGGCGCGCGTTACCGCCGCCCGCACCGATGTCAATAATTTGATGCAGGCCTTGAAGCTGTACAAGCTCGACAACCAACGCTATCCGAGCGCCGAGCAAGGCCTCGAAGCGCTGGTGCGCAAGCCCACTACCGGCACGCCGCCACCGAACTGGAAGCCTTATGTTGAGAAGCTGCCGACCGACCCGTGGAAGCAGCCCTACCAATATGCCAACCCAGGCATCAAGGGAGAGATCGACGTCTACAGCTTCGGCGCCGACGGCCGCGCCGGCGGCGAAGGCAATGACGCCGACATTGGTTCGTGGCAGTGATTCCGTGATCCCAGAGAGCCGCCGTCGTGGGGCGCACGGTTTTACCTTGATAGAGTTGCTGGTGGTGGTGGCCCTGATTGCAATCGCGACGGCCACCGTCAGCCTGTCTCTGCGCGACCCGGCTGCGGCCCAGCTGGAACGTGAGGCGGAGCGCCTGACGGCCCTGTTCGAGACCGCCCGCGCCGAAAGCCGCGCCGCCGGTCTACCGGTGCAATGGGCGCCGACCAAGCGAGACAGCGCCGACCACTTCCAATTTATCGGCCTGCCCAAACGCATCAAGCTGCCGCAGCGCTGGTTGGGTGAGCCGGTGACGGTACAAATCGCCGGCGCGAATTTCATCATCCTGGGGCCGGAGCCGATGATTGGTGCGCAGCGCCTGCAACTCAGTCTGGGCTCACAGCAAATCGTCTTGGCCACCGACGGGCTGTCGGCCTTTGAAGTTTCGACAAGCCCCACGCCATGACCCGGCAGCGCGGTTTCACCCTGATCGAAGTCTTGGTTGCCCTGGTGATCGTGGCGATTGCCCTGACCGCCGGCATCAAGGCAGCCGGCGCGCTGACCCTGAACGCCGGTCGCCTGCGCACCATCAGCGCCGCCCAATGGTGTGCCGAGAATCAATTGACCGAGTTGCGCCTATCCAAACAATTCCCCAGCGTCGGCGACAGTGACTTCACCTGCGAACAATTCGGTGAAAGCTATAAAGGCCAAATCATGGTTCGGCCGACACCGAACCCAAGCTTTCGACGGGTCGACGCGGCCATTCGAGACGAGGCCGGCAATCAGATGCTGTCGCTGTCAACCATCATGGGGCGCTACTGAGATGCGGCGCGGCCGTGGCTTTACCCTGATCGAGGTCTTGGTCGCCCTGGTGGTGATGTCCACCATGGCCATGATGGCTTGGCGGGGGCTCGATGCTCTGATCAAAAGTCGCGAGATCGCGCAGACCAATTTGGATCAAAGCGCGCGCCTGCAAACCGTGCTGGCTCAATGGGAACAGGATTTGCGCTCGATTCAAGACAGCGGCAGCGTCGAAGCATTGAACTTCGATGGCGCCAGCCTGCGCCTGACCCGCCAACATCCGCTGGGGCTGCAGGTGGTCGTCTGGGTCGTCCGAGGTGGGGCCCTGCACCGTTGGGAAAGCAAGCCCGCCCAGACGGTCGGTGCGCTGGAAGACAACTTCAAGCGCGGCGCCCAGCTATTGGCCCAAGACAGTGGCCAACTGCGCGCGCTGGAGGGCGTCACTGGCTGGCAGTTGTATTGCTACCGGGGCAATAGCTGGAGCAATTGCCTCTCCAGCGGCAATGAAGAAGCCGCCGCACCTCCAGCGCCACCCGCCTCCCCGGCCTCCGGCGCGGCGCCGCCTGACAAGCAACGCACCACCCTGCCCAGCGGCATCCGCATGCTGCTTCAGTTCGGCCCTGGCAGCGGTTTCGGCGGCCCCTTGACGCGGCAGGTTGAGCTGAGGCCGCAAGCATGATGAAGACTCCGCGCGACGCTAACCGACAAAGCCAGCGGGGCGCGGCCTTGCTGACCGCGATGATCATCGTCACTCTGGTCGCCACCTTGGCCTCGGCGATGGTCTGGCGACAGTACCGTGCGGTGCAGATTGAGGCGGCGGAGCGTGCCCGCGCTCAAGCCAGCTGGATTTTGCAGGGCTCGCTCGACTGGGCGCGACTGATACTGCGCGAAGACGCGCGCGCCGACCGCGACGCACTACGGCGCGGCGAACAGGCCGTCGATCATCTGGGCGAAGTCTGGGCCGTGCCCTTGGCCGAAGCAAGGCTGTCGACCTTTTTGGCGGCCGACAAAAGCAATGCCGACGAAGGCCCCGAAGCCTTTTTGTCCGGCAGCTTGGAAGATGCCCAGTCCCGCTACAACCTGCGCCACCTGCTGGGCGGCAAGGTGGTGCCGCCGCTGGAGCAAAAAGTGCTGGAACGATTGACCGTCAGCGCCGGCACACCGCCGGGCACGGCGGCATTGATCATTGCCAAGCTGCGCCGCGCCTACGCCGGCAAAAGCGAGTCAGACGCTCCCGGCGACGCGGCAGCTACCCCCTTACAACCCCGGAATATCGATCAACTGAGCTGGTTTGGCCTCAGTGCCGACGCGATCGACCGCCTGCGGCCGCTGATCACCCTGTTGCCCATCGCCACGCCGGTCAATTTGAATACCGCCCCGCGCGAAGTCATTGCCGCGCTCTTCGACGGCATGGATCTGGCGTCGGCCGAACGTTTGGTCCAGGCCAGACAGTCCAAACCCTTGACCAAGTTGGAAGAAAGCGCCAATTTCTTTCCAAATGGCGTGGTCGTCGCAGCCGACCGGGCCTCGGTCAACTCGGCCTTTTTCATCGTCAACGGGCGGCTGCGCCTGGAAGAACGCGTGCTGGATGAGCGCTCTTTGGTACAAAGGCGCAACTTGGAAATGCTGGTGCTGGACCGTCAACGCGTAGTGCCCCCAATTGAAACGAAACCTTGATGCCTCAGAATCGCCGCGAAAGGACTACAAATAGCCGCTCTAAGTCTTTGATTTCAGAGCAATTGACATTTTCAGACTTCTAGAATGCGCTAGGCTACACCGCTTCCATGAGTACGCTACTCCTCTTTTTACCCGCCCGCAGTCGACTGCATGCCCAGGGCCGCAGCACCCAGACCATCGAAGGACTGGGGCGCGGCGTGCCTGGGCGTGACTACGACTATGTGCTGACCAACGACGGCAGCAGCATCTCGGCGCAAGGCAGTCGCGCCGCCGCCCAACTTCCGCATGCCGATTTGGTGATTGCCATTCCGGCCGAATCCGATCTGTCGTGGCAACGCGTGACGCTGCCCCGCGCCGGCCGACAAATGCGCTCCGCCCTGGCCGGCATGATGGAAGAGTCGCTGCTCGACGACGCCGAAGGCTTGCACTTTGCGATCGAGTCGGAGGCCTCCGGCGGCGATGTTGCCTGGGTCGCCATCACCTCGCGGGCCTGGCTGCAACAGCACTTGAGCGCGCTGGAAGCCGCGCAGGTCTTTGTCGACCGTGTGACGCCGCTGGCCTGGCCCGATGCACCGCCGCGCGGGCATTTTTACGAAACCGACAATGAGCTGAGCCCGATCGGCCTGCGTTGGAGCCACCCCGAAGGCGTGACCAATTTGCCGCTCGACGGCAGCCTGCCACGCCAATTATTCCCCGCCTCCTTGGTGCAAATGTCCCAATGGACAGCGACACCCGAGGTGGCCGCCCAATCCGAGCGCTGGCTGGGCACCGCAGTCAACGTGCTCACGCCCGCCGAACGGGCGCTGACCGTCATCGACTGCCCGTGGAATTTACGCCAATTCGAATTGGCGCCGCGCACCCGCGGCATTCGGGCTTTGCGCCATCTGCTGCGCGGCTTGATGCGCCGCAACTGGCAGCCGGTTCGCTGGGGTTTGGCAGGCTTGGTGACCGTGCAATTGCTGGGTTTGAACCTGCTCGCCTGGCAGCAAAATCACCAACTGAAAGCCAAGCGACAGGCGATGGACAGCACCCTCACTGCCAGCTTCCCGCAGGTGCGCGCCATTCGTGATGCGCCGGTTCAAATGCAGCGTGAAACCGATTTGCTGCGCGCCATTGCCGGGCGCAGCAGCGACCAGGATCTGGAAGCCTTGTTGGCCGCAGCGGCGACCGCTTGGCCGGCCGAACGCGGCCCGGTGGATTCCCTGTCATTCGAAGCCGGCAAACTGCTGCTGTCCTCCACTGGTTGGAGCGATGCCCAAATTCAACAATTCCGCAGCCAATTGCACAGTGAAGGCTGGCAGCTAGATGCCAGCGAAGGTCGCATGACGCTCAGCCGCGCGCAAAGCCCGGCCTTGGTCGGCGGCAACAAAACATGAATCAGCCCAAACTCCCCAACTGGCAAGCGCTGAAGGCACAGGCGCAAACACGCTGGCAAGCCATGGCCGACCGCGAGCAGCTTGCGCTGCAATTTGTCGCATGGATCTTGGCCCTGCTGATGGTCTGGCTGCTCGGCATCCAACCCGGCTTGCGTACCCTTCGCCAAGCCCCCGCTCAGCTGGAGGCGCTTGAGCTGCAACTGCAGGAGATGCAAGCGCTGGCCGCCGAAACCCGCGAGTTGCGCGCCACGCCGCCGGTGCCGATAGCGCTCGCCGCCCAAGCCTTGCAGGCCGCCAGCGAACACCTCGGTGCCGGCGCCAAACTGAGCGTCAATGGTGACCGGGCGGTGTTGAGCGTCAACGGCGTTGCCGCCGAACCGCTGCAGGCCTGGCTCGGCGAGGTGCGCAGCGCCGCACGCGCCCGGCCCCTCGAGGCCAAGCTGCAGCGCAGCGCCAATGGCTATTCCGGCACCATTGTGCTGATGCTCAGCGGGGCGGCACCATGAGTAGTTTTTCACTTAAATCCTGGTTCAACCGGCGCCGCCGCGTTGACGCACCCTTGACCGAGCTGGCCCCGACGCAGTGGCAAGACTCGCGCCAGGTGGAGCCCAGCTGGCGCGGTCGCAATCAAAGCACCTTGCGCTGGAGCATTGCCGGCGCCTTGCTCGGTGGCCTGCTATCGCTGGTGTTATTTGCCCCGGCCAGCTGGCTCGCCCATGGCCTGGCCTCGGCCAGCAATGGCCATCTCTTGATCACCGACACGCGCGGCAGCATCTGGGACGGCAGCGGCGTGCTGGTGCTGACCGGCGGCGCAGACAGTCGCGACGCCAGCCTGTTGCCGGGGCGTTTGCGCTGGTCCATGCATGTCAAAGGCATGGCGCTGGACTTGCGGGCACGCCAAGACTGCTGCATCAACGGCGAGCTGCAATTGCAAATCCGCCCCGGTTGGGGGCGTTTCGAAGTCGCGTTGATCAGCCACGCCGATTGGCTGGCGCGCTGGCCGGCCGGTTTGTTGGCGGGCCTGGGTACGCCGTGGAATACCCTGCAGCTCGGCGGCTCGATCCGTTTGACGACACGGGACTTCAAGCTTGAGTGGGTGCAAGGGCGCTGGCGCCAATTTGGTCAACTCGACCTGGAGCTGATCAATTTGTCCTCGCGCATTTCCACCTTGGCGCCCTTGGGCAGCTACCGCTTCACGCTGGCGGCGCAGTCCAGCGACGAATCCAAGGCAGGGGTCAGCACCATCAAATTGATCACGCTGGATGGCGCCTTGCTGCTGTCCGGCGAGGGCACCATTGGTTCCGGCAAGGCCCGCTTCCTGGGTGAGGCCTCGGCCGCGCCCGGCCGCGAGGCAGCCTTGAACAATTTACTGAATATCATCGGACGGCGCCAAGGCGCACGCTCCGTCATTTCGATCGGATGAGTATGAAAATGCGCCCGCAAATTGCGTTAAAAAAGAGAAGGGCCGCCCCGAGCTTTTTTGCCCCCCTCGGGGGGCGGACGGCGTACCTCGCCGGCCTGGGGGCTTTCAGTGGTCGGCAGCTTGGCCTCTCCATCTTGGCCTTGGCGATTGCTAATCCGGTTTGGGCTCAGCCCGCTGCGTCCCAAGCCCCCGCCGGCAATCGCTCACGCGGCCCGGCCTTGAAAGCCCAAACGCCGGTGACGCTGAACTTCGTCAACGCCGACATCGAGGCCGTCACCCGCGCCATCGGCGTGATGATGGACCGCCAGTTCATCATCGACCCGCGCGTCAAGGGCCAGATCACGCTCTATAGCGAACAGCCCCTGACCGTGCGCGAGGCTTATCTGAACTATCTCGCGGCGCTGCGCGGCCTGGGCTTCACCGTGGTGGAGAACACCGGCATGTACAAGGTCGTGCCCGAGGCCGATGCCAAGCTGCAAGCCAGCTCGGTCGAAGTCGGTGCCAACAGCACGCGTGGCGATCAAATCATCACGCAGATCTTCCGCCTCAACCACGAGAACGCCAACAATTTGGTGGCCGTGTTGCGCCCGCTGATCAGCCCCAACAACACCATCAATGCCAACCCGGGCAATAACAGCCTGGTGATCACCGACTACGCCGAAAACCTGCAGCGCCTGGGCCGCATCATCGCGACCATGGACACCCCCGGCAGCACCGACCTCGAGGTGGTACCGCTCAAACATGCCGTCGCCTCCGACCTCGCCGCCTTGGTCCAAAAGCTCGCCGATGGCGGCGCAGCCACGGTACCGGGCCAGGCCGGCGGGACCTTGAGCGTGCTGGTCGATCCACGCAGCAATGCCTTGATCCTGCGGGCCTCCAATCCGGCCCGGATGGCGATGGCCCGCGCGATGATAGACAAGCTTGATCAGCCTGCCAGCGACGGCGGCAGCGGTAGCAATATCCATGTCGTTTACCTGAAGAACGCCGACGCGACCAAGCTGGCCACGGTGCTGCGGGCCGCTTTTGCCACAGGTGCCGGTGGCGCCGCTGGCAGCGGCACGAGCAGCGGAACTGGTTCAAGCAGCAGCATTGGCGGCTCACCGCTGACCGGCGCGCCGCAAGGCGGCAACAGCAGCGGCCAGTCCACCGCCGCCACCACCCCGGTGGCGCAAAGCCAAGGGCCGTCGACCGGCGGTTTTGTACAGGCCGACCCGTCGACCAACTCGCTGATCATCACCGCCAGCGCACCGTTCTACCGCCAGATCCGCGGCGTCATCGACCAACTCGACTCGCGTCGTGCGCAGGTCTATGTGGAGACCATGATCGTCAAAGTCGACGCCACCAAGGCGGCGCAATTCGGCGTGCAATGGCAGAACCTGTTCAACGGAAACGTCGGCGTCGGTACGAATTTCCGCAACAATCCGGGCAATATTCTCGACCAGTCGGGTGGGCTCGCGTCCGCCATTACGCCAGCACAAACCAGCACCATCGTCAGCAATGGGGTTGTCACCAGCACGTCTACCCCGAGGCAAATCGACGTCAAGTCGGCGGCATCCTTGCTGGGCTCGGTCGGCGCCGGTCTCAATGTCGGCGTCGTCAAAAAGATCGCCGGTTTCCTGACGCTAGGCGCGGTCGCCAACTTCCTGGAGTCCGAGGCGGGCGCCAATGTGCTGTCGACACCGAATCTGGTGTCGCTGGACAACGAAGAAGCCAAGATCGTGATCGGCCAGAACGTGCCCTTCCTGACCGGCTCCTTCTCCAATACCGGCGGAGCCGGCGGAGCGGTCAATCCCTTTCAAACGGTTGATCGCAAGGACGTTGGTCTGACCCTGCGCATCCGCAGCCAGATCGGTGAAAACGGCACCGTGCGGATGACCGTGTTTCAAGAGAATTCATCCGTCGTGCCGGGCACGTCAAGTTTGGGACCTACCACCGACAAGGCTTCGATCGAAACCACGGTGGTGGTCGACGATGGTCAGATGATTGTCCTGGGTGGCCTGCTCAAGGATGAATACAGCGACGGTGACGACAAGGTGCCCGGCCTGGGGAATCTACCCCTGATCGGCAGCCTGTTCAAGAGCGAAAAGCGCTCCCGCATCAAGACCAATTTGATGGTTTTCTTGCGCCCGGTGGTGATGCGTGACCAGCAATCGGCCGACCAAATGACGCTGGACCGCTACGAGTCGATTCGCGCCGTTCAGCAAAAATCGCAGCCGGCGCCCAGCTGGGTGCTGCCCGATACCGGCGTGCCGGTGCTGCCGCCTTCAACCGCCACATCGGGCGGAGGGCAAAGCCTGACCCCGCCCAAAGCGGTGATCGCTCCGGCGCGCCAGCAGCCCTGATCGTTTTTTAAGATTGACATCCGATGGCCATCCGCCACCCCCTGCCCTACGCCTTCGCCAAGGCCAACTCCGTACTGATGGAGGACGACGGCAGCACCCTGGTGCTGTGGGCGCCGCCCGAGGTCAGCCTGGCCACCTTGTCCGAGGTGCAGCGGCTGTATGTTGTCGACCGTTTCGAGCAAGAACCGCGTAACACCTTGAGCGAGCGCATCAACGCGGCCTATGCCGGATCTGAGTCCAGCGCGGCGGTGGTGATCGGCGAGGTCGAGAGCGCCGTCGATCTGTCGCGCATGATGCAGGACCTGCCGGCGGTGGAGGATTTGCTGGAAGCCGCCAACGACGCGCCCATCATCCGCATGCTTAACGCATTACTGACGCAGGCCGCCAAGGACGGCGCCAGCGACATCCACATCGAACCCTATGAGCGCGCCAGCTCGGTTCGCTTCCGCGTCGACGGCACGCTGCGCGAGGTGGTGCAACCAAATCGGGGCCTGCACGCCGCACTGATCTCGCGGCTGAAGATCATGGCCGAGTTGGACATTGCCGAGAAGCGCCTGCCCCAAGACGGCCGTATCTCACTGCGCATCGGCGGCCGCGCCATCGATGTGCGGGTCTCGACGCTGCCCTCGGCGCATGGCGAACGCGCGGTGCTGCGCCTGCTGGACAAGAGCGAATCGAAGTTCACACTTGAAGGTCTCGGCATGAGCGGCGATGTGCTGACGAGCTTCAAGCGTTTGGTCCAGCAACCGCACGGCATCGTCTTGGTGACGGGCCCGACCGGCAGCGGCAAGACCACCAGCCTCTATGCCTCGCTGCAGACGGTGGACACCGGCACGACCAATGTGTTGACGGTGGAAGACCCGATCGAATATGAGCTGGGCGGCATCGGCCAGACGCAGGTCAACGCCAAGATCGACCTGACCTTCGCCAAGGCCTTGCGCGCGATCCTGCGGCAGGACCCGGACGTGATCATGATCGGTGAAATCCGCGACCATGAAACCGCGCAGATTGCCATCCAGGCCTCGCTGACCGGCCACTTGGTGCTGGCCACCTTGCACACCAATGACGCGGTCAGTGCGGTGACGCGTTTGACCGACATGGGGATTGAGCCCTTCTTGCTCAGTTCCAGCTTGTTGGGTGTGCTCGCGCAGCGCTTGGTTCGCAAGTTATGCCCGCTGTGCAAGCGGGTCGATGAAGACGGCAAATATCATCCGGTGGGTTGCGACGCCTGCAGCCAGACCGGCTACAAAGGCCGCACCGGCGTTTATGAGTTGATGATTGCTAACGACAAGGTGCGTGGCCTGATCCATGCCCAAGCGCCCGAGAGCGAATTGCTGGCGGCGGCGCAAGCGGGCGGTCTGCGCTCGATGCGCGACGACGGCGCCCGCCTCGTGGCCGCCGGCATCACCTCCGCCGAGGAAGTCTTGCGCGTGACTCGTGAATCATGACAACCCCCACGCTCACTTTGTTCGCTGCCCCCCGAGGGGGCGCTGGCCTGCCTTGGGGCGGCCCGGCGGCTGGCCACTCCCGATATTGGCTCTCTGAGCGGGTTTGAAATGCCGGCCTATAAATACGAAGCCCTCAATGCCTCCGGGCGCAGCGTCAGCGGTCTGATCGAGGCCGACACGCCACGTGCCGCGCGCGCTCTCTTGCGCACGCAAGGCCAGGTGCCCTTGACGCTGCAGACGGTGCAACAGCATGGCCAGGCCAGCGGCAGCCGCTTCACGCGGCGGGTTTTCAACGCCACGGCGCTGGCAGTCTGGACGCGGCAACTCGCCGGTCTGGTCGGCTCGGGCCTGCCGATCGAGCGTGCACTGACCGCCTTGACCGATGAATGCGAAGACCCGCGCCAGCGTGAGTTACTGTCGCAGCTGAAGGCCGAGGTCAACGCCGGCGCACCGTTCGCGCGCGCGCTGGCCAGCGCGCCGCGTGAGTTCGACGAGGTTTTCTGCGGCGTGGTCGCGGCGGGCGAACAAAGCGGCGCCTTGGGTGCCGTACTGGACAAGCTTGCCGACGACCTCGAAGAGCGCCAGGACCTGTCCGGCAAGCTCGTGGGCGCGATGGCCTACCCCGCCATCGTCTCCTTGATCTCGGTGATGATCGTGATTTTTCTGGTCACCTATGTGGTGCCACAGATCGCCACCGTCTTCACCAATTCCAAGCGTGCCTTGCCGTTTTTGACGGTGGCGATGCTGGCCATCAGTGCCTTCGTCAGGGAATGGGGTTGGCTGATGCTGTTGACCCTGGTTGCTGCCGGCACGGGTCTTTCGTTCGCCCTGCGCGATGAGGCCTTTCGTCAGCGTTTTGACGCCGGCATCTTGCAAGTCCCCTTGATCGGCCGGCTCGCGCGCGGCTATAACGCGGCACGTTTCGCCGGCACCTTGGCGATGCTGGCCGGCGCCGGTGTGCCGATTCTGAAGGCCTTGCAGGCCGCCGCCGAGACCCTGTCGAACCGCGCGATGCGGGCCGACGCGCTCGACGCGCTGGTGCAGGTGCGCGAAGGCGCGCCACTCGGCTCGGCGCTGGCCGGCAAGAAACGTTTCCCCGGCATCTTGGCCATGTTCGCACGCCTGGGCGAGCAGACCGGTCAGTTGCCGCAGATGCTGGAGCGCGCCGCCAAGCAACTCAGCGTCGAAGTGCAGCGCCGCGCAATGGCCGCCGCGACCTTGCTGGAACCCATCCTGATCGTGGTGATGGGCGCGATCGTCTTGATGATTGTGTTGGCCGTACTGATGCCCATTATTCAACTCAATACCTGGGTCAAGTAAGACATGGCGGCCAATCTGGACGGACAGTTGGTCGTTGCCATTTCGTCCCGCGCGCTGTTTGATTTTGAAGCCGAGAACTTGCTGTTCGAGGCCGGCGATGACCGCGCTTATATGGCGCTGCAAGAAAGCCGGCTCGACCTGCCGGCCAAGCCGGGCGTCGCGTTTTCGCTGGTCAACAAGCTCTTGGCCTTCAACCAGCCGGCGCATCCGAGGGTCGAAATCGTCGTGCTATCGCGCAACGACCCCGTGTCGGGCATGCGGGTATTCCGCTCGGCGGCGCATTACGGCCTGGGCATTCAACGCGGCGTGTTCACGCGCGGCGAGTCGCCCTGGCGCTATTTGCGCCCCCTGAAGGCGCAGCTCTTCTTGTCCACCAACGAGACCGATGTGCGCTCGGCGCTGGCGGCCGGCGTGGCCGCAGCAAGAGTGTTGCCGCTGTCGGCGCGGGCCTCGGGCGAGCATCCGTTTGAAGTGCGCATCGCTTTTGACGGCGACGCCGTGCTGTTCTCCGACGAGGCCGAACAGGTATTCCAGCGCGACGGACTGAATGCGTTTCAAAGTCACGAGAGGACGCACGCCAACACACCCTTGGCGGCCGGACCGTTCAAGCCGGTGCTCGAAGCCTTGCAGCGTTTGCAACAAAACCCCAGCGGCCCGATGCGGGTGCGTACCGCGCTGGTGACGGCGCGCAGCGCACCAGCCCATGAGCGCGCCATTCGCACGCTGATGGACTGGCAGATCGAGGTCGATGAGGCGATGTTCCTGGGCGGCCTGGCCAAAGGCGAATTCCTGCGCGAATTCGAGCCGGACTTCTTCTTTGATGACCAAGCCGGCCATGTCGCTAACGCCTCGCCGCATGTGCCGGCCGGCCATGTGGCCTCGGGCATCTCGAATCTTTAAACCCGACCGGCACTGCTGAACAAACCGCGCTGCCGGCGCTCTGACATTCCCACAAGGAAGATGATGAAGAAGCTACGTCTACTGGCTGCGGCCTGTCTGGTCGCAATGCATGCCCCGCTGCTGGCGCAAGCCGAGGGCTTCTACCGCCAACCTGCGCTGCGCGGCAATCAGCTCTATTTTGTCGCCGAGGGCGATATCTGGCGCGCCCAGGCCCAAGGTGGCCAGGCCCAAAGGCTGACCACCCACCCCGGCGCCGAGAGCATGCCGGCGGTCTCGGCGGATGGCCAATGGCTGGCCTTTGTCGCCCAGTACGATGGCCCCGGTGATGTCTATGTGATGCCGGCGCAGGGCGGCCTGCCCAAGCGCCTGAGCTGGGAAGGTTCGGCACAGCGCGTCTGGGGCTTCAGCTCGGCGGGCGAGGTGATCTATAGCGGCCCGTCCCAGTCGGGCCAGCCGATCAGCCAGCTTTACGCCGTTGACCCGAAAACCCAGCAACGCCGCGCCTTGCCGGTCGGTCAGGCCAGCGATGGTGCGCTCAGCGCCGACGGCAAACGCCTCTACTTCACCCGCAACGGCCTGCGCGGTGACAACGCTCGCCAGTACCGTGGCGGCGCGATTGCCAGGCTCTGGTCGCTGGAGCTGAATGGCGCGGCCGAGGCCAAGCCCTTGATCGCCGAGGGCGCCAATGATTCGCGCCCAATGCCTTACCGCATTGCCGGACCCGAGCGCATTGCTTTCCTGTCCGACCGCGACGGCACGGTCAACCTCTGGTCGGTCAATGCCGAGGGTCAGGACTTGCGTCAACACAGCCGCTTCAAGGGCTGGGACATTCGCCACGCGTCAATTGACGGCACAAAAGTCAGCGTCGCCGTCGGCGCGGACATCTATCTTCTCGACTTCGAAGGCGCCACAGCCGGCCAAGGCGAGCGCCTAAAGCTGAGTTTGAGCGGTGACTTTGACCAACAGCGTGAACGCTGGATCAAGAAACCGCAAGACTTCTTGACCGATACCGCGATGGCCCCCAATGGCGAGCGCGTGCTGCTGGCCAGCCGCGGCCGCCTGGCCACACAAGGCATCGGGGCCTTGCGCCGTGCCGAGCTGATGCAGCCGGCCGACGGCCGCTGCCGCAAGGGCGTATTCAGTGCCGACAGCACCCAAGTGTTCGCGCTCTGCGACTTCAGCGGCGAGCGCGAGATCTGGCGCTTGCCGGCCAATGGCCTCGCGGCTGCCGAGCAAATCACCTTTGGCGCCAAGGCCATGCGCACCCAGCTGCTGCCTTCGCCCGATGGCCGCTTTCTGGCGCATACGGACAAAGAAGGGCAACTTTTCCTGACCGACCTGAAGGCCAGTGGCGCCGCAGCCACCAGCCTGATCGGCCATGACAAGCTGTCCGCCGACATCAAAAATCTGACTTGGTCGCCCGACAGCCAGGTACTGGCCTTCACGCAGCCGATGCGCGCCAACGGCCGCGACCAAGTGCGCCTCTACAAGCTGGCCGACGGCAAGACCCATACCGTCAGCAGTGACCGTTACGAGAGCGAGGCCTTGGCCTTCACGCCGGATGGGCGCTGGCTCTACTTTGCCTCGCAGCGCAGCTTCGCGGTCACCGGCAACGGTGGCCCTTGGGGCGACCGGAATATGGGGCCCTTCTTCGACAAGCGCAGCAAGCTCTATGCCTTGGCGCTACAGCCGGGCCTGAGCTTTCCGTTTGCACCCAAGGATGAGCTCACGCCGGCCGAAGCGAAGGCAGACAGCAAACCGGACACAAAGACCGAGGCCAAACCGGCCACCAAGCCTGCCATCGTCTGGGCCGGCCTGGCCGAGCGCCTGTTCGAAGTACCGCTGCCGGCCGCTAACTACAGCGCCCTGCGCAGCGACGGCAAACGCCTGTGGTGGTTGGAGAGCGAGCTCGGCGCCGAGCGCAAGAGCAGCCTCAAGACGGTCAGCATCGACCGCCTGGGGGCCAGCCCCGAGACCGTCGCCACCGATGTGCGTGAGTTCGACCTCAGCGTCGATGGCAAGAAGCTGATGTTGGTTCGCGCGGCAATGTCCAATTCAGCGGGAGCGGCGCCGGAGATCTTGCTGGTCGAGGCGGCGCCCAAATTGCCCACCGAGACGGCCAAGTTCCAGGTCAAGTGGAGCGACTGGCAAATCGCCACCGACCCCAAGCTGGAATGGCAGCAAATGTTTGCCGACGGCTGGCGCATGCACCGCGACTACTTCTACGACAAGGCCATGCACGGCGTTGATTGGCTAGCCATGCGGGCCAAGTACGAACCGCTGGTCGCCCGCGTGACCGACCGCCTTGAGTTGGCCGAGTTGATGGCACAGATGGTCGGCGAGTTGAGCGCCTTGCACAGCCAGGTCAATGCCGGCGATGTGCGGGCCGCCGCCGAGGAGCCCGGCCTGGCCGGCCTGGGCGCCCAACTCATGCGCGCGCCAAACGGCTGGCGCATCGATCAGATCTACCGCAGCGACCCCGAACTGCCGAGCGAAGCCTCGCCCTTGGCCGCGCCCGGCCTGAACATTCAGCTCGGCGACGTGATCACCGCCATCAACGGCCGCAAGGCGCTGGACGCCGCCCACCCGTCCGAGTTACTGCGCGGTCAGGCCGGCAAGCAGGTCTTGCTGCAACTGCGCAGCGCCGATGGCAAGGACAAGCAGGCCGTCGTCACCCCGGTGGCGCAGCGGCGCGAACAGCAAATGCGCTTCGGCGATTGGCGCTATGCGCGCGGCCGCGCCGTGGAGGCCGCATCAGAGGGTCGGATTGGCTATTTGCACCTGCGTGCGATGGGCCGTGACGATATTGCCGACTTCGCGCGCGAGTTCTACGCCCAGGCCGACCGCGAGGGGCTGATCATCGACGTACGCTTCAACGGCGGCGGCAATATCGACAGCTGGATTCTGGAAAAACTCTTACGCCGGGCCTGGGCTTATTGGCAGCGCCGCTCGCCCGATGGCGCACCGGCCAGCTCGAATATGCAGCACGCCTTCCGAGGCCATTTGGTGGTCCTGGCCAACGAGGAAACCTACTCGGACGGCGAGACCTTTGCCGAGGGCATCAAACGCTTGGGGCTGGCACCGGTGATAGGCAAGACCACCTCGGGCGCGGGTGTCTGGCTGTCGGATCAGAATCGCTTGATGGACAACGGCATCATCCGGGCCGCCGAAACCGGCCAGATGACGGCCGAAGGGCAGTTCATCATCGAGGGCGTCGGCGTCAAGCCGGACATCGAGGTCGACAACCCTCCGCGGGCCACCTTCCTCGGCGGCGATGCGCAACTGGACGCGGCGATCGCGCATTTGAAGCAGGCGATGGCAGCCAAACCGCGAGTCTTGCCAAAGCCGGGTGCTTATCCACGCCCCATCCAGTTGCCTTAGCTGAGTTCGACCCGGGCAAACTTGCGTTTGCCCACTTGCGCGACAAAGCTGCCGGCTTGTAACTTCAAGGCCTTGTCGCTGATGGTGACGCCGTCGATCTTGACGCCGCCCTGCTCGATCATGCGGGTGGCCTCGCCGCCCGAGGCGACCAGGCCGGCTGCTTTGAGCATCGCGCCGACGCCCAGCGGCGCGCCGCTCAAGGCGACTTCGGGGATGTCATCCGGAATGCCGCCGCGCGCGCGATTATTGAAGTCGGCCTCGGCCGCCTCGGCCGCCTCGGCGCTGTGGAAGCGCGCGGTGATCTCCTTGGCCAGCAAGACCTTGGCTTCCTTGGGGTTGCGCCCCGCCTCGACCTCGACCTTGAGCGCGGCAATCTCGGCCTCGCTCCTGAAGCTCAGCAGCGCAAACCATTTCCACATCAGCACATCGCTGATCGACAAGACCTTGGCGAACATGCTGTTCGCCGGCTCGCTGATGCCGATGTAGTTGTTCTTGGACTTGGACATCTTCTCGATGCCGTCCAGGCCTTCGAGCAGCGGCATGGTCAGGATGCACTGCGGCTCCTGGCCGAACTCTTGCTGCAGATGCCTGCCCATCAAGAGATTGAACTTCTGATCGGTGCCGCCCAACTCGATATCACTCTTCAAGGCCACCGAGTCATAACCCTGCATCAGCGGGTACAAAAACTCATGTACAGAGATCGGCGTCTGCGCGGCGAAGCGCTTGGTGAAGTCATCGCGCTCCATCATCCGCGCGACCGTGTATTTGGCCGCCAGTTGAATCATGCCGCGCGCGCCCAGCGGGTCGCTCCACTCCGAGTTGTAGCGGATCTCGGTCTTGGCCGGGTCCAGCACCAAGCTGGCCTGCGCGTAATAGGTCTCGGCATTGGCCTTGATCTGCTCCTGCGTCAGCGGCGGGCGCGTCGCGTTGCGCCCCGACGGGTCGCCGATCATCGAGGTGAAGTCACCAATCAGGAAGATGACCTGATGACCCAAGTCCTGCAACTGGCGCAGCTTGTTGAGCACGACGGTGTGGCCGAGGTGGATGTCGGGCGCGGTCGGGTCCAGGCCCAGCTTGATGCGCAGCGGCACGCCGGTCGCTTCGGACTTGGCCAGCTTCTGCAGCCAATCGGCCTCCGGCAAGAGCTCATCACAGGCGCGCTTGCTTACGGCGAAGGCCTCACGCACGCGGTCGGTGACGGGGAAAACAGGCGCGACGGGAGTTCGAATTTCGGACATGGCAGCAGTCTGGCCTCGGCTAAAGCCTTGATGTATGGGGTTTTCTAGGATTTGACGCACCGATCGACTCGGTATACTCGCGCCTAGTTTTTAGCAAACACCCCCAAAAGCAGGGGTGTCGCGACAAAGATATTAATTCTAGTGGACGCGACTCGAGCAGAGTCGCGCCGCTTTTGTCAGGCGCAGGCCTAAACGGCTTCGCCCTGAGCAACGAGGGATTCGACAACGTGACCGACCGGATGATTGAAGTGAAAGTGGCTCTGGCGCGAGCCGAAGCCTTTGCCGCCAAGCATCCGCGTGCGCTGACCGGCACCGTGGTGGGTCTGTTGACCGGCTTTGCCATCACCGCCTTTGGTATCGCACCACTCGCGCCCGATGCGCGCGATCTGCCCCAGCGCATGCTGGCCGAGACGGTGCAAACCAACGATCTGGAAGCGCAGTTGACGGCCTTGGCCGAACACCAGATTGGCCTCAGCCGCAGTGAGTTGACCCGCAGCAGCGACACCGTCGAAAGCCTGTTCAAACGCCTCGGCGCGTTTGACCCGGTGGCCGCTCAATTCCTGCGCAACGACCCGCTCGCTCGCCGCACATTGCAAGGCCGCGCCGGTAAATCGGTGCAGTTGACCGCCGATGCCTCGGGCGTTGTGCAGGCGATGGTGGTGCGCTTTCCGGCCGAAAAATCCGAACAGCAGGCGACGCATTTCAGCCGCTTGAGCATCACGCGCGAAGGCAAGGCCTTTGTTTCCAAGCTCGAAACCGCGCCGCTGCAGGCGCAGATCCGCTTGGGCAGCGGAACCATCCAAAGCTCCTTGTTTGCCGCCACCGACGAAGCACGCATCCCGGATGCCATCGCCTCGCAGATGGCCGACATGTTCTCCGGCGAAATCGACTTTCACCGCGAACTGCGCAAGGGCGACCGTTTTTCCGTCGTCTACGAAAGCCTCACCGCCGATGGCGAGAGCATCAACTGGGACAGCGCGGCCGGCCGCGTGATTGCCGGCGAGTTCGTCAACAACGGCCGCAGCCATTCGGCCGTCTGGTTCAAGGACAGCGTCACCGGCAAGGGCAATTTCTACGCCTTCGACGGCCAAAGCAAGCGCCGCGCGTTTTTGGCCAGCCCGATGGAGTTCTCGCGCATCACCTCGGGTTTTGCGATGCGCTTCCACCCTATTCTGCAAAGCTGGCGCCAGCACCTTGGCGTTGACTACGGCGCACCGACCGGCACGCCGGTTCGCACCGTCGGCGATGGCGCGGTTGAATTCGCCGGTTGGCAAAATGGCTTCGGCAATGTTGTCCATGTGCGCCACAACGGCGATCGCACGACGGTCTATGCCCACCTGAGCCGCATCGACGTCAAAAAGGGCCAACGTATCGAACAGGGCCAAAAGATTGGTGCCGTGGGCGCCACCGGCTGGGCGACCGGCCCGCATCTGCACTTCGAGTTTCGCGTCAAGGGCAGCCATCAAGATCCGCGCGTGATTGCGCGTGCGTCCGAAGCTGTGACCCTGCCCAATTACGCTCGCAATCAGTTCCGTCAAACCGTCGCCAGCGTGCAGTCGCAGCTGAGTGTCGCGCAATCGATGGACGGCGGCGTCAGCGGCGCCGACTGAAACCCTCGACCGCCTTCTCGCCGCAGATGGGCAGCGAGCTCTTCATTGGCCTGATGTCCGGCACCTCGCTGGACGGGGTTGACGCGCTGCTGGCGCGCTTTCCCGCAGGCGACACAGGCATGCATGTGCTTGGCCACCTGCACCGCCCTTTTTGCCCGTCCTTGCGCGAGGAATTGCTGGCACTCAACAGCCCCGGCGACAACGAATTGCACCGGGCCGCCCTGGCCGGCAACGCAGTCGCGAGAGACTATGCGGATCTGGTTTCCCAGCTGCTGGAGCTTTGCGGCGTCAAAGCGGGCGAAGTGGCCGCACTCGGTGCCCATGGGCAAACCGTCAGACACCGCCCCGGCGAATTCGATGGCTGCGGCTACAGCATTCAACTCTTGAACGGCGCCCTGCTGGCCGAACAGAGCGGCATTGCCGTGGTGTGCGATCTGCGCAGCCGCGATGTGGCGGCGGGCGGCCAAGGCGCGCCGTTGGTGCCGGCTTTTCACCGTGCCCAATTCGCTCAACCCGGCCGCGACATTGCCGTCGTCAATATCGGCGGCATCAGCAATATCAGCCTGCTCAGCGGCGCCGGCGGCACGCTGGGCTTTGACTGCGGGCCCGGCAACTGCCTGATGGACGCTTGGGCCAAGCAGCATCTGGGCCATGAATTTGACGCCGGCGGCGCCTGGGCCGCCGAGGGTCAGGTCTTGCCAGGCTTGCTGGAGCAAATGCTCGGCGAGCCCTTCTTCGGCCTGACCCCACCGCGCAGCACCGGCCGCGACCTGTTCAACCGCGCCTGGCTGGACCGGTGCCTCGATGCGGGTATGCAGGCCGTCGATGTACAGGCCAGCTTGCTGGAGCTGAGCGTACAAGCGATTGTCCAGAGCCTCGGCCACCATGACCCACAGACGCGCGAGTTGCTGGTCTGCGGCGGCGGCGCCTTGAATACCCAGTTGATGCGCCGCCTGCAAGCATGCTTGCCCGGCATTCAGGTGATGCCGACCGATGCGCGTGGGCTGCCCGTGATGCAAGTGGAGGCCGCGGCATTCGCCTGGCTGGCGATGCGCCATCTGCGCCGGCTACCCGGCAATCTGGCTGGCGCCACCGGGGCTCTCGGTCCCAGGCTGCTGGGCGCACTCTATCCGGCCTAAAAGCAAAAAAGCCACCAGAACCTAGCGGCTTTTCTTGGGAGGCTAAAAATCAGGCCGAGAAGCTCGAGCCGCAACCGCAGGTCGTAGTGGCGTTCGGATTCTTGATCACGAACTGCGCACCCTGCAGGTCTTCCTTGTAATCGATCTCGGCACCGGCCAAGTATTGCAAGCTCATTGCATCGATCAGCAGGGTCACGCCGTTCTTGTGCATCTGCGTGTCATCTTCGTTGACGGCTTCGTCAAAGGTGAAGCCGTACTGAAAGCCCGAGCAACCGCCGCCTTGCACGAACACGCGCAGCTTCAACTCGGGGTTGCCCTCTTCGGCCACCAGGTCGGCAACCTTTTCGGCCGCACTGTCGGTGAAGATCAAGGGCACGGGCATTTCATCGGCATCGGCCGCTGGAGATTCAAGAACTGCGTTCATAGGGATTCCTGATGTAATTGCACTGCAGCCGCCATTGTCCACGCAAATACCGGACAAGTTTCAGGCTTATAACTCAATGATCCCACGCAAGATGAGACCGTGCTGGAACAGGGTTATTAGGAGACGGGACGAAAGGTCCAACTCAAAAAAACAAAGCCGCTCGAAAGCGGCTTTGTTGTGAATTCGCTGCCACTGAACAAAGCCCAGGGCAGCAAACCAGCGAGATCAGCGCTTGCTGAACTGCTTCCTGCGACGAGCACCGTGCAGACCGACCTTCTTACGCTCGACTTCACGCGCATCACGCGTGACGAAGCCGGCGCGGCTCAGTTCGGGCTTCAGGGTTGCGTCATAGTCGATCAGCGCGCGGGTGATGCCATGGCGCAAAGCACCAGCTTGGCCCGACTCGCCACCACCATGAACGTTCACCTTGATGTCAAACGTCTCGCCATGGTTCGTCAGCAGCAAAGGCTGCTTGGCGATCATGATCGATGTTTGACGACCAAAATAGTCAGCAATGGCTTTGCCATTGACAACGATCTGGCCAGTGCCCTTCTTGATGAAGACACGTGCGACCGACGACTTGCGGCGGCCTGTACCGTAGTTCCAGTTTCCGATCATCATCGTTCCTTAGATTTCCAGAGCCTTGGGCTGCTGAGCGGCATGCGGATGCGTGTCACCTGCGTAGACCTTCAGCTTCTTCACCATGGCATAGCCCAAAGGACCCTTGGGCAGCATGCCCTTGACAGCCTTCTCCAGCGCGCGGCCTGGATGCTTGGCTTGCATGTCCTTGAACTTCGTGGCGTGGATGCCGCCTGGGAAGCCCGAGTGGCGGTAATACACCTTGTCGTTGGCCTTGTTGCCAGTGACACGCAGTTTTTCTGCGTTGATGATGACGATGAAATCGCCGGTATCTACGTGAGGCGTATAAATGGCTTTATGCTTGCCGCGCAAACGGAGTGCCACTTCGCTGGCAACACGTCCGAGCACCTTATCGGTGGCGTCAATCACAAACCACTCGTGCGTCACTTCTGCCGGTTTGGCGCTGAAGGTCTTCATGAGTTACTTTCGAATGCTGAAATCCAAAACGGAATCCAGCGGTCGGATGGCTGATTCAAATTTTTGCGTCCGCTTACCTTCGACTACCGGTTTATCACCAGCAGATGAATCGACACCGCTCGGTGTTGCTTATTGGGAAGCAAGCCTTCGCTGCGGCATAAATCCGCATCAAAAACACCTGTTCTCGCAACCTCTCACGCCAGACGCAAAACGTCTTCCCCGCAGCCAAATACGGAAAAGCCGATCATTCTAGCAGAGAGCGTGCAAAGATGGCTAGTCTTTGCTTCCTAGCGACACGATCGCCGAACGTGGATGTCGTGAAGCTAAAATCAGGGTTACTACTTATGGCTCGGTTTCGAGTCCCTGCATGAAACCGACGCTCGACCCCAACAGCAGCACAGCACCGCCAGACCAAACCGACACCAAAATTGGCGGCTTGGCGATGTGGGGGCCGGCGTCTGCATTGAAGCGCATGTCTGCCTGGATTCCGATTCGCTCGCTGGGGCGGCGACATCGCAAGCGGATTGCGCTGCACTTGCTCGCTTTGGGCGAGCGAGACCGCTATTTACGCTTCGGCTACGCGGCCGCAAATGAGCAAGTCAGCCGTTACGCCATGTCGATAGACTTCGAGAGGGATGAGGTCTTCGGCATATTCAACCGCAGGTTGGAGCTCGTTGCCATGGCTCACCTGGCCTACTCGCCGGAGCCACAACGACCCGGCCAACCGGCGATGGCCGAGTTTGGCGTCTCGGTACTGAGCCAAGCTCGCGGCCGGGGCTTGGGCGCCCGCCTGTTCGAGCGCGCCGCCTTGCATGCCCGCAACCGCGGCATCGACACGCTATTCATTCACGCCCTGAGCGAAAACGGGGCGATGCTGAAAATTGCCCGCAATGCCGGCGCCACCGTGGAGCGCGAAGGCTCGGAATCAGAGGCTTGGTTGCGACTCCCGCCCGACACCGTCTCGTCCCATGTCGGCGAAGCCATCGAGCGCCATATGGCCGAACTGGACTTCCAGTTCAAAAGACATGTGCGCGTCATCGGACACATCATTGACGGGGTCGGCGAGGTGAAGTCCAAGTTCGAAGAGGCCGGCAAGGCCGCAAAACAATAGCCTTGCCCTAAATTATTTACACAAGCCACCACCCAGACCGGGGGTAGGTACGGGGCCCTTTTGTCACAGTGATGCGCTACATTGCTCGAATAAGCACTGGATATACGGTGCAATACCAATAACGGCGGACGAGGGCAATGCAAATTACCATTCCTTGGATAGTCGCGTTGATGACGGGCAGCAGTCTGTTAGCGCTTGCCGCAGCCTGGGCGCTGCGTCGACCAAGCGGCGCCAGCAACAAACCATTACCGACCGAATGGGCACTCACCGCTCGCCCGGTATTTAACGCCGATGAGCGCCGGGTTTACCGGCTCCTCAAAGAAGCGCTGCCTCATCACGTGATCCTCGCGAAGCTGCCGATGGTGCGGTTTTGCCAACCAACCGAAGCCCAGGAAGTGCGCTACTGGTTCGAATTGCTGGGGGCCATTCATGTGACCTTCGCGATTTGCAGCCCCAATGGCCGAGTGCTGGCCGCCGTTGACCTGGACAGCGAGCGTGGCATTTCCGGGCGCAGCCTGCAAATCAAACAGTCGGTATTGGGGGCTTGCCGAGTGCGCTATTTGCGCTGCCCGATCGACAAGCTGCCCAGCGCAGCCGAGTTGCAACTGCTGGTGCCATTTAGCAATAACAGTTCGCGCGGCCCACAACCGGCCCCCACACCCAGCAAAGCCACCTCCTCGCGCAGTGCCATCAACGGCGCTACGCCGCGCCGCAGTGGCCTAATGACGCCACACAAATCCAGCAACAACGCAGCTGCCGTGAAGGTAGGTCGCCATGGGCTTTGGCAGGATTCCGCCGTCTTCCACGACTCCTTCTTTGCCCCAGATAGTCGATTTGACACCGCAGCCGGCCAGGACCTGCCCCGCATGGCGCGCAGCAACTCGGCCGGCGCCCACAACGCAGCACCGTTTGGCGAGCCCCTAGGTACAGAGTCCCGTTATCCCGATGAGGCGCCGAACGACATCGTCGGACTGGTGGTTGACTCGCCTCGCTATGGTGGCCGCCTGCCCCGCTAAGCAAGGGTCTTTCTGAGAGTTTTACGCTGATACTACGGCGTCGGGCCATTCGGTTCGACGCCGTTTTCTTTCGCCATTCAATGACCCCAGACCTAGACCGCAGCTTCGGCAACTTGACACCCGAATTCATGCTGGACGCGCTCGACGCAGCCGGCCTTTACGGCGACGGCCGCATGCTGCAGCTGAACTCCTACGAGAACCGGGTGCTGCAATTGCATCTGGAGGACGGCCGCATCGCCGTGGCCAAGTTCTATAGGCCGGGCCGTTGGAGCGATGCACAAATTCTCGAAGAACATGACTTCGCCTTGGAACTGGCCGCAGCGGAAGTGCCGGTGGCCGCGCCTTGGACGCTCGACAACATCAAGGGCCTGTTGCAGCTGACCGGTACGCCGGCGACCCTGGCCCATTTCGGCGACCAACGCTTTGCCGTCACGCCGCGCCAAGGCGGGCGGGCGCCCGAGCTGGACGACCCGGAGGTGCTGACCTGGATAGGCCGACTGCTCGCCCGCTTGCACCTGGTCGGCCAACAGCGGCCGTTCCAGCACAGGCTGCGCTGGGTTGGCGCCGAGCCGGGCAGGATCGCTCGCGACTGGCTGCTTGAGCACGAGACGCTGCCAATTGAAATCGCGCCCGCATGGGGGGCCGTGGTCGAGGCCTGCCTGAGCCGTATTCAAAACGCTTTTGATGCCATTCCAGACTTGCAGCTGCTGCGTCTGCATGGCGACTGTCACCCCGGCAACATCCTCTGGACGCCCGACCATGGCCCGCATTTTGTCGATCTCGACGACGCCGTCACCGGCCCGGCGGTGCAGGATCTATGGATGCTCTTGTCGGGCGACGCCATCGCAACGCGCCAGCAACTCGCCTGTGTGTTGGAGGGTTATGAATCGGTGGCCAAGTTTGACCGCCGCGAGCTGAAGCTGATCGAGCCACTGCGCACGCTGCGCATGATTCACCACAGCGCCTGGCTGGCCAAGCGCTGGGGCGACCCGGCCTTCCCGCTCGCCTTTCCCTGGTTCGGCACGCCGAACTATTGGCACGACCAGGTCGCCAAGCTGGGAGAGCAACTTGAAGCGATGCGGCCTGCGGACGAAATCGTGCTGGACAACTTCAAAGACGAGGACGTCGGTTTCGACGAGGGCTTCAAATAGCGGCATGGGGCGCATCACCGGGCCACCTTGGCCTTGCGTCGCCGCCCAAAAGTCGTATTCTTGCGTGTCGGCTTACCACCTCTTGCACCGCCCCGGGGCTCTGGCCTACAGGGGATGCTCACGGAGTCAGCACATGCCCCTCGCCATCAGCTTCTGCGATCGGAAAAGCGCCCTCTGCGCAAGCCTGCGGGTTTTGGCACTGGGGGCGGCCGCCCTGCTATCGCCCGCAACGATGGCGAACAGCAGCGACGCCTACCCGGAGCGCCCGATCACGCTGATCGTCCCATTCGGTGTAAAAAGCGACTCGCAAACCTATGCACAGATTCTGGCCAAACACCTCAAAAAGTACTTGAACACCACCGAGTTGGTGATCGAGAACCGAGTCGGGGACTCCGGTGCCAAGGCTGCATCCGAGGTGAAGTTGATGCGGCCCGACGGCTACACCTTGCTACTGGCCCGGGTGGGCTCGCAAGTCGTTGCACCGGCGCTGAAGCCCAGCCTGCCCTATCGCCACACCGATTTCACGTTTCTGGGCGTCTTGTTGATCGAACCGCTGGTGTGCGCCGTGCGTGCCGATGCGCCCTTTAAAAGTCACCATGAATTGACGCAGGCACTGCGCAAGTCTCCCGGCACGCTCAAGTTCGGCCACGCCGGGCCAGGCACGATTCACAATATGAGCGCGCTCTATTTGATGCGTTTGGCCGGACTCAAACTGGACTCCGCCACGGGGGTGGGTTTCAACGGCGCGATCGAAGTGAAGGAGGCCTTGTTGAACGGCCAGATCGACTTCATGTGCATCAACGCCGGCAGCTTTATTTCATTGATCAAGGACGGCAAGATACGCGGGCTCCTCACGACCGCCCCGGGTCGCATGCCACAGCTGCCCGAGCTGCAAAATTCACGCGAAGTAGGCATGCGGGATTTGGGCTCGATTCTGGGATGGACCGCCTTGGTCGGACCGCCAGGCATGCCGCCCAAGCTTGTAGGCAAGTGGAGAGCCACCCTCCAGGCCTTGGGCAAAGACCCGCAATGGCTGGCAGACCTGGCCGCCATGGGCGCGATATCGGCCCTAGGCACCAGCAAGGATTCAGACAAATTCATGCAGGAGCAGTCCGAACTCTACCAGCGCCTGGTGCCCATCATGGGCCTGCAGGAATGAGCGCCGCGCGCCCGTCCGAAGCAGCCAGCGCGCCCGCCAACCCTGGCCTCGCCCGCGCCGGCGAGAACAGCAAGAACTGGCGCGACAACACCCTGGACACGCTGGTGCTGATCCTTATTCTGGCTCTTGGCGCGAGCGCGACCTGGTACGCCACCAAGACGATAGAGGCCGCCCAAACTCGCCAAAAGCAGGATCAGTTGAATGCGATCGGTCAGTCGGTCGTTGACAGCTTCTACCTTGATTTGGTGCGTTCGATCGAAGCCATCCGCGCCGTCGGACAATTGGTGGCCAATCACCCGCAACTGAGTCGCAGCGAGTTCTCGGATTTTTCTGAAGCGATGATGGCGGCGGCGCCCACGCTGAGTTCATTGCAATGGCAACCCACCGTCTCGGCGCAAGCACTCGCGTCTTTTGAGGCCAAGGCGCAATCGCAGGGTCTGATCGGTTTCCGGGTGCTTGAACTGGAAGGCAGTTTGGCGAACGAGCGAACCGTGCCGGTTCAGCCTCGCGCGGAGTACCTACCGGTCTTATTTGCCTTTCCGGAAGCCTCGGCCATCCTGGGCTTGGACCTGGCCTCCTTGCCGGGGCGCATGGAGTCCAAGCTCTTGGCCCGCAAGACCAAGCAGCCGGTGGCTTCGGCCACTTTCGAGTTGCTGGGCGACGCGGCACGCTCCGCCAGAAAAGATGGCCTCATCATCTCGACGGCAGTGAGCAACGCGGGGCAGCACCTCGGCTATGCGGCCGGCATCGTCCGGGTCGAGGATGTATTTCGCGAAGCCGCCTTTCGCGCCGATGCGGTCGAGCTTGACCTGCTGGTGTTTGACCAGGCTAACGAGCCCCCCAAGCTGATCTATAGCGCGCTGGACGAGCCCGCCAAACCGGCCGACCCAGCAGCACTGGCGAATTCACCCGACGTGCTGCGCCTGACCGTCGATGTGGCCAGCCGCCCCTGGGAGTTGGTGCTCGTCCCGCGTGGGCAGTTCACCAGCCATCGGGTCGGGCACGCTCGCCAATGGGCGTTATGGGGCGGCAGCGGCGCGACCCTTTTACTGCTGGCTGCCGTCGGCATTACCCAGCGCAGCCGCCGCATGACAGCACATATGCAGGCCAGCAGCGCCTTGGCCGAACAAAGGCTAAGCAATATCATCGACGGTACGCAGGCGGGCACATGGGAATTGCACTTTCCTAGCGGGCAGCGCTTCATCAATACACGCTGGGCCGACATGCTGGGGTATAGCCCCGCCGAGCTGGAACCCATGGACCTCAAGCAATGGGCTCGCCTGTGCCACCCGGATGACCTGCTGCGGTCCGACGCATCCTTGGCAAGCCTGCGGCGGGGCGAGAGCGAGAGCTATGACTGCGAGTTGCGATTGCGGCATAAGCTGGGCCACTGGGTCTGGGTCCTGGCGCGCGGCGGCCTGGTCTCCCATGAGCTCCAAAAAGCCGATTCGGATTGGGTCGTCGGAACCCATCAGGACGTCAGCGAAAAGAAGCAACAAGACGCGCAATTGCTGGCGGCCAAGGAGGCGGCGGAGTCGGCCAGTCGCGCCAAGAGTGACTTCCTCGCCACCATGAGCCATGAGATCCGCACGCCGATGAATGGCATCCTGGGCATGCTCAAGTTGCTCGAGCACACCGAACTCAGCCCCCGCCAACTCGACTACACCCAAAAAGCGCAATCGGCCACCTTGGCCTTGCTGGGCTTGATCAATGACATTCTGGATTTTTCGAAAATAGAAGCCGGCAAAATGGCGCTGGATGTCCATCCCTTCGTGCTCGGCGACATGATGCGCGATTTGTCGGTGATTGTGTCGGCAAACCTGGGCGCCAAGGATCTCGAAGTGCTGTTCGCCATCGACCCGCGCATCCCGCAGCGCTTGATGGGTGACGCCATGCGCCTGCGCCAAGTGCTCCTCAATCTCAGCGGCAACGCCATCAAGTTCACCCAAGAAGGAGAGGTGCTGATCAGCCTGCGGCTGCTTTCACAAACAGCTACCACGGCCGATTTGGAGTTCTCGGTACGCGACACCGGCATCGGCATTGCAAGCGACAAACTCGCCAGCATCTTCGAAAGCTTCAGCCAGGCCGAGACATCGACAACACGCCGCTTTGGCGGCAGCGGGCTTGGCCTGTCCATCTGCAAACGCATCATTGCGCTGATGGGCGGCGAGTTGCAGGTCGACAGCAGTCTGGGCCAAGGCAGTCGCTTCCACTTCAGCGCGCGGTTCGACATCGAGCCCACGCCCGAATCTGCGCCGGCCCTTGACGAGATCCATGAACAGCGTGTGCTGATCGTGGATGACAACGCCCTGGCGCGCGAGGTGCTGCAAGAAATGACCAAGGCCATGGGTTGGCAAAGTGTCTGCGTCGATAGCGGCGAGGCCGCGCTGAGGCATTTGCAAGAGCCTGCCGCCAGCGCGTACCAGATCATTCTGATGGACTGGCGGATGCCGAATCTGGATGGCTGGGAAACCACCAAACAAATTCGCCAACTCAAAGCCGGCGACCAAGCACCGGTGATCATCATGGTTAGCGTGCATGGTCGCGAGGTGCTCGCCGAAAAATCCAAGCACGAGACTCGCCTTTTAGACGGCTACCTGGTCAAGCCCGTGACCGCGTCAATGCTGTACGACGCTGTACTGATGGCCACGTTTGAGCGCAGCGGGAAATTGCCTCTCAAGCAAGGTGCCGTGAGCACCAGACAGTTGGAGGGTTTGCGTCTGCTGGTGGTGGAGGACAACGCCTTGAACCAGCAGGTGGCCAAGGAGTTACTCGGCAACAACGGCGCCGAAGTGGAGATTGCCGGCAATGGCCTGGACGGCGTGGCGCAGGCCTTGGCGGCAAGACCTCCGTTTGACGCCATCCTGATGGATCTGCAAATGCCCGATATTGACGGTTTTGAAGCGACCAAGCGTATCCGAGCTGCAGCAGGCATAACTGCCCCCCCCATCATTGCCATGACCGCCAATGCGATGGACTCCGATCGGGCCGCCTGTCTGGCCGCCGGGATGGTGGATCATTTGGGCAAGCCGGTGGACTGCGACGATTTGATCCGCGCCGTCTTGCGTCACACCCAGCGCAAGGGGCGAAGTCGGGCGCTCGCATGGTCGGCGTCTTCGCCGCAGCCAAGTGGCGGAGACCAAGTTATCGATATTGAGCTGGCCATCCAGCGACTGGGCGGCAACCGAGCCTTTTACGCCAAGGTGCTGGCGTCGTTTCGCGCCGACGCCATGAGCCATTTGGCGCAATGCAGGCAAGCCCTGGCCGAAGGCCGCCTTGCCGATGCCCAGCTGAATTTGCACACGATGCGGGGCATCGCCGGCACCGCAGGGGCGAGCGCGTTGCAACAAACGCTGGCCAATGCGGAGGCCATGCTGAGAAGCAATGATGGCGTCGGCTTGGCCAGTGAAGCGGCCGGAGTGGCTCGCTTCATGCTGGACATGGAGACTCAGTTGGCGCACACGCTAGGGCAGATAGACAACGTCCTCGCGTCGGCGGCCGGTCAGCCCCCGGCCACCGCCAAATTCGAAAACCTTGCCGCCAAAGCGCCAGAAGTTTTGCTGCAGCAATTGCGCGCCCTGCTGATCGGCCAAGACTTCATCCCGTCAGAAGCCATGAGTGAGCTCGAGCAAGCCATGGCGCCGATGAATTGCCAAGCGCAGTTGCTGCTTTTTCGGCAGCAAGTGGATAACATCCACACCGAAGATGCCTTGACGACCTTGTCAGAACTCGAGCGTATCTGCGCCGTACACGCCCCGAAAGACGAGGCCAACCATGCAAGAACCTGATGCCCGGCTGCTGGTCCTGATCGTCGATGACACGCCGGTCAACGTGAATGCATTGGCCGAACTCTTGCGCGCCGACTACCGCATCAAGGTGGCCACCTCGGGCCAAACGGCCATCGCGATTGCCAACAATCCCGAGACCCGCCCCGATCTGATTTTGCTCGACGTGATGATGCCGGGAATGGACGGGCATCAGGTCTGCCGGAGGCTGAAGGACGACGCCCAAACCTGCGGCATCCCGATCATCTTCGTCACCGGTCAAAACGACCCTTTGGATGAAGTGCTGGGATTGAAGCTCGGTGCGGTGGACTTCATTACCAAGCCGATCAACGCCGCCGTCGTGCAGGCGCGTGTGCACACTCACCTGCTCTTGCATCAACTCAAGCTCAATCTCGAGGCCAAGGTTCGTGAACGCACGGCGGAGTTCGAGTTGGCGCTGAGCTGCCTGGAGGAGTCTCGCCGTCAACTGACTCGCAGCGAAGCCAAAGCCACCCTCAGCACCTTGGTCGCCAGCGTCACACACGAACTGCGCAGCCCGCTCGGCAACGCGGTGATGACCGCCAGCACCTTGGCCAATCAAGCGCAGAAGCTTGATGTTGAAGCTCAATCGGGCACCCTGAAACGCAACGACTTGAGCGAATTCGTCAATTCAATGCAGGAGGGCTGTGGCCTGCTGTTGCGCAACCTCGAACGGGCGGAGCAATTGCTGTCTCAGTTCCAACATGTGGCGGCCGACCAGGCCAGCGAACAACGGCGCGAATTCGATCTGGCGGAGACGGTGCGGGAGGTGCTCGCCACCTTGGCGCCCAGTCTGAGCCGGCACGCGCATCGGGTGCTGGTCGAAATACCGGCCGGCATTCGAATGGAATCGCAGCCCGGACCGCTGGGGCAAATCGTCATCAACCTGGTCAACAACGCCTACCTGCACGCCTTCGACGGACGCGAGCAGGGACTGCTGACGATCAGCGGAGAACTCGTCGGCGACAGCGTACGACTGAGCTTTGTCGATAACGGCGTCGGCATTCCAGAAGAGAATTTCGCGCTGCTTTTCAAGCCATTTTTCAGCACCAAGATCGGCAAAGGCGGCACCGGCTTGGGCATGACCATCGTCTTGAACCTGGTCAAGAAAACTCTCGGCGGCGAGCTGCAAGTGAGCAGCAAGCTGGGCCAAGGAACTCGCGTCGATATTCGCTTGCCAAGGGTGATGACCGACAGCCAAAACGCTGCGACATAGAAAAGCCCACTCAGGCCGGACCTGAGTGGGCTTTGCAAGGCGCCTGACTTAGACCTTAGCCCAGCAACATCGCGTTGACCCGCCGCACATAGGCAGCCGGATCTTCCAGATGGCCGCCTTCGGCCAACACGGCCTGATCAAAGATCACGTTAGCGAGGTCGTCGAACTGGGCCTCGCTGTTGCTCAGCTTCTTCACCAGCGCATGCTCGGCGTTGATCTCCAGCGTCGGCAGGCTGCTCGGTGCGGCCTGGCCGGCTTGCTTGAGCAAGCGCGCCAAGTGGCCGCTCATATCGCCCTCTTCGACGACGATACAGGCGGGAGAATCGACCAGACGGGTCGACACGCGCACATCCTTGGCGCGGGCCTTGAGCGTCTCCTTCAGGCGGTCCAGCAGCGGCTTGAAGGTCTCGGCAACTTCCTCTGCTCGGCGCTTCTCGTCCTCGTCCTGCAGCTTGCCCAGATCGATCGAACCCTTGGCGACCGACTGCAGCGCCTTGCCTTCAAACTCATACAGATGCGAGAGCATCCACTCATCGACGCGGTCCACCAGCAGCAAGACCTCAATGCCCTTCTTGCGGAAGATCTCCAGCTGCGGACTGTTCTTGGCGGCGCTTAAAGAGTCGGCGGTGATGTAGTAGATCGCTTCCTGATCGTCCTTGGCGCGCTTCAGGTAATCGGCCAGCGACACGCCCTCGTCGGCATGCGTCGAGGCAAAGCGCAAGAGCTTGGCCAGGCGTTCCTGGTTGGCATGGTCTTCGCCAATGCCTTCCTTCAAGACCGAGCCGAAGTCCTTCCAGAAGTCGGCATACCTTGAGCGCTCGGCGGCGTCTTCGCTGTCGGCCAGCGTTTCCAGCATCGACAGCACGCGCTTGGTCGAACCCTCGCGGATCGCCTTCACGTCGCGGCTTTCTTGCAGCAACTCACGCGACACATTCAGCGGCAGGTCGGCCGAGTCGATCACGCCCTTAACAAAGCGCAGATAGACCGGCATCAGCGCCTCGGCATCGTCCATGATGAAGACGCGCTTCACATAGAGCTTGACGCCGCCGCGCTTGTCGCGGTTCCACAGATCAAACGGCGCCTTCTTGGGGATGTAGAGCAGCTGGGTGTACTCGCTGCGGCCTTCTACGCGGTTATGCGTGTGGGCCAGCGGCGCCTCGGTGTCGTAGCTGATCTGCTTGTAGAACTCGTCATACTGCTCTTGCGTGACTTCGCTCTTGGAGCGCGACCACAGCGCCGAGGCCTTGTTGACCGGCTCCCACTCGTCCTTCAAGACTTGGGTGGACTTCTCAGGATCCCATTCTTCCTTGCGCATCAGGATAGGCAGGGAGATGTGGTCCGAGTATTTGCTGATGACGGACTTGAGGCGCCAGGTCTTGAGGAATTCCTCCTCGCCTTCGCGCAGATGCAGGATCACATCGGTGCCACGGCCGGGCTTGCTGATGGTCTCGACCTCGTAGTCGCCGGTGCCTTCCGACGTCCAGCGCACCGCTGCATCGGCGGCCACGCCGGCACGGCGGGTCTCGACGGTGATGCGGTCGGCAACGATAAAGCCCGAGTAGAAACCGA
The DNA here is from genome assembly GCF_025717515.1 of Roseateles oligotrophus. GTDB lineage: Bacteria > Pseudomonadota > Gammaproteobacteria > Burkholderiales > Burkholderiaceae_C > Paucibacter_A > Paucibacter_A oligotrophus. The sequence continues at coordinate 381,449 of NZ_JAJIRN010000004.1, forward strand.
CGCCGAACTGGCCGATCAGGTTGGCGTCCTTCTTCTGGTCGCCTTCGAGCTTGGCCATGAACTCGCGCGTACCGCTCTTGGCGATGGTGCCCAGGTGCGAGATCGCCTCTTCCTCGCTCATGCCGATGCCGTTGTCGCTGATCGTGACGGTGCGGGCGGCCTCGTCAAAGCTGACGCGTACTTCCAGGTTAGGCGTGTCTTCGAACAAGGCGGCGTTGTCCAGCGCTTCGAAGCGCAGCTTGTCACAGGCGTCCGACGCGTTCGACACCAACTCGCGCAGGAAGATTTCCTTATTCGAGTAGAGCGAATGGGTGACCAGGTGCAGGATCTGCTTGACCTCGGCCTGGAAGGCATGGGTTTGCTTTGTCATGATTTGCGCTTCTTTCAAATGGCTGAAAACGATGATGAGCGGCCAAGAGCTTGCGGCCACCCACCTGAGCTTGCGCCCGTGCACACGATGTGGGGCCGCCTCGCCCAGCTTCAAGCCCTTTTTCAGCACTTGCCCACATCGCTGCCAGAATGCCGCCCATGAGCAATTCCCCCAATGAGTCGCTGACCCCCAAGGCGCGCATCGTTTTGTACTGGATGGACCTGGCCGGTGTGGCCGTTTTTGCCATCAGCGGTGCGCTGGCCGCCATGCAGTCGCGGCTTGACCTGTTCGGCGTGCTGGTGCTGGCCGCCATCACCGCAATCGGCGGCGGCACGTTGCGCGATCTGCTTTTGGGCCGCCACCCGATCTTCTGGATGCGCGATACCCGCTACATCAAGGTGATCGCCTTGACCGCCATGCTGACCGCGCTGGCCGCCAGCGGCTGGGGTCAGGTCTTGCAGAGCGGCAACGGCGCCCTGGTGATCGCCGACACTCTCGGCCTGGCCCTGTTTGCGCTATGCGGCGCCGAGATCGCCGAGGAGGCCGGCAAGCCGCGCCTGGTGGTCGTCTTGCTCGGCACCATCACCGCCAGCGGCGGCGGCGTGCTGCGCGATCTGCTGACCGGCCAGGTGCCGCTGCTGCTGCGCCGCGACATCTATGCGAGCGCAGCGATCGGCGGCATCGCCGCCTACTTGCTGCTGCGTGCCTTGGGGCTGCCGCGTCAAGTGGCCTTCATCGCCGGCATGCTGATGGTGGTGGCCTTGCGCTTGGCCGCCCTGCACTTTGGTTGGCAGTTACCGGCGCCACAGCTGAGCCAATAACAGCCAATCAGTAAGACAGCGTTCGCTTCGCCACATCCACCCGCAGCAAGGCCTTGCTCAAGGCGCCGCTGGTGGCGCGGGCGTAATCAAGCGCCCAAGCGGGGTCGGCAAAAGCCTCCGGCCCGGCGACCGAGGCAATGCCGAGGATCTTGTCCGCCAGCAAAACCTTGCCCGACCCCCGCATCGGCACGCAGTCATGCTTGACGAACTGCTCGTCCAGCCATTGACGGGCGGCCTCGAAACTCAAGACCTCCGCCCCATCAACGAGCAGATCGAACTGCTGAATCGGGCTGAATACCACCTTCACTTGACTGCGCATCGCTGGCCTTTCTGGCTGCTGATGCGCGGATTCTGACTTAGAAATCAGCCGCGCGCCGTTTTCACCGCCTCGCTCAAGACCTTCAAGACCTCGAGCGAATCATCCCAGCCCAGGCAGGCGTCGGTGATGCTCTTGCCGTATTCCAGCTTCTTGGCGTCGTCCTTGCCGGGGGTGAACTTCTGCGCGCCATCGACCAGATGGCTCTCGACCATCACGCCGAAAATGCTTTTGCCACCGGCCTTGATCTGCTCGGCCACATCGCGAGCCACATCGACCTGACGCAGATGCTGCTTGGAGCTATTGGCATGCGAGCAGTCCACCATCAGCGTCATGTCCAGCTTGGACGCGGCCAGGTCCTTGCAGGCGGCGGCCACATTCTCCGCGTCGTAATTGGGCGCCTTGCCGCCGCGCAGGATCACATGGCAATCCTTATTGCCCTTGGTCTCGACGATGGCGACCTGACCGTTTTTGTGCACCGACAAAAAGTGGTGCGGGCGGGCCGCCGCCTGGATCGCATCGGTGGCGATCTTGATATTGCCGTCGGTGCCATTCTTGAAGCCGATTGGTGCGGACAGGCCCGACGCCAACTCGCGGTGCACCTGGCTTTCGGTCGTGCGCGCGCCGATCGCGCCCCAAGAAATCAAGTCGCCAATGTATTGCGGCGAGATCACGTCGAGGAACTCGGAGCCGGCGGGCATGCCCAGCCGGTTGATCTCCAGCAGCAACTGGCGGGCGATGCGCAGGCCTTCGTCGATGCGATAGCTCTCGTCCAGGTAAGGGTCGTTGATCAAGCCCTTCCAGCCGACCGTGGTGCGCGGCTTCTCGAAGTAGACCCGCATCACGATCTCCAGCGTGTCGGCGTACTTCTCGCGCTGCACTTGCAGTTTGCGGGCGTACTCGATCGCGGCGGCCGGATCGTGAATCGAGCAGGGGCCGATGATGACCAAGAGGCGGTCATCCTTGCGCTGCATGATCTTGCGGATCTTGCCGCGCGTGCCGGCAATCAGCGGCTCCATCGGCGTGCCTCGAATCGGGAAGAAGCGAATCAGATGTTCGGGCGGCGGCAGCGGCGTAACGTCGACGATGCGCTCATCATCGGTCAGGCTGGTCTTGTCCTGCGGCGAGTACCAGCGTTCGGCGGCTTGTTCGGCTTTGGCGTTTTTGGCATTCATGTTTTGGGTCTCTTGCTAGATCTGATTCGAGGAGCAAAAAAAAACCGCCGGGGTGAACCCGGCGGTTTTCAGAAATTTGATTTGCGTTTTTGGTTTACGCGTTCGCCTCTCTGCCGCCGGTGCGGTGTGAGAACCAAAAGAAAGAATAAAACTTTGGTGAAGGCATGGCTTGAATGTAGCACGCGAATATTGCGTAGCCGCCGTACTGCTGCGGCCGAACAACAATCAGGCCGTGCCGCCGACCGTCAGCCCGTCGATCCGCAGCGTTGGCTGACCGACGCCGACCGGCACGCTCTGGCCCTCTTTGCCGCAGACGCCGACACCGGTGTCGAGCTGCATATCGTTGCCAATCATGGTCACGCGGGTCAGCGCCTCGGGGCCGCTGCCGATGATGGTCGCACCCTTGACCGGGTACTGGATCTGGCCGTTCTCGACCCAGAAGGCCTCGCTGGCCGAGAACACGAATTTGCCCGAGGTGATGTCGACCTGCCCGCCGCCGAAGTTGGTCGCGTAGATGCCGCGCTTGATGCTGGCGATGATTTCCTTCGGCTCCTTGTCGCCTCCGAGCATATAGGTGTTGGTCATGCGCGGCATCGGCACATGGGCATAACTCTCACGCCTGCCGTTACCGGTCGGCGCCACCTTCATCAGGCGCGCATTCATCGCGTCCTGGATATAGCCCTTCAGGATGCCGTCCTCGATCAAGACATTGCGCTGCGAGGCCCAACCTTCGTCGTCAACGTTCATCGAGCCGCGGCGGTCCGGCAGCGTGCCGTCGTCCAAAACCGTGACGCCCTTGGCCGCCACGCGCTGGCCGATGCGGCCGGCAAAAGCGCTCGAGCCCTTGCGGTTGAAGTCGCCTTCCAGGCCATGGCCGATCGCTTCGTGCAAGAGCACACCGGGCCAGCCGGGGCCGAGCACCACGGTCATCTCGCCGGCCGGGGCCGGGCGCGAGTCCAGATTCGTCAGCGCGGCATTGACGGCCTGATCGACATAGCTGGCAATCATCTCGTCGGTGAAATAGGCCAGGCCAAAGCGCCCGCCGCCACCGCCCGAGCCGACCTCGCGGCGGCCATTGCTCTCGGCAATCACCGTCACGCTCAGGCGCACCAGCGGCCGCACATCGGCGGCCAAGGTGCCGTCGGCGCGCGCCACCAGAATCACCTCATGCTCGGCGGCCAGGCCAGCCATCACCTGCGCCACACGCGGGTCTTTGCCGCGCGCCATGCGTTCGGTGCGCTCCAGCAAGGCGACCTTTTCGGTGCTGTCGAGGCTGGCGATCGGGTCGGCCGGGCCATAGAGCGAGCGGCTCTTTGACACGGTGGGATTGGCGGGCACCTTGACGCGGCGGCTCTGGCCGGCGGCAGCAATCGAGCGCACTGTCAAGGCGGCGTCGATGATGGCGGCCTCGGAGATATCGTCGGAATAGGCAAACGCGGTCTTCTCGCCGGCCACGGCGCGCACGCCCACGCCCTGATCGATGCTGAAGCTGCCGCTCTTGACGATGCCCTCTTCCAAGCTCCAGCCCTCGGAGCGGGTGTGCTGGAAATAGAGGTCGGCGTCATCAACGCGGTGCTCGGTGATCAATCGCAAGGCTTTGGCCAGCAAGGGCTCGCTGAGGCCGTAAGGCTCCAGCAATTGGCTACGGGCTGCTACCAGGCGGGCAAGGGTGGGTTCGCGCGAAATCATGACTTGATTGTAGGAGGGCTGGCGGGAGCCCGCTCGAAGCAAATTCAAGGGTTCGCACCGACCCAATCCGCCAAGGCATCAAACACCAAACGCAGGCGCGGCGTGTCGCGCAATTCGCGGTGGGCGGTCAGCCACAGTGGCAGCGGCGGGATCGGTATTTCGGGCAGCACCTGCTGCAGATTGAGGTCGCGTGCGGCCAGGCTTTGCAGGCCCACAGCGATGCCGCAGCCGGCCCGCATCGCCTCCCACATCGCCACATGGCTGTCACTGCGCAAGCAAAAAAACTCACGTTCGACGGCGAAGCCCGCAGCCGCGAAGCCGCGCAGCAACTGATCGGCCCGGTCGAAGCCCAACCAGTGATGCTGAGCCAGCGTCGCCACCGTCGGCACACCATGGCGGGCCAAATAACGTCTGTGCGCGTACATGCCGAGCGGCCAATCGGCCAGCTTGCGCGCTACCAGCATGCCCTGCTCGGGACGTACCATGCGCAGCGCGATGTCGGCGCTGCGGTCCAGCAGATTTTCGACCTCGTCGCTGGCGACAATCTCCAGCTGAATTTCTGGATGATCGAGCCGCATCCGCGCCAGGAACTCGGGCAAAAAGTAACAGCAGACGATCTCGCTGGCGGTCATGCGCACCGTGCCGGCCAGACTTGTTTCACGCGCAGCCAAGGCCAGGCTCAGCTCTTGCGCACCTTCGCGCATGCGCCTTGCGGCGGGCAGCAAGGCCTGGCCGGCCGCGGTCAAAGTGAGGCCACGCGGGTGGCGCTCAAACAGGCTTTGACCGAGTGAGGACTCCAAGGCCGTCAACTGCCGGCTCAGCGTCGGTTGGCTCTGGCTCAGCAGCGCAACGGCTCGGCTCAAGGAGCCCGCCTCGGCCAAGCCAAGAAATATCTGCACCTGCGACCAATCGAGCACTTTTCGCCCCGCTATTCATTTTTGAATATCCAGCGTTCATGATAGTCGCTTCCGAATTGCGGCAAAAACTTTGACACTTCAGCCCAAGCAATTGCAAGCAAAGGACCACACATGAAACCCTCCCTCTTGATTCTTGGCGCCGCCGGCCGCCTGGGCCTTTGTTTGACTCGCGCCTTCGCCGAAGCCGGCTGGCAGGTGATTGCGCAGGCTCGCAAGCCGCTGCCGGCCGATCTGCTCGGCCTGGACCATGTACGGGCGCTGAACTGCGACGCCTTGGACCGCGCCGCCCTGATCAAGGGCGCGCAAGGCGTCAGCGTCGTCATCAATGCCCTGAATCCGCCCTATACCGAGTGGCATCGACTGCTCTTGCCGATGGCCGACGCGGCGCAGGCGACGGCCAAGGCCTTAGGCGCTTTACTGATGCTGCCCGGCAATGTCTATAACTTCGGCAGCGAATTGCCCGCTGTGCTGACGCCCCACACGCCCGAGCGAGCCAACACGCCCAAGGCCGGCCTGCGTATCGAGATGGAAGCGCGCATGGCGGCCGAGCCGGGGCTGGATTCGGTGGTGCTGCGGGCGGGCGACTTCTTCGGCGGGCCGGGGCGCGGCACCTGGTTTGATCTGGCCCTGATCTCCAAGCTCAAGAGTGGCCGTTTCATCTACCCCGGCCCGCTGGATCAGACCCATGCCTGGGCCTATCTGCCCGATCTGGCCGAATGCTTTGTACGCATCGCCGAAAAGCGCGCCGAGTTGAAGGGCCATCACCGCCTTCATTTCGCCGGCCATTCGGTGGAGGGTCAGGTCTTGCACCAAGCTTTTGCGCAAGCCTGGGGCCAGCCCTTGAAGGCAGGCGACTTGCCTTGGTTCTTGATTCGCCTAGGCTCACCCTTTGTTGCCAGTTGGCGTGCCATCGCCGAGATGCGCTATCTGTGGCAGAAGCCGCACCGTTTGGACGACGCCGAACTGCGCCGGTTGATCGGCGAGCCGCCTCAGACACCGCTGGTCCCGGCGCTGCGCGCCAGCCTTGAGGCCTTGGCGCTTGTTGCGCCGACTTCTGCTGCTGCAAGCGCCGAGGTGCTGGCATGAGCGGCCCGGTGCTGCGCGAGCGCCTGACGGCCCGCCTGGACGGCGACTATGTGGTCTTCTTGATCGGCATGCGCATCAACAAGCCCTGGCTCGTCCACAAATGGTGGCCGGTGGTGAGCGCGATGCCGCGCATGCAACGCGAACTGCAGTCGCAGCCGGACTCAGGCCTGCTGCACGCCGAGACATGGTTCTCGCGCACTCTTATCCAGGTTCAGTATTGGCGTTCGATGGAGCAACTGATGGCTTATGCCAAAAACCGTGAGGCCCAGCACCTGCCCGCTTGGGCGGCCTTCAACAAGGCGATCGGCACCGATGGTTCAGTCGGCATCTGGCATGAAACCTACGCCGTCCGGCCGGGCAGCTCGGAGAGCGTCTACGTCAATATGCCCGCCTTCGGCCTGGGACGCGCTGGCGAACTGGTGCCGGTCAAGGGCCGGCTGGCGTCGGCCGCTCAACGCATGGCGGCAGGAAAGTGAACAAGCCCGCGTCGAAATCAGTCGGCGCGGGCATTCTTCAATGCCAAGGCATGGTCGTAGAGGCGGTTGCGCGAGCTACCGCTGATCTCGGCCGCCAGCGCCACCGCCTGCTTCAGCGGCAACTCGGCGCTCAGCAGCGCAAGCACCCGCAGCGCCTCGGCCGGCAACTCGCCCTCCGACGCCGCCTCGGGTTTGAGCGCATGCAGCACCAACACAAACTCACCGCGCTCGCGCTGCGCATCCGCCGCCATCCAAGCCGGCAACTCGGCCGCCAGCGCGGTGTGGACGGTTTCGAACTGCTTGGTCAACTCGCGGCTGACGGTCACCTTCTGCGTCGGGCAAACCTCGGCCAGCAGTTCGATCACCGCCTTGATGCGATGCGGCGCTTCAAACAAAACCTGGCTGCGCGGCCGGCCACAGAGCGTCAGCAAGACCGTGCGGCGCTCGGCCGCCTTGGTCGGCAAAAACCCGGCGAACTCGAAACCCTGCGCCACCGTGTCGCCGGCCACGCTGAGCGCCGTCACCGTGCTGCTGGCGCCGGGAACGGGGAACACTCGTAGGCCTGCGGCCGCCACGGCCGCCACCAAGACCGCGCCGGGGTCGGAGATGGCGGGCGTGCCGGCGTCGCTGATATAGGCGATGCGCTCGCCTTGTTGGAGCCTGGCGACCAGCGCTTCGCTGGCCTCATGCTCGTTGTGCTGATGCAGCTTGAGCAGCGGCTTGTGCAGGCCCAGATGGCGCAGCAAGCCGGCGCTGACCCGCGTGTCCTCGCAGGCCACCGCATCGACCAGTCCCAAGACATGGGCGGCGCGGAAGGTGATGTCGGCCAGATTGCCAATCGGCGTCGCCACCACATAGAGCGTGGACGCGGGATACTGCTGATTACCAGCCGCAGCTGCGGCGGCCTGTTGCATCAGCAGGGAGGCATCGGCGTTCATGTTCAAGTGGGGCTCTCCCAAGACTCTCGGATCGGAGGCGGAAGACCTTGCCTTGCAATACTTGCAGCGGCAGGGTCTGCGCCTGGTGGAGCGCAATTATCGGGTCGCCGCCGGCCCCCGAGCGCGCGGTGGCGAAGTCGATCTGATTCTGCGCGACGGCGCGGGCACGCTGGTGTTCGTCGAAGTGCGCGCCCGCGCCGGTCTTTCGCATGGCGGCGCGGCGGCCAGCGTGACGAAAACTAAGCAGCGCCGGCTGATCTATGCCGCCCAACATTACCTCCTCAACGTCGCCACGCCGCCGCCCTGCCGCTTCGATGTGCTGGCGATTGATGGCGATGTCATCGAATGGATTCAGGCGGCGTTTGATACCGGGCCTACTGGCTCCTGAGTGGGTTCGGGGTGGCTTCGGGGTGGCTTCGGGGTGGCTTCGGGGTGGGCAAGCCCCGGTCGCTTATGATCCGGCCCCATGCTAGAGCAACGCATCCAACAACAATTCTTCGAGAGCGCCGACCTGCTGTACCAGGCCGCCGAGACCCTGTCACGCCCACTGGCGACGGCCGCACAAATGCTGCTTGACGGCATCACCGGCGGTGGCCGCGTGCTCTGCTGCGGCCTCGGCCTGTCGGCGCTTGACGCCAGCTATATGGCCGCCTTGCTGGTCGGCCGCTTCGAGCAAGACCGGCCCGGCCTGGCCGCCTGGAGCCTGGACACCCAAGCCCATGGCAGCGACTCCGAGGTGGCGGCGCTAACGCGTCAAGTCCAGGCCCATGGACATCCAGGCGACCTGCTGCTGCTGTTCGAATCGCGGCAAGCCGGCTTGGGCAATTGGGCCGAGGTACTGGCCGCCGCGCACGAGCAAGACATGAGCGTGATCGCCATCACCGGCAGTCAGGGAGACGAGTTGCGCGGCCTGCTGCGCGACACCGATGTGCAGATTCGCGTTCAACACCCGCGCAGCGCCCGCGTCGCCGAGGCGCAGCGTTTGCTCGCCCATTGCCTATGCGATGCGGTCGATGTGCAGCTGCTGGGTGCGGGCGAATAAGCCTAAAAACAATTCAGGACGGATATGAGCACCTTCAACGATTTCCATAAGTTTTCACGCCTCTCGATCTTGCTGCTGAGCCTCGCGGGTGCCCTGGCCAGCACGGCCTGTGTGCCGCTGGCGGTTGGCGGCGCGATGGTCGGCGGCGGCTTGATGGCAACCGATCGGCGCACCTCCGGCACCCAAGTCGAAGACGAAGGGATCGAGTACAAGGCCGGCGCGCGCGTGCGCGAACAGCTCGGAGACCGCGTCCATGTCAACATCAATAGCTATAACCGCCTGGTCTTGATCACCGGCGAAACCAGGACCGAGGCCGACCGCCTCAAGCTCGAGCAAATCGTTGCCGGCGTCGAGAACGTCAGCCATGTGCTGAACGAGACTGCGGTGACCTTCCTGAGCTCCTACACCAGCCGCTCCACCGACGTCTTGATCGCCGCCAAGGTCAAGGCCAGCCTGGTCGACGCGCCGGACCTGATCTCGAATGCCTTCTACGTCGTGGTTGAACGCGGCGCCGTCTTCATCATGGGCCGGGTCACCGAACGCGAAGCGGCGCGGGCCGTCAATATTGCGCGCGGCGTCAGCGGTGTGAGCAAGGTGGTGCGCGCCGTCGAGATCATCAGTGAAGAAGAGCTGGCGCGGCTGGTACCACCGCAAAAGCCAGCCACCGACGCCGCCAAGTAGGCCTCAAGTCAATCGTTTGATCAGGCTGGAGGTGTCCAGCCTGCCGCCCCCAGCCGCCTGTACATCGGCGTAGAACTGGTCGACCAGGGCCGTCGCAGGTAGCCTTGCACCATTGCGCCGTGCCTCATCCAGCACCAGCCCCAGGTCCTTGCGCATCCAGTCGACGGCGAAGCCGAAGTCGAACTTGGCGTCGACCATGGTCTTGCCGCGGTTGTCCATCTGCCAGCTCTGCGCCGCGCCTTTGCCGATGACGTCGAGTACCTGCTTCATGTCCAGGCCGGCCTTGTCGCCAAAGGCGATCGCCTCGGCCAGACCTTGCACTAAGCCGGCAATGCAGATCTGATTGACCATCTTGGCCAGTTGCCCGGCGCCGGATTCACCGACGCGCGTGACCGCTTTTGCGTAGGCCATCGCGACCGGCTGCATGGTCTCGAACGGTGCCGGGTCGCCGCCGCACATCACCGTCAGCGCACCATTGACCGCTCCGGCCTGACCGCCCGACACCGGCGCGTCGACAAAATGCAGGCCGCGTTTCAGCGCCTCGGCATGTAGCTCGCGGGCGACTTCGGCCGAGGCGGTGGTGTGATCGACAAAGATGGCGCCCGGCTTCATGCCGGCAAAAGCGCCCTGCTCCCCCAGCACCACCGAACGCAAATCTGAATCATTGCCGACGCAGGCAAACACGATGTCGGCGCCCGCCGCCGCCTCGGCCGGCGTGCTGGCTATTGCGCCACCGTACTCAGTCACCCAAGCCTGCGCTTTGGCTGCCGTGCGGTTATAGACCGTCACCGCATGGCCGGCACGCTGCAAATGGCCGGCCATCGGGTAACCCATCACGCCGAGGCCGAGAAAGGCGAGCTTGAGGGGGGAGATCCCGTCGTAGCTTCTTGTATTCATAACTATTTAAACAATCGTGAAATGCTCGGTACCAGCGGACATATCTTCGGAGCGCGCGCGCTCGCTATTGAGCTTGATCTGCAGACGCAGATCGTTGACCGAATCGGCATTGCGCAGCGCGTCTTCATAGGTGACCTTGCCGGCCTCGTAGAGATCAAACAAGGCCTGGTCAAAGGTCTGCATGCCTTGCTCGCGCGAGCGCTTCATGATTTCCTTGATCTCGCCGATCTCGCCCTTGAAGATCAGGTCCGAAATCAGCGGCGAATTCAGCATGATCTCGACCGCCGCGACCCGCCCCTTGCCTTCGCGGCGCGGCAGCAGGCGCTGCGACACCAGCGCGCGCAGGTTCAGCGACAAATCCATCAGCAACTGAGCCCGCCGCTCCTCGGGAAAGAAATTGATGATGCGATCAAGCGCCTGGTTAGCGCTATTTGCATGCAGCGTGGCCATGCAAAGGTGGCCGGTCTCGGCAAAGGCGACCGCATGCTCCATCGTTTCGCGGTCGCGCACCTCGCCCATCAGGATCACATCGGGCGCCTGGCGCAGCGTGTTCTTCAGCGCCAGCTCCCAGCTGTCGGTGTCGATGCCGACCTCGCGCTGGGTGATGATGCAGTTCTTGTGCGGGTGAACGAATTCGATCGGGTCTTCGATCGTGATGATGTGGCCAAAGGTCGTCTGATTGCGCTCATCGACCATCGCCGCCAGCGAGGTTGACTTGCCCGAGCCGGTCGCGCCAACCACGATCACCAGTCCACGCTTGGCCTGCACCACCTCGCGCAATATCGGCGGCAGGTCGAGCGAGGCGATGGTCGGCACCTCGGCCGGAATCGTGCGCAGCACCAGCCCGACCGAGCCCTGCTGAATGAAGGCGTTAGCACGGAAGCGCCCGACGCCCTGCGGCGAGATGGCGAAGTTGCATTCCTTGCTGCGTTCGAACTCGGCCGCCTGCTTGTCGTTCATGATGGCGCGCGCCAACTGCAAGGTGTGCTGGCCGGTCAGCGGCTGAGGCGAAACCTTGGTGACCTTGCCGTCGACCTTGATGGCCGGCGGGAACTCGGCGGTCAAGAACAGGTCCGAGCCCTTGCGCGAAATCATCAGGCGCAAGAGGTCATTGATGAATTTCGTGGCTTGATCGCGTTCCATAGTTTTTGTTTCCTGAGCGAAGCATCAATAGACCCGCAACACTGTAGCGGCGCCGGCACGCGTCGGTCCTGCGATCAACCCGGGAAATTCTCCGGAAACTTTGCCTTCGAGCGCGCTTCGGACGGCGCAATGATGTTGCGCCGCACCAGGTCGGTCAGGTTCTGATCGAGGGTCTGCATGCCCAGGCTATTGCCGGTCTGTATCGACGAATACATCTGCGCCACCTTGTTCTCGCGGATCAGGTTGCGGATCGCCGAGGTGCCCAGCATGATCTCGTGCGCGGCCACCCGGCCCGAGCCGTCTTTGAGCTTGCAAAGGCTTTGCGAGATCACCGCCACCAACGACTCCGACACCATCGCCCGCACCATTTCTTTCTCGGCTGCGGGGAACACATCGACGATACGGTCGACCGTCTTGGCCGCCGAACTGGTGTGCAAGGTACCGAACACCAAGTGGCCGGTTTCGGCGGCGGTCAGCGCCAGCCTTATGGTCTCGAGGTCACGCATTTCGCCGACCAGCACCGCATCCGGGTCTTCGCGCAGCGCCGACTTCAGCGCGTTGGCAAAACTCATCGTGTGAGGCCCGACCTCGCGCTGATTGATCAGACTCTTCTTCGACTCATGCACGAACTCGATCGGGTCCTCGATGGTGAGGATGTGGCCGTACTCGTTTTCGTTCAGATGGTTGACCATGCCGGCCAGCGTGGTCGACTTGCCCGAACCGGTCGGCCCGGTCACCAGCACCAGGCCGCGCGGACGCAGCGCGAGCTCGGCAAATATCTTCGGCGCATTGAGCTGCTCAAGCGACAGAATCTTTGACGGAATGGTCCGGAACACCGCACCGGCGCCGCGATTCTGATTGAAAGCATTGACGCGAAAACGCGCCAAGCCCTGAATCTCGAACGAGAAGTCAACCTCCAGCGACTCTTCGTAAATCTTGCGCTGCGAGTCGTTCATGATGTCGTAGACCATATCGTGCACATCTTTGTGCTCGAGCGCTTCGACATTGATGCGGCGCACATCGCCGTTGACCCGGATCATCGGTGGCAAGCCGGCCGAGAGGTGCAGGTCGGAGGCCTTGTTCTTGACCGAGAATGCCAGTAGTTGAGTAATGTCCATGGGTACGGGGCAAATGAGCTGAGGGCCATTATGGCGACGATCGCAGAGAACATACAAGAACAGCACGAACGGATTGCCGCAGCCTGCGCCCAGGCCGGTCGCGCCGTGCAAAGCGTCACATTGCTGGTGGTTAGCAAGACTCAGCCCCCCGCCGCGATAGCAGAAGCCTTTGCGGCCGGCGAACACCGCTTCGGCGAGAACTATGTGCAGGAAGGTCTGGACAAGATTGCCGCGCTGAGCGCAATCAACACGCCACGCGGCCAACTTGAATGGCATTTGATCGGGCCCTTGCAAAGCAACAAGACCCGCCCTGTGGCCGAAAACTTCGACTGGGTGCACAGCGTCGACCGCTTGAAGACGGCGCAGCGCCTGGCCGAACAACGCCCCGCCGAGCTGCCTCCCTTGAACATCTGCCTGCAAGTCAACATCAGCGGCGAGGCCAGCAAAAGCGGCCTACTGCCGGGCGAAGTGGCTGCGCTTGCATTGGCCGTTAGCGCCCTGCCAAGATTGTGTTTGCGAGGCTTGATGGCCATCCCCGAGCCGGCCGCTGACTTCGAGTCTCAACGCCGCCCGCACCGCGCCCTGGCGTCCTTGTTGGCCGAGCTGAACCAGAGCCTGGGCCTGACCATGGACACCTTGTCGATGGGCATGAGCGCCGATCTGGAGGCCGCCATTGCCGAAGGCGCAACGCTGGTGCGCATCGGTACGGCAATCTTCGGTGCGCGCAACTACACATGAATATCGGGCCAGCCATTGCGGTGGCGCTCGGGCTGCTGATGTCGGCCCCGCATGCCGAGCCGGCCAAGGTCGAGGATTCGATCGCACAGCGCGCGCAAGCCTGCACGCTCTGCCATGGCAAAGAAGGCCGCGCCGCCGCCGACGGCTATTACCCGCGTCTGGCCGGCAAACCGCAGGGCTATTTGTACAAGCAGTTGCTGAATTTTCGCGACGGGCGGCGCCACTACGGTTTGATGAGCGATTTGATCGACCCCTTGAGCGACGCCTATCTGTCCGAGCTTGCCGGCTACTTCGCCGGCCTGAGCCTGCCCTATCCGCCGGCACAAAAAGCCGGCCTGCCGCCCGCAGCCTTGGCCAAGGGCAAGCAACTGATTTTCAACGGCGATGCAAGCCGCAAATTGCCGGCCTGCGTGCAATGCCATGGCCAGGCTTTGACGGGCGTGCAGCCCTTTATCCCCGGCCTTCTGGGCCTGCCGCGCGACTATCTGAACGGTCAACTCGGGGCCTGGCGCAGCGGCCAGCGCCGAGCAGTGGCGCCCGACTGCATGGCGCATATCGCCAAGACGCTGGACAGCGACGAGATCAACGCGATCTCGCATTGGCTGGCCGGGCAAGACCTGCCCCCGGGCGCAAAGCCGGCGCCGCATCTGCCGGCCCCCTTGCCGCTTGACTGCGGGGGGCTGCAATGAAGCGCCGCTTCGCAGTTGCTGCGGCCCTGCTGGCCAGCTTGACTCTGGCGGGCGGCGCGGTCTACCAACTCAACCATTTGGATGAGTCGATTGAGCCCAAACCGCCGGCGCTGGCGACCCCCGCCTTGCTCGCTCGGGGCGAGTACCTGGCCCGCGCCGGCAACTGCATGGGCTGCCACACCCGGCGCGGCGGCGTGCCTTATGCGGGAGGGCGGGCGATCCCGACGCCGTTTGGCGATGTTTTTGCGCCGAACCTGACGCCCGATCTCGCCACCGGGCTTGGCCAATGGAGCGAGGCCGACTTCTGGGCCGCGCTGCACAACGGCCGCAGCAAAGATGGCCGCCTGCTGACGCCGGCCTTCCCGTACACCAATTACACGCTGGTCACGCGCGACGACGCCGACGCCTTGTTCGCCTATTTGCGCAGTTTGCCCGCCACCGCCCAGGCAAACCCTGCGCATGAACTGCGCTTCCCCTACAACACCCAGCCCGCCTTGGCGCTTTGGCGCGCGCTCTATTTCCGGCCGGCCGTCTTCCAAGCCGAGCCCAGCCGTGGCGCCGAATGGAACCGCGGCGCCTACCTCAGCCAGGGCCTGGGCCACTGCAATGCCTGCCATGGCGCGCGCAACAGCCTGGGCGCCACGCAGGGCCCGGACGACTTCTCCGGCGGCATGTTGGAGTCCTTGGCTTGGTATGCGCCGTCCTTGCACGACCCGGCCGAAGCCAGCGTGGCCGCCTGGAGCCCATCGGCGCTGCGGCAATGGCTGAAGACCGGCAGCAGCCCCTCAGCCAGCGCCTTGGGGCCGATGGGCGAAGTGGTGCTGGGCAGCACGCAGCATTTGACCGATGCCGACCTGAAGGCGATGGCCGTCTATCTGCAAGGCCTGCCCCAGCACAGCGCCTCCGAGCCCGCGCCAAAGCGCCCCGACTTGGCTCTGCGCGAACAAGGCCAAGCCCTGTATGGCGACCATTGCGCGAGTTGCCATGGCGAGCAGGGCGAGGGGAAAGCGGCCGCCTACCCGGCGCTGGCCGGCAACCGCGCGCTGCTGATGCAAAATCCGGCCAACCTCTTGCGCATCATTCAGCGCGGCGGTTTTGCGCCGGCCACCGCGAGCAATCCGCGGCCCTACGGCATGCCGCCGTTTGCCGGCATCTTGAGCGACAAGGAACAAGCCGCATTGGCCAGCTTTGTGCGCAATGCATGGGGCAACAAGGCCGCCGATGTGCGGCCGCTTGATGTCCTGCAACTCAAGACCCAAAGAGTTGACTGAAGACCGCTGAGCGCCACCCCGGCAGGTATGCTTTGCTCGCCCTGGCAAGCCCCCATTCGGGGGTTTCCCCGGCCCAAACCAGGCACTTTGTCACGGCGCGCCCAAACGCAGCGAGACGAAAGTCGGGCAAAGCCGCCGACACTGCTTCTGCGCTGCGTTGGCGCAAGCGCCGAGCGTCCGGAATTGACTGTTTGGCACCTTGTGCGACAAATATCACGGCCCTGGCCGAGAGCAATCAATACCCCCCTTAAGTCCTGTCAAAGCCCGGCCGAAACCGCAACAGACGCTTTACGGCGCCGGCGTGACCCAACTTACGGCCCAAGCGCCAAGCTCGATGCAAAGCGCACAAAAAAACAAACATAGACGAGAAACAGCCCCAATGAACCTACTGACAAAACTACGCATCAGCCAGCGCTTGGCCGTCAGCTACGGCCTGCTGATCCTGCTGCTGATTGCCATCGGCAGCTACGGCGCCGCCACGGCCAGCCGCCTGGCCAAAGACCTGGACCACACAGCCAACACCAGCCTGGTCAAGATCGCCTCGGCCAATGGGCTGGAGAGCCAGGTCAATGTAATCGCGCGGGCCGCCCGTGACCTGTTGCTGCTCGACGAAGCACGCCAGATCAAGAAGCAAAAAGCCGCCATCGAAGGTGCGCTGCAGGAAAGCGAAAAACAGTTGAGCGCGCTGGAATCAACGTTGGACGGCGCCAAGGAAAAAGAGCTGATCACGCAAGTGCGCGCCGCCCAGACCAAGTTCATGACGGCAGTGGCCAAGTTTCAAGGCGTGCAAAAAGACGGCAGCCCGGATGAGGCACGTGAGAGCCTGATCACCGACGTTCGCCCCGCCCAGCAAAGCTATCAAGACGGCCTCAAGGGTCTGGTTGACCTGCAGTTCGACACTGCGCGTGATTTGGCCGTTAACGGCGGCGAGTTGGCGCGCAGTTCGGTGCTGCTGACCGCCGTTTTGGTGGTGGTGGCTGCGGTGATCGGCGTCGGCGGCGGTTTTGTGATCGCCCGCTCCATCGTGCTGCCGGCGCAGCAAGCGCAAGCCGCCGCCGAGGCCATTGCCGCCGGCGACCTGACCCAGGTGATCCATGCCGAAGGCCATGACGAATTGGCGCAAATGCTCAAGGCCATGAAGGAAATGCAGCGCGCCTTGTCCGGCGTGGTCAACAGCGTCAGCGAAGCCGCCGGCGAAGTGGTGCAGAACAGCTCCGACATCGCCGACAGCAATGTCAACTTGTCCGACCGCACCGCCCGCTCCGCCGCCAATCTGCAAAACACCGCTGCCTCGGTGGAACAAATCGCCGCCAACTTGAACGGCGCCAGCGACCTGACCCGCCGCGCCGCCGGCATCGCCACCAAAGCCCGCCAGTCGGCCCAGGCCGGTGGCGCCGTCGTCTCCAAGGTCGTCGCGACGATGGAAGACATCAGCGCCAGCTCCAAGAAAATCGGCGACATCATCGGCGTCATCGACGGCATCGCTTTCCAGACCAATATCCTCGCGCTGAACGCGGCCGTGGAAGCGGCCCGCGCCGGCGAACATGGCCGCGGCTTCGCGGTGGTGGCGTCCGAAGTGCGCGCCTTGGCTTCGCGCTCGGCCGCTGCGGCCAAGGAAATCAAGGTCTTGATCCAGGAGTCCTCGGTCAAGGTCGAGAACGGCACCGCCCTGGTCAACAACGCCGGCATCACCATCCGCAGCGTCGTCGACGAGGTCAACAATATGGGCCAGCTGATCGAGGAAATCTCGCACTCAGCCCATGAGCAAGCGGCCGGTGTCGGCGTGGTCAATAACGCGATGAACGAGCTGGACCGCGCCACCCAACAAAACACCACGCTGGTGGACGACCTGGGTCGCTCGACCGACGCACTGAAGAACAGCTCCTCGCGCCTGCTGGACGCCGTTGGCTTCTTCCGCGCGGCCGACGCGCTGGCTTGAAGCCTGCGCATTGCCTCTCTTATTTTTCCTTTTTTCCTTTTTCCTTCCTACTTCTCCCGTCCTAGTAAAACGCCATGATCACGACTTCAAGCTCCACCCTGACACGCGCCGCTGCCCTCTTCTGCACCGGCCTCGCTCTGGCCTTCAGCGCGCAAGCTGCTGCCCCGAAGATCATGAAAAAGGTACCGCCTGAGTTTCCGGCCGAAGCCGTCAAGGCCTCGGTCTCCAACGGCGTGGTCAAGGCCAAGATGTCAATCGACGCGGAAGGCGCCGTCACCGGCGTTGACATCCTCGAAGCGCAGCCACGCAAGGTCTTCGACAAAGCGGTCACGCGCGCGCTCATGGACTGGCGCTTTGAAGCCAGCGGCGAAAAGCAGTCACACGAAGTCAAGCTGGTCTTCAATAACGAAGACTGAGAGGCCGAGCACTTTCGACCCGCCTACCGCTCATGCCCGGTAGCTTGGAGGAATCTTCAAAGAAGCTAATTCAGGGTCAGCAGGAATTCAGGGCCAGGTCTCAAAAATTATCCCCTCTTCATGCCCTAACCTTCTGCCGCTGACGCTCTGCCCGCGCAATCAACTGGCTGACTCTGGCGACCGTCAAGCCGATCTCGGCCGCAAGGGCTGTCATCGTCAGACCACTCTCGCTGTAGGCCCGACGCAGAGCCTCTTCGCGGCTTGAGCATTGCGCTAGCCACCGGGTTAACGTCTGCGGGGAACTGCGCTGGGCCTTCGGAACCAGGCGGCTGAGCTTGGCCGGCGGGGTGGCCGCATCAAGCATCCGCACGACAAATTCATCATCACCCAGATAGATTTGCCGGTTCAGCGCCACGCCCCACAGATCACAGCCTCGCCCAGCCGCCACCAGCTCCGCGTATGCCCGCTGTGCTTTGGCGCGATCGTCGGCACCCAATATGTCGAGCCCCAACAAATAGCCCAGCAGCCCGGCGCTATCCAGCCAATCTGGCGGCGTCGCCTGCCCGATATGAGCTCGGTAGCTTGACCACGCCCAATCACCGGCTGCGTCCACCATGCGGGCCCGCACGGGATTGAGTTCCACATATCGGCAGACCTCCAGCAAATAGGCATCCCGATCCACCAAGATCGCCTTGAAGCGGCCCTGAAACAAATGACCCACCTTGTTGTGCCTGCGATTGAAGGCCTGGGTATAGACACCATTGATGTGGCGCATCAGCGCCGACAAATTACCCTGCCGCGTCTGCATCACGAAGTGGTAATGATTGCCCATCAAGCAATACGCCAACATCCCCGCGTCGAATCGCGACAAGCCCTGCGCCACAACCGCCAGCAGGCGCGCCCGGTCGGCGTCGTCAACAAAAATATCCTCCCGTCGGTCGCCTCGCGACGTGACGTGATACAGCGCGCCAGGAAATTCGATGCGAAGTGGGCGAGACATGGCTCAATGTAGCGGGGAATGGGAATGGCTGGGGTTTATATTTGAGACCTGACCCCGATTTTCATACTGTGCTTTGGCGCGATCATCGGCACCCAATATGTCGAGCCCCAACAAATAGCCCAGCAGTCCGGCGCTATCCAGCCAATCTGGCGGCGTCGCCTGCCCGATATGAGCTCGGTAGCTTGACCATGCCCAATCACCGGGTGCGTCCACCATGCGGGCCCGCACGGGATTGAGTTCCACATATCGGCAGACCTCCAGCAAATAGGCATCCCGATCCACCAAGATCGCCTTGAAGCGGCCCTGAAACAAATGACCCACCTTGTTGTGCCTGCGATTGAAGGCCTGGGTATAGACACCATTGATGTGGCGCATCAGCGCCGACAAATTACCCTGCCGCGTCTGCATCACGAAGTGGTAATGATTGCCCATCAAGCAATACGCCAACATCCCCGCGTCGAATCGCGACAAGCCCTGCGCCACAACCGCCAGCAGGCGCGCCCGGTCGGTGTCGTCCACAAAGATGTCCTCTCGCCGGTCGCCCCGCGAAGTGACGTGATACAGCGCGCCTGGAAATTCGATGCGAAGTGGGCGAGACATGGCTCAATGTAGCTGGAACTCGGAATGGGGGGGTTATATTTGAGACCTGAGCCCGATTTTGCACGTGACCCCGATTTTGCACGATTTTGCTTGTATGAAATTGAATCGCTCATGAATACTCTCAATTAACGTTTAAATAAATACTGAAAAGGAATACTGAAGAAGTTAAAAATGGCTTGACACCACACAAACCATATAGTCGCTGCGCCAGCCGCAGCGCTTGCACCAACAATGGCCAGCCCAGGCTTGGTCGAAACCATAAAGCTAACCATCAGCTGCCCACGGCTTCCATGGGCTTTGTTGGTGGGTTGGTCGGGGAAGATGTAAAAAAATGCCAGTAGCGCTGCAAATACAAAAATCCCAAGGAACCCTTTTAACCACAACACCCACTTACCGCGCGGCTCTCCCAGAACGGCAAACTGCAAATATTCGAGTTGAGATTCGATCGAGAGAAAGCTAGCCGTACCGCACAGAAATGCGAATGCCAGCATGGCAACGAGGTAAACGAACACAACATTGGGAGAGCTAGCAATGATCGAAAGTTTGTGCGCGGACGGTATCAAAACACCGAGTTGTTGAAATATAAAGCTTTTGGCAAGCCAATCAGACTCCGGCAACAAAAACGGCAACACAAGACCGAATCCACAAAGCCAAATTATCCCGTTCGTCAATCGCGAGTTGCTTCTGACCACGGACGGATAATTGGTGGCAGGCTCCGCAATTTTTTGGTCAACATTTTTTTCTATTTTCGATATCATAGTATTTCCATCAATAACTTATAGCCATAAAAACATTTGAACCTAATGAAATGAACGCGCGCCACTGATGATTTAGTTATTTTCATTCATAGAACCATAATTCCCACTGCCTCTGCATACTCGAAGAGTCCCTCCACTGAATCGGCCACAGGGTCACTAGTGAGGCCTCAATATTTTTTTCTAGCATAGGTGGGTACACCAAAACATATAGCGCCCCTGTAATGAAACTACGAATACGGCACTAATCCTGTGTTGCTTCAGATTGATGAACTGGCCGCCACGAGTTCGAATCAGATAAATTTCCATTTACATTTAATACCTGATCCAGTCGTTTCCAGGCACTTCGCAACTGCATAAGCACCTCAACACTTCGCAAACCCTCTACCCGACCAAACTTCGCCTGAATCTCGGCCCTGGCATTGCCCCGAATGGATGCAAAACGCTGGGGCTCAGTGATGGCCTGCACGGTCTTCTCGGCGATTTCATTGACATCCGTGAAGCCGACCAGTCGGCCGTTTTCTCCGCCCCTGAGAACCTCCCTGACCGGCGCCGTATCCGAGCAAACCACCAAACATCCCGAGGCCATCGCCTCCAACATCGACCAGCTCAGCACGAATGGATACGTGAGGTAGACATGCGCACCGGACACTTGCAATAAGCGCTTGTAGTCGGCGTAGGGCAGCTTGCCGACGAAATGGGTGCGCGCCGGGTCCAACCTTGATCCGACCTCGGCCAGCATTTTTTCTCGCCAAGTTTTGAACTTTCCGCACTTGGGCCGACTGCCGTAACTGACCTCGTCACCGCCGGCGATCACGGTATGGCGTTGCCTGTGCTCGGCCTGAATGGCCGGCAAGGCCCGCATGAAGGAATGAAAGCCTCGGTAGGGCTCCAGATTGCGCGCCACATAGGTGACGACCGGATCCCCAGCCTTCAGGATCTGTCCATTCGGCAACTTGCACCGCGCCGTTGAATCGGGCCACAAATTCTGGGTATCAATACCCTCATGTGCCACCGTGATCTTGTCCCGGTAGGCGAGCGGGTGCTGCGCTTTCTGCCACTGCGTCGGGTTGATCGCCGCGTCGCAGTTCTCCAGGTTCAACAGATGCAAGGCGTTCCAGCTGCGGATGCGCGCCTGATCGTCAAAGGTGACCGGGAACTCAGGATCAAACCCAATATCTGCGCCCTGGCTGTTGTAGAACCATTCCGCGAAGTGCACCAGGCGCGCACCGGGAAACACATCCTTCGCATACAGCGTCTCGCCCCAGCCTGGGTGCGCCAAGATCGCGTCTGGTTTGAAGCCCTGGCGTTTCAGATCCAGCAGCACCCGCGCGACGGCCTGACCGTGCAACACCGCGTCTTCCATTTTGCGAAGGTAATGATGTTGATTGGCATGAACTGGCCGATGCGGCTTGTAGCGCAGCATTTTGAAAAAGCCGGGGGCCTCGGGCAAACCTGGCGCTGTGTCACGCCCAATGGCGATGACCTCATAACCCGGTCGCGTTTTCGCCCACTCGGCGGCCATGTGCCGGAATTGGCCGGGGAAGTTTTGGTGAATGACGGGAATCTTCATGGTGATGATCAACGTTCTTTCAGGCGCTCATTCACATGGCGTTGCACTAGGCCAAGCCCAGTAACCTGGAGTGAACCCCATGAACTCCAAGGCCAGTGGAGGCGGAAAAATCTGTACTGTGACGTCGCCGGGAAATTGCCTGTCGATGAGTTCTGGAGCTCGCTCCAAGCCGCCAAACTGGTGAACTTTCCCCTCGCTCCTTGTCCGAAACATCCTCGGTGCCGCTGCTGCTAACTTTTGCTTTCAGCGTAGCATGGCGAAGCCATTGAAATTCCCCGGCATGATCCTGACCACATGGCCCGCGCGCGCAAAAATCACGCCTTGGCTCTCCAACACCTACAACGGCCACCAGAGAGGTCTACTTTCAACTCGTCGGCCCTGCCCCTGCCCATTGAAAAAGCTCATACCCCTCAAGTCTTGCCCAAGCCGGCCGAAATAGACCGATCAAGCCGCTAGACCCTATCCGCTATGGACCAAGCCCGCCGACTGACCTTGCCCGAACTGGAGGCCGCCCTGGCCACCATGGTGCATGAGCGCTACTTCGAGGCGGAGAGCGATGACGAGGCCGAAATGCAGGCGGTCGAGGCGCGTGATACCGAATACCTGCTAACCCGCATCCGCTGCCTGGAACTGAATCTCAAAGCAGCGGAAGAGGAGTTGAGCTGGATAGGCCCGGGCGGGCGCAACACGCCGGCGCAATCGCTGCGGCGCATCAAGGCACTATGTGCCCGCTTCCCCGATTTGTTCAACGCGATGCAAGCGGTGGCGGTCACGCATCCGGCGGTGTCCCGCGAGATGCTGGCAATGGCGATCAAACAGTTTCGGCGCGATGCCGATGCACTCAGCCAGGACGATGTGGTGGGGCTGTTGACCAGCGTCGTCAACGGCGCCCATCAAGCCTTTGACGCGGTGCTGCGTACCCGCAAAGGCGCCGAGCGCAAGGCAACCTCCTTGCCCTGGGGCAAGCATAACGAGTAGGCAAGTCGGTAGCCGACCACCACCGCTCAGCGCTCAGCGCAGCGTGCTGGTGCTGGACACCAAGCGGGCGATATGCCGCCCATCGGACGGGCTGAACTCCAGCCAACTGAACACCGCAGCGACGACCACCAATCCAAGCAACACATAGGCCGAACTCGGGCGCTGAGACTTGTTGGGCACCGCCCGCCGACCCTGTGTGCGCGAAGGGGCCAAGGCAGACGGAAGTTCCCGAGTCGCCGCGCCGGACTTCAAGCGTTGCACGCGGCTGGCCTGTTTCTGATTGTTTCGTCCTGTCACAATTTCGAAGCTGATGCGCTCACCCGCGACGGGCTGCGGCCCCTCGGCCGGGAACGCCGAAATATGGATGAACAGTTCTTGGCCACCCTGATCGGGCATGACCGCGCCATAGCCTCGCTCAATATGCCAGACGGTTAATTTGCCTTCGAAACGCATGATGGACCTCACTCGATTTGAAAATCCCGGCTCTCTTTGGGCCTTTGGGATCAAGGTCTAGGCCTCTTGACCCACCTCTCTTGACTGCTCGACCCGATCTTGCCCCTTGCTCGCGGCAAGCCTGCAACAGTCGGTAAGCAATGTTTCCGGCGCCGACCCGCGACAATCGGGCATTCAAGCCCCCGAGCCAACAGCTGCGGCGGCGACCTTGGCAATTCAGAAAGACACAAAAACATGGCCATCCACTGGTTCCCCGGGCATATGAATTCGACCCGCAATGCGATCAACGATCGCATGAAGGCCGGCCTCGACGTCGTGATCGAGCTGCTGGACGCGCGCCTGCCCGGCTCCAGCGCCAACCCGCTGCTGGCCAAGCTGACCGAGGGCAAGCCCACGCTCAAGCTGCTGAACAAGCAAGACCTGGCCGACCCCGAGCGCACCGCCCTATGGCTGGACCATTACAACGCGCTGCCCGACACCCGCGCGATTGGCCTGGACGCCTCGATCAAAGCGCCGGCGCAAGCCTTGATCAAGGCCTGCCGCGAGTTGGCGCCGCTGCGTGGCGGCATGGTCAAGCCGGTGCGCGTGCTGATCTGCGGCATTCCCAATGTGGGCAAGTCAACGCTGATCAACACCATCACGACCAAGCGCATCGCCAAGACCGGCGACGAGCCCGGCATCACCAAGATCGAGCAGAAGATCGTGCTGGAAAACGACTTCTACCTCTTCGACACACCGGGCATGCTGTGGCCGCGCATCACGATCGAAGAAAGCGGCTACAACCTGGCCGCCAGCGGCGCGATCGGCCGCAATGCGTTTGAGGAAGAAGAGGTCGCGCTGGAGCTGCTGGCGCGGCTGCGCCAGAACTATGCCGGCCAGGTGGAAGAGCGCTACAAGCTCGGCGATGTGAGCAGCCTGAGCGATGAGGAATTGCTGACCGCGATCGGCCGCAAGCGCGGCGCCATGCTCAGCGGTGGGCGGGTCAATCTGCAAAAGGCCGCCGAGGTGCTGATCTATGAGTTCCGCCAATGCATACTCGGCCGCATCACGCTGGAGACACCGACCGAGTTCAAGCAATGGGCCGCAGCGGCCGATGCGGCCGAAGAAACGCGCAAGGACAAAACCAGCAAGCGAAGAAAGAAGGCCGCCGAGGAGCGCGCGCCGATGGCCACAAAGCCAAGCACCGAGGCCGCGCCCAGCGAGCCAGACCGCATGGAAGAATGACCGCTGCGCGCTGCGGCGCGGCATGCCCAAAGGAAGACCAGCATGAGTTTGCCAAGCAAGACCTGGACCGGCGTACCGGCATTGGCGCTCGCCATTGCGACCCTGAGTAGCTGCGGCGGCGGGGGTGATAGCAGCGCCCCGGCCCCGGCACCCGCGCCAGCGCCAAGCCCCGCCCCTGCACTGCCCGGCAATCGCATCAGCGCCGACAGCCCGGTCGCGGCGGGCTGCACCGGCGGCTCAAGCGGCGGCTCAAACAGCGGCACCCTGTACGCCAACGCCGAGGTTGAACCCTTTGCCGCCGTTCACCCGGGCAACGCCAATGTGCTGATCAGCGCCTGGCAGCAAGACCGCTGGAGCAGCGGCGGCGCACGCGGCTTGGTCACCGCCGTGTCGAGCGACGCCGGCGTCAGCTGGACCCGCCGGCTCCTGCCCTTCTCGCGCTGCGGCGGCGCGGCAGCGGGGAGCAGCGGCGACTACGAGCGCGCCAGCGACCCCTGGGTCGACATCGGCCCCAGCGGCGTGATGTATTCGATGGCCTTGGGCTTCACCGGCACGGCCTTCACGCCGGGCGCCAGCTCAGCCCTACTGGCCAGCCGTTCGCTCGACGGCGGCCAGACCTGGAGCACGCCGGCCACCCTGCTGCGCGACGGCGAGACGCTCTTTAACGACAAGAACGCGCTGACCGCCGACCCGACCGATGAGCGCTATGTCTATGCCGTCTGGGATCGCCTGGAGTCGACGAACTTCGGGCCCACGCTGCTGGCGCGCTCGACCGACAGCGGCGCCAGCTGGGAGCCGGCGACCATCATCTACCGCCCCAGCGTGGCCGCAGGCATCAGCCAGACCATTGGTAACCGCATCGTGGTGCTGCAAGACGGCACGCTGGTCAATCTATTCACCCAAATCGACACCGTCGGCAGCAGATCGAGCAGTTGGCTGGGTGTGCTGCGCTCCAGCGACAAGGGCTTGACTTGGTCGGCGCCGATACGCATCAGCGACATCCAGGCGGTCGGCGCCAAAGACCCGCAGACGGGCAAGGCCATACGCGACGGCGCGACGCTGGCCTCGATCGCCGTCGGGCCCGCCGGCAGCTTGTGGCTGACCTGGCAGGACGCACGCTTCAGCGGCGGCCTGCGCGATGCGATTCTTGTGACTCGCTCGGTCGATGGCGGCCGCAACTGGACGGCGCCGGTGGCCATCAACCGAGACCCCGGCGTTGCCGCCTTCACGCCGACGGTGGCGGTCAACGCCGAAGGGCAAGTGGCCATCAGCCATTACGACCTGCGCGCCGACACGGCCGATGCCACCACCTTGCTCGCCAGCGCCTGGTTGCTGAGTTCGCGTGACGGCCTGACATGGGTCGAGACCAAGATCTGGGGGCCTTTTGACATGGCACAGGCGCCCGACGCACGCGGGCTTTTTCTTGGCGACTACCAGGGTTTGATCGGCAGCGGAACCGGCTTCTTGCCGGTGCTCGCGCTGTCCAGCCAAGACGGTAACAATCGCAGCGATATTTATGCGCTGCGCGTGACGCCGGTGATGGCTGCGGCCGCCGCGCCGACTGCCAAGATCATGGCCCGGGCGCCAACCGCCAGCCGGCCCGAGGGACTAGGCGAGCCGGCCTTCCGGCGCGCCAGCCACGAAGCCATCGCCGCGCTGATGGAGCGCCGGGTGCCCGGATGGGAGCAGCGCTTCAAGAAGAATGCCGGCCCGCCCTGAACAAGCAGGCTCAAACGCCCGGTTCGCCTTGCGTCCATAGGCGCAGCAGCAGGCCCATGCCCACCAGCAGGACTGCGGCCGTGATCCACAGCGCGCCCCGGTAGCTGCCGCTGGCCTGCGCCATCGCGCCCGCCAAAGCCGGCGCGCAAACCTGCGCCAGGCCGTAGCTGAGCGTCAGGCGGGCCATTGCCTTGCCGGGGTTGTCGGGTGCGCGCCGGCCGACCAGGGCCAGCGTCAGGCTGACGATGCCAATGAAGGTGGCGCCATACAGAAAAGCGCCCGCCAGCGCGGCGGCCAGGCCGTTCGACCAGGCCGGCAACAGCACCGAGACCGTCTGCAAACCGAAGGCCAAGAGCAAGGCGGGCAGCTCGCCCCAGCGGCGCGCGAGCTGGTCCCACAAGAATACGGCCGGCGTGGCGGACAGGCCGACCAAGGCCCAGGCCCAAGGGCCTTGACCGGCCAGCAGCGGCTGGCGCTCGACGATGGCGACGGTGAAGGTGGCGCTGATCACAAAGCCCCAGCCGGCGCAGAAGTACATCAACATCATCAAGCCCAGCCAGCGCCGGGATGTTGTGCTCGGCTTGGCCTGAGAGCCAAGCGCGGCGGGCGGCACCGGTGGCCGCCAGGCCCAGGCCGGCATGAGAAACAGCAGACCGATCAGCGCAAAACCCAGCCATTGCTGAGCCCAGCTCAAGAACAGGCCGCTCATCGCAAACGCGCCCAGCGCCGACACCACGATGCCCAGGCCCAGGCCGGTGAAATGCAGGCCCAGCTCGGGCCGGCGGCCATTGCGCATCAGCCAGTTCAGCACCAGGCCCGAGCCCAACAACATGCCGGCCGCGCCGCACAAGCCGCCCAGGTAACGCGATAGCGCCCAGACCCAGAAATTGCCGCTGAGACCCATCAGCGCGGTGACACCCAGGCTCAGCACGAGGCCGGCGCTGTAGAGGCGCTGGCGCAGCCTTGCGTCATCAACCCAGGCCGCCAGCAAGGCGCCGCTCATATAGCCGAGGTAATTGATCGAGGCCAGCCAGCCGCCGGCCACATCGCTTAAATCCGCCTGCGCCTGCATCAGCGGCAGCAGCGGCGTGTAGGCAAAGCGCGCCAAACCTATGGTCAAGACCAGGCCGCAGATGCCGCCCGCAATGACTTGCCAAGCCTGGAGCGGCCGCGCCGTGGTCGGGGATAGGTCGGAACTGTGCATGGCCGCAAGCCTAAGGCATTCGACCGCCCTTGCAATCGACACAAACGCGCCCATGTGGCGAGCTATGGACATCAACGCCCTGCCCCTGCTGCTCACCATCGCCTTTGGCCTGGGCCTGATCGCTTGGCTGGCCGGTGGCCCCTTGCTGCAGCGCCGACGCCGCCAGAAGCTGCGCGAGCAACCGTTTCCGCAGGCCTGGCGGCGCATTCTGCGGCGCCGTGTGCCCTTGGTGCAGCGCCTGCCGGCCGACCTGCAGCTGCGGCTGAAGCAGGACATCCAAGTCTTTCTGGCCGAGAAGCCGATTCTGGGTTGCGGCGGCCTGACCGTGACGGACGAGATGCGCGTCAGCATCGCAGCGCAGGCCTGCCTGCCGCTCTTGGGCGCCAGGCGCGGTTACTACCCGCAGCTCAAGCAGATCCTGCTCTACCCCGGCGCCTTTGTGGTGGACCGGCCGGTCAATCAAGCGGGCGGTGTGCAGATGGAGCAGCGCCGTGCGCTGGCCGGCGAGAGCTGGGTGCAGGGTCAGGTCTTGCTGTCCTGGAGCGATGTGCAGGCCGGCGCGGCCGACCCGGAGGATGGTCATAACGTCGTGATTCATGAATTCGCCCACCAACTCGATCAGGCCAAAGGCCATGCCAATGGCGCGCCGCAGCTGGCCAGCAAACAGGCCTACCGGCAATGGTCGACGGTGATGCAAAACGAATACGACGCCTTGCGGGCTCGGCTGGCAATGGGCGAAGCAGGCCTGATTGACGCCTACGGCGCCACCGATCCGGCAGAGTTTTTTGCCGTCAGCAGCGAGCTCTTCTTTGAGCGGCCGCTGGATCTGGCCCAGCAGCACCCGGCACTCTACGGCTTGCTGCGCGACTACTACCGCATCAACCCGCTGAACTGGAACTAACTCCAGAGATTCAGCGGCGCCTCGCGGGTCAAGGCGCGCAGGATGTCGGTGCGGGACAAGAAGCCCAGCATGTCGCCCCGGTCATCGACCACCGGCAGACCCGGCAAACGCAGGTCCAGCAAGGCTTGCGCCACTTCTCGAATCGGCGTATCGGGCCGCGCCGCCGGCACCGGGCTCCACATCACTTCGGCCACCGGGCGCGCCAGCCATGCGGCCCAAGCCTGCGCATCCTCGAAGTTAGCCGGCCCCGGCAATAGGTCCGCCCGCAGCAGCAGCCCGACCAAACGCCCCCGCTCATTGACCACCGGCGCCTGCCCGACGCGGGCCTGGCCGAGTATGGCCAAGCCTTGGGCCAGCGTCGAAGCGAGCGGCACCGTGTGCAGGTCCAGGCTCATCAATTGCTCGACCAGGCTCAAGACCTGCCGCTCGGCACCGGCATTGGTGGTGAGCGCCTGGGCCTGCGCGTAGGCAGCCAAGGCGTCGCGCGGTTGCGGTTCGGCGCCACCCAGCGCGGCCAAGGTAGTGTCGGGCGCGGGCCCGGCCAGAATCACATCCGGCGAAAACTGTTCGCCCCGCCGCGTGGTGGCCTCGACCGCCCTCACTCGGGCCACGGACTGCACCGCACCCAGCTCGCGCAGCCCTTCCAATCGGCCACTGAAAATACGCCCGTTCAGGCCGTAGACAGTAAACATAATGCTCAGGCCTTGCTGATACGTTCCGTGGATGGAGGCAGATCCGGGCCGGCCGAAGCCGCGGCTTGCGCCACTTCAACGCGGTTGCGCCCCCCTTGCTTGGCACGGTAGAGCGCGGCATCGGCGGCTGCCACCAAGCCATCGGCGGTATCGGCTCCGGTGATGGCGCCACCGCGCACGCCGATGCTGATCGTGATCGCGATGCTGTGCACGCCCCATTGAATCGGCGTTGCCTCCACCGCCGCACGCAGCGCCTCGGCCAACACCTGCGCGCCCTCCAGGCTGGTATCAGGCAAGATCGCCAAGAACTCTTCACCACCGAATCGCCCGATTTGATCCTGCGCCCGCAGTCGACTCTGCAGGGTCTGCGCCACGCTACTCAGCACCACATCACCGGCTTGATGACCGAAGTTGTCATTGACACGCTTGAAGTGATCAACGTCAAGCATCAGCACGCTCAAGTATTGGCCTTGACGCTGCGCGCGCGCCACGGTCATCAGCAATTGGTCGCCGATGGCGCGGCGATTCGCCAGCCCGGTCAACATATCCTTCATCGCCAACTCGAAGTTGCGCTGCTCGGCGCGCTCCATCGTCATGTAGACAAAGCCAAGCGTGATGCTCAGTACCGCGCACAAGGAAATCAAGAACACCGGCCCCAAGCCGCGGCCGCTGGCCGCAAGCGTCTGGGTATCAAGCAAGCCCAATAACGCCAAAGCGGCCCGCGCCAACAGCGTCAGCAACAAGGTGCCAAAAGCACCCAACAAAATGTAGCGGCCTCGGCCATGCCGGGGCTGGCTAGGGTCCAGCAGTGCCGCCAGAATCAAGCCGATCTGCCATGCGTAGATCAAAGACGAACAGACCACCCGAACCGTGCTGTACTGAGCCAACAAGGCGTACAGCAGCGGCACGAGCAGCAAAGGCGCCAGGTACCAGCGCCCGTTCTGGGCCACCCCTTGAAAGCGCCGCACGGCCTGCAGCATCAGCACCAAGGCGACCGCATAGGCCGTACTGCCGCCAATCAGGAACACCTGCGGCGGCAAAAAATCTTGCAGGCCGAAAAACACATGGCTCGCCGTATAGGCCAACAAGGCCAATGCCCAAGCCCAAAGAGCATGGCCCAAGGGCTGCCCCCAAGCCATGAAACAAACCCAAAACGCCATCAACAGGCCAACCACCGTAACCACAAGGTAAAGCGTAGCCTGGTCAAGATTCATAACGTTGATTCTAAAAGCCGCATGAACTTGAACGCTAGGTATTTAGCAAGCGGGCCAGAGCCAGCAAGGCGCCCTCATCCAAGCGGCCGCTGGCTTGCGCCAGCCTCAATTGCCGACGCGCCAGTTCGCGGTAGATGTCGCCATGCTCGCGCCCCAGCCCGTCGAAGGCCTGCAAGTGAGCGGCCACCACACCCCTATCGCCGCGCGAAATGGGGCCCGACAAGGCGCCAGCGAGCCCACGCGCCGCTGCCGCATCCAAGGTGCCGCGCGCCAAGGGCAACAAGGCCTGCAGCGCCGCCTCGGGCGGCAAGCCTATCTGCGACCAGACTTGCGCCGCCTCGTCCAACATCGAGAGCAGAAAACTCGCCGCGAAACTGGCGGCGCCGTGATACGCAGCCCTGGTGCCGGGCTGCAACTGCAGGGGATTCATTTGCAGGAGCCGCGCCAAGTCATGCAAGTCGGCCGACAAGGCCTCAGACTCGGCGCCAACCTCGATCGCCACCGCACTGCCGGCCAGCAAGGCCAAGGCCCTTGTCGGGTCGGAAAAAATCTGCAAGGGATGAAATCCGCCGACTTGTGCGCCGACCGCCGCCGCCGTATGCAGCGTCGTCAGTTCGGTGGCGCCGCTGCAATGCACAAGAGCTTGGCCGGCCGACCAAGGCAGCGAAGCGGCCAAGCTGGC
Organism: Roseateles oligotrophus; assembly: GCF_025717515.1. Classification (GTDB taxonomy): domain Bacteria; phylum Pseudomonadota; class Gammaproteobacteria; order Burkholderiales; family Burkholderiaceae_C; genus Paucibacter_A; species Paucibacter_A oligotrophus. The sequence continues at coordinate 412,166 of NZ_JAJIRN010000004.1, forward strand.
GATCGCGTCGTCCGGCACCGACAGAAAAACCAAATCCGCCGCCGCCGCCGCCTCGGCCGCACTCAGCGCCCGACAGCCGGGCAATTGCGCGGCCAATTGCTCGGCCGCGACCGGGCTGCGGCTGGCCACCGCCACCACCGCCAAGCCTCGGGCAGCGCACGCGCGAGCCAAGGTCTGACCCAGTCGGCCGGCTCCGATGAAGGCCAGCCGGCGCGCCGCAATTGCCCTTGTCATCCGTGCAAACTCAAGGTTTGACGAACTTCAGCGTCATCCGGTCGCTCTCACCGATGGCCTCGAACTTTGCACGGTCCTTGTCCTTCAACCCATAAGTAGGCGGCAGCGACCAAACGCCGCCCTCATGGTCGGCCGTGTCCTTGGGATTGGCGTTGACCTCGGAGCTGGCGGCCAGCTTGAAGCCAGCGTTCTCGGCCATGCGGATCACATAGGCCTGATGCACATAACCGCTCTCGGCCTTTTCATCCTGCTTGACCGAGGCCGGCCGGCGATGCTCGACGACACCAAATGTGCCGCCCGGCTTGAGTGCCGTGAAGGCGCTCTTGAATACCGCTTGGGTCTTTTCTTCTCCGGCGCCTATCCAGTTGTGGACATTGCGAAAGGTCAGCACCAGATCTGCCGAGCCGGGTTTTGCGTAGTCCAGCTTGGATCCACCGGCCGAGAACACCGTGACTTGGGCGCGGTCATAAACGGCCGGCAGGGCGGCCAGCTTGTCCTTCATCCTGGCCGCACTGCGCTGGAAATAGGCAATCTCGGACGCGGGGTCATCGCCGGCCAGAATCAGCTGACCTTTGTCGCGCAGATAGGGCGCCAGGATCTCGGTATACCAACCACCGCCGGGTGACAACTCAACCACGGTGTAATTCGGCTTGATGCCAAAGAAGGTCAAGGTCTCGTAAGGGTGGCGCGCGGCGTCGCGAAGCACATAGGCAGGGGTGCGATGAGGGCTGGCAATTGCCGCCTTCAAGGCATCGTCCGCCTGCACCGGCGCAGCTGCCATCAGGGCGGCACAGGCCGCCGCGAGGCCCAAGGTCCAATGTTTGCTCATCTTCATCGTCAGCGTCATGGTGGTGATCCGGGTTAGGTGAATAAGTTTTGGCCAGCCGAAGTATGGCGCCAGTGGCGAACCCATGCCAAAGGGCATGGCTCGGCTCGGCTTGACCGCCGCCGCCTCGCTTATATTAGACGCCCCGTACCCTGCCCCGAACCCACCATCATGTCCAACCCTGCTGCCTGTCCTGTTTGCACTCTTGAGAACACCTATCGGGACGGCGAAATGAATATCTGCCCCGATTGCGGCCATGAATGGGGCGATGCCGTCGAGGCCAGCCCGGCCGATGAAGGCAGCAAGGTCGTGCGCGATGCCAACGGCCAGGTACTGGTCGACGGCGACTCGGTCATCTTGGTCAAGGATCTGAAGGTCAAGGGCTCGTCCATCACCCTCAAAAAAGGCGCCAAGGCCAAGGGCATCAGGCTGGTTGATGGCGACCATGACGTAGATTGCAAGATCGACGGTGTCAGCCTGATGCTGAAGTCGGAGTTTTTGAAGAAAGCCTGAGCCGGACTGAAGCAAGCCTGAGGCTTGATTCAGCCTGCGAAGGGGTGCGGCCCCCGGACATTTCCCCGGCCTTTCAAACAAGAAAGTTGACTCCATGCAACGCAAGTCCGTCCTGGCCCTGATCACTGTCGCCATGATTGCCACCGCTGGAGCGGCCTGGTGGACTTGGAAACAAGGCCAACCCCTCGGCAAGCCCGGCAGCGGCCCGGCCAAGGCTGGCGGCCCGCAAAGCGTCAGCGTTTTCACCGCCTTGCTGCAAGACGTGCCCCTGATGCTGGAAGCCAGCGGCACGGTGACGGCGCTGAAGCAGGTCGAGCTGCGCGCGCAGACCACCAACACGGTCAAGGAAGTCTTGATCAAAGATGGTCAAACGGTGCGCAAGGGCGACTTGCTGTTTCGCTTTGACGAGCGCGCCGACCGCGCCAATTTCGACAAGGCCCGCGCCCAGCTCGCACGCGACCGGGCCAGCCTGGCCGATCTGCAGCGCCAACATCAGCGCGCGGTGGATCTGCGCGCACAGAACTTCGTCGCGCAAAGCGCGCTGGACACCGCCTTGTCCAACCTGGAAGCCCAACGGGCGCTGATCCAGGCCGACGAGGCTGCGCTGCAGTCGGCGCAGGTGGCGCTGACCTACAACGAAATTCACGCGCCAATGAACGGTCGGGCCGGCACGGTCAATGTGGTGGCCGGCAGCCTGGTGCAGGCCAATTCAAGCGCGCCGCCGCTGGTCAGCATTGCGCAAATTAACCCCGTCGCGGTCGGCTTTGTGCTGCCCGAGACGCAGTTGGCGGCGCTGCTGCAAGCGACCCGTGGCGCCAAGCCGCAAGGCTTGAACGCGGAGGTCTTGCTGGCAGGCGAGCGGCGCGCCAAAGCCGAAACCAAGGCCGAAACCAAGGCGCTGGGCCGGGTCACTTTTGTCGACAACCTGGTCGACAGTACGACCGGCACGATCAAGGTCCGCGCCGAGTTCAATAACGAACAAGAGCTGCTCTGGCCCGGCCAATATGTGCGCCTGCGCCTGCAACTGGGCAGCCTCAAGGAGGCGGTGGTGATACCGCAAGCGGCCATCATTCAGCGCGGCAACGAGCGCTCGGTCTATGTGATCGATGCCGAGCAATTGGCCCAGCCCAAGCCGGTCCAAATCCGCCACAGCTTCGGCGAGATGGTGGTGGTGGACGGCATCAATGCCGGCGCAAAAGTGGTGCTGGACGGCAAACAGAATCTGCGCCCCGGCACGCCAGTGAAGGCGCAGCCCGCGGCGCTCAATCCGGCCGCGCCAAAACGCCCGGCTTCAGTTGCATCATCGGCATCATCGGCATCGAGAGTTGGCGCATGAGTCGGGGCAAGCATCCGATGCAATGCTTGAGTCAGGTGGCGCCATGAGTCTGACCGAGCTCTTCATCCGCCGGCCGGTGATGACCGTGCTGCTCAATCTGGCCTTGGTGATCGCGGGTCTGGCCGCTTGGAGCAAGATTCCGGTGGCGGCCTTGCCGTCTTACAACACGCCGGTCATCAATGTGCAGGCCGCCTTGCCGGGCGCCTCGCCGGAGACCATGGCCGCCTCGGTGGCGCTGCCGCTGGAGAAGCAGTTCTCCACCATCGCCGGCCTGGCCAGCATCTCGTCCTCCAGCATCCTGGGCAGCACCTCGCTGACCCTGGAGTTCGAGTCCTCTCGCAATATCGATGCGGCCGCGGTCGACGTGCAAGCCGCGCTGTTCCGCGCGCTGCGGGCGCTGCCGTCCGAAATGAACAGCCCACCCAGCTACCGCAAGGTCAACCCGGCGGATGCGCCGGTCTTGCTGGTGGCACTGACCTCGCCGTCCATCAATCTATCGGACTTGAACGACTTTGCCGAGAACCTGCTGACGCCCAGCCTGTCAACCATAGACGGCGTGGCGCAGGTTTCGATCTATGGTCAAAAACGCTATGCGGTGCGGGTCAAGGTCAGTAACGATTTACTCAGCCAGCGCAATATCACGCTGGAAGAACTGCAAGCGGCCATCCGCAGCGCCAATGCCAACACGCCGGTCGGCGTCTTGGACGGCCATCGCCAGACGCTGACCATCCAGGCCAATAAGCAGCTGCGCAATGCCAAGGAATTTGGCGCCATCGTGGTGGCCAGCCGCAATGGCGCGCCGGTGTTCTTGCGCGACGTGGCCGAACTGCAGGACAGTTTTGAGACCGTCAAATCCTTCTCCAGTTTCAATGGCGAGCGCTCCATCGTGCTGGCCGTGCAGCGCCAGCCGGACGCCAACACCGTCAAGGTGGTCGATGCGGTGAAGGCGATGCTGCCGCGCTTCGCCGCGCAGTTGCCCGCCTCGGTGCAAATGAGCACGCTGAATGACCGCTCGGTGTCGGTGCGCGAGTCGCTGCACGACGTCTATTTCACCCTGGCGCTGACCGTCGCGCTGGTGGTGCTGGTGATCTTCATCTTCTTGCGGCGAGCGGTGGCGACGCTGATCCCGACGCTGTCGCTGCCGATCTCGCTGATCGGCGCCGTGACGATCTTGTTCGCGCTGGGTTACAGCTTGAACAATATCTCGCTGCTCGGCATCACGCTGGCCGTGGGCCTGGTGGTCGACGACGCGATCGTGATGCTGGAGAACATCCACCGCCATATCGAGGACGGTATGGACCCGTTTTCGGCCGCCGTGCGCGGCGCGCGCGAGATGGCTTTCACCATCGTGTCGATCTCGATCTCGCTGGTCGCGGTGCTGATCCCGATCTTCTTCATGCCGGGCGTGATCGGCCTGCTTTTCCATGAGTTCGCGGTGGTGGTGTCGCTGGCCATTCTGGTCTCGGCCGGCGTGTCGCTGAGCCTGGTGCCGATGTTGTGCAGCCGCTTTTTGCGCCCCCACGCGGCGCATCAGGAAGGCGCCTTGGGGCGGCGCTTTGAGCGCGGCTTCAATGCGCTGCTGGGCGGCTACACGCGCAGCCTCGACCTGGCCCTGCGCCACCGCAATTGGGTGTTAGCGCTGGCTTTGTTGACCTTTGTGGCCAGCGCCTGGTTCTATCACGCCATTCCCAAGGGCTTTTTCCCGGAGGAAGACATCGGGCAAATCCAGGCCAGCACCGAGGCGGCGGAGGACATCTCCTTCAACGCGATGACGGTCTTGCAAGAACGCGCCGCCGCGATCGTCAAAGACCACCCGGCCGTGGCCAGCGTGGCGGCGGCCGTGGGCGCGGGCGGCGGTGGCGGCGGCAACGCCGGCAACACCGGCCGCATGTTCATCAATTTGAAGCCGCGCGGCGAACGCCCGCCGATGAAAGAAGTGCTGGAAAGCCTGCGCAAGCAGCTGCGCGTGGTGCCGGGTCTGGCGGTCTATTTGCGGCCGGTGCAAAACCTGCAACTGGGCGGGCGCCAAAGCAAGAGCCGCTACCAATACACGCTGCAATCGGTGGCCGGCGGGGAGCTTGGTGTCTGGGCGTCCAAGCTGCAAGAAAAGCTGCGCGCCGACCCGCTGTTTCGCGACGTCACCAGTGACTCGCAACTGAAGGGCCTGCAGGCCAATCTGATCATCGACCGCGAGCGTGCGGCAGCACTTGGCGTGCAGATGCAAGACCTGCGCAGCGCTTTGTACAACGCCTTCGGTGACCGGCAGGTGTCCAGCATTTATGCCGAGAGCAACACCTACCAGGTGATCATGGAGGCGCGCGACGATGAGCGCCAGAACGAGCAGGCGCTGGCCAAGATCCATCTGCGCGGCAAGGGCGGTGCGCTGGTGCCGCTGAGCGCATTTGCCACCGTCGAACGCGGCCTGGGGCCCACCTCGATCAATCACCAGGGCCAGTTGCAGGCGGTCACGGTGGCCTTCAACCTGGCGGCCGATGTGCCGCTGGGCGACGCCACCGCCAAGCTGGACGCTTATGTGAAGGCGCTACAAATGCCCAGCAGCATCATCACCAGCTATGGCGGCGACGCCGCCGTATTCCAGGACTCGCAAGGGGGTCAGCTCTTGCTGATTGGGCTGGCGATCGCGGTGATCTATGTGCTGCTGGGCGTGCTGTACGAGAGTTTCATCCACCCGCTGACGATCTTGGCCGGCCTGCCCTCGGCGGCCGTCGGCGCCTTGATAACGCTGCAACTGTTCGGCATGGACCTGACGCTGATCGCCACCATCGGCATCCTGATGCTGATCGGCATCGTCAAGAAGAACGCCATCATGATGATCGACTTCGCGCTCGACGCGCAGCGCATGGGCGGCATGAAACCAGCTGAGGCGATCCGCGCGGCCTGCATCCTGCGCTTTCGTCCCATCATGATGACAACCTTGGCCGCGCTGATGGGGGCGCTGCCGATTGCGCTCGGCCTGGGCGCGGGGGCCGAGTTGCGCCAACCCTTGGGTCTGGCGGTGGCCGGCGGTTTGATCCTGTCACAGGCGGTGACGCTCTACATCACGCCGGTGATCTATCTGGCGCTGGACCGCTTCAGTGGCAAAGGGCCGGACCAACGGGTGGTGGTGGTGGAGGCGCCGCAGGCCGGCTAATCAGGCCGCTCGCTTGATCAGGGCCGCGTCCAGCAGCTGAGCGGCCAAGGCCCCGATGCGGCGCAGCGCTTGGGGGTGCTCCGGCCCCCAACGCCCGCCCACACCCAGCCTGATGCAGTGCCGAAAGCGCGGGCTCGCGCTGAACATCGAGCCGGGCGCGACGCAAATATTCTCCGCCAGGCAGGCCTCGTACAAGGCCACCGCGTCCAAGCCCCCCGGCAGTTCCACCCAAAGGATGAAGCCCCCACCCGGGTCGCTGACGCGCGTGCCTTTGGGGAAGCTGTCGGCAATCAGGCTGCGTGCTTCGTCGACGCGCCGCGCCAGCGTGGCACGCAACTGGCGCAGCGCAGCCGCCGCGCCGGCCTGATTCAGCAGGTCCGCCAGGGCCAGCTCCACCACGGCGGTCTGCGCGCCCGATTGCACCGATTGGATCTTGTGCAAGGCCTGCGCCCAGCGGCCACCATCCACCCAACCCAAACGCAGGCCAGGCGCCATCGTCTTGCTGAACGAGCCGCAAATCATCACATGGCCGCTGCTGTCAAACGAGCGCACGGCACGCCGCTTGTCCTCTTGCTCGGCCAGGTCGTTGTAGATCACGTCTTCGATCAAGGCCACATCGTGCCGCAGCACCATCTGCGCCAGCCGCTTGCGCTCGGCCACCGCCATGCAAGAGCCCATGGGGTTGGACAAGGTCGGCACCACCAGCACCGCCTTGACCGGCTGAGTTTCCAGCGCGAGTTGCAAGGCATCGAGCGACATGCCGTGGCGCGGATGGGTCGGAATCTCCAAGGCGCGCAGGTGCAGGCTTTGCAGAATTTCCAGAAAACCAAAGTAGGTCGGTGACTCCAAAGCCACCACATCACCGGGCTTGGTGACCGCCTTCAGGCAGAGCGTGATCGCTTCCATGCAGCTGCTGGTGATCAGCACATCGTCGGGCTGCAACTCGCAACCCAGCCCAAGCGCGTAACGGGCCACCGCACGGCGCAGCTCCTCTCGCCCCGGCCCGAGCGGGTAGGTGCAGAGCAGATCGCGGTGACGCTGCACCACCCGGGTGAGCGCCCGGCGCACGCGGTCCTGGTCAAACAGATCGGGCTCGGGACAAGCCGCCCCAAACGAGATCAGGCCCGGCTCCACCGACTGACGCAGCACCTCCTGCCCGAGCTCGTCCAGCTGCACCACCCGCGAGCGCGCGCCCGGGCGGGAAGATTGAGGCTCCGGCAACAAGGCCGGGCGGGCGGCCACGAAGTAGCCCGATCTCGGCCGGGCTTCGATCAGCCGGGCGTCCTCCAGCCAACGCAGCGCCTGCACCGCGGTCGACGCCGATACCGATTGCTGCGACGCCAACTCGCGCACCGAGGGCAGGCGTTCGCCGCGCTTCAAGGTACCGGCACGGATCGCCCGCGCCAATCGCTCGGCGATTTGCAGATAGAGCGGTCCGCTGTTAGAAGCCTCATCCATGCGCCATTCTGTACCAGCCTGCGGCTTTTCAGGCAGTACAGATGGCCACCAAGCCGAACCATACAGACCAAGCATTCACCAGACCTGTACGGTACAGATTGGCTTGACCCTGTGGCTGGCGGCGAGCACGCGCTGGCCGCAAAGTTCGACCCATGGACAGCACAATCACCCGAACCGAAATCACCGCGCTGCCGGGTTCACAGCGCCAGCAACTCGAGTTGCCGGCCTCCGCCGCCAGCCAATTGCTCAAGCTGCGGCCGGGCCAGCGCTTGCTTGTGCAGGTCAGCCAAGGCTGCCTATGGCTGACTCGGGACGGCCACCTCGATGACATCTTCTTGCCGCGCGGTGCGCAGTTGCAGTTGCAGCAAGCGGGCAACTACCGCCTGGGCGCCTTCGGCCCGGCCGACGCCGCGGTGATCACCTCTGCGTTGTGACATCGGCACCGGCATGTGGGCGGGCAATTTGCGGCCGGGCAGCGCCGCCATGCAGCCTGTCGCAAGTGGTTTGACCTGCCCTCCAGCCGCTTGCAAACTGCATGCTTTGAAGCCCAGAGGCGAGTCCAGCGCCCGACAAGAAGATGCAACGCCATTTCAAACGCCTGATACTGAGCCTTCAGCTCGCCCTGCTTTGCGCCGGCGCGCTCGCCGCCACAGAGGCCGTACCCACCAAACCCCCGGCAGCCAAGACGCCGGTCGAACTGCAGCAACGACTCGCCAGTCTGCTGAAGGAAAAGACGCTGCCCGGCGCCAGCTACGCGGTCTTTGACCTGAAGGAAACCCTGCTGACCGGCCAACTCGGCGTCGGCAATCAAAAGACCCAGGCCAAGGTCAGCGACAAGACCTTGTTCCGCATCGGCTCCATCACCAAGACGGTCACCGCGATCGCGGTGATGCAACTGATCGAGCAAGGCCAGTTCGACCTGCAAACGCCGGTCGCTGAATTGCTGCCGACGCTGCCGATCAAGAACCCCTACGACAGCAGCGACCCGGTGCGCGTGATTCATCTGCTGAGCCATTCCGCGGGCTTCGAGGACGAGCACCCCAAGGGTTTCCACAGCGACACCGAGGTTCGCGGTCAGCACCTGCAAACCTCCCAGCGTCAAAACGAAGCGCTGGTCGCGCGCTGGCGGCCAGGTCACCATCACAGCTACTCCAATCCGGGCTATGTGGTGCTCGGCGCCATCCTTGAGGCTCATTACAAACAGCCCTGGGACGACATCATCACCCGCCAGGTGCTCAAACCACTCGGCATGAACGACAGCCTGGCGCTGACCTCCATGGCCGAAAAGCTCGACCATGCCGACGGCCATAGCGGCGCCGAGATGAGGTCCACCGGCAACGACTTCGCCCGCACTCAAGCCGATGGGGCACTCTGGTGCAACGCCGCCGATTTGGCCAAGCTCGGCCGCTTCGCGCTGAGCGACGGCGCCTCCAGCCCTGGCGTTCTGAAGCCCGAAAGCGTGCGCTTGATGAAAACCGCGCAAGCCACCGATGGCGCCAGGGCCGGCCTGACTCATGGTTATGGCCTGGGCCTCACCCACCTGATCATCGATGGCGTGCGCTGGCAGGGCCACACCGGCGCCGTGCCCGGCCAGAGCGCGGTTCTGATGTTCCACCCCGAGCAAGGGATGGGCTTTGTGTTGCTGATCAATAGCGACATGCCCAAACGCAAATTGGTCGAGGCCTTGACGGCCTACGTGATCGGGCAGAGCCATTGGCAGCGGCCCGCCGTCACGACCCAAGCGATCGACGCCGAGTTGGAGGGTTGGTACCGCACGGCGCCGGGTCGCACCGAACTGTTCGGGCTGATCGAAGTGTTGATGAACGTCGGCCATATCACCGTCAAGGGCGACAGCTTGTTGATGAGCCCGATCTTGCCGGGCCTGGGCCCTAACGCCAGCTTCAAACACCATGGCAAGGACCTGCTCGCCGAAGCCGATGACGGCGATGTCGTGGCCAGCGTGGTGTTGCGCGACAGCGCCGGCAAGACCACCGGCATACAAATGGACGGGCGCCACATGTTCAAGGTGTCCACCGCCTCTGCGCTGCTGCCGATGGCCAGCGTGCTGCTGTCCCTGGCCTTGCTGTTGAGCGCGCCCTTCGGCCGCCGCAAAGCGCTGCAAAACCCTTGGCTGCGACGCCTGCCAAGCTTGGCGCTGCTGAGCCTGATCGGCGGCCTAGCCTGTGCGCTGAGCTTGAATTTTGCCATCATGGGCCAGCTCAATTGGCAAACCATAGGCATACTGCTGGCCACCACGGCCTTCCCGCTGTTCGCAATTGCCGGCATGTTTGTCAGCTTGAGGACCTGGAAGCAGGAGAGCGCAAGCGTGGCCAAGTGGCGCTGCCTGTTGGCGTCCTTGGCGGCCTTGGTCTTGAGCGCCTGGTTTGCCGCCCATCAATTGTTTGCGCTGGCCCTGTGGGCCTGGTGAGAGTCAACGAATGCAAAACACAGTCCCTAAGCCAAGCGCACGCAGCGGCCATCGCTGGGCCACGATCTCGGCGATTCGAGCCCGCACGATGATCATCGCGGTCTGCGCCTTGGGCACCTCGCTCTGGCAGGGCTACACGATCCAAAAGCACAATCGTTTGATGGTGCAGCCGATTCTGGACGAAGAGATCAACACCGACCCCGACGGCAGATGGGAGAGCTATGTGCTCAATAGCGGCCTCGGCCCGGCCAAGGTGGTGCGCGTCGACTACCGGGTCGACGGCAAGGCGCTTAAAGGTCTGGACGAAGCGCTGAAGGCCTTGGGTGAACCGGCGGATTGCTATGGCACCGGCAGCCTGGAGCATTTCTACCGCGTCAACCAGCGCCAGCAAGTGCTGAGGTCGCTCGACAAGCGCTGCGCCAAAACGTCGGAGCAATTGAAGCTGCTGCTGTCCAGGCTACAGCTCACGCTGCACTATGAGTCACTCTATGGCGACAAGGCGACCTTGAACATGTTCGGGCAGGAAGCAAGCGCGCCCTGATCCGGGTGCAATCAACGCGAGATCAGCCGCCCGTCACGCCAGGCCTGCGCCAAGCCCGCCACGCCGCGCTCCAGCAGCGCCAGCACATGGTCAAAGCCCGCCGCCGGGCCGAAATAAGGGTCGGGCACATCCTGCCCCTCCATGCCGGGCACAAAGTCCAAAACCAATTTCAGGCGCGACTGCAGCTCGGGCGGGCATTGCGCGCGCAAGACCTTCAGGTTGTCGGCCTCCATCGCGAGGATCAGGTCATAACGCTCGAACTGTTCGGGCATGACACGCTGGGAGCGCCATTTCTTTTCGACCGCCAGGCTCGCCCGTTGCAGCGCCGCAGCGGCGCGCGCGTCGATGGGCTCGCCGCGCGGGCCCGCGCGTGCGCCGGCCGATGCCACTTGCTTGAATGCCAGCTCAGCCGCCGGCCCGAAGCCGGCCCGGCGCGCCTTCAACAGCGCCTCGGCCATCGGCGAGCGGCAGATATTGGCCGTGCAGACGAACAGGACTGCCGGCACGATTTCAGCGCGCCAGCTCGGCGCGCATCGCGTCAATGACGGCCTTGTAGTCGGGCTTGCCGAAGATGGCCGAGCCGGCCACAAAGGTGTCGGCGCCGGCATCGGCGATCTGGCGGATATTGTCGATCTTGACGCCGCCGTCGATCTCCAGGCGAATGTTGCGGCCGCTTTGCTCAATGATGCGGCGCGCCTTCTCGAGCTTCTTCAAGGCACTCGGCAAAAAGCTCTGGCCACCAAAACCGGGGTTGACGCTCATGATCAGAATCATGTCGACCTTGTCTATCACCCACTCCAGCACATCCAGCGGCTCGGCCGGGTTGAACACCAGACCGGCCTGCTTGCCCTCGGCCTTGATCAGCTGCAGCGTGCGGTCCACATGCTTGGACGCGTCGGGGTGGAAGGTGATCATGTCGGCGCCGGCCTTGGCAAAGGCGACGGCCAGCGCGTCCACCGGCTCGACCATCAGGTGCACATCGATCATCGCGGGCGTGCCGTCGGGCTTGACCGAATGCTTGCGCAAGGCCTCGCAAATCATCGGTCCGAAGGTCAGATTGGGCACGTAATGGTTGTCCATCACATCGAAGTGAATCCAGTCGGCGCCGGCCGCCAGCACATGGCGAACCTCCTCGCCCAGGCGGGCAAAGTCGGCGGACAGGAGGCTGGGGGCGATGCAGAAATCTGGGCGGGTATTGCTCATGACGGACGGTCCAATAAGTTCGGGCAAGGCGTGATTCTAGGAGGCCGGCGATTTAAAAGCGCGCCGTGCGGCCTCAACCCGGGCTCGGGTCACACAACCCAGGCTGTGGTCATTGAGCAGCCCCATCGATTGAATGAACGCATACATGGTGGTCGGGCCGACGAACTTCCAGCCGCGTTTTTTCAAGTCCTTGGACAGCGCACGCGAGGCCTCGGTCTCGGTCGCGATCACCGGCGCGGCCAAGGCCTGGGGCTCAAACTGCCAGATGTAGCGCGCCAAACTGCCCTGCTCGGCCACCAACTCAAGGCAACGCTGGGCATTGTTGATGACGGCCTCGATCTTGCCGCGATGCCGGACGATGCCTGCATCCTGCAGCAAACGCTCAATCTCGGCGGCGCCGAAGCGCGCCATCTGCTCGATCTCGAAGTTTGCAAAGGCGCTCCGAAAGGCTTCCCGCTTGTTCAAGATCGTGCGCCAGGACAGGCCGGATTGAAAGCCCTCCAGGCATAGCTTCTCGAACAAACGCCTATCGTCGGCGACCGGGAAGCCCCACTCGGTGTCGTGATAGTGCAAATAGCCGGCGTCACCGGCTGCGGCGGCGCACCACAGGCAACGCGGCTGGCCATCGGGCGGCAAGAACAGGGGTTGAGTTGAACTCATGGCGGCATCTGGATGAAGACTTGAAAACGAAACAATCGGGAAAGCCCCGCAGCATAGCGGCCCAGGCTGGCGCGCCTAGAATCGCGCCATGGCTAATCCGCAAATCAAATGCACGGTGCTCGTGCAAGTTCTGCCCGAGCAGACCGACGCACAGCAAGGCGTGCACGCCTTCAGCTACCAGATCACTTTGGAGAACACCGGCGACATTGCCGCTCAAGTGATTGCGCGCCACTGGCACATCACCGACGCGCGCGGTTTCGAGCAAACCGTCGATGGCCTGGCCCTGGTCGGCCATCAGCCGCTGCTGGCGCCCGGTCAGAAGTTCCAGTACAGCAGCTGGGCGCAGATCGCGACGCCGCAAGGCAGCATGCATGGCCGCCTGCTCTGCGTGACCGAAGAGGCCGAGATCTTCTACACCGAGATCCCCGAATTCATGCTGGCCGACAGCGGCGCGCTGCATTGATGTTTGGACTGTTCAAGGCGGCGCCTAGCTGGGACCTGACCGCATTGCTGAATGCGGCCGAGCCGCGTGCCCCTCTTGCCAAGCGCAATCTCTGGCTGGCCCGACTGCTCGAATGGCTGCGCCACCCGGCCGAACGGGACGAAGCCAGTGCCGGCACCACGCTGCTGCCGGTACTCAGACTCAAGCACCTGCTCAATGTGCTGGAGCGTAACCCCGAACATGCGCGGGTCTTCGCTTCGGTATTGAATTCCATCTGGCGCGATGTCGATGCGATCGGCCTGTTTGCCGACGTCGGTTTTGCGCCGCGCGTCGCCTTATGGGGCGAGTTTTTGCATCGTTTGCGTCAGCACTTGCTGCCACGCACCGCCGACACCACCGACCTCGCCGAGTTGTTCGATCTGCTCTTCCCCGATGAGGCCGATGAGCAATGGCTGCTGGCGCTTGACGATGACTTGCTGCAAAGGCTGAGCCGTCTTCTGGTCGGCCAGACGCAGACCAAGGACTGGCAGGCGCCGATGTTCAGCGGCCTGACGACCTTGGTCAGCGCAATCCGAGCCGAAGGTCTGTCTGCCGCCTTGCGTCGTCGCATGAGTGCCGAACTGCTCGCCAACCAACCGTTCGAGCAACTGGCCAGCGCCTGCGACGATATGGTCGATGCCTTGCGTGCCGGCGATGGCGTCAAGACCGCGCAAGCGCTGCAATACCTGCGCGCGCTGCTCGAAGCCTGTCGGCGTGCGGCGGCCAGCATCCCCGAGCATCTGGAGGCCTACGGCGTATCGGTGGAAATCGTCTTCGCGCTGGAGCAGATGCAAGCGCGCATCGAACGCGTCGAAGGCCTGCTGATCTGCCTGGTGGCCGAACAGCCGCAACGCGAATTGGCGCGCCTGCTGGCCAGCCTGGTGCGTGTCGTGCATGAGCGGCGCAGCATCACGCAATTGTTCTCCAGCCATTACTCGCTGCTGGCGCGCAAGGTGGCCGAGCGCAGCGCCGAAACCGGCGAGCACTACATCACCCGCGACCGCGCCGACTACGCCAGCATGCTCAAGCATGCGGCCGGCGGCGGCGCCATAATCGTCGGCACCACTTTTGCCAAATTCAGCGTCATCGCCATCGGCATGAGCGCTTTCTGGACCGGCTTCTGGGCCGGCGCCAACTATGCGATGAGCTTTTTGATCATCCATCTATTGCACTGGACGGTGGCGACCAAGCAACCGGCGATGACGGCGCCGGCAATGGCGCAAAAGCTCGAGCACATCGAGCGCGACGCCGATCTGCAAAGCTTTGTCGACGAGGTGGCCAATCTCCTGCGCTCCCAGTTCGCCGGCGTGCTCGGCAATTTGGCCGTCGTGGCGCCCATCGTGCTGGGCATCCAACTGCTGGCTTGGGCGCTCTTCGGCGCGCCCCTGGTGGGCGAGAAGTCTGCCCATTACGTCTTGCACTCGCTGACCCTGCTGGGGCCTTCGGCGCTGTTTGCGGCCTTCACCGGCGTGCTCTTGTTTGCCAGCAGCATCGTCGCGGGCTGGGCCGAAAACTGGTTCGTCTTGCATCGGCTGGAAAGCGCGATCGCCTGGAACCCGGCCATCATCGGGCGGCTCGGGGCGGCACGTGCGCAGCGCTGGGCCAAGTGGTGGCGCGACAATATTTCGGGTGTCGCCGCCAATGTCTCGCTGGGCATGATGCTGGGGCTGGTGCCGGTCTTGCTGGACTTCGTCGGCCTGCCGCTGGACGTGCGCCACGTCACCTTGTCGACCGGTCAGTTGGCCGCGGCCGTCGGTGCCTTGGGGCTGGACATTTTCCGGTTGGCGGATTTTTGGTGGTGTGTGGCCGGCATCGCGCTGACCGGATTCTTGAATCTGAGCGTCAGTTTCTACCTGGCACTGAAGGTAGCGCTGCGTTCACGCGGCATCCGCTTGGCCGACCGTGCGCGCGTCAGTTCGGCCATTTGGCGGCGCGTACGCGAGCAACCACGCAGCTTTTTGCTGCCACCCAAGGCCGATGAAACGTGGAGGGGCTAGTCTTTTCCTGAATCGCGATGGTTTCGCTCACCACCCTTGCGGCCGGAAAACATGGTCCACCAGATGATGAACACAAAAATAGCCAAGGCTCCTAGCGCCTCCAACAAGAGCAAAGTCATCAAAAAAACCTCAATTTCAAGCGACGCCAGACCGGGGTGGCGGGCCGCTTCGGTGGCCGCGATTCTAGGTGGCTTGTTGGCAGGCTGCAGCACGACGCCACAGCCGCAGCCCCTTCCCGAGGCCAAGCCCACAGAGACCCGCCATGACGAGGCGCCGCGCCAACGTGCCGTGCTGCTGCGCGAGCGCGCCCGCTGGGTCGAAGCCGACTGGAGCGAGCTGCCCGGTTGGGGCGCTGACCGCGCCAGCGAGCTATGGCCGGCGCTGCTGCGCGGCTGTGCCCGCCCGGCCGAGGCTTGGGCCGAGGTCTGCGCCCAAGCCAAAGCCGGCGCCGCGCCCGCCGATGACGCACAGACTTCGCTCTGGCTGATGCAACATCTGCGCCCCTATCGCGTCGAGACGCATCAAGGTGAAGCGCAAGGGCTGATCACCGGCTATTTCGAGCCGATGCTGGACGCCACGCGCCGCCCGCAAGCCAATTTTCAAGTGCCGGTGCATGCGGCGCCCGCCGACCTGATGCAGCGTCGGCCCTATTTCACCCGTCAGCAGATCGAGTCCGATGTGGCGCTACGAGCGCGCCTGAAGGCACATGAGCTGGCTTTTCTGGAAGACCCGCTGGATTTGCTGGTCTTGCAGATTCAGGGTTCGGGCCGCCTGCGCGTCAGCGACGCGAGCGGGCGCACGCAATGGGTGCGCATGGCCTTTGCGGGCCATAACGACCATCCCTATCAGTCCATCGGCAAGGCCTTGATCGAGCGCGGCGAGCTGCGTCCCGGCGAGGCCTCCTGGCCCGGCATCCGCGACTGGCTGCGCCGCAATCCGGCGTTAGCGAAAGAATTGCTGTGGAGCAATCCGCGCTATGTGTTCTTCCGCGAAGAACCGCTGCCCGACCCGGCCATCGGGCCGCGCGGCGCCCAAGGTGTGGCCTTGACGCCGGGCCGCTCGATCGCGGTCGATCGTGCCAGCATCCCCTATGGCACGCCGGTCTGGCTGGACGCGACCGAGCCGCTGTCCAACCAGCCCTTGCGCAAATTGGCGATGGCGCAGGACACCGGCAGCGCCATTGTGGGTGCGGTGCGGGCCGATTATTTCTGGGGTTGGGGCGGTGAGGCCGAGGCGCAGGCCGGGCGTATGAAGCAACCGCTCAGGTTATGGGCGCTGTGGCCGGTGGGGGCGATGTAGAACCGCGTCTACCGACGCAATGCCAATGTGTGGCGGACGCCGGTTTGTCTCTTTGAAGCCCGCCGAATTCGCAGGTCAGCTCCGGGCACGAAGCCGCCATCACAGCTGACCCGTCAAAAATGACAGCAGCCGGCTAAGCGCAATCACCCACTCCTCACTGCCAACCCTCAATTCCCCACGATAGCCAGCAGTTCAACCTCAAACACCAGCGGCGTGTTCGGCGGAATTTCGCCGCCGCCGGCACCACGCTCACCATAAGCGATCGCGGAGGGGCAATACAGGCGCGCCTTGCCGCCGACCTGCATCAGCTGCACGCCCTCGGTCCAGCATTTGATGACGCGGTTGAGTGGGAACTCGGCCGGCTCGCCGCGTTTGATCGAGCTGTCAAACTCACGCCCGTCCAGGAAGCGGCCGACGTAATGCACGCGCACCTTGTCGGCGGCCGTTGGATGCGGGCCCTTGCCCACGGTGAGCGGCTCGTAGCGCAGGCCGGAGGCGGTCGTCACCGACTGAGCGGCACTGGCGGCAGCAGCAGGCGCGGATGCTGCCGCTGCGGGAGCCGAGGCCGGCTTGGCCGGCTTCTTGGCGGTAGCGGCCGCAGCGCCGAATGAAACGAGCAGGGCCAGCACGGCCAGTATTGACTTGGACATAGATTGGGTTTCCGGCAAAGTGAACATCATCGCAGGCAATGTGATTCAAGCCACCGGCAGCCCGTCGGCCTTGAACATCGCCTTGATGCCACGCACCGCCTGGCGAATGCGCGCTTCGTTCTCGATCAAGGCAAAGCGCACATGGCCGTCGCCCTGGTCGCCAAAACCGATACCCGGCGAGACGCAGACCTTGGCACGCTCCAAAAGCTGACGCGCAAACTCCAGTGATCCCAATGACTCGTAATGCGATGGGATCTTGGCCCAGATATACATGCTGGCCTTAGGACATTCCACCGCCCAACCGGCCTCGGTCAGGCCCTTGTAAAGCACATCGCGGCGGCGCTGATAGGTAGCGGTGATTTCACCGACACAGCTTTGATCGCCCTCCAGCGCGGCGATTGCGGCCACCTGCAAGGGCGTGAAGGTGCCGTAGTCGTGATAGCTCTTGATGCGCGCCAGCGCCGCCACCAACTCCGGGTTGCCGACCATGAAACCGATCCGCCAGCCGGCCATGTTGTAGCTCTTGGACAGCGTAAAGAACTCGACCGCCACATCCTTGGCGCCGGGCACCTGCATGATGGACGGCGCCTTGTAGCCATCGAACACAATGTCGGCATAGGCGAGGTCATGCACGATCAGGATGTCGTGCTTTTTGGCCAGCGCCACGACGCGCTCGAAGAAGGCCAACTCCACGCATTGCGCGGTCGGGTTCGACGGGAAGCCGAACACCATCATCTTGGGCTTGGGGTAGCTGCCACGTATGGTTTTCTCCAACTCGGCAAAGAAGTCCACGTCCGAGGCCACCGGGATCGCGCGGATATCGGCGCCCGCAATCACCGCGCCGTAGATGTGAATCGGGTAGCTTGGGTCGGGCACCAGGACCGTGTCGCCCCGGTCCAGCGTGGCCAGCATCAGATGCGCCAGCCCCTCCTTGGAGCCGATGGTGACGATGGCCTCGCTGTCGGGGTTGATGTCGACGCCGTAGCGGTTTTGGTACCAATGCGAGATCGCGCGGCGCAGGCGCGGGATGCCTTTGCTGGCGGAGTAGCCATGGGTGTCGGGCCGCTGCGCGACCTCGGTCAACTTGGCGACGATATGAGCCGGCGTCGCCCCATCGGGGTTGCCCATGCTCATGTCGATGATGTCTTCGCCGCGCCGGCGTGCCGCCAACTTGAGCTCGGCAGTGATATTGAAGACGTAGGGAGGGAGGCGATCGATGCGCGCAAAGCGGCGCTTGCCCGACGAGGAAGCGGAGGAAGAAGACATAGCTGTAGATTTCACACGTTAGCGCCCGGAACCGTCCGAGCGACGTGGCCTGCCCCGAGGGGCGGCCGGGGGCAATGCTAGCGCAATTTTCTTGACTGCACGCCTTGTTCAGCCCTTAGCGCTGCCCAAGGCGCCGGAGGCCACGCGCAGACGCATGGCCAGATGCAGTGCCATATTGCGATAGAGCTGGCTGCACAAAACCGGCTCGGTGGCGGCCAATTTATTCAGCGCATCCTTGCTGAGAAAAAAAACTTCTGCATCCTGATCTGCCTCGGCGTTAGCACTTCGACCTTGGCCATCCAACATCGCCAACTCACCCAACATAGTGCCGGCAGAAAAGCTCATAAATCGCTGGCCGCCGCCGTTCACGATGCTGATGGAGCCACGAGTTAGCACATAGACACCATTGCCTGGGTCGCCTTCTTTGAACAGTCGTTCACCGGCTTTCAGCTCAAGCTGTTGCAGGTGCGGAATCAGGCTCGCCTGTTGCGCCATGGACAAATCGCTCAGCAGACTGCACTGCGCCAGCGGCACGGCGCCGCCCAATTGCTGGCGAGGGTTCGAATCTGCTTGCAGGATTTGGAGCTCGGCGGACTCGAGCGCATGATCCATATCCAGATACCAATGAGCCATGCTTGCTGCGAACGGAGCCCCCGCCCAAGCCGCCAAGATTTGGGCGCGTTGCACACTCACGGGCCCCACACCCGCCAGCAGCAGACGGCAGTCCTGCCGCGCCAAGGTGGCGCCGAGTTGCTGCAAGGCCATTGCGCCTGACTCATCAATGGACACCACCCGCTGCACATCAAGGATCAAATAGCGCAGGCCTGGCGGCAAACGCTTGGCTTCGTCATGGACGCGATCGGCATTGCCAAAAAAGAGCGCACCTTCCAATTCCAAGGCGTGGATATGCGCCCGCAGCGGGCGCAAGAACTGCTCCACTTGTGGCGGGTAGACCCGCCGCGACGGTCGCTGCTGAGCGGTGTAGCGGGCGCGCAAGAGCGTGCGATTCAAACCCCGCAAAAACAGCAAGACCGACAGCAGCAGGCCCAGCAATACCCCCGCACCCGGCCCTTGCAACAAGGTCAGCAAACACACCAAGCCCATGACCAGCAAGCTCTCTAGACTCACCGGGCCGCCCCGCAACTGCGTGCGGATTTGCCTGACCGAGCGGCGATCGACCAAATTGACGGCCACGGTGAGCATCACCCCGGCCAAGACCGCGCGCGGCAAATAGGCCAGCCAGTCCCCGACCATGCCGACCATCAAGGCAGAGCAAAGCACGGCGCCCAGCGCACCGACGCGCCCGCCGCCTCCGCCCAACTGAATGGCGGTGGCTCGGCTTCTGGACCGCGTGATCGGCAAGGCGCAGACCATGCCGCCGCCAATGTTCGCCAGGCCCAAGGCCCACAGTTCGCGGCTTTCGTCACTATGCTCGCCGTTGCACTGATCGGCAGCGCGCAGATTGAGCAAGGATTCCAGACTCCCCACCAAGGCGAGCAGAACAGCCGTTAGGCCTATGGGCCGGGCATATTTGACCAAGAGGGAAATCGTTGTGGACGGCTCGACCCACAGGGCCAGCAGGCCCGGCAAAAAATGACTCGCATCGAGTGCCCCTAGCGTGGGCCCAAGGTCCGACACGGGCGATATCGCATCAACGAGATGAAAGCCCAGCAGCCCCGACACCATACCCAGCAAAGCCGCCGGCAGGCGCGGCGCCTGCCAGGCCAGCAGCCAAACCAAGCCGGCCGTGGCCAAGCCCAGCAACAAAGCGCCTCCATGCGCTTGCTGCAAGGCCTGCCAGCCATGCTTGGGCCAAAGCTCGGGCGCCACGTCCAGCAGAGCCGGCACTTGGGCCAGCACCACCAACAGCGCCACCCCATTCATGAAGCCGGCCAACACCGGCTGCGGAACGAAGCGGGCCAAACGCCCAAGGTGCAAGGCCGCCATCAGCATCTGCAGCAAGCCCATCACAAGCACCGCAGCACTCAAGGCCACCAGCACGAGCGCCAGGGCCGCAATGCTGCTGCCGGGCTGCTCTTGGTGCAGCACCTGGCCGAGCAGCAAGGAGACGATCAAGGCCGTCGGCGAACTCGGGCCACCCGCTGCATCGCTGCCGCGGCTCACAAACGCATAGAGACCTGCGCTGACAATCACACAAGCAAACGCCGCCGGAACGCCTATTTGCACCGCCCGGCTGCCCAAGGGCGCCAGCGCCAGCACACCCAGGGTCAACACAATGGCCAGGCAGACGATGGCCCCCACCGCGCCGCCCAAAAGTGAGCGCCAGCCAGCAAAAGTAAGCTCAAACTGGCGACGCGCTACGAACATTGCACAAGACCTCTTCCCTACGCTCCACGACCAGACACCCAAAATGGGGTTTGGCCGCAACTGAAGGCAAGACTTGACCCTGTTTCACTCCTCGCGTCAAGCCAGGGCCCGCACCCCGGCCAGTTCAGCTTGCGTCGGGTTTGTGCTCCAACATCGCCGCCAGCGAATGCGCCATGCCGGTGATGCCTTCGTTGCTGAGGCCGGCATCCTTCATCACCGCGTCGACGATGGGCTTGGCGATCTGGTATTGCAGCGCCGAGTTCATCACCTGCTCGGGGAAAGTCGCGCCGCCTGATCCAGCGGTGTTGTTGCCGCTCTCGGCGCCGCCGTTGCTTGAACCATTCGTTCCACCCGGCATGCCTCCCACCTGGAAGATGCGGATCGAATCGATCTTCTCCATCGGCCGCACCGCCTGCTCGATGATTTGCGGCAGTTGCTGCAGCAGCAGGGTGCGCACCTGCAGATCGACCTGCGCGGCAGACAAGGTGTTGAGCGCCTCGTTGATCGCGCGCCGCCCCTCGGCATCGGCGATCGCGGCCGCCTGCTTGGCCTTGGCTTCGATGGTGATGGCCTCGGCGCGGTCCATCGCCGCCTCCTTCTCAGCCGATGCCGAGACCTTGACGGCAATAGCGCTTTGTTCGGCTTCCTTGGATGCCTCGATCAGCTGGATGCTCTTCTGGCGCTCGGCAATCGCCACCTCGCGCGCGGTGTTGACCGCCTCTTCCGCTTTCACCGCCTCGGCCAGCGCCTGGTTGGCGGTGGCGTCGGCGACCGATTGCTCCTTGGACTTGTTGGCGATCGCGATCTGCATGTCTTGACGCGCAATCTCGACCTGCTTGCGCTGTTCGGCGCGCAGCATCTCGGTCTTGCGCTCCAACTCGATCTCGCGCGTCTGCACCGCCAGATTCTTCTCGATCTCGGCCGACTTGATGTCGCGCTCGGCCTCGATTTTCTTCTGCCCGACCTGACGCTCGGAGCCGATCTTGGCGGCCTCGGCTTCGAGATTTCGCTCGGCCTGCTGGGTCGCGATCTGCGCCGCCTGCTCGGCCCGCGCGGTCTCGATCTGGCGCTGCTGGGCCAAGGTGGCGAACTCCTGATCCTGCTCAATCGTCAGCTTTTGGCGCTGCGCATCGAGGTTCTTGGCGCGCACCTGCATCTCGGTTTCTTGCTCGACGTCGTTGCGCTGCTTGCGGCGCGCCTCGGTCTGCTCGGTCAGCCGGGTCAGGCCCTCGGCGTCGAAGGCATTATTGGGGTTGAAGAACTGCTTGTCGGTCTGGTCCAGGCTGGTCAGCGAGACCGACTCCAGCTCCAGGCCGTTCTTCTCCAGATCCTCGGCGACGGCATTCTGCACCGCCTGGACGAAGTCGCGGCGCTTGTCCTGCAGCTCCTGGATGGTCATGGTGGCGGCGGTGGCGCGCAGCGAGTCAACGAACTTATCCTCCACCAAGGCCTTCAAGGCATCCGGGTGAAGCGTGCGCGTACCCAGCGTCTGAGCCGCCGTGCTGACCGATTCGGCGGTCTGCTTGACGCGCACGAAGAAGGCCGCCGTCACGTCCACCCGCATACGGTCCTTGGTGATCAGACTCTCGCGCTCACGCCTCATGACTTCGAGTTTGAGCGTATTCATATTCACCAGCACGCGCTCATGGAAGACCGGCAGCACGATGGCGCCGCCGTCCATGATGACCTTCTGCCCGCCCAGGCCGGTGCGCACAAACGAGGTCTCTTTGGTGGAGCGTTTGTAGAGCCGGGCAAAAATTAGGCCTATGGCCGCCAAGCTCAAGAGCGCGATGCCGGCAATGCTGGCCAATTCGATCAGGTTTTCCATGATGTTCGTTCCTCCACTGTTTGATTTATTTCTTACTCATTCGCCAAGCAAGCCGGGATGGGGATTGCGAATGCCCCGGTAGATCGCCGCCACCTTGCGTACCAGCAAGACCTGGCTGCCCTCTTCCAGCACCTCATCCTGCAGATCGGGCTCGACCAGCAGATGATGCGTGCGGCCATGCTCGTCGCGCACCCGCGCCTGAGCGGCCAAGCCTGCGCGAGCATGGCCAGCATAAATGACCGCCGTGCGACCTAATAGCGAAAGCTCACTGACCGCCGAGCTTTCATCGTGCGGGATGATGTGGGCCACCAGGGCGCCGCAAGCGCGCATCGTCGCCAAGCCCGCCGGCACCGCCACCAGGCCGGCGAGCCAGGCCGGCAGGTAATGCCCGCTCAACCCATGGCTGGCCAGTTGCAGGCTGAAGCCGAACATCGCGTAGCCGGTCAGGAACAGCAGGACCAGCACCAAGGAGGGCACCCGGCCGAGGTGCAACCAGCCCAGCACCTTGTCCAGCCCCGAGTCGCTGTGCAGTTCGGGCAGCAGATTGTCCAGCCAGTTGCTGGGGCTCAGCGCCAGCATCATGCCCACACCCTCCAGCACGGCAATGCCGACGATCAAGGCGAAGGCAATGCCGAAGGGCAGATTTTCGGGCGTGCTGAACAGGCTCATGCGCCGCCCGTTCCGCTGACCGCCTGCTTGAGCTGAGCCAGCCGGGCATCGATCTGCGTCTGCCGCAGCAGATCTTCCAGCGATTGCAATTGCGTCGCCTGCGTCAGATCGGCCGAGCTAGCCACACCGCTCGCGCGGCCCAAGCCGGTGTGTCGCTCATAAACGCGGTCGAAGGCGCCGGTGACGTCGGCCACTCTGGCTTCGACATTGGCCAAGCCGCCCAAGCTCGCTGCGCTGCCTGATTTGCCGGCGGCCAGCCCTGCGGCAGCGCGGCTTTGCCGAAACTGGCTCAAGGTCGCCTCCATCTCACGGCGCTTGGCCAGCAAGGCATCGACCACGCCCCGGTGCTGCGCCTCCTGCTGTGCCAACTCGGCCAAGCTGGACTCCAACAAGGGCAGTTGCAACTCGATGTCCATCTGCCGGCCGACCGCCGCGCGCGCCAGGTCATCGCGCTGTTGAGTCATCGCCAGCGCCAGTTGCTCATGCAGGGTCAGGTGTTGCCGGTTCAGTTCGGCATGGCGTTGCTGGGCCAGATGGCGGTTGGCGCTGACCAAGCCCAGCTCGAGGCGCACATCGTTCACCACGCCGTCGAGCTCGCGCAGGCCCTGCTCCATCAGGGCGTCGGGGGCCCGGTCCTCTATCCTATCCAGCAGGGCGTGGACGCCGCCGGCCATCACGCGCGCAACGCGCATCTTCAGGGATTCAGCCATGGAGAGCTCCTTTCAAGACAAGAATGGCCTGAGCCAGGTTCAAGGTGGTGGGCATATGCTTGTTCACCACCTGGGGATCGAAGGCATTGGCCTCGGCCGTCGTGGCCTGGCGCAGCAGCGCCTCGGTCAAAGCAAAGCTGCGTCGCAGCAAGGCGTTTTCCAGCTGGGCGGCGGCGGCGGCATCGGCCGGCTGAGCGCTGATCAGCAAGGCCATCGAATGGCAGCTGTGCTCCAGCACCTGTTGCAAGACCTCGGAATGTTTCCCCTGGCTTTCCTCCAGCCGAGCCAGGCTGTCACGCAGCCGGGCCACCAGATCGCGGCACCAGGCCAGCGCCGTCACATAGTCGAACGCGCCGTCATGCTGGCGCTTGAGCTGGCCCAGCAGCACGCGCAGCTTGTCGCTGTTGGTGGCGGCGCCCTCGACCTGCAACTGCGCCAACCAAAGATAGAGATCACTCGGGATGCGCGCCGATAGCGGCTCCATGCTGGTACTGGTACTCATGCACTGGCCCTTGTTTTGCAAATTGAACCCAAATGTATTCGTTTGAATTCAAATTTGCAAGAGGGCGCTTTGGCGCCGCCAACTCCTCCTCACGCAAGGTCCGCCTCAACACCGGAACCAAGCCCATTGCTATCAATAACTTCCAAACTAATCAGGGTTTCCCGCATTGCAGCTTTGAAATGGCCATCGCTACAGTGTCTCCCAGACGCCCCACCAAAGGAACAATTCAGTGCAACTTCTATTGGCCATCATGAGCCGACTATTCGCTTTAGCTTACTTACTTGCCAGCCCCCCCTCGCATTTGCGAACCAGCAACTTCGCGTAGCGCCTCCGATTGCGGCCAAACAGGTGGCCAGGCCCGCTGCATTTTCGGCTGCGCCACCCAGAATTGACAGCAAGCTGCGCCGAGGCCTTTACTCGCGTTCATTGTTGAATCCCAACAACTCCAAGGTCCGGACCAATAGCTGCGGCGACGACTCGGCGTCGGACGACGGATGCCCGCCGCCCCCGGAGGTGATCTTTGAGGACGAATTCATGGTCGAACTGGAGTTGGTTGAGGTCACAGGCTTCAGGCAAGACGATAGTGAGTGGGCAACCGTTTGCTCTGGTGATGCCTGCCAAGACATTCAATTCGATGGCTCCGACGGCGACAAAAACAGCTGGCTGGAAGATGCTGTGGTCGATTGGACCGACGTCGCCGAGCTAAAACAGGAGGCCTGCTCGGCCGCAGACTCGGCATTGATTGGGCCAGTTCAGCAACAACGTATTCGCGACAGCACCAGCCACAGCGATGAAGCCGACCGAAATTTGGCGGCGTATTCGGCCGCCCAGGCCTCAGGTTTGCTGACCCGACTGACCGCCGCCCTGGGGCATTTCGACAAGGCCTTGGGTTATGCCATCAACAAGGGCTATACGATCGAAATGACATTCTCGGATGGCGGCACCGAGCAATACAAATACATTGCAGGCTCACCGAGCGTCGCTCGTATGGAGCGCGTCGCGGGGACCTTGAAACAAGGCAACGGTCAATCGCGATGCCCAAGTACAAAATAGCAGGGTGGCTGACGGCCGCGATCATTGCACTTGGCTTGCTGATGTTTCGCGGCCTCGATGTGGGAGACCGCCCAGTAGCTAGCCACAGACAAGAGGCAAGGGTAGCAAGGCCGGCAAGTGCCGCAGCGCCGGCCGCGAGTGTGCCGCTACGCTCCGTTTCGATTGAGCAAGGCGCAAGTGCTGCCGAGCGCCAGACCTTGCGCGAGACTTGGAACGCGGCCTTCCGGCGCGCCTACAGTGAGCCCTGGGCGCAAACCATGCACCGGGCCGCAAGCAGCGGGCAAGCCCCGGAACTTGCGGCCGCGCGGCGGGTTCAGCTGGTCTGCGTCGCTAGCTATATGCCGGCCCAGGTCCGGGGCAAATGGCCGAAGGCAAGCGAGGCCGATCTGCGCCGCGCCGAAGCCCTGGAGCGCCACTGCGATGCCCAAGGCCAGTACAGGCAGCTAACGAGCCAGTTGACGGCGGCGGCGCGCAGCTTGCCCACCAGTACCGTGGCCTCTCGCTTGGCAGGCAAAGATCAGGAGCCGCTTGATGTTCAGGCCCGCTTGGAGGTCATGCGCTACGCCCTGAGCACCGGTTCGGCCCCGCTGCTCGACTACGCTGCGTCGAAGTTCGCGTCGCCCGAGGTGCTGATTCAGCTGGGCCTCACTCCGAATCCGAAGCTGCCGGCTGAATTCGATCTGCACTTGGTCCAGTGGGCCGCCTCGGTCATGGCCTGTGAAGAGATGGGCAACTGCGGCTCGGAAACCTTGCAATCCAACAGCTGCCTGGACACCGATGACTGTGTTGCCAACTTTGCCGACTATCCGGCCATGCATATTTACGGCCCAAACCGTAAGGGCGGCTTCTTTCTCACCTACCGCAGCATCGATATAGCGCAAACCAAAGCTCGCTGGGATCTTGTCAAGGCATGGGCTCAAGCGCAACTTTCGGCTTCGCTCTGAGCCCCTGATTCAATCCAAGGATGGTATTTTTTATTGCCGCAGCCCCACCGAGCTTGGCCCTTTGAGTGGGGCTTGTCGGCAAAGCCGGTATCTTGCCGCTCAGCGCTTACTCTTTTCGTCGGCTTGTGCCGCCGAGCTGACCGCCCCCTTGGCCGCCAGCGATTCCCGCAGCCGCTTCAGCTTCTCCCTTGGGTCTTCCTTCCCGCTGGCCTCATTCAACCTCATCTCGGTGATGAAGCGGCTGGGTATGCCCATCACCGTCTCGCGTGACTTCTTGCGCCGCCGCAGCGTGCCCACCGCCAGCGTGCTGCGCGCCCTTGTGATGCCTACATACATCAGTCGGCGCTCTTCCTCCAGGCGCTGCGCGGTCATCTCTTCGTCATCGGCCTTGAAGGGCAGCAGTCCCTCATTGACGCTGGCCAGGAAGACATGCGGCCACTCCAATCCTTTGGACGCATGCAGCGTGGTCAAGGTGACCTGATCCTGCTCGTCGCCGCGCTCAGCCAGCGAGATGATCACGCTGATGGTCTGCGCAACTTGCAAGACGGTTTGCTTCTCGCTCTCGAAGGTGGAGCCGCCGTCTTGCGTGACCTTGCCGCCGCAGCGCTTGGCAACCCAGTCGATGAAATCGAGCACATTGTTCCAACGCGCGATCGCGACGTTTTCGTTGTCCTCGCTGCCGAGCAAATGTTCCTCGTAGCCGATGTCCTTGACCCATTCCATCAGCAAGGCCTTGGCCGCTTCGGTGCCCTCGGTATGCTTGGCGCGGAACTCCAGATCGGTGATGTAGCGGCCAAACTCATGCAGCGAGCCCAAGGCCTTGGCGCTCATCACCTCGCCCAGCGACTCGGCGAACAGCGACTCGAACATGCTGCTCTTCCAGCGCCCGGCAAACTGGCTCAGCGAGCCCAGGGTCTGGTGGCCGATGCCGCGCTTGGGCGTCGTGATGGCGCGCAAAAAAGCCGGATCATCATCCTGGTTGACCAGCAGACGCAGCCAGGCGCAGAGGTCCTTGATCTCGCTCTTGTCGAAGAAGCTCTGGCCTCCGCTTACCTTGTAGGGAATCTCGGCCCGGCGCAGCGCCTTCTCGAAAGTGCGTGCCTGATGATTGGCGCGGTAGAGGATGGCGAAGTCGGCGAAATGCTGCGCCTTGCCGTCGGCCCGCAGCGTTTGGATACGCTGCACCGCACGCTCGGCCTCATGCTCCTCGCCGTCGGCCTCGATCAGCAAGACCGGGTCGCCGTCACCAAACTCGCTCCACAGCTTCTTCTCGAAAATCTTCGGATTCACCGCGATGACGTTGTTGGCCGCGCGCAGGATGGCGCCGGTCGAGCGGTAGTTCTGCTCCAGCGGGATCACTTTCAGGCGTGGATAGTCGACCGGCAGGCGCTTCAGGTTTTCGATCGTCGCGCCGCGCCAGCCATAAATACTCTGGTCATCGTCACCCACTGCGGTGAACATCGCGCGCGGGCCGACCAGCGCCTTGAGCAGGTCGTACTGCACCGCATTGGTGTCTTGATATTCGTCGACCAGGATGTAACGCAACTGATCCTGCCAGCGCCCGCGCGCCTCGGCGTGTTCGCTCAGGAGGCGCAGCGGCAGGCTGATCAAGTCATCGAAGTCAACCGCCTGATAGGCGGCCAGGCGCTCCTGGTAACGCTCCATCACGACGGCAGCGGCACGCTCATGCTCGTCCTTGGCCATCGCCAGCGCCTGCCTTGCGGTCAGGCCCTGATTCTTCCAGCCCGAGATCGTCCACTGATAGGCCTTGGCCTGGTTGGCGTCCAGCGTGCCGCCGGCGTCGCGCAAGACGCCCAGAACATCGTCGCTGTCGAGAATGGAGAACTGCTCCTTGAGCCCGACGAGCGGCCCTTCGCGGCGCAGGATGCGCACGCCCAAGCTGTGGAAGGTCGAAATCCCCAGGTCCTTGGCGGCGCGAGGACCGATCAAGCCTTTGGCGCGCTCGCGCATTTCCTGCGCGGCCTTGTTGGTGAAGGTGATCGCGCCGATGTTTTTAGCCGCATAACCCGCCTGCAAGAGGCGGGCGATTTTCTGCGTGATCACGCTGGTCTTGCCCGAGCCCGCCCCGGCAATCACCAGGCAAGGGCCATCCAGATGGTGGACGGCTTCGAGCTGGGCGGGGTTGAGGGTGGTGGCGGGTTTGGAGGACATGACTAGGCTCTGGGGCAGCCCAACATGATAGCGATGCTGGGCGGCTATGCTCTCGGGTATGAGCTTCACCACCACACCAAACTCCGGCCGCCGTAGCCTGCTCCAGGCCGCCCTCGCGAGCGCCAGCACCCCGCTCTTCATCCGCCACGCCTTCGCCGCCGACACCATTGATCGCTTCGCCCTGGGCTTGGCCTCCGGCTGCCCGCGCCCGAGCGGCATGGTCTTGTGGACCCGGCTGACCGGCGCCGAGCTGCCGCCCAATACCGAGGTCAGCTGGGAGCTGGCCGAGGACGAGGCCTTCACCCGCATCGCCGCACGCGGCGTCGAGCAGGCCGTCGTTGAGGACGCCCACAGCGTTCACGCAGAAGCCACCGGGCTCGAAGCGGATCGCTGGTATTTCTATCGCTTCAGCGCCTTGGGCGCCCGCAGCATGGTCGGACGCACACGCACCGCCCCCGCCGCCGATGCCGAGGTCAAGGAACTGCGCTTCGCCATCGCCTCTTGCCAGCGCTGGGACCATGGCCGTTATGCGGCCTGGGCCGATATGGCCAAGCAAGATCTCGACCTGGTGCTGTTCCTGGGCGACTACATCTACGAATACGGCGCCGTCTCGAATGCCTCGGCCAGCGGCCCCGCGCCACGGGTTCATGTGGGCGGCCTGTGCCGCACGCTGCCCGAGTATCGTCAGCGTTATGCCCAGTACAAGAGCGACCCGGCCCTGCAGGCCATGCATGCACGGGCGCCCTGGATCATCACCTGGGACGACCACGAGGTTGACAACGACTGGGCCGGCGACAGCTCGCAAGGCCTGGAGGCCGACTTCCCGGCGCGCCGCGCAGCCTCCGCCAAGGCCTATTGGGAGCACATGCCCTTCACCAAGGCGATGCGTCCCAAGGGCCACGAAATCCGCATTCACGAGCGCTATGACTGGGGCAAGCTGGCCCGCATCATCACGCTGGACTGCCGCCAGTACCGCGACCCGCAGGTTTGCCCCAAGCCCGGGCGCGGCGGCTCCAACACCTTGTCGATCAAGGATTGCCCGGCCTTCCTGGACCCCAAGCGCAGCTTCCTGGGCGAGGCCCAGGAACAATGGCTGGCGCAGAGCTGGGATGCGGCCAGGCCGTGGAACCTGCTGGCGCAATCAACGCTGATGGCGCAGATGAACTGGCAGGAGAACCCGGCGCAGCCACGCGTGCACTGGACCGATGGCTGGGACGGCTACCCCGCCGCTCGCAACCGCTTGCTGCAAGGTCTGGCCGACAAGAAATTACCCAACGCAGTGGTGCTGGGCGGCGATGTGCATGCCAACTATGTGACTGACTTGAAGCTGGACTTCAATGACGCCAAGAGCCGGACAATTGCAACCGAGTTCTGCGGCACCTCAATCACCAGCCAGGGCCTGGATCAACAGCGGATTGACCGCGCCCGGCCACACAACCCGCATATCCACTACGGGCGCGGTGACCAGCATGGCTATATGAGTTTCAAGCTGCAGGCCAACCGCCTGGAGGCCGAGTTGCGCAGCGTACGGAACCTGTGGGAGGCCGATAGCGAGGTCGAGGTGTCGGCGCGCTTTGCGGTCGAAGCCGGGCGACCCGGCGCAATTCCCTTGGACCTGAAATAACGGCCTATTCGCCCGCGTCACCTGCGGCCGCCAAGCTGGGGGCCGAGGCGGCCATGGCCGCAGGCGCATCGACTTGAGGCAGCGCGGGGCTGCGCTTGATTTCTGGTTTCATTCCGGGCTCGCGCTTGCCGGTCGAATTGGCAGCCAGCACAGCATCCTTCAGCATATTGGCGGCCGGCGTTGCTGCGCTCGCCTTGGCCGCCCCATCGGTGCCGTTTGCGGCCATCAGTTGCGGCCAGACTTGCGGGCCGAAATAGGCGCCCATGGACAACACCGCCATGCCGGCCAAGGCCAAACCGGCCCACAAGGCGCGCCGACTGGTGGCCGGGCGCGGCGGCCAGACGGCCACCGTTGATTCATAGGCAATCGCACCGGTCGAGGCTGTGACCGGCATCGGCGTCAGCACCAGGGCCGAGTGATCCTCTCCGGCCAGCCAGGATCGCAAATCCTCGGCCAACGCTTCGACGCCCGTATAACGGCGAGCGGCCTGGGGCGCCACGGCCTTGCGCAACAAAGCGTCCAGACTGAAGCGCTCCAAAGCCGTCAAACCCGGCCACGAAGCGGCCGGTGAATGAGAGTCGGCATCGGGACTCTGCTCGCTCGGCAAACGCCCATCAACCAATAGACAGAGCAGCATGCCCAGGCCAAAAACCTCGCTGGCAAAACTCGGGGGCTCGCCGGCCAAGGCCTCCGGGCTGGCAAACCCGGCCGCCGAGCCCAGGCCCAAGCCGCGTTCGAAGGGGTCGGCCGGGTCGGGCATGCGCAGCAATCCCATGCCCATCAATTTGAGCTGGTTGTCACTGCCCACCCATAGAAAAGAGGGATCGATTTCGCCCAGCAACCAGCCCTGCTGGTGTGCATAGCGCAGGGCTTCGCATAACTGGACGACCAGCCGCAAGCGCTCCCGCAAGGGCCGGGTAGAGCAGGCCCGCACGATGGGCTGGCCATCGGTGGCATCAAAAATCAGATAAGGCTGGCCGTCAGAGGTGATGCCGCTGTCGGTTGGCACCTTGATGACCTCATGCGACAAAGCCCCCAGATCGCTGACCTGATCGCCAAAGCGCAGCATGATGCCGGCCGAGCGCTCACAGCGCGGCAACACCAACACATTGCAGTTCCGGTCGGCAGCCAACGCATGGCGTGCGCCATACCACTGGCCTGACTGGCTGGCTTCACGGCCATGCAAGGCGGCGCGCAAACGCCAAACACCCAGCACCGCGCCTTCGCGCAGCAAAGCTTGGGGCGACGGGGGGGGGAGGGTGAGTTCAGGCATTCGCATAGGGTTTATGCCCGGATCGTAGAGGACGGCCCCGTCATCACCGCCCTTTTATGCCCCCGCAAACCGGGGGTAGCCGCGCATTCGCTCACACTCCATGCGCATTTGTTGGCAGTTCGGGCCGGCCCTCGCTGGCGCTCGTCTCGTTCAGGCCCCAGCAAGGCGGGCTTGCGATACTCGCTCACGCATGCAAACCATCCTCGCCGTCACCCTGCCCTTCTTTGCGCTGATCTTGTGCGGCTATCTGGCCGCGCAGCGCGGTGTGCTGGCGGAATCGGCGATCCCCGGTCTGAACGGCTTCGTGCTGTTCTTTGCCCTGCCCTGCATGTTGTTTCGCTTCGGTCTCAGCACCCCGCTGGCCACGCTGCTCAACCCTGCGGTGCTGGGTATCTATAGCGCGGCGGCCTTGCTCGTGGTGGCGCTGACGATCCGGCTGACCCTGTCAAAGCGGGTGCAGATGAAGGATGCGGCCTTTGGCGCGCTGGTGGCCGCCTTCCCCAACACCGGCTTCATGGGCGTGCCGCTGCTGGTGGCCTTGTTGGGCGAGGCCGCAGCCGGGCCGGTGATCTGCACCATCTTGGTCGATTTGTTTCTCACCAGCTCCTTTTGCATTGCGCTGGCCCGCGGCCATGACGCCGGGCGAGACAACTCACGCGCGGCGCTGCGTCAAGCGCTGCGGGGCGCGCTATCCAACCCCCTGCCATGGGCCATTGCGCTGGGGCTGAGCGTCGCCGGCCTGGGGCTGACGCTGCCGGGGCCCATGATGACGGTCATCAAAATGCTGGGCGATGCCGCCTCGCCGGTGGCGCTGTTCACCATCGGCGCGGTGCTTTGGCGTGCCGGCCAGCACACCCACAGCCGCCCTCCCGCAGCGCTGTATCTGCCGGTCGCACTGATCAAATTGCTGGTCCATCCGAGCCTGGTGTTTGCGCTCGGCTCGGCGGCGCAAGCGCTGGGCGCGGGCCTGAGCGGCTTCCAGCTGATGGTGCTGACGCTGGCGGCCGCGCTGCCCAGCGCCAGCAATGTGTCCCTGCTGGCCGAGCGTTACGGCGCCGACAATGGCCGCATCGCCCGCATCATCCTGGCCTCGACGGTGCTGGCCTTCTTGAGTTTCTCGACGCTGGCCTGGTGGTTTGCGGCCAAAGTGTCCTGATCTGATACGCTTTGCCGCCATGCTCTCGGACCCCCGCCTCTTGCTAACCCGCTTCAACTATTGCACCCACCGGCTGCTGCTCGGGGCCAGTCTGCTCATCGCGGGCTTGGCAGCGCTGGCCGCACCTCAGCAGAGCGCCTACCAGCAGCCATCGCCGGCGGTGCGCGACTTGCTTGACGCAGCGGCTAGCCCCAAGCATCTGATATCGCCGAACAAGCAGCATTTGGCCATGCTGGAGCTGCGCCGCTTCAGCAGCTTGGCCGAGCTGGCCCGGCCGACACTCAGATTGGCCGGTCTGCGCTTTGACCAGGCCAGCGGTGTGCCCAGCCAGACGGCCGCCATCCAGCGCCTGCGTCTGCGCCCATTGCTGAACCCGCAGGCGCCGGAGCTGGTCGTCGATTTGAACGCCGGCGGCCCGGCCGGCAAGAGCTATTTCCACAGCTTCAGCTGGGCGCCGGATGGTCAACGCTTTTTGCTCGAACGGCGCACCGACCTGGCCAATGAGCTATGGGTCGGCGACGCCGGCAGCGGCCAATTGCAAAAGGTCGCCGGCTTGCGCCTGAATAACGCCTTAGCGCAAGGGGAGTTGGCCTGGCTGAACCCCAGCGAGTTGGTGCTGCTGGCTCAGGTAGAGCGGCGCGGCGCGGCACCCAAGCTGCCGCCGGTGCCCAGCGCCCCGCTGGTGCGCGAAACCTCGGGCCGCGCCTCGCCGGAGCGCACCCATGCCGACCTGTTGCAGACGCCGCACGACGAGCGCCTGCTCGAATATCACGCGTTGTCGCAACTCACGCGCATCAATCTGCGCACGATGCAGAGCAAAAGGCTGGGTGAGCCGGCGCTGTTTTTCAGTGTCGCCAGCCTGGGTGACGCCGACGCGTTGCTGACCGAGCGCATCACCCGCCCTTTCAGCTACAGCCTGACCTGGGACGACTTCCCGCAAGTGGTGGAGGTGCGCCGGCCGGACGGCACCGTAATGCGCGAAATTGCCCGCTTGCCGCTCAAGCGAGGCGTGGCCATCAATGGCGTGTTGCCGGGGCCGAGGCTGTTCTATGCCTCGCCGAACAAGGACGCAGCGGTCTATTGGGTCGAGGCCCTGGACGGCGGCAACCCGAACAACCGCGCCGCGCACCGTGACCATCTGATGCGCCTGGACGCGCCCTACACCGGCGAGGCACAGGAGCTGCTGCGCCTGCCCCATCGCTTCAAAGACATGCGCTTTCTGGATGACGGCCTGCATGCCTTGGTCAGCGAGGACGACGCAATGCGTGCCTGGACGCGCAGCTACCTGTTTCCCCTGCGCGGCGGCAGCATTCGCACCGTGTTTGACCATTCCATGCGCGAGCGCTACGGCCACCCCGGCGCCCCGGTGATGCGCATATCGCCCAACGGCCACATGCTCGCGCAGACCCAGGGCGGCGGCCTTTTGCTGATCGGTGCCGGCGCCAGTCCGAAAGGGGACAGGCCTTTTCTGGACCGACTGTCGCTGCGCGACGCCAGCGTCCAGCGCCTGTTTCAATCCGGCGAGGCGATCTACTCGCAGCCGCTTGAACTGCTGAACGAGAGCCAGTTGCTGACCTTGCAGGAGAGCATCAACACGCCGCCGGCGCTATTCACCCAAAGTCTGACCCAGCCAAACGCGCCCCAGGCCTTGACCCGGGCCCGCGCACCACACCCGCTGATGCGCAAGATCCGCCGCGAGTTGGTCAGCTTCAAGCGCAGCGACGGCGTTGACATGTCGTTCTGGATGTATCTGCCGCCCGACTACAAAGAGGGTGAAGCCCGCCCGACCCTGGTCTGGGCCTATCCGCTCGAGTTCAACGATGCCAGCTTGGCCGGACAGGTGAGCGGCTCGGCCAACCGCTATCCAAACTTCAACGGCATCAGCCCCTTGATGCTGGTGCTGGACGGCTATGTGGTGCTGAACGAAGCGACCATGCCCATCGTCGGCGACGCCAAGGCGGTCAACGACGAATTCATCGAACAAATCACCCTGAGCGCAAGAGCCATCATCGACAAGGCCGAGGATTTGGGCGTCACCGACCCGAAACGCGTGGCCATCGGCGGTCACAGTTATGGTGCCTTCATGGCCGTCAATCTGCTTGCCCATACCGACCTCTTCAAGGCCGGCATTGCGCGCAGCGGTGCCTATAACCGCACGCTGACGCCGTTCGGCTTCCAAAGTGAGCGGCGCTCGCTCTGGGACGCCCGCGACACCTATCTGAAGCTGTCACCGTTCTTGTATGCCAACCAGATCAAGGAGCCGCTGCTGCTGATTCACGGCGACGCCGATGACCGCGCCGGCACCATCCCGATGCAGTCGGAGCGGCTCTATCAAGCGCTGGCCGGCACCGGCGGCACCGCCCGTTATGTGCTGCTGCCGCTGGAGGCCCATGGCTACAACGCACGCGAGTCGGTCGGCCATGTGCAATGGGAAATGCGTCAATGGCTGAAAACCCATCTGGGCGAACCGAAAGCAAGCCATTGATGAAGCCGGATCAAGAAATGTGGCGGCGGCTTGGGTGGCGGCCGCCCGGCCCGATCAACCCAGCTTGGCCAAGCTCTTGCGTGCAGCGTCGACGTTATTCGGGTTGGCGTTCTTCTTGGTGAGGAAGCGCTCATAGGCGGCCCTGGCCTGAGGCTTGTCACCCTTGGCGAGCAAGGCGTCGCCCAGCCTGTGGTCGATCGGCAAGTCATCCGCACCTTCCAGCGTCTTCGCCCGCTCGAACAGACGCACCGCCTCTTCTGCCTGCCCCATCTCGGCATGCACTCGCCCGAGCCCATAGCTGCCGGCCGCTTGGCCAGGCTGCTCGCGTTGCAACTGTTCGAACAAGCTCTTGGCCTTGACGAAGTCCTTCTCATCCTTCAGGTAATGCGTGGCGAGTTGGAGCGTGGCACTGCGCGCTTCGTCCAGCAACGTTGCATCCTTGGCCGGCTTGAGAGCCAGCAGCTCGGTCTCCATCTCGGCCCATTTTTTGCCCTCGGCGGCGATGTAGATGCGAATGACGCGGGCCTGCTCGGGCTGGCTGTTACGCACCGCCGCCTCCAGCTCGCGCGCCTTGGCGACGCTGCCCCCCAGCATGCCCGGCGCAAACAAATAGAGCTTGGACAGCTGAATGCGCGCCATCGCCTGCGTCGGCTCCAGTTCCAGCGTGCGGATCAGCGCGGCCTTGATGTCACCCAGCATAGAGGCCATCTTGAACATGCCGGCGCTGCCCATCTGCACATTCAGGCTTTGCGCCGTGACCAGCTGGCACACGGCCACCGTCGGGTGCTGCTCGACACAGGCCTTGGCTTGGCTCGCGCCGGCCTCGACGCGTTTTTTGTCGCCGCCATCCAAGGACGACAGCGCCAGCGACAAGGCCGCGCTGGCCTCGGCATCGGCCGGATTGGCCTTCAAGCGTGTCTGCGCCAAACGCTCCAGCTCGACATACTTGTTCGCATCCGAGAGTGCGTCGAGTTCCTTGTCCTTGAAGATGGTGGCCTGGGCCGAACCCAAGGCCGTCAGCAAGGTGATTGCGGCCAGGAAGGCACGCGAGCGACGTGGGGTTTGAGTTTGCATGGGCGAGCCAGGGTTGGGGTGTTGAGCGATACCGGCGATTGTGTCGCCCACTCAAGCGCGCGGCCAGTTTGCTGCGACGAATTGCCGATTCGCCGGCTTGAATTGACTCGGACGCTTAGGCCCCGCTTCGCGAGATCGCTTTCTTGTAGGCGGCCCGCATGAGCTGCGAGCTTGATCCTGCTGGTGCACTTTCACCGATTAGCGACAACCGAAGGCTGCTGGGGCGCCGGTGACTGGCAGAATTGCGCTCGCCATGACGAAAACCTGCGGCGCGCGAGCAAGACTCGGTGTCTTGAGACGATCTAACAGTACTTGGGGGTATTAAATTGACTTGCAAACGCGCGACCTTGGGGCAGAGGGCCCTGCCTGGATTCCCAAAGAACTGGACTCTTGCGATGAGCCTGCTTCTGGCCCCCTTCCTTGTAGCGGCTCAAGCCCAAACAGCTGGAATTTCAAGCTTGGGCGTCAGTGGTGGCTTGGCCACCCCCAACGCCGAGGTGCTCGGCAATGGTCTTGCCGCACTAAGTTTCGGCAACTATCAAGACCCCCGTCGGGGCGATTTCGACCAGCGTTTGAACCACTCGCTGGGCTTCGGTTTTCTGCCCGGGCTAGAGCTGTTTGGTCGCTTCGCTCAGCACAAGGGGTTCAACGGTGTTAGAGCGGCCTCTGGCAACGAGATCGTCGATCTTTCGGTGAACCTGAAATGGCAGATCCCACGCTTGCTTGACGGAGTGCCGAATTTGGCAATTGGGGCGACGGATATCGCTGGAGGTGCGAACTACTTCGGATCCGTTTACGCTGTGGCCAGCGACCACTACGGGCCGCTGGCTTGGAGCGCGGGTTGGGGCAACTCGCAGAACGCCTCCACTTCTAATCGCCCCAAGGTTTTGAATGGAGCCTTTGGGGGTCTTGAGCTAAGCCTCTTTCAAACAGGCTTGAGTGCCTTGCTCGAAACCGACGGGGCACAGCGCCATGTCGGTGCGCGCTATCGCAGCCAAGCGATGCCCGGGCTGGGCGACACGCGTTTCATCGCCACGGTGCAACGCACACAAGGCGGACGCGATTTCATGGATCAAGCTCGCGGCCTGACCAGCGTGAATTTGTCCGTCGTCATTCCCCTGCAGCGCGAGCCGGGCCAGCGACAACAAGCAATGGCTGGCGAGAAGAGCTTGCCGGCCCTGCTTGCGTTGCAGCCCTCCAGTTCGGAATCCAGTGTCGCGCCGAGTGCGAGCTCGCCGCCCATGGTTGCCCCGCAATCATCCAATCCGGCACCGACTGCGGACGCGCCGCGCATGCTTGCGCTCGCACAGGCCTTGCAACGCAGTGGTTTGTCTGGGGTCCGGATCGGCGCCGCCGGAGCCAGCCTGATCGTGGAGTATGAGAACAAGAGCTACCTGCACAATGAGGTGGACGCTCTTGGCGTGGCACTGGGCCTGATGGCCGAACGAGCGCCCCAGGGCATTGCGCGCCTCGTGGCCTACGAAATGAAACTTGGCTTGTCGGTGGCAAAGACGACGGTCGATGCCGCAAGCTACCGGCAATTTCTGCGTGATGGTGCTCGCGCGCCGGTTCAGGCTACGTTGGAGCGCGAACTGGCACCGGCGCAGGGTGCCAGCGGCGTTACCGAATGGGTGCAGGCCGGTGAAGAAAGCCATTGGTCCAGGTTTGGCTTGGAAATTCGACCTTTGCTCAATTACGCGCTGGCAACCGAAGTGGGCGCCTTTGACTACTCCCTCGCGGCCAACTTTCGGGCTTCGGCCGGCCTCTGGCGCGGCGCCAAAGTTTTTGCCGACTGGGTCCAGCGCGTCGACAATTCCAAGCAGTTTGGGCCGGGTGGTGCGTTTGGCACGCAGTTGCACCGGGATGGCTTGCGCAATGTTGTGCTGCAACAGTCGTTTTGGCTGGGGCCTCAGATATTCCTGAGCGCTGGCATCGGGCGTTATGACTATCGTGGCTGGGGCGCCGAAGGCACGGCAATCTATAGGCTGCCAGGGCGAGATGATTCGCTGCTTTTCAAGGCCAAGGCGGTAAACCAAGCCGAACTGTATCCAGGCATCAAACGCGACAGCTCGGCCATGAGCATGGCCTATCGCCTGGTGTGGAGCGACGACACATGGCTGGAGGCTGCGGTACAGCGCTACAGCGACGGCTCGACGGGCCCGGAGCTGATGATGACGCGTTGGTTCGGCGATGTCGCGCTCAGCCTGGTGGCTCGCCAGGGCGGTAGCAAGCGCTTTGTGGGTGCGGAATTGAGTCTGCCCTTGACGCTGCGGCGTACCATGCCACTCGGGTCGCTGAGGCTGACTGGAACGAGTCGCTATACGCAAACATTCAGAATTCGTGCCGCTAGTGCCGGGTCACCTGGCCTGCTGTCGCCGAATGCCGTCAGGCCAGCGGATCTGAGCTACAAGCCTGAGGTCGAATGGCTCAATTCAGGGCGTTATTCAGCCCACTATTTGGCCGGCAATCTGGATCGTCTGCGCGAAGCATTCTTCCTCTACGGCCTGCCCCAGATCACGGACTCGGCTCGCCCCTGAAGGCGCGGGATGCCCCTAACGTTTCCGCCCTAAGTTCCATGTGTTGCACTAGCGCCATTTCTTTGGCTTATTAGGCTATTCGAAGGAAGAATTTGCAAGTAGGATCGCTTTGCGCAAGCAGGCGGCGTCCCGCCGCAGCAGAAACTAGTTATGGAAAGAACCCTCGATATGAAACTGACGAAAATTCTGACCGCTTCGGCAATGGCCGTCAGCGGAGCTTTGCTGGGCGGTTGTTCCGACGGTACAGATGGTGAAGTCATCGCCGCGACCACCAACCTGGTCGTCCCCGCCAACGCGACAACAGTGGCCTCGGTGAAGGACGTCCCCTATGTGTTTGCTAGTGGCGTTGCGGAACTGGGAACAGCGACCGCGACCACGGTCAAGTTCACCAGTGCAGGGGCCGCGCCAGCGTTCTCGATCAGCTCAAGTGAAGGTGCAGCCACCGGTGCCACCACCTTCGGCTCCTGCATCTTCACCGTGGTGACTTCGACCTATCCTGCTATTCATCCACTGGCTCAGTTCAAGATCGTGAGGATTGCCAATTGCGGCTTTCAATTCAACACCGCAGGTGTCAACGCGGGTATTTCCATACCAGTACCAAGCTTCTTCGGCCTGGGGTCCGTTAATTCAGCCTCGGCGCCGGTTTCGGTGGTCATGA
Source organism: Roseateles oligotrophus (assembly GCF_025717515.1). Lineage (GTDB taxonomy): Bacteria > Pseudomonadota > Gammaproteobacteria > Burkholderiales > Burkholderiaceae_C > Paucibacter_A > Paucibacter_A oligotrophus. The sequence continues at coordinate 451,222 of NZ_JAJIRN010000004.1, forward strand.
CCGACACTGGCTCGGTCACGGTCAATGGCACCGTGGTGGGCAATGTCACGGTCGGCGTGACCGGTGGGACCGGCGGTGGCGGCTGATCGATGATTCGGCCCAGCTTCATACTGGGCTTGTAGGCTTGGCATAGCGGAGTTTGCGCTCCGCTATGCCAAAGCAAGGCAAAAAACCCAGGCAGGCTTGACGCGGCTTGGGTTTTTTTGTTCTGACATGGCTACCCTGCTCGCCGTTAGCAGAGCAGTATGGGGATCGCGCTAGAGCGACTCATTGCCGGCCCCTCCCCCCGATTTGCCAATCGCTCGGCCTAGTGACGAACACAGCCATGGCCGCCACGTCAAATCTTGGCGTTATTCGTCATTCTGCGAAAATTGGCGCCAGCTTGCCAAGCGTCTCAGGTGCCTCATGCGCTACAGCCGCCAAATGCTTCGCGCTCCCGAGGGGCAGAAACTCTCCATTTATCGACTTTCTCGAGCCCACCTTGGCTTCAATGAACCACCCGGTTCCTCCCGCATCCCGCTGATTCGGCGCGAGCGGGATTCGTTCAGTTGGCGGACTTCGACCATGGTGTGGCCATTGGTGCGGGTAGAGATGACGGAGGTACCAAGGCCAGCGCCCGCGCGCTCAATACGCGGTCCAGCCCCCATCCGTCGCGAAAGCCGCGCCGGTCAGATTGGAGGCTTCGTTCGACAACATGAACAGCATCACCGCGACCTGCTCACCCACCGTCGCGGGGCGACGTTTGGAATCCGCATAGGCCATGATGCTTTGCGTCTTGATGCTGCCCATGCCGGGGCCTTTAGCGGCCTTGCTCGCGGCCATCACGAGCTCGGTCGCGCGCGCCACCATCGGCGTGTCGGTCGCGGCCATATTGACCGAATTGACGCGGATGCCGTAGGGTGCATAGTCGATCGCCGCATTGCGCGTCAGGCCGGTCACCGCATGCTTGCTGGCCACATAAGCGGGGTTGCCGGCCAGACCGGTGAGCCCGGCGATCGAGCCCACATTGACGATCGCACCGCCGCGCCCCTGGGCCACCATCTGCTTGAGCTCCGCCCGCATGCTGCGAAACACGCCGGCCGAGTTGCTCAAAAAGACGCGGTCCCAATACTCGTCCGAGGCCTCATGGATGGGCGCGAAGATCAGCGATTTTTGCTTTGCGTAATCGATCGGATCGCCTGAGTACACACCGTCCATCACGCCGGCATTGTTGATGGCCAAATCCAGGCCGCCGAAGGTATCGACGGCCGTCTTGACCATCAGCTCGCAGGTCTTTGTCTCGCCGACATGGCCAGCCACAAACACGGCCTGGCCGCCCGCCGCCTTGATGCGCGCGATCGTCTGAGCACCCAGCTCCGGTATCCAGTCGACACCCACCACATTGGCGCCTTCACGCGCGGCGCGGATCGCCGCCGCCTCGCCCATGCCGCGGGCGCAGCCGGTGATGATGATGGTCTTGCCCTTGAAACGGTCGGGCGTGAACTGGTCCTTAGGGATAGGCTCGATATCCTTCACCCCAACGCCGGCCTGCGGCTTGCCTTGAAACTGCGCCGACGCATTGCCGGACCCAGCGGCCGCGGCACCCGCAGCCGCCAACACCGCCACGCTCTTCATCAAATCACGACGTTCCATTGCTAACTCCCTGTTGCTGTGGTTGAAAAAACTTGTCTCAATAGCCAATCCGCACAAAGAACATGGTGCTGAGCCATGGGCTGGAATGCGAGCCCAGACCCTGATCGATCGCTTTGCCGGCATAGGTCGCGGCGATATGGCCCTGGAACATCACGTTCCTGGAGTAGAAATACTTGGCCGTCAAATTGAGTTCCGTTCCAAGCTGCTTGGACTCCAACATGGACAGCGCCGGATTGCCGCCAATATTGGTCAACGAGTCCGCCTGGAAGAGCCAGAACTGCGGCACCAGCTCAATGTTCTGCTGCGGCTTCAGGCGCGCCTGCAGCCGGTGCGCGATCAGATTGGAATCCTGAAAAATCTTGAAATGGTTGATGCCCTGCACCCAGGTTTCGCCATTGCCGCCCGACAGCAAGGGGTCCCAGCGCTCGAAACGCTCGCTGCCCGGTTTGTCGCCGGTGAAGCGGGCATAGCGATAGCTGAGCGTCGGTGACCAGGCGGCCTTGGCAAACACATAACCGAATTCGCCGAAATAGCCGAGCGCCTGCATATCGAATTTGCTGTGCGTCTGACGGGCAAACTCGGCGGCAATGAAGGGGCCCGCGCCGCCGCTGGGCGCCGGTTGCCAGCGAACGCGAAAGTCCAGCGCCCGCAAGCCCTCACGCTGCAACTGGCTGCTGCTGGTGTAGTAAGCCGCCTGCGACTTCGGCACCCGCAGCGCCATCACCCCGAGCGTGAAATCATTCAGCGCGGTGGTCTCGACATTGACGCCCTGAATTTGCGTCTTCGAGTCCACCTCCGGCAACTCGTCCGGGTCGATATGAAAGGCTTCGAGCTTCCAGTCGTTATAGGCCAGCCGCGCCAGCAGCACCTGGTCGCCCGCCCAGCGGGGATTCGACTGCAGCGCCGCCCGGTTCAAACCATTCTGGGCGGTGTTGACCAGCATCATGCCCTCACCGACGCTGAAACGTTGCCGTCCGGCCGAGAGGTTATAGACCAAACGGTCTCCCTGCTCGGAGGTGCTGCCGCCGACCAGCCCAACGAAAGCATCTTCGATCGCCACATGGCTGCGCGTGCGGTCGGTGAACAGCTCCTGCCCGACCGAGCCGCTGGCGATGACGCTGGCGCCGCCATAGGCGTACAGCGTGTTCGAGAGCGGCGTGATGCCGTAGAGCCCGGCCTGCACAAAACCTTCCAGCCATTGGCTGTAGCCCTTGCCGGCCGCCTTGCCGACGGCAAAAGGATTGCCATTGAGCATCAGGTCATTGCGGCCATACCAGGCATTGTTATTGCCGTAATACATGGCCAGCGTCTCGAGCTTGGCGCGCACCAAAGTGCCATTCGACTGATACAGGGTCGGGAACTGCGGGCTCGCCTCGGCTTGCGGCGCGGCGCCGTCGGCCAAGGTCACAGCCACGCGCAGCAGCACCCCGCCGGTGCTGCCGTTGACGAGCTCGTGACTGGTGGAGCGGATCTCGGGCGAGCGCGACAAGCGCGCCAGCGCGGCGATCAAGCGGTCCTCGGAATAGCGGTTGCTGGGGTAGGCCGCCAGCGTACGCCTGACCAGGTCCTCCACGCGCGAGTTCAGTGCCAGGTCTGGGCTGGGATTGCTGATCGTGACCTGAACGGACTCGATCCTTTGATGCTCAAAGGGCTCGGTTCGGACCTGCGCCAGCGCGGGCAGTGGAGAAGCCAAACTGCCAAATAGAGCGGTACAAAGAAGAAGATACTTGCTGCGCATGAAATGCCATGAGTGTTTGTTTTTGCTTGCTGGCACTATCGCATAAAGTCATTTCAACTCAGCCGAATCTCATGGTTTGGATCAGGGTTTGGATCAGGGTTTGGCCGGCTCGCCGATGAGCCGGCGCAGCGCCGGAATCAACAGCACCAGCACCCCCCCCACCGCCACGCTGCCCGCGCCCAGCTGCGTGAACAGCGCGCTATAGGCCGGGTTGCTGATCAAGGCGGTGCTGTCGGCCGGCTGCGCCACCATGCCGGAAAAGTCGGCCGCGAACAGCGAGGCCAGACCCGTCACCAGCATCCAGCTGCCCATCATCACGCCCTGGTACTGGCGCGGTGCCAGGCGGCCAATCATCGCGTAGCCAACCGGCGAGATCAGCAGCTCACCGACACTTTGTAAAACATAACTGGTAAATAGCCAGGAGAAGGCAACTTGACCCTGTCCGTCCGCCAGCGCGATGCCGAGCGGCAAGGCCAGGAAGCCCAGGCCCATCAGCACCAGCGAGGCGGCGAACTGCTGCGGAATATCGACCGGCCAGCCCCGCTCGCGCAGCCGCGCGAACCAGGCCGCCAGCAGCGGCCCGCCGATCACGATCACCAGCGTATTGATGTTTTGCACCCATTGCGGTGCGATCACAACACCGAACAACTCCAGGCGCACATTGCCGACCGCAAACAGCTGCAGGCCGCTTGGCGCCATCTGGTAGAGCGACCAGAACATCAACGAGCCCAGGGTCAGAATCAGATAGGCCCACATGCGCCGGCGCTCGGCCTCAAGCGGATGTTTGATGGTGATGAACACCAGCGCGGCTGCAACCAGCGCACAAATCCCCTTCAGCAAGGTGTCGGTGTCCTTGGGGTTTTGCAGCAGCAACCACAGCACCGGCACCAGGCCCAGCAAGATTGCCACACCGACAACAAAGCGCAGGCGGAACTGCGCCGTGCTGACCTGCATCAGCGGCGTATCCAGATCGGCCAAGGTCCTCCAAAAAATCGCCGAAAGCACAATCGCCAGCAAGCCGCCGACGGTGGCGAAGATGAACAGGCTGCTGTAGCTCTCGCTCAGCTGGTAATGCCCGGCCATCGTGAAGCCGATGAAAAAGCCGATATTCATGCCGGCGTAATTCCACAGAAACGCGCCCTCGCGCAAACTGTCCTCGGGCGCAAAGCGCTGGGTCAGCATCATGTTCAGGCAGGTCACATTGAGACCACTGCCGACCAGAAACAGCGCCAGCCCCCAGTAAAGCAAGGCGCTGGTGCCGCCGGCAATCGCGGCGCAGCCCAGCACCTGCAGCACCATGCCGCCGACAAAGAGGTTGCGGTTGCTCAAGAAACGCCCGCCCAGATAACCGCCGAACAAATGCAGGCCGTAATTGAAGGCGCCGAACACGCCCATCATCAGCGCCGCCTGCTCAGGCGGGAAGCGCAGGTGCTTGGTCATATAGAGCACCAGGCTGGAATACAGCACCGCATAGGCCAGCGTGGCGAACATCTGCACGAAGAAGAGCACAGCCGAGCCGGCAGGGATGCGGGCCAAGAAGCCAGGTTTGGATAACAAGATAAGTTCCGAAAAGTTAGGCGTTTGGCTTGGCCATTTTGTGGCCTTGCCGGCGCAATTCTCGCTGCCATTCAGGCAAGCGGATTCGCCCCACCCGATCGAAGGCTCAAACCTGGCACTCGGCGCCACTCATCCCCGCCCCTTGCCGCTCGGCACCTTTTTTACGCAAGCGCATCACTTGTCGAGACATTAGCGGCACCGGTCACCCTTCAGCCCTCTACCTTTTTGACAAGAAAGCCCTCATGAAACCCATGCACTTCCTCAAGCTCGGCAGCCTCGCCCTCTTGCTTCAATGCGCCGGCTACGCCACGCAGGTTCAGGCTGCGCAGGTCGCTCAAGTCCAGTCAGGCCTGAACCTGCCCGGCTTCGATCAAACCGTACGCGCTCAAGACGATCTCTATCGCCACAGCAGCGGCGCATGGCTGCGAGACACCGCCATCCCTGCCGACACGGCCGATATCACCGGCGTCGATATGCCGGCGGTGGTGGACCAGCGCATCCGCAACATCCTGCAAGAACTCGCAGCTAAGCCGCAGGCCAAGGGGAGCAGCGCCAAGAAGATCGGCGACTACTACGCCGCCTATCTCGACACCGCCGCCATCGACAAGGCGGGCCTCGCTCCCATCAAGCCGTTGCTGGCCGAGATTGCCGCGATCAAGACCCCGCAGCAACTGGCCGCCTGGGCCGGCCGCGCCCAAGGTCAAATCCAGACCCCGATCTGGCTCTGGGGTGGCTTTGCCGACTTCATGAACCCGGGCCTGAACCGCGTGATGGCCTGGCAAGGTGGTTTGGGCCTGCCTGACCGCGACTATTACCTCAAGCTTGACGACGCCCAGTTCGCCAAGGCGCGCACCGCCTATCTGACTTATCTGACCCAAATGGCCAAGCTCGCCGGGCTGCCAAAGCCGGCCGAGCTGGCCCAGCGCGTGCTGAGCCTGGAGACTCGCCTGGCCCAAGCGCACACCCCCTTGAGCGAGGCGCGCAACCCCGCCAAGATGTACAACCCTCTGTCGGCCGCAGAGCTGATGGGCAAAGCCCCCGGCTTCGACTGGCAGGCTTTCATGGCCGCCGCCAAGATCTCCAGCGAGGACAAGGTCACCGTCACCCAGCTGGACACGGCAATAGCCACCGCACGGCTCTTCGCCGAGCTGCCGCTGGCCGATTGGCAGGCCTACTTCACGCTGCGCAGCCTGGGCGCGGCCGCGCAGGTCTTGCCACAGGGTTTTCGGGCTGCGCATTTTGCTTTCCACGGCAAGGCCGTCACCGGCGCACAAGCCGACCGGCCGCGTGCCCAGCGCGCCTTGGAGCAAGTCAGCGAGGCCATGAACGAAGCCTTGGCCGAGCAATATGTAGCGCGCCACTTCCCGGCCGCACACAAGCAAAAGGTCGAAACCATCTACCAGAACGTGCTGGCCGCCTACCAGCGCCTGATGGCGGAAAACAGCTGGATGGAGCCCGCCACCAAGGCGGCCGCGCTGGACAAGCTGTCCAAGTACAAGGCCAAGATCGGCCACCCGGACCAGTGGCGCGACTACAGCGGCTTGGAGGTTCGCGCCGGCGACGCGTTCGGCAACCAGCAACGAGCCAAGCGATTCGACTGGGCGCACAAGGCAGCCGCGGCCGGCAAGCCTATGGACCGCAAGGCTTGGCCGATGTCGCCACTGGAGGTCAACGCCTTCTACGATCCGTCCGGCAACGAAATCAATTTGACGGCCGGTTTTCTGCAAGCCCCGCTGTTCGAGATGGAGGCCGATGACGCGGCCAACTATGGCGGCATCGGCATGCAGATCGGCCATGAGATCAGCCATGGTTTCGACAATATGGGCGCCCAATTCGATGGCGACGGCGTGATGAAACAGTGGTGGACCGAGGCCGACCGCAAGGCCTTCGAGGCGCTCGGCGCCAGACTGGTGGCGCAGTTCAACGCGCTTGAGGCGCTGCCGGGCAAGCACGTCAATGGCGAGCTGACCCTGCCGGAGAACATGGCCGATCTGATCGGCCTGCAAATCGCCTTCAAGGCCTACCAGGCCAGCCTGGGCGGCAAACCAGCTCCGGTGATTGACGGCTATACCGGTGAGCAGCGCTTCTTCTTGAGCTTCGCGCAAAGCTGGCGCGGCAAGCGCCGCGATGAGTTGACGCTGCAACTGTTGAGCTCGGACACGCATTCGCCGAGGGAATTCCGCGCCAATGCTCCGGCGCAGAATGTCGATGGCTTCCACGAAGCCTTCGGCACCCAAGCCGGCGACAAAATGTTCAAGCCCGCCGCCGAGCGTGTGCGTCTGTGGTGAGCCCGACAATCCGCTTGTCTCTTAGTTAATTTGAAACCAAACCCAAGATGAAGTTCTTCCCCCGCGAGCGGCAGTTCTGGCTCTATCACGGCGCGGCCATGGGCTTCATCGCTGCGGTGACGCTGCTCAGCATCCTCTTGTTCGGCCGGCTGGATGGACTCAACCTAGCCAACACCTTGGCCTGGATGCCCCCCTATACGCTGGCGGTGCTGGGCTTTCGCTGGCTCTATCTGCGGCGCGGCTGGGCAGCCTTGGTGATGGGGCGGCTGATCCCTATCGTCATCGGCTACAGCCTTCTGAGCGGGGTCGCCGTGATAGCGGTGGTGGCGGCCATGGTGATGCCGTTTTTCTGGGCGCAGATCAGCGGCGGGCGGGCGGATTTCAAGACTGGCGACTTCTTGCTGCGCAACATCCTCAGCAATGGTCTGCAGGCCCAGCTCTTCATCAGCGCCTGGGCTTTCGTCTACATCAGCGCGGCGGCAGCGCAGCGCGCCCGCGAGGGCGAGCTGCAGAACTTGCGCCTGCAGATGAGTTTGAAGGCCGCTCAACTGAGCAGTTTGACCAACCAGCTCAAGCCGCATTTCCTGTTCAACGCGCTGAACAATATCCGCTTCATGATTCATGAAGACGGGGGGCGTGCCGACGCGATGATCGTGGCCTTGTCCGAGCTGCTGCGCTATTCGCTGGAGAGCAGCCAGCAAAGCAAGACCCGACTGAGCCAGGAGTTAGCGATCATCGAGGCTTATGTCGCGATCATGCGCACCCAAATGGAGGACCGCTTGGATTTCAGGCACAGCGTGCCGCCCGCGCTGCTGGGCTGCTTGTTGCCGCCCATGGTCGTGCAACTGCTGGTCGAGAACGCGATCAAGCATGGCCTCGACCATTTGCCCCAGGGCGGCACGCTCAGCGTTGAAGCGATCGACGCCGGCGACAGCCTTTTGCTCAGAGTTGGCAATGACGCGCCGCTGAATGCCGCCACCTCGCCCCCAGGTCTGGGCCTGGGCCTGGCCAATATCGAGCGGCGCCTGCATCTGCTCTACGGCGAGCGCGCGGCGCTCACCGTCATGGCGACGGCCGGCCATTTCCAGGTCGAGCTCAGCCTGCCCAAGGAGTTCAGCCGATGAGAACAAGCAAACTAAGAGCCCTGGTGATCGAGGATTCGCGCCTGGCCCGCGAAGGCCTGGTGCGCATGCTGGGCGCCTTTACCGACCAGATCGAGGTCTTGGGCCAGGCCGACAACGCCGATAACGCGCGCATCCTGATCGAGCAGCTGCGGCCTGATCTGCTTTTTCTCGACATCCACATGCCCGGCGACAGCGGCTTCGAGCTACTCGAAAAGCTCGACTACACGCCGCGCATCGTGTTCACCACCGCCTTCTCCGAGCACGCGATCCGCTCCTTCGACTTCAACACGGTCGACTACCTGCTCAAGCCGATCAGCCCGCTGCGACTGGCGCAGGCGGTGGCCAAGCTGAGCAGCGAACCAGACGCCGAGCCCGCCCCTGCGCTGGAGGCCAAGCCGGCGCTGGACCTCAATAGCAAAATTTTCATCAAGGACGGTGACCATTGCCACTTGCTCGCGCTGCCCTCGATTCTCTACATTGAGAGCTGCAAAAACTATGTGCGGGTTTTTTTCACTCAGCCCGCGGGCGACACCAAGAATGCCTATGTTAAAAAGTCGCTGAACCAGATTGAGGACCGCTTGCCGGCGCAGCTGTTTTTTCGCGCCAGCCGGCAGCATCTGGTCAACCTGCAAGCCATCAAAGCGATCGCGGAGTCAATTCGCGAGGGCTTTGAGATCACCATGATCGACGGCAAGCGCCTGGAGGTCTCGCGCCGCAATGCGGCCGAACTGAAGGAGCTGCTGAGTTTTTGAACCCGCCAAGCCCTACAAAGCCATGTCCATCAAACCGCTGCTGCTCAAGCTGATCGCCTTCAAGACCTGGGCGAATGACGATCTATTCCCACTGGTGCTGGGCCTGAACAAAGACAGCCAGGCGCAAGAGCGGCATAACGCCACCCGCGTGCTGAACCATATCTATGTGGTCGACAAGATTTTTCACGGCAATCTGCAGCGCCAGGCGCATGGCTACAGCGGCCTGAACACGCCGGAAACCCCGGCGCTGGACGATTTGTTCAGAGCCCAGCAGGCGGCCGACCAGTGGCTGGACCGTTATGTGGACGGACTCAGCGACGCCGAACTGGCCGAAGCGGTGGACTTTACTTTCGTTGACAGCAAGTCCGGCCGCATGACGCGCGCCGAGATGCTGATGCACCTGATCACGCATGGCGGCTATCACCGCGGCGCGGTCGGGCGGATCTTGTTCCAGGCCGGCGTACAGCCGCCGCCCGAGACCTTGACGACATTCATGCACCGCGCGCCGTGAATAGACCGGCCGGGCTGTTGCTGCTGCCGCTGCTGTTTGGCGGCCTGGCCATAGGCGCCGGCCTGCTCGGCCGCCTGGTCATCGACCAAGGACAGGTGATCGGTCCGAATGGTTCGAGCGGCATGCTGTTGTGGATCCTGGCGCCGGCCTTGCTGGCCCTCATCTTCAAGCGCTTGGACCCCAGGACCCGCAAAAGTAGCTATTTCAGTTGGCGCGGACGAAGCCGCAGCGCTGCGGCGGTGGCCGTTGCCGCCGTCGCGGCCGTCGGGCTGGTGATCGCGCTTGGCCTAGCCATGGGAGGCCTGGTGCTGCAACCTAAGTCGCTGGCCTTGGCGCGGCTGATCCCGACCGCCCTCGGCATCGCCCTGTTTGCCTTTTTGGAAGAGTCGGGCTGGCGCGGCTATTTGATGCCCAGCCTGCTGGCTCGGGCGCACTATCCGCTTGTGCTGCTGCTGGGCGCCTTGATCTGGTTCTCCTGGCACCTGCCCTATCTCGATCTGCTGACCTCGGCCTATTCCAGCGAGTCGCTCTGGACGCTGGCACCGCGCCTGATGCTCGGCGTGCTGGCGATGCAGTGGCTCTATATGGAGCTGTTTCTGCGCTGGCCATCGATCTGGCCCGCCTTCGCGCTGCACGCGAGCATGAATATCAGCGCACAACTCGCCCTTGCCGGCGGCCTGGCGCTGTCCGGCCCGCAGGCCTGGCTGTTCTCACCGAGCGCGGACGGCGGGCTCATTATTGCCACCAGTGCCTGCCTTGGCGGCTGGCTGTACCAAGCGAGGACTTTGAGAACCGGCGCCTCCAAACCGATTTGAGAAGCAGTTAGCGACGGCTGCAGAGAGGAATTTTTCTGAGCCGCATTGCGCCACAAGTCACGCCCTCGCCCGCCTATTTTTGCGCCGCTATCCAGCGTTCAACCTTGGCCTCAAGCACAGGCAGCGGCATGCTGCCCTCGCCGATCACGGCAGCATGAAAGGCGGCCAAGCTGAACTTGGGCCCCAAGGCCTTGCTGGCTCGCTGGCGCAACGCCGCGATCTTCATGGCGCCGATTTTGTAGCCCAGCGCCTGGCCCGGACTGGCCATATAGCGTTCGATCGCGCTGGTCGCATCGGCCAGGTCGTAGCCCAATGTCAGCCGCAGGTATTGGATCGCCTGCTCGCGCGTCCAGCCCTGCGCATGCAGGCCGGTGTCCACCACCAGACGCGCGGCGCGCAGCAACTCCGAATTGAGATGGCCAAAATATTGCGCCGGCTCTTCATACAAGCCCATTTCCTGACCCAGCGTCTCGGCGTAAAGCGCCCAACCCTCCGAGTAGGCGTTATTGCCGCCAAACTTGCGAAACTCCGGCAACTCCAGCTCCTGCTGCAGGGCGATCTGAAAGTGATGGCCGGGCCGCCCCTCATGCATGAACAGGCTTGTCATCTGGGTGCTGTCATAACGGCCAGGGTCATTGACCACCGACCAGAACACGCCGGGCCGCTGGCCGTCGGCGCTAGGGCTGGTGTAATGGTCGGACGCCGTCGCCCGAGTCAACTCGGGCTCAGCCCGCACCTCCAGGCCGGCCTTGGGCATCAGGCTGAACAGGGCCGGCAATTTGCCGACAAGCAGGCCATCGAGCTTACGAAACGACTCGTTGATTTCATCCGCGCTTTTGAAGGGATGAAACTGATCTTGTGCCGCGACCCATTGCGGCAAATCGGCCGCCGGGCCGCTATAGCCCAGCTTTGGCGCCAGCGACTCGAACTGCTGCTGAATGCGCGCAACTTCGGCCAGGCCGATGGCGTGAATCTGCGCCGGGTCCAATCGACTGCCGGTGGCGCTGGCGACGGCGGCCCGGTACCATTTATCGCCATTCGGCAGCGCGCCAAAACCGGCGCTGCTGCGGCCTGCCGGCAGATATTCGTTTTGCAAGAACTGCGCCAAGCGGGCCAAGGCCGGGTTCAGATGCGCGTCGATTTCGCGCCGGTAGGCCGCACCGAGGCGGCGTCGCTCGGCCGCCGAAAAGCCCGCCGCAGGACCCGCTTCCAGGCGCTTGATCGGGCTGTAAAAAACACTCGCCTCGGCCTTGCTGCTGAGAATTTTTTGATGCTGAGGCAGGGCCGCGATCAACAAGGCCTTGGGCGGCACGATACCGGTCTTGATGCCCTCACGCATATTGACGATGGCCTGATCTATCCAGGGCGTCAGTTGCCTGAGCCGACTCAGATAGGCCCGGTATTGCTGGGGCGTCGCGATCGCTTGAGGCCCATCGCCGCTGGAATAATTCGCCAGCAGCACCGGCATGCTGCTTTCTTGATCGATCGGCAATAAATGAGTAGGGAACGACTCAAAGGACAGGGCCTCGGCCAGTTCGTGGTCGAGAATTTCGTAGCCGATGCGGTCGGCTCGCCCCAGCAACTCCGGCCTGATCCGGTGCAGTCGTTCAGCAAATTGGCGGTATCGCGCATATTGCTTGGCCTGCAGATGCGGCGCGATGCTGAGTCCCAACTGGTCGTCGAAACGGTTGTCGCCGGCCTCGGTCGCCCACAGCGGGTCGTGCCGGACCTTGGCCTGGTAATAGTCGGCAAAGAGTTGCTGCAAGCGCTTGGCCTCTTGCTTGCTAACGATTGACGTCGGCGGCACTGCCACAGCGCTGGCGCCAACTGCCGGCGCCAACGGCGTCAGGACCAGCAGTGAGATCAGCGCGATCGTTCCCAGCGCAGGCGCGCTATTTTTGTTCTTCATCGTTGTGCAAGCTAGGTCGGCAAAAAAGGGGCTGCGCGGGCGCTCAAGACAGGGAATTAGCGATCGCGGCGAGTATGGCGGCGCTGGAGCGACCGAACCATCCAGAATTCCCCTTGGCAAGTTCGGCCCATGCACCTTCGCAGCAGACTTTTGCCCTGACTCAGTCGGGCAGCAAACTCAACAGCACCTCTTGCACGGCCTTGTCCGCGCCCATATCGGGGCCAGCATTGGCGGCCACCAGCACGCCCCGGCCGGACTCGGGGAACAAGGCCACCAGCGCAAACCAGTTGCCGTCGGAGCCGCCATGCAGCAGCACCGGGCCTTTGCGGCCGGCCAGGCTGGCCTGCACGCCCCAGCCCACCGCGCCTGCGTCTGCCGCCAACGCACTCTGCATCAGGCGATAGGACGCGGGGCTCAACAATTTGCCTGCGCCCTGCCGGGCGGCGAGTTGATCCAGGCAGAAGCTGGCCCAGTCGCGCATGGGCATATTCATATTGCCGGCCGGCGCAAACATCAGCGGGTTGCTATCGGACGCCTTGCTGACGGGCTTGCCCTGGGTGTGACCCGAATTTTGCCCAGCCTGGGTCGGGCCGTATGCGACCTGTTTCATGCCCAAGGGTCCAAACACCTCACGCTGCATCAGCTCCTCATAGCTGCTGTGCGTGGCGCGTTCGGCGATGGCCGCCGCGATGATGAAGCCGGTGTTGCTATAGCTGACCTTGCTGGCCGGCGCCGCCACCGGCGCCTCCGACAAAGCGCGGCTGATATAGGCCAGGCGCTGCTCGGTCAATGGGCGGGCGTCGCTGTGGAAGGCATCGAAAAACTTTTCGTCGCTGAAGTTTTCCGGCAGGCCGGCCCGGTGCGACAGCAGTTCGACCAGCGTCACCTTGCGGTACTGCGGATTCATCTGCTCGCTCAAGTCGGGCAAGAGACTGTCCAGCGGCGCATCCCAGCTCAAGACCCCGCGGTCAACCAGCTTGGCCAGCAAGGCGGCCGTGATCGGCTTGCCATTGGAGCCGATCAGCCAGGCGCCATCGAGCTGCGCGAGCTCCTTGCCGTCGTTGCGCCGCAGGCCGGCCACCGCCTGCCGGGCGATCTTGCCATCACGCAACTCCATGGCGGCGATCGCCGGCGTCTGGCTGCCGGCCAGCGCCTTGCTCAAGCCGAGATTCAGATCGCCAGCGGCCTGGCTTTGCGCCTGCGCCAGCGGCGCGGCGACCCACATCAGCAATGCCGTGGCCGCCATGGCTGTGAGCGAACGGGACAAAAACATATGACTTCCTTTGATGACATGGCTTGGCAGGATTTGCAGCCTCTGCCCTCCTCTTTGCAGGACTTGTGCCAGCCGCGCGAAGCCTTGCCGCAGCAAGAAAATCAATCACTTAGCGTTAGCCTGGGCCTTGAAGAATTGTCCGCGGACAGCCCATGGACAATATGCGGACATAGATCGGACAAGCCATCAAACCGGCAAGGCCGTCCGCTCGAAGCTCGAAGGCGCAGTGAACATTTGCTGCAAGGCGGCGCGCACCCTGAGCAGGCGCGGGTCATCGGCGCTCGCGTCATCGGTGGTGTCATTGAGGCAGAAGAAATCCAGCTGGCCCTCCGACGCGACCAAGGCTTGCAGCGCTGCCTGCGCCTCAGCGTCTTCATGCGCCGCACCGGTGGCCAAGAACAAGTGGCTATAGCCGCGCAGCTTGGCGCGGCCCCGGCTGAGCGACCAGCGCATCACAAAATCCGACACGATGGTCGGCTTGTTCCAAACTCGGAACACCGTTGATCGCACCGAACCGAACAGCTCGGGTGCCAAACGCTCGAGTTCGAACATCACCGATCTCAACATCGGGCGCGGCGCATGGGCAAAGGTGCGGAAGGTCGGCGAATACTCCGCCACCGGCGGGCTCGCGCTGCTACGGAGCCAGTGATGCGAGAGCCGACAGGCGTTGTCCAGCGCGGTGGCATCTGCCCGCATCGGCTCATCGCTGACCAGCGCCTCGTCCGACCAGGCGGTATAGATGCCGTCGGCCCAGAACCAATCATCCAGACGGACCGGCGAGCCGAAAAACACATCGTCGTTCAAATACAGAAAGCGCTCCGACAAGCCCGGGATGCGGTGGACATAGGACTCGATATGGCCGGAATCAAAGGTCGGCAAAGCGTCGGCCGGCATCAATTCGCCATGGTCAATGACGGTGATCCGGTCCGACTCCTGCAACCAGGCCGGCCGCTGCCCATCGGTAAGCAGATAGACATGACCATGGGCGGGGAAGTAACGCTCCAGTGCGCGCAAGTTGTAGCGCAATTCATCGTTGTCGCGAAAACGCCCTTCGACATTGCCATAAACGGCCATTTCGTCGCGGCGGCCCACGCACAGGCGAGCGGCCGCCCGATGGCGCTTGCTTCGCCAGACGGGGTCGCTACCGTCTACCCACAAGTAAACGATATCGACCGACTCGGCGCTGCCAAGCGGACTCGGCACCTTGTTCGGTTTCAAACCGCAATGCCCAGGCGGGCCAAAAATTTGATCCGCCAATTAGTTGAAGGTCAGCGGCGTGATCCGACTTCCGCTCAGGCTCAGACTGCCCATCAAGCCGCCATTGGTCAAGACAAAACCAATGATGGGTTGTTGCGCGGTCTGGGTCGACACGCTGGCGCTGGCGCCGACCTTGAACATGGTGATCGAGCCATCGACGCCCGCTGTCCAGCCGCTGCTGGCCTCGAAGCTCTTCAAGGCCGCATCCGTCATGAACAGGATGAAAACGCCCTGCGACTGCGCACCGGCCAGGAATCCTACCGAGGCTTCGGTCATGCGGAAGTAGCCGCTGCTCTTACCGCCCTTGCGCATCGCGCCGGTGCCGCTGGCGCCACCGACGATAAAGCCGGCCGAGACGAAATTGGGGAACACCAGCACACCCTTGGCCGAGGCCACCAGTTCTCTTGCGCTGGCGTTTTCCTTGAACAGGCGGGCCAGCGAACTCTCGACCGCAGCGTCAATCTCATGGCGCTGGGCGGAGGGGCTACCCGATGCGCCACGCGTGGTGCTGCATGCGGTATTCAAGCCAGCGGCGGCCGCCAAAGACGCGCCGTAGAGGAGGAAGCTTCTCTTGTTCATGGGGTCAATCTTTCTACGGTTCGGGACTGCGACAGAGGAACACCGATTCCCATTGATTTGGGCTGCAAGCCCTTAACAAATACGATTTTCATCACGCCCCAGTGTACGCATATTGCGCTGCGAATAGATCGTTAGGGCCACGCAGCCAGGGCCTAGACGCCCGCCCGGCGGGCCTGTCGAGCGTCCGACTCTGGCGCCGATATTCCGCATGGCAAGGAAATTGAGTCATCTATGATCACGGCGAATTTTGCTGCGACAAAGACCCAAGCCGCTGCTCCGTCTCAACTTCCGGCCCTGCATAGCTCATGAACCAGCACAAGATACTATTTGCCGGCTTAGCTGCCCTCGCCCTTTCGCCGCAGATCGCAGCAGCACAATCCTGCAGCGAAATCAACGCAGACACCGAGCGCTTGGCTTGTTATGACCGCGCGGCCGGACGCCCTTCTGCCCCTGTTGCAGTCGTGGCCACAACGCTGCCGCCAAGCTCGGCGGCAGCCCCGGCGGCTTCGGCCAACTCGACACAGGGCAAATGGGTAGGCCAGACCTTCTCCGAGCGATTCCAAATCGACCCTGAAACCAAGGACGGGGTCTTCAAGGTCAAGGCGCATCAGCCGGTTTATCTTCTGCCACTCAGCTGGCGCCAACACATCAACCGCAACCCCAGCTCGCCCAACCCATTGAACACCGCTTACGGCGCGGGCGATAACAACAAGAATCTGGAGGCCAAGTTTCAACTCAGCCTGAAGACCAAAATATGGCAAGACATCCTGGGCAGCCCGATCGATCTGTGGGCCGCTTACACGCAGCAGAGTTATTGGCAAATCTATAACGCCCAAGAGTCGCGCCCCTTTCGCGAGACCAATTACCAGCCCGAGGCCTTCCTGACGGTGCCGCTCAGGCTGGGCCCGGACTGGCTGCAAATGCGCATGCTCAATCTCGGCCTGTCCCATCAATCGAACGGGCAATCCGACCCGCTGTCGCGCTCCTGGAACCGGGTCTACGCGACCTTGGGCCTCACCTCGGGCAATCTCAGTTTGTTTGTCAAACCATGGTGGCGCGTCAGCGAGAACGTCGCCATCGACAACAACCCCGATATCAACGACTATGCCGGCCGCATCGAACTGCAGGCGGTCTATAGCTTCGGCCAGCATGTGCTGTCGGCCACCCTGCAGAACAATCTGAAGTTCAACTCCAGCACGCCGAATCGCAGCAATGCGCAGATCGAATGGGCCGTCCCCTTGATCGGTGATCTACACGGTTATGTGCGCGGTTTTGCCGGCTTTGGCGACTCGCTGCAGAACTACAACTTCCGCAACAGCGGCATTGGTCTGGGGGTTTCCTTGGTGCAGTGGCGCTGACCTTGGTTTTCAGGCGCCACCCAGTCAAGGCTTCACGGCCTCCGACTCGATCACCATGTCGAGCACGTAAAGGTAGGGGACAACTCCACCATGCGCCGCACGGTCGAAGCGTTTCAGACGCAACACATTGCGCACGCCTGGCCTGTGGGTGTAGCCCTCAATCGGCTCCGCAAAAGGCAGCCAAGCACCGGGCGCGCCGACCGCCAGACCTTGCACATCAAAGCGGCGCTCGCGCACCTGCAGGCATTCGGCATTGGCACCTTCTGCGTTTTTGCATTCCACCCTGGTCGCGTCGACCTCGATGAAGACCCTTGTCGGTTGACCGTAACGCGCCTCGGGCGTCATTTTCCCGGTAAAGAACAGCGTCGCATTGGTCGCGCTGCTCAGGCGCAGCGTGCTTGCGTTGCCGGCCAGAAGTTCGATTTTCAGCGCCCCGGCAAGCAGCTCCGCCACGACCGCATCAAGCTGCATCACGGCCGGTTCGCAAGCCATCATCGTCGAGGCCATCCGGCTAAAACCGAGCATGCCCTCGGCATCGACCCGGTAGCCACCCATCATGCGATTGCAAGTGCCCTCGATATTGAAGCGGCCGGCGCTGAAATTGAAATGGATTTCGCGTGGGCTTGCGGCCGGCAAGCCGGCAATCGGTTGACCCTTGGCGTCACTGGCCCAGACCAGCGTCCAGCGATGGGATTCGAGCTTGCCCGGCAGCTCCCCGACAGCCAGCGGAGTCAGGCGCGTCAATTGCTGCCGAGCGTCCTGCGGCCAGGTCGGCGCGGTACCCTTGTCCAGCCAGGCAAGCCGACCTTCAGCGACCAGAAATTCGCGCCCGCTGCCCTGCTCATCAAGCGTGATCGCATTGCCATTGGCCGCCCAGGTGAAACGGCCGCGCGAAACCTTGGGCGCCTTGTCGCGCTCCAGGTACTGAAGCAAAAGCTCGAAGCTTTCATCCCGGTTCAGCCGCAGGCTTGTCTGCACCCCGGGACAATTGGCGCAAGGCAAGGTGCCCGCGTAAGTACCGGCCCAATCGAGCGCATTGCGACTGCTGTGGGCGGGGTCAGCCATCGCGGCCCCGCTCGGTGTTTGAGCGCCAGCACCCGTATTGATCGGCGCACAAGCGGTCATCGCAGCAAACGCGATTGTGCTCAGGGTCAGTATTGGCCAAGAAAATATTCTTCTCATCATCAGACACTCCAAAAGGCATGAAGCCGGGCGCACGCAGCGGGCGGATCGGCGAAAAAGAGAGCTGCGCAGGCCCAAGCAAAGCCCGCGCCACGATTCACCTACGCCGAAAGCATGGTGATGGCGAGAGCCCCGGCACTGTTGGCGCAGCGGCCGCTGCTGGCGGCCCGGTCAGGCCGGTCCGCTCTTTCGCGCTTACTTGCCGCCCGGCAACTTGCTGTCCACGCCCTTGACGTAGAAGTTGACGCCGGACAGGAATTTGTCGTCGGCTTGCTCGCCTTTCTTCAAGACCTCTTTGCCGTCTTGGCCGACGATCGGTCCCTTCCAGATCGCGAAGCTGCCGTCCTTCAGGCCGGCCTTGATCTTGTCGACCTGCGCGCGGGTTTCGGCCGGCACGGCTTCGGCAATCGAGACCAGATCAATCGAGCCTTCCTTGACGCCCCACCATGAATGCTTGCCCGGCCCGGCCGCCCATTTGCCGTCCAGCGCTTCGCGTACCGAGGCGATGTAGTAAGGCGCCCAATTGATCACCGCCGAACCAAGGTGAGCCTTGGGGCCGTAGGCAGTCATGTCGGAGTCCCAGCCGAAGGCGTATTTGCCGTTCTTCTCGGCGGTCTGCAGCACCGCGCTGGAATCGGTGTTCTGCATCAGGACATCGGCGCCGCCGTTGATCAAGGTCTGCGCGGCCTCGGTCTCTTGCGGCGGGTCAAACCATTTATTCACCCACACCACCTTGACCACCGTCTTGGGGTTGACGCTCTGCGCGCCCAAGGTGAAGCTGTTGATATTGCGGATCACCTCGGGGATGGGGATGGAGCCGACCACGCCCAGCGTGCCGGTCTTGCTCATCTTGCCGGCGATGACGCCGGCCATATAAGCACCCTCGTAGGTGCGCGAGTCATAACTGCGCAAATTGGCGGCCTGCTTGTAGCCGGTCGCATGTTCGAACTTGACGTCCGGGCTATCGGCCGCCACTTTGAGCATCGGCTCCATATAGCCGAAGGTGGTGCCGAAGATCAGCTTGTTGCCCTGGCCCGCCATATCGCGGAAGACCCGCTCGGCATCGGCCGCCTCGGGCACTTTTTCCACGAAGCTGGTCTGCACCTTGTCACCGAATTCCTTCTCGACCGCCTTGCGCGCGTTGTCATGCGCAAAGGTCCAGCCGCCGTCGCCGACCGGGCCGACATAGGCGAAAGCGATCTTCAAGGGTTCGGCCTTGGCCACGGCGGAGGCCGGCGCGGAAGCCGGAGCACTGGCAGCCGGTGCGGCGGCCTCTTCGGTCTTCTTGCCGCAAGCCGTCAGCGCGGCGGCAGCAGCAATCAAAGTCAGCGAACTCAAATTCAACAACAAGGCTCGCTTGCTCATCTTTTTCATCATCGTCTTCTCCAATCAAGAACCAGGGAAAAATGGTTTGCCCAAGGAGGCCGGCATATTGGCCCGTATGAATCCGGCGTTACTGGAAATCAGCACCAGCACCACAATCGTCGACAAGTACGGCAGCATACTGAGAAATTGGCTGGCCACCTCGACGCCTTGGCCCTGCAGATAGAACTGCAACATGGTGACGAAACCGAACAGATAGGCGCCCAGCAGAATGCGCGCCGGCCGCCAGGTGGCAAAGGTGGTCAGCGCCAGCGCAATCCAGCCCTTGCCGGCGATCATGCCTTCGACCCACAGCGGCGTGTAAACGGTGGACACATAGGCGCCGGCCAGGCCGCACAAGCTGCCGCCGGCCATCACTGCACCTAAGCGTATCCAGCGCACCGGGTAACCCAGCGCATGAGCGGACTCCGGCGACTCGCCGACCGCGCGCAAGACCAGGCCGGCGCGCGAGCGGTACAAAAACCAGGCCAAGGCGGCGGTCAAGGCCATCGCGCCGTAAACCAGCGGATGCTGCTTGAACAGCGCCGGGCCGACAAAGGGAATGTCGGCCAAGAGCGGAATCTCGACATGGCTGCGGGGGGCCAATTTTTCGGACGTGTAGCGGAGGCCGACAAAGGCCGAGAAGCCGCTGCCGAACAGGCTCAAGGCCAGGCCGGCCGCATATTGATTGGTGTTCAGCCAGATCACCAGCAAGCCGAACAGCCCCGCCAGCAGCGCGCCCGCGCCCATGCCGGCGGCAAAGGCCAAGCCTTCGCTGCCGGTATGCACGGCGGTGGCGAAGCCCGCGATCGCGGCGACCAGCATCAGGCCCTCGGCGCCGAGGTTGACGATGCCGGCCCGCTCGTTGATCAGCAGGCCCAAGGCGGCCAGCGCCAGCAAGGTGCCGGCGTTCAGCGAGGCGGCGATCAGGAGTGCGATAGCGTCCATGCGGGTTTCAGGCGCGAGCCGACACCGTGCGGCGCAAGCGATAGTTGATCAAGGTGTCGCAGGCCAAGAGCGAGAACAAGAGCAGACCCTGGAACACGCCGGTGATGGACTTGGGCAGGCCCAGGCGCGTCTGCGCCAGCTCGCCGCCGATATAGAACATGCTCATCAGAATGGCCGAAAAGACGATGCCGACCGGATGCAGGCGCCCGACAAAGGCGACGATGATGGCTGCAAACCCATAGCCGGCCGGCACATAAGGCGTCAGTTGCCCCAGCGGCCCGGCCACTTCCAGCGCGCCCGCCAGACCGGCCATGGCACCCGACAACAGCAGCGCCGTCCACAGCGCCCGCGTCGAAGAAAAACCGGCATAACGCGCCGCCGCAGGGGCCAGGCCGCCGACCTGCAGGGCGAAGCCGGCATAGGAGCGGAACAGCAAGACCCAAAAACCCAGCACGGCGCCGGCCGCCATCAGCACGCCGATGTTCAGGCGAGAACCGTCGAACAGGCGCGGGATTTTGGTGACGGCCAAAAAACTGACGCTCTGCGGAAAGTTGAAACCCTGCGGATCTTTCCAGGGCCCATAGACCAGATAGCTCAAGAGCAGATCGGCCACATAGACCAGCATCAGGCTGACCAGAATCTCGTTGGCATTGAAGCGCGCCCGCAGCAAGGCGGTGATGGCCGCCCAGGCCATGCCGCCCAGCATGCCGGCGGCCAGAATCCACAGCACGATGATGCGGCCGGTGTTGGCGTCGGCCTGCATCGCCACGAAACCACCGGCCAGCGCGCCGATGATGAACTGACCCTCGGCGCCGATATTCCAGACATTGGCGCGAAAGCAAACCGCCAAACCGAGCGCAATCAAGACCAGCGGCGTCGCCTTCAGGCCCAGCTCGCTCCAGGCATTGACCGAGCGAATCGGCTCCCAGAAAAACATCTGCAGGCCGCGCGATGGGTCTTTGCCCAAGGAGACAAACAGGATGACGCCCAGCACAACGGTGATCAGCAGCGCCAGCAGCGGCGAGGCCAAGGCCATCAGCTTGGATGGCTGCGGGCGCGGCTCAAGCCGGAGCATGGTGGGAGCCTTCCTTTGAATTCCACAAACCGCTCATCCATTCCCCGATCAGCGTGCGGCTCGCCTCGGCGACCGGCAAGGCCGGCGACAAGCGGCCCTGCGCCATCACGACCAGGCGGTCACTGATTTCAAACAATTCGTCCAACTCCTCGCTCAGCACCAAGACGGCGCAGCCGGCGTCGCGCAGCTTCAACAACTCGGCGCGGATCTGCGCGGCCGCGCCGACATCCACGCCCCAGGTCGGCTGGGCAATGATCAAGACCTTGGGCGCGGCGTCGATCTCGCGGCCGACGATGAATTTCTGCAAGTTGCCGCCCGACAGGCTGCGCGCCGCCGCCCCGGCACCACCGGCGCGGACCGAAAAGCGCGCGATCAGATGCTCGGCCAAACGCTGTACCTGCGCGGTGCGCAACCAGCCCCAGGCCGTCACACTGTCGGTACGAGTCAACAAGGTGTTTTGCGCCAAGGACAAGCTGGGCACAGCGCCCCGGCCGAGCCGCTCCTCGGGCACAAAGTGCAGGCCCAGGCGGCGCCTTTTGCGCGGGCTGCTGCGAGCGATGTCCTGGCCGAACAATTGCACGGAACCGGGCTGGCCGCGCGGGTCTTCGCCCGACAGCGCGGCCATCAACTCCTGCTGACCATTGCCCGAGACGCCCGCCACGCCGACGATCTCGCCGGCATGCAGGTTCAATTCGATATCGACCAAGGTGCTGCCAAAAGGCTCGGCCTTGGCCAGGCTGAGTCGGCGCAGGCTCAAGGCCAGGGCGCCCGCCTTGCTCGGCTGGCGTTGCAGCTGCGGCGGCTCGGCGCCAATCATCAAGCGCGACAGCTCGCTATTGCTCTGCGTGCGCGGGTCGACCTCGCCCGTCACCCGGCCGGCGCGCAGCACCGTGCAATGGTCGCAGAGCGCGCGAATCTCATCGAGCTTGTGGCTGATGTACAAGATGCTGCAGCCCTGCGCGGCCAGTTGGCGCAGCGTGACGAAGAGCTTGTCGACGGCACGCGGCGTCAGCACCGAGGTCGGCTCGTCGAGGATCAGCAATTTGGGCTCGGTCAGCAGCGCACGGACGATCTCGACCCGCTGGCGCTCGCCGACCGACAGGCTGTGCACCGGGCGCTGCGGGTCTATGTCAAGCCCATAACTCTGCGCCACGGCGGAGATGCGCTCGGTCAATTCGGCAAGACCGGTGCCCTTATCCAAGCCCAGCCAGATGTTCTCGGCCGCACTCAACGTGTCGAACAGCGAAAAATGCTGATAGACCATGCTGATGCCCAAAGCGCGTGCCTGCGCCGGGCTCTTCAGCGCAACCGGCTGGCCGTTCCATTGCACCTGGCCGGCGTCGGGCTGCACCGCGCCGTAGATGATCTTCATCAGCGTCGATTTGCCGGCGCCGTTTTCGCCCAAGACCGCATGGATCTGCCCCGGCGCCACCGTCAATGACACCCCGTCGTTCGCTTTGACGGCAGGGTATTGCTTGCTGATGCCGGTGAGTTGCAGGCGGGCTGGGCTCATGAAGGGGCTGTGGTTTGTTGCTCAGATCATAGGGGGATGTTGGGGGGATTTCCTGGGGGTTAAGCCGTAGAAATTAATGGTCGATTTAACAATCGATGATGATCAAGGTGCCATGACTGCCCGGAGCCACGGCATGCGGCTGGCCCGCAGGTACGAGGTAGACCGAACCGGCCGGCACCGCGACGACCTGGTCGGCAAAGGACAGATTCATCTGGCCGTCCAGCACCAGCAGCGCCTCATCGAAGTCATGGGTTTCGTCCGGGTAGGCACTACCGTCCATGCGCAAGACCTTGAAGTTAGCACCAGCACCAACCCGGCCAAGAATCTGCGAGCGCCAAGCCTGCGGCAAGGCCGCAGCAGCAGCGGCAAGATCAATCATCGACATTTCAACTTCCCTTACTTCTCGTTTGTGCCGGCGTTTGCCAAGCTATCCTGGCTGAATATATTGACCCAATTTCCACCCTCTTGGCGGCGCCACAAGGACGAGACATACATTGCCTTGGCTTGAGCGTCAGCGACTCGCTGGAACACCGCCTTGTACGACAGCATCACCAGGTCGGGCGCCAGCTCCATGATCCGCGCTTCGCTGAGCACATAGCTCGGGGCAAAGCCGGGCGCCTGCTCGAAGGGGGTCAAATTTTCAGCCAAGCTGGCAAAGCCACTCGGGTAGACGCCCAGAAACTCCGGCGCCAGCAGCGCCTTGTAGGCCTTCACATCACCGAGGGTCAGGGCTTGCCAGACGCAGGTTTCCAGGGCGATGAAGAAGGCGATTCTTTCGGTGCTCATCGGCTGTTGCTCCTGGAAAACTTCTGCACCCCGGCCACATAAGCGCTGTGCAGATTGCGATCATCCGACAGGCCCATCCAAGCGAACACCCGCTCATGCAGGCCGCGCGCCACTTCGTCGCGAGCCTTGGCCACCGGGCCGATGGCCCAGTCCCAGACGCAGACATCGGCCAGCGTGCCGGCGCCGAAATGGCCAAGCTCGTCGGCCAGCCCCAGCGCTTCGGCCGCCCCGCGCGTGGCCGCATAGAGGCCCGACCAGGCGCTCAGGCGCTGGCCCGCCAAGGCTTGCACCTTGTAGCCATCGAGCAGATTGCGCTGCATCGACAAGCTGGTGCCGCCGCCGACATCGCTGGCCACGCTGACCGCCACGCCGGCTTCTTTGGCCGCAACCCAGTCGAACAGACCGCTGCCGAGAAACAGATTCGACGAGGGGCTGAAAGCAATTTGCGCGCCGCTATCTGCCAGCACCGCGCGGTCGGCATCGTCCAACCAAACGCCATGCGCCAGCACGGCGCGCGGATGCAAGAGGCCCTCTCTGGCATAGACATCCAGATAGCTGCGCGCGTCCGGGAACAGTTCGCTCACCCAGGCCACCTCGGCGCGGTTCTCGGCCACATGGGTTTGCATATACAGCGAGAGGTCGGCGCGGCACAGCGCACCGGCCATAGCCAACTGGGCCGGCGTGCTGGTCGGCGCAAAGCGCGGCGTGACCGCATAACTCAAACGGCCCCGGCCATGCCAGCGCGAGATCAGGTCGACACAGTCGCGCTCCGATTGCGCCAGATCCGCGTCCAACAGCGCCGCCGGCGCGTTACGGTCCATCATCACCTTGCCAGTGATCAGGCGCATGCCGCGTGACTGCGCCGCCTCGAACAGCGCGTCGGCTGAGACCTTGTGCACAGTTGCGAAGACGACCGCCGCCGTCGTGCCATGGGCGAGGAGCGCATCCAGAAAGCGCTCGGCGCCCAGGCGCGCGACGGCCGGGTCGGCATAGCGGCATTCGGCCGGAAAGGTGTAAGTGTTGAGCCAGTCCAGCAGCTCGGCGCCATAGGAGGCGATCACATCGAGCTGGGGGCAATGCACATGGGTGTCGATGAAGCCGGGCAGGATCAGCCGGCCGCTGTGGTCGATTTGCTGCCAGCTCGCATCGGGCGCCTCGGCCTGGGTTCCCAGGATGCGGCCGTTTTCTATCAAGAGCCAATGGTCGGGCTGAAAACGCAGGGCGCTGCCGGGATCGAGCTGCCCCCAGGCAGGTGCGGCCCTGAAGTCGAGCAGGTCGCCGCGCAGCGCCAGTCGCTGAGCGTTATGGGAAACGGGTTTCAATGAAGTCATCAGCGAGAGATTTTGGCAGGCCCGTTGGGGTGCGAGGCCTGAGAGAGCGAAAGCGCCACCTCACGCACCTGCTCACGCAGCCAGCGCATGGCGGGCGAGTGGTGCGTGACCTGGTGCCAGAGTTGGTAGTAATTCATCGCCGGAAAGGCGACCGGGCAAGGCAGCACCGTGACCGGCAGGCCCTTCAAATAGCGCGAACAAAACAGCCGCCCGGTCGTCAGCACCAGCAAGCTGCGCGCCACCATCTGCGGCAATTGGCCGAAATGCGCACTGCGCACCGCCAGCCGGCGACTCAGGCCCAGGCTGGCCAGATGCTGGTCAATGAAGCCGGGCTGGCCGGCCGCCAGCGGCATCGGGGCCAGGTGTTGACAGTCCAGATAGCGCTCGACCGACCAAGCCGCGGGGTCGCGCTGCCAGGCCTTGGCCGCCGGGTGCTTGTTGCTAAGCAGGCAGACCACCTCGTCGCTGAGCAAGGCGCCGAGGTGCAACTCATCGGGTGGCTGCAGCCAGTTGCCAATCACCAGCTCCAGCTCACCGGCGCCGAGGCTGCGGCGGTAATCGAACTGCGCGGACAAGGGCTGCAGATCGAGTTGCAGGCCAGGTGCCGCCTGCTGCAGGCGGCCAACCAGCTCGGGCAGGAACAAGGGGTCGAGGTAGTCGCTGACGGCGATGCGCACCTGCATCTCGGCGCTTGCCGGCTCGAAGCCCTCGGCGCCGAGGCAATTGCGGCTGCCTCGGCTATGGCGCCCGAACAAGCCCTCGGCCTCGCTCAGCAGGCGGCCGGCCGGCTCCAGCAAGCCCAGGGCGACGGTGGTCGGCGTCATGCCGGCGCCGCTGCGCACCAGCAAGGCGTCGCCGGTCAACGCACGCAGGCGCCGCAGCTGCGCACTGACGGCGGGCTGCGTGCTGTTCAGGCGCATGGCGGCCTTTGAGACGCTGCGTTCGCTAATCACTGTGTGCAAGACCCGTACGAGTTGGAGCTCGATCTTGTCGAAATCGGAACGCCTATTCATATTCATAAACGCATAATAACCATGCGCCAATCGATATGTCGCGACGCCGCCCCGGCGCTACTTTCGGGGCAAACTCTAGGCGCACCAACCCATGCCCCCAAGCCCCATGAACAGCCGTCCGATTCGTTTCTTTCATCAAGGCCAGATCCAGTCCGTGCAGGGCCTGCCGGTCACGACCACGGTTTTGCAATACCTGCGCGAGCACAGCAATTGCCTGGGTACAAAAGAAGGTTGCGCCGAGGGCGACTGCGGCGCATGCACGGTCTTGCTGGGCGAGTTGAGCGAGGGAGGCCAAGTTCGGCTGCGCAACGTCAACGCCTGCACACAGTTTCTGCCGACGCTGGATGGCCAGGCGCTGCTGACGGTGGAAGACCTGGGCTCCTCCATCGACCTGAATCCGGTGCAGCAGGCGCTGCTGGACTGCCATGGCTCGCAATGCGGTTTTTGCACGCCTGGCTTTGCGATGACGCTGCAGGCCTGCTATGAGCAGCACAGCGACGCCGGCACCAGACCGACGCGCCAGCAATTGGCCGACGATCTGGCCGGCAATTTATGCCGCTGCACCGGCTACCGGCCGATTCTGGACGCCGGGGAACAGATGTTCGAGCTGCCGGCGCGCCGACTCGATTTGACCGCGGCCGAGGCGGCCTTGCAGCAGATGCGGGTTGACGCCGAAGCCTTGCAAGCCCTGCATTACGAGGCGCCCAACCCCGCCGCCCCTCAACGCGTGGACAGCTTTGATGCGCCGCGCAGCTTGGCCGAGTTGGCTGAACTGGTGGCGGCCAAGCCGGCCGCAAGGCTGCTGGCGGGGGCTACCGATATCGGCCTCTGGGTCAACAAGCAGTTTCGCGACCTCGGCGATGTGATCTATATCGGCGCGGTGAGTGAGTTACGCGAGATCCGACCGGAGCCGTTTGAAGGGTGCCCTGGCCTGTGGATTGGCGCCGGCGCCTCGCTGGAGGAAGCCTGGACCGCCTTGACCGCGGCCGCGCCACCCTTGCGCGAGCTGTGGCTGCGCTTCGCCTCGCCGCCGGTGCGCCGGGCCGGCACCTTGGGCGGCAATGTGGCGAACGGCTCACCGATAGGCGATGGCGCTCCGGCCTTGATCGCGCTCGGCGCGGAGCTGATCTTGCGGCGTGGCGCGCAGCAGCGCCGCCTCAAGCTGGAGGATTTCTACCTCGGCTATATGCAGAAGGACTTGCAGCCGGGCGAGTTCATCGAGGCGATGCACTTGCCGCTGCCAACACCCGATTGGCAGCTGCGCGCCTACAAGATCGCCAAGCGCTATGACAGCGATATCTCGGCGGTCTGCGCGGTGTTTTCATTGCGTCTGGAGGGCGATTTAATCAAGGAGGCGCGGCTGGTGTTTGGCGGCATGGCGGCGATCGTCAAGCGAGCCGCTTCGGCCGAGTCGGCCTTGCTGGGGCAGCCTTGGGACGAGGCCAGTTTGCGGGTCGCTCAACTTGCGCTGGCGCAGGGCTTCACGCCGATGAGCGACGCCCGCGCCAGCAGCAGCTATCGGACGCAGGTGGCGCAAAACCTGTTGCGCCGGATGTGGCTGGAAACGCGCAGCCAGGCGCCGCTGGCGGCTGCGGACCTGAGCGTCTGGCAGGCCGTTTCATTCAACAAAACCGGGAGCGCGGCATGAACGGGGCCGCCACTCAAGTCGGCGTCAGCCGCCCGCATGAATCGGCCGCGCTGCATCTGTCGGGCGAGGCGATCTACATCGATGACATTGCCGAAGCGGCCGGCACGCTGCATGCGGCGCTGGGCCTGTCGCCGGTTGCGCATGGTCGGCTGCTGTCGATTGACCTCGATCTGCTGCGCGCCCAGCCCGGCGTCATCGCGGTGCTGAGCGCCGCCGATATTCCGGGGGCCAACAACTGCGGCCCGCTCGTGCATGACGACCCCATCCTCGCCGCCGACATACTCAGCTACCTGGGCCAGCCTGTGTTTGCCGTCATCGCCAGCAGCCGCGAGCTGGCGCGCCGCGCCGCCGCGCTGGCCAAGACGGCAATTCGCTTCGAGGCGCTGCCCGCCGTGCTGACGGCCAAGGCCGCGCATGACTTGGGCCAATATGTGTTGCCGCCGATGCATCTGAGCCGGGGCGATGCTGCCACGACGCTGGCCACCGCGCCGCAGCGGCTGATTGGGGAATGGTCGGTTGGCGGCCAGGAACAGTTCTATCTGGAGGGGCAGATCAGCTATGCCTTGCCGCAGGAGCAGCAAGCGATGCTCGTGCATTGCTCGACCCAGCATCCGAGCGAGATGCAGCAACTGATTGCCCATGCCTTGGGCTATGCCGCGCATCAGGTGCAGGTGCAATGCCGGCGCATGGGGGGCGGATTTGGCGGCAAGGAGTCGCAATCGGCGCTGTTCGCCTGCGTGGCGGCCATCGCGGCGACGCGGCTAGCCCGGCCGGTCAAGCTGCGCCTGGACCGCGATGATGACTTCATGATCACCGGCCGCCGCCATGGCTTTGATTACCGCTGGGATGTGGGGTTTGACGAGACCGGCATGATCCTCGGTGCCGAGGTCGACTTGATCTCCAACTGCGGCCATTCGGCCGATCTGTCGGCGCCGGTGATGGCGCGTGCGCTTTGCCATTTCGACAACGCCTACTTTTTGCCGCATGTCGCGCTGCACGGCTTTTGCGCCGGCACCCATACGCAAAGCAATACCGCGTTCCGGGGATTCGGCGGGCCGCAGGGCGCGCTGGCCATCGAGATGATTCTGGACTCGGTCGCGCGCCGCCTCGGGCTCGACCCCTTGCTGGTGCGTCAGCGCAATCTGTACAGCGATGCCGGTGGGCGCAATATCACGCCCTATGGCCAGCAGGTCGAAGACAACATCCTGGCCGCGCTGACCGACAGGCTGATCGAGACCAGCGACTATCACGCCCGCCGCGCGGCCATCACCGCCTACAACGCCAGCAGCCCGGTGCTGAAGAAAGGCCTGGCGCTGACGCCGCTGAAGTTCGGCATCAGCTTTAACGTCGTGCATCTGAATCAGGCCGGCGCCTTGGTGCATGTCTACACGGATGGCTCGGTCTTGGTCAACCATGGCGGCACCGAAATGGGCCAGGGGCTGAACACCAAGGTCGCGCAGGTGGTGGCGCATGAGTTGGGTATTCGCTTGAGCGACGTACGCTGCAGCGCCACCGACACCCAAAAGATCGCCAACACCTCGGCGACGGCCGCCTCCACCGGCAGCGACCTGAACGGCAAGGCGGCGCAGGATGCGGCGCGCAAGATCAAGCAAAGACTCAGTTTGCTGGCTGCGCAGTTGTTCGGCTGCACGCCGGAAGATGTGAAGTTCGACGGCGGGCGCGTCAGCGCGGGTGAACAGTCGCTGAGCTTCGCGGAGCTCGTCCACAAGGCCTATATGCAGCGCGTCCAGCTCTGGGCGGACGGCTTCTACACGACGCCCGGCCTGCATTGGGATCGCGCCAAGCTGCAGGGCAAGCCGTTCTACTATTTTGCCTACGGCGCGGCGGTGGCCGAGGTCTTGGTCGACACACTGACAGGCGAAAGCCGAGTCACCCGCGCCGATGTGCTGCACGATGTTGGCAAGTCTCTGAACCCGGCCCTGGACATCGGGCAGATCGAAGGCGCTTTTGTGCAGGGCATGGGTTGGCTGACCACCGAGGAATTGCGTTGGCACCCGCAAACCGGCGCCCTGCTGACCCATGCGCCCAGCACCTACAAGATTCCGACCGCCAACGACAGCCCGCCCGACTTCCGCGTTAGCTTGTTTGATCAGGCCAACGCCGCCGACAGCATCCATCGCAGCAAAGCGGTCGGCGAACCGCCGCTGCTACTGCCGTTCTCGGTGCTGCTGGCGATCAAGGATGCGGTGGCCTCAACCGGACAAGCCGGCCCGGCCGGCTGCGACCCGCTGCTGCGGGCGCCGGCGACGGCCGAGGCGGTGTTGTGCGCTCTCGGCTCCATCGCTCAGCGCGGGATTTAGGCCCGGCCGCCCAAGCGAACACATCAGATTGCAGCGCCCTTATCCTGCTCTGCGCTTAGATGGGTTTGAGCGCTCCAACTTCGCCTGGGCGCAGGAGCCTCAATTACGGCCCACCAAAATAGACGGTATTGAGCTTGTAACCATTGAGAATGATGCCGTCCAATTCTTTGTGCGCCAAATCATTGGCGATTACCGCCTTGACCGCGGCCAAAGGCATGGGCTGACGCTCGTCGACACGCAGAATATGAAAACCGAACTCGGTCTGGATCAATGTACTCAGGACACCGGTGGCCAAGCTGTACGCGGCCGCTTCGAAGTTGGCATCGGTCGAGCCCTTGGCCACAAAACCCAAGTCTCCACCGGTCCGCAAGGAACCTTGGTCATCTGACTCGGCCTTGGCAAGGCCGGCAAAGTCGGCCCCGTTCACCAAACGAAGCCGCAAAGCCTCGGCCTTCGCCCTGGCCTGCTCCAGCGGCAGATCAGGCCGCCCCTTGATCAGCGCCACAGGCGAGCTTTTTGTGCGCACCAGGATATGCCGCACGCGCGGTTGGGCATAAGCCTCTTTGTTGATCTCGTAGTAGGCACGCAGCTGAGCCTCGTCCTGCAGAAAACCACTGCGCAGCTTGATCAACAACTCATTTGCCAGCAACTGTTGCGTGTAGCTGCGAATTTTCAACTGCACCGCGGGGTCACGATCAAGCTGGCGGCGGCGCGCCTCGGCCTCCAGCGCGAATGCCTTTCCGAAATCCGTACCGAGAGCCAGCTTGGCGGCCGGCCGAGCCAAGGCAACCGGCAAACGCGGATCTCCGGCCAACATTTGCTCAAACTCCGCCTTGGTGATTGAAAGCCCGGCGGACTCGATCACCACGGCGTTGTCGTTGACTTGCCCCTGCGCGCCGAAATGGCCGAGCGCAAGCAATAGCACCGAAATTCGTTTGTACATGGACACTCCCATTCATTAAGCGGGGCCGGCGGAACTTGCGGCCGGCCCGGTTCAAACAATCAAGCCACCTGAACTAAAGGCAATTGGGGAACTTGAAGGAAGCAATCTTGGTACGCCAGTTGAAGGTGCCGTTCGCACCTATGTACTGCGTTGTGTACCAAAAAGTGCATTCATCGGCCGGGTCAATCTGCATCGTTGAATAGTCACCCCAACGCGACAGTCCGGTCGTCTGGCTTCCTCCACCGGCCTGCACCAGCACCTCAGCGCGCAAGAGATTTTTCGGGTCCGCACGGCGACGGCCTGTGACCATGATGCCGGGGTTCATCGTGGCCGATGACACGGAGTAGCCAACGCCAATATTGCCAAGCTTGTCAAACGCGGCCGAACTCATCCAACGAGCGTCACCATTAGGTGCAAAAGTGCTGTTCTGATACACCACGGGCGGATTGGCCGCCGGGTTGCGGATCTCCCACCAGCGCAGATTGGCGGTATTGGCCGCAACGGTGTCGACCGCTTGCGTGACCAGCAGCGCGTCATAAGTGCCGAAATTGCGGTACACAAGTCGGTACATCTGCCGACTGCCCAGCGTATCAAGCTTTTGCGTCGTGCCCAGTTGCGGCACACAGGCGTTGCCGTTGTCATTGCAGGCCGCGAAGGTTCCCGCATCCATTGGCACGGCCACAAAGGAGAACGGTGCACCACCAAATCCGTCGGAAAAAGTCGAGGCGGCCGGATTGGCAAAGTCCGGCACGAATTTGGTCAACTGCATCGTGTACGGTGCGGTGGTCAGGAAGGCCCAGTCCCAGGAAATGTGGATATTTGGCGTGCCTGCAGGTGGCAGGTTAGGCCCATCCAGGTCGGAAGGCAAAAAGCTAAACCGAGAAAGGCTGTTGAAGCAAATTTGACTAGGAGCCGGTACACCGGCAAGCATTTTGGCTCGGTCATAGGCGCAGGCACGGCCACCGGCAAAGCTGGCGCCGTTTGTGAACATGTTGTAGGTGATGTAGTAAGCGTCCGGCCAGACACCGATCTTGCCGTAGTCGGGCAATTGAGCACCAAAACTGTACTCATAGAGGTGGTAGGCCCCCATCGCATTGCTGGTCTGCGAGACCGCGATGCACTGCGAATTTTGCGTAAAACTCGCATTGAAGGCGAACTGTGTCAGCACCCAGCGCTGCGCCATGCGGTCGTACTGAACAATCGGGTCGCCGCGGTTGGTCGTCGCACAAAGGCTTGAGGCACCCAAAGCGGCCCAGATCGTATTGCCGTTCAAAAATCCCGGCGCCGGCAGCTGCGGTACGCCGGCCTTGTTGTACACAGCGAACTGCGAATTAACCCATTGGACAATTTGCGTAGGGCTGACCGCCAAGGTGGTGTCGGGCGGAGCACCGGATATTCCAAAACCCGGCGTACCAAGACCGAGAGCTTCGAAATTTGCACCCATGGTGGCGCCAAGCGGCTGGTAGGTCGCCGTCTGCATATAAGGCGCACTAACCGGAGTTGCCACCAGTGGAGCCAGCATGGCCCGCCCCATGCCGGCGACAGTTTGAGCCTTGTCTACATCGTGATTGCGGCTAGGCCTAAATTCCCGCACGGCAAACGCGCTCGTTCGCGCGCGCAGCGCAATATGTTCAAGCGGTTCGGACATGCCACTGAACGCTGGCGGCGACACCAACGGGCCCGACACCTGAGCCAACGCTGCGCTTGAACACAGCAAGGATGTCAATAGTAGTTTGCGCATACCTAACTCCTAAAAAGAGTGGTGAATTTTGCAACTGGGTCAGACTTTGCGGCGAACAGCACCAGCGGCCAACAGGCCAGCTAGCGCCAACGACCATGAGGCGGGCTCAGGAACATCGCCACCCGGCGGCTGGACCACGGCTCTACCCTCAAGAAGAAAGGCATGTTCATTGCCCGAATCGATCCAGTCGGCGCCGTCCAAATATTGCCCAGCCACCGCCGCGCCGGTTGCGGTAGTGGCCCAAAGCATTTCAGTGGGGTCGGTATTCCCCAACGCACCGTTGTGCAGCCCCAGCCAATAGTCACCAATGCCGAGCGTGAAGTTGACGGCAATGTCCAGCATGTATTCCGCGTACTCGAATCCAGTCTGCAAGCCGGTGGCGGACTCGGCAATGGTTGCGCTCACGCCTCCCTGGATCAGTGCCCCAGGTGCGCCCGCTGCGTTGCTATAGATCGCCCAATAGACACTGCCCGAATAATCATTGGCTGCGCTTTGGATACTCCAGAAACGGATCTTGCTGATATCCGAAGCCGCGCTGATGCTGAAATTGTCAGCCACCTGAAATTCGCTCATCTGCGTGCCCCACCCCTGATTCGGCACACCGTTGTCATAGACCGCCGCACTCATCGCCGCCTGTGAAAAACCCAGCGCGACCATTGCCAATCCCAATCGACTCGTTACCTGTTTCATGATTGTTCCTTTTAGGACCTTGCTCGACACAACTTGCTGAAGCCGCCATACGAACGGCGTGCCAGAACAGACAACAGGTCAGTCGACCCAAGGGCTACGACCCTGGATAGACTAAAGCGCCCAACACAAGGCTCCCAACGAGTTGAACCGGCCGCCTAGTTCCAAAGGAATCTTCCGCAAGAATCGCACCACAAAAAATTTGCACATAGGAAACAAGGCTCTAGCCGTTAGCGCAAGAAGGTCGTGGAGGCAAATGTAAAAATTACCGACAGAATGCCTCCAGGGTATACGTGGATTGGATTTTCAAAAACACAGAAATGGTCTGCAGCGCCGCGGACAAGCAAGGCAAGTCAAGTCTTTGACGGTGACAGCTTGTGGCTGCGGTAGGTCAGCGCGTCGTCCACCTCGATTCCGGGCAAGACACGGGCGGTCTGGCCGCGCAGCGGGATGATGGAGTTGCCCCCCAACAAGGCGCGCGACGCGCCGGCGCGTATCAGCGGCAGGGCCAGTTTGGCCGAGCCCCAGGACAGAACCCAGCCGCTGCCGCCATGGCCGTATTGGTGGACGATGGAGTTGCCGCAGCGCTGCTCGGACTCGATGTGCGGGCCTTGGCTGCGAAAGAGCGGGCGGCAGACATTGAAGTCGATGCTGCGACCCGCTGCTGCTTGCGCCGGCTACCGCCGAGGCGGTGTTGTCGGCCTTGCAGGCTGTGGAGCAAGCTGCGCCAATTGGATCAGGATCGCATGCGCCGCAGTGATGCGCGCCGTGATGTCGACGTTCTTGTTCGCCAACATCACGACGCCAATTTTCAGCTCAGGCACATACAAAACACAGCTGCCGAATCCTGCGGTGGAGCCGGTCTTGTTGAACAAGGTCGGCCGGGTCGATAGGGCCTGCATTTGCGCCGCCGCGGGGCGTTGGGCCGGATTGGATTCAAAAATCATGTCGGCGGAGTTGCCGGCCAGCAAACGGTCCAGCGTGATGGGGAAAGGGTACTGCTCCCAGCCCAAGCCTTGCACCATCTCGCCGACCTTGAAGTAGCCAAGCTGCGTGCCCGCGATCGCGCGCTGCATGTTCAGGTTCAAATGCTGCGGATCGATTTGGGCCTGCACATAACGAATCATGTCAGCGGCCGTCGACTTGACACCATAGGCTTGTTCGGCGAAAACGCCTGGGCTCACGCGGATCTCGGCATTGGCCTTGCTATAGCCCCAGGCATAGCGATCCATCTGCGCGTCCGGCACCTGGATATAGCTGTCGCGCAGGCCCAACTGCGGGAACAGCCGGTTTTGCATCGCGTCGGTAAAACTGCTTTTCAAGGCCAAGGCGGTGACATGACCCAGCAAGCCAAGACTTGGATTGGAGTATTCGCGCCTGGTGCCCGGCGCAGCGCTCGGCCGCCATTGCTGAAAGTACGCCGACATACCCTCAGGCTCGACCTCATCCGGAAACTGCAGCGGCAGGCCGCCGGCGGTGTAGGTCGCCAGATGAATCAAGGCGGCGCGGTCGATCGACCGACCCTTGAGCGCTGGCATAAAGCGGCCGGGATGGTCGTTCAAAGACAGCTTGCCCAGCACTTGTGCGTAAGAAGCCAGCGTGGCCGTGAAGGTCTTGCTGATGGAGCCCAGCTCGAACAAGGTGTGTTCGTTGACGGGCAACTTGGCCGCCCTCGACGCCAGGCCATAGTTATGGAAACTGGCTTGACCATTGACCGTGATGGCGACAGCCATGCCGGGCACATCATGCTCGGCCATCAAGGGAAGAATGGCCGCATCAACGATGG
The DNA here is from genome assembly GCF_025717515.1 of Roseateles oligotrophus. GTDB lineage: Bacteria > Pseudomonadota > Gammaproteobacteria > Burkholderiales > Burkholderiaceae_C > Paucibacter_A > Paucibacter_A oligotrophus. The sequence continues at coordinate 486,351 of NZ_JAJIRN010000004.1, forward strand.
CAGCAGGGCTTGCGAGCGCCCCGGCGGCCCTGCTGTCGCCGAGGGGCAGCAGGCAGGCACATACGAGGGAGATGGTCAGTAGTTTTGGCATATGGATCAGGGGTGCCATCAGGCGAACAGACTTGCTAGCCGCTCCACCGCAGCGACCGACAGCGCCCGGTCGATGCGCATGTCCTCATTGCCGAAGTCGTGTTCGCCTTGCGCCTGCACCAGCACGCCGTCGCGGCGCGGCAGCATGAACAAGTTGTGGCCTCGGTAGATCAGCGCGTAGTCCACTTCAATTTGCGGCACCAGGCGGGCGGTCTGGCCGCGCACCGGGATGATGGAGTTATCCCCCAGCAAGGCGCGCGCCCCATAGCCGGTGCAGTTGACGATGGTGCGTTCCCGCAAGTTGCTGAACTGGCGCGGATGCTCGAAGACCTCATGCACGATCTCGCCTCCGGCGCGCAAAAAATCATCCATCAACAGGCGCTGATAGCTGGAGATATTGAAGCTCATCTGCGTGAAGCGCTTGGCATGGGCGACGCGAAACGGATGTACGCCGGGCTTCAAGAGCACGGATTTGGGCCGGATATCGTCCAGCTGCGCGATCAGATCGGGGTAGTCGGGTTCTTCGTCTCCTCCATGCGCGGAGTCCGGCAAGGGCTGATCAAAAGGGATGTCCGACAAGAGATAGCCGTCGCGCCATTCGACCGGCTGATCGGCCAGGCCGAGCAGGCTTTGGTAGGTCTTGAAGGAGCTGCGCGCCATCGCCTCCCAGGCTTGGGTCCAGGCCGGCGTCGCGTGCTCGCTGCTGCAGATGCGCGAGTCCGGCGACCACATGCCGGTGGCCATTGATGAGGCCACTTCGGGCGGGCGCTCCTTGCAATAGATGCGCACCTTCATCCCGTTCATCTGCGCGACGCGGGCGGTGGTCAGGCCAATGGCGCCGCAGCCGATCACCGCGATCTGCCTGGCCCCGCCGGCGCGTATCAGCGGCAGGGCCAGTTGGGCCGAACCCCAGGACAGCGACCAGCCGGCGCCGCCATGGCCGTAATGATGAACGATGGTCTTGCCGTAACGCCGCTCGGACTCGATCCGCGGGCCTTGGGCGCGAAAGGGCCGGCGGCATACATTGATGTCGATGATGCGATCGACCTTGGCGCGCAACGGTGCGAGCGCGCGCGGCGGGGCAAAGTTGCCGAGCGCGGAGCCAGCCGGGCCGGGGTCCGGCGAAGTCGGTGCCGGGGCTGAGGTCTGGGCATGGCTGCATTTGGAAAAACTGGCGAGCGTGGCGGTGCCCGCAGCCAGAAGGAGGCGGCGTTTCATAGAGGTTTCCGGTGAGTGCTGGCCGGGCTTGGTCCGGCCGGAGCCTTGGGTCAAGAACTGCGCAAGGAGGCTAGCCTGTCGCGTATGCGGGTGGCATCAAGCTGGCGCTGCGCCGAATCATCGGCATTCAAGAGCACAAGGGTGAATGGCTTGCCGCCGCTGTTGATGCGCATGGTCAGGCAACTGCCCGCCGCGCCGGTGTAGCCGGTCTTGGACAGCTTGATGTCCCAGCCCAAGTCGCCCACCAGCGGATTGGTGTTGCGCACTGCGCGGGCATGGCCATCGACGCCCACCCGCGCACTTTGCTCGCTGCTGATGCGTGCAATCTCGGGGTAACGCGCAGCGGCGGCGGCAATCTTGGCGACCTCGGCGGCGCTGGAGACATTGCCAGCCAAGATGCCGGCCGGGTCGACAAAGCGGGTGTTGGTGAGCCCCAGGCTGTGCGCCTTGGCCTGCATGGCCTGTACAAAGGCCGGCGTACCGCCCGCATAGTTGCGCGCCAGCGTGGCGGCGGCGCGGTTGTCCGAGGGCATCAGCGTCAGCTTGAGCGCGCTGAGCCGGCTGATGCTCGCCCCGATAGCCAGATGCGCGGCGCTGGGCTTGCGCGCGCTCAGGTCGCCGGCTTCAATCCGCAATTGCTCGTCGAGGTCTTGCCGGGCGTCCAGCGCCACCATCGCCGTCATCAGCTTGGTGATGGAGGCAATCGGTACCGCCGCGTCGGCGTCCTTGGCCATCAGGACCGCGCCGCTGCTCTCGTCGAGCAGCAACATATGGCGGGCATTGACCGGCAGTTGCAGCAATTGGGGCATGCTGGGCAGACTCGGCAGGCTCGCACTCACGGGCGCGGGCTGACCTGTGCGGCCGTTGGCGCCCAAGCTTGGCTGCGTCTGCATCCATAGGCTGGTGGCGGCCACCAGCAAAGCGGGCAAGGCGATTTTCCAGCCCGCGGTCTGGGCCTGTGGCGCCAGCAATCGCTCCAGGCGTTGCAACAGCTTGCCGCCGCTGGCCGACATGGCCAGCCTGGGCGCAAAGCCGGCTTGCTGCAGCGACAGCTCGTGCAAGGCCGTCGCCATCCGGCGCGGATCATCCAAGGCTTGGGCTGCCAACTCGTCGGCCACTTCTTCGCGGGCATCCCGCATCTGACCGGACAGCCACCAGACCACCGGGTGGAAGAACAGCAGCGATTCGACCAGGCTCTGCAACAAATTGGCAAGATAGTCCCAGCGCCTGACATGGGCCAACTCATGCGCGAGCAAGGCCTCCAGCAAGGGCGGCGGCATGCCGCTGAGCAAGGCGGTGGGCAGCAGCACCAGCGGCCGCAGCAACCCCAAGGTGATGGGACTGCTCAGATCGGGCAAGAGCCCCAGCGTGACCTTGCGGCACAGGCCCAGGCGCAGCGCCAAAGCATCCAAGCGCTGCTGCCAGGCCTGCGGGGCCGGGCCGGCGCGGCGGCGCAGCCTACCCAGCCAGGCCAAGCCGACACCCAGGCGCAGCGCCATCAACATAACGCCAAAACTCCAGGCCGTGACAAGAGCCGGCAAATGCGTCGCCACCGCCTGCAACCACGCGGGTAGCGCGCCCACCGGCGACGGCATTCTGCTGCCCGCCTCGCCGCTCAGCATCCACGCCAGATGAGCCAGCGGCAGACCCAGGCAAATCAGCAGCGACCAGGCGCAGACCGCATAGCGCCAACGCGGGCCGGCTTGGCGCAATAGCGCGAGCGTGGGCCATGCCAGCAGGCCAAGGATCAGGCCTTGCCAGACAAAATTCAACAAGGCCCAACCGAGGGCCGGCACCAGGGACTGCAGCAAGCCCGGCATCGCTAACGAGCTCATTTGCTTTCGCCCTGGCTGTCCAGCAGCTTTTGAATATCGGCACGCTCCTGGGCGCTGACATGCCCTTTCAATGCGGCCAACACCAAGGCCTTGCCCGAGCCGGCAAAAGCCTTGGCGATCAGGTCCTTGAGCAAATGGGTCTGCAGCTTGTCCTGCTTTTGGGCCGGCGCATATTGCTGCGGCCGCCGGCTTTCATCCCTGCTCAACAAGCCTTTGCCGTGCATCACCTGCAACTGCCGCAAGACGGTGGCGTAACTCGCCTCTGGACGATCGCTCAGCAAAGCCTCGTGTACCTGCTTGGCATCGGCGGGGCCGAGGCGCCAAAGCACACGCAATAGATCAAGCTCGGCGGCGGTGGGATGAGGAATGGCGTTCTGCAGCATTCTTTCAGTATAAATGTTCTAGAACAAATATTCTAACTATTGTCTGGATTTTTCATTGGCAGGGGAGCTCGGCGCAGCTGACGGTCGGCTCCAAGCCCTTGGGCCCTCCGCGCCCTCGAACCCGTGCATCCTCGGCCCGTAAAAATCAGGCGGGCCCAGGCAGAGCTGCTGCGGCGGTTCAAACGCCCCTGGCTACCGGGCAAAGGCCCGCTTTGCTCTGCGGCGGCTTGTGTACTGCGGTCAATAGCGCCCCGCCCACAAGGGGGCACGCCTGAATCGCGTCGGATGAATCCCTGCGGTCACCCGCTTGAGTCGGCACAGGCATATGGCCGCCCATCCACAGCAAGCCCAGGGCAATATCGTCCAAGCCTTTCCAATTGATCTTCATCGTCAGCATCCTTGAGTTCCAGGTTCGCAACGCCTGCTGCGTTGTCCTTGGCTTGCATCTTATTTAGATGCGCATTGATTGATAATCCATGCAAATTTATCAACACTGTTTCCGAAAACAAGCTAATGTCTTTGCATGAACGCTTGGCCGATATGGCCGTCTATGCCCGCGTGGTGGAAAGCGGCGGCTTCTCGGCGGCGGCGCTGACGCTTGGCCAGTCAAAGGCCGCCGTCAGCAAAGCGGTATCCCGCCTGGAAGCTCATCTGGGCACACGTTTGCTCAATCGCAGCACCCGCAAATTGACGCCGACCGAGGCCGGGCGGGCCTTTCACGGCTACTGCCGCCAGATCGTCGCGCAGGCGGAAGAGGCCGAACAGCACATCGGTCAATTGCGCGATGTGCCGCGCGGCTTGCTGAAGATCACCTCTCCGCTGAGTCTGGGCGTTGGGCGCATCGCGCCGATGCTGCCGGAGTTCTTGGCCCAGCACCCGGAGATTCGCGTCAGCCTGGTCGTCGACGACCGCAATCTGGACCTGATCGGCGAGGGTTTCGATCTGGCCCTGCGCATAGGCTTGCCGCCCGACTCCAGTCTGGTCGCCCGAAAATTGGCCGACCTCAAGAACCTGCTGGTGGCCTCGCCCGACTATGTGGCCAAGCATGGTGCGCCGCGCCGGCCCACCGACCTGTTGCGCCACAACTGTCTGAACTTCAGCGAACGCGCGGACTCCGGCCAATGGGACCTCATCGGCCCCGAGGGCAGCGAGAGCGTGCAGACGCAAGGGCAGTTGATGCTCAACACCAGCCTGGGGCTGCGCGAAACAGCGCTGGCCGGCATCGGTGTCGCGCATTTACCTGATTACCTGGCCGCAGAAGGTTTGGCAGACGGTCGCCTGGTCCGCCTGATGCCCGATTACCAATGCCCGACGCGCCCGCTTTACGCGGTCTACCCACACCGCCAACATCTGGCCGCCAAGGTCAAGGCGGCCATCGCGTTCTTTCAGCAGGCGTTTGCGGCTTAGATTCGACGGGTCAAAGCGCGCAGGGACCGACCTCATGTCATCATCACTCCATGCACGCTTTCTCGCGCTCTATGGTCGAGCTGTACAGCCTGGCCGAACAAGCCAGTTATCAGGAGTTTCCTGATGCAGCGCTGCGCCTGTTGCAGCGCTCGCTAGGCTTCGATGGCGCCGTGCTCGGCATGGGGGAGTCCGGGCGCGACCCGCATAGCCAGTTGCAGATCACCCAAGCTCATGTGCATCAGCGCGATGAGCAGATTCTTCCGGCCTATGGCGCGGTGTCGGGCGGCGACCCGGTCACCCGGGCCTTTTTGCGCGGGCTGGAGCGGCCGCTGGCGGTCGACTGCCAAGCCACCTATCGCGGCCCTCAACAAGCATTGAGCGATATGGCTGAATTCAGCCGCAGCCATGAGTTGCGCCATCTGCTGCTGTTCGGCGACCAACCCCATGGGGCAATGCCTGGCCGCTGGTTGGTGCTCTACCGCAGTACCAACACCGGCTTTCGGCCCGAAGACGCCGACTATCTGCATGCCGCCTGGGTGCATTTATCGCGCGCCATCGTCATTCATCGCAATGCCCTGTTGGACCGGCAAGACAGCGTGCGGGCGCAGCGGGCTTCGGCCCTGGTCAACGAGCAGGGCGGCATTGAAACCGCCGACCCACAGTTTCTGGCCTTGTTGCACAAGCAATGGCCCGATCAAGCACCCCATCTACGCGGCCGGCAGTTGCCGCCCGCCTTGCTGGATGCGCTCAAACGCGGCGTCAGCTACCGGGGCCAGCAGATTGAAGTCAGCGCCAAGCGCCAAGAGCATCTGTGGGTCTGCACGGCCCGCCCGCTCGATTCCCTGGCCTTGCTGACGCCGGGCGAAAACGCCGTGGCGAGGCGTTTTTCCGCCGGCCTGAGCAGCAAAGAGATTGCCCGCGAATTGGGCGTGGCACCCAACACCGTGCGCACACAGATCACCCGCGTTTACGCCAAACTGCAGGTGCATGACAAGGCGGCGCTGGCGCAGCGTTTGATGGAAAGTTGACCCGGCTGTCACGCATTTGCGTGATTGAGCGCCGGGCTCTCCGAGCCTATCGTTGTCGAAGAACCGAGGGCATTCAGCCCCTCGATCAACAACGACGGAGACAAGCATGTTCACACATAGAAAGCTGCCGATCGCGGCCGCGTTTGCACTCGCCTTGCTTTTGACGGCCTGCAGCAGCGGCGACGATGACAAGCCGCTGGAACCGGTCGACCCGGCCGCGGCCTTCAAGCTGCGGCCCGACTTCTTGCTTACCGAGCCCAGTCGCACCGACTACGACGGCGCCAGCAACGGCCTGCTGACCGGCAAGACCCCCTCGCTGACCGCCTTGCTGAGCTACAAACTGCCGGCCAGCCCAAGCGCCGCCGACCTGCGCACCTTGGCCATCCAGACCAGCTACACCGGCCTGCTCGACGTGACGGCGGCCGGCGGCTTTGGCAGCTATTACGGCCGCATCTCCGAGGCGGCCAACAAGGGTAGCGAATACATGGCCGTCGCCGATGACGGCACGGGCAACAAGAACGTCACCATGGTGGTGACGGTGCCGAGCAACTTCGACGCCGCCAAGGCTTGCGTGGTGGCCGTGCCTTCGAGCGGCTCGCGACCGGTCTACGGCGAGTTGGGCACCATCGGCGAATGGGCGCTCAACAAGGGTTGCGCGGTGGCGCTAACGGACAAGGGCGGCGGTGTCGGCATCCATGATCTGGACCGCGACATGAGCTTCGCCGTCGACGGCAGCGTGGTCGCCGCCGGCATGCGCAAGGACCTCAGCTTCAATGCCAATCTGCTCGGCGACGATTTGAGCAAATTCCGCGCCGCCAACCCGAACCGCTTGGCACTCAAGCATGCGCATGGCAAGCAGAACCCGGAGAAGGACTGGGGCAAATACACGCTGCAGTCGATCAAGGTAGCGCTGTACGTGCTGAACAAGCAGTTCCCGGCGGCCAATCTCTCGCCCGCCAATACGCTGGTGATCGCGTCCAGCATCTCCAACGGGGGTGCGGCCGTGCTGCGCGCCGCCGAGCAAGACAGCGAGGGTTTGATTCGCGGCGTGGTGGCCGGCGAACCGCAACTGAACCTGCCTGAAAACGCCGGCCTAACGGTCAAGCGCGGCGGCGTCAGCGTACCCATGTCGGCCAAGCCGCTGTATGACTACATCACGGTCGCCGGCCTCTACCAGGCCTGCGCCACACAATCGGCCGCGCTAGCGCCGAGCAGCGCCTTCGTGATTGTGCCCTTCGCCGCCAACCGCTGCGAGGCTCTCGCCGCGCAGGGGCTGGTCAGCGGCGCGACGCTGGCGGAACAATCGGCCGACGCCTTGGCCAAGCTGCGAGCCTATGGCTGGGAGGCCGAGACCGACCTGCTGCATGACAGCCATTACGGCTTCGAGTTCACCGAGTTGGTCGCGCATACCTATGCCAATGCCTTCGCCCGCGCCTCGGTGACGGAAAGCCTCTGCGGCTATAGCGTGGCCGGCATTGATGCGAGCTACCAGACCCCTGTGGCGCCCGCCACAGAGGCCTTCAAGACCGGCTGGGCGACCGGCGGCGGCCTGGGCTTTCTGGGCGGCGCGTTCAACATCATTGCCGACAAGTCGGTGGGCGGGCCGGCGCTGTTCCTGCTCGCCTCATCGGCCAGCAGCGGCAAGCCCGACTTCTATCTCGACGGCGCCACCTGCCTGCGCCGCTTGGCGACCGGGGCCGCGGTCGGCAGCGCCGGCATCAGTGCCGCCGAGCAGGCCTTGGCGGCACGGGTCAAAACGGGCCTGAACGAGGTGCGCGTCAGCGGCGATCTGCGCGGCAAGCCGGTCGTGATCGTGCATGGCCGCTCGGATGCACTGATCCCCGTCAACCACAACTCGCGCCCCTACGCCGCGCTGAACAAACGCGCCGATAGTGCCGGGAGCGCCAGCGGCCTGCGCTATTACGAGATCACCGACGCCAACCATTTCGACGCCCTGGTCGGTCTATACCCCAAGACCTTGGTGCCCTTGCATGTCTACACGCTGCGCGCGCTGGACCTGATGTGGGCCAAGCTGACGACCGGTGCTGCCTTGCCCGACTCGCAACTGGTACGGGCCAAGGCGCGAGCCTCGGCCAGCGTGCCGCTGAGCGACGCCCATGTGCCGGCGATCGCCGCCACACCGGCCGCCGCCGACAGCATCGTCATCACGGCGGGGGCGATCGACGTGGCGAACTGAGGGTCTGCTGCTCGCTCAGCCGATCTGCTCAAGCAGATCGGCTGCCGATGGCCAAGCAAAGCGCCATTCGGCGGCCTCTCCGCCCCCTCGCACCGCAACGATTCTTCGTTCGAATCGCTGGCCACCCAGGGACTCGTAAAACCGCCGGGCCGCCGAATTGCTTTCGTAGACCCAGAGGAATAACCCTTCATCGCCGGCGACTTGGCAACAACGCTTCGCCATGGCCGCCAATAGCCCGCGCCCAATGCCCCGCCCCTTCAGCTCCGGCAGCACATGCAAGTTATCCAGCAATGTCCCCCAGGTCGGCTCGGCATTGGGAAAAGCGAAGGCAAAGCCGACCGGCACATCGCCCTCGGAGGCGAGCAGGCCAAAGGAGTTGCTGGCATGGGCGCCCAGTCTTTGCTGCCAAAACGCAAAGCGATTGGCACTCAGATCGGCATCCAGGAAGGCATCGCTGATGATGCCCCGGTAAGCCGAACGCCAGCTGGCGGCATGCAAGGACGCGACAGCATGGGCATCGCTCGGCTCAATCGCCCGAATGGCAAACATTGATTTGGTTCCCATGCAAAGAAATCAAAGGCTGCGCTCCCACATCAGCCGCATATTGACGCAGGTCTGCAAGCGCTCCTCCAGCCTGTGGTCTAGCCCCTCGGCCAGCACGCGGCGCTGGTTGACTTGGTCGGGATGCAGCAAATTGGCCAGGCTCAAGCGCCATAGGGTCTGCTTCTCGGGCTTCCAGACGGCATAGAGATCCAGCACCGTTTGGGTCGATTTATCGGCCCAACGATCAACGGCCAGGCGCTTGGCGCCGCCGGTCGTGATGTTCAGATTGCCACCCCAGCTGAGCGAACCCTCGATACCGTCAAGGGGCAGCGTCACGGGGCGGTGATCAAAACCCAGGTTCAGGCTCAGCGGTGTCTGCTGAGCCAGGCGGTTATCCGGCCCAGGCACGGCCTCCACGCGGGAGTGATTGAGGCCGATATTGGCGCGCAAGTCCAGGGCCGGGCTCGCCTTGCCGAGCAGCTCCTGCAGGCTCAACTTCGCCTCCAGCTCCAGCCCCTGCGCCCAGGCCAGCCCCTGATTGGCACGGCGCTCGACCCAATGGCCGTTTTGGTAGATCAACTCGCTGACGATCACCTGCTCGATGCGCTTCAGATAGCCACTCAGGCTCAGCAGACTCGACTTGCTCAAGGGGTGAGTCCAGCCGGCATCCAGGCCCCAGGCCAATTCGGGCAACAGATCCGGGTTGCCTTGCAGATCGGGGGTGGTGGGGCTGTTGTTGTTGGCGACAAAACGGCGCGGGGTCAGCTCACGCGGGCTGGGGGCCTTGTAGCTGCGCGCCAGGCCAAGCCGCATCTGGTCTTTGCTCTCGGGCAGGCGCCACAGCAGTTGCAGCACCGGGCTCAACACGCTGCTGCGTTTGTTGACCGTCTCAAACACATTGCCCGAGCTGATGGTTTGCAGCGCCTCCCAGCGCAGGCCCAGCGTGGCCTGCCAGGCCTTGCTGATGTCGATTTCGTCCTGCACAAAAAAGGCCAGGCGGCGAATGCGGGCGTCATAGACCTCATCCAGATTCTCCACCGGCAGTCCGCCGGGCAAGGGGTTTTCATGCTGCAGCCTGTCCTCGCTGCGGCGGCTTTCCTCGGCATCCCAGCCGGTGCTGAGGCTGTGGCTGTCGGCCAGCGCACGGCGATGGCGCCCGGCCAGACTCCAGCCCTGATCGACCGCCAGCGAGTCGACCTGCGCGTCGCGAATCCAGCGGCCATCGAAGTCATAACCGTCAAACTGGGCAGCCGAGTCGCGCTGCAGGCGGGTATAGCCCAGCTTCAACTCCCATTTGCTGCCATCCGCCTCGCTCAGGCTCCAATTCAGGCGGCTGCGCAATTGCATTGCCCTGATGTCCACCCCCAGATCGTTGTGCGCCTGCTCGGGCAGCGCGCCGGCAATGCTGAAACGATCATCGACGGCCCCGGCCTTGGCCCGCGACCAGCGCAGCAGGTGATCGGTGCTGAGCGTCTGCTCGGGTGACAAGATCCAGCTCGCGCGCGGGCTGAGCGTCAACTTGTTGCTGCGGTCAAACTCGCGCTTGTCGGTGCGGTAGGCCTGCACCACCGCGCCTTGCGCATCAAGCGCCTGCTGATCCAGCTTCATCGGCCACAGCTGCCGCTCATGGGCCAGGCCAAGCCCCAAACCCCAAGAGAAGGCGCCCGCGCGGTCACCCAATTGCAGATCGGCGCTCACCATCGGCTGCTCCAAGACCGAGCCCAGGCCCAGCTTCAGGTCGCGCTGGGCCTGCCGCGCCAGGCTGCGGGTGACGATATTGATGCTGCCGGCAATGGCCTGGCTGCTCTGCTCGACGCTGGCGCTGCGCGAGACCTCGATGCGCTCGATCGCCTCGGGCGAAATCGATTCGAGCGAAAAGCCCGGCGGCACCGGCTCGCCATTGAGCAGGATCTGCGTGTAGCCGCCGCCCAGGCCGGACATGCGTATCTCCGGCCCACGCGAGCCCTCGCTGACGATGCTGACGCCGGGCACACGCCGCAGCGCATCGCTGAGGCGCGTGTCGCCCTGGCGCAGCAACTCCTCCCGGTTCACCACCAGCAAAGCGCCCACCGACTCGCGCCGCGCACTCAAGGCATTGGCCGAACCATCTCCCCGCACCTCGACCCGCTGCAAACTGGCCGGCGCGGCATCAGCCACGGCCTGCGCAGCAACCGTTGTCGCCCACAGCAGGCTCAAGCCTCCCAACAGCGCTGTTCGCGCCCTACTCAAGATTTCAATCACCACAACATCGCTTTTCAAAAAAACTCGCCAAGCACAACTCAGGGCCGCGATTAGACTGTGCTGCGCCAAACAAATCAATCTTGATCAAGTCAATCAACCTATGAGCAAAGCCAAATCGACCGCCCAAGCGCCGGGGAATTTGCCGGCGACCGGCAACTACACCTTGCTGGACTCCAGCGCGGCAGCCGCGCGTCTGGGCATCAGCAAGGCAACGCTCTATGCCTATGTCAGCCGCGGCCTGCTCAGCGCCACGGCCGACTCAAGCGACCCGCGCATAAGGCGCTACTCCAGCTTCGAGGTCGAATTGCTGTTGCGGCGCAAAGAGGGCGGGCGTCAACGTGAGCAGCAGACCATGGCCGCGCTCAGCGACGGTCTGCCGGTGCTGGACACCGCGCTGTCTGGGATTCGGGATGGTCAGCCGATTTACCGTGGCCAGTCGGCCCTGCAGTTGGCCGAGCAGGCCAGCGCCGAAGATATCGCCCGCTTGCTGTGGCAGTTTGACGCCGCGACAGACCCCTTCGCCGGCCCGGCGCCCAGCCTGAGCGCGGCTTGGCAAACCCTGTGCAATACGCTGCCGACCGGCCCGAGCAGCCGCACCCTGGCCCTGTTTGCCACCGCGCTGCTGGACTTGCACGGCCCGGCTTGGCTACCCGACGGCCCGGCGCTCGCGCAAGCCTGCGCCGCCCATCTGCGCGCGCTGATCGCCTGTTTTCTGGCCCGCCCGCCCTCGGCCCTGCCCATGCACCAGCAATTTCGCCAGGCCTGGCAATTACCGGTCAGCGCCGATGAACCCTTGCGGCGCGCCTTGGTCTTGGTGGCCGATCACGAAATGAATATGGTCAGTTTCAGCGCCCGCTGCCTGACCTCGGTGAACGCCAGCCTGGGCGCGGCGCTGCTGGCGGCGATGTGCAATCTGACGGCCACCTTCAACGGCGGCAATAGTGCGCAGGTCGAGGCGCTATGGGATGAGCTGGCGGCCGCGCCCGACTTGGACGCTGCGCTGGTGCGCCGCCTCGACCGCGGCGAAGGCCTGCCCGGTTTCAACCATTTGTCCTATCCGGCCGGCGACCCGCGGGCGCGCATGCTGCTGGCCGAATGCAGCAATAGGCCCGGGGCCGACACAGCTGGATTAGCGCAAAACCTGGCCCCGGCGGTGGAGCGGCTGACCGGCTGGAAGCCCTCGATCGATTTCGCGCTGGTGAGCTTGCGGCGTACGCTGGGGGCGCCGCCCGACGCCGCACTAACGCTGCAAATGGCCGGGCGCAGCATCGGCGTGCTCGCTCATATGCTTGAGCAAAGCCGCAGTGGCCAACGCCTGTGGGCAACGGCGCGCTACACCGGCCCTTGAAGGCCGGGCCAGGGCTCAGTGCAGCAACTGTTCCACGTCACTGGCCACATCGCCGGCGGCGGTGATCTTGGCCTCAAGATAGGCCAGATCCAGGTGCAAATGTTCGACCAACTCGGGCACGGCCACCAGCAAGGCTTGCGCCGGGTTGTCGTGATGCTCGGCCGCGTCGGCCAAGACCTCGGCCAGATGCAGCACCGCCGCCATCAGCGAAAAGGGCCGAATTTCCATCGGCGTGTTGGCGTCCTTGAAGGCCTCGACCATCGCCGCCGGGAAATGCCAATGCGAGGCCAAAGAGGCGGTCACATCGGCATGGGTGCAGCCGAAGCGATGCTCTTCCAGCGAGAAGCGGCTGCCCGGTTCGGCCGCATGGGCCTCCACATCGGCGACCATTTCGGGCTCTTCCATCGCCATCATCAGCTGACCGGTGCGCAGCATCAGACCGGCCAGATAGCTGGTGTCGGCGTCCAGGCGCAACATTTGGCTGAGGATGCGGGCATAGGCCGCCGTCGTGACGCTGTGGCGCCAGAACAAGGCCCGGTCCAGCCCTTTGATGACCGGGAAGGCCCCCGAAATACAGGCCGCCAAGGACAGGTTGCGCAAGGTATCCATGCCGAGCGCGCCGGCGGCGTCGTTCAGGCTGGAGATTTGGTGCGAGGGGCTGTAGCGCGCCGAATTGGCCAGGCGCAAGACCTTGGCCGACAAGGTGGAGTCCTTGCCTATCAAATCGGCGATCGCATTCAGACTGATGTTCTCATCGTCAAAACTGCGAATCAGTCGGCTCGCGACCTCGGGCATGGTCGGCAGAGCATTGTTGTTCTTGAAAAACTTTTCGGCTGCAGCGGTCACATTGGTCTCCTCGAACGCAGGCCACCAATGCGGGGCCTCTACGGCCACAGTCTAAGCGGCGGCCAAGCATTTTTGCCGAGATCTAAGACCCGAAAAGCATTGAAATTCACATCTAAAAGACAAGGAATGCCGGCGTCAAGGATTAACCATGGGCCAAGTTCTGCAAGGCAGCCAGGTTGAGCAACTTGATCGAGTAGCCCTTTACCTCGATCAGGCCGGCGCTCATCAACTGACGCAGCAGCCGCGACAGGGTCTCGGGCGTGATCGCCAACTGGGCGGCCAACTCCCGCTTGCGCTCTTTCAGCGCCACATCCTCGCCCTGCACCGGGCTGCGCTGCAGCAGCCAGGTGGCCAAGCGTTTTTGTGCGTCTTTGGACATCAAATCATGGGTAGCGCCGGTGAGGCTTTGCACGGTCTGCGCCAAGCCCAGCATCAGGCGCTCGCGCATATCCGGAAACCGGGCGAGCAGCGGGCGCATGCCATCCAAAGGCAACTCCAGCACCGAGGCGGGTTGCAGCACGCGCGCATCTTGCGCATGACCTGACCCCAGCCAAGCGCTGCTCAAGTCCAACCAAGCGGGGCCATGCACGCTGCGCTCGAGATGAAACTGCTGATCATCTCCAGCGGAACCCAGGCCCACCACGCCGCTCAGCACGGCCACCAAATGCGTCGCCGCCTGACAGCGCGTGAACACCGCCGCGCCCATCGGCAATTGGCGGGTTTGGGAGATCGGCGCGAGTGCATGCAACTCGGCGTCACTGAGCCGGGGCGGCCCCAGCACGCAGTCCAGCGCGGAGGGGTTGTTGGCAGGCTGCCAGGTCTGTACCAGGCGATTGGGCTCGATTAAGGTTGCGGTTTCCACGGTGGCTTGATCCCAATGACAGTCAATGTGAGGCAATGTCATGCATGCCCCTCTTCTTGTCTTTGCGAAAAGTCAAACCGCATGGCCACGAGCCGGCTTCTGCGAGCGGCTGCTTGAGCAAGCGCAAACGCGGATGGCCCGTCGACAAAACGCCGACTCAGCGCAGAGTCATGGCCCGGAAGTCGCTCACATGGGTGAAGGTCCGGCCTGGTTTCCCGCCGCGTCACCTTGATTTCGCGGCCCGACCAGATCACGCAGGGTATGGCAAAGGGCTCGCCGCAGGGCCCTCGGGCCACCGTTCACGGCTTGGCCCCGGCCTCGAACCAGCGCCCCAGCAAGGACCGCTCCGCCTCGGTGATGGCGGTCGCATTGTTCAGCGGCATCAGCTTTTGCAGCACCGCCTGCTGGTAGATCAGCGGGGCGTTCTGAGCGATCAAGGCGGGCGTGTGCAACTGCACCCCCTTCTGCGCAAGATCGGCGTTATGACACATCACGCAACGTTGCGCGATGACCGCCTGCACCTCGGCAAAACCAGGTGCACGCGCTTGACTCGTCACCGGCTTGGGCGCTGGCGCCATCCACACGATCAAGCCGGCCAGCAACGCCAGCGCCGCCGCTACCAAGCCCCAGGCATTGCCACCCTTGTGGCGCTTGACGAAATAACTGCGCACCAGCACGCCCACCGCCATCAGCAAGCTCAGCACCAGCCAGTTCTGCGCGTGGCTGAACAGCATGCCGTAATGGTTGCTGAGCATCGCGATCAGGACCGGCAAGGTGAAATAGGTGTTGTGCACGCTGCGCTGCTTGCCGCGCTGGCCATAAACCGGGTCGACCGCGCGGCCGGCACGCATATCGGCGATCACCTGCTTCTGGCCGGGGATGATCCAGACCAGCACATTGGCGCTCATCATCGTGGCCAGCATCGCGCCGATGATCAGGAAGGCGGCGCGGCCGGCGAACAACTGGCAAGCGGCCCAGGTCGCCAGCACGATGAAGAGGGCGATCAGGCCCAAAACTCGGCCGTCGTTGCCGATGCTGCCATCGGACCTGTGACCTAAACGTCGGCAAATCTGGTCATAGACCAACCAGCCCGATGCCAGAAAGCCCAGCGCCGCCGCGATGACGGCCGGCGCGCTCCAGACATGCACACGCGGGTCGATCAAATAACTGTTCGCGTTGAACAAGTAGAGCGCGACAAAGAGGGCAAAGCCGCTGATCCAGGTCCAGTAGCTTTCCCAGTAGAACCAATGCAGGTGCTGGGGCAGATTGGGCGGCGCCACCATGTATTTCTGCGGGTTGTAAAAACCGCCGCCATGAACGGCCCACAACTCGCCGGACACACCACGGGCGCGCAAATCTGCGGCCTCGGGCGGGACGAGGTGGTTGTCCAGCCAGACAAAGTAAAAGGAAGCACCAATCCAGGCGATGCCGACGATCAGATGCAGCCAACGCAGCAGCAACGCTGCCCAATCCAATAGATAGGGCGCAAAGGCGAGATCCATGCAAGTCTCAACAATCGAGTCAGTTGCCTCTCACCACAGGCGGGCGCTGTGAGCTGCGGACAAGTCGCGTCATTGATAGCCGCTGCGACATCTTTTCTTTCGAGCGGCAAAGTGTAGCGAGCTTTCCGGCCTTCAAGGCCGGCGGCTCTTGGCCGCCTTTGCGGCTTTGTGCTCCTTTTTGGCCGGCCGGTCGGTGCGCGCCGCATGGCTGGGCAGAATGCCCTGCGCCAGGGCAATCAGCTGCCCGGCGCTGCGACTCAGCGCCGCATCATCATGCTGAGCCAGCGCCAGCGCATCAACGAAACGGGACAGGCGCTCAAGCCGGTCGACCATGGCCTCCAATTGCATGGGCCGCACCGTCACGCAGCGCAGCGCCTCCGTGTAGCTGGCAGAAAGCTCATCAAACCAATGCCGGCCCTCCTCGTCCGGCCGCCCCAACTTGCCATCGATCATGCGTTCGACCAGCAAGGCCTCCGGCTGTATCAGCAGATCCCAAGGGCTGGGCTGCATGGCAAAGTTACGCACCGCCGTGCGCCGGCATTGCTGCGCCAACTCGATCGCGGCGTCCCTCTCCGCCGGGCCGTGCCAGTCGGTCAAGGCATCCAAGGCGAGCCGATACAGCGCATGACAGGGGCTGAAATGCTCGGATCCAGGCTGGCCTTCGCCGGCCCGGTAGGCCTCGACACCTTGCTGCAAACAGCGCGCCATCTCCAGCGCCGCAGCGTCGGCGGCGGCCGTATCCAAGAGACCACTGAGCAGGCGCCGGGCCTGCAGATGGGCCTTGCGCTGCCAGGCCGCGCCACGCAAGGCGGTGCGCTCGCTGTGCATGGTCGAGCTGGGCGTCGGGTTCGCGCCGTCGCCGTCCGCGACCAAGGCGTCCAGCCCGTCCAAGCGGCGCAGCGCCAGCTCGATCAAGGCCTCCCCGGCTTGGGCCTGCTGCAGCGCTTGCGGGTCACCGCCCAAGGCTCGCCCCAAGGCCTCAAGCGCGCGGGCCTCGCCCAACCGCGACTCAACGTCGACCAGCTTCTCCAGATCCGATATCGGCACGCCGCCACTGCGGTCAACCGCCTGCGCCGCACTCAAGAAGGCGGCCCGGGCGCGCTCCCATTGGCCCAAGTCAAACCAGGTCTGGCCCAAAGCGTATTGCAGTTGCGGGTTCTGCTGCCAACCGGCCGGGCAGCGCCGCGCCAGCGAATCGGCCACATGTTCGAGCTGCGCCTGCAACTCGCGCGCGCCAAGAAAATCGCCTCGGCGCGCCAGATCGGCGCGCAGACGAGCCAACTCATCCAGCATCTCATCCGGTGACACATAGGGACTCGCCGGGCCGGCGCCGGCCACACCTTCGGCGGCCGGCTCGGCCAACCAGATCGGGTCCCCATAGGCCTGGAAGGCGCCCCAGGTGATGTCCTCGGGGTGGGACTTCCAGACTTCTTTGCGGGCGCTGAAGACCGCATCGCCAAAAGGCTGGCGGCGCAGCAAAAGCTGCTCATAGAAGACTTGACCGAAGAGTTGGGCCGATTCGTCATTGACCGCCCAGCCGGCCACGACCACACAGCGCACACCGATGGCGATCATTTCGCGGGCCACGCTGGCGGCCAACTTATTGCTCGCCGGGCCACTCTGCTCGCTGTCGACCTGACCCAGATGGCAGCAATTCAAAAACACCAATTCGGGCACGACCTCCATCGCCATGATCTCGGCCGCCGTGATCAGCAGGCCGTCGGACAAGAGCACGCCGCTGCGCTTGCGGCCATCGGCATGCGGCAGATCGAACACGCCATGGGCGGAGATATGCAGGATGCGCCAAGGCTTGGCATAGAGCTTGGACAGCACATCGCTGGCCTTGTTGCCATACTCGTCGCCTCGGCCAATCACCGCCTCGACCTCATAACCCATACCGGTCAACAGCTCCTGGCAGGCCTCGCCTTCGGCCCGCGCACCGGGCAAATCGGGCGGCGCCTGGGTCGGCTGGCCGTTCAGAAAGGGGAAGCCCTTGGAGAAGCCGGCCACCGAGGGGTTGGCGATCACCAGCGCGCTGCGCGTCGCGCTTTGATGCACGCTGGCGCGGAAGGTTTGCGCCGCCAACTGCCGCACCACCGCCGTACGCAGCGCGAGTGGTTGCTTTTCATCGGAAGGCCGGTCCGGGTCATCGGCCAGCATCAGCTCCCAGGGCAGATTGGCGGTATAGCCATCCACCACCAAGACCACGCGGTCAAGTTGACGCGCGGCGTCCTTGAAGTCATGCGGCACCATCAGCTGGAACAACATGCGGCCGAAGTCTTCGTTCCAGATCGGATTGGCAATCTGCTGCGCCACCATCTGCTCGATCAAGCCGGGCTGGCGTTGCAAGGCGACCGACTCGGCGCGCGCCCGCTGGCCGACAAAAACGAAACGCAGCTTGTCCGCCAATGGCGCGGCCTGGCCGGTATGTGCGGCCAGGTTTTGAGCTTCGCTGCGCTCGGCGTCGGTGATGATAAGACGCGGCCAATAGCTGGAATTGCCATCATCGAAGAGCCGCTGCCTGAAGCCCTCGCATTGCTGCAACTCGTCCTGGCAAAGCAGCGCGGTGCCCTGCTTCTCGGCCTGTGCGGCCAGCTGCGCACTCAGATTCCGCAAAGCATAGGTGGCACCGATGGCGGTGTCGAGATAGAGCTCGATGATGTCGAGTCGGCCGATCCGGATATTCAGGCGCGTAGCCGCATAGAAGCGCGCATTGGCCTCCATCACCCCGCGCACCAAGGCCTCGACCGAGGCCGCCACGGTCAGATTGGCCGAGGAGTTATAGCCGAGCAACAGGCTGGCCAGCGGCACCTCGCGGTCGCTCTTGCCCAGCACATCGATGACTTGCAGCAAATAGCGCAGCGCGCCGGTGCGCACCGCCTCGGTCAGATCGGCCGGACTCAGCGCCCGGTCGTAGGAACCCAGGCCGGTAACCACCGCACCGCTCAGCACCCCGAGTTGACGCTCAAAATCGCCGCGCACTCGCAACACCACGGTGGCCGAGCCGCGCGCGCCGGCATACAAGCCCAGGCTGTAGCGTTCGCTCAGCTCCTTGTTCAGCAACTCGCGGTCGATCAAGGCCTCGGCGCCCGAGATCGGGTCGTGCTCGTAATGCCCGACCAACACGGGGTCGGACACAAAGCGCAGGTCCATCGCCTTGACCGCCACCTCCAGCCGCCGCTGTGTGCGCGCCGGCACCCGGTTGCGGGAGGAGCTGCCCATCACCGCTCGCAGCAGCGCATCCGGGTCATCGACGGTCGGCGGGCCGGCGTCATAACTGACCGGCTGAGCATGCTCTATCGCCCGCGTCGTCGGCGCTTGGGTGCTCAAGGCTGCGGTCGAGCCAGAGTTCAAGAGTTCGGTCAAAGCCGTGAAGTAAGCGCTGGTCGAGAGCAAGTCGCCATGCGCTGCGGGCAAGTAATAGAAGCGCCCGATGCCGCCAATACGCCCCGAGGCCCAGCTCACCGTGCCATCGCCGCGCGTGGTGCCGACCATCTTCAGGCGCACATTGGCACCCGTCCCTTCTTCACGCAAGCCGCAGGGCGTGTTGGGCGCCTGGCCGAAGATATAGACGCTCTTGGCCTCGTAGGCGCCGGGGAGTGCCGGTTGCGCGGCGCCATCCTGCGTCCACAACCAACTGGCCGCATCCAGCACGGCCTGGCTCGGCGTGCCGGCATGCCGGTCACCGAACCAGAAATCCCGCACCTTGCTCTTCAGCTCGGTCCAGGTCTGGGCCTGCTGATAGGCAAAATTCCCACCGCCATCCGGCAGCCCCTGGAAGGTATCGACGAAACCGGGCTTGGGCAGTAACTGCAAGGCGCCACGGAAACCGGCAATGATGTCCAGCACCTCCTGCATATCGTGCCGCACGTCCAGACGCACCAGCTTGCGCAAGGTGTCGCCCTTGCCGATCAGGTTCTCCACCATCGAATGCGCGCCCTGATTGGGCGTGCCCAGCATGATCAGGCGCGCACCGGCGCGGGCCATCAACTGGTCGATGACGGCGCGGCGCTTGTAGATGCAGGCCCGCACCACCAGACCGCCCATGCTGTGGGCCAGCAGGCGAATCGGCTGCTGGGTCTGGCGCATCAGGCGGTCAAGGAATTCGCCCAGACGTTCGGCCAGCACATCCAGCGGTTGGCGCCAGTCATAGGGGAAGGGTTCAACCCGGTGACTCTCGGCCAGATGTTTGCAAACGCGCCCGTAGAACATCGCGAACAGCTCTTCGGCCTCGACGCTAGGGCGCGACCATTCGATCTTGGACAGGCCGCCGGTGGCGATGTCGGCCGGATCAAACCAGACCCGGTCATTGGCGCCGGCCTGCAAATGCGAACCCATGATGCCGGGCAGCACGACAACGATGGGCCGGTCGGCGGCACCAAGCGCACGGCTGGCGCCGGCAGCGGCCAAAGCGGCCGCGTAATCGGCCGGGTCGGGCAATGCGCGAAAGCTGGTCAATTTCTGGGGTTCGGCCACCAAGAGCCAATCGCGCAGCGCGGCGCGGGTGTCGATATTGACGAAATAACGGAAATGCGAGACATCGGCGCCCCGGTCAAACAAGACCCGGGCGGCGGACTTGGGCGCAATGCCGGCCAACATCGAGGTGGTGTTGACGACCAGATCGTTGTCATCGTTGTCGAACAACAAGAAGTCGGTCAGCATCACACCCAGGCGGCGCAGCATATTGCCGCCCTCGATGTCGCCGGCAATGATGGACATCAAAGTCCCCGGGCGCACCGGCGCATCGTGCAGCAGCCTGGCCATTGGTGAATCGGGCAGCATGGCCTCGATGCCGGGCACCAGATGCGCATTCGTGCGGTTCTTGGCGATCTCGATCACCACCCGCTTGAAGGCCGAATAAAGCGGGCTGCCAAAGAAGAAAGGCACGGTGCCGATCAAGCTCAGCAGGCCCGACAAAAAGACATCGAAGTTGCCGCTGGCGAGCTTGGTGCCATTGGCGGGCGAGGCCGCGCGCACATAGCGCTGCACGACAATCTTGCGTTCGCGCAGCAGGCCGGCCAAGGCGCGCAACTGCTGGCGTTGCTCGGCGTGAGCGGCCCCCAACTCCTTGATGACGCGCTCGGCCTCGGCTGCATCGGCGTCGCCGGTGCCCTCGAAGCCGAAGGCATACCCGTCAATCAAGGCATCGAAATCGCCCAGACACAAGAGGTCGGCCACCAAGCCGCCGCGCGAATGCGAAACCAGGCAAATCCTTGCGCCGAGCGGCAGCGCGCGCACCAGATCAATCGCATTTTCGATCGGGCTCTGTGACAGCGTGCGATGCTCGAAGCCGTAAATGCCACCGGTGAACCTTGCTTGCAGCGCGCCCCACAAGTCGCGGTCACCGCTGCGCAGCTCACCAAAACTGCCCAAGGTGCTGGAGCCGGTGCCATGCACAAACACCAGCATTTCACCCACCGGCGGCCGGGCCTCAAAGCCGCAATCCTCAAGGTCTTGCGGCTTGCCTGTCGCCGCAACCCAGCGGTACAGGCCGGGTGCCTGTGACAACTGCTTCTCGATCGCCCACATCAAGGCCTTGGTGCCGGCCCAAGTCACGCCCAGTTCGGCCTTGTTCTTCAATTGGCCGAGTGCGGCGTCAATGATGGCATCGGGCACCGCCCCGACGGCAAAGGAATAGACCTTGCTGATCAGGCCACCGACCGCCTCACCCAAACCTCGGCCGGGCGCGGCGCCTTGCGAGCGCAGCGCCTCCAGCAGGATGGTGCCATCTTCGGCGATCATCTCGGGATGGGTTTGCAGCAAGGTCTCGCGCAGGCGCCCGGCGCTGGTGATCAGCGTGCTGCCATCGCTCAACTCCAATACCAAGACCTCGTTGGCGGCGGCCGCATGGGTCTGCGCCATGGCCGCGGTGTCGGCACTGCCCACACCGCGCGCGGCGGGGCTCAGGTCAAACGCACTCAGCGGCTGCAAATAGCCATCGGGCAAGAAGGCGTCGTCGCGCCGATCGGCCGAGCGAGCGGCGGGCGTCAGCAGCGGCGGCAGGCGTGGCCGCTCGTCCGGGCGCCCATTGAGTTTGATTGGAATGCTGTGCTCGGCCATCTTGATCTCCCGCTAGTTCCAGCCTGTTAAACCGTGAACGGCTTTTGCGCCACAAAGGCCGCCACTGCGGCGCTGTTACCCAGCACAAACAGATTGGGCGACTGGGTTGGCGGCAGACCGGCGCGAATGCGCGCATGAAAGCTGTTGTAGTTGCCAGCGAACAGCCCGCCATTCCAGGTCTTGAGCAACTGGCCGGTGAACGCGCCGTTATGGTCGCCGTCCATCGAGGTCTGGTTGTCCTGGCAGCCGGAGATCAACAACACCGCCGGCTTGAACTCGCCGACCAGCGCCGTCGCATGGGCGGCCGCGCCGACCAGGGCCAGCGCCGCATCGGGGTCAGTTGTTGCCTTGGCGGTCTCTCTCAGCACATCGATCTGCAATTGATCATAAAAATCCTTGTGCTCGGCGTAGACCCGGCGCGCCACCTCGACCGGCATCAGCTTGATACGCTGGCCAGGCGGTGGCGGAGGCGGAGGGAATTCCCTTGTGACGCTGCCACTGTGGCAACTGTCCGACAAGACCAGCACCCGCACGCCCGCCGCAAATCGGCTGAGCTCCAGGTAGAGCTCGTCGTCGATCAACTGCCCGTCAAACAGACACCAGGTTTCGTCCTTGTGATCGGGCTCGTCGCCATTGATGTCACCGACCTGGCCGCCATGACCGGAGTAGGTCAGCAAGAAGAAGTCGCCCGCCTTCAAGGCCTTGGCGGCGGCGCGCATGCCGGACAAGACCGCCGCCCGCGTGCCTTTTTTGGTCAGCAACACGGTCGGCTTGATGCCCTTTGTCTTGGCCAATGTTGCCATGTCGTTGGCGTCAAATTCGCAGGCCGCGAGCGGGCCATCCCAACCGCCATAAGCCGCAGGGCTGACGGCATTCAGGCCGATGTGAAGCGACAAGGCTTTGGGCTTGGTCGCCGAAGCCTTGGGCGGCTGGGCAGTTGCAGTCTTGCTGGCCATGATGTGGGTCTCCTGAAGCCGCCCCGGTGGCGACAGCCGCTGATCTTCCGCGCTGGGCGACCATTGCGAAACCCCTAGCTTCGACTAGGATGGATTTCCAACCCCCTCAAACCAGCGAATTCAATGAACTCGGCACGACCTGACCCCTTGGCGCGGCATCTGCTCAGCATGGCCTATAACAATGGTTGGGCCAACCAGCGGCTGCTGAGCGCCTGCGCACAGCTCAGTCAGGCCGAGTTTGAAGCCCGGCGCTGCAGCTTCTTCCCCAGCATCAAGGCGACTTTGAACCACACGCTATGCGTCGACTGGTTCTATCTGGACGCGCTGGAGCGGGCGCAGCAAGACCTGACCCCGCACCCCGACTGCTACAGCTTCTTTGCGGCCGACGAGCCGTTTCAAAGCTGCGCCGATTTGCAGCGGGAGCAGCTCAGCGTCGACCTCCGCTTGATAGCGCTGTGCGCGGCTCAGCGCGACGATCAGCTTGAACGCATCGTCACGATTGCGCGCCCCGGCCGCCCGCAACTGGAAACCCGTACCCGTCTGCTGGCGCATTTGTTCCAGCACCAGATCCACCACCGCGGACAGGTGCACGCGATGCTGGCGGGCAGCTCGGTGGCTCCGCCGCCGCTGGACGAGTTCTTCTGCGCCGGCGAGGCGGACAAGCGGGCGGCGGAGTTCGCCGCCCTGGGCTGGACCGAGGACCTGATTTGGACCTAAATCAAGCCGCCCGGCGGCGGCGCACAAGCAGGCCCAAAGCCCCCAGACCAGCCAGCAGCAAGGCATAGCTTTCCGGCTCGGGCACCGGGGTCAGGGCCGCGACCGCAGCCACACCGGTGTCGGCGAAGTCGGTGAAGACACCGTCAACGCCCAGCTTCAGATAGGCTTCCATTTCCTTTTGCGGGTCGCTGAAACCCAGCATCGATGCGTCATTTCGGAAGGTCCAGGTGTGCACGAACAGGCCATTGGCATGGGCCGACTCGATCACGCCGGTGGAGCCATCAACACGGCGGTCTTTGCCTGTGACGGCGCCGTCGCCATTGCGATCAATGCCGTCATCCACCGTCTTCAGCAGATAAGGCTTCCACGGGCCGATGCCGTCCGCATAGGTCGCGACGAAGGACAGGCCGATATCGGTCACCATGTCGGCAAAGGTCAGCTTGCCGCCCTTTTTGGCGATGTCAAACGGCTTGTCGTAGGGAGCCACCAGCGACAAGGATCCATCGGCATTGACGTCATCGGCGTCCACCAACTGCACCAGCTTGATGTCGGTCTTGGTGTTCAGGTATTGCAGGTTCGAGACCTCGAAGCTCTGGATAAAGACCGGCGCATTGCCGGTATTGCCGTAGGCCGAGTGCAAGGTCGACACCAGCTTGTCTTCAAAGTAGGACTTGTTGCGGCCCTGAGCGACCGAGACGCCTTGCATATAGGTCGAATGCTTGAGCTCCGGATAGATGCCGATGGTGCGGCCGGTCTCGATGCTCTTGGCCTTGGCCAGCGCGATCACTTCGTCCAGCGTCGGCACCTTGAACTGGCCGTCGAAGGTGGTCGGGCGGCCCGCGCGGGTCTGCATGGCGCCCAGCGTCTTCAGCTCGGCCAGGGTGAAGTCCTCGACGAAATACTGGTTCTTGTAGGTGACGCCGTCGATGGTCTTGGTCGTCATGCGGTCGTTGAACTGACTCAACATACGCACATTGGTCGAGTCGCCAATGACGGGCTCGTGGCGCGCCACCAGCACGCCGTCCTTGGTCATCACCAGGTCGGGCTCAATGTAGTTGGCCCCCAGCTCGATCGCTTTGGTATAGCCCTCGATGGTGTGCTCGGGCAGATAGCCGGACGCACCGCGGTGGCCGATCACGATAGGCGCATTGCCGTCCAGCGTATTCCAGGCAAAGGCCGGCGCGGCGGCCAGCGCGCAAGCTGCGGCCAGGGCGGAGAGGATGTGTTTGGTTTGCATGACAGACTTTCTTGATGGAGTCCGCATGCTGACGCCGAATGATGAAAGCCCTACCCGCAGAACCTGCCCAGGCATAGTCCGTTCGGACTATCCGACACCATCATCGACGCCCGGCGGCCGCAGCATTTAGAAGTT
>NZ_JAJIRN010000040.1 GCF_025717515.1 Roseateles oligotrophus
TAACGTTCGAGCTGAGGGGCCGCAGCCAGCTGGCCGCGCGGAGCTGAAAATATACAGGCAGCGTAGCGCGGCCAGCTGGCGGAGGTCCACTCGAGCGACCAGTTAGAGCGCATTGTTACTCGCATACGGCAGGCGCTCCAGAACCGAAGAATGCCAGCAACAGATTTCCGATGACCGGCGAGAAGATGAGTAAAACCGAGAATCCAGTGCCGGCAAAAAACAGAATTCGCCGCAGCAAATGCGGGCTCTTGGGATCAATCAGCTTCTCTGAAAGCGGCCCTAGAAAATAGAAAACATTGGCGATACTGAGCCCGATTGTGAAGCCGATCGCGCCGCCAACTATTGTGAATGCGGTGACTTCCAAGCAAGGTAAACGTTCACCGAGAAGTCCGACGACGGCGAGAAGGCAAACAAAGGAAATGGCAGCCGCGCCAACAAGGAATGCATTGAAATTCAGCCGCTGGCTCGACCACCATTCGAAGGGCGACGCGACGGACTCTGGAATGACCGTATTCATGCGCTCTAACGTT
>NZ_JAJIRN010000041.1 GCF_025717515.1 Roseateles oligotrophus
TCTAACGTTCGAGCTGAGGGGCCGCAGCCAGCTGGCCGCGCGGAGCTGAAAATATACAGGCAGCGTAGCGCGGCCAGCTGGCGGAGGTCCACTCGAGCGAAGGGTTAGGCGTCACCCCGCACGCTATCAATCCCATTTGTGAGTCCAAATGCACCCACGAGCAGATGCTAGTGAGGGAAAACGCATGCTCTTCATAAAAGCAATCGTCTCGGCGTCAAAGAGCTTCTTTGGGCTTGAGTCCAGAACTTCAACGTTGAAGACAACGCCTCGCTCGACATCAACGCGAGCCTGTGCCCAACCGTAAGGCCAAGGAGAGAGCTTCGGCTTTGGGAAATCGGGATCAATACCCCCCAAGTCAGAGCACTCAACAGTCTGAAGAACGTTGTCAGGCTCTGGCATCACAGGCGCTCGGGTTGGCTCAGTGGCGCAGCCCGCACAGAGCACTGTCAACCCCAACGCGGACAAAATATGACGATGCATGACATTCCTTTGCGGGAAACCAAGAACTGCATTTCTGGGAAGCCTAACGT
>NZ_JAJIRN010000042.1 GCF_025717515.1 Roseateles oligotrophus
AGTTGCGCCGTGTTCTTCTTCAAGCCGCGATACCGAACCTTCACATAGCCGAACTGACGCTTGAGGACCCGGAACGGGTGTTCAACCTTGGCCCGAATGCCCGCCTTGGCCTTTTCGATCTTGTCAGTCAAGGCATCGCGTTCGTTCTCCAGATCAAGAGCCGCTCGCTTACCTGGGCGCATGGCGACATGCCAGGTGACGCCATCCTTGGCGTCCGGACGCTTTTCAATGCCCTGGTAGCCGGCGTCGCCAAACGCTTCCTTTTCTTGCCCGTGCAGCAGACTGTTGCCCTGGGTGACGTCATTGACATGCGCGGCCGTCCCGCGCACGGTGTGAACCAAACCAGACTCAGCATCCACGCCGATATGCGCCTTCATGCCGAAATGCCACTGATTGCCCTTCTGGGTCGAATGCATTTCCGGGTCACGTTTCTTGTCCGCATTCTTGGTCGAGCAAGGGGCCGCAATGATGGTGGCGTCTACGGCTGTGCCGGCCTTGAGCAGCAATCCGCGC
>NZ_JAJIRN010000043.1 GCF_025717515.1 Roseateles oligotrophus
TAACGTTCGAGCTGAGGGGCCGCAGCCAGCTGGCCGCGCGGAGCTGAAAATATACAAGCAGCATAGCGCGGCCAGCTGGCGGAGGTCCGCTCGAGCGACAAGTTAGACCGCACATCCGAGCAAACAGACCATGTGCAGAGGTTATGAGTGCCCAACATTGAACTCCCCGACAACGTTTGAAGTGGGCATGTCCAGCTCGCTATTGAGGGAGAGCATGACGGCGTCGATCGTTTGGGCTGCTGGTGTCCCGCGTTCTTCTGCCCAAGCATTGCCGATATGCCTGACCAGATCTGCCAAAAAGACCCCCCAGGATTCAGCCTCATCGTGGCCTTGCCCATCGAAGAATCCAATGTTGAGCGTGCAATGGAATCCACGCTCAGCGATCCAAGCATTGAGCATCTGAATGGAGCGCTCATCGCGCTGAGCGGCTGGCGGAATCACGAGAGGCGTCATTGGAATTGCTCTGTCGGTGGATGGACGTTTTGCGGTC
>NZ_JAJIRN010000044.1 GCF_025717515.1 Roseateles oligotrophus
GTGCCGCAGGCTAAGCAAAGCTTGAAGTTGGGTTTCAGATCGCGCGGTCGCGGAGATCGCGCGGGGCTATGGGGGCCTCTTTCTGGCGGTTCTGGCTGGCCACTTAAAGCGTCAGCTTCCGGCCACCACGATCTTGCCGGTTCAGGTCCATTGGCCTTTCGCTTTCCTCGGTTCGCGGCCGGCCGCATGGTGACGAAACAGCCTGTCGCCTCAGTCTTGTCGTGTGCGGCGTGTGGCAGCTCCGGTATGCTCTCGGCCAATTCCACCGCAGTGCCTTCAAGTCGGCTCTGCACAACCGGTCGCTCAAGCGGACCGCCTTCGGCGGCCGCTTACCTTCAACGTTATGCAGCAGGCTAAGCAAAGCTCGAAGTTTCTTTTCTGGTTGCTCGCTCGCGGCCAGTTGCCGGAGCAACTCGCATCGCCGACAGCTGCACCAGGCCGAGCGCCGGCCGGTTCAGGCTCCGGTCACCGTGATCTTGCCG
>NZ_JAJIRN010000045.1 GCF_025717515.1 Roseateles oligotrophus
TTGAGCTGAGGGGCCGGAGCCAGCTGGCCGCGCGGAGCTGAAAATACAGAGCCAGCATAGCGCGGCCAGCTGGCGGAGGTCCACTCGAGCGACCGGTTATGCAGAGCCGCCTCGAAGGCACTAACGTGGCAGTGGCCGATAGCAACCCGACGCTGTACTCTTTCGGCGCTCGGCTGGCTAAGGCGGCAGGCTGCTTCTTTGCCATGCGGCGCGGCGCGAACCGAGGAAGGCAAAACGTAGTCTTCGCCAACACAGGCAGGATCATGGTGGCCGGAGCCTGAAACCGCTGGCGCTCGGCCTGATGCAACTGTCGGCGAGGCGAGTTGACCCGGCAGGTTGCCCCGAGCGAGCATCCAGAAAAGAAACTTCGAGCTTTGCTTAGCCTGCTGCATAACGTTTGAGCTGAGCGGCCGCAGCCAGCTGGCCGCGCGGAGCTAAAAATACAGAGCAAGCAG
>NZ_JAJIRN010000046.1 GCF_025717515.1 Roseateles oligotrophus
CGAAGTTGAGCCGCGAGCGGCGGCTGGGCGCGGAAGGCCCAGAATGAAATGGGGGCCTGTAGAGACCAGCCGTTGCGAGTCGGCTCGAACGACCGGTTAGACCGCACCCAGCCTCCGCTTCGCACGGTTTTCAAAGGCCGTGTTGATAAGTTTGCTTTGGAGCTTGTCGGAGGCTTCGAAGAGGAAGATCACCTCACCGTCATCTGACACTGTATTGGCACCAGGCTCTGACTTCTCAAGGAACACGATCTCAAGCGTGTTCGGATCTCCGTCCGATTTGAAGTTCGCGATCGGAACTGAAATTCCCATCCGAGCGTTGACCAGGGTCTCTGCCATCAGCTTTGGCAGCAGCTTCGCAATTTCTTGCGCTGTGGGCTCCGCCGCGATTGTCGAGAGAGGAATTGCGGCGATTGCAAGAGCCAGAACTATGCGCATGATCTTCCTTGGTTGTGCGGTCTAACGTTCGAGCTGAGGTGCGG
>NZ_JAJIRN010000047.1 GCF_025717515.1 Roseateles oligotrophus
TAACGTTGAAGCTGAGTGGCTGGAGCCAGATGGCCGCGCGGCGCTGACAATATACAGGCAGCATAGCGCGGCCAGCTGGCGGAAGTCCACTCGAGCGACCGGTTATGCAGAGCCGCCTCGAAGGCATTAGCGTGGCAGTGGCCGACAGCAACCCGACTCTGTACTCTTTCGGCGCTCGGCCGGCCAAGGCGGCAGGCTGCTTCTGTGCCATGCGGTACGGCGCGAACCGAGGGAGGCCAAACGCAGTTTTTGCCAAAACCGGCAAGATCAAGGCGGCCGGACGCTGAAACCGCTGGCGCCCGGCCAGGCGCCGCTGACGGCGAGGCGAGTTGCCTCGGCAGCTGGCCGGGAGCGAGCAACCGGAAAAGAAACTTCGAGCTTTGCTTAGCCTGCTGCATAACGT
>NZ_JAJIRN010000048.1 GCF_025717515.1 Roseateles oligotrophus
ACGTTATGCAGCAGGCTAAGCTAAGCTCGAAGTTTCTTTTCTGGATGCTCGCTCGGGGCAAGCTGCCGGGTCAACTCGCCTCGCCGACAGTTGGACCAGGCCGAGCGCTAGCGGTTTCAGGCTCCGGCCACCATGATCTTGCCTGTGTTGGCGAAGACTACGTTTTGCCTTCCTCGGTTCGCGCGGCGCCGCATGGCGAAGAAGCAGCCTGCCGCCTTAGCCAGCCGAGCGCAGAAAGAGTACAGCGCCGGGTTGCTATCGGCCACTGCCACGTTAGTGCCTTCGAGGCGGCTCTGCATAACCGGTCGCTCGAGTGGACCTCCGCCAGCTGGCCGCGCTATGCTTGCTCTGTATTTTCAGCTCCGCGCGGCCAGCTGGCTCCGGCCCCTCAGCTTCAACGTTA
>NZ_JAJIRN010000049.1 GCF_025717515.1 Roseateles oligotrophus
ACGTTATGCAGCAGGCTAAGCAAAGCTCGAAGTTTCTTTTCTGGTCGCTCGCTGGCGGCCAGTTGCCGGGTCAACTCGCCACGCCGACAACTGCACCAGGCCGAGCGCCAGCGGTTTCAGGCTCCGACCAGCATGATCTTGCCTGTTCAGGCTTTGCCGGCCGTTTGCCCTCCTCGGTTCGCAGCCGGCCGCATGGCAAAGCAGCAGCCTGTCGCCTCGGCCGAGCGCGGCATGGATACAGCTCCGGTATGCTGTCCGCCACATCCACCGCAGTGCCTTCGATTTTGGCTCTGCATAACCGGTCGCTCGAGTGGACCTCCGCCAGCTGGCCGCGCTATGCTGGCTCCGTATTTTCAGCTCCGCGCGGCCAGCTGGCTGCGGCCACTCAGCTTCAACGTTATGCAGCAGGCTAAGCAACGTTA
>NZ_JAJIRN010000005.1 GCF_025717515.1 Roseateles oligotrophus
GCGACCAGCATCTCGTTGACGACGCCCAGGACTTGCTCGGCGAGCTTGTGCTTTTCCAAGCGATGGCGGAATCGCAAAATGGTGGACTCATCGGGCAGGCGACCCCACGCATCCAGCTTGGCAAACTCACGATAGATCGGGGTATCGAAGAAGGCCTCTTCCATGGCCAAGTCGCTCAAGGTGAACCACTGCTGCATGAAATGGGTACGCAGCATGGCCTCCAAGGAAAACGGCGGCCGGCCGGTGCGACCTTCGGGGTAGAACGGGGCGATCAAGTCGACCAGCGCCTGCCACGGAACAACCAATTCCATCTGTCCAAGGAACTCGGATTTACGAGTTCTCTTGACGCTGAGGTTCATGTCAAAAGAGGCCTGTTTCATGGGGAGAATTTTGCCTCTGTGGGCTTACGTCTACCTCACAACTCAGGGAGTTATGCAGGATTTCCTAAGCGCTTCGACTTGATCCATGGCTACAATCCGCGCATCAGCAACGAACAAGGGCGAGAAAGGCATCATGGTTATGACACCGCGAACTACGACCACACCCCGACCTGGGTTTAGTCGGCCGCGCCTCGTCACGACTTAAAACTTTTTCCCCTTCTCAATTAAAGCGCGGCACTGTCCGCGTTTTTTTTCGACCTCGAACATCGTCCCGCCGCATTCTTCAGGAGTTTCTTCATGATCGCTATTCAATTGCCCGATGGCTCCAAGCGTGAGTTTCCGCAAGCCGTCACCGTGGCCGAAGTGGCTGCCTCGATCGGCGCCGGTCTGGCCAAGGCGGCGCTGGCCGGTCGTGTCGGCGCTGGCGCGGATGCCAAGTTGGTCGACACCAGCTACCTGATGGAGGCCGATACACAGCTGGCCATCATCACCGACAAGGATGCCGATGGTCTCGAGGTCATTCGTCACTCGACCGCCCACTTGCTCGCCTATGCGGTGAAGGAGTTGTTCCCCGAGGCTCAGGTCACCATAGGCCCGGTGATCGAAAACGGCTTCTTCTACGACTTTGCCTACAAGCGCCCGTTCACGCCCGAGGATCTGGCCGCGATCGAGTCCAAGATGAGCGAGTTGGCCAAGAAGGATGAGCGCGTCACGCGCACCGTCTTGCCGCGCGATGAGGCGGTTAGCTATTTCAAGAGTCTGGGCGAAGCCTACAAGGCCGAGATCATCGAAAGCATCCCGGCGGATCAGGATGTGTCTTTGTACGCCGAGGGCAAGTTCACCGATCTGTGCCGCGGCCCGCATGTGCCGTCGACGGGCAAGTTGAAGCATTTCAAGCTGATGAAGGTGGCCGGCGCCTATTGGCGCGGTGACCACCGTAATGAGCAATTGCAACGCATCTACGGCACGGCCTGGGCCAGCAAGGATGATCTGCAAAAGTATCTGATCCGACTGGAAGAAGCCGAGAAGCGCGACCACCGCAAGCTCGGCCGCGAGCTCGACCTGTTCCACATGGAAGAGAACGCGCCGGGCTTGGTGTTCTGGCACCCCAAGGGTTGGACGGTCTGGCAGCAGCTTGAGCAATACATGCGCGCTGTCTATCGCGACAACGGCTATCTGGAGGTCAAGGGCCCGCAAATTCTCGACAAACATCTGTGGGAGAAGACCGGCCATTGGGACAACTACCGTGACAATATGTTCACGACCGAGTCGGAGAAGCGTGAGTACGCGCTCAAGCCGATGAATTGCCCCGGCCATGTGTTGATCTTCAACCAGGGCATCAAGAGCTACCGCGATCTGCCGCTGCGCTTTGGTGAGTTCGGCCAATGCCACCGCAATGAGCCGAGCGGCTCGCTGCACGGCATCATGCGCGTGCGCGGCTTCACCCAGGATGATGGTCACATCTTCTGTACCGAAGATCAGATCCTTGAGGAATGCATCGCCTACACGCAATTGCTGCGCAAGGTTTATGCCGATTTTGGCTTCACCGACATCATCTACAAGGTGGCAACGCGGCCCGAAAAGCGCGTCGGCTCCGATGCGCTGTGGGACAAGGCCGAATTCGCGGTGATGGAGTCGCTGCGCCGCTCGGGCTGCGAGTTCATCGTCTCGCCCGGCGATGGTGCGTTCTACGGGCCGAAGATCGAGTACACGCTGAAGGATGCGCTGGGTCGGCAGTGGCAATGCGGCACTATGCAGGTCGACTTCAATACCGCCGAGCGTCTGGGTGGCGAATACGTAACCGATGCCAGCGAGCGCGCGCACCCGGTGATGTTGCACCGCGCCATCGTCGGCAGCCTAGAGCGTTTCATCGGAATTTTGATCGAGCAGCATGCCGGCGCCTTGCCGGTTTGGCTGGCGCCGACGCAGGTGGTGATTGCCAATATCACCGACGCGCAGGCTGATTACGTCGCCGAAATCGTGAAATCTCTGCAGAAACAAGGGCTTAGGGTCCACGCAGATTTGCGAAACGAGAAAATCACGTATAAAATCCGTGAGCATTCTTTGCAAAAGGTTCCATATATCCTGGTCGTAGGCGACAAGGAGAAGGCAAATGGAGCCGTTGCGGTGCGCGCCCGTGGCAACCAAGATCTGGGTGTGATGGCCTTGGAAGACTTCATTGCGAAGATTTCCGCCGACATCACCCAAAAGGCTTGAGATCGCTGCACAGGGCGCGCTTTTGTTTTGTTTGGGCTCCTCGCCTTGGGGCTCGCTGAAAGGTATGCACCATCGCTACATTTGCTGACCGTCGAGCCATTCCTGAGCGCAAGCATCGGCTGAATCGCGAAATCTTGGCTCCCGAAGTCCGTTTGAACGGCCAAGAAAACGAGCCGCTCGGAATTGTGAGCATCCACGAAGCGCTCCGCATGGCGGGCGAGTTGGATGTGGACGTTGTCGAAATCTCCGCCACGGCCGTCCCTCCGGTCTGCCGTTTGATGGACTACGGCAAGTTCAAGTACATCGAGCAAAAGCGCGCTGCCGAGGCGAAGTCCAAGCAGAAGGTCATCGAGATTAAGGAAGTTAAATTCCGCCCGGGTACGGACGAAGGTGACTACCAGATCAAGATGCGCAATCTGCGCCGCTTTATTGCCGAGGATGGTGACAAAGGCAAGGTGACCTTGCGTTACCGTGGTCGTGAAATTACTCACCAAGACATCGGTATGCGTCTGCTGGAGCGAATCCGCGACGAGTTGTCCGATGTGGCCGTGGTTGAGAACATGCCCAAGCTGGAAGGCCGGCAAATGATCATGGTCCTGGCGCCAAAGAAGCGCTAAGACCGCAAAATTGACGCTACTGAAAACGTAGCGAGGAAGGCCAACTGCTAGGCGCACGGCGCGCAGCGACCGAAACATACTTTGGGTATGTTGAGGAAGCGAGCACCGCGCAACAACGCAGATGGCCTCCGCAGTAGTTTTCAATTCAGCCCGCTGATTTGGTCGTTAGCGGGCTTATTAGCCTCCAGAGGCCCCCAAGTTCTGCATGAGTAATGCAGACGCCCCTGGAAGCGTTCACAAGAAGGAGCAATCATGCCCAAAATGAAGACCAAGAGCAGCGCGAAGAAACGTTTTCGCGTTCGTCCGGGTGGCACCGTTAAGCGCGGCCAGGCGTTCAAGCGCCACATCCTCACGAAGAAGTCCACGAAGAACAAGCGCCACTTGCGTGGCACTACCGGCGTGCACGAGACCAACATGGGCCATATGGCTCAAATGTTGCCCGGCGCTGGCCTCTGATCGACTTCTGAAGGAGAAATACTATGCCTCGCGTTAAACGTGGTGTTACCGCACGTGCCCGTCACAAGAAGGTCCTGGCTTTAGCCAAGGGCTATCGTGGTCGTCGTAAGAATGTCTTCCGCATTGCCAAACAGGCAGTGATGAAGGCAGGCCAATACGCCTACCGTGACCGTCGTGCCAAGAAGCGTGTGTTCCGCGCACTCTGGATTGCCCGTATCAATGCGGCTTCCCGTGAGTTGGGCCTGACATACAGCAAGTTTGTGGCTGGCCTGAAGAAGGCTCAGATCGACATCGACCGCAAGGTCCTGGCCGATCTGGCTGTGCGTGATCCTGCTGGTTTTGCCAGCATCTTCGCCAAGGTCAAGGCCGCTCTCGCTTAATGCCCCTCTGCCGCCGCAAGGCGGTAGGTGGCAACCCCAAACCGGCTTGCTGGTTTGGGGTCAGCACCCAAAGGCCGCGCTCACTGCTCGGCCTTTTTTTTGCCCCCAAATTTTTCCCCTCAAGACTTGCTTGATGAAAACGGCTCCGCGATGAACGACCTCGATCAATTGCTGCAAACGGCTCAAGGCGAATTCGCCGCCGCGACCACGCCCGCCGACTTGGAAAATGCCAAGGCACGCTTCCTCGGCAAAACCGGTCGCGTGACCGAGTTGCTCAAGGGCATGGCCGCCTTATCGGTCGAAGAGAAGAAGACCCGCGGCGCCGAGATCAATGTCTTGAAGTCCGGCATCGAAGCCGCTTTGACGGCGCGCCGCCAGGCCCTGGCCGATGCCGAGTTGGCCTTGCAGCTGAAGGCCGAGGCCTTGGACGTCACATTGCCCGGGCGCCAGCGCGGCACGGGTGGCCTGCACCCGATCACGCGCGCGATGGAGCGCATCGAAGGCATCTTCGGTTCGATGGGTTTCGACGTGGCCGACGGCCCCGAGATCGAGAACGACTGGTTCAACTTCACCGCGCTGAACACGCCGGAAGATCACCCGGCCCGTTCGATGCACGACACCTTCTACGTTGAAGGGGGCCATGTGCTGCGCACCCACACCAGCCCGATGCAGATCCGCTACGCGGTCCAGCATGTCAAGCGGCACCGCGCCTTGATCGATGCCGGCCAGCCCATGCCCGAGATCCGCGTGATTGCGCCGGGCCGCACCTATCGGGTCGATAGTGATGCGACCCACTCACCGATGTTTCATCAGGTCGAAGGCCTGTGGGTCGGCGAGAACATCAGCTTCAAGGATTTGAAGTCGGTCTATGTGAACTTCCTGCAGCAGTTCTTTGAGACCACTGAAATGGATATCCGTTTCCGGCCCAGCTATTTCCCCTTCACCGAGCCGAGCGCCGAAATCGACATGATGTTCGCCTCCGGCCCGCTGAAAGGCCGCTGGCTCGAGGTGTCCGGCTCCGGCCAAGTGCATCCCCAGGTGATTCGCAATATGGGTCTGGACCCTGAGCGTTATATCGGCTTCGCCTTTGGCTCCGGCATCGACCGTCTGGCCATGCTCCGCTATGGCGTGGGCGATCTGCGCCAGTTCTTTGATGGCGATCTGCGCTTTCTGTCCCAGTTCAAGTGAACCACCCGTAGCTCGAGAGATATCCCATGCAATTCCCTGAATCCTGGCTGCGGGCCTTTTGTAACCCTGAGCTGAATACCCAAGAACTGGCCGAGCTGCTGACCATGTCGGGCCTGGAAGTGGAAGAACTCCGCCCGGTCGCGCCGCCTTTCCACGGCATCGTGGTGGCCGAAATTCTGACCGCCGAGCAGCACCCTAACGCCGACAAGCTGCGCATCTGCAGCGTCAATGCGGGTGGTCCGGAACCGCTGCAGATCGTCTGCGGTGCGCCGAACGCACGCGTCGGCATCAAGGTTCCTTTGGCGACCGTCGGTGCCGAACTGCCGCCTGGCGAAGATGGCAAACCTTTCAAGATCAATGTCGGCAAGCTGCGTGGCGTCGAGAGCTTCGGCATGCTCTGCTCGGCACGCGAACTCAAGCTCAGTGAAGAGCATGGTGGTCTGCTGGAGTTGGCGGCCGACGCGCAAATCGGCCAAGATATCCGCGCTCACCTGAATCTGGACGACACGCTGTTCACCCTCAAGCTGACGCCGAACTTGGCCCATGCCTTGAGCGTGTACGGCATTGCACGTGAAGTTTCGGCCTTGACCGGTGCACCGCTGCAAATGCCCGTTATTGCTCCGGTTGCGGCGGCGATCGACGACAAGCTGCCGGTGCGCATCGAGGCGGCCGATCTGTGTGGACGCTTCTCAGGCCGCATCATTCGCGGCGTCAACACCCAGGTGCAAACCCCTGCCTGGATGGTGGACCGACTGGCCCGCTGTGGTCAGCGTTCGGTCTCGCCCTTGGTCGACATCTCCAACTATGTGATGTTCGAGTTTGGCCGGCCATCCCACATCTTTGATCTGGACAAGATCCATGACGAGTTGGTGGTGCGCTGGGCCAAGCCGGGCGAAAGCCTCAAGCTCTTGAACGGCAACACCGTCGCGCTGGACGAGACGGTGGGCGTTGTTGCCGACTCTCAAGGCGTCGAGTCGCTTGCAGGCATCATGGGCGGCGATGCCACCGCAGTGTCGGACGACACCGTCAATATCTATGTTGAAGCGGCGTTCTGGTGGCCCAAGGCGGTGATGGGGCGCTCGCGCAAGTTCAACTTTTCCACCGACGCCGGCCACCGCTTCGAGCGCGGCGTTGACCCGGCCTTGACGGCCCAGCATGTCGAGCGCATCACGCAGTTGATTCTCGACATCTGCGGCGGTGCGGACACGGTTTGCGGCCCGCTCGACGATCAGACGACGCAGTTGCCGGCGCGCACGCCGGTCAGCCTGCGCGTGGCGCGAGCGTCCAAGATCATCGGCATGCCGGTGACCCAGGAAGACTGCGCCCGCGTCTTCACGCGGCTCGGGTTGCAGTTCGAGCAATCGCCAGGTGTGCTGACCGTGACACCGCCGAGCTGGCGTTTCGATATGCAGATCGAAGAAGATCTGATCGAAGAAGTCATCCGCGTGATTGGCTATCCGAACTTGCCGTCGACGCCGCCATTGGCGCCAGTGGTCGGCAAAGTCGCGTCGGAAGCGCGACGCTCGGTGCATGCCTTGCGCCATGCGGTCGCGGCTCGCGACTATTTCGAGACCATCAATTTCAGCTTTGTCGAAGCCCGTTGGGAGCGCGAGTTAGCCGGCAACGAACAGCCAATTCAGGTCTTGAATCCGATCGCCGCACCGCTGGCGGTGATGCGTACCAGCTTGCTGGGCAGCCTCATCAATACCTTGCGCTACAACCTGGCGCGCCGGGCCACGCGCGTGCGCTTGTTCGAAATTGGCCGCGTGTTTTTGCGTGACGCTTCGGTGCTCGAGAGCGACGCCAGCATTGCCGGTGTCGCGCAACCGATGCGCTTGTCGGGTCTGGCCTACGGTCCGGCCGAACAGCAGCAATGGAGT
The DNA here is from genome assembly GCF_025717515.1 of Roseateles oligotrophus. Classification (GTDB taxonomy): domain Bacteria; phylum Pseudomonadota; class Gammaproteobacteria; order Burkholderiales; family Burkholderiaceae_C; genus Paucibacter_A; species Paucibacter_A oligotrophus. Next base: position 7,119 of record NZ_JAJIRN010000005.1, read on the forward strand.
CAGCGTGACCGCAATGTCGACTTCTTTGACGTCAAGGGCGATCTGGAAGCGCTGTTTGCGCCGCGCCAGTTGCGCTTCGTGCCGGCCGAGCATGCGGCCTTGCACCCGGGGCGCAGTGCGCGCATCGAGTTGGATGGCCAGGACATCGGCGTGATCGGCGAGTTGCATCCCAAATGGCGCCAGTCTTATGACTTGCCGCAGGGCGGTGGTGCGCCGATTTTGTTTGAGCTTGATCTGGCGGCGACCCTGCAGCGCGTGTTGCCAGCCGCTCAAGCGATCCCGCGTCAACAAGCCGTGCTGCGCGATCTGGCGGTTATTGTGGGAGACAGCGTCAGCCACGACGGCCTGATGGAAGCGATCGCCAGCGCCCATGATGGCTTGATTCGTTCCGCCAAGTTGTTCGACGTCTTCAAACCGGCGCAAGCGAACGCCGACATGAAGGATGGCGAACGCAGCTTGGCCGTGCGCCTGGAGTTGCTGGATGACGAGGTGACGCTGACCGAAGAGCGTATCGAGCAAACGGTGGCCGCGGTGATCGAAGCCTTGAGTCAACGTTTGGGTGCGCGTCTGCGCGGCTGAGGGCAGGGCGATGAGTGACGACGACTCGGGCGGCAAAGACCAAGGGCCGGCGGCGCTGATGCTGCTGGCCAGCCTAGATACGCCGACCCTGACCAAGGCCGAACTGGCCGACCTGCTGTTCGACAAGCTGGGTCTGAACAAACGCGAATCGAAGGATATGGTCGAGGCCTTCTTCGACATCATTCACGGCAGCTTGGTGCGTGGCGACGAGGTCAAGCTGACCGGCTTTGGTAACTTCACGATCCGACGCAAAGCGCCGCGGCCGGGGCGCAATCCGCGCACCGGAGAAGCTATCCCGATCAAGGCTCGGGATGTGGTGACTTTTCACGCCAGCAACAAACTGAAAGCTTTGGTGCAAGGCGAGGTGTGTGCCGAGGATGACATCGAGTAGAGTCTGAGATCCCCACCTGAAGCCCTTGATTTCAATGGAAAATTCGCTGCCAGCGATACCAGCAAAGCGCTATTTCACCATCGGTGAAGTGAGTGATCTATGTGGCGTGAAGCCCTATGTGCTGCGCTATTGGGAGCAGGAGTTTACCCAGCTCAAGCCGATGAAGCGGCGCGGTAATCGGCGCTACTACCAGCATCATGAAGTGCTGTTGATTCGCCGCATTAGGGGGCTCCTTTACGACCAGGGTTTCACGATCAGTGGTGCCCGGAATCAGTTGGTGGATGGATCATCTGGGCCGAGAGCTTCCGAACAAAATACGGATGAAGCGGAGGAGTCGATTCTTTTCGATGCGTCGATCGAAGACGAAGACATCGGTTTGAATGATCTTGAGTTGCGAGCTCCGGTTGCGAGCGATCTGACTCCGCTCTCGCTTGATCAAGTTCGAGCCGAGTTGCTTTCAATTCGAGAAACGCTTTTTGCCTGATGGTTGAAATCTAGGCTATAATTTTAGGCTTAGTCGGGGCGTAGCGCAGCCTGGTAGCGCACTTGTCTGGGGGACAAGGGGTCGCAGGTTCGAATCCTGCCGTTCCGACCATATGAACAAGATTGGAATCAAAGGGTTAGCTCATTTCTGAGCTAACCCTTTCGGCTTTCTGGGGTGCCCGCGTGCTACGGGCGTCCTAGAAAAATTCAGGTGCTAGATCCATCGATCAAATGTGGCAGGTCGATCTCGACGAGTCCGCCCCCGAAACGCTTCGCGTGCCAATCCATGGCCATGGGGCTCACTTGACCTTCTCCAGCGCGACGCGGAACTCTTCCAGTCTGGCCTGGTAGTCGGCCGCGTCGCCATAGTCGAGAAAGCGGTTGTAGCGCCCATGCGTGCCGAGGATCTTGTGCGCATGTTTGATCGGGCAGAAGTATTGTTCGGTGCGGGCCAGAATCTCGCGCACATAGCTCATCAAGCCATTGCCGTATTCGCAGTAGGTGCAATGAAACTTCTCGATGACATTGAGGTAGGCGAGTTGGCTGCGGTCGAACACGAGGTAGTCGCCGCGCCGCACCTTGACGATGCCGTAGATCGGGAAGCAGGCCCATTGATAGAAGCTGACGCATAAATCCAGCATCAGCAGCGGAATGATCATGCTGTAGATGATCGGGCCGGTGATCAGATTTTGCGGCCGGTTGGCGATGAGCCAACGGAAGAGGTTTGTCTTCAGCTTGCGATGAGCGGCCTTCACCGACTGTTCGAACTCCACCCTTTTGCCCTTGATCTGGAAGAACATCCGGCTTTCCTGTTGGTGGACGGCCTGACGCAGTTCGTCCTCAAGCGCGGCCATGCGGGCCAGAATCTGGTTGATGTTCTCGTTCATGGAACTCCCGCGCAGTCGTCTTGAAGGTTCGCGCATTGTGACCAGTTTGTGCTTGAAGTTTGCGCGTTAGGGCTGCGGCGACCTGATCAATGACTGCGAGGGCATCGGGGCACGGATGCCTGAATCCTCCTCGGTGCCCCTGACCGGCGGCCAACGACTTCAAGGATGCAGCTTGCGATAGGTTCCGACAAGCTCGGCCTGGGCCAGCACATGACCCTTCATCGCCTGCTCCACCGCCGCCTTGGTGGGCCGCTGCAGCGCCGGCAGCCAGGTATCCAGCGCGTACAGTTTGAAAAAGTAACGATGCCGCCCGACGGGTGGGCAAGGTCCGCCGTAGCCGGTGCGTTGCCAGTCGTTCAGGCCGGAGCGGGCGCCGGGCGGCAGCGGCCGCCCGCCTGCCGGCAAGCCGGTGGTCGTGGGCGCAAGATCGACGATCACCCAGTGGACCCAGGTTCGCACCGGCGCCGCCGGATCGGGCGCATCCGGGTCGTCGACGATCAGCGCCAGGCTCTTTGCTTCGGGCGGAACACCGCTCCAGCGCAGCGGCGGAGCGCTGTCTTCGCCCTCGCAAGTATGCCGGCGCGGGATCTCGCCCTGGGCAGAGAAGGCCGGCGAGTTCAGTTCCATCAAACACTCCTCGAATGGGCTTTCGCGGGTCATGCCGAGGCCGGAAGACCCACCGTCTGCGCGAGCGCAATGCGCTGCTGACTCGACAGCCCCAGCGCCTTGGCCAAGCGCTGGCGGTCGATCAGTCCGCGCACCACCGAGGCGAGGCCGGCGACGGCACAAAGCAAGTACACGTTTTGCGCGATGCAGCCGGCATCGGCACCGGCCAGGAACTCGCGCTCCTCGGGTCGCGCGCCGGACATGCGCGTGAAATCGGCGACATACACGAGGTTCAGCGGTGCGTCGGCGACGAAGTCCTGCGTGCCGCTGGCGCCGCGAAGGTCTTCGGCCTTCACGAGCAGCAGCCGGTGGGCCTGCGGGTCATAGCGGTAGGCCCCTTCGCGAAGCACCACGAAGACATCGATCTCCTGCCAGTTGTGCGCCGAGGGCGCGGTGCGGCCAGCGCTGTCGCGTCGGTTGATGCCGAAGGCAGCCCACAGCAAGGCCGACAACTGCTCCAGCGTCAGCGCGTCGGGCAAGAAGTCGCGCGAGCTGCGACGGCGCTTCAGCGCCTGCTCGAGCGAGGCCGTGGGCGGCAGCTTGGGCGCAGGCAGCGCGACCATATCGGTTTCCAGATTGAGCGCGATGGTGGACATGAAATTCTCCGGCAGCATCGTCAACATTCGATCGCGGCCCCGGGTGCGCGGCATCCGTAGCGCAGCGCAAGCCGAAGATCCTGTTGCTGCGCAATCTTTGCCCATCGAGCGATTACGCGGATTGACCCGGCTCAACGCCGCATCGTGACACCGGCGCGGTCGACAGGAGCTCCAAACCCCAGGCTAGCTATTGCGCTAGACCACGGCAGGCTGCCGTCAAACTTCCTCCAGCAGGGGCGGCATCTGCCCTTCATTGGCATGCGCGCCCTGCGCGTCGGGTCGGCTCCAGGCATCGCACGCGTCGTGAACGAGTTGAAGGTCGAGACCTGAGTGCGCCGGACAAATCGGTGAGGAGCAAAGGGTGCAAGTCCTTCACAACAAAGACGCAGCGATTCATATTGTCCCCGAGTCATGCGTGACGTGCCGAGAAGTGCGCCGCGTGGTGCGTGGCGGAGCGTTGCCAGGGTTACGTACAGGCCAGTCATTGAGCCGCGATAGTCTTGATATTTCGGGTGCCGACGCTATTCAGGTGGCGGAAGGCAAAACATCCGAGCGCGCAATCGCAAGTGCATGTATGACCCGGCGTGGTCGTGGAACTAGGCACTTGGCACTTGGCACTTACGCACGCTCCTTGCACCCTCCGGGAGCAGCGAAATGCCGCAGCCCGCGCTCTGCGCAATCGCCGGCCCACGCCTGTTTCACCTTGACCCTGCCACCACCGCCGATGCCGTTAACGGGGGAATGCAGCCGCAATACACATCCCATCAATTCCCCATCCGGACATCACAATCGAATCGGGGCCCTCATCGGACCCTCATGAACGACAGGGCGCTTCGGCGCAACCGGGGTACTCCATTGACATCAATAAATGTCGGGACTGAGTCCGGGCGCTGCGTTTTTGGCCACGGTCTTTTTCGGCGCAATCGCAACCATGCAATTGGTGGTGAGTACCAGACTTGCAATCGAGGCCGCATTCTGCAAGGCCAGCCGGGTCACTTTGGCGGGATCAATAACGCCCATTTCCAACAGATCGCCGTATTCGCGCGTGGCCGCGTTGTAGCCGAAGTTGCGCGACTCCGCCTGATCAAGTCGGTCCAGCACGATGGACGGCTCATCCGCCGCATTCAGAACGATTTGGCGCAAGGGTTCTTCAAGCGCGCGCTGAACGATCTTGATGCCGGAATCCTGATCCAGGTTCTGCGCCTTCAGCGTCAACAAGGCCTTGCGTGAACGCAGCAGCGCCACGCCGCCGCCGGGCACGATGCCTTCCTCCACCGCCGCACGGGTGGCATGCAGCGCATCTTCGACCCGCAACTTGCGCTCCTTGAGTTCGGTTTCCGTGGCTGCCCCGACCTTGATCAAGGCGACCCCGCCCGACAGCCTGGCGATTCGTTCGTCCAGTTGCTTGCGCTCATATTCAGCGCCCAAGGACTCGCGTTCTCTTCTGAGGGCGGCGACTCGCTCCTTGATCGCTTCGGCATTGCCGGCCCCGCCAATCAGCATCGAGCTGTCTCTATTCACCTCGACGCGCCGGGCACGCCCCAAATGTTCCGGCGTGGCCTTGGCCAATGTGAGGCCCAGATCACCGGTGATCACCGTCGCGCCGGTCAGCACGGCGATGTCCTGCAGCATCGCCTTGCGGCGGTCGCCAAAGCCGGGCGATTTGACCGCGCAGGTCTTGATCACGCCGCGCACGCTGTTGATGACCAGCGTTGCCAAGGCCTCCGCATCGACATCTTCGGCGATCACCAGCAAGGGCCGGCCGGCCTTGGCCGTGGCCTCCAGCAGCGGCACCAGATCGGCGACCTTGGACAGCTTCTGCTCGCACAGCAAAATGGCCGCATCCTCCAGCACCGCAGCCTGCTTCTCGCCGTTGTTGATGAAGTAGGAGGAGAGGTAGCCGCGGTCGAACTGCAGGCCCTCGACGACCTCGAGTTCGCTGACCAGACCGGAGCCATCCTCGATCGAAATGGCGCCTTCCCGGCCAACCTTCTCCATTGCCGCGGCCAGCAGTTCGCCGATGGCGCGGTCGTTATTGGCCGAGATGGAGGCGACATGGGCAATCTCCTGGGCGCTCGTCAAAGGCTGGGCGATCCGCTTGATTTCCTTCACCAGCAAATCAACAGCCAGGTCTATGCCTCGCTTCAAATCCATCGGGTTCATGCCGGCCGCAAGATACTTCAAGCCCTCCTGAATCATCGCGTGCGCGAGCACGGTGGCCGTGGTGGTGCCGTCGCCCGCCATCTCGCTGGTGCGGGCCGCCACCTCGCGTAGCAGTTGTGCGCCCATGTTCTCGAACGGGTCTTCCAATTCGATCGCGCGGGCCACCACGACGCCGGAGTTGACGATCTGCGGCGGGCCGAATTCACGCTCAAGAATGACCGTTCGGCCACGCGGCCCAAGCGTCACCTTGACGGCATCCGCCAGCGCATCAACGCCGCGCCGAATCTTGTCTCGCGCTTCATCGCGAAAAAGCAATTGTTTGGCTGTCATGGCGACTCCCTATGCGCTATGCCTTCGAGGCTTCAGCGAACCATAGTCAAGCCTGGCCAAGCCGCATTGAGCATGAGCAAAGAGCCAAGGTGGAAGCACGATCATTGGCAACATCTCGGGCGTCAGGCACACCGCCACGGACAGGGCGAACAGAAAAGCCTCGAACCAGTCGCCTTTGCTCAGCCCGTTGATCAACATCACGATGGGCACCATCACGGCGGCAAAGCGGATCAGCAAGCAGCTCACGCTGTTGATGCCCGCCTGGAAGGCATTCGGAGCAAAGTCGACCGCAGTCACCCGCTCGGCGAGTGCACCGAAGTAGGTACTCGGGCCCGTGTTGACCACCAACACCGTGGCAGAGCCTGAGACGACATTCGTGCCCATGAAAACGAGGTTGCTTTGCTCGAACGGCCCCGTGCCTTCTGCTCGCCATTCCGCAAATTTCTCCACCGGCAGTGATTCGCCGGTCATTGAGGCCTGCGCGATGAAAATGTCGCGTGCGCCGAGTACTCGGCAGTCGGCCGGAATCATGTCTCCGGCCGAGAGCAAGACCAGATCGCCTGGCACCAACTTGGCGAAGGGGATATCCCGCTGCGCTTGGCGGAGCACGGTCGCGGTGTTGCTTACCAGCGCTTTCAGGCTCTCGGCAGCGCGGTTTGAACGATGCTCATGAGCGAAACGGATGGCGGTACTCAGGGCGACCATCATGCCGATGACGACGGTCGCCCTTGCGTCATTGCTCGAGTATGAAACGATGGCCAAGACGGTCAGCAAAAGATTGAACGGGTCCTTGTAGCAGTGCCATAGATGCTGCCACCAGGGCAGCGGCTTCTGATGTTCGACAAGGTTGGGCCCATGCCGAGCCAGTCGGGCTGCGGCCTCGCGCTTGCTCAAGCCCTCTGGGTGCGACTTCATCCGCGTGATGGCGGCATCCGGGTCATCACGCGCAATCAGCAGCAGGTTTTGGGCCACATCGGTATGGCCTGTGGTCTTGGCGCCATGGCCGGCGAAAGCATCCTGCAGAGGATGGCGGCTGAAATGCCTGAAGCGGCGGCTTCGCCGCAGAAAATGACTGAAAGCATGCGTCAAGCCATGCGGCATGGAGAGTCTCCTCTGCGGCCCGACCTTGATCCCAGGCTTCTTGCGTGGCTCACCCAATCATTGCGCGGGGCATCCCGGAGACAAGATCCCCGCGACAAGGCTTCGACCAAAAAAAGTGATCACGGTAACGATTGCGCCAGTGACCAATGCCCCGAGAAAATAGCCCCGCGTGGCACGCAACTTAGCTCCATCGAGTCGATCTTGGAAGGCGGCGTTCGGCAGCGCGTCGCCCTTGCCCTCGGCCAAGATGCTTGCCGTACCAGTCGTGATGCCAGCGGGATCAGTCGAAGGGGGCCACGCTCCTTTCAGTCCGGGGCTTTGTCTTCACCATCGAATGGTGGGCTGGCCAGTTCTTGCACATGCAGCTTGACTTGACCGCGGCGTCGGCGGACATAGTCCTCCAATTTGCGGCCCACCGCATCAAAAGCACCCCGCACAGCCAGCTCTATGCTTTCGTCCGCGTGATGCGCGCCGGCAAAGACCTCGGCCCCGGGCAGGCGCAGGTCAATCTTGACGCTGTAGATATGCCCCTGATGGTGCCGGTTACCCTCAGCCTCGACGGCAACGTGGCAACTCATCAAATTCGGCGCCAAACGCTCAAGTCGCTGAATACGCCGGCGGATATCACCCTCCAGCGAAGGCAATGGCACCAAGTCTCGAAAGACCACTTGAACCGGTAGTTTCATGGTGTGCTCTTCAGCAAGATGCGGGCAAGCTGGAGGATAGATCATCCAACCCGCCCGGGGCCTTGTTTCAGGCGGCAACCTTCAACTCATTGATGACGCTGGTGATGCCGGGGGCCGACCATGCTGCCGTGTCGGCGGCCGACCGTTCGGCCCAGGAATGCACATTGCCTCGCAGCGTCGCCGTCTTGCCGGAGATGATGACATCGATCTTTTTGGCTTCATCGTCCGCATGTCGAACCAGCGCCGCCTTGATGCGCGTAGCCACATCGCTCAACATCGCTGCCGGCTTCAAGGTGATGCTGTTCGTCACTCCGACAACGCCGGTCAGACTGCGTGTGGTGCGTTCGGCGTTATCGCGCTGGTAGTCCCAGTCGACCTCGCCCTTCAAGGTGACCCAGCCCTTCTCGCAGACGACCTGAATGCGATCGGCCGGTATCAAGGCATGCCATTTGAAGGCCGTTTCTGCCGCTGCAGCAATCTCTGAGTCACTGCGTTTGTGGCCGGGGTCCAGTTTGACATCAAGCTCCAATGCAATGGCTCGCACACCCGAGACCCGCATCACGGCTTTTTTTGCCGCCGACTTCTCTGCATAACTGTCCAAATGCCCGGTCAATGTCACTACGCCATCTTTGACCGCCACACCAATCTGCGTGGCGTTGATCGAGGGGGCAAACTCGAGTTCGGCATTGACATCTTTCTTCAGTTGCAAATCGGTTTTCATGGCCTGTCTTCCTTTCGTTTATGAAATGGTCAAGCTAAGAGGCACTGGCTATGCCACGGCGCCAGTCTAGGATTGACAAAAGGGCAGCAATTGAGCCGGCGCAACGACAGGCCGGCAAGCCGATTCGATGGCAATTGACCAAGGGCAATCGAGAGCGGAAGCCGCGGCCTATGTTTGGGGGCGCGTTGCTGCTCATTTTCGAGCTGCCCGTCGCAGGAGCCACAAGATGCCTCATTTCATACTCTTGACCCGGCTGACGCCGGAATCCTTGCAGCAAACCAAGTCGATCAAGACGCTGGAGCACCGCGTGGTCGACCAATTGCAAAGCCATTGCCCGGAGGTGGTCTGGCTCAGCAGCTACGCTTTGCTCGGCCCTTGGGACTATCTGGATGTCTTCGAAGCCCCCGACATCACGGTGGCCACCCGCGTAGCCGTTCTGGTACGGAGTTATGGTCAGGCGCATGCCGAAATTTGGCCGGCCATGGCTTGGCCTGATTTCAAGTCCATGCTGGACGAGCTGCCCAAACATCAAGGCAGCTGGGCAGCCAGGCGGGCGCTGATGGTCCGGCATATCCCGGTGCGCGACCCGCAGGCCGATTGAACTGTGATGGCAGAGCCCGAGCGGGCAGGACCGAGCCCACCGTCCCAAGATCTCGAATCGCCTCACCTTGGCGGCGCGCGCATTGCCGCCGCTCAATTGGCCTTGGCTTGCTTGGCTCGACGATCCACTGCAAGCCGGCGTTCGGCTGGCGTGTTTCAAATTTCACCAAGGAGTGCAGACATGAGCGACTGTCAGACAGAAGGCCGCTGGCTTGCCGGGCCAGACGAATTCGCAGAGGTGGGATCATGACTGCGGTGCTGGAACAATTGAAACATGGTGCCGAGCAGGCTTGGGCCTCGGTGTCGGACGGCTGGCATGACTTGAGGGCTCGTGCCAGTGGCGCCTTGACCCGGTTCCGCCATGACGACTCACAGTCTGAGCAGACCAATGCCGGCGTGGCGCGTTCGGCCTGGGGTTTAATGGCCGCCGACATCGTGGTTGAGGACGAACGCCTCATCGTCCGCATCGAGGCGCCCGGCATGAGCAGCGAGGACATGCAGCTCGATGTCAGCCGCGACCGGCTCAGTGTCCGGGGTCACAAACGCGTTGATCAGGCTTGGGATGACGGGCGCTACCGCCTGCTGCAATGCTGCTACGGCAGCTTTCAGCGTGAGCTGCCCTTGCCGCTGCCGGTCGACGCCGAGCGGGCCAAGGCGAGCTATCGGGACGGCGTGCTTCGGGTCGAGCTAGCCCGGCTTGAACGCGGCCGGCCGCATCACATCATGGTGCAAGGATCTTGAGGTGAATACAGGCACCGTGCCGGGCCGTGGTGCGGCCTTCGGCGCCTTGCTGACCGACTTCTATCAGCTGACGATGCTCGAGGCCTATCTGGCGCAAGGCATGCATGAGCCGGCGGTGTTCGAGCTGTTTGTGCGCCGCCTGCCGCCTGGTCGAAATTTTCTGCTTGCGGCCGGCTTGGAGCAGGCGCTCGACTATCTTGAGGCGCTGTCCTTCAGCCAGGCCGAAATTGATTGGCTTGACCGGCAGGGGTGCTTTTCAAAGCAATTGCTCGACCATCTGCAGACGCTGCGCTTCAGCGGTGATGTGCATGCGCTGGAGGAAGGCACGCCCTTCTTTGCCTCGGAGCCGCTGCTGCGGCTAACTGCTCCGCTGCCGCAGGCGCAGTTGGTAGAAAGCCGGCTCTTGAACATCTTGCATTACCAGACATTGGTGGCCTCGAAGGCGGCAAGGGTGGTGCTGGCGGCGCCCCACTCCACGCTGGTCGACTTCGGGATGCGGCGAGCCCATGGGGAGCAAGCGGCATTGTTTGCCGCCAGGGCGTCCTTCCTTGCAGGCTTTAGCGGGACGGCGACGGTCGAGGCCGGGCGCCGCTTCGGCATCCCGCTGTTTGGCACCATGGCCCATTCCTTCATTCAGGCCCATGACAGCGAAGCCGCCGCCTTTGAATCGTTCTTGCGTGTGCGAGGGCAAGAGCGAGAGCGACGGCAAGGCGCAACGACATTGCTGCTCGACACCTATGACAGCGAGGCCGCTGCGGCCAAGGCGATTGAACTGGCGCGCCGCTTGGCCCCGCAAGGCCTGCAATTGACCGGAGTCCGACTGGATAGCGGGGATCTGGCCGCGCAAGCCCGGCTGATACGCCGCATGTTTGATCAAGCCGGCTTGCCGCAGCTGACGATTTTTGCCAGCGGCGATCTGGATGAGCAGCGCATCGCCGACCTGCTTGCCGCAGGGGCGCCCATTGACGGCTTCGGCATCGGCACCGCGCTCAGCACCTCCAGTGATGTGCCGTCGCTTGACGCTGTCTACAAGTTGCAGAGTTATGCCGGACAGCCACGCCGCAAGCGATCGCAGGGCAAGGCCACTTGGCCGGGCATCAAGCAGTTGTACCGAAGGAGTTCGGAGCAAGGCATGATGAGCGGCGACTTGGTGGCGCTGGAGAGCGAAGGCGCGGGCGAAATCAACGGTGGCCGGGCCTTGTTGCAAGCCGTCATGCAGGGCGGCCGGCGTCTTGCCCCGGCGCCGAGCTTGGCTGACTTGCGCAGCCGGCAGGCCGCCGCCCGGCAAAGTTTGCCGCCCGAGCTATGTTCGCTGCAAGCTGCGGCCACGCCCTATCCGGTCGTGATTTCAGCCGGCCTGCGCTCGCTCGCCGAGGCTTTGGACCGGGCGAAGGTCTGACTCCTATCGCTCGACGTCGATCTGCGCACCCGCATCGCGCATCTTCTGCAGGGCCTGTTCGGCATCGCCGGGTTGGACATTCAGCGCCGCCACGGCAGCGCTCAAGAGCCGCACCGCAAAGCCGCGCTGCAATGCGTCGAGCACGCTGTTCAACACGCAATACTCGAGCGCCAGCCCGGCGACGCAAAGGCGGCGCACGGCTTGTTGGCGCAGGCTTTGTTCGAGCTCCGTACCTTCGAACGCAGAGTAGGCTTCGGCGTCTTGCGCTTGTCCTTTCGACACGACGATCGTTGCGGTGGGCAGTTGCAGATCTTTGGCGAAAGCCGCGCCCGGCGTGCCGGCCACACAGTGAATAGGCCAAGGACCACCTTGTTCGTGAAACGAAAAATGATGCGGTGGATGCCAGTCTCGCGATGCGTAGATTGGCAAGCCGGCTCGCCTGAAGCGCTCGATCCAGGCTTTCACATGGGGCAAGATATCTGCCCCTTGCGGCACTGCCAGACTGCCGCCCGGCAGAAAGTCGCGCTGCATATCAACCAGCAGCAAAGCATCGCCTGGCTGCGGACTCGCCGCGCTCACCTGCGGCGCCAATGCGTCGGCACAGCGGCTCTTGCTGGATAAGGTCTGATCCATGCTGATGGTCCTGTTCGTCCGGGCCGCTCAATGCTCAAGAAAATCAGTCCGAACTGCTGCCGAAATGACTCCCGGTGTCCGCGCTAAACGGCTTGGCGAGGCGATTTTGTGCAAGTCCCAACGAGAAAGCCCGCCATTCCTTGCGAATTGGCGGGCTTTGGTGAAGCTTCCCACTTTGCCGCTTTTGACCTGCAAAGGGTCTGAGATAGGCTCCATCCCCTATGGTCTTGCAACAACATAGACGCCATATTGCAGACGATCTCACCTTTACACCCCGATTCGGACATTTGCCCTATATCGAAGGGTGAAATCAGTTTAGCTAATGGATTATTTGTTGCCTTGCGTTTTGGCAATCAAGTGCAAATTGAGCAAAACCGGCTTGTTTGCTTGCCTGCCGACTTGGCATTTTCGGGCATCTAGCCCCATCAAGCAGTCGCCACAGTAGCGCGCAAAATTTCTCCTGTACTCGGGTCTTGTAGCGGGCATTGCAGTTCCCGGACGCCTTCTCGGCTCGGCGGTCCGACGATGAAGCCGAGCTTTAGGCCCAGCTTCAACATGGCCTTGTTCTCCGCCAGCACCGTCGCCAACAGGCGCTGGGTGCTGCGCTCACGCAGCGTACGCATCAGCTTGCGCAGCAGCAGCTCACCCAGCCCATGGCCTTTCTGGTCGGAGCGGACGATGAGGCCGAACTCGGCGTCGTGGTTGTCGGGGTCGGCGGTGGCGCGCACCACGCCCAGGGTCTGCTCAACGCCGTCGCCACCGCTGACCACGGCCACGATCGCGGTCTCACGTTCATAGTCGATCTGGGTCAGCCTGGCCAGTTCGCTGCGCTCGATGCTGCGCCGGCTGTAGAACACCCGCAGGCGCACATCCTCGGGGTCTAGATGAGCCAGGAAGTCCAAGTGCTGACCTTCATCCTCAGGCTTGATCGGCCGCAGGGTCAAGCGCCGGCCTTGCCAAGTGACGGTTTCGATCAGGTGAGCCGGGTAGGGCCGGATGGCGAAGTTCGAGATGCCGCCGGGCTTGGCGGCGCTCAGGCGGACGCGCGCATCAAGCGCGATCAAACCCTGGGCATCGAGCAGCAAGGGGTTGATGTCCAACTCGGCGAGTTCGGGGATATCGGCCAGCATCTGTGCGACCGTGATCAAGAGCCGGTGCAGCGATTCCTGGTCGGCGGCCGGCGTGTGGCGATAGCCGCCGAGCAGCCGCGCCACCCGGGTGCGCTGCACCAAGCTGCGCGCCAGCACGGTGTTCAGCGGCGGCAGCGCCACGGCGCGGTCGGCCACCACCTCGGCGGCGGTGCCGCCTTGGCCGAACAGGATCACCGGCCCAAAGACGCTGTCGATGCTGGCGCCGACGATCAACTCATGGGCCTGGTTGCGGCGCTCCATCTTCTGCACCGAAAAACCGTCGATGCGTGCGCCCGGCTGGGTCTGGGCAAGGCGTGCCAGCATCGCCTGCGCGGCGCCCCGCACATCGGCCGCATTGTCCAGGTCCAGCGTCACCCCACCGACATCGGACTTGTGGGTAATTTCGGCCGACACAATCTTCAGCGCGACCGGATAGCCGAGCTGGTCCGCCGCGCTGGCCGCCTGCGCCGGATTCGGCCCGACGGCGCGGGTGGCCACCACCGGGATGCGATAGGCGCTGAGCAGCGCCTTGGCCTCGGGTTCGGTCAGTAGCGCCCGGCCCTGGGCCAGCGCCTGAGCGACCAGCGCGCGCGCCGCGTCGACATCGGCGGGCTGCTGTGCGGACATTTGCTCGGCCGGCGGTGCCTGCATCAGCTGCGCTTGGTTGCGGCGGTAGATCTGCAACATCGAAAAGGCCCGCACCGCTTCCTCGGGGCTGGCGAAACCGGCAATGCCGGCATGCTGAAAAATCCGCCGCGCCTCCTCGACCGCGCCTTCTCCGAGCCAGCAACTCAGCAGCCTTGGCGGTCCGCTGGCCGCCTGCGCCGCCAGCGCGGTGGCGATCTCGGCGCTCGGCACAATCGCGGTCGGCGCATGAATGAGCAGCACGGCGCCGGTGCGCGGGTCGTCGGCGAGCAAGCGCATGGCCTGCACATAACGCTCTACCGGCGCGTCGCCGATGATGTCGACCGGGTTGCCTCGCGACCAGTTGGCCGGCAACACCTCGTCCAGACGCTTGAGCATCTGCTCGCTGAGATCGGCCAGCTTCACGCCCGCATGCGAGGCCGCGTCGGCCGCCATCACGCCGGCACCGCCGCCATTGGTCAGAATAGTCAGCTCTTCGGAGCGGTTGCTTTGAAAACGGCTCAAGGTCTCGGCGGCCAGGAACAACTGCTGCAGGGTGTTCACCCGCAGCATGCCGGCGCGTGCGATGGCGGCCTCGTAGACCAGATCGGAGCCGGCCAGGGCGCCGGTGTGCGAGGCGGCGGCGCGCTGGCCTTGGCGGGAGCGCCCGGCCTTGACCACGATGACCGGCTTGTTGCGCGCCGCGGCACGCGCCGCCGACATGAATTTGCGCGGCGACTCGACCGACTCGATATAGAGCAGGATGGCCCGGGTGCGGAAGTCGCTGGCCAGAAAGTCCAGCATGTCGCCGAAGTCCACATCGGCATGCTCGCCCAGCGAGACGATGTGAGAAAAGCCAATCGCACGCGAGCGCGCCCAGTCCAGCATGGCCGTCAGCAGCGCGCCCGACTGCGACACGAAGGCGAGTTCGCCGGCCAGCGCATCGGTGTGGGCAAAGCTGGCATTCAGACCGATATGCGGCGCCAGCAGGCCGATGCAGTTGGGGCCGAGGATGCGCAGCAGATGGGGCTTGGCGGCGGCCAGCATGGCGGCGTTTTGCTCGGGGCTCAGGCCGGCGCTCAGCACGATGGCGGCGCGCGTGCCCAGCGCACCCAGCTCCGAGATCAGTCCGGCCACGCTGGCGGGCGGCGTGCAGATCAGGGCCAGTTCGGGCACCAGCGGCAGATCGGCCGCCCGGGCAAAAACCGCCTGCCCGTCGAGCTCTTGATGTTTGGGGTTGACCGCCAGCAGCCGGCCCTTGAAACCGCCGCAGCGCAGATTGCGCCAGACCGTGGCGCCGACGCTGAAGGGCCGCGCCGACGCGCCGAACACGGCGATGGAGGCCGGGTCGAACAAGGAATCGAGATTGCGGATGCTCATAGGCTGGGCCGAGCCGGGGGCTTCACCACCGGGCGCCGGTCAGCACGCAGCCGCGCTGACTCAGGAAAAGACGGCATCAAACTTGCGCCCGTCGCTGAGTTCGCATTGCCCCTGGCCGCCCGCGCCCATGCCCTTGGCGGGTGCCTTCAGGTGCAGCACGCAGCGCATGCGCAAGTCGCCCGGCCCTTGCAGGCGCGCAATCACCCGGCCCGAGTAATGCGTGACCAGGTCGGTGCCGTTACCTGCCGGACCCCAGGCCGGCCAATCTCGCCAGCCATGGCGCCAGCCTACCCAATAGGGGTCGAAGTGACGAAGATGGGTTTCCCGCGTGACCTGCATGAAGGGCCCGCTGAAGTTGGCGCCGTTGTCCAGCGTGGCGCTGAGGGTGCCGGTGACGCCGCCATCCTCGCTGGTCCAGGCGAAATTGATGGTCTTGCCTTCGCTGGTTGAAACGCTGTCGGTCATCCGGTGCCCGAGACCCGCGCCGCTGGAAGTTGTTGCGCAACCCTGTAGCAGCATCGCAGCCAGAGCGAGCGTCATCAGCAGAACCGCTGCGCGCCCTCCGCAGCAGATGAAATCCGAATTCGACGTTTGCATCAGGATCTCCGGTAGTCGTTGGCTAGCCATGTTGGCGGCTCGGCCCGTACCGACGATGAGTTAGCTCAATAAAGCCGCCGCAGCACGGTATCTGACAGGCTGCTGAAATACATCACGCGACCACCACGAGTGCGCTTCAAATAGGCCTTGTCAACTGAGTCGTTCGCATTCCAATACTCACTGCGCTGCGGGCAACTTCACCGGAAACCTGCTGCAGGAGATGTTTCAACAGGTGCTCTATAGCGTGCACGCAGAGCGCCAATTGGCATGGATCTATTGCTGCGTCGTGGTCACTGTCGCTGAAGAGCGATAGGTCAAAGTCGGCGCCGACAAAGGCCGTGACGGGAGGCGGGATGCGTCAAGTGTTGGTGCGAGGACTGAACGACGAATATTTCGAATTGCAAAGATGAGGAGGTCTCGGGTTCCCAATATTCCCGAATTGGAAATTCGCAGCTCGTTTCAACATTTCAAGAAAATCCTTGCGCACCCACCAAAAAGCAGGCTAGAATAGTTGTCTTAGTCGGGGCGTAGCGCAGCCTGGTAGCGCATCTGCTTTGGGAGCAGAGGGTCGTGAGTTCGAATCCCACCGCCCCGACCAAGAACTTTTTAAAAGTTAGTTGATTTACCATTTTGAATGGCCTGTTGCGAGTTGAATTGCAGCAGGTTTTTTAATCTCAGTCGGGGCGTAGCGCAGCCTGGTAGCGCATCTGCTTTGGGAGCAGAGGGTCGTGAGTTCGAATCCCACCGCCCCGACCAAGAATATTTAAAGAAACCCGTTGCAAGCTTGCTTGCGGCGGGTTTTTTTATTTCAGAAACGATTTGCTTCATCCCTTGAGGTGCCCTGGGTATCCTCGGCTATTCCTGGGCGCGTCGTGCGGACAAAATCCGCAGCATTGGGCAACACCATGCCCGCAACCCATTTCTCTTTCCTCATGGCTATCCAACAACTGACCGACGAGCAGATACGCACCTGGACCCGGGCGCAAAAAGACGAATGGTGGTTCACAAATGTCTACCGAGGCAGCATGCCGCAGCTGACCTTGCGTGCCGCCTTGACCGGATTTCTACTCGGCGCAATTTTGGCCGCGACCTCGCTCTATATCGGTGGCAAAACCGGCATCGGCATCGGCGTCGGCTTGACCTCGGTCATTTTGTCTTTCGCACTCTTTCGTGCCTTGCACGCCGCGGGTCTGGCGGAGGACTACACCATTCTTGAGAACAACTGTACTCAGTCGATCGCAACGGCCGCAGGCTATGTGGTGATGCCGCTGTTCTCCAGTTTGGCGGCCTATATGTTGATCACCGGTCGCATCATCCCCTGGTGGCAGATGATGATCTGGATGGTGGTGATCTCCATCCTCGGCGTCTTGGTGGCCTTCCCGATGAAGCGGCGTTTCATCAACGAGGACCAGTTGCCTTTCCCTGAGGGGCGGGCCAGCGGCGTGGTACTTGATTCGCTCTATACCGGCGATGCCGCCGAGGGTGTCTATAAAGCGCGCTTGTTGGGCTTGGTTGCGGGCGCTACTGCCCTCTATCAGGCGATAGTCAGTGATGGGTGGATGAAGCTCTTGCAGTTCAAGATTCTGCGCATGGACCAATGGGCCGGTATGAAGGAGCCATGGCATCTGCATGAGCGAATGGACACCTACTACTACCAGGTTGCAGCCAAGGCTGAGCTATGGATGCCCAAGATCATGGGTGTGGATTTCCGCGTGCTGGGTCTGCGCTTTACGCTGGACGCCGCCATGCTGGGCGTCGGTGGCTTGATGGGGATTGCGGTCGCCAGCAGTTGCATGCTGGGCTCCTTCATCAATTTTGTGATTCTGGCACCCATCATGATCAATGCCGGCGAGATCGCTCAGCGCGTGTCGCCGACCGGCGCGATGGTGGCGATTTCGCGTGCCGAGATTGTCAACCAGTGGTCCCTCTGGTGGGGTGTGACGATGATGGTCACCGGTTCCATCGTCAGCTTGCTGGCCAAGCCGGAACTCTTCATGAGCATCTTCAAGTCATGGGGCAAGAAGACCGACGTGGCTCCTCAAGGCCCAGATCTTTTGGCGCATATCGAGGTGCCGCTGTGGATTTCTTATATCGGTGTGCCGGTTTTCGGCTTCTTGGGAGCTTGGGTCACCCATGTGTTTTTTGATGTGCCTATGTTCTTGGCCCTGGTTTCGCTGCCGCTGATCTTTGTGCTGACCATCATTTGCACCAATGCAATGGCTTTGACCTCATGGACGCCGACCGGCGCGCTGTCAAAGATCACTCAATTCACCATGGGTGCGATTGATCGCAGCAACCCCGCCAGCAATTTGTTGCCGGCCGGTATGACGTCCGAGATCGCCTCCAATGCCGCCAACCTGCTTTCCGACATCAAGCCTGGCTATATGTTGGGCGGCAAGCCCAGGCACCAGGCGATTGGCCATGTCATCGGTATTCTGGCTGGTGTGATTGCCTGCGTGCCCCTGTACTTCTTGCTGTTTTTGCCGGCCGACGCGAATGGGGTCAGGTCAACCGCCACCTTGGTGTCCGAGCAGTTTGCGATGCCGGCCGCTTTGCAGTGGAAGGGCGTGGCCGAGTTGATCGCCAAAGGCTTGCAGGGCCTGCCGGCTTCGGCCTTGGTGGCGATGTTTGTTGCCTTTGTCAGCGCAGTTGCGATCGAGGTGATGCGCATCATCACCAAGGGTCGCTTCCCGCTCTCGTCGGTCTCGATCGGCTTGGGCGTTGTGTTGCCACCTGAGTCCGTCTTCGCAATGTGGATCGGCGCATTATTGTTCTGGTTCATGGGCCGTAAATACAAGGCGGCCGGAACGCCGGGCAATCGCCTTTGGGTCGATGGTTGTGAGCCCATCTGCGCCGGGCTGATTTCGGGCGCAGCCCTGATGGGCATTGGCAATGCGATCGTCAACGTGTTGTTGAATTAAGCGCCTTGTTCGCTTGTGTGACAGGAGCGGGCATCAAATAGGGTCCAGCTCATGTCACAATCGCGGCCCTATTGAGCTGCAAGCAGTTCATGCCCGACCATAGCTCAACCGGATAGAGCACCCGCCTTCTAAGCGGGCGGTTGCAGGTTCGATTCCTGCTGGTCGGACCAATCAGACGACTGATGGTTCGGCGCGCACTGAAATGCTGTTTTTGATTCGAAGTGGGGCAATCGTTCTCACGTCAACATTGCTTTTTATCTGAGTCAAGCGGTGAAAGCACCGGTTCAGCCCCAGTCGTGGCCGAGTGTGTTGGCCGTGGTCGCATTTCGAGTCCCGGAAAAACGGAAAAACGAGTTCTGTGATCGCCTCAGTCTGCGCTTTCAACCCGCAGATTCAAAGGGGGTCGAACTGTCTGGAAGGCGGGTCACCCTATGGTCTTGTGAGCTTTTGAGTCCGCTTCACAGCGACTTTCTGGCCAAGCCAAGAGCCGCAACCATGTACTGGAAATGGCCTTTTTGTGTGACCCGCAAAAGTTGACCTTGAAGGCGCGCCTGCGACTGTGTCCAGTGTTTGAGAGAAGGGATCGCGCGTCGCAAATGCTGGTCTACGAATAGGGGAGCCGCTCTACATCAGCGAGCGTGACTTCGAATTCACACGGCTTGGACTTGATCGTCTCAATCCGCTGTTGCCAGGGCAAGCGATGGCAGAGGAGTCTCTATCGCAGTCGAGGGCGGATCATCGAACCTTGATCGGTCCAAGCCGCTGATTTGCGTTCAATCAATGCCGTCTATATTGCTTCTCTCCGAATAGATTTTCTCTCGCTTTTTCGTCGGTAAGTGGCTTGTGTTGTTCGGACATAACCCCCAGGCCACGCAGCACCGCTGGGCGGGCTGAAATTTCGTCGAACCACCCCTTCAAATGCGGGTAGTCGCTCAACTCGACGCCCTGATTTTTCCAGGATCTGAGCCATGGAAACACGGCAATATCGGCAATGCTGTAGTGGCTTCCGCCTAGATAGGTTGAGCCGGCCAGGCGCGTATTCATCACCTTGTAAAGACGCTGTGCTTCACTGCTGTATCGATCAATGGCGTATTTGATTTTTTCGGGCGCGTAGATACGAAAGTGGTGGGTCTGCCCGAGCATGGGGCCGACAGCTCCAATTTGAAACATCAGCCATTGCAAGACTTCGTACTTGCCTGCGGTGTCGCTAGGCAAGAACTTGCCCGTCTTGCCGGCCAAATACAGCAGAATGGCCCCAGATTCGAACAAGGAGATCGGTTTGTTGTCCGGCCCTGCGGGGTCGATCAGCGCAGGAATCTTGTTATTTGGACTGATGGAGAGGAATTTATGCTCGAATTGGGCGCCACTGCTTATGTCCACGGGGATCACCCGATATGGCAAACCGCATTCTTCCAACATGATGTGAACCTTGTGGCCGTTAGGAGTAGGCCATGAATACACTTCGATCATTTTGTTCTCCACCGGTCAAAGGAGGCGCGGTTTGCGTCTTCACCGTTCAGCGCATTGTCCTAGCTCATGTTTTTTAAGCAAGTAAAACACTGGTTTGTTGCTCGTGCGAGTTCGGCTCGCTGGCGACCCATTCACGACTGGGCGGAAAGCCGCAATGCGCATTTCCGTATCGCCAAGGACGGGCGAGGTTTCTTGATCGAGCAGCCCAAGGCCTTGCCCGGCAGTCTGCGCATCGAGTGGGGGCCGTCGCAGCGCGCTTACATCGAGGGCAATGAGTTGCGTATGCGCTGTGAGTTGCGCTTGCACGGCGATTTGCAGATGATGGTCTTGTGCCGGACTTTGATGGATCAGTTGGAGTCGGCGGTGTTTGAGGCCTATACCGACACCCTCAAGACCCGCGTCGACACCGACACGCCCGAGGAAATGCGTTGGTTGGTGATGTTCCCGAAGTTCACTCAAATCAGCTCCAAGCTGGTGCGCCAACGCTTTGGTGCCGTCGGCGTGAACAAGGAGTTGGTTGCAGCTTGGTTGGAGGGCGATTTGAGCGAAGTTCTGGCTCAGGCGAGCCAAGACTTGCTGCCCGAGGGCCAGCCATTTGTGTTGATGACAATGCGCGGCAATGCCTACTTGCGCACGGCCATGGCCGTGCCTTCTCTGCAGAGTATCCAGGGCCTGGTCAAGGTGCTGGAGTTGGCGTGTCGAGAGTTGCAGAAGGTGAACGAGAAGCTGACCGACCGCGGACCGTGGCCGACCACCACATCTATTGCTTGGCAGAGTTCGCGTCCGGACGAAGATCCGGCTCAGGCTTGACCAAGCGCCGAGCGAATACCCAGGCCAATTCCGCCAGCGGTTTGGCGCCCGCAGCCGCAGCGCGTGCCTGATCGCTTGAGGCCGTGCCGGCGCTGATTCGTTTGCCAATGCCTTGCAAAATTGCCGCGATGCGGAACAAGTTGTAAGCCAAATAGAAGTTCCAGTCCTGCTCTATCAGGGCAATGTCGGCTCGACCCGTTCGCTCGCAATAACGGCGTACATAGTCGGTTTCGGCCGGGATTCCCAGAGTGGCCAAGTCCAAGCCACCGAGTCCGCGGGCTGCGGCCGAGCTTTGAATATGCCAAGTCATGCAGTGGTAGCTGAAGTCGGCCAAAGGATGGCCCAGGGTCGATAGCTCCCAATCCAGCACCGCGATCACGCGCGCTTGTTCGGGGTGAAAGACCAAGTTATCTAATCTGAAATCGCCATGCACTATGGCGACCTCGCGCTCATCAAGGGCCGAGGCCGGAATATTGCCGGGGAGCCAGTCCATCAACTTGTCCATGGCTTCGATGGGTTCGGTCACCGATGCCAGATATTGCTTGCTCCAGCGGCTGATTTGCCGTTCAAAGTAGTTGCCGGGTTTGCCGTAGTTGGCCAGACCAATGGCTTGCGGGTCGACCCGGTGCAGGGCCGCGATCACTCGGTTCATTTCGTCAAAAATGGCCGCACGCTCTTGCGTACTCATGCCCGGCAAGGCGGGATCCCAAAGCACTCGGCCGGGCATGAACTCCATGATGTAGAACGCCCGGCCGATGACCGACTCGTCTTCGCAGAGCGCCAACATGGCGGGCACCGGTACCTCGCTGCCCGCCAGCGCTGACATGACCTTGAACTCGCGCTCGATGGCATGAGCAGAAGGCAAGAGCTTGACCATCGGTGCGGGCTTGGCGCGCATCACATAGGCTTGGCTTGGTGTATTCAGCTTGTAGGTGGGATTGGATTGGCCGCCTTTGAATTGCTCGATGCTCAATGGGCCTGTAAAGCCGGCAATATGCATCTTGAGCCAAGCGCTGAGCGCCTCGTTGTCAATGGCTTGTGTTGGTGCTCGGGTTCCGCTGAATTCGTCCATGAATCTCTTTAAAATTGATTGCAGAAATGGCCGGCACCGGTCAAGCGTAGATCAGCTATCGATTGGCGATGGCCATCAGCTTTTCTTTGCTCAGCACGACCAAGCGGGTGGGTTCGACGCGAACCGCCCCGTCGCGCTCGAAGGCCTTCAATTCTTGATTGACACGCTGCCGAGAGGCGCCCAGCAACTGCGCCAAATCCTCTTGCGCCAGTTGCAGGCCGATGCGGATTTCGTCGCCCTGCAATACGCCGTAGGAGCGCGCTAGCAGCAAGATTTGTTTGGCCAGACGCGAAGCGAGGGGCAGGGTGTTGAGATCCTCGATTGCATCGAACATCAGACGCAAACGTCGGCAATTCAGGCGCAGCAAGGCCTCGTAGAGTTCGGTGTGAAGCTGCAGCAATTCCCTGAAGTCCGGCTTGCGCACAATCAGCAGCGTGGTGTCTCCGTGGGTGGTCGCATCGTGGGTACGGGGCATGCCGTCGAATAGCGAAATGTCGCCAAACCATGTTCCGGGCTCCACATAAGTCAAAGACACTTGTTTGCCGGCCAATGAGACCGAGCTGATACGGACGGCGCCTTTGGCTACGCCCACCCATTCTTCGGCAGCTTCACCTCGGTAAGACAGTAAAGCGCCATCGTCCAATCGGCGCACCGTTGCGCGTGACAAAATATCGTTGCGCAAGGGCTCCGATAATCTGGCAAACCAAGAACCCGCATCAATCTTGCTGCGTTCGGTGAGTGTAAGAACAGTGCTATTCATGCTTTGTCGCTGACGTGACAACAGGGAGGTTGCCATCTTGCCGGCCATTGTCCATGAGCTGCGCGGCCTTCGCTTTGTGGGCAGTGATGGATGGGCCTCAAAGCGCTCACCTGCCTGGACCGGCTTGGCTGGGCGCTGTGTGCGGGCACATATACAACGTCGGTCTTTATGGCACGATTGAAGCCCGGCCAGCCATGCTAGAGTCAGCCGAAATAACATTGGCCCCCCCCGGCATGGACCGAGACACCGTAGCGCCCCCTTTCTTTTTGCGCGCCTCCAGCTTGGGCGTCTGCTTGCTGAGTACCTTGGCATTTGGCTTCATGGGCAACGCCCATGCGCTAGGTATGGGTCGCCCGCAAGTGCAGTCTGCGCTGGGTCGGCCGCTCTTGCTTTCGCTCCCGCTCAGCCTCAGCTCAGGCGAATCTTTGTCGATGGACTGCGTGTTTGTCGAGGTCACGGCCGGCACGAAAAAATTGCCGGGCAACTCGGTCAGTGTGCGACTTGAGGGCGAGAGCGAAAACACCCTGCGCTCGATCCTGGTGCTGAGTTCGGTGCCGATTGAGGAGCCCATTCTCAATGTGTCTTTGAGCTTGGGTTGCCCGGTGCGGTTGACTCGGCAGTTCAGCGCCTTGATGGATCCGCCGTTGGGGCATGACCAGACTGCGGCTGATGCTCGTTCTGTGGTTGCGAGCCCTAGAGCCCTGTCGCCGGCCTTGCGGGCGGCATTGGCCACTTCTGATGCCAAGCCCGAGGCCTTGATGGGTGCAGGACTGTCAGGCAAGGTTGGCCAAGAGCGTTTGATCTCCTCCAAAGAGTCGGCTCCGCAGATCGCCAAAGGGTCGAAGCAGCAGGCCAATAAGCAAGCAGACCCGCCAGCAAGCGGGGACGCCAATTCGCTTGACTCCGTCGGCTCGCGTAGTGCCCGCCATGTCAAAGCGGCTAGGCCGGCTTTGAAAGTGGCGACAGGCTTAAAAGCTAACGAATCGTTCGAACAGGTATCTGTTCCTTTGGCTGCGCCCAAAGATTCGGCACAGCCACAGCTGCGCTTGGAGTCCGTGGATGCAAGCCAAGCTCCGGCAGGCAGCTCGGCCTCGGAGGCTGAGGCGGCCATGGCCCGCTTACGAACAGTCGAGTCCGGTCTAATCAGCATGCAAGCCGAATTCCGTAGCAATGCTCAGAAGTTGATCGCATTGAAGGACGAGAGTTCCGGTGCAAGGACCGCTCACGGCAATGAAGAACTCAAGGTTTTGCCATGGGGCTTGGCTGCCTTGGCCCTTCTGTTTGGAGGTGGCTTGGGCTATCGTTTGCGTGGCCGAGGTGGCGAGCAGCGTGGGCAGGACCGCAACTGGTGGGGGCAGGAATCAAATGAAGCTGTGCCCGAGGGGGCAAAAGCCGGTGCGCTGCTTGTGGCCAGCAACGCACGACAGGAGCGTCAAGCCCTGGTTGAAGGGCAGCCCGGCGCAGACGATGGCAGCAAACCGGCCGAAGCGGATTTTGGCCCGGCCCGCACAGTCTCAATGGAAGAACATACGATTGCCTTGCCGCACAATGTCGATGCCGAGCCGGCTTTTGTACATAGTGCGTTGATGGCCGAGTTGCCGGACAAAGAGGTATCCGGCTTGGTGCGGATTTCCCAGTTGATGGGCAGTGAATTGAGCCTTGAGCCGCTGAGTGTGCAGTTCATTGACCCGGCGGCCCCCAAGGCTGTGGCGATCCAGGCTGGAATAGCTGAGCCGGGCAAGGCGCCGTCAAAAGGGCCGCATCTGGTCAGCGTCGAGGAGTTGATTGATCTGGAGCAGCAAGTCGACTTCTTCTTGGTCTTGGGCCAAGACGAGGCGGCGGTCGATTTGTTGCAGGCTCAATTGAAAAATGATGTCGCCGCTGGAGGCGGATCGGCCTTGCCTTATTTGAAGCTGATGGAGATCTGTCAGCAGCGCGGTGACGCGTTGGCATTTGCCGATATCGCGGGCCAATATGCGGTCCAGTTCAAGGCGCGGCCGCCGGCTTGGGATCTCGATTTGGAGCAGGGTCGTGGGCTGGAGGCTTATGACGATGTGATTCAGGGTTTGCAAGCGCGCTGGGCCGATAGCAGCGCCAGCATGTCAAGCCTGCAAAAGCTGTTGTCGTCCCGGGACGAGCGCTCGGCTTGCTTTGACCTGCCGGCGCTACGTGACCTCTTGTTGCTGTACAGCGTGGCCCGTGATCGCTCCGAACACGAGGTAAGAGGCGAGGAAATTGACCTCTTTTTGCCCTTGGACGCAAACGACGTGGCCGGCAATCCGACCGGCTTTGATCTGATGGCCACCATGGTGTGGCAGGGAAAAGCGGGCGCTAGCGCGCCGCCGGCGGACGTGGACATCTTGCTGGATGACTCGCGGGCCGGCTTGAGCTCGACGATTGCCAGCTCAGACAAGCCCTGATGCGGGCTTGAAAAAGTTCAAATTTCGAAAAGCCTGGCCATCGACAAAGAAGCTCGATTACAGGCTGTAATCACTGGCGTCGCCGTTCATGGCTCGCTCCAGCAAGTGGCGGTTCAGACGATCGGACAGCAACTCCGCAAAACTGTAGACATAGTTGCGCAGATAGGCGCCTCGCTTGAAGGCAATTCGGGTGACGTTTTGCCCGAAAAGGTGGCCCAGCGGACGAGACAGCAGATCCCCGCCCGGCGGATCTTCGCGCACCGCCATTTCGGCCACGATGCCAATGCCCATGCCCAAGCGAACATAGGTTTTGATCACATCGGAGTCGATCGCTTCCAATACGAAATTGGGGTGCAAATTGCGCGCGGCAAAGGCCTTGTCGATGCGCGTACGCCCGGTAAAACTGGGGTGATACGAGACGATCGGCTCGCCGGCCAATTGCTCCAATGTAGGGCGCTCAACTTGCGCCAGTGGATGGTGCTCGGGCACCACCAAAACATGCTGCCACTCATAGCAGGGGAGACTGACCAACTCATCGATATGGGCCAGTGATTCTGTCGCCAGCCCGACATCGGCGCTGTCATCCAGCAGCATGCGGACGACTTGATCCGGTGTGCCTTGATGCAAGCTGACCCGGACCAGCGGCAATTGGCGCCGCAGTTGTGCCACCGGCCCTGGCAAGACATAACGCGCTTGCGTGTGGGTGGTGGCAATCGAAAGGGTGCCGCTGTCCTGCTTTGAAAATTCCTCGCCAATGCGCTTCAAATTGCCGACTTCGCGCATGATGATTTCTATCGCCGCCAGCACCTGCTGGCCGGGCTCTGTGATGCGGCGCAGGCGCTTGCCATGGCGCGAGAAAATGTCGATGCCCAGCTCTTCTTCCAGCTCCAAAATTGCCTTTGAAACGCCGGGCTGCGAGGTGAATAAGGCCTTGGCCGTCTCGGTCAGGTTGAGGTTTCTCCGCGCGGCCTCCTGTACAAATCTGAACTGGTGCAGATTCATTCCTAGCCTTCGGACTCACGGCCAAGCCAAGCCAGACTCGACTCGGTCATCGCTTGAAGAACGGCTTCTTGTTCCCCAAGGGCCGTGTGCAACTGCCAGTCCACCGACGTACCAAAGTCGGCTCGCAGCCGCTCGAGCATGGGCGGGATATCGCGCCTCACATGACCGCCGGTGCCCAGGAACATTGGCACAATATGAATCCGCCGGCAGCCACGTGCAACGAGTGCGCGCGCCGCGGCTTCCAGCTCGGGCTGCATGAACTCAAGGTAGGCCAAGGCCAGCGGCAGTTGGGGGCGACTGAGCGCAATTCGCCGCGCCACCTCCTCGAAGGGCCTAGCCCATTCGGGGTCACGTGCGCCATGAGCAAAGAGTAGTAAACCGTCCATAAATTGTGTTTTCAGCGGTAACGCACCAGCCAGCCGAAGGCCGCCAATGACAGGGCAAGATAGAAGAGACTAGGCCCGGTAGCCACGATCCATGGCACCCAGTTTTGCAATATGCCGACATGGCCTGCAACGTTGTTGAGCAAGATAAAACTAATGCCCAGCATGATGCCGCCAAAAACCTTCAAGCTGATGCCACCGGCACGGCCGTGCAAATAGGCAAAAGGCAGCGCCAGTGCCACCATCACAAAGCAGGCAAAGGGGTAGATCGCTTTGCGCCAAAACTGAATCTTGTGCGCTTGCGCGGATTGCTCCTGCGCCGATAAATGCTGGGTATAACGGTAAAGCTCCAGTGTCGACATCGAGGTGGCTGGAAGCACTGCCGCCGCGATCACGCCGGCATGCAGTGAACTCTTCCAGTTCAATTCGTCCAGCTTGGTTTCGCGCACGACGCGCCTTGCATCAATGCCTCCGCCCATGCCGCCCTTGATGTCGCTTGAGTCGCTGGTTTGCTTGGCCGCTAACCAATCAGTTTGAGTGACGTCAGATAGCCTCCAGTAGCCCTTGGCATCAACGACCGCTTGTTTGGCGGCCAACCGAGAAACCAATCCCCCCGCGTCATCGAACTCGAAAATTCGCACACCTTGCAATCGGCCCGACGCGTCGGCTTGACTCACGTTGATCGAAAAACTCCGCTCTTGCCCGGCGATAAGTTGATGGTCTTTCAACCAGGCGCCACGGCTTCCTTGCGCCGATGCACCGACGAAACGAGTTCGCATGAGGTCGGCTTGAAGGTCGAAGTAGGGCACCACAAAGTCGCCGACGAAGAAGGTCAGCGCCGCAAAGGCGGTGGCCAGATAGGCGAGCAAGCCAAGCGCGCGTCCCGGCCCCAACCCACCTGTGCGCAAAATCGTGAACTCGCTTGACTGCGCCAGTCTGGCCAAGGAGAAGATGCTGCCGATCAAGACGGCAATCGGAAACAGCTGATAAAAATGACCAGGGATGTCCGTCAAGGCCAGCAGCGCAGCCTTTAAGGCGCCGGCCTCGATTCGACCAATGTTGTCGAGTTCATCAACAAAGTCGATGAAGAAGAACAGCGAAAGAAAAGCCAGCGAAACAAAAAACACCGCCCCGACGATGTCCCGGTACAACAGGCGGCGAACCGTTCTCATGCCCCCACTCCTGCGGGTTTGCGTCGAAAGAAGCCGATGCAATTGCCCCGGTCGCGCAACCACATCACCGCCAAGGCCAGCAGGAATATGCCGCCGTGGACCGCCAGCAAAGTCGTCCCCATGCTGCTTCGCCCATTGCTGACCCAGCCTTGACTCAGACCGATCAGGTTGAAATAGACCACAAAGCTAAGAAGCGCAAACAGCAGGTTCCAGTTGTTGGCCCGGCGCGGATTGGTGGCCGCCATGCCTATGCCCAAAAACATCATGTTGAAGCAAGCCAGGCTCATGCCAAAGCGCCATGTCAATTCGGCGTTATTGGCAGCGGAGGGCGCACGGAGCAGGTCCAGCGTGGGTGTCGCCTTGGGCTTTAATTTGTCAGCGCTGCGCAAGACTTGGCTGTCGGCCAAGATCCTGTATTGTTCAAATTTTGCAAGTGATCGCTCACCGGTCAACGCATTGGCTTCATTGCGCTGACCCTGGTTCAGCACCAGAAAGCGGTCGGTGTCGGTCAATTCAATGTGGCCCTTGGAGGCGGTGGTCACTGATTCGGTTTTGTCTTTGTTGGACAAGATGAATACATTGCGCCCGGTACGCTCGTCCTGGCTGTCGCGCTCGATGAAAAATACACTGTTGCCGTCGCGCGATGATTGAAATTGCCCTGGTGCCACTCGCGAGAGGTCGCTGCGCTTTTGATAGCGTTCACGCAGTTGAGCGCTGTTCTGATTGCCCCAAGGCCAGACAATCAACTGCAACACAATCACCACCAACAAGACCGGAAGGCTCATGCGCAACACCGGTTTGACGAAGCGGCTCAGACCAATGCCGCTGGAAAACCAGATAGTCATCTCAGACTCGCGGTACATGCGGCCCAAGGACGCCACGACGGCGATGAATAGCGACAGGGTCAGCATCGTGGGCAGATGAGACAGCGAGGCGTAGGCCATCAACAGCATCACGTCTTGTGGGGCGACATTGCCGCCAGCGGCTTGACCGAGGGTGCGAATCAACATCATCGTGAGCACGATGGTGAGGATCACCACAAAGGTGACACCGAAGCTGCGGGCAAGTTCTGATCGTACTGAGGAATCGAATAACATCCGGGCACTTTATCTATTCGGCGACATTATGGACTTTCGTACACAGACTGCCTCCTTCGACGCACTGGCCGGCATCAATGCTGATGCCTTGATCTTGTTGATTGCCGGTGAGGATTTGCCCTCCGGCATGGACGCCGCAATGGCCGCGCTCACCAAGGATGCGCTGAAGTTGGGTGACTTTGAGCTCAAGGCCGGCAAGGCGATTGTTTTGCAGCGCCCGGCGGGTGTCAAAGCGCCTCGCTTGATTTTGGCGGCAGCCGGCAAGCCAACTTTGAAGGCCGCCCGCGCTGCGCTTCAGTTGGCTTTGGCTCAGTTGAAGGGGCGCGGTGCCGTGCATGCGGCGGTCGCCTTTGTCGGCTTTGATGCAATGACCGAGAGTCTGGCCGAGCAATTCGTGTTGGCGGCCAGTGATTCGGCCTATTTGTATCGTCATACCAAGCCAAGCGCGCCCGCTTCGGGCAAATTGGACAAGCTGACTTTAATCATTGACAAGGCCGATGCTGCGGCAGCCAAGGTGAGCAAGATTGGCCTTGCGCGCGGTCAGGCGATCGGTGCCGGCATTGAATTGGCGCGCGAATGCGCCAATCGCCCCGGCAACTACGCCACGCCGACCTTTCTCGGCGAGCAAGTCAAGGCCTTGGGGCGCACGCATGGACTGAAGGTCGAAGTGCTGGATCAGAAGGCGGTCGAGAAGCTCGGCATGGGCTCCTTCTTGTCGGTGGCGCAGGGTTCGGACGAGCCACTTCGCTTCATCGTCGCGCGCTATGAAGGCGCGGCCAAAACTCAGGCGCCGGTGGTGTTGGTCGGCAAGGGCATTACCTTTGATTCGGGCGGCATCTCCTTGAAACCAGGCGCCGAAATGGACGAAATGAAATTCGACATGGGCGGTGCGGCGAGTGTCATCGGCGCGCTCCGTGCCGTCGCGGAACTCAAGCCCAAGCTGAATCTGGTGGCCATCATCGCCGCTTGCGAAAACATGCCCAGTGGCCGCGCGCTCAAGCCGGGCGATGTGGTGACTTCGATGTCGGGTCAAACCATCGAGATCTTGAATACCGATGCGGAAGGGCGTTTGGTCTTGTGCGATGCGCTCACTTATGCCGAGCGCTTCAAGCCGGCGGTGGTGGTGGATGTGGCAACCCTGACCGGCGCATGCGTGATTGCGCTGGGCGGCGTGCGCAGCGGCATGTATGCGAGTGACGACGAGTTGGCGGCCTCGCTGTCGGCTGCCGGCGAGGCCGCTTTGGATCCTTGCTGGCGCATGCCTTTGGATGATGAGTACGAAGAAGGCCTGAAGAGCAACTTTGCCGACGTGGCCAACGTCGGCTCGCGCGCCGGCGGTTCAATCACGGCGGCCAAGTTCTTGCAGCGTTTTGCGGGCAAGTTCCGCTGGGGCCATTTGGACATCGCTGGCACCGCCTGGAAGGGCGGCGCGGCCAAGGGCGGCACCGGCCGTCCGGTGGGCTTGCTGACCCACTTTGTGCTCTCACAAGCACGCTGATCTGGCTGCTTGCGATCTCGGCTGAAACGATGACTCAGGTGAGTTTCTACACCGGCGTGCCCGATCGACTGGCCTATGTTTGCCGACTGCTGCGCAAGGCGCAACAGTCGGGAGCAAGGGTCGGCGTTTGCGGCCCGCCGGCTTCTTTGCGACGATTGGATGCTGCCTTATGGGTATTCGAGCCGGCCGAGTTCGTGCCCCATTTGAACTTGTCGGCGGCCGCTGCCGACCCCATGGTGGCGGCGGCAACACCCATCTTGTTGATCGAACATGCTCTGAACCTCGGCCACCGTGAAGTCTTGTTGAACTTGGGGCTGGAAATGCCGCAAGGGTTTGATCAGTTCCAGCGCCTGCTTGAGGTGGTTTCCCAAGACGCTGAGCAGGTCCAAGCCGGGCGCCGACGCTATCGGCTCTATGAGGAACTTGGGATCAGCGTAAACCATCACAAGGTGTCTGCTTGACGCCCCCGCTGGCTCGCTTGGTTCCGACTCTGACCGAGGTGCTCGATGAAGCCGCCTTGCAGTTGCTTGAGCGACCCAAGGGTGAGGATCCGAAGCTTGAAGTTTTGGCCGAGGCTGATGTGGCCGATATGGTTGATTTGGCGGATGTCGCCGAAGCGACGGACTTGACCCTCAATGCAGCTTGCCAGAGCTTGTTGTCGGAGCTTGCGTCCCCAGTCGAAGCCGACATTGGGATTGACGGGCCGGTCAGATTAGAGCCGGACGATCGACTTAGGATGGAACTCCTCAACGCTGTTGATGCGGCCATCGATGATTTTCGTATTCAACTGCTCGCGCGGATCGAATCGGCGCTGAACAAGCCCTTGTACAAACCCATGGTCAAGCGGTCAGAGTGAACTTGAAATCACGGCAAAGCGGGTCAGTCTTTTTGCTCTGATGACAACAAGCCACAACGGACGCAGGAAGTCTTTGGTTTCCCATGGTTTCCCCATATAGGTTGACGCAGATTTTGGGGTATGTTCTGCGGGTTGAGAATTCAACAGCAAAAAGCTCTTCTTCTTCCTATCCGGAGGTAATTCATGCAAGTCAAGTTGAATGTTGTTGTGGGCGCTGTGGCGCTGCTGCTGAGCGGTACCGCTATGTCGCAAGACGTGCTCGTCGTAAAGATTGGCCACGTGGGCCCTACCAGTGGCGCCATCGCCCACTTGGGCAAGGACAATGAGTTAGGTGCTCGTATGGCGATTGCCGAACTGAATGCCAAAGGCATGACGATCGGTGGCAAAAAGGCCAAATTTGAATTGCTGGCTGAAGACGACGCCGGAGATCCAAAGCAAGGTACGGCAGCCGCTCAAAAGCTGGTTGACTCCAAAGTCAACGGCGTGATCGGTCACCTGAACTCAGGTACTTCGATCCCTGCGTCCAAGGTCTATAGCGATGCGGGCATTCCGCAGATTTCGCCATCGGCCACTAACCCTAAGTTCACCCGCAATGGTTATAAGACCACGTTCCGCGTGGTGGCAGATGACGTCCATTTGGGCGGCACGCTCGGCCGTTACTCGGTCAAGGAACTGAAGGGCCAGTCGATCGCCGTCATCGATGACCGCACGGCCTATGGTCAAGGTGTGGCTGACGAGTTCGAAAAAGGCGTCAAGGCTGCCGGCGGCAAGATTGCCGGCCGTGAATTCACCAACGACAAGGCAACCGATTTCACCGCCATCCTGACCTCCTTGAAGGCCAAGAAGCCTGATGTAATCTTCTTTGGCGGCATGGATGCCGTGGCCGGCCCGATGTTGCGTCAGATGAAGCAATTGGGCATTGAAGCCAAGTTCGTCGGTGGCGACGGCATCTGCTCGGGTGAGTTGCCGAAGTTGTCGGCAGGCACGATGGGTGACAACCAAGTCTATTGCGCCGAAGCCGGTGGTGTTGAAGAAGGCGAAGGCCGCAAGGTCTCGGATGCCTTCAAGGCCAAGTTCAAGGAGCAGTACAAGGTCGATGTGCAGATCTACGCGCCTTATGTGTATGACGCTGTCAACGTGATGGCTGCAGCCATGAAGAAGGCTGAGTCGTCTGATCCGGCCAAATATTTGCCGGTGTTGGCAAAGACCGAAGGCTACAAGGGCGTGACGGGTACTATTACCTTTGACCCCAAGGGTGACATCAAGAATGGTGCTTTGACAATGTACACATACAAGGGTGGTGAAAAATCACAGATCGCTGTGGTGCGTTAAGCACATAGGGCATCGCTTCGATCCGAAGCCTTTAGTCGAAGTTCCCCAAAAGCCCGCTCTAGCGGGCTTTTTTTTGCCACCTTGGTATTGCCTGGGTCGATTTGTTCGCCGTTTTCGCATGGAGCGGTCTTCGCGCAACCTCATTCAGTCATTCCCAGCGTGGAATACGCACGATAGCCAGGGACTAGCATCTGAAACATAGGCCAAACCTGAGCTCTACTCTTGGCTTGAATCATGGCTCAAGCGCTAAATAGCTCGGTGTTTAGGTCATGACTCTGACTTTTACACTTCGGCCCCCCCTTCAAATGGGGGGCTTTCAAGACGCTCTTGTGCAGGCATCATGTGCCCGCGATCGAGATGCGTTTGGATATGTTGGTGCGAGTCCTGAATTGAGCTCGGTTTTCGTAACAGGTGTTGCGACTCAGTTGCTCAATCTAGGAAGGTGCGGGGGGGGGCTTCTAGTCAGCCGCCGATCGGGCAGTGCATTGAATCTTTGGGATCGGGGAATGAAATGGTACGAATCTTTAGCCACTACTTGCATAGACAGACATTGCTTCACGTCTTGTTCGACCTTGGGTTGATCCTGTTTGCCGTGGTTGCCGTCGTGCTGAGTCAAGGTGATTCGGCTTCGTCGGTTATTCCCTTTGTGGCGTCACATGGTCTTTCGCTCGCCGGCTGCATGTTCGTCATCAATTCGGCCAGTGGCCTCTACCAGCATGTGCACAATCGGTCCATCACCGAGTCTTGTGCCCGTGCTTTGCTGGGTTTGATGTTTGGCTTGCCCTTGGCATATGCTATTTTCAGTTTGTTGCCGCTGGCGACGGGTCATCGTGAATTGGTCACCATGGCCGCTATGGCTGCTGTGGCTGCGGTGATGGTGCATCGGGTCTATGCGGCTCATTCCGGCGCCCAGTCTCGGCTGCGTACGCGCATTCTGATTTTTGGCTCCGGTGCTGTTGCCCGCACGGTTGGTCAAACCTTGAAAGAAGCGGATCCACACGCGCAGATCGTTGGCTATTTGGCTGGCCCCAATGAAGAGAATCCAGAGGTGCCATTGGCCGAGATGATCGACTCACGTGGATCTTTGACCGAAACGGCTCGCAGCCTTGGCGTCGATGAAATCGTGGTGGCCTTGTCCGAGCGGCGTGGTGGTTCGATGCCGTTGCGGCAACTGCTTGACTGCAAGCTTTATGGCATTCGAGTGGTGGACATTGCAACCCACTTCGAGAAGACCTTGGCTCAGATCAAGATTAGCCATGTCAATGCGGGTTGGCTGATCTTCGGTGACGGGTTCAATCAAGGCAGCATTCGCACTGCGATCAAGCGGGTGTTTGACATTGTGTTCTCGGCAGCTATTTTTATAGTCTCGCTGCCTATCATGGTCGTTGCCGCAATCATGATCAAGATGGAGTCCGCCGGTCCGGTGTTCTACCGGCAAGAGCGTGTGGGCTTGAACGGCAAAACTTTCAAGGTCATCAAATTTCGCAGCATGCGAACCGATGCTGAAAAAGACGGCAAGCCACGTTGGGCGACCGTCAATGATGACCGGATCACGCGCGTGGGCCGTTTCATTCGCAAGGTCCGCATCGATGAATTGCCCCAGTTACTGAATGTGTTGGTTGGCGATATGAGCTTGGTTGGGCCGAGGCCAGAGCGGCAGTACTTTGTCGATGACCTGGTCAGCAAGATCCCCTATTTCGCCGTTCGTCACAGCGTCAAGCCGGGTGTCACGGGCTGGGCGCAGGTCCGCTGCGAGTACGGATCAACGGTCGAAGAATCGATTGAGAAGCTGCAATACGATCTGTATTACGTCAAAAACAATTCGCTCTTTCTTGATATGTTGATCATGTTCGAGACGGTGGCCGTGGTTTTGACGGGCAAGGGCGCGCGCTGAAATAGCAAGCTCAATTGAACATATAAAAAATCGGCGTTATTGCCGATTTTTTGTTTTGCGCGACCGTGGTTCAATGCGCGATGAACTTTGGTGTATTGAAACTGAATTTGTTGGGTGATGGCTTGGCGGCGCTGGCCTATATGGCGTTCGCACTCTATTTCGCGTCGCGCGTGTGGTTGCGCCGCACGTCGCCCGCCAACTTACTCTCCTTTGTATTCTTGGCCGCCTTGGTCGGCAGTGCTTTGTGGGCCAGCTTCAGCGCGGCGGCAAAGTTGCATTTGTGGCCGGTGGCGGCCGACTGGTTGATCCCGGCGGCTGATTGGTTGCGTTATGCCTGCTGGTTCTGGTTTGTATTGTTGCTGTTGCAGCCCAAGCAGGACCAGGGCAGCGCATGGCGGCCGCCTCGTTTTGCCGATCTGGCCTACGCATCACTCGCCGGCTCCTTGCTGATGCTGGTGCTGCGTGAATTCAATAGCGATTTGAGCGTGAACCTGGCGCGAGCATCGGCCTTCACGGCACTCGGGCTCGCGGTCGTCGGTTTGATATTGGTGGAGCAATTGCTGCGTAATTCCTCGGGCGATTCGCGCTGGAATGCCAAGCCGGTGTGCCTCGGGCTTGCCGCTATCTTCGCCTTTGACGTCTTTGTCTACTCACAAGCGGCTTTGTTTCACGAGTTCGACGGAGACGCCTTGAGCGTGCGAACGCTGGCCCATTGCGCGGCCTTGCCCTTGCTGTTTTTGGCCTCCCGGCGCCATACCGATTGGCTGGAGAAGTTGCATGTCTCACGCACGGCGGTTTTCCACTCGGCCACTTTGATGCTGGTGGGCTTGTACCTGCTGCTGATATCCGCTTTGGGTTATTACGTCCGCTATACCGGCGGGGAATGGGGTAGGGCGCTTCAAATGGCGCTGGTGTTCGTGGCGTTGATAGGTTTGGCCCTGCTGGTGTTTTCGGGCTCTATCCGGTCGCAGTTGAAGGTCTATATCGGCAAGAACTTCTTCAGCTATCGCTATGACTACCGGGAGGAGTGGCTGCGCTTCACCGCGACCTTGTCATCCGGCGCATCGCCCCAGTTGATGGGGGAAACAGTGGTCCGGTCCTTGGCCAACCTGGTCGAGAGCCCGGCGGGAGCGCTGTGGCTGCAACAAGGGAGCAGCGGCGAGTTTTCCCAGGCAGCGCGCTGGAACGCCCCTCCCTTCGGCGGCGTGGAAGCGATGGCGGCAGGTTTTTGCAATTTCTTGCAGGAGCGGACCTGGATCATCGATCTAGACCAAGTGCGGCAGGGTGCATCCGACTACAAGGGTTTCGCCGCCCCCGCGTGGCTGCTTGAAGACAAACGTTATTGCTGGCTTATTCCGCTTATGGTGGGGGATAGCATCCTGGGTTTCGTATTGCTGGGCCGGCCCAGGGCCGATATTGAACTCGACTGGGAAGTGCGCGATCTATTGAAAACGGCCAGCAGTCAGGCCTCCGGCTACCTCGCTCAGATGCAGGCGGCCGAGGCTCTTTTGGAGGCTAAAAAGTTCGAGGCCTTCAACCGTATGTCGGCTTTTGTTGTACACGATCTGAAGAATATCGTCACTCAACTCTCGCTGATGATGAAGAACGCAAAGCGGCTCAAAGATAACCCCGAATTCCAGCAGGATATGCTGGATACTGTGGAGAATTCTTTGGAGAAAATGCGCCAGCTGATGCTGCAGTTGCGCGATGGAGAGAAACCTCACGGCATGTCTAGCGGCGTTGATCTTGAGGTCATTGCCAAACGGCTCGCCACTGCAGCCATCAGCAAGGGGCGTCAGCTTGATCTGCGGCTGAGTTCACCGCTCAGCACCAGGGGGCATGATGAGCGCATCGAGCGGGTTATCGGGCATGTTGTGCAAAATGCCTTTGATGCGTCGGAGGCCGACAGCGCGGTGGTGCTGAGTTTGGAGCGGGTCGGCAGTCATGCACAGGTTGAGGTTGCCGACAGCGGTTGCGGGATGAGCGAGGAGTTTATTCAACAGCGTTTGTTCAAACCGTTTCAAACGACCAAGGCGAGCGGGATGGGGATTGGGGCTTATGAGAGCTACCAATATTTACAGGAACTCGGGGGCAAGATCACTGTTGACAGCAAGCCGGATAGAGGCACAACGGTCAGGATTCTGTTGCCCTTGTTCCACGCCACAGACGGATTACGGTAGCGAATATTGAATGAGCAGTAGTAGTAGCAATACCAACAACAATAGTGGCAGCAGCGGCCTGGAGCGTCAGCAACCCTTGCTGATAGTTGAGGACGACCTGGCCCTGCAAAAGCAGTTGAAATGGTCGCTGGATCGCTTTGAGTCGGTTGTGGCCGACGATGTCGCCAGCGCTGTCTTGCAGTTTCGTCGCCACAGCCCGGCGGTAGTCACCATGGACTTGGGGCTGCCGCCCGATCAGGATTCGGTGACCGAGGGTTTCAAATGCCTGGAGAAGTTGCTTGAGCTTGATCCTGGCGTGAAGGTCATCGTATTGACCGGGCAGAACGATCAAGACAATGCCTTGCGGGCCATCCGCATGGGCGCTTACGATTTTTTGGCCAAGCCGGTTGATCCGGATGTGTTGAGCTTGTCCGTTGAGCGCGCCTACCGTCTATACGAGCTGCAAAAAGAAAATCAACGGCTGCAAAACCTGCACCGAAGCGATGCGTTGGGCGGTTTGATCACACGCGATGCCGGCATGTTGAAAATCTGCCGAACCATCGAGAAGGTGGCACCCAGCGACGCGACTGTGCTGTTACTTGGCGAGAGTGGCACCGGCAAGGAGGTGCTGGCGCAAGGGCTGCATGAAGCGTCAAAGCGCAAAGGGCGTTTTGTGGCGATCAACTGCGCGGCCATTCCCGAGAACTTGCTGGAAAGCGAGTTGTTCGGCTATGAAAAAGGTGCTTTCACCGGCGCCAGCAAAACCACCCTCGGAAAAATCGAAACGGCCAATGGCGGCACCTTGATGCTGGACGAAATTGGCGACCTTCCTATGAGTTTGCAGGCCAAGCTCTTGCGATTCTTGCAAGAGCGCACGATCGAGCGCGTAGGCGGCAGGCAAGAAATCCCGATTGATGTGCGGATCGTCGGGGCGACACATCAAGATCTAAAAGGTCAGATCAGTGAAGGCCGGTTTCGGGAGGATTTGTATTACCGATTGGCGGAGATTGTTGTGGATATCCCGCCATTGCGCGAGCGCACCGGAGATGCAGTGCTTTTGGCGCATGCTTTTTTGCGGCGCTACGCGGGCGAACAACGTCGCTCCGTTTTCACCCTGGCAACTGATGCCTTGCACGCGATTGAGGCTCATTCTTGGCCAGGCAATGTGCGTGAGTTACAGAACTTGCTCAAGCGGGCCTGCATCATGGCCGATGGTGAGCGTGTGAGCGCGGCAGATTTGGGCTTGAGGGTCAATGCCGAAAAGGTTGATGAGGAAGCGAATTCACTGGATTTACGTTTGGTGCGAGAACAGGCGGAGCGACTGGCTGTGGTGACTGCATTGGCCCGCGTCGATGGCAGTATTGCCAAGGCGGCAGATTTGTTGGGAGTTAGTCGCCCGACCCTCTATGATTTGCTCGAAAAACTTAAAATTAAGTAGTGTAAAAAACTGCATTCGTTTGTGTTTTGAAATTTTTCTGAATGCTGTGATGAACTTGTGGCCGCATTTTCAAAAAAACAGATGGGTTCAGTTTTATAAGAGGCGGTGGTGAAATGAGTGAAATTAAAAGGCGTAGTTTTAAAAAATTAATTCACCAATATACACGTTTGTTGTTCGGAAAGCTGCCGACGGATTTTAGATATCCACTGTATCGCCGGATGGTGGATTTCGATCCGGTTCCGGATATGCGGCTGGAATTGAAGATCGCCGAAACTAAAGAAGAATTGACTGGTTGTTTCCGAATTCTGCATGATGCCTATGTTTCCAGCGGCTTTATGCAACCTCATCCTTCGGGGATGAGGATAACAAAATATCATGCGCTGCCCACGACAACAACCATTTGTGCGAAATACGATGGGAAGATCGTGGGCACGATTTCAATGATTAGAGAGGGTGTTTTTGGATTTCCATTGCAGTCCGTTTTTGATTTGGCAAAAGTTAGGGCCAAGGGCGGGCGGATTGCAGAAATATCTGCGTTGGCGGTTCATCCGGATTTTCGGAAAACCGGTGGTGCCATATTTTTCCCCTTGATGAAGTTCATGCGAGAATATTGCGTTAATTTCTTTGAAACGCGACATCTGGTTATTGCGGTTAATCCGAA
Organism: Roseateles oligotrophus; assembly: GCF_025717515.1. Taxonomy (GTDB): domain Bacteria; phylum Pseudomonadota; class Gammaproteobacteria; order Burkholderiales; family Burkholderiaceae_C; genus Paucibacter_A; species Paucibacter_A oligotrophus. The sequence goes on from NZ_JAJIRN010000005.1 coordinate 45,771, forward strand.
TAAGATTGAATTTTACGAATCTATATTGTATTTTACGAGGTTGCAGGAGTCTGCGGTTGAGGAATACGATTTTGCCAATGGCGCTCCTGCGGTGGGTGCTACTTTGGATTTGAGGGAGTTGCCCGGATTCCTTCTGCAAGGTTTTAAGGGGCGGCCAAAAAGAAAAAATCTTTATGCTTACTTCTATGAAATAGTATTTAAAAACATAAAATGGCCTGAAAGAAAATATCACATCACCAATGATCCGGTCATGACGCCGGAGTTGTTGGATTATTTTTTCAATACTGAATCATCCGTTTTTAATGATTTGGATGATAGAAATAAAACGCTGTTGTGGTCGATTTATGATTTGGCGGAGTATCGGGGAATATTGCCGATGCTAAAAGGCTCGGTTGACCACGGGCATCCTTTGCGTAAGCACCAACGGTATTCGATTCGCTGCCCGGGAAGCTTGACTATCACGGTGGCCGGCGAGAAAAGAAACTTCGTTATTGAAGTCATTGAAATTTCAATATCGGGCTTCCAGGCGGAGTGTAAATTGCAGTTGCCCTTGGAGATTGACGGTATTGCCGAAATTGATCTGGGTTTACTGGAGCGTTCGACCGTCAAGGTCAGGTCTGTTCGAGTTCGGGAATCAGAGGCCGGTACTTTTTATGGCTTCAAGGTGAATGATTCCGATAGTACTTGGCGACAATGCGTCGCTTCCTTGGAAGTTGGTATCACGACCGGGGATCTCAGGTGAGAAAACACCGCGGGTTAGAATTTCTTGGTTTTGTGGTGTTTGGCTGCTTGTTGGCGTTGATAACCGCACAAGTGCGGGCGGCCAATTTCGAAAATATACCCGAGCTGATTCGCAGGGTTAAGCCATCGGTGGTGTTGGTGGGAACTTACGGCGAATTGGACAGTCCGCGCTTTACTTTCCGTGGCACGGGTTTTGCGGTCGCCGATGGCAGGCGAATTGTTACCAATGCGCATGTTATTCCGGATACGGACAGTAGCGGAGCGAGAGTTCTGGTTATCCGTATCAAAGGTGAATCGGGTGATTGGGTCAGCCGCAAAGTTGAGCATGTAAGTCTTGATAGGCCTAGTGATTTGGCTGTGATGGATATTGCGGGTGCGCCCTTGAATCCTCTGCCTTTGAAAGCGGTGGTTGTTCCTGAGGGGACGGCGGTTGTGTTCATGGGTTTTCCCATTGCCGGCGCTTTGGGGTTTTCTCATGTTGCGCACCGTGCGATGGTTTCTGCGCTGACGCCGGTGGCCTTGCCGGCCCCGACGGGCAGCAGCTTGAATGCCAGAAATATTTCACAAATACGTTCCGGTACATTCAATATCATGCAATTGGATGGCACGGCCTATCCAGGCAATAGTGGTGGGCCGGTATTTGACATCGAGACCGGCGAGGTGGTTGGCGTTATAAATATGGTGTTGTTAAAGGGCACGAAGGAGTCGGTGTTGAGCCACCCATCGGGTATCAGCTACGCGATCCCCGCTGCTGCCGTGATTCGACTGCTTGGGCCTTGAATTCGCTTGCCTGCGGCACAGAACTTGTGCGGTACCCGAGCCAAGTTTTGAAAAATTGTTTTGAGTAGAATTTAGTGAAAAAAATACTTTTTGTCGCAGAAGCTGTTTCGCTCGCGCATGTGGCTCGGCCAAGTATTTTGGCCCGGTCGCTCGACCGGGAAAAATACGAAGTTGTTTTCGCCAGTAACGAGCAGTTCAAGATATGCACCGAAAACTCCGACTGGCAAACTTATCCGGTGGAGAGTATCTCGCCGGAGCTTTTTATGCAGCGATTGGCGAAAGGTCAACCGGTTTATACGGAGCATGAGTTGGCGGCCTATGTGGCGGCGGACATCAGAATGTTGGAAGCGGTTCGGCCGGATGCCGTCGTGGGGGATTTCAGGCTCTCCTTGGCAATTGCCGCGCGCCTGCTGAAGGTTCCTTTGTTCATCATTTGCAACGCCTATTGGAGTGCGTTTGCGGCGGACCAGCGTATGCATGCGCCGGACCTGCCGGCGGCAAAAATTATTGGCTTTCCCATTTTTGATCGAGTGTTCCGCTTGGTTTGGCCGTTCGCGAGTCGGCTCCACTGCATCCCCATTAACCGGGTGCGGAAGAAATATGGCTTCAAACCTTATCGCTCGATACGCGAGTATTACGGGGATGGGGATGTGGTGATGTATTCGGATACGCCGGGCTTGGTGCCTGCGACGGCCAATCTTCCGCCGACGCATCATTACATCGGGCCAATCGTTTGGTCGCCGTCAATGGCGCTGCCGGCTTGGTGGGCCGAGGCCATGGCGATTGAGCGGCCGAGAGCCTATATCACCTTGGGTTCAACCGGGAGTGTTGATCTTTTACCCGAAATCGTGGCGGCCTGCCTGGAGGAGGGGTTGCTTTGCCTGGTGGCCACGGCCGGCAGGGGGCAATATACCAGCGATTCACCCTGGGTATTCACGGCGCCATTTTTGCCCGGCGACTTGGCCGCTGCGGCGGCTAGTCTGGTCATTTGCAATGGTGGCAGCCCGACGACACATCAAGCGCTGCAACAAGGGGTGCCGGTTCTCGGTATTTGCTCCAACCTTGATCAGGTGATGAATATGAGTGGAATTAAGCGGAGCGGTGCGGGTATTGGCATGCGGGCGGGGGAGTTCTCGCGATCTGGAGCTAGAAAGGTAATTTCGATTCTCCAAGGTGGGAGCTATTTTAAATTTAAAACTTCAGCACTGGCACTCGATTTCAATTTGCTAAACTCCGCTCAACAGTTTACTCAATTGCTTGCCAGGTATACCGCTTAGGTGATTGAAGTGAAAAGATTTTGGGGCCTTTTCAAGAAAACCCTAGGCCCATTTAAATGTTAAAAATACAAGGACTGTAACGTGCGAAATTTTTTTCTTGTTGTCGCTATTTTTCTTTCGGCATGTACCGGGGCAAGTGAGCAGGAGTTGATTGCTTCAGCTAGAAAGAGCTACGGTCAAGAAAAATATTCTGAAGCGGTTATTAAAACCAAAAACGTACTTCAAACAAACAAAAATTCTGCAGAGGCACGCTATTTGTTGGGCGCCTCTCTGTACGCAACCGGAGATTTAATTTCAGCGGAGATTGAATTGCGCAAGGCTATGGATTTGGCTCACCCTGACAGCGAGGTTGTTCCGGCGCTTGCCAAAGCTATGTTTGATATGCGCAATTTTAGACGTTTGACCGATGAATTTGGGAGTCTTCAACTTGCTGATGCTTTGGCCGCGAATAATTTGAAATCAACGTTGGCGATGGCTTACGCAGCACAGAACGACAATGTACGGGCCAATGACTTAATTGAGTCAATATTGCTTAAGACACCTGATTTTATTCCTGCGCTATTGGTGAAGGCCAGAATTTTGGCGGGGGAGGAGAAATTCGAAGAATCCGAGCATTTGATTGATTCGATATTGCTGAAAAATCCTGGTGATGCGGATGCGATGTTGATCAAGGCCGAAATAAGCCCTTACTTATCTAAAGACATAAGTATTTCAGAGGCGTTATACCGGGATGTTCTTAAGTTAAGAAAAAATGATATGACGGCGAACGATGCTTTAATGGCTATTTACTTTAGTCAAAATAACATTGTGGCTGCAAAGAAACATTTTTCGGATTTGATGAAGGTCGCACCCAATAGGTTCCAGACGAAATTTTATTCGGCTCAATTTGCATTTATTGAAGAGAATTACAAGAGTGCCAGGGAACAAATTTCGGCGTTATTAAGAATTTGGCCAGATAGCACGAAATTATTGCAGTTTGCCGGTGCAGTAGAAATGAAACTTGGCTCATTGTCAGAAGCAGAAGCACATTTTTTAAAAGCGCTTAGCTTGAACCCTGATTCGCCCAGCGTGCGCAGGACTTTGGCTCAGGTGTATCTTCGTTCGGGTCGAGCTTCGAAGTCGCTTGATGTCTTGAAGCCATTGCTTGCTCAATCCCCGGTTGCCGCCGAAACGATGTCGCTGGCGGCAGAAGCCTATGTTCAGCAAGGCGATCAAATCAGGGCGGAAGAATTTTTCCAGCAGGCAAACATGACCAAGCCTGGGGACGTAAAGATCATGACGGCCCTTGCGATGACGCGCTTGGGCGGGAAAAAAGAGAGCTTAGGTTTTGAGGACTTGAGTTCGATCGCCGCGAGCGACAAGGGTGAATTCGCGGATTTGGCTCTGATTAATGCCAGACTTGGGCGGAAAGAATGGGCGCTTGCGCTGGAGGCAATTGGTAATTATGAGCGAAAAATGCCGGACCGCCCGACGCCGCCTGCATTGCGTGGCAAGGTTCAGGAACGACAAGGTGACCTGGGTGCGGCGCGCAAGAGTTTCGAGCTCGCGCTGACTAAAGACAAATATTATTATCCTGCCATTGCGGCGCTGACTGACATGGAGTTGCGGGGCGGAGAACTCAAACATGCGGTTGAACGACTGGAAAGATTTACCAACGCCAATCCAAAGCATGTCATGGCGTTATTGTCATTGGCAAACCTAAAGAAACTACAGGGGGCTTCGGATGATGTTGTGACCGCAGTACTCAATGACGCTGTGCGTGGTAATCCATCGGACCCAGTTGCCAGAGTGGCCTTGATTTCAAATCTGAGAATGAAAAATGATTTCAAAGGCGCGTTAGCTGCTGCTCAGGCCGGTGTAGTAGCGGTGCCCGATAGCTTGGAACTTTTGGATACTTTGGGCTTTGCGCAAATGAATATGTCTGAGTGGAATCAGTCCTTGAGTACCTTCAAGAAGCTGGCAAGTTTGCAGCCGCAGTCTGTAAAACCGTATCTCCGCATGGCTGACGTGTATTCGGCGATGAAGGAAAACGATTCAGTCAAGAAAGTTTTGAAGAGCGCTCTGGAGGTTGATCCTAAAAATTTGGATGCAAGAATTGGATTGATTACGGTGGCAATGAGGGAAAACCAGCCGGCTGATGCGCTCCAAAGCGCTAGAGAGGTCCAGCGGCAGTTGCCCGGTGAAGCTATTGGTTTCTTGCTGGAGGGTGATATTTTTGTTGTGCAGAAAAAATACTCTGAAGCAATTGCAATCTACAAGGTTGGATTGAAGAAAAGTAATACTTCCCGCTTACCTAAGGCCTTGGTCGAAGCGTACGGGCAGGCAAATCGCATTGAGGATCAACAGAGCTTTGTGCTTGGATGGGTCAATGATCATCCGAAAGATCTGGCATTCTTGATCTTTGCTGGTGACCAAGCACTGATGCGAGGGGGGTTTTCTGAGGCGGAAGGGCTTTATCGCAAAGCTCTGGCCATAGACGCCAAAAATTTTCAGGTGATGAATAATATTGCGTGGTTAATGCTGCAACAAAAAAAGGGGGGGGCGGCCGCTATGGCGGCAACAGCCGTGGCTTTGGCTCCGAAGCATTCGGCCAGTTTGGATACCTATGCATTGGCTTTGCTTGATGAGCGCAAATATAAAGAAGCCTTAGCGGCTGAAAACTCGGCGATTGCACTGTCTCCAAATATCCCGGAATATCGATTGAATTTGGCAAAAATTTACATGGCCATGAATGATAAGAAGAAGGCTGTTGTCGAGCTTGAGAAGTTGAAGAGTTTGGGTGATCGGTATGGCAATCAGGCAGAGGTGGCGGGGCTTTTGCGTGTGGCCACCCAATAGTCGGTCGATCTTGTTGAAATTTCTGCTTAGCGCGAGCAGTTCGGCAATGCCGCTTGAGCGCAGCCTTGATCACCTCATCTGGCTGGATAGGGCGAGGGCGGGTTCTCGCTCGTTAGGGGTAAATGCGTAACCAAGGGCTTGCGAAAACTGGCGGCAAAGTGTCGGAATTCTTTACAGATGATGTCGTTGTGTTCTGCTCTCGACGCGAGTCTTTTGTGTTTTTGTTTTTTTTATTCTTATGAAACAACGACTTAGATAAATTTCATCTTCAATTGGCATGGTTGTTGCTTGCATGGAATCGTAGGGCCTTTTTCATTTCTCCAATACTTAGGAGTAGTTTTATGTTTAAACGTACTTTGGTTTCTTTGGCTGCAGTTGCTGCCACGTTTGTTGGTGGGTCTGCTTCGGCAGCTGTGTCGTTTGCCATGGGCGCTGGTGGCAGCAACATTTCTTTCACCGATATGGTCTGGCAGGCTGGTAACGCTGTGATCATTGACGCACAGTCAACGATGGCAAATCGGACCTTTGTGCCGATTGGGACAAACCCTGATGGCAGTACAAAATATGGCCAATTGCTGCATACGGTGGCTCAGGCTAGGTTGTCGGCTTTTACGCTCACTGATGGCTCAAACGCTTCGTATTCGGGTCAGCGCGAAATTACCTATCAAGCAGACTTCTGGGAAGTGGCCACGGGTATCGGCACGGCTAGCGCTGCGTTTTCGCTGGCGCCAGCGAGTTTGGGATTGAAAAGCACGATCAATTTTTACTACCAGGACGCAACAACGGGTCCTGGTTTGGGATTTTACGGCAACAACAACACTGGGGCTAACTATGGCACTGAAGGTGGCGCCACTCTGATTCTTTCGGGTGATCTGACCCGTTTGGATGGCTCGTTTAACGACACGACCATCGCAAATGGTTCCCCGCTGACGAATTTGGATACCAGTGCCGGCAATGATACTGCTCCTGGCACTAAGACACATCAAGGTACTGGTAATAATAATATCGATGTTGATGTTACGTATCAGAATAACGCATTCTTTTTGAGTAATGTGTCTGGTTTGACCTTGGATATGAATCAGAATGTGGGCGTCGGCGCTCCTTTTAATGTTGGTAACCCTTGGTCCCAGGTTGTTGGCCATGTTCCTCGTTTCACACTCGAGGCTGGCAACAAGCGGGTTAATATGTCGACTGGTTCCTCAACGACTGGCCCTTGTAATTTGGGTGGCCAGACTCAGGCTGGTGTGACAACTTTAGGGCATTGCGACATCTTGTTGCAAACTACCGGTTTGACCTCGTTTGTAGCTGCTGTGCCTGAGCCAGGTTCGCTGGCTTTGGTTGGTTTCGCTTTGGCCGGTGTTGGCTTTACAGCGCGTCGTCGTAAGGCTGCCTAAGAAGGCTTCGTTGCTTGCATACGGGTGGTAATTCGCTCGTTTGACGGAACTTAGGGAGAAGGGGCAAATGCCCCTTCTCCCTTTTTACGTTGAACTGAAGTCCTGGTTGCAATAAACAGGGCGCTATGTCCGCCATGAAGTCATGCTGCCCTGCGACCGCTGGCGCTTGGAAGCGGTTCTATGGCAAATATCAAGTCGTGACTTTGCCCGCTTGGTCAAGCGCAGCATTTTGGATTCCCTGAGAACTATGAAGCAACTGAACACGCAAGTGGACGTCAATGCCCCAATCTCGCAGGTCTGGGAGGCTTTGCTTGATCTGTCTAAATACGGAGAATGGAATCCATTTATCTATCAAGTCGACGGGTCATGCCGATTGAATGAAGTGGTGACGGTGCACATGCATATTTCCGGCAAGGGTTTCCAGCAGTACCGTGTCAAGCTTACGAAGATTGATGAGGCAGCAAAAGCTTTTTACTGGCTCGGCCATTTTCATGTGCGTGGATTGATCGATGGCGATCATCGTTTCGAGTTGCTCAGGCTACCGGACGGGCGAACCCGTGTGCGCCAGTACGAACTATTCCGCGGTATCTTGGTGCCGCTAGTCTGGAATAGCTATATCGTGCGCCATCTGTTGCCTTGTTTTGAGGCGTTAAATGAGAATTTGAAGGCCTGGTGCGAACATGCGCCACTGCCACATGCGCTAGCCAGACCTTAAGGTGGCCAGGCGGCGCGCTGCAATTTTTTGTCAAACGGTAGGTGCGGTCTGGCTGCCGGTCAAAAGGTGTGCGACCCGCAAGGCGTTTGCGGCGATGGTGAGTGACGGGTTGGTGCCGCCGCTGGACGGGAAGAACGAAGCATCAACCACAAACAGATTATCTAAACCGTGAGCCCGGTTGCTAGCATCCAACACACTATCTTGCTCGGAATTGCCGAAGCGAAGCGTGCCGCAGACATGGGCCAATCTCTGATTGTTGTTGGCCTGCTTGAGCAGGCGGTAGGGCATGGATTTGAAGCTTGTAGCGAGCAAGCGGCGCCATTCAGCCACTCGGCGCAGTTCGTGTGGCTTCAGTTGGTACTGGATCTGTAAGGTGCCATCGGACGAAGTGGTGATTCGATTGTCTGAGTAGGGCAGGTCTTCCATTGTCGAGGCCAGGATCAAGCTGTGTTGCTCCAAACCTGTCAGAGTTGACCTGAGCAAGGGCTTGGCAAGCGCGACGAGGGGCGCCGCTGCAGCGAAGGGGCTGTGTCGTATATCGTCGAGCAGGGATGCAAATAGCATGCGAACAGGCGGCAGGCGACCGAAGGACTGGACTGACCCGAGTTTGCGGCCAGTACTATCTGAATAGAAATCATTGAATGCCAGGACTTTCTGGCTATTGTTGGCGTCTGCGTCAGCCAAGTCTGGCGGGGTAATGGCATAGAGATCAATGCAATGCCGCATCAGATTGCGTCCGACCAGCCCCGACTTATTTGCTAAACCTGAGGGCCATTCGGGGGAGCTGGAGTCTAGTAGCAGTGCCGGAGACGACATGGCCCCCGCCGCCAGTGCAACGATATCGCCACGCAGCGTGCGCGTACTGCCATCAGGCAGTTTGCAGACTACCCCGGTAACCCGAGTGTTTGAGGCTTCCAGTCGCGTAACGCGGCAGTTGGCCAATAGTTGGGCGGCATGCTTGGACAATGCGGGCGTGATGCATATTCGGGCGCTGTCGTTCTTGCATGCGCGCGGGCAAAGATAGCCCTGGCAAGATTGGCAGCCGGGAACGAAGTCACAGGCCATTGGCAAGCGATAGGGGCTAAGGCCTGCAGCAGAAAGCCGCGCTTTCAGCCATTCATGCCCTGCAGACAGTGGTGGGGCCGAAGGTAATGGGCTTCTTTGCTCAAAGTTTGCTCGCAATGTATCAATTGCGCCGCGCACGCGGTAGAGCGACTCCGCCTCGGAATACCAAGGTCCTAGTTCCTCGTAACTTATTGGCCATGCCTCAGGCAAGGTGTTGTTAGCTGCATTTGGGAAATTTTTTCGAGGCTCAAAATCGCTGGGGAAAAAACGCTCCATGGCCATCCCGTACAAGGCACTTGATCCGCCGACACCGGACCCAATAAAGGGCAAGAAACGATGGGTGTGCTTTGGGCCAACATCGTCGAGGGCGTCGATACATCGTCCACCGCGCTGCAGTAGATTTAAATCTGCGGGCTTATGGCTTGCGATCGCATTGGACATCGATTCTTCAGGATAGCCCCCAACCAGCGACGGACTGGTTATAACTGGGTCTGACTGGAAAGCTGGCCCGCGCTCGCAGAACAGTACGCGACGGCCGGCTTGGGCCATGGCTAGGCCGAAAGTTCCACCGCCAATGCCGGTACCAACCACGATCACATCCCATGTTTGGTTAGCAGCGTCATCAAGTGAGATCAGTCCCGTGCTCATCAGTAAAACCCTGTCTGTTTGCTCGAGTCGAAGCTTTCAAGTGAGTGCTTTAGCAAGTGGAACTCCAATCTTGGTATGCGGGGGGGATTTCACTCAAGTGTCGAGTGCATGAGCAATTCTTCGAGTGGCCGCCTCACCGAGCGCGCGGTCGGTGGCTTGCCTGCACCGACTCGTCCCATGAAGACGGTACAAGCGGCCGCCGGCTCCCCAACTAAATTGTCCATCTGGTCGCGTACTTGAGTCGCCATGGCCAAATGCTTGGGGTCGGCAGCAAACCGCAGACCTTCTCTCGCGTACCTGCTGAAGACGAGGGGGGTCACTTCGGGTTGCAGCATCAAGCCCAGATGAGTGGCCGTCAGCCAGAAACGCTGCATGGCTCGGCCTGCGGCGACGTAGTCATCGATCGTGCGCGCGGGGGCCGTCGCCTTCAGAAAAAAATGTGCGGCGCAGGCGACGCTGGGAATGAAATCGAGTTGAATTCTCGGTGTCCAGGTGCCAGCGAGATACCGGTTGAAAATCTCAACCCGCGACCAGCTGTGCATGACAAAGCGCATCAAACGGGTCGTCAATGGGTCGGTGCCCAGGGCTTGATCCGGCACGCGGTCAATGCTGAATTGAGCATTCCATTCGATGATCTGCTTGTGAACCAGATAAGCCTCTGGCATGACGAGCCTTAACTTTGCCGAATGAAACAGCATTTTTGCGGTGCGCAGGCGTTCACCAAGGCTTGCAAGCCAGGTGACGGTGAATCCTTCGCCCATGCAAGTCTCTAATCTGCTTCGCTCGTCATCGCTTAAGGCGCGTGTTTGCAAGGGCCGGCGCTGCACGCTACGGCGCTTGATGCTGTCCACCAATGGGTCTCGGATGATGGAAGAATCGACGCTGAATCTCAAGTCGAACCATGGTTTGGTGTCGGCGTTTTCAAGCCGGCGGGTCGTAGACAGGCGGAGTCCGTGTGCGCTGGCCGCAATCGAGACAGTTTCAATTAGGCCGCCTATGGCGATTTGGCTCGGGTGACCATCCAAATCGTAGACGCAATGATCTCGGGTATCGAAGCCATGAACGATGACATGCAGTGGGTCAATAATTTCGAATCGCCAAGGTTGAGTGTTGTCGCCACTTGGCGCCCAGCGCGCTAGGTCGAGGATTTGTCTGACGATTTCTGTCGTGCTCATTCGGGCGACTTTCGGTATTGTTGAGGCTGAGGCATCTGGGCTGCTTGATCGGCAGGGCGGCGATGGGGTGGGGCAGTTCTAGCTTGGTTTACCCGCTTCGCTTGCGGCATGATGCGTGTAGTTGTGATTTTTGCTGCTCAAACAAAGGGTGTGATTTTGGATGCAAACACGAATTTTGATTATGACCGTGCATTTTCAAGAAATATCGGTTGGGTCACCGCAGCCGAGCAAGAAAAACTGCGCGGTGCGCGAGTAGCCATTGCGGGTCTAGGCGGTGTGGGCGGCGCGCACCTGCTAACTCTGGCTCGGCTCGGCGTCGGTAACTTCAATATCGCCGATTTTGATGATTTTGAGGTGCATAACTTCAATCGGCAGGTTGGGGCATTTATGTCTACGCTGGGCCGCCCCAAGGCAGTGGTGTTGAAGGAGCAAGCGCTGGATATCAACCCCGAGGCGGATGTTCGGGCCTTTGGCGACGGCGTAACGGCCGCGAATCTCGACGAGTTCCTGCGGGATGTAGATGTTTATGTCGACGGCATAGATTTCTTCGCGATCGAGGCGCGGCGCATGCTGTTTCGGGCTTGCCATGAGCGTGGCATTCCGGCGTTGACCGCGGCTCCTTTGGGCATGGGCGTGTCATTTCTGTACTTTCGCCCCGGGGGTATGAGCTTCGAGCAATATTTCCGCGTTGAGGGTCGCAGCCAACAGGAGCAATATGCACGCTTCATCGCGGGGTTGTCACCGTCTGCCTTGCACCGGGGCTATTTGGTTGCGCCGGAGGCGGTGAATTTCAAGGAAAAACGAGGTCCTTCCACCATGATGTCTTGCGATTTGTGCGCGGGGGTGATGGGCACTTCGGTGTTGAAGGTGCTGCTGAATCGGGGCTCGCTTCGTGCCGCACCTTGGGCAATGCAGTTCGACGCCTACAAGCAAAAACTCAGTTTTACATGGCGCCCGTTTGGCAATGCGAATCCGCTGCAGCAGCTATTGATGGCCTTGATTCGGCCGATGCTGAAAGGCTGAACTTTTGAGTTCCTTTTTGGGTGGCTCGCCGGCGCGTAGCCAAGTTGGCAAATATTCACGTCTCACCCGCATTTCTCGCCAATCCCCCTCAATTGAGGCGGCTAATATGCCGATGCTTTGTGGCATGATCCAGCCGCGCTTGAAGGGGCGGCTTATGGCGTTTTTCCGCGTGCATATGGCTCCGGCCCGAAGCGCCAGAATTTATTGACAATTGAGGAGTTGCCTTGAACAAGAGCATTCGTTTTATCTCGCAAAAGCTAGGCTTTGCCCTGTGTGCGGTAGCCGTGGTTTTGCTGCAAGGCTGTGCCAGTTCCTCAGCTAAGTTCCCGCCGGCGCCAACCGCCGCCGCCGCTCAAGACTACAGCTACATCGTCGGTGCCGGCGACAACATCAACATCATCGTCTGGCGCAATCCGGAGTTGTCGATGTCGGTGCCGGTGCGGCCTGATGGAAAGATCGCGACACCCTTGATCGACGAGTTGGTGGCGCAGGGCAAGAATCCGATCGAATTGGCGCGGGAAATCGAAAAACAACTCGGCAAATATGTTCGTGACCCGGTGGTGACGGTCATCGTTACGGGTTTTGTCGGCCCCTATAGCGAGCAAATTCGCGTGATCGGCGAGGCAGCCAAGCCGCAGGCGCTGCCGTACAAGCTCAATATGACCATCTTGGATGTGATGATCGCGGTGGGGGGCTTGACCGACTTCGCAGCCGGCAACGACGCAACGATTCTTCGCTCATCCGACGGTGGTAAGCAGTACACCGTGCGCTTGAAGGATTTGATCAAGCGAGGTGATGTTTCTGCCAATGTTGAAATGCGTCCGGGCGATGTGTTGATCATTCCGCAGAGCTTCTTCTGATTCGATTTTCCGCTGAATGCCGTATTGCTTGCCTCGCAAGTTCGCGCCCTAAGAACCTACTATTTTGTTGGCAATCTGAATCTTGATTGCCTGAACCTCACGAGATCACCCACAGATGGATTTACTGATTGCCCAGGCTCTTGCCATTGCCAAGCGAAGTTGGAAATACCGATGGCCAGGTTTGGCGATTGCTTGGCTACTTGGCATCGTCGGGTCGGTGGTGGTGATGGTGTTGCCTGACCGCTATGAGGCCAGCGCGCGGATATTTGTCGATACGCAATCGATTTTGAAGCCCTTGATGTCGGGGTTGGCGATTCAGCCGAATATTGAACAGCAAGTGGTGATGTTGAGCCGCACCTTGATCAGCCGCCCCAATGTTGAAAAACTGGTGCGTATGGCCGATCTGGATTTGAAGAATCAATCCAAGGCGCAGCAAGAGGCGTTGATCGAAACGGTGACCAAGAATCTATCGATTCAAAGCACGGCCCGTGACAACCTCTATACCTTGTCATACCGGGACTCAGACAAGGAAAGCGCCAAGCGGGTGGTGCAATCCTTTGTATCTATCTTCGTGGAGTCGAGCCTCGGTTCGAGTCGTAAAGATACGGCTACAGCGGCGACCTTCATTAACGAACAGATCAAAAATTACGAGGGCAAGCTGGAAGAGGCCGAGGGTCGCCTGAAGGAGTTCCGCCTGCGCAATCTCCAAACCATGAATGCAGACGGCAAGGATTCGGCTTCGCGTCTGCGCGAGATGAGTGCCGAGTTGGACCGTGCTCGGCTTGAGTATCGGGAGGCCGTCAATGGCCGGGATGCGGCCAAGGCGCAATTGGACGCGGAGCGCAAGGGCGTTTCGAGCACCACGCAGAGCTTGCTGCAAGAGTCGGCAATGAATTTGTCAACACCGGAATTGGATGCGCGTTTGGATGCGCAAAGGCGCAACTTGGACTCCTTGCTGCAGCGCTATACCGAACAGCATCCGGATGTTATTAGCGCGCGCAAGTCGATTGCCGACATCGAGGACGAGAAGCGTTTGAAGGTGAAGGAGTTGCGCAAGGCGGCCTTGGCTTCACCAACTTCGGCGGGTGGGGTGAATGGAAGCATTGCCGCGCAAGAAATGAGCCGCTTGTTAGCCTCGAGTGAGGTCCAGGTGGCCACTTTGAAAGCGCGGGTCGATGAGTATTCCGCCCGCTATGGGCAGGCCTTGGCGGGAGTGCGGACCGCGCCTCAGCTTGATGCCGAAGCGGCGCAGCTGAACCGGGATTACGCCATTCACAAGAAGAACTACGAGGACTTGGTGTCTCGGCGCGAGTCGGCCTCCATGTCGGGCGAACTCGACCTGGCTTCGGGCGTGGCTGACTTCCGCCTGATTGACCCTCCGCGTGTTTCTCCGAAGCCGGTCGCACCGAATCGCCTCTTGCTGTTGGCGGGTGTGATGGTTGTGTCGCTATTGGCCGGGGTGGCGAGTGCCTTCCTGGTGAGTCTGCTGCGGCCGGTATTTCATGATGCGCTTGAGCTGCGTGCGAGGATTGAGTTGCCAATACTTGGTGTCGTGACGCGACTGATTTCGGATGCCGAAGTGAAGCGCCAACGCAAGGATCTGCTTCGATTCGGTGCGGCGTCTGGAAGTTTGGTCGGGCTTTTTGTTTTGGGCCTTTCGGTAATGGCATTTTTGATGACAAGGCAGGTGGCTTGAAATGACTAGCTTGATCGAACAAGCCGCCAGAAGACTCGAACAGTTGCGCCAGGCCGGGGTAGTGCTACCCGACGAGCCGGCGGTCAGCGCGCCAGCCACAGCGGCGCTTACATCATTCGGGGACAAGACCATTCCCGAGGTCGAGTCGGCCCTCAAGGCTGCTGAAACGATTGCGGCCCCGAAAATAGCCGCTGCCGAAACACCTAACTCGTCTTCAAAGCGTGTCGAGTTGGACTTGGACGCCTTGGCTGCCCAGGGCTACCTCACGCCCAATGCCGAGCGTTCGCAGTTGGCCGACCAATATCGCGTGATCAAGCGGCCCTTGATCAAAAACGCGATGGGCAAGGGCGCTGCGTCCTTGAATCATGGCAACCTCATCATGGTGACCAGCGCCTTGGCCGGCGAGGGCAAGAGTTTCACTTCATTGAACTTGGCTTTGAGCATTGCCGCCGAGTTGGACAACACGGTGATGTTGGTCGATGCCGATGTGGCTCGCCCGTCGATGCTGCGCATGTTGGGTTTGCCTCAAGGACCGGGCTTGCTCGATGTGCTCGAGCAAAAAATTGATATGGCCGACGTGATGCTGCGGACTAATGTGGATAAGTTGACCTTGCTTCCCAGCGGAAGCCCGCATCAGCGTGCCACGGAGTTGCTGGCCAGCGATGCGATGATCAAGTTGCTGGACGATATGGCGAGGCGCTATCCAGATCGGATCATTATTTTTGACTCGCCGCCCTTGTTGTTGACCACCGAGTCTCGCGTGCTTGCTTCGCATATGGGGCAGATCGTCGTGGTTGTTCGAGCCGAGAGCACGTCTCAAAGCGCGGTGCAGCAAGCCTTGGCGACGATTGAATCTTGTCCGCTCAAGATGATGTTGTTGAATCAGGCCAGCGGGAATGCATCCGGCAGCTATGGTTATGGCACCGGGGCCGGTTACGGTTATGGCTATGGTTATGGCTATGGGGACAGCAGTGAAGCTGCCAAGGGCTGAGTTTGTGTCGGGTACGGGTTCAGCTGGCTTCAACTTCGGCACCGCAGTCTCACGTCTTGCTCTGATGGCTTTGGCTTTGACCCATGGGGCGAGCATTGCCCAGTTGACGGGTCTTGGTATCGGTATTGGCGCCGTCGGCGGGGGTGAAGCGGGTGGCGTAAGTTCCGGGCCCGGATTTCGGGTTCAACCTCGTATCAGTCTGACGCAAACCTGGACCGACAATTTGAGTCTGAATGACGCGGCCAAAGACGCAGCCCTGATCACGGTGCTCGCGCCAGGGATCAGCGTCAGCAGCAGTGCGGGGCGCTTGCGCGGCAGTCTTGACTACTCGCTCAATGGCCTGCTTTACACAAAGACCGATCTGCCGAACGACCACCACCATTCCTTGTCGGCAAATGGCACGCTTGAGTTGATCGAGCGCAGCTTTTTCGTCGATGCACGGGCAAGTTACGGCCAGCAGCAACAATCTGCCTTTGGCCAGCAAACCTCGGCTGAAAATGCGATTCGAAACCCGAACAGCTCGGACACGGCGTCCTTGTCGGTTTCGCCGCGCCTGCTTGGGCGCTTGGGCAACATTGCTACCTATCAATTGAGTGGCAATGTGACCGAGACCAAGGTCAAAGACTCGATTGCCGGGGACTCCCGCATAACAAGTATTTCTTTGAACTCGCAAGGCTTGGCATCGGGCCCTTTGAACTGGACTGCGTCGGCGACGACACAGAATTCGAGCTTTGATTCAGGTAAGGAAAACAGCAGGTCTTCGGCTACGGCCGGCTTGAGCTATCGGCCCGACGTGGATTTGACGTTTTCGGGCAATGCCGGTATGGAGCGAAGCGATTTGCAGACCGGGTCCAGGCAAGCCGGTCCGACCTACGGCTTGAACGCGCAGTGGACGCCAACGCCACGCACTTCGGTGCAAGGTAACTACCAAGGTCACGACTACGGTGATAGCCACACGATCAGTTTCAATCATCGTTTTCAACGCTCGTCGATTCGCTTTTCGGATACCAGCAATGTTTCCCAGGGCTTCAACAGCCAAGGCGGGCAGCAAACCAATTACAGCCTGTTCTTCTTTCAATTCGAGAGCAAAGAACCCGACCCGGTCAAACGCGACTTGTTGGTGCGGCAGTTTTTGCTGGAAAACGGCCTCAACCCGAATGCTGCAGCGAACTCCGGATTTGTATCCTCCTCCCCTTCCTTGCAACGGCGCCAAGAGTTGTCAGGCTCTTGGCAGGGCCTGCGCACCACGGTGACCACGACCCTATCGCAGAGTCGCAACAGTCGTATCGGGGCGCAGGTTCCTGGGTCGGGCGATTTGTCGCAGTCATCGCTGGTCCAAGAGCGCAACGCGAGCGCCACCTTGGCCTATCGTCTGACGCCGACAAGTTCGACCAATTTGACCGTGTCGGGGCGCCAAATCCGGGGCCAACTTGCCAGTCAGTCGAGTACTTTGCGTACCATCAATGCAAGTTGGAACGGTCGTTTGGGCAACCGGGGCTCGGTCAGCGTCGGTACGCGTTATTCCTTGTTTGAAGGCCCGCGCCCTTATCGTGAAAACGCTGTTTTTGCAACCTTGGTTCACCAGTTTTAATCCATGTATGAAGCGTTTTACGGCCTGAGCAGCAAGCCTTTTCAGCTCAGCCCAGACCCCAATTTCTATTTCGGCAGCAAGCAGCATCGCCGCGCCAAGGCGTATTTGGACTATGGCGTGCTGCGCAATGATGGTTTCATCGTCATTACCGGCGAAATCGGCGCCGGCAAAACCACCTTGCTGCGCGGTCTCCTGGACAGTCTGAACCGCAGCAATGTGGTGATCGGCAATTTGGTCACGACTCAGTTGGATGCGGAGGACACGCTGCGCATGGTGGGTTCGGCTTTCGGTGTGCGGGTGAAGGACCTGCCCAAGTCCGAGGTCTTGATGACCTTGGAGGCGTTTTTCGTCAGTCAAACCAGTCAGGGTAAGCGCTGCCTGTTGATTGTTGACGAGGCGCAGAACTTGACCTCCCGTGCGGTCGAAGAACTGCGCATGTTGTCAAACTTCCAGTTCAGCAATCAGTCCCTGCTGCAGACCTTTTTGGTGGGTCAGCCTGAGTTTCGCGGCATTTTGCAGCGCCCCGAAATGGAGCAATTTCGTCAACGCGTGGCGGCAACCTGCCATATCGGACCCCTCGACGAAGACGAGACGCAGCGCTATATCGAACATCGCTTGAAGTGCGCAGGCAGTACGGGTAAGCCGTCTTTTGCGTCCGATGCGTTTCCAGCTATTTTCAAAGCCAGCCAAGGCATACCACGGCGTATCAATTCGCTTTGCGACCGTTTGCTGTTGCTCGGCTTCATGGGCAACAAGACTCATTTGGGCCTGCTTGATGTGGAAGAGGCGCTGAGCGATATTGCCAAAGAAAGCGCTATTCCAACCAAACTCAGTGGTGCAGCCGGTGAGATGCTGACCGCGGCTGGCGAAGACCAAAGCTATGATTTGTCCCGTCTGCGACTGAGCACAGAGGAGGTCAGCAGCTTGTCAAATGACTTGGCTAATCTGAGTCTCGGGCAGCAAGGTGATCGACTGCAGCGCCTTGAATCCAGCCTGATGAGGTTGGAGCGGATCAATCTGCAAACCTTGGCGTTGATGCAAAAGTTGGTCGAGTCGATCAAGCAAGAGTGAGTCGGCCCGTCCGCCAGCTCGTCGGCACTCAACAATCCGTAGACATAACCTATTACGCCACGCTTTCCAGATGCTGATGCCAAGCCCCATCCCTCCGCTGCGCAATGCGATGACCATAGACGTGGAGGACTATTTCCAGGTCTCGGCATTTGCGCCCTATATTGCCCGGGGTGACTGGGATAAGTGTGAGTGTCGCGTGGAGCGCAATGTGGACAGGCTATTGGCGCTATTGGCGCAAAAGGACAGCAAGGCGACCTTCTTTACCCTCGGATGGGTGGCGGAGCGCTATCCACAAATGGTGCGAAGAATCGTTGAGCAAGGCCATGAATTGGCCAGCCATGGTTACGGGCATCAACGCGTCAGCGATCTGACGCCGGAGGATTTTCTGCAAGACATCGTGCGCACCAAGCACCTGCTGGAGGATCTCGGTGGCCATCAAGTCTTGGGTTATCGGGCACCGAGTTTCTCGATTGGTGCGGGCAATTTGTGGGCCTTTGATACCTTGCTCGAGGCCGGCTATCGCTACAGTTCCAGCGTGTATCCGATTCAACATGACCATTACGGCATGCCGGACTCGCCGCGCTTCGCTTATGCGGTGCGCGACGGCTTGCTGGAGGTGCCGGTGACGACGCTGCGTCTGTTCAACAAGAATTTGCCGTCCAGTGGCGGCGGCTATTTCCGCTTGCTGCCCTATGCCTTGTCGCGCTGGATGATTGGCAAGGTCAATAGCGTCGATCAACAGTCGGCGGTGTTCTATTGCCACCCCTGGGAAATCGATAGCGAGCAGCCGCGTGTGGCCGGCATTGACGGCAAGACCCGTTTTCGGCATTACGTCAATATTGATCGGACCCATGACCGCATTGCCCGTTTGCTGGGTGACTTCGCCTGGGGCCGGATGGATGAGATTTTTCTGGGTCGCCGCGCCGAGGCCTTGTCGTCCGTGTCCGCCGCAACGACAGCCTGAGCCCGCATGACGACCTCTGTACAGATCAAGCGCCTGAGCGCGCAGGACCCGGTCGCAGCCCAGCGTTGGGACGCCTTTGTGATGGCTTGCCCGCAGGCCACTTTCTTTCACCGTGCCGGCTGGCTGCGGATGGTCGAGCAGGTGTTCCGCCACCGGGGTTTTTTCCTTTACGCCGAACGCGATGGCCGGATCGAGGGCGTCCTGCCTTTGGCGCAGGTCAAGAGCTTGCTGTTCGGGCACTCGCTGGTGGCGCTGCCATTTGCTGTCTATGGCGGTGTGGCGGCCGAGTCGGAGGAGGCCGGCGCAGCGCTTGAGCAAGAGGCGCAAGCCATCGCCAAGCAACTGGGCGTCGATCACCTGGAGTTTCGCAATGTTCAGCCGCGTCATGCCGACTGGCCGGCGCAGGACTTGTACGTGACCTTCCGCAAGGAGATCCTTGCCGACGAAGAGGCCAATATGCTGGCCATTCCGCGCAAGGCTCGGGCGGTGGTACGCAAGGGGCTAAAGAATGAGTTGATCAGTCACATCGATTCCGACGTTAGTCGGTTTTTTGAACTCTATGCCAGCAATACCCACAGACATGGCACTCCCGCCATGCCCAAGCGTTATTTCGCGGCGCTGCTGGAAGAATTCGGCCCCGATGCCGAGGTCTTGACCGTGACGGATGCGCAGGGCCGGCCACTCAGTTCGGTGCTGAGTTTCTACTTCCGCGACGAGGTCTTGCCCTATTACGCCGGTGACGAAGAAGCCGCCCGCGACTTGGCCGCGAACGACTTCAAGTACTGGGAGTTGATGCGCCGCGCCTGCGCCCGTGGGCTCAAGGTGTTTGACTATGGACGCAGCAAGCAGGGCACCGGTTCCTACTCATTCAAGAAGAACTGGGGTTTTGAGCCCACGCCGCTGCATTACGAGTACTGCCTCTATAAGCGCGATGCCGTGCCGCAGAACAATCCGGCCAACGCCAAGTACCAGCTCTTGATCAAAACTTGGCGCAAGCTCCCCATCGGTGTGGCCAATTGGCTGGGCCCGATGATTGTGCGCAATCTGGGCTGAGCATATGCGACTGCACTCAACAATGAATGCGCGTATGAGTTTGCCAAAGTCTTGGAAGACCGCATTGCCTGGTTTTTTCCTGGCACTGCTCGCGACTCTTTTTCTTTATCGGCAGACCGGTCTGGCGATGGTCGATATATGGAATCGCTCCGAGACCTTTGCACATGCGTTTGTGGTGCCGCCGATCAGCTTGTGGCTGATCTGGCGTCAGCGAGCCGTCTTGGCCACGCTCAGCCCAAGCCCATCACCCTGGTTTTTGTTGCCCCTGTTGGCGATGGCTTTTTTATGGCTGCTTGGCGATTTGGCGGCCGTCAATGCGGCCACGCAACTGGCCCTGACAGCGATGCTGGTTTTGGTGGTGCCGGCCGCGCTCGGGTGGCCCGTGGCGAAGGCGATTGCCTTCCCCTTGGGTTTCTTGTTCTTTGCCGTACCCATCGGTGAGTTCATGACGCCGAAATTGATGGAATGGACGGCCGATTTCACCGTTGCCGCCGTTCGCTCCAGCGGCATTCCGGTGTTCCGTGAAGGCCAGCAATTCGTTATACCGAGCGGTAATTGGTCGGTGGTCGAGGCCTGCAGCGGGATTCGCTATTTGATGGCCTCGGTCATGGTGGGCACCTTGTTCGCCTATCTGAATTACCGGTCCTTGACGCGCCGCTGGATATTTGTCGGCGTCGCTTTCGTCTTGCCCTTGGTGGCCAACTGGGTGCGTGCCTACATCATTGTTATGTTGGGGCATTTCTCGGGTAACAAAATTGCCACCGGCGCCGATCACCTCGTTTATGGCTGGGTGTTTTTCGGTATCGTCATGATGATGATGTTCATGATTGGCGCGCGCTGGTCCGAGCCGGATGCTGAGCCGCCACAGGCTGTTGATGCCGCCACTTTGGCCTTGTCGGCCTGGGGTGTGCCGGCTTGGCTGTTCTCTTGGGCCGCAATCCTGCTTGTTTTGCTGACGCCGCATCTGGCGCTCAGGTCACTATTGTTGTCTGATGGTCCGGCCGAATTTTCCTTGGCTGCGCCGTTGATGGGCAATGGCTCTTGGCAGGTCGGGGCTACCGTCACGCCGAAATTCAAGCCGGTGATTGAAAACCCAAGTGCCGAGTGGCAGGGTAGTTTTCAACGGGTCGCCGCAGATAGCTCGCTTGTCCAGGCCAGCCCGGTAGGTCTGTATGTGGCGTACTTCCGCCAGCAGAACTATCAACGCAAGTTGATCAGCTCCACCCATGAGTTGGTCAAGTCCAATGATCTTGTTTGGGCCTTGGTCGGTCAAGAGCATCGCAGCCAGTTGGTGAACGGTGTGGCTTTGCCTATGCAAGCCGCCGAGTTGCGTCACTCGGGCGGAGCCAGTTTGGGCGATGAAAGTTCGGTCAATGATCGACTCAAGGTTTGGAGGATTTATTGGATTAACGGGCGCCCGATGATCAGTGAATGGCAGGCCAAGGCTTATGGCGCCTTCTATCGCTTGATTGGGCGGGGCGATGATGCTGCGATGTTGGTGTTCTACGCCGATAAGCTGGGCGGTGAGGCGCTGTTGACTTCCTTCTTGCAAGACAACTGGACCAGCCTAGACGCATGGCTGCGCAGCACCCGCGAGGCGGCCCGAGCCGGAACGGTGGCGCCGGCCGCAGCGGCAATGCCTGCAATGTCCTCTAGCGTGCCCGCCAGCCAGCCATGACGACCGATTCGCGCCCTCTGGTACTCCATGTGGTGTACCGCTTCGACACCGGTGGCCTAGAGAACGGGGTGGTCAATTTGATCAACCATATGCCGGCCGACGTTTATCGGCATGTGGTGCTGGCATTGACCGAGGTGACGGACTTTCGGCTGCGTATTGCTCGCGACGATGTTGAATTCATCGCGCTGAACAAGCCGCCGGGCCACGGGGTTTGGTTGTATCCGCGTCTGTATCAATTGTTCAAGCGCTTGCGCCCGGCCATCGTGCACAGCCGCAATTTGGCCGCGCTGGAGGTGCAGATGCCTGCTTGGGCGGCCGGGGTGCCGGTGCGCATACACGGCGAGCACGGCCGCGATATGGGCGATCTTGATGGCTCCAACCGCAAGCTGCAGCGGGTGCGCCGCGTGTACCGTCCCTTTGTCCATCACTATGTCGCCTTGTCGAGTGATTTGGGCGCCTATCTACAAGACGCGGTCCATGTGCCGCCCGCGCAAATCACCCAAGCCTGCAACGGCGTGGACACGGCTCGTTTTGCCCCGGGCGCGGCGGGCCCCGAGCGTTTGCCCGGCTGTCCGTTTGATCCGGCACAGCATTGGCTGGTCGGCACCGTCGGCCGCATGTCGACGGTCAAGGATCAGCTGATGCTGGCGCAGGCCTTCCTCTCGGCGCAGCGCCAAGCCCCAGCCCTGCGTGAGCGGCTGCGTTTGGTGATGGTGGGCGAGGGTCCGCTGCGTGCTCAGGCGCAAACGCTGCTGGCCGAGGCGGGGCTCGCCGATCTGGCTTGGTTGCCGGGTGAGCGGACCGATGTACCCCAAATCATGCGAACACTGCACTGCTATGCCTTGCCTTCATTGGCCGAGGGCATCTCCAATACCATCCTGGAGGCGATGGCCAGCGCTTTGCCGGTCTTGGCGACCGAGGTGGGCGGCAACGCGGAGTTGATCGTGCAAGGGCAGACAGGGCTGCTGGTGCCCGCCGCGGCACCCGAGGCGATGGCGCAAGCCTTGCTTTTCTTGGCTTCAGATCCCGACGCTGCACGCAAAATGGGCGAGCAGGGCAGGGCGCGGGTTGAAGCCAGGTTCAGTTTGCCTGCGATGATCCGCACCTATCAAAATCTGTACGACCAACAATTGAATCAACGTCGGCCGGCCCGAGTCGCGGCCAAGGAAGGCGTTCAAGTTGAGCGTTCAAAGTAGCAATCTAGGTCATCACTGAAGCTATGTGCGGAATAACCGGAATTTTTGACACCCGCGGCGAGCGCGAACTGAGTCGCGAGGTCTTGCAGCGCATGAACGACTCGCAGCTGCACCGCGGCCCCGACGAAGGCAGCCTGCATCTCGAGCCCGGTGTGGGCTTGGGTCACAGGCGTTTGTCCATCATCGACATTGCCACCGGCCAGCAGCCGCTGTTCAATGAGGATCACTCGGTCGTGATTGTCTTCAACGGTGAGATCTACAACTTCCAGTCCCTGGTGCCCGAGTTGGAGGCGCTGGGCCATGTTTTCCGCACCAAGAGCGACACCGAAGTCATCGTTCACGCCTGGGAAGCTTGGGGCGAGGCCTGCGTGCAACGCCTGCGCGGCATGTTCGCCTTCACGCTGTGGGACCGCAACAAGCAGACCCTGTTCATGGCGCGTGACCGGCTCGGCGTCAAGCCGATGTATTGGTCGCTGCTGGATGACGGCCTGCTGCTGTTCGGCTCGGAGCTAAAGTCCTTGCTTGCCTACGACGATGGCCGTGGCGGCATGAAGCGTGAAATCGATCCGCATGCGGTGGAAGAATACTTCTCGCTCGGTTATGTGGCTGAACCGCGCTGCATTTTCAAGCAGGCGAAGAAGCTCGCGCCGGGGCACAGCCTGTGCATTCGCCGTGGCGAGCCTATCCCTGAGCCCAAGCAGTTCTGGGATGTGCGCTTTACGCTTGACAACAAGGTCAACGAGCAAGACGCTTGTGCCGAGCTTCAAGCACGCGTGAAAGAATCGGTGCGGCTGCGCATGGTTGCCGAGGTGCCGCTGGGCGCCTTCTTGTCCGGTGGGGTGGATTCGAGCGCCGTTGTCGCGGTGATGGCCGGTATGTCGAAGGAGCCCGTCAATACCTGTTCCATAGGTTTTGATGACCCATCGTTCAATGAGTCGGCATTTGCTCAAACCGTGGCCGATCGCTACAAAACCAATCACCGGCTGGAGATCGTCAAGAGCGACGACTTCGATTTGATTGATATGTTGGCTCGCCTCTACGACGAGCCCTATGCCGACAGCTCGGCCATCCCCACTTACCGCGTCTGCCAATTGGCGCGCAAGCATGTCACGGTGGCTTTGTCGGGTGATGGCGGCGACGAGACCTTTGGGGGCTACCGCCGCTACCGCATGCACCTGATGGAAGAGCGCATGCGTTCGGCAGTGCCCGAAGGGCTGCGCAAGCCGGTCTTTGGCACGCTGGGACGGTTCTATCCCAAGGCCGACTGGGCGCCACGCATGTTCCGTGCCAAGACCACGTTCGAAGGTATTGCACGCAGTTCGGTCGAGGCCTACTTTCATTCCGTCTCGATCCTGCGCGGCCCTATGCGGGCGCAACTCTTCAGCCCCAAGTTCAAGTCCGAGTTGGCCGGCTACGATGCCCAGCAGGTGTTCAATCGCCACGCCGCCAAGGCGGGTACCGATGACCCCTTGGCCTTGATTCAGTATTTGGATATCAAGACCTATCTGGTCGGCGACATCAACACCAAGGTCGACCGCGCCAGCATGGCCCATTCGCTTGAGGTGCGTGAGCCGCTGATGGATCACGAGTTGGTCGAATGGTTGGCTACGTTGCCGTCTAACCTCAAGGTCAAGGGGCAAGAAGGCAAGTACCTGCTGAAAAAAGCAATGGAGCCGATGCTCTCGGACGACATCTTGTACCGACCCAAAATGGGCTTTTCCGTGCCCTTGGCGCGCTGGTTCCGCGGGCCCTTGAAGCAGCGTGTGCGTGATGCAATTCTGGGCGAACGCCTGGCGTCCACGGGTTGGTTCAACCCGGTCTATCTGCGTCACCTGGTCGACGCGCATCAAAGCGGCGCCAGCGACTACAGCGCGCCGCTCTGGACCCTGCTGATGTTCGAGGCCTTCCTGCGCCAGGTGGTGGATGGCGACAACAGCACATTGAGCCAAGCGGCTCGCTCCGCGGAAGCGGTGGCTTCGATATGAGCCTACGCATTGTTCATGTGCTTGACCACTCACTTCCCTTGCACAGCGGCTATAGCTTCCGCACCGCCTCGATTCTGCGCGAACAGCGCGCGTTGGGCTGGACGACTTTTCAGCTTACGTCACCCAAGCAAGGTCACGGCCCGGCGCAGGCTGAGGAAGCTGGCGGGTGGCATTTTCATCGCACGCCCAGCAAGCCTGGTACTGGTCTGATACAGCAGATGCAACTGACAGCAATACGACTGCGTGAGTTGGTGCTGGCCGAAAGTCCAGACCTGATTCACGTGCATTCCCCCATGCTCAATGCCTTGCCCAGCTTATGGGTCGGCCGGCGGCTACGCATCCCAGTGGTGTACGAGATGCGCGCCTCCTGGGAGGACGCGGCGGTCGACCATGGCACCACCACCGAAGGCAGCCTGCGCTACCGCGTTTCCAGGGCTTTGGAGAGTTTTGCGCTAGCGCAAGCCGATCAGATCACGACGATTTGCGAGGGTCTGCGCGGCGATATTTGCTCCCGTGGCATCGCCGCCGACCGCATCACCGTGATCCCCAATGCGGTCGACGCCGAGCTGTTCCAGTTTGGCGTCACGCCCGACCCCGCGCTGCGTACTCAGTTGGGCCTAGACGGAGCGACGGTGCTCGGTTTTGCCGGCTCGTTCTATGGCTACGAGGGCCTGCATTTGCTGCTCGATGCCAGCGCTAAGCTGCTGGCGGGTCACCCGCAGCTGCGCGTCCTGCTGGTGGGCGGGGGGCCGCAGGAAGATGCGCTGAAGGCCCAGGCGCAGCGGCTCGGCTTGCAGCGACAGGTGATTTTCACCGGTCGGGTGCCGCATGCCGATGTGCAGCGCTATTACGAGCTGATCGATGTGCTGGCCTATCCCCGTTTGCCAATTCGCTTGACCGAAATGGTCACGCCTCTGAAGCCGCTGGAGGCGATGGCACAGGGCCGCATGTTCGTGGCATCGGATGTCGGTGGGCACAAGGAACTGGTGCGTCACGGCGAGACCGGCCATTTGTTCAAGGCCGGCGATGTTGACGCTCTGGTCCGCGCCATCAATGACTTGCTGGCGCGGCGCGAGAGCTGGCCGGTGATTGCGGCGCAGGCGCGCCGCTTTGTCGAGTCCGAGCGCACCTGGGCCAGCAGCGTTGCGCGCTACAGGGAGGTTTACCGCCGGGCGCTGAGCCACTTTGGGCGCACGCTTCCCACTTCTTCCTGAGGCCCAGATTCCTATGTGTGGCATACACGGTATTTATCGCTTGGACGGCGCTCCGGTCGAGTCGGCGCATTTGAGCCTGATGGGCAATATCACTCAGCATCGAGGGCCCGATGACGAGGGTCAGCATATTGATGGCGACTGCGGCATTGCGATGCGGCGCTTGTCCATCATTGACTTGGCCGGCGGCCACCAGCCGCTGTCGAACCGGGACGGCAGCCTCTGGCTGGTCTGCAACGGCGAGATCTACAACTACCGCGAGTTACGTGCCGAGTTGCAGGCCAAGGGCTATCAATTCAAGACCGGCTCGGACAGCGAGGTGTTGCTGCACCTTTACGACGCAGAGGGTGACGACTTCGTGCTGCGCTTGAACGGCATGTTCGACTTCGCGCTCTGGGACGCACGGCGCCGGCGTCTGCTGATCGGGCGCGACCGCGTCGGCGTCAAGCCGCTCTATGTGATGCAAGACGGCCAGCGCCTGGCCTTTGCCACCGAGGCCAAGGCCTTGCTGGCCTTGCCCGGTGTGACCGCAGCCCTCGACCCCACCGTGGTGGCCAGCTATTTGCAACTCGGCTATGTGGCCGCGCCCGGCTGTATTTTCAAAGGCATACGAAAATTGCCACCGGCGACGCTATTGGCGGTCGAGAATGGCAAGATTCGTGAATGGCGTTACTGGCGCATCGCGCCGACGATACGCCATGACTGGAACGAGGCGCAGTGGATAGACCAGGTGCGAACCAGCCTGCAACGTGCAGTCAGTATGCAGATGGTCAGCGATGTGCCGATCGGCGCCTTCTTGTCTGGCGGCGTCGATTCGAGCGCGGTGGTGGCCTATATGGCGCGCACTTCGTCGGCACCGATTCGCACCTATGCGATCGGTTTCGAGGGTGGCGAGGCCGAGGCGCTCTATAACGAGCTGCCCTATGCGCGTCAGGTCTCCAAGCTGTTCGGTACCCAGCACCGGGAAATCCTGGTCAAGCCCGATGTGGTTGGCCTCTTGCCGCAACTGCTCTGGCATATGGACGAGCCGCTGGCCGACACCGCCTTCATTACCACCTATCTGGTCTCACAGTTCGCGCGGCAGGATGTGAAAGTGATCCTGTCGGGCGTCGGCGGCGACGAGCTGTTCGGAGGCTACCGCCGCTATATGGGCGGTCATTACGCGCGACGCTTTCAGGCGCTGCCGGGCTGGTTGCAGTCCGCCGTCGGTTTCGCCGCCGACCGCTTGCCGGCCGACCGCCATTCCGGCCTGCTCAATACCTTGCGGCTGGCCAAGGGCTTTGTCGCCTCGGCGGGCATGGCGCCCGACGCCCGCTACACCAGCTATTTGCAGGTGCTGGGCCAGGATCTGATCGCCAAGCTGATGCTGGGCGAGCAAGGCTGTGGCCAGCATCCGCTGGCTCAGGCCTTCGCCGACGCCGGCCATGAGGACGAGCTCAACCGCATGCTGGCGGTCGACGCCGAGACCCAGCTGCCGGATGACTTGCTGATGCTGACCGACAAGATGAGCATGGCGGTGTCCTTGGAATGCCGCGTGCCCTTCCTTGATCACGAGCTGCTGGAGTTGGCCGCGTCCATGCCTTCTGCCATCAAGATCCGCGACGGCCGGCTCAAGCATGTGCTCAAGCAAGCACTCAGCGATGTGCTGCCCGATGATATTTTGAACCGCAAGAAACGCGGCTTTGGCACGCCGATGGGCGCCTGGCTGAAGCGCGAACTGGCGCCTTTGCTGCGCCGCTTGCTCAGCTCCGAGGTGGTGAAAGCGCGCGGTCTTTTTGTGCCGGCCGTGGTGTCCGGTCTGATCGCCGACCACGAAGCCAATCGCATGGACGGCACCGACGCCTTGCTGTCGCTGATGAATCTGGAAATCTGGAGCCGGGTCTACTTGGACGGGCGCAGCAGCGACGATGTGGCGCTGGAGCTGAAGTCCTATCTCGCCTGAGCCCCCGAAGCTATGAAAATTCTCTATATCTGCCACCGCTTCCCGTTCCCGCCCAAGCGCGGCGGCAAGATCCGCCCCTTCAATATGATTCGGCACCTGAGCGCGGCCGGGCACAAGATAACCGTCTGTTCGCTGGTCCGCGCCGACGATGAAGGTGTGGAAGGGGAGGGCATCGCGCCGTATTGCGAAGCATTCCATATGGCTCGCGTGCACAACCCTGTGCAGGCGCTGCGCATGGTGGCGCGCCTGCCGCTGCGCACGCCTTCGTCGATGGGTTTCTTTTACTCGCCGGAGCTGCGCCGCAAGATCGACGGCTTGCTGGTCAGCGAGCGCTACGACTTGATCTTTGTCCACTGCTCCTCGGTGGCTCAATATGTCGAGCATGTGGACCATATCCCGAAGATCCTGGACTTCGGTGATATGGACTCGCAAAAATGGCTGGAGTATGCGGACGCCAAGCCTTTTCCGCTGTCCCTGGGCTACCGGCTCGAAGGCTACAAGATGCTGGCGGCCGAGAAGCGCTTGGCGAGGCGCTTTGATCTCTGCACGGCTACCACCCGGGCCGAATGGGAAACCCTCAATAGCTATGGCACCGGCGCGCGCACCGACTGGTTCCCCAATGGTGTCGATGCCGACTACTTTAGCCCCGATGGCTCGGCCTATGACCCGGACACAATCAGCTTCATCGGTCGCATGGACTACTACCCCAACCAGGAGTGCATGGCGCGCTTCTGCGTCGAGACTTGGCCGCTGATCAAGGCCCGGCGGCCGCAGATGAAGCTGACCATCGTCGGGGCCGACCCGTCGCTGGCCATGCGCAAGCTGGGCGAGATCGACGGGGTGACGGTGACCGGCTCGGTGCCGCATGTGCAACCCTATGTGCGCGGCTCGGCGCTGATGGTGGCGCCGCTGGCAATAGCTCGCGGCACCCAGAATAAGATTCTCGAAGCGATGGCGATGGGCGTGCCGGTGGTGACCAGCAGCATCGCCGCCGGCGGCGTCGACGCCGAGGCCGAGGCGCATTTGCTGGTGGCTGACACGCCGCAGCAATGTGCCGACGCGGTGTTGCGCATTGTTGAAAATCCGGCAGAGCGCGAGCGGCTGTCGGCCGCCGGCCGCGCCCGCATGCTCAGCCATCATGCGTGGCCGCGCTCGATGGAGCGACTGGACAAGATAATTGCCCAGGTACGCGACAACGTATCATCAAAAAAACAGGTAGGAATCGTATGAAGATCAGCATATTTGGTTTGGGTTATGTCGGCGCGGTGTCGCTTGCCTGCCTGTCAAGAGACGGCCACGATGTGGTCGGTGTCGACATCGAGCAGGCCAAGCTGGAGTTGATCAAGAGCGGCAAGACACCGGTGGTCGAGGAGGGCATGGTCGAGTTGATGGCGCAGGTCGCCGCCAGCGGCCATGTCAGCGTCACCACGGATGCCATGCAGGCGGTGCAGGAGACCGAGATTTCGCTGGTCTGCGTGGGCACTCCGTCAGCCGCCAACGGCAGCCAGGACCAGGGCGCGGTGCTGCGCCTGGCCGAGCAAATCGGCCTAGCGCTGGCAAAAAAGAGTGCCGTCCATGTGGTGGTGTTCCGCTCTACCCTTGTGCCGGGCACGGTCGAGGCTGTGCTGCGGCCCATCATTGAGCGCGCCTCGGGCAAGAAGGACGGGGTCGATTTCCACCTCTGCTTCCAGCCCGAGTTCCTGCGCGAGGGCAGCTCGATCCGCGATTACGACAAGCCGCCGTTCACCATCATCGGTGCTAACCACGACTATCCCATTGAGCGCCTGCAGGCTTTGTTCGGCCATCTGCCCTGCAAGTTCATCAAGACCTCGGTGCGCTCGGCCGAGATGATGAAGTACAGCTGCAACAACTTCCATGCGCTGAAGATCACCTTCGCAAACGAGACCGCCCGGCTCTGCGATGCGCTCGGTGTCGACCCTTTCGAGGTGATGGACTTGGTCTGCCAAGACACGCAGCTAAACATCTCGCGCGCCTATCTGCGCCCGGGCTTTGCCTTCGGCGGCTCCTGCTTGCCCAAGGATCTGCGCGCCACCACCTATCTTGCCAAGACCCATGATCTCGAGCTGCCGATGCTGGCCGGCATCCTGCCGTCCAACCGCCAGCATCTGGACCAGGCGCTCAACAAGCTGCTGGCCCAGGGCAAACGCAAGGTCGGATTCATCGGCCTGTCTTTCAAGACTGGCACCGACGACTTGCGCGAAAGCCCGCTGGTGACCCTGGCCGAGCAACTGATCGGCAAGGGCATGCAGCTCTCTGTCTATGACCCTGAGGTACATCTCGCGAGCCTGCTGGGCGCCAACCGCAGCTTTGTGCAAAAACACTTGCCGCATATCGGCGAGATGCTCAAGGCCGATCTGGCCGAGGTGGTGCAGGACTCTGAGCTCTTGGTCATGGGGCTGTCCGGCGCCGAGATCGCTAGAGCCGTGGCCGAATTGGCCGGTCCTCAGCACTATGTGCTTGACCTGGTGCGGGTGCCTAATCCCGGCTCCTTCAAGGCCAAGCTGGAAGGGCTTAGCTGGTGACTCAGCAGTCATCGGCGTCGGGCTGGCGCTGGTGTTGGCGCCTGAGTTTGCTGGCCTTGCTGGTCGGCCTTGGCCTGATCGCACCTTACCTGGGTAGCGCCACCGAATTGGTGCGCCTGCGCAATGCTTGGCTGCTGAACACGCAGTTCGACCCGCTGAAGCCCTGGACGCCAGCGGCCGTGCCGCCGGCATTTCTGAGCGAAAAGGCTGCGGCAACGCCCGAGATGGTGAGGCTTGTCGAATCGCTGGGCGTTGCCACGGCAGCCGACGATTGGGCGCGCGCTCGCCTGATCAGCCAGCACTTGCTGGGCAGTAGCTCAAAACTCAATGGCGGGGCGATCCAGGCAGACCTGCAGACCACCTACCGCCGCATCGTCGAGCAGGGCGATGGTTATTGCGCCGATTTTGTCCAGACCTTTGAGGCCCTGGCTTATGCGGCCGGCCTTTTCAGCCGCTCTTGGGCCTTCTCTTTCGATGGCTATGGCGGCCACGGTCATGTGTTCGCCGAGATCTGGAACCGCCAAGCCAGTCGCTGGCAGTTGCTGGACGTCTTCAATAACTACTACTTCAGCCTTGGTGAAGACGGTGTACCGCTTTCGGCGTTGGAGTTCCGTGCTGCGCTGCTGCGTCGCGACCCGGCGTTGCGCTTGCATGCGCTGCATGAAGCGGCGCGGCCGGGCTTTGTCATCGAAGCCAAGGCCTGGGACTATTTCCAACGCGGCGT
The DNA here is from genome assembly GCF_025717515.1 of Roseateles oligotrophus. GTDB lineage: Bacteria > Pseudomonadota > Gammaproteobacteria > Burkholderiales > Burkholderiaceae_C > Paucibacter_A > Paucibacter_A oligotrophus. Next base: position 76,932 of record NZ_JAJIRN010000005.1, read on the forward strand.
CGGCCAGTGGTATCTGTGGCTGGGCAACAATGGATTGAGTTATGACCGGCAGCCAGTGGTTCATGCGCTGGGTCGGATCTCCGTGCATGCCGAGCAGCTGGCAGCGATCAGCCTAGGCCTGCAGCCTCAGCTCGCGATCCCGAGCAATGGCAGCCCGCCGGAGCCAATAGCCCGCTTGCAGCAATTGCAACAGCGCCTACTGCTACTGGCCTGGCTGATGCCGGCGGCGCTGCTGCTGTTCCTTGTCAGCCATGGGCGCTTGCGCAAACTGGGCAAGATGCGCATCCGGGGGCAGGCCACTGGCGCGCCGACAGGTCCCATCCTGATCGTCGGGCCGCTGCCACCACCGGCCGGTGGCATGGCCAATCAGTGTGAGCAGCTGCTGCGCCTGCTGCGCGCCGAAGGCCTGGACGTGCGGCTGTTGCGCACCAATGCGCCCTATAGGCCTTCCTTTGCCGGTAAGCTGCCGGTCGTGCGGGCCCTGGTGCGCCTGCTGCCCTATCTGCTGCAGGCGCGCCGCCAACTGCGCGAGGCGGCGGTCGTTCACATCTTGGCCAATTCCGGCTGGGCCTGGCATCTGTTTGTTCTGCCGGTGGCATATATGGCGCGTCGCCGAGGCGTTCCTTTCATCATCAACTATCGGGGTGGCCTGGCCGACGAGTTCTTCAGCCAGGGGCCGGCTCATGTGCGCCGGCTGCTGGGGCAGGCGACGCTGCGAGTCACGCCCTCGGCCTTTTTGCAACGCGTCTTTGCCAAGCATGGGCTGACGGCCGAGATCATCCCCAATATCGTCGATCTGTCGCGCTTTGAAGCACGGCCGCAGCGCGATTTCGGCTCGGCGCCGTGCTTGCTGGTGGCGCGCAATCTCGAGGCCATCTACGATAACGCCACTGCGATTCGCGCCTTTGCGTTGGTGCGTGATCGGTATCCGCTGGCCACCCTGGTCGTCGCCGGTGAAGGGCCGCAGCGTGCCGAGCTGCTGGGGTTGGCGGCTCAGCTGAGCCTGGGTGAATCGGTCGAGTTTGTCGGCCGGGTTGACAATGCTGGCATGCCGCGTTGGTATGCGCAGGCCGATTGCGCCCTGAATGCCAGCACCGTCGACAATATGCCGATCTCGATCTTGGAGGCCTTTGCCAGCGGTGTTCCGATGGTCAGCACCAACGCCGGTGGCATACCCGATCTGCTGGAAGATGGCCAGACCGGTTTGCTTGTGCCTATCGGCGACCACCGGCGCATGGCTGACAGCGTGCTGCGCCTGCTGGCCGGCCGTGAATTGGCGCAGAAGCTGAGTGCTGCGGCCCTGCTGCAGGCGCAGCGCTACGCCTGGCCGCAGGTCCGGCCGCTGTGGCTGGACGCCTACCGACGCGCCATCAATTCGCGAGAAACGATATCTTGAGTAGCCTCTACACCGCTTTGTGCTCACACCTGCTTTTCCCGCTGCATGAGGTGGTCAAGGGCCATGCGAGCGTCGCCGTGCGAAAACGCCTGGAGCGCAGCCAGTGGCTGAGCCCGGCAGCGCTGACGGACGAGCAACTGAACCGGCTGCGGGCCTTCCTGAGTCAGGTCGGCCGCAGCGTCCCCTACTACCGGTCGTTGTTCGAGGCCCATGGTTTCGATCCGCAAGGCCTGAGCTCGGTGGCCGAGCTGGCCCACCTGCCGCTGCTGGACAAGACTCTGATTCGCCGCCATACCGAAGCGCTGAAGGCCGAAGGCCATGGGCCACTGACGCGCTACAACACCGGGGGCTCTTCCGGCGAGCCGCTGATCTTCTTCATGGGCAAGGCGCGCAAAAGCCATGATGTCGGCGCCAAGTGGCGGGCCACCCGCTGGTGGGGCGTGGACATCGGCGACCCCGAGCTGGTGGTCTGGGGCAGCCCGGTCGAGCTCGGTGCGCAGGACCGGGTGCGGCAGTTGCGTGACGCGGTGATGCGCAGCAGCCTGCTGCCTGCCTTCGAGATGTCCGAGGGCAATTTGGATCGATTTGTCGCCGAGATCGTGAGCAAGCGGCCGGCGATGCTGTTCGGCTATCCGTCCAGCCTGTCCCTGATCGCCGCCCATGCGGACAAGCGCGGTATCGCGCTCGGCGGATTGGGCATCAAGGTCGTGTTCGTGACCTCCGAGCGCCTCTACGATGACCAGCGCCAGACCCTAGAGCGGGCTTTTGCCTGCCCGGTGGCCAATGGCTACGGTGCCCGCGACGCGGGCTTCATCGCCCATCAATGCCCCAGCGGCAAGCTGCATATCAGCGCCGAGGACATCGTCGTCGAAATCGTCCGCGCCGATGGCACGCCGGCCGGCGCCGGTGAGCTCGGCGAGATCGTTGTCACCCATATGGCCACGGCGGACTTCCCTTTCATCCGCTACCGTACCGGCGATGTCGGCCGCCTGGGTCAGCAGGCCTGCGCATGCGGCCGCGGCCTGCCGGTCCTGGAGGAGGTGCAGGGCCGCACGACCGACTTCGTCTACGCCAAGGACGGCACCGTGATGCATGGCCTGGCGCTGATCTATGTGTTGCGCGATCTGCCGACCGTACAGCGCTTTCGCATCGAGCAGCTGAGCCTGGACGAGACCGTGGTGCAAGTGGTGCCAGGCGCCGGCTTTGACCAGGGGCTGATCGCACAGATCCAGCAAGCCTTCCAGCGTCGCCTCGGCGCCGATGTACGGGTGCGGGTCGACTGCGTGGACGAGATCCCGGCCGAGGCCTCGGGTAAGTTCCGCTATGTGGTCAGCCGGGTCAAGCCCGAACAGCAGGCCGAGAGGACCGCCGATGCGTGATATTGCCCTGCTGGCCGTCTTCCTGGCTGCCCTGCCATATGCCTTCCGCCACACCTGGGTCGGTGTGCTGCTGTGGACCTGGGTCAGCATCATGAACCCGCATAAGCTGGCCTTCGGTTTCGCTCAAAATATGCCCTTCGCTGCGATCGCGGCGGGCGTCACCCTGGTTTCCGTACTGGTGAACCGCGACAAGCTGAAGTTGGACTTCACGCCGCCGATCAAGGTGTTGTGCGTGTTTATCTTCTGGATGTGTCTGACCACGGCCTTCTCTGTGCACTTCGATCCTTCCCTAGACTATCTGAAGAAGGTGATGAAGATACAGTTGATGACGTTGATCGCAGCTGCTGCGCTGCGCGAACGCAAGCACATCGAGCTGTTCATCTGGGTCAATGCGATGTCAATCGGTTTCTACGGCTTAAAGGGTGGGCTATTCACGATCCGAAGCGGCGGCGGCGAACGGGTCTGGGGCCCTCCGGGCGGTTTTATCGAAGGCAATAACGAGCTGGCGCTGGCGCTGGTGATGACGATCCCGCTGATCAACTACCTGCGCATGGTGGCCACCGGCAAGCGCCTCCGGCTGGGCTTGTTGGTGCTGATTGGCCTGTGCGCGATCGCAGCGCTGGGCAGTCAGTCGCGCGGTGCCTTGCTGGCCATCGCGGCGATGGGCCTGGTGCTGTGGACCCGCTCGGACAAGAAGTTCGCGATGGCCGCCGTGCTGCTGTTGGCCGGTTTTCTGTTGTTGAGCTTCATGCCGGAATCCTGGTCGACTCGGATGAATACCATCAAAACCTATGAAGAGGACGGTTCGGCACTGGGGCGCATCAACGCTTGGTGGTTTGCCTTCAATCTCGCCAATGACCGCCCTCTCGGCGCCGGATTTCAAACAGCGACGTCCGAGCTTTTCAGTCTCTATGCACCTGACCCGACGGTGCCAAGGGCGGCCCATAGCATTTACTTTTCTGTGTTGGGTGAGCATGGCTGGGGCGGACTGATGTTGTTCCTGCTGCTGTGGATTTTTCTTTGGAAAATGGGCGCGGCGATACGCAAGCAGGCCAAGGATGAGCCGGAGCTGAGTTGGCTTTACCATCTGGCCGGCATGTGTCAGGTCTCCATAGCCGGCTACTTAGTCGGAGGTGCGTTTCTTAGCTTGGCCTATTTCGATCTCCCGTACAACATCGCCGTCATTTTGTCGACCAGCTATGTGTGGATGAAGGCCAAGCGCTGGCAGACCGACAAGCAGGGAGCCCTTGGCGCTGGCGCGCCGGTCAGCCAGATCCGCACCGCAGCGATAAAGAGGGCTCAGACTTGGTAATGAAAACCGCGTTCACGATGCTGTCGCCGCCAGGCGTGCGGGCACGGCTGTCTATCCTGATCTTTCACCGGGTGCTGCCGGCGCGGGATTCGATCTTTCCGGGGGAAGTTGACGCAACGCGCTTCAATGAGATCTGCTCCTGGCTGAAGGGCTGGGCCGAGGTGCTGCCGCTGGACGAGGCCGCCGCCCGGCTGGCTAGCGGCAGCTTGCCGGCGCGGGCCTGCGCGATCACCTTCGACGATGGTTACGAGGACAACCGCTCGGTGGCCCTGCCCATTCTGCAAAAGCATGGGCTCAGTGCCACCTTCTTCATCGCCACCGGCTTCCTGGATAGCGGGCGAATGTGGAATGATCGTGTGATCGAGGCCATCCGGCGCGCCCCGGATGGCATGTTGGACTGCCGCGAACTGCTAGGGAAGGAGGGCGCCAGCTTTGCGCTGGCCGGACCGGACAGCCGCCGCGCGGCCATCGAGACCATCCTGACCGCGATCAAGTACCGACCGATGGATGAGCGCCTCTCGCTGGCCTGTGAACTCGAGCGCAGGGTAGGCGTGCCCGAGTCGCTGCGCCTGATGATGGACGACAGCCAAGTCCGTGAATTGCGCCAGGCCGGCATGCAGATCGGCGCTCATACCTGCTCGCACCCAATATTGGCGACGCTCGACAGGACCCAGGCCCGCCGCGAGATCGGTGACAGCAAGCGCTATCTGGAGGATCTGTTGCGCGAACCGGTGTCGCTGTTTGCCTACCCCAATGGCAAGCCGGGTCGCGACTATTCGCCCGAGAGTGTCGACATCGTCAAAGAGCTGGGTTTCGAGACGGCTGTCAGCACCGCCTGGGGGGCTGCCTCGGGCCGCAGCGATCGTCTTCAGCTGCCGCGCTTCTCGCCCTGGGACCACACGCGCCTGCGCTGGCGTGCCCGCCTGCTCGGCAATCTGCGGAGGGGTTGAGCATGGCTGGGTCATTCCGTTGGGTCGCGGTGCGATGCCTGGCCTTGCTGATCGGTCTGGCATCGACGCTGAGCGCGGGCGCCATGCCGGAGGGCTTCGAACTAGGCGATGGATCGGTGGGCCCGACCTGTGCCAACTACCTCGGCATGGGGCCGATGGCCTGGCGCCAGCGCGGCGGTGATTGGGTCGATGCCAAGGGGCAGCCGCACGGCCAGCGTCCGTTCTCAACCATGGACGTGGCGCGCGGCCAAGGTAGGCCCTTTGTCGAGATGGATCTGACGCCGCTGCTGCGTGCCTGGCAGGCGCAACCGCGCCTCCCCCATATCGTCGTGCTGCGCAGCGTAGGCCAGTCCGCGGCCGGCAGCGATGTTATCGAATTTCATAGCCGTGAATCCAGTGATATAACGGCCCGCCCCCTGCTCAAGGTGACGCTCAAGGGTGGGAGCCGCCTGCGTTTAACGCCCGCGGCCGACACCTTCCTGGATTGCAGCTCGCTGAGCAGCCTCGGGCGCCGTGCGGAGCTCAAGACCGGTGGTGACCGCAGTGTGCTGCTGCGCTTCGAACTGCCGAAGAACCTGGCCGAGATCGAATCGGCCGCGCTCTTGCTGAGTAGCGACAAGCAGTACGGCGCCTCGGCCCAAACCATTGGTAGCTTCGCGCTTAAGCCTGCATTTTCCGAGGCCCATGAACCCCGGCAAGGCTTGGCGGCCGCAGCACCGGCCGACCGCGGACTGGAGGGCCATCCCGATGTCTTGTTCACCGCTGGTTTTGAGGAGTCGGCCTGGTTGGCGCGCTTCGGCGAACTGACTTTGCGCGGCGATGCTGAGAGCATCGATGCCGACAAGGCGGGTGGCTTTGTGTCCCTGTTCGGGCGTGCGCTCAAGGTGACGATGCGTCGCGGCAAGAACCTGGGCCTGGATCTGCGCTACCGCTTTGCTCGCCATGGCCAGGCGGAGCCGCAAGAACTCTACTTCCGCTACTACCTGCGCTTCGCCAAAGATTGGAACCCCAGTGGCGACGGCGGCAAGCTGCCCGGCATTGCCGGCACCTATGGCAAAGCGGGCTGGGGCATGCGCAAGCCCGATGGTTTCAATGGCTGGTCGGTGCGCGGCGGCTTCGCGCGCCGGCCCGCCGACGATCCCACGGTGACTCGGCTGAGCGGGCTGGTGTCCTATGCTTACCATGTTGACCAGAGCGACAACTCCGGTGCCGTCTTCGGCTGGGGCGAAGGACTGTCGGGTGTGCTCAGCAATGAGCGATGGTACTGTGTCGAGCAGTTCGTCCGGCTCAACGATCCTGGGCAGCGCAACGGCATCGTGCGCGCTTGGGTGGATGGCAGCCAGGTGCTGGAGCAGGGCGGCTTGCGCTTTCGCGACACCGACAAACTTGCCATCGAAGAGGTATGGCTAGATGTTTACCATGGCGGCGTCGCACCGGCCCCGCATGACCTGACCCTGTACATCGATAATGTGGTGATAGCCCGCCGCTACATCGGACCTACTATGGCCGTTTCGGCACACTGATCTAATTAGAACCTGAAACCCTGAAGAGACCAGCCTGACTTCACCTACTCAGGCGACAACTTGCTTGACAGTCGCCGCTAGCCACATCAAGCCACATCCATCGGATTGCTACAAGGGGTGAGGGCTTAAGCTCGGTGGATTGGTGCATACCCCCGACTCAAGGGGGGCGCAAGAAACGAAAGCTAGATAAAATCCGGATGCTGTTGGCGCAAGCACATCGGTTTGCTGCATTCCAGAATTTGCGAATTCCGGCATTCCAGCGAGCTGGAATTGTTTGATCATCAGTATTTGGTAGTTTTTGGATGGTGCACAGGGATAATTGAAAATATCCATGAGTTCAGAGTGAGTACTCGCGGATCCAGTAACTGCATTATTCTTCCAGTTTGTTTACGTATCATCACCCATGAATATCCCCTCCCAACTGCAATTCTGTCATTTGCTCCAATGGCCAAAGGGTGTTCTGCGCGGCGCTCCTGCGCTAGTGTTGGCGCTTGGCCTTACTGCGTGCGGAGGAGGAGGCACCGAAAAAGCCGATGGTATTTCGAAGATAGCTAGCGCGGAGGTTGACGTCTCCGGCAAACTTGCAGTCGGACTGAAAGATGAGCCGTATTCTGCGCAACTCGGCACTGAAGACAATGTTGCGCCTCATGATTATTCGATCGTGGACGGCGATTTGCCGCCGGGTTTGAGATTGGATACCGCGACAGGATCGATCACTGGCCGGCCGGCGCGAGTTGGTGAATACAGTTTCAATGTCCGCTCGCAAGACGCCACTGGGTTGGTGAAAATGCAACGGTTCACTATTTTCATCGATGAATCAGCGGGCTCAGCCAGCACCGCACCGGGATTGGCGCCTAAGCCGGCTGTTATAGATCGGGCAAAGCGCTTGTCCGCGCTTACCCCCGCCCCTACTGCGGCACCCGACGTCTCCGGACTGCTTACGATTGTTGCCGGCATGGCCGAAGGCGAGTGGCGTCGAGTGAACCTGAACGCGTACTCGTCAGTGTGGACGCCTGCAAACTTGCGTCCTTTGTTCGGATCAAGTAACCCTGATCCTTCAAAAATTATTCTCTCCTGGAGCGGATTTGCCTGGGATTCCAACCGCGCTGCGCTGCTGCTATATGGCGGCGGCCATGCCAATTACGGTGGGAACGACGTTTACATGTGGCGTGCCAGTACGCAGATGTGGGAGCGCGCCTCTCTGCCGAGCATGATGGTAAAAAATTCGCTGGGCCATATGAACGCGATCGACGGCGCGGCCAAAGCGCCGGCATCCGCTCACACCTACGACAACAATATTTTTCTGCCGATTCTTGACCGTATGCTGGTGTTGGGTGGCGCCGCAGACCCAAATGGCGGGCACTACCTCACTCAAGCAGCCGACTCATCTCAGCGTGTCACTGGGCCCTACCTTTTTGACCCGAGTCGGGCGCACTCTGACAAGGTGGGAGGAAGCACGGGTTCGCATGTCCAACGTGTGGCGCCGTACCCTGAAATTCTGGGCGGCGATATGTGGTCGAACCGCGAGTCGTGGCTCAACGGGTCGACAACTTCGAAGCCTCCCGTTGAATCCCTGGTCAATGGCTGTACGGGCTATTCCAAGGAGGCGGACCGTGACGTAGTGTATGTACGTACCGCGTACCGTCTTTATCGCTATGAAATAGGAGACCTGGGTAACCCTGCATCAGATGTTTGGAAACAGGTTGGTCAATACTACTATGGCGGGTCCGGTGGACAGAGCACCTGCGGTTATGACCCAGTGCGCAAGATATTCTTGTCGACGCACCTCAAGACGCCCTTCATCTTTTGGAATCTGGCCAATCCTGGAGTCGTGGTTCGGGACACGTTAGTAACACCAACCGACCCTAGCGGAGAATTTTCGACGCTACTGTCGAGCGGAGCTATATCGATGTCCAAGTGCGGTCTGGAGTTTGACCCCGTGCGCAGCAACTTTAAGCTTTGGTGCGGCGATGGCCGTGTCTGGACCGTGACACCTCCGCCGACGGCCACTGCTAGCGGCTGGACTATTGTCAAGGCGCCGCTGCTGGCGAGTGCGGTACCAACCGAAGGTACGGGCACCGGCATCCTTGGCAAGTGGAAATATGTGCCGAACCTCGATGTTTTCATGGGTCTAGCCGATGCAGTTCAGGGCAATATATGGATATACAAGCCGCTTGGCTGGGTGAATCCGGCCGGAACCGCTAATTTGCCGCCTTCGGTGTCGATCACCGCACCTGTCAATGGTGCAAATTTCACGGTGGGGGCACCAATTTCGATATCGGGCGCTGCAGCTGATGGCGACGGGAGTGTCGCCAAAGTTGAGTTTTTTGCCAACGGCACCAAGATCGGAGAAAGTCAGTCTGCACCGTTCGGCATGGTTTGGTCTGGCGCGATGGTTGGCATACAGACAATTACTGCAATTGCCACAGACAATGCGGGTGCCACCAAGACCTCGTCCTCGGTTGCGGTCACGGTCAACCCGGAAGTCGTGTTAAATAACCCACCTACCGTACTGTTGCTTCGGCCCTCTGTTGGTGCCACCATACCCTTTGGAACACCCATTCCGCTTGAAGCGTCTGCAGGAGACAGTGATGGCAGCGTGGTGCGCGTTGAGTTCTTTGCTGGAGCCAGCAAAATAGGCGAGGCCACCAACGCACCTTTCACGTTGGTCTGGACCTCTCCACCATTGGGCTCAAGCGCACTTTCCGCAGTTGCCACCGATGACAAGGGTGCGAGCACCGGTTCGGCAACGATTTCGATTAACGTAGTACCCGCTCAAGGCACCGGGACTGTCACGCTGCAACGCGGCTCTGGGCAGTCTGTTGTAGCCGATACCTACCTGTCAAATTACCACCAAACCTTGAACTTCGGGTCAACAACCAATGTCCAGGACCAGTCCAGCAATTACTCGTCGCTTGTCCGTTTCGCGATATTCGAGTCAGAAGGCGGTCCTGTTCCGAATACCGCGCGCATTACGTCTGCGACGCTTTCGTTGTATAAATTCTCGTCGTACGACGTGGTTTTTTCCTTGCACCGGGTGTTGCAGGACTGGTCGGAGAGTTCTTCCACTTGGATTTCTAGAAAACCGGGGATAGCTTGGTCGACTCCAGGCGCCAACGGCTTAGATAGGGATATCGCTTCGGTGCCCGACGCTTCGGCGGCCACTAATTTCGACCCAGGTTGGATTAATTTTGATGTAACTTCCAGTGTGAAGGATATGAGCATGGCAACAGCGCTCGACAACTACGGTTGGCGACTGAAGGCTGTGAGCGGCTACACAACTGCGATCAAGAAGATTTACTCGAGCGAGTTCACGGGCACGCCGTCACTTCGTCCGAAACTGCAAATCACTTATGAGTGAAGATGAGCGATTCACAATTGCCGAGTTAGTCGTATCAGCCATTTGCTAAAGTTCTGCAGTGCTTACGGCCGAGCTTGCCTTGAGTCCGTGCCGAGGGTTGCTCAGGCCATCCTGTATAGGTAGGCTCAGTCTGTTGTGTCGTTACTTGATTCCGGTGCATGACATGCTTTAGCAGCGGAGCCCTAAGCGATAATCTAACGGCGGGTTTCCCGCTTAAGGCCAAATTCTCAACGATACTTTCGCTTAAAACACGAGGGGACTTGGCATTGGCAAAGGGCGTGAGGCAGCGTTGGGCGCATCCTTTACGTTGGCTCGCAACCTAGGGTCAAGTTGGTGAGCGTCTTCGACAGGAGTTCTTCCGCGTTAAGGTATTCGATAGTTCGGGCTGTGCGCGCGCAACCATTGTTCAAGCATCATCAGTATCCATATTTTCTCGCCATAGTAGCCTGAATGCTCTAAAAGTCGTTCTTTCAGCAAAGAGTCGATGAATACTCGGTTGACAATGCCCCGTTGTGACAAGGTCTGAACTGAATCGCTGGCCAGTTCAAATAGTTTTGGGCTGCGAGTCAACCACACCCCAAATGGCAAACCAAAGCCTTGTTTCTTTTTGACCAAAATTTCGTCCGGCAAAAAGCCCCGTAGCGCTTCCTTGAAAAACCAGCGAAGTTTTAATCCGCGTAGTTTGTAGTCGTCAGGCAAGGTCAAAGAGAAGTCAAGCAGGGCTGTATCCAACATCGGAAAGCCAACACTGACACCGGCCATGCGAGTGGTCTCGCGTACCTTTGGCAAGTCACTCTCACCCAAGGTATATCGCCAGTCGAAAGCCAAGGTCGTGTTCAATTCGCTGGCAGGGCCAATCGAGTCCCAGACGCTTTGCTGGTGCTGGGCTGGGCCATTGACATTCACCTGATTCAAAAACTCGGGGGCCAGGACTTCGTCAATACCGAGGCGTAGCAGCAAGTTGTACATCTGCAAGCGGGCAGGCATGGCGACCTTGGCCTGTTCTACATAGCTATGGCCCTTTTTCAACAAATGAGTCCGCCCGGCCCAAGCGCTTTCAAGAATCGGTTCGAGCAAGCCCCTCCGCAGTGAACTCGGTACGTTTTGCCACCAGCCGAATACTCGTTGCTTGGCATAGCGGCTGTTGCCACCAAAAAGCTCGTCTCCCCCATCGCCGGCGAGAATCCGTGTGACACCATCTTGCTTGGCTTTTAAGGCGCAGTAATAGGCGGGCAAGGCGGAGGAGTTTCCGAATGGTTGGTCGTAATGTGCTGCAACCGAGGGAATGCTACGAACCAAGTCATCAGGTGTTACGTAATACTCGTGGTGCTCACTGCCAAAATGTTTGGCCGCCAATCGGGCATAGGACATTTCGTCATAGCCTTCGGCTTCAAAACCGATGGAATAGCTGGCCGCGCCTTGGCCGGTGGCTTCACGAATCATCCCCGCGACGGTTGAACTATCGGTGCCGCCGCTGAGGAAGCAGGCGGGCTTGCTGCCGTCGAGTTGGCGTTCAACCGAATCCTTCAGGATTTGGCGAAATTGGCCGCTAGCTTCGTTAAAATTTTTCGCACTTTCTGACTTGAAATTCGTCCGCCAATACTGAGCTACAGTCAGCTCACCATTTTTGAACGAGACATAGTGACCAGGCGGAATGCGATAGACGTTTTTATATATGGTCCGCGGCGACGGAATGCAATGGAAATAGATGTAGTCGAAAATTGCTTGCGGATCAATTTCACTGTTTGCTACAGCCAACGCACCTGCTGATGTGGCAAAACAGATTTGCCCATCGTCTATGTAATAGCACATTGTTTGGATGGCGAAACGATCTACGGCTGCGACTTGACTGCCATCCGGGAGAGTCACAGCAAACGCGAAGTCTCCGTCAACTTCTGTGAGTTTGTCGACACCTCCGTTCAGCAAAAACTGCTGCCATGTCCCTGTTGCACTGATCTTGTGGGCGGCCGCCAAGGCTGCGTTGCGGTAACGGGGGGCGCCGACGGCCCACTCGGAATTTTGAATGTGCATGGTTGCTGTCACTGTCAGACGATTGGGGTTAGCTTGAAATGCTGTGGATGGCATTATTTTTTGAGCGAAGACTCTCAAGAAAAGTATTGCCACGTTCCTAGGCGATAAATTTTCCAAGAAAATTCTTGAGGAGGCGGCGTAGCTCTGTGGCTAAAGGGTGTTTAGTCAAAAATACCGCACCGACGGCACAAGCGAGCCCGCAGGTGCCCAACGCCAGAAGGGTTAGCAATTGACTTTGGTGCAGGTGTTGAAAGTGGAAATACATGAGTGCAATGGGCAATGCCATGGCCAATATAGTTGTGATGGCACTCTGGCACAGGACGCCAAACAGTTCTTTCCAGCAAACTCCAAGAGTTTTACGTACGCTGAAGGCCCAGATAGCGGTGCTGCATAGTGATGCTAGCGCTATTAGCTGCCCCAAGGTCTCCAGGCTACTCATTGTGCCAACAAGCATTGCTGCGACCGTGATGCATCCCGAAAGGAAGGTTGCGCGCATCAGTAAATCGGATCGACCTGCCGCGGTACTGCCGATTTCGAACAGTACAACAGGTGCGCCCAGGGCGCAGCTGAGCGCTAACCATCGCGTTAGGTTCACGCTCTCTCCCCATTGATTCCCATACAGCACAACTGTGATCGGTAATGCGAGCAAGGCCAACAAGGCACAGAACATCCAGTTCAGCACGATGATATAGCTCATGGCCTTGAGTAATGCGGGTTTCATATCCTGCCCGGCGCGGCGCTGCTGCGAAAAAAGACTGAGGGCAACGCCTTGAACGGCGTCCATGATAAGTCTCGAAAACATTGAAACAAGGCCATTACTTCGCGAGTACAAACCGGCAGCATGCATGTCTTGAAATTTGCCGAGCAAGAAATCTGGCGTTGAAACTACTATCGTAGTAATCACTGAAGTGCCTGCTAAACGCCCGCTAAAGCCAATTACCTCGGGAATCCCCTTCACGCTCAAACCCCACGGCGTGCCTGTAGGCCGCATCCATAGAGCAACCAGCGCATTGGCGACTGTGGCAGCAAGACTGCCCCAGGCTAAGCTCATGACGCCATGACCGTAATAGGCCAAGCCTGTGGAAACGACGGCGCTAGACAGGGCTGCGGCAAGGCGCATCAACGCGACTCGTTCGAAGCGCATTTCACGCATCAATAATGCATAGGTGATGGAGCCGAACGGGTTGATTAGGTAGCCAACTGACATCACCACGAGAACACCGCTGATTTTCGGCTCTTGATAAAAGGCGGCGGCGGGTACGGCGATGGCGGCTGTCAGGATTGCCAATGCAGCGCCAATTCCAAGCTGAATGGTCCAAACGGCAGAAATGCCTTCGGACGTGAGTTGCTTGACTTGCACGATGTACTGGCCGGCCCCCATGTCGCGAACGGTATTGGCCAGCAGTAGCAACGCCATGCCAACCGAAAAAATCCCCATTTCACTAGGCGGCAACAAGCGCGCGATCGCCATGGAGGCGGCGATCGAAATGATCAATCCACAGTACCGATCCAGGAAGGAAAATAGCAGCGCCCGACGGGTGCTCACTTGCTTGCACCTTGGTGTGCCAAATCGTCTAGGAGTTTGGCCAAGATTGCGGTTCGACCTTTCCGCGATGATTCTTCAACAGCTTGCTGGGAGGCCATGGAAAGTAGTGGGTCTAAATTTGGAGCAACGACACTTAGCAATAGGTCGGCGATTTTGGATGCGTCATCCAGCGGCGCCAACGTTCGAATGTCGGCCGCAAACAGGGTGGCAGCCGTGTCTCCTTCGGGGTCTGTTAAACAGACGAGAGGGCGCCGAGCACGGAGATATTCGTACAACTTGGCCGGGATTTGTGCGTTGCAGTTGCGCGCTTGAAGAATCAACAGCCCATCTGCTCTTAGCATCTCGGATAGTGCTTGTTGATAGGGAACCGCAGGTAGCACTTGGAGGTACGCTGATACGCCATTTTCAATCGCTAAGCGATGGAGCATGTCTTCTGCGACGGCGGCACGAAAGCGCAGCTTAAGGCGGTCGGGATGGATGCGTCCGGCCTTATGTAGCAACGCAAGCGCCTGAATCAGTTGGGTCGGATCGCGCTCGCTGGGATAGACAATGCCGCTGTGCAGCAATGTAAAGGCTCCAGGATTGAGTGGGGTTTTGTCCGCCGAAGCCTCGGCTCGACTGAACGTCTCTTCGTCATAGCCATTCTCGAGCAGGCTAATTCTATGGGCCGCTTCAGGGTAGCGCTGTTGATACTCTTTACTCGCGCTGGGCGTTGTGAAAGTGCATCGAGCGGCCTTGGAAATCGCTAGGGTTTCAATACGCTTGAACGCATGCCAAGTCAAAGGATCTTCCGGGTAGCCGTTTTGCGCCATCGGGTCACGAAAGTCAGCGACCCAAGGCAGACCTGATCGTCGCTGCAGTTCAGCTCCGATCAAGTGGGCCGTGGCGATTGGGTAGGTACTCCAGAGTACATCTGGTCGGAACTCCTTGATCATTTTCATACCGACGCGTACGGCATCAAATTTCCAACTCGCCCAACGATCTGGTCTGGCCATTGCGCCAAAATAGCGGCCACCTATTGCCAAGTGGCGAGCGGCGTCTAGGGCTAGTGCTCTACGCACAATACTACCACTCGGTATCTCCTGGCTTAGGTCGTCGCTGGTTCTTTCATACGCAGTTGTTCTTGCCGTTAGAACCAGTGGCTGCCAACCTAGCATAGGGAGGTGTTGCGCGAATCGCAGCGTGCGTTGTATGCCGCTGCTGCCAGCCAGAGGCGGAAAATGAAAAGCCACCATCAAAACGCGTTTGTGTTTATTCACGACGAAATTATATATATGTTTGGCGTAAAGAACAGGTGAGTCTATGGTCAGGTGGCGTTGTGTTAATTGTCCGAAGGTGCTTGGTATGCTTCAAATAGAGGTGAATTCGCGCATTTTGCAAAGGAAAAGCTTTTTTTTTGTGATTTTTTTTTTGAATAGAATCGCCTCTGAATGAAGATCTGGCTATGGTGAAGGGGAGCGTTCGTCCGTCATTTTGGGTTCTGAGTTGCCAGAATCATTGCTGCTCGCAGTTGGTTCGTCCTCGTTCCATTCTCCTGCTGCTTCCAGACGTTTTCTTAAGCCGGTGTTTTTGAATCCTAGTGAAGATGCGCGGTGAGCTTGTTTAAGTGCCATTTTGAACTCACCAAGATCGGCATATATCATGCCAAGATTGTAGAGCGTAAATGGGTTGTCGTTGGTTTGTGCTAGGATTATATCTAAATGCTGAAGAGCTTCAGATTTGCGTTTATTTTTACCTAAATAGCCTGCGTAAATCATTCTTACAATATTGTCGTCGGGGCGAAAACGAATGGCTCTGTCTAGCCAACACTCAACGGTGTAGATCGAGCCGATCGGCTTGTCCCTTTTCTCGCGCTCGCCTAGCCGAATCATAGCGAGAAGAGCCTTTGGTTGATTTGGGATGGCACGCAGGGTATAGCCAATATCCGCACCGAAAGAGCTGGTCATGCTTTTTGTTAGAGATTCCACGGCAGGACTAAAGTGGTAATTGTATACTACCTGTAATTTGCCTAAATCGCTACGAACATCCCAGGGTCCGTAGCCATTTTCCAATTCACCGCACATGGATGTGTTTGCTTGGGTCGCTGGTGAGAGGGTGATCAATATTGAAAATATGGTTGATATGGTCGCAGTGGTGGAAGGTATTTTCATGTTTGGGGCGTGTTTCGTTGCTATTTGTTTCGACGGGGTAATGATATTTAATTGAATAAAAATTAATAATCTATATATTCGTCGGTTGTCAATATGATATATATTAATTGTTGATTTTGAATTAATAATTTAATCAAAATTCTGGATTTGCGTTGGGAATTTTATAGTAATTATCTGATCTTTGTATTTTATTGCGTGGCGTTATGTTTTTGATCATGGTGCCGCGTATGTGGGTCTATAATTTTTGATTGGTATAAATCAAGTTTTTAAACCTGCTTAGGGTATTTTACTTGGTTTTCATTTTAATCATGTTTTTATTGGAATTTTCAACTCAATACTTGGCGTCTGAGTCTTCGATAAAGTGATGTAAGGCAACTTGCGCCCCGGTAGTAATGCAATTTGCAGTGACCCCCATCTGAGAAAACTACAGGTTCCAATATGCACGGCGCCTAATCTTTCATGTGATTGAATTGACGCCGGATTGAAAATCGAAATTCTACTGAAGGTCCAAGAAATATTATTTTCCAGAAGATGCTTGTTGACCGTATCCCACAGAGTCTTGGCAACCCTAGTGAGGCGAAAATTTGGCGCGACATAGACGTCGTAGTCCCATACTCCCTGTGCGTTGTCTGGGAGGGTGAACTTGCAGTGAACTTCGTCTTCGTCGTAGTATTTAAATGCTAGCCATATATGTCCTGCGAAGCTTTCTTTCACAGTGGCGGCGAAGCAGACGTGACCTCTGGAAAAGCGACCGTTGTTGACTAGGTCATTTCTCGGAAATTGACTTGAAAGTGGGTTTGATGCATTAATCTTCTTGACTTCCGTTTTGTTGCTGGGATGCGGAAGAAGGTTGTTTTTTTTAATGGGTTGGGCACAAAGAAGATATACCTGAAAAATTGCCCGCCCATTCGTGCAGATTGATATCGCTCGGCTTATCCAATAAAGTAGCTTTGCCGAGCGACTTGCGGCCAATTTTGTCATTGGAAGCTTGGTTGCTGTTGCTAGCATTTTTCCGGAATTCAGCATGTCAATGTTTGTGACTCGTTAAATTATCATTAAGCCAAGATTGTATTTTTGTAATAATTTTCTCTTTTTCTGCGGAGGACGAAAATGTATGGTCGGCCGCTAGGGGATCTATGCGGCTTAATGTTGATTTAGATGAAAATCTTCTGGCACCTTTTGATGAGTTTGAGTATTCAATAAATTCTTTGGCTGTGTAGTCCTGTCCACTAAGTATTAATAAGATACTCAGCTTGTCGTTCGATAAGGCACGCGCCATGCGGGTTTGAAAGGAAGTATGCGCTATTGCTGGCGAAGATGAGGCTCGAGACGCTTGCTTAATATTTTCGCCTAAACCGCTGATGGCAGATGCCGGAACCTTTCCGCTGAATAGCTTGCGCCAGAACTCTGGCTGCCGAAGTCGTTGTAAATAGTAATATTTGACTTGCGTGCGTGCTAGGCTCTCTGCTGAACGCACCCAAGGATTGACGATTATTACGTTTTTGACTCGATCATCTAGGGTGTCATCGAAATATAGCAGGCTTGCGGAAGCGCCATCACAAAGGCCCCAAAGAGTGATTTGATTTAAATGAGGCTGGGCCTTCATTAATGCGTCAATTGCCGCCTTAATGTCGGGGGTAACCGCTAGAAAGTCACGAGCCAATCCACTGCTGTCTCCCATACCCCGGTAGTCAAAGCGCAGGGTGGCAAAACCTTTGCTCGCAAGCGACCGCGCTAGCTGCACGAAGAGTCGGTGGCTACCTGCTCGGTACTGCGGCCCCCCAACTACGATCACGACGCCAAGGTCGTTACTTGGGTGCGTAGGCTTTGGTGTAGACACAATGCCGAGTAAATTTTCTCCTTCGCAGTGAAAGTTAAGTACACTTTCAACATATGGTCGATTCATATCCTTGTAGCCCTATTTTTTTCAGATATTTCACTCTCAGTTAAGAAGGCGGCGCAAGTCGCTGTGACCAGTGCCGGGGCGTCTTCGATTTCTTGGGTCTGCCAAAACGAAGGGCCTTGAATCAGCTGGATTTGGCCAGCGAAATCCGCAGCGGCCCATTTCTTTAGGTGTTGCTGGTTAGCGGGCGTGGGTTCTGCGTCTTCGCGGCTGCTCAATTCAAACCACGCCAATCTGAAACTGTCAATGCTGTCGGCGGCACGGGTGGAAGGGGGCAGCAATGCCGCCTGTTCCAGACCTCGAGCCAATGCAGCCGACAAAGCGTAGCCGGCAATCTCCAGCGATTGCCCCTGCGCCAAAGCCAGTTTCATCTCATCCATCAAACCCTTGCTATTGCCGCTTAACATATCGGCGGCCAACTTGATCCGCAAGAATTGCTGCAGGATCAGTTTTCCGGATATCGCGGGCTGCCAAAAGCAGAAGTGACTCGGCTCGTTCAATTTGGCCGCAGCATCGACTGCGACCAAACACCCGGCGCGCAGACCCCATAGCCACAAAGGCGCATTGGCATGTGCCTCGTCACGTTCTGTCAACCAGTCGACCGCCTTCACCACATCGTTGACCCAGCCGTCCCAACTGGCGTCGCCAAAGTCACCCGAACTGTCGCCGCAGCCGTGCAAATCGATTTGCAAAACACTGAACCCGGCCGCGGCCAGTGCGCGCGATTGAATCGCGGCCATTCGGCGGGACTTGTTCATCTCTTCCGCAAATGGGTGCACATAGACCACTCGCCCGAGCACAGTGCCACCTTGCGAGGCGTGGAAGATACAGAAACGCTGGCCTGTGGAGGGCGGCGCTGCGGGCAAAAAGAAGGCGTGTGGCGCTTGGGTCACGGCAGAAGTTTGTTTCTCGTCTTTTCTAAGGATAGCTTGGTCAAGCAGCCAACTTGGCGGTCACGAAGTCGGTCAAGGAGCCTACGGTGCCAAAGGTTTCTCCGTCGATTTCGTCGTCATCGACCATGATGCCGAGTTGATCTTCTAGGCTGGTGATCAGGTTCACTACGGCCATTGAGTCAAGCTCGGGGATGGCTCCTAGCAAATGAGTGCTTCTATCAAAGCCGGCGCTTCGGCCGCCCAGGCTCAAGACATCATCCAAAATCCGTAGTATTTGCTGTTGCGTATCCATATATTGCTTGAAGTCCTGTTGTTGCTCGCTCGCAAAAAAACGTTGCGGGCAGGGCACACCAAACAAGTCGGGTGCCCATGAGAAGAGATTCGGCATCTTATCTGCTGCGCTGAAGTTTACGTGGGCAGTATTGCCGCCGCAGTTCGGTGAAATCTCACACGTTTTCATGCTTGTCGCGTCAATAGCCAGGGCAAATCGGTGTGCGATACTTTTCCGTCAAATTGTGCCCACTTCATATTCCACATCAGCATGCCCGAATCGATTCGTTTGAATGAGCTCTTGTCCTGCGCGGCGGAGCGATTTGCCGATGCGCCGGCGCTGCAATACGGCCAGAATCGGCAGAGCTATGCAGAGCTGAATGCCGAGGTCGATGCTTTTGCCTCCGGCTTGATGGCGCTGGGCGTGCAGCGGGGCGAAAGAGTTGCGATCTACCTGGAAAAGCGCTTCGAGACGGTGATCGCCAGTTTTGGTGCGCCGGCGGCAGGCGCGGTGTTCGTGCCGCTGAACCCCTTGCTCAAAGCCGAGCAAGTCGCATTCATCATGCAGGACTGTGATGTGCGGGTGCTGCTGACATCGCCCGAGCGCTACGCCTTGCTGGGCGAAACCTTGCAGACTTGCCCGGCGCTGCGCCATGTGGTGCTGACCGAGGGCGCGCAGAAGCCCGAAGCAGGGCAGGGTCATGGCCTGATTGGCTGGAGCGAGTTGCTGGCTGCGCCTGCATGTGCCGGCCACCGCGTCATCGACACCGATATGGCCGCGATTCTCTACACATCGGGTTCGACCGGCCGGCCCAAGGGCGTGGTGCTGTCGCATCGCAATATGGTGGCCGGCGCCAAGAGTGTGGCGTCCTATCTTGAGAACAATGCGCGGGACACCTTGCTGGCCGCTTTGCCTTTGTCCTTTGATGCCGGTTTCAGTCAATTGACCACCGCTTTTCATAGCGGCGCGCGGGTGGTGCTCTTGAATTACCTGATGCCTCGCGATGTGTTGAAGGCGATGGAGCGCGAGAAGGTCACCGGCCTGACCGCCGTGCCGCCGCTCTATATCCAGTTGGCGCAACTGGAGTGGCCGGCCCCCATCAAGGAGAACCTGCGCTACTTTGCCAACACCGGCGGGCGCATGCCGCGCGAGACCTTGGATAGGCTGCGCGCTCATGTGCCGGCGGCCAAGCCGTTTTTGATGTACGGCCTGACCGAAGCCTTTCGCTCGACCTATTTGCCGCCGACCGAGGTGGACCGCCGGCCCGACTCCATTGGCAAGGCCATTCCTAACGCCGAAATTCTGGTGCTGCGCGAGGACGGCAGCCCTTGCGAGGCGGAGGAGCCGGGCGAGTTGGTGCACCGCGGCGCCTTGGTCGGCATGGGCTATTGGAACGACGCCGAAAAGACGGCCGAGCGCTACAAGCTCTTGCCGGCAGGGGCTCCGGGTCGGCATTCCGGGCTGCAACTGCCCGAATATGCGGTGTTCTCCGGCGACACCGTGCGCCGGGATGCCGAAGGGTATTTGTACTTCATCGGTCGGCGCGACGAGATGATGAAGACCTCGGGCTACCGGGTTAGCCCGACGGAGGTTGAAGAGATTCTGTACGCCAGCAAGTTGGTTGGTGAATGCGTCGCCTTCGGTGTTGATCACCCCACTTTGGGTCAGGCGATCCAGGTGATCGCCACGGCGCCAAGCGGGGCGGCCGAGCTGGACATGGCCGCGCTGCAAGCGGCGTGCCGCCAGCACATGCCAGCCTATATGGTGCCGGCCGGCATCGAGGTGCAGGTGGGGCCCTTGCCGCGCAACCCCAACGGCAAAATCGATCGCAAGCTGCTGTCTACCGCGTGGGTAGAACGCCACCTCGCCTCCTGAATACTTTAGAGATACCCCAAGCCATGTCTGATGCAATTGCAGTGAAGCGTGCACCGATCCACGCGCCGATGGCGCAGTTCCAAGTTGAAGCAAGCGGCGAACTACGGGTCGGCGACCAGAACTTGTCCGTGCTGGCCGAGCGGGTCGGCCAAACACCGTTCTTCGCCTATGACCGCGAGCTCTTGCGGGCCCGTGTGGCTCAGTTGCGCGAGGCTTTGCCGGCGCAGGTGAAGCTGCATTTTGCGATGAAGGCCAACCCGATGCCGGCGGTGGTCGGCTTGATGGCGGGCCTGGTGGACGGTATCGATGTGGCTTCGGCCGGCGAGTTGAAGGTGGCCTTGGACGCCGGCGCCGACCCAGCCGAGATCAGCTTTGCCGGCCCCGGTAAGCGGGACATCGAGTTGCGGCAGGCGGTGGCGGCGGGTGTGCTGATCAATGTGGAATCGGCCCGTGAGTTGCCGGTGCTGGCCGAGGCGTCGGCGCGCTTGGGGCTACCCGCGCGGGTGGCGATCCGCGTCAATCCGGACTTCGAGTTGAAGGGCTCGGGCATGAAGATGGGCGGCGGCCCCAAGCAGTTCGGCATCGATACCGAGCAAATGCCCGAGTTGCTGGCCGAGGTGGGGCGCTTAGGGCTGGCCTTTGAAGGTTTCCATCTGTTTGCGGGCTCGCAAAACCTGCGTCCCGAGTCGATTTGCGAGGCGCAGCAGAAGTCCTACGAGTTGGCGCTGCGCTTGGCCGCACTCGCGCCGTCGCCGGTCAAGTTCCTGAATCTCGGCGGCGGCTTCGGCATCCCCTATTTCCCCGGCGAGCAGCCGCTTGACTTGGCGCCGATTTCGGCCAATCTGCAGGCCTTGGTGGCGCGCGCCGCGACCGAGTTACCGGAGGCTTCGCTGGTCATCGAGCTAGGGCGTTACCTGGTCGGTGAGGCGGGCATCTATGTCACAAAAATTGTTGACCGCAAAACCTCGCGTGGCCAGGTTTACCTGGTCACCGATGGCGGCCTCAACCACCATCTGGCGGCCTCGGGCAATTTCGGCCAGGTGATCCGCAAGAACTACCCGGTCACGATTGGCAACAAGGCCGGCAGCGTCGAGCGCGAATCGGTGTCGGTGGTCGGGCCGCTGTGTACGCCCTTGGATCTGCTGGCCGACCGGATGGATCTGCCGGCGGCAGAGATTGGCGATTTGGTGGTCGTGTTTCAGTCCGGCGCCTATGGTCGCAGTGCCAGCCCCGAGGGCTTTTTGGGGCATCCGGCCAGTGTTGAGGTGCTGGTGTAGTTCGGGCCCATCGCCACCGAGGGCATTCCTTGCCTGCAAGCCGCTCGCTTAGCTGATTGCCCGGGGCGGCAAGGGCCGCTGTGCGTGCGACACGGCGCGGCTCAAAGGAGCCCCAGCGCTTGAACCCTCTTTGTCCGGCAGCGATGCAGCCCTCGCACGCCATTCTGCTGATCGACGACGATGCCCGCAGCATCCGTCTCTTGTCCGAGATGCTGCGCAGCGAGGGTTATCGTCTGTTTGCCGCGCTCGGCGGTCGGGCCGGCTTTGATCAGGCCATGCAGATGCAGATGCCGTCTGTTCAAGGCCACACCTCGTCTGGCCGCCATCCCCATCATTTTCTTGACCGGTTCGGGCCGGCTTGCTCGTTCATCTGCGCCTGGCGCATCGGTCGGGAAGCGACTTGCGGGCCGAGGAGGATCGGAGCCCAGGTGCCGATGCCCTGGCGCAGAGCGAGGAACCTCAGCCACACGCCCACGCTGAGGGAATTGGCCCATGCCGTCGCGAGCAATGAAC
Organism: Roseateles oligotrophus; assembly: GCF_025717515.1. Lineage (GTDB taxonomy): Bacteria > Pseudomonadota > Gammaproteobacteria > Burkholderiales > Burkholderiaceae_C > Paucibacter_A > Paucibacter_A oligotrophus. The sequence goes on from NZ_JAJIRN010000005.1 coordinate 99,312, forward strand.
GCAGCCTGAGCGAGGTATTCCATCAGAACACGGGGCTGTCGGTATTCGAATTTTTGCGGCTAGAACGTTTTCGCGCCGCTTGCGATCTGCTGCTGCACAAGCGCGATGCCCATGAACCATATCGGCGAGGCGCTTGGCTTCAAGACCCAGACCTCGTTCTCGCAGGCGTTTCGCGCCCAAAGCGGTATGAGCCCGAAGGAATACCGCCTGAGTGCCGGGCTCTTGCCTGACATTGACCCTGTTCAAGACAACGAGCCGTCCAGCGAGCAAACGCGGTGAATTTTGCGACGCTCCCGCCCGCTCAAATAGAAGCCCGCACGAGGCCGTATTGGGCGCAAGCGCTGGCGGCGATATTGGGCTGAGTCGTGCTGGCCGGCTTGTTGGGTTGGCTGGGTCATGGCATGCAGGGCGTCGAGCGGCCGCCACTGAGCAGCTCGGTTGAATTGGCCGAGCTCAGCTTGTGCTGCCGGCAGCCGCGGACGGCAAGGCGGCCGAGCGCCCGCGCTTGAGCCCCGCCCAGGCGCTGGCCAGTGCCGATTGGCAGCTCCACTCACAGCCCGGTTTTCAGCCGGGCTCACAACAGGTCTAGCTGGACTGGACGCCGAAGCGCGTCTGGGCGCGGCTGGACATGCGCAACCGCAGCGCGCAGCCCTAGTCGCTCTGGCTCGAGGTCAAACCCTCAAACTTGAGCGAGGCCATTCTGCACAGCTAGTCGAGCGATGCTCAGCGGAGCAGCCTGTGCCGCGGTAACGGCGTGAGCGTGGCAAAGCGGCCGCTGAATCTGACCGGCTGGGCCTTCCATCTCGGACTGACCATGGGGGCGCCTTTTTTCTCTTGCTTCGGTAACCCAGCGGCCAGAGAAAACAGGTATGACAAGGCAAAAGGCCGCAGGTGCTGCCGTTCTCAGCCGAATTTTGAGTGCAGGGCTGCCAATCTCCGGCCGCAAATCGGCGATGACCTTCATAAGCCCGATGGGGGCTGGGACCACTTCGGCTCGATCTTTCCCCCTGCAATAGCCTCTTAACGCATCGTTCGGTCAAGCCCAAAAAAGGAACTGAAATCGGTGCTTATTGCGGGATCGATGGAAACCCTAGCCCGAAATACTCGATCTTGCGTTTTTGCAGCCGATTGAAGGCCCTCCCCGGGCAGTCGTAGCTTGCTAAGCGTGCCATTCAAGCAAGACCTTGCCAACCCTTGGAGTCCATTCATGAGTCATCAATCCAAATTTGCCTGGGCGCCCTCCAGACAGGCCGGACAAACGGGGGCCGAATACGCGGCACTTCCCTGCAAAGTCAGCAACAAAGGCTGCCGATCGATGTTCAAGAAAAGCCAATTCCTTGCCTGCCTGAGCGCTTGCTTTAGCGCCGGTTTGGCCATAGCTCAAACGCCGGGAGCCGCCAATCTACCCAGCGGCGCGCAAGTGGTTGCGGGCCAAGCGCAGGTCCACAGTGCGGGCAATGTGTTGACGGTGCAACAAAGCAGCACTCTGCTGGCGACCAACTGGCAAAGTTTCAATATTGGTGCGGGCCACACGGTCAATTTCGTTCAGCCCTCGGCCAATTCTGTGGCATTGAACCGCGTGGTGGGCAACGAGGTGTCGCGAATCCAAGGTGCTTTGAATGCCAATGGGCAGGTCTTTTTGCTCAATCCCAACGGCGTTCTGTTCACGCCGACCGCGCAAGTCAATGTCGGGTCCCTCGTTGCCAGTACCTTGAAGCTGGACAATAACGACTTTCTTGCCGGGCGCTACCATTTTGCGGGCGAAAGTAGCAACGCCATCATCAATCAAGGGCGAATTTCGGCAGCCTCCGGTGGCGCCGTGGCCCTGATTGCCGCCAAGATCAGCAATAGCGGCAGCATTAACGCCCCGGGCGGCCAGGTGCTGATGGGCGCGGGCTCCAAGGTCGTTATGGATCTGGGTGGCCCGGTGAAGCTGAAGGTGGCCAATGAACTCCTCGAAACGCTGATCGACAACGGCGGCGCAATCCGCGCAGACGGCGGTCAGGTCTGGCTGAGCTCGCAGGCCGCGAAAGTTCTGGCCAGCAGCGTGATCAACCACAGCGGTGTGATCGAGGCGCAAAGTCTAAGCAGTGGCGCGACCGGTAATGTGGTGCTGTTTGCCCATGGCGGCCAACTCAATCTGGCTGGCAGCATTCAAGCCCCAGGAGGCTTTGTAGAAACCTCGGGTGAGCATTTCTCGATGAGCGCGGCGGCCCGCGTGGCCGCCGGTCACTGGTTGATTGACCCGGTGGATGTCAATATCGATGCCTCGCTGGCGAGCAATATCGTCAGCGCATTGAGCGGTGGCGACGTGAGCATCACCACCAGTGGCAGCAACACGCCCAGTACCAGCAGCGGGGAAAGCGCCGGCAGCGGTGACATCAATGTCAACGCCCCTATCGCCTGGAGCAGCAACCGCACGCTGACGCTTTCGGCTCACAACAATATCAACGTCAACGCCAATATCAGTTCGTCCAACAGCTCGGCCGGCGGCGCGATCTTTCTGTTCGGGCAAGGCGCCGCCGGCGGTGGCAGCAGTGCCTACACGCAGGACTCGGCGGCCTCCGTCACCGGGTGGTCGCAACAATGGCGCAAGGGGAGCGATGCGAACAGCCTGCGCTACGCCAGCGTCAACGGCGACCTGTTCCTGGGCAACCAATATATCGAGATCGGCATCAGCAAGGCCCAAGGCGGCAAGTTCGGCTCCACCATCAAGCCCAGCCTGTTCTTCGGGCGCAAGACCGGCTTGTCGGGCGTGGGCATGGTCGGCGATGCCGACGGCTTTGGCGTGGGCACCGATCTGCGCATCGACTATTTCTTGCCTGGTTCTCCCGAGGAGCGCTTCACGGCCGGCTATGACATCGCTGGCGCCGCGAGCTCCGGCGCCAACTTCGCTACCACAGTTAATGGCGCCGTCTACCGTTTGTTGGGCATAGGCAGCGACAACGTGGCCAGCGCCCAGGTGAGCGCCACCTTGGCGAGCAAACTGAAGGTGACACAAACACTCAAGCTAGCCGCAGGTGAGAAGTACTTCACCAACGATGTAGGGCTGGAAAATGTCGGCAGCGTTGCCCTGGACAACGTCACCTTCATCCGCAGCTTTGACCCCGACAACACCGTGGACCGAGGCGGTAGCTACAACACTACCCAAACCATTGACCACACGCGAGCCGCCGGCGACGAGTTCAATGTAGTGTCGGCCACCAGCGCGGCGGGCGATGCCTACGCCACGCTGTCGGGCGGCAGCACGGCGAAGATCTTCTACTACTCTACCAATGCAAATTCCAGCGTTGGATTTGGAGGACAGTTCTTTGGTGGCACCTTGGCCAATATGGTGACCCGGGCTGCCACACAGGTCAAAGGCAATACCGAGACGGCCGATACTGGTATGGGCATACTCTTCAAGCCTGGGACCATTGCGCCAGCCGCCAGCGCGGGATTCACCTTCGCCACCGGGCTGGACAATCGCCCACTTTCCGTCGCGGTGGGAGGCATTACGCCGCCCAGCACTACTGCAATCAGCTACACCCTCTCGCCGCTTAGCGTCGTCTACAAAGGCAGCGCCTACGATTTGTACTCACTATGGTCTCCGAGCCTTATGTTCGGAAGCGGCTACACCGGCTGGACGGCAGGAACCGACTACCAGTTCAAACTTGGCGGCACCGTGGTCTCGAGCATCACATTGGCCGGCAACTACACGGGTTTGTCGGTGGAAGTGCTGAAATCGGGCTACACCACGGCAAGCTCCGGCAACACGCTGGGCAGCCTGTTGATCAGCCCTGCACCACTGACCATCTCGGCCAGCAATGTTCGTAAAACCTATGACGGCGTGGCCTTCAGCGGAGGCAGCGGCGTCAGCTACAGCGGCTTGGTGGGTGGCGAGACTGCTGGCGTACTTTCGGGCTCGCTCAGCTACACGGGTAGCAGTCAAGGCGCCATCAACGCCGGCAGCAGCTATGTCCTGCGGCCTCAGGGCCTGAGCAGCACCAACTACACCATTCAATACGCAGATGGAAGCCTGGCCATCGACCCTCGCCCCATCACTATTGCAGCGGACGCCAAGAGCAAGGTCTACGGCAATACCGACCCGGCTTTGACTTGGCAAGTCAGCAGCGGCAGCTTGGTCGGCGAAGACACCCTGTCGGGTGCGCTGACGCGGGCGGCCGGCAGCAATGTTGGCAGCTATGCGATCGATGCCTCGGCGCTGGCTAACAGCAACTACGCGATCACCGCCAACAACGGCACGCTGACAATCTCGCCCCGACCCCTCACCGTCACCGCCGACGCCAAGAGCAAGGTTTACGGCAATACCGACCCGGCCTTGACTTGGCAAGTCAGCGACGGCAGCTTGGTCGGCGAAGACACGCTGTCGGGTGCGCTGACGCGGGCGGCCGGCAGCAATGCCGGCAGCTATGCGATCGATGCCTCGGCGCTGGCCAACAGCAACTACGCGATCACCGCCAACAACGGCACGCTGACAATCTCGCCCCGCCCACTCACCGTCGCCGCCGACGCCAAGAGCAAGGTCTACGGTAATACCGACCCGGCCTTGACTTGGCAAGTCAGCGACGGCAACTTGGTCGGCGAAGACACGCTGTCGGGTGCGCTGACTCGGGCGGCCGGCAGCAATGCCGGCAGCTATGCGATCGATGCCTCGGCGCTGGCCAACAGCAACTACGCGATAACCGCCAACAACGGCTCGCTGACAATCTCGCCCCGCCCACTCACGGTCACCGCCGACGCCAAGAGCAAGGTCTACGGTAATACCGACCCGGCCTTGACTTGGCAAGTCAGCAACGGCAGTCTGGTCGGCGAAGACACGCTGTCGGGTGCGCTGACGCGGGCGGCCGGCAGCAATGTTGGCAGCTATGCGATCGATGCCTCGGCGCTGGCCAATGCCAACTACGCAATCACGCCGGTCAGTGGCGCCTTCAGCATTACGCCGCGTCCTATCATCGTCACGGCAGACAACAAGACCAAGACCTACGGAAATATCGATCCCTCCCTCAGCTACCAAGTCAGCGGCGGCAGTCTTGTGGGTAGCGACAGCCTTGGCGGCGCCCTCACTCGTGCCAGCGGCGAAAACATCGGCAGCCATGTCATCAGCGCGCAGGACCTGAGCAACAGCAATTACGCCATTACCGCGATCAATGGAGACCTCAGCATCACACCGGCCGTCAACGCCAACGTGATTGCCGGCAACACCCCCTCTGCCACCGCCGTCGTGGCAAGCACCCCTCCGGTAAGCGTAGTCAACTTTGGTGCCGGCGCGTTTGTCATGGTCGATGTCCCGGCCGTGCCAGCCGCCAATTCAAGCAGCGACCCTGCCGGCGCGCCCAAGCAAACGGCTGCGGCTACGCCCCCGGCCGGCGACATGGGTAGCTCGATTGGATCGACCGGCGTCTTGCGAATGCTGGTAGTCGCGGGAGGCATTCGATTGCCGGACTTGCGCGCCGTCGTCCCAAATGCTGTCCCAAATACCGTTCAAGAAGGCGGGAAAGAACAATGAATCAGGCCATGAATCATCAACACAACCTCACCACCGAGCCTCAAACCATGACGCCAGCTGAACCGCATGTCCTGCGCCTTGTGAGCATCGCCAGCCTGACCTTGATTGCCAGCATGGCAAGTTTGAGCGCTCACGCACAGACTCTGCCGGACGCCGGGCAACTGTCGCAAGAGCTCAGGCGGCAGCCGGAGCCGCAGCGCCAAGCCCCTCGACTCACGATGCCCACCCCCAGCACAGATCTTGTGTTGCCCGGAGGCCGGTTGGTGCAGCTCAACTCGGTGCAGATCGGCGGCAATACGGTCATTGACAGCGCGGCACTGGAGGGTCTGCTGGCAGATGCACAGGGCAAAAAGTTCGATTTGGCTGGCCTGCGCAGCTTGGCCGAACGGGTCGGCGAGTTCTACCAGCAGCGCGGCTTTCTGTTTGCGCGCGCCTACTTGCCGCCGCAAGATGTCAGCGAAGGCATCTTGCGCATCCAGGTGCTGGAGGGGGAGTACGGGCAAATCCGGGCGAATAGCAACAACCCTTCTTGGGCGGCACAGGCCGAACAGTTCTTGAGCTCGCTCCAGCCCGGCTCCGTCATCGCAAGCGCACCGCTGGAGCGCGCGACTTTGATTCTGGGTGATCAACCGGGGGTACTGGCCGTACCCTTGATGCAACCAGGCAGCAAGGTCGGGAGCGGCGATCTTGAGGTGGAAGTCACTCGCGCCAACACGCTGGTCGGGAGTGTCGGACTGGATAACCACGGCAACCGCTACAGCGGCCGAAATCGCTTGCAAGTCAATCTGGACTGGAACAGCCCCATGCGTTTGGGCGACCAAATCAGCCTGCGCAGCCTCGTAAGCGATGAAAAACTCTGGTTGGGTAGCCTGGCCTACAGCACACCGCTGGGCAGCCGAGGCCTGCGTGCCACTGTCAGCTATGCCCACACCGACTACCAATTGGGCAAGGAGTTTGCCAGCGCCGATGCGACCGGCACCGCCAAGGTCAGCAATATTGGGCTGAACTACCCCTTGCTACGCACAAACAATGCCAATCTGAAAGCCTCGACCAGCTATCAACACAAGCGCCTGCAGGATTCGAAAGCTGGCATTAGCGAAGGGAAAACCAGCGATGCCTTGGTGCTGACATTCGATTTCGACCGCCGAGACAACTTTGGACAGGGCGGCATCAGTTTTGGCAGCCTCAGCATGACGCCCGGCACGCTCAAGTTGGCCGAGTCCCTGGCTGCGGCAGACCACAACCGCACGGCAGGACGTTTCGCCAAAATCAACCTTGACATCGTGCGCATGCAAAATTTGACGACGGATTTGAGCTTTTTTGGCCGCTTCAGCGCTCAAATGGCGGACAAGAATCTGGACTCTAGTGAGCGCATCACGCTGGGTGGCGCGGGCGGTGTGCGCAGCTTCCCCAATGGCGAAGCCACTGGAGATCAGGGTTGGCTTACTCAAATGGAGTTGCGCTATGCAGCAGGGGCTATTCGACCTTACGCCTTTGCTGATATTGGCAAGGTGCAAATCAACAAAGCGCCGACGCCACAAACCGTACTGAACAGTCGCAAGTTGAGTGGCGCTGGCCTTGGCGTCCGGATGCAACTGAAGGCCTTGGAGTTGGATGGCGCTTTGGCTTGGCGAGGCAAGGGTGGTCCCCCGCAGGCGGATACCAGCACGGAGAAAAAACCGCTAGCCTGGGTCAGCGTAATCTACCGAATGTAGAAAGTTAACGGGGTTTACAGCCCTTCGTTTGAAGCGTGCCTGCACCCGGTGCCTCGGGGTGCAGAGCTTGCTTGGCGGGGTATAAGTGATCTTGTGATTGGCAAACGGCCCTCAAGCGCATGGCGACAAGGCACCGTACACACTTTCGGCAAAAGAAAACCTCGTGTGGTCAAACGGTGAAATTCCCTGGACAAGGTGTCGGTTCTGCCAACCCGTCTTGAGTACGCCGGTGCTGTTCAGGTGGGCCTCTCAGCCGGTACCCACCGGTGAGGCAGCATTTCCTCAAAGCGTTTGGCCGGCAAGGTCGGTAGTTTTCTCAGCAGCCGACTCGAAGAGTTGTTGCCACATTGTTTTGGACAGCCCCGCTCGAAGCTGCGTAATCCATAGCCTCGACTGCTGTCAAGAATGTGTTGGCTGGGGGGGCACAGCGCAACGTGTGATTCGTGTGAACAAAATTTTTCTGCTTAGCGAAGCAGAACAGGCTTTCGGCGAAGGTGTCGGCGCCTCGCATGAGTGTTGGAAGGTGATGGAAGTAGTGGGTAACGCCTGTTTTAATTGTGCTCGCGATGGTGTGAGGTTTTGCGGAAGGGGCGGTCGACTGCATCATCAAGCCTTTTCGGCCAAGGGGTCGGCCTCCCTTGCGAGTTCATCTGCCCCGGGAGCATCAGCCGGGCAATGACTTGCAGGTCGATGAGGCTGGACACTCAAACGTGCACCCGGTTGCGCAGCGTGAACTTCAGACCCGCTTGGCGCTTGGCAAGGTAATAGGGCAGGGTCATTTAATTGGCGAGTTCAAAGTGAGGCGCGCGCAATGGCACATGTGCCATTGCGCGCGTTGCGCTTTCACCGCCCTTTGTGCCTTCTTCAGTCGACCGACTTCATCAGATGAGACACCTGCGCCTTGAACTCGGGCGACTCGCGCAGCTTGCCCTGCAGGCGCCAGACATCGCGGGCCGTCTGCCCATATTGGGCAAAGAAGGGCTTGGAAAATATCGTGTAGTAGGCCTTCTCGACCAAGGGCGGCGAAACCCGCTCAACCTTGGCTTGCAAGGCCGGTAGGCTGGACAGAGAGTTGTCGGCCTCGGTGGTCTGCAGAGCCGCCGCCAAGTAGCGGCCGGACGCGACGCGGCCAAGCAGCTCATCTGCCGTTGGCGAGCTGTCTTCCACCTTGGCGCCCAGCTGTTTGAGTTGCGCGACGATCGAGAAGCCGGTTTGAGCCCCGATGGTGCCGCTGGCAGTCAAGGCCTTGCCGTCCCAGCTCAGAGCAGTGCCCTTGCCCTTGTACAGGGCATAGGTGGCGCGGTACATGCGTTTGGTGGCATCGGCTTCGCCGTCCAGCTTCAGCGGATATTGCGCAAATTCGGCTCGCTCGGCGTTGAAGCTGGCGTTCATCGCGCCGTCAACCTTGCCGGCCTTCAGATCGGCCAGACATTGCTTCCAGGGCATCGGCATTAGCTTGATCGGAATGCTGATTTGCTTTTCAAGCTGAGTCATCATGATCTGGCTGTAGCCGGGCTTGTCCTTCAGCAGCCAGGGAAAAGCGTCCTCGTTTTCATGGCAAACCCGGATGGCTTCGGGGTTCGCCTGAGCCTGCACGCTGGCGTTGCACAATAGAGTCAGGCTGCTCAGCAGCAAAAGTGGGGTGATCGTGATACGCATACTGTTCGGGTCTTTCCTGGGGTTTGTTGGAATACCAAATCGAGCAATCGGCTGCACTTCAACTGCATACCCGCAGCCCGGCTAGTCAGTGGCATGAGCTAAAAATTCATATTAATAGATCGCTCTATCGGTGCAGCGATCTATCAAGCTGACCTTTTCCCCTGTTTTTGCCGCTTGACGAATTGCTCGGGCTCAAATATGCGGCGGCGGGCTTGATGCTCCATGCTCGGTTTCAAGCACCTGTAGCAGCGCCGGGGGGGGCAGATTCGTCGAGCTGATAGAGTCGGCTGTTGCCCGCCTTTGGCAGGGCTTCAGCCAGAGGATCCCACGTTGACAGCTACACCTAGCCAAGCCGAGATTGCAGCCTTCTTGGCCGCCAGTTTCCCTCAAACCAAGTGCCGGGTGGAGTCTGTGTCCGCGGGTACGGCCACTGTCCGCCATCCGGTCGGTGAGGCCGAATTGCGCCCCGGCGGCACGGTGTCCGGCCCGGTGTTGATGACGGTGGCGGATGTGGCGCTGTATGTGGCCTTGTTGGGTCAGATCGGCATCATGCCGCTGGCCGTCACGACCAGCCTGAATATCAATTTCCTGCGCAAGCCGTCTGCGGACAGAGATATTTTGGGCGTCTGCCGAATGAAGAAGATTGGCCAGACACTGGCGGTCGGCGAGGTAGACCTGTTCTCCGAAGGCGAGTTGGAGCCGGTGGCGCATGCGGTCGGCACCTACGCGATTCCGCGGCCCTGAGTTCCGTTCTTTTTTAGATGTGGTTTCGCGCGTTACGAAGAGTAACTTGCTAATTCAAGCCAAGTCGAGTTAACCGCGAAGGGTTAAAGTCGCGCCATGCGGCTTGACCTCACCTCCCTCAACCTTGTGCTCGCGATTGAGCAAACGCGCTCGATCACGCGCGGCGCGCAGCAGGAGCATCTGGCGCTGGCGGCGGCGAGCAAGCGGGTGTCGGATCTGGAGGCCCGGCTGGGCGTGCAGTTGTTTGAGCGGCGCTCACGCGGCGTCGAGCCGACCGAGGCCTGCCGGGCGCTGGTGCGCCATATCCGCTCGCTGCATGCTTCGCTGCATGCGCTGGAGAGCGAGGTGGTGGAGTTTGCGCGCGGCATCAAGGGCCATTTGCGGATTGCCGCCAACAGTGGCGCGATTGCCGAATGTCTGCCGCCCGATCTGGCTGCTTTCAGCCAAGCGCACTCGCAGATTCGTATCAGCCTTGAGGACTTGACCAGCGCCGAGGTGCAGGCGGCGGTGGCCGAAGGGCGCGCCGATGTCGGCGTGTTCACCAGTCCCTTGCTGGACAACCGCTTGCAGGTTTGGCCCTACCGCAGCAGCCGCTTGGGCGTGTTGATCCCGAAGCGCCATGCCTTGGCCGGTCGCGCCTCGGTCAGCTTCAAGGACCTGCTGGACTTCGATCTGGTCGGCCTGCATGCCGGCGCGTCGGCGCAGCAGTTGATGCGCGAGCAGGCTTTGCTGCTGGGCCGTACGCTGAATGCGCGCTTGGCGGTGCGCGGCTTTGATGCGATTGCCCAGTTGGTCGAAGCCGGCCTGGGTGTGGCGGTCTTGCCGGCCGTGCCGGCGGAGCGCTTTTCGCGCGTCTTTGAAGTCAGCCTGCTGAGGCTGGATGAGCCCTGGGCCGAACGGGAATATTGCTTGGGTGTCGCCGCCCAAGAACGCCTGCCCGCCGTGGTGCAGCATTTTGTTGAAGCGCTGTGCCCGCAATCTATGAAAATTGAGAAGCTGAAAGGAATATCGCAATGACCGCTCGCACGCTCTACGACAAGCTCTGGGATGAACATGTCGTCCACACCGAGGAAGACGGCACCGCCACCCTCTATATCGACCGTCATCTGCTGCATGAGGTGACCAGCCCGCAGGCGTTTGAGGGCCTGGATCTGGCTCATCGCAAGGTCTGGCGCCTGTCCGCGAACTTGGCGGTCAGTGACCACAATGTGCCGACCACCGACCGCAGCGAAGGCATTGCCGACCCGGTCTCCAAGCTGCAAGTGGACACGCTGGATCAGAACTGCGACCGCCACCAAGTGACGCAGTTCAAGATGAACGACAAGCGCCAAGGCATCGTCCATGTGATCGGCCCGGAGCAGGGCGCCACGCTGCCCGGCATGACCGTCGTTTGCGGCGACAGCCACACCTCCACACATGGCGCGTTTGGCGCCTTGGCGCATGGCATCGGCACCTCCGAGGTCGAGCATGTGCTGGCGACGCAAACGCTGCTCGCGCGCAAGGCGAAGAACTTGCTGGTTCGGGTGGAAGGTATGCTGCCCGCAGGCTGTGGCGCCAAGGACATCGTCTTGGCCATCATCGGCAAGATCGGCACCGCCGGTGGCACCGGCTTCACGATCGAGTTTGGCGGCTCAGCTATCCGTGCCTTGAGCATGGAAGGGCGCATGACGGTCTGCAATATGGCGATCGAGGCGGGTGCACGCGCCGGCCTGATCGCGGTGGATGACACCACCATCAACTACTGCAAGGGCCGGCCTTTCTCGCCGACGGGTCATGAGTGGGAACAAGCCGTTAGCTACTGGCGTGGCCTGCATTCGGATGCCGGCGCCAAGTTCGACTTGGTGGTGGACCTGGACGCGGCGCAGATTCGCCCGCAAGTCACCTGGGGCACCTCGCCCGAGATGGTGTTGGGCGTGGACGAGCGTGTGCCCGACCCCGACAAGGAGAAAGACGCCGTCAAGCGCGGCGCGATCGAGCGGGCGCTGCAATACATGAACCTGGAGCCGAACAAGGCGATCTCCGACATCCACATCGACAAGGTTTTTATCGGCTCATGCACCAATAGCCGCATCGAGGACATGCGTGAGGCCGCCGCTGTCGTGCGGCGCATCGGTGGGCGATTGGCAGCCAATGTTAGATTGGCGATGGTGGTACCGGGTTCGGGCCTGGTCAAGGCGCAGGCCGAAGCAGAAGGGCTGGACGTGATCTTCAAGGCGGCCGGCTTTGAGTGGCGCGAGCCGGGTTGCTCGATGTGCTTGGCGATGAATGCCGACCGCCTGGAGGCGGGCGAGCGCTGCGCTTCGACCAGCAACCGCAATTTCGAAGGCCGCCAGGGCGCTGGTGGCCGCACCCATCTGGTCAGCCCGGCGATGGCCGCCGCGGCTGCGATGCAAGGGCATTTTGTCGATGTTCGTCGTTTGGTTTAACCGCAGGAGTTGATATGAAAAAGCTCGCAATTCTGTTCATGGGCTTGGCATTTTTGGCCGGCTGCAACACCGTCAACGGTTTCGGACGCGATCTGCAAAAGGTCGGCGAGAAGATCGAAGACACGGCCAAGAAGAAATAGACCGCAAGGACTTCACTATGCAGAAATTCACCCTCCACAAGGGCTTGGTCGCGCCGATGGACCGCGACAACGTCGACACCGACGCGATCATCCCCAAGCAATTCCTGAAGTCGATCAAGCGCAGCGGCTTCGGCCCTAACTTGTTTGACGAATGGCGCTATCTGGATGCCGGCGAACCGGGGCAAGATCCCGCCACGCGCCGGCCTAACCCGGACTTTGTGCTGAACCAGCCGCGTTATGCCGGTGCCTCGGTCTTGCTGGCTCGCAGCAATTTTGGTTGCGGCTCAAGCCGTGAGCATGCGCCCTGGGCGCTTGAGCAATATGGCTTCAGAGCCCTGATTGCACCGAGCTTTGCCGACATCTTCTTCAACAACTGCTTCAAGAACGGCATCCTGCCGATCCAATTGCCTGAAGCTCAGGTAGCGCAGCTGTTCGACGAGGTGCATGCCTTCCCCGGCTACCAATTGACCATCGATCTGGAGCGCCAGCGGGTGATCAAGGCCGACGGCAGCGAGTTGCCGTTCGAGATTCAGTCCTTCCGCAAGTTCTGCTTGTTGGGCGGTTTTGATGACATTGGCCTCACGCTGCGCCACGCCGACAAGATCAAGGCCTTTGAGGCCGAGCGAATGGCCAGCAAGCCATGGTTGAACAACCGCTTGATTGCCTGAGGAATCACCCCAAATGAAAATTGCAATTCTTCCCGGCGATGGCATCGGCAGTGAGATCGTCGCCGAGGCGGTCAAGGTCTTGAACGTGCTGGAGCTTCCTTTCGAGATGGAATCCGCCCCGGTTGGTGGCGCCGCTTACGAGGCCCACGGCCACCCGTTGCCCGACTCGACGCTGCAACTGGCCAAGGACGCCGACGCGATCCTGTTCGGCGCCGTCGGTGATTGGAAGTACGACAAGCTGGACCGCCCGCTGCGCCCCGAGCAGGCCATCCTGGGCCTGCGCAAACATCTGGGCCTGTTCGCCAACTTCCGCCCGGCGATTTGCTATGAGCAGCTGACTCATGCGTCCAGCCTGAAGCCCGAATTGGTGGCGGGTCTGGACATCCTGATCATCCGTGAGTTGACCGGCGACATCTATTTCGGCCAGCCGCGCGGGCGCCGCACCGCCGTGGACGGGCATTTCCCGGGCAGCGAAGAAGCGTTCGACACCATGCGCTATTCGCGCCCCGAGATCGAGCGCATCGCCCATGTGGCCTTCCAGGCGGCACGCAAGCGCGGCAAGCGTGTGACCTCGGTCGACAAGGCCAATGTCCTGGAGACCTTCCAGTTCTGGAAGGATGTGATGATCGAGGTGCACGCCGACTATCCGGATGTGGAGCTCGACCATATGTATGTCGACAACGCGGCGATGCAGCTGGTCAAGGCGCCGAAGCGTTTCGACGTGATGGTGACAGGCAATATGTTCGGCGATATCTTGTCCGACGCAGCGGCGATGCTGACCGGCTCGATCGGTATGCTGCCTTCGGCCTCGCTGGACAAGAACAACAAGGGGTTATACGAGCCCAGCCACGGCAGCGCGCCCGACATTGCAGGCAAGGGTATCGCCAATCCTTTGGCTACAATCCTCTCCGCTGCCATGATGCTCAAGTTCTCCCTCAACCAACCAGAAGCAGCCGCTCGAATCGAAGCGGCTGTTGGATCGGTGTTGTCCCAAGGTCTGCGTACGGCAGACATTTGGAGCGAGGGCACCCAAAAAGTGGGCACGCGCGAGATGGGTGATGCGGTCGTCAAGGCCATCACCACGATGAAAACCATTATCAAGGGCTAGTTCAGCTCCGGTTTGTCTCGCCCCTATCCCCCCGGCGACACAAGCCGGGGGAGAACAAGCTCAAACAGTAGTTCCAAACTCGGTTGAGATAGATAGAGGACGCAAGAAATGACAACACTAGTTGGATTGGTAGGCTGGCGCGGCATGGTCGGCTCGGTGCTGATGGACCGCATGGCGGCAGAGCGTGATTTCGACCTGATCGAGCCGCTGTTCTTCAGCACCTCGAACGCCGGCGGCGCTGCTCCCGCATTTGCCAAGAACGAAACCAAGCTGCAAAACGCTTTTGATATCGAGCAGCTCAAGCGCTGCGAAATCATCATCACCGCGCAGGGCGGCGACTACACCTCCGAAGTTTTCCCCAAGCTGCGCGCGGCCGGCTGGAATGGCCATTGGATCGACGCCGCCTCGACGCTGCGCATGGAGTCGGATGCCGTCATCATTTTGGACCCGGTGAATCTGCCCGTTATCGAGAACGCGCTGGCCAAGGGTGGCAAGAACTGGGTCGGCGGCAATTGCACGGTGTCCTGCATGTTGATGGGCGTGGGCGCGCTCTACAAGGCCGGTCTGGTCGAGTGGATGAGCACACAAACCTATCAAGCCGCATCGGGCGGTGGCGCTCAGCATATGCGCGAGCTGCTGACGCAATACGGCACGCTGAACGCCGAGGTTCGCAGCCTGTTGGATGATCCCAAGAGCGCGATTCTGGAAATCGATCGCAAGGTGATCGCCAAGCAGCGCGCCTTGACTGCAGCCGAGACAGCCAACTTTGGCGTGCCTCTGGGCGGCTCGCTGATCCCTTGGATCGACAAGGACTTGGGTAATGGCATGTCCAAGGAAGAATGGAAGGGCATGGCCGAGACCAACAAGATCATGGGTCTGGGCGAGGGCTTTGGCTCGGCGCCGATTCCGGTGGATGGCTTTTGCGTGCGCGTGGGTGCGATGCGCTGCCACAGCCAGGCGCTGACCTTCAAGCTGAAGAAGGATGTGCCGGTGGCCGACATCGAAGCGATGATTGCCGCCGACAACGAGTGGGTCAAGCTGGTGCCCAACAACCGCGAAGCGACGGTGCAAGACCTGACCCCGGTGGCGGTGTCGGGCACGATGACCATCCCTGTGGGCCGTGTGCGCAAGCTAGCCATGGGCCCCGAATATGTGGGTGCCTTCACGATTGGCGATCAGTTGTTGTGGGGCGCGGCCGAACCGCTGCGTCGCATGTTGCGGATCCTGTTGGCCCGGTGATGGCTCTCATCCCGTTGCCAGCACGCGACAAGCTTGTAACGGGGTGAATCAGAGCGGTGTCTATAGAGCTATTCAGCCTTTGCCTGAGCTTCTTAGCGTATATGCTTGCCGCTATTGATATTTCGATCGAAAGTGCGCATGTGGATGGCATCGTGAGCGCGGTTGAACTGAGAGTTAACATCGTCAAAAGAGGCGGACACCTTGTGGTGCCCGCCTTGTCGCTTTGGGGAACGCTTTGAAAAAATACATCAGCGCAGTGAATGACACGGACAGTGCCTCACCCAGCCTCCCCCAGAACGGTGTACAGGCATCGGCGTTGCGGCGCTTTGCCTTGTCCCGCACTGCGTTTTCCCGCTTCACTTTGTCGCATATCGCGGCGGCCGTGCTGCTTGTCTCCAGTAGCGGAGCCTGGGCCTTGGGGCTGGGGCGTTTGTCGGTGCAATCGGCCTTGGGCGAAACGCTGAAGGCGGAAATCGATATCACCAGTCTGAGTGCCGACGAGGCGGGTTCCTTGAAGGTGCGCATCGCGCCGCCGGAGTCCTATCGTGCCACCGGGGTTGAATACAACTCGGTGTTGACTAGTACTCAGGTGCAAGTCGTTAAAAAAGACGGCCGGACCTTTCTGCGCGTCAGCAGTGACCGTGCGGTGCAAGAGCCTTTTGTCGATGTGATCCTCGAGTTGACCTGGGCGAATGGCCGCCTGGTGCGCGAGTACACCTTGCTGTTTGATCCGCCGACCGCGACCCGGCCGAATGCTATTGCTGCTGCCACTCCTGTGGTGACGGCAGCGCCGGTGATTTCACAAGCTCCTGCCGCGCAAACCGAGGCCGTGCCTGCGCCAGCACCGGCGATGGCTGTGCCAATCCCGCCCAGCCCAAGCCCGGCTCCAGCGCCAATTGCGGTGGTGAAGGCTGCGCGTGAAGCGCCAGCGCCTACGCCAGCAGTGCCCGCTCCGCGCGCTGCTTCGGCGCCAGCGGCGGCGGCTTCCGCAGCCTCTGAGTACAAGGTCAAGCCGGGCGACAATTTGTCGCGCATTGCCAGCAAGACCCAAGTCGAGGGCATCTCCCTCGACCAGATGTTGGTGGGCTTGTTCCGAAATAATCCAGACGCCTTTCTTGATGGCAATATGAACCGCTTGCGCGCTGGCACGGTGTTGCAAGTGCCGTCCAGTGAGGTTTTGGCTGGCTTGCCGACCGCCGATGCGCGCCAGGTGATTCGAGCCCAAAGTGCCGATTTCAGCGCCTACCGTTTGCGCTTGAGCAGTGCGGCGCCAACCCTGCAGCAGGATCAAAGCCAGCGTCAGGCCAAGGGCAAGGTCGAAGCTGCGGTTGAAGACCGCAAGCCTGCGCCGGCGCCCACACCGGACAAGCTGACGCTTAGCAAGGCCGCCAGCGCGAACGCCGATGCCAAGCTGGCGCAAGCGTCCAAGGATGCCGAAAAGAAGGACGCGGCGGCTCGGATGGCCGAGTTGACGCGCAACGTCGAAGAACTGAAAAAAATCTCCAGCGCGGCCAAGCCACCCGCCGTTGCATCGGCTCCGATCAGCCCTCCGGCAGTCGCGCCGGTTGCAGTGGCTCCCGCACCAGCCCCGGCACCGGCACCGGCCGCTTCGGTGTCGGGCTTGCCGACCACCGTGGCTTCGGCTGCACAGCCCAAACCTGCCGCTCGGGTCGCTTCGGCCGCGAGTGCCGCTGCGCTGCCGGAAAAGGCCGAGCCGGGCTTGTTGGATCAAATACTCGAGAACCCTTTGTCCCTGCCTTTGGGCGCCGCCTTGTTGGCCGCTCTGGGCGGGCTGAGTTGGTATCGCTTGCGTGGTCGCAAGGCGGCAGCCAAGGCTGACACCGGTTTCCATGAAAGTCGTTTGCAGCCCGATTCATTTTTCGGTGCGACAGGTGGGCAACGAGTCGATACGCGCGACGCTACCGGCGCAGCGTCGTCGATGAATTATTCGCTCAGCCAGCTGGACGCGATCGGTGATGTGGATCCGGTGGCCGAGGCGGATGTGTATCTGGCCTATGGTCGTGACCTGCAGGCCGAAGAGATTCTCAAAGAGGCGCTGCGTGCCACGCCCGAGCGCATGGCGATCCGGCTCAAGCTGCTTGAGGTTTACGCCAAACGCCGTGACACCAAGGGCTTTGAGCAATTGGCAATTCAGCTCTATGCCGATACCCATGGCAGCGGAGAAGATTGGACCCGTGCGCAAGAACTGGGCCGGCAGATCGACCCCGAAAATCCGCTCTATCAACCCGGTGGTATACCTGGTCAGCAAAGCGATGGCCGTGAAGTGCATCCCGAACCCATGGGTGCTAGCACGATGCCGCATACGGTTGGCCATCTGGCAACCGAACCGGTCGGGCGCAATAGCGCCGCCGATGGCGCGCCTATGAGTGGTTTTGATCTGGATCTTGACCTCGACTTGGGTGCGCCGGCTGCGGTGCCAGCGCCGTCGCCAATCGCGATGGAGGCGACACAGGCGATGACGACGACGATTGAACAAGCCCCGTTCTCGATGGACTTCGATTTGTCGGAGCCGCCTGTTGCGCCAACTACTGAGGCCTCACCGGCCAGCACCGATCTTGAGTTCGATCTGGATGATTTCGGTAATTTGGACGACGTACCGCTGAACAGTCCCCCGCCTGCCGATGCCGGCAACGCGCTTGATTTCGACCTTGGTTCAATCGATTTGTCCTTGCCTGAGTTGCCTGATGCAGCGCAGGCCGAGACGCCTCTGCCGGTGGCCGAATCGGTCACGACGGATGATGGTTTCGGGGCCGAATTTGATGAATTGCTGAAGGCCGGGGAGACCATCGAGCCGGCTGCCGAGCCTTTGGCCGAGGCCTTCGATCTGATGGATGAGGGCGGCGATCCCTTGATGCGTCAGCTGGAGTTGGCCGATGAGTTCCGCCAGATCGGCGACACCGAAGGCGCTCGTGAAGTCTTGCAAGAGCTGATCTCCAAGTCCAGCGGCCCTCTACGCGACAAGGCGCAGGCGATGCTGAACGATTTGCGCTGATTGTTGCGAGACAATGCAAAGCGCCCGGCCTGGCCCGGGCGCTTTTTTTAATTGGGATGCGAACATTGAGTGCAGTGACATGCGTGTAGTCCTGGGGGTCAGTTACCGTGGTGGGGGCTATCACGGCTGGCAAGCCCAAGCCGACCGGCAAACCGTGCAGGATGTGCTGGAGGCCGCGTTGCAGAAGTTCAGCGCCACCAGCATTCGCACCGTTTGCGCCGGGCGCACCGACGCCGGCGTCCACGGCCTCAATCAGGTCGTGCACTTTGATACCGAGGTGATCCGCGATGCCGCCTCCTGGGTGCGCGGCACGAATTGCTTTTTGCCCGTTGATGTGGCGATCCAATGGTGCCGGTTCGCGGAGGAGCCCTTCCACGCACGCTTTGCCGCTCACGGTCGCCGTTACACCTATGTCTTGCTGGAGTCGCCGGTGCGGCCGGCGATCGAGTCCGGCTCGGTGGGCTGGGTCCATTACAAACTGAATGGCGAGGCCATGCGTGAAGCCGCCGAGATGCTCTTGGGTGAGCATGATTTCAGCGCCTTTCGGTCCTCTGAATGCCAGGCCGCCTCGCCGGTCAAGACCATGCGCAGCATCTCGATTGCCAAGCAAGGCGACTACTGGCGCTTTGACTTTGACGGCTCGGCCTTTTTGCACCATATGGTGCGGAACTTGATGGGCAGCTTGTTGGCCGTGGGCCGCATCGGGCGGGGCGGGCGCGATTTGGCCTGGTTTGCCTCGGTGCTGGCGGGCAAAGATCGCAAGTTCGCTGCACCTACCTTTCCTGCCGATGGTCTTTATTTCGTCGGTCCCTATTACTCGGCCGAATTTCAAATTCCAAGCCGAACTTCGGCGATGAGTTGGTTGCCGGGTGTGGAGCCCAAGCGATGAGTCGAACCCGCATCAAAATTTGTGGCCTGACCCGCGAGGCCGATGTGTTGGCGGCGGTCGAGGCGGGTGCCGACGCCATCGGCTTTGTCTTCTATGCCAAAAGTGCCCGTTATGTCAGCCCGGCGCGGGCCGCCGAGTTGGCCAGGCTGCTGCCGCCTTTTGTCACGCCGGTGGGCCTGTTCGTCAACGCGAGCGAGGCCGAGATCGAGGCCGGCTTGAAGGTGCTGCCGAATATGCTCTTGCAGTTCCATGGTGATGAGTCGCCGCAGGACTGCGAGCGGCCGGGCCGACCCTTTCTGCGTGCCGCGCGCATGGAGCCGGGCTTTGATTTGTTAGACTACGCCCAACAATATTCAGCCGCCCAGGCAATCTTGCTCGACGCCCATGTCGAGGGTTACGGCGGTGGTGGAAAGGTCTTCGATTGGTCTCTCATTCCAAAAAACCTGGGCTCTCCCCTCGTTTTGTCTGGTGGGTTGCATGCCGGAAATGTGCTGGCTGGGATCACGCAGGCGCGGCCCTGGGCCGTTGACGTCAGCTCGGGCGTAGAGGCGCAAGGACGCGGCCTCAAATGCGCCCGGTTGATGCGTGAGTTCTGTGAGGCGGTCGCTCAAGCCGATGCGCTCACAGCCAGCAATCCCGAAATCTGAGAGTTCCCCATGAATAGCTATTCCCAACCCGATGCCCAAGGGCATTTCGGTCCGGTCAAGGGCCAGACCTATGGCGGCAGTTTTGTCGCCGAGACCCTGGTCCATGCGCTTGATGAGTTGAACAGCGCCTACGCGCATTACAGCCAGGACCCGGACTTCATTGCCGAGTACAAAAAAGAGCTGGCCCATTTTGTTGGCCGCCCGAGCCCGATCTATTACGCCGACCGGCTCAGCCGCGAACTCGGCGGCGCGCAGATTTTTCTGAAGCGTGAAGACCTCAATCACACCGGCGCGCACAAGATCAACAACACCATTGGCCAGGCGCTATTGGCCAAGCGCATGGGCAAAAAGCGCGTGATCGCCGAAACCGGCGCCGGCCAACATGGCGTCGCCACGGCCACCATCTGCGCGCGCTACGGCATGGAATGCGTGGTCTATATGGGCAGCGAGGACATCAAGCGCCAGTCGCCCAATGTCTACCGCATGCATTTGCTCGGCGCGCGAGTGGTGGCGGTGGAGTCCGGCAGCAAGACCTTGAAGGATGCGCTGAACGAGGCGATGCGCGACTGGGTCACCAACGTCGAGTCGACCTTCTACATCATCGGCACCGTGGCCGGCCCTCATCCCTATCCGATGATGGTGCGCGATTTTCAGCGCGTCATCGGCGATGAATGTCTGGTTCAAATGCCCGAAATGATTGGTCGCCAGCCCGATGCGGTGATCGCCTGCGTGGGCGGCGGCAGCAACGCGATGGGGATTTTCTACCCCTATATCCAGCATGCCGGCACGCGCCTGATCGGCGTCGAAGCGGCCGGTGAGGGGATTGAGACCGGCAAGCATGCGGCCACGCTGTCGGTCGGCAGCCCCGGTGTCTTGCATGGCAACCGCACCTATTTGCTGCAGGACGAAAACGGCCAGATCATCGAGACCCATTCGATCTCGGCCGGCCTGGATTACCCCGGCGTCGGCCCCGAGCATGCCTATTTGAAGGACATCGGCCGGGCCGAATATGTCGGCATCACCGACGCCGAGGCCTTGGCGGCTTTTCACCGCCTGTGCCGCACCGAGGGCATCATCCCGGCGCTGGAGTCCAGCCATGCGCTGGCCTATGCAATGAAACTGGCGCCGACGCTGCCGGCTGAGCAGCAGTTGCTGGTCAACCTTTCGGGGCGCGGAGACAAAGACATCGGCACCGTGGCCGATTTGTCGCAGGCCGAGTTCTTCTGCCGTCCGTCCTGTAAAGGCCAGTCCGTCAAAGGCGGAGATGCTGTTGTGGCGATGCCGTCGAAAGGAGGCCAGCCATGAGCCGCATCCAAGCGACCTTTGCTCGCCTTGCCGCCGAGGGCCGCAAGGCCTTGATTCCCTTCGTCACCGCCGGTGACCCATTTCCGGACGTGACCGTCGAGCTGATGCTGGCGATGGCCGAGGCCGGCGCCGATGTGATTGAACTTGGCGTGCCCTTTTCCGACCCGATGGCCGACGGCCCGGTGATTCAGCGCGCCGCCGAGCGCGCCGTCAAGGCCGGTGTTGGGCTGAAACATGTGCTGGCGGATGTGCAGGCGTTCCGTGAAAAGAACCAAACCACGCCCGTGGTCTTGATGGGTTATGCCAACCCGATCGAGCGTTACGGCGTGGATCGCTTTGTGCTCGACGCCAAAGCGGCCGGCGTGGACGGCGTCCTAGTGGTCGACTATCCGCCCGAGGAATGCGAGCGCTTCGCCGCCTTGCTCAAAGCGCAGGAGATGGACCCGATCTTCTTGCTCGCGCCGACCTCGACCGATGCGCGCATGCAGCGTGTCGGCCAGGTCGCCAGCGGCTATGTCTACTATGTTTCGCTGAAGGGCGTGACCGGCGCCGGCCACCTGAACACGGCGGCGGTGGCCGAGATGATTCCGCGCATTCGCCGCCATGTTGCGGTGCCGGTCGGGGTCGGTTTCGGCATCCGTGATGCGGCCACGGCGCGCGCGGTGGCCGATGTCTCGGACGCGGTCGTCATCGGTTCACGTCTGGTCGAGTTGCTGGAGGTCCAGTCGCGCGATAATGTCGCGTTGACGGGTGCTCAGTTCATCCGCGAAATTCGCAGTGCTTTGGACGCTTAGGGTGTTCAAAACGCTAGCTATCTTTTAGTTAAAAGGAGTCTGCTTGTGAGTTGGCTTGAAAAACTTCTGCCGCCGAAGATGCAGCAAACCGACCCGACCGAGCGTCGCATGGTGCCGGAAGGTTTGTGGATCAAGTGCCCGTCTTGCGAGACGGTCTTGTACAAGACCGACCTGGAGCAAAACGTCAATGTTTGCCCCAAGTGCAGTCACCACCACCGCATCGGCGCGCGCGCGAGGCTGAACGCCTTTCTCGACGGCGAAGGCCGTTACGAGATCGGCCAGGAGGTCTTGCCGGTGGACGCCTTGAAGTTCAAGGACAGCAAGAAGTACCCCGACCGGCTCAAGGATGCGCTGGAGCAAACCGGCGAGACCGACGCGCTGGTGGTGGTGGGCGGCGCCTTGATGACCATCCCGGTGGTGGCGGCCTGTTTCGAGTTCAACTTCATGGGCGGCTCGATGGGTTCGGTGGTCGGCGAGCGCTTTGTGCGCGGCGTCGAGACGGCGATCGAACAAAAGACGGCCTTCATTTGTTTCACCGCGACCGGCGGTGCGCGCATGCAAGAGGGCTTGTTGAGTCTGATGCAGATGGCCAAGACCAATGCGTCCTTGACCCGCTTGGCCAAGGCCAAACTGCCCTTCATCAGCATCTTGACCGACCCGACCATGGGCGGCGTGTCGGCCAGCTTTGCCTTTGTCGGCGATGTGGTGCTGGCCGAGCCCAAGGCCTTGATCGGCTTTGCCGGCCCGCGGGTGATCGAGAACACCGTGCGCGAGAAGTTGCCGCCGGGTTTCCAGCGCGCCGAATTCTTGCTCGAAAAGGGCGCGGTGGACATGATTGTCGACCGGCGCCAGTTGCGCGAAACCGTGGCTCGCCAACTGGCGATGCTGCAGCGCATGAGCTCGGACGCGGTTGCCTGAAAAGCCTGCTGATCTTGCGATAGAACCACAGCGGCCAGGCCCACAAGGTCTGGCCGTCTTGTTTTGCGGAAAACAAATGTTGCCCAGTAACCTAGACGAATGGCTTGCTCACTGCGAGCGCCTGCACCCCAAGACCATAGACATGACGCTGGACCGCGTCATCACGCTGCGCGACCGGCTGGGCCTGAAGTTTGAGCCGCCGGTGGTGATGGTGGCCGGTACCAATGGCAAGGGTTCGACCTGCGCGATGCTGGAGTCGATTGCGCTGCAGGCCGGCTACCGGGTCGGCCTCTACATCAAACCGCATCTGGTGCATTTTCAGGAACGCTGCCGGGTGGGCGGCGAGCCGGTTTCGGCGGCCTCCTTGCTGCCCTATTTCGAGGAGGTCGAGGCGGCGCGGGGCGAGTTGACGCTGTCCTATTTCGAGTTCACAACGCTGGCCATCATGCTGCGTTTGGCGGCCGAGCCGCTTGATCTGGTGATCCTGGAGGTTGGCCTCGGCGGGCGCCTGGATGCCGTCAATGTGATCGATGCCGATTGCGCCGTCATCACCAGCATCGATCTGGATCACACCGAATATCTGGGGCCGGACCGCGAGTCGGTCGGGCGCGAGAAGGCCGGCATCATGCGTGCCGGCCGCAGCGTGGTTGTCAGTGACCCAATGCCGCCCGCTTCGTTGGCTGCCAGGGCCGCCGAGATCGGCGCCGATTTGCGTCAACTTGGACGCGACTTCACCTACAGCGGCGACCGCCAGCAATGGCAATGGTCGGGCCGCGAGCGGCGCTTCAGCGGCATGGCTTATCCGGCGCTGCGTGGCGTCAACCAGCTGCTCAATGCGGCCGGCGTGCTCGCAGCATTTGAGGTCTTGTACGAGCGCTTGCCGATCAGCGCACAGGCGGTGCGCAACGGCTTGGCAATGGTCGAGTTGCCGGGGCGCTTTCAGGTCGTGGCCGGCCAGCCCAATCTGGTGCTGGACGTCGCGCACAACCCGCACGCGGTGGCCGCGCTGGCGCAGAACCTTGATCAAATGGGATTCTTCCCACGTACCCATGCGGTCTTCGGCGCAATGGCGGACAAGGACTTGGCCGGGATATTCCAGAAAATGGCGCCTTTGGTCGACAGCTGGCATTTCTGTGATCTTGAACTGCCTCGCGCGGCCAAGTCCGAATCCTTGCTGGCGGAATTTGAGGCGCTGAGGGCGGCCGCAGGCGTGAAGCCGCCAATGGAGCTGAGCTTGCATGTGCATGCGAGCCCCGCCGAGGCGCTGGCCGCAGCGACGGTCGCGGCCGACCCCGCTGATAGAATTCTGGTCTTCGGTTCATTCTTCACCGTTGGGGGTGTGCTCAAGAATGGTGTGCCGCGTTTGCAGGCCGGCAAGCCGCCTCAAACAAGCCGCTCTTTGTCTTGAATTCAGGGCTTCGGATTCGAAGCCTTTCACCTGTTACACGCCGGCTCACGCTGCCATTCTTGCCATGGGTCTGTTGTCTTTCTTCAAACGCGGTGAAGCCAATTCAGCCGCCAGTTCGAACGTCAAGTCCGGAGCCAAATCCGGCGCCAAGCCGGTCGCCGACGCCGCCGACGCGGTGCAACATTTGCGTTTGCGCGCGCGTCACCGCCTGATCGGCGCGGCGCTCTTGGTCGGGGTGGGCGTGATCGGTTTCCCCTTGCTGTTCGAGACCCAGCCGCGGCCGATCCCGGTCGATCTGCCGATCAATATTCCCAGCAAAGAGGCCTTGCCGCCGCTGCAGGTGCCGGCGCAGTCTCAAGGGCAATCGCAAGCGCAGTTGCAAGCACCGGTCTTGCCGCCCTTGGCTGCTGCCGAGGAGGTCGTGACTGAAAAGTCGCCTGCGCCTGCCAGCGCCCAAAAAGCCGAAACGGCCGCCACTGCCGCAGCGCCAGTGCAGCCACCGGCTATTGTGGCCAAGGCCGAAACCGCAAAACAGGAGCCCAAGCCGGTCGCAAAACCCGGCGAAAAGCCGGCCGAAAAGAAGGCCGTTGAACATCACCCGGATAGGCCCGCGTTGCAGCAAGAGGCCGCCCGTGTGCAGTCGTTGCTGGAGGGCAAGCCCGCTCAAGCCAAGGCCGCTGACTCGGGGCTGCGCGCGATTGTTCAAGTGGGCGCCTACGCCGATGCGAACGCCGCTCAGGAAGTTCGGCTGAAGGTCGAGAAGCTCGGTCTCAAAACTTATACGCAGGTGCTTGAAACGCCAGCCGGCAAGCGCGTACGGGTTCGCGTTGGGCCCTTCGCCAGCAAGGAAGAGGCCGATAAGGCCGCCGCAAAATTGCGTGCCAGCGGCCTGTCGCCGGCTGTGTTGACGCTTTGATTGATGCCTGGCTTGAATCGCGGTGGTCTTGTTTGAGTAACGTGACGAGTTGGCTTGACTGGGTATTGCTGGTCTTGCTGGTCGGCTCGGCCTTGCTGGGGCTATGGCGAGGCCTGGTGTTCGAACTTTTGTCGATCGCCGGTTGGTTGATTGCTTACTTTGGGGCCCCGGTCTTGGCGCCGCTGGTGGAGGCCTGGCTGCCGCAGCAACGTTTTGAAGCCGGTCTGCTGCATGTGCTGGGCCTGAGCTTGAGTTTCATATTGATCTTGCTGGTTTGGAGTTTGGGGGCGAAGCTGGTGCGGGCCTTGCTCCATGCCACCCCCTTGAGCGTGATCGATCGTTTGGCCGGTTGTGTGTTCGGGTTTTTGCGTGGCTTGCTGGTGTGTTTGATCTTGGCGGTCTTGGTCGGCATGACGCCGGCCAAGGACTGGTCAACTTGGCAAGAGTCGCATTTGGCCTCCGGCTTGCAAAAAGTTCTGCATGAAATTCGTCCGGTGCTGCCGGATGAGTTATTGAAATTGATCCCGGCCTGAGCATCCGCTCGGGCCTTGAATTTTGTTCTGTCCCTTCAAGACAAGGAAATACCATGTGCGGCATCGTCGGCGTGATCTCTCGCTCACCGGTTAATCAACTGATTTATGACGGCCTGCTGCTCTTGCAGCATCGCGGTCAAGATGCCGCCGGCATCGTCACCATGCAAGGCAATAAATGCTTTATGCACAAGGCCCGCGGCATGGTGCGCGACGTTTTCCGCACCCGCAACATGCGTGCCCTGCCGGGCAGCATTGGCCTGGGTCAAACGCGCTATCCCACCGCCGGCAATGCCTATAACGAGGAAGAGGCGCAGCCCTTCTACGTCAATGCGCCGTTTGGTCTGGTCTTGGTCCACAACGGCAATCTGACCAATGCGCAAAGCCTGAAGACCGAGCTGTACGACATCGACCGCCGCCACATCAACACCGAGAGCGACTCCGAAGTGTTGTTGAACGTGCTGGCCCATGAAATCGAGCAGGTGGTCCGGGATGCGCCGCTCAGCCCCGAGGGTATGTTCAAGGCCGTCGCCGCCGTGCACAAGCGCATCAAGGGTTCTTACGCTGTGATTGCCTTGATCGCCGGCCACGGTATGTTGGCGTTCCGCGACCCCTTCGGCATTCGTCCTTTGTGCTTCGGTCAGGCGGCGGATGGCGAGTACATGGTGGCCAGCGAGAGCGTCGCGCTCGAAGGCACCGGCTTCAAGTTGCTGCGTGACGTCGCCCCCGGCGAAGCTCTGTTCATCGACATGAGCGGCAAGCTGCACACCCAGCAATGCGCCGAGAACCCGACCCTGAACCCTTGCATGTTCGAGTTCGTCTACCTGGCGCGCCCGGACTCGGTGATGGACGGCATTTCGGTCTATCAGGCGCGCTTGAATATGGGCGAAACGCTGGCTCAGCGCTTGATCTCGACCATGCCGCCGAGCGATATCGATGTGGTGATTCCGATACCGGAATCCAGTCGACCGTCCGCCATGCAGTTGGCGCATCGGATCGGCAAGCCGTACCGCGAAGGCTTTGTGAAGAATCGCTATGTCGGCCGGACCTTCATCATGCCGGGCCAGGGTGAGCGTAAAAAATCGGTGCGTCAAAAGCTCAATGCGATCGGGCTTGAGTTCAAGAATCGCAATGTCTTGCTGGTGGACGATTCGATCGTGCGCGGCACCACCTCGAAAGAGATCGTGCAGATGGCTCGCGAGGCCGGTGCACGCAAGGTCTATCTGGCCTCCGCCGCGCCGCCGGTGCGCTACCGCAATGTCTACGGCATTGACATGCCGACCAGCGAAGAGCTGATCGCGCACAACCGCAGCAATGAAGAAATTCGCCAATTCATCGGCGCCGATGCCTTGATCTATCAAGACGTTGATGCGATGAAGCGGGTCGTCGCGGCCTTGCAGCCGGCCTTGCATGGTTTCGAGGCTTCTTGCTTTGACGGCGTTTATGTGACCGGCGACGTCAGCGCCGAGGACTTTGCCAAGCTCGAGGCGCAGCGGCGCAGCCAGGGCGAAGAAGAAGACGGCCCGGCGCGCACTCGCCTGGCTCTGCAAAGCGGAGGTGATGGCCAATGAGTAGCAAGGAAGAGGCCCGTCGCCTTTCTCGCGCTCAACTTCCGGACGGACTGCGGCCCGAGACCTTGGCCGTGCGCATGGCGCTGGCGCCTAGCCAGCATGGCGAGAATTCCGAAGCGCTGTTTCTGACCAGCGCCTATGTTCAACCCGATGCCGAAACTTCGGCGCAGCGCTTTGCCGCGTCGGAGGACTTCACCTACTCGCGCACCAGCAATCCAACCGTGCGCAGCTTGGAGTTACGCCTAGCCGCAATGGAAGGCACGGAGGCCGCGATCGCCACTTCGACCGGCATGAGCGCCATCCTCCTGCTCTGCATGGGGCTGCTCAAGGCGGGCGACCATGTGGTCTGCTCGCGCTCGGTGTTCGGCTCGACGATCAATCTGTTCGCCAAAGAATTCGGCAAGTTCGGTGTCGAGACCAGCTTTGTTTCGCAAACCGATCTGCAGGAATGGCGCGAGGCCATCCGGCCGACCACGCGCATCTTCTTCGCCGAAACGCCGACCAATCCGCTCACCGAGATCTGCGACATCCGCGCGCTGGCCGATATGGCGCATGAGTCCGGCGCCTTGCTGGTGGTCGACAACACCTATTCCACGCCCGCCTTGCAGCAGCCGGCCAAGCTCGGTGCCGATCTGGTCATGCATTCGGCGACCAAATACATGGACGGGCAAGGTCGGGTGATGGCGGGAGCTTTGTGCGGCCCTAGCCATTTGATCAAGGATGTTTTCGGCCCGGTCCTGCGCACCGTCGGCATGACGCTGGCGCCCTTCAATGCCTGGGTGATTCTCAAAGGCCTCGAGACCTTGAGCCTGCGCATGAAGGCGCAGAGCGAGCAGGCGCTGGCCGTGGCGCGCTGGCTGGAGGCGCGTCCCGAAGTGGCCCGTGTCTATTGCCCGTCACTGCCTTCGCACCCTCAGCATGAGTTGGCAATGCGCCAGCAGTCGGGGCAGGGCGGGGCGGTGCTGTCGTTCGAACTGCGTGCGCCAACGCCCGAGGCGGCGCGTGCGGCAGCGTTTCACGTCATCGACAGCACGCGTGTGCTCAGCATCGCCACCAATCTGGGCGACACCAAATCCATCATCACGCATCCAGCCACGACCTCGCATGGTCGTCTCAGCGAAGCCCAGCGCCAAGCCGCCGGCATCAGCCAAGGCCTGATTCGTCTGGCCGTCGGGCTGGAGCATGTTGATGACATCACCGACGACCTGCTGCGCGGACTTTCTACCTTGCCATCCCTATGAGTCAGAACCCAACTACCCCCGTCCGCACCCGTATCGCGCCTTCGCCCACCGGCTTCCTGCATCTGGGTACCGCCCGTACGGCCTTGTTCTCCTGGGCTTATGCGCGCCACTTTGGCGGCAAGTTTGTGCTTCGAATTGAAGACACCGACGTTGCCCGCTCGACCCAGGACTCGGTCGAACAAATCTTGGCTTCGATGAATTGGTTGGGCCTGGACTATGACGAGGGTCCGATATATCAAATGCAACGCCTGGAGCGATACAGCGCCGTTGTTGAACAACTGATCAATGAAGGCAAGGCCTACCGCTGCTACTGCTCGCCGGCCGAGTTGGACGAGATGCGCGAAGCGCAGCGTGCGCGCGGTGAAAAGACTCACTACGACCGCCGTTGGCGGCCGGAGCCGGGCAAGGTCTTGCCGGCTGCCCCCGAAGGCGTGCAGCCGGTCGTGCGTTTCAAGAATCCGCTCGAGGGTGATGTGACTTGGGTCGATGTGGTCAAGGGTTCGATCACCATCAATAACCGCGAGATCGATGACCTGATCATCGTTCGGCCGGATGGCGTGCCGACCTATAACTTCTGCGTGGTGGTGGACGACTGGGATATGGCGATCAGCCATGTCTTCCGCGGTGATGAGCATGTCAACAACACGCCTTGGCAGATCAATATCTTCAACGCGCTTGGCGCACCCTTGCCGCAGTTTGGCCATGTGCCGGTGATTCTGGGTGATGACGGTCAAAAGCTGTCCAAGCGCCGCGGCGCGGTCAGCGTGACCGCCTATGAAGAAGCCGGCTATTTGCCCGAGGCGATGTTGAACTATCTGTCGCGCCTGGGCTGGAGCCATGGGGATGAAGAGCTGTTCTCGCGCGAGCAATTGGTGGCCTGGTTTGATGGCTCGCACCTGAGCAAGAGCCCGGCGCAATGGGATCCGGCCAAGCTGGAGTGGGTCAATAGTCAGTACATCAAGCAAGCCGATGATGAGCGACTGGCTGTTCTTGTTGCTGCCCAGTTAGTCAAGCGAGGCTTGAAAGTCGATGCGGCGACCTTGGTGCCGATGTGTGCGCTGTTCAAGGATCGTTGCGCGACAACGGTCGCCCTGACGGATTGGCTGAGCATGTACTTCGCGCCGGTGGCAGCATCAGCGGAAGACTTGGCGGCGCATGTGACCGAGGCGGTCAAGCCGGCTCTGCAAACCCTGGCCGCGAAGCTTAGCGAGGCGGAATGGAACAAGGTCGGTATTGCCGCCGCGATCAAGGAAACCATCACCGCCCATGGCATCAAGATGCCTTTGCTGGCCATGCCGGTGCGTGCTTTGGTGTGCGGACGGGTGCAAACACCGAGTGTCGACGCCGTGTTGGCATTGTTTCCAAAAGAAATTGTGATCGAACGCTTGCGCAATACATGAAATCCGTACTACAATCTACGTCTTGCTTGAACAGCGCAAAACAACAAGGTTGGGCGAATAGCCGGGCTTTGTGGTTTTAAGGGGGTATAGCTCAGCTGGGAGAGCGCTTGCATGGCATGCAAGAGGTCAACGGTTCGATCCCGTTTATCTCCACCAAATTTTAGTAGTAGAATATTAATAGCAAGAAATATTAATATAATTTGGTTGGCGCGCGGTTCAAGAAAGTAGAAGCAAGAAAGAAGGATTAGTCCCCTTCGTCTAGAGGCCTAGGACACCACCCTTTCACGGTGACTACAGGGGTTCGAATCCCCTAGGGGACGCCAAGTTTTACAAAGCTTGGCAGTTGTTGAATATTTTAAACAACTGCAAATTTGTTGAGTATATATGTGATAAACTTATATGCATGGAGTGGTAGTTCAGTTGGTTAGAATACCGGCCTGTCACGCCGGGGGTCGCGGGTTCGAGTCCCGTCCACTCCGCCAATATTATGACGTTCAGCAATATGCTGAATTGGTTTTTTAAGCAGTTATTTATAACTTGCTGGGTTTTGCCAGAGGCGGCCAAGAAATTGGCCGCTTGCTTTTGAGAGTTTCATGATTGAGTAATCAAGCTTGAACAGCGCGATGCCCGGAATTTGGGGGTATAGCTCAGCTGGGAGAGCGCTTGCATGGCATGCAAGAGGTCAACGGTTCGATCCCGTTTATCTCCACCATTGACTTTAGAGTTGATGTTTGGCGCGCGGTTCAAGTTGTTTTTAAATAGAAGGTTTAGTCCCCTTCGTCTAGAGGCCTAGGACACCACCCTTTCACGGTGACTACAGGGGTTCGAATCCCCTAGGGGACGCCAAGTTTGACAATGCTTGGTATTCATCGGATAGATGAATACAAATTTTGTTCGGTGCAGTGAAGTGATTCATTGCATTTGGAGTGGTAGTTCAGTTGGTTAGAATACCGGCCTGTCACGCCGGGGGTCGCGGGTTCGAGTCCCGTCCACTCCGCCAATATTAAAAGCCCCGAGAACGCGAGTTATCGGGGCTTTTTCTTGTGCGCCTTGAAATCAACCTTGGTAGATACCTATTATTACCTCGCCATGCAGCGTAACTTGCTCAGGCAAGGTTTACTCCTTCGTTAAGTCGAGTTTGTATGGAGTGCAAACTCGGGGCGAAAACTACTCAAAGAAACATCTGGTTTCTGATCAAACCAACCGCCAGGCCCTCAAGTGTGAAGTTCTCGTCGCCTGACTTGATCAGAATAGGCTCGAACTCGGGATTCTCCGGCAAGAGTTCGATCCCGCTGCGACTACGCTTGAATCGCTTGACCGTCACCTCATCTCCAATCCGGGCAACCACAATCTGCCCATTGCTGGCCTCGCTGGTTCTTTTTACGGCCAGCAAATCGCCGTCCATGATGCCAATGTCCTTCATGCTCATGCCGCGGACCTTGAGCAGAAAATCAGGTTGACGAGCGAACATATTTGCCTCGACGGTATAACTTTGCTCGATATGTTCCTCCGCCAGGATGGGGTGCCCTGCCGCCACCCGGCCGACCAAAGGCAAGGTCAGTTGCGCCAGACTCGCGAGTGGGAGGCTGAATTGTTTGCCGAGTTGTTTGGCAAGAGAAGCCGAAGTTTGCTTGGCCTCATGAACCTCACGCGCATCGCGGGCCTCATTCAAGGCGCGCAATGTGTCAGACTTCAGCCTGATACCTCTCGAGGTGCCGCCGACCAATTCGATCACACCCTTGCGTGCCAAGGCTTGCAAATGTTCTTCGGCAGCATTGGCTGAGCGGAATCCAAGTTCTCGGGCGATTTCTGCGCGAGTTGGTGGTGCTCCTGTTTGCTCAACGGCCTTGCGCACCAAGTCGAGAATTTGCTGCTGGCGGGCGGTGAGTTTGGGGCTGACATCCATGGCTTATCCTCTATTGCTTGACTGAACGTTTATCCAGTAACTGTATTTTCATCCAGGTTGACGAAAATTGCAAAACACAAATGAATCTATTCGAATCTTGAGCGCGCCAAACAGCGCGGACTTGGTGGTCATTCTGGGCACCGGCGGCACGATTGCCGGCACCGCTGAGGAAGCGACGGACAACGTTGGCTATCGTGCCGCGCAACTCGGTGTCGCGCAGTTGCTGCAAGCGATTCCGCCGCTCGGAGCGCGTCGGCTTGAAACCGAACAAGTGGCGCAACTCGATAGCAAGGACATGGACTTTGCGACCTGGCGCCAACTTGCCGGACGCGTGGCTGCTCATTTGGCCAGACCCGAAGTCGCCGGCATCGTGATCACGCATGGCACCGACACGCTGGAGGAGACGGCCTACTTTTTGCAGCGAGTGCTGGCGCCGACAAAGCCGGTTGTGTTGACCGCGGCGATGCGGCCCGCCACGGCCCTGCAAACGGACGGACCACAAAATCTGTTGGACGCCGTCAATGTGGCGAGTGATGCGGCTGCCAGCGGCGTGTTGGTCGTCTTTGCCGGGGTGGTGCATTCCGCCGAGCAGGTGCGCAAGGTGCACAGCTACCGGGTGGATGCCTTCGCCTCCGTGGACGGAGCAAGGCTGGCGGTGGTGGAGGAGGGGATGATCCGTTGGTTGGCTGCGCCCGGTTCACGCCCCGCTGGCATGGGTCTGACTTTGCTGGATCGGCCGCTGGGGCAGTGGCCGCGGGTGCACATCGTGATGAATTACGTCGGCGCCGACGCTGCGGTGGTCGACGCCCTATTGAGCCAAGGCGTCGACGGTTTGGTGCTTGCCGGCACCGGCAATGGCAGTTTGTCGCAGGGTCTGGAGTCCGCATTGCGTGCCGCCCAGTCGCAAGGCGTGGCGGTGCTGCGTAGCACGCGCTGCGATGCCGGCCCCGTGACCGAATCGGCCGAGGCATTGCCCAGCGCCGGCGCCTTGAGCCCGGTCAAGGCGCGGGTCGAGTTGCTGTTGAAACTACTGGCGGCGTAAGCGTAGCCGCCTTTTGTCTTTCTGACCCTTAGACCAGGGTCAAGGTCACATCGATATTGCCGCGGGTGGCGTTCGAGTAGGGGCAGACCTGATGGGCGGCTTGCACCAGTTGCTCGGCCGCCGCGCGCTCCATGCCAGGGATGCTGATATTCAGCGCCACCTGGATGCCGAAGCCCGCGGGGATCGGGCCGATGCTTACATCGGCCGTGATGGACAAGTCATCCGGCAGCGCCAGTTTTGTCTTGCCGGCCACCGCCTTCATCGCACCGATGAAGCAGGCGGAATAGCCCGCCGCAAACAGTTGCTCGGGGTTGGTGCCGGGGCCGCCGGCGCCGCCCAATTCCTTGGGCGTTGACAAGGTGACGCTGAGGGCGCCGTCGGGGGTGGCCGACTTGCCTTCGCGGCCGCCGGTCGAAGTGGCGTGGGCGGTGTAGAGAACTTTATCGAGAGCCATTTTTGGGTCTTTCTTCATGGGTTGGTGGGAAGGTCGGTCGTCAAACTGAGCTGCTCGCGCAGTTGATGTAGTCGCTGTGTCAGCGAATGGATTTCTTCCATAGAGCAGGCGGTCGCACAGGCGATCTGTGGCGGAATCTTGCGAGCCTCTTCACGCAGCGCTTGACCCGCTGCGCTCAGGAAAATGTCAACCCGGCGTTCGTCATCGGCGGCGCGGCGCCGGCTGATCAAGGCGTTAGCCTCCAGGCGTTTGAGCAGCGGCGTCAAGGTGCCGGAGTCGAGCGACAAGCGCTGGCCCAGGCTGGAAACACTGACGCCGTCCTGCTCCCACAACAGCAACATCACCAAATACTGCGGGTAAGTCAGGCCCAGCGCCGCAAGCAAGGGTTTGTATTGCTTGGTCATGGCCAAAGAACTGGCATAAAGCGCAAAGCAGAGTTGCCGATCCAGACGCAGCCATTCGTCGGGGGCTGAGGGCGTGGGTTTTGGGCTTGATTTGCGAGTTCGCATGGGCTGAAGTATGGCTCACAATTAAATTGCACACAATCAATGTGGCTATTTTAGTGATGGAGGAAGACTCAATGACGATGATCGCCAATGCATTGCTGGCCCTGGTGGCCGCCTTGCACATCTACTTTCTGGTGTTGGAGATGTTTTTGTGGACCAAGCCCTTGGGGCTCAAAACCTTCCGCTTGACGCCGGAGTTTGCCCAGGCCAGCAAGGCGCTGGCCGCCAACCAGGGGCTCTATAACGGTTTCCTGGCCGCGGGCCTGCTCTGGGGTTTGAGCCAAGGCGTGGCGGGCCAGGCGGTGCAGCTGTTCTTCTTGGGCTGCGTGGTGGTGGCGGGCCTTTTTGGCGCCGCCACCGTTAGCCGCAAGATTGCTTTTATCCAGGCGCTGCCGGCCGCTTTGGGAATGGCGGCCGTGCTGCTGAGTGCCTGACTTAGTTCGCGGCGTGCAGCGCGTCGACCTCCGCGCTCAGCTCCAGCCAGCGCAGCTCGGCCGCCGCGAGTTCGTCGTGGATGGCCTTCAGGCGCCGGCCCGACTCGGCGATTTGAGCCGGCGAAGCGGTGCCCGCACCGAGTTGCGCCTCGACCGCCGTGCGCTCGTCCGCCAGCTTGTTCAGCGTGGCGTCAATGGCATCCATCTCGCGGCGCAGCGGCTTCGTTAGCTCGGCCAGTTTTTGACGCGCTTGGCCGCTGATCTTGCGATCCATAGGCGCTGCTGCTGCCACCGGCGCAGCCGCCGCCGCCACCGCCACCGGAGCGACAGGTTTAGCGGCCTGCTTTCCGAAGCTCTTGGCCGCAGCCTTGGCGGCTTCCTTGGCGGCCTTAGCAGCCTCCTTGGATTGCTCCAGCAGCCATTTCTGGTAGTCGTCCAGATCGCCATCAAACGGCGCGACCACGCCCTTGGCCACCAGCCAGAACTCGTCGCAGACCTCGCGCAGCAAGGCGCGGTCATGGCTGACCAGCATCACCGTGCCCTCGAACTCGTTCAGCGCCATTGACAGCGCCTCACGGGTGTTCAAGTCCAGATGGTTGGTAGGCTCGTCCAGCAGCAGTAAGTTGGGGCGCTGCCAGACCAGCATCGCCAGCACCAGGCGCGCCTTTTCGCCGCCGGATAAGCTGCCGACCTCCTGATTCACCATCGCGCCGACAAAGCGGAATTGGCCCAAAAAGTCGCGCAGCTCCTGCTCGCGCGCGCCGCCGCCGCCGTTGGCTGCCATGTCTTTGGCCAGCCTGACCATATGCGAGAGCGGGCCCTCGTCGGGACGCAAGACGTCCATTTCCTGCTGCGCGAAATAGCCAATCGTCAGGCCCTTGCCTTCGGTGATCTTGCCGCCCATCGCGCGCTGAGCGCGGGCGACGGTCTTCACCAGGGTCGACTTGCCCTGGCCGTTGGCGCCCAAGATACCGATGCGTTGGCCTGCTAGCACCGAGCGGTTGATGCCGCGCACGATCACGTTTTCGCCCTCGTCGGTGTCGTAACCGCAAGCGACCTCATCGAACATTAGCATCGGATTCGGCAGGTTCAAAGGCTCGCGGAACTCGAATGAGAAGTCGGCTGACGCCAGCACTGGCGCCAAACGCTCCATCCGCTCCAGCGCCTTGACCCGGCTTTGCGCCTGCTTGGCCTTGCTGGCCTTGGCCTTGAACCGGTCAATGAACTTTTGCAGATGTTCGATGCGGTCTTGCTGCTTGCCGAAGGCGGCCGCCTGCAAGACCATGCGCTCGGCGCGCATCGACTCGAAGGCGGTGTAGTTGCCGCCGTAACGCATCAGCTTGGCTTCGTCCAGATGCAGGGTTACTTTGGTGATCGCGTCGAGGAATTCGCGGTCATGGCTGATCACGATCAGCGTGCCTTCATAGCGCATCAGCCAGGCTTCCAGCCAGACCAAGGCGTCCAAGTCCAGGTGGTTGGTCGGCTCGTCCAGCAGCATCAGCTCGGCCGGGCACATCAAAGCGCGCGCTAGCTGTAGACGCATTCTCCAACCGCCCGAGAAGCTGTTCACCGGGGCGTCAACCTGTGCCCCCTTGAAGCCCAGGCCCATCAGCAAGGCTTGTGCACGCGGACGCGCGTCGAACGCGCCGGCGTCGCTGAGCATCGCGTGGGCATCGGCCATCGCGTGGCCATCTTCGGCGGCTTCGGCCGCGTCCAAGGCCATGCGCGCTTCCATCAGGCGGCGGTCGCCTTCCAGCACATAGTCTGTGGCCGGCATTTCTGTCTCGGGCATGTCCTGGGCAACTTCGCCGACCGACCATTGGCGCGGAATGTCGACCTCGCCCTTGTCGTTCTGCAGGCGATGGGTCAGCATCGCAAAAAGGCTGGACTTGCCCGCGCCATTGCGGCCGACCAGGCCGATCTTTTCACCCGGTTGCAGGGTGACGGAGGCGTCGTCGAGGACAACCTTGGTGCCGCGCCGCAGCGTGATATTGCGTAGCGTGATCATGATGCGAGTAGGGCCTTTTCTTTTCTCAATGCTGCAGGGGTAACGATTAACACTTGATAGTCTCCGGCCGATGTTGCCATCCAAGCCACTTCGAGCTGCGGGAATGCCGCGTAGAAATACTCGCACTCATTGCCGATTTCCAGCACCAGCAGGCCGTTCTCGGTTAAATGCTCGGCGGCTTGGCTGAGCAAGCGGCGCACAAAATCCATGCCGTCCGCGCCACCCGCCAAGGCCAGCTCCGGCTCGGCGCGGTACTCGGCCGGCAGCGTCGCCATCGCGTCCGCGTTGACATAGGGCGGGTTGCACAAAATCAGGTCGTAACGCGTACCTTCGGCGGTGGCTGGGGCCAGCCCATCTCCTTGCAGCAAGCGTATGCGCTCGCCCAGACCATGCTTGTCCACGTTGATCCGTGCCACGGCAAGAGCGTCGGCGCTGAGGTCGATCGCATCGACTTGCACTTCGGGCCAAGCCATCGCAGCGAGCACGGCCAGCGAGCCGTTGCCGGTGCACAGATCCAGCACCCGTCGGGTTTTATCCGACAACCAGGAATCGATCGCCTCATCGGCGATCAACTCGGCGATCAGGCTGCGCGGCACGATGGCGCGCTCGTCGATGTAGAAGGGCACGCCTTGCAACCAGGCTTCCTGGGTCAGGTAGGCGGCCGGCTTGCGGGTGGCGATGCGCTGCGCAAGCAGCGCGTCTGTCTTCGTCATCTCTGCCGGGGTCAAGTCTTGCTCGGCGTGTTCGTCCAGGCTGTCCAGCGGCAAGCCGCAGCTCCACAGCACCAACCAGGCGGCTTCATCAAAGGCATTCATGGTGCCATGTCCAAATGAAACGCCCGCTTCGGTCAAGCGGGCGGCGCTTTGTTCAATACAGTCAATCAGCTTCACAGCAGTAAGTTCTCCAGCGTCAAGCGGTAAATATTTTTCAGCGGCTCCAGGCTGTCGGCGGGTAAATACTCGTCGATCTTGTGGATGCTGGCGTTGATCGGGCCAAACTCGATCACCTGGGGGCAGATCTTGGCGATGAAGCGCCCGTCCGAGGTGCCGCCAGTGGTGGAGAGCTGAGCGTTCAGGCCGGTCTCTTGGCGAATCGCCGCGCAGACGGCCTCGCTCAAGGTTCCGACCGGCGTCAAAAACGGCTCGCCGCCCAGCGTCCAGTCCAACGCATATTCGAGACCATGGCGCTCCAACAAAGCCAGGACGCGGGCCTTCAGACCTTCGGGTGTCGATTCGGTCGAGAAGCGGAAATTGAAGTCCAAGACCATCTCGCCCGGGATCACGTTCGTGGCGCCGGTGCCGGCGCTGATGTTGGAAATCTGGAAGGTGGTGGCGGGAAAGTAGGCGTTACCTGCATCCCAGACCATGTTCGCCAACTCGGCCAGGGCCGGTGCGGCCTGGTGGACCGGGTTGCGTGCCAATTGCGGGTAGGCGACATGACCTTGAATGCCCTTGACCCTGAGCTTGCCACTCAGCGTGCCGCGGCGGCCGTTCTTCAGCATGTCGCCGACGCTGTCGACCGAGGTCGGCTCACCGACGATGCAGTAGTCCAGCCTCTGCCCGCGTGCTTGCAAGACCTGGCAGCAGACCTTGGTGCCGTCGATCGACGGGCCTTCCTCGTCGCTGGTCAGCAAGAAGGCAAGGCTGCCCGCATGGTCGGGATGGGTGGCGACGAATTCTTCGGCCGCCACCACCATTGCCGCGACCGAGCCCTTCATATCGGCGGCGCCGCGTCCGTAGATGCGGCCGTCGCGGTAGCTTGGCACAAAAGGGTCGCTGGCCCAGGCATCCAGCCGGCCGGGTGGCACTACATCGGTGTGGCCGGCGAACATCAGCACCGGTCCATCCGATCGGCCACGCTTGATTGCCCATAGATTGCTAACGCGGAAACTCTCCGGGCCGCTGTCCATGCCTTCAATCTCGAAACCGATCGCGGTCAAGCGGGCGGCAATCAGCTCTTGGCAGCCGGCATCGAGCGGCGTGACGGACGGACGCGCGATCAGCGCCTCCAGCAGGGCAAGGGTGTCGGACATGTTTATGTTCTTCTGAATGCGGCGTCTTCAGTCCTGGCGCACGTCCAGGGTGATCTCGGTAAAGCTGGCTTCGTTGCTGGGCGTGGCTTCTGGCTGTTTGGCCGAAGGTTTGTGGGCGCCGGGTGCATCGTTTTGCAAGCGCCAGAGCAGATTGGTTGGCGAGTCGGCAAAGGCGAGACCTTCTTCGCGGGTGATGGTGCCGTCGACGATCAGCTTGGCGAAATGCTCTTCGTAAGTCTGCGAGCCTTCGGCCATGGACTTTTCCATCGCCTCCTTGACGCCGGCAAAGTCGCCATGCTCGATCAGCTCCGAGATCAGCTTGGTGTTGAGCAAGATCTCGATGACCGGAATACGCCCGCCGGCCGAGGCCCGCACCAGACGTTGCGAAACGATAGACTTCAAGCCGGCCGCCAAGTCATTCAACAGGGCCGGGCGCGACTCCGGCGTGTAGAAAGACAGAATCCGGTTCAGCGCGTGATAGCTGTTATTGCCGTGCAAGGTGGCCAGCACCAAATGACCCGACAAGGCATAGGAGATCGCCGCCGTCATGGTCTCGCGGTCGCGGATCTCGCCGATCAAAATGCAGTCCGGGGCCTGGCGCAGCGCGTTCTTCAACGCGATTTGCAGCGAGGCGGTATCGCGCCCGACCTCGCGCTGGTTGACGACCGAGCGCTTGTTGGTAAACAGGTACTCCAGCGGATCCTCGATGGTCAGGATATGGCCGCTCATGCTCTGATTGCGCTGCTCCAGCATTGACGCCAGCGTGGTGCTTTTGCCAGTGCCAGTGGCGCCCACCATCAAGATCAGGCCGCGCTTTTCCTGCACCAGCTTGCCCAAGACCGGCGGCAGGTTGAGGCTTTCCAGCGAAGGGATGTTGTGCGGAATATGACGGAACACGCCGGCAATGCTGCCCCGTTGGCGAAAGCCCGAGAGCCGGAAACTCCCGACCTTGCTGACCGCCACGGCCATGTTCAACTCACCCGTGGCATCCAGTTCGGCCAGCTGCGCCGGCTCCACCACCTCGGCGATCAACTGACGCGGTTGGGTATGCGTGAGCACCTGATCGGACAGCTGCACGATCTGCCCGTTCAGGCGGATCAAGACCGGCATATTGGCCGACAGATAAACGTCAGACGCGCCTTTGTCGGCCATCAGCCGCAGGATGCGCTCCATGTTTCCGGACATTTTTAGCTTTCGCTCGCTTCGCGACTAATCAGGCGCGCAAGAGGTCATTGATGCTGGTCTTGGCGCGTGTGCCGGCGTCGACCTTCTTGACGATGATGGCGGCATACAAGCTGTATTTGCCATCGTTCTTGGGCAGGCTGCCGCTGATTACGACCGAGCCGGCCGGCACGCGGCCGTAAGTGACGGTGTCGAGTTCGCGGTCATAGATCGGCGTGCTCTGGCCGATATAGACGCCCATCGAGATGACCGAGTTTTCTTCGACGATGACGCCCTCGACCACTTCGGAGCGGGCGCCGATGAAGCAGTTGTCTTCGATGATGGTCGGGTTGCCTTGCAGCGGCTCCAGCACGCCGCCGATGCCGACGCCGCCGCTCAGGTGCACGTTCTTGCCGATCTGTGCGCAGCTGCCCACCGTCGCCCAGGTGTCCACCATCGTGCCTTCATCGACATAGGCGCCGATGTTCACGTAAGACGGCATCAGGATCACGTTCTTGGCCAAAAAGCTGCCGCGCCGAGCGA
Source organism: Roseateles oligotrophus (assembly GCF_025717515.1). Classification (GTDB taxonomy): domain Bacteria; phylum Pseudomonadota; class Gammaproteobacteria; order Burkholderiales; family Burkholderiaceae_C; genus Paucibacter_A; species Paucibacter_A oligotrophus. The sequence goes on from NZ_JAJIRN010000005.1 coordinate 139,238, forward strand.
CGGCCGGCGGCACCACGCGCACGCCCATCGCGCGGATCGCATCTTCGGACAAGCCGCCGAACTTGGTCGGCACCTTGTCGAAGAAGGTCATGTCTCCGGCACCCATCAGGCGGTTGTCGTTCAGGCGGAAGGACAGCAAGACCGCCTTCTTGACCCACTGATGCACAACCCATTGACCGACGGATTGACGCTCGGCAACGCGCAGGCGGCCGGCGTCCAACTCGGCCATCACCTGCTCAACGGCTTCGCGCACCTCGGGTGCATTGGCAGCATTGATGGAGGCGCGACCTTCCCAGGCCAGATCGATGGTGGATTGCAATTGTGTGGTCATGAATCAGCTCGAAAGAAGTCGGGGAAATTAGGTGGAGAAGAAATTCAGGGTTCGGCCTTGAAGGACTGCACGAAGGCTGCGATACGCTCGGCCGCCTCCATGCATTCGCTCTGCTCTGCCACCAGGGCCAGGCGGATTCGACCGGCCCCGGGGTTGATGCCATGCGCCTCGCGCGCAAGCAAACTGCCCGGCAGCACCGCGACATTGTATTGAGCCAACAGGGCTTGGGCGAAAGCGACATCGTCGCCGGCGTGAATATGGGCTGGAACCTCGGCCCAGAGATAGAAGCCCGCGTCGGGCAAAGCGACCTTCATATGCGCCGCCAGCAAGGGCGTCACCTGGGCGAACTTGGCGCGGTACTGCGCCCGGTTGGCGATCACATGGGCCTCATCGTTCCAGGCCGCCACGCTGGCCGCTTGCACGATGGGGTTCATCGCGCTGCCGTGATAGGTGCGGTAGAGCAAGAAGCGTTTGATGAGGCGGGCATCGCCGGCTACAAAGCCCGAGCGCAGGCCCGGCACATTGGAGCGCTTGGACAGGCTGGTGAAGGCGATCAGATTGCGGTAGTCGCTGCGGCCCAGTTTGGCCGCCGCTTCCAGCCCGCCCAAGGGCGCGGATTGCGGGCCTTCCTCGCCAAAGTAAATCTCCGAGTAGCACTCGTCCGAGGCGATCACAAAGCCATGCTGGTCAGACAGCTCGAACAACGTCTGCCATTCGCTCAGCGGCATCACCGCACCCGTCGGATTGCCGGGCGAGCAGACATAGAGCAGCTGGGTCTTTGCCCATGTCGCTTCGTCAATTTCGCTCCAGTTGGGGGCGAAATTTCGTGCCGGGTCGCTGTTGGCAAAAGCGGTCTGCGCGCCGGCCAGAAGCGCCGCGCCTTCGTAGATTTGATAGAAGGGATTCGGGCAAACCACCGTCGCGCCGGGCCGGCTGGGGTCGATCACCGTTTGCGCCAAGGCAAACAAGGCCTCGCGCGAGCCGTTGACCGGCAGGACCTGTGTCGCCGCATCTAACTGCAAACCATAGCGGCGCAGCAACCAGGCGCAGATCGCTTCGCGCAAGACCGGCTGCCCGGCCGTGGCGGGGTAGGCCGACAAACCCTTCAGGCTGGCCATCAGCGCGTCTTCGATCAGCTTGGGCGCCGGGTGTTTGGGCTCGCCAATGCCAAGGCTGATGGGGCGGTAGGCAGGGTTGGGCTGGATGCCCGCGTTCAAGGCATTCAGGCGCTCGAAGGGGTAGGGGTGGAGCTTGTCCAGCAGCGGGTTGTGAGTTGCGGTTTTCATCTTGTCGGAACTTGTTCGACCCCTGTGGGGCGCTAAAACTAAAGCCAGCCGCTGCAGCCCGGCTGCGCGCAGCGACAGGCCAATCGGCCTTCATGGTGGGTGGCGCCATAGGCCACGGTGATCTCGTCGCCGACGGCCAGGTCGCGCAGCGCAAAGAACTCGATGGCCCCGTCTTGCACCTGTATGCGGGCATTCGGCGAACAGGAATGGTTGGTGAAGCGCATCGCGTCCGCCGAGCGGGTGGCGTCAATTGCGCGACTGGCCGACAACTCCACCAGCATGATGCGCTGCCGCCCCTGCGCGCGGCGCCTGGCCTCGGCCACGCTGATCGCCTCGCCGGTCAAGGCGCCGAGTTTGGCGCCCAGCGCTATCGCCTCATCCGCAAACACGCCGTAGCCGTCGATGCGGCTGCGTTTGACCCTGACGGCCCGGTCTTGATTGCTGCAGTTGGTGGCGAAGGACATCGGCCGAATCAGGCCAACAAGCCGGACTGAAAGCCATGCGCCGGCAGGTCCACGCGCGGCAGTGGCGCCCAGCCCTTTTGGCGGTGCTCGACCACCACATTGGTGTAGATGCCGCCGCGCACATACCATTTGGCGGTGATGCGGATGAAGCGCGGATCGGTGACCTTGACGATGTCGTTCAGGATCGTGTTGGTGACCTTCTCGTGGAAGGCGCCTTCGTGGCGATAGCTCCAGAAATACATCTTCAGGCTCTTCAGCTCGACGCATTGCCGGTCGGCAATCATGTCGATGGTGAAGTGGGCGAAGTCGGGTTGGCCGGTCAGCGGGCAGTGGCAGGTGAACTCGGGCACCTGGAACTGGATCACATAGTCACGCTCGGGCGCAGGGTTAGGAAAAACATGCAGCTCCTTGCTCGGCCGCGAAGGCGGGTTCGGCGGCATCTCGCGTTGCTTGGGCGCCATCGCCATGCTGACGGCCGGGGCCTTGCTGGTCTTGACCGCTTTGGTGGCCGGCTTCGCGGGTTTCGGCTCCATTTTCAGCACCTTGCGGGTCTTGGCCTCGAGCTCAAGCGTTTGGCGGGCCTTGCCGCTGGACTTGAGGCCGGGTTTGGCGCTGGACTTGACGGCGGACTTGGAGGGAGGGCTGATCTTGGCCATGGATTCAATGCGACGCGGGCCGCCCAAGTGCCGAAGCTCCAGGATGCGCGCGTATCTGAGTAGAAGGGGGAGGGCGCGATGGTATCATCCAGGCCCGATAAAGTGCCCGTTTGTGGCGCTTTTGTTTAAATAAATCAACGGCTTAGCAGTGGTTTTCGAAGTTCGCGCTGGTTTGCTTGGCGCGCTTTTGAGGCTTGCTGTGGTGTTTTCGCGTCCATGCGTCTGAATTCCATCAAGCTTGCGGGCTTCAAGTCCTTTGCCGATCCGACGGTGTTCCAACTGCCCGGGCAGTTGGTGGGCGTGGTCGGGCCCAATGGTTGCGGCAAGTCCAACATCATGGATGCCGTGCGCTGGGTGCTGGGCGAAAGCAAGGCCTCCGAGCTGCGCGGCGAGTCGATGCAGGACGTCATTTTCAATGGCTCCGGTAACCGCAAACCGGCCAGCCGCGCCAGCGTCGAGCTGGTGTTCTCGAACGAAGACGCGCGTGCGGGCGGGCAGTGGAACCAGTTCGCTGAAATCGCCGTCAAGCGTGTGCTGACGCGCGACGGCAGCTCCAGCTACTACATCAACAACCAGCCGGTGCGCCGCCGCGATGTGCAGGACGTGTTCCTGGGTACAGGCTTAGGGCCGCGTGCCTACGCCATCATCGGCCAGGGCACGATCAGCCGCCTGATCGAGAGCAAGCCCGAAGAGATGCGGATGTTTCTGGAGGAAGCCGCCGGCGTCTCCAAGTACAAGGAGCGGCGCCGCGAGACCGAGAGCCGGCTGCGCGACACGCGCGAGAACCTGACCCGCGTCGATGACATCCTGCGCGAGCTGAACAACAACCTCGAGAAGCTGGAAAAGCAGGCCGAAGTGGCGGCCAGTTACCGCGGGCTGCAAGACGCCGGCACGCTCAAGCTGCATCAGCTGTGGTTCTTGAAGCAGCGCGACGCCGCCGCCGAGCAGGGCCGCGTCAAGGCCGAGCATCTGGAGGCCACCAATGCGCTGGAGTCGCGGCTGGCCGAGCTGCGCCATGTCGAGGCCGAACTCGAGACGGTGCGCCAGGCGCATTACGCGGCCGGCGATGAGTTGCATGCTTCGCAAGGCCGCTTTGCCGAGGCGCAGCTGGAGGTCAGCCGGCTGGAGGAGCGCATCCGCTATGTGGTCGAGGGCCGGCGGCGTGTCGAGGCGCGCTTGATCGAGCTGCAGGCGCAAAACCAGCAATGGGAGGAGCGGGCGCTGCAATCCAAGGACGAGCTGGAAACGATTGCCGAGCAGATCGCTGCCGCCGAAGAGCAAAGCGAAATCCTGGCCGCGCAGGCCGAAGAGCAGGGGGGCAATCTGCCCAATGCCGAGGACGGCGTGCGGGCCGCGCAGGCGCGTGCTAATGAGCAGCGCGCCTTGGTGGTGCAGGTGCAGCAGCAGATCCAGGTCTTGGCGGCCGAAAGCCGCAGCGTCGAGGAACAGACGCGTCAGCTGCGCACGCGGCGCGAGCGCCTGGCTGCCGAGCGCCAAGGCCTGGTCGCACCCGATCAAGACAAGCTGGCCGAACTCAAGCGCAATAGCGAGGCTGCAGATGAGGCCCGCGATATGGCCGACGCGCGTCTGCATGAGCTGGGCGAGCAGGTGCCCCAGTTCGAGGAGGCCAGGCGGGCCGCGCAGACCGATGCCAATCAGCAATTGGCCAAGCAATCGACGCTGTCGGCGCGTTTGGACGCGTTGCGCGCCTTGCAAGAGAAGGTCCAGACCGAGGGCAAGTTGAAGCCTTGGCTGGCCAAGCATGGGCTGGACGGGCTGGCCGGTTTGTGGACCCGTTTGCACATCAAGCCGGGTTGGGAGAATGCGCTCGAGGCCTCGCTGCGCGAGCGCATGACGTCGCTGGAAGTGGGCCGCCTGGAGACGGTGCGCGCCTTCGAACAAGACGCGCCGCCGGCCCGCTTGGCTTTTTATTCGCCGGCGGCCGGCGCTATCGCCAATAGTCATCACACCTTGGCGCGCTTGAGCGATTTGCTACGCCTGGATAACGCGGGCCTCAGTGCCTTGCTGAACGATTGGCTGGAGGGCGTCTACACCGCCGCTTCGTTGGATGAGGCGCTGGCCTTGCGGCCTCAGCTGAGCCATGGCGAGCTGATCATGACGGCCCAGGGCCATGCGGTCAGCCAGTTCGCGGTGAGTTTTTATGCGCCCGACTCCGAGCAGGCCGGCATGTTGGCGCGGGCGCAGGAGATCGAGCAACTGGTGCTTGAGCTGCGTGCCCAGCAACTGATTGCCGAGGAGGCTAAATCGACGCTGGTGCGCGCCGAGGCCGCTTATACCGAAGCGTCACAGCGCCTCTTGGGCCTGCGCCGCGAGGCAGGTGAGACGCAAAACCGCGCCCACCAACTGCATGTCGAGTTACTTCGGCTGACCGGTCAGGCCGAAGCCGCCAGCAGCCGCCGCACGCAGCTGGAAGATGAGCTGTTCGAGATCGACGCCCAGGCCGAAGAACTGCAAGAGCGCCGGATGACCGGCGAGGCGCGTTTCGAAGAACTCGATATGCAGCTGGCGACGACGCAGGAGCGCCATGCCGAGCTGGAGGATGCGACGCTGCTGGCCGAACGCCGCCTGGGCGAGGCGCGCGAGCAGTTGCGCGGCCTCGAGCGGCGTGCGCAAGAGGCTCAGTACAGCGCCCGTGCGCTGGCCTCGCGCCGAGCCGAGTTGCAGCGCGCGATCGAAACCGCCGCGCAGCAGCTGCAGACCAACCAGCAGTCGATGGAAAGTCTGCAGCGCGAGATGGACGCGCTCAATGACGCGGCCGCTCAGGCCGGTCTGCAAGATGCCTTGGCGCTGAAGATGGAGCGCGAGCAGGCGCTGGCAGCGGTGCGCAGCGGCTATGACGACTTGAGCCTGCGTCTGCGCCAGATGGATGAGCAACGCCTGGCATTCGAGCGCAGCCTGGACCCCTTGCGCGAGCGCCTGACCAAGCTGCAACTGGAAGAGCAGGCCGCGCAGCTCGGGGGCGCGCAATATCTGGAGCAGTTGATCGCCGCCGCCGTCGACATGGAGGCGCTGGCGCAAGGCATAGAGGCGGGTCAAGTCAAGCTTTACGGCCTGCAGGGCGAGATCGACCGCATCAATCGCGAAATCGCGGCACTCGGCGCGGTCAATCTGGCCGCCCTTGACGAGCTGACTTCGGCGCGCGAGCGCAAGACCTTCCTCGATTCGCAATGCGCGGATCTGATGTCGGCGATGGCCACGCTGGAGGACGCCATCCACAAGATCGATCTCGAAACGCGCGATCTGCTGTCGGCCACCTTCGAGCAGGTGAATATGCATTTCGGCCGCATGTTCCCGATTCTGTTCGGTGGCGGGCAGGCCAAGCTGATGATGACCGGCGACGAGATTCTCGACGCCGGCGTGCAGGTGATGGCGCAGCCGCCGGGCAAGAAGAACAGCACGATTCACCTGCTTTCGGGTGGCGAAAAGGCGCTGACGGCGATCGCGCTGGTGTTCGCCATCTTTCAACTCAACCCCGCCCCGTTCTGTCTATTGGACGAGGTGGACGCACCACTGGACGACGCCAACACCGAGCGCTATGCCAAACTGGTGGCCGAGATGAGCAGCGGAACCCAGTTCCTTTTCATCTCACATAACAAGATCGCAATGGAAATGGCAGAACAATTGATTGGTGTGACCATGCAAGAGCAGGGCGTTTCACGCATCGTGGCGGTGGATATGGACAAGGCTCTGGCCCTTGCGGAGCTGACATGACTTTGACTGAAATGCTGGCGGTGGCTGGTGGCGTGGTCTTGGCCGGCGTCGTCGCTCATGGTGCCTGGACCGCCCGCAAGGCCGGCCCGCGCCGTGCCGATGCGCAGTTGGAGCCGATGATGGACGGCGCCAGGCAGGAGCCCGGCCTGGATGCCTCGCCTCTTGATGGCGAAGTCACCTCGCTGGACGCGACGATGCCTGCCGTTGGGCGGGTGCCGCGCCCACCGCGCAAACCCTCCGCCCGTATCGATGCCTTGATCGATGCGATCGCCACCATCACGCTGGACGCCCCGGTGAGCGGCGAAATGGCGCAATCGCATTTGCCCGGCAGCCGGCGCGCCGGCACCAAGCCTTTTCATATTGAAGGCATGAATGCCGAAAGCGGCGAGTGGGAGCTGCCCGCGCCGGGTCAGCGTTATGGTGAATTCCAGGCCGGCGTGCAAATGGCCAATCGCAACGGTGCGATGAACGAGATCGAATACTCCGAGTTCGTGCAAAAAGTGCAGGGTTTCGCCGACGGTGTCGGCGCGTTTGTGCAGTTCCCCGACATGCTGGATGTGGTCGGACGCGCGCGCGAGCTGGACCATTTTGCCGGCGACCATGACGCGCAATTGGCGGTGGTTTTGCGGGCCAAGTCTGCCGCCTGGACCTTGGGTTATGTGCAGCAGGTGGCGGCTCGCCATGGCTTTGTGCCGGGCGCCATGCCGGGCCGCCTGGTGCTGGCCTCCGAGGAAGAGGGCGCGCCGCCCATCCTGGCCTTGAGTTTCGAGGCGCAGGCGGCGCTGGCCGAGAACCCGCAGCAATCCTCCTTGCGTGAGCTGTCGCTGTCCTTGGATGTGGCGCAGACGCCGGAATCACTGGAGCCGTTTGCGTCCTGGCAAGAGGCGGCGCGTGGTTTGGCGCGCGACATCGAGGCCGATGTCTGTGACGATCGGGGTCAGGTCTTGAATTTGCATGCCTTTGCATCGATTGGGCAGGACCTCACCACGCTCTACCGCGCCTTGGCCTCGCGCGACTTGGCGGCTGGCACTCTGGTCGCTAGGCGACTGTTCAGCTAAAGGGGAACTCCATTGACCACCAGCTTGTTGCTGATTGCCGCCCTGATCACCGCCAGCGCTTTCTTTTCGATTGCGGAATTGGCGCTGGCCGCTTCTCGCCGGCTCAAGCTGCAGCAGCTGGCCGATGAGGGCGATGCGCGCGCCGAGCGGGTGCTGGCGGTGCAAGAGCAGCCGGGTCATTACTTCACCGTGGTGCAGATCGGCGTCAACACGGTCGCGATTCTGGGCGGCTTTGTCGGTGAGGGCGCCTTGACGCCGCATTTTGAAGCGGCCTTGGGCCTGGTGATGAGCGCCGAGCAGGCCCATTCGATCGGTTTTGGTTTGTCGTTTTTGACCATCATCAGCTTGTTCATCGTGCTCGCCGATCTGGTGCCCAAACGCTTGTCGATGAACGAGCCCGAGCGCATGGCCTTGGTGGTGATTGGCCCGATGCAGGCGCTGGTGACCTTGCTCAAGCCCCTGGCCTGGGCCTTCAGCGCGATGACCGAGGCCTTGATTCGCTTGATGGGCCGGCCCGCGCAGCGCGACAACTCGATCACCCATCTGGATATTCTGGCGCTCGCCGAGGCCGGCAATCTGGCCGGCGTGGTAGCCGATGCCGAGCAGCAGATGATTGAAAACGTCTTCGAGTTGGATACGCGCCGGGTTGAAAGCACGATGACCACCCGCGAGCACATCGTGTTCTTCTCGATCGAAGACGATGACGCCCTGATTCGCAACCGGATTGCCGAAGAGCCGCATTCCACCTATCTGGTCTGTGACGGTGATATCGACAAGATAGTCGGTTATGTCGACGCCACCGATCTGTTTCAAGCGGTGTTGCGCGGCGAGGCCATTGACCTGCGCGCGACGCTGTCCGCCGGCCTGTTGAAAAAGGTCTTGATCGTGCCGGACCGGCTGACGCTGTCCGAGGTCTTGGTTCAATTCAGGCAGGTGCATGAAGACTTTGCCGTCATCGTCAATGAGTACAGCCTGGTGGTCGGCGTCATCACCCTCAATGATGTGATGAGCACGGTGATGGGTAGCCGCGCCGTGTCGGCCGAGGAGGAGCAGATCGTGCGGCGCGACGACGGCTCTTTCCTGGCCGACGGCATCACGCCTATTCTTGATGTGCAGCGCGCCTTGGAGTTGGAGACCTGGCCCCATGCCGGTCAATACGATACCTTGGCCGGCTTTTTGATGGTGATGTTGCGCCGCATCCCCAAACGCACCGACCAGGTGGTTTGGGAAAACTGGCGCTTCGAGGTGGTTGACGTCGATAGCCACCGGGTTGATCAGGTGATGATTACCCGAGTGCTGGTGCCGAGCGGCGAGACGGTCCCAAGTTGAACGAACGCATGAGTCAGACCGATATTTTTGCCGGCGCCGAATTGCCCAATAGCCAAGAAGCGTTCAAGCGCGCGGCCGAGTTGCGCGCCAGCCTGAACCATCATGCCCATTTGTACTATGTGCTGGACGCGCCGACGCTGCCGGACGCCGAGTACGACCGGATGTTCCGAGAGTTGCAGGCGCTGGAGGCGGCCTACCCGGAGTTGCTAACGCCTGACTCCCCGACCCAGCGCGTGCTCGGCAAGGTGCTCGAGGGCTTCACGCCGGTGCGCCATGCGGTACCGATGCTGAGCATTCGCACCGAGACCGACACCGAGCCGACCGGTGCGCTCAGCTTTGATCAGCGCGTGCGCAAGCAATTGGAATTGGCGGACGATGCGCCGCCGGTCGAATACGCGGCCGAGCTGAAGTTCGACGGCCTAGCCATCAATCTGCGCTACGAGCATGGTGTGCTGAAGCAGGCCGCCACACGCGGTGACGGCGAGACCGGCGAAGACGTCACGCAGAACATCAAGACCATCGGTCAAATTCCCTTGCGCTTGATTGGTGTAAGCGCACCGGTGATCGAGGTGCGCGGCGAGGTCTATATGCGCCGCGATGATTTTGAAGCCTTGAACGAGCGCCAACGCCAAGCGGGCGAAAAGACCTTCGTCAACCCACGCAATACGGCGGCCGGCGCGGTGCGGCAGCTTGACCCGTCTTTGGCCGCGCAACGTCCCTTGAGCTTTTATGCCTATGGCCTGGGCGAGGTTCAGGGCTGGGAGCTGCCGCCCACGCACAGCGCCCTGCTGGATGCCTTGGCCAAGATGGGTCTGCCCGTCTGCGCCGACCGTACGGTCGCGCTTGGCGCGGCCGGCCTGGTGGCTTTTCATCAAGCGATGGGTGCCAAGCGCGACAGCCTGCCTTTTGATATCGACGGCATCGTCTACAAGGTCAATAGCCTGGCTTTGCAGCAACGCCTGGGTTTTGTCAGCCGCGAGCCGCGTTGGGCGGTGGCGCATAAATACCCGGCGCAGGAAATGATCACAAGGCTCAATGCGATCGAAATTCAGGTCGGCCGCACCGGCAAGCTGACGCCGGTGGCCAAGCTGGAGCCGGTGTTTGTCGGTGGCACGACGGTCTCCAATGCGACGCTGCATAACGTCTTCGAGCTGCGGCGCAAGGGCGTGCGGGTTGGCGACCAGGTGATCGTGCGGCGTGCCGGTGATGTGATCCCCGAGGTGGTGGGGCGCGTGGCTGAACCTAGGGCGGCCTATGTCCCGAATTTCCGCATGCCGCGCGAATGCCCGGCTTGTGGCAGCGCGGTCGTGCGTGACAAGGGCAGCGTCAGTCACAGTTGCAGTGGCGGCTTGTTCTGCCCGGCCCAGCGCAAGCAGGCCTTGCTGCATTTTGCCGGCCGACGGGCGCTGGACATCGAGGGGCTGGGCGATAGGCTGGTGGATCAACTGGTCGACGAAGGTCTGGTCACCAGCTTGGCCGGCCTGTACAAATTGGGCGTGGCCAAGCTGTCGGCGCTGGAGCGCATGGCCGACCGCAGCGCCTTGAACTTGCTTGACTCGCTGGAGAAAAGCAAGCAAACCACCTTGGCGCGTTTCCTTTTTGGACTGGGCATACGCCAGGTCGGCGAGGCGACGGCGAAGGAGTTGGCTCGCCATTTCGGCAGTCTTGATGCCTTGATGGATGCCAGCGTCGAACAGCTCTTGCAGGTGCGCGACGTTGGGCCTGTCGTGGCGAAGAGCATTCATACTTTTTTCGCTCAGGCGCATAACCGCGAGGTGATTGAGCAGTTGCGCGCGGTCGGCTTCAAGTGGGCGGAGGGCGGCGGGGCGGCGGCCGAACAGGGGCCTCAGCCCTTGCTGGGCAAGACCTTGGTGCTGACCGGCACGCTGCCGACGCTGTCGCGCGATGCGGCCAAGGATCTGATCGAAGCGGCCGGCGGCAAGGTCAGCGGGTCGGTGTCCAAAAAGACCCATTACGTGGTCGCCGGCGAGGAGGCCGGCTCCAAGCTGGACAAGGCGCGGGAGCTGGGTGTGACGGTGTTGGACGAAGCGGGGCTGCAGGCCTTGCTGGCCGGAGCGGCTTAATTAAGGCAATAAGGCCAGAATGTCGCTGGCCATACGCGCGGCCGCGCCGCGGTGTGCGGCGGCAAACTGGCGAGCATGTTCGGCGCGTTGACCGCTGGGCTCTTTACAAATAATCAACGCCTGCGCCAGACCTTGTCTGATATCGGTCACTCGAATCGCCGCACCGGCCGCCTCGGCCAACTCGGCCGCCTCCGCAAAATTGAAGGTATGCGGCCCCATCACGACCGGGCAGCCGCAGGCAGCTGCCTCGATCAGATTCTGGCCGCCGAGTGGCGCGAAGCTGCCGCCCAGCAGCGCGACATCGGCAGCGGCGTAATACAGCGCCATCTCACGCATCGAGTCACCGAGCCAGACCTGAGCTTGCAAGTCTTGTTCGGACGGCTGTTCGGTCCAGCCGCTGCGGCGGGCCAGCGTCAGGCCGGCTTTCTCGACCAAGGCCGCCACCTCATCGAAGCGCTGCGGGTGGCGCGGCACGATGAGCAGCAGGGGCAGGTCTTGCGGCTTGAGCTGGCCCCAGGCCTGCAAGAGCATCGCCTCTTCGCCCTCGCGCGTCACGGCGGCCAAGAGCAGCGGCCGGCCTAAGGCTTCGCGCCAACGGTGCCCTTGCGCCAGCAAGCCGGCATCCATCTGCATATCAAACTTCAAATTCCCCTGCACCAGCACCTTGGGTGCGGCGCTGGCCCTCAGGCGCTCGGCATCGGCCTCTGTCTGCGCCAAGGCAAGCGCCAAACGCCGGCCGGCCGGGTGCAGCAAGGCCTTGAAGCGCTCACCCCGGCGCTGGCTGCGCGCGGACAGGCGCGCATTGGCCAAGACCATGGGAATCTGCCGACGCGCCGCTTCGAATTGCAATTGCGGCCAGATCTCGGTTTCCATCAAGACGCCGACGGCCGGCCGCCATTGGCGCATGAAGCGCCGCACGGCGCCCGGCGTGTCGTAAGGCAGCCAGGCCTGCGCATCGCCCGGCTGCAAGAGGCCCAAGCCGGCGGCACGGCCGGTGGCCGTGCTGTGGGTCAGCAGCAGGCGGGTGTTAGGCCGCTGCAGTCGCAGCTGATCGATCAGCGCGGCTGCCGCACGGGTTTCGCCGAGCGACACCGCATGCACCCAAACCCAGCCACTCGATCTGGGAGTCGAGCCATAGAAACCCAGGCGCTGCAACATCCATTGGCGATACAGCGGCTCGGCCTTGCCGCGCCGCCACAGACGCAGCAGGTAGAAGGGCGTCAGCAGCCGCAACAGGCTTGTATAGGCCCAGCGGCTGAGTCGCTCAGACCATGTCTCCGGGCTGGTCAATCAATGCCCGGCCGCAAAGGTGGCGTCGGGCTTGACGCGCTTGAGTTGGGCCAGCACGTCATGCTGGATGCGTTCGAGCGCCTCGGGCGTGTGACCTTCAAAGCGCAGCACCAGGACCGGCGTGGTGTTGCTTGCCCGCACCAGACCGAAGCCGTCTTCGTACTCGACGCGCAAGCCGTCGATGGTGACGATCTCTTTCGAACCTGGGAACTCGGCCACTTCGAGCAGCTTCTTGACCACCGCATGGTGCTCGCCCTCGGCGCAAGGCACATTGATCTCGGGCGTGTTGAAGCTGGTCGGCAGCGCGTGCAGCACGGCGCTCGGGTCGCTGCTGCGCGAGAGGATTTCCAGCAGGCGGGCGGCGGTATACATCGCGTCGTCAAAGCCGTACCAGCGCTCCTTGAAGAAGATATGGCCCGACAACTCGCCGGCCAGCGGTGCGCCGGTTTCGCGCAGCTTGGCCTTGGCCAGGGAATGGCCGGTCATCCACATCAGCGGCTTGCCGCCATGCTCGCGAATCCACGGTGCCAGGCGCTGCGTGCACTTGACGTCGAAGATGATTTCGGCGCCGGGCTTGCGCTTCAGAATGTCGGCGGCGAACAGCATGATCTGGCGGTCCGGCATGATCATGACTCCGTCCTTGGTGACCACGCCGAGGCGGTCGCCGTCGCCGTCGAAGGCTAGGCCTAACTCCGCATCGCATGCATGGACGATGCGCTTGAGGTCTTCCAGATTCTCGGGCCGTGATGGATCGGGATGGTGGTTGGGGAAGTCACCGTCGACCTTGGAATAGATGTCTATCACCTCGCAGCCAAGTGCGCGCAGGATCGCCGGTGCGGTGGCGCCGGGGATGCCGTTGCCGGAGTCGACGACGATCTTCATCGGGCGCTTGAGCTTGCAGTCCTTGACGATGCGCTGGCTGTACTCGGCCACGATGTCCATCGCGGCCGCGCGACCCTGGCCGGTCTTGTAGTCCTCGGCTTCGATGCGGCGGCGCAGACCCTGGATCTGCTCGCCATAAACGGCCGCGCCCTTGAGCACCATCTTGAAGCCGTTGTAGTCCTTGGGGTTGTGGCTGCCCGTGACCATGATGCCACTGCGGCAGCCATGTTTGGCGCGGGTGGCGGCGACGTAATACAGCATCGGCGTGGTGACGGCGCCGAGGTCGACTACGTCCAGGCCGGTCGACTGCAAGCCGCGAATCAAGGCAGCCACCAGGCCGGGGCCGGAGATGCGGCCGTCGCGGCCGACGGCAACCGCCTTCTCGCCCAGAGCGCGGGCCTCGGTGCCGAAGGCGCGGCCGAGGTGCTCGGCCAGCTCTTCGTTCAATGTGGTGCCGACCACACCGCGAATGTCATAGGCCTTGAAGATGGATGCGTGAACTTGCATGTGGAAATCCCTGGAGTAAACAAGCTAAAACTTAGGCGCGATTGTAGGCAAGGGATTTGACGCTTCATCGCACCGGCTGTTGATTCGTCGAAGCTGCGGGACTTGGCAATGCCGGCCTTGCCTACACTGCGGCGCATGGATAAGTTCAAAACCGAATTGCGGCAGGCTTGGCGCTCCTACCAAACACTGAAGAAACACCGGAGTGAGAAGGCCTGGGCGCGCTTGTTGATCAGTGCGGGCATCGGTTTGGCCTTTGCGCTGGGCTTCAGTCTGATCGGCGGTTTGGTGAGTGGCCAACTTCTCAATGCGTCCGTGATGTTGAACGCGCTGCAAGCCAATTTATTGATCAGCATGAGCGTGTCTTTTTCGATTCACGGCTTGTTTCGCGGCCTTGAGTTGCTGCTGCCGCAAGCCCGAGTTGACGAGATCAGCGGCTGGCGGGATTGGCGTTCCGGTAGTTTCTTTGGCGGCGTCGCCATCGCCGGCACCTTGATCGGATTTGCGGTCGGCTTGTTGCTGGTCGGGCAGGTTTTTGCCTTTGATGCCTTGAGCAAGTTCGGTGGCGACCCTCGCATTCAGCTCAGCTTCGTGGTGATTACCTTGGTGATCACGGCGGTCAACTGGATTTGGTTCAAGTGGCGCTGGAAGCAGCAAGCGCTGCAGCTGAGTGCGACCGAAGCGCGGCTGAGCTTGTTGCAGGCGCAGATAGAACCGCATTTCTTGTTCAATACACTGGCCAATGTGCAAAGCCTGATCGATGTGGATGCACCGCGGGCCAAGCAGATGCTGGAGGCCTTCACCGACTATTTACGGGCCAGCCTGGGGCAGTTGCGCCAAGCCGATGCCAGCGTGGCGACCGAACTGGCGATGGCGCAGAGTTATCTGCAGCTGATGCAGATCCGCATGGGTGAGCGGTTGAGTTTTGAGATCGAGGCCAGCGACGAGGCGCGCAGCGCGGTGCTGCCGCCTTTGCTGCTGCAGCCCTTGATCGAAAACGCCATCCATCACGGCTTGGAGCCCAAGCTTGAGGGTGGCCATATTCGGGTCAGGGCTTGGGTCGAGCAGAGCAGGCTCAGGCTGGTGGTGGAGGACAACGGGCTGGGTCTGGATGCGCGGCGCCGGCCGGGCAGAAAGGGTGGCGCCGGCATGGCCCTGGAGAATATCCGCGCACGCCTAGCCAGTCGTTACCCGGACAATGCAAGCTTGAACCTAACGCCGCAAGAGATCGGCACCACGGTGAGTCTAGACTTGCCCTATATCTTGAAACGAGAAACGCCCACATCATGACCATGACCCGTGCCCTGATTGCCGATGACGAGCCCCATCTGGCTCAATATCTGAAGCAGCAGCTCGCTGAATGCTGGCCGGAGCTGCAGATTGTTGCGGTCGCCAAGAACGGCATTGAGGCGGCCGAGCAGATCAATGCGCTGCAGCCGGACATCGCTTTTTTGGATATCCAAATGCCTGGCCTGACGGGGCTGGAGGTGGCCCAAGGCATAGAGGGCGACACGCGGGTGGTGTTCGTGACTGCCTATGACGAATATGCGGTCGAAGCCTTCGATGCGGCGGCGCTCGACTATTTGCTCAAACCGCTGAAGACCGAGCGCCTGAAGAATTGCGTGGCTCGCATCAAGGCCGCGCTGGACAAACCGCCGGCCGCCGATCCATCTCGTCTGCTTGAAGCCATACAGCGCTTGATGCCGGGCGCAAGAGAAACTACACAGCCAAGATTGCGCTTTATTCGCGCTACCAGCGGCGATCTGATGCATCAAGTTCCGGTGGGGGACGTGCTGTTTTTCTACGCCGACGACAAGTACACGGTCGTGAAAACGGCGAATGGCGAGCATCTGATCCGCACCACCATCACCGATCTGGCGGCGCAACTCGACCCCGAGCAGTTCTGGCAGGTGCACCGATCGACGCTGATCAATTTGGCACATCTGGCCGGCACCAGGCGCGATGAGTTGAGCCGCTTGTTTGTGCGCATCAAGGGCCATGCGCAAGAGCTGCCGGTCAGCCGCGCCTATGTGCATTTGTTCAAGGCGATGTAGAGTCGGTGGCAAATCAGGGGGCTGACAACAATCCATACAGGCCCGATCATGAGTTCTATCTCGCGTATAAGCCGAGGGCGTTCGCCCTGGCTTTTGGTGCCCACAATGTTCTCAGCGCTGCTGATCTCAAACGCGGCAAGAGCCGCCCCGCTGGAGTGGCTGGCAGGGGAGTTGCCGCCCTTCGTCTGGCAAAGCCATGACGGCCCGCAAGGTTTGGCATATGAGTTGGCGGCGCAAATGTCGGCCAAGGTCGGCCGCCCCATGGCCTTGTCGTTTTACCCCTGGGCGCGGGCGGTTCGTATGACAGAAGGTGGCCCGAACTACGGTGTGTTTCCGCTTGCCCGCACGCCGGATCGGGAAGCTCAATTCAAATGGCTGATCCCGTTGGCGCATGTGAACTACACCTTCTTTGGCCGCAGTGGGAGCAGCGTTGACCTGGATGATTTGAATGCCTTGCGCGCGCAACGCGTGGGTGTCTTGCGCGGCTCGCCCATCATCAATAACTTGCAGGCCGAGAGGTTCCAGCATGTTGTGCAAGCCAAAGACTACAAGGAGCTTCTTCGCCTCTTGGCTGAAGGCATCGTTGCTGCGGCCTATGCGGGTGAGCCGATGCTGCGCGCCGCGATTGATGAGTTCAACTTCAAGCCGCAGGACTTTCGTTCGGGGCTCAGCCTCAAGTCCGCCGAGCTGTATATGGCGACTTCATTGACCCTAGATCCTGCGGAAGAAGAGCGTTGGCTGCAGGCCTACCGGGCGCTGCAATTGGACGGTACGGTGGCACGCTTGCAGAAGAAATACTTGCAGCGGGAGCGCTGAGGCTTTGGCAGGCATTGCGAGCGCATTGCAAGAAGTCCAATACCCTCCGATGGCGCAAGTGTTGGCGGGCATTATGCTCAGGCTTCCCTCCGTGAATGCGCTTGATGAAAACCTTTGACCTTGCCGAACTGACCCTGCTGGCCGCGATTTGGGGCGCCTCGTTTCTATTCATGCGACTCGGTGCGCATGAATTCGGACCGGTGGCGATGGCCGCCTTGCGAGTGGGCGGTGCCAGTCTGATGCTGCTGCCGCTGTTGGCCGCACGACAGGGGATGGCGGAATTGCGCCGTGAATGGCGGGCTCTGGCCATCATCGGTCTGTTGAACAGTGCATTGCCTTTTGCCCTTTTCAGCTTCGCGGCGCTATCGATTTCGGCCGGTTTGTCCAGTATCGTCAACGCGACCACGCCCTTGTGGGGCGCCGTGATCGCCTGGGTCTGGCTGGCTCAACGCCTCAACCGCCTGCGCATTGTCGGCCTGGCTCTGGGCTTTGCCGGCGTGCTGTATCTGGCCTGGGACAAGGCCTCGTTCAAGCCCGGAGCCGATCACAGCGCGGTCTGGGCGATGGTGGCTTGTTTGACTGCGACCTTTTGCTACGGGCTTGCGGCCAATTTCAGCAAACGCTATACGGCGCATATTGCGCCGCTGACGGTGGCTACCGGCAGCCAGGTCTATGCCGCGCTGATGTTGGCCGTGCCGGCGCTGATCTTTTGGCCGACCGTGGCGCCCAGCGGCCAAGCCTGGGCGGCGGTCACGGCCTTGTCGCTGCTGTGTTCGGCGATTGCGTACATCTTGTACTTCCGCCTGATGAGTCGAATCGGCCCGACCAACACGATTGCCGTGACCTTCTTGATCCCGGTCTTCGCGGTGCTGTGGGGCTTTCTATTCCTGGGCGAAGTGTTCACATCGAAGATGCTTGCCGGCTGCGCCGTGGTGCTATTTGGCACGGCACTGTCCCTCGGTCTGCTTAGACGCCCGCTTGCCTGAGTCTGACAAGACCAGTGGCCCGAGCCTTCAGTTCACTGCGGGAGCCGGCACGTCTTTGAGCTTGCGGTACAAGGTGCTGCGGCCAATGCCCAGCTGCCTGGCCGCTAATGCCAGGTTGCCTCGGCAGTTCAGCACCGCCGCCTGAATGGCTTGCAGTTCGGTCTGGCGCAGCGTCGCGGCTTCAAGCAAGGCATTGCTGTCGGTCTTGGCGAGTGGCTGGGGCGCGCTAAGCAACTGGCTTCGCTGGCTTGCGTTGACAAGCGCATCGGTGCTTGTGGTGAGCGCGGCTGCATGCTCCAGGGCCGCGCTTGCTGCCGCTACAGCCTGAACATTCGGCCCAATTGCAGCCAAGCGTTCGGGCGCAGCCTGCGCAAGCCGATTGAATGAAGGTGCGACTGAAGGGTTGGATGCTTGCCCAAGGCTCAGTACGCCGTGCAGACATTGCGCGGGCGCCTTGCCGCCGGCCTCGACATGGGCCGCAACCAATAGCTCACCGATGCCCTTGGCCCCTGCGGACTGCGAAGCCTTGGGCAGCGCCAATTGCAGCGGCTGATTGGGATGACCATGGGTGTGCTCAAGCATGCCGGCCAAATCGATGCCAAACAAAGCGGGCAGGGCGCTACGCCTCAGCTGTGTCGCGGTCTGCCCCAATATTTCTATCGCACTGCGGTTGACGCCGACCACTCGGCCTGTTTCATCGAGCGCCAAGACGCCTTCGCGCAAGGTGCCCAAGTTGGCCGAGCTGGGGTGGATATGCAGACGCAGGCTTTGCCGAAACAGGTCGTTGAACCATTGCGTCTCGACCATGCGCGCGGCCATCAACGCCAGGGCCAGCGTGTGTGGGTGATAGGTGCGGCGATCGCCGGACACATTGATCACCCCCAGCAAGGCGCCTTTGTGGTCAAAGATAGGCGCGGCCGAGCAGGTCAGAAAATGGAATTCGCGCAGATAGTGGTCTTGCCCGTTGACCAGGGTCGGGGCCTCGGTCATCAAGGCGGTGCCGACGGCATTGGTCCCTTTGACGGCCTCGGACCATACCGCACCGGGTGTCAAAGCGACGCGCTGGGCGCGCTCCAGAAATGCCGGGTCACCCAGCGCATGCATGACCACGCCGCTGGCATCGGTCAACAGAACCATGCTGTGAGCATGGATCAGTTGCTCGTAAAGCATCTCCATGATCGGTAATGCCTGCGCGCATAACCTCGCATTGCGCTGCAGTACTTCGACCAGGCTGGCTTGGCTGAGGCAGCTCATGTCGGCGCGCTGCTGGGGCGAGAGTCCGAATACCTGGCAGCGTTCGTGGGAGCTCAACATCGAGCGCTGGTGCTCTGCCATTCGCTCCGCTTGCCGATCGGGCGGTGGAATAGCCTTCGCGTGCGACCCAATCGATGGACCGCTACGCTGCGTGTAGTTCGTTGTTATCAATCCTGCCCCCCTGCTGTTTTATGACAGCCTAACATTGGGCTTAGGCCAATCGGACCTTGGAGTTAGGGATGGGAGGGTCAGGATTTGCCCTAGTTGTGCAACTTGCTGAAAACTCCTCGCGCTGCCTTCAAATAACCTTATCAGGCGCCATCAGGCGTTGCTGGTAGCTCGAACCTCACTCATGGTAGTGACGCCTTGCAGGACCTTGGCGATGCCGTCCTGACGCAGCGATCGCATGCCCTCAGCGAGCGCGGTTTGCAGCAACTCTTCGGCCCGCGCGCCGGTTTGTATCTGGCGGCGCAAGGTCTTGGACATCATCAGCAATTCGTGCAGGCCGGCGCGGCCCTTGAAGCCGCTTTGATCGCAGGCCTCACAACCGGGGCTGTGAAATTTCATCAGACGGCCGTTGTCACCGAAGTTGCCCAGCCAGTCGCTCAGCACCGCTTCACGCGAGGGCCGCTGTTCGGGGTCGAATACATGCAGGTAATCATCCAGCCACTCGTCTTGCTCGGCTTCGGTCAGCGCGCTGCTGACCCGGCACTGCGGGCACATGCGTCGTACCAGGCGTTGCGCCAGCACGGCCAGCAAAGAGTCGGCAAAGTTGAACGGGTCCATGCCCATGTCCAAGAGTCGGGTGACCGTCTCGGCCGCGCTATTGGTGTGCAGCGTCGACATCACCATATGTCCGGTCAGCGAGGCCTCGACGGCAATCTCGGCGGTTTCTTCATCGCGGATTTCTCCGACCATGATGACGTCCGGGTCGGCCCGCAAGAAGGCCCGCAAAGCCTTGGCAAAGGTCCATTCGATGCGCGGATTCATCTGCACCTGGCGCAGACCGGCTTGGGTGATTTCGATCGGATCTTCGGCCGTCCAGATCTTGCGATCTGGCGTGTTGATCTGGCTTAGGGCCGAGTGCAGGGTCGTTGTCTTGCCCGAACCGGTGGGGCCCACGCACAGCACCATGCCGTAGGGCCGGCTGATCGCATATTTCAAATTCTTCAAATTGTTGGGCGACAGGCCGAGCTTCTCCAATGGGATCGGCTTTGACGAAGACAATAAACGCATCACCACATCTTCCAGACCATTATTGGTCGGGATGGTTGCAACCCGCAGCTCCAATCTGTGTTGCGGCGAAAAGCGTGCAAAATTAATCTTGCCGTCCTGCGGTTTTCGGCGTTCGGAGATATCAAGATCACACATGATCTTGATGCGCGCAATCATGGCGTTGCGGTAGGTGTTCGGTAACTCCAGATAGGGCTTCATCACGCCGTCACGGCGGAAGCGGATCTTCAGCTTCTCGGTGCCGGGGTGCGTTTCGATATGGATGTCGGAGACGCCTTGCGCGCTGGCGTCGATGATCATGGTGTTGATCAGTCGAACCAGCGAGTTATCGCTTTGCTCGATTGGCGGGCCTTCGTCGCGCTGGCTCTGCTCCAGGCCTTCGCGCTCCAGGGTCTCCATCAATTGATCGGCCTTGTCGAGCGAGAAGTCGGCTTGCAAGGACGGTAGATTCAATTCACTGCGAGCCACCGAGTCACCGCCCAGGCGCTCATAGGCTTCCGGAATGGCGAACTGCAGCGAACCAATCTTGGTCAGCGTTGGCGTGACCTTGAGTTGGGAGATGAACTCGATTTCGTCCAGGGCATCGCGCCGGGTCGGGTCTTCCATCGCCACGATCAAACGGCCATCACGCAGCAACAGTGGCAATACCTCTAGCCGTTTGGCCACGGCAAAGGGCAGCTTTCGAATGGCCTCGGGCTCGATCGAAAAGTTCTCGACATCGACCAGCGGATAGCCCATCTTGCGCGCCAACGCCGACTGCAGCGCTTGGCGAGTCACCACCCCATTGCGCACCAGCAACTCGCCCAGCGGCACGGAGCGGTCGGCTCTTTGCAGCTCAAGCGCTTGGTCCAGTTGGGCCGGCGAAATCAGCTCCAGCGCCAATAGCGCCTCACCGATGCGGACCATGGGCATCCGCGCCTGCTGTTCTATCGCCAACATCAGTTGATCGGCGCTGACGATATGTTGAGACACCAGAATGTCGCCAACGCGGCGTGAGCGCAGGCCCTTTTGCTCGGTCGCGGCCGCGTTGATCTGATCCGCAGTGGCCAACTTCTCCTTCAGCAACAAGTCGCCTATGCGCTCGCCAATATCAAAGTGCGCCAGCACCTCGCGCGGGATGAAGAGGCGAAAGACAGAGTCATCGGTATCACTCAGCGGCTCAAACAAGAACAGGCCCAACTCGTCTTGGCTATGCCCAATCGTCACCCCTTGCAATTCGCCGCCGCCGGCAAAGTAGAGCTTGAACTCGCTGCGTGGACGTTGATCGAGTTGCAATAGATCGGCTGAGTCAGCGACATCAACGCTTGATGGCTCGACAATGATGGGCCGCAGCAGCTTCAGTAGTCTGAACTGAGCAAACTTCAAGGGCATCGCATTGCGAGCCGGCGGCACCAGGATTTGCGCCAAGCGTTCATGTTCGGCTAACGAAACCAATTGGCCGGCACTGCGGCGATTGTTGAGGCCAAGAATTTCACAAGGCTCCGCCGAAGTTGGGGGTTGCTGGCGCGGGTAGGCAGCATAGGGCGGCACCGGCCAGCAGAATTCACGCGGTCTAGCACCGTCTTCCCCAACCGATTCAACAGGCGACAAAGGGCCGTCTTGCTGGGGCCAGCTCAGTGGGGTGGACAGATCGATCATGCATTTCTCCGAATTCGATTGAGCAGGCCTGGACCAGAGGGGCCGCAGCGTCTCATTGAATGCATGCTACGCGTTCGCGAGTCACGCCAAAGTGCAGAAATGAGCGAGGCAGACCCGGCAGTTGTGCGGCTACGTGTTAGAAACGCCCTTTATGGTGAAGGGGCGGCCTGCCCGCGCAACTGTTGGCTCACCCGTAGGCACATTAGGAAGCTTGGATGAAGACAATTTTACTGACCGGGTTTGAACCGTTTGGCGGAGAGTGCATCAACCCCTCTTGGGAGATTGCGCGTGCATTGGATGGACAACTGATAGGCGACGCGCGCATCGTCGCCAAGTGCTTGCCCTGTGTGTTTGGCGGCGCATTGACGAGTATGCGCGAGGCCTTGCATCAATTGAAACCCTGCTTGGTGTTGGCATTAGGCCAGGCCGGAGGGCGCGCCGAGCTTTCGCTGGAGCGCGTGGCCGTCAATATTGATGACGCCCGCATCTCCGATAACGCTGGCCACAAGCCTATTGACGAAGCCGTGATCGAGGGTGCGCCGGTGGCATATTTTTCGAGCCTGCCAATCAAGGCAATGGCAGCAGGGCTGCGCGAAGCAGGCTTTCCAGTCGGCATCTCTCAAACGGCCGGCACGTTTGTCTGCAACCATGTGTACTTCGGGTTGCAACATTATTTACGTGACAGCCCGGTGCGCAGCGGTTTTATGCATATTCCCTTGTTGCCGGAGCAGGCGGCAAAGTTCCCGGGTCAAGCCAGCATGGCACTCGCCACCATGGTGGACGGTGTCCGAGTGGCGCTGAATATTGCCCTCCATTCGGGCGCCGATTTGCGCGAGTCCGGGGGCACTATTTGTTGAGGCCGCAGAGGCTGCAAGCGTCGTCAGTCTTCGGAGTAATTTCGCCAGCGCCTACTTGCCTTGTTCATCAGCGCGACTTGCTTGCCGAAGTTGGTGCAAGCCTTGCAGATCAACCAATGCGCCCGAACGATGAGCCGTTCATTGAGGCTGAGCCGGCGCTCTTGTCCCTCCAGCACGATTCGGGTGATGCCCTTGCATTTCGGTAGCGATATCACGCTGTATCTCCCGCCTGCTCGGCTCGATCGTTGAATGTATTTGGTCGTAGGCAGTCAGATTTTCACCTGACTGCCTTGCAAACTTCTGAGCTATTCGTCGGGTTGATGTTCAATTCCTTACAGAATTTTTCCAGACTCGAAGCTTGGCAGTTGCGCATTACAAAGTAGAAGCGCGTTCCGCCGGTTGGGGCGCTGTGCGCGCAGTCTGTTGAGCTGGACCGCAGGGCTGTCACGGCTTCTTTCAATTGGAGCGAATATTTTTGCGCGCCATGTAAGGAATCAAGCTTGACTTGCGACCGAAGGGAGTCAACGGCATGATGCTTTGGCTTCAAGCTATCTGCTTGAGGTCTTTTCGAACCGCTGTTCTACTTTTGATCACTTTTAAACCGTCGGAGTCATTCATGAAATCAAGCTATCTCGTTTCTTCCGCAGTCGCCGCAGCTCTGGCCATGGGCTTGGTGGGTCAAGTGGCCGCCCAGGACAAGGCCGCCAAGGAGAAATGTTTCGGAATCGCCAAGGCCGGCGAGAACGACTGCGCAAATCTCAGCGGCAGCCATTCTTGCGCCGGACAGTCCAAGGTCGATATGGGCGTTGACGAGTGGAAATTCGTTGCCAAGGGCAGTTGCAAGGGCATGTCGGGCATGAGCGCCGAAGAGGCCAAAGCAAAGATGAAGAAGTAAGACCAACGTGATGCAGTTGGGTCAAGCGGAGTAGGTGCAGCGTATGACTGGGAATATGGCAGGGAACGTGGTGGGCAGCACGGCTGCGAGCATGGCGTCAAGACAACAGTCGATACAGGCGCAGCTTGGTATTGGCTGGCGCCAGCCTCATTACGATTTGCTGCTGCAGACGCTGCCTCCGCTTGGCTTTCTCGAATTGCATTCGGAGAATTTTTTCGCCGATGGCGGCGCGCCTTTGGCCGTGCTGATGGCCGGGCGCGAGCATTACCCCATCAGCCTGCATGGGGTCGGCCTGTCGCTGGGTTCGGCCTGCGGCCTTGACCCCTGGCATCTTGACCGGCTGGCCGCTTTGGTCGAGCGAGTCGAACCGGTTCGTGTGTCTGATCATGCCAGCTTTGCCAGGGTGGCTGGTGCAGGTGCACGCACCGATGTCCATGCCAGCGATTTGCTGCCGATCGAGTTCAATCGATCTAGTTTGGATGTCATGGTCAGCCATGTGCAGCAGGTGCAAGAGAGACTGAATCGACAGATTTTGGTGGAAAACCTCAGCGCCTATATTGGCTGGGACGCCGATGACATGTCCGAGCCCGAGTTTTTCAATCAACTGACCCAGCGCAGTGGCTGCGGCTTGCTGCTGGATGTGAATAACCTGGTCGTCAATGCGCGCAACCGTGGCGCCAACAAGGGCGAAGCCGCGCAGCAAGCACAGACCTGGGTCGATGCTGTTCGAGTCGGCAGCGTTGGTGAGCTGCATTTGGCGGGTCATGCCGAGTTGCCCGGCATCGTTATTGATGACCACGGCAGCCGTGTCTCCGCAGAGGTGTGGCGCGTGTTTGCCCATGCTGTACGCCGGTTTGGGCCGCAGCCGACTTTGATCGAATGGGATACCGATGTTCCAGCGCTGGAGGTTTTGCTGGGCGAGGCCGACTTGGCTCGTCAAGTGATGCTTGATAGCTTGGATCCGGTGGCTGCATGAGTGCCGCCTTGATAGCGCGCCAGCGGGCCTTGCTTGAGGCGCTGCTGGGGCGGGCCGATGCGTCTTCTATCGGCCTGCTCGGCTTGCCCGGTGTGCGAGATGAGCAGGGTGGGGCGGCCGCGCAGCGCGGGCTGCGCGCCTATCGTCTGAACGCGCAGGTCTTGGCGGCCAAGACGCTGGGGGCCGTGTTCGGGCGCATTCAGCAGGTCTTGGGTGATGAGTCCTTTGCAGCCATGGCTTGGTCTTTTTGGCGCCGTAGCCCGCCCGAGCGGGGCGACTTGGGGCTGTGGGGCGAGCGTCTGCCGGAGTTCTTGGCCGGGCAGGACAGCATGGATTTGTGGCTCTGCGATCTGGCTCGACTCGAATGGGCCGCGCATATCGCCGAGCGCGCTGCGGACAGCGAGCTCGACGCCGCATCGTTGACGCTATTGAGCGAACAAGAGCCGGAACGTTTGAGTTTGCGCATGCGGCCCGGCCTGCAGTTGCTGCGGGTGCAGTCGACGGCCTGGGCCTTGTGGTCGGGCAGCGATGACGCAGAGGATGACGCAGAGGATTGCGGAGCAACGGTGACGGTTGTCATGGCCCGTAAAGCATGGCGAGCCGAAGGGTTTTGCCTGCCGCTGGGCGCCTCGGCACTGATGGACGCTTTGCTTGGCGGGGCGAATTTGGATCAAGCCGTGCAACAGGCGTTTGTTGCCGAGGCTGATTTTGATTTTTCGGCATGGCTGCAGTCAGCCCTGCTGAATGGTTGGCTGCAAGGCGCCGAGCATCGAATCTGATGGTCTCGATTCAGACATTTTGAGACGTTTGAACTTGGCATTAGCCCGGTTCGCAAACAAGGAATATCGCAATGAAATCAATCGCCGGACTCGCTCTGCGAGCTTTTACCGACCCTGGCCAGAGCGCCAACCAAAAGTCGAGTTTTCCACCGCAGTTAGTCGCAATGTTGGAGCATGCGCAATCCTTGGCCTTGTTGTTGGCCAGGCTCTATGTTGCGCAGGCCTTTTTTCTGTCCGGCTTGACCAAGTTGCGCGATTGGTCAACGACGCTGGCGCTGTTCGAATCCGAGTACATGACGCCCTTCTTGTCGCCCGAAGTAGCGGCTTGGATGGGCACCGGTGGCGAATTGCTGCTGCCGGTTTTGCTGGTTTTTGGCTTGGGCGGGCGCTTCGCCGCCTTGGGGCTGTCCGTCGTCAACGTGATGGCGGTGCTCAGCCTGAGTGAAATCGCGCCAGCGGCGCTGGCAGGCCATCATCTCTGGGCTGTGTTGCTGTTGGCGGTGGCGCTATGGGGCGTGGGCCGCTGGTCGCTCGACGCCTGGCTACAGCGCAGACTCACTCCAAGGGCTGGAAGCTAATCACCAAAACCGGCGGCACCCGGCCGTCAACATCGCGCGGCAGGGTTTCGGTCTTGTCGACCGCCCGCAGCACCGCCTTGTCCCATTCGGTATCGCCGCTGGGCTTGACGAGCTTGCGCGAGATGATGGTGCCGTCGGGGGCTACACGCACCTCAACTTCCGCCACCGGGTTGCCGCTTGGAGTGTCGGTGAAGATGATGTTAGGGCGTATGCGTGCCTTGATGCGCCCGCCGTAAGTTGCCGATGGCCCCGAGCTTTTCAGGGCAGTGCCGGTCGCATTGGGTGCGCCATTGGCGCCGGCCATGCCTTGAATGCGGCGCAGGTTTTCCTGTCGTTGAGCGTCAAGCTTGGCGTCGGCTTCCTTCTCCAGCTTGAGTTGCTTGTCTTTCTTGTCTTTGTCGAGCTTGGCTTGCTTGAGTTTGTCTTCCTTGCGCTTCTCGTCTTTGAGCTTCTCGTCCTTCAGTTCCTGCTCCAGTTTTTCCTTGGCGAGCAAGGCTTCGCGCTTCTTGCGCTCGGACTCCAACTCGGCTGCGCGTTTCTTTTTTTGCTCGCGGGCGATGGCGATCTCCGCGTCGCGCTCCGCTTGCGCCGTCTCTTCAACTGGCTTTTGTACCGGCTTGGGCTCGGGTTTTTTGAAGACCTCGGGTTCCGGTTCGGGCGCGGGCGGTATGACTTCCTTGGGTGCCGCAGCCTGCGGCACGGCCGACCATAATTCGGCCTCAAACACTGGCGGCGCCTTGGTGCGCCAGTTCACCCCGGCACTCAGCGCGGCCACCAGCGCGGCATGGGCAATGATGGCGAACACGAGGCCGCGTCCCATCAGCGGCGTTTCGGGTGGCCGTAGCGGATCGGTAGGGCGCAAGAACAAAGCCGACATCGCTGCTGCTTCAGTTGCCGGCGCTGCCGGAGTTGCGCACGGCCAAGCCGACCCGGGCCACCCCGGCGGTCTGCAAGACATCCATCACCTTGACCACCGCCTCGTACTTGACGTTCTTGTCGCCCGAGATCACCACCGGTGTCGTCGCCTCACCTGCTTGCGCCTGTTTGACCTGCTCGGCAAGCCGGTTCAGGGTCAGCGGACGTGCCTCTTCCTTGTCCAGCTTGATCTTGATCTTTTCGTCCGAGCCAACGATGACATGAATCACATGTTCGGGTTGCGCACGGCTTTTTCCCACGCTGGGCAGATCGACGAGGCCGGTCGTGATCATCGGTGCGCTGACCATGAAGATGATCAAGAGCACCAACATCACGTCGATGAAGGGCACCATATTGATTTCGTTGATGGTGCGGCGGCGGCGCGAGCCGCGTGCGCTGATGGCAGCCATTGCTCAGCGCCCCTTCAACGGCCGGCCGGGCCTGCCGGGGCAGGTTGGGCGGCGTTGCGTTGCAAGATGTTGGAGAACTCTTCGATGAAGGACTCCAGCGTGATCGCGCTGCGGTCGATCTGGCGGGCGAAGCGGTTATAGGCCAACACCGCAGGTATCGCCGCAAAGAGGCCGATGGCCGTCGCCACCAAGGCTTCGGCGATGCCGGGTGCCACGGTGGCCAGCGTCACTTGCTGCACATTGGACAGGCCGACGAAGGCGTGCATGATGCCCCAGATGGTGCCGAACAGGCCGACATAGGGCGACACCGAGCCGACCGAGGCCAGGAACGACAGATTGCTTTCCATCGCATCCAGCTCGCGTTGAAAGCTCGCCCGCATGGCGCGGCGGGCGCCGTCCAGCAAGGCGCTGGCCTCGGTGACGCGGCGCTCGCGTGACTTCAAGAATTCGCGCATGCCGGAGGCAAAAATACGCTCCAGCGGCGCGCCGTCGGGCTTGGTCGAGACCGCGCCGAACAGTTCGTTGAGGTTCTTGCCGGACCAGAACTCCTGCTCGAATGCCTCGTTACTTGACTTGATGCGAGAGAGCGAAATCAGCTTGCTGAAGATCACACTCCAGCTCGCCAGCGAAACCAGCAGCAGCGCGGCAATCACCAGCTGCACGGTCAGGCTGGCGTGGGCAATCAAGGAAACAATCGAGAGGTCTTGATTCATGGGTGGAATGGTTCAGGGGTTCAAAGGTTCAAGGGCCCGCGTCAAGGCGGCCGGCATCCGGGTGGGCAGCAAATCGCTATGCTGAGCGCTGCCGCTTTGGCTTTTCACGCAGGCAATGCGGATCTCGCCCTCGGCCAGCAAACGTTCGCCGCAAAAAGCCTGCTGAAATAGCAGCATGCTGGCGCGGCCCATTTCGCGCAGCTCGACGCTGACCTGCAGCAGGTCGTCCAGTCGAGCCGGGCGCAGGTAGCGGGTCTGGGTGCTACCGACGACGAACATCACGCCGTCTTGCAAGCGCATCAGCTCTTGCGAGAAGCCGAGCTCGCGCAGCCATTCGGTGCGTGCGCGTTCGAAAAATTTCAGGTAGTTGGCATAGAACACCACGCCGCCGGCGTCGGTGTCCTCCCAGTAGATTCGCATCTCGCGTTTGAAGACGGTTGTCATTTGCGCTCGGCCAAAAAGGCCGCCATCCGGGCCACCGCTTCTTGCAAATCGGCCATGCTGCTGGCGAATGACAAACGCATCCATGACTCGGTGCCGGCGCGGCCAAAATCGCGCCCCGGCGTCAAGGCGATTTGCGCCTTGCTCATCAACTCGAAGGCGAAGTCCCAGCTGTTGGCGCAGACCGCCGAGCAGTCAAACCAGACATAGAAAGCCCCATCCGGCAGCACCGGTACCTTGAAGCCGAGTGCTTGCAAGGCCGGCACGATGTAGTCACGTCGCTCACGCAAGGTCTCGCGGCGGCGCTCGAACTCGGTGATAGCGTCCGGCTCAAAACAGGCCAGTGCCGCGTATTGGGCGATGCTGGAGGCGCAGATAAAAAGGTTCTGGGTCAGCTTCTCGATCGGGGCGACCAAGTCGGGCGGCAACACCAGCCAACCCAGGCGCCAACCGGTCATGCCGAAGTATTTTGAAAAGCTATTGACCGAAATGACGTCGTCGCCGAACTCCAGCGCGCTGCGCTGAAAGCGTGCGTCGAAACTCAGGCCCAGGTAGATCTCGTCAACGATGGTGACGCCGCCGCGCGCACGGACGGCAAGGGCGATCGCCTGCAATTCATCCGGGGCGATCGAGGTGCCGGTCGGGTTGCTGGGTGAGGCCAGCAAAACGGCGCGGGTATTGGCGTCCCAAGCTTCATCGACTTGCGCGGCGCTGGGCTGAAAACGCTGTTCCGGCCCACAAGGCAGCAGCACCGGCAGGGCGTCGGCGGCGGCCACAAAATGGCGGTTGCAGGGGTAGCTGGGGTCGGGCATCAGCACCCGGTCGCCACGCTCGAACAGGGCCAGGCAAACAAGTTGGAGGGCGGCCGAAGCGCCAGCGGTGATGACGATGCGCTCGGCCGCAATGCTCAGACCAAAGCGTTGCAAATACCAAGTCGACAAGGCCTGGCGCAAGGCCGGCAAACCGGTGGCGGCGGTGTATTGGGTCAGGCCGGCTTTGATGCAGGCTTGGCCCGCTGCTTGCACGGCGGGAGGTGCGACGAAATCGGGTTCCCCAATATTGAGGTAGATCATCTTCCGCCCGCCCAGGGCGATATCGCAGAGCGGGCCGCGGGCAATCTCCGCGGCCGTCTTGGCGCACTCCATCACATAGAAAGGCTCGATCCGGTCGAGCCGACCCGCCAGTTTCATTTCGTCGAGTCGGGCGCCGACGCTGGGCTGCTGCGATTGGAGTTGCGGGCCGCCACTTCGACCGGGCGGAGGTCGCCGGCAGAACGGTCGAGCACACCGTTGACATATTTGTGACCGTCGGTGCCGCCAAATGACTTGGCCAACTCGACCGCTTCGTTGATGACGACGCGGTAGGGAATGTCCATGCAATGCTTGAGCTCGTAAGCGCCAATCATCAGCACGCCATGTTCGATCGGCGACAGCTCGGTGGTCTTGCGATCAACATGACGGGCCAGCACGGCATCGAGATCGCCGGCTTCGAGAATGCAGCCATTCAGCAAGGCATCGAAGTGGGCACGGTCAACCTTGTCGAACTCATCCAGCTCACGCATATGGGCGTCGATGGTGGCCACATCGTCGCCGGTCACCAACCATTGGTAGAGGCCTTGCAAGGCGGCTTCGCGCGAGCGCCGACGGGCCGATTTCGGCTGAGGCCTTTTGGCGGTGGTTTTGGTGCTGGTTTTGGTGGCGCTTGATGTTGCAGCGGCTTCGGTCTTGGCGTTGTCGTTGTTGCTCACTGCAGTTCTTCCATCAAATTGGCCATCTCGACCGCCACACGTGCCGCGTCGCGGCCTTTTTCCTCGGCGCGCGCCCAGGCTTGATCTTCGTTCTCGACCGTCAAGATCGCATTGGCAATCGGAACTTGATTGTCCAGTGAGACGCGGGTGACGGCCGCGCCACTCTCGTTGGCGACCAACTCGAAGTGATAGGTTTCACCCCGAATGATGCAGCCGAGGGCGATCAAGGCGTCATAGTCTTCGCTATCGGCCATCGCGTTCAGGGCGATGGGGATCTCCAGCGCGCCGGGCACGGTGACATGGCGGATATGCTGTTCGCTAACGCCCATTTGCAGCAGCTCTGCAATACAAGCCTCGGCCAAGCGGCTGGTGATGGCGTTGTTGAAGCGCGCTTGCACGATGCCGATGCGCAGATCTTGGCCATTCATATCGGCCAGCGATTTGGCCGATCCCTTGTCGGATGCTTGCATGAGTTCGAGTCCTTAGTTCTTATTGTTCGGGGCCAGGAAGCCGGTGACCTCAAGGCCATAGCCGGTCATGCTGGGCATGCGCCTGGGGCTGCCAAGCAAACGCATTTTTTGTACGCCCAGATCACGCAGAATTTGGGCGCCGACCCCGTAGGTACGTAGATCCATCACCTTGGGTGCGGCCTCCAAGGGCGCCGCATTCAAGCGAGCCAACAAGCCGGCGGCCTGTTCACCGCAGTTGAGCAGAACGGCGACACCTTGTGGCGCCTGCTTGAGCTCGGCCAAGGCGGCTGGCAGCGGCCATGCGTGATCGCTGCTGCCGACATCCAGCAGGTCCAGCACCGACAGCGGCTCATGCACGCGCACCAGCACGTCATCGTTGGCGCTCCAGCTGCCATGCGTCAGCGCCAGATGGACGCCACCGGTGCGGTCGCTGTAGACGGTGCACATGAACTCGCCTTGCGCCGTCAGCAGCGGGCGCTGCGACTGGCGGGTGACCAGTGACTCATTGCGGCTGCGATGTTCGATCAGCGCGGCAATGGTGCCGATTTTCAGGCCATGTTCCTTGGCAAACTCGATCAGATCCGGCAGGCGCGCCATGGTGCCGTCGTCCTTCATGATCTCGCAGATCACGGCGGCCGGCTCCAAGCCTGCCATGCGGGCGAAATCGCAGCCGGCCTCGGTGTGACCGGCTCGCATCAAGACCCCGCCGTCCTGCGCCTGCAGGGGGAAGATGTGACCGGGTTGCACCAGATCGCGCGCCTCGGCACCGCGCGCCACGGCCGCTTGCACGGTGCGCGCGCGGTCGGCGGCCGAAATGCCAGTGGTGACGCCGGTGGCCGCCTCGATCGAGACGGTGAAGGCGGTGGCGTGTTTGGTGCCATTGCGGCTGGCCATCGGCGGCAGCTGCAGGCGTTCGCAGCGTTCTCGCGTCAGGGTCAGGCAAATCAGGCCGCGGCCAAACTTGGCCATGAAGTTGATGGCTTCGGGGGTGACGTGCTCGGCGGCCAAAACAAGGTCACCCTCGTTTTCGCGATCTTCTTCGTCAACCAGGATAACCATGCGGCCGGCGGCCATCTCGGCAACCAGCTCTGAAACAGGTGATATGGGCATAAGCCCGATTGTAAAGGGCGCCGAGGAACTCGTCGGTAATCTCAGGGGGTGAGAAATTTTGCAGCGAGCGGCCGGCAGGCTAGGCGGGCGGGGCGCAGGAACGGAACGTACTCCATGTACGTGAGGATTGCGAACACTCGACCAACAACGCCTGGCGGTCGCGCAGTAAAAAGTTCTCACCCTCTCAGCGCGGCCGGGCGCGCAGTCGCAAGTCTTCACCGATCAGGCCGCAGTCTTGCCAGCGCCAAGTCAGCGCCTGCTCGAGTGACTCGAACGGCCCGAGTGAAGCCATCTCAAGCCCCGCTCCCAGCATTTTGGGCGCCATATAGATCAGCAATTCGTCGACCAATCCTTCCCGCAGCCAGGAGCCGTTGAGCTTGTGGCCGGCCTCGATATGCAATTCGTTGATGCCGCGTCGGCCCAAGTCGCTCAGCACGGCGGCGAGATCCACTTTGGCCTTTGGCCCGGCCAGATGCATCAGCTCCGCCCCCTGGGCACGCAAGGCCTCAGCCTGGGCTTGCGCATGCTCGGCTTGTGGCTCCATCGCGCAGTAAATCAGGACCTGGCCGGGCGGCGCTAACAGCCGCGCGTCGGGCGGTGTTTCCAGTCGCGAGTCAATCACCACCCGCAGTGGTTGCAGCACCGTCGGCAGCAGCCGCACATCGAGCCGGGGATTGTCATCCTTGACGGTGCCGATGCCGGTCAAGACGGCGCCGGCGCGGCGGCGCCAAGCGTGGCCATCGGTGCGCGCCGGGCTGCCGGTGATCCACTGGCTGACGCCGTTCAGCAAGGCGGTACGACCGTCCATGGAGGCGGCAATCTTCATGCGCACAAAGGGCCGGCCGGTCTGCATGCGCGAGAAGAAACCAATATTCAATTCGCGCGCCTCGTCGGCCAACAACCCTAGGCTGGTCTGGATGCCGGCCGCCGCCATGCGTGCGATCCCTTGTCCGGCAACCAATGGGTTGGGGTCCGCAATCGCCGCCACGACGCGGCCCAGGCCAGCGGCGATCAATGCATCGCAGCAGGGCGCTGTGCGGCCCTGATGGGCGCAGGGTTCGAGCGTGACGAATGCGGTCGCGCCGCGTACCGACTCGCCACGCGCATGAGCATCGCGCAGTGCCATCACCTCGGCGTGAGCAAGACCCGCCGCCTGCGTGTGGCCGCTGCCCAGCAGCCGCCCGCCGGGAGTCGCGATTACGCAGCCGACCCTCGGATTTGGGTCGCTCAAGCCAATTGCGCGCTCGGCCAAGGCCAGCGCGTGGCGCATGGCGCTCAAGTCATCCGCAAAATTGGCGGGGCTTGGGTCGGGCATCAGAGTCAATCCCAAGGAGCGGGTTCGGCCGATCCGGCGGTGGCCGGCTGTGCTTCATTTGCTGGCCGCGTCGCCACGGCGGGCAGCTCGGCCAAGGCGGCACCGGCCGCCAAAAAGTCATGCTCGCCGCCCAAACCATCGATCAAGTCGGGGATCAACTTGCACAGCTCACCGGTTGCAATGGCGGCGTCGGCGTCAAACGCTTCGTCCTTGTCGCTGGAGTCGCGGCCTTCGAAGACGACATCCAAGAAGCTGATCTTCTTGATCTGCAAGGTATCGGTGAGCATGAAGGAGACGCGGTCGCGCCAGGTCATGGCCAGCCGAGTGGGCGACTTGCCGCCGCTCAGGTGCTGCCTGACTTCTTCGATGTCGAGCGAATGGCGGGCATAACGCACCACCGACTTCATTTCGTCGACGCTTTTGAGCTCGCATTCGCGGTCTATCGTGAAGCCTTCGGGCGGCACGCCGTCCATCAACCAAGCGGCCATGCAAGTGGCGGGCGCCTCGGCGGTTTGAATCAAATGCAGATTCAGCCCGGGCAATTCCTTGATCAACAAGGTCACCACTTCTTCGGCGCGGCTGGCACTGCCGGCATCGATCATCAACAGCCGCTGGGCCGGCGCAATCCAGACCCGAATCGCCGACTGCTTGGTGAAGGCCATCGGCAGCAACTCCAGCGTCGCTTGCTCTTTGAGGTCCTTGGTCTGCTTTTTACCGGGCTTGCGGCCGGTTTCGGCCTCGATCCGTTCGGCCATCTCGTCGGTGCGGCGCTTGACGACCGAACTGGGCAGCACGCGCTGCTCAATCATCAGCTTGAGCAACCAATGGCCACCAATGTCTTCGATCAGCGGTGCATGCTCTATACCGCGTGGTGGCGCCCAACCCATTGATTGCTGCTGGGTGGCGCCGGTTTCGACGAAGGTCGTCTTGGCCAGGCTGTCTTCGATTTGTTCGACCGTGGGCTGCCACTCCTGCCCGACGCGGTACACCATCAAGTTCTTGAACACTGCAGGCAATCCTTGTTCGCTAGGCCCGCTGTCAGAGTCGAGCGGGCAAAAGCGTAGATTGTCTCATTCAGGCGAGATCAAATTTGCCAGACTTAGGGTTGATGTTGGACGGTGGCTGTATTGGTGAAAAAACCAGCCGCTGGGTCGACGGCATGGCCGGCCGGGCAGCTCTCGGCCGCGTTGATGACGAGGAAATTTTGCCGAGCCAAGGCGCCACCAACGTTGACGTAGCTTGCCGGGTGTTCGGCATTGGAGATGGCGCCGTTGCCGTCATAGTCGGCCGAGTAGCGGCAAATCATGCGCGGATTGGGGTCGCCGGCAGCGAGCGAAATGCCTGCAAGATTGAGGCGAGCAGACCAGACCGCCGGTACTGCATTGTTCGGGTAAACAATGCAGTAATAGCTGATGGTGGATCCCGACGCCGCCGTGACTTGGGCGCTATCGTCGTAGCATTCATGCGCTGGCGGCATGTCTATGAGTCCGACGTCTAGCGCCAGGGCTGCACTGTTTGGCGAACTCGAATCGGGAGGTGAGGTGAACGAGAATCGCACGAAACCGCTGAGTAAATAGCCAAAGGCGTTGTTGCTGCAGGAGAGCACATCGGTCGGTGTCAATCCTGCCGCCAAGGTCCCCGTAGCCACCGTGCATTTCCCGACGATGATGCCGCTCAGATTGTTGAATACCCAGGCCACGGTGTCGATGCTCGTGGGCACAAACACGCTGCGGCCATTGCCTAGATCCTTGGCGCCAACCGGAATAGAGGATTCACGCCCGGCCGGGCGATGAACGGTGAGGGATGTGGGCGGCACCGTCAAGGCGGCACTCAAACCCGGGTCGGCTCGGGAGATGACGCTGTCTATCATTACGAACTGAGGGCCTGCGGCCCGGTCCAGCCAGTCAACGCGCACCCGCACCGCGGTTTGTGGCGACTGATCTTGTGGCCAAGGGCTTACCGAGCGCGTGAGGGCGAAGACAGCATTGCTGTTGGGGTCACCGGCATCGGCGTTGGACTGAGAGGCAATGTCCGCAAAAGCCAATACGCCTGCCACCGGATTGACGGGGTCCGGATGGGTCAGCACCGAATAGGCGCGCAGGGTTTCCATCTCTTTTTGGGCCAACCGAATCGCTTCACCACGCTGCTTTGAGAGGTCGGCGCCGCGCCTCAAATTGCCCTGCAGTCCGACCAAGGCCAACATCCCGAAAGCCAAAATCAACAGGGCGACCAAGGCTTCGATCAAGGCGACACCGTTACTGGCATGCCTTTCGCCGGGAGACTTGGACCGGTCGGCCTTCATCTCAGTTCCACCAACTTCCCTGAACACGCACAAAACTGCCGGTCCGGTTCTTCAATTCGTCCATCACATTGGGTTGGTACAAGATGTCGACGGTGCCGCCAATCGTCAGATTTCCGTCCACCAGCAATGCGCCCTTCAATAAACCGGGTGCACCCGTGCTATTGCTCCACTCGGTATTGCCCATGACATAGAGCAAGCCTGTCATCTGCAGGTCCCCGTCAACGCGAACCGCGCCGCTGGCGATGACCAGCATCGGGCTGGTGTCCGCACCCAGCACGGTGGTGCTGAAAATGTTGAGCGGCCCATCGACCCAAACCATCCTGGCCCCAATGGCATAGGCCGCCGCCAGCGTCGGCCCGCAGTCGCCGTTGCAAGTCACCTTGCGGATGGCTGGCTGATTCAAGTAGCGAGCCGGCGACATGCCGAAGAACATTGCAAACATCTTCTCCGAGGAAGCGCCCAAACCGGTATCGCCCAAGACCAAAGCCTGTTGAACCGGAGTGCCGGGCAAGGTGTCCAGCCTTGTCTCCACCAAATTGGGCACGACCGCGGCGGTGGTCAATAAAAGAAGACCATGGCTGAGCGGGTCGCTGTTATGCAGGCCGACACCGTTAACACCCAAGTTGATGGCACCCTTGACGGTCAACGGTGTTGCGGGCGGGACCTTCAAGGCGCTCAGCAAAGCAGCGTCGAGTTGAACGACCGAGCGGGACAAGGCCATATCGCTGGATGTCGCGTCGTCTTCGCATTGCGAAACCACGCTGCCGGTACAACCGACAGATTCAATGCGCAAATTGCCGGCTCGATTGCCTACCGGCGAAATCAGACTGACTCTAAAACTTGGCTGCATATTGGCCGCCGCAGCCGGCGCAGGCGAGGCCGTCCAGGCGCCGGTCGGGCAATTGCAGACCCAGCGCCCCTGAGCCTCTGAATGCACACAATCGGCGACGATGGCCTTGTTAGCGGTATTGGGCTTAATCACCATGCCGGCGGGGACGATCTCTCGGCTTGTCGCCGAGATGCTCAAGTAGCGCTCGCGAAAACGGTTGGTGACGGGACCATCGGCCAAGCAAGATTGATTGATGTCGAGCCCATTGAGCATGCCTAGCGCCCACTCCGTGCCTGCTTCTGCAGTTTCCAGTGACACACCGGAGCGGTAGTAATTGCCCCCGGTTCGCTGCTCAAACACCATATTCCGATTGGCGTAAGCGGCCATCATGGCCATGATCAGAAACAGCACCATCACCACCACCAAGGTCACCGCACCGCGCTCGGCCCGATGCAATGTCGAGTTCACGAGCAGGGCCCCAGCAGTTGGTCATTGCGGATGCGACTCGTGACCTTGATGGTGCGCTGAACCCTGGCGTCATGGGCAGCGCGGCCCGTCAATGCAATGTCAAATCGGCGCAGCAATTGACGGGGAGGGCTGCTTGCACTGCCTGCTGGACAAGCAACGCCATATAAATCGTCCAAGGGAATCTGCTGCTCCTTCAACTGGACATCGAAGGCCGTAATGATCAAGACCTCCTTGTCCGTCAGCGGCTGCCATCTGTCGCCGATTCGGAACTTCAATATGCCGCCATCCTCGATTTTGAATCCGAATTTCTCTGTGCTCGAGCTCATGATGTTGTCTTCAGCATCGGCGATCGGGGTGGCGCCGGTGGATCTGCCTCGATCTTTGTGACGTGAATAGCTGTATTCAAGGATCGAGCTGCCATGCGCTGCCGTTAAAGCCGTATCGGCATAGTCATTCACCATAGGTGCCGCTGCGGCGCCGGGCGACCAAACACCATTCTGGGGAACTGCCCAAGAGCCCGCACGGCGCAGATCGCGCAGCATCAAATCGGCCGCCGTCCGCAAATCTTGCTGCACCTGAGTCTCCAATGTCAGTCGCCTATGTTCGGCCAATTGACTGGTCATCATGACGCTGGCTCCGGCCACGACAATCATGCCGACGGCAATGCCCACCATCAACTCGATCAGGCTGGTGCCTCGGTTTTTCTTGCGGGAATAGTGTGTCATGGTGACGGACATGCAAAAACAGCACTGAAAATGCCATCTGTCGGTGCGCAGCTTGTGACTCGCCCAATGGCATTGAATTGAACCTGTAATTCGCAAGGTCCCAGGCCCTCCATCGCAACGGGGAAGCCTTCCGGCATGGTGTTAGTCACGCGCGGTGCTGCAAGCGAAAATTCGTTTGGCTGGCCCGCAACGCTCTTGGTCATGCTCGCACCCACGCGGCCGGGCATTTGCAATGGCTCCAGTTTCGTGTCGCGGCAAGCAGTTCCGGACGGGCTACTGCAAAGACAGATATCAAGCC
This sequence comes from Roseateles oligotrophus, assembly GCF_025717515.1. Taxonomy (GTDB): domain Bacteria; phylum Pseudomonadota; class Gammaproteobacteria; order Burkholderiales; family Burkholderiaceae_C; genus Paucibacter_A; species Paucibacter_A oligotrophus. The sequence continues at coordinate 176,663 of NZ_JAJIRN010000005.1, forward strand.
CTGCGGTGACGCCGATCTTGTAATAAACCATGTTTGCGGGCCGAGAAAATTCGACAAGGACAGCTTCATTCCTGCCCAAGTCGGCTCCAGCCCGGGCTATCGAAACTCCACCATCACTTTTGTCAAAGTGATGCCAGGTTCCATTTGCTGATTTATCTGGGCCAACATTGCGCAGAGCTGTCTTGGTTTGCATGGTCTTTGGCCTCATAAATGATCTTGCCGCCGTCGACTCGTATAGACATTTCTTTGCACTCGTCGTCACCAGTTTGCAGGCTGAGCGAGTCCGGGACGGCCTTGGCAATGAAGCCAAAATTGAAGCTGGCTGGATTCCTAATACCGCTGAGACTCAAGTTGTAGTGTTTGTGTTCAGACTGCGTACTCAAGATCAACTCGGTGTCCAAGTCGGACGCATAAGCGACGCGATTGCTACGCCAGCGTTCCTGCGCCTGCAAGATCACTGAAAGGGCAGAGATCGCATCGGCGCGCCGCCCCTTGGTCATTTGCTTTTGAAAGGCCGGCAGAGCAATCATGGCCAGAATTGCAACAATGATCGCCACAATCATCAATTCGATCAAAGTGAATCCCTCCACGAATGACGGTAGGGCTCGTGGCTTGAAGTCAGCAAAGGGCGTAGGAGAATATTCCGAACTCATCTTGCCATTATGGGAATTTGGTACTCCCACCCGGTTGCTTTGTGCTGCCGTCTGTCGGTCGAGGAAAACCTTTGATCGCGTCCCCGTAATCAGGGGGTGGCGAGTCAGCAGCGTGGAAATCCGTGCATTTCTGCGCTCGGCGAGCAAGACCTTACGCGGCCGACAATGCTGACCACGTGGCGTATGGTGTCCCCATTGGTCGAGCTGATGTCTATGCTGCCGGTGCTGGTTACTGCTCCTTGGCGCGCTTGGAAACTCATATTGGCGACGTTGGCTCGGACGGAAATATTTTGAGCCGATGGTATCCACTCGAGCTTCAAAATCCGTTCGGTCGAATCACAAGCCGCTTGACCATCTGCTTCGCAATGACATTGTCCAGACGCTCCCGTATGCAGGATGTAGCAACTGCCATTCGGGTGGCGGCTGAATCTCAGCTGTACGGCATCTGCACGGCTGACGGCTTCGCTGCGCGCTTGCTGCAGATTTGCCATCACGGTTTGAGCAACCAGTTCAAGGCGTTGGCGCTGCTTGAGTTGGTCAAAGGACGGCAAGGCGATGGACATCAGCACGGCGATGATGGCGATGCAGACACAAAGCTCGACCAAGCTGCAGCCGCGGGAATTCGAAGTGAAGTTGAACATGGCGGGCTTTCATGTATTCAGTGAGGGCTGAATACAATTTAGGCCGAAAGCCCTGCATCTTCTGTCCCACTCGTGGGGGCAGTACCCCCCCATAAGAGGGATAGGGCTAAATTTCCCGAATCAACTGCCTGAACTCATCCACATCTTCAAAGCTGCGGTAGACCGATGCAAAGCGCACATAGGCCACTTTGTCGATCCGTTTAAGCTCACGCATGACCAGCTCACCCAGGCGGGTGGAGGGCAACTCACGAGCACCACTGGTGAGCAGCGTTTCTTCAATTTTGGCCAATGCGGCGTCAATCTGTTCAATGCTCACGGGTCGTTTGCGCAGGGCCAGTTGCATTGAAGCGCGCACCTTTTTCGGATCGAAATCGGCGCGCGTACCATCCTTCTTCACCACCACAGGCAGGGCTATTTCAGCTCTTTCATAGGTGGTGAAGCGCTTGTCACAGCCCAGGCAACGTCGCCTGCGACGCACCACATCGCCCTCGTCGGACTCCCGGGTCTCGGCGACCTGGGTCTCGGCATGGCTACAAAATGGGCATCGCATCGGTTGTGCAGGCGGCGCTATTTATCAACGAAATATCAACGGTAGACGGGGAAGTCGCGGGCAAGCGCGGCAACCTTGGCCCGCACCGCATCCAGATTGGCTTCGTCCGTTGGGTTGTCAAGCACATCGGCGATCAAGTTGGCGGTCATGCGAACCTGCTCTTCCTTGAAACCACGCGTGGTCATGGCCGGCGTACCCAAGCGAATACCGCTGGTGACCATAGGCTTTTGCGGGTCGTTAGGAATACCGTTCTTGTTGCAAGTCATATGGGCGCGGCCCAAGACGGCTTCGGCTTCCTTGCCTGTCATGTTTTTAGGGCGCAGATCGACCAGCATCACGTGGCTCTCGGTACGGCCGGAAACAATCCGCAGACCACGCTTGATCAGTTCCTCGGCCAATACCACCGCATTCTTCAAAACCTGCTCTTGGTAGGCCTTGAACTCGGGCGTCAAGGCTTCCTTGAAAGCTACCGCCTTGCCCGCGATCACATGCATCAAGGGACCACCTTGGATGCCAGGGAAGATGGCGCTGTTGATTTGCTTGGCGACGTGATCCTTCATCAGGATGATGCCGCCGCGCGGCCCGCGCAGGCTCTTGTGGGTGGTGGAAGTCACCACGTCGGCGTGGGGCACCGGGTTGGGGTAGACACCGGCGGCGATCAATCCGGCGTAGTGCGCCATGTCGACCATGAAATATGCGCCGATTTCCTTGGCGATCTTGGCAAAACGTTCAAAGTCGATACGCAGGCTGTACGCCGAGGCGCCGGCGATGATCAACTTGGGCTTGTGCTCGCGCGCCGTGCGCTCCATGGCTTCGTAATCAATGGCTTCGTTGGCATCCAGGCCGTAGCTGACGACCTTGAACCACTTGCCGCTCATATTCAGCGGCATGCCGTGGGTCAGATGGCCGCCTTCGGACAAGCTCATGCCCATGATGGTGTCACCCGGCTGCAGCAAGGCAAAGAACACACCTTGATTCGCTTGTGAGCCGGAGTTCGGCTGCACATTGGCATTCTCGGCACCGAACAATTGCTTGATGCGGTCAATCGCCAGTTGTTCGACCACATCAACATATTCGCAGCCGCCGTAATAGCGCTTGCCAGGGTAGCCTTCGGCGTACTTATTGGTCAGTTGGCTGCCTTGCGCCTGCATGACTGCCGGCGAGGTGTAATTCTCCGAGGCAATCAGCTCGATATGGTCTTCTTGGCGCTGGTTTTCATTTTGAACGGCGGCCCACAATTCGGGGTCGACAAGCGCGAGGGTGGAGGTGCTTCGATCAAACATAAATGGGTGCAATGCTCAAAAAGTGGAGTCCCGGTCTTGACTGGCCTGGATTAGGCTGACGGACCAGGTTGCCCAGGCGAACGGCTGAAAGCAGCTTCAGGAGACCCAAAGCAGTCCGCGCTTCCAGGTGGTCCACCACCTCGGGATGCCCCTATTTTGGAGAACTTTGCTCAGCAGCAAAGCACCGTTTTAGGTGCGCAACCTTGATCGCCAGTTGCGCGGAATTGGGAGTGTAGCGGTTGCCGGAGTTAGGCCGGTGAAGCGCAAGTAATTCGGCCGGTGTGGCAAATGAGGTCGAATTGATCAGCGGGCCAGTGCGACTCGCTCGTTCAAGGTTGTGGGCTCTAGCTCTGCCGGCGCGTTTTTCGTTGGCGTGCTGTCCCTCAGCGGCTTGTCGATGGGCTTGCGGCCGGCGGCAACGGCTTTCATTTGCTCATGCATCGCCAGCACCCGCTGGGCGTAGCCGCCGTCGTCTGGAAGATTGGCCGCGCCCACATAGTGCTTGAGACCCTCGTCGACGCTTCCGGCTCGCTGAATGTTCTCCTTGAGCACTTGAACACCAACCCGCAGATTTGTGATGGGGTCAAAGGCAGCGAGATTTCCGCCGAAAGCCTTGTATTTGTCGTTATGCACGCTGGTCAGAACCTGCATCAAGCCTTGTGCCCCTACCGAGCTTTGGGCAAATGGATTGAAGCTGGATTCAATCGCCATGATGGCCAAAATCAAGGTTGGCTCTACCTGTGCGCGTTGGCCCACGGACCAAGCTTCTTGGACTAGGCGGCTGATCGGCTCCGGTGCGACCCGGTACTTGCCGGCCAGCCAATGAGCAATGGCGGCTTGTTGCCGAGGCAAGTCTTTTGGGTCCGAGGCAGTTGCCCGGTTCACCGCATCAGGCTCGTTGCTGCCGAACAGGGTATTGCCTTCGGCCAAGGCGCGGGCTTCTTCGCGGTCATGCAACCAACCCAAAGCATGACCTTCTAGGCGCTGCTGCAAGTCGACCTGGCTGGCAAAGGTGAAAACAAGGGCAACTACGGCCAATCCGACGAGGGCGAGGGTGTTATGGCTTACAACCAGCAATCCTTGGCCGATGTCGCGAGCAAACAAAGACATTGCGGCACCGGTATTGCGTGCCAGGGAAATAATTTCTAGACGCGCTGTCATGCGACTCCTTTGTTCTCATCCACATGCAAGCCATGCGCTGGTGCGCGAGGACTGCCTGCGGAAGTGATAATGGGCCGGCCCAAATGTTGTTGAAGCGACCTGGGTCGCCTCTTGCATCGGATTGCCGTCCATTGGCAGCGGGGCGCCTTCGCCCTCCCTAGGCAAAGACACGGGTTTACCCTGGACTAACAGGGCAGTCGGATTCTAAGGTCCAAAGATAACCCGTCAAGCCTGTAAATCGATTTTTAAATTACTTTTAGTTATGAAGTACCGTGATCTACGTGAATTCATTCACGGTCTGGAGGCTATGGGCCAGCTTAGACGTATTGCCGAGCCGGTTTCTCCCATTTTGGAAATGACGGCCTTGAGTGATCGCGTCTTGCGCGCCAGCGGTCCAGCGCTTCTGTTTGAGAGCCCTGCAGGTCATAAGACGCCGGTACTGACGAATTTATTCGGTACGACGGAGCGTGTCGCGCTGGGCATGGGCGCACAGAGCCTGCAGGACTTGCGCAATGTCGGGCATGTGCTGGCCAATTTGAAGGAGCCCGAGCCGCCGAAGGGAATCAAAGATGCGGGGCGCTTGCTGCATATGGTCAAGTCGCTTTGGGATATGAAACCATCCGTGGTTCGCAAGGCCGCCTGCCAGCAAGAGGTGCTTGAGGGGGCTGAAGTCGATTTGAAGGCGTTGCCGATTCAAACCTGTTGGCCCGGCGACATCGGCCCGTTGATCACCTGGGGCTTGGTGGTCACGCGCGGCCCGCAGAACATCGCGCAAGCAAGGCAGCGGCAGAATTTGGGGATCTATCGGCAGCAACTGATAGGGCGCAATCAGTTGATCATGCGCTGGTTGGCGCACCGTGGTGGCGCCTTGGACTTTCGGGATTTTGCGTTGGCCAATCCGGGGCAGCCATTTCCGCTGGTGGTCGCACTTGGTGCCGACCCGGCGACGATTCTGGGTGCGGTGACACCCGTACCGGACTCGTTGTCCGAATATCAGTTTGCGGGTCTGCTGCGGGGCTCGCGCACCGAGCTGGTAAACAGTGGTGCGGGTCAGGATGGGCGAATGTTGCAGGTGCCTGCCAGTGCCGAGATTGTTCTTGAAGGCTGCATACCAGTGGCAGCCGAAGGCTATCGCGGCGTGAGTGATGACGGCGTACGCTTGATGGAAAAGGGTGGCTATTTGCATGCGCTTGAGGGCCCGTTTGGGGATCACACAGGCTATTACAACGAGCAGGATTGGTTCCCTGTTTTCGAGGTTAGCCGTTTAACGCAGCGCACCGACCCGATCTACCACTCGACCTACACAGGCAAGCCGCCGGATGAACCCGCCATACTCGGCGTGGCCTTGAATGAGGTGTTCGTGCCGATCTTGCAGAAGCAATTCAGCGAGATTGTCGATTTCTACTTGCCACCCGAAGGTTGCAGCTACCGCATGGCCGTGATCTCGATCAAAAAGGCCTATCCGGGTCATGCCAAGCGTGTGATGTTTGGACTGTGGAGCTATCTGCGCCAGTTCATGTACACCAAGTTCATCGTGGTGGTTGACGATGACATCAACATTCGCGATTGGAAGGAAGTGGTCTGGGCGATCACGACCCGAATGGACCCGGTTCGCGATACGACCTTGGTCGACAGCACGCCGATTGACTATTTGGACTTTGCCTCGCCGGTGAGTGGATTGGGTGGAAAGATGGGTTTAGATGCGACCAATAAATGGCCAGGCGAGTCCACGCGGGAATGGGGCTTGCCTATCGTCATGTCGGCCGAGGTGCAAATGCGAGCCGATCTGTTGTTCGAGCAACTGTTCAAAACGACAGATTCGGGTTTGTCTGGGGCTTGAAAGCTTGCCGAGCGTCGCCTAGAGTTGCACTGCCTGTTTAAGGCATAACCTCTGGCGCAATATTTGCGCGCCAGGAGCCCTTCGGCAAATTGCCTTAGAGCCCCAAAGGTGGCGTAAGCCACCCACCCTCCGCCGCCTTCGGGCTCCGGAGGGTTTCTCGTTTTGGGCGGCTATTTTTTTGAAGTTAGGCGTCGAGTCGCACAAGCTAAAGCAGTCTTACTTGATGTCGGTGCGGCGGCTCAGGATTGGTAGATAGGCCTTTTGGGCAATGTCGCCTAGGCCGATCACGGTTAAGCGCAAAGATGAGGCTCTTCAAAAACTGGAGTTTGGTCAGCGTGACAGCTAGTTCGATCAGGGCTTACTTAGAACTGCTCGCGGCAGCCAGTCCGTTGTCAAAATGCTCGCGCATCAAACGCGCCGCGTCCTCGCCACGGCGCTGTGACAAGGCGGTCATCAGCGCCCGGTGTTCCTGGAGCGACTCATCCAGTCGCCCTTGCTTGAACAGCGAATGGTGGCGATTGAGCTTCATCACCCGGCGCAGATCGGTGACGATTTGCTGGCGCCAGCGGTTGCCCTCAATCTCCAGCAGTCGCAGATGGAACTGCTCATTGGCGGCAAAGAAGGCATCGCGCTCGCCGGCTTGGCGTTCCAGCGCCTGATGCAGCAACTGCAATTCGGCGAGCTCGCTTTCTTCGGCGCCGCTGGCCACCCGCGCCGCCGCATCGCTCTCCAATAGTGCCAATAGTTGGTAAGCCTCGCGCACATCGCGCTCGCTCATCTCGGTCACATAGGCGCCGCGCCGCACCTTCATCGTGACCAGGCCTTCGGCGGCCAGAACCTTTAATGCCTCGCGCAGCGGCGTGCGACTGATGCCCAGTTCGGCGCAAAGTTTGAGCTCGTCGATCCAGGCGCCGGGCTCCAACTCGCGGCCGAAGATTTGTTGGCGCAAACGCTCCGCCACCTCTTGATACAAGGCGCGTGGGGCGAGCGTGAGCGGGGCGGACATGTCGAAAAGTGACTTTAGCTTGTCAGTGTAGCGTCAATTTTGAATTTATAATTATGAATGATTGGCGCGCTATCATGCGGCGTCTGCAGGAGTTTGCCCCATGTCTGAAGCGTCAAAAAATGAATTTCCATCGGCCTCCATGGCTGACTGGACGAAGGCGGCCGCCAAGTCCGCTCCCGGTGGCGATCTGTCCGCCTTGAATTGGCTCACGCCCGAGGGCCTGACCGTCAAGCCGCTGTACACGGCGGCCGACACGGCGAACCTGCCGCATGCCGACACCTTGCCCGGTTTCGAGCCCTATCTGCGCGGTCCGCAGGCGACGATGTATGCGGTGCGTCCTTGGACGATTCGCCAATACGCGGGCTTTTCAACCGCCGAAGAAAGCAATGCCTTTTATCGCAAGGCCTTGGCCGCCGGCGGGCAGGGTGTGTCGGTGGCGTTTGATTTGGCCACCCACCGCGGCTATGACAGCGATCACCCGCGCGTGACCGGCGACGTCGGCAAGGCGGGGGTGGCGATCGATTCGGTCGAGGACATGAAGATCCTCTTCAACGAGATTCCGCTCGACAAGGTCTCGGTCTCTATGACGATGAACGGCGCGGTGCTGCCGGTCTTGGCCGGCTATGTGGTGGCGGCCGAAGAGCAGGGCGTTAGCCAGGATAAGTTGAGCGGCACGATCCAGAACGACATCCTCAAGGAGTTCATGGTCCGCAATACCTACATCTACCCGCCCGAGTCGTCGATGCGCATCATCGGCGACATCATCGAGTACACCGCGCAAAACTGCCCCAAGTTCAACTCGATCAGCATCAGCGGTTATCACATGCAAGAAGCCGGCGCGAATCAAGCGTTGGAGTTGGCCTTCACGCTGGCCGACGGCAAGGAATATGTAAAGACCGCGCTGGCCAAGGGTTTGAACGTCGATGAGTTCGCGCCGCGCCTGAGTTTCTTCTGGGCGGTGGGCATGAACTTCTATCTGGAGATTGCCAAGATGCGGGCCGCGCGCCTGCTCTGGTGCCGCATCATGAAGGGCTTTGACGCCAAGAACCCCAAGAGCTTGATGCTGCGCACGCACAGCCAGACTTCGGGCTGGAGTCTGACCGAGCAAGACCCGTACAACAACGTCGTTAGAACCACGATCGAGGCGATGGCGGCGGTGTTTGGCGGGACGCAATCGCTGCACACCAACTCGCTCGACGAGGCGATCGCCTTGCCGACCGAGTTTTCCTCCCGCATCGCCCGCAATACGCAGTTGATCATCCAGGAGGAGACGCATATCACCAGCGTGATCGACCCCTGGGCCGGCAGCTACATGATGGAGTCGCTGACGCAGGACATGGCCGACAAGGCCTGGTCCATCATCGAAGAGGTCGAGGCGATGGGCGGCATGGTCAAGGCGGTGGACTCGGGTTGGGCCAAGCTCAAGATCGAAGCCAGCGCGGCCGAGAAGCAGGCGGCAATAGATTCCGGCCGCGATGTGATCGTCGGCGTCAACAAGTACAAGCTGGCCAAGGAAGATGCGATCGAGATCCTGGATGTCGACAATGTGCGCGTGCGTGACGGCCAAATCGAGCGGCTGCAAGCCATCAAGGCGAGCCGCGACTCGGCGGCCGTGCAAGCCGCCTTGAACGCGCTGACCGAGGCCGCGCGCTCGGGCGCGGGCAATCTGCTGGATCTGAGCATCAAGGCGATGCGCTTGCGTGCGACGGTCGGTGAAATCAGCGACGCGCTGGAGCTGGTCTATGGCCGCCACCGGGCCGACACACAAAAAGTCTCGGGCGTCTATGCGGCGGCCTATGACTCGGCCGAGGGCTGGGCCAAGTTGCAGGAAGAGATCGCCGCCTTTGCGGTGGAGCAGGGCCGCCGGCCACGCGTGATGGTTGCCAAGTTGGGGCAGGACGGCCATGACAGGGGCGCCAAGGTCGTGGCCACCGCCTATGCCGACCTGGGCTTTGATGTCGACATCGGCCCCTTGTTCCAAACGCCCGAGGAATGCGCGCGCCAGGCGATCGAGAACGATGTGCATGCGGTCGGCATTTCGACGCTCGCCGCCGGGCACAAGACCCTGGTGCCGGCCATCATCCAGGCGCTGAAAGCGCAGGGCGCCGATGACATCATCGTGTTTGTCGGTGGCGTGATCCCGGCGCAGGATTACGACATGCTCTATGAAGCCGGGGTCAAAGGCATTTACGGGCCCGGCACGCCGATCCCCGCCAGCGCCAAGGATGTGCTGGAGCAGATTCGCTTGAGTTTGGGATGAGCAACTTTAGTTTCCAGCCGGTGCAGGCCGAAGATTTTGAAGCGATGCTTGCACTGCGCATGACGGCCTTGCGCGAGAGCCTGGAGCGGCTGGGGCGGTTTGATCTGCAGCGCGGGCGCGAGCGTTTTCAGGCCGCGTTCGCGCCCGAGTTCATGCAGCACATCTGCTGCGGCGCCGAGCGCATCGGCTTCATGACCTTGAAACCCGACGGTGCCATGCTCAAGCTTGAGCAGTTGTATGTGGCGCCTGAGCGGCAAGACCAGCGCGTCGGCGCCTGGGTGATCAGCTGGGTCAAGGACCGCGCCCGCGCGGCGGGGCAAGACGTGACGCTGTCGGCGCTCAAGCAGAGTGACGCCAATCGTTTCTATCTGCGCCATGGTTTTAAACAAGTGGGCGAAAGCGATTTCGATATCGACTATCGCTGGACATGTGAGGTTGCGCGGTGAGCTTGGCCGCCGCTCTTTTGGCCGGCCCCGGTGCGCCACAACGCCGTGCGATGGCCAAGGCGATCACGCTTTTGGAGTCCACGCGGCCTGACCATCGCGTGCAAGCGGACGCCTTGCTGACCGAGCTGCTGCCGCATACTGGTAAATCGTTTCGCCTGGGTATTTCCGGCGTGCCCGGCGTGGGAAAAAGCACCTTCATCGAGGCGCTGGGCCTGTTCTTGATAGAGCGCGGCCACCGCGTTGCGGTGCTGGCGGTGGACCCGTCCAGCAGCCTCTCGGGCGGCTCCATCCTGGGTGACAAGACCCGCATGGAGCGCTTGTCCATGGATGAGCGCGCCTATATTCGCCCCAGCCCCAGTAGCGGTACCTTGGGCGGGGTTGCAGACAAGACCCGCGAAGCGATGCTGGTCTGCGAGGCGGCCGGCTTTGACATCGTCATCGTCGAGACCGTCGGCGTCGGCCAGAGCGAGACGGCGGTGGCCGGCATGACGGATATGTATGTGTTGCTGCAACTGCCCAATGCCGGCGACGATTTGCAGGCGATCAAGAAGGGCGTGATGGAGCTGGCCGATCTGGTCGTCATCAACAAGGCCGATCTGGACTGGGCCGCGGCCACCCGCGCGCAGGCGCAGATCGGCTCCAGCCTGCGCCATTATGGACACTCGGGCCAGCAGGCCAGTCATCCGCGCGTGTTACAAGTTAGCGCGCTGAAGGCCTCGGGACTCGACGAATTCTGGTCGGCGGTGGAGTTGTATCGCAAGGAGCAGGCCTCGAGTGGCGGGCTTGAGGCAAAGCGCCGGGCCCAAGCGCAGGACTGGATGTGGGAACGCATCCACAGCGGCCTGCGCCAGCAGTTCGCCGAGTCGCCGGCGGTGCGAGACTTGCTGCCCGAGGTCACCGGCCAGGTTTTGCAAGGCCAAATGGCGGCATCGACCGCCGCCCGCCAGTTACTGAATCGATTTTCTGGAAAGGTTTGAATATGCATGACATCCAACAACGGCTGGAAGAGAAACGTGCCCAGGCCCGCCTCGGCGGCGGCGAGAAGCGCATTGCCGCGCAGCACGCCAAGGGCAAGCTGACCGCGCGCGAGCGGCTCGAGCTGCTGTTTGACGAGGGCACTTTCGAGGAATGGGATATGTTCGTCGAACACCGCTGCGTCGACTTCGGCATGCAAGACAACAAGATCCCCGGTGACGGTGTGGTCACCGGTTACGGCATGATCAATGGCCGCCTGGCCTTCAGCTTCAGCCAGGACTTCACCGTCTTCGGCGGAGCCTTGAGCGAGTCGCATGCGGAGAAGATCTGCAAGGTGATGGACCAGGCGATGAAGGTCGGCGCGCCGGTGATCGGCCTCAACGACTCGGGCGGCGCGCGCATTCAGGAGGGTGTGGCCTCGCTGGGTGGCTATGCCGATGTGTTTCAAAAAAATGTGCTGGCCAGCGGCGTGATCCCGCAGATCAGCATGATCATGGGGCCTTGCGCGGGCGGCGCGGTCTATTCGCCGGCGATGACGGATTTCATCTTCATGGTGAAGGACTCGAGCTATATGTTCGTCACCGGCCCCGAGGTGGTGAAGACGGTCACGCATGAGGAAGTGACGGCCGAGGAGTTGGGCGGTGCCGCCACCCACACCAGCAAGAGCGGCGTGGCCGATCTCAGCTTCGAGAATGATGTCGAGGCGATTCTGATGTTGCGGCGCTTCTTCAACTATCTGCCCTTGAACAACCGCGAGAAGGCGCCGACGCGCCCCAGTGGCGACCCCGGCGGCCGGCTCGATCATTCACTCGACACCTTGGTGCCGGACAACGCCAACAAGCCCTACGACATGAAGGAGCTGATCCTCAAGGTGGTTGACGACGGCGACTTCTTCGAGCTGCAGCCCGAGTATGCGAAGAACATCCTGACCGGCTTTGCCCGCATGGAAGGCCAGACGGTCGGCATCGTCGCCAATCAGCCGCTGGTGCTGGCCGGTTGCCTGGACATCAAGAGTTCCATCAAGGCGGCGCGCTTTGTGCGCTTTTGCGATGCTTTCAATATCCCGGTGATCACCTTTGTCGATGTGCCCGGCTTCATGCCCGGAACGTCACAGGAGTACGGCGGCATCATCAAGCATGGCGCCAAGCTGCTTTACGCCTATGCCGAATGCACGGTGCCCAAGGTCACCGTCATAACGCGCAAGGCTTACGGCGGCGCCTATGACGTGATGAGCTCCAAGCATCTGCGCGGCGACGTCAACTTCGCCTGGCCTAATGCCGAAATCGCGGTGATGGGGGCCAAGGGCGCGGTCGAAATCATCTTCCGCGAGGACAAGGGCGACCCGGCCAAGCTGGCTGCCAAAGAAGCCGAGTACAAGGCACGCTTTGCCAACCCCTTTGTGGCAGGAGCGCGCGGCTTTATCGACGATGTGATCCAGCCGCATGAGACCCGCAAGCGCATCTGCCGCAGCCTGGTGATGCTCAAAGACAAGAAGCTGGAGAACCCGTGGCGCAAACACGGCAATATCCCTTTGTGAAGGCTTTGGCCTTGTCCGCGCTCTTGATCACGATGCCTGCGCTTGCCCAAATAGTCGATTGCGCGGCCGAGCATGAGCTGGCCGGCGAGCAGGGCAGGGCCGGTGAGCAGGATCAAGATGCCGCCGACGCCAAGGGCAAGCAAGAGGCCAAGGCCGCGTTTGAGCGCTGCGCGCTGCTTCGCTATGGGCCAAAGAGTGCGCCCTACATCGAAGCCTGCGAGGCCGATTTGTTCAGCCTGCCGGTGATCTTGCTGTTCCGTGTGGATGGCCAGTCACGCTCGGAAGCAATGGCTGATTTGAAGCGAGAAGATGCGCATGAGGACGCAAGGGCTAAAGCGATGTTGGCCTTCGCCTACCAGGGTCGCGGCCCGGCCAAGAGCCAGGGGCCGGTCTGGATGGCAGAGCGGGTCAAGGAATGGACCGATCGCTGCCTGTCGGGGCGGCTACGTTTTTCTCAGAATTGAAGCGGGAGTTCAAGCATGTTTACAAAGATCCTCATTGCCAACTGCGGGGAAAAGGGCCGCCCAGCGGGCCTTTCGGCGAAGCCAACTCGCCTGGTGAACGAAGTGAACGGCGATCGAGCCGCGGGAGTACGGTGATGTTTACAAAGATCCTGATTGCCAACCGCGGCGAGATCGCCTGCCGAGTCATCAAGACGGCCCGCAAGATGGGCATCAAGACGGTGGCCGTGTACTCCGAGGCCGACAAGGATGCGCTGCATGTCGAGTTGGCCGATGAGGCCGTGCTCTTGGGTCCAGCACCCAGCCGCGAGTCCTATTTGGTGGCGGACAAGATCATCAAAGCCGCGCTGCAGACTGGCGCGCAGGCGATCCACCCCGGTTATGGTTTCCTGAGCGAGAACGAGGACTTCGCTCGCCGGGTCGAGGAAGCGGGCATCGCTTTCATTGGCCCCAAAGCGCATTCGATTGCTGCGATGGGCGACAAGATCGCGTCCAAAAAGCTGGCGAATGCCGCGCAGGTCAATACGATCCCCGGCCACAACGAGCCTATCCTGTCGGCCGAAGAGGCAGTGCAGATCGCCGCGGGCATCGGCTATCCGGTGATGATCAAGGCCAGCGCCGGCGGCGGCAAGGGCCTCCGAGTCGCCTTCAACGACAAGGAATGCTTCGAGGGCTTCACCAGCTGCCGCAATGAGGCGCGCAACAGCTTTGGCGATGACCGCGTCTTCATGGAAAAGTTCGTCGAGGAGCCGCGCCATATCGAGATCCAGGTCTTGGGCGACAGCCAGGGCAACGTGCTCTATCTGTGGGAACGCGAATGCTCGATCCAGCGCCGCCACCAGAAGGTGATCGAAGAAGCGCCGTCGCCGTTCATCTCCGAGACGACCCGCAAGGCGATGGGCGAGCAGGCGGTCGCGCTGGCCAAAGCGGTCAAGTACCAAAGCGCCGGGACGGTCGAGTTTGTCGTCGGCAAGGACCAGAGTTTTTACTTCCTGGAGATGAACACAAGGCTGCAGGTCGAGCATCCGGTCACCGAATGCATCACCGGGCTGGACCTGGTCGAGCAGATGATTCGCGTCGCCGCCGGTGAGGCCCTGGCCTTCACGCAGAGCGACTTGAAGCGCGAGGGCTGGGCGATCGAATGCCGCATCAATGCCGAAGATCCGTTTCGGAATTTCCTGCCCTCCACGGGGCGCCTGGTCAAATACCAGCCGCCGGTGGCGACCATGGCCTCTGCTGACGATGCGCGTTACGGCGTGCGCGTCGACACCGGCGTGACCGAGGGCGGCGAGATCCCGATGTTCTATGACTCGATGATCGCCAAGCTGATCGTGCATGGCAAAGACCGCCCCGAGGCGATCGCCAAGATGCGCGAGGCACTGAATGGTTTTGTGATCCGCGGCATCTCCAGCAATATCCCCTTCCAGTCGGCGCTGCTGGCGCATGCCGACTTCCAGGCCGGCAACTTCAATACCGGCTTCATCGCCCAGCACTATGCTGCCGGCTTCAGGGCCGAGGATGTGCCGCATGCCGACCCGCTGTTCCTGGTCGCGCTGGCCGGCTTCATCCGCCGCAAGGCGCGCGAGCGCGAGGCCGGCATCACCGGGCAATTGCCGGGCCATGAGGTGCGCATCGAGCATGATTACGTGGCCCTGGTCAGCGAAGGATTGCTTGGCGAGCAGTCCCGCCACGAACTGCATATCTCCGAGTTCGTCGGCCATCTGGGCGAGGCGCTGGTGCGTGTCGGTGAGCAGAGTTTTCGCATCGTCTGCAACTCGCGCCTCAACGATATTCGCCTAACGGGCACCGTCAACGGACAGCCCTTCGTGGCGCAAGCCGAGCGCGGCGCCCTTCGCCAGCCGCTGGCCTACCGTTTGCAGCACAACGGCTATGCGATCGTCGTCAATATCTTGTCGCCTCGTGCGGCCGAGTTGCAGGCCTTGATGCCCTACAAGGCGCCGCCCGACACCAGCAAGTATTTGCTTTCTCCGATGCCGGGCTTGCTGGTGCAGATTGCTGCCGAACCGGGCCAAGTGGTGCTGGCCGGCGAGCGGCTGGCGGTGATTGAGGCGATGAAGATGGAGAATATCCTCTTGGCCGAGCGCGATGTGAAGATCGCCGAGGTGCTGGCCAAGACAGGCGAGAGCCTGGCGGTGGATCAGCTGATTTTGAGATTCGAATGATGAATAGCGCCAAGCCTTACCGCATCCTCGGCATCCAGCAAATCGCCATCGGCGGCCCGGACAAACAGGCACTTCGCCGGCTCTGGGTCGATGTGCTGGGCCTGACGGTCACCGGCAACTTTGTCTCCGAGCGCGAAAACGTTGATGAGGACATCTGCGCGATCGGGACCGGCCCGCACAAGATCGAGGTCGACCTGATGCAGCCGCTGGATCCGGACAAAAAGCCCGCCGTCCACAACACACCGCTCAATCATGTGGGCCTGTGGGTCGACGATCTGCCCCGCGCGGTCGAGTGGATGGCGGCAAACGGGGTGCGCTTCGCGCCGGGCGGCATCCGCAAGGGCGCCGCCGGTTTCGATATTTGCTTCATCCACCCCAAGAGCAATGCCGAATTTCCGATTGCCGGGGAGGGCGTGCTGATCGAGTTGGTTCAGGCGCCGGCCGAGGTGATCGCGGCCTTGGGCTGAAGGCCGGCCCGCCCTATATGCCCTATACGCCCTATAGAAACTCCGCCCTGATGTCCACCGAGGACTCGACGCCGACCTTGGCACCATGCTGTTCCAGCCAGGCAAAAGCCTGCTGACGGCCGGCGTCGCGCAACTCGGTCAGATAGGGCCAGGCGGTGTCGATCTTGCTTTCCACCGCTTGGGCCGCCATCAACTCATCGCAGCGAATCGAGTGGATGCGCATGCGGCGGGCGTCTTCGGGCTTGAGCTGGCCGCGGTCGATCAGCGCGGTGACGAAGGCGATCGCGCGCATCTCGCGCATCAGCGAGGAATTGAAGCTGATCTCGTTGACGCGGTTGGCGATCTCGGCCGAGCTGCGCGGCACGCCACGGCGCAGTATGGGGTTGACGTGGACGATCAAGACATCGGCCGCCAAGCTGTCGTAGATCAGCGGGAAGATCGCCGGATTGCCCATAAAGCCGCCGTCCCAGAAAAACTCGCCGCCAATCTCCACCGCTTGAAACAGCGTCGGCAAACAGGCGCTGGCCAGCACCGCATCAAGGCCGATGTCGGCGCCGCTGAAGACGCGGATCTTGCCGGTTTCGACATTGGTGGCGCTCAGGAATAGCTTGATCGGCGAGGCCTGCTGCAAAGCGGCGAAGTCGACCTGGTTTTGCACAATCTGGCGGAGGGGATTCAGATTGAGCGGGTTGAGTTGATAGGGCGAAAAGAGCTGCAGCATCGCCGTCGCCCAAAGGTGCGGTGGCGACCATTCCCTATGCGCTGCCTGTTGAACGCCGTGCATAAATGCATCCAACCAGGGCGGTTGCAGCGGATTGAGTCGGCCCGCATCGGCAACCGCGCGCCACAAGTCTGCCAAGGCCTGGCGCGCCCCGTCTATGCCACCCTTGCGCAGGCCGTCGGCCAAGACCACCGCATTGAGGCTGCCCGCGCTGGTGGCGCTGACGGCCTCCAGCTGCAGGCGGCCGTCCTCCAACAAGGCATCCAGCACGCCCCAGGTAAAGGCGCCGTGCGAGCCGCCGCCCTGCAGCGCCAAATTGATGGTTTTGGGCTTGTTGCTGGATTCAGGGGCAGTCTTGCGGCGAGTAACCATGGCGGCGAGCTCCAAGGGTTTGGTTTGTGAACCCTTGCGGCCAGTATGCCCTTGCTCGCAGGTTTCAGGGTGTGTAGTTGACCTTCAGCGTTACGCCGTTGTAGGCGGCGTAGGCAAACAAGCCGATATAGGCATAACCGGCCGGAGGATTGCTGAGGCTGCAGCTCTCGCTATTGCCATTGCTTTCCTTGGCGCAGACGTTGTTGCCGGCATCGGGCGCTTGACCGTACTGCACATACAGATCCAGGTCGCCGCTGCCGCCGGAACTGTTGACCGAGAAATTGCTGGTGCCTGCCGGCAGTTTGATTTTGTAGAAAACCCAGGCGTTGGTCGCGGCGCTCAGGCCGCTCAAGATTTGCCCGTTCAACAGAACCGGGATGCCGTCGGCGGCGACCGTCACGTTTTTGCTGACGCTGGCGGACTTGCCTTCGTCGTCGGTAACGTTCAGCGTCACCGCATAAGTGCCGTCGGCGGCGTAGTCATGCGTCGGGTTGGCCAGGCTTGAGCTCTGGCCGTCACCAAAGCTCCACTGGCGTGCGGTGATCGTGCCGTTGTCCAGGCTGCGGTCGGTGAAGCTGGCGCTGCGCTCGATGCTGCTGACGCCAAAGGCCGCCACCGGCGCGGTCGAGGCCGCCGAATCGATGTTGATGAAGGCCGCGCTAAAAGCGCCCCAGTTGTTGGCGGCGTCGCGGCCGCGCACATAGACCAGATGCTGGCCGCTGCGCCAGTGGCTGGTATCGATACTGCCGCGTACCGCCTCGATAGGGGTGTCGAAGGCGCCATCGGTGGCCGACATCGACTGTGCCTTGCTGCCACGCAACCAGGGCGGTAGGTCGACGTAAACCTCGGCGCCGGCGATGGCCTGGCTGGGCTCGACGCCCTTGCTATTGTTGTAGCGGGTGTCGTTGATTTTGGCCGTTATGACAACGGGTGTGCCCGGCGTGATGCCCACCGAGGCCAGTCCGCTGACGCTGACATTCAGCGCATCCGGGCCCGCCGGCGTCTTGTAAGGCGTGCGCAGGACCTTGGCGGCATAGATCAAGGCCTGCAGATTGCCCGGCAGCAATGTGTTGTTGTAATAGCTGCACTGCTCGAAGAAAGCGGTGCCCAGCTCAAAAGTATAGGCAGCCACGCCCAGCTCGCCATAGCTCGGGCCGTCGCTGGTGCCATCGGTCTCGTAGAGGTCGAGCGAGCGTTCCGGCGTGTGATTATTGAAGAATGCGAACTTGCGGCCCAAGGTCGCCAGTTGCTGGTCATTGGCCGAGGGGCTGCCATTGCTGCCCCAGGGCCAGAGCAAGAGGCGGCCATGGCTGTGGATGTCGAGATGGATGCCGCCGGTGTCTGGCGGGGCCGGGTCATTGCGGTTGGGCCCGCGCTTGTCGGTCCAGAGGCTGCGGATATAGGCCTCGACCGCTTGGGTCTCGGGCTCGGAGGCGGCGTTGGGGCCACGGTAGGTCTCGGCGCAAGCATTGCCGCTGGAGCCGGCGGGGGTGCCGAACCAGTCAAAGCCGAAGTTGCGATTCAAGTCGGCGCCGCGCGAGTTGCTGTTAGCCCCGCAGTAATTCGTGTTGGTGTTTTTGCGCCAGAGCAGGCCGGTCTCGGCTTTTTTACGCCCATCGGGGTTGGTCACCAGCAGCAGGTGGACTTCGTGGTGGTCAAGAATCCAGCTCATGTCGGCGTCGACACCATGGCCGTTGACCAAACGCTTGGCAAATTCCAGCACCAGCGGTGTGGTCGCATATTCACGCGCGTGGATGCCGGCGTTGATGAAGAGCTTGGGCTTGATGCCGCCGACGGCTTTGTTCGTTAGCTTGAGCACCCTCAGGTCATAGCCCTTGATACTGTTTTGCTTCTTCTCCCAGGAATCGCCGATGTCGATCCAGGACGCCAAGCTGGGCTTGGCCGCGATCAAAGCGTCGGCGCTGCTGAATACTTCTTCAACGGTGGGGTAGCAGGTGTAGGAGGGGATGCCGGCAAAAGGTTCGGGGCTTGTCACGCCGCCCTGACCCTGCTGGCGCAGTCGTTGCTGGCTTTCAAACCTGGCCTGCGCTTGTTGGCGGGCCAGCCATTTGGGGTCGGGCTCCAGACTGAATCCGAGGGCGCGCAGTTCGCGCAGCTCGCTCGGGTTGACATTGACGATGACGTAGCCGCGCTCGTACTTGGACTCGAGGGTTTCAAAGCGGCTGTGTGCGATCGCCTGCGCCTGCGCGATGTCGCGGAAATAGGCCCGCATGACGACGCGCGGCTCGCTGGCCTGCCCGCTGATGCTGTGTGCTTGTGCGGCTGCGTCGAGGGTGAACTGAGGCAGCGCTTGCAAGGCCAGCAGGGCGGCGGTGCCCAGCGCGCTGCGCAGCAGCGCGGAGGTTTGACGGTTCTTGTTCATGCAAGCTCCCTGGTGTTGGGTCAACGTAGCGTCGCTCGACGGCCCCAGGTCGGGTAGAACCTGGCCATCGATCGGTCAGTGTCTGCAGTCGCCCTGATCGACGCCAGCGGTGAATACCCGTGAGGGAATATCCGGGTGGAATTAAAGTTAGGGTAGGGTCGCGGAGGGGTCAGAGTGCCGCGCTCTTGCGGGCGGTGGCGCTCGCTAAGATATGCCGGCTTGGCCGCCGCCAAGAATGGAATAAACCGAACCCTGCCAAGATGCCCGAACTGCATACACCTGCCGCGAAAATTGACCCGCGCGCTTGGGTCACACCGGATGATTTGAATGTTGCGCCGAGCTTGCTCGGTTTGCCACTGGCGACACCGCGTCAACGCCTGCTCGCGATGGGCGTTGATTTGGCCTTGCTGGCCACGGCCAATCAACTGGGGAATTTCTGGTTGTTGCTGGCTGCCGGTCTGGCGCTGTGGCTCTGGTTGCGTCAGCACCGGCCCGAAGTCTTTGGCCAGTCGCGCTGGTTCGGGCGCAAGTCGGCCAGCGGCCCGCGGCCTTGGGCTTGGCTGCTGGTGGGCGTTTTTGCGCTCGGCGGATTGATGCAGGCTTGGCAAGATGTGCGGCAGCAGCCAAAACCGGCGCTCGAATCGGCCGCAGATAACGTCGAGCATGCGACGGACTTGGTGGACCTTGCGGATCATGGGGATCCTGCCGCTTCGGCCGCCTCAGCGGCCTTGCTCAAAGAGGCTGGCGATGGCGCGGAAAAGGCATCCGACAAGAGCTCTGCGAAGTCCGAGACAGCCGAGAAGGCTGAAAAACGCGCCCGTGCACAGGCGCGCAGGATCGAGCGCTTGGAGGCTCAGCTCGAACGGGCCCGGGCACCGGTACTCTATGCGTTGAGGGATGAGTTCAATTATTGGGTCGACAAGATCGGCTTGAGCTACTTTTGGGCCGCGGTCTATTTCACCCTGCTGCCGCTGCTCTGGCCGGGCCAAACGCCGGGCAAACGTCTGCTGGGGCTGCGCATGATCGAGTTGACCGGCAAGCGCTTGACGCCGCTGATTTTGTTCAAACGCTTTGGTGGCTATGCGGCCGGCCTGTTCACCGGCGGCTCGGGCTTTGTGCAACTGATCTGGGACAGCAATCGTCAGGCAATTCAGGACAAGACCGCGCACACGGTGGTCATCAACGCGCGCAGTTCGGCCCGTCTTACCGAGTTGGCTGCAGGGGCCGATGCATGAGCGGCGCCGGCCTGCGTATCGGCGCACTGGCTCGCCTGACGGGAGCCTCGCCGAAAGCCTTGCGCTTGTATGAGGAATTAGGTCTGCTGCCGACGCCACGCCGCAGTGGCAGCTACCGGGTGTTCGAGCAGGAACATGTGGATGCGGTGATGCTGATTCGGCAGGCGCAGAGCTTGGGTTTCAAGCTGCGCGATTTGCAGTCGCTGGCTACGCAAGGCCCGCTGGTGGAGGCGGTCAGCCTGAACTTGGCTCTGCAGGCGGTGCAATCAAAGTGCGCGGAGTTGGCCGAGCAAATCGCCGCTTTGCAGGAGCAAGCGCTGCGGCTGGCTCAGTTCCAGACCGCCTTGGCGGGGGCACATGAGTTGGCTTGCGCCTGCCCGCAACTGCAGGCGAGCAGGTCGGATAAAAAATAAGGCTTGACTCTGCCCCATGGGGCAGACTGCATGCTTGCGACTGTTCAAACAGCGAGTCCCTGCATGCAAGCCAAACGAATTCTCATCATCAATGGCAACCCCAAGCCGGCCAGTTTCAGTCAGGCGCTGGCCGAGCGCTATGCGCAAGCCGCCGAGCAGGCCGGCCACAGCGTGCAAATCATCCATCTGCGTGACTTGCAATTCTTGCTCAGTCTCGAGCAGGGCTATCAGGGTAAACAGGCCTTGGAGCCCGATTTGCTGCGTCTGCAGCAGGCGATCCTGGCGGCCGAACATCTGGTCTGGGCCTATCCGGTCTGGTGGGGCTCGGTGCCGGCGCTGCTCAAGGGCGCGTTGGACCGCATCTTGCTGCCCGGTTTTGCCTTCAAATATCACCCAGGCAAGGCCATCCCGGAGAAGCTACTGAAGGGGCGCACGGCGCGGCTATTGGTTTGCATGGATACGCCGCCTTGGTATTTCAAGTGGTTTCAGGGCGCGCCGGCGCACCGCATGATGCGGCAGACGGTGCTGGAGTTTTGCGGCATCAAACCGGTGCGCATCAGCGAGTTCGGGCCGGTCTTGCAGAGTTCGCAAGCGCGGCGTGAAACGTGGTTGGAGCAAGCCGCCAAGTTGGGCGCGGCGGCGGGTTGACGCACTATGTCAGTTCGCCCAAGCCACTGATGCGAAAGCGATTCTTGCCCTCATGCTTGGCCTCGTACATGGCCTGGTCGGCCTGCTGAAGCAACTGAGTGGCGTTCACCTCGGCGGCCTGCGGGTAGTAGGCAACACCCAAGCTGGCCGAGATCTGCAAGCTCAGCCCGCTGCAATTGACCGGCGCGGAGGCTGCGCCCAAGATGCGTTCAAGCATCGGTCCGCAGTCGCTTTGCTTGTAGATGTCGACCAGCAAGACGATGAACTCGTCGCCGCCCAAGCGGGCCAAGGTATCGCCTTCGCGTAGTGCCAGCTTGATGTTCTTCGCGATGCCGACCAGCAGGGCATCACCGATGGCATGGCCGTGCCTGTCATTGACGCTTTTGAAACCATCCAAATCGAGGTAGACCAGCGCCAGCATGTCCTTGCGCCGCTTGCTCTGCAACATCGCGTGCTGCAGGCGGTCATTCAGCAAGAGCCGGTTGGGCAAGCCGGTCAAAGCATCGTGATAGGCGATGTTCTTCAGCTGCGACTCATGTTCCTTGAGCGTGGTGATGTCGGAGAACAGCGACAGATATTGCTTGACCTGACCCTGCTCGTCGCGCACCGCGCTGATGGTTTGCATCTCGGCATAGATTTCCCCGGTCTTGCGGCGGTTCCAGATCTCGCCTGTCCACATGCCTTGATTCAGCAGCGCATTCCAAAATTCAATATAGAAGACCTTGTCGTGGCGGCCCGAGCTGAGCAGGCGGGGGTTGCGCCCCAATACTTCGTCGCGGCTATAACCGGTGATCTGGCTGAAGGTTTCATTGACGTCGATGATGGCACCAGCCGGATCGGTGATCATGATGCCTTCACGCGCATGGGTGAAGACGCTGGCGCTCAATTGAAGTTGAGCCTCGGCCTGCTTGCGCACCGCCACTTCATGCCGCAACTCGCTGACTAAATCGACCGCCATTGCGTCGAAATGGGCCGACAACTCGCCGAATTCATCCTGTGTGCGGGTGGCGCTGCGCTGCGTGAGGTCGCCCTGCGAGATGGCGCTGACGGTTTCTTCCAGATGTTTCAGGGGTTTGAGAATCCGCCGATTCAGCAGCAGCGCCAGCCAGGCCAATATCAGCAGCATCAGCACCGGAATCGCAATCGCCAGGCGGCGAGTGTTCTTCTCGAGTTGGCTGCGCCTTTGGTCGGCGTGGTGACCCCAACGCTGTACCGAATCCGTCAAGACCTGCGAGTTCAATAGCAGCTGGTCCAGCAATAGCGCGCTGCGTTGACGCTGCAAATCTTGCGTCGCCTCATTTGGAGGCTGGGCATCAACTGGCTCGTTGGTTTCCAGCAATTGGGCAAAGATAGTGCCCAAAAGTTCGGCGCTGGCGAGCGACTCGCTGGCCTCTTGCGAGTCTGCCGAGGACTTCAGCTTGTTTTGCAGGTCTTTGACAACCTGGGCATGCAGCAGGCGCCATTGTTGTGCCGTTCTGGGCTCTCGGTGCAGCGCGAATTCATGCGCCAGCACCAGCAGGGAGGAGACTTGCTGCGAGCGTTTCCTGGCCTGCTGCTCCCGCTGCGCCAACTCGCCGCTCTCGGTAGCCAGCCGCCCGATGCAGGCGCCCAGCACCAGCGTCAGCGACAGGGCCGCGGTCATGAACGAGAACAGCAAGCTGCGTATGCGCATCGTTCTAGTCAATCAGGTTCACAGCAGCCGTGGCGGCCTTGCGCAGCGGCTTGGCGAAGATCAGGTCCAGATAGTTGGGCGAGGCATCGCCTTTTTCGAGGCCCTTGATATGACCGCCTTGACGGGCCCAGCGTGCCTCGGCCTCCAGGCTGGACAGCAGCCATTGATCAAGGCTGAGCCGGTAGTGATAGCTGGGCCAGATCCAGTCGACGAAGGCTTGATCGAGCTTGAGTCGCTCGCGCAGCAGCGCTTGAGCCTGTTCGGGCTTGAGCGCAATAAAACGCTCTGCGCGTTCGAGTGCCACCAGCAATTTTTGCAATTCTTCATCGCGCTGCCCAGCCAAGGCCTTGGCCGCGATCAAATTGAAACTCAGCCGATAGCTGCCGGGCGTCGGCAGGATCTGGCTGCCGGGCACCGACTGCAAGAGCTTGAAGGGCAGTGGCTCCCAGATCGCCACTGCGTCGACTTCGCCGCTCTTCAATAAATCGGCCATCGCCTCCGGCTGCAGGTGAATGATTTGCACGCTCTTGGGGTCAACACCGCTGGCCAGCAGGGTCGTGTCCAGCATGTAATGGCTGGCGGTGCTCAAAACGGTGCCAATACGCTTGCCGAAGAGGTCCTTGACCTGCTTGATTCCGGTGTTAGGGCGTAGCACCAGCTTGATGTCATTGCCGCTGCTGACGAAGCTGGCCAACAAAGCAAACTGGGGCGACTTGAAACTATTGAACATCAGTACTGCCTCTGAAGCGGTGGCCAGGTCAGCCTGGCCCTCCAGCAGCAACTGCATCGCGCGGTGCCCGCCGACCACTTCTTGCAAGCGCAACCGCAGCCCCGCTTCGGCAAAATAGCCCTGCTGCTCGGCCACAAAGATCGGCAGCGACAAGGGTGTCATCGAGACCGCCAGGCGCAGCGGCTCGGCGGCACCGGCTGGGGTCATCCCCAGGCTCAGCAGCAAGGCCAAGCTCAAGGCCAAGCCCGACAAGCTCCTGGCGTAATTGTTGAGCTCGGCTTCAATGCGTGTCATAACTCCCGCCTTGATAGGCTTTGTTGGCGCATTCTGGCATGGAGAATTTACCCAGGCGCAGGAAACTGCGCACAGACTTTAAGCGAGAGGGTCGGGTGTTGCCAGCTTGCTGCGGACCAGCTCCACATGCTGGCGCAAAGTGTAGACACGGTCGCTGAAATCCAGCGGGAAGCGGGTCTTTTGGATGTCTTGCTCGATCCGGCCAAGGTGCTCACTTGCTCGGCTGCGGTCGGCGCTACTCAACTCCCGCGTCAGCAGGTCTTGCTCGAGAAACTTCAGCTCGCCGTAATGCCGATACAGGCGCCGGCCCTGGCGCCAGCTTCGCAGCAAAGGCAATAAACGCAGCAGCGGCAACATCAATGCCAGCAGGGGCAAGATCAGCAATGCCAGACGTTGGACCCAATTGGCCAGCCAAAAGGGCAGATAGGTTTGCAGGAAGGGCCGGCCATTTTTGAAGTAACGGCTTGACTCATCGGCCAATGGGAAGTCGGTGCCCTGCGGGCTGGGGAATTCGCCCGGCCCAGCCAGTAAATTTGGCGAACGATGAATCTGACGTGCCGACTCCAGGAGCAGATAGGCCAGAGCGGGATGCAAGTCCTCTTGCACGACCAAGTTGGAACTGGTGGTCAGCAAGGTGATGTCCTGGGCCGGGCGGTCAAGCAGCGGGTTGACCGAGCCGCGCTTCAAGGTGACGGTCTGAAAATAGGGCAGACGGCGCGCCAGACCTTCGGCATGGTCGAGTGCGGCCAAGCGCAGACCATCGGCGGCCAGCAGCTTTTGCACCGCAGGAGCCTGCACCGAAGCCACCAGAATGAAAGCATCGAGTTCCTTTTTGATCAGCAGGTCAGCGGCGGCCAAGCCGCCTACAGTCAGCAATTCGGTGTCGCCCAGCGGCTCCAGGCGAGCGTTCAACAAACCATAGCTTGCCAACAACTCCAAGGCGATCTTCTGGTTGCCGCTGCCTGCGACACCGACGGCCACGCGCCGGCCTTTCAATGCGCCCAGGCCCCCCGATAGCCTCGGCTCGCGCGAGAAGATCCAGACCGGCTCATGGCCGGTGGTGGCCAGCGAGCGCAATGACGTGGCCTGTTCCGCATCCTCCTCCAGCGCTTCGAAGTTCCCCGTTGGCTTGTGTGAGGCGGCCAGCGGACCCAGCCCGCCTTGGACAAAGCCGACATCGGCTGAGCCGTCGTTCAGGCGTTCCAAATTCTCTACCGAGCCGGTCGAGGTGCGTAGCGTTAATCCGATCCCATGCTGTTTCAGCAAGGCCTGGTATTTGAGGCCGAACTGGTGATAGGCCCCGTCCGCGCTGCCGGTCGTCATCACCATGGATCTTGGCGGTGTCGGGCTTATTTTTTTTGCCATCAGCCAGAAACCGATGAAGGCGGCCACGCCGAGTGCGAGCCAGAAAAATAGCCAGCCGTAGGGATGCTTGCGCGCTCTTGCTTTTAGATTTGGCATCATCGGTGGCGATCAGTCGCGTTGGTATTCGGGCAGCGGCGCGCCGCAATGGCGGCAATAGTGCGAGTCGGCCTGAAGACCTTCGCGCAAACAGGCGTGGCAGGTGCGAGTGGTTGGCGTGGGGGCTTCGCCCGTGCCACTCATCCCGCCCGCTCCCATGGCTTCGCTCATACGCTGAGCGGCCATTTCGGTCGTCATGATGCCTGTCGGCACGGCCAGCACGCCCCAGCCCAACAGCATCATCAGCGAGGCAATCGCGCGGCCGAGGTCGGTCTTGGGCGTGATATCGCCAAAGCCCACCGTCGTCACGGTGGAGATCGCCCAATAGACACTGACGGGGATGCTGGTGAAACCGTTCTCTGGCCCCTCCACCACATACATCACGGTGCCCATGATCAACACAATCATCAGCACGGCCGACAAGAACACCAATATTTTTGTCGAACTGGCCCGCAACGCCCGGCCCAAATTCATATAGGCCGCAACATAGGCATTGAGCTTCAGGATGCGGAACACGCGCAGCAGGCGCAGCACCCGCACGTCGACCAGCGCATACATCTCCGGGACGAAGAAGGCCAGATAGATCGGCAGCACGGCCAGCAGATCGACAATGCCGAAAAAGCTGGTCGCGTAGCGCAGCGGCCGGCGCACGCAAGCCAGTCGCATCAGGTATTCGAGCGTGAAGAGGGCGGTAAACGAGTATTCCGCCCAAGTCAGCCAGTGCTGATGGGGCGCCCTGAAACTGGCCACGCTTTCCAGCATCACCAGAGCCAGGCTCAGCAATACGGCGGCTATCAGAGCCAGGTCGAATAGCCGGCCGGCCTTGGTGTCGGCCTCAAAAATGATGGTGTAAGCCTTCAAGCGCCAGCCTTGCAGCGGGCGGCCGAATTCGGCCGTCTGAGCGGCGGCATTGACGGCCGTTTTGATTGTCGTCTGAGAATTCATGGGGCGAAGCGTAACCGAGCGCGAACGAGGTTTCGGCCAAGCAGGATTGCGCTGCTGCGCTTGCCGACAGCAATGACTGAAACCGAGGGATAAACGGCGGTTTTGCGGGGATCAAAGATGTAGCGCCGCCGCGCTCACAGCAGTAGGATTTGAGTGAGTCGTATTGATGGTCGTCCCATCTTTTCCTGTCAACACTCCGAGTAAGGAGCCGCCATGAAGTCCTGGATCCACTCATTGACCGGCCTTGTGCTGTGCCTTCTGCTGTCCGCGTGCGCCACCGCGCCAATGCCGGCTGCACCCGTGCAACTGTTCCACGATGCCTTGTTCAAACCTTCGGCGGAGGATTTCAGCGCCGAGCGGGTGTTCGCTTTCAGTCCGGCGATGCAGGACTATCTGGACATCGGCATGCGCAC
Source organism: Roseateles oligotrophus (assembly GCF_025717515.1). GTDB lineage: Bacteria > Pseudomonadota > Gammaproteobacteria > Burkholderiales > Burkholderiaceae_C > Paucibacter_A > Paucibacter_A oligotrophus. Next base: position 203,413 of record NZ_JAJIRN010000005.1, read on the forward strand.
GCAGTTGCGCAGCAAGGGTAGTCGCCAGGGCTTGCTGGATGCGCTTTACAACAAGAGTTCGCTGCAACTCGAATACGACGCCAGCTACACCCGCGACGCCTCTCAAGCCTTCGCCGACCGTCGCGGCAACTGCCTGTCGCTGGTCATCATGACGGCGGCCTTTGCCAAACAGCTGGGCCTGCCGGTGCGCTATCAAAGCGTCTATGTGGATGAGGTCTGGAGCCGAACCGGCGATCTGTACTTTCTCACCGGCCATGTCAACTTGAGCCTGGGACGCAGTCTTTCCGAGAGTCGCGAAACGCTCGCCGATGGGAGTATGTTGACGATTGACTTTTTGCGCCAAGAGCCCGGCAGCCGCCAACGCAACCAGGTGATCGAGGAGCACACCATCGTGGCGATGTTCATGAATAACCGTGCCGCAGAAAACCTGCAGGCAGGCCATATCGATGAGGCCTATTGGTGGACCCGCGCGGCCCTGACCGCCGACCCAAAGCTGCTGGCCGCTTACAACACCTTGGGCGTGGTCTATAGGCGGCATGGCGACTTGGTTTTGGCCGAGGCGCCGCTGCGCCATGTGTTGGCGCAAGAACCCGCCAATACGCAAGCGATGTCGAATCTGGTCTTGCTGCTGAAGGACCTGGGGCGTCCGGGCGAGTCGGCACAGGTTGCGCAGGTATTGGCGCAGTTGCAGCCCTATCCACCTTATAAGTTCTTTGACATGGGGCTAGAGGCCATGCGCGCGGGCGAGTTCCAAAAGGCCAAGGACTTGTTCAGCAAGGAGATAGAGCGTTCGGCCTATTTCCATGAGTTTCATTTTTGGCTGGGTCTGGCCAATTACGGCTTGGGTGACCTGGCAGGGGCGCGTAAGCAACTGAGTTTGGCGGTGGAAAACAGCCCCACGCAAGGCGACCGGCAGCTCTACACCAGCAAGCTCGATTTGCTCAAGGTGAGGCGATCGCCCCTTGATCACATGAGGTGAACTACAGCGGCGCCAGCCCGTGGCGCGCTCTAGCGCGTGCGCAAGCCTCGTCCCCAATACCCATGGGGGCGCGTAGGCCAAACTCGCGGCAAGGCGCGGGCCGCCACTCATAGATGCCGCAGCCGGCTTGCACGCCGAGCGTGCCGACCAAGGCCGCGCAGCGCGGCGCGGCATGGTCGGTGCCGCGCATCCGGAACAGGCGTGCGTTCAATTCGACCGTCAGGCCGTCGGGTACGCAGCCGCCTTCGCTTTGCAGCTCTTCTTTGGCGAAGTCGACCCGAAAACTGGCGCAACATGCGCCACAGGTGAGGCAGGGGTTGCTGGCCATTTCAAAGATCCTGTGAAACTTCCCGCACCACGGTGACCGTGCAGGCCGATTGCGTCACCACCTGTGCCGATACGCTGCCCAGATAGCGCCTCAGAGCGGTTGCGCGGCGGGCACCCATCACGATGTGGTCGGTGCCGCTTTTGGCTGCGAATTCGAGAATGGCGGTGGCGGCATCGGGGGCCTCCAGCACATGAAAGGTCAGGCGCCCATCACCCAACTCCAAGGCGCGGCTGATCGGCCTGGCCCAATGTTTGAGGGCAATCAACTGCTTGACATGGACGCTCTTGCCCTCGCTGTCGGTCAACTCGTCCATGCCGATCCGGTGTGTCCTCATCACGCTGACACAGGCCAGGCGGGCACTCGGTTCGGCTTGCACGATCCGGCGCACGGTTTCGCGCAATTTTTCCAGCAAGGCGGGTGTGGCATTTTGAGTATCGACGGCCGCCATGATGATGGGGCTGCGGGCCAAATGAGCCGCCACGCCGAGCTGTGCCACGGGCTCGGCGCCGAGCGCGAAGAACCAGCGTTTAAGTCGCGTCAAGACGCCGCTGCTGCTGATTTTTTCGCTGCGCTTGGTCAACGCCACACCTTCGGGGTGCTGCAAATCCAGCGCCAATTGGGCCGCACTTTGATAGCGCCGCTCGGCCTTGACCTCCAGACAATGCAGCACGATTTCTTGAAACCAGGGCGGTAACTCGGGGTCGATCGCGCGCGGCGGCACCGGCTCGATATAGAGCCGGCGCCGCAGCCCGCGCACCGATGAGGGCTGACCGAAAGGCCGCTCACCGGTGGCCAGGTGATAGAGCATCACGCCGAGCGCAAACAGGTCGCTGCGCGGATCGTTGCGCACAAATTGCACCTGCTCGGGCGACATATAAGGCCCGGTGCCCATGGGCAGCGAGAACTCCTCCTCCAGCAGATCGGGCAGATGATCATGGCGAGACAGACCGAAGTCCACCAGCACGGCGGTGCCGTCCGGTCGGAACATGATGTTGCTCGGTTTGATGTCCAGATGCACGACATGCTGCAAGTGCAAATCCTGCAAGGCAAGCGCCACCTTGATGCCAATCTCGACGACCTCGCTCAAGGCCAGCGGCGCTTCATCAAAACGCGGCCGCAAGGAGGCGCCGTCAATCCGCTCCATCACGATATGGGCCTGGCGCGTCCAGTCGCCGCGGGCGACAAACTTGGGCACATGCGGGCCCTTCAAGGCCGGCATCAGCATCTGCTCGGTCTCGAATCCGACTATGGTTGCGGGGTCTTCGCCGCCCTTGATGCGCGGCACCTTCATGATCAGCGGGAAGTCCTCCCCGGCCAGCGGCGTAAGCCTCGTCACGCGCCATAAATTGGCCATGCCGCCCTGATGCAGGCGCTCCTCCAGGCGGAACCCGTCCAGCACCAGACCGGGCTCCAGGGGACCAATGGGAGGGGGCTGGGTGTTGGCGGCGCCGAAGGTGGACTCCGCTGCGTTGCGCTTGGTATGAGGCATGCTATTCGCCTTTCAGCAGGCGTTCGGCCAATCGTTCGGGCAGACCGGCGGCGCGGATGCTGGCGGCGGCGGCTTCAACGTCATAGGGCACGCGCTGAAAATTCAATTCGCCGCTGAGGCTGTCAAAGGTCGCGTAACAAGCGGCCGGATTGCCATCCCTAGGTTGGCCGCAAGAGCCGGGAATCACCAGCCATTGGCGGTTCGGCAGCAGGGGAATGCTCACGCCGGCGGTCGGGGTGAACTCGCCGGCCTTGCCGGTGCTAGAGAGGTGATAGAGCATCGGCTCATGCATATGGCCGCAAAAGGTGAAGCGGCAGGTCGTGGCGTGCAAGCTGCGCATCGCTTCGAGTCGACCCTGGACATAGGCCCAGCCGGCCGGATCAAAGGCATTGGCATGCACGAACAGGCGATCTTCGACCGTCACGCTGAGTGGCAGTTGACGGAGAAAGGCCAATTGAGCGGCATCCAAACGCGAGTGGGTCCATTCGACGGCGGCGCGCGCCTCGTCTCGCATCGTCGGTGCCTCGCCCAAGGCAGCGGCCGCATCATGGTTGCCCAGCACCGCCACCGCGCCGGCGCTGACCAATTCACGTACTTTGTCGAGCACCCAAGCGGGGTCGCCGCCATAGCCGACAAAGTCGCCCAACAAGGCGTAATCGGTAACGCCTTGGCTCCGCGCATGCTCCAGTACAGCGGAGAAGGCTTGGGCGTTGGCGTGCAAATCGGTGATGAGAGCAATTTTCATAGGCAGAGGAGCATGCCATGCTTGGCTGACGGCAACAGTACAGCGCGAGAATAACTGCTTGGCCAGAAAGCGACGGAGTTGCCGTCTTCCGGCTGACAATGCGGTTTTGCGTGGCTTTGCGCGGTTTTTGCTCGAGGCGTACTGGGTGGCTCGCATCCTTAGCCAGCTATCTGTCAACAAGGCCTCTCCACAACCGTAGAATTCCCTGCAAAGCAAGGTAGACCAAGCGTTCTTGTGTCTGCTCGGCATCCCATCCCTATGTCAGCGGGCACCGCAGCCAGCGCAGGAAAAATTCATATGTACTCAGCCGTCATCAGTGGTACCGGCCTCTATCAGCCCCCGCACATCATTAGCAACGCCGAACTGGTGGATGCCTTCAATGCCTACGCCGATTTGCAAAATGCCGAACATGCCGACGCTATTACCTCCGGGGCGCGGGTTGCCATCACATATTCCAGTGTCGAGTTCATCGAAAAAGCCTCCGGTATCAAGCAGCGTTATGTGATCGAGAAGACCGGCGTGTTGGACCCGACCCGCATGTACCCGCGCTTCACCGAACGGGCCGACAACGAGCTGTCGCTGATGGCCGAGATTGGCGTAGACGCATGCCGCAAAGCCTTGGCGGCTGCGGGCAAACAAGCCGGCGATGTCGATGCAATCTTCTGTGCCAGCGCCAATATGCAGCGCGCCTACCCGGCGATGGCGGTTGAAATTCAAGCCGCGTTGGGTGCCGGCGGTTACGGCTTCGATATGAATGTGGCCTGTTCCTCGGCCACATTTGCCTTGGAGCAAGCGGTCAATGCGGTGCGTTCCGGCGCCAGCAAATGCGTGCTGGTCGTCAACCCCGAGATCACCTCGGCCCATCTGGAATGGCGCGACCGGGACTGCCACTTCATTTTCGGTGACGTCTGCACGGCGATTGTGATCGAGCGGGCAGATCTGGCCAGCTCGGCCGATCAATGGGAGATCGTCAGCACCAAGCTGGCGACGCAGTTCTCCAACAATATTCGCAACAACTTCGGTTTCATGAACCGGGCCGAAGACAGCGACCCGCTGGCACGTGACAAGACCTTCCGCCAGGAGGGCCGCAAGGTCTTCAAGGAGGTGGTGCCGATTGCCGCCGCCCATATCGAAGCGCATCTGGCCAGCGTCGCGGCCGTGCCCGCGGATGTCAGGCGTTATTGGTTGCATCAGGCCAATCTGGGCATGAACCAGTTGGTGATCAAGAAGCTAATTGGGGAAACCGGCGCCACGGCGGGGTCAGATGTTGCGCCGCTGATTCTGGATACCTTCGCCAACACGGCATCGGCCGGCTCCATCATTGCCTTCCACGAACACCGGGCCGATTTGAAGCAAGGTGATCTGGGTGTGATCTGCTCCTTTGGCGCCGGTTACTCGGTCGGCAGTGTGGTCGTGCGCAAACGTTGAGACTTGCTCATGGGCTGGGTGGCGCGGCCGATGCCGCCTGGCTGGGGGAGCGTGCTTCGAGCCCCAAGGTTCTGATGCCGGCCTCACCGGCAAATTCTTCGAAACTCCAGTCACCATGGCTGTGCACGACGCCGTCGACGGCTGAAATCTCGCGCACCGGCTGATTCTTCAAGGCCACGGCCATGTATTCGATCCAGACCGGCAGCGCCAAGCCGCCACCGGTTTCGCGGTCACCCAGGCTGCGCGGCTGGTCATAACCTATCCACACCACGGCCGCCAGACCGGGCTGAAAACCGGCGAACCAGGCGTCCACCGAGTCATTGGTGGTGCCCGTCTTGCCGTACAGATCGGGGCGACGTAACTGCGCCTGCGCACGGGCGGCGGTGCCGCTGCGCGCCACTTCCTGCAGCAGGCTGCTGGTCAGAAAAGCATTGCGCTCGGGGATCACGCGGGTTTCTTCCGAGACGCTCGCCTCGGTGGCCTGGAAGACGACTTCGCCCTTGCTGTCGACGATCTTGCTGATCAGCAATGGCGCCAACTTGTGGCCACCATTGGCGAACACCGCATAGGCGCTGGCCATCTGCATGGGCGTGACGCTGCCGGAGCCGAGTGCCAGCGTCAAGTTGTCGGGCTGGCGCTCGATGTCCAAACCGAACCGTGCCGCCCAGTCACGCGCCTGGGCAGGGCCGATCAGCTCCATCAAGCGAATGGTGACCATATTTTTTGAGCGGGCCAAGGCCCGGCGCACGCTCATCGGGCCGTCAAACGTGCCGTCGTAGTTCTTCGGCGCCCAGTCGCCAAACTCGAGCGGCGCATCGTTGACGATGGTTGTCGGCGTAATGCCTTGTTCGAGCGCAGCCGAGTAGACAAAGGGCTTGAAGCTCGAGCCGGGCTGGCGCCACGCCTGCGTCACATGATTGAACTGATTCTTGGCGAAGTCGAAGCCGCCGACCAGGGCGTGCACACGACCGGTCGCCGGCTCCAGGGCCACAAATGCACCTTCGGCCTCGGGCGCTTGGACGATCGTCCATGCTCCCTTGGGTTCGGCCTTGGTCGGCGCAGCACGCAGCACCCGGATGATGGCGCCGGGGCGAATCCGCAGGCTGTCTTTGGCCTTGTCCGACAAGGCCGCTTGCAGGCCGCGCAGGCCGTCGCCGCCAATGCTCAGCTCTTCACCGCTTTGCAGGCTGGCCGAGACTTTGCCCGCGCTGACTTGGGTCACCACGGCCGCGCGCAGTTCATCGTTATCCGGGTGCTCGGCCAGGGCTTGTGTGATGGCGGCGTCTTGTTTGCTCGCGTCTTTGGGCAGGTCCACAAACCCCTCGGGTCCACGGTAGGCCTTGCGTCGCTCCAGGTCCATCAGGCTGCGCCGCAGCGCCCGGTAGGCGGCGGCCTGCTCGGTCGAAATCAAGGTGGTGTAAACCTTCAGACCCAGCGTGTAAGCCTCTTCGCCGTATTGGGCGTGCACGGCTTGCCGGGCCATTTCGGCGGCAAATTCGGCGTGCAAGCGCGGGTCCTGGGCGCTGCGGATGTGCAGGGGCTCAAGCTTGGCGGCCTGCGCTTGGGCGATCGAGATCACGCCCAAGTCCGCCATGCGGTTCAGCACCACATGCTGACGGCGCTTGGCGCGTTCGAAATTGACGATCGGGTTGGCGTAGGCCGGATTCGGCGGCAGGCCCGCCAACATCGCGGTCTCCGCGACCGACAAGGCCTTCAATGGCTTGCCAAAGTAGGCCGCGGACGCCGCCTCGAAGCCGTAGGCACGCTGACCCAGATAGATCTGGTTCATATAGATTTCGAGAATCTCGCGCTTGCTGAGTTGGCCCTCCATCTTCAGCGCCAGCAGCACCTCGACGAACTTGCGCGAATAGACTTTCTTCTTGCTCAAATAGAAGGTGCGGGCCAATTGCTGCGTGATGGTGGAGCCGCCCTGGCTGCGCGGCTGCAAAATATTGGCCAGCACGGCGCGGGCGATGCCGGTGTAATAAAGCCCGCCATGCTGATAGAACTTGTGGTCTTCGACCGCCAGCAGCGCGTCTTGCATCAGCTTGGGGATCTGATCAAGCGTTTGGAAGTCGCGCCGCTCGGCGCCGAACTCACCCATCTGCACGCCGTCGGCGGTGAACACACGCAGCGGCTGTTTGGGCTGATAGTCGCTCAGCTCGGAAATATCGGGCAGGGTAGGGTAGACCAAGACGCCTGCCACGGCTAGCAAGAGTGCCAGCAGGCCAAGGCCAGCGGCGCCATAGATCAGCAGTTTCTTCAAGGGCTGTGTGCGCGGTTCAGGCGTAGGCGTTTAGGAAGCTGCGATTATGGCGGCCTGGGGACGAGGTGGAGTTCCGGCGCTGAGGGCGCGGCAAACGCCCCTGTCGGTATCGATTTTCAACAATAAAAGAGGGGGCTGTGGCTCGTGCAACGCAGAATTTTATTGAGCGCCGGACTGGCGCTGCCGATCGGCTCGGCCTGGGCCTCGCCCGAGCGGTTTCCCGCGCGCCCGATCACGCTGATCTGCCCTTGGCCGCCTGGAGGCTCCAGCGACGCGGTAATGCGCGCCTTTGCCGAAAGTGCGGCGGCGGCCTTGGGGGTGCCGGTGGTGGTGGAAAGTCGCCCAGGCGTCGGCGGCACGCTGGGCGCCACGGCGATGCTGCGCGCTGCGCCCGACGGTTACACGCTGACGCAACTGCCCTTGGGTATCTACCGCCTGCCGCATATGCAGAAGATGCCATTTGACCCGCTCAAGGACCTGACTCATGTTATTGGCCTGAGCGGCTACACCTTTGGCCTGGCGGCCATGTTGGACGCGCCCTACAAGAGCTTGCAGGAGATGGTGGCCTGGGCGCGCGCCCATCCGGGCATGTTGACCTATGGCCATACCGGCACCGGCACCACCCCGCATCTGGCGGTTGAGGAGTTTGCGCATCTGGCTGGCTTCAAGACGCAGGATGTTCCCTTCAAGGGCTCGGCCGAAATCACTCAGGCGATCTTGGGCGGCCATGTGCAGATGATGAGTGGTACGCTTGAGTTCGCGCCCCATGTACGGGCCGGCAAGCTACGTCTTTTGGCCACCTTGGGCTCGCAGCGCACCAAGGCCTTCCCGGATACACCGACGGTCAAAGAAAGCGGTTGGGACACTGTCACCGAGTCGCCGTTCGGCATCGGTGGCCCCAAGGGCATGGACCCGGCGGTGGTGCGGGTCTTGCATGATGCCTTCAAGAAAACGTTGATGGATCCCAAGGTCCTGGAAACCTTGGATAAGTTTCAGCAACCCGTGATTTATAAGAGTACCGAGGAATACGGGCGTTATGCGGTACGCATCTTCGAGGCCGAACGCCTGACAATTGCGCGCATGGGTTTGGCGAAAAAGGGCTGAGAGGTTCAGCCGAGGGCAGCAAATGATTTCCTGCACTGAGGGTCATTGATGTGGAAAGTTCGGGTGGCAAATAGAAAAAGCCCTGAAGCGCTAAGTCGTTGATTTGACTAGCATTTCAGGGCTTCTAATCCACTGGCGGAGAGGGCGGGATTCGAACCCGCGGTGGGGATAAACCCACACACGCTTTCCAGGCGTGCGACTTAAACCGCTCATCCACCTCTCCGAAGCCCTCCATCATAGCCCAAATTTCTATGTCAAAGCCGAAGTCATGAACTTTGTTTGGGTTTGCCGCTTGTTCTTGCTGCTTGTTGGCTTCACGCTGTGAGTTCAGGTTTTGGCGCTAACGCTTTTCATCAGCGCCATTGCAGTTCCGATTAGCCCGGATACTTCACCCATGTTTCCAGGCACGATCATGGTGTTGTTGGTCTTGGCCAATTGAGCGTAGGCATCAACGGCTTTTTCGGCCACCTTCAATTGCACCGCTTGGTCGCCGCCGGGCTGCTGAATGGCCGCCGCAATTTTGCGGATCGCGTCCGCCGTGGCGTCCGCCACCGCCGTGATGGCGGCTGCCTCGCCGACGGCCTTGTTGATTTCGGCTTGTTTCTCTCCCTCCGAGCGTGCAATGGCAGCTTCGCGGGCACCCGTTGCGATATTGATTTGCTCTTGGCGGCGGCCTTCGGAGGCAGCAATCAAGGCGCGTTTTTCACGCTCGGCGGTGATCTGCGCTTGCATCGCATGCAAGATGACGGCGGGCGGGGTCAGATCCTTGATCTCATATCTCAAAACCTTGACGCCCCAGTTCAGCGCCGCTTCATCCAGGGCCTGGACCACCGAGCTGTTGATGATGTCGCGCTCCTCAAAGGTGCGATCCAGCTCCATTCGCCCAATGACCGAGCGCAGAGTGGTTTGGGCCAATTGCGTGATGGCGACGATGAAGTTGCTCGAGCCATAGCTGGCACGCATGGCATCCGTGACTTGAAAATAGAGGATGCCGTCGACCGTCAATTGCGTGTTGTCTTTGGTGATGCAGACTTGGCTTGGTACATCGAGTGGAATCTCCTTCAGCGAATGCTTGTAGGCCAGTCGGTCAACAAAGGGCCAGAGGAAGTTTAGGCCGGGCGTCAGCGTGCCGTGGTATTTGCCCAGGCGTTCGACGACCCAGGCGTTTTGTTGTGGCACGACTTTGACCGACTGAACGATGAACACGACCGCGACAACCAGTAAAACAATTGCGAACTCCATACCTGCTCCCTATAGTGCTTCTTGATGATCCAGCCGCAGGCGGCTGCCTTCGATGGCTCGAATGACGTAAGGTCCTGGCGTCGGTCCCGGCACGGCGCTGCCTATATAGCTGGCTTGCCAAGAAGCGCCGCGATACTTGACGCGAGTGGATCCATCGGCCTCCCAGCTTGCGACCTCAACGGTCTGACCGATATCCATATTGGCGTCGGCGTTGGCACCTGCCGGCGATGCGCCAAGGGCGTTGCGCCTGAGCAGATAGCAGGCTGCCACCGCAGCCCCGCCGATTACCGCTGCACTCAGCATCTGGCGCGACTCACTTAAACCCAAGTGGGATGCAACTGCGCCGGCGGCGCATCCCAGGGCGAGCATCAATAAATAGAATGTGCCGGTGGATAGTTCCACGGCGACCAAGATGCCGCATGCCACCCACCAAGTACTGCCCAGCGTCATCTCCATGTCACTCCCTTTGGCTCATGATGTGAAACGAGTGTATCGCCCCGTTTGGGTAGCCTTGGTGCCTATGTTTTGCGGATTAATTTCAAGTTAACGTTGTTCTTGCGGGACTTGGCTCTACACTTCGCGCCTTTCATTTTTCTCTGTCCCAGCCCTGGAGGCTCACGATGCTTCGTTTTCGTTTCCCCATCGTCATCATCGACGAAGACTATCGCTCCGAAAACACTTCGGGTTTGGGTATCCGCGCGCTGGCCGACGCGATTCAGAAAGAGGGCTTCGAGGTGTTGGGCGCCACGAGCTACGGTGACCTGAGTCAATTTGCGCAGCAGCAGAGCCGTGCGAGTGCCTTCATCTTGTCAATCGATGACGAGGAGTTCACGCCCGGGCCGGAGCTCGATCCGGCGGTGCTGTCGTTGCGCAAATTCATCGAAGAGATCCGCTTCAAGAACGCCGACATCCCGATCTATATCTACGGTGAGACGCGTACTTCGCAGCATCTGCCGAATGACATCCTGCGCGAGTTGCATGGCTTCATTCACATGTTCGAGGACACGCCCGAGTTCGTGGCACGCCACATCATCCGCGAGGCCAAGAGCTATCTTGATGGCTTGGCGCCACCGTTTTTCAAGGCGCTGATGGACTATGCGCAAGACGGGTCGTACTCCTGGCATTGCCCTGGGCATGGCGGCGGCGTGGCTTTCTTGAAAAGTCCGGTTGGGCAGATGTTTCACCAATTTTTTGGCGAAAACATGTTGCGCGCCGATGTCTGCAATGCGGTCGAAGAGTTGGGGCAGTTGCTTGACCACACCGGCCCGGTCGCGGCCTCGGAAAAGAACGCGGCGCGCATCTTCAATGCCGATCACTGTTTCTTTGTCACCAACGGCACGTCGACCTCCAACAAGATGGTCTGGCACCACACGGTGGCGCCGGGCGACGTGGTGGTGGTTGATCGCAACTGCCACAAGAGCATCTTGCACGCCATCATCATGACGGGTGCGGTGCCGGTATTCATGACGCCGACGCGCAATCACTACGGCATCATCGGCCCGATCCCGGAGAGCGAGTTCTCGCCGGAGGCGATTCGCAAAAAGATCGCCAAGAACCCCTTGTTGAAGGGGGTTGATGTTGATACGGTCAAGCCGCGCATCATGACACTGACTCAGTCGACCTATGACGGCGTGCTGTACAACACCGAGACGATCAAGAAGAAGCTCGATGGCTGGATCGATACGCTGCATTTTGATGAGGCCTGGTTGCCGCATGCGGCCTTCCATAGCTTCTATGGCTCCTACCATGCGATGGGTAAAAACCGTCCGCGCCCGAAGACGGCGATGGTCTATGCGACGCAGTCAACGCATAAGTTGTTGGCTGGTTTGAGCCAAGCGTCGCAGGTCTTGGTGCAGGATTCTCAGAACGTCAAATTGGACAAACATCTGTTCAATGAAGCCTATTTGATGCACACCTCGACCAGCCCGCAATACTCGATCATTGCGAGCTGCGATGTGGCGGCGGCGATGATGGAGCCGCCGGGCGGCACTGCCTTGGTCGAGGAGAGCATTTCCGAGGCGCTGGATTTCCGCCGAGCGATGCGCAAGGTCGACGAGGAATATGGCAAGGACTGGTGGTTCAAGGTCTGGGGGCCGGACAAGCTGACCGAAGAGGGTTTCGGGAAGCCCGCCGATTGGATGCTCAAGGCAAACGAAAAGTGGCATGGCTTCGGCAAGATCGCGGCCGGCTTCAATATGCTGGACCCGATCAAGTCCACCATCATCACGCCCGGCATGGATATGAGCGGCAAGTTCGCCGAGACCGGTATTCCGGCCTCCATCGTGACCAAGTTCCTGGCAGAGCATGGCGTGGTGGTGGAGAAAACGGGGCTGTACTCGTTCTTCATCTTGTTCACCATCGGCATCACCAAGGGGCGGTGGAATACCTTGTTGACGGCCTTGCAGCAGTTCAAGGATGACTACGACAGGAATGCGCCAATCTGGCGCATCCTGCCTGAGTTTGCGGCGGCGCATCCGCGCTACGAGCGGCTGGGCTTGCGCGATCTGTGTCAAAACATCCACGAGATGTATGCCAAGGGTGATATCGCGCGCTTGACCACCGAGGTGTATTTGTCTGACTTGCATCCGGCCATGAAGCCCAGCGATGCCTATGCACATATTGCGCATCGCCGCACCGAGCGCGTGCCTATTGACGACTTGGAAGGGCGCGTGACGACGGTGTTGTTGACGCCTTATCCGCCTGGTATTCCTTTGTTGATTCCGGGTGAGCGTTTCAACAGGAAGATCGTCGATTATTTGAAATTCACAAGGGATTTCAACGGCAAATTCCCTGGTTTCTCGACCGATGTGCACGGCTTGGTTGAGGTCAAGGGCGAAGATGGCCGTTCCAGCTATTTCGTTGACTGCGTGCAAGCCGATAAATAGCTGCTTTCAAGTCAAAAAAACGGGACCCTCGGGTCCCGTTTTGCATTGGCGAGGGGAAATCTCAATCTTCGTCCGTCAACGCTACTTGGCTATAGCCGCCATCCACATAGGTGATTTCAGCGCTGATGCCGGCGGCCAGGTCGGACAGCAGGAAGGCGGCCACATTGCCGACGTCCTCGATGGTGATATTGCGGCGAATCGGCGTGTTGGCAGCAAATTGCGTCAACAGCTTACCGAAGTCCTTGATGCCCGAAGCGGCCAAGGTCTTGATCGGCCCGGCCGACAGGCCGTTGACTCGAATGCCGCGCTTGCCCATTGATTGCGCCAAATAGCGCACGCTGGCTTCCAGCGAGGCTTTGGCCAAACCCATGGTGTTGTAGTTCGGCACATAGCGGGCAGCGCCCAGGTAAGACAGGGTCAGCAGTGCCGCACCCGCGCGCAGGCGTGGTGAGGCTAGCTTGGCCATCGCAGGGAAGCTGTAGGCCGAAATGTCGTGAGCAATTCGGAAGTTCTCCCTCGTTAGGCCGTCCAGGAAGTCGCCGGCAATCGCATCCCGGGGGGCGAAGCCAATCGAGTGAACGAAGCCGTCAAACTCGGGCCAGACCGCGCCCAGATCGGTGAACAGCGCCTCCATTTGCGCGTCATCCGACACGTCGCAGTCAAAAATAAGCGTGGAGTCAAACTCGGCGGCAAATTCGGTGATGCGATCCTTGAAGCGCGCTCCTTGATAGCTGAACGCCAGTTCCGCGCCCTCGCGGTGGCAAGCTTTCGCAATGCCATAAGCGATGGATCGGTTGGACAGAAGGCCTGTGATCAGCAATCGCTTGCCTGCCAGAAATCCCATAGTGGCTCCTTTGATTTGAAACAATCGATGATTTTCGCATGGCTCAGCGTATTAGCAAGCATGTTGCTTGTCTGGGGTCTGCTTGCATAGTACAATCCCGGCTTCGCTGAGTCAGCTCAGTGACTCGCTCAGACTCATTTGCTTTGTTCAGTAGGCCTGATCCTTGTAGCAGTCTTGTGTTTGAGTCGAGTTGGTCCGGTGTTGATTCCTTTTCGGAATGGGCGCCAAGGGCTGAGTGGAATCTCGAGTTGGGAAGTTGGGCGGATTCATCCAGCCCATTTTTTTTGCTTGAACGTTCTCCTTTGCATAAAGTTTTAATCGTTACGCATTACTCCAGATACAAGAAAATATACCGCGCATGAATTGGCAAGAGGCTGTTGAAAAGACGGTAACCGGATTGGGTTACGACTTGGTGGATTGCGAGCGCACTCCGGCTGGTCTGGTGCGCGTGTACATCGACAAGTTGCCTGAGTTGGCTTTGGCCGGTGGTTTGATCGATGTTGAGGATTGCGAGCGCGTGACGCGTCAGTTGCAGTATTTGCTGGAAGTTGAGGCTTGCCCTTACGAGCGCCTTGAGGTTTCTTCTCCCGGTTTGGATCGTCCGCTGAAGAAGTCGGCGGACTACGCCCGTTTTGTGGGTGAAGAGATTGAGATCAGCTTGCGCATGCCGTTTCAGGGTCGCAAGAAATATCAGGGTGTGTTGGCCGTTGCGCCGGCCGCTGAAGCCGCCAAGATTGAAGTCGAGGGTGCTGCCGAGTCGGCACCTGTGGCGGCTTGGCGCATAGTTTTTAATGATGGCAAGGCCGATCAGGCCTTGGATTTTGCCCTCGAAGAAATCCGCGAGGCACGCTTGGTGCCGGTGGTGAGTTTCAAGGGTCGCGGCGTAAAACCCGAGTCGGCCAAGAAGCCGAAGCGGGCCAAGGCCGAGAGCAAAGATGACAAAGTAGACGGAGGTCCTGATCAATGAACCGCGAACTGTTGATGTTGGTGGACGCGATTTCTCGCGAGAAAAGCGTCGAGCTCGACGTAGTGTTTGGTGCTGTCGAGGCGGCGCTCGCTTCGGCTACTAAAAAACTTTGCGGTGGCGAGGCCGATATTCGCGTTTCAGTTGACCGCGAATCTGGCGCCTATGAGACCTTCCGTCGCTGGCATGTGGTGCCCAATGAGGCTGGCTTGCAAAACCCGGATGCAGAAATTCTGCTATTCGAGGCGCAAGAGCAGATTGCCGACATCGAAGTCGAAGATCACATCGAAGAGCCAATTGATTCGGTGCCTATCGGCCGCATTGGTGCGCAAGCCGCCAAGCAGGTGATCCTGCAGAAGATTCGTGATGCCGAGCGTGAGCAGTTGTTGAACGACTTCTTGGCGCGTGGCGAGCAGATTTTTGTCGGCACCGTCAAACGCCTGGACAAGGGCGACATCATTGCTGAATCCGGCCGGATTGAAGGCCGCCTGAAGCGCAGTGAGATGATCCCCAAGGAAAACCTGCGCACCGGTGACCGGGTGCGTGCGGTGATTTTGGGTATTGACCCCACCCAGCGTGGCCCGCAGATCATGCTGTCGCGCAACGCCCCGTCCTTCATGACGGAGTTGTTTTCGCAAGAAGTGCCTGAGATCGAGCAGGGTCTGCTGGAGATCAAGAGCTGCGCGCGTGATGCGGGTTCGCGTGCCAAGTTGGCCGTGCTGTCGCATGACAAGCGGGTTGATCCGATCGGCACCTGCGTCGGCGTGCGTGGTTCGCGCGTCAATGGCGTGACCAACGAATTGGCCGGTGAGCGCGTCGACATCGTGTTGTGGTCCGAAGATCCGGCGCAGTTTGTCATCGGCGCTTTGGCTCCGGCCAACGTGCAGTCGATCGTTGTTGATGAAGAGCGCCATGCGATGGATGTGGTGGTGGACGAGGAAAACCTCGCCATCGCCATCGGTCGCGGTGGGCAGAATGTTCGTTTGGCGTCGGAGCTGACTGGCTGGCGCATCAATATCATGTCGGCCGAGGAATCGGCCGTCAAACATGAGCAAGAATCAGAGTCGGTGCGCAAGCTCTTCATCGAGAAACTCGATGTCGATGCGGAAGTCGCCGACATCTTGATCGCCGAGGGTTTTACCAGCCTGGAAGAAGTGGCCTACGTGCCTATGCAGGAAATGCTGGAAGTTGAGGCCTTCGACGAGGACACGGTCAACGAATTGCGCACCCGAGCCAAGGATGCTTTGTTGACCATGGAGATTGCCCGCGAAGAGAAGGTCGAGGACGTGTCCCAAGACCTGCGCGATCTGGAAGGCATGACGCCTGATCTGGTCGCAAAACTCTCCGCTGGCGACATTCATACCCGCGACGATCTGGCCGATTTGGCCGTCGACGAACTCGTTGAACTCGCTGGCATGGATGAGGGCTTGGCCCGCACCATGATCATGAAGGCTCGCGAGCATTGGTTCACGGCCTAAGCCTAAAGGCTTTTGCTCGACCCAATTCTCGCCCAGCACCGAACGCATAAGTTAAGGATTTAACAATGGCTGTGACCACCGTCGCCCAGTTTGCCGCAGAGCTACAGAAGCCTGCGGACACACTGCTTGAGCAGCTCCATGCTGCGGGCGTCAAGATGGCGTCTACCGAAGACGTCTTGAACGAAGCCGACAAAGAGCGTCTGCTCGACCACCTGCGTACCTCGCACGGTACCGGCGGCGCCGACCGCAAGAAGATCACGCTGACTCGCAAGACGAACAGCGAGATCAAGCAAGCCGATGCCAGCGGAAAGTCGCGCGTCATCCCTGTGGAGACTCGCAAGAAGCGGACCTTCGTCAAGCTTGATGGCACGCCCGGCTTAGAAGACGCCGGTGTGGCTGCGGCCGAAGATGCCGAACTGCATCGCCGTGAAGAAGAGGCTCAGGCTCAAGCCGCCTCGCTGCGTCAGCAAGAAGAGGAATTGGCCTCCCGAGTGCGTGAGCGAGAAGAGGCGGATCGCCTTGCTCGTGAAGCGGATGAGAAGCGTCGCCAGGAAAAAGCCGCGGCCGAGGCTCGCGCTGCTGAAGAAGCAGCCGCTCGCGCTGCTGCCGAGGCTGCAGCAACAAAGGCCGCAGCCAAGGCGCCCAAAGCACCGCGTCCAACCGCTGAATCCGTGGCCAAAGAAGCCGCTGCGATCAACAAGGCTGCTGCCGCTGCGCGCGCCGCACCTGTTGCCGCGCCGGTTCCCGCCGCCGCGGTCGTCGCAGCGCAAGTTGTTGAAGTCGCTCCCGTTGTGGCTGTCAGCGCGCCGGTCGCTGCTGCAGTCCCAGCAGCGGCACCAACTGCAGCAGCACCTGCGGAGCCGGCCAAGCCTGCGCTGCGCGTGGTGAAGGCGGTTGATGTGGTGGTCGAAGAGAAACAAAAGCAGCTTGACCTGGCGCGTCGCCGTCAAGCCGCCGAGGCCGAAGCGGCCGCCATCCGCGCGATGATGAATGCACCTAAAAAGGTCATGGTCGCGAAGAAGGAAGAGCCCAAGCCGGTTGAGCCGCCCAAGGATGCCATCAAGGGCACCATCCACAAGAAGCCGGGTGTGCCAGGCGCGCCGGCAGCGGCGGGTGCAGCGGGTGCTGCCAAGCCGGGTGACAAGAAGTCGGTCAAGTCGGAGAAGCTGTCTTCGACCTGGTCCGACGACAAAAAGCGTGGCGGCGTCAAGCCCGCCGGCCCAGCCGCCCCGGGTGGCGCGCGTCCGGCCGCCGGTGCATGGCGTGCGCCGAGTCGTGGTGGTGCGGGTGGCCGTCGTGGCGCACCCGATCGCAACGCGGATCGCCGTGGTGGCCCGTCGACCTTTGTCGCGCCTGCAGAAATGCAAGTCCAAGAAGTGCATATCCCAGAGACCATCTCGGTAGCCGATCTGGCTCACAAGATGTCCATCAAGGCGTCCGAGGTCATCAAGCATTTGATGAAACTCGGCCAGATGTGCACGATCAACCAGCAATTGGACCAAGAAACGGCCATGATTTTGGTCGAAGAAATGGGCCACAAGGCCTTTGCCGCCAAGCTCGATGATCCGGATGCATTCCTGGAAGAAGAGGGAACCACGTCCGAGCAAGCGCATGAGTCAACGGCTCGCGCGCCTGTTGTTACCGTCATGGGTCACGTTGACCACGGCAAGACCTCGCTCTTGGACTACATCCGTCGTGCCCGCGTTGCGGCTGGCGAAGCGGGTGGCATTACGCAGCATATCGGCGCCTATCACGTCGAGACGCCACGCGGCATGATCACCTTCCTGGATACCCCGGGTCACGCGGCGTTTACCGCCATGCGTGCTCGCGGCGCCACGGCTACCGACATCGTCATCCTGGTGGTGGCGGCGGACGACGGCGTGATGCCGCAGACCAAGGAAGCGATTCACCACGCCAAGGCAGCCGGTGTGCCGCTGGTCGTGGCGATGAACAAGATCGACAAGCAAGGCGCCAATCTGGAACGCCTGAAGGGCGAGTTGGTTGCTGAAGGCGTCGTGCCCGAAGAGTTTGGCGGCGACACCCCGTTTGTGGGCGTCTCGGCCAAGACCGGCGAAGGCATCGACAGTCTGCTGGAGCAAGTCCTGCTGCAGGCCGAGGTGCTGGAGTTGAAGGCGCCCGTCGGTTCGATGGCCAAGGGTCTGGTGATCGAAGCCCGCTTGGACAAGGGCCGTGGCCCGGTTGCCACCATCCTGGTTCAGTCGGGTACCTTGAAACGTGGCGATGTCGTGCTGGCGGGTTCTACCTATGGCCGCGTGCGCGCCATGCTGGACGAAGACGGCAAGGCTTGCAGTGAAGCCGGCCCATCGATTCCGGTCGAAATTCAAGGCTTGACCGAAGTGCCGCGTGCCGGTGATGAGTTCATGGTGCTGAGCGACGAGCGTCGGGCGCGTGAAATCGCCACCTTCCGCTCCGGCAAATACCGTGACGTGAAGTTGTCGCGTCAGCAGGCTTCCAAGCTGGAGAACATGTTCGAGAACATGGGCGCCGGCGACGTGCAGACCTTGGGCATCATCATCAAGAGCGATGTGCAAGGTTCGCAAGAAGCGCTGGCTTCTTCGCTGCTCAAGTTGTCTACCCCCGAAGTCAAGGTGCAGATCGTGCACGCGGCGGTGGGCGGCATCAGCGAATCGGACGTCAACTTGGCGATCGCCTCCAAGGCCGTCATCATCGGCTTCAATGTGCGGGCCGATGCCGGCGCGCGCAAGCTGGCCGAAGGCAATGCTGTTGATCTGCGCTACTACAACATCATTTACGACGCAGTCGATGAGGTGAAGGCAGCAATGACCGGCATGTTGGCGCCGGAGCAACGCGAAGAAATTATCGGCATGGCCGAGATCCGCACCGTCTTCGTGGCGACCAAGATCGGCACCATTGCCGGTTGTATGGTCACCTCGGGTGTCGTCAACCGCTCGGCTCGCTTCCGTTTGCTGCGTGAAAACGTGGTGATCTACACCGGCGATATCGACACCCTCAAGCGCATGAAGGACGATGTGCGCGAAGTCCGCGAAGGCTTCGAGTGCGGTATCAAGTTGAAGAATTACAGCGACATCGCCGAGGGCGATCAGCTGGAATTCTTCGAGGTCAAGGAAGTGGCCCGAACGCTCTAAGGCGGATTTGCCCTCACCCAGAGCAAACCCCGCCCTCCAAAGAGTGGCGGGGTTTGTTTTTGATGGGCGGTGCAAATAAGCGGCAAGAGCAGCAGGCAAGGAGTTGAGCATGCGACATAAACGAGTAATACCGAATCGGTCCTTCCGCGTGGCGGATCAGATTCAGCGCGATTTGGCCGAGTTGATTCGTGAGTTGAAAGACCCGCGGATCGGCATGGCCACGGTCAACGCCGTTGAGGTGACGCCCGACTATGCCCACGCCAAGGTGTTTTTCTCGGTTTTGGTCGGTGACCCAGTCGAGACCGGTGAAGCGCTCAACGAGGCTGCGGGCTTTTTGCGTAACGGCCTGTTCAAGCGTCTGCAAATTCATACCGTGCCGAGTTTGCACTTTCACTATGACCGCACGATCGAGCGTGCGGCCGAGTTGAGCGCCTTGATCAACAAGGCGAACGCGACGCGTGCCTTGGATGACGAAGCTGTACCTGCGAACTCAGACGATGCCGCTGCAGATTTGCCAGCGGCCAAGACCGAGACGAACGAGTAAGCGTTTTGATGACGAATACCCCAAGCCAGCGAGTCAAGACTCCGCGCCGTGCCGTGCATGGCGTGTTGCTCTTGGACAAACCGCTGGGTCTGTCCAGCAATGATGCACTGCAGAAAGCCAAATGGCTGCTGCGGGCGGAGAAGGCCGGCCATACCGGTACGCTGGACCCCTTGGCCACCGGCTTGTTGCCACTGTGTTTTGGCGCCGGCACCAAGTTCAGTCAGGTCAGCCTGGATGCCGACAAGGCCTATGAGGCAACCTTGTTTTTAGGTTTGACGACGACCACCGGCGACGCCGAAGGTGACGTCTTGGATCGGAACGAGGCGGCCGCTCTCGCAGTGACGCGCGAGCAAATCGAGGCCGCCTGTGCAAGGTTCACCGGGCCGATTGACCAAGTGCCGCCGATGTACTCGGCGCTCAAGCATGAAGGCCGGCCGCTGTATGAATACGCCAGAGCCGGCATCCATATCGATCGCCCCTCGCGCCGCGTGACAATTCATTCGATTGACATCGTTGACTGGCAAGCTGAGCAGTTGACGATTGCCGTGCGTTGCAGCAAGGGCACCTATATCCGCACCTTGGCCGAAGACATCGGCCGGGTGTTGGCTTGCGGTGCCTCGCTGAGCGCGCTGCGCAGGACCGGATCTGGTCCGCTCAATGTCGCTCAGGCGATCAGCCTGGACGCCTTGGCGGCTTTGACCGAGATCGAGCGGGAGGCTTTGTTGCGCCCGCCGGACTCATTGTTGGCGGACTGGCCCGAGCTGCGTTTGGACAGCGCGGAGGCGGCCCGCTTCTTGACCGGTTTGCGGCGCCGTTTGGCTGCGGACCAAGGCGCTGAAGATGTGACGCATGTGCGGGTCTACGGACCCGAACCCCAAGCCTTTTTAGGCAGCGCGCACATCACAGCCGGTGAATTGATCGCCGACCGATTGTTGAGTCCCCAAGAGGTCGAAAGCCTCCTGAGTACCAGTACCAGATTTTTAGAAAGTGTCGTATGAGTAAGCAGATTCGTAATATCGCCATCATTGCCCACGTTGACCATGGCAAAACCACCATGGTTGACCAATTGCTGCGCCAGAGCGGTACCTTTGCCGAGCACGAAAAAGTGGTCGACACCGTCATGGACAACAACGCCATCGAGCGTGAACGCGGCATCACGATTCTGGCCAAGAATTGTGCCGTGAGCTGGGAAGGTACCCACATCAACATCGTTGACACCCCCGGCCACGCGGACTTCGGCGGTGAAGTCGAGCGCGCCTTGTCGATGGTCGACGGTGTGGTGCTGTTGATCGACGCGCAAGAAGGCCCGATGCCACAGACTCGCTTCGTGACCAAGAAGGCCTTGGCCTTGGGTCTGAAGCCCATCGTCGTGGTCAACAAGGTCGACAAGCCGGGCGCCAAGCCCGATGCCGTGATCAATGCCGCTTTCGACTTGTTCGACAAGCTCGGCGCGACCGATGAGCAACTGGACTTCCCGGTGGTCTATGCCTCCGGCATCAATGGCTGGACTTCGCTGGAAGAAGGCACACCGGGCGAGCAGTGGGGCCCCGACATGTCGGCCCTGTTCAACACCGTTTTGCGTCACGTGCCACCTCAGCAAGGTGACCCGGAAGCTCCGCTGCAGCTGCAAATCTCGGCGCTGGACTATTCGACCTTCGTCGGCCGCATCGGCGTTGGCCGCATCGGCCAAGGCACGCTCAAGCCCGGCATGGACGTGATGGTCATGGAAGGCCCGGACGGCAAGGCCAGCAAGGGTCGTGTCAACAATGTGTTGACCTTCCAAGGTCTGGACCGGGTGCAAGTCACCGAAGCCGGCCCTGGCGACATCGTCTTGATCAACGGTCTGGACGAGATCGGCATCGGCGTTACCGTGACCAGCGCTACCAACCCGGCACCGCTGCCGATGTTGAAGGTCGATGAGCCTACGCTGACGATGAACTTCTGCGTTAACACCAGCCCCTTGGCCGGTCGTGAAGGCAAGTTCGTCACCAGCCGTCAGATCTGGGATCGTCTGCAGAAAGAGCTGCAGAGCAATGTGGCCTTGCGCGTTTCGGAAACCGACGAAGACGGTATCTTTGAAGTGATGGGCCGCGGTGAATTGCACCTGACCATTCTGTTGGAAAACATGCGCCGCGAAGGCTATGAGCTGGCCGTCAGCAAGCCGCGCGTGGTGTTCCATGATGTGGCCGGCGTCAAGCATGAGCCTATCGAGTTGGTCACGGCCGACGTCGAAGAAGCGCATCAGGGCGGCGTCATGCAAGCCTTGGGCGAGCGCAAGGGCGAGTTGGTCAATATGGAGCCGGACGGCCGTGGCCGCGTGCGCCTTGAGTACCGTATTCCGGCCCGTGGCCTGATCGGTTTCGCCAACGAGTTCATGAACTTGACCCGTGGTTCGGGCTTGATCAGCAACATCTTTGACGGTTACGAAGCTCACAAGGGCGAGATCGCCGGCCGCAAGAACGGCGTGCTGATTTCGATGGACGCGGGTGAGATCTTCACCTACGCCCTGGGCAAGCTGGATGACCGCGGCCGCATGTTCGTGAAGCCGAATGATCCGGTTTACGAAGGCATGATCGTCGGTATCCACAGCCGTGAAAACGATCTGGTCGTCAACGCCACACGTACCAAGCAGCTGACCAACTTCCGCGTCAGTGGCAAGGAAGACGCGATCAAGATCACGCCTCCGATCGACTTGACGTTGGAATATGGTGTCGAGTTCGTTGAGGACGACGAGTTGGTCGAAATCACGCCCAAGAGCGTGCGCCTGCGCAAGCGCTACTTGACCGAAAACGAGCGCAAGCGCAATTCGCGTTAATGGAATTGCAGCGCTGGGGCTGGCCAAGTTCCGGTCGCTGAGACCATGAGTCACCGTCGCGCCGTCTACCTGATGCTGTTGGTCACCTTGCTGTGGAGTACAGCCGGGGTGGTCACCCGGCATCTGGAGGCGGCGCGCGGCTTTGAGCTAACGTTTTGGCGCAGCGGCTTCAATGCCATCGCTTTGCTGATTGGCCTGCGCTGGCTGCGCGGGCCGGCCTTGTGGGAGCAAATGCGCACCGCGCCGCGCTTGGTGTGGCTGTCGGGGCTGTGCTGGGCGGTGATGTTCACCGCCTTCATGGTGGCCTTGAGTTTGACCAGCGTCGCCAATGTGCTGGTGACCATGGCCCTGGGGCCCTTGTTGACTGCCTTGCTGTCCAGGCTGGTGTTGAAGCAGCCGATGGCGGCGCGAACCTGGTGGGCCATCGCCTTGGCCAGCGCCGGCATCGCCTGGATGTTCGGTCACGAACTCGGGCAGGGTGCTGCGCCGGTGGCGGAGCCCGGTGACCAAGGTGTGCTTGGCATGTTGGTCGCCCTCGGCGTGCCTGTGGCCGCTGCGGTCAATTGGGCGGTGTTGCAGCATGTAGGCCATGGCGACCAGACTAGCGATGCGGTGGACGATATGCCCTTGGCCGTCTTGTTTGGCGCCTTGATTTCGGCTCTGACGATGCTGCCGCTGGCCTGGCCCATGCAGGCCAGCCTGCATGACCTGACCCTGCTGGCGGGCCTTGGTGTTTTTCAGCTCGCTATTCCCTGCCTGCTGGCGGTGCGCTTGAGTCGGGTGCTGAGCGGCCCGGAGTTGGCGCTGCTCGGCCAGCTTGAGTTGGTGCTCGGCGTGCTGTGGGCCTGGGTCTGGGCGGGGGAAGCCCCGACTTCCGCTGCGCTGTTAGGTGGTGCTATGGTGCTGCTGGCCTTGCTGGCCAATGAATTATTGGCCTGGCGCACGCGAGCCGAATAGCCCGCCTGCCCACGAACCACAAATGAATCAACCCAACATTCCCGGAGAGAGGCATGAAGACGCCCGCGCAATTCCCTGAACTTCAGTCCGATGGCCATGTGCTGGCCGAGGTCAACGGCTGTTTGGGCCTGATCACGCTGAACCGCCCCGAGGCATTGAATGCCTTGTCCTTGGCGATGATTCGTGACCTGACGGCCTTGCTGAAGGCCTGGGCGCTCGATCCAGCCATCGAAGCCGTGGTCATCCTCGGTGCTGGTCGGCCGGGCAAGCCGGCGGCCTTTTGTGCCGGCGGTGATATCCGCTTTTTTCACCGCGCCGCCTTGGCCGGGGACGAGGCGCTGGACGCGTTTTTCACCGAAGAATACGCGCTCAATCACCTGATTCACAACTTTGCCAAACCCTACATCGCCCTGATGGACGGTGTGGTGATGGGCGGCGGCATGGGCATCAGCCAAGGTGCCAAGTTACGTGTGCTGACCGAGGGTTCAAAACTGGCGATGCCGGAGACCCATATCGGGCTTTTCCCCGATGTCGGCGGGGGCTATTTTTTGAGCCAATGTCCCGGCCATGTCGGTGAGTGGCTGGCGCTGACCGGGCATGCGATTGGAGCCGGCGATGCGATCGAGCTGGGTCTGGGCGATGTCTATGTGCAGAGCGCGGCCTTGCCGACCTTGGTCGAGGCCTTCAGGCATGGCGAGCAATGCAGTGCGGAGCATGTCGTGGCGACGGTGATGGAGCATGTCGATCTGGCGCCTGCGGCCGACCCCAGGACCTTGCGCGGCCGCATCGATGAACATTTTTCGCTGGCCGATATGGCCGCCATCATGGCCTCACTGGAGGCGGCCGACGACGCCTGGGCGCAGCAGACCCTGGCGACCCTGCGCAAACGCTCGCCCTTGATGCTGGCGGTAACGCTGGAGCAGTTGCGTCGTGCGCGCAGCATGAGCCTGGCCGATGACCTGCGCATGGAGCGCGACATCGTCCATCACTGTTTTCACCTCAGGCCTGGTGCTGCGAGCGAGACCGTTGAGGGCATTCGTGCCTTGGCGGTCGACAAGGACCACCAACCTCGCTGGCAGCCGGCCGGAATCGAGGATGTCGGCCGCGCCCAGGTGCTGGCCTTTTTCGAGAGCCCTTGGGCGCCCGCGCAACACCCTTTGCGCGAGCTGATTTAGCGGCAAATCAAGCTCCATAATCGCGGCAAGGTCTTACCGGACCTTGCCGTTTTTTTTGTTTTGGACCAAGCTCAATACAAGGACGCCAGGATGCCCACCGACATCGAAATTGCCCAAGCCGCTACCCTGCAAAAGATTCTGCCGCTGGCCAGTCGCCGGCTGGATATCCCCGAGGATTCGCTCAGCCCTTATGGTCACTTCAAGGCCAAGCTGAGTCTGGATGAGGTCAAACGCCTGAGCGGCCGCCCGGATGGGCATTTGATCCTGGTAACCGCGATTTCGCCGACCCCGCCTGGTGAAGGCAAGACGACCACCACGGTCGGTCTGGGCGATGGCCTGAACCACATCGGCAAGCAGGCGATGATCTGTCTGCGTGAACCCTCCTTGGGCCCATGCTTCGGCATGAAAGGCGGCGCGGCCGGCGGAGGGCGTGCGCAAGTCGTGCCGATGGAAGACATCAATCTGCATTTCACCGGCGACTTCCATGCCATTGGCCTGGCCAATAACTTGTTAGCCGCGCTGATCGACAATCACATCCACCATGGCAATGCGCTGCAACTGGATGTGCGCCGCATCACCTGGCGCCGGGTCGTTGACATGAATGATCGCTCGCTGCGCGATATCAATGTGGCCTTGGGTGGGCCGGGCAACGGCTACCCGCGGCAAGACGGTTTTGACATCGTGGTGGCCTCCGAGGTGATGGCGATTGTTTGCCTGGCCACCTCGCTGGCCGATCTGAAGCGGCGCCTGGGCAATATCGTGGTCGGCTACACCAGCCAGAAACAGCCGGTGACAGCGCGCGATTTGAAGGCCGACGGCGCGATGGCGGCCTTGCTGAAGGATGCGTTGGCGCCGAATCTGGTGCAGACCCTGGAGGGCAATCTGGCCTTTGTACACGGTGGGCCTTTCGCCAATATTGCGCATGGCTGTAACTCCTTGATCGCGACTCAGACGGCGCTGAAGTTGGCCGACTATGTGGTCACCGAGGCCGGCTTTGGCGCCGACCTCGGCGCCGAAAAATTCATCGACATCAAATGCCGCAAGGGCGGCTTGAAGCCGGCCTGTGCGGTCTTGGTGGCAACGGTGCGCGCCTTGAAATACCACGGCGGCGCCGACCCCAAAAAACCCGGCAGCGACAGCTTGGAGGCGCTCGAACATGGCTTGGAGAATCTGCGACGCCATGTCGAGAACATTCAAAGCCATTACGGTTTGCCGGTGATCGTCTCCATCAATCGCTTTGACAAGGACCAGCCCGACGAAATCGCCCTGATCGACGGTTTTTGCGCCGAATTGGGTGTTGCCTGCGTGCTGGCCACCCATTGGGCCGATGGCGGGGCAGGCGCGGCTGATCTGGCCCGCGCCGTGGTTGAGGCCTGCGAGCAGGGCGCAGCCAAAGCGGCCGGCCTGTACGCCGATGCCGACAGCTTGGCCGACAAAATTCGCTCGGTGGCCAGCAAGATCTACAAGGCTGCCGAGGTCGTGTTCGAGCCAAAAGCGCAGGCGCAAATGCTCGAATGGCAGGCCGCCGGCCACGGGGGATTCCCGGTCTGCATTGCCAAGACCCAGTATTCTTTCAGCACCAACCCGATGTTGCGTGGCGCTCCCAGCGGGCACACCTTGCATGTTCGCGAGCTGCGTCTGAACGCCGGGGCCGAGTTTGTTGTCGCCATTTGCGGCGACATCATGACCATGCCCGGCCTGCCCAAGCTGCCCTCGGCCGAGCGCATTGATGTGGATGATGGCGGCCGCATCTCGGGGCTGTTCTGAGCCTAGCCCAGGGCGGCGATACTGGGGGCCGAGTCAAACTTTCATCATGGGTTTCACAGATGCATATCGGACTGGCTGAAGACGATCCCGAACAACTGGCGCTGCTGAGCTTGTGGCTGACCGACGCCCAGCACACGGTTCAGGGCTATGGCACCCGCGCCGACTTTATTGCCGCCTTGGGCAAGGAACGTTTTGATCTGCTCTTGGTCGACTGGATGCTGCCGGATGGCACCGGCGCCGATGTCTTGCAATGGACGCGGACGAATCTGGGCTGGGAGTTGCCCATCTTGGTGTTGACCGTGCGCGATGACGAGCAAACCGTGGTGATTGCCTTGCAAGCGGGTGCCGATGACTACGTCGTGAAGCCGGCCAAGCCGCTGGAGTTGCTGGCCCGTGTGGCCGCATTGGGCCGGCGCGTGCAGCGGGGCGCCTTGCCGGTCTTGCGTCTGGGTGCGTTTGAGATCGATATTCAGCGTCAGCGTCTTGCCTTGGATGGTGAGCCGGTGGCGATGACGCAAAAGGAGTTCGATCTGTCGGTCTATCTGTTTCAGAACCCCGGCAAACTCTTGTCGCGGGATCACCTGCTCAACAAGATTTGGGGCCTCAACACCGAGGTCGATACCCGCACGGTGGATACCCATATCAGCCGCTTGCGCAAGAAGTTAGGGCTGGACGGCAGCAAGGGTTGGAAGCTGGTGCCGGTTTACGGTGTCGGCTACCGTTTTGAGCGAAGCACCGAGAGTCTCTAAGCAGTCTCCGAATTTGCTCATTCCAGGCGAGGCAAGCCCATTTCTGCCTGTGTCGCAAGCAACCAGCGGCGCAGCGAGCGGATATGTTCGGGCTGAATGCCGATCAGCCGCGCACCTACCGTGCAGCAGTTGCCCGCGGCCACGGTCAGCAGTCGCTTGTGCACCACTTGGAGCAAAGGAATCGGCAAGTCGTCCTGACCCAGATGCAGCCGCACTTGCTTGAGATCCGTCGGCCCCTGCCACTCTTTGGCCTTCAGCAAGAGCCCGGCGCCTTCTTCGCTGAGGTCACGCAAGGCCAGCTTCTCGGTCAAACCCTGGCAGCTGATGCTGGCATGCTGGAGCAGGCCCATGCTGCCTTTGCCGCAGAGCCGAAAGTGGCGGCGCGATTGCATGCGGAGCAGTTCGGTTGGCAGGTTCGCGGCGACCAGCCAATTGCCTATGATTCTTGCGCCATGCAGCGAGAACAGCAGTACGCCGGATTCGCTGGCGGCACTGATATTGACCCTGGCCAGCGCAGCCTCAGAGAAGGTGACCGCAGAGAGCAGGCAGTCCTCATGAACTCGCACCGCCAGACCATGTTCGCCATAGGTCTGCAGGTCGCCGGTGGCCATCAGGCGGCCGTCCTTGCTTTGCAGCACCACTTGGCGGCGCGACCGGGAGATTGCGCTCAGCAGTTGGCCAATTTGCCGCGCGTCGCGCAGCATCAATTCATCGGCCGGGATATGCGCTTGAGGTTCAGCTTGGGAACGCCAGAGTTGTCGCAAGCAGCGGATAGGGTTGCCGATTTTCATAGGGCCTCCTGCAGCGCGGGTTGACGATGTTTGATGCGTGCGGGCACGCCGACTGCCAAAGCGCCGGCGGGCACGTCACAGAGCACGACCGCATTGGCGCCAATCACGGCGTCGGCGCCAATCCGCACCGGCCCCAGAATCTTGGCCCCCGCGCCGATGTCGACCCGGTCGCCTATCACCGGGGCGCCGGGCACGCCGGTGCGACGCAAACCCAACGTGACGCCGTGGCGCAGCGTCACGTCATCTCCTATCACCGTATCCCCACTGACGATGATGCCGCCGAAATGCTCAATCAGCAGGCGCCTGCCTACCCGCGTTTCGCAGGGCAGATCCACCCCGGTTGTGATTTGAATCCAGATCTTCAAGAATTTGTACAGCAGCGACAGTGGCCGCCGCAGCAGGGCGGGGCGCACCTTGTAGCGCCAGCGCCCGAAGCGGTAAACCGCCATCACCCAGACACCCTGGCGCCAGGGGTCGCGCTGGTGCGCAGCAAAGTCTTCGCGCAAATTATTGAACATGATCGTTCTGCCGCTGAGTTTGATCGTTCAGGGCTACCAGGGCCGGGGCGGCGCTACCCGTCCGCCCAGGGTGTCGCGCCAGGCCCGCGCCAGCAGGCCCTGCTGCAGCGTGGACTCTTGCGCCTTTTCCGTTTGTCCCTTGCGCAAGGCCAACAGGGCACGCAGCGCATGCCAGCCGCGTTCCAGACGGTTTACACACCAGGCTGCCAGCCAACCGTGATTCTTGCGGTAATAGAGCAGGCCGCTGCGGGCTCTCCACAAGGTCAGTTGGGCGCCGGCCTTGGCGACGGTTTCGCCCTGCACCGTGCGGGCCGACTCGCCGCCGATGTGGCGCACCCTCAGCTCTGGCCAGTACATCACGCCGTAGCCTGCGGCCTGAATGCGGCGGCATAAATCCACCTCCTCGTAGTACAAGAAGAAGCGTTCATCAAAGCCGCTCAAGAGCTCGAACAGATCATGCCGAATCAGCGCAAAAGCACCCGGCACCCAGTCCACCGCAGCGCTTTTAGCCGGGTCGGCCCAGCTGCGGTCCAGATGCCCGAACCAGCGTGAGCGAGGGAACTTGGCCGCCAGTCCGCTCAGCACAATCGCCTCCTGGGGCAGACTGGGGAACATCCGTGCGCTGGGCTGAATGCGCCCTTGTTCGTCCCGCAGTTGGCCGCCAGCCAAGCCGACTCCCGCATCGCTATTCATCAAGGTCAGGCCGCGTGCGATGGTGCCGGGCTCGGGCAGCGCGTCCGGGTTGAGTAAGAGCAGATGGCGGCCCGTGGCGGCGCGAGCCGCCAGGTTGTTGGCGGCCGCAAAGCCAAGGTTATGGGCGCTGCGCAGCAGGCGCACCCAGGGAAAGTCTTTCTCCACCAACTCGGCACTGCCGTCGTGTGAGGCGTTGTCTACCACCAGCACTTCTGCATTCAACGGCGCCAACTCATGCTTCAATAAATGCAGCAAGGCGGGCAAGAGACGGTGTGAGTTGTAGCTCACGATCAGAACCGACAAGTCTTGGCTGTACATCTTGGGCTCCTTCAGTTTTGACGGCGGGCGCTGCGCACCCATTTGGCGTTAGGGCGGGCATTGCGCCAGATGCTGGCCAGCAGACTGAGCTTCCACAGCAGATAGCCGGGCACGGTCAGCAAGGCCCTCAGATGGGCGCGGCCGGCGCGGATCAGCAGCAAGGCCAATCCGACATGCAGGCTCAGGGTCACCAAGCCCGCCACGGCCACTGCCTGCAGCAGCGATCCGGCCAAGCCCAGCCCCAAGAGCAGCAAGGCCAGGTGCCAGGCCAGTGGCAGCAGGCACAAATCCATCAAGGGGTCCAGCGCCCGCCACTGCCCGCGCAATAGCGCGCCCATCAAGGGGCCCGCATGTTCGCGCAGCAAGCGCAGGCGCCCACCTTCCCAACGGGCACGCTGCTGAGCGGCCTGAGCGCGGCCTTCGGGCATATCGCCTCTGACCTGCGCATCGTCGACCCAATGCACCCGCAGACCCGCCTGCACCATCATTTGGTGGTATTCCACATCCTCGACGATGGAGCGCGCGCTATAGGGCAAATGCTGGAGCGTGCGGCGCGACAAGGCAAAGCCATTGCCCAAGATGCCGGCCGACAAGCCGAGTGCCGAGCGGCCGCGCGGGCGCAGCACATTCCAGGCGCCCAGGGCCACATCGCCCAAGCTGGCGCGCTGACTGCTCAAGGGGTCGCGCACGCCATAGCGGCATTGCAGCGCATCGACCTCGGCGCCCATGTGCGCGCGCATCGCTTGCAAGAAACCGGGCTCCACATCGGTGTCGGCGTCGATGATGATGAACCAATCGGCGTTTTGAATGCGCTCGAACGCGTATTGCAGCGCGTGGCCTTTGCCTCGTTGTGCGGCATCAAAGCGTTCCAGCACCGTAACGCCGAAATCGCGTGCCAGTGCCGCGGTATCGTCGTCGCAATTGTCGGCCACTACCACGATGCGGGTGCTTGCTTGACTGCCGGAGTCGCCGCTCAGATCCGCGCGCAGGCTCTGCAAGGTGCGCAACAAACCGCTCGATTCGTTGTGCGCAGGGACCAGCACGACAATCTTGAGTGGCTGACGCTTGCTTTTTCCAGCGGCTCCGTTTGCCGGCCAAGCCGCGGCCAGACTGAGTGCGCTCAGGTACAGGCTGCCAGGTATGGTCAGGGCGCTGGCCAAACCGCCGATGCATTGCAGGGCGTCCATCAAATTGCTCCTTGGGTGCAAACTGCACCGCCGGCCTTCAAGCTGGCGCCGACCCCGACCCCGACCCCAACCCCAACATCCGGCAAGGTGCTGAAAATTTCGGCCAATGCGCCAATGTTCTTGCGCAGCTGAAAGCCGCGCTCCACTCGCAAGCGGCCTTCGGTGGCCAGGCGCTGGCGCAGGCCGGCGTCTTCGATCAAGCGCTGCAATTGCCGGGTCAATGCGGCCACATCGCCGGGCGCGGCCAGCAAGCCACTGCGCTCATGTTCGAGCAGCTCCGGGATGCCCATCACCGGGCAACTGACACAGGGCAGGCCGCTGGCCATTGCCTCCATCAGCACCACCGGAATTCCCTCGGCCAGGCTCGGCAAAACAAAGGCATCGGCGCGGCCCAGTTCCCCGCTGACCTGTTGCTGGTTCAGCGAGCCGGTGAAGCTGACGACGCTGCTCAAGCCGAGCGTTTTCACGCTGTCTTTCAAGCGTGTCATATCGGGCCCGTCGCCCACCAGGGTGAGGGCAAAGTCGAGCCGGCGCTGGCGCAATTCCGCGCAGGCTTGCAAGAGCAAGACCTGACCCTTGGCGGGAGTCAAACGACCGATGCACAGCAAGCGCAGCGGCCCGGGTGCTCGCTCCTCCAGCCTGGGGCGAAAGCGCGCCAGGTCCACGCCCAGCCGGCACAGCTGCAGCTTGGGCCATTGCGTGGGCGGGGTCAGGCGCATCAACTGGCTGCGAGCGAACTGGCTGATGCAGACAACCTGGTCGGCGCTGTGCACCTTCTGGCGCAACAGTTGGCCGGGCACATCGTCGAACTCGTCCGGTCCGTGAATCGTGATGGACAGGCCGGCGCCGCTGAGCGTCTTGACCAGCATGCCGACCGTTGCCGCCGCATTGCCGAAATGGACATGCAAATGCTTGAGTTGGCGGCGCTCCATCCAGCGCACCACCATGGCGGCCTCGACCGCATAGGCCAGCGCATAGAGGCGCTTGAAACCCTGGCCCATGCCCAGCGCCCCATAAACGGTGCGGGCCAGGGCCAGCGGTCTTGTCAGCAGCATCTTCAACAACGCCAACAGCGCGCCGGGCAGGCCATGCTGCTTGATGCCGTAGGTGTGGCTCGCCTCCTCGTGCTCGTCCGGGCTCATGTCGGCGCGGTCGCGGTCGGGGGCGTTGATGGATGCCACCTCGACGCGCATGCCCAGCGCGCGCAAGCCCATCACCTCGCGCAGGATGAAGGTATGCGAGACGGCCGGATAGCGGCTGACCAGATAGGCGATGGCGCCGAGCTCCTCGTCGGCGACGCCGCGAGTGCTTGGGGGGCGGGGGTTGTGCATGGGGGCTTCCTTGCTCGAACTGCCAGGGCTTTGGCATGACTCGATTAAAGGGCTTGCGAGGTCCGAAGTTGTGGCAAGACTGCAAACCCTGCCGGCTTGCTGCTCAAGCCGGCGTCACGCTGGCCAAGACGTTTGAATACACCGCCTCGGCCGCATCCAGCTTGGCGGCCCAGCTGTGCCGGGCCAAGACGCGCTGGCGGCCACACTCACCTTTGGCGCGGGCCAGTTCGGGGGCGGCGTGGGCCTCAAGAAGTGCCGCCTGCAGCCCGGCAACGGCCGTCTCGGTGTCATCCATGGGCACGCACCAACCCACTTGCTCGTCCACGATCTCGGCCGGTCCGCCAAACTTCATCGCGATGACGGGCCGCCCGCAGGCCATCGCTTCAAGCAGCACGGCGCCGCCCGATTCGCGCACCGAGGGCAGGCAAAAAACCTGGCAGCGTTGCATGGCCTCGGCCACCCCCGGCGCAGCCAGTGCACCGCGCCAGTTGATGCAGCCGCTCAAACCCAATGCTTCGGCATCGGCCTGCCATTGCGCCCGCATCGGGCCCTCGCCCACCACCTCCAGCTCAAAGCGGGTGCCGCCTACCTGCAGCCGCGCCATCGCCCGCAGCAGCAGCGGCAAGGCCTTGACGGCAACCAGGCGGCCGACGAAACAGATCCGTAACGCATTGCCTTGGCGGTAGGAGTGCGCCGGTACCGCCGCGCAATTGAAGGCCTGCGGATCAACGCCGTTCTCCAGCATATTGATGGCGCTGGATCGCTGGCGGGATGGCAGCGCGGCGCGGGTGGCGGCGGTTGCCACCAGCACCGCCCGGCTATGGCGCAACGAGCCCAACACCGCCTCAAGCAGACGCGGCAGCAGCCGCAAGCGGCTCAAGCCCATTGCGTCGTCGCGCAGCAGGCTCTCAAAACCCGCCGGTACCGGCAAGCCGCAGTTGAGCGGGCCGCGCACCACCGGCAAGCCCAGTCGGTGCAGCCGGGTCGGCGCCGACACCGTCACCGGGGTCACCAGGTGCAGCAATTGCCAGGCCTGGCTTGCGGCTTGCTGCCCTTGCAGCAAGCTGAGCCGGCGCAGCGCCAAGGCGTCGAACAAAAACCAGTCCAGTTGCGACAGCATGAAGACCGCATGCTCGCTGCGCGGAAACAGGCGTTTGGCCAAGCGGTACAAGGGGCCGGCGAACCATTCGGTGTCGATATAGATGACGCGCGCCTGGGCCGGCAAGGGCGGCGCGGCCTCGATGGCGGCGCGGTTGCGCACATGGGTGACCAGGGTGGTCGGGCGGCGCTCAGTCATGCCGCTGAACCATTGCCAGCCGATCTGCGACACCGAGCCCAGGCCGGGGCCGCATTGGTAGGCCACCATCAGCAAGGGGGCGGCGGCGCTCATGCGGCCTCCACCTTGCGTCTCGCCAAGGGGCGGGCCGGCACACCGCCGACCCGCTCGCCGGCCGCCACATCCCGGTTGACCACCGCATTGGCGGCCACCACCGCGCCGTCGCCGATGCTGACGCCGGCCAGAACCACCGCACCGCGCCCGATCCAGACCTCGCGCCCTATCGTGATCGGCGCCGCGAGGTGGCCGCAATCGCGCAGCGGCCCTTGCCCGCGCAGGTGGTTGGCGTCGCGCAGGCTGGCGTATTCGCCAATCATGCTGCCCGCGCCGATGCTGAGCCCGGCATAGGCAACCAGATGTACGCCGCGTGACAGCACCACCCGGTCGCCGATGCTGATGTGGCCGGCTTCGCGGGTCTCCCAGTACTGGCCCGGGTAGAGGTAGAGCTGCCGGCCCAGGTCGATGCGGCGCGTGCCGTGCAGTTCCACCGTCCCCAGGCTGACCACCGAGGAGTCGACTGCAGGGCCCAAGTCGGCCCGCAGTCGGGCGTGAGACCACAGGCGCAGGCAGGCCGGCCCGAGCCGATTGCACAGCCGCGCCAAGGGCAGAAGCAAAGCGGTCAACAGCGCTTTCATCACATCACCTGCTTGTATTCGATCAGGCTGGGTGCTTGGCGCGTGCGCTGCAAACGCCACCAGTGCAGTTGGCCGAACAAGATCGGGATCTGCTGCAGATGGGAGTGCAACGCGTAACACCAAGCCAGCACGGCGCTTTGCGGGCATTTCCAGCGGCAGCGCTGTGCGGAGCGCCCCAGTAAAAAGAGGCTGAACAGCAGCCAGGCAGCAGCCAGCCAAGGCAGCCATGCCAAGCTCATCCCGAGCACCAGCGGCCAGGCCAGCAAGGCCGCCGCATGGCGGCGATTGCGCTGCACCTCGGCCGACCAGAGCGGGTCGGCCGTGCGCCGATAGCGCGCCGCGACCTGCGCGTAGGCCAGTCCGGCCCGTTCGGCCCGCCGCCACCAGGCGCGCAGCGTCGTGATGGCCAGATCATGCCTGGTCATCGGCGTGTCGAGATGCTCGATCTGCCAGCCGAGTTCGCGCAGGCGCCGGCTCAGTTCGGGCTCCTCGCCGGCCACCAGTTGATCGTCAAAGCCGTCAACGATAGCCAGTGCAATCCGCCGCACCAGCGCATCGCCGCCGAAGTAGGGCACGCGCCCGGCATCAAAGATCCAGTCGAGATCCAGCACCCTTGTATAGATCGATTGGCGTGGATTCATCTCCCGTCTGTGGCCCCAGACCGCCGCCACGCAGGGGTCGGCCAAGGAGGGCAAGGCTTGCGACAGAAAGTGCGGCTCCAGCAAGGTGTCGCCGTCCAGGAACAGCACCAGATTTCCTCTTGCGGCCCGCCAGCCGATATTGCGGCCTGCCGCGGCGCAGGGCTTGGCGTCACCCAAGCCATAGACCGCAGCGCCCATGCTGCGCGCCAAGGCCGGGCTGCCGTCTTGCGAATGAGAGTCCACATAGATCAGCTCGCGCCGCAGGCCTAACCAGTCGGCCGCATGGACCGATGCCAGGCAGGCCTGCAGGCGTTCGCCTTCGTTGCGGCCTATCACCACCACCGAGATGTCAATGGTCGGGTCTTGATGGTTCATGCTGCACCTCGCAGGAGTTGGACATAACGTGGCAACAGGCGCCGGGGGTTGAAATCCTGCTCCAGCGAGCGCTGGCCCGCTGCGGCGCGCCGGTTCAAATCAGCCGCGCTGGCCCGGCTGATTTGCAGCAGGCGTTGACCCAGGGCTACGGCGTCATTGGCGCTGAAATGCCAGCCGTTATCGCCATGGCGAACGATTTCGGCGGCGCCGCCGCTGTTGGGTACCAAAACCGGCACGCCGGCCTCGAAGGCCTCCAGCAAGACCAGCCCGAACGGCTCCTCTGGGCAGGTGTGCAGCAGCAAATCTGCCGTGGCCAAGGCCTGGGAAGCGTCGGCCACAAAGCCGTGCAGACGGACATTGGGGTGTTTGCGGGCGCGCTGGCGCAGCAGCTCGGCCTCCTCGCCGGAACCGTAGACATCAAAGTGCAGCTGGCTCAGCTCGGGCGTGCGGTCCAGCGCATCCAGCAGCAGGCCGACACGCTTGATGCGGTCCAACCGGGTGAGCATCAAGACGCGCCTGAGTCCGCCCTGTTCGAAGCGCGGGCGCAAGGGCCTTTTTTGCTGCGCTTCATCACGCGGGGGGAGGAAGTTATGGATCACCTCGATCCGGTGCTGTGGCACCCCATGTGCCAACAGGCGCTGGCGCACGAAGTCTGAAACCGCGACTTGCTTGATTTGCCAGCCGGACAATAGACGTTTGCGGCCATAACTTAATAATTCATCGGTTCCTCCGTGCACCATATGCAGATGCGCACCGCGCCCGAGGCACAGGCGCTGCAGCAGCCGACCGGCAATCGCCTGCCAGACGCCGGTCGTCAATAAAGCGCTGTGCGGATGCTTGAGCAAATGCCGCAGCAGCATGATCAGCATGGATGCCCGGCTGTGCGCAACCTGGCTTCGCAGGCCGGCGCTGCGGGCGGCTTCATGCACGGGGCCCGGCGGGGCGATCAGCAGGCCGTCAAACTGCTCGCGCAGCGCTTCGACGGTGGCCAGCGCCATGCGCTCGGTGCCGAACAGTTGTCCGCTGTGCAGGACATAGGCCAAGTTGGGCAGCATGTGAAGCCTCCTCGCGTGATGTGCAGGACTTCATTTAAGCGCCGCCGCCCTGAATAGATGTCACAGCATTGCAAACTGTCTGGTCTTGGCGCTCGCTGCGCGCCCGGCCGAGCCGCTCAGTCGCTCAGCCGCTTGTGCAAACGCAGCGTGTTGACGCCGTCGACGTGCAAATAGTCCACCCGGTCACTGGCGCCTCGAATGATGGCTAGGCCAAAGCCACCTTCGGGATAGGCGTCAAAATCGGTCGGTGTCAGCTCCTGCGGCGCCTCAAAAGGGGCACCCAAGTAGACCAACTCGAGCTGCAATTCAGCGTCCTTTTGGCGGGCCAGCAATTCGGCCGGTGCGTCGGCCAGCAGTTGCTGGCCATGCCGCACCACATTCGTGAAGGCTTCCACACAAGCCACTTCCAGCAAACCGCTTGCCAACTCGTCCAGACCGGCGCGGGCGGTCTGGCGCAGCACGAACTCACGCAAGGGCCGCAGCGAGCCCATGCTGAGAGGCAGCTCGATCCGGTTGCTGCTCCGCTTGTCTTGCTGTTTCACGACCACCAGGGTTACATCGTCCTGCATGCTGACCGCCGGCCCCAGCAAGTCGCGCCGCAGACTGTGCAAGACGGCGGCCGGGCTTGTGTGCAGGAGCGCCTGGCGTTGCAGCGCGGCCTTCATGCGCTCATGGCCAACCCGCTCGCCGTCGGCCCGCATGGCGTCGGTGACGCCGTCCGAGCACATGAATAGCAACTCGCCGGGCGCCAGCGGGCGCGTGTCCTGCATATAGTCGGCCGCGTCCAGCACGCCCAGGGGCGGGTGCTGGTTGGGCAGCATCACGCATTGACCATCGGGGCCGACGGCGATGGTTTCTTCATGACCGCAACCGACCCAGGTGATGGTCTGGCGCTCGGTATCGATGCGCAAATAGCACAGGGTGACGAAGGCATCCAGGCTTTGCAGCGCCGGCGTCATTGCGCGGTGCACCGCCGCCACCACATCGGCGGGGCGGGGCAGGTCGCCCGGCGTGCGAGCCTGTGTGAGTAACTCGGCAATCGAGCGGCTGAACTGCAGCTTGGCGCCGGCGCCCATCATCGCTGCAGCCAGGCCCTTGCCCATTACATCGCCGGCGATCAGGTCGACGCAATGCTCGCCCATCTGCATTACCTCGACAAAGTCGCCGTCAATGCCTTGCGAGGCCTGGCTGAAACTGCTGATCTGCAGGCCCTGCAGCTGCGAGGGCGTCGGCGTCACCAGCAGGGTTTGCTGAATCCGGGCACCGACCTGCAGCTCGCGCTGGCGTGCCGCCGACAGCTCGGCCTCGACCCGCCGCCTGGCCGTGATGTCCTGGATGGCGCCGCTCAGCCGCACCGGCCTACCGTCCTGCATATCGGCGCGGCTGACGGCGCGCACCCACAGCTTGCGCCCCTTGGCGGTGATCAGCGGCAGCTCCAGATCGAAGCCCTCGCCGCGCGCAATGCTCAGCTGCATCGCCTCGCGCAGCTGCGCCTGCGCCTCGGGCGCGAAGAACTCGATCGCCTCTTGCAGCGTTGGCTGCTGGCCGGGCTCCAGGTCATGAATGCGCAGGGTTTCGTCGGTCCAGCGCAAATCATGCGATTGCACATCGAACTCCCAGCCGCCGACGCCGCCGATGCGCCCGGTCTTGTTCAGCAATTCGCGGCTGGCGCGCAGCGCCTGCTCGGTCTTGAGCCTTGTGCTGATGTCGCGCAGCGTGGCGGTGAAAATTTCTCCCGCCTCGGTCTTTACCGGCACGATGGTCAGTTCGACCGGGATGTGGCGCCCGTCCGCGCACAAGGCCTCGACTTCGATGCGCTGGTTCAGCAGCTTGGAGATGCCGCTGAGGCGATAGCGATTCATGCCGGCTTTGTGGGCGGCGCGGTGTTGCTTGGGAATCAGGAATTCATGCATGGGCCGGCCCAGCACCTCGGATTCGGCGTAGCCGAACATGCGCTCGGCGGCCGCATTGAAATCCAGCAGCAGGCCAGTTGCGTCGATGCTGACGATGCCGTCGAGCGAGCTCTGCAGCAAGGCCAGCTTGCGGCCATCGCTGTTGCGCGTGGCGGCTTCGGCCCTTGTGAGCTCGCCCCGCATCTTCTCGTCGCTGAGCAGGGCGCGCCGCAGGGCCATGGTGCCGGCCGCCAACATCAGCCAGCCGATGGACATGAAGGCCAGCACCCAGAGCCGCAAATGCTTGAGCTCGGACCAGCTGTGCGCGTCGATCTGCGCTTGGGGCGGCATCTGCAGGCCGATGTGCTGCGTGCCTTGAATGCTCAGCTCATAGAGCTCATAGGCAATGAAGGCGGCGGTCAGCGCGCCCATCAAGCCCGCCATCAGCCAGGCCGCCGTCAGCAGTTGCCGCAGGCGTGGTGTGCTCACCTTCTTGGTCTGGGCGCTGCGGTTTTCCATGCTCAGTGTGACAAAGCGAGGGTCGATTGATCTTGCATAAACTCGGACGAGCTCAGTTGCCGAGGGCCAGGCCCAGGGTCAGGAACGACAAGCCGGCCGAGAGCTGACGCGTAACATAACCGAACTCCGCGATGCCGCTCTTGGGAACAAAGATGACATCGCCTTCTTCGAGCGAGTAATTGACCCGGCGGCTGCCGTCGATCAGCGTTTGAAGATTGATGACTTCGACCTCCTTGCGGGCCGGGCGGTAGATGCCAATTTGCTTGGGCTGCGCATCTTCATTGGGGCCGCCGGCGGTGGCCAGGGCATCCAGGACCGACATGTCGGGGGTCAGGCGATAGGCGCCGGGGCGATGGACGGCACCCAGCACATAGACCATGGTGTCGGCGGAGTCCGGGATGTAGATCAGGTCGCCCGGTTTCATGCGCAGATTCAGGCGCACATCGCCGCCATTGAGCAGGCGCTTCAGGTCGACCCAGATCAGTTTGTCGCGGCCGCGGATGATCGCGCAACGCGTCAGCGTGGCCTGCTTGTCGATGACGGGCAGGGAGCCGGCTTTGGCCAAGGCCTCAAGCAGCGTGGGCATCTTGTCAAAACTGAGCAAGCCCGGGTTGGCCACCCGCCCCAGCACGGTCAGGCGGTTCGAGGTGTATTGCTCGACAGTGAACTGGACCTGCGGCGCCATGTAGAAGCGGTCCAACTGGCGGCCCGCCAGCAAGGCAGCCTCCTCACGCGTCAGCAAGCCGACCTTGGCCGGGCCCGCCAAGGGCAGGGTGATCACGCCGTCGGGGCCCACCACATGGCGCCCCGTCAGCTCGGGGCGACCCCAGACCTGCATGGACAAGATGTCGCCCGAACCGAGTCGGTAGACCGGATCGACCGGCCCCTCCAGCTCCGCCAGCGACTCCGGCGTCGGAAAGTCCACCGATTTGTCGACCGCCTTGAACGGCGGGCTGCGGTTCAGGTCGGGCGGCGCCTGGGTGCTGGAGCAAGCCTGCAGCAAGCAGGCGGCCAGGCAGAGCATGGCGGTCAACAGTGTTTTCATGCGAGTCTCCAAAGGCGCTTTGGCAGGCAGCGCCGGGCGATTGCGCGGCGCTCTGCCGCCTTCAGCAAGAGCGTGCTCAGCAGCAGGGGCAGCGCCAAGCTCCAGAGCAAGAAGGCCAGGCCCAGGCCGAGCAGCAGTTGCGGGCGCTGCGCCGGCGCGGCGAGGCTTTGGCTCAAACTCGAAACCAGACCTTGCGTCAAGACCTGTTCGAGCATGAAGGCCAAGGCATAGGCGATAAATGTGGGCAGCAGAACTTGCCGCGCCAGGTCGACCCATCTGCCCTGCAAATGGCGGTGCGCCCAGGCCAGAAAACTCAAGGCGGCCGCGCATTGCGCCAGGCATAAGGCCATGGCCAGCGGCATCAACTGGATGGCTGGCGCGGGCTGGCCGGCCGAAGACGGCGATAACAAACAATAGGCGATGGCCAAGGCGAGGGCGGCCAGCCGCAGGCCATGGTAGATGAAATCGGGGCCTAACTCGCCCCGCCCACGTGCCACGGCGGTGGCCGGGCCGGTCAGCATATGGGCATGCAGGCCTATCGTCAGCCACAACATCAGCGGTGCAACCAGGGCAGAAGCTTCGCCCGGGCCCAACCACGCATGCACCAGCGGCTGTGCAAACAGCGCCAAGAATGGCATCACCCAGGCCAGGCTCGCCACACTCAGGCGGCTGGCATCCTCATAGACCCGGCGCAGCGCGGCGCGGGCCTGCGCGTTGTCGCTCGCGTCATGCCGGGCCGCCGCCGACACGGCCACCCCGCTGACGCTGGCGGTGGCGGCCGAGGCCGTCACCGGCAGCTTGGAGGCCAGATCGAACAAGGCGGCGGCCTGCGGGCCGATCAGGCTGCCCGCCAGCAAGCGATCGATCGACTGCAGCCCGGTGGCCAACAGGCCCGACAGCTGCATGCCCGCACCATAGGCGAAGAACTGCTTTAGTAGCGCCGGCTCAAACTGCCAGGGCGACAGGCGCAGACCCGGCAAGGCCCGGCAAGCCAACCAGGCATTGGTCAGGGCCGAGAACAGGTAGCGCCCCGCAAAGGCGGCCAGCAAGGCGCGCACGCCCCAGCCCAAGCGCAGGAACAAGACGATCAACAAGGCTTCGACGACAAAGGCTGCGACCCAGACGCGCTGTTCCTGGCGCAGCCGGCCCACCGCATGCAGGACATTGGCAAAGGCACCCAAGCTCATATCGGCGAGGAACACCGCCACCGCGCCGAGCCAGAGATCCCGCGCCAGCTCGCGCTGTTCGGCGGCCACCTTGAACAGGTCCAACAAATGCGGCATGGCCAGATACAGGCCCAGTAAGAGCAGCAGCGCCAGGCTGCCCATCGCCAGCATGCCGGTCGACAGCAGCCGGCCGATGGCGGCCACATCGCCTTGTTGATGGTGCAGGGCGGTCTGGCGTAAATAGATCAAGGAAAAGCCCGAGGCGCACATGCCGATATAGCTGACCAGCACAAAGCAGGTGGACCACAGGCCGTAATCGGCCAGGCCCATATGCAGCAAGGCCAAAGGGGGCAGGGCCACGCGGGTGGCCGCGTAGAGCAGCTTGGCGCCCATGCCGAAGCACATATCGCCGATGCTGCTGGCTGGGGGCGATGGCGCTTGGGGCGGCGCCGGCTGAGGGGCTGGCGGCGAGTTGAGCGTGGCGGTGTTCATGCCTTGCATTGGGCGCGCCGCGATGCGGGCAAGCTTGGCATAACTGTGAACAATCG
Organism: Roseateles oligotrophus; assembly: GCF_025717515.1. GTDB lineage: Bacteria > Pseudomonadota > Gammaproteobacteria > Burkholderiales > Burkholderiaceae_C > Paucibacter_A > Paucibacter_A oligotrophus. The sequence continues at coordinate 244,350 of NZ_JAJIRN010000005.1, forward strand.
GGCCCGGCGGCTAGGCAAGCGGGGTCGGTGCCGGGACACTGCACACATGAGCATGATTGTCTATCTCGCCCTGATTGCCGCCGCCGTGGTGGCCTTGCGCCATGGGCCGGGGCAGGCGCTGCTGAGGGTCTATTTGCCGGTCTTGCTGCTCTTGCCCGATGCCTACCGTGCCATCACACCGGGTCTGCCCGACCCGAATTTTCCGCAGGCCGCCATCTTGCCTATCGTCTTCTTGGCCCTGCTGCGTTATGGGCGGGCCTGGCGACTGGTCTGGATGGATGGCTTGATGCTGTTGTTTGCCGTTTGGGTCGCTTATTCGGACTACATCGGGCGCGGCTATGCAGACGCGCAGAACCTGATGTTCGCGATGATCAGTTCGGTGTTTGCGCCCTATGTGGTGGGCCGGTTGGTGGTGGCGGCCGAGCAGTTGGATGTGGCCTTGGGCCGGCGCTTCGTGACTCTGGTGTTCGGCGTGGCTTTGGTCGGGCTGTGGGAGTTCCGCTTTGGCTTCAACCCTTTTCTGGCGATCTTGAATCCCTTCTTTCCGGGTCAGGCCGATGGTTGGGTGACGACGTTTCGGCATGGCGTGGCGCGCGTCGCCGGCCCCTATTCCCATGCCATTCTGGCCGGCATCATGATGGCCATCGCCTATCGCTTGCAGCGCTGGCTGCATGAAGCGGGCTTGTGGGAGGCGAGGTTCCGGCATCTGCCCTGGGTGCCCTGGCCGAAGGCGCGTGTGATCACCGCGGTGCTCCTGCTCGGCCTCTTGATGACGGTGGCGCGCGGCCCCTGGCTCGGCGCGCTGATTGGCGGCGGCCTGGCGATGGTCGGGCAGGCCAGCAACCGCCCGCGTGCGCTGTGGATCAGCGCGGCACTGGTCGCGGTTGGCGCGCTGGCCGGCGCCTTTTTTATGGCCGATTACCTCGATATCAAACCCGGGGCCACCATCACCGCCAGCCAAGAATCGGCGCTCTACCGCAAGATCCTGTTCGAGAAATATCTGGACATTGCGCTCGACCATGCCTGGTTCGGCTGGGGGGTGACGACCTGGCCCAAGGTGCTGGGCATGGAGTCCATCGACAACTACTTTTTGCTGCTGTCCCTGATGCATGGCGTGCCGGCGATGCTGATGCTGGTGCTGATGCTCTTGGGCGCCAGCGTGCAGTGCGTGCGGCGCGGCCTTGCGGAGCCGGCCGATAGCGGCAGCCCGGCCTTCGCCTTTGCCGGCATCTTTGTGACGATCTTCGTCTCGCTGGGAACGGTTTTTCTTGGGGGTCAGGTCTTGCCGGTGCTGTTTTTGGTGCTGGGTTGGTCGCAGGGCTGGCTGCAAGCGGAGGGCGGCCGAGTTCGGCCCCTGCCGGCGCAACCTTCGGCGCCGCCAAGGCCCGAATTCAGGCATGTCATTCGTTAGCTTGAAAATCCGCCGATCGGCCGGCGATTGAAGCGCGCGCTCAGGCGCTTGTGGCCGGGGGCATTTGCGTGGCCTTGATCCATTTCAGGATGTCTCGCCAGCTCAATATGCCGACCGGCTTGAAGTCTTTGTCGACCACCGGCAGGCAAGATATCTGGTGATCGAGAAACAGTTCGATCGCCTCTGAAATCGGGGCCTCGGGCCGCAGCGTGATGGGCTTGCGGCTCATCACTTGGTGGACGCGCTTGTTCAAGGTGGCCACATCCCTGGCGGTTTCCGTCGTGCTGTCAATATAGGGGCTGAGCGCCTTGAACAAATCCCGGTCCGAGACCACGCCAAACAGCCTGGACTCCTCAACCACCAGCACATGGTGGAACTTTGACGCGTCAAAAATCTTCTTGATGACCTCTAGCCTGTCATCCAATTCGACCGTGACAACCCGCGTCGACATGATGTGCTGAATCTGCATGAATCTGAACTCCATGGCTTGAGTTGCGGCGGCAATCCTGCGCCAGCTTTGAGTTTAAAACGGGGCCGTCCAATTCGAATGTTGACAATGGGCATGGCGGCCTCCGGTCAAGCCGGCCCGGCCACTGGCAGCCAAACCGTGAAGCAACTGCCGACCCCAGGCGTGGATTCCAGCTCGATCCTTCCGCCATGCTTCTTGACGATGGCAAAGCTCAGCGACAGGCCCAGGCCGGTGCCCTGGCCGACCGGCTTGGTGGTGAAGAAGGGGTCAAAAATTCGCCGCTGCAAATCGGGCGCAATGCCGCAGCCGTTGTCCTGCACGCTGACCAGCACAAAGCCGTCCACATGCCGGCTGCTGATGCGGATCTCGCCGCCCTGGCCAACCGCCTGTGCGGCATTGACGATCAGATTCATGAAGACCTGATTGAGCTGGCCGGCCAGGCAGCGCACCAGCGGCAAGCGGCCGAAGTCGAGCTTGACCTCGGCCTTGTACTTGACCTCGTGGCGCACCACATTGAGCGTTGTCTCCAGGCCCTGGTTGATGTCGGCGTCTTGCCAGTCGGCATGGTCAACGCGGGAGAAGTCCTTCAGATCCTGAACGATTTTTTTGACCCGGCTCAGGCCTTCCTCGCTCTCGCTGAGCAGCTGCGGCAGGTCTTGCTGCATGAAGTCCAGATCGGCCAGCAGTTGCAGCTGTTCAAGCTGCGTGCGCAGCTGTGCCGGCTGGGCCGAAAGGTCCAGCGTGCCGTATAAAGTGACCAGCTTCAGCAGCGGCTCCAGATAGCGGCGCAAGCTGCCCAGATTGGAGCTGACGAAGCCGACCGGGTTGTTGATCTCATGCGCGACGCCGGCCGCCAACTGGCCGATCGACGCCATCTTTTCGGACTGCAACAACTGGCTCTGCGCCTCCGCCAGCTTGGCGTGGGTCTGCTTGATGTCGCGGTAGTTGTTGACCAGCTCGCGCTGCGCGCGCGTCACCTCGCTGCGGTCCTGCAGCAGCCACCAAACCCCCGCATGCGGGTCCGCCGGGTTGGCCGGGTAGGCAATCATCTGCACCCAGATGCGCCTGCCGCTTGCCGTCAGCATCTCCATCTCATGCATCAGCGATTGGCCGCTGCCGAGCACCGGTGCGGCAATGCGCAAGAGCTCGGCATAAGCGGCCGGGTCGGTGAAAAAGCGCTCCGCTTGCAGGTCCGCCATGGCCTCGGCATCCAACTCGAAGATCTCGGCGAATTTTTTGTTGCTGCGGGTGATCTGGTGATGGCAGCTGAAGATGATGGCGACCGACGCGTTTTCCATGAAGGCGGCGAGTTCCTGGTGGCTGCGTGACAGCTCGGTCGTGCGCTGCTCGACCATCGCCTCCAGCTCGCTTTGATGCTTGCGCAACTGCTCCTCGGCCAGCCGCCGCTCGCTCACATCCAGCAAGGTGGTGATGGCGCCCACCACCTCGCCCTGCGCGTCATAGAGCGGCGCGGCGGTACAGAAAATCCAACGCCCGAGCTCGCCGAATTGGGGGAAAAAATCCTCGGTCTCATAGGCCCGCAACACCAGCTTGGATGGCCGCAGGTTCTGGCCATAAAGGCGCTCGCGCTCGGCCGCCACCGTGCCGTCAACGATCAGGTCCACCAGCAAGGGCCTTGCCTGGGCATAGAACGGCTTCCAGGCCTCGGCGCGGCCCAGCACGGCCCGCGCCTCGACGCCGGTGAGCTGGGTGCAAGCACCGTTCCAATGGCTGACGCGGTGATGTTTGTCGATCACAAAGGTCGGCACCGGGCTGTTCTCGAGGATCTGCTGCATCACTTGCCCAACGTCCAGCAAGCTCTTTTGCACATAGCGCATATCGCTGAGGTCCTGGCAGCTCAGCAAGACCAGCTTGCCCTGCGGGCCGGCCATGCCGCGCGCGGTGATCTCGATAAAGCGCACCGCGCCGGTGGCCGTCATCGCCTCGCATTCCAGCGTCGGCAGCTCCGCCTCTTCGGCCAGGCAGCGCTCGCCATAGCGCTTGAGCTTGTCGATGTCGCAGTCATTCGCCCAGCTGTAATGCTGCAGGCTTTGAATCTGCGCCAGGTCATAGCCGAGCAGCCGCTGCATCGCCGCATTGGCATAAAGGATCTCGGCGCCGCCATGCACCAGCAAGGGCGCGCTGACGGCGTCCAGCGCCTGCACCTGCAAGGCATCCAGGGGAATCGGCCGGCTCTGCATATTCGGCTTGCGCGGCTAACTGCGCGCGCCACCGGAGCGTTTCGGGTCGGGCGGCTTCCTGACGAAGAAGCTGAACGGGTGCTCGAGCTTTTTCTCGAACTCCTGCACCTGCTTGATCACCGGCGGCGTGAACTTGAAGGCCGCCGGCAACAGCACCTTGCCGAGCGGGCTCAAGACCGGCCGGCTCAGCACCATGCCCGATTTGAGCTCGCTGGACGGCAGCTCCACATCGGCATTCGCCTCGGCCGTCAGCTCGACCAGCACCGCATCAAAGGCCTCGATCACCGCGGCCTCGTAGCGGCTGGCCAGTCCTTCATGCACGGCCGCCGCCGCCTCCTCGGTCGAAAATACCTTTTCGGCCAGGCGCCCGCTGATCAGCGACTCATAGGTGGCCGCCAGATTGACGATCTGCGCGCCCAGCGGCACCTCGGCGCCGCTCAGGCCATCGGGGAAGCCCTTGCCGTCGATGCGCTCGTATTGCGAGCGGATGATCTGCGCGCTTTGCTGCAGGCGCCCCAGCGGCAGCAGGGCCGCCTGCGCATGCTGCGGGTGCAGCTTGTAGAGCGCAAACTCCTGGCCCGTCATCAGCGCCATATTCTTTTGCAGCAAATGGTCGGGCAGGCCGATCTTGCCGACCTCATGCAAGAGGCCGGCGTTGTAGATGTCGGTTTCTAGCGTGGCGTCCAGGCCCAGCTTGCCGGCGATGCGCCGCGCCAGATCGGCGACCCGGTGGCCATGGCCCGAGACGCTGCCGTCGCGCAGCTCCAGCAGCCCCGAGAACACGCTGATCGAGAGCGCAAAATTCTCCTCCAGCTGCAGATTGGCCGCGCCCAGGGCCTGGTTGGCCTGGGCCAATTGAGCGTTTGACTGTTCGAGCTCCAGCGTGCGTTCCTTGACCCGCAACTCCAACGCTTCATTGACGCCTTGCAACTGCCCATTGGCGTCTTGCAGCTGTGTGTTGAGTTCCAGCAGCTGCGCGTTGGCCTCTTGCAATTGCAGGTTCTGTGCCTGCGTCAGCGCGACCAGGCGGCGGTTTTCGCGCTCCAGCCCTTGGCGCTTGAGGCCGTCGCTGACCGACAGCAAGATGTCCTGATCATCCCAGGGCTTGGCGATATAACGGTGGATTTCACCGCGGTTGATGGCGTCTATGGTGGAGGATATGTCCGCATAGCCGGTCAGCAAGATGCGCACCACCTCGGGCCAGCGCTCGCGTACCTTTTCAAGAAACTGCACGCCGTCCATCTCCGGCATGCGCATGTCTGAGATCACCAGATCGACCGGCTCCAGCCCCATCAAGGCCAGGCCGGCCGCGCCGCTGTCGGCCATCAAGACCTTGTAGCCATGCGGGCGAAACAGGCGCCGCAAGGCGCTCAATATCGAGGGTTCGTCATCGACAAAGAGAATCACGACCGCCGATTCCGGCGCGGCTTCTTGCATGGACTGCATCCTTGAGTAGTGAGGATCTGGGCGAGGCTTGGCGGCACAAGCCAGATCAGCTGTCATCGGCCAAATAGGCGCCGGCTTAAATTTGTTGTGCGGTCAACCAGCCATGGGCGGGCAAACTGAGTTCGAGCCGACCTCGCTTGCAGGCGCTAACTGGGCCGCTGCCGGCGGCGCTGCTCACCCGCATCGCCGCCGCGCAGGGCAGGCTCAAGCGCAAGGGCCGTGCGGCCGAGTTGGTGATGATCCAGCGGCGCCCGTCGGCAAAGGCCAAGGCAGTGAGCTCCGGGCAGGCCTGGCCTTGACAGGCGACCGCATGGGCGCTGCCCCCAACCACCTGATTGATCGCCTGCAAGGCTTGGCCGGTGGGCCTCCATTGGGCCGCCTGGCTCAAATCGCGGGTGATGCCGAAGAGCTCGACCAAGCCGCGTGGCTGGCCTGCGCCCAGGCTGCCCATATAGGTGTCAAAGCCGCTCAAGGAATAGACCGCCTGGCGCCTTACGCCCAGCAGGGCCGCCTGCAGCAAGCGGCGCACCAGCGCCGTGCCCGCCGCCGGATCGGCCAGCACCGCGTTGCGTTGTGCGCCGCTGGCATTGCCGCCGGTGGTGTGGAAGTTGACCTCGTACACATCGACCGAGCGCTGCCAGGCGGCCGCCATCTTGAGGGTCGTTTGCAAAGGCTCGGCGCCTTCATGCAGCAACTGGGGCAGGATCTGCGCGAGGGTCTGGGCGCTGTCTTGTTCATAGTGGAAATAGGGCGCCACCGCGACGCCTTCGCTGTGGCGGCTGAGCTTGAGCAAGTCGGCGGCCGTGGCCGGGTTGACATATTGGCTGCCGATCACCCGGTGCAGCGCCACGGCCGGCCCAGCGCCTTGCTTGAGTGCCGCAAACACGCGGTCAGCGACCTCGGCCAAGCTCGCCGCCTTGGCAATGCCGGCCGGCAGGAAGATGCTGTTCCAATGCTCGTTGCCATGTTCGACGACGATTTCGTCGAAGCCATATTGGCGCTGGCTTTCTGCCAGCAGGCGGCCCAGCCGCTGCGCGTCCTCCGGGCTGCTGCTGCTCGGCAGCACCAGCCAGGGGCGCGCGCCGATCAAGCCACAAAGGCGCAGGAATTCGGGGATGGAATAGGCAAACAACTGCTCATTCGGCCCCGGCCGGTAGCGCGTCGGGCGGCGCGCCAGGGGCTCGGCCAGCCGGTTGCTCAGGCTGTCGCCCAACTGCCCCTGCCAGTCGCGCAGATAGCCGGGCCTGAGCTGCTGCAAGGTCTCGATCAGCTCGGCGCGAAAGCCGGTCTGGGCCGCATGATCGAGCGGAGGGGCGAGCTTGGGGGTCAGTTCGATGTCATCCAGCAAGACCTGACCCCGCTCGATCTGCAGCGCCAGTTGCAGCGGCCCGGCGGGGCCCTTGTCGTCGCCGTCAAAGTCGAATTGATGCTGTTGCCATTGCGCACCGGGGCTGAGCTCCCGCTGCAGCCAGTCGCTCCGGCCCTGGCGGCCAAAACTCAGCCGCAACATGCTCGGCGAAGCGCTTGGATTGCGGGCCCAGAAACTCAGCGTCCAGCGGCCATTGATCGGCAGCAGCTTGCCCGCTCTGGCGCCCAGCGCATCGAGGTGATGGAACAGCGCGGCAGGCTGGGCGCTGCCGGCAATCAGATGCAGCGCGCGTTGGCCGGGGCTGCCGGGGCGCGGCTCGGCCACCGAACGAACGAGACCCTGGGTCCACCACAGCGGCGCGGGAAGGCGATCCTGTTGGCCTTGCAGGGCCAGCACATCGCCGGGGCGCAGACCGGCCGGTGGCGGCTCGAGTTGCAGCAGGTCACCGCGATTGCGATCGCTGGCGGCAGGGGGGCGATTGTCCAGCACCCGGCCGCGCTGGCCGGCCGCTGCGCCGCTGAGCACTTCGAAGTTGGCGCCGGCCCAGAAGCCGGCAGCCCGCGCCGTCCAGCGGTGTTCGTCTTGCACGCCATCCGGCAGCGCCCGGCCGACGATCAGCAAGGCGCCGTCATGGCCCAGCTCCAGCCCCGGGTTCTGCAAGATATTGCGGATCAGCTGATCGGCACCCCAGACATTGCGGGCGCCCAGGTTGACGCCGAAGCGCGGCAGTTCGCCGAGCGCTTGGCCGACCGACAACTCGAGCGCGTGCTCCTGCAGGTCTGCCTTTGCTGCGCCGCTCGCCATCGTTGTCGCCAGGCAGAGCAGACTCAGCAAGCCCAGGCGGCGATTCATGGCAGGTATTCCTTGATCAACTCGCTGCGATGCCGGAACACCGCCTCATCCGAGAAGGCCTGGCCGCAGCGCAAGGCGTCCTGACTCATTTGCCGGCGCTGCGCCGGTGCCCGCAATTGCTGGCCCAGCAAGTCGGCCAGCGCCTGCGTATCACCAATGGGCACAAAGCGCCCGCCGCCGGGGCAACCCGCCACCAGGTCTTGCGCATAGGGGCTGGTATAGCCAAGCAAGGGCAGGCCCGACATCAAGGCCTCGATCAGGCAGCGGGGCGACTCCGGCGTCAGATGGCAGAACAAGAACAGATCCAGCTCGCGCAGAAAGCCCAGCAGCTTTTGCCGATTGGACTCATTGCCGGGGAAGTGGATGTGCTCTTGCAGGCCCAACTCGGCCACGCGCTCGCGTGCGGCCTCCAGCAAGGGGCCGTCACCCAGCCAGGTGGCATTGATCCGCTGGCCGCTGGGGGCGCTGCGAATTGCGCCGGCGACCGCGTCTATCCATTGCAAGGGCCCTTTCATCGAATGCACCCGGCCGGCATAGCCCACCTGCAAGGTGTTGTCGGGGCGGGCCAAGCGGCGCTGCAGCCTTGCGGGGTCGATGATGTCGCCGCGCTTGAGGTGAATGTCATGCACGATATGGGCCTGGCGGCAATAAGGGGCGTAGGCCTGATGGACCGAACTGCCGTGGAACAGACCGAGTGCCGCGTTGCGCACCGCACGCAGGCTGTTGCGCTTGAGCATGCCTAGCTTGAGCCGACCGAAGGCCTGCCGGGCCAGGCCGCCCGGCTCGGCGTCGGGCATTTCATGCAGCACCCAGTCGAGCCAGACGGCGTAAGCACGCTCTGCGCGCTTGGCCTCATCGGCAGCAATATTGCCCCAGCTGCCCAGCCAACCCAGGTTCGCAAAGCACAGATAGCGGTGCTCCGGGATCAGTCGGCGGAACAGCTTGACCACGTGGGTCTGGTGCTTGAAATGCTGCGCCGGGTGATAGCCCCAGGGCAGCGGATAGAGGGTCAGTCGACCGCCGGCCAGCAAGTCGCTGACGGGTAGCCAGCTCATCGCACTTTCGGCCGAATCGTTGGCCTCGTCCGGCAGCAAGGGCGCGCACAGGCTGATGCGATCAAAGTTATCAAGCCATCGGGCAATGCCGTTATGGGCTTGCGCTTCGACATGAAGCACCCCGTCGATTTGCTTGAACGGCACCGGCAATTCAAGCAGCAGGCTGGCGTGAGCGGGTTTCATTTCAGACCTTTCGAGGCGACAAACAAGGGTGCGGCCGCATGGGACAGGGCGCTGACCAGCAGCAGGCACAGCAGCCTGGCGAGGCGATTCATGGCAGGTATTCCTTGATCAGCTGGCTGCGATGCTGGAACACCGCTTCGTCGGAAAAATGCAGGCCGCAGGTGCGCGCGTCGATGGCCATCTGGCGGCGCTGGTTCGGCCGGGCCAGATGCCGGCCCAGCAGCTGAGCGAGCGCCGCGCTGTCACCAATGTCCACGAACTGAGCGGCGCTGGGGCAGCTGGCGACCAGGTCGCTGGCATAGGGGCTGGCATAGCCGAGCAGCGGCGTGCCGGACATCAAGGCCTCGATCAGGCAACGCGGTGACTCCGGTGTCAGGTGGCAGAACAGGAAGATGTCGAGGCCGCGCAGAAAGTCCAGCACCCGGCCGCGCTCGGTCTCGGCACCGGGAAAGTGGATCTGCTCTTGCCGGCCCAACTCGATCACCCGGCGGCGTGCGTCTTCCAGCAGCGGGCCGTCGCCGATCCAGGTGGCCTCGATGACTTGGCCGGGGGCGGCCGCGCGGATGGCGCCGTCCACCGCAGCTATCCATTGCAGCGGGCCCTTCATCGGATGCAGGCGCCCGGCATAGCCGATGCGCAGCCGGCCGTCGGAGCGACTCAGTCTTTGCTGCAGTTGCGCCGGGCTGATGATGTCGCTCCGTTTGAGATGGATGTTATGCACCAGCTCGGCTTGAGCGCAATGCGGCGCATAGGCCTGGTGCACCGAGCGGCCGTGGAACAGACCCAGCGAGGCATTGCGCACCGCCCGCAGGCAGTTGCGCTTGAGCATGCCCAGCTTGATGCGCCCGAAGGCCCGTTTGGCCGGCCCACCGGGCTGGCTGGCGGGCATTTCATGCAACACCCAGTCGAGCCAGACGGCGTAGGAGCGGCCGGTGGCCTGGGCCATATCGGCGGCGATATTGCCCCAGCTGCCGAGCCAGCCGAGATTGGCAAAGCACAGATAGCGGTGCTGCGGAATCAGGCGTTGAAACAGCTCGCGGACTTGGCGTCTTTGCTTGAAATGGTCAAGCGGGTGATAGCCCCAGGGCAGGGTTTGCAGATTCAGCCGGCCGTCGGCCGTCAAGTCGCTGACCGGCAGCCAGCTGATCGAGCCGTCGATAAGGTCTTGCTCGTCATCCGGCAGCAAGGGCGCGCACAAGGTAATGCGGTCGAAATTGTCGAGCCAGCGGCTGATGCCGTTATGGGCCTGGGCTTCGACATGCAGGACCCCGCCTATGCGCTTGAAGGGCACCGGCAATTCGAGCAGCAGGCTGTTGATGGCGGTGTTCATTTCAGGCCTTTCAACAGGGTGAAGCCTTGCGAGCTCAATTGGGCCGGACGGTTGATGCGGTGGATCAGCCTTGCGCCCAGCCCGATGCCGGGCCGCTCGATCGCCAGGCCCAGCAAGCGCGCCGCGCCATAGGACAAGAGCGTGACCAGGCCGAGTGCGAGCAAATAGGCGAGGTCGCCTTGCAATGGCTGGACGGACTGCAGCGCATGCAAGCCATGCCAGGCGAACAGGATGTGGATGATGTAGACGGCATAGGAGGCGCGGCCCAAGGCGAGCAGCGCGGCTGGCAAGCGGCTCCACTGGCTGCAGAGTTGGCCCAGCGCCGCAAAGCCCAGGCCGGCCGTCATCGGCAACAGGGCAAAGGCCAAGGCCAAGCCGCTGCGCCAGAGCAGCGCCGTCACCGCGAAGGCCAGTCCGGCGATCAAGCATTCAAGCGCGGGCTTCGGCGCCATTTGGCTTGCGGCCCCGCGCTGCCACTCGAACCAGCTCAGGCCGATCAGAAAGACCGCGATCTGATTGATCGGGTGAAAGTAGGCCGCGCTGTTATTGCCAACGCTGCCGGTTTGCCAGAGCAGATTCAGCCCGCAGGCAATCGCCACCAGCAGCGGGCCGGTCCAGCGGCCCAGCGTGGGAAGCAAGCGCAAGTGCAGCGCCAACAGGGCCGGGAAGAGCAGATAGAAAACCATCTCGACGCCGATCGACCAGCCGCCGGGCACGACCGAGTTCTGCGCCGCCGGCAGCAGGCCATGGACAAAGAAGACATTGGCCCAGATATTCGCCCAGTTGTAGGGCGAGCCCGTCTGTTGTTCGGCCAAGAGCAGGCCGAGGCCAAAGAACAAGGCAATCGCGAACCAGTAGAGCGGGGCGATGCGAAAGAAGCGGCGCAGCAAGAAGGACAACAGCGGCCGCCGCTCGTTGCCCCGGCGTTGCTGCCAGGACAGGCACAGCGTGTAGGCCGAGGCGACGAAGAACAGCTGCACGCCCATCTGCCCAAAGCTGGCCAGCGCCCGGAGGGGGCCGGACAAGCCCGGCACTTGCAAGGCCACATGGTTGGCCAAGACCATCAGAATAGCGAGGCCTCGCATGGCGTCGATCCAGGGCAGCATGGTGGTCTCCTTGTGCGGCCTTGGCCGGTCAAGCGGCGCTGCGGATGCCGCGCAACAGATGTTGGCTGATGAAGAGCGGTGCCAGCAGGCCGCCGGTGAACAGATTGCGCCAGAAGTCGCGGTCACCTCGGCGCAGACCGGTGCTGGCCTCGGCCGTGACCTTGAAGCCCGCATGTTCCAGCAGATCCAGCGCGCCCTGGCGGCTGAAGAAGCGCAGATGGGTGCGGTCCATGATGCCGGCCTCCTGGTACTCGAAGCGTCCGGCCAGCAGCAGCGGCAGCACGACCCGATGGTTTCTGACATTAGGCAGGCTGACGATGACGGTGCCGCCGGCGCGCACGAGGCCGCGCAGCTGCTGCATCACGACCCAGGGGTCGACCAGATGCTCGAGCACGTCGAGGCAGAGCACCAGATCGAAGCTCTCGGCCGGCAGCTGCGACAGCAAGGCCTCGGCCGGGCCTTCCAGCACCCGGTCGACGCGGCCGCGTGCCACGCTCGCCGCGTCCGCCATCGGCTCGATGCCGGTGGTGTGGCCGGCGCGGCCGCTCTCCTTCAGCCAGTTCAGCGTGGCGCCGGCCGCGCAGCCGATCTCCAGCACGCGCTCGGCGCGGGCCGGCAGCAGCGTCTCGATGTCGCGCCGCACGAAGTTGAAATACCAGGCTTGCTTGTCCTCATACATGGCAGTCTCCTTGGGGTGTCAGAAGCCGGCGGCAAGGCGCCGCCAGCCGTTGCGCATGGCCCTTGCCAGCGGGGCCAGGTTCGGGATCGGAATGTTGTCCAGCCAGGACGGGCCGATGATGTCGCTGCGCGAGCTGCGCTGGCCGGCCAGCGAGCGGCTGGCCAGCAGGGTTCTGAGTTCGGGATGCTGGCGGCGCAGCAGGGTCAAGGCGCCGTCGTAATGCATCGGGCTGCCGAGCGGGTGGCCGCTGGGGCGCGACAAGCAGGCCTGCAAATGGGCAATCGCCAGCGGCAGCGCCTGGGCGTGCAGCGCGTAGCAATGCGCGCAGACCAGCGGCGCCTGGGTCAGCACCCAGCGCAGCGGCCCGGCCTCAGCTTCCTGCACATGGCCGGGGTAGGCAATATGCCAGGCATCGCCTTGCAGCGCCGGCAGCAGCGCGCTGCTGTCGCCCTTGTGTGGCATGAACATCACATCGTCTTCCAGCACCAGCAGCCGCTGCACGCCGTCGGCCTGCGCCGCCAGCAGGATCTGCAGATGGCTGAGAAAGCAGCCATGGGCGCCGATATTGGGGAAGCCGGCGGCGTGGCTGGGCCGGATGCCGTTGACGAAGCGCACGCGCTGGCCGTCGACCTTGAGTCCCAGCCTCGCGAACTCGTCGATGACGGCCTCGCGGCGGTCACGCCGTTCGGGCAGATTGATGATGCAGATGCGGTCAAAGACCTGCAGAAGATCGGCGTTCATACGGAGCTCCTTGCTTTCAGTTTGTTGCTGGTGCGCAGCCACCAGGTCGACAAAGCGAGTCGCCACTGGGGGGTCGAAAAGAAGGTGTCGGCGCGCCGGCCGGTGACCGACTCGATCATCAAATCGTGCAGATAGCCGCCGCCTGTGAAGGCCTCTACCCGGTTGACAAGCCAGCCGACCGCTTGCGGGTCCAGCGTTTGCAGCAGCCGGCGGGCGCGTTGCACCTCGCCGGTGGTGACGGCGCCGGCCTCGATCACCAGCAACACCTGACCGACGGTGCGCACCAGTAATTCGGCATCGGCACTGACCAGCAGCGGCGGCATATCGACCAGCACAAAGTCGGCATCTGCCGCCCATTGCCGCAGCTGGGCGCCGAGCATGTCGAGGCGCTCGAGTGCCACGCGACCATGCCCGCCGACCGAAACGCGTGGCGGCAGATCGGCGCAGGCCGGCGCGATCACCTCGCTGCCCTTGGCCTGATCGCGCAGCAGCTCCTGCAGGCCGGGCCGCTCGCTGGCAAAGCGGGCGTCGCGCGAGAAGCCGTTGGCCTCGACCGTCAAGACCTTGAAGCCCAGCGTGCGCAAGGTGTTGGCCAGCTCCAGCACCAGGGTGCTGGTGCCGGCGCCGGGCTTGCAAGCGCTCAGGCCGAAAATGCCTTGTGCGAGCTGGTTTGTGGAAGCTTCGCCGCGCTCGCGGCTGCGGATCAGCGCGGCTGCCAAACGGCGCAATTGCTCGTCGGCAAACACCTGGCTGGCCAGGCCTTCGCGTTGCAGTTGCCAGCCGGCCGGTGCCATGCCCATCAGGCGCTGCGCATCGTTGACGGTGCGCACGCGGCGATCCAGCATATCGCGCAAGATCGGCGCAATCAGGCCTGCCGCGCAGGCGGCGAGCAGCACCATCAGCAGCAGCTTCTTGCGGCCCGGTCCGAAGGGCAGCTCGGGCAACAGGGCCGGTGTGACCAGACGCAGGAAGCCGAAGGAATTGCTTTCGATGCTGAGGAAGTTGACCCGTTCGCGCACCTTGTTCAATTCCTCGCGCATTTGCCCGATGTCGGAGGACAGGGTCTGCGCGTCCTGAAACAGCTTGGCGAAGCGGGTGGCTTGGGGCTCAAGTTCGCTCAGCTCGGCCCGCAAGCCCTGCTCCACGGCGGCGGCCTGTTCTGCCGACCCTTGCAAGCGGGCTTGCATATTGAGGCGCACGCCACGATCGAGGCGGCCGCCCTGGTCCTGCAATTCGAGTTCGATTTCGGCCAACTCGCGCTCGGCCGCCACGGCGCCGGGGTGGTCGGCGCGCAGGCCGGACTTCTGCACCAGCAAGGTGGCCCGGCGCGCGCTCAGCGCCGACTTCAGACCATTCAGGCCCGGATCGCTGAGCACCGCTTCCTGCACAGAACGGGCGGCCAAGGTGGTGTCGCCGCGCTGCATGAAGGCGCTCAAGGCCGCGTCGGCATCCATACGGCGCTGGCGCGCGTCGGACAGCTTGGCACGCAGGCTGGCGACCAATTGATCGTAGGGATTGGGCGTGCCCTCGGCGAAGGTGGTCAGGCTCAACTCACGGGCGATTTCGCCGCGCTGATCGACCTTGGTCGAGATGCTTTCGACCAGCTCCCCTTCGCGTGCGCGCAGGTGGCGGCTGCGTTCGTCGGCGCCGTAAATCTCCTCGCTCTTCATCCGCTCGATGAAGGTGGCCGCGACCGCATTGACCATCTCGGCCAAGCCCGCAGGCTGCTCGCCCTCAAGGCTGAGCCGGATCAGATAGGTGTCGGAGACGGCGCTGACCTGCAGTTGCTTGCGCAGCTTTTCAACCGCGGCGCGCTCGCTGTCTTTGGGGCCCTGCCACTGCTTGCGCTGCTCGCCCACGCGCAGCAGCGCGTCGCGCAGCACATCGTGGCGGCCGATGCTTTGACGCTGGTGCTCGACGAACTGGCGGTATTGGCTGTTTGATTGAAAGTCCAGCTCCTGGTCTTCACGCAGATTGCGCATATAGCGCGGTGCAATCTGGATCGAGGCCTCGGCCAAGTAATGCGCCTCGCCCTTGACCCAGGCCATCGGCAGGCCGGCCAGCAAGGTCACGACAAAGGCCGCCAGCGCCAAGCCGCGATGAGCCAACAGGCTGCTCAAGGGCTTGATGCCCCGTCCGGCCAGCAGGGCCGGCACATTGGGCAGGGGCAGGGCGGCGGCCGCATTGTTCATCAGCGTGCTCCGAGGGCCGCGCCGCGCGGCGTCTGATGGGCGGCGTGGATGCGGGCCGGCCATTTGGCCAGCGCGCTGCCGTCCCGGCATAGCCGGCTCGCTTGCCAGCCGAGCAAGCCCAGCCAATGGCCGGCGCGCAGGCTGGCGGCCGGCCCCAGGTCAAGCGTTTGTGCCAGCACACGGCGCAGCAGCGGCAGGCTCAGGCCGAGCGCGCGCACACCGGCCGGCGGGCTGTCACAAGGCACCCACAGCGGCCGCCGCGCCGAGCGGGCATCCAACTGCCCTTCGTCATGCGCCAGATAGAGCAAGTCCCAGGCCGAGTTTTCCAGGCCTTCGATCAAGGCGTCGTCATGCCGACCGAGGGCCGCATCGGCCGGCAGATCGGCGCTCAGCAGCAGCAAGCCCGGCGCGCCGCTCAACTCGGCGTCCCGGCTGGCTTGAGCCAGCTGTCGGCGCGCGCCGCTGTCCTCATCCGCATCGGCCCAGCGGCTGTGCACGCCCAGGCTGAGCAGGCCCGTCAAGGCCGGGCAGGGCAGCGCCGCTCCGTTGCCTATCACCAGCGCTTCGCTCAGATATTCGCAGAGGTTCATGATGGTCCTTTCGGGCAATGCGGCGGCTCGCCTCGGCGCTGTTTGAGAGCGCCGGCGGTGGCTGGGTTTGACGATGGGTGGCGGGCGCCTAACTGAAGCTGGCGACGGCGTCGGAGCGGGTGTCGTGGATATTGAAAACCCGGTGCATGCGCATCAGCTCGAACAGCGCCCGCACCGTGCGCGACATCTCGCAAAGCCTGAAATCACCGCGCCTGCCGTTGAGTTGGCGCAGGCAGGAAATCAAGGCGCCTAGGCCGGAGCTGTCGACGAACTTGACGCCCGACATGTCCAGCACCACATGGCTGTGTTCCAGCATCAGCGATTGCGCCGCGTCGCGGAACTCGCGCACATTGCTGGCATCCAGGTTGTCCTCGCGCAGTTCGATGACCAGCACATTGGGACCTTCGATACGACCATTGAGTTCCATGCTGCACTCCTGTGAGGTGGGGATTCGATGGTTGAATTGAAACGCGATTGGGCCGCAGGAGTGTCACGGATTTGTGACGCTTGCGGCGGCGATCATTCGCTCGAGCTCCTGCAGTGCCGGCTCCAGGTCGGGCAAGCGGCCCTGCTCCAGGCTCAGCTCGGCTTTTTTGGCGGCCTCACCCAGCGCGGGCAGGCCATAGCTGCCGGCGGCGCCGGCCAGGCGGTGCAGGGCGGCTTGCTGCAAGGGCGCCGGTGCGGCCGCGATCTCCTGCCAGCGCTCGGGCAAGCCGGCCACAAAGCGCTGCCGCAATTGACCAAAGGCGGCCACCGCCGCGTCTGATAAGCCCTCGGTCTGCGGGTCACGGTTGGGCATGCGGGATTCAGCCACGGCCATGCTCCCAAAAAGGCAGGATGTCGGCCGGCAAGCGCATCGGATCAAAGGGCTTGACGATCAGCCCGGTGGCACCGTGGCCCAGCAACTGTTCCAGCTCGTCGGGCATGGCCTTGGCCGTCAAGAACACGATGGGCACGCCCTTCATCAGCGGCAATTCGCGCAGCGCGGCCAGGGTTTCGGGCCCGCTCAACTCGGGCATCATCACGTCCAGCAGCACCAGCTGCGGTTTGAATTCGGCCACCGCCGCCAAGGCAGCACGCCCGCCCGCACAGGCCTTGACCTGGTAGCCCCCGACCGTGCCGAGGCTGAACTCGAGAATCATGCGGATGTCCGGGTCATCGTCGACACACATCACGCGTTGCAACTCGTTCATGGCTTTGCTTGCTCCTTGGCTTGTTGGGAGGCTGCCGGCTTCATCAATTGCTGCACCATAGCAAGCAACTCGGCCGGGCCGCTGCGCGCCGGGCTCAACCAGGGCAGACCGGCCTCTTTGCAAAAGGCCTGGTCGACCGAATCACCATAGAGCATGGCCGGCCGGCCTTGGGCCAGACGCCGCAGGCCGGCGCAAAACGCCAACGCGGCGCCTTGGTCCTGCGGGCTGCCGATCAGTAGGCGGTAGGGTGTGTCCGCATGCAAGGCCAGCAGCGCGTCGGCTTGGCCGAGATGGGCCGCGCTGTCCACCAGCGCTACCGGGCTCAGCCAGCGTTGCACGCGCTCGCGGATCTCCAGGTCGGCATCGATATGCAGTATCCGGGGTAGCGCCGTTACTTCAGTTTGAGCGCGGCCGGCCAACTCGAATTCCACGCTGAAGCAGGCACCGCTGCCGGCGTCTTGCGGCTCATCGGCGCTGATGCGCCCGCCCATGCGCTCCACCAGCAGGCGGCTGATGTAGAGCCCAAGGCCGGTGCCGCCTTGGGCGCGCCGGTCGCTGCCATCGGCCTGCGAGAACTTCTCGAACATGCGGGCGCGAAAGGCCGGTGCGATGCCGGGGCCGCGGTCGCGCACGCTGATGCGGGCGCAATATGCGTCGACGCTGACAATTAGGCGCACCGCCTCGCCGGGCGGCGAATGCTTGATCGCGTTGGACAGCAAATTGGCCATCAGCTGCAAAAAACGCTCGCCGTCAAGGCGCAGTTCGGGCCCGGCCTCTTGTTCAGGGATGCCGTGCAGCAGCCGCACCCCGGCCCGGTCGGCATAACCTTGGTTGGCGGCCAGCGCCTCGCGCAACAAGGGGTAGAGCGGCTGGGGCCGCAGGTAAAGCTGCAGACGGTCACCCTCCAGCTTGGTGAGGTCCAGGACATCGTCGATCAAACCGCTCAGCCGCTCACCATTGCGCTGCGCCACTTGGGCCAGGGCCAGCGCCGGAGCAGGTAAGGCACCGGCGGCACCGCCCGCGAGCAGGCCCAAGGCGCCCAAGACCGAGGTCAATGGTGTGCGCAGTTCGTGGCTGACCGTGGCCAAAAACTCGTCCTTCATGCGCTCGACCTGGCGCTGCGCGCTCAAGTCGTGCAGCACCACCGTGTAATGCACATGCAACGCCTCGCGCCATTCGCTCAGACCCAGCTCGAACGGGCGCAGCGTGCCGTCGGCAGCGCGCAACTGGCACTCGGGCTGGGCCAGCAAGGCGGGCAGATCGAGGCCCAAAACCGCGAGGCATGCGTCGCCCAAGCGCAAAGGCTGGCCGTCTTGGCGCAGCAAACCAAGCGCGCTGCGGTTGCACTCCTCGATATTGCCGCTGGCATTTAGCGTTAGCACGGGGTCCAGGATATTGTCCAGAATATCGCGCTCGCGCTGCGCGCGCCTGGCCAGCCTTGACTGCAAGGCCAGCACCGCGCCGTAATGGCGCAGCTTGGCCTCCAGCAAATGCGGGTTGACCGGGCGGCTGAGGTAGTCATCGGCGCCGCTCTTCAGCGCCTGAATCACATGCTCCTCGCCTTGCAGGCCCGAGGTGGCGATCACCGGCACCCAGTGGCGCCCGGTCAGCTCGCGCAAGCGCCTTGTGACCTCGAAGCCGTCCAGCTCAGGCATTAGCAGGTCGAGCAACACCAGGTCCGGCAGTCGGTGCTGCAGCAAGGCCAGCGCCGCCATGCCGCTATCGGCCAGGCTCACCCGGTGGCCAAGTGCCGTGACTTGCTCGGCCAACTCGTGGCGCGATTCGAAAATGTCGTCAACGATCAGGATTTCGAGAAACATGCCGGCAACTTTTGTGGGGTGAGTCGATTCTAGGGATCGATGGCTGGCTTTGAGTCGCTGATGTGCCGACAAGGCCTTGATTTGACAAAGCTGCCACAACTTGAGCGGCCCGCCGCCCTGTAATGGGCTCCATTGCATTTTGGAGTCCGCCATGTCTACCACTCCCGCCTTGTCAAATCCTCGCATCAACCGCTGGCGCGCCCGCCGGGCTTTGTGGGCCTGGCGGCTGCTTGTGCAAGGCCCGGCCGCAGCCAAGCGCGGGCTGGATCTGCTGCTGGTGCTGCCGGCGCTGCTCTTGTTGACGCCCTTGCTGCTATTGGTCGCGCTGGCGATTTGCTGCTGCGATGGCGGGCCGGTGCTGTTCTGGCAGACCCGCGTGGGGCGCCATGGGCGGATATTCAACTTCCCCAAGTTCCGCTCGATGCGGGTGGACGCCGAGGCGACGCGTGCGCAGTTGCTGGCGGCCAACCAGCATGGTGCCAGCGGCGTGACCTTCAAGATGGCGCGCGACCCGCGCATCACTCCGGTGGGCCGCTGGCTGCGGCGTTTCAGCATTGATGAGTTGCCGCAGCTGTGGTGCGTGCTCTGTGGTCACATGACTTTGGTCGGGCCGCGCCCACCCTTGGTCAGCGAGGTGGCGCGCTACACCTTGCGCGAGCGTCAGCGCTTGACGGTGACGCCCGGTCTGACCTGCATCTGGCAGGTCAATGGCCGCTCCGAGGTGCCGTTCCCGCAGCAGGTGCAGATGGATCTTGACTACATCCAGCAAGCCTCCTTGTGGGCGGATATCAAGCTGATTCTGAAGACCTTGCCGGCGGTCATTCGTGGCCGCGGCGCGTACTGAAGCTCGTCAGACACCGAGGAGAAACAAGATGAGCACCTGGATATCCGAGACCGATGGACCGCTTGCGAGCAGGCAAGTCAAGCCTGGCGGGCAGGCCTTGCTGAGGCTGACCGATGTGGCGCTGGCGGGCCTGCTGTTGCTGCTCCTGGCGCTGCCGCTGCTGCTGGCCTGGGCCTTGGGGCGGCCGCGTCGCGAGGCCGTGCTTGGCGTGCATGGCCAGCCTTTCGAGCGCCTTGGCCTGATGCTGCCCAAGGGCTTGCTGGGGCGAGCGCTGGCCGGCTTGGGCGCCGCTGATTGGCCGGTGCTGTGGCATATCCTGCGTGGTCAGATGGCCTGGGTGGGGCCGCGGCTGCGAAGTAGCGGGGAGGAACTTCCCGCCGCCTTGGCCGGGCTGCGTCCCGGGCTGATCAACCCCTGGTTCATACGCCGCCACACCGCCGTGGACTTCGGCAGCGAGGCGGATGCAGATGCGCAGTACCTGGCGCAGCGCGGACCGCGCCATGATCTGGGCTTGCTGCTGCGCGGCGCCTTGGTGGCGGCGCTGCCGGCGCGCCGCGGCCTCAAGCCGGCGCGGGTGCAGGTCGGTGATGTGGTGTTCGACAACGTGACGATGAACGAGGCCTTGTCGAGGGTGCGTGACATGCTGGATGGCGGCACGGCGCAGCAGGTCAGTTTTGTCAATCCGGCCTGCGTCAATATCGCCGCCGGACATCGGGGTTATCGGCGCACGCTGGCGCGTGCCGGGCTGGTCTTGCCCGACGGCATCGGCATCAAGATCGGCAGTGATCTGCTCGGCACCCCGCTGAAGCAAAACGTCAACGGCACCGACTTGTTTCCGCGTCTGTGTTCGATGCTGGAGGCGCGCCGGTCCAGCGTTTTTCTGCTGGGTGGGCAGCCCGGCGTGGCCGAGGCGGTGGCGGCCGAGATCGCCAAGAACTGGCCGGGTTTGCGGGTGGCCGGCCTGCGCCACGGCTTCTTTACGGTGGCCGAGGAGGGCGCCGTGGCCGCCGAGGTGCGCGCTACGGCGGCCGACTTGCTGCTGGTGGCGCGCGGCGTGCCGGCGCAAGACCTGTTCATCGACCGCTATTTGCCCCAGCTCGGCGTGAAGGTGGCGATGGGCGTGGGGGGCTTGTTCGACTTTGCCTCGGGCCGTATTGCCCGGGCACCGCAGTGGATGCGTGAGACCGGGCTTGAATGGGTCTACCGCCTGATGCAGGAGCCGGGCCGGATGTGGAGGCGTTATCTGATCGGCAACTTCAGCTTTCTGGCGCGGGTGATGCTGCAGCGACTGGGCCTGCGGCAGCCGGCGGGCGATATTGAGCCGCCGCATGCAAGCGGACCGGCCATCGAAGCCCAAAGGCCAGGCTTGCGCGCGGTGTTGTTTGCCAATCGGCGGGTACCGAGTGATCTGCCGTTGCCGGCGGATCACCCCGCAGCGGCGCTGCCGCTGGGCTGCCAAAGCATCATCGAGCATCTGATGGATCAGCTCTCGCAAGCGGCCGTTA
Organism: Roseateles oligotrophus; assembly: GCF_025717515.1. Classification (GTDB taxonomy): domain Bacteria; phylum Pseudomonadota; class Gammaproteobacteria; order Burkholderiales; family Burkholderiaceae_C; genus Paucibacter_A; species Paucibacter_A oligotrophus. The sequence goes on from NZ_JAJIRN010000005.1 coordinate 265,336, forward strand.
CCGATGTCGACCTGGTGGTCAGCGATCGACCTGAATTGCTGCGCGGTCTGCTCGGCGACGGCGAGCGCTGGGGGCTGACGCTGCATTGGCATCTGGCCAAGGACCCCGGCCGGCCCTACGGCATCTTGGCCGGCCTGGCCGCCAAGGGCGCGCGCCGGATCTTGATCGGGCATGCCGATGTGGCGCTGGCCACGCGCGACTTGATGCGCTTGTCTTGTCTGAATGCGGTCAGCGTGCAGGCCGATGAATTGCAGGGTTCGCGTTGGTCGAGCTGGGCCTGTGTGACGCCCAGGCAGCTGGGCGGTTTGCCCGAGGATCTGGACAGCGCCGCTTTGTACCAAGCCTTGCTGGCAGCGGGCGTACCGCCGCTGATGGGTTGTGAAGTCTCGGTATGGCTGGACTCGGCCAAAGCGCTGTTGCAGGCGCAATTCGGCGATGGCGAGCGTGACCTGCAGCGGGTGCCGGCCGCCTGGCTGCGGCATCGCTGGGGCGCCATGAGCCCGACGGCCCGTGTGCATCCCTCGGCCACCATGATAGGCCCGGTCTTGATCGGGCCGGGCTGCGTGGTCGAGGCCGGCGCCAAGGTCGGGCCCCATGTGGTGCTGAGCCGCGATGTCATCGTCTCCAGGGGCTCAAGCGTCGAGCACAGCCTGCTTTTGCCGCAAACCTATGTGGGTGCCGAGCTGGACCTGGCGCATAGCGTGGTCAATGGTTCGCGCGTGCGCCATGTGCTGTTGGATGTGGATGCCTCGCCGGCCGCCGCCGATGCCTTGTTGCTGAGTCTGACAGCCGACAAACGCCGTCAGCACGCGGGGCGTCTGATGGGCCGCGCGCTGGCGGGCCTGGCCTTGCTGCTGTTGTGGCCGCTGTTGGCGCTGCACCTCGGCCTGTGCCGCTGGAGCGGGCGCTCGAAGGCTTGGCTTTTGCGGCCGGTGGTCAGCGGGCGCCATCAGCTGAGTCTGGAGCCGCAGTTCAGCCTGCTGCATTGCCCGAACCGGGAGGGCAGCAGGCTGGGCCGCGTCTGGGCCGGAGCGGCCGGGCTGATCGATGTTGCGCGGGGCGCGCGCAGCTGGATTGGCATGCGCCCACGCAGCCGCAGCCAGTGGTATGCCTTGCGACCCGAATGGCAGCAGATTCTGGCCAGCGCGCCGGTCGGCCTCTTGCATGCCCCGGTCTGGATCGATGACCCGGCGCTGCTGGACGAGGCCAGTGCGGCGGCGGATGTGTTCTGCGCGGTGCAGTCCCCGCTTGGACGCTTGAGGCTGGCTCTGCGCAGCGGCTGGTTTGGCGCCGCCAAAGCCAAAGCCAAAGCCAAAGCCAAAGACTAGGCCAAGCTCCCAGATCAGCCACAAGCTCCTTGCCGGCGCGGGATAATTGCCGCCCCGACCGCCTGTGCCAGCATGAACTGCATGTCCACAAGCGCGGTCTCTGGCGAATTGATCTGAGAATTTGCGGTCTGAAATGAGCGATAAGTTGTTGTTGAGTAATCACAGTCCTTGGCGGCTTTGGGTCGCGCCTATGCTCGACTGGAGCTGTGCACAAAAAAGCGCGTCGTAGACAACACTTCAAGGTTGATCGACCGGAGGGGGACTTTGTTGCACCGGCGGTTCTCCGCAGGGCACCGATGCAGCAGGTAGTTGCATCGGCCGCTCGGCGCAACTGACTAAGCTCAAGCGTAGGCCGCCGAAATAGTTGCTCTGGGAGGCAATATGAATCAAGGGCTTGGCGGAACCGCGCCAAAGGAGCTACTCGCCCGGCGTCACAGTTGCTGCGACGGACCTAGCAGTCGGCCAGAGTGGATGCGACTTCAGTGGAACCAATCCAGTTTCAATGACAGCCTTCACACTCAACGGAGCCGGTCGTTCTGTGGTCGTCAGTAGTGGCAACGTGCCCATACCGGGTATTCAGTCGCCGTGCAACTTTGCCAACGGCCCGTTCCAGCCCGATACATCAATCCACTCGGATGCTGTGTATCAAGGCGCGCGTCTTTGATGACTCTGCCTCATGCATACCATCTCAGCGCGCCGGCAGGGGTTGTAGCATCCCTATCCTCGCCAGCATCAGCGGGCGGTGACGGACAGACAAGCTGGCAAACAAGCCGAGCCAAGCACATCTACCGAACCCACGGCTAGGCTTTACAACCCTTGGCATCCAGAGCAAATCTTGCGCTACCGGACGGTGGCCGAGCATTACGAAACTTGGCTCGACCTTGCCAGCCGCGGCCAGTTTGACGGCTTGGGTGCTTTGCACACTGATTGGCCTTATCAATATCGCCAGATTGGCATTACCAATAAGCCGATGTGAACCTATGCTCCAAACTCCAAAACTGGAACATGCAGATAGATGCCAACTGACATTCAAGCCATCAATCACCAAGGACTGGAACGATTCCTGTCGGCCTGGTCAACTCGCGATCCCGAGGCGGTGCTGCTGGCCGCTCATCCTGACTTCGTCTATCAGGCGTCGGTCGGCCCAGAGCCGGGCTCCCGCTGGAGCAGCCCTGCGGAGCTGCGTCAGGGGCTGGCGGCCATGTTTGCCCATGATCAAGGTGCCGAGGTCGATATCCTGGAATGCAAGATCGACGGCGATGCCGGCCACTTGCTGTGGCGCTATCGTTTCAAGCGCGCGGATGGCACCGAGGACATGCAACTGGGCTGCGATCTGCTGCGTTTTCGCGACGGCCGGCTTGTTCTGAAGGACTCGTATCGCAAGGTCAGCGCCGCCCGGTTGACGGCCAGCACAGCGGGCGCGGAAGGCCCGGCCGTGACCACGCAGCAGCAGTTTCCCCGGTATCAGCCGCGCCGGTTCTTCCAGCAAGGCAGATGGTCAGTCAACGGCCTGCAACTCAAGGTGTCGGGCATCAAAACTGACGCAGGCGAGATTGCCCAGACCACCTGGCAGGCTGCTCGCAGGCATGTCGAACAACGTTTGTCAGATATCGAACAGGCCGGTGAGCACCATGGCCTGGGTTTTGTCATTGTGCATGAGGGCAGTCAAACCACCTGGCTTTTGCTCAACTGGTGGGCTCATGGTGATATACGCTGCCAGTTGCTTTCCTCACTCCCGCACGACTGCGCCGGTCGGGAGTTCGCGGCCGAGCCGCGACCCCTGTCAAGCTGCGTGTGGGAGGAACTGGTGATCAAGGCCGAACGCGATGCCTGGGTGAACTGCATGTTGACCGGCAGCCCTTTTGCGCCCGCCTACCTGGCAGCGACGCTGCCCGACGGCTGGTACTGATCAGGCCAGGGGCGGGCGCGGTCTTGTGGGTTTTCTTCTTGAACTGATCAGACGGTTTCGGTCCCGGCGTATTGAACTTCTCTTCAATGGCGTCGAGAAAACGCGCGCCGTGGCTTCCGCCAGAGCTGGGACTGTTTAGTGCGCCCTTATGCCGCTTACTCTGCGCATCCGAATGACAGGAGCTGGCCGGGTGCGTGAGGCCGCATCACCGCCAGTAAGCCGCCGTTGACCAAAACGACGGCGAACCGGACGCCAGCTGTGCGGTGCCTGCTCGAACTATCGGCCTAGCGCGCCGGTACGATTCGGGGTCAATGATTGCGAGGCAACGCTGTGCCCGAAGCGGAAGTTCGCTGGCGAAAAAACTGCCCAAGGAATAGACCTGCCCTTCAGGTTCAAGGCCTGGCCCGATACTGTTCCTTTGAGAAAAAAATAGCGTAGATTCAGATGGGATGTCTTCAGAGAAACGTTGTGCCCAGCAAGGTTTTAGCCATCCACACATGCGCGTCGGATTGGGCGTAGTTGCTGTGACTGAAGAGCTTGATGCAATAGTCAGGGATATGAAATGGCGGCTCATGAATTTGGATCTCCGCGGCTTGAGCCAAGGTGGTGGCGGCTAGGCGGGGCAGGGTCATCAACATCTCGCTGCTGCCGACGATGAAGGGCGCCGCCAGTACCGTGGGCAAATACACCGCAACATGGCGTTTCAAGTTCAAGTCCTCGAGCAACTGATCGATTTCGCCACGCGCATGGTTCCACGGAGTAACGACCACATGCTTGGCGGCCAGATAGGTCTCCAGGCTCAAACCCTGGGAGCATGCCGGATGGCCTTTTCTGGTGATCACCACGTACCGATCGGTGAACCAGTCATCCGCCTGGATGTCGGGCGGAGTTTCACTGGTCAGCATGGTGTAACCAATCGAAAAGTCGACCTTGCCGGTACGCAGTTCCTCCACCGGGATGCTGTGGTCGGCGTAGCGAATACGTGTGCTGACCTGAGGGGCAACTTTCTCGATGGCTGCGATGCAGCGGGGCAGCACCGCAAACGCGGTGAAGTCGGTCGCTGTGAAGATGAAATTTCTGCTGCTCACCCGAGGGTCAAACGGCCCGGCGCGCTGCAGCGTTTCACTCAGTAATTTGAGCGCCAAGGAGATGGTGTCGGCGATCTCGATCGACTTCGCGGTAGGCACCATCTGCGCTCCTCGGCGTACAAATAGCACGTCATTGAGGCTTGTCCGCAAGCGGGTCAAGCCATGGCTGAATGCTGAAGGGCTCATGGCGAGCTCATAGGCTGCGCCGCTCACCGAGCCATGCTTGTACAGCGCGTTGAACAACTGCAACAGGTTGAGGTCGATGCGCTTGAGGTCAAGATGAACATTGTTCATATAGTCCTGAGATAAATGCACTTGATGCATTTTAAGGGCGCCCCTACCATCGGTAGCTGGAACGACTTTGTTCCGTCAACTGACCATTGGATTCAACGTGACGCTCGTGATTCGACCCGCTCAAGAGGCTGATGCCGCCGCCATTCATGCCTTCATCGTGGAATTGGCCATTTATGAAAAAGCGGAGCACGAGGTGATTGCCAGTGTGGCAAACGTTGCTCAGAGCCTTTTTGCCAAGGACTCGCCTGCTCGCGCATTGATGTGCGAGCAGGACGGCAGAGCCATCGGTTATGCGGTCTATTTTTTGAGCTATTCCACCTGGCTTGGGCGTCAGGGCATGTACCTGGAAGATTTGTACATCTCGCCGAGCCACCGCGGTGTGGGTGCGGGCAAGGCCTTGTTACGCCAATTGGCCAAAATCGCCGTAGACAGCGACTGCGGACGCCTGGAGTGGAGCGTACTGGACTGGAACGAGCCCGCCATCGAGTTCTACCAGTCGCTCGGGGCTAAGCCGCAAAGTGAGTGGGTGCGATATCGCATGACGGGAGACAACTTGACTCAATTTGCCAGCGGACAATAACCTGAACACAAGCACCCGATCGCCTTGTCGTACTGCAAAGAGCTGTCGTAGGCTGATGTCGGAATATCACCGCGGGCATACGGTCTTGCGGCCGGCTCGCTGCAAACGGAGCCCTGGCAAAACAACCATAGGGTCGCTTTTGGCAATCAAGATTCCAAGAATCTGTATGCCCTGCCGAATCTGATCGACCGTCAGACTTGCGTCGCCCAGAATAAACCCGCCTGAACGGGGATGCAGCTGGGAAGATGCGCTGATGAACAAAGGTGAAACTGGGTAGATGCCCACGCCAAGCGCACGGGCAGCCGCCACCCATGCCAAATCGTCATGGGGACTATGCGAGGGCAGCCGCAGCAGCAGATGCAATCCAGCCGCCGTACCGCTGAGCTCTGCGTCATGTGGAAGATGGCTGGCCACGGCCTCCAGCAAGGCCACTCGGCGGCGTTCCTTTTCGCGACGCATGCGCCGAACGTTGCGCTCACACGCCCCGGTGTCAATCAAGGAAGCCTGCACCCGCTGCTCCAACACCGGCGCATGCCGATAGGTCTAGTTGGACCGAACAGTTCCACTAGTAGCGTTTAAACCCCCGGAAATGCCCCAGAATACAACCCGTCAATAGTCCGTAAAGACATGGAAATCAAAGAAAATCAACAACTTATCTCGAAAATGTCGCCCTGGCGGTTAAGTGTGGCGCCGATGCTCGACTGGACCGATAAGCATTGCCGCTACTTTCATCGCTTGCTGACGCAAAAGACGCGGCTTTACACCGAGATGGTGACCACCGGCGCCTTGCTGCATGGCGATCAGCCGCGTCATCTCGACTTCAATTCAGAGGAGCATCCGGTCGCGCTGCAACTCGGCGGCTCGGAGCCGGCCGATCTGGCCGCCTGCGCCAAGCTGGCCGAGCAATGGGGTTACGACGAGGTCAATCTGAACTGCGGCTGCCCCAGCGAGCGGGTGCAGCGCGGGGCCTTTGGCGCTTGCTTGATGGCCGAACCGGCGCTGGTGGCCGACGGCATCAAGGCAATGCGGGACGCGGTCAGCATTCCGGTCACGATCAAGCACCGCATCGGCATTGACCGGCTCGAGAGCTACGACTTCGTGCGCGACTTTGTCGGCGCGATCTCGGCATCGGGTTGCGAGGTCTTCATCGTCCATGCCCGCAATGCCTGGCTGCAAGGCATCTCGCCGAAGGAGAACCGCGAGTTGCCGCCGCTGCGCTATGAGTTGGTGCATCAACTGAAACGTGATTTCCCCGCACTCACCATAGTGCTCAATGGCGGCGTCAAGACCGACGAGGAGATCGCCGCTCAACTCGAGCATGTGGACGGCGTGATGGTCGGCCGCCAGGCCTATCACGAGCCTTGGCAGATGGCCGGCTGGGACCAGCGTTTCTTCGGCACAGCCGGACCTGCCCAAAGTCGTGAGCAGGTCGAGGCCGAATGGCTGAAATATCTCGAAGCCCAAGTGGCGAGCGGCCGGCCCTGGTCGCAGGCGATGCGTCATGCGCTGGGCCTGTGGAATGGCCAGGCGGGTTCGCGGCGTTGGCGGCAGATTTGGTCCGACCATCAATACAAGGCGATGGCGGCCGCGGCGGTGGCGCGGCTGGCGACCGAGTCGCGCACCGGCATTGCCGCGCATGTGGCCGAACATCAGGCACAGACCGAGGCCTTGCGGCAGGCTTCCACCGCCGTCTGAGCATGTTGCAATTCGCCTGCTTCGATACCGCCCTGGGCTGCTGCGGCATCGCCTGGAGCGAGCAGGGCATCAAGGGTTCGCAACTGCCGGAAGAGAACGCCGGCCTGACCCGCGAGCGCATGCGGGTGCGCTTTCGAGCGGCCATTGAGGGGGAGCCTAACGCTCAGGTCTTGCGGGCCATCGATGCGATTCAGCGTTTGCTGGCCGGCGATCCGACGGCGCAGGCCGACTTGCTGGATGTGCAGTTGGATCAGAGCGAGGTGGCCGAGTTCAATCTGAACGTGCACGCGATCACGCGGCAAATACCGCTGGGTCAGACCATGACTTACGGCGAGATTGCACGCCGGCTGGGCCAGCCGGGAGCCGCGCGAGCGGTCGGCCGGGCCGAAGGAGACAACCCTTTTGCGCCCATCGTGCCTTGCCACCGGGTCTTGGGATCGAATGGCTATAGCGGCGGCTTTTCGGCCCCTGGCGGCGCACAGACCAAGCAGAAGTTGTTGGCGATCGAGGCGGCAGCAACGGGGCAAATGGCGGCCGAGCAGCAGGCTTTGTTTTGAGTCGATTCTCTGGGCCTTAAAATCCGGCCTTGTTTCTCGCCCAAGGCCTGTTCATGTCATTTGCTACGCTGGGCCTGTCGCCCGCCCTCATACGCGCGGTGCGCGAGCAGGGCTATCACGCCCCCACCGCAATTCAAGCCGCCGCAATTCCGCTTATTTTGCGTGGTCAGGATGTGCTGGGCCTGGCGCAGACCGGCTCCGGCAAGACCGCGGCCTTTGCCTTGCCGCTGCTGCAAAACCTGCTGCTGCAACGCGGCGCCGGCGTGCGTCAGACCCGCGCCCTGGTGTTGGTGCCGACACGTGAATTGGCCGCGCAGATTGGCGAGGCGCTGCAGGCGCTGGCGCAGGATTTGCCGACGCCGATCAAGGTCGCCACCGTCTACGGCGGCGTCTCGATCAACCCGCAGATGATGGCCTTGCGCGGCGGCGCCGACATCGTTGTGGCCACGCCCGGGCGCCTGCTCGATCTGCTTGACAACAATGCGCTGCGCCTGTCGGCCGTCACGACCCTGGTGCTGGACGAGGCCGATCGCTTGCTCGATATGGGCTTTGCCGACGAGTTGCAGCGGGTTTTGGCGCTATGCCCCAAGGGCCGCCAAAACCTGTTCTTCTCGGCTACTTTTGCGCCGGCGGTGCAGGCGCTGGCCGACGGGCTGCTGAACAATCCGGAGCGCATCACGATTGAGGTCGAACCCGAGCGGGCCGCCGCCATTCATCAGCGCTCGATTCAGGTTGACGAGAGCCGCCGCACGCCCTTGCTGCGCCATTTACTGGAGAGCGAAGGCTGGACGCGGGTGCTGGTGTTTGTGGCGACCAAATACGCGACCGAACATGTCTCGGACAAGCTCTGGAAGCAAGGCATCAAGGCGGCGGCCTTGCACGGTGAGTTGAGCCAGGGCGGACGCACCAAGGTGCTGGCCGCGCTGAAGAACTCCGAGATTCAGGTGCTGGTGGCCACCGATGTGGCGGCGCGCGGCCTGGATATTCCGGACCTGCCGGTGGTCTTGAATTACGACCTGCCACGCTCGGCGTCTGACTACACGCACCGCATCGGCCGCACCGGTCGGGCCGGCCAGAGCGGCGTGGCGATCAGCTTTGTCAGCGGTCACAGTGCCAACGGCGAGGCGCATTTTCGCTTGATCGAAAAGCGTCAGGCGCAGCGGGTTGTACGCGAACAAATCGCGGGCTTCGAGCCGACCGATCTTGACTCGGCACCGTCCGCCACCGGCGGTGTCAAGGGCCTGCGCAAGAGCAAGAAGGACAAATTGCGGGAAGCCGCAGCGGCTGCTGCAGCAGCTGCCAATTCAGCGGTAGCGTGACCAGAGCAGGGTGGCCGACAGCGGCGCGCTGACGGTGGCTGCAGTATTGCCGGGGTCGAAGCCGCTGGGCAGATTGCGCAGGTCGATCGAGGTGCTGGCGCCCAAGCTGCTGCCGCTCGGTATCGAGGCCAGGTTGGCTGCGGACACATAGCCATGCACGACCGTGCTGCCCGAGGTGGTCAAGTCATCGCCGGCCAAGACCGACCCATAGACGTCGTTTGACGCCGACAGGTTGATCTTGCCGCCCTTGTAGACCGCGCCGACCAGACCTCCGGCGCCATAGGCGATATTGCCGGCCGCGATTGGCTGCAGCTTGCTGGTGTCACTCGCCTTGCAGAAATTGCTCGGTGCCAACGTTGGGAAAGCGCTGTTGTTGCAGGTGTTGGCATAACCGGCGTAATTGACGGCATAGGTGGAGTTGGTGCCGGCGGTATTGATGTTGCCGGTGGCGATCCAGCTGTTGTAGTAGGTTCCGGTGCCGGCTTCGACATCGCCGTCGAACCAAATCACGCCTGGGGCCATGGTTGTCCCGGCAACCGTCCACTTGCCATTGCTGTAAGTGAAACAGCTGTTGTAATCGGAATAGCCCTTGCAAATCCTTGCCAAACAGGTGGCCGCGCTATAGCTGCTGGTCGTGCATAGATAGTCCTGCGTGGCGTCGGTCCCGGCCAAAAAATAGGTGGCATTGGGAATCCCGCTGACGTTGTTGACGGTCACCTTGGTACTGCTGCCGACGCGCTCGAATACATAGTTGGCCAAGGCCTTGTAGGGGAAGGCATCAAACGCTGGCGTGGTCACCGTAGAGGCCGTCAGCGGCGCGATGTTGACCACCAAGCCGGCCACGCGAGTCATTTTGACTTTTGTGTTCCAGCCCGGTGTGCTCAAGCTGCCTCCATAGTTGCCGCTGCCCACGCTGCCGTCGGATGACTCGGTGTAGTTGCCCACCACCTGCGCATCGCCGCTGATGACCAAATTGCTGCCGACCACATTGCCCTTGGACTTCAAGCTGCCGAGTTTGGCGCTGCCGGTCGTGACATTGCCGATCGCATTCAAACTGGTGACAGCGTTGCTTGACAGGGTCACCGCGCTGTTGGCCGTCAGGCTGGCAACGCTGACGGTGCCAGATAGGCTAACGTTCTTCATCGACTGCACGCTGCTGTACAAGGCGCTGCCGGAGAGGTTGATATTGCCTTCGGAAAACAAGACATCGAAACCGACTGCTCCGCCCAGGGTGATGTCACCGGTGGCATAGAGGTTGGAGATGCCGGTCAAGCTGCCGGACCCATTGACCGTGCCGTCGACCACCACCTTGGTCTGGGCATCGCCTTGCACCTTCAGGTCGCCGCCCAGCTGCAGATTGCCTTTGATATTGATGGCCGGTATCTTGCCGGTGCCGGCCGGCGTTCCGCCATTGCCCTTGGCACAAAAGGTCGCGGCCAACAGCGCATTGGCGCCGCCGCTGCTGCCGGTGATGTTGAAACCGACACGGGTGCCGCCGCCGCAATTGACCGAGTCAGCCGCCAAGACATCCACCACCGTGGCCGTGATGCCGCTCAGGGCCGTGAACGACACGGCCTGGTTTGCCGTCAGCTTGGCGGCCTCGGCAGCGCCGAGTTGATACAGGTGTTGGCGCACCGCCTCGGCGCCACTCCAGGCCTTCAATTGCGCTTGCGTCAGCGCGTGCACCGTCACCGACTGCGCTTGCAAACCGCGCACATAGTAGATTGCTCCGAACACCATTGCGCCCAGCGACATACCGCTCAGCAGCATGAACAGCACCGAGGAGATGCCGCGCTGGCGACGGCGGGGGGCTTGAGAGCGTTCGGCGCAAAGCATGATCAAGAACTCAGGTTGGCCAGGCAGCTGGTGTAGGTGTTGCTGGCGCCGGTCACGCTGCCGCTATAGCCCAGCTTGACCATCACCGACGCGGCCGGCGGGTCGAAGCTGCTGATGGTCTTGGGCACCGCGCCATAGGGCCAGCAATTGCTCGCATTTTGAGCGCTCAAGGTGACGGCTTGCGCCTGCACATTGGCGTCCACCAGGGTGCGGCGCAACCAGGTGATGGTGCTCCATTGCGTTGTCAATGGAGAGCAGGCCCCGCTGGACTGAATCATGTACAGCGCCTTGGTGCTGGTGTCCGACACCAAGCCCAGGCAACGATAGTCGGCGCTGTTGGCCGACAAGCCCGGGTTGCTGATCCAGACCAGCGCGTTGCCGGATTTGGCCGTGGCATTGATGGCGACGACCGTGCCGCTGAGCACCAAGGTGTCGGGGTTCAACAAGGCATTCGATAGCAGCAGCATGTGCGTGCCGGTGGCCGGCGTGGTGATGCCGTATCCGGCACCTTGCAGGGTAATCTGTGCGCTCAGCAGGCCCGAGGCCAGTTGGCCGTCTTGCAGCGAACTGCGCACCAGGCCGCCATCGCCGAACACCGTTTGGGTGGTGCTGCGATACAGCGCCAGCGCTCCCAGCACGGCAAACATCGAGATCGCCATCCCCACCATCAAGCTGATCAGGCTCACGCCTGCTTGTACGCGCGGTCGGATTGGCGTGGCTGCTTTCATCAGTTGGTGACGGTCAAGGTGCCCGGCCCCAGCAGCGTGTCGGCGTCAACGGCAAAGCGCACGATGGGCAGGCTGGCGCTTTTGGCGACGCCGTTGATGGTCACCGTGACGGCGGTCACGGTGCAGGTTTTTTGCAGATCGGGCAGTTGCAAATTGCTTCCCAGCGTCAGCGTGCTGGTGACGGTGGCATTGCCGCTGACGGGGCAGCTATTGGCAACGCCATTGCCCTGCAGATCGGCGCGGATGGCTTGAATCGCCAGACTTTGGCCCTTTTGATATTTTTGCGCGACCATGGCCCGACCGACGGCATAGACCAAACCAAGACCAATCACGCCAAGCAAGACCATGGCCACCATCGCCTCGACCAAGGCGTCGCCGCGTTGCTGTTTGCGGGTAGGGCTAGTTGAGCGTGCCACTGCTGCTCTCCGAACCCTTGCTGATGCTGAAGCTCATCAGCGTGCCGCAGGCCACGCCACCAACGCTGGCCGCCAAACTCATGCCGGCGCTGTCCAGCGCAATGCATTGGCTGGCTGCACCATTCAACTGGATGGCCGCCGGTGGCAGCGCCGACCAGTTGACCGTGCTGCAGTCCAAAGCGCTTGGCAGACCCTCGCGCACACAGAGCTTGCCGGGAATGCTGACCAAGACCGCCGCCGCCGTGGCGCTGGCCGCTGTCGGGTTACGCAAGGCGGTTGACTTCATTTGGCTCATTGCTTGATTCAAGAGGCTCTGGGTTTGCCGCACCGCCGCTTGGTTGCCCCAAGCGACCGAAAACGGCGCCACCGCCATCGCCAACAGCATCATGATGGCGATCGTGACCATCAGCTCAATCATCGAAAATCCGCTCTGCGAACTCACCACGCTGTAAAACCGCAGGCGCTGCTCGCGGTTCTGGCGTTGAGGTTGTTCAGCGAAAGCGTGCAGCCGGCCGAATTGCCCTTGCCGGTGGCGGTCAGCGTGTAGCTGCTGGCCGTGCTGACCATGGTGTAGTTGAAGTAGCTGGACTGAGTGGGCGACCAGGCGCTGAAGATGGCGTTGGTGGCGGCCGTGTTGGCGGCGTAAACCGGGTAGCTCAGCTGCAGCTGAAAGCGGTTTTCCATATTCAATGCCAAGGCCGCAAGATCGGCGCTGGCGCTCTTGGCGCGGCTCTTGTTGATATAGCTGGTGTAGGCGGGCAGGGCGACTGCAAGCAAGATCGCCAAGACCACGGCGGCCACCATCAACTCGATCAAGGTGAAACCGGCCTGCGACTTGTTCGCGCGGGGCTGGGCATTGAATTGGACGGCTTGGTTCAAGTTCATTCCTCTACGGCGATGGCGCTACATGGTGTTTCGGCGATTGCAGACCACGTTTGGGGTTGCTGACCTCATCGAAAGTCCACTTTGATACCAATTGTAATGAATGCCTTCATCGTCGTCAGTGCCGAATTTCACGGACGCCGCGCTTGCGTGATCAAGTATGGCGCCCTTCAAAGTTGTTGCCAATTCCGAAATCGGCAATTTCGCACTTGTGGCGTGCAGCGCAAACGGCGGGCGCAAGCCCCCAGGAGACTTGGGCGCAGTCGGGCCCAACCGGCTTGCCCGAGAGCAATACAAGTTCGGCGTACTTCGTGGATGGGGGCGTCCTGCCCGGCGCTGAAGTCCGGGTCGCTCAGGCCGCGCAGGCTTTTGGTCTAAGCCAGTTCGATCACCACCGGCGCGTGGTCGCTGGGGCGTTCGTTCTTGCGCGGCAGCTTGTCGATCACACAGGACTTGACCTGATTTTTCAGCGCCGAGTTGACCAGAATATGGTCGATCCGAAGACCTTGGTTTTTGCGGAAGGCGAGGTTGCGATAGTCCCACCAACTCCAACTCTTCGGCGCCTGCTCGAAGAGTCTGAAGGCGTCGACCAGGCCACCCTCCAGCATCGCCTGGAAATGCCCCCGCTCCTGCGGCGTGCAATGAATTTGGCCGGCCCAGGCGACGGGGTCATAAACATCGGCATCGGTCGGGGCGATGTTGAAGTCACCCATCAACACCAGCTTTTCATGCGTTTGCAACTCGGCGCTCAAAAACCGCTGCAGCGCGTCCAACCAAGCCATTTTGTAGGTGAACTTGTCGCTATCGGGTGCCTGTCCGTTCGGGAAATAGGCGCCGATGCAGCGCACGCCCGCTACCGTTCCGGCAATCACGCGGGCCTGTGGGTCATCAAAGCCGGGCAGGTTTTTGATGATGTCGGTGGCTGCACTGCGGCTCAGCAGCGCGACGCCGTTATAGGTTTTTTGGCCAAACCATTGCACCTGGTAGCCAGCGGCCTCAATCTCGGCGGCCGGGAACTTGTCATCCGTCAGCTTGGTCTCTTGCAAGACCAGAACATCGACCGGATTGGCCGCCAGCCAGTCCAGCATTTGCGGCAGGCGGACATTGAGTGAGTTGACGTTCCAGGTGGCGAGCCGCATAAGACGGGAATTCCTTTGTGAAGCAATAGCTTGGTGAATTTGTTTCTCTGTCCGGCTACGCCGAAATCGGTGGCCAGAGCTAGCGGGCCACCCAGCCGCCATCCATGGGCAAGGACACGCCGGTCATTTGCGCTGCGGCGTCGGAACATAGGAAAACGGTCAAAGCGCCCAGTTGTTCGGGTGACGCAAACTGCAAGGAGGGTTGCTTCTCGCTCAGCAGCTTTGTTTTCGCCTCTTCGGTGCCGATATTTTCTTTCGCCGCCAGTGCGTCGATCTGCTTTTGCACCAGCGGTGTCAACACCCATCCAGGGCAAATTGCGTTGCAGGTGATGCCGCTCGTAGCCGTCTCGAGAGCCACCGTCTTGGTCAGGCCGACCACACCATGTTTGGATGCCACATAGGCCGACTTGTCCGCCGAAGCGACAAGGCCGTGCACCGACGCGATATTGATGATGCGACCCCATTTGCGCTCCCGCATGATGGGCAAAGCGGCGCGGGTGGTCAGGAAGACAGCGCTCAGATTGATGGCGATGATCGCATCCCAGCGTTCAATCGGGAACTCATGCACCGGCGCGACATACTGAATACCTGCGTTATTGATCAGCACATCGACGCTGCCGAGTTCGCGCAGCGTGCTTTCGATCAAGCCGGTGGCCTGGGGCCCATCCGACAGGTCGGCGCCGTTGTAGGCCACCCGCACACCATAGCTGCTGGCGAGTTCCTGGCGCAGCGCTTCAATTTCGGCGGCGTCGCCGAAACCATTGATCATCAGGTCGGCGCCGGCCGCAGCAAGTTGGCGTGCGATACCCAAGCCAATGCCACTGGTCGATCCGGTGACGACGGCAACTTTATTCCTCAACATGTAGATAACTCCCTGTGAATACGATGACGGTTGGCTGGAAATCTAACAACGCGGCACTTGGCTTGGTGCTGATGGAAATCAGTCTAGCATATTTGACTTTATGCTCAATAAATACAATAGGCTGGTCATCTGTTTGGTTTTTTATTTGCCCGTTGTTGTGCATTTTGGGGCTTGCATATGTTTTGTTGTGATGAGTTTTTTGATAATTTAATCAAATACTATTTGCATTGAAAATCCATGCGCTTTGTCTGCTTGAGCGCGTTCGATTAAATCAAGCAGTTTTGGTTTGTCGCCGCTGTGTTTTTCATGTGACCTTGGTTGGTGCTATTTCATGATTGTTATTTCAAAATAACTTGATCAAAGAATCTTTCCCTCACTTTGTTGATAGCGCACAGCCGAATACTTCGCTTACGGTCATTTTGGCCATTCTGTCGGCTCCCCTTGTTCGCTTGGATGCGCGACTTCGATTCTGTTGATATCGTCGCCGCGCTTTCAATTAAGGTTCATGAGCCATGCTGTGGTGTTGCCCCCTTGGTATTGGAATTTCCCGGCGATACCCAAACTCGTGAGATGCCCGGCGGATATCCGATGACCGGCGCGCTACAGGCTGGCAGTGGCGCGGCGGCACCTTGCGTTTGCCTGCATTGCATTTGCCGGCATTGCGCCCAACCGAAAATCCGCCTCAAACTGTCCTCGCTGGGGCGCCTCTTGTTGTCGCCTCCATAGCCTTTTTCGCCATTTTCGTTGCGCAGACGTCTAGGGAATATCCACGCCAAGCGTCAGGTATCTATCCGATGGCCTGAGTCGCCAAGACTATCTACAGTAGCTTGAAATACGGTGCATCGACTTGTCGAACGTCCGGTTCACGGGCGGGTCGAGTTGATCGCCTTGCCCTGCGAGAGGGCAATATTCACAGCAACGGGGGGAATGACTTGATGATCAGTCAGGCACGGTCACCGAGCGGAGAGGACTCAGATGAGCAAACTTGGCAGACTCCGTCGAGCTTTCGTGCTTGCCTGCGTGCATTGACCGCTCACGCGCGCGCGCTGATGCTCCTGTCGGCAGTTGCCTTGCCGATCGTCCTCGCAATCGGAGTCATGCTCGCTTGGTCCGGCCTGGAAGAGTTGAAGTTGGTGCACGAACAAGCGCTGGCCAAGGTCAAAGTGTTGGCAACCGTCACGGCCAAGGGGTTGCAGCAAGAGATTGGTCGGGATCTTGCTGCCCTCAGGCAGGCGGCCCGCGAGTCGGCCGGCCAGCAAGACGGTGCTGCGGCTTGCTCGCGCTTGGCCGCCGACTTTTCAGGGCTTGGCCCGGCGTTGGTCAATCTCACTGTGCGTGATGTCCGTGGTGATTTGATTTGCGATGTCGCGAGCCCTGTCGTGTCGATGCAGCAGAGCTTGCAAACATCCTTTGCCGAACCTGGACGGGCGGGGCATCAACAAGGTTTCAGCGTTGTGGGGCGATCAAGCTGGCACCCCAATGGGCGATCAAACGGGCGCTGGCTGACCTGGTTGAATCAAGCATTGTTCGATGACGGCGGCAAGCGCTTGGGCTCACTGAACTTGCAACTCGATCTGGTGCGGCTGAGCGAGGGGCTGCGTGCTTCGGTGCCAAGCAATGCGGTGGTGGAAGTCTTGAGTCGTCAGCAGACGATTGTGGCCCGCTCGGTCGACGAAGCGGCTTTCATTGGGCGGGTCCATGCGGCCGCCGATCTTGTGCGTGGCTTGCACGAGGGGCAATTCAGTTCGATATCGGAGCGGGACGATGGCCGGTTCGTGAACTACTTTGTGACCATTCCCGGCACCGATTGGCGCTTGCTGGTCGGCCTGCCCGAGGCCGAGGTCTTTGCCGACTATGACCGGCTGCTGCAGCGCAGTCTTGGCCTTGGCCTTGCGTTCTTATTGCTGATCACTTGGCTGAGTTGGCGCATCGGTATATCGTTACTTTGGCTGACCATAGGCGCGACCAGGCCCGCGCTGCCATCTGCCCGGTGAGGGGTTGATTACAGCGCTGCATCCTCCAGACGCGGCGCCTTATTTGTCCTTGATGCAGGAGCGTTTTTTTGCCCAAGTTTGGATTCCTCCGCTTAAGGACGCTCAACACGCGGCTGACCTTGTTTACCTCGGCGCTGGTGGTGCTGAGCATCTGGTCTTTGGCGATTTACGTCGGCAAGATCATGCATGAGGATGTCCGGGCTGTCTTGAGTGAGCGTCAACTCGACAGCGTTGGCCTGCTGGCGGCGGAAATCAATGACCAGTTGAGCGTGCGGATGGCTGCGCTTGAGGCGGTTGCCAAAGACGCTGGCAGTGTTGGTGCTAGCTCAACGAGCGCTGACGCCATCGCTGCACAAAGCTTGCTCGATCAACGCCCGGTGTTGCAGTCTTTGTTCAATGGCGGCGTGGTTTTCATCAACAAGTCTGGGCAGGCCATCGCCGATGCGCCCGTCTTGCCGGGGCGGGTGGGGAGCAACTATCTGCACAATGCCGACCTTGTTGCCAGCCTGACCGATGGCCGTTCCCGGGTGGGGCGCCCGGTGATGGGACGGATCTTGAAGACCCCGGTTTTTGGTCTGATCGTATCGATTCGTGACGCCAACGGCGCGGTGCAGGGGGTCTTGGTCGGCCTGATCAATATGGCTCGGCCGAGTTTTCTGGATCCCATCACTGCGCGTCGCTTTGGCCGGGCCGGGCATTACTTCCTGGTCTCGCCCAAGGACCGCTTGACCATTACCTCCAGTGACCCAAGCTGCGTGATGCGGGCCTTGCCGCCCTTGGGGGCGGTTCCCTCGATCGACCGTTTTGCAGCCGGCTACGAGGGTACTTTGATGTATATCAACCCAGCCGGCATCGAAGTGTTGGTGTCGCTGACCGCGGTGCCCGTGGCGAACTGGGCTGTGGCCGTCTCATTGCCGACCGACGAGGCGTTTGCGCCATTGTTCGCGTTGCAGCGGCATATGCTGCTGGCCGCCATGGGCCTAAGTTTGTTGGCCGGTTTCTTGATGTGGTGGCTGTTGCAGCACCAGCTTTCGCCGCTGGCGCAGGCGGCCAAACAATTGGCCGCTACCGCCGCCAGTTCCACGACCGGATTGCCCATGCAAGCCTTGCCGATCAAGCGGACGGACGAAATTGGCCTGCTGATTGCCGGCTTCAATCTGCTGCTGGCCGAACTGGGTCAGCGCGAAGCCGCCTTGGCTGAGAGCGAAGCTCGCTACCGGACGATGATCGAATGGTCACCCGAGCCCATCGCCGTGCACCGCGATGGGCGGCTGATATTCGTCAACCCGGCGCTGGTCAAACTATTGGGAGGACGGTCGGCGCAGGACTTTGTCGGCGAGCCGGTGCTTGACTTCATTGTCCCTGAAGGGCGGGCGAGGGCGCTGGTGCGCATCAAACAGGCCGCCGAAGGGAATCCGCCCGAGCCGCTGTTCGAGGAGCGTTGCCTGAAGTTGGACGGCACGCCTTTTGATGCCGAGGTGCAGGGCGAGGCAATCGTGTTTGACGGCAAGCCGGCCAATCTGGTGCTGCTGAGTGACATCACCGAACGCAAGCAAAACCGCCTGGCCCTGCAAACCTCGCTGCGCGAAAAGACCGTGCTGCTCAATGAGGTCCACCACCGGGTCAAGAACAATCTGCAAGTGGTCAGCAGCCTGCTGCGGCTGGAGGGTGGACGTTGTGCGGAGCTGCGCACAAAAGAGGTGTTGAGCGATATGCAGGGCCGCATCAGGGCGATGGCCTTGCTGCATGAGTCGCTCTACCGCAGCGGCTTGTTTGCCAGCGTGAACTTGGCCATCTATCTGAAGGACTTGGCCGTGCAGGCCTGTCGCGGCCACGGCAGTAGCAAGGTGCGCCTGCAACTGAATTTGGCCCCGGTGCAGGTGAGCCTGGATCAGGCCACGCCCTGCGGATTGCTGCTCAATGAGCTGATCTCGAATGCGTTCAAGCATGGCTTTCCCGCCGGCCGGGACGGCGTCTTGACGGTCGAGCTGCAGCCTCTTGCCGACCCTGATCAGACGGCGCAATCACCTGATTGGCGCTTGCGTGTCGAAGATGACGGCATCGGTTTGCCGGCCGATTTCGCCATCGAGCAGAGCCAATCGCTGGGTCTGCAATTGGTTCGAGACTTGTCCTGCCAGCTCGGTGGGCGATTGACGGTCGGACCCTTGCCCCATGCCGCGTTCGAGCTGCGTTTTACGGTGCAAAAGGAGGATCAGCAAGATGAGCGCTGACGTGATAGGCATCGCCGCGCCACCAGCCATATTGAGTGAGCTCGAGGCCTACAAACGCGCATTGGATGCCCACGCTATCGTGGCCATCACCGACGCGCGCGGTCTCATCACCTATGTGAACGACAATTTTTGCGCGATCTCCAAATGGTCGCGTGAGGAGTTGCTGGGGCGCGATCACCGCATCATCAATTCCGGCCATCACCCAAAGGAATTCATCCAAGGCCTGTGGGAGACGATAGGCAGCGGCCGGACTTGGAAAGGTGAGTTGAAGAATCGCGCCAAAGACGGCAGCATCTACTGGGTCGATACCACCATCGTGCCCTTTCTCGGGCCCGATGGCCTGCCGCTGCAATATGTGGCTATCCGCGCCGAAATCACCGCCCGCAAGCTGCTCGAGGAACATAACGCCGAAATGATGCTGGAGCTGCAGGCGGCCAACCGTGAGTTGAATGACTTCGCTTACATCGTTTCGCATGACTTGAAGGCCCCGCTGCGAGGTATCAGCAGCCTTGCCAGTTGGTTGCTGGCCGACTATGGCGACAAATTGGGCGCCGAGGGCGCGCAGCAACTCGGCCTGATCGACAACCGCGTTAAACGTCTGGGCTCGTTGATCGACGGCATCCTGGCTTACTCGCGGGCCGGGCGCGGGCGCGAGGAGCGCCGGCCGGTGGAGCTGGACGCCATGGTTCGAAACTGCATCGATCTGCTGGCGCCGCCGCCGCACCTAACGATTGAAATAATCGGAACCTTGCCGAGCGTGTTGATCGACCCCTTCAAGGCCCAGCAGATTTTTCAGAACCTGCTTTCCAACGCGATCAAATACATGGACAAACCGGCCGGGCGGGTGACCGTAGGCTGTGTGGCCGACCAGGATCACCCGGCGATGTGGCAGTTCACGGTCGCCGACAACGGCCCCGGCATCGAGCCCAGGTTTTTCGACAAGATTTTTCAATTGTTCCAAACCCTGGCCCCGCGCGACAAGGTCGAGAGCACCGGTGTCGGCCTGGCCTTGGTGAAGAAGATTGTCGAACTCGAAGGCGGCCGCATCTGGCTTGAATCAACGCCCGGCGTGGGCAGCGCCTTCCATTTCACGCTGCCCGCCGGCGGTGTTTAGCCATACGTTTGAAGTGAGGCCCGGTACACCATGCAAGCGCAACAGCATATTTTGTTGGTTGAAGACGATGATGTGGATGTGATGACGGTGCGCCGCGCGCTCAAGGATGTGGGCGCGGCACATCCGCTCGATCAGGTCTCGGACGGCGAGGACGCACTGGCCTTTTTGCGCGACCCGAGCAAATCCAAACCGGGCCTGATCCTGCTCGACCTGAATATGCCGCGCATGAACGGCGTCGAGTTCCTCGCCGAGGTCAAGCAAGACCCGCTGCTGAAGCGGATCCCGGTGGTGATCTTGACCACCTCGCAGGAGGAGTCGGATCGCTTGGCCAGTTTTAATCTCAATGTGTCGGGCTATATGCTCAAGCCGGTCGACTACCCTCAGTTCGTTCGAACCATGCAGGTGATTCGGGACTATTGGTCCACCAGCGAAGGGGCGCCGCAATGAATATGTCGCGCGTCCCAGCTTTTGACGCCGAGGCCGAGGTCAGGGTGCTGTTGATCGAAGATGATTTGGTCGACGAGATGGCCTTGCTGAAAGCGGTCAAGGATCAACACCTGCCCTATCTGATCAGCATCGCGCGCTCGATTGCTCAAGCGAGGGCCGAGTTGGCCAGGCAGCAATTCGACATCATCCTGGCCGACGACAGCCTAGGTGACGGCACCTGCTTTGACTTGCTCGACGCCTTTGCCGGGCAATTGGTGGTGCTGGTGGCCGGCATGGGCGAGGAGCAAATCACCGCGCGGGCGATGGAATTGGGCGTGCATGATTATTTGCTGAAGGATTCGCAGCGGGGCTATTTGAAGCTGCTCAAGTGGCGTGTGGCTGCGGCCCTGCGGCAGAGTAATCTGGCCAGGCAATTGAGCAGCAGCCAAGCCAGTTTGCGGGCGACCCTGGATGCGGTGCCCGATCTCTTGTTCGAAATCGACGCACAGGGCCGCTATCACGACTTTCATTCGGCCCGCAGCGATCTGCTCTTGGTGCCGGCCGATGTGTTGATGGGGCGTCTGGTCGCCGAATTGATGCCGCCCGAAGCTGCGGCCGTGGTCATGGCCAGTTTGGCGCAGGCACAGGCCACCGGTTCATCCTATGGTCAGCAAATTCAGCTCGACCTGCCGCAGGGGCCGATGTGGTTCGAACTCTCGGCGGTGCGCAAGGCCGACTCGGCCGCCGACGACCCGCATTTCGTGGTCTTGTCGCGCGACATCACGGCACGCAAGCGTAGCGAACAGGCCTTGTTCCAGAGCTTGAAGGACAAGGAAGCCTTGCTCAAAGAGGTGCATCACCGGGTCAAGAACAATCTGCAGGTGATCACCAGCTTGTTGCGCCTGGAGAGCGGCCGAACCGAGTTGGCCGACACCAAGCGGGTGCTTGACGATATGCAGGGGCGGATCCGGTCGATGGCCTTGCTGCACGAGACCTTGTATCGCTCGGGCGTCTTTGCCGGCACCGATCTGGCCGCCTATCTGAGCCAGGTCGCCACCCAGGTATTTCGCATGTTGGCGCGCGGCCGCCTGAGCCTGAAGCTGAATCTGGCGCCGCTCAAGGTCGGCATGGATCTGGCCACCCCTTGCGGCCTCTTGCTGAATGAGTTGCTGACCAATTGCTTCAAACATGGCTTTGCGGACCTGGATGGGGCCTCGGCCGAGGGCGAGGTCAGGGTGAGCTTGCAAGCGGTTGCGGGTGGGCCGCGCTGGCGTTTGAGCGTCAGCGATACCGGGCAGGGCCTGGCGGCGGATTTTGAAGCCAGGCGTGGCCAGTCGCTGGGCTTGAAACTGGTGTCCGACCTGGCGCGTCAAATGGGCGGGCAGCTCGAGATCGGCGCCGGCCCGGCGGCCGAGTTCAGCGTTGCCTTTACGCCGGCATGAGGATAGACCGAGCCTCATGGTTGGGCAGCTTGAGGCGGCTTGCCCATGCATGAAATTGTTTGGCTCGATCTGGTCGAGCTGCTATTGGCCAGCGGTTTTTTGATCTTGCTGCGGCGCAGCGAGGAGAGCTTGCGCATCACCATCGATGCTAACGGCCTAGTTACTCGCATGAATAGAATGGCCGAGGCTTTGGGTCGCCCGCTGCCCAAGCTGTTTGAGCTCATCGGCACCATCAGCGACCGCGCTCGCGACAATCCCGCGCAGCGGGTCATCGCTTTCGGGAAAATGCTGGCGTCGGCCCATCACACCACCTTGCTGGCCGGTGGTGGCGCCCAGTTTCAAATCGCCGACATTGCCATGCCAATTCGCGAGGCCGACGGCCGACCGCCAGGCGTGGTGCCGGTGTTCAGTGCTGTCAGCGAGCCCTATCGTTTGCAAGCGGACTTGGCTACCGGTACCGAGTTGCTGGAGCGCTCTGGCGCGCTGGCGAAGGTCGGTGATTTGTTCGCGCCCGAAGCCCGGCCGCCGATGGTGGCTCGCACGGGTGGCTCAGCGACGACGGCGTGGGTCTGGGCGCTGGGGCTGAATTCGAGGCCCGCTGTGAACGGTCCTTGGGCTTGAAGCTGGTGCTTGATCTGTGCCGTCAACTTGGCGCCACACTCAGCATAGGGTCGCCACCTTTGGCTATTTTTGAGCTGGTGTTTATGTACGATGCAAACTGTCCAGATATTCACACCCGCCCGGCCCCCTTGAATTGATCCAGGCATGAATAAACCCCCGTCAGGTCAACGCATCTTGGTCGTCGAAGACGAGGCCCTGGTTGCGCGCGACATCGAGCAGCAATTGCGTGAGCTCGGTTATCAGTCTGTGGGCCATGCCAGCCATGGCGACGAGGCGATCCGCTTGGCGCAGGAACTGCGGCCCGATCTGGTCCTGATGGATATCCAGCTTGCCGGCCCGATTGACGGCATCGGCGCGGCGCAGGCGATCCGCGAGCAATGCGGGCTGCCGGTGGTTTTTTTGACCGCCTATGCCGCCGACGATGTGCTGGCAAGGGCCAAATTGACCGAGCCTTTTGGCTACATCCTCAAGCCCTTTTCGGAGCGCGAGTTGCGGACGGTGCTGGAGATGGCACTGTACAAATCCAAGAGCCAAACACGTTTGCGCGATAGCGAAGCGCGTTACCGGGCGCTGGTCGAGTGGTCACCCGAGGCGCTGGCGGTGCATCGCCATGGTCGGATCATTTATGTCAATCCGGCGGCGATCGAATTGTTCGGCGGCAAGTCGGCGCAAGACCTGCTGGGTGTCAGGGTGCTGGACATGGTTCACCCCGACTCGCACGAGCTGGCCCGAGCCAGCTTGGCGGACGTGAATGTGGACGGCGGCAAGTCGGCGCTGATCGAGCAGCGCTTCATCAGGCTTGACGGCCGGGTGATCGATGTGGAGGTGCTGGGTACCAACATTCCTTTCGACGATGAATCGGCCGTGCATGTGGTGATACGCGATATCACCCAGCGCAAGCTGGCCAAACAAGAGCTGCGCAAGCTTTCCTGGGCGGTGGAGCAAAGCAGCGAGGCCATCTTCATCACCGATGTGAATGAAAGCATCGAGTATGTGAACGCGGCCTATATGGCCGCGACCGGCAGCACGCGTGCGGAGTTGATGGGCAGTCGACCGGCCTTGTTCACGTCGAGCGCGGTACCCTTGCTGGCCATTCGCGCCGCGTTGCAGCGAGGTGACACCTGGCGCGGGCTGATTCATCCCGAGGCAGGAGCCGAGCGCAGCGACTTCGCCATCATCAGCCCGCTGCGACAGACCGACGGCCAGATCAGCCACTATGTTGCAGTGCTGGAGGATGTCACCGAGCGCACCCGCATGGGCCGCGAGCTTGACAGCCATCGCTTCCATCTGGAGGAATTGGTCACTCGGCGCACGCATGAGTTGGCGGTGGCACGCGAGCAGGCCGAGGCGGCCAGTTTGGCCAAGAGTGCTTTTTTGGCCAATATGAGCCATGAAATTCGCACGCCGATGAACGCGATTCTGGGGCTCAACTATCTGCTTCGCCGCGATGCTCCCGCGCCTGAGCAAGTAGCTCGCCTGGACAAGATCAATAGCGCGGGTCAGCATTTGCTGAGCCTGATCAATGACATTCTTGACCTCTCCAAGATCGAGGCCGGCCGGGTCCAGCTCGAGAGAATCGACTTCCATCTGGGCGCACTGCTCGATCAAGTCGAGGCGATGATCACGGAGACGGCGCAGAGCAAGGGCCTCAAGATCAAACTCGTCAACGAGGGCGTGCCGATCTGGTTGAACGGCGATCCCACGCGCCTGCGTCAAGCGCTGCTCAACTATGCCGGCAACGCGGTCAAGTTCACCGAACAAGGTGGCGTGACCTTGCGCGTGAGCCTGCTGCCGAGCTTGCAGGGCTCCGTCGAGGCGACGCTGCGATTGCGCTTCGAGGTTGAGGACAGCGGGCTTGGTCTGAGCGAAGAGGCGGTCGGGCGGCTGTTTCAGATCTTCGAGCAGGCCGATGCATCGACCACGCGCAAGCATGGCGGTACCGGGCTGGGCCTGGCGATCACGCAGCGCCTGGCTCATTTGATGGGCGGCGAGGCAGGCGTCAGCAGCCGCTTGGGGGAGGGCAGTTGTTTCTGGTTCACCGCCGAGTTGCGCACGGGTCAGGCCCACAAGCCCGACTTTGCTTCGCTGCCGGGCTTCGAGGACGCCGTCGATGTGCTGGGTCTGGAGATGCAGGTGCGCCGTCTGCATGGTGGCGCCCATGTGCTGTTGGTGGATGACAACGAGGTCAATCTGGAGGTGGCGCTGGACATGCTGCATCGCCTGGGCCTGCAGGTGTGCACCGCCACCGATGGCGCCGCCGCCGTGGCCTTGGTAGAGCAGATGATGCAGAGCCATCCTTTCGATCTGATTCTGATGGATATGCAGATGCCGGTGATGGACGGTTTGCAAGCCTGCCGCTTGATCCGAGCCTTGCCGGTTGGCGGCGCGACGCCGGTGCTGGCCTTGACGGCCAATGCTTTCGACGAGGACCACCGGGCCTGTGAAGCGGCCGGCATGAATGACTTTATTGCCAAGCCGATCGAGCCGCTGCAACTCTATCGGGCGTTGTTGAAATGGCTGCCGACCACACAGCAGCGCGGCAACCCGGAAGCCGCGCTGGGCGTTTGCGCACCGCCGGTTTCGGGCCCGAGTGCAGACACACCGGCCAACGAGGCCCGCTTGAACCGCTTGGCCCTCTTGCCCGGCTTGAACCTGGCCAAGGGCTTGGCGGCGCTGCGAGGCAATAGCGAAAAATACCTGAATTTGCTGACGCGCTTGTTGCAGTCCAATGCGCACAGCGCGGCCGCACTGGCGACACAATTGGCGGCCGGGCATCCGGCCGCCGCCCGCCACATCGCGCATACCTTGAAGGGCACAGCGGCGGCATTGGGTGCGCTGCAGTTGGCCGATACGGCCGCCGCCATCGAGGATAGATTGCGCGGCATCGAGGCCGCACAGAACTCCGATTCAGGTCCTTGCGACGGCGATATGGCGGCCTTGCTAGGCCCCGATATTGCGTTGATGGAATCGGAGTTGCAGGCCCTGGCCGAGGCGATGGCCGGGGGAGGCGATGAAGCGGGGCTGGCGCCGCAGAGCTGCGGTTCTGCGGCGGTTCTGCGGCAACTGGAGTCTTTGCTGGCCGATGGTGATATTGCCGCCATCGTCCTGCTTGAAGATCACGCCGTCTTGCTGCGGGAGGCGCTGGGTCAGTCCTTCGACGCGATCGAGAACTTGATCAGTCAATTTGAATTTGCTCAAGCGCAGGCGATGCTGGGTTTGATCATTGACAATGATCAGAGTTGAGTGTTTTTTCTACTCGCGGTCCTCGCCGCGTTGAACCTATTGCCCGCCATGCCCATGACGCCACCGATGCCGCCCAAAATTCTGATCGTGGAGGACGAACATATCGTCGCCCGCGACTTGCTGCAGCAGTTGCAGGAGCTCGGCTATAACGCAATCGGCCATGCCGTCAGTGGCGAACAAGGGATCGAGTTGGCCTCCCGCTTGAAGCCCGATCTGGTGCTGATGGATATCCAGCTCAGCGGCGCCATCGACGGTATCGAAGCTGCGCAGCAGATTCGCGCCAAGTTGAATCTGCCGGTGGTGTTCTTGACCGCCTTCGCGGCCGACGAGGTACTGGCGCGTGCCAAGCTGACCGAGCCCTTTGGCTACATCCTCAAGCCCTTTACCGAGCGCGAGTTGCGCACCGTGCTGGAGATGGCGCTCTACAAGCACAAGGCCGAGCAAGGCCTGGCCGAAAGCGCCGCGCAATTGCGCGCCTTGTCGCGGCGGGTGCTGGAGGTGCAAGAAACCGAGCGCCGGCGGCTGGCGCTGGAGCTGCATGACGAGTTGGGGCAGTCGCTGACGGCGATCAAGATCAATCTGCAGTCGCAGGCGCGCTTTCGGGCGATCTCGCCGGAGGCGCTTGGGGCCGAAAACATCCGCATCGTTGACGACGCACTGCAACAGGTGCGCCGACTCGCGATGGCGTTGCGCCCCTCAATGCTGGATGACCTTGGCCTGGCACCCGCGCTGCGCTGGTTGGCCGAGCAAGCCGCCGAGCGGAGCGCTTATGAGTTGCAGTTTCAGGCACTGATGCCGCCCGAGCGGCTCGCGCCGGAAATAGAAACCACTTTTTTCCGTATCGCCCAAGAGGCGCTGACCAATATCGCCCGGCATGCACGTGCCACCCAACTTGAAGTGGTTTTGCAGCAAAGCAAGCAGGATTTGGTGATGACTATTCATGACAACGGCTGCGGTTTCGACCCCGGCATCTCGCGTGATCAAGCGATGGCCGGTGCCAGTTTGGGTATGTTGGGCATGCAGGAGCGAGCGATGCTGATAGGGGCCAATCTGACCATTGAGTCCAGCCCGGGCCGGGGCTGCATGCTGCTGTTGAATTGTCCCTTGCGGCCAGCGGAGGTGAAGCCATGATTTGCCGAGTCTTGCTGGCCGACGATCACACGCTGGTGCGGGCAGGCTTGCGCAAGCTGCTTGATTCGCTGCCGGATGTGGAGGTCGTTGGTGAGGCGGCCGATGGCTTGGCCGTGCTGAGCCTGGCCGAACAATTGCGTCCCGATTTGATCGTGATGGACGTGGCGATGCCGGGGCTCAACGGGTTGGAGGCCACTGCTCGGCTCAAGCAGGCTTGGCCAGAAGTTCAGGTCTTGATTCTGTCCATGCATCAAAACGAGGACTATGTGCGCCAGGCCTTGCGCCAGGGGGCAGCCGCCTACTTGCTCAAGGACGCGGCCCCGACCGAGTTGGAGGCCGGCGTGCGCGCGGTCTTGCGCGGTGAGACCTATTTGAGTTCGGCGGTCTCCAAGGGCGTGATGAGCGACTATGTGAAGCGCCTGCGCGGCGACCAGCCCAGCGGCTCGCAACTGACGCCGCGCCAGCGCGAGGTGCTGCAACTGATTGCCGAGGGCAATAGCAGCAAAGAGATCGCCCGGCGGCTCGACCTCTCGATCAAGACCGTGGACACCCACCGCAGCCAGTTGATGCGCCAACTTGATATCCACGAGGTCACCGGCCTGGTTCGCTACGCGCTGCGCTGCGGTTTGATCTCGGCCGATTCCTGACTGACACGCCCCGCCTCGGGCAATTTCCCCCCTTGCTTCAGGTGTCTTGCTGATAGGCCTGCAGCGATTGACTGCCTACAGTCAAAGCAATGATTCGGGAAGGTCCCAAAATGGATGCAGCGGGCAAGGCGGCAATGGCGATAAAGATCTTATTGGTGGATGACAACCCGACCTTTGTGGCGGCCGTCTCGGCTTTTTTGGAACAAGTGCCCGGTGTTCTGGTCGTGGGTCACGCAGCGGATGGTCGCGAGGGCCTGACGCAGATCGAGCTGCTCAAGCCGGATCTGGTCTTGCTTGATATTGCGATGCCGGAGATGAATGGGCTGGAAATGGCGGCGCGCCTGCGTGGCCAAGCCGAATGCCCACGGCTGGTGTTTTTGTCCATGCATGACAGCGGTGGCTACCATATGGCGGCGCATGGTCTGGGTGCGAGCTTCGTCAACAAGGCCAATTTCGTCGATGGCCTGCTACCCATCATTACGGAGATGCAGCAAGACAGACAGGACAGCCAGGACTAAGGGCCGGCCACCATGCAAACGCCCGCCAGCAAAGCCAGGATACTCGTTGTCGAAGACGAGGCCATCGTCGCTCGCGACCTGCTGCTGCAACTCGCCGAACTCGGCTATCAGACGGTTGGCCATGTCACGCGCGGTGAGGCCGCGATTGAGCAGGCGGGTCTGTTGCGGCCCGATCTGGTCTTGATGGACATTCAGCTCGGCGAGGGCATGGACGGCGTCTGTGCAGCACAGGCGATTCGAGATCAGTTTGGCCTGCCGGTGGTGTTCTTGACCGCCTTCGCCGCCGATGAAACCTTGGCTCGCGCCAAGTTGACCGAGCCCTTCGGCTACATCCTCAAGCCCTTCTCGGAGCGCGAGTTGCGCACGGTGCTGGAAATGGCCTTGTACAAGCATGGCGCCGAGACCCGGCTGCGGGCCTCGGCGATGCACAGCCAGACCATTCTGGACAATATGCTGGATGGCGTGATCACCATTGACGAGGTGGGGCAGGTCCAGAGCTGCAACAAGGCCGCCTGCGCGCTGTTCGGCTATGCCGCCGATGAGTTGCGGGGCTGCAATGTCCGGGTTCTGATGCCCGAGCCTCATGCCGCCCAACATGACGGTTATCTGCAGCATTATCGTGACACGGGCGAGGCCCGCCTGCTGGGCAAGGCACGTGAGGTCGAGGGGCGCCACAAAGACGGCCATCTGCTGCCGATCAGCTTGCTGGTGTCCGAGATCAGCGGCGCCAAGACCCGCAGCTTCATTGGGCTGGTGCGCGACATCGCGCCGGATCGCCAGCATATCGAAGAGCTGCACCGGTTGGCCTATTACGACAGCCTGACCGGCTTGCCGAATCGCCGTTTGCTGACCGAGCGCCTGCAGCATGCGATGCAGGCGGCCTCGCGCAGCGGTCGCCATGGGGCGCTGATGCTGCTGGATCTGGATCACTTCAAACAACTCAATGACACGCAGGGCCATGGTGTCGGGGACGAGCTGCTGCTGCAAGTCACGCAGCGTTTGCAGGCCGAGGTGCATGCTGTCGCGCATCTCGGCGCCTTTGTCGGCAGTCACGCGGCGGGCAGTCTGTCCGCGGGCTTCGGCGATGGCTTGGTTGCACGGCTCGGCGGCGACGAGTTCGTGGTCTTGCTGGAAGGCTTGAGCAGCCAGGATCATGAAGCGGCGACCCAGGCCGAACTGCTCGCCAACAAGATTCTGTCGAGCCTGCGTCAGCCCTATCTTCTGCGCGGCCAGAGCTATCAGGGCACGCCCAGCATAGGCATCGTGGTGCTCACGCAAGAGCATCAAAGCAGTGATGAGTTGCTCAAGCGCGCCGATGTGGCGATGTACCAGGCCAAGTCCGCAGGGCGCAACACCATGCGCTTTTTCGACCCCACTCTGCAAGCGATTGCGAATGCCTTCATTGCCTTCGAGCTCGATTTGCGGCAGGGCCTGGAGCGGCAGGAGTTCGAGTTGCACTACCAGATCCAGGTCGACGACGCCGGCGTCAACACCGGCGTGGAGGCCTTGTTGCGCTGGCGCCGAGGTGGCAAGGAGATGGTGCCGCCGGCCCAGTTCATCCCGATTGCCGAAGCCAATGGTCTGATTCTGCCGCTCGGCCAATGGGTGCTTGAGACCGCCTGTGCCCAGTTGATGCGCTGGGCCGAAGAGCCCGGTCGCGCGCATTGGACGATGGCGGTCAACGTCAGTGCTTTGCAGTTGGCGCAGAGCGATTTTGTCGAGCGGGTCGGCCGGGCGCTGGGCAAGACCGGTGCGAATCCGGCGCTCTTGAAGCTGGAGCTGACCGAGAGCATGTTGGTCGGCGACATCGAAGACGTGGTGGCCAAAATGAAGGCCATCAAGGCTTATGGCGTGGCCTTCTCGCTTGACGACTTCGGTACCGGCTATTCCTCGCTGTCCATTCTCAAACGCCTGCCCCTGCAGCAGCTCAAAATAGATCAATCGTTCGTGCGCGACATCTTGATCGACCCCAATGATGCGGTGATTGCCCGCACCATCGTGGCCTTGGCCCATAACCTTGACTTGCGTGTGATTGCGGAAGGGGTTGAGTCGGCCGAGCAGCGCGACTTTCTGGCCGGCATCGGCTGCGATGCGTTTCAGGGTTATTTCTTCGGCCGGCCCATCGCGGCGGGCGAGCTGCCCAAGGACTGATCGGCGCGGTCTTAGCCCAGGCTGGCAAAGGCAGTCGCGACCGCGTCGCGCAACTGATGGTCCTCAAAGGGTTTGACCAAATAGCCGGCCGGCTCGCATTGCTTGGCCCGCCGCAGGCTGTCGGGGCCGTCAAAGGCGCTCAAAAACAGGCTGGGAACGGCATATTGCGTACGAATGAGTTGAGCGGCGTCGATGCCGTCCATGTGCCCCGCCAGGTGGACGTCCATCAGCACCAGATCGGGCATCAAGCTGTTGGCCATTGCAATCGCTTGCTCGCCGCTGCTGGCCGGGCCCAGTACCGCATAACCCAAATCGCATAACTGCATGGCGATGTCGCGCGCGATGATGGATTCGTCTTCAACCACCAGAATGCGGCCTAGCTTGCTCATGGTGGCATCACCAGCGCGGCGGGCGCCAGTGCCTTGAAAACGATGTTGAATTCCGCCCCCTGGCCGGGGGCGGACCGAATGCTCAATGTGCCGCCAATTTGGCGGGTCAGATCGTCCACCAGTTGCAGCCCCAGCGAGGCTTGGCGCCGGGTCTCGTAATCGGCGGGCAGGCCGACGCCGTTGTCGCTGACGCTCAAACACCATTGCGCGGCCCCACCGTCATGGGCTTGCAGGCCGAGCTTGATTTCACCCGCAGCCCCGGTGGCTTCGGTTGAAAACCCATGTTTGAGGCCATTCGAGATCAACTCATTGATCAACAAGCCGCAGGCGGCGGCTTGGTCCATGCCGACCAGCACCGAGCCCATGTCCAGTGACAAACGCACCGAGCAGCTGTCCATCAGGTGCGCCCGAAAAGCCTGCGCCCCCACTTGGCCCAGGTAGGAGCCCAGGTTCACCGAGGCAAAAGTGCCCGAGCGGTACAGCGACTCATGCAGCTGCGCCATCGCCCTTATGCGCCCCTGCATGGCCTGCAATACCGCCTTGGTATCGGCCACCGCGCTGCGCCCGGCCTCCAGACGCAAGAGGCTGGTGATGACCTGTAAATTGTTCTTGACCCGGTGATGCACTTCCTTCAGCAGCGCCTCTTTGTCCCTGAGTGAGCTCTGCAAGGCCGCGGCGGACTCGCGGCGTGCCGAGATGTCACGCAAGAAGACCACGAAGCCGCCCTCCGCGCTGTCATGCAGGGTCACACTGACTTCAACCGGCCACACCGAGCCGTCGCGCCGTCGGTGCAGGGTTTCGAACTGATCGCTGCCCTTGTCCAGCACCCGCTGAATACGCGCAGCGGACTCGGCGGTGTCCGCCAACATATCAAAATCTTGAGCCGGCCGGCCCAGCAACTGCTCGCGGGTGTAGCCCGACAATGCGCAGTAGCGATCGTTGACATCGAGCAGGCCGCAATGCTGGTCGACGCGCCAATAGCCGTCCAGCGTGGCGTGCAGGATGCTGCGCAGCGTCTGGTCGCTCTCGCGCAACGCGCTTTCGGCCAGCAGGCGTTCGCTGATGTCGATATCAACGCAGAACAACTCGGCCTCCTGGCCCGGTTTCTGCAAGAGCGCATGGCTGGAGATCACCGACACCCGGCTGCCGTCTTTGCGCTTCAGCGTCAACTCGCCGGCGGGGATAGGCTGGCCGGTGATGGCCATTTGCCGCATCGCGTCGGCCACGGTCGCGTGCATTTCGGGCGGGATGATCAGGTCGAGCAAATTGCGCCCGAGCGCCTCGTTGGCGCTATAGCCATAGAGCAGCTCGGAGGCGTAGTTCCAGTAGCTTGCGCGGCCATCCATGCGGTAACCCTGCACCGCCACCGTGGAGACCGAGCGCAACACCTGGTGAAAGCGGAACTCGCTTTCATGCAGGGCAGTTTCGGCCTGGCGGCGTTCGCTGATGTCGGTCAGCACCACCCGCAGCTTGTCGGCCGGCATGTCGGCAGCCTGTCCGGCGCAATGCAGTCGCACCGGCAGCGGGTTGCCGTCGGCACGGCGCAGGATCAACTCCAAATTGGCTTTGGCATCGATAGGCTCCGAATTTTTACGCAGGCGAATGTTCAATTCCCGCCAACGCAATCGGTCTTGATCGACGACCAAGTGGCTGAAGTTCTTGCCCAGCAGTTGCTTGCGCTCATGGCCCAGCAGCTTGATGGCGCAGCCGTTGATCTGCTCGATGAAACCCCCGGCGTCCAGCGTTAGATAACCAACCGGTGCGAACTCATACAGCTCGACGTAACGGTCGCGTGAGGCCTCCAACTCCCGCTGCGCCTCCCGCAAGGTTTCGTTTTGCATTTCGAGTTCGATCTGGTGGACGCGCAACTCGTGCAGCAGGCGCCGCTGTTGTTCGATTTGCATCTGCGCGCCGCTGACGGTCGCCTCTCCCAAGGCCCTGGCTTCGGCCTGCGCGCGCAGCGCTGCTTGATTGGCTTGCTGAGGCTCGTCGTTCATGCTGTAGGCTCTGGCTCCGCTTCTTCATCCAGATAGTCTTGCAAGGCGTCGATCGGCAGTGGGCGGCTGAACAAGAAACCCTGGCATTCATCGCAGCCCTGGGTTCCCAGAAAATCGCGCTGCGCCTCGGTTTCCACACCTTCTGCAATCACGCTCATATTAAGGCCTAAACCCATGGTGATGATGGCGCGGGCGATAGTTTCGTCCTTGGCCAAGCCGGGCAGCTTGGCGACAAAGGATTTGTCGATCTTGAGTTGATCCAGCGGCAGTTGCGCCAGATAGTTCAAGGATGCGTGGCCGGTGCCAAAGTCATCCATCGAAAAATGCAGGCCCAGACCCTTCAGCGCCAGCATGGTGTCTATGGTGTCGCCGATGTCGTCCAGCGCCAGGCTCTCGGTCAGCTCCAGTTTCAGGCGCTCGGGCCTGCAAGCGCTGACGGCCAGCAAGGCCTTGATCTGCGCGACGAAATCGATCTGCCTGAACTGCATGGCGCTGACGTTGACCGCCATTTGCAGGCCGGCGGTGCGCGGGTCGGCCTCCCAGCTTTTGAGTTGGGCACAGGCGGTCTGCAAGACCCATAGACCGATCGGCAGGATCAGGCCGCTGTCTTCGGCCAGCCCGATGAAATCATCGGGCAGCAGCAGGCCCAGGCGCGGATGCTGCCAGCGCAGCAGCGCCTCGACGCCGACCATGCGCCGACCTGCGTCCACCTGCGGCTGGTAGTAGAGCCGCCATTGACCCAGCTCGGTGGCGAGCCGCAACTCGGTCTCCAAGACCATGCGCTGGTCTTGCGCGAGTTGCATGGCGGGGTCGAAAAACCGCAGCCGGTCACGGCCAGCGCTCTTGGCCTCATAGAGCGCCAGATCGGCATGCTTGAGCAGCTCCGCCACCGTGTCGGGAGCGCGAAACAGCGCCGCGCCAATGCTGGCCTTGCAATGGTATTTGAAGCCTTCCAGATCAAAGGGCGGTGCCAGCAGCCCAGGCAGCGAGCTGCCGATCAGGCCAGCCGCCTTGGCCGCCTGCGCTTGGTTGCTGCCCAAATCGCGCACCAGCAGCACGAATTCATCGCCGCCCTGGCGCGACACCGTGTCCTGCTTGCGCAGCGCCTCGCGCAGGCGTTGCGCCACCCCGACCAGCAGCAAATCTCCCATGTCGTGGCCGCGCGAATCGTTCAATTCCTTGAACTTGTCCAGGTCGAGGAAGAACAGCGCGCTGTACTGGCCACTGTCGACGCTGGCGGCCAGCGCCTGCTCCATATGCAATTGCAGCAGGCGGCGATTCGGCAATTGGGTCAGGGCATCGTGAAAGGCCAAATGCTGAATCTCGGCGGCGCTGCGCTTGCGCTCGCTGATGTCGCGCGAGACACCGACAAAATGCGTCAGCTGGCCTTGTGCATCCAGCAGCGGCGAGATCGTCAGCTCGCTCCAGAAGGCCTTGCCGTCCTTGCGGTAGTTGAGAATTTCACCGATGAACTGGCGGCGCTCGCGCAGCGATCTGCGGATTTCGGCAATGGTTTTGGGGTCGCTGTCCGGGCCTTGCAAAAAGCTCGGCTTGCGGCCTATGGCCTCGGCCGCGCTATAGCCGGTGATGGCCTCGAAGCCGGCATTGACCGAACATAACCGGCCATCGGGGTCGGTAATGTGGACACCCTCGGTGATGGCCCCGAGCGCGGCGTCGCTGAGGCGCAGCCTGGCTTCGCTGGCGCGCAGCGCCGACACATCGCTGATCAATACCGCCAGCCCCGCGCGGGCTTGCGGGCCCTCGCGCGGCCGCTGGCCGCATTCCAGATGGGCGAGAAATTGGCTGCCGTCGCGGCGCTGCAGTAGCAGCTCGATCTGCTCCCGTCGCTCGAACTCCTGGCCTTCACCTGCGCGGCGCAGCCGCAGGCAGAGCCCGCGCCACGCCACTTGCTGCGCTGGCGCGACCCAGGCGATGAAACTGCGACCCAGCAGCAGGCGGCGCTCCTGTCCCAGTAGCTTGACGGCGCTGAGATTGGCTTCCTCGATCAGCTCGTTTTCGCCCAACAAGAGGTAGCCGACCGGGGCAAATTCATACAGCTCGGCAAAGCGGTCGCGCGAGGCCTCCATCGCCCGCTTCGCCTCGCGCAAGGCACCGTTTTGCATCTCCAACTCGATCTTGTGGACCTGCAGTTCATGCAGCAGCTCGCTGCTCGCCGATTGGGGCCCGAGTGCAGCGGCCTCCGCCTGCGTGGCCGCCGCCCAGGCCGCCTCGGCGACGAGGCGCAACGCGCGGCGGGCTTGGGCGGTATCTGCATCGCGGTCGGCATCAGGGTCGGCGGGCTGCATGATGTTTCGCTTCTTGAACCTATCCGGCGCTCTGCGCCTCGATGGCGACCATCGCCAGCAGGATCAACTCGGTGTCGCCGCCGGTGGTGACGATGCGATGCGCATTCAACACCATCCGGCGCGGCCCCAGGCCGGGGAAGTCATGCTTGATCTCATAGCCGTCCATCGCTTGATGCTTGGGCAGGATGTTGTCCAGCAATTCGCGCAGCGCGGGGATCGCCCATTGGCCATTGCCCAGCTCATAAACCTTGCGGCCTATGGTGTCGGCGGGCATGGCTTTGAAATAGGTATAAAAGCTGCGGCTGGCCGACACCACTTGCAACTGCGCATCCAGCACCAGCAGCGGCTCGCTGATGGTGTTGACGATGCCCTCGGCCAAGTCACGCGCGGTTTGGGTGGCGGCTTGCTTGGCGGCGCTCAGCTGCGCGGCGGCCTGGGCGGCAGCCAGATGGGCCTTTTTGAATTCGCTCACATCGGTAAAGGTCACCACCAAGCCCTCGATCACATTGTCCAGCGTGCGGTAGGGCTGGATGCGGCTGAGGTGCCAGGCGCCATCGGCCGTGCTGACCTCGCGTTCGATCGGTATCAGGCTGTCCAGCACGGTCTGCAGATCGGCCTGCATGGTCTGGTGCTGGGCGGCATCGAGGTTGCAAGTGATGTCGCTCAAAGGGCGGCCGACATCGCTGCCAATCAGGCGATAGATCTTCAGCGTGGCCGGCGTGAAACGGCGTATGCACAGCTTGTGGTCAAGGAAGAGGGTGCCGGAGGCGATGCTGTCCAGCAGGTTCTTCATATCGTTTTGAACACCGGTCAGCTGCTCGATGCGGCTGTTCAATTCGGCGTTGACGGTGATGGTCTCCTCGTTCAGCGATTGCAGCTCCTCCTTGGAGGTCTCCAGCTCTTCGTTGGAGGATTGCAGCTCCTCGTTGGTGGATTGCAGTTCTTCATTGGTGGACTTCAGCTCCTCATTGAAGGCCTGCTGCTCTTCGTGGGTGTTTTGCAGCGTCTCGTTGGCGTAGGCCAGCTTGAGCTCCAGCTCCTTGATGCGTGCATGCTCAGAACTGCCGTCGCCGGCGGCTGCGGGAGCGGCCCCTTGCCCGCTTGGGCCGGGCGCTTGTGGCACTTCTTGAAAGCTGACCTGCAGCATTGGCGGCTGGTTGCTCAGCCTGAGCAGCGCACGCACGGTGAAACGAACCGGCGAAAACCCCCCATTGGTCTTGACCGACACCTGCTCGCTCGGCCAGCCGGGGCCTGCGCCAGCACTTTCCGCGCCATCCGAGCCTGAGCTTCGCGCCCCAGCGGCGGCCTGCAGCAGCGCGGTACGCAAGCTCGGCAGCAGGCCCTCGCGCGCCATCTCCAGCACATTGAAGCTGGCCGGGCCTGGGGCGGGGCGCAGGTAGCGGCCGGTGTCGCCATGGATGTAGAGGATGTTGCAGTCGAGGTCGGTGGTGACCGAGGCCGGGGCGAAGGTTTGCAAGAGCGCTCGGTTGCTGATTTCGGCAATCTGCTGGCTCAGCTTGTCGGTGCTGGGGAGGGGGGCGCTTTTGGGGTTCACTTCGGCTCCTGGGGTACCGGCTTGCGGGGCCGTGGCAAGCAAAGACACTTCAGACATGGGCACGAGTTTGCGCTGGCGCTCGTCATGCCGGGCTTGGTAGAACTTCCACTTGCGATCAATTGGCGAGAACAGTTCGGGCTGCGTGGTGATGCTCTCCGAGGTGGAGATCAACAACAGGCCATTGGGCCGCAGCGCGTAGTGAAAGGTATTGATCAGCCTCTGCTGCAGCTCGGGCTCCAGATAGATCATCAGATTGCGGCAGCTGAGCAGATCAAGCCGCGTGAAGGGCGGATCCTTGATGACGTTCTGCACCGCAAACACGACCATGTCGCGGATCTCTTTTTTGACCTTGTAGCTGCCGTCTGGCTCCTTGCTGAAGAAACGGCGCAGGCGCTCGGGCGTGACATCCAAGGCGATGCTGGCCGGGTAACGCCCGGCACGAGCTGCGGCGATGGCCTCATCGTCGAGGTCGGTCGCGTAGATCTGAAAAGCCAGCCCGGGCACATTGCCGGACGAGAGCTCGCCCTGCAATTCATGCAGGGTCATGGCGATGGAATAGGCCTCTTCGCCGCTGGAGCAGCCGGCCACCCAGACCCGGAACACGCTGCCCGGCGGCTTGGCCTCCAGCAGCGGCGGCAGCAGGGTCTGCTTGAGCGTCACAAAGGCCTCGGGGTCGCGAAAGAAGCTGGTCACATTGATCAGCAACTCCCGGAACAAGAGCTGTGCCTCGGCGGGGTTCTCCTTCAGGTAGCGCACATAGACGATCTCTTCATCGATTTGATGCAGCGTCATGCGGCGCTGGATGCGCCGGCCTATAGTGCTTTTCTTGTAGAGTGAAAAATCAACGCCGGTGCTCGCGCGCAACTGCTGCAAGATCTTGTTGAGGGCGTTGGCGCTTCTGATCGGTGGCGGTGCCGCCCGCTGGGGCTTCAAACCGGTTTGCGAGCCCAAGCGCTGCAGCAGCGCCGGCATTTTGTCGGGTGCCAAGACATGGTTGGCTACGCCGGCATCGATGGCGCTGCGCGGCATGCCGTCATAGCGGGCGCTGCCGGGTTCTTGCACCAGGCTGGCGCCGCCGGCGTCGAGAATGGCGCGCAGACCCAGCGTGCCGTCGCTGGCGGTCCCCGACAAGATGACGCCGATGGCCCGCGCGCCCTGATCGGCGGCGAGCGAGCGCAGAAAGCCGTCGATAGGCATGCGCTTGCCGCGCGCCACATCCGGCAGCGTCAGTTGCAGCGCGCCGCCCAGAATCGCCATGTCCCGGTTGGGCGGAATGATGTAGACGCTATTGGCCGCAACAAAGGTCTCGTCCATTGCCTGCAGCACCGGCATGGCGGTGCTGCGCTGCAGGATTTCGACCAGCAGGCTTTCATGGCCGGGGTCCAGATGCGAGACCAGCACAAAGCCCAGACCGGTGTTCAGCGGGCAGGCCTTGAAGAAGGCCTCGAAGGCTTCGAGGCCGCCGGCCGAGGCGCCGATGCCGACGATGGCGGAGGGTGAGGACGGTGGGGTGGCCGAGCCGCTGAGGCTGTTCGAATCGGCCGACGGGTCTGCCGGGGCTTCGGAGCTTTTCGAGTCCCGCTGCGCGGCTTTGCTCATATCGGGACTATTTTCAGGCGTCATGAAGGCTTGAATAGGTTTGGGCTGGCGAAGTATGGCGCTCCCCGCCACGCTCTCGCCAGCTCAAGCAAGCAAATCACGGGCAAACCCTTGAAAAATTTCAAGTGATCGCTGATCCACGGCGTTAGCTTCGCCTTCAAACAACACTGCACTAGATATGCAACCAGGCCAATGCGCCGAGCACGATGCCGACGCTGCCCAAGCCGACGGTCACAAAGGTCATCCAGCGGTTCTTGGTCAGCAGCGCAATCGCGGCCATCGCAATCGAAACCTGCAAGACCGTGGTCGCCTGGGCCCAGCGGTGATGCAGATGAATTTGCTCATCGCTTTGGTGGTTCCAATCGCTGGACTCGGCTTCGAGCTTTTCGGCCTTGTCCTTGATCTCGACTTTTTCCTTCTTGTAGCGTTCGATGTCTTCCTTGAAGCGCACCTTTTTGTCCTCGCCGACCAACTCCACTGCCAACTCGGCCAGATTCTGCTTGCTGCTCTTGGCCTGGTAATAGGCCCATTGGTTGGCGGCCTCGGTCTTCTTGATCGCGGCCTCGTTTTTGTACAGGCCGGCATTGGCCTGCGTGGCCCCGCCCATATAGGAGAAGCTCGCACCTATGGTGGCCAGAATGGCGGTCAGCACCGCCAGCTTGCCGGCGATCCCCTTGGGCTCGTGTTGGGCCGCATGTTCCATTTCATGGTCATGCGGGCCATGGACGTGAAAACCATGTCCTGACATTTTGAATTCCCTCTATGAGTCAGATATGTTGATAGCTAACGAAGTCGTAGCGCAAGCCATCCTGGCTTATGCCTGTTTCGCGTGACAGTGTTTTGAAGCTCGCGCTATCCCAGGCCGGGAAGAAGCTGTCGGCGTCCGGATAGTCTTGTTCGACCTCGGTCAGCTCCAACCGGTCGGCCAGGGGCAGGGCGAGCGCGTAGATCTCGGCGCCGCCGATCACGAACACGCGCTCCTGACCCTCACAGGCAGCCAGCGCCGCGTCCAGGTTGCCGAACTGCTCGGCGCCGTCGACTTGCGCGTCGGGATTGCGCGTCAGCACCAGATTGCGCCGGCCGGGCAGCGGCCTGAATTTGGCCGGCAGCGAGTCCCAGGTCTTGCGGCCCATGATGACGGCGTGGCCCAGCGTCAGCGCCTTGAAGCGGGCCAGGTCTTCTGGAAGGCGCCAAAGTAACTGATTAGCCCGACCGATGGCACCGCCCTTGGCCACGCCCGCGATCAGGCTGATTTTGGGCCGACTCATACCGCCACCGCGCCCTTGATGGCGGGATGCGGGTCGTAGTCGCTGAGCTCGAAGTCGTCGAACTCGTAATCAAAGATCGTGGCCGGCCGGCGCTTGATCGTCATCAATGGGTAGGCGCGTGGCTCGCGGGCGAGTTGTGTGCGCACCTGCTCGAAATGGTTGCTGTAGATATGGCAGTCGCCGCCGGTCCAGATGAAGTCACCCAGGGCCAGGTCGCATTGCTGGGCCAGCATCTGCGTGAGCAAGGCGTAACTGGCGATATTGAAGGGCACACCCAGGAAGATGTCGGCGCTGCGCTGGTAGAGCTGGCAGGACAGCTTGCCCCCGGCTACATAAAATTGGAAAAAGGCATGGCAGGGCATCAGCGCCATCTGGTCCAGATCGGCCACATTCCAGGCGCTGACGATGATGCGGCGCGAATCCGGGTTGGTTTTGAGCTGCTTGACGACCTCGGCGATCTGGTCGATATGACCACCATCGGGTTTGGGCCAGTTGCGCCATTGCACGCCGTAGACGGGCCCGAGGTCGCCGTCCTCGCGCGCCCATTCGTTCCAGATCGTGCAGCCGCGCTCTTGCAGCCATTTGACGTTGGAGTCGCCGCGCAAAAACCACAGCAGTTCCAGGATGATGGACTTCAGGTGGACCTTCTTGGTCGTCACCAGCGGGAAGCCTTCATTCAGATCAAAACGCAGTTGCTGGCCGAACACACTGCGCGTGCCGGTGCCGGTGCGGTCGGTCTTGGCCGCACCATGCTCAAAGACATGGCGCATGAAGTCCTCATACTGGCTGCGGACCGGGCGTTGATGAATGCTTTGGATGGGACTGTTCATAGGGGAGGAATTCTAAAGGGATGCGGTATTCTGTCGGTCAGTCCAACAAGCAGCGCAGGTGCCATCATCAAAGCCATAGTTCTACTCATCGGCCTAACGGTCGGTCTCATCGGCCAAGTGCAGGCCAATAGCAATCTGCGGGCGATGAATAATTCGGCCTTTTCCCGCTTTGGTGTGGCCGATCAAGCGCTGCTGCGGGCCCAGATCGACAAGGCCGTCGTGGCCGAAACCGATGGTCAGACCTTCGAGTGGAAGAGCGACAAGAGCCGGGCCTCGGGCGTGGTCACCGCGCTTGCCCGGGCGAAGTTCAAAGAGAAGGACTGCCGAAGCCTGCGGATTCAAAACAGCTGGGGCAATCAGCGCGACGAGGGCGTGTTTCGCTTTTGCGCGCAGCCGGCCGGGAAGTGGCTGTTGGTCGGACCTGTGCTGGACTGAGCGCAAGCTGCTGCATAAATTGGCGCCCGGGCAACTAGCCTTGCGGCGTCCACCCCCCGCCCAAGGCCCGGTACAGCTCGATCACCGCCGCATAAGTGCCGCTGCTCAGCTGGGTCAGCTGCAGCTCGGCATCGAACAACTGGCGCTGTGAATCTAGCACCTCGAAGTAACTCGATATGCCGTTGACATAGCGCAGATCAACCAGGCGCAGTCGCTCCTGGCTGGCCCGGACTATGGTCTGCATCGCGGCCTGCTGCTCGCGCAGGCGTTGAAAGCGCAGCAAGGCATCTTCCACTTCGCGCAGCGCGCCTTGGGTGGTGCGGGCATAGTCCTCCAGCGCGATCGCCTGCTGCGCCTGCGCGCCCTGCAAATTGCTGTCCAGCCGCCCGCCGCTGAAGAGCGGCAGCGTGATGGAAGGCGA
The DNA here is from genome assembly GCF_025717515.1 of Roseateles oligotrophus. Classification (GTDB taxonomy): domain Bacteria; phylum Pseudomonadota; class Gammaproteobacteria; order Burkholderiales; family Burkholderiaceae_C; genus Paucibacter_A; species Paucibacter_A oligotrophus. Next base: position 306,287 of record NZ_JAJIRN010000005.1, read on the forward strand.
GACCGTGTAGGCCCGGCGGTCTCCTTCCAGCAATTGGCTCAGCTGCGGGCTGATAAAGCCCAGAAACCCGGTCAGCGAGATGCTGGGCAGATAGGCCTTGCGCGCGGCGTCCACATTCGCGCGTGAGGCCGCCAGGCTCAGCTCGGCGGCCCGCACATCGGGGCGGCGCTTGAGCAGGTCTGACGGGATGCCGGCCGGCAGGGCTGGCGGCAGCTCATATTGACTCAGCGGCTTATTGACCCGCAAGGGGCCCGGGTTGCGGCCGGCCAGTTGAGACAGGGCGTTTTCTTGCAGACCGCGCTTGAGTTGCAGCTGGGCATAGGCGGCCTCGGCCTGCGCCAGCGAGGTCTCGGCCTGCGTCACGTCAACCTTGGAGACGACCCCGGCATTGAAACGCAGCTTGACAATGCGCAGCGAACCGGCCCGCGAGACGCGGGTGCGCTCGGCGATCTGCAAGGACTGATCGTATTCAAGCAGGTTCAGCCAGCCGCTGGCCACCTGTGACACCAGCCCGACCTCGACAAAATGCTGCAAGGCCTCGCTGGCGCGCAGATGGCTCAAGGCAGCGTCCGACAGCGAAGCGATGCGGCCCCAGAGGTCGATCTCCCAGGCCGGCATCGCCAGCCCCAGCCGGTAGCTGCTGGCGCTGAGGTTTTCGGTCGCGCTCAAGCCGCTGGGCGCTTGTTGGCGGGTGGCGCCGGCGTCTGCCGCCAGGCTTGGCCAGCGTGCGGAATTCTGCACGCCCCACTGCGCCCGCGCCAACTCGACACGCTGTGCGGCGATGCGCAGATCGCGGTTATTGCTCAACGCCTCCTTGATCAAGGCCTCCAACTCGGCATCCTTGAAGACCGCACCAAATGGCCGCTCGGCCAGGCTGCTGGCCGGGTTGGCCGGCCCGTTCCAGGCGGCGGGCATTTGCAAGGGCTGGCTTGCTGCCGATTGATCCTTGGACGGCGCTGCGCAGGCGCCGCACAGCAAGGCGATGGCGAGTGCCGCCCAAGTCAAGCGCGGGGACTTCCTCATGGCTTCACCTCCGCGCTTTTTTCTGGTTTGGGTTCAGGTTTGGGCTTGAACAGACTCATCATCGCCACATAGAACAGCGGCGTGAAGAACACACCGACCAGCGTGGCGGCCAGCATGCCGCCGAGGATGCCGGTGCCGACCGAATGCTGAGTCGCCGCGCCCGCGCCCGAGGCCTTGACCAGCGGCAGCACGCCCAGGATAAAGGCCAGCGAGGTCATCACGATCGGGCGCAAGCGCTGGCGGCCGGCTTCGATGGCGGCGTCCATCACGGGCATGCCGGCCTCGAATTGCTGCTTGGCAAATTCGACGATCAGAATGCCGTTCTTGCCCGCCAGGCCGACCAGGGTGATCAAGCTGACCTGGAAGAACACATCATTGGGCGAGCCGCGCAGCAGCAGCGCCAGCAGGGCGCCCAGCATCGCGATCGGCACGATCAGGAACACCGCCACGGGCAGCGACCAGCTCTCATAAAGTGCCGCCAGGAACAGGAACACAAAGACCAGCGAGAGCGCGAAGATGCCGGCCGATTGCGAGCCTCCGGCGCGCTCCTGCAAGGACTGGCCCGACCATTCGAACCCGACACCCTCGGGCAGATGTTGGCTGGCGATCTCCTCCATCGCGTCCAGCGCCTCGCCCGAGCTGCGGCCCGGGGCCGGCCCGCCATTGATCTGCACCGAAGGGTAGCCGTTGTAGCGCGTCAGGGCGATAGGCGCCGAGCGCCATTCGGTGCGCATCAGCGCCGCCAGCGGCACCAGCTCACCCGCGCCATTGCGCAGCTGAAAGCGCTCCAGCGCGGCCGGGTCCGAACGGAAAGACTGCTCGGCCTGCATCTTGACCTTCAGATTGGTGCCAAAGGCGGTGAACTGGTTGATGAAGCTGGAGCCCATCAAGGTGCCCACCGTGGCATAAAGATCGGGCACCGACACGCCCAGCGACTTGGCCTTGTTGCGGTCCACATCCAGGAACAGCGTCTGCACCTCGGGCGCGGCCACGCTGCGGCTGCCGACCAGGCGCTCGTCCTTGGCGGCGGCGCCGACCAGGGCCTGCGTGGCGGCATTGAGCTTGGCGCGGTCACCGTCAAGCGAGACCAGGCGCATATCGAAGCCCGCCACATTGCCCATACCGGAAATCGGCGGCTCGTTGAGCGCAAAGACCCGCGCTTCGGTGATGGTGGCCAACTTGCCATTCAGGCGCTTGAGCAGGCCGGCCACCTGCGTCTCGGGCGTGTTGCGCTCGGCCCAGGGTTTGAGCGTGGCGAAGATAAAAGCCTGGTTGGCATAGCGGTAAAAGATCGAGAAGCCCAGAATCGCGGTGGCGTCCCGGATCGAGTCTTCGCTGGCCAGAATCTTCTCGGCCTTGATCAAGGCCTCGCGGGTGCGCTCGGGTGAGGCGCCTGCGGGCAAGTCCACCGCGACAAAGATCGAGCCCTTGTCTTCCTCGGGCACAAAGCCGCCGGGGATGGCGCCGAACAAAAAGATCACGCCGGCGATCATGCCGCCGTACAGCCCCCAGGCCAGTAGCTTGCGAGCCAGGAGCAGCTTGACGCCGGCCACATAGCCGCCGGTGACGCGCTCGAAAAAGCGGTCGAAGATCTGAATCGGCTTGAGCTTCTTGACCCCCGGTTTGAGGATCAATGCGCACAGCGCCGGCGTTAGCGTCAGCGCCGTGATCGCCGACAGCAGGGTGGCGAAGGTGATGGTGATGGCGAACTGCTTGTAGAGCGTGCCGGTGACGCCGCCCAGAAAGGCGATCGGCACGAACACCGCACAGATCACCGCCGTCACGCCGACGATGGCGCCGCCAATGCCTTGCATCGCCTTGATGGCCGCGCTGGTGGCGTCCAGGTGTTCGTCATGCATGATCTTTTCGACCGCCTCGACGACGACGATCGCGTCATCGACGACGATGCCGATCGCCAGCACCAGACCGAACAGCGTCAGCATATTGATCGAGAAGCCGGCCAAGAGCAGGCCGGCCATGGTGCCGACGATGGAGACCGGAATCGCCAGCAGCGGGATGATGGTGGCGCGCATGCTGCCCAGAAACAGATAGACCACTACCAAGACCAGGATGAAGGCTTCGATGAAGGTGTGCACCACCAACTCCACCGAGGCGGTGACAAACTTGGTGGTGTCGTAGCTGATGGTCCATTTGATTTCGCGCGGGAAGGAGGCCGTCAGCTGATCCATCTTGATTCTTAAGGCCTTGGACAGCTCCAGCGCATTGCCGCCCGGGCTCAGATAGACACCGATGGCGACGGCCGGTTTGCCGTTCAAACGCGACTCGAACTGATAGTCATCTGCGCCCAGTTCGACCCTTGCGACATCGCGCACCCTCACCACCGAGCCGTCGGCCTGCGCGCGAATGACGATGTTCTTGAACTGCTCCACATCGGTCAGGCCGCCGGCCGTTTGGACCGGGAAGGTCAGGGTCTGGCCTCTGTCGGCGGGCGACTGGCCGATCTCGCCGACGGCGAAATTCTGGTTCTGCTCGCGCACCGCGTTGCCGACATCCGCTGAAGTAAGCCGGTACTTGGAGAGCCGGTCCGGGTCCAGCCACAAGCGCATGGCATAGGGCGCGGCAAACAAGCTCACATCGCCGGCACCGGGCAGGCGCTTGAGCTCATTGATGACCTGGCTATTGGCCAGATTGGCGATATAGGTGCGATCAAAGCGCGGGTCATCCGACTGCAGTACCAGCACTTGCAGGATCTGCGGATTGGTCTTGTCCACCCGCAGGCCGTTGCGCAGCACCTCCTGCGGCAGCAGCGACTCGACCCGCTTGGCGCGGTTGTTCACTTCCACGGCGGCCAGATCCAGATCGGTGCCGGGCTGGAAGAAGATCTGCAGCTGCATGCTGCCGCTGGCCGAGCTGGTGCTCTGCATATAAAGCAGGCCGCTGATGCCGTTCATCTCGCGCTCCAGCGGCGCGGCAACGGTGGTCTCCAGGGTCTCGGGGCTGGCGCCGGGGTAGACGGCGCTGATCTGCACCTGCGGGGGTGCGACGTTAGGGTATTGCTCCACCGCGAGCTGCGTGCTGGCCAGAATGCCGATCAGCATGAAGAGCAGCGCGATGACGGTCGCCATGACCGGACGCTTGACGAAGAATCCCATTCTGAGGCTCCCGGCTTAAGGTGCGGCAGCGGAGGCGGGTGCTGCGGCTGCCCAAGGCGAGGGCTTGACCGTGGCGCCTTGCTGCAAGCGCTGCAGGCCTTCGACCACGACCGACTCGCCCGCGCCCAGGCCCTTCTCGACGATCCAGTCGTTCTTCAGCCATTCGCCCACCACCAGATCGCGGCGCTCGACCTTGTTTTCGGGCCCGACCACCCAGGCCACATGGCCGGTCGGCGTTTTGGTGACGGCTTTTTGCGGGATCAGAATCGTGTTGGGCCGCTCGCCCGAGGTGTAGACCACCCGCACATACATGCCGGGCAAGAGTTTCTGACTCGGGTTGGGCATCACCACCCGCAGCGTGATGGTGCCGGTGCTGGGGTTGACCTGCGACTCGGAGAAATCGAGCTTGCCGCTGCGCTCGAACTCGCTGCCATCGGGCAGGAAGATGCGCGCCTGCGCGCTGCCGGTGCCGGCGCCCGCCTTGACCCTGCCCGTACTCAACTCGCGGCGCAGGATCAGCGCGTCGCGGTCGGCGACGTTGAAATTGACATAGACCTGATCGAGCCGGTCGACCGTCGTCAAATGGGTGGACTCGCCGCGCCCGACCAAGCGGCCCTCGGGCACCAAGGCCGCGCCGATCTTGCCCGACTCGGTCGCCAAGACCTTGGTGTAGCCGAGATTGGTCTGCGCGCGTTCGACGTTAGCGGCGGAGACCGCCAACTGCGCCTCGGTCTGTTTGACGGCGGTGACCGCGTCTTCATAGTCTTGCTGGCTGATCGCGTTCTCCTTGATCAGCGGCGCCAGGCGTTTTTCTTTCGATCGGGCGCTGGCCAGATTGGCGGCCGACCGGGCCTGGTCGGCCACGGCGTCGTTCAAGGCAATGCGGTAAGGCGTCGGGTCTATCGTGTAAAGCAATTGGCCTTTTTTGACCTCGCTGCCTTCGACGAAATGGCGTTGCTCCAGAATGCCCTCGACCCGCGCGCGCACCTCGACCGAGCGAAATGCAGCGACACGGCCGACATATTCATTCACCACCGGCACGGTCTCCGAGCGCGAAGCGACGACCCGTACCTCGGCCGGCGGCGGCTTGGGCGGGGCAGGCGGCGCCTTCTTCTGGCAAGCACTCAGCACCAAGGTCAATAACAAGGGCGTCGACACGAGCTTGATCAGGCCCAGGTACTTTTGCATGGTTTTGTATCTTTCTCTGCTGCCAATTCGTGGACGGAGGCCGCACGAAAATCGACCGTGCTTGCACATCTGTTTGCCTACACCGGCAGCTCCAATGGGCAGCGGGCCTGTTCAGTTAGCATATACGGCATGCTCAGACCCGGCCAAGATGGGTTAACCCCATGGATCAAACCGACGGACACCGAGCAGGTGACTTGCTCGCCAAATCACCGAGACAAAAAAGGAAGGAAGATCGAAATGAAATTCTCACTCAAAGCAAGACTCCTGACCCTGGGCTTGACGGCCTTGCTGCTGGACCTGAGCGGCTGCGCCAGCGGCCCCGAGGTCCGCGTCAGCCAGGACAAGACGGTCGAGTTCAGCCAGTTCAAGACCTACGGCTTTGTCGAGCCCTTGGGCACCGACCGCGGGGGCTATCAAAGCATCGTCAGCCAGCATCTGAAGGCGGCGACGCAAGCCGAAATGGAGGCCCGCGGCCTGCGTCTTGTGAGCGCAAACCCGCAACTGCTGATCAATTTCAATGCCTCTTTGAATGAAAAAATGCGCGTCAGCAGCGCAATGCCACCACCGCCGATTTCGGGCTACTACGGCTACCGCGTCGGCATGTATTCGGCCTGGCCGATGTATGCCGACCAGAGCCGGGTCAGCAGCTATACCGAAGGCACGCTGAATATCGACGTGATTGATGCGGCGCGCAAGCAGTTGATCTGGGAAGGCGTGGTGACGGACAGCGTCACCCAAAAAGATCTGGATCAGTTGCAGAGCAGCATCAACACGGCCGTCAAGTCCGCTTTCGCCAAGTTCCCGCTGGCCGGGCCGGCGCCGAGCAAGTCGCCTTAGATTGCGATGGTGTCGGCGGCCGGCTGCAGATCAAACTGCAGTGCGGCCAGCCGTGCGTAGAGCCCGCCGCGTGCCGTCAACTCGGCATGTGTGCCGATATCAACGATGCGGCCATGCTCCATAACGACGATGCGGTCGGCGCGCTGCACCGTCGCCAGTCGGTGTGCGATCACCAAGGTGGTGCGGTGCTGCATCGCCGCTTCAAGCGCCGCCTGTACCATGCGCTCGCTCTCGGCATCGAGTGCGCTGGTTGCTTCGTCCAGCAGCAAAAGCGGTGGGTTTTTCAGCATCGCGCGGGCAATGCTGATGCGTTGGCGCTGACCGCCCGACAGACGCACGCCGCGCTCGCCCAGAAAGGTCGAATAGCCCTCGGGCAGGCGGCGGATGAATTCGTCGGCAAAGGCCGCCTCGGCCGCCTTGATGACCTCGGCATCGCTGGCTTCGGGTCGACCATAACGGATGTTCTCCAGGGCGCTGGTCGAGAAGATCACGCTGTCTTGCGGCACCAGGCCTACGCCCGCGCGCAGCGTCGTCAGGCTGATCTGATCGGACGGCACACCGTTCAGGCGAATGCTGCCGGTCTGCGCGTCATAAAAACGCAAGAGCAAATGAAACACCGTGCTTTTGCCCGCGCCGCTGGGGCCGACCAGGGCAATGGTTTCGCCCGGCTTGATGTCGAGATCAAAGTCCTGCAGAGCGGCTTGAGTGGGCCGAGAAGGGTAGTTGAAACTCACCCCCTGCAAACTCAGTCCGGTGCCGCCGGCCACCGTCGGCAAGGCCAGCGGTGCTTGCGGCTCGGCCACGGCCGATTGGCTGGCCAGCAACTCCATCAGTCGCTCGGTCGCACCGGCCGCGCGCAGCACATCGCCGTAAACCTCGGCCAGCACCGCCACGCTGCTGACCAGCAAGATCACATAAACGATGGTCTGGCCCAGGTGACCGGCGGTGATATTGCCGGCCAACACCGCCTGCGTGCCCTGGTAGAGGCCCCACAGCAGCGCGCCAAAAGTGGCGGTGATGATGAAGGCAACCAGACCCGAGCGAACCAGCGCGCGTTTGCGGGCGGTGTCGAACGCGTTCTCGCTGGCGAGCGCGAATCGCCTTGTTTCCGCGGCTTCCTGCGTATAGCTCTGCACCACCGGCACGGCGTTCAAGACCTCGGCGGCAATCGCGCTGGTGTCTGCCACGCGGTCTTGGGCCGAGCGGCTGAGCTTGCGCACCCGGCGGCCGAAGAAGATCGCCGGTAGCAGCACAAAGACCAGAATCCCCAGCACCTGCGTCATCACCACCGGGTTGGTGGCGATCAACATGCCCATCGCGCCTATGCCCATCACGGTGCTGCGCAAGCCCATCGAAAAGCTCGAACCGACGACGGTCTGAACGACGGTGGTGTCGGTGGTGATGCGGCTCAAAACCTCGCCGGTCTGGGTGGTCTCGAAGAACTCGGGGCTTTGCTTCAAGACATGGCCATAGACGGCATTGCGCAGATCGGCGGTGACCCGTTCGCCCAGCCAGGTGACGCTGTAAAAGCGCGCCGCCGAGAACAGGCCGAGCGCCGCACCGACCGCAAACAGCGCCAGAAAATGCTCGCGCATCGCCATCAGGCGCTCGCCGTTGTTACTGCCGCTGCTGCTGCCACCACTGCCGCCGCCCATGCCTTGGTCGACCAGCCCGCGCAAGGCGAGCGGGAATGCCAGCGTGGCCATCGCGGCCAACAGCAAGAACAGCAGGGCGATCAAGATACGGCCACGGTAGGGCCGCAGAAAAGGCATCAAGCCGCTGAGTGAGCGAGGGTTGCCGGTCTTGATGGCGGGATTTGCTTGGTTTTTTGGCATGGGCCGCAGTGTATGCGGCCCATGAAAGTTCAGACTTCTAAAGGTTGCTGGCGAACAGCCTGCGCACAAATAGATCTTTGAAACTCTTGGCGTCGGCCAAGCCGAGCCGCTCCAGATAGGCCGTCGGCACCGGCTTTTCGCTGCCCAGGCTTTGCAAAATCATGCCGACCAATTCAACCGGGTGCTGGCTGGCATGCTTGAGCTTTTTCAGCGCCCGCACGATGGTGAGTTCGTCGACGGTCAGATCGGTACCAAACGGGAAGTCGGGCAGCACGCCGCTATTGCGCCAAGGCCGCAGCTGCTCGCGCAGCATTTCGGGGCTGTTTTGGCGGGCGCTGGGGGGGATGTCGTAATCCGCCTCCAACTTGCCATGCGCCTTTGCTTCATGCATCAGTGCGGTCTGGAAGCGGGAATCGGCAATGGCCAACAGGCGCTTCACGCATTCCGCGTCGGTGCAGCCGCGCAGGTCGGCCACGCCATATTCGGTGATGACGATGTCGCGCAGATGGCGCGGAATGGTGCAGTTGGCATAGCTCCAAACGATATTGCTGCGCAGACCATCAACGTTGTCATGGGTTGAGCGCAGCATCAGGATGCCGCGCGCATCCGGCAACGCATGCCCCATGGCGACGAAGTTGTACTGACCGCCGACACCCGACACCATCTGCCCCGATTCCATGCCGTCGGAAGACGCCGCGCCCAGCAGCGTCACCTTCATCGTCGTGTTCATTAAGCGGGCCTTGGCGCGTTGCGCCCGCTTCAACGCCTCGCTGCCCTGGGCATCCCCGAACAGCTCGTTGATGAAGCCGATGCGGGTCATGTCGATCAAGCCGAGTTGCTGCTCGGGCAGATCGCGCAGGCGCTGATAGAAGTCGCGCGGCCCCAGGAAGAAGCCGCCATGCATGATGGCGACGCCCAACCAGCGTGGCCCCAGTAAATGCTGCTCGATGGCGGCCAAGGCGCCGGCATCGCTCAGATCATTGCGGATGCTTGTCTCATCCAGCAAGAGTTGACCCCCAAGCGCGCTCACGCCGGCCTTGAACAGCCCATGCTTGACCAGATAGTCGATATCCGATGCGCGCAGCGGCGAGGCAATACGGCCGCGCTGCAGCAAGTCTTGCAAGACTTGCAGGCCAGGCGTTTCTTGGACGCGGCCTTGCAGCGCCAACTCTTGCAGATCGATGTCATTGAAGACGCGCCGGCGTATCAGCCCGGCGTCGATCAAGCGCATAAAACCGTTGACGAACATCTCCGAGCAGCCATACAGGCCTTGCTCGAACTTGCCGATCTCGCGCCCGCTCAGATCGCCATGGCAGAGCGGGCCGAGAATGTTGGCGAAGGCCTCGGGTTGGGCGTCGCGCACGATCAAGGCCTGGGCAATCGCATCGCCGAGCGAGCCAATGCCGATCTGCAAGGTCCCGCCGTCCGGCACCAGGCTGGCCGCATGCAGGCCGATCGCGTAATCGGCCCAGGTGATGGACGCATTGGGCGGCGCGAAAATTGTGTGGCTGCAACCGGGGCCGTCCAGCACCAGGTCGAACAGACCGGCCGGTGCGACCGCGCTGCCGGGCATGAAAGGCAACTCGTGGTTGACCATTGCCACCGCCAGCAAGGGCCGCCCTTGCGCTTGCATACGCTCGATCAAATCGAAGGTGAGGTCGGGGTTGCAGGACAAAGACAGCTGGGTCTTGCCATCGCCGCCCAGCCGGCTCGCGACGGCCTGGGCAATCACATTGACACCGTGCGACATCATGTCGCGCACCGCGAAGCTGTAATTGGTGCAGACAAAACCTTGCTGCGCGACGGCATTGCCCAAGTAGTCACCGGTCTTCATGAAAAACTCATGGACCTCGATATTGGGCGGCAGCGTGCCGGCTCGCAAGGCCTTCACATAGTCGAAGTCCGGGTAGTCGCCAAATACCCGTTCCACCAGCGGCTCCAGGAAATGCGCCTCCAGCGTCGACTTGCCCTGCGGTTTCTCGAGCGACAGCGCGGTAAATAGTTTCAGCCGACGCTCGGGCATGGCGGCGATACGTCGATACAAGGCGTTCACCAGTGGGTTCGGTTTGCCCAGGCCCAAGGGTATGGCCATCACGATGTCGCCGCGCACCCGCTGCAGGATCTGCTCGACGGTGAGCTCCAGGCTAGACAGGCAAATGCTTTCGCGGTTGCCCTTGCTGCCTTGGCTGTCATTGATGTTGTGCATTTTGGTCTCCTTGTTCTAGGCCGGTTGGCTTGATGTTGTCATATCTTTGTCAAATTCTGATTCAAGCGGAAGTCGTTGAATTTGATAAATAACAAGCTTGGTTTCAAGCGAAACAGCGCATACCGTTTCGCAAAGGGTTATCCCTTGTGCATTGCCTGTGGTGAAATAACACGAGTGAACTTTGGGTTACTAATCGCACATGTTTAAAGAATTGACGCCTCCAGCTTGGTTGCCGGAGCTGAATCGATGGGTTCAGCGTCTGGGGCCACGCTATGCGCTGCTGCTATTTTGTGCGCTGGTCTTGCTGATGGCCTTGGCCTTGTCGCAGTTGCTGGTTTCTCTTCTGGGCTATGGTGATCGCACGGTTGCGGCGATTTGCGCCGGCATGGCGGCGCTCGGTGTCGGCAGCTTGCTGGGTGCGATGTTTCTGAGTTTGCATGCTCAACTCGAACAGTCGCTGCAGCAATTGAAACGCTGCTCCGACATGGATGCCTTGACCGGCGTGGTCAACCGGCGCGCCTTTCTCAATTTGATCGAGCGCGAATGGGCGTTGGCGCGGCGCTACGAGACGACTTGTGCCTTGGTGCTGCTCGACGTCGATCATTTCAAAAGCGTCAATGACAGCTTTGGTCATCGCTGCGGCGACATGCTTTTGCGCCAGATTGCCGAGGCGAGCAGCGAAACGCTGCGCCAAGGCGATGTGCTGTCCAGATTTGGTGGTGGGGAGTTCATGCTGTTTTTGCCGCATACCGATCCCTTGGGTGCTCTGGATGTGGCCGAGAGGATTCGCGAGCGGGTCGAAGGGCTTGATTTTTGCTGGAACGGACAATGCATTCCGGTCAGCGTCAGCTTGGGCGTCGCTGCGCTGCAAGCCGATCATGGCGAGCTTGACCAGTTCGTCAACGCGGCCGAACTGGCCTTGCAGGCCGCCAAGGAATCAGGGCGAAATTGCGTGCGGGCTGGTGACGCGGCAAGTTCGAATAGGCCGAGCAGGCCGGGCCGGCCGGCCGAGCTCAAGCGCTGAACTAGTCCGCAGACTGCAGCAGTTTCATGGCGCCGGCATAACCCGTCATTTCCAGGTAACCAAGACCCAGGCGCTTGCCAGCGAGCGTCAGCAACTCGCTCGCCCCCTCCCAATAGCGCATGCCGGTACTGGCGCGGGCATCGATTTCTTGAGGGTCGAGCAGGGCGCGCAGAACTTGGCTTCCCATTGGCGTGCTGATCTGCCATTCGACCGGGTAGTTGGCCCCGCTGTCAGGGCTGAGCCAATGCCGGCTCGGCGTCATCTTGACGTCCGTAGGCGCGAAGTCGACGGTCACGCCGCTTGGGGCCCGCCAACTCCCGCCCGCCCAAAGCTGCGAGCCATCGGCACGGCGCAGCCTGAAGACGGTCAGCGCTCCGCCATCGGCCAAGTTGATGCCGGCCCAATCCCAGCCGACGGCTTGTTCGGCCGCAGCGCTGCGCCCGAGCAAGTTATCGCTCCACTCATGGTCAAGCCAGGAGCGGCCACTCAGCTCGAACTGCTTGCCCTTGAGTTGCAACCGAGCCTCGGTTTGCAGTTGCACCTGGCTGTAGTAATGGCTGAACTGCGCGGGGTCAGGACCCTTCCGGGACAGGCCTTGCTGGCCTTGCAGCAGCGGCGCTTGGCTGGCTTGCAGGCGCAAATCGAGCGCGAAACCGGCCGCCGGGCTGCGCAGGCTGGCGCGGTAGCCGGCCGCATCACGGCGCAGAGTCCAATCGCGTATATGCACATCGGTGTCGGCTTCGCTGGCCTCGGCCACGGCCATGCCGGCGCGCGCCAGGCGTTGGTCGTGGTGCAGTTTTCCGGCGCCCAGATCGCTGATGGCGGCATGGGCGAGCAGCAGGTGACGTGCGGCAAAGCGACTCGGATGGTCCGTCGGCGCCGGGCCCAAGAGGCGAAAGAAGGTCAGCTGATAGCCAAAGCGCGGCGGCCCTTGCTTGGCCTCGCTCAACACGCCGGTCAGATACCACCACTCAAGGCGCTGGGCCGGATGGGCACCAAAGTCGCGCGGGAATTGCAGGCCTTGGGCCTGAGCCTGGGCTAAACCCGCCGGTGCGGCGGCTAGGCCTATCGTTTGCAGCAGCGAGCGGCGGCGCAAATTACTTGATGCCGGCATCACCAGTCCTCCTTGACCGCCTGCACCACGTCGGCGCCGGTAGCGCGCCAGGCCGCCAGCATCGCCGCCGATAGACCGGCCAGAAACACCGCGCCCAGCAAGGCGAATAAGCGAGGCCAGGGCAGGCTGATGTCCATGCTCCAGTGAAAGCTCTGCGGGTTGACGACCCAGACCAAGATCGCACTCAAGGCCAGACCCAAGCCCAAACCGGCCAAGGCACCTACGCCGCTGAGCAGCGCCGCCTCGAGCGCCAGCAGGCGCAGCACATCGGCGCGTGTCAGCCCCAAATGCAGCAATAGGCCGAACTCGCGCCGACGCGCCAAGACCTGCGCCGATTGGCTGGCGGCGATGCCGAACAAGCCGATGCCCAATGCCACCGCCTGCAGCCAATGGGTGACGGCAAAGCTGCGGTCAAAGATGCGCAGCGACATGGTCTTGAGTTCGCCAACCGCCGCAAACTCCAAGTCCTCGGGATTCGTTTTTTGCAAGGCCTTCAGCTTTACACCGGCGTCTGCCGAGGCGATGCCGGGCTTCAACCAGACATAGAGCTCGGTCAATTGCGGGTCGCCGCTCCAGCGCCGGTAGTCGCTCAATGGCAGCATCAGCGCGCCACTCTGGCGGGCATAGTCGCGCCAGACGCCGCGTACAAACACGGCCTGAGTTGGGCCAGCGGGCGTCAAGCGCAGGCTCAATGCCTGGCCAGGCCGCAGCCGCAATTGATCGCGCAGATGCTCATTGATATAGATGGGCAGGGCGTTCTCCGAGCGATCCAAAGCGGCAGCCAGCGGCCCGGCCAAGGGGAGTTGATCCTCTTGAACAGCGCGGGCCATCAAGTCGATGGCGTCGCCATGGCCTTCTATCCAAACCAAGGCGCTGCGTTGCCCCGCGACTTTTTCGGCCCAGCCGCTGGCTCGCACCGCGTCCGCATAGCCGGGCGGCAGCGGCGCCCCCTGGCCCGCTTGCAGGCGCAGGCTTGAGCGCACATAGAAATCTGCCGGCAGCATCTGCGCCAACCAGCTATGCAAAGAGTCTCGAAAGCTGCCCACCATCACCAGCATCGCCACCGACAGGCTCAAGGCCACCAAGACCCCGGCCAAGGCGCGGCTGGCCTCGGCGGATTGATCGCGGGCGCGCTCGCGCACCAGCGCGACGGTGGCGGAGTCGCTCAATCCTTGCGGCAACCAATCCAGCAAGCCGAGAGCCCAGCGCAGCAAGACCGGCACGCAGGCGATGCCGCCCAGCAGCAGGAAGAACATCGCCGCATAGGCGGCCAGCGGCAGATCGGGCCATTGCGGCAGCGGCGGCACGAAGGCGAGGGCGAAGCCCGTCACCAGCAGCGCGGGCCCCAGCCAAGTCGGTAAGGCCGGCTCTAGCTGATTGCCCAGGCCCCGCAGGACTTGCGCGACCGGCATGCGGCGCACGCTCCAGGCGGGCAAGGCCGTTGCCGCCAAACTGACCAAGAGGCCCAGGGCCCCGAAGAGGGCGGCGGCTCGAATCTGCTCGGCGTCCAAGGCCAAGCCTTGACTCGCGTGCTTGCCGACGCCGATGCCGAGATCGGCGCCCAGCATTTGTTGGCCGAGTATGGCTAGGGCATAAGCCAACGCCAAGCCGGCCAAACTCCCCAGCAAGCCCAGGCCCAAGCCCTCGCTGATGATCAGCCCGACCCGCTCTTTTGCGCTCATGCCCAGCACGCCCAACAAGGCCAATTGAGGCTGACGTTGCGCGACCGAAAGAGACATCACCGCAAAGACCAGGAAGCTACCGGTGAACAAAGCCATTAGGGACAGGACGCCCAAGTTGACTCGGTAGGCGCGCGTCATGGCGCCCAGGCGCGAAGCTTCGTCGGGCGGAGGGGCGGCGCTTGCGCCGGGCGGCAAGGGGTTTTGGCGCAGCCATTGCTCGGCCGACTGGCCGACTTCAAGGCGCAGATCGATGCGGTCCAACTCGCCGATGCGACCGAGCAATTGCTGGGCCCCCGCCAAATCAAGCACCGCCAGCGGTGAGCCCGCCGCGCCGACGCCGGGACCGACTGCAAAGTCGAGGTTTGCGGCCGCACCCGAGGCGTTGGCGGCGCGCAGGTTCAGTTGCTTGGCATCGGGGGGCAAACGGGCCATTGCTGCCGGATTCAGGGACAAATGCCGGGGGTCGAGCAAGGCGCCGATGGACGAAATATTGCTCGGCAACAGGTCGGGATTCATGGCCCCCGACTGCAAAACATCGTGCCCGATCACGCGCAGGCCAAAGGGTTTTCCATCTGAGCCAAGGGCCTGCGCATGGCCTTCCAGCACCGGTGACACCAAGGCCAGCCCGGGCAGCGCAGCCACTTCGGTGTAGACGCTTTCGGGCAGCGCGCCTTGCTTGCCGCGCAGCACCAAATCGGGCCGGCCGTTGAGGCTGGCGGCGGCGCTCGAGAATTCGTTCAGCGCGCTGCTATTGAGCAGATGCACCGCATAGGCCAGGGCCACGCCGAGCGTGATGGACAAGAGCGCCAGCAGTTGCCGGCCGGCCTGATGGCGCAAGGCCGGCCAAGACAGCTGAGCCAACCAGGACCAGCTCAAGTGTGTGCCTGCACGTTGTGTTCGACGATGCCTTGCTCGGTCATCAGCAAGCAGCGATCGGCGCGAGCTGCGGCGCGCTCTGAATGCGTCACCAGCAGGCAGGCCGAACCCTCGGCATGGACCTGCTCCAGCAGCAAATCGAGCACCGTTGCGGCGTTGCGGGCATCGAGATTGCCGGTCGGTTCATCCGCCAAGACCAGGGCAGGGCGGTGCACCAGCGCACGCGCAATTGCGACCCGCTGCAATTGGCCGCCGGACAACTGGCGCGGCATACGGGCACCCAGATCGCCCAGGCCCACCGCGTCCAGCATCGCTTGCACGCGCCGTGGGTTCTGGCGCTTCAAGAGCAGCAGCGGCAGGCCGACATTGGCCGCCACGCTCAAATGTGGCAAGACGTGAAAGGCCTGGAAGACAAAGCCCAGATGCTGGCGCCGCAACAGCGCGCGCTCGCTCTCGTTCAAGTCGGTCAGTACGGCGCTGGCAAGGCGAATGCGGCCGGCGCTGGGTTCGTCCAGCCCGGCCAGACAATTCAGCAAGGTGGATTTACCCGAACCCGACTCGCCCAGCAACGCGACCATTTCGCCGGCCTGCAGGCACAAATCTATGCTGGCAAAGACCGGCGTCGCGCCATAGCTTTTGGCCAAGCCAAAGGCCTCAAGTACCGGCATGACTAGTCGTCAGCAAGCGCTGCAGGCAGGCCAGCAGATGCAGCTTTGCCTGTGGGTCATCGCAGGCGATCACATGGCGCTGCGGGCTGGCGCGCAACCAGGTCAGCTGGCGCTTGGCCAATTGGCGGGTGGCGATGGTGCCGCGCTCGGCCAGGTCCTTGAAGTCGTTCGACTCCAGCGCTTCCCAGGCCTGGCGGTAGCCGACGCAGCGCATCGAGGGCAGTTCCGGGTTCAAGTCGCCGCGTGCGCGCAAGGCGCGCACCTCATCGAGCAGGCCTTGCTTCAACATCAACTCGAAGCGCTCCGCCAGACGCCGGTGCAACCAGCCGCGATCATTGGGCTCGAGCGAAATCATCGGCCAGTCGACGCCGCCGTCGCGCTGCTGGTGCAGATCGCTCATGGGCCTGCCGGCCAACTGGCATACCTCCAGCGCACGTTGAATGCGCTGTGAGTCATTTGGCGCCAGACGCGCCGCCGTGATGGGGTCAAGTCTTGCCAATTCGGCATGCAGGGCCGGCCAGCCGAGTTCGGCCGCGCGCGCGTCCAACTCGGCCCGCAGTGCGGGGTCGGCCTGCGGCATCTCGCTCAAGCCGGTGCGCAGCGCGTTGAAATAAAGCATGGTGCCGCCGACCAACAAGGGCAGGCGTCCACGTGCCAGCACCTCGCCGGCAATTCGCTTGGCCGCGATGACGAACTGACCGGCCGAATAGGCGTCCAGCGGGTCGATCAGGTCGATCAAATGATGCGGCACCGCGGCCTGCTCGGCCGCGCTCGGCTTGGCCGTGCCGATATCCATGCCCCGGTAGACCAAGGCAGAATCGACGCTGATGATCTCCACCGGCAAGACCTGCGCGATCTCCAGCGCAAACGCCGTCTTGCCCGTGCCGGTCGGCCCGGCCAGACAAATCGGACTCTTAAATGGGGTCAGGTTCATTTAAATCCCCATCGACTTGCTTGCGCCATCATCAATCAAAGCGCTCCCAAGGCGTCAGGAATCGCCATTGGCCGACCGGCAAATTGCCCAAGTTGATGCGCCCGATGCGCACGCGCTTGAGCCCCACCACCTTCAGGCCGACCTGCTCGCACATGCGGCGGATCTGGCGCTTGCGGCCTTCGCGCAAGACAAAGCGCAGCTGGTCCTCATTCGCCCAGCTGACCTTGGCCGGCTTCAACTGAACGCCGTCCAATTCCAGGCCATGGTTGAGCAGGGCCATATCGGCGGCCGGGAAGCTGCCATCGGCGCTCTTGACGCCGTCGCGGCCGTGGTACTCGACCCGCACCAGATATTCCTTCTCGATCTTGGAGTCTTCGCCGATCAGGAGCTTGGCGATGCGGCCGTCTTGGGTCAACACCAGCAAGCCGGTCGAGTCGATGTCCAGGCGCCCGGCCGGTGCCAAGCCACGGCTGTGACCGAGGTGGTATTTGATGCCGGACGTGTCTTCCGCCCAATGGCTGTCGGACTTGATCAAGGTGGACGCGTTCTCATAACCGTCTTCGGCCTGGCCCGAGACCCAGCCGATCGGCTTGTGCAAGAGGATGGTGACGCGCTTGGCCTGCTCCTTGTTGGCCAGTTGATCGACCTCGATCTTGACGCCCGGCAGCACGCGCTGGCCCAGCACCGCCATCTTGCCGTCAACGCGCACCCAGCCGGCGGCGATCCACTCGTCCGCTTCACGGCGCGAGGCCATGCCGAGCACGCCCATATGTTTGGACAGACGCACGCCCTCGTCGCGCGAGTCCACACAATCTTCATCCTCGTCGTCATCGCCGAGCTGACGGCTCAGTTGAGCGGCGGCCGCGCGCAAATGCTCGGGCAGTTGGCGAGCAGCGGCCTGGGAATAGCTTGAAGGGGAGGTCGGGCCCCGTGATGGCTCACGTGACTGCCCAGGCCTGGGGCCGCTGGCGCGGCGCTGATCCTGGCGGGTGAAGTTGCTTTGCCCCGGCTCTTCGCGCTGCTGTTGATTGAAGCCGCCTTGGCCACCTTGCTCGCCTTGCCCGCGATAGCCACCCTGGCCACGGTCCTCATAGCGCGGCCGCTGTTGCTGATATTGCTGCTGCTCGCGAGGGTCTTGCCGGTAAGAACCTTGTTCGCGCGGCGCGTTGTAGCCACCGCCACCGCCGCCTTGATACTGCTGACGTGGGCGCTGCTCGCTATAGCCTTGCTGATCCTGACGCGGCCGGTCGTATTGCGGACGGCGCTCGTCGAAACGAGGCGCTTGATCGCGTGAATCTCGGAAATCCCGTGAATCCCGTGAATCCCGCATCGGCGGACGCTCATTCGGCCGCTGGCCTTGATAGCCGCCGGGGCGGCGCTCCTCATAACGCGGAGCCTCATCGCGTGGGCCGCGTGGGCCGCGCGAGTCATAGTCGTTCGGCCGGTCGTAGTTGCCCTGTGGGCGACGGTCCTCGTAGCGAGGGCCTTCGTCACGCCGAGGGCCCGCGTCGCGGCGCGGGCCGCCTTGATAGCTGCCTTGATGCCCACCCGGGCCGCCGCGGCCACCGCGCTGCTCGGGCGCACCGTGGCGGGGGCCGGCCGGCGGGCGCGCACGTTCGTCGCGTGAGCCAGCAAATTGACCCGCAGAAGCCGGCCGCTCCGAATTGAAGCCTCCCTGGCGCTGCTCGTACTGCGCTTGCCGCTCTTGCCGCTCGGCTTGCGCACGCTCCAGGCTTTGGCGTGGGCGCGAAACGCCCTTGCCGCGCACCGGCGGGCGGCGTTCGCCATCGGGTCGACTGGAACCATTCGGGCCAGATTTTTTCTTATTGTTCAATTTCAAGGTGGCCATATCGGGCTCCATCACAAAAAGCGGTCGCTGATTTCTTCATGCAACAAGCAAAAGCTTCAGCGTCCGCGTAAAAACAAGGCATCAAGTTCGCGCATGGTCAATTGCCGCCAAGTCGGCCGGCCATGATTGCACTGATCGGCGCGTTCGGTGCGCTCCATATCGCGCAAGAGGCCATTCATTTCTTCCAGCGTCAGCTGGCGATTGGCGCGCACCGCACCATGGCAGGCCATGGTGGCGAGGATCTCATGCTGAGCGCGCTCGATGGCGTGGCTGGCATCAAACTGCGCCAACTCGGCCAGCACGCTGCGCACCAGCTCCACCACATCACCGCCGGCCAGTGCCGCCGGCCGCGCCCGCACCGCCAAGACCTTGGCCGACAGCGGCGCCACATCCATGCCGAGCCGCTCCAGCGTGCCCGCATGGGCCTCGGCGGCGGCAATCTCTTGCGCCGTCGCGGCAAAGGTGATCGGGATCAGCAAGGGCTGCGACTCGATCGCCGCCGCCCCCAGGCTGGCCTTGAGCCGCTCGTAGACGACCCGCTCATGGGCCGCATGCATATCGACAATGATCAGCCCTTGGGCGTTCTCGGCCAGCACGTAGACGCCTTGGATCTGCGCGACGGCGCGACCCAGCGGCCAATCATGCTGGGGCAGGGCCGGCTGCGCGCCGGGCATGGGGTCGGGTCTTGCCTGCGGCTTGAATTCAGCCTGACCATAGAGCGTGGCCACCTCGGCCAGCCCCAGCGAAGCCTGCGCGCCCTGGCCGATCGGCGGACGCCAGCTCTGGCTTGAGGCTGGATTGGCATAGCCGGCCGCCGGCTCATTGACTTGCCCCGGCGAATGCGTCTGCGCAAACCAGGCCGGCGGATTGCCGGGCGAGGGGCGATAGCCGGGCACGCTCGCTGCGGCGGCAATCGCTTGCTGCGCCTGCTCGGCCGGGCTGGGCTCGATGGCCTCGGCAGTGGTGCTGCGTGACAGCGCCAACGCATCCTGCACCGCATAGCGCACCTGCTGATGAATCTCGCGGCCATCGCGAAAGCGCACCTCGATCTTGGTCGGGTGCACATTGACATCGACCCGGTCGGGCGCGATCTCGATGAAGAGCACATAGCTGGGCTGGCGATGGCCGTGCAAGACATCTTCATAGGCCGAGCGGATGCCGTGCGCAATCAACTTGTCGCGCACAAAGCGACCGTTGACATAGACATATTGCATGTCGGCACGGCTGCGCGCCGCCTCGGGCAGGCCGGCCCGGCCGTAGACACGCAAGGGCCCGCGCTCGGAGAACACCGCCCGGCTGGCGGCCAAGAATTCAGCGCCCAAAACATCGCTCAAACGCTGCTCCGATGAAGCGATCCGCCATTGCTCGACCAGCTTGCCTTCATGCCAGACGGTGAAGCCGACGTCGGGCCGGGCCAACGCATGGCGGCGCACCGCCTCCAGGCAATGCGCCAATTCGGTCGCATCGGTCTTCAGGAATTTGCGTCGCGCCGGGGTGCTGAAGAACAGCTCGCGCACCTCGATGCTGGTGCCGCGCGAGCGCGCCGCCGGGGCCAACTCGCCCGAGCGGGCATCGAGCCGGTGCGCGTGGGCGGCGCCCTCGCAGCGGCTCAGCAAGGCCATCTCGGCGACCGAGGAGATCGCGGCCAGCGCCTCGCCTCGGAAGCCCATCGTCGCGACCGACTCCAGATCATCGAGCGAGCGGATCTTGCTGGTGGCATGGCGCTTCAGCGCCAGCGGCAGCTCGTCGACCGGGATACCCAGGCCGTCATCCTCGATCACGATGGCGCGCACGCCGCCGGCCGACAACTTGATCTGAATCTGCGTGGCACCGGCGTCGAGCGCGTTGTCGACCAGTTCGCGCACGACCGACGCAGGCCGCTCCACCACCTCGCCGGCGGCGATTTGACTGATCAGTTCATCGGGGAGTTCGCGAATGCTGCGCCGGCTGGGCGCGGCCGCTGTGGCATCTTGCTGGGGCACAGGCTGGGCGGGGAGGGACAAATCCATACGTAATTTTACCTTGGGGCCGAGCCTGCTCGATAGGCGTTCGCCAAAAGCCTTGTCTCAGGTGTTTTCGCTCAGGTCGCAAGGTATAGCGCCGATAGCCTCGAACAAGGCCGCCGCCATATATTGGGGCGCTATTTTTGCATCCGCCATTTCACGCCGAGAGCCAACGATGACAAATCAAGATTCAGCTTCGTCCCAGCCAGAACATATGACGCGGCCGTCTGGAGGCTCGACTCCGAACTTACGGCTTGCTTGAGTGCGAGGCTGACCGAGGGGCAAGTCCGCATGAAGCAGCCCAGCCACAACAAGCAAACCGGCCAGCCGTGGCGCAAGCTGCTGCCGCTGGCCGGTTTGGCCTTGCTCTTGCTGATCGCCGGGGAGTGGCCAGTGCTCTCGGAGTCCTATCCCAGGGACTTGCCGGTTTGGCTCTGGTTCATGTTGAGGCTGAGTGGACTGGCTTTGGGCCTGCTGTGGGTGTGGGTCTATCTAGGCCGGACCCACCAACAGACCAGCGAGCTCGTACAAGCGCGCGATGACGAGTTCAAGCGCGACAACGAGGCCTTGCTGACAACCTTGAATCAGCATGCCATCGTCTCGGTGGCCGACCGTGCCGGCCGCATTACCGCGGTCAATGATGCGTTTTGCACGATCAGCGGCTACAGCCGCGAGGAGTTGATCGGCGCCAACCACCGTATCGTCAATTCGGGCGAACAGTCGGCAGAGTTCTGGGTCGATATGTGGGCCGACATCTCCAGCGGCAGGCCTTGGCGGCACGAGGTCTGCAACCGCGCCAAGAATGGCTCACTCTATTGGGTCGACACGGTGGTGGCGCCCTTGCTGGGCGCCGACGGCGAGGTGGAAAAATACATCTCTATCCGCACCGACATCAGTCGCAGCAAGACCGACGCGCTCAAGTTGTCGGCCGCGCTGCGCGACAGTCAGGCGCTGTTGAGCACGCTGCACCTGCATGCGATCGTGTCGGTGGCTGATCGGGCCGGCCGCATCACCGAGGTCAATGATGCTTTTTGCGCCATCAGCGGCTACAGCCGCGAGGAGTTGATCGGCGCCAACCACCGTATCGTCAATTCGGGAGAACAGTCGGCAGAGTTCTGGGTCGATATGTGGGCCGACATCTCCAGCGGCAGGCCTTGGCGGCACGAGGTCTGCAACCGCGCCAAGAATGGCTCACTCTATTGGGTCGACACGGTAGTGGCTCCTCTGCAGGGCGCCGACGGCCGGGTGGAAAAATACATCTCGATTCGCACCGACATCAGCGCGCACAAATTTGCCCAGCAGGCGCTGACCCTGGCCAAACAGCTGGCCGATGCGGCCAACCAGGCCAAGAGCGACTTCCTGGCCAATATGAGCCATGAGTTGCGCACGCCGATGAATGCCATTCTGGGCTTGCTGACCCTGCTGGGCAAAACGCAGCTGAGCAGCCGCCAGCTTGATTACACCGAGAAAACGCAGGGGGCGGCGCGCTCCCTGCTCGGCCTGCTGAACGAGATCCTCGACTTCTCCAAGATTGAGGCCGGCAAAATGACGTTGGATCCGCAGCAGTTCCTGTTCGAGGATGTGTTGACCGATTTGTCGGTGATCTTGTCGAGCAATCTGGGTGCCAAGAAGAAGGTCGAAATCCTCTTCGACATCGACCCCGAGTTGCCGCCCAGCCTGATCGGCGATGCCTTGCGGCTCAAGCAGGTCTTGATCAATCTGAGCGGCAACGCGCTCAAATTCACGGCCGAGGGTTCGCTGGTGTTGGCGGTCAAACTGATGGAGCGCAATGCCTCGGTGGCGACGTTGAAAATCAGCGTGCGTGACACCGGTATCGGCATTGCGCCGGAGAACCATCAACGCATCTTCAGTGGTTTCTCTCAGGCCGAGAGCAGCACCACGCGGCGTTACGGCGGCACCGGCCTGGGCGTCGCGATCAGCCAACGTCTGGTCGCGCTGATGGGTGGCAAGCTCGAGCTGGAGAGCGCACTCGGCCAAGGCAGCTGCTTCTATTTCACCATCAGTCTGCCGCTGGCAATGGACGAGGAACTGCCGCCGGGTTTGTCCCATGCCCCGGTCGACGCCGCAGCAAATTCGGCCTCCACGGCCGCGGCGCCACGCGTGCTGGTGGTGGAGGATGACCCGCAGGCGCGCGACTTGCTGGCCCGCATGTGCGCGTCGCTGGGCTGGGCGGCCGAGGTGTTGGGCAGCGGCGAAGCGGCGCTGCAGCGGCTGGCCTTGCTGGGCAAGCGAACTACTCAGACCCCGCGGGGCGTCGAGGCTTGCCCTTATGAGGCGATCTTCGTCGACTGGCAGTTGCCGGGCCTGGATGGCTGGCAAACCTGCCAAGGCGTGCGCGCGCTGGGTGCGCGGCCGATTCCGCTGCTGCTGGCCCTGGTGACGGCGCAGGACCGCGAGCTCTTGGCGCAGCGCAGCCCACAGGAGCAGGCGCTGCTGGATGGCTATTTGGTCAAGCCGGTCACCAGCGCGATGTTGTCCAACGCGCTGTCTCAGGCGCGGGCGCTGAGGAGCAGGAGTGGCACGGCGGGCTTGGCCGTGATGGAGTCAACAGCCGCCACCCCAAATGAAGCGGCTGTGCTGGAGCGCCGCTTGGCGGGTCTGCGCCTGCTCTTGGTCGAAGATAACCTCAACAATCAGCTGGTCGCGCGCGAGTTGTTGGAAGACGAGGGCGCGACCGTGCAAATTGCCAACGATGGTCAGGAAGGCGTGGCCGCCGTCGCCGCGATGGCGCCGCCCTTTGATGTCGTCTTGATGGATCTGCAGATGCCGGTGATGGACGGCTTGACGGCAGCGCGCACGATTCGACAGGACTTGCGTCTGCTGAATCTGCCGATTGTTGCGATGACGGCCAACGCGATGAGCTCCGACCGCGAAGCCTGCCTGGCCGTGGGCATGAATGACCATATTGGCAAGCCCTTCGAGTTGGATGACTTGGTGCGGGTTGTGCTGCGTCTGGCCGGTCGCCAAGCGCAGGCCGGGCCAAGGCCGAGCGAGCCTCAACTGGATTCGGCCTTGAGCGCGCAGGCGACTGCGGCCGGCGTAGAACTG
The DNA here is from genome assembly GCF_025717515.1 of Roseateles oligotrophus. Taxonomy (GTDB): domain Bacteria; phylum Pseudomonadota; class Gammaproteobacteria; order Burkholderiales; family Burkholderiaceae_C; genus Paucibacter_A; species Paucibacter_A oligotrophus. Next base: position 329,708 of record NZ_JAJIRN010000005.1, read on the forward strand.
GCCGAGGCCTTGCAGCGTTTGGGGGGCAAGCAAGAGATCTATGGCCGCATGTTGCGCAGCTTCGTCAGCGATCTGGCGCGCATGCCCGAGCAATTGCGCTCGGCGCTGACGCAAGGCGACCGCTTGGGTGCAATACGCCAAATGCACACCTTGAAGGGCTTGGCGGCGACGCTGGGCGCGGTCCCGCTGAGTGCCGCCGCCGCGCGGGCCGAGAAGCAATTGCTGGCGCTCGCGGCGGATGACCAGGACCAAAATCGGGACAAAGCCCGCCAGCAGGCGCTCGACTTGGCGCGGCCGGTCTGCAAGGCGATCGAGGCCGCGTTGCCGGGCTTGACTGGGCTGCAGGCCACCTTGCAGGCAAGTTCGCAGGCCATTGCCGCGATCCAAACTGCACAAGCCCGGGCCCAGGCCTTCGATGTGACGCTGTTGCGCACCGAGTTGCAGCGGCTGGCCTTGCTGCTGCAGGACGCCGATATGGCGGCCATGGACCATATGGCGCAGGTTTTCAAAAGCTACTGCGTTCAGTCGGGGGCAGCCAAAGAGCAAGAGGAAATCAGTGCAAAGATGCGCGCGCTTGACGATGCCGTTGGCATGCTAGATTTCGAACTCGCAATGCGGCTTTGCGCCGAACTGATCGAGGGGCTGTCGACATGATGGAGTCCGGTGTTCCAAGGGACGAAGACAAAGACGAGGTGATCGCTGCGCTCAATCTGCACTCGATCGTGTCTATCGCCGATGCGGATGGCCGCATCATCATGGCCAACGATGAGTTTTGCCGCATCAGCGGCTATAGCCGCGAAGAGCTGTTGGGGCAGGATCACCGTATTGTCAATTCCGGCCACCAGCCGGCGGGCTTCTGGGCCATGGTCTGGCAACAAATCAGCGCCGCGAAACCTTGGCGCGGTGAAGTCTGCAACCGCAGCAAGAGTGGCGCGCTGTACTGGGTCGATACGCTTATTTCGCCGGTTATGGGTGCGTCCGGCAAGGTCGAAAAATACATCTCGATCCGCACCGACGTCACGGCCGCCGCGATGGCCGCACGCGAACTCGGGCGCGAACGCCTGGCGCTCAACAACATCATCGAAGGCACCCATGCCGGTACCTGGGAGTGGAATGTCGAAACCGGCGAAACCAAGTTCAATCAACGTTGGGCCGCAATCGTCGGCTACACGCTGGAGGAGTTGGGCGCCACCACCATCGAGACCTGGAGCAGTTTCAATCACCCGGACGATGTGACGCGCGCCGCCGTCTTGCTGGGTCGGCATTTCGACGACGAGACGCCTGCCTACGAGTTCGAAGGCCGCATGCGGCACAAAAACGGTTCATGGGTCTGGGCGCAATCGCGCGGCAAGCTCTTCAGCCGCAGCAGTGACGGGCGGCCGCGCTGGATGGCCGGCACGCTGATCGACATCACCGGGCGCAAGCAGGCCGAATATGAGCTGCATGAAAGCCGCGCCTTCCTGGACCGCACGGCCAGAATCAGCGGCATGGGGGGCTGGTCGGTCGATTTGCTCAGCAACGAGATTCAGTGGTCGGACCAGACTTGCCTGATCCACGAGGTCGAGCCCGGCCATCAGCCCACTTTTGCCGATAGCCAGCGGCCGTTTTCGGCCGATTCGCGGGCCTTGATGTCCGAGGCGCTGCGAGCCGGCATCGAGAAGGGCGAGGGCTTCGATCTTGAGATGCCCTTCACCACATTCAAGGGGCGGGAGACCTGGGTGCGCGCGGTCGGTGAGGTCGAGTTCAGCGACAAAGGTGCCGCCAGAATGGTCGGCACCTTGCAGGATATTGGCGCCCGGCGCCAGATTGAGGCCGACCTTGCGCGCAGCACCAAATTGCTGCGCGGCTCGATCGAGGCGATTGACGGCTCCTTCGTCCTGTTCGACCCCGACGACAAGATGGTGTTGTGCAATCGCAGTTTTGAGCAGTTGTTCGATTACGTGCCCGGCCTGATCGTGCCCGGCGTCAGCTTCGAGGAAATGATGTACGCGGGGGCCCGCAGCGGCAAGTTTCCCGACGCGGCCGGGCGCATCGAGGAATGGGTGGCCGAGCGAGTCGCCGTGCATCAAACCGGCAACAGCAGCCTGGTGCAGAGGCTGGACGACGGCCGCAGTGTGCGCAATGTCGAGCGCAGGATGGCCGACGGCCATATCGTCGGGCTGCGGGTCGACGTCACTGAATTGGTCATTGCCACCGAGGCCGCTCAAGTGGCCTCACAGTTCAAGAGCCAGTTCGTGGCGAATATGAGCCACGAAATCCGCACGCCCATGAACGCCATTCTGGGTATGTTGACGCTGCTGCAGCGCACCGAATTGACGCCCCGCCAGGCCGACTACGCGAGCAAGACCGAGGGCGCGGCGCGTTCCTTGCTGGGTCTGTTGAACGAGATTCTGGATTTCTCGAAGGTCGAGGCCGGCAAGATGACGCTGGACCTACAGCCCTTCAGTCTGGACCGACTCTTGGCCGATCTGTCGGTGATCTTGTCCGCCAATCTGGGCACCAAGCCCGTCGAATTGCTGTTTGACATCGACCCCGGCTTGCCGGATCAAATGGTCGGCGACGCGATGCGCTTGCAGCAGGTCTTGATCAATTTATGTGGCAATGCGATCAAGTTCACGGCCAAGGGCGAGGTGGTCTTGTCGGTGGTGCTGAAGGAACGCGACGCGGAGTCGGTGACGTTGGAGTTGTCCGTCAAGGACTCCGGCATCGGCATCGCGCCGGAGAATCATGAGCGCATTTTCAGCGGCTTCTCGCAGGCCGAGGCCTCGACCTCGCGCCGCTTTGGCGGCACCGGGCTGGGCGTGGCCATCAGCCAGCGCTTGGTTGGCTTGATGGGCGGGCGACTGGGCCTGGAAAGCGCGCTGGGGCAGGGCAGCCGCTTTTGCTTCACGCTGAAGCTGCCCTTGGCAACGACCGCGGTGGACGAACTCTCGCCAGAGTCGCTCACGGAAGTGGAGGGCCGGCCGGTCTTGATCGTCGAAGAGAATGCCGACGCCCAGCGCGTGCTGGCCCGTTTGGTGGAAAGCCTCGGTTTGGAGGTCGCGTTGGCGGCAAATCTGGAGCAAGGACTGACGATTCTGCGGGATTTGCAAGCGGCCGGGCGCAGCAGCCGAGCGGTCCTGCTGGACTGGCGCATCGGCGCCCATGCCAGTGAAGACGATGGCTGGAAGTCCTTGCAGCGTTTGCGTGAGCAGCATCAGCAGGGGCAGGCTCGAGCTCCTGCTGGCATGGCCGATCAGCATCCCTTGCTGATCGCGGCGCTGGTGACCTCGCAGGATCAGGAATTGATTTCAAAGCACAGCGAGGTCGAGCAGGCCAGCATCGACATCATTTTGCTCAAACCGCTGACCGCAGCGATGTTGCGCCGCGCCTTGCTCGCTCATCAACGCGAGGCCAGGCATGCCGCCGCCGCGGGCCCGCGCAGCATCGCCGCGCCTAAATCCCAATCCGGTCAACGACCCTTGGCCGGCATGAGGCTGTTGGTGGTTGATGACAATCTGAACAATCAGCAATTGGCCAAGGAGCTGCTCGAAGACGCGGGTGCCGAGGTGGACTTGGCCGGCGATGGCCAGCAAGCGGTGGACTTGTTGCGCGCCGATCCGCAGGCCTACCGGGTTGTGCTGATGGACATGCTGATGCCGGTGATGGACGGCGTTACGGCCTGCCTGATCATCCGCAGCGAGCTTGGGCTGCAGAACCTGCCCATCGTCGCCATGACTGCCAACGCGCTCGCCTCGGATCGGCGCGACTGCTTGGCGGCCGGCATGAACGAGCATATCGCCAAGCCTTTTGACGTGAATAAATTGATCGACCTGGTCCTGCGTTTGGGCGCCGCGGCCGCAATGCCAAAGGTGGTGGCGGTGGCACCTTTGGCTGCGCTGCCCGCTGTGGCTGCTGTCAGCCGCACGCCCGCAAGGCCGATTGCGGAGCCCGAGCCGGCGGCTCCGGCCGAACGAGTCTTCCCGAGCCTGGTGGTGCCCGCTGACCTGCGCGCCTTGGCCGCCGCGCAAGGCTTCGATGTGCAGGCCGCGATGGATAGATTCATGGGCAAGACCGGCCTGTTTCAGCGCATGGCGACCTCGCTGGCGGCCTCGGCCCTGCAATTGCCCGAACAACTGCGGGCTTGGTTGGAGGCCAAAGACTTCGCCTCGGCGGCGCTGGCCGTGCACAGCTTCAAGGGCTTGGTCGCGACGCTGGGCGGCGATGCCTTGGCCCTGTTGGCGGCGGATGGCGAGGCCAAGCTCAAACAGAATGAGGCACCCGACGCGGTCTGGCTGGCCGAATTCGCCGCTCAAAGCGCCGCCGGAGCCAAGGCTTTGGAAGGGCTGTCGCAGGCCTTGAACACTTTGAAACCGTCGGCGCCGGCGCCCGCAGTTTCTGCTCCGGCCCTTGCTCCAACTCCAGCTCCGGTTCCGGTTCCGGTTCCAGCGCCTGTCCAGGTTGCTGCGCCCACGCCTGCCGTACCCGCCGAACGCGTCTTCCCGACGCTGGCGGTGCCCGACGAGCTGCGTGCCTTGGCCGCAAGCCAGGGCTTTGACGTGCAGGGCGCGATGGACAGGATGATGGGCAAGGTAGGGCTGTTCCAGCGCATGGCCAGTTCGCTGGCTGCCAGTGCCTTGCAATTGCCCGAGCAGCTGCAAGCCTGGCTGGCGGCCGAGGACTTCGGCCAGGCGACGATTGCGGTCCACAGTTTCAAGGGCTTGGTGGCGACGCTGGGCGGCGATGCCTTGGCCAAGCTGGCCGCGGCCGGCGAGGCCAAGCTCAAACAGAACGAAAAACCCGACGCGGCTTGGTTGGCCGAGTTTGCCGAGCGCATTGCGGCGGGCGCGGCGGCACTGGACGCTTTGTCGGTGGCGCTGAATGCCTTGAAACCCAGCGCTGCTGCGGCGGCCAAGCCGGCCACCGCTGTGCCCGCTCCAACTCCCGCTGTCTTGGTTCCTAGCGCCCCGGTGGCCGAGCCTGGCCGTGCCAGGCCCGAGCGGCGCCTGGCCGGCCTGCGCTTGCTGCTGGTCGAAGATAACCTCAATAACCAACAGATCGCGCTAGAGCTTCTTGAGGATGAAGGAGCGATCGTGCAGGTCGCCAATGATGGGCAAGAGGCGGTGGAGAAGCTGGCCGCAAGCCGGCAGTCCTTTGACCTGGTCTTGATGGACTTGCAGATGCCGGTCATGGACGGCTATACCGCCACCCGCCATATCCGTGAAGACCTCGGCCTGACGGAATTGCCCATCATTGCCTTGACCGCCAATGCCTTGGACAGTGACCGCGCAGCCTGTTTGGCCGGGGGCATGAACGAGCACATGGGCAAGCCCTTCGATATCAATAAGCTGGTCGCTTTGCTGCTGCAGTTGCAGCGGCCTCGTGCCTGATGTTTTTGGGCCGCAAGGGCTTGGGCGGTCGGGTCATGTCAAACGGCTGCAGCATAATCCGCGGCCATGGAACTCCTAAGCACCCTGATTGACTTCATCGTCCACGTCGACCGCCATCTGGCGACCTTTACCGGGCTCTATGGCGGCTGGATTTACGGCCTGCTGTTTTTGATCATCTTTGTCGAAACCGGCTTGGTGGTGATGCCTTTCTTGCCCGGTGACTCGCTGCTGTTCGTGGTTGGCGCAATGTGCGGTACCGGTTTGCTGAGCCTGCCCATTGCGATGGCGGTGATGCTAACGGCGGCCGTCGCCGGTAACCAGACCAACTACACGATTGGGCGATTTTTCGGCCCCAAGGTGTTCCAGTGGGAGCACTCGCGCTTTTTCAACCGTGACGCCTTCAACAAGGCGCATGAGTTCTATGAGCGGCGCGGCGGCGTGGCGCTGGTGATTGCCCGCTTCATGCCATTTGCGCGCACCTTTGCGCCGTTTGTGGCGGGTGTGGCGCAGATGACCCGGCGCAAATTCACCTTCTATGACATCACCGGCGCCTTGCTCTGGGTCGGCAGCGTCACGCTGGCCGGTTATGCCTTTGGCAATGTGCCGGCGGTCAAAAACAATCTGGAAAAAATCATCTGGGCCCTGATCATCATTCCGGGCCTGGTCATCATCGTCGGCGGAATCCGGACCAAGCAAAAGAAGCACGCGGCCGCTGTTGCCGCAAACAAAGGCTGAGCTCCGGCATGAAATGAATTCGATCCCGCTTGACGACGGCGCGCAACGAAGACTGATGGGGCCGCCAGGGCCGGGCTGATAGCTATTTCGGCCGATCCGCGGACCAGCGATGGCGACCTTGTCGGCTCACCAAGCGCGGTTCAAGCGCGGTTCAAACCCGCGGAATGCCGCAACTTTGCGAGATGCGGCCGGGCTGGCCGTCTTATCGAGCAATCAAGGCCGGTAATGCGGGCTACCGTGCAAGCACATATTGCCACCATGGAAATCCGCATGAGCTCAAACCTGACGCCGTCTCCGGTCAAGACCTACCAAGACATTGTTCCGGACTACCAAACCTATGTCGGCTACCAGACCGACAAATGGGCTTCCCATGAAATCACGGTGCCCAAATGGGAGCAGGGGCAGCAGCGCTATCTGCATGCTGTCTTTGCGGAGGTTCCTCGCAAGCTGCGCATCGCCGACATCGCCTGCGGTGACGGCGTGGGCCTGCGCCATTTCAAGCAAATGGGGTTTACGGACGTCGTTGGGGTGGAGCTCAACCCGTCCAAACTGGACATGGCCGAGCAAAGCGGCTACCAGGTGGTCGAGCGCGACATGCACGATCTCTGCTGCTTCGAGGCGCAGTCTTTTGACATCGTCTACTCCTCCCATTCGCTGGAACATGCCTACCAGCCGAGCAAGGTCCTGGCGGAATTCCACCGCATCTTGCGACCCGCTGGCGCGCTATTTGTCGTGCTGCCCTACCCGGATATGGGGGACTGGAATGACGAAGCCCATGGTGCCAAATACGAGCTTGGCACCAATATCAAGGACAACGGAGCCAGCGTCGTGCAGTACTTCGAGCGCGCCGGATTCAAGTTACTGAGTTCAAGCTTTGACAGTTTCCGCGAGCCCGAGATTTGGCTCAAATTCGAAAAAAACTGACAAGCGCGGCTTGATGCGCTTTGCCGCCAGGCTAAGTCAGCGCCCGGTGCCTGGCTAGCGGTGGGTTCTTGGCGAAGTAACGCGCAATACCGGTGGCCAGTGCTTCGACCAACTCGGCTTGATAGTCGGGGTCGCGCAGCTTGGCTTCTTCCTCCGGGTTTGAAATGAATGCCGTCTCGACCAGGATGGACGGCACATCGGGCGCCTTCAGAACCGCAAAACCGGCCTGCTCGACCTGACGCTTGTGCAGATTGCCGACCCGGCCAATCTGCCCCAAGACCTCGCGGCCGAGCTTGAGGCTGTCCTTGATCTGCGCGGTGGTGCTCATGTCCAGCATCGCCTTCAACACGCCGGCATCTTTGACCGCTCCCGCATTCACCCCGCCGACCAGATCGGCGGCGTTTTCCTTGCTGGCCATCCACTTGGCCGCTTGACTGCTGGCCGCCCCGTCGCTAAGGACGAACACCGAAGCGCCGCGCGCTTTGGGTGTAAAAAAAGCATCGGCATGGATGGACACGAACAGGTCGGCTTGGACCCGTCGCGCCTTGTTGACGCGCTCATGCAGCGGCACGAAGAAGTCGGCGTCGCGGGTCATCATCACGCGGATATTCGGATTGCTATTGAGCCGCTCGCGCAGTTTCAGGCCGACCGCCAGCACCACATCTTTTTCACGCAGGCCGGAGGGGCCAATCGCGCCGGGATCCTCACCGCCATGGCCGGGATCGATGGCGATCACGATCAGACGGTCGAGGCGGGCTTGATTGAAGCCGGGCAGGGGCTCGGGCTTGGAACCCGCTGCCGCTGCCGATGCAGCCGGGAAAGCCGGCAATGGCACCGGTGTCTGCACGACGAGTGGCGGCTGCTGGGGCGGGAGTAGCGTTGTCGGGGCTTTGTCGATGCGCCCGATCAACTCGCCCAGCGCGTCTTGCACCGACTGCGCGGCGGCCTGTTCGGCCTGTTCTTTTTCCTTGAGCAGGGCCAACAAGGGGTCGGCTGCTTGCTTGGGGTAGAGGTCGAACACCAGCCGGTGCTGGTAGGCCGCCACCGGCGCCAGCGTGAAGATCTGCGGCGCCACCGGCTGTTTCAGATCGATTACCAAACGGACCACGCGCGGGGTGTTCTGGCCGACTCTAACGCCGCCGATAAAGGGGTCATCGGCGCGCACCTTGCCGAGCAATTCGCGCAGGCCGGCGCTCAGCTCCAAGCCCTCGATATCGATCACCAAACGGTCCGGGCTCTCGACCAGAAAATGCTTGGCCTGCAGCGGTTTGTCGGACTCCAGCGTGACGCGGCTGTAATCGCTGGCCGGCCAGACACGCACCGCGATGATGCTGCTGAAGGCGGCGGCCGCCTGCGCCGGACTGGGCAAGCGCAGCGCCAAAGCCAGGGCGCCCATCGCGCGCAGCGCCTCACGTCGGGCGCTCATGGCTTGGCCCCCAGACGGTGCAAAACATCGACGGCCCAGGCGCTGCCGGCGAGCAGGCGCACGCTGCGGCTGCCGTCTTCCTGCACCTCAAGCCAGATTTGCAGGTCGGCCGTCGGCAGCACGCCGACAGCCTTTTCGGGCCATTCGCTGAGCTTCAAACCGGGCGCGGCAAAGATGTCGCGAAAGCCGGCGTCTTCCCATTCGCGCGGGTCGCTGAAGCGATAGAAATCAAAATGGCTAACTTCACCGACCTGCGGTGCGCTGTCGCTCAAGTCATAGCTCTCCATCACCGCGTAGCTGGGGCTTTTGATGCGCCCCTCAACGCCAAGCGCACGCAGCAGGTGGCGCACCAGGCTGGTCTTGCCGGCGCCGAGTTGGCCATGCAGCTCGATGCTGGCATTGAGCGGCTCAGCGTCGGCGCACAAGGCCTTGGCAAATGAGCGGGCAAAAGCCTCGCAAGCGGCCTCATCGGGCCAAAGCAGTGACTGAGTTTCTAGAATGCGCAAATGACGCAAGCTCCACAGAAGATGAATGATGAGTTCGATGCAAAAACCTTGGCCGAACTGCTGGAGCAGCTGCGCGGCTGGGCGCGTGAGCTGGGATTCTCCCAGATCGGCGTGGCCGATATCGATTTAAGCTCGGCCGAGCCCGGTTTGCTGGCCTGGCTGGAGGCCGGCTTTCACGGCCAGATGCACTATATGCAGGCGCATGGCCTGAAGCGTGCCCGGCCGGCCGAACTGGTGCCCGGCACCATTCGCGTGCTGACCGCGCGGATGGACTATTTGCCGCGCGACACATCAGCCGATTGGCAGGCCATCGAATGGCAAGGCCTGGCCGACCCGCTGCGCGCTCAGCTGTCGATCTATGCCCGAGGGCGCGACTATCACAAGGTTTTGCGCAGCCGCTTGCAGCAGTTGGCGACCAAGCTGGCCGGTGTGATCGGCCCTTTTGGCCACCGCGCGTTCACCGATTCGGCGCCGGTTTTGGAGGTCGAACTGGCCTCGCGCTCGGGCCTGGGCTGGCGCGGCAAGCACACGCTGACGCTGCACCGCGAGGCCGGTTCGATGTTTTTTCTGGGCGAGATCTATGTCGATCTGCCGCTGCCGCTGAGCGAGGCCGTTACGGCCCATTGCGGTCAATGCACGGCCTGCATCGATGTCTGCCCGACCCAGGCCATCGTGGCACCTTACCGGCTTGACGCAAGGCGCTGCATTTCCTATCTGACGATAGAGCATGCCGGCGTGATCCCACTCGAATTGAGACCCTTGATCGGCAACCGCATCTATGGCTGCGATGACTGCCAACTCGCCTGCCCCTGGAACAAGTTTGCTCAAAAAGCTTTGCTGCCGGACTTTGATGCCCGCGCGGCCTTGCAAGCGCCGGGTCTGCTGCAACTCTGGGCCTGGGACGAGGCCGAGTTCCTGCGCCGCACCGAGGGCTCCGCGATCCGCCGCATCGGCTTCGAGCGCTGGCAGCGCAATCTGGCCGTGGCGATGGGCAATGCCTTGCGTGCGGCCGATCATGCGGAGCTGCGTACCGCCTTGATGCAGGCGCGTGCGGGCGCAAGTGACTTGGTGGGCTTGCATATTGATTGGGCCTTGGCGACTTGAAACGAGGTCTTGTTGTGGCATGCTCTCGCCCGGTCGCTTGTGTTGCGAAAATTCAGAATGGAGATCGACATGAATCGTCGTCATTGTTTGTTAAGTGCGAGTGTCTTGGTGCTGGGCTTAGCTGGCGTGCAGCCTGCCGTGGCGCAGACCTATCCGACCAAGCCGGTGCGCTTGGTGGTGCCTTTTGCGCCGGGCGGCACGACCGATATCGTCGCCCGTGTGGTGGCCGAGAAGCTGCATCTGGCCTTGGGCCAGACCGTGGTGGTCGAGAACAAGGCCGGTGGCGGCGGCACGATCGGTGCCGGCGAGACGGTCAAGGCCGCACCCGATGGCTATTCGCTTGGCATGGCCACGGTGTCGACGACGGCCGCCAACCCGGCCATCAACCCCAAGATTGCCTACAACCCCATCACCGACTTCACACCCATCATCAATGTGGCGGCCACGCCCAATGTGATTGCCGTCCACCCCTCGTTTCCGGCGCGGGACTACAAGGGCTTTTTGGCCGAGCTGAAGGCCAATCCCGGCAAGTACAGCTTCTCCAGCAGCGGCACCGGCGGCATCGGCCACTTGCAAATGGAGTTGTACAAGAGCTTGGCCGGGGTGTTCGTCACCCATATTCCTTACCGCGGTGCCGGCCCGGCGCTGAACGACACGGTGGCCGGCCAGGTGCCGATGATTTTTGACAATCTGCCCTCCGCCTTGCCCTTCATCAAAGATGGCCGTTTGATCGCCATCGTTGTCGCCGCCCCACAGCGCCTGAGCCAGTTGCCGAATGTGCCGACCTTCAAGGAAATCGGTTTGGAGCCGGTCAACCGGATGGCTTATTACGGCATCTACGGTCCCAAGGGACTGTCCAAAGAGGTCGTCGACAAGGTGAACGGTGCGGTCAAAAAGACGCTGGAATTGCCGGATGTGAAGAAACGCATCGAAGATACCGGCTCCATCATCTTGGCCAACACGCCCGAGCAGTTCGCCGCCCAGATCAAGGCGGAGTTCGAGGTCTACAAGTCGGTGGTCGCGCAGCAAAAGCTCAAGCTGGAGTGATATCGCAGGCTTCCAAAGGCGCCGCCAGCCAACAAGCGATCAATGGCTTTATCGAGGCGCTGTGGCTGGAAGACGGGCTTGCCGCCAATACCCTGGAGGCCTATCGGCGCGACCTCAGCCTGCTGGCCGACTGGTTGCTGGCCCGGCCGGACTGTCCCGCGCTGACGCTGGATGAATGCAAGGAGCCGGACCTGCTGGCCTACGCGAGCGCCCGCCATGCCGGCAGTCGCGCCACCAGTTCGAACCGGCGCCTGAGTGTGTTCAAACGCTATTTCCGCTGGGCGCTGCGGGAGCAGCGGATACAAGCCGACCCGACGCTGCGCCTGCAAAACGCCCGCCAAGCGCTGCGTGTCCCCAAGCTGATGAGCCAGCTGCAGGTCGAATTGCTATTGGCCGCGCCCGACACCGCCACCGCGCTCGGTCTGCGTGACCGCGCGATGCTGGAGCTGATGTATGCCAGCGGCCTGCGGGTGACCGAGTTGGTGACGCTCAAGAGCGTGCATGTCGGCTTCAAAGAGGCGGCGCTGCGCATCACCGGCAAGGGCAGCAAAGAGCGGCTGGTGCCCTTCGGTGAAGAAGCGCATGGCTGGCTAATGCGTTACTTGCAGGAAGCCAGAGCCAATTTGCTCAAAGGCCTGCGCTGCGACGAGTTGTTCGTGACCGTGCGCGGCGCCGGCATGACAAGGCAGATGTTCTGGACGCTGGTGAAGAAATACGCGCTCGCGGCCGGCATCACCAGCCCTTTGTCCCCGCATACCTTGCGCCATGCGTTTGCCACCCATCTGCTCAACCATGGCGCCGACCTGCGCGCGGTGCAGTTGCTTTTGGGTCATGCCGACCTGTCGACCACGCAGATCTATACCCATGTGGCACGTGAACGGCTAAAGGCTATTCATGCCCAGCATCATCCGCGCGGTTAAGTCGATTCATTGAGGGCCCGCACCGGCAGCGGCGAGGGCGGCTTGATCTCCTCCAGGCAGATCATCGAGCGCACATCGTCTACCCCTTTGATTTGCATTAGCCGGTCGGTCAGGAACTGCGACAGCGACTTCAGGTCTTGCGCGACTACTTTGAGCAGATAGTCGCAGTCCCCGGAGACGGTGTGGCATTCGAGGATTTCCGGGAAGTCGCGGATCAGCGTCTCGATCTCCCTTACCCGATCAAAGGCCTCGCCGGCGATGTTCAGGCTGACATAGGCCGTAACGCCCAGGCCCAGCGTCTGCGGCGCCACCAAGGCCCGATAGCCGCGCAGCACGCCACGATCCTCCAAGGCCTTGACCCGCCGAAAGCATTGCGGGGCCGACAAGTGGATTTGAAGCGCCAACTCCACATTGGAGGCACGGCCGTCGCGCTGCAACACTTCAATGATCTTGCGGTCGATGGCGTCGAGCTGTTCTGTTTTCATCGTGGTCGTCATTGTTTTTCTTGAACGGGCTGGTTTTGGCCCGAGGATAGCTGCAGGGGCCGCCACTGGCGGCGACAATCACTCATGGACCATAGCTTTCTCTCCGCCTTCATCCTGCTCTTGCTGGTTTTGGACCCGCTCGGCAGCCTGCCTATTTTTGTCTCCATCATGAAGACCGTGCCGAAGGAGAGGAGGGCGCGGGTGGCCGGCCGAGAAGTCGGCATGGCCGCTATAGCGCTGCTGGGCTTTATGTTCTTTGGCGATGTGTTCTTGCGGGTGATGCATTTGTCCGAGCGCTCGCTCGAGGTGGCCGGTGGGGTGATTCTGTTGATCATCGCGATCAAGATGATCTTCGGCGCGGCCGGTGAGTCGGCCTATGGCCTGGAGCCGGGCAAGGAACCCTTCATCTTCCCACTCGCCGTGCCCTTGTTGGCCGGCCCGTCGGCGATGGCGACGGTGCTGTTGCTGGCCTCGCGCCAACCCGAGCGTATCTGGGACTGGATCGGCGCCTTGGTCGCGGCGATGTGGGTTTCGGGCCTGACGCTGTTGATGGCCGACCGTATTCGTCGCTTGCTCGGCGATTCGGTCATCTCCGCGATCGAGAAGTTGATGGGCCTGGTGTTGACTGCGATCGCCGTCGAGATGGTTCTGGCAGGTTTGAAACGCTATTTTGTCGGTGGGCTCTGAGACCGACCTGTTGAATTTTCGACAAATTCCGTGATGTGAAATAACGCTTGCGCATCGTGAATTGAAGTCATGCTGCACTGCCGCAAATTTTCTCATTATGAAGAATTGCATTTCATAATCAGAAATCAATGCGTTAAGCTATTGATTTTCAAGGAAAATGTTTTTAGTCTTATATAAGACATAAGTCTCCCTGCGGAAGGGCGGTGGCGCTAATCTTGAGTCCAGCAAGCAAGAGATCGCTGCCGTCCTTTTTAGGTTTCTTTCTTTCATCACCCCGCAGGAGATTCAACATGACGACCTTGACCCGTGACCAGCAAATCGCCGCCCTCGAAAAAGACTGGGCCGAAAACCCACGTTGGAAGGGCATCACCCGTGGCTATAGCGCCGCCGACGTCGTGCGTCTGCGCGGCTCGCTGCAGGTCGAGCACACGCTGGCCAAGCGCGGCGCCGACAAGCTCTGGGGCCTGATCAACACCGAGCCCTTCGTCAACTCGCTCGGCGCGCTGACCGGCAACCAGGCGATGCAGCAGGTCAAGGCCGGCCTGAAGGCGATCTATTTGTCCGGCTGGCAAGTCGCCGGTGACGCCAACAGCAATGGCGAGATGTACCCGGACCAGTCGCTCTACTCGGTCGACTCGGTGCCCAAGGTCGTCAAGAAAATCAACGCCACCTTCGCCCGTGCCGACCAGATCCAATGGTCGGAAGGCAAGAATGACATCGACTACTTCGCCCCCATCGTCGCCGATGCCGAAGCCGGTTTTGGCGGCGTGCTGAATGCGTTCGAGTTGATGAAGGCGATGATCGAAGCGGGCGCTGCGGGTGTCCATTTCGAGGATCAATTGGCCGCCGCCAAGAAATGCGGTCATATGGGCGGCAAGGTTTTGGTGCCGACGCGTGAGGCGGTGTCCAAGTTGGTCGCCGCTCGTCTGGCCGCCGACGTGATGGGCACGCCCACGATTTTGTTGGCCCGCACCGATGCCGAGGCCGGCGATCTGGTCACCAGCGACATCGACGCCAACGACAAACCGTTCTGCACCGGCGAGCGCACGGTTGAAGGTTTCTACCGTACCAACAACGGCATCGAGCAGGCGATCAGCCGCGGCCTCGCCTATGCACCCTATGCCGACATGATCTGGTGCGAAACCGGCAAGCCCGACCTGGCTTTTGCCAAGCAATTCGCCGACGCCATCCATGCCAAGTTCCCCGGCAAGCTCTTGGCCTACAACTGCTCACCGTCGTTCAACTGGAAGAAGAACCTCGACGACGCGACGATCGCCAAATTCCAGCGCGAGTTGGGTGCAATGGGCTACAAGTTCCAGTTCATCACGCTGGCAGGTTTCCACAGCCTGAACCACTCAATGTTCGAACTGGCTTACGGCTACGCCCGCAACAATATGAGCGCCTTCGTCGAGTTGCAGGAGAAGGAATTCGCCGCCGCCGAGCGTGGCTTCACGGCCGTCAAGCACCAGCGCGAGGTTGGCACCGGCTATTTCGATGCGGTCACCACGACGATCGAACGCGATGCCTCAACCGCGGCCTTGAAGGGCTCGACCGAAGATGAGCAGTTCTTCGATGCCAAGCATGGTTGATTGATGGGCCGATCAAGTTCGGCTTTGATCGAAAAAAACCCGGCCTCGGCCGGGTTTTTTTATGCGGAAAGTAGTTTCCGCTCAGGCCGATGCTTGAGCGCCCATGCGCCGCCGAGCCATGAAGCCGACAAGTCCCAGTCCCAGCGCCATCAAGGCATAGCTCTCGGGTTCGGGTACGGCGGAAGGCATCACCGTACCTGCACCGGTGATCGAATTGGCGTAGGCGCCGAAGTTTGTATTGCCAAAGCCGGTCGTCACGACGACGTATTCCTTGCCGGTGATCAGATCGGCACTAAAGCCGGCGCTACCGATGCCAAGGCCTGGGGCGTCATCATTGCCCTTGAAGGCGTTGGCCATGGGGGCAGCGGGGTTGAAACTGTCCTTGTAGAGAAACAGGAAGTTGTCCCACTTTAGCGTGGCCGTGCTTAAAAAGGCATAGCTGCCGGCGGTGTCTACTTGGAAACTAAAGGTTTGGTAAGCGACGGCCGTGCCCACGCTCGAGAGCCCGGATAGACCGACCAGCAGGCGGTTATAGGTCGGCGCACCCGTGGTGTCACCGACATAGTCGTAGGTGGCGGCCTGCGCGCCGCCGAACAAAGCAAAAACTGCCGCAGCTGCGGCGACTTTTCGAAATTGCACGCGAAAGTTCATTGAGAATTTCCCCAAATGCGTCGTGACGCTAGTCGATATTGATGGCGCCGCCGCACTTGCAATCTAACTCAGTAACGGGCCATTCGCGCGGCTGATCCCACGTGCTAGGGGCAGGACATTCCCGCAGCAAATTCGGCCGCTGCGTGGCCCTATGCTTCATTTCGAAACAGCATTCACCAGGACGCTCGCAGCATCTCCAGATAGTCGGCGGCGCTGGCTTCGCGCGGGTTGGTTTTGTGGCAATGATCAAGCAAGGCCGCCTTGATGACTTGAGCGAAGATCGCCATGTCGACGCCCATCGCGGACAAGCCTGACGGCAGACCCAGGCGAGCGTTCATCTCGCTAACGGCCCTTGCCAACGCCACCCCGTCGAGCTTGGCGCCGTCCTTGCCCAGATCCATTGCCTGCGCCATGCGTGCGATCCGCTGGTCGCGCTGCATGCCTTGCGCGGAGGCATTGAAACGAATCACCGCCGGCAGAAAGACCGCGTTCAAGCTGCCGTGATGCAAGCGCGGGTCGGCCGCGCCCAGCGCATGACTGAGCGAATGCACGCAACCCAGGCCTTTTTGAAACGCCAGCGCACCTTGCATGCTGCAACTCATCATCTGCCAACGCGCCTCGCGGTCTTGTCCGTTGCGCGTGGCCCGCTCGATATGCGCCCAACCACGGCGCAGACCGTCCAAGGCGATGCCGTCGGCCGGTGGGTTGACGGCATCCGACATAAAGGTTTCCATGCAATGCGCGATTGCGTCCATGCCGGTGGCGGCCGTCAAGCCGGGCGGGAGGCTCAAGGTCAATTCGGGGTCACACAGCGCGAACTTGGGCACCAATGCCCAGTTGTGAAAGCCCAGCTTGCGACCGTCATCGACGATCAAAATCGCGCCGCGCGCCACCTCGCTGCCGGTGCCTGCGGTCGTCGGCACGGCGATCACCGGCAGCACCGCAGCGGTGATGTTGAGGCTGCCGCCTTCGATGGTGGCGAAGTTCTTCAGCGGCCCTTGGTGCGTGGCGGCGATGGCCACGCCCTTGGCCAGATCCATGCTGGAGCCGCCGCCGATGGCGATCAAACCGTCGCAATGGCCCGTATGGCATAACTGCACGGCCCAGCGTACGGCGGCCTCGGTCGGATTGGCGGGGGTTTGGTCAAACACCGGCGGCGCATGCTCGCCCCAAGGCGCCAATGCGCGCCCGATGACGCCGGCCGCCCGTACGCCGGCGTCGGTGATGACCAAGGGGCGGTGGATGCCGGCCTGCTCGCAGACCTGCGGCAACAGCCCGACGGCGCCAAATTCGAGCTGGATCTGGGTCAGGTATTGGATCAGGGCCATGTTTATTCCTTGGGTGATGTGAAAATCGCAGCCTGGCGCCTAGCCTAAACCCTGGAGTTCTGTTTGAGTAGCACCTTGTTGACACCGAAGATGGCCGGCGTTTTGAGCCGCATTCACCGCGCGAATCGCCCGGCTTTTCACAGCCTTACTCCTAAGCAAGCGCGGATTGGCTATCTGATGGGGGCGGAAATCCTGGACCTGCCGCGCGCGCCCTTGGCCCGGGTCGAGAATTTGCAGGTGCCGGGTGCCGAGGGGCCGCTGGCCGCGCGCCTCTATGCGCCGAGCGATGAGCGTCTACCTGTCTTGCTGTATCTGCACGGCGGCGGTTTCACCATTGGCAGCCTGGATACGCATGACAGCCTGTGCCGCCAACTGGCGCTGCGCAGCGGCGCGGCGGTGCTGTCGCTGAATTACCGCTTGGCACCTGAGCATCGCTTTCCGGCGGCAGTGGATGACTGTTGGGCTGTGATGACCTGGCTGGCCAAGGCGGCTGAGAGCTACGGGCTGGACGGCACGCGCATTGCCGTCGGGGGCGACAGCGCCGGCGGCACGCTGGCGGCCGTCTGCGCGCTGCATGCGCGTGACATCGGTCTGAAGCTGGCGCTGCAGTTGTTGATCACGCCGGGCACCACGGCGCATGCTGACACGGCCTCGCACAAGCTGTTCGCCAATGGCTTTTTGCTTGATGCCGCCTCGATCGATTGGTTCTTCAATCACTACATCTCGCACCATCACAAGCGCGATTGGCGTTTTGCACCACTCGAGGCCGACGACCACAGTGACCTGGCGCCCGCCTGTGTGTTGCTGGCCGAATGCGACCCGCTGGTCGATGAAGGCATTGCCTACGCCGACCAGCTGCGCGCCAATGGCGGGCGGGTGCAGCTGGAGTTGTACCGCGGTGTCACCCATGACTTCATCAAGATGGGGCGGGCGATTCCTGAGGCCTTGACCGCGCTGGCGGCCTGTGGCCTCGCCGTCAAAGAGGCTTTTCAAGCATGACAACGAAGACCGAAAACGAGCCAAGCCCCCAACCACGGATTTCTAAGCCGGGCCCTACCGAAGTGCGCTTGGGTCCATGGTCGGAGCTGGGGGCTGCAGCCGGCGCGATCCGCCAGACGGTGTTTGTCGAGGAGCAAAAGATTCCGGCCGAGATGGAATGGGACGCGGCCGACGAAGGCTGCTTGCACGCGGTGGCCTTCAATCAACAGGGCGTGGCGCTGGCCACAGGCAGACTGCTGCCGCATGTGCCGGGGGTGGCCAAGATCGGCCGCATGGCGGTGCTGCCTGCTTTGCGAGGCGGCGGCATAGGGCGTGCGGTGTTGGACGCGCTGATGCGGGAAGCGCGCGTGCAAGGCTACCGCGAGGTGCTGCTGCACGCGCAGGTCTCGGCGGCGGGCTTTTATACGCGCGCCGGTTTCACGCAGCGCGGCGCTGTGTTCGAGGAGGCCGGCATCGGCCATGTCGAGATGGTCAGGGCGCTTTGACTTGAGGTGAGTGAGCCGGGCGCAGAGGCAAGAAGCGCTCGATATGACGGGCGCCGCTGATGTAGGGCGCTAGCAATGCAGCCAGCTTTGCCTCGCTCTCTTGGGCCTGGGCACCGCAGTGAATTTCCATCCAGGTTTGTTGGCCGGGCGACTCATGCTCGCGACGCAGCAAGCGCGGGCCATTGAAGCCAAGCCCGGCCTGATCGAAGGCCCGCAAGGCAGCCTCGGCTTGGGCCGCGTCTACACGGTAATAGACATACAGCTCAGGCAACAAGCCCGCAGTGTTCACTGTGGTTCCGTCAGCTCGTAGGGCAGGGCGATAGGGCTCAACAAAGGGCCATCAGCCGACCCCAGGTGCAAGCTGCCACTGGCGAGTGCGGCGATCTTGGTTTCGGCCAACAACAGCGATTGCCCACCCTTGCTGGCGGCATTGGCCACCAATCCTGCCGGCTGAGCGGGGTCTTCGCTGTGGAAAATATCCTGCCCTGGCAAAACCTGACCCTCGGTCTCGAACAAGAAGGTCCGACGCTTGAGCGTGCCGCGGTATTGCATGCGCGCCACCACCTCTTGGCCCGGGTAGCAGCCTTTTTGGAAGTTGACGCCGCCGAGCAGTTCCAGGTTCAGCATCTGCGGCACGAACTGTTCGGTGGTCGCGCCTAGCACCCAGGGCTGGCCGCTGAGCAGTTCCAGCCATTGCCAATCGGCCTCGCTCGATGCGGGCAGCGGCGGTGCGGCGTCCTCGGTCGTTTGGGACAGTAGGAAGCGGGCATGTTCAGCCAAGCCGGGCAGGCGGATTACATTGGCCGCGCCGACCTTGGCGCTGGCCCAGCGCTGCGCTGGCGCCGCGTCCCCCAGCCAGGCTTGGGCAATGTCTCCGCTCAGCCCCCAGAGCTGCACCTCGGCGCTGGCATCGCTGAGCTTGCATTTGGCCCGCATCACAAACATCGACAGGCGCTTCAGGATCGATGGCAATAACTCCGCCGGCAGGGCCAGCAACACCTCTTGCTCGCTGGTCTTCCAGCCGATCATGGTTGCCAACAGCCGCCCTTTGGCCGAGCAAAAGCCGGCCAGACGCGCTTCATGCAGCCCCAGCAGTGCAAAGTCCTGGGTCAGTTGGCTGTGTAAGAACTTGGCCGCTTCCTCGCCTTGGGCGCGGATCACGCCCCATTGCGTCAAACGAGCGGCGCCATTGATGGTGTGGGTGCTGAATGTAGTCATGGCGCGATTATCATCAGCCCCCGAATCAGGGCGTGGGCAAAAGGGTATTGGTGATGAAATTTTTGGGCAAATTGCTGGCGAGCCTGCTTTTGCTTGCCGCGCTACTGGGCACAGCGGCTTGGTGGTGGTTGCAAGCGCCTCTGAGCCTGGCAGCGCCGTCGGTCGAGTTGTCGATCGAGGCCGGCAGCTCACCGCGCGAGGTCGCGCAGGCCTGGGTCAATGCGGGCGTGCAGACCGACACCCGCCTGCTGTATGAATGGTTTCGCTGGTCGGGGCAGTCCCGTTTGATTCGTGCCGGCAGCTACGAGATCCACCAAGGCGTCACGCCGCGCGAGCTGCTGGCCAAGATGGTGCGTGGCGACGAGGTGCTGGAACAGCTGCGTTTGATCGAGGGCTGGAATTTCCGCCAGGTGCGCGCGGCGCTGGCCAAGGCGCCGGCCTTGAAGCAAAGCACGGCCGATTTGTCTGAGGCGCAGTTGATGGGCTTGCTCGGTGCGCCGGCGCAAGCTGCAAAAGCCGCAGAAGGACGCTTCTTCCCCGATACCTATGCCTATAGCCGTGGCGTTAGCGATCTGACGGTGTTGAAGCGCGCCTATAAAGCGATGCAAAAGCGTTTGGATAGCGCCTGGGCGGGCCGCAGCGAAGGCCTGCCCTTGAAGAGTGCCGATGAGGCGCTGGTGTTGGCCTCCATCATTGAAAAAGAGACCGGCGCGGCCGCCGACCGGGGGCTGGTGGCCGCCGTCTTCATCAACCGTTTGCGTATCGGCATGCCCTTGCAGACCGATCCTACGGTGATTTATGGCCTAGGCCCGAGCTTCGACGGCAATCTGCGCAAGCGCGATTTGCAGGCCGACACGCCCTTCAATACCTATACCCGTGGCGGCCTGCCGCCGACACCGATCGCGATGCCGGGCAATGCCTCGCTGCTGGCGGCGCTGCATCCGGCACGCAGCCGGGCGCTGTACTTTGTGGCCCGAGGCGATGGGTCGAGCGAGTTCAGCGACGATCTGGCCGCGCATAATCGCGCGGTCAACAAATTCCAGCGCGGCAAATAGTCCAAGCAATCTCAGTGAAATCCAGATTCATCACCTTCGAAGGCATAGACGGGGCCGGCAAGTCGACCCATATCGCGGCCTTGACCGAGCGCTTGGCGCAAGGTGGCGCGGCCGTCGTCAATACCCGTGAACCGGGCGGCACTGTCTTGGCCGAAACCCTGCGCGGCCTGTTCCTGCACAGTGGCATGGACAGTCTGACCGAAGCATTGCTGGTGTTCGCCGGTCGACGCGACCATTTGCAGCGCGTCATCGAGCCCGCATTGGCGGCCGGCCAAACCGTCTTGTGTGACCGCTTCACCGACGCCAGTTTTGCTTACCAGGGCGCCGGGCGCGGCATGGACCTGAGCATATTGGAGACGCTGGAGGATTGGGTGCAAGAAGGGCGCCAGCCCGACCTGACCCTGTGGTTTGATCTGCCCGCGCTGATGGCGGCGCAGCGTCGTGCGGCGGCCCGCGAGGCCGACCGCTTCGAGCAGCAGGACTTGGAATTTTTTGAGCGCGTGCGGGGCGGCTACGCGGAGCGTGCCGCCGCAGCGCCGCAGCGTTTTGCGCGTATCGATGCGAGCTTGTCGGTGCCCGAGGTGGCCGCGCAAATCGCCGCCGTGATGGAGGCGCGCGGATGGTAGGCGGCGCTCAGTCACAGCCGCTGCCCTGGTTGGCGGAGCCCTTGCGGCAAGCGCTGGCGACGGCCCGCTCGCATGCCCTGCTGGTGCAGGGGCCGGCAGGGGTGGGGCAGTTCGATCTGGCGCTGCTGCTGGCGCAGGCCTGGCTGTGTGAGGCACAGCCCGCGTCCGTACATCAAAGACCGGGCCAGGCCTGCGGCCACTGTGCCAGTTGCCTGCTGTTTCAGTCGCATACCCATCCGGATTTCCAGTTACTGCTTCCCGACGCGCTGCGTGAGTCCTTGGGCTGGGCGCAAGAGGCTGAGCCCGGCAAGGACGGCGAGCCCAAAGCCTCCAAGACCAAGCCCAGCCGCGAAATCAAGATCGATGCGGTGCGCGCGATGCTGGGCTTCACGCAGGTGACTTCGGCGCGTGGCCGCGCCAAGGTGGTGGTGGTCTATCCGGCCGAGGCCTTGAACAATGTGGCGGCCAATGCCTTGCTCAAGACGCTGGAGGAACCGGGCGGCCTGCTGCGGTTTGTTTTGGCCAGCAACTCGCCCGAGGGTTTGCTGCCGACCATTCGCAGCCGTTGCCAACCCTTGCCGCTGGGTCTGCCGGCCCAGGCGCCGGCGCTGCAATGGTTGAGCGAACAGGGCGTTGACGGCGCGGAGGTCTTGTTGATGGCCGCCGGCGGGCGCCCTCAGGAGGCGAAAGACTGGTTCGACGCGGGTCTGCGTGCTAACGCCTGGCAGCAGTTGCCGCAGCGTTTGGCCCGCGCAGAGGCGGCGGCCCTGGCCGACTGGCCGCTGACGCGCGCTATAGACGCCTTGCAGCGCCTTTGCCATGATCTGGTGCGGCGAAGCCATGGCGCTGCGCCCAGCTATTTCGCGGTCGAGTCATTGCCCAGCCCGAAGATCGCCGCACCCTTGCATGCCTGGGACGCGGCGCTGCGCCGTGCTGCCCGCCATGCCGAGCATCCCTTGAATGCCGGCTTGCTGATGGAGTCGCTGTTCGCGCAAGGGCGCCAAGCCTTGATGGAGGCCACGCCGCGCCGTGCTTGATGCTCGTTTGGAGCCCCTTTTCGCGCGATAGCAAGCCGGCGCAGTCGCTACACTTGACCCCATGAGTGATCTGCCCTCCAAATCCATCGGTGCCGCCCTGGCGAGCGGCCAGCCTGCCGCCCCGCTGGCGGCCTCGGCCGGTGCGAGACCGAGCGTGATTCAGTTGGCCTTCAAAGAAAAGGGCGCGCTGTACGCCGCCTATATGCCGGTGTTTGTGGACGGCGGCCTGTTCGTGCCGACCAATCGCGAGTACCGGCTCGGCGAAGACGTTTACCTGCTGCTGGCCCTGCCCGATGACAATCAACGTTACCCGGTGGCCGGCAAGATTGCATGGCTGACGCCGGCCAATGCCTCCGGCGGACGCACCCAAGGCATCGGTGTGCGCTTCCCGGCGGACGAAAAGAGCCGCATGGTCAAGATCAAAATCGAAGAGATTTTGGGTACCCAAATTTCCTCTTCGAAGCCGACCCAGACCATCTGAGCCAGCCTCGCCGAGGCGGCCTCTTGCTGTCGTTCAACTCCTTTGCCCGCGTCCATGTTCATTGATTCCCATTGCCATCTGAGTTTTCCCGAGTTGCAGTCCCGACTGCCGGAAATTCTTGCCGAAATGGCCGTCGCGCAGGTCGAGCAAGCGATCTGCATCTGCACCACGATGGAGGAATTCCCGCTCGTTCGGAGCCTCGCGCACCAATACCCGCAGCTATGGGCCACCGTCGGCGTTCACCCGGACAACGAGGATGTGCATGAGCCCAGCGTAGAAGAACTGGTGGCTGGCGCGGCCGACCCCAAGGTGGTAGCCATAGGCGAGACCGGGCTTGACTATTACCGCCTCAACGGCCGCAGCATCGAAGCCGATATGGAATGGCAGCGGGAGCGTTTTCGCACCCATATACGCGCCGCTCGACAAGCCGCCAAGCCGATGGTGATCCACACCCGCAGCAGCGCGGCCGACACCTTGCGCTTGCTGGACGAGGAGGGCGGCGAACAGGCCGGCGGCGTGTTTCATTGCTTTGCCGAGAGTGTCGAAGTGGCCTTGGCTGCCGTCGAACGTGGCTATTACGTCTCCTTCTCCGGCATCCTGACCTTCAAGAGCGCGCAGGATTTGCGTGATGTGGCCGCGGCGCTTCCGCTGGAGCGTTTGCTGATCGAGACCGACAGTCCTTATCTGGCCCCTGTGCCTTACCGGGGGCGCACCAATAGCCCGGCTTACGTGCCCCA
Organism: Roseateles oligotrophus; assembly: GCF_025717515.1. GTDB lineage: Bacteria > Pseudomonadota > Gammaproteobacteria > Burkholderiales > Burkholderiaceae_C > Paucibacter_A > Paucibacter_A oligotrophus. Next base: position 353,117 of record NZ_JAJIRN010000005.1, read on the forward strand.
TGTGGGCGCGGCCTTGGCGGCGGTCAAGGGGATATCGATTGCGGAGTTGGCGGCGCAAACCTCGGCCAATTGCCGCCGCCTGTTCGGACTGAATTAAGAGGGGCAAGAGATGCGCAAGCTCGGCATGTTGGGGCCGCATGGGTTCGGGTTCGGGCTCGTGTTCGGATTGGCTATGGTTGGCGCTTGCCGCGCGGCTCCGATCGATGATCTTGTGATGGCGGCGGAGCTGGACAACGGCTACGTCTTGTCCAAGCTGCTTCAGGGCGGCGTTGACCCTAATGCACGCGATGCACGGGGACGTTTGGCGCTCAGCATGGCCTTGCGGGAGGATTCGGATAAGGCGCTGGACAGCTTGCTCGCCTATCCGAAACTGGACATCAATGCCGTCAATGCGAACGGCGAAACTGCGCTGATGCTGGCGGCCATCAAGGGGCGACTCGACTGGGTTCAGAAGATCGTCAAGAAGGGCGCCACCATCAATACCGCGGGCTGGACGGCCTTGCATTACGCCGCCAGCGGCCCCGATAACGGCGTCAGCGCTTGGCTGCTGAGCCAAGGCGCCGATATCAATGCGCGTTCACCCAATGGCAGCACGGCCTTGATGATGTCGGCCCGCTACGGTGCCTTGGATCTGCCATCGGTCTTGCTGAAGGCCGGCGCCGACGTCAACTTGGCGAATGACAAGGGACTCAGCGCTGCTGACTTTGCCGCCACCGCAGGCCGCGATGAATTGAAGGCCAAGCTGCTCAAGCTAATGGCCAAATCGGGCGGCTAGGCATAAGCTTCCGCTCGTTCGCTGCAGCAAACGACTAGGAGTTTGTCTGACAAGCGCATTGGCGCGGCCCCGACTATGCCAAACCGGGTCGGCTCCCTACAGTTGCTTACATCTTGAAACGTAACGAAACCGGAGCACCACCATGTTGAGCACCCAATTTGCAAGCGCCTTGTTCAGCCCTTTTGCCATGCTGCTCAACCCCGAGGAGGTGGTCTCGGCGATGGAACATTCCGAACGCCTGAACGGCCTGCACAGCCGCGTCTATCGCCCGCTGGACAAGCCCTTGATCCCCAAGGGTAAATTCGCCGCTGCGGACTTTGACCGCATGATCGATGAGACTCCCGATGAGATGGATCTGATCGAACAAATGATGTGATGTGCAGCCGAGCCGGCCGGCTCGACGTTTTTGAAATGATCGGCAAAATTGGTTCCGGGCCGAGAGTTCGATGCGAAGCCTTCTCTTTCGAGTCGCTGGCATCTGAGCCGCTTTATTCCCCTGCTATTTCGCCTTCACACAGACCTTGCCTTCAGGGCTCGCCTTGTCGTTGGCAGCCTCGCCACAACTGGCTCATGTCCTGAGTCTGGAGCAAGCCCTGCAATGGGCTGGGGCCAATAGGCCGGCCATAAATTTCGAGGCGCTGTGGGGCTACATTAAGCCGCAGCCCAGGGCAAGGCCAAACAGAGAATCGTCCCGCCATGCGAGCTTGGCCGGGTGCTGAGGCTGCCGCCATGCAAGGTGGCAATGCGCTGGGCTATCGCCAAACCCAGCCCGCCAAAGCCGCCGCCCGGGCGAGGCATTAGCGGCTCGCGCACGCCTTGGCCGCAGTCCAGACGGCGGGCCAGCTCGGGCGGCAAGCCCGGTCCATGATCCTCCACGATCACCGTGATCCGCTCGGGCTCTTGTCGCAGGCTGACTTCAACCGGCTGCTCGCTGGGCGCATGACGCAAGGCGTTGTCGATCAAGTTGGTCAAGGCGCGTTCGATCAGTTGCAGGTCGCCTTGTAACTCAATCGGGCCGGGCGGCGGGCCTCCCAGCGAGACGGTCGGGGCTGCGGCGCTATAGGAGAATTTTTGTACCGCATCGGTGACCAACTCATCCAGACGAAAACGTTCCACGTGCAGCACTTGCTGACTGGACTGCAGGCTGGCCAGCTCGAAGAGCTGCTGCGACAAGCGACGCACCTTGTTGCTTTGCGCCAGCGCAATGCCCAGGTGCCGCCGGCCAGCCTCGGGCGGCGGCGCGCTGCCCAAACGTTCAAGCGCTTCGAGATGACCATGCAAGGCGGTCAAGGGCGTGCGCAAGTCATGCGCGACGTTGGCCACCACTTCGCGGTGCTCGGCCTGCGCGGCGGCTTGCTCGAGCAGTTGTTGCTCGATGCGTTGGGCCATCGCCTCAAACGAGGCCGAGATGGCTTGCACCTCGTCGACCGCGATTGCCGGGCCACCAGATTGCGACTGACCCGCGCCGGGGCCGAACGCGTGCATGCGAAGTGCCAGGCCACGCAGCGGTTGGGTCAGCCGGTGGAACAAGCTCAAGCCCAAGGCCAAGGTGATGAACAAGGCGACGCCGAGCAGCAAAGCCAGGCTCTTCCATATCCGCAGCAGGCCGACGCTGCCCGCCACCTGCTCGCGCGCCTGACCCTCCAGCACGACGTAGAGATAGCCGGGCGGTTTACTGTCACCGGGACGGGGTGGGAACATCGCCGCGCTGAATATTTTTTTGCCTTGGCCCAAGGCCTTCGGATCACTGCCCATCAGCGGCAGCGCCGCGCCTCCCAGAAAAGCGCGCACCGGTTCGAGATCGATCTGCGCCCGCAGCACAGCCTTGGGGTCGCCCAGATAGGCTCGCACCCGGCCTTGGCTGTCGAGCACATAGACCTCGATGGCCGGGTTGACCACCATCAGCATGCCCAAGACCTCGTCAAGGGCGAGCCGCTCGGCTGCGCTATTGCTGCTCTGAGTGACCGTGGGCCAATGCTCGACGATGTGCTTGGCCAGGCCATGTGAAAGGCTTTGCAGCGTTTCCATTTCCTGCTTGATCAGAACCTCACGCCCGACCAGCCCGACCAGAAGGCCGAAACCACAAAGCAACAAGGCCAGCACCAGGCTCAGGCGACGTGAAAAACTCAAACGCATAGTGGATATTCCAGGTCAAATTCCGGCGTTTTCGCCTTTGCGCGCGAGGCCAAATTTGTAGCCCACGCCCCAGACCGTTTCAATCAAACGCGGCTGTTGCGGGTTCTCTTCGATCTTGGTTCGCAGGCGGTTGATGTGTGAGTTGACGGTGTGTTCATAGCCGTCAAAGCCGCTGCCCCAGACGCGGTTGAGCAGATCGGTGCGGCTGAAAACCTGGCCCGGATGACGCGCCAAGAAATACAGCAGATCAAACTCGCGCAGCGTCAGGGCAATCGCCGCATCACCGCAGCGCAAGCCCCGACTGACCGGGTCCAGCCGATGCTGCTTGCCAAAATACAGCTCGGCCGTCGAGGCGGCGGGTTGGCGCATTTTTTCGACCCGGCGCAGCAGCGCACGCACCCGCGCCACCAGTTCCAGCACCGAAAACGGCTTGACCATATAGTCATCGGCGCCCAGTTCCAGCCCCAGCACCCGGTGCGCCTCGGCCGAGCGAGCGCTGACGATGATCAAAGGCACTTGCTGGTGTTTGGCGTGCAGAAAACGACAGACCTCCCAACCATCCGCGCCCGGCAACATCAGGTCCAGCAAAACCAGGTCATAACGCTGGGCTTCAATGGCCTTCATGGCCAGCAAGCCATCTGCTTCGCGCTGAACCCGATAACCGGCCTCCGACAACTGTTGTTGCACCAGATCGGCAATCGCGTCGTCGTCTTCAACCAGCAGAATTGTTTGCTTCATCAAAATATGTCGAGCTAGAGCGGGCTTTCCTTACAGACGAGATTGGAATATTTTTCGCCGAGCCAGTCCTCACGTCGCCGTGAAGTTTGCTTGATTTTTGCGAGAGGACTGCAAGCCGATGTTTGCTCAAGATCCGGGCCGCGAAAAGAACCAGACAACGCGGGATAAAACAAATTGAACGGCGTCGCGCACAAGGTGATAGGCAATCCCTACACCCGCTCCGTTGGCAAAGACCTGGTGCAGGGCTATGTAGCAGGGCCATCAGTACGAGAGGTTCAACTGGACTTCAATGCGGCCGGCGCTTTGGCTCCCATCGACATTGATGTGGCCGCCGCGGTGCCGGAGCCCGAGACCTACGCGATGATGCTGGCGGCTTCGGCGGACTTGGGCTTCGTCAACCGCCGCTGCGGTTGGCCTCGCTCAGACCGATTGCGTCAGCCCTGGCGTTTGGCGCGTGCGCGCGCCAGCGCCGCTTCGATGACGGCCCGTTTGGCGTCCAACGCCGTCGGTTCAGTGAGTTTGGACACCGCCGCCAGATCGACCAGCTTGGCCTCGGCCTTGGCGACCAAGCGGGCGCTGTTTTCTTGCTCGGCGCGGGTTTGATTCAACTGATGAAACCGATAGCGCTCGCGGGCGGCATCCGCTTGCGGCGCGCCCCAGGCCGCCCAGCCGCTGAGCTCGGGCTTGAGTGCCACGAGCGAAATGCAATCGACCGGGCAGGCCGGCACGCAGAGCTCGCAACCCGTGCATTGCTCGGCCACCACCACATGCATTTGTTTGGGTGCCCCGACGATGCAGTCGACCGGGCAAGCCTTGATGCACAGCGTGCAGCCTATGCACCAGGCTTCATCAATCACCGCCAGCTTCAGCGGCCCTTCGGCACCATGCTCGGCGCTCAAGGGCAAGGCGCTGCGTCCGGTGATTGCGGCCAAACGCCTGATGCCCTCGGCGCCACCGGGCGGGCATTGGTTGATTTGCGCCTGCTCGGCCGCCACTGCCACGGCGTAAGCGTGGCAGTCGGGGTAGCCGCAGCGGGTGCACTGCGTCTGCGGCAGCGCAGCGTCGATGGCAGCGATGAACTGCTGCAGGGCCGCTGACTTTGCTTGAGTCGTCAAGTGCGGCTGCGGGCTTTACGTGCGGCCGGGGGCGTACCCTCCACCGCTTCCAAGGCATTTGGACGGTCGTATTTGCCGATAAAAGCCTTCACTTCCGGATAAACATTCTCGCGCCAGCGACGACCCGAGAAGATGCCGTAATGGCCCGCGCCGACGGCGTCGTAATGGTATTGATGCTCGCTTGCAATGCCCGAGCAGAGCTCATGCGCCGCGCGGGTCTGGCCGGCGCCGGAGATGTCGTCACGCTCTCCTTCCACAGTCAGCAAGGCGGTGCCGTGAATGTCTTGCGGGCGTACCAGATGTCCCTTGACGTTCCAAGTGCCATTGACCAGGGCAAAGTCTTGGAACACGGTCTTGATGGTGTCGAGGTAATACTCGGCCGGCATGTCCAGCACGGCGTTGTACTCGTCATAGAACTGGCGGTGCGAGTCGGCGCTGTCGTCGTCGCCGCGCACCAAGTCGAGGAAGTAATCGTAGTGCGAGCTCATATGCACATTGGGATTCATCGCGACAAAGCCGGTGTGCTGCAAGAAGCCCGGATAGACCGCCCGGCCGGAACCTGGGAAATTGGTCGGCACGCGGTAAATCACATTGTTTTCGAACCAGCTGTAAGGCTTGTTCATGGCCAGGTTATTGACCGCCGTCGGGCTCTTGCGGGCGTCGATGGGGCCGCCCATCATGGTCATGCTGCGCGGTGTTGGCTCGCCGGCGGACGCCATCAAAGAAATCGCAGCCAGCACCGGCACGGTCGGTTGGCAGACCGAAATCACATGGCAGTCGGGGCCGACCAAGCGGATGAACTCCTGCACATACTCGATGTAGTCGTCCAGATGAAAGGCGCCAACTTCCTTGGCCACCATGCGGGCATCGGTCCAGTCGGTGATGAAGACCTTGTGGTCCTTCAGCAATTGGCGCACGGTGTCACGCAACAAAGTGCTGTGGTGGCCGGACAGGGGAGCGACCACCAGCACGGTGGGCTGGTCTTTCATCTTGGACAAGACCGCCAGATCGTCGGTATAGCGCTTGAAGCGCATCAGACGGCAGAAAGGCTTGGTCAGCGGCACCAACTCCTGCACCGCCACTTCAACCCCGTCGACTTCCACGCCGCGAATGCCGAACTCGGGCTTCTCATATTCCTTGGCCAGGCGATGCATCAAGTCCAGCCCGGCCGACACGCGCTGCGACATCGGCGAATGCGAGAACGGCGACAGTGGGTGGGTGTAGAGCTTGGCAGATGCGCTGGAGAACTCTGCAAACGGACTCATCAACGCGCGTTGAGTTTCGAAAAGCTGATACAGCATGGTGTGCCCTTGGGTTCAAGTGAGGCGCTGGCTGATGGCCGACGCAAGCGGTGCAGGCTCAATACTGCTAGATTTTGTGCGTTGCAGCATTTTACGACTAATTCGATTTATTCGTTCGAAAGTAAAAGGGCGTCAAAAGGTGAGCTGTGCCTATGCTGCAGCGCAATTATGGCGAAGGTCAGGGTCCGACTTCGCTCAAATAACCCTGTAAAGATGCGGTTGCTGACAGCACGGTGGCAGTAGCAAGAGCCAAGCCTGTCGACGCCTTGGCCGCGTCTGCGCTAATCTGTCGGGTTGCGCAGATCGCTTTTTCAAGGCGGATTGGCGCCAAATTCCAGGGAATACCCGATGCAAGATTCAGATCGCCTCATAGACAAAAAAGACGCTCAAGTGGATGCGCCGGACGACGCGCCCAAAGGGGAGTTCGTGTCTTTCGAGGGCTCGCCTTTTCAGTTGTTCCAGCCTTTTCCGCCTGCGGGCGACCAACCGGCGGCCATCGACAAGCTGGTCGAGGGCATCAATGACGGCCTGAGTTTTCAGACCTTGCTGGGTGTGACCGGCTCGGGCAAGACCTTCACGATGGCCAATGTGATTGCTCGGCTGGGCCGCCCGGCCATCATCTTTGCGCCCAACAAGACCTTGGCGGCGCAGTTGTATGGCGAGTTCCGCGATTTCTTCCCGAACAATGCGGTCGAGTATTTCGTCAGCTATTACGACTACTACCAGCCCGAGGCCTATGTGCCGCAGCGCGACCTGTTCATCGAGAAGGACAGCGCGATCAATGAGCATATCGAGCAGCTGCGCCTGTCCGCCACCAAGAGCTTGATGGAGCGGCGCGATGTGGTGATCGTCGCCTCGGTGTCGGCAATTTACGGTATCGGCAACCCGGTCGACTATCACCAGATGGTGATGACGCTGCGCAGCGGCGACAAGATGGGTCAGCGCGATGTGATCGCGCAGCTGATCCGTATGCAGTACACCCGCAACGAAGTTGAATTCAGCCGCGGCGCCTTCCGGGTACGCGGCGACACCATCGATGTGTTCCCGGCCGAGCATTCGGAGCTGGCGCTGCGCATCGAGCTGTTCGACGATGAGGTCGAAACCTTGCAGCTCTTTGATCCGCTGACCGGCAAGATCCGCCAGAGAATCCCGCGCTTCACCGTCTACCCGAGCAGTCATTACGTGACGCCGCGCGAGCGCGTGTTGGCCGCGATGGACGGCATCAAGGAAGAGCTGCGCGAGCGCTTGGGGCAGTTCATCAAGGACGGCAAATTGGTCGAGGCGCAACGCCTGGAGCAGCGCACCCGCTTCGATCTGGAAATGCTCAACGAGGTTGGGCACTGCAAGGGCATCGAGAACTACACCCGCCATATCTCGGGCGCCGAGCCCGGCGAAGCGCCGCCGACCTTGGTCGACTATCTGGCCAAAGACGCGCTGATGTTTCTGGACGAAAGCCATGTGCTGATCGGCCAGTTCGGTGGTATGTATAACGGCGACCGGGCGCGCAAATCGACCTTGGTCGAATATGGCTTTCGCCTGCCCTCGGCGCTGGACAACCGGCCGCTCAAGTTCGCCGAGTTCGAGCGCAAGATGCGCCAGGCGGTGTTCGTGTCGGCGACGCCGGCCGCCTACGAGCAGGAGAATTCGGGGCAGGTGGTGGAGCAGGTGGTGCGCCCGACCGGCCTGGTTGACCCCTTGGTCGAGGTGCGTCCGGCGACCCATCAGGTCGACGATGTGCTGCAGGAAATCCGCGAGCGGGTCGAGCTGAGCGAACGGGTCTTGATCACCACGCTGACCAAGCGCATGGCCGAGCAGCTGACCGATTACTTGAGCGACAACGGCTGCAAGGTGCGCTATTTGCACTCGGACGTTGATACGGTCGAGCGGGTGGAAATTCTGCGGGATTTGCGCCTGGGCGTGTTTGATGTGCTGGTCGGCATCAACTTGCTGCGGGAAGGCCTGGACATCCCCGAGGTGTCATTGGTGGCGATCCTGGATGCCGACAAGGAAGGCTTTTTGCGTTCCGAGCGCAGCTTGATCCAGACCATTGGCCGGGCGGCGCGCAATCTCCGCGGCAAGGCGATTCTGTACGCCGACCGCATCACCGAGTCGATGAAGAAGGCAATCGGCGAAACCGAACGCCGGCGCACCAAGCAGTTGGCCTTCAACGAGGCTAACGGCATCATTCCGCGCAGCATCAACAAGCGCATCAAGGACATGATTGACGGCGTCTACTCCGAGAAGAGCGGGCGCGACGATCAGAAGTTGCTGCAGGTGGCCGCCGTTGAACAAATGAGCGAGAAGGATCTCAGCAAACGCATGGGGCTGCTTGAGAAGCAGATGCTTGAGCATGCGCGCAATCTCGAGTTCGAGAAGGCAGCACGCGTGCGTGATCAGTTAGCGCAGCTGCGCGAGCAGGCCTTTGGCGCGGTCGTGCATGACCATTTATAGCCCCTCAGGCGCTCGATTTTTTGCCCTCGCCAGCAAGCTTGGTAATAATTGAGTAAAATAGTCGGAATTGATCCAGGGTAAACCCGTTTACGCGGAATCACCTTGGATGGGGCGCTGTGATGGCGCCGCCGATTCATGCTCATGTGGGCCCAAAGGAGAGTTTATGCGTCTCACCACCAAAGGTCGTTTTGCCGTCACCGCGATGATTGATTTGGCCTTGCGTGAAAACGGTGGGCCGGTTGCGCTGGCCGCGATCAGCCAGCGTCAGCAGATTTCGCTCTCGTACCTGGAGCAGCTGTTTGGCAAGCTGCGTCGGCATGAGCTGGTTGAAAGCACGCGCGGCCCGGGCGGCGGCTACTCGCTGGGCCGTAAGTCCAGCGAAATCACCGTCGCCGACATCATCGTTGCGGTGGACGAACCTATCGACGCGACCGGCTGCGGTGGGCATGAGAACTGCATGGGCGAAAATACCGGCCGCTGCATCACGCATGAGCTGTGGACCAGCCTGAACGCCAAGATGATCGAGTATCTGGACTCGGTCTCGCTGCGCAAGCTGGTCGAGGATCAATTGGCCAAGGGCGTGACGATCGAAGAGTCGCCGCTGAAGCGAGCGATTTCGTCGCAGCCGGTGCTCAAGCCCATCCGCATCACGGCACCCAATTCGGTCTTTGCCCTGGGCAATACCTTCAACAAATAAGCCTCATTGAACAAGCAATATTGAACATGGACATGACCCCACATTTCCCCATTTATCTGGACTACGGTGCCACGACGCCGGTTGACCCGCGCGTTGTCAGCGCCATGGTGCCTTGGCTGAGTGAGCATTTCGGCAACCCCGCCTCGCGCAGCCATGCCTGGGGCTGGGAGGCCGAAGCGATTGTCGAGAAGTCGCGTGAAGAGGTGGCGGCGCTGATTGGCGCCGACCCTCGCGAAATCGTCTGGACCTCGGGGGCCACCGAGTCGATCAATTTGGCGATCAAGGGTGCGGCGCAGTTCTACAAGACTCGCGGCAAGCACATCATCACCCTGAAGACCGAGCACAAGGCGGTCCTGGACACCTGCCGCGAACTGGAGCGCCAGGGTTTCGAGGTGACCTACCTCGATGTTGAAGCGAATGGCTTGCTCGACCTGGGTCGATTCAAGGCGGCGATTCGCCCCGACACCATCCTTGCTTCGGTGCTGTTTGTCAGCAATGAAATCGGCGTGATTCAAGACATCCCGGCGATCGGCGCACTCTGCCGCGAGCACGGCATCATCTTTCACGTCGATGCCGCTCAGGCAACCGGTAAGGTCGCGATCAATCTGGCCGAGTTGCCGGTCGACTTGATGAGCCTGGCCTCGCACAAGACCTATGGTCCCAAGGGCATTGGTGCCTTGTATGTGCGCCGCAAGCCGCGCATTCGCTTGGAAGCGCAGATGCACGGCGGCGGGCAAGAACGCGGTATGCGTTCGGGCACGCTGGCCACGCATCAGATCGTCGGCATGGCCACCGCCTTCCGGCTGGCGGGCGAAGAGATGGCGGTCGAGGGCGAGCGCATCCGCATGCTGCACAAGCGCTTGCTGGACGGTTTGAGCGATATCGAACAGGTCTTCGTCAATGGCGATCTGGAGCGCCGCGTACCGCATAACCTGAACATCTCCTTCAATTATGTGGAGGGCGAATCGCTGATCATGGGCGTCAAGGGCTTGGCGGTGTCGTCCGGTTCGGCCTGCACCTCGGCCAGCCTGGAGCCCAGCTATGTCTTGCGCGCCTTGGGCCGCAGCGATGAGTTGGCGCATTCCTCGCTGCGCATGACGATTGGCCGCTTCACTACCGTCGAAGAGATTGATTATGCGATCTCGACGCTGCGGGACCGGGTCGCCAAGTTGCGTGAGTTGTCGCCGCTGTGGGATATGTACAAAGACGGCATCGACATCAGCACGATTCAGTGGGCGGCACATTGACCCCCCGGCTGCGGGGTACCGCAGCCACCCCCCGAGGGGGTGCGGGACCGCTTGGGGCGGCCCGGCGCTGGCTCCGCTTGGGGCTGGTTTAACGAATATTTGAAATCAGGAGAACACCATGGCTTACAGCGATAAGGTCGTTGATCACTACGAAAACCCCCGCAATGTCGGCGCCTTTGAAAAGGGCGATGACTCCGTCGGCACCGGCATGGTCGGAGCACCCGCCTGCGGCGACGTGATGAAGCTGCAGATCAAGGTCAACCCGGCCACCGGTTTGATCGAGGACGCCAAATTCAAGACCTATGGCTGCGGCTCCGCGATTGCATCGAGCTCGCTGGTGACCGAATGGGTCAAGGGCAAGTCACTCGACCAGGCTTTGGACATCAAAAACACCCAGATCGCCGAAGAACTGGCGCTGCCGCCGGTGAAAATTCATTGCTCCATCCTGGCCGAAGACGCCATCAAGGCGGCGGTCGATGACTACCGCGCCAAGCATGCTTCGTCAGCGCCTGCCGCTCAAGCAGCGCAGTAATCGAGGGTTGCCCGCATGTCCGTGACGATGACCGAAGCAGCCGCGCGCCATGTGACGCGCTACATCACCAAGCGTGGCCGGGGCGTTGGCGTGCGTCTGGGCGTCAAGACGACCGGTTGCTCGGGCTTGGCCTACAAACTGGAATATGCCGATGAAGTGGCGCCCGAGGACATCGTCTTCGAGGGCCATGGCATCAAGATCCTGATTGACCCCAAAAGCCTGCCTTATCTGGAAGGCACCGAGCTGGACTTTGTACGCGAAGGCCTGAACGAGGGCTTCAAGTTCCGCAATCCACGCGAGAAAGACCGCTGCGGTTGTGGCGAGTCTTTCCGCGTGTAAAGTCCTGCACCGTTGATGTCGGGCGCGGCTGCTTGCCGCGCCTTTTTTTCTTGACGCCGAAGACGCAAGAACCTTTGACCGCCAGTACCGTAGCCGATGAAACTTGACGACGACGATTTCAGCCTGTTTGGCTTGCCGCAGCGGCAGGCCCAAACGCGTGCCGAGATTGATGCCCGCTGGAAAGACTTGCAGGCACAGGTCCATCCGGACAAATTTGCGACCCAGGGCGCGGCCGCTCAGCGCATTGCGATGCAATGGGCGGTGCGCGTCAATGAAGCGCACCAGCGCCTGCGTGATCCGCTCAAGCGTGCGGCCTATCTGTGCGAGTTGCGCGGCGCGCCCCTGCGCTTGAACGAGAACACCCGCATGCCGACGGCATTTTTGATGGAACAAATGGCATGGCGTGAGGCTTTGGATGAAGCCGGCGGCGCCGCCGAGGTGCAGCAGCTGGATGACGAGTTGGCGCAGCGCGAAAACGAATTGCTGGCCGAGGTGCAGCTTTTATTGGATGAGCAGGGCCGCACCGAAGCGGCCGCCGAGCAGGTCAGGGCGCTGATGTTCATCGCCAAGTTCCGCTCCGATATCGACCGGCGCTTGGACGCCCTAGGACAATAACAATGGCTTTGTTGCAAATCTCCGAACCCGGGCAGTCGCCCAACCCGCATCAGCGCCGCATTGCCGTGGGCATTGATCTGGGGACCACGCATTCGCTGGTGGCGGCCGTGCGCAGCGGCGTGGCCGAATGCCTGCCGGATGAGCAGGGTCAGGTCATCCTGCCTTCGGCCGTGCGTTACCTTGAAGATGGACGGCGCCAGATCGGTGCAGCCGCGCTGGCTGCGCAGGCCGAAGATCCGCTCAACACCATCGTTTCGGTCAAGCGTTTGATGGGTCGTGCTTTTGCCGACATTGCCAACCGCGAGCATCTACCTTATCAGTTCGAGGACACGCCGGGCATGGTGTCGCTGCAGACCCGCGACGGCGCGAAGTCGCCGGTCGAGGTGTCGGCAGAGATCCTGGCAACGCTCAGATTCAGGGCCGAGGACAGCTTTGCCGAAGACGTGTTCGGCGCGGTCATCACCGTGCCGGCCTATTTTGACGACGCGCAGCGCCAGGCGACCAAGGACGCGGCCCAACTTGCCGGCCTGAACGTGCTGCGCCTGATCAATGAGCCCACGGCCGCCGCGATTGCCTATGGTCTGGACAATGCCAGCGAAGGTCTTTACGCTGTCTACGACCTGGGCGGCGGCACCTTTGACATCTCCTTGTTGCGTCTGAGTCGCGGGGTCTTTGAGGTCGTTGCGACTGGCGGCGATGCGGCCCTGGGCGGCGATGATTTTGACCGTCAATTGGCTGAATGGGCGCTGCAGCAAGCCGGGCTCGGCGCCAACACCGCGCATGACAAACGGGCGATTCTGGTGGCGGCGCGGGCGGCCAAAGAAGCGCTGTCCGGCGCCGACAGCGTGTTCTTGCGGGCCCATCTGGACTGCGGCGATTTGAATGTGTTGGTAACGCGCGCCCAGTTCGAGGCCCTGAGCCAGGCCTTGCTTGACCGCACGCTGGCATCGGTGCGGCGGGTCTTGCGCGATGCCAAGGTCAAGCCGGATGAGGTCAACGGTGTGGTGATGGTTGGCGGTTCGACCCGCATGCCTTGCGTGCGCGCGGCCGTCGGCGGCTTGTTCGGCCGCGATGTGCTGACCAATTTGAACCCCGACGAAGTGGTGGCCTTGGGGGCCGCCATCCAAGCCAATCAGTTGGCCGGCAATGCCGCCGACGGCGATATCTTGTTGCTCGACGTGATCCCGCTGTCGCTTGGGCTGGAGACGATGGGCGGCCTGGTCGAACGCATCATCGAGCGCAATGCGACGATTCCGGTCGCGCAGGCGCAGGACTTTACGACCTTCAAAGACGGGCAGACGGCGATGGCCTTGCATGTCTTGCAGGGCGAGCGCGAGTTGGTCAGCGAATGCCGCTCGCTGGCGCGCTTCGAGTTGCGCGGCATTCCGGCGATGGTCGCCGGCGCGGCGCGCATTCGGGTCACTTTTCAGGTCGATGCCGATGGCTTGCTGAGTGTGTCGGCCAAGGAGTTGGGCTCGGGTGTGGAGGCTGCGATCGTCGTCAAGCCGAGCTATGGCCTGAGCGATGAACAGATCGCCGGCATGCTCAAAGACGGCTTTGCCAGTGCCGAGGTCGATATGGCCGCGCGCAAATTGCGGGAGGCGCGTGTCGAGGCCGAGCGCATGACGCTGGCCACGCATTCGGCGCTGGCCGCCGACGCAGACCTGCTCAGCGCCGGCGAACAAGACGAGATCGCCGCCCTCCTGCAAGCCTTGGCGCAAACGGCCGCGGGCGAGGATGCCAACGCCATCGATGCGGCCGTCGAGACGCTGGCCAAGGGCACCGAGGCCTTTGCCGCAGCGCGGATGAATCGCGGTATTCAGCGAGCCCTGACGGGCCGAAACATCGAGCAGCTCTGAACAGAGCGAGCAAGGACAACCATGCCAGTCATCAAAATTCTTCCTCATGCCGAGTATTGCCCGGAGGGCAAGTCGGTGAGCGCACCGTCCGGCACCTCGATTTGCGAGGCCTTGCTGGACAACGGCGTCGCCATTGAGCATGCCTGCGACATGGTCTGCGCCTGCACCACCTGCCATGTGATCGTGCGCGCGGGCATGCGCTCGCTGTCCGAAATGGAGGAGGGCGAGGAAGATATGTTGGACCGCGCCTGGGGACTCGAGCCGGATTCGCGGCTGAGCTGCCAGGCCATCCTGGGCCAGGCGGATGTGACGATCGAGATCCCCAAATATTCGATCAATCACGCCAAAGAAAATCACTGAACGCCATGTTGGTGCTTGGCTTCGAGTCGTCTTGTGACGAAACAGGCGTCGCTTTGATCGATGTGCCGGCCGCCGCGGCGCAGGGTGCTCCGCGCCTGCTGGCGCAAGCCTTGCACAGCCAGATCAGCATGCATCAGGCCTATGGCGGCGTGGTGCCCGAGCTGGCCTCGCGCGACCATATTCGGCGTGTGTTGCCGCTGACGCGCGAGGTGCTAGCGCAGGCCGATGTGCAGCTGGCTGCCGTGGATGTGATCGCCTATACACAAGGGCCGGGTCTTGCCGGCGCCTTGCTGGTGGGCGCCGGTGTGGCGGTGGCCATGGCGGCGGCCTTGGGCAAGCCAACCTTGGGCATCCATCATCTGGAAGGCCATCTGCTGTCGCCGTTCTTGTCGGCGGACGCGCCCGAATTTCCTTTTGTGGCGCTGCTGGTTTCTGGCGGCCACACGCAGCTGATGCGTGTCAATGATGTGGGCAGTTACGAAATGCTCGGCGAGACGATTGACGATGCCGCCGGCGAAGCCTTTGACAAGAGCGCCAAACTGCTGGGCTTGCCCTATCCCGGCGGGCCGCATCTGGCTCGTTTGGCGCTGAGCGGTGACGCCAAGGCCTTTGATTTGCCGCGCCCGATGTTGCGCAGCGGCAAGCCCGACTTCAGCTTTGCGGGATTGAAGACGGCGGTGCTGACGCAGGTCAAGCGCCTGGGCGAAGTGCCGACCGAACAGCAGCGCGCCGACTTGGCCGCCGCCACGCAGGCGGCGATCGTCGAGGTGCTGGTGCGTAAATCACTGCTGGCGCTGAAGGAGACCGGGCTCAAGCGCCTGGTGGTAGCCGGCGGCGTGGGCGCGAACACGATGCTGCGCGAGCACCTGAACGCGGCCTGCGGCAAGCGCGGCATTCGCGTCCATTACCCCGAACTCAGTTTGTGCACCGACAACGGTGCGATGATTGCGATGGCCGCCGCCATGCGTTTGCAGCGCGGCATGGCCGACTTGCATAACGATGGCGGCTTTGCGATCAGGCCGCGCTGGACCTTGGGCAGCGCCTGAGCCCGCTCAGTTGGCGCTCAATTGACAGTCAGGTGGCTGGCGCCGACTGACTGGCGCTTGACCAAGGTCAGCGTCAACACGCCGTTCTCCAATTTCGCATTGGAGTCCGATTGATTGACCTCTGCGGGCAGAACGATGCTGCGAGAGAAGCGCGTCAAGGCCCGCTCGCGGTGCAGCACACGCTCGGCCGCTGTTGACGTTTCGGCCGCAGGCGCCGGCCCGGCCTGCCCCGCATCGATGCTGACGCGGCGGCCCTCGATGGTGATCTTGACGGCCTCCTTGGTGATGCCGGGTAGGTCCAGTTGCAAGATATAGGCTTGATCGGTTTCGCTGACATCCAGCGGCGGGGTGCGCAATGCCACGGCATCGCGCTCGGGTTTGGCCAAAAGACGCTCGATTTGACGCGTGAATTCAGCGGAATGACGGCTCACGGGAATCACAAACATGGCTAGCTCCTGGGGAGGGTTGCATCCAACGCCTTGAGAAGTCAAAGCGCCGCAACCCCCATGGATTCGAAGTTTGGCGCTGAATTGGGCGATTCAAGAGGGCATAAAAATAGAGTTTTTGGGCTCTTGGAAAGCGTTGAACCGGCGCCATTTCGGGGACGCTCGAAAGTGCAAATCAGCGCATCGAAGCCATTGAACGGCCGGATGCATACTTGGGTCTTGAGTCGCTTCTGTTCATGCACTCGTGATCTTGGTCTATAATCAGCGGGTTTTGTTGGTTGGGGCTCGGGCGACTGGGTTTTCGATCGGCGAGCAAAGGCACGGCTCGGGTCGGTTTCACCCGTGACCGCAAGTGAAACAATGGGAACCGTTTGTGCGTCAGGCTCTTTAGCCTTGAATTGCCAGCGGCTTCCGTCATCTAGGAACGCATCATGGCAGTCGAAAGTTTCAACAAAGCAGAAGTCGTTCAATCGAACGCACGCAGCGCCAACGACACAGGTTCGCCTGAAGTTCAAGTCGCGCTGTTGACAGCTCGCATCAACGCGCTGACCCCTCACTTCAAGGCCCATATGAAGGACCACCACGGTCGTCGCGGTCTGCTGAAGATGGTCAATTCGCGCAAGAGCCTGTTGTCCTATCTGAAGTCCAAGGACGCTTCGCGTTACCTCGCCCTGATCCAGAAACTGGGTCTGCGCAAGTAATTTGCGAGTGAGATCAAGGAGCCTGTCTGGGTCTATGTCCAGCACAGGCTCTTTGTCTTTTGAAGATCGTATTTGATTCACTTTGAGTTGAGCTGACGTGGCGCTGCTGTGTCATTCCAATACCTTGCCGTACCGCAGAAGCGGATGCTGGCGATGTTCTGGAATGGCATCCCGCCAAACCCAGACCCACTCTCGGTCAAGTCGCGGCGCCGCAAGCCGCTTCAAAACAGCCAATTTTCGGGTACTTGAGTCCTGCAAACTAGGCCTAGAGGAGAGACACAATGAGTTTGTTCAATAAAGTCACCAAGACCTTCCAATGGGGTCAGCACACCGTCACGATGGAGACCGGCGAAGTAGCTCGTCAGGCCAGCGGTGCCGTGATCGTCAATATCGATGACACCGTGGTGCTCGCCACCGTGGTCGCCAAGACCGATGCCAAGGCCGGCCAGGATTTCTTCCCACTGACCGTTGACTATCTTGAGAAGACCTACGCCGCCGGCAAGATCCCCGGCAGTTTCTTCAAGCGCGAAGGCCGCCCAAGCGAGTTGGAGACCTTGACCAGCCGATTGATCGATCGCCCGATCCGCCCGCTGTTCCCTGAAGGCTTCTACAACGAAGTGCAAGTGGTCGTCCACGTGCTGTCCTTGAATCCTGAAGTTCAGGCCGACATCGCCGCGTTGATCGCCTCGAGCGCCGCTTTGGCCATCTCGGGCATCCCGTTCAATGGCCCGATCGGTGCGGCGCGCGTCGGTTATGTCAATGGCGAATATGTGCTGAACCCGGGCAAGACCCAGTTGGCCAATAGCAAGATGGACCTGGTGGTTGCGGGTACTCAGGCTGCGGTCTTGATGGTTGAGTCCGAGGCCGATGGCCTGAGCGAAGAAATCATGTTGGGCGCCGTGGTGTTCGGTCACCAGCAAGGCAATATCGCGATCGCTGCGATCGACGAGTTGGTGCGCGATGCCGGCAAGCCAAGCTGGAACTGGGTTGCCCCGGCCAAGAACGAGCCGCTGATCGCCAAGGTTGGCGCGCTGGCCGAAGAAGGCCTGGCCGCCGCTTATCAAATCCGCAACAAGCAAGCGCGTACGCAAGCTTGCCGCACCGTGACCGCCAATGTGATGGCCGGTCTGAAGGCTGACGGGGTTGAATTCGACAAGGTCGAGGTCGAAAGCTTGCTGTTCGAGATCGAAGCCCGCATCGTGCGCGGACAGATTCTGGCCGGCGAGCCGCGTATCGACGGGCGCGACACCCGCACCGTGCGTCCGATCGAGATCCGCAATTCGATCCTGCCGCGCACCCATGGCTCGGCCCTGTTTACCCGTGGTGAAACACAGGCGCTGGTGGTGGCAACGCTGGGTACTAACCGTGACGCTCAGCGCATCGACGCGTTGGCCGGTGAGTTTGAAGATACCTTCATGATGCACTACAACATGCCTCCGTTCGCCACCGGCGAAACCGGTCGCGTGGGTAGCCCGAAGCGTCGTGAAATCGGCCATGGCCGTCTCGCCAAGCGCGCGCTGATCGCCGCGCTGCCAAGCAAGGAAGACTTCCCCTACTCGATGCGCGTGGTGTCCGAGATCACAGAGTCGAACGGCTCCTCGTCGATGGCTTCGGTCTGCGGCGGCTGCCTGGCTTTGATGGATGCCGGCGTGCCGATGAAGGCGCATGTGGCAGGCATCGCCATGGGCTTGATCAAGGATGGCAATCGCTTTGCGGTCCTGACCGACATCCTGGGCGATGAAGATCATCTGGGTGACATGGACTTCAAGGTGGCCGGCACGACAGGCGGCATCACGGCGCTGCAGATGGACATCAAGATCCAGGGCATCACCAAGGAAATCATGCAGGTCGCATTGGCGCAGGCCAAGGAAGCGCGTCTGCACATCCTGGGCAAGATGGTCGAGGCCATGGGTGTTGCCAATACCGAGGTGTCGCAGTTCGCGCCACGTCTGTACACAATGAAGATCAATCCGGAAAAAATCCGTGACGTGATCGGCAAGGGCGGCGCCACCATCCGTGCGTTGACCGAAGAAACCGGCACCACCATCGACATCACCGAAGACGGCACGATCACGATCGCGTCGACCGATGCGGAGAAGGCCGAGTACGCGAAGAAGCGCATTCAGGAGATCACCGCCGAAGTCGAAATCGGCAAGATCTACGAAGGCCCGATCACCAAGATCCTGGACTTCGGCGCGCTCGTCAACCTGCTGCCCGGCAAGGACGGCCTGCTGCACATCAGCCAGATCGCACACCAGCGCGTCGAGAAGGTGACCGACTTCCTCAAGGAAGGTCAGATCGTCAAGGTCAAGGTCATGGAGACCGACGAAAAGGGCCGTATCAAACTGTCGATGAAGGTCTTGATCGACCGTGATGCGGCGCCGGTTCAAGTCGTGGGCGAAGCTCAGTAAAAAGCCAGGCAAAGCTCGAGCAGTCGACATGAAAGCTATTCGCATCGCCCAACCGGGCGGCCCGGAAGTGCTGCAAATCGTCGAGCTCCCCGACCCGCAAGCCGGGATGGGGGAGTTGTTGATCGCGGTTGAGGCCTTTGGCATCAACCGACCCGATGTGCTGCAGCGCAAGGGGGCATATCCGCCGCCTGCCGGGGCGAGCGATTTGCCGGGCCTTGAAGTGGCCGGGCGAATTGTTGGCGGCGATCCGCTTGAATTGGCGGCGGCTGGCTTCAAGCTGGGTGATGCCGTTTGTGCCTTGACGCCGGGTGGCGGCTACGCGCAATTCTGCGTGGCACCGATCGGGCATTGCCTGCCGGTTCCGGCCGGTTGGAGCATGCTTGAGGCGGCCAGTCTGCCCGAGACCTTCTTCACCGTTTGGTCGAATGTATTCGAGCGGGCGGCCTTGCAACCAGGCGAAAGCCTGCTGGTGCATGGCGGCAGCAGTGGTATCGGTGTTGCTGCGATTCAGATCGCCAAGGCAATGGGCGCGCGGGTCTTCGTCACGGTCGGTAATGCATCCAAGGCCAAGGCCTGTTTGGCCTTGGGGGCGGATCTGGCCATCGACTACAAAGAGCAGGACTTCGTTGCCGAGGTCAAGCAGGCGACCGATGGCGTCGGTGTCGATGTGATTCTGGATATGGTGGCAGGCGCTTATATCGAGCGCGGTGTTCAGTGTCTTGCCAATGATGGCCGTTTGGTCATCATTGCGGTACAGGGCGGTACCGAGGCCCGCATTGATGCAGGAGCGGTGTTGCGTCGGCGTTTGACGATCAGCGGCTCGACCTTGCGGCCCCGTTCGACCGCCTTCAAGACCAACATCGCTCGGGCGCTGCATCAACGCATCTGGCCTTTGCTTGCTTCGCGAAGCGTGATCAAGCCGGTGATTTATCGCAGCTTTGCTGCCGACCAGATCGCCATGGCGCATGCCTTGATGGAGTCGGGTCAACATGTCGGCAAGATCGTAATGAGTTGGTGAGATTGGAGTTGGCAATGCGCAAGAAACTAGTCGTCGGCAACTGGAAGATGCATGGCAGTCGGGCCGCGAATGCGGCGCTGCTGGGTGCGCTCAGAGAGGCGGGCCCTTGGAGTGCTGATGTGGCGGTCTGTGTGCCTTTCCCCTACTTGGCGGAAACCGCTTTGGCCTTGACCGGTCAAGCGGTGATGTTGGGCGCCCAGGATTGCTCGGCCCACGAGCAAGGCGCCTTTACCGGGGAGGTGTCCTCGGCCATGCTTGCCGATCTGGGCTGCCGTTATGTGCTCGTCGGTCATTCCGAACGGCGGGCTTTCCATCATGAGAGCGATCAATTGGTGGCGGACAAAGCCAAGGCGGCCTTGGCACATGGTGTGACGCCAATTGTTTGTGTCGGCGAGACATTGGCTGAACGCGAGGCGGGGCAGACCGAAGTTGTGGTTAAGCGCCAACTGGCCGCGGTGATTCACACCTTGACGCATTGCATCGGTGAAATTGTCTTGGCCTACGAGCCGGTTTGGGCGATTGGTACGGGTTTGACGGCCAGCCCGGAGCAGGCTCAGGCGGTGCATGCGGTGTTGCGCACGCAATTGCATGCGGCAAGCCAGAAGTCCGCCAGCATGCGAATTCTTTATGGTGGCAGCGTCAAGCCGGACAACGCCGCGCAATTGTTCGCTCAGCCGGATATCGACGGCGGTTTGATCGGTGGCGCAGCACTGAAAGCGGCCGACTTTGCGGCCATTTGCCGCGCCGCGATGTAATTTTTTAACCACAGCTTCGGCCGCGAAGGGCGAAGCTGTCGAAGATTCTTTGGAGTGTTTGAAATGCAATTTTGGATGAATTTGGTGTTGGTACTGCAGTTGCTGAGTGCTTTGGCGATGATAGGTTTGGTCTTGGTTCAGCACGGCAAGGGTGCGGATATGGGGGCGTCTTTTGGCAGTGGGGCCTCGGGTAGCTTGTTCGGCGCCACTGGCAGTTCGAATTTTCTATCGCGCAGCACGGCGGTGTGCGCGACCGTGTTCTTCGTGAGTACCTTGGCAATGGCCTACTTGGCCAATCATCGTTCGGGTGCCGGTAGCAAGGACACCATTCTGGATAAGGCAACGCCAGTGGCTATTGCTGCCTCGGGTGCTGCAGCCATTCCTGGTGCTCCCGTCGCGCCAGTAGCGGCCGCTGCGTCAGATTTGGCTCCGAAGTGATGGTTGTGGCCTCGATCAAAAAATAGATAATTTCTCTCCAGCTTGTCTGGAGGGCTAAATTTTCAGTATAGAATTCGAGGCTGACTAGATAGCAAATCCTCTTGCTGTTAAAAAAAATAGTCGAAGATTCAAAGTATTAGCCGTCGTGGTGAAATTGGTAGACACGCTATCTTGAGGGGGTAGTGGCGAAAGCTGTGCGAGTTCGAGTCTCGCCGACGGCACCAAATCATCGGTTAGTATCTCGGGGTTGGAGCCCTGAGATATTTGCCCTTGAGCATCATCGCAAGCCAAAACCCAAAGTGATTGGGTAAAGCAAGTGGGTCGTGCAAAACGGGCGTAGTTCGTAGGCGAGAAATCGTCGGCGTCGCGCCCGTAGTTTTTTCTTCTGAATTACTTCTGAAACATGGCCGGGGCCTGGAGGCGAACGGCGGTTTTTAAAGAGCGTCACCCATGAACTTGGATCAGTACTTACCCGTCATCCTCTTCATCCTGGTCGGCGCCGGCGTCGGTGTGGCGCCTCAGGTGCTCGGCTTTCTGCTGGGCCCGAATCGGCCCGATGCGGCAAAAAACTCCCCTTATGAATGTGGCTTCGAGGCCTTTGAAGATGCGCGCATGAAATTCGATGTGCGCTATTACCTCGTGGCGATTTTGTTTATTTTGTTTGACCTGGAAATTGCCTTTCTTTTCCCTTGGGCCGTCGCGCTGAAGGAGATTGGCCCGGCTGGTTTCTGGGCGATGATTAGTTTCTTGAGCATTCTGGTTGTGGGCTTTGCCTATGAGTGGATCAAAGGTGCTTTGGACTGGGAGTGATATAAAGCCCCTCGCCCAAGGCTTGCCTTGGATGATCCCTTCGGGGGTGCCGGCCTCGCGGCCGGCAGGCGGGTCGGATTGGTTGTGACCCGACGCTCGGCCTTGATGGCTACAGACGTTTGAAAGCTTGCAATGGGTATCGAAGGCGTTTTGAAAGAGGGCTTTGTCACCACCTCGGTGGACAAGCTGATCAACTGGTCCAAGACCGGTTCCTTGTGGCCGATGACCTTCGGTCTCGCATGCTGTGCGGTGGAAATGATGCATGCGGGCGCGGCCCGTTATGACATCGACCGTTTCGGCATGCTGTTCCGGCCCAGTCCGCGTCAGTCCGATTTGATGATTGTTGCCGGTACGTTGTGCAACAAGATGGCGCCGGCGCTGCGCAAGGTCTACGACCAGATGGCCGAGCCACGCTGGGTGCTCTCGATGGGCTCCTGCGCCAATGGCGGCGGCTACTACCATTACAGCTATTCGGTTGTGCGCGGCTGTGACCGCATCGTTCCGGTTGATGTCTATGTACCCGGCTGCCCGCCGACAGCGGAAGCGCTGCTCTACGGCATCCTGCAATTGCAGGCCAAGATTCGCCGCGAAAACACCATCGCGCGCTGAATGGAATCAAGCACAGATGAGCAAACTTGACACCCTGCAAGCGGCCCTCAAGGCCGTCTTTGGCGACAAAATTCAAAACCTCAAGACCGAGTTTGGTGAGATCACCATTCAGGTCGCGCCGGCGGACTATTTGGCGGTAGCCACGCAACTGCGTGATCACGCCGATCTGCGTTTCGAGCAACTGATTGACCTTTGCGGTCTCGACTACAGCGGATATAAAGATGGCGGCTATAGCGGCGCGCGCTTTGCCGTGTCAACGCATTTACTGTCGGTCAGCAAGAACTGGCGCTTGCGTTTGAAGGTGTTTTGTGCCGAGGATGACTTCCCGCGCGTGGACGCCTTGACGCCGATCTGGAATTCGGCCAACTGGTTCGAGCGCGAAGCCTTCGATCTGTTCGGCATCATCTTTGAAGGCCATGACGACCTGCGTCGAATCCTGACCGACTACGGTTTCATCGGTCACCCGATGCGCAAAGACTTCCCGACCATGGGCAATGTCGAGATGCGCTATGACGCCGAGCAAAAGCGCGTGGTCTACCAGCCGGTGACGATTGAGTCGCGTGAAATCACGCCGCGGATCATCCGCGAAAACAATTACGGCGGAATCTAAAAATGAGCCCCCACACTCGCGGCTTTGCCGCTTCGCTGCCCCCCGAGTGGGCGCTGTCCTCCCTTGGGGCGGCCCTGCGGGAGTCCAATCATGGCTGACATCAAAAACTACACGCTGAACTTCGGTCCCCAGCACCCAG
Source organism: Roseateles oligotrophus (assembly GCF_025717515.1). Lineage (GTDB taxonomy): Bacteria > Pseudomonadota > Gammaproteobacteria > Burkholderiales > Burkholderiaceae_C > Paucibacter_A > Paucibacter_A oligotrophus. The sequence goes on from NZ_JAJIRN010000005.1 coordinate 376,265, forward strand.
CCGCCCACGGCGTGCTGCGCTTGGTTCTAGAGTTAGACGGCGAAGTCATTCAGCGCGCCGACCCACATATCGGTCTGTTGCACCGCGCCACCGAAAAGCTAGCCGAGAGCAAGACCTATATCCAGTCGCTGCCCTATATGGACCGACTCGACTATGTGTCGATGATGGTCAATGAGCAGGCCTACTGCCTGGCGATCGAGAAGATGCTGGGTGTGGCCGTGCCCGAGCGAGCGCAATACATCCGCGTGATGTTTGCCGAGATCACGCGCTTGCTGAATCACCTGATGTGGTTGGGCGCCCACGGTCTCGACTGCGGCGCGATGAATGTGCTGATTTACGCTTTCCGCGAGCGTGAAGACCTGTTCGATATGTACGAAGCGGTGTCGGGTGCGCGCATGCACGCGGCCTATTTCCGCCCGGGCGGTGTCTACCGTGACCTGCCGGACACGATGCCGCAGTACCGTGTCTCCAAGATCAAGAATGCCAAGACCTTGGCCAAGATGAACGAGAACCGCAGCGGCACGCTGCTGGACTTCATCGAGGATTTCTGCAAGCGTTTCCCCGGCAATATCGATGACTACGAGACCCTGCTGACCGACAACCGGATCTGGAAGCAGCGCACGGTCGGCATCGGCGTTGTGACCCCCGAACGCGCCTTGAACATGGGCTTCACCGGCCCGATGTTGCGCGGCTGCGGCATCCCCTGGGACTTGCGCAAGACCCAACCTTACGACGCCTACGCGAAGTTGGACTTTGATGTGCCGGTCGGCACCGAGGGCGATACCTATGACCGCTATGTGGTGCGGGTTGAAGAGATGCGCCAGAGCAATCGCATCATCCAGCAATGTGTGGCTTGGCTGCGCGCCAACCCCGGCCCGGTGATCACCGACAACCACAAGATTGCTCCGCCTTCACGGGTCGATATGAAGTCGAATATGGAGGAGCTGATCCATCACTTCAAGCTCTTCTCCGAAGGCTTCCATGTGCCCGAGGGTGAAGCTTATGCGGCCGTCGAGCATCCGAAAGGCGAGTTCGGCATCTACATCGTCAGCGACGGCGCCAACAAGCCCTATCGCCTGAAGATTCGGGCACCTGGATTCGCGCATCTGGCTGCGCTGGATGAAATGGCGCGGGGTCATATGTTGGCCGACGCGGTGGCCATCATCGGCACGATGGACATCGTGTTTGGTGAAATCGACCGATGAGTAATTCGATGATGAGCACTGAAGAATACATTCTGAGTGAGGCCACCGCCGCACGCTTTGCGCGTGAGGTCGCCAAGTACCCGGCTGACCAAAAGGTTTCGGCCGTGATGGCCTGCCTGTCCATCGTGCAGGACGAAATCGGCTTTGTGTCACGGGCCAGCGAGGACGTGATCGCGGCCTACCTGAGCATGCCGCCGATTGCCGTTTACGAAGTGACGACCTTCTACAACATGTACAACCAGCGCAAGTTGGGTCAGTTCAAGTTGAACGTCTGCACCAATCTGCCATGCCAGTTGCGCGATGGCCAGAAGGCCCTGAACCACCTGTGCGAGAAGCTCGGCGTGGAAGAAGGCGGCACCACCACCGACGGTCTGTTTACGGTGCAAAAGAGCGAGTGCCTGGGCGCTTGTGCCGACTCGCCGGTGATGCTGGTGAATGACCGGCAGATGTGCAGTTTCATGAGCAATGCCCGGCTTGACGAACTTGTCGATGTGCTCAAGGCGCATGCCGCTGCACAGTCGGCTGTAAAGAACTGAGGAAGAGGAAAGAAGCATGCTGGACCTCTCCAAGTTTCAAAGCCAGGGAACGGAAACCTGTTTCCATGATCGCCATCTCGGCGCGCAAATCTATGACGGCCTGAATGGCAAGAATTGGAGCCTGCAGGACTACGTTGCGCGTGGCGGTTATGCCGCGCTGCGCAAGATCTTGAAAGGCGAGGGCGCTCCCGAAGGCGCGCCGCTGACGCAAGACCAGGTGATTGCCGAGGTCAAAGCCTCCGGTCTGCGTGGTCGCGGCGGCGCGGGCTTCCCGACCGGCCTGAAGTGGAGCTTCATGCCGCGCCAATTTCCGGGTGCCAAGTACCTGGTCTGCAATTCCGACGAGGGCGAGCCCGGTACTTGCAAGGACCGCGACATCTTGATGTTCAACCCGCACATCGTCATCGAAGGCATGGCGATTGCCGCCTTCGCGATGGGCATCAAGACCGGCTACAACTACATCCACGGCGAAATCTTCGAGGTCTATGAGCGCTTCGAGGCTGCGCTTGAAGAGGCCCGCGCGGCCGGCTTCCTGGGTGACAACATCATGGGCTCGGACTTCAGCTTTCAGCTGCACGCCTTCCATGGTTTTGGCGCCTATATCTGCGGCGAAGAAACCGCCTTGCTCGAGTCGCTCGAAGGCAAGAAGGGCCAGCCCCGCTTCAAGCCGCCTTTTCCCGCCAGCTTTGGCCTGTACGGCCGGCCGACCACGATCAACAACACCGAAACCTTCGCGGCGGTGCCTTGGATCATCCGCAACGGTGGCCAGCCCTATCTCGAAATCGGCAAGCCCAACAACGGCGGCACCAAGATCTTCTCGGTCTCCGGTGATGTGGAGAAGCCCGGCAATTACGAGATCCCGCTCGGTACCCCGTTTGCCAAGCTCTTGGAACTGGCCGGTGGCGTGCGCAAGGGGCGCAAGCTCAAGGCGGTGATTCCCGGTGGGTCTTCGTCGCCGGTGTTGACCGCCGACGTGATGATGGACTGCACGATGGACTATGACTCCATCGCCAAGGCCGGCTCGATGCTGGGCTCGGGCGCTGTCATCGTCCTGGATGATTCGCGCTGCATGGTCAAGAGCCTGTTGCGCCTGTCTTACTTCTACGCGCATGAGTCCTGCGGCCAATGCACGCCCTGCCGTGAAGGTACCGGCTGGATGCACCGTGTGGTGGAGCGCATTGCCAATGGCCATGGCAAGCCCGAAGACATCGACTTGCTGAACTCGGTGGCCGACAACATCCAGGGTCGCACGATTTGCGCCTTGGGCGATGCGGCCGCGATGCCGGTGCGCGCGATGATCAAGAATTTCAAAAACGAGTTCGTTCATCTGATCGAACACAAAACGGCTCTGGTGCCGGCCTCTTTTTGAGGCAGGACAGGACAGAACATGATTGAAATCGAACTCGACGGTCAGAAGCTGACGGTTCCGGCCGGCAGCATGGTGATGCATGCGGCCGAGCAAGCCGGCACCTATATTCCCCATTTCTGCTATCACAAGAAGCTCTCCATCGCCGCCAATTGCCGCATGTGCCTGGTCGACGTGGAGAAGGCACCCAAGCCGATGCCGGCCTGCGCAACCCCTGTGACGCAGGGCATGATTATTCGCACCAAGAGCGAGAAGGCGCTGAAGGCACAGCAAGGCGTGATGGAGTTCTTGCTGATCAATCACCCGCTTGATTGCCCGATCTGCGATCAGGGCGGCGAGTGCCAGTTGCAGGACTTGGCGGTCGGCTATGGCGCCGGCAAGTCGCGCTACACCGAAGAAAAACGTGTGGTGTTCCAGAAGAACGTCGGCCCGCTGATCTCGATGCAGGAGATGAGCCGCTGCATCCACTGCACGCGCTGCGTACGCTTCGGCCAAGAGATTGCCGGCGTGATGGAGTTGGGCATGGCGCATCGCGGCGAGCATGCCGAGATTCAGACCTTTGTCGGCCGCACGATCGACTCCGAGTTGTCGGGCAACATGATCGACATTTGCCCGGTCGGCGCGCTCACCAGCAAGCCTTTCCGCTACAGCGCCCGTACCTGGGAATTGTCGCGCCGCAAGAGCATCAGCCCGCATGACAGCACCGGTGCCAATCTGGTCGTGCAGGTCAAGGGCAACCGGGTGATGCGCGTGGTGCCGCTGGAGAACGACGCCGTCAATGAATGCTGGATCGCCGACCGCGACCGCTTCTCCTACGAAGCCTTGAACAGCGATCAACGCCTGACGCAACCGATGATCAAGCAAGGCGGCGCCTGGAAGCAGGTCGACTGGGGCACCGCGCTCGAATATGTGGCGAATGGCTTGAAGCTGATCCGCGCCGAGCATGGTGCGGCCGCCATCGGCGCTTTGGGTTCGGCCCACAGCACCGTCGAAGAATTGCATTTGCTGGCCAAGCTGGTGCGCGGTCTGGGCAGTCAGAACGTCGACTACCGCCTGCGCCACAGCGACTTTGGCAATAGCGCCGCCGCCGGCCAAGCCCATTGGCTGGGCCTGCCGATTGCCGACCTGAGCCAATTGGACCGTGCGCTGGTGGTGGGCTCCTTCTTGCGCAAGGACCATCCGCTGTTCGCGCTGCGCCTGCGTCAGGCGGCTCGCCATGGCGCGCAGATCATGAGCATCCACGCCAGCGAAGACGATTGGCTGATGCCGGTCGCTGCCCGCATCACGGCGGCGCCAAGCAGCTGGTTGCAGGCCTTGGCCGATGTGGCCAGCGCCGTTGCTGCGGCCAATGGCGTCAGCGCCCCGATGGCCGGCAATGCCAGCGAGGCCGCTCAGGCGATCGCCAATGCCTTGCTGTCCGGTCAGCACAAGGCGGTGTTGCTTGGCAATGCCGCCGCGCAACATCCGCAGGCCAGCAGCTTGTTGAGCCTGGCGAACTGGATTGCCGCGCAAACCGGTGCCAGCGTCGGCTATCTGACGGAAGCCGCCAACACGGTCGGCGCGCAGCTGGTTAACGCCTTGCCTCAGCAGGGCGGTTTGAATGCCGCTCAGATGCTGGGCGATGCGGGTTTGAGAGGCTTGCTGCTCTTGAATACCGATCCGGTGCTGGATTCGGCCAACGCGGCCGCCGCGGCCAAGGCGCTGGCCGGCGCGGAAATGGTCGTCGTGATGAGCCCGTTCAAGACCGGTCTCGACTACGCCGATGTCTTGCTGCCGACCGCGCCGTTCACCGAGACCTCGGGGACTTTTGTCAACGCAGAAGGTCTGGCGCAGAGCTTTGTCGGTGTCGTCAAGGCGCTGGGCGACACCCGGCCCGGCTGGAAGATTTTGCGCGTGCTGGGCAATTTGCTGGCGCTTGACGGCTTTGGCCAAGACAGCTCCGAGCAAGTGCGCAGTGAGGCGCTGGGTGTCGATGCCGACCTTGGCGCGCGCTTGAGCAATGCCGGCTCCGCTCAGCTTCAGAGCGCTTCGCCATCCGCCATCGAGCGCTTGGCCGAGTTGCCGATCTATGCGTCCGACCTGTTGGTACGTCATGCGACATCGCTGCAACTGAGCCATGATGCGCGCCAGGCCGCGGTGGCCAGTTTGCCGACGGCTTTGTGGGAACAGTTGGGCTTGAGCGAAGGCAGCTCCGTGCGTATCACCCAAGACGGGGCGGGCGCGGTGCAATTGCCGGCCAAGCTGGATGCGAAGCTGCCGGCCAATGTGCTGCGTGTTCCGAGTGGTTTGCCCGAAACGGCGGCCTTGGGTTCCATCTTTGGCGGCTTGAACGTCAGCAAGGTCTGAGGCGAGAACAGCAATGATTGAAACCTTCTACCAAAGCGGATCGCAGTTGTTCGGCGGGATTTCCCCGCTGATCTGGCCGGTGCTCTGGAACCTGATCAAGATCATCGCGGTGGTCGCACCCTTGATGATTTGTGTCGCCTATCTGACGCTCTGGGAGCGCAAGGCGATTGGCTGGACGCAGATCCGCCCCGGCCCGAACCGGGTCGGCCCCTACGGCTTGCTGACTCCGATTGCCGACGCGGTCAAGTTGATTTTCAAGGAAATCATTGTTCCGACGGCGGCCAACAAGGGCCTGTTCTTCCTGGGCCCCATCATGACCATCATGCCGGCCTTGGCCGCCTGGGTGGTGATCCCCTTCGGACCCGATGTGGCGCTGGCCAATATCAACGCAGGCCTGCTGTTCTTGATGGCCATCACCTCGCTTGAAGTCTACGGCGTCATCATCGCCGGTTGGGCCTCGAATTCGAAATACGCCTTCCTCGGCGCGTTGCGTGCGTCGGCGCAGATGGTCAGTTATGAAATCCCGATGGGTTTCGCGCTGGTGATCGTGCTGATGGTCAGTGGCAGCCTGAACATGAGCGACATAGTGATGGGGCAGGGCAAGGGTCAGTTCGCCGATATGGGCCTGTCCTTCCTGTCCTGGAACTGGTTGCCGCTGCTGCCTATCTTCCTCGTCTACTTCATCTCGGGGCTGGCAGAAACCAATCGCCATCCCTTCGACGTGGTCGAGGGTGAATCCGAAATCGTCGCCGGCCATATGGTCGAGTATTCGGGTATGTCGTTTGCGATGTTCTTCCTGGCCGAATACGCCAATATGTGGTTGGTGTCGATTCTGACCGTCACGCTGTTCCTGGGCGGATGGTTGTCGCCGATCGCCGCGCTCGACTTCATCCCCGGCTGGATCTGGTTGGGTGCCAAGACTTTTGCGGTTGTCACCATGTTCTTGTGGATCCGCGCCAGCTTCCCTCGTTATCGTTACGACCAGATCATGCGTCTGGGTTGGAAGATCTTTATTCCCGTGACTCTGGTCTGGCTGCTTGTTGTCGGCTTCTGGATTCAGTCGCCCTACAACATCTGGAAGTGATGAGGCGCCCCATGTCTGCAGTTAGCTTCATCAAGAGCTTCATGCTCATCGAGCTGTTCAAGGGCCTGGCCCTGACCGGCCGGCATTTCCTGTCCCGCAATATCACCGTGCAGTTCCCGGAAGAGAAGACGCCGCTGTCGCCTCGTTTCCGTGGCTTGCATGCCTTGCGTCGTTACGAAAACGGCGAAGAACGCTGCATCGCCTGCAAGCTGTGCGAAGCGGTTTGCCCGGCGATGGCGATCACGATCGAGTCCGAGGTCAGGGACGATGGCTCGCGCCGCACCAGCCGTTACGACATTGATCTGACCAAGTGCATCTTCTGCGGTTTCTGTGAAGAGAGCTGCCCGGTCGACTCGATTGTCGAGACCAGCATTTTTGAATACCACGGCGAAAAACGTGGCGATCTGTACTTCACCAAGGACATGCTCTTGGCCGTCGGCGATCGATTTGAACCCGAGATCGCAGCCCAGAAGGAGGCCGACGCCAAGTACCGCTGAGTGGCGCAGGGCTGACCGCCGGTCGGACCTGAACCGCAAAGTCTGCTTGCAGGAAGACGCATGGAAATTACCACTGCCTTGTTTTACATCTTCTCAGCCGTGCTGCTGGGATCCTCGTTTCGGGTCATCACGGCGCGAAGCACCGTGCATGCCGCGCTGTTTTTGATCCTGGCCTTCTTCACGGCCGCCTGCATCTGGATGCTGCTGAAGGCCGAATTTTTGGCCATCGCCCTGGTGCTGGTCTATATCGGTGCCGTGATGGTGCTGTTCTTGTTTGTGGTGATGATGCTGGACATCAACTCCGACGGCATGCGTGATGGCTTCTGGAAGCATCTGCCGCTGGGCGGCTTTGTTGGTGCGGTGATCGCCTTGGAGATGGCGGCCGTGTTGATGGGCGGTTTCCGCTTGAGCACAGCCCCCGAACTCAGCGCCGCCGCAATCCAGATGGGCAACACCAAGATGCTGGGTATCGCGATTTACACGCAGTATCTGTACCCGCTTGAAATTGCCGCTATTTTGCTGCTCGTGGCCATCATCGCAGCGATCGCGCTGACCTTGCGCAGCCGCAAAGATGCACGTACGCAGAACCCGTCCGAGCAGGTCAAGGTCAAAAAGGCCGACCGACTGCGCATCATCAAGGTCGCGCCGACAGTGGAAGTGGTCACAGCACCCGTCGAAGCGGCGGCCGAGCAAGGAGGAGCCAAATCATGATGACATTGACGCTGGGCCATTTTCTGACGCTGGGGGCGATGCTGTTCGCCATCGCCGTTGTCGGCATCTTCATGAACCGCAAAAACCTGATTGTGCTGCTGATGGCGATCGAGTTGATGCTTTTGGCCGTGAACCTGAACTTTGTGGCCTTTTCTCACTATCTGGGTGATATGGCCGGTCAGGTCTTTGTGTTCTTTATTCTGACCGTGGCGGCAGCCGAATCGGCGATTGGCCTAGCCATTCTCGTCGTGCTGTTCCGCAACCGCGCCACCATCAATGTCGAAGAGCTCGACGCGCTGAAGGGCTAGGCATGAATACCCCCACGTCACTTCGTTCCTGCCCCCCGAGGGGGCGCTCAGCCGCCTTGGGGCGGCCCTGCGGCGTCTGAGATCCATATGACAACACTCTCACAGAATATGCTTTTGGCGGTGCCGCTGGCGCCGTTGGTCGGCGCTATTGCGGCCGGTTTCTTCGGCAAGCAAATCGGCCGCGCCGGCGCTCATACCGTCACCATTCTTGGCGTCTTGATCGCCTTCATTCTCTCGGCGATGACCTTGAGTGCTGTCGTCAATGAGGGCGCACGCTTTAACCAGACCATTTACGAATGGATGGTGGTCGGCGGCCTGAAGATGGAAGTCGGTTTCCTGGTCGACGGCCTGACCGCGATGATGATGTGCGTGGTGACCTTTGTGTCGCTGATGGTGCACATCTACACCATCGGCTATATGTCGGAAGACCCCGGCTACCAGCGCTTCTTCAGCTACATCTCCTTGTTCACCTTCAGCATGCTGATGCTGGTGATGAGCAACAATATGCTGCAGCTCTTCTTCGGTTGGGAGGCCGTGGGCCTGGTCAGTTACTTGCTGATCGGTTTCTGGTACACCAAGCCGACGGCCATCTTTGCCAATATGAAGGCCTTCCTGGTCAACCGTGTCGGTGACTTCGGCTTCATTCTGGGCATCGGCCTGCTGGTCGCGCACAGCGGTTCCTTGAACTATGCCGAGGTCTTTGCCAAGGCGCCGGAACTGGCCAAGATCGGTTTCAACGCGCCGCTATGGGGCAGCGAATGGATGATGTTGTCGGTCGCCTGCATTTGCCTGTTCATCGGTGCGATGGGCAAAAGCGCGCAGTTCCCGCTGCACGTCTGGCTGCCCGATTCGATGGAAGGCCCAACACCCATTTCCGCCTTGATCCATGCCGCCACGATGGTGACGGCCGGCATCTTCATGGTGGCGCGCATGAGCCCCTTGTTCGAGTTGTCGGACACTGCCTTGAATTTCGTGCTGATCATCGGTGCGATCACCGCCTTGTTCATGGGCTTTCTCGGCATCATCCAGAACGACATCAAGCGCGTCGTTGCTTACTCGACCTTGTCGCAGCTAGGCTATATGACGGTGGCGCTCGGTGCCTCGGCCTACTCGGTGGCGGTGTTCCATCTGATGACGCATGCCTTCTTCAAAGCGCTGCTGTTCCTGGGCGCAGGCTCGGTCATCATCGGCATGCACCATGATCAGGACATCCGCAATATGGGTGGGCTGCGCAAATACATGCCGATCACCTGGCTGACCTCCTTGCTGGGCTCGCTGGCCTTGATCGGTACGCCCTTGTTCGCTGGTTTCTACTCCAAGGACAGCATCATCGAAGCGGTGCACGCCAGCCATCTGCCTGCTGCGCCTTATGCCTATGCCGCCGTCATCATCGGCGTCTTTGTGACCGCGTTCTATTCTTTCCGCATGTACTTCCTGGTCTTCCACGGCAAGGAGAATTTCCGCCACAAGCCATTCCCCGGTGAGCATGACCACCATGATGATCACGGCCACCATGAACCCCATGTGCCGCACGAGTCGCCTTGGGTGGTTACCGCGCCGCTGATATTGCTGGCCATCCCTTCGGTCGTGATTGGTTATCTGACGATTGGGCCGATGCTGTTCGGCGACTTCTTCAAGGATGCGATCTTCGTCAATCACGAAGTTCACCATGCGATGGAAGAGCTGGCGCACGAGTTCCACGGTGCTGCCGCGATGGCCATGCATGGTCTCAGCACCTTGCCGTTCTGGCTGGCCCTGGGCGGTGTGGTGACGGCCTATGTGTTCTATATGGTCGCACCGAGCATCCCGAAGACGATTGGCCGCGTCCTGTCACCGGTCATCAATGTGCTGGAGAACAAGTACTACCTCGACTGGTTCAACGAGAACGTATTGGCCAAGACCGCGCGCGCGATGGGCCTGGCTTTCTGGAAGGGCGGCGACGGTGCGCTGATTGACGGTGTGTTGATCAATGGGTCGGCGCGCATGGTGGGCCGCCTTGCAGGTGTGGTGCGCTTGGTGCAGACCGGTCATTTGTACTGGTATGCCTTGGTGATGATTCTGGGCGTGCTAGGTTTGATGACGTGGCAGCTGTGGCCGTTTATATGGCCCCAATTCAAGACCCTGGCTGGTCTTTGATCAAGGGCGGAGATCTTATGTTGCTTAGTCTTGCCATTTTTCTACCCATCGCTTGTGGTTTGATCCTCTTGGCCTTGGGCCGTGACGATCAAGTCAAAACGGTACGTTGGTTGGCGCTGATTGCTGCGCTGGCCTGCTTCGCCGTGACCTTGCCCTTGATCAGCGGATTCGATAACTCGACCGCCGCAATGCAGTTCGTCGAGAACCAACCGTGGATCGGGCGCTTCAATGTCCGCTATCACTTAGGTCTTGACGGCATCTCCATGTGGTTTGTGCCGCTAACGGCCTTCATCACCGTCATCGTGGTCATCGCCGCCTGGGAAGTGATCGAGTCGCGCGTCAACCAATATATGGGCGCCTTCCTGATTCTGTCGGGTCTGATGATTGGTGTCTTCTCGGCGCTGGACGGTTTGCTGTTCTATGTCTTCTTCGAGGCAACCTTGATCCCGATGTACATCATCATCGGCGTCTGGGGTGGACCCAAGCGTGTTTACGCGGCGTTCAAGTTCTTCTTGTACACGCTGGCCGGCTCCTTGCTGATGTTGATCGCCTTGCTCTACCTGTATCTGCAGTCGGGTGGCTCCTTCGACATCCTGACCTGGCACAAGCTGCCGCTGACCGGTGGCGCACAGACGCTGTTGTTCTTCGCCTTCCTGGCCGCCTTCTCGGTCAAGGTGCCGATGTGGCCGGTGCACACCTGGTTGCCCGACGCCCACGTTGAGGCGCCCACCGGTGGCTCGGTGGTGCTGGCCGCCATCATGCTGAAGCTTGGTGCTTACGGCTTCTTGCGTCTGTCCATGCCCATAGTCCCGGATGCCGCCCATCAATGGGCTTGGTTGATCATTGCGATGTCGCTGATCGGCGTCGTCTATATCGGCTTGGTCGCGCTGGTCCAGCAAGACATGAAGAAGCTGGTCGCCTATTCTTCGATTGCGCACATGGGTTTTGTGACGCTCGGTTTCTTCATCTTCAACCAGCTCGGCGTTGCCGGTGGCTTGGTACAGATGATCTCGCATGGCTTTGTGTCGGGCGCGATGTTCCTGTCGATCGGCGTGCTCTATGACCGCGTGCATTCCCGTGAAATTGCCAGTTATGGCGGTGTTGTCAACACCATGCCGAAGTTCGCCGCCTTTGCGCTGTTCTTTGCGATGGCCAATTGCGGCCTGCCCGCAACCGCGGGATTCGTCGGTGAGTGGATGGTGATTCTGGGTGCGGTGCAGTACAGCTTCTGGATCGGTGCCATCGCAGCCACCGCCTTGATCTTTGGTGCCGCTTATTCCTTGTGGATGTACAAGCGCGTCTACTTTGGCCCGGTCACCAATGACAACGTCAAGAACTTGCAAGACCTCAATGCCCGCGAATTCCTGATGATGGCGGTGCTGGCGATTGCCGTGCTCTGGATGGGTATCTATCCAAAACCATTTACCGATGTAATGCAGGTATCGGTGACCGAGTTGCTCAAGCATGTGGCAACTTCCAAACTGATCCCCGGTTGATTCTTAGGGCCACTGACAAATGACTAATATGAATTGGCTCGCGGTTTATCCCGAAGTTGCACTGTTGCTGATGGCTTGCGTGATAGCCATGGTGGATCTGTTTGTGACGGATCCGGCCCGCCGCCCGACCTATTGGTTGACGCAGTTGACCTTGGCGGTGGTGGCCGCGGTGCACTGGTCTTACTTCCAAGATGGTCAAACCGTCTATGCCATGCAAGGCATGGTGGTATCCGACCCGATGGGGCATTTGCTGGCCTTCTTCGCTTGCGTCGCCACCATAGTCACCTTGGTCTATGCAAGGCCTTATGCGGCCTCCCGCGAGTTGCTCAAGGGCGAGCTATTCAGCCTGAGCCTGTTCTCGCTGCTCGGCATTTGTGTGATGTTGTCGGCCAATAATTTCCTGGTCATCTATCTGGGCCTGGAGTTGATGAGCTTGTCGCTCTATGCCTTGGTGGCCTTGCGGCGTGACCATGCGCTGTCGACCGAAGCGGCCATGAAGTATTTTGTGCTGGGTGCCTTGGCCAGTGGCTTCTTGCTTTATGGTTTGTCGATGATGTACGGCGCCACCGGTTCGCTGTCCATTCCGCAGGTCTTCGATGTCATCAGCACCGGCGTGCCAAACAAGTCGGTCTTGATCTTCGGCACGGTATTCGTGGTGGCGGGTCTTGCCTTCAAACTCGGTGCCGCACCGTTTCATATGTGGGTGCCCGACGTCTATCAAGGCTCGCCTACCGCAGTGACCTTGCTGATCGGTGCCGCACCGAAGCTGGCTGCATTTGCGATCACGATTCGTCTCTTGGTCGAAGGCATGATCGGTTTGGCGGTGGATTGGCAGCAGATGTTGATCGTGCTGGCCATAACATCGCTGTTCGTCGGTAACTTCGTAGCGATCGCACAGACGAATCTGAAGCGCATGTTGGCCTATTCGACCATCGCTCAAATGGGCTTTATGTTGCTCGGCTTGGCCTCCGGCGTTGTCAATGACAACACCTTGTCGGCCGCCAATGCCTATAGCTCCGCCATGTATTACGTGATCATCTATGTGATGAGCACCTTGGGTACCTTCGGGATGATCTTGCTGCTGTCGCGTCAAGGCCATGAGGCCGAAGAGATCAAGGACTTGGCCGGCTTGGCCAAGCGCAGCCCTTGGTACGCGACCGTGATGACGATCTTCATGCTCTCGCTCGCGGGCGTGCCGCCGACGGCCGGTTTCTACGCCAAGCTGTCGGTATTGCAGGCCTTGATGGCCACCAATGTGAAGGGCTATACCGCCTTGGCGGTGATTGCGGTGGCGGTGTCCCTGATCGGTGCCTACTACTATCTGCGTGTCATCAAGGTGATGTTCTTTGACGAGCCAAGCGACCACGCGCCTTTGGCAGCCCCCGCCGATGTGCGCGTGGTGATGTCCTTGAACGGCGTGGCTGTATTGATGTTCGGTGTCTTGCCGGGTGGCTTGATGGCCTTGTGCGCTCACGCCATTGTCAAGACGCTGGCCACTTGATGCTTTGAGACTTAGCGACTGCTGCTGACACGATGGAATCCCAAACAGCCGTCTGGCTGGTCTTGATTGCTGCCTTGGTGGCGGCCAATTTGCCCTATTTCAGCCACCGATTGCTGCTGGTCGGCCCGCTGCGCCGGCCCAAGCCGGTCGGCTGGCGCTTGCTGGAATTGGCATTGCTGGCTTGTTTGACTTTGGCCCTTGGTTTCGCGATAGAGGCCAAGCTCGGGCAACGCCATCCACAGGGTTGGGAGTTTTATGGTGCGGCTCTGTGCTTGTTCATAACGCTAGGGTTCCCTGGCTTTGTCTGGTGCTATTTGCGCAGGGGACGGCATGAAGCCTGACGCCGACGAACAAGGCGACGCGCATCTGTACGAGCATTGCCTGGAGTCAAAGTCGGTCTATGAAGGCAGCTTTCTAAAGGTCAAGCGCGACATCGTGCGCCTGCCCGATGGTGGCCAGGCCAGCCGCGAATACATCGTTCATCCGGGGGCGGTGATGATCATCCCGATTCTGGACGATGGCCGCTTGTTGCTGGAGCGACAGTATCGCTACCCGATGGGCCGCGTGATGCTGGAGTTTCCCGCCGGCAAGCTCGATGCGGGTGAGTCGCCCTTGAATTGTGCGAAGCGCGAATTGCTTGAAGAAACGGGCTATAGCGCCGCTAATTGGGCCCATGCAGGTGTCTTGCACAACGCCATCGCCTATTCGGACGAGGGCATTGAAATCTTTTTCGCCAAAGGAATGACGGCCGGCCAGCGCTCGCTTGATGTCGGCGAATTTTTGGACCTCGCCATCCACAGCACGAGCGAACTCGACGGCTTTGCGCGGTCCGGAGCCATGACCGATGCCAAGACGCTGATTGGCCTGCTTTGGCTGACGCGCTGGCAGCGTGGGGACTGGGCACTCGCGTGGCTGCCCGCTTGATTGGCAGCCTAGCATCGCCATGCTGGTATTGAATCTTTGCTGCGGCAACGACCATCGCTTTGAAGGCTGGTTCGGCTCGGCCCAAGACTTCGAGTCACAAGTCGAGCGCACTTTGATTGCCTGCCCGATCTGCACCGATCACCGAGTCAAGCGTCTGCCTACGGCGCCGCATTTGAACGTTTCACATATACGGGCCGGCACCAAGGCGCCGGAAGCGATCAAAGCAACACAAGCAGCAACTTCGGCGCCGATCACAGCGCAGGCGCCTCAAGGCGAGTTGCAACGCAAGATGCAGGAAGCCGTCGCGCAGGTCTTGGCCAATACCGAAGACGTCGGAGATCGCTTCGCTGAGGAAGCCCGCCGCATTCACTACGGCGAGACCGCGGCGCATGGCATTCGGGGCCAAGCCAGCGTCGCCGAGGTCGCCGATCTGGTCGAAGAAGGCATTGCCGTCTTGCCGTTGGCGCTGCCCGCGGCATTCAAAGGGCAAATGCAATAGCGTCCTAAAGGCCATGACCTTTGGAAGTCTTGGGCTTGTCGCGTATGCTGGCGCGCTGCTGCATTTGTATCAACGCAACCCCCAATTGGAGTCCGTCAGATGGCGCGTCCTTTCTTGCCTGCCTTGCCAGTCCTGCTGGCCCTCGTCGCCGCCATAGCGCTCAGTTCCTGCGGTAAAGATAGCGGCAAGAAGGATACCGCTGCAGACGCAGCCCAAGCCGCCAAATCAGCCACTCCCTTGTTGATCGCGCCAGAAGATCAGCTCAGCATGAGCATGGGCACTTTTTCATCCGGCCCGGTGATTACTGGCTCTATTCAACCCGAGAAGCGTGCCGATCTGCGCGCCGAGGTGTCGGCCGTGGTGCTGCAGGTGTTGAAGGAAAACGGCGAAACCGTCAAGCGCGGTGATTTGCTCGCGCGTCTGGATGACAACTCGATTCGCGAGCAACTGACCTCGGCCGATGAGTCCGCGAGGGTCTCGGCACAATCGTTCGAGCAGGCCGAGCGGCAGTATCAGCGGCTGAAGACTTTGCAGTCTCAGGGCATGAGTTCGCTGCAGGCCACCGAAGACGCCGAACAGCGGCGCAACAACGCGCAGGGCGACCTGGTCGCGGCCAAGGCTAGGGCAGCGCAGGCGCGCCAGCAATTGCAACGCACCGAGGTGAGGGCGCCGTTTGACGGCATCATCAGCGAGCGCAAGGTTTCTGCAGGCGACACGGCCTTGGTTGGCAAGGAGCTTTTCAAGGTCATGGATCCGCGCAGCATGCGTTTCGAAGGCTTGGTGTCCGCCGACCGCATGAGTGATTTGAAGATCGGTCAGACCGTAACGTTCCGCGTCAACGGTCTGGACGAGAAGAGCTTCGACGGCAAGATCCGCCGCATCGAGGCGGCCGCAAATGCCACCACCAGGCAGTTGGAAGTGCTGGTTGACTTCGCGCCCGGTGCGTCGCCAAAGGTTGCCGGCTTGTATGCCGAGGGTCGCGTCGAGAGTGGCAGCGTCAGCACCTTGATGCTGCCGGATAGCGCCGCCCAGCGTGCCGGCGACGAGGCCTTTGTCTGGTTGATCAACGGCGATTTGCTGAAAAAAACCTCCATCAAACTCGGCGAGCGCGATGCCCGGCGAGGTGAGTTTGTGGTGCTCGGCGGTTTGAAGGCAGGGGACCGCATCCTGCGCAAACCGGGCTCCAATTTGCAGGATGGGCAAAAGATTCAATTGGTGGCTTCGGCACAGGCCAGTATTCCGGCCGGCGCTGCGAAAGCCGAGCAAGTTGCCGCCGCAGCTTCAACAGGGAAGTAAGCCATGTTTCTTTCCGATTTCAGCATCAAGAAGCCGATCGCCACGATCGTCATCATCATTTCGCTGATGTGCTTGGGGCTACTGGCACTGAAGAAGTTGAAGGTCAACCAGATCCCCGATGTGCAGGAGCCGGTGCTGGTGGTCGGCATTGCTTATCCGGGCGCTTCGCCCGAGACGGTTGAACGCGAGGTGATCAATCGCATCGAAAAATCGATGCAAAGCATCTCCGGCGTCGATCGCGTGCGCTCCACGGCCTCCGAGGGTTATGCCCAGATCGTGCTGATCTTCAACTTCAACAAGAATTTGATCGAAGCCTCGGACGAGGTGCGCAATGCGATCGATACCGTTCGTTACAAGTTGCCGACCGAAATTCGCGAACCGGTGGTTGAGCGCAACGACCCGGCGGCCGAGCCCATCATGCAGTTGGCGCTGTCCAGCAGCCAGCAAAGCCATGCCGAGATTTCGCGCATTGCCGAGGATCAACTGGCCGACAAATTCCGCGGCATTGCCGGCGTGGCCGTGGTGTCCGTCAACGGCGGTCTAAAGCGTGAATTGAGCGTGCTGCTGCATGCCGAGAAGCTGCGCGAGAACAATGTCTCGGTGACCGAGGTGGTGGCGGCCTTGCGCAACCAAAACAGCACCGCGCCGGTCGGCAAGGTACGGGGCAATTTGGAAGACCAGAGCATCCGCTTGATCGGGCGACTGGAGTCGCCGGCGGATTTTCAGCAAATCGTCGTCAAACGGCGGGGCACGGAGTTGGTGCGCTTGTCCCAGGTCGCCAGCATTGAAGACGGCTTTGCCGAAATCAGCCGCATCAGCCTGCGCAATGGCAACCCCAATGTGAACATCGCGGTGACGCGCTCGAAGGACGCGTCGACCGTCACGGTCGCCAACAAGGTCCGCAAACTGGTTGACGAGATCAACAAGACCTTGCCCAAGGGAGCCAAGCTCGAGGTCACGCAAGACGGCGGCAAAGACGCGCAGAACAGCCTCAACAACGTCGTCGACTCGCTGGTTCTGGGTGCCGGCTTGACGATTTTTGTGGTCTATGTATTCCTGAATTCCTGGCGCTCGACGCTGATCACCGCCTTGGCCTTGCCCACTTCGGTGATCGCTGCGTTCATTGCCGTTTGGTTGGCCGGCTTCACGTTGAACTTCATGAGTTTGCTGGGCCTGTCGCTGGCAATTGGGGTCTTGATTGATGATGCCATCGTGGTGCGTGAGAACATCGTTCGCCATATGGAGCGGGGCTCGGATCGCCGCACCGCCGCGCTCAACGGCACCGCCGAAATCGGCCTGGCTGTCGCCTCGACCACCTTCGCCATCGTGGCGGTGTTCATTCCCGTCGCTTTCATGCCGGGCGTGTCGGGCGAATGGTTCCGGCCCTTCGCCTTGACGGTGGTGGCCTCGGTGATGGTCAGCCTGTTCATCTCTTTCACGCTTGATCCGATGATGTCGGCCTACTGGGGCGACCCGCCGAACCAGCATCTGGCACCCAAGAATGCGATCGGTAGGCTGTTGTCGCGCTTCAACGATTGGTTCGATCACCAGACCGATCGCTACGGTCATGTGATCGCCTGGGCTCTGCATCACCGTATCTGGATGGCCGTCTTTGCGGTGCTGAGCCTGGTCGGCGCGCTGTTCCTGCAAGGTAAATTTGGCGGTTCGAGTTTCTTGCCGGTCACCGACTCGGGGATGGTGGCAGTTGAGGTGCGCACACCGGCCAGCAGCAGCCTGGAGTATTCGCGTCTGAAGTTGGAGGCGGCGGCCCAATTGGCCCGTGCGATGCCCGAGACGGTGGCGACCAACAGCAATGTCAACGTAGGGGGTGGCCGCATTTACGTGGATATTGGCAAGAGCAATAAACGCAAGCGCACGGCCACCGAGGTGGCCAACGATCTGCGCGAAAAGGTCAAGAGTCTGGTCGGGGCCGAGTATGCCGTTTCCGATGACTTGAACGGTGGCGGTCGCAAGCCGGTGCAGATCCGTTTCACCGGCACCGATTCGCGCAAATTGCTGGACATCACCAATGCCTTCATGGCGCAGATGCGCGGCATCAAGGGTGCGGTCGATGTGGGTCTTTCCGAGCAAGATCCGCAGGATGAATTGCAGATCGAACTGAATCGCGGTTTGGCTAATTCGCTGGGCATCTCGGTAACCGACGCGGCGCAAGCCTTGCGCGTGGCCTTCGCCGGTGTCGAGGTGGGTGATTGGGTCGACCCCGCTGGTGAAACCCGCGATGTGGCGGTGCGCCTGCACCCGAGCGACCGCGTCGACGCCAGCAATATTGAGCGCTTGCCGATCGCGGTCAGCGGCAGCAATGTGATGGTGCCGCTGGAGCAAATCGCCAGCGTCACCATGGGAAAGGGGCCGAGCAAGATCCAGCATGCCGACGGCAAGCGCACGATCGCTGTGGCCGCCAATGTGCAGGGCCGCTCACCCGGCGAGGTGACGGCCGATGCGGTCAAGATCGCCAAGGCCATCAACTTCCCTGCGGGCTATGGCCTGGAGTTGGAAGGCGACTCGCGCCAGCAAGAAGTCGTGTTTACCGAGATGGGCATTGCTCTGGTGTCCGGGATCGGCCTGATGTATCTGGTGCTGGTGATGCAGTTCGGCAGTTTCACCGCGCCGCTGGCGGTGATGCTGTCGCTGCCGCTGTCCTTGATCGGCGTGGTCTTGGCCTTGCTGCTGAGCAAGAGCACCTTGAACCTGATGAGCTTCATCGGCGTCATCATGTTGATGGGCTTGGTCGCCAAGAATGCGATTTTGTTGCTGGATGCCGCGCGTCAGTTGGAGTCCGAGGGCATGGACCGGGAGGAAGCCTTGATGACGGCCGGCCGCAAGCGCCTGCGGCCGATTCTGATGACCACCTTTGCGCTGATCGCGGGCATGTTGCCGGTCGCCATCGGCCTGGGCGAGGGCAGCGAGTTCTATCGCCCGATGGCGGTGGCCATCATCGGAGGCACCATCACCTCGACCTTGCTGACGCTGTTGGTGATCCCGACTTTTTACGACAGCATCGAAATCGCGCGCGATCGCATGTTCGCCAAGTTCAGTCGCCGCTCGGAACGCTGGAATGGACTGGTCGCGTTTGTGATGACTTTTGTGGAAGCCATTTTGACCATCGTGCTCTTGCGTTTTGTCTGGCGCATGTTGGCTAAGTTGGTTGCTCTGATTCGCCGCAAGCCCGCCATTGCGGCGGCGGAAACCGTTAGCATCGCTACGCTTGGACAGTAAATAGCCAAGCTGCTGAGGGCTTTGTCCTAGGGCATGCCCCAGGGTGCTGCCGGTTCTGATCCGCTTACAGTCCGCCCCACATTGAGCGATCACAGCTCGGGAGGATGATAAGAATGAGTGTTTTCAGAATCGGCCGGCGTGTGCTGGCAAAGGCCTTGCTATTGGTTTTCTGTGGCCTTGCTGGCGCCAAACCGAGCCCGAGCTTGCCGGCCATAGAGGATTTTTTCCGCCTACCCATGTACCGCGGCGGTGTGCTCTCGCCGGACGGCCGTTTGATGGCCATCGTCACCTCGCCCGAGGGGCGGCGCACCCAGCTAGCGGTCGTCAATCTGCAGGATTTCTCGGCCTCCAAGGCCGTGATCGGCCTCGGGGATACCGACATCAATCGGGTCTTCTGGGTCAATAACAAGCGACTGGTGTTTGACGTAGCGCAGTTGCAGGAAGCGAGCGAAAAGCCGGTCGCCCAAGGGCTGTGGGCCATCGATGTGGACGGCGAAAACCTCAAGCAACTGGTCAACGCCGAGAGCAGCCGCCCCAGCGTCAATGCGGACGGTATCGCGGCGCTGAAGAACTCGATGTTCAAGGAGCGCCGCGAGGAGTTACTGCCTTGGACCTGGCATCTGCACCGGGTGCTGGAGGATGGCAGCGATGATGTCATCATTGAAGAGAACCGCTACAACGGGCTGGGCGAATTCACCTCGGCCGTGTTGGCACGGCTGGATACACGCAACGGCCGCAAGAGTTCGGTGCTGGACAACGCGCCGCCCCATGTCTACACATGGCTGGTCGACAAGACCGGGCGCCCGGTGGCGGCCACGGCGATTGACAAGGATCGCTACGCGATGTACCTGCCCTCGGCCGATGCTCGCAGCTGGACCTTGTGGCGAGAGGACGAACGGTTCAACAGCAGTCTGCCCAGTTGGTACGAGGCCGGCCCACACGGCCAGCTTTACCTGGTCGGCAACCCGAGTCAGCCTACCGGCACCCAAGCCTTGCTGCGCATGGATTCGGCCAAGCCCGAGGCGGCGCTGCAAGATGTGATGAACATCAAGGGCTATGACTTCAGCGGTGAGCTGGTGTTTGATGACAAGACCGGCCGCCTGCTGGGGATTCACTATGAAGGCGAGTCGCGAGATAGCGTCTGGTTTGACGGGCAAATGAAGGCGCTGCAGGCTGCAGTCGACAAGGCGCTGCCCGCCACCGTCAACCAAATCGACTGCCGCGATTGCCTGAACTCCAATCTGGTCTTGGTCAAGTCCAGCTCCGACCGTCAGCCGACTATTTTCAGCAGCTTCCAGCGCGACAGCTTGGCCCTCAAGCCCTTGCTGTCCGCGCGCTCTTGGATCAAGCCGCAAGAGATGGCCAGGCGCGAGCCTATGCGCATCAGCACACGCGATGGTTTGAGCCTGCCCCTGGTCGTGACTCGCCCCAAGAGCATGCCCACCGGCGCCAATAGCAAGGCAATGATGCCGACCGTGCTGCTCGTGCATGGTGGCCCCTATGTGCGAGGCAATCATTGGGAATGGAGTGCCGAGGCGCAGTTCCTGGCCTCGCGTGGCTACTTGGTGATCGAGCCCGATTTCCGCGGCAGCAGTGGCTACGGTACGGCCCATAGTCGGGCCGGCTGGAAGCAATGGGGACTGGCCATGCAGGATGACTTGGCCGACGCTGTGCAATGGGCGGTCAAGAGCGGCTCGGCGGACCCCAGTCGCATTTGCATTGCCGGCGCCAGCTATGGCGGCTATGCGGCCATGATGGGTCTGATCAAGCAGCCCGAGTTGTTCCGCTGCGGCATCAACTGGGTCGGAGTGTCCGATCTGAAGCTGCTATTCAGCTCGCTCAACAGTGACGCCAGCGAACTCGGGCGCAGTTATGACTTGGTCAATTTGATCGGCCACCCGGACGCTGACAGCGAGCGCTTGGACGCCACCTCGCCATTGAAACAAGCTGCCCGCCTCAAACGCCCGCTGCTGATGGCCTATGGTGCTTTGGACCGCCGTGTGCCAATGGAGCATGGCCTGCGCATGCGCGACGCCTTGGCGGCCACCGGACACAAAAACGTCGAATGGGTGCTCTACCCAGAGGAGCGCCATGGCTGGCGAGCGCTGGAAACAAACAAGGACTTCTGGGGCCGGGTCGAGCGATTTTTGCAGCAACACATTGGCACGCCTCCCTGAGGTTGGCAAGTTAGCTCAAAGCACGCGCCCCGGATTCATCAAGCCTTGGGGATCCAGGGCTTTTTTGATGGCACGCATCATCTGCAAAGCGACCGGGTCTTTGCGCGCCGCCAACTCGGCCCGCTTCAGCTGGCCGATGCCATGCTCGGCCGAGAAGCTGCCGCCATGCAGGGCCACCGCGTCATAGACGATGCGGTTGATCGCCGGTTCATGCCGGCTCAAGAATTCCTTAGCCGGCACGCCCTCGGGGGCCTGCACGTTGTAGTGCAAATTGCCGTCACCGAGATGACCGAAGTTGACCAGGCGCACACCGGGGAAGCCTTGTTGCAAGGCCGCATCGGTGGCTGCCACAAAGCCCGGAATGGCCGAGACGGGCAGGGCAATGTCATGTTTGACGTTGAGCCCTTCTTGCGCCTGCGCCAGCGGAATCGACTCGCGCAGCTGCCACATCGTTTGCGACTGCGCCCGGCTTTGCGCCATTGCAGCATCCTTGATCACGCCGGCCTCAAGCGCCGCCTCCAGCAGGCCTTCGAACAAGCCGCCGGCATGCGCTTCACTCTCTGCGTCGGACAACTCCAGCAAGACGGTCCATGGGCTGCGCGCCAAGGGTTGCTGCAACTGCGGGAAATGCTTGCCGACCAAGTCGAGCGAAAACGCATTCATCACCTCAAAGCCACTCAGGCCCGCGCCGGTGCTTGCCTGCGCCATGCCGAGCAATCGCAGCGCCGCATCAAGCGTGTCGCAAGCCGCCAGCGCGGTCATCTGCGCCTTGGGCGCCGGGTAGAGCTTCAAGGTGGCGGCGGTGATCACACCCAGCGTGCCCTCGCTGCCGATGAATAGATTGCGCAGGTCATAGCCGGTGTTGTCTTTGCGCAGGCCCGACAGGCCGTTCCAGACCTCGCCATGCGCGGTCACCAGCTCCAGGCCCAAACACAGCTCGCGTGCGTTGCCATAACGCAGTACCTGCGTGCCACCGGCATTGCTGGCGAGATTGCCGCCTATCGTGCATGTGCCTTCGGAGGCCAGGCTCAAGGGAAACAAAAAACCCTGCTCTGCGGCCGCGTCCTGCAGCGCTTGCAGCACGCAGCCGGCATCGACCGTGATGGTCAGGTTGGCCGCGTCAAGGGCGCGCACCTTGTTCATTCGAGACAGGCTCAGCAGCAGTTGATCGCCGGAGGCATCGGGGGTGGAGCCGCCGACCAGGCCGGTATTGCCACCTTGCGGCACCAGGCCGACTTGGTGCTCGCCGCACAGCTTGATGACGGCCGCGACCTGCGCGGTGTCGGCAGGCCTGGCCACGGCCAAGGCACGGCCTGCATAGCGGCGGCGCCAGTCCAACTCGTAGGCGCTCAGGTCGCCATCACGCAACAGACCCGCATCGCCCAGAACGGCGTGCAGCGCGTTTAAAAAATCATGCCGGCTCATCGCCCGCCGTGTGAGCTTTGGCCGCGGCCAGGCGCAGGCGTACCTGCATCGCGCAAGCGACAAAAATCAGCACGCTCAAAAACACCTCGACCATCGCCAAGCGCATGCCGACGCCGCCTTCGCTGGCGGCGCGCACCGCCCCTTCGGCAAAGTAGAGCCAGATCATCAAACTGAGCCAGCGAAAGGTGTAGAGCCGGTAGCGCCACAGGCCCAGCATAGGCAGGGCCAAGGGCAGGGCCTTGATGGCCAGCGTGCCGCGGCCGGTCGGGGCCAACCAGAGCTCCCAGGCCAAACTCAATATGAAAAGGGCGATCAGGGCGCCGAGCGCCAAATTGCGAGAGAAAGCCTCGCGCGAGCTGGCTTGGGTGCGCTGCGATTGAGGCGGGGAGGGCGGATTCTGGGAGGAGTAGGCAGACATGCTGGCATCATAGCCAGCATGCGCAATCCTTCCTCCGACAAACTCGACCTGAAAAGTTGGGTTCGGCTCTTTCTCGTGACCCTGAACCGCTGGCCTTGGCGGCAAACCGTGCAAAGCCTGCGCCTGCGATTTCGCGAGGGCCATCTGGGCCTGACCGCAGGCAGCCTGACCTTCACCACGCTGATTTCCTTGGTACCGCTGCTGACGGTGATGCTGGCCCTGTTCACCGCCTTCCCGATCTTCTCGTCCTTTCAAACCGCGCTGGAGCAGTACTTCGTCAAGAGCCTGATTCCGGCCAATATTGCCAAGCCGGTCTTGGGTGCGCTGACCCAGTTCGCGTCCAAGGCGAACCGGCTGGGTGCCGTCGGTTTGTTCTTTCTGGGCATCTCGGCGCTGGCCTTGATGTTGACGATAGACCGCACATTGAACTCGATTTGGCGGGTGCAAAGGCCGCGTCCGATGGCGCAGCGCGTGCTCGTCTACTGGGCCACGCTGACCCTGGGGCCTTTGGTCTTGGGTGGCAGCCTGGCGCTGACCAGCTATGCGGTGTCGACGGGGCACGGCTTGTTCATGAATTTGCCCTTCAGCGTCGGCGTCATGTTCAGTGGCATCGAATTCCTGTTGATGGCCGGCGGCATGGCCGCGCTGTTCCACTATGTGCCCAATACCGATGTGCGTTGGCGTCATGCGCTGGCCGGAGGGGTCTTCGTGGCCTTGGGTTTCAACGTCGCCAAGAGCAGCTTGGCCTGGTACTTCAAATCGGTGCCGACCTTCTCGACTCTGTACGGCGCCTTTGCGACCGTGCCGATTTTCCTGGTCTGGCTCTATGCCGGTTGGGTGATTGTGTTGCTGGGTGCCTTGTTGGCCGCCAATGCGCCGAGCCTGAGCAGCGGCATGTTGAGGCGCCCCGATATGCCGGGTCTGGCGCTTGAGCTGAGCTTGGGCGTGCTGCGCGAATTGCGGCTCAGTCAGCAACTCGGTGAGGGTGGCGCCAGCAGCTTGACCTTGGCGCAGCGACTGCGCGTCGACCCCTTGCAACTGGAGCCTGTGTTGGATCAACTCGGCGACTTGGACCTGATCGGGCGGCTCGAAGAAAGCGGCACCCAGCGCCTGGTCTTGCTGGCCGTGCCCGAGCAAACGCCGGCCGCGCCCTTGTTAAATGCTTGCCTGGCCCAGCGCTCGAACTGTCTGGCGCCGCTCTGGCAGCGCAGCGACTGGGAAAAGCTCAGTCTGGCTCATTTGTTAGGGGTGTAGCACCACCAACAAGGCCACGGCCGCTTCGGTGGCGGACTTGTTGCGAATCGAATGCGGGCCGTCGACCGCATAACGAGCGGTTTCCCCGCAAAGCAGCGGCTGGCTGCTGCCACCGGCGCTGATCTCCAGGCTGCCGCTGAGCACGCTCAGATGCTCGCGCGAACCGGGCTCATGGGCGGCCGAATCCAGCGTGCCGCCCGGCGCTACCGTCAGCTGATACCACTCGAACTGGCCGGCCAGATCGATCGGCCCCAGGATGCGCAACTGGCACAGCCCGTCCGGGCTGCTCATGCTGGGAATCGAATGCGCGGCGACCCGCTCGATGGCCGGCGCCGGCGGGCGCTCGGCCCCCAAGAGCTCGGACATCTCGACCCTCAGCGCATTGGCCAGGCGCCAGACCACGGCCACGGTCGGGTTGGCCTGATTGCGTTCGATCTGCGACAGCATCGATTTGCTGACGCCGGCGCGGCGCGACAATTCGTCCAGCGACAAGCCCTGTAATTGCCGCAAGGCCTGCAAGGTGGCGCCGACCTTGGGTGGCTCTAGACTCTCTAAATTCGGAACTGACATGCTTGACCTCGGATCGGCAATCTTGGATACTGCACGCCGGTTCGATATATCGAACAGCGTCCAATTTAACGAATTGTGCATCAGGAGACCTGCAATGACCAACGCCGCCGCTTTCTACGCCCATCTGAACACCGAGTTGCAGGGCATTCGCGAGGCCGGGCTGTACAAGAGCGAGCGCGTCATCACCGGCCCGCAAGGCGCGCTGGTGCACACGCAAGACGGCCGCGAGGTGATCAACCTCTGTGCCAACAACTATCTGGGCCTGTCTTCCCACCCGCAGGTCATAGAAGCCGCCCACGAGGCCTTGCGCACGCATGGCTACGGCCTCTCGTCGGTGCGCTTCATCTGCGGCACGCAAGACCTGCACAAGACGCTGGAGCAGCGCCTGGCGCGCTTCCTGGGCACCGAGGACACCATCCTTTACGCGGCGGCCTTTGATGCCAATGGCGGCCTGTTCGAGCCGCTGCTCGGCGAGCAAGACGCCATCATCAGCGACGAGTTGAATCACGCGTCCATCATCGACGGCATCCGCCTGTGCAAGGCCAAGCGCTTTCGCTACAAGCACAACGATATGGCCGACCTGGAGCGCTGCCTGCAAGAGGCCAAGGCGGCGGGCGCGCGCTTCACGCTGGTCTTCACCGACGGCGTGTTCTCGATGGACGGCACGATCGCCCAGCTCGACAAGATCCGCGAGATCACCGATCGCTATGGCGCGCTCTTGGGCATCGACGAATGCCATGCCAGCGGCTTTGTCGGCAAGACCGGCCGCGGCACGCATGAATACCGCGATGTCTTCGGCAAGATCGACATCATTACCGGCACCTTGGGCAAGGCGCTGGGCGGCGCATCGGGCGGCTTCACGACCGGGCGGCGCGAGGTGATCGAGTTGCTGCGCCAGCGCTCGCGCCCTTATCTGTTCTCGAACACGGTGGCGCCCAGCATCGTCGGCGCGTCGATCGCCGTGCTCGATCTGCTGGAAGGTTCGACCGCGCTGCGCGACAAGCTCGAAGCCAACACCGCCTATTTCCGCGCCGCCATCCAGGCGGCCGGTTTCGAGATCAAACCGGGCACCCATCCGATCGTGCCCATCATGGTTCATGACGCGGTGATGGCGCAAAAGCTCAGTGCACGCATCCTGGAGTTAGGCATCTACGCGGTCGGTTTCTTCTTCCCCGTCGTGCCCAAGGGGCAGGCGCGCATCCGCGTGCAGGTGTCGGCCGGCCATGAGCGGGCGCAACTGGAAAAGGCGGTCGCCGCCTTCACGCAAGCCGGCCGCGAGCTGGGTCTGATCAAAACTGCCTGAGCAGGTCAATTCAATGAGTAATACCAAGATTCTGATCATCGGCGCCAACGGCCAAATCGGCTCCGAGCTGGCCCAAGAGCTGGCGCTGCGCCATGGCAATGCCAACATCATCACCAGCGATCTGGCGCCCGAGGGCCGGGTGCCCCAGCTGACGCATGAAATGCTCGACGTGACCGATGCGGCCGCCTTGGCCACGGTCGTCAAGCGCCACGGTATCACGCAGATCTACCACTTGGCCGCCGCTTTGTCCGCGACCGGCGAAAAGCATCCGATGTGGGCCTGGGACCTGAATATGAAGGGCCTTTTGAATGTGCTGGAACTGGCGCGCACGCAAAAGCTAGACCGCATCTTCTGGCCCAGCTCGATCGCTGCTTTTGGCCCCTCGACCCCGACGCTGGACACGCCGCAAACTTGCGTGATGGACCCGACCACCGTCTACGGCATCTCCAAGCTGGCGGGCGAACGCTGGTGCGCCTGGTATCACAAGAATCACGGTGTTGATGTGCGCAGCCTGCGCTACCCCGGCCTGATCAGCTTCAAGACGCCGCCCGGCGGCGGCACCACCGACTACGCGATCGAGATTTTTCATTCGGCGCTGAAGACCGGCCAATACAGCTGCTTCCTCGAAAAGGATCAGGGCTTGCCGATGATGTATATGCCCGACGCCTTGCGCGCCACCATCGAGTTGATGGAAGCGCCGGCAGAAAGCATCAAGCAACGCGGCAGCTATAACCTCGCCGGTGTCAGCTTCACGCCGGCCGAGATCGCGGCCGAGATCGCCTTGCAAATTCCGGGCTTCGAGATTGCTTACGCGCCGGACTTCCGCCAGGCGATTGCCGCGAGCTGGCCGCAGCGTATCGATGACAGCGAGGCCGTACGCGATTGGGGCTGGCGGCTCAACTACGACCTGCGGGCGATGGCCACCGATATGCTGAAAGAATTGCGGCCGATCTTGGGCATTACTGCCTGATTCGAGCGCAATTCGGAGCGCATCACAAGGCCTGGCGAGGCTAAGCTGGGTCATGCGCCCCAACCCAGTGTTCTCAATACTGGCCTTGTTGCTCTGTGCCGGCTCAAATGCAGCGGCGCAGGACCAGCCACAAGACCCGGTCGAAGCGCTGCTCAAACAACCGGTGAAGGCCTTGCTGACGGTGTTCGAGCTCGGTGCCCCGCATGCCGAGCTGCGCGACCAGGACTTTCGCTATTTGCTCGGAGCCACGCTGCAACAAGGCCCCGAATACTGGGGCGCCAAACAATACAAGCTTGGTTTGAAGCCGGTCTGGGCAATGCGCTGGGGCAAATGGCGGTTTTCGAGCTCGGGCGGTGCCGCCTTGATGGGGTTTGGTCAAGAGGCCATAGGCCCCGGCGCGGGTGCTAGCCGCGACTTGTTCGATAACGACCGTTTGCGCCTGGGCCTGGGTCTGCGCCTGGACGGCGGGCGCGGCCGCAGCGATGAAGGCGTGACCGCCGGCTTGCCCGAAGTGCGGCGCACCTTGCGCGGACGCGCCTACTCGAGCTATGCGCTGCTGCCGGGCTGGCATCTGTCGGGCGCGCTGAGTCTTGATTTGGCGGGCCGCGCTGGCGGCGCGATCGCCAATCTCGATCTGAGTCATGTGCTTTACCGTAACGCCAATTCGGAACTGCTCGCCGGCATTGGTCTGAGTGCTGGAGACTCCCGCTATATGCGAAGTTACTTCGGCGTGCCGGCGGGGAGCCCCGGCGCAGCCCGGTTGAGGCAAAGCTTCGAGCCCGCAGCCGGCCTGCGCGACGTCAATTTCAAGCTGGGTTACACCTATGCATTCTCAAGGCATTGGATGGGCTTCGCCGGCGTGGGCGTGAGCCGCTTGCTTGGCCCTGCCGCCGCCAGCCCGATCACGCAGCAGACGCTGGACCACAACGCCGGCCTGAGCCTGGCCTATCGCAATTAGGACGCTATTGCCGAACGCAGTGCCGCCAACAAGGCATCCGGTACTTCGCCCATCAAGGAATGGCCGGCCGGAAGCAGCATGGTCTTGGCGTTCAGCGCTTCGGCCAGCGACTTGCTTTGTTTGGGCGCCGTCATCTGGTCACGCGCTCCCAGGATCAAGGTGCTGGGGCACTTGACTTGGGCCGCCGCTTCCAGCCCATGCGCATAGGCATCGCATAAACGGAAATCATGCTCGAACAGATTGAGCAAGGTTTGGCTCCCCTGTATGCGCCGCTTCAAGGCGATCTCGCCGCCTTGTAGCCAAGCCCCCGGTCCTGGGAAGGAGGGCTTGCTGGCCCAACTCGAAAAAGAGAACTGATTGACCATGGCAATCGCCTTCAGCGGCTGCTCGCGCGCCGTATTCAGCAGCGCCTCGGACACCTTCATCGGATAAGCGGTCGCCAGCAGCGCCAGATGGCTGGCGCGGGCGGGCTGGCGGGCCGCGGCTTCCAGGGCGATCAGCGAGCCCATGCTGTGGCCGACCAGCGCCGCTTGCTGCTCAACACCCGCAGCGTCGAGCAAGGCCCAGACCCAATCGGCCAGGTCCGCGATGCTGCTCAGAGCCGGCCCACTGCTGCGGCCATGGCCGGGTAGATCGACCGCTAACACCGCATGCCCATGGTGGGCAAACCAACGTGCCAGCAGCGTCCAAACGCTGTGGTCATTGAGTGCGCCGTGGATGAAGACGACCGCGGGCAGGGCAGGGTCCAGCGGCTTGCCGCCGGTATAGACATAGGCTTCAAAGCCATTGACGATAAGTTTCATGGGCTGTGCTCCTAGGCCTTGGCTGCAATCTTCAGCGCGCGCTTCAAGTCCGCGATCAAATCATCGGCGTCTTCCAGCCCGATCGACAGCCGGATGGCGCCGGGCGCGATCCCTGCCAGGGCGAGTGCGGCGTCATCCATGCGGCTGTGCGTGGTGGATGCCGGGTGGATCACCAGCGAGCGGCAATCGCCGACATTGGCCAGATGCGAAAAAATCTGCAGCGCCTCGATGAAGGCGCGGCCCTGGGCTCTTGTGCCCTTCAGATCAAAACTGAACACCGAGCCGCAACCACGCGGCAGCAAGCGTTGCGCCAGCGCATGGCTGGGGTGGCTGCTCAGGCCCGGATAGCCGACCCGCTCGACCATGTCGTTAGCGGCCAAGAACTCGGCAATCTTCTGCGCGTTTTGCACATGACGCTGCATCCGCAGTGACAGTGTTTCTATGCCTTGCAGAATCAGCCAGGCGGTGTGCGGGCTCATGCAGGCACCAAAGTCGCGCAGGCCCTCGCGGCGCGCCCGCAGCAAAAATGCACCGACCGTGCTTTCTTCGGCGAACACCATGTCATGAAAGCCGGCATAGGGCTCGCACAGCTCAGGAAACTGGCCATGCTTGTCGTGCGCGGCCTGCCAATCAAACGCCCCGCTGTCCACCAGCACGCCGCCCACCACCGTGCCGTGGCCGGACAAAAATTTGGTCGCCGAGTGATAGACCAGATCGGCGCCATGTTCGAAGGGGCGCAGCAGATAGGGCGTCGTCAGCGTCGAGTCGACCAAGAACGGCAATCCGGCCTCATGGGCAATCGAGGCGATGGTCGGGATGTCCAAGACGTCGAGGCCGGGGTTGCCCAGCGTCTCGCCGAACAGCAGCTTGGTGTTGGGGCGGATAGCGGCACGCCAGCCGTCGATATCGCCGGGGCGCACAAAACTCGTTTCAATGCCGAAGCGGCGCAGCGTGTAGTGCAGCAGATTGTGCGAGCCGCCGTAAAGCGCGCCGGACGAGACGATGTGCGAGCCGGCGCCAGCCAGGGTCGCAATGGCCAGATGCAAGGCCGCTTGGCCGCTGGCGGTGGCGATGGCACCCACGCCGCCCTCGAGTGCCGCGACGCGCTCCTCGAACACGGCGGTGGTCGGATTCGACAGGCGCGAGTAGACATGGCCGGCCCGCTCCATATTGAACAGCGAGGCCGCATGCTCGGCGTTTTCGAACACAAACGAGGTGCTCAGATGCAGCGGCGTGACGCGTGCGCCGGTGCTCGGGTCGGGGGCGGCCCCGGCGTGTAGCGCCAAGGTATCAAAAGCGGGGTCGGCGTAGCCTGACATGGTGTCTCCCAGGTGTTGGTTGGCGGGATTGTGTGCTATGTTTATAACAGTCAAAAATTTCGGGTGAAGGCCAGGCCATTTGCCCGCTCATTCAGGAGTCAGCGTATGAAAGTCGTCGATATTTTGCGGGTCAAGGGTGGCACGCTGTTCACCGTGACGCCGGATGAATCCTTGTCGCAGGCCGTCACCACCATGGCAGAGCGCGATATGGGCTCTTTGGTCGTGATGGAGCATGGCGATCTGGTCGGTATGCTGACCTTCCGCGAGGTCATCGTTGCGGTGGTCAAGAATGGCGGCTCGGTCGGCACCCTGCATGTGCGCGGTGTGATGGACGACCACCCGCTGACCTGCACGCCGGAGACCGAAATCGACGAGGTGCGACGCATGATGCTGGGCCGCCACGCACGCTATATGCCGGTGCTGAACGGCAAGACCTTGATGGGCGTTATCTCCTTTTACGACGTCGCCAAAGCGGTGGTCGATGGTCAAGATTTCGAGAACCGCATGCTGAAGGCCTATATCCGCGACTGGCCGCTGGAAGATAACCCCGAGAGCGCTGGCGAATCGAAGCTCTGAGCTTGCACCGAGGAGTCAGATGGGCGACCTGCGGGTCGCCCGTTTTGTTTGTGCGCAGGATCGCCCGATAGAATCCAGGCGCCCCCAAGCTAAACAGGTTCCCCATGTCAGGCAGTACTTTCGGCGAATTGTTCCGTGTCACCAATTTCGGCGAAAGCCATGGCCCCGCGATCGGTTGTGTGATTGATGGCTGCCCACCCGGCATGGCCCTGAGCGAGGCCGATATTCAGCCCGAACTGGATCGCCGCCGGCCCGGCACTTCGCGCCATGTCACCCAGCGCAATGAGCCCGACACGGTCGAAATCCTCTCCGGCGTCTATGAAGGACTGACCACCGGCACGCCGATCTGCCTGCTGATCAAGAACCAGGATCAGCGCAGCAAGGACTACGGCAATATCCTCGACACCTTCCGCCCCGGCCACGCCGACTACAGCTATTGGCGCAAATACGGCCTGCGCGACCCGCGCGGCGGCGGCCGCAGTTCGGCCCGCCTAACGGCGCCCATGGTCGGTGCCGGTGCGGTGGCGCGCAAATGGTTGAAAGAAAAATATGGCTGCGAATTTCGGGGCTGCATGACGCAACTGGGTGAGCTGGAGATCCCGTTCGAGGGCTGGCAGCATGTCGCCAACAACCCATTTTTTGCCGCCAATACCAGCAAGATCGAAGAGCTCGAGGCCTATATGGACGCGCTGCGCAAGTCCGGCGACTCGGTCGGCGCGCGCATCCGGGTTGAAGCCACCGGCGTGCCCGTCGGCTTGGGCGAGCCTCTGTTTGACAAGCTCGACGCCGACATCGCCTACGCGCTGATGGGCATCAATGCGGTCAAGGGCGTCGAGATCGGCGCCGGCTTTGGCGTCGTCGCCCAACGCGGCAGCGAGCATGGCGATGAGCTGACACCGCTGGGTTTTGCCTCGAACAATTCCGGCGGCATGCTGGGCGGCATCTCGACCGGCCAGGACATCGTTGCCAGCATCGCGATCAAGCCAACCAGTTCGATCCGCACCCCCAAAGCGTCAATCAACCGGGCCGGTGAGGTGTCCAGCGTCGAAACCTTTGGCCGTCACGACCCTTGTGTCGGCATCCGCGCGACGCCGATTGCCGAAGCGATGCTGGCCTTGGTCTTGATGGATCATGCGCTGCGCCACCGCGCGCAATGTGGCGATGTGGTGTTGCCGATTGAAGCGATAGCGGCTGCTGCGCCAGGAGTTTGATGTCTGATACCGCCGCGTCCAAGCGCACGCTGACGGCCTGCAGTGCGCTGTCTTGCGCCTACTTCGCGGCGATCGGGGGCTTCAATCCTTATGCGCCGCTTTGGTACAAGGAACTGGGCCTGTCTGTCGTAGTGATCGGCTTGCTGGTCTCGCTGGCCAGTTGGACACGCCTCTTTGCGCCCTATGCCTGGGGCGCTCTGGCCGACCGGCGCGGCCAACGGACCCGGATCATTCGTTGGGCTGCCGCGACCAGCTTTGTCTCGGCACTGGGCTTCCTCGTGCCACCGCCTTGGGCCTCGGTGACGACGCTGGCGGCCGCCACCTTTTTGATGTTCACCTTCAATGCGGCGATCGTGCCGCTGATGGAAACGGTCGTCGCCGCACAACTGATGACGGCCGCGGGCGGCATGGATGCTCGTCGTTATGGGCAGGTGCGGGTTTGGGGGTCGGTCGGTTTCTTGGCCACCGTTTTGCTGGCCGGCTGGTGGTTCGAACATTTCGGAATGCAGGCTTTTGCGTTCACGACCTTGGCCTTGCTGTTCTTGGTGGTCGTGATGGCCTGGCGTTTGCCTGAACAGGCCGAGCAGGCTCATTCGGCGCATGTGCCCAGCCCGCCCATCGCCGAGGTGATGCGCCGCCCCGAGGTGCGCTGGTTCTTTGCCGGCGTGTTCCTGACCGTCCTGGCGCATACGGCGCTCTACACCTTTTTCAGCCTCTATCTGGACTCGCTCGGCTACGGCAAACAGATCGTCGGGCTGTTGTGGGCGGCCTCCGTGGTGGTCGAAATTGCCTGGTTCGCTTTTCAAGGCCGGGTAATGGAGCGCGGCAGCCTGCATCACTGGTTGATCGCGGCGGCGCTGTTGACGGCCTTGCGCTTTGGCCTGACCGGCGCGTTTGCCAACAGCCTGCTCGTTTTGTTTCTGGCCCAAGGCCTGCACGCGATCACGTTCGCGGCCCAGCACACCGCCTGCATCGCCCTGGTGACGCGTTATTTCCCCGGCCAGTTGCGTGGCCGTGGCCAGGCCTTGTACACGGTCCTGGGCTATGGCTGCTCGGGCGTATTGGGCAGCCTGGCCGGCGCTTGGCTGGTGTCCTATACCGGCTATGCGGCGGTGTTTGGGGTGGCGGCGCTGGCGGCCTTGGCGAGCGCGTTTTGCTGCTGGCGCAGCCTGGTCTTGGACCGCAGCGGCGACTGAGCGGCCTCATCCGACCCCGCCCTTGTGCAGGTCGTGCCCCGTTTTCTGCAACTCGTCATTACAGCCCTCGCGCCGGGCAAGCCCCGTCCCTACACTGCGGCCACTTTGGCATCAGATGAATTGGGAGACTCCATGCGCGCAAAATGGCTGATAGGTTCGATCACCACCTTGGTACTGCTGGGTGGCGCGGGGGTGGCGGTATTTGCCGGCAAGACGAACGGGCAGCCGGGCAAGCCAGCCGAGGCGCGCAAGGCCGGCGATGACAAGGTGGCCGTGGCGCTGGAGTTCGTACCCAGCGAGGTCATCAAACCAAGCCTGGCCAGCATGCCGGAGCAGATTCAATTCTCCGGCCCTTTGGTGGCGCCGGGCATGGCGATCGTGCGCGCCAAATCTACCGGCACGCTGTTGAGTTTGAGCGTGGGCGAGGGCAGCCGCGTCAAGGCCGGCCAAGCCTTGGGTCAGCTTGATCTGGAGGAGTTGCGTTACCGCGTCGCCGAGCGCAGCGCCAGCGTCGAATCCGCGCGCGCGCAGCTGGACCAAGCCGAGCGCCAGTTCAAAGCCAACCAAGGTCTGGCCGAACAAAAATTCATCGCCACGACCGCGCTCGACACCTCGCGTGCCAGCCTGGAGACGGCGCGCGCGCAGGTCGCCACGGCCAAGGCACAGCTCGACACCATGCAGGTGACGCTGCGCCAGGCCGCCCTGGTGGCACCGATCAGCGGCGTGGTGTCCAAGCGCCATGCCTTGCCGGGCGAAAAGCTGTCGCCCGAGCAGCAAATTTTGAGCATTGTGGATTTGAGTCGGCTGGAGCTGGCCGGCTTGGTCGGCACCCATGAGGTGAGCCGTTTGAAGCCCGGCATGCCGGTACAGATTCGGGTGGAGGGTTCGGACAAGCCCGTCGAAGCGCGCATCAGCCGCATCGCACCGGCGGCCGAACCCGGCACCCGCTCGATCGGTGTGACGCTGGAATTGGCCAACCCCAAGGAAGAATTCCGCGCCGGCCAATATGCGGTCGCCAAGGTCGAGCTACCCGACGAGGTGCAGCGTTTGACCGTGCCTCAAGCGGCCGTCACCAGCAATGCCGGCCAAGACGGTGTCTGGCTGATCGAAAACGGCGCCTTGCTGCGCCGCATCGTCACCACGGGCCGCAGCGATGCGCGCGAAGGCCGGGTCGAAGTGTTGCAAGGCCTGACCCCCAACGCGCAGGTGCTGGCGGCGCGCTTTGACAATCTGCGCGAGGGGGCCAAGGCCTCGGTGGTCGTCAGCAAGACCAAGGTGGCCGAAGCCGAAAAATCTGTCTCAACGGCCGCAACCGTCTCGAACTGAGGATCAGACCATGTGGATGACCAAAGTTTCGATCCAGAACCCGGTCTTCGCGACCATGGTGATGGTGGCGCTGTGCGTGTTGGGTATTTTTTCGTACAGCAAGCTGGGCGTGGAGAACATGCCCGATATCTCTATCCCGGTCGCCTCGGTCGATGTGCGCTATCCGGGCGCCTCCCCCGAGGCGGTCGAGCGCGAGGTGGCCAAGCCACTGGAAGAAGCGCTGAACACGATCGCCGGCGTTGAGAAGGTGATGTCGCGCAGCTTTGAGGGGCGTGTGCAGGCGCAGGTCGAGTTCGGCCTGAATACCGATATGGGCCGCGCGATGCAGGAGGTGCGCGACCGTGTGGCCGCCGCCCAAGCCGCCTTCCCCAAAGACGTCAAGACGCCGACGGTGGCACGCGCGCAGATCGAGGACAACCAGCCCATAGTGCTGGCCGCCTTGATGAGCAAGACGCGGCCGGCGCGTGAGCTGTCGATGATGAGTGAGCTGGTCATTGCCAAGCGCCTGGGCCGGGTTGACGGTGTGGCGCGGGTCGATGTCAGCGGCATGGTGCAGCGCGAGGTGCGCATCGATCTGGACCCGCTGCGTCTGCGCGCCTATGGCGTGACGCCGGCGGAGATTTCGACGGCGCTGCGCGAGGCCAATACCGACCAGCCGGTGGGTCTGATCTCGGACAAGACGGCCGACGCGATCCTGCGCGTCGAAGGCCGGGTCAAGGACCCCAAGCAGTTTGCCAATATCGTGGTGGCCAGGCGCGGCAATCTGGTGCTGACGCTGGGTGACCTGGGCACCTTGGTCGAGCGTGAGCGAGAGCCCGACAGCCTGGCGCGCATCAACGGCTCGCAAGCGGTGACCTTCAACGTCTTCAAACAGCAAGACTCCAATATCGTGACCACCGGCGAAGGGGTCAAGGAGGCGATGGAGGAACTGCGCAAGAACCTGCCCAAAGACGTCGAGCTGAACCTGATCTATGCGTCCAGCGACAACGTCAAGAATTCGCTGGAAGGCCTCAAGCACACCTTGGTCGAAGGCGCTTTGCTGACCGTGGCGATCGTGTTCTTGTTCCTGCACAGCTGGCGCTCGACCATCATCACCGGTCTGACGTTGCCGATCGCCGTGATCTCCAGCTTCATCGCCGTGCACGCGCTTGGCTTTACGCTGAACTTCATGACCATGATGGCCTTGAGTCTGTGCATTGGCCTGCTGATCGATGATGCGATCGTCGTGCGAGAAAACATCGTGCGCCATGTCGGCATGGGCAAGGACCACCGCACCGCCGCCTTTGACGGCACCAACGAGATCGGCCTGGCGGTGATGGCCACGACCTTCGCCATCTGCGCGGTGTTCGTACCAATCGCCTTCATGGGCGGCATCATCGGCAAGTTCTTCTATCCTTTCGGCATCACCGTCGCGGTCGCTGTGCTGGTGAGTTTGTTCGTTAGCTTTACGCTCGACCCTATGCTCAGCTCGATCTGGAAAGACCCCCCGAGCCATTACCTGAAACGCGTGCCGGTGATCGGGCATTTGATTCGGGCCACCGACCGTGGCATGGACTTCCTGCACATCGCCTATGAGCGCGCGATACGCTGGGCTTTTTCGGGCCGACGCTACCGGATGTTTGCGCTGCCTATCCCGGTCTGGGGGCGCCCGTTTGATGCCAACGGGGTGCGTGACCGCAGCCAGCCGCGCTGCCTGCGTCTGGCAACCATCACGCCGCGCGGCTTGGTGATGGCGATTGGCGGGGCCAGTTTTGTGCTGGCCCTGGGGCTGACCCCCTTGGTCGGCAGCGAGTTCGCACCCAAGACCGATGACAGTTTCATCCAAGTCAATCTGCGCATGCCGACCGCCTCCAGCTTGGAGCGCAGCAATATCAAGGTCGCACAGATCGAGGAAATCCTGTCCAAGTACAAGGAGATCAAGACCATCTCGACCAGCGTCGGTGGCACCGGCGAGGGCATGAGTACGGGGCGCAATCAGGCCACCTTGAGCATCGCTTTGGTCGACAAGAAGGAGCGCAAGCGCAGTCAGAAACAGTTGGAAGACGCCTTCCGTGCCGACATCGCCAAGCTGCCCGGCGTCGACGCCAGCGTTGGCGGCGACCGCTCAATCTGGATCACCCTCCTGGGCAACGATCCGACCGTCTTGACGCAAGTCGCCAATGATTTGGTCGCCAAGATCAAGAAGGTGCCCGGCGCTGTCGATGTCGAAACCACCGTCAAGCAAGGCCTGCCGGCCTATGCGGTCAAGCTGAAGGAGTCGGCCGTGCGCGAACTGGGCCTGACCGCGCCGCAACTCGCCGCCTCGCTGCGCGCCTATGTCAATGGCGATGTCGCCACCTACTGGACCACGCCGGACGGCAATCAGGTCGAGGTGCTCTTGCGTCTGCCGGTCGAGCAGCGTCAGCGGGTTGATCAGATGCTCAAGCTGCCGGTCGCATTCGCCAAGGACGGCTCACCGATCTCGCTGGATCAGGTCGCCACGATCGAGTCGGTCTTCAACCCCGAGGTGATCCGCCGCCAGAACCTGCAGCGCCGCGAGGCCGTCTTTGCCGGCACCGAAGGGCGGCCGTCCGGCGACGTCAACGCCGATGTGCAGAAGATGATCAAGTCCATGCATTTGCCG
Source organism: Roseateles oligotrophus (assembly GCF_025717515.1). GTDB lineage: Bacteria > Pseudomonadota > Gammaproteobacteria > Burkholderiales > Burkholderiaceae_C > Paucibacter_A > Paucibacter_A oligotrophus. The sequence goes on from NZ_JAJIRN010000005.1 coordinate 413,536, forward strand.
CCCGGCGTGACCTTTAATGTCGACGGTGCCGGCAAGCAGCAAGCCGAGGCCTTCAAGGGCTTGCTGGCGGCGATGGGTTTGGCCGTTATCTTCATCTACATCGTGCTGGCCAGCCAGTTCGGCAGCTTTGTGCAACCGATCGCCATCATGGCCTCGCTGCCCCTGGCCTTGATCGGCGTGATGCTGGCCCTGCTGCTGACCGGCTCGACGCTGAATGTGTTCTCGATGATTGGCCTGGTGATGTTGATGGGCTTGGTCAGCAAGAACGCGATTTTGCTGATCGACTTTGCCAACCATGCCCGCAAGGGCGGGGCGACCATCCCCGAGGCCCTGCTGCAGGCCGGCCTGGTGCGTATGCGGCCCATCATCATGACGACGGCGGCGATGGTGTTCGGTATGTTGCCGATGGCCTTGGCCTTCAACCAGGGTGGCGAGATCCAAGCGCCGATGGGCCGCGCCATCATCGGCGGCGTGATCACCTCGACGCTGCTGACGCTGATCGTGGTGCCGGTGCTGTATTCCTATCTGGTGCGGGAGCGCAAGCCCAAAGCGAAGCCAGCCAGTGAAACCTCCATGGCGGGTTTGGTATTGGCACCGGGCGGGGATGATTGAAGCGCGGTGAGCGTCTGCTAGGGAGTAGAGCGCTTGCCGTCCTTGCGTGATACCCCTCCGAATGCTGACCACCCATCCAGGGGATAACTAACGGCATGGGCCGTTCCGCTCTATAGACTGCACTGGCTCGGGCGTTCAGGCCGAGTTTGGTATCCCAGGGGGGGCACAAAATCTCGCCCCATCAGTGTTTCTAGATAGAGAGTCATTACTTTGAACGCGATGAAGAAAATTTCTGCAGCCTTGCTGCTTTGCGGCTTGGCCGCCATGGGTGCGGTACAAGCTTCGCCGACCAACTTCTCTTATGCCGGAACCTTCAGCAAAGACGACAACGTTCAGCTTTTCAATTTCTCGACCAATGGCACGTCCTTGGTCTCGTTGTTGTCATACTCATGGGCCGGCGGTACGCAGTCCAATGGCAATGTCGTCAGCGCCGGTGGTTTCGACCCTATCTTGGCGCTGTTCAATGCAAGCACAGGCGCTTATATCGATCAGAACGATGATACCGGTTCAGACTCCTGCGGCGGCGTAGCCATCGGGAGAGATAGCGGCAGTCGCTATGACGTTTGCTTCAGCGCCACCTTGGCTGCCGGCGACTACACCGTGGCGATCATGGAATACGCCAACTTCGCGGTCGGAGGCAACTTGTCCGCTGGGTTCACAAGAGCAGGTCAGGGTAATTTTACCGGTGCGGATTTCGGTTGTTCGAATGGTAGTTTCTGCGCTACACAAGCTCGCAATCGCAGCAATGCCTGGGCTTTCGACATCCTGGGTGCTGAACAAGCAAGCCAGACTACGGTCCCCGAGCCAAGCTCGCTGCTGCTGGTCGGCTTGGCCTTGGCTGGTGTTGGCGCTATGTCGCGTCGCCGCAAGGTCTAAGTTGCGCGAGACTGTGCGCTGACCGTCGAGGTCGGTGCTCACAAAAAAAGGCGGCCCAAGGGTCGCCTTTTTTGTTACAGACCGCTACTTGCTTGCGCTTAGCGCTCACGCGCGGACACGAAGTGGCCTTGTCCCTGCCGGCGAAGTGCAAGCGCCTCGCCGCGCTGCTATTCTCGAGGCTTGATGGACAAGCCCCACCACTTCCATAGCCTCGCAAAGCAAGCCCTGTTTGCTATTGCGCTGGCTTGCGGCCTGATTTCGACCAGTCATGCCGACTTGCGTTTGTTGAGCGAGGAGTTCCCGCCGATCAACTTCACCGAACAAGGCATGCCGCGTGGCTTGGCCGTCGAAATCGTGCAGGAGATCCAGCGCCGCGAAGGCTCGGCGACGGCGATTGAATTCATGCCCTGGGCCAGGGCATTTCGCGAGGCCAAGGGGCCGGGTGAAACCGCGTTGTTTGGGATGGCCCGCACGCCCGAGCGTGAAAAGCAGTTCAAGTGGGTGGGCCCGATCGTGACCTTCTATAGCTCGATCTATGCGCCAGCCAAAGACGGCATGCGTCTGCACAGCATGGATGACGCCAAACGCGCGTCGGCGGTGCTGGTAGTGCGCGACTGGTTCACCGCCGAGGAGTTAAAAACCTTGGGTTTTCAAAACCTGGTCAGCGTCACCGACCCCGTCACCGCGATCAAGATGCTGCTGGCCAAGCGGGTTCCTTTCTTCGCAACCGAGCGACTGTCGATGCCCGACATTCTGGCCAAGGCCGGCATCTCCCCCAACTCGCTCGAAATTGTCTATAGCTATGCGAGTTCCGATGGCTATATCGCTTTTTCGCTCGATACGCCCGATGCCACGGTCAAGGCCTGGGCCGAGCGCCTGCGCGAGATGAAGCGGGACGGCAGCTTCCTCAAGATCTATCGCCGCTGGCTCCCCAAGGACAACCCGCCGATGGGCATCATGCCTTGAGGGTCAGGCCGGCCCGCTCCCAATCGATTTTCAGCACTCAACGATATTCACCGCCAAGCCGCCGCGCGCGGTTTCCTTGTACTTGGTCATCATGTCGGCGCCGGTGTCGCGCATGGTTTTGATGACCTTGTCCAGACTGACGAAGTGCGTGCCGTCGCCGCGCAAGGCCATCCGGGCGGCGTTGATCGCTTTCACCGACGCGATCGCATTGCGTTCGATGCAGGGGATCTGCACCAGGCCGCCGACCGGATCGCAGGTCAAGCCCAGATGATGCTCCATGCCGATCTCGGCCGCGTTCTCGACCTGTTCCGGCGTACCGCCCATCACCTGGCAGAGTGCGCCGGCCGCCATCGAACAAGCCACGCCGACCTCACCCTGGCAGCCGACCTCGGCGCCCGAGATCGACGCGTTTTCCTTGTACAAGATGCCGATGGCGGCGGCCGTTAGCAGGAAGTCGATCACGCCGTCCTCATTGGCGCCGTGATAGAAGCGCGTGTAGTAATGCAGCACGGCGGGCACGATGCCGGCCGCGCCATTGGTCGGCGCCGTCACGACGCGGCCGCCGGCGGCGTTTTCCTCATTGACGGCCAGCGCGTACAGATTGACCCAGTCCATCACCTGCAAGGGGTCACGCAAGGCCGCCTCCGGGTTGGCCGTCAGGTCACGGTGCAGCTGTGCGGCACGCCGCTTGACCTTGAAGCCGCCGGGCAGGATGCCCTCGGTCTTGCAGCCGCGCACCACGCAATCCTGCATCGTCTGCCAGATCTTCAGCAGGCCGCTGCGGGTCTCATCATCCGTGCGCCAATGGCGCTCATTGCGGCGCATGATTTCGGCAATGCTGATGCCTTGTTCTTTGCAGATCGCGAGCAAATCATCGCCGCTGTGGAAAGGGTAGGGCAGCACTTGAGAGTCGGGTGCAATGACTTTTTGCTTGCTGCCGTCGGCCGCCACTTCATCGCTGACGATGAAACCGCCACCGACCGAGTAGTAGGTGCGCTCTTGAATCTCCACCTCATTCACATCGTAGGCAACGAAGCGCATGCCATTGGCATGAAAAGGCAGGCTCTGGCGGCGGAAGAACACCAGGTCCTTGGCCTCATTGAAGGCGATCGGGTGTTCTCCGAGCAAGCTCAGGCTGCCATTGCGGATACCGTCCAGATAAATCTCTACCTGCTCGACATCGACACTGTCGGGTTCATGGCCGGCCAGCCCCAACAAGACCGCCTTGTCGGTGCCGTGGCCCTTGCCGGTGGCGCCCAAGGAGCCATACATCTGCGAGACCACGCGGGTGGTCTGTTCCAGCAAACCCTCATGGCGAAGCCGCAGCGAGAACAGCCGTGCGGCCCGCATCGGGCCGACGGTGTGCGAGCTGGAGGGCCCGATGCCGATCTTGAACAAGTCGAAAACTGAGACGGCCATAGCGGGCCTCCATCAAGAGAATGCGTGCGAAAAAAAACCGACGGCGCGGCAATCAATGCGCGCTGTCGGTTCGAGTGGCTAGGGGCTGATCAAGCCTCGTAGTCGCTCATGGGAGGGCAGGAGCAAGACAAGTTGCGGTCACCCCAGACGTTGTCGACTCGGCCGACCGGCACCCAGTATTTCTGGCGACGCAAGGTGGCAACCGGGTAAGCGGCTTCTTCGCGGCTATAGCCATGCGTCCACTCGGCCTTCAGCAAAGCCTCTGCCGTGTGCGGCGCGTTGACCAGCGGGTTGTCTTCGCGGGTCCATGTGCCGTCGGCCACCTTGGCAATCTCGGCGCGAATGGCGAGCATCGCATCGCAGAAACGGTCGAGCTCGAACTTGGACTCGCTCTCGGTCGGCTCCACCATCAAGGTGCCGGCGACGGGGAAGGACAGCGTCGGCGCGTGGAAGCCGTAGTCGATCAAGCGCTTGGCCACATCTTCCGCGCCCACACCCGTCGCATCTTTCAAGGGGCGAATGTCCAGGATGCACTCATGCGCAACCCCGCCGCCCTTGAGGCTGGCAACATTGCTGCTGAAGTGAATGTCGAAGGCATCCGCCAAGCGAGCCGCCACATAGTTGGCCGACAGGATCGCGACCTCGGTTGCGGCTTGCAGGCCGTCGGCGCCCATCATCCGGCAGTACATCCAGCTGATCGGCAAGACCGCCGCATTGCCCAGCGGGGCGGCCGAGACCGCGCCGATGGCTGTTTCGCTGACATAACCGCCGGAACGGTGTGTCGGCAGATAAGGCACCAGATCGGCCACCACGCAAACCGGGCCAACGCCCGGGCCGCCACCGCCATGCGGGATGCAGAAGGTCTTGTGCAGGTTCAGGTGCGAGACATCGCCGCCAAACTCGCCCGGTGCTGCCACACCGACCAAGGCGTTCATGTTCGCGCCGTCTACATACACGCGTCCACCATGGCTCTTCACCAGCGCGCAGATGTCCTTCACATGGGTGTCGAACACGCCGTAGGTAGAGGGGTAGGTGATCATGATGGCGGCCAGCGATTGGCTGTGCAACTCGCACTTGGCCTTCAGGTCGACCAGATCAATATTGCCTTCCTTGTCGCATTTGGTGACGACGACGGTCATGCCGACCATCTGGGCCGAGGCCGGGTTGGTGCCATGGGCCGATTCGGGAATCAGGCAGATCTTGCGATGACCCTCATTGCGAGCCTCGTGGAAGGCCTTGATCGCCAGCAGACCGGCGTACTCACCCTGCGAGCCGGCGTTCGGCTGTAAGGAAATACCGGCATAGCCGGTCGCTTGGCAGAGCCAGGCGGTCAGCTGCTCGTTCAGCAGCGCATAACCCTTCAGTTGATCGTGTGGCGCAAATGGGTGAATATTGGCGAACTCGGGCCAGGTGATCGGGATCATCTCGCTGGTGGCGTTCAGCTTCATCGTGCAGGAGCCGAGCGGGATCATCGAGCGGTCCAGCGCCAGGTCCTTGTCCGACAAGCCGCGCAGGTAACGCAGCATTTCGGTTTCGGAGTGGTAGCGGTTGAAGACCGGATGAGTCAGGTAGGCGCTGCTGCGCAGCAAGTCGGCCGGGATCAAGCTGGCCACACCCTTCTCGAATCCGCCAAAGTCTGCCACCGCCTTGCCGCCCGAGAACACCGCCAGCAGAGCCTGCAGATCGGCGCGTGTGGTGGTTTCGTCCAGCGAGATGCTGACGCAATCGAGCGCGGCGCGGCGCAGATTCATGCCGGCGGCGACCGCTGCGGCGAGGATGCCATCGGTCTTGCCGCCGGTGTTGATGGTCAGCGTATCAAAGGCGCTCGCGTTGACGACCGTCCAGCCCAAGCCTTGCAGGCTTTGCGCCAGCACCGCCGTGTAGCTGGCGACGCGCTGGGCGATGCGCTTCAGGCCGGCCGGGCCGTGATAGACGGCGTACATGCTGGCGACGACGGCCGGCAGCACCTGCGCAGTACAGATGTTCGAAGTGGCTTTCTCGCGGCGGATATGTTGCTCGCGCGTCTGCAGTGCCAGGCGGTAGGCCGGCGCGCCATGCACATCGATGCTGACGCCCACCAAGCGGCCGGGCAGGCTGCGCTTGTACTCGTCCTTGCAGGCCATGTAAGCGGCGTGTGGACCACCGTTGCCCATCGGCATGCCGAAGCGCTGGGTATTGCCCACGGCGATGTCGGCGCCCATCTCGGCGGGTGACTTGATCAGCGTCAGCGCCAGCAAATCGGCGGCGGCAATCAGCAATGCACCTTGGCCGTGGACCGCGTCGGCGGCGGCCTGCAGGCTGCGCACATCGCCGTTGACGCCAGGGTATTGCAGCAGCGCGGCAAAGCACTCGCTCTTGCCCGCGTCCGCGGCAGCGCCCACTTGCACCGTCAAGCCCAGCGGCTTGGCGCGGGTCTGTACGACTTCGAGCGTCTGCGGCAGCACGTCATCGGCGACAAAGAAGACCTGCGACTTGCTCTTGCCCATGCGCAGCGCCAACGTCATCGCCTCGGCGGCGGCGGTCGCTTCGTCCAGCATCGAGGCATTGGCGATGGCCATGCCGGTCAGGTCGGTGACCATGGTCTGGAAGTTGACCAGGGCCTCCATGCGGCCTTGCGAAATTTCGGCCTGGTAAGGCGTGTAAGCGGTGTACCAAGCGGGGTTTTCAAGGATGTTGCGCAGGATGACGCCCGGGGTCAGGGTGTCGTAATAGCCCTGGCCGATATAGCTCTTCAAGACCTTGTTCTGCTGAGCCAGAGCCTTCAGCTCGGCCAGCGCCTGAGCTTCGGTGGCGACCGCCGGCAAGGCCATCGCCTGCCCGCGCTTGATGTTGGCGGGCACCACCGCATCGATCAGCGCACGGCGCGAGGCGGCGCCGATGACCGACAGCATGCCGGCCTCGTCGGCGGCATCGGGGCCGATGTGGCGGGCGTGGAATTCGGTGGCGTTCTCGAGCGCAACCAGGGGCTTGTTAGCAGACATCAACATGGCAAATCCTTGAAGGCCAGGCTGCACTTGTGGTGCCGCCAAGCCCATTTCTTTTTTCTCTTCAAGCGCCGGTCAGCAGGATGCCGGCCGGCGCGGGCAAAGCAGCGATTAACTGTTCTTGACCAACTCGTCGTAGGCGGCGCTATCCATCAAACCGTCGAGTTCAGCGGCATTGCTGAGCTTGACCTTGAAGAACCAGCCGGCTTTCAGCGGGTCGGTATTGGCCAGCGACGGATCGTCACGCAGTGCTTCGTTGACCTCGGTGATCTCGCCGCTGACGGGCATATAGACATCGGCCGCGGCCTTGACCGACTCGACCACGCCGGCCACTTCCTTGGCGGCGAAGCTCGTGCCGACCGAAGGCAGGTCCACAAACACCACATCGCCCAGCGCGTCTTGCGCGTGCACGGTGATGCCCACGGTGACAACGCCGTCGGCTTCGATCTGGACCCATTCGTGGTCGTGCGTGTACTTGATGTTGCTCATGCTGATGTGCTCCGTGTAACGATGGAAAAAGGGGAATTAACCGCGGAAGTAGCCGTTAGGTGTGAAAGGCGTGCTGCTGACCGTCATCGGCGTGCGCTTGTCGCGCACGATGGCGAAGACCTCGGTGCCAATGGCCGAATATTCTTTGCTCAGATAGGCCAGCGCGACCGGCTTAGCCACAGTGGGGCCCAGCGTGCCGCTGGTGACGATGCCGACTTCGAGGCCGTCTGCGTTGACCAACTTCGCACCTTCACGCACCGGCATACGCTCGCTGCTGACCAGGCCGACGCGCTTGCGTGCCGCACCATTGGCGAGTTGGGCGTCCACCACGGCCGCACCGGGGTAACCGCCGGCCCGCGCGCCACCGGCGCGGCGAACCTTCTGGATCGCCCAGGTCAGCGAAGCTTCGACCGGGGTGGATTCGGTATTGATGTCATGGCCGTACAGGCACAGGCCGGCTTCCAGGCGCAGCGAGTCGCGTGCACCCAGGCCAATCGGCTTGACTTCTGGCTGGGCCAAGAGCTTGCGGGCCAGGGCCTCGGCTTGATCGCCGGCCACCGAGATCTCGAAGCCGTCTTCGCCGGTATAGCCGGAGCGGGTCAGGAAGGTCACTATGCCGTCCAGATTAAAGAAGCCGCCGGTCATGAAGGTCAGCTTGGCAACATCGGGGTTCAGGCGCGACAGCGCGGTCACCGCCTGCGGGCCTTGCAGCGCCAACAGCGCTTGATCGGGCAGGGGCAAGACCTGGCACTTGTCGCCAATCTTGGCCTGCATATGGGCGATGTCCTGCACCTTGCAGCCGGCGTTGACAACGACGAAGAGGTCGTCCGGGCGGCGCGCAATCATCAGGTCGTCGAGGATTCCGCCGGCGTCGTTGGTGAACAGCGCGTAGCGCTGCTTGAACAGGCCCAGGTCGATCACGTCGACCGGCACGATGGTTTCCAAGGCGGCGCTGGCGCCGTCGCCCTTGAGCAGCACCTGGCCCATGTGCGAGACGTCAAACAGACCGGCTTGCGCGCGGGTGTGCTTGTGTTCGGCCATCACGCCCATCGGGTACTGGACCGGCATGTCGTAGCCGCCGAAAGGCACCATCTTGGCGCCGAGTTCGATGTGCAGCGCGTGCAGCGGGGTCTTCAGCAGCGGAGTGTTTGGGGTGTCGGAGCTAGACATGGCGGGAATCCTTCGAGGGCAGTCAACTGACCTACTCCCAAAAGGAGTAGGGGGGATGCCCTCGCTGTCCGCTTTACTTGAGAGATTGGCCACCGGCGTATCGCCCGCAGCTTGCCCCTTCAGTGGACGGGCTCAAAGACCCGTCTCTCTCCAGTGAGGACGCCCGACGTTTTGTGAACGGGCGTTTTATCAGTCCTTTTGCCTGAGCGTTCGCAGCGTGGGATCACCAGTGCCACTGCGCCTTCGGCGGCTCCCTGCTAGGGAACTCTCTCCTGACCGGGCGCATTGTAGCCATGGATTCGGCCCTCACTCAAACACTTGACGACAGCAGATCGAGAAACTTCGCACCAAAGCGCGGCTAGCTAGCGGCGGGGCCACAGCTCATGCGAACGCCGACAAAATTGCTGGCGATTTGACTTGCTTCATTGCGCTTTGTGCAGCGGCAGAGTTCACTATCCTCGGTGGATCTGGGCTTGCAGCCCCAAATCTTGCCTCGGAAAGACGCGTCCATGAGCTCGACTCTCGATATCCATCTGTGTATCCAACAACCCGTCGGCTATGTGCATTCGCTGGGTTTGCTGGATCAGGCCAGGTATTTTCGCTACCAGTTTCGGCGCCTTGGCGCCAAGGTCAGCATGTCCAAGAATCGCCTGCGCTATGACGCGATCAATTTCGTTTTTGGCGCGCATCTGGGCTTCGAGGCCTCACAAGTTCTGAGTCATGCCTGTGTGTTCGTCAATCTGGAACAGCTGGGCGAGGGCGGGGCGCCGGTGTCGCCCGACTACCTGAACTTGCTTTCCACCCAAGCGGTGGTTGACTATCACGCCGGCAATTGCAGCGCCTATGCGGCCCGGCCCAGCGAGGTGCCCGTGCTGCCCTTGCTGTACGCGCCCTATCTGAAACCGGCGCAAGCCATCCCGCTGGAAGAGCGTCCGATCGACCTGCTTTTTTTCGGCAGCATCAATGAGCGCAGACAAACTTGGCTGGACCGGATCGAAGCGCTGGGCTTGACGGTGGCCGTGTTTGACGGCCCGCTATACGGATCCGAGCGGGATGAATTCATCGCCCAAGCCAAGGCCGTGATCAATATGCACTTTTATGAGAGCAGCCGCTTCGAGCAGGCTCGGGTCGCGCACTGCATGTCGCTGGGCACACCGGTGATTTCCGAGCGTGCGCCGCATACGGACTTGCCGGTGCCCTTTGACGATACGGTGTTTTGGCTGAAAGACGAGGAGCTGGAGGCCTTTTTTCGGCAGGAATTCAAGTCGCCGGCCTTTTTTGAGCGGGCGCGCCAGGCCTTGCAAAGGTTTGAGGAGGCCGATCCCGTCAAGGCCTATGCCAACTTGCTCTTGTCGGCCTGCAAGACGGCCGAGGACCATCATCGGCGGCGCACCGCAGGCGCCTGGTCGCCGCCCTGCATCAATCTTGAGGCCGGGCCTGCCTACCGGGCCGGCTGGTTGAACCTTGACATCCAGGCCTCCAGCGAGCCGGACTGGATACTGGACTTGACCGAGCCTCTCGCCTTGCCGCTGTCGACCCATACCGCCCACCAGGGGCAGGTGGAGTTACGCGAGGCCGCAGTAGATGTGATTCAGGCCGGGCGACTGGGTGCCGACGAAGGCAAGCTGCGCGCTTTGCTCGGCAATGCCTTGCGTTTGTTGCAAGTGGGCGGCGAGTTTCAATTCGACCTGCCGGGTGCATTCGGATCTGCCGACGGGCTGGCCGATGCGTCCACGCAAGCCTTGCATGAATGCGTCGGGCGGGCTTGCAGCGACTTCTTTTGGTCATTGGACTGGTTTGAACATCGCTTCGAACTGCTGGAAAACATAGCGCTGGACCTCGACGGCAAGCCTTGTGAGCCGGAGCGAGCGCGCTTCTCTCGCCTGGTTCTGCGCAAGCTGGAAACCTCACTGCGCGAACGCACGACGGCGCGAAGCAGGCAAACCGATCTGCGCCTACCCGGCGACGAGGTGGCTGCTGAGCAGATGATGGTTTCAAATACCCGCAGCCAAACACAGGCCAGTGGCGAGCCCCGCAAATTCAAATGGTCGATCCTCGTTCCGACGCTGCCGGCAAGGCGAGAACTGCGCAAGCGATTGCTGGACATTCTTGAGCCCCAAGTGGCCCGCTACCCCGATGTCGAGCTCTTGGTGCTGGAAGACAACCGCAGTCGCCAATACGGTCCCAAGCTGCAGGCCATGATAAACATTGCCCAAGGGGAATATGTCAATTTTGTCGATGATGATGACCTCATTTCGGATCACTATGTCGAGACCATCTACCCGCTGTTGACCGGCGTGGATTGCGTCGGCTTTTCGGCGCAGGTCAGTGTCGAGGGCGGGCCCTTCAAATCGGTCTTCTACAGCATCAAGAACAAGGTCTGGGTCGATGCCCCGGAGGGCTATTACCGCAACCCGCAGCATCTGACGCCGATTCGCCGCGAGCTGGTGTTGCAGGTGCCCTGGGTCGGTCATTACGGCGCCGACCGCACCTGGTCGCACAAGATGGCGAGCAAAGGGCTGCTGAAAACCGAGAACGTCACGAACGAGGTTCTCTACACCTATTACGCCACGCAGAAGGAAAATCGGGAAGGCGTTTGGCGCTGAATGGCGCGCGGGGTTGATACCTTCGCCAAGCGGCCTTGGCGAACAGCTAAAGATATGCTTCATCACTTGAATGCATCAATAATGCCCGCCATGCGCCTCACCTTCGCCGCCCACCTATTGCTTCGATTTCGGCTCGCCGCGCGTGCTGCTGTCGTCTTTGTGCTGTTGACTGTCTGCCTGGCAGGGGCTCAGGCGGCTTCTTTGGCCATCGTTTCCCTGCTGGAGGGTGAGGCGATTCTGCTGCGCGACAACGCCCGGTTTTCGCTGTCCGAAGGTGTCAGCTTGAGCCGGGATGACATCATCGAGATGGGCAGCAAAGGTCGTTTCATATTGCTTGAATTTAGCGATGGCAGCAGCCTGGCACTTGGCCCCGCCTCAAGCGTGCAGCTGGCGCCTCGTCTGGCCGCCGAGCGCGGCAAGATCGATGCGCGTATCTACTTGCTGCAGGGCTGGGCCAAGGTGAGCGCAGCCAAGAGTCATCCCTGGGCCATCAATTCAAGCTCGTTCGACCTGTCCGGCCTCTCGCAAGACGCGGTGCTGATGGTTCAAGGCCTTGGCGGCCAGGCTTTTGCGGAGGCGGGGGAATTGAGTTTTCGCCCCTTGCTCTCTGGCGGAGCCAACACGCTGCGGCTGTCCAGTGGTGAGTTTCTGAGCTGGAACGGGCAAAACAGGCCCGAACTCGCGCAGCGGCCACCCGGCAGTTTTTTGCAGAATATTCCCAAGGCGTTTCAAGACAAGTTGCCGTCCCGTGCGGCGCTGTTTCAAGGCAAAGACATCGCCCCTAAACGCCTGGGTGAAATCTCCTACGCCGATGCGCAAGCCTGGCTGAACGCCGAGCCGGCACTGCGCAAAGCCAATCTCGGTCGTTGGAAGCCACTCGTTCGCCAAGCGGAGTTTCGCAAGGGCTTGGTGGCCGAGATCAAGAGTCACCCCGAGTGGGAGTCCCTGTTGTTCCCACCTCAGGCCGCATCTGCGCCGCCACCCTATTCAAGCGCAAGCGCAGTAGCTAACTAGAAGCCACGGCAGAACCAACCCTGGAACAAGACATGAAATTGCTACTCAAGTTCAATCTGACTTTTCTGTTTGTTTTCGCAATAGGTTTAGCGGCGTCCAGCTTTGTCGCCCGGGACCTGTTGCAACGCGCGGCACAGGAAGAAATCGCCGACCGGGCAAGGCTATTGATGGAGAAGGCAGCCGTCGTCAGCGCGTATACGTCGACACAGATCAAGCCGCTGCTGGAGACGCAGATGAAATATGCGTTTTTGCCCCAGTCGGTGCCGGCCTATTCAGCCGCCGAAGTGATAGCCGGTCTGCAAAAGTCCTATCCCGAGTACAGCTTCAAGTCGGCGATGCTGAACCCGACCAACCCGCGCGACCGCGCCGTGGCTTGGGAGGAGGATGTCATTTCACAATTTCGCAGTTCCCCTGAATTGAAGGAATTCATCGGCAAGCGGGAAACGCCGACCGGCAGTTCCTTCTATATTGCTAGGCCAATCAGACTCAGCAACCCGGCCTGCCTCGCCTGCCACAGCACGCCCGAGAGCGCTCCAAAGACCTTGCTGGATCGTTACGGCCCAAACAACGGTTTTGGCTGGAAGCTCGGTGAGGTGCTCGGTGCCCAAGTCGTGTCGGTGCCCATGACGGTGCCGCTGCAACGTGCCGACCGTGCCTTGATGGTGGTGGTGGCGGTATTGACGGGCGTTTTTTTCTTGGTCGGGGCTTCGCTCAACTTCATGCTTTGGAAGCTGGTGATTCGGCCGGTCAGCCAGTTGTCGGCCTTGGCAGACAAGGTCAGCATGGGCGAGGAGGCGCCGGAATTCACGGTTAGCTCCAAGGACGAAATTGCCGTACTTGCCGAATCCTTCGGACGCATGCGTAAAAGCTTGGCCCATGCCATGAAGATGCTGGAAGGTTGAATTGACTCGCATGAACATTCCCGAACGAATTGGCAAGTACCCGATCGAGGCCGTGCTTGGCCAAGGGGCGATGGGCACGGTCTACAAAGCCTTTGACCCGCATATTCATCGCCCGGTCGCCATCAAGACCGTGCATAAAAACTTGCTCGGCGAAGAGGCTGGGCAAGCAACATTTGCGGCGCGCTTTCGCAATGAAGCGCAGGCGGTCGGACGCTTGCAGCATCCCAATATCGTGGCCATCTACGAGTTTGGTGAAGATGACGCGACGGCCTATATCGCGATGGAATTCGTTGAAGGCAAGAGTCTGGACCAGGTCCTGCTCGCCACACCTTTGCTGCCCGAAGCACAGGCGCTGCGCGTAATGGAACAACTGCTCGATGCCTTGGATTGCGCCCATCAGCATGGGGTTTGGCATCGTGATATCAAACCCGCAAACCTGATCCTGACCGCACAAGGCCAGGTCAAACTGACCGATTTCGGCATTGCCAGGATTGAAGACTTGGGCTTGACCCAGGTGTCGTCGATGATTGGTACGCCGGGCTATATGGCGCCCGAGCAATATATTGGCGAAGGCATCGATCACCGGGCCGATTTGTTTGCCTCCGGCGTGCTGTTCTATCGTTTGCTGACCGGCGTGCTGCCCTTCACCGGTTCGGTTGAAACGGTGATGTACAAGATCATGAATGAGCAGGCCAAGCCGCCCAGCCAGCTGAGCCAGAGCAGGCAAGTTGGCCCAGCCAATACCTATGACGCCTTGCTGCACAAGGCTTTGGCCAAGGACGCGGGTGACCGATTCCAAAGCGCTCAGGAATTTCGCTTGGCCTTGATTGCGGCGAGCAAGTGGGCCGAAGCGCCACAAGAGGCCGCCGACGAGGCCACGGTGATCGTTCCGCAAGCTCATTGGGCGCAAGCGCTCGACGCGGCCTCAAAGCTGCCCGAGCACAGTGCCAAGCCCTATTCCACCACAGGCACATCCGCCTCCATGGACGGCAGCGCGGCGCATCCCACGGGTTGGGATCCGGTGGCTTTGAGCCGTATCGAACGTGCCTTGGCCGTCCAGATCGGGCCGATGTCGAAGCTGATCGTGCGCCAAGCGGCGCAGCGCTGCGCCGACTTGCAGAGCTTGACGCAGGAGTTGGGGCAGCATATCGAGCAGGATTCGAAGCGACGTGATTTCATTCGTGAAGCAAGCTCGGCTTCGCAAGCCACGCCGCTTGCGGCCGGCGCCCCTTCTTCGGCCCGCGCTATTGCATCTTCGACCGCAAACCCTGTCCCGGGTCGATCCGGCGCCAGCGCCATGGAGCCAGTCACCGAAGCCTTTAAAACGCAGGCCACCGCGGTCTTGACTCGTTATATTGGCCCGATCGCCAAAATCATCATCAAACGCAGCGCCGAAAAGGCCCATGGCAAAACGGAATTTGTCCGCCTATTGGTCGAGGCGTCCGGTGAAGCGGATTCGGCAAGCCTTGAGCGCGAGCTCAAACTCCTTGGCTGACACGGAGCCTGTTTTTAGGCCGCTGCGGTCTACGCTGCCTCAGGGCGATTCAAGCCAAGAAAAGGCTGCGGCCCAAGCATTGAAGGGAATATTGCCGCCATCAATTGAGGATCCAATCTAAAGGCGAGTTAGCATTCCACTACTTCCAATGGCGCAGCGTTGCAACAAGGCTGGCTACTTGGGTACAGAAAATTAGCTCCCGATGAACGAAAGCCATCTCCCCGATTTTTGCTCGTTTGATGATCTCAGCATGACCGAGATCATTCGCATGCAAAGCCAGTTGCAGCAGGTGCTGACTCGGCGTTTCGAGCGACAGTCGGTGCTGTTGTTCTCTGACGTGGTGGGTTCCACGCAGTATTTTTCGCGCTTCGGCGACGCGGCCGGGCGGCAATTGCAACAGCTGCATTTCGACTTGTTGGCACGCTGCACTGCGTCCTACGGCGGGCGCATCGTGGACACCGCAGGAGACGGTGCGTTCATGGTTTTCTCAGAGGTCAACTCAGCCTTGGACGCGGTCCGTCAGATGCAAGAACTGGTCAGCCATGAAAACCTGTCGAGGGCAAGGGTGCAGCAATTGCAATTGCGCACGGGCCTGCATTGGGGGCCGGTACTCACAGACGGCGAATCTGTCAGTGGCGACTCGGTGAACTTCTGCGCACGCGTCGCGAGCTCGGCAGCCGCGGGAGAAATACGTCTTACGCGCGAGGTCTTTCTGGAAATGGACTCGGCCCGGCGTGTGCAATGCCAAGCTGTTCCCTCCGGTGAGCTGAAGGGTGTGAGTCGAACTGTTGAATTATTTGCGCTGAATTGGCGTGAAAACGCTCAGCTGCCGACTCATCTCAAGGTGCTTGAGACTTCGGAATTGATCGACTTGCCTTTGTCGGACATCATCAGCTTTGGCCGTTTGCGGGAGCACGAGGGATCGCAGGCGAACGATGTGGTGCTGACGCCGCAAGATCCGGCCTTGGTGCGGCAAATCAGTCGCTGGCATTTCGAGCTGCGCCGGGGTGCGGCGGGCTTTTTCCTGCGCGCCTTATCGGACAGCCCGACCGAGGTAGACGGCGTGCTTGCGCCCAAAGGTCAGGACGTACCGATTGCGGTCGGTAGCCGCATCGGGGTGGCAAATGCCTTGACCTTGGTGTTGGTAGCGCCACGCCAAATGGACGCCGGCACCCAGCTGAGTCTGGCGAAGCCACGCTAAGGACGCTCTGCGACCTTGCGTTTTTTGCCCTGAGCCGTGGCTATCGGCTATCGGCTCTTGGTGGCCGGCTCCGCCACCGTCTGCATCCTCATCACCGTGATCGCATTGCTATGCCTATGGCTCATCAATGGCATCAGCCCCGCCGCCAACATGGCTTGCCCTGCTTCTTCACTCATAAAGCGCTCCGCACAGGCTTGCAGTTCGCGCTCGCCGTCGTGCAAAAAGGTAAACGCCGGTAGCCCGCCGATCTCGCGTTCATCGCCGGGCTCGAAATCCCAGCCGCTTGCGTTGAAGGATCGGCCGATCAACAGTGCCACAGCCAGCGCGCCATTGCCCCACAAAAATTCCTCATGCACCGGCGAGGCATCAAATTCTTCAAAAGCAAATCCCGCGACCGGGTCGCTCTTCTTGCCATAAGGCAGACGCAGCAGCACACGCGGCGCGGCCAAACCTATCCAGGGCGCGGCTTCGCTCTGGCGCAAGGCTTGCCAGTTGCCCTGCTGGCTCGACTCTAGCGCGGCCAAGCCAGGGTCGCCGCCTGCCAGCAAGGGCCCGCCGGCTTGGCTAGCCAACAGCCCCAAGGCAGCCAACAAACCGACATCCGCATCCGAGGCTCCGAATTGATACAAGCCGACCAAGGCCGACCAGCTCTGTCCACCGGGCAGATTGCGCCAGCGGTCGGCCAATGCGTGGTGCAAGCCAGTCCGCGCCAACTGGCCCTTTGATGCGACGATATCGGCCAGCAGTTCTTCGCGTGACACGTCAAACAGATGCAACTCCAGTTGGTCGTCCAACTCTAAGTTGGCGATCAGCCATTGAACGCCGCGCCAAGCCGCTTCCAGGCTTTGGAATGCGGGGTCGTGCAGCAAGCGCCGCATTTGTTCAGTGATGACCGAATCCACGGCCGCGTGTTGCGCCTGCAGGCCGGCCGTTTGATCGGGGACGATGTGCGGGGCGACCAGCTTGCGGATCAAATTGTCTAAGCCCGGGGAGCCTGACTGAGCCGTCCCAAGCGAGTTGGGGCCAGGTCTTGCCTCGGTCGATGTTGTCGATTTGCCGAGCAACTGATCCAGCAGACCTGGAGCGCTGCCGCTCTCGATGGGCCGGCTACGCGCTTCCCGCAGGTCCTGAAACAGCTGCAAGCGAGCATAGAGTTGCTCGGGGTGAAAGTCGTCGATGCTTTCAAAACCAATATCGCCCGCAGCCAATTTGAATTGCGGGGCGAGCCGCAGCATCACCCTGTCAAGATTGTCCAGATCGACCCGGTGGCTGGGGCGCTCCGTCAACGGCGGCCTTTGGCTTGCAGGCTTGGCGCTGAAGTCTCCCAGCAGCAAGAGGCGCATAGGGCCGCGTTTCTTGCTGGGGCTTGAGTCGCTTGGGCCGAACGAGAAACCGAACTCCATTCGCTGAGGCATTGTGGGCTCCGAAGCTTTTGACAGGCGGCCAGGCTAACGGCCCATATCCGCAGATTGCCGCCTAGCATACTTTGCTTCAAAACCGAGCGACTGCGCAATCCCAAAAAGTACCTAAGTCATGGCCGCTTGCTCGGTGATTTTTTTGGTTACAAGGCCGTTATAGTCTCCCGGCTAGGCACAGGTGCTTGCATGCCGAGTTCAGGTCAGCAGATTTTTGGATTGAAAATTTATGGCAGCATCGACGGCGTTTGAAATGGGCATGGTCAGCGCGGCAGGAGATGCCTTGGCCTTTCGGTCAATGCAGGCCTTCGAAGAGGTGTCGTGCCCGTTTGAGTTTCAGATCATTGCGGTCTCCGACGATGCGACCCTCGCGGCAGATGATTTGCTGGGCACCACGGCAGCGGTTTGGGTCGCCGCCGGCGATGCCGGTCCGCGATGGTTCAATGGTGTAGTGACGGCCTTTGGTTTCGAAGGCATGGACGGCCGCCAATACAAATACCGGCTGTGCCTGCGGCCTTCGCTGTGGCTATTGACCCGGTCGGCAAATCTGCGCGTATTCCAGGATAAGTCGGTTCCCGACATCCTCACGCAGGTGTTTTCGACCTACACCGGGACCGTAACGCAGGAGCTCAGCGGTACCTACGCGGCGCGCACCTTTTGCGTCCAGTACCGCGAGACCGACTTCAATTTCGTCAGCCGCTTGATGGAAGAGGAGGGTATCTTCTATTTTTTCCGCCACAGCGAGGACAAGCATGAGTTGGTGATCGCCGATGCGGCCAGCGCGCATGTGACCACGGCGGGTTTTGAGACCGTGCAATATTTAGCCGCCGGCAATGCCAAGATCAGCCAGGCTGCCATCAATGAATGGCAGATGCGCCACGAGGTGCAGACCGGCAAGGTGGTGCTGCGCGACTACAACTTTCTGACGCCCGATACCGATCTCACCAGCGCGCCCGCTGCGGGCAGCCGCAGCCATGCCGAGGCCGCGCTGGAGGTGTACGACTATCCCGGGCTATATGCGGCCAAGGCCGACGGCGATGCCCGTGCCCTGATTCGGCTTGAGGAGGCGCAGGCCAGGTTCGGTCGCTTCACCGGCCAGGGCAATACGCAGGGTTTGGCGGCCGGCGCACGCTTCACGCTGGCGGCCCACCCAAGGGACGACCAGAACGCCGAGTACATCGTTTTGTCCACCCGTATCGAGATGAGCTTGTCGGCTTACGAATCGGGTGCTGACGAGTCCTCGTTTGGCTGCAGTTTCACCTTGCAGCGCTATGACGAGCCTTTTCGACCGGCCCGCAACACCCGCAAGCCGGCGGTGGCCGGGCCGCAGACGGCTGTCGTGGTCGGCGAGGGCGATGCCGGCGATATCGTGACCGATGAGCATGGTCGGGTCAAAATTCAATTTCACTGGGACCGCATCGGCAAAAATAAGGCGAATAGCAGCTGCTGGGTTCGGGTGGCCAGCCCCTCGGCCGGCAATGGCTTTGGCATGATTTCGCTGCCGCGCTTGGGTCAAGAGGTGGTGGTCGACTTTTTGGAAGGCGACCCGGATCAGCCCTTGATCACCGGCCGGGTCTATAACGCGAGCCAGAAAACGCCCTATGAGTTGCCGGTCAATGCGACCGTCAGCACGATGAAGAGCCGCAGCAAGCTGGGCGGCGCGGCCGAGTTCAATGAGCTGCGCTTTGAGGACAAGAAGGGCAGCGAGTATTTGCTCTTCCATGCCCAAAAAGATCGCTTCGAGTTTGTTGAAGAGACGCTTAAAAGCGAAATCGGCAAGGACGAACACCGCACCGTCAAGGCCGACCGCAAGGAAAAGATCGAGGGTGAGTACCACCTCAGTGTGGTCAAGGATTTGAAGCAAAAAGTCGACGGCAAGTTCAGCTTGGGTGTCGGCAAGGACCTGCTCTTGAAGGGCGGCGGCATCTTCAGCCTGAAGACCGCCAAGGACATCACCGCACAATCCGGCGCGGCTATTTCGTTGAAATCGACGGCCGATCTGCATCTCAAGATAGGCACGAATATCGGTGCCGATGCCGGGCAAAACGTACACATCAAGGCCGGCATGAATGTGGTCATCGAAGCCGGTGTGCAGATCAGCATCAAGGCCGGCGCGTCGTCCATCGTGTTGGGTCCGGACGGGGTGTCCATCACCGGCTCGATGGTCAAGATCAACTCGGGTGGCTCACCCGGCGCAGGCGCCGGCGCCAGCCCCGTGGCACCGACCGACCCGGATGCGCCCGACGCACCCGAACTGCCCAAAGACCCCTTGACCCATCGCTAGAGCGGCCATGCAGCCGATCGATACCGAAGCCCTGGAGCTGGCCGCCTGGCATGACTTTGTGCGGCGACTCTCCCATCAATTGGCCGGCCTTTGGCCTGCGATGGAAGCCCTGCTGGGCGAGCGTTACGAGGTATTCGTCAAATTGGCGGTGGAGCAGGCTGGCAAGCTCGGCTTGACTCACGCCGCCAGTGTTGCCCGTTATGTCGATCTCTGCTTTGTGTGGGGGCCTGCCTTTCAAGACAAGGCAGGGTTTGAATGGGCGCTCGAGGCCTTGTCCAGGGCGGGTGAGTTTGAGTGGCTGAGCGTGCACCAATTGGTACAGCGTTCGCTGCTTGAGTTGCAGCGCCTGCCGGGCAGCAAGGTCGAACCGCAAGCCTTGACGGCGGCCGATGCAGCCCTGTTGAATGAGTTTGAAGTTCTTGGCCGACAAGGAGCGATGTTGGCAGCCATCGCGCAGGCCTTGCCTCGTGCTGCCTGTGATCTGGAGGCGATGGAATTACGCCTGCTGGAGGCCGATGGCGACAATGCAACTGGCCCGCAGGAATACCGGCTCGAAAACAATGGCTGGCAGCGCGCCAAGATTGCCTTGCCGGCCGCCTTGCTTGTCGACGCGAATCGGCCGCTGCCGGCCTTGATTGCGGTGTTGTCGCCGTTGAAGGGGCAGGGGCGTGCGGCCAAGCTGCAACTGCGTGCGCGCAGCCACGCGGTTTGTGCTGCTGATATTCATCCGGCGCTGTCTTTCAGTGGCCCCCTCGCTCGCTGGGACTGGGCGGGCCATGAGACGCGTGCGGTCAGTTGGCCGGTACTGGCACGCGAGCAGCCTGCGGCTTTGCCTGGACCGGGCTGCGTGATTGCCGAAGAAAGCTCGCCGGAACTGTACAAACTGGAGCTGGCGGTTTGTGGTTTGCGCGATGAAGGCGCGGCACTCGGGAGCATGCAGACCCTGGTCTACGCATGGCCGGCGGCGCAATGGTGGATGGAGATTCAGCGGGCGCGGCCGGACCCGACGCAGCCGCAAGCTTTGCTGCCCGGCGCAAGAGCTTGGGCTCGCGGCATCAGTCGCTGCCGGGTCGAACGCGATGGCGAAGCCCAGGACAGTGTGGCCTTGCAGCAGCAATTCGAACTCGGGCTAGACGGCGCGGTCGCCGATGGGCTGCAAAAGCTGGCCCTTGCATGGGAGCAAACGACTGGGCTGAGCGATGCTCGCCTTGGGGTCAGTCTGGGTTTGCTGGTCGGCAAGATGGCCTGCACCTGGGGTTGGCGACTCGGCGCCGGCGGGCTGAATGGTCGGGCCTTGATGCGCTTGGTCGCGCTGATTGAAATGGAAGCCTGCATCGCCCGGCTTGAATTCGGAGGCGAGCTGATGTTGGCCGACTCGCGCACGCGCATCAACCTGCTTTGCTCCGGGCAGGCCGCATTGCAGCAACGGATTCAGCATGAAGTGGCAGGGCCGGCTCTGAGCGAGGCGCTGCTGAGCGGCGTGGTGAGCTGGAGCTTTGCCTTCGAACTGAGCCTGGAGCCAATTGCCAACGATGCGGGATGCTTGTTGCAGCAGGCCGGGCCGCTGACGGGCGCGCTGGTCGGTGAGGCCGGTCTACGGCCCAATTCCAGGGGCGGCAGCGGTTGGGAATGGTTTATCGGGCTGCGTATCGAGGCGGTGACCGCCTCATTGCAATGGACCGACCCTTTGCTGGGTCAGACGCAGCAACTTGTGCCCTTGCTGCCGGCCATGACGTTGCTTGACTGGAGCATGGGCTGATGGAGCGCTTGCTGGTGTTGCGCCTGGAGGCGGTGGGCTGCAGCGCCGAGGCGATGCTCAACGGCGTGCCTTTGCTGCGCGTCGGCGGCAAGCAATTGCTGGCGAGCGTACCGGTGCATGAATTCACGCTGGCGGGCGGCAACGAGATCGCGCTGACCATCAACCCGCCGACCCCGGGTGCGCAAGATGGAGGGAGCGCGGCCATGTCCGAACTTGCGGGCGAGCCCTGTCTGTCCGACGGCAAGGTTGGGGCAAGCCTGCGCTTATTGCTGCCGCGCGTGGGCGGCGTTGCGCATCCGGCCAATGCCCGCACGCTGGCGAGCCTCGACTGGGCACCGGCGGCCGATGAGGTCTACCGCTCACCCATACGTTTGCAGCAGCGCGCCGAGCTACCGATTGTCTTTCCGCGTTGGCGCTGGCTGGACGCTCCTGTGATCGCCGTCAACGACGGCTTGAAAGAAGAACTCGCCGCCTATTTGCTCAAAATTGCGCTGGGTTTGGCCAAGGGCAATCCCGAGCCTTTGATTCAGGCCTCGCGCTTGCGCCTGGAAGAATTGGCGCAGGCTTACCAGCGCAATCTGGTCGATGATGTCAGCCGTCTGCGCGCCCATTTGCTGCAGCTGCACGGCGCCCAAGCGCTCAAACCTAGCTTGCCGGTTGCGGCCAAGATGTTGTTGCGGCCCGTGGCCGGTGGGCGCTTGCTTGAATGTTTGGCGCCAGATGGGCTGCCCTTGTTGCGCAGCCCTTGTGCGGGCGGCGGCCAGATCATGTGGCCACTCAGAGTCTCCGCCATAGGCGGCGAGTTCTATGTCTTGCGTTGAGATGGGATTCGTTCAAGTGTTTGATGATTCCCGCTGCGGCGCTGGCTGCCGCTATGCTGTGCCTTTCAAGAGTTTGGGAGTTCTCGCATGATCTTGCTGACCGTGCTCAGCTTCAATGGCGCGCCGACGACGGGCTTGGCAGCAAGCTTTGATGAGTTGGGCGGCACGATTGGCCGGGCAGATAACAATCAGTTGGTTTTGCCCGACCCAGAGCGCAGCATTTCCCGGGTGCATGCGCGGATCGTGTTTCGGTCCGGGGCCTATGTGATCGTGGACAGTGGCAGCAACCCGATCTCGGTTAACGGGCGCACCCTGGGCCCGGCGGTAGAGCAGCCGCTCAAGCCCGGAGATCAGTTGCAAATTGGAGGCTATTTGCTCTCGGTATCGGCTGCGCTGGCGGCCACTTCGCGAGCCAGTAGCGACCCGTTTGCGGACTTGTTTGGGGATATCGGCAGCGGCTTGGCGGCGCCGCAGCCAATGAGCTTTGCGCCTTCCCCTGCTGCGGCCTATGCGCCCGCTCAAGCGCCCGGGCCGGTTCAGCAGGTGAACTACGCGCCAGGGCAAATACCCGACGATTGGGATCCCTTCGCCAGCCACCCAACGAACGAATCACAGTCTGCGCCAACGGCACCGAACAGTCTGACCAAGCCGTTTGGCCCTGGGTTTGGTGATCTTCAGCTCGGTGCTGCTGCGCCCGATTCCTTGGACGCAATGTTTGGTCTGGGTCCGGCTTCGACCTCAGCCGATCCATTTGGCGCCTTGCCCGCAGCGGCCCTGCCGGCGAATACAGCCGCCCATGCCGACCCGCTGCAGTCGCTATCGCGCCAAGCCGTCATCGGTGGGGCGTCGCTTGGCAATCATGGCTCTGAGCTCAATGCCGCAATGCCGCAAATTCGCGCGCAGATGCAGGTGCCGACCGCACCGGCGCCGGCGCCGGCGCCAGTCTCCGTGCCGCCGGCCGGGGCGGTGTTCTCCTGGCAAGAGCCTGCCGGCGAAGTTCCGCACACCGTGCCAAGCTTTATCAGCCGGCCCAAGCCCAGGCCCGAACCTGCCTATAGCCCCGCCTCAAGCGCCGCACCCGCACCCGCACCCGCGCCTGCAAGCTCTCGGACACAGACAGAAGCTTGTGCGCCAACGTCGGCAAACGCCGCACCCGCCACGGCCGCCTCAGGCGAGCTCGCCTTGTTGAGTGCCTTGTTGGACGGCCTGGGTTCGCCGGGCCTGCGCATTGAGGCCTTGACGCCCGATTTGATGCGCTTGATCGGCAAGCTGTTGCGCGAAGCAACGCGGGGCTCGGTCGAATTGCTGGTGGCGCGTGCCGCCGTGAAACGTGAAATGCGCGCCGAGATGACGATGATCGTGGCGCGCGAGAACAATCCTTTGAAATTCTCTCCTTCGGCCGAGGTGGCATTGCAGTATTTGCTGGCGCCACCCTTGCCTGGCTTTATGGAGGCCCAACCCGCCATGCGTGACGCGTTTGATGACTTGCGGGCCCACCAATTGGCGGTCATGGCGGGTATGCGCTCGGCCCTTGAGGGCGTGCTGCAGCGTTTCAATCCGCAACGGCTTGAGGGGGAGTTGACGCAACGTTCGGCAATAAGTTCACTGCTGCCGGCGCTGCGAAAAGCGCGCCTCTGGGATTTGTTTCAAGAGCTCTTTGCGCAGCTGTCGAGCGAGGCGCAGGATGAATTCGAGGATCTGTTCGGGCAGGCATTTTTGGACGCCTATGAGGATCAATTGGATCGCCTGGCCGCAGAGCCGAGGCAGCCATGAGTGTCGGCCTGAAGTACACCGTGGCGCTGCTGACCGATCGCGGTGGGCGGAGCTATAACGAAGACGCTTGCGGCCATTGGCAGTCGCCGAGCCAGCTTTGCTGTGTGCTGGCCGATGGCGCCGGCGGCCATGGCGGCGGCGATGTGGCGTCCAAGCTGGTGGTGCAAGAATTGATCGGCTTGTTTGCCCGCCAGCCCTCGCATGACGGCGCGGCCTTGGCCGCCTTGATGCGTCGAACTAACGAGTTGTTGCGGGCACAACGCGAGCCCGGCACCGAGCGTCAAGACATGCACAGCACGGTGGTCAGCCTGGTCCTGGATCTGGACAACGCAAGCGCGCATTGGGCCCATGTTGGAGACTCACGCTTGTACTGGTTCAGTGGCGGTCGGATTGTGCGGCGTACCAAAGACCACAGCATGGTGCAGGCGCTGGTCGATGCCGGCATCTTGACGGCCGATCAGATGAGCAGTCATCCCAAGCGCAGTGAGCTGCGCTCCGCGATGGGCCTGCCCGACGACGCGCTGGAGCTCAGCAGTGGCGATGGCGATCAAGCCGTTCAAGCGCATGATGTGTTTTTGCTTTGTACCGACGGCATCTGGGAATACCTCGATGACGATCTGCTGGAGCGCACGCTGGCCGAAGCGAGCACTCAGCAAGCCTGGCTGGAAACATTGGGCAAGGAAGTGCGCCGTCTGGCCCAGCACAAGGCAAGTCACGATAATTTCACCGCGCTGACCGTCTGGGTCGGTGCTACTTGAAACGAAAGGGATCAAGCTCATGCCCATTCACACCTGCACCGGCGCACAGATGATGTGCATGATGGGCATGGCCCCATCGGTCTTCAATGCGACGCCCAAGAATGTGCTGACCAGCTTCAAGCCGGCGGGCAATATCATGGACAACAAGCCGTTCATGAATATCCCTCCCTTTGGCATGTGCCAGAGCCCGTCCAATCCGACCGTGGCTGCGGCCACCGCCGCAGCGCTTGGCGTGCTAACCCCGATGCCTTGCGTGCCGATGACGCCCGCGCCATGGGCGCCCGGGTCATCGACCTTGCTGGTCGCCGGCATGCCCGCCCTCAACAACACCTCCACCTTGGCATGCGCCTGGGGCGGTGTGATCAAGATTGTCAACCCAGGTCAGTTCACCGAGATGATTCCATGACAGGCCTTGCGAACAAGCCTAAACCCCAAACCGATCGGGTCTTTCTATGACATGGCATAACAAAGTGATGTGGACGGAGGGCATGTTCCTCCAGCCGCAGCATTTCCAACAGCAAGATCGCTATGTCTCTCGCCAGATGGACGGGCGCGTGGCCGCGCTCGTCGCGTGGGCTTGGGGTTTTGCCTCGCTGCAGGTCGACGACGCCGCGCTGTTGCAAGGCCGCATTGCGCTCAATAGCGGTCGTGGTGTGCTGCCCGATGGCTTGGTGTTTTCGGTGCCTGCGGATGATCCGGCGCCCTTGGCTTTTGAAGTGCCGGCGGATGCCCGCGACCAGATCGTGGTGCTGGCCGTGCCCTTCGCGCGCCCCGGCGTGGCCGAGAGCGATGTGGAGGTCAGCGAGGCCGCGATGCCCCCGCGTTTTCGTGCCATCGATATCGAGGCGGCCGACAGCCATGCCGCCAGCCTGCGCGAAGCTCCCCTGCAAATCGGCCGGTTGAATCTGCGCCTGATGCTGGAGCGCGATGCGGGTGAGGGTTATGCCACCTTGGGCCTGGCCCGCATCATTGAGCGGCGTGCCGATGGCCGGGTCGTTTTAGACAACAACTATGTGCCGCCAATGTTGCATGCGCCGGCTCATATGGTGCTGGACAGCTATCTGCGCGAGGTGCACGGCATGCTGCATCAGCGCGGTGAGGCCTTGGCCGCAAGGCTGGTGCAACCCGGGCGGGCCGGCGTTGGCGAGATTGCCGACTTTTTGTTGCTGCAGACGGTCAATCGGCAGCAACCGCTGTTCGCCCATCTGCAGCGTTTGCCGGTCTTGCACCCCGAACGCTTGTACGAGCAATGCCTGGAGTTGGCGGGCGACCTGTCCACCTTTAGGGAGCAGCGTCGGCCGGTCGTCTATCCGGAGTATCGGCACGACGATCTGGCCGGCTGCTTCCGCGCGGTGATGGCCGATCTGCGTCAGTCACTGTCCATGGTGCTGGAGCAAACCGCCATTCCGATCGAGTTGCAGGACCGTAAATTCGGCATCCGCGTGGCCATCATCCCGGACCTGGAATTGCAGCGCAGCGCCAGTTTTGTGTTGGCGGTCAATGCTCAAATGCCGGGCGAGGTGTTGCGGGCCCGCTTCCCGACACAGGTCAAGATCGGCCCGGCCGAACGGATCCGCGACTTGGTCAATTTGCAACTTCCCGGTGTCATGCTGCGGCCCATGCCGGTTGCACCCCGGCAGATTCCGTACAACGCCGGCTTCACCTATTTCGAGCTGGAAACACGTGGCAACGAGTTGTGGAAGCAGCTCGAAACGTCGGGCGGCCTGGCCATGCATATTGCCGGCGACTTCCCTGGCCTGGCTTTGGAATTCTGGGCCATTCGCGCTTAAGGAGCAGTGATGAGCGAACCAGACCACGATCCTTTCGCTGCCTTCGAATCTGATCGCACCATCATCAAGCCGAGCGGCAACCGAGCCCGAGCAGAGCCCGGCGCGCCCGCATCCGCAGCGCCTACGTCAGCATCGGCGAGCGCCGGCCAGCCGCGCGCCGCGAGTTTTGATGGCGGCCCGCCCGGCTTGGTCGGATTTGCCGACTTGCCCGATCACGCCAGTTTGAATCCGCTGGTTCAAGCTGCCGCGCCCTTGCTGGCGGCGGCCCCCCGCTTGCGCGCGATGCCCCGCCAACCTAATCCTCAGGCTTTACGGGCCTCCTTGGGCGAAGCCATCAAGCGTTTTGAATCAGCGGCCAGGGCACAAAACCTGCCCAATGAACAAGTCGTCGCGGCGCGCTATATCTTGTGCACCTTGCTGGACGAGTCGGCATCCAGCACGCCTTGGGGAGGGGCAGGGGCTTGGGGCGCGCAGAGTTTGCTGGTGCAGTTTCACAACGAGAGTTGGGGCGGCGAAAAGGTCTTTCAGTTGCTCACCCGCCTGGCCGAAAGCCCGGCCCAGCACCGCAATTTGTTGGAGCTGGTCTATATGGCCATGTCGCTGGGTTTCGAAGGGCGCTACAAGGTTTTGGACAATGGCCACGCCCAACTCGACAGCGTGCGCGAACGTCTGGCGCAGATGTTGCGTCAGCTGTCCGGGCCCGCCGAGCGGACCCTGTCGACTCAATGGCAAGGCGTGCAAGAAGCGCCTAAACGCCTGCGCGACGGCATCGCGCCTTGGGTCGTGGCGGTGGCTGCCGCGCTGCTCTTGCTGATCATCTTCATCGCCATGCGTTTGAGCCTGAGCGCGCAGACGGATCAGGCCTTCAGCGCGCTGCATGGCTTGCAAGCAAAAGCAGTTGCGGCGGCGCCCCCGCCGCCGGTTGCCGCTTCGCCGGCGCCGCGCCTGACTCAGTTGCTGCAGGCCGATATCGATGCGGGGGCGGTGCAGGTGAAGGACTTTGCCGACCGCTCTGTCGTCACGGTGCTGGGCGACACCATGTTCGATTCGGGCAGTGCGGACGTGGTAGCAAGGGCCACGCCATTGTTCGGACGCATAGCGGCGGCGCTCAATCAGGTGCCGGGGCGGATTCTGATCAGCGGCCACTCCGACAACCAGGCGATTCGCTCGCTGCGCTTTCAATCGAACTGGCATTTGTCGATGGCGCGTGCGCAGAGTGCGCGCAGCCTGCTGGCCGCCACGGTGGCACCCGAGCGCTTGACGGCCGAAGGCCGCGCCGATACCGAACCGGTGGCCGACAACGGCAGCGCCGAAGGGCGCGCCCGCAATCGTCGGGTCGAGATTGCGCTGACGGTGGCCGCGCCGGACTGAGGCACGGCCCTTTCACATCATGCACGCCATGACTTTCACCGATTGCCCGCAAGCCGCTGGTTCAAGGCAAGGAATTTATCTATGAAGCGATTTTTTCAATGGCTGTTGAGCCCTGCGGTGCTCGGCACGCTGGCCCTCTTGGCCTTGTCGGCAATGATCTGGTGGCTGGGCCCGATGATCTCCGTTGGCCAGGCGGCACCCCTGGGCGGCGTCTGGGTTCGGGTGATCGTGCTGCTGCTGATCTGGTCGATTTGGCTCGGCCGCCTGGCCTGGGTTTCCTGGCAGCGGCGCAAGACAAACACCGCTTTGTTGGCAGGTTTGGGCGCTGGCCCCTCGGCCAGCGACAAAGAGGCGCAGGTCTTGGCGCAACGCTTTGCCGATGCCGGCCAGCGCCTGAAGGCCACGGCCGGCCGCTCCTGGTGGGGCGGGGAACAATATCTGTACGAACTGCCCTGGTATATGTTTGTCGGCGCACCCGGCTCCGGCAAAACCACCGCCTTGATGAATGCCGGCCTGCAGTTTTTGCTTGCCGACAATGCCAAGGGGGCGAATCTTGGCTCGGTCAAGGGCGTCGGCGGCACCCGCAACTGTGAATGGTGGTTCACTCAGGACGCTGTTTTGATCGATACGGCGGGCCGTTATGCGACGCAGGAAAGCGACCGCGACGTCGATGCCAGCGCCTGGGATAACTTCTTGTCTCTGCTGAAGAAGACGCGCCCGCGCCAACCGATCAACGGCGTGCTGCTGACCGTCAACATCCAGGACCTGCTGCAGCAGGGGCCGACCGAGCGCCAGGAACATGCCGCCAAGCTGCGTGCCCGTTTGCAAGAACTGCAGACCAAGCTCGGCGTGCGCGCGCCGGTCTATGTGCTGGTGACCAAGGCCGACCTGATCGGTGGTTTCAACGAAAGTTTTGAGTCCCTGGGCAAGGAAGAACGGGACCAGGTCTGGGGCTTTACTTTCGACAGCGCGAGCGCTGCAACGGATGATCCGCTGCGCGACTTCGGATCGCTCTATCAGCAGTTGCAAAAGCGTCTGGTCGAGCAATTGGTCGACCGCCTTGAGGGCGAGCGAGATGTGCTCAGACGCAATGCGATGTTTGCCTTCCCGCAGGAGTTTGCCGCGCTGCAAGCGGTGCTGGCCGACTTTTTGCGCCTGGTGGTCTCGGGTGGCGGCAAGCTCGAGGCCGCGCCGCTGCTGCGCGGCGTCTACTTCACCAGCGGCACGCAAGAGGGCTCACCGATAGACCGCGTGATGGGCGCTTTGGGCCGCTCTTTCGGCATCGACGCGCGCGCTGCGTCGCCCGGCGCTCGCGGCAAGAGCTTCTTCCTGCATCGCTTGCTGCGCGACGTCGTGTTCGCCGAGCGTGGCCTGGGTGCCGTGTCGGCAAGCGCTGTGCGGCGCCGCCTTCTGCTGCGCGGCGCGGCCTTTGGCTTCATCGGTCTGGCTTCGGTGGCGATGCTGGGCGGATGGCTGGTCAGCCGCTCCCGCAATCTGGACTACGCGAGCCAGGTGATCGAGAGATTGCCGGCCTTGAAGGCCTCGCTGGACGCGCTGCCGCCGGCCAATACGGCCGACGTAACGCCCTTGCCGGACGTGTTGACGCAGCTGCGCAGCGTTGCTCATGGCGAGAGCTTCGAGCTTGCCGATCCGCCCTTGTTGAATGGCCTGGGCCTGTATCAAGGCGACAAGCTCGACGCGGCGGCGCAACTGGCCTATGCCCGTCTGCTTGAAACAGCATTAATGCCACGCGTCGCGCGTCGCCTTGAGGAACGCCTGCGCTCGGCGTCCAAAGACAATCTTGAATCGGCCTATGAGGCACTCAAAACCTATCTGATGTTGCACCTGCCGGAGCAATTCGACGCAGCAACGCTGCGCGCCTGGATCACGGTGGACTGGGATCAGAACTACGCCCGCATGGCGCCCGAGCAGCGTCAAGCGCTGGATGCCCATTTGGATGCCTTGCTGGCCCTCGGGCCGTTGCGCCCGGCCGTCGCCAAAGATGAGGCCTTGGTGGCCAACGTGCGAGACATGCTGGTGGCCTTCCCGCTGGAGTACCGCGTCTACAGCCGCATCAAACGCCAATATCGGCCGGGCGAAATTCCCGAGTTCAGTGCGGCGGCGGCAGGTGGGCCGAACGCGGCGCAGGTATTCATGCGCAATAGCGGAGAGCCATTGACCAAGGGGGTGTCGGGCCTCTACACCAAGCAGGGCTATGAGAAATTGATCAAGCCGGCGGTGCAAAAGACCACCTTGAAACTGGCGCAGGAGGAGCCTTGGGTCTTGGGTATCAAGAACGATGCCGCCCGACTGAAAGACCTCGCGGTGGGGACGCAACTGACCGACAAGGTGCGCAGGCTCTATTTCGAGGACTACATCAAGACCTGGGACAAGTTCCTCGCCGATGTGCGCTTGGTCAAGTTGGCCGGCTTGGAGCGCAGCATCGCGGCGGCGCGAATCCTGTCGGCGGTTGATTCGCCCTTGGCGGCCTATATGCGCGGGGTGACGGCGGAAACAAGGTTGGTGCCGCCGGCAGGTGCCGGCAACGCCTTGGATAAATTGGCCGCCCAGGCCAAGAGCGAGGCCGCCAACCTGGCCGGCGCGGCGCCAGCGGATTCGAGCGGCGCGGGCGGCCCCTTGGAACGCATGGTCGATGATCACTTTGCCAATATTCACCGCCAGGTGACGGGGCAGCCGGCACCGATCGATGACACCCTGAAAATGTTCAATGAGCTGTACACCCAGCTCAGTGCCGTCGACGCGGCGCAAAAGAGCAAGTCGCCACCGCCCCCCGGCGGCGCGGCCGAAAAGGTCAAGGCCGCGGCGGGCCAGCAACCCGAACCGATCCGCGCAATGCTCGAGCAATTGGCCGATGCCGGTGCCAATCAAAGCCGCGGGGCCGAGATTCAGGGCTTGTCGGCCGAACTCAAACCGATCTCCGAGTTCTGCATGCGGGCCATCAACGGACGCTACCCCTTTGCCAGCGGTGCAAGAGCCGATGTCCTGCCGGAAGACTTTGGCCAGCTGTTTGGCGGCGGCGGCTTGATGGACGATTTTTTCCAGCGCCGCTTGTTGAATCTGGTCGACACCTCGGCCGTCAACTGGACTTACAAGCCTCTGGCAGATGGCAGCAAACCGGTTGCGGCGGCCGCGCTGGCCGAGTTCCAAAAGGCGGCACGCATTCGTGAGGTTTTCTTCCGCAGCGGCGGCAAACAGCCGGCCATGAAGATCGAGTTGCGCGTGGCCGAGATGGACCCGGCGCTAAAGGAGCTGCAACTCGATGTGGACGGCCAAGTCCAAAAGCTCGTAGCGGGCGGTCAGTCCATCAGCGTCGCTTGGCCCAGCCAGCGGGTGGCGGCACAGATCAAGCTGAGCAGTGGCGCGGCAGGTGCGGCGACTCCGATCCTGTTTGAAGGGCCTTGGGCCTTGTTCCGCCTGTTCGATCGCTTCGGCATCGAGCCTTCGGCGGTGCCCGAAAAGTTCAGTATTCCTATCGTTGTGGACGGCAAGAAAGCGCGGGTTGACGTCATCGCGGCCAGCGTTTTCAACCCCTTCCAATTGAAGGAAGTCAAACAGTTCCGTTGCCCGGCGGGCTTGTGACCGTGCTTGCACCTTTGCCAGCTTGGTACGGCAAATTGCCCGCCCTGGGTGACTTTGCCTCTCGGCGCCTGGATCCGGCCTTCATCGAGCTTTGGGATAACTGGTTAGTCGAAGGCATGTTGAGCCTGCGAGAACGTGACCCCGCCACATGGCTGGATGCCTATCTGATCAGCCCGACTTGGCGCTTCCTCTTGATGCCAGGTTGTTTGCCTGGCGCTTTGGGTGAACAAGCCTGGGCGGGCGTGCTGATGCCGTCGGTGGACCGTGTCGGCCGCTATTTCCCGTTCACGCTGGTGCGGGCAATGACGCAAGCGCCGGTGACTTTGCATGCTTTGCAAGCACTGTGGCAGGAACTGGGGCGTCTGGATGACTTGGCTGCCGATGCCTTGCAAGACGATTGGAGCGCCGAACGCCTGGAAGCCGAACTTGCGAGCTTGGCTGCGTTGACTCCGAATGCTCACGCAGCTGAGTCGGGGAAGTCTGCGGAACTTCATTCGCTTGAGCCCGGTGAATTAGTCGAATTGACGAGCGAGTTGGATGGGGCGGGGCAGATCGCCGGTGAAGCTTTGCAGCTTTGGGGTGCCCGAGCATGGGGGCGTTCATATTGGTATGCCGGCGCGGCGCAAGTGCCTGCGCGTTGGAAGGTGTGCAAGGGTTTGCCACGCTCTTGTGGGGCTTTGCTCTCAACCGGCAAGGCGACCGAACCCTTTTGACGGATGCAGTGTCAAGCTCTCGCATAAAGGCTTTGTCCTAAGCAATGCTCCCTCGACTCTTTCAACGGCTGCGCTCAAAGCGCGACCTTAAGTCTTGCAATTGCGAAGGCGTTACGCCCAGGTTACTCGCATCAAAGGCTCGCGTATCAGGGGTGTGCATCAGCACGGCCTGGGTTTCGTTGACCATCAAAAGCTCATTGTTGGAGTCGTAGTCCATGCCGGCCAGCAAGCGACGAAACATCGCCCGCTCGGCCTTACTCAGGCTCATTTGCCAAAACTTCCAGCTTTGTTTTTGATAGGCCGGTCGCGTGAAAAACTCGCCGTGACTCAGTTCATGTCGCAGCGTCGACTCTCGCCGTACGGCATCCACTCCTTCATTGGCCTTTGTCGCAGGATCATCGAACTGCAAGGCACTGAAACTGATGACCGCTTGCTGCCCCGGAGCATGCAGGGTGTTCGCTCCGTTTGATTTTGATCGGCCTTCGTCTAGAACCTTGGCCGCCAATAAAAGCGCGCGCAGCCGCAACTCTTGTGTGTTCAAAACTATGTCTTGCTTCTTCGCCTGAGCAAAGAACTGCCGCATCTGCGCGCCCGTGTAGTCGTGACCAAAATAGAAAGTCTCGGCGGTGTCGCCGGACTGCTTCACCAGTTCGGCCAAGTCAATGTCGGGTAAAACTCGGTCACGCGTGCTACGGCTTTTTTCGATATAGGCGGCGGCTCGGTTGAAGCTCAACCCTTGCTCCAGCAGATTCGGAAACTCAATCACCAGCACCGCTGCATTGCCTTGCAATCGGGCTATGCGCCAAGCGCCGGGCTTGTCGCCGCCAGCTAGCAACTGCTCAACCGAAGCGGTCTCAATTGTTGGCCTTTGCGTAACAGAACGGGCAAGCGGGGCCTTTGAGCTCGGGGCTGTCTCTGATTCGGCTTTGATGCCCGCGCTTAGAACTGTTGTGCCGGCCTGAATTGAATCTGGAGTTGCCAAGCTGTTGGGGCTAGATCGGCTCAGCCCCCACCACAGCATCATGCCAAAGAGCAGCGCTGCCGAGCCCAAACCAATCCATACCAGACGGCGCTGCGGCGCCGCGTTGCGGGCTCTTGTGGGCAGTGCATAGGGCGGCTTGTTGCTGCTGCGTCGACGCGCACCCCGTTTCGGGCGGGCCCTGGGGGGAAGATCTGCGCCAGAACTGCTTTTGGGTGGAACTGGGGCAGTTGACATCAGTCGCCAATCGTAGTTATGCGGGTCGGGCAATTCACTCGTCAACACCGTTCAATGCAAGCAGCAAACCTTGCAACTTTGGCAGCCCGGGCATGGCGGTAGCAACGCTAGCCTCCCCAGCATTACCCGAGGCAAGCAATCAGTTCTTGACGGTCACGATGGTGACCCGGCGGTTTTCTGGCGCATCGACACGGGCCTTGTTTAGCGGCTCGGATGAGCCCTTGCCGACTGAATTCAAGCGCTCAGGCAGCAAGCCCTGCGCTGCGACCAAATAGTTGGCTACCGACTCTGCGCGCAACTGCGAAAGCTTCAAATTGCTGTCTGCATCACCTCGCGCGTCGGCATGTCCTTCAACATTGAACGAAAAGCCGGCCAACCGATCCGATTGCATTGCCCGGGCCAACATGTCCAAAGTGCCTCTGGATTCTGGCGTCAAGGTCGCCGAATTAGTCTCAAACGTCACTTGGAGATTGGCTTTGCCAGCATTGGGATTGACCGGTTTAGAGACATCACCGGGTTTGACAGGACGAAAACCTCTGGTCTTGGCTGCGCCATCGGAGACCTCGGACGAGTCGACCGCCAATGCATCAATCAAGGCCTCCTCCGTTAGCTGTGGCCCGCTCAGAAGCGCGGAATTGGCTTGCTTGTTGGCAGTTTGCGCCGCTACATTCGTGCCGCCAAGGCTGATCAGCAAGGACGTAAATATCAGTTTCAGGGTTGTTGGTTTCATGGGTGCTTCAAGTCCGATCAAGAAAAACAAAATGCCGAACAAGGGCACCTGGCCGCGAATGAAGCCGCGGTCTTGGGCTTATCCTGCGCGGTTGAATCCGGCTGAGTTTCGACTCTCTGCTCGTCCTTCAACCGACCATTTACTATTGGCTGCATTTTGAATCAAGCAATTGCTTCATGGTGTCGTTCAAAAGGGTGGGCAGGAAATATTTTTGCTGTGGGCATGCTTGGCATATGGGATCAAATTTGAACAACCCAGCAGGGGAGGGAATGGCCGTGAGAGTTCGTTGTTACTTGTACGGTTTGACGCCACCGCAATACAGCTCATTGCGCGCGACAATAGTTATTGATAGGCCAGAAATTTCCGCCGAATTGTCGCTGCGCGGATCTCCAGCGCCAGGACTTACATAGGGAACAAAAAGCACGCCATGAGCAGCCAGACTCCTGACGACGACCGCACCGTCATTCGCCCAAGCTTGAATGACGAGCCAACAATCGCGGTGCCTCAAATGGCTGCAGTTACGCCGCCTGCTCAGGCGACCGTCATGCCCTCAGTAAGCTCCATCGCCGCGGCCGCCGCGTCAGCCTCAAGCAGCAATAGCGCGGCCTCGAGTGCAGGAGAAAGTGGTAACGCTTTGCCCATAGGCACCTACGTGGGCGAATTCGAGTTGACCGGCGTGTTGGGTGAGGGTGGCTTCGGCATCGTCTACCTGGCCTGGGACCATTCGCTTGAGCGCAAAGTTGCGCTAAAGGAATACATGCCCTCGGCGCTGTCGGCACGGGTCGGCAATACGCAGGTTCAGGTCAAGTCGGCCCGCCACAGAGATACGTTCGAGGCCGGTCTCAAGAGTTTTGTGAACGAGGCCAAGTTGCTGGCCTCGTTTGACCACCCTTCCTTGGTCAAGGTCTACCGCTTTTGGGAAGCCAATGGCACCGCCTATATGGTGATGCCCTTTTACGAAGGCATCACGCTGAAAGACAAATTGCGAGAAATGGGTGCACCGCCCGACGAGCAGTGGCTGATGACCTTGTT
Organism: Roseateles oligotrophus; assembly: GCF_025717515.1. Taxonomy (GTDB): domain Bacteria; phylum Pseudomonadota; class Gammaproteobacteria; order Burkholderiales; family Burkholderiaceae_C; genus Paucibacter_A; species Paucibacter_A oligotrophus. The sequence goes on from NZ_JAJIRN010000005.1 coordinate 448,532, forward strand.
GGCGCCGTTGACCGAGGCGCTGGCCGTCATCCACTCCGCAAGCTGCTTTCACCGCGACATCGCTCCGGACAACGTCATTCTGCTGGGCCAGAGCCAGAAGCCCTTGCTGCTGGACTTCGGCGCGGCCCGTCGTGTGATCGGCGACATGACGCAGGCTTTGACCGTTATCCTCAAACCCGGCTACGCGCCGGTGGAGCAATATGCGGAAGCGCCAAATATGAAGCAGGGCGCTTGGACCGATGTCTACGCCTTGGCGGCCTCGGTGCATTTCGCCATCATGGGGCGCACACCACCGACATCGGTTGGCCGCTTGATGAGCGACAGCTATGTGCCGTTGGAGCAATCGGCCGCCGGTCGCTACAGCCAACGGTTCTTGCAAGCCATTGACCGTGCTTTGCGGGTGCGACCCGAAGACCGTACGGCTTCGATTGCAGAAATGCGGATTGAGTTGGGGCTTGGCGAGGCGGCAAATGCCGAGGCTTTACGGCCGCAAAGCCGGTTCGATGCCTCGGCACACGAGGCCACCCAATTCGGCAGTCCAGCTGTTCATGTTTTGGCACAGTCGTCCGTGCCCCGAGCCGCCCAGGCCGAGCCTGAAAAGGGAGGCAGCAAGGGCCTCTGGGTGGGCTTGGGGTTCGTGCTGCTGGCAGCGGCAGGCGGCGCCTATATGTTCAACAGCCCAAGCAAGCCAATTGTCACGCCGCCCGGCGCCAAGGAATCGGCCAAGCTTGCTGCTCCCGAGCTTGCCCCAACAACCGCCTTGGTCGCCGCTGCTCCTGCCAGTTGGGATGCGCGCGAAGAGTTCGAGAAGATCATTCAGGGCCAAACGGCGGGCTTCGCGGTCGAAGCGGTGAGCAGCAAACCGCAGTTTCAAATCGAGAAAGATTTTCTTGGCTTTAGTGTCAAGTCCGCACGCGATGGTTTTATCAATGTACTGATGCTGGAACAAGACGGCTCATTGTCATTGATATTCCCCAGCCCACAAGCGCCCAATAATCGCATCAAGGGTGGCCAAACTTTGGCCTTGCCACAGCGCAGTTGGGCGCTAAAGCCCGCCGAGCCGCCTGGCCCGCAGCGGTTTTTGGTGATCGTCAGCGCGCACCCGCGTGACTACAGCCAACTGAGCAAGGAAAGGGACGAGATGCTGCTGAAGCTGCCGACCGGCGAGACGGCCGCAGCTCTTGCCCTTGCGCTGAATATCGCGGCGAAGGCGAATGGCAATGCCGCTTCGTCGCTGTTGCTGGGCAGCAGCGGCAATTGCACGGCGAGCGACTGCGGCGATTACGGCGCAGCGCAGTTCGGCGTCGAAATAGTTCGCTGAACTGCTTCGCGAGCGAAGCGGGGTAGGCGGCATGGGCCGCAACTTCAGGTGCAAGTGCCGCGCGCCTTGGCGTTGCTCGGGAGAGCATCGTTGCGGTGCGCCATTTTTTTCGTCTTGTTAAGCTGTCACTCTTTCACCGTAGGCTCTACAGCCTGGTTTTTTTGATAAAGAACATGGTGTTTTCCCGCCCATGGATTTTTAGAAAAACTTAATGTTCACCGGCATCTTCTTGCCTTAAAGTGCACCTCAGTTGAGCCGTACAACTTTATTGACTCAGCTCAAAGCTTCGCCCAATAAACCTAGTGAGCGCATCATTGATGAGTGATTTCGAAGCTATGGGAAACAAGGTCGACGAGTGGCTGTTGCCCATTTCGGACGAAGCCGCGCCCTGCGGTCCCGACCTTGAGTATGACAATGAATTTCTGGCTTTGACGCAGGCCGCCGCGGGCAAGCCTGAGTCTCAATTCGGGCCAGCGGAGGCGCCCGTCTGGCGCAATGTGGTCGCTATGGCCGAAGCGTTGATGGACCGCTCGCGCGATCTGCGGGTGGCTATTACTTGGCTGCGTGGGTGCCTGCATATGCAGGGTTATGGCGCGTTGCCTGTTGGCTTGAAATTGCTGCACGGCTTGATTGGCACGCAGTGGGCCCATGTCCATCCCTTGCCGGATCCTGATGATGGCGATCCTTATGCGCGAGTCAATGCCTTGACCTTGTTGCGCGAGAACGAGGGCTTGCTGGGGGATTTGCGGGCATCCTTGTTGATAGAAGATCGCAGCATCGGCGTGCTGAGCGTGCGCTCGGTAGAAGTCGCACTTGGACTTGCTCCAGCCCGCAGCGATGAAGAAGTGATGAGCCAGGGGCAAGTCAGCCAGATGATGGCTGCGGCTGGGGGCAAAGAAGACGGCTTGCGGATCCGTTGCCAGGAGGCGCTTGCGCAAACGCGCCAATTGATGTCCTTGCTGAATGAAGCGCTCGGCTCCGAGTTGGCGCCTGATTTGCGGCCGCTCTACGTTTTGGCCAATGGCGTGCTTTCTTGCCTCCCTGTCGAAGTGGAGGCCGAGGTCACAAGCGACGAATCCGCAGGTGAAAACGGCGGCGATCAGGTCGGTGGCCCTGCCGCCGTTTCGAGCAAAAAAGGTTTATCCGGAAGTGTGAACTCGCGTGAAGATGCGATACGAGCCATTGCCATGGTTTGCGAGTATTTGGAGCGTGCAGAACCCGCCAGTCCGGCGCAGCTTTTCTTGCGCCGAGGTAGTCAGTTGATCAACCAGAATTTCTTGCAATTGATGAAGATGCTGGCCCCCGATGCGCTGCCTGGCGTCGCTGGTTTGGTTGGGGTCGACCCTTACAGCATTGATAACCCTGAATAGTGATGATTCACCACTGTTTCAATGGTTAGTTTTTTTCTATTTTGTAATTCTTCACCGTCGCACAGGAGCTTGGAATGAGTAGCAGCCAAAAATTCATCGCGCGCAATCGCGCACCACGGGTTCAGATTGAATATGACGTCGAGGTTTACGGCGCCGAGAAAAAAATTCAACTCCCATTTGTGATGGGCGTGATGGCCGATCTGTCCGGTAACCCGGCCGATCCCTTGGCACCAGTGGCGGACCGCAAGTTTCTGGAGGTGGATGTCGACAACTTTGACGCCCGTATGAAGGCGATGAAGCCGCGTGTGGCCATGCAAGTGCCGAACTCCCTGACCGGCGAAGGCAATCTGAGCGTCGACATCACCTTCGACAGCATGGATGATTTCACGCCCGACGCCGTGGCTCGCAAGGTGGATTCGCTGAGCAAGCTGCTCGACGCGCGCCAGCAATTGCAAAACCTGGTCACCTATATGGACGGCAAGGGCGGCGCCGAAGAGTTGATCGGCAAGTTGATCAACGATCCAGCCTTGCTGGGTGCGCTCGCTTCGTCCGCCAAGCCGGCTGACGCCTGAGTCGCCGCCGACCTTCTGCCGCAAACCTTTATAAAAGTACTGGAGAAATAGATGGCCGACTCCCAAGCCTCCCAATCATCTGCCGCGCTGGCCAGCGTTGCGATGGAAGGCAGCGACCTCGCTTCGTTGCTGCAAAAAGAATTCAAGCCCAAGTCCGACGAAGCAAAAAGCGCGGTCGAACAAGCGGTACAGACCTTGGCCCAGCAAGCGCTGAGCCAGACCGCGCTGATCGGCAGCGACACCGTCGCTTCGATCGAGGCGATGATTGCCGCCATCGACAAGAAGCTCTCGGAGCAGATCAATTTGATCTTGCACCACCAAGACTTCCAAAAGCTCGAAGGCGCTTGGCGCGGTCTGCATTACATGGTGAATAACACCGAGACCGATGAGTCGCTGAAGATCCGGGTGATGAACGTCTCCAAGGCGGAGTTGGGCAAGACGCTCAAGCGCTACAAGGGCACCAGCTGGGACCAAAGCCCGATCTTCAAGAAGATCTATGCCGAAGAGTTCAGTCAGTTCGGCGGCGAGCCTTTCGGTTGCCTGGTCGGTGACTATCACTTCGACCAAAGTGCGCCCGATGTGGAGCTGCTGTCCGAGATGGCAAAGATTGCCGCTGCTTCCCATGCGCCCTTCATCACCGGCGGCTCGCCGACCTTGATGCAAATGGACTCGTGGCAAGAGTTGGCCAACCCGCGCGACTTGACGAAGATATTCACCACGCCCGAATATGCCGCCTGGCGCTCGCTGCGTGAGTCGGAAGACTCCAAATACATCGGCCTGGCAATGCCTCGCTTCCTGTCGCGCATGCCTTACGGTGCCAAGACCAATCCGGTCGAAGCCTTCAATTTCGAAGAAGACACCGGCTCGGCCGATCACGGCAAGTACACCTGGGCGAATGCCGCCTATGCGATGGCGACCAATATCAACCGCTCTTTCAAGGAGAACGGTTGGTGCACGCGGATTCGCGGTATCGAGTCGGGTGGCGCGGTGCAAAACCTGCCCACACACAGCTTCCCGACCGATGACGGCGGCGTGGACATGAAATGCCCGACCGAAATCGCGATCGAAGACCGTCGCGAGGCCGAGTTAGCTAAAAATGGTTTCATGCCCTTGGTCCACCGCAAGAACAGCGACTTTGCGGCCTTTATCGGTGCGCAGTCGCTGCACAAACCGGCCGAGTATGACGACCCGGACGCGACCGCCAACGCCAACTTGGCTGCCCGCCTGCCTTACCTGTTTGCCACCTGCCGCTTTGCGCATTACCTGAAGTGCATCGTGCGCGACAAGATCGGTTCGTTCAAGGAACGTGCCGAAGTCGAAGCCTGGTTGACCAAATGGGTCATGCAGTACGTCGACGGCGATCCGGCCAACTCCTCCGAGCAGACCAAGGCGAAGAAGCCTTTGGCTGCGGCAGAGGTCGTGGTCGAGGAAGATCCGGCCAATCCGGGTTATTACAGCTCCAAGTTTTTCCTGCGGCCCCATTACCAACTTGAAGGCCTGACCGTCTCGCTGCGCTTGGTCTCCAAGCTGCCGTCGGTCAAGGGATAAACAACAGCTCAGGTTTCAACCTTCCCCGGTCGGCTGCATGGCTGGGGGCGCTCTCAGAGAGGGCGCTTTTTGCAGTATCTAACGCCCAATTTGGGTAACATTTCAGGAGAGCATCATGGCATTGGACATGTTCATCAATTTGGGCGCCACCATCAAGGGCGAGAGCCGTGACAAGGTTCAGGGCCCCAAGGGCGACGTTGATATTTTGGCCTGGAGCTGGGGCATGTCCCAGTCTGGCTCCACCCACATGGGCGGTGGTGGCGGTGCCGGCAAGGCCAACTTCCAGGATCTGTCCTTCACCAAATATGTCGACTCGGCATCAAGCGCCTTGATGGTCGCTCTGGCCAAGGGTACGCATATTGCCGAAGTTAAATTGTTGGTGCGCAAGGCCGGTGAGGGCCAGCAGAAATACATCCACATCACGATGAAGGAAGTGATCGTGACATCCGTCAGCACCGGCGGCTCGGGCGGTGAAGACCGGCTGACCGAGAACGTGACCTTGAACTTCGCCGAGGTCAAATACGACTACACACCGCAAGATTCCAAGGGCACGGTTGCCGGCGACAAGACCTTCGCCTGGAACATTGCCGAGAACGTGGCAGCGGGCTGATCGGTTTTTGTCACTCGCGCTCCGCCTGCCCATTGGATCCAGGCGGAGTGAGGCGGTAAAGAATTCAAACGATCGGCATCGCCGGCCGTTTGAATTGCCCTCCTTTTTTATTCTTAACTCACGCAGACTCGCCTCGACCATTCTTGCTGGATCCGCCGCTTCTCGAGCGGCCGCGATGGCGGACCGAAGGTGTCAGGTTTGCGGGGGATCATGATTTGCCGGAGTTCCCATGTCCCATCCCGGCGCAGCCGAACAAGCCCTCAAAGACGGTGATGCGAAAGCCGCTCTCAAGCTCCTGACCGAGCAGATCAGGTCAAAGCCGCAAGATGCCAAGCTGCGCGTCTTCCTGTTCCAGCTGCTCTGCGTCACCGGTCAATGGGAGCGTGCGCTGAATCAGCTCAATGTCGCGCTCGAACTTGACGCCGGTATGCTGCCCATGGTGCAAACCTACCGCGAGGCGATCGCCTGCGAGACCTTGCGCATGAAGGTGTTTGCGGGGCAGAAGGTGCCGATGCTGTTTGGTGAGCCCGAGCCTTGGGTCGCCTTGCTGATTGAAGCGCTGCTTCGTGAAGGTCGAGGTGAACCAGACGCCGGACGGCAGCTGCGCGCCGAGGCGCTGGAGCAGGCGCCCGCCACATCGGGTACGGTTGACGGCCAAGCCTTCGCCTGGATTGCCGATGCCGATAGCCGGCTTGGGCCGGTAATCGAGGCCATCATCAATGGCAAATATTACTGGCTGCCCTGGAACCGGGTGTCCCAAGTCGACATCGATCCGCCACAGGATCTGCGCGACGCGGTCTGGATGCCGGCGCACTTCCAGTTCATCAATGGCGGCGAGGTCGTCGGCCTGATCCCGACACGCTACCCCGACACCGACCTGGCGCCGGGCGACTTGCTGGCCTTGTCGCGCAGCACCGAATGGCGCTCGCGTGGGGCAGATGAATTCATCGGACTCGGCCAGCGCTTGTTCGCAACCGATGTGGCTGATTTCGCCCTGATGGATATCCGCTCCGTCGTCTTGAACACGGCGGACTGAGCATGACCCAACTCCGCGCCCGTGACCGCCTCCAGCCCGCTTTGCTGGACAGGTTGACCGACGACGAACCCGAGTCGATGGTTGAGAGCAACGAGGCTCGCGTGATCGGCCGCAATCAGTTGCGCGAGATGGTTTTGCGTGACCTGGCCTGGCTGTTCAACTCAACCGCGCCGGGCGACTATATCGATTGGTCGCAGGCGCCGCATGCGCGCAAGTCGGTGCTCAATTACGGGCTGCCGCCCTTGTCGGGCAGCAGCGCCTCCAACATCGATCCGCTGATTTTGCAAGCCCGTGTCAAGCAGGCCATCCTCGACCATGAGCCGCGCATCCTGCCTCATACCTTGACGGTGGAGACGGTGATCTCTGACAAGCAGTTGGACCACCACAATCAGATCGGCTTCCGTATAGCCGGCCAGTTATGGGCTCAACCGGTGCCGTTGGAGTTGCTGCTGAGAACCGATATCGATCTTGAAACGGGTCGGGTCGCAGTGCGCGAACTCGATCGCTGAAGGGCCCAGCATCATGGACCCACGCCTGCTGCGTTACTACAACGACGAGTTGCGCCATCTGCGCGAAATGGGCGCCGAGTTCGCGCAGCAATTCCCCAAGATTGCCGCGCGCTTAGGCATCGAAGGGCTGGAGGTGTCCGACCCCTATGTCGAGCGCTTGCTCGAGGGCTTTGCCTTTTTGGCCGGCCGCATCCAGCTCAAGCTCGACGCCGAGTTTCCGCGCTTCACGCAGACGCTGCTGGAGATCGTCTACCCGCAATTCCTGGCGCCCACACCGGCGATGTTGATCGCACGCGTTGTCCCTGATCTCGCCGACCCCAGCCTGGCGACCGGCTTGACGCTGGCGCGCGGCAGCGTGATGCACAGCCTGGCGGGCAAGGCGGGCGCCACCGCCTGCGAGTTCCGCAGCGCGCATGAGCTGAAGATCTGGCCACTGGAGTTGACCCAGGTCGAGTATTTCAACCAGGCGGCAGACCTGCCCATGGCCGCCGTGCCCGAATGGCGCAAATACCGCTCGGGCCTGCGCCTGCGCCTGCGTGCCACCGCCGGCTGTGATCTGAGCCAGCTCTCGCTCGACAGCCTGCGCCTGCATTGCACCGGTTTGGATGACGTCGCCTACCGCCTGCACGAGCTGATTTGCGGCCATGCGATGGGCATATTGGTGATGCCGACCAAGCGCCCGGCCGATTGGCACGAGGCACTCGATGCTGAAAGCATCGGCCCGGTCGGTTTTGACGATGACGAGGCTTTACTGCCACCCACCCTGCACGGCTTCGAGGGCTACCGCATCGTGCAGGAGTATTTCGCCTTCCCGCAGCGCTTTTTGTTTTTTGACCTGCACGATATCGGCGACGCGATGCGCGAACATGGCGGCAGCGAGGTCGACATCGTCATCCTGTTCTCGCGCGCCGACAACGCCTTGTTGCAGCAGATCGATGCCAGCAGCCTGGCCTTGAACTGTGTGCCCGCGATCAATTTGCTGGAGCGGCGCTGCGACCGTATCCAGGTCAATCCGGGTGACACCGAATACCACGTGGTGCCCGACCGCACCCGGCCTATGGACTACGAGGTGCACACCGTCACCGAGTTGATCGGCTACGGCAGTGGCGGAGGCGGAGCAGGCCCCGCCAAAGACAAGGCCACCGAGTGGCGCTTCTTGCCCTTCTACAACGCCTTTCACACCGAAGCGCGTTCGCACAATGCCTATTTCTCGGTGCAGCGGATGCCTCGCCTGCTGTCGCAGCTGCAAACCCGCGAAGGCCCGCGGTCCAGCTATATCGGCAGCGAGGTCTATGTGTCGGTGGTGGATTCGGCCGAAGCGCCATTCTCCGCCGATCTGCGCCAGCTTGGCGTTAGGGCCTTGTGCAGCAACCGCGATCTGCCGATCTTGATGCCGACCGGTAACGCCAAGGGTGATCTGACCTTGGCGCAGACCGCGCCGGTCAAGTCCATCCAGGTGCTCAAGGGCCCATCGCGCCCGCAGTCGGCGTTGCGCGAGGGCAATATCGCCTGGAAGATGATCAACCAGCTGAGCCTCAACCATCTGTCCTTGACCGATACCGATGCCGATCAGGGTGCGGCGGCGCTGCGCGAAATCTTGCGCCTTTATGCGCCCAGCGGCGACGCCGGTGCACAGCGCCAGATCGACGGCCTGCGTTCGGTCAAGCTGGCCTCGGTGGTGCGGCGTCTGCCCATGGCCGGCCCCATCACCTTCGGGCGCGGCGTGGATGTGCGGGTGGAGATCGATGATCATGCGTTTGAAGGCGGCAGCGCCTTCTTGCTCGGCCTGGTGCTGGAGCGATTTGTCGCCCGCCATGTGTCGCTGAATGGTTTTACCCAACTGCGCCTGCATTCGCCGGCGCGCGGCGACATCCTCAGCGGACGCCCGCGCTGCGGCACAAGAGCGATTCTGTAGTGGACTCGCAAAAGAATGATCGCCCAGACCCGATCCACGAGATCGCGGCCGCCGCGCACAGCTTCGATTTTTATCAGGCCATGCGCTTGATCGATGCCTATAACCTCGACAAGCCGCGCCTGGGCACCGCCCGGCGCCCGGTTGACGAGGCGGTGCGCCTGGGTCAAGCGGCCGACCTGAGCTTTGCGCCGTCCAGCCTGAGCATGGTGGACCCGTCCGACCGCAGCGGCCGCCCGCGTGTCGAGGTACGTTTCTTCGGCCTGTTCGGGCCGAACAGCCCGCTGCCGCTGCACATGACCAGTTATGCCCGCGAGCGCCGCATGCACAAGGGCGATGAGACTTTCGGCCGTTTTGCGGATATGTTTCACCACCGCCTTTTGCTGCTGTTCTACCGCGCCTGGGCTCAGGGTAAACCGGCCGTTAGCCTGGACCGCCCGAACGAAGACCGCTTTGCTTCCTTTGTCGGCTCGCTGATCGGCGTGGCCGGGCCGGAACTGCAAAACCGGGACGCCGCGCCCGACCATGCTCGCCTGGCCCATGCCGGCGTCTTGTCGCGTCAGGTGCGCAATGCCGAAGGCCTGGGCTTGCTGCTGTCGAGCTATCTGGGCATGCAGGCGCGCATCGAGCAGTTCTATGGCCGCTGGATGCCGCTGCAGCCCGAGGAGCGCACCCGCATCAAGCGCCTCAGCCGGCGCGGCGCGTCCAGGCGGCTGTCGACCGCGCAACTCGGCGTTAGCGCCGTGCTTGGGCGGGCTGTGTTTGACCGCCAGCACCATTTCCGCATCCATGTCGGCCCGCTGGACCTGCCCGCCTTTGAGGCGCTGCTGCCGGTCGGCAAGGCCTTGCCTGCGGTGCAAGCCTTGGTACATCAATACATCGGCCTGGAACTCGGCTGGGACTTGGCCTTGCAGCTCAAGCAAGAGCAAGTGCCGGCCTGCCGACCCGGCGTCTATGGCCGCCTGGGCTGGACCACCTGGCTGGGCGAGCCGCCGGGGCAAGGTCCCAGAAAGCGACCCGCAGTCTTGAATTTGAACCCGAAGCTGGCGCAACTTTAGGTCAGCGTGAACTGAACCTTTCCGAACCGAATCGCAACCCTCGTCAAAAGGATTCACCATGGCAGACATCAACCGAGTCACTCTCTTCGGCAAGTTGAACAGCGCGGCCTACAAGGCGGTTGAAGGGGCCACGGTATTCTGCAAGTTGCGCGGCAACCCTTATGTGGAGTTGGAGCACTGGATTGCGCAAATCCTGCAAATGGCCGACTCCGACTGGCACCGCATCATCAAGTACGGCCAGCTTGACCAGTCCGCACTCGCCAAGGACCTGACCGCCGCACTCGACCGCCTGCCGCGCGGCGCCACCAGCATCTCCGACATTGCCGAGAACATCGCCGACGCGATCGAGCGCGGCTGGGTCTACGGCACGCTGCTTTACGGAGACAACACCGTGCGCACCGGTTATGTGCTGATCGGCATGCTCAAGACCAAGACCTTGCGCAACGCGCTGATCGCCATCAGCCGCCAGTTCGAAAAGCTCAAGGTCGAAGACCTCAGCGACAACCTCGCCAAGATCCTGGCCGGCTCGCCCGAAGAAGGCCTGGGCGCCACCGATGGTTCATCTGCCGGCGGCAGCGCCCCAGGCGAAGACAGCGGTGCCATGGCCCCGGCCGCCATGGGCAAGCAAGAAGCCTTGAAGAAATTCACCGTCGACCTGACCGAGCAGGCGCGCAGCGGCAAGATGGACCCCATCGTCGGCCGCGACGACGAGATCCGCCAGGTGGTTGACATCTTGATGCGTCGCCGCCAGAACAACCCCATCCTGGTCGGTGAGGCCGGCGTCGGCAAAACGGCGGTCGTTGAAGGCTTTGCCCAGCGCATTGCGCGCGGCGATGTGCCGCCGAGCTTGAAGGATGTGGAACTGCGCTCGCTCGATGTGGGCCTGCTGCAGGCGGGAGCCAGCATGAAGGGCGAGTTCGAGCAGCGACTGCGCTCTGTCATCGAAGAGGTGCAGGCCAGCGCCAAGCCCATCATCTTGTTCATCGACGAAACCCACACCCTGGTCGGTGCGGGCGGTGCCGCCGGCACCGGCGATGCGGCCAATTTGCTGAAGCCCGCCCTGGCGCGCGGCACGCTGCGCACCATTGGCGCGACGACCTTTGCCGAGTACAAAAAACACATCGAAAAAGACCCGGCGCTGACCCGGCGCTTCCAGACCGTGCAGGTCGATGAGCCGGACGAAGCCAAGGCGATTCTGATGATGCGCGGCGTTGCCAGCACGATGGAAAAGCACCACAAGGTGCAGATCCTCGACGAGGCGCTGGAGGCGGCCGTGCGTCTGAGCCACCGCTACATCCCGGCGCGCCAGTTACCCGACAAGTCGGTCAGCCTGCTCGACACCGCCTGCGCCCGCGTCGCCGTGAGCCTGCACGCCACCCCCGCCGAGGTGGACGACTGCCGCAAGCGCATCGAGGCGCTGGAGACCGAGTTGGGCATCATCGCCCGCGAGAAAGCGATCGGCATCGACATTGGCAAGCGCGAGAGCGAAGCCAGCGAGTTCCTGGCCAGCGAGCGTGTGCGTTTGGCGGGGCTGGACGCCCGCTGGGCCGAGGAAAAAGCGCTGGTTGACCAACTGCTCGACCTGCGCGCCAAGCTGCGCGCCGGCATCCGCCCGGTGGAAGGCACCGGCAGCAAGTTGGAGGCCGAAGCGGCGGCCGAGGCTGTCGCCGAAGGCCTGACCGATGGTGACCGCGAGGCTGAGCGAGTCGCCCTGCTGGCGCAATTGAACGAGGTGCAAGCCAAGCTCAGCACGCTGCAAGGCGAAACACCGCTGATCCTACCCACGGTGGACTACCAGGCCGTTGCGGCGGTAGTGGGCGACTGGACCGGCATTCCGGTCGGCCGCATGGCCCGCAACGAGATCGAGACCATTCTGAAGGTGGCCGACGCCTTGGCCCAGCGTGTGATCGGCCAAGACCATGCGATGGAGATGATCGCCAAGCGCATCCAGACCTCACGCGCCGGCTTGGATAACCCGAACAAACCGATTGGCGTTTTCATGCTCGCCGGCACCTCGGGCGTGGGCAAGACCGAAACCGCCCTTGCATTGGCCGAGGCCCTGTATGGCGGTGAGCAGAACATGATCACCGTCAATATGAGCGAGTATCAAGAAGCGCACACCGTCAGTACCTTGAAGGGCGCGCCTCCCGGTTATGTTGGTTATGGCGAAGGCGGCGTCTTGACCGAAGCGGTGCGCCGCAAGCCTTATAGCGTGGTGCTGCTGGATGAGGTTGAAAAAGCCCATCCGGATGTGCACGAGATGTTCTTCCAGGTCTTTGACAAAGGCTTTATGGAAGACGGGGAAGGGCGGTTTATTGACTTTAAGAACACGCTGATTCTGCTGACGACCAATGCGGGTACAGATTTGATCGCAGGTTTATGCAAAGACCCCGATTTGATGCCCGATCCGGAAGGTATGGCCAAGGCTTTGCGTGAACCTTTGTTGAAGATATTCCCACCGGCATTGCTGGGTCGTTTGGTGGCAATTCCTTATTACCCGCTGTCGGATGAGATGCTCGGCAAGATTGTGGTGCTCCAGTTGAACCGGATCAAAAAACGGGTTGAGGCGCGCTACAAGATTCCGTTCAATTACAGCGACGAGGTGGTGAAGCTGGTGGTTAGCCGCTGCACCGAGTCGGAATCGGGCGGGCGGATGATCGATGCGATTCTCACCAACACCATGCTGCCGGATATATCGCGTCAGTTCCTGACTCGAATGATGGAGGGGAGGGAGATTGCGGCGGTGACGGTGGATGTGGCGGACGGGGAGTTTGCTTACACGTTCGCGTAGGACGGGTTGCTCGGGACGGGGCCGTAGATTCAAAACCTGCGGCCGCTTATCCTCGTGGCCCCATCCTTCCTCGCGGCGAAAACCGAGTATGCGGACTGGGTCGGCGTGCGCACCGCGATGTACCCGACCGGCGATATGAAGTTGTGGCGGTGGGCGGGCACCGACACCCTGTGGTCCATTGGATAGCTAGCGATTGGAGGTCACCAGATGCCCTATTTTCTGATGTTCAAATGTGCGACCTGCAATACGGTCGCGACCGGCCCTGAAGCGCCGCCGCTTGATAGTGACGGTCCGACGGTCGGCACCAGCTATGGCAAGCGCCCGGGTCTGGCTTGCCCGACCAGCACTTGGCATGCGAACTTGATCTATACCGGCAAGGAGATGCGGCCACCGAAAGCTCCTCCCATGACGCCGAAGGGCCCACCCGAGGTATTGCTGCCCAGTGCTTGGACCGAGGTTGGCGACGGCAAATTCGTCAAGACGCTGAAGTACCCGAACATTCCCGAAGCGGCGCAAATTTCCTTGATCGCCGCCTTGGAGATTGCACTGGGCGACGCCGACAACAGGGTTTCCTTGTTGGGCGCCAGTTTCGATCGCTTTGACAACTATGGTGATGTCGAGGATGTGGCGATCAAGGACCTGGCTAGCGCCGAGAAATGGCTGACCATACCGCTGGTCTTGAATCGCTTGCAATCGGTGGCCAAGGCCTTGGGCGGCACCGACTTGTGGAAGTTGGCGCACTTGGACCGGAATTTTGACGGCAAGGCGCTGGATTTGATGTTGCCCTCAGGCGTGGATGGCTGCAGGTTTCATCTGGAACTGCTGAATGACTTGGTCAATCCACGCGGCGGTCATTCGGTGGCGGCCGATACCTATGCGCAGGCCATCAAGAAGGCCATTGTCTTGCGCCGCGCCAACACCGCGGGCAATGATGAGCGAGGCCCAAACCGGTCTTATTATTTTATTTCCACGCAGTCACGGCGGGGCTTGAATGTGGTCATGAATGGGGCCACCCAGGTATTGACGGTTTACTACTCCGGCGCCGCAACCGCCTGGTCAACCCGTGCGATGACAGACGAGTTGCGAGCCGAACGCACCGTCGCCTGAAGCTGAATCAAACAGAACAGAACAGAACAGAACAGACGCTAGCTTTTATCGAGGAGACATTTATGAGTATGTTGAAGTTGAAGTCGCTGAATGCCACCCCCAGCAACTGGGACGCGCATCTGAAGCAAAGCTACCTCAACTGCCGTGGTGAGCACACCAGCAGTTGGTATTCCTGGGCCAAGACTCGCTTGCGCTCAGGTAACCGAGGCGACACCGCTGTGAACTCGGCAGGACAGGTGGCTGGTGGAGCTGGCCTGGTCACAGGTGCCATGGCACTGCCGGGAGCGGCAACAGCCGCGACCATGGCCGGCATGTCGGTGGCCGCGGCAGCGACCTTATATGCATTGCCGGCCGTGATTACCGTCGGAGCCGTCGCCTATTGGGGTTATAACAAGAACGAGCATCACAAGGTCAACAAAGAGATTTGGGAGTATTGGCAAGCCCATAGGCAGCGTGGCGACAAAGATACGTGTTTTGAGCTTGATGACAAGAAGTTGGTGCGCTGGCTGGGCTGGTTTGGCGACGAAGGCATCAGCAATATGAATCATATGGGGCCCAAGAACAAGGAAGCCAAGGAGTCCTATGACAAGAAGGTCAACGCGATTGATAACGCCCGCATTGCCCTGCACAAGAAGATTCTGCTGGTGAATGCCCTCAGGCCGACCCTGCCCAAGGAGATCGAAAAAAAAGCAACGGAAGTCAAGGCGCTGAAACAAGAGTCTGATAACTTGGCCGCAAAATACATTGATCTAGGCAAGGACCTGCAATACATCACCTATCGGGTCGAACGCTTCGTGATGTATCACGAGATGCTTGATCTGACGGTCAGGTCCTGGAAGAAGATATCCGATTTGCCGACCTTGCAGGCTGCAGCCGCAACGGCTTTTGTGGATCAGCTGAAGACTTACCAGGAATTGCATGCCAGCATGGCGGCGTTGCCGACGCCGGCCTGACTGCTGCATGAAATGGGTGCGCAGCATGGCTTCCAAGGAAAAGGGCGGCCGTCCAAAACGGGGCGATCAACTCGACCAGCTCCTTCCACGGGACAACCAACTCCATCTGTCCAAGGAACTCGGGTTTACGAGTTTTCTTGACGCTGAGTTTCATGTCAAAAGAGGCCTGTTTCATGGTGGATATTTTTCTTCTGCGGGCTTACGCCTACCTCACAACGCAGGGAGTTACGCAGGACTTCCCTAACCCTTCCAATTCCATGCACATCGAGTATCCCTTCGTTGCGCCAGCAAGCAAGTCACATCTCAAAAGAGCGGCGCCCGGCAGATTTAGGCTTGACTCCACGCTCTGTGCGCCGCGACTAATAACCCTTTCACCGGGAGATCGCTTTCCGTACGCAGGGTGACTTGACTCATGGCCTTGATCGAGAGGCCAGTACTTTCGAGCAGTCCGTTCACGTAGCCGACGCTATGGGTGTAGCGCCCATGGTGTTGCAAGGTGTAGCCGGGGCTACAGTCGGCGCCGCGCTCTTCGACCGTGAAGATCAGGTGGCCGCCGGGCCGCAGTGCTTGCGCGGCGGCGGTCAGTACATCTTGCAGAGCGCCGAAATAGCACAAGGTGTCGGCCGAGACGATCAGGTCAAATTGACCGAGGTGTGTGCCCAGGTAAACCGTGAGCTCGGCCTGATCCAGTCTATCGTAGCTATGGCGCAGGGCAGCCTGGGCCAACATGCCCTCGGACAAGTCCACGCCGACCAGGGTGGCCGCATAGGGCTTGAGGTAGGGGGCACACAGGCCGGTACCGCAACCGGCGTCCAGGACTTGAAGCGTGGCCGCGGGTTCGACCAATATTGCGGCCACCAATTCGCCGGTCAGTGCCGGCGCTTGGTAGTCCAAATGAGCAAGCACCTCATCAAAGCTTTCGGCGAAGCTGTTGAAGGTGGCTTGCACGTAACCGTCGGAGGCGCGGCTAAGCCTGGATTCGCCCTCGTAGGCGGCGATCATGTGTTCGATCACGGGGTTGTTAGGGTCGAGCGCATGCCACTGCTTGTAGACCATCAGTGCTTCGTCAAAGCGTTTGGATATCGCAAGGGCCCTGCCCAAATCTTGATAGGCCCCGGGCGTGTACGGGGCGAGTTCAATGGCGCGACGGTAGGCGGTGAGCGCATCTTCAATGAGGCCGGCTTTCTTCAAAGTGTTGCCGAGGTTGTGCCAAGCGTCAGCGAAGTCGTCTTTAAGTGTGACGGCTTGCTGGTAGCTGGCAATCGCTTCATCAAAGCGCTCTTGCTTGGCGAGCACCACGCCCAAGTTGTTATGCGCCATCACAAACTGAGGGCGGACGGCAATCGCAGCTCGGTAGGCTTTCTCCGCTTGTGTCAACTCACCCAGTTCTTTGTAGACGTTACCGAGGTTGTTGTGGGCGTCCACATAAGAAGGCGCCAGGGTCACAGCTCGGTCGATCAGTCGAGCCGCTTCGTTAGGTCGACCCAATTGGTGTTCCGCGACTCCCAAATAATGCAATGCATCGGGAAGATCAGGGGCAAGGCTCAAGATAACGCGGTAATGATCGGCCGCCGCCTGAATTTGCCCGGCTTGGTGTTTGGCCAAGGCCAACTGCATGCCGATTTGCAATTGATTTGCAGGTGCTGAGGCTGTTGGCTTTTTGCGCTTCATGGCTTTTGACAGAGTTCGTTGCCTGGACAGCAAAGATGGATTGGATATTCGATCATCCCATGCTGACTCTGTCGGACTTGGCGTGAGGCTTTTCAAATTGCTACTGGACGCGGCTTGCCCCAAAGACTTCGAGGGGCCAGGGGATATTTTCTGATTGAAAAGGAAGCAAGCGCATCAGCATCCCGAATGACTCAGTCGTACCGAAAGCTATGCCTGTCGGCCTCGCGGTGGAGCGAATGAGCCCATCAAGCCGGTAAGCTAGCAGCCAATACGCGGCCGGCATGCGAAGATATTCAAAGCAATTTTGTAGTTGAGGCTCCGCATTAGGGATGGCTGACAAGGGAGCACACGAAAATCCTTGAACGCTTCCAATTCAATGACATAGCCTCAACCTGACTGCCAAGCCCGAACCATGAAAGATTGCTGCCAATGATGGAGTCGATTCAGCGTCAAGCATGGTCAAGGGCGGCCAAGCAACATTGCGTCGTTTGTGCAGCCGCCTTGCCGGCGCTGCCAATTGGCGGGCAGCAAACCTGTTCGATTGCAGCCAATTACCCCTGCTGCCAAACCGTCGCCTGTCGCATGATAGTCAGTCGCCGAGGCGAAATGAGCGAAGCCGGCTTCAAGCACTATTTGCAAATCGAAGCAAGCCAAACCCAAGGGCGAATGGCGCGCGCCAAACTGGCCCAGGAGAAGAGCGAAATCGAGGCGCAACAAAACTCGGCGGCATGGGGCAAGCTGAGGCAAAGGTGGGCAGCCGAAGCGTTGCAGTCACAGCTATTGCAGTTGGTGGTTCCGTCCGGCCCGCCGCGGGCAAGCAAACTGACTGCGCAGCGTCGGCACAGCTACCGCGAGCATCTCGCCAAGATCATTGCCGAGGCCTTGAATCCGCCAGATGTAGCATCGCCTGCGCCCGGGCTTGAAATACTTGCACGGAAGGTAATCGCCCGAGGGCAAGAGCTTGCCGCCCTGGGCACGACTTCCGAATTGCCCGGCCGCCTCTGCGCAATGTGCGGCGGAGGCTGCTGTACGCAGGGGGGCAATGAAGCTTATTTAACTGCGTCAACGGTGCGTCGTGTGATGGCCGAACAGCCCCGACTACAAAGCGCGGGCGAGTTGATGGCTCTCTATATCGATCGCCTGCCGAGCAAAGTGCAGGCCGGCTCCTGTATCAATCACGGGTCGCAGGGCTGCGTTTTGACGCGCGCGATGCGCAGTGATATCTGCAATAACTACGCCTGCGAAGCGCTGGCCCGACTTCAATATGCTCAGCGCCAAGCCAAGAACTCATCACCCCAGCATGCGGAAATCGCTGTGCTGGTCTTGCGTCGCAAGCAAGATAACTGGCTGCGTGGCACGCTGGGCCTGGACAACGCCATCAAGTCCGGCGCCTTGTTGAGCGAAGCTGGGGTCACGCGGGTCACCGCTTCCCGACTGCTCGGCCAAAAATCTGCAAAGCGAAGCCAATTGGCTAAGTCGCACAAGGCGGGAGGACAAGCACAGAGTGAGCCGATTTCTGCGTCAATTTCTGCGCCGCCTTCCCAACCGTCACCCGACCTTGAAGGCAACACTGAATATTGCTTGCCTTCAAGATGATCGAATCGGGATTTCTTTGGCTTGACCGAACGATGCGTTAACCTCCCGGCCATGAACGAGATCACATTCTTTTGGCACGACTACGAAACCTTCGGTCGCGTCCCGCGGCGCGACCGCCCGGCGCAGTTCGCGGGCCTGCGCACGGATGCGGACCTGAATGAAATCGGCGAACCCTTGATGCTTTATTGCCAACCGGCGCCGGATTTTTTGCCCGACCCGGAGGCTTGTCTGTTGACCGGCATCCTGCCGCAGGCCTGCCTCGAAAAAGGCGTGCTTGAGCATCAGTTCGCCGATGCGATCGAGGCCGCCTTGGCAGAGCCTGGCACGGTCGGCGTCGGCTATAACTCCATTCGCTTTGACGATGAGGTAACGCGCCATTTGTTCTGGCGTAATCTGATCGACCCTTACGCGCGCGAGTGGCAAAACGAATGTGGTCGCTGGGACATTCTGGATGTCGTGCGCTGCGCCTACGCGCTGCGGCCCGACGGGCTGCAGTGGCCCAAACATGAAGACGGCCGGCCTTCCTTCAAGCTTGAGCACCTGACCGTTGCCAACGGGCTTGTTCACGAGGCCGCCCATGACGCGCTCAGCGATGTGCGCGCCACCATCGCCTTGGCCAAGCTGCTGAAGACCGCGCAACCCAAGTTGTTCGAATTCTGCTTGCGGCTGCGTAAAAAGGACGCGGTCTGGGCCGAAATCGGCGTTGGCCGGCCGTTCCTGCACATCTCCGGCATGTACGGCCCCGAGCGCGGCTGCATCGCCTTGGTCTGGCCGCTGGCGCCGCATCCGACCAATAAGAACGAGTTGATCGTCTGGGACCTGGCGGCCGACCCGAGCGAGTTGCTGACGTTGAATGCTGCCGACATCCGTGGCCGCTTGTTCGTCAAGCAAGAGGATCTGCCCGAGGGCCAGACGCGGCTGCCGATCAAGACCATTCACATCAACAAATCGCCGATCGTGATCGGCAATCTGAAGACCTTGTCGCCGGCACTGGCCGAGCAATGGGGGCTGGATATGGCGCAGGGTTTGGCCCATGCGCAGCTGCTGATGGACAAAAAGGGCCGGGCGCTTGATGGCCTCTGGGGCGAGGTGTTCAAGCGTGAAAAGTCCAACCTAACGCCGGATGTGGACGAAGACCTGTATGGCGGCTTCATCGGCCCGGACGACCGGCGCGCCTTGCAGCGCCTGCGTAGCTTGACGCCCGAGCAACTGACGCAGCGAGCCAGCGAGGGCAAGCTGAGCTTTGCCGACCCGCGCCTGGATGAGCTGGTGTTCAGGTTCCGGGCGCGCAACTGGCCGGCCAGCCTGAGCACAGCCGAGCAAGAGCGCTGGAATGCCCATTGCGCAGCTCGTTTGCATGAAGGGGAGGGCGGTGCACAGACTTTGTCCGCGCACTTTGAGCAAATCGATCAACTCAGCGAGTCGGCCGACGAGCGTGGACAGGAAATTTTGGGCGCGCTCTACGACTATGCCGAACAGATCGCACCGGCCATGTAGTCGATCTTCAACAGGAAATTACCGGATGAAGAAGACTCTCTTTTTCTCGCTGGCTTTAGCTTGCTTGTCGTTCTTGAATGCCGAGGCTCAGCCCATGGACAATCCTGCGGCTCAACAATGGCGCTCCGATGTCACGGCGGCGGAATGCAGTTTCGCGGCCAGCATGGCGCGGCGGGATTTGGCGGCTTTTGAACGACACCTGTCGGAGCAGGCTTTGTTCTTTGGTGGCGGTGAGGTGTTGCGCGGCAAAGCGGCCGTTCTGTCCGAATGGCGCGCCCATTTTGTAGCTCCGTTGGCACCATTCTCCTGGGCACCGGATGAGGTGGTGGTCAGCCCGGATGGCAGCCTCGCTCACTCAACCGGTTTGGTACGCAGCCCCAGCGGCGCGCTCTTGATGCGTTTCAACTCGGTCTGGCGTCAAGAATCCCCGGGTGTCTGGAGAGTGGTGATCGACCGGGCAAGCCCTTTGACGGCCGCCGAGCGTGGCGCTGAAATCAAACCAGCTGCGAGTGCTTGTTGAGTGGTGTCCAGTTGGTTTCGCGCCGGCTCGGCTGAGCTTGGACTCGCAAATAGGGCGAGTACGGTCCCGATCGCTATCCCGACCATGGAACCCGCCGTCAGTGCGTTGAGCATCAATCGCCCCAGCGAAGGTGGACGTCGTAGCTTGTGCTGCGGGTAGATCGGCTGAATCATGGGCCTCCCAGGCGACCAGGTTGAAGGGCTAGTTTCCTGGTATTGAAGTGGCCACACCAGGGTGGAATCCCCAGGCTCGGCTCAAAAGAGCTTGAAACGATTGCCTGTTCGGGGTTTTCTGCGTGGCGTAAATACGTTACACCTGCGATAGTCGAGATTCGGTGAAGCCACCGGCAAAGGAGATGCAGATGCATGAAGCAACAAAGCCAGCGGATGGCGCTGATGGCGCGCAAGACGTGATCGCCGCTCGAATGCGCGCCTTGATGGTGCGCTCGCCGATGGCGGTGGGTTTCGTCAAGGACGAAGTTTTCACCTTGGTGAGCGAGCATTTCAATCACCTCTTTGGTCACGGTGACGACACCGATTTGACCGGCCAGTCCACCCGTAGCGTGCATGTGTCGGACGCTGCCCTGAGTTCGGTGCATGAACGGATGACGGCGGCATTCGTCAGTGGCCGCCCGCTGGACGATGAGTTCGAGTATGTACGCCGGGACGGCAGCCGTTTTTGGGGCCGTTTACAGGCCACGCCGGTGCAATGGGATGAGCCGGCGGGCGAGGCGCTGTGGCTATTGGATGACGTCACCGTGGCACGCCAGCTGCGTATGCAGCCGACCTGGACCGCCAAGCATGATGCCTTGACCGAGTTGGCGAACCGGCGTGAGTTCGAGCGCCGTTTGGCAGAGCATGTGGGCAGCCGCCGGCACGAGCCGGTGTCGGTGCTGTGGGTCGACGTGGACCATTTCTCCGAAGTCATTGCCGGCATGGGTGTCGAGGTCGGGGATCATTTCCTCTATGGCTTGGGTCAGTTGCTGATCACCAAGGTGCGAGCGTCCGACTTGGTTGCGCGGCTTGAAAATGATTGCTTTGCGGTCTTGCTGCCGAACTGCGATCAGCATTACGCCGAAATCGTGGCCGAGAAGATGCGTTCGGGCATTGCCGGTTTCCGTCTGCGCTGGGGCTTGCACCGGACTCGGGTCAAGGCTTGTGTCGGCGTAGTGCAGTTGCAGGCCACGCTCGAGAGTGTCGATGCCGTGATCGGAGCCGCGGTGTTGGCCTGCACCGAGGCCAAGGCGGCAGGCGGAGACAGCGTGCGGGTGTTCATCTCGGCCGGCGGGTTCGAGGAGTTGGCGGGCTAGACCAAGCGGCTTCCTGGCGGCATCGCCCACCTTGGCAAGGTGGGCTTTTTTTCGTCTGCGCGTGCTCAGATGCAGGTGGCGTGACGAATTGACGGGAAATATCCCTTCTTTTCTAAAGTTCTGGCGCGCGCTGCCGATGACTTAAGCAGAATCCAGGCATACACCAGCAGTACGGAGTTTCGCCATGTCCATCGGTCTGTCTACCGCCTTGTCCGGCATCTCCGTGGCCAACGAGCGCTTGCGTGCGTCGGCCAACAATATTGCCAACACCCAAACCTCCGACTTCCGCCGCCAACAGGTCGAGGCGCAAACCCTTGAATCGGGTGGCGTCAAAGGGCAGTTGCGCCAAGTCAACTCGGTCGGCAACGCTGCAGAGACCGATTTGATGACCCAAAAATCCGCGACCTATGCCTTCGTGGCCAATCTTCGCGTGCTGCAAACTCAGTTGGATGCTTCGGGCACGATGCTGGACATTCACGCCTGAGCCGCTGAGCCCCCTTCGATATCAGTTCAAGGGCAGCTTCAATTCAACCGTCGTTCCCTGGCCAATTTGGCTGCGCACCGAAATCCGGCCCTGCAGCAGCTCTTCCACCAGCATTCGCACGACGCTCAAACCCAAACCGGCACCCGAGCGGCCCAATTGCCCGCTGAAGAAGGGGTCGAAAATGCGCGGCAAGGCCTCGGCCGAAATGCCGCAGCCGTTGTCACTGATCGTCAAATCGAAGGACTTCGGAAGGGCTTGAAGATTCAAGCTGAGCAGCGGTTGGCTGGCCTGCTTCAGGCCATGATCGATGACGTTATCCAGTAGCTCTTCGAGCACATCGCCCAGCGCATGCATGGCGCCATGCATCAGCAAGCGTGCGGGCAAGTTCAAGTCGCATTTGATGCCGGCAGCATCCAGGCGCGGCTGCTTGTGTGCCAGGGTGTCGCGCACCAGCAGACAGACATCGAAGTCCTGGGCAGCTTCTTGAGAGCTATCGCTGGACAAGGCCTTCAAGCGCTGAATCAGCTGGGTAGCGCTCTCCAATGATCTGTCCACCAGCGATGAGCATTCTTGTAGCGAGCTGGCGGTTTCACTCAATGCTTGGCGGCGCAATGGGCCCTCTTGGAGCCAATGCTCCAGTTCGACGGCGCGGTCGTGGATGACCGACGCCCCCATGCGCGCATTCCCCAGTGGCGTATTCAGTTCATGCGCCATGCCCACCACCACCCGGCCCAAGGCCAACTGCTTCTCTTGCTGCATCAAAGCGCGCAGGGCTTGCTCCAGTTCTTGGGTGCGCGCCATGACGCGAGCCTCCAACTCTTCGTTGGCCTGCTGCAAGGCGGCTTCCGCCGCGCGCCTGATGCTGGCTTCGGTCTGCAAGCGGGCCAGAGTCTGGCTCAGCTCGGCATTGCGAGCCGCCAAGGACTGTTCAAGCCGATTGCCTTGGCGGGTCAGTTGCTCGTTCTCCAGCCTGGTGTGCTGCAAATCGACAACGTCTTGCATCGCATTCGACAACGTTGAAGAAACGGCGCGCATGCGCTGACGGTAGATGTCCAGCAAGCTGTGGCTGGCGCGCACGGCTGCGGCGGCGTCACCTGCATCTTGGCCATGACGGGCGATCGCCCTCAAAGCATATTCACGCACGAACTTGGTGGCATCGTTTTGGGCTCTGAGTTCGACCTCATAAGCAAGCAATGCTTGCCAGGCCTCGGCCGTGGCTTGTTCGCGCCATTCGATCAGCAGTCGGGAGAGTTCGATGCCCAAGGCCGCACCCCTGAACTGCTCGCAGAGTTGCTGCACGAGCGGGTCGGCCAGAGCATCCAGATGGAGCCGAGCTTGGCCGGTTTCTCCGACCAGGCTTTCGATGAAGGACAAATTGAGGTGGCTGACCAGCGCACTGGCTGCCAAGCCATGCTGTTGAGCGACGTTCAAGCCGTCTTCATGCAAGGCCTTGCAGCGCAGCCAAAGTGGCGCGCCGGCGGGCGCCATCTGTTCGTCGGCGAGTACAAAACAGGCCGTGGCCGCACTACCCAGAAGACGATGGAGACTCAACGGCGCCATTCGGCCTCGCTTGACCAGCATCTGCTCGACCAGACTCAGCAGATCTTCATACATCTCGCCCAAAGCCATGACGGTTGCCCGGCTGACCTGAATGCAGTCGGCCAGTTCTTCTTCCTTGGCGCCTTCGGTCAACTCAAGGGCTCGGCTGAGCTGCGACAGCGCCCCATGGTGCATTTGCATCCTGGCTTGCAGCAGTGCCAACACATGCAGTGCCGCCGCTTCGATCAGCGGCTCATCTTCCAGCAAAGTGGCCGACCTTGCCATTTCAAGCGCCTGCTCCAGCAGTCCGCTATTGGCCAGATTGACGTCCACGCGCAGCCGCGTATACAAATCCAGGATTTGCGCAAACAACTCGTTCGACGGGGCCAGATCAAGGTTCGAGGAACCTCCATCCGAGGATTTATCGGGCCGCGCAACGGCGAAGGCTCGCAGCGCCGACATCGCGGCCGGCAACTCCATGCGGGCCAAATGCAGTTGCACGGCCAGCAAAGAGGATCTGTGGCTGTCCTTGGCCAAGAGCATATTTTGCATATCACTCACCATCATTCTTTGCCTCTCGACGACAAGGCCAAACGGACGCCCCATTGTTGCGGAATTCGGCGCTTGGATGACGGGTAGAGGAGCTTGACTCCCCTCGTTCAGGGGGTCAATTCAAACATTGCGGAACCATCTGTGTGCATTCTTACCAGTTTGACCTTGGTCGAGCCAGGCAAATACGCAAGGCCCCCGGCCCCCGACACAAAGTGCAGCTGTATGCCGGGCACCGGGCGGATGCGCCAGTTGACGTCGGCGCTGGGGTTGAAGTGGCCTGCCTGGCTCAGGTATTGCGACAAGGCCTGGCGAGTTTCATCCGGCGCGTCGACGACGATCTTGCCGGCGTTCAGGCCGGGAAAATTGCCACCGCCATGGGCCCGGTAGTTGTTGGTGACGACCAGAAACTGCGCTTGTTCATCCAGCGGCCGGCCCTGATATTGCATATTGACAATGCGCCGCTCGTTTGACTTGCCGCGTCGACCCTCGGCGTCATAGCGGGCGGCCTGGGTGACGTCTATTTCGTACGTTATCCCTTCGATCGAATCGAAGTTGTAGGCCCGGAAGTCGCCGTCCAGCAGCTCTTGCGTCGGCGGCCCGGCAGGGTCGATGCGGCGGAACTGACCGGCCGACATCTCCAGCCATTCACGCACCTCGGCACCACTGAGCTTGAGGGCCTTGATGGTGTTGGGGTAGACGTAGAGGTCCGCCACATGTTTGGCCAAGATGGGACCGGCGGGGATGTCGGTGTAGTTGTTGAAGCCCTGGCGGCCGCCGGACTTGAAGGGTGCCGCCGCCGACAACAGCGGCAGCTTCTCCAGCTCGGTGCCCTGTACGGCACGCCGCATATAGGCCAGCTGTGCCTGCGCGACCAATTGCACCGAGGAGTCGTCCTGCACCTGCGCGAAGTAGCTGTGAATGGCGGCCGAGCTGCTGGCGACTTGGGCGCGCATCGCCTTCAGCGTGTCGGCATGTTCGGCTGCGATCACATGAGCCACCATGGGGTCGGCCGCCACCAAGGCTTCTTGATTGCTGCGCCGGTAGATCGCGCGCAGCTTGGAGTGGCTGTCGACAACCCGCCACTTGCCTGCTGCATTCCGGCTGAGGGTCAGGTCGATCAGGCCCAGGTGGTCGCCCCAGCGGCCCGGCATCACCGCCGGCACGCCGTGAATGCTGCCCTTGCTCAGGTTGACGCCGGTATGATCGGCAAACAGCGCGCTCGGAAATTCGCTGTGCGCGTGCCCCAAGAGCAGGGCGTCCAGGCCCGGCAAGCGCGCCAATTCGGCGGCCTTGTTCTCGGCCATATCCGGCTGCGAGGTTTTTTCGAAACCGGTATGGGCAATCGCCACCACCAAGTCCGCGCCCTTGGCTCGCAACTGCGGAATCAATTCCCGCGCCGCCTCCACCATATCCCGCGTGCTGACTTGGCCTTCCAGATTGGGCCTGTCCCACTGCATGATTTGCGGCGGGGTCAGGCCGATCACGCCAATCTTCAGTCGCTGCGGCCGGCCGGCCTCATCCTTGAAGTTGCGCTCCAGCAGCACATAAGGCGTGAAGGCATGGCGAGGGGCTTGGCCCTTGGCTGTGAGCCGCATCACGTTGGCATTCACATAGGGGAAATTCGCGCCGGCAATCGCTTCGCGCAAAAAGGGCAGGCCGTAATTGAACTCATGGTTGCCCAGATTGGCGGCGTCCACACGCAGCAGATTCAAGACCTTGTAGGCCGGATGGATCAATCCCTTGGGCCTGTTCGGGCCGCGCGCGATCACATCGCCCAGCGGGTTGCCTTGCAGCAGGTCGCCGTTGTCAAACAACAGGTTGTTGGGCGCCTCGTCGCGCGCCGCGTTGATCAGGCCGATGGTCTTGGCCAGCCCGTATTCATCGGTACTGCGGTCTTGGTAATAGTCGTAGTTCAGCAAATTCATGTGCAGATCGCTGGTCTGCAGGATGCGCAACTTCAACTCGCTCGCTTGGGCGCCAAGGCAGCCGGTCAATAAAAAGGCGCAAAGAAATGTTTTCAACATAGGCTAGCTTGGAAGGAAGAGCCTGGATGCTAGCTGCATAGGGTTTTTTCCAGGGCCGAATTTGGCTCTTCACTCCAAAACAGGCTCGCCGATCCGCTACGCTAGACCCCGAGCCGCCGGCAACCCCGGCGCACCCTCCGTGAGGCAGACTGAGCAGCACCGCTAAGCTTGCCCGTCACGGCTTTTGATTGCTTGGGCGCGAGATCCGCGCAGGAGTGAGAGACGCATGAAAACCGATCAAGCCATCGATGGCGAGCGCCTGCGCTTGCATGTGCCGGAGCCCACGGGGCGGCCCGGCTGCCATACCGACTTTTCCTATTTGCATTTGTCACCGGCCGGTGTGGTGCGCAAGCCGGCCATCGATGTGGCCGCCGTCGACACCGCGGATCTGGCCTATAGCCTCATCCGGGTGCTGGACGACAACGGCCAAGCCTGCGGCCCCTGGGCGCCCGAGCTGAGCCCCGAGCAACTCAGGCGCGGCCTGCGCACGATGCTCAAGACCCGCGTCTTTGATGGCCGCATGCTGATCGCGCAGCGCCAGAAAAAGCTGTCCTTCTACATGCAAAGCCTGGGCGAGGAGGCGATCGGCAGTGCGCACGCAATGGCGCTAGGCGACGGCGATATGTGCTTCCCGACCTATCGCCAGCAAAGCCTGTTGATGGCGCGCGACGATGTGCCCTTGGTCGAGATGATTTGCCAGCTGCTGTCGAACTCGCGTGACCCGCTCAAGGGCAGGCAACTGCCGGTGATGTATTCGATCAAGCGGGCCGGTTTCTTCAGCATCAGCGGCAACCTGGCGACCCAGTTCATTCAGGCGGTAGGTTGGGCGATGGCCTCGGCCATCAAGGGCGACACGCGCATCGCCTCGGGCTGGATAGGCGACGGCGCCACCGCCGAGGCCGACTTCCACACCGCCTTGACCTTCGCTCATGTCTACCGCGCGCCGGTGATTCTCAATGTGGTCAACAACCAATGGGCGATCTCGACCTTCCAGGCGATTGCCGGCGGCGAAGGCACGACATTTGCCGCCCGCGGTTCGGGCTGCGGCATCGCCTCGCTGCGGGTTGACGGCAATGACTTCCTGGCCGTTTACGCGGTCTCCAAATGGGCGGCCGAACGGGCCCGGCGCAATCTGGGGCCAACACTGATCGAATGGGTCACCTACCGCGCCGGCCCACATTCCACCTCGGACGACCCGAGTAAATACCGGCCCGCCGATGAATGGCAGCGCTTCCCGCTGGGTGATCCGATCGAGCGCCTGAAGGCCCATCTGATCGGCATGGGCGAATGGTCGGACGAGCAGCATCTGGCCGTGCAAAAAGAGTTGGAGGCCGAGATCATCAAGGCTCAAAAAGAGGCCGAGGCCTTTGGCACCTTGGCCGATGGGCATATCCCCAGCATCGCGTCGATGTTCGAGGATGTTTATAAGGAAATGCCGGCTCATTTGCAGCAGCAAATGGCCGAGGCGCGCCGCTTTGGAGGCCGAGAATGACTGATCAAGAAAACAAGCAATTGCGCGTCCCGATGACCATGATCCAGGCCTTGCGCTCGGCCATGGATGTGATGCTGGAGCGCGACCCCGATGTGGTGGTCTTCGGTCAGGATGTTGGCTACTTTGGCGGCGTGTTCCGCTGTACCGATGGGCTGCAGAAGAAATATGGCGACCAGCGCGTCTTTGATGCGCCGATCTCCGAAGGCGGCATCGTCGGCGTTGCCGTCGGCATGGGGGCTTATGGCCTGCGGCCGGTGGCCGAGATTCAGTTCGCCGATTACTTTTATCCGGCCTCGGACCAGATCGTCTCCGAAGCGGCGCGCCTGCGCTACCGCTCGGCCGGCGACTTCACCGCACCGCTGACCCTGCGCATGCCTTGTGGCGGCGGCATCTACGGTGGGCAAACGCACAGCCAGAGCCCGGAGGCGCTGTTCACGCATGTCTGCGGCCTGCGAACGCTGATGCCGACCAATCCTTATGACGCCAAGGGCCTGTTGATCGCCGCCATCGAGTGCGATGATCCGGTCATATTCCTGGAGCCCAAGCGCCTGTATAACGGCCCATTTGATGGCCACCATGACCGGCCGTCAACGCCTTGGTCCAACCATCCGCTGGGTCTGGTGCCTGAGGGTTATTACAGCCTGCCGCTTGATCAGGCGACGCTGTTCCGGCCCGGCCGCGATCTGACGGTGATCACCTACGGCACCATGGTCTATGTCGCCGAGGCGGCGGCCAAAGAGACCGGCATCGACGCCGAGATCATCGATCTGCGCAGCATCTGGCCGCTCGATCTGGCGGCAATAGTCAACTCGGTCAAGAAGACCGGCCGCTGTGTGGTGCTGCATGAGGCGACCCGCACCAGCGGCTTCGGCGCCGAGTTGGTGGCCCTCGTGCAGGAGCATTGCTTTTATCACCTGGAGGCGCCGATCGAGCGCGTGACCGGTTGGGACACGCCTTATCCGCATGCTCAGGAATGGGACTATTTTCCTGGCCCGGCCCGCGTGGCCGCGGCGCTACAACGCGCGATGGAGAAATGATGGGAATTCACACAATCAAAATGCCAGACATCGGCGAAGGCATTGTCGAAGTTGAAGTGGTGGCCTGGCGGATCAAGGTCGGCGACAGCATCACCGAGGATCAAATCCTGGCCGATGTGATGACGGACAAGGCGACGGTGGAAATCCCTTCGCCGGTGCATGGCCGGGTCTTGGCGCTGGGCGGCGAGGCCGGTGAGGTGATGCGCGTCGGTTCGGACCTGGTGCGCATCGAGGTGGACGGGGCGGGGGCTGAAGCTGCACCCGAATCTGCCCCCCCACCAGTTGCTACTGCTGCGCCAGCCCCGATCGCGGCGAAGACTATGGCGCAAGCGCCCGCAGCGGTCGCGAGTCCACCGCCAGCGGCCGTGCACCGGCCGCAAGACCTGAGCCCGAGCGACAAGCCGATTGCCTCGCCGTCGGTGCGCCGACGTGCCTGGGAGTTAGGTATCGACCTGGCGCAGGTTCGGCCCAGCGGTTCCGGCGGACGCATCATGCATGCCGACTTGGAAGGCGTCAGCGCACAGCCCAAGTCCCCAACAGCGTATGCGGCTGCCCAAGCCCCGGCGCCCCGCAAGGCCTTGGCCGCCGATGAGGTCATCAAGATCACCGGCCTGCGCCGCAAGATCGCGCAGAAGATGCAGGAGTCGAAGCGGCGGATTCCGCATTTCAGCTATGTCGAGGAGGTTGATGTCACCGAGCTCGAGGCCCTGCGCGAGCAGCTCAATCAGCGCTGGGGAGCAACGCGCGGCAAGTTGACCGTGCTGCCCTTGCTGGTTCGTGCGATCACAAGAGCGGTGGTCGAGTTCCCCCAGGTGAATGCGCGGCTCGATGACGAGGCCGGCGTGCTAACGCGTTACGCGGCTGTTCACCTGGGCGTGGCGGCGCAGACCGATGCCGGCTTGATGGTGCCGGTCTTGCGCGATGCGCAGAACCACGATCTGTGGTCAAGTGCGGTGGAGATCAAGCGACTGGCCGACGTTGCCCGATCAGGGCGTGCCACCCGCGACGAGTTGACCGGCTCGACCCTGACGCTGACCAGCCTCGGTGCCTTGGGCGGCATCGTCACCACGCCGGTGGTCAATCACCCCGAGGTGGCGATCGTCGGCGTCAACAAGATCGTCGAGAGACCGATGATGCGCGGCGGCCTGGTGGTCGGGCGCTTGATGATGAATCTGTCGTCCTCCTTTGATCACCGGGTGGTCGACGGCATGATCGCCGCTCAATTCATTCAGGCGATTCGGGCGCAATTGGAGAGCCCGGCCATGCTGTTCGTGGATTGATCGGCCCGCGCCATCGCCATCTTGCCCGGCCTGAGCGTCAAGCAGGGCTTGACGCGTCGAACTGGCTTGGCGGTCAATCAGCTCTCGCGTCCCAGGCTGGCCAGCACATGCTCGACGAAGCGGCTCAGTTTGGGCAATTGCCGGCGGTCGGCGGCATAGACCAGGTGCACCGGTCTGGCGGCGGGTAGATAGTCCGTTAGCAGGGGCAAGAGCAGGCCTTGGCGCAGATCCTCGGCCAGCAGAACTTCGGGCTGCATGATCAAGCCCAGCCCTTGCAAGGCCGCCGCGCGCAGCCCGTCGCCCTGGTTGCAACTCAGCCGAGCCTGCTCGGGCCAGCCCCAACTCTGCGAGCCATCGCTGAGCGTCCATTCGCTACGGCGCTGCCAGACCGCGTGGCTCAGGCAATCATGCCGAGGCAGCTCGCTCGGGTGCTCGGGGCGGCCTCGGCGCTGCAGATAGCCGGGTGCAGCCGCGATCACCATGCGATAGGGGCGCAAGGGGCGGGCGACCAGACTTTCGTCGCCGACCTCGCCTATCCTTATCGCCGCATCGAAGCCCTCGCCGACCAGATCGCTGACGCTATCGCTCAGATGCAAATCGCCCCGCACCAGCGGATGCAGTTGCAGAAACTGGGCCAGCATTGGCGCAATCAAGGTATGGCCCAAGGTAATCGGCGCGCTGATGCGCAACAAGCCCTGCGGCTCGGCACGGCTGCGCTCCACCGCCGACTCGGCCCAGCGCACCTGCTCCAGCACCCGCTTGCAGTCCTCGTAAAACGCAGCGCCAATTTCGGTCAGGCTGTGGCGCCGGGTACTGCGCTGCAATAGGCGCGCGCCCAGATGCGCCTCCAGTTGCAGGATGTGCTTGCCCACCATCACCGCCGACAGATCCAGTTGCCGCGCCGCCGCCGCAAAACTGCCTGCCTCCACGGCCGCCACCAAAACTTCCATGCTGCGCAACAAATCCATGGCGATACGAAACCATTGGTTTCGATTGAGTAAATTGATAGCTACTTTATTCGAATAATGATTCGTAAAACAATAGAGTCCTCTTCACAACAACAGCGGAATTCGATCATGAAAATTCTCCTCATTGGCGCCAGCGGCACCCTCGGCCAAGCGGTCCACAAGCACTTTGTCGAAGCCGGCCACGAGCTCGTCACGGCGGGACGCAACAGCGGTCAGCAACGGGTGGATCTGACGCAAAGCGCCAGCATTGCCGCGATGTTCGAGGCCGTCGGGCGCATCGACGCGATCGTCAGCACGGCCGGCAATGTGCATTTCGGGTCGCTGACCGAGATGACGCCCGAGCAATTCAATCTGGGTCTGCAGGACAAGTTGCTGGGTCAAGTCAATCTGGCCTTGCTGGGCCAGCGTTATCTGAACGATGGCGGTTCGATCAGCTTGATCAGCGGCGTGCTGGCCGATGAGCCTATCCGTTATGGCGCCAGCGCCACCGCCGTCAATGCGGCGATCGAAGGCTTTGTCAAAGCGGCCGCCATTGAGTTGCCCCGCGGCATCCGCATCAATGCGATCAGCCCGACGCTATTGACCGAGTCTGTCCCGACATATGGCCCCTATTTCGCCGGTTTCGAGCCTGTGCCTGCGGCTCGCGCGGCGCTGGCCTATCAGCGCAGTGTCGAGGGCGCGCAGACCGGTCGGGTGTTCAAGGTTTTGTGACGCCAAGCGCGACCCGTTTGTTGTAGGCCAGAAAGACCTCATCCCTGACCCAGCCCAAAGACTCGTACAGCGCCTGGGCGGCCAAATTGGTCTTGGCGGTGGTGAGGTCCATCCGAACCCTGCCCGCCGTCTGCGCATGGTCATGGGCGGCCAAGAGCAAGGCCTTGCCGGCGCCTGCGCGCCTGAACTCGGGGCGCACAAACAGGTCATAAAGAGTGTAGATGGCTTGGGCCTCGACCGAACAAAAGCTCGGGTAAAGCTGGCAAAAGCCGGCTGACTGTCCGCTGGAATCAGCCGCGAGCAGGATGATGGATTCGCTGTTTTGCAGGCGCGTCCGGATGAACTCACGAGTCAGTTCCAGGTCGGATGGCTGCTCGTAAAACTGGCGGTAAGCGTTGAACATTGAAGCGATTGCGTCAAGGTCGTGCAAGCCAGCCAGACGGGTCACGATAGTCGTCATTTGATTTGTTCCTCGACCAGTCGCGCCAGCGCCAGCGAATTTGCATCACCCAGTGCGGCCAAGCCAGCCACGGTACCCAATCGATCCGGCATGGCTTCGTCCTGACTCAATTTCCATTTTCCTTGGAGCTTGGTGATGGGAATCTCAATCCCGACCACGGCGCGGGCGAGCCGCTCGATGAACTCTTGCGGCGCGTCCGCGACCTTCCAAGGCATGGCCTGCCCGGCCTCGCTGTGTTCGGTAAGGTCCTTGAGCAGTTGAAGAATCCAGCGTGGGTCTTCTATTGCGCGCGGCCGTCCATGCGCATGCACGACCGCGTAGTTCCAGGTTGGTACGACCTTGCCCTCGCTCAGCCGAGTCGGGTACCAGGACGGCGTGATGTAGGACTGTGGCCCCTGGAACATCACCAAGGAATCCTGCTCGGTCGAGAACCGCTGCCAGACGGTGTTAGCGCGAGAGACATGTGCCCGCAAGACTCCGAACTCCCCTCGACTGCGGTCGAGAATGAAGGGGATATGGTTGGCGATCAAGCCGTCCGGGCTGAGCGTTACCCAGGCGCCAAGCGGCTGAGCATCAATCAAGGACTGCACGGTGTCCAAATCGGTTTCGGCGTGATAGGGAGGGATATACATGGGGAGAATGGCCAAATGGGCAGTCAGCAGAGAAACATGTGGTCCGCGCCATTGAAGGAGGGTGGTGAACCGCATTCATTCGGCGAAGATGCGAATGTAGCCATGTCGTGGTTCTTTTAAAAGAACCACGACATTGATTTTTTTTAGAGCCACGAGTATTCCTGGTGTGGCCGTCGCGAGGCCAAGGAAAATGCTGCGGCCACACACCACCCGCAGCGCCCGGGCCGTCCACCCCGAAGCAGTCCGATTCAAGCCGTCTCGGCCAAATCGGGACTTATTTCGATTCATGGCTCCTTCTATATCGATAGAATCGCAGCTAAATTTGGAGCCATGGCGTGGACTATTTACTGTTGTTGAATAGCTTTTCTTCAGCAAAATCGTCCCTGGATTCGCCCAATTCTGGCTGGTCCGGCCAGCGCAAATTGCACGAATGCCTGCGCCAGGCCATACGCAGCGGCACCTTGGCCCCGGGCAGCCGCTTGTTGGCCAGCCGGGCCTTGGCGACTGAGCTTGGCGTGGCTCGCAATACGGTGCTGTATGCCTACGAGCAATTGGCTACCGAAGGCTTGGTGAACAGCGATAGGCGCGGCACCACGGTCAGCCTTCTGCACCCGGCGCGGGCGCTGACCTTGCCAACCAGGTCGATGCGCCAAGGCTTGTCGCGCCGAGCGGCCGGTTTGGCCTGCCTGCCGGTTGCGGCAGATTTGGCGGCCGGCTTTGCGCCCGGCGTACCGGCGCTGCCCGAGTTCCCCTTGTCGATTTGGCGACGCTTGAGCGAGAAGGCCTGGCGTTCACTCGGCAGCGCGCAGCTTAACTACGGCGCGCCTGCCGGCGAACCGGCCCTGCGCAGCGCCATTGCCGATCATCTGCGGGCCTCGCGGGGCGTGCGCTGCGAGTCAAGCCAAGTCTTCATCACCGATGGCACGCAGGCCAGCCTGGATCTTTGCGCACGCGCCTTTGCCGACCCCGGCGACAAGGTCTGGATCGAGAGCCCGGGCTATGGCGGCGCGCTGACCGCTTTTCGTGGCGCACAGCTGAACGTGATAGGCATCCCGGTGGATGAGGA
Organism: Roseateles oligotrophus; assembly: GCF_025717515.1. Classification (GTDB taxonomy): domain Bacteria; phylum Pseudomonadota; class Gammaproteobacteria; order Burkholderiales; family Burkholderiaceae_C; genus Paucibacter_A; species Paucibacter_A oligotrophus. The sequence continues at coordinate 482,157 of NZ_JAJIRN010000005.1, forward strand.
GGGCATGGCGGCCCAGGCCGGTGACTGGCGCCGGCATCCGCCAAGGCTGATCTATGTGACCCCCTCGCACCAATATCCAAGCGGCGGCGTACTGAGTCTGGAGCGCCGTCTGGCCCTGATCGCGCAGGCTAGGGTGGCCGGCGCCTTGATCATCGAGGACGATTACGACAGCGAGTTCCGCTATGACGGCCCGCCCTTGGCCGCCATGCAAGGGCAGGCCTGCGATCTGTTTGATGCAGATCCCGGCTGCGCTGTTGGCGTTGATGGCACGGTAGAGGCCGAGCCCGCCGACGCTCCGGTACTCTACCTTGGCACTTTCAGCAAGAGCTTGTTTCCAGGGCTGCGTATTGGCTTCTTGGTGGTGCCGCAGGCCTTGGCCGAGCCGCTGCGGGCACTGTTGGCGCGCTCTGCACCGCGGGGGCGGGCGGCCGATCAACTGGCCTTGGCCGAATTCATGCGTAACGGTCAATTCGGACTGCACCTGCGGCGTATGCGCAGACTCTACCGGCAGCGCCGAGACGCCTTGATTGCAGCGCTGCAATTGCATATGGCGGACCTCGCCAGCATTCACGGCACTTCGGCCGGCATGCATTTGGCGCTGCGCTTTCACTCTGATCGGCTGGATGACATGCAGATCAGTGCCGCAGCAATGAACGCCGGCATTGTCGCGCCGGCACTCAGCCAGCATCAGATTGGTCGGCGCAAGCCGGGGTGGAGCGGCTTGATGCTGGGCTATGCCCAAGTGCCGGTGGAGAAAATCGGGCCACTGGTGCAGCGCCTGGCGGCCATCATCCGAGGCCAGTGTCACAGCTTGTGATGATCGGACTTCAAATACCAGTCGCCTATTCGCTCACCGTTCCAGCGCAGCGTTACGTGCTCGGCCTGGCGCGCAGGCGGCACAGTGGCTTGGGGGTTGAACAGTGCCACGCATTCGCCTCCACCGCGGCGCACGCTGTCATAAACCAGACCGGCACGGCCAAGCTCGCGTTGTGCGAGGGCGAAGGGCCGCGAGGCCGCGTATGAGTTCGGGTCGTACAAGGGCGCGATGGCGGCCCTGCCTTGCAAACCGCGCAGATCACCTAATGGCGCACTTACCGTGACACGGTAGCAGCGCAAATCGACATCGATGGCTGACTCGGCCGTGCGCGCCAAAAATAGGGCTCGGTGATGGCTGACTTCGGCCACGGCGGTTTCGAGTTCGCTGGCCGCGTAGTAGACGCCATAGCTGCCATCGGAGAAGCGGCTGCCCTCCGGGTTCAGATGAGTGAAGGCGGCCATGATGGGGCTGCAACCAGGGCCGCTGATGCGCTGCTCGGTCGGCACCAAGCTCAACTCGCCGATTTCGTCGCGCAAGCGCGGATTGCCGAGCGATTCAATCGCAAAGACAAAGTCCAGATCGGCGGCATCGACGACTCGCTCAAACAGCGAAATCGGTGGGTAGCGGCTCGGAAGCAGGCGGCAGGAATCGATCCAAAGCAGGTCGGTGACGGGAATAGCTTCGCGTTTGGCTGCGGCCATGATTCAGGTGTCTTGGGGGTCAGGCCCAGCCGCCACGTTGGGCATCCAGGTATTGGCGCACCACGAACAAATCGGACACTTGGCCGGCCAACATTCTGTCCAAGGCGCTGCGCCCCCCGAACAGCGGCGCGGTATTGGTTTTTTTGATCCAGGCATCGGCGCGTTCGGGGATGGGCAGCAGGATTTGCAGGCCGGCGTAGATGCCAAAAATATGCGAAAGCCGCTCCAGCGTGGCCGCGTCCAGACCGCTCTTGATGCGGCCGGCCTTCCAGTCGAAAAAGCTGGTGCGCCCGCAGCCCAGCAGGCGCTGCTGCTCGTCATTGCTCAGGTCCCAGGCCTTGGCGATGCGAAAAAAACCGCGCAGCGCCGCCGCGGCGGCTTGCGGCGATTGCAGGTCGGGTGCGTCATTGGTGCCGCGCTTGAGGCGACGCTGCTGGAGCAGGCCGTGACTCACGGGCGCAGCCTCCGGCACCCGGGTCACTGCGGAAGAGGCAGAGGCAGAAGAAGCGGACGAAGCAAAAGCAGCCATTGCAGAGCCCTCCAGAAAGACAAAAAGCACAGCAAGTTTTGGGCTCGCTGTGCCTGAAGTGTAAATTCACTAGCGAATTAAATCAATATATGAGTTCGCCTACGGATTTGCCGACTGAAGCTGCCACTCAATCTCCCTCGTGCCCGTGGCCGATGTCCTCAATCGGCATGCTGCGGCCTTCCGCACCGTCAAAGAAGAAGGGCTTGCGCGCCTTTTGCCGCGGCAAGACCTCGTTCATATTACTGACGTCAAACAAGCGGCCGTTCTGCATCACATGGCTGATCCGGTCGCTTTGACGGATATCCTTCAAGACATCGCCGTCGATGATCACCAAGTCGGCCAATTTGCCGACTTCCAGCGAGCCCAGGTCCTTGTCCAGCCCCAGGTAATGCGCCGGGTTGGCGGTCGCGGTGCGGATCGCCTCCAACGACGTCATGCCGCCCAAGCCGAACATCCACATTTCCCAATGCGCGCCCAGCCCCTCGCGCTGACCGTGGGCGCCGATATTGGCCTTCACGCCGGCACGTTGCAAAGCGGTCGCGGTGCGCGCCACACGGATCACGTTGAAGTCTTCCTCGGGTGCGGTTTCGCGCCGCACCGCGCGGGCTTCCAGCATGCTGCGTGGCACATACCGGGTCAGCAGCGGATGCTTCCAAACCTCGGTACGGGCATACCAGTAATGCTCGCCGTCGAGACCCCCATAGGCAACGTTCAGTGTCGGGGTGTAGCCGACCTGAGTTTGCGTCCAGAGTTGCCGCACATCGTCGTAAACCTCGGCGACGGGGATTGCGTGTTCGATGCCGGTGTGGCCGTCCACAATCATGCTCATATTGAGCTGGAACAGCGAGCCGCCCTCGGGCACCACCATCATGCCGGTCTGGCGTGCCGCCTCAATCACCTGCTGGCGTTGTTCGCGACGCGGTTGCTGATAGCTCTTCACGCTGATGGCGCCGGCCGCTTGCTGGCGTTTCAAGTGGCTGATGGCATCGTCCAGACTGTTCACCACCGCCGTGATGCCGGCCTTGGCGCCATACAGAATCGAGCCGGTCGAGTAGATGCGCGGCCCGGTGACGAGGCCGGCGCGCTGCATCTCGGCTTGCGTGAAGATGTCGCCGTTGCGGTTTGACGGGTCGTGAATGGTAGTCAGGCCGAAGGCAAGCGAGGCATAGTTGATCCAGCTCTGCTGCGGGATGATTTCGTTCTCGCCCATGCCTCCATGCCAATGCGCATCGATCAATCCGGGGATGATGGTCTTGCCTTTCGCATCCACGCGTTTGGCATCGGCCGGAATGTTCAATTGCGCGGCCGCGCCGATTGCCGCGATGCGGTTGCCGTCAATGACGATGACCCCGTCTTCGATCACCTCATCCCCCTTCATCGTCGCGATGCGGGCTCCGGTGATGGCGATGCGGCCTTGTGGCTTGTCACTGGCTTGGTTGAAGCCGATCTTGCGGCCGGATTTTTGAACATCCGCCGCCTTGAAGGCCTTGGGGGAATCCGGCGTTGGCTTGCCATCGGCGTCTAGCAAGGGGGGGGCAAAAGCGTCGACCAAAGCCGTGCTGAATAACTCATCGGCAAAGCTGAACAGCACCCGCTGGCTGTCGCCGCTCCACTGCATGTTTTCTCCGGCCACCACATCGAGTTGGCGCACCGGCAGTGCGTCCATCTTGGGTCCAACGGTGATGGTCTTGCCGGCCAGCGGCAGCGGGCTCACATAAGCATGAGAGCGCTCGACAAAGCCCAGCCATTGCCCGTCCGGCGAGAGACTGAATTCACTGACGAACTCGCCGCGCGCGACCTCGGTTTCACTGCGATCCTTCAGCTCGATGCGCCATAGTGCGCGGCGCGAATCGACCTCGTTGCTCATGCTGGACCGGCTCACAAACACCGCATCGTTACGGGCGCCAAATTGCGGCGCCTCGCCGTCTCGAGCAATCCGCTGAGGCTCGCCGCGACCGTCTGCTGCAGCGAGAAAGACACCGTTCTCCAGCCCATGCCAAGGCGTGGTGAGGTAGCCGCCCTTGACCTTGCTGTAGACGATGCTCTTGCCATCGGGTGAAAACTTCGGCGCCAGGTATTTGCCCGGCACCTTGGTGATGAGCGTCTCGCGGCCAGTGGCCAGATCGAGTTTGCGCACGCTACCGAGCTTTTCGTCGTGCCAGCTCGCATACACCAGCTCGCGGCCGTCGCGTGAGTAGCTAGGGAAGAATTCAAAGCCGTCGTTTTGCTGCGTTAGGCGGCGCGGCGGCGCATCTTTGCCGGCGCGCAGGTCTTTCAAGTACAGATGGCCCAGGGCCGAGTACACGGCGCTACCACTATCGGGCGCGACACTGACCCAACGCAGTTGCTTGACGGCGAACTGATCCGGGGCGACCACCTGCGCTTGGCGCAACGCCTCGCGGATCTCGCGCCGATCCTTGACATGAAAGGGGATCTCCACGGCGCTATGTTTGAACGGATCCACCCGCCACAGTTTGCCCTTGGCCCAAAGCACCAGGTTTTTGGCATCGGGTGTCCAGGCAAACGCCGGATAGACGCCGTTGACCGACCAACTCTCTTGCAGGTCGCGCTCCAACTCGCCCCAAGCAGCAGTCTCGCGGCCGCTCTGCAAATCCTTCAGGAATAGGGTGCTTTGATTGCGTACGCGCCGGACAAAGGCCAAATATTTACCGTCAGGGGAAGGGGTAGGGCGGATCGCGCCGCCGGGCCCCTGCACGAAAGCCTCGACGCTGCCGTCGGCGAGATCCTGACGGAAGATCTTGAAGATCTCGCCGTTGGAATTCTTGTTGTACTCGAAGCTGCGGCCGGGCGTGCTGTCGTGCGAGTAATAGAGAAATTTGCCGTCCGGCGACAAGGCCGGTTCGCCCAGGTCTTTTTGCCAGTTGGGCTTCTCGTTCAACTGCACGCCCTTGTTGCTGACCGCCGCGCCGTCAACGTGATAGAGCCAGATTTCACCCGAGCCGGCCGAGCGTGTGCCGGTGTAGTGTTTGCGCGCGGCGATGTATTTGCCGCTCGGGTGCCAGACCGGGTTATTCAGCAGGCGGTAATCTTCCTTGGTCACAGCGCGTGCGCCCGTGCCGTCCACGTTCATGACCCAGATATTGTCGCCGCCGCCGGCGTCACTCTGAAAGGCCAACTGTTTGCCATCGGGTGAAAAGCGGGCTTGCTGCTCCCAGGCGATCGAATGCGTCAGCGCACGCGCTTCGCCGCCCTCGATCGGCATGATGTAGAGGTCGCCGAGCAGGTCGAACACGACTTGTTTGCCGTCCGGGCTGACGTCCACGCTCATCCATGTGCCGCTGCGGGTATCGATGTCAACTTGGCGCGCTTGGCCAGGAGGCTGATTGACGTTCCATTTATTGACAGGTGCCGACGCCGGAGCCGATACGGGCGATGGTGTCTTGTCTGAGCTTGCCTCAAGCGCCTGAGCCTGCGGCCAAACGGCGATGGCGCAGAAGGCCAATGGCAGGTAGTTAAGTCGAATGCTGACTGGCTTCTTGAAGAGATTGTTTTTCACGGGCGGCTTGTGGCTTGAGTGGACGGAAAGTTGGTGTCGCAGCATAGGGAGGGCCATCCTTAAGTCGCCTAGTTGTTTTCCCTGCAAGTGTTCTGGTCAACCGCTCAATATCGACAATGTGTATTATGTAAAATTGAACAACTGTCTTGGGAGCGAAAAAATTGCTGTCGGCTGGCTGTCCTACCTTAACTCTGCTTCATCAACCGTTCGCATGGTGTCACGCGCCCTATTACATGAGCATTGGCATCGCCGCACAGACATGACATAGCTTCTTGTTAGCGACGGCGCCGATCCGCTGCTATTCGGCGGTGAGGACGCGGTTTTTGGTCCTTGGCCGGCAGTGCCTTGTTCGGCCAAGCAAGCACCAAAGACAAAGCCCCTTCATCGGGGCTTTGTCTTTGGGGTCGACCTTTGATCTTGAATGAAGAACTCAGCGGCGCCGTCCGCTATCCCGAGGCGCGTCAGAACGGCTCGCCCGACTCGAATTCCAACGAGTCGTCTGTCGTCATCAGTTGTTCGCGCCAGGCTTGCTGAATGTGAGGCCCATAACGCGCCCAGAGCGAATCCCGCAGGTATTCCACAGCCTCGAATACCGCCAACGCTTGTTCAGGCGTCCAGTGGCTGGGCAGGGTCCGCGGCTTGTTCGCTCGGCTTCGGCGCGTCTTCATGGCGCCTCCTTGCCTGCTCGTTTGGGCGCAGCTTTGGCAGTTCCGGCCGGCTTGGCTTGTCGCCTTGATTTGGCGATATCAGCTCGTTCGTCGGCCTCCTTCTTCCGGTACGACGGGCCTTCGATGCGCACCACTTCCGCCCGGTGCATCAGCCGGTCAACCAATGACACCACACAGGCCACATTGGGGAACACCTCGCCCCACTCCGCAAAGGCCCGGTTCGTCGTCACCACCGTGCTCTTGTGCAGGTAGCGCCGGCTGATCAGCTCAAACAGCAAGTCAGCATGCCGGTTTGAGTACGACAAGTAGCCCACCTCGTCGATGACCAGCAGGTCCGGCGCAGCGTAGTGCTTAAGCCTTCGGCGCAAGGCCGTGTCGCTGTCCAGCGCGGCCAATTCGCCCAGCAAAGCGCCTGCCGTGATGAACAGCGCCTTGTGGCCGGCCAACACGGCTTGGTAGCCGATATTGCAGGCGCACATCGATTTGCCCACGCCGTTGGGCCCGACCAGCACGACGTTGCTGGCGTCCGCCATGAAGTCCAGCGTCATCAGCTCCTCGATGGCCGCCCGGTCACACTGCGTGGGCCATTGCCAGTCGAAGTCCGCCAGCGGCTTGAACCGGCCGATGTGGGCGGCGCGCAGCCGGCGCTCCAGGCTGCGACGGGACCGCTCTTGCGCCTCCCAGCCGAGTAACTCGGCAACCCAGCGGGCGCGCTCGGGCTCGGCCATGACCTCCGACCACCGGCTCAGCAAGCCATGCAGATGCAAGCCGGCTGCTTGGGTGTGAAGATCGGCGCTCAGAATCGGCGGGGGCTCAAGTCTCATCATCACTCTCCTTGCGGTCATAGGAGTCCAGCTTGTGCGGGCGCACTGGCGCATCGCGGCGGGCTACGTGCTCGGGCAGGATCAGCGCGGTGGGCGGCGGCTGCCCGTCTGCTTGGGCTGCCCGCTCCAGCGCATGGCGCACCGCATTCGGGTGCGGCACGTTGGCGGCCAGCGCCTCCAGCATGGCGGCCTGCAGCGCCGCTGCGCTGTAACGCTCCAGCAGGCGCAGCAACGAGGCGGTGATTGAGCCGAGGTTATGGCCGCGCTCGGCCGCGCGCCTCAGCAACTCGGTGCTGGCCGGCACGGCGGCGCTCAACCGGTCACAGGCTCTGTGCGCACGGGCTTTGTGTTTGCACTCCACCAGCGTCTGGATGTGAACGGGATTCTCGATCTGCGCCGCCTTATCCCAGCTGCGAACATGAACCGCCAGCTCTTGGGTCCCGTCCAATATCCGTACGCACTGCTCATCGGCCAGCACGCTCACGGTTCGGCGCACATGGGTGTGCGGCACCGAATAATCGTTCAGATCAAACCGGGCATAAGGCGTCTTGCCGATGACCACAGTCAGCCGCTCGCCCACGGCGTAGTCGTGCACCGGCAAGGGCAACAAGTGAGCCCGCTCGCCCTCAAAGGCCTGCTGCACGCTGAAGCTGGTGTCCTGGGGCCAGCGCCGCTTTGAAGCTTGTCCCTCGCACCAGGTCCGGGCCTGCGCGTTGAGGTCGGCCAGGTCGGTGAACTCGCGGGCCGCAAAGAAGTTGTCTCGAACGTAGCGGATCGAGCGTTCGACCCGCCCCTTCTCATTCCCACGCGCCACCGCCACCGGGCGCGGCTCGTACAGATGGTGAGCGGCGAACTTGAGTAACACCGGATTGAAGCGGATAGCATCGCCCACACGTTCCAGCACGGCGCTCTTGAGGTTGTCGTACAGCAGCACCCGCGCCACCCCGCCAAACGCCGCAAACGCCTCCACATGGCCGCGCAAGAAGGCGTCCATGCGGGCGTCGAGGAAGAAGCGCAGGAAGATCCGGCGCGAGTAGCTCAGCACCATCACGAAGGCCATCAGAGGGCGCTTGGCGCGGCCGATTTGCAAGTGGCCGAAGTGACCCCAATCGACCTGCGCTTGCTCACCCGGCAAGGTGAGCAGACGCAGGTAGGCCTCGGCCGCCGGGCCAGGCCGCAGCTCGGCAATAAGGTGGCGGAAGTGCGATTCGCTGCCCACGTAACCCCGCTCGCTGACCATGGCATACACGCGTGCAGCCGTGAGCGTGGGGAACTTGATCAGGGTCTCCATGATGAAGGGTCGATAGGCGTCAATGCGGCTGGGTCGCTGCGCGGATGGCGGCACGGGTGACCCACTGGCAGCGAGCACGCGCCGCACGGTGTCGCGGTGCACATGCAATTGCCGGGCGATGGTGCCGACCCGCCACTTCTCGGCGTTATGTAGTCGCAGAATCTGCGCGGCCAAATCAGGGGCTATGGTCATGGCGCGGCCTTGTGAATGATGCGGCGCGCGGCGCAGCACACGAGCCGCGCCGCAAGAAGTCTTGACGCAACCAGCCGGTCAGCGGTGCGGCGCAGCGGCGGCAGTACCCGAGTGGCGTGGGCGTGGGCGCGGGCGGGGAAGTGGCGGAAGGCGCAGCAGCGACAGGCAGCGGGCCGAGATCCGCATCTGCCGCGCTTGCCGAACTTGCTGAGGCTGCATCTTGGGTCCATGTGACCAGTGGAGCCGCAACACCCCCGGCCGGGCAACCCTGGTGCGTCACATTCTCGAAACGGCGGCCGGCCTGCCGCTGGCGCCACCGTCGTGTCCGAGCGGCATGGGCCAGCCGACCCGGGCGGGAGCGCTGATACCGACTGGAGGCCTCACGCCGCGCAACCTCACGGTAACGACGCCAGCAAGAACGGCCGCAATAGAGGTTGCCGTGGTCACAGTGGCTGCACAACGCCACTTGGACGCGGCACCCTGCGCAGAGGAATAGACGGGCAGGACGATCCATGTGCACACCCCGGATTCACCGAAGGTGCTGGACGGACTCGTCCCGGCGCGCCACACTCTCATGGCACCGCCTTCAACGGCACGGTGTCGGGCGCGGCGCGGTCGTCAAGCTTGCCGGCTGGAGGAAGACCGCTGCCGCGCCCACCTGCTTCGGCATTGCCGGTTTGTACCGGATGCGCTGGCATGGGTGCCAGCCCGGCTAAAGCCGCCGTACCGACGGGCCTCAAGCCGCGGGCATTGTGGAATGCCGCCGCTCAAACGCCTGCTCCACAACGCGATACCGCCGCCGGCCGATGAACTCGTTCGCCATCGGCCTTGCCTTGCAAGCTTCAAAACAATACTTGATTCAGTCAGCACCGGATCAAAACCGCGTTCTCACCAGCGAATAGGAGCGGTTCTTGGTCAGCGTTCACAAGAGGAGCCGTTCACGAAGTCGCCGGTCAACCGGAGCCGAATGGCTGCTGCTTGACCCGTCGAATAGGCGCGATCGACCCTACAGGAGCAGCTCGTTCCCTTGTCATCTGCGGCAGCAGTGTGCCCAAAGCCGTAGTTCGTTGGCTAGCCAAATTGCCGTCACAGGAATAGCTGAGGGCTTCAGATTCAAGACTTGATCCTCAAGGCCTTCTCTTCTGTTCACAAGGCATTGAGCTATGGCGGTGCATTTTTCAGCTTTACCTTCGACACCATCGATTCAGAGTCCGGCAAGATGATGCGTACACGCAGGCCCTGCGGCTGATTCGGCAGCAACTCGACCTGGCCGCGCATCAATCCCTCGACCAAGTTACGCACCAGCACAAGGCCGAGGCCACCCTCCGTTAACAATTGCTCGGCAAAGGGCTCAAAAGCATGGGCGCGGCGAGCTTCGCTCATGCCTGGGCCGCGATCCTGCACCTCAATGCATAGGCCAGGCGCGGGATCGAACCTGGCGAACAGCAATGTAATCTCTGGCAGGCTTCCGGCCACCCAGCCAAAGCGCAATGCATTCTTGAATAGATGTTGCAAGACCTGGGCCAAAGCATCGACCGCGCCCAGCCATTCGATACCTTCCTCCAGTTGCAGCTCGGGAGATATACCGGCCGCCCGCCATTCCGGCTGTAGCGCCTGCACCTGCTCGCGCAGCCAGGGCGCCATCTCCACTCGCCGGCTTTGATGCAAATGCTCATGCAGCCCCAGCTCGCTGAAGCGCGACAGCAGGCTATGCGAACGCAGCAGGTTGCTTTCAACCAGCGCTGCAGCTTGATCGAGTTGCGCCAGTCCCAGCAACAAATCTTGCTTGCGCATCGGAGCTTGCAGTTGTGCTTGCAAGCCTTTCACCTGATCGCGCAGCGCGCTCACCGTGAAACCCGCTGTACCCAAGGGCGTGTTGAGCTGATGGGCGACGCCGATCAGCAACTTGCTGATCACTCCGCGCTGCGCATGCCGCTGCAAGGCTTGCTGCGCCTCGACCAACTCAGCGCTGCGCTCGCGCACGCGCTGCTCCATTTCATCGTAGGCTTTGCGCAGCTCGACATTGCTGGCGCGCAGCTCGACCGCCAGTTGCGCCTCGCGCATCATCGCGGCCATACCTGCATTGTGTTTGGCGCGCAGCTGCCGCAAGACTTCGTCCTGCACCATCTGGCGTCCCTGAATAGCACGGCGCCCGTCATCGATGCGCCCCTGACGGAACGCACATTCCGCCTGCGCATCCATAATCTTGATTTGCAGATTGGCGCTGCGTTGACTACCCAACTCGAGCTGAATCGCCTGGCCGAGTTCGGCCGCCGCCAAGTCCAAACGCCCCTCACGCAAACCCAACTGCGCGCGGGTATAGGCGCGCCAAGCTTGGAACAAGACCACGGACCGCTGATCGGCACCTGCGTCCAGAAGTTCTAGTTCCTGGAGTTGAAGTCGCGCCGCTTCAAACTCGCCAGCCAAGACCAAATTGACCGCCAAATTGGTGCCGACCATCCCTCGAAACCCCTGCAGATGCGAGGCCTTGGTCCGCTCATAGAGGTTGCGGTACAAGTCGATGCAATGACGCCGACTGCCTTCATCGCCGGCCTCGGCGCGACCATACGCCGCCGTGGCCCGACAGCCCTCGAAACAAACATCCATCCAATCAAAGCGTCCAAGCAGGCGCTTCTCTAGCGCGGGCAAAAGGCGGTCCAGTTCATCAAGGTCGCCCACCACAACCAGATACAACAGCATCTGCTGCGCCGCCATGCAAGCGCCCACGCGACGGCCGGCGCTCTCAAACAAGGCAAGCGCCTCGCTTTCGTTTTTCATGGCTTGCACGGTCAGCCCAAGCGCTTTCCCGCTCAGGGCGAGGAACATCAGCAGCTCAGCGCGCTGTGTCGGGTCAAGTGAGGCATCAAGCTCCAACCGCCGCGCTCGGTCGATCAAGTCGGGTGCCACCGCACGACCTTGGCGCATTTCCAGCCAAGCATGAAGCAGCTCGAAACGCAGTGAATTGCCCGGACCCTGCAGCAACACCTGTATGCGTTGCCGGACCTCAACCCAGCACAAGGACCCGACGGCCAAGTAGAAGGTTTCCACGGCCAAGTCACTTTCTCGCACTTCGGACATAGCCCCCTCCGTGTATGCGACCACTTTAGTCGAAATCATACGAAGGCTAGCGCCTTTAAGTTGTTTGGCGTAGTACTGAGCATGACCGGGCCACTCACTCATCCATGTACGAGAACTGATACTGAGCCGATAGGCCAGTTTGTCGCGCGCCGTCGGCCGCAGTCTTTGCGGTCGAGTTGCTTATGTGAATGATCAAAGACTGCCCCAGGCGCCGAATCAGCAAGGCCTGCGCCCAGTCCATGAAGGCTTGCACACTGATTCGGTCAGACCAAGGATAGCCGTGCCGCCAGGAAATCGACGAAGGCTCGCACGCCGGCCGGCTGTAGCCGCGAGGACATTACGGCATGCACCGGCAGCGGCGGCAGGGTCCACCCCTGCAACACCTGAACTAGGCGCCCCGCGTTCACCGCATCGCGCGCAAGTGCATGCGACAGCACCGCAATGCCCAATCCACGCTCGGCAAGCAGGCGCATTAGTCCAAGATTGTTGGTGGCAAACCGACCACGAACCGTGACCGCCATCTCGGCCCCGTCACGCATCAGGCTCCATAGCGCCTCGCGCCCTGGCGCAGGGAGGTTGAAACACTCATGTTCGACCAAGTCGGCCGGCTGCTGCGGCTCGCCATGCCGCTCCAGATAAGCAGGCCCGGCAAACATCAGCATCTCGACCGTGCCGATGCGCCGCACGATCAGTTGGTCACCCTTGACGGCGCCTATGCGGATGGCGACATCGATATGTTCACCCACCAGATCGCGCTGGCTGGGCGACAGATCCAGTTCGAAGGTGATGCCTGGAAAGCGACGCGTGAACTCCGGCAAAAGCGGGCCGATGTGATTGACGCCCATGTCAACCGGCATCGACACGCGCACATGCCCCGTCGGACTTGCGGCAGATTCGCGCAGAGCTTCTTGCGCCAGACGAGCTTGGTCGACCAAATCACCGCAGCGCTCGAAGTAACGTCGTCCGGCAGCGGTCAACTCGACCCGGCGTGTGGTGCGGTCAAATAGCCGCACGCCGAACTTTCGCTCCATGGCGGCCACGCGGCGTGACAGTGTTGCCCCTGGCACACCGAGTTTGGCGCTGGCACGGCTGAAGCTGCCTGTACGCGCTACTTCGACAAACAAGGCCATGTCGCCCAGCGCCAAGAGATCATTCATTTTTCCACCTTGGGTAAACTTTCAGCAGTCTATTCCATTTTTGGAAAAGTCTTGTCCGTTCTTGTGACTACTGCGCGCCGGCGAATATTGTCAAACTGCGGTCTTTAATCAAGGACATCGAACATGAAAGCCATCCGCGTCCATGCTTACGGCGGACCTGAACTGATGCAGCTCGACGACGCGCCGATGCCCGCCTTTGGCGCTATGGACCTGCTGGTTCGCGTGGTCGCAGCCGGCGTCAACCCGATCGACTGGAAGATGCGCTCGGGGGCGATGGCGGCGCATATGCCCAAAAGTTTTCCGATGACGCTCGGCTCTGATGCGGCTGGTGTCGTCACCGCACTCGGCGGTGGGGTGTCCGGCTTCGAGCTTGGCGACGAGGTCTGTTTCTACGCTGAGTTCGCGCGCGGCGGCACCTATGCCGAGTACGTGGCTGTAGATGCGAGCCAAGTCGCGAAGAAGCCGCGCACCGCGTCTTTCGCCACTGCGGCGGCCCTGCCCATGGCGGGCCAGGCCGCGTGGACTGCCTTGATCGAGACTGCCAAAGTCGAGCGCGGCATGCGGGTGCTGATCCACGGTGGCGCCGGTGCGCTTGGCACGACTGCCTTGCAACTGGCCAAGGAGCACGGCGCCCATGTCACCGCCACTGCAAGCGGCGACGGCCTGGCCCTGGTCAAGAGCCTCGGAGTCGACGAGTTGATCGACTACCGCTCCCAGCGATTCGAGCAGATCGCTCGCGACATGGACATCGTGCTCGACACGTTGGGCGGGCCGACGCAAGAGGCGTCCTGGGGCACGTTGCGCCAGGGCGGGCTCCTCGTCGCGACCGCCATGCCGCCGCCACCCGAACGTGCAGCCGCAGCAGGTGTGCGGGCAGCTTTCATCTTTACGCCACCACGCGGCGCGGTACTGGCGCAGCTGACCGAGCGAGTAGATGACGGGCGTTTGCGCATCGTCGTCGGTCAGGAGTTCGCGCTCGCTGATGCAGCGCAGGCGCACCGTCTTGGCGAGGCAGGCAAGGCGCGCGGCAAGATAGTTCTCCACGTCGGCGCACCCGGGCGCTGATTCCTTCGCAACTCACCTGGAAAGTCGCAAACTCATGCTTCAACTCCGTCCGATGGACGCCCAACCTCTTGAATCGCAGTCCAGCAATTCGCCAGCAAACACTAGGATCCAATCTTGAAAAAACTTTTTGTCGCAGCCCTGATAACCGCTCCTTTTTTGGCTTCCGCCAATCTGGTTACAAACGGCAGTTTTGAGTCGGTAGCAGGCACCTTGGGTAATGGTGGTGTGTCGCGTTACACGACCGCCACTGCTGGCGGCTGGACGGTCGATGCCAATCAACTCGAACTTCGCAACAATAACGCCGGCGCCGCCTACGATGGCAAAATCTTCGCCGAACTAGATAAC
>NZ_JAJIRN010000050.1 GCF_025717515.1 Roseateles oligotrophus
TGAAGTTGAGCCGCGAGCGGCGGCTGGGCACGAAAGGCCCAGAATGAAATGGGGGCCTGGAGTGACCAGCCGTTGCGAGTCGGCTCGAACGCCCGGTTATGTGGAGCCGCCTCGAAGGCACGGAGGTGGCAGTGGCCGCCAGCATACCGGAGCTGAACCGTTGCCGCGCCCGGCGAGCTAAGGCGGCAGGCCGCTTCTGTGCCATGCGGCTGGCCGCGGACCAAGAAAAGCGAATCTCCGCTCTCGGCTAACCCGGCAAGATCATGTCCACCGGAAGCTGAAACCGCCAGCGCCCCGCCCGAACTCCCAGAAATCGTGGCCCATTGCCACAAGCGATTGCCGCGAGCGAGCAATCGGCAACGCAATTTGCAGCTTTGCTTAGCCTGCCACATAACGT
>NZ_JAJIRN010000051.1 GCF_025717515.1 Roseateles oligotrophus
TCTAACGTTCGAGCTGAGGGGCCGCAGCCAGCTGGCCGCGCGGAGCTGAAAATACAGAGCCAGCATAGCGCGGCCAGCTGGCGGAGGTCCACTCGAGCGACCGGTTATGCAGAGCCAAACTCGAAGGCACTGCGGCGGAAGTGGCCGACAGAAAATCGAGGGCACACCCACGGTGCAAATGGCTTTGGCGACAAGCTGCTTCTTTGCCATGCGGCAGGCCGCGAACGATGGAAAGCGAAAGCCCGCCCCGGCCTGACCCGGCAAGATCATGGCCACCGGAAGCTGGAGCCACAGTGGGCCAGCCCGAACCGCCAGAAAGCGAGGCGTGTTGCCACAAGCGATCGCCGCGAGCGAGCAATCGGCAACGGAACTTGAAGCTTTGCTTAGCTTGCTGCA
>NZ_JAJIRN010000052.1 GCF_025717515.1 Roseateles oligotrophus
AACGTTCGAGCTGAGGGGCCGGAGCCAGCTGGCCGCGCGGAGCTGAAAATACAGAGCCAGCATAGCGCGGCCAGCTGGCGGAGGTCCACTCGAGCGACCGGTTATGCAGAGCCTGATCGAAGCGACTGCGGTGGAGGTGGCCGAGAGCACACCGGAGCTGTACCCAGGTGGCGCTCGCCCGAGGCGACAGGCTTGGTGCTTGACCATGCGGCCCGCCGCGACCCGAGGAAAGCGAAAGACCAGCTTGGGCAGACCCGGCAAGATCACTGAGGCCGGAGGCTGAAGCCGCCTGCGCTCTGCCCGAACCGCCAGAAATCATGGCCCATTGCCACAAGCACTCGCGGCGAGCGAGCAATCGGCAACGCAATTTGAAGCTTTGCTTAGCCTGCTGCA
>NZ_JAJIRN010000053.1 GCF_025717515.1 Roseateles oligotrophus
TCTAACGTTGAAGTTGAGCCGACGCCGAAGGCGGTCGGCTCGAACGCCCGGTTATGCAGAGCCAATTCGAAGGCTCTGCGGTGGAAGTGGCCGAGAGCATACCGGAGCTGTGCCCACGCGGCGCTCGGCTGAGGCGACTGGCTGCTGCTTGGCCATGCGGCCGGTTGCGAACCGAGAAAGGCGGAAGGCTCGGCTTGCTTGAACCGGCAAGATCATGGCGGCTGGAGCGTGAAACCGCTGGCGCTCGGCCTGGTGCAGCTTTCGGCGAGGCGAGTTGCGCCGGCAACTCGCCGCGAGCGAGCAACCAGAAAAGAAACTTCGAGCTTTGCTTAGCCTGCTGCATAACGT
>NZ_JAJIRN010000054.1 GCF_025717515.1 Roseateles oligotrophus
AGTCGGGTCGTATATGTTTGCGCTGCTGGCCAGCCCGCATTTGAGCGAGAACTTCGAGGCCTTCCGGGCCGCCTTCCCGGATGGCCTGCACTCGCCGCTGTGGTTGATCATTCCACTCGGCGCTGGCCTGGCCGGCTTCTTCGGCGTGATGCTGGGGGCGCCTACGCTCAAGCTGCGCGGTGACTATCTGGCCATCGTGACGCTGGGATTTGGCGAAATCATCCGGGTGTTTTTGAATAACCTTGAATATCCGGCCAACATCACCAACGGCCCACGCGGCATTGGGCAGATCGACTCGATC
>NZ_JAJIRN010000055.1 GCF_025717515.1 Roseateles oligotrophus
AATCGAATCGATCTGCCCAATGCCGCGTGGGCCGTTGGTGATGTTGGCCGGATATTCAAGGTTATTCAAAAACACCCGGATGATTTCGCCAAAACCCAGCGTCACGATGGCCAGATAGTCACCGCGCAGTTTCAGCGTTGGGGCACCCAGCATCACGCCGAAGAAGCCGGCCAAGCCGGCGCCGAGTGGAATGATCAACCACAGCGGCGAGTGCAGCCCGTCGGGAAAGGCGGCCCGGAAGGCCTCGAAGTTCTCGCTCAAATGCGGGCTGGCCAGCAGCGCAAACATATACGACCCGACC
>NZ_JAJIRN010000006.1 GCF_025717515.1 Roseateles oligotrophus
GATGACGCTGTTTGCGCTGTCCAACCTTTGGATGGCGCGGCGCCAACTGATGGGATTCGGCGCATGAATGCGCCTGAAATTGGCGTTACTGCCTCGAAAGGGGTCGGCGGACGCCCAAATACGGTCGGCGCCCGTGATGTTTGCTGGAAAACTGGTGTGACTTCCGCAATGCAGGCCGGTTTGAACTCGCTAGCAAACTTCAGCTTGAGTTATTCAGGCCATCCCTTACAGCGCCAGCGCCGCAATGCTGGGCTGCTCGCAAGCGGCGGCAAATTCATCACGCAGACGTTGACTCTCGGCGACGGCGCGCAGCCAGTCGGCCGCGCGCGCGCCCACATCGTCACCGTGATGCTGAAAGTCGGCCCGGTCAGGCAGCTTGCCGCGCGGCAGCGTCTTGATCCAATCCGGATGCGGCGCCAGCAAGACCACGTTATCGAGAAAAGCGCTGGACCGATGACGGCGCTTCAGCGATTTATCCAGCCAACCCGGAATGACCTGACGCTGAAAATGCGGATACAGAACCAAGCCTTCCCCTAGCATTTCAGCGTAGTTCAGATGCAAGTGGTAGTCGGTGATGCCGCCGTCCCAGTAAGCACCGCGCGGTGCGCCGGGAATATCATGCACCGCCTGCAGCCAGAACGGGATCGAGCAACTGGCCAACAAAGCGGCCTGAAAGTTCTGCGGCGTCAGCGCGACTTGGCGGCTGCGGTAATCATGCAGCGGCATTGGCAACTCGGCCCCCGGAGGCGAAAACACGACCCGCTCCAAACTGCCGCCCATCAGGCGACGGCCGAGCAGATTAGCCATGAAGGCGCCGGTATAGCCCAGCGGCGTGCGCAACCTGCCCTCTCTCGCCAACAGGTAACGACCACGCGAGGTAAAAATATGCGGCCGGTAGCGAGGGTGACTCAGCACCTGCGCCTCGCGTCCCCCGAAGACCTCGTCCAACTTGGCCGCAAAGCCACGCGTCACCTCGGCGGCGTTCGGCATCTTGCCGGCCGGGCTGTCGTAATGCTGATGGATGTAGTCGCGGGAAAGACGCTCGAACTCGGCCGCCGTTTGCTGCGCGTTACGCCCCAAACAAGCGGTCACCATGCGCCAAGCGCCGATCGAGGCCCCTAACAAATGCACTTCTTGGCTGCTGCGTGCCAACCAGTCTCCGAAGATGAACTGATCCAGCGGACCCAGAATCAGACCCTTGGGGCCACCGGCGGCAGCCGGCACCACGCGCACGTCGTCCGGGCGCAGGCCGCGCTCGGCCAAGCGCGCACGGGCGCGCGGGCCGGCGAAGATTTGTAAAGCCTGCATCGTCATCAATAACTCAGAGCTTGATCTCCAAAGCCGCGCCGAAGCTGGTGCGCGCGACCCGGTCGGTCGTGCTGCCATAGCCCATGCCCACCATGGACGTCTGCTGCGTGTCCAAAGGCAGCAAGTTATTCGCCGACAAGCGCAGCGACAAGGACTTGCTGAACGCCCATTGCGCAAACACATCCAGCGCCCGCGTGCGCGTCTGCTCCAACGATGTCGACTCGGTCTGCTGCGTGGTGTAGCCCGGCATCACGGAAAAACTGACACCGGTCGTCAGCGGCAGGCTGCTCAAGCGGTAATCAAAGCCAACATTACCGGACCAAGGCTGCTGCCCATCCAGGCGGTTGTTCGGGCCTGGTACGACATCAACATTCGAGCGATAAAAACTCAGCGAGCCGCGCAGATTCAAGGCCAGCTTGGGATCGAACACCGAGGGCAGTAACTCTCCCGCGCGGCCTTTGATTTCCAGTTCCAAGCCGCTGGTCTGCGCCTTGGAATAATTGATCGGCTGCATCACCCAGCGTGGCTCCGAAGCCCATTCAACGGCCCGCAATGTCGGCGTGCTGCGGATCAAGTCATCAATGCTGCGATGAAAAAGTCCGACGCTATACATCCCACCGCCGGCCAGATACTTCTCGAACGCAATATCCAAGCCTGTCGCCAATTCGGGCCTGAGGTCGGGGTTGCCCACTCGGTCGGGCGTCTGTTTCGAATTTGGCAACACGCTCAAACTGGGCCTTGCTAACAGCGCATTCATATCCGGCGCTTTGTAGCTGCGAGTCAAGCTGGCGCGAATCAGGTCGCGGCCCTTGGGGTCTAACTTGTAATTCAAATGCCACAGCGGCGTCACCACTTGGCTGGTGTTGCGCACCAATTTGTCACTGCCCCGACTCTCGGTCGCAATGCGCTCGGCGCGCAGGCCGAGATAGGTTGACCATTGCTTGGAGAGTTCCCATTCGTCCTGAACAAACAAGGCTTGACGTTGGATAGTGGCAGAGAAAGTCTGGCCGTCGTACTGCGGCAGTTGCGACCCGCCGTTTTCTGTCACAGTGCGAAGCTCATCGCGTTTGCGCCATTCCAAATCCCAACCCACCGTGATGCTGTGATCATCACCCAGCAGCTGCCCAAACTTGCCGGCCTGCGTGAAGCTGCGATCCTGGTTGTTGCCGACCGTCTGCCGCTGCACCTTGCCATTACGGAAGGCCTCGCTATTAAAGGTGCCTTTGGAGTCCTGCACGCCGGCTTTGAGTTCCAAGCGCTGTGCATCGTTGAAGCGGTTGATCCACTGCAGATTGCCGCGCAGATTCTGCCAAGTGCCATGGCTCGCGCTGTCGTCGTCGAAATTGGGCCGGCCCGAAATCACCGTTTCGCTGTACTCGGTCTTGTTGTTCCAATAGCCTTTTTGCGCAAAGGTCTGCAGCGACGCCGTTTCGTCATCGCTGATCTTCCAGTTGACACGCGGCGCGATGTTGAAACCATGACCCCAGTTGGGCTGCTCGGCTTGCTGAATCCCGCGCGCAGCTTGCAACTGATCATTGCCCTGCACATAGCGCTCGGTCGTGAAGCTGTTCTGGTTGCGCCACTCAAACACCGAAATCGGCAGCGAAAGCGCCAAAGGGCCCAGCGTTTCGCCCAAGGTGAAATTGGCATTCGGCGTCGGCCGCTCGATGCTATAGCCCACCCCCAGCCGCAGATCGCGCTGCGACACGCGCGGCGCATCTTTCAAGATGATGTTGATCGCACCGGCCACCGCCTGCGCGCTCTGGTCGGCGGTCGGGCCCTTGGTGACCTCGATGCGCTCGACCTGCGAGGGGCTGAGTTGATCCAAGGCGAAGCCGGGCGGCGCCGGGTCACCGTTGATTAGGATCAGCGTGTAGCCGGCCCCCAGGCCGCGCATGCGCGGTGCGCCGTCCTGCACCGACACGCCGGGCAGGCGCTTCAACACATCGGACACATTGGTGTCGCCGTACTTGTCCATCTCCTCGCGGCCGTAGATCTGCTTGGCGACCGCCGACTTGCGACGCAGATCCGTGTCGGATTGCTGGCGCGAACTCAGCTCCACCCGTTCCAAGCGGCTGCCCTGCTGCGGCCGCGCCGGGGTATCGCCTATGCCGGCGGGAATATCCTGCGCCAAAACCAGCGTCTGGCAGGCCAACAAAACCAGCGCCGCACAGGCCGCAGGCACGGCACGCATTGAAAAAGATGTCAAACGGAACTCCGGAAATTGCACAACAGGTGCGACACCTTAGCCTGCCTGGGCTGCGAATGCAGCGGGCAAGCGATCAAGCACCGAATCAAGGGGGCGATTTACGAAGCGCCGCCCTTGAGTTTCGCCAAGTTGGCAAAGGCCGCAGCCATCGCGCCACCTGCCGGAGCCGCCGCCGGGGCGGGGCCACGACCTCCACCACCGCCGCCACCGCTGCGCTCATTGCGTGCCGCAGGACGGTAGCTGTTGTCGGGCTTTGACCCACCGCGCTGCACCGGCGCATCCAGCTTCATCGTCAGCGAAATGCGTTTGCGGGCAATGTCCACCTCTTGCACGCGCACCTTGACGATGTCGCCGGTCTTGACCACCTCGCGCGCATCGGTGACGAATTTGTTCGACAACTGGCTGACATGTACCAAACCGTCCTGGTGCACGCCCAGATCGATGAAGGCGCCGAACTGCGCGACGTTGGAGACCGTGCCCTCCAAGACCATGCCCTCGACCAGATCCTTGATGTCCTCAACGCCCTCATTGAAGCGCGCCACCTTGAAGTCGGGGCGTGGGTCGCGGCCGGGCTTTTCCAGCTCGGCCAGAATGTCCTTGACCGTGATGGCGCCGAATTTCTCGTCGGCAAAGGCCTCCGGCCTCAATGTGCGGATGACGTCGCTCTTACCCATCACTTCGGCGGCAGGTCGGCCGACGGTCTTCAGAATGCGCTCCACCAGACCATAGGTTTCCGGGTGCACGCCGGAGAAATCGAGCGGATTCTCGCCGCCCCTGATGCGCAAGAAACCGGCCGATTGCTCGAAGGTCTTGGGCCCGAGGCCCGCCACGTCGAGCAACTGCTTGCGGTTCTTGAACGCGCCATTGGCATCGCGCCAGCGCACGATGGACGAGGCGACATTGGCCGACAGACCCGACACGCGCGACAGCAGCGGCGCCGAGGCCGTGTTCAGGTCGACGCCGACCGAGTTCACGCAGTCTTCCACCACCGTGTCCAGCATCTTGGCCAGCTCGCTTTGGTTGACGTCATGCTGGTACTGGCCGACGCCGATGCTCTTGGGGTCGATCTTGACCAACTCGGCCAGCGGATCCTGCAAACGCCGAGCGATCGAGACCGCACCGCGCAGCGTCACGTCCATATCAGGCAGCTCTTTGGACGCGAACTCGGAGGCCGAATAGATCGACGCGCCGGCCTCGCTGACGACCATCTTCTCGATCGCCACATCCGGCGCCATCTGCTGCAGGCGCTTGATCAAGTCGCCGGCCAGTTTGTCGGTTTCGCGGCTGGCCGTGCCATTGCCGATCGCGATCAGGTTGACGCCATGCGTCGCGCACAAACGCCCCAGCGCATGGATGGAACCGTCCCAATCCTTGCGCGGCTCATGCGGATAAATCACCGCCGTGTCGAGCACGCGGCCGGTGTCGCTGACCACCGCGACCTTGACGCCCGTGCGTATACCGGGGTCCAGGCCCATC
This sequence comes from Roseateles oligotrophus, assembly GCF_025717515.1. GTDB lineage: Bacteria > Pseudomonadota > Gammaproteobacteria > Burkholderiales > Burkholderiaceae_C > Paucibacter_A > Paucibacter_A oligotrophus. The sequence continues at coordinate 4,994 of NZ_JAJIRN010000006.1, forward strand.
ACCACGCGTTTGCCGGCCGGTGCGGCCAAGAGCAGGTCGCGCAGGTTCTCGGCGAACACCTTGATCGCGACGTTCTCGGCCGACTCGCGCAGGCGCGCAAACAGGTCGCGCTCCAAGCTCATCGACAGCTTGACCTTCCAGGTCCAGGCGACGGTCTTGCGGATCAGCGCATCGCCCGGCCTTGTGCCCATGGTCCAGCCCAGATGGCGGGCGATGCGGCCTTCGGCCAGGCCAGGCTTGCCGGCCACGACCTCCTCGTCCAGTGCCAGCTTGGCGTCCAAAAACTCCAGCGTGCGGCCCCGGAAAACGGCCAGCGCCCGGTGCGAAGGCACGGTGCGGATCGGCTCGTCGTAATCAAAGTAATCGCGGAATTTGGAGATATCCGGGTTGTTCTCGTCCTTGCCTTCCATCAGCTTGGACCGGAACAGACCCTCGGCCCACAGCCATTCGCGCAGCTTGCCGATCAAGACCGCATCTTCGGCCCAGCGCTCGCTGAGCAGATCGCGCACACCGTCCAGCACCGCAAACGCGTCGGCAAAACCGGCGTCGGCGTTGATGAAGGCGCCGGCCTCGGCTTGCGGGTCCAGGTTCGGATCGGCAAACAGCTTGTCGGCCAGCGGCTCCAGGCCGGCTTCGCGGGCAATCATGCCCTTGGTGCGGCGCTTTTGTTTGTAGGGCAGGTAGAGGTCTTCGAGCTCCTGCTTGGTCGGCGCGGCGTCGATCTTGGCGCGCAGCTCCGGCGTCAGCTTGCCCTGCTCCTCGATGCTCTTGAGCACGGCGGCGCGGCGATCTTCCAGCTCACGCAGATAGGCCAACCTAGCCTCCAGGTCGCGCAACTGGCTGTCATCCAGGCCATCGGTCACTTCCTTGCGGTAGCGGGCGATAAAGGGCACGGTGGCGCCACCATCGAGCAGCTCCACGGCTGCGTTGACTTGGGCCGGGCGAACTTTCAGTTCGGCGGCAATTTGAAGCAGGATCTTGTCCAAAACGTCGGGGCTTGCTCAAAAACACAGAGCCGCGCAGTTTGCCACAGGCCGGATTTGGCCTTGAAGCGGCCAAGCGCTCTCCCGCGCGAGGCCGCTCACTTCTCCACGCTGAGCCGGCTGGCTTCAAGGGCTGCTTGACCGGGCACCCAACGGGCCAGACCGGCCAGTTGTCGTCCCACGCGCAAGTCCTTGGCCGAGCTGCTTACAAAGCGCGTGGCGCTGCTCCAATGCAGCAGCATTCCGCCCACGCTGATGGTCTGACGCAAGACATCAAGCGCGTCGATGCGGCCGCTGAACTCCAGCGGCTCGGCCGCTTGCGCATGCACCTCGCTAGCCACCAGTACCCCGCCAATCATCCGACCCGACACCGAGGCTTCGGCACCCGCAGCAAGGTTTGCCAGACCCTCGAACAAAGCCTGCGAAGCATCGACCGCCACGCCGTCGAGCGCAAAGCGTTGCGCACTGCTGAATTGCGTGACACGCCCGGCCAACTCGACCCTTGAGCCTTCGGGTGGGTGCACCGCGTCCTCGCGCAGCGCCAGCAGCGCCAAGCTGCCGTCGGTACGCGCAGCCCCCACCACCAGCCGCACCACCGCCCCAAGCTCAAGCCCCGCAGGCAGCAAGGCCGCATCGGCCGCGTAGGCTTGCAAACTGCCGACCTGTACGGTGCCGGCAGCACGGTCGATGCCAGAAAGCAGCCCGCGCAGCATGTCGGTGTCGCCCGGCCGGGCCAGCGCGACGCGCGAGGCCACGACCTCGGAGCGGGCCAAATCGAGCTGCCCCCAGACCCTCAAATTACGGCCGGTGCCGCCCGCGCCAATGCCGCTGAGGCCGGGTATCGAAGGCGGCAGCTTGACCCGCTGGCCCAGAATAATCGCGGTCTGGGCATCGAGCCAGGTCGGCACGCCGCGCAGCTGGGTGTCGACCACCAGCGACTGCGCCAACGCCAGCTTGCGGCCCGCCACGGTGATGATCTGCCCCGCCCGCACCCGTGCCGTCATGCCGGGCTCGATCTCGTTCTCGCGCAAGCTCTGCCCGTCGCCGTCCGACAGCAGTGCGCCGCCGGTCGCCAGTTGCACACCGCCCACGTTGATCGGCCCGACCGCATTGACCGCCGCACTCAAAAAGCTGCCCCGCACGATGCCGGTGCCACCCGCGCCTATGCCCAGCGGATGGCTGGTGGGCTGCTCGATCAAGGCTTCATCGCTGCCGCCCCCGCCGCAGGCCGACAACGCAGCGCCTCCGGCGAGTGCTAACAACAGATGGCGCCGGGATGGATTCAACTCAGGGCTTGGCTTCATGGTCATTCTCTGGTTCGTTGAACGTAAAAAGGCCCAGGCGAGCGCGGTGCGTCCCGCTGCGGCCTGCGGCTTGATCCTCGGCCACGCGGCGCTCCAACTCGGGCACCACCTCGGCCAACACGCGTTGCCATTGCTGAGCCGCAATTTCTCGAATCGCGGCCGCCGTGGGCTCGCTGAGTTCATCGGCAAAGATGGCTTGCTCGAAGTGCCGCCGGTCGCGGTGGATGACGTTGGCGCTGGCCGCTGCGAGATGGTCGCCGACGTTGGCGCCGAGAAAACCGAACATCTGGGCGTCGTCCTTCTCGGGCACATAACGGTCGGGCTCCAGGTGCACGGTCAGGCCGTCCTCGCTCAGGCGCGCCATCCCGAGGCGCAGCATCTCGTCGAGCAGGCTGCGTGGATGCACGTGGCGGGTGATGGACTGAGCCAAGGCTTCAAAGCTCGGCGCTTTGCCGTTGCGTGGCATTGCGCGCGGCTGGCCGGTTTCGTCGCGCAACTTCTTGGCCGTGCTCCAGCGCAGATAAAGCTGGTTGACGGCCGAGGGCTTGGCCGCCGCGTTCACATCCGGCGCGGCACTCAGCCTCGCCACCTCGCGCCGACTCAGGCCCGTGGCCGTCGCGACCTGGCTCACGTCGCGCGCCCCCACGCCGCCGGCGGCGCGCTTGGCCTCGCGAGCGGCATCGACAAAGGCCTGCTTGAGCGCCTCCTCGGCCCGGTCATAGGCCAGGCCCTGCGCCACGCAAAGGCGCGTGAGCGGCAGCAACACAGCCTCAAGGGCCCGCAGTAACAACTCATTGCGTTTTTCCATTTGACAGATCAATTCTAAGCGCGCAAAGTGAAATGCGCAATTTGTGCATTTCATCAAATGGTCAGCCAAAGGAGCTTCTCATGCCTAGCTACACCCTCAACGTCAATGGCGTGGACCGCCCGGTCAACGTCAGCGCCGCCGACATGCCCCTGTTGTGGGTGCTGCGCGATGTCCTCAACCTCACCGGTACCAAATACGGCTGCGGCATCGAGGTCTGCGGCGCCTGCACCGTGATGGTCAACGGCGAGCCGCAGAAGTCCTGCGATATGGACGTCTCCTCGGCGGTTGGCAAACGCATCGTCACCATCGAGGGCCTTTCGCCCGATCGCAGCCATCCGGCGCAAAAGGCCTGGATCGCCCACCAAGTGCCGCAATGCGGCTATTGCCAGTCAGGCATGTTGATGGCCACCGCCTGCGCGATGCAGGCCGGGCACCACGGGAGCTCGATCGCCTCGGAGCTCAGCAATGTCTGTGTCTGCGGCACCTACCAGCGCATCAAGAGCGCTGTGACCACTCTCTAGTCAGGAATCATCATGAGCAGCCAACTTCAACGCCGTGAGTTTCTTGCCTCCACCGTCGCCTTCACCCTGGGCTTCCAGCTTGATGGCCGCGAGGCCCGTGCCGCTGCGCCAAGCACTCAAGCAACCACCCAGGTCAACACCTGGCTGCGCATCGCCGCCGACGACAGCATCACCCTCACCGTCGGCGCCTCCGACATGGGCCAAGGCTCGGTACAGGGCTTGGCACAGATCCTGGCCGAGGACCTGATGGTCAACCCGACCCGCGTGCGCATCGCGCAGGGCGGCCCCACCATGGTCAACCCGGCGCCCGTGGGTGCAGCCATCAACACGGTCGGCTCCGGCGTCACGCGCAACAACTTCTGGCGCCTGCGCGACGCCGGCGCCATTGCCCGCGAGACGCTGGTGCAGGCGGCCATGAATAGCCATGGGGACCCCGCCCGCAGCAACTACTCGGTGCTGGACGGCATCGTCAGCCACAGCAGCGGCGCGCGTTACTCCTACGGCCAGCTGGCCCCCGCCGCCGCCCTGCTCACCCCGCCCGCCAGCGCGCCGCTGGTGCCCGGCGCGCAGCTGCGTTGGATCGGTCAAGCGATGGAGCGACAAGACATTCCGAGCAAGGTGGACGGCAGCGCCCGTTACGGCCTGGATGTGCGCCTGCCCGGCCAGGTGTTCGCGGCGGTCAAACATTGCCCGACCTTTGGCGGCAAGCTGGCCGCAACGCCGACCAAGCCCGCGGCAGCCATCGCGGTGCTGCCGCTGGCGGTGGCCGCCGGCACCGCGCGCGGCGCCGACCTTGCCGGCAATATCAATGCGGTGGCGGTCGTGGCCAGCACCAGCTGGGATGCGATGCGCTTGGCCCGTGGCCTGAGCGTCAAATGGACCATGCCCGCCAACGCCGCCGCGCTCAACAGCACCCAAATTCTGGCCGACGCCAAGGCCTTGCTGAAAAGCGCCCCCGCCTATGTCGCCGGAGCCGCCAACTCGCCGGGCACCTGCTACACGGTCGAGGCCAGCACCGCCGACCCCGATGCGGCGCTGACCCGCACCGACGTCAAGCGCCTGGACGCAACCTACACCCTGCCCTACGTGGCGCATGCCTGCATGGAGGTGCTGAACTGCACGGTGGACTATGTTGCCGGGCAGCGCTGCGATGTCTACGCCCCCACGCAATCCGCCCGCAACGCGCTGGCCATCACCATGCTGCTGACCGGTCTGCCCGAGAGCGCCGTGCACATCCACACCACCTTGCTGGGCGGTGGGCTGGGGCGCAAGGCCGAGGTGGACTTCATCGCCCAGGCGGTGCAACTCGGCATGGCCCTGGGTCGGCCGGTGCAGCTCTTCTACCCCCGCGAGGAAGACTTCAGCCACGACCAATACCGCCCCATGGCCGCCGTGCAGGTGCGCGCCGCGCTCGACCCCGGCAATGCGGTGGCGAGTTGGATCTACCGCAATGTCTCGCCCTCTATCCTTGGTCAGCGCGGCAGCGTACTTGGGCCCAAGGGCGACAGCCAGGGCTATGAAGCCGCGCAAGGCTTGCCCTACGCCTTTGGCGCGCGACGGGTCGAGTGGGTCAGTCATCCCGCGCCTATCCCGGTCGGGTTTTGGCGCTCGGTGGGCGCATCGATCAACACCTTCGCGGTGGAGTCGGCGATCAACGAGTTGGCGCAGTTGGCCGGTCAGGACGCGCTGCAATTCCGCCGCGCCCGGCTGACCGACCCGCGCTGGCTTGCGGTGCTCGACGCAGTGGCCGGCGCCAGCGGCTGGAGCAGCGCGCCGAAGACAGGTACCGCGCGCGGCGTGGCCATAGGCACGGCCTTCAACACGATTGTGGCGATGGTGGTCGAGATCACCGGCAGCAGCCTCAGCAACTTCAAACTGAGCCGCGTCTGGCTGGCCTGCGACTGCTACCTCACCGTCAACCCGCGTAACGTCGAAGCCCAGCTGATCGGCGGCGTGGTGCACGCGATCAACGCGACGCTGTACGGCCAGCAGACCTTTGTGAACGGCGCGGCGCAGCGCAAGAACTTCAACACCAACCCGATGATCCGGCTGCAGCAGATGCCCACCGTCGCCGTCACCTTGATCCCGAGCCCGACGACGCTGGACCGCGCCCAGGCCATCGGCGGTGTGGGCGAGCTGGGCGTGCCAAGCTTTGCACCGGCCTTGGCCGGCGCGCTGCTCAAACTCACCGGGCAGGCGGTGCGAAGCTTGCCCTTGTTGCCGAATGCGACGATGGGAGAGGGTTGAAGGGCTGAGGGGCCATGCGCCCACTCAGCCCGGTCGAATACCCTGACCTTTGGCTGGGTTCATGTGTAGCTGGCATAGTGCGGCCCTGTCGCGCAGACCGATCTGCGTGCTTTGATCCCGAATTCCTTGCCCAATACACAGAGAGATTTCTCATGACACCTAGCACCCGCGCCCTGCTGAATATCGCCTTGCTGAGTGGCTTGGCCCTCGCCGGCCAAACTGCCTCCGCCCAAGCCTTTGACGCCGCCCGCATTTATGGTGCCATTCCTGACCGTGACGGCGGTGCCTTGGGCCTGGCCGTCTTTGGCGGGCAAAAATACCTGGGCGCCAAAGAAACCCGCGTCTTGCCCGTCCCGGTGATCGACTACCAATGGAGCAACGGCTTCTTCGCCGGCACCGGCAACGGCCTGGGCATCAATTTTTCCAAGCAGGCCAACGTCAGCTACGGCCTGCGGGTCACGGCCGATTTCGGCCGCGATGAAGACCTGTCCGCCAACTTGAACGGTATGGGTGACATCAAGATTCGCCCCGAATTCGGCGGCTTCGTCAACTACAACCTGACTCAGAGCTTTGTGTTGACTTCGTCGCTGCGCTATGGCGCGGGCAATGACAGAAAAGACATGCAGCTCGACTTGGGTGCCGTCTACTCCACGATGCTGGCTCCGCAATGGCGCATCGGCGCGGGTGCGGCTATCACGCTGGTCAATGCGGACTATATGCAGACGAACTTCGGCGTTACGGCGGCGCAGTCCGCGCGCAGCGGTCATGCCGTCTACACGCCCGGCGCCGGCCTGCGTGATGTGCGCGCCAACCTGTCGCTGACCTACGCGATCGACCAGCGCATGGCCGTCACCGGCGCGTTGTCGGCCCGCGCCTTGCAGAGCGATGCCAAGGACAGCCCGCTGACCCGCAAGGCCAACAGCCTCGGCGGCGGCGTGGTCTACACCTACCTGTTCTAAGGCGTCACCCGGCGCTGCGAGCCTTCAGCCAAGCCGCCGCGCCGTCACCGGCAACCCGCCCGCTGGCCATGCTGGCAGTCAGCAGATAGCCGCCTGTCGGCGCTTCCCAGTCCAGCATCTCGCCGGCGCAGAACAAGCCCGGCAGTTTCTCAAGCATCAGTTCTGGGCTCAGCGCCTCCAGACGCACGCCGCCGGCCGTGCTGATCGCCTCGGCCACCGGCCGCGCCGCCACCAGACGCAGCGGCAAGCGCTTCAGCGTCGCGGCCAAGGTGGCCGGATCGCCGTACTGTTCCTTGTTCAAGACCTCGCGCAGCAGACCGGCCTTCAGGCCCTCGATGCCCAGCCGGCTCTTCAGGTGGGTGGACAGCGAGCGCGGCCCGCGCGGGCGTGCCACCTCGGCGGCGACGAAATCAACGCTGCGGTCGGGTAGCAGGTCGAGGTGAATCAAGGCCTGACCGAACTCGGCAATCTCTTCGCGCAACAGCGCGCTGGCCGCATAGACCAGCGAGCCTTCGATGCCGTCCTCGGTGATGACAAACTCGCCTTGGCGTGAGAACTTTCGCCCGGTCTGGCCCTCAAAATGCAGCGCCACCGGCTTGACCGGCAGGCCGGCGAAGCGCGCGGTGAAGAGCTCGCTCCAACCGATGGGCGCGACGGCTTGCGCCAGGGTCGGGTCTTGCCGGGGCCCCAACTCGAAGCCGCAATTGGCCGCACGCAGTGGCGCGACATCGACACCCCGCTGCGCCAGCAACGGAGCCCAAGCGCCATTGGAGCCGAGCTGCGGCCAGGAGGCGCCGCCCAAGGCCAGCACCACCACATCGGCCTTGACGGTCAGCTCACCGGCTTCACCGCTGGATGTGCTGGCGAAACGCAAGCCGCCGTCGTCGGCCCAGCCCAACCAGCGCTTGCGCATATGAAAGCGCACGCCGGACTCACGCAGCCGGTGCAACCAGGCTCGCAACAAAGGCGCGGCCTTCATCGAACTCGGGAAGACCCGGCCGGAGCTACCGACAAAGGTATCCACCCCCAACTCGGCGGCCCAGGCGCGCAGGCCCGGTCCATCCAATTGATCCAACCAAGCCGCCACCGAACTACTGCGCTCGGCGAAGCGCGAATCAAACAAGGGGCGGTCCTCGGAGTGGGTGAGGTTCAGCCCGCCCTTGCCCGCCAGCAGAAATTTGCGCCCGACCGAGGCCATCGCGTCATACAGATCGACTTCGATGCCGGCCGCCCGCAGCCGCTCGGCCGCCATCAGGCCGGCCGGGCCACCTCCGATGACGATGGCTGTTTTTGATGAGGAACTGGGCTGAGACATGAGCGGCGCTTTCGACTGGAATTGAGGCGGGAGTGTGCCAGATCAGCCCATGACCGGCCCATGCCCCGGCCAACCAGCGCTCAGTCCTTCAGATCGGGGCAGTCGCAGCGCGCCAGTCGCTCACTCAGGGCCAGGGTCTCGGCGCGCAACTGCGCGATCTCCTCGGCGGTCTGCTTTGCCTGCCCATAGGCGCCGGCGGCGCTGTTGACGGTCATCACCAGGTCGGCATTATTGAAGGGCTTTTCCAGAAAACGATAAAGCTGCGCCTCGTTGATCGCGCGCCTGACGCCGTTCAAGTCGCTCTGCCCGGTCAACATGATCTTGACGGTATCCGGCAAGCGCTCATGCAGGCGCACCAGCAACTCGTCACCTTTCATGCCAGGCATGATGTAGTCGGCGATCACGACGGCCAGCGCGTGACCGTCCTTCTTCAGATCGTCGGCAATCTCCAAGGCCTCTTCGCCGCTTTCGGCAATCTCGATGGTGGCGGCTGCGCCTGCATGCTTGCTCAGCAAGGAGCGCAGCGCGGTCAGCACGGTGCTGTCATCGTCAACGCAAAGAATGGTCGTTTTTCCCATCGCGATTACCCCGGTAGATTGAAAGAATTATGCGGCTCGCCGCTCGCCAACAAACCAAGTCCGGCAGGCTTGATGGCCAGCGGCAGATAGACAGAAAAAGTCGTGCCCACGCCAACCTCGCTCTGCAGCTCGATGCGGCCCTGATGCTTGTCGACAATTTTCTTGACGATGTCCAGGCCCAGACCACTGCCCTCGCCGACCGGCTTGGTGGTGAAGAAGGGATCGAAGATGCGGCCGCGGATCGCCGCCGGGATGCCGCAACCACTATCGCCGACCGCCACCACCAGCTCCGCATCGCCGTCGCGGCGGATCGCAATCGTCAACACGCCCTGATGCTGCATCGCCTGCAAGGCGTTGTGGATCAGATTGGTCCAGACCTGGTTCAGCTCATCGGGCAGGCAGGGCAGCAGCGGCAGCTCGGCCTCATAACGCCGAACCAGTTCGGTTCCCTGCTTGATCTGGTTTTGATAAATCGTCAGCACCGTCTCGATGCTCTCGACCAGATCGGTCGGCCGCATTTCGCCGCTCTTGTCGACGCGCGAGTAACTCTTCAAGGCGAAGACGATCTTGGCGACCCGCTCGACCGCCTGGTTGATATTGGCGGCGCCGCGCACCACGGTGGAGACGTTTTGCACCGCCTGCAGGATGCGCTCATGTTGAGGATGGCGCAGCAAGGGCAGCAGCGCCTCGGGCAGCGTCGTCAAACCCAGCTGCGCCAGCAACTGAGCGAGCTCCCGCGCGCCCTCCAGGCCGGCCTGTTCCAGCGCGGCGCTCAAGCCCTTCACGAGCGCGCGCTCCTCGCGCGAGCTCAACAAGGGAGCGGCCCGGCTGGCTTGTGCGATCAACTCGGAGAACAGCGCCTGGCTGGGCGCATCCAGCGCCTGCAGCAGCGGCGGCAAGCCGGCGAGCGTGTCCGACAAGGACTCGACGATGGTCGCGCCGCTGGACTTGATGGCACCGATCGGCGTGTTGATCTCATGCGCGACATTCGCCACCAGCTGGCCCAAGGAGGCCATTTTTTCGGACTGGATCAGCTGCGCCTGCGCCTCGGCATTGGCCAGCGCGATGGCACCGTAGGCGCACAGCGTTCGGAAAATCGCCACCTCGCGCTCGCCATAGGCCTGCGGGCGCGGCGACTGTATCGTCATCACGCCCAATAAGCGCTCGCCCACCAGCAATGGCGCATACATCAGGCTCAAATTGGCCACCGTGCCCGGCATCGCGAGCGAATCCTCAGGCCGGATATTGGCAACAATTTCGCGTCGCTCGCGGGCGCACAGTGGCACGCGGCCGCGGCTCGAATCCAAGCGGGTGACGTAATGCGGCAGCGTGACGCCGTCCTCCACACCGAACACCGTCCGCAAGGTCTGGCCATCGATTTCAAGTCGATAGACCTGAAAGGTAAAAGCATCCAGCAGGGCATGAACATGTCGGTCCAAGGCGGCAATGATGGCCGTCGCCTCCAGGTTGCCGGTGATGTCGCGGCCGACCGCGCCGAGTTGCTCCAGCGTGGCGTTGGCCAGCTCCAGAGTGTCTGCCCGCTCGGCCTGGGCAACAGCGAGCTGCCGCTGGTGTTCAAGGCCGGCCAAGGCCTTGTCGGTTTCATGCTCGACCTGCATGGCTATGGCGCGGTTAACCCCCTCCTTGTTATGGGTCACCTCCCGCGCCGCCGCAGCCTTTTTTCCAAACTCAAACGCCCTGCGGAAGTCCCCAATATTTGCGTATTCCTGAGCTACTGCGTCAAACAATTCGCCGGACACGGTATAGCCCTCCATGGTCGCGGCTGTGTCGATCGCCAAATGCAAATAGTGCAATGCCGGGCTGGCGCCGGTCATGTTTGGAGGCGACTCAAGAGAAAACGACCCGTGAATGCCAGCAATGGTTTGCAGCGCCACAATTTGATAGGCAGCTTGCGCTTGTGCGGAGTCGGTGACCTGGGCAATGATGGACAGCGCCTGCTCGGGTCTGCCCAGACCCATATGGGCTTGGGCCAGCCCAATCCAGGCACCTGCCTTCAAGTTTGGATCGTCGAATGCAATTGCACGCGGCTCCAACAAACCAAACGTGTGAAGCGCATCGGCGTAGTCCTTACACCCGATCTCAGCCTCACCCATATAAAGCAGTGCGATGGCATAGTGTCTGGACGTAGGAAATGGCGCCAGAATGGCGAGCGCTTCACGCAACAAATCGCGTGCAGCTGAAAAGCGGTGCAAATCTTTCAGCGATGCCGCAACCGAAAACAGTGCTACGCCAATGGTCGGGGCCCAGCCGGCACCTCGGGCCAAATTCAACGCCAGCTGGCTCCATTCAAGGCCCGCCCCAAAGTCATTGAGGTTGCCAAACGCTCCCGCGACATTTGTGGCGTCGATGACAGCGTTACGAACCTGTCCTGTGGCAATCGCGAATTGATAGGCTGCCAGACGGCTCATAGCTTCCTTGCCGAAGTCGCCAGCAGCAGCGGCGATTTCAGCACGCACGATTTCAATTCGATACGCCACAAGGGGATGCACAACCTGAGTCTGCCTTTGTTCATGTATCCGCCAGCATTGTTTGGCGGCATCGGCGTCGTGGGCAAGCTCCAACTGTTCAAGCGCCAATTGCGCCGCGATGTGGCGCACCTCGTCGCACCCAGACGCAGCAGTAACCACCGCTTGCAGGGCTGACTTTCTGCCGGCCCTATCGCTTTGACTGAGCGCTATATAAGACAATAACCATTGAGCGTCGGCGCTGCCCACCAAGTCACTCAACTCGGCGAAGCCTTGCAGGGCCGACTCGGCCAGGACCCGGCTGCCGGAGAAATCGCCAAACAGCCAGTTGGCCTCGCCACGAATCAGTTGCAGACGTGCCATTACTCGAGCTTGCTCGATATCGTGCAAGCCACCGCTGGCAAGCAAGGAATCGGCCTCATTCGCTAGCGCCAAGGCTCGTTGGGTATCGCGCTGGCGCAATTGCCAGGCCAAAGCCAACAAGGCCGGCAAGCGTTGTGCCGGATGCTGAGCCGCGCGCAGCGCCGACTCCAACTGAGCAAGGGCGTCGTCGGTGGCAAAGAACTCCAGCGTCTGCATCGTCATGCCTGTACTCCCACCGAAGGTGGCGTCTGCGCATCCCGGAACTGGGTCAGCAATTGGCGCGCAAAGGCTGCCAAATTTGGGGCCTCGCTGCACGGCGGCAAGGTACACGCCACCAACTACCCGACCACTCGCTGCGGCGGCAGCCGCGCCAGCAGCGCCTGATTCTCGGCCCGCAGGCGGGCGCATTCCAACTCGAGTTCGCGCAAACGGCCGAAGGCGGACAAGGCACCGTTGACGGTCATCACCAGGTCAGCGTTGTTGAAGGGTTTTTCAAGAAAGCGGTAGAGATTGGCTTCGTTGATCGCGCGCTTGACGCCGTTCAAGTCGCTTTGCCCGGTCAGCATGATCTTGATCGCGTTCGGATAGCGTTCATGCAGGCTGATCAGCAACTGGTCACCGCGCATGCCGGGCATGATGTAGTCGGCAATCACCACCGCCAGCGTATCGCCATTGCGGCGCAAATCATCGGCCATCTCCAGCGCCTCAACCCCGTTCTCGGCCAACTCCACCACCGTGCCCGGTGTCGCATGCCTGCTCAGCAAGGTGCGCAAGGAGCTCAGCACTGCGCTGTCATCATCGATGCAGAGAATGGTCATTTGAGTCATGTTTCGCGTCCCTGAATTTGCTGCTGTTGTGTTTTTGACTTTACTGGCTCGGCGTGCCGTCGGCAATCGACGTCAGCGGCAGACGCACAAAAAACGTCGTGCCAACGCCTTCCTGACTGTCAACTTCAATCCGCCCGCCATGTTTATCGACAATCTTTCTGACGATGTCGAGACCGATGCCGCTGCCCTCGCCGATCGGCTTGGTGGTGAAAAAGGGCTCGAAGATGCGGGCCCGGATCGCCTCCGGAATGCCGCAGCCACTGTCGCCAATGCTCACCACCGCAGTGTCGCCATCCCGGTGCAGGCCTATCGTCAACACCCCTTGATGGCCCATCGCCTGCAGCGCGTTGTGAATCAGATTGGTCCAGACCTGGTTCAACTCGTCGGGCAGGCCAAGCAGCGGCGGCAGTTCTTCATAACGCCGTACCAGCTCGGTACCTTGACGCAGCTGATGCTGGTAGATCGTCAACACCGTTTCCAGGCTTTGGCGCAGGTCGGTCGGATGCATGGCGCCCGAGGCATCGACGCGCGAATAGCTCTTCAAGGCGAAGACGATCTTGCCCACCCGTTCGACCGCATCATTGATATTGCCGCTGCAACTCAGGATCGCGGCCACGCTCTGTGCCGTGGCAAGCATCAACTCGGCCTCGGCATGGCGCAGCAATGGCAAGACCTGCTCCAGCCTATGCTGCGCATGCAGTTGCACCAATAGGCCCGCCGTGATGCGGACATTGCCAATGCCGGCCTGTGTCAGTTGTTCGCTCAGGCTGCGAATGGCGGCCCGCTCCTCGCGCATGCTCAGCAGTTCGGTCGACTGTCGGGCGCCGTCTATCAGTTGAATGAACAGCGCCTGCACGGGGCCTTCGATCCGCTGCAACAGTCGCGGCAAATTCTCCAGCGCATGATCGAGCGCCTCGGCAATGCTTTTGCCACTCGACTTGATCGCACCCAGCGGCGTGTTGATTTCATGCGCAACGCTCGCCACCAGCTGCCCCAGCGAGGCCATTTTTTCCTGCTGGATCAACAAGGCCTGTGCCTGACGCTGGCGCTGCAAAGCCTCTGCATTGGCCAAGGCAATCGCGCCATAAGCACAGAGCGTATGAAAGATCGCGCGTTCATGCTCGCCATAGGCATGCGGCCGGGGTGACTGCACCGTCAGCACCCCGAGCAGGCGCTCTCCCTGCAGCAAGGGCGCGAACAACAAGCTGGCCGATCCGGCCGTGCCGGGCAGGCGCACACCAGTACCTTCGCCGTCAATCACCAGTACCTGACGCTCACGCGCGCAGTACGCCACATGGCTGCGCGGGTCATCAACAGCGATCTCAAAACTCCCCAACAACTCACCCGACTCGACGCCGAACACCATGCCGAGGCTCTGGCCATCATCATTGAGCCGGAAGATGAAGAAGCTCGGCGCATCGAGCAGCTCATGCACATGGCGATCAAGCGCGCTGAAGACCGCCTGCGCATCCAGATTGCCGGTGATCAGGCGGCCGATCGAGCCCAATTGCTCCAGGATCGCATTGGTTCTCGAGAGCGAATCCGCTCGCTCGGCCTGCACCTTGGCAAGTTGGCGCAGATGCTCCCCTTCGGCGCGGGTGCGCTCGGTTTGCTGGGTGACATGCATGGCAATCGAGCGCTTGGTGAAGTCTTCGTCATGCGCCTGTTTGAGCGCCGCGATCGCCTGCTGACCATATTGGTGGGCGCGCAAAAAATCCTTGTCGTTGGCATATTCCCTGGCCATCGCCTCAAGCAAATCGCTGGGCACGGTGTAACCCTCGATGTCGGCGGCAACATCCAAGGCAAGATGAAAAAAATACAGCGCCGCGCTGCCCGCCTTCATGCCGGGCAGCAGCGGTTGGGGGTGTGCGCGCTCGATCTCGGCCATCAACTGATAGGTCTCGACCTGCTGCACCGGCCGGGTCTGCGCGGCATCGCGGGCCGCCCGGGCGGCCTCCATCGCCGGCCCGCCTTGCCCCATCGTCAACAGCGCACGCGCTTGGCCGAGCAAGGCCTGCCACTTGAGATCTTTCTGCCCCAAGACCCTGGCGCGCTGTTCGACCGAGCGAAACCGCTCAAGTGCGGCGGCATGATCGCCGCAGGCCAATTCGACCTCGGCCAGGGTGTTCATGGCCAATGCGTATTGGCGTGAGGCCTGCATCGGCGCCAACAACTGCAGCGCCTCGTCCAGCAAAGGGCGGGCAGCCTCGTAGCGCCGCGCTTGGCGCAGGCTGCCGGCAAACTGCATCAGCGCCACGCCGACGCTGCGCGGCCAAGCGGTTTTTCGGGCCATCTTCAGCCCCAACTCGGTCCATTCGAGCGCACTGGCAAGATCATTCAGATTGATGAAGCCGACACCAATATTGGTCGCCGCATTGATTGCGCGCTTGATTTGGCCGCAACTCAAGGCATGTGCGTGCGCCCGCAGAAAATGTTCAATGCCGCTACCGCAGTCATTCGACACCAAGGCGGCCAGGCCCTGAAAACTGTCGGACCAACTGAGCAAGGCCGGATGCGAGGGAGACCGGGCCTGCTCCTGTGCAGCGCCCAGATGCTCGGCCCAATGGCTGCGTGCGCCCTCCAGATCGGTGAATACCAAGGCCATCGCGGTGGCTGCATGGGCAATGCCGCAGCGCACAGGATCGGCCATGCCGGCGTAGTGCGCCGCCCGCTCCAGCTCGACGCATTCGGACGCCCGGTCACCCAGCTCATTGGCGATCATCGCCTTCAACCAATGGGTGTCGGCACAGCCGAGCATGTCGCCGAGCGCCAGCATCTCCTGCAGCGCCTCCTGCGCCTGCGCTGCAGCACCGTCAAAATCCGCGAACAAGGCCTTGGCCTCGGCGCGAATCAAGGCGAGCCGGGCGCCAATGCGGCGCCGCTCGGCCGCCGGCAACGCTGCCAAACCGGCGCTGGCCTGAGCCGAGTCGACCAGCGCCAAGGCGCGCGCCGTGTCACGCTGGCGCATCTGCCAAGCCAACTCAAGCAGCAACTCAGGGTCCACGGCATCACCGGCGGACAGATAGCGCGCTTCCAGTTCGGCCACGACCCCATCATCGGCAAACAAGTCCATCGATCCCCCTCTCATCGACAAGCCCCCGGGCTACTTGACTCTATCGTCAACTGCCCAAAAAACTGGAACCCACCGAGCGTCAGGCCGATGCCGGCAACAAAGAATGATGGGAGACCCGCCGCAAATCGTAACGCCAAATTTGAACGGCCGATCGCCCAGGATCCTAGCCGCCCTTGAGCGCCGCCTTGAGCTTGTCACCCAACTCCGGCCTGTCCTGGAAGGGGTCGCTCGGGTTACGCCGCTGCAGCACATCATCCATGCGCGTTTGCACGCTGCTCAGCGCCTGCGGGTGGCTGAAGATATAGAACTGCTGCGCGTCCATCGCCGCGAACACCATCGCAGCAACCTCGGCAGCCGTGACCTTGCCCGAATTGACCGCCTTGTCGCTCATCGCCTGCCCGATCAGCTGGCTCTGGGTGGGCCGACTGCCTTTCAATTCCGCCGGGCGGTTGCGGTGGCTTTGCGCAATGCCGGTGGGCACAAAAAACGGGCACAAGAGCGAGCAATGGATCTGCTCGGTGACCAGGGCCAAGTCTTGATAGAGGGTCTCGGTCAAACTCACCACCGCATGCTTGGAGACGTTGTAGACGCCCATATTGGGCGCGTTGACGACGCCGGCCATCGACGCGGTGTTGACGATATGGCCCTCGAAACTTGGGTCGGCGGCGGCCGCGGCCAACATCATCGGCGTGAACAGGCGAATGCCGTGCACCACGCCCATCAGGTTGACGCCAAGCACCCATTCCCAGTCCGCAACTGAGTTCTCCCAGATCAGCCCGCCCGAGCCGACGCCGGCATTGTTGAATACGAAATGGGGCGCGCCGAAACGCTGCTGCACGTCGGCGGCGAGCGCCTCCATCTCGGCCGCCTTGGCCACATCGACCCGCTGCGCCAATACGGCATGCCCCTCGAACTCGGCGGCGGCGCGGGCCAGCGCATCGACCTGCACATCGCAGAGCACCAGATTCATGCCGCGCGCGGCGGCCAGACGCGCGACCTCAAGCCCAAAGCCCGAGCCTGCGCCGGTGATGACGGCGGTCTTGCCGGCGTAGTTTTTCATCGCTTGAATCCGTTCCTTAGGTCTTGCGCAGCGCGTAGCCGATGCGCGGGAAATGCACATGCACGCACCCGGCCCGCTCATCCACCCGGCGCAGGCTGATGCGACTCTGATTCAGGCCCACCAACTCGCCGCAAACCGGATCGCGGGCGTAGTCGCTGGCGTTAACCTGCACCTTGTCGCCTTGCTCGAAGCCCAGCCCGGCCTGCACGTTGACCGGTTCTTGCGGGCCTGCGCTGCGGGCGATCTCGATCGCGGCAAGGCTGTCAGATTTGCCGCGCTGGCCATGGCCGAAGGCCGCGATTCGCTCGAACCAGGCCGATAAGCGCTGGTGCGGCTCAAGAATGGAAGCCACCGGTGGCGCCAGGCGAATAAACCAGATGCTTTGCGCGACGGAAAAGTCGGCCAGCGTGGCGGCAGCGCCGAGCAGAAAAGGTCGGCCATCCGCCAGCATATGCTCCAGCCAGCTCAGGTAACTGTGTAGCTCGGCGGCGGCGTCCAGGCTGCTCGGCCGCTCGCTGCCGGCGGTCATCAAAGCGCGGTCGGCCGCGAAGGCAGCCCTGAATTCGGGCGGCGCGCCGGCAAAGATCGCGGCCGCACCGGCCGGCTGCAAGGTGTAGGACGCTGCCGCCCAGAACAGCTGTCTGTCGGCCCATTGCGCCAAGATGCGCTCGGCACCCGCGGTCTCGGGCGGGAACAAGCTGGGCGTCGGCTGGCGTGCCTCAACGACCTCGGCGATCAGCGCCGAGTCGCAGAAGATGTCCGCGCCAATTTGCAGAAAGGGCGTGCGCCGATAACCGCCGGTCAGCGCCAGCACATCGGGTTTAGGGCAGATCACCGGCACCGTGACACCCTGCCAGGCCAGGCCTTTGTAGCCCAGGATCAGGCGGATCTTCTCGGAGAACGGCGAGCCGGCGTAGTGGTGAAGAATCAGCTCCGTCATGCTGCGGGCGGTCTTTCCATATCGATGTGAAGAATGCCGTCTTCGTCATAGGGTTCCGAGGTCGGCACAAAACCCAGGCCGGCGTAAAAATTCAAGAGGTAGCTTTGCGCGTTGATCGCCACGGTTTGGCCGGGCCAGAGCCTTTCGCATTCCAGCAGCGCCCGCTGCATCAGCGCACGGCCCGCACCGCTGCCCCTGGCTGCGGGCGAGCTGACCACGCGGCCGATCTCCGGCAACAGATGGCCGGGGCCCTTGGCCAAGGGCGGCAGCAGGCGCGCGCTCGCCAGCAGTTCGCCACTCGCTTCGTCATGCCCCAGCAAATGCCAGGCCAGCAAGTCCACGCCGTCCGGGTCCAGATAGACGCAGGCCTGCTCGAGCACAAAGACCTGCGAGCGCAGGGCCAGACTTTGATACAGCGCCAGCGGGCTCAATTCGGCCAGCGGCGCGCAGCTCCAACGCAAGCCCATCAGACCAGCTTGACCAGTTGTTTGCCGAAGTTCCGGCCCTTGAGCAGACCCAAAAACGCTTCGGGCGCGGCGGCAATACCTTCGGCCACAGATTCGCGGAACTTCAGCTTGCCGGTGGCAACCAGGCCGCCCAATTCCTTCAGCGCCTCGGGCCAGACTTCCATATGCTCGCTGACGATAAAGCCCTCGATCTTCATGCGGTTGACCAGGATCAGCTGCGGCGCGCTCATCGGGATCGGCTCGCCGTTGTAGCCGGAGATCATGCCGCACATCGCGACACGGCTGAAGGCATTGGCGCGCAGCATCACCGCGTCCAGAATCATGCCGCCGACATTCTCGAAATGCCCGTCAATACCGTCGGGGCAAGCGGCCTTCAAGGCGGCCGAGAGCGACTTCACATCGCGGTGCTCTTTGTAGTCGATGCAGGCGTCAAAGCCTAGTTGCTCGACCACATAACGGCATTTATCGGCGCCACCGGCCAGGCCCACCGCGCGCGCGCCGCGCGCCTTGGCCAGCTGCCCTACACATGAGCCGACCGCGCCGCTGGCGGCACTGACCACCACCGTCTCGCCGGCCTTGGGATTGATGATTTTGACCAGGCCGTACCAGGCGGTGACGCCAGGCATGCCGACCGCACCCAGGTAGGCCGACAGCGGGATATGGGTGGTGTCGACCTTTTGGATCACGCCGCGCTGGTTCGCGTCAACGACAAAATACTGCTGCCAACCACCCATGCCGACGACCTTGTCGCCGACCGAAAAGGCGGCGTTCTTGCTCGCCACCACCTCGCCCACCGTGCCGCCCATCATCACCTCGTTCAAGGGTTGTGGTTGGGCGTAGCTTTTTCCCTCGTTCATGCGGCCGCGCATATAGGGGTCGAGGCTGAGGTAATGGTTGCGGATCAAGACCTGACCCTCGCCCAACTCAGGGATGGCGGCTTCTACAAGTTTGAAGTTGTCCAGCGTCGGCTCGCCTGTGGGGCGGGAGACGAGTTGAATTTGAATGTTTTGCGTGTTCGTCATGATTGCCTGGGCTCCTGAATCAATTTCGGACTAGATTGAAGCATGCAAGGCCGCAAAAAACCGTCCCTTGGGTGACAAATCGGTGCAGCAAACAGCCTTGGGACCTTAAGTCTTGCCGCCGTTTGCCGATACACGCCTGAGCGCCAAAGAGCACCCCTACGAACGGGACTGGATTCATATTGACGGCAGACCACGCCGGGGCAATCATGCCTGTACGCAATTTCGTGCGAACGAAGAAAGGGCTTTTCATGAATCTATCCGATTACAAGATCAACACCAAGTTGATCGCCGCTTTCACCGTCGTAGCACTGATAGGAGCCTCCCTGGGCGCCTATGCGATCTCAAATATGAAACGCATCAACGATGCCGATACGCACTTGTATGAGCAAGAATTGGTCGGCCTGTCGCTGATGAAGGAGGCCAACGCCGAGCGCCTGAAGGTGGTGGTGGCGATGCGCGATGCCCTGATCGCGACCGACGCGGCCGAGCGTGATGCCGCCTTGACGCGCGTTGCCAAGGCCAGCGAGTTGGCACAGACCTTGATGGACGATGCCAACCCGAAGTTCAACAGCGACAAAGGCCGAGCCGGATTCGCCAAACTGAAGGAAGACTGGAAAACCTATATCGCCAGCAGTGCCGAGATGGAAAAGCTCGTCCGCGTCTCGGACATGGCGACTTCCAACCCCGCGCTCAAGCATATGAAGGCCGACCTGGCTCCCAAGAGCTTGGCCGCCGGCGAAGCCATGATGGCGCTGTCGCAACTCAAAGAGACCGAGGCCAAGGCGGTGTCGGACGCCAATGATGAACTCTATGACAGCAGCCGCAACATCACGCTGATCTTGATCTTGCTCGGCGTGGCTGCGGGCATAGGGCTGGGTCTTGGCATCAGCCGTCATGTGACGGCCCCCTTGGCCCGTGCCGCAGCCGGGGCTCGCGCGATGAGCGAGGGCGACATGACGCTGGATTTGAGCGTTGCCGGCAAGGACGAAACCTCACAACTGCTGCAAGCTTTGGATGAGATGCGCCAACGGCTGCAAGGCATCGTCGCCAGCGTGCGCAGCAATTCCGAAAGCGTCGCCACCGGCAGCGGCCAGATCGCGCAGGGCAATGCCGACCTGAGCCAGCGTACCGAGGAGCAGGCCAGCGCCTTGGAGCAAACCGCCGCGACCATGGACGAGCTCAGCTCCACCGTGCGCAATAACGCCGACAACGCCAAGCAGGCCAATCAACTCGCACTCAGCGCCTCGACCGTCGCGCAGCAAGGCGGCACCGTGGTGGGCGAGGTGGTGGAGACGATGAAGGGCATCAACGACAGCTCGAAGAAGATCTCCGACATCATCAGCGTGATCGACGGCATCGCCTTCCAGACCAATATCCTGGCGCTGAACGCGGCGGTGGAAGCGGCCCGGGCCGGCGAGCAGGGGCGCGGTTTTGCGGTCGTGGCCAGCGAGGTGCGCTCGCTGGCACAACGCAGCGCCGAAGCCGCCAAGGAGATCAAAACCCTGATCAACGCCAGCGTTGAGCGGGTCGAGCAAGGCACGGTCTTGGTCGACAAGGCGGGGGTGACGATGAGCGAAATCGTCAACTCGATCCGCCGCGTGGCCGACATCGTCGGCGAGATCAGCTCGGCCAGTTCGGAGCAAAGCTCAGGCATCGCGCAGGTCGGCGAAGCGATCACGCAGATGGACAAGGTCACGCAGCAAAACGCCGCCTTGGTGGAAGAAAGCGCGGCCGCCGCCGAGAGCCTTCGCCAGCAGGCCGATCAGCTGGTGCAAACGGTGGCTTTCTTCAAGCTTGAACATCGTTAAGGCCGTAGCTGTGCAGGGCGCGGGCCTGCAATAAACTGGCGGCAGCAAAGGCGCAAGCCATTTTGAAAACCCGATGCGCAGCCTCAAGAATTGCCGGATCTTTGTCTTATTGCTCGCCCCCTTGCTGCTGAGCTTGCCGGTGCGGGCAATTGACATCCGAGTCTGCCAAGCCGAGCAAAGCCGCTACAGCTACCGCATGGAATTGGCGCGTTTGCTGCTCGCCCGTACCGCCCAAGCCGACGAAGTCGTGCAATTGCGGCCCTATGCCAGCGGCCCGGATCCAACCCAGCAACGCTGTCTGGCCTTGCTGCGCGAGCAAAGGGTAGATCTTGTCTATCTGCCGCCCAGCAATGCGCTTTTGGACGAGTTTGCTTCGATCAAGATCGACCTTCACAAGGGCATGCTGGGCTACCGCCTGCTGTTGATCAACAAAAAGGATGAGGGACTTTTCGCGAAGGTGCAAACGCTCGCCGATTTGCGGCAGCTGACGGCCGGCTTCGGCCAGCAATGGAGCGACTTCTCGATGTTCGAGCTCAACCAATTGCCGGTGGTGGGGGTTGCCCAGACCGACAATCTGTTATCGATGCTGGACCGCGGGCGCTTTCATTACTTTCACCGCGGACTGCACGAGGCATGGGCCGAGCTTGAACGCAATCCACAGCTGCACAACCTGATGGTCGAGCCCCATCTGGCTCTGGCCTACCCATTTCCCGTCTACTTCATGTTCAATGCCAAGGACCAGGCGCTCAAGCAACGCTTCGAACGGGGCTTCGCGATGGTTATGGCCGATGGTTCCTTCGACGCTTTGTTCATGCGCGAATTTGGAGGTCTGGCGCGGCAGGCGCAGCTGCGGTCGCGCACCATCATCGAAATCAACTACCCCGTGCCTGACAAGCTGCCCAAGGTTGATAGTCGGCTCTGGCTAAAGTGAGCCAAACTTGGGGCAAGCCTTCTTCAATCGGCCTGCCCCGCGCCCTGCGCGTCAGCATCAACTGGGCCACCACGCTGCAGCGTCTTGATCTCCCGGCCGCGCGCCGGCAGCGCCCGCAGATATTTGAAGGTGGCCGTTGCATGGGCGCAGAGCTTGCCGTCCTCGCCGAAGATGCTGCCCTCGCAAAAAGCCATCGTCACCGTGCCATGCAAGAGCTTGCCCACCGCGCGCAACTCGCCCTCGCCGGGCCGCATAAAGGAGGTCTTCATCTCGATCGTCACCACACCCGGCCCCATGCCCGCCTCGCTCATGTGAACGCTGCGCGCGGCATGGGCCATCGCCACGTCCAGCATCGTCATCAGGACGCCGCCATGCGCGACCTCCCAAGAGTTCAGGTGGCCCTCCTTCAAGTCAACCCTCAACTCGGCCTGACCATGGCCCATGCTGTGCAGCTCCAGCCCTAACTTCTCGACAAAGGGGATATGGACCGGAAATTTCAGGTTGCTGGGTGGTTTCGAATTCGGCATTTACAGATCAAGCTCCATGGATATTGCGCGCAGCAGGGCAGACAGCAGCGCTCGTCAAGACCTCGGCATCATCGCCGACGCGCGCTACTTACTGCCAGCGCGAGCGCAGCCAGATCAACACCACGCCCGCCAGCACGGCAATGGCGCCCTTGGCAAGCAGGAAGTAAGCAAATACCTCAGCGTGCGTCAGACCGCCCCCTTTGCCGCCCAAGCTATGCGGGCCGAGCTGCAACAGCGCCAATCCAAACACAAAGGCCAACAAGCCGCCATAAACAAGAATCCAGACCAGGCGTTCGACCCAGAGCAGCGTTTTGGGCTTGACCTTCTTGCCAGTCGACTCATCAGCCATTGATCACTCTTTTCAAATAGGACTTCAAAACCACGCATCCGGCATATCTTTGCACAACGACTCGCAGCTACTCACCACGCCCAGCCAAGCGTCGATCTTGGGCAGCTCATAGGCAAAAAAGTAGCGACAAGCCGCCTGCTTGCCCTTGGCAAAGTCACTGCTGCCCTGCCCTGCTTTCAAGGTCACATCCAGCCACACCCAGGCCAACACCAGATGACCAAAGGCTTGCAGATAGGGCGTGGCATTGGCCAGCGCTTGCTCGGGCTTGCCGCTGCTCCAGGCGCTCTGGGTGGCATCTCCAAGGCGAGTCAAGGCTGCCGCCAAAGCATGACCCAGTTCCGCAAGCCCAGGCTCCTGCAACGCCGACTCCACGGTCTTGCCGACACGCGCGGCCAGCGCCTGCAAGGCCTGACCCTCGTTCATCACGACCTTGCGCCCTAACAGGTCAAGCCCGTGGATGCCATGCGTGCCCTCATGGATCATATTGAGGCGGTTGTCGCGCCACAGCTGCTCCACCGGGAAGTCACGCGTGTAGCCATAGCCGCCCAAGACCTGGATCGCCAGCGAATTGGCCTCCAAACACCATTCGCTGGGCCAACTCTTGACGATCGGAATCAAGACCTCGAGCACCAATTTCGCCTCTTGAGCCGAGGCGGCCGAGCCGCTGTGCTGTTCGTCCACCAGGCGCGCGCAAAGCAGCGCCAGCGCCAAGCCGCCCTCGACATAACTCTTCTGCGCCAGCAGCATGCGCTTGACATCGGCATGCTCGATGATGGGGCGCTGCGGCTGCGAAGCGTCCTTGCCGCTCGGGCCTATCGCCCGGCCTTGCGGGCGCTGGCGGGCATAGGCCAGGCTGGCTTCATAGCCGGCATAGCCCAGCATCGCCGCGCCCAGGCCGACGCCGATGCGCGCCTCATTCATCATGTGGAACATGCATTTCAGCCCCTCGCCTTGCTGGCCGACCAGATAGCCGACGGCCCCCGCCCCGCCCTCGCCAAAATTCAGCAAGCAATTGCTGGTGCCGCGAAAACCGAGTTTGTGATTCAGGCCGGCCAGCCGCACATCGTTGCGCTCGCCGGTCAGCCGGCCTTCGGCATCGACCATCTGCTTGGGCACGATGAACAGCGAAATGCCGCGTGCGCCGGCAATCAGCTTGCCGTCCGGGCCGGGGATCTTGGCCAGCACCAGATGAATGATGTTCTCGCTCAGCTCATGCTCGCCGGCCGAGATCCACATCTTGTTGCCCCACAACCTGAAGCGCGGCCCCAGCGGATCATCGGCAAGCTCCAGTTCGGCCCGGGTCACGATGTCGGACAAGGACGAGCCGGCCTGCGGCTCGCTCAAGCACATGGTGCCGAACCAGCGCCCGGCGAACTCGGCCGCCGCGAAGACCTCGCGCTGTTTGGCCGTGCCATGGGCCATCAAGAGATTGGCATTGCCGGCGGTCAGCATCGCATAGGCGCCGATCGCGACATTGGCCTTGCTGAAAAAGGCATTCGCCGCCATCTCGATCACGCAGGGCAGTTGCATGCCGCCAATTTCATAGTCCTGCGACGCCGCCAACATACCGGAGGCGACATAGGCATCGGTCGCCGCTTGGGTGGCGACGGGCAAGTGCACGCGCTCGCCATCGAAGCGCGGTTCCTCGGTGTCCGTCAGCCTGGCGATGGGTGCGAATTTGTCGCGGGCGATCTTCTCGCAGGTGTCGAGCACGGCGGCGAAGGTTTCACCGCTGTGCTCGGCAAAGCGCTCGCGCAGGGTCAGCTTGTGAACCCCCAGCCAGTCGTTCAGGAAAAAGTCCAGGGTTTGTCGCATGCCTTGCCCCTTTTTCAATGAATCATCACAACACTTCGAAGATTCCCGCCGCGCCCATGCCGCCGCCAATACACATCGTCACGCACACCTTCTTGGCGCCACGGCGGCGACCTTCGATCAAGGCATGGCCGATCATGCGCTGACCCGACAAGCCGTAAGGATGACCGACCGCGATCGCGCCGCCGTTGACGTTGAGCTTGTCCATCGGGATGGCCAAGGTGTCGGCGCAATACAGCACCTGCACGGCAAAGGCTTCGTTCAACTCCCACAAATCAATGTCGTCGACCGTCAGGCCCAGTCGCTTCAAGACCTTGGGGATAGCGTAGACCGGGCCAATGCCCATTTCGTCCGGCTCGCAGCCGGCCACCGCGAATCCCAGGAAGCGGCCCAGCGGCCTCAGCCCATGAGTCTCGGCGTAATGTTCGCTGGTCAGCACGCAGGCACCGGCGCCATCGGAGAACTGGCTGGCATTGCCGGCGGAAACTAGGCCGCCGGGCAAGGCGCTGCGCAGGTCCTTGATGCCCTCATAGCTCGTGCCCTCGCGCAGGCCTTCGTCGACGCTAACCGTCACTTCACGCGTGCTCAGGCCGCGCAGTTTGTCGGCCACGCCCATGGTGACGGTGATGGGGGCGATCTCTTCATTGAACAGGCCGGCCGCCTGCGCCGCACAGGCGCGCTGCTGGCTCTGCGCGCCATATTGGTCCATGCGCTCGCGGGAGATCCCATATCGCTGGGCCACGTTTTCGGCCGTCTGCAACATGGTCCAGTAGATCTCGGGCTTGTGCTTGACCAGCCAAGAGTCTTGGATCATGTGGCGATTGGCTTCGTTTTGCACGCAGGAAATGCTCTCCACGCCGCCGGCCACAAAGACCTCGGCCTCGCCCGCGATGATGCGCTGCGCGGCCAGCGCTATCGCCTGCAGGCCGCTGGAACAAAACCGGTTGATGGTGATGCCGCCCACCGTGATGGGCAGGCCGGCGCGCAGCGCCACTTGACGGGCGATATTGTTGCCGGTGGCGCCTTCCGGGAAGGCGCAGCCCATCAGCACATCGTCAATATCGGCGGGGTCAATGCCGGCTCGCTCAACGGCGGCCTGGACCGCATGGCCACCCAGCGTGGCGCCATGCGTCATATTGAAAGCGCCCTTCCAGCTCTTGGCCAGAGGGGTGCGGGCGGTGGAAACGATGACTGCTTTGCTCATGATGAGGCTTTCAATTAGGAAAAATTCTTGCCTTCGGCGACCAGGCGCGCCAGCAGCGGCGCCGGCTGCCAGAACTCGGCGTCATCGAGCGGGTTCTTGGCAAAGCGCTTCATCGCCTGCACGACGTTGAACAAGCCGATCTGGCCGGCGTAGCACATCGGCCCACCGCGCCAGAGCGGGAAACCGTAGCCGGTCAGATAGACCATGTCCACATCCGAGGCGCGCTGGGCAATGCCCTCCTCCAGCAAATGCGCGGCCTCGTTGACCAGCGCATAGACAAGGCGGTGAACGATCTCGTCGTCGCTGATCTGGCGCGGCTTGATGCCCAAGGCGGCGCGGTGCTTGTCCAGCATCTCGGCCACCACGCTTGACGGTAGCGCATCCCGTTTGCCCGCTTGGTAGTCATACCAGCCGGCTTGCGTCTTCTGGCCAAAGCGGCCCAGCTCGCACAGCAGGTCGGCAGACTTGGAGTAACGTAGATTCGGCTTCTCCTGATAGCGGCGCTTGCGGATCGCCCAGCCGATGTCATTGCCGGCCAGATCGCCCATGCGGAAGGGGCCCATCGCGAAGCCGAACTTCTCGGCCGCACGGTCGACCTGGGCCGGCGAGCAGCCCTCGTCCAGCAAGAAGCCGGCCTGGCGACTGTATTGCTCGATCATGCGGTTGCCGATGAAGCCGTCACAGACGCCGGACACCACCGCCGTCTTGCGGATCTTCTTGGCCAGCGCCATCACGGTCGCCAACACATCCTTGGCCGTCGCTGCGCCGCGCACCACTTCCAGCAGCTTCATCACCTGGGCCGGGCTGAAGAAATGCATGCCGATCACATCTTGCGGCCGCTTCGTGAAGCGGGCGATCGCATTGAGGTCCAAGGTCGAGGTATTGCTGGCCAGAATCGCGCCGGGTTTCATCACCTCGTCGAGT
Source organism: Roseateles oligotrophus (assembly GCF_025717515.1). GTDB lineage: Bacteria > Pseudomonadota > Gammaproteobacteria > Burkholderiales > Burkholderiaceae_C > Paucibacter_A > Paucibacter_A oligotrophus. Next base: position 31,502 of record NZ_JAJIRN010000006.1, read on the forward strand.
TGCTTGAAGACCGCTTGCTTGACGCTCAATTCCTCGAACACCGCCTCGATCACCAGGTCGGCGTCGGCAATGTCGGCATAGTTCAGCGTGCTGCTCAGCAGCGCCATGCGGGCGTCCAGCTTGTCTTGCTTGAGCTTGCCTTTTTTGAGCTGGGCTTCGTAGCTCTTACGTATCGTTGCGACGCCGCGGTCCAAGGCTTCTTGCCTGGTTTCCAGCATCACGACAGGCAGGCCGGCGTTCAGAAAGTTCATGCTGATGCCCGCCCCCATGGTGCCGGCGCCAATCACCGCGACCTTGGCAATCTTGCGGGTCGGCGTGTCGCCGGGCACATCGGCGATCTTGGTGGTGGCGCGCTCGGCAAAAAAGGCATGGCGCAGCGCGCCCGATTCCGGCGTCACCATCAGCGCCGCAAAGCCGGCCCGCTCGGCCTTGATGCCGTCCTCGAACTTCATGGACACCGAGGCCGCGACCGCCTCCAGGCAGCGCAGCGGCGCAGGGAAATTGCGGCTCTGTGCGCCGACCATATTGCGGGCGAACTGGAAGAAGGCATCAGGGTTTGCACAACGAGCCTTCAGGTCACGCACACGCGGCAGCGGGCGAAGCTCGGCCACTTCATTGGCCAGCGCCAGCGCGTCTTCCATCAGGTCACCGGTGGCCATCCGGTCAAACAGCTTTTGCCCCGGTACCTGAGCCAGCAACTCGCTGTTCACCGGCTCACCGCTGACGATCATATTCAGCGCCGGCTCGACGCCCAAAGCGCGTGGCAGCCGCTGCGTACCACCGGCTCCGGGCAAGAGCCCGAGCTTGACCTCGGGCAGCGCGACCTTGGTGCCAACGGCCGCGATGCGGTAATGACAGCCCAACGCCAGCTCCAGCCCACCACCCATGCAGACGCTGTGAATCGCGGCCACCACCGGCTTGGAGCAGGCCTCGACCAATCCGATCAGGCTGAGCAGGTTCGGCTCGGCCAGCGCCTTGGGGCTGCCGAACTCCTTGATGTCGGCGCCGCCCGAAAAAGCCCCACCCGCCCCGGTGATGAGCAATGCCTTGATGGCCGCATCGTCTTCGGCCTGCTCGATGCCGGCGGCCACCGCTTGGCGCGTGGCCAAGCCCAGTCCATTGACCGGCGGGTTGCTCAATGTGATCACGGCCACCTGGCCGCGGACTTCGTAAGTGGCTGTCATGCTGACCCCTGGTTGAAGAACCAAAACGGGACGGAACCGGTGAAAAACAGGCTCCGCCTAAAATAGAACGATCGTTCGATTTTAGGCAGCAAAGCGTGCAGGATGATGTCGCTGCCGTGACAAATGATCCGAGGGTTTATCGGGATATCTCTTGCTCTCAGGTATCCAGACCTAACTCCTGAATCTTGCGGGTAATGGTATTGCGCCCTATGCCGAGCTTCTGAGCCGCCTCGATGCGCCGCCCGCGCGTGAGGTCCAAGGCGGCCAGGATCAAGCTAGCCTCGAAGCGGCGCGTCAAGCTATCCCAAACATCGGTTTCACCCGAGGCCAGCAAACGCCTTGCCTCGCGCGACACCTCGGCCACCCAGGCATCCGGGCCGGCACCAAAGCTCGGCATGGCCGGCGCAGCCGCGGAAGGCGCTGGGCTGGCTTTGACGGGCGCCGGCGCTGGTGCCTCTGCCTCCACCGACTCGACGCTCAAACCCAAGCCCGGCTGCAGCAGTTCTTGCGGCAAGTCTTTGGGCTCCACCACCTGGCTGGGCGCCATCACGCTGAGCCAATGGCAGATGTTTTCCAACTGCCGCACATTGCCGGGGAATTCGAAGTTAAGGAGCAGCTCCAGCGCCGCGTCGGTCAGGCGCTTGGGCTCCACACCCAATTCAGCCGCGCTGCGCTGCAAGAAGAACTTGGCCAGCACGGCGATATCTTCACGCCGCTCGCGCAGCGGCGGCAGGCGCAGCCGGATCACATTCAGGCGGTGAAACAGATCCTCGCGAAATGCCCCCTGGCGCACGCGCGCTTCCAGATTCTGATGCGTCGCGGCGATCACCCGCACATTGCTGCGCAAGGGGCTGTGGCCACCGACGCGGTAGAACTGGCCATCGGACAAGACCCGCAACAAGCGCGTCTGCAACTCCAGTGGCATATCGCCGATTTCGTCCAGAAACAGCGTGCCGCCGTCGGCCTGCTCGAAGCGGCCCCGCCTTGTCGCCTGCGCGCCGGTGAAGGCGCCGCGCTCATGGCCGAACAACTCTGACTCCAGCAAATCCTTGGGAATGGCCGCCGTGTTGATGGCGACAAAGGGCCCGTCTGCGCGCGGGCTGTGTTTGTGCAGCGCGCGCGCCACCAGCTCCTTGCCCGAGCCGGATTCACCGGTGATCAACACCGTCACATGGCTTTGGCTGAGTCGCCCGATGGCACGAAACACATCTTGCATCGCCGGCGCTTGGCCCAGCATCTCGGGCACCTCGGCGGCCGTCGCCTCATCCACCGCCTCGCGCATGCTCTCGGTCTGCGCGCGCCGGATCAACTCGACCGCCGCCGCCACATCAAAGGGCTTGGGCAGGTACTCGAACGCGCCGCCCTGGAACGCCGACACCGCGCTGTCCAAGTCCGAGTAGGCGGTCATGATGATGACGGGCAGATGCGGCAAGCGCGCCTTCACCTTGGCCAGCAAGTCAAGACCTGACCCTCCCGGCATACGGATGTCGGACACCAGAACCTGCGGACTGTCCTCTTCCAAGGCCGCCAACAGATCGCGCGCATTGCTGAAGCAGCGCACCGGCAAGCCCTCGCGTGTCAGCGCCTTCTCCAACACGAAACGAATGGAATGGTCGTCGTCAACAACCCAGATAGATTTCATGCAGAAGCTCTCATTTGCGAATCAGCCCCGCTTGACTTGGCCGCTCAAGGCAGCGGCAAGGTCAAGCGAAAATCGGTCCGGCCCGGCTCGCTCTCACAATCAAGCATGCCTTGATGCTGCTGAGCGATGGTTTGCGCCAAGGTCAGGCCAAGACCCGAACCGCCGTCTCGCCCCGACACCAGGGGATAGAAGATGCGATCGCGAATCTCGGCCGGTATGCCGGGGCCGTTATCTTCCACATGCAATTCCAATGCCAGGCGCCAGCGCTGCTTGCCAATCGTGACCTGGCGAGCGACCCGCGTGCGCAGCGTGATGCAGGCTGGCTCTTGCGGATCGGTCTCCGCGATACGCGCCTGCAGCGCCTGCGCGGCGTTCTGCACGATGTTCAACACCGCTTGAATCAACTGTTCGCGGTCGCCGCGAAAGTCGGGCAGCGAGATGTCGTAGTCACGCTTGATCGCCAGCCCGCGCGGGTACTCGACCAGTACCAACTGACGCACCCGCTCGCAAATCTCGTGGATATTGACATCGCCGACCACCTGCGCATGGCGGTGCGGCGCGAGCAGGCGGTCCACCAGCGACTGCAGGCGATCCACCTCATGGATGATGACCTCGGTATATTCCGCCAACTCGGGGCCCATCGCCGTCGGTGCCAGCTCCAGCGCCAATAACTGCGCGGCGCCACGGATGCCGCCCAAAGGGTTTTTGATCTCATGCGCCAGATTGCGCGTCAGCTCCTTGGTCGCCTGCACCTGATCAAGCGTGCGCTCCTCGCGATCCTGGCGGGTCTGCTGGGCGTTCTCGATCAGCTCGACCAGCACCTGATCCTCGCCGTTGTCTATCTGCGAGACGATCACATGCACCGGCAACGGCAGCTCTTGCGGCTGGTTGCCGCGCCGCAACAGCGCATCAAAGCGGCTGCTGGAATAGGCGTTACGGGCCACGCCGGTGACGGTGTCGCTGAGCCGGCCGGCGTCGACAAACCAGTCATACAGATTGCTGCGCTCGACCGCCCGGCGCGACAAGCGCATCACGTTCTCGAACGCGGCATTGGCGAACAGGCATTCGCCGTCGGGCCGCACCACGGCCACCATGGTGGCCAACATATCAAAGGCTTCGAAGCCCGAGGGGTCGCGGCGCAAGGGATTCATCGTCGAGCCTCCATTCGAGCGATCAAGTCGTTCGCCGGGCCGCCCCAAGAACGACTTTGCCCCCACGGGGGGCCGTCCAAGTATGCCTTGGGCGAGGGGCTCACATCCTTAGGGCAGCTTACTGATCTCGCGCTTGAGTGCCTGCACATCGGCCTCTTGGCGTGCGATGCCGGCCTTGAGTTCGGCCATGCGGTCTTGAAATTTTTGATAATTTTTCTCATCACCTCGGCGCTCGGCATTGCCGCCCGCATAGTCACGCTGCAAGGCCGCCAAGCGGTCTTCGGCCTCGCGCAACTCGGCCTCCAGCACCCGGCGCCGCTCGCCGTCACGGTTGCGCTGCTGATTGGGGTCGATGCGACCCTCATTGCTGCCTCTGGCTTCGCCGCCGCCGGCACTCGCAGGGGCCGGATTCGGGCGCGGACGCGTCGCCGGCAGCACCGTGATCGGCGTGCCCTCTATCGATTTGCAGTCCTTGGCCTGCGCTTCCTTGGCAGTCAGCGCGTCGGTATAGAGCACCGGCGGCCCTGGGCAGCGGTAGACGATGGACTGGGCCTGCGCGGAGCTTGCAAGCAAGACCACGGAAACCACGCGGGTCAGCATTAGAGAGGTACGAATCAGCATGACGGGATTGTGGCGCAAGCCGGCGCGCCCGGTCGCAAAAGCAATCGCAAAAACGATAGCAAAAGAAAAGGGACGGCCGCAGCCGTCCCTCCAACAAAGCGCAGGCAACGAGCGACGTAACGTGATGTTCACGCACGCCGCTGTTGACCATCAGAGCGTGTAGTACATATCGAACTCGACCGGATGCGTGGTCATGCGCATGCGCTGCACTTCCTGCATCTTCAGCTCGATATAGGCATCGATATAGGAGTCGGTGAACACGCCGCCCTTGGTCAGGAAGGCACGGTCCTTGTCCAGACACTCGAGCGCTTGGTCCAGGCTGTGGCAAACGGTTGGCACCAATGCGTCTTCTTCAGGCGGCAAATGGTACAGATCCTTGGTGGCGGCCTCGCCCGGATGGATCTTGTTTTCGACGCCGTCCAGACCGGCCATCATCAGTGCCGCGAAGCACAGATAGGGGTTGGCCAATGGATCGGGGAAGCGGGCCTCGATACGGCGACCCTTGGGGTTAGCCACATAAGGAATGCGGATCGAAGCCGAGCGGTTGCGCGCGCTATAAGCCAGCTTGACGGGCGCCTCATAGCCAGGCACCAGGCGCTTGTAGCTGTTGGTGCCGGGGTTGGTGATCGCGTTCAGGGCACGGGCGTGCTTGATGATGCCGCCGATGTAGTAGAGCGCGAAGTCGCTCAGGCCGCCGTAGCCGTCGCCTGCGAACAGGTTCTTGCCGTCTTTCCAGATCGACTGGTGCACATGCATGCCGGAACCGTTGTCGCCAACGATGGGCTTTGGCATGAAGGTCGCGGTCTTGCCATAGGCATGCGCCACATTGGCGATCACGTACTTCTGCAGCTGCAACCAGTCGGCGCGCTCGACCAGGGTCGAGAAACGCGTGCCGATTTCCATCTGGCCGGCGTTCGCCACTTCATGGTGATGCACTTCAACCGGGATGCCCAGTTGCTCAAGAATCAAGCACATTTCCGAGCGCATGTCCTGGCCCGAATCAACCGGCGGCACGGGGAAGTAACCACCCTTGACGGCCGGGCGATAGCCCTTGTTGCCGTGCTCGTAGTCCTTGCCGGTGTTCCACGACGCTTCTTCGGAATCGATCTTCACGAAGCAGCCGGACATGTCGATGTTCCAGCGGATGCTGTCGAAGATGAAGAACTCTGGCTCGGGGCCGAAGTAGGCGGCGTCGCCCAGGCCGGAAGACTTCAGGTAGGCTTCGGCGCGCTTGGCCAAAGAGCGCGGGTCACGCTCGTAAGCCTTGCCATCACCCGGCTCAACCACGTCGCAGCTCAGGATCAGCGTCGGCTCTTCAAAAAAGGGGTCGATATTGGCGGTATTCGGATCGGGCATCAAGAGCATGTCCGAGGCTTCGATGCCCTTCCAGCCGCCGATCGACGAGCCGTCAAACGCATGGCCGGAGATGAACTTGTCTTCATCAAAATGGGACACCGGCACGGACACATGGTGCTCCTTGCCACGGGTATCGGTGAAACGGAAGTCAACAAACTTGACCTCGTTCTCTTTCACCATCTTCATCACGTCGGCAACGGTCTTGGCCATCAAAAAACTCCTAGCTAGCGGGGGGAAATTTGTTTACTCGGGACTCGAAAAATTCGGTCGGCACTCGGGTTCACACTCAAGCGACGCATTCACTACTAAGCATTTTGTGTGCCAGCCAGAGCGCAGGAGCCACCAACAAGGGCAAGCAAGGGCACCAAGACCGAGCACAAGCGAAATGCTGCCGGATTATCAGCGACAGCTCAGCGATAGAACAAGCAAAGCAGCAGATATTGGGCCGCAAACTCACCAAAAAGGTGCGCCTTCAAACACTTTAACGCACCAATTCGGTGCCGATTGAGGCACCAGTTTGAAGCACGCCTTGTTTGAGTGCGGCATAGGCGGCATCCAGCTGGGCCGCGTCGCCCTTCACTCCCAACTCGATATGCCGACCCCATTCGGGATGGTCGACGCTGGGCAGGCTGAACACCTTGATGCCGGGAAATTCGGCCTCGACGGTCTCCATCAGCGGCGTCAACATCGACTCCATCGTGCTCTGCACAATCATCGACAGCTCCAGTCGCCCAAGGGCCCGGTGCAGGTCGGCGTGGCGCTGGTCGAGCACCCATTCCATCATCGGATGCGCCATCACCGGGAAGCCGGGCGCAAAGTAGACCGTGCCGACCGAAAAGCCGGGAATTCTGTTGAAGGCGTTGGGAATGATCTCGGCGCCAGCAGGGAACATGCCCATCTCCAGCCGCCGCAAGGTGTCGGGCTGGTCGGGGTCGGCTGTCTCCCCTTTTTCCTGCGCCATCTCGCTGATGCGCTGCCAGATCAGCTCGCGTGCCTGCGGGTGCAAGCTCAGCTCGCGCCCCAGCGCCGCAGCGGCGGCCTGGCGGGTGTGGTCATCCGGCGTGGCGCCAATGCCGCCGCAACAGAACACCAGATCGCCGCTGGCAAAGGCCAACTTCAGCTGCGCAATCAGATGCTCGCGGTCATCGCCCAGGTATTGCGCCCAGTCCAGACTCATGCCGCGCGCGGCCAACAGCTCGATGAACTTGACGAGGTGCTTGTCCTGGCGTTTGCCGGAGAGGATTTCATCTCCAATGATGATCAAGCCGATTTTCATATTCATATTCACAAAGAGGAGAAAAGTGACGGTGGCGCCGGCTGCAAGAGTTCGTCCACCGTGGGGAGGTCGGGCTGGGCCGCTGCCCCTCGCTGAGCCGCGCGAAGCTCACGCATCTGCTGCAAGGCGGCCAGTGAGTAATGCGTAAACCACAGGGTAGAAAATGCAAACACCAAGGTATAGAGCCAGATCGAGGCCAGGATCAAAAACGGCGCAAGCGCCAGCGCCATCACGCCAAAGGCCCAGATCGCAGCGGGGGCTGCGCCCAGATAGCCGGTGACCAGCCCCAAGATCATCAAGGGTAGGCGATGCTGACGCATCAATTGGCGCCGCTCGGCCACCGACGCATGTTCGGCCAAGGCGTCAAATGTGAACACCTTATAGCCCAGCCAACCCCAGATCAAGGGCGGCAAGATCAGCACCAAGGGCGGGATCAGCCAAAACGGCATGCTGATCAAAAGCGCCATCAGCGCCAAAGACACATGCCCGAGTGACCAGCCCAAAGAGCGCCACCAGGACCCACCCTGCTTGCGCTCGAGCCCGGCAAAACGACGATTCGCGACCAACTGGACCAAGCTCGGCGTCATCAACAAGGCGACCAAGAGCAGACTCATCACCACGATCACCGGCAGCGCCAGCGCCAAGACCAAGAGCGGCGCCAGCACCGAGCGCAAGCCCCCGAAGCCAAAGTGATCCAGCCAGCCCAGCAGCGACTCGACCAAACGCCAGTTGCTCAGGCTGGCCCGCACACCGTCGACCGCAGCTTCCCAAAAATAGTAGCCCAGGCCAAATGCCAGGCCGGCCATCAAGACCAAGGGCAAGAGCGATAACAACATCACCCTTGGATGCAGGCAATAGGCAGCGGCGCGCCAGAACGCATCGCCGACCCGACTCATGGAATTGACCATCTATTGCTACCCTCACCCACTACAAAGACTGCGATCTTAGCGAGGCTTGTTCAGGCTGGCTTGAGTCTGCGCCAGCAGCGCGGTGACGGCGTAGATGGCCCCGATATGGGGCGTCGGCGTGTTGGTGATGCGGCCTAACTCCAAAACCGAGCCGACCAGCGCCTCCAGCTCCAGCGCACGGCCTCGCTCCAGGTCTTGCAGCATCGAGGTCTTATGCGCGCCGACCGCCTCGGCGCCGGCAATACGTTGCTCGATGCTGACCTTGAACGTAACGCCCAACTTCTCTGCCAGCGTCTGCGCCTCGGCCATCATGGCCGCGGCCAACTCGCGGGTCGGCCCAAAGCGGCAGATGTCTTCGAGCGTCGCATGGCTGAGCGCCGAGATCGGGTTGAAGCACAGATTGCCCCAGAGCTTGACCCACAACTCGCTGCGAATGTCTTTGGAGACGGGGGCCTTGAAGCCGGCCCGCATCAGCGCTTGCGACAAGGCCTCGATGCGCGGAGTCCGCGGGTTGCCGAGGCTCGCGTCCAACTCACCGAGCGAGAAGCGATTGCCTTCGATCAGCCGCACCACGCCGGGCTCGATCAGCTCGGCCGCCGGGTAGACCACGCTGCCGATGATTCGCTCGGCCTCGATCTGCGAGGCGATCAGGCCACCGGGATCCACGCTCTCGAGGCTGCGGCCCTCATACGCGCCGCCCGATTTCTGGAAGTACCACCAGGGCAGGCCGTTGATCATGCTGACGAGCAAGGTCTGCGGCCCGAACAAGGCGCGCAAATCGGGCAAAACCTCGCTGACCTGATGCGCCTTGAGCGTCAAAAGCACCACGTCTTGCGGCCCGGCCTCGGCCATGCTCTGCACCGCCCGCGCTTGCCTGGCATGCAGTTCGCTGCCGTCCTCCAGCAGCAGGCGAAAGCCATTGCGCTGAATCGCCGCCAAATTCTGATTGCGGGCGATGAAGACCACCTCCTCACCCGCCAGCGACAAGCGGCTGCCCAAAAGACCGCCGATCGCACCGGCTCCAACAACGGCGAACTTCATTGCTTTTCTCGCTCCAAACGGCTGGCGGGCCCCAGCTTGCTGTCGGCTTCTATTTCACGCCGGCGCAGCCGCTCGCGCAGCAGCCCCAACAAAGGCCAGCACAGCAGCAGCAGGGCCAGACTCATCAAGGTAGCAACCAGCGGACCCGACCAGAAAATCGCCAAGCTACCCTGCGAAGACAACATCGATTGGCGGAAATTGGTTTCCGCCATATCGCCGAGCACCAAGGCCAACACCAGCGGCGCCAGCGGGTAACGCAGCTTCTTGAACAAATAACCCATCACCCCGAACACCAGCATCATGCCGACGTCAAACATCGAGCTGTGCACGGTGTAGGCGCCGACCGCGCACAAGACGATGATCAGCGGCGCCACCAGCGAGAAAGGGATGCGCAGGATGGCGGCCCAGAACGGCACCGTCGTCAGCACCACAAGCAGGCCGACCAGATTGCCCAGATACATCGACGCGATCAGGCCCCAGACGAATTCCTTTTGCTCGACAAAAAGCATCGGGCCGGGCTGCAGGCCCCAAATCAGCAAGCCGCCCAGCAACACGGCGGCGGTCGGCGAACCGGGGATGCCCAGCGTTAGCATCGGCAACAAGGCGGCGGTGCCGGCGGCATGGGCGGCCGTCTCAGGCGCGATCACGCCTTCAATCGCACCCTTGCCGAACTTTTCGGGATGTTTGGAGAATCGCCTCGCCATGCCATAACTCATGAAGGAAGCGGGTGTCGCGCCGCCGGGAGTGATGCCCATCCAGCAGCCGATCAAGGTGCTGCGCAAGAAGACTCGCCAATGCTTGAGCAGCTGGCCCCAGGTCTGCCAGACCACGCGCGGATTGATATGGGCGCTCTGCCCTTTGAAGGCCAGGCCCTCCTCCATCGTCAGCAGAATTTCACCGATGCCGAACAGGCCGATGACGGCAATCAGAAAATCAAACCCCTTCAGCAGCACCGTCGTGCCGTAGGTCATGCGCAACTGCCCGCTGACGGTATCCATGCCGACCGTGGCCAGCGCAAAGCCGAGCAGCATCGCCGCCAGCGTGCGCAGCGGCGGCTCGCGGCTCATGCCGACGAAGCTGCAGAAGGTCAGAAACTGCACGGCAAACATCTGCGCCGGGCCAAAGTTCAGCGCAAAACGCGCCAGCAGCGGCGCCAAAAACGTGATCAAGATCACCGCGAACAAGGCGCCGACAAAGGATGAGGTGAAGGCGGTGGCCAGCGCCTGCGCGGCGCGGCCGTCGCGCGCCATCGGATAGCCATCAAAGGTAGTCGCCACCGACCAGGGCTCACCGGGGATATTGAACAGAATCGATGTGATGGCGCCGCCAAACAAGGCGCCCCAGTAAATGCAGGACAGCATGATGATGGCCGAGGTCGGCGCCATCGTGAAGGTCAGCGGCAACAAAATCGCCACGCCATTGGCGCCGCCCAGACCGGGCAACACACCGATCAGCACGCCGAGCGTAATACCGATCAACATATAGCCTAGGTTGGGCAGACTCATGGCCACGCCAAAGCCTTGCATCAAGTTGCCGAAGTCTTCCATCAATAAGCCTTTTTTGGGCGTTCTTGCCTTGGGCTAGATAACTCAAAAGCCCAAAAATTGTTCGAGCGGACCTTTGGGCAGCGGCACCATAAAGCGCAATTCAAAAACAAAAAACAAGATCACGGACATCACCGGCGCCAGCAACAGCGCCTTCCACCAGGCGTAACCGCCGTGAAGGCGCATGAAGAAAACCAGCAATAGGGCCGAGGCGACATAGATGCCCAAGCCCTGAATCAAGCCGACGTAAATCAGCATCGGCCAGAACACTGCCCAGACGCCGGCGGCCTCTGCGGGTTTGACGAAAACACGGCTGTCGGCGCGCCAACGCAGCAATTGCTGCAAGATCAACAGGCCGCTGACAAAGGCCAAACCGATGCCAATATAAAAAGGAAAGTAGCCGGCACGCGGCCCGTCATCGGCCCAGCCGCGACCGACCCGCAAGCTGTCCACAATCACCAAAACAGCCAGCACCAGCAACAAGCCGGCAACACCCAGTTCGACCCAGCGCGTGGCAAGCGCCGGCGCTTGCTTTTTCTCTAGCTCCGCGCTCATCGCTCAATGCGCCTTGAACTTGGCTTCGCGCATCAGCACCAGATGGAAATGCGCGGTCTGGTCCAACCATTTGTCAAACGGAGCCCCGCTCATGCTGGTCGGATTGAAGGCTCCTTGGGCCATAAAGGCGCGCCATTCGGGCAAGCCTCGCAGCTTCTCGAACAAACGCACATAAAAAGCACGCTGCTCGGCGCTGACCTGCGGCGCCATGAAAATGCCGCGCAGCATCAGGTAGGAGACCGGGATCTTGGCCGACATGCAGGTCGGAATTTCGGCCCAGCTTCGGCCATTCGAGAGCTTGGCCGGGTACTTCATCGGCGCGCCATCAAACACGCACAGCGGTCTCACCTTGCCAGCGCGCCAGAGCCCCTCGGCCTCGATCGGGTTGTTGACCGTCAAATCCACTTCGGATGCAGCCAAGGCCTTGGCCACATCACCGCCGCCCTTCAAGGCGACATATTGAATGCGCGTTGTAGCGGCCGTCTCCAGCAGGACGCCGATCAACTGATCCTCTTGCTTGCTGCCGGTGCCGCCCAGCTTGAAGCTGCCCGGCGGGCGGCTGCGCAAGGCCTCCAGCAATTGCTCGGCGGTTTGATAGGGCGACTCGGCATTCACCCACAAGACGAACTGGTCGAGCGCCAACATGGACACCGGGGTAATGTCTTGCCATGAAAAATCAACCCCGGTGGCGAGCGGAATGGTGAACAGATTCGACAAGCTAATCAGCAATTTGTGCGGATTGGCAACCGCCGCCTTGGTGTCCAGCAGGCCCTCGGCGCCCGAATCGCCGGTCTTGTTGACGACCTGCAAGGGCTGCTTCATCAAGCCATGCTTGGTGACCAGCTCCTGCATGAACCGCGCCATTTGATCGGCACCGCCGCCCTTGCCGGCCGGCACCACCAACTCCACCGGGGCGGTCGGCTCCCAGGCCCAAGCCGCAGGGGCAGACAGCGCCATTGCGCAAGCAAGCAGGGCCGTTCGATGAATAGTCAGCATGATTGTTCCGTTCGCGCTAGGTGCGGCTATTGAGCCAGGAAACCGGCTTGCTTCATCAGCTGCCGATGCATCTGTTCATTCTTGCCCAGCCAATCTACATAGGCATCGCCGCTCAAGGCGGTCTGACGAAATGCCCCCTTCTCCATAAAGCCGCGCCACTCGGGCGTCGCGCGCACCTTGTTGAAAAGATCCAGATAAAAGGCCTGCTGTTCTTTGGCAACACCGGGCGCCATGAAAATGCCGCGCAGCATCAGGTACTCGACCGGAACGCCGGCCGCCGCGCAGCTGGGAATATCCTGCCAAGACATGCCGTTCGAGAGCTTGGCCGGATAAGGCAGCGGAACGCTATCAAACACGCACAGCGCCCGCAGCTTGCCGGCGCGCCAATGCGACTCGGCCTCGATCGGGTTATTGACCGTCGCCTCGACATGCTGACCGACCAACTGCACGGCCACCTCACCACCGCCTTTGTAGGGGATATAGGTCAGCTTTTTGCCGGCCACGCCCTCCAGCATCATGCCAATGATCTGGTCCTCTTGCTTGGAGCCCGTGCCGCCGAGTTTCAGCGTGTTGTTCGGCAGCGTCTTCAGCGCCACCATAAAGTCTTTGGCGGTCTTGTAGGGCGATTCGGCATTGACCCAGAGCACGAACTGATCCAGCGCCAGCATCGAGACCGGGGTCAGGTCTCGCCAATTGAAGGGCACGCCGGTGGCCAGCGGCGTCGTGAACAGATTGGACAGCGTAATGATCAGCTTGTGCGGATCACCACTCGCGCCCTTGATCTCCAAAAAGCCCTCGGCGCCCGCGCCACCGCTTTTGTTGACCACCACAATGGACTGCTTCATCAAGCCATGCTTGCTGACCACGCCCTGCACGAAGCGCGCCATCTGATCGGCGCCGCCACCGGTGCCGGCCGGTACGATCAACTCGACCGGGCGAGTGGGCTCCCAAGCGCAGGCGGACTGGCTGAAGCTCAACAAGCCCAGGCCCGCGAGCAAACAATGGCTCAGCTTGCGGCCCACACTGAAACGATTTCTCCCACGCATAGTCACCCCTCCCCCTTAGTTATTCAAGCGCCCAATCCGAGTTTCTCCGCCAAGCCAATGCGCTGCAACTTGCCGGTGGCGCCCTTGGGAATCTCGGCGAGGAACAAAATCCGCCGCGGCACCTTGAAGTCGGCCAAGCGCGCCGCGACGAAGGCACGTAAACCCGCCTCGTCCAGGCTCGCCCCCTCGCGCAAAACCACCGCAGCGGCGACATCTTCGCCCAGCTTCGCGTGCGGCATGCCAAAGGTTACGACTTGTTGCACCGCAGGGTGGTCCATGATGACCTCGTCAACCTCTCTTGGGCTGATCTTCTCGCCGCCACGGTTGATGATTTCTTTCAAACGCCCGGTGATGCTCAGATAACTGTCGGCATCAAGCTGCCCCTGGTCGCCGGTGCGAAACCAGCCATCCCGCCAGCCCTCGGCATTGGCGGCCGGGTTGTTCTCGTAGCCCGCCGTCACATTGGGACCGCGAATGACGATCTCGCCAATGCCACCGGCCGCCAATAGTTGGCCGTCGGCCGCCATGATGGCGATCTCGGGCCCGGCCGCAAGACCTACGGTCCCGGGCTTGCGCAGCCCTGGAGGCAAGGGGTTAGAGGCCATCTGATGCGCCGCCTCGGTCATGCCGTAAGCCTCGATCAAGGGCGCACCAAAAGCAGCCTCAAGCTCGGTGATGACCTGCGGTGGCATCGAACTGGAGGACGAACGCATAAAGCGCAAAGGCTGGCGAGCGATCAACTCGGCATGCCCACGGGCGCGGGCCACGATGGCCTGATGCATGGTCGGCACCGCCGTGTACCAGGTCGGCTTGGCTTCCTCCATCCAGGCAAAGAACTTCAAGGCATTGAAGCCGGGCGTGCAAAAAACCTGCGAGCCGGCCGCGAGCGGCGCCAACACCCCAGCGATCAGGCCGTGGATATGAAACAGCGGCATCACATTGAGGCCGCAGTCGCTGGATGTGAATTGCAGGCTTCGCAAAATGTGGCGGGCCGAAGCGAGCAAATTGGCCTGCGACAAGGGCACGATCTTGGGCCGCGAAGTGGTGCCCGAGGTGTGTAAAACCATCGAGACATCGTCGGGCTTGGCCCAGATCGGCGCCGCCAAGGGCTTCGCAGGCAATTGGCTGAGTAGGCTGAATGCCCCGGCCGGCGCTGCGGCGTCGACGACCAAGCGCAAAATTGCCACGCCAAGCTTTTCGGCCACGGCGATCGCGGGCGAGTTGCTGCCGGCCTCAACGATCAAGGCGCGCGCCTGCAAATCGTTCAGGTAGAACTCGAATTCGTCGCTGCGGTAGCCCGGATTGAGTGGCGCGCTAGCCACCCCGCAGGCACAGGCGACGAAGCAAGCCGCCATCTCAGGGCCGTTGTTCAAGACGATGGCGACGCGATCATTTGGGCCCAACCCCAGCGCATTCAGCCGGCTGACCGTATCAGCAAGCAGGGCCCGCAAGCCAGCAAAACTAAGCGCCGCCCGGCCCGGCGCCGACAGCGCCGGCGCATCGGATTGCCCGTTGGCGAGCAGATCGAAGAGTCTTTCTTTTGTCATGGAAGCTTCACTCTGTGAGTAGTTTCATGGTCCTGGATCAAACGGCACCTAACATAGTAGCGCTACGGCGTGACAAGATGCCGAACTTTGCATGCTGGCGGGCTTGGTAGATTCGCCATATTCAACGTCAGCCAACTTCGGTCCTCGGCAATGTCCTACTTAGTCGCAGACAAGGTTAGACGCCAGCTGACAAGTCTTACAGAGCGGGAAAACCAGCATGGTGCACCTCGGTGGTCATCGACATCATTCGCCTCGAAGGACTTGCAGTCCACATTCAACGGCCGCCAATTCGAGCGCCGCATGCTGCGAGCAAGGGGAGGAATATCTTGAGCAAATCACTGCTCCGCAAGGATTTAACGCGCGCCGGTCATGCATATTGGCTGGCCTGTAAGCCTATGGATCGGCCAAGCCGCTTGCAGCACCCAAGCCAATGAGCGGCAGTCAGGCGTCAATCCAGACAGGGCCGATACAGGCCATGGCTGCTGTCGAAGCTAGTCGCGGTGACATTGAGCTTGCCCTGTCAGCGTTCGCTTAGCTATCCGCCTTGGCCGTCATCGCTCGCCATCGCCCTGTCGCAGCGGAGCCGAGTGCCTTGATGCACGACTCGGGTCTGGGCTCCTTGAGCAAGCTTGCGCGCCAGGACCTCTTGCTCGCCGCCGGGCATCTAAGGCTGAAGGCCAAGGCCACCCGCAGCTCGGCTGAGCGCCTGCCCCTGGTTCACCTGCCCGCCTTGGCGCAGATGAAGGATGGCCGGCTTTTGGTTCTCTCCAGCCGAGCCAGCCTAGCCGGCGCCTTGGCCAAGATCGACCTGGCCTGCTTGGTGCCCAGCATCGTCAAGCACCCCAAGCGACTCGGCGAGTTGCTGATGATTTCGCTCTTCATGCAGTTGCTTGCCTTGGTCAGCCCCTTGTTCTTTCAATTCGTGATGGAGAAGGGGCTGGTGCACAAGGGGATGAGCACCCTGGATGTACTGGTCATCGGCCTGACCGTTGTGCTGCTGTTAGAGCGCGCGCTCAATGTGTTGCAGGCCAGAGTGTTCAGCCACATCACCAGCCGCATTGATATCGAGTTAAGTGCGCGGCTGCTCCACCGCTTGCTGCATTGGGCGCGGGCCTATTTTTCAAGCCCTCCGGGTTGGCGACTCGATAACGCGGATTCGCGAGCTGGAGAATATTCGCCAGTTCTTGACCGGCGACGCCTTGACCCTGCTGCTGGATGTGGCGTTCTCGGTGATTTCTGTCGCGGTGATGTTTGCCTGCAGCACTCCCCTGACCTTGATCGTGCTGATCTCCCCGCCCCTTTCTCCCCGCCCCTTTACTTTGGCTTGAGCTTGGCCATCGTGCCCAATCTGCGCGGCCGCTTGAACGAAAAGTTTGCCCGCGGCGCCTGGAACCAAAGCCTCTTCGTCGAGACGGTCTCCGGCATTCAACCCGTCAAGGCCAGCGCCTTGGAGCCGCAGATGTCGCGCCGCAGGGAAGCTCAATTGGCGGCCTATGTGGCGACCAGTTTCAAGACCCAGGCCTTGGCGCAATACGGCCATGCGGGCCAGGACCGCATGTGTGAGCAGGTTGAGCAAGAGCGCGACCTGGCAGCGGCACAGGCCGCGCTGAAGGACAGCAAACAAGCCCGGGCCGGCTTCCGCGCTGAGGCCGAGCGAACTCGGTCTTGGGGTCTTTGAATTTGCCCTCCTTCATATTCAAAGACCTGACTCCAAGGTCTCGAGATTTCGGAAAAAACCAACTAATAACAAGCAAGGCAATCAATGAAAACAAAATCAAACAATTTCCGCGCAATATATTACTTCAAAACACGCGCAATATTATCTGTTATCTTGATATTCAGCCTTTGCATTTCGACCGCGGCTCCGCTACCAAAAATCATCAATGGGGAAAAAGTCGGTACTTTAACCTATTCCGGACACGTAAAAATATCCTGGTGCGTCAACTCCAATACTTTGGTTATCGCCCATAAGACCGGAGTCGACACATATCAACCTGAAACATTGTCATTCACTACCTTGGCGCTCACTGAGGTCATAGCAGAAGGAGGCATCCAATGTAAAACAGATCCTCTCAAAGTATTTTCACACAACGCAGGCCCAAGCAGTATCTTAATGCAATCCATCGACAACTATTATTCCGTGGCATTTGCCCAGCTGATAGGCGACGGATCACCTAATATTGGCAACATTCTTCGCCAAACTGGCGATGACATCCCGAAAGAACTATATAAAAAAATAAGCACCGATACCGGCAGTTTTGACAACTTCAAAAAATGTCTGTTAGAAAGCAAAAAAATCACAAAGTTTGATTTTTTAGCCGTTTCACCGAAAAATCCATTTATTTTCCTCGCCTCTGGAAGTCGAATTTATGTATTCGACAAAGATGACAGCAACTGCAAAACCTATTCTGAATTCAGAGTCCCCGCCTCGGAAGCTAACACAAAGCAAATTTCAGAGCTTAATTCCAATTTCTCCATTTGCTACGACGATCCCACAATTGAAGATTCCTGGTCCCAAAAAATAAGCATCTTTGGAAAATCAGGAAAACTATTAAAAACAATAAATGGCGTAGGCGAGTGCGAGCAAAGCCCGATCAGTTCCAAAAGCGTTTCATATCAAATTCACCACGAGCGCCCTGGGCCACGATACCACTTCAATGGTCGGATATATAAAAATAGCTCAGACCGAGTAGATATATTAACAGTGAATGATAAATTACAAACAAAGACTATTGCGAAGTTTAATGAGATCTCAACTGGGATGGTTAGTTCAATAACATCACGTGAAGGGAGGTGGCTGGCCATAAAAGTCAGCGCCAGCGAAGAGGATATTGCAAATTCTGAAAATCACACAATGATTCATATCATAAAAATTCATAATTAACGGAGCCGGGGTCAATTCTTTAATTTGCCTGATTAGGCACATATCACCGTTGGCATCCTCTTGAGCAAGGAAACCTCCCGCCAGGGATTGCGGCGGAGAGCGTCGGATAGCAGATCGGTCAATATGGCCTGCATGAGCCAGTGCATGATCAGCCAAGCGCTGCGATAGCTAACTCCAAGGTCACGCATGAGTTGCAGGGCTGCCATACCGGTCTTGCTTTGCGTGCGCAGGTGGATGACCAGAAACCAAGTCGTCAGTGGCAGCTTGCTGGCGTTGAGCACAGTTCCCACCGTGAGGCTAGTCTGACGTTGGCACTGACAGCACTGCAAAAGAAGCCGCATGCCGCGCTCGTGGCGGCGGTGTTCGGCGCTCGCGCACTTAGGGCAAACGAAACCCTTGGGCAGCGCATTTCATACAAGGCTTGTTGGCACTGTGCTCGCGTGCCGTAGCACTGGAAAAACGAGGCCAGTGCGAGACTTGGCTGAAACAAGATGCGCTTGATAGGCATGGTCGGCTCCGGTATGCGGTGCGACAACTTTCCCACCCCATTGGCTCGCCAGATGAGCCAGCGGTCGTAGATGCCTCGTCAGGCAAATTCAAGACTTGCCCCCAACGGATCAGGCCAAGCCACCGTTGAACTCCTGGCACGTCGCTTTTGAACCCTGCTGCGCGCCTTTAGCGGCCCACGTTCGTTGACTCCAACAGCCCTTTTCAGCGCCGCCCAAACAGCCGACCCAGACCCAGCCATTGCTGCGCCCAAAAACCCCGGCCATAGTCGCGCCCACCTTCGTCAGGCAGTTGGTCCCGCACGCCGGTCGAATCCCAGCGCAGCTCGAAGTTAGCGGTGCCGAAGATGATGTCCCAGATGGGGAACAGCACGGCAAAGTTATGCCCGCCCAGAGTGCCCCGCCCCTCGGACTCATGGCCTATGCCGATGGAATGATGCAGGCGGTGATAGCGCGGACTGACCAGCACCCGCTCAAACAAGGGCCCGAACCAGACCCGCACATTGGCGTGCTGCAAGCTCTCCAGCAATTGAGAAACCGCCACCAGCGCGACGAACTGCCCCGGCTCAACGCCTATCAAGCGCGCCAGCACGACGAAGGCGGCATCCCGCAGCATGTCGTCAAGCAGATGATTGCGGTTGTCGCTCCACATCGTCATCTGGCGCTGGCTGTGATGCAGCGCGTGCAGCGCCCACCACCAGTTCCAGGCATGCTGGCCCCGGTGCAGCCAGTAGTTCACCAGATCGAACACCAGCAGATAGAGGAAAAAGGAAACCCAAGGGATATCGCTGACGCCCGGCCACAGCGCATCCAGCTGCATACTTGGCACGCCGGCCATGCGGGCCGCTCCGGACAGGCCGTCCCAGAGGGGGTCGATGCTGAAGAACATCAGCAGCTTGAACAGACCCAGGCGATGAATCAAGGTGTAGATCACGTCGACGCGCACGGCTGCCTTGTCCGCGAGCGGCTCGACCGGGCGCCAGCGCTCCAAGCTGCGGATCACCAGCAGCATCACCGCGATCTGCAGCATGCCCACCAGCAAGATGCCGGTGGCGCTGAAGGCGTCTTCAAGCAGGTTGCCGCCGCCCAGCGCGAACACCAGCGGCTGCACCAGCAACTCG
The DNA here is from genome assembly GCF_025717515.1 of Roseateles oligotrophus. GTDB lineage: Bacteria > Pseudomonadota > Gammaproteobacteria > Burkholderiales > Burkholderiaceae_C > Paucibacter_A > Paucibacter_A oligotrophus. The sequence goes on from NZ_JAJIRN010000006.1 coordinate 50,880, forward strand.
AACAATTGCTGCTGCAGCTCGCTGAAGGCGTCGGTCAAAAACTCAATCATGCGAAGCATCTTTCAGCATCGGCGCTTGTTGCAGCAAGCCCGCCATTTTGAACAACAAGCGATAGCGCGGATGCTCACGCAGCGGCGCAAAACACATGCCCTTGTCCTTCAGCCCTTGCAGCAGCGGCTCCAGCACGGCCGGCGCCCAAGGCTCCTGGCGCGACCAGATGCCCAGATGCGCCATCAAGATATCGCCCGGCTTGATGTTCTTCAACGCACGCTCCAGCAGCTGGGCATTCGGATAACGATCGCTCGGCAATTCGTCGCCCAGAAAGCCCGCCGGGCTCCAGGCCACATGCACATAACCGCATTTCTGAGCGGCCGCCAACAGCGCCGGCGAGGTCTTGCCGGCCGGCGCGCGGAAGATCGGCCCCATCGCTTGGCCCGTCATCTCGCTGAAGCGCGCGCTGACCTGCTTGAGGCTGGCGCAATATTGCTCCGCCGTCAGCTCAAGCCGGACCGGCGTTTGAATTCCGGCCGCACGGCTGAGCTTGAAGCGATTGGCCTCGGCCTGGCCCGGCTCAGGTAAATCGGCCAGCCAGGTGTCATGGTTCCAGGTGTGGGCCCCGAAATCATGGCCTTCGGCGACACGCGCTCGCCACCAAGGCGCCCATTCATCATCCAGGGTCCAGCCGCCGGTTTTCGTCGGCTCGTTGGCGAGGAAAAAAGTCGCGCGCGCATCAAAGCGCTTCAGCGTCTCGGCGATCAAGGGCGCCACGCCCATGTGGCCGGTGTCGAAACTCAGAAACACCGGCTTGGCACAAGGCACGGGCTGCGCCATGACAAGCCCGGGTGCGGCCCCCGCTAGAACCGAGGCCAGCAGCAGGGCTCGCATCATTGGCGCGGCTGGCTATCCAGCGTGAAGACCCCATGCGGCGACTTGCCGACCTTGACCTGGCGCACGACCTTGCGGGTCTTGGTGTCGATCTCGGTCAGCTTGCCGGCCCAGCGCGAGTTCACAAGAATAGTCTTGCCGTCCCCCATCACTTCCATATCGTCCGGGCCGCTGGGGCCGGGGAATTGATCAACGACGGTGAAGGTCTGCGTATCGATCTTGCTGATGGTGTTGGCGACCCGGTTGCTGACCAAGACGTGACGGCGATCGCCCCAGGCGCGGAAGGAATGCGCGCCCTTGCCGGTGGGCAGGCGCTTGAGCAGCTTCGGCGGCGTGCTGCCGCCGGCAGCACTGACGTCATAAACCTCCACCACCGCGTCACCGGTCAGGGCGACCAGGATGTGCTTGTCATCGGCGGTCAAGAAGATGTCGGCCGGCATTTCGCCGACCGTGATCTTCCAGCGTGGCGTCTGCGTCGCCAGGTCCACGGACAGCAGCTCGTTGCTGTCCTGCAGGCTCACATAAAGCGTGCTGCTCTTGCTGTCGATGGCCAGATGGCTGGGCGTCTTGGGCGCGCTGATGCGCTTGACCAGCTTCAGCGGTTCGGTCTTGCTGGCCGGCGTCCAGCTGTAGAAATTGACGTAGTCCAGCCGATTGGCGGCGGTGATGAGCCACTTCATATCGGGCGAGAAGCGCAGGTGATAGGGGTCGTGAATACCCTGCACGACACGCTGAACCTCGGCGGTATGGGGGTCCAGAAAGGTCAGTGAATCACCCAGCGCATTCGCCACCAACAAGGACTTTGCGTCCGGGGACAAGTAAAGGTGATGGGGTTCCTTGCCGGTCGGGATGCGCTTGATTTGCTTGAAGCTGACCGGGTCAACCACGCTGATGTCGGCGTCCAGTGAGTTCAATACAAAGATCGGCTTGGCCGGGTCGGCAGCAGCAGACATCGCTAGCGCAGACAAACTCAGGGCCACGGCAAGGCGGGGCCAGGACTGAAACGACATCAGGAATTCCTTGAAGGGAGCGCATAAGCGCAGGGATACGAAGCGTAAGAAACGCAGCAAACACGGAGAAAAAGGGGGCTTATGCCAACCCTCTGAGTGTAATTGCCCGCGCTTACTCGTCGTTATCGCCGCCCAGCAAACCACCCAATAAACCCCCGCTGGCAAAGCCCCCGAGCACGGAGCCCTCTTCACGGCTGCCACCGCGCTGCGGCGCGGCCGCGAAGATGCGCGAAGCCAGGCGCGAGAACGGCAGGCTTTGCAGCCAGAGCTCCCCCGGCCCGGTCAACTTGGCCAGGAACAAGCCCTCACCGCCAAACAAGGCCGTCTTGATCTTGCCGACATACTGAATCTCGAACGAAACATTCGGCGTGTAAGCGACCACGCAGCCGGTATCGACCAGCAAGGTCTGACCGGGCTGCAGCGTGCGCCGCACCACGGTGCCGCCGGCATGGACAAAGGCCAGACCGTCGCCGTCCAGCTTTTGCATGATGAAACCCTCGCCGCCAAAAAACCCGGTCGAGAGCTTTTGTTGTACGGCGATACCCAGCGAGACTCCGCGCGCCGCGCACAAAAAAGCGTCTTTCTGGCAGATCAAGGTGCCGCCGAGCTGGCGTAAATCCATCGGCAAGATCTTGCCCGGATAGGGCGCGGCAAAGGCCACGCGCTGTTTGCTTGAGCTCTGATTGGTGTAGACGGTGGTGAACAGCGACTCACCGGTGATCAAGCGCTTGCCCGCACCCATCAGCTTGCCGAAGAAACCGCCCTGCTGCGGTGCGCCATCCCCAAAGACCGTATCCATATGGATGCCCGCATCCATGAACATCATGCTGCCGGCCTCGCCGACGGCCGCCTCGCCAGGGTCGAGCTCGACCTCGACGAACTGCATCTCGGCGCCCTTGATTTCAAAATCGACCACGTCCATTGCCATCACGATTCCCTACCAAGCTAAATTCTGGAGCGACATTATTGCCTTGCATCGCTTGCCTTGCTGCGGCCCACAAGGACAAAGGGAGCCGCAGCCTCGCGGCCGCGACTCCCTCACCTTGCCTCAAGCAAACCCCGAGACGGGTTTAGCCCATGTGCAGACCACCGTTGCAGCTGAAATCGGCGCCGGTCGTGAAGCCGGAATCCTCGCCCGCCAACCAGGCCACCACGGAGGCGATTTCCTCCGGCTTGCCCAAACGCTTGATCGGGATGGTGGCGACGATCTTCTCCAGCACATCGGGGCGAATCGCCTTGACCATGTCGGTCCCGATATAGCCGGGGCTGACGGTGTTGACCGTCACGCCCTTGCTCGCCACTTCTTGCGCCAGCGCCATCGTGAAGCCGTGCATGCCGGCCTTGGCGGCCGAGTAGTTGGTCTGGCCGAACTGCCCCTTCTCGCCATTGACCGAGGAGATATTGATGATGCGGCCCCAGCCCTTGTCCAGCATGTCTTCGATCACCTGCTTGGTGACGTTGAACATGCTGTTCAGATTGGTGTTCATCACCGCATCCCAGTCATCGCGGCTCATCTTGCGGAACATGCCGTCGCGGGTGATGCCGGCGTTGTTGACCAGCACCGCCACCGGGCCATACTCGGCCTTGACCTTGGCGAAGGCCTCGACGGTGGAGTCCCAATCGGCCACATTGCCAACCGACGCATAGAAGGTGTAGCCCAAAGCGGCCTGCTCGCTCAACCATTTGTCGAAGTCGCGGCTCGGGCCGCAACCGGCGATGACTTTGAAACCTTCTTTATGCAGGCGCTGGCACATCGAAGTCCCGATGCCGCCCATGCCACCGGTGACGTAAGCTACTTTCTGAGTCATGTTTGTCTCCAAGAATTAAAAAAACGGATGGCTCGCCCAGAGTTCCGCAAGTGCGGGTCTGGGTCAAGCGGGTTGGCCCTAATCCTGACCAATCGTTAGCTTCGAAAATTTAGCGCTCAACGGTCAGCGCCACGCCCATGCCACCACCGATGCACAAGGAGGCAATGCCCTTCTTGGCATTGCGACGCTGCATTTCGTGCAACAGCGTGACCAGGATGCGGGCGCCGGATGCGCCGATCGGGTGACCCAGCGCAATCGCACCGCCATTGACATTGACCTTGCTGAGATCCCAACCCATTTCCTGATGCACGGCGCAGGCCTGCGCGGCAAAGGCTTCGTTGATTTCCAGCAAGTCCAGGTCTTGCGCCTTCCAGCCGGCGCGCTCGAGCGCCTTCTTGGCGGCAGGCACCGGGCCCATGCCCATGATGGACGGATCCAAGCCGGCCGAGGCGTAGGAGGCGATGCGGGCCAGCGGCGTCAAGCCCAGGCTGGCGGCCTTGGCGGCCGACATGATCAGCAGACCGGCGGCGCCGTCGTTCAAGCCCGAGGCATTGCCGGCGGTGACGCTGCCGGCCTTGTCGAAGGCGGGGCGCAGGCCGGCCAGCGCTTCGGCATTGCTCTTGCGATTGATGAACTCGTCGGCATCAAAAATGATCGCGTCGCCCTTCTTTTGCGGGATCGTCACTGCGGCGATTTCATCCTTGAAGCGGCCCGCGTCTTGCGCGGCGGCGGCCTTTTGCTGCGAGCCAAAAGCCAAGGCGTCCTGCGCCTCGCGGCTGATGCCATATTGCTTGGCCACGTTCTCGGCCGTGATGCCCATGTGGTACTGGTTGTAGACGTCCCACAGGCCGTCGACGATCATCGTGTCGACCAGCTTCCAGTCACCCATGCGCTGGCCGTCGCGCGAACCCGGCAGCACATGGGCGCTCAGGCTCATGCTCTCCTGGCCGCCGGCGATGACGATTTCGGAATCGCCATCACGGATCGCCTGCGCCGCCAGCATCACGGCCTTCAGGCCGGAGCCGCAGACCTTGTTGATCGTCATCGCCGGCACCGTGTTGGGCAGGCCCGACTTGATCACCGTCTGGCGGGCCGGGTTCTGGCCGGCGCCGGCCGTCAAGACCTGACCCAGGATCACTTCACTGATCTGCGCGCCGTCGAGGCCGCTGCGGCGCAAGAGATCGCGCACCACGGTGGCACCCAAGTCAACGGCGGAAGTCTTGGCGAGCGTGCCACCGAATTTACCAATCGCGGTACGGGCCGCAGAGACGATCACGATATCGGTCATTTTTACTTTCTCTTCTCTATGCTCTGAGTAACTAACAAGTTATCCGGTCGAGTTTAGCTCGACCGGGAGGGTGAAAATTCACATATAGCGGGTTTCGGCTGGTTTCACAGCGCTTGCGGAGTCAAGCTTTTTCTTGCACGTAGCGGCCCGGCGCCGGCTCGATCACCTTGTACTTGCGATTGCCGGGCGTTTTGGGTGCGGGCTTGAGCGCGCCGGCATGAGCCGCCAACCACTCCGACCAATCGGTCCACCAACTGCCGGGCTGCTCGGTGGCCGAGGCCATCCAGTCATCGGCCGAGGGCGGCAGCGCATCCGTCTTGCCAATCCAGTGGCTGCGCTTTTTCTTCGCCGGTGGGTTGATCACGCCGGCGATATGGCCGGAGGCGCCGAGCACATAGCGGCATTCACCCTTGAAGACTTGCGTGCTGCGGTAGGCGGCTTCCCAGGGCACGATATGGTCCTCGCGCGAGCCGTAGATATAGACCGGCGCCTTGATCTTGCCGAGATCCAGCGGCTCGCCACAAACCGTCAAGCGGCCGGGGATCTTCAGGTCATTCTGCAAATAGGTGTGGCGCAAATACCAGCAGTACATCGGGCCACTCATATTGGTCGAGTCGCCGTTCCAGTACAGCAGATCAAACGGTGGCGGCGCCTCGCCCTTCAGATAGTTGCCGACCACATAGTTCCAGACCAGATCATTCGGACGCAACATGCTGAAGGTGCTGCCCAGCTCCTGGCCTTTCAAGAGGCCGGGGCCCTTGGGTGCTTGCAAACCGATGGTGGTCTCGCGCTTTTTCACCGAGGCCTCATCGACAAAGATATCGAGAATGCCGTTGCTGGAAAAATCGATCAGCGTGGTCAGCAAGGTGACGCTGGCGGCCGGCTGCTCGCCGCGTGCCGCCAACACGCCCAGGGCGGTCGACAAAATGGTGCCGCCGACGCAAAAACCCAGCGTGTCGATGGTTTTGGAGCCGCTGATCTCCTGCGTTACGCTGATCGCCTTGATGGCAGCCTGCTCGATATAGTCGTCCCAGGTCCAGCCCTTGCAGGACTCATCCGGGTTGCGCCAGCTGATCACAAACAAGCGGTGCCCCTGCGCCACCGCATAGCGGATCAAGGAGTTGTCGGGCTGCAGATCGAGGATGTAGTACTTGTTGATGCAAGGCGGCACAAACAGCAACGGGCGCTCGAACACCTTCTCGGTCAGCGGCTTGTATTCGATCAGCTGAAAGAACTCGTTCTCGAAAACGATATCGCCGGCGGTGGTGGCGACATTGCGCCCGACCTCGAAGGCGCTCTCATCCGTCTGCGAAACATGGCCGCGCTGCAAATCGTTCCAGAGCATCTGCATGCCCTTGGTCAACGTCTCGCCCTTGCTTTCCAAGGCCAAGGCCTGCGCCTCCGGGTTGAGCGCCAAAAAATTGCTCGGCGAGGCGGCGTCGACAAACTGCTGAACGGCAAAGCGCACACGCGCCCGCGCCTTGTCTTCGCCCTCGACCTTTTCGGCCATCTGCTGCAAGGTACTGGCGTTCAGCAAATAGAGCTGCGCCATGAAAGCGCTGGCGGGATTGGCAGTCCAGGCCGGGTTGGCAAAGCGGCGATCGGTCAGCGGCTTGGCCGGCTCGGCCGGCTTGCCCTGGCTGCTTTGCAGCGAGGCATTCCACAGCGCCGTGGCTTGATTGAGATAGTTGCTCTGCAACTCGGCCAGCGAGGCCGGGGGGATTTGCAAGCCGGCCAGGGTCTTCCACATTTCGCCAAAACCGGCGGCGGTTTCGGCGGCTGCGGCGGCAATCGCCTCGGTGGACATGGCCTCAGGGACTGTATTGGGAGCGGCAGCCTCGGCGGCTTTCGTCTTACGGGTCATGGGTTTCCTCAAACAATTAGCAGGTGGGCTCAAAGACTTGTGCGCTAAGCAATCCCATCATCGCAGACCTTGTTGTAACCTCCTTGTCTTACCCGCTTATGACTAAGAACTTATCCGTCAACAGCCGGGGTCTTACGGACAAGCTCCAACCATGTATCTGATCGCAATTGCATGGGGCTATGTGGCCCTGATGATGGCCTTGGCCGAAGCCACCAGCAGCCAGGGCAGTATTCTGGGCGCCATCGTGACGCTGCTGCTTTACGGGGTCTTGCCGATTTCCATCGTCTTGTATTTGCTCGGCACGCCACACCGAAAAAAGGCTCGCAGACGGCAAGAACAGCTGGAGAGGGAAGCAGCTACGGCCGAATCAGGCCAGGCAGATGGCCGCGACCATGCGCCCGCTGACATGCTCGCGCCGGTAAGAAAAGAACCGTGAAGCGTCGCTGAAGGTGCACCAACTGCCACCGCCGACCTGAGTCAAACCCAAAGCGAACAAGCGTTGACGCGCCAGCCCGGGCAGATCGGCGCGCCAGCGCGCTTCGCCCATCGCGTTGGGCCGGAACCGAAAAAACTCGCTCGATTCGGCATCGCTTCGGGCACCAAAAGCCCCCAGCACTTCGGGCCCGACCTCGAAGGCCTCGGGGCCGATGCAAGCCCCCAGCCAGGCCTGCACATCAGCCGGCTGGCAAGCCGCCGCCCGGCAAAGCGCCGCGACGGTGTTCTCCAGCACGCCGCCCGCCAGCCCGCGCCAGCCGGCATGAGCACCAGCCACGCCGCCGGGCGCTGCAAACAAGACCGGCAAACAATCGGCCACCTGAATCGCCACGGCCAAGCCCGGCAGCGTGCTGACGCTGGCATCGGCAACCGGCGCCTCGGCAGCGTGCAAGGCATGGGACGGATTCAAGAGCACGACCTCGCTGCCATGCACCTGACGCAAAAACACCGCCTTGGCTGCCAAGGCCCGATCGACTCGCGCGCGGTTCTCGGCCACTGCGGCCGGATCATCCTGCACCGCCGCGCCGACATTCATGCTCCCGAAAGCACCACCGCTGACGCCACCGGCCCGCGTGGTCATGAAGGATCTCACACCCTCGCTCTGCAGCGGCCATGAGGGCTGCAACCAGTCGGCATCCATCATCACCTGGCCTTCACTCGGCATCCGGGCAGGCGGAGGGCTGGGTCTTGGCGAAGGCGTCCAGCGCCATGCAGTTGGCGAACACCCGCATCACCTCGGGCACATGGTCGAGCCGGCAGTCAAAGCGCTGGGCGTTGAAGATCTGCGGCACCAGCACACAGTCGGCCAGGCCCGGCGTATCGCCGTGGCAGAACCGGCCTGCACCTGCTTTCAGGCGCTGCTCAACCACCTCCAGGCCGGTCTCGACCCAGTGACGGTACCAGCGGTTTTTATTGTCCTCATCGACGCCCATTTCCTTGTTCAGGTAGCGCAGCACGCGCAGATTGTTGAGCGGATGAATCTCGCAGGCGATGTCTTGCGCCAGCGCGCGCACCTGCGCACGGCCCAAGGCGTCGGCAGGCAACAGCGGCGGCAAAGGGTGGGTTTCATCGAGGTATTCGATGATGGCCATCGACTGGCTGATCACCGCGTCGCCGTCACGCAAGAGCGGCACCAGCTTGGACAGCGAGGCGCTGACATAGGCCGGATCGAACTGTTCGTTCTTGGCCAGATGAACCGCGCGGTAGTCGTAATCAAGCCCTTTCAGCGCCAGCGCAATGCGCACGCGATAAGAGGCCGAGGAGCGAAAGTAATTGAAGAGTTCCATGGATGCGGATGATGCCATGAAGGCTTCATGCCGGGCCGCTAAACTCTGGCCTATGTGGAACCCAAGACGCTTCAAACATTGCCCCAGCTGTGGTGCCGCGGTCGACTACCGCGTGCCGGCCGATGACAACCGCGAACGCGCCACCTGTTCCGCCTGCGCCAGCGTCCATTACGAAAACCCGATCAATGTGGTCGGCACCCTGCCCGTCTTTGGTGAGCAAGTGCTGTTATGCCGACGCGCGATCGAACCTCGATATGGCTTGTGGACCCTGCCGGCCGGCTTCCTGGAACTGGGTGAAACAGCGGCCGAGGGCGCACAGCGCGAGACCGATGAAGAGGCCGGTGCGCAAATCGAGTTGCAGCCGCTCTACTGCCTGATGAATGTGGTCAAGGTCGGGCAAATCCACCTCTACTACCGCGCCCGCCTGCTGTCGGATCAATTCAATCCGGGCCCGGAGACGCTCGAAGCCAAGCTCTTCCACGAGCATGAAATTCCCTGGGATGACTTGGCCTTCCGCACCGTGCGCGAGACCTTGAAGCATTTTTTTGAGGACCGCCGCTTGGGCCGCCCCTTCGATCTTCACTGCGGGGATATTGGCTGAAACTAGTCGGTCCAGAGACTCTCGACCAACTCACCCACCTCCAGCGGGCCGCCAGCGCGCGGGGCCTGCTTCCACTCAAGCGGCGCCGGCGCCAAACGCTTCGATTCTTTGCCGTTCCAGGTGGCCACTTTCAGCGCGAACACGACCGGCCCCTTGATCGCCTCGAACGGCGCCACCGCCCTGACCCGCGTGCCGATCTGCTGCTTCAGGCCCAAGTCCAGCATGGCGTCGAAGTCGAGCCAGACATTCGACTTGAGGCCGGGCCGCACCGCCACCACGATAAAGCCCCCGACCGATTGCTGAACCCCGCTGGCGATCACCGCCTCACGTGCTGCCGCCTCGACGGCTTTGACATAGGCGGCCATCGCATCAATGCTGGGCACGCGCTCTTCAAGCACCGCGCTTGGCTGCAGCAGCACCACATTGAAATGGGTGATCGGTTCGGCCGCCTGCGCGCCCCTGCTTGCGATGGTGGCGATAGCGGCGGCAACAAGCAGGCCAACAAACCGATGGCGCAAGCGTCCGGTCGCGATCAACTGCGGGTGGGTCATGAAGAAGGCCTCGCCCAAGCTATTTGAAGTCGCTCAGCAGCTTCTTGTAGGCATCCGATTCACGCACCTGTGCGATCTGGGTCCAGATCAACCTCGCCTGCGACTCATGCTCCGCAATGTAGTTGCGGGAAAAGACCAGAAAATAGGGTTTTGACACCAGCACCGGCTGTATACGTTCGATGCGCGCCGCGAATTCCGGGTTCTGTTCCAGCAAGCTATTGCCCTCCTGGGTCTGCAAGGCCACGGCCACCACATAACCCCTCAGCAGTTTTTGCAGACAAGCTTCGGCCTGCCGATTGCCATCATCCACCTTGGCGCCCAGCTCCTTCAATTGGGCCACGACGGAAAACCCACTTTGCGCCCCCAGCACCCCGGTGGCAATGAGTTTCGTACCGTCCCATTCGATCGGCGCGCCCTTGAGTCGAAACAGGCTGTAGCTGTCCACCAGCAGGCGTTTGTCCACATCTAGCCGCCCGCTCTGCATGGGATACGCTGCACCGTCCGCGGCCCGCTCGGCGCTGTAACTGGCCTTGAACGCGGCATCCACCTGCCCTGACTTGAGTTCCAGCAAACAGCGCTTCCAGGGTTTGGGCGTAATGACGAACTTGCCGCCCACGCTCTGCTCCACCATGCGCATCATGTGCATCAATACCCCCGGCCTGTCTTTCAGCTGCCAAGGGAAGCTCTCATCGTCGCCGGTGCAAATCTGCAGCGCGGGAGCTTCCTCCGCATGCGCGGCAGTCGGCAGCCCGGCGCAAGCAAGGCAGAGCAGCCAGAAGCCAAGCAGAAGTGAACGGCGAGACAGCATGCAAAAAACCTTTCCGTTTCGAAATATCGGGGGATTATGAAGCTAGCCGGCCAACCTTCGCGAGCAAGCCAAATTGGTCGCCACTGCGCGGCAAGACCGGCTCAGTTTTCGGGCATTTGAGCCGAAGGCATGACCTGACCCTGACCCTGACTCGCGTTTGCAGTTCACAGCCGATAGACCACTTGCAGCAAGAAAGAACGACCCGGCAGGGGCAAATCGTTCGGAATCAAGCCCGGCGCGGGCGTGGGCTCACGCGCATCGGCATTGAATATATTCAGCAGCGCGTCGGACAAGGACCATGCGCCGAGTTGGCGCGTCAAGCTCAGGTCCAGCGTGCGGTAGTCGGCCACCGGGGGGCGGCTGTCGCCGGGCGTGCATTGCCGCCCGGCGACCCAATTGAGCAGCGCATTCATTTGCAGCGCTTCAACGATTTGCCAGTCGGCACGACCGTAAAAATGGTGGCGCGGCGCATAGCCGGCGTCGAGTCCGGTGGCATGGTCGCTGTTGCGCTGATAGCTATAGCTGCCGCTCAGATGCAGACTTCTATCGGCCTGCCACTGCAGTTGCGCTTCCAGGCCACGACCGTCCTGGCGACCGACATTGCGTACCGTCGAACCGGTGTTGGGCTCGCTATTGGGTACACCGCGAATGATGTCGTTCATTTGAAAATCAAACAGATTCAGATTGAGGTGCAGGGACTTGTCGAGTAGCCAGTCCAACGCGGCCTCCAGCGTCTTGATGGTCTCGGGCTGTATGTTCGGGTTGCCGCGCAGCGTCGGATTATTGATGCCGAACTGATCATTGAACGAAGGCGCGCGAAAGGCCGAACCGTACAGCAGCTTGGCCGTCATGTCATAGCTCAGCGCCCAGACCAAGGCCAGGCGCGGCTTGCTGGTAGAGCCGACACCGCGCCGATCCGGTCATGCCGCAGGCCGGCGGTGAGGCTCCACTCGGGTGCCAGCTGCCACTCATCCTGCAGATACAGATAGTCCACCTTGCGTCGCTGCGGCAGCATAAACGGCGAGGACGCCGAGTAGTCGGCCACCGGGCCCTGCAGCACGGGCACGCCGGCCGCGTTGGCGATGTAGTTTTTGAAAGTGGCGGTGTGATAAAGATTCAAATCATCGTGGCCGACACCCAGGCGCAGCACATGGCCGCGCCAGCCGCTATAGCTGGCCACGGCGCTCAGGCGCAGTTGGCGCTCCGAGGTATCGGGGTGGCCGACCATGCCGTCGGGCAACAGCCCGGTCGGGAAGTGCGTACCCGGCGGCGACAGCAGCAAATTGACCGGAATTTGCTGCTTGTAGAACAACAGGGCGGCGTTGGCCGACAGGCTCCAGTCGCGGCCAAGCGGAGCAGCGCTCCAGCCCAGGTCGGTGTTGATGCGTTCGGAGCGCCCCCGGCCCACCGGATCAAGCGACTGCGCAATGCCGGCGCCTGTGCCCATGTCGTCGCGCAGCTTGTAGCCGGCCCGCAACCGCCACTGCGGGCGTGACAGGTCGAGATGCACGTCGAGCGCGTCATAGCCAGCGTTGAGCGGCCCCGGCGCAAGGCTGGCATGAGTCCCAAAAGCCTTGTCGCGACTGCTTTGCGCATCGGCCTCGATGATGGATTTGGGGCCGGCCGTGCTGCCCGCCCGCAAATAGGCGGCCAGCTCCCAGTCGCCGAGCTTGCGGCCATGTTGCCACCAGGCCTCGCGACTATGAAAGGGCGGCCAGGTCCGCCGCCGTCTTGGTGATGATGTTGATGACGCCGCTATAAGCCTCGGCGCCGTAGAGCGCTGAGCCGGGGCCGCGAATGATCTCGACGCGCGCGATCTGCTGGGCCGGGAAGTCTCCCCACATCTGCCCTTTGTTGCCGACTAACATGGTCGTCATCGGCTGCCCGTTTTGCAGCAGCAGCAATTGAGGGGTCTGCCCACTGACAATGCCGCGCATCACGTATTGCGGTTCGTAGTTGGCGCCTCCGCGCGTGACATGCAGGCCGGGCACGCCTTCGAGCAGACGCTCAAGATTGCTTATCCCCAAGGCCTTGATGTCGGCGGCCGTGATGACGCTGGCCACCGACGGCGCCAGACGCAGGGGCTGGCGAGTGCCGGTGGCAATGCTGATCAACTCGGCATCACCATAGACCGCGGCCAGCTCCTCATCACTGGCCGGCCCGGCCGCCTGCGCCAAGGCCACCGTCAACGTGGCAAGGATGCCGCTACAGCTTGCAATAGTTTGCATGGCAATCCCTTTAAACAAGACGCTCAGCTTGAATTCGAAGCAAAAGCATACGAGGAAGAGGACAAGAACACGAGAGGCCTCGCCATGGGAATAGGCAAAGAAAGACAGCACCTGTTCAGGTTTTTTCGGGCCAGACCAAGCAAGCAGATTGCCTGTTGCGCGACAGGCATGACCTGACCCTGGCATTGGCTTTGAACTGAGGTTTGGTGAGACCATAATTCGCGCCTTAGCCCATCCTGCCACCCCTGCTCGCCGCATCCACCATGACCGACACCGCCACCGACCTGTTGCTCACGCCGTTTGAACAAGGCAATCAAAATCAGACCACCCAGTGGGCCGAATGCATTGCTTTTTATGAACGCTTGCAGGCACGCTTCCCGCGGGTTTTGAGCTTCTTCCAGATCGGCAGCTCCGACAACGGTCTGCCCATCCATGCGGGGCTGGTCAGCGCTGACGGCGTCTTCGAGCGCTTGGCCCTCAAGCAGGCCGGGCGGCCGGTGTTCTTCAACAACAACGGCATCCACCCCGGCGAACCCGAGGGCATTGATGCCTGCATGGCGCTGGTGCGCGACTTTTGCACCCAGCCCGAACGGCTGGCGGCCCTGGGTGAAACGGTGTTCTTATTCATCCCGGTCTACAACGTCGACGGCTGCCTGAACCGGCAGGCCAGTTCGCGCGTCAACCAGGATGGGCCGGAGCAATTCGGCTTCCGGGCGAACGGCCGCAACCTCGATCTGAACCGCGACTTCATCAAATGCGACAGCCTGGCCGCCCAGGTCTTCAACCGCTTCTTCAGCGACTGGGACCCCGATGTGATGGTGGACACCCACACCTCCAACGGTGCGGATTACGCCTACACGATGACCTTGATTCATACCCAGTTCGACAAGCTCGGCGACGGGCTGGGGCCCTATCTGATGGACCGCATGCTGCCGGCCATTTACGCGGCCATGACCGAGCGCGGTTGGCCGACCTGCCCCTATGTCAATCCGGTCAAGCTGACGCCCGATGACGGCATCGAAGACTTTCTTGAAACGCCGCGCTTCTCGACCGGTTTCGCCGCCCTGCACCACTGCATAGGTTTCATGCCCGAGACCCATATGCTGAAGCCCTTTGCCGACCGCTATGCCTCGATGCGCGCGCTGGTCGAAGTGGTGCTGGCCTTCACGGTGGTCAACGCGGGCGAGTTGCAGATGCTGCGCCGGGCCGCCAGGCAGGCCTCACAAGCTCGGCGCAACTGGCCGGTCTTGTGGCGGACCGATTACAGCCGCCCGGCCAGCTTTCGCTTCAAGGGCTATGCGGCGCTGCAGCGGCCGAGCTTGCTGGGCAACTACAGCCGCTTGACTTACGACCGCAGCCAGCCCTGGGAGCGCGACATCGCCTGGTACAAGCGCTGCACGACCGAATTGGAAGTCAGCACGCCCAAGCAATATCTGATTCCGCAAGCCTGGCGCGAAGTGATTGAGCGTCTGCAATGGAATGGCGTGCAGCTGCAACGCCTGAGCGCGGATCAGATCTTGCAGGGGCAGGCCTATATCGTCGATGAGGTTCGCTCGCGCCCGGGGCCTTACGAGGGCCGGCTGTTTCACGAACAAATGGCGCTGCGCCGGCAAGCGGTGAGCGTGCAAGCGCGTGCCGGTGACGTGCTGGTGGCGCTGGATCAGCCCCATGCGCGCTATGCGGTGGAAACGCTGGAGCCGCAGGCGCATGACAGCTTTTTCCGCTGGGGCTTTTTCAACAGCATCCTGGAGAAGAAGGAGAACTACTCCGACTATGTGTTCGAGGACACGGCGCTGGAGCTACTGAAGACGGAGCCCGGCTTGCGCAGCGAGTTCGAGGCCTGGAAAACCCAGCACCCCGAACTGCTCGCCAATCAAGCGGCCCTGCTTGATTTCATCTACGCCAAGGCTCAGCGTTATGCCGAGCCTGAATGGCGGCGCTATCCTGTCATCAGCCTATTCTGAACGCTGCGCAGAACTAAGCGCAGAAGGCTTGCGGCGACTCCATCCCAGCGCACCGGCTGCCAAGGCCACCAACAATAAGGAGCTCGGCTCAGGCACGGAGGCACTCGGGTCACCCGCCAGGCCGGCAACCCGTTGAATGCCGGCCAAGCCGTCGCTGTTGATGCTGCTGACTTGACCGGCCGTCAAGGCACTGGAGAAGACAAACAAGTTGTCCATCAGCCCTTCCCAGGGCTCGGTGCCGCCGCTGCGGTCAAAAGCGCCAAAACGCAGATCAGGTGCGGTCGTTCCGTAGTCATCCGAAACTGTGGTCGACTTGAGCACACCGTCAATGTAGAGGCTGGCATTGATGCCGGCCATGCTGACCACCACCAGATGCCAGTCATTCAGCGTCATCGTGGCACCCGTGTTGCGCGGGCCGGTGCAGTTGCTTCCACCGGTTGTCTGCCAGTTGCCGGCCGCAGCATCCAACCAAAGGCCTCGGTCCCAGCACCCATCGTCATGGCTGAAAAAAGTGTACTTCGGGTTCTGCGTGGTCGCGGATGTCGGTGAGAGCTTGAGCCAGCCGCCGATCGTCAGATCGCCCTTGCTCGGCGAAATATCAATACCGACCGTGAAGCCGCCGCCGCTGTTCTGGGCTGCATTGGGCGCCGGGTTGAACCAACTGCCGGTCGGCGCGAACTTGGCGGCTTCACCCTGGTAGCCCTGGCCGCCGGTTGTCACCGAGACGAGGCCCTGCTCATAAAAAGTCGGGTTCTTGCCGTTGCCGCTGGCGTCGACAACATTGGCAAAGTTGCCATTAGCACCTTCAAAGGTGTAAAGACCAATCAATGGCGCCGCCTGAGCGGTGGCGGTCAACAAGCCGCCACACAGGGCGGCACAGGCCGCTCGTGAAGCAAAATTTGCAATGCGTGACGATAAAAAGCGTTTCATAGTGGGCGCCTATTAAAGATGAAGTGGGATTTACTACTTCGCTAGCAGACTTCGCAGCAGCAGCCACTTCATTCTAGGGATTGCGCAGGCGTCAGCGCCCCCTGGTTCCGGGGGTTCACCCTGCTATCGGGGGGTGGGTTAACGCCAAGTCCCGAGCACTAGCATTTGGACGCAAGGTCAGGCCTTCAAGCGCGCCGTCGCCCAAGGCCCCGTCACACCGTCCAACTCGCAGTCCCACAGCGCCTGCACGTCCATCGCGTCGCGCAGGCCTTCGGCGTAGACCTTCAGCGCCAGGCTGCGCAGCATCACCAACATGCCGCGCACAAAGGCGGCGCGGGCCGCGTCTCCCGACACACCGGTGACGACCGAGACATCGAGCTTCACATAGTCCAGCCCGGCCTGATAAAGGCGATCGACCTGCGCCAGGCCGGCGCCGGCATGCTCAAGCCCGAGCTTCACGCCCAGCGGTCGCAACTGGCGGCCCATCTCGAACAGCAGATCGAAATGATTGGTCGCGGCACTCTCGGCCAACTCCAGGCCGAGTTTGCGGGCGGCTTGTGGCGCATGAAAGACCTGATCACGCAGACGGGCGACAAAGTTGCCATCCAGCAAAGAAGTCGGCGCGATATTGACGCAGCGTTGCTGGCCGTCTTGGGCGATGGCCTCCAGCGCCAACGAGACCGCCAGCAGATCCACATCGGCCGTCAATCGGCTGCGCACCGCCAGCGGCAGCCAGCGCGTGGCCGGCTCGAACTCGCCCGCTTCTTCCAACTGTAATTGCAGCGGGCATTCCAGATGCAAGACCCGACCCTCACGGTCCAAAACCGGGTATTGCAGCAGCTTGCCGCGCCGATCTTTGATTGCATCGCTGATCTGCTCCCGCCAAGCCCGCTCGCCTTGCGCCCGTTGCTGGGGCGCGCTCGCATTGATCGACTCGACCACAAAGCCGGGCTGATTCTCGGCCCGCGCCAGCGCCGCGTCGGCTTCACCGAACCAGACGCCAACGGCCGACTCGCGCGGCAGGTCGACCGCACCCAAGGCCACCTGGATGCCGCCGCCAAAGGCCGGCAAGCTGGCATGCAAGGCATCGGCCAAGGCTTGCGCCGTCTCGGCGGCTACGTCGGGTGCGGGCAGCCACAGCGCAAAATCGGCACCGTTCAGTCGGCCAGCCAAACAGCCACGCACGCGCTCGGGATAGGCCATCACGGCCTTGGCCATGGCTTGCAGAATTTGATCCACCGCCGGGCGTCCCAAACGCTGATTGAGGCCGGCCAGATCGCGCAAACGCACCAGCACCAGCCCGGCTTGCAGCGGGCCTTCATCGCGCGTCAGCGCCGACTCCAACTCGGCCAGAAAATGCTTGCGTGAACTCATGCCCGTCAACGGATCGCAATGCGCTTGCACCCGCAGCACTTGCAGCTGATCGGCCTGCGCCTCGAACATGCTTTTGACCCGCAACACCATCGCGTTCATCGCCTGAGTCAGGCCCTTCAGCTCAGGGACATGGGGCTCTTCGATGATCTGGAAACTGCCCTCGACGACGGCCCGCGCCTGCGCGACCGCGTTATCGAGCGGGCGACGGATGCGGTGCAGCGCCAAATAGGCGGCTGCACTCGCCAGCAGCGCCAAGGCTCCCAAGAGCAAGGCCATGCGGGTCAGACTGCGCCATAACTCATCATGTGCGTAGGCCGAATGGGAGAGCACTTCGACCGAACCGATCGCGTTCCAGCCGTTCGAGACCTGCGCCACGCCGGGCTGCACGGCAATGGGCAACAAGGACACAAACCAGGCCGGCGCCTTGCCCGACTGGGCGGAGGTACGGCGCTCGAACGCAAGCTTGCCATCGGCCTTGCGCCAGACCACGCTTTGGTAATAGCCGGTGTCGAACTGCGCCGAAATCAGCAGCTCCATCAACTCAGCATCGCCGTGCTGCTGCGACAAGGCCAAGGCGAGCGCTGACGCGTTGTCGCTGTTCTTGATCTGCAACTGGGTTTGCAACAGTTGCCGGGTCGAAAAAGTGGACACGGCCACACTGCCGGCCAAGGCCAGCAAGACCACGCCCAACACCAGCAACCAGACTTGACGCATCAAGGACATGGCAAATCCCAATCTATTGTTTTCATTTCGTTCAAAAACCTTCCGCGCGGGCCTTGGCCAGCAACTCCCGCCACTGCGACAAGCGCACCAAGGGATCGCCGGCCGTTGTTGCGCCCACTCCTTGCCACAAGCCTTCGCCATTAAAGCTGAAGACTGGCTGCAAGTCCGGACGCTGCGAGGCCGGGCGCACATCTGCGATCAGATTATCCAGAATCAAAGGCTCCGTTCCCGGCTCGGCATAGTAGGCCAGCACCATATGCGCGAGCGAGCGCCCGCCCACCATCGCGCGCACATAGACCATGCGCAACTTGGCCACCGGTGTGCCGGCCGCGAGCAGGCTCAGATATTTGGCAATCGCGTAGTCCTCACAGTCGCCGCGCCCCTTGTCCAGCGCTTCCAAGGGGCTGGCCCAGTAATCGGTCTTGCCCCAAACCTCGATGTCATCGTGGAACTCGATACGGCGATTCAAATAGCTATTGATGGCCGTCAGCCGCTGCGCCTCGTCCAGTGCTGCGGCGCGCTCAATTGTCTGCAGCAAGGCCTGCGCTTCAAGAACCGTGCGGGGGTTGAACTTGGCGGCAGCATCCAAAAAACGGTTGTTGTCCAAGGCCGCACTGGGCAGCAGCCATAAGACCCCGAGCAGCAGTCCGCCACAAGCCCAGTGCGGCTTGCTCGGGAACTTTCTGCGAGTGAAAAAGGCCATGCTTTAGCGGAAACTTGTTCGTCGCAGCGAGCAATAAGCGCTCAGACTGAGGCTGACTATGCTGATAATGCAAGGCACTTTACAGGCTGTGCGGCTCGCCCATCCCTGAAGTCGCGATTAATTGGCCCCTATTCAATGAGCATCCCAGCAATTCGCCAAGAAATTGACAACTCGCGCAAGAGCGGAGCGCTCAAGACCATCATCATTCCGCCCTGCCCCGAGTTGCTGGCGCGCTTGCAGCAGACGATGGCCCAGGCGCAACCGGATCTGAACGAGGTGGCGCGCATCGCGGCCAGTGATGTGGCGATGTCGGCCACGCTGCTGCGCATGGCCAACAGCCCCGTCCACATCTCCGACGGCATGCCCTGCACGACCGTCGGGCAGGCGATGACGCGCATCGGCCTGAAAGAAACCACCGCCATCATGACGGGCTTTTTGCTGAAGAACGCGATCCCCGTCAACAGCCCGCATTTGGCGCGCTTTTGGGAGCGCTCGGCCAAGCGCGCCGCTGCGATGGCCTTTGTGGCCAGGCAGTTGCCGGGCATTTCGGTCGACCTGGCGCATACCTACGGCCTGTTCTGCCATATCGGCATGCCGGTCTTGCTGCAATGCGTGCGCGGCTACGGATCAACCATGGTGGAAGCCTCGGCCCGCGTGGACCGATCCTATATCGCGACCGAGAACGCCAACCATCGCACCGACCATGCGGTGGCCGGTGCGCTGCTGGCCCGCGCCTGGAATATGGCGCCCGAGTTGATGGCCGGCATCCGCCTGCATCACGACCTGCTTTCGCTGGGCGACAAAATGGTCGAGCCCGAGGTGCACACGCTGGTGGCGGCCGGTCTGATTGCCGAGCATTTGATGCGTTTGCACGAAGGTCTGCCAGAAGACGCCGACTGGGCCGCATATGCGCCCTCGGCGCTGGAGTGGCTGAGCGTCAGCCTGGCCGACGTCGAGCAATGGGACGATTTGCTGCGCCCGATTCTGGACGACTTGTGAGCCAGCAACTCAAGTAGGGATTGCCGGGCTCTTGCCCAAAATCAAA
The DNA here is from genome assembly GCF_025717515.1 of Roseateles oligotrophus. Taxonomy (GTDB): domain Bacteria; phylum Pseudomonadota; class Gammaproteobacteria; order Burkholderiales; family Burkholderiaceae_C; genus Paucibacter_A; species Paucibacter_A oligotrophus. The sequence goes on from NZ_JAJIRN010000006.1 coordinate 70,443, forward strand.
TAGAGCTGCTGCTTTCGACCGCAAAATCGAAACCATGCAGCGACTCAACAGCCCTTTCGACCCCTCCCCGCCAGCTCGCAATGTGGAGTTGCCGACGCAACGCCTGGATCGCCTGCTGCATGCCAGCGCCGCGCCATTGACGGCGGGCATATCGCCGGTGGCGCTGTCCTTGGCCTTGGCTGATTGGGCCTGGCATTTGGCCGTGTCGCCGGGCCGCCAGCTGGAGTTGGCCAGATTGGGCGCACAGCTGGCGACACAGACCTTGAAAGACAGTGTGCCCAGGGCGGACGACTCGACCAGCGCAAAAATCGGGGAGCAAGACAGCGACCCCCGATTTCGCCATCAGGCCTGGGCGCAATGGCCGTTCACGGCATTGCGCAGCGGCTTTCGCCAGAGCGAGGAGTTTTGGCGCGAGGCCGCGCGAATGCCTGGCATGAGCGCGCACCATGCCGAAATGACGCAGTTCTTCGCCCGTCAGGCCTTGAATATGCTGGCGCCTGCCAACTGGCTGCCGACCAATCCGGTCGTGCTGCAGGATGCCGTCGCCAGCAGGGGCGCCCATTTGCTTCAAGGTGCACGCCATTGGCTGGAAGACGTCAGCGGCGGCTTGATACCGACTCAGCCCACCGAAACAAACCGTCATGTCCCCGGCCGCGATGTCGCCATCACGCCCGGCCAAGTGGTGATGCGCAACCACCTAGTTGAGCTGATCCGCTATAGCCCGCAGACCGAGCAGGTCTATCCGGAGCCACTGCTGATCGTGCCGTCCTGGATCATGAAGTACTACATCCTCGACTTGTCGCCACACAATTCGATGGTGCGCTATCTGGTCGAGCAGGGTCATCAGGTTTACATGCTGTCCTGGCGCAACCCGGACGCCAGCGACCATGACTTGAGCATGAATGACTATCTGCGCCTGGGGATATTCGAGGCTTTGAGGGCAATTGGCGACATTCATGGCAAAAAGCAGCCCGTCCATGCAATGGGTTACTGCTTGGGCGGCACCTTGCTGAGCATCGCGGCGGCGGCGCTCGGCCGTCGGGACGGCCAAGCCGGCGAGGCTCGTGGCGATCGCGGCGGCGTGGCCGGCGCCGAGAATCTGCCCGAGCTGCGCTCGCTGACCTTGCTGGCGGCGCAAACCGACTTCTCCGAGCCGGGCGAGCTGGGCCTCTTCATCGACGAAAGCCAAATTGGCTATGTGGACGAAATCACCCGCGGCAAAGGCTACCTCAGCGGTGAACAAATGGCCGGCTCGTTCCAGTTCTTGCATTCCCGCGATCTGGTCTGGACGCGCCGTATGCGCGAATACCTGATGGGCGAACGCGAACCGCACACCGACCTGATGGACTGGAACGCCGACACCACCCGCATGCCTGCACGCATGCACCACGAATACCTGACCGCGCTCTACCTGCATAACGCCTTGGCTACCAGCAGCTACCGGGTTGATGGGCGCAGCGTGTCACTGGGCGATATCGAGCTGCCGATCTTTTTGGTCGGCACCGAACGCGATCACGTTTCGCCCTGGCAGTCGGTCTACAAGCTGCACCATCTGTGCGAGGCCGAGATCACTTTTGTGCTGACCAGCGGCGGCCACAACGCCGGCATCATCTCCGAGCCCGGTCACCCGGGGCGCAGTTTCCGCATCGACACCCGACCCCGCCATGGCGCCTGGGTTCCGCAACAGGAATGGCCCCAAGGCCTGGAGGCACAGAGCGGCTCCTGGTGGCCGGCTTGGCATGACTGGCTGGCCGCGCGCTCAACCGGCATCGGCAAGATCAACAAGGCGCGGGCAAGGCCCGAATCAATGAAGCTGGGCGATGCGCCCGGGCTCTATGTACGCCAATGCTATCCAGATTGAGGCCATCGCTGACCTCCAATCCAAGCGGCTACTGGCACTCTTGGAGGCCGCGCGTGCGGCGCCCTTCTACCGCCAACTCCTCGCCGGCCGCAGGCTCACCGAGCTGACGCTGCAAGAGTTGCCGGTGCTCAGCAAGACCATGCTGATGCAGCAGTTTGAGCAGCATCTGTGCGACCCGCAACTGAAGCTGGCGGACTTGCAGCAACTCTGCCGCGACCCCAAACGGATTGCCGAAAGCTACCTCGGCCGCTACACGGTGTGGGAAAGCTCGGGCAGCAGCGGCCAGGCGGGCATTTATGTGCAGGACCCCGCCGCCATGGCGCTCTACGAGACCCTGGAAGCCACCCGCCGCCAGTCGCCCCGGCCTTGGCAGCGGCTGTGGGACCCGCTCTATCTGAGCGAGCGCTTTGCCTTTGTCGGCGCAACCGGAGGGCATTTCGCCAGCCATGTGTCGGTTGAACGACTGCGCCGCGCCCAGCCTTGGTTGACCGGCCGATGGCGCAGCTTTTCCATCCTGCAGGCCACGCCCGAGCTGCTGAGCCAGCTCAACGCCTTCGCGCCCAGCATCATCGCCACCTACCCGACCGCCGCGCTGCTGCTGGCGCAGGAGTTCGAGCACGGCGCTTTGCGCTGCCGGCCACAAGAAATCTGGACCGGCGGCGAAACCTTGACTGCAGCGATGCGCAACCGTATCGAAACCGCCTTCGGCTGCGCGCTTCGCAATAGCTACGGTGCTTCGGAGTTCTTGCCCATCGCCTGGGAATGCGCGGCGGGCCAGTTGCATGTCAACGCCGACTGGGTGATTCTGGAGCCGGTCGACGCCCAATACAGGCCCACGCCGCGAGGCCAAGCCTCCCACACCACCTTGCTGACCAACCTGGCCAACCATGTTCAACCGCTGATTCGCTTTGACCTTGGTGACAGCATCACGCTGGCGCAGGAGCTCTGCACCTGTGGCTCCGCCTTGCCGGTGGTCGAGGTCTTGGGGCGCCGTGACGACATGTTGTTTATGCCCGGCCGGGCCGGTCGCCGAGTGAGCTTGCTGCCACTGGCCTTGACAACGGTGCTGGAAGACGAGGCCGGCTTGTTCGACTTCCAGCTCCAGCAACTTGCCGACGGTGGCCTCCAATTGATCTTGGGCGCCGACGCCGATCAAAGCCGAACGGCGCGCGAACGCTATCGTCGGGTTCTACGTGAGTTTGTGCTGGAGCAAGGAGCTGCCGACCTACCGATCAGCACCTGCATTGCCAAGCCATTCACGCTCGGGCGCAGCGGCAAACACAAACGTATCGTGGCCGCAGCGACAAGCAAATCTGAAAGCCAGGTTTCGTCATGAACAATTGCCTCCAGCATCAGCTTGCTTCCCCAAAGGCACCAGGCAGCTTGCTGGCTGCCGCAAGCTGCCTATTCATTGCATTGAGCCTGCCATGTGCGTCTGCGCTGGCAAATCAGCAACTGGCATCGGACATGGGTTGCTACAACTGCCACGGCCAGCCTCCCCTCAAAAACGCGCCGACGATGGCCAGACTGGCCGAAAAAGCAGCCAAGTCCCGCGGCGACGAGGCCGCATTGAAAAAGCGTGCCGAAGCACTGCGTGCGGGCGCTTTGCGGCGACCGATCGCAGCCCACCAACGGCTCAGTCCCGAAGCCGCCGAGCTGCTGATTCGCTGGCTCAGCGAAGGCGCGCCGTAATGCGTTGTAAAGAGGCGTCGAAAGACATGACAGGCTGGTCAGCATCGACACCAAGCCGGGTCGCTCCTATGACGTCGGCGCTTTAAACACTTAGCCGCTTGACTTGGGCGCTGGACGATGACGAGCAAGAACAAGCAACACAAGGCCACCGCAGCTTGCGGCGAAACCATCCTGCTCTTGCAAGGCGGCGGCGCCTTGGGTGCCTAGGAACGCGGGGCCTATCCCTCGAATTTTCGCGAAACGGCCGAAAGACTTGCAGGACGACCCCGATGTGCGAGCCTTGGCGAATTTGCGCTGCGACGGGTCGGTCGATGTCGTGATCTGATCTATCGCAGCAAGCATTACGAGACCCAGTCAAAAGATGTCGAGTTCTCTCGGTTTCCCATGAACGAGCATTGGCATGCCGGCCATGCCGACAGGGCCCAAACCCTGCATTCGCCGCGCTGGCTGGAACGCGAGCACCGCGAGCATGGCGTGCATGTGTATGACCTCAGCGAGGCGCCTGATCCCACCATTGCTCGGCGCTGATTTCATAGACCGCACAGTCCATTTGGTACCAGGGCTCGATGCCTCGGTAGTGCATGCCCAGGCGCTGCATCACCCGGGCGGAGCCGCTGTTGTCGGGGTGACAAACGGCCAGCAACTGCGCGCCCTTCAGCGTCTCAAAGGCAAAGCCGGCCATGCAGCGCGCCGCCTCCGAGGCAAAGCCTTGATGCCATTTGTCCTTGCGAAAACGCCAGCCGATCTCAAGCGGGTTGATCGCATCGCGGTCGAGATGCTGGATCGCGCCGGCGCCGATCAAGGCGCCGCTGGACAGCTCGAAAATTGCCCACCAGGAGTAGCCCCATTCGGCCCAGCGCGCCTTGCAGCGCTCTATCATCGCCCGCGTATCGTCGAGGGTATCGGGCTTGCCGGTGATGTAACGCATCACCTCGATATCCGAATTGAGCTCGAACAAGCCGCTCAAATGCTCATCGGAGATGGGCTCAAGCCGCAGACGGGTGGTCGTCAGAACAGTCATGTCAAGCAGCTCCAAATTGTTCAATAATTTGCCGGCCGCCAGTCTAGCAAGACCTTGCCGAACAGAATGAATTTTGCCGCGCCAAGGCATGGCCAAAGCGGCTAAAGTCGGCACCTGCCTCAACGTCTAACGGAGTCCCTCATGTCCATCAGCTACACGCCTTTTCGCTACCTTGCTCTAGCGGCCGTTGTCGCACTCAGCGCCTGCGCCACCCCCGGAACGAGCCACCAGGATCATGCGGGCGGGGCGGACAAGAGTATGGGCATGGGCATGGGCATAGGCATGGGCGGCATGAGTATGGCGGGCATGGCGATGGCCTCGCTGACGCCCACCCAGGGCAATAACGTGCGCGGCATGGTGATGTTCCATGAAAAGGACGGCCATGTGATGGTGCACGCCAAAGTCAGCGGACTCAAGCCGAATGCCGAGCATGGCTTCCATCTGCATGAAAAAGGCGATTGCGCCAGCGTCGATGGCACAAGCGCCGGCGGCCACTTCAACCCTGACGGCAAGCCGCATGGCCCGCAAGCCGCCGCCCACCATGCCGGCGATATGCCCGCCTTGAAGGCCGACGCCAATGGCGTCGCCGATCAGAAGTTCATGTTGCATGGGCCCACTGTGGCCGCCGGACCGGCCAGCATCAATGGCCGCAGCGTGATCGTGCATATCGGCCCGGATGACTACGCGACCCAGCCGACCGGCAATTCGGGCGCGCGGATTGCATGCGGCGTGATTGCCGCGCACTGAACTGATTTACTCGGCCGAGAACAGCGCCTCGGCCTCGGCAAAGCCGTAGAAGCTGCGCGTCATGTGTTGCCAGGTGCCGCCGGCCTTGGCTTCTTGCGCGATGTCTCGCACCAGGCCCATCACGGCCAACATCGGGCATAGCCCCAAGCTGACCCTGCGCGCGCCGGCCGCAAACAATTCCGGCGCCGACGGAGCACCCGGCATCGCCATCAAGTTGACCGGGCCTTGCAGCGCCGCGCAGAGCCGGCGGATTGCATCCAAGTCCGCCAGACCGGGCACAAACACCATGTCTGCGCCGGCCGCGAAATAGGCGTTGGCACGCGCCACCGTCTGGGCGAAACGGTCTTCGGCATCGACACCCAGGCCGAGCAGAAAAGTGTCGGTGCGCGCATTGATCCAAAGCGGCAAGCCGGCTTGGCTCGCGGCGGCTCGCGCTGCGGCGATACGCGCCACTTGCTCGTCGCTCGCAAACAGCCGGGCCGTCACCTCACCATGCACCCTGTCCTCCAGATTGACGCCCACCGCCCCGGCCGCGATCGTCGCCCGGACGGTTTGTGCCACCTCGGCCGGCGCGGCGCCGTAGCCGGCTTCGATATCGGCATTGACCGGGACCTTGACGCAGGCCGCTATTGTCCCGACCTCGCGCAGCATCGCGTCGCGCCCGATCAACTCGGCATCCCGGAAACCGCGTGCATAAGCGATGCCGGCGCTGGTCGTACCGATGGCCGGGAAGCCTTCGGCGGCAAAGATCCTGGCACTGGCGCAGTCCCAGGCATTGGGCAGCAGAAACTTGCCTTGCTGATTGAGTTGGCGAAATTGTTGGGTGAGTTCGAGTTGAGTTTGCATGATAAAAAAAGCCAGCGATAGATTGGGAAGGCCTGCATCTTGCCCAGGCTTCAGCGCCGAGACTCGCGCTTTTCGGACCTCGGCATTTTTTGCCAACGGGGCGCACCGCCTCCAATGGCCAGGTCCGAAAACCGCTAGACAGCCGGAGCCGAAACTCGGAGGATCGCGGCCATGAATTTGGATCACGACAATTGCTACCGCGCCTTGGCCAGCCGCGACGCCCGCTTTGACGGGCGCTTCTTCATCGCCGTCAAAACCACCGGCATCTACTGCCGGCCGATCTGCCCGGCGCGCACGCCGAAGTCCGAGAACGTCGTCTTCATGCCGACCGCGGCGGCCGCACAGGAGTCCGGTTTTCGGCCCTGTTTGCGCTGCCGCCCCGAAGCAGCACCCGACTCGGGCGCCTGGCGCGGTGTGTCCAACAGCGGCTTCATTGGCTTTTCGCACACCGTCACGCGCGCGCTCGCCTTGATCGAGGCGGGCGAGCTGGACAGCGGCGATCTGGACAGCCTGTGCAGCAAGCTCGGAGTGGGCGAACGTCAACTGCGCCGGCTGTTCGCCGAACATGTCGGCGCGGCGCCCAATGTCGTCGCGCAAACCCGCCGCGTGCTGCTGGCCAAGCAGCTGATTCACGAGACCCGCCTGCCACTGACCGAGGTCGCGTTTGCGGCCGGCTTTGGCAGCGTCCGGCGCTTCAACGAGGTGTTTCAGCAGCTGTTCGCGCGCGCACCGAGCGCACTCAGGCATGGCTCGGCGCCCGATTGTTCGGCCGGCCCGCAAGGCGAGGTGAGCCTCTTGTTGCGCTACCGCCCGCCCTATGACTGGCCGGCGATGCTGGGCTTTTTGGCGGCCCGCGCCATCCCCGGCATGGAGACGGTGCAGGCCGAGACCTATACGCGCAGCATCAGCCTCAATGGCGTGCAGGGCAGCGTCGCCGTCAGCCATGCCGCACAAAACCAGGCGCTGCGGGTGCTGGTGCGTTTCCCCAACTTGGCCGCCCTGCCGGCCATCATTGCGCGCCTGCGCCGCATGTTCGATCTGGCGGCCGATCCGGCCGTGATCCAGGCCCAGTTATCGGCCGCCTGCCCCTTGATGGCCAAGCTCACACAGGCCCGGCCGGGCCTGCGTGTGCCGGGCAACTGGGACGGTTTCGAGTTGGCCATGCGGGCAGTGCTGGGCCAGCAGATCACCGTCGGCGCGGCGATCAAACTGGCCGGCAAGATGGTCGAACAATATGGTGAGCCGATGACCGACCTCACGGCAAATCAGCAAGGCCTGAGCCGGGTATTCCCCTCGCCCGAGCGTCTGGCCAACGCCGAGTTGGGAACGCTGGGCATGCCCAGAACAAGGGCCGCCACCTTGTCGGGCGTCGCCAGCGCATTGCTCGCCAACCCGCAACTCTTGACCGCCGGGCCCAGCCTCGACGAGGGTTTGGCAACATTGCTGGCCCTGCCCGGCATTGGCGACTGGACGGCGCAATACATCGCAATCCGCCAACTGCGCGAACCCGACGCCTTCCCCGCTGGCGATGTCGGCTTGATGCAAGCGATAGAGCGCCTCGAAGGCAGCCGCCCCAACGCCAAGCAGTTGAGCGAGCGGGCTCAGGCTTGGCGACCTTGGCGAGCCTATGCGGCCCAGCATCTGTGGCAGTCATTGACGGAGTGAGGCGCCGCCAATCCCTGGTTTACCCACCCCGCCTGACCGAGGGGTGGCGTACTGCTTAGGGAAACTTGGGCTGAATCGGCGGCCGGCCAATGGCAAGATCACGCCTACGCACTTTGCGCCCGCCCGCCGGAACCAAAGCACATGACAAGCGCAGCAAAACTTTGCGCAAACCCCAGAGAGCCGGAGACCTCAATATGAAACTTCAATCCAAGCGCAGCTTACTGACCGCGGCAATGGTGCTGGGCCTCGGCGTGGCCGCAGTTCAGTCGGCGCAGGCCTTGACGATTGTTCTGGACTTCGTACCCGGTGCCACGACCGACATCAATGGCGTCGGCACGCTGTCAGAGAGCTTTGCCAGCTGGGGCTTTACCGGCCTTGACTTGGCGGGCGTGCGCGCCGCCACGCTCACTGCGGTGAACAAGGACTATCTGCAGTACCCGACCTTCGGCAGCAATGCCTTGAGTCCCTTGCCCAATGGCAAAGAGTTGAACATCAACTTCAGCCTCAGCAATGGGCTGACCGGCCCCGGCAATGGCGACAGCGAGTGGTACTACATGGCGATCGGCGACGCCAACCCCAACCAAGGGTTCCTGGGCCAAGCCTGCCTGAGTTGCGTGCGCAATAGCAGTGGCGTGGCGAGTGTTGCCAACGGCAGCATCTTCGGCTCGACCCTGACCGACTCCATCTCCGGCCTGCTGGGCCTGGCAAGCAACGACACCCAGCGCATCAACCTGCTGGCCGGCACCGTCGCCCATGAAATCGGTCATAGCCTGACACTGTTGCACCCGACTTCCGCGCTGGCCAACCCAGGTGATTCGCTCTACTCGGTGATGGCCACCGGCGCCTCGCCGACCAGCATGCCCAACGCCGAGCGCGTGAAAGACCGCGCCTTCGCCTATTCCGAGTTCTCTTCCTTGATTCAATCGGTGGGCCTGCGCAACGTCAGCGCGGTGCCTGAGCCAAGCAGTTATTTGATGTTGGCCCTGGGCTTGGCAGTGCTGGCGCTGCGCAGCAGAAAAGCCGGCCAAGCCCGCTGAAAAAAGTCGGCACGCAAAGGAACAAGGGCCCGCTGAAGCGGGCCTTTTTTTCACTGGCGAGGCCTGTCGCAGCAGCGCTCAAAGGCAGCCTTTGATGCCGGGGCTGCCTCAGCGACCGGACCCAAAGGCCGAGCACGGCGCGCCCTGAACCGGTGAGCGCAGGCCCACCAGCCCTCGAAGCGAGGCGAACGCTCAAGGGGACGATCAGCACAAGATCAGCACAAGATCGGCATCGGCCAGGCATCGGCTCGGCATAACTCTTCGCTTTGTCCGCGAGCACGGCCTCGGGCGATCTGCGGCCTTGCATTTCTTGCCATGGCTGCGGGCATTGGCTGCAAAACGCGCCTCGCACCCCATCCCGACCTTCACTACACCCATTCGCCTTTTGGCTTACGCCGGCATCCCCAGGTGACTTCAAGCGAAGCGGTGGCCGTATCGAGCGCTATAGTCGGCCGCCACTGCCACAGATTCACCCCATGATTGAAACCACCAAACTGATCAAGCCCGAAGCCGACCCGGCGCCGAAATGGTTCCATATTGCCGTCGCCGCCAGCATGGTGCTGAGCACGGGCAGCGCGGTCTATAGCTCGATGCGTACCAGCGCCGCAATGCAGGCCCTGGTGAAAGAGAACTCTCGCCTCGTTCTGGCCAGCTCGACTCCGCTGCTGCAATTCATGAACAGCAATTTTGAAGGCGGCCAGGCTGCACTGAGTTTCTCGGTCACCAATGATGGCAACGGCCCGGCCCGCATCGTCTGGTTCGAGATGAAAGCCGATGGCAAGCCGATCAAGAGCCTGCGCGCCCAGGTTCGCGCGTCGAGCCCTGAAACCGCTAAATTGCCGCTCGAAATCATGACCTCGACGATTGCGCCGCGCTTGATTTCACCCGGCAGCAGCATCAAGATGTTTTCCTGGGCGCAGCCGGCCGCCAAGGATGCCGAGGCCTTGCAGCTATGGCATCAGTTTGACCGCCAAGGCCGCGCCAAGATCAGCATCGAAGCCTGCTACTGCTCGGTGCTGGACGCCTGCTGGATCTCCGATCTGGAGGGCAGCATCCCCAAGCCCGTGGACAGCTGCGAGCCCGCAGGGCGCACGACGCTGAACGGCTGAAGCCCTGCCCCCATTTGGGTCTGGTTGACGATCGCCTTATGGCGTTCGTTCCACTGCTGCAGCGGCTCGCTTTGCCCCTCGAAGACCTGGCTTAAAAAGGCCAAGGCGACTTCCTTGGTCGCCGTCTTGACGAGCGGGTTGAGCGTCACCCCGCCGGTGCCGGAACGGTCGGTGAACATGCTGTGCGAGCCGCCCTCGAACACCACCAAGGACTTGGCCGCCCCGCCGGTCGCATTGAACACGGCGATCCGGTCCCTCGCATCCGAGTGATAGCCGGGAATCACGATCACGTCTTCGGTAGACGTGATGTGCAAGGTCGGGATGGTGATCGGTTTAAGAATTTCAGCGGTGCGTTCGGTCTCGCCATAAAACGGTGGCGCCGAGATGATGATGGCCGCCTTGAAGCGTGGGTCGCGCAACTGGTCCATCACCACGCCACCTCGCTGCACCTGCGCACCGGACAACAACATCACCGTGTTGGCGCCATAGGAATGGCCGGCGGCAATCACCCGGGCCGGATCAATCTGAGCGCCATGGGGGCCAAGCAACAACTGGTCCAAGGCGAAGCGCACATCAGCAACCCGACTCAACGCCTCCGTCTCCTTGGCCGCGTCCTGCAAGCGCCCGACCAGACCAAAGGGGTTGCCGAACCAGAGCGCGCGGTCGCTGCCGACATGCTGCACATGCAGCGTCGCGTAGCCCTTGGCCGACCAGTAGGCGCCCAGATAGCTATAGCTGCGCCGCGAGCCGCCGATGCCGTGCGAGAAGACGATCAGCGGCACCGCAGCCACGCTTGGCGACGCATCCGCCGGCCAGTACAAACGCGCCGGCACCGCACGCTGGCGGGCGCCGTCTTGCCAGTCCATATCCTCGGTGCTGAAGCCTGGCGCCACATCGGAGCTGACCGTAATGTCCATCCCCGGCAAGGGGTCACCGCTCAGCGCCCCGGCCTCGGGTGTGCGGCAAGCGCTTAGCCCCAAGCTCAAGCTCAATGCCAAGGCGGCACGCAGCAAATTGGGCAAGAGCGGTTTCTTCATGCAATGGATCATGGTTGCTGGGCTCCGGAAATCAAGACTCAAGGGCTTCAACAGGCAGCGCCGCCTTGCGCTTGAACAGGCGAGCGATGCGTTGAATGCCGTCATCGACATAGCTGAACACGACCGGGATCACCAGCAAGCTCAAGAACGTCGAAGTGATCAGACCGCCAATCACGACGATCGCCATCGGCGCGCGAAAACTCGGGTCCACCCCCCAACCCATGGCGATCGGGAACATACCTGCGCCCATTGCGATCGTCGTCATCACGATGGGCCGGGCGCGCTTGTGGCAAGCGTCAAGGATGGCGGCCATGCGCGCCAAGCCATGGTCGCGGCGCGCGATCACCACATAGTCGACCAGCAGGATCGAATTCTTGGTGGCAATGCCCATCAGCATGATCAAGCCAATCATCGATGGCATCGACAACGCGGTGCCGGTGATGAAGAGCGCCAAAAACGCACCCGGAATCGACAGCACCAGCGCCGCCAGAATCGTCACCGGCTGGATGAAGTCCTTGAACAAAAGCACCAACACGACGTAGATGCACAGCACGCCGGTCAACATCGCCAGGCCAAAGCTGGCGAACAACTCACCCATGGCCTCGGCATCACCTACCGTGGTCTGAAGGATGCCGGGTGGCAGATTCTTCAATGATGGCAGGCCCAGCGCGGTCTTCTCGACCAGGCCCAGCGGCTGGCCGTTCAGCTCGATCTCGAAGTTGATATTGCGCAGCCGGTCATAACGATCTATTTGTGCAGGTCCACTGGCAATCTCAAGCGTGGCCACATTCGACAGCGCGGTGGTGCCGTGGCTGCCCGGCACCGGCAAGCTGGCCAGCAAGGCCAAATCGCTGCGGGCCTCGGCGCGCAGCTTGACGACGATAGGCACCTGGCGCTGGGCCAGATTCAGCTTGGCCAGCCCTTGGTCATAGTCACCGGCGGTGGCGATGCGCAAGGTGTCGGCGATCGCCGCCGCGCTGACGCCCAGGTCGGCGGCACGCGCAAAGTCGGGCCGCACGATCAGCTCCGGGCGCACCAGGCTGGAGGTCGAGGTGACCGCGCCGATACCATGAATGCCGCGCAACTCACGTTCGACCAATTGCGCATGTTCGGCCAGCGCGCGCCCGTCTTCACCGGCAAGCACGATCACATACTTTTCGCTGCTGCCTCCAAAACCGACCTTGACTCGGGCACCGGGCAAGACATCCAGCGCCTCCCGCAATTGCGCCTCCAGGTCTTGCTTGCTCAGCCCCTTGCGCTCGCCGCGCGGCGTCATATTCAGCGTCAAGGTCGCCTTGCGCACTTCCGCAGCGCCGCTGACCGCAAACGGGTCGCCGCCGGCATTGCCGCCGCCTATGGCCGTATAGATCAGCTTGACATGGGGGTTAGCTGCCACGATCCGGCGCGCCTGCTCGGCCAAGGCCTCGGTCTGCGTGAAGGTGCTGCCGGGTGGCAAGGTGATGGTCACCTGCGTTTGATTCAAATCGTCCGGCGGGATGAAGCCGGTTGGCAGCAACGGCACCAGGGCGAGCGAGCCGACGGTAAATGCCAAGGCCCCGGCCAAGCTCAGCAGCCTGTGCTGCAAACACCATTTGGCCCAGCCGGTGTAGACGGTCAACCAGCGCGGCTCGGTGTGGTCCTTCTTCGGGGCCTTCAGAATGTAGGCCGCCATCATCGGCGTCAACATGCGCGCCACCACCAGCGAAACGAACACCGCGATCGCCGCCGTCCAGCCGAATTGCACAAAGAACTTGCCGGGAATGCCACCCATGAAGGCGGTCGGCAAAAACACCGCGATCAAGGTGAAGGTGGTCGCGATGACGGCCATGCCGATCTCGTCGGCCGCCTCCATCGCCGCTTGATACGGGGTCTTGCCCATGGCCAGATGGCGCATGATGTTTTCGATCTCGACGATGGCGTCGTCGACCAGGATACCGACCACCAGCGACAAAGACAGCAGCGTCACCGTGTTAACCGTGAAACCGAGCAGATACATCACACCAAACGCCGGAATCACCGACAAGGGCAAGGCGGTGGCCGCCACCAGCGTAGCGCGCCAATCGCGCAAGAAGAACCACACCACGATGATGGCCAAGAGCGCACCCTCGTAAAGCAGCACCATCGAGCCGTCGAAATTCTCCTCCACCGGGTCGACAAAGTTGTAAGCCTCGGCAAATTCGATCTCGGGATGGGCGGCGCGCAGCTCGGCCAGCGCCACTCGAACGCCGGCGGCCACGTCCACCTCACCGGCGCCGCGCGTGCGCGTGATCTCGAAACCGACCACCGGCTTGCCGTTCAAAAGCGCGGCCGAGCGCTGTTCGGCCACCGTGTCGCTGACCAGCGCCACCTGATCCAGGCGGATACGGCGGCCGTCCGACAAGGCGATGTCCATGGCGGCCAACTCTTGCGCGCTCTGCACCGTCGCCAGCGTGCGCACCGATTGTTCGGCGCCGCCGATATCGGCGCGCCCGCCCGAGGCCTCTTGCTGGATCTGGCGCAGTTGCCTCGACACATCGGCGGCGGTGGCATTCAGCGCCAACAACTTGGCCGGGTCCAGCTCGACCCGCACCTCGCGGCTGGCGCCCCCGACCCGCGCCACCGCGCCAACCCCGCGCACCGCCAGGATGCGCTTGGCGACCTGGTTATCCACAAACCAGGACAAGGCTTCGGTGTCCATTCTTGGCGAGGCCACCGTATAGGTCAGGATGGGCATGCCCGACAACTCCATCTTGGAGATCACCGGGTCGCGCATATCGGCCGGCAAGTCGGAGCGCACCCGCGAGACCGCGTCGCGCACATCGTCAACCGCCTGCTGCGTGCCCTTCTCCAGCCGGAACTCCACCGTCACGATGGCCATACCGTCTTGCACCGTGGTGTAGATATGTTTGACGTCTTGCAAGGTCGCGAATTGATTCTCCAGCTTGCGCGCAACCTGCGACTCCAGCTGGGCCGGCGAGGCGCCGGCCAAGGCCGCCGTCACGGTGACCGTGGGCAGGTCGATGTCCGGGAAGTTCTGGACCTTCATCGCCTTGAAGCCCAGCAGACCGCCGAGCGTGAGCATGATGAAGAGCAAGATCGCCGGAATCGGGTTGCGGATCGAGGCGGAGGAAACGTTCAGCATCTCGGGCTCCGCTTATTTGACGGGTTTGGCTGGCTTGACCGCCGGGGCTGCCGGGGCTGCATCCACCACCCGCACCAGATCGCCATCGCTCAAGAAACCGACTCCGCTGGCAACAACGCGGGCGCCCGACTCCAGGCCGCCCGTCAGCTCGACGCGCTCACCGTTGCGGCGGCCGACCGTGACCTTGCGCTGTTGCACGCGGCCGTCCGCACCGACCTGAAAGACATAGGCAAAGCCGTCGCGCAGCTGCAGCGCCGTTTGCGGCAGGCTGATGGCGCTGCTGCTGCCGAGCTTGAATTCTCCGCGCGCAAAACTGCCCGCCCTGAAAGCGGATCCAGCCGCCGTGGCCGGCAGGTCGACATAGGCCAGCCCCATGCGGGTTTGCGCGTCCACGCTGGGCGAAGTGATGCGCAAGCGGCCGGCGATGGCTTGATCATCCAGACCGACTACCGCCACCGGCATGCCGGGGCGCAGACGCATCAGTTCGGCGGCCGGCACCTCCGCGCGCCACTCCAGGCGGTTTTTGCGAATCAAGCGAAACAGCTCCTGCCCCGGCTGCACCACCCCACCGACCGCCGCGATGCGGGCCGAGATGACGCCGTCATCCGGCGCCGTGATGCGCGTTTGCGCCAGCCTCAACTCGTCGGTCTTGACTCTTGCGGCCGCAGCCTCGTAGCGGGCATCAGCGGTCAACTCAAGGGTCAGGTATTGCTGCAAAGCTTGGCCGCTCAAGGCATCGCTGCCGCTGCTCTTCAGCTCGCGGGCGCGGTCGGCGTCGAGCTTGGCGGCGCTCACATTGGCACGCGCCTCGCTCGCGGCCGCGCGTGCCTGCGCCAACTCGGCCTGCACGGTGTCGGCGCTCAATCGAGCCAACAACTGGCCGCGCTTGACGCTGTCGCCGACATTGACCTCGACCTCGGCCAGGCGCAGGCCACCGATTTCACTGCCAATCACAACCTCTTGCCAGGCTGCCACGCTGCCATTGGCGGCCAGCGTCTGCGCCCAATCGCTCTTCTCGGCAATCACCAAGTTGACCGTCAAGGCCGGGCGCGCCTTGGCCGCGATGCCAGGCTCGGCGGCCCGCAGCGGACTTTGCAGCGCCGCAGCAATCAGCATGGCGGTCAGACCCGGAGAGAATTTTTGCTTGCGAATATTGATTGTCATAACGCTCTGCTGAGATGGGTTCAAAGGGTCGATTCGGACTCAGGGCTTGCGAACTTGGCAGGCTTTTTCCAGCCGCCTCCGCTGGCCTTGTAGAGCGAGAACCATGCGGCCAATCGCGCCGCTTGAACCTGCACCAAGGCCGACTGGGCGTTCAAGGTCAGGCGATGCGCCTGCTCCAGCTCGGCCGCACTGGCAAAACCGGCGCGCCAGCTACCGGCAGTGGCCAAGGCCGAACGTTGATAGCCGTCCGCGCCGCTTTGCGCATATCGCTCACGTTGCTGAGCCGAGTCCAGCCGCACCAAAGCCTCCTCGACCTCGCGTACCGCCTGCAAAACAGCGGCCCGATAACCGGCCAAGGCCTCATCAAAGCGCGCCTGTGCGCCATCCGCCTGCGCGCGCCGCGCACCGGCATCGAAAATCGGCAAGCTCAGCGAAGGCCCAAAGCTCCAGCCGTTGCCATCGGTCCGTCCGCCACCACTGACCTGCAGCGCCGACAACGAAATCGAGCCACCGAGCTGCAGTTGCGGATAACGCCCGGCTTCTGCGGCCCCGCGTTCGGACCAGGCCGCCATCACTTGCCGCTGCAGCGACGCCAGGTCGGGGCGCTGCGTCAATATGTCGGCCGGCACAAACTCGACCTTGAGCCCCTGAGTACCCGGCAGGCGAGCAAATGAAGGGGCGAGTTGCGCCCGCAGCGCCGCCTCGGTTTGCCCGCTCAGGCTGACCAAGCCCTTGATCACCAGTTCACAGTCGGCGCGCTGGCTCAAGAGGCGGTTTTGGGCCTCGGCGGCGGCGGCCTGCAAGAGCGCAGCATTGCCGGCAGACTCCAAACCAACCTTGAGTTTGTCGGCCGACCACTGGCTCAGCCGCACCATCGCCTGGCTGTCCGCTTCGCTGATTTGCAGCAGCCGTTCGCAAGCACGCAGGCCGACATAACTCTGCGCCACCTCGGCGGCCAAGCTGACCCGCGCGGCATGCCAATCCAACTCGCTGGCTTGAGCACGCGCTTCGGCCGCCTCCCCTTGCTGGCGCACGCGGGCGAAGAGATCAATCTCCCAGGCCGCGTCCAAACCGACGCTGCTCATGGTCTGCGTCGGCACACCGCTGATCAAAGGCAGGCGCTGGCCCTGTGTCGATGCGCTCAGATTGACGCCCGGCCATTGCGCGGCACCGGCCTGCGCGGCCTGAGCGCGCGCCTGTCTGATACGCGCCAGCGCTTGTTGCAGGCTGGGGCTTGCGGCCTGGGTTTGCGCGATCAACTGACCCAAGATGGGGTCATCAAACTGCGACCACCAGTCCTGCAGCGACGCGGCCTGCCCGCCATGCGGGAGCGGCGCCACCCAAGCAGCAGGCGTTTTCTCGGCCCGTTCGATGGCGGATTTGGGGGGCGGATCGACGGCGCAAGCGCTCAGACCCAAGACGATGGCGGCCGCCAGCAATGGCGGGCGCAAGCCTGGTTTCAAAAAAGGCATGGCTTTCATCTTCAGCGGCTCTTTCGCAGAAGCCCTTCGGCCTCAATCAGGGCCCGGCCAAAAGTGACCAGGCGGTTCAGGGTGCGCTCATACGCGCCCGGGCCACGCACGACCCCGGGCAACAAGCCTTCCATATCGTCGGCCGACAGCCAATAGTCATGGGCCAAGGCGACCAGGGCAAAGGCAAGTTGATGCAATTCCGGATCGACGGCGGACGCACCGCAGCGCTGCGCCAACATGTCAACCAGGGCGAAATGCTGGGGCGCAATATGCTCGGCGCAAATGTCGGCCCAGATCGGGCTGGGGGCGATCATCTCGCGGCAGAAGATCCGCGTGCTCTCGCTCAAACCGGAATCGGCGTCGTACAGAGGGCGCAAAAACGCGCCGTAAAAGCTCTGCAACCATTGCTGCAGCGGCAGCGACGCATCCGCGTCAGGCATGCCGGCCATCACGTCCTTGATGGGCTGCACCAGGACCTCACGGTAGAGGCCTTGCTTGTCACCGAAGTAATAGGCAATCAGGCCGATATTGGCCTCGGCCGCCGAGGCAATTTCCCGCGTGCTGGCCTTGTCGAAGCCCTTGGCGGCAAAGATGCGCCGGGCCTCTCGCAACAGACGAGCCCGGCGTCCGCTGAGTTCTTCTGGCATGGGCGGTGTTTTTGGCATGCCTCATGGTACTCAAACTTAATCAATCGATTGATTAAATTATTCAATCACCGCGGCAAGCCCTTTAGCGTGACTTTCGGCACAGCCATAGCCACTGGCAAGGCCATTCACAGGGCTGGTTTACTCAGTAGGTAAGCCCGAAGGCAGCACCTGGTGATGCATAACCCGCTGCGGGAACGGGATTTCGACACCCAATTCATTCAGCTTTCTGAGCAGGCTGAGATTGACTTCGGAGCGCACCCCGCCCTGTCCATTCTCGGGATCGGAGATCCAAAAGCTCACCGTCAGCTCCAAGCCGTCGGCGGCAAACTGGGTCAACAACACCGAGGGGCCGGGTTCCTTCAGCACGCGCGGGATATGCCGCACCGCATCACTCAATTGCGGCAAGAGCAGGTCCAGATCGGTGCCGTAGGCAACTTGCACCACGGTACTGATCAAGACGGTGGGGTCGGCCAGCGAAGAGTTCTCGACCCGCTGCGTGATCAGCAATTCATTCGGCACGATGGACTCGCGCCCGTTCAAGGCCCGGATCACCGTGAAACGGGTCTTGATGTCGGTGATGCGCCCTTCGAAGTTATCGACCTTGACCATATCGCCGATGCGCAGCGAGCGCTCGGCCAGAATGACAAAGCCCGACACATAGTTGGAGGCCAGCTTTTGCATGCCCAAGCCAATGCCGACACCGACCGCGCCGCCCATCACGCCCAGCGCCGTCAAGTCCATACCGGCCGCCGACAGCGAAAACAAAATCGCACCGAGCAAAAGCAAGGCCCGGCTGACATTGGCGGCGATCTTGCGCAGCGACAAATCGCCCACCGAGCGGCGCAGCAGCCGCGCCTCGATCACCGATGACAGCCAAAGCGCCAGCACGACCGCGATCATGGCCGTCATCGAGGCCTCAAGCAGATTGGTGACCGATATCCTGGTGGCGCCGAGTTTGAAGGTGATGTCGTTCAACTCATCACGCAGCCAGGGCAGCACGCCAATCACCCACAAGATCGAGCCGACCCAGGCGGCCCAGGACACCGACTGCTCCACCAACTCGATCAACGCCGATTTCGGCAACGCGGTTCTGAGCACTTGCACCGTCAGGCGGATGATCAACAAGGACACCAAGACCGGCACCGCCAGCTTGAATACCGCGTGGGAAA
Source organism: Roseateles oligotrophus (assembly GCF_025717515.1). Classification (GTDB taxonomy): domain Bacteria; phylum Pseudomonadota; class Gammaproteobacteria; order Burkholderiales; family Burkholderiaceae_C; genus Paucibacter_A; species Paucibacter_A oligotrophus. Next base: position 89,031 of record NZ_JAJIRN010000006.1, read on the forward strand.
TGCCCAGCATCGGCAGCACCGCCTTGGCCGAAAAAGCCAGCAGCAAGGCCAAGATCGGGAACAGCACACCGTCAAAAATGCGCTGACCAAAAAACACCGATTGTTGTTGGTGATGGATACGCCGCTGCAAGAGGCTAACGGCAACCCAGGACAGGCCCAGACAGGCCGTCAAGATCGCCAGGCCGACCAGGGAATTCGTGCTTAAAAGGGCCTCGCCCAACTCGCGCAACTCGGCGAAATCAATTGCTTTACTTGTCATTGTTCAGGATCAGATCTATTTGACAGGCGCGCAGCCTTGGCGCCGAGGCCGGTCAGATTCCGGCCAGCACGCGCAAATGCACACCCACGCTGCGGGCCAGGGCGTCGAGGTTATAGCCGCCTTCCAGGCAAGAGACGATGCGACCCTGAGAATGCTTGTCAGCGACGCTCTTGATGCGCTGCGTCATCCATTCATAGTCCGACTCCACCAGGCCCAACTGCCCCAGATCGTCCTCGCGGTGGGCATCAAAGCCGGCCGAGATAAAGATCATCTCGGGTTTGAACGCCTCCAGCGCCGGCATCCACATCGACTCGATCAATGCGCGGATTTCGGCCCCTTTGGTATAGGCCGGCACCGGCACATTGATCATGTTTTCACCCTTGGGCACGGCGCCGTTATAGGGATAGAGCGGGTGCTGAAAAATGCTGACCATCAAGACGCGCTCGTCGCCGGCAATGATGTCCTCGGTGCCGTTGCCATGGTGGACATCAAAGTCAACGATCGCCACCCGCTGCAGGCCGCGCACATCCAGCGCGTAACGGGCCGCCACGGCCACATTATTGAAGAAGCAAAAACCCATGCTTTGGTCACGGGTGGCGTGATGGCCAGGCGGGCGCACCGCGCAAAACGCGTTCTCACAGCCGCCGTTCAAGACCATCTCGGTCGCCTGCACCGCCGCACCCGCCGCGCGCAGCGCAGCCGACCAGGTGTTGGGGCAGGCGACGGTATCGGGGTCCACCGCACGCGACTCGCCGCTGGCCTCACAGGCCTTGAGGATGTCGGAGATTTCGGCCACATAACCATGGGTATGGGCGCGCTCCACATCGGCGAGATCAACCTTTTGGGCCTCCACCCGGGTCAAGGCAAGGTCGATACCGGTGGCCAAAAGCCAGTCATCAATCGCCGTCAAGCGCTGCGGGCATTCGGGGTGACCGGCGCCCATATCGTGCCGGCGGCAGTCGGGGTGGCTGAAATAAGCAGTGGACATGGTTCTATTGTTTCTGAGGACTGTGATCTCATTCAGTTGGCGCCAGAGCTACTTGCTTCGTTTGATCAACGCGACTCACAAACTCATAAGATTGCCCGATGACGACATCTTCAACCCAGCATATTTCGGCTCAGCTGATGGCTCTGCAACAACAGGTTAGCACGATCATCAAGGGCAAACGGAGCCAGATCGCCGACTGCGTGGCCTGCTTGATCGCCGGCGGCCATTTGCTGATCGAGGACCTGCCCGGTGTCGGCAAGACCACGCTGGCCCATGCCCTCGCCATCTCGATGGGGCTGAAATTCTCGCGCCTGCAGTTCACCTCGGATCTGATGCCGTCCGACCTGCTCGGCGTCAGCATTTATGAGCGCGACTCCGTGCACGACAAGGCCGACTTCGTGTTCCACCCCGGCCCGGTGTTCGCGCAGGTCTTGCTGGCCGATGAGATCAACCGGGCCGGGCCGAAGTCGCAGAGCGCGCTGCTGGAGGCGATGGAAGAAAACCAGGTCAGCGTCGACGGCATCAGCCATGCGCTGCCGCAGCCATTTTTCGTCATCGCGACACAAAACCCGAGCGAGCAACTCGGCACCTACCCGCTGCCCGAGTCGCAACTGGACCGTTTTTTGATGTGCATCTCGCTGGGCTACCCCGACCGCGCCAGCGAGCGCGAATTGCTGATGGGCCAAGACAGCCGGATCGCCCTGCGCGGCTTGCAGCCGGTGATGAATGCCGAGGACTTGCTGGCGGCGCAAGCGGCGGTGCGCGGCATTCATGCCTCCGCTGCGCTGCTGGATTACCTGCAGGCCTTGATCGAGGCAAGCCGCTCGGGCCAATGGTTCGCTGAAGGCCTGAGCCCACGCGCGGGTTTGGGCGTCTTGCGCGCCGCCCGTGCCCGCGCCCTGCTCGACGGCCGTGACTTTGTTTCGCCCGATGATGTGCAGGCGATTTTGCCGCAGACGATTGCACATCGATTGAGGCCCAAGGCCGGCAGCGGCCGCGGCCCGCGCGAGCAGGTGCGGGCGATGATTGAAGCGATCAATCTGCCTTGAAATGAAACTCGGCTTGAAGCAGTCCTGGCAGCGCTGGTGGTCGGCGCGCCACCCCTTGAGCGACAGCCATCTGATGGGGCAACGCAATATCTATATTTTGCCGAGCCGGCCTGGCCTGGCGTTTTGCGCCACCTTGGCCCTGCTGCTGCTGGCCTCGATCAATGATCAGCTCAGCCTGGGCTATCTGCTGACGTTTTTGCTGACCGGCGCCGGCCTGGCTTCGATGCACAACACCCACGCCAATCTGCGCGGTCTGAGCCTGGATCTGAAGCCTCCCGCCGCCGTTTTCGCCGGCGACGATGTGCAGCTGGAACTGCGTCTGCACAATGACGGGGCCGCGCGCTTCGGTATTGGCGTGCATGTGCAAGGCGCAGCACGCAGCGAAATTGCCTGGACCGATGTGCCGGCCTTGGGCCACGCGCTGCTGACGGTGCGTTTTCCCAGCGGGGCTTGTGGCCGGCGGACCCTGCCGGCGCTGCAGATCGTGACCCGTTTCCCGCTCGGACTGTTCCGGTCTTGGAGCGTTTGGCGGCCGGCGGCGCAGGTCTGGATCTATCCCAAAGCCGAGCAGCCCACACCACCCTTCCCGGCTCAACAGGCCCAGGCGCAAGGCAGCGGCAACTCGAGCAAGCAATTGCAACGCGGCCAAGACTTCGAGGGCGTGCGGGGCTACCGGCGTGGCGACTCGATGCGCCAGGTCTTGTGGAAAAAGGCCGCCTTGAGCCTGGAGCAGGGGAGCTCGCAGTTATGGGTGCGCGATACCCATGCACCGGTCGCGCAAACGCTGTGGCTGGACTGGCGTGATGCCGCGCCCCTGGCCGAGCCGGCCAGGGCTTCGCGCCTATGCGCCTGGCTGCTGGCGGCGGAGCGCCTGCAAGCGCCTTACGGCCTGCGACTGCCCAGCGGTGAATGGCCGCCCGACCTGGGCGACGCTCATGCTCAGCAATGCCTGGAACACCTGACAATGCTGGCCTGCCAGGACGCTCGGCCCCGCCAAGCCGAGGCGCGCAAATAATGGGCCGCAGCCTGAGTCGCGATGGCCGCGACACCCTCTTTTTGCTGACCACGATTGCCGCCGTGGTGCTGCCCCACGCCGGCCATCTGCCAGCTTGGGCCAGCGCCATCACCGCCTTGATCTTGGCTTGGCGCGCGCTGTTGGCCTGGCGCGGCGAGCCGCTACCGGGCCGCTGGGTCTTGGTGACGGTGCTGGTATTGACCGCCGCCCTGACCTGGTTGACCCACCGCACGCTGATCGGTCGCGAGGCCGGTATCACCATGCTGGTGATGCTGATGGCGCTGAAGACGCTGGAGTTGCGCGCGCGCCGCGACGCCTTTGTGGTGTTCTTTCTCGGCTTCTTCCTGGTGCTGACGCATTTCCTCTATTCGCAGTCGATATTGACCGCCGCCTGGACGCTTTTGAGCGTCTGGGCCTTGCTCAGCGCGCTGGTGCTGGCGCAGATGCCGGTGGGCCAGCCTAGCCTGCGCCTGGCCGCAAAGCTGGCGGCACGCACGACCTTGTACGGCCTGCCGGTGATGCTGTTTTTGTTCCTGCTGTTCCCCCGCATTGGGCCGCTCTGGGGCATCCCGGCCGACTCGGTCGGGCGCACCGGCCTGTCGGACCGGCTCGACTTTGGCGCGATGTCCGAGATCGCCAATGACGACAGCGTGGCGCTGCGCCTGCGTTTTTCAGGCCCGCCGCCGCCGCCCGCCGCGCGCTATTTCCGTGGCCCGGTTTTGGGGCATTTCGACGGTCGAAGCTGGCAGTCGGCCGGCTTGAACTGGCCCGGCAACACCGACGCGCTGCAGGTCGGTGGCAAGCCGCTGGACTACGAAATCACCGTGGAGCCGCTGCGCAGCAAGGTGCTCCCACTGTTGGAGATGAGCGCCGAGCCGGCCGGCACCGAGCGGCCACTCGACGCCTTGACGATCAAGCGCGCGCCCGAATTGGAATGGCTGGCCGGCAGGCCCATCACCGAGCGGCTGCGCCTGAACGCCAAGGTCTATCCCGAATTCAGCCATGGTCCGCTGACGCCCAGCTTGGCCTTGCAGAACTATCTGGAGCTGCCGCCGGGCCTCAATCCGCGCACCCTGCAATGGGCGGCCAAGCTCAGGCGCGAGGCACGCTTCGCCGCGCTTGAGCCGCAAGCGCTGAACCCGGCCTTGGCGGCGGCCGTGCTCGGCCATATCGCCAGCGCCGACTTCATCTACACCCTCGCGCCGGGTCGTTACGGCGAGGTCACGCCGCATCTGATCGATGAGTTCTGGTTCGACCGGCGGCTGGGTTTTTGCGAGCATTTCGCGGCCGGCTTTGTGGTCGTGATGCGGGCGATGGGCGTGCCGGCCCGCGTCGTGACCGGCTTTCAGGGCATGGACGCCGAGCCGCAAGACGGCTTCTGGATCGTGCGCAACAGCAATGCCCATGCCTGGGCCGAGTACTGGGCGCCCGGGCGCGGCTGGCTGCGCGCCGACCCGACGGCGGCCATCGCACCGGATCGGATTCAGCTGGGCTTGGCCTTGCGCCCGCCACAAGGTGCGTTTGCGGGCGCTTTTGAAGGCGCCTTCGGCCAGCTCAGCCCGAACTTGTGGCTGTCGATGCGGCGCGGCTGGGAGGCGGTCGAGAATCGTTGGCAGCAAAGCGTCTTGAACTATTCGCGCCAAAGCCAGTTCGATCTGCTCAAAGGCGCCGGTTTTGCGTCACCCGACTGGGAGTTGCTGGGCCAGGTCAGCGCCGCCCTGATTGGCTTGATTGCGGTGGCCGGCGGGGCTTGGTCGCAATGGAGCGCCCGCCCGCATGACGCCTGGAGCCGCCAGCGCGCCCGCATTCTGCGCGAGCTGCACCGACAAGGCCTGCAGGACGCGGCCGCGCATCAAGGGCCGCGCCACTGGGCCGAGTTGCTGCGCGCCAAACATGGCGAGGCCGCCGAGCCGGCAGCGCGGCTGTTGCAGGCCCTCGAAGTGGCGCGTTATGGGCGGCCAAACCTGGCCGGCGAGTCGAAACCTCGCTGGGCCGCCTGGGGCCGCCGGCAATGGCTGCGCGAATTCCGCGCCGCAGGTCGTATGCTGCGGGGCAAGATTCGCTAATTCATACCGATGTACAAGCTCAGCGCCCTCCTTCTCCCGATTCTTTCGATCGCCCTGCTCTCAAGCTGCCCCGATGCAGCGGCCAAAAACACGAGCAAAAAGAAAGCCAAAGCCGCCAACACCAGCAAGGTTCATGACAAGGCGCCGCAAGCCTTCGGCGAACGCGCCGATCTGATGCGCTTTGGCGCCGACTTGGCCGCCGAACAGGGCTGGGATGCCGCGCTCTTGCAGGCTCAGCTGGCCCAGGCCAAGAGCCACCCGACCGTGCAGCGCTTGATCATGCCCGGCCCGCCCGGCAGCGCCAAAGACTGGGGCGCCTACCGGGCCCGCTTTGTCGAGCCGAGGCGCCTGCAGGCCGGGCTGGAATTCTGGGAACAAAACGGCGCCGCCCTGGCGCGAGCCGAAGCCCTGTACGGCGTGCCCGCCGAGTTGATCGTCGGCCTGATCGGGGTCGAGACCTTTTACGGCCAGATCACCGGCGGCTTTCGGGTCATCGACGCCTTGAGCACGCTGGCCTTTGATTTCCCCAGCGGGCGCAGCGACCGCAGCGCATTTTTTCGCGCCGAGTTGGCCGAATTCTTCAAGCTCTGCCGGCGCGAAGGCCTGGACCCCTTGAGCGTCAAGGGCTCCTTTGCCGGCGCGATGGGTTGGCCGCAATTCATGCCTAGCAGCTGGAACAAGCATGCCGTCGACTTTGACGGTGATGGTCATGTCGATCTGATCCAGAGTCCGGTCGACGCGATCGGCAGCGTCGCCCATTACTTGGCCAGTTTTGGCTGGCAGCGCGGCATGACGACCCATTACAGCGTCGCCCTGCCGGTCGAGACGACGGCGCGCGCGCTGCTGCTGGCGCCCGACATCAAGCCCAGTTTCAGCGTCGCGCAATTGCAGGCGGCCGGCGCGCAGCCGTCCGAGGCAGCACTTGAACATGCCGGGCCATTGGCCGTGATCGAACTGCAAATGGGCGCGGCCGCGCCGGTCTATTGGCTGGGCAGCGAGAACTTCTATGCGCTGACGCGCTACAACTGGTCGAGCTATTACGCGATGGCCGTGATCGAAATGGGCCGCACGCTGCAGACGCTAAGGCAGGCTCGGTAGTTCGGCCGGCTCGGAGCCAGGGTCGGGCGCTAACTGCCAAGGTCCCTGCAGACCTGCCGGCGACTCCGCTTGCCAATGCCAGTAACGCCTGGCCTGCTCGCGCTGGCATTGGCCGAGCAAGTCACCACTGCGCCAGCGCCAGGCGCCGCATTCAGCCGAGCCGCGCACCTCGATGTCGCGGGCCTGGTAGCGTGCCAAAACAGACGGTGCCGGATGGCCAAAGCGGTTGCGGTAGCCCGCCTGAATGATCGCCCAGCGCGGCGCCACGGCGTCCAAGAATGCGTCGCTGCTTGATGTCTTGCTGCCATGGTGCGGCACCATCAAGACCTCGCTTTGCAAGCTACCGACGGCCCGGCGCTCAATCAGCGCCAACTCCTGCGGCGCCTCCAGATCGCCGGTCAGCAGCGCGCTATGACCCGAGGCCGAAGTCAGCCGCAACACGCAGGACATCGCATTGCTCGTCAGGGTCTGCAGGTAATTGGCCAGTTGCGGGTGCAAGACCTCGAAGTGCACACCGTCCCAGACCCAGCTCTGCCCCTCCACGCAGCGCCGCTGTGCCACATGGCTGCGCAGCAGCGGATGGCCGGTTTCGAGCGAACTGCTCAGCTCGGCCACCGGCAGCCCGGCCAGCAGCGAGGCCGCGCCGCCGGTATGGTCGCTGTCGCGGTGGCTGAGCATCAAGAGATCAAGCCGCTTGACACCCGAGGCGAACATCAGCGGCAACAGCACCCGCTGGCCGGCATCCGCGCCGGGCCCATAAGCAGGGCCGCTGTCATAGCCCATTTGATGCGTGGCGGTCAGCACCAGCACGGCGGTGCCCTGGCCAATATCGGCCACCAAGAGTTCGAACTCGCCCGGTGCGGGGCGCGGCGGCGCCGGCCAGAGCATGGGCAGGGTCAAGACCAGCCCGATCGCGCGCAGGCGCAGCGGCAGCGGCAAGACCAGAAAAACTGCGCCCAGCAGCCCCAAGGCCTGCGCCCATGGCGGCGCCACCGGCACCGTCCAGAGGGCCAAAGGCCAGGCCGCCAGCCAGTGCAGGTAAGCCATTAAAAGTTGGACCGCGCCATCCGCCAATTGCCATAAGGCGGGGACAAGGGCGCCCAGCATGGCCAGCGGCGTGATGACGAAACTGACCCAGGGAATCGCCAGCAGATTGGCCAGCAAACCGACCAGGGAAATCTGTTGAAAGAACAGCAAGCTCAAGGGTGCCAGGCCGCCAGTGGCCACCCACTGGCTGTGCAGGCCGGCGCGCAAATGCTCGCGCCAGCCTTTCTTCACCGGTGCTTGCTCATCACCGCTGGCCATCAGCAAACCCACCGCCGCGAAGGACAGCCAAAAGCCCGCCTGCCCGATCGCCCAAGGGTCGACCAAGGTGACCGCCAAGGCCGAGATCAGCAGACACAAGGGCCAGGGCCAGCGCAGGCCCAGGCTGCGCAACAAGGCCAGCGTGACCAGCATCCAGACGGTGCGCTGCGCCGGCACGCCCCAGCCGGAAAACAAGGCATAGGCCAGGGCCGCCAGCACGCCCGCCCAGCGTGCGATATTCGGCGCCGGCCAACGCAGGCATAGGCGCGCGCTGCGCCGCCAACCCCAGGCGAGCAGCCATTGCGCGGCCCAGGCAAACATGGTCACGTGCAAGCCACTGACGCTGAGCAAATGGCTGACGCCGGTGGCCCGGAACAGCGCCCAGTCGGCCGAGGCAATCGCCGCCTGATCGCCCAGACTCAGGGCGGCCAGGATGCCGGCATGGGTCTTGTCGGGCACGCGCCGCATCAAGGCTTCACGCAGACCCGAGCGCCAGGCATTCAGCGACCACCAAGGCGCGGCCGCCAGCCGCAGGCCGCCCATCGGCCGCACCACGCCGCTGGCGCGCAGGCCCTGCTCGAACATCCAGAATTCAAAGTCGAAGGCATAGGGGTTCATCAAACCATGCGGGCGCTTCAGGCGCAGCAGCAGTTGCCAGCGTTCGCCGGCGCGCAGCAGCGGCGCGGCCGCGTCGTCGCCCTGCGCATACCAGGCCAGCGCCAAGCGCGGCGGCAAGCGCAAAGCGGGTGATTGCCGCGTGGCACCGGCGAAAGCCTCCTCGACCTCGAACTCAAAGCGCCAACCCGCCGCGCCGAACATGCCTTGCGTCGCGATTGGCAGCGAGTCGACCCGGCCCAGCACCAGCACATCACGGCCCTCCCAGGCCGCGGGCAAGCTCTCGCTCAGGCGCAACTCGGACCGCCAAGCGGCCTGCACAAAGGCCAGCAAGCCGACGGCCAGCGCCAGGCAAAGCGCGGCCGGGGTGATCGCCGTTGCCAGCAAGCGGCGCCAAGCCCAGGCTGCGCCCAGCATGAGCAGCAGCAAGCACAGGTATTCGGCGGCGCTGGGTAAACGGGCGCATTGCTGCAGCAGGCTCAGGCCCAACAGCCATGCGGCGGCCGGCAGGGCTAGATGGATGGCTTCTGATTTATGTGCCATAGGGGGCAATGCGACGCGGCTTGCTCGGCTTGCCTTGCTCGGCGCCGAGTCGGCTCGGTGTAGGATGCGCGCCACCTGATCCTACCCATACACTGGCGGCAGAGCCAGTCAATCAACGCGAGTCCACCCCATGAACGCCACCCCCATCTACAGCAAGCTTCAGACCCTGGGTATCGAGTTGCCGCCGCTGGCGGTGCCGGTTGCGGCCTATGTGCCGTTTGTGCGCACGGGTAATCTGATTTTCCTGTCCGGCCATCTGGCCAAAAAAGACGGCAAGGTCTGGACCGGCCAACTCGGCCGCGATGTCGACACCGCCACCGGCAAAGCTGCCGCACGCGCGATCGCGATCGACCTGATGGGCACCTTGCACGCCGCTTTGGGCGATTTGAACAAGGTCACCCGCATCGTCAAGCTGATGAGCTTGGTCAACAGCACCGGTGACTTCACCGAGCAGCACCTGGTCACCAATGGCTGCTCCGAGTTGCTGGCCGAGGTCTTCGGCCCCGCTATCGGCGCCCATGCCCGCAGCGCTTTTGGCGTCGCGCAAAACCCGATGGGCGCTTGCGTCGAGATCGATCTGATCGCGGAAGTGGCGGCCGACTGATGTTCCTCAAACGTTCCAGATTCCCGGCCCAGGCGCTCGCCGCCATCTTCTTCATCAGCCTCGCAGCCGTCGCCGCCGCCTTGGTGGCCCAGCATCAATTCGGGGTCAAGCCTTGCCCCTGGTGCGTGATGCAGCGCGGCGTGTTCTTGTTGATCGGCCTGGTGGCCGGGCTGGGATGGTTGCTCAGACGCCATCGCAGCATTCGCAGGGCCGGCCTGATCTTGATCGCCGGTCTGGGCGTGGCGGGGGTGGCTGCGGCCGCCTTCCAGCATGAGGTCGCCGCCAAACTCGCGTCCTGCGACATGACCTTCGCCGACCGTTTGCTGAGCGCGCTTGATCTGGAAACCCTGCTGCCCTCCGTCTTCATGGTCACGGCCTCTTGCAGCGAGGCTGCCGCCTACCGTTTGCTGGGCCTGCCTTACGAGGTCTGGAGCGGCCTGCTGTTCGCCGCCATCGGCGTCGCCAGCCTGATCGCCGTGAAGAAGCGCTGACCCAGGTCAAGGCTTGCATGGGCGTGGCCGGCTACCCTTGCGGGCTTAGCCAATCTGGGCCACGCGCATGCAATCAGTCAGCCATTCGAATATTTCACCTCAGGCCCCGCAAGAAGTCTTGATCGTCGGCGCCGGCCCGGCCGGTCTCGGCATGGCTTGCGCGCTGGCGGATGCCGGCATCGCCAGTTGCGTGCTGGAGGCCAATAGCCTCGCCTCGATCGAGCAGCCGGCCGAAGACGGCCGCGAGATTGCCCTCACGCACAAAGGCATCGCCATCCTGCAGGCTTTGGGCCAATGGCAGGACTTGCCGGCCGCCGAAATTGCGCCGCTGCGCCGCGCCCATGTCTTCAATGGCGACAGCCCGGATCACCTGGCCTTCGACGCCGAGGGCTCGGGCCGCGAGGTGCTGGGCAGTCTGGTGTCCAACCATTGGCTGCGCAGGGTGGCCTATCAAGGCGCGCTGAAGCGGCAGGGCTTGATCACGATCCGCGCCGACAGCCGCGTCTGCGGCCTCGAGATCGGGGCAGAAGCGGCCAGCCTCACGCTGAGCGGCGGTGAACGCTTGACGGCCCAGTTGCTGATTGCCGCCGACAGCCGCTTCTCAAACATCCGCCGCCAGGCCGGCGTCGGGGCGCAGATGCGCGACTTCGGCCGCAGCGTGATCGTCTGCCGTATCAAGCACGCACAAGCCAACCAAGGCATCGCGCTCGAGTGTTTTCACTACGGCCACACCTTGGCGATCTTGCCGCTCAATGGCGATTGCAGCTCGCTGGTGCTGACGCTGCCGGCCGACCGGGCCACGGCCATGATGGCCTGGGACGAGGCGCAGTTCATGCAATGGGTGAGCAGCGAATTGCGCGGCCGGCTGGGTGATCTTGAGCCGGTCGGCGCTCGCCATCTCTACCCGCTGGTGGCCACCTACGCGCACCGCTTTGCCGCCCAGCGCCTGGCCCTGGTCGGCGACGCGGCCGTCGGCATGCACCCGGTCACCGCGCATGGCTATAACTTCGGCTTGTACGGCCTGAGCTTGCTGGCCGGCCTCTTGGCCGAGGCCAAAAAGAAGGGCCAGGATTTGGGCGGCTCCGCAGCACTTCAGCGTTATGCCAGCGAGCACCGGCGCAATACCTGGGCGATCTACCAGGGCACCAATGCGGTGGTCAAGCTCTTCACCGACGAGCGCCCGGCCGCCCGCCTGCTGCGCCGCGGCGTGCTGCAAGCCGCTCAAGCCTTGCCGCCTGTGAGGGCCGCCATCAGCGCCCAGCTGACGGGGCGCCAGCCGGGCCTGCTGCGCCAGCTGCGCAGCCTGGTCGGCGCGAGTTAGTCGCCGCGCACCACGCCTTCACGGCGCGGGTCGGCGCCGCCCAGCCAGCCGCCACCGTCCTTTGCGGGCCGGCGCATGATGGCTTGCGAGCCACTGGTCAAGTCGCGCTCGACCACCTCATGGCCCAAGGCCCGCAGGCCGGCCGCGGTGCCGGCCGGGAACAGATTGGGTTCCAGCAGCGTTGGCCCATTGAAGGCGCCGAAATTGGGCAGCGAGATCGCCTCTTGCACATTCATCTCCCAATCATGGGTGGCGATAAGCATCTTGGCGACATAGTGAATGATGGCCGCACCGCCGGGCGATCCCAAGCTCATCAACAAGCGCCCGTCGCGGCGGTCGAACACCAGGGTCGGCGCCATGCTGGAGCGCGGCCGCTTGCCCGGCTCCAAGCGATTCGCGACCGGCTGACCGGCGGCGTCGCGCGGATTCAGCGCGAAGTCGGTCAGCTGGTTATTCAGCAAGAATCCGCCGACCAGACCGGTCCCGCCGTCACTCATGATGCGCGAGCCAAACACCGACTCCACCGTCGTCGTCATCGACACCGCCCGCCCTTCGGCGTCGACCACGCTGATGTGGCTGGTGCCGTACTCGGGCTGTGCAGCCTGCGGGGCATAGGCGGTTTTGAGCAGCCCCGGCTGGCCGGGCTTGGCCACCCCGCTGCTGCGCGGGCCGATCAGGGCAGCGCGTTGACGCAGATAGTCGGGCGCCAACAAGCTGGCCCAATCGCCACCGGGTGCGGCCACAAAATCGGGGTCGGCGACGAACTGAGCGCGGTCGGCAAAGGCCAGATTGGCGGCCTGCGCGTAACGGTTGAGCCAAGCGGCGCTCGGCAGGCCCGCATCCAGCGACTGCGCGGCGCTTTGCTGCGCCGTCATACCCAGCATCTGCATCACGGCAAGGTGGCCCGACGAAGGCGGCGGGAAGCCACAAACCCGCCAGGTTTCGCGCCAATCGCTACACATTGGCTCGCGCCACTTGGGGCTATAGCCGGCCATATCGGCCTCGCTCAGCAAGCCCGGATTACTGGCGTGGCCGCGCACCCGGCGCACGATGTCGGCCGCGACCGGGCCGCGCATAAAGGCCTCGGAACCACCTTTGGCCACCTTTCTCAAGACCTCGGCCAGGGCGGGGTTGCGCAGCAGCGTACCCACCGGCAATGGCGCCCCGGCCGCATCGAAAAAGTACTTGGCGGCCTGCGGGTCGCGCTTGATCTGCGGGTCGCCACTGAGCATTTGATGCATACGGCTGCCAAGCTCGAAGCCGTTCTCGCTCAGCCTGATGGCCGGCTCGAACAGCCGCGCCCAGGGCAGCTTGCCGTACTTGACATGCGCCTGCTCCAGCATGCGCAGCAGACCCGGCGTACCGACCGAGCGGCCACCGACCACCGCCTGGACATAGTTCATCGTTTGCCCGTCGGGCTTCAGGAACAGCCGCTCGTCGGCGGCGGCCGGTGCGGTCTCGCGGCCGTCCAGCGCAACGACTTGTCGGCCGTCCCAATGCATCAAGAAAGCGCCACCGGCAATGCCGCTGGATTGCGGCTCGACCAGAGTCAGCACCAACTGGGTGGCGATGGCAGCATCCAAGGCGCTGCCGCCGGCACGCAGCATCTCGTAGCCGGCATCCGCCGCCAGCGGGTGGGCGGCGGCGACCGCGAAGCGCTGTGCGGCCCAACCGGGCTTTTGGCTCCAGCCGCTGGGGCCTTCGGGTTGTACGGGTATGGTGGAGCTAGCCGCTACGGCAGTCGGACTCGCCGCCGGCACTTGAACAGTCGCGGGAACCTGAGGAAGAGGCGTCGAGCAAGCCGTCAACCACAAAGCAAACAAGGCGGGCAAAGCGGGCAAGGGCCAACAAGGCCTGGCATTGAATAGAGAATTCATCGTTGCTGATTTGACTCGTAGCGAAAACCGCTGCGATGGTAGCGTGACCTGCCAGTGAAATTCACGCATAACACTTCATTCGAATGGATGGGGGTAAAGTTGCACGCCTTACACCACACCGCCAACACCCATCGCCGGCCCAGCCATCGCGATCATCGAAACGCGGTCTCGGCCGCTTCGGACGCTTAGTCAATGCCCTTGCTCGTCAGCCTCCAACTTGCCCTGTATGTGCTGCTTTGGGCCTTGGCCAGCGCAGCGCTGAAGGACGAGCGACGCGCCATTTTGCAGTGGATGGGCTATGCCCTGGCCAGCGCCGGCTCGGTCGCCTTGCTCGGCTGGCGCCCCGATGGCCCTATATGGCTCACGCACACGGGTTCCAGCGCGGCCTCGCTGCTGAGTCTCATGCTGGCAAGCCGAGGGGTGCTGCTTTTTCTGGGGCTGCGCCCGAATGACCGTCTATCCATAGCCCTCGCTGGCGCGGCCGCCATGGGCCTGGGGTGGGTCGGCCCGTCTGACACAGCCTCGCGCTTGGCAGTCGCGGGCTTCTTCAACATCGTCGTGATCGTCGGCGGCTTTGTGCAATCGAGGCCGGCCTTCATGCGCGAATTCGGCTTGCGCCTGGCCGTCGCAGCCACCTTGCCTTCGCTGATTTTGATCGGCATGAATGGCTATTTCCTGATCCTCGGCCTGTTGGGCAGGGCGCCCGTCATCAGCGCGCAAAAAGGGGAACTGCCGATGGCCATCTGGGTGGTGACGCTGGTCAGCGCGGCAGCGTTCAACTATCTTTTTTTATTTCTGGTCGGCTTCAGAATGCAGCAAAGCCTGCAACGCCAGGCCACCCACGATGTGCTGACCGGCCTGCCCAACCGCCGCGCCATGGCCCAAAGGCTGCAACTGGAGTGGGACCGCTCGCAGCGCTACGGCAAACCGTTCGTGGTGATCAGCGCGGATGTCGACCATTTCAAAAGCATCAATGACCGCTATGGCCACGCCTTAGGCGACCAGGCCTTGATTGCGGTAGCGCGGGCCTTGCGGGCCAGCGCACGCGACTCCGACCATGTCAGCCGTGTCGGTGGCGAAGAGTTCTTGATCCTGATGCCCGAGGCGCAGATGGCGTCCGAAGGCCTGCCCAAGGCGGAGCGGCTGCGGGCCGCGATTGCGAGGCTGGAGCTCATGGCGCCGAGCGGCGAGAAGATTGCCCTGCACGCCAGCTTTGGCGTGTCGGGCTGGCTGGCCTCGGACCAAGACCGGGAACAGGTATTGCGCCGCGCGGATCGGGCGCTGTATGAGGCCAAGCACAAGGGCCGTGACCGCGTGGTGCTTCAGCCGGACTGAGAGGGTGAGAACTTTTTACTGCGCGGCCGCCATGCGTCGTTGGCCGGATGCTCGGAATCCTCACGTACATGGAGTACGTTCCGGTTCCTGCGCTCCGTCCGCCTAGCCTGACGACCGCTCGCTACAAAAGTTCTCACCCTCTGAGCCAGCATCGGTCCACATTTTCCATTGACTCAGACCCGCAGTCCAAAGCGATTGCGGTAGTCGCGCGGCGTCAACTGGGCCCAGCGTTTGAAGACCTTGCTGAAGGTCGATACATCCTCGTAGCCGCAGCGCAGCGTGATGTCTTGCAAGGACAGTTGGGTGGACTCCAGCAGCCCACGCGCGCGCTCCACCCGCAACTGCTGCACATATTGAATCGGCGTGCAGCCCTGCACCAGATGGAAGCGGCGCAGCAGCGTGCGCGGGCTGGTGTTGCAGTAGGCGGCCAGCTCGGGCAGCGTCCAGTCCTGGGCCAAGCGCTCGGTCAGCCAAGCGCGGGCGCGTTCGATCACGACATGACCGGCGCCTTCTATCATCGCGCTGGCGATATAAGGTGCTTGGGAGGCGCGCTGCGCATCCATCACCAGCACCCGCGCCGTTTGCTGGCGCAGGTCTTCACCGCCGAAGTAAGCGATTAGCCACAGCGCCAGGTCAAAGTAGGAGGTGATGCCGCCGGAGGAAACAAAGCCGCGGTCATGCACCAGCAACTGCTCCGCATCCAGCTCCACCAGCGGGTAATGGCTGCGGAAGAAGGCACTCAACCACCAGCTGGTGGTGGCCCTATGTCCGTCGAGCAGGCCCGCAGCGGCCAGCAAGCAGGTACTCGAACAGGCGGACGCTATCAAGGGAAGCTCGGCCTCAAGACCCTGCAAGACCTTTTGCTCCTCACCCGCCGCCTCGATGACCGTCGCCAAGTCGCGCACATTGTCGTGATAAATGCCCGGCAAGAGCAGCACGTCCGGGCGGCTGCGCTGCAGCGGTTTGAGCTCGAAACTCAAGCCGCCGAGGGCAAAGCTTTTGCTGCGCGCCGTCAGCCACTCGAGCTCGAACGAAACCCGCTGCGTGGCCGGGCGAATCCGCGCCAGGGTATTGGCAATGCGGAACACATCGGCCGGGCCCACCGCGCCACTGGGCAGGCAGCCCGGGTAGACCAGGATGCCCACCGAAACCTGTTTGGGGGAATTCATGACTTGTCCAAAAAAGACATAACAATGTCATTTTAGCCACTTTCGCAAAACCACGGCCAAACGGACACTGACATCGTTCCTTCCCACCCGGAGTCCTTGATGTCAGCCACCACGCTCACAACCCACGCCAGCCATCCAGCCGAAGCAGCTACGAACAGCGCTGTTTTGCGGCATGCACAGGTCAAGGGCCTGAACATCGCCTACCGCGAAGCCGGCGACCGCAAGAATCCCACCTTTGTGCTCTTGCACGGCTTCCCCAGCAGCTCCTTCATGTACCGCAATCTGCTGCCGCTGCTGGCCGAGCGCTTTCATGTGATTGCGCCCGACTATGTCGGCTTCGGAGACTCGGCAGCACCACAGCCCGGCGACTTTGAATACAGCTTTGACCACCTGGCCGAACATGTCGAAGCGCTGCTGCAGCAACTCGGGCTTGATCGCTACTACCTCTATATGCAGGACTACGGCGGCCCGATCGGGCTGCGTCTGGCGACGGCCAAGCCGCAGGCCGTGTTGGGCCTGGTGATACAAAACGCCAACAGCTATGTCGAGGGCATCAGCCGCCTCACAAGCGAGGCCTTTATGGCGCTGTGGCAAAGCAAAGACGAGCGCGGCGTGAGCCAGTTGCTGGCACCCGCGACGGTGCAATACCAATACGCGGCGGGCAGCCGCAAGCCGGCCGATCTTGACCCCCGCACCTGGACCCATGACACCGCCTTGCTGAGCCGACCGGGCAGCGCGCAGGCGCAGATGGCGCTGTTTCGCGACTATCAGAACAACCTCGCCAAATACCCGCAATGGCAGGCCTATCTGCGCGAGCAGCAACCGAAGACGCTGGTGGTCTGGGGCGATGGCGACCCGCTATTCACTCCCGCCGGCGCGGACGCCTATGGCCGCGACCTGCCAGACCTCGCCATCCACCACCTCGACACCGGGCATTTCGCCCTCGAGGAAGACGCCGCCTTGATCGCCGACCTGATCTTGACCTACTTTTCTTGAACGCAGCCGAAACAGCGGTGACCCGCAACTGGTCGATTATTTACTCGCATAGAAAGAATCATCATGAACACACATCACATTCCGTCCCTGCTGCTGAGCGCCCTGCTGATCTCCCTGACCGCGCCGACGCTGGCCCAGGCACAGGTGCAGGAAAAAGTCCTCAGCCGCCAACAAGTCATCCAGGAGACCGAAGCCCATTTGGCCATGCACGACTGGGATTCGATCAACAGCGTATGGCGGCTCAAACCCGGCATGGACCTGCCCAAAGCCCCGAGTTCACGCGAAGCGGCCATCGCCAGCCGGGAGCAATTCCTGCAAACGAATCGCTGGGAAGAAAACCGAGGCGCATGGGTCGCTGTCGAGGGCGCACCCCGAGTGATGAGTCGGCTCGGCCGCCATCAAATGCAGCTCGAAACCGCCCGCTTCATGCTGACGCACCGCTTCGACGAAGCCAGCAAAACATGGCGCAGCATCTAGGAGGCACGGCAGGCTCCAGGCTCCAAAATTTTTGTATCGGAAAACCAATATGAGCTCATCCGTACTCGCTTACACCGCCCTGCCCGCTTTCACGCTGGCGCTGGTGGCGCTGTTCACCAAAACCACGCTGATCAGCGTGCTGCAGGTAGTCAGCCGCGTGCGCGCCGGCATCTACCCGATCCCGGAAGATGCGCGCCTGATGCGAAGGCGGACGGCGGATGCCGAGGCCGACTTTGTGCGCCGCTGCGCCAATGTCTGGCGCAATGACACCGAGAACCTGCCGCTGTTTTTTGCGTTAGCGTTCGCCTATACGCTGCTTGGCGCCCCGGCCGAATCTGCCGCGCAGTTGTTCGGTGCCTATGTGCTGCTGCGCTACGCCCACACGGTTGTCTTCTTGCTGGGCTTGCAGCCTTGGCGCACGGTGCTCTATTTACCTGGCCTGGCGGTTTGCTGGGTGATCGCGTGGAAGTCGTTGCTGCTGGCGGGGCTGCTGGGCTGATACAGCCGGTCAAGTCGGCATCGCGGTCACGCAGCAGTCTCCTTGCTAGCGACCAATACAAGTAGACAATGGCGCGATTCAACCATGGTGGCATGATGCGGTCGCGACCCGATCTTCTGTGTTTTCCGGAGGATTCAATGGGGGCTGCCACGCTCGCTTGGCGGAAAGTACACGGCCGACTTTTTTCGATCACTCGCCGAATCTGGAGGTCAACTCCGTGCCCGTTGCGGGCGTCCAAAGTGCCGACATCTAAGTCGAGGATGCAGCGATTCCGGTCTTTCGGAAGTTCAATTGGCTTGCCCGACACTTGACATTTACTTCAGTCGGACTCGTGACCGAGTGGGACTTACACCCACAGGAAAGCGCCGCCTTTGCACCGCGCACCGCGATAGAAGTTGTTGGGGATTTGGCCGTGAATGGCTCTAGAAGACTCACTCCGGTCACACAGCTATTGGATTTGGCTGCCAGAAACCTATTACTCACGGCGGCGCAGTATTGGAATTTGAATTTCGTCAGATCGGAAACCAACATACGAATTCTTCGATCGGCATAATTAAGACGTTTGTCAATAAGCGCACCGCAGGGCGACCATGAGCACAAATAACCATCAGCAGGAAAATTCCAATTCTGCCTTGCAGGTCGATCCCGCAAATGCTGCATCAGTCCTGCGTCAACGGGCCGAGGCTATTCTGCAAGAACGGGCAGATAAGCTCCAACCGCAATCGCCCGAAATGATAAAGCTGGCGTTGCACGAATTGCAGCTACGCCAGATTGAGTTGGAGTTGCGAAACGAGGAACTGCGCCAAGCGAAGGATCAAGCAGGCTATGTCGATTTGTACGACTCTGCGCCAGTAGGTTACTGCACCATTAGTGAAAACGGTGTGATCCAACAAGCTAACCTGACCATGGCGACTCTGCTGGGTGTGGCACGCAATGCACTGATAAAGCAGCCAATTAAAAAGTTCATGTTCGGACAAAACTCGGACATTTACGACCTGATGCAGCAGAAGCTCCTCAAGACGGGTGAACCCAATGCGTGTGAGCTGCGAGTTATCAAGTCTAACGGGGACCAACATTGGGTTCATTTTGCGGCCACGGTCGCGCAGGATGAAAACGGTGGTGTGCTGCTGCATGTCGTGATCAGCAGCATTGATGAACTGAAGCGGGCTCAGGTACTGGCTTTATTCCAGGCTCAGATAAAGGCGGCTCGGCGGATTCAGGGGTTGGTTGATGGGTCAATGGACGCCATCATCTCCATTGATGCCAATATGGATGTGGTTCTATATAACCCAGCAGCGGCAGAGACATTCGGGGTGCCGGTCGAAGAGGCCATGGGGCGTTCTATTGAGCAATTCATACCATCCCGGTTTCGTGAAGTACATAGCAAGCATGTACACGCTTTTGGTGAACAAAGCCAAACCACGCGTCGTATGGGTAATCTTGGGCAGCTTGTTGGATTGCGTTCCAATGGCGAGGAATTCCCCATAGAAGCCTCAATTTCATTTATCGAGATCGACGGCGAGAAGGTTTACACGGTCATCCTTCGCGACATCACCAAGCGCAAGAAGACCGAAGAAAACCTGCGGGAGAGTGAATACCGCTGGCGGTTTGCCATTGAAGGCTCGGGGGACGGCTTGTGGGACTGGGACATTCAAAACAACCATGTTTTCTACAGCGCGCGCTGGCTGGCCATGCTGGGCCTGGAAAACGAGGCGGCGGGCCGCGACCCGCATGTATGGAGCTCCCACCTGCATCCAGAGGACAAAAGCCGCGTGCTGGCGCAAGTGCAAGCGCACCTGGATGCACAGACGCCGCACTATGCCAACGAACACCGCGTCATTTGCAAGGATGGCAGCACCAAATGGATGCTCGGGCGCGGCCTGGTTGTTCAAAGGGATGACGAGGGGCGGCCGCTGCGCATGATCGGAACCAACAGCGACGTCACCGAGCGCAAGGAGGCGGAGGCGGTATTGCAGGAGAAAGAGCGTCTCCTGTTGGAGTCCCAACGCATTGCCCGTATTGGCAGTTGGTCCTGGGCTTTCACCGGCCCGATCAAATGGACGGACGAGACGTATCGCGTTTACGGCGTCTCACCGAAAACCTTCATCCCGACCATTGAGGCGCTGGTCAATCTGATTCATCCTGAAGACCGTCCGACAATGAAGGAATGGGTGCGCGCCTGCGGTGCGGGAGAACAGCCTGCTGAGCTTGAGTTTCGCTGCGTCTGGCCCGACGGCACGGTCCGGCTTCTCAGTGGTCGTGGCGGGCGGATTGATGACGCCGAGAACCGACCCACCCACATCGTCGGCACGGTGCAGGACATCACCGAGCGCAAGCGGACTGAGGTCGATCTGCAGCAATCCTTGCTTGACAAAGACGCCCTGCTCAAAGAAGTCCACCATCGCGTCAAGAACAACCTGCAAGTCATCAACAGCCTGCTGCGCCTGGAGGCCGGTCGCAGCTTGGTAGCCGACACCAAGGAAGTGCTCGGGTACATGCGCGGTCGTATCCGCACCATGGCGGAACTGCATGAGTCCCTGTACCGCTCTGGTACTTTTGCGTCAGTGGATTTAGGGGTATTTCTGAGTCGAGTAGCGACGCAGGCGTTCAAGACTCAAGAGCTACACCGCGACGCGGTGCGGCTCACTTTGAGCCTGGGCTCGGTGCAGTCATGCATGGACCAAGCCACGGCGGCGGGGCTACTGCTCAACGAGTTGATCGCCAATTGCCTGAAACATGCTTTTCCCGAGGGACGAGCAGGTGAAGTAAGCGTGGCGTTGCAACCAGCAAGCGACCAAGGCAACCCACCGGATGGCCGCTGGTGCTTGGGGGTGAGCGACACCGGTGTGGGCCTGGCCCCAGACTTTGACAACAAGCGCAAAGCCTCGCTCGGCCTGCAACTGGTAACTGACCTGAGCCAACAGCTCGGCGGCACCTTGGTGATAGACGCGGTACCCGGTGCGGGCGCTCGGTTCAGCGTTGTGTTTGCCGTGCAAGCACCAGCAGCACTGGTGATGCCGCCATGATCAAACGCAAAAATCTGGTTGTCGAAGACGAACGGCTCATTGCCCGCGATATTGCCATGCAACTCTGCGACCTGTGCTACGAACCGCTTGGCCCGGCGGGCACTGGCGAGCAGGCCATTGAGATGGCTGGAGAGTTACGGCCCGACCTGGTGCTGATGGACGTGCACCTGGGCAGTGCCATGGATGGTATTGCCGCGGCCCAGGGCATCCGCACACAGTTTGATATAGCCACGGCTTTCCTAAGCGCCTTTTCTGGCGATGCGGATAGGGCAAGAGCCCAACTCGCAAAGCCCGCTGGCTATCTGGCAAAGCCATTCGAGGAGCATGAGTTGCGCGAGGTCATCGAGGCGGAGTTCAAAGACGGCTGACAGCGCAGTCGGGTCTGAATTTGGCCTTCCAGGAAGCGGCCCATCACGGTGGTCGGCTTCCAGCCTTCCGGCGTCGGGCGATCTCGCTTGATGGGCGACTGCAACGGGCACCTTGCAGTCGCCCCCCCCGAGCTAGCAAAGATCATCGGCACCTGCGCATCAACGAGCAAGCACGGACACCCACGCTGAACGCGATTGTTTGCACCCAGCGACGCGAACCTTACTCTGCCGTCAAGCCTTGCAAGGCCGGACTGAGAACCTCCCGCCAGTTCGGCTCCCTCAACACAAACAGGGCAGCCAACCCGAGTTGCGCCGCCAAGGTCGGTCCGGCAGTAGGCCCCAAGACCAGCAAGGCGGTCGCCCAAGCATCGGCCAAACAGCAGCTCGGATGCAGCACGCTGACGCTGGCCAGGCCATGCCCGATCGGCTCGCCGCTGCGCGGGTCCATGGTGTGTGAGCGACGCAGTCCTTGCGCGTCGACGAAGATGTGCCGGTAGTCGCCGCTGGTGGCCACCGACAGCCCATGCAAAGCCAGCGCCATGTCCCTCAACCCATTGGCGCCGGGCACGCCTTCAAGCTGCACCCACCAGGGCTGGCCATTGGGCTTGAGGCCGCTGCCGCGCAGCTCACCACCGACCTCGACCAGATGGTGAACGAGGCCACAGTCGAGCAAGAAATCGGCCAGTTGATCGACCGCAAAGCCCTTGGCGATGCCGCACAGATCCAGTTCCAGGCCGCCCGGCTGCCAGACTTCAAAGTCGCCGCTGGCTTCACGCAGGGTCAGGTCTTGCCAACCGATGTTGGCAGGCGCTTGCACGCCGGCTGGCGGCACAAAGCCCGGCGCGTCATGGCGCAGACCGGCGCCAAAACCCCATGCCCGCACCAAGGCCGCCGCCGTCGGATCAAAGGCGCCGCCGCTGGCCCGCGCCACGTCTAAGGCCATGATCAAGACCTGGGCGCAAGCCGGAGAAATGGCGACCCAGCTGGCCGGTTGAGCTCGCCCGAAGCGACACACATCCGAATCCGGCTCCCAGGGGCTCATGCGCGCCACCACCTCGGCCAGCCGGGCCTCCAGACCGCGCCGCACCGGCGCGCAGTCCAGCGCACGCGGCCCATAGAACTTGACGTTCCAACGGGTCCCCATGCTCAGGCCGTCGAGTGCATAAAGCTGCTCGCCCAGGACGGGCGTAACCGGGTCAATCCGCGCGGGCAGCAGCACGCGCCTTTCCATCGTTAGGGTCATCGCGATTTAGAACTTGTCCGTGAATAGAAGGGCTGAGGGAGGCGAGGTGATTTGGGCGCAGGGCTAGGCGCAAAGCGCAGCGATACCCGCTGGTATCGCGAGCATTTGCAACAACGCCATGCGTTCAAAGCGACCGCCGCGCCGACCCCGGCTATTCACGGATAAGTTCTTACTTGGGCAGTACCTCAAAAGTGGCGCTGTAACGGTAGCGCTTGGCAGGCTGCTCGGCCGTGGCGGCCGATTCGTGACCCAAGCCCAGCCAATAGCGACCGGGCTCGGCCCAGGTGATTTTCAACTCGCCCTGTGCGTCGGTTTTCAGCGTCAGCTCGCCGAGCTTGTAGCGGTAGCGACTGCCGCCGCGCAAGACGGTCACGGTCGCATCCGGCAGCGGCTTGCCGTCAAGCAGCAGGCGCAGATGCACGGCGTCGCCATTGGAGAGATCGGTGACCGGCGTCAAGGCTTGCAGGGCCAGACCCTCGCTGCCGGGCTGAGCGGGCGGCAGGCCGGCTCGCTCCTTGCTGACAAAGGTCTCGCTGAGCATCCAGGTGCGCGTGACTTGCAGTTCCTGGGCCTCGGCCGGGATCTGCGCGGCCATCTCAGACGGCTTGCCGCGCCAGCGCTTGGTGTCGCCGCCCAGCTTGTAGCTGGCGAACACCGACTCGGCGTTGTTGCTGATGCGGTAGGTTCCGACCTGTTCGAGCTTGACATCGAAGCTAGTCCGGTTGCGCGCCGTGACGGCAGGCTCGGGCGTTAGCGCCTTGCCGTCAGGTCCGAGCACCAGCACTTGCCCCAGTTGCAGGCCGATCTCGTATTCGAACAACTCCTCGGAGGCGACCGCATCGATGCTGACCAGCGTCGGCTTGGCGCCGGCTGCCGCGTTGATATGCGCTGTTTGGGGCAGCAGCCAGGTGCGGTGCGCTTGCGCTGTGCCGGCCGCAAGCAGAGCCAAACCGGCCAAGCCAAGCGCTGTGATGGATAGTTTCATATGTATTCCCCTCAAGGTTTGACCGACAAAGACAAGGCGCCCAACTCATGCTCGCCCTGCACGCTGACCTGCGAAGCTGAAGCAATCGGCAACTGCAGGGCCAAGCGCTGAACCTCGCGGCCGCCGCCCTCGCGGGCGACTTCCACCACCAGCTCATATTTGCCGGCGGGCAGGCGCCCCAGGCTCTTGCTCAGGTCGACTTTGTGTTCGCCCACCGGGCGGGTGGCGCCGCTGACGCCGTCCATCGGCATGCTGAGATCGCGGCCGCTCTTGCGCCACCACTGGCGCATATCGGGCAGCCATTTGGCGCCGGCGTTATTGGCCTTTTTCTGGTCATACCAGACCGCCAGACTGGTGGCGGGCTCGCCGGCCCGCTCGGCCCATATCGCCACATAAGGGCGGTGGTATTCGGCCACATTGAGGCGCGGCAGCTCCAGACTGAGCTGCACTTCGGCGGCCCAGGCGGGCAGCGCGGTGCTCGCACTGGCAAGCAAGACCGTGTAGGAAAGAAGAAGTTTGTTTTGCATGGAGAAAGTTCAATGAACAAATACAAGTAGCAAGACGACCGGCAGCAGCAAACCTGCGGCCACCAGGGGCCAGACGCTGCGGCGCTTGGCCGCGTGCATCTTCAGAATCAACAAGCCGGTGATCGCAAAAAGCAGGCTGGCGACGGCGAACAGATCGATGAACCAGCTCCAGACCTGGCCGGTATGGCGCCCTTTGTGCAGATCATTCAGATAGGCGACGGCGCCGCGCTCGCTGCGCTCGAACTCGGCCTCACCACTGGGCAAGGCGATGCGCAGCCAGGCGTCGCCGCCGGGGCGTGGCAGGGACAAATAGAGTTCGTCAGGCGCCCATTCGGCCAAAAGGCCTTCGGTCTTGAAGTCCCATTGCTGGCGCAACCAATATTGCAAGGGCGGCGGCAACTCGGACTTCTTGGTGCCCGAATGTGCAGCCACCAGCGTGGCCCGCAGCACCGCGTCGGGCAACTGCGCCTGCCCGCTCGAAATCCTTGCCTTGGATTCAAACAAGCCGGCATTATTCAGCGTTAGCCCCGTGACGCTGAACATCAGCAGCGCCACCAGGCTGATTGCGCTGCTGACCCAATGCCACAGGTGCAATTGCTTCAGGTAGGCGGCCCGGCTCTTGGCCTGCGCTTTTGTCGGCGCTGGCTCGCCGGCAATATAGGCAGTAGCGCTCATGTCTCGGCCCATTGCCGCAAGAGGTTGTGATAGTGGCCGCTCAAACTGACGGCCTCGTCAATCTCGCCAAAGCGAGCGCGCAGGCTCTGAATGCTTTGATCGAGCTGATAGAGCATCGCGCGGCGGCCGTCGTCGCGCACCATGCTCTGGGTCCAGAAAAAGGCGGCGATGCGTTCGCCCGAGCTCACCGGCATCACCTGATGCAAGCTGGTCGACGGGTACAAGACCAAGTCGCCCGCAGGCAGCTTGACCTCATGGCTGCCATAGCTGTCCTGCACCACCAACTCGCCGCCGACATAGTCATCCGGCTCGCACAGGAACAGCGTGCTCGACACATCGCTGCGCAGCGGCTGATGGCTGCCCATTTGACTCATCACCGCGCCGTCCACATGCAGGCCGTAATGCTCGCCGCCGGCATAGCGGTTGAACAAGGGGCTGAGCATGCGCAAAGGCAAGGCCGCAGAGAAGAACTGCGCATGAGCCTTCAGCCGCTGCTGGATCAGCTGACCCAGTTCCACCGCCAAGGCCGAGCCGGGCTTGAGCTGCTGGTTGCGCTTGACCTGCGCACCCAAGGCTCCCACCGTCGCGCGGCCATCGCCCCACTCGCCCTCGTTCAGCAAACGTTCACGGAACTCGCCCACTTCGGCGGCCGTCAGCACGCCCTGGATATGCAGCAACATCGTCGCCCTGCCCTTTTCTAGTCTTGCTTGATCAGTACTTGAGATTCAGCGCCAGGCCCATGCTGCGCGGCGCGCCCAGCGTGAAGCGGTTGCGCCCGTTGTTGACCGCGGCCAGATAGAACTTGTCGGCCAGGTTGGACACATTGAACTGCAGGCCGAGGTTCTTGTTGATCTCATAGGCCGCCATCGCGTCGAACACCCAGTAGCTCGGGATGCCGGCTATGCCGATCACAGGCGCCGCGCCGTTATTGACCTGCGTGGTCTGGCTGGCGGTGTAGCGCGCGCCACCGCCCAGGCTCAGGCCCTGCAACAAGCCATCGGGCAGCTTGTAGTTGACCCAAGACGTAAAGCTCAACTTCGGCGTGTAGACCAGCTGAGCGCCGGTCTGCACATCGACCTGGCCGGGCAGCACCGTGACCGCCTCGTTGACCTTGCTGTCCATCCACACCAGCCCGGCCTGCAATTGCAGGTTGCTCGACACCGCGCCGGCCGCGCCCAACTCCAGGCCCTTGACCGTCTTCTTGCCGTATTGCGTCACTTCGCCGGTGGCGCTGCCGGCGCGGGCCAATTCATTCTCGTTCTCGGAGCGGAACAGCGCGGCGGTCACCAGCATTTGCTTGTCGAACAAGTCCCATTTCGCGCCCAGCTCCAAGTTATTGGCCTGCTGGGGCTTCAAGTTAGCTGCGTTGATGCTGACCGCCTTGGTGTCGCCACTGGGCGTCGCGCTGCTGAGCGCAAAGTTGTCGCTGCCGGGCGGCTTTTGCGAGGTGGCATAGGACAGGTAAACGCTGCCGTCGGCGCTTGGCTTGAACAGCAGGCCGAGCTTGCCGCTGAGCAAGCTGTCGCTACCCGCCAAGGCGGTGGCGGCCACCGGCGGCGTGGCCGTGGCGGGGATGCTGGTGTACTCGGTGCGGAAGCGCTCGGCACGCAGGCCCGCGCTCAGCTGCCAGCGATCGCTGAGGTCCAGGGTGTCGAACAAAAAGGCCGCAGCGGTGGTGGTCTCGCCGGCCGTGCTGGCGCCGTTGCGGGTCAGCGGCGCGAACTTGGCATTGACCGAGGGCGCATACAGATTGGCGCGGTCGCCATCTGTATTGACGTAAGCAAAGCCGGCCGTGTTTTGCTTTTCATGCGTGAACTCGACACCGGTGCTGATATTGTTTTTGACGCCGGCAAGCGTGAACGCGCTGTTCAGGCTGGTCTGGTTGGCCAGAATCTGGTTGCGCTGATCGCGGCCCAGGCGGGCGCGGCCTACCGTCCAGTCTGCGGGTTTGGCGGCATCACCGATGATGGACCAATTGCCGGGCGAGCTGCTGATGATGATGTTGGTCAGATTCATGTCCTGCTGGGTGCGACCAAAGCGCGAGATATTGCGCAGGCTGCTGCCCGGCGCGAAGTCATGCTCCAGGAGCAGGGTCAACATATCGGCTTGCGTGTTGTCGAAATCGTTCTTGCTGCCGTAGAAGTTGCTGCGATCGACCGGCTTGATCGCCGTGGCCAGCACGCCACCCACCGGCGGTTTGGCATTGGCACCGGCCAGATCCTTGAAAACCAGCTGATTGCTAAAGCCCATCAAGCCCACGCCGGGGATGCCGCCGTCCGGCGTGGCATCCTGGTCCACATGCAGATAGCTCAGCGTCGCGCGGGTGGCTGTGCCCAGGCCCAGCGTCAAGGAAGGGGCCACGCCCCAACGGTTGCGCTCCAGCACATCGCGGCCCTGCACATTGCCGCGGTCGCTGAACACATTCAGACGGAATGCCGCGCCGGGCAGACCGAGGTCGAGCTTTTTGTTCAGATCGGCCGTCACGCGCACGCGGCTGCCGCTGGAGACCTGCGCCGAACCCTCGGCGAAGTCCCGTAACTGCGCCTTCTTGCTGACCATATTGATGAAGCCATTGGGCGAGCCGCGGCCGTTGTCGGCGCCGCTCGGGCCCTTGACCACTTCGACCGCCTCGGTGTTGAAGGTGTCGCGGGTGATACCGCCGAGGTCGCGCACGCCGTCCACAAAGATGTTGGCGCTGGCGTCGAAGCCACGCATGAAAACGGTGTCGCCGGTATTGGTGTTGCCGTTCTCGCCCAGGGTGAAGGTGATGCCGGGCGTGTTGCGCAAGGCCTCGCTCAAAGACGCAGTGCCCTGCTGCTGGATCAACTCACGGTTGATCACGGTGACGGTCTGCGGCGTGTCCAGCAGCGGCTTGACGAACTTGGCCGACGAGGCCGACTCGGCCTTGAATTCGTTCTCGACCACGGCCTTGGCCTTGGCGCGCACCACCGGCAGCGCCTTGTCGGCCGACTCTGTAGTTTGGGTCTGCGCCCATGCGCCGATCGGCAGCGTCAGGGCCAGCAAGGTCGCGCCGGCGACCGTCGAAGAAGAAGATGCGGATGAAACGCTGGCCGGCATAGCCGCATGCTTGCGGCTCTTGATGAAAGACATTGAGGAACACTCCAGGGATCGAATTGGATTTCTTCGAGCGCGGGCGCTGCGCCGCTTTTTTTGCGTGCGCGCCTTACCTGGGGATAGCCTGGGTCTACTCTGCGACAGAACTCAAATGATAAACGTTCTTATTTAGATTTGCAAATCTAAGTGAGCTTGCGTGTCTATTCAAGCGAAAGCGGCAAGATGATTTGCGCCTCCAGGCCGCCCCCGTCCCGGTTCGCCAAGGAGAAGCGCGCGCCCAGCGCAGCCGACAGCTGCTGCGCGATGGCCAAGCCCAAACCGGTGCCGCCGGTGCTGCGGTTGCGCGAACTCTCCACCCGGTAAAAGGGTTGCAGCACGGCCGCCAACTGATCGGGAGGGATGCCGGGGCCACGGTCCCGCACGGAGATACACAAAGCCTCGGCCGAGGGCTGGTCGACCCAGACCTCCACGTCCTGGCCAAACTTGAGCGCGTTGTCCAGCAAGTTGACGACCATGCGGCGCAGCGTGTGGGGGCGCGTCACCAAGACTGCCTTGAGCTCGCCACCGAGTTGAACCGAATGGCCGGCGTCCACATAGTCGCAAACCAGGCTGTCGAGCAAGGCGCCGAGGTCGACCCGGCACGCCGCTTCGTTGACACTTTGCGCGCTGCGAGCGTAGGCAATACCCTCCTCCACCATCGCCTGCATGGCGTCGAGGTCGCGGCCCAGCTTGTCGCGCAGCAGCGCGTCGTCCAGCAAGTCGGCGCGCAAGCGCATGCGGGTGATCGGCGTTTGCAAGTCATGCGAGATGGCGGCCAGCAACTGCACCCGCTCGGCCAGATGATCGGTGATGCGTTGCTGCATCGCGTTGAAGGCCGCGGCCGCGCGCGCCACCTCGGTCGGCCCGTCTTCGGCAATCGCCGCGCCCTGCAGTGACGTTCCCACGCATTGGCCCAAGCCTTGGCCCAAACGCTCGGCCGCTTCGGCCAGCGCTTGCAAGGGCCGGGTGGCCTGGCGCACACCCAGCCAGATAAAGGCCAGCATGATCAGCACCTGGCTGACAAACAGCGCGCCACCCCACCAGGAGACCGGGAAGCGCAGCTTGAAGACCTGAATCGTCAGCGGCGTGCCGTCCCGCAACAGCAAGCGAAGCCGCATCTCTTCGTCCGGCGTCGCCCCGGCAAGCACCGCCAAGGGGTAGCCGGTGCCCAGTTCCTGGCTCAAGTCGGCCAACAGCTCCCGCTTGCGTTTGGCTTGCAGTAGCTTGGCATCCATCACAAGGCCGGCAGCATCGACCGGCCCGAGGCTGAAGCGGTAAGACTTGCGTTGCATCTTGTCGAGCCAGGCGCTGCGCAAGGCCGGGCCGCTGATCTCCAGCTGCTGGACCAAGACGCCGGTGTCTTTGGCCAAATGCTCGCCGACCTTTGTTGCTTCGAAATCGAAGATGTCCAGATGACTCAAACCCGCGCCCACGATGTGAGCGGCCAGCAGCGCCGCCGACAAGACCAGCGCCAAGCGGCCAAACAGCGATGCGGGCAAGTAGCGCGTTAAACGCTCGGCGATTGAGCGCATCACCGTCACGCGCTGTCCCCGCGCAGCTGCACCGGCGTCGAAAACATATAGCCCTCACTGCGCACCGTCTTGATGAAGTCGGTCTCGCCCGCATCGTCACGCAAGCGCTTGCGCAAACGGCTGACCAGAATGTCGATCGATCGATCAAAGCTATCCGCCTCGCGGCCCTGGGTCAGGCTCAGCAATTGGTCGCGGGTCAAGACCCGCTGCGGGTGCTCCAGAAACACCCGCAGCAGCCGGTACTCGGCGCCGCTGAGCGAGACCAGGGCGCCGCTGCCGTCCAGCAGATGGCGGGTATGGGTGTCCAGCGTCCAGGCGCCGAAGCTCAGCAGATGGCCGCTGTCCTTGAGCTGCAAATGGGCCGGCACCATGCGGGCGCGCCGCAAGACGGCCTTGATGCGGGCCAGCAATTCGCGCGAGGCGAAGGGCTTGGTCAGGTAATCGTCGGCGCCCATCTCCAGGCCCAGGATGCGATCGGCCTCTTCGTTACGGGCTGTCAATAGCAAGATCGGCACTGGGTTGGCGGCCCCGGTCTGGAGCTCGCGGCACAGCGTCAAGCCGTCCTCGCCCGGCATCATCAGGTCCAGCACGATCATGTCGACGCGGGCGCTGCTGCTCATCAGCGCCCGCATCTGCCGGCCATTGGCCGCCGTGCTGACCTTGAAGCCGTTCTTTTCAAGGTACTGGCGCAGCAACTCGCGAATGTCTTCGTCATCGTCGACGACCAGAATGTGATCCTCTTTTTCCATACCGAGCTTTATAGCCTCTATTGGCAGGCGATCGCTTCGCGGACCGAAGTTCTTGAGGCCTGCCAGGCCGGCACAATACTGGCCATGACGGCGAGCCCCAAGCTGATCAAGAGCCAGATCCAGATGCCGCTGGGATCAAAGCGGAAGTCCAGCACGCTGCCCAGCATCAGGCCCACCAACAAATCCCCCATCGCCGCGCTGAGCGGCCAAGCCGCAGCCATAGCGAGCACGAAGCTGATCAAGCCGATCAAGACCGCCTCGCTGACCACCATCAGCCCGACCCCCTGGGGGCTGGCGCCGATTGCCCGCAGCACGCCCATCTCGCGGCGCCGCTCCAGCACATTCAGGCTCATCGTCGTCATCAGCCCCAGGCCACCGACGCCGCCGATGATGGCGGCCATGATGATCAGGAAGACATAAATCATCAGCATATGTTCGTCAATCACCGAGCGGCCCTCGCCCTTGCTATAGCTGCCGCGCGCCTGCACGCCTTGCGAGGCCATTTGGCGGTCGACTTCGGTCTTGACGGCTTTGATCGCCGCTTCGTCGTTTTGGCTCAAGACCAGGCTGACCGCGTTGCTGAGGCTAGGCTGCTTCAAGTCAAAAAACGCCTTCGGGATATAGGCGGTCGCGGGGCGGAAGGCTTCTCTGGCGATGCCCACCACCTTGAAGTCGGCCTGCTGGACGCCGGTTTTGCGGCTGCCCAGCTGCAGCCTGACGGTGCTGCCGATCAGGCTGCCGGGCGACTTCTTTGCCAGCACATGGTTGAGCACGACCGCATCGGTCTCACCGGGCAGCAACATACGGCCGGCGACGATGTGAGGCTTGAACAGCGCCGTCTGGGCCGGCAAGGCCACGACCGCGAAGTCACCGGCAGCGCCCTCACCGTTGGCGTCAACAATGATGCTAGGAGCCTTGCCGTTATCCAGAATGGCGCCATCGGTCTTGATCCAATATTCCGCCTGTTTGATACCGTTGCTCGCTTGCAGCGCGCGGCCGATCAGCGCATCCGGCGTCAGCTCGGCCAGGCTGACCGTCAGGTCGAAGCGCTGGGTCTCGAACAAGCTGTCCAGCGTGGCCATGATGGACGCCCGCACATTGAGCGCGGCCATGAAGAACACACCTGCGGTCGACAAGGTCAGCAGCGTCAGCAGCAGCCGGGTACGCTGGCGGAATGCGTTACGCAAGGCAAACAAGAGCGGACGCGCACCACGGCTGAGATTGAGCAGGGCGCGATCGATGGCGCTGGCGCCAAAGGCTTGCCGGGCCTGCTGGCTGACGCCGAAGTCGCTCAAGGCCGCCTGCACCGAGACGCCGCTGGCCTTCAGAATCGGCCGGGCCGCCGCCAGCAGCGGCACCAACACCCCCACCAAGGCGATCAAGACATAAAGCCAAACCGGCACGGCGAAGCTGTGGATGTCAAAGTTCAAAAACTCGCCCAAATAGCGGCACAGCGTTTGAGCCGCCGCCAGGCCGGCGGGCACGGCCAACAGCAAGGCCGCCAGCCCCAAGAACAGTGCCTGGCTGAAATAGATGCGGGCAATCTGCCAGCGCGAGCCGCCGATCGCTTTCATGACGCCGATCTGGCGGATCTGCCCCGCCATCAAGGCCAGGGTGAGGTTCACCACCAGCACGCCGCTGAGCAGCAAGACCAGCGCGCCGAAGCCGGCCATCACCAGCAGCAAGCTACCCATGATGCGGCTGTGCGGGTGCTCGCCCGGCACCGGCATATCGACCTTGCTGACCGCGAGCCCCCGCGCCTCAAGCGTCTGCTGCACTTGCGCCAACACGTCGCGGATATGGGCGGGGTTGAAGCGATCTTGCGCCACCACGATCTTGAGCTGGTTCAAAAAAGGCTCTTCGCCGAGCTGAGCCAAGGTCTCTTGGCTGATATAGCCGTAGACGATACCGTCCATGCGCGCTTGCGCCTGGCCCACATCATGGACGCGACCGCTGATTCGCAACTGCTGCTCTCGGCCCTGCCCGAGCTTGACCGTGAGGCTGACGCCCAGCCGGGTCTTGGCGACCTGAAAAGCATCCCGCTCGATCAAGACCTCACCCAGGGCCGGCGGCCAAGCGCCCTGCTCGGGTTGCAACGTGCTGACCTGCATCGCCCGGTAGTCCTTGACCACAAACAACGCCAAGCTGCGCCACTCGGCCGGGCCGGACTTGATTTTGCCCGCGACCACGCGGCGCGCCTCGGCCGCCCCGACGGCAGGGTTTTGCAGCACGGCCGCCAGAGTCGCTTCATCGACACGGTCGACAAACAGCGTCGCCGAGGCCGGATTGGTGGCCAGGTAGTCGTCATTGAGTTCGCGGGTCAGAATGGCATAACTGGCCAGCACAGCGGTAAAGCCGCTCACACCCAGGGCGATGGCCAAGACCACCAGCAGCGTGCGGGTGCGTTCCTGCCAAAAGTCGGCAATGGCTTTGCGCCAGGAGCTGTTCATCGGATGGCCCTTTCGCTGACGGCGACTTGGCCGTCTTTGATGGGCTTGGCGGAATTGCTTAAGCCACCATCGGCCACATGGATGCAGCGATCGCTGAGGCGAGCGATGTCTTCATCATGGGTCGCCACCAGCATCGTGGTGCCGGCGCTGGCCAAGTCACGAAACAGCGCCAGCACGGTGGCGGCAGTGGCGGAGTCGAGGTTGCCTGTGGGCTCATCGGCGACGATCAGCGCCGGCGCATTCGCCAAGGCGCGGGCGATGGCCACGCGCTGCTGCTGGCCGCCCGACAGCGTCGCGGGCAGCTTGCCGGCTTGCTCCGCCACGCCGACCTGGCCCAGCAAAGCCAGCGCACGGGCGCGCCGATCGCGGGCCGGGAATTTCTGGCAAAAGTCCATCGCCAGCATCACGTTTTCCAGCGCCGTCAGCGTCGGCAAAAGCTGAAAGAACTGGAACACCACACCGACCGCCCCGCCGCGCCAATGCGCCAATTGCTGCTCGTTCAAACCCTGCAAGGCCTGGCCGGCCACCGTGATGGTCCCGGATGTGGCGCGGTCGATGCCGGCGATCAGATTCAACAAGGTCGACTTGCCGCTGCCGGACTTGCCGAGCAGACCGACGAATTCGCCTCGCCCGATCTCCAGCGAGACATCTTTCAGCGCCACAAAGGCGCCCGAGGGGCTGGGGTAGCTTTTGCTGACCTGATGCAAGCTGATCAAGGCTCGCGGCATTTGTTGAATCGTCATGGCGTGCTTTCCAAAAGAGTCGGTTGCGAAGGGATCGGAAATCCGATGACTCGATTGAAAGCGCCTGGCTTTGCTGGCCTATGTCGTGAGCAGGGCTTTTTCGCACGCGCTTGTATCCAAGCGGGCGCAGAAACAGATCAGAAACAAATCCGCCCAGAAAGCAAAAAGGCCGGCTTGCGCCGGCCTTCTCACTGCATCGCATGCTTGCGATAGCAGCAACCTAAAGCAGCGGCACGCCCGTCTTGGCCTGCACATGCTCGCGCGTGACCCCCTCGGCCAGCTCGACCAGCATCAAGCCAGCCGCAGTCACGTCCATCACCGCTAGATCGGTGATGATGCGATTGACCACGCCCACACCGGTCAGCGGCAAGGTGCA
This sequence comes from Roseateles oligotrophus, assembly GCF_025717515.1. Taxonomy (GTDB): domain Bacteria; phylum Pseudomonadota; class Gammaproteobacteria; order Burkholderiales; family Burkholderiaceae_C; genus Paucibacter_A; species Paucibacter_A oligotrophus. The sequence continues at coordinate 122,526 of NZ_JAJIRN010000006.1, forward strand.
GTGAGGCAGGATCTTCATGTCTTCCGTGCCGTCTTTCTTGCGCGCCACATGCTCCATCAGCACGATCACACGCTTGACGCCGGCGACCAGATCCATCGCGCCGCCCATGCCTTTGACCATCTTGCCCGGAATCATCCAGTTGGCCAGATCGCCCTTGGCGCTGACCTGCATCGCGCCCAGAATCGACAGATTGATCTTGCCGCCGCGAATCATCGCGAAGGAGTCATGGCTGCCGAAGATAGAAGAACCGGCAATGGTCGTGACCGTTTGCTTGCCCGCGTTGATCAGGTCGGCATCGACCTCCTCCTCGGTCGGGAACGGGCCAATGCCCAGCATGCCGTTTTCGCTCTGCAGCCAGACTTCCTTGTCTGCCGGCACGAAGTTGGCCACCAGGGTCGGGATGCCGATGCCCAGGTTCACGTAGAAACCGTCTTCCAGCTCCTGCGCGGCACGCGCCGCCATTTGGTCTTGAGTCCAGGCCATGATCAATCTCCCTTGACAGTCAATGTGCGTTTTTCAATCCGCTTTTCGGGATTGGCGTTCACCACGATGCGGTGCACATAGATGCCCGGCAGGTGCACGGCGTCCGGGTCAATCTCGCCGACCTCGACCAATTGCTCGACCTCGACCACGGTGATCTTGCCGGCCATCGCGGCGGCCGGGTTGAAGTTGCGCGCCGTGCGGCGGAACACCAGATTGCCGCTCTTGTCGGCCTTCCAGGCCTTGACCAAGGACACTTCGGGGCACAAGGCATGTTCCATCACATAGGTGTGGCCGTCAAATTCGCGCAGCTCCTTGCCGTCGGCAACGATGGTGCCCACGCCGGTGCGGGTGAAGAAGGCCGGAATACCGGCGCCGCCGGCACGCAGCTTCTCGGCCAGCGTGCCCTGCGGCGTGAACTCGAGCTGCAACTCGCCGGCCAGGTATTGACGCTCGAACTCTTTGTTCTCGCCCACATAGCTGGAGATCATCTTCTTGATCTGGCGCGTCTCCAGCAACTGACCGAGGCCAAAGCCGTCAACGCCGGCGTTGTTTGAAATCACCGTCAGATCCTTGACCCCGCTGTCGCGCAGCGCAGCGATCAAGGCCTCAGGGATGCCGCACAGGCCGAAGCCGCCGACCGCCATCAGCTGGCCGTCTTTGACAATACCCTTGAGCGCCTCGGCGGCACTGGGGAAAATCTTGTTCATCAATGGATCTCCGTTAATTTGTCGGACGCGGCAGAGCGTACTACGAGCGCGAGGCAAAATCGCTTACGTAGAATCGCCTAAAGCAAAACGATGTGGGGACATGGAGATCCGAATGAGAAGATGGCGTGCGCTATTGACCCCACTCGCCATATTGGCCATGAGCGGCGCCTATGCCGAGGGCCTTCAGTTCGGCGGTTTCGGCAGCTTGTCGGCTTACCGGGGCGATCAAAACGTGGTTGCCGTACGTCCTGGGGAACGAGTCAAGAACGCTTCACAGGACGGCCAATGGCGCTGGGACGGCGACACCGTGCTGGGCGCGCAGGTCGGCTGGCAGATGCTGGAGCAGCTGGAGCTGGTCTGGCAAGTCCAGTTACGCGACGATTTGGTGGACCGGTTTTCACCCAGCACCGAATGGGCCTATCTGGGCTGGCGACCCAGTGCTGACTGGTCAGTGCGACTCGGGCGTCAGCCCTTGCCGATTTTCCTGCACTCGGAGACACGTCGGGTCGGCTTCGCGCACACCACGGTGCGGCCCATGGCGGCAGTCTATGGGCTCAATGGCAGCGAGCCGGTGGACGGCATCAACGCCAGCTGGAGCAACCCGGCCTTGGGCGGCAACTTGACCCTGGATTTGGGAGCGGGCAGCAACTCGGTCAGCTTGCCGCGCGGCCGGGTCGACACCAAGTCATTGCTGGCCAGTACTTTGCGCTGGCAGCGCGAAGGTTTGTCGCTGCGCATGGGTCTGGCTTCCTACCGTTTTGACCTGCATGAAGCCAGCCTGGAAGCACAGTTCGAGGCCCTCAAGCAGCCCGGCAGCCCCTGCAGCAACTGCGCCAGCGTGCTGCCGGAGCGTGCGCGCACCCGCGATATCGAGGGTCACCTGATCAATATCGGCCTGAATTGGGAAAGCGGTGACTGGACCCTCACCGCGGAGGCCATGCAGCGCGGCGGCAACTCGATATTCAGCGCCGAGATCGGGGCCTGGTATGCCTTGGTGGCGCGGCGCTTCGGCCAGCTGACACCCTATTTCTCCGTCGGGGCCTCACGTTATTCTGAGGCGCCGCTGGGCCTGCAAGCCAAGGCGGGCAGCGGCCCGGGGACTGTTCAGGCGATCGCAGGTTTTGACCGGCGCCTGCAGAGTCCCTGGGGTCGTCGCGTCGAGCTGCTCGGCTTGCGCTGGGACTTCACCGAGAAGGCCGCCCTGAAGTTTCAGTACGAGCATTGGACGGCCACCCAAGACAGCAGCACGCCGCACGACGGCGAGATCCGCTTGACGGCCGGCAGCCCTGTGTGGGATGGCAAGGCCCAAATGCTGACGGTCAGCCTGGACTTCGTGTTCTGAGTCGGAGTCCATGCACATGTACATGCTCACCCTACTTCGACCTTTTCAGAGATGCTTGCTGCGGTGTTTGCTGACTAGCGTTGCACTGCTGACGCTAGGCATGCCGCTGCGCTCGCAGGCGCAAGCACAGGCACCTGCGCAAGAGCGGCCCGCGCTGCGGGTGGCGGTCTCACGGTCATTGGCGCCGCCGTTTGCCGTCTGGCGCGACAACCAAGCGGTGGGCGGCATCGACGTCGAAATTGCCCAAGCGGTCGCGACGCAGCTCAAAACTAATGTCGAATTCATTGCCCTGCCCCGACTGCGGGTCGAGACGGCCTTGAGCAATGGTGAAGCGGACATGGCCTGCAATCTGAGCCCCCTCAACCTGCCCAAGGAAGAAGCCCTGGCGCAAAGCGCCGAGCTGTTCGAGTTGCAAGAAATGCTCAGCGGCCACCCTGGCGCCCCGGGCGTAGATAAGGCCGAGCAAATAGCGCCAGGCACTGTGGTGGGCACCTTGCAGGGTCAGGCCTACGGGACCTTGGAGCCCTTGTTCGCGCAGGGTCGCCTCAAACGCGACGATGCGCTGGACGAAGAACGCCTCTTGATCAAACTGGCCAAAGATCGTCACCCTTACGGCATCGGCAACCGCGAGGTGCTGGGCTGGTTCGTCGCCCAGGGCGGCGAAGACAAGCTCGCCTCCTGGCGCTTGCCGCTGGGCGTTCGGCCCTATCGCTGTACCTTCTCGCCGCGCGGGCGTTTCGATGCGCGCCAACTCAACGCGGCGCTGGAGCAATTGCAGGCCAATGGCCGCATTGCGCAGATCAGCGCCGCGCATTCGCGGGCGACCGTGGCCGTGGTGGTTTCGGTCCAAAGCGGAGTTCGCGATGTCAACCGTTCGGCGCTGGTTGATCTGTTCATGGGGCGCAGCAGCCTGCTGGGCGCCCACCTGCCGGCGGAGCCGGTGATGAGCATCGGGCCGGAGCGCCAGCAGTTCCTCGGCGCGGTCTTGCAGCGCGAAGCGGCCCAGTTCCGCGCCGCCTGGGCCGTGCAGCAATTTGGCGGCCGGCGTCGGGCGCCGCTCGAATTGGGCAATGCCGAGGCCATGAAGAGTCATTTGCAAGCACATGCCCAGGCTGTCGGCTTCTTGCCGCTGGCCCTGGTCGACAGCTCCCTGCGCATCATCTATTTGCCCTAACTCGCCGCTTCAATGCCACTTGACTACCGCACTGCCTTTGATTTGGCGCCGATTGGCCTGGTGCTGTCGGCCAATCGTTTGATCGTCGACTGCAACCGCCATTTGCTCAATATGTTCGGCGCCGAGCAAAACCAGCTGGTTGGCCGCAGTTTCGAGGTGCTTTACCCCAGCCTGATCGAGTTTGAACGCACCGGCGCGCGCATCGTCGCCAGTCTCGACGCCGGCGGCTTCTACGCCGATGACCGGGTGATGAAACGGGTCGGCAGCGGCGAGCTGTTCTGGTGCCATGTCTCGGGCCGAGCCTTGAACCCGGCCGACCCGCATGCGCAAGGCATTTGGAGCTTTGAGGATTTGTCGGCCCATCGCCAACTGAAGGCCGACCTGACCGCACGCGAGCGCGAGATTGCCGCCCTGTTGATCGAGGGCCTGAGCAGCAAGATGATTGGTCGCCGGCTTGACATCAGCCCGCGCACGGTCGACGTGTACCGGGCACGCCTGATGAAAAAATACTCGGCGGCGTCAACGCCGGAGCTGATCCACAAGATGCTGAGCGCCTAGACTCGGTCGCGCAGGTTCAACACGCTCAATAGTGCGGAGGCAAGTCATCCATCAAACTGCGAAACACGGGCGGCCCTGACTCGGGCGCCTGTTGGCGCAGGGCAGCAAGCTCGCGCAGCAGCAAATCGATTTGTTCTTGTTGGCGCGTGATGATCAGGTTCAGCTGATCCAAGAGATCTTCGGAGAAGCTGGCCTTGATTTCCAGCTCGGTCAGGCGATGTTCGATATTTGTTGAGTCCATGGCGGTATTGGACTTCATTCTGGCAAGCGCGCAGTTCAGCCCCAAACAAGCGTCCGGTCCGGTTTGATGCCGAGCAGCCGGTCGGTGCCCGCAGCCGCCATCCAAAGTGACACCCCGCGACTCAATTGAGCGCAGCCGGACCCCGCTGCGCGCTCCGCACTTCACTCTGCGTCCGCATTGCTCGGAATGAACACGGCCGCTTGCCTACAATTGCGCCAATCATGCAAAACATCCTGCCCATTCTCAATATTTCGTCCTACAAGTTCGTCGGCCTGCCGGACTGCCACGCGCTGCGCGACAGCTTGTTCGAGCGGGCCGCCGCGCTGGACTTGAAGGGCACCGTGCTGCTGGCCGAGGAAGGCATCAATCTGTTTCTGGCCGGCAGCGCCGAAAACGTGCGCGCCTGGGTGACGGCACTGAAGGCCGACGGCCGGTTCGCCGACCTCGAGCCCAAGGAAAGCTGGAGCGAGGCCGTCCCGTTCAGGAAATTGCTGGTCAAGGTCAAGGCCGAAATCATCCGCATGAACCACCCGGCCATCCGGCCCGACGCGCTGCCGCGTGCGCCGACTCTCGCCCCGACGACGCTGGCGCGCTGGCTGGCGCAAGGCCATGACGACGAGGGTCGGCCGGTCGTGACGCTGGACACCCGCAATGCGTTCGAGATCGACTACGGCACCTTTGAGGGCGCGATCGACTGGCGCATCAACAAATTCAGCGAATTCCCGCAGGCGGTGCAAGAGCACCGCGCCGAGTTGATGGGCAAGACCATCGTCAGCTTCTGCACCGGTGGCATCCGCTGCGAGAAGGCCGCCATCTACCTCGAACAACAAGGCCTGGACGGCCCGGTCTACCAACTCGAAGGCGGCATTCTCAAATACTTCGAGGAGGCCGGCGGCGCCCATTACCGGGGCGATTGCTTTGTGTTTGACCAGCGCGAGGCGCTCGACGCCGGCCTGCTCGCGTCAACGGAAATCTGCCGCCCGGCCAGCGAGGCTCACCGCGCCCCTGCCGAGGGATGAGTCGCCTGGCGGAAAGCCTGCTGCGTGCGCTGGGCCTGCTTTTGCTGCTGGGCGCCTTGGGCTTCGCCGCCAGCAAGGCCCCCGATCGCCCACTGGAAAGTCTGGTCCTGCGCTGGGCACCGCCGCCCTCCGAGTTCATCGATTTGCAAGGGCAGTTGGTGCACTTGCGCGACCAGGGCCCGGCCGGCGACAAGCTCCCCATCGTGCTGATCCACGGCACCTCGGCCAGCCTGCACACCTGGGAGGGCTGGGTCAAGGAACTCTCGAAGACGCGCCGCGTCATCAGCTTTGATCTACCCGGTTTCGGGCTCACCGGTCCCGCTGCTTCGGGTGACTACAGCGCCGACGCTTACGTCGAATTTGTGCGCAAGCTGCTCGATCATTTGCAGCTTGACCGGGTCGTGCTGGGCGGCAATTCGCTCGGCGGCGAGATCGCCTGGATGGTGGCAGCGGCCGCACCCGAACGGGTGGCCGCGCTGATCCTGGTCGACGCCGGCGGCTACGCCTTCACGCCCGAGTCGGTGCCGATCGGCTTTCAATTGGCCCGCCTGCCCGGTCTCGGGGTCTTGAGCGAGTACATGCTGCCGCGCTCCGTCATCGAGCACAGCGTCAAGAGTGTCTACGGCGATCCGGCCAAGATCAGCCCGGCGCTGCTTGAGCGTTATTACGAGTTGACCCTGCGCGCGGGCAACCGGGCCGCTTTGCGCCAGCGCATCAATCAGATGGTCTTGGGTGATCAAGCCGAACGCATCAAGACCCTGCATCAGCCGACCTTGATCCTCTGGGGAGCCAAAGACAGGCTGATTCCGCCCAGCAACGGCGCGGCCTTCGCGCGCGATATTCCGGCCAGCCAACTGATTACGTTTCCCGGTTTGGGACATGTTCCGCAAGAAGAAGATCCGATCGCCACCGTTGCAACGGTGCAAAGCTTTCTCACTACGCTCAAACCCTAGGTCCGCAAGCCCTATATCCATAGCAAGATGTAGGCTTTATTTTTCACACTCTTGGAGTAGCCATGCAAAGACGTCATCTGATTGCCCTCGCCGCCATCGCCTGCAGTGCCTTGACCGGATTCACCGCCTTCAGCGCCCAAGCGCAAACCGCGGACATGAAAAAGATCCGCATTGGTGTCGAAGGTGCTTACCCGCCCTTCTCCGAAGTGGGTAAGGACGGCAAGGTCCAGGGCTTCGAGATCGACCTCGCCAATGCCTATTGCGCCGAAATGAAAGTCACATGCGAGATGGTTCAGGTCGACTTCGACGGTCTGATCCCGGCCCTGCAAGCCCGCAAGATCGACGCCATCATTGCCTCCTTGTCGATCACCGATGATCGCAAAAAGGCCATCGCCTTCTCCAATGCCTACTACAACACGCCGGCACGATTCGCCGGCAAGGCCGACGCCAAGCTCGACTTCACGCCCGCCGGCCTGAAGGGCAAGAAGATCGGCGTGCAGCGCGCGACCATCCATGAAACCTACGCCGCCGCGATCTTCAAGCAAAGCGAAATCGTCCGCTACGCGACCCAGGATCAGGCCTTTCTGGATCTGAAATCGGGCCGTATCGACCTGACCCTGGCCGACCTGGTGGCGATCGATCAAGGCTTTCTGGCCAAGCCGGACGGCAAGGGTTTCGCGATGGTTGGACCGAGCTACGACGACGTCAAATACTTCGGCACCGGTTCAGGCGTCGGCATGCGCAAGGCCGATGAGAAGGTGCTGGGCAAGAAGTTCAATGACGCGATTGCAACGATCGCTGCCAACGGCACGTTCAAAAAGCTCAATGACAAATACTTCCCTTACGATCTCGCCCCGAAGAAGTAATTGTTTCCAAATTGACAGATAGAAATTGAGATAGCGCCAATGGCTTTGCATGGCTTGTTGATTGACTTCCTGCCCAGCCTGTTCGAAGGGGCCGGGGTGACGCTGAGCGTAGCCCTGGCCTCAATGACGATGGCGATGACGCTGGGCCTGATGGGCGCCCTGGCCAAATTATCCAAATGGCGCTGGGCCCGTGGATTGGCCTATCTCTACACGACCTTGATTCGCGGCGTACCGGACCTGGTTTTGATGTTGCTGATCTTCTATGGCGGCCAGATCGGCCTCAATGAGGCGCTGCTGGCGCTCGGCCACGAGGAGTACGTCGACATCAACCCTTATGTGGCCGGCGTGCTGACGATCGGTTTCATCTTCGGGGCCTACCTGACCGAAGCCTTCCGCGGCGCCTTCCTGGCGGTGCCGCCGGGTCAGCGCGAGGCCGGCCTGGCTTTCGGCTTGACGAACTGGCAGATTGCCTACCGCATCACCTTGCCGCAGATGTTTCGCCACGCGCTGCCGGGCTTGTCAAATAATTGGTTGGTGCTTATCAAGAGCACGGCCATCGTGTCGGTGATCGGTTTGTCCGACCTGATGACGCGCGGCCAGCAAGCGGCCGGCTCCACCCGTCAGCCCTTGATGTTCTATATGGCGGTGGCGCTGATCTACCTGCTGTTCACGACGGCGTCCGAGTTCTTGTTCAACTGGCTTGAGCGGCGCTTCTCTACCGGTGTGAGAAAGAACGCCTTATGAATCTCGACACCATCATCGAGAACCTGCCGCTCTATCTGAGCGGAGCCTGGACCACCCTGCAATTGCTGCTGGTTTCGCTGCTGCTGGGCCTACTGTTTGCCGTGCCGCTGGGTGTGCTGCGCAGTCTGCGGGGCAGTTGGATCTCACGCGCGGTCTGGGTCTACACCTATGTGTTTCGCGGCACGCCGATGCTGGTGCAGCTGTTCTTGGTCTATTACGGTCTGGCCCAGTTCGAGGCGGTGCAGCAGAGCGTGCTGTGGCCGTTTCTGAGTTCGGCCTGGTTCTGCGCCTGCCTGACTTTTGTGCTCAATACCTGCGCCTATACGACCGAGATCATCGCCGGCTCGATCAAGGCGCTGCCGGCCGGCGAGATCGAGGCGGCCAAGTCGATAGGCATGAGTCGATGGGTGATGTTTCGCCGCATTGTCTTGCCCTCGGCCTTGCGCCGCTCGCTGCCGGCCTATAGCAATGAGGCCATCTTCATGCTGCATGGCACCTCGCTGGCCAGCATCGTCACCATTCTTGATCTGACCGGCGCCGCCAGGCAGGTCAACTCGACCCACTACATCCCCTTCTCCGCCTTCATTACCGCAGCGGTCTTTTACTTCTTGATGACGCTGACGCTGGTGGGCCTGTTCCACAAGGCCGAAGCGCGCTGGCTCAAGCCCTTGATGCCACGCTGATCCTCGCCACTATGCAACTACAAAAACACGCCCTTCTTTCGCCCGCACCGGGCACCCAGCGCGAGCTGATCTCGCTGCATTACGGCAAGACCGGCGGCAGCAAAGCCTATATCCAAGCCTCTTTGCATGCCGACGAATTGCCCGGCATGCTGGTCGCCCATCATTTGCGCCTGAAGCTGAACGCCTTGCAGGCCGCCGGACGGATCAGCGGCGAGATCATCCTGGTGCCGATGGCCAATCCGATCGGCTTGTCGCAATATTTGCTGCATATGCATCAAGGCCGTTTCGAGACCGGCAGCGGCGAGAACTTCAACCGCCATTACCCCGACCAGACCGAAGCGGCAGCGCTGGCGGCACAAGCGCAACTGGGCACCGACTCGGCCCATAACGTGCAGGTATTGCGGCGCGAGTTGAAGCAGGCAGTCGAAGCCTCTGTGGCCGACACCGAGTTGAAGTCGCTGCGCCGCACCTTGATGGCGCTGTCTTGCGATGCCGACATCGTGCTCGACCTGCACTGCGACGCGCAGGCCGTCATGCATCTCTACACCGAGACGCCCTGCTGGCCCGAATGCGAGGCGCTGGCCAATTACCTCGGCGCACGCGTGACCTTGCTGGCGCAGGACTCCGGCGACAACCCGTTTGATGAGGCCTGCTCGCAGGTCTGGTGGAAATGGGCCAAGCGCTTTGAGGGCCGCTTCCCGATTCCGCAGGCTTGCCTCGCCGTAACGGTCGAGTTGCGCGGCGCCGCCGATGTGGAGCATGGCCTGGCTGAGGCGGACGCGCAAAACATTATCGATTTCCTTGGCTATCGCGGACTGATCAGCGGGGAGGTGCCGGCCATGCCCGCGGCCGCCGGCGATGCCCGCCCACTGGCGGGCTGCATGCCGATCAAGGCCGCGAGCGCCGGCGTGTTGACCTTTCTGCGTCAAGCCGGCGAGGCGGTCGCCGTCGGCGATGTGTTGGCCCATGTGATCTGCCCTTTGAGCGGCGCGGTTGCCGAGCTGAAGAGCCCTGTCGATGGCCTGTTTTTTGCCCGCGATTTTGTTCGTTTCGCGAGTGCCGGCATGACGGTCGCCAAGGTCGCGGGGCGCGAAGCATTGCGCACCGGCAAATTGCTCAGTGCCTGAGTTGAAACAAGAAAGCTCGAGATGTCCGAAGCCAGTCTGATTGTCGAAAACCTGCACAAACGCTACGGCGAGCGCGTCGTATTGAAGGGCGTGTCACTATCGGCCAAAACCGGCGATGTGATCACCTTGATCGGTTCCAGCGGTTCGGGGAAAAGCACTTTTTTACGCTGTCTGAACCTGCTGGAGCAGCCGTTTGAGGGCCGACTGTCGCTGGCCGGAGAAGAGCTGAAGCTGGTGCGTGACAGTGACGGCAGCCTGAAGGCCGACGATGCCAAGCAGTTGCAGCGCTGGCGCTCGCGCCTGGCGATGGTGTTCCAGAACTTCAACCTCTGGGGCCACCGCACGGTGCTCGAAAACGTCATCGAAGCGCCGGTCTATGTCTTGGGTGTGCCCAAGGCCGAGGCGATCGAAAAGGCCGAGGCCTTGTTGGCGCGGGTCGGCGTGTCGCACCGCAAGGACGCATACCCGGCACAACTGTCGGGGGGCGAACAGCAGCGCGTGGCGATAGCGCGCGCCTTGGCGGTCGAACCCGAGGTGATGCTGTTTGATGAGCCCACCTCGGCGCTGGACCCCGAGTTGGTCGGCGAGGTGCTCAAGGTGATGCGTGATCTGGCGGCCGAGGGGCGCACGATGATCGTCGTCACGCATGAGATGGGCTTTGCCCGCGAGGTTTCGAACTACACGATGTTCTTGCACCAAGGCCGGGTCGAGGAAGAAGGCAATCCGCGCGAGGTGCTGGTCAGGCCGCAAAGCCCAAGGCTGCAGCAGTTCCTGAGCGGCGGGCTGAAATAGCGGCAACTGGCCAAGGCAGAGCCCTGGTCTGCGTGGTCGCCGCAATGTAAATGCAGGGGGGCCGATCTCCAACAGCGTAGCTTGCGCGCCAAGGCGCGTAGAGCTACACACCGAGATCGGGTCACCAGCGACAACCGGAGATCGGCCATGGTGTTTAGCTTGTGCGGAGATGCTGCTTAGCCTGAGCATGCATATAGCTTCGACACAGGAACACTGCGGATCAACGCGCGCTGGGGGTGGGAATCCCCGGTCAGCCGGCTCTTGATCCGCAAGCTCATGGGCGGGTCTATTCGATTGGAGTCCCACTTGGGTCAAGGCACCAGCGTGCCTACATCACCCTACCATTGACGGCAGCAACGGCGGCGGCGCCTTAGGCCGTCGACTCCCGGGCTGGGTCTTTGCCGAGCTGACCGACGACTTCGCCGGTATCGCGCCCCAGGTTTCCCCGCACTGGTGCGACAGGAAAAACTGCCGCAAAATCCAAGCACATCGACAAGACCGGCGTGCCGGCGATGTTGATGGGGCCCGATCCGGGTCGCTAATATAGATTCACCACCATTGAATCGGGAGTTAGACATGAACCAAGAACAGCGCACAAGCGTGATCATGATCGCCTTGTTGATGAGTTTTGTGGCGTCGGGCTGCAGCAGTACCGGCGCCAAGAATGATGCCGATCAGGATGAGGACAGAACTTACGTGACCGGCACGCGCATTCCCTACCGTGGCCCGCTCTACGTTGGAAAAATGGACAAAAACGATGTACGTGATTCGATTCGCGTCCAAGACATGTCGCGCAACCCTGGCTCAGGGGCTGACCGCTAGGCAGCAAGCGCAGATCGATCGGCCCAAAGCTCCGGCTGCTTCACGGGGAGTCGCCCGCGCCGGAGCGCAAGACCTCCAGGACCTCGGAGCGGAATTCGCGCTGGTAGAGGATGAAGATCACGCCGGCAGTGGAAAACATGAAAGCCCAGGGCGAGAAGAACCAGGCCACGACGGCAAAGGACAGGTAGTAGGAGCGCAGGCCGTCATTGAAGGTCTCGGCGGCTAGGCCCATCACGCGGCCGGCGCGGTCGGCGAAGTCCTCGCGCGAGGCTTCGCCCCGCTCGAAAATCAGGCAATCCGGCGCCGCACCGACCAGCAGTGCGCCGAAGGTGTATTGCCGCATGCTCCAGGTGAAGCGGAAAAAAGCATAGACAAAGATCGCCGTCAGCAGCACCAGTTTCAGCTCGAACACGAGCTCCGTGGTACGCGCCGCAAAGGGCAAGTCGGCCACCATCTCGGATGCCTTCTCTCCCGCCCCCAACATCGCCAGGAGGCCGCCGATGATCAGGATCGTCGTGGACGCAAAAAAGGACGGGCTGGTGGACAGGTTCTGCACCACCACGCCATCCACCACCCGCACCTCCCGGAACGTGGCCCGATACATCCAGCGCCAGCGCTCCCGGTTGGTGGCGGCCAGCAGCGAGCCATCAAAGTGCGAGCGTCGGCTGGCGAAGTTGGCGTAGCCCAGCCAACCCAAGAAAAACCCCAACAAGGCCAACCAATCGACCAAGGGCAAGAAGGCAAGGACTTTCAGCATCTCTTTCATGGGGCAATATTCAGGGGGCTCGGAAGGCCTGCATATTAAGCCGCCAGATCAAACACCAGCACTTCCGCGTCCTGCCCACCTTCTATCAGCAAGCGAGTCTCGTTGCTGAGCTGCAAGGCGTCGCCAGCCTGCAAGCACTGACCGTTCACGCTCAAACTGCCACGCACCAGATGCACATAGGCGATGCGCCCGGCCGCCAGCGCCAGCTCGGCACGCTCGTCAAGATCGAACAAACCGGCATATAGCTCGGCGTCGGCATTCAGGGTCACCGAGCCTTGCTCGCCGTTGCCCGAAGCAATCAAACGCAGCCGACCGCGTTTCTCACTCGCGGCGAAATGCTCTTGCTGATAGCTGGGCGCCAAGCCGAGCCGGTCGGGCTGGATCCAGATTTGCAGAAAATGCGTGCTCTGCCCCTCGGCATGGTTGAACTCGCTGTGGCGCACGCCGCTGCCCGCACTCATGCGCTGCACATCACCGGGCCGGATCACGCCGGGGCCTGAAGGTGCATCGCCGATGCTGTCCTTGTGGGCCAACTCGCCCGCCAGCACATAACTGATGATTTCCATGTCGCGATGGCCATGGGTGCCAAAGCCGGTGCCGGCGGCAATGCGGTCTTCGTTGATGACGCGCAGCGCGCCGAAGCCCATGCGCTTCTCGTTCATATAGTCGGCAAACGAGAAGCTGTGAAACGACTTCAGCCAGCCATGATCGGCATAGCCGCGCTCCGAAGATTTGATCAGTTCAAGCATGTTCTTTCGACTCCTGAGGCTTGGTCTACCACTTTGGTGACCAGGCCTTGACTGTAAAAGCGGGCCAACCCGCCATCGTCGCAGCGGCTTGATGTCACCATTCAAATAAGATGAAGCTCCCCGCCCATATGTGAATCCAAGCACCGCATGCAAAACCCGGAAAAACGCCGCGCGCTGACACCCGAGGCGCTGATCATGATGGACACCATCGCCCGCAGCGGCAGCTTTGCGGCGGCCGCGCGCGAGATGGGCAAGGTGCCCTCGGCCTTGACGTATAGCGTGCGCCAACTGGAAGAGGCGCTCGACGTGCTGCTGTTCGATCGCCGCTCGCGCCAGGCCGAGCTGACCGCGGCCGGCAAAGAATTGCTGCTGGAAGGCCGCCGCCTGCTACAGGAAATCGATGCGGTGGCCAACCGCGTGCGCCGCATTGCCACCGGGTGGGAGAGTGAGCTGACCATCGTCATCGACGATGCCGTCGCCCGCCGTGCCTTGTTCGATCTGATGGAAGCGTTCTACCAATTGCCGGCAGGCTTGGACGGCAGCGACACGGGGCCTCCGACGCGGCTGAAGCTGCGCGTCGAGGTCTTGTCCGGCACCTGGGAGGCCTTGATCTCGGGCCAGGCCGACCTGGCCATCGGCACCTCGGCCCAGCCACCCGGCGCGGCGGTCCATTGCGAATTGATGGGCGAGATGAAGATGGTCTTCTGCGTTGCACCTCATCACCCGCTGGCAAACGCTACCGAGCCGCTGGAGTCAACCACCATGGTCAGCCACCGCATCATTGCAGTGGCCGACACTGCACGCAGCCTGACCCCGATAACCATTGGCGTGATGCCCGGCCAGGAAGTGCTGACCCTGCCCTCGATGGCCGCCAAACTCGAGGCCTTGTTGCGCGGCATGGGCTGCGGCAGCATGCCGCTGGAGATGGTGCGCCGTCATGTCGAGGCCGGCCGGCTTGTCATCAAGGAAACGAGCCAAGGGCAACGCATCTTTCCGCTGCATTACTCCTGGCGCAAAACCTCGGCCGCGGGCGGCCAACCGCCCGGGCGCGCCTTGGCTTGGTGGTTGGAGCAGCTGCAAAGTCCGACCACAAGGCAGGCCCTGCTGGAGCAGCATGCCGGCTTGATCTTGTGAGCGCGCTGAATTGAGCATGTACATCGGCCGCTTTGCCCCCTCGCCCACCGGCCCGCTGCATGCGGGCTCGCTGGTCGCCGCACTCGCCAGCTGGCTCGATGCGCGCGCGCATGGCGGGCGCTGGCTGATCCGCATCGAGGATGTGGACGGGCCGCGCTGCCCGCCCGGCGTCGACCGCGTGATCCTCGACCAGCTGGCGCAATGCGGCCTGCACCCCGACGAGCCGCCGCTTTGGCAGTCGGCGCGCGGGTCGCTGTATGAGCAGGCCCTGGCCACGCTGCAGAACAGCGGCTGGGTCTATGGCTGTGCCTGTTCACGCAAACAAATTGCCGGCGCGCTGCAGGCGCAAGGATGGCAGAGCGAGCGCCATGGCGAACTGGTCTACCCCGGCACCTGCCGCGCTGGCCTGCAAGGCCGCACAACCCGGGCCTGGCGCCTGCGCAGCACGCTTGACCTCGCCGGCATGCAAGACCTGACCCTGACTTGGCAAGACCGGCGCTTGGGCGCGCAGACGCAGAACCTCAGCCGCGAGGTCGGCGACTTTGTGCTCAAGCGCGCCGACGGCCTGTGGGCCTATCAGCTCGCCGTCGTCATTGATGACGCGGCGCAAGGCATCACCGACATCGTGCGCGGCGCCGACTTGGCCGACAACACGCCGCGCCAGATCAGGCTGCAGCAATTGCTCGGCCTGCCCACCCCGCGCTATCTGCACACGCCGCTGGTGCTGGGCGCGGACGGCAACAAGCTGTCCAAGCAAAACGGCGCTGCCGCGCTTGAGCTGAGGGACGCTGCCTTGGCCCTGCGCTCGGCGGCGAGCGTGCTGGGCCTGCAGGTCGAAGGCGACACGGTGGCTGAGATACTGGCCCAAGCCGTCAAGCGCTGGCAAAGCTCATTTGGTGGCATGATGCCGGCCACGTATTCACACAAATAGGAAGTTTTCATCATGATCACCACCCCAAGCGGCCTGCAGATCGACGACACCGTTGAGGGCACAGGCGCGGTCGCCAAGTCCGGCCACGATGTGTCGGTGCACTACACCGGCTGGTTGTTCAATGACGGCGTCAAAGGCCAGAAGTTCGACTCCAGCAAGGACCGGGGCCAGCCCTTCAAGTTCGAACTCGATGGCGGCATGGTCATCCGTGGTTGGGACGAAGGCGTGCAAGGCATGAAAATCGGCGGCAGCCGCACCTTGGTCATTCCTCCCGAGCTGGGCTATGGCGCACGCGGCGCCGGCGGCGCGATTCCGCCCAACGCGACGCTGATTTTCGAAGTCGAGCTGCTGGCCTTAAGCGGCGGCGACACCGCCGTCGAGCTGAACCTGACGACCAATCCAAGCGGTCTGCAGTTCGAAGACACCGAAGTCGGCACCGGCCTGGAGGCCAAGGCCGGCCAGCGCGTCACCGTGCATTACACCGGCTGGTTGTTCAAGAACGGCAACAAGGGCAAGAAGTTCGACTCCAGCAAGGACCGCGGCGACCCCTTCCGCTTTGCCCTGGGCGGCGGCGAAGTGATTCGCGGCTGGGACGAAGGCGTGCAAGGCATGAAGGTTGGCGGCACCCGCATGCTGGTGATCCCGGCCGATATGGGCTACGGCGCACGCGGCGCCGGCGGCGTGATTCCGCCCAATGCGACGCTGCTGTTTGAAGTGGAATTGCTGTCGGTCTAAAACGCCGGACTCATATACAAAGGCCTCGATTGAGGCCTTTTTTTTGGCTAGAGCCGAGCCACAAACGGGTTAGTATTGACTCAGCCACGGAGGGAGACCTGCCTTGAACCTACTCGACCTCGATCACCTCTTGCGCTACTGGACCGCCGAGCAATGGCAGGCCAATGTGCTGATGCTGTTCCACCTGCTCGGCGCGATGGGACTGGGCCTGGTTTTGGGCTATGAGCGGGCTTATCACGGCCGCGCCGCCGGCATGCGCACCTACGCGCTGGTCTGCATGGCCTCGACCGGCGTGATCATCCTGCTGGCCTATCCGCAGCAGTGGTACGGCGGCATGCAAGGCGGCAACTTGGCCCCGCAGCTGGCCGACCCAACGAGGGTCATCCAAGGCATCGTGACCGGCATCGGTTTCCTCTGCGCCGGTGTGATCATGAAAGAGGGCATGAATATCAGCGGCCTGACCACCGCCGCTTCGATCTGGGCTGCCTCGTCGATAGGCGTTTTGCTCGGCATGGGTTTCTATTTCGCCGCCATCATGCTGACCCTGCTCTGTGCCAGCCTGATGATGTGGGGCGCCAAGCTGGAATCGCACCTGCCCTCGCACCCTGCCATTGCGGTGATGCTGCGCGGCGAACCCATGCGCAGATTTGCCCAGCAAGAACTGGCCGATTTCAGCAATAGCTTGGGCTTTCGTTTTGCGCCCGGCTCCCTCAGTGTCGAGATGGTGGGCGAGCAGGAAGAATGGCGCTTTGTCTGTACCGCCAAGCACAACTTTGGCGGCCAGACGCTAACGCGCTTTGCCAGCCGAGTGACCGAGATCCCGGGCGTGGTGCAGTACCGCGTCACGCATGCCAGAAACTGAAGCACAGCCTTCCTAAGCCTTAAATTGCACGGATGCGCATATTCTCTTTGGACCGCCCCGTTTTCGTCGCCGCCAGCCTCGCCCTGGCATTCAATGCCTCCCCCTCCCAAGCCCAGTGGCAGGCTCCCGCTTATGAGCTCAGGCTGCGGCCCGACTTCGAGACCAAGACCGTGGCGGCACAGGCCGTTGTCAGCCTGCGCCGAGGGGCTCAGCTTGAAGACGAATTGCGTCTGAGCGCGCCGGCTCTGGAGATTCACAGCGCCGGCGTCGACGGCATCGCCCTGAGCCCCGAAAAACACGACGGCTATTGGCTGATCAAGATGCCTCCGCTGCTGGCCGCAAGGTTGGATATGTCCCTCAAACTGGACTATCTCGCCCGCGCCGGCGAGGGCTTGGTATTTGGCCCCGACTATGTCTACACTGCCTTTCATACCTGCCGCTGGCTGCCCTGCCTGGGATCCGATCTGGGGCGCGCCAGCCTGAAGACCACGCTGGAGCTGCCCGCCGGTTTCAGCTCCTTGGCCAGCGGCGTGCCGGTCGCGCCGCAGCCAGTAGAACAGCAGCAGCAGCAGCAGTGGCTGGAAGCTGCACCCTACCCGCTCTACACGCTGGGCTTTGCGGCGGGCCGCTTCACGCGAACCAGCCAAAGCGTAGACGGCAAGGAGCTGCATTATTTGAGCGTTGGCGATGACGCCGCTGCGCTGCAATCCAAGTTCAAAACCACACCCGCGATGCTGGCCTTCTTCAGCGCCAAGGCTGGCTTGACCCTGCCGCACCCCGCGTACAGCCAGTTGCTGCTGCCCGGCGGCGTCGCCCAGGAGATGAGCAGTTACGCGGCGATTGGCCACAAGATGCTGGACCCCATCCTGGAAAACGAGCAAGAGGACTGGGTCATTGCACATGAGTTGGCCCATCAATGGTGGGGCACTTGGATCAGCTGCGAACAATGGAGCGAGTTCTGGCTCAATGAAGGCATCACCGTCTTCATGACCGCCGCCTGGAAGCAGCAACGCTGGGGCGAGGCCGCCTACCAGCGCGAACTCGACATTGCCACGCGCGGCTGGCAGCGGGCCAAGGATGCGGGCTTTGACAAGCCGCTGAGTTGGCCGGGCGACTATCCCTCACTGAGCCTGAAACGCTCTATCCATTACAGCAAGGGCGCCCTCTTCATGCATGCGCTGCGCCAGGACATGGGTGAGGAGGCCTTCTGGGCCGGCTTCAAACGCTACAGCCAGAACAATGCCGGCCGCCAAGTGCGCGCCGGCGATCTGCAAGCCGCCATGGAAGCGGCGGCCGGGCGCAGCTTGCAGCCGCTGTTCGATGCTTGGGTCTACGCCGCCTCGACCGGTCAATAAACGCCGGGATAAGCGCCGCCATCCAGCAAGATGTTCTGCCCGGTCAGGTAGCCAGCCTGCTGACTGCACAACATCGCGCAGATGGCGCCGAACTCGGCCGCGCTGCCAAAACGCTGGGCCGGAATGCCGGCTCGGCGCCTGGCTGCGAATTCCTCGCTCGATAGGCCAGCCTTCGCCCCGCCGGCCGCGAGGGTCTTGTGGAGCCGCTCGGTATCAAAAGCACCGGGCAGCAAATTATTGATGGTCACATTGCGCCCGGCCAAGTTCGACTGGCGCGCCAGCCCGGCGACAAAACCCGTTAGGCCCGAGCGTGCGCCGTTGCTCAAACCCAAGACATCGATGGGCGCTTTGACCGCGCCCGAGGTGATGTTGATTACTCGACCAAAGCCACGGGCGGCCATCGCGTCAACCGTCGCTTTGATCAGCTCGATCGGCGTCAACATATTGGCGTCGATGGCGGCCAACCAAACCGCGCGGTCCCAGTCCCGGAAGTCGCCCGGCGGTGGCCCGCCGGCGTTGTTGATCAAGATATCCACCTGCGGACAGGCGGCAAGCGCCGCCGCTCTGGCCTCGGGCGTGGCGATGTCGCCCGCCACGGCCAGCACTTGCACCGCGGGATCGAGCAGGCGCAACTCGGTGGCCTTTTCCTCCAGGGCCGCCATGCCGCGTGCGGTGATGACGACGTTGCAGCCCTCACGCACCAGCGCCTCGGCGCAGGCCGCACCCAAGCCCTTGCTCGCCGCACATACCAAGGCCCAACGGCCATTCAGTCCAAGATCCATTGCTTCTACCTCAACGCCATTTCGTTAACAGCCAAACCCCGGTCATCACCAGCAAAGTGCCGGCAGCGACCCAGGGCGTGAAGGGCTCGCCCAGAATCAGGCTGCCCATCAAGATGGTTGACATCGGCCCAATCATGCCTGTCTGCGCCGCCAAAGTGGCGCCGATGCGCTCGATCGCCATCATCACCATCAAGACCGGCGCAAAAGTGCAGACGGTGGCGTTCAGCAGCGACAGCCACAAGACCGCGGGTGCCACGGCAAAGGCCGAACTCAGCGGCCGCAGGACCAGGAACTGCCCAATACAGAGCAGGCAAGCCACCGTTGTGGCCAAGCCGGTCAGACGCAAGGCCCCGAGACGTTTGACCTCTTCACCGCTGAACAAAAGATAGACCGCATAACTGATGGCGCTACCGAATACCAGGGCGGCGCCAAGCAAGGCATTGGCGCCTTGCAGATGCAGCTCTTGGCCAAACACCAGCAGTACGCCGGCATAGCTGACGGCCAAGGCGAGCAATTGCCGCGCCGTCACCCGCCGTTTGAACAGCAGCCAGCCCAGCGCCAAAACAATGGTCGGATTCAAGTAAAGAATCAAACGCTCAAAACTGGCGCTGACATAGGCCAGCCCCGCGAAGTCCAGAAAACTGGCCAGGTAGTAGCCGCTAAAGCCCAGGCCGAAAATGACGATCCAGTCGCGCCGAGTCAAGGCCGGCTTGCCTCGACCCGCCCACCAGGCCAGGGCCACAAACAGCGGCAGCGCAAACAGCATGCGCAGCATGATCAAGGTTACGGCGTCAACGCCGTGGCGGTAGGCGAGCTTGACGATGATGGCCTTGCCGGAAAAAGCCACCGCGCCTAGCGAGGCCAAGGCAAGGCCGGGCCATAAGAGCAAAGCGGGCCGAGGGGGAACTGGCCGAGAAGAAACGGGAGCTGTCATTGCCTTGATTCTAAATTCCGCATCGCGGCCAAGCTTGGCTGCGAAGGTTCGGCATTAATTAACGCTTGCTTCGTCAAGCTTAGATGAGCATTCAAATTCCCCTTATGAGCGCGATTGTGCGGTCGATACCAGCGGGTGCCGGTCTCGCTGATTGCATCGCAGCGCGCCGACGCGGCCAAAAGCGTGAGCGACCATCAAACCTGCGCGCCTGGTCAACGCCATGGTCTGGTTCGACTTGAAGATTAGCGCAGCTAACTATGCAAATGGACGGGGAATAATATGAGGATGAGGACATGAGATATAGCGACAGCATGGCGCGCAGCGCCGAGCATCTGCGTGCGGCCTTGCCCCTGATGACCAAACAGCGGGCGGCCCTTCATCCGACCAGCTATGCCGTTTGGTATGAATTTGTCAGCGGCAGAAATCCGAGGCTGAACCAAGCATTGCAAATTCACACCGCCGGTGGCAACACCTTGGACGAGCAACAGACCTGGGCCATGTACCGGGAGCATGTCTGTGAGCTGGACCCGGCCCTGGGCGGCCGAATCGCCGATGGCTTCAGCCAAGTGCTGGATTCAATGGCCGCGTCAGCCGCCCAAGCGGGTCAAGAATCGGCACGCTTTGACACCTCCTTGTCGGCCTGGGTGGAACAGCTATTGAGCAACCCACCGCCGCAGGCGCAGGCCGATGTGCTGCAGGAATTGCTGTGCGGAACGCGCGAAATTCGCGGTGCCTTGAGCGATTTGCAACAGCGTTTGGACAGCAGTCAGGGCGAAATCCATAGCTTGCGCGAAGAAGTGCAGCGAGCGCGCGGCGAAGCCTTGCTGGATGCCTTGACGGGCCTGGCCAATCGGCGCGCTTTTGACCAGCAATTGCAGCAATGCATCAGCGCGCCAATGGCTGACGCCGCGCAGGCTCCATGCCTGGTGCTGGGCGACATCGACTTCTTCAAACAGATCAATGACAGCTATGGCCACGCCTTCGGTGACCGGGTATTGCGCGCCGTAGCTCAAACCTTGAAGAACGTGGCGGAGCAAACAGCAATAACTGAGCAAGCCGGAGCCATCGGGGCAGCCAAAGCAGCGACGATTGCGGCCCGTGTTGGCGGTGAAGAATTTGCCATGCTGCTGCCAACGGGCAATTTGCAGCAGGCGCAAGCAATGGCCGAAACCATGCGCAGCAGCGTGGCGGCGGGCCGCATTCGGCGCGGTGACAGCGCACAAGACATCAAGCGCGTGACGATCTCGCTGGGCGTCGCTCAAATGAGCGCCGGTGATTGCGCCGAAACGTTTTTCAAACGCGCCGACCGGGCGCTCTATGCATCCAAGCACACCGGCCGCAACTGCGTCACCGTCTTGGCGGCCGCCTGAACCGCGTCAAGGTGGGTAGAAATCCTAGCAACAGTAGCGCCCATCAACACCCGCTTGCCCCTACACTGGGCTTCCAAAAGTTTCCCGGCAAAGACAATGTCATTCAGGATCATTTGTGAGTACCCACAAGCGATGGCTGCTGCCGACCAAGTGCCCTGGGGCAATTGCTGATGTTTGAACGCGCTTCACTTCGCTATGCGGTCGTGATCGCCCTGTTGATCGGCTTGCTGGTGCCGACCGCCGTGGCCCTGTTGTGGGACGCGCAGTCCACCCGGAGTACCGCCAAAGAGAATTTGGGCAAAGATCTTGAGCGCATCACCCAGGTCATGGCGCTGTCGCTGGCCGAACCGGTCTGGCAGGTTTCGCCCGATTTGGCCGAACCGATGATCAAGGCGCAGGGCGATGACCCCCGCTTCATCTCGGTGGTGGTTCGGGAACAGTCTGCGTCGACCGCGTTTCAAGAGCAGCATTGGCCGGAACGAGCCGGCGACCCAGACCTGACCCTCAGCAAGACCTTACCCGTCAAACGCGACGGCCGCCAGATCGCCGAACTGACGATAGAGATGAGCGCCGCGCCGCTGGTGGCAGCCAAACAAGCAGACACGGTGCGCACCATTTGGCGCAGCGTATTGACGTTAACGTCCTCCTCGATTCTGATTTTGTGGGTGATGCGCCGGCGGGTGCTGCTGCCAATGACGCAATTGACGCAGGCAGCCGAAGAACTGGCCGCTGGCAAGCTTGAACAGCCCCTGACCTTGAGTGGCCATGACGAGATTGCCCGGGTTGGCTTGGCCATGGAGAGGATGCGCCAATCGCTGCTGGCCGCCTTTGAAGCGCTGCGCCAACATGCCAACACCCTGGAAGAACAAGTCGAACAACGGACCACGGAGTTGACCGCCAGCAATGACGAACTGACGCTGGCGATGGCACATTTAAAAACCGCGCAGCATGAATTGGTGGAGTCTGAAAAACTAGCCTCGCTGGGCCGATTGGTCGCCGGAGTCGCCCATGAATTGAAC
The DNA here is from genome assembly GCF_025717515.1 of Roseateles oligotrophus. Lineage (GTDB taxonomy): Bacteria > Pseudomonadota > Gammaproteobacteria > Burkholderiales > Burkholderiaceae_C > Paucibacter_A > Paucibacter_A oligotrophus. Next base: position 144,674 of record NZ_JAJIRN010000006.1, read on the forward strand.
ACCCCGCTGGGCAATTCTCTGACCGTGGTGTCCTCGCTGGCGGATCGCTACAAGGCCTTGGACGAGATGCTTCAGGGCAATACGCCGATGCGGCGCAGCTTGCTCGAAGACCTGGTGCGCGACACCCGTCGCGGTCAGGACATCCTGCAGCGCAATGTGCAGAAGGCCGCCGATCTGGTGCGTGACTTCAAGCAAGTGGCAATCGACCAAACCACCGACCTGCGTCGTGACTTCGAGTTGGCGCGTGTCGTCGAAGATGTGCTGATCATGGTGGAGCCCAGCTTCAAACACACGCCTTTCATCATCAAGACCGAGTTGGGCGCAGGCCTGGCAATGAATAGCTACCCCGGCTCACTGGGCCAGGTGCTGACGAATTTGCTGATCAATGCGCTGGTGCATGGCTTCGAGGGCAAGACCGAAGGGCTGGTCACAATACGCTGCGCGCAACTGAGCGCCGATGAGGTGGAACTGAGTATCAGCGATGACGGGCGCGGCATGGACGAATCGGTGCGCCGGCGCATCTTCGACCCCTTCTTCACCACCAAGCTCGGCACCGGCGGTTCGGGTCTGGGCATGCACATCGTGCACAACATCGTCACCAATGTGCTGGGAGGTCAGATCGAGGTGATCAGCTCACCCGGCCAGGGTGCGCGCATGATGATTCGCCTGCCGACGGTGGCGCCGGAGCGCGGTGGCGCCGAAGCATCACTGCATTAGCCGTCAAGCTTTCGGCGCCCAGGCGTCGTCAATCTCGTTGAACAAGGCGCCGGGCTCCTCGGCATGCGCCCGGTAGGGTCCGGTGCCACTGTGTTCGGCGCTCGATGCCGGCACAAAGCGGCCCAGGTTGACATCAAACACATTGACCTCGCCGGCCTCGATCACGCAGTGCCAGCCGTGCAAGGCAATCTGCCCCGCCTCGACGCGCGAGCGCACCATCGGGTAGTCCATCAGCCGCTCCAGTTGCAGCACCACCGAGCGCTCCTCGGTGCGGCGCAAGGCCTCATCGCTGAGCTGCACCGGCAGCGTCGCCTCGCGACCCAGCTCCAGCCAGGACTTCAAATTGGTGGCCTCGGGGGGCACCTCGCCATAGAGCGCGCGGATGCCGCCGCAATGGCTATGGCCGCAGACGATGATGTGCTGGACATGCAGCGCCAAGACCGCGTATTCGATCGCGGCGGCGGTGCCGTGCAGGCCACTGGAGCCATCGTACGGGGGCACAAAGGCGCCAACGTTCCGGACCATGAAGAGCTCGCCCGGCCCGGCCCCGGTCAGCATATAGGGCACTAGACGCGAGTCGGAGCAGCCGATGAACAGCGTGGTCGGATGCTGGCCCTGGTCGACCAGATCCTTGAACTGCGCCTGGTACTGAGGGAAGTAGTCGGTGTTGAAACGACGCAGGCGCGTCAGCAGTTCATCGCTCATGGCCTGATACCGAAAATCACTGCAACAGCGGTGAGTCCGCGGTTTCCAGATCAAGCCCCGTCAATTCCGCCTCACCCGCCAGCAAGCTCAAATATTGGCGCAGCGCCGTCATATAGGCCTGCTGACGCAGCACCTGAGCGATCGAGCCTTTGACAGCCTCGAAGCTCTGCGCCACACCGGCCTCGCGGGCCAAGACCTGGATGATGTGAAAGCCGAACCGCGTGCTGATCAAACGCGGCAGCACGCCGATATGGGCGTTGGCTTCGTCCTGCGCAAACAAGGCCGAGCCAAACTCGGGCGCGCAGTCCTGTGCCTCCAGCCAACCCAGATCGCCACCTTCGGCGCCGCTCGGGCAGTTGGAATTTTCGGCCGCAGCCTTGGCAAAAGCGGGGCTGTCCAGCGCCTCGCAGCGCAAGCCCACCAGCAAGGCCTCGGCCCGCTGACGCAAGGCCGGCACGTCGACACCCGGCGTTACGGCGAACAGAATATGCCTGGCCTGGACCTTTTCGCCCAGATGGTAGCGGGCCGGATGGGCATCGAAATAGCGTTTACAGCTGGCCTCGTCGGGCTCGGGCAATTGCAGCTCGCGCTCCAGCAGGGCCAGGGTGGCATCGGACGCCGCCTCGCTCAGCACGCCGTCCAGCGAAGGCAGATCACCGACCGCCAACAGCCCCCTCCTCTGCGCGGCCTGACGCAACAGCTCGCTATAGGCACGCTGCCGCAAGGCCTCCGGGTCCGGCGACTCGCCCTCGCCATGCAAGGGCACGCCGTTGACCATCGCCACGGCCACCTTGACATCGTCAACGGCGGGCGCCGTACTGGCGCAGCCACAGCTCCCGCCGCCGCATCCTTGGTTTTGACTCATGCTGACCTCTATCAATGTTGTTGCGGTTGATTGTGGCCGGGCGGCAGCGACAAGCGCCGGCTGCGCACCATCTGGTAAGGCCTGAACAGATAGGCGACCGTGCCGAAGCCGCTCCACACATGGACCAAACGCGTGAAAGGGAAGACCAGGAACACCGTCATGCCGAGGAACATATGCAGTTTGAAAACCCAGGACGCATGAGCCAGCAACTCCACCGCGCCACCTTGGAAGGTCACGATGCGCTGCGCCCAACCGGCCAGATTCATCATCATGCCGCCGTCCAGATGTTGCGCCGACAAGGGGATGGTTGCCAGACCCAGCGCCAGCTGAACCCACAGCAGCACCAGCAACAAGATGTCGCTGGGCTTGGAGTTGATGCGGATGCGCTCATCGCTGAGGCGCCGGTGCAGCAGGATGGAGACACCGGCGAAGCCGAACACACCGGCGATGCCGCCGCTGATCATCGCCATCAACTGCTTGTTGCCGGCGCTGATGAAATGCTCGTACATGAAGTGCGGCGTCAACATGCCGAAGCTGTGGCCAAAGAACAGGAACAGCACGCCGACATGGAAGAGATTGCTGCCCCAGCGCAGCGAGCCCGCGCGCAGCAGCTGCGAAGAATCGCTCTTCCAGCTGTACTGATCGCGATCAAAGCGCAAGAGACTGCCGACCAGAAAGACGGCCAGGCAGATATAGGGATAGATGCCAAAGAGGGCGAAATCGAGCGAGTTCATGGCCGCACTCCTTCTTGTTGATGATGATGAGTCTTTCTGACGATATGAATCGGCTGAGGCGCACCGGGCTTGCTCTGGCCTTTGCTGGAGCAGCCATCAAAAGCGGCCGGCTCTTGCCAGGCCTCATCGAGCGCCTCGTCGACGGTGATCTGCACCGCTTGCGGCGTCTCACCGGCCAACTCCAGCACAGCGCCAATCGCTGCGGCATAAGGGTTGTCGCGCTTGATCAAGCCGCTGTGGATGGCGTTCAGGATATGCGCCATCTCGGCTAAAAAGGCCTTGGCCGTCTCGGCCGGCTGGGTGGATGCAAACTCCAGCACCACCGGCAAGTAATCCGGCAGTTCACTGGCTTCAAAGAACATGCCGCCGGCCGCGTAGGTCTGCTGCAGGTCAACCAGGGCCGGCCCACGGTCGCGCGAGTCGCCATGCACATGCTCGAACATATGCAGGCTGGTCGCGCGGCCGCGGTCGAAGCTCTCGACATAGCGAGCCTCGACCTCGTAGGCGTCGCCTTGCTGCAACGTTGCCATCAAGGCCTTCATTTCGGCCAGACGGACCGGGCTCAAGGCGCCCTCCTCCGTCAAGACGGCGAACAGCTCCGGCAAGGCTGCGCGCATTTCTGCATGCGGATAGTCGAGCAAGCGGGCCAACACGCGGCAGGATTTGGAAAAAATTGCTGTTTTCATCGCCGCCTCACACCGTAGCTTTAATCGAGATAGTCCGCTTCTTGGGGCCGCCGAACAGGCTGGTCTCGGTCTGCCCGTCGGAGCAGCCATTACCAAAGCTGAAGCCGCATCCGCCGCGCATATCAAAGGTGTTCTCCGCATATTCGCGGTGCGTGGTCGGGATCACGAAGCGATCTTCGTAATTGGCAATCGCCATGGTCTGGTACATGTCCTCGACCTCGTTTTTGAGCAGGCCGACCTGATCCAGCACCGCCTTGTTCTCGACGCCGTCGACATGCTTGCTGCGCTGGTAGGCGCGCATCGCCAGCATCCGCTCCAACGCCCGCTCAACCGGCGGCACATCGCCTGCGGTCAGCAGATTGGCCAGGTATTGGACCGGGATGCGCAACTGCTTGACGTCCGGAATCTGACCATTGATACCCAAAGCCCCCGAGTTGGCGGCAGCGCTGATCGGTGACAGCGGCGGCACATACCAGACCATGGGCAGCGTGCGGTACTCGGGGTGAAGCGGCAAGGCCACCTTCCACTCCACCGCCATCTTGTAGACCGGGCTCTTGCGGGCGGACGCCATCCAGGCGTCGGGGATGCCGTCCTTGCGCGCCTGCTCAATCACCTTGGGATCATTCGGGTCGAGGAAGATATCCAGCTGCGCCTGGTACAGATCCTTGTCATTGACGACGCTGGCGGCTTCCTGAATGCGGTCCGCGTCATACAGCAGCACGCCCAGGTAACGGATTCGTCCAACGCAAGTTTCCGAGCAGACGGTCGGCTGGCCGGCCTCGATGCGGGGATAGCAGAAGATGCATTTCTCGGCCTTGCCCGACTGCCAGTTGTAATAGATCTTCTTGTAAGGGCAGCCCGACACGCACATGCGCCAGCCGCGGCATTTGTCCTGATCGATCAAGACAATGCCGTCCTCCTCGCGCTTGTAGATCGAGCCGGACGGGCAAGACGCTACGCAGGCTGGGTTCAGACAATGCTCGCAAAGACGCGGCAAGTACATCATGAAGGTGTTTTCGAACTGACCGTACATCTCCTTCTGGACGTTCTCGAAGTTCTGGTCCTTGCTGCGCTTGGCGAACTCGCCACCGAGAATTTCTTCCCAGTTCGGGCCCCATTCGATCTTCTCCATCCGTTTGCCGGTGATCAGGCTGCGCGGGCGTGCCGTCGGCGGCGCCTTCGACTTCGGCGCCGACTGCAGATGGTCGTAGTCGAAGGTGAAGGGCTCGTAGTAATCGTCGATTTCGGGCAGATTGGGGTTGGAGAAGATGCGCATCAGCAACTTCCACCTGCCGCCCTGGCGCGGTTCGATCGCGCCATTGGCCTTGCGGTGCCAGCCGCCGTTCCAGCGGTCCTGGTTCTCCCATTCCTTCGGGTAGCCGATGCCGGGCTTGGTCTCAACATTGTTGAACCAGGCGTATTCGACACCGGGGCGATTGGTCCAGACGTTCTTGCAGGTGACCGAACAAGTGTGGCAACCAATGCACTTGTCCAGGTTCAGCACCATGCCGATTTGAGCGCGCACTTTCATCGCGTGACTCCTTGAATAACTTGCTGTCTTGTGGGATTTGATAAACCGGATTCGAAAGCCACGGGGGTGCGAACTGTGTCTAATAGAAGCAAGGAGCTGGCTATCAGTCCGCACCGCCGGGCCGTCGAAACTGGTCTCATCAACATGTTTGAGTCACGTTTCAGGCGTGCGCAGCGGCGGCGTTGGTGGGCTCGTCGTCCAGCCAATCCACCTTGGCCATCTTGCGCACCAGCACGAACTCATCGCGGTTGGTACCAATCGTGCCGTAGTAGTTGAAGCCGTAGCTCAGCTGCGCATAACCGCCAATCATGTGGGTCGGCTTGGTGACGATGCGGGTGACCGAGTTGTGGATGCCGCCGCGCGTGCCGGTGATCTCCGAGCCCGGTGTGTTGATGATCTTCTCTTGCGAGTGATACATCATCACCATGCCGTTCTTGACCCGCTGGCTGACCACCGCCCGCGCCGCAATCGCGCCATTGGCGTTGAACAGCTCGACCCAGTCGTTGTCGACGATGCCGGCGCTCTTGGCATCGTCCTCGCTGATCCAGATCACCGAGCCGCCCCGGTTCAGCGTCAGCATCATGATGTTGTCGCTATAGGTCGAGTGGATGCCCCATTTCTGGTGCGGCGTGATGAAGTTGAGCGCAATCTCGGTATGGCCATTGGGTTTGAGACCTTGCACTTCCACGAGGGTCTTCAAATCGACCGGCGGACGATAGCTGCAGAAGCCCTCGCCGAAGGCCTGCATCCAGGCGTGGTCCTGGTAGAACTGCTGACGGCCCGTCAGAGTGCGCCATGGGATCAGCTCATGCACATTGGTGTAGCCGGCGTTGTAGCTGACTTTCTCGCTCTCAAGCCCCGACCAGGTCGGGCTGGAGATGATCTTGCGCGGCTGCGCCTGGATGTCGCGGAAGCGGATCTTCTCGTCCTCGCGGTGCAGCGCCAAGTGCGCATGCTCGCGACCGGTCTGCTTGCTCAAAGCCTCCCAGGCCTTGACCGCCACATGGCCGTTGGTCTCGGGTGCCAACTGCAGCACGACCTCGGCCGCATCGATATCGGTCTCGATCTTGGGCATGCCCTTGGTCACGCCTTCATCGCGCACACGGCCGTTCAAGTCGCCGAGTTGCTCGACCTCGGTCTCGGTGTTCCAGCTGATGCCCTTGCCGCCGTTGCCGACCTTGTTCATCAAGGGGCCAAGCGCGGTGAAACGCTTGTACAGGTTCGGGTAGTCGCGCTCCACCACGGCGATCTGCGGCGCGGTCTTGCCGGGGATCAGCTCGACCTCTCCCTTCTTCCATTCCTGCACCTCGAAGGCCTGCGCCAACTCGGCCGGGGTGTCGTGCATCAACGGCGTCAAGACCAGCTCTTTTTCGACGCCCAGATGGCCGACGCAAAGCTCGCTGAAGGACTTGGCGAAGCCCTTGTAGATCTCCCAATCGCTGCGCGCCTGCCAGCCCGGATCCACCGCCGTAGACAGCGGGTGAATGAAGGGATGCATGTCCGAGGTATTGAGGTCGTTCTTCTCATACCAGGTCGCGGTGGGCAAGACGATGTCCGAGTACAGGCAAGTCGTGCTCATGCGGAAGTCCAGCGTCACCAGCAAGTCCAGCTTGCCCTCGGGCGCCTTGGCATGCCATTCCACTTCTTCCGGCTTGACATCATCCTTGCCCAAGTCTTTGCCCTGCACACCGTGGGTCGTGCCCAAGAGATGCTTGAGGAAATACTCATGGCCCTTGCCCGAGGAGCCGAGGATGTTGGAGCGCCAGACGAACATATTGCGCGGCCAGTTGGCCGGGTGGTCCGGGTCCTCGCAACTCATGCGCAACGAGCCTTCCTTCAGGCTCTTGACCGCATAGTCCTTGGCGTCCATGCCGGCTGCGGCCGCGTCCTTGACCACCTGCATCGGGTTGGTCTGCAGTTGCGGGGCCGATGGCAACCAGCCCATGCGCTCGGCGCGCACGTTGTAGTCGATCAGGCTGCCGCCGTACTTGGCCTTGTCGGCCAGCGGGGACAGGATCTCGGACACGTCCAGCTTCTCATAGCGCCACTGGTCGGTATGGGCGTAGAAGAAGCTGGTCGAATTCATCTGCCGCGGTGGGCGGATCCAGTCGAGCGCGAAGGCCAAAGCCGTCCAACCGGTCTGCGGACGCAGCTTTTCCTGGCCGACGTAATGGGCCCAGCCGCCGCCCGACTGGCCGATACAGCCACACATCATCAGCATATTGATGATGCCGCGGTAGTTCATATCGCAGTGGTACCAATGATTCATCGCCGCACCGATGATGACCATCGATTTGCCACGGGTCTTGTCGGCGTTGTCACCGAACTCACGGCCGACGGTGATGATCTGCTCACGCTTCACACCGGTGATGGACTCCGCCCAGGCTGGCGTGTAGGGCAGGTTGTCGTCGTAGCTCGTTGGGCAGTCATCACCCAGGCCGCGGTTGATGCCGTATTGCGCGACTTGCAGATCGAACACCGTCGCGACCAGGCATTCGGCCGCGTCGGCATGCTTGCCCAGCTTCATGCGCACGACCGGCACATTGCGGCTCAGCACGTCTTGCTGCTTGTTGGACTGGAAGTTCGGCGTGTCGATGCCGCCAAAATAAGGGAAGCCGACGGTGGCGATCTCATGCGCCTGCTCACCATCTTCGAGCACCGACAGCTTCAGCTTGACGTCGCTGTCGTGTACGGCCTCTTTCGATTCGAGGTTCCACTTACCCAGGTCCGGCCGCTCGCCGGCACCCCAGCGGAAGCCGATCGAGCCGTTCGGCAGCACCACCTTGCCGGCGGTATCAAAGGCCAGTGTCTTCCAGTCGGGGTTGTTGTCCTGGCCGAGCTTGCCGCCAAAGTCGCTGGCGCGCAGATAGCGGTCGGGCACCAGCAACTCGCGGCCGTCGGCGGTGGTGGTCTTCTTCATCTTCACCAACAGCGGCAGGTCGGTGTAGCGGCGGGCGTAATCGTCAAAGTAGGCGGAACGTTTGTCGAAGTAGAACTCCTTCAAGATCACATGGCCCATCGCCATCGCGATCGCGGCGTCGGTGCCCTGCTTCGGGTGCATCCAGATGTCGGCCAGCTTGGCGACTTCGGAATAGTCTGGCGTCACCGCCACCGTCTTGGCGCCCTTGTAGCGAACCTCGGTGAAGAAGTGAGCGTCCGGCGTGCGCGTCTGCGGAACGTTGGAGCCCCAGGCGATGATGTAGTTGCTGTTGTACCAGTCGGCGCTCTCGGGCACGTCGGTCTGCTCGCCCCAGACCTGCGGGCTGGCCGGTGGCAGGTCGCAATACCAGTCATAGAAGCTCATGCAAACGCCGCCCATCAGGCTCAAGTAGCGGCTGCCGGCGGCATAACTGATCATCGACATGGCAGGAATCGGCGAGAAGCCGATCACGCGGTCGGGGCCATGCTTCTTGACCGTGTAGATATTGGCCGAGGCGATGATCTCGTTGACCTCATCCCAGGTCGAGCGCACAAAACCGCCCAGGCCCCGGTCTTTTTGCCATTCGGTGCGCTGTTCCTGGTTTTCGACCAGGTTGGTCCAGGCATCGACCGGGCTCTTGGCCACGCCGCGTGCGGCGCGCCAATGCTTGAGCAAGGAGCCGCGCACCATCGGGTATTTGACCCGGTTGGCGCTGTACAGATACCAGGAGTAGCTCGCTCCCCGCGCGCAACCACGTGGCTCGTGGTTGGGCAGATCGGGCCGAGTGCGCGGGTAGTCGGTCTGCTGGGTTTCCCAGGTGACGATGCCGCCCTTGACATAGATCTTCCAGGAGCAGGACCCGGTGCAATTGGTACCGTGGGTGGAGCGCACGATCTTGTCATGCGCCCAGCGGGCGCGGTAGGCGTCTTCCCAGGTGCGATCTTCGGCGGTGGTCACGCCGTGCTCGTCGGAGAAGCTTTCTTTGGGCTGAGCAAAGTAGCTCAGACGGTCGAGGAAATGGCTCATGGTCTTATTCCTTTTTTTCTCTCAATTCAGGGGTTCTTGACGTAGGCATTGGCGCGCAGATAGAACCACCAGTTCAAAACCAGACAAACGGCGTAGAAGACGGCAAAACCGTAGAACGCGTATTGCGGCGTGCCGGCCTTGATTTGCTGACCGATCAGCACCGGGGCGATGAAGGCGCCGTAAGCCGCGACGGCCGAGGTCCAGCCCAGCACCGGGCCGGCTTGGGTCTTGTCGAAGATGAAGCCAACGCTGCGGAAGGTCGAGCCGTTGCCCACGCCGGTGGCGGCGAACAGCAGGATGAACAGGCCCATGAAGAGCTGGAAATACTGCTCCGGCGTGCTTGAGCTGTAGGCCTGCATCATCACGTAGCCAACCGCTGCGGAAGCGAACACCATGATGGCCGAGATCGCCTGCGTGACGATGGAGCCACCGACCTTGTCGGCGATCCAGCCGCCGATGGGGCGCACCGCCGCGCCGACAAAGGGGCCGATCCAGGCATAGGTCAGTGCCGACGGGGCATTAGGATTCTTCAGCGCATGCTGCATCACACCGGCGGCATCGGGCGCATGGATGAAGCCGAAGATCACCGTGATCGCCAAGGGCAAGGCCATCGAGAAGCCGATGAAGCTGCCGAAGGTCACCACATACAGCGCCGTCATCGCCCAGGTGTGCTTGTTCTTGAAGATCGCGAACTGCTTGGCCACGCCCTCCTTCATTGTGCCGAAGGCGGCCAGCTTCATCACCAGCAAAGCCGCAATGATGTCGAGTGGAATCGCCACCCACATATTCAGCAGACCCAGGCCCGTCGGAGCCGGCAGGTAGAGGTAGAGCATGCCGATCGATGGCACAAAGGCCAGCGAGTACAGATAGGTGATCTTGGCAAAAGCGGTCAGCGGCGAGCCGGTATCGGGCGACACCGTCTTCAGATTACTCATGCCGAACCAGCACAGAATCGACAGCGGCACCAAGGACACCACCCAGGCGAAACCGGCGTTCTGAATCCAGGTCGGCGTGCCGGCCAGAATCTTGCCGAGAATCCAGCCGCTGTCCTTGATCAGCGGCCGCGAGTCGCCACCAAAGGCGCCGAACAGGCCGACCGTCATCACCAGCGGGATCACGATCTGCATCGTCGTGACGCCGAAATTACCCAGACCGGCATTCAGACCCAAGGCGGTGCCCTGCAAGCGCTTGGGGAAGAAGGGGCTGATATTGGACATCGAGGAGGCGAAGTTGCCACCACCCACGCCCGACCACAGCGCCATCAGCTGGAACACCCACAGCGGCCACTCGGGATGCTGCAGCGCCACACCGGTGCCGATGGCGGGAGCCAAGAGCATCGCGGTGGTCAAGAAGATGGTGTTGCGCCCACCCGCCATGCGGATCAGGAAGGAGGCCGGGATGCGCATGGTGGCGCCCGAGATGCCGGCGATGGCCGTCAGCGTGAACAGCTCGTCCTTGCTGAAGGGGAAGCCCAGGTTGAGCATCTGCACCGTGATGATGCCCCACATGCCCCAGACCGCGAAGCCGCAGAGCAGCGCAGGGATCGAGATCCAGAGGTTGCGGTAGGCGATCTTCTTGCCGGTAGATTCCCAGAACTTTTCGTCCTCGGGCCGCCAGTCGGCAATATCTGCCGACCCGCCATCGGCGACGGGTGCGCCGGCCTTGCTCATGGTGTTCATATCTTTTTTATTCCTTTGTTGACGCTCGACTCAGCGAGCGAAGGACTGCGAAATGGGCGAAGCGGGGGCGTTCTTGCCCATCATTTCGGTCTTGCGAACTTCGGTCCAATACATCCAGATCAGCGAGACCCAGACCACCGCATACATCAGCATGAAGGCGCTGGAGCGGATGCCGGTCAAGTCCATCAAGGCGCCGAACATGATGGGCAGCACGAAGCCGCCGAGGCCGCCGGCCAGACCGACGATGCCGGAGATGGTGCCGATATTCGCGCCGTAGTCATCGCTGATGTACTTGAAGACGCTGGCCTTGCCGAAGGCCCAGGCAATGCCCAGGGTGAACATCAGGCCGGTGAAAACATAGACATTCAGGCCGATGTGGAAGGTCTTGGCGCCGTTCACCGTCATCACGGTGAAGTCGGTTTGCGGGTAGGACAAGATGAACAAACAGATCCAGCTGACCCACAGCACCCACCAGGTGACGTTGTGCGCGCCATGCTTGTCCGACATCCAACCCCCCACCGCACGCAACACGCCGCCCGGCAAGGAGAAGCAGGCGGCCAGCAAGGCGGCAACGCGAATGTCGAGGCCGTATTCGCCGACGTAGTACTGCACCATCCACAGGCTCAGCGCCACATAACCGCCGAACACGATGGAGTAGTACTGGCAGTATTTCAAGACCCGCGGGTCCTTCAAGGCCTTCAACTGCGACACGAAGCTGGCATTGCTGGTCACCAGATGCTTGTCATCCGAATGGCTGAAGAACCAGAACAGGATGGCGGTGCCGAGCAACACGGCGGCATAGACATGCGGCACCATGGTCCAGCCGAAGGCCACCACCAAGCCAGGGGCCACAAACTTGTTGACCGCCGCACCGGAATTGCCGGCGCCGAACACGCCCATCGCGAAGCCCTGCCGATTCTTCGGGAACCAGCGCGCCACATAGGGCGTGCCGACGGAAAAAGAGCCGCCGGCCAGGCCGACGAAGAGGCCGATCACCAGAAAATGCCAGTAGGCGGTGGCATAACTCATCAGCCAGATGGGCAAAACGCAGGCCATCATCAGGCAGAAGAACACGATGCGGCCGCCGAATTTATCGGTCCAGATACCCAGCGGCACGCGGATCAGCGAGCCGCTCAAGACCGGCATCGCGGTCAGCAGGCCGAACTCGGTCGAATTCAGATTCAGCGCCTTCTTGATCGGGATGCCGATCACGCCGAACATCATCCAGACCATGAAGCAAACGGTGAAAGCCAGCGTGCTGACGATCAACACACTGAGCGCCTTGCGGCCATTGCTGGCAGCTTGGCCACTGGCACCGGCGGGACTTGCGGGATTCACAGACATTGAGGTTCTCCTCTTTTGTATGTCTATGACTATCCGAGATCACGACCCTCGCGAACATCCTTCCATGGGCCCCCTTGCCGACAGCAGAAGAACGATGGCGCTACGCCGCCGATAGTTCTTTGGAACTAGCTCACCAGGCAGTGGCCCAAGGTTTGCGCTGGATCAAGGCGGAGCTCGTCTTCAGCTTGGGCAGATTGCGGCCGGCTTCAGCGGCCAACAATGCAAGAGCCCGACTAGCCCAGGCCCCGCTCGCTCGCCCACACCGCCACCTGCACCCGCGAACTCAGGTTCAATTTGCGCAAAATATGCTGGACGTGGATCTTCACCGTCGTTTCAGCGATGCCCAGCGTGCGGGCGATTTCCTTGTTGCTGGCGCCGCGCACGATTTCGCGCAGCAACTCCTGCTCGCGTGGCGACAGCAGCGACTCCTCGACCAAGGCGCTAACGGGCGCAGCCGGCGGCGCCGCGGCGCTGGACGCCTTGAAGACGCGCACCAACTTGTGCGTCATCTCGGCGCTGACCACCGATTCCCCGCCAACCGCCCGGCGGATCGCCGCCGCCAGGTCTTGCCCATCGATGGTCTTGAGCAAATAGCCGGCCGCACCGGCGCGCAGGGCGGCGGCCAGGTCCTCTTCGTCTTCGCTGACGGTCAGCATGATGAACTGCGTATCCGGAGCGATTTCCAATAGCCCAGGCAGCAAATCAACCCCGCGCACACCGGGCATGTGGTTGTCCAGCAAGACCACGGCGGGCTGCAAGTCTTTAACCCGACGCAAGGCCTCGCTGCCGTCTGCCGCTTCACCCACCACCTCCAGCCCCGGCTCATGCGCCAACAAGGCGGTCAGGCCGCGCCGAAACAGGCTGTGGTCGTCGACCACCATCACACGAATATTCATTGCAGTCACACTGGGCTCAGCCGCATAACTCATGCGGACTCGGATTCAAGATTCTGCAGCGCCGCCAAGCGGCTCTGGGGTGGCAAGGTCAAACTGATCTGCGTGCCCTGCCCGACCTGGCTGTTGACTTGCAACTTGGCGCCGATGCGCTGAGCCCGCTCACGCATGATGTGCAGGCCGACATGGGTTTCATCGAAACGCCCGGTCAGCGCATCAAAGCCGGAGCCATCATCGCGCACCTCGAAACGCCACTGCGGCGCCTGCGTCACACGCAACTCCACCGACTTTGCACCGGCATGCTTGCGCACATTGGAAAGTGCTTCCTGCAAGACATGCAAGACCTGCACCTGCTGATCCGGCGGCAAGGGCACGCCCTGGCCGGCAATGGTCAGATGCGTGCTCAGACCACTTTGCAGCTCGAACTTGGACAGCGTCGCGCGCAGCGCATGGGCAATGTCCTCGTGGCCGGGGCGCGTGCGGAAGTGCAAGAGCAACTCGCGCACATCGGCATAACTCTCGCGTACACCGGTATCAATCTCGGCCAAGCTGGCTTCAACCTCGGCTGTTTTGCCATCTTTGATCGCATGGCGCAGCAATTGCACCTGGATTTTCAAAAAGGCCAGAGACTGAGCGATCGAGTCGTGCAACTCTTGCGCCATCAGATTGCGCTCCTCGCTGACGGCCATTTCACGGTCGCGTGAGGCCAGGCGCAGGTTATCAAGCTGGGTCGCCACCTGACCGGCCAAAGCATCGAACAAATGGCGCTCCTCGTCCGAGATATGGCGCTCACCGTAATAGAACAACTCCACCTCGCCGACCGTGCGATTGGGCGTGCGCATGGGCACCGCTACCACCGTCTGATAGCCGGCAGCCTCGCAATGCTTGAGCTTCTTTTCACCCAAGGCGCGGATCGGGATGATGCGAGCACCGATCACGGTCTCAAGGTGCTCGCCGCAAGCGCAATCACCGCGCCGCACACAGGCCTCGGCCGTGGCCATGCTCGCAGGCAAGCGCACCTGACCCAACATCAGCAGGCGCTCGCCGTCCTCGGCCGCCAAGCGCACTGCCGCCGCGTCGGCACCGGCAATGCGGCTGATCTTTGAGGCAAATTCCTGCGCCAGATCTTCGATGCTGGGCTGGCTTTGCACCGCCATCAGCGCGACATCGTAGAGCGCGGCCAGGCGTTCGTTCTGGCGCGCCAGATCCGCCGTCTTCTCGGCCACTTTTTGCTCCAGGCCCCGATAGGCGCCCTCGAGCGCGTCGGCCATGGCATTGAAGCCCAAGGCCAGCGACGCGAATTCTTCGACCGTGTTGCGCTCATCGATGCGCTGAGAAAAATCGCGCGCCGCCATCTGCTTCAAGCCATCACGCAGGCGCTGCAGCGGCTGAATAATCCAGACAAAAGTACCGGACACAAACACCACCGAGGCCGCCGCCACCAGCACCACCAGGCCGAAACACAGGCCGCCGAGCAAGGCGGTGCGAGTGGCAATCGCGTTCTCTATGGCCGAAACAAAGGCATCAACCGTGTTGACGAATTGATCGGCTTGGTGACGCAGGGCCGCGCCATCGGCTGGCGCAAGCAGCTTGCCGCGCAGAGGCAGCCAAGCCAACTCGACTTCGGCGAAACGGTCGAGACTGGCCTGGTTGTCGGGAATAAAGAGCGGCCGCGAAGGATCGCCGTTACGCAGGCTCAACACCATGGCGTCAAACTTGGCCACACCGTCCACCACATCGGCGTGCTCGCCGGCCTGATGCATCAGCGTCAGCCGATAGGTCAGCATGCGCATGCGACCGGCCTCGTTGATAGCCCCCGCCCCGCCTTCCAACTGCCATGACACCCATAGCGTGAAGGCGATCGAGGCCAGGGCCACGACCAAAAAGGTGGTTTGAATCAGGGCGAGCTTGCCCGCCAGACTTCTAAAGAGCTTGCGCATGCCGCAGCGTACATCAGCAAGACGGGGCGCTATTGATGTATATCAAGCTACGCCCGCCCAATGATTCCTTTGACGCGGCAACGCCGGTCAGTTAGAGGCAGCCGAAGCTGGCGTTACAGCGGCATCCGCTACGGCCGATGCTGCCGAAGCGCCAGAAGCTGCCGTGCCTTCGGCATGCGGCGCAGCCACATCGTGCTTCTCTCCGCCCATGTCAATGTTTCCGCCGCTCTTCATCAAGATGAAGATGGCCAGAGCAGCGAAGACGGCGAAGCCGACGAGAATTTTCCACATGATTCGATTCCAGTTCAAAAAGGTGAGCGATAAATTTCATTGTTGCCGGCCTTGCTGACTCCAGCCTGAGCAAAGTCAGCGAAAAGCGCCCGTCAATAAAAAAGGGGCAGCCCGAAGGCCACCCCGTTCAAATCAAGCGTTTGACGCCGAGGCGATTGCCTCTTAGTCGTTCGCGTAAATATCCACGTCCTTGGTCTCACGCACGAACAGCAGGCCGATCACCAGCGTCATTGCGGCGACGCCGATCGGGTACCACAGACCGTGATAGATGTTGCCGTTCTGCGCCACCATCGCGAAGGTGATGGAAGGCAGCAGTCCACCGAACCAGCCGTTGCCAATGTGATAAGGCAGGCTCATCGAGGTGTAACGAATGCGGGTCGGGAACAACTCCACCAACATCGCGGCGATCGGGCCGTAGACCATGGTCACGTACAAGACCAGCACGAACAGGATCGCCACCACCAGCGGCTGGTTGATCTTGGCGGGGTCGGCCTTGGCGGGGTAGCCGGCGGCCTTCATCGCTTCGCTCAATTCCTTCTTGAAGGCGGCGATGCCCTTGGCACTGGCTTCGTCAAACTTGTGCCCACCGGCCATCACCGTAGCGTTCAGACCATTGATGGCCTTGTCGCCGACCTTGACCAGGGCCACCGATCCGGCTGGGCCGGCAATGGTTTCGTAGCTGGCCGAAGATTGAGCCAGCGCACGCTTGGCGATGTCGCAGCTGCTGGTGAAGTCGACTTCACGAGCAATCGGGCTGCCCTGGAAGGAGCAAGTGGCCATGTCGACCGTCAGCGTGATCTGGGCGCTAGCTTGCGCCTTGGCCAGGTCAGGGTTGGCGGCATTGGTCAGCGCCTTGAACAGCGGGAAGTAAGTAACGATGGCGAGCAGCAGGCCGGCCATGATGATGGGCTTGCGGCCGATCTTGTCCGACAAGGTGCCGAAGATCACGAAGAACGGTGTGCCCAAGAGCAGCGAAACCGCCACCATGATGTTGGCCGTGGACATTTCCACTTTCAAGACGCTGGTCAGGAAGAACAACGCATAGAACTGGCCCGAGTACCAAACCACGCCCTGGCCGGCAACCAGACCGAACAGCGCCAGCATGACAATTTTGAGGTTCTTCCACTGACCGAAGGATTCCGACAGCGGCGCCTTGGAGGTCTTGCCCTCGGACTTCATCTTCTGGAAAGCAGGGCTTTCGTTCATCGACAAGCGGATCCAGACGCTGACGGCCAGCAACAAGATCGACACGATGAAAGGCACGCGCCAGCCCCAGTCACCGAAGGCGGTCTCGCCGATCAGCGTGCGGGTACCCAGAATCACCATCAGCGACAGGAACAAGCCCAGCGTTGCGGTGGTTTGGATCCAGGAGGTGTAAGCACCACGTTTACCATGTGGCGCATGTTCGGCCACATAGGTTGCGGCACCGCCGTACTCACCACCCAGAGCCAAGCCTTGCAGCATGCGCAGGCCGATCAAGATGACCGGAGCGGCGACGCCGATGGTGGCGTAATTGGGCAGCACGCCGACGATGAAGGTCGACAAGCCCATGATCAGAATCGTCACCAAGAAGGTGTACTTGCGACCGATCATGTCGCCCAGACGGCCGAACACCAAAGCGCCGAAGGGGCGCACGATGAAGCCGGCGGCAAAGGCCAGCAAGGACGCGATGAACGCCGCTTGCGGGTCAAGCCCCGAGAAGAATTGCTTGGCGATAATTGGCGCCAAAGAACCGTAGAGGTAAAAGTCGTACCACTCGAACACGGTGCCCAGCGAGGAGGCGAAGATGACCTTCTTCTCTTCACCCGTCATTGGCGTGTTGCTCGTGGAGACTGCTGTTGCAGTTGCCATGGTGGATGTCTCCAAATTGTTGCCTGAGAACCACCGACCGGCAGCTCTTGGTGCAACTATGGAAGCGCCCTCTGACCCCACTCTGACGCCGCGCTGAACGTTCGCTTACAAAATCCGCTGAAACCCTTGCCTATGATTTCATGATGCAAAATTTAATCCAGATCAAGGGTAAGTCCCGGGGGTCAATGGCTGGCGCGCCGCACGCCGGGCCTTGGTCTGGCGGCCGCCTCCCAGGCACCCTGCTCAAACCAGGGGTCACCGCGCAAATAAGCCGCTAGCATTTCGAGTGAATCAAGGCCCCAAAAAAGACGACCATCCACCTCAATCGTCGGCACGCCGAAGACGCCCAGTTCCAGCGCTTGTTCGGTCGCACCGCGCAAGGCCTCCTTGATCTCCTCGCTGGCGACATCGCGCACCGGGGTCAGGTCTTGCGTCAGCTGAGCCAGGCGCTCCGGCTGATTGGCATCGGCGCCCTCGCCGCGCCAGACATGGCGGAGGATCTTCTCGACCTGCAGGCGATTCGGCGTGCCACCGGCGGGCGCACAGGCCCAGGCCAGGCGCAGCAGCGGCAAGGGGTTGAACGGGTGCTGCGCCGGCACTTGCAAAGGAATATTCAGCTGGTGCGCGGCCCAAGCCACTTGGCGGAAGGTCCACTGACGCTTGGGTTCGATCTCGGCCGGGCCTTTTTGGCCCAAGGCATGCAGCAGGGCCGCGAACAGAATCGGCCGGTACTCGACGCTGTAGCTGATGCCGCTCAAGGCTTCGGGTAGACGCTCGAAGGCCAGCGCCGCGTAGGGCGAGATCGGGTCGAAATAAAAACGCAATTGCTTCATGGTGGGGCTTGGCCTTTCAAGGCTCGTGGGTTTGTTCGGCGGCGCTGAAAATGCCAAGGTCGAGCAAGTGCTCGCGGCGCGGCGGCAAGCGGCTCAAAATCTCCAAGCGGGCAGCGTCGTCGGACTTGGACCAGACAGTGATTTCAGGAATCGTGCGCGCGCAACCCTCGCAATAACCGGTCGGCTGATGGATCTTGCAGACATTGGTGCAAGGTGATTTGACCGCAGGGGCGCTGACAAGGGTCGTCATGCTTGCACCACGTCGATCACCGGCGCGCCGGTCAGCGCGGTCAACTCGGCCGGCGACATCTTGAACACGCCATTGGGGTGGCCCGCTGCGGCCCAAATCACCTCGAAGCGAAACAGCTCCTGGTCGATAAAGAGCAAGGGCTGCGGCGCATCAGCGGCCGGCAAAAACCCCAAGGGCGAGACGCCGCCGATCGAAAAACCGGTGCGCGCCTTGACGTAGTCCGCGTCGGCGCGGCCCAGCGGGCCGGCATGCGGGACGAGCTTCTTCTCGTCCACGCGTTTGTCACCCGAGGCGATCACCAGCACGGCGGCCTCGTCCGACTTGCGTTTGAAAACCACCGATTTGGCGATCTGCCCCAGGCTCACGCCCAAGGCATCGGCCGCCTCCTGCGAGGTGCGTGCGGCCACCTCCAACCATTCCGGTGCGTGGGCATGGCAGGCCTCGGCCAGCGCCGCTTGTACGCGAATAAAGCCGTCCGGGCGTTCGCTGCTGTTTTGAATTTCACTCATGTCGCCATTGTCTCAGGCCGGCAGGTGCCCTTGCCCAGGCAGGCCTTTCACCCTCGGCAATGCTTTGCTCAATTTCGTCGATCAGCGGCAGCAGGTCGGCCACACCGTCGATGACTAAATGCGCGCCATCGTCAAGCAATTGGCACGTGGCCTACTTGCAAGCCCGGCACGGTGTCATCCACCTGAGCCACCTCGACCGGAATCGGACAAGTTGCGCGCCATCATCAGGGGACCAGGGCTTGTGGTGGCGCACCGGGACCTGCGCTGCGGGTCTGCGAACACCTCTAGGGCCTGAAAGGTCGATGCGCGTCGCGTCTGATCGAGCCGTTCTTGATCGAAGGCGAGTCGGCAAATTAAGCCGGATCAGGAACTGAGCGCAAAAACATCGGGATTTGGAGGATGTCAAAGCTCGCCGGCCTGCATACTATGGGCTCTCAGTTCCTGAATGGAGTGCTCAATGCCCAATCTGATTGCCGAACAATTGACCGGCCTGCTGGATCGCCAAGCCCTGCAGAGCCTGATGGAGCAGGCGGCCACCGCGGCGCGAGCGAGCGCGCAGCCACTGGCCGTGCTAACGCTGGATCTCGACCACTTCAAGGCCTATCTGGAAGACCAAGGCCATGCACAAGCCCAAACCGTGCTGACACGGGCGGCCAATCTATTGACTTCGCTGCTGCCTGCCGGCGCCAGCCTCGCCCATTTGGGTGGCGATGAATTCGTGATGCTGCTGCCGGCCACCGACCTTGCCGCGGCTGTCGCCACCGCCGAGACGCTGCGTCTTGCCGTCGAGACAGAATTCGCAGCGCTTACCGGCCCGGCGCCCTTGACCGTGACGCTGGGTGCCGCCGCCAGCCCGACCGGGGCCGACTGGACCGCCCGCAGCCTGCTGGCCCTCGCAGATGCCCGCATGACCTTTGGCAAAAAACGCCTGTTGCCGCACCACAACCGGGTCTGGTCCGGCACCCTGCCCTCCGATTGGTACCCACGCTTTGATGTTCAGGCAGAGGTCTGGCCAAGCATTTGATTGCTCGCCTCTGACGGGGCTTCGGCAAAGGGGGCCGCAATGTTGGCTGCGGCCCTGCCATCCCACCCGGCATGCGGTTTCGCTCCGGGCGATTCGGAGCGCTGAGCTCTTGAGGGTTTGTGCAAACCCTGTCGATCAAGGCAAGAACTGATCGGCACGGCCTTGATGCCCGCGCCGCCCAGGCGCCCGCCAAGGCCCAGGCATGATCCTGGCCCTGCATCAACAAAAGGCCGTGCAGTTTGCCCAATGAGGCCGGCTTTTCTTTGACTCAAACGCTGGCGTCACTTTTCAAGATTCGCTCGATCGTGCACGGCGCTGGCTGCGGGACTCGCACATCAGCACCAGCGGGACGATCTCTTTGACAGAATGCCCAAGCTTGCAAGGATCGAAGACGGTCTTGCCGAGCTCGTTCGCGAGGGGTCGAGCGCGCGAACGATGCCTTGCGGCCTTCTATTCAGCCAGCAGCCGCCGGGTATGGCGGGCAATCATCAATTCCTCATCGGTCGGAATTTTCCAGGCCGACAGCTTGCTGGCCGGTGCGCTGATCCTCGCGAGCCCGCTCTGATTGGCCGACTCATTCAGCTCAAGACCTAACCAGGCCACCGCACGGCACACGCGCGCACGAATTTCGGCGCTGTTCTCACCGATACCGCCGGTGAACACGAGCGCGTCCAGCCCGCCCAAGGCGGCGGCCAGCGAGCCCAACTCACGCACGATGCGGTAGACATACAGGTCCACCGCCAGCTTGGCGCGCGGCTCCTCACTCGCCAGCAGCGTGCGCATATCGCTGGACAGGCCGGACACGCCCAACAAGCCCGACTGCTTGTAGAGCAGATCCTCGATCGCCCGCGCGTCCAGGCCATGTTGGTCGATCAGATAGAGGATGACACCCGGGTCCAAGGCGCCGCAGCGCGTGCCCATCGGCAGGCCGTCCAGCGCGGTGAAACCCATGGTGCTAGCAACACTGTTGCCGCCGGAGATCGCGCACATGCTGGCGCCATTGCCGAGATGCAAGACTACGCAGCGGCCCTGCGCGGCGGCCGGGTCGAGTGCCGGCAACGCCGACGCGATGTATTCGTAGGACAGGCCATGAAAGCCATAACGCCGCACGCCCTCGTCATGCAAATCCTTGGGCAAGGCGAACATCTGCGCCAACTCGGGCTGCGTGCGATGGAAGGCGGTATCGAAACAAGCCACCTGAGGCAAATCGGGCAGGCGATCAAGCAGAAGGCGAATCGGTTTGAGGTTGTGCGGCTGGTGCAGCGGTGCCAGCGGGTTGAGCTTTTCAAGCCTCTCGACCGTCTCGGCGTTCAGGCGCAGCGGTGCGGCGAAATCAAGCCCACCGTGCACGACCCGGTGGCCCACGGCGACCAAGCTGTGCTGCCCGAGTTCTTCACGCAAAAAGTCGGCCAGGTAGGCGATGGCGCCATCATGTCCAAGCGGTAGCCCCTGCGGCCAATCGTTTTCGCGCATCAACAGGCCTTGCGCCTGCTTGGCCTTGAAGCGAGTCGAGGTGTAGAGCCCCTCCAGTTGGCCACCAAGAAAGAACTCCAAGGACTCGCCTTGCTCAAGAAAGAGCGAGAACTTGATGCTGGATGAGCCGGCATTGAGGACCAGAATGGCCCGGCTCATGGCGCCACTGCCTTGGCGGCGTTCACGCGCCTGGCTTGGGCGACCAGGACCCCGACCGCGCAGGAGGCCAATCGGGTTTGCAGCGAATCGGCCCGACTGGTCAGGATGATGGGCACGCGCGCGCCCAACACGATGCCGGCGGCATCGGCTTCGGCCATAAAGCTCAGGCTCTTGGCCAGCATATTGCCGGCCTCCAGGTCGGGCACCACCAGGATGTCGGCGCAACCGGCCACCGGCGAGTTGATCTTCTTGATCTTGGCGGCACCCAGGTCGATCGCGTTGTCCAGCGCCAGCGGGCCATCGAGGATGCCGCCGGTAATCTGGCCGCGCTCCGCCATCTTGCACAAGGCGGCCGCCTCGATCGTTGACGGCACGGCCGGGTTGACGGTCTCCATGGCGGACAGGATCGCGACCTTGGGCTCTGCCATGCCAAGCGCATGGGCAAGGTCGATCGCGTTTTGGACGATGTGAACCTTGTCCTGCAGCGTCGGGAAGATATTCACCGCCGCATCGGTAATGATCAGCACCTTGTCGATCGCCGGCACGTCCATGACGAAGCAGTGGCTGACCCGCCGACCGGTGCGCAAACCGGTATCGCGTTTGACGACCGCGGCCATCAACTCATCGGTGTGCAGGCTGCCCTTCATCAGCATTTCGGCCTTGCCTTCGCGGGCGAGGCGAACGGCGATCTCGGCCGAGCCCACGCTATGCGGTGCATCAAACAATTGACAGCCGGAAATATCGAGATCGAACTGCGCTGCGAGAGCCTCGATGCGCCGCTTGGGGCCGACCAGAATGGGTTTGAGCAAACCCATCTCGGCGGCCTGCAAGGCGCCACGCAAGGAACTCTCATCGCAGGGATGCGCCACCGCGCAGGCGACCGGCGCCAACTCCTTGCAGTGCGCAATCAGGCGATCGTATTTTTCGTGTTTGCGTTCCATGCTCTTCCTTTTAGGGCTTGCTTGCCTTGACGGCATTGGCCTTGGCTGGCGCCTTGCGGGCCGCCTTGGTTGCCGCCTTGGTTGCCGCCTTGGTTGCCGGTTTTGGCGCCGGTTTAGTTGCCGGTTTTGGCGCAGTTACTGGCTGCTCAAGGGCAAGCACCTGATCGACCTCAAACAGCTGCTCAATCTGCGCCAAGCGCTGCGCCCGTTCGCCGCTCACCGTGCCGGTCGCCTGAAGAATTCGGCGGATCGCCTCCAACACCAGGGCACGGCTGCTGGCATCGGCAGGCAACATCTGCGGAATCGCCGCGAGCGCCCCCTCGGTATCGAGCTTCAGGCTGAAGTACTGCTCGCGCAGGGTCTGCTTGAATTCCTGCAGCGGCATGGCGTAATTTTTGGAACGGATCTCGCGCAACTCCTTGAAGTTGCGCTCATCGACGCCCTCCCCGCCCATGCCGATATAGACCAGCGCACGAATGGCCGCCTCGCGCGCGCCGCCCTCGGCGATGCCGGCCTTGAGCTCGGCAATGCGTCGCTCGATGGCCGCCCGGCGTTCGGCCTCGATCCCTGGGCCTCGGCGCGGCGCCTCGTCCGGCGCCCCCAAGCCGACCATGGCCTGCAGCAGCGGCGAGCTGTAGATCGCCAGAAAGGTTTTCTCCGTCATGCTGTCACGCATATCACGATAAGCGTCCAGCGCAGCCGTGATCTGCTGCGACGCCATCGCTTGCCACTGCAATAAGGGGTTATCTGGCGACACCGGTTGGCGCTGCTCACGCACCTGCTCGGCAAGGCGGGCAATTTGCGGGGTCAGCGGATTACGCTCCGAGAAGATCTCAAACGGCAACTCGGCAGCTTTGAGTTGCCGCATCAACTCGACCGTCTGATCATTGACAAGCGACTTGACCAAGGGCTGAACCAGCGAACGATACAGGCCGAGGTTGATCTCCGACACCCGCCGGGCGGCGGCAAAGCGTCGCTCGTTCTCCAGGCTGGGAGCCACGATGGTCCGAATATCACTCAAGCTGCGCGGCTCGAAGCGCACGATCCACTCGTCGTTGATGTCGCCTTGATTGACGGTATCGGCCGTCTTGGGCGAGATCACCGCCTCGTACAAACCGGGCGGCAAGACATCGATCAGGTCGATATTGGACGCGAATTCCTGATGCTCCTTCTTGGCCACGCCGGCCGAGACAAAGATGCCCAGATGGCCGACGGTTTCATGGATCGTGTAGATGATGGTCTGGCCGCAAGCGAGTAACTCGTTGTCGGAGGCATAGAGATCAACGATCCAACCGAGCGCCTGCTGCGGCGGCGTGATGTTGTCGCCTTTGGAGCAAAAGCAGACGATGGGCGAGCGGATATTGCGCAGATCGATCCGCTCCCCCGCCTTGGTCAGGATCTCGCCGGTGGCGAGGCGGTTGCCTATGAAGAGCTCATCAACAATCCATTGGATCTCTTCGGCGTTGAGCTTGACATGGCCGCCCCACCATTTTTCGAATTCGATGAAGCGCGGCCCCTCGGTATCAACCTTGGACCAGAGCGCGTAGTTCTTGCCCCACAAGGTGTTGGCGGGGTTTTGCTTCTCGAAATTCTCGACCAGATAGGCGCCGTCAAATTTGCCCTGGCCCATATCACCCGCTAACGCCGTCATCCAACTGCCTCCGGCCAAGCCACCGGCGTAGCGCATTGGATTCTCACCCTCGACGCCGGCCCAATAGGACAGCGGCGAGCCCGGAACGATGATGGGGCCGAACAACTCGGGCCGCAGCGCCGCCAGCATCATCACCGCCCAGCCGGCCTGACAGTTGCCGATGACACAGGGCTTGCCTTCGGCTTGCGGATGCAGCGCGATCACCTTTTCCAGGAAGATCGCCTCGGCATACATGATGTCTTCGATGGTCTGGCCCGGCATCGGCTCGGGCGTGAAGCCGACGAAGTAGCAAGGATGGCCGGCCCGCATGGCCACACCAATTTCGCTGTCGGCCTTGAAACCGCCGATGCCAGGCCCATGACCGGCGCGCGGATCGACCACCACGAAGGGCCGCTTCAAGGGATCAATCGTCACACCGGGCGCTTCTTTGATGTGCACCAGCAAGTAATTGACCGGCTTCTCGAAGCGGCGGGCATCGAGTACCAGCTCGGCATCAAAACTCAGCACATGCGGTACGTTCTTGCCCTTCTGATCGTAATACTGCTGGCTGCGCTGGCGCATCACGTCCCAGAACAGAACGTTGCGCTGCATCAGATCCACCATGTACTCGCCGGCCGGGCCACAGGCTTGCAGGGCGCTCGTCATGCCGGCCATGGTGACCATCGCGGCCGCGGGAACTTGCTGATTCGGTACCGTTGACATATCGACCTACTCCATGGAACTGAAGTCAGCCTAGCACGGGGATGTGAATCATTTTTGACCGGTATCAAGCATGCGAATGGCAGGCCCTGCGCACCGCCATCTCCTCGGCAAGCAAGCCCATATCGTGATCGCTGATTTCGAACAGGCCGAAGCGCAGCTGATAACCCCAGTTCCTTTGTCCACGCGAAAACTCGAGCCGCTCCAGCACGGTTTGTATTGGCAGCTCGCGACTGGCCCGCCAAGCCACATCGCGCCGAAACGGCACAAAGCCACCGCCCATATCAAATGCATAAGGCGAGCGGTCCAGCACCTCGCCCAGGGCGGTGAAGGACTGCAGCCTGTCTTTGCCGCCGAACTGGGTGCTGGGCGAGTAATACGCCACCCGGTCGCCGGGCCGCAAACGCCGCAGCGGCGCGGCCTTGCCATGGCAGACCTGCATAAAGCCTTCGGCACGCCCGCGCCGCACATGCTCGGCGCTGGCCACAGCGATCCAGTTTCGGACCACCGGCAACGCCTCGGGCTCAAAACCCGGCAGGCTTGCGTTCAACGCCCTCATTGCGGGTGCGGCGCAAAGGCCCGCAACCGGTGACCATCCGGATCAACTGCGGTGAAGGTGTAGCCGAAGTCCATCGAGGTGGGCGACTGAATGATGGGCAGGCCAAGCGCCATCCATTCGACATGCAGGCCGTCAACGGCGGCCATGTCCCGCTGGGCAAAGGCCAACTCGCTGCCGGCCTTGGCCGAGCCCGGAGCGACCATGGGCTCCACCGTATGGCGTGCCCACAAACCCAGCATGACACCGGAGTCGAGCGCGAACATGGCAAAGGTTGGCGTTGCCTCGATGGGCTCGCGGCCCAGCAAGCGCGCATAGAAGGCCGCGCTCTCGGGGGGGCTGCTGACATAGAGAAGAATGAAATTGGGCTGCGTCATGTCGATGAACCTTCTACTGTCTGATTGAAGAAGCGTTCATCGTAAAAACCGGCGGTGTCAATTTCTGGCAGCAGCGAAATGATCGGGCAGGCTACTGCGGCGCAATGCCCTCCTGCGCCCGCCATTCGCTCAGCAAGGCCTGGCGTGGCCTGGGATAGCGGGTCTCCAGCACCGTCAGGCGCTCGATCCGGTCAAGCCTGAAGTTACGGGTCGCCTGGCGCATCTCGCACCAGGCCACCAGGACCCGCGCCGAGTCGAAAAAACCCAGCGCAAAAGGCCAGACGCTGCGCTCGCTGGTCCGGCCTTTCAGGTCGCGGTATTGCAGTGTCACCGTCAGCTCATTTCGCATCGCCGAGCGCAGGCGGGCCATCAACTGTTCGGGTCCGTTCAGCGGCTCGCCGGGGCCGACCAACAAGGCCGAGCTATCGAGTTCATGGCGCAAGTCCGCCGGCAAGACGGCGGAAATCTTGGCCAGCGCATTGCGCGCAGCCTCGGCCAATTGCGCATCCTCGGCGCGCCCGGCTACCCAGCGCGACCCCAGCACCAAGGCCTCCAACTCATCCATCGAGAACATCAACGGTGGCAGCATGAAACCGGGCTTCAAGACATAACCGACACCTGCCTCGCCTTCGATCTGCGCACCCTGTGCTTGCAAGGTGGCGATGTCACGGTACAGCGTACGCAGGCTAACGTCCATCTGCTGCGCCAGCGCCGCACCCTGAATCGGGTGGCGGTGGCGGCGCAGCAATTGAAGGAGGTCGAACAGGCGGGAGGAGCGGGACATAGATATTCAATGGCACGACGGATCAAGCGACGCCGAATGTTACGACTCCATCGGTTCGAGCCATCCAGGAGAAGTCAAAAAACCAAACCCGCATCAGATTCGCATCAAAACGAGACAGTCGGATTTCTTTACACTTTGAACGACAAAAAGCTAACTGGGTATTGCAACTCACTCAATGGACAACTGGCAGTTCAGACAGGGCAAGGACTTGCTTGTTTTAAAAAGATTTTGGAATGATTCTTGCGTCTACCAAACCATGATTCGTTTGGCGGTCAAAGAATCAAGCTTGGCCCAATAACGGCGACCACAGTCAAGGGTAAACCACTGCAGTTTTACCTAACCCTCAAAACAGATGCACAAGGATATCTTCATGATTCGTTCGACTTTAGTTCTCGCGCTGCTAGGCGCCTTCTCCATCAACAGCCAAGCCGGCACGCTGCTGTTCGATAGAGACGTTACAGGCAACGTCATCACCGGCAGTGGAATCGGCAATGGCGGGTTCACCGTCGCGACAACAGAATCCTTGGAAATTGGCCTGCGCGCACGGGTTCGCTACGGCAACCCCGACATCAATGGCGTCTACTCCCCCACAGGACAGACCAATTCCAATCACGACGGCAGCTACAGTCATGCAACAGGTGGTTTCACGCCCTCGGGCGGCGCCAATGGCACCGCCGGCGGTACCCGGGCATCCTGGAACTTTGATTGGTCCATCAACACCAACACCAGCCCCAAACCCGGCCAAAATATTGCTGCGCTCACCTACCAACTGGGCATGGATTTCGACGCTGGCGTCGGCACGCACTTCCAGGTTTTCGACCTAATCAATGGACCCAATCCTTCCGCAGGAGGCGCTGCGGCCTGGGATCACAGCTTCGGCAAAAACTCCACCGCGCAAGGACAGGGCACAAAAGCTTCCGGCGCCACGCTGCCCGACTACTTGCTGTCCTACAACGCTTTGAAAGCGGCCAATAACCTGGTTCAAAATTCGTGGAACTACGATTTCTTCGATAACGACAGCAACTTCAAATTTGACCCCACAAAAGATGGCACTTACACCATCTATCTGCAAGCATTCGGCGCCGACGGCAAGTCGCTGGCCCGGTCTGAGATCAATGTCATTGTTGGCAAGGGTGCCCAGATCCCCGAACCTGCCTCCTTGGCCTTGGTTGGGCTCGCCCTGGCCGGCATGGGCCTGCTGCGCCGCCGGTCTTAAGGTACAGCTGCTCAAAGCATAAGGCCCCGTCTTGACGGGGCCTTATTCATCGCGGCAAGCGATTCGACAAGCTATTTACCGACCTTGGCACGCTCCTGCGCCAAGCGCAACGCCGTCACCGATTGCCCACCGACTCCCCAGTTATCGGTATCAACCTCATCGATGATGACAAAGGTGGTGGCCGGGTTCTTGTTCAGCACGCGCACCAACAGCTCGGTGACGCCGGCGATCAACTCGGCCTTTTGTTCGGGCGTCGCGCCCTCGCGGGTGATCTGGATGTTGACGAAAGGCATGATGCGCTAACTCCTTAAAACACTCAGTCGTAAATAGACTTCTCGGGTCTGCGGGCCAACACCGCGATGGGCGGCGCCCAGCGCTCGCCCCGGCCCTTTTTGCTGGTCACCAGCGTGATCTCGCTGGGCTCGAAGACCTCGACGTTGTGGGTGATTGGCGTCGTCAGCAAATACTGCGCGCGGGTCGAGCGCAGGAAATGGCCGACCAGCTGAATATTGCGCACGTCCAGGTGAGCAAAAGGCTCGTCGATGAAGACGAAGCCGCCCGGACTGTCGTCGTCCTTCATCAGGCCGACCAGCAAAATCAAACTCTTCAAGACCTGCTGGCCGCCCGAGGCCTCGCCGTCGTTGAGTCCCACCTCGCCCTTGCCGTCGAAGTTGAACTTGACCTGCAGTCCGGCCTGCGCCAGCACCATATCGTCATTGTCCAGATGCGGCAGTTCGGCCACGGCAATCACGCCGGCCAACTCGCCCAGCTCCTGCACATTTTTCTTGTAGCGCCGCACGGTCGCACGCAACACATCGATATAGCGCTCACGGGCATTGAAAGCGGCGATGCGGGCCATCTCGTTGCTGGCACGTCGGTCGTCCAACTGGCTGGTTTGCTCAAGCACCGCCGCACTCATGCGGTGATGGCGCTCTTGCACCTGCGGGTCGGTTTCCCACACGCCTTTTTCCAATTCAGCCTGCACATGGCGGCCGGCAATTTCGGCCTGCTTGGCATTCTCGAACTCATCGCGCAAGGCTTGCAGCGTGCTCGCCTGTATCCAGGCCGACGGGAAACGCGCACGTGCCTCGCGAGACGCCTTGGCCTGGGCTTTGAGGTCTTGCAGGCGCGTCAGATGCTCGCGCTCGGCGCGGCCAACGTTTTCTTCGCTGGCCTTCAGGCTCAGCTGCGCCGCCTCATAGTCACGCTCGCTGCGGCTTTGCGCGGTCAACGCCCGATCATGCTCGGCCTCCAGCGCCGTCATGCGGCTGGACGCCTCGGCACGCGCTTGGCGCAAGGCCGGCAAACGACTGCGCGCCGCCGCAAACTCATCCGCCCGCTCCCCCAATTCCTTGGCGGCCTTGTGGCCCTGGGCGGCGCGCTGTGCGTCCTTGAACTGGCGCTCGACCTCGGCCTGCTCCTTGGCCAAACGGCTCAACTCGGCGTCATAGCGCGCCAATTCGCTCTCCAGCGCCTTGCGCCGGGACTCCAGCGCCGACACACCGAATTGAAAGTCACGGGGCTCGACCCACAAGCTGCGCCCGCCGCGACCGTCGCGGTAATAGGCCTCGGGTGTGACCCACTCGCCGCCAACCTTGGCGCCGGCCTCGGTGTCTTTGACCCGCCGAATGCCACCCAATTGACGCAACAACCAGCCCGGCAGCTTGGCATTGATCTTGAGCGCAGCGAGCAAGGAGTCCGGGGGCGCAGCGGCCGGCGCGCTTTCGCCCTCGGCCACCACGTAATGACGATAGCGCTCGCGCGAGGCCAGCGCAAAGGCATGGGCCTCGTCACCCGGCCTTGCTAACACCACCACCCAGCGGGACGGGCGCAGCAGGCCCTCGGCCGCGGCCCGCCAGGCTTCATCGGCAATGTCGATGCAGTCAGCCAGCACATGGTGAGGAATGCCGGCGTCGTCGAGCGCGCGCCGAAAGCGCGTCACGTCGACCGGCGGCGGCGGCAGGCGCTGGCCGGCCAGGCCGTCGAGCGCGGTTTGCGCCTTTTTGCTCTGGTCATTGGCGCGCGTGAAGCTCTCGCGCAGGCTGTGTTGGCGGCCGCTCAAGTCCTCCAACCGCTGCGCCAACTCCTGCGCATCGGTTTCCACCGCGGCCAGAACCTTCAGTTCTTCCTCGCGCTTGGCCAGCAACTCCATCGGCCGCTCGGCCTCGCGGGCGGCGTCGAAACCGCTGCGGTTCAAGCGGCGCTCCTGGTCCAACTCGCCGAGGCGCTGCTTGGCTTTTTGTGAGGCCTCGAACAAGGCATGCAGCTCGGCCCGCTTGGCCGCCTGCGCGCGGGCATCGGCGCCGGCGAACAGGCGCTGCCTATGCAGATCGCGCAAACCCTGTGCGGTGCGCGCGCGAGCCTCGCTCCACTGCAAGACCGGCAAGACTTCCGAGGCGATACGCTCGCGTTCGCGCAGGCGCAACTGATATTGCTGATAGCTGGTGACGCGGTTGGCCAGGTCGGACAACTGTGCCTGCGTGTGCGAGAGCTCGTGGCCGGCTTGTTCCACTTCCTTGAGCAGATGCTGCTGATGGCTGCGAGCCTGGTCATAGCGGTCCAGCACCTCCTGATCGCCAAAGACCTCGAACACCAGGCGCAGCAGCTCCTTGGGGCTGAGCTCGCACAAGCGGTCGGTCTGACCCTGTTCAAGCGCCAGCACGCGGCCGATCGCGCGCGTCAGACCGGCGGCCTCCAAGCGGCGGCGCCAGGCCTCGATGCCCATCCATTCCTTCTCGGCAGCTTCAGTCAACTGTTCGACCGTCTGCACGCCTTCGACCATCATGTATCGGCGCTGCCAATCGCCGCCATGGCGCTCGATCCGGCAGGCCAGCGTGACCTGATCGGAATAGATCAGCGAGCTGGCAAAGGGCCGCGAGCTGTTCTGGCGGCCGCGCGGGCGGTTGTCCACCAAAGCCCGCAACCAGGCGGTTTCGGCGTTAGCGTGGCGGGCATAGGTCTTGTAAGTACGCCCGCCCGAGCATTCCAGCCCGAGCAGCGTGCGCATCGCGTCCAGCAGCGTGGTCTTGCCCGAGCCATTCGGCCCGGCGATCGTGATGATGGCGCCGTCCAAGGGCATGGTGACGCGCTGGCAATAGTCCCAGTGCAGCAGTTCCAGAGATTGCAGATGAAACATGGTCAGTCTTGCTCGGGCGTTATTGTTATCGTTATTTCTTCTTGGAATTCTTCTACCTGATCCCGCCGCAGCGCCGCGATGGCAGGCCCCGCCAGCAGATCGGTCGTGCGCGCCAGCACATCGGCCAGCGCCCCGTCCAGAATGCGCGGCGCCAGCGTGTCGTAATCCAGCAGCAAGTCGAGCAAGGGGCCTTCGGCAATGTCTTCGCCGCGCCGCGTGATGAAGCCGTTGCGCTCCAATAACTTCAGGTTCGAGTCGAGCCGCATCTTCTTGCCCAGCTGATTGCCAAAGTCGACCAGCAAGCTGCGATAGGACAGCGTCGGGCTGACGCTGGCGGCCGTCGGCAGCGGTTTGTCGGTGGCGAACATCTCGTTCTGACCCAGCTCCTTGGCGTCGGCGCGGGCGACCTGGCGCTGACGCTTGGGCAAGACGATCAGCGACCACAAGATCACCAGCAGCGCGACGCCGTCCCGCGGCAAATCGAGGTTGTTGTTGGCGGCCAAACCGGTCTCGCCAAACACCGCCACCTCGGCCGGGCGCAGCATCGCCACGCTGATGTGATCGGCGTAGAGGTTATCGATCACCCGCAAACCAACGGCAGCCAAGCGCTCGCTCAGAGCCGTCCAGACATCGGTATCGATCAACGCACGGCGCACCAGCGGGTGGCTGCGCGGTAACCAGCGACGCGCCAGCAATTGCGCCGCCAAGGCGGCCGCATCATCAAGAGCTGCGCTCATGTCGGATCTTCCTCATTGTTTTTAGCCGGGCTGGCTCGCAGCACGCCTCGGCTCATCCAGCGTATGTATTCATCGTCGATGGGCCCCTGCTCCACGCCCCAATGCACGCGCCAGGGTTGGCGCGCCATATCGCCGGTGGCGCCGGCCAGATGCTGGGCCTGAGGGTCCCCCAGCAGCGGTAGTAACTGCGCCCGGTAGGAGGCGCGGGCATAACTACCACCCAGCACGGCGGGGGCCAAGTCCTGCTCCAACTCGCCGGCCTCGGCCCAGCGGTTCAACAAGGCCTGCATCAGCCCCATCTCGGGCGGCAAACTCATCACCGCCAGCTCGCCCTCGGGTGCGGCCTGGGCAGTCGGCAGCGGCTCGGCCTCTTTGGGCTTGGGCCGGTCACGCTCGAACTCGGCCTCGGCCTGATCCAGCAACTCATGCTGGGACACCAAGACCGGATGGACCGGCCGCGACAGCGCGCCTAAAGACAGATTTTCCAGAAAGTGCACGCTCTGCAACCAGCGCCGCACATCGGTCGTCGTGATACCGGTTGAACCCAAGGTGACGCGCTGGCGGTCGGCCTGTTGCAGTGCACGGTTGAACTGGCTGGCCATCGCCAACAACCGGGCCTGTGCTAACCCCAACTCGCGCGCCAGCCGCTCAAGCCTTGCATTGCCCTGCTCCTGCGCCTGCACCATGATGGCGGTCAAGGCCTCGCTGGCTTTGGCCACCAGGTTCAAGGCCTTGCCAAAACGCTGGCGAGCACGGCGCAGATGGAACTCGGAGCCGCTCGCGATCGCGTCGGCAAACTCGTCATAGAGCCTGGACAGCTGGGCCTGCAGATGCTGCAGCTGCGCCGGGTCCAAGGTGCCAAGCTGATGCGCGCCGGCCACATTGGCCAGCAAGGCGGTCAGGTCGGCATCCTGGCCCACGCTGGTGATCAGCGGCGTCAGCACCCCCAGCAACTGCTGCGCCAAGGGCGTCACGCTGTATTGCTGGTTGGAGCCATCCCAGAGCAGCAGGTCGGCTTCGCGGAAACGCTTCAGCACCAACTCCAGCGGTTCGTCGCGCAGCATATGGAAATGCTGATTGAAGACCTCGCGGCTGATCCGCGAGGCCGGCATCGCCATCACCTCCAGGAACACCCAAACGCGCAGCTTGACCAAGCTGGCCGGCCCGTGAAAGAGCGCACGCAAGCCGGCCGTCAAGCCCTCTTGGCGCTCCAGCTGCCACAAAAGTTGCGCCTCACCGGGAGCCGCCGCATCGCGAAAATAATCTTCAAAACGAGCTTCGTCTTCGCTCGCTGGGTTTGGGTTCTCCCGCATGAAGGCGATTATCCCAGCAACAGGCGCAGCAGCTGTTTTGGCAGCGGCGTCGCCAGCAGCACAAACCCAAAAACATTGAGCCCGGCGCTCAGCCAGAAAACACGCAAAAAGGCGGGCTTGCTGGATTTGTGCCGCAACAACTGCTGTGCCAGCAAAGCGCCGGGCCAGCCACAGGCAAGCGCCAAGCCATGCAGGGTGCGTTCGGGCACACGTTCTTGCGCTTTGGCGGCCGCACGCTTGTCGCCGGCGTAGACAATGAAGGTGGCAAGACTCATCGCCATATAAGCACCCCATAGCGCCGGCGGTAAAGGCCAGAGCAGATGGCAAACCAGATAGAACGCTGCAAAAGCCGGGATCAGATAGAGGCTGCTGGCCGATGTGCTGGCCCTGACGGCTGGCGCATGAAGCCCACGAACATTCACCGCGCGGCGCTTGCCCTGGCCATCCTGCCCCAACTCAAAACTTAGTGACTCTCCCAACTTTGGCCGCTCGGCGCGCAGACCAAAGGCCTTGATGTGCACAAATAGCTTGGCCTCGCCATTGGCGGGCGAGATAAAGCCATAGCCCTTGGTGTCGTCCCATTGAGTTAACTGACCCTGTTGGCGCATAAGCTTAGAAGCTGAATTTCGGTTGTCCCAATAAAAAAGCCCGCTTCTCAGCGGGCTTCTTCATCTACTGCTTGACCGAGCGCCCATTCAAGGCGCCGCAGTCAACAGTGGAAATTAACGACCGAAGCCGCTGCGACGTGGGCCGCCACTGGGAGGGCCGCTACGCTTTGGGCCACCAGGACCGCGCGACTCGAAACCACCACCGGCCGGGCGACGGTCTTGACCGAAGCTGGGCTTGCCGCCAAAGGACGGCTTGTTGTCGCCAAAGGCCGGACGGTCATTGCGGGGCGCGAAGTCGCCGCGAGGAGCGAAGTCACCACGTGGGGCGAAGTCACCGCGCGGAGCGAAACCGCGATCATTGCCACGATCGGCCGGTGCACGGTCGAACGATGGGCGGCTGTCCTGACGGAAGTCACCCCGTGGCTCGAAGCCGGCCGGGCGACCTGCATCACGGTTGAAAGGCTGACCGCCATCGCGTGGCTGGAACGGCCGACCTGCGCCGCCACCAAAGCTCTTGCCGCCGCCGAAGCTCTTGTTGCCGCCGAAGCCGGGCTTACCGCCCCATGCAGGACGCGCACCGCGGTCTTCAAAACCACCCGCACCGGCCGGCCGTGGCGGGAAGATGCGTGGCTCTTGCGACTTGGGCTCCAGACCTTCGATCTGCGCGGCCGGGATTTGTTGCGTGGTGAACTGCTGAATGCGGCGAATCATCGACACATCATCGCGGGTGGCCAGCGTCACAGCCAGACCAGCGCGGCCGGCACGGCCGGTACGGCCGATACGGTGCACATAGTCCTCGGCCTTCATCGGCAGACCGTAGTTGATCACGTGGGTGATGGTCGGCACGTCGATACCGCGAGCGGCGACGTCGGTGGCAACCAGAACCTTCACTTCACGACGGCGCAAAGCCATCAGCACGCGGTTGCGGCGACCTTGCGGCATGCCGCCGTGCAGCGGAGCGACCGAGTGGCCGAGTTCCTGCAGGCGCTCAGCCAACCAGTCAGCGTCGCGCTGGGTGCTGGTGAACACCAGCGCCTGGTCAACATCCTTGTCGGCCAGCAGATGCTCAAGCAACTGGTCCTTGTGGTTGTTGTTGTCGGCCCAGTGCAGACGCTGGGTGATGTTCTCGTGGGTGTCGGTGTGCGAAGCCACATCGATGCGCATCGGGTCACGCAACAAGTCTTGCGCCAAGCGGCCGACGTGACCGGCAAAGGTCGCGCTGAACATCACGGTCTGACGTGTCGAAGGGATGCGATCGGCGATGGTCTTGATGTCGTCGATGAAGCCCATGTCCAACATGCGGTCGGCTTCGTCGAGCACCAGCAATTCGACGTTGTCCAGCACCGCACGGCCCGACTGCATATGGTCCAGCAGACGGCCAGGGGTGGCGATCAAGATGTCAAGCGGGCCGCTCAATTGCTTGAGTTGCAAAGCGTAAGGCATGCCGCCCAAGACGGTCGACAAACGCAGGCCCGGCACATAGCGGCCGTAGGTCTGAGCGGCCTTGGCCACTTGCATTGCCAATTCGCGGGTTGGGCACAGCACCAAGACCTTGGGGCCTTGGACCTTGCGGCGACCCTTTTCGTCAACCGAAGGAGCGGTCGGGTTGGCACGGCTCTCGAGCACCTTGTGCAGCGCAGGCAAGATGAAAGCGGCGGTCTTGCCGCTACCGGTGCGCGACGACACCATCATGTCCAGGCCCTTCAGGCCGGCAGGAATTGCCAATGCTTGTACTTCGGTGGCGGTCTCGTAGCCGGAATCTTTAACAGCGCGCAGGAGGGCTTCTTGGAGGCCTAGATTTTCAAAGCTCATGTATTTCTTTCAACAATGCCGTGGCCCACCCCGCAAATAACGAGACGAACACACGCACCTGATGCACAGCAAAATTTTGCGCATCAAGCCAGTAAAGTCGCTGGGAGAAAGCTCGCGTCGTGCACCGGGTCTTGGGAGACGGCAAAAGCATGCCGTAAGGTGCCAGGTGCGGCGCCGGGGGAACAGTCAAAGCGACGGCATCGCCGCCGACCGAACCCGAAGGGTGTTCAGCGCTTCACCCTGGAGGGGTGCACTGGCGTCACCGATAAAGGTGTGCCGGTGTCACTGCACGCAATCGCTTAGATCAAATTTGATCGAATTGGGCAGTGGCCTGAACGGAGGTCAGAGGAGACGTACGAAATGCAGCGGTAATCACCGAAGCAAGACTGCGACTATAGCACACTAGGGTTTTCACGGAATGAACTTCCGCCAAGATCGACATCGAAGGGGCCTGGTGCGTGCGAAAAATCACACCGGGCCGCTTCGATGACCGAGAAGCCGGTTCAGTCGGTCAAAACGCTACACAAAGCCGTCAAGGCTTGCATGAAGCGACTCGGCTCGTCGCCGAGCAGCAATTGCCGACTCGCATCACCGTCCAGGCTGCCCGCCGGCAAGTCGGCCACGCCGTCAAGCGCTTGCAACATCGCCTGCTCCAGGCCGGTCTGCGCGAGCAACTGAATCAGTGGCAGGCCGCGCGAATGCTCGTCGGCCAGACAAACAAGCCGCTGCTCCAGCAGCGCTTCGCCCCAAGGCAGCTCAAGGTTGACCAGGGCGGCGCGCTCGATCTGCAGATCGAGGCCGAGTGCCGCCCTATCGCTGCAGAGCAAGACCGCGCGGGCCGAGTCATCGCGCCATTGCCGCACCAGCTCAATGCGCTGCGCAAGCGTCTGCTCGGCATGCAACTGCACAAAAGCCGTGCCGCCGGCCTGCAAGCGCGCGGCCAGCAAGCTCAGGGCATCGTCCCATTGACAGAACACCAACAGATGCTCCGCCGCCGCACCAAGCAATTCACGCGTTAGCGCGGCCACGGCGGTCAACTTCGGCGCGTCGGCTACGCCCACCTCAGGCGCGAGCAACTGCGGGCTGATGGCCAAACGGCGCAAATGCTGCAAGGTCTGCTGCAAATGCAGCAACTCGCTCTCCGACACATAGGCGCTGCGCTGCCAGCGCGCCACGGCACGCCGCAAGTCAGCCAGCAAGGGCTGCTGCAACAGCGATTGCTGTGACGTCAGGGGCACGGCACGCAATTGCACCAAGGCCACCGGCAAGGTCGGCTGCAGCTCGGCGCGGCTGCGGCTGAACATCACCCGCTCCAGCGTCTGATCCAAGCGCTCTAAGGCATAGAAATGCATCGCCTGGCCGCTGCGCCGCACATGGCGACTCAGGAAGCGCTCCCAGGGCCCATTGCGATGGCGATCCAGCAACTCCACCAGCGCCAGCAATTGCTGCGGCTGCTCATCCAGCACCTGCCCGCTGAGCATCAGCAAGAAACCCTTGTCCAGCCTGCGCAACAGCGCCAACGCATCCGCGTCCAAGCGCGCGGCCTCATCCACCACGATCAGCTCGGGCGCGAAACCCTGCAACAGGGTCAAGTCTTGCCTCAACGAGGACAGGGACGCGATCTTGATCTCAAGCCCGCCCTGCCCCAAACTTTGGCATTGCGACTGGCGCGTGCCGGCATCACCCCAAATCATTTGAGCCGAGGCATGACTGAGGATCCGCGCCTCGCCGAGCCAGCGCGTCTGCGCGGACTCGGCGCACAAGACCAAGACCCGCTCGACGCCGAAATGACGGGCAAACAATTCGGCCGCAGCATAGGCCGGCGCGTACAGCCCCAGACCCAGATCGTCGGCCACCAGCGCGCGCCCTGCGCAAGCGGCAAACAAGGCCGACTCCAATTGGTAAAGCGGCAGCGGCAGCTTCAGCAGACCGCGCAAGGCTGGGCTCTCCAGCCCTTGCGGGTAGGCTTGCGCCAGGCCTTGCACGCGCTGGCGGGCATCGCGGCCAAGCGCCACCTGCTCCCACACGCCGGCTTCGACGCGAACCTCAGCCCCAAGCTCCGTCGCCATTTGCAGCAGGCCGGTCAGTCGACCCACGGCATCGGCATCGTCGGCAGGCAGGCGGCCGCGCTCATCCAGCAAGGCCTGCGCCTCACGCGCCAACTCCATTGGGCACAGCTGCCCCTGACGCCAGCGCAGATAGCGTGCGGCCCCGTAACCCATCAAGACCTCGCTGTAATCCGCGCGCAGGCCTTGCTCGAGCGCCGCGCGCTGCTGCGGGCTGTCCAACAAACTCCCCAGGGCGAATTCCACATGCTCACAGCTGCCGCGCTCACCAAAGCGGAAATCGGCACAGCTGCAGCGGCAGTCGCTCAGACTGGTGCCGCGCACCGACACCGCCCATGTCTGCTCGCCAGCCAACTCGGCAACGACATAGTCGCCGAAGACGCCTGCGGCGGCAGCGTTGGGGCGCTGCAGCGCGAACTTTGCAGGCGGCTTTGGAATGGCGGGTGGAGCGGCAGGCGCCACTGGCAGTGCAACCGGTTTTGCGACCGGTTTGCTTCGTCCGGTCGAACTCTTGGCTGTCTTGGCCGGCGGGGCGACGGCCTTGGCCTTCGCCTTCACCGGTTCGGCCGA
This sequence comes from Roseateles oligotrophus, assembly GCF_025717515.1. Lineage (GTDB taxonomy): Bacteria > Pseudomonadota > Gammaproteobacteria > Burkholderiales > Burkholderiaceae_C > Paucibacter_A > Paucibacter_A oligotrophus. Next base: position 182,570 of record NZ_JAJIRN010000006.1, read on the forward strand.
CTTCTTCACGGGCTTCTTGGCGGCAACAAGCGGCTCAACCGGCTTAACGGCCACCGGCACCACTTGCTTTGGAGCTGGCTTTGGCTTGGCCTTGCTCACCGGCACCGGCACCACCGGTTCGACGCTTCGCGCCAGATCCGGAACGGCGACTAGCTTGGGCGACGCTTTTTTGACAAGGGCTTTCTTGGTAACTTCTTCGGCGGGCTTGCTGCTCCGCTTGGCCGCTGGTTTCACTACAGGCTTGGCGGCCGGCGCGACAACTGCCGCTGCAAGCACGGCCTCGATGGGCTTGACCACTTTTTTGCTTGTCGTCTTGCTTGCCGTCTTGCTTGTTACATCGCTTGGCGGCTTGGCCGCGGCCTTCTTCGCCGGCACCGGTTTGGCGACTTCGACGGGCTTGCTCGCCTTCTTGGCCGCCACGGTCTTCTTCGCCGCCACCGGTTTCGTTTCGGCTTTGACTGCAGCTTTTTTAACTGCGGTCTTTTTAACGACGGCCTTGGCGGCAGCCGGTGCCTTCGCTGCTTTTGCGGGCTTTGCAGCCACAACGGGCTTGCTGACTGCTGCTGCGGGCTTGACGGAACTGGCGGCAATGACGGTCTTGGCGCTGGTCTTGCTGCGCGTTTTAGGGGCGATGGCCATAAGAGTATTTGATGAGTTAGGTGGAGGACAAAGCCCCACCGGAGCCAGGCAACAAGCTGGCTTGACACCAGCCGCGCAGGCTATTAAAAAAAACAATTTCTTCGGCGCGTTCGAGGTCGGTTTTCAAAAGCCTGGCCTCTCGCACGCGCCCAAGTTGCAACAATTCTTCGCGGTAGACGCCGGGCAAAAGCCCGGCCTGCAAACGCGGCGTCAGCCACTGCCCGTCAATCCGCAAGGCGATATTGCCAAACGTGCATTCGGTCAGTTCCTGCGCCCGATTCCAGAGCAAGGCATCAAAGGCCTGCGGCGGCTTGGCCTTGAAAAACGCTTCGTACAGCTCGCGCCTTGTGGTTTTGTGCCGAATAAATTCGGCCTCGGCGCCCTCGGTATCGATCGCAGTATCGGCTAAGGCCAGCATCACGGGCTGCGGCGTGTCGGCCAAGGGGCTGCATTCGCTGCCAATGCGACCGTCGGATTCGACTGTCAGGCGCAGGCGCCAAGCCCCTTGGCGCTTGCTGCTGCTCAGCTCCCCGAGCCTCTCTCGCACCTCGTTCAGGTTCAACTTGAGCCCAAAATATTGCGCGGTGCGCTGCAGCCTGGCCAAATGACCGGCCAGCCTGACGCATGCACCGTCCTGCAAGCGCAGCGTCTCCAGCGCCGCGATCGGCGCTTGCGCACGCAGCAAAAACCGGCTCTTGGCGCGCCATTCGGCCACTTCGGCCGCGGCGTCTGAATCCAGCGTGATGGCGCTGCCCACGCCGGCCGTCAAACCATGCCCCGACGCCTCAACCGTGCGGATCGGCACATTGAAGCTGACCACCCCGCCCGGCTGCATCAAACCCAGAGCACCGCAATACCAGCCGCGCGGCGCCGGCTCCAAGGCCTTGATGATCTGCATGGCCCGCACTTTGGGCGCACCGGTTACCGAGCCGCAGGGGAATAGCGCCGCAAACACATCGGAAAGCCGCAGCTTGGGCCGACTGACGGCGGTGATGGTGGAGGTCATCTGCCAAACCGTCGGCAAGGCCAGCAACTCGAACAAGCGCGGCACCCGCACCGAACCGAGTGTGGCGACTCGGCTCATGTCATTGCGCAAGAGGTCGACGATCATCAGGTTCTCGGCGCGCTCTTTTTCGCTGGTGCGCAAATAGGCCTGCGCGGCTTCGTCTGCGGCCTTGTCATGGCCTCGCGGCGTGGTGCCCTTCATCGGCTGCGCCGCCAGCAGCCAGCTGCGCTCGGCGTCCGGGACCGGCCGCCAATCGAAGAATAACTCGGGCGACACGCTGGCGACGCCCAGGCCATTGTCCAAGCCGCGCAAAAACAGCGAGAAGCCGCCCGGCTGCACCCGGTGCAAGGCCAAGAACAGCTCGGCCAGGCTCACCCCTGTCGGCAGATGGGCCTGCAGCCGGGTCGTTAGGTTGACTTGGTAGCAATCGCCGCAACGTATCCATTCTCGGATGCGTTCGACCTGCTCACACTCGGCCGCATCGGTCTGAACATCGACCCAGGCCGTGCTCAACCGTCCAGCCGGCAAGGCTTCGGGCCAAGCCTCGGGGGCCGAGGTAAACACGGCAAACTCGGCCAAGGCCAAGCCGCTTTCCTGCCCGACCAGGGCGGCGTCCAAGGCGCCCGCCGCCTCATAGCGCAGACCGCCCAAGACCCAGGCGCCATCGCGGCTGGCCTGATGGGCAGCGTCGATGACATCGCGCAATTCGGCCGCGCTATGCGCGCGCAGCCACCGCTCGGGCGGGCAATAAAAAGCGCCGCGCACCCGCTCGCCGTCTTCACGCGCCAGCGGATGGCGAGGGAAGTCAAACGCGGCCCAGACTTGATCCAAAGGCACGGCGGATGGCCTCACAAGCAGACGAGGTTCAAAGGCTCAAAAAATGCTCACGGTAATAGGCCAATTCATCGATCGACTCGTGAATATCGGCCAGCGCCGTGTGCGCCTGCGCCTTCTTGAAACCGGCTGTGATGCCGGGCTTCCAGCGCTTGGCCAGCTCCTTCAGCGTCGACACATCCAGGTTGCGGTAATGGAAGAAGGACTCCAGCTTGGGCATGTAATTGGCCAGGAAGCGACGGTCCTGGCAGATGCTGTTGCCGCACATCGGCGACTTGCCCGCCGGCACATATTGTTTCAAGAAGGCAATCGTCTGCGCCACCGCTTCGTCCTCGGTAATGGTCGAAGCCTTGACCCGGTCGATCAGCCCGCTCTTGCCATGCGTGCCCTTGTTCCAAGCGTCCATCTTGTCCAGCGTCTCGTCGCTTTGATGAATGGCGAACACCGGGCCTTCGACCTTGACGTTCAAGTTGGCGTCGGTCACAACGACGGCGATCTCGATGATGCGGTCGCTGTCCGGGTAGAGCCCGGTCATCTCCAGATCAATCCAGATCAGGTTCTGTTCGTTGCTGGCCAGCACAGGGCTTGCGGAGGATTCGGTGGTCATGAAGGAGTGCTTTCTAGCGTTCTTGAATCGGCGGCATTGTCGCAGCCCTACACTTCGCCCCATGTTTGCAAGCTATTTACCCCCTGTTCAGCCAGGCGCCTTGAGCCTGGCCTTCGCGCTGGCGATGCTTTTGTCTCTGGCCCTCAAGTTCTGGCTCAGCAGCCGGCAGGTCCGCCATGTGGTCCAGCATCGCAGCCAAGTGCCGGCGAGTTTTGCCGGCACCATGCCCTTGGACGCCCATCAAAAAGCGGCCGACTACACGGTCGCACGCAGCCGCTTCGGGCTCCTGAATCTGGCCTTCAGCAGCGCCTTGCTGCTGGCTTGGACCCTGCTCGGCGGCCTCGACGCGCTCAACGCCTGGGTCTATGACGCGACCTTCACTCGCTTCGGCGCGATGGCCTATCAGCTCGGCCTCCTGCTCGCCTTTGTCGTGATCGGCGCAATGCTCGACCTGCCCTGGGAGCTCTACGATACTTTTCGCATCGAGCAGCGCTTCGGCTTCAACCGCATGACGTGGAAGATGTACGTCAACGACGCGCTCAAGGGCGCGCTGGTCGGCGCCGTGATCGGCCTGCCGATTGCCGCGCTGATTCTGTGGCTGATGGGTGCGGCCGGCGCCAATTGGTGGTTGTGGGCCTGGGCCAGTTGGATGGGTTTCAACCTTTTGATTCTGGTGCTCTACCCGACCGTGATCGCGCCGCTCTTCAACAAGTTCGAGCCGCTGCCGGACGAAGCGCTCAAGAGCCGCGTCGAGGCCTTGATGGCGCGCTGCGGTTTTGCCGCCAAGGGCCTGTTCGTGATGGACGGCAGCCGCCGCTCTTCGCACGGCAATGCCTATTTCACCGGCTTCGGGCCGGCCAAAAGGGTGGTGTTTTTTGACACCTTGCTGAACCGCCTGAATGGCCCCGAGGTCGAAGCGGTGCTGGCGCATGAGTTGGGCCACTTCAAGCACAAGCATGTGCTCAAGCGCATGCTGACGATGTTTGCGATCAGCCTGGCCGGCTTCGCCTTGCTGGGCTGGCTGGCTAGCCAGAGCGGCTTCTATTTGGCCTTCGCGGTGCAGCCCAATATGGCCGCGCCCAATGACGCCTTGGCGCTCTTGCTCTTCATGATGGTGGTCCCGGTGTTCGCGTTTTTCTTTACGCCCTTGAGCAGCCTGATGTCGCGCCGCGACGAGTTTCAGGCCGATGCTTATGCCTGCGCCCATGCACGCGGCGCCGATCTGGCCTCGGCCCTGCTCAAGCTGCATGAGGACAATGCCGGCACCTTGACGCCCGACCCGGTTTTCGCCCGTTTCTACTACTCGCACCCCCCAGCCACCGAGCGTTTGGGAGCCATCCTGGCTGGCCCGCAAGCTCCTCAGGCAGCCCACTGATATGACTTCATCGATGAACCTATTGATCGCCCAATGTTCCCCGCAGCGCGAAGCGCTGGCCGCCGCCGACTTGCCCGCCTGGTTGGCGCAAGTCCCCGGCTGGAAGCTAGCGGCCAGTGGCTCGGCGATCGAGTGCCGGTTTGAGTTTCACAACTTCTACCAAACCATGGCCTTCGTCAACGCGGTGGCCGAAATCGCCCATGGCCAGGACCATCACCCCGAGATGCAGGTCTCGTTTGACGCCTGTGCCTTGAGCTTCAGCACCCACACGGCCAAGGGCTTGACCAGCAATGACTTCATCTGCGCCGCGCAGATTTCGGCGCTGCCGGAAGGCACGGCGTGAGCCGCTTCGACCACCTTGACATCGGCCTGGTGGTGCGCGGCCATGGCCGCCACTACATCGTCGAAAGCCAGGACGGCCTGCGCCGGGTCTGCCACCCGCGCGGCAAAAAGAGTGACTGCGTGGTCGGCGACTTGGTGCGCTGGGCGCCGTCCGGCAGCGACGAAGGCGTGGTCGAGGCGGTCGAGCCGCGCCGCAACCTGTTGTTTCGCCAGGATGAGTGGAAGACCAAGAGCTTTGCCGCCAATGTCGATCAGCTCTTGATCTTGGTCGGCGTCGAGCCGGTCTTCAGCGAAACCCAGCTGTGCCGGGCCTTGATCGCGGCCGAGGCCGCCGACATCTCGACCACCATCGCGCTCAACAAGATCGACCTGCCCGGCACGCCTTCCGCGCGAGAACGGTTGGCGCCCTACCGGGCGATGGAGCTGCCGATGATGGAGTTGGCGCTGACGGCCGACCGTGAAGGCTCCGCCGCGCTGCTAACGCCCTGGCTGGCCGGCAAGAAGACCTTTGTGATGGGCCCCAGCGGCACCGGCAAAAGCACGCTGATCAATCTGCTGATCCCGGACGCCAAGGCGCAGGTCGGCGAGATTTCGGTGGCGCTGAATTCGGGCCGCCACACCACCACCACGACGCAGTGGTACTGGGTCGATGCCGAACGCCAAACCGCCTTGATCGACTCACCGGGCTTTCAGGAATTCGGCGTCAAGCAGGTCGAACCTATGCAGTTGCCGCTCTTGATGCCCGACCTGCGCAAGCATGCCGGCAACTGCCGCTTTTACAACTGCACCCACCAGCATGAACCCGGCTGCGGCGTCCGCGACGCGGTCGAGGCCGGGCTGATCAGCGCCTCGCGTTACCGGATTTACGGCGAGATTCTGGCCGAGCTGACCAGCAAGCGCTGGTAAAAAAAAGAAAAGCTAATTCAGGTTTGCGGCGGCAGCTTTTCGGACACTTCGCGCACCTCAACGTCGATCACCTCGCCCATGGGCTTGGGCGCTGCGCCGCGCTGGCCGGCACGGTAGTTGCGCGCACGGGCGAAGCCCGAGGTGTCAAACACCGGCTTGCGCCCGCGCAGCAGGCTCCAGATCAGCAAGCCGATCATCGTGACCACGGCCACGCCCATCAGGCACAGCACCAACACCAAGGTAGCCAGCGTGAAGATCACGCGGGTGATGAAACGTATCAAGGCAGACAACAAAATTCGACTCTCTTTCGGGAAGACTGGGCGGGGTCAATCAGCCACGGCCTATGAAGGGCATCTTGGTGGCCATCACCGTCATGAACTGCACATTGGCCGACAAGGGCAGGCCGGCCATATAAAGCAAAGCGCTGGCCGCATGTTCGACGTCCATTGTCGCCTCCGCCTCGACGCTGCCATTGGCCTGGCGCACACCCACCGTCATCGGCATCGCCATCTCGGTCAAGGCATTGCCGATATCCAACTGCCCGCAAGCGATGTCAAACGCGCGGCCATCCAGCGACAGCGCCTTGGTCAGGCCGGTAATGGCGTGCTTGCTGGCCGTGTAGGGCGCGGAGTTGGGGCGCGGCGCATGGGCGGAGACCGAGCCGTTATTGATGATGCGCCCGCCGCGCGGTGACTGCCTCTTCATCAGCTTGAAGGCGGCTTGGGCGCACAAGAAACTCGCACTCAAGTTGACGTCAATCACCGCCCGCCATTGCTCGAAGGTCAACTCATCAACGGCCACAGCCGGCGCGCCGATGCCGGCGTTATTGAACAAGAGATCAAGCCGGCCGAACTCGGCGCGCACCCGCTCGAACAAGGCCGCCACCGCCTCGGGCTGCGTCACATCGGCGGCCCAGGCAAAAGCCCGCTCTGGCGCAATGGCTGCGGCCGCTGTTTGCTGCAGCGCCTCTAGGCGCCGGCCGACCAGCGCCACCGAGTAGCCGGCCTCGATCAAAGCCAGCGCGCAAGCGCGGCCAACGCCAGAACCGGCGCCGGTCACCAGGGCAAATTTCTGTGGAGCAGGCATCAGATCGTCATTCCTTTTTGGCTTGACCTGCTTATTTGGGGCGCCCGTCTTGAAAGTCAAGCTTCTCGTATACCAAAGAATTTATTCAAGCAAATTTCGCAGCTCTGAGGTCAGACCCACCAAGCCCCCTCTAGACTCTGGACATGTCAAGTTCAAACCCTAGCGCACCAGCCATTTGCATTGAGGCCGCAAGCATTGTCGCCAAACCTCGTGGCGGGCGCCTGCTCTACATCGAAGACAACCCGGTCAACGTCTTGGTGGTTGAAGAACTGGTGGCAACCCGCCCGTACTTCAGTCTGATCTGTGAAATTGACGGCGCAAGCGGCATCGCCCGCGCCCGCAGCATGCTGCCTGAGTTGATCCTGCTGGATATGCAGTTGCCCGACCTTGACGGCTACCAGGTGATTGAACAACTGCGCGCCAACCCCGTCACTGCGGCCATCCCCTGCATCGCCTTATCGGCCAACGCAATGTCCGAAGACATCAACCGAGCCAAGGCGGCCGGCTTTCTCGACTACTGGACAAAACCAATCGACTTCAAGGCTTTTTTGAGCGGGCTGGATGCCTTCTTTGCTGTGACGCATTAGCCCTGCCCTCACTTTCCTGGCTTTGCCATCCTTTTGTAAAGAACCATTAATTCACCCCCTCACCCCCCCTAATCAAGGGGATTGCCAATCTAGTCAAAGCGATTGCACTGGCGACATACTGAAGCCAAGTTCAGGGAGTTGCTACAAAGCAAACGAACGTTGAGACTCGCAAGAGGCCGCGGCGTATCGATCTGGATTGGATGGTTCGCTATGGCTTTGACAGCTATTGCTCTGGCAGCCGGCATGGCCGCTACGACCGGGACTTGTGACTGGCACCCGTCCAGCCAAGCCGCCTTCGAGGGCCCATTGGCGCCGCTCGTCGAACGCTTTCAAGACATCCCCATCGAACTCCGAGAGCGCCTCAAACGCCGCATCGAGGAGCACCAGTTTGACGAAGTGGTGGCCATCCAGCGTGACGCCATCATCGGCAAGCAACACTACGGCGATCTGATCAGCGGCTTGCAAGCCGGTGTCGGCAGCAGCTGCAGTCAACCCAGCCGCGAGCAATGGAGCGAAAGTACTCGGGAGCTTGCGCTGAGCTACTGCGAAGGCGGCTATTGCGTGCTGATCACCATCAACGGTCATCACTTCGCACGCATGAGCCGAAGCGGCTTGGCCAATGACGCCACCGCCCTGGCGGCCAACCGATCAGACGCTTTGGACCCATCGCAAGCGATCGATCTGGAGCCCACGGCTGCCGCACCCGCTCCGCTGGTACACGCCCCCGGCAGGCTCTTGATTGGCGCACGCGCTGGCGTGTCCGATGCCGAGATGAGCAAGCTATTGAGCAAATACGCCGGCCGGGCGAGCCGCATCGGGCGCGGCGATTTACACATTGCCACCGTGCCGGTGGGCTCGGAGAAAGCCATCGCCGACCTGCTCGGCAAGCACCCTCAACTCAAATTCGCCGAACTGGACCGTCGCCTTGCGCCCTCGTTCGCGGTCAATGACCCCTATGCCGGCAGCCAGTGGCATCTGAGCAAAATAGGCAGCAGCAGCGCATGGGACAGCGCCCAAGGCGCTGGCATCACGATCGCGATCTTGGACAGCGGCGTGGACGGCAGCCACCCCGATCTCAGCGCACGCATGGTGGCGGGTTGGAACTTTTTGGACAACAACGCCAATGCCGCCGATGTCAATGGGCATGGCACGGCAGTGGCCGGCGCGGCTGCCGCGACGCTGAACAACGGCACCGGTGTGGCCGGCACGGCGGGCCAAGCCCGCATCATGCCGGTACGCATTGCCGACGCCAATGCCTATGCCTACTTCAGCACGATTGCTCAGGGCATCAATTGGGCGGCAGACAACGGCGCCAGGGTCGCCAATATCAGCTACGCCGCAGGCGGCAGTGCGGCTGTACAAAGCGCGGCTCAATACATGAAGAGCAAGGGCGGCTTGGTGATCGTCGCGGCCGGCAATAACGGCATCGACGAGATGATCGCTCCGACCACGACCATGATCATCGTGTCGGCCACCGACAGCACGGACACCAAGACCTCCTGGTCCAGCTACGGCGCCGCGGTCAGCCTCGCCGCGCCGGGGCAAGACATCTGGACCACCGTGCGGGGCGGAAGTTATCAGGCTTGGTGGGGCACATCGCTGGCCAGCCCGGTCGTGGCCGGCGTGGTCGGCTTGATGATGTCGGCCAAACCGAGCCTGGGCAGCGGCCAAGTCGAGAGCCTGCTGTTCTCCAGCGCCACCGACCTCGGTACGGCCGGCCGCGACCCGCTCTACGGTTACGGCCGCGTCAACGCTGCCGCTGCGGTGCAAGCCAGCTTGAGCGCAATCGCCGCCGACACCCAGGCACCCAGCGCAACCATCAGCGCGCCCTTGGCCAGCAGCAGCGTCAGCGGCATGGTCGCGGTGGACGTGGTCGCCAGCGATAACGTCGGGGTCACCAAGGTGGAATTGCGCGTCAATGGCGCAACGGTGGCGACCGACACGGTCGCGCCGTTTGGCTTCAGCTGGGACTCCAGCAAACAAGCCAACGGCATGAACACCTTGGCGGCTGTCGCGTTTGATGCCGCCGGCAACTCGGCCAGCTCCGCCACCGTCAGTGTCAACGTGGCCAATACCGTGCCGCCCGACACCTCGCCCCCCAGTATTTCCATCGGCAACCCAAAAGCCGGCAGTGTCGTCTCGGGTAGCGTCAGCATTTCGACCAGTGCAAGCGATGACGCCGGCGCCGCCGGCATCAAGCAAACGCTGTTGATCGACGGTGTGCAAGTCGCCAGTGGCAATGGCGCAAGCCTCAGCTATAGCTGGAACACACGCAAAGCGACCGCGGGCGGCCACGTCATCCAGGCCCTGGCTCAGGACGCGGCAGGCAACAAATCCAGTAGCTCGGTATCGGTAAGCAAGTAAGGGGCACGAGGCACGCCATCGCTGAATTGCACGGGCTGGCGTGGCGGGTCTTTGTGGCCTTTATTTGATCTGTTTGAAGTGTTGGGACTATTAAAGAAACTCATAGGAGATCATCATGAACCTCATCAAGCAATCTCGACTGCGGCAGGTTTCCTTGGCCGTTTTAGCAACCCTGGCCTGCGGTGCCGCCACGGCACTGCCAACCCTGCAACTGGGCATTCTCGGCGCCAGTTATGACCTGGGAACCCAAACGTCGATTGCCCCCGCATCCACATTCAAGCTCTACGCCTTTCTTAATCCAGGTGACGACACGGCGCTATCGGACGGCGACTACTTTGTCTCGGCAGCCCTGGCCCCACAAGTCAAGACCGCAGCGAATCTCGGCTCTTTCAAATACGCCGGCAGCAGCTACAACGCCACCGGCGATATGACCTACGGCAGCCCGCCACTGGGTGCGATCGAGGGCGCGGGAGGTGAACTCCAATCGCACAGCATCTTCGACACCTATTTCAGCGAGTTCAAGTTCAACTTCAATGCCGATAACAAGGCGAGTTCGGTCAACGTTCAAGACAATGCCAGCTTGGGCGGTGTGTCATTCAATACAAATGGTGTGGGCGCCTTGTACTGGGCCGCGTTTGACGTCGATGTCGGGCTACTCAGCCCCACCATGAATCTTCACTTCGACCTCTACAACTCAACGGTTCAAAAGTGCAAGGGCAAGGCGACTTGTTCGACCACGATAGGCGTCGATGACTTTGCGCCCTTCTCGCATGACGCCCAATCAGGCAGTGGTGGTGGCGGAGGTGGCGGCGGCGGAACGGGTGGTTCCGGTGGCGGCGGTGGCGGAACGGGTGGATCTGGCGGCGGCAATGACGTCCCCGAACCCGCCAGTCTGGCCCTGGTTGCCATCGGCCTGGCTGCGGCCTGCTGGAAACGCAAGCCGCATTGACCGAGGCCTAATTGAGCCAAGAGAACCCACCGCGAAGTGGGTTTTGTCTTTCAAATTACCGGCAGCAGACCACGACTTCTGAGCATCGGCTCCACCGCCGCATCCCGTCCTCGAAAGGCCCGAAACGCCGCGCCCGGCTCGACGCTACTGCCCGTCTGCAAAATGCATTCGCGCAGACGCGCCGCGACCTTGGTATCGAAGGCACTGCCGGCCTCGACAAAGGCATCGAAAGCGTCACAGTCCAGCACCTCGGCCCACATATAAACGTAATAGCCCGAGGCATAACTGGAGCCCGAGAACAAATGCTGGAAATGCGTCAGCCGGTGATTCATGCCGATGGCGGCCGGCAAACCATAGGCCGCCATCGTCTTGGCCTCGAACTCGACCACATCGGGCGCGGTCTCGTCGGTCAGCGAATGGATCGCCAGATCGACCAAGGCGCTGGCGGTGTAACGCACCGTCTCGTAACCCTGGTTGAACAACTCGGCCGCCTTCAGCTTGGCCAATAGCGCGTCGGGGATGACCTCGCCGGTCTGGTAATGGCGAGCATGCTTTTTCAAGACTTCGGGCTCGCTCATCCAATGCTCGAAGATTTGCGAGGGCAGTTCGACAAAATCGCGCAGCACCTGCGTACCCGAGAGCCGCTCAAACTCAACGTCAGACAGCAGCCCATGCAGGCCATGGCCAAACTCGTGGAAGAGCGTGCGCGCGTCGTCAAAACTGAGCAGCGTCGGCTGGCCCGGCGCGCCCTTGGCGAAGTTGTTATTGTTTTGAATGATGGGCAGTTGATCAATGCCAGCGCGACCATTGCGCGCCTGCCAGCGCAGCGCATTCATCCAGGCTCCGCTGCGTTTGGTCGTGCGGGCAAAGTTGTCCTGCAGGAACAGACCGCGAACGGTGCCATCGCCGTTTTGCACCTCGTAGACCTTGACGTCCGGGTGGTAGCCGGCCACCTCAGGCTTGGCCACAAAGTTCAGGCCGAACAAGCGCTTGGCGCAGTCAAAGGCGGCCGCGACCATGGCGTCGAGCTGGAAATAAGGCTTGACCTCGGCCTCTTGCAGGTCGTAGCGGGCGAGCCGCACCTTCTCGGAATAAAAGCGCCAATCCCAGGCCTCCAGCGCAAACTCATGGCCCAGGCTGAGCATCATCGCCTGCAAGGCCTCGCGCTCACCCTCGGCGGCGGCCAAGGCCGGCTGCCAGACCTTGTCCAGCAGACCGGTGACGGCCGCACGCGTGCCGGCCATCGTGTCGGCCAGCGCGTAATCGGAAAAACAGGCATGCCCATGCAGTCGGGCTTGCTCCTTACGCAGGGTGAGAATTTCTTGCGCGATGGCGCGGTTGTCCGTGGGACCGTCGGTTTGACCACGGCTGGTCCAGGCGCGCCAGGCTTGCTCGCGCAGGTCGCGGCGCTCGCTGAAGGTCAGGAAGGGGACGATGTGGGAACGCGACAGCGTGATCACATGGGAGCCGGCAAGGCCTCTCTCGGTCGCCGCTTGCGCGGCACTGGCGCGCACAAAGTCGGGCAAGCCGGTCAAGTCGGCCTCACCGTTGAGCACCAATCGGTAAGCGCTTTCCTCGGCCAATACGTTTTGTCCGAACTGGGTATTCAATTCGGCCAGGCGCTCCATCACTTGCGCATAGCGAGTCTGCGCGGCGCCGAGCAACTTGGCACCTGCCCGCACAAAGTCCAGATGCACGCGCTCCAACAAGCGCAGCTCTTGCGCCTGCAGGCCCAAGGCTTGGCGCTCTTGATACAGCGCATCCACGCGCTTGAACAAGGCCTGATGCATATAGACGGCGTTGTTATGCGCGGCCAGCGGAGCGGCCATTGCGCGCTGCACCGCCTGCAGGTCGGGCGATGTGGCCGAAGCCGCCAGGGCGTAGAAGACCGTCTCCAGACGCGTCAATAGGCGGCCGCTGCTATCGAAGCTTGCCAAGGTGTTGGCAAAGGTCGGCGCCTCGGCCTGCTCCGCGATGGCGTCGAGTTCGGCCTTATGCTGCAGCAATGCGGCATCAAAGGCCGGCGCAAAATGGGCGGTCTCAATCGCGGCAAAGGGCGGCAAGCCGTAGGGCGTGTTCCAGTCTTGCAAGAGTGGGTTGCTGGTGAGCTGATTCATCTTGTGTTCCCGCGTCGGTGGGTGGTCCGAAACAAATGAAAACGGCGCCGGCCTGGTCAAGGCCTGGCGCCGCATGGGGGCAATCCAGATCAAACAAGGCTTCTCCGCCCTGCCTCAATCGATTTACTTGGGTTGAGCGGCCGCGCGTTCCTTCTTGATCGCCTTTTCATCCGCTTCGTCGTAGGCCTTCTTGCTGCACTCGGACTTCCAAGCGTCCGCCTTGTCGAAATGCGCCTCTTGGCGAGCTTCGAGTGCCTTGAAGCTGGCGTTGAAGGCATCCACCTTGTCCGCGAAGGCCTTGCGCTTTTCCAAGTTGGCCTTGATGCCTTCATTGAGCGTGGTCACGCTGGCATCGAAGGCGGCGGCGCGGGCCTGGTAGGCCTTGTTGCGCTCGTCAAGCTCGGCCTTCTCAAGCTTGGGTGCCGCGGCCTTGATTTCCTCGAACATCTGCAGAATGCCGTCACGCTCCTTTTTCAGAGTGGCCGTGCCGGCCGCACCGGCCTCTTCGCCTTTTTGCAACTCGGCCTTCTCGGCCTTCAAAGCGGTCGCGTTGTCGTTGTAGGCGACCTGATCGGCCTTGATCGCTACGGCTTCGCTGTTATTGAAGTCGGCCTGGTCCATGCAGGCACGCAGTTCGTCGCGCGTCATCAGCTTGGCCTTGGGCTTTTCAACCACCGGATTGCTGACCTTGTTGTTCTTCGGGTCGACCTTGGCGGTACCAGCGGTCTGAGCAAAAGCGGGCAACAGAGCCGCAGCGAGCAAGGAGACAAGGAGTCGTTTCATGGCAAAAACTTTTTCTTTCGAATGCGCCAACAAACGGGCGCTGACAAAAAAACTATGCCGCCGATGGGTTGATACGGCACGCACATGAGGAAAAGCGCCCTTGACGGACGCCGCGTTCACATCATGCCATGAGGCTATTCACCCCATGGCCGAAGGCCTGAAAAAATCAGGCCAAGCCCTTCAACAGCAATTCGGCCACCAGGCCATTGATGCCGCCGGCATGCGCCGCCGCACGCTCACGCAGGGTCTGGGTCAAATCGGACGGCAGTTTGCAAGCAAATGGCACCAGGCCGGCCGCGCTGTCCAAGCGACGCTGCTCCTTGCGATCAACCAGCTGAGCGGCGCCCTGGCCGAAGCGGCCCAACACCGGCGCGCCCCTCATCTGGCCATCAAGCTTGATGCCGGCAAGGCGGTCGAGGTCGGTTTTTTTCATGCTCATATTGTGCTTACCTATTGTTCAAAGAATGGCCGGATTGTCCCCCATGCACCGACTCGGCCGAGGCCGCCGCCTTGGCTGGCCGATAATCGCCCGCTTTGCAGGACCGACTCACCACCGTCCCGCCCCCTTACCCGAGCCCGAATCCGACATGGCACTTAAAGCCACCATCCACAAAGCCCAGTTGCAAGTCGCCGACATGGACCGCCATGTCTACGGCGAGCACAACCTGACGATTGCCCGCCAGCCCTCGGAAACCGACGAGCGCATGATGATCCGCATCCTGGCCTTCGCACTCAATGTGCCGGCCGACGAGATGCGCGGCAAGCTGGAACTCAGCAAAGGGCTGACCGATGTGGACGAGCCCGAGTTGTGGCAGCGCGATCTGACCGGCCATATCCTGCACTGGATCGATCTGGGCCAGCCCGATGACCGCCGCCTGCTCAAGGCGCATGGCCGCGCCGAGCATGTCAGCGTCTACGGCTATTCCTACAGCACCGCCATTTGGTGGGCCGGCATCGAGGCCAAGCTGACGCGTGCGCCGCGGCTGTCGGTGTGGCAAATACCGTCCGAGCAATCGCTGGCTTTGGCCAAGTTCGCGCAGCGCAGCATGCAGTTGCAAGTGACGGTGCAAGACGGCGGCATCTATGTCTCCAGCTCGGCCGACTCGCTGGAAATCACACCGATCGCCTTGAAGTTGGCGAGCGAATAACGACAAATAGAAAGAAGGCATCGTCTTGACTCCAGCAATCCGTCGCTTAGGCCTGCTTGGCCTGAGCAGCCTCCTCCTTCTGTGCAGCCTGATGTCAAACGCCCAAGCCCCAGATCAAGCCAAGCCGTCCGAAGACCCCTTTCTCTGGCTGGAAGAGGTGCAGGGCGAGCGCGCCCTGGAGTGGGTGCGCGGGCGCAATGCAAGTACCCTCAAACAGTTGCAGGCGCGCAGCGAATACGCGGGCCTGCGCCAAGACTTTCTTGAGGTGCTGAATGCCAGCGACCGCATTCCGCAGGTGCAGCGCTTTGGGACCTGGCTCTACAACCTCTGGCAAGACGAGGCGCACAAGCGCGGCCTTTGGCGCCGCACCAGTTTGAGCGAATACGCAAAACCGGCGCCCGCATGGGAAACCGTGCTCGACCTCGATGCGCTGGGTCAGGCCGAGGGCGAGAACTGGGTCTTTGGCGGCGCCAAATGCCTGGCGCCGGATTACCGTTTGTGCCTGTTGTCGCTGTCTCGCGGCGGCGCCGATGCCAGTGTGGTGAGGGAGTTCGACACCCAGGCCAAGCGCTTCGTCGAAGGCGGTTTCAGCCTGCCCGAGGCCAAGAGTGAGGTGGAATGGATAGCTGCCGACGCTATTTATGTCGGCAGCGACTTTGGCCCCGGCTCGATGACCGACTCCGGCTACCCACGCGTGATCAAACGCTGGCAACGCGGCCAGCCGCTGGCCGAGGCAACCATGGTGTTCGAAGGCGAGGCCAAGGACGTGGCGGTGTCGGTTCACGTCGACCACACGCCGGGCTTTGCGCGGACCACCTTCAGCCGGGCGCTCGATTTCTACAACCAGCAGAGCTTTCTGCTGCAAGCCGGCAAGCTGGTCAAACTCGATCTGCCCAGCGATATGCAGCAGCAATTCTGGGGCGCACGCCTGCTCTTGCAGCCGCGCAGCGATTGGCAGGTCGGCGGCCAGACCTTTGCCGCCGGCTCCTTGCTGCTGAGCGACGCCGCCGGATTTTTGAAGGGAAAACGCAAGTTCCAGGTCTTGTTCAGCCCGACCCGAACCCGCTCGCTGGCCGGTTACACGCTGACGCGCTCGCATGTCATCCTGAACATCAGCGACAACGTGGCCAGCCGCCTGGAGGAATGGAGCTTCGAGAAGGCCAAACCGACCCACCGGCTGATCAAAGCGCCCTTCCCCGGCACGCTGCACTTGGCCAGCCTCTACGACAGCGAACTGAAGCAGGACGATTTGGCCGACCGCTACCTGCTCAACTACACGGACTTTTTGACCCCGGATGCCTTGTTCCTGGCGCAGGCCGGCAGCGACCAGCGCCAGGTGCTGAAAAGCCGCACGCCGCAATTTCCGGCCGAGGGCATGAAGGCGGAGCAGTTCTTTGCCCGCAGCGCCGATGGCACGCAGGTGCCCTACTTCGTCGTCTGGCCGGCGGGCGCCAAGGCCGATGGCCAGAACCCCACGCTGCTCTATGGCTACGGCGGCTTCGAGTCCTCGCTGCAGCCTTGGTACTCTGCCGGCTTCGGGCGCGCCTGGTATGGCCGCGGCGGCGTCTTGGTGCTGGCCAATATCCGCGGCGGCGGCGAGTTCGGGCCGGCCTGGCATCAAGCCGCCGTCAAGGCCAACAAACAGCGCAGCTATGACGACTTCATCGCCGTGGCCGAAGACCTGATCAAGCGCAAGATCAGCAGCCCGCATCATTTGGGCATCATGGGCGGCAGCAACGGCGGGCTCTTGGTCGGCGCCACTTTTGTGCAGCGTCCGGAGCTGTTCAATGCGGTTGTCTGCCAGGTGCCACTGCTCGATATGCGCCGCTATCACCAGTTATTGGCCGGGGCCTCCTGGATGGCCGAGTACGGCGACCCGGACCGCGCCGATGAATGGGCCTTCATCTCCAAATACAGCCCCTATCAAAACGTCAAGGCCGGCGTCAAATACCCGAAGGTGCTGTTCACCACCTCGACCCGGGATGACCGTGTCCACCCCGGTCACGCCCGCAAGATGGCCGCGCGGATGGAATCGCAGGGCCATGATCTGCTTTACTTCGAGAACATCGAAGGCGGCCATGGCGGCGCGGCCGATAACGAGCAACGTGCGACCTTGCAAGCGCTCGAATACAGCTATCTTTGGCAGCAACTGGGACGGCAGCAAAAATGAGCGAAGACTTGGCCATTCAGCATGACGCTATCCAAGGCCGCTTCAGCGCCAGCGTCGACGGCCATGGCCTGGAGTTGGACTATCAGAGGCAAGGCGATCGGCTGATCTTCACCCACACCGGCACCGCGCCGGCGCTGCGGGGTCGCGGTCTGGCCGGCCGCTTGGTCGAGCACGCCCTGCAATGGGCGGCGCCTCTCGGTTTGCAAGTCGTGCCTGCCTGCAGCTACGTGGCCGCGCATATCAAGCGTTATCCGCGCTGGCAACGCCTGACCCTGGCCCCGGCCGCCCAGCAAGTGATGAACTATTGGTTTGGCCCACTGGGCAGCGCCGAGGATGGGCAGATCAGGCCGCTGTGGTTTCAAAAGAGCGAGGCCACCGATGCCGAGATCAAGCAGCGCTTTGGCGCCTTGATCGAGGAGGCTTTGGCCGGCCGCTTGCCGGCCTGGAGCGAGTCGGCGCTAGCAAGATTGGCCCGCATCCTGCTGCTGGACCAATTTACCCGCAATGTCTACCGGGGCGAGGCCAGATCTTTTGCCGGCGACGGACTGGCCTTGCAAGACACGCTGGCCCTGCTGGACAGCGAGTTGCTGCCAACGCTGGAGCCCCTGCAGCGCTGGTTCGCCTTGATGCCGCTGGAACATGCCGAGAGCCTGGCAATGCAAGACCGCTCGGTGGCCGAATTCACGCGCTTGGCGCAGCAAGATGCACGCTTGGCCGCCGCGCTTGACTACGCAAAAAAGCACCGCGAGGTGATTGTGCTTTTCGGCCGCTACCCGCACCGCAATGCCTTGCTGGGCCGCGCATCGAGCGCCGAGGAATTGGCCTACCTCGCCCAACCGGGCGCGGGTTTTTGATCGCGAGCCACGTGACGCTTCACTGAGCAGCTGAAGCTGCAGCCTGCCAGCGCCTCAGCGCCGCAAGAACTGCTAGAGTGAAACCCATTTGCGCGATGAGTTAGGACGAGAGCTGCATGAGACTTCTGCCCAAGATGCTGACGGTCGTGATCGGGCCGGTACTGATGGGCGGCCTGCTGGGCATGATCTTGCTGACGCAGAAGGCGCAAGAGCAGGCCGAGGCCAACGAGTTACAGGCCCAAGCTCTCGTCGATGTTCGGGCCTTCGAGCTCTCGCGCCGCATGCTTGATCAGGCGGCGATGCTGCAATTGCTGGTCGAAAGCGCCGAATTGCAAACGCCGGGAATGCCGGCGGCAAATGAAATGCTGCTGCGCTGGAACCGCCGCCTCGGCGAAATCCAGGCCTTGGCGCTGGTGAGAGGCGACGGCCGGATCCTGGTAGCCGGACTGGGCAACTCCCAACGACTGAACCAGCAAATCTTGCAGCCCTGGCTCCAGCCACCCTTGGCCGAAGGCAAGATATTGATCACCGAGGCGCTGGGTGAGCCGCTGCTGTTGCATGTGATGCCGGTGCCCAAGGCCGCAGATTCCGCCATGCGCCTGGTGGTGGCGGCTTTCTCCTTGCAGCCCATGTTGTCGGTTGCCAACGACACCCAAGGGCTCGTCGGCAAGCCCGCCTTGATTCTGGACCGCATGGGCCGCCCCTTGGCCGGCTCCTGGAGCAATATCCCTGAAGAACAGCGGGCCCTGGCTGCTGCGCTCAAAGATGACGCGCCAATGACAGACCTGCTGCGGCTCAGCAGGGATGGCAAACCGGTGCGCGTCTGGCAAAGCTCCTTGGCCGAGGAGGGGTGGCGCTTGGTCATCACGCAAGCGGAAGATGAGCTGCTTGCGGTCGGCCGTGCGACCCGGCAGCAGGCGCTGCTGCTGCTGGCGCTGTCGCTGGCCGTCGCGGCCTCGGGCGGCTTGTTGCTGTATCGCTGGCTGATGCGCCCGCTGACCCAACTCGGTAGCGCTCAAGCTCAATTGCGCAACGGGGAGGCGGGCGTAAAAGCCCAGGTCGAGGGCAACGATGAGTTGGCCGAACTGGCCGGATCTTTCAACCAGATGGTCGAGAGCCTGGCGGCTGCCGAGCAGCGCTTTCGGCTGATTTTTCAAGCGTTCCCGCACCCCATTATCCTGACCCGCATCAGCGACGATTTGGTACTCGACCTCAACCCCGCGGCCGAACATGCTTTTGGCGTGCCGCGGGCTGAATTGCTGGGAAAAGTCCGCCGCCCCGCCGCCAGCCCCGAAGAAGCCGAGCAACGGCTGGCTCTGGCGCAAGAGTTGAGGGACTGCGGGCGGCTCGATGGCGTGACCGTACAGGTCCAGCGTCACGATCAAACCGGCAGTTACTGGGGTCTGTTGAGCAGCCGAATGATCAAGCTGAACGGGGAAGCTGTGGCCCTGTCGGTGATGTCGGACATATCTGCGCTCAAGCAAAGCGAGGAGCGGCTGCGCCAGAGCGAACAGAGCTTCATGACCATCTTCCAATCCGCACCCGTCCCGATGGCCTATTCGCCGATGGGCGACGGGCCGCTGCAGTCCCATTGGAACGAAGCCTGGTACCGCACCTTTGCCTACAGCAAAGAGCAGGCCGAAAGTCAGAGCGGCAGCCTGCTTGGGCTATGGCCAGACCTGAAGTTGCATGCGGCGTTCATTGACCGCTTGCGGGCGGATGAGTCCGTTGAAGGCTTACAAGTGGATTTGCGTCGCGCCGATGGGCAACTGCGCCGCTGCGAGGTCTCGGGCCGGATGCTGGCCAGTCAAGGCAAACGGATGGTCCTGAGTTGCTATCTGGACCTGACCGATCGCATGATGGCCGAACAGGTCTTGCGCGAGAGCGAGAACAAGTTGCAGGCCTTGATGGCAGCAACCCCGGTGGCCGTGGTGATCTCCGATGTCGACAAGAACTACACCATCCTGACGGCCAATGAGGCCTGGCAAGCTCAATTCGGCCATCGCCTGGCATTGGCGATCGGGCGCACCGGCATCGAACTGAAACTCTGGGCCGACCCGCAGCAACGCGAGCAGATGCTGGCCCAGGTGCGCGCCGACGGGTCGGTCGACGGGGTCGAGGCCGAATGCCTGCGTAGTGATGGCAGCCGACTGCTGTGCCGGATCTCGGCGCGGCTGATCACGGTTGCCGGCACCAGGCTGCAGGTGATGGTGCAACAAGACATCACCGAAAGCCGTGCCGCACTGCAAGCGCTGCGCAATAGCGAGGCGCGCTACCGACGCCTGCACAGCACCATGATCGATGGCTTTGCCACCATGGACAGCGAGGGCCGGCTGACCGAGACCAACGAAGCGCTGCAACGGATGCTGGGCTATACCGAAAGCGAATTGGCCGGCATGCCCCATGAGCAACTGTCACCCGAGCGCTGGCGGCAGATGGAGCGCTCGATTCTGGAGTATCAGGTGCGCCCGCTGGGGCACTCAGAGCTGTACGAAAAAGAGTACATCCACTACGACGGGCATTTGCTGCCGGTCGAGTTGCGGGTCTACCTGGAGAAAGACGAGCGCGGCCAAGCGGTCGGCTACTGGTTCATTGCTCGGGATATCGCCGAACGCAAACGCGCCGAGCGGCAGGTGCTGCAACTCAACGCCTCGCTGGAGACCCGCGTCGAGCAGCGTACACAGGAACTGGCCCGCGCCCTGGACTCGCTGCAACAAGCGCAGCAGGAGTTGGTGCGCTCGGAAAAACTGGCCAGCCTGGGTTCGATGGTGGCCGGCGTCGCGCATGAGTTGAACACGCCGATCGGCAACGCCTTGATGATGGCCAGCACCTTGCATGAGCGCCAGATCGAGTTCGACACCGCCATGAGCAATGGCCTGCGCCGCTCGACGCTGGACGAATTTGTTTCTGACTCCAAGCAGGCGGCCGATATGCTGTTGCGCAGCCTGCGGCGGGCGGCCGAATTGGTCAACAATTTCAAGCAGGTGGCGGTTGACCAATCCAGCTACCAGCGGCGTCCCTTCGATCTGCGGGAATTGGTGGACGAGATCGCCATGACGCTGCAGCCGACCTTGCGCAAAGCCCAGGTAGCCCTGAGCAATGAGGTGTCCAGCGGGATCGAGATGCACAGCTACCCCGGCCCCCTGGGCCAGGTGCTGATGAATCTGGTCAACAACGCGGTGCTGCATGGCTTCGAAAACAATGGCGAGCGCTATGCCGATGCCTGCATACATATCGGCGCGGCCTTGCTCGACCTGACGCATATGCGCTTGACGGTGGAGGACAAGGGGCGCGGCATTGCGCCGGAACATCTCTCCAAGGTCTTTGACCCCTTCTTCACGACCAAGCTGGGCCAAGGAGGATCGGGGCTGGGCATGCACATTGTCTACAGCCTGGTGAACGGATTGCTGGGCGGCCAGGTCAGCGTCAACAGCCAGCTCGGCCGAGGCACAATCATCACCCTTGACCTGCCGTTGCAGGCCACCGTGAAGCAAGAAGCGCAAATTCAATGAAGCACAGTGGATGTTTCTACCGCCCCCAAGCCGGCCTGCTGCTGGCATGCGCGCTGCTCGCCGCCGCGCCACCCTTGCGGGCCCAAGTCCAGGAGGGCTTGAAGCTCAGCGGCTTCGGCACCCTGGCCCTGACCCGGATGGACAGCGAGCAGGGCGATTTCAAGGGCACTTTCGGCGATGTGCCGCTTGGCGCGGGGCGCAGCCAGCAGCTCAGCGCCAAGCCCGACAGCCGGTTGGCCGCGCAAGCCAATTACGGCTTCTCCGAGCAACTCGAAGGCGTGGCGCAGTTGATGGTCAGGTATACGCATCTGAACAACTACCGGCCAGCGCTGGAAATGCTCAATTTGCAGTACAACTTTGATCGCAACAACTCGCTGCGCGCCGGGCGCATGCCGCACCCATTTTTCCTGGCCTCCGACTATCGGCTGATCGGCTATGCCAACCCGTTCGCGCGGGCGCCGGTCGAGGTCCATCTGCAGTCTATCGTGACCCATTCCGACGGCCTGCAACTGCGCCACCGCCGCAGCGTTGGCGATGCGAGTGTGACCTTGCAAATGGGCTACGGCGTGGCCAACTATGCGGGAGCCTCCAAAGACCCCCATTCGGCCGAGGACAAAGGCAAATTCAATCACCTGATCTCTGTTGATGCCATGTACGAGAGCAATGCGCTGATGTTCAGGCTGGTGCACAACCGCGGCATCAGCGACTATGAGTCCAACAGCATCCTGCCCCTGTTCACACGCGCCACGGCGGAGAACCCGACCCTGGCCGACGAGTTGAGCCTGCTGAATAAACGCGTCACCTTTACCGGCCTTGGGGCCGTCTACGACCCCGGTGAATTCCTGCTTCAAGCCGAATACACCTGGATACGCTGGGGCTTGGGCGAGCGCTCGATCGTGCCGGATACCGATGCTTTCTATGCGATGGGTGGCTGGCGCTTGGGCTCGCTGATGCCTTACGGGATTTACGCCAAACGGCGGACGGCAGCAGCCCGCATCGTCACGGGCTTCACGAGCCCGGCCATCAATGCCGGCATGAACACGTTCGCGGCACAAAACACCCAGGCACAACACAGTGTCTCGCTGGGGCTGCGCTGGGACTTCAGGGCCAATATGGCCTTGAAGCTGCAATGGGATCGCATCACCGTCGACAGCCCCGCCGGCGCCAGCTATCTGATCAATCTCAATCCACTCGATTCCCCAAAACAGGGCCAGCAGTTTCATGTGCTGGGTCTGAACCTTGATTTTGTGTTCTGAGGCGCAGGCGATGCATTCCCTTAGAGCCACTCTTCTACGCTGCGCCGGTTGGCTCGCTTTGAGCGGCATCATGAGCCTCGCACAGGCCCAGTCCTCGGGGCAAGTGGTGGTGATCGTTCACCCCAGCATTGCGATCGGGAACCCGAGGCCCGATCAAATTGCCAACCTGTTTTTAGGCAAGACCGACACCCTGCCCGGCTCGCCGGTCTTGATTCCGATCGACCTGCCCGAAGACAGCGGCTCGCGCCGGCAGTTCTACAAGGCGGTGGCCAATCGCGACAGCGCTCAGATCAAGGCCTATTGGTCGCGCATCATGTTCACCGGCAGGGCACAAGCGCCGCGCGTGCTGGCGAGCGATGCCGAGGTCAAAAAGCTGGTGGCCGAAAACGCCGGAGCGATCGGCTATATCCAGCGGAGTTCGCTGGATGATTCGGTCCGCATATTGGCGCAGTACTGAGCGGCAAAATCAGCCGATTTCAAATTTGACAGAAAATAGAACGCTTGCGCCTGTGCGCCCCTTCCCCGATAGCCTCAAGCCCCTAGCCCATGTCCTCCACCATTCTTCAGAACATCCCCGTCGGCCAGAAGGTCGGTATCGCTTTCTCCGGCGGCCTGGACACCAGCGCCGCGCTGCATTGGATGCGCAACAAGGGCGCGATTCCCTATGCCTACACCGCCAATCTGGGCCAGCCCGACGAGCCCGATTACGACGAAATCCCACGCAAGGCGATGCAGTACGGTGCCGAGAAGGCGGTCTTGGTGGATTGCCGTGCGCAGCTCGCCCATGAAGGCATTGCCGCGCTGCAAAGCGGCGCCTTCCACATCAGCACCGCCGGCGTCACCTACTTCAACACCACGCCGCTGGGCCGCGCCGTTACCGGCACCATGCTGGTGGCCGCGATGCAGGCCGATGACGTCAACATCTGGGGCGACGGTTCGACCTTCAAGGGCAATGACATCGAGCGCTTCTACCGCTACGGCCTGCTGACCAACCCGGCGCTGAAGATTTACAAGCCCTGGCTGGATCAGCAATTCATCGACGAGCTGGGCGGCCGCGCCGAGATGTCGGCCTTCATGACGGCGGCCGGCTTCGGCTACAAGATGTCGGCCGAAAAAGCCTATTCGACCGACTCGAATATGTTGGGCGCGACGCACGAGGCCAAGGACCTGGAGTTCTTGAGCAGCGGCATCAAGATCGTCAACCCCATCATGGGCGTGGCCTTCTGGCGCGACGATGTGGTGGTCAAGGCCGAGCAGGTGACGGTGCGCTTCGACGAAGGCCAGCCGGTGGCGCTGAACGGCGTCGAGTTCGCCGATCCGGTCGAGTTGCTGCTGGAAGCCAACCGCATCGGCGGCCGCCATGGCCTGGGCATGAGCGACCAGATCGAGAACCGCATCATCGAAGCCAAGAGCCGCGGCATCTACGAGGCCCCCGGCTTGGCGCTGCTGCACATCGCCTACGAGCGCCTGCTGACCGGCATCCACAACGAGGACACGATCGAGCAGTACCGGATGAACGGCATGAAGCTCGGCCGCCTGCTTTACCAGGGCCGCTGGTTCGACCCACAAGCCATCATGCTGCGCGAGAGCGCGCAGCGCTGGGTGGCGCGCGCCATCACCGGCGAGGTCAGCATCGAGCTGCGCCGCGGCAATGATTACTCGCTGCTCGACACCCGCAGCGCCAACCTGACCTACAAGCCCGAACGCCTGAGCATGGAAAAGGTCGAGGACGCACCGTTCTCGCCGCTGGACCGGATCGGCCAGCTGACCATGCGCAATCTCGACATCGTCGATACGCGCGAAAAACTGATGACCTATGCCAAGGTCGGCCTGCTGTCGCCGGCCACGGCCAACAGCCTGCCGCAGTTGCAAGGCAAGGCCGACGACAAGCCGGCCGGCAAGCCTTGACCGGGCTGCTCCGTCAAGCCTGCTCACGCCGCCTGCTTTGCGCGGCGGCGGCTTGGTTCGCGGCCGTACCAAGCTGGGCGCTGGATGGGCCCAGCGGGGCCGTGGTGCTCACGATCAGCGGCGTCGGCATGAAAGGCGAGGCGCAGTTTGATATGGCGATGTTGGCGGCCCTGCCCCAGCACAGCTTCACGACCAAGACGCCTTGGTATCCGGTGGCCCACAAATTCACCGGTCCGCTGCTGAGAGATGTGCTGGCAGCGGCGGCTGTTGGAGCCCAGGGCAAGCTCATAGAGGCGATGGCCGTGAACGACTACAAGGTCACGATTCCTCGCGCTGACGCGCAGCAACGGAATGTCATCTTGGCGCGTTTGCTGGACGACAAGCCCATGGCCTTGCGAGACAAGGGCCCGCTCTTCATCATCTACCCCTTCGACACCGCCGAGGAACTGCGCAATAGCGTGTTCTACAGCCGCTCTGCCTGGCAGTTGAAATCCTTGCTGATCAAGTAATGTGACCATGCCATGAGCGCCAGCCTCCCTTCAGCCGCGCCCAGCATTCCGGGCAGCCAGCGGCGCCGATTGCGCCTGTTCTTGGCCGGCTTATGCAGTGTGCTGGTGCTGACCTTTGGCGCGGTGGCTTGGCTGCAAACACGTCAGTTCGAGTTGATCAGTTCCGCGCAGCGCTACCAGGACGACTATGTGGTCTGGAGCTTGTTTCAGTTCGAGGTCGACTTTCTCAAATTGCGCCAGTCGCTTTATCAAATTCGCGCCGATGCGACGCAGGGCGATTCCGGCGCTAGCGCGGCGGCGGCGCAGGTAGAAAAGCGCTTCGAGATTTTTGTCAGCCGACTGGGACTGGTTGAAGACGATCAAGCCACCCGTTTATTGCAACGCGACTCGAGCTACCGCCAGACACTTTCGCAAATTCGCGGCTTTGTGCAGTGGGCCGACAAACTGCCACTGACGGCAGACTTGATGGCGCACAGCCCGGACCGCGCCAATGAAGTTTTGTCTCATATGGCCGGATTGGCCGAAGCCATTCATGATCTGTCGCTGAGTGCCTCGCACCAGGTCTCGCAGCAGGCCGCCGAGCGCGGCGATATGGTCCACCATCAGGCGCGACTGAGCCTGTGGCTGACGCTGTTGCAATGCGCACTAACGCTGGGTTTGATCGTGTTGGTGGTGCATCAATTCAGAAGCCTCTTGCGTAATGCCCGCGACCAGAAAGTTCAGGCCGCCCAATTGCTAGAGGCGCAGCATGCGGCCGAGGCCGGCAGCCGAGCCAAGAGCCTGTTTCTGGCCAATATGAGCCATGAGTTGCGCACGCCCATGCATGGTTTGCTGGGCATGCTGGACCTGCTCAAAGGCACGCGCCTAAGCCCCGAACAACAAAATCAGTTGAAGGCGGCCAACGACTCCAGCCAACATTTGCTGACGGTACTGAACGATATTCTGGACATCTCCAAGATGGAGGCCGGCGGCATCAGCATCAGCGCGGAAGCGGTGCAGTTGCGCGGTTTGCTGACCGAAGTGGCGCAATTGAGCCGCTCCCAAGCCGCCGCGCGCGGACTTGAGTTCGAGCTTTGCATTGAGCCAGACTTGCCGAACTGGGTCAGCGTCGACCCCACCCGGTTGCGGCAGATTTTGCTCAATCTGATCAGCAATGCGATCAAGTTCACGCAAGGGGGTCAGGTTTCCCTCCGTCTAAGCCGCATGGAAGAGACGGGTGAACGGGGCAGCCTTCGCTTTCAAGTCAGCGACACCGGCATCGGCATGGACGCCGCCACCATTGGCAAGCTGTTCCAGCGCTTCAGCCAGGGCGATGATTCGAGCTCGCGGCGTTTTGGAGGCAGTGGCTTGGGCCTGGAGATTTCGCGCAATCTGGCTCGCGCAATGGGCGGCGATATCAAGGTGGAAAGTCGCCCGGGGCGGGGCTCGACCTTTAGCCTGGAGCTGAATTTGGCCGAATGCCCGGCACCGACCGTGGTGCCGCCGGCCTTGCCCGAACACAAGCTCAACAAAAACCTGCACATCCTGGTCTCCGAAGATCACCCGACCAACCAAGCCTATCTGCAAGCCGTGCTGGAGCGCCTGGGGCACCGGGCGGTGTTTTGCAATAACGGCTTGGAGGCCTTGCATCGTTTGCAACAAGGTGATGACTTCGATCTGGTCTTGATGGATTTGCACACGCCGCTGATGGACGGCTATCAAGCCACCCGTGCGATTCGCGCCCTGCCCGCACCGAAGTCGGCCATCAAGATCATCGCCTTGTCTGCCGACGCCTTCGCCGAGTCGCGTGCCCGGGCGCTACAGGTCGGCATGGATGGCTTTCTGTCCAAGCCGGTCAGCATCGAGGTCTTGGCTCAAGTATTGGGCGGCCAGACCGTCGCGCCGCCCCCCTCAAACGACGAGGCCGAATTCGATCATGCGGCGCTGAACGAGCTGCGCCAGAATCTGCCCGAGGCCACCGTACGCAAGCTCTACGCGACCTATATCAGCAGCCTCACCCAGACCCGTCAGGCGCTGAAGCAGGCCGACAATTTACGCGACAACGCGGCGCTGCAAGCAGCCGCACACAGCGTCAAAGGAGCGGCCGCCAATTTGGGCCTAGCCTTGGTTCAGCAACCGGCTCTGGCCCTGGAATTGAGTGCACGGCAGGCCTTGCATGAGGGCAAAGAAGCCGAGATCGCGTGGGCCGATTTGTTGCCGCTCACACAAGCGCTGCTGCAGGCGATGCAGCGCAGCGAAGCCGTCTGCGCCGAACAAGGCCTGCTTTAAAACAACAGCGGCTCGGTCTCGAGGCGGATGCCGAAGCGCCCGTAGACGCTTTCTTGAATCGCCCGCGCCAGCGTCACCACTTCCGCACCGCGCGCCTCGCCCCGGTTGACCAGCACCAAGGCCTGGCGCTCGTAGACTGCCGCCCCGCCCACCGCCTTGCCCTTCCAACCGCAGGCATCGATCATCCAGCCGGCCGCCAGTTTGATGCTGCCGTCGGGCATCGGGTAATGGACGATGTGCGGGTCACGCCCGATGATGTCCCGGCATTGCTCCGCGCTGACCAGCGGGTTCTTGAAGAAGCTGCCGGCATTGCCGATCACGGCCGGGTCGGGCAGCTTGGCGCGGCGAATCTCGCAGATCCAGTCGAAAATCTGTCGCGCCGTTGGTTGGGGCGTCGCCGTTTCGGCCATCTTGCGCTCCAGCTCCAGATAGCCCAGCACCGGCCGCCAAGGCTTGGGGCAGCGCAACCGCACATGGGTGATCACGCTCTTGCCGCTCAGGCCGCCAAAACCGGTCTGTTTGAACACACTGTCCCGGTAGCCAAACTTGCACACCGAGGCCGGCAGCAGCACGCTGCGTCCGGTCACCAGGTCAATCACGGCGACGCTGTCCAGCCGGTCCTTGATCTCCATCCCATAGGCGCCGATGTTCTGCACCGGCGCCGCACCGACCGTGCCGGGGATCAGGGCCAGGTTTTCCAGACCCGGAAACCCCTCATCGAGGCTCCATTGCACCAATTGATGCCAAGGCACACCCGCGCCTGCCTCGATAATCCAGGCGTCCGCCCTTTCTTCCAGCAGGCGAATGCCCGGTATTTCCATCTTCAGCACCAGCGCATCGACGTCCTTGGTCAACACGATATTGCTGCCGCCGCCAAGCACAAACTTTGGCGCACGGCCTAATTTCGGATGATCAACGACGCGGCGCACATCGGCCGCCGAGCGGATGCGCACCAGCCTATGGGCGGTCGCGGGCAAGCCGAAGCTGTTGTAGGGCTTCAGGTTGACGTCCACTTCAATCGGCAGCGCGGCAGCGACCGTTTTAGCGTCGGACTCATTCGGGGGATTTACAGCTTGATCCTGCATGGCAGAATTTTCCCAGATCAATCGAGCTATCCTCTGCTCACTAGCCACTAAGCGATAAATAAACATGCCAAGTTTTGACACCACCCTCGAACCCGATATGGCCAAGATCAAGAATGGCGTTGACACCAGCGCCAAAGAGATCGCCACCCGCTTCGACTTCAAGGGCACCAGCGCCGAAGTCGTCTTGAAGGAAAAAGAAAAGGAAATCCACGCCACCGGCGACAGCGACTTCCAACTCGAACAGATCGAAGCCGTGTTCTACGCCAAGCTGATCAAGCAAGGCGTTGTCATCAGCTTCCTGGACAAGCAGGAAAAGATCGAAAAGCTCGGCGGCGACAAGGTTCGCCGGGTCTACAAGATCAAGAACGGCATCGAATCCGTGCTGGCCAAGAAGATCGTTGCGGCGGTCAAGGACGCCAAGCTCAAGGTGCAGGCCTCGATCCAGGGCGACACCGTGCGCATCACCGGCAAAAACCGCGACGACCTGCAGGTTGGCATCGCCTTGCTGAAGAAGGAATTCGCGGACGTGCCGCTGAGCTACGACAACTTCCGCGACTGAAGCCGGATGAGCCTGAGCGCGCGCCTTTCGGCAGCATTGAGCGCAGGCCTGCTGGCCACGGCGGCTTGCGCTCAAGGCGGCGGTCCGGTTGTCGGCTTCAATGGCAGCCTGGGAGCCAAGGCCGCCTTGCTGCTGATAGACGGCGAGCCCTATACGGTGGCGGTGGGCGCCACCGTGCGAGGCGTGCGCCTGCTGTCGGTTGAAGGCAGTCAGGCCGAAATCGAACTGGGTAGCCGCCGACAAATTCTCGTGATGGGCGCATCACCCGGGCGCGTCGGCGATGCCGGCCCGGCACCAAACGCCGGCCGCAAGATCGTTTTGAGCGCCGGCTCCGGTGGTCATTTCACCAGCTCCGGCACCATCAACGGCCAGACCACACAATTTCTGATCGACACCGGTGCCACCGCCATATCGATCAGTCAGACCGAGGCCGAACGGTTGGGACTTAACTTTTTGGCCGGCCGCCGCGTCTTGACGCAAACCGCCAATGGCGTCGTGCCGGCCCACATGATGGCGCTGAACACGGTACGGATCGGCGACGTCGAGGTCCGCAATGTCGAGGCCATCGTGATCCCCGGGCAGATGAGCCATGTACTGCTCGGCAATAGTTTCTTGACCCGTTTCCAGATGCAAAGACATAACGACGTGCTGACGCTGGATTTGCGCTATTGAAACCGGCTTAAAAAACAGCCCCGGCCATGAAAAAACTCACCCGAAACAGCGCTTTGAAACTCAAGAAGGTCCAGCGTTTTACGATACTGGCCGGATGCGCTCAAAGAAAACCATGACTCAAAGCCAAAAACGTCGCCCGCAAGTCCTAGGCCTGCTGCTGGCGGCACTGCTGTCGCTGGCCCAGGCCACGCCCGACAAGGCGGCCAAGTTCTATGAAGATGCCTTGCAGCGCTACGAGAAGGGCGACCTGGAAGGCGCCACCATTCAACTCAAGAACACAATTCAGCAGGACCAGAAAATGCTGGCCGCGCATCTGCTGCTTGGCAAGGTCTTGCTCAAGAACGGTGAACTGAAAGGCGCCGAGGCGGCCTTCGAGGAAGCGCTGAAACAAGGCGTCAATCGCAGCGAGGTCGCCGTGCCGCTGGGCCAACTCTATTTGCAACTGGGTGAGCGCAAGAAGCTGCTGGATGAGTTGACGCTGACCGGCATGCCGCAGTCCATTCATGTCGACATCTTGACGCTACGCGGCTCCGCCTACGCGATGCAAGGCAATATGGCCATGGCCAGCAAGAGCTTTGCCGAGGCCAAACAACAAAACCCCAATTCGGCCACGCCACTGATTGCCGAGGCGCCCCTGCTCTTGCGCATGGGTGAAGCCGACAAGGCACGCGCAATGGCCGCCAAGGCGGTTGAACTGGCGCCCAGCAATGCCGCCGCTTGGTATACACAGGGCGTGATCCTGCATGCGCTGCAAGACGTCAAGGGTGCCCTGGCAGCACAAGAAAAGGCCTTGGCCATCAATCCGAAACAGGTTGATTCGCGCATCGCCCACGCCTCGCTCCTGATCGGACTGGGGCGGGAAAAAGAGGCCGAAAAGGATTTGGCGCTGCTGGTCGAGCAAAAGCAGGAAGATCCTCGCGCCTACTACTTGACCGGCTTGCTGGCCAGCCGCAAGGGAGACGATGCCGCAGCCAAAACCGCTTTTGGCGCAGCGGTCGGCTTGGTCGATGCGCTTCCGCCCGAAGTCATTGCCGGCAATGAGCCCTTGCTGATGGCGGGTGCTTTGTCGCACCGCACGCTCGGCAATGCGGAAAAAGCGCAGTTTTATCTGGAGACCCTGCTGACCTCGAACAGCAAACATTACAGCGCCTTGGTGCTGCTGGCCGGCGTCTATATCGACAAGCGTGATTACAACCGCGCCGCACCGCTGCTGGAGACCGCCTTGCGCGCCAAGCCCGATGACCCGCAGGTGATGTATTTGATGGGCTCGCTGCAAATGGCCCGCAAGCGCTATCAACTGGCCAGCGAGTTGTTTGAGAAGGCCGTCGCCAAGTCAGGCACAAGCTCGGCGGTGCGCGAACTGGGCTTTAGCCAACTCAGCCTGGGGCAAGACAAGGCCGGCATGGCCAATCTTGAGAAAGCCTTCGCCGCCAAGCCCGGCGACGCCCGCGCCGGCGTTCAGTTGACGATGACCTACTTGGCCCAGGGCAATAACGCCAAGGCCTTGCAGACCGCGCAAAGCATCATCAGCAAGGATCCTGAAAACCTGACCATGCTCAATTTCCTGGGCAATATCAAGGGCCGCACCGGCGACAAGCGCGGCGCCCGCGAGGCCTTTCAGAAAATTCTCGTCAAGGACCCCAACTTCAGGCCGGCGGCCATCAACCTAAGTTGGCTGGACATGGAGGAGTTGCGCTTCGACGAGGCCCGTAGCCGCCTGAGCAAGATGGTGGTGGGGGCCAAGGATGACCCCGATGTCTTGTTCCAATTGGGCGTATTGGAGTTGCGCGCCAAGCGGCCGGCCGAAGCGATGGCTCATCTGCAAAAATCCGATGAATTGCAGCGCACCGATCCCCGCGCCGGTCTATTGATGATCGAGTTGCTGGCCGGCCAAGCCCAAAATGACAAGGCACTCAGCACCGCCAAGGCCTTGTCGGTGAAGTACTCCAACTTGCTGGCGCCCCAGTTAGCGCTGAGCCGCCTGTACATGGCGGCCGGTGACGCCAATAACGCGCGCCTCACGCTCCAGGCCGCCACCCGCATCGCCGAATTTAACCCGGCGCAGCAGGTGCAAATTGGCCGCATGAACTTGATGGCAGGAGGCATAGACGGCGCGGCCTACAACGTGCAAAAAGCCTTGCAGGCACAGCCGAATCATCTGGATGCTTTGGGTCTGCAGGTCGAAGTCGAAGCCAGGCGCGGTGATGCCGCCCGGGTCGATGCGGCGCTGAAGGCGCTCAGCGCGGCGCACCCCGGATCCGTCACGGCCCTGATGACCGCTGCCCATGTGGCGATGTCGCGCGGGCAATTCCCGGCGGCGTTGACCGGCTACCGGGCCGTGATGGCGAAGGAACCCAGCACCGCCAACGCGATCCTGATCACGCAGGCGCAAATCGCCGGTGGTGACATCGACAAGGCGCTAGGCGATCTGGATGCCTGGGCCAAAAAGAATCCCAAGGATCGCAATGCGCTGAAGGCGCTGGCGCAGGTGCAGTTGCAAGCGGGCAAAACCGATGCCGCCCGCAAGAGCTTTGTGCAGGTCTTGGCGCTGGAACCCAATGACCCGGCCACCCTGATCAACTACGCCGCGCTGTTGCAGCGCCTGGGTGACCCGGCCGCCGTTGACGCGGCCGAGAAGGCCGTCAAGTTCGCGCCGGGCAATGCCGAGGCGACCGACAACCTCGGCTGGATATTGGTTCAGCGCGGCAATGTCGACGCCGGCCTGCGGCACTTGCGTGAGGCACGCCTGCGCAACCCCAACTCGGGCGACATTCGCTTTCATCTGGCCTATGCCTTAGCCAAGTCCGGCCGCAAGGTCGAAGCCAAGGATGAGTTGGCTGCAGCGTCCACCGTTCCCAACAAGGTGCGGCCGAGCGCGGAGTTGGAGAAGCTCAAAAAGGAGCTGGGACTCTAAAACGGTCGCAGAAACGTGCAAACGGTACGCTGCCGCCGCGCATGCCGGTCAAGCCGGGCCAAGAAGCTACTAAAGTTCGTCCTGCCCGAGCAAATTGGCAGCCTTACCCCCCGATTCGCGGGATTGCCCGCCGCGCTCAAATCGTTAGGATCGGGGTCAAGAACATGAAGCTCAGAATTCCCGAATACAAGGCAAAAACCATGATGAAGACCGCTCAGATGATCAAGACCGCTAGTCAAATCACCGGAACTTTGTGTGTAGTCGTATTTGCGCTGGCATCAACAGCTGTTCGTGCGGACATGTTGACCAGCACTGGCGCCAATAAGATAGAAAGCCACGACATCCGTTTTGGATCAGTCGACAAAAAAGGGTCGTCGCTCGGTGCGTGGGAAGTGAACGCGGGAAGCAGTACGACTCCCAGCCCCAATAGTTTTTGGGTGTATTGTCTTGACCCGCTCAATACCTCGCAGAATCCCGACACCTTTACCACGACTGATTTAGCCAACTTCATCAACGGTAACGGTTATACCAATGTATTCGGGGGTGCAAATTATCAAGCTAGTGGCGTCAAAGACTTCTATGACGACAACACGACAACTAAGCTTCGGGTTCTGACTGACTTGAAGAACCTCTACGAGCACGCCTATGCAGACAGCCTCGGTTCTAAGACAAAGTCAGCGGCTTTTCAGTTTGCTATTTGGGAGATTGAAGGAGATGGAAACAGCAATGCCGCCTCCAAGTACAGCTCAGCGTCGTCAACAGTAAGTGGCTTGGATCTAATGACGACTGATGGCGACGCCGCTTTCAAAACGCAACTAGACGTCTACCTGACCGCATTAAACACCAATAACTGGGGAACTCTTGGAGTGACCAAGTACAACTACACCGTCTACAGCCCAGATGCGGGTACTCCAGGTGGTCAAGTGGTAATGAGAGCAACTGCCGTAGGTTCTTCCGTCCCAGAGCCAGGCTCCCTTGCTCTCGCTGGTTTGGCCCTGTTCGGCGTGGTCTACACCCGCCGCCAGAGCAAGGCCAAGCAGGTTTAAAGCAGAACCGGTCGTCGGTTTTGACGCAACGAAAGCGGCCCTTGAGGCCGCTTTTCGTTTTTCTGCGGCGACCACTCGCTTGTCGCTGCCGAGACAAAGAAAAATAGAACGTTCGTGCTAAAACCTCGCCCTGTAGCAATGTTCAGAACAAGGCGGGCAAATCAGCATGGACTTGAACTTCACGGCAGAAGAAATGGCGTTCCGCGCCGAAATTCGGCAATGGGTGGCCGAACATCTGCCCCAGGACATCAGCGCCAAGGTGCATCAGGCGCAACGGCTGGACAAGCGCGATATGCAGCGCTGGGCCAAGATCCTGGGCGCGCAGGGTTGGCTGGGCTGGGCTTGGCCCAAGCAGTTTGGTGGCCCTGGCTGGAACGCCGTGCAACGCCATCTGTTCGAGGAAGAATGCGCGTTGGCCGGTGCGCCGCGCATCGCTCCCTTCGGCCCGGTGATGGTGGCCCCGGTGATCATGGCCTTCGGTACGCTCGAGCAGCAGCAACGATTTTTGCCCGGCATCGCGAGTGGCGAGGTCTGGTGGAGTCAGGGCTATAGCGAGCCGGGCTCAGGGTCGGACCTGGCCTCGGTCAAATGCAAGGCCGAGCGGCAAGCGGACGGCGGCTTCCTCGTCAACGGCCAAAAGACCTGGACCACGCTGGGTCAATACGGCGACTGGATCTTTTGCCTGGTGCGCACCGACTCCTCCGGCAAGCCGCAAACCGGCATCTCCTTCCTGCTGATCGATATGCAGTCGCCCGGCGTGACCGTGCGGCCCATCATCATGCTGGACGGCGAGCATGAGGTGAACGAGGTGTTCTTTGACAATGTCGAGGTGCCGGCCGACAACCTGATCGGAGAGGAAAACAAGGGCTGGACCTATGCCAAGTATTTGCTGGCCCATGAACGCAGCAATATCGCCGACGTGAACCGCGCCAAGCGGGAGTTGGAGCGGCTCAAGCGCATCGCCAAGGCCGAAGGCTTGCTGGACGGCGACGCGCGCTTTCGGGACCAGATCGCACTGTTAGAAGTCGACATCATCGCGCTGGAAATGATGGTGCTGCGCGTGCTGTCCGCCGAGAAGAGTGGCAAGCAATCGCTTGACGTGGCGGGCCTGCTCAAGATTCGTGGCAGCGAGATTCAGCAGCGCTATACGGAGTTGATGATGCTGGCCGCAGGCCCTTTCAGCCTGCCCTATATCTTTGAGGCGATGGAGGCTGGCTGGCAAGGTGACCATGTTGGCGCCGCCTATTGCGCGCCCTTGGCCAGCCATTATTTCAACACCCGCAAGACCACCATTTACGGTGGCTCGAACGAGGTGCAACGCAATATCGTCGCGCAGACGGTCTTGAGCTAAAGGCTTAGCAGCATGGACTTCGATTTCACCGATGACCAAGAGTCCTTGCGCGACGCGGTGCGCCGCTGGGTAGCCAAAGACTATGATTTTTCGCAGCGCCAAAACATCGTGCGAGCGGGAGGCTTTTCGCGAGAGGCCTGGGACGGGATGGCAGGCCTGGGCTTGTTGGGGCTGGCCGTGCCCGAAGCCCATGGCGGCATGGGTTTGGGCAGCGTCGATGCGATGGTGGTGATGGAAGAGTTGGGCCGCGGCCTCGTGATGGAGCCGTTCGCACAAGCCGGCTTGATCGCTCCCACCTTGCTCGGCCACGCCCCCGAGGCGATACAAGCCCAATGGTTGCCCAGAATAGCCGGCGGCGAGGCCTTGATCGTGCTGGCCCAGCAAGAGCGCGGCGCGCGTTACTGCCTGAGCCATGTCGGCACAAGCGCCGTGGACGGCAAGCTCAGCGGCACCAAGAACCTGGTGGCGGCGGTCGACCAAGCCGATGCCTTCATCGTGCCGGCGCGCGTGCGCGGCGATGTCAAAGCCGCCGACGGTATCGCGCTTTACTTGGTCGAGCGCCAAGCGGCCGGCGTCCGCCTCCACCCCTACAGCCTGCAAGACGGCTCAAGGGCGGGCGACCTGAGCCTGAACGATACGCCAGCCACGCTTTTGGTCGGCCCAGAGCGTGGTCTGGCCGTACTGGAATTGGCGGTCGATGTCGGCATCGCGGCGCTTTGCGCCGAGGGCGTCGGCGCGATGGAAAAGTTGCTGTCCGTCACCGCCGACTATATGAATCAGCGCAAGCAATTCGGTGTCGCGATCAGCAGTTTTCAGGCGCTGCGCCACCGCATCGCCGACGTCAAAATGCAGCTGGAGTTGGCCCGCTCGATGAGCTACTTTGCCAGTTTGAAACTGGGCGAGGAGCCGGCCGCGAGGCGCCGCGCCTTGGCGCAGGCCAAGCTGCAACTGGGCCAGTCCATGCGTTTTGTCGGCCAGCAATGCACGCAACTGCATGGCGGCATCGGCGTCACCGATGAATACATCTCCAGCCATTACTTCAAGCGTCTGACCGTGATGGAGATGCAGTTCGGCGACAGTCTGCATCAACTCGGCGAGGTCAGTGCCCGCATGACGGAGAAGGCCGGCGTGTTCGTTTGAGTTAACTCAGCAGTTCGCGCCAGTCCGGCGCCAACTCACTCAAGCCGACGCGGCGGCGGCCATCGCGCCCTTCCACCGTGCTCGCCGCGAACAAGGCCTTCACGATCGCCTGCTCGCAGGCCTCGGCGCCGGCTTGGAACAAAGGGTCAAGTCTTGCCTCATGCAGCATGGCGATCGCGGGCATCGGCACCCTGGCGCTGTGCGGTAACTTGTAAGCGGTGGAGAAAGCCAAGGCGATATCGCCGCTGCCATGGCCATAGTCGGAGCCGGTACGCGCCAGACCGGCGCCGGCCCGGCGCGCCAATCGGCTCAGCTGCCTGGCGTCCAGCGGCGCATCGGTCGCCAGGATCAGGATGATGGAGCCCTTCTCCGGCCCGGCCGTCTTGTCCGCATCGCGCAGCCGCTGTTGCAGCAAGGGCCCGATGCAACGCCCCCGAATCGTCAAGGCCTCGGGGCGGCCGAAGTTGGCCAACACCAGGGCTGCGACCAGATAACCCTCTACTTGCCGTGAGGCCGAACCGATGCCGCCCTTCAGGCCGAAGGCACTCATGCCCCGCCCTGCTCCGACGCTGCCCTGCGCAAAGTCCGCGTCGGTGCTGGCCAGGGCCAGCGTCATATCCGAGGCCTGCACGGCAAAGGCCTGCGCGTCGTTCAGATAGCCGTCATTGCATTCCAAAACCAAGGGGTTGACGGTCGGCCAGTCACGGCCAATCTGCGGGTGGCGGGCGATCGCCTCCCGCGTCAAGGCGGTCGCCAGCGTGCCCACCGCCATGGTGCTGCCCAACACGATCGCCGTCTCCAATTGCCCCAGCTCCTGCATCTGCAGCAGCCCCATGCTCTTGCCAAAACCATTCAGCACGGCCAGACCGGCCGGCAGCTTATTCAGGAACAGATCGCCGTCATGCGGTCTGATGACGGTGACTCCGGTCTGCACCGCGCCAGCGGCCAGCGTGTGATGGCCCACCGTAACCCCGGCCACATCGGCCAAGCTGTCCAACGGACCACCGGGCAGCACACCAATGCGGGGAAAGTCAAACGGCTGGCTCATCAGCGGGCTCCGTCCAGTTTGGGGTCTAGTGCATCACGCAGGCCGTCGCCAAGCAGATTGAAGGCCAGCACGGTCAAGAAGATCGCGATGCTGGGGATCAGCGCAATATGCGGCGCATTGACCATATCGCTGCGCGCCTCGTTCAACATCGCGCCCCACTCCGGCGTCGGCGGTTGTGCGCCCATGCCCAGAAAGCTCAGGCTGGCCGCCGTGATGATGGAAGTGCCTATGCGCATGGTGAAGAACACCACCACCGTGGACACCGTGCCGGGCAGGATATGGCGCGTGATGATGGTCCAATCGGACGCACCTATGCTGCGCGCCGCTTCGATATAAGTCAGGTGCTTCAAGGCCAGCGTGTTGCCGCGGACCAGGCGCGCGAAGGTCGGGATCGAAAACACCGCCACCGCGATGACCACATTGAGCATGCCGCCGCCCAGAATGGCGACGATGCCGATGGCCAGCAAGATGCCGGGGAAGGCGAACAAGACATCGCAAATGCGCATGATGATGCGCTCCCACCAGCCCTCGTAATAGCCGGCCAGCAAACCGGCCGTGGTGCCGATCAAAGAGCCCACCGCGACCGACACCAAGCCGGCCGTCAGCGACACCCGCGCGCCCATCATGATGCGGCTGAAGATATCGCGCCCCAAGGCATCGACGCCTAACCAATGCTCGGCCGAAGGCAAGGCGTTGATGCGGTCGTAGTCGAAGAAGTTCTCGGCGTCATAGGGCACAAACCAGGGTGCGGCCAGGGCCGCCAACACCAGCAAGAAAACAAAAACCAAGGCCGCCATGCCGACCTTTTGCTGCTTGAACTTGCGCCAGAACTCGGCCGCCGGCGTGCGCACCTTGGAAGGAAGATCACTCATTTGTAGCGAATCGTTGGATTGATGACGCCGTACAGCACATCAACAATCAAATTGATCAGGATGAATTGCAAGGAGAACAGCAGTACCTCGGCCTGAATGACCGGGTAATCGCGCATCTCGACGGCATCCACCAGCAAGCGCCCCATGCCGGGCCAGTTGAAGACCTTCTCCACCACGATCGAGCCCCCGAGCAAGAAGCCGAACTGCAAGCCCATCATCGTGACGACCGGAATCAGCGCATTGCGCAGGCCATGCTTGAGCACCACGTTGGTCTCGGACACACCCTTGGCACGAGCGGTGCGAATGTAGTCCTCATGCAGGATGTCGACAAAGGAGGAGCGCGTGAAGCGCGCCATCACCGCCGCCACGCCCGCCCCCAGCGTCAAGGACGGCAGCACGTAATGCCGCCAAGTGTCTGCACCCACCGTCGGCAACCAACCCAGGCCGACCGAGAACACCATCATCAACAGCAAGCCCAAGGCGAAGGAAGGAAAGGAGATACCCGAGATCGCCAGCGTCATGCCCAAACGGTCGGGCCAGCGATTGCGTTTGACCGCTGCCACCACTCCTATCGCCAGCCCCAGCAAGACCGACCAGACCATCGCGGCCAGCGTCAGCTTGAGCGTGTAGGGGAAGCGATCGGCGATTTCATCCGCAACCGGCCGCTTGGTGCGAATCGAATGACCGAAGTCGCCGCGCAGAGCGCCCGAAACAAAGCGCCAAAACTGCTCGTGCATGGGCTTATCCAGGCCCAGGTCGCGGCGCACCAACTCAACCGTCTGCGGGTCGGCCTCGGCGCCGGCCGCCAGCCGAGCGGGGTCGCCGGGCAGCAGGTGGACGAAGAAGAACACGAACACCGCCACGATCAGGAGCGTGGGAAGCAGGCCCAATAGCCGCTTGAGAACGTACTGGAACATGAAGAGTCGCGCGCCTGCTAATGCTTACTTGCCACTGAACTCGATATCTTCAAAATAAAAGCTGTTGTCGGGCATCTGGTAAATGCCTTTCAAGTTCTTGGCCTTGGCGTAGGCCACCTTGCGGGTCACCAAAAACGCCCAGGGCGCATCCTTGTGGACGATTTCCTGCGCGCGGGCGTAGGCGCGGGCCTTCTTCTCCCGGTCGGCCGTGCCGAGCGCCTCGTAGAGCAGATCGTCGACCTCGGGGTTGCTGTAGTAGGCAAAGTTCTGCAGCTTGGGCGGCTGCGACTCGGTGGCGAACAGCGGCCGCAGACCCCAATCAGCCTCGCCGGTGCTGGACGACCAGCCGGCGAAATACATGCGCACCGCCGCATCCTCGGGCTTTTGCACGTTCTCGATTTGCTGCACGCGCTGGCCGGTTTCCATCAGCGTGATCTTGGCCTTGATGCCGACCTGCGCCAATTGCTGCTGCAGGAACTGCGTGCCCTTTTGGGCCACGCTGGTGTTGGCCGCCCACAGCTCGGTCTCAAAGCCGTTCGGGTAGCCGGCCGCTTTCAGCAAGTCACGCGCTTTGGCCGGGTTGTGCTCGTAACGTCCGGTCTTGACGGCGTACTCGACGCCGATCGGCAGCGGGCCGTCGGCCGGTGTGGCGTAACCTTTGTAGAGCACCTTGGCCAGCGCCTCCTTGTTGATGGCGTAGTTGATGGCCTGGCGCACGCGCACATCATTGAAAGGTTTTTTCTGCGTGTTCAGCGACAAATACTGGGCAAAGATGCCGGGCCCGCTGATCACATCGAGCTTGGGGTTTTGCAGCAAGCCATCGGCCTGCTCGACCGGCAGCGGCGCGGTGAAATGCGCCTCACCGGCCTGCAGCATCGCGGTGCGGGTATTGCTGTCGCCCACCGGCCGCCAGATGATGGCGTCGACCTTGGGCCAGCCGGCCTTCCAGTATTTGTCGTTCCTGACCACCTTGACGTAGTCGGGCTGTTTCCACTCGACGAACTTGAACGGGCCGGTGCCGACCGGGTTCATGCCGATCTGCTTGCCGTACTTGGCCAGCGCGGTGGGGGAGATCATCACCGCCGACGGATGAGCCAATTGGTTGATGAAGGCCGAGAACGGCCGCTTCAAGGTGATCTTGACGGTGTAGTCATCGATCACCGTGCTGCTG
Organism: Roseateles oligotrophus; assembly: GCF_025717515.1. Taxonomy (GTDB): domain Bacteria; phylum Pseudomonadota; class Gammaproteobacteria; order Burkholderiales; family Burkholderiaceae_C; genus Paucibacter_A; species Paucibacter_A oligotrophus. The sequence goes on from NZ_JAJIRN010000006.1 coordinate 222,565, forward strand.
TCGATATTCGAGAACAGGTTGTAGCGCTTGAGCTTGTTCTCGGGGTTGGTAACGCGGTCAAACACGGCCTTGACGGCCGCCGCATTGAAGTCGCTGCCGTCATGGAACTTGATGCCCTTCTTGAGCTTGAAGGTGTAGATCAAACCGGCCTTGGCGGTCTCGTAACTGTCAGCCAGTTGCGGCGTCACCTTCAGGTCTTTGTCGAAGGTGTAGAGCCCTTGGTAGAAGGACTTGCAGACCGACAGATCCAGCGTGACGTTGGTGTCATAAGGGTCGAGCGAGGCGAAGGAGTTTTCAACCGCCAATACCGCGGTTTTTTCTTGCGCTTGTGCCGGCGCAGCAAGGCCAAGGGCAAGGGACGCGGCCAAAGCCAGGGCGGCATAAAGTTTGGTTTTCATCGAGGTATCTCCCAAAAAAATCAATTGATTCGATTCGCGACTATCAAGCGGCGAGACCAAGGCCGACCTCATGACGGGCCACAAAATGATTCAAGCCGACCGCCACCAAGGGCGCCACGGTCGGCAGGTCATGCAGGTCGCGCAAGGGGCTGGGTATCTCGCCGCTGAGCAAATCGGCGCGCGGGCGCCGCTGACTCGGATCGGCCACCGGAACCGCCGCCATCAAGCGTTTGGTGTAGGCATGCTGCGGATTCTCGAACACCGCCCGGCGCGGCCCGATCTCGACAATCTGCCCCAGATACATCACCGCCACCCGGTGCGCCACGCGCTCCACCACAGCCATATCGTGCGAGATGAACAGATAGCTCAGGCCCAGTTCGGCCTGCAGATCAAGCATCAGATTGACGATTTGCGCCCTGATCGACACGTCCAGCGCGGACACCGCCTCGTCCGCGACGATCAGCTTGGGGTTCAGCGCCAGCGCGCGCGCAATCGCCAAGCGCTGGCGTTGCCCGCCCGAGAACTCATGCGGATAACGGTGCGCCGCATCGGGTGGCAGGCCGACGCGCTTGAGCAAGCATTGCACGCGAGCCTCGGCCTGGGCCGGCGTGGCGAGTTTGTGGATGTAGAGCGGCTCGGCGATCGAGAAACCCACCGTCAAACGCGGGTCCAGCGAGGCATAGGGATCCTGAAAAATCATCTGGATGTCGCGCCGCAGCGGCTGCATCTCGCGCCGGGACAGGCGTGCTAGGTCTTGCCCCCGGAACAGAATTTGGCCTTCATTGGCTTCGACCAGCTTCAACAAGGAGCGCCCGGTGGTCGATTTGCCGCAGCCCGATTCGCCCACCAGCGCCAGCGTCTCGCCGGCACGAAGTTCGAAGCTGACCTGCTCGACTGCATGCACCCGCTTGGCAACCCGGTTCAAGAAGCCGGCGCGGATATCGAAACGGGTGCTCAGCCCCTGCACCTTCAGCAAGAGTTCGCCGGGCGGCTTGTCCTGCACGCGCACCGCGGCCATTTCACCATCGCTCGCGTTCATCAGGGAAAAACTGGCCGGGGCATCCGAGCCCTTCATCGCGCCCAGCTTGGGCACCGCCGACAGCAAGGCCTGGGTGTAGCGATGCTGCGGCGCCTGGAACAAGGCCAAGGTGTCACCCTGCTCGACCAACTCGCCGCGCAGCATCACCGCCACCCGGTCGGCACTCTCGGCCACCACGCCCATATCGTGCGTGATCAGGATCACCGCCATCTTCAACTCTTCTTGCAAGGAACGGATCAGTTGCAGGATCTGCGCCTGAATCGTCACGTCAAGCGCGGTGGTCGGCTCATCGGCGATCAAAAGGCTGGGCTTGCAGGCCAGCGCCATCGCGATCATCACGCGCTGGCGCATGCCGCCTGAAAGCTGGTGCGGGTAGCGGGTGATCACCTGCCGCGCGGCCGGTATGCGCACCATCTCCAGCAGCGCCAAGGCCTCGGCCAACGCCGCCGGCCGGCTCTTGGCCTGATGAATCCGGATCGCCTCGGCAATTTGCTCGCCGACGGTAAACACCGGGTTCAAGGAAGTCATCGGCTCCTGAAAAATCATCGCAATATCGGCACCACGAATCCGGCGCATGCGGGCCTCGTCGGCCTGTGCCAGATCGAGCGCCTCACCTTGGCGGGGCTGGAACTTGATGGTCCCGCCGACGATCTGGCCGCCGCCATGCTCGATCAACCGCATGATGGACAGCGAGGACACCGACTTGCCCGAACCCGACTCGCCGACTATCGCCAGCGTCTCGCCCGCCGCCACCTGAAAGCTCAGCTTGCGCACCACATCGACCGGGCCGGCCTCGGTCTTGAAACGCACCGTCAGATCACTAACGTCCAATACTGGCGCAGCCCTCATGCCATGTCCCCATAGATGGCCACCAACGGCGCTTCGCCGACGCGCGCATAGCCGCGGTACATGCCCTCGGAGTTGAAACTAAAGACAACTTCGCCGTTCGCCGCCACCGCGATCAAGCCGCCGCTGCCGCCCAGACGCGGCAGCTTGGTCTTGACCACGCGCTCGGCGGCGGCATGCACCGACAAGCCCAAATACTCCATCTGCGCGGACACATCGTGAGCAGCACAGGCACGCATGAACGCCTCGCCGGTGCCGGTGCAAGACACCGCCACCGTGGCGTCATTGGCGTAGCAGCCGGCGCCGATGATGGGCGAATCGCCGACCCGGCCGGGCTGCTTATTGGTCATGCCGCCGGTCGAGGTGGCGGCGGCCAAATGCCCGTCCGCATCGAGTGCCACCGCACCGACGGTGCCGAGCTTGCGGGCGTCATCGATCGGACCCGAGCTTGAACTTTCGCCATCATGGTCAAGCAAGGCACCGCGCTGAGCGCGCTGAGCCGCGTGCAATTGCGCCAGCCGCAGGTCGGTGCCGAACCAGTCCGGCGCGACCTGTTCCAGTTGATGGCTGGCCGCGAACGCGTCGGCCGCCGCCCCCACAAACATCAGGTGCTCACTGTGTTGCATCACGGCGCGGGCCGCCAGCACCGGGTTGCGGGTGCGGCTCAGGCCGGCTACCGCGCCGGCCTGCAAATTGCTGCCGTCCATCACGCTGGCATCCAACTCATGCGTGCCGGCGGCGGTGTAGACGGCGCCGCGCCCGGCATTGAACAGCTCACACTCTTCCAGTTGCCGCACCGCCTCCACCACCACATCCAGGGCCGCCACACCGGCGGCCAGTTGGGCCTGACCGGCCAGCAAGATGCGCTCCAGCGCGGCCAGGTACTCGGCCTCTTTTGCGCCACTCATCTGGCTGCGCAGCAAGGTTCCGGCGCCACCGTGGATGGCCAATACCGGCGAGGGCTTTTTGTTTGACATCGGGTTCATCTCTGAATTCACTCTCACGAACTTGTCTTGGCCGGTTTGCTGCCGGCCCGCACGCCGCTCTTGTCGATGTGCAGCCAAGGCATCACGAAGCGCGCCAACTCTTGCGCGCGTTCAACCGCGTTCGGCGTACGCCGCGCCACCGCCGCGCACAGCGCCTCGATGCAAGCCAGCGCGGCCGTATTCGAAGTGGCCGACATTTGCTTGGCCGCATGGATGTAGAGCACCTGGTCCGCCAAACCCACCACGGGCGAGCTTGGGCTGTCGCTCAGCACCAAAATCTTGCAAGCACGCTCGCGCGCCATTGTCGTCAGCAAGACCGAATCTTCGCTATAGCGGGGCATCGCCACCACGATCAACAAATCATCCAAGCCGAGCTTGAAGATCTGCCGCGCCGCATGCGAAGGGCCACCCATCTGGGCCAAGGTCGCCACATCGGCGCAGTAGGCATCGAGTTCATGATGCAAAAGGCCGGCGAGATAGGCACTGGCCCCGAAGCCCAAGGTATTGATACGCCGGGCGGCCAAAATCATGTCGACCGCCCGCTCGCAGGCCAATGGGTCCAAGGCCTGACGGGTGCGTTCGAGATTGCGCTGGTCTTCGTCAAGGGACCTGGCCATCGCCTCGGCACTGTCGGCGGCCGACTGGGCCAAGCCCGTGCGCAAACGCTCAACTGGCGCCAAGGTGGTCTCGAACGCCCTGGTCAACTCGGCCCGGAACTGCGCATAACCTCGAAAGCCCAGTGCCACGGCAAACCGATTGGCCGAAGCGATCGACACCGAAGCCTCATCCGCGAAATCATCGATCGACGCGGTGGCGGCTCGAAACGGATGCGCCAGCACCGCCGCCGCCATACGCTGTTGCGTGGCCGGCATCAAGGGCGCGGCTTGAGCAATTTGCTGCAAGACCGGCAAAGCGGCCAATTGAGGGCTGAGCAAAGAATATGGCTTCAAATGAAAATATGCTTTCACAAAGTCAGCGAAACAAGAAAGTATTCTTTCATCGACGACATCGACGCATTACCCATGAAAACCCTTATCAGCGAGTAATTTTCAAATCGAAAGCGCTAGTAAACCCTAGCTTTCGATTACTCAAATGCCAACTCCGTCACACTTTCGCATCGACTTAAAATTTGCACTCTAAGTAACTGATTTAAAAGACATTTCTTGAATTTCAAATGCACTGAAATCGACTCTTTATTTGATCGATCTGGTTTACAAATCGAACGTAAATTACAAACACCGGAACGAGGAAGCTTTTGTTTATTTCTGAACTGCCGGAACACCCGACCATCTTCCGCAGAAGAAGTACACAAAGAAGCGAAACATGGTCTCAATCAAAAAAAACCTATATCGAGAGACTTTCATGAACGTTTATTTCAATCGCACCGTCCGCACTTTGCTGATCCTGTCGGGCCTGAGCCTGGCCGCGTTGGGATCCGCCTTTGCGCAGCAAAGCGCCACCGCCTCGGCCGATGCCAGCGCCACCATCATTCAACCCATCGCCATCACCAAGACCTCTAATCTGGTGTTCGGCAATTACGCGGTCGGCGCCACCGGCGGCTCGGTGTCCTTGAGCACGGCCGATGTTGTGTCGGTCAACTCGGGCACGATTTCTCAGCCCGCGTCCAACAAGGGCAGTCCGGCTGCGGCGGTCTTCGCCGTAAGCGGCGAAGGCAGCTTCACCTACGCGATCACATTGCCAAGCGACGGCACGGTCTCCCTGACCGGCGCAGGTGCCCCGATGCCGGTCACCGGCTTCACCAGCAACCCGGCCACGACCGGCACCTTGTCCTCCGGCACTCAAAACGTCAAGGTCGGCGCGACCCTGAACCTCGGCTCGGCTCAAGCCCCAGGCGCCTATACGGGCACGTTTGCCGTCACCGTCGCCTATAACTGAGCTGCCGCGAGACCAAGTAGCCGCGCCGTTAGCTAGCGCCAGCCAAACAATGAAAACAAGAATTGCCAGGCGCGGCTGGCTGGCTTCTGGATTGGCAGCATTTGCCGGCTTGGCCGCACTGCTCATGCGCGCCCAGGCATCAGGCGCGGGCGCCACGGCCGAAGCGAGCGTGACGGTCAACGAAGCCGGTCGGGTGCTTGAAATGATCCGTCCGCTGGCCTCGGCCAGCAGCACCGAATCAGGGTCGGTGTTGATCCGTATCGCACCCAGTTCACCGCCAATTGTGGTTGCGGCGACGGCCACGCCGAGCCAGGCGGTGCAGACCTCTCTTGCGAGTACCAGCCCAGCGAGCACCGGCCAGGCCAACGGCCAAAGCAACCCGTCCAGCAGCGAGGCGGCCGCGACCCTGACCGCACAGGCGAGTGACGGCACCTTGCGGGGTGACACGGCGGTGGCGATCTCTGCCAGCGCCGTTCCGATCGCCCCCGCCGGCTCCAGAGCAGCGGGCGAAACTGGCGCAGGTGGCGCGGGCTCCGCAACTGAGCGGCTGAGCATCATGATTGCCTTCAACTAACAACTTATGTTTACGCGACGTCAGTGTCATCAGCGTCCTTGGCGCGCCAGTATTGCCGCGCTTGCCATGGCGTGCGCGGCTCTTTTGGCGCTGCCAGCACCCGAGGCCTCGGCGCAAAACATCGTGCGCACCGCCGGTCTGTCGTTCGGCAGCTTTCTCGCCGGCAACGGCGGCAATGTGCAGATCGGCAGCAACGGCAGTTGGAGCAAGGGCGGCAGCGTGATTCTGATGGGCCAGGGCGCTAACGCCGCGGCTGCGCAGTTCATCATCACCGGCAGCGCAGGCGCCGGCTACACCATCACCCTGCCCGCCGACCATGTGGTGCTGCTGAGCAACCAGGACGGGCACAGCATGCCCGTCAACGGTTTCATCAGCAGCATGAGCACCCTCAGCCCCACGTTGAAGGAGCTGCGCGTCGGCGCCAGCCTCAGCGTTGGCGCCAACCAAGCCGCCGGCAGCTACTCCGGCCACTACAACATTTCGGTTGAATACCAGTAAGCCCAAGCCATGCCCAAGTTCACCCCCCTCATAAACCTACTATTGCTGCTGAGTCTGCTGGCAATGGCCGGCCCCGCAAGCGCCGACCTGATGCTCTACCCGACCCGCATCGTGATGGAGAAGACCCAGCGCGCGGCGCAAGTCGAGTTGATCAATCAAGGCAAGACGCCCGAAACCTACCGCATCAGCTTCGTCAACCGGCGCATGGGCGAGAACGGTGAGTTCATTGCCATCGACAGCCCGGCGCCGGGTGAACTGTTTGCCGATGCGATGCTGCGTTTTTCGCCGCGCCAGGTGACGATTCCGCCCGGCGGCTCGCAAACCGTGCGGATTCAACTGCGTCGGCCGGCCGAGTTAGCCAGCGGCGAATACCGCTCGCATCTGCAGTTTGAACGCGTGGCGGAAACCAACAGCGGCAACAGCGTCGAAAACGCTGCGACCGACGCCGGCAAGGAGGTCGGCGTGGTGCTGAACGCCCTGGTCGGCGCGTCGATCCCGGTGATCGTGCGCCACGGAGAGGTGCAAGTCGACGTGGCCCTGTCCGATTTGAATCTGCTGAGCCACGCCGAGGGCGCCCAGCCGGTGCTCGGCTTTGCACTCAATCGCAGCGGCAACCGTTCGGTGTACGGTGACTTTCAAGTCTTCTATGCCGCCAAGGGCAAGGCCCCGATCGAAGTGGCCAAGGCCGGCGGCGTGGCGGTCTACACGCCCAATTCGCGGCGCTTGGCCCGCATGCCTTTGAATCTGCCCGAGGGCGCCAAGCTTGAGCAAGGCTCGCTCCAAGTGGTCTTCCGTGACCGCCCTGAGTTCGGCGGCAAGACCTTGGCCGAAGCGAAGCTGGCTCTGCCATAAACAGCCGTCTAGACAGACGTCAAGCCAGCCCCGACAGCAGCAGCGCCGCCGTGCTCGCCCGCAACGCAGCTTGGCTGTGCCTCGCCCTGCTGCTGGGCCCGCTGCATGCGCCCTTCTGCCATGCGCAGACCGCAGACTCGACAAAGCCCGACCCAATCGCAAGCCTCAGCCCGCTCGACATCGAAGCCAATGCGCTGGTACTGGAGGTGTTGCTGGACGGGCATCAATTGTCCGACAGCCTGAGTGCCTACCAGGACGGCAAACAGCTGCTGCTGCCGCTCGGTGAATTGGCCCGGCTGTTGACCCTGGCGGTCACGGTCAACACCGAACAAGGCAGCGCCAGCGGCTTTATCGTGCGCGAGCAGCGGCAGTTCGCGCTCTCGCAGGCCAGTGGCCGGGTCTATTTTGAGGGTCAGGAACAGCGCTTTCCCGCCCACTCGGTTCGGCTCATCGACGGCGACCTCTATGTCGCCCAGCAATTGCTCGCGCAGTGGCTGCCGATCGACTTGAGCCTCGACCTGGCCAGCCTGCAATTGCGCATACAACCGCGTGAACGCCTGCCCTTGCAAGAACGACTGGCGCGCGAGCACCTCGGCGGCAGCATCCACACCCAGGCCGCGGCGGGCGCCGCCGAACGCAATTTCACCCGTACGCATGCGCCCATCAAGGCCTTTGCCCTGCCTTTCATTGAACAGACCCTGGGCAGCCAGGCCCATGCCGACGCTCAAGGGCGCCAGTTGCAGGCCGTCTACACCGCCTACCTGACCGGCGATCTGCTGGGTCTGGAGGCGGCGGCGTTTGTCTCCCAAGCACGTCGCTCGAACAGCCCCGCGCTGCGCTTGACGCTGGGTCGCCACGACCCGGAGGCAGGTCTGGCCGGCCCCATGCAGGCTCGCACCGCCGAGTTCGGCAATGTTGCCGTGCCTGGCGTCAGCAATGTTGTGGCCGGCAATGCCAGCGGCAACGGCGTGCTCTTGAGCAACCGCTCTTTGGAACTGCCGAGCAACTTCGACCGCCACAGCCTGCGCGGCGACCTGCCACCGGGCTGGGACGTAACGCTTTACTACAACGACGCGCTGGCCGGTTATCAGCAAAGCCGCAGCGACGGTCGCTATGCGTTTGAGGACCTACCGCTGTCCTTTGGTGCGAACGAATTCCGCCTCGTCTTCAATGGCCCGCTCGGCCAGTTGCGGGTAGAGCGCAAGAGCTTTCTGCTCGATCAATCCAACGTCAAACCGGGCGAGCTGTTCTATTCGCTGGCCCAACAGCGCACCGACGCGGGCGAACTGCGCAGCGTGGCGCAACTGGATCTGGGCCTGAGCCGCGCCTTTGCTGCGAATGCCGCCTTGGTGCGCAGCAGCGGCCTGCCCGAACAGGGCACGCTCGGCTACGCCCAGTTGGGCCTGCGCTACTACGCCGACGCCTATGTGCTGAGCTCGCAGCTGACTCAGGCGCAGGCCGGCGGCGCGCTGGCGGAACTGGGCCTGAAGACGCGGCTGGGCAAGCATTCAATTGACTTACAACATCAGCAACGCTTTGGCGACTTCAGCAGCGAGATCCTCCCACGCGGCAGCGACCCTTTAAGCCACCGCGACAAGCTGCGCCTTTACAGCACGTTTCAGCCCGCAGCAGCGGCGGGCATGCCTGCCTTGCCCGCGCTGTCTATCGTCATCGAGGCCGTGCACGACAGCTTGGCCTCCGGCGCCAGCAATCAAGCCTTGTCGGGCCGTGCATCGACGATGCTGGCCGGCACCTCGGTGTCCAGCAGCCTGCATTGGCAACGGCTGGGGGCCAAACAAACCAATCTGCGCAGCGGCAGCTTCAGCTCCGACGGCACCCTGCAATTGAGCCGGCGCATCGCCGGCATCGGCCTGAGCGCCAGCATGGCATTCAGCATCCAACCCGCCGCCAAACTGCAAAGCTTGGCGATGACGGCAGACCGCGACTTGGGCGCCGGCTACCGCGTCAACGCGGGCCTGCAGCATTCGATTCAATCGAACGTCAGCCAATTGACGGCCGGTCTGAGCAAATTCCTCGGCAGCTTTGGCATGGCCTTGAGTGGCAGTTGCAGCAGCCAGCGCGAGTTCGCCGTCGGCCTGCAGCTCTTCATGGCGATGGGCCACAACCCGCGCAGCAAGACTTGGTTCTTCGAGGCTCAACCCTTGGCCGGCACCGGCTCGGTCTCGGCGCTGGCCTTTGTCGACCGTAACTTGAATGGCCGGCGGGACGCGGACGAACCGGTGGTGCCCAACGCCGGCTTCATTTTGAACGGCGGCGGACGGCACCCGCTGCTGACCGACGAGCAAGGCAGTGCCTTGATCACACGCCTGCCGGCCGGCCAATACACCGATATCGCGATCGACGCCAACACGCTGGAAGATCCCCAATGGCGGCCCGCGCTGCCGGGGCTGCGCGTGCTGCCAAGACCCGGCAGCGTGGAGATGATCGAGTTCCCCATCGTCGCCACCTCGGAGATTGACGGTACGGTCTACCTGCTCAGCCATGACAAAAAAGGCCAGCGGCGCGGCATCGGCGACGCACGCATCGAGTTGGTCAACGAGCAGGGTCAGGTGATCGCCAGCACGATCAGCTCCTCCGACGGCTACTACCTGTTGCACCAAGTCATGCCGGGCCGCCACAGCTTGCGCATCGCGCCCGAACAGGCGGCCAAGCTGAAGTTGTACGGCCAGCTTTCGCGCCGGATTGATGTGCCGGCCGACGGGGATTTCATCGCCGCACCCGACTTCGAATTGCGAACCTTGCCGCGCTGAAACGGTAGGCGCCCGTGAGGGACAATGCCGGCATGAAGATGCATATCGCCCAAATCCTGTTTTCCCAAGGCTTCGGCAGCCGCCGCCTGTGTTCCGGACTGTTGTTCAATGGCGAGGTCAGCGTTGGCGGCCATGTCATTGCCGACCCCTGGGAAGAATTCGAGACCGAAGGCCTGGAGTTCGAGGTCTCGGGCAAGACCTGGCCCTATTACGCCAAGGCGCTGATCCTCTTGAACAAGCCCAGCGGCTATGAATGCTCGCGCAAACCCAAGCACCACCCCAGCGTGATGAATCTGCTGCCGGCGCCGCTGCGTGAGCGTGATGCGCAGCCGATCGGCCGGCTCGACGAAGACACCACCGGCCTGCTGCTGCTGACCGACGACGGCGCCTTGATCCACAAACTGACCAGCCCCAAGCACCATGTGCCCAAGGTCTACGAGGCGCAGTGCAAGCACCCGGTGACGCCCGAGATGGTGGCGCAATTGCTGGCCGGCGTGGAGCTGCGTGAGCCCGAATCCAGCAAGCCTCCCGGATCTCCTGGCGGCAAGCCCGAGCGCACGGTGCCCTACAAGCCCGAGCAAGTGCGCGCCGAGGGTGCCGAGGCCTTCGGCACCCATGGCCTGCGGCTGACCCTGATCGAAGGCAAGTATCACCAGGTCAAACGGATGGTCGCGGCGGTCGGCAACCGGGTTGAAAGCCTGCACCGCCCTCAGTTTGGTGCCCTCACCTTGCCACCCGATTTGAAACCGGGTGAATGGATCTGGATCAGCAGCCCCAGCCTCATCACACCCACATAACAAGTTCGTGACACGGCGCATGGACTGGGTGTTTGCCCTAGAAATGCGGCGTTTTTGCGACGCCCAAGTAACGATTCAGGGAAGACCCGAATCATTTTGTAACAAAGTATCTGTAGAACCTCGCCCTTAGGACAGGGGTATTAATCCCACTGTCAAAGAACTGCCAAACAAGTGCAGTCGATTTGTCGAGGGAACCAGACTTATGACAGCAGCATCTGCCTTGGGACAGGTGAACCGGACGGCGCCCGGACCAACGATGCCAAACAATGCAAAGCCTTGCGAAGCCATGCGGCCCGACATCACCGAACAGGTGAAGTCGGAGCGCTTCGCTTCGCTATGCGAACGCATCACCACACCCACCCTGATGGGCCTGGTGTTCAGCTTGGTGCCGCTGCTGCTGTTCTGGCCGCATCTGCCGCATGCAATTCTGCTGACCTGGTTCGGCGTCAGGTTGCTCTTGGGCGCACTGCGCTGCGCGGATGTCGTGCGGTTTCGCCGTTATTGGCAAGGCTGCTCAAGCACACCAACGACGGCCGACTTGGCCCCATGGCGGCGCCGCTTCATGTTGACCTTGGCGCTGGAGTCACTCAGTTGGGGCGCCGCCGGCTGGTTTTTTCATGCCGCTGCCGCCCCTGAACTCGAGGGTGTGATTCTGGCCGCCCTGGTGGCTTTGACCGGCATTGGGCTACTCAATCTGGGTGGTCGTTGGCGCGCCAACCTCTTGTTCAGCGGCCTGGCCTTGGCGCCGCTGATTGCCTACCACCTGAGCCTGGGCAGTCAGATCGGCGCCTTCACAGCCCTGGGTCTGATGGTCTTTATGGCGATTGGCCTGAATGAATCGCGCCGCGCCGACAAGCGCAGCACCGAGTTGCTACGCATGCGTTTGGTCACCGATGGGGTGGCCCAGCAGCGCCAGCAAGCGCTGCAGTCGGCCGAGCAGTCCAGCACCAGCAAGAGCCGTTTCGTGGCGAATATGAGCCACGAAATCCGTACGCCGCTGAACGGCATTCTGGGCATGACGCAGTTGCTCGAACGCTCGACGCTGGACACGCAGCAGCGCGAACAGGTCGACATCATGCGGCGCTCCGGCCATCATTTATTGGCCTTGGTGAATGACATTCTGGACCTGGCGCGGATCGAATCAGGCAAGCTCGCCGTCGATGCCGGCCCGGTCAATGTGCGTGAAACGGTCGATGATGTCTGCCGTTTGCTCGGAGAAACAGCGCGCGACAAGGGCCTGGGCTTCGAGTTGAAACTGAGCCCCGCCCTGCCCAACTACGCGCTGGGGGACGCCTCGCGCATCAAGCAGGTGCTGCACAACCTGATCGGCAACGCAATCAAGTTCACCGAACGGGGTCAGGTCTTGATCGAGGTCGGCACCACGCTGGACATGCGCGCCGGCACGCTGCTGCGCTTTGCCGTGCGCGACACCGGCGAGGGCATTGCCGGCGACCAGATGGAGCGAGTCTTTGCGCCGTTCGAACAGGCCGAGTCAGCGCTTGGCCACCCCGGCAAGCCGCGTCGCCAAGACGGCACCGGCCTGGGCCTGACGATTTCACGCGAGTTGGCGCGCGCGATGGGCGGTGACCTGCGCTGCAGTTCGGTCTCCGGCCAGGGCTCGCTATTCGAATTCACGCTGCCGCTGCTGGCCTGTGTCAGCGAAGTCCCGCCGCTGAGCAGCGCTCGGGGTGTCGTGCAACCGGCGCCCAAGCTGTCCGGCCGGGTGCTGCTGGTCGATGACAGCGTGGTCAACGTGCTGGTTGCCACCGCCATGCTGGAGAGTTGCGGCCTGCAAGTCGAGCATGCCGAAGACGGCCTGCAAGCGCTGGAGCGACTCGAGACCGCGGCCTATGACCTCGTGCTGATGGACTGCCAAATGCCCAAAATGGACGGCTTCGAGGCGACCCGCCGCTGGCGTATCCAAGAGCGCAGCCGCTTCCTGGGTCATGTGCCCATCGTCGCATTGACGGCCAGCGCGGTGAACGGCGACCGCGAGCGCTGCATCCAGTCGGGCATGGACGATTACCTGGTCAAACCGTTCGAAATGGACGATCTGGTCGCGGTGGTGCAGCGGCATATTCAGGTGGCGGAGTTGGCCTGAAGCAGGTTCAGCGCAGGTCCATCGGATAATCGCCGAACCCGCTCAACAAGTTGGCGGCCGAGCTACTCGCTTCGCTCGATCGGTCCACCACACAAATCCAATGCACGTATATCGCGGCTTCCAACACCCCGGCATAGCGCCCGCTTGCGCGCTGACCATAGGCAATTTCGACGGTGTCCATCGAGGCCATCAGGCCATGCTGGCGCTGCTGAAGTCGGAGGCGCAGCACCGCGGCCTGCCGTCTTGCGTGATGAGCTTCGAGCCGCATCCGCGCGACTTCTTTGCCGCCAAACTGGGCCAGCCCGATTTGGCGCCGACCCGCATTGCCTCGCTGCGCGACAAGCTCAGCGAGTTGGAGCGCTGCGGCATCGAGCAAGTGGTGGTGCTGCGCTTTGATGCTCGCCTAGCCAGCCTCAGCCCGCAGAATTTCATTCAGCAAGTGTTGCTGCAAGGCCTGGGCGTCAAGTACATCCTGGTCGGGGACGACTTCCGCTTCGGCGCCAAGCGCCAGGGCGACTACGCGACGCTGGACGCCGCCGGCCGCGCTCAGGGTTTTGATGTCGCACGAATGATGAGCTACGAGGTGCATGGCCTGCGGGTCAGCAGTTCGGCCGTGCGCGAGGCCTTGAGTAGTGGCGATATGGGGGCTGCGGCCCGACTTTTGGGCCGGCCCTACTCGATCTCCGGCCATGTGGTGCATGGCAAAAAGCTCGGCCGCAGCCTGGGCGAATCGGCCAGCGGCGCGGCCGATGGTTTTCGTACCTTGAACCTGCGCTTTACCCATGACAAGCCGGCCGCCAAAGGTATCTTCGCCGTGCGCGTGCATGGCTTGGCGGAGCGGGCCGTGGACGGCGTCGCCTCGCTCGGGGTGCGGCCGACCATTGAGGATGCCGGTCGCGTCTTGCTCGAGGTGCATTGCCTGGACTGGCCCGCGCAAATCGGCGTGGACGGGGCCTACGGTAAACTCGTGCGTGTGGAACTACTGCATAAACTTCGCGACGAAGCCCGCTACGACGGGCTGCCCGCCTTGACGGCCGCCATCCGGCAGGATGTGTCGGACGCCCGCGCCTTTTTGGCCACCCATGCAGCGATGTTGCGCCAGACCACGCGCGACCGAATTTGACGCGAATGCTGCGGCTTGAATCACCTGCCGCTCGCCTCTGGATTCGCTCCGGCCGCTGAATCAGCGCCCTCTCCTTCAATTTGCCGACTCGCGCTAAACGCGTGAACGCAGCAGCCCAAACGTTCGAGTTCCGCCATCATGACGACAGACAAAAAAGACTACCGCGCCACGCTGAATCTGCCGGACACGCCCTTCCCAATGCGTGGCGACCTGCCCAAGCGCGAGCCGGGCTGGGTCAAGGCCTGGGAAGAGCAAGGCACTTACCAGCGCCTGCGCGAAGCCCGCGCTGGCGCGCCCAAGTTCGTCTTGCATGATGGCCCGCCCTACGCGAATGGCCAGATCCACATCGGCCATGCCGCCAACAAGATCTTGAAAGACATGATCGTCAAGGCGCGCCAGCTGGAAGGCTTTGACGCCGCCTACATCCCCGGCTGGGACTGCCACGGCCTGCCGATCGAAAACCAGATCGAAAAGACCTTTGGCCGCGGCCTGCAGCGCGATGAGGTGCAGGCCAAGAGCCGCGCCTACGCCGGCGAGCAGATCGATGCACAGCGCCAGGATTTCAAGCGCCTGGGCGTGCTGGGCGACTGGGCCAAGCCCTACCGCACGATGGATTTCAAAAACGAGGCCGGCGAGATCCGCGTGCTCAAGCGCCTGTTCGAACGCGGCTTTGTCTACCGGGGCCTGAAGCCGGTCTACTGGTGTTTTGACTGCGGCTCTTCGCTGGCCGAATTCGAGATCGAGTACCAGGACAAGCAGAGCCCTGCGGTCGATGTGGCCTTTTTGAGCGCCGAGCCGGCCAAGTTGGCGGCCGCCTTCGGCCTGAGCAAGCTGGACAAAGAGGCCTTCACCGTCATCTGGACGACGACGCCCTGGACCATCCCGGCCAATCAGGCTTTGAATCTGAACCCGGAACTGAGCTACGCGCTGGTCGACACGCCGCGCGGCATCTACATGATCGCCGAGGCGCTGGTGGAAAAATGCCTGGCTCGCTGGCAACTCGAAGGCAGCGTGCTGGCCACCACCGTCGGCAAAAACCTGGCCGGGCTGAACTTCAAGCATCCCTTGGCCCATGTGGATGCCGGTTACGACCGCTGCAGCCCCGTCTATTTGGCCGATTACGCCACCGCCGATGACGGCACCGGCGTTGTCCACTCGGCGCCCGCTTATGGCCTGGATGACTTCCAGTCCTGCGTGGCGCACGGCATGGCCTTCAAGGACATCATCAACCCGGTGCAGGGCAATGGCGCTTACGAGGCCGAGTTGCCGCTGTTCGGCGGCCTGCATATCTGGAAGGCCAACCCCATCATCGCGCAAGCCTTGGAAAACGCCGGCCGCCTGCTCTCGCACGTCAAGATCACCCACAGCTACCCGCATTGCTGGCGCCACAAGACCCCGGTGATCTACCGCGCTGCGGCGCAGTGGTTTGTGCGCATGGACGAAGGCGCTGGTTTGTTCGCGACCGAGGCGCCCGAGAAATCGCTGCGTCTGACCGCTTTGGAAGCGATCGACGCGACCAGCTTCTACCCCGAGAACGGCCGTGCTCGCCTGCGCGACATGATCGCCGGCCGGCCCGACTGGTGCATCTCGCGCCAGCGCAGCTGGGGCGTGCCGCTGCCGATCTTTTTGCACAAAGACAGCGGCCTGGCGCACCCGAACACGCTGGAGTTCATCGAACGCGCGGCCGTCATCGTCGAGGCCGGCGGTGTCGAGGCCTGGGCCAAGCTGGACCCGGCCGAGTGGCTGGGCGCCGAGGCCGAGCAGTACAGCAAGGGCAGCGACATCCTGGACGTCTGGTTCGACTCGGGCTCGACCTTCCAGCATGTCTTGAAGGGCAGCCATCTCGGCGCGGCGCACGCCGAGGGCCCCGAGGCCGACCTCTATCTGGAAGGCCATGACCAGCATCGCGGCTGGTTCCATTCCTCGCTGCTGATCGCCTGCGCGCTCTACGGCCGTGCGCCCTACAAGGGCTTGCTGACCCATGGCTTCGTCGTCGACGGCCAGGGCCGCAAGATGAGCAAGTCGGTCGGCAATGTGGTGGCGCCTCAGACCGTCAGCGACAAGATGGGCGCCGAGATCATCCGCCTGTGGTGCGCGTCGACCGATTATTCGGGCGACTTAGGACTGGACGAGAAGATCCTCGCCCGCGTCGTCGATGCCTACCGCCGCATCCGCAACACGCTGCGCTTCTTGCTCGCCAACACCAGCGACTTCGACGCCGCCAAGGACGCCGTGCCGCTGGATCAGTTGCTGGAAGTAGACCGTTACGCGATGGCCCGCGCAGCCGAGCTGCAGGGCGAGATCCTGGCGCATTTCCAGCGTTATGAATTCCACCCGGTGGTGGCCAAGCTGCAGGTCTATTGCTCGGAAGACCTCGGCGGCTTCTACCTCGATGTGCTGAAGGACAGGCTCTACACGACCGCCCCCGGCAGCCTAGCGCGCCGCTCGGCGCAGACCGTACTGTGGCACTTGAGCCACGCGATGCTGCGCTGGATGGCGCCGTTCCTGAGCTTCACGGCCGAAGAGGCTTGGGAAGTCTTTGAAGGCGGTCACGCAGGCAAGAGCATCTTCACCGAAACCTTCTGGAAGTTTGAAACCGCCGACACCGACTTGCTGGCCAAGTGGAGCCGCATCCGAGAAATCAGAGAGGCGGTCAACCGCAGCATCGAAGAGGTCCGCAAGGTCGGCGATGTGGGTTCCTCCTTGCAGGCCGATGTCGTGCTCGGTGCGCCCGCCGCCGACCTGGCCCTGCTGCAAACCTTGGGCGACGATCTGAAGTTTGTCTTCATTACTTCGGCGGCCACCTTGGTGGAGGCAAGCGAATTGACCGTCACGGTCAGTCCATCGACGCAACTGAAATGCGAGCGCTGCTGGCATTACCGCGCGGATGTTGGCGCCAACCCAGAGCACCCGACGATTTGCGGTCGTTGCGACAGCAATCTGCACGGCGGCGGCGAAACCCGCTTGGTGGCCTGAACCATGGCGACCAAAGCAAAAGCAAGCGGCGGCGGTAATAAATTGGGGCTTTGGCTCGGCCTGGCCCTGATCGTGATTCTGCTGGACCAATTCACCAAGGTCTTGATCCTGGGGAATTTCCAGTTAGGGGACAGCCGTTCCGTGACCGGTTTCTTCAATGTCGTGCGCGTCCACAACACCGGCGCGGCCTTCAGCTTCCTGGCCGGGGCGGCGGGCTGGCAGCGCTGGTTCTTTGTCGGCCTGGGTGCGGTGGCGACGGTCTTCATCACCGTGATGCTGCGCCGCCATGGTCAACAAACCTTGTTCGCGTTGGCCTTGAGCCTGATCCTGGGCGGCGCCATCGGCAATGTGATCGACCGCCTGCTGCACGGCTATGTGATCGACTTCATCCAGGTCCATTCAAGCGGCTGGTATTTCCCGTCCTTCAATATTGCCGACAGCGCAATCTCGGTCGGCGCCGTGCTGCTGATCTGGGACGAAATCCGCCGCGTGCGACGAGGCTAACAAGCAATTTAGTCGGGCGTTCTGCTGGAAAGTCCGGTGGCGCGATGGAGCTGGCGTGCACTACGCTGCCCGGATGATTCAGAACAAGCCCGAAGAGCAAGCGCCGCTCGACAATTCCTTCAACATCCCGCTGCGGACCCTGAGCCTGCGCGATCCACTGTGCTGGTTGGCCGCCGGCTTGCGCGACTTCCGCCGCGCGCCAGCGATTGGCCTGTTCTACGGCCTGTGCTTCATGCTGATGGGCTGGGCGATTCTGGGTGTTTTTCGGCATGCGCCCATCTACACCTTGGCCCTGTCGGCAGGATTCTTGTTGGTCGGGCCGTTCATGTGCCTGGGCCTGTACCAGGTCAGCATGAGGCTGGAGCGCGGCGAGAAGCCAACCCTGCTCGACTCCCTGACCGCCTGGCGGCGACGGCTATCGCAGATTGCCATTTTTGGCGGCGTGCTCTTGATTTTGGAAATGATCTGGGGCCGCGCCGCGCTGATCGTGTTCGCCGTTAGCTTTGACGGCATGCCCGACTTTGCCGGATCGATCACCAAGCTGCTCGACCCCGAAAACCTCGGCTTCATCACGGCCTATCTTGCCGTTGGTGGCTTCTTCGCCGGCCTGATCTACTCGGTCAGCGTAATTTCGATGCCGATGCTGCTGGCCCGTGAGGCCGACGCGGTCACCGCTGGCCTGACCAGCTTGCGCTTGGTACTGGCGCAGCCGGGCGTGATGCTGTTCTGGGGCTTCTTGATCACCGGCATCGTGGTGCTGGCCTTGCTGCCCTGGTTTATCGGCCTTCTGATCGCCGGGCCGTTGCTGGGGCACGCCAGTTGGCATGCCTACCGCGCAGCCGTGGTCGGCTGAGCCTTGGCGACAGCTTGATTTCACAATAAAACTCGCCCGGCCGGAACCAAGGCCGGGCTGGTCGAGACACAATGCGGGGCTGAATTCAACCTCGTCACGGTCCCAACCCCATTCCCATGCTCGACTTCTCTTGCTTGACGCATTACGACTGGCTTGACGTCCCCATGTGGGTATTCGATGCCGAGAGGCAGCGCAATCTATGGGCCAATGCCGCAGCCCTGCGCTTTTGGCAGGCAGGCAGCGCAGAGAAATTTCTTTCCAGCGATTTTTCTGACACCAGCGAAGCCGTGCGTGAGCGCCTGGCCGTCACCGCGGCCGACCATGGCCAGGGCAAGATCGTGCGCGAACAATGGACGCTCTACCCGAAAGGCAGGCCCACCACGGTGATGCTGGTGTCGCGCGGAATCCTCACACCGGACCGGCGCCAAGTGATGCTCTTTGCGGCCGACTCGCTCGCCAGCGGCGTCGACCTGAGCGCCTTGCGCGGCATCGAGGCGCTGCAACATACGTCCGTGCGCATCGCGGTGTTCAGCCTCAAGGACGGCAGTTGCTTGATGCGCAACCCAGCCGCGGCGCTGGCGTTCTCGCGGGCCAAAACCGTGGCACCCGACAACTCCGCCCAGCAGGGCGAGCTTGATGCCGTCTTTGCCCATGCCGACGATGCCGCCCATGTCTATGCGCAGGTGCGCGCAGGTCAGAGCGTCAAGGCAGACTTCGAGCTGCGTACCAGCGCCGGCCTGTGCTGGCATGGCATCAACGCCAGCCCGATGCGCGACCCCGCCACCGGCGAGCCCGTGCTCCTATTGAATGCCCGCGACATTGCCGATCTGAAGGCCAGCCAAGCGGCGCTGGAGACCGCCCGCGAGGCCGCCGAGGCTGCCAGTCAGGCCAAGAGCAGTTTCTTGGCCAATATGAGCCACGAAATCCGCACCCCCATGAATGGCGTACTGGGCCTGACCGAATTGGTGCTCTTGACCGAGCTGACCGACAAGCAACGCAAATTCATCGAACTGGCTCACAACTCGGCCAAGGGCCTGATGGTCATCATCAATGACTTGCTCGATGTGGCCAAGATCGAAGCCGGCCGCGTCGTGATCGAGCGCGCACCGTTCTCGCTTCACGACTGCCTGCGCGAGGCGCTGCATCCCCTGCTGCTACAAGCGCATGAGAAAGGCATACAGCTACATGCCCGGGTGCAACCCGGCGTGCCACAGCGCGCCTTGGGCGACGCGCTCAGACTGCGCCAGGTTCTCGTGAATCTGGTCGGCAACGCATTGAAATTCACCGAAAAAGGCGAGGTGAGGCTTGAAGTGCAGATGGTCGAGGAAGCGTCCGAAGCCAGCGCCGGCCCCGAAACAGAAACCGGTCTGCGACTACGCTTCAGCGTGCATGACACCGGCATCGGCATGACCAAGGATCAGATCGCCCAGATCTTCGATCCCTTCACGCAAGCCGACGGCAGCATCACACGCCGCTATGGCGGCACCGGCCTGGGCTTGACCATCGTTCAGCGCCTCGTCAGCCTGATGGGCGGACGCATCATGGTCGAAAGTCAACCGGGCACCGGCTCCTGCTTCAGCTTTGAAGTCGCCTTGCTGCTGGAACCCCTGCCAGCCGTGGCCGCAGGTAGCTAGTCCCTTAGACCTTAGACCTTAGACCTTGCGACTCTCTCTGCGCCTGGCCTTGTTGCTGACCCTGCCGCCCTTGCTGTGGGCGGCCAACGCCGTGGTCGGTCGGATGATGGTCGGCAGCGTGCTGCCGCTGGCCCTGAACGCGATGCGCTGGACCTTGGCCGCCCTGCTTTTGCTGCCAATGGCCTGGCGCCTTATCGCCAGGCCGACCGCAATGCTGCTGCGTTGGCGCTATCTGGCCTTGACCGGCTTTCTTGGCATGGGTTGCTACAACGCCCTGCAATACCAGGCGCTGCGCAGCTCGTCACCACTGAACGTCACCTTGATAGCGGCCAGCATGCCGGTCTGGATGTTGGCCGTCGGCGCCGTTCTATTCGGCGTTCGCCCCAAGCGGCAGCAGTTGATGGGCGCGGCCTTGTCGCTGGCGGGCGTGGCCTTTGTGATCGGCCGCGGCCGGGTCAGCGCGCTGGCCGAGGTGCAGTTCGTCAGCGGCGATTTATTGATGCTGCTTGCCGTCTTCAGCTGGGCGATTTACAGCTGGCTGCTGGCGCGCCCGCCCGCTTCGATGCAGGGTGAAGCCCGCCCGAACTGGAACTGGGCCGAACTGCTGCTGGCACAGGTCCTCTTTGGCCTGCTGTTTGCCGGCGGTATGGCCGGGCTGGAGCAGGTGGCGAACCCGCAGCCCATCCACTGGGGGTCAGGTCTTGCGCTGGCCTTGGCCTTTGTGGCGATCGGGCCCTCCTTGATTGCTTATCGCTGCTGGGCTCAAGGTGTCGCCGAAGCCGGCCCGGCCGTGGCCGCCTTCTTCAATAACTTGACGCCGGTATTCGCGGCCTTGATGTCGGCGGCCTTGCTGGGGGAATGGCCGCAGTGGTATCACGGCGTCGCCTTCATGCTGATCGCCGGCGGCATTTGGGTGTCGTCAACAGCGCAGCAATAGCCAGCCCGCGCTCGAAGAGGTTTTGGGCGCCGAAAAAGGAAAAACCCTGAAGAGTCAAGTCATAGCTATGACTAACTTTTCAGGGTTTCCTATTACTTGGAGGAGTCGGAGAGATTCGAACTCTCGAGGCGGTTTAACGCACCTACTCCCTTAGCAGGGGAGCACCTTCGGCCACTCGGTCACGACTCCAGCACAGCCTCGAATTCTATACTAAGAATTCAAGGCCGCAAAGTATTTAGCCAGGAATTTGTTCCAATTCGAACGCACGGTGCAATGCGCGCACCGCCAGCTCCATGTATTTTTCATCGATCACAACGCTGGTCTTGATCTCGCTGGTGGAGATCATTTGAATGTTGATGCCTTCTTCGCTGAGCGCACGGAACATCTTGGACGCTACACCCACATGTGAGCGCATGCCGATGCCGACGATCGAAACCTTGCAGATGCGCGCATCGCCAATCACCTTGGCGGCCTGCGTGGCCGGGCCGACGGTCTTCTCGAGCAACTCCATGGTCCGGGCGTAATCACTCCGGTGGACGGTAAAGCTGAAGTCGGTCTTGCCGTCATGCGAGACGTTTTGGATGATGACGTCGATGTCGATATTCGCATCGGCCACCGGACCCAGGATCTGGAAGGCGATACCTGGCTTGTCGGGCACGCCCAACAAGGTCACCTTGGCTTCATCGCGATTGAAAGCAATGCCGGAAACGACAGCTTGTTCCATTTTTTCGTCCTCTTCAAAACTGATCAAAGTGCCAGACTTGGCTTCTTCTTCGATGGAAATGTCCCAGGGTGTGAAGCTGGACAACACACGCAGCGGCACACGGTACTTGCCGGCAAACTCAACCGAGCGGATTTGCAAGATCTTCGACCCCAAGGAGGCCATCTCCAGCATCTCTTCGAAGCTGATGGTATGCAAACGCCTGGCCTCGGGCACGATGCGCGGGTCGGTCGTGTAGACGCCGTCGACATCGGTATAGATCAGGCATTCGGCGGCCTTCAAGGCTGCGGCGATGGCCACCGCCGACGTATCCGACCCGCCACGCCCCAGGGTCGTGATGTTCTTATCCTCATCAACGCCTTGGAAGCCAGCGATCACGACCACCTTGCCGGCGGCCAAGTCGGAGCGCACGCGGGTGTCGTCGATGCTCTCGATGCGCGCCTTGGTGAAGCTGGAGTCGGTGGCGACCGGCACTTGCCAACCCGTATAGCTGACCGCCTCGACGCCTTCGGCCTGCAAGGCGATGGCCAGCAAGCCGACCGACACCTGCTCGCCGGTGGCGGCGATCATGTCGAGTTCTCGGTTCAATTCGGGGCTGCCGACGGAGGGCGACAATTCCTTGGCCAGACCCAGCAAACGGTTCGTCTCGCCGCTCATCGCCGAAGGCACAACCACCATCTGGTGGCCGGCGCGCGCCCATTTGGCTACGCGCTTGGCAACATTGCGGATGCGCTCGGCCGACCCCATCGAGGTACCGCCGTATTTGTGAACAATCAATGCCATAGCTCTGTATCTTCGCGGAGGGGGGTCGAGGGCCCTATCGGGTGAAAAAGGGTTGGAATGCGCCGCGGTCGCAACTTCCAATTCTACTGTTGCATTGCAGCAATATGACGATCAATCGAGTTACAGGCCCTGCAGCCTGATCGAATTGAGACAATTCAAGCCCTCTCGTCGCCTGCCATTTCATGCCAGGCCAAGCTGACTTGAGGCTCGCCAGCAGCCGCGCTGAAGCGTGCATCCAGACCAAGGCCGGGCACGAAGATCAAGGTGTCGCCGGCAAATAACAAGGGGCCTCGACGCTGCCAGGCCGGAATACCCTGCTCCTGATAGACTTTTTTCAGGCTGCGCAAGGTGCCGGCCGGCTTGAGTTGAAATTGCTCTCCGCCCTGTCGCGCTCTCATCTGCAAGTTTTTGAGCCTGTCGCAGGCTAGGCCGCCACTGGCGACCGGGTCAACCTGCCAACCACCGTGCCACGCCGGCAGCGGATGGTAACCAAGCGCCGACAGGTCGATTTCGGTGGTGGTCAGCGCTGAAGCCTCAGCGGCAGCAACTTCAGAGGCCCTGACCCGCCATTGCAAACGCCCTCGATAGAGCCGCAGTTCGCCTGCGCCACAGCACCAGGCCCCGACCTTGCAGGCGGGCAACTCTCGCATCAATCGCTGCAGCAGGCTCGCCGGTGCAGGCCGCCCGGATTGCAACGCCAGCCAAGCCCGCAAAGCGTTGCTGGCACGGGCGGGAGACAAGGCCAGCAACTCGGTCACAGCCAAGCCATTGATGCTCAGCAAGCGACGCAGATCCTCCGCTGCAACCTCTTGCTGCAAGGCCAATGATTGCTGCGCCCATCTGGCCGCCTGCGCCAGGCTTGCTTCGGCCTGCGGGAAGGCCTCCAGCAATGCGGGCCAGACCGACAAACGCAGGCGATTACGCGCAAAGCGCGGGTCGCCATTGCTATCGTCGTCGATATGGGTCAATTGATGCGCGCGGACATAGGCTTCAAGCGCCTCGCGCGGCAAATCCAACCAAGGCCGCGCCCAACAAAGGCCTTCGCGCCACTGTTGGGCCGGCATACCGGCCAAGCCCGCAACGCCAGCCCCACGAAGACCCTGCAACAACAAGGTTTCGGCTTGATCGCGTTGATGGTGCGCCAGCAAGAGCAGATTGGCACCCGCCTGTGCCGACATGGCAGCCAAGGCGGCATGTCGCCCATCCCTGGCCCAAGCCTCGACGCTTTGCCCTGCCGCCGGTCGCCCCTCAAGTCGAGCCGAACGAAAACGGATCGGCAAACCCGCCTGAGCCCATGTCTCGCATTGCGACTCACAGTGCGCGAGCCAATCGTCGGCGCAGGTATTGAGCCCATGATGCACATGCAGCGCCAGCACCTGAAGACTGGCACCCGCATCATTCAAGGCCCTTGCCTGCCGCGCCGTGGCGTGCAGCAAGGCGGTGGAATCTCGGCCGCCGCTATAGGCTACGGCGACAAGCGATGCTTCGCTCGGGTCAGCGATTCTTGGTGTCGCCAAATCGGCCATAGGACTGCAGGCGCTCATAGCGGCGATCCAGCAATTCCTTGGGCTTGAGATCGCTCACCTGACGCAGCGCATCGCTGAGTGCGCGCTTCAGATTGGAGGCCATTTGCTTGTTGTCGCGGTGCGCGCCACCGACCGGCTCATTGACGATCTTGTCGATCAAACCCATGGCCTTCAGACGGTGAGCGGTGATGCCCAAGGCGCTTGCGGCCTCTGAAGCCCGGTCCGCCGACTTCCACAAAATCGACGCACAACCCTCCGGTGAAATCACCGAATAGGCCGAGAACTGCAGCATCAGAACCTGGTCGGCCACACCAATTGCCAAGGCGCCGCCGGACCCGCCTTCGCCAATCACGGTCGCGATGATAGGCACTTCCAACTGCGCCATCTCGAAGATATTGCGGCCAATCGCCTCCGACTGGCTGCGCTCTTCGGCACCAATGCCCGGATAGGCACCCATGGTGTCGATCATCGTAAAGACCGGTAGGCCGAACTTCTCGGCCAGCTTCATCAGACGCAAGGCCTTGCGATAGCCTTCGGGGCGCGGCATGCCGAAATTACGCAGCGCACGCTCCTTGGAATCGGCGCCGCGCTGATGGCCAACGACCATGCAAGCCTGGCCATTAAAACGCGCCAAGCCGCCCACGATCGCCGCATCATCGGCAAAGTGCCGGTCACCGTGAAGTTCCTGAAAATCGGTGAACACCTCGGTGCAATAGTCGAGCGTCTGCGGGCGCTGCGGATGGCGGGCAATCTGATAGACCTGCCAAGGCGCCACGCTGGCGTAAACGTCCTTGGTGAGCTGCATACTCTTCTTGCTGAGGCGGTCGATCTCCTCGGAGATGTCGACCGCTGACTCGCTTTGCACGTAGCGCAGCTCTTCGATCTTGGTTTCGAGTTCAGCGATAGGCTGTTCGAAGTCTAAAAAATGTTTCTTGCTCATCCTGCGATTCTTTTCAGTGAGGAAGGTCCTATGCCGGGCCGCCTATTTTAAGGGCTGCCCGAGAACGGATGATCGTTACTCCACCGGGAGTGGATCGAGGCTGCGCCAAATGTACCATGTGGCTACCGAGCGGTAAGGTGCCCAGGCGTCACCTACTTCGCGCGCCTCGGCCCTGGAAACCGGCTCACCCGAGAAGTAATTCTCGCTAATACCCTTAAGAAGCCTGGGGTCATCCAGCGGCATCACATTGGGCCGCATCAGGTGGAAGATCAAAAACATCTCGGCCGTCCAACGGCCAATGCCGCGGATAGCGACCAACTCGTCAATGATGGTCTCATCGTCCATCTGTGACCATTGCCGCACATGAACCTTGCCGGCCTCGAAGTTCTGCGCCAGATCACATAAGTAGTCGACCTTGCGGGCCGACAAACCGGCCGCACGCAAGGCGCCATCGGGCAAGGCCAAGACCGCAGCCGGTTGCACCCGGTTGGCCGAGCCGCCAATCAAGGCCGAGAATTTACCCCAAGCCGCTTGCGCCGTCTTGACCGAGATCTGCTGACCAATGATGGAACGAGCCAAGGTTGTGAAGGCGTCGCTGCGGCTCTGCAGCCTGGCCTCGCCAAAGGCCGGGATCAGCTTCTTCATCACCCGGTCACGCTTGACCAGATGGCGGCAGGCTTCATCCCAATAGTCCGGGGTCACCCCGGTCGCACTCGAGCGCCCCACTTCAGGCCTTCATCCAGGTCGTACCGCTGGCCGAGTCTTGCAAAACAATGCCGGCGGCAAGCAGCTCGGCGCGAATCCGGTCGGCGCCCGCAAAATCTCTTGCCGCCTTGGCAGCCGCGCGTGCAGCAATCTGCTGCTCGATCGCGGCTTCGTCCATGCCGCTGCCGGTTTGCAGATAGTCACGCGGGCGCTGCTGCAACACGCCCAACACAGCACCCAGCTTCTTCAACAAGGCCGCATCGGCGAGCGACGCGCTGCGGTTGACCTGCGCGGCCAACTCGAACAGCGCGGCAATCGCGCCCGGCGTATTGAAATCATCGTCCATGGCGGCACGAAAGGCCGCCGCTTGAGGATGAGTCCAGTCGATTTCGATATCGTCAGGCACGGCCAAGCCGTCCAATGCCGTATACAAACGGCACAGGGCGACGCGGGCGTCATCCAGATTCACATCGCTGAAATTGAATGGGCTGCGGTAATGCGTGCGCAGCATGAAGTAACGCAAGGTCTCGGCGTCATAACGAGCCAGCACCTCGCGGATGGTGAAGAAGTTGCCCAATGATTTGGACATCTTGACCTGATCCACATTCAAGAGACCGTTGTGCGCCCAGATGACGGCCGGCGGCACGCCATTGGCACCTTCACTCTGCGCAACTTCATTCTCATGATGAGGGAACTGCAGGTCGGCACCGCCGCCGTGCAGATCGAACTGCTGACCCAAGAGGGCGCAAGCCATTGCCGAACACTCGATATGCCAGCCCGGCCGACCTGGCCCGTAATCAGAGGCGAACTTGGCATCCTCGGGCTCCTCGGTTTTGGCAGCCTTCCAGAGCACAAAGTCGAGCGGATCTTGCTTGCCCTCGTCGATCGCCACTCGTTCACCCGAGCGCAAATCATCGAGCGAGCGGCCACTCAATTTGCCGTAGCCAGCGAACTTTCGAACCGAATAATTGACGTCGCCATTGCTGGCGCGATAAGCCAAGCCCTTGTTCTCGAGCGTACCAATCATCGAGAGCATCTGCGGCACGAATTCGGTCGCGCGCGGCTCATGGGTGGGGCGCTCAACGCCAAGCGCGTCAAGGTCGGCGTGCATGGCCGCAACCATCTCTTCGGTCAATTGACGGATCGGGATACCGCGCTCCAAGGCTCGGCGAATAATCTTGTCGTCAATGTCGGTGATGTTGCGTACGTAAGTAACCCGATAACCACTGGCCCGCAGCCACCGATAAATCAGATCAAACGCAACCATCATGCGCGCGTGCCCCACATGACAAAGGTCATAAATGGTGATGCCGCACACATACATGCGCGCGTGTCCTGGCTCGAGTGGGTCGAAGGGCTGAACCGCGCGGGTCAGCGTGTTGTAGATACGAAGGGACATGGAGCTCTCGGGGGCTGCGCCGGAGCGAACTCCAACGTGCTGACCTGCTGACCTGTGGTAGACGGGGGCCTACAAAGCGCCCCGCCAATTGCCGGCGCCAGAGCGGTCCGGCTTCGGGCGGGTCGCCGTAGAATGGCCGTCAGTATAGCGGTTGGTCCGAAAGTTTATGCCCGGACTGACCCTGCCCCACCGCTCGCGAATGGCGGAAATTCAGCCCCTTCTTTCATGCCATCCTGCAAATCTATAACATCGGCAAGCCTTACTCTGCTCTGGACCCTGCTGCTGAATCTGGGCCAGGCTCAAGCGAGTGAGCTAGAACTGGCTCAGCGACAGTGGTTGGCCGGCCAGCGCACACAGGCCGTTGCCACGGTCGAAGCCGCCCTGCAAAAGACCCCGAATGAGCTGAATCTGCGCTTTGCTTTGGGTGTGATGCGCATGGAGCAAGGCGAACAAGCCGCAGCCCTCAACATCTTCACCGCCTTGACACAGGACTTCCCCGATCTTGCGGACCCCTATAACAACTTGGCCGTCGTGCATGCCGGCATGGGCGAGTTGGATCTGGCACAGCAGGAATTGGAGCAGGCACTGGCCCTGCAACCCGGTCATGCCCAGGCGCTAGAGAATATGGGCGATGTATTGCTTAGGTTGGCGCTGCGCGCTTACCAGCGCGCCCAACAAGCCCAGGTCGCGCCGTCAAGCTCGCTGGCCTTGAAACTCAGTCGCACGCAAGACTTGCTGCAAGCGGCAAAGCTGCCAAGCCAGTGAGTGACAATCGACCCACTCAGACTTTTGTTCCATCAAAAGAATCTATGCACGCTCCAAATAGTTCGTCCTTGATTAGCCGTCTGCTGCTTGCCGGCGGCTTCGCAATTTTGACGCTGGGCGCACAGGCGCAAACCGTCAAGCTCAGCACCAGCGAAGGCGATATCCGTATCGCGCTGGACGCCGAGAAGGCGCCCAAGACCGTCGCCAATTTCATTCAGTACGTCAAGGCAGGTCATTACAACGGCCTGATCTTTCACCGCGTGATCGAAAACTTCATGATCCAGGGCGGCGGTTTCACGGTCGATATGAAGCAGCGTCCGACCAAGCCCCCGGTCCCGCTGGAGGCTAGCAACGGTCTGCTGAATGTGCGCGGCAGCCTGGCGATGGCCCGCACCAATGACCCGAACTCAGCCACCTCGCAATTCTTCGTCAACACCGTCGACAATGCCTTCCTCGATGCGGCCAATTCGCCGGGAGGCCAAGGCGGCTACACCGTATTTGGCCAAGTCATCGAAGGCATGGATGTGGTCGACAAGATCCGCCTCGTGCCCGTCGGCAACAACGGTATGCACCAGAACCTGCCGCTTAAACCAGTCATCATCACCAAAGCCATTGTGGAGCCCAAAAAATGAGCATCAAAACCGTCGAACTACATACCAACCATGGCCTGATCACCATCGAACTCGATTTGGCCAAAGCGCCGATCTCGGCCGAAAACTTCCTCGCCTATGTGCGCAGCGGCCACTATGACGGCACGGTATTCCACCGCGTGATCAAGCGCTTCATGATTCAAGGCGGCGGTTTCGCTGTCGGCATGAAACAAAAGCCGACCACCGGCGAAATTCAAAACGAAGCCAATAACGGCCTCAAGAACGAGCACTACACGCTGGCCATGGCCCGCACCAGCGCGCCGCATTCGGCCTCCAGCCAGTTCTTCATCAACACCACCAATAACGAGTTTCTGAACTTCAAGTCGGAAACCGCTAGCGGTTGGGGTTATGCGGTGTTCGGCAAAGTGATTTCCGGCAAAGAAGTCGTGGATGCGATCGAGAAGGTCAAGACCGGCAACTCGGGCGGCCATGGTGACGTGCCGCTGGAAGACGTCGTTATCGAGCGCGCGGTTGAAATTGTCTGAAGCGATTGAAGCGAGGCCAGGTCCAGCATCTGCCTCGCTCGAATTTGATGAATTGACGGCGCCGCCCGAGTGGCGCCGCATCGAATTCCTCTCCGACTTGCATCTGTCGCCACAAACACCGGCGACGCTGGCTGCCTTGACGCGCCACTTGCAAGAAACCAGCGCCGATGCCGTGATGCTGCTGGGCGATGTCTTCGAAGTGTGGGTCGGCGACGATGGGCGCTTCGATGCCTTCGAGGCCGATTGCCTGAAGGTTTTGCGCGCGGCAGGTGCGCGCCTCAAGCTCTATTTCATGGCCGGCAACCGAGATTTTCTGCTCGGCGCCGAGATGTTGGCCGATTGCGGCGCGCAGGGCTTGAGTGACCCGACCGTGCTCTGCGCCTTCGGTCAACGCTGGTTGCTCACCCATGGTGACGCCTTGTGCCTGGCGGACAAGGCCTATCAGAGCTTTCGGGCACAGGTACGCAATCCGGCTTGGCAGGCCCAATTTCTGAACCAGCCCTTGGAAGTGCGCCGTGCGCTCGCCCAACAAATGCGCAATGGCAGCAAGGCGCAACAAGCAATGCAAGAGCATTGGGAGGACTTGGATCAAGCCGCTTGCATCGCTTGGCTAAAGGCCAGCAACTGCGTCGGCATGATCCATGGTCACACCCACCGCCCGGCGGAGCATCAGCTATCGCCCGGCTTACACCGTCATGTCTTGTCAGACTGGGACTTCGAGGCCGAGCAGGCGCGCGGCGATGTGCTGCGGTTGCGTCAGTCTGGTCTGCGCCGCATCGCACTCGCTTGATGTGGCGACGCCTCAAGCAGGCCTGGGCGCGCCGAGTTGAAGCAAGCGCGATGCGCCGACACCCCATTCCAGAGCCACTCTGGCAATTGACACTGTTGCGCTACCCCTTTCTGGCGCAGCGCAGCGACAGCGATCTAGCCGAATTGCGCCGCCTGTGCTCCTTGTTCTTGGCCAGCAAAGAATTCCACGGCGTAGCGGGTTTTGAAGTCAGCGACTCTGTGGCCTTGGCCGTAGCCGCGCAGGCCTGTTTGCCCGTTCTGCGCCTGGGTCTGCACTGGTATGACAGCTTTGTCGGCATCGTCATTCACGCCGACGAAGTGGTCGCCCAGCGCGAGCACATGGATGAAGACGGCATCGTCCACCGGTTCGAAGAAAGCCTGGCCGGCGAGGCCATGGAGGGCGGACCCTTGATGCTGGTCTGGTCGGCTTTCGAGCCAGAAGAACCGGGCGCCGACGATCGCAACATCTTCAACGTCGTCATCCACGAGTTCGCCCATGTCATTGACATGCACGGAGGCTGGGCCGACGGTGTGCCACGACAGAGCAGCAAGGCCGCCCACCATCATTGGCTCGCGGTGATCGAAACCCAATGGCTGAGTTTTTGCGAGCGAGTGGAGGCCGACGAGGCGACCTTGATTGATCCTTACGGCGCCGAGAGCCTGGAAGAATTCTTCGCGGTGGCGGCCGAAGTTTTTTTTGTACAGCCCAAGGCCATGTTGATTGAACAGCCGGCCCTGTACCGTTTGCTGGCCGACTTTTTCAAACAAGATCCCGCCCTGTTCGATTGAAACGACAAGAGGCCCAGCAGGGCCTCCTGTTCATACCGCTAACGTCAAGCATCAACTGGCCGTGGCCGGTTCCGCCTTGGGCTTGTTGTCGCGCACCTTGAGCGGCTGAATGTCGAGCAAGGTCTGACCCTCGTCATCTATATCAACGCTCAAACGCCCGCCGTCCACCAAGCGCCCGAACAGCAGCTCATCCGCCAAGGCGCGGCGAATCGTGTCCTGGATCAGGCGCTGCATTGGCCTGGCACCCATCAATGGATCGAAACCCTTGACGGCCAGATGCTTGCGCAACTTGTCGCTGAATGTGACCTCGACCTTCTTCTCCTGCAGCTGGCTTTCCAACTGCAACAGGAACTTGTCGACCACACGCATGATGATCTCGGAGTCCAGCGCACGGAAGGACACGGTCGCGTCCAAGCGGTTGCGGAACTCTGGCGAAAACAGCTTCTTGATGTCGGCCATCTCATCACCCTGCTCGCGCGAGTTGGTGAAACCTATGCTCGACTTGTTCATCGTCTCGGCGCCCGCATTGGTCGTCATGATGATGATGACATTGCGGAAGTCGGCCTTGCGTCCATTGTTATCGGTCAGCGAGCCATGGTCCATCACTTGCAACAACACATTGAACACATCCGGATGCGCCTTCTCGATTTCATCGAGCAGCAGCACCGCATGCGGCTTCTTGGTAATCGCTTCGGTCAACAAACCGCCTTGGTCGAACCCGACATAGCCGGGAGGCGCGCCGATCAAGCGGCTGACCGCATGACGCTCCATATACTCGGACATATCGAAGCGGATCAACTCAATGCCCAGGATATAGGCCAACTGCTTGGCCACCTCGGTTTTGCCCACCCCGGTCGGGCCGCTGAACAAGAAGCTGCCGATCGGCTTGTCAGGCTTGCCTAGACCCGAGCGCGCCATCTTGATCGCCGCAGCCAGCGCATCGATCGCCGGCGCTTGACCGAACACCACGCTATTGAGGTCGCGGTCCAAGGTCTTCAACTTGCTGCGATCATCGCTGGACACGGATGCCGGCGGGATGCGCGCAATCTTGGCGACGATGTCTTCCACCTCGCTGCGCGTGATGGTCTTCTTCTGCTTGTTCTTGGGCAGGATGCGCTGAGCCGCTCCGGCCTCGTCGATGACGTCGATCGCCTTGTCGGGCAGATGCCTGTCATTGATGTATTTGGCCGACAACTCTGCCGCTGCCTGCAAGGCACCCAAAGCGTACTTGACGCTGTGATGTTCCTCAAAGCGCGACTTCAAGCCCTTCAAGATTTCAACCGTCTGCTCGACCGATGGCTCGGTCACGTCGACCTTCTGGAAGCGCCGCGAGAGCGCCGCATCCTTCTCGAAGATGCCGCGGTACTCGGTGAAAGTGGTCGCACCGATGCACTTCATCGCACCGCTTGAGAGCGCCGGCTTGAGCAGATTGCTGGCATCCAAGGTGCCGCCCGAGGCCGCACCCGCGCCGATCAAGGTGTGAATTTCATCGATGAAGAGGATGGCGTTGGGCTGATCCTTCAACTGCTTCAAGACCGCCTTCAGGCGTTGCTCGAAGTCACCGCGGTACTTGGTGCCCGCCAATAGCGAACCCATGTCGAGCGAATAGACCACCGCCTCGGCCAGCACATCGGGCACTTGGCCCTCGGTGATGCGCCAAGCCAAGCCCTCCGCGATGGCGGTCTTGCCGACACCGGCCTCGCCGACCAGCAGCGGATTGTTTTTGCGGCGGCGGCAAAGAATCTGCACCACGCGCTCGACCTCCAACTCGCGGCCGATCAGCGGATCGATCTTGCCGTCTTTGGCGAGCTGATTCAAATTCTGGGTGAACTGATCCAAGGGCGAGCCCTTGCCCTGCCCCTCGGCATCTTCACGCTCGGCCTCGGGGCCAGCAGCACCTTCTGCACCCTTAGGTGCATCGGGCGGATCCGACTTCTTGATGCCATGGGCGATGAAATTCACCACATCCAGACGCGTCACACCCTGCTGATGCAGGTAGTAGACGGCATGCGAATCTTTCTCGCCAAAGATCGCCACCAGCACATTGGCGCCAGTGACTTCCTTCTTGCCACTGCCGGTGGACTGCACATGCATGATGGCACGCTGAATCACGCGCTGGAAACCAAGCGTCGGCTGGGTATCCACCTCATCGGCACCACCAACGGTTGGCGTGTTTTCCTTGATGAATTGCGCCAGACTCTTGCGCAAATCATCCAGATTGGCCGAACAAGCCCGCAGCACTTCTGCCGCAGAGGGGTTGTCCAACAAAGCCATCAGCAAGTGCTCGACGGTAATGAATTCGTGACGCTGCTGGCGCGCTTCGACGAACGCCATGTGCAGGCTAACTTCAAGCTCTTGCGCAATCATGCGGCCTCCATAATGCACTGCAAAGGATGGCCGGCTCGCCTTGCGGCGGCCAGCACCAACTCGACTTTCGTCGCTGCGACGTCCTTGCTGAAGACGCCGCATACCCCACGCCCATCGTGGTGGATTTTTAACATGATCTGGGTTGCGGTATCCAGGTCATGACGGAAATACTCCTGCAAAACCATCACGACAAATTCCATCGGTGTGAAATCGTCATTCAGCAGCAGGACTTGGTAGAGCCGCGGAGGCTCGGTTTTTTGGGTCGCACGTTCGACGGTGGTGGTGCCATCGGAACCATCCCGACCCGGAATATTGGTCGGTGGCACCGGCGGTTGACTGGGAATATCTGGCATGTACTGATTCTATCGACTGAGCCCAAACCTCGCTTGGACCTGCTTGCATCTTGCGCCATAGCGGCCGATTGCAAGCCTTGAATTGGCGGCTCAGCAGGGCTTTTTTCACAAACTTGCTGGCACCGAGGGTCTGCCCCATTCGGGCAGGTCCCGAATTGACACCCTTCAACATGGATTTGAAAATCCGCGGCGGTGCAGCAAGCACCGTGCATATGGGGAAGGAGTCGGTTATGGCCTTAGGTACTGTCAAATGGTTCAACGATGCAAAGGGCTTCGGTTTCATTGAACCGGAGGCGGGCGGCGAAGATGTGTTCGCCCATTTTTCAGCCATTCAAATGGATGGTTTTCGAACCCTGGCTCAGGGCAGTCGCGTCAACTACGAATTGATCCAGGGGCCCAAAGGCCAACTGGCGCAGAACATCACGTCGCTGGAGGCTCCGGCAAAACAGAGCCAGGCCGAGATGAGTGAAGCCGCCTGATTCTTGTAATTTCTGAATTGAAATAAAAAGGGCCCGCATCGAGCGGGCCCTTTGATCATTGCATGCATCGGCCGAAATCTCGGCCGGCAGCACCAATTACATATGGTCGATCATGACCTGGCCAAAGCCCGAGCATGAAACTTGCGTTGCGCCATCCATCAAGCGCGCGAAGTCATAAGTGACCTTCTTGCTCAGGATCGACTTGCCCATCGATTCGATGATCAAGTCAGCGGCTTCCAGCCAACCCATATGACGCAACATCATTTCGGCCGAGAGGATTTCTGAACCTGGGTTCACATAGTCCTTGCCGGCGTACTTGGGCGCGGTGCCATGGGTGGCTTCAAACATGGCGATCGAGTCGCTCAGGTTCGCGCCTGGCGCGATGCCGATGCCGCCAACTTGTGCGGCCAAGGCGTCGGACACATAGTCGCCGTTGAGGTTCAGCGTGGCGATGACCGAGTACTCGGCCGGACGCAAGAGGATCTGCTGCAAGAAGGCGTCAGCGATACTGTCCTTGACCACGATGTCCTTGCCGGTCTTCGGGTTCTTGAACTTGCACCATGGGCCGCCGTCGATCAACTCGGCACCGAATTCCTTCTGTGCCAGGTTGTAGGCCCAATCACGGAAGCCACCTTCGGTGTACTTCATGATGTTGCCCTTGTGCACGATGGTCACACTTGGCTTGTCATTGTCGATCGCGTATTGGATCGCCTTGCGCACCAGGCGCTCGGTGCCTTCGCGCGACACGGGCTTGATGCCGATGCCCGAAGTCTCGGGGAAACGGATCTTCTTAACACCCATTTCGTCTTGCAAGAACTTGATCAACTTCTTGACCTTGTCGCTCTCGGCTTCGAACTCGATGCCGGCGTAGATGTCTTCCGAGTTTTCACGGAAGATCACCATATCGGTCTTGTGCGGCTCTTTCACCGGCGAAGGGACACCGGGGAAGTAACGCACTGGGCGCAGGCACACATACAGGTCCAGTTCCTGGCGCAGCGCGACGTTGAGCGAGCGGATGCCGCCGCCGACCGGCGTGGTCAGCGGGCCCTTGATGGACACGACATAGTCTTTCAGGACGGTCAGCGTCTCGGCAGGCAGCCAGACATCGGGGCCATAGACCTTGGTCGATTTCTCGCCGGCGTAGATTTCCATCCAGTGGATTTGCTTTTTGCCGCCGTAGGCCTTGGCCACGGCCGCGTCAACCACCTTGATCATCACCGGGGTGATGTCCAGACCGGTACCGTCACCTTCAATGAAAGGAATGATGGGCTGATCGGGAACGTTGAGCGAGAAGTCAGCGTTGACGGTGATCTTCTGCCCACCCTCGGGCACCTTGATGTGTTGGTACATGTGTTTCGTCTCCGCGGAGCGTGGTTGGAAAAGCTGAATTTCAGATTTTATGTCAGCAATGCTTGCTTGAAACTGATGTTCTCTTGGATAGAGCGAAAGGCCACCTGTTCTAGCGCAAGAAATCGGCAACAAAGGCCTTGCTCATTGGCAGAACTCGACCACCTGGCTCCACACACCATGGCCCAGGGCCCAGCCCGAAGCGCCCGCCAAGCCCAGTCCACTGAGCCGCACCGACCAGCGCATGCCAACCGCCCCGCTGCCGCCGCCCTGCCCTTGCAGCTTGACCCAGAGCATGGGGCCCAAGGCGAGACCCAACCCCGAGGCCATGGCAAACACCGCCATTACCGCCGCGCCCTGCGCCGGCCCCGAGGCCAAGGCCGCCACCAACAGGGCGGATTGCAGGAGCCCGCAGGGCCAAGCCGCCCAAGCCAAGCCCAGCATGCCTGCCCGCGCTGGCCGCGCAAAGACCGTCGCGCCGCCCTTCAAACCATCCAAGGAAACGCTCACCGCTGGGCGAATGCCGCTGGAGATTCGCTGGCCCATGCCTTCGAGCCAAGCCGGTTGGCGCCCACGCCACAGCAGGGCCAGCCCAAGCAGAAAAGCAGCCACATGCAAGAGCACCCAGAGTGGCCGCAACAAGGCCGAGGCCTGCCCCCATTGAGCCAACAAGCTGACGCTGGCTGCGGCCAAGCCACCGGCCGTCGCATAGCTGAGCAAGCGCCCCAATTGAAAGCCCATTTGCCCCGCCCGTGAGGAGCCCGAGACGGCGGTGCTGGCCGCGCCGCACATGGCCAGGCAATGGGGAGTTCCGGCCAAGCCCATCATCAGGGCCGAACCGGCAAGGGCGAAATCGAGCATTGTTCCTAGGACTTACGCAAAATTATTCCGGCTAGGCATGCCGCCGCAGGCAGGACGCCTTGTACGACAAGGCGGCAGAACGACGCTGGGGCAGTTTTGCGTCAGTCCGTATCAGATGATTCTAGAGAATCGCTCGCGACTCCGGTCGGCTTGCAGATAACGATCAAACACCATGGCAACCGCCCGCACAAAATACCAACCCATCGGCGTGACCTGAATCGCGCCCGGCTCTATCGTCACCAGGCCCTGCTCGGCCAACTCGGCCATGCGTTCCAACTCTGGCTTGAAATAGGCCTGCATATCGACCAAGTGTGACAACTCGATCGATTCAAACTCGAGCCTGCCCTGACACATCAGGGCCATGATGACAGCCCGCCGGACGATGTCGTCACGGCTCAAAGCCAAGCCGCGCACGATGGGCAATTGCCCTTGGCGCAGCGAGTCGTAATACTCGTCCAGCGTCTTCGCGTTCTGGCTATAGCAAGCACCGACACGACCAATCGCCGACACCCCCAACGCCACCAAATCGCAATCGGGCTGCGTGCTGTAGCCCTGGAAGTTGCGGTGCAAGCGACCTTGCCGCTTGGCCACGGCCAGCGAGTCGGTCGCCAAGGCAAAGTGATCCATGCCGATATAGCTGTAACCATGCGCCTGAAAGCCGGCGATCGCAGCGGCCAGCATCACGACCTTGTCGCCGGCCGATGGCAACTGATCCGAATCGATACGGCGCTGCGGCTTGAAGCGCTGCGGCAGATGGGCGTAGCCATAGAGCGCAATCCGGTCCGGCTTCAGCGCCCCGACCTGCTCAATCGTGCGCGCGAATGATGCCGGCGTCTGCAGCGGCAGGCCGTAGATCAAGTCGACATTGGTGGACTCAAAACCCAGCTCGCGCGACGCCACCATCAAGGCCTCAACGCTCTCGTAGCTCTGCTCCCGATGAACCGCCTTTTGCACCGCGGCGTCAAAGTCCTGCACGCCAAAACTGAGCCGATTGAAGCCCAGCTCACGCAGATGTTTGAGCCGATCATTGGTGACCGTGCGCGGATCAACTTCGATCGACACCTCGGCGCCAGGGGCGACGCGGAAGCGCTCGCGCAGAGCGGCCATCAACTGGCTCAACTCGGCGTCGCTCAGGAAGGTTGGCGACCCCCCGCCCAGATGCAACTGCGACACCGCGGCACCTCGCCCCAGATGCGCTAGCGTCAAGTCCATCTCGGTGACCAAGGCCTGCAAATACTCGACGGCCTTGTCGTGATGCTTGGTGATGACCTTGTTGCAAGCGCAGTAATAGCAGACCGACTCGCAAAACGGAATGTGGATGTACAAGGACAAAGGCGAAGCCCCACCCAAGGAGCCTCCCGCCCTTTGCTGCAAGGCCTGCGTATATTGGTCGGCCGAAAAGGCCTCAACAAAGCGATCGGCGGTCGGGTAGGAGGTGTAGCGCGGCCCCGAGACATCGAAGCGTTGCAACAGCTCTTCGCTGATGCTGTCCGAGGCCGAGGCGGAACCCAAAGCGGGGCTAGCGTGAATGATCTGTACCATGGCGCACACTTTGCCAAGTCTTTACTTTCGCTACTTGATCAAGATCAAGCTTAAAGCGCTTGGCAAGACCAACAATGCTTCAGCTCTTGAGATATATCAGGATGATGATCTCAGCAGCCCCATTTCCCCCAATGATTCGCCGCCCTCCCGCGGCGAATCAGTAGAAAAGAATCGAATGAACGCCACCATCCCGATCAAAATCGAACCGCTGAAGGTCGCCTGCTCAAGCTGCAATTTGCGCGAGCTATGCCTGCCGGTGGGCTTGTCGTCGGGCGACTTGGAGCAACTCGACAAGTTGGTCGCAACGCGCCGCCAGGTCTCCCGCGGCGACACCTTGTTTCGCAGCGGCGACAGTTTCCTATCCTTGTACGCAGTGCGCACAGGCTTTTTCAAAACCTGCGTGACCTCCGAAGACGGCCGCGACCAGGTCACCGGCTTTCAAATGGCCGGCGAGTTGCTGGGCCTGGACGGCATCAGCACCGACCGCCACAGCTGTGACGCGGTGGCGCTGGAAGACTCTTCGGTCTGCGTGATCCCCTATGAGCAACTCGAAGAGTTGTCGCGTGAGTTCACCGATTTGCAGCGCCAGTTCCACAAGATCATGAGCCGGGAGATCGTCCGCGATCACGGCGTGATGTTGCTGCTCGGCAGCATGCGTGCCGAGGAACGCTTGGCGGCCTTTCTGCTCAACCTGACCCAGCGCCTGCAGGCCCGCGGATTCTCCGCGGCCGCCCTGGTGCTGCGCATGACGCGCGAAGAAATCGGCAGCTATCTGGGCTTGAAGCTCGAAACCGTCAGCCGGACCTTTTCGAAGTTCCAGGACGACGGCTTGCTGGAGGTCAAACAGCGGCAGCTGCGCATCCTCGACCAAGCCGGCCTGCAGCGCTTGGTCAATAGCAGCAACTGCTAGGTCGCCTGCTTAGCGCGGCCAGCCGCGCGGGTGCTGGTCGGCCGGCGGCTCGGGCAGCGTAGCCATCAGCACGCTCAGGCTCGAGCCTAAGCTGACGATCAGCCAAAACAGCAAGAAGCCGATGGTGTAGACCGCCTGGCGCGGCAAATCGAGCGGCGCACCGCCGAACCAGCTCAAATCACTCGGATCGACCAGCGCAAAAATCAGCGCCGACAAGACCCCGGCCATCAAGAACGAGGGCCACAGCACGACCATGGCGACACGGCCAAGCCGGCCGGATCGCCCGCCGGGCGCCTCCCTGGCCTCAGGTGGTGTTGCGGCTGATCCGCTCATTTCCCACCCGTCGCGGCGTGGTTACGGGCCTCTTTGGCGGGCTGCATCGATTTAGCGCTGCTATTGCCGGCGGCCTGCTCTTGCAGCACAGGATCGGGGTAGCTCAAGGCCAGCCCCAGGGTAGCGAAACTCGCCACCACCACCAAACTCGGCCCACCCACCACCAACCACATCACAGGCTCACGCCACCAAGGGCGGGTGCGCGCGGGCTTGGCGTTGGACGAAGAGTTCGGAAGGATATCTTGCATGCTCATGTCTATTCCTTGCTGCCGCCAGTACGCTCAGCGCGGCACCACAAAAGTTGATTTTTCAGCGGCGGCCTGGGGGCCAACCTGACCCGGCTGTTGCACCCGGTTCAATTGGAATTGAATGGGATGCGCGCCGGCGCCTGCCTTTGCGGCCACCTCCGGCGGTATCCGCACCGCGACGGAAACCCAGCGCGCCTCGGCCGACTCCACCGTCATCGCCACCGGTCGTGCCAACGCGACACCGTCCATGCCGCTGACCGAGACCGAAAACTGCTGCGGCATTTCGGTCGCATTCATGACCTGCAAACGGTACAAATTCTCAATGAATCCGTCCTCGACCAAACGCGCCATCACGCCACGGTCGCGCACCACATCAAGCTTCACCGGGCTGCGCAGGAACAACAGGCTGCCGAGCAAAGCGCCACACAAAAGCAGCAGCACGACGCTATAGATCACCACGCGCGGGCGGAACACACGGCGCAGCTTTTGCGTCGGGGTCAGGTGTTGACTCAGGCCGTTCTCGGTGTCGTAACGGATCAAGCCGCGCGGGTAATCCATCTTGTCCATCACGCCGTCGCAAACATCAATGCAAGCCGCGCAGCCGATGCATTCGTATTGCAAGCCTTTGCGGATGTCGATGCCGGTCGGGCAGACTTGCACGCACAGCGTGCAGTCGATGCAAGAACCCAAACCGGCCAGTTTGATCTCCTCAACGCTGGCCTTTTTGCTGCGCGAACCGCGCGGCTCGCCACGTTCGGCGTCGTAGCTGATGATCAGCGTGTCCTTGTCGAACATCGCGCTTTGAAAGCGCGCATAAGGACACATGTATTTGCAGACCTGCTCACGCAAAAAACCCGCGTTGCCATAGGTTGCAAAACCATAGAACAAGACCCAGAACCACTCCCAGGGCCCGAAGCCCAGCGTGAAGGCCTCGGCCCACAGCTGCTTGATCGGGGTGAAGTAACCCACAAAGCTGAAACCTGTCCACAGCCCCAGCGTGATCCAACTCAGCTGGGTTGCGCCTTTGCGCAGCAGTTTGTTGGCGGACCAGGGTGCCGCGTCGAGTTTGATGCGCGCCTGGCGGTCGCCCTCGAACTGCCGCTCGATCCACATGAAGATTTCGGTGTAGACCGTCTGCGGGCAGGCAAAGCCGCACCAAAGCCGCCCGGCAACCGCCGTGAACAAAAACAAGGCGTAGGCCGAAACCAGCAGCAGACCCGTCAGGTAGATGAAGTCCTGAGGGTAAAGCACCAAGCCGCCGATGTAGAAACGCCGGCTCGCCAGATCAAACAAGACCGCCTGCCGGCCGTTCCACTGCAGCCAAGGCAGGCCGTAAAACAAGAGCTGCGTGAACCAGACCAAGCCCCAACGCCAGCGGGCGAAGAGCCCGCTGACCGAGCGCGGATAGATTTTCTTCTGCGCCTCGTACAGCGAGATGATCTCGATCACCGTGTCGCTGCCCTTGCCCTTGCCCGTTCCCTTGCCGGAATTGGGCTTGACTGGGGGCTTTGATGGGGCCGTGCCTGTCTCTGCGCTCATGCCTACCTTGGATCACCGAAAGAGAGGCCGGGGACGGCCTCTGAACTGCAGAGTCTACTTAGCCACTGCCGCCGTATTGC
This sequence comes from Roseateles oligotrophus, assembly GCF_025717515.1. Classification (GTDB taxonomy): domain Bacteria; phylum Pseudomonadota; class Gammaproteobacteria; order Burkholderiales; family Burkholderiaceae_C; genus Paucibacter_A; species Paucibacter_A oligotrophus. Next base: position 262,961 of record NZ_JAJIRN010000006.1, read on the forward strand.
TGGAGAGGCTCCACACATAGGCGCCCAAGACATGGATCTGCTCGGGGCTGAGGCGGCCCGCTTGCGCCGGCATGACATTGTTCTTGCCACTGTTGATGATGCCGATGATGGCATCTTCACCCCAGCCATGCAGCCAGACCTTGTCGGTCAGATTCGGCGCGCCGATCGCTTGGTTGCCCTTGCCGTCCGAACCGTGGCAGGCCGCGCAGGCCCCAAACTTGGCCCGTCCCAGCTGTGCGGCGATCGCGTTATGGGCGCTACCGGACAAGCTCAGCACATAGTTGGCAACATTGCGAACATCGTCGGACGACCCCACCGCAGCGGCCATTGGCGGCATCACGCCGTTGCGACCATTGGTGATGGACTGGATGATGGTTTCATGCGCGCCACCGTAAATCCAATCAGTGTCGGTCAGGTTCGGGAAGCCCTTGCTACCCTTACCGTCCGAGCCATGGCAACCGGCGCAGTTATTGGCGAACAAACGCTCGCCGATACCCATGGCCACCGAGTCTTGGGACAAAACCTCGGCGGTCTTGCCCTCGAACTTGGCAAACAAAGTGGCCATCGCCTTGTTCGCAGCATCCTGCTCCTGCCGGTACTGGCCTTCACTGGACCAACCCAAGGAGCCCGCCTTGCTGCCCAGACCGGGGTACATGGCCAGATAGATACCGGCAAAAACCACCGTCAACACAAACAGAATCGCCCACCAACGTGGCAAGGGATTGTTCAACTCAACGATGTCTTCGTCCCAGACATGACCGGTGCTATTGTCGCCGGCCATGACCTTGTGGCGGCTGGCAACGAAGAGCAAAACAATACAAAAGACCAGCCCGGCGATCGTGCCGGCGGCAACGAAGAGGGACCAGCCATCATGGAAAAAGTCACTCATTGCGCCCTCCCAATAACATCATCTCCGAGCGGCAACATGGCCTGCTCGTCAAAGCTCGATTTGTTGCGGCTGGAATAGGCCCAGGCCACGATGCACAAAAAAACCAGCAGCGAAAAAACCGTCACTGCCGCCCGCAAGATATTGATATCCATTGCGTCCGACCTTTCACTTCAGCGCGGTGCCGAGCACCTGCAAGTAAGCAATTACCGCATCCAACTCGCTGCGGCCCTTGACGGCTTCGGCGGCTTCGGCGATTTCCGTATCCGCATAAGGCACGCCAACGACGCGCAGCGCACGGAGCTTGGGCGCCATTTCGCTCGGATCCAGCATATTCTTGGCCAACCAAGGGTAGGCCGGCATATTGGACTCGGGCACCAAATCGCGCGGATTCGTCATGTGAATGCGATGCCATTCGTCGCTGTACTTGCCGCCAACCCGGTGCAGATCGGGGCCGGTACGCTTGCTGCCCCACTGGAAGGGGTGGTCATAGACGAACTCACCTGCGGTCGAGAAGTGGCCGTAGCGCAGCGTCTCCGAGCGGAACGGGCGAATCATCTGCGAGTGGCAGTTGTAGCAACCCTCACGGATGTAGATGTCACGCCCGGCCAGTTGCAGCGCGGTGTAGGGCTTCAAGCCAGGCGTGGCTTCGGTGGTGGAACGCTGAAAGAACAGCGGAATGATTTCCACCGCACCGCCGACGATCACCGTCAGCAGCACCAGCACAATCATCAGAAAATTACTGGTCTCGATTCTTGCGTGACCAGTGGCTTTATCGTTTGTCGATGCCATATCTATTTCTCCTAGGTCAGCAATGCATCAGGCGTGAGCCAATGCGGCGGGGATAGGGGTCGACGCAGTGCGGCCAATCTGCACCGTCTTGACCACGTTCCAGGCCATCACCAACATGCCGCCCAGGTAAAGCACGCCGCCCAGCAGACGTACCACATAGAAGGGATACGTCGCCTTGACGCTCTCCACAAAGGTGTAAACCAAGCTGCCGTCCGGGTTGACCGCACGCCACATCAGACCTTGCATGACACCGGCAATCCACATCGCGGCGATATAGAGCACGATGCCCAGCGTGGCGATCCAGAAGTGCAATTCAATCGCCGACTTCGAGTACATCTCGGTGCGACCGAACATGCGCGGAATCAGGTGATAGAGCGAGCCCATCGATATCAGGCCGACCCAACCCAAAGCGCCGGAATGCACATGGCCAATCGTCCAATCGGTGTAATGGCTCAAGGCGTTGACCGTCTTGATCGACATCATCGGGCCCTCAAAGGTCGACATGCCGTAGAAAGACAGCGACACGATCAGGAACTTCAGGATCGGGTCGTCACGCAGCTTGTGCCAGGCGCCGCTCAAGGTCATCACGCCGTTGATCATGCCGCCCCAGCTTGGCGCCAACAGCACCAGCGAGAACACCATGCCCACGCTCTGCGCCCAGTCGGGCAAGGCGGTGTAGTGCAGATGGTGCGGGCCCGCCCACATATAAGTGAAGATCAGCGCCCAGAAGTGCACGATCGAGAGGCGGTAGCTATAGACCGGCCGACCCGCTTGCTTGGGGATGTAGTAATACATCATGCCGAGGAAACCAGCCGTCAGGAAGAAGCCCACCGCATTGTGGCCATACCACCATTGCACCATCGCGTCTTGCACGCCGGCGTAGGCCGAGTAGCTCTTGAACAGGCTGACGGGAATAGCCGCGCTATTGACCAGGTGCAGCAGGGCCACGGCGAGGATGAAGGCACCGAAAAACCAGTTGGCCACATAGATGTGCTTGACCTTGCGGGTTCCGACCGTGCCGAAGAACACGATCGCATAGGACACCCAGACCAGCGTGATCAGAATGTCGATCGGCCATTCCAGCTCGGCATATTCCTTGCCGCTGGTGTAGCCCAAGGGCAGCGTGATCGCCGCAGACAGGATCACCAACTGCCAGCCCCAGAACGTGAACCAGGCCAGACCGGGCGCGAACAAGCGCGTGTAGCCGGTACGCTGAACCACGTGGTAAGCGGTCGCAAACAGCGAGCAGCCGCCAAAAGCAAAAATCACGGCATTCGTGTGCAGCGGTCGCAGGCGACCGTAACTGAGCCACGGAATCCCTAAATTCAGTTCTGGCCAAGTCAGCTGGGCGGCAATGATCACCCCCACCAACATGCCCACAACGCCCCATAACACGGCAGCGAGTGCGAAGGCTCGCACCACTCCGTCTTCGTACACCTCTCCGGTAGAACTTACCGGTCCAGCGGTTTTTGCCATTGTGTTGGCTCCTTGCGGCTTCTAATTAGACGAGCGCGATTCTTTGCGATCGCCAGGCGGGGGAACTTGATGTTCGTCAAACCCATCACCATCTTCGAGGATTCGATTGCCTTCGCGTTCCAAATCTTCCAATTGACCGTTGTTAATTGCCCACCCGAAGACACCGACGATCAGCAGCACCAAGAGCACGGACAAGGGGATCAATAAATACAAAATATCCATGCTCTGACCTAGTTCAGCGGCCGCGCCAAACGCTGAGCGTTCAAGACGACGAAAAGGGAGCTGCCGGCCATACCCAAGCCCGCCGCCCAAGGAGGCAGCAAACCGGCCAAGGCCAAGGGGATGCAGGCGGCGTTGTAAACGGCCGACCAAAGCAGGTTTTGACGAATCACCCGGTTGGTACGCAGGGCCAACTCGCGCGCCTTGGCCAGGTCCATCAAACGATTGGAGAGCAACAAGGCATCGGCGCTGGCCCGCGCCAACATGGCGCCCTGCCCCATCACCACACTGGCATCGGCGCGTGCCAACACCGGCGCATCGTTGATGCCGTCACCGACCATCAGCACGCAACGCCCCTCGGCCTGCATCTGCGCCACCACGTCCAGCTTGATCGCCGGCGTTGCCGCGCCCTGTGCAGACTGAACGCCTGCGGCGGCGGCCAAGCCAAGGACTCGCTCGTCGGCATCGCCGGAAAGCAAGAAGGTGCGCAGACCTTGCCCATGCAAGGCCGCCAAGGCCTCGCGGGCATCGGGGCGCAAGAGCTCGCCGAAACGCAGGCACAAGGTCTCAGCGGCGCCACCAAAGGCCAACTGGGCACCGTCCAGCAAACTTGCCGCCTGTACGGTGCCCCTAGCCTCGGCGACCCAGTCCGGTGCGCCCAAACGCCACATCTGCCCGCTTGAATCAACGCCCTGCAAGCCTTTGCCCGGCAGCTCCTGCACCTGCGTCCAGATATCAGTCTCGGACGCCAGCGGCGCGAGGGCGGCGCCGACCAAGGCGCGTGAAAACGGATGCTGCGAATGTCGCGCCAAGGATTGCGCCGCTCTCAGCAAGGGCGCAGTCTCGGACCCAACCGCCTGGGCCTGCAGCAACTCCATGCGGTCCTCCGTCAGGGTGCCGGTCTTGTCCAGGACCACGGTATCGACCTTGCACAAGGTCTCCAGCAGACCCAGCCTGACCAGCAACATGCCGCGGCGCGCCAACGCCCCGGTGGCGGCCAGTCTGGCCGAGGGCGCGGCCAGCGACAAGGCGCAAGGGCAGGTCACGATCAAGACCGACACGGCCACCCACACCGACCGCGATGGATCGATAAAACTCCATGCCAGTGCACCGCCCGCCGCCAGAGCCAAGACCGCCCAGAGAAAAGGCCCGGCGATGCGATCGGCCAATTCGGTAGCTGCCGGCCTCTGCGTCAAGGCCTCACGCATCAGGCGCTGAATCGCCTGATGGCGGGTATCCGCCCCGACCCGCTGCACCCGCATCAAGACCGGCGACTGCAAATTCAGACTGGCCGCAACCACCTCATCGCCGACCGCCTTGCTGACAGGCAAGGACTCACCGCTCAGCAAGGACTCATTGGCGGTGGTCAGCCCTGACTCGATTCGGCCGTCGGCCGGGAAGACCTGGCCGGCGCAGACCCGCACCAAGTCGCCGACGCGCAGGCGATTCGGTGCCACGCTCGTGCTGCTGCCATCGGCCTCGATCCGCTCTGCAGCCTCGGGCATGTCGGCGCTGGTCTGCTCCAGTACGGCAGCAGCGCGGTGTCTGGCACGCATTTCCAGAAAACGACCGGCCAATAAAAAGGCCACGAACATCGTCAGCGAATCAAAGTAAACCTCGTTACCGAAAAAACCATCGGGTTCAAACAGCGCCCCGCTGCTGGCCACAAAGGTAGTCGCCAGCCCCAAGACGACCGGCACGTCCATGCCCAGGCGGCGAGCCCGGATTTGTCGCCAGGCACCACTGAAAAACGGCCCGGCCGAGAACAACAAGACCGGCAGAGTCAGCACCCAGCAAGCCCATTGCAGCAAGCGCGCCAGATCGGGACTCAGATCGCCGGCCGCGGCAAAGTAGGCCGGGGCGGCCATCATCATCACCTGCATCATCAAGAACACCGCCACGAACAAACGCCACAGCGCCGTTCGATGCTCGCGCTCACGCAACTGCCGCGCCGGTGCGGCGGCGTCCGGCGCGGCGCCATAACCGGCTCGTTCGACGCGCTCCAGAATCGTGGCGAGACGGGTCTGGCCGGGATGCCAACTCAGCGTCAGGCGGGAGCTGGCCGCATTGACCCTGGCCGCTCGCACGCCGGGCAAGCCCAATAAGGCACGCTCAATGATGCCGGCGCAAGCGGCGCAATGCAGACCGGCGAGTTGGAACTGCGATTCCGCCAAGCCGGTGTCCGCGCTATCGCCCGGCATCCAGCGAGTGAACGGAGCCAGCAGATCCGGGTCATCAAGCGCAATATTGCCATCGGCAACAAGCGCTGTGTCTGGGTCGGGGGGAAGAAGGAGCGTGGGGGCGGAGATCATCATGCGGGGTTCGGCACCATAATCTAGGCGAGTCCAAGGGTAAGCCAAATGATATATATCAAGACCAATTATTTTTTCAAACGTTTTAGCCTCTCACACAGCATGAGTCTCACCAGCCTGTCGCGCCATGCCCACAATTTGGCGGCCAAGCTGGCCTTGCCGGCCCTGCTTGTCGGCGCTGCCGGGCTGCTGGACTGCAACTCGGCGCTGGCACAAGATCGGCCGCAAAGCCTGCCCGCCATCAAGCTCGGCGCCGGCATGCATGTGATCAGTGCCGAGGTTGCGCAGTCACCCGAGCAGCGCGCGATCGGCTTGATGAACCGCCCCAGCATGGGCGCCAATGAGGGCATGCTGTTTGTATTCGAGGAAGCCAACCCGCAATGCTTCTGGATGAAGAACACCTTGCTGCCGCTGTCCATCGCCTTCATCGCCGATGACGGCACGGTCATCAATATTGCCGAAATGAAACCGCAGGCACTCGAGTCTCATTGCTCCGCCAAGCCGGTGCGTTATGCACTGGAGATGAACCAGGGCTGGTTTGCCAAACGCGGCATCAAGCCGGGCAGTAAATTGACCGGCCGGCCTTGGGGACAATAGGCACGTCCAAGCGTCATCAAGTATTTCAAGCCGGCAATCGCCAGCGGATCCGCAGACCCGCAAATTCGGGCCGGGTTTGTGCCGACCAGTGGCCACCGAGTCGGGCGATCACCTCATAGGCAATCGCCAGGCCCAGGCCGCTGCCACCGCTGCCATCGTCGCCCCGGGTATCGGCCCGCTCGCCGCGCCAGAACGCCTCGGTCAAACGCGGCAGATCAGCGGCAGCCACGCCCACCCCGTCATCCTCGATATCGATCTGCACTAGGTCGGGCAAGGACTGCACCGTCACCACAATCTGCGTTCCGCCGTAGCGCAGGGCGTTATCCAGCACATTGGCCAGCGCCTCACCCAACCACAGCGAGTCTGCCCGGGCCAGCACCGGCGCGTCCGGCATCTCCAGCAAGAGACTGCGCCCCTGCCGCGCGGCGCGCAAGGCAAAGGGCTCGGCCGCCTCACGCAACAAGGGTCGAACGTCCTGGCGCTCGGGCTCACCGGCAGTGGATTGATGTGCGCCCTGCGAACGAACCAGACTAAGCAACTGGCCAATCAAGCGGGCCAAACGGTCACTGGACCGCAGCAAAGCGCTCAACAAGGGCTGCCAGGCGGCGGTTTGCGCCCCCTTGTATTGACCCAACTCGAACTCCAGCTCTTGCGTCAGCACACGCAAACCCGCCACCGGCGTACGCAACTGGTGGGCCGCATCGGCCACGAAGCGCCGCTGCACCGTCACCGATTGCTGCACATCGGCCAACAGACTGTTGATGCGCTCGATCAAAGGCGCAGCCTCGGCCGGCACGCCCTCGACCGGCAATGGCCTGAGATCGCTGAGGGCCCGTCGTTCGACCTCGCGCGCGACCGCCCGCAGCGGCGCCAAACCGCGCCGGATACCCCAGTTCAAAAGCAAGACCGTCAACAAAGCGATGGCCAGCGTGGGCACGGCCATCGCCAACAGCACATCACGCATCAAGCTGCTGCGCTTGTGGCTGGCCTCCACCTTGATGACGGTGACACTGCGGTCCAGCATCGGCGATCGCAGTGAAAACTGCGCGCCTCGCAGCCACTGACCTTGCAGCAGAACATCAAACAATTGCGGCTGAGCAAAGCTCTGGTGTCGCAAGTCGGGGCGAGGAACGGTGGCGTCCCCTGCCAGCACATGGCCGGCCTCATCGAGCACCACGAAGCGGCTCGGCGTTTCACGGTCCCAATTCAGCAACTCCATCGCTTGACGGCTGATGTCCAGCAATGGGCCTCGGTCGGTCCAGACCACTTTGGCGGCCAGGGCCGCGGTTTCATCCTGCAGGCCGCGATCAAACGCCGCGTTCGCACTGGCGCTGGCCAACCAGGACGCACCCGCCACCGTCGCGCCCAAACCGAGCAACCACACCCAAGCCAGCGGCACCAGCAATTGCCGCCGCAGGCTCAGCGGGCGAATCGAGTCAATCGGACTCATTGCCCGTTTCGGTCGCCGGGCCGGGCTGCGCATTGCACTCCAACACATAACCAAAGCCGCGCACCGTACGGATCGTCACGCCCAATTCACCGAGCCGCTTGCGCAAGCGATGCACATAGACTTCGACCGAGTTTTCGCTGAAGTCGGCCTCCCAACTCGACAAGCGCGCCACGATCGCATCCTTGCTGACCACCCGCCCGACGCGTTGCATCAGCATCTCGGTCAAAGCGAATTCGCGCGGACTCAGATAGACCGGGTCGGCCCGGTGCGAAAGCTCCCGGTGCGACAAATCCATCGTCAATTCGCCGACCACCAAGGTTTCACTGACCCGGCCTTCGGAGCGGCGCTTCAGCGCCCGCAACCTGGCAACGAGTTCGGGCAGATCGAAGGGTTTGACCAGATAGTCATCGGCGCCGGCGTTCAGCCCCGCCACCCGGTCCGACAACTCATCGCGCGCCGTCAACAGCAGCACCGGCAATTTGGCCCCGGCCGCGCGCCAGGCGCGCAGCACCGTCATGCCGTCCATGCCGGGCAGACCAAGATCCAGCACCGCCAACTCATACAGATTGATCAAGCCCGGCGCCATCGCTTGGCGGCCATCGGCCAGACCATCGACCTGCCACCCCTCACGCTCGAGCGCCCTCGTAACACCCAGGCTGAGCGCCACATCATCTTCAACCAGCAATACACGCATGCCTGCACCCGATTCCTATACGCCAAAACGTAAAAAAGCCGGTCAACGACCGGCCCTTATTGCTGCGCTACAGGCTCAAGCAAAATTGGCTTGCGCGAAATCCCAGTTGGCCAAGCTATTCAAGAACACCTCAACGAACTTTGGACGCATATTGCGATAGTCGATGTAGTAGGCATGCTCCCACACGTCGATGGTCAGCAAGGCCTTGTCGGCGGTGGTCAAGGGCGTACCGGCGGCGCCGGTGTTGACGATGTCAACCGAGCCATCGGCCTTCTTCACCAGCCAGGTCCAGCCGGAGCCGAAGTTACCGACCGCGCTCTTGGTGAAGGCTTCCTTGAAGGCATCGAACGAGCCCCACTTGGCGTTGATGGCATCTGCCAACGCGCCGGTCGGTGCACCGCCGCCATTGGGCTTCATGCAGTTCCAGAAGAAGGTGTGGTTCCAGATCTGTGCGGCATTGTTGTAGATCGGGCCGCTGGCGGCCTTGACGATGGCCTCCAGATCCATGGCCTCGAACTCGGTGCCTTTTTGCAGATTGTTCAGATTCACCACATAGGCGTTGTGATGCTTGCCATGGTGAAACTCCAGCGTCTCGGCGCTGTAGTGAGGAGCCAGGGCGTCCTTGGCATAGGGCAGTGCGGGCAGGGTATGTTCCATATCAATTCCTCGGTGAAAAAAGGCAGGGGTGAAGAGCTTCGGGCGCGATTCTAGGTCTTTGCGGGCGCCAAGTCTTTGCGCCGCAGAGTAGCCTTCAGACTTTCGGTGTTGTAGCGAGCACCTGCATTTGCGCCTCGCCATCGGCCAAGACCGCGCGCACCTGAGCACCCAAGGCTAACTGCTGCACCGAACTGAGTGCGCGGCCCTGGCCATCGTCCAGCCAGGCATAGCCGCGCGCCAACACCTGCTTGGGGTCGAGCGCCGCCAGCCGCGCCTGCAAGGATGCCAGACGCAGATCCTGCGCCCTCAGCAAGGCCGGCACGGCTCGTCCGGCGCGTTGCTCCAGATTGGCCAGGCGCTGCAACTGCATGGCCTGCAGTTTGGGCAAGGCCTGACCCCAGCGCTGTGCCAACAGGGCCAGATGACGGCGTTGCCGGGCCAGCATCTCGGTCGGCCGTGCCAAACGAAGCGCCACCCGGTCGAGTCGTTGCGCCGCCAGATCCAGGCGCTGCTGGACCCTCCGCGTCAAGGCCGCCGACAAAGCCGCCAAGGCGTCCAGATTGGCTTGACGCGAGGGCGCGGACAGTTCCGCCGCTGCCGTCGGCGTCGGCGCTCGCAGGTCGGCCGCCAAATCGGCCAAGGTGATGTCCGTCTCATGACCCACACCGCAGATGATGGGCAAATCGGACGCCGCCACCGCGCGCACGACGCGTTCGTCATTGAAGGCCCAGAGGTCCTCCAGCGAGCCGCCGCCGCGTACCAGCAGCAGTGCATCCACCTCGGCCCGCGCATTGGCTGTCTGCAGCGCCGCCACCAAGGCCGCCGGTGCCTGCTCGCCCTGCACCACGCTGGGGTAAATGATCACTTCCACATGCGGCGCACGCCGGGCCAGCGCCGTCACCACATCATGCAAGGCAGCGCCCGCCGTTGAGGTGATCACCCCCAAGCGCTGGGGAAACGCCGGCAAGGGTCGCTTGGCAGCGGCGTCGAACAGGCCCAGGGCATCCAACTTGGCCTTCAAGCGCAAGAACTGCTCATACAAAGCGCCGGCACCGGCCCGGCGCATGCCCTCGACGACAAATTGCAACTCACCGCGCGGCTCATACAGCGTCAAGCGGCCGCGCATTTCAACCAAGGCGCCGTCGGCGGGCGCAAAATCCAGCAGGCTGGCGGCGCGCCTGAACATGGCGCAGCGCAGCATCGCAGTTTGGCCGTTAGCATCCTTGAGACTGAAATAGCAGTGGCCGCTGGAAGCGCGCGTGAAGCCCGACAACTCGCCCGCCACCACGCAGACGGCGAAGCGCGTGTTCAGGCTCTCCGTGACCGCCGCCAGCAGCGCGGCCACGCCCCATACCATGCGCTGCGGCGCCGCCTGCGGACGATCAATCATGGCGAGGCCCGCCGCCCGCGCAGGGGCAGAACTCCACAGCCGCGCCAATCATGGGCCGGATGGCTACTCGGCTCGTCACATCGCTGACATACGCATATAAACGCTTGTTTTTCAAGATCTTTTTCCTGCCCAAGATTTAAGCAATTTATCCTCAGGCCATGTTTTTCGGGCCTCTCCGGCCATTGGGGTCTGCTTGCCCACAAAGTTATCCACAGCAAAAGTGGATTGTTACAGATCGACCTGCCGGCCAGATCACGCGCATAGACGATCTGGACAAACGAGTGTTTTCCGCCTAAAAAACAGCGCCGGTTGGGGCCATAATCGCCCGCACGCTGGCAGAGCGGCGCCACCTCGGCGCCAGGCTGTCTTTTCCGCATTTCTGGATAGGGGTCGCCCGTTGTTTTCGATCATACAAGCCGCCGGTTGGCCCATTTGGCCCTTGCTGATTTGCTCGGTCATTGCACTCGCCTTGATCATTGAACGGTTTTCCAGCCTGCGCACCAGTCGTGTCGCGCCCAGCCGCTTGCTCGACGAAGTGCTAGGCATCACCAGTCAAGGCCTGCCCACGCCCGATGTGGTCAATCGTTTGGCCGAACATTCGCTGCTGGGTCAGGTCTTGGCGGCCGGTTTGCGCGCCGTCACCACCGAGCCGAGGATGCCGGCGGCCAAGTTGCAACAGGTATTCGAGTTGGCGGGCAGGCGCGCCATTCATCAACTGGAGCGTTACTTGAATACGCTGGGCACCATCGCCACCGCCGCGCCGCTATTGGGTCTGCTCGGTACCGTCGTCGGCATGATCGAGATTTTTGGCAGCCAAGGAGGTGGAGGCGGCAACCCCGCGCAGATGGCGCACGGCATTTCGGTGGCGCTGTACAACACCGCACTGGGCTTGATGGTCGCGATCCCTTCGCTGATGTTCTACCGCTATTTCCGCGGTCGGGTGGAGGAATATGTGCTGGAACTGGAACAGTCCAGCGACCGCATGTTGAGCCACTTGCAACGTTTCACCGGCTGAATCCGCAATGAAATTCAGGCAGCGCCGCAGCGAGGATCCGGAGATCAATCTGATCCCCTTCATCGACGTTTTGTTGGTGATTCTGATCTTTTTGATGCTCTCGACCACCTATTCCAAGTTCACCGAACTGCAGATCACATTGCCGGTGGCCGACGCCGAAAAACTCAAAGACCGGCCGCGCGAAATCATCGTCGCGGTGGCAGCCGATGGGCGTTACGTGGTGAACTCGCAGCCGGTTGAGGGCCGCGCGGTGGAACTGCTGAGCGCCGCCATGAGCCAGGCAGCCGAAGGCCGTGCCGACAGCGTGGTGATCGTCTCGGCCGACGCCGCGGCCGCTCACCAGGCCGTCATCAATGTGATGGACGCGGCCCGGCGGGCTGGTCTGTCGCATTTGACCTTTGCAGCCCAAGCCAACGCGCAGTGATCGCGCATTGCTGACCCCTTGAGCGTGAATGCCTGGGCCCAGCGCCTGCAAGCGCAATGGTATGGCGGCGGCGGCGCATTCGCCGATTCGCTGCGGCCACTTGCTTGGGCTTATGGCCTGCTGCTGAAGCTGCGCCTGGCCGCCTACAGCAGGGGTTGGTTGCGCACCGAGTCTTTGCCGGTGCCCGTCATCGTGGTCGGCAACTGGATCGTCGGCGGTGCCGGCAAGACCCCGACCATTCTGGCCCTGCTGACTCAGTTGCAAGACCTGAAGCTTGGCGTCGGCGTGATTTCCCGCGGCTATGGCCGCTCGGATGATGCGCCGCGCCTGGTCAGTCGCGATTGCACGGCAGGCCAGGTCGGCGATGAGCCGCTGCTGATTCATTTACGCAGCGGCGTGCCGGTGGCCGTGGGGCGGGACCGCGTCGCGGCGGCTAGGCTGTTGCTGCAAGCCCACCCCGAGCTGCATATCCTGCTCAGCGATGACGGCCTGCAACATCTGCGCTTGCCGCGCGACTTGTCCGTGCTGGTGTTCGATGAGCGCGGCCTGGGCAACGGCCGCTTGCTGCCCGCCGGCCCCTTGCGCCAAGCCGCTTGCAGCCGCCTGCAAGCGCATGAACTGGTACTCTATAACGCCGCTCGCCCCAGCACTCAGCTGCCTGGATTTATGGCGCGGCGCAGCCTGGCCGGCGCGGTCAGCCTGGCAGATTGGTGGCGCGGCGAGCCGGCGCGGATCGAGACTTTGCATGCCTTGCGCGGCCGCAAACTGCTGGCCACCGCCGGCATGGCCCACCCGCAGCGCTTCTTTGACATGCTTGCCGCGGAGGGCCTGACTTTTGAAGCAATGCCTTTGGCCGACCACTTTGACTTCGGCAACCTGCCCTGGCAGCGTGGCGGAAATTCTGGATTTGAAGATGTACTGTTGACCGAAAAAGACGCCGTCAAGCTGCAGCCCCAGCGCTGCAAGGACGCCCGTGTCTGGGTGGTCACGCTAGACTTCAGCCCCGAACAAGCTTTTCAGCAGGCCGTAGAGAATCGCCTTGAGCATCTGCTGCGGCCTGCCAACCTGACCCCGAAAAATGGATAACCGATTGTTGGAAATGCTGGTCTGCCCGCTTTGCAAGGGGCCGCTGGAACTCAAGCGCAGTGAAACCGCCCAGGAACTGATTTGCTATGCCGACCGACTGGCTTACCCAGTGCGGGACGGCATCCCCTTGATGCTGGAGAACGAGGCCCGCGCGATCGACCCCGAGACCGAGACCCGACCCAGTCGGACGCCAAGCCCATGAGCTTCAGCGTTATCGTCCCGGCACGCTTGGCGTCCACGCGCCTGCCCAACAAGCCACTGGCCGACATCGAAGGCCTGCCGCTGATCGTCCGAGTCGCTCAGCGCGCCGCGCTGTCCAAGGCTGCCCAAGTCATCGTCGCCACAGATTCTCAAGCGGTCATCGACGCCTGCCGAGCCCATGGCGTGCAGGCCTTGCTGACCCGCGCCGACCATGTTTCGGGCAGCGACCGACTGGCCGAGGCCTGCGAGCAACTCGGCCTGGACGGCCAGGACATGGTGCTGAATGTGCAGGGCGACGAACCGCTGATTGAGCCGGCAATGATCAACGCCTGCGCCGAGTTGCTGCGCGCGCGGCCGCAATGCGTGATGAGCACGGTGGCCCATGCACTCGACGATGCGGCCGAGTTTGCCAACCCCAATGTGGTCAAGGTGGTGCTGGACCAGCAGGGCCTGGCCCTGTATTTTTCACGCGCCCCGATTCCCTGGTGGCGCGATGGCGCCACAGCCGCCCTGCCGGCACCTCTGGCCGGCTCGGCGCTGCGCCATGTCGGTTTGTATGCCTATCACGCCGGCTTCCTGCGGCGCTTTCCGACGTTGGCGGTCAGTCCCCTGGAGCAGATCGAGTCGCTTGAGCAGCTCAGGGTCTTGTGGCATGGCGAGCGGATCGCTGTCCACGTCAGCGCGGAGAGGCCCGGGCCGGGTGTTGATACGCCGGAAGACCTGGAGCGCGTGCGAGCGATCATCAGAACCGCTGCCCCGAGCGCCAACTCAAGCCAAGTTACATAGAGGAACAAGCTGCGGCCGCGTCAGCTTGACGTAGGCTCGCCCATGCTATCCTCGCCGCCTATTGATGCGCCCCCGAGACCCATGCTCGGGGCTGCCGTTGGAAGGGCCGCCGAACTAGTCCGGCGACTGTTTTGAGACATAACAAGGAGACCCATGCGACTGATTCTTCTGGGCGCCCCCGGCGCCGGCAAAGGCACTCAAGCCGCCTTCATCTGCCAAAAATTCGGCATCCCGCAAATTTCGACCGGTGACATGCTGCGTGCGGCCGTCAAGGCTGGCACCGAAATGGGCGTCGCCGCCAAGAAGGTGATGGACGCCGGCGGCCTGGTGGGTGATGACATCATCATCGGCCTGGTGAAAGAGCGCATTGCTCAAGCCGATTGCGCCAATGGCTTTTTGTTCGACGGTTTCCCGCGCACGATTCCGCAGGCCGATGCAATGAAGTCTGCCGGCGTCAAGCTGGACCTGGTGCTTGAGATCGACGTGCCCGACAGCGCCATCATCGAGCGCATGAGCGGCCGCCGTGTTCACCCTGCCTCGGGTCGCACCTACCACGTCAAGTTCAACCCACCGAAGGTTGAAGGCGTGGACGATGCCACCGGCGAAGCGCTGGTGCAGCGCGATGACGACAAGGAAGAAACCGTCCGCAAGCGCCTGGAGGTCTATCAGGCCCAAACGCGGCCGTTGGTGGATTACTACTCGCAGTGGGCGGCTCAAGGCGACGCTAATGCCCCCAAATATCGGTGCATCGCCGGCATCGGCTCGGTTGACGAGATCACCCAACGCGCCTTGACGGCCTTGGCCTGATTGCTAGAAACCCCGAACAAAGCCGCTTGATCGCGGCTTTGTTTTTGCCCGACAATTAACGTTTACGTAAACGTCAACATTGACGCCAACTCAAGGATAGAAAATGGAAATCGCAGGTAAGGTATTCATCGTCACCGGCGGCGCGTCGGGCTTGGGCGAAGGCACGGCACGCATGTTGACCGCACATGGCGCGACCGTCGTCATAGCCGATTTGCAGGCCGAGCGTGGCGAAGCGCTGGCGGCCGAGTTGGGTGGCGCCTTTGTGCGCGCCGACGTCAGCCAGGAGGCCGATGGTCAGGCCGTTGTCGCCAAGGCCCTCAGCCTGGGCGCCTTGTTTGGTCTGGTCAATTGCGCCGGCATTGCGCCGGCCGCCAAGACCGTCGGCAAAGACGGTGCTCATTCGCTGGCCGCCTTCAGCAAGGTCGTGACGGTCAACTTGATCGGTTCCTTCAATATGATCCGACTCGCCGCCGAGGCGATGTGCAAGAACACGCCCGAAGCCACCGGCGAGCGCGGCGTGCTGATCTCGACCGCCTCGGTAGCTGCCTTCGACGGGCAGATCGGCCAAGCGGCCTATGCCGCATCCAAAGGCGGCGTGGTAGGCATGACGCTGCCGATCGCCCGCGATCTGGCCCGCAATGGCATCCGCAATATGACCATCGCGCCCGGCATCTTCGGCACACCGATGCTGTTCAGCATGCCTCAAGAGGTGCAGGATGCATTGGCCGCCGGCGTGCCCTTCCCTTCGCGCCTAGGCACACCCGCCGACTACGCCAAACTCGTCCATCAGATCATCACCAATGAAATGCTCAACGGCGAGGTGATCCGGCTCGACGGCGCGATCCGGCTGGCGCCAAAATAACTGACTAAGCTTGTGTGCCAGACCGCCCTTGCGTAGAGAGTAGCTCTGGCACCAACTGACTAGAAAGGCAGTCCAGAAGTAAAAAAGGGCCTGATCGAATCGATCAGGCCCTTTTTACGTTCGGAAGGCTAAGCAGCTATCAGCGCTTGGCGCCGCGCGTCTGCACGATCCACAAACGTGCCAGATCGGCGGCGCCGTCCGTGCCCTTGACGGCACGCCAGGTGGCGGTCGCCTTCTTGTCATCACCGGCCATCATCTGCGCCATGCCGAGATAGAGCTTGGCATCTTCCGGGCGCTTCAGCGTGTCTTTCTCGATACCGGCTTCGATCATCTTGACACCCTTGGCAGCCTCGCCGCGGAAGGCATAGGCCAAGCCCAGCGAGATCATCGCATTGCCGTCCTTGGACTCATTGGCCGAACGCTCGGCTTCCACTTGGCCGGCCTTGGCCTCAGCAATGCGCTTGTTCATCAAGTCGAGTAAACGCTTATGGCGAGCACCTTCGGCGCCCTGACCCAAAACGCCTGCGGCCAAGCCCTTGTCCACCACCGACTTGCCTTCTTCGGGATAACCGGCTTGAGCCGCCAACTGCGCGAACTCCATATAGTCATTGGCATCGCGCATATTGCCGGTGGCCAACTTCAAACGGTATACGTCCAGCGCAAAGCGGTCCGAGAAACCCTTCTTCTGCGGCAGCGTGCCCAAGACTTGCACCCACAATTCCTTGCTCGGGTAGTAGGCCAGCAACTTGCTGATGGCCATTTGCTCGGCATTGCCGTCCTTCTGGCGCATCGCAGCACCCAGCAGCAAATTGAGCTTGTCTTTTGACGGCGTGCGGCCGGCCTTTTCGTCGGCATTAATTTCGGCTTCGGTGTCCTTGATGACTGCGCCCATGTCGCCGGAATTGAACTGCGCGGTAGTCAGGACCTGCTTCATGGTGGGGCTGTTTCCCCCTTCCTTGAAGTAACGCTGCGCCCAAGTCAGTGCCCGGGCGTTATCCTTGTTGCGCAGATAGGTGCCGGAGATCGACTCCATCATCCGCAACTGCTCCGGCTGCGCCAAACGGCCGCTGGCCTTCAAGGCTTCAAAACCCTTGACCATCGCCTCGGTATCGCCGGCGCCTGACGCGGCAGCCACACGCATCGCTTCGATGTTGTAATTCTCGGTTGCATTGCGGCCGCTGACGGCTTCCGCCTCGGCAACTTTGCCGAGCGCGTCCCGGTACTTGCCGGACTTGATCAAGGCGCTCGCATCCTTGAGGCTTTTGCCCACAGCAGGCCGCACACCTTCGGACTGCGCATGCGCCGGCGCCAAGCCCAGCTGGCCATCAGGGGCCGAGCCCATCACAAACGCCATGGCGCCAATCGCCACCAGGGACAGGGTCTTGAACTTCATCGTTAGCTACTTTCTGCGAAAAATTTTTTATCGTGACGTTTGGGCGAAATACCGGTGAGGCCTCAGCGAAAAAAAACGCGCAACCCTTGCAGGCAGCGCGTTTTTCACTTCACTCGATGCTCATGCGTCGAGCCGCGTCACTTGACGTATTGTTCGTTACCGACCATGCCCATCTTCTTGACACCCAAGCGCTGCGCTGCGGCCATCACGGCCGCCACGCTGCCGTACTCGGCCAGCTTATTGGGCTTGATGTGCACTTCAGACTGATCGGGTTCGGCCGCGACTTCCGCCAATTTCGCCTCAACCGAAGCTTGATTGGCCAGCGCCACGCCGTCCCAGCTGACCGTGCCGTCAAAGTCGATGAAGACTTCATGCACGACCGGGTCCTTCAGCGGTTGCTGAGTGCTCGGAGGTGGCATGTCCAGATTCACCGAGTGCAACTGGATTGGAATCGTGATGATCAACATCACGATCAACACCAACATCACGTCAATCAGAGGCGTCGTGTTGACGTCCATCATCACTTCGGGCTCGTCGCTTCCGGACGAACTGCCTACATTCATACCCATGTCTTATCCCTTCAATCAGCCGCCACGCTCGGGTGGCTGCGTGACAAAGCTGACTTTCATGATGCCGGCGCGCTGAGCGGCGTAAACCACACGGCCAACCGATTCGTAACGCGCACCGCTGTCGCCGCGCACATGCAGTTCGGGTTGAGGATTCAACACCGAAACCTTGCCCAAACGCTTGACCAACTCATCGGTGTCATTGACTTGGGTGGTGTTCCAGTAGATGTCGCCATCCTTGGTCACCGAGATATCAATGTTCTCAGGCTTGGTCACACGGGCGATATTGGTTTCGCTAGGCAGCTTGACCTTGACCGCACTGATGACCGCTGGAATGGTGATGAGGAAGATGATCAAGAGCACCAACATCACGTCCACGAGGGGAGTGGTGTTGATGGTCGAAACCACTTCGTCTTCGCCGGAAGAGGATCCGACATTCATGCTCATGGCGTCTTCTCCGCGTTGAGTGTTGCTTGAACGCGAGAATTAACGCTTGGAGACTTGACGGTTGCCCATCAACACGCCGTGCACGTCAGCGGCGAAAGCACGGATCTGGCCCATGACTTCCTTGTTGCGGTTCACCATCCAGTTGTAGCCCAACACCGCAGGCACAGCCACGGCCAGACCGAAAGCGGTCATCAACAGCGCTTCACCCACTGGTCCGGCAACCTTGTCGATCGATGCCTGGCCGGCAACGCCAATGGCGGTCAGCGCTTGCAAAATGCCCCACACCGTACCGAACAAGCCGATGAACGGCGAGGTCGAACCGACGGTAGCCAAGAAGCCCAGACCGCCTTGAACGCGGCTGTTGACTTCGCTCACCGAGCGCTCAACATTCATCGTGACCCAGCTGCTGTGGTCGATGTTCTCGGTCAAAGCACCTTCGTGATGCTCGGAAGCCTCAATCGCGGAAGCCGCGATGAAACGGAAGGCGCTGCCCTCGCTCAGGCCCTTGATGCCCTCGGCCAGCGAGGCCTTCTTGAAGAAGTTGGTGCGCACGGTCTTGGCCTCAGCAGCCAGCTTATGCGAATCCCACAGCTTGGTGATCAGGATGTACCAGCTGCCCATCGACATGATGACCAGCAAGGCCAACACGCCCTTGGACACGAAGTCGCCGTGCTCCAACATGGCCTTCAGGCCATATGGATTGTCCACAGGCTTGGCGGCTGCAGCAGCCAGCGGAGCGGCGGCTTCGGCAGCCGGTGCGGCACCTTCAACAACCGCCGAGGCAGCGTCGGCTGGCTTGGCTTCTTGAGCGTGGACTGGGGAAACGGCCATGGCCGTAGCAAAAGCGATAGCGGCGAACAGGCCGGAAATACGAGAGATCATGGAGTCAGCTCCTGCGGATGAAATCGGAATCAGATTGAGAAAAACAAGGCCAGAGGATGATCCGGCCCCATAGATGAGGACTTAGCGAGTTCTTATTCGATCTTGAATTGGAACTCTTGTTCGAACACGTGGTCACCTGGGCATTCATAGGTATCGCGCAAGGTTTCCTCGATCGCTGCAACCAGCGCTCGCTGAGCCTTACGGTCAACACCGCTGCGCAGGCTCTGCACTTCGATGCCAGAGACACGACCCGACTTGACCGTTGCCACGACCCGGAACAAGGCTTCGCCGCTCCAGTTCACCGATGGCACTTCTGGCTTGCCCATCTTGGTGCAAACCATACCCGCCTTGACCGGACCGGTACGTGCAGGTGCAGGTGCAGGCGGCGCCGCTACGACCGGCGGCGGCGCTGCGCGCACTTGCTGCTGCGGAGGCGCGACCTGGGTCGACGCGATCGCAGGCGCCGGTGGTGCTGGCGCGGTCACCTGGAACTCAGGTGGCGGAATAAATGGCGGTGGTGGAGCCTTCAGATCAGGCGGCGGCAATTCGATCTTTTTGATCTCCTCTGGCGGCTTGACCTTCTCTTCAATCACCTTGGTCTCGATTGGACCCGTCACGGCTTCAACCGCCTTGCGGGCCAAACCACTGGCAATCGCCCACACGAGCAACACGTGGATCAAAACCACGATGCCGAAACCCATGAAACGTGACGAGCCGTTCTTCTCCTGCGCAAAGTTCATGCGCGCTCCTTCATAAGACTGCGAAATTCTTCCATCAAGACGCGAGAGCAATATTCCGCTCTGCGCAGTGCCCGTCTCGAACCTGAGGCTTTCATCTACTTGCTCGCCGCAGCGACCTCGCCATCACAGCAAGACCACAAGACGACTCAAGTCGACCGATTGCCACTTCAAAAAAAATGCCCGTCAGCTTTGGGCCGCGGGCCTCACCGAAGGCCAGAGCCTTACTTGCAGCTTGCAGCAAGAGCTCAAATCTTCAGCGCCCCGGATCATAAACGAGTTCGAAAGCCACTCGATCATGGGGATTTCCCGAAGAAGAGCCCAGCACCGACCAGAGTTACCAAGCGGCATCAAGCCTTCTTCCGTCTGGTATTTTACTGGTATCAGCAAGGTCCAACATCCCCATTGCCCTAGGGTTTTCACTTATTTGTCACCCTAAATTACAAAACATCTGAGCACAAAAAAGCCCATGCATTGCATGGGCTTTGTCACTACAGACCGAGGTTTAGAACTTGGCGTTAAAGCCCAAGGTAACCCGACGGCCCAGCGCGTCATAGACGACCGGATAGGTGTTGCCGTTACCGAACGGAGCACCCGTATTCAAGACCGGTGGATCCTTGTCCAGCAAGTTGTTGATGCTGGCGCTGAGCGTGATGTTCTTGGTGAGCTTATAGCCCATAGCCAAGTCAAGATAGCTGACAGCCTTGATGTTGGACTGACTTTCTGCCACGTCTCCATGCAATTGCGGGTCGTCGCTGGTCAGCTGATTTTTGGCGTTACCGAAATAGCGCCATGTCAGCGTGGTCGACAAGCCGAACGGCGCCGTCCATGTGCCGCGCAATTTGTGGCGCCATGTTGGAGCCGGGTTGCCGCAGGTGGTACCGAAGTAGCCGGCGCAATCAAAAGCACCCTTGCCCGGCTGCGTTTCGGCCTTGGCCTCCAACAGATAGGTTCCCATCACGCTGAAGTCCAGCTTACCCATGTCGCCCATGCGCATGCCATAGTCCAGGCCGAAGTCGACGCCCTTGGTGCCGATCTTGGCCACGTTGATATTGGTCGAAATCACCTGCGCTTGCGGCAACAGCCACAGCGTACCCTTGCTGTCACGGGTGATCAGCTTGCAATAGGCTGGATTGCCAGTGTTCAAGCACTCATTCACCGAGCCGTCCGGCGGCAAGCTGCCGATCGCTTTTTCGATCTGGATGTCGAAATAGTCCACCGAGAAGGTCATGTCCTTGATCGGATTCAAAATCACACCAAAGGTCATCGAATTTGATGTCTCGGGCTCCAGCAAGGGGTTACCGCCGAACAGGCCGTTGTACTGACCCGCCGTGCTGTCCACAATCTTGCCGTATTGCGCCGCAGTCACGCCGGTGTTGGCGCATTGAGCAGCGGTGGCAGTAGGCTTATCGCCGGCGCAAGGATCCGACTCCATGTTGAACAAACCACCCGCCTGGGACGAGAACAACTCGACCACATTGGGCGCGCGAACCGCAACTTGGTAGCTACCGCGAACCTTGACCTCCTTGATGGGCGACCAATCCAGGCCGGAACCCCAGGTATTGGTCTTCGGGCCGGTGCTGTAGTTAGAGTGGCGATAGGTGGCATTCAGATTCAGCGCATAGGCCAAAGGCATGCGCTCAAACACTGGTACCCGCACCTCACCAAAAATGTCGGTCACCGAATACTCACCCTCGGTACCAATGGTTGGGCCGCCCTGGCCCGCCAGGTCACCGCTGGTGAAGGCCGCATCCGTCTCAAGTTGCAAGCGCTCGGTACGGCGCTCCAAACCAAAAGCCACACCCACACCGCTCTTGGCGGTTGGCAGCTTGATGCCGTATTCGGTCAAATCACCGGCCAAGCTGGCACCGAGCACTTGCTGCTCGGTGTAGCCCTTTTGAAAGCCGGGGGTGGCCAAATACTTCACCGCCGCAGGATCAACCTTGCCCAGTGACCAGATGTTATAAGGCACGCAGTTTGGGTCGACACCACTGGCGAAGCTGCGGCAAACCGGTTTGCCATCCTTATCCGCCACCACGTCCATCGCGCGCTGAATACGGACTGTCGAGAAGTCGTTCTTGTACGTTTCTTGGTAGATCACCTTGCCGATCTGGGCAAATGCGTCATAGGACCAAGCACCGATATCACCCTTGACACCGGTCACAGTGCGGTAAGAGGTGTGGCGAATGTGGTCCTGCCGCCCGCCGCCCTCAACGTTACGGCGCGCGATCTGCAGGTCCGCAGTGTCACCGGGCTTGTTGAAAGTCGTTGGCGTATCTGCCTCCTGGTTGGAGGCGTGCAACTGCGCCTTCCAATCAGCGGACAACAATGGGTTCTCGAATTTGATCGAATTGACGCCGGAAAAGTCGGTGCCGAACAAACCGCTAGGCGCAATCTGCGCCACGGTGTTGTCATCGTGGAAGGAATTTAGCGTGTAAACGCGTACCTTGTCATTGATGTCGAAATGGGCGGAAGCCGTGACCGAATAGCGCGTTGAGGGGCGCTGAAAGTAGTTGGTCGGGCCGAAGTTGAATACATCGGTGGCGGCTTTAAAAGGACGCGTAGTTCCATTCGCATCTGCAACGGTGCGACTTCCGGTATTGAGGAAGAAGCGGCCCGGGTAGCTGGTACTGGAGCCACCGCAAGTGAAGGTCGCGCCGGCTGGATTCAGTGCGCAAGACGAAAAGTCGCGCTCCGACTGCAGCAAAGCATCGGTTTGGTTGCGGGTGAAGTTGATGGTGGCATTGCCCTTGTTGTCGGCAAAGTTGCCGCCCATCGTCAGGTTGAACTCACGCACCTTGCCGTCGGCGCTCTTGTTGCCTGGCAATGCGAAACCGCGCGCCTCAACAATGCTGGCGACCGAATTGCCTTGCTGGTGGTTGAAGAACTGGTAGCTACCGTCGACCTCAACGCCCTGGAAGTTATCCTTCAAGATGAAGTTGACCACGCCGGCTACCGCGTCGGCACCGTACACGGCCGAGGCGCCACCGGTCAGCACTTCAACGCGCTGAATCATCGAGACGGGGATTTGATTCAAGTCGGCAGCCACATTGCGCGGGCTACCGGCCGGCATGCGCCGACCATTGATCAGGACCAGGGTCCGGCTTGAACCCAGATTGCGCAAATTGACGGTCGCGGTGCCCGAGGCGCCGTTGGAGACCGAGCCGCCAAAGTCGGCCATCACCTGAGGCAGATTATTCAACAAGCCCTCGGCGGTACGGATACCGTCGGCCCGGATCGACTCGGCGCTCAGCACGATGATCGGGCTGGTGCTTTCGGTGTCGATGGTGCGGATGCGCGAACCGGTCACTTCGACCCGTTGCAGGCTTTCCTGGGCCATTGCGACGCCGGACAGCGCGCTGCCCAAGGCCAACAAGACCGCGACATTGATGCGTTTTCTTTGGAACATTGTGAACTCCGTAATAGAAGAACTGGGGGTTGTGTATTGATGCGTACACAGGACAGGACAAGCCAAGCTGGGCCCAACACCTTGCGGGAGCATGTTCGGCTCTGCATTCGGTGATTCCAGTGTCCTGCCGTGCGCCGAAAAGGCACCCCCGTGATCTCCCTTAGAGATCGCTCTATGACTTAATTCACCCCCCAAAGCGAGCGTTTACCCTGTGAAATTTGATGTTTCAAATGCACAAAACGTTGCCACGAAACGACGGTAAATATATTTGCAAAAAACAAATTCGGATCAAAGGGCCATGGCGAACGACTTCCGGCTGCCGTCGCCGGCTGCGGCCGCGCATTGGCCGCAGCCGGCAGCTTGGCGGAACTGGTCTCGCTTGCAAACCCAAAAGGTTTCATCGAGTTTCAACGCGCAGCGCAATAGAACGCCCGCGCCGCTCGATAGAACTCATTGCGCGTGCGAATGCTCGCCAGCGTCACCATGCTCATGCTCATGCTTGAGCAGCGGATCGTTCTGCCAGCCAAGTAGCACATTACGCCCTTGCACCACCAGATCAACCTTGGCGCCGACGGGCAGGCAGACCTTGGTGTCGACATGACCGAAAGGCAGGCCGGTCAGGATCGGCGTCTTGGTGACGGCGCGCACCGCAGCGATGGCCGACTTCAGGTCATAGCCCCGGTCCAGCGGCGAGGCACGCCAACCACCAAAGTCACCCAGCACGATGGCCTTTTGCGCGTCCAACACGCCCGCTTGCGCCAACTGCAAAAGGCTGCGTTCGACCCGGTAGGGGTGTTCGTTGATATCTTCCAGGAACAGCACGCCGCCCTTGATGCGCGGGAAATGCGCGGTACCCAGCATCGAATTGACCATGCACAGATTGCCGCCCCAGAGCTGGCCACGCAGGCACAGGCCGTCAAAACCCTTTTCGGTGCGAAAGCCCACCGCCTCCAACTGCCCGCTCATCGCCTCGGTGAAACAGTCCTGCGTGACATCGTCAACGCCGCCGTCTTTGTCCGAGCGGCCAAAATCCACCCCCAGCGGGCCGGACCAGCTGACCACGTGCGGGGCCTTGGCATGCGTGAGTAGCCCCAACTGCAAGGCGGTCAGGTCGCTCTGCCCGACCCAGCGGGTGCCCTGCTCCACACTTTTGGCCAGCAGCTTCCAATCGATGCGGTCCAGCAAACGGGTCAGGCCGTAGCCGCCACGCGTGGCCAGCGCCACGCTGGGGGCCGCAGCCGCGACGCGGTGGATAGCGGCGAGGCGGGTGTCGTCGTCACCACCAAAGCGCTGGTGCTTGTCGAAGGCCGCTTCGTCAATGCTGACCTCGAAGCCAAGCTTGGCCAGGCGTTTGGCGGCGCGCTTGATCGGCTGGGCCTTGGCCAGCACGCCGGCCGGGGTGTAGAGGGTCAGTGAGTTGCTCATGATGGATGGTCCGTAACAGTGAAATCCGGCAACACATCGAGATGCGTCACGTCGCCGGTGGGGATGGGTTCAACAGGCGATTGAGCCAAGGCACGTAGGGCGGCTCGACGTTCGCGCGCGGCCTCGCGGCGCTGGGCAAAAAACTCGCGCAAGAGCTGCGCCGAGGGTTCGGCCAGCACACCGCCCTGAATACAGGTGTGGTGATTGAGTTGCGGCTGATCAAATAGATTGAGCACCGAGCCGGCCACGCCGGTCTTGGGGTCGGTGGCGGCGAACACCACTCGCTTGATGCGCGCATGCAGCATCGCCATCGCGCACATCGCGCAAGGCTCCAGCGTCACGAAAAGCTCGCATTCCGGCAAACGGTAATTGCCCAGCAAGGTGGCGGCATGGCGCAAAGCCACGATCTCGGCATGCGCGGTCGGGTCATGCGTGGTGATGGGCCGGTTATAGCCGGTGGCAATCACCTGGCCCGCACGCATCACGACGGCGCCGACCGGCACCTCGCCGGCCAACCAGGCGTTCTGCGCCTGGTCGAGCGCAATGCGCATCGCGAATTCGTCGGTGGCGCTGCTCGGCATCACCTGACCGGGGGTCAGATCGATCAAGGCATGGCCTCGGACGCCCGCTGAGCAGCCTGCTGCGCGGCTTGCTGCAACTGCCGGCGCACCGCGTCAGGGGTCGCGGTCGACGCCGATGCCGCCCCAACCGAAGTCGGCGCCTGCAATTGCTGCGCCTGCTTCTTCATCATGCCCATCACGATCGCAAAAGCGATCACCAGACCCAGAATGCTCAAAGCAGCGCGCATGGCTCAGTCTCCCTCGATTTGAATCACTCCCACTCGATCGTTGCCGGAGGCTTGCTCGACACGTCGTAGGTGACCCGGTTGATGCCGCGCACCTCGTTGATGATGCGACCCGACACCTTTTTCAGCAGACCATAAGGCAGTTCGGCCCAGTCGGCCGTCATGAAGTCGCTGGTCTGCACCGCACGCAGCGCCACCACATAGTCGTAGGTGCGGCCGTCGCCCATCACGCCCACGCTCTTGACCGGCAAGAAGACGGTGAAGGCCTGGCTGGTCAGCTCGTACCAGTTCTTGCCGGATTCGGCATCCTTCCAGCCGCGCAACTCTTCGATGAAGATGGCGTCCGCCCGGCGCAGGAGGTCGGCATATTCCCGCTTGACCTCGCCCAGAATCCGCACGCCCAGACCGGGGCCCGGGAAGGGGTGGCGATACACCATATCGGCCGGCAGGCCTAGCGCCACGCCCAAGGCGCGAACTTCGTCCTTGAACAACTCGCGCAGCGGCTCCAGCAGCTTCAGCCCCAATTGCTCGGGCAGGCCGCCAACATTGTGGTGGCTCTTGATCGTGATCGCCTTTTTGGTCTTGGTGCCGCCGCTCTCCACCACATCGGGGTAGATGGTGCCTTGAGCTAACCATTTAGCGCCCTTGACATGGTCATGCGCTGCCTTGAGCTTGGCCGCCTCTGCCTTGAAGACCTCGACGAACTCGCGGCCGATGATCTTGCGCTTTTGCTCGGGGTCGGTGACGCCGGCCAGATGGCCCAGGAACTGCGCCTCCGCCTGCACATGAACGACCTTGGCGTGCAGCTTGCCGGCGAACATCTCCATCACCATCGCACCCTCGTTCAAGCGCAAGAGGCCATGGTCGACAAACACGCAGGTCAGCTGATCGCCAATGGCGCGGTGAATCAACGCCGCTGCGACCGAGGAGTCAACCCCGCCGGACAGACCCAGGATGACTTCCTCGTCACCGACCTGCTCGCGGATCTTGGCGACGGCTTCTTCGATGTAGTCGCCCATGATCCAGTCGCCCTTGCAGCCGGCGATGTCGCGCACAAAGCGGGTCAGCAACTCCTGACCCTTGACCGTGTGTGTCACCTCGGGGTGGAACTGCACCGCGTAATAGCCTTTTTCTTCATTCGCCATGCCGGCGATCGGGCAGCTCGGTGTCGAGGCCATCAGCTTGAAGCCAGGCGGCATCGCGGTGACCTTGTCGCCATGGCTCATCCAGACCTTGAGCATGCCGTGCCCTTCCAGCGTGGCGTGGTCCTGGATGCCATCAAGTAACCTGGTGTGGCCATGGGCGCGCACCTCGGCATAGCCGAATTCGCGGTGGTCGCTGGCCTCGACCTTGCCACCGAGCTGTTCGGTCATGGTGAACATGCCGTAGCAAATGCCCAAGACCGGCACGCCCAGATCCCAGACCGCCTGCGGCGCGCGCAACTCGTGGTCTTCGTAGGTCGAGGCATGGCTGCCGGACAAGATGATGGCCTTGGGCGCGAATTCACGGATGAACTCGTTGCTGACGTCATTCGGGTGAATCTCGCAGAACACCGCCGCATCGCGCACGCGGCGGGCTATCAGCTGGGTGACTTGGGAGCCGAAATCGAGGATCAGGACTTTGTCATGCATAGCTTTTCTCTCTTCTTAAAACTGGTATTCAAGCCACAGCCGGCGCGGCAGACCGAGTGCGGGCGAAATGCCGCCAAGCGAACATCAGCGACAGCGCCTGCAGCCCGGCACAAAAATAGAACGGTGCGCCGATGCGCCAATCACCCTGAGGGAAATCGGCGACGAAATAGATCAGCCCCGGCCCGACCACCGGTGCCAGCACGGCCATGATGCTGTTAAGCGAAGACACCGCGCCCATCGTCTCGCCTTGCGTCGAGGCGTCGGCGGCATTCGAGATCAGGCTTTGCATCGCGGCATTGACGGCAAAGCCGAGCAGATTGAAGCCGATGATGGCGTACATCATCCAGCCCGCCGTCGAGGCGCCCCAGACAAAATTCGTCAGCGTACTGGACAGCAGGCCCAGCACCACCAAGCGCTGCGGGGTGAAGATTTTCAGCAGGCGCGGCAGCAAAAAGCCCTGCACCAACACCGACATCACGCCCACCGCAAACAGCGACCAGCCGTTTTCTTTGGGGCCCCAGCCGAATTTGAAATGTGTGTAAAGCACCCAGCTGGACTGCAGAATCATCTGCGCCAGACCCGACAGCCCGATCACAAAAACCAAGGGACCGACGCCCTTCAGCCCGCTCAACTTCTTGAGCGCATTGACCGGATTGGCGCGCCGCCAAGAAAAGGGCCGACGGTTCTCGGGCTTCAGCGATTCCGGAAGCACAAAGAAGCCATAGCACCAGTTGATCAAGGCCAAGGTACCTGCCACATAAAACGGCAGATGCAAATCGATAGCACCCAGGATGCCGCCCATCACCGGGCCGAGAATAAAGCCCATGCCGAAGGCTGCGCCGAGCATACCGAAGCGCTTGGCGCGCTCATCCGGCGAGCTGATGTCGGCCACATAGGCATTGGCGACCGAGGCATTGGCCTGCATCGCCCCGCTGACCAGACGCACCGCCACCAGCATCCACAAGGCGGTGGCCATGGCCGTGACGAAAAAGCTCAACGCCAGGCCGCAAAAACCGATCAGCATCACCGGCCGGCGGCCGTAACGGTCGGACAAGGCGCCCAGAATCGGCGAGCCGATGAAATTGGCAAAGCCGAAAGCAAAGGCCACCATCAGATAGGCCAGCGTGTGATTGGCGGCCGAACTGGTGAAGCTGCCCACCAAAGGCGGCAAGACCGGGATGATCAGGCCGATCGAGATCATGTCGATCAACACCGCCACCATGATGAAACCCATGCCGGCCACCCTGCCCTTGGCCACCTTGCTTGGCTCTGTCTCGCTGCTCAATCGAATTCCTTGCTGCTACTCAATGTGAAAAAGGGGCCGAGGCCCCATCGAGTCGTCCGCCGGGCCGCTCCCAAGGACGGCCGCTGAAGGCTGATGTGGGGCAAGCCCCCGCATCAGCCTTCGTCCCCTCGGGGGACCGACCAGGTATGCCCTGGGCGAGGGGCCTACTCGCTTCTGTAATTCGGCGACTCTTTGGTGATCTGCACATCGTGGACATGGCTTTCGCGCATGCCCGCCGAGGTGATCTCGACAAACTCGCCCTTGTTCTGCATGTCCTCGATGGTGGCGCAGCCGCAGTAATGCATCGACGCCTTCAGGCCACCGGCCATCTGGAAGATCACCTGCACCACCGAACCCTTGTAAGGCACTTGGCCTTCGATGCCCTCGGGCACCAGCTTGGAGGTGTTGGGGTTGTTGGCCGAAGTGTCCTGGAAGTAGCGGTCGGCCGAACCCTTAGCCATCGCACCCATCGAACCCATGCCGCGGTAGCTCTTGTAGCTGCGGCCCTGATACAGGATCAGGTCGCCGGGCGCCTCTTCGGTGCCGGCAAAAGCGCCGCCCATCATCACGCAATCGGCGCCGGCCGCAATCGCCTTGGCCAGATCGCCCGAGAAGCGCACGCCGCCGTCGGCAATCACCGGCACGCCGGTGCCGCGCAAGGCGGTCGCGACATTGTCGATCGCGGTGATCTGAGGCACGCCAACACCGGCCACGATGCGGGTGGTGCAGATCGAGCCAGGGCCGATACCGACCTTGACGCCATCGGCGCCCGCCTCCACCAGCGCCAGGGCGGCCGCGGCGGTCGCGATATTGCCGCCGATCACGTCGACGCCAGGGAACTTGTCCTTGACCCAACGCACGCGCTCCAGCACGCCAGCACTGTGGCCATGGGCGGTATCAACGATCAAGGCATCGACGCCGGCCTTGACCAGCATGGTCACGCGCTCTTCGGTGTCGTCACCAAAGCCGACCGCAGCACCGACGCGCAGCTTGCCGTGCGAATCACGGGCGGCGAGCGGGAAGCTGGTTTGCTTGGTGATGTCTTTGACCGTCATCAGGCCGCGCAACTCGAAGTTAGCGTTGATGACGACCACGCGCTCCAGCTTGTGCTTGTGCATCAAGGCCTTGGCCTCTTCCAACGAAGCGCCTTCCTTGACGGTGATCAGCTTTTCGGCCGGCGTCATCATCTGGCTGACGGCCAGATCCATGCGGGTCTCGAAACGCACATCGCGGCCGGTGACGATGCCAACGACTTTTTTGCCGTCCAGCACAGGAAAACCCGACACGCCGTGCAGGCGCTGCAACTCAATCACTTCACGCACCGTGGTGGTAGGTGTGATGGTGAAGGGCTCGAGCACGATGCCCGACTCGTAGCGCTTGACCCGAGCAACCTCGATCGCTTGCTGCGCAGCCGTCAGGTTTTTGTGGACGATACCAATACCGCCCTCTTGCGCGATGGCGATGGCCAGGCGCGCTTCGGTCACCGTGTCCATGGCGGCAGACACCAGGGGCAGGTTGAGGCGGATATTGCGGGACAGCCGGGTGGCTAAACTGGTGTCGCGAGGCAACACTTGCGAGAACGCTGGCACCAACAGGACATCATCGAAGGTGAGCGCTTTGCCGAGTAGGCGCATAGGGGAAGCTCCAGACGCAAAGCGGCATTATACGGAGGCGCGCAAGGCCTCAAACTTTTGGTGGTCAAGGCTACACTCGAAATATGCCAAATCTACTCGCCACTCTTGACCTCAAACGCATTGGCCTGCTGGGCCTGCTTGCTCTTTGCATTGCAATGCCAGTACAGGCGCAGTGGAAATGGCGCGACGGTGCGGGCAAACTTCAGTTCAGTGACCTGCCGCCACCCCAAGGTACGCCCGAGAAGGACATTCTGCAAAGGCCCAAAAGCCAGCAGCCTCCGCGCATCGTTGTCGGGCCTTATGGTGCCAGCGCAGCAAGCGTAGCGGCCACCGCTGCCAGCGGGCCAAGCAAGGCCGAGCTAGAGCGCCAGGCACGCGAGAAGCAGCAAGACAAGGATGTGCAGGCGCGGCAAAAAGAGAACGAAGCCAAACTGGCCGAGCAGCGGCGCGACAACTGCGTGCGAGCCAAAGAAAATATGAAGCTGCTGCAAGACGGCGTGCGCCTGACCCGCAATAACGACAAGGGCGAACCCATCGTCATCGATGATCGCCAGCGTGCCGAAGAGATGCAGCGCACCCGCAGCATCATTGACAGCGAGTGCCGCTAAAGGCCTATTTTTCCACCCAGCGGCCGATGCCTAGAGGCCACGCGCGCGCTGCCCTTGCGAAAACGTAGGCGGCGCGATTCTTTCGGATCAACCGTCAAGGGGCGATAAACCTCGATGCGGTCGCGCTCGCGCAGCGGCGTGCACAGGGGTTGCAGCCGCCCCCAAACACCAATCTTCAAGACACCCAGGCGAGGCAGTTGATCGGCAAAGTCCGGACAAGCGCGCAGCGCCTGCTCGATCGAGGCGCCGGCGGCAACTGTCAACAGCCGTTGCCTGACGTCGCCGGCCTGCGGGCTCCAGACCAGCTCAACCTGGATATCAAGCCCCGGCGCTTCAGCGAGGCCCATAGACCGCCTCGGCACGCTGAACGAAGCGATCGACAAAGGTATTGGCGACGCGGTCAAACACGGGGCTGACCACCGCCTCCAGCGCCACGCTAGAGAAGGCGTAGCGCAGATCGAACTCGATCTTGCAGGCAACCTCGCCTTCCGCATTACCACCCGGCTTGACCAAGGGCAGAAAACGCCAGTCGCCGTCCAACAAGGAAAAAGGGCCGTCGACCAGACGCATGCTGACGCGCCGGTCGACTTCATGGCTGTTGCGAGTGGTGAAAGCGTGGCGCACGCCGGCATAGGCCAGCGACAGGCGCGCGGTCACGCCCTCGTCTTCTTGCTCGAGCAATTCGGCGCGCTCGCACCAGGGCAAGAACTCGGGATAGCGCTCGATACCCACGACCAAGTCATACATCTCGCGCGGCGAGTACCAGAGCAGAACAGATTTTTTTACATGCTTCATACAATGGGCGAATTGTATTGGCGCGGCCGGCTCAATTCAGCGCCGCCCAAGCCACCCGAAAATAAGAGTTCCATGTCCACTGCCTCCAACTCGTCATTCCGCCCCCCGGCCAAAGCCAAGCCGGCCGTTTCGGCCGCCCCTATCGCCGAAAACCGCCGCGCCCGCTATGACTACTTCATCGAAGAACGGCATGAGGCCGGCATCGTGTTGGAAGGCTGGGAGGTCAAGTCCATCCGTGCCGGCCAGGTCCAACTGACCGATGGCTACGTGATGATCAAGGGCGGCGAGATGTATTTGATCGGCTGCCGCATCAACCCGCTGCGCAACGCCTCGACCCATATCAGCCCGCTGGCCGACCGCATCAAGAAGCTCTTGCTCAAAGGCGAAGACATCCGCCGTCTGATTGGCAAGATCGAGCAAAAAGGCTTCACCCTGGTGCCGTTGAACCTGCACTTCAAGGGCAGCTACGTCAAGGTCGAGATTGGCCTGGCCAAGGGCAAGGCCGAGCATGACAAGCGCAACACCGAGAAAAAACGCGACTGGGAGAAAGAAAAGGGGCAATTGATGCGGCACGCATCAAAGTCGAAGACCTAAGCTGCGAAGCAGATTGGCTGCCACTTTCGCTAAAAGGGGCAGTTGATGCGGCACGCTGCCAAAGCCCCTTCCCGAGACTAAAGCAGCGCCAGCGCCCGCGCCAGATCGGCACGCAAATCGGCCTCGGCCTCCAGGCCGATGGCGAAGCGCACAACCACACCCTCGGCAAATGTGCGGCTCAAATTTCGGCTGCGACTCAAGTCGTAGGGCACAGCCAAACTCATTGGCCCGGCCCATGAGTAGCCGATGCCGAACAGTTCCAACGCATCGACAAATGCATCCACCTGGCGCGCGCCGTACTCTGGCTTGAACACCGCAGAGAACAAGCAAGCCGCGCCGGCCATGCTGGTCTGCAACCAATACTGATGGCCAGGCGAGTCAGGCAAGGCCGGGTGCAAAACCTGCGCCACTTGCGGCTGAGCCTGCATCCAGGCAGCCAGCGCGCGCGTCGTCGCGTCTTGCGCGCGGTAACGCAATTCCAGCGTAGGCAGGCCGCGCAAAACCATTTCCACATCGTTTTGACCCAGGCCATAACCGAGATGTTCGTGCGCATAGTTGAGCCGCTCGTGTAGGGCAAAATCGCGTGTGCAGACCGAACCCATCAACACATCGGCGCCACCGGACGGGTACTTGGTCAGCGCCTGCATGGAGATATCGACTCCGACGCCTGGCGCAATCTCAAACGGATTGAAGGCGACGCCCGAGCCCCAGGTGTTGTCGAGTGCGGTGATCACGCCGCCATGGGCTTTGCAAGCCGCCAGCAGACCGAGCAAGTCGGGAAACTCCAGCGTGATCGAGCCGGCCGCCTCCAACCACACCAACTTGGTCTTTGGCGTCAACAGCGCCTTGAACCCTTCGGCATCAAGCGGGTCATAGAATTTGTACGTAACGCCGAACTGCGGCAAAAACGATTCGCTCAGATAGCGGTTTTGCCCGTAGACGTTATCGGGCACCAGCACCTCGTCACCGGGCCGCAGCAACCCCAAGCTGACCAGCGTCACCGCAGCCAAACCACTGGGCACCAGCAAGCAATGCTTGGCGCCCTCCAGGCTGGCGATGCGTGCGCCAAGCGTGTAGCTGGTCGGCGTGCCGTGCAGGCCGTAGCGGTAGCTGAGCCCATCGCGGGGCCGGTATTGGTGCAGGTCGGCGGTATTCTTGAACAGCACCGTGGACGCCTTGAAGACGCCGGGCGGAAATGCGTCCCAGCCCTCGGGAGCGCGATAAGGATGATGAATTTGATCCGTCGAGATGGCGCGTTTGCTCAAGTGATTGCTCCGTCCAGAAATAAGAAAACGGGCCGCAGCCCGTTTGATACAAGAAACCGAATCAGACCGGGATGCCGATCAAATCATGCCCTTCGGTCGCAACGATCTTGGCCTTGGTGAACTCGCCCACCTTAAGGATCTTGCTGGCCTTTTGTGGCGCTGCCAAACGCACGGTGCCGTCGATCTCGGGCGCATCGGCATAGGTCCGACCGACGCCGCCCTTGCGACCCATCGCCGGCGCGGAGTCGACCAAGACCTGCATGGTCGAGCCGATACGCGAACGCAGTTTGTCTACCGACACGGCCTCGGCGATTTGCATGAAACGAGCCTGACGCTCTTCACGCAATTCCTGCGGCAGCGCGCCGGGCAGTTCGTTGGCCGTGGCGCCGGTGACCGGCGAATAGGCGAAACAACCGGCACGGTCAATGCGCGCCTCGCTCATGAAGTCCAGCAGGTACTGGAACTCGGCCTCGGTCTCACCGGGGAAGCCGGCGATAAAGGTCGAGCGGATGACGATGTCGGGGCAAATCTCGCGCCAGCGCAAGATGCGCTCCATATTCTTCTCGCCGCTGGCCGGGCGCTTCATGCGCTTGAGCACATCGGGATGGGCGTGCTGCAGCGGCACGTCGAGATAAGGCAGGATCAGCCCTTCGGCCATCAGCGGCAGCACCTCGTCCACATGCGGATAGGGGTAGACATAGTGCAGGCGCACCCAGGCGCCGTAAGTCTTGGCCATCTCGCCCATCTGCGCGACCAGGTCCAGCATGCGGGTCTTGACCGGCTTGCCGTCCCAGAAACCGGTGCGGTACTTGACATCGACCCCGTAGGCGCTGGTGTCCTGGCTGACCACCAGCAACTCCTTGACGCCCGACTCGAACAAGGCGCGCGCCTCGTTCAAGACATCGCCGATCGGCCGCGACACCAGGTCGCCGCGCATGCTGGGGATGATGCAGAAGGTGCAACGGTGGTTGCAGCCCTCGCTGATTTTCAGGTAGGCGTAGTGCTTGGGCGTCAGCTTGATACCGGCAATGCCGCGTGACTCGGGCACCAGGTCGAGAAAGGGGTCATGCGGCTTGGGCACATGCAGATGCACGGCGTCCATCACCTCTTGCGTCGCGTGCGGGCCGGTCACGGCCAAGACGCTGGGGTGCATCTCGCGCACCAAGCCACCCGCATCCGGGCTACTCGCGCCGGCTTTGGCGCCCAAACAACCGGTGACGATGACCTTGCCGTTTTCGGCCAGCGCCTCGCCAATCGTGTCCAGACTCTCCCGCACCGCATCATCAATGAAGCCGCAGGTGTTGACGATCACCAGGTCGGCGCCGGCAAAGGTCTTGGAGGTCTCGTAGCCTTCGGCGCGCAACTGCGTCAGGATCAGCTCGGAATCGGTCAAGGCCTTGGGGCAACCCAGGGATACGAAACCGATCTTGGGGGCCGGGCTGGCGGCTGCGGCCGCTGTGCCGCTTGTATTGATTGTGTTCATGGCGGGATTTTCGCTCATCCCGAGCAGGCCTCGCCAAAACCCCGCTATTGCCTACTTTTTCGGGAAGCCAGGCATGCCCGGAATGCCCGCCATGCCAGGAAACAAGCTCGACGCCTGCTGCATCTGTTCCTGCATCTTTTCCTGCATTTGCGAGATCAAGCTCTTCGACTGCTCGGCATAGCCTCCCATCAAGCCTTGCATCATCGGTGCCTGAGCGCCCAGAAACTGTGTCCACAACTCGGGGCTGAAGGCCAGGCCCTGGCTCTGTTCGGCGAACTTGGTTTGCAGGTCGCCAAAGCTCTGCACATTCTTCTCCAGATAGTCACCCATCACGCCCTGCATCGCATGGCCGTAAAAGCGAATGATCTGCTCCAGCGCCGCGGTGCTGAACATCGGCACACCGCCGGTCTCTTCTTCCAGAATGATCTGCAAGAGGATGCTGCGCGTCAGATCCTCGGCCGTTTTGGCATCACGCACCTCGAAGGCCTGGCCAGCAAAGACCATCTTTTTGACATCGGCCAGGGTGATGTAGCTACTGGTTTGAGTGTCATAGAGCCGCCGATTCGGATACTTCTTGAGCACACGAACGCCTGCAGGCTGATCGCCCTCCGTTTGTCCCGCCGCGCCTCCTGCGGCTTTTTTGCGGGCAGTGACCATGGAAAACTCCTCTTCGAATCGGTTGGCAACATAGCATCAGGCTATGCGTTTGGAACCCTCTGCCAAGCAGGGCTGTCGGTATTTCCAGTATTGTGCGAGTGCAGCAATATTCTAAAAGACACCCTTCCCATCAATCGGAGGGGATTACCCCCAAGCAAGCACGGATCATCCGCAAGAACGGGCGCGAAATCTATTCTGGAGCTCGGGGCTTTCCTGAGGCGATTGAGACGGCGCAACCACAAACGAAGTAGCAACTCTGCCTCGTGCACATGGTGCGCCACAGCTTGAACTTCGTGAAATGAATGCAGCCCAAGCAAGTGGCGGCCGATTTGCGATTGATTCACGCAACCGCCACCGAGGTCGAGCGCCGGCTCGCAGAATTCGCACCAAAATGGAATGGCCCCTTCGCCCCGATTGGACAATCCTGGCCGCACAGCAGGTCTCGCCTAATACGGTTCTTCGACTATCCGCCGGTCATCCGTAAACTGACTTAAACGAACAACGCGACTGAGTCAGTCAACATGAGTCGGCGCAAAATCACCAAGACCCGTTTGTTTCAGCCTGGCGCTGCCAAAAATCGACTCAGCCATTGAAAGAGCGGCCCCAACGGATTCACGCCCGACAAGCTAGCATTGCCGTCAAACTTCCGTCACATGAATTCCCGACAATGGTTCGATGCCCGGATCCTTTGTCGTCTTCGATTCCCTAGTGGAACAACTCATTGCCGCGATAGCCCCGCAATCTGCCCTCGATATCGGTTGCGGGGCGGGCAAGTATGGCCAACTGCTGAGCCGCCTCAAGCCCGACTGCAAGCGCAGCGCCATTGAGGCAGAAAGTAGTTATATCGAACGATTCGGCCTGCGCGAGCTCTATCACGAGCTGCATATCGGCACCGCGGCCGACTGGCAAAACCAGGCCCTCGACCGCCAATATGATTTGGCAATTCTGGGCAACTGCATCGAACATATGCCCAAGAGTGCAGGCCTGGATCTACTTAATTTTTTGGCCTATCGCAGCGCCTACACGATGGTCGTTTCGCCCGAGTTCGTGCTGCAAGGCATCGTCGACGGTGTCATCTCCGAGGCACATGTATCGGTCTGGAGCGAGCGGGATCTGGGCTGGCATGACCTCTGGGCCTGGGACAACTGCCGCTCGGTGTCGATCTTTCTCTTGCGCGGCTATTTGCCGTCGCCCGTGAGTTTGAAGCAACTGGTGGAGCAAATAAACGCCGCGACCATACCCATTCATGAATTCCACGACCGCGAGAGCCTTGTGCGTCCGGCGCGCCTGCGTCTGGTCAACCACTGGCGCGAAACCGTCTATCGGCCGGAGTGAGCAAAGCGCACGCAATGGCATCAGATCCCCAAGCCGAGGACAGCATCTTCATCAGCATCGCGTCGTTTTGCGACCCGCTCTTGGAGTTCACCATCCGCAGCGCCCTGACCCAGGCCCTCCGGCCCGAACGGGTGTTCATCGGCGTGGTCGATCAACAAAGTGCAGAGCTGCGCCTGCATATTCCTGATCCCTACGCGCAGCAGTTGCGCCTGGTGCACCTGCATCCACTCGAGGCCCGAGGTCCCTGCTGGGCACGTGCGATCGCGATGTCGCTCTACCAAGGCGAGCGCTGGTTTTTGCAGGTGGACTCGCACACTTGGTTTGAACCGGGCTGGGACGAGCGGCTGCTCCGCTGGGGACACGCCTGCCAGGCTATCAACCCACGCTGCCTGATCACCGCCTACCCCAACCCGTTCCAGATGCAGGACGGCCAACCGGTCGCGCAACTGGTCGCCAAGCAGGTGCTGGCCCATGTGGTCAAGACCGACTGTGCGTTCACGGCCGACAACCCGGTGCTGTATTTCGAGGCGGTGCCGGTGGCCACCGAGCAGCCGGTGCTGGGCCTGCACATCGCGGCGGGCTGCTTGTTTGCGCCGGGCGAACTGGTGAATGCCCTGCCCTACGACCCGTTTTTGTACTTCCACGGCGAAGAGCAAGCGTTCGCACTGCGCGCCTGGACACGTGGCTGGGACATTTTCCATGTGCCCGCCGTGCCGCTCTATCACCACTACGTGGGCCCAAACGGTTCGGGGCGGGCCATGCATTGGTCACCCGAGTTGGACCAACAGCGTCGCGTTCGCTCCGGCGTACTGAGCGACGCAGCCAACATCCGCTTGGCCAATCTCTTGTGGCACGGCCATGACTTAGGCCGCTATGGCTTAGGCGCCGAACGCAGCTTGGCCGACTACGCCGCGTTCAGCGGCATTGACTACAGCGCCCGCCGCATCGCGCCGCTGAGCTATAAGGCCCGCTTCGGGTACTGATGCAAGTTTCAGCGCGCTAGAAAAAATATTTCCAATCGGCCCAGCAAGCAATTGACAGCCGAGGAGACCCGGCCAAGATTCCATTCTGCTGTTCCCACAAATTCAGTCAAATTTTGAAGTGGGACTTCCGAGCAGCGCCAAGCAAAATGCCGCCAAAAATACCAGGCAGTGTTGACAGAATCGAATGCCAAGGCGAGAGATGAGGATTTAGACGGCCTTAGCAGGCTGCTTGAATACCAAGCGCTAAAAAACAGCCGCCCATTGCAAACGGAACGCTTGAATCAAAAGTTTCGTGATCCGGAATATTCGCGGTCCATTTCGACGTTTCGAGCTTGATTTGCAACCCGCTGAGGTCCGACTTCGTTCATAACGCCCCCTGTGGACGGATTTGCCCCAGGTTGCGCATGCGTGTGACGTATTGGTGGCTTCGTGCAAATGTGTTTGGCGAAATGGAATGGGTTTTGCAATTCAAAGGGTGTATAGCGCGACTTTGGGGAAGTCGACCTCGATACGACTGGCTTTGCCCAAGATATTGGTCAGCAAGCTCAAACCCACATGGATGATGATCTCGACAATGTCGGAATCGCTATAGCCCGCCTCGCGGGCTTCAATCAACTCTCCGGAGCTGATCTCGCCCTTGTGTTGAGACAAGCTGCGGGCCAGCCTTACAGCTACCGATGCCCTCGCGTCTTCGCTATCTCCAGCCCGGTTGGAGGCAATTTCGTCACCGGTCAAGCCCACCTTGCGGCCATTCGCTGTATGAACTGCCAAGCTGTATTCACAAGCGTTTTGCTGAGCCAAAGCGAGGGCAATACGCTCGCGAGTTTGCGGCGTCAAGGAGCCGCCACTCACCACACCGCGTAAGCCCAGAACGGACTGCAGGGCGACCGGCGAATTCGCCAGCACGCCAAAGAGGTTGGGCACCTTGCCGTGTTGAAGTCGGATGGACTCAAGCAGTGCTTGCTGCTCGGCATTGGCCTGGGTGTATTCGAGGATGGTGATGCGACTCATAGATCTGTGCTGTTCAACGGTTATTCAAAAATTGGCTGCGAACCTTGCAGCAAGTGCCTGAACTATCTTGGATCGCGACGAAACAGGGAATCACCATCGGCGTCAATTCACCAATGCTGTAGTCGGAACAATGTGGCCAAGCGTCGTCCGCTTGAGTTTTTCCCGCGACGGTTTTCTTGCGCAACAACTCACCCGTGAGCGTGCAACAGGGATGGTTCTGCATGAGAGGATGTGACGTCCCAGAATGGCATCGGCGCCGATCTGCCTGAGTTGCTGCTCCAGCGTCTGTGTCATGCCATCTGAAGGCGGGCGCGAAGCTTTGTTTGAACCGCGAGTTCACCCCTATTCAGAACAAACCGGGGATCTAAAAATTGCCTAACTCAAAGCTGGATCGTTGCGCAATCGCTCGATTGCCAAGTCCAAGAACGCGCGGGCTTTGGGTGACGCCATGCGCCCTTCACGATGCAGCAAATTCAAAGGAAGTGCTTCAGGCTCGAACTCGACCAAAACGGCCTTGAGCAGACCACTGCGAAGCTGATCAACCGCTTGATATGACATCAGCCGAGTCAAGCCTAGGCCTGCGGCCGCGGCAACAATCGCTGAGTCGTTTGTTGTGGTGGCCATGCGAGCATTCAGTTTGACGACTCTCATCTTGCCCGCCTCGCGCAAGCGCCACTCAAGCGAGGTGGATGCGCCACTCGCCGAAATGATGCTGTGCCCTGATAAGTCGTCGGGCGATGTTGGGACTCCATGACGCTCCAAATAAGTAGGTGAAGCGCAAATCAATCGTCTGATCTTGCCAACCTGGATGGCTTGCATCGACGAATCAGGCAATTCGCCAATGCGGACCGCAATGTCGACACCTTCGTCCATCAAATTGACGAGCCGATCCAAGAACATGCAGCTCACGCTGACGTCTTGGTAGCGCTGCAGGTATTCGCTGACGATGGCAGTTACAAACCGGCTGCCGAATAGGACCGGAGCAGTCAGAATCAATTTGCCTTTGGGATGCCCATGCATGCCGCCAATTGCCTCGTCGGCTTCGGCCAAAGTTAAAAGAATACGCCGACAGTCCTCCACATAACGCGCTCCTGCCTCGGTCACACGCACCACTCGGGTCGTTCGAATCAGCAAGCGCACGCCGAGTTGATTTTCCAACTCGGCGATGGCTCGGGTCACGGCCGGAGGCGAGATACCGAGTTTGCGTGCTGCGCCGGCAAATCCATTGGCGGCCACCACCGCCACAAAGACGGAAATCAAATAGAGTCTGTCGTTGCTCAAGCCCGATGCCTCAAAGATCAAGCACCAAGCGCTCAGTGCTGTTCCAGGAAACGCAGGTGCACATGCCCTGAGCTCGCTGTGCCGGTGTCAAACAGACGTCGCGATGTTCTGGGGCGCCTTCCAACACGCTGCTGTAGCAATTGCCGCACTCACCGCGCTTACAGTCAAACGCGACAAAGACATCGGCCTTGATCAGGGCATCAAGAATGGATACGCCCGGGCTAACCTCGATCGTCACGCCGGTTTGGGCAAGATGCACGCTGATCGCCTTGTCACCGGCATTCGCGCGCGCCCCGAAGCTTTCAAAATGCAGAGCCTTGAGCGGCCAGGCTTGTTGAGCGCCATGGTCTCTAAGGGCATTCAATAGCGGCACTGGGCCGCATGCATACATTGCATCATTTGCGCTGTATGCGCCCAGCAGTTCAGCCAAATTCGGCATCGCGTTGCCGCTTTCGGGCGAGTAGAGGTAAATGGTTGCGTGGCGAAGTGCTTGCAACTCCTCCAGCAAGGCCATGCGCTCGCGTGAGCGGGCCAGGTAATGGAGTTCAAACGGTTGTTTCAAATGCTCGAGTTGGTAAGCCATCGAGACCAGCGGCGTAATACCTATCCCGCCGCCTATCAGCAAGGTCCGTGCATTGCCCGCGCTGAAATTGAAACTATTGAATGGGCCGTCAATGTTGATGGTCTGGCCGACCTGGACTTGCTCGTGGATGTGCAGAGAGCCGCCGCGACCGTTCGCGTCGCGTAGTACTGCGATGCGGTATTCGGTGGCCGGGCCGGGCATTCCGATCATTGAATAGTGCCGAACAATCACCTCGCCATCGACCCCTGGCAGGTTCAGCTTCAGATGCGCGCCAGCTTGCCAGGGCTGCAAAGCAAGGCCCAAGGGGTGACGCAGCCGGAACTCCTTGACGTCGCTGCCGTGAGAAATCACTTCTGAAACAAGGTAGTCCATAAAGTCAGACCCTAGATGGCAACCGAGGGGTTGAACGGTGAAGCGTCAAGGTATTCCCACTCAAGGCTAAGAGGCAGTTCGCGCAAGCGCCATGCATCAATGTGGAAATCCCAGAAACGATGAGTGCCGCCGCTGAGGCCGGCTTCGTCCGCGATATCCCAATGCAAGACTGCCCGGCCATTGAGATGCAAAAGCTGATTGCCAGCGAAGTCTGGAATGACCAAACCGCATTGCGGATTCAGGTGCAAATTGCCTAGCGTGTTGAATAAGCTATTGCCCTGGTAATCGGGGATGCGCAGCGTATCGTTGTTGATAAAGGCGATGAAACCCGGCGCGCCTCCTCGATGGGATGCATCCAAATGGCCTTCTACATGGTTGGATGCGATGAACAGCGTGTCGGCCTGGCGAATCACGTCAGCCAGTGATGCAGTCAATGCTTGACCGGCCTTCTGCGCCGGGTGAGTGGCCAGTTCATGTTGGCTGCGCAAATGTCGGCGTTGAATGTATTTGGGGCAATTTGGGTAAGCCTCAGCGATAGCGACTTCGACCGCAGCTTCATCAATCGATGTCACAGTGCCATTCACCCGGTAGCGCCGGCGGGTACCCAGTTCAATAAAGAGAAGCCCAAGCCTTGAGTCAATATGCAGGTGCTCCCACACCGGGTCGCTCGGCTCGCGTTGATTGCTTGTCAATGCAATGCGAATGCTGGTGCCGTTGGGCGTGCTGAGAAAACCTGGTTTTCCGAATATCAAGGAGGCCCAGCTCTTTCCGGCTGCGTCGACGCAGGCTACGGCCACCATCGATTGCTTTTCAATAAAGGTTCTGGCACCCGGCAATACGGTGTCTGACATGACTGCGAAATTGCGGTCCGCGATCATTGCCTCTCCGGCGCGAGACTGCACGGCGCGTTCACCGGCATGAAATGCAAACTTGCTGCTCATGGCTTGTCCTTGGGCCGAACCACTTTCGCAATCGCGCGTGGTCCGGCGTGGGTACTTAGAAAGTAAAGACGGTGTAGCCTTCAGCTACCAATTTGCCTAGGCTTGGCAGGCCGGAAGTCCCAGGCACGCTGTTGTCGGTGATCAGGTCGAAGCCATTCTTGACGGCGTCCTCACGGGCACCGAAGACATCGGCACAGCCGCAAGACACACCTGCAATCGAGCCTTCTACCGCCTTGAACAAGGCATGTACCGGATGGTCGGCCTTGCCTACGACGCCGGGCCAGCGCGTTCCGGCACCCTGGAAGTAGATCGACGCTTCAATATTGCGCTGCTTGAAATCGTAGGCTGCTGCCAAGCCGTTGAACATCCGGCCCAGCGCGTCTTCGCCGCCGTTTGTTGGGTCAGACAAGATGATGATGGCTGCTTTCATTGGGATACCTTTTGGAGATCTGAGGGAGTTTTGTTGAACTAAAACGGCGAGCTGTTTTCTTACTTGCCGCTGGGCTTGAATGCTAGGCAAGCTTGTGCTCGGCACAAATAGCGCGGCGCGCAATTGGCTATTGCCAGGATGGGAATAATCGGTCGGCGCTCTTTCGCGAACCATTGCAGGACCGGGCTTTTTCAGAGGGCTTGCTTGAGCAATGGAGGGCACACCAACTTCAAGCGTTCAGAGCGCCAGCCGAGCACCAGTCGAGCGCCCGAAATGTTTCGACGACGGTCAACAAGATCATTCATCCGGACGATTTGGCCGAGACCAACGGCTACAAAAATTGGCTTGACGCGTTGGATCAACTGCCGGCCGCAATG
Organism: Roseateles oligotrophus; assembly: GCF_025717515.1. Classification (GTDB taxonomy): domain Bacteria; phylum Pseudomonadota; class Gammaproteobacteria; order Burkholderiales; family Burkholderiaceae_C; genus Paucibacter_A; species Paucibacter_A oligotrophus. The sequence goes on from NZ_JAJIRN010000006.1 coordinate 305,544, forward strand.
TCCCCAAAATTGAGCCATGTTTGGGCAGAGCGAGCGGTGTTGCCTTGGCTTAGTTCTTGTCCCAAGAATCGGGGATTGTGTCGCCAGGAGAAATGGTGAATTGGCCCACGCACCATTTTTCTACGGCCGGCATTTGCCTAAAGTTCAAGCCATCGACACAGGCTGTCTTGTGCGGTTCATGCCCTTGCGTCGTCAAGTCGACGCTTCGCTCAAATGGAAAATCAAATGAAGAAAATTGTTGTTGTTACTTTGCTAGCTCTCGCGGGCTTCTACTCCACTACGGCAAGTTCAGCTGTGACGGCCGATGCTTTGCCAGCCGGTTCCAGCAAAACACGCCAACAAGTGCAAGCAGAGTTGGCGAAAGCCATAGCCGCCGGTGAGTTGCGCGAGATACACGGCGAAAGCCGCGCCAATATATTGCAAGCAGAACCAAGCACCGGCAGCTTGACTCGAGCTCAGGTATTGGCGGAGTTGAAGCGCGCTCGCGACAGCGGTGAGTTTGTTGAGCATTCCCGCAATTCAAGCAACTGGGCCAATGCACCGAGAAAGTACGAGGGCACGCCAGTCAGCCGTGAGCAGGTTCAAGCCGAGTTCCGGCGCGCCCGCGAGTCGGGGGAATTTCGGACCCTGAATCGGAATCAGGCATCCGGAATTTAGACCGACGCGCAAATGGCGCCTTAGGCACATTGTGGATATCAGCAGGCAGTAGAAATGGGCTGCGGAGCTCGCTCTTGCTTTGCACCACAAGCCCATTGAGGCTACTCAAGGCGTCAGAAGCAGAATTGCGCTGGAAATTGGGCCTGTCAGAAATTTTGCTTGGCAAGTCGCCAGACTCCGCACCTTGCCTTCAGTCGCTCGAATTCGCCTCTGGCCAAACTTCCATTGCCAGTTTGGCAATTCGCTTCAATGAAACGCTTGTTGCTCCGTCATGGGCTTGTACCGACATGCCTTGAATCACCATCGCGAAATAGGCGGCCAAGCTGCTGGTGTCCGTACGTTTTGGCAGTTCGCCTTCGTTGATTGCGCGATCTAGGCGCAGCTTGATGGCGGCCTGCGCAGCTTGCCGTAGCTCTACCATCTGAGTCAATAAGTCTGTATGCGCCGGGCCAACTTGCAGAGCCCCGCTGGCGATCATGCAGCCCGGAGCATGGCTCGAATCGGTGTACTGGTGAGCGGCATTGGCCAGAATTGCCGCAACAGCCTCCCGCGCGCTGCCCTTGGTATCAATAAGCTGCTGAACACGTGTGCCGTAGCGCAGCAGGTAGAGTTCCACTGCTTCGCGGTATAGCCCCTCTTTGGAGCCAAAGGCTGCGTACAGACTTGGCTGAGATATGCCCATGGCCGCGGTCAAGTCTGTTGTCGAGGTCGCCTCGAAGCCCCGGCGCCAAAACATGTCCAGAGCGATCTCGAGTGCCACGTTGCGGTCAAACGCACGCGGCCGGCCGGCTGATCGTTTTGTGCTCGGAGGGATCAGGTTCATCTAAACGTTGCTTAATCTATTCAATCTTCAATCTTCAATTGACAAGCTTGCGCTCACCACAAAAATATGTACAAAATTATACATAAGCAGAAGCGCCATCAAACCCGTTGCGCCAGCCAATAGCAGGCATCTACTCATGCTGCGAACGAGGCCATGGGTTCGTATTCAGCAAGTTTCTGCCTTCTGAGCGCCCCAGACCGGCGACCGACGTCGTCCACCCCCGAGGGGGTCAAGAAAAGTCGGGGCGGCCCATCCCATCCCTTTCTTGTCAGTGCAAAGGCTAGCCCTGATTCAAGCAACGCAGCAAGGCTTGGCCAATTCTTACTGAGCCATCGCCCATAAACAGGACAAATTTCAATGCCCCTCATCAAACCTATTTCCGGAAAACTCAGGGCAGCAAGCCTGCTGAGCAGTATCTTGACCTGCACAATGGCCCTCGCCGCGAACCCTGCGGACATGACTTCTCTACCAGTACCGGACGGCTGCGCCTTGGCGGAGACTGCAAGCAGCAAAGTGGCCGCGAGCCCTGCACACAAGCAGGTATTTCCGCCCGTTGCCCTGCAGATCAGGACTGTCATCGCCCCGACCGCCTTTGCCAGTGGCGGGCGAAACTATCTGATCTACGAGCTGGACTTGCAGAACTACTCGGACCAAACGATGGATTTGCGTGCCATTGAGGTATTGGACGCCAGCAAGGCGACGGCAAGGCCGATCGCATCGTTCAATCAAAGCCAGCTCAAGGCCCAACTGCGTCCCATAGGTATGGATCATTGGCAGTACCACGCCCACCCCCATGGCGATGCCAATCGCAAGCTCGGTACGGGGCAAAGTGCGGTGGCATTTCTCTGCCTGGCATTTGAAGGCAAGCAGCCGATGCCTAGCCAATTGCGCCACCGCGTGCATCTGGAGAACGACAGCACCGACGGCCCCTTGATCCCGGTTCAGCTCACCCCGGTGCCTGTATTCGGCGGCCCGCTAACAGGCGGCGACTGGCATCCCCGCAACGGCCCGCACCTCGATTCGCATCACCGCATGGGCCTGGTCGTCACCGATGGGCTGGCGCAAAACTCAAGGCGCTTTGCGATTGACTGGCGCAAACAAAAGGACGGCTCGCAATATGTGGGTGACGCGCGCGATGTGCGGGCCTACCACGCCTATGGGGAAAACGTGTTGGCCGTCGCCGAAGGGACGGTCGTCTTGGCGCGCGATGGCTACCCAGACAATATCCCCAGAACGGCGGCTGGATTCGAGCCGGCCTTGCCGATCACGATGGAAAACCTCGGGGGCAATCGGGTAGTGGTTCAACTGCATAACGGTCAATTCGCCCAGTATGCGCATTTGCAGGCGGGCTCGGTGAAAGTAAAACAAGGGCAGCAGCTGGTTCGCGGGCAATTGATCGGGCTGGTCGGCAATTCGGGGGATTCTCGGGTGCCTCATCTGCACTTCCAGTTGACCAACCAGCCGGACCTGTTCGCCAGTGAAGGCTTGCCCTATGTAATCGAGCAATTTCGGATGAAGCCAGCCGGGACGGAATGGTCGACCCGGACCCAAGAATTCCCCTGGGGTGATGACACGGTGATCGACTTCGGTCCCGCTGTGGACCGTGCTGAAGCTGGCCTCGGCCGGTGAGTTCGGCGCCCATCACCCATCACCGCCAGCAGGACATGCGCGCGGCTGATTAATGCCCTCGCGTTGAAGCCGGCTCGAACACCGTCGCCACGCGCGCCGCAGCGGCCAGCCTTCTTACAGCCTCTTCTGAAGATAATGAGATGAACGATTTTCATCCTGCTTCTCCGTTGATGCCTGCCAAGTCGCTATTTTTTGCGCGCGACATCGCAATGGCATGCGCGTCGGTTCAAGCAGGCGGCACAACATCATGTTGGCGCCGCCGGCTCATCGGTTGAAGCTGCTTAAAGCCCAAGATCGCTCAAGCTTGCATGCTCATCGGGCCGGCGACCTTGTGGCCAAAGGAACAGGCGCTCGTCGGCTCGGATGGGAAGGTCGTTGATGCTGGCGTGGCGCACGGCCATATACCCCAACTCATCGAATTCCCAGTTCTCGTTGCCGTAGGCGCGGAACCAGTTGCCGGCTTCGTCCCGATACTCATAGGCGAAGCGCACGGCGATGCGGTGACTATCAAAGGCCCACAGCTCTTTGATCAAGCGGTAGTCCAACTCGCGCGCCCATTTGCGTTCCAGCAACTGCCTGATTTGCTCGCGGCCGCGCGGGAATTCACTGCGATTGCGCCAACGGCTGTCACTGGTATAGGCCATCGCCACGCGCTGCGGGTCACGGCTGTTCCAGGCGTCTTCGGCCAGGCGTACTTTGAGAATCGCACTCTCCCTTGTGAACGGTGGCAGCGGCAGGCGGGGGGCTTCTTGGGACATGGGTTTACTCACTTTTCTGGGCTCTGGTTGGCGGATGTCTGGGGCCTTGCCGGCAGACCGAGTAGCGCTTGAGCAAGGCTGGAGTCAAGCCCAGCGGCGTTAAGCGGCCGCTGGCACAAGATCCATCAAAGATCTTTGGGAGCCCGGTTCTTGATCTCTGGCCAGCTGCTATTGGCCTTGACCAGATTGCCGGCGATGTCTTCCGACCATTTCTTCTGCACGTCCTTGTTGACGTTCAAGTAGAGCTTGTTGTCAACAATCTTCCAGGCGTTGATGTCGCCATCGAGCTTCTTGTCCAAGGCCACGCCCATCGCGCAAAAGCCGCCATATTGGGGAGCGAACTTGTTCGGGTCGGCCTTGAAGGCGTCGCGGTTGGCGGCGCTGGCAAATCGGTAGCTCGCACCCCGGTGTTTGGCCGTGAATTCGGGCTTGCCGGCCGTCGGCACGCCGACGGTGAAATAGGCCACCGGGTCTATACCCTGCAAAGCCAGGCCTTGTTGATCAAGATTGAGCTCGCTGGTCGAATTTTGCTCATAGGCCAGAGCCAGCTGAGGCAAGGTAGCCAGCAAACCGGCGCCGATGATCAAGGCGGCCAAGAGGCTGCGGCGAGCGATTGAAGTGGTATTCATGATTGAAGTTCTCTCTATGCTGGGCGGAGTGGATCAAGCGGCCGACTTGGCAGTCACGAGAGGAAAGTCGATATCGGTCTGCGCCACGTTGTTGACGTAATTGGTTAGCACATTGAGTGCCACATTGAGGACGATTTCGACCACGCTGCCCTCATCAAAGTCGGCGGCGCGCAAGGCGGCCAGGTCGGCATCGGCCACAAGGCCGCGCGCTTCGGCCACGCGGCGGGCAAAAGCCAGCGCTGCGGCGGTGCGCGCATCATCGGACTTGCCCTCGCGCGCAGCGTCAACTTCGGCCGCGCTGATCTTGGCGACGTTGGTGGCCAGGTAGCTATGCGCCGACAAGCAGTAGTCGCAGCCGTTGAATTCGGCCACGGTCAAGGCGATGCGCTCGCGCAGCTGCACGCTCAGCTTGCCCTTGGCCAGCGCGCCGTTCAGCGCCAGATAGCCTTCCAGCGCGGCCGGGCTGTGGCCGACCAGCTTCATCAGATTGGGCACCACACCAAGTTGCTGCTGCACGGCGGCAAGCAAAGGCTTGGCTGCGGCGAGAGATTGGTCGACGGAAGGGATGCTGATGCGTGACATGGTTATTTCCTGAGCAAAGTGGATAAAAGGGGTTTCCAGTGGTTCGTCTGCCGGCGCTTTGGCGTCATCAGCGAATGACTGAACTGTCCTTTATTCGATGGTTGATTAGAATCACCGGCGCCACCAATACACCGTTACGCCAGGAGAAACAATTGGACCGTCTGCACCTGATCAATGTCTTTGTGGCCGTGGTGGATGCCAGTGGTTTCGCCGGCGCTGCGCGCAAGCTGAACATCTCGCCGCCGGCCGTAACAAGGGCGGTCAGCGAATTGGAAGAACACCTCGGCGTACGCCTGTTCACGCGCACCACCCGGGTCGTGCGGGTGACCGATGCAGGGGCGCGTTATGTCGAAGATTGCCGGCGCGTGTTGGCCGATCTGGCCGAGGCGGATGAGTCGGTCAGCGGCATGCATGGCGCGCCGCGCGGGCGCCTGACTCTGACTGCGCCGGTGCTGTTTGGTGCGCTTTTCGTCACTCCCATCGTGACCGAATACCTGCAGCGCTATCCCGAGGTCAATGCTTCCTGCTGGTTTCTGGATCGGGTAGTGAACATGATGGATGAAGGCGTGGACGTGGCGGTGCGCATCGGCGAGTTGCCTGACTCCAGCATGCAAGCGATACGCGTCGGACGGGTACGGCGAGTGATCTGCGCCTCGCCCGACTATCTGGCCGCGCATGGCATACCGCAAACCCCAGAGGCGCTGACACAGCACAGCATTATTTCCGCCAGCGCCGTTTCACCAACGCCGGAATGGCGACTGTTTGACAAGGGTGAGCCAAAGTTGATCAAGCTACAGCCGCGCATGCTGACGACCACCAATGATTCGGCGGTGGCGGCTGTGGCTTCGGGTTTTGGCCTCTCGCGGCTGATGTCCTATCAAGTGGCCGAGCATTTGCGCGCGGGCAGCATCAAGATCGTCCTGAGCGAGTTCGAACCGCCAGAGTTACCGATCCATTTGATCCACCGCGAAGGCCGCCATGCATCCAAGAAGGCGCGAGCCTTTTTGGACCTCGCGATTGAACGCCTGCGCGCTGACCCGTCCATCAATTAATACTCGCTGTATCGGGCCTGCGGGCTCGGTTTAGGCCTTGGCCTTCAGCGCGGAAAGGGCGCTATGGCGCCGCCGGATCGGCTTCGATGATTCGGTTCTAACGGTTCCGGCTACACCAGCAACTCGCGATCTGTGCAATCACTGAGCAGGCGCGCAACCAAAAACCGGCAAGCAATTCTGCTGTGCTTGCATGAGGCTTGCTCTGAACTGAAGCAGTCTTGTTTCATTTGCGGGCCTGCGCCCTGCTCTTGAGGATTTGCTTCCTCCACTGCGCGACCGACGCGGTGGCCGACGCGGTGGCCGACGACTTGCGCAGCCTAGCAACATGCTGTGGCCTTCCATGCGCACGCCGGTCCGACAACTCCCCATCGCCCTTGCGTCGCTGCACCGTTTGCACAAGCTCGGGTTGAAGCTTGCTTGGCCTGTCGCGCAATAAAAACATACAGGTCTATAAATATTTAATGCACACCCAAAAATTTTGACATAACATACAGACTTGTACACAACAAAGTATCAGGCGCATGACCTCTTCATCCCGTCAATTTCAATTGCTCAATTCCGGCTCTGCGCTGGTACTTGAACTCAAATCCGTCCAAATCCCAACGCCAAGCGCCGGCCAGGTGCTGCTGCGTATGGGCGCAGCAAGCCTGAACTATCGCGATCTGCTAACTCAAGGAGACAGCGCATCTACAAAGGATGGCCTGGTTCCTCTGTCGGATGGTGCTGGCACGGTGATCGCTCTTGGTGCTGGTGTAGCGCGCTGGAAGCTTGGCGACCGCGTAATGGCGAACTTCTTCCCCGGCTGGGTGGATGGCGCTTTCAATCCCACTCAGCTGGGCAATGCCTTTGGAGGTGGAACCACTGACGGCATGTTGGCCGAGCATGTGATCGTCGATCAAAGCAGTTTGGTGGCAGTCCCCGAGGGCATGAGCTTGGAAGAAGCATCTACCCTGCCCTGTGCTGCCTTGACGGCATGGCATGCCTTATTCGAGCGCGGCGGCATCAAGGCCGGCGACACCGTCTTGGTGCAAGGCACCGGTGGCGTGGCCTTGTTTGGCTTGCAATTGGCCACGGCGATTGGGGCCAAGGTCATTGTGACCTCATCGTCAGATGCGAAGCTGGCGCGCGTCAAGGCGATGGGTGCCTGGCAAACCATCAATTACCGCAGCCACCCAGATTGGGAAAAAGTCGCGTTGGACCTGACCGGTGGCCGGGGTGTTGATCACATTTTGGAGCTCGGCGGCCCAGACACCTACGACCGCTCTATTGCAGCCATCGCTCCAGGCGGAAAGATTGCGCAAATCGGCGTTTTGACCGGCTTCGCATCTCAGCCCAATATCTTGCCGCTGCAATTCAAGAATGCCTCGATCAACGGTATTTGCGTAGGCAGTGTCGAGCAACTGAAACGCTTGGTGCAATTCATGGCACAGCACCAGATCCGTCCGGTCATTGATGAGCAATTCGCTTTTGAAAGTGCGCCCGAGGCCTATGCCCAACTCAGCGCAGCGACCCACTTTGGCAAGCTGGTGGTGAAGATCGCCTGAAGCCGAATTCGGCCCGACTTCCGGCCATTTCGAAACCCCCTCCTCCCGAACGCATCACCGTACAACGGGATCTATTCTGTAGTTTTCAAAGGAAATATTTGATGAGCAAGTTCCCTATCCACACGATGGAATCCGCTCCCGAAGGCAGCCAGTCACTGCTGCGAGGTGCCACTCAAGCCTACGGCTTCATGCCCAATTTGCTGGCCGGCATGGCCAACGCCCCTGCGCTGCTGGAAGGCTATATGACCCTGGCAGGCATCTTCAACAAGACCGCCCTGACGGAAACGGAACGCCAAATCATTTTGATGACCGCAAACCGCATCCACGGTTGCACTTGCTGCATGGCAGCGCACAGCTTCATCTCCAGCAGTTCGGGGGTATCCGCCGAAGTAGTGGCGTCGTTGCGTAATAACAGCCCCATCGCCGACGCCAAGCTCGAAGCCCTGCGTCAGTTTGCGATCGTGATGGTCAATAGCCGTGGCTGGCCAGAACCCAAGGATGTGCAAGCGCTTGTCGCCGCCGGCTATGGCCAACAGACTGTGCTGGAAGTGATTCTAGGCATCAGCCTGAAGGTCATGTCCAACTACACAAACCATATTGTGCAAACTCCCGTGGATGGTGTCTTCGCCTCGCACATCTGGGTCGATGGTCAGGCTGGCAAGTAAGCAAGCATTCCGGTGCGGGTATTTTCATAGCCGCACCGTCCAAATAACAATTTAGGAAATTTATGCGCGCTTTTATCACCGTGGACTTCACACCCACAGACAAAGAAGAATTGCAGAAGTATGGTGCCGCAGTGCCCGCGACCTTGGCCCAATTCTCCGGCGCCTACTTGGTGAAGGGTCCGGCAGAACAGTTGCTGGGCGACAGCGGTTTTCAAATGCAGGTGATCCTGGCATTCCCTTCAAAAGAACAGGCATTGGCGTGGTACCACTCGCCCGAGTACCAGGCGCTGGTACCAGTCCGAGATGCGGCCATGCGATCACAATTCCGACTTGTGGGCGCTGTGCACTCGCACCCAGTCGAGCCCGAGCTCCCGTAAAGAGCCCGACCAATGTCAAGTGGAATGCAAAACTCAGTTTGCCAACTTTGCCAAGGCGCGAATCACTGCCGGGCGAGCCGAGATGCGGGCAAGCCAATCCTCCACGGCGGGGTAATTGGCAGCATCGACTCCCGCATAGTTCAGTTGCCGAAGCCACCCATAGTTCATGATGTCGGCAATTGAATAGGACCGGCCTGCCAACCAGGGTTGAACTTGCAGCCTGGCCTCGAGCACTGCGGTGAGTCGGCGCGACTCATCTTGATAGCGTTGAACCGCAAGCGGTATTGGAGAACTCTGGCGCATGAACCAGCCTGCCTGCCCAAACATTGGCCCCACCCCGCCAACTTGGAAAAAGCAGTACTCCATTGCACTGACGCGCTCTCTCGGATCTAAGGGCAACAAGCCATGGAACTTCTCACCCAAGTACCAAAGAATGGCCCCTGACTCGAACACATTCAGTGGTTCACCATCTGGCCCGTCACTGTCAACAATGGCAGGGATCCGGCCATTCGGGTTGATGTGTAGAAACTCAGGCTGCTTTTGCTGGTTGGCACTCAAATCGATACGAACAAGACGGTAAGGCAGCCCCAGCTCTTCCAATGCGATTGGAACCTTGATGCCATTCGGCGTGTTCGCTGTGTAGACGTCAATCATTTCTTATCCTATATAGCCAAGAACTCTGAACCAATTCAGGTACCCGGAAGGCAGTCAATGCATTGGTCAATCGCCGATGGCGCCAATTGCAGTTTGCTGCGCAGATGGCGCAGCGCTGTACGCAAGCCTTCTTCAATGACCGGATGGTAGAAAGGGCTGTCGATCATTTGCTGAACGGTGTCTCCTCGCTGGGCGGACCAGGCCAGCAAATGGCCGAGGTGCTCGGCAGCCGGTCCTATCATTTCAGCGCCGAGGAAGCGACCAGTGCCTGGTTCACCATAGACATGCAAGGCCCCTTGATTGCGACCCATAACCCGGCTGCGCCCTTGGTCTTCAAACGACACTACGCCGGTTTCAAAGGCCTGGCCATCACGTGTCAGCTCGGCATGGCTGGCTCCCGCGAGCATGATCTGCGGTTCACTGAATACGACCGCCAATGGCGCTCTGCGCAGCCGCAGCCTGACGTCAGGAAAGCGACCAGCGTTGTCGCCTGCAATGCGCCCTTCGTCAGCGGCTTCGTGCAGTAGCCCGCGGTCGTCGAGCGCATCGCCGGCAATAAACACCGGTGAATTTCCGACCTGCCCAGAGCGTCGGTCGAAAACTGGTACCCCGTTGGCAGCAAGCTCCAGTCTTGTCATTGACAGTCCCAAGTTGTCGATATTGGGGCGTCGGCCCATGGCGGCCAAGAGGTAGTCAAACTCCTCTTCGTGACGCACGCCATCGGATGCGATCCACTGCAAGCTCACGCCCTGCTCATTGCGGCGCGGCCGGATGTCCTGAGCCGACAGCGACATCGCCAGCTCCTTTTGGAAAACATCTCGAGTCACGCTCTGCAATAGGGGGTCGCTCAGCGGCCCAACACGCTCGGTGCGCCCAAACAAGCGAACGCGCACGCCCAATCGATGAAGCGCTTGCGCCAACTCCAGGCCAATGACTCCGGTGCCGACTACCGCAACCGAAGTCGGCAAGGTCGACCAGGCGAACACATCATCATTGACTATGAGCCTGTCACCCAACTCGCGCCGCCAAGCCTCGGGCACAGCCGGGCGCGAACCTGTCGCAATGACTATCCGCGACGCGTCTACGCGGGTGTGCCCACCGACATGCAAGGCCATATCTTCTACAAAGCGTGCATGGCCCCAAAGTCTGTTCTCGGGCGGCCATTGCTCCACGGTATCGAGCACGAAGCCGACAAAGCGATCACGCTCACTGATCACTCTAGCCATGACCTCGGCACCATCAATATTCACCTTGCCTGCATGCACGCCAAATTGCCCGGAATGTTTGACGGCGTGGGCACTCTCTGCGGCGGCGATCAACAGCTTGCTGGGCATACAGCCCACGCGCGCGCAGGTGGTGCCATAGGCTTGACTTTCGATCAAAGTTACGCGGTCTGTATGAGCCAATGCGGCCCGATAGGCTGCCATACCGGCGCTGCCCGCGCCGATGATGGCTACGTCAGTTTGAATGGTCTTCAACTTTGAGACTCCTATTGCTGTGTGGCAGGACCAAACCATGCATAGACGCTGCAACTGGCTTTCAAATATTGCCTGTATAGCCAGAACTGTGCAGTCGGCAGCTTTGTCAGGACATGAGCGTTTTCACGATAAGGCTGGTCGAGAAGCAAGTCATCAAGGCACTCGATAAAGAATGGGGCGGGAAGCATGGATTTCCTAAGGAAGTCTTTTGTCTATGCCCCCACTGTGCTTGTTCGAGCGTGAGAACAGAAGCCGCTAAATTGCCAAGGCTGTATTGTTCGAATAGGAACAATGGCGATCTATTGATCGCCCTTCATTAAGATTTTTTGGCGACCGCGAGATCTTCCTCAGTACGGATGCTAAAGAAGTCCACCGAATTCAGCACCTGTTTGGCTTGATGTTTGAGGCTGTCTGCAGCTGCGGCGCTCTCTTCGGCCAAGGCCGCGTTGTGTTGGGTGACGCCGTCGATCTCTTCTATGGCTGAACCTATTTGGCCGACTCCTTGACGCTGCTCTTGGCTGGCGTCGTTGATTTGACGGAGTAGCCCAGCGGTCCGGGAAATTGCGTCAACGACTTCGGTCATGGTGTGGCCGGCTTGGTCGGCAAGATTGCTGCCCTGCTCGACCCTTGCAACGCTGCTGTCGATCAAGCCCTTGATTTCCTTTGCAGCCTGGGCCGCACGTTGAGCAAGACTGCGTACCTCGCTTGCCACTACCGCAAATCCACGGCCATGTTCGCCAGCCCGCGCGGCCTCGACGGCAGCATTGAGGGCCAGAATGTTTGTCTGAAAAGCTATACCGTCAATAACAGAGGTTATGTCAGTAATTCGGCGAGAACTTTCATTGATCTGCTTCATGGTGCTCACCACCTGCGCCACCACCGTGCCTCCCTGGCGCGCTACGAGGCAGGCTTGTCCTGCGAGTTGGTCGGCAGAAGTTGCAAACTGTGCGGTCTGCTCCACGGTTGCCTGAAGCTGACTGACGGCCGAAGCCGTGTTTTCGAGCGAACAAGCCTGGGATTCGGTTCGATTTGACAAATCGACACTGCCATCGGCAATTGCACTTGCATCGGCACCCACACGTTCCGCTGAATCGCGCACTGCACGCATGACCGTCGCAATCGACTCGACGGTGGCGTTCAAACTCTGACAAATATCCAGCAACTCATCTTGACCGGCAGGGAGATCAACAGGTTTGAGAATGCCTAGCCTTAGCTGCGCCGACAGCTTTGCAGCGCTGGCCACCGAGCCTGCGATGGAGCGCAGCGTCGCACCTACGAACCATAGACTGATACCCGTGCCAATCAGCCAAAGCGCCAACGAACCATTCTGCAGTCGTTTGTACAGAGCCTGGGCCGTTTCCACGTCCGCTATCGCTCTGGCGTCGGCCAATTTTTGCAATTCGGCAATCGCCTTTTCTATCTTGCCGTAGGACTTGAAGGTGGTTGTGACGACCTGCACCGCTGTCTCATAGTCGGCGGCGTCAAGAGCGTCGGCGGCAGGCGTCATGGTCTTGACGATGTAGTCGTTCAATCCTTGCTCGATCTCAGCAATCAGCGCTGGTTCTTCGCCGCGATGTTCAAGCGAAGCGTATTGCGACCACATTGTTTTGACATCCTTGATGGCCAACCGTATGTAGTTGCTGTGCAAAGTGATTGGATGGCTATGCAATTTGGAAGCAGGAACCGCTGGGTTGTGCACATAGCCGGCATTGATATGCCCGCGGCTGTTTTTAAGGGTTGCGTCGATACGCCCCAGCAACACCGCGGGCACCATATTGTTCGAATGAACGCGAGTCACGGCATCGGCAGTGACTCGGAGTGCCAGCGCTGAGGACACGAAAACCGCGGCCGGCAAAAGCACCACCAGAGCGGCGATAGCAAGTAGTTTTGTCTTGAGTTTCATGGACTGCTTTCTTTGAACAGGGCTCTGGGAGCATTTCCGCTACGCTAAATATGAAGTTCAATGCGGCGAAGCAGAGTTCGCAGTGAACTGTTGTCGCGCAAGCCAACTATTGCTTGCCGCGATTGCCGACTCGCCCTTCAAGATGGACGGGAATATTCAAAACCACATCAGCAGACAAGATCTCTACCGGGTAGTAGTACTCAAGGATGCGAAGCAAACTACCGTCGTTTTTTGCAGTTATGGTTGCGGCGCGTATTTTCTCGACGTCGGACTTGGCTACGTTGGTGGAATTTAAGTAGATCCCGACCTTGGCTCTTGGCAGGTCTGACAGGAGCGAGTATCGAAAATCGGGGGGCAAGCCGGCAGGGCCACGGCCGCTATGCATCGATCCGTAAAGCAGGGTCGGCGGCAAGATGGTGAACTTGGCGCGACCTGCCCGCAACATCGCATGGACGGTTTTCAAATCACTGACCAAGTCAAGCCTGCCCTCCTGGTCCATCTTCTTAATGAAGGCGTCATAGAGATCACCCCAGCTGTAGTTGCGCACCACAACGGCTCGCCAGCTTTTGCTGGTGAGCAGGCTCTTCAAATCAGGCATGGTTTCACGATCCCAAGATGCGGTGATCAGCTGAGGCGTCAATTCCATCCAAGCAATGAAGTCGGCATGTTTGTCTCTCATCGTCGACTGCGTCGCAGGTGCGAGTACGTCGACGTTGTTGGCAAAAAAGTCCCTGTCCAGTCGGCTGCGGGGCAAGACCGGGAATTCAAATTGGCACCCAGCCAAAGTGCCGATGAGGCGCATGAAGTCTGGAAACACGCCAGCGACCTTGTCTTCTTGGAGTATTACGTTCAAGCCTGTCGGCGATGCCGGAGCAACCAATGTCCGCTCACAACTTTGCGCCGCGGAAGCCAAAAACAGGCAGCCCAAAAACGCCCAGAAAATGAGTACCCTTTGATTGAAACCACTCCCAAAATTGCCAAAGCCATAGACGAATGCCTCTGAGCGCATCGCCGCGCTTCCGAATCCAAGCTTGGGCATCGACTTGCCGGTAAACAACATGGGGCCCTCTTGTGATAACCGCTTAATGCAAGGTTGGAAATGCTAGTCTTGGCCGCAGCAAGTTTGAAGCTCCCTTTGGCGGAAGGAAGCATTCCAAAATTCGCAACAATTGCCCCGATCGGCTTTCAAAATTTGCTGAAAACTGTATCGATGCGTGGTCAGCACTCACAAGAGTCGCTCGCAAAAAAACCGTGTGATTTGTAAGTTATTACAAAACACCCGCCCCCCCAGAATGGCCAACCAGCGCTAGTGGCAACGAATCTTTTTCAGGACCCTCGCCGCAGAAGCGCCCATCAACCGTTCCACTTTTCGGAAGAGACTATTGGGAATACTGGCCGTTCCCCTCGCAGCCTCCAGAAGAGATAGTTCAGTCATTCGCCGGGTAGCACTTGGCGGACTTTCCCCAGATTCATTCTTTTAACTTTCTTTCCTGGAGTCTTCAAATGTCAAAGATCGGCACTTCTTCCTCGCGCCACTTCCTGGCCGCAATCATTGCCGCCGCGGCAGCCTTCATGGCCATCGTGCCGTCGACCTCGTTCGCGGTGAAAGCCACCGGCGGCGAATACAACACGCTGTACGCCGGCTTGGGCGCCAAAGGCTATGACGTGGTGTCCTATTTCACCGATAAAAAGCCGGTGCAAGGTTCGGACAAATTCACCCATTCCTACGGCGGCGTGACTTGGCAATTTGCCTCGGCCGAGCACCGTGACACATTCAAAGCCGACCCGACCAAATACGCACCACAGTACGGCGGCTTCTGCGCTTGGGGCGTGGCTCAGGGCAAGCTGTTTGATGTGGATCCGGTGAATGGCTGGACCGTCAGCAACGGCAAGCTCTATTTGAATTTCAATGCCGACCTGAACAAGACTTTCGCCCGCGACACCGCCGGCTTCGTCGGCAAGGCAGAGAACAACTGGGCCGGCCTGAACAAGTAAGTCTGAACAGGGCCCGACCGTGAGCCTTGGCACGCGGGTCCTTCCAAAGTTTTTTTGACCGGAGATGGGCTTGAAACCAATCCACCAAAGTCGCTATGTTCTGCTGGGGCGATGGCTGTTGGCCTCGATTTTCATCCTGGCAGGGCTGGCCAAGCTGGCGAGCACCGAAGTTGTCACTGCCGGCCATCTCGCCAGTGAAGGTTTGCCGCTGGATCGCATGCCCACGCTGCTGATTGGCGGATTCGAGCTGATTGTGGGTTTTTGCCTGGGGCTTGGCGTGCGGCTTCGCTGGACCGCACCGGCGCTAGCTATTTCCACGATCATCACCAGCTTGTTGTTTCATCAATTCTGGGCCGTTGCGCCGGAATTCCAGTTCGCTCAGCAACTGCTATTCATGAAAAACATCGGCCTTGCAGGCGGCCTGCTTTTGGCTGCAGGCGCTAGCGCCAACATCACAAGAACCTAGTAGTCAGGATGGGCAGGATTTGCGTCGCTATGTCGCGCAAAGTGTAAGTAAAAAATTCCTCCGACGACTCAAAGGAGTCGGGGCTCTGCCCTACTGCCATTGCCCGCCACCTACATCAAGCCAGTTTCACGAATAACGCCGGAACCCACAGCACCATGCATCCCACCATTCAGCTGCTTGCCAAGACCGACTTCCCGCGCATCACTCGCGCCAGCCTCGATACCTTGCAGGTCAATCTGGGCTACAAATGCAATCAGTCCTGCTTGCACTGCCATGTCAATGCCGGCCCCAATCGAATCGAGATGATGGATTCGGGCACGGTTGACCTTGTCATCGAAGTGCTGCGCGCGCGCGCCATCAAGACCTTGGACTTGACAGGCGGTGCACCCGAGTTGAACGAACACTTTCGCCGTTTGGTGTCTGCAGCCAGGGGGCTAGGCGTCAAAGTCATTGACCGCTGCAACCTGACCATCTTGGCCGAACCTGGCCAGGAAACCTTGGCGGAGTTTCTGGCCGCCTCGGGCGTTGAGGTGGTGGCATCGATGCCCTGCTATTCACCCGAGCGGGTGGACCGGCAGCGTGGCGATGGCGTGTTCGACCTCAGCATTGCGGGCCTGCAAAGACTCAATGCTTTGGGCTACGGTCAAGAGGGCTCAGGCCTGGTGCTGAATCTGGTTTACAACCCACAGGGCGCCACCCTGCCGCCGCCGCAAATGGCGCTGGAGGCCGATTACAAGCGTGAACTGATGGCTCATTTCGGCATCCGGTTCAACCAGCTTTTTGCGTTGACGAATATGCCGATTCAGCGCTTCGGCAGCACGCTGATTTCCAAGGGTACGTTTCAAAGCTATATGCAGTTGCTCAAGTCCGCCTACCGGCCGGAGAACCTTGGCACCGTGATGTGCATGAGTATGTACAGCGTTGACTACCAAGGCGATTTGTACGACTGTGACTTCAACCAAATGCTGGGCTTGCGCGCTCGCCTGGGCACGGCTGAAGACACAAAGGGCAGGCCTCATTTACGTGACCTTCTGACGCAAGGCACTGCCGGCGAAAGCATCCGAGTTGCCGACCATTGCTATGGCTGCACCGCTGGCCAAGGCAGCAGTTGCGGCGGCTCGCTCGACAGCAAGTCGCCCTCACTCCGACTCAATCAAGAGGCCGCCTAATGGCATCGACCTCCAAGAAAACACTGTGGCTGGCGATCGTCGCCTTAGGTGTAGCTGCGATCTTTTTGTACCAACATTTCGGACTGGGTCAACTGCTGACCCTGGATTCGCTCAAAGCCAGCCGTGACGGACTGGTGTCGCTTTACCAAGAACGTCCGCTGTTCGCAGTAGTGAGCTTCTTCGCGATCTACGTCGCATGCACAGCGCTGTCGGTTCCAGGAGCGGCGATTTTGACCTTGGGCGCGGGCGCGATGTTTGGCTTGGGCGTGGGCACCCTGCTGGTTTCCTTCGCCTCCAGTCTGGGTGCGCTGCTGGCCTTTTTGGCCGCCCGGTACTTGCTGCGCGATATGGTGCAGACGCGCTTCGGCAAGCAGTTGGCGCCCATCAATGAAGGCATGCAGCGCGACGGCCTTGTCTATTTGCTGACGCTGCGGCTGGTGCCGCTGTTCCCCTTCTTCATGGTCAATCTATTGGCCGGTTTGACACCGATTGGTGCCGGCCGCTTTTACTGGGTCAGCCAAGTCGGTATGTTTGCCGGCACGGTGGTATTCGTCAACGCGGGCACACAACTGGCGGCGATACAGCGGCCGTCGGATGTCTTGAGCCCCGCCTTGCTCTTGAGTTTCGTGCTCCTGGGTGTGTTCCCCTTGATCGGCAAATGGATCGTCGCCATGCTGCAAAAACGCAAAATCTACGCCAAGTGGACAAAGCCCAGCTCCTTCGATCGCAACCTGCTTGTCATTGGCGCCGGCGCCGGCGGCTTGGTTACCTCCTACATCGCTGCCGTCGTCAAGGCCAAGGTGACGCTGGTGGAAGGTCACAAAATGGGCGGCGACTGCCTGAACTATGGCTGCGTCCCCAGCAAGGCGCTGATCCGCTCGGCCAAGTTGGCCAAACAAGTGCAAAAAGCCGCCTCTTTGGGCGTGCAAGTTGCTGACGGACGGGTTGATTTTGCCGGCGTGATGGCAAGGGTACACCGCGTCATTGCCGACGTTGAACCGCATGACTCGGCCGAGCGCTACAGCAAGATGGGAGTTGATGTGGTGCAAGGGCAAGCCCGCATCACCTCGCCCTGGACGGTGGAGATCACCACCGAGGCGGGTGTGCAAACCCTGAGCACCCGCAACATCGTCATTGCCTCTGGTGCGCGGCCCTTTGTGCCGCCTATCCCGGGTTTGGACAAGGTTGGCTACCTGACGTCGGACACCGTCTGGGGCATGACCGAACTGCCACGTCGCATGGTGGTCTTGGGTGGCGGGCCGATTGGTTGTGAGTTGGCACAGAGCTTTGCCCGCCTCGGTGCGCAAGTGACCCAAGTAGAAATGGCGCCGCGCCTGATGGTGCGTGAGGACCAAGACGCTGCTTCGCTGGTCACGGCCTCCTTGCAGGCTGACGGCGTGCAAGTGTTGACCGGTCACCAAGCGGTGCGCTGTGAATTGGACGGCGACATCAAGCGCCTGATCGTCAAACATGGGGAGCAAGAGATCGCCATCGAGTTTGATGTGCTGCTTTGCGCGGTTGGCCGCAGTGCGCGCGTTGAAGGCTTTGGCATCGAGGAACTCGGCATCGCCCTGACGCCGCGCAAGACCATCGCCGTAGATGCCTTTATGCGCACCAACTACCCCAATATCTATGCGGTTGGCGATGTGGCCGGGCCTTTCCAGTTCACTCACACCGCCGCTCACCAGGCCTGGTATGCGGCCGTCAACGCCTTGTTTGGTCGCTTCAAGCGCTTCAAGGTGGACTACTCGGTGATCCCCTGGGCCACCTTCACCGACCCCGAGGTCGCTCGCGTCGGGCTCTCGGAAGATGAAGCAAAGACTCAAGGCATTGCCTATGAAGTGGTCAAGTTCGAATTCGAGGAACTCGACCGCGCCATCGCCGATGGCACCGCCCATGGCTTCATCAAGGTGCTGACCGTGCCGGGCAAAGACAAAATCCTTGGCGTCACGATTGTGGGTGAACATGCGGGTGACCTGCTGGCGGAATATGTGCTGGCGATGAAACATGGTCTGGGCTTGAACAAGATCCTCGGCACCATCCACACCTATCCGACCCTGGCCGAAGCCAATAAGTACGTGGCCGGTGAGTGGAAACGTGCTCATGCCCCACAAAAGATCATGCCCTGGCTGGAACGCCTGCACGCCTGGGAGCGTGGATGAAGACCGTGATCCAACGGCGACTGATCTTGGCCTCCTGCCTGCTGTGGGTCTTGCCGGCCCGGGCGCAGAGCTTTGACCACCAGCACGCGGCTTGGGCCGCGCTGCTGAAGAAGCATGTGGTGGTGCTGGACGGAGGGCGCGCTTCGCAGCTTCGCTATGCCGGTTTTGCCTCCGACCGCGCTGCGCTGACATCCTATTTGGCTGCACTCTCGGCCGTCAGCAAGGCCAGCTTCGATGCCTTCAGCAAACCGCAGCAGATGGCTTTCCTGTTGAATGCCTACAACGCCTTCACGGTCGAACTGATCCTGACGCGCTACCCCAAGCTGGCTTCGATCAAAGAGCTGGGCAGTTTGATCCAGAGCCCCTGGAAGCAAAAATTCATCCCCCTGCTGGGCAAGCAACTGTCGCTCGACGGGATCGAACAAGACATGCTGCGCGAGCGCGGCCGTTTTGACGACCCACGCCTGCATTTCGCCGTCAACTGCGCCTCCATCGGCTGCCCGCCGCTGCGCGAGGAGGCTTTTGTAGCCGAACGCCTCGACGCTCAATTGGATGAGCAAGCGAGGCGGTTTTTGTCCGACCGCAGCCGCAATCGCTGGAACGGCGAGCAACAACGCTTCGAGGTGTCGAAGATTTTCGACTGGTATGCGGACGACTTCAAACTTGGCCACCGCGGTATCGGCTCGGTGGGTACTTATCTGGCCCGCCATGCTGATCAGTTAGCCGACGTTCCGGCCGAGCGCGAGCGTTTGCGCGGCCAAACCGTAGCGAAGATCAGCTATCTCGACTACGACTGGAAGTTGAACGACGCCCGCCCATGAGTCCAACAATTTCCGTCATTCTTCCCATGCTCAATGAGGCGGCCGGCATCCAAGCCTGCCTGAACGCCTTGGCCGGCCTGCGCGAGCGCGGGGCAGAAGTGATTGTGGTGGACGGCGGCAGCAAGGACGACAGTGTGGCG
The DNA here is from genome assembly GCF_025717515.1 of Roseateles oligotrophus. Taxonomy (GTDB): domain Bacteria; phylum Pseudomonadota; class Gammaproteobacteria; order Burkholderiales; family Burkholderiaceae_C; genus Paucibacter_A; species Paucibacter_A oligotrophus. Next base: position 325,048 of record NZ_JAJIRN010000006.1, read on the forward strand.
CTCAGCCAAGGCCTGGCCGACCAATTCATCCAGGCCCCACGGGGCCGCGCCAAGCAGATGATGGCGGGGGCGACGGCGGCTCGCGCAAACGTACTGCTCTTTTTGCACGCCGACACCCGCCTGCCAGAAGGGGCCGATCGGGCGATCGCAAACGCGCTCGATGCGGGCGCGCAATGGGGCCGCTTCGATGTGAAGATCACGGGCCGCTCAAGCATGTTGCCGGTCATTGCCGCCATGATGAATCGTCGCTCACGCTGGAGCGGCATTGCGACCGGCGACCAGGCCATGTTTGTGCAGCGCGAATTGTTTGAACGCGTAGGCGGCTTTCCGGATCAGCCCCTGATGGAAGACATCGAACTCTCAAAGCGCCTGCGCGCCGTGGCGCCCCCTGCCTGCTTGCCGGAGACCGTACTCACGTCCGGGCGGCGCTGGGAGCAGCATGGCGTTTGGCGCACCATATTTCTGATGTGGCGTCTGCGCTGGCTTTACTGGCGCGGCGTCGCCCCCGCAACCCTGGCGGCGCAATACAAATGAACTCAAACAAAGCTAGCTTTAACTGCGGGGTGATTGTGATGGCCAAGGCCCCGGTGGCCGGCTATGCCAAGACCCGCTTGATACCGGCATTGGGCGCGGCCGGCGCGGCGGCGCTGGCCGAACGCCTGCTGTGCCGGGCGGTCGAACAAGCACTGGCCGCCGGGCTGGGTGGCGCAATTGAAATTTGCTGCGCGCCCGATACCGATCACCCCAGCTTTGCTCGTATGGCCGAGAAGCAGCCGATTGAGCTGCACCCGCAAGGGCTTGGCGATCTGGGTGCCCGCATGAACCGTGCCTTCCAGAGGCGCTTGGCCGGCGCAGCGGGCCCGGTGCTGTTGATCGGCACCGATGCGCCGTCACTTGACGCGGCCATACTGGCCACCGCCGCCCTTGCGCTGCGACAGGCGGACGCTGTATTCGTCCCCGCGCTGGACGGCGGCTATGCCTTGGTGGGTCTGCGCCGTCCGGCGGCTTGCCTGTTCGAGGCGGTGAGTTGGAGCACGGTGCAGGTCATGGCGCAGACTCGCGAGCGCCTTAAGCTGGCCGGCCTGCAGCACATCGAACTCGCGCCGGTCGCCGACATCGACGAGCCTGCCGACCTCGTTCATTTGCCTGCGGGATGGGTGCAGTGAAGAAGCAACTTCTTCTTGTCGGCGCCGGCCATGCCCATGCACAAGTGTTGCTGGACTGGCTGCATGCCCCCTTGGCCGACACCGAGCTGACCCTGGTCTCACCGACGGCTTTGGCGCCCTATTCCGGCATGGTGCCCGGCTGGTTGGCGGGAACCTATTCATTCGACGAAATTTGCATCGATTTTGCGGCGCTTGCAGCGGCAGCCGGCGCTCGCTTTATCTTGGGGCATGCGGCCAATCTGGCCACGCAAGACAAGCTGCTGATCCTGCTCGACGGAACGCAGTTGCACTACGACTTGCTCTCGCTCAATATCGGTTCGACCCTGACGCCGCCAGCGCTGCCGGCGACCTGCCGCTTGCTCAGCCTGCGCCCACTCGGCGAACTCCAGCAAAGCTGGGAAAGCCTGCTGGCCGACCCTCAGCTGATGTCCGGTCACAAGCCACTGCGCATCACGGCGCTGGGCGGCGGAGCCGCCGGCGTGGAGGCCTTGTTGGCGACTGTGGCGAGGCTTCGCAAGCTAGTCGGACCCCATCGAGCGCTACAGCCGCAACTGTTGACGCGAGGGGACAGGCTCTTGCCCGGCATGGCGCCGGCCGCAGCCCGGGCTGCGGCCCAGGCTTTGCACGCCGCCGGCGTCAGCATTCAGCTCGGACGCAGCTTCGACGCGGAGCTTGCACAAGACTGCGACTTGCTGCTCTGGGCTACCGGGGCCAAGGCGCACTCATGGCCAGCCACATCCGGTCTGGCCGTCACCGGCGAGGGCTTCATCCGGGTCGATGAGCAGCTCCGCTCGGTCTCGCATCCGCAAGTATTTGCGGTCGGAGATTGCGCTGAATGGTCGTCGCCGCTGCCCAAGGCGGGGGTATTTGCGGTCCGCATGGGGCCGGTGCTGTCGCGCAATCTGCGTGCGGCACTGGATCCAGGCAGCCCCGCCGCGACCAACTACAAGCCGCAGCGCCGCTATCTGGCACTGCTCGCCACTGCCGATGGTGGTGCCATTGCCAGCTGGGGTTCTTGGTCACTGCGAGGCCGCTGGATAGCCCGCGCCTTGTGGCGCTGGAAAGACCATATTGACCGCAGCTTTTTGCGTCGCTTCCAACTCAGCGCTTCCCCATTCAACTCTCAACCTTCCTTCAAACGTCCCTAAGCAAACAGGATCAGCCCATGACACTAGTTCCTCGCCTCAAACCTTTGCTGGCCGCCGTCGGCCTCAGCCTCTTGACGCTATCGGCATCGGCGCAGCAGCTCGCCCCGTTGAAATTTGGCGTCGGCCTGTTCCAGCCCGACAAGGAGCGCAATGACGCCACCTACCGCCCCTTGGCTCAACACCTGGCCGCCGCCTTGGGTCGCCCGGTTGAGCTGCGCACGGTAGACAGCTGGGAGGGCCTGGCCAAGTCCTTGGCCAACGGCGAGACCGACATCGGCCTGCTCGGCCCCTGGGGCTATGTGCTGGCACACCAATCCGCCAAGGCCCAGGTGGTGTCCACCATCCTCTATGACGGCAAGCCCGAGTATTTCGCCATCATGGTGACCCATCCAGAATCCGGCATCAACAATGTGGCCGACCTGAAAGGGCGGACCTTTGCTTTTGGCGACAAGGGCTCGACCTCCGGCTACTTGATCCCGCTGCATTTCTTCATGAGTCAAGGCATTGACCCCGACAAGTATTTTTCCAAGTTGCTCTACACCAAGCATCAAGCGATCGAAACCCAAGTCGTGGCTGGCCAGCTGGACGCCGGCGCCGACTACAACCGCAACCGTAACGCCATGATCGAGCAGGGTCTGATCAAGGCCGAGCGCTCCAAGATCATCTGGCAATCGGCCCCGTTGCCCAATGACGCGGTGGCCGTCAGCGAAGCCTTGTTCAAGGACAAGGCCTTTGTAGGCAAGTTGCAAACGGCGCTGGAAGCCGTCGGCCCACTCTTGAAGACGCAGGCCAATTTGCTACCTGCCCATTACACCGGCTTCGTCAACAGCGACAACGCCTTCTACAAACCCATTCGCGACGCCGGCCTCGCGACCGGCAAGCTCGCGCCAAAATGACGTCCAGCGCCCCGCTGCGGAGTTTGATGGCCGTGCCCGGCCGCTTGCGCTTTTTGTCTTTGGTGCTGCTCTACATTGCCTTGGTGGTGCTGTGTCTGGGCAGTTTGTGGAGGGCAGGCGAGTTGTCGATGGGCCGCCAACCCTGGGCCAATCTGCTCAAGACCGGGGTCGAGTTTTCGCATCCAAGTTTCCTGGATGCATGGTCCGGCAACACCCGGCTCGAATACCGCAGCGATGACGGCACGCTGTTGCGTCTAGAGAATCGACGCGAGATCGAACGCGACTACCTGCTGGCAGTCGCCCGCGCGACCTGGACCACGCTTCAGATCGCTACCTTGGGTTCGCTATTGGGCGCCATACTCGCCCTGCCCCTGGGTGTCTTGAGCGCCAAGAACCTGGAGGCGCCGTGGCCATTGGTGGCGGCCTCGCAGGCAATCCTGAACGTCACGCGCGCCATACACACACTGGTGTTCGGCTTGGTGCTGGTGGGCATCGTGGGCCTCGGGCCCACGGCCGGCATTCTGGCCATCGCTCTTCATTCACTGGGCACCTATGGCAAGCTTTACGCCGAATCGATAGAAACGCTGGACCGTGCGGCCATCGATGCAGTGCGCGCCACCGGCGCCGGCCCGGCGCAGGTTTTTTTCAATGCGGTCTGGCCGACGGTACTGCCGCAGTTCGTCTCCAACCATCTCTACATCTGGGAATACAACATCCGCGATTCCACCATCCTCGGCCTGATCGGAGCCGGTGGCCTGGGGCTATTGATCTCGGAAGCAACCGCCTTGTTCCAATGGGGGCGCTTGGCCACGCTGCTGATGGTGGTGATCGCGATGGTGGTGGTGTTCGACGGTCTGAGTCGGCGCATCCGCCAAGCACTGTTATGAATCAAACCTCTATGAGCCGAGCACCCGACATCGAGATCCGAGACCTGCGCTGCGAGTTTCAAGGTCGCCTGACCCTGGCGCTCCCCAGGCTCACCATTGAGAGTGGTGAACATATCACCCTGATTGGGCCCAATGGCGCCGGCAAGTCGACCTTGTTGCGCTGTCTGGCCGGGTTTGCCGCGACCGCCGGAGGTCACTTGTCGGTGCTTGGGCGACCGTTGCACAAGATTGAGCACCGAGCGCTGCGCAGTCTGCGCAGCGAGGTTGGCGTGGTGCTGCAAGGCTTGCATCTGGTTCAGCGTTTGTCCGCGCTTGAGAACGTCTTGATCGGTGCGCTTGGCCGCTTGAATGGTGCCGAGGCTTGGCGAAGCTGGGCTCGCATTTACAGCCCGCGGGAACGCGCCGCTGCTTTTGCTGCGCTACATCAGGTCGGATTGGCTGGCCGCGAGCAAGAGCGGGCCGACAAGCTGTCGGGGGGCGAGCGTCAAAAGGTCGCAATCGCCCGCATGCTGATGCAGCGCCCTCGTTTGATCTTGGCCGATGAACCCACCGCTGCGCTCGACCCGGCCGCTGCTTTAGAGATCTGCGAGCTGCTAGCGCGAGCAGCCAAGGATCTCAACGCGACGCTGATCAGCGTGGTCCACAACACCGCCCTCTTGCCCCTGTTGGGCGAGCGCGTGATCGGCTTGCGCCAAGCTGGACTGGCCTTTGACTTGCCTGTGGAGGCGGTGGGGGAACCCGAGTTGCAGACTTTGTACCGCAACGATTCCGTACAGCATATTGACCCCGGCGCCGAGCCAATGGGCGCTGAGTGGGCCAGGCCAGTGGCAATTCACACATCCGCCGTTTGATGCACAAGTCCATAAATAGCTGGCTTGCGCCGTCAGAACCCCAGACGCGCAAGCCACGGAACGAACCGCTTCGCATCCGGATGCGGTTGCTGACTCGGGTATTCGACCAGTGATGGTTTGGCCTTTTTCGCGCAATGTCCTGGCATGCGGCTTGGTGTCGCTGTGTGGCGGCGCCATGGCACAGAAGCCGGCTGCTAACGCGGAAGACCAGGGCAACGCTGAGTTGATGTTTCGGGCAGTAGGCGCGGGCTGGCATATTGCCACGCTGCCCAGGCAGCGCATGCCGCTGACGGCCTACTCGGACGCCATTGAATCAGGCGAAGTAGCGCTTCGCCTGGAGGCTATGGACTCGTATGGCCCCCTGGTCAAGTCCTTCTACCCTGCGCTCGGGCTGACCCAGGTGGCATGGTCCTGGCGCGTGGCGAAACAAGGCGACACCATTGACTTGCGAAAAAAGAACGGCGATGACGCCGCAGCCAAAGTCTGCATGAGTTTTGTTTGGCCCGATGAGCGGATGCCTTTTTTGGATCGGCAGCTGATGCGCTTCGCACGCTCCCGCAGTGCTCAGGACCTCTCGGCCGCTACGCTGTGCTGGACTTGGGCCGGATCCGAAGAGCTTGGGGTTGCCATCGACAACCCTTACACAAGACGCGTGCGAAGCATTGCATTGCGCAACGCTTCGCATGTGGGGAGCACATGGTTCAATGAAAAGCGGGACATCATGAAAGACCTGCGCTTGGCTTTTGGCGACGAGTGGCCCTCGGGCGCTGCAGAGCCAGGCGTGACCGCCATTTTTCTCGCTGCCGACGCCGACAACACCCACAGCCATTCGATCGCGTGGATTGCCGACTTTCATTACAAGTGACGCCTGCGCCAAGGGCTTGCAGACAGCGTTAGTTCTTGGTCTTCGAGGGCAGTTTGCGCACAGGTCCCGCCACTCGCGAGTAGACCTCAGACTTAGAGAGCTCCAATCGCTTGCTCTTTCTTAGGCGTGTAATTCCGCCAAAGCCTGAAGACGTTCTTTGGCGAGATCAAGAAATGCGCGCACCTTCATTGAGGCATGACGGCCCTCGCGGTGAAGCAGATTCACGGGCAAGGGTTCGGGCTCATATTGCGGCAAAACTATCCGTAATTTTCCTTCGGCAAGCGGGTCGGCGACTTTGTAAAGCATTTGCTGTGTCAAGCCATGACCGGCCACCGCAGCAGCCACCGCGGTTTCGTTGCTGGTGCAAGTCCAGCGCGGCGTCAACTTCAAAATATTGCCGGCATGGCTTCCTGGTTTGAGGCGCCATTCGGCGCCTGGCATAACGCCGGTGGCGGCGACGGTGCTGTGTTGCGCCATGTCAGCCATGGTGAGCGGCGTGCCTCGCTCCTCTAGGTAGGATGGGCTGGCACAAATGACCAAGCGCATGGAACCTACCCGGATCGCTTGCATGCTTGAATCCTGTAGCTCAGAGAAGCGCAGGGCGACATCGACGCCCTCTTCAATCAAGTTCACCACGCGATCCATAAACCAAGTCGCCACGCTGACTTTGGGATATTGATCCAAGTATTCGGCCACGATGGGCGCCATGAATTTGGCCCCAAACCATCCCGGCGCCGTGACGGTCAGCTGACCTTGAGGCAATTCATGCAAGCCGGCCGCAACTCGGTCCGCTTCACCGAGGTCATGCAAGACGCGCCGGCAGTCATCGGCATAACGTATCCCTGCTGCGGTTACACGAACCACACGCGTCGTGCGAGTCAATAGCCGCACGCCAAGAAACTCCTCCAATTCGTTCACCGCTCTTGTGACCACCGGCGGTGACACATTGAGCTTGCGCGCCGCGCCGGCAAAACCGCCAGCATCCACAACCGCCACGAAAACATTGATGTGATGCAGTCTGTCCAATGACTTCCCCTCCGATCATTGTTGGGCACAGTGCCGCCCGAATTCTAGGCCTGCAATGAAGTGCGCCACTCTGATTGAATCCCGCTCGGTGCGCCGGATAGGCCAGCCATTGTTTCCACTCCGGAAATAGCTCATTGCCCACCGCGCTATTTGTGCGCGAGGCATTCCTCTTTAGGATTGAATTTCAATGGCAGCCCGAGAATGCGCGCACCTCTTTGCGGCTACTCGAAGCCAAAAACTCATACGCCGGATCATCTATGAACACGAAACATGAAATGGCCATAACGATGAATCGAGTGGCACTCGATTGCCACGCCAAACAGCCAACAAGCATTCTTGTAAATGCTGACAATTATTTCGCCGAGAAAGGCAGTCGGTCCATGACTCGCCGTCTGAGTCGGAGCAAGGTCTGCACTGAGAACTAGCCCATGAGCGCCAACCGGCTTCAACTGCTGACCATCTTTGTGACCCTTGTAGAAGCGGGCAGCGTTGCCGCAGCTGCGCAAAAGCTGGAGCGGTCGGCCTCCACCGTGCGGCGGACCATGGCTGCGCTAGAACAACAACTAGCAGTTGCGTTGATTCTGCGGCCGTCACGTAAATTGAAGCTCACGCCGGCAGGCGAACGCTATTTTGAGGATTGCCGACGCATTCTGAACAGGCTGGCCTACGCAGAAGAGACCGTCAGCAAAAACTTGGACCCCGAGCGCGGTCGCCAGGACGGGCGAGGCGCCAAGGCGCCGGACGAGCAATGAAGATCACAACCTTGAGTTCGCGTTGTATTGCAACATTCCGCGTGGCCTTGCTGCCCTTGGCCGCCAATGGGCAAAGGGGATAAAGTTGGAATCAGCCTGATTGCGAGAAGGTTTCAGATGGATCCCTACCAAGTCGCTTTGCATCCCAACTTGCCATTTGATGTCGACGAACTGAATCACCATATTCTGCAATCGGTGACCGATGGCATCCATGTGATCGACCTCAAGGGTACGGTTTTGATCGAAAATCGGGCATCCTCTTTGATGTTGGGTTGGTGCGGCGATTGCCTGGTGGGGAAGTCCGGGCATGCCGCCATTCACCATCACCATGCCGACGGTACAGAATTCCCCGCCCATGAATGCCCGATTTATGCAACCCTGAATGACGGCATAGCCCGGGAAGTTGACGATGACGTCTTTTGGCGCCAAGACGGCAGTTCGTTTCCGGTCCAATACAGGACCGCTGCGCTGTGCAACCCCGACGGCGTTCGATACGGCGTGACCGTGGTGTTTCGCGACATCACCGAGCGCAAACGTGCAGGCCTGATGCAACAAACACTTCACGGCATCGCCAATTGTGCGCATGACTGCGAAAGCCCTGCGGCCCTCTATCCACAGGTTCACCGCATGATTTCGGCGCTGTTGAGCAACGATCATTTTTGCATCGCACTCTTTGATGAAGTCAATGAGTTGCTCAGCTTTCCCTATTGGGTCGATGCCCGTTCCAGCGCTTTAGCCCCAGTGCCGCTCGCTCAGGGCGGCCGGGTGGCCGAGGTGATTCAGCAAGACCGGGCAATTTTGCTGAACGGCGTGCAAATGGCAGGCCATGTGCCGCATGACTGGCTAGGCGTGCCTTTGCGCGCGTCCAAACGGGTGATCGGAGCACTGGTGGTCAAGAGCGAAGATCCTGCTCGGCCCTATACCGAGGCGGATAGGGACTTGCTGCAATTCGTCTCAACGCAGCTCGCCACCTCTATTGAACGCACCCAGAAAGAATCGCAACTGCGCCGTATGGCGCAGTTCGACGCTCTGACCGATTTGCCCAATCGCAGCCTTTTTGATGACCGCTTGCTTGCCGCATTGCAACAAGCCCATCGCCGCAGCGAACATCTAGCCTTGATGTTCATTGACCTCGATAAATTCAAGCCCGTCAACGACAAATTTGGCCATGCGACGGGTGACGCGCTGCTGAAGATGGTGGCCGATCGGCTAAAGACCTTGCTGCGCACCTCCGACACAGTTGGCCGCATTGGCGGCGATGAATTCGTGGCGGTACTGCATCCGCTTGCCGGCGCCAAGGATGCCGGCTTGGTGGCAGAAAAGATTCGCCAAACTTTGTCAGAGCCGTTTTCCTTGACGGGGGGGCTGTACCTGGAAATTTCGGCAAGTATCGGGGTGGCCATCTACACCGGCGCGGCAGCTGGAGGCCCGAACGCCATAGGCCCGGCCGAGCTCGCACGGATTGCCGATGCGGCCATGTATCGCGCTAAACGGAGCGGAGGTAATGCTTGGATTGTTGCCGACTGAATAAGTCGCCGCCAGGCTTGTCACAAGCTCGACAAGCAAACCATTGCAATTGACGAAACAGTGTCTTGATGACGCCGGTGATTCCAATGGGGAAAGCTTTGAGCGACAGTCCTGTCATCGCAGCCGCTGCAAGACAAGATAGAGCCATCATGAGCCGAGCTTATTCCGACATCGCTTTCACGCCCGCCGTGCGGGCCATGCAAACCCGCATGGGCAGCCGTGCTGCGTACGCACCACTAGATCACACCAATGACCGACAAAACGTCCTGGGCGGCAGCGAAGCCGAGTTCATCGAAGCACGCGATGGCTTTTACCAAGCGACGGTGGGTGAAACCGGCTGGCCCTATGTGCAGTTCCGCGGCGGTCCGCTGGGATTCTTGAAGGTTCTGGATGAAAAAACCATTGCCTATGCCGACTTTCGCGGCAATGTGCAGTACATCAGCGTCGGCAACTTGCAGAACAACGACCGTGTTTCCTTGATCCTGATGGACTATGCGAGCAAGAGCCGTTTGAAGATTCTTGGCCGAGTGAAGTTCGTTCCTGCCGACCAGGATCCAGGGCTCATGGCACGATTGACCATGCCTGACTACCGCGCTCGCGTTGAGCGTGCTGCCGTGATCACGATCGAAGCTTACGACTGGAATTGCCCGCAGCACATCACTCCACGCTTTACTGAAAGTGAAATTGAGCAAGGCATCGCACCTCTGCGATTCGAGTTGGCGCGTCTACAAAAGGAGCTGCAAGTAGCGCGAGCCGAATTGGCGGCCCATGGCAAGACCTAAGCTACCGAGAGATTTCGCAGCGCAAGCCCCATCAAGGTTTGGATCTACATCGCCCATAGGCGCGGCGGGGTGGCCGGCAGACCCCAGAGCTCATGGCGCCACAGGCCCCAAGCCTGACGCAGCAGATCCAAGCTCGGCTCCGTCAGCTCGCTGAGGGCGCGCAGGACCAGCACCTGGCCATGTGGGGCGGTAAGCCCGGCAAACTCACGCAAGGCATGTGTCTCGATCAACGCTCGCACGGCGTCAAGTGCGCGCTCTTGACGCGAGCGGGAGATCATCGAGCCGGCCGCGAACACCAGGGTGGCCAGGCAGCGCCGCCCTGCTAGCCCGAGCAGCCCGTTCATCAGCAAATCGTCTTCGGCTGCGATCAATCCCTGTTCTAGCCACACACCTTCGACCTCCAAATGCTGAGAAAAATGCCCGCGCTCGAAAGGATGACCGGAGACGGGCAGGCCCAGTGCGGTAATGTCCCAGCACATCATCTCGGCCCCCGGGGCCAACGCAAAACGGGCCTCGTTGCGCGCCTCGCAGCCGGGATAGGCCAATGCCTCCAAGGGCAACCATTCAAGCCGCGCGCCCGCTGCCAGCGTCGCTCGCACCGCTTGCGTGGCGATGGCCCCCGCCTCACTGCGATAAAAACGTGTGGCGCCCGGCGTGGTGAGCAGCCCATGTGCGCCTTCGCCCACCGCCACAGTCACCTGCAACCTGTCGCCGCCGACCAAGCCCCCGGGCGGATGGATCATCACGTTATGGCAGACCGCCTCGCTTTCCGGGTAAAGGCTCTTGAGGATGCGCAAAGGTCCGTCATGCTTGTAGCGCGCCACGCAGCGTCCGGCTTCGCGGGCATAGGACAAGTCCAAGTTGGCGCGCCAAGCCGAACCAAGCGCCTGGACTTGGGATGAAAACTCTGGGGATTTGCTCATGCGGTCATTGCATGCAAGAACCAAGCCTGCGGCACTGACTTTCTGGATTGCATTCCTGGCGGCCAAAGCGACGGGGCGCTAGCGGCACTGGGCAGGCATGTCAGGTGCGTTAGTCCAATCGCTCGGGCTGTTGCGCAGCTCGGGTGCGCAGCCAATTGAAAATGGCTGCGCACCCGCTCATTCCTCCGCTCGGCTCAACGCAGTCGATCCATTTCATAGGCCACGCGCTCAACCGAGCCCTTGGCGTTGCGGAACAGTCGCACGCGGCGATGCCCGTCGGAACTCAAGAGCATGTCGGCGTTCTCGGCATGCCAGCGTTCGAGCGGCTGTCCATCTAGAGCCACCGCAATGCGGTGCACGCCAATGTCCACTTTGAGCGTTCGACCGTCTTCAAGGTCGTAATAGCCTGTGGCTTCGCGGAGCAGACTTCGCTCGGCAGCGGTACCGGGGATTTCAGGCGTACCGGCATGCGCAGACAAAGCAAGGGAAGCGAGAAACGCGGCCAGTAGTTTGAAAGAGCGCGCAATAGTCAAGGTGGTCATGGTGATTACTCCTTTGGTTGATCCGAGGCCAGTCGCCCCGGCAAGCTCAGTGATTGCAAACCTCATGCCAGGCCAAAACACCTCTCTACCTCGGCATTTCGCCCCATCGCTGGGCTTCATCCCCCATATCCGCGCCAAATTCAAGAATGCTGCACCGCAACATAGCACTCTGTCATGGCGGTCCAAGCGATCAACGGTGTCTTGTTGCCGGGCGAGCGCGTGCGGACCAAGGGCTTGATATTTGCCGCCACCCCGGCCACCGATTTCATCTGCGGCACGCTGCAATTGGCGACCCGCATGAATTTGCATACCTTCACCAGCGGGCGCAACACGCCCTATGGTCTGGCGGCCCCTACCTCGTGATCAAGGGCGCCACCCGCAAGAAGACTTGGGCCGAGCATTGGAAACTGCAAAAAAGACTTGATGCTGTTCAACCGCGCTTCCATCACATGACAGCCGAATAACGCCAAGGGCGGACGGCATTGCGGCTTGCAGCCCAGCGCCCGCGCGCAATGCCCAACTCCTGACCTCGCCAGCTTTTATGCGGGTTGGTGGTCGATTCACTTGGCTGAGCAAACGCCAAGCGCAGCATCAATCCGGTCGCTCAACAGACCCAAAAACCTTCACGCCCGGCCAAATTCCAATCACCGAAGCAACATGCCGCGCTTCTCGATAAAGTCCACCACCTCGGCCACGCCGACGCTTGTCTTCAGATTCGTCATCACAAAAGGCTTGGTTCCGCGCATCCGCCTTGTGTCGCCCTCCATCACGTCGAGATTGGCGCCGACATGCGGCGCCAGATCGGTCTTGTTGATCACGAACAGATCGCTCTTGGTGATGCCGGGCCCGCCCTTGCGCGGGATCTTTTCACCGGCCGCGACGTCGATCACATAGATCGTCAAATCGCTCAGCTCGGGGCTGAAGGTGGCGGCCAGGTTATCGCCGCCGGATTCAATGAACACCACATCGGCATCCGGGAACTTGGCCAGCATGCGGTCAATCGCTTCGAGGTTGATCGAGCAATCTTCGCGGATCGCCGTATGCGGGCAGCCGCCGGTCTCCACGCCCAGGATGCGCTCGGCCGGCAGCGCGCCGCTGACGGTCAGCAGGCGCTGATCTTCCTTGGTGTAGATGTCATTGGTGATGGCGACCAGGTCCCAGCGCTCGCGCATCGCCTTGCAGAGCATCTCCAGCAAGGTGGTCTTGCCCGAGCCGACCGGGCCGCCAATGCCGACCCGCAGCGGCGGCAGCTTTTTCGTGCGATGGGGGATTTGGTGGATTGCTGTGTTCATGATCTGAATAGCCGTGAATATTGGGTTTCATGCCGCGCCGACAAAATCGCCAGCATCGGAGAAAAAGCCTGGCGTTGATCGCGCTCGGCCAGCGTCATCGCCTGCGCCACCGCCTGAGGCATCTCGGCCGCCAAACGAGCCAAGATGCGCTGACCGGCGCTCTGGCCCAGCGGCACCGACTTGATCGCCGCACCCACCATGTTCTCGGCCCAGCCGAAGGCATAGGCGAGCAAGGCATCGGCCAAGGCCGCGCCGCTGCCGGCCAGCGCCAAGGCCATCACCAGCGGATAGGTTGGCTGGCCCAGGGCCCGGCATTGCTCGATCTGCTCGGCGCTGGCCGTGTGATGGTTGCGCAGCCAATCCAGGAGCGAACGCCCCATCTGCTCGGACTGCAGGCGCAGCTCGGCCGTCTCGCGGGTCTGCAGCACCCAATCGTTCAGCCGTTTGAGAGCCGGCAGATCGCCTTCGCGCCAGGCCGGCAAGGCGCGCGCGGCCAGCGCCAAGTCGCCGCGCGTTTGCGTCAGCGCCAATTGCTGCGACAGCCATTCGGCGGCCGAGGCTTCGTCGCGCACCAGGCCATGCTCGACCGCCGACTCCAGGCCCTCGGAATAGGAAAACCCGCCAATCGGCAGCGCCGGCGAGGCCAGCCAGATCAATTGCAGCAGCGCGCTCATGCGTGGCTGTGGCCGTGATCATGCCCATGCCCATGCCCATGACTCGACGCATAGGCGCCGCCCTCGGGCTCGAAGGGCGCGTCCACCTCGGTGACCGTCAGATGCTGGGCACGCAGCATCTCGGCCAGCACATGGTCGGGCTCGATTTGCAGATAGTCGGGGCGCAGCTCGATAGGCACATGGCGATTGCCCAGATGGTAGGCCGCGCGTGTCAGATCGAAGGGCGAACCATGGCTGCTGCAGGCGCTGATGCGCAGCAGCGCTTGCGGCGCGGCAAGGACGCGAATGAGGCTGCCGTCCTCGGCGACCAATACATCGCCACCCCGCAGCTGCGTGCCGCGAGGCAAGAAGATACCTAACTTGCGAGTCAAGCTGTCCTCAGCCTGGAAGCGGCTTTTCTGGCGGGTGTCCCAGTCCAGCCGCAGCTCGGCGGCGCGCTTGAGCAGCACCAGCGCCAGGCCCTGGCCTTGCGGCAATAATTTGGAAACTTGCAACATCGTGGCGCTCACAGCTCGATGCTCATGAAGCAGCTATAGGGATCTTCCGCATAACTTCCAAACGGCGCGCATTGCAGAAAGCCCTCGCGCTGATACAGGCCTCGCGCCGGCGCAAAAAATGGTTGCGGGCCGGTCTCAAGGCTCAAGCGGCTAAAGCCCTGCAGGCGCGCTTGGCTCAACACATGGATCAGCATCGCACGCGCCAGCCCGCGGCCGCGCAACGCGGCGGCGGTGCGCATGGACTTCAGCTCAGCATGGCTGTCGTCCAGGCGCTTGATCGCCGCCGTGCCGGCCAGGGCTTCAACACCGGCTTCGTCCACCAACCAGGCCGACCAGAAGCTGATGCCGGGCTGGCGCAAGGCCGCCAGGTCGAGCGCATGCACGCTTTCCGGCGGCGAGGCGGCGCGCATGTCTTGCATATGCTCTTCAAGGAAGACCGCGATGCGCGGGTCGCTCAGATCGTCGAGGCGGACCAGTAATTCGGGGGCAAGCGTGGACATGGTTTGAACTTGGTCTAAAAGAGGAAATAACGCTGCGCCATCGGCAGCGAGGTCGCGGGCTCGCAGGTCAGCAGCAGGCCATCGGCGCGCACCGCGTAGGTTTGCGCATCGACCTCCATGCGCGGCAGATAGTCGTTATGAATCATGTCGCGCTTGCCGATGCCTCGAATATTCTTCACCGCCGCCAGCGTCTTATGCAAGCCGAAACGCGGGCCCACCCCGGCGGCCAGCGCCGCTTGCGATACAAAGGTCAAGGAGCCGCGCGCCAAAGCACCGCCATAGGCGCCGAACATCGGCCGGTAATGCACCGGCTGCGGCGTCGGGATCGAAGCGCTGGGGTCGCCCATCGCCGCCATCGCGATGCTGCCGCCCTTCAAAATGAAGCTGGGCTTGACGCCGAAAAAGGCCGGCTTCCAGATCACCAGATCGGCCCATTTGCCAGCTTCAATGCTGCCGACTTCGTGGCTGATGCCATGCGCGATGGCCGGGTTGATCGCCAGCTTGGCGACATAACGCTTGACCCGCGCGTTGTCGTTTTGCGGCCCGTCGCCGGCCAAGGCACCGCGCTGCTGCTTCATCTTGTGCGCCGTTTGCCAGCAGCGGATGATGACCTCGCCGACCCGGCCCATCGCCTGCGAGTCGGAGCTGAACATGCTGATGGCACCGAGGTCATGCAGGATGTCTTCGGCCGCGATCGTCTCGCGGCGGATGCGGCTTTCGGCAAAGGCCAGATCTTCGGCAATCGCCGGGTCGAGGTGATGGCAGACCATCAACATATCGACATGCTCGTCCAGCGTGTTGATCGTGTAGGGCCTTGTCGGGTTGGTCGACGACGGCAGCACATTCGGCTCGCCCACCACCTTCAGAATATCCGGCGCATGGCCGCCGCCGGCGCCCTCGGTGTGGAAGGTGTGGATGGTGCGGCCCTTGAAGGCCGCCACCGTGTCTTCGACAAAACCGCTCTCGTTGAGCGTGTCGGTGTGGATCGCCACTTGGGTGTCGGTGGCCTCGGCCACGTTCAAGCAGTTGTCGATCGCCGCCGGCGTCGTGCCCCAGTCTTCATGCAGCTTGAGGCCAATGGCGCCGGCCGCTATCTGCTCATGCAGGGCCAGCGGCAGACTGGCATTGCCCTTGCCCATAAAGCCCAAGTTCATCGGGAAGGCGTCGGCCGCCTGCAGCATCCGCTCGATATGCCAGGCACCCGGCGTGCAGGTGGTGGCAAAGGTGCCGGTGGCCGGCCCGGTGCCGCCACCCAACATGGTGGTGACGCCGCTGGCCAGTGCTTCCTCGATCTGCTGCGGGCAGATGAAGTGGATATGCGTGTCGACAGCGCCGGCCGTCACGATCATCCCCTCGCAGGCAATGATCTCGGTGCCGGGGCCGATGATGATGTCCACGCCCGGCTGGGTGTCGGGGTTGCCGGCCTTGCCGATGGCGACGATGCGGCCGCTCTTGAGGCCGATATCGGCCTTGACAATGCCCCAGTGGTCGAGGATCAACGCATTCGTCATCACCGTGTCGACGGCGCCTCCGTCCTTCCCATCACCACGGCCGCGCTGCGACTGCGCCATGCCGTCGCGAATGGTCTTGCCGCCGCCGAATTTCACTTCCTCCCCATAGCCTCCCGCAGCCAGGGTCAGGTCTTGCTCGACCTCGATGATCAGGTCGGTGTCGGCCAGGCGCAGCCGGTCACCGACGGTCGGGCCATACATTTCGGCATAAGCGCGCCGTCCAATCGTCGCCATTACAAAGCCCCCTGGATCAAGCCGCGAAAGCCGTAAACGATGCGCTCGCCGGCCAGATCGACCAGCTCGACCGTGCGCTGCTGGCCGGGCTCGAAGCGCACCGCCAGACCGGAGGCGATATTCAAACGCATGCCGCGCGCGGCGGCCCGGTCGAAACTCAGCGCCGCATTGGTCTCGGCAAAGTGATAGTGCGAGCCGACCTGGATAGGCCTGTCGCCGGCGTTTTGCACCACCAGGACTAGCGTGCGCCGGCCGGGGTTGAGCTGATGCTCGCCAGCGGGCGTGAACAGCTCGCCCGGCGTCATTTGCGCCCCGCGCGAAGCCAGCGGCGCAAACCCAGGCCTAGGCTCGCCACGAGTCCCACCCCCAAGATCAACCCCTGATCCAGGCTACTCATTGCATGCAGCAAGTCAATGAAGACTTGGCCGAATTGCCCATGGCTGTGCGGAACGTCAACGCTGTGCGCCTGCGCCAACAGCGGGGCCGCGAGCAGGAGGGTGAGGATAAGGATGAGCAGATTTTTCATAGGAGTTTGCCTGGGTCGAATCGAATTACACAATCGGTTGATGCACGGTCACCAGCTTGGTGCCGTCGGGAAAGGTCGCCTCGACCTGGATGTCGGCAATCATCTCGGCGATGCCGTCCATCACATCGGCGCGGGTCAGCACATTGCGGCCCTCGCTCATCAGCTGGGCGACGGTCTTGCCGTCGCGGGCGCCTTCCATCACCGCCGCGCTGATGAAGGCCACGCTTTCCGGATAGTTGAGCTTGAGGCCGCGCGCCAGGCGGCGCTCGGCCAGCAAGGCGGCGGTGAAGATCAGCAGCTTGTCTTTCTCTCTAGGTGTGAGTTCCATTGCGGACCTACTCTGTTCAGTCCCTGTTTCTAAGCAAGGCCCGTGCCGTCTTGCGCGGGCACGAAAACTGCAACGCTCTCACTCAGCCATGCACATCCCACCCTCAACTCCTTCATCAGCCGCCGCCGCCGCGCCGCAGCGCGTGATCAAGGTGCGGCGCGACTACAACGCCTGGGTGGCCAGCGAAACGCTGGAGGATTACGCGCTGCGCTACACGCCGCAACGCTTTCGGCGCTGGTCGAATTTCCGCGTCGCCAACACCGCTTTTGGCGCCGCCGCTTTTCTGATCCTGGAGGCGGTAGGCGCCACCTTGCTGGTGCAGTACGGCTGGGCCAATGCCTTCTGGGCCATCCTCGCCACCGGCCTGATCATCTTCCTGGCCGGCCTGCCGATCAGCATCTACGCGGCCCGCTACGGCGTCGATATGGACTTGTTGACCCGAGGCGCCGGCTTTGGCTATATCGGCTCCACGCTCACCTCGCTGATCTACGCCTGCTTCACCTTCATCTTCTTTGCGCTGGAGGCCGCCGTGATGGCCTATGCGCTGGACCTCGCGCTGGACATCCCGCCGCGCTGGGGCTATCTGATCTGCGCTTTGGTGGTGATCCCGCTGGTCACGCACGGTGTGTCGGCCATCAGCCGGCTGCAATTGATCACCCAGCCGCTGTGGCTGCTCATGCTGTTGCTGCCCTTCGCGGTGGTGCTGGCCAAAGACCCCGCCGCGTTTGCGGGCGTTGTGCACCATGCTGGCTCGCAATCGCACGATGCCGGGTTTGGCTTGATCCACTTTGGTGCGGCGCTGACGGTGGGCATCGCCTTGATCACGCAAATGGGCGAGCAGGCCGACTATCTGCGCTTCATGCCGGCGCTCGGCGCCAAAGCCAGCAAAGCAGACAAGCGCCGCTGGTGGGCGGCCGTCTTGGTCGGCGGGCCGGGCTGGGTGCTGCTGGGCGTGCTCAAGATGCTGGGCGGCGCGCTCTTGGCCTGGTTGGCGCTGCAGCATATGGTGCCGCCCGAGCGCGCGGTGGACCCGAATCAGATGTATCTGGCCGCCTATGAATATGTGTTCCCGCATTACGGCTGGGCGGTCGCAGCCACCGCGCTGTTTGTGGTGGTTTCGCAGATCAAGATCAATGTCACCAATGCCTATGCAGGCTCGCTTGCCTGGAGTAACTTTTTCTCCAGACTGACCCACAGCCACCCCGGCCGCGTCGTCTGGGTGGTGTTCAACACCTTCATTGCCTTCATGCTGATGGAGATGAATGTGTTCGAGGCGCTGGGTCAGGTGCTGGGCCTGTATGCCAATGTGGCGATCGCCTGGATCATGGCCGTGGTGGCCGATCTGGTGATCAACAAGCCGCTGGGTCTGTCGCCGCCTGGCATCGAGTTCAAGCGCGCTCATTTGTACGACATCAACCCGGTCGGCGTCGGTGCGATGGCGCTGGCCTCGCTGCTCTCGGTCGGCGCGCATCTGGGCCTGATGGGCGAGCTGGCACAGGCCTTCTCGGCCGTCATCGCGATGACCACCGCTTTCGTCACGGCGCCCTTGATTGCCTGGGCCACCGGCGGGCGCTACTACCTGGCGCGCCGGCCAGCGCAGCAAGAAGAGCAAGCCCGCTGCTGCGTGATTTGCGAGCGCGAATATGAAGGCCCGGACATGGCGCAATGCCCCGCCTACCAGGGCCCGATCTGCTCGCTCTGCTGCACGCTGGACGCACGCTGCGGCGATTTATGCAAACCCGAGGCCAAACTCTCGGCGCAATGGCGCTCTGCCTTGCAAGCCGTCTTGCCGCGCAAGACCTGGCCCTGGCTGGACACCGGCCTGGGTCATTTTTTGCTGCTGATGGCGCTGCTGATGCCGATGCTGGCCGCGCTGTTCGGCCTGCTCTATCACCAGGAGCTGCGCAGCCTCGCCGGCGCTGCCAATGCGGTGGCGCCCGCAGCGGCCGACAGCCTGCGCAATGGCTTTGTGAAGGCCTATCTGCTGCTCGGCGTTGGCGTCGGCATCGCGGCCTGGTGGCTGGTGCTGGCGCAGCAAAGCCGCGAGGTCGCGCAAGAGGAATCGAATCGGCAGACGCAAGCCTTGATGCTGGAGATTGCCTCGCATGCCCGCACCGACGAAGCCTTGCAAAGAGCCAAGGTCGCGGCCGAACAGGCGCAACAGAGCGCCGAGCAGGCCAACCAGGCCAAGAGCCGCTATGTCAGCACGATCAGCCATGAGCTGCGCACGCCGCTGAACAGCATCCTCGGCTATGCGCAGCTGATGGCCGAAGACGCCGAGCTGCCGCCGCGCCGCCGCCAAGCGGTGCAGGTGATCAAGCGCAGCGGCGAGCATCTGCTGCAGTTGATAGACGGCACCTTGGATCTGGCCCGCATCGAGGCCGGCAAGCTGTCGCTGGAACCGGCCGCGATGCCCTTCGAGGACGCGATGCATGAGCTGGCCGAAATGTTCGAGCTGCAAGCCGCCGCCAAAGGCCTTCACTTCCGCTTCGAGGTCATCGGCGAGCTGCCCAGCAGCGTGCGCGCGGATGAAAAACGCCTGCGCCAGATCCTGATCAATCTGCTCGGCAATGCCCTGAAGTTCACGCCCAAGGGTCAGGTCTTGCTGCGCGTGCGCCATGCGCGTGAGATTGCCTTGTTCGAGATCGAGGACAGTGGGCCCGGCCTCAGCAGCGAAGCGTTGAGCCGCATCTTCGAGCCCTTCACGCGCGGCAGCACGCGCGCCACCGACGCCGCACCTGGGGCCGGTCTGGGCCTGACCATCGCCAAGATGCTGACCGAGCTGATGGGCGGCGAGTTGAGCGCCAGCAGCCAGCCCGGCCAGGGCTCGGTGTTCCGGGTCAAGCTGTTTTTGCCGGCGCTTGGGGGCCTGTCGCGGGGCCGCGAAACAGCGCCGCCAAGGCGTGGCTATGCCGGCCCGCGCCGGCAAATCCTGATCGTCGACAACGAAGCGGCCGACCGCCAATTGCTGAGCGAGCTATTGCAGCCGCTGGGCTTCGATGTGCGCAGCGCCGCCAGCGGCCATGATGCGCTGGACCTGTTCGTCAGCGGCCTGCGGCCCGACGCGGTGTTGATGGATCTGGCCATGCCCGGCATCGACGGCTGGGAGACGATTCGCCGCCTGCGCTTGCTCACGCCCGCCTTGCTCAATATCGCCGTCGTCTCCGCCAATGCATTTGAGAAAGGCCAGGACAACGCGGCCTTTGGCATCGCCCAGGTGGACTTCATCACCAAGCCGGTGCGCCATGCCGAGCTGCTGGACTGGCTGGGGCGCCGGCTTGGATTGCAATGGCTGGAGGCAGCGACCCTGGCTCCGGCGCAGCCCCCAAGACCCCTGGGTCTGGGCCCCGCCCTGCTGACGCCACTGCGCGAGGCGCTGAACCTCGGCTATTACCGCGGCGTACAGACCCAGCTGGACCTGATTGCCGGCGCCATACCCGAAAGCGCCGCCAGTGCAGCCTGGGTTGAGAGCCTGCGCGGCTTGGCGCGCCAATACCAATTCGAAACAATCTCAGACCTCCTGGGGCCGGAGCTCCGCGCATGAATGAGGTTCTCAAGTCAGACGGCCTGCTGGCCCTTCAAGGCGGTGACCTGGTGCTGATCGTTGACGACATGCCGGACAACGTCCGCGTGCTGCACGACGCGCTGGACGAAAGCGGCTACACCGTGTTGGTGGCCACCAGCGGTGAAACGGCCCTGCAACGCGCCACCCAGGCGCTGCCCGACATCATCTTGCTGGACGCGATGATGCCCGGCATGGACGGCTTCGAAGTGGCGCGCCGCCTGAAGGCCAGCACCGCCACCGCGCATATCCCGATTGTCTTCATGACCGGCTTGACCGAGACCGAACACCTGGTCGCGGCGCTGGACGCCGGCGGCGTTGACTATGTGACCAAGCCGATCAAGCCCAAGGAGGTGTTGGCCCGCATGCAGGTGCATTTGCGCGGCGCGCGCCAGGCGCAGGGCGCCGTGCAGACCCGCCGCGCGCTCGATGCTTTTGGCTACGCCAGCATCACGGTGCGGGTGAGTGACGGCCGACTGATGTGGCAGACGCCGCTGGCGCGGGAGCTGCTCAGCGACTATTTCGGCGCGATGGGTGAGTTGACGCCCGCGCCGGTGCTGGCCTGGCTGCGTCGCCATGTGCCGGCGGCACGCGAGCAGCAAATCGAGCCGCCGCGCTTTTATGCCGAACTGGGCGCGCGCCGCCTGAGCTTTGCGCTGCATCAGCAGATGGGCGGCGAGGAGGAGGCGGAAGACGCAGGCGACGGCGAAAGCAGCGACTGGCTGATCGTGATGCGCGAAGTATCGGACCTGGCCATCATCGAAGCGATGGGCCTGAACTTCAAGCTCACCGCCCGCGAGGCCGAGGTGCTGTACTGGGTCGTCAAGGGCAAGATCAACCGCGATATTGCCGACATCCTGGGCGCCAGCCCCGCCACCGTGAAGAAGCACCTGGAGCGGGTGTTTTCGAAGTTAGGGGTGGAGACTCGGACCTCGGCCGCGGCGATGGCTTTGAACCGGATTCGGGCGCTGCATCCGCATTGGGAGTTGTAAAGAAAAGCGGGGGGCGAGCAAGCATGCCGCGCCAGCCCCATCAAGCGCCATGGTCATGCGCCAACGATTCAATTTACAATTCGTTGAACTATTCACAAACTATTCAAATGAATGCCACCAGACGGCTGACTTCGCTCACTCAAACTCAGCAAATTGAGCGTGCTTTAGCTGTGGGCCCGCTGTCAGCGGCGCAACTTGTTGCTGTGCTTGGAATCAGCCAGCCAACCCTGTCGCGAACTATTCGTGACATGTCTGCTTCGGTGTCCAGCTTCCGCGTCACCGGCGACCGCACACCGCGCTACGCGATGCTCCGTTCATTGCCAATGGGCCTGAACCCCCGGCAGCGTGTCTACCGGCATATGAGCCAAGGCAATATCGAGCCTTTTGCAGACCTGGAGTTCCTCGCGGGCGGGGCCACGCTGGAGCGCAGTGGCACTGTCACTCGCTTGTACGAGGGGCTGCCGCCCTATCTGCGGTTTGCCGCCCCGTCTGGCTTCCTCGGCCGCCAGCTGGCCCAAGAGGCGGCACGTACCCTGCCTTTCCCTGGCAGCCTGAAGGATTGGGGGGATGACCATTGCTTGGCCTACCTCTTCACGCGAGGCATCAACCTGCCTGGCAATCTTGTTTTCGGTGACGCCTGCCTGCAGATGGAGCTCGATTTCCGCAGCCTGCGCCCCACCGCCGTCGACAGCAAACTCGAACATTACGAAGGGATGGCGGCCGCGCTCAAGGGTGCGACCTACGGCTCCAGCGCCGGTGGCGAGCAGCCGAAATTTCTCTGGTTGACCGAGGATGCTGGCCACGTCATCGTGAAGTTTGCCAAGCTCGGCAGCCGCATGGCTGAATTGCTGCCGCTCGAGCATCTGGCGCTGCGCTCATTGGCCGAGGTCGGTGTGCCGGCCTGCCGTACTCGGCTGCTGACTTCTGATGCCTACGTTTTCCTGGAGATCCAGAGGTTCGACCGCATGGGCCTGCATGGCCGCATCGGGATGCTCTCGGCCGGCGCTGTTGACGATGAATTCTTCGGCAAGCGGGACACCTGGCCGGAGTTCGTGGCAAGGTGCGAGCAAGCGAAGTACCTCAGCCCTGCCGACGCACGCCTTGTCGACACCATGGCCGCCTTCAGCGAGCTGATTGGGAACACCGACCGCCACTTCGAGAACATCTCCTTGCTGATTCGCGAGGACGGTGAATACCAAGGCATTGCGCCCGCCTACGACATCCTGCCGATGCGCTACGCCTCGATCGGGGGCGGCCTTGACCCCGACCTTGTGGACATCGAGCCGAAGATCGGCAGCATCGGAGCGAAGCCGGCGGTATGGGCAAAGGCCGCTGCGGCTGCGGATCGCTTTTGGCGGGCCGCCATGACAGAAGATTTGTCGGCGCCGATTTCGCCTGCGATGCGTGCTTGGGCGCAACGAAATCTTCAAGTGGCCAAGGCGTTTGCAGCGCCGTTGTTGCCCATGCCCATGCCCTTGCCCTTGCCCTGAATCAAAACGTCGTCGGTTTTTTGTCGCGGGAACGAATAGTCAGCTGGCTGGATTTCGGGCTCAGTGATAGTCCTCTTCGAGCTGGTGGCGTAAGGCCAGCACGACGACCTTGGATGTGCTGACAATCTCGTACAGCGCCACGTAGCCGTTGCTACCGAAGGAGATGATCAACTCCCGCTGAGCGGGGTTCCGGGCCGCCTTGCGAAAGCTGAACGGCGTCACGCCCAAGCCGTGCTGCACGGATGCCCTGATCGCGGCTATAGCCGCTTGAGCGCCACCGAGTTGTTCGCTGGTCTGGTTTCGGCTCGGCTCGGCGAAGCAAGAAATCAAAAAAGCGCCATGTTCAGACCGCAAAGGTCCGGCGCCAACAACTGCGCTGAAGCCATGGCGCTGGACAGTGGCAGGCTTTTAGGGATATCGCACAGACCGCCGCCCATCTATGCTGCATTGCAGCATTTACCAGGAAGATCCTTATGCGCATCATCATCAACATCAACAGCAACTTGGCCCGGATCGGGCTCGGCCTACTCACGCTATTGACCGGCCTGCATTCGGCATGGGCGGCCGACAGTCTGCCGGCCATACAGGCGGCGGCCGACCGCACCTCAATCTCGGGCTTGTCCTCCGGGGCCTTCATGGCGGTGCAGTACAGCACCGCTTATTCGGCCAGTGTGATGGGCATCGGGGTCGTCGCCGGCGGGCCTTACAACTGTGCTTATGTGAATCTGGGCGGCATTCTGACTTGCATGAGCGGGGCGCCGTCGGGCGGGGTCTCATGGCAAGCCGCACAGGGCTTTGCCTCACTCGGGCAGATTGACCCGGTCGCTGCCATCAGCAAGTTCAAGGTCTATGTCTACGGAGGCAAGCATGACACCGTGGTGCTGCCCAGCGTGGTGAAGGCCACCAAAGACTTCTATACCGCCGGCGGCGTAGCCAAGAAAAATCTGGCCTATGTCAGCAGTTTGCCCTCGGGCCATGCCTTTATTTCGCCGGATTTCGGCAACGCTTGCAAGGTCACCGAGTCGCCCTACATCGCCCAATGCAAGGTGAAAGGCGCGCCCTATGACCAGGCCAAGGCCATCCTCAGCCAAATCTATGGGCCGCTCAAGCCGGCGATGTTGTCGCTATCGTCCACGGTGCGGCCGTTTGATCAGCGTGAGTTCGCTGCGGCCGAGACGGGGCTGGACAATATCGGCTTCTACTACCTGCCCAAAGCCTGTGCCGACAAATCCAGCCATTGCGCGGTGCATGTGGTGTTCCATGGCTGTGAGCAGGGGGCGGCGGTGGTCGGCAGCGATGTCTACAGCAAGGTCGGCTACAACCGCTGGGCCGACGTCAATCAGATCATCGTGCTGTATCCGCAGGTGGTGGCCACCGAGTTGCCGCTCAACCCCAAGGGGTGTTGGGATTGGTGGGGTTACTCGGGGCTGAATTTTCAGGTGCGTGGTGGGCCGCAGTTGCAAGCGGTCAAGGGCATGGTGGACCGATTGATCTCGGCGCCTTGAGGGGGCGCGTAGCACTTTTTTTGATTGCTTGTTGCGATTGAATTTCCAAGGCCTGAGAGCAGCTTTCGGGCTTGTATGCCAGGGCCTGCAGAAAGAATGCGTGGCCTTCGACGCTATTGCTTGCCCCGCACGATGCCGGGAGTTCGCCCCGGCGGGCGACCTACATCTCTTGTCTCGCCAAGAGATGTAGGCCAGAGAAGGCGCTCAGCCGCTGGTAGGCGTCTGATCCTTCGGCAGCCGTCGCAAGCGATGCTTGCTCGGTGCGGCCTCAGACCCTGCCGCATGGCCCTGCGGGTCCGCTCGGATGCTCAAATTTGCCGGGCCGCGCCCAACTCGCTTCGCGCCCTAACGGCCACTGCGCTCAGACAGGGGGCGCGAAGTCAGTTCGTGAAGTCGCTGCGCGACGCCCGGCAAATTCTCCGCTCCTCGCCATGCAGAAGGGGTGAACTCCAAAGAACACGACTCGCTGCGCGTCGCCTCGATGGGTGCTGCGCTGCGCGCCTGCACCTTGCAGGCCGATGACTTAAGGGTCAGGTCTTGCCTTTAGATTAAAGACCTGACCCCGAACCTTTCCGAACCTTTCAGCTGGCCGCGCGGAGCTGAAAATATACAGGCAGCGTAGCGCGGCCAGCTGGCGGAGGTCCACTCGAGCGACGGGTCAGAGCGCTCTTTCATACGTCGAGTTTAAAACCCAGGTTGATTTCGGATGCTGACTTGCCGCCTACGCCCCAGTTGTCCAGGGAAGGCTCATGCAGGATGATTGTGATGTCATTGGGTTGAATTCCAATTTCACCAAAGCGCCGAGCAACCTCGTTGTACAAGTTGCGCTTCGCATCCAGCGATCTTCCGGGAAATATCTGAATTTCTACCAAAGTGTAGTTCTCAGTCTTGCTTGGCGGCACGGGGAAATGCTCGGGCTTGTATTCGATGTAACGAATCTGCTTGTCATCCTCAGGCACTTTTAATGCGATAAGTTGAGCTTGGTAGACAGCATCGATGAGCGCGGCAACTTCCACTGCGGTTCGCGGGCGGCAGACTTCAATTTTGGCGATTGGCATGACGTGAATTTTGGATTGGGCGAGTAACGGCGCGCTTTGTATTGGAGCGCTCTAACGTCAAAGTTGAGCCGCGAGCGGCGGCTGGGCACGGAAGGCCCAGAATGAAATGGGGGCCTGGAGAGACCAGCCGTTGCGAGTCGGCTCGAACTAGGGGTTAGCCGTCTGTGGGTTCATGGAGGAATGCGGACTGAATGACCCTAAGCTAGCAAGTTCTTGGCGAAACAGACTGCTTCAGCTTTGCCGGCGTATTTGCCGAAGTTTGGAATACGGGAGTAACCCTTCTTCTCGTAGAACGAGACTGCTCGGAGGTTGACGACTCGGGTCTCCAGCCAGAGCTGAGAATAGCCAAGTAGTCTTGCCTCGCTCTCTAAGTGGGCGAGCACTGCGCTCCCGACGCCGGATGTGCCTGGCATTGCATACATGCGCTTCACTTCTGCCGTTGATTCTTCGATTGGACGGAAGGCGCCGCAGCCGACGGGAGTTCCAGTGCTCGTGCGAGCAACGACAAAGCAGGCTCTGCTTCCACGAACATCGTTTGGATCGAATGAGGACTTACCACTGTCCCCCGTGATCTTTGCGAGGGTCTCTGACAGTGCGTCAATCAACTGCGCGGCTGCGGGCGAGGCTGGATCTTCATTTGTGATTGTGAACATGACGTGTAGAAGCTGGGGTCAGACGGCTAACGAACAACCCCAAATCCACAGCCACTTCTGCCGACCGGCGCGCGGGAGTCTTTGTCGAATGGGATTGCTGGTTTCATTGCTGAAATGAGTTTGATGAAGCTTGTGCTGCACCCGTGAGCGCAGCCCGAGGGCGATTGTGCCGCTTGGCGGCCGGGTTACTGAATCCTGGTTTGCCCAAACCCCGCTTTCGAGAGCTTTTCGATGTTGTGCACCACACCACAAGGCCGGGGTCAGGTCTCAAATCTACCTGATTAGGTATCCGAGAACTCGGGGTCACGAGAACTCGGGGTCAGGTCTCAAATATATAGTCAAGACCTGACCCTCAAGCAATCGACTTGCGAGGTGCATGCGCGCAGCGCAGCACCCTTCGAGGCGACGCGCAGCGAGCCGTGTTCTTGGGTGTTCACCCCTTCTGCATGGGCGAGGAGCGGAAGATTTGCCGGGCGTCGCGGAGCGACTTCAAAGACTGACTTCGCGCCCTTTGTCTGAACGGAGCGTAGCGAAGTGAGTTGGGCGCGGCCCGGCAAATTTGAGCATCCGAGCGGACCCGCAGGGCCATGCGGCAGGGGCGCCTTCTTTGCCCTCTTTCTTGTGCGCACAAGAAAGAGGGTCGCCCGCCGGGGCGAACTCCCGGCATCGTGCTGAATGAGCAATACACACGAAGCCAGCCCCGAAAACCGAGCCCGACTGAACCGGACCATCAGTTCTCCGCAATCTTGCCGCCCTTAAGCACCACATCCCCACCAGCCTTGACGCCCACGGCCTCACTGGCCTCGAAGCTCAGCCTGCGCCCCTTGATGACAATGCTGCCGTCCTTCTTCATCAGCAAACTCGACTGGCCCACCACCAACTCCAGCGAATCACCCGCCTCGATGCGCAGCGTCTTGCCGACTTGAGCACCCATGTCCTTGGCCACCACCGTCAAGCGGTCCTTCCCATCGATCACGACAAGGCGGTCAAGGGACAGCGGCGCAGCGGCCTTCTCTTTTGGCATGACAAGTCTCCTCATGTTTGGCTGGGCCCGGGCCTGTGAAGGATAGCGGACGAACCGCCGCTCGCCCGCAACCATGGCCCTTGAACCACGCACTAGCCTTGCAGCCGCATAGATGGCTACGGCCCGATACGCATCTTCAGCGTCGGCGCAACTGCGCCAAGGTCCATGCCGGCAACAGCTCCAAATAGCCGGGCGCAAACGCGGCCTCGGCTTGCCATAAATAGCGCGCGCTCATGGCCCAGGTCCATTCCTGCGGCAGTTGCCCCGCGTAGTCGGCCGCATTCAGCAGCTTGTGATCGCCACCTTCAAACACCTTGACCGCATGGTGCTGCGGCTCGATCAGGTGCAAAGCCTGGTCCGAAGGCCCGGCGTTGAGCAACTCGGCATAACGCTGCGCACTCGCGGGCGCATCGACATTGAGATCCTGCGCCCCCCAAACCGCCAACAAGGGCGCCTGTGTCTGGAACAGCCCCGTGCTCACATCGGCGCGCCGATTCAGCGCCACAAAACGGTAGCGCTGCGCAGAAAGAGGCTCGGAATTGGCGCCGGGTGGCACGGGCGCAGCCGATACATAGGCCGCCAGCGCACGCAGATAGTCGGCATGGCCGAGCGTGACATCCGGCTGCGGCGCGCCGCGCTGCCAAGCGATGACACGCTGCACCGCCTGCGCGTCGGCCATGCCTGCTCGCGCCAAGCGCATGCGGGTGAAGTACTCGCCCTGGCTGGCCCAGTCCACCGCACCACCGACGGTGATCAAGAAGGCGGGCGCCCTGATGACCTTCCCCTGTTGGCCCCATTGGGCGGCTTGCGCCAATACCCAAGCGCCTTGCGAAAAGCCGATCAAACCAGAACCCTTGGCATCCAACTCGGGCCGCTGCGCCAACATGGCCATCGCGGCAGCCGCCTCTTCGGCCCGGTCAGACATGGTTTGCTCAAGCCAATTGCCTTGATTCGGGCCTTGAGATTGCCCGGTGCCGAGCTTGTCCCAGCTGTAGCAAGCAATGCCGGCCTTCAAGAATGCATTCATGACCAGGGCGTACTGCTCAAGCCCACGCGTTTGGGCGCCATCCCCATGGACAAAAGAAACGACCGGATGGGGCCCCGGCCCGGCGGGCAGCAGCAGAGTCCCGGTCAAGGTGTTGCCTGCATGCGCAAAGCTCAAGGGCAGCTCACGCTCGGCCTTGAGTTCATGCGGTTCCAGCAGCCACAAAACCATCAAAGTCAGGGCAACGCCCAGCGCGGCCAGGCCCATCAAGAGCTTAAAGCGAAGAGTTCGAATCATTGAGAAACAGCGGAATGGCTTGGAAGTGGTTGAAAGTGCTTGGAGGTTTTGAAGGCCTTGGCAAGGATAGCGGACTGCTGCTCTTGTACGCCATTCGCCGTATATGCCGCGCGGCCGGCGCTGCCTACATTGGACCTGTCCGCAATGCGATTGCGGCGAGCTTAACTGCCATTCAAGCCCCTAACCCTTTCCAGGAGCGCATCCACCATGCTGCAACGCCGCCACTTCTCCCTCAAGACCCTGGCCGCCGCCAGCGCCGTCGCCGGCCTGAGCTTCACCGGACTCAATGTGCAAGCCGCCGACACCATCAAGGTCGGCGTGCTGCACAGCCTGTCCGGCACCATGGCGATCTCGGAGACCGTGCTCAAGGACACCGTCTTGATGGCGATTGACGAGATCAATGCCAAGGGCGGCGTGCTGGGCAAAAAGCTCGAGCCGGTGATCGTCGACCCGGCCTCCAACTGGCCGCTGTTCGCCGAGAAGACCAAGCAGCTGCTGACCCAAGACAAGGTGGCCGTGATCTTCGGCTGCTGGACCTCGGTGTCGCGCAAGTCGGCGCTGCCGGTGCTGGAAGAACTCAACGGCCTGCTGTTCTACCCGGTGCAGTACGAGGGCGAAGAGCTGAGCAAGAACGTGTTCTACACCGGCGCCGCGCCGAACCAGCAGGCCATCCCTGCGGTGGACTACCTGATGAGCAAGGACGGCGGCGCGGCCAAGCGCTGGGTGCTGCTGGGCACCGACTATGTTTACCCCCGCACCACCAACAAGATCCTGCGCGCCTACCTGAACAGCAAGGGCGTGAAGGATTCGGACATCGACGAGAAGTACACCCCGTTCGGCCACAGTGACTACCAGACCATCGTCGCCGACATCAAGAAGTTCTCGGCCGGCGGCAAGACCGCCGTGGTGTCGACCATCAATGGCGACTCCAATGTGCCCTTCTACAAGGAGCTGGGCAATGCCGGCCTGAAGGCCAAGGATGTGCCGGTGGTGGCCTTCTCGGTCGGCGAAGAAGAGCTGCGCGGCGTGGACACGAAACCACTGGTCGGCCACCTGGCCGCCTGGAACTATTTCATGTCGATCAAGAACCCGAGCAATAGCGAATTCATCAGCAAATGGACCGCCTATGCCAAGGCCAAGAACCTGCCCGGCCACAAGGACAAGCCGCTGACCAATGACCCGATGGAGGCGACCTATATCGGCATCAATATGTGGAAGCAGGCGGTTGAAAAGGCCAAGAGCACCGAGGTGGACAAGGTCATCGCCGCGATGGCCGGCCAGACCTACACCGCGCCCAGCGGCATCACCTCCAAGATGGACGAGAAGAACCACCATCTGCACAAGTCGGTGTTCATCGGCGAGATCAAGGCCGACGGTCAGTTCAATGTGGTCTGGAAAACCCCGGCCCCGGTCAAGGCCAAGCCTTGGAGCCCCTTCATCGCGGGCAATGACGTCAAGCCCGATGAGCCGGTGAAGAAATAAATAAGAGAAGAGCGAGCCGTATGAAGCGCCTGCTGAATTCAATGTTATGTTGCCTGCTTTTGTGGCCCTGCGTCACACAGGCCTTGACGCCGCAGCAGGCGCTCGCGCTGGCGACCGGCGATGGCGACGAGCGCAGCGCCGTGCTGCAAGCGATCGTCGCGGCCCCGGACGCCAGCAGCACAAGGCTGCTGCTGGCCATGAAGGCCGAACAAGTGAAGCTGGACCCGGCGCGCCAAGTTTTGCTCATCGTCGCCGCCAATGGCGATATGCAGGACGCGCTTACGGGCAAGCCGCTGACCCAGGTGCCGGCGGCTCTGGAAGACGTGATGCTGAACAACCGCCTGCGCGGCGAGCTGGATCAAGCGCTGGCGGTCTTGCAGCTGTTCGCGCCGGCTACTGGCTCTGAGCGACTCGCTGCCGCGCGGGCCTTGCAGCAGGACGCCAAGATCGACTATCTGCCCATGCTGGACATGGCGCTGACTAAAGAAGCAGACACCGCAGTCCGTACGGAGTTGGCGCTGGCAAGAGCCGCTGCGCTGTCCTTCAGCCCGGTCGCAGATCAGCGCCTGCTAGCGGCCAAACTGCTCGGTGCCTCGCGCAGCCCGGCCACCCAATTGTTGTTGAACCAGCGCCTGGCCGAGGAAACCGACCCCGACGTCAAAAGCGCCTTGAAGAACTCGCTGCGCAGCCTGGAATCCACGCTGGCGTTTGGCGAGCGCCTGGGCGCCTTGTTCACCGGCCTGAGCCTGGGCAGCATCTTGCTGCTGGTGGCACTCGGCCTGGCCATCACCTACGGGCTGATGGGCGTGATCAATATGGCGCATGGCGAGCTGATGATGATTGGCGCCTACGCCACCTATCTGGTGCATCTGGCCTTTCGCCAATGGTTGCCGCCGAGCTGGTTTGACTATTACCTCGTCTTGGCCTTGCCGGCGGCCTTCCTCGCCGCCGCAGCGGTGGGCGCGTTGATGGAGCGGCTGGTGCTGCGCTGGCTGTATGGGCGGCCGCTGGAATCGCTGCTGGCGACCTGGGGCCTGAGCCTGATGCTGATGCAGACGGTACGCAGCCTGTTCGGCGCGCAAAACGTCGGCGTCGAGAACCCGGCCTGGATGAGCGGTGGCTGGCAGGTCTTGCCGAATCTGAGCCTGCCCTTCAATCGCCTAATGATCATTGTCTTTGCCGGCCTGGTGCTGGGCGGCATGACGCTGCTGATCAAGCGCACGCGCTTGGGCCTGTTCGTGCGCGGCGTGACGCAGAACCGGCCCATGGCCTCCTGCATGGGCGTCAACACCGCCCGCGTCGACACCTATGCTTTTGCGCTGGGCTCCGGCATCGCGGGCCTGGCCGGCTGTGCGCTGAGTCAGGTCGGCAATGTCGGGCCGGATCTGGGCCAGAGCTATATCGTCGACGCCTTCATGGTGGTGGTGCTGGGCGGCGTCGGGCAATTGGCCGGCACCGTCTATGCGGCGCTGGGCCTGGGGCTGCTGAACAAGTTGCTGGAGGGATTTGTCGGCGCCGTGCTGGCCAAGATCGCCGTGCTGGTCTTCATCATCATCTTCATCCAGAAGCGCCCGCAAGGCATCTTCGCGGTGAAGGGCCGGGCGGTGGAAGCATGAAGAACTTGCCACACACACAACTGCTCAGCCCCAAAGGCTGGCTGAGCTTCGCCAGCGCGCTGCTGGTCATCTGCCTGCTGGCACCCATGCTCAACCTCTGGGTGCCCGAGGGTCAGGTCTTGCATCTGAGCGACTATGCGGTGGGCCTGCTGGGCAAGTTCATGTGCTACGCGATCTGCGCGCTGGCGATGGATTTGATCTGGGGTTTTGCCGGCATTTTGTCGCTGGGCCATGGCCTGTTCTTTGCACTCGGCGGCTACGTGATGGGCATGTATCTGATGCGCCAGATCGGCAGCGACGGCCAATACCAAAGCGCGCTGCCCGACTTCATGGTGTTCCTGGACTGGAACGCGCTGCCCTGGCATTGGAGCTTCAGCGACAGCCTCATCGCCACCCTGATCCTGATCCCGCTGGTGCCCGGCCTGGTCGCCTTTGTGTTCGGCTTCTTTGCCTTTCGCTCGCGCATCAAGGGCGTCTACTTTTCCATCATCACGCAGGCGCTGACCTATGCGGCGATGCTGCTGTTCTTCCGCAATGAGACCGGCTTTGGCGGCAATAACGGCTTCACCGACTTCAAACGCATTGCCGGCCTGACGATCGCCACGCCCCAGATGCGCATGCTGCTGTTCGTCTTGAGTGGCCTGTCCCTGCTGGGTTGCTATTTGCTGGCGCGCTGGCTGACACGCAGCAAGTTCGGCCGCGTGCTGCAGGCGGTGCGTGATGCCGAATCCCGACTGATGTTCTGCGGCTACTCGCCGTTCGCCTACAAGTTGGGCGTCTGGACGCTGTCTGCCGTGATGTGCGGTGTGGCCGGCGCGCTCTATGTGCCGCAGGTCGGCATCATCAACCCGAGCGAGATGAGCGTGGCCAATTCGATCGAGATCGCGGTGTGGGCGGCGGTCGGTGGGCGCGGCACGCTGCTGGGCCCCATCGTCGGTGCCTTTTTGGTCAACGGCGCCAAGAGCTGGTTGACGGTCAGCGCGCCGGAGATCTGGCTCTATTTTCTGGGCGCGCTGTTCATTGCGGTCACGCTATTTCTACCGAACGGTCTGGCGGGCCTGATCAAATTCAAGGGCAAAACATCATGACCCCCGATCTGATGGAGCAAGGCAGCGAGCGGCTGCAGCACAAGAAGGAAGTCGACGAAAACAAAGGCAGCTCGGGCGGGCGCAATGCCGGTTACTCCCGCATACACGAACCCGGCGCCTTGGACCTGGCGCATGGCCGCATCCTTTACCTGGAAGAGGTCAGCGTCTCCTTCGACGGCTTTCGCGCCATCAACAAGTTGTCGCTGGACATTGCACCGGGCGAGTTGCGCTGCATCATCGGGCCCAATGGTGCCGGCAAGACCACGATGATGGACATCATCACCGGCAAGACCCGACCCGACGCCGGCCAGGTTTTCTTCGGCAGCACCATCGACCTCTTGCGCCACAGCGAGGCCGAGATCGCCGGTCTGGGCATTGGCCGCAAGTTCCAGAAGCCGACCGTGTTCGAAGCGCTGACCGTGTTCGAGAACCTGGAGCTGGCGCTCAAGTCGCCGCGCGGTGTGGCGTCCGCGCTCTGGCACCGGCTCAGCGGCGTGCAGCGCGACCGCCTCGGCGAGGTGTTGACGCTGATTCAATTGAGCGATCAATGGCAACGGCCGGCCGGCCTGCTCAGCCATGGCCAGAAGCAATGGTTGGAAATCGGCATGCTTTTGATGCAGGAGCCCAAGCTGCTGCTGCTGGACGAGCCGGTGGCGGGCATGACGGACCAGGAAACCGAGCGCACGGCGGAGCTGTTTTTGTCACTGAAGGGCAAGCATTCGCTGATCGTGGTGGAGCATGACATGAGCTTCATCGCGCGCATCTCCGAGATCGTCACCGTGCTGTGCGAGGGCGCGGTGCTGGCCCAGGGCACGCTGGCCCAGGTGCAGGCGGACGAACGGGTGATCGAGGTCTATTTAGGACGATGAGCATGCTGCAAGCCAAAAACATTCATCAGTATTACAGCGGCTCGCACATCCTGCGCGATGTCAGCGCTAGCGCCAGCGCCGGCCGCATCACCGTGCTACTCGGGCGCAATGGCGTGGGCAAGACGACCTTGCTGAAGTCGCTGATGGGCCTGGTGCCGATCAAGAGCGGCGAAGTGCTGTTCGACGGGCGCAACATCACCAAGCTGGCACCCTACGAGCGCGCCCGCGCCGGCATCGGCTATGTGCCGCAGGGCCGCGAGATTTTTGCCCGGCTGACGGTGGAAGAAAACCTGCGCATGGGTCTGGCCACGCTGCCCGGGGGCACGCCGATTCCGCCGCAGCTGTTCGAGCTGTTCCCTGTGCTCAAGCAAATGTTGCACCGGCGCGGCGGCGATCTGTCGGGTGGACAGCAGCAGCAACTCGCGATTGCTCGTGCGCTGGCGGCCGGCCCGAAGTTGCTGATCCTGGATGAGCCGACCGAAGGCATACAGCCCAATATCATCAAAGACATTGGCCGCATCATTCGCCAGCTGGCCGACCAGGGCTTGAACGGTCAGCGCATGGCGGTGCTGCTGTGCGAGCAGTATTACGACTTTGCCGAAGAGCTGGCCGACGACTACCTGGTGCTGGAGCGCGGCGCGGTGATCTCACAAGGCACACGCAGCGAAATGGTAGCCAAGGGCGTGCGGCAGATCGTGTCGATTTAACTCTGCGCTTAGGACTACATCGCCGATAGGCGTGACAGGGTGGCCGGCGTTGCCTGCGGCGCGGAGCTTCGCGCCCACGATGCACATTTTCAAGCCGCCGCTTGGGCTAATGCGCGATCTGCCGGGCGGCCTACCTTGTCCTGTTCGCCTCCAGGGTAGGCGGCACGCGGCGGCGCAACGCCGCAAGACCTTAACGGGAACATCCCAAGCGGGCCCGACTACAACGCGAGCCTATCCGGCGTCACTGATAAAATCGCGCTGCGCTGTTGGGGTGAGATCGCGGAGCAAACACGATAGATTTGTGTAGAGAACTGTGTATCGGCTCAAAATCCGGCATAGAAGATTCTTGTAAATCAAAGACTTGCGGCTCATTTCGCGCGGCAAGTGCGGAACATTGAATAAAAAGAAGGTCGATTGAGCATGGAATATCCAGGCAATTTATTCGTCGTCGCCGCGCCCAGTGGCGCCGGCAAGTCCAGCTTGGTCAAGGCCTTGCTGGAACTCGACGCCAAACTAGGCGTATCGATCTCCCACACCTCACGCGCACCGCGCGGCCAAGAACAACATGGCCGCGAATACTGGTTCACCAGCATCGAAGAATTTCACGCAATGGCAGAGCGCGGCGAGTTTTTCGAATGGGCCGAGGTGCATGGCAATCTCTACGGCACCTCGCGCGCAGCCATCGAAGAGCGCATGGCCCATGGCGATGATGTGGTGCTGGAGATCGACTTTCAGGGCGCGCTGCAGATCAAGCAGTTGTTCCCTTATGCCGTCTTGGTGTTCATCTTGCCGCCAAGCTGGGAAGAGCTAGAGCAGCGCCTGAACCGGCGCGGCGATACCGACCCCGATGTGATCGCGCGGCGGATGGCGAACGCACGTATCGAGGTGGCGCAAGCCCATAAATTCGATTTTGTGGTGGTAAATGCCGTCTTTGACACCGCTGTTTTCGATTTGAAGGCGATTGTTCACGCGCAGCGGTTAAAATACGCGGCTCAGCGCAGAAACCGGTCCGCCGTTTTCCAGGCGCTCGATCTGCCCTAGTTTTTCACCGAACATCTGTACTGGAACCCAAAATGGCCCGCATCACTGTTGAAGACTGCCTGACCAAGATCCCTAACCGCTTCCAGTTGGTGCTCGCCGCGACCTACCGCGCTCGCATGTTGAGCCAAGGCCACACGCCAAAAATCGAGAGCAAGAACAAGCCAGGCGTGACCGCTCTGCGCGAAATTGCTGCCGGCGAAGTTGGCATCGAAATGTTGCGCAAGGTGCCGGTCTAAACACCACATCGCAGCCAATAGCTTGTCCTAGCGGGCGCCTTCGGGCGCCCGTTGTCGTTTCCAGACCCCGCTTGGCTTTGTTTCGGCAAACCGCGTGGCCGTTGATGCGTTAAATTAGGCGCATGGGTTTTCGATCATTTGCTGCCTCCCGCTTGCCTGCGGCCCTCTCCGGTCTGCCGGGCCTGCGCACGCCCGCCGAACCGACTGCTGCCGAAGCGGCCTCTTTCGACGCGCTGCTGCATCGCCTGAACTATTTGCCCAAGGCCGATATCAAACGTGTGCGCGAAGCCTATAAATTCGCCGATGAGGCGCATTTGGGTCAGTTCCGCGCCAGCGGCGAGC
This sequence comes from Roseateles oligotrophus, assembly GCF_025717515.1. GTDB lineage: Bacteria > Pseudomonadota > Gammaproteobacteria > Burkholderiales > Burkholderiaceae_C > Paucibacter_A > Paucibacter_A oligotrophus. The sequence goes on from NZ_JAJIRN010000006.1 coordinate 360,922, forward strand.
CCTACATCACCCACCCGATCGCGGTGGCCGGCATTTGCGCCGAATGGCGGCTCGACGCGCAGGCCATCATGGCGGCGCTGATGCATGACGCGATGGAAGATTGCGGCGTCACCAAGACCGAGTTGATCGAGCGCTTCGAAGCACCCACGGCGGAACTGGTAGACGGGCTGACAAAACTGGACAAGCTGCAGTTCTCGACCAAGGAAGAATCGCAGGCCGAGAGCTTCCGCAAAATGCTGCTGGCGATGGCCCGCGACGTGCGGGTGATCCTGATCAAGCTGGCCGACCGTCTGCACAATATGCGCACGATGGAAGCGATGGCCGCCATCAAGCGACGCCGCATCGCCCGCGAAACGCTGGACATTTACGCCCCGATTGCGCACCGCCTGGGTCTGAATCAGATTTACCGCGAGTTGCAAGACCTGTCCTTCCAGCATATCAACCCTTGGCGCCATGCCGCCTTGAGCAAGGCCATCTCCAGGGCGCGCGGCAATCGGCGCGATCTGGTGTCGCGGATTGAAAAGGATGTGCTGAAGGCCTTTGAGGGCTCGCAATACAAGGCCGAGATCGACGGGCGCGAGAAGACCATCTACTCGATCTACAAAAAGATGAAGGACAAGCACCTGAGCTTCGCCCAGGTCAGCGATATTTTCGGTTTTCGGGTCGTCGTGGCCGACCTGCCCCACTGCTACTTGAGCCTGGGCGTGCTGCATCAGCTCTACAAGCCGCAGCCCGGCCGCTTCAAGGACTACATCGCCATCCCCAAGCCGAACGGCTATCAGTCGCTGCACACCACGCTGGTGAGCCCGCTGGGCACGCCGGTGGAGTTCCAGATTCGCACCGAGGCCATGCATATGGTGGCCGAAAAAGGCGTCGCCGCGCATTGGCTCTACAAGGATTCGGGCGGCGCCCACAGCGCGCAGCAAATGGGCGCCCGCTGGCTGCAGTCGCTGATCGAAATTCAGGACGAAACTCGCGACGCTAACGAGTTCCTTGAGCATGTCAAGATCGACCTGTTCCCCGACGCGGTCTACGTCTTCACGCCCAAATCCAAGATCATGGCCCTGCCCAAGGGCGCCACGCCGGTGGACTTTGCCTACGCGATCCACTCCGACGTGGGTGACCATTGCGTCGCGGCGCAGATCAACGGCGAAGCGGTACCGCTACGGACCGAATTGCGCAGCGGTGATGTGATCGAAATCGTCACCGCCGCCGGCGCCCGCCCCAACCCGGCTTGGCTGAGCTTTGTGCGCACCGGCCGCGCCCGCTCGAAGATTCGCCACTTTCTCAAGAATCTGGAGCAAGACGAGTCCCGCGATCTGGGCGAGAAGATGCTCTCGCAGGCACTGCGCGCCGAAGGCCTGGCCCTGCCCAGCCTGGATGACGAAGACAGCACCGCCGCGCATCAATGGCTGCAACTGGCCCGCTGGGCCGGCAATCGCCATGTTGACGAGTTGCTGGTCGAGATCGGCCTGGGTCGCAAGATCGCCACCATCGTGGCCAAAAAACTGGCGCGCATTCTGGCCGAACAAGGCCAACGCCCCGACGCGGTGATGCTCAGCATGGGCCGCTTTGCAACCGATGATGCACCGGCACAGGGTCAGGTCACGCTGGACGGCAGCGAGGGCGCCTCGGTGCGTCTGGCCAGCTGCTGCCGGCCTATTCCTGGCGATGAAGTCAAGGGTTATCTGGGGCGCGGCGAGGGCCTGCTGGTGCATACCGCCGATTGCCAAGTCGGCCGCAAGCTCTTTGCCCGCGACAGCGAGCATTGGATCGCGGTGCATTGGGCCGAGGAACTCACCCGCCCCTTTGAGGCCGCCGTTTCATTGCTGCTGAACAATGGCAAGGGCGTGCTGGCGCAGGTGGCCGCCGCCGTCAGCGCGGCCGAGGCCGATATCACCCATATCCTGATGAGCGATGAGTCGCAACAGCGTGAGACCGCCGAGATGAATTTGCTGCTGTCGGTGCGCGACCGTCTGCACCTCGCCGATGTGTTGCGCACCCTGAAACGCTCGCCCGCCGTGTTGCGGGTTTGGCGGGTCAAGCCTTAGTCTATTGCAGCAGCTTTAGGTGCCGGATAGCGCACCTCCAGCACCTCGATTTGCTCAAGCCCGCCTGGCGTCATCAATTGCAGCTCATCGCCTTCGCGCGCCTTCAGCAAGACCCGCGCTATCGGCGCAATCCAACTGACCTCTCCGGCCAAGCTATTCGATTCATCGATGCCCTTGATGGTGATGGTGCGCTCTTCCCCTTTGGCGTTTGAGTAGGTCACGGTCGCGCCAAAAAAGACCTGGTCCTTGCCATAGTGGATGCTGGGGTCGGCTACCTCGGCAATGTCCAGGCGCTTGGTCAAGAAGCGCAAGCGTCTATCGATCTCCCGCAGGCGCTTCTTGCCGTACAAATAATCGCCATTCTCCGAACGATCGCCGTTCTTGGCCGCCCAGGAGACGATCTCGACGATCTTCGGTCGCTCCTCGTCCAGCAGCGTCATGAACTCCGCCCGCATGCAGGCATAGCCCTCGGGCGTCATGTAGTTGCGCGTTCCCTGCGGCAAGGCCGGCAATGCGCCCTCTTCCTCATCGTCTTGGGAGTCGCTTTCTTTGGTGAATGCCTTGTTCATGCGTGTATTGTGGCGGCAAGCCAAAACTAAAGTGAGCAGGTTCAAACCATGAGCAATCCAACCGCCGGCGGCCCGCTGCAGGGCCTGCGCGTGATCGAGATGGCGGGCATCGGTCCGGCGCCGTTTTGCGGCATGTTGCTGGCCGATATGGGCGCCGATGTGATCGTGATCGAGCGACCCGCCTCGCTACGGGTGCTGAACACCGGCACGGCCATGAACCGCGGCAAACGCTCGATCTGCCTGGACCTGAAGACAGAGTCTGGCCTGCGGGCGGCCATCGCCTTGATAAACAGCGCCAGCGCCTTGATCGAAGGCTATCGGCCCGGGGTGATGGAAAGCCTGGGCTTGGCGCCGGCAAATTTTGCAGCCAGCAATCCAAAATTGGTGTTCGGGCGCGTCACCGGCTGGGGTCAAACGGGGCCACTCGCCCAAGCGGCGGGCCACGACATCAACTATGTCGCCTTGACCGGTATCGCCTCCATTGCCGGCCGCGCGGGCATGGCGCCTAGCCTGCCGGCCACCATCATCGGTGATATGGCCGGCGGCGCGATGTTTCTCGCCTTCGGCTTGCTCTGCGCCATCCTTGAGGCGCAGAGCAGCGGTCAAGGCCAAGTTGTGGACGCGGCAATGATAGACGGCGTCGGCACCCTCAGCGCCTTGATTCACTCGATGCGGGGCAGCGGCATGTGGCCCGAGGCGCCGGCCAGAAACCTCTTTCTGCACGAGTCACCCTTTTACGATAGCTTCGAATGTGCTGACGGTCGGCATGTCACCCTCGGCGCCATCGAACCGCAGTTTTACAGTGAACTGCTACGGCGTTTGGAGCTGACCGACATAGACCCGGCCCAGCAATTCGACACCGAGCGCTGGCCGGCCTTGCGTGCGCGCGTGGCGGCCCGCATCAAGAGCAAGTCACGCGATGAATGGTCGGCACTGCTGGAAGGATCCGACGCCTGCTTTGCACCGGTATTGACGTTTGCCGAGGCCGCGACGCACCCTCACCAACGGGCCCGCGGCAATTTCCACGAAGTCGACGGGCATTTGCAGCCGGCGCCCGCTCCGCGCTTCTCGCGCAGCCAAGTTCGAAATCCCCAAACAGGCCCCACCCCAGGGCAACACAGCATGGAGATACTGATTGAACTTGGCCTCGCCCAGCCCAAGCCGAGCTGACCCATTCGGAAAATAAAAAGGGCCGGTGATTTCTCACTGGCCCTGTTCATTTCTTATAGTTTTGGTGCGGCTGGCAGGATTCGAACCCACGACCCCTTGGTTCGTAGCCAAGTACTCTATCCAACTGAGCTACAGCCGCTCCAAGCCCTCTACTATAGCATCGAATTTACAATCAACGCAAGGTAATTTTGATATTCTTCAATTTCCCTCGCGACGTTAAATTATCCGGCACAATTGAAAAAGGACCGGCGATTTCTCACTGGTCCTTTTTACTTTCTTTTTAGCGTTCTTATTTTTTTTGGTGCGGCTGGCAGGATTCGAACCCACGACCCCTTGGTTCGTAGCCAAGTACTCTATCCAACTGAGCTACAGCCGCCAAGCCTTGCACTATAGCATGGTTTTTACATGCTTAGCAAGAAGTTCGTCACATCGCTGTCTTACTGAACCAAGGCTGCGGCCTCATGGCAGCGCGCCCGGCGCTCTTGGTTGCCGTCTTCATGGGCCATTTGAGCCAACATCAGCCAACTCCGGCGACGGGCCGCAGCCGGCATCGAATGGTCGTCGCAGACCTGCTCCAACATCATCCGTGCCTTGCCCCAGAGCTGCCGTTCGGCCAGCGCGGCGCCCAGTGCATAGGCCAGGTATTTGTCACGCGGAAAACGCTGCACGGCCGACTCCAGACGTTGCAACCACTCCGGCCCCAGGCCCGGCAAGACCGGCACCAAGGCCTCGGCCAGCACCGCCCGGTCATCTACGGCCAAGTCACCAATATCGTCCCAAAATGGCCGCAACCAACCGCGCCCATCTTCCGGCGCACCCAGCACCGCGGCGCGCTGAGCAGCACGTGCCGCCACCACCACATCACGCCGGTCCACATTGTCGAGTTGCTGCCAGACCGAACGCAGTTGATCCGCATCGCGGGCGCCGTCCAAGGCCTCAAATGCCAAGGAACGCAACAGCCCTTGCGCGGCCACTTTCGAGAAGCCCTGATGCTTGGCCAACAACCTGGCGGTGCGCAAGGCTTCCAGCGCTTGCTTGGCCAGGCGCGTCGCCTGCAGCTTCAAACGCAGCGCCTGCGTACGGCGCGCAACGCCCGGATTCAAGTCGGCCAGCAATTCCAGCGCCCGGCCTGCATCGCGATCATCCAAAGCCCATTCGGCAGCCAGCAGCAAGCCCCCCTCCTCTTGTGGGCGCGTGGCTGAGTTTCCCTTGGACAAATTCAGCGCCAATAGCAATTGCTCATCCCGGCGGCGCCTGTCCTGCAAGCGATGCGCGCTGCTGGCCGCAAGCAAATGACCCAAAGCCATAAAGCCCGGGTCCTGCACCAATTCCGGCGTTTGCTGATGAATGATCAAGGCCCGTTGAGCGGCTTTTTGAGCGCGCCCATAGCGAGCGCCGAAGAACTCCGCCAATGACTCGCGCAGCGCCACTTGCGCCGTGCGCTCGCGCTGCGCCAGACGCCAGGCACGCGCCCGCTCGGGCAAGGTTGTCAAGGAATGCAAGGTCTGGATCGCGGTCACCAGCGCAAAGCAAGTGCCGACCAAGACCAGCAAGAACAGATTCAGCGAGACATCAAGCCGCCAACCGTTCCAGTAGAAGCTGGCCAGCCCGTCATTGCGACCCAGCACCAGCGCCGCGACCACGGCCACGGCAAACAGCAAGACCAACCAAATAATGGTGCGCATCGCCCTTGCTCCCCCTCAGCGCCCGGCCGCCGCGGCAGCCAGGGCCGCCAGCGTATCGTCGGGTCGGGGAACATTGACCTGGCGTGCCTGGCCCGCCACCTGCCTGATCAAATCATTGGCCACCACGACCTTGCGCGAATGCGAATCAAAGTAACGCGACAGCGCCTCTTGGGCATCCCGCAAATCGGCTTGCGCCGTATCGAACTGGCGACTTAGCAGCGCTAAACGAGCGTTGAGCAAGCGCAGTTTCAAGTTTTCCCGCAAGAAAAAGGCTTGATCCGGGGCCAGCAAAGCGGCCTCGGGATGGTCGATACGGGTGACCCTCAACAGCGTTCTGGCCTCACCCCAGACCAGCCCGGCGCCTTCGGTCAAACTGTTTTTGGCCTGCCACCACCAATGGGCCAGCATCCCGTCCGCCTGCTCCGGCGGCTTCGCTGCCGCCGAGCCAGGGCCTCGAGCATTTTTAGGCGGGCTTGCGAGCGACTTTTCCTCGCGGCCTTTGCCATCCGAAGATGGCTCGCCACTCGCCACCAAGGGCAACTCATCCAGCAAACGCACCACCTCATCGAGCTTGATCGTCAGCGTCGACATATCGACGACGCTGATCGCCTTGACCCGATCAAGGTCACGCACCACGGCCCGGCGCACGCCTTCCATGCGCGGCTGCTTGTAACGCAGCAGTCGCTCCTCGGCTTGCTTGAGCGTCGCGATCAAGGGTTCCGCACTGCCGGTGATGCTCGACTGCTGCAGCGCGACGCGAATCGAGGCCTCGATATCGCCGATCACGTTCTCGTCCCGCGAGCGTGACATCGATTGGATCAACTCCTCCAACTGTCCGCGTTGCAAGGCCACTTCGGCCAAGCGCGCATCCAGCATCGCCACCTTGGCGGCGGTGTCGCGGGTCAGGTCTTGCGACTGACGCGATGCCGCCCGGGCTTCACTGGCATCGGCCTGCACCGCGGCTTGGCGTCGCACCAATTCCTGCTCAAGCGCTTGCTGGCGACTCATGCTTTGCCAAGCCAAGCCAAGGCCGGCGAAGGACGTCAAGGCCAGAATCACGGCGCCTACAGGCAACCAGCCGGGCAAAGCGGCAATGGCATTCGCGGCCGGCACGGGACCAGCCTCATTAGGGGTTTGTTGGGTATCGCTCACAGTGAAAATGATTGTAGGGGCCGCTTCGGCATCGCAGCCAAGGCTTGGGCCACTGCCTGCGCATCCGGTCGCGCCAAAACCACATGCCCGACACCCAACTCGCGCGCCCGGGCTGCGATGCGCTCGTGCGTCGCGATGCAGCGTGCGGCGCGCCAGTCATGGCCGGCCGGCACCAGCGTTTGCAAATAGCCGATTGCTTCGGCGCTGCTGAAGAGCCAGACATGACGTTCGGGCTCAGCCAGCGCCTGGCTCAACAAGCCCTGCTCACCCGCCGTCAAACTCGGGCAGCGACGCTGGTAGACGCTGAAAAACTCGGGGCTTGCGCCCTGCTCGCGCAAGCGCTCGGCCAGCCATTCCCGGCCGCCATCGCCTCTGAGCATCAGCACGCGCCGCCCCGCCCAATCTCGCTCACGCAACAGCGGCCATAAATGTTCGGAATCCAGACTCTGCGAGTCGGCCGGCGGTTGCACGATCAGCGCCGCCGGCACCCCGGCCTGCGCCAAGGCGCGTGCGCTGCCTGGGCCCACGCAGGCGGCAAGCGTCTGCTCGGGCCAGCCGCTCCCGGCCGGCTGCTCGGCAAAGAAGTTGGCCACCGCATTCGGGCTGACGAACAGCGCGAGCGCCGCCGTCGGCAACAAGGCCCAAGCCGCTCTGGCTGCTTGCCCGTCGGTCGGCACGATCTCGATCAAGGGCAGGCTGCGCGCCTGTACCCCCAAGGCCGCCATCCGCGCCAGCCATTCCCCCGCCTGCTGCCTGGGGCGGGTCAGCAATAGCGTCGACTCAGATTCGCTCACAGCGAACTTTCAGACCTGCGGCAAATAAGCGGCGGCGCCCAAGTCTCGCAAGGCCTGCGCGGCCTGCTCGCCGAACTGCAAAGCCTGCTCGACCGTCTGTACCTTGGCCTGAATGGACGCCTTCAGCAGCGGGCGCTCGGCCCGCTCCGCGTCGCCCAAGGCAACGGCCAGATGCAAGTCGGCGCCTACCCAATGGGCATGCGCGGCCAGCGGCATGCTGCAGCTGCCGCCCAGGCTGCGCGACACCGCCCGCTCCGCCTGGGTCGCCAGCCAGGTGGGGGTATCGATCAGGCCGCTCAGGCTGGCCTTCAGCACCGCCGCATCGGCGCGCACTTCCAAGCCCAGCGCGCCTTGGCCCGCGCAGGGGATCATCTCCTCGACGCTGAAGCAGCAGCGGATACGTGACTCGAGGCCGAGCCGCTTGAGCCCGGCTGAAGCCAGCACGATCGCCGCATAGCCGCCCTCATCAAGCTTACGCAAACGGGTGTCCAGATTGCCGCGCAGGGGTTCGATCTGCAGATCGGGCCGCAAGGCCTTGAGCTGCACGACCCGGCGCAGGCTGGACGTGCCGACCACCGCGCCCTGCGGCAGCTCGGCCAAATTGGCGTAAAGATTGGAGACAAAGGCGTCGCGCGGATCTTCGCGCTCCAGGATCGCCACCAGCTCGAAGCCGTCCGGCAATTCCATCGGCACGTCCTTCAGGGAATGCACGGCCAGATGGGCGCGGCCCTCTTCCAGCGCGGTTTCCAGCTCCTTGACGAACAGCCCCTTGCCGCCTACTTTGGACAGGCTCCGGTCGAGAATCTGGTCCCCTCGGGTCGTCATGCCCAGCAAGTCGACCTGCAATTGCAGGCGCTGCTCCAGCAAGGCTTTGACATGTTCGGCCTGCCACAGGGCCAGGCGGCTTTCACGGGTGGCAATGATTACTTTTTCACTCATGGGCGAATGCTATCAGCCCGCCACCTTGCCCTCGGCGCCAACGCCGGGATCAAAGCGATAGCCGACCCCGTAAACCGCGCTGATGCAGTCTTGCGGCGGCTGCAGCGCTGCCAGCTTGCGGCGAATATTCTTCACATGGCTGTCGACCACGCGGTCGCTGACATCACGAAAGTCCTCGTGAATCAGGTCCAGCAAACGGCTGCGCTCGAACACCCGGCCGGCTTGCGACAGCAACAGCCGCAGCAACTTGAACTCCACCGGCGTCAGCTGCAAGACCTGACCCTGCCAGGCAATCCGCTGGCCCGCCTCGTCAAGCGAAAAACCGCCGATCACCATGGGTGCCGCGGCTTGCTGAGTCACGGGTGCCAGCCGGCCATCGGCACGGCGCAGCAGCGCCCGCACCCGCGCCACCACCTCACGCGGGCTGAAGGGCTTGCAGACATAGTCATCGGCGCCCAACTCCAGGCCCAGCAGCCGGTCCAGCTCATCGACGCGCGCGCTGATGATGACGATGGGCAGGTCGGAAAAGGCCCGCACGGCGCGGCAAAGCTCCAGGCCGTCCATACCCGGCAGCATCAGGTCCAGCAGCATCGCCGCCGGTTTGGCTTGGCTGCCGTCTTGCAGCCGCTGCAGCGCCAAGCGGCCATCGGCCAGCCATTCGCTGCCATAGCCGGCTGCGTTCAGGTAATCACACAGCACAGCGGCGAGCTTGGGCTCATCCTCAACCACCAGAACGCGCCGCGCTGTGTCCATCAGACCGGTCTCCTCAATTTTTGCGGCGGCTGCCTTGCCTGCAAAGGCAAAGCCAAGCTCAGCTTCAAACCGCCCAGGTCCGAAGGCAAGGCGACTAGCTTGCCCCCATGGCTGCGCGCAATCGCCTGCGCCACACCCAGCCCCAAGCCACTGCCGCCGGCTTGGCGGCTGCGCGATGCGTCCACGCGGTAGAGCGGCTCGAACAAATGGGCCAAGGCCTCGGCGGGCACGCCGGGCTTGCTGTCGTCGAGGCAAATTTCCAGACTATCGCCGTCAAGCCTGGCACTCAGTTTGAGCAGCCCCGGCGCATCGGTATAGCGCAGGCTGTTCTCGAGCAGATTGGCCAGCATCTGCGCGATGCGCTCACCGTCCCAATTGGCCAGCGGCAATTGCGCCGGCCAGTCGGCCTGCAGCGCCAAGCCCGCAACCTGCGCACGCGAGCGGATGCGCGCCAAGGCCTCGGCCAACAAGGCCGTCAGCTCGGTCGGCGTGAAATTGCAGGGCAGCTCCTGCAGCTCGGAGATCGCCAGGGTGTGAAAGTCCTCGGTCAAACGACTCAGGCGCTGCACCTCGTCTTGCAGCGAGCCCAGCGCCTCTTTTTCGAGCGGGCGAACACCGTCCTGCAGCGCCTCCAGCTCGGCGCGCAAGACCGCCAGCGGGGTGCGCAACTCATGCGAAAGCTCGGCGATCCAGCGCCGCCGGCTCGATTCCAGCCGCGCCAGCGCCTCGGCCATGGCGTTGATGTCGTCGGTCAGCGCACCCAGTTCGTCATCGCCTTGCTTGGCGATACGCACCTTCAACTCGCCGCGCGCAATCCGCCGCGTGGCGGCCTGCGCTTGCTGCAGCGGCCGCACCCAGCGCGCCGCCAACACGCGCGCGGCCAACAAGGCCAGCGCAATCACCAGCAAGGCCATGCCGCCCAAGCCCCAATACTGACGGCGCAAAAAGCTCGCGTCCACACCCTGCGCCGGGCCGGCCCGTTCGGCCAGACGCAAGATCAAGACGGTTTGGCCATCTAGCTTGAGCGCGCGTTGCTGCCCAGGCAGGCGGGCCACCTCGGGATGGCCGGCCAAGGCGCGCTCGCCATTGGCGTCCAAGAGCACGATGCGGGGGGCGAAGAAATTGGGGTCGCCCGGCGGTCTGGGAGGCCGAGGCGGCGGCCCGTCATGCCTGGGGCCAAAACGAGGCGGAGGTGGCGGCCGCGCGTCATCGGGCGGCGGCCCCTCACCTTGCCCACCGCGCTGCTCCAGGCTGCCGTCCAGCCATTGCCGCAGCACCGGCTGCCAGCGCTCGGGCAACACACCGTCGCGCGAGCGGCGCTGACTCAGGTCTTGCTCGGCCAAGACCATCAGCCGGTCCAACATTTGCCCGTCCTGGGCGCGCAGATAGTCGCTGAAACCGGCGCGCAAATTCCAGGCCACCACGCCGGCCATGGCCAGCACGGCCAGCGCCGTGCTGACCAGCACCAGCAGTGAGAGTTGATGGACAAGGCGAAAGTTCAAGACAGCGGGCTCGCAAGAAGTTGGACTCCATCTTACGCAGACATCGGCTTACAACTATGGAGCGCCTCTCCACAATTCCTCCATTCTTGCCGCACAAGGCAAGCTCAAGCTAGCGCCCATCAATCAATCATTCGCCCCGATGGAGAACCGTATGAATCGCTTGAGCATGATTTGCAATCGATGGGTCGCCGGCGCCGGCATGCTGCTCTTGTTAAGCGCTTGCGGAGGGGGCGGCGGCAGCAGCAGCACCTCTGTGGACGCGACGGCCGCCGCGATGGCTAGGCCGCCAGCGCCAGTTCCTGTGCCGGCTCCGCCACCGACGCCCCTGTCGCTGAGCGAAGTCGGCGACCGCCTGTTCAACGAAGTCAGCCTATCCGCCAGCGGCAAGCTGTCCTGCGCGGGCTGCCATGTGCAAGCCTTTGGCCATGCCGACGCGGCCGGCAGCTTCCTGCCGCTGGGCGGCATCGATGGCCAGGCGCAAGGCCTGCGCAGCAGCCCCAGCCTGAACTACCTCGAAGGCGCGGGCGCCTTCCGCTTCAACGCTCAAGGTGATCCGCAGGGCGGCCTGTTCTGGGACGGCCGCGCCGACAGCCGCGAGGCGCAAGCCCGCGGCCCCTTGTTCAACGCCAAGGAGATGGCCAATACCGAAGGGCCGGCCTTCAGCAACAAGCTGCGCGCGCTGAGCTATTTTCCGGACCTGTTGCGCAGCAGTAATTTGACCGCCAGCGCCAACGACGAGCAATTGCTGCAAGCCGTCACCAGCGCCCTGGCGGCCTACCAAGTCAGCGATATCGACTTCCACGCGCACAGCAGCAAGTTCGACGCGGTGCAGGCCGGCCGCGCCAGCTTTACCGCCCAAGAGGCGCGCGGGCTGACCACCTTCAATGACCCGCAGCGTGGCAATTGCGCGGCCTGCCATGACAGCTCGCCCAGGCCCAACGGCCAGCCCGCCGCCTTCACCAACTTCCGCTACTTCGCCCTCGGCGTGCCGCGCAATAGCAGCCAAGCCACAGCCGACCCCGCCTTTTTCGACCTCGGCCTATGCGGCCCGCAACGCAGCGACCTGAGCGGGCGCAGCGATCTGTGCGGCCTGTTCCGCGTGCCGACGCTGCGCAATGTGGCCTTGACCGCACCCTATTTCCACAACGCATCGCTGCAGTCGCTGGAGGATGTGGTGGGCTTTTACGCCACCCGCGACAGCGATCCGGCGCGCTGGTACCCGGTCGTCGGCGGCCAGGTGCAGCGCTTCAACGACCTACCCGCCGCTTACCGGGCCAATGTGCACCAGGGCCCGCCGTTCGGGCGGCGCGCCAATCAGCCGCCCGCCTTGAGCCCTCAAGACGTCAGCGATGTGGTCGCTTTTCTGCGCACGCTGTCGGACGGATTCAACAGTTCGCCCTAATCTGCAGAGGCCAGGCCAGCGGGGCTCAAAGAAACTGTTAAAGTCAGAAACACGTAACTTGGTTACATGCCTGTTTCACCCCTTCTGACGAGTCCTGCCATGCCGCCCAAGCCAGTTAGTCCAGTGTCCCGCGCCAAAAAGTCTGCACCCACCGCTGCCGACAAAAACCAGCCCTTGATGGATGACATCCGCCTGCTGGGCCGCATTCTGGGCGAGGTGATTCGCGAGCAAGAGGGGCGCGACACCTATGAGCTGATCGAGCGCATCCGAAAGCTCTCGGTCGCGTATCGTCACAAGGCCGACGCGCAGGCGGGCAAAAGCTTTGACAAGCTGCTCAAGAGCCTGAGCGGCGAGCAAGCGGTCAGCGTGATCCGCGCCTTCAGCTATTTCTCGCATCTGGCCAATATCGCCGAGGACCGCCACCATGTGCGCCGGCGCGAAATCCATGAACGCGCCGGCAGCCAACAAGCCGGCTCGCTGGCCTTCGCGCTGGAGCGCTTGCATGAAGCCGGCGTGCGTCCGGCCGAGATCGCCAAGACCTTGCACCACGGCTTCATCTCGCCGGTCTTGACCGCCCACCCGACCGAGGTGCAGCGCAAGAGCATTCTGGACGCCGAGCGCGCCGTCGCGCAATTGGTCGAGCAGCGCGATGAGCTGCACACCGAGCGCGAGCACCGTGACAACGAGGCCGCCATCCGCGCCCGCGTCACCCAGCTCTGGCAGACCCGCATGCTGCGCTACAGCAAGCTCACAGTCGCCGACGAGATCGAGAACGCGCTGTCCTACTACCAGTCGACCTTTTTGCGTCAGATCCCCAAGCTCTATGCCGAGCTGGAAGAGGCACTGCCGGGCCATGACTTCAACAGCTTTTTGCGCATGGGCCATTGGATCGGCGGCGACCGTGACGGCAACCCCAATGTCACCGCCACGACGATGCGCCACGCGCTGGCACGGCAGAGCGAGGTGGCGCTGCGCCACTACCTGACCGAGCTGCATGAGCTGGGCGCGGAGCTGTCGATCTCGGCAAGGCTGGCGCAGGTCTCGCCCGCGATGCAGGCCTTGGCCGAACGCAGCCCGGACCGCAACGAGCATCGCATGGACGAGCCCTACCGCCGTGCCTTGACGGGCATGTATGCGCGCGCCGCCGCCACCCTGCAGCAGTTGACCGGCACCGAGGCGATGCGCCACGCGGTCGCCCCGCAAGAACCCTATGCGAGCGCCGATGAGCTGCTGGCCGACTTGGCCGTGATCGAGGCCTCGCTGCGCAGCAACCACGCGCAAGCGCTGATCGCGCCGCGCCTGAAGCCGCTGATGCGTGCGGTCAGGGTGTTCGGCTTTCACCTGGCCACGCTGGACCTGCGCCAAAGCTCCGATCAGCATGAGGCGGTGCTGGCCGAGCTGCTGCAGATCGCTCGGATCGAATCGGATTACTCCAGCCTGAACGAGGCTCATAAGCGCGAGCTGCTGCTCAAGCTCTTGAACGACGCCCGCCCCCTGCGCGTGCATGGTGCCGCCTATAGCGAGCGCAGCCTGACCGAGCTGGCGATTTTTGAGGCCGCGCGTGAATCGCTGCAAATTTTCGGCCGCGAGTCGCTGCGCCACTACATCATCTCGCACACCGAGTCGGTCAGCGACCTGCTGGAAGTCTTATTGCTGCTGAAGGAAGTCGGCCTGCTGCGCGGCACGCTGGATGAGGGCAGCGCCGTCAACGACTTGATCGTCTCGCCTCTGTTCGAGACCATTGGCGACCTGCGCGAGGCGCCGGCCATCATGGCCGAGTTCTATGAATTGCCCGGCATCGCCGACATGCTGATTCGCAGCGGCGCCGAGCAAGACATCATGCTGGGCTACTCCGACTCCAACAAGGACGGCGGCGTCTTTACCAGCAGCTGGGAGCTCTACCGCGCCGAGATCGCGCTGGTGGATATGTTCGAGAAGCTAAGCAAAGCGCATGGCATCACGCTGCGGCTCTTCCACGGCCGTGGCGGCACGGTCGGCCGCGGCGGCGGCCCGAGCTACCAGGCCATCCTGGCCCAGCCTCCGGGCACCGTCAACGGTCAGATCCGTCTGACCGAACAGGGCGAGGTGATCGCCTCCAAGTACGCCAACCCCGAGATCGGCCGGCGCAATCTGGAGACGCTGGTGGCGGCGACGCTGGAAGCCACGCTGCTGCACCCGACCAAGAACGCGCCGAAGAGCTTTCTGGAAGCGGCGCAAACGCTGTCCGACGCCAGCTTCAAGGCCTATCGCGGTCTGGTCTATGACACGCCCGGCTTTGCCGACTACTTTTTCGCCGCCACGCCGATCCGCGAAATTGCCGAGCTGAATATCGGCTCACGCCCGGCCTCGCGCAAGGCGACCCGCGCGATCGAAGACCTGCGCGCCATCCCCTGGGGTTTCAGCTGGGGCCAGAGCCGCGTTGCGCTGCCGGGCTGGTGCGGCTTCGGCTCGGCGGTGTTGGAATTCTTGGGCGAGGAAGGCTCGGTTCAACACCAGCAAAACTTATCCCTGCTCAAGCGCATGCTCAAAGGCTGGCCGTTCTTCCGCACCCTGCTGTCGAACCTGGACATGGTCTTGGCCAAGACCGATCTGGGCATCGCCGAGCGCTATGTGGAGCTGGTCGAAGACAAGCGCCTGGGCAAAAGGATTTTTGCCGCCGTCAAGGCCGAGTTTTTGCGCACGCAGCAAGCGCTGAGCCTGATCACCGGCGAGGCCAACCGCCTGGCCGGCAACCCGGCGCTGGCGCGCTCAATCGAGCACCGCTTCCCTTATATCGACCCGCTGAACCATTTGCAGGTCGAGCTGATGCGGCGCTACCGCGCCATTCCGGCGGACAAGCGCGCCGAAGATCCAGCGCTGGAGCGCGTGCAGCGCGGCATTCATTTGTCGATCAACGGGATTGCGGCGGGGCTGCGCAATACGGGTTGAGTGAGCGGGGTCGTTTGAGAGGCGAGTCGGCTAAACACCCGCCACTCGCCATCACGCAACAGCTCTTGCATCCTGTCGTGACGTGCTGCCAGCTGCTTGCATGTGATTGGGCCAGTGCCCACTGCCTCTTCATGCATGCGCGAGCCGGCCGCCTGCACGGCCTTGACGGTTTGCTCCCGTTGAGCCCAGTCAGACCCTGCGCCGGCTTGGCTCTTGCCGATCAGAACCGCCAGCGATTTTTCAAGCAAGTTGGCGCGCTCGCTCTGCCAGACCCGCTCGGCCAACTTGACACAGGCGGAGACCGTGGCGGGGCGTTTGTCCCGGCGGCAAACCATGGCCCAACTCGCCACTTGGGGCCCACTGCCCGCCCAAAACAATGATTCCAACGCTGATTGCTCGGCCACACGACGCAAACCTTCGCTGGCAGTACGGGGCAGACTCTGAAAGAACTCGGCCCAAAACCGCTGTGACTCAGTATCCGCCTGGGCTTCGGCCAAGCGCGCCAAGGCCTCCAGCCGCCTTGGGCTGTCGGGCGGAAGAAGATTGAACTGCCAGCCCAAGGCCAACTCATTGCGAGGCTCCAGCAACAACCAACGCGTCACCAGGTCTTGGCATCTGGCCTGCACAGGTTCACAGCTCAGCTGCGTAGCCAAAGCCAGCACGCGACCGTCCTGGCTATTCAGCGCTCGCCCTTGCAACGGGCCGAGCGCCCAACGCTGTTCAGACATCTGCAAGGCCATGGCCTCCAAGTAGTCGGCCGCAGCCAATGAACGGAGATCGCCACGCTGTTGCAGAAGATGCGCCCAACGCAGCAAGGTCTGGTGCATCGCCAGGGTCAAACTAAGCTCCTCCGAGTGCTCTTCGTTCGCTGGGGCCGCCGCCTGCGTCGCCCGTAACGCACACCAAGCGGAGTCCTTGGCCGGGTCCAACCAGGCCAAGGCTTTTTGAACCTCGATTGGCAAAGCCTGCGAATCATCTCCGCCTGAAACTTCGGCACGATTCAACAAGGCCCAAGGGTCATTGGAGGCAGCCGGCAACATTTGACCGGACGCAGCGCTAGCGATCAAGGCCGCACTATCCGCCCGGGCCGGCTGCGGCGCAGACACGGCCGTGCCTTCGCCATTGCCCAGCCACAAAAACCCCGCCGCCACCAACAAACCCAAGAGCAAACCGCCCAGAACCCTCATCCCTTGCCCTCCCAGGCCAGCCATCTGACGCGCAGGCGGATGATAGCGACAAGCTCGGCCATGGGCGGCTCAAGTTATGCCCTTGCGAGCCGATAGCTCTGGAACGTCCTTCAAGGAGCTCGCAGCATGGAACTCGCCAACACCGCCCTGGTCAACAACGCCGGCTCAGCCTCGCCCGGCTCGGTGGAAAGCGCCGCCCAGATGATGGTGCTCAAGAAGGCCATCAATCTGCAGACACAAGGTGTTATGGACCTGCTCGGCAGCTTGCCGCCTCAACCGGCATTGGCCAGCAGCGGCCATCTGGGCACGCAGTTAAATACCTATGCGTGAATCCGGGAGAAGTCTGGGCCTGAAACAAAGCTTGTTACTGCGCTTGTGCTCGCGGCGCAGCCGTTCGTCCGGTAAGCTTGCGGCTTGCGAGCAAAACTCATTGCGCCGCGCCCGCCTGTCAGGCCGGGGCGCCAGACCAAGGTAAGCCCATGCATATAGAGACACCTTACGCCAAGATCGACGCCTTGGTGGTTGACGATATGGCCACCCAGCAGACCACGCTGCGCGGCCAGCTGGGTATGTTGGGCATCGGCAAGATCGACGCGGCCGGCTCGGCCGAAGACGCGCTGCGCATGATCAAGGCCAAGCGCTACGGGCTGATTCTGTGCGACTACAACCTCAACCACCGCACCGACGGCCAGCAGTTGTTCGAGTTGCTGCGCGATCAACGCGTGCTGGCGCCCGATTGCCTGTTCTTCATGATCACGGCCGAGAGCAATTACAACTCGGTGGCCTCGGCCAGCGAGCATATGCCCGATGCCTATCTGCTCAAGCCCATCACCGCCGGCGACATCGAAGACCGGCTGAAAAACCAACTCGACAAGCGTCAAGCGCTGCTCGAAATCAATCGCCACCTGAACAAGAACGACCTGGCCGCGGCGGTGACCGCCTGCGACACGCTGTTGGCCAAAAAAGACCGCTGGTATATGCATGCGCTGCAGATCAAGGGGCAGGCGCTGCTCGATCTGGGTTGCCCCGATGACGCCAAACGGATCTATCAGGACGCGCTGGCCTTGCGCGACGGCTTGATGTGGGCACAGCTGGGCTTGGTGAAGGCTGCCAAGGCATCCGGCAAGTTCGAGGAATCCAAGCGCTTGGGTCAAGAAATTCTTGATAGCCAGGAGGGTTCCAAATGCCTGGTCGCCTTTGACCTGGTGGCGGCCTCGATGGAGGCCTTGGGGGATACGAACAGCGCACTCACTCTGATGAAGCAGGCAGCCCAGGTGGTGCCGTCGGCCAAGCGGCTGCGCGTGCTCTCAGAGAGCGCCTACCGCAACGGTGACCTCGCCACCGCCAAGGCCAGTCTGAGCAAGGCCTTGAAGTCAAGCCAGGGTGCGATGACCGCTAACTCGCAAGATCTGCTGATCATGGCCCAAACCCAGATCGACATGGGCGAGGCCAAAGAAGCGCTGGAAACACTTTGCGAAGCCGCCACCCGGGGCTCCCACACGCCTGAATTCGACAACGTGGCCCTGGCCATACGCGCGCAGGCCCATGCCTTGCTGGGGGACACCGACAAGGCGCAAAAGGAAGCTGCCCAAGCGCTCGCCAGCATGCGTCAGGGCAAGGCCGATTTCGCCACCGTCACCGTCGCAAGGGCAGCACTGCAGGCCGGGCAGGTCGAGGCAGGTCTGGCCTTGCTGCGTCAAGCGGTCAACGCCGACCATGAAAATTCAAGGGTGCAGCAACTGATTTGCAAGGCTTTGACCGACACCGGTCATACCGAGCAGATAGAGTTGCTGGTCAAGACGGCCACTCAGGGCTTAAAGACCCGCTTGCATGAGGCCAAGCGCCTGCTACGCGCCGGCGAATTGGATGAAGCACTGGTGGCCATCGAAGGCGAGTTGGCTGCCTTTCCCGACAACACCACCGTGCTGCTGGAATGCGCGCAGATGAATTGCATGTCGCTGCGCCTTAAAAAATCGCTTGACGACCGCCGCGTCGAGCAGGTGCGCGACTATCTGGCGCGGCTGGAAAAACTGCTGCCGGCGAATGACCGCGTGGCAAGCATGCGCCGCTATTTGCGCGAAACGCTGGCGGCCTTGCAGACCAAGGGTTCGGCGATTGAAATCTCCAGCGGCCCCGCGTCGAGCTTGGTGAAAATGGTCAAGTGAGCACATGCTGGAGCTAAACGCATGAACCGGGAGTTGCTGGCCCTGTTTGTTCACGACATCAAGAACCAATTGGGCGTACTCGAAGCCGAGTTGTTTCTGCTGGAGGCTGAACCCGACCGGCCACGCGCACACCGCGCGCACCAGCATTGCTCGCAGTTGCGCCAAAGGCTGATCGCCTATCTGACCTTGTATGCCTCCGACGATAGGCCGATGAGCGCGCAGGCCGAAGACGAATCGCCACTGGACTTCTTGCACAAACTATTGAAGGTCGACTCCCGCCCGGACGGCACGCCGCTGCGCTTGGGCGACTGCACGGAGGCCCCGCCATTCTGGTATTTCGATGCCCGGCTGGTGCTGCTGGCCATGGAGGCCGCACTGCACAATGCCTGGAGATTTGCTCGCTCCGACGTTCAAATTGGTGCCAAGCAAATAGGAAGTTACCTGGTGTTCTCGGTCGAGGATGATGGCCTCGGCCTGGGCGCCAAAGACCCCTCCAGTCGTTCCTCCACCGGACTGGGCATGGAGCTGTGCGCGGCCGTCGCTCGTGCCCATAAGCATGGTGAACACCAAGGTCGGGTTACGCTGGAGCCCAGGCCGCAAGGCGGCACCAAGTTTGAAATCTGGCTGCCTTAAAACTCGAACTACTCGCTCGGCGCCACTGCCCGGATCGGCTGGCCGGTTTAGCGGCCCTGCGCGGCCAAGGCCTCACGCACCGCCGCAACCTGCCGCCTCGAGACCGCCAGCCATTCATTGACGCCGGCAATCCGCACCGCCCAGCCCTCGGCCCCCTCACTGCCTTCACCGGCAGCTTCATCCTCGCCGCCATGGGTCGGCGCATGCCGTTCCAACTCGCGCACCGCCGATTTGGCCACCAAGGCATTGCGATGGACGCGCAAAAAACGTTCACCCAGACGCGGCTCCAAGTCCGACAGGCTGCCGTCCATAACCAGGCTTTGGCTCGCGGTGCGCAGGGTCAAATATTTCAGCTCGGCCTTGAAATACAGCACTTCGGCCAGCGGCACCCGCAAGAGCCGGCCGCGATCCGTCACATTGATCACGCCACTCGCCTCCTCGCCGGGCAAGGCCTGACCCTCTGGACTTGCGAGCATGGCCGCCCGCTCGGCCATGCGCTGCGCCACACGCGACAGGGCCGCTTGCAGGCGCTCGCGCCGCACCGGTTTGGTCAGGTAATCAGTTGCATCCAATTCGAATGCCTGCAGCGCATGCTCGGCATGGGCCGTCACAAACACAAGTGCCGGACTCGGCCTGCCCTGCTCGCCTTGCGCGCGCAGGCTGGTGGCCAAAGCCAGTCCGTCGGGGCCGGGCATTTGCACATCCAGCAAGACCAGATCGCAGCCATGCTCGCGCAGCCAGGCTTGAGCCTGCGAAGCAGTGCCCGCCTCCGCGACGACCTCGGCGCACGGATCAGCACAGCCCTCCAGCAAACTGCGCAAGCGCAGCCGCGCCAAGGGCTCGTCGTCAACCAGCAAAACTCTCAATGTGACAGGCAAAGACATCGAATCGATTCCCCAAAAATCCGCTCAACGGGGCAGCACAATGCGCACGCTGAAGCGAGTCGGCTCCCGGTTCAGCTCGAAACGCGCTGCCACATCATGCATCAGCCGCAGGCGTTGGCGCACATTGCGCAGCGCCAAACCGTGACCAGATGTTTGCGCCGGCAGGCCCACCGTATTGAGCACGCAAATCTCCACCTCGCTGCCCAGGCGCCTTGTGCTGATTTCGACCTCGCCGCCGGCCTCGTTCGGCTCAACGCCATGGCGCACCGCATTCTCGACCAATGGTTGCAGCAGCAGGGGTGGCACCTTGGCCGCGCCCGCCGCCGGATCCAGGCGCCAATGAATGCGCAAGCGCTCGCCAAAACGGACCTGCTCAATGTCGAGGTAACGGCGGGCCAATTCAATCTCGGCGTCTAGGCTGACCACTGCGGTCGCATCGGCCAACGCGACGCGAAACAACTCGCTCAAATCCTCCAGCAAACCCTCGGCCTTTTGGGGGTCCAAGCGCACCAAGGCAATCGCGCTATTGAGCGTATTGAACAAGAAATGCGGGCGAATGCGGGCCTGCAACTCGACCAGTTTCGCCATCGCGTCGGCCGGCCGCTGCGCCCGTTCGCGTTGCTTCAACCAGGCCAAAAGCTGCCCGGCGGTGGCGGCCCCCGCCAAGCCAATGCTGAGGACTCGAAAGGCGCTGCTGGGCTCATCGCTGGCCAGACTCAGCAACTCCCAGCCGAGCAAAGCGCATAGCGCGCCCAAACTCATCAACAACAGCCATTGCCAGATGGGCGGCAGCCTAGCCAACTGGCGACGCGCGCTGCAAACCAGCAGCAGCCAGGCCAGCACGGCCGACATCGTCACCACCGTGCCGCTGGCCATGCTTTGCATCCATGTGGCCAAGTCGCGCGATGCCAGCGCCAGACCCAAGGCGAGCAAACCCTGCACACCCAACACCGCCCGCAAGACCACGCCGACATGGCAGACGTCAAAGACCCGCTCGGGATCGAACAAAGGCAGGAGCACGGCGTCACCCGTATCGCTTGACGCAAAGCCCAAGATGCTGGATTGAGGGGGGCTATCGGGCCAGTCCGACGGCTTGCTGCGTGGTCTCAATGTTTGCTTTCTCTGTGCGAAGCCTGGTAAGTGTGCGACTCGATAGAATCGCCCTGCTCCGGATTGTGTGTCAAACCGGCCGCATTTTTCCTTCCCCACTCAGCCGTCCAGCCCGCCATGTCCTCAGTCTCAGAAAACCCTCTTGCCAACAAAGCCCAAGCCTGGTCCGCGCTGTTTTCGGAGCCGATGAGCGATCTGGTCAAGCGCTACACGTCCAGCGTGTTCTTCGACAAGCGCATGTGGGCGGCCGACATCCAGGGCAGTCTGGCCCATGCGGAGATGCTGGCGGCGCAAGGCATCCTGAGTGCCGAAGATCACGCCGCCATCCAAGCCGGCATGGCCACCATCAAGAGCGAGATCGAGGCCGGCAGCTTTGAGTGGCAGCTCGACCTGGAGGATGTGCACCTGAACATCGAGGCGCGCCTGACCGCGCTGATCGGCATTGCCGGCAAACGCCTGCACACCGGCCGCAGCCGCAACGACCAGGTCGCCACCGATGTGCGCCTGTGGTTGCGCGGCGAGATCGATGAGCTGAGCGTCTTGCTGAGCGCGCTGCAGACGGCGTTGGTCGATGTGGCCGAGAAGAACGCCGACGTGATCCTGCCCGGCTTCACCCATTTGCAAGTCGCCCAGCCGGTCGCCTTTGGCCACCATTTGCTGGCCTATGTGGAGATGTTTGCCCGCGATGCCGAGCGCCTCGTCGATGTGCGCCGCCGCGTCAACCGCCTGCCGCTGGGCGCTGCGGCACTCGCCGGCACCAGCTACCCGCTCGACCGCGAGCGCGTCGCCCGCACGCTGGGGATGGAGGCGGTCTGCCAGAACAGTCTGGACGCCGTCTCCGACCGCGACTTCGCGATCGAGTTCACGGCCGCCGCTTCGCTGGTGATGGTGCACATCTCGCGCCTCAGCGAGGAGTTGATCTTGTGGATGAGCCAGAGCTTCGGCTTCATCGACCTGGCCGACCGCTTTTGCACCGGCTCCTCCATCATGCCGCAGAAGAAAAACCCCGATGTGCCCGAGCTGGCACGCGGCAAGACCGGCCGCGTGGTCGGCCATCTGATGGGCTTGATCACCTTGATGAAGGGCCAGCCGCTGGCCTATAACAAGGACAACCAGGAAGACAAGGAGCCGCTGTTCGACACCGTCGACACGCTCAAGGACACGCTGCGCATCTTTGCCGAAATGATGGGCGGCTTGACCGTCAAACCCGAGGCGATGGAACGCGCTGCGCTGAAGGGTTATGCCACCGCCACCGATCTGGCCGACTATTTGGTCAAGAAAGGCCTGGCCTTCCGCGACGCGCATGAGATCGTCGCCCATGCGGTCAAGACGGCGATCGGCACCGGGCTTGATTTGTCGGCCCTGCCCTTGAGCGAGTTGCAGAAGTTCGATGCCCGCATTGGCGAGGATGTGTTCGAGGTCTTGTCGCTGCGCGGCTCCCTCAACGCCCGGAATATTCTCGGCGGCACCGCGCCGGCCCAGGTGCGGGCGCAGATTGCCCGGCACCGGGTGCGGCTAGGCTGACAGGATCGATTCAACCCAGGGCGGTCGAAGCGGGGGCGGTGGCACAACCGCCCCCAAGCCACACGGCAACACCAGAAAGCCAAGCCGCTTTTGCCGGCTACAACAATGCCCTATGGGTGACCAGCTCCCGACCCATGATGGCGCGGGCAGCGGTATGGCTCCACGGGCGCCCAGGCAGCAGCATTGAGCGGCCAAGGTGAGGCCCAAGTCCGGCCATGCACCGAACATCACAACTGTCTATTCACCCAAGCCAACGCTGACACAAAGGCGGTACACCGGCGGGGAATTTCAAGCTCGGCTTGAAACAAGCTAACTCCAAGAGACCACTGATAGCCAACTGGCACCGGGAAACCCACGTTCACCGAAGCGGTGTGCATTGCAATTGCTGTTTCGCAATCAGGACGGTCAATGGCGGCCTAATATTTTTTTGCGGTTCATCTCTGCTCGGCGATATGAATGGATAGAACTTTGATGTTTTTGAGATGTCGAAGTTTGTAGTTCGCTGACCTTGCAAATACGGCTCTGAGGCCAGTGAATCGAGTGTTGACTTAATCACTAACTCAAGGAGATTGATATGGCTTACGAAGATCCGACAAGCTCTTCCTTTGACAATTTGGTGGACGAATATCCGGCGGATCTCGCCGATGTTGCCGAGCTCTCAATCGAAGATCGGCTTGATGTGTTGACCGCCGCAGAGCCTACGGCCGGTGTTGAGGGGCAGATCGCTCAGGCGATAGCGCCCGCTCCTTTGCCTGTCATTCATAGAACCAGCAGCGGGCTCTACCGAAGCCCCACAACAGCCGGCATTCAACTCGAATTGCGTGTTGACGTTGATGGCGTGCACCCGCTGCGCAAGGTCAGCGGGGACTTCTTCACGATGGCCGGCGCCACCGTCAACTATTACGGATCCTTCATCGTCGACAGCCCCGCCATCACCACCACGAGCAACGCGATCGTGATTCGTGGTCAGGGTCGTTTCACCTGGAGTGCCGGAGCGCCCGTCGTACAAGTGACGATCCAGCGACGTTCGATATTTCAGCCCGCAGCGCCTGCTGTGCTGCAATTCTTCACCAGCAGCGGCGCGCCCGGAGCCAGCTACCTTTGCCAATTCGGGGCGCATCATTTCCGCTCGGTCTTCATTGAAACAGACCGGGTATCTGATGTCACGACTCCGGTATTCAGCAGCTACAACACGGCGACGCTACCCTCGGGTGGCCCGGGCCGGACTTTGTCGGTCGTGTCCGCCTACGCCGAAGCAGGCATCCAACTGGTGCCCACCGCCGGCACAGATGTGATCGATATTCGTGAAGCCGGGGGGGATGTGCGTTGGTCAGATGCCGAACTCCATGCCTCGATGGTCAGGCATTTCTCCTTGTGGCGCGATGTTCCCCAATGGGCGGTATGGCAGGTCGTTTGTCAGCACCATGAGTTGGGTGACGGGTTGCTGGGCATCATGTTCGATCAGGCCGGGCGCCAACGCCAAGGTTGCGCGGTATTTCATGCCGGGCTGGGTGGCAGCACGCCCGACAGGCTGCGCGAACAACTCTACTGCTATGTGCATGAACTGGGGCACTGCTTCAATTTGCTGCATTCCTGGCAAAAGTCCCTCGGCAACCCACCGGGCGCCAACCGGCCTAACGCCAAATCCTATATGAACTATCCATGGCGCTACCCCGGTGGAGCGGCGGCGTTCTGGGCCGCCTTTGGCTTTGTCTTTGACGACCCGGAACTGACTCATCTGCGCCATGCTTTCCGCAACAACATCATCTTGGGCGGCAACCCCTTCGCCACGGGGTCCTCCCTCAGCAACCCCGAGTTGATGGCCGAGCCGATCAGTGATCAGTCGGGATTGCAATTCCATATCAATGGCGTGCATCCGAGTTTTGCCTTGGGTGAGCCTGTGGTCATTCATCTCAAGCTCAGCCCGACCGACCTGCGCGGCAAGACCGTCATTCCACATGTGCACCCGAACCAGGGCATGTGCAGCGTGGTGATCGGAAGGCCCAACGGCAGCGTGGTTCTTTATGAGCCCTACATCGACCATTTGATGGCCAGCAAGACAAAGTTCCTGCCGGCTGGCAAGGTCATTGAAGACAGTGCCTATATCGGGTTCGGCAAGGGTGGACTCTACTTTGATCAGCCCGGCATATACACATTGCGGGCCGTCTATCACGCCCTGGATGGATCGCAAGTCATGTCCAACGTGCTGTCGGTACGGGTTCGCTATCCGGGATCGGCCGAAAATGAAGAGGTGGCAAACCTGCTTCTGGGCGAAGAACAAGGCACCTTGTTCTTCCTGAAGGGTTCCGACTCTGAATTCTTGCGCTCAGGCAATGAGGCTTTTGAGACCATGCTCGAAAAGCATCCAGGCCATCGCTTGACGGACTATGTCCGATTCGCCCGAGGAGTGAATGCGGGACGGACGTTCAAGACGATCTCCAAGGACAAAGAGCATGGCGTGCTTGTGCGACAGTCAAATCTGGCCGATGCCAACGCATTGCTGATGGCCGCCACCTCGGGCAAGAGTGTGCTGGATGATTTGAGCAAGCAGAACTGCCTCGAATCGCTCGCCTCGATTCATCGCAACAAAGGTGACGAAAAGTCGGCGAAATTGGCCCTCAAAATGGCGCAGGACATTGCCAATATGCGCGCCGCGAAATGAGGGGTTCGACCCTTGGCGTCGAGTCGATCGGCAGCCAAGTTCAAGCAAGCCGCGTGAAGTCTCGGGCAGGGCTAAACAGTAGCGGGAAACCTTAACGCCCCTGATTCGCCAAGCTCGTGACAAGGTCTCGTGTCATCTTCACGAGACCTTTTTTTGCTCGGCCAACGGTGCGAGCATCGGCTCATTCGCAATATCAAAGGGAGAGCGGCCATGAGTCGACTACAGATTGATCTGCAAGACGGTTTTCAAGGTCAGGCGGTGACCATTGAGGTGAATGGAAGGCAAGCCTACAGTCGGTCGGGGGTTTCTACAGATTTGAGAATCTCGCGCGCCGACGCCTTGGAACTCGACCTAGAGGATGGATCTCATCCGACCAAGCTGCGAGTATTGGTTGAACCCGGCCACCACCAAGCGCTGTTCGAGCTGGATGTCGAGTCGACCCCTTTTCTGGCAATTTCCTTGCGGGATGGCACCACGATCGAGTTCACGGCGTCCAAGGAGATGCCGCGATATATGTGAGCTCTTGGGCGCATATGCTGGCCGGGACCAACATCGCCGGCTCCGGTCAGCATGGGACCGGCGCCGGCATTGCCAAACCGCCAAAGTTGCGCAGCCCATTGCCTGCGCTTGCGCATCCGTTTTGCGCATCCGTTTGAGTCTGAAGCTTGAAACCGACCTCCTTGATCTGAGACAAGCTCGCGCGCCAGCGTTCACGCTAAGCTTTCGGTATGAGCATCTTGACCTGGACCGACGCGCTGGCCTTGCAGCAGCCGCAAATTGATCAAACCCACCAAGAGTTCGTTGTCTTGCTCAATGAACTTGCCTTGGCCCTGCAAACCGAGGACAGCGCCCTGCCCGTCTACCAGCGTCTGCTGGCTCATACCGAGCAGCACTTCGCGATGGAAGAAGGCTTTATGGCGGCGACCGGCTTTGCCCCGGACAACTGCCACAGCAAGCAGCATGCGATGGTGCTAGACGTGATGCGCCAAGTGCTGGTGCACACCCACGCCGAACATGATTTGGAGCCGATGCGCAATCTGCTGCCGGAGTTGGTCAACTGGTTTCCATCGCATGCCGAGATGATGGACGCGGCCTTGGTCTTTCACATGAGCCAAGTCGGCTTCGACCCAGCGACCGGCGCATTCAGCAAACCCGCCATGGTCGGCGCCGAGCCTATCAGTTCCTGCGGCAGCGGTAGCTGCGGCTGAACGCCTGAGCCGGCGGCGTCGCTGCTGACAAAGCCTGACAGCAGCAGCATCGACAATGGCGGCATGGCGACGCCGCAGAACATCCCTCCACAGCTCCCCGAGCGCTTGATCGCGCATCTGGACATGGACGCGTTCTACGCCTCCGTGGAGTTGCTGCGTTACCCCGACCTGAAGGGTCAGGCGGTGGTAATAGGCGGGCGCCGCAGCCACGCACCGGTGACGCTGGAAGACGGCAGCCGGCGCTATTCCAGACTGCGCGACTACACCGGCCGCGGCGTCATCACGACCTCGACCTATGCGGCCCGCGACCTCGGCGTGTTCTCGGGCATGGGCCTGATGAAGGCGGCCTTGCGCGCGCCCGACGCCATCCTCTTGCCGACCGACTTTGACGCCTACCGCTTGTACTCGCGCCTGTTCAAGGCGGCCGTGGCCGAGCTGGCGCCGGTGATCGAGGACCGGGGTATTGACGAGATCTACATTGACCTGAGCGACATCCCCGGCATCCGCGAAGCCGTCGGCCACGACCCGCTGGGCGGCGTGCGGGCGATCGCCCGCGAGATCAAGAATTCGGTCTTTCGTGCCACCGGCCTGACCTGCTCGATCGGCATCACGCCCAACAAGCTGCTCTCCAAGATTGCCTCCGATCTGGACAAGCCCGACGGCATCACCATCTTGACCGAGGCCGATATCCCGACCCGCATCTGGCCCTTGGGCGTGCGCAAGGTCAACGGCATCGGCCCAAAAGCGGCGGCCAAGCTCTTGGCGCTGGGCATAGAAACGGTCGCCGAGCTGGCGGCCGCCGAGCCGCCAATGCTGATCGGCCAATTCGGCAACAGCTTCGGCGCCTGGCTGCACGAAGCGGCACATGGGCGCGACAAGCGCGCCGTGGTCACGCACAGCGAGCCGGTATCGATCAGCCGCGAGACGACCTTCGAGCGCGACCTGCACGCGGTGCTCGACAAGGCCGAGTTGGGCGCCGTCTTCACCCGGCTGTGCGAGCAGTTGGCCAGCGACCTGACGCGCAAGGGTTATCAGGGCCGCACGATCGGGCTGAAGCTGCGTTTTGAGGGCTTTCACACCGTCACGCGAGACCTGACCCTGGAGTTGCCAACCCAGGACGCGCAGGCCATCCGCCGCGCGGCCGGAGCCTGCCTGAAGCGGGTGCCGCTGGACAAGCGGATTCGGCTGCTGGGCGTGCGGGTCGGGGGGCTGAGCCGGCCGGGGGTGCCTGACCTGGGGGCGGGCAAGCGCGCGCGGCTCAAACCAGCAGCAAGCGGGCCAAAGCCGGAGAACTTGGCCTTGTTTTGAGTACCCCACAAAGCTTCGACTCCGCGCGGCAGCGCTGCAACACCCCGGACAAGGCCGCAATGACAGCGCGCGGCCAAGCCGTTATCCTTGCGGCGGGTCTGGACGCGCTTGCCCGCGTCGAAGCGGCCCACAAAGCCCGGAGTGCCGACCAAGTGCCTGTTCCCTGTTCTGCGCTGGAAGACCTGCTCAAACGCTTGGCCCAAATGGCCAAGCGGCACCCGCTGTGCGCGCAGCGCCGCTATGCAACGCTGGAGCAAGCGATGCGTAGCCAAGGCCGGCTGGCCGAGGCGATAGACACCCTGTATATCCGCTTCAATCTGCTCGAACATAGAGGCCGCGCCCAAGAGTTGCGCGGCAGCTTGAGCCAGGCTCAACAGCAGGCCGCTTCGGCCGGCTTGCAAGCCCAAGCCGCCCGCATGTTCGAGGCGCTAGGCCGGATTGCCTACCAAGTTGGCGACTACCTGGAGGCCACCGAAAAATGGTCAAGAGCGGTCGACCTGGCACAGTTGGCGGGAGAACTCCGCGTCGGTGTGGCGGCACGCATCGGCTTGGGGCAGATCCATTACGCCGTCGGTGCATGGGACAGTGGCCGGCGCTTTCACCGCGACGCCGCCAACTTGCTGGCCAATCTGGACGACAGCTATCTGGAGGCCAAGCTGGCGCTCAATCTGGGCGTTGGCAACCTGGAGAACTCGCAACTCGAAGAAGCCGAGCGGCAGTTCAAGGAAGGTTTGGCGGCGGCGCGGCGCGGCCAACACCAGGAGTTTGAAGCGGAGGCCTTGTGGCAAATGGCGCGAGTCTTGCTGGCCCGCGGCCAAGCCGATTTGGCCACGCAACCCTGCCGCATGGCGCTTGATCTGGCCTCAAGCCTGGGGCACTCCTGGTTAGAAAGTGTGGCCAGCCAAACCTGGACCGAAATTGCCTTGGAGCGCAACGATCAGGGCGAGGCGTTAAAGAGCGCCCAATTCGCACTTGAGCGGGCACAGCGCATTCAATCGCGGGCGCAGGAAAGCCGCTCGCACCAGCAGTTGGCTCAGCTCTATCAAGCGCAAGGCGATTTGAATCTGGCGCTCAAACATCTTTGGCGGCATGTCAAGGTGCAAGCCGAAATAGAACGCCTGAACCTGCCCGAGCGGCTGGCCAAACTGGCCCATTACGACATCTCGCGCAAGCCGCCGGAAATCATGTTGCTGGAGCTATCGAACCAGCAGTGGCCGCTCAACAACGCCGACGATATCGGCAAGGCCTGCATGGAGCTGACCGAAAAAGCCCGCCAGATCCTGTCGCTGGACGGGGTCAGCTTTTGGTGGGCAAACGAGTTGCCCGGCGTTTATGCACTGCAGCAGCATGCCGGCTTGGACGAACAAAGCCGCGGCTTCAGCTTGAGCTCCCCAGACCAGGCGAGCTACCTGGAAATGTTGACGCAACGGGGCGTGCCTCTGGTGCTGGCGGATCTGCGCCTTCACCCCTGCCTGAACGAGTTTCTGGGGTTGCCCGGCATCGAGCAGGCAAGTTCACAAATCGAGATCCCCTTGTTCGTGCAGCAGCAATTGCGCGCCGTCTTGTGGCTGACTCAGACCGGCCAGAGGGCCTGGACGCGCGAAGACCAGTTGCAAGCAAGTCATCTGGGCAAGGTCTTTGAGCGCGTGCTGTTGAGTGCCGATCTGGCCCTCGCCCAACAAACACAGGCCTCGATGGAGCAAGAGAAGGCCGACGCCTTGGGCCGCCTGGTGGCCGGCGTCGCGCATGAGGTCAACACGCCGATCGGCGTGGCCGTTACGGCCGCGTCCAGCGTGTCCGACAACGCTCAGCGCCTGGTCGACATATTGGCCGGCGACCGGATCAGCCGCAACGAGTTGCAGCAATTGTCGGTCCGCTTGAAGACCGGCTCCGAGTTGGTGGAGCGCAATCTGGAGCGTGCCGCCGCCTTGATCGGGAATTTCAAAAAGGTCACCGTCGATCAAGCCTCAGAGGCGGTCAGCGAGTTCAACTTGGCCGACTACCTAAGCAGCGTGCTGTCGGTGCTCAGCCCCGCGCTGCGCAAGGCGGCAGTGGAGGTTTCGCTCGACGTCAACACCGAGATCGAACTTTGCATGGCCTCCGGTCTGCTGACCCAAGTGCTGTCCAACCTGGTCATGAACGCGATCAATCACGCCTTCCCGGAACGCCGCGGCGGCAAGATTTTGATCAGTGCCCGGCTTCATGGGCGCCAGGTCTTGCTCGATGTGACGGACGACGGTGTCGGGGCGAGCGCGGCCGTGCGGGCTCGCATGTTCGAACCCTTCTTCACCACCAAGCGCGGCAAGGGTGGCTCAGGCCTGGGGCTCTATATCGTGCAGTCGATCGTGCAGCGCCTCGGCGGCAGCATCGAGTTGCCGGAGGTCGAACAAGGACTCTGTGTGCGGGTTCGATTGCCGCTTGAGCCGGTATCGGCTGAGTGCTGAGCAGTCTCAGGGCTTGCGCGTCGGCAAACTCCATAACCACCAGGCCACGCAGGCACAGCAAGCCGCCGGCAGCCAAGCCCAGAGCAGCGGCAGCTTGAATGCCGCCGTGACCGAGCCGATAGCCATCATCACCGTGGCCAACTGTTTGGCCCGCAGCGGCACCGCCCGCGTCGCGCGCCAGTCGCGCACCATCGGGCCGAATAGTTTGTGATTGAGCATCCAGCGCTCGCAGCGACTGCTGCCACGCGAGAAACAAAACGCCGCCAGCAGCACAAAAGGCGTGGTCGGCAGCAGCGGCACAAAGATGCCGACGAAGCCAAGCACCAGGCAAGCGATGCCGGCCAGCAACCACAGCACGCGCTGCCAGGTGGGCAAGGGACTTGCGAGATTCTCAGCGACTGGCATCGGCTACTCATTGGTGGCAAAAATGGAAACGACAAACTGCGTCCGCGTTCAACATTCTCTCAGCTCGCTCCGCTAGCATTAGCGCCAACAAGACCTTAAAACACCCAGAGACCTCACCATGCCCGTGATCACCTGCATCGAAGACCTGCGCATCCTGGCCCAAAAGCGCGTGCCGAGAATGTTCTACGACTATGCCGATTCCGGCTCATGGACCGAAGGCACCTACCGCGCCAACTCGGCGGACTTCCAGGCCATCAAGCTGCGCCAGCGGGTTGCGGTGAATCTGGAAAACCGCTCCACCGCCACGCAGATGATTGGCGTCGATGTAGCGATGCCGGTCGCGATTGCGCCGACCGGACTGACCGGCATGCAGCATGCCGACGGCGAGATTCTGGCCGCCCGCGCGGCCGAAAAATTCGGCATCCCCTTCACCTTGTCGACGATGAGCATCTGCTCGATCGAAGACGTCGCCGGCCGCACGCAGGCGCCGTTCTGGTTTCAGCTCTACGTGATGAAGGACCGCGCCTATATTGAACGTTTGATCGACCGGGCCAAGGCCGCACGCTGTGGCGCTCTTGTACTGACGCTGGACTTGCAGATCCTCGGCCAGCGTCACAAAGACATCAAGAACGGCCTGTCCGCGCCGCCGAAGCCGAGCATCGCCAACCTGATCAATCTGATGACCAAGCCACGCTGGTGCCTGGGCATGTTGGGCACACCCAGGCGGCAGTTCGGCAATATCGTCGGCCATGTCAAGGGTGTCGAGAACATGGGCTCCTTGTCCGAATGGACCGCCCAGCAGTTCGACACTGCGCTCAATTGGGGCGATGTCGAGTGGATCAAAAAACGCTGGGGCGGCAAGCTGATTTTGAAAGGCATACAGGACGTCGAAGATGCAAGGCTGGCCGTCAACTCGGGCGCTGATGCCTTGATCGTCAGCAACCACGGTGGGCGCCAACTCGACGGCGCCGAGTCCAGCATCCACGCGCTGCCCGCCATCGTCGAGGCGGTGGGCAAGCAGATCGAGGTGCATATGGACGGCGGCATCCGTTCGGGCCAGGATGTGCTGAAGGCGCGCGCGCTGGGCGCGCGCGGTACCTATATCGGCCGGGCGTTTTTGTACGGCCTGGGGGCGATGGGCGAAGCCGGTGTCAGCAAAGCGCTGGAGATCATCCACAAGGAGTTGGATCTGACCATGGCGTTTTGCGGCCATACGCGAATCGATCAGGTCGGGCCCGGCGTCTTGCTACCGCCCAGAATGCGCTGAACTTTTCCGGGCCAGCGCGCTGGCCCCTCAGCGCTCCAAACGCCGCACCTTGGCGGTCTCGTTGCTGGCCTCGAACTCCATCACATAAGTGCCCATAATGCCGCGGCGTACCTTGACCTTGGGGTTCTTCAAATAGAGCACGGCCGAGCTGTCGTCCACGATCTGCCAAAGCTGCCCATTGGCGAACCGGATCACATGCTTGGGGCCCCAACCCTCAAACAGCCCGCTGATTTCGCTTTCGACCTCCTGAGCTTCGGACTTGCGGGCCTGCTGCTCCAGGCCGAAGCCGGCTGCGGCCGGCGCTGCCGCCGGGGCAGCAGCGGGAACAAGCGCAGGCGCTGCAGCCAGAGCAACTTGGCCTGCCGTCTTTCTGCCCGCCACCTGCGCGTCCACCCAGCCGTCGTAGCAAAGCAGCCTGGCTTGCGCATCCGCCAAAGCCCTGCATTGCTCAAGCGCCACCGGCTGTGCAGGGACCGTCAGCCAAGTCAATGCGAGGCCCAGGCCCGCTACCGGGCCCATGAATTTACGCGTTAGTTTCATCATGCCTAAGTCAATCGTGAACAGCTGAGTTCAGCATAGCATTTGGATCTCCAGCCCATGCCGCGTGCCGACAAAGGTCTAGTCGGCAAGCAACAACTTCAGCCCCTTGACCCGCAAGCTCTTGAGAACCTTGATGCTGATCTCGCAAGGCCGGTGTATCCCGGCCGACGCTCGCGCCCCAAACCCGCCTTACTTGACCACCATCAGCGTGAACGGCCAGACATAGGCCTGCAGCGTCACCAGCACGCCGACCAGACTGGCCAGGGCGATCGAATGGAAGAAGACAAAGCGCAGGATGTCGCCTTCATGGTTGAACCAGCGTGTGGCGGTGGACGCCACCACGATCGACTGCGCATCGATCATCTTGCCCATCACACCGCCCGAGCTATTGGCCGCCCCCATCAAGTTCGGCGACAAGCCCAGTTGCTCGGCCGCGACCCGCTGCATGCCACCGAACAACACGTTAGAGGCGGTGTCAGAACCCGTCATCGCCACGCCGATCCAGCCCATCAAGGTGCCGAAGAAGGGGTAGAACACGCCGCTATTGGCGAAGGCCAGGCCCAGCGTGGTGTCGGTACCCGAGAAGCGGGTCAGCGTGCCCAGACCCAGCATCAAGACGATGGTCAGCAGCGAATAGCGCACCAGCCAGAAGGTACGCACAAAGGTGCGGGCAATTTCCATCGGCCGGTACTTCATCACCAGCGCGCCAACGATGGCCGACAGCAGGATGCCGGTACCGGTGGCCGAGAGCAGACCCAAGACATAGACGGCACCTTCCTTGGTCGGCTTGAGCACCACCGGCGGCATCTTCTCGACCAGATTGTGCAGACCGGCCATCGGGAAGCTTGGCGCGTAAAGGCTGTTAAGAAAGGCCTTGACCGGCGGCAAGCCCCAGACGAACACGAATACGGTCAGGATCAACCAGGGTGTCCAGGCGCGCGCCAATTCGGCACGTGAGTAGTGCTGAATCGGCTCGGCCGCCTTGGCCTCGCCGCCGTCGGTCTCATGGCCCTTCAGATTCGGCGAGGTCCAGATCTTCTTTGGCTGCCAGACGCGCAGGAACAGCACCAGGCTGGCCATCGAGACAATCGCCGCGATGATGTCGACCAACTCGGGGCCGATGAAGTTCGACACCATGTATTGCGGAATCGCAAACGACAGGCCGGTGACCAGAATGGCGGGCCAGATTTCCATCATCGCCTTGCGCCCGGCAAAGGCCCAGATCAGCCAGAACGGCACCAGCAACGAGAAGAACGGCAGCTGCCGGCCAATCATCGCGGTAACCTCCATCAGGTCATAGCCGTGCACCTTGGCCAGCGTGATGACCGGCGTGCCGAGCGCACCGAAAGCGACCGGCGCGGTGTTGGCAATCAGGCTCAGGCCCGAGGCGGCGAGTGGCGAGAAGCCCAGGCCGATCAGGATGCCGGCCGTCACCGCAACCGGGGTGCCGAAACCCGCCGCGCCCTCGAAGAATGCGCCGAAGCAGAACGCGATCAAGAGCAGTTGCAAACGCCTGTCATCGGTGATGCCCGACAGCGAGGCCTGCAAGACCTTGAAGCTGCCGTTTTGCTCGGCCAGTTGCTGCAGAAAGATGATGTTGAGCACGATCCAGCCGATCGGCAACAGGCCGGTGAAGCCGCCATACATGGCCGCCGTGCCCGCCATGCCGACCGGCATGCCGTAGGCGAACACCGCCACCAACACGGCGGTCAGCAGACCAAGCCCGGCGGCGATATGCGCTTTGATGTGAAGAAAGCCCAAGGACACTAGCATCACCACCACCGGCGTGGCCGCCAGCAAGGTGGAAATCACCATATTTCCGAACGGGTCGTAGATCTGTTGCCAACTCATGTTTGTCTCCTTGGGTCGATGAAAAAATAGCGACGGCCTAGCAACTCGTTTGCAGCGACTCGCGACTGCATTCCTCGAGCAGATAGGCGATCGATCGATAGCTGCGCCCGGTCTCGGCCGTCAGGCCGATCTCGCAGGTTCGGTTGGTCGACACGCCCGAGCAGCAATTGCTCGGCAGCGCCGCGTGAACCTTGCGCAGCGCGTGGCGATTGAGCTCGGGCACGGCGAAGCCACGGTCGCCACCAAAACCGCAGCAGCCGACACCGGTCGGCTCGATGATTTGTTCACTACAGGCGTTCAACAACGCACGCAGCTTGGCGTCACTCTCTTGACGACGCACGCTGCAATTGATGTGCAGCGCGATGGGCCCGGCCTGGCGCGTGATGCGCAGGCGCGGCAACAACGCGTCATGGGCGAATTCGTGGAAGTCATACAGGCGCAAGTTCGAAGGCAGTCCGGCGAGGATTTGCTGCAAGCGTGCCGAGCAAGCGCTGGCATCCGAGATGACCGGGTAATAGCCGCCTTGGCCGTCATCGGCCGCCGCCAGCAAGGCCGCCACGACGGCCTCGGCCATCGCACCGGCCGCCTCGGCCTGGCCCTTGCTGGCCAAGCTCTGGCCGCAGCAAAGCTTGTCAAAATCCTTGGGCAGACGCGGCGCGTAGCCGGCACGCACCAACAAGTCGCTGACGACCTCCGGCAAGCTCGCCTCAGCGGAATGATTGGCGCCAAAAATGCGGCCGGCACAGGCCGGGAAATAGACCACCGGATCACCGGCGCCGCGGTAAGACCGGGGCGGCTTGCCGGCACGCGGCATGCCGGCCTTCCAGGCACCGCCGGTCAGGCGCGCCAGTGGGCCGTCGCCGATCACGCCGGCGGCCATTTGGCCGGCGCTCAAGGCCAGCCTTGCCACCCCGACCACGCTGCCGAAATGGTCAGCGGTCCAAGCCCCAAGCCTGCGCGCGACCGGGCTGCTTTGGCGGCCGCGCAGCAAACGCGTCAACTCGCCGGTGTCGATGCCGACCGGGCAGGCGGTGGAGCACAGGCCGCAGCCGGCGCAGGTGTCCAGGCCCTGGTAGGCAAAGGCGGTCTCCAGCTCGCCGGACGGCTCGCCCGCGGCCGCGCGCCGCGACAGCTCGCGCCAGCTGACGATGCGCTGGCGCGGTGAAAGCGTCAGCCCATGCGACGGGCAATGCGGCTCGCAGAACCCGCATTCAATGCAGCGGTCGATCAGCGACTCGGCCGACGGCATCGGTTTCAGATGCTGCAGATGCGCTTGCTGATCGGGGTTGAGGATAACGCCTGGGTTGAGCAGATGCTGCGGATCGAGCAGTTGCTTGATCCTGTGCATCAAGGCGGTCGCCTGGGCGCCCCACTCGCGCTCGACAAAGGGCGCCATATTGCGGCCGGTGCCATGCTCGGCCTTCAAGGAGCCGTCGTACTTGTCGACCACCAGCGCGCAGACCGCCTCCATCAATTTTTCATAACGGTCCAGCTCGACTGCGCCGGAGAAGTCCTGGGTGAAGACAAAGTGCAGATTGCCCTCCAGCGCATGGCCGAAGATGATGGCCTCGTCGTAACCATGGCGCTGCAACAGCGCCTGCAGATCAAGCGTCGCCGCCGCCAGCGATTCGAGCGGAAAGGCGACGTCCTCGATGATCACCGTCGTGCCGGCGCGGCGCATCGCACCGACCGAGGGGAAAGTGCCCTTGCGCACCTTCCAGTACATCTCGCAGGTGGCGGGGTCGGTGGCAAAGGCCGGCGCCTCGATGGTTTCGATGCCGGTCAGTGCCGCCAGCACGGCGCCGCTGCGCAACTGCAGGGCGACAGCGGTTTCGGCCCTCACCTCGATCAACAAGGCTGCTGCGTCGGCGCCCAGCGTGCGCATCACGGCGGGCAGGCCGGGCTTGTACTCGACCGAGCGCAGCGCGGCGCGGTCAAGCAACTCCACCGCCGCGACCGGCGTCGCCTTCAAACGCGTCACCGCCTGGCAAGCGATCTCTATGCTGGGGAAGAACAACAAAGCGCTGGCCTTGCAGGGGTCCTCGACCACCGTGCTCAGCGTCAAGCTAGCGATGAAACCCAGCGTACCTTCCGAGCCGATCATCAGGTGAGCGAGGATGTCTATGGGGTTCTCGAAGTCGATCAGCGCATTGAGGCTGTAGCCGGTGGTGTTCTTGATCTTGTACTTGCGGCGGATGCGTGCGGCCAAGGCATCGTCCGCCCGGGTGGCGCGGCCCATTTGCGCGAGTTCGGCCAGCAACGCGGCATGGCTGACGCGAAACGCGGCCACGCTGGCGGCGTCCTCGGTGTCGAGTCGGCTGCCGTCGGCCAGCAGCACGCGCAGGCCGGCCAGCGTTTGATAACTGTTGTGCGCGGTGCCGCAGCACATGCCCGAGGCGTTGTTGGCGGCGATGCCACCGATCTTGCAGGTGTTGATGGAGGCCGGATCAGGGCCGATCTTGCGGCCGTATGGTGCCAAACGGGCGTTGACCTCGGCGCCGATAAGGGCTGGGCCCATCTTGACGCTGGTGGCATCGGCGCCGATCTCGCAGCCGGCAAAACCTTCGCCGATCAGCGCCAGCACGCCGTCGGTCACCGCCTGGCCCGACAAGCTGGTGCCGGCGGCACGGAAGGTGACCTTGCGGCCATGCTCGCGCGACGCCCGCAGCAAGGCCTGCACCTGCGGCTCCGATTCGACCCGCACCACCAACTCCGGGGTCAGCCGGTAGAAGCTCGCGTCGGTGCCGTAGGCCAGACGACGCAGCGGGTCGGTGATCAGTTGCTCCGCCGGCAGCAAGCGGGCCAAGTCTTGCAAAAAGGTGTTCATGGCCGTCCGCCCCCAATCACCCCGATCGAAAAAATACGGGCGCCACATGGCGCATGTGGAAAGGACTTTGGGTTTTGACGGGGGTCTTTTGAATTCACTCCGGCCTCAGCTTCCTTGAGTGGTTAAATGGTCTTACCAGTTAACCAAATGTTAGAAGACTCGAAAATGGATTGAATAGGTGTTTCCCCTTGGTGACATGGGCTGGCACGCGCGACAATCGTGTACCATTTGAATGGTCTTACCACTTGCCTTAGCCATGACATTGAACCGATCTGCCGTGCCCCGCCTTGCCGATACGGTTGCTGCTGAGCTTGAAAAACGCATCCTCGAGGGCTCGCTCAAGCCTGGTGACGCCCTGCCCTCAGAGCGAACTCTTGCGCTGGACCTGGGCGTCTCGCGGCCCTCGCTGCGGGAGGCCATCCAGAAGTTGGTCTTGAAGGGTTTGCTGAGCACGCGCCATGGCGCCGGCACCTATGTCACCGACAAGTTGGAGGCGCATTTCGCGGACCCTTGGCAGGAGATGGTCAAGGATCACCCGATGCTGCACCGGGATCTGCTTGAGTTCAGGCAAATGCTGGAAAGCCAAGCCGCGGGCTTGGCCGCCGAGCGGGCCACAGACCTTGATATCAAGCGTCTGGACGCGCTCTATGCAAAGATGGAACTCGCCTACGACGGCGAGGATTTGGCGGTATCGATCAATGCCGATGTGGCCTTCCACCAAGCGATTGCCGAGGCCGCCCACAATGTCTTGATTGGGCATTTGACCGCCAGCCTGATGCGTGCGATCCACGGCCATGTATCGACCAATCTGGAGCATCTGCACACGCGCCCGCAACGCTGGGAGCAATTGAGGGCCCAGCACCGCGCCATTTGGCAAGCTATTCGCGAGCGCAATCCGGCAAAAGCGGAGCAAGCCGCGCGCGCCCATATCGAATTCGTGCGCGACAGCATCGAACACAATTCAAAGGAAGAGGAGCGCCGCTCCAGCGCCTTGCGCCGTTCGAACGATTGATTTGCTTGAGGACTGGACCACAAATCTCGCGGCCGCTTTGGTGAAGCCCACATTTTTGGACGAAAAAAAAATGCCCAAGTCGTTGATTTACTTGGGCATTTTCACTTTCTTGCATCCCCTGGGATGCTAAATTGGTGGAGCCGGGGGGAATTGAACCCCCGTCCGCAAGCCATCACCGGGCAGTTCTACATGCTTAGCCGTCTGATTTGAATCTCACGGTTGAATCGCGCAGTGGCACGCTATCCTTCCCGCCAGTCACTTGATCTTGTCCTGTACCTTGTAACCCGATGCAGAACCAGCCAATGTGTATGACTTCTCAGCCTTCAGCCTTGCGACTTAAGCCCGGCCCATTGGCCAACCGTTGAGAAGCTCACGCGCAATTAAGCGGCGAGTGCGAACGTAGAGTCGTTTGCAGTTACTTTGTTTCCAGTGGTTTTACGAGCGAACTGGTGCTCGGCATGCCCTACTCCGGATCCGCACCCACGTCGAAACCTGGTCGGCCCCAGAACTGTGTATTTTAAGCCAATCCGAGCAACTTCAAGATCCCGGATGGCGAAGAAAGAATAATATCGGCATTCCAGGCCTCAATCGGCTTGCCATTGCCCAAATATCCCCAGCCCGCTGCCACCGTACCCATGCCAGCAGCCCGACCGGCAATGATGTCGCGCTCATCGTCTCCGATATAGACGCAGCGCTGCGGATCTATGCCGCCGCGTTTGGCCGCCTCGAGCAGCGGCGCGGGATGCGGCTTCGCATGCGCTGTTGTATCCCCGCCAATGACGGCAAAGGCCGCCTCATCCAAACCCAGCTCGCGCGTCAGCGGCAGGGCAAATCGCTCGGCCTTATTGGTGACGATGCCCCATGGAATACCAGCAAGCCTAAGCCCACTCAGCAACTCTAGCACCTGATCAAACAGCTGCGTTTCTCGCGCCATACGCGCTTCATAGCGATCCAAGAACTCGCTCCTGCTGGCTTCGTAATCGCTGTGAGCGGGGGTCATTTGCAGCGCCACTTCCAACATGCCGCGCGCGCCAGTACCCACCAACGGCCGCAGAGTTTCCAGCGGCAACGCAGCCAAACCCCGGCTCAAACGCATTTCATTGGCTGCACCGGCCAAATCCGGTGCGCTATCGACCAAAGTGCCGTCAAGGTCAAATAGCAGTGCATGAATGGCGGAAGGTGAATCTTGCCATTTCCTGGGGCAATCAAATGTCATAACGGTCTGCGACAAGCGACAAGGTAATTGACATCGGTATCCGAGCCCAAGCTGTAGCGCTGAGTCAAAGGGTTGTAACTCAGGCCTCGGCTGCTTTGCAGATCCAAGCCCGCATCACGACAGAATTGCGCCAACTCCGAAGGCCGCAAGAAACGCGCATATTCATGCGTGCCGGCCGGCAGCATCTTCAACACATACTCTGCGCCCAGGATGGCAAACAAGAAGGACTTGACGTTTCTGTTCAGCGTCGACAAAAAGACCCAGCCGCCCGGCTTGACCAACTCGGCGCAAGCACGCACGACCGAGGACGGATCGGGCACATGCTCAAGCATTTCCATGCAAGTCACAACATCGAAACTGGCGGGCCGCTCGGCGGCCAAGGCCTCAACCGCGACTTCACGGTAGTCCACACCCTCGGTGCCGGTTTCCATCGCATGCAGTTGCGCGACCTTGAGCGCCTTGGTCGCCAGATCGATACCCAGCACTTGGGCGCCGCGACGGGCCATCGAGTCACTCAGGATGCCACCGCCGCAACCGACATCCAGCACTTGCTTGCCGGCCAATGGGCTAAAGCCACAAATCCAGTCCAGACGCAAAGGATTTATTTGGTGGAGCGGCTTGAACTCGCTCTCGGTATCCCACCAGCGGTGGGCCAAATCGCCAAACTTGGCAAGCTCTTGAGGGTCGGCGTTGATCATCATGGCGCAATCGTAGCGGGTTGACGTTGAGGGGAAGTAAACAGGCTCTTTTGGCGCTTTGCCATTGGGTATTGACTCTTCAGCCACAAAGCCGCTTAACCAAAAGAAAAAACCCCGCATCAGCGGGGTTTTTGATTTCAGCAAAACAAGCGCCAAGGCGCTTGCTAGCTGATTACTTGGTGTCGCGTGTACCGACCACTTCGATCTCAACACGGCGGTTCTTGGCACGGCCTTCGGCGGTCTTGTTGTCAGCAACAGGAGCCTTCTCGCCCTTGCCTTCGGTGTAGACGCGATTCTTCTCGGCGCCCAAGCTCACCAAATACGCCTTGACGGCTTCCGAACGACGGACCGACAGTTTCTGGTTGTATTCATCGGTACCGACCGAGTCGGTGTGACCCACGGCGATGATGACTTCCAGATTCAGCGCCTTGGTCTTGCCGTACAGGTCGGCCAACACGGTCTTGCCTTCTGGCTTCAGCACAGACTTGTCGAAGTCAAAGAATGCGTCAGCGGCGAAGGTGACCTTCTCGCTGGTTGGCTTTGGAGGAACAACCACTGGCTTAGGAGCAACAGGAGCAACAACCGGAGGTGGGGTTGGAGCAACAGGTGCGGCCTTAACAGCAGGCTTCAAAGCACCGTCGCATTCCTGGAGTGCCGTCGCTGGCGTCCAGTTGCTGTCACGCCAGCACAACTCGTTGGTACCGTTCTTAACAGCGGTACCGTCTGCGGCGCGCCAGTTATCAACGGTCTGTTGTGCGGTCTGCGCGAAAGCGCCGGACGCGGCAACCGCTGCGATAGCGAAAAGCGACGCCACTCGATTCAATTTCTTCATGATTCTCCTCTCAAGGAATGCCGCAGTTGCCCTGCGATTGCCTAGTACTGGAACAAAAAACCTCGGAAACTCCCACAGTACGGGTTTCTCCTAGGGACTCATCGATTGTGCCATAGGGCACCGATAACTTCGTATTGTGGCGGGGCTTGGCGACAAGGTTCGCGGCAATGTTGCGCCGCTGCTACAGCCGCAGGCCTTTAGAATGCCGGTTCCTGTCCCCAACGATGCAGGCCGCCCCCGCTGGGTGCGAGCCGAGCACATAGAGCATGACCCAGTTCGCCAAGGAAACATTGCCCATCAGCCTCGAAGAGGAAATGCGGCGCTCATACCTCGATTACGCGATGAGCGTGATTGTGGGTCGTGCTCTACCCGATGCACGAGACGGCTTGAAGCCGGTGCATAGGCGCGTGCTCTACGCGATGCACGTGCTTAATAACGATTGGAATCGACCCTACAAAAAATCTGCCCGTATCGTCGGCGATGTGATTGGTAAATATCACCCACACGGCGATACCGCGGTGTATGACACCATCGTGCGGATGGCGCAAGATTTCTCGATGCGCCATATGCTGGTCGATGGCCAGGGTAATTTCGGCTCGGTCGACGGCGATAACGCCGCCGCGATGCGATATACCGAAATCCGTTTGGCGAAAATCGCGCATGAAATGCTGGCCGATATTGACAAAGAAACCGTCAATTTCGGACCAAACTATGACGGCTCGGAAAGCGAACCGCTGGTATTGCCGACAAGGCTGCCGAGTTTGCTGGTCAATGGTTCGACCGGTATTGCGGTCGGCATGGCCACCAACATCCCGCCGCACAACCTCAATGAGGTCATCGACGCCTGCCTGCATGCGCTGAAGAACCCCGATGTCACCATCGACGAATTGATGGAAATCATCCCGGCGCCGGACTTTCCGACCGCCGGCATCATCTACGGCCTGTCGGGTGCCCGAGACGGCTACCGCACTGGACGCGGCAAGGTGGTGATGCGCGCCAAGGTCCACTTCGAGGACATCGACAAGGGCTCGCGTCAGTCCATCATCGTTGACGAGATCCCCTATCAGGTCAACAAGAAGACCTTGCTGGAGCGCATCGCCGAGCTGGTGCACGAGAAGAAGATCGAAGGCATTAGCCACATCCAGGACGAGAGCGACAAGTCCGGCATGCGGGTGGTGATCGAGCTCAAGCGCGGCGAAGTGCCCGAGGTGGTGCTGAACAATCTGTACAAGCAGACTCAGCTGCAAGACACCTTCGGCATGAATATGGTCGCGCTGATCGACGGCCAGCCCAAGCTGTGCAATCTGAAAGAGCTGATCATCGTCTTCCTGGAGCATCGCCGCGAGGTGGTGACGCGCCGGACGATTTTCGAGTTGCGCAAGGCGCGCGACCGCGGTCATGTGCTGGAAGGTCTGGCCGTTGCGATGGCCAATATCGATGAGTTCATCGCCACCATCAAGGCCTCGCCGACGCCGCCTGTGGCCAAGGCCGCCTTGATGGCCAAGAGCTGGGATTCCTCGCTGGTGCGCGAGATGCTGGCACGCGCCGAGGGTGACACCGAAGGCGGCCGCAACGCCTACCGCCCGGAAGGTCTGCCGCCGGCCTACGGTCTGCAGAGCGATGGCTTGTACCGACTCTCCGACGAGCAAGCGGGCGAAATCTTGCAGATGCGTTTGCAGCGCTTGACCGGCCTGGAGCAGGACAAGATCGTCGCCGAGTATCGCGAAGTGATGGCACAGATCGCCGATTTACTCGACATTCTGGCCAAACCCGCCCGCGTCACCGCCATCATCGTCGATGAGCTGACGCAGGTTCGCCTGGAGTTCGGCCAGACCAAGATCGGCGCGCGCCGCAGCTCGATCGAGCACAACCCGCAAGAGCTCGGCACCGAGGACTTGATCACGCCGACCGATATGGTGGTGACACTCTCGCACACCGGCTATATCAAGAGCCAGGCGCTGAGCGAATACCGCGCACAAAAGCGTGGCGGGCGCGGCAAGCAAGCGACCCAGACCAAGGACGATGATTGGGTCGACCAACTCTTCATTGCCAATACGCATGACTGGCTGCTGTGCTTCAGCAACCGTGGCCGCGTTTACTGGCTGAAGGTCTGGGAAGTACCGCAGGGCTCACGCGCGTCGCGCGGCAAGCCCATCGTCAATATGTTCCCGCTGCAGCAAGACGAAAAAATCACCGTCGTGTTGCCGCTAACCGGCGAGTTCCGCGTCTTCCCGGAAGGCCATTTCATCTTCATGGCCACCGCCTTGGGCACGGTCAAGAAGACCTCGCTGGAAGACTTCGCCAACCCGCGCAAGTCCGGCATCATCGCGATCGCGCTGGACGAAGGCGATCACCTGATCGGTGCCGCGCTGACCGACGGCAAGCACGATGTGATGCTGTTCAGCGACGGCGGCAAGGCGGTGCGCTTTGACGAGGACGATGTGCGCTCGCTGGGCCGCACCGCGCGCGGCGTGCGCGGCATGATGTTGGAGCCCGAGCAGCGCCTGATCGCGATGCTGGTGGCCGAAGATGACGGCACGCAATCGGTGCTGACCGCGACCGAAAACGGCTACGGCAAGCGCACCAACATCCTTGAGTACACGCGGCATGGCCGTGGCACCAAGGGCATGATTGCGATCCAGCAAACCGAGCGCAATGGCCGTGTGGTGGCCGCAACGCTGGTGCGTCCGGACGACGAGATCATGCTGATCACCGACCGCGGCGTGCTGGTTCGCACGCGGGTATCGGAAATCCGTGAACTCGGTCGCGCCACCCAAGGCGTGACACTGATTGCACTGGACGACGGCTCTAAACTGTCGGGCCTGCAACGCATCGTTGAAAACGATGCGAATGAAGGCAACACCTCGGAAACAGAAACTCCTGACGGCGCACACACCGAAGACGGTGGCGCCATTGATGACGCTAACAAGGAATAAGCTTGAACAAGTCCATGAAGATTTTGGCCACAGCGGCCCTCGCAGTTTGCGTCAATGCCGGCTTCGCACAGGCCGCCACGCCCGCTGCCCCGGCTACTGCTGCCGCTCCGTCGGCCGCCAAGAAGGAATTGATTGCCAAGCTGATTCAGCTGCAGCAACCCGGCGTCGAGAACATTGCCCGCATGCTGATTCAGCAGCCGGTCGGTCAGCTGATGCAAGGTGCCGGCCAGGCCTTGCAAACCCAAGTGCCCGCCGAGAAGCGCGAAGCCACCGCCAAGGCGATTGAAGCCGAAGTGCGCAAGTTCGTTGATGAGTCCGTGCCGATGGTGAAAGACAAGGGCGCCAAGATGTCGGCCGGCGTCTGGGCACCGATGCTGGATGAGAAATTCAGCGAAGAAGAGCTGAAGCAGATCATCGTTTGGTTGGAGTCACCCGCCAGCAAGAAGTACCAGCAGATCGGCGCCGAAATGCAAAACGCGCTGGGTCAAAAACTGATGGCCGATGTCGGCCCT
The DNA here is from genome assembly GCF_025717515.1 of Roseateles oligotrophus. GTDB lineage: Bacteria > Pseudomonadota > Gammaproteobacteria > Burkholderiales > Burkholderiaceae_C > Paucibacter_A > Paucibacter_A oligotrophus. The sequence goes on from NZ_JAJIRN010000006.1 coordinate 405,088, forward strand.
GGCCTGGACGGCAAGTTCAAGACCTTGCAGGCAAGTATTGCCAAGCAGTTGGGCATCACGCCCAAGCCTGCCGCTCCAGCCGCCTCAGCCGCCAAGAAGTAAACGCTCAAACCTCTCTATTGCCTCGATCCGATGAGCCGTCGTCCGTTCAATTTTTCCGCCGGCCCTGCCGTCTTGCCTGAAGAAGTATTGCAGCAGGTCGCCGCCGAAATGTTGGACTGGCAAGGCTCGGGCATGAGCGTGATGGAGATGAGCCACCGCGGCGCGGAGTTCACTTCGATTGCAGCGGCGGCCGAAAGCGATCTGCGCGAGCTGCTGCAGGTACCGGCCAACTTCCGCATCCTGTTCATGCAGGGCGGGGGCTTAGCCGAAAACGCCATCGTGCCGATGAACTTGGCGCGCGGCGGCAAGGTCGACGTGGTTGTCAGCGGCTCCTGGTCGAAGAAAAGCGCCGACGAGGCGAAGCGTTATGCCGATGTCAGCGTAGTGGCCAGTGGCAGTGAAAGCAAGTTCACCGCCCTGCCCGCCCCAAGCGCCTGGCAATTGCGGGGCGATGCGGCCTATGTCCATATCTGCTCCAACGAGACGATCGACGGGGTCGAGTTTCACGAACTGCCCGACCTGAAGGCGCTGGGCAGCGACGCACCGCTGGTGATCGACTGCTCTTCGCATCAGCTCTCGCGCAGCATAGATTGGTCACGCGTCGGCCTGGCCTTTGGCGGCGCGCAGAAAAACATCGGCCCGGCCGGCCTGACCCTGGTGTTTGTGCGCGAAGACCTGCTCGGTCATGCGATGGCGATTTGCCCGTCCGCCTTTGACTTCAAGGTCGTGGCCGAGGCCAAGTCCATGTACAACACGCCGCCGACCTTTGGCATCTATGTGGCCGGTCTGGTGTTCCAGTGGCTGAAGCGATTCAGCTACGCCGGCAAGACCGGCGTGGCGGCGATCGAGCAACGCAATATCGACAAGGCCCAACTGCTGTACGCGGCGCTGGACGCCTCGACCATGTTTGAAAACCGTGTGGCGGCGGACTGTCGCTCACGCATGAATGTGCCCTTCTACCTGAGCGGCAAGTTCAATACCGAAACACTCACTCAAGCCTTCCTGACCGGAGCGAAAGAGAGACAGCTGCTGCAACTCAAGGGCCACAAGTCCGTGGGCGGCATGCGTGCATCGATCTATAACGCCATGCCACTCGAAGGCGTGCAAGCGCTGGTGGCGTATCTGAAGGACTTTGAGGCTCAATATGGCTGAAGTACCGGCTGACAAATCAGCTGAAACACCGGGCGCGGCCCAAACAACCGCCGCGCCGGAACTGCTGGCGCTGCGCCAGCAAATCGATTCACTCGACACCCAGTTGCTGACGCTGCTGAACCAACGCGCCCAAGTGGCCGAGCAAGTCGGCGAGATCAAGCGCCGCGAAGGTTCGCCTTTTTTCCGCCCCGACCGGGTGGCGCAGGTGATCGAGAAGATCAAGAGCGCCAACACCGGGCCCTTGAAGGCCGAGCATGTGAGCGCGATCTGGCGCGAAATCATGTCGGCCTGCCTGGCGCTGGAAAGCCCACAGCGCGTCGCCGTGCTCGGCCCCTTGGGTACCTTTTGCGAGCAGGCGGCGATCGAGTACTTCGGCGGCGCCGCCGACCTGATTTATTGCAATAGCTTTGACGAGGTCTTCCACGCCACCGCCAGCGGCAGCGCGCAATACGGCGTGGTTGGCGTCGAGAACATGACCGAGGGCGTGGTGACGCGCTCGCTGGACTTGTTCTTGCACACCCCCACGCATGTAGTCGGCGAGGTCAGCCTCTTGATTCGCCACAATCTGCTGCGGCTGGACAATTCGCAAGTCGGTATCGAGGTCGTACTGGCCCATCCACAGGCCTTGGCGCAATGCCAGAACTGGCTCAGCAAACATCTGCCGAATGCCGAGCGGCGCGCGGTCTCCAGCAATGCCGAGGGCGCACGCCTCGCGGCCACCAACCCGGCCTGGGCGGCCATCGCCGGCGAGCGCGCCTCGACCATCTTTGGCCTGCATATCGTCGCCCACGCGGTTCAGGACGAAGCCTATAACCGCACCCGTTTTGCCATCATCTGCCTGCCGCAGACCATGGCCACGCCGCCCGCTTCGGCGCATGACTGCACCAGTCTGATCGTCTCGGTACCGAACCGGCCCGGCGCCATGCATGACCTGCTAGTCCCGCTGAAGACCCACGGTGTGTCGATGACGCGACTGGAGTCGCGCCCGGCCCGCACCGGCCAATGGGACTATTATTTCTACATCGATCTGGATGGTCATCCCTCGCAGCCCAATGTGGCAGCGGCCTTGGCCGAGTTGCGTGAACTGAGCGCCTTTTTCAAGGTGATCGGCTCCTACCCCTTGAAGGCGTAAGGCAAGTGGCAGTGATGTTCAATCAGCTCGGAGTCATCGGCTGTGGCCTGATGGGCGGCTCCTTCGCCCTGGCGCTCAAAAAGGCTGGCCTGGTCAAGCGCGTGGTCGGCTACAGCAAATCACCGTCAACCACCGAGATGGCCAAACGCCTGGGCGTCATCGATGTGGCGGCCGAATCGGCGCTGCTGGCGGTATCCGGCTCGGATATCGTCTTGCTGGCCGTGCCGGTGTCGGCCACCGAGTCGACGCTGAAGGCGATTCGCCACATGGTCAATCCGAACGTGCTGGTGATGGATGTCGGCTCGACCAAGGGCGATGTAGTCAGCGCCGCCAAACGCGCCTTGGGCAAGCATATTGACGCCTTTGTGCCGGCGCACCCGATCACCGGCAAGGAGTCCGGCGGCGTCCAAAATGCCGATGCGACGCTGTACGCCGATTGCCAAGTCATTTTGACGCCCTTGCCACAGACCAACGCAAGCCTGGTGCAGCGAGCCACCGATGTCTGGTCGGCGCTGGGCGCAAGAGTTCTCAAAATGACGCCTGAGAATCACGACGCCGCCTTCGCAGCCGTCAGCCATCTGCCGCATTTGCTCGCCTTCGCCTACTTCCAGTCGGTAGCCGCACAGCCGGCGGGGCGCGACTACCTGAGCCTGGCCGGCCCAGGGTTTCGTGATTTCACCCGCATCGCCGCCAGCGAGCCGTCTGTCTGGCGAGACATTCTGATGGCCAACAAGGCCGAGGTCTTGATCCAATCGCAGCGCTTTCGCCAAGCACTGGATGCCATTGAAGCGCTGCTCAAGGACGACGATGCGTCCGGGCTCGAAGCCCGCATCCGCTTGATCTCGGAAGCGCGCGCGCAGTGGCAACTGCCAGCACCGCGTCAGCCCAAGTAAGGCGCGCTCGGCGACCCGCCAGCCGCAGCAATTTATTCTCGATAGCCATGTTCAAAATTCCCTTTCTCGATCTGCCGCCGCTGCGCAGTGCCAGCGGCACCGTTCGCTTGCCCGGCTCCAAAAGCATCTCCAACCGCGTGCTGCTCCTGGCAGGCCTGTCCGAGGGCGTGACCGAGGTGCACGACCTGCTCGATTCCGACGACACCGCCGTCATGCTGGACTCGCTCAAGGCTTTGGGTTGCCGGCTCGAAACCTCCGACCATGGCGTGCTGCAAGTCACCGGCATCGGCGGGCGGCTGAAGGTCGATGCAGCGCAACTCTTCCTCGGCAATGCCGGCACGGCGATGCGCCCGCTGACCGCCGCGCTGGCCTTGCTGGCCGCGACGCAAGGCGGTGATTTCGAACTCAGCGGCGTCGCCCGCATGCATGAACGGCCGATCGGCGATCTGGTCGACGCCTTGCGCCTGCTCGGCTGCCGGATTGAATGCCTGGGCCAAGAAGGCTATCCACCGCTGAAGCTCACCGGCCCGTCCCAGCTGGACCTGGCCCGGCCGGTCAAGGTGCGCGGCGATGTGTCCAGCCAGTTCCTGACCGCCCTGCTCTTGGCCTTGCCCTTGGTCGCCACCGAACAGGACGTGGTGATTGAGGTAGTCGGCGAGCTGATCTCCAAGCCCTATATCCACATCACGTTGGAGTTACTCAAGCGCTTCGGCATCCAGGTGCAGCGTGAAGATTGGCAGCGCTTCACCATCCCCGCCGGCAGCCGCTACCGCTCGCCCGGCGCGGTGCATGTCGAGGGCGATGCCTCCTCGGCCTCGTATTTCGTGGCCCTGGGTGCGCTGGCCGCCACCGAGGCGCCGCTGCGCATTGAAGGCGTCGGCAGCGCCTCGCTGCAAGGCGATGTGCGTTTCATCGAGGCGGCGCAGGCGATGGGCGCGCGGGTCGAGGCCGGGCCTAACTGGCTGGAGGTACGGCGTGGTGCCTGGCCCTTGCACGGCATCAGCCTGGACTGCAACCACATCCCCGACGCGGCGATGACCTTGGCCGTGATGGCGCTGTATGCCGATGGCCCGACCACGCTGACCAACATCGCCAGCTGGCGGGTCAAAGAAACCGACCGCATTGCGGCGATGGCCGCCGAGCTACGCAAGCTCGGCGCCACGGTCGAAGAAGGCGAGGACTGGCTGCGCGTGCACCCGCTGCTGAGCTGGAAAGCGGCCAGCATCCACACCTACGACGACCACCGCATCGCAATGTGCTTCTCGCTGGCGGCCTTCAACGGCCTGGTGGCGGGCAAAACCAGCCCGGCCGTGCCGGTGCGGATTCTTGAGCCGCATTGCGTGGCAAAGACCTTCCCCGACTATTTCGAGACGCTGTTCGAAGTCAGCAAGGCGCGCAGCAAAGACATTCCGGTCATTTGCATCGATGGCCCGACTGCGTCCGGCAAGGGCACGCTGGCCGATGAGGTGGCGCATGCTTTGGGCTACGTAGTGCTGGACTCCGGCATGCTCTACCGTGCCAGCGGCCTGGCCGCACAGCGCGCCGGCGTCGATCTGGATGACGGCCAAGCGGTCGCCGCCGTGGCCGCCCGGCTCGATCTGCATTTCCGCAAAGGCCGGGTGACGCTCGGTGAGCTCGACATCACCGAGGCCTTGCGCCTGGAAACCACCGGCCTGCTGGCCTCCAAGGTTGCCACCCACCCGGAGGTGCGCCACGCGCTGAACCAGTTGCAGCTCGACTATCGCCGCCTGCCCGGCTTGGTCGCCGATGGCCGCGATATGGGCACGGCCGTGTTCCCCGACGCCGCGCTGAAGGTTTTTCTGTCGGCAACCGCCGCAACAAGGGCCGAGCGGCGCTATAAGCAATTGATTTCCAAGGGGATTTCGGCTAGTATCGCGGGCTTGCGTCAAGATTTGGAGGCGCGTGACTTGCAGGACAAAACCCGCAAGGCCTCGCCCCTGGCCCCTGCCGCAGATGCGCTGGAGCTCGACAACTCGGCCCTGTCCATTGAGGAATCAAAGGATTTGGTGCTGGCTTGGTGGGCCAAGGCGGGGCCTTTTTCGGATCAGCGTTGATCCGGGCGAGGCTCAATAAAACCCGTCGACTACTGCTGTCGGGCCCAGTGCAAAGCTTGGGCTCGCCGAAGTCGGCGATATCAACAACCTAACCCGTCCGGCGGTCAAACGTCAGACACCCACCGTCGGTTCGCCAAACGCCTTGACCGCGCCGACACAGGAAACACCATGACAAAAATCAAGAATCTCGCCGAAGTTACTTCGTTCGAAGCTGGCTCCTTTGGTGCCATGTTCGAAGAGTCGCTGCAGCGTTCCGACCTGCGCGCCGGTGAAGTTATCTCCGCCGAAGTGGTCCGTATCGAGCACAGCTTTGTGGTCGTCAATGCCGGCCTGAAGTCCGAAGCCTACGTGCCAATCGAAGAATTCAAGAACGACCAGGGCGAGCTGGAAGTTCAAATCGGTGACTTCGTTTCCGTCGCCATCGACGCGATCGAAAACGGCTACGGCGACACCATCCTGTCACGCGACAAGGCCAAGCGTTTGGCTTCGTGGCTGTCGTTGGAAGTGGCGCTGGAATCGGGCGACTTCGTCACCGGTACCGTGTCGGGCAAGGTCAAGGGCGGCCTGACCGTTCTGGTCAACGGCATCCGCGCCTTCCTGCCGGGCTCCCTGCTGGACACACGTCCGGTCAAGGACATGAGCCCGTACGAAGGCAAGACCATGGAGTTCAAGGTCATCAAGCTGGACCGCAAGCGCAACAACGTCGTGCTGTCACGCCGCGCTGTGGTCGAGGCTTCGATGGGCGAAGAGCGCGCCAAGCTGCTGGAAACGCTGGCCGAAGGCGCCATCGTTCAGGGCGTGGTCAAGAACATCACCGAATACGGTGCGTTCGTGGACCTGGGCGGCATCGACGGCCTGCTGCACATCACCGACATGGCATGGCGTCGTGTGCGTCACCCATCGGAAGTGGTCACGGTTGGTCAGGAACTGACCGCCAAGATCCTGAAGTTCGACGCCGAGAAGAACCGCGTTTCGCTGGGTCTGAAGCAGTTGGGCGACGATCCATGGTTCGGTGTCGCACGTCGCTACCCAACCAGCACCCGCCTGTTCGGCAAGATCACCAACATCGCTGACTACGGCGCATTCGTTGAAATCGAGCCGGGCATCGAAGGTCTGGTGCACGTGTCCGAAATGGACTGGACGAACAAGAACATTGCACCTTCGAAGCTGGTCACCCTGGGTGATGAAGTCGAAGTCATGGTCCTGGAAATCGACGAAGACAAGCGTCGCATCTCCTTGGGCATGAAGCAGTGCAAGGCCAATCCTTGGGAAGATTTCGCTGAAACCGTCAAGCGCGGCGACCGCGTCAAGGGCCCCGTCAAGTCGATCACCGACTTCGGCGTGTTCGTTGGCCTGGCTCAAGGCATCGACGGTCTGGTGCACCTGTCCGACCTGTCCTGGAACGAGACTGGCGAAGCAGCTGTCCGCAACTTCAAGAAGGGCCAAGAAGTTGAAGCCCTGGTCTTGGCCGTTGACGTCGAGCGCGAGCGCATCTCCCTGGGCATCAAGCAGCTGGACAGCGACCCGTTCACGACTTACACCACGGTCAATGACCGCGGCATGATCGTGACCGGCAAGGTCAAGACGGTTGACGCGCGTGGCGCCGAGATCGACCTGGCCGACGAAGTCACCGGCTATCTGCGTGCTTCGGAAATCTCCCGCGACCGCGTGGAAGATGCCCGCACCATGCTGAAGGAAGGCGACGAAGTCTCGACGCTGATCGTCAGCATCGACCGCAAGACACGCAACATCCAGTTGTCCATCAAGGCCAAGGACAACGCCGACAACCAAGAGGCTATGCAGCGTCTGTCGGCAACCAGCGAGCGTGAAAACGCCGGCACCACCAGCCTGGGCGCTTTGCTGCGCGCCAAGCTGGACAACCAAGGCTAAATCGGCTGTCATTGGCAAGGCCTCACAGAGGTCTTGCCGATCCATAGCTTGATTGCCACGAAGGCCCGCCTCCTCAAGGAGGGCGGGCCTTTTTTATGAATACGTACAAACTTTGAGGCCACCAAGCCATGACCCGATCCGACCTCGTTGTATTGCTGGCCGAGCGCTTCGGTCAACTGGCGCAGCGTGACACCGAATTCGCCGTCAAGACGATTCTGGACGCCATGTCCGATTCGCTCGCGCGCGGCCACCGGATCGAGATTCGCGGCTTCGGCAGCTTCTCCGTCAACCGCCGCCCACCCCGCATGGGCCGCAACCCACGCAGCGGCGAGCAGGTCTTGATTCCGGAGAAGTTGGTGCCTCACTTCAAGCCCGGCAAAGCGCTGCGCGAGGGCGTTGATGCCGACAGCACAGCGGCAAAGAATTGATCGCTACGCAACAGATTGCGCGCTAAGTAGCGTCGAGGGCCACGGCAGCGGCACTAGAATCCCCGCTCAATGCGTATCCTTGTTTGGGTCTTCAGGGCCTTCCTCTTTTTTGCACTCTTCGCCTTCGCGCTGAACAACAGCCACGAGGTCGTCGTACGCTGGTTCTTCGGTCACGAATGGCGTTCGCCGCTGGTGATCGTGGTCTTGCTGGCCTTCGGAATGGGTTGCGCCCTGGGTGTGCTGGCGATGGTGCCTGCTTGGTGGCATCACCGCCGCATCGCGAGCCGCAACCCTGCTGCCGTCACTCCGGCAAATGGCAGCGACGAGCCCCAGTCGCCCGGCGTGATCCACGATGGAATTTGATCTTCGCTGGTTGCTGTTTGCTCTGCCCGCGGCCTTTGCCATCGGCTGGCTCGCATCCAAGCTCGACACCAGGCAATGGAAGCGTGAGCAAAAGAACTCGCCCAAGGCTTATTTCAAAGGGCTCAACCTCTTGCTCAATGAGCAGCAAGACAAGGCCATCGATGCCTTCATCGAGGCGGTTCAAAACGATCCCGACACCTCGGAGCTGCACTTCGCTCTGGGCAATCTATTCCGCCGGCGCGGCGAATACGAGCGCGCGGTGCGGGTACACCAGCATCTGCTGCAGCGCGGCGACCTGCCGCGCTCCGAGCGCGAGCGCGCTCAGCACGCCTTGGCCCAGGATTTCTACAAGGCCGGTCTGTTTGACCGCGCCGAAAGCGCCTTCACCGCGCTGGCCGGTACACCCTTCGAGAGCGAGGCCGAACTGGCCTTGCTGGCGCTGTACGAGCGCACCCGCGACTGGCGCAAGGCCGCCGATGTGGCGCGCCATCTGGAACAAACCGGCACCGCCTCCTTTGCCACCCGCATAGCGCATTACCTGTGCGAACTGGCACTGGAAGCGCAGGCACGGGATCACGACGATGATGCAGCCAACTTGCTGGCCGAAGCCCGCAGAATTGCGCCCCATGCCGCGCGCGCGCATGTCTTGGCCGGGCAGATGCAAGCCAGGTTGGGCGAGCCCAAATTGGCGATGGCGGCCTATGCCGAATTGTTGGCGGCCAACCCTGAAGCCTTCAATCTGGTGGCACGGGACTTTGCCGAGGCCGCGCAGGCCTGCGGATGCCACGAGCGCGCCTTGGCCATTCTGAGTGATCAATACTGCCGCACGCCGGGCATGCATTTGCTGCAAGCGATCGCCAAGCTGGAACCAGCCGCCGACCTGCAGCGTGAACGCCTGAGCCGCCATTTGCGCGAGCAGCCCAATCTGTCAGCCGCACGTTTGCTGCTGACCCAAGCCCAGTTCAAACTCAGCGAGGTGGAAGCCCCCCTGGTGGGTGCAGCCATCGACCGCGCAGTGCGCCCCTTGCAGCGCTACCGCTGCGCCGCCTGTGGCTTCGAGGCCCAGCATTATTTCTGGCAATGCCCTGGCTGTTTGAACTGGGACACCTACCCGCCACACCATGTCGACGAATAGGCCGGTGCCGTCGGACCCTGATCGCATCCTGATCGTCCGCTTGAGCGCCCTGGGCGATGTCGTGTTGAGCTCGGGGCTGATCCCCTCACTGCTCAGCCGTTGGCCCAAGGCCCAAATCACATGGCTGGTGGAGCCCGCGGCCGCCCCTCTGCTCAAGCACAACCCGCGTCTGCACGAAGTTATTGTTTTGCCGACGGCCGAATGGAAAAACTTGTGGCGGGCAGGAAAGCGGCTACAGGCGCTGCGCGAAATCTGGCGCTTTCGGGCCAGCCTGCGTGCGGCCCGCTTCGACCTGGTCATCGACCCGCAAGGCTTGCTCAAAAGCGGCCTGATGGCCTGGTTCACCGGCGCGCCCCGGCGGGTCAACCTGAAGCCGCGCGAATCGAGTCAATGGCTGATGCATGAGAGCGTGCGGCCTGGGCCCGGTGTGGGGATCGACGCGACACTGCCCATCGTTGCCCATGAATACCGCGATCTGGCGGTCTATCTCGGTGCCGCGAGCGACAGCTACCGGATGGATCTGGCCGTGGGCGAGGCGGCTCGGCAACTGGCTAGCGCTCGCTTGGAGCAAGCCAAGGTCGGCTCCAGGTACGCGGTCTTGGCGGCCTTCACCACGCGGCCGCAAAAGCATTGGATAGAGAGCAACTGGGCCGCCCTGGCGGACGGCTTGCTCGCACAAGGCCTCACGCCGCTTCTGCTCGGTGGCCCGTCCGATCTGCCTGCGGCACAGCGCATCGCCGCCAGCAACCCGGCCATCGTCAATCTGGTCGGCCAATTCAAGCTCGACGAAACCGTGGCCGTCATCAGCCGAGCCAGCCTGCTGGTCGGCGTCGACACCGGCCTGAGCCATATGGCGATCGCGTTGAACATCCCCACCGTCGCCTTGTTTGGTTCGACCACCCCCTATTTGCGCGGCCCCGATGCGCGCACCCAGGTTCTCTACGAGCGGCTGGACTGCTCGCCCTGCAACCGCAAACCCACTTGCCATGGTCGCTTTGACTGCATGCGCCAGTTGGATGTGGCCCGCGTCTTGAAGGCCACATCCGAAGTCCGGCAAGCCAGTACCCTCTAAAAGCCTATGTCAACCCAACTCATCCCCAACGACCTGCTGGCGAAGTCGCAAAAGATTCTGTTCATCACCCATCTGGCCCTGGGCGACTACACCTATTTGCAGAACTTCTTCCAGGCCTTTTCGAAGCAATACCCGCATATCGAAGTGCATATCTGGGTCGATGAATTGCGCCGCAGCAATCGGCCTGCGGACTGGGTGCATCTGAAAAAATATGCCTTGTACGACTGGCTGGCGGCCTGCCCTTTTGTCGCCAAGACCTATGACAAGACCTATAGCCCGGCGCTGTACAAGGCATCGATTCAAGAAGCAAGGCAACAACAATATCCACTGGTCGTTTCACTGGCCACGCTGCGCCCGCATCTGTACGCGGCCTTGGCCCGCGAGATCTGCCCGAACGGTTTTGTGGCCGGCATGAAGCATCAGCCCGGTCTCTTGGCCTTGCACAGGCGCTGGGCCTATAGAAAGCTGAATGCGGCCTTGAATCCGGACGGCTTGACGCAAGCCGGTCAACACATAACGGCGATTTACAACGGCTGGTTCAAGTCATTTTTTGGCATGAATCTGGCCGAAGATCGGCGCTTCCCCTTTCTCGACATTCCGCCGCAATGGTTGCAGGCCAGCCAGCAACAACTGCGGCAATGGGGTTTTGCCGCTGAAGGCCAACAAGCCGCTCGCGCCGTCTTCATCAACCCATTCGCGAAGAACAACAAGCGCTGCTGGCCTTTGTCTCGGGTGGTAGAGCTGATCCAGGCAATGCGCAAACTGCCGGCTTGGGCGAATACCTGTTTTGTCGTCAATGTGGTGCCGGAGCAAATGCCCCAGGTGCGGGCCTATTTCGCGACCCAGGGCCTGGAGCGGGTGCAGCTATTCAGCGCCGAGGAAAACTTCTTTCAATTACCTGCAATGTTGAGTCAATGCGGCTTGATCATTTCGGTTGAAACGGCCGTCATGCACTTGGCCAATGCGGTGCATATTCCGGTGATCGCCTTGATGCGTCAAAAGAACCCGGAATGGGCTCCGATTGACGAGAAAAACAGTACTGTGATCACGACGCTCAAGCGCAGTGATTGGGTCAAGGCGATCACGGCGGAACAGGTCATCGAAGTATTGGGCCTTGCCGGCGCGCATTGATCGCCGTCGGGTATGTGGCACTGAAAACTGAATCTTCCCATGATCTACATTGACGTCACCGACCTCATCCTGTGGGTTCGCCGCAAGTCCACCGTCACCGGCATCCAGCGTGTGCATATCAACTACGCCGTCAATGCGCTGGATCATGGCGCGAAATGCTTGATGTTCTATGGCCGCGACTGCCGCAAGGTCGCGCTGGTCAGCGATGAATTCGTACGATATATGGGCGATGTGCTGAGCAGCCGGGTGCCGATGGACAAGGCCAAGTTTTTCACCATGTGCCCGAACGCTCGGCTATTCCCCTGGCCAGACTACCGCCAGAAATACGCTCACCGCCCGCTCAAACGCGTGCTGCACACGCTGGGCGGCCATCTGCGCTTTCATAGCCAGCGCTGGCTGTTCGAACGCAAAGCGCCAAGCCCCGAATTCCAACCCGGTGACGCGTTGCTCAGCATCGGCCGCGACTGGACGATGGAGGGCTATGTCGCCAATATCCAGCGCCTGAAGGATGAATACGGCATCCGGCCGCAGCTTTTTCTGCACGACATGATCCCGATCCCGGGCGAAAAGCAGGCCGGCACGGCCAAGCGTTTCCTGAGCTTTGTCATCGATGCGTTCAAGACCTTCGACCGCTTTTTCACCAGCTCGGACTACAACCGAGGCGAGATCATCAAATACATGCATGAGTTTGTCGGCTACGAGAAGCCGGTCGAAAAACTCGGCTTCGGGCAAAACATCAACGCGATGGGCCTGGCCCCGACCGCCTTGCCCGCTGGGCTAGAGGCTGGCCGTTATCTCTTGTGCGTGGGCCGGGTTGCGGCCTCGAAGAATCAGATTCGCTTGATGAAGGCCTGGCACAAGCTCGTGCAGGCAGGCGCCGACAGCGGCGTGAAGCTGGTGCTGCTGGGTGAACTCAGCGGCAGCTACCGGGAATTCAATGACTATCTCAACAATGCCAAGGCCTTGACGGGCAAGTTGATCTTGCTGGAGAAGGCGTCCGACCAGTTGCTCAACACCCTTTATCAGAACTGCCTGTTCACCGTGTTCCCGTCAACCATCGAGGGCTACGGTCTTCCGGCGGCCGAGTCGGTCGCCTACGGCAAGTTCTGCCTAGCCTCCAACGCCACCTCCATCCCCGAGGCGGCGGGCATTTATGCCGACTATTTCGATCCCTATGACGAGGACGAGATGCAGGCCAAGCTCAGTCATTACCTGAACGATGCCGCCGCCCTGCAAGCCCGTGAGGCCTTGATCAAGGCCGCACCGATCAGAACCTGGGCCCAGGCCAGCGCAGAGTTGCTGGAGCGCGCCGGCAGGCCTTTGGACGCAGACTCAAGCCAGCAAGGCTGACACGGCCAGCGCCAAGCTGCCGAAGCGTTCGGGAGCCAGCTCTGGCAAGTCAGGAGGATCGCCAAGCCCGTCCTTGGCCAATAGAAACGCACGCCCTAGCCCGGCCGCCTGCGCGGCCTCGATATCGGAGGGTTTGTCGCCAAACAAGACCGACAGGCTCAGATCAAGTTGCAAGTTACGCGCCGCGCGCAAAATCATGCCCGGCGCCGGTTTGCGGCAATCGCAGTTCTGCCGGTACTCAGCCACCTGCCCATCCGGCAAATGCGGGCAATACTCGACGGCCGCCAGCGGCACCTGCTGTGTCAGCAAGAACTCGCTCATCTGCGCTGTCAGCCGCAGAAAATCGGCCTCGCTGTATTTGCCCCTGGCAATGCCCGACTGATTGGTCACCACGACCAGCGCATAGCCGGCCCGATGCAGCCGGCGCATCGCCTCAATCGCGCCGGGCACGAACTCGAAATCTTCCCAGCGACCCACATAAGCATGGTCGATATTGATCACGCCGTCACGGTCCAAAAATGCTGCCTTCATTCAGGTGGCTCGCAGGCTGCGCACCAGCGCCGTGGTCGAGTAGCCACCGACAAAAGACAGCGCCTCGGAGCGGCCGCCCCAGGAGCGCACCAGGCGGGTTTCTTCCAGCAACTCCATATCGTAGTCACCGCCCTTGACGTAGATATCGGGCCGAATGCGAGCCAACAAGGCGCAGGGCGTGGGCTCATCGAAGAAAGTTACGCAATCCACCGCCGCCAAGCCGGCCAGCACCAGCGCCCGGTCGAGCTCGCGGTTGATCGGCCGCTCCGGCCCTTTGCCCAGGCCGCGCGCCGAGGCGTCGGTGTTGATCGCGACGATCAGACTGCCGCCGAGTTGACGCGCCGCATGCAAATAGCTGACATGGCCTCGGTGCAGGATGTCGAACACCCCGTTGGTGAACACCCAGGGGCGGGGCAAGGCAGCCAAGCGTGCCGCCAGGGCCGCATCGTCGAGCGCGGCCGCGTCCAGCAGCTTGTCTTGCAGGCTCCAGCTCATGCCCACGCTCATGCTTGCAACTCCTCATAGCTGACCGTCGCGGTGCCGAACTTGCCGACCACGATGCCGCCGGCCCGGTTGGCCCACCGCATCGCCTCTTCCATGCTCAGACCCGCCGCCATCATCACCGCCAAGGTGGCGATCACCGTGTCGCCGGCGCCGGTCACATCGAACACCTCGCGCGCTTGCGCGGGCTCATGGCTGATGCCGTCCGCGGCGAACAAGCTCATGCCCTCCTCCGAGCGCGTCAGCAACACCGCCTCGACACCGATCTCGGCCCGCAAGGCATCAACCTTGGCTGTCAAGTCCGCTTCGCTGCGCCATTGGCCGCTGACCAGCGCCAGCTCGGCCCGGTTCGGCGTGATCACGGTGGCACCCGCATAACGCTGGAAATCACTGCCCTTGGGGTCAACCAGGACCGGCTTGCCGGCCGCACGGGCCAAGGCAATCATCTGCGGAATATGCGCCAGGCCGCCCTTGCCGTAGTCGGAAAACAGCACCAGGTCATGCGAGGCCAGTTGCTGCTCGAAAGCGTCCGTCATCTCGCCCAGCAACTCATGGTCGGGCTCGTTTTCAAAGTCGATGCGCAGCAGTTGCTGGGCCCGCCCGATCACGCGCAGCTTGACGATGGTCTGCAGCTTGGGGTCGTCGCGCAAAACCGTCTCCACGCCTTGCGCATGCAGCAACTCGCGCAGCTTGACGGCGGGCTGATCTCGCCCCACCACGGTCAACAAGGTCGTGCGCGCGCCCAGCATCTTGACGCCCAGCGCCACGTTGGCCGCGCCACCCAGACGCTCCTCCTCGCGCTCAACCCGCACCACCGGCACCGGCGCCTCGGGCGATATGCGCTCGACCGCACCATGCCAGTAGCGATCCAGCATCACATCGCCGACCACCAGCACGCGCTTGGCCGCCAGCAGCTCGCGCGCGGGAAGGCCTTGAAGTAAGTTCTTAGTCACAGGCCCGCCCCGATCAGTCCAAGCCGAGTTCGGCTTCGATCAGCCCGCACAAGGTGTGGCCGATCAAGATATGCGCCTCCTGGATGCGCGCCGTCACCTGGTGCGGCACCACGATGGCCGCGTCACACAGGCCGCGCAGCTGACCGCCGTCGCGCCCCAGCAGACCCAGGGTGTAAACGCCGGCCGCCTTGGCCGCCTCGACCGCGCGCAAGACATTGGCCGAATTGCCCGAGGTGGAGATCGCCACCAAGGCGTCGCCCGAGCGCGCCAGCGCCGTCAGCTGACGCGCGAACACCTGCTCGAACGCATAGTCATTGGCAATGCAGGTCAACGCCGAGGTATCGGTGTTGAGCGCAATCGCCGCCAGCGGGCGCCGGTCCTTGATGAAGCGGCCGGTCAACTCGGCCGCCAGATGCTGGCTGTCGGCCGCCGAGCCGCCATTGCCGCAGAACAGGATCTTGCCGCCCTGCGTCAGCACCTTGGCCAACTGCTGCCCGGCCTCGGCGATGGCGGGGTCCAAGTCATGCAGCAAGTTCATCAATTGCTGATGCTCGGCAAGGTTGCGCAGAAACAGTGAATTCATTGATGGAAATCCATGAAAAGTAAAAAGTGGATCAAGCCGATGAGGGCTTGTGAGCGCTCGCCAGGGCCAAACTCTGGGCCAATCACATCGCGCCATTATCAACGCAGGCGCGCACGCAACAGGGCTCGGGCCGCAAGCCAAAACAGCAGCGACAATCCCCCGCCATGACGACTGATTCTCCCGAACTCAAACCCGTTGCCAAGCGCCTGATGCGCTTTGTCAAACCGTACCGCACCGGCCTGTCGCTGACCTTGCTGGTCTACGCCTTGGCGGCGGCCACCGAGCCGCTGATCCCGCACCTGATCAAGACCGTGTTTGGCCAGGGCTTCGCGACCAACTCCTTTTCGGTCTGGTGGGTGCCGGTGGTTTTGATTGGGCTGTTTGCGCTGCGTGGCCTGCTGGGTTTTGTGGGTCAGTACCTGCTCAACTGGTCGGTAACGCGGGTGGTGCTGGACTTCCGCTGCGCGCTGCTTGATGCGCTGTTGAAGGCCGATGCACGCGTGTTCACCAGCTTGCAGCCGGGCACGGCGGTCACCAAGGTGGTGAACGACCCGCAGCAAGTGATGGGCATGCTGACCAACCCCTTCATCAGCGTGTTGCGCGACGGCCTGCCGGCTATCGCGATTCTTGGCTATCTGATCATGCTGAACTGGCAGCTGACCCTGCTATCGATGATCACCACGCCCTTGATGGCCTTCGTCATGCGCCGGGTCGCCACGCGGGTGCGCCGGCTCGGTGGCATCGCCTACGACGCGCAATTGCAGTTGGTCAACAAGGTCGATGACCTGACGCGCGCCTGGCGGGTGGTGCGCAGCTTTGATGCGGCCGACCATGAGCGGGCTCAGTTCAATGCGCTGGCCAAGCAGGTGCAACGCAACAACCTGAAATCGGCCGCAGCGGCTGCCATGACGCAGCCGCTGTCGCAGTTCGTGGCGAGCTGGGGTTTGTCCTTGATCGTCTGCCTGGCCTTGCTGCAAGCGCGCCAAGCCAACACCGGTGTGGGTGAATTCGCGGCCTTCATCACCGGCCTGCTCTTGCTGACTTCGCGTCTGCGCCATCTCAGCGACCTGATGCCCCCCATCACCAGCGCCCTGGTCATCGCGCGCGGCTGCATGAGCCTGCTGGACATGCCGGTTGAACCCGACAAAGGCAGGCGTGAACTCAGCGACTGCAAGGGCGAGATCCAGATGAAGGACGTGCATCTGCAATACCCGGACGCCGACCGCCCGGCGCTGAACGGGCTGACCCTCAACTTTGCGGCCGGCCAAACCACGGCCCTGGTCGGAGCCTCGGGCGCGGGGAAAAGCTCCATCGTGCATTTGCTCCTGGGCTTTGGCCAAGCCGACACGGGTCAGGTCACGATCGACGGCGTCGAGGTCAGCGAGCTTCGCAAGGGCAATCTGCGCCGCCAGTTTGCGGTGGTGTCGCAAGACATTGTGCTGTTTGACGCCTCGGTGGCCGACAACATCGCCTACGCCCAGCCGCGCGATGAGGCCAAGTTAGAGCAGGCCTTGCGCGCTGCCAATCTATGGGACTTTGCCTTGGGTCTGCCGCAGGGCCTGGAGACCATCATCGGCGCCAACGGCAGCAAGCTCTCCGGCGGCCAGCGCCAGCGTCTGGCCATCGCGCGAGCTCTCTACCGCGACGCACCCATCTGGGTTTTTGATGAAGCCACCTCCGCGCTCGACACCGAGAGCGAGCGCGCGGTTCAGCAAGCCTTGGAGCAATGGCAGGGCCGCAAGACGCTGATCGTCATTGCGCACCGCTTGTCCACCATTCGCTCGGCCGACATCATCCATGTGCTGGGCGCCGGCCGGGTTTTGGAAAGCGGCCCGCACACCGAACTGCTTGAACGCGACGGTGCCTATGCCGCGATGGTGCGGGCACAGCACGGCGAATAGCCGCTACGGCTTGGCGGTGTTCTCAACCACCAGCGCCGGGTTCAGGCGCGGGTCGTTGTACATCTTGAACTGCCGGTAGACCTTGAAGTAGGCGCGGCCCGCAGCGGAGTCGGCCAAGAGTTCGTCGTAGCAGTCACCCAGGTCATCGCGCTGCTGCCGCAAGCGGGTGAGGCGTTCGCGGCAAGCGGCAAGGTGGGCCTCATCGACGTCGCTGCGCAAGGTCTGCAAGCGCATCGCCTCGATCTTCAGAGCCATGATGGACATGCGGTCCACCATGCTGCCGGCGGTCTCGCTATTGAGTCGCGCACCCGCTTGCTGGGTTGAGCGCGGCGTCAAGCTGCCGATGCTGCTGGCATCAACCAAGCCCAAGGCGCTGAGCAGCCATTCATCGATGCGCTCGATCGCGTCATTGCGAGCCTGGTTGAAACGATCAATCGCGCGCTTGTTGGCGACGATTTCCGCATCCAGCGCTTTTTGGCGGCGGGCAAGGTCTTCCTCGGCCCATAGGCTGGCGTTGTAGAAATGATTGACGCGCGCCCAACCTAGCACATCATCGGCCAGGGGCGCGGTGCTGCTTGGGCCGGCCGCCACGGCTGCCGTATGCAGCGCAATGATCTCGCGCGCGGCTGGCAAGGTAATGGCGGGTTGCTCAGAAGTTGTCATGGTGTTCTCGAAATCAAGGTCGGCGTCAGTTCGCATCAATGTGCATCAAGCGCGGTGGCAGAATGCCGCCGCAGAGCATAACCGGGAGTATTCGCCATGATAGAGACAGTTGGAGCGCGGCCTTTGATCGTGCGCCTGCGCAATTTTGTCGGCGACGCGGTGCTCGGTCTGCCGGCCCTGCGACTGCTGGAACAACATGGCTATCAACTTCATCTGGTGGGCAAGGGCTGGGCGCGCGAGTTGTTTGAAAGTGAAGGCTGGCCGGTGCTGGTTCGCCCCAAAAAGCTGCGTGACCGCGTCAAGCAACTGCGTGCGCTGCGCGCCGAGGCCTGCCGCATTGACCCTGGCTTTGACAAGCGGCCCAATGCCTTGGCCTTCCCCGGCGCCATCTCGGCAGCGCTCGATATGCGGCTGGCGGGTTTGCGGGCCGAAGCCTATGCCTGCGATGGGCGCAGTTGGCTGCTGACACGCGCCCACCCGATGGATATGAAGGTCCATGCTTTGCGCAGCTATTGGGATTTGAGCTGCGCCTTCCTGGGCATCAAGGAGGCGCCGCCGGCCTCGATCGACTTCAAGATCAGCCCCGCTCAATATGCTCAGGCCGATGCGATGCTGCAGCAGCGAGGCATCAAGCCGGGCTATGTGCTGGTCTGCCCGTTTGCGAATGGCACGACCGCCTTGGTCGACAAGACTTGGCCGCAATTCATGAGCTTCGTGGAACGGCTTTCCGCCAGCGGGCAGCAAGTGGTGATCTGCCCGGGGCCGAACGAGGTCGAGGGCGCACGCAGCATGTACCCGACCGCGCTGCGGCTCGAAGGCGTCGGCCTGGGTGTCTACAACGCCTTGCTGGCGCGTGCGAAGTTGGTGGTGGCCAATGACACCGGGCCCGCTCATATGGCGGCGGCGGTCGGCGCGCCGCTGCTCAGCGTGTTGGGCCCGACCCCGCTTGAGCAATGGGCGCCCTGGGGGCCTAATGTCGAGATCATGCAGCGCTACCCGGTGTGGTACACGGCCGACGAGGTGTTGGCCAGAGTGCAGCAGCGCCTTTCATGATGCACGGCAAGCGATCAGCCCCCCTGACACGGCGCTGCTTGCTGATTGCCATGCTGAGCGGATCTTGTGCAAGCTTGGCTGCACAGCCAAAACCCTTGGAGCTCAATCAAGCCAGTCGAGCCGAGCTTGAATCGATGCCGGGCCTGGGGCCGAGTTTGGTCGAACGCCTGCTGGTCGAGCGAGCCAAGGCGAGCTTCGTTGACTGGGCCGATATGCGTTCGCGGGTGAGCGGCCTAGGCGCAAAAACCGCCAAGAAACTCTCCGCGATGGGCCTGCGCATCAATGGGCTCGCCTACCCCGATTGACCGATAGTTCCGGGCACCGTTTCGGCAAAACCGGCCTTGCGCCGTCGCATCGAGGCCGGATCGCATTGCAAGGCCTGCGCCGGCCAGCCAAAAAAGGCCTGCACCTCGGCGCGCCGCGCCAGCGTGTCGCTCATGCCCAGATTGATCAACTCGCCGGTGAACGAGGGTTCGAACAGCAAATAGCTGGTCAAGGCCGAGCCGCTGGCACCCTTGCCCTCACCCGCCACGCCGACACTGCGCAACAAGCCCTTGATCGCCGGCGGCAGGCTGCCCTGATGCTCGGCAGCCAGGTCATCCAGGCGCCGGCTCGGCGCAATCACCAACACATCGATCGGCCGCAGCGGCGTCTCCGCGCGGGCATCGGGCGGCAACAAGGACAGCGTGTTATTGATGCGCTGCAAACGTTCCACATCCACCGCCAGCGCGTCCAAGAAGATGTTCGACAAGGCATGGCCGGCGATTTGCGCCATGCTGGGGTGGCCGCTGACCAGTTGCGCGCGCCGAGTCCCCGGCGGCTCATGCATGCGGCCGGCGCCTATCACCAAGACTTTCTCGGCGCCGAGATGGATGGCCGGTGAGATCGGCGCGCTCTGACGCATAGAGCCGTCACCAAACCACTCGGCCTGCCCGTCCAGATCAAGCGATTGGGCCGGAAAGATGAAGGGGATCGCCGATGAGGCCGTCAGGTGCTCGACCGTCAGTTGCGCCGGCACGGCAATGCGTTGCGACCGCATCCAGGGCGTGATGGTCTTATGGGTTTGATAAAACGTAACATGTTGGCCCGACGTGTAGCTGGAGCCGCTGATGGCCAGCGCATGCATATGGCCGGCGCTGAGCATTTCGTCCACGCGCTCCATCTTCACCCAGCGATGCAGCAAGGCGGCCAAGGGGGAATTGTCGAGCAGGCTACGCGGCTGCGTGCGCCGCCAACGAGCGACCGCCCAGCCCAGGCTCATCATCGTCAACCAGCGGGCGCCGGTGCGGATGATGCCAAAGGCGTCGGCGCTGTAGATTTGATCGACATGCAGGTTCTGCCAGAGGTGGACCAGGCCGTCCACCGCGCCATCGAAGTCATCGGCATGGCAGGCCAAGGTGGCCGCATTGATGGCGCCGGCCGAAGTGCCGGCGATGATGGGAAAGGGGCTGGCGCCGCTGAGGCCCGCGTCACGGCGCAACTGCGCCACCGCCGCCAGCACGCCCACCTGGTAGGCCGCACGAGCGCCGCCCCCGGTGAGGATGAGTCCGCAAGGCCCCACCACAGGGTGCTGGGGCGCTGGCGAATCGCTGGGTTGAGGATGAGCGTTTGGCATGGTCGGCAATGCGCTGAATCATCGCCTATTTGCGCGCGCTCTAGCCTCCAAACAAGGGGCAAAAAAGCAAGTAAAGCGCCCCGGGTCCTCAGTCGTAGATGATTTGCGACACCGACCCCGGCTTGGCATCCTGTGTTGCGAGCCTGAGCTGAGCCAAGGCCTCATCGCAGGGCCAGAATCGGCTGTCTTCACCCAACTCGATCTTGAACTCCGCACCCTCTTGCTCGCCAGACAAGAAATGGTGAGTGATCATTTTGAGGCCCTGCGCGACCTGACCCTGCTCGGTACTCGTCACGCGCGCCGGCCATTGCTTGATGACGTCTTGCAGCGCCGGCAGCTTGGCTCTCACCGGCACATAGAAATACTTGCCGAAGCGGGCGCGCGCACCGGCCAGGTCCCAGACCGCCTGCACATTGAAGCGAAAGCCCCCGGCGAAACGGTCCATCTGCACCTTGCCTTGCAGGATCAGCAACTCGTCATCGACCAACAAGTCCTTGTGCAAATTCAGCAGTTCCTCGTTGGCCACCGCCTCGATGAAATCGCTCTTGTCGTCAAGCTTGAAGATCGCCACACGGCCGCGATTGCCATTGATGACGCGCAGATCGCTGACGATGCCGGCCAGCATCACCACCTCGCGGCTCTGCGCCGCATCCTCGATATTGGCGACCCGGCGCTTGACCATGCGGCGCACTTCCTCGCCGCTCTGATCAAACAGATGGCCGCTCAGGTAATAACCGATCGCGGTCTTCTCCAGCGTCAGCCGCTCCTTGATGCTCCAGGGCGCGGCCTCGACCAGATCGGGCTCGGCGGTGCTCGACGCATGCGAGTCGCCAAAGTCGAACAGCCCGCCCTGATCGGCATTTGCTTCTTGCGTCTCCGCATGGGTGTAGCCGCGCGCCACGCTGGCCAGCAGGCGCGCCCGGTCGGGCTGCAGGGCGTCGAAGGCACCACCCTTGATCAAGGCATCAACCACCCGCTTGTTGACCGCCTTGCGGTCGATCCGGTTGCAGAAATCATAAAAACTCGTGAACGGGCCGCCGCTTGTGCGCACCGCCACGATTGACTCGATCGCGCCCTTGCCCGTGCCCTTGATCGCCCCAAGGCCGTAATTGACGCGCTTGCAGGGCTTGGTAGGCCCGGTCGTGGGCTGCCCGTCGTTGGGCAAGATTGGCGAGATCGGCTCGAACCGGTGCACACCGAGATTGACGTTAGGCGGCTCGAAATCGATGCCGAACAGCTTGGCATCATTCATCAAGACCTTGAGCTTCTCGGAGTCGTCGGCCTCGATGGTCATGTTGGCGGCGAAGAACTCGGCCGGGAAATAGGCCTTGAGCCAGGCCGTGTGATACGACAGCAAGGCATAGGCAGCCGCGTGCGACTTGTTGAAGCCGTAGCCCGCGAACTTCTCCATCAAGTCGAAGACTTCGTCGGCTTTTTCAGCGCTAATGTCCTTCTCGGCCGCGCCCTTGCGGAAGATGCCGCGATGCTCGGCCATCTCCTCGGCCTTTTTCTTGCCCATCGCCCGGCGCAGCATGTCCGCGCCGCCCAGGCTGTAGCCGCCCAGCACCTGGGCCGCCTGCATCACCTGTTCCTGGTAGACGAACACACCGTAGGTTTCCGCCAGCACCTGGCCCAACAGGGGATGCGGATACTCGATGACTTCCTTGCCATGCTTGCGCGCCACAAAAGAAGGGATCAGGTCCATTGGCCCGGGCCGATAGAGTGACACCAGCGCGATCAAGTCCTCGAAGCGCGAGGGCTTGGCGTCCTTGAGCAGGCGCTGCATGCCGGGCGATTCGAACTGGAACACGCTCTCCGAGTAACCGTCGCTGAAGAGCTTGAAGACCTTGCGGTCGTCCAGCGGCACGGTCTCCCATTTGAAATTCTTTTGCTCCGGGTAGCGGGCAATGATGAAATTCTTGGCCAACTCCAGAATCGTCAGCGTGGCCAGACCCAAAAAGTCGAACTTGACCAGGCCCACCGCCTCGACGTCGTCCTTGTCGTATTGGCTGACCGCGCTGTTCGAGCCGGGCTGCTGGTATTGCGGGCAAAAGTCGGTGATCTTGCCGGGCGCAATCAACACGCCCCCGGCATGCATGCCGATATTGCGCACCATGCCTTCGACGCGGGCGGCCAGCTTGAGCAACTCGGCCACTTCTTCTTCCTGTGCCTCGCGCTGATCGATCTCGGGCGCCTCATGGCGCGCGTAGATCATCTTCTCCTTGGCCGGGTCGAAGTTCTCCGGCAGCTTGGCCAGCGTCACCGTCTTGCCGGGCGGCGCGGGGATCAGCTTGGCGATCGAGTCGACCTGGCCATAACCCATGCCCAGCACGCGGCCGATATCGCGCAGCGCCGCCTTGGCCGCCATGGTGCCGAAGGTCGCAATCTGGCTGACCGCCGGGCGGCCATATTTGTCCTTGACATAGTCGATGACGCGGTCGCGGTTGCCCTGGCAGAAGTCGATGTCAAAGTCGGGCATCGAGACCCGTTCCGGGTTCAAGAAGCGCTCGAACAGCAGGTTGTATTGCAGCGGGTCGAGGTCGGTGATCTTCAGCACATAAGCGACCAGGGAGCCCGCGCCCGAACCCCGGCCGGGCCCGACCGGGCAGCCATTGTTCTTGGCCCACCAGATGAAGTCCGACACGATCAAGAAGTAGCCCGGGAAGCCCATCTTCACAATCGTCTCGAGCTCGAACTCCAGGCGGGCGATGTAACGCGGCATCTGCTCGGCGCGCTTGTCCTCGTTCGGGTAGAGCAGCACCATCCGCTCTTTCAGCCCCTCATGCGATGCATAACGGAAATAATCATCGGGCGTCATCTTGACGCCGTCGACCAGCGGGGTCGGGAACTCCGGCAGCTGCGGCTTGCCCAGCACCAGGCTCAGGCTGCAGCGCCGCGCGATCTCCACCGTATTGGCAATCGCCGAGGGGATGTCGGCAAACAGCGCCTCCATCTCGGCCTGGCTGCGGAAAAACTGACCCGGCAAAAAGCGTTTGATGCGCTTGGGATTGGTCAGCGTCTCGCCTTCGGCCACGCAGACACGCGCCTCATGGGCCTCGAAGTCCTCGGTGCCCAAAAACTGCACCGGGTGGGTGGCGACGACCGGCAGCCCCAATTCGGCCGCGAAGGGCACGCTGGCCTGCACCAGCGCCTCTTGGCCGGCCAGCCCGGCGCGCTGCAGTTCGATGTAGAAGCGCTGCGGGAAGATCTCTTGAAAGCGCCCGGCCCAATCGAGCGCGCGCGGCTTGTCACCGGCCAGCAAGGCGGCACCCAGGCCGCCAAACTGCGCGCCCGACAGGCAGATCAAGCCTTCGTTCAACTCGCTCAGCCATTCCCATTTCATGCAGGCTTGGTTGCGCTGCACGTTTTGAATCCAGGCTCTTGAGAGCAGCTCGCACAGGTTCAGGTAACCCTGCTTGTTTTGCACCAGCAGCAAGAAACGGCTGGGGTTCTTGTCCGAGCCTTCCGGCTCCAGCCAGCAGTCGGCACCCAAAATGGGTTTGACGCCCTTCTTGCGCATGCCGCTGTAGAACTTGATGCCGCCAAAGAGGTTGGCCAGGTCGGTGATCGCGCAGGCGATTTGCCCGTCCTCGGCGGCCGCGGCGGCCGCGTCGTCGATTCTGAGGGTGCCGTCAACGACGGAGAATTCGGTGTGGGTGCGGAGGTGAACAAAGGCCATGGGCGTGATTGTAAGGAGGCATCATTTTTGCTCCGACTTTCGAGGCATGCACGGCGAATTCGCCGATGGTGGGTGCTGCTCGCTTCCGGCTGATTTGCTCTACCCGCACGATGCCGGGAGTTCGCCCCGGCGGGCGACCCACTTCTCTTGCTTCGCCAAGAGAAGTGGGCAAGAGAAGGCGACCCTGCCGCATGGCCCTGCGGGTCCGCTCGGTGCTCAAATTTGCCGGGCCGCGCCCAACTCACTGCGCTACGCTCCGTTCAGACAAGGGGCGCGAAGCCAGTTCTTGAAGTCGCTGCGCGACGCCCGGCAAATTCTGCGCTCCTCGCCCATGCAGAAGGGGTTTCCCAAGAACACGGCTCGCTGCGCGTCGCCTTGATGGGTGCTGCGCTGCGCGCTGGCACCTCGAAGGTCGAAGGCTTCAGGGTCAAGTCTTGCCTATATTCTGAGACCTGACCTCGAGTGCCGCGCTAACTTGCTATTCCGCGCGCAATGCCAAATCAATGTGATGCGCAATGACAAACCATTCCGAGTCCATGCGTCGCCACACAATCAGGTAGGGTCGCCGCTGTTTTTCGCCATTGAGAGTGAGGTGGTACTGCCCGCCAAACACTTGAACCTCGCAATGGCTGCCAAAGCCGTAGAACAAGTCTTCGGTCTCGAAGCGTGCCCCCCGAGCTACCAACTGCTCTTGCAGGTACAGGCGTACCCAGGCGGGGCCTAGGTAGGAGATTTGTCCGCGGTTAGGCGCCACAACGATGGCATCCGGCGCATAGATCGCCAGCGCCTGATCCACATTCCCGGCATTCAGGGCAAGCAGCAACTTACGGTGGCGATTGAAGATTTCGAGCGTGCGGGCTTCTTCGAGCGAGCGGGCTTCATCAAAGCCTTCCACGCAAGAGGCGCTGGGGGGGGCTGCGGGGGCAACTGGGGTAGGCGGAGCCTGAACCGCGCAGCCTTGAATCAATAGTGCGCTGAGCGCCAGAGTGAAGGAAGAAGCTGTGAAGCGCATAAATCTGAGTCTCCCGAGAGTTTGAGGACACGCCGCCGAAATTCGCCGTCATGTTTCAAATATATAGGCAAAACCTGACCCTCACTACAAAGACATACGAGGTGCATGCGCGCAGCGCATGCACCCATCGAGGCGATGCGCAGCGAGCCGAATTTATTGACCCCCCTTCTGCATGGGCGAGGAGCGGAGAATTTGCCGGGCGTCGCGCAGCGACTACAAGAACTGGCTACGCGCCCCTTGTTTGAACGGAGCGTAGCGCAGTGAGTTGGGCGCGGCCCGGCAAATTTGAAAAAGGCCGGGGTCAGGTCTCAAACCCAAAGGCCTGCCGGCCTTTAGACGCTTCTTTTGCAAGCCGGAAAAAGCTGGCCCCGGCCGCAATGCTTACTTTCATTCTAAGCGGATATCCCGACACTCAAAGCACCGGCTTGAGCGGTGCTTGCGCGCAGCGCAGCACCCTTCGAGGCGACGCGCAGCGAGCCATGTTCTTGGGCGTTCCCCCCTTCTGCGTGGGCGAGGAGCGGAGAATTTGCCGGGCGTCGCGCAGCGACTTCAAGAACTGGCTTCGCGCCCCTTGTCTGAACGCAGCGTAGCGCAGTGAGTTGGGCGCGGCCCGGCAAATTTGAGCACCGAGCGGACCCGCAGGGCCATGCGGCAGGGTCGCCTTCTTTTGCTTACTTTTCTTGGCGAAGCAAGAAAAGTGAGTCGGCCGCCGGGCCGAACTCCCGGCATCGTGCCGAACGAGCAGCAGCGCCAAGACGCGCCGGATAAAAAATTGACGAAGGGGTCAAGTCTTGCCTGCATGTTCAATATCTAACCCCGGAAGGCCCGTCGCACCGGAAGCCACCCTGCAAAGGACGTATGCTGCCGCACCTGGAGAAGACCCCAAGATGCCAACAAAACTCACCCCCCTCATCACGCTGCTGAGCGCGGCCCTGCTGATCAGCACCGGCGCCGGCGCCACGACGACCCACAAAAATACGGCCAAGAAGACGCCGGCGCAAGCTTCGGCAACAGCGAAGAAGAAACCCGCCGGCAAGCCGGCAGTGGCACCCAAACCAGCGGCCACCGCCAAACCCATCCCCAAGCCACGCAGCGGGGCCGAAATTCTGGCGCAGTCCCCGGACAGCCACTGGCGCGGGCTTGACCCCGAGAACACCTTGCTGATGGAACTGCCGCAGGGCCAGACCAAGGGTCAGGTCTTGATCGAACTGGCACCGCGCTTCGCGCCGCTGCATACGCTCAATATCCGCGCGCTGGCCCACGGCGGCTACTACGACGGCTTGGCCGTCGTGCGCGTGCAAGACAACTTCGTCACCCAATGGGGCGACCCCAATGCCGACGACACCGCGCTGGCCAAGCCCTTGGGCGCCGCCGCCCCCAAACTACCGGCCGAATTCTCGATTCCGCTGAAAGACCTGCCGCTCGCCCGCCTGCCCGATCTGGACGGCTGGGCGCCGGTAACGGGTTTCGTCGACGGCTTCTCCGTCGCCGCCGACCCCAAGACCGGCCGGGCCTGGCTCGCGCATTGTTATGGGGCGGTAGGTGCCGGCCGCAGCGATGCGGTCGACTCCAGCACCGGCGCGGAGCTGTATGCGGTGATTGGCCAAGCGCCACGTGGCTTGGACCTGAACATCACCCTGGTCGGGCGCGTGCTGAAGGGGATCGAGTTGCTGGCCAGCCTGCAGCGTGGCGGGCCGAATATGGGTTTTTACGAGCAAGCCGAGCAACGCCAGCCGATCCAGCGCGTTCGACTGCTGGCCGATATGCCGCTCGAGGATCGCCCTGCCCTGCAGGTGCTGCGCACCGACAGCAACACCTGGACCGAACTGCTGGCCTCAAGGCGCAACCGTGGCGGCTGGTTTGTGCACAATCCCAATCATGTCGATCTGTGCGGCATCACCCCGCCGACCCGGCCGGCCCCGACGACCAAGCAGTAGTAGTAGTAGTAGTAGCAGTAGCCACAGGCCTGGCTTGATTGCAGCGCGACAGTGCAAAAGCACCGAAGCGCGTTTGCTGATCCAACTCGGCAAAAGCCTCGCCGACCAAGGCGATCAGGCGCTGCGGATCGGCGACCTGGTTGCGGTCGGCGAACATGCTGACCTGCACCTGCCCGGCATAAGACATCAGCGCAAAGCCCACGCCCATGGTGCCGGCCTGCGGTACCCAGCAAATAGCGCCCTGCAGCAGCGAGCCGGCCAGATAGCGCGGCTGCGGCGGGCCCTCCACATTGGTCAACACAACCGAGCCCTTGGCCGTGAAGAGTTTGAGCAAGACGGTTTGCAGGCGCGCCGGCAAATAGCCGCTCAGGCTCAAAAAGAACATCGTCGCGTGCGGCTGATGCGAGGCCTTGATGGCATTCATGCGCGCGCTGGCCAGCGCTAACCTGTCAAGCGGACGGGATCTGTCGCTGGGCAGATCCATCGCCACCAGGCCAAAGTGATTGCCTAGCAAAAAGGCATCGCCCTTGTTGCGCAAATTGAAGGTCACGGCCGCCCGCAAGGAGTTCTTGGCCGCCGGCTCGCCGCGCTCTTGCAGATAGGCACGCAGCGCGCCCGCCACCGCCGCCACCCACACATCATTGACGGTGGCCTGCATGCTCTTGGCAATGCCGCGCACCAGATCGAGTGGCATGGCCGGCAGTTGCAGCAGGCATTTGTCGCCACTCAGCGGCCGCTTTAGCGAACTGCGGCGATCCGGTATCAACAAAGCCAAACGGGCCAACTGCGCGGTGATGCGGGTCCAGAACACAAGGCGATGCAGGCGCTTGCACAGCAAGGCCGGGCCTTGGGGCTTGGCATGGGCCGGGTGCCATTCCAGCGAGGCTTGGCCCTCGTGCTTGATGCTGTCATCGGTCAGATGCTTCAGCACATGAACCAGGCCCAGCCCATCGGTGATGCAGTGATGCAGGCGAAACAAGATCGCAAAGCCTCCGCCCGCGCGGGCAAGCACCTGCATATGCCATTGCGGTCTGTCCTTGGCCAAGGGCAGCAAGGCTTGCCGCCCAAGCAAATCATGCAGCTCGCTCTCGGTGAGCGAGGGTGCCGAGGCATCGAAGGCCAGATGCCGTGCAATTTCAAAGTCAGGATCATTGATCCAGCGGGCCTTGGCCAGCAGCCCGCCCCGGCTCACGCACACCCGCTGAGTAAAACGCGCGTAATTGGGCAGGCGCTGCGCGATCGTGTCGCGCAGCTTGTTGAAGTCCAGTGCGCCCTCGAACATCAACACGCTGTTGATGACCATCAGATTGCTCGGCCCGTCCATGCGGAACCAGCAATAGTCGCGCCGCGACATCGCTGCATCTGCGCAATCGCCACGCGGCTTTTGATCCAGCATCTTGATGCCCCTTGCTTGGCTTGTTTTTGCAGCCGCCGATGATGGCGGCAGGAGCGCCGAAGCGGGCCGACTTTGCAAGCCAAGCTATTGGCCCTGCATACCCTCCATTCGGAGAGGCGGGAAAGCCCTGATCAAGCGAGAACGCGGCGCAATCTGTCGCTGAGCAAGTCCACCAGCGCGACCAGCAGCAGCATCGCGAGCAGGACGGTGGCGGTCTTGTGCATATGGAACAGCCCCATATGAAAGGCCAGCAGCTGACCCAGGCCGCCCGCGCCCACCACACCGAGCACGGCGGCGGCGCGGATATTGTTCTCCCAGCGGTACAGCGTGTAGCTGATCAGCTGCGGCAAGATCTGCGGCAGCGTCGCGTACAAAAACACCCGCAGGCTGCCGGCCCCCTGCACGCGCAGCGCAAACCCCGGCCCCTCGGCGCAGTTCTCGATTGCCTCGGCGAACAGCCGCCCCAGCACGCCGGTGGTATGCACCGCCAAAGCCAAGGTACCGGCGAAGGGCCCGAGGCCGGCCGAAATCAACAGCAGGCTGGCCCAGACCAGCTCCGGCACCGCCCGCAAGGCATTCAAAAGCCAGCGCGTCGGGCGCCGCGCCAGGGCCGCGTCCTGGCCATGCAGGCGAGCCGCCGGCAAGGCCAGCGCCAGCCCGAACAGCGCGGCAATCAAGCTGCCCAAGGCCGACATGGCCAAGGTTTCCAGGCTGGCCCAGCCGACCTTGGCGACAAAAACCGGGCTCAAATCGGGCGGGAAGAACTCCGCCACAAAGCGCCCCATGCTGCGCGCGGCGTCCGCCGAAAACATCTGCGCCCATTGCAGATCCAGCGAACCGAAGCTCGCCACCACCAGCGCCAGCATGGCCAGCAGCACGGCCAAGCCGCGGCGACTCAGCTGCGCTTGAGGCGCTGGGCAGGGTTTCATGCCAGGCCCCGCCTGATGCCGGCGCTCAAGGCATCGGCCAGGGCC
Source organism: Roseateles oligotrophus (assembly GCF_025717515.1). Taxonomy (GTDB): domain Bacteria; phylum Pseudomonadota; class Gammaproteobacteria; order Burkholderiales; family Burkholderiaceae_C; genus Paucibacter_A; species Paucibacter_A oligotrophus. Next base: position 434,609 of record NZ_JAJIRN010000006.1, read on the forward strand.
ACCAAGAGCACAAACACCAGCAGCATGGTGGCGACCTCGCCGCCATTGAACATCTTCATCGACGAGTCGATCTGCTGACCCAAACCGCCGGCGCCAACAAAGCCCAGCACCACCGAGGAGCGAATCGCGCATTCCCAGCGGTAGACCGTGTAACTGCTGAGTTCAGCGGCATTCTGCGGCAGCAAGGCGTAGAAAAATGCCTGCACGCGCCCGGCCCCATTGCGCAACAAGGCGCGCGTGGGCTCGGTGTCGCCGCTCTCCAGCACCTCGGCATAGACCTTGCCCAACATGCCGGCATAGCTGAGCGCAATCGCCAGCACACCGGCGGTCACGCCCAGGCCAACCACGCGCACAAAAATCAAGGCCCAGACCAGCTCCGGCACGCTGCGCAACAAGATCAACAGCCAACGCACGCTCAGGCGCAGCAGTGCCGGCCCCCTCGCCATGCGCCCGCTCAAGGCCGAGACCGAGAGGCTGCGCGTGGCCAGCAGCGCCAGCGGAGCGGCCGCCAACAAGGCAAGGCTGATACCGGCCGTCGCGATGGCCACCGTGCGCCAGGCCTCGCGTGCGACCATTCCCAAGAATTCCGGCTCCAGCTTGGGCGGCATAAAGTCGGCCAAGAATCGCGCCGTAACGGCCAGGCTCTGCGGCTCCAGCAAGACCCAAGGGCGGAACTCGGTCGCGACCATCAAGGGCCAGAGCAGGACCAAGGCGAGGCTGAAGCCAAAAATGCGCCCCAGCCAAGCCGGGTCGCGTGCCGGCACGCGGCCGCTGGCATGCAAACTCATCGGCATGGCGTTGAAAGCAAGGCAGGCCGGGCCGCGGCCGCATCAACCGAGTTGGCCGAGTTGGTCACCGCTGCGTGCAACTCCTCTTCATGCTGGGCATAAAGCTGGGCCAACAAGGCCGGCGTGACCTCGGAAGCCGGCAGGTCGAACAAGACCTGACCCTGGCGCAGGCCCACAATGCGCGGGAAATGCGCCAAGGCCATCTCCACATGGTGCAGCGAGGCCAGCAGCGTCACGCCGCGCCGAGCGGCCTGCTCGATCAAGGTCTGGGCCGCCTGGCTTGTGCGCAAGGGGTCAAGCGCGGACAAGGGCTCATCCATCAGCCACAACTTTGCCGGCGTCACCAAGGCCCGCGCCAGCCCGACCCGCTGGCGCTCGCCGCCCGAGAGCCGGTCGACCCGCTCGAACAGCTTCTCCTCCAGATCAAAGCTGGCCAGCGCCGCATGCGCCGCCGCGATATCGCTGGGGTAGACCAAGGAGCGCAGGCTGCGCAGCAGGCTCCAAGCGGGCAGGCAGCCGGCCAAGACGGCGGTGATGACGCGTTGCCTGGGCGGCAGCGGCGGCATTTGCGGCGCCAGAAACAAGCGGCCGCGCAGCGCCTGCAAGTCGGCCCGGCCGAGCCGCCAAGGCTCGCCATCGTCAAGCCGGTACTGCCCGGCGCTGGGCCGCAGCGCACAGGCCAGCAACTGCAACAAGGTGGTCTTGCCCGCACCCGAGGGCCCGATCACGGCCAGCGCCTCACCCGCGGCGACGCTCAAACTCAAGTCCCGCAGCACGGGCGCTTGCCCTGCGGCCGCGCCCAGCGGGGCGGCGTCGATGGCGGTAAGCGACAGCTTCAAATCAAGCGATCCGGGTCAGAGCAGGTCGGCGTTTTGCGCCGCCGCCTCGATGCCCTTGTAATTCGCCGGCTGAGTCGGAATAAAACGAGTCGCGCGCTGCAGATCAAGAATCTCTTTGCCGGCGGCATCATCGCGGCTCAAGCTCAAAAACGCCTTGGCGATTTTTTCGCGCTGAGCGGCCGGCATGTCGGCATGCACGGTCCAGTTGTAGTCAAAGTAAGGCGGCGTGGTGAAGAAGACCTTGACCCGCTCGGTGTCGACCTTCTTCTCGGCGACGAACTTCTCCCACACAGAGATGTTCAGCGCACCGGCCTGCACCTTGCCGGCGGCGACCGCGGCGATGGTGGCGTCATGCGCGCCGCTATAGGCCAGGCGGCGGAAGTCCTTGTCCGGGTTCAGCCCCGCTTGCAAGACAAAGCTGCGCGGCATCACATGGCCGGAGGTCGAGCTTTGCGAGCCGAAAGAGACATCCTTGCCCTTCAGATCGGCCAGGCTTTTGATGGCCGGGTCGGAGGTGATGAAGACCGAGCGGAACTTGGTGTCTTCCTCGCGCTGCACCAAGGGCAGCATCTTGCCGCCCGAACGGGCGTTCGCCTGCACAAAGGTCAGGCCCCCGAACCAGGCCAGATCAACCTTTTTATTGACCATCGCCTCGACCGCCGCCGCATAGTCGGTCACCGGCGTGAACTCGACCTTCATACCGAGTTGGGCCTCCAGGTAACGCATCAGTGGCGCGGCCTTACGGGACAGCTCGGTCGGCGACTCGTCGGGGATCGCGGTGACGCGAAACACCGGCGTCTGGCCCTGGGCGGACAGGCCCGCCAGGGCCAAGACAGCCGCGGCGAGGGTTTGGTTCAGATAACGGCGATTGACGACGGGCATGACTCACTCCAAATAGAAATCTCAGCCGGCATTGGAACTCAAGTTGGCTGCGGGCGCATGGCGCAACTGCGAAAACCGGCGGCGATATCGTTTCGCGCCGGCGCAAAGAAATTGCGATAGTCCAGATGGCGCATGCGCGGCTGGGTGAACAGCGAGGCGCCGCGCAACACCCGCCGTTGGCCGAACCAAGGCTGCGAATAGTCGCGATAGGGGTGCGCCTGGAAACCGCTGAAGGGCAGGAAGTCACTGGCCGTCCATTCCCAGACCTGGCCCCAGGCAAAGTCGGTGCCCAGCCTCGAGGCGGCGCAATGCCACTCGGCCTCGGTCGGCAAACGCCGGCCGGCCCAGGCGCACCAGGCCTCGGCCTCATAGGCCGTCAGATGCACGGCGGCCTGCGTCAGATGAAGCGGGGTCAGGTCTTGCCAAACACCCCAGCGCTGTAGCTGCCAGCCGCCCTGCTCGCCCCGGCGCAGATAGCGCGGCGCCGTTCGCCCCTGCAAGCAAGCCCGGCCCGCCTCGCTCCACCAACGCGCTTGGCCGTAGCCGCCGCTGTCGACAAAGGCCAGGTATTCGGCCCAGCTGAGCACGCGCAGGTCGATCTCGAAGGGCGCCAGGTCGACCCAGTCCGACTCGGCGCAGCCCAGCTCGTTGTCGAAGTGAAAGCAGTCCCGCGCCGCCTCGGCTTGACCCGGCGCCCAGCGGCAAGCGGACAAAGCGGCCAAGGTCCGCTCGCCCACCAAGGCCTGTGGCTGCCAGCGCGGGTCGGCGATCGGGATGCCGAGGTTTTGCGCCATATACAGCGCCGCCTCGTGATGCATGTCCTCATGCAGCAGCGCCAGGCGGAAGAAGTACAGCTCGGCGGCCGAGCCATCGGCCTGGGTCAAGAGGGTCAGGTTTTGCGCCAGCTGTGCGGCCAGGTCGGCGCGCGTGCTGCTCAGGTCGGGCAGGTCCAGCGTCCAACGCTGCGCATGCGGCACTTGGCTGGAGTCGTACAAGGCATCTGAATTGCCGCGCCGACCGGGGCTTCGCTGAATGGAAGGATCGGCTTGCACCCCCAATCGCCACTGCGGATTGCGGCTCAGCCAGACATCCTGAAACCAGCCGATATGGCCCAGTTCCCACAGCGGCGGATTGAGCTCGGCAGAATAGGGCACCGGCAACCCTGCCCCCAAGGTCCGCTCGTAGCAGGCCAAGGTCTGCAAGGTGTCGGCCCGCGAGTCGGCCAAAGCCTGTTTCAGCCATTCAGCGCCGGCGCTGCGCGCCAATCTGCCTTGATCCATCTTCATCGCGTATAAACCCGTCATGTCTCGGCCCGCCATCCTAATCGTCACCCCAGCCTTTGCCGACGCGAACAATGGCAATTGGCAAACAGCGCAGCGCTGGGCGCGCTTTTTGTCCGAGGACTACCGCGTCACGCTGGCGAAGAGCTGGGAGGCTGGCGACGATCAAGCGCAGCCCGACTTGCTGCTGGCCCTGCATGCGCGCCGCTCCGCCGCCAGCGTCCGGGCCTGGGCCGAAAAGCGGCCGGGCAAACCGCTGCTGCTGGTCTTGACCGGCACCGACCTCTACCAAGACATCCAAAGCGACGCCGCCGCACAGGCCTCTTTGCGCGCGGCCAGCGCGCTGGTCGTGTTGAATGAGCTGGGCCTGCGCGCCCTGCCCGAAGGCTTGCGCGCCAAGGCCCATGTCTGCCTGCAGTCTTGCGCGCCAAGGCAGGCGCTGGCCGACAAACCCAGGCGCTGGCTGCGTGCGCTGATGGTCGGGCATTTGCGCGAGGTGAAGTCGCCGCAGACCTACTTTGACGCAGCCAAGCTGTTGGCGGGCCGCCCCGACATCCGGCTCGATCACATCGGCGCCGCCTTGGAACCTGCCCTGGGTGCGGCGGCACTGGCCTTGATGCAGCGCTGCCCGCAATATCGCTGGCTCGGCGCCCTGCCCCATCAGCAAACGCGCAAGCGGATTCAAGCGGCCCATGTGCTGGTGCACCCGAGCCGCTTGGAGGGCGGCGCCCATGCGGTGATCGAGGCGCTGTGCAGCGGCACGCCGGTGCTGGCGTCCAGGGTCGACGGCAATGTCGGCCTGCTGGGCGAAGATTATCTGGGCCTGTTTGACTGGAACGATGCGGCAGGCCTGGCCGATTTGCTGCGGCAATGTCGCGACGATCCCGCTATGCTGACAGCCCTGCGTAAACAGGCCGACGCACGCGCCGCGCTGTTTCACCCCGATCAAGAAAAGCGCAGGCTGCGCGCCATCGTCGCCGGCCTGCTGAGCCAGACAACATCACTTCAAGAAGGAATAGCGCCATGAGCACCACGGAACCCCGCCTGACCTCGCTCTCCCACGGTGGCGGCTGCGGCTGCAAGATCGCACCCGGCGTGCTGTCCGAGATCCTCAAGGGCACGACCGGCTTCCCGGTTCCGCCCGAGCTGATGGTCGGCATAGAGACCGCCGATGACGCGGCCGTCTACAAGCTCAATGACGAGCAGGCGCTGATCGCCACCACCGATTTCTTCATGCCCATCGTCGATGACCCCTTCGACTTTGGCCGCATCGCCGCCACCAATGCGATCAGCGATGTCTACGCGATGGGCGGGCGACCCATCATGGCGCTGGCCCTGGTCGGCATGCCGATCAATGTGCTGTCGACCCAGACGATTGGCCGCATTCTCGAGGGCGGTGCCTCGGTCTGCCGGGCGGCGGGCATCCCGATTGCGGGCGGCCACACGATCGATTCGGTCGAGCCGATCTACGGCCTGGTGGCGCTGGGTCTGGTGCACCCGAGTCGGGTCAAGCGCAATGCCGACGCACAACCGGGCGATGTGCTGGTGCTGGGCAAGCCGCTGGGTGTGGGCGTCATGTCGGCCGCGCTGAAAAAGGACTTGCTGGGCGCCGAAGGCTATGCGCGGATGATTGCCGTCACGACCCAATTGAACACGCCGGGGCCGGACCTGGCGGCTCTGGACGGCGTGCATGCCTTGACCGATGTGACCGGTTTCGGCCTGGCCGGCCATGCGCTGGAATTGGCGCGCGGCGCTGGCTGCGAGTTGCAGATCGACTGGTCGGCGGTGCCCTTGCTGGAGGGCGTGCGCGACTTGGCCGAGCGGGGCTGCGTGACCGGCGCCTCCGGGCGTAACTGGGCCGCCTACGGCCATGACATCCATTCGACGCCCGGCCTCGATCCGCTCGCCCAAACGCTGCTCAGCGACCCGCAAACCAGTGGCGGTCTGCTGGTTTCCTGTGCGCCTCAGGCGGTGGACGCGGTGCTGGCCCTGTTCTCCCGCCATGGCTTCGAGCAGGCGGCCGTGGTGGGCCGGATCGGGGCCAAGTCAGAGCGGCCGGGCTGCTTGAAAATTGCGTGAAATATTGCTCAAAAATTGCCGCACCGCGCCGATAACAGCTGACAAATATCCGCAACAAGGGTGTCGATCTGCGCCCTGATTCTGGAGAGCCCGCATGAAGATTTCCTCGCGCTTGATGATGTTGGTGAGCATTCTCTCTTTCGCGCTGCTGCTCGTCGGGGGGCTCGGCCTCTACGGCATTTCCAGCTCGAACGCCTCGCTGAAAACAGTCTATGAAGACCGAACCGTCACGGCGGTGCAGATTGGCCAGATCGAGGCCATGGTGGTCAGCAACCGCCTGGCCATCACCATGGCTCTGGCGGATCAAACCCCGCAATCTGTACAGACCGCCATCGGCACGGTCGAGGCCAATATCGCCACCATCACCAAGCTCTGGGACGCCTATGTGCAGACCTATCTGACGCCCGAGGAAGCCGTTCTGGCCAAGGCCTGGGGCACGGATCGCAAGCAGTTCGTGCAGCAAGGCTTGCTGCCGGCGATTGCTGCTTTGAAGGCCGACGACATGCCGACGGTGGAGAAGTTGGTCAAGACACAGCTGCCGGTGCTGTTTGCGCCGGTCAAAAAGGGTGCCGAGGCGCTGATGCAATTACAGATCGACGTGGCGAAGCGGGAGTATGACGAGGCTTCGGCGCGTTACTCGAGCATCCGCTGGGCATCGATGCTGGCCATCGCCTTGGGCCTGGGTTTTTCTGGCCTGATCGGGCTGCTGACCACCCGCAGCATAGGCCAGGCCCTGGGCGCCGAGCCGGCCGAGGCCGCGGCGGTGACGGAGCGTGTCGGCGCCGGTGATCTGAGTCAGCCCCTGGAGCTGCGCCCCGGCGACCACAGCAGCCTGATGGCCAGACTCAAGGCGATGCAGGACAACCTGATCCAGGTCGTCAGCACCGTGCGGCAAGGGGCCGAGCAACTGGCCACCTCAAGCGCCGAGATCGCCCAGGGCAATCTTGACCTGAGCGCCCGCACCGAGCAACAAGCCAGTGCCCTGGAACAGACCGCCGCCTCCATGGAGCAACTCGGCGCCACCGTCAGGCAAAACGCCGACAGTACGCGCCACGCCAATCAACTGGCCGCCAGCGCCTCGACCATCGCCATCGAAGGCGGCAATATCGTCGGGCAGGTGGTGGAGACGATGAAGGGCATCAACGACAGCTCACGCAAAATCTCCGACATCATCAGCGTCATCGACGGCATCGCCTTCCAGACCAATATCCTGGCCTTGAATGCCGCCGTCGAAGCGGCCCGTGCCGGCGAACAAGGACGAGGCTTTGCCGTGGTGGCCAGCGAGGTACGCAGCCTAGCCGGGCGTTCGGCCGAAGCGGCCAAGGAAATCAAGCAGCTGATCAATGCCAGCGTCGAGCGGGTCGAAGCGGGCACGCAATTGGTCGACCAAGCCGGCGTGACGATGGGCGAGGTCGTGAGCTCGATCAAGCGCGTCACCGACATCATGGCCGAGATCGATACGGCCAGCAAAGAGCAGGCGTCAGGCGTGGCGCAGGTCGGTGAGGCGGTCACGCAGATGGATCACACGACCCAGCAAAACGCGGCGCTGGTCGAAGAAATGGCCGCCTCGGCCAGCAGCCTCAGAACGCAGGCGGAGGAGTTGGTGGCCACCGTCGCGGTGTTCACGCTGCGCTGAATTCAGTCGCCAAATAGAAAACCGCCCGGAGGCGGTTTTCTATGCTTCTTGGCCGTCGAAACTGGCCATTACTTGTTTCAGTCCAGCAAGCGGATCTCGACCCGGCGGGCCTCCTCTGCCGTGCCGTCGGCCAAGGTCGACTCGGGTTTGCGCAACAAAATGCGCGCGGCATCCACACCCGCGGCGGTCAGCACAGAGCGGGTCGCAATGGCGCGCTGCTTGGCCAAGTCGGCGTTCTTGACCGCGTCGCCGCTGGCGTCGTGAAAACCGGCAATCACGATCTTGCGAGCCGGAGCTGCCATCAAGGCCTCCATCGCACGGGCCAGATCGGGTGCGGCTTCGACCGGCACGGTCGCTTCGGCAAAACCGAACTGCACGGTCGCCAGCAACTCACCGCTGAGCGGCGCGTCATAAAGCTCGGCATCGGCCATGGCCGCGACGGGAGCCGCAGCAGGAGCAGCGGCGCGGTGGCGCTGTTTAATCAGCACAAAGCTGGTGATGCTGAGCAGCAAAATCGCGATGACCAGGCTGACCACCCAAAGGGCGATGCGTTCGTTGTCGTCTTGATTGTTGGAAGCCATGATGAGAATCTCCAGGAAGTAGCGAAATTGGATGAGTCGAGTTCGATTCGATTCGGATCGGGGCGGATTCTAACGGGCAAGCTCTACACCAGCAGCAGCCCAGCGCAGAACTCGGTGGCATTGGCATTACGCGTCAAGCTGGGCCATGACGATTTCTAGCCAGGTCTAGCCGGTTTGTTTCTCGGTCTTGATGCGAGGCCCATCCAGTCGACAAGCTAATTGGCAACATAGATGGACTCAAGCCCACATAGTTCGCCTTCTTTGCCCTCGTTCATGCGCGGCCGGCTTACGAAGCGCAAGATGGCCGGGGGACCGAAGTTCGCATCGACAGGGTACGCGGAGAGCAGATGGGCCGAGTCGCCCCATATTTTCAGCAAGACTTGACCTAAAAGGGTCGGGTCTTGCCTAAAGCCCGATCCCTAACCCTCAAATCGCCTTCACCATCGACCCGATTTGAACGTCCGGAATGTGTCCGCTCAGGATTGGCGCTCGTAGAGCGAGGCGCGAGGACTCTCGGTTGCCTTTCATGTCAGCGGCCCATTGCCGTCGCTGGGAGCCTACCTAACTTGTGCGGATTAACCCGCTTCGGCTGGCTAGCGCGAATCAATATAGCTGAACCACAAAATGTCGGCATCGATTGACGTTTCATCGTCTGCTTGAGCAAGCGCAAGGCAAACGCCATGCGGATTTACAAGACTAGAACGATGCGAAGGGAGGCAATGTGAAAAAACAAATCGATCATGTTGTTGGACGATTGCGCGAGCGGATCCTGGCGCCGCTGCTGCTGGCCCTACTCATCTCACTGCTGGTTTTTTCGGCAATCGGCCTGTCCGAATATCCCAGTCAGCAAGCGGATCAATTGCGTCGGCGCATCGAAGGCGCAAGCCAGTCCGAATTGCCGACGCCACAACGTTTGGCCTTGGAAAAGGATTTGCTCCAATACGAGACCGACAACCGGATCAAGATCTGGACGGTGATCGTGCAGGCTGCGGGCGGGGCAGCACTGTTGGTGGGAATTATGTTTTCTTGGAAAAATCTGCGCGCGGCGCAAGACAAGCTCGATTTGGACCGCGCCAAGCAAGATACTGACCGCTTCACTCAGGCCAGTGCGCAGCTCGGTGCGCAATTGGCCAATGGCAATCCGAATATCGAGGCGCGCTTGGGCGGGATCTACGCGCTCGCCACCCTGGCCCATGATTCGCCGAACTCTTATTATTGGCATGCAAGCGAGATCATGACGGCCTATGTCCGGCATAACGCCGCTTGGCCTGCCGGCGGACAGCCGGCTGCTCAAAGCAAGCCGCGCACAGATATCCAGGCGATCTTGACGGTGCTCGGGCGCTCGAAGCCGCCATTATTGAAGGATCAGCGACTGGATCAAAAATTGGATTTGCGCAACACCGATTTGCGCGGAGCGGAATTTTGGGATGCGAATCTGGTGCATGCCGATTTTTGGGGTGCGCACTTGGAGGGAGCAAAACTGTGGGGAGCCAATCTGGAGGGTGCAAAGCTGGCGCATGCGCATTTGGAGGGAGCCAATTTGCGCGGCGTCAGATTCGCCGGAGCAGATTTGACCGACGCCTGCCTGGAGCAAGCAGATCTAGCCGGGGCCGATTTAAGCGCGGCGCTTGGCCTAGCTCCCGAGCGATTGAAGAAAATCATCCTGTGACCCGGCCTCGTCAGTAACAGCGAAGGCCGGGGTCTTGAATCTCAAGCTCCAACCTTTTGACGCTCCAACTGTCTGCCGGCCAACGTAAGCTCCGGGCACAGAGCAAACTTCCAATTTCAGCGGGCAATCAGCTTGACCGGGCAGCCTGGTTTCAAATCTTGTTCAAAATCTGGTGAGGCTCAGGGCAACTGCTCTCCCCGCATCATGCCGGGGTTTCGTGCGGGTAGAGCAGCAGCGCCGAATGCCAGGTTTTGACCAAAGCCGAGGGCGGGCGCCCATTGCTGAGCCCCACAAAGGTTCTGCGCTCGCGCTTCCTTGATCAATTGGCTTCCGACAATTGATCCAGGATGAAAAGCGCCCGCAGAGCGGGCGATTGAAGGATTGCCGGGTTCTGTGATCACCCACATCGCTGCGCGATATGAGTGATCCCTAACCCAGCCAAGCGCCGTCGGCGCTGACGCGAGCTGCGCTCGCGTCTCCTGAATCAATTGGCTTCCGACAATTGATCCAGGATGGCTGGGTTTTCCAAAGTACTCGTGTCCTGCGTAACGGCCTCACCCTTGGCCACCGAGCGCAAGAGGCGGCGCATGATCTTGCCGGAGCGGGTCTTAGGTAAATTGTCACCAAAGCGGATGTCCTTGGGCTTGGCGATCGGACCAATTTCCTTGGCCACCCAATCGCGCAGCTGCTTGGCAATCGCCTTCGCTTCATCACCGGTCGGGCGCGCGCGCTTAAGCACGACGAAGGCGCAAATCGCCTCGCCCGTGGTGTCATCCGGGCGACCCACCACCGCCGCTTCGGCCACCAACTCCGTGCAGCTGACCAGCGCGGATTCGATTTCCATCGTGCCCATGCGGTGACCCGACACGTTCAACACGTCATCAATGCGTCCGGTGATGGTGAAGTAACCCGTTTCCGCATCGCGGATCGCGCCGTCACCGGCCAGGTAGTAACCCTTCAACTCCTCGGGGTAGTAGCTCTTCTTGAAACGCTCGGGGTCGTTGTAAATGGTGCGGATCATCGACGGCCATGGCTTCTTGACGACTAGGATGCCGCCCTGCCCGTTCGGCACATCATTGCCCATCTCGTCGACGATGGCCGTCGTGATGCCTGGAAATGGCAGCGTGCAAGAACCCGGCACCAGCGGTGTCGCGCCCGGCAGCGGCGTGATCATGTGACCACCGGTTTCGGTCTGCCAGAAGGTGTCGACAATCGGGCAACGGCCACCGCCGATATGCTTGTGATACCACTCCCAAGCGGCCGGGTTGATCGGCTCGCCGACCGAACCCAGCAAGCGCAGGCTGCTCAGGTCATAACGATCCGGATGCACGGCGGCATTGCCTTCAGCGGCCTTGATCAGCGAGCGAATCGCGGTCGGCGCGGTGTAGAAGATCGAGACCTTGTGCTTCGCTATCGTCTGCCAGAAGCGGCCGGCATCCGGATAGGTCGGCACGCCTTCAAACACGATCTCGGTGCCACCCAGCGCCAAAGGCCCATAGGTGATGTAGCTATGGCCGGTCACCCAGCCGATATCGGCGGTGCACCAGAACACATCGTTGTCCTGCAGATCGAAGGTCCACTTGGTGGTCAGCGCCGCGTGCAGCAAATAGCCGCCGCTGGAATGCTGCACGCCCTTGGGCTTGCCGGTCGAACCGGAGGTATAGAGCAGGAACAGCGGATGCTCGGCCTCGACCCACTCGGGCTCGCAGACCTCGGACTTGCCGGCCATCTCTTCATGCAGCCAATGGTCACGCCCTTCGACCCAGCCGATCTTGCCGCCGGTACGCTGATAGACGATCACGTCCTTCAGCGTTGGGCAGGAGCCGCCGTCCAGCGCCTCGTCAACAATCGCCTTCAATGGCAAGGCCTTGCCGCCGCGCAGCTGCTCGTCGGCGGTGATCACCATCACGGCGCCGGCATCTTGCACGCGGTCACGCAGGCTCTGCGCCGAGAAGCCGCCGAACACCACCGAGTGGATCGCGCCAATGCGAGCGCAGGCCTGCATCGCCGCCACGCCCTCGACCGACATCGACATATAGATGACGACGCGGTCACCCTTCTTGACGCCGCGTGCCTTCAGCACATTGGCCATCTGCGAAACGCGGCCCAGCAGTTCCTTGTAAGTCACCTTGCTGCTGCTGCCGTCATCGGCCTCGAAGATGATCGCGACCTTGTCACCCAAACCGCGCTCGACATTGCGGTCCAGGCAGTTGTAGGAGACGTTCAGGCGGCCATCTTCAAACCATTTGAAGAACGGTGCTTCGCTGTCATTGAGCACCTTGGTGAACGGTGTCTGCCAGGTCACAAACTCACGAGCGAGGCGGGCCCAATAACCCTGGTAATCGGCCTCGGCCTCGGCCACCAATGCGTTGTAGCCGGCCATGCCTTTGACATTAGCCTGGGCTTGCCAAGCGGCGCTGGGCAGATAAAGTTCGTTCTGACTCATGATGTGTTTCCTCTGACAGGAGCGGATTACAAAAAGAAGACTTAACTTGTGCGACTGGCCGCTACTGTGCGTCTCATCTCTGACGAAGCGCTTACTCTAGCGCGGTAACTCGACGTACCCAGGCACCATACCGATAAATAGGGCCCTAAAATCGCCTGCCAAGGCCCGTCAATCTAGCGTTAACCCTATGAGAAAACCAATGAATCAGCCCACACCCGCGTTGCGCCCCTTACCGAGACTGATATTCGCGACACGCTGGTTACAACTCCCGCTCTACCTGGGGCTGATCGTGGCGCAGGCGCTGTATGTGTTCCAGTTCTGGACCGAGTTGGTGCACTTGATCGAGGCCGCATTCGGCAACCACGATGCGCTGGCCCAGCTGGTCAAGAGCATCGGCTACAAGGCCGTGGCCATCAAGGACGCCGCCGGCGCAGTGACTGGCTACGAGCCCATCGCCAAGCTCAATGAAACGATTCTGATGCTGGTGGTGCTGGGCCTGATCGACGTGGTGATGATCTCCAACCTCTTGATCATGGTGATCGTTGGCGGCTACGAGACTTTTGTGTCGCGCATGGGGCTGGAGGAGCACCCGGATCAGCCCGAATGGCTGAGCCATGTCAACGCCTCGGTACTCAAGGTCAAGCTGGCCACCGCCATCATCGGCATCTCGTCGATCCATTTGCTCAAGACCTTCATCAACGCAGACAACTACGAAGTCAAGACGCTGATGTGGCAGACCATCATCCACGTGACCTTCTTGTTCTCGGCGCTGGCAATTGCCTATACCGACAAGCTGCTGTCAGGCTCGCATAGCAACGACAAGCACTGATGAGCAGGCATCAGGCCCTTGGCTGCCCCGGCGGCAGCCCGGCCTTGGAGGGAAGGCGCAGATGCAGCGCCGCCTTGGACAAGAGATTGGCCGACACCGGCGCGGTGATGAACAAGAACAGCGTGATCAGCAGTTCCTGCAAGCCGAACTGATGCTGCGTCCAGTGATAGCCCAAGCTGGCCAGCAAGACGCCGCCGACACCCAGCGTGGTGGCCTTGGTCGGCGCGTGCAAGCGCATGAAAAAGTCCGGAAAGCGCAATAGGCCGATAGCGCCGATCAAGGCAAACAAGCCGCCGATGACCAGCAGCAAGGCGATCAGCACTTGCGCCAGCCCGTGGATTTCAAAGTTAGTCATGGGCTTTATTCCTATTCAATAACATCGCCGCGACCGAGATAGCGCGCCAGCGCCACCGTCGAAGCGAAACCGAGCAGCGCGATGATCAGCGCCGCCTCGAACATCAGGCCATTGCCCTCGCGCAAACCCTGCAACACGAGCAGCGCGACGAGATTGACATACATGGTGTCGAGCGCCAGCACACGGTCGGTGACGGTTGGCCCGGCAGCTAAGCGCCAGCCGGTCAGCAGCAGCGCCAGGCCGACCGCGCCGGTGGCGAAGTTCAAGGCCCAGGCCAATATGGGCAAGCCCAAGAGCAAGCTCGTTGTCATTCAAAAATCTCCAGCAAGGGCTGCTCGTAGCGCGACTTGATGTCGGCGGCCATAGCCTGCGCATCGGTGCAATCCAGCGCGTGCACCCAAATTTCATGGGCCTCGTCATCGACCACGCAAGACACCGTGCCCGGCGTGGTGGTGATGATGGTGGCCAAAAGCGTGATGGGCCCGGGCTGACGCAGGGCCAGCGGCACCCTCACCCAGGCCGGTTGCGGCTTGGCACCGGGCGCCAGCACCAGCCGCGCGACCGTCAGGTTAGACATCACGATGTCCCACAGCACGATGCCGGCAAAGCGCAACATCAGGCCTGGCCGCCTCGGCCGCATCGCCGGGCCCAGCAAGCCCAGCAGCAAGCGCGGCAGCAACAAGCCGAAGAAGGCGGCCATCAACACATGCGCAAGGCTCAGGCTCTGCTGCAGCATCAGCCAGCCGGCGAACAAAAGCAGCGACAGCGCGGGGTGGGTGAGCCAGCGCCTCGCCGGGGCAGTGAGCGGCGATTTCCGATTCATGGTTGCGCCCCAGGCTGAATTTGCTGAACTTGATAGGGCCGGGTCGTCTGCGCGGCCGCCCCGCCCTGCTCGTCCAACACCGCTGCCGCATAGGCCGCGCGGTCCGACAACTGCACGGCGGCCGCCTGCGTATAACGCTGAATCGGAGCGGCAGCCACGCTCAGCAAGACGCTGGCCGCTAGCAGCGAGCAGGTCGCCAGCACCAGCTTGGGGCTGCCGCCCGAGCTGACATTGGCCGGCAGATCCAGCCGCACATGCCAGAACAGAATACTGCCCGCCCGCGCCAGCCCCAGCAGAGTGAAGAAGCCGACCAGCAGCAAGACCGTCCAGACCAGCGGCGCCCAGGCATGATTGCTGGACGCCTCCAGCAGCATCAGCTTGCCGATAAAGCCCGGCAGCGGCGGCAAGCCGGCGGCGGAGGCCGCCGCCAACAGCATCATCAGACCCAATAGCGTCGGCTGCGCCACCGGTGCAGCGGGCACCAATTGCCCATCGGCATCGCCGCGCTGCGCCGCCACCAACTCGGCCAGCAAGAACAGCGCCGCAATCACCAGCGTGCTGTTGATCATGTAGTAAAAGGCCGCGCCCCAGGCCGCCGGGCCATACAGGCCAATGCCCGCTAACACCGTGCCTACCGACACCACGGTCAGCCAGGCGACCAGCCGCGCCAGCGTCTTGGCGGCCAGCGCGCCGAGCACCGCCAGCACGCTGGTCGCCAGGGCCAAGGGCAGCAAAATCGGTTCAACCGTCAGCGCCGTGGCGCCAGCGCTGTCGCCGAACACCACGCCATGCACCCGCACGATTGCGTACACGCCGACCTTGGTCATGATGGCGAACAGCGCCGCCACCGGCGGGCTGGCCGCCGCGTAGGTGGAAGGCAACCACATGGCCAGCGGCATCAGCGCCGCCTTGAAACCAAACACCACCAGCAGCAACATCGCCGCCACCTGCAGCACAGCCGCATCGGGCGCAGCCACCTGTGGCACACGCAGCGCCAGATCGGCCAGATTGAGCGTGCCGGCCTTGGCGTAAATGAGCGCCAGGCCGATCAAGAACAGCGCCGAGGCGGCCAGATTCAAGACCACGTAATGCATGCCGACCCGGAAGCGTTCGGCGCCCTGGCCATGCACCATCAGCACATAGGAGGCGATCAGCAAGATCTCGAAAAAGACAAAGAGATTGAACAGGTCGCCGGTCACGAAAGCGCCGTACAAGCCCATCAACTGGAACTGGAACAGTGCGTGGAAATAGCGGCCATGCGCATCCCAGCCGCCGCAGGCATACCAGAGCACCGGCAGCGCCACGCAAGCACTCAACACCAGCATCATGGCGCCCAGCCGGTCAACCAGCAGCATGATGCCGAACGGGGCCGGCCATTCGCCCAGCCGGTAGGTGATCAGCTCGCCCTCGGCCGCGCGCCAGGCCAGCGCCAGCGCCAGCAGCAGCCCCAAGGCGGTGGACGCCAAGGTAATCCGGCGCGCCCACAAGAGCTTGTGGTGGCCGTGGCCGCCATGGCTGTCGCCGCCATGGTCGCCCAATAAAAGCAGCAAGATGGCGGTCAGCGCCGGCAGCAACACGGGCAGCACCGCCAGATGCAGATCGAAGACACTCATCGCAGGTCCCCGCTGGAGCCGCCGTCGACATGGTCACTGCCGTTTTCATGCCGGCTGCGCAGCGCCAGCTCGATCAAAAAACCGGTGGTGGCAAAACCGATCACGATGGCCGTCAACACCAAGGCTTGCGGCAAGGGGTCCGCCACCGAGGCGCTGGCCTGGCCCAAGATCGGCGGCGCAGCCTGCCACAGCCGACCCATCGCGAAGATGAAGACATTGACCGCGTAGCCGATCAGGCTCAGGCCCAGCACGACCGAAAAACTGCGCCCACGCAAAAGCAGATAAATGCCGCAGGCCGTCACCCAACCGATGCCGGTGGCGAGTAGAAATTCCATCGAAATCGTCATCCGAGCGCTCCTCGCGTGGCGGGCTTGGGCCCTTCCTTGCTGGCCGAACCCAGCACCGACAGCATCAACATCGTCGCCCCCACCACCGTGATGTAGACACCCAGATCAAACAGGGCCGCCGTCGCCAGCGGCAGCTCACCGATCAAGGGCAGGCTCGGGTGGCCATGGGCGCTGCTCAAAAACGGCCGGCCGAACAAGAAGGCGCCCACGCCGGTCAGCCAGGCGATCAAGAGCCCCGCGCCTATCCAGCGCACATAGCGCCGCCCGCCCTGGGCATGCAGAACAGCTTCAGCGCGCTGCTGACCATTCGCCATGTATTGCAAGACCAGCGCCACGCCGGTGATCAGGCCGGCGATGAAACCGCCCCCCGGCAGGTTGTGGCCGCGCCAATAGATATAGGCCGAGACCAGCAAGGCCAGCGGCAGCGCCAGCCTTGCGACCACGCGCAGCATCAGCGGCTCGCGGGCATAACTCCAGGGCCGACCGGCGCTGTCTTGCTCGGGCCGCTTGACCCTGAAGCCATCCAGCAGGGCCAACACGCCGACGGCCGCGATGCCCAGCACGGTGATCTCACCGAAGGTGTCATAGCCGCGGAAGTCGACCAGGATCACGTTCACGACATTGTTGCCACCGCCACCCGCCAGCGCGTTCTCGAGGAAATACCAGGAAATCGAGTCATGGTTGCGCGTCAGCATCAGCCAGCTCAACCAGGCCATGCCGCCGCCGCCAAGCAGGGCCAGCAAGGCGTCGCGGCCGCGCCGCAAATTGCTGGACTCGACCGGGCTGACTTGCGGCAGCAAGGCCAGGCCCATCAAGAGCAAAACGGTCGACACGACATCGACCGACAACTGCGTCAGCGCCAGATCGGGCGCGGACAAGGCCAAAAACGCCATCGAACACACCAGCCCCACGCCACCGGCCAGCACCACCGCGACAAAGCGCTGCCTGTGCAGCACGAGCAAGGCCGCCCCCATCACGATCAAGAGCAGCCAGACAGCGACGGCCAGCGGTGGCGCTTCCAGCAATTCGCGAGAGCCGCTGGTCAGCCCGCCCACGCGCAATATTGCCCAAGCCGACAGGCCAATCGCCAGCCCCAACATCCAGGCGGCATAGCGCTGCAGCGAGCCGTTCTCCAGCCGCCTTGTGCAACGCCCGGCCAGGCCGAACAGGCCATTGATCAGCCAATGGAATATTGCCTTGGCATTCAAGGGTCCGGGCAAGTAACGATGCAGCCGCCCGCCCGCCTGCATCGCGAAATAGAGTATGGCGCCGCCGGCCAAGGCGATCACGCTCATCAGCAGCGGCAGGTTCAGGCCATGCCAGAGTGCGAAGTGGAACTCGGGCGCCGGGCTCCCCAACATCGCCGTGGCGGCCCCATGCACCAGCGGCCCGGCCAGCCACATCGGCGCCAGGCCGACGGCCAGACACAGCGCCACCAAGATCAGCACCGGCAGCTTCATGCCCCAGGGCGGCTCATGCGGGTGAGGATTGGGCAGATCACGCGCCGGGCCATTGAAGAACACGTCGTGCACCAGGCGCAGCGAATAGGCGGCCGAGCACAGGCCGCCCAGCGTCGCCAAGACCGGGATCGCCCAGGACATCGCCCCCCAGAAGTCCGCCTGCAGCGCTTGCTCCAGCATCAACTCCTTGGACAAGAAGCCATTGAAAGGAGGCAGGCCGGCCATTGAGGCCGCCGCGATCAGGGCGAAGCTGCCGACCCAGGGCATCGCCTTCATCAGGCCGCCGAGCCGGCGCATATCGCGGCTGCCGGTCTCGTGATCGACGATGCCGGCCGTCATGAACAGCGCCGCCTTGAAGCAGGCATGGTTGAGGATGTGAAACACCGCCACCACCGCCGACATCGGCGTCCCCAAGCCGATCATGAAGGTGATGAAGCCCAGGTGGCTGATGGTCGAATAAGCCAGCAGCCCCTTCAGATCATGTTTGAAGATCGCCACAAAGGCGGCGAACACCATCGTTGCGAGGCCCACGCTGGCGACCACGCCTTCGAACAGGCCCGTGCCGCCCAAAACCGGGTAGAGCCGCGCCATCAAAAACAGCCCCGCCTTGACCATGGTGGCCGAGTGCAGATAGGCCGACACGGGGGTGGGAGCGGCCATCGCCTCGGGCAACCAGAAGTGAAACGGCAGTTGCGCGCTTTTGCTGAAGGCACCGATCAGGATCAGACCCAAGGCGAGCGGATAGCGGGGGTCGGCCTGCACCAAAGCGCCCTTGCCCAGCATCTCGCCCAAGTCGTAGCTGCCGCAGATCTGCCCGAGCACAATCACACCGGCCAGCAAGACCAGACCG
Organism: Roseateles oligotrophus; assembly: GCF_025717515.1. Lineage (GTDB taxonomy): Bacteria > Pseudomonadota > Gammaproteobacteria > Burkholderiales > Burkholderiaceae_C > Paucibacter_A > Paucibacter_A oligotrophus. The sequence goes on from NZ_JAJIRN010000006.1 coordinate 453,086, forward strand.
CCACCGCCGGTCACCGCCAGCGCCATGCGTGCGCCCTGGCGAGCTTCTTCCTTGTGACCCCAGTAGCCGACCAGCAAGAAGGACGAGATGCTGGTCAGCTCCCAGAACACCACCAGCAACAAGAGGTTGTCGGACAGAGCGATGCCCAGCATCGCCGCCATGAACAACATCAACTGGCTGTAGAACTTGCCCTTGGGGTCGTCTTTGCCGAGGTAGAAGGCCGCGTAGAGAATGATCAAGAGGCCGATGCCGGTGATCAGGCCGGCGAACAGCAGCGACAAACCGTCCAGGCGCAGACCGAGATTCAAGCCGATTGCCGGCACCCAGTCGGCATGGCTGAGCAAGACCTGACCCTGCAGCACGGCCGGTGCGGCCGACAGCAGCAGGCCGAAGGCGATGGCCGTGATCAGGCCTGCCACCCAGGCTGGGGCTTGCGGTCTGCTTGTTTTGAAGCCGCCAAGCCAGCCGCACAAGACGGTGCCTGGCAGCAGGGGCAAGAGGACAACCGTGGCAAGCAGCAGGTTCATCGGTCTAGGAAGATTTGAGGGCGGCCGATTGTAGGACGCGGCCCCATAAGGCGAGCTGAAAGCGCGCCGCAAGCCGGTTTCAGTAAACTGACGGCAGTTTCATTAATTTCCGGACTCCGCCCCATCATGTCTACTTCGATCAAATACAACGACTTCGTCGAAAGCATCGCCGGCGCGCTGCAGTACATCAGCTACTACCACCCGGCCGATTACATCGCCCACCTAGCGCGAGCCTATGAGCGCGAGCAAAGCGCTGCGGCCAAGGACGCGATCGCGCAGATTCTGACCAACTCGAAGATGTGCGCCGAGGGCCGCCGCCCGATCTGCCAGGACACCGGCATCGTCAATGTGTTTCTGAAGGTCGGCATGAATGTGCGCTGGGAAGGCTTCCCCGGCTCGCTTGAGGACGCCGTCAACCAGGGCGTGCGCGAGGCCTATAACTTCGCCGACAACAAGCTGCGCGCCTCGGTCTTGAACGACCCGATCTTCGAGCGCAAGAACACCAAGGACAACACGCCGGCGGTCATCAGCGTCCAAATCGTGCCCGGCGACACCGTCGACGTGATGGTCGCGGCCAAGGGTGGCGGCTCGGAGAACAAGAGCAAGTTCGTGATGATGAATCCGAACGACTCCATCGTCGACTGGGTGCTCAAGACCGTGCCGCTGATGGGCGCCGGCTGGTGCCCACCCGGCATGCTGGGTCTGGGCGTCGGCGGCACGGCCGAAAAAGCCATGCTGATGGCGAAGGAATCGTTGATGGAAGACATCGATATGTATGAGCTGCTGGCGCGCGGCCCGCAGAACAAGTTAGAGGAGCTGCGCATCGAGCTGTACGAGAAGGTCAATGCGCTGGGCATCGGCGCGCAGGGCCTGGGCGGCCTGACGACGGTCTTGGACGTCAAGATCAAGACCTACCCGACCCATGCAGCCTCCAAGCCGGTGGCGATGATCCCTAACTGCGCAGCCACACGCCACGCGCATTTCGTGCTGGACGGCTCGGGCCCGAGTTTGCTGGAGGCACCGAGCCTGGACCTGTGGCCCGATGTGCATTGGGCGCCCGACTACAACAAGAGCCGTCGCGTCGATCTGAACAAGCTGAGCAAGGCCGAGGTGGCGAGCTGGAAGGCGGGCGATACGCTGTTGCTGAACGGCAAGATGCTGACCGGTCGTGACGCCGCGCATAAGCGGATTGCCGATATGTTGGCCAAGGGTGAGAAGCTGCCGGTCGACTTCACCAACCGCGTGATCTATTACGTCGGCCCGGTTGACCCGGTGCGCGACGAGGTGGTGGGGCCTGCGGGCCCGACCACCGCCACCCGCATGGATGGTTTCACCCGCATGATGCTGGAGCAAACCGGCCTGATCGCGATGGTCGGCAAGGCCGAGCGCGGCCCGGTGGCGATCGAAGCGATCAAGGACAACGGCTCGGCCTACTTGATGGCCGTCGGTGGCGCCGCCTACCTGGTGTCGAAGGCGATCAAGGCCGCACCGGTGGTCGGTTTTGCCGATCTGGGCATGGAGGCGATCTACGAGTTCGACGTCGTCGATATGCCGGTCACGGTGGCGGTGGATGCCGGCGGCACCAGCGCCCATATCACCGGCCCGGCCGAGTGGCAGCAACGCATTGCCTCGGGACAAACCTCAGTCATTCCGGTCAAGGCAGTCTGAGATGAGTGCGCACAACAAGTCAGCGCTGCTGATCATCGATGTGCAGCGCGGCTTGTTTGACGCCGAGCCGCGCCCGTTCGAGGCCGATGCGGTGGTCGCTCGCATCAATGCGCTGGCCGCCAAGGCCAGAGCTGCGGGCGCGCCGATCATCTTCATTCAGCATGAACGCGAGGCCAGCGCCTTGACTCATGGCTCGGACGGCTGGGCGTTGGAGCGCGGCTTGGTGGTGATGACGGGAGATCAGTTGCTGCGCAAGACCACGCCGGACTCCTTCCTGCGCACCGATTTGCTGGCCCTGCTGCAAGGCTTTGGCTGTGAGCATGTGGTGATCTGCGGTTATGCCACCGAGTTCTGCGTCGACACCACGACCCGCCGCGCCGCGGCATTAGGCTTCTCGGTCACGCTGGCGGCCGATGCCCACACGACGCATGACAAAGCGCATGCCAGCGCCGCGCAGATTCGGGCTCACCACAACGCCACCCTGCCCGACATCACCAGCTTTGGGCCGCGCATAGCCGCAACAGCCAGCACCGAAATCGAGTTCTGAGTTCTGAAAGCCCCGATCGGCTGGCCTCAAGGCTCCGGGCGCAAACGCCAGGCTGCGGGCGTGCATCCAAACCAGGCGCGAAAGGCATGGTTGAAATTGCTCTGCTCGCTGAAGCCGAGCAAAAAGGCGATTTCGGTCAGCGACAGGCTGGGGTCGCGCAGATATTGCTGCACCTGTTCGCGCCGCACCGCCTCGACCAAGGCGGTGAAGCTTGCCTCGACCTCGGCCAAGCGGCGCTGCAAGGTGCGCGCGCTCAGGCCCAGCGCGGCGGCCACCGCCGGCAGTTGCGCGCTGTCATGCATCAACTGGGTACGGATGCGCTCACGCACCGCTTGCACGATGGCGGCCTCGGCCCGCGCGCCGGCCTGACCGGCCTCACGCTGGCGTTGCAGCAAGCGCTCTTCGGCGGCGCGGGCCAGCGGCGGGAACATGCCGATGTCAGCATTGGGCAGCGGCGCATCAAGCAGGGCGGCCGGGAAGCTGGCCTCGGTGACGGCCGCGCCAAAGCGCACCGGCGCACCGAAGACAAGCCGGTACTCGGTCAAATCCACACCCTCGGGCGCCGCATGCACAAAGGCCAACTCGTAGGCCGACACCTGTGCGCCACCGGCCAGCCAACTGACGAAGGTGTGAATGCCGGCCATCACGCTTTCGCTCAAATGGCGGGCGCCGGGCTGAGCCAACCAGGGTGAATGCCAGCGGTAATGGGCGACGCCTTCCCGCTCGACGATCTGCGAGCGCCCCAGATCGTGGGCCAGACCCTCGAAGCGCCGGGTCTGTTCGGCGGCGCTGCGAAAGTCGGCGCAGGTACATAGCACCAGGCCGTAGCTGGCAAAGGTGGACAGGCCCATGCGCTGACCGACATGCAAGCCGAAGAAGGGGTCGCCCAACTGCTCTGCGGCCGCGTTGAGCAACTCGATATAGCGCTGCACCGCGATCGCCTCGGGCAGAGGCGTGCCGGGCCTTGCGATCTCCGGCAACCCGCAGGCCAAGGCCAGACGGGTCATGTCGGCACCCAGTTCACGCGCGGTGTCAATCGCCGTCTTGGCATAAGCGCCGACGACGCGCGCCTGCGCCGGCGGCGGCAGGCCGCTCAGCGGATCGTGAGCGTGAGCGAGATCGGGGTCAGGTCTTGCTGGCACAGCGCTTGGCAGTGAGAAGGGAGCGGGCATGATGGCCGACAGTGTGCCGGACGCAAAGCCCGCCGGCCATCCTCAATCACCCGGATTGAGGATTTGCTGCAACTCGCCGTAAAGCGGGCCCAGCCGCTGATACATGCGCAGATAGACGCGCCGGTAGAGCTCGTCGTAGAGCCGGGCATTGGCCGGGTTGGGCTCGAAGGTCCGGCCCAGCCGCGTCATCGCGGCCACCGCGGTCGGGAAGTCGCGGTGCAGCCCTAGGCCGACGGCGCCGGCAATCGCCGCACCCAGGCCCGAGGTCTCGAAGGTATGCGGGCGCGAGGTCGGCAGATTGAAGATGTCGGCGCTCAGCTGCATCGCCGCGTCGGACTGCGAGCCGCCGCCCGACACCCGCAGCGAAGTCATCTTGACCTTGCTGCGGCCCTCGATCTTCTCCTTGCCCTCGCGCAGCGCATAGGCCAGGCCCTCCAGAATCGCCCGGTACAGATGGGCGCGCGTGTGCACATCCGAGAAGCCGATCACCGCGCCGCGTGCATCGGGGCCGGGGTGCCGGATACCGGGCGTCCAGTAGGGCTGCAGCATCAGACCCTGGCTGCCGGGCGGCACGGTGGCGACCATGCGGTCAAACAGCGCCTCGGGCGTAACGCCCTCCATCGGCGCAGCCGCCAGCTCCGGGTGGCCGAACTGCTCCTTGAACCAACTGACCATCCAGTAACCACGAAAAATCTGCACCTCGGTGTTGTACTGGCCCGGCAGCACCGCCGGATAGGGCGGCACAAAGGGTGTGGCCTCGACATAGCGCGGCGAGGTAATGTCGATGGTGGCCGTGGTGCCGTAGGAGATCGCGCCGATCTCGGGGCTGATCGCGCCGGCTCCGATGATCTCGCAGGCCTTGTCGGCCGCGCCGGCAATCACCGGCAAGCCCTCGTCCAGGCCGGTGGCCTCGGCCGCCTCGCGGCTCAGGCCGCCGAGCAGGCCGCCGACCGGCAGCAACTCGGGCATCTGCTCGCGCCGCACCTTCAGCGCCTGCCATTTCCAGTCCCAGGCCGGCGCCCAATCCTGGCGCTTGAAGTCAAAAGGCAGATAGCCCACCTGGGAGCCGACCGAATCGGCAAAGCGGCCGGTCAAGCGGTAGTTCAGCCAACCGGACACCAGCAAGACCTTGTGGGTCAGCGCATGACGCTCCGGCTCATGCTCGGCGATCCAGTTCAGCTCGGCCTCGCGGCCGAAGTAGTCGATCGTGCCGCTGACGCCGGCGGCCTTGAAGGCGAGCGCCCACCAGGGGCTGACGCGCGGCGCCTTGGACGCGCGGCGCTGATCCAGCCAGGTGATAAAGGGCCGCAGCGCCTGACCCGCAGCGTCGACCGGCACCAGCGTGCCGCGCTGCGTCGTCACGACCACGCCTTTGACGCGCGAACGCAGATCGGCGTGTTCGAGCCAGAGGCCACGGCAGACCGCCGCCGCCGCCTGCCAGAAGGCCTCGGCGTCATGCTCCAACCAGCCCGGCTGCAGCGAGATGTAGTCATCCAGCGTCTGCTGACATTTGGCGCGGATATGGCCCTGCAGATCGACCAGCAGCGCGCGCACGCTTTGCGTGCCGCAGTCTATGGTCAGCAGCAGCTCATCGCGATTATTGGAGGCGGCATTGCTCATGGCTGGGTCTCCGCCGGCAGCGCATAGCAACGCGCCACCCGATCCAGGTAATGCATCACTTCATCGGCCCATTGAGCGGCCGACCAGCCCAGCTCTTCGCAGACGATGGCCTCCAGCTTGGGCAGCAGTTCTGCGCCGCCGCCGCGCAGCAACAAGCCCAGCCGCGTGCGCCGCAGCAGCAGATCGTCCAGATGCACAACCGCCTCGGCACGGCAGGCGAAACGCAGCTCGGCCCAACAATAATCGCTGCGGTCGATGTGCTGCAGCTCATCCGGATGGGCCAGCGCGCAGTCCAGCAAGGCCTGCGCTTCACCGCCGTAGCGCGCCAGCCAACGCTGCCGCCATTCGCCAGGCAGCTGAGCAGGCAGTGCGCCAGCCGGCGCCAGCACGGCCGCATGCCGGCGCAAATTACGCAGCGCCGGCACGCGCACGGCGGCCAGCCGCAAGGCCGCAATCGCGCTGGAGCGAAAGGTCGTCAGCTTGCCGCCGGTGACGGTGATCAGCCCGTCTTCCTCAACGATCAGATGCTCGCGCGTGGCCTTGGACGGATCGCCCTGTTTGCTAACTACAGAGCTGCCTGGTTGGCTGCCCTGCTCCGCCAGCACCGGCCGCACGCCCGCCCAGGTCGACAGCACATCGGCGCGTCCCAAGCCCAGCGACGGGAACTGCTGCCGCAGCGCTCGCAGCAAATAGTCGAACTCGGCGCCGCTGATGGCGGGCTCCTGCGCCAGATCGTCGGCATGATCCAGATCGGTGGTGCCAACCAAGGTCGCACCCTCCCAAGGCAGCGCAAACACCGGCCGGCCATCATCCGGATGAAAGAAGGCCAGCGCCTGGGCCACCGGCAAACGCCAGGCCTCGAACAGCAGATGGCTGCCGCGCAGCGGGCGCAGCTTGGGCGCATGGCCCAGGCCGGCACGCAGCTGGTCGGCCCAGACGCCGGTGGCATTGATCACGCAAGCGGCCTGCAAGGTAAAGCGATCGCCGTTGATGGCATCTTCCAGCAGTGCCCCGTCGACCCCGGCCGCGCCGCGAGTCAAGGCCTTGACGGCCAGATGATTGATCGTCACCGCCCCCAGGCCGCGCGCCTCGGCCAGCAGGCGTAGCACCAAGCGCGCGTCATCGGTCTGCGCATCCTGGTAGGACCAACCGCCCAGCAGACCCTGCAGACCCAAAATCGGTGCGCGCTCCAGCAGGGCCGCCACGCCGTACCAGCAGCGCGTACGCAGCCCGGCCAGGGCGTCGTAGAGCGCTAAGCCGACGCCGAGCAGACGCCGGCCGGTCTTGTCGCCCACGCGCACCGGCAAGAGGAAACGCAAGGGCACCACCAGGCCGGGCGCATCGCGCAGCAAGGCTTCACGCTCGCGCACCGATTCTCGCGTCAGGCCGATACGGCCCTGCGCCAAATAGCGCAGGCCGCCATGCACCAGCTTGGACGAGCGCGAGGAGGTACCGCTGGCAAAGTCGCGCGCCTCCACCAAGGCCACCGAGGCGCCCGCCCGCGCCGCCTCCAGCGCCACACCGGCACCGGCAATACCGCCACCAATCACCAGCACATCGACCTGCCGCAAGGCCTGCAGCCGCTTGATTTCGACCTCGCGTTTCATATTGCTCGCCGGCCGAACAGATTGCCCGAGTCAAGCAGGCGATCCGGGTCGAAATGGTCGGCCATGGCGCGCAGCGCCGCCATGCCTTCAGCGCCCTTCTCGGCCTCCAAATAGGGTGCGTGATCCTTGCCGACGCCATGCTGATGCGTGATGGTGCCGCCCCCCTGCACGATGGCCTCGCAGACCGCCGTCTTGAGCGCCTGCCAGCGCGCCATGGCCGCATCAAAGTCGGGGCCGATGCGGAACACAAAGGTGGTGTAGACGCTGCTTCCCTGGGCATAGACATGCGAGAGGTGGGTGTAGGCGTGGCAGCGCTCGCCAACGGCCGCAAAGGCCGCGCGGCCGGCCTGCTCCATCGCGGCCATCATGGCCGGCACACGCGGCCAGTCGACCGCCGTCTCCATCGTGTCGACCGCATAACCTTGTGCCCACAGGGCATTGCGCAGATAGACACCTTTGAAGCGATTGGCCTGCCATTTCTTGCCGAGCAGCGTGCCGGTGGAGACGCCCCGGTGCCGGCGCAGAATCGACCGTGCCTGTGCCTTCATCGCGCCGACTTGCGCCGCGCCGCCGCTGAAGCCCAGCATCAACATCACCTTGCTGCCGGGTTGGCAGCCGCGCAGGGACAGATAGCGCTCCAGCCAGCCGATCGCGCCGGCATGGCCGGCCAGACGCAAGGTGGTCAGGGTCTCGGTCGCGTTGGCCAGGCGCAGCATCGAAAGACCCAGCTTGCCCTGCGCCAACTCACGCACCGCCGCCTCGCCGGCGGCCCAGTCGGGCAAAAAGACGGCGACAAAGTCCTCGCGCTCGGGCAGGCGGCTGATGCGCACGCTGGCCTCGGTCAGCACGCCGTAGCGGCCCTCCGAGCCCAACACCCACTCACGCAGATCGGGGCCGGCGGCCGAGGCCGGAAAGGTCGGCAGCTCGAGCGTGCCGGTCGGCGTCTCGAGCCGGCCCCCGGCGAACATCGCCTCGATACGGCCGTAACGCGCCGACTGCTGGCCGGACGAGCGCGTGACCACCCAACCGCCCAGGCTGGCGTACTCGAAACTCTGCGGGTAATGGCCCAGCATCCAGCCCTGCGCGCGCAGCTGCGCTTCTAGGTCGGGGCCCAGCACGCCGGCCTCAAAGCGGGCCAGTTGTGACAGCGGATCCAACGCCAGCAGGCGGCGCATGCGGCCCAGCATCAGCGTCAGTACGGGCCGCGCATCGCCTTCGGGTGGGCGCAGGTGGCCGACCACGCTGGTGGCACCGCCGCAGGGAATCACCAAGGCGCCGACCAGGCGTGCCCAATCCAGCAGTTCGCGCACCTGGGCCGAGCTTTCCGGCCAAGCCACGGCGTCGCTGACCGGACCGATGCGGCCAAAGCGCAGGCGCAACCAGTCACCCAGGCTCTGGCCAAAACTGGCGCGCAGCCTTGCCTCCGCGCCGGTGTCGAGCAGCGGGTGCGCGGGCAGGCGCGAGGCCGGAATCCGCGCCAGCGCGTCGGCCAAGGCGGCGTCCTGCGGCGGCGTGGTGGCGCCGACCTGGGCATGCAGAAATTCCAGCGCACCGTCATGCAAGACCGTGGTCACGCCGTCATCACCCCAACCATTCCATCGTCGCATCACAAATCCCCGGCTCAAAAACACAAGGCCTCAGCTTATGCAGCCAAGGCCTTGGAGGCTAGCGATATTGCGACGCGCAATTGTGTTTACGCGCCAGCGACGCGGCGACAGCCGTCAGCGCCGTCATTCAGGGGCCGGGCACGAGACGCAGGCCGCTCTCTTTGGCCACACGTATTTGCGCGGCGGCGCGTTGACGCTTTTCGGCTTGCTCGGCCAGTATCTGACCCAGCCTAACGCCATATTTGAGCGACTGCTCCTGCTCCTTCAAGGCCTGACACAAGCTCATCGCCGTGCGCAAAAAGTCCTCCCGCTGCAGCGGATTCAGGGACACCGATCGATTCGTCAGTAACTGTTGCAAACGCTGCTGCGCCGAGGCCAGATGCCCGCAGCGCAGATCCAACTCGCACAGCGCATGCGCCGCCGAGTAGTGCAGCACCTCCGAGGTCGAATCGGCCATCAGTTGCAAGCTATCCCGGAACAGCTGACCCGCTTCTTCAAAGCGCTCCGCGTTCATCAAGGCATGGCCCACATTGAGCCGCAGAATGGCGCGCTGGGTGTCCGACATAAAACCCATATCGAGCAGGTCATGGGCCTGCTGCGCCATCGGCAGCAAGCGCATCGAACTGGCTTGCGCCAAGAGGGTCTTGCCGCCGGCCAGCAAGTTGTCAAACGCCATCACACCCGCCATCAAGGCATTGGCGAAACAACGCACCAAGGCCGGGCCACTGCCCGATTCCCGAGCCTTGATCAGCGCTTGTTGATGGACCTGCTCGGCCGTCTCGAACTCACCCAGATTCGCCTGCACATGGGCGAATGTTGACAAGGCACTGGCCAAACAATCGAGCTGCGGCTCACGGCTGGCCAACTCCAAGGCCCGCAGCGCCAAAGGCAAGGAATCTTCGGCCAGACCCACGGCGCAAGCGGCCAGCGCCGACAGATTCAACATCGCCACCTGACCTGCTGCTTGGTTCAAGGCCGCGTAATGTTCGACGGCGCGCATCGCACAGCTATAGGTTTGCTCCAAGGCACCGCTGGCCCAATGGGCCTCTGCCTGCAGTTGAGCCGCCGCCGCCGCGCAGGCGGTCGCGTTCGAGCCATCACAGCTTTGCTCGGCCAAAAGTGCCAGCGCGGCGGCCGCCAGCGGGCGCTCGGACTCGAGCACCAAATGCGCCTGCTGGAGCAAGTCCTCACAGCGGAGATCCTGTTGCTGACGTTTGGCAGACGGCATGGCAGACCTTTTCCAGATGATGCATTTATCCTAACAGGCTACTGAAATACAGAATTCAGGATCAAGCACCAGATTTTCAAACAGCGCAAAAAGGACATCAAAACTGACTGACCACCTGGAAAGTATTGGGCGCTGACAGCTGGAAACTATTGCACGCTACTTGACACGCGCTGGCCTTGAATTCGTCGCTATGCAGGCGACGATGACAGCAGCCACCGACGACTTGTTTGGGAAAAGTGTTGAGGTGTCCACCAAGAGAGTTGAGGTGGACACGAGCTGCTATGTGTGCTGTGATTCAAGACAGGATGGCTGGCCGCTTACAACAGTCTGAATGAACTAAAAAAACTAGCCCAAGAACGCAAAATGCCCCCAACTCTATCGAGCTGGGGGCATTGCTTA
>NZ_JAJIRN010000007.1 GCF_025717515.1 Roseateles oligotrophus
TTAATATCAAGCAATGCCCCCAGCTCGATAGAGTTGGGGGCATTTTGCGTTTTGGACTAGTTTTTTAACTCTCTCGGGCGCCTTCCCGAACATGGCTTCGTAAGCGTCCGGCCAACCCATCTTGAATCAGCCCGTCCGGTCTGCAAGGATCGTGTCCACTTAGCAATAGATGGACATGATGACAACAGACAAGACAGTTAAACGGCGCCAGTACAGCGACGAACTCAAGGCCAGAGTCGTGGCCGAATGTGATGAAGCTGGAGCCTCAGTGGCTAAGGTGGCGATGTCCCATGGTATCAATGCCAACATCGTGCACGGCTGGAGGCAGCTGGCTCGGGCAGGCCATCTGGCCTTGCCGACCAAGATGGTCGGCTTCTTGCCCCTGCCGCTTGGTGCCATGTCCAAACCCACTGTGCCGACCGACATTCGCATTGAACTGCGGCGCGGCGACACGACGATCAGCATCGCCTGGCTGACCTCCGCAGCCGCAGAGTTTGCGGCCTGGACGCGCGAGTTGCTGCGCTGATGCAGGGCCTGATTCCTATCGAAGCCGTGTGGCTGGCGACAGCGCCGATGGACATGCGCGGCGGCTCCGAGGCCGCATTGGCGCGGGTCGTCCATGTCTTCGGCGCCGCGCGGCCGCACCACGCCTATTTGTTTGCCAACCGCCGCGCCAATCGGATGAAGGTGCTGGTACACGACGGCATCGGGGTGTGGTTGGCAGCGCGGCGCTTGAACGTCGGCAAGTTCGTTTGGCCGCAGCACGGCGACACGCTGGCCCTGACGCGTGCGCAGCTGGATGCCCTGGTGTTGGGCCTGCCGTGGCAGCGCATCGGCGAGGCCGGCGTCATCAGGGTTTTGTAGTTAGGAAGTAGATCAAGACTGGCGGCTTGCATCAATTGCGGGATGTGCTGATGCGCATTGGCGAGGCCTTCGGCATCATCTGTTCTGTGATGACCGCACCCTCCATTGAATCGCTGAACCCTGAGCAAATGCGCCAGATGCTGCTGGCCTTGACCCGCGACATGGCGGCCAAGGAAGCGATCATTCAACGACAGAACCACGACCTCACCTTCAAGCAAGCGCTCATCGACAAGTTCACACACGAGATGGCGGTGCTCAAGCGGCTGAAGTTCGCGGCCCAGTCGGAGGGCGTCAACGCCGAGCAGCGCAGCCTGCTGGATGAAACCATCGACACCGATCTGGCCGCGTTGGCCCAAGAGATCGAGGCCCTGATACCGGCCAAGGCGCCAACGCAAGACAAGCAAACCCCCAAGCGCCAGCCTTTGCCCGAGCACCTGCCGCGCCGCGAGTTCGTGCATGAGCCCGAGAGCACGACATGCCGCTGTGGCTGCCAGTTAAAGCGCATCGGCCAAGACGTGGCCGAGAAGCTGGATTACTAGCCCGGGGTGTTCACGGTGGAGCGCCACATCCGTGGCAAGTGGGTCTGCGACCAATGCGAGACGCTGGTGCAGGCGCATGTTGCCGCGCACATCATCGACAAGGGCCTGCCCACTGCCGGTCTGCTGGCGCAAGTGCTGGTGGCCAAGTTCTTAGACCATCTGCCGCTGTACCGGCAGGAACACATCTTCGAGCGTGCCGGGTTTGCGATCTCCCGCTCAACCTTGGCGCAATGGGTGGGCGAATGCGGCGCACAGCTGCAGCCCTTGGTGGATGCGTTGTCCGCCGAGCTGCTCAGCCACGGCGTGCTGCATGCCGACGAGACGCCGGTGGCGATGCTCAAGCCCGCAAACCTCAGAGATGGCAAGACACACCGCGCTTATCTTTGGAGTTACTGCACCACGCGCTTCAACGCCACCCGGGCGGTGGTGTTCGACTTCGCGGACAGCCGCGGGGGCCAGCATGTGCGCAGCTTCCTGGGCTTGCCCGATGCGGACGACCGTACCGACACAAGAAACACCAAGCCCGGCTGGCAGGGGCGTTTGGTGACCGACGACTTCAGCGGCTACAAGGCTTGCTATGCGATGGGCGTGATCGAGGTGGGCTGCATGGCCCATGCGCGGCGCAAGTTCCACGAATTGTGGGTGCACCACCAAAGCACGGTAGGCGAGCAAGCGCTGAAGCTCATCGGCATGCTCTATGACGTGGAGCGCGAAGTTCAGCAGTTCAGCCCGGCGCAGCGCCAGGCCGAGCGCCAATCGCGAGCCAAGCCGGTGGCTGACTCGCTGCACCAATGGCTGACGCTGCAGCGGCAAAAAGTGCCCGACGGCTCGGCCACCGCGAGAGCCATCGATTACAGCCTGAACCGATGGACAGCGCTCACGCGCTACATCGACGACGGGGAATTGCCAATAGACAACAACTGGGTCGAGAACCAGATTCGTCCCATCGCGCTGGGTAGGAAGAATTGGCTCTTCGCGGGCTCATCGCGCGCGGGCAAACGGGCGGCTGCGATCATGAGCTTGGTGCATTCCGCGCGTTTGAACGGGCATGAGCCATACGCCTATTTGAAGGATGTGCTGGAGCGCCTGCCGACCCTGCCGGCCATACGCATTGAGGAATTGCTGCCTCACCGCTGGCGACCCGGTGAGCTGCCTACCTGAACGGCACAGGCGTATTCAAGACGGGTTCGCCGGACGGATACATGGCTTCGGCAAATTTTTGCTCCCGTTCTTGTACTGTATGGAGAAATTCAGCGGCACCTTTCATCGCGCGAAAAGTGTCGAAGCCAGATTCTAGAAAAGCCTGCAATTCACCCATGCCCGCGCCTGTGGCCGGGCCGCGCATGAGCCGCAACGCATGCCTTAGTACTGGTTTGCGGGTGAGTCGCTCTAGCGACTCACCAACAGCGACCGTCAACTGAATCTGCAGTTGGCGTGACCCTTGCTCTTGGCAGGCCTGCCACGCATGCTGATAGCTTTGGGCATCGATGTACTCCGAGTTCAATTTGTCGGCCATCAAAGTGTCCAATCGCTCCGAAATCGCGTGCAGCCGGGCGAGGCGCGCGACCGTGTCGACTACTTCGGCGGGGAAGAGTTTGACCAGGGCCGGCACTACACGCGCAAATTGAGCGTCACGACGGGTGTAGTCGCCAGGGCCATAGAGCTCTTTCAAAAAAAACTCGGCCGCTCCTTGGTAGCGAGTGGAAATCAAGAGGTCGGCATAGGTGTTTGCGAAACGCTGTTGCTGATAGCGTTTCAATGCCTGAACCTTTGCCCCCAAGCCAGGTTGTTGTTCGCGCAGCAAGCGCTGCGCATCGACTTCGCGAAGGTGGTTCAGGATCTGTTCGTCTATTGCTGAATCCATGGCAACCGAGCTGGTTTGAATGGCTCGATTGTGACGCCACTACACTGAGCTGATGAATGCATGGATTCAACGCGGGCTGATGGGCTTGAAGCTGCTGTTGTGTATGCTCGCCCTGCTTTGGGGCTGGAACAGCGGCTCCGTGGCGCTCGGTATTTTCCTTGTCGCGCTCATATTCGGTCTTGGCGGCGCGGTCATATTTTTGAGCTTCGCTGCTCTTTCGCGAATCAATCGCCTCGCTGCAATATTTCGACCCGCTCCGTTGCTGCGTGCATGGTTGCGCGAATGGTTGGCATGCGAACGGGTTTTCTCTTGGCAGCAGCCTTTCGCGGAATTTCGCTATCCCGACAACTTGCCTGCCGGAGCAAGTGAACGGGGCGTGCTCTTGCTACATGGGTTCACTTGCAATAGAGGTTTGTGGAATCCCTGGATGAGGGGTTTACGTAAAAAAGGCACGCCATTTGTGGCGCTGACGCTTGAACCGGCGTTTGGTTCGATTGATGCCTATGCCGACCAGATCGAGGTGGGCGTGCAGGCTTTGCTGGCCCTGAGTGGCCTGCCTCCGGTGATTGTTGCCCACAGCATGGGTGGGCTAGCTGTGCGTGCATGGTTGAGGCGGTATGGGCATTCCCAGCAAGGCGCGGCCCCGGCCGCACATATCATGACCTTGGGCTCGCCACATTCCGGCACCTGGATGGCGCAGTTTTCGCCCGCAGTCAATTCGCGACAGATGCGTCGCGGCAGTATTTGGCTGGCAACGCTTGCTCGGGACGAGTCGCCGGAACTAGCGGCGCGGTTTACTTGTTACTTCAGCTATTTTGATCAAGTGGTTTGCCCGGCGAGAGCCGATGTCTTGCCCGGTTCCCGTTCGATCGAGGTGGCCGAAAGCGGGCATTTGTCCATGCTGTTTGATGATCAGATATTTTCAGACCTGCAGCATTTGCTGAGCGAAAAAAGCCCTGAAGCAAGTGGCTAACAGGGCTTTCTATTGCGGGCCGAATTTAGGCGGCTGATTCGTCCTTCAGCACGCCACGGCGGATCTGATCAAGTTCGATGCTCTCAAACAGGGCTTTGAAATTGCCTTCGCCGAAGCCTTCATTGCCCTTTCGCTGAATGATTTCAAAGAAGATCGGTCCGATCACTTCCTTGGTGAAAATCTGCAGCAATAACTCGTTAGGCGCGTCCAGATGGGCTGCGCCGTCGATCAGGATGCGCAGGCGGCGCAGTTCCTCGACGCTCTCGCCATGGCCGGGCAGGCGCTTGTCGATCAGGTCGAAATAGGTGTTGATGGTGTCTTGGAAATTGACGCCGGAGTCGCGCATGCGCTCGACCGTGCCGTAGACGTCATCGGTGCCCATGGCCACGTGTTGGATGCCTTCGCCGTGGTAGATGTCCAGGTACTCGGCGATCTGGCTCTTGTCGTCGCTGCTCTCGTTGATCGGGATGCGGATATTGCCGCAAGGGCTGGTCATCGCCTTGCTCTTGAGACCGGTCAACTTGCCTTCGATGTCGAAGTAACGCACCTCGCGGAAGTTGAAGAAGCGCTCATAGAAGTCCGCCCATTCCTTCATGCGGCCACGGAAGACGTTGTGTGTCAGATGGTCGATATAGGTCAGGCCCAGGCCGACCGGGTTGGACGGTACAGGCTTGCCTTCGCCGTCCAGCAGCGGCACGAAATCCACGTCGTAGATGCTGATGTTGCCGATGTCGCCGGGGGTGGCATCGTTCTTGCCTTGCCAGCGGTCGACGAAATAGATCAGCGAATCACCAATTCCCTTGATGGCCGGGATGTTCAGCTCCATTGGGCCGGCCTTGTTGTCAAAGCCCCAGGCACCCAGCTCCAGCGCGCGCTTGTAGGCGAAGGCTGCGTCGTTCACGCGGAAGCCGATGGCGCAGATGGACGGGCCGTGCAGCCGCGCGAAGCGCTGCGCGAAGGAGTCCAACTCGGCGTTGATGATGAAGTTCACGCCGCCCTGGCGATACAGCGTTACGTTTTTGTGCCGGTGCTTGGCCACGGCGGTGAAGCCCATGGTCAGGAACAGCTCGCCAAGTTCGGCCGGATTGGGGGCTGCGAATTCGATGAATTCGAAGCCAGCGGTGCCCATTGGGTTTTCCCAGGGAGTGAATGCCATATCTTGTCTCCAAAAAAGAGTCTTGCGATGGGTCAAGACTGTAGGTTGTTTGGGGCGCAGGATTCATGCGATCTCTGGCGCAAGGGCGCCCGTAGACGCAGGAGTCCTGCGAGAATCCGAAAGATGGGAATTGATCTACAGCTCGATACGATTGATAGACGCATTTTGAGGGCGTTGCAGATTGATGGCCGGGTGACCTATGACGCCTTGGCCGCACAGGTCAGTCTGTCCGCATCGGCGGTGCTGCGGCGGGTGCGACGGCTCGAGGAATCTGGCGCGATCTCGGCCTATGTGGCCTTGGTTCCGCCCGAAAAGGTCGGGCTTGGACTGACCGCCTATATCAATGTGCGACTCGAAAAACACACCGAAAGCCATCAACGCAATCCGATGGAGCTATTCCGGGTTGCCGTGCAAGCTTGGCCCGAAGTGGTCGAATGTGCGGCGCTGACTGGCGATATGGACTATTTGTTGCGTGTCTTGGTGCAGGACATGGCGCACTACGCGCGCTTCATCACCGAGACGCTGCTCAAGCACCCAAGTGTCCAAGATTGCAAGACCAGCTTTGTGCTTGATCGCTTGAAGAACACCACGGCCGTGCCGGTTTGACGAGTTTGCTTTGGATTGGCGGATTTGTCGGTGATTCAGCGTCGGGTCAGCACCACGGCCAACTCCGTCCAACCTTGCGCGTGGGCGTGGGCCGCATAGGGCGGGGCAGGCCAGTCCCAGCGATCAATCGGGAACAAGGCGCGTACCGCCTGAATATCGCAATGGTAAGGTGGGCCTTCAAGTACGCCGACTCCGGCACTCTCACGCCGGGCCTGCATCAGCAAGGCAAACAAGCGCCCGCCGGGCTTGAGCCAGCTGTGAAGTTGGTCGGCATAGCGGCGCCAATGATCCGGGTGCAAGGCGCATAGACAGGTTTGTTCGTAAATCGCATCGAGTGCAGCCTCGGCTTGCCAGGTCAGCACATTGGCCTGCTCCACTCGTGCCAAACCGGATGCATCGTGGGCCGCAAGTTGGGTGCGTGCCAAATCCACCGCAGCAGGCGCATAGTCAAGTCCGAGCACTTTGACGCCGGCCTTGGCCAGCAAGAGCAATTCATGACCGCGCCCGCAGCCGGGTACCAAGAGACTCTGCCCCGGCGTGATCAGCCCCTGTGCCAGCCATTGCTTCAGTTGGGGCTGGGCTTCGCCGCGGTCCCATGGGATTTGGCCGGAGACGAATCGCTGCTGCCAAAATTCTTGCGTGGGTCCGGCCACCTTAGCTATTCCGATGGAGCTGCATATTCAGTCGAACTCGTGCAAGAGCTTGAGCGTGGCTTCTTGGCTCAGATTGAGCAGCCTGGAGATGTCCAGCAAGTCATCGGGCACGGCTTCGTCGCTCCAATCCTCGGCGGTGTGGCGCGCCAAGCGTATCGCCAGTTTGACGCATTGCACCTGCGGGTCATTGGCTCGCTTGTCATTGGTGATGTGCTGAAGCAACTCGGGTAAATGCCAGGCTTGCATCAGCGCCTGCTCCAGATCGCTCAATTCAATATGCAAGATCTCGCGCTGCACCGCCGAGCTGCGCAGGTGTCGATCGGCCGCTTGCCGATCACGGATCTGCTGCGCCAAATCCGGCGCGTTGACCCATAGCAGCATTTCGGCGAAGTCATGCAGCAGGGCCGCACTGTGGATCACGGCCGCATCTGGATCGCGCCTGTGGATGGCAAAGCACAGCGCAAATCGGGCCGCACGCTCGGCACGGCGCAAGACCCGCTGCAGGCCATCCAGCGCATGAGCTTGGGCGGCCAGCCGGTCTTCAACCGTTGGCTGCGCGCCGAACTCACGGAAGAAGGGTGTGATGCCCATCAAGACCAAAGCGGCGGTGACGGTTTCGGCGTCGGTCAGTAAGCGGCTGGAACGATGGCTGGCGGCGTAGGCCAGCACCTTCAAGGTCATCAGTGGGTCTGTCGCGATCATTTCACCCAGGCTGTTCGCATCCACGGCATCTTCGTTGCCGCGCAAAAGCTCGAGTGACTCGGCCGTCTCGGCCAGCACCGGGATTTCCGCATTGCAGAACAAAGCTGTCCATGCGGCCAAGTCCGGAGGGGCTTGGCGAACGGCGGGGAGTGGTAGGGGCGCGGACATGATGCTGCTGCTTGTCGAGTGATGCGTAATCGTAAAGCGCCTCGGCCTTTTAAGTGCCAAGAAAAGCGGCAGAATTAGCCCGCTTGCCGTGGAAAAACACCGACCCGGCTCGCGGCTTGAACTGCAAATCGAGGTCGGTGTTTGCTTCGCTGAATTACAGGCGGGTGATGCCGGAAAGGGTGCCAATACGCCGCCCGTCCGCGTACAGCGCACCTTCCGGCGCGCCGGCCTCGGCATAGAACTCCAGTTCCGGTCTACGCGTTGGACGGGCGCTTCGTGTCAAGCGTGTCGCCAAGCGGGCCAATAGCGCGCTGCTGGTTCGCAGGGTTAGGGCAAGGCGCAGGCGCCAGGCTTCATGGGTCCATTCGTATTCGGCCGCGTTCGCGTCGGGCCCCCGCAATTCTGTCAATCGCATGATCTTTCTCCTTGCCGGCCCAGATTGCTGATGGGCCGGTTGATTCAGGCGCCGCCGTCCGGCCGCGTCATTTCCAGGGTTTGCTTGTGTAGTTCGCGGCGCGCTGTTTGGCGCTGGCCGCTATTGCTGCCGAAATGGCCGTGCTTGCCGGCCTGGCGCATCAATGCATGGGCCACCAGCGGATTGCGGGGCTTGCGCAGCTTCATATTGAGTGGGCGGGGGCTGGTGAATTGAGTCATATGCAATATTCCTTGGCGAGCTTGCTCGCTAGAGTCTTGAGGCATGCAGCGGCTCTACCTTGGGCGGTAATGCGCCACTGCGGCGTGATTAATGGCTGACAAGGGCCCAGGGGCGGCCTTGGAAAATGCAGCGGCTCCCAGATCTGTGTTGCTGATCCAGTGATTGGCTACGGATGACGAGGTTCTCGGCGGAGCCGAGTCGGGTGGGTGCAGGGCCGGCCTTGCTGAGTGCTCTGAAAAATTGTGTCGGCCGATGAGGCGGGCACAACTTCGAGTTTCAGTCCAGCGGGGTGCGCCCGGTTAAGGCGTTGAAGATAGGGCGTTCGCCGCAACGCAGAACGCCGCGACTTGTGCAAATGATAAACGTTTGTTTATCTTGCGCAAGTACTTTGTATCTTTTTTGATAAAGAAACCAAGGTCAGCGTTTCTTCGGTTTCAAGGGCGCAATGCCTTGCTGGATGCGTCGCCACTCGTCCAGCTCGGCCGCGCCGCCCGAGGCCGCTGGCTTGGGCTGAGAAGTCAGTGGCTGAACCGCCGCGGTCGAGCGCTTCGGCGTGGCGACCGGTGCTGGTGCTGGTGCCGGAGGCGTCAGCACCTCGCCCAGCAGGTCCAGCAAACGGGTGCGGGCGCGCTGCGGGTGACGGCGATAGTAGGTCAATACCAAGCCAACAATGAAGCGCTCGTCATCGTCCTGGGGCACGCTGGGCGTGCTGTCTTGCACCGGCACCGTCGCCAGTCCGGCCTTGCTCAGATGGGGAATGTCCATCCAGCCGGCCGGCTTGTGGAACAGCTGCTCAAACTGGCGCGCCAAGCGTTCGCCGATCTGCCTTGAGCGGCTCTTGATCTGGCTCCAATAGCTGGGCTGGATTTGCAGGCGCTCGGCAAAACGCCGCTCCAGCCCACGCAAGGCGGCTGCATCGGGATGTTTGACGGCGGCGGTGACGAACTCTTCGAACAGGAGCATCGCGTTGTCCAATCGGATCTGGGCGACGTCCACAGGGGCGGATGACATCTGCGTATGATAAAGCTTCGGTGCTCGCGGCCGCCTACGGCAACGCAATTCAGCGGCTAAAGATGTAGCCTCTTGCTCACATTCCGGCGCAGGTTTCCCTCCCCCTCGGCCACTCAGTCCTGCTCGTCAGCGGTTTTGTATGCGGCGATCAGCTGCGCCTGAGTATTCGGCGGCAGCACCTCATAGTGCGACAGCAGCAAGGTGTAGCGGCCTTGTCCGCTGGTCATCGCGTTGAGGCGGGTCTGGTAGCTGGACAGTTCGGCCAGGGGTGCCAAGCCCTGCACGATGAGGGTGCCGGGTACGGCCGAGCTGGTGCCGTTGACCTGACCCCGGCGGGCGGCCAAGTCGCCGGTGATGTCGCCTATCGCCGTGGCGGGCGAGCTGATTTCGATCTGCACCATGGGCTCCAGCAGCAACGGACGCGCTTCACGCACGGCGGCGATAAGCGCGCGCCGGCCGGCGGTGACGAAGGCGATTTCCTTGCTGTCGACGGAATGATGCTTGCCATCAAACACCGTGACACGCAAATCGACCAAGGCGAAACCGGCCACCACCCCGCTTTCCAGCGCGGAGCGCACGCCTTTTTCCACCGCCGGCATGTACTGAGCCGGAATGGTTCCACCCTTCACCGCATCGACGAACTCGAAGCCCGCGCCCCGCGCCAGCGGTTCCACCCGCAAATAGACCTCGCCAAATTGCCCGGCGCCGCCGCTTTGCTTCTTGTGCCGGTAATGGCCCTCGGCCGCCGTCGAGATGGTCTCGCGATAGGCGACGCGGGGCGGCTGCGTCAAGACCTCGAACTTGTAGCTCTCGCGCAGCCGCTCCAGCAACATGCGCAGATGCAGCTCGCCCAGGCCGTAGACGACGGTTTCATTGGTCTGGCCACTGTGCTCGAGCTTCAGGCAGGGGTCTTCGTCAACCAGGCGGCCGAGGATCTCCCAGAGCCTTTGTTCGTCACCATGGCGGGCCGGGCTGATGGCCAGTCCATGTACCGGCACCGGAAAGCCCAGCGGCTTCAAAAAGATATGCTCATCCTCGGGCGCGTCGTGCAGCACCGCGTCGTAATGCAGCTCCTCGACCTTGGCAATCGCGCAGAGGTCGCCCGGCAAGGCCTGCTCGACCTCGATGTGCCTATTGCCCTGCAGCATAAAAAGGTGGCCGACGCGAAAGGGCTTGCGGCCGTGGCCCACGAAGAGCTGGCTATTGCGCGTCAGCGTGCCCTGGTGCACGCGCAGCACACCCATCTTGCCCAGGTAGGGGTCACTCACCACCTTGAAGACATGGGCCAGCACATGGGCGCTGGGGTCGGGTCTTGCCTGCATGCGCTGGTTAGCCGGCTCGGCCTCGCCAGCGCCTGTGGCGCGCAGGAATTGTGGTGGATTGCCCTCGGCCGGATTCGGCAGCAGGCGTTCGATCACATCCAGCAACTCGGCCACGCCGGCCCCGCTGCGCGCCGAGGTGAAGCAGACCGGGATCAGATGGCCCTCGCGCAAGGCCTGCTCAAGCGGGCCATGCAACTCGCGCGGGTCGATATCGCCTTCGTTCAGGTAACGCTCTACAAAAGCGGCATCCACTTCAACCACCTGCTCGACCAAGGCCTGATGCGCGATTCCCACCGATGAAAAATCGGCCCGGCCGGTGATGTTGTAAAAGCAGTCCAGCACGCGGCTGCCGCCGGCCGCGGGTAAATTCAAGGGCAGGCATTGGCGCCCAAAGACCTCGCGCAGCTGCTCCAGCAAGGCGGGCAGATCCAGCTCGAGTGCGTCGATCTTGTTGATTACGATCAGCCGGCACAGGCCGCGCTGGGCGGCGGTCTCCATCATCTTGGAGGCCATCATTTCAATGCCGTTCTGGGCGTTGATGAGCACCACCGCCGTGTCCGCCGCCTCCAGGGCAGGCAGTGATTGGCCAATGAAGTCGGCCGCGCCGGGCGTGTCGATCGCGTGAATACGAATGCCGCCGTGGTCGATATGCACCAGCGCCGTGTGCAGCGAGTGCTGCAGCTTGCGCTCGAGCGGGTCGTAGTCGCTGATGGTCGTGCCGCGCTCGACACTGCCGGCCTGGGCAATGCTGCCGGCCTGCAGCAGCAGCGCCTCCAGCAAGCTGGTCTTGCCGGCCCCGGCCGGCCCGACCAAGGCCAGCGTGCGAATCGCCGCTATGCCAGGGCTGCTGCTACTCTGCGTTGAAGGACTGCTGGGACTGGGCATGACGCGCTCCTTTGCGATCGGATGCATGGACATCTATTCCAGTGCCGGGTCAGTCAAGCGGCTCCCCGGCGCAAACTCCAGCGTAGAGTAAGCGCGGCCAGCTTACAAGTACGGCTGCTCGCTATTTGAGCGGAATTGGCGTGCCGCGATCGACCGGCACGGCGCTGATGCTGTTCTGCGGCGAGCCTTCGATCACGCGGTCGGAGTAGGTCAGATAGACCAGCGTGTTGCGTTTCACGTCAACCATGCGAACTATGCGCAGCCTTTTGAAGATCAGCGATGCACGTTCATTGAAAACCTCCTCCTGCTGCGGCAATGCCTTGGCAAAAACGATGACGCCGGTTTGGCGGCAGGCAATCGAGGCCTCGGACTTATCTTCTGCCAGACCGAGGCCACCCTTGATGCCGCCGGTCTTGGCCCGCGATACATAGCAGGTGACGCCGGCTACCTTGGGGTCGTCATGGGCGTCGACGACGATTTTGTGATCGGGGCCTATGAATTTGAAGACGGTATCGACCTCGCCGATCGCGTCAGCCGCCACATAAGCCGGCCAAGCCAGCGCCAGCAAGACTATCAATTTCGCTCGCATAAGAGATCCTCCGTGGACCTTGAGCGTATCAGTCGTTCGGGGCTGAATGGACGCGGCGGCTATCGCTAGGCGCCTGTTCACGTTGATGCAGGCCGTAGTCGCGTTGCACCTCGGCCACGCGCAGTCGGTAGTCGGCGAACACATGGCCTCGTCCCAATGCCTGCGTGCTGCGGTGCTGTTCCAGATTGCGCCAGGCGGCCACGGCCGCCTCGTCGCGCCAGAAGGACAGCGACAGCAGCTTGCCCGGCTCGCTCAGGCTGCTGAAGCGCTCGATGCTGAGGAAGCCATCGATCTCTTGCAGCAAGGGGCGCAACTCGGCGGCCAGATCCAAATATTCTTGATAGTGTTCGGGTCGGGGGCTGACTTCGAAGATGACGGCGATCATGTCTGCTCCTGCTCGGATTCGAAGTTGTTCAAGATGGGAATGCGGGCATTGGCCAGCGCTTGAAAGCCTGCGCACCGCGGCGTTTGTTGAGGGGTAGGTTGCTGCATGGCGAGCCATAAAGCCACCGCGCCGGCGTTCAGGGTCAGCGTGATGCCGGGGCAGCGGTGGCGGCCGCTGCCAAAGCCCAAGGGCTCGGCTTTGGGGTCTGCTCCGCCGACCAAGATCACCAACAGGGCGTCACCGGCGCGCAATGGCTGGCCGGCCAGCACGCAGTCGCGCAAGGCCCAGCGACGGGTGTGATGAATGGCGCCGGGCTGGCGGCCGACGGTCTTGAGCAAGTCGGTGCAGGCCGCCAAATCTCGCGGGGCGGAGGCGCTTGAATGGGTGGCTGCCAACAGGCCAAGGCCGAGCAGGCCGGCTCCGGCCTCGTAGCCTTGCCACAGCAAGGCCAGCGCTTGCGCCTGCCACCAGTCGGCGGTCTCGGCCAAGCCCATTAGCCGCGCCTGGGCTTGCAGCGCCTGCGCCAAGGGGCCCGGCGCCGCGCCGTCAAGCAAGGCCAAAATAGCGGCCATGGCCCGGTCGCCTTGCTCCAGTGCGGCGGGGTCCGCTTGCGGCTTCAAGGCGAGCGCCAAGGCCGCCAAATTTGCCAGCAGGGCTTGCTGCTCGGTCGCGTGGCTGAAGGTGGTGCCAAGCAGGCCGGCCACCGTGCAGGGCAGGCTGGCCCATTGCCAGTGGCGCCAGTCCAACTGCAGCGCCAAGCCGGCTTGGCGCTCGGCGACTTGCCGCACCAGGGCAGGTTCAAGGCCATCAAGCGCCGCTTGCACGGCAAGCTTCTCGGCTTCGCGCGGTCCGTCATCACGCATGCGCAACCAGCGGGCGAAGACGGCGCCGAAAGGCCGGCCTTGCAGGTTGGGTGGAACGGCTTGTCCCGGCGGGCGTACGCCCAAATCATCGTGCTGCAGCGCGGCCAGCGCCAGTTCCGGGCTGGCGGCGATCCAGCAGCTTGACGCCGGATCAAACTGCAAGGTACTGCGCTTGCTCAGCTCGCGATAAAAGGATTGCATCGCGGCGGTGTCGGGCGACGCGGCGGCGGTCAGCGCGGTCAGCGCAGGGTGGGGGGCTTGGTAGGGGCAGGTCATGGAGTCAGTGTCATCTCTTTGGCAGCGCGACGCTTCGTTTAGCATCGAAGCATGGATGACAAGCAAAACTTTGCCGACATGGCCTTGGCCGAACTGGCCCAAAGCATGGCCGAGCCGGCGCGGGCGCGCATGCTCTGCTGCTTGATGGACGGCCATGCCCGTACGGCCACCGAGTTAGCGGCGGTGGGCGAGGTGGCGGCCTCGACCGCAAGCGCGCATCTGGCGCGCTTGAACAGCGCCGGCTTGATCGAATGCCAATCGCAGGGGCGCCACCGTTACTACAAGCTGGCCGGTGGCGAGGTTGGGGCGGCCTTGGAGGCGATGCTGGTGCTGGCAGGGCGTAGCGCCGGCAGCGCGCCGAAGGCGTTTGAGCCAAGCACGCCGCCAGCCATGCGTGAAGCTCGCCGCTGCTATGACCACCTGGCCGGCGAATGGGCCGTGCGCCTGCATGACCATGTTTTGGGCAAGGCCTGGTTGGAAGTCGATACCGAACTGCCGCGCGCCTACACGCTCAGCGGGGCCGGCGAAGCAGGTTTTGCCGCGCTGGGCCTGGATGTCACGGCCGCCCGGTCTACAAGGCGGCGGCTCGCCTGCGCCTGCATGGATTGGAGCGTGCGCAGCCCGCATCTCGGCGGGGCTTTGGGCGCCGCCTGGCTGCAGCTAATGCTCGCCGAGGCTTGGGTCGAGAGCGAGTTGGACAGCCGCGCCTTGCGCCTTACCCAGCGTGGCCGCAGCGGTTTGCAGCGTTTGCTTGGATTGAGTTCGCATGAATTCTAAAAAATATTTGTTGGGGATTTGCCTGCTGCTCGCAGCTTCCTGGTCCTGGGCGGCCGGTGATGTGCTGCGTATTGGCTCCAAACGTTTCACCGAGTCCTACATCTTGGCCCATGTGTTGGCGCAGACGGCACAAACGGCACAGGCGAATGGCGAGGCCGGCAAGGTCGAGGTGTTGGCCGGCCTGGGCAACACGGCCATCGTCTATGCCGCCTTGCAGGCCGGCAGCATTGACCTCTATCCCGAATATGCCGGCACCATAGACCAGGAAATTCTCAAGAACAAGACCCCGTCTACTTTGGCCGTCATGCGTGAGCAACTGAAACCGCTGGGTCTGGGTGTTGACATCGCTTTGGGTTTCAATGATGGCTATGCGCTGGCGATGCGGGCTGACCGGGCGCAGGCCCTGGGCGTGAGCAAGCTGTCCGATCTGGCCGGGCAGCCCGGCTTGCGTCTGGGCCTGAGCAATGAGTTCATTGGCCGCGCCGATGGTTGGCCCGGTTTGGCCAAGCGTTATGGTTTGCCGCAGCAGCCGACCGGCCTCGACCATGGCCTCGCTTACGATGCCTTGAGCGCCGGCCAGACCGACGTGATCGACATTTACACGACCGACGCCAAGATCTCGCATCTGGGCCTGCGTGTGCTGCAAGATGATGGCGCGTATTTTCCGCGTTATGACGCGCTTGTCTTGTACCGGCTCGATGTGCCTCGGCGCTTTCCCGTCGCTTGGCGCGCGCTGCAAGGCCTGGCAGGCAGCATCGACGAGGCCGCGATGATAGGCATGAATGCCAAAGCCGAATTGCAGGGTAAGAGCTTTGAGCTTATTGCGGCCGAGCGGCTGTTGCCGGCTGCGAAAACAGAGGCTGCCGAGGTCGGTTTTTGGAGCAAGTTGTTCGGGCCCGATTTACTCCGCTTGAGTTTGCAACATCTGAGCCTGGTCTTGTCCTCGGTTGGGCTGGCGAGCTTGGTCGGCTTGCCGCTGGCGCTGCTGGCGGCGCCGCATGCGCGTCTGCGTGGCTTGCTGCTGGGCGCTTGCGGCTTGCTGCAAACGGTGCCCTCGCTGGCGCTGCTGGCCGCGCTGATCTCCTGGGTCGAGCGCATCGGCAGCCTGCCGGCGATGCTGGCGCTGACGCTTTACGCCTTGCTGCCCATCATGCGCAACACTTGCACGGGCTTGGCCGAGGTGCCGGCGGGGCTCAAGCAGGCAGGCATGGCGCTGGGCCTGACGCCTTGGCAAAGCCTGCGCCTGATCGAGTTGCCGCTGGCCTTGCCGATGGTGTTGGCCGGCATCCGCACAGCGACCAGCATCGCGGTTGGCACGGCGACGATTGCTGCCTTCATCGGCGCCGGTGGCTTGGGCGAGCGCATCGTTACCGGCCTGGCCTTGAATGACCGCGATCTGCTGCTGGCCGGCGCCTTGCCGGCTGCCGCGCTGGCGCTCTTGTTCGAGGCGATGTTTGCCGCAATCTCGCTGGTACTGCGCCGGCGCAGCGGCTCTTGAGGTTTTTTGTCGGGGAAGCAAGGCTAGACTGCGCTGACTCTTTACTGATTCCCCGCCATGACCGGTCTCGCCCCATTGCTGAACATCGACGGCCACATCGCCCGCATCACCTTGCGCCGGCCGCGTTTGGCCAATCGCCTGGAGATCGAAGATTTGCGCACGCTGCGTGCACAGGTCGATCAGGTCAATCAGACGAGTGCGGTGCGGGTCTTGCTGCTGAGCGGTGAAGGCCGCTACTTTTGCAGCGGCTTCAATATTGCGGCAGTGCCCGGTGTGAATGCCGGTGCCTTGTTCGAGGCCTTGGCGGATGACTGGGAGGCGGCTAGACCGATCACGGTGGCCAAGATTCAAGGCGGACTTTACGGCGGCGCGACCGACTTGGCGCTGGCTTGTGACTTCCGCTTGGGTGCGGCCGCCTGCGAGATGTTTGTGCCGGCGGCACGCTTGGGCCTGCATTTCTACCGCGGCGGCCTGCAGCGTTATGTCAGCCGACTCGGCCTGCAATGGGCCAAACGGGTCTTGTTGGCCGGCGCCACGCTGGACGCCAAGCAAATGTTGGCCTGTGGCTTTCTTGACCAGATGTTGGCCGGCGGCGCCGAGCTTGATCAGGCGGCCGAGGCCTTGGTCGCCGATTTGCTGGCGATGGCGCCGCTCGCCTTGCTGGGCATGAAGAAGCATTTGAACGCGATTGCCTGCGGCGCCTTGGATGCGTCGGCGCTGCAGGCCGACATCGCCCATGCCAATCTTTCCCTCGATCTGGCCGAGGGCGTGGCGGCTTGGCAGGAGCGGCGAGTGCCGCATTTTATCGGCGGTTGAACCCGGGTCGGCGCCCGGTTGCCTCGTCGAATCAACTCTGAATTTGGCGCAACTAGGGAATCCCCTCCCTCGCTCTGAGGGGACTCGGAGCGAACTGGATGTGAGAACAGGCTCCAGATAGTGGAAAATAGGGGGTCTGCAAGATGCGCCGACTCGGATCGAGGAAAATCTGGGTGGGTGTTCAAGCTAGGCTCTTTCTAACTCACTATCAGGACCGACGTGGCCAAGGACAGTACTAAAACCACCATCGAAGCTGATGGACTGCGCTACCGCTCAAAAGCACCGGGTTCGCCATTTGCGGCGACCTCATCCTTTGGTGCCGCGACCATGTCGTGCTTTTTGTGCGGCAAACATCGTCCGCGCGCGATGCTCAAGTCCAAGAAGCTTTTGGGCAAATCTCAACCAGTGTGCTCCCCGACCTGCAAGGAGCTGGATGAGCTGTTGACCAAGCCGTGACGGCTTGACGATTGAACAAAACGGCCCGGCGAGGCCGTGTTCAATCAAAGCTGCCTGAAGCAGCGCCCACAGACGGCCCGGTAGCGGGCATTTCCGCCAATTTCGACCTGGTCCCCGACGGTGACCTTGCGGTTGTTGGCGTCGACACGCATATTCATTGTTGCCTTGCGCCCACAGTCGCAGATGGTCTTCATCTCGTCCATCTCGTCGGCCAAGGCCAAAAGGCTGGCCGATCCGGGGAATAACTCGCCCTGGAAATCGGTCCGCAGGCCATAGCAAATCACCGGCAGATTGTTGATATGTGCCAACTCATGCAGCGCCCAGACTTGCGCCTTGTTGAGGAACTGCGCTTCGTCTATCAACAGGCAGGCGACGCCGGGCCGCGCTGCATTGAGCGCCAGGAAATCGGTCTCGGGTCCAAACAACTCGGCCTCGCGCTGCGGCCCTAGCCGGGAGGTGATATGGCCGCCGCCATAGCGGTCATCTACTCGGGCGGTAAACAGGCGCACGCTATGCCCGCGCTCTTCGTAGTTGTGGGCCACCTGCAGCAGGGCGGTCGACTTGCCTGCATTCATTGCTGCATAACGAAAAAATAGCTTGGCCATGGAGGGGGTTCTAGGGGCTCAGGGAAGGGGGGGCGGTTCGAATATCTTTGCTGCCTACTTGCAAATTCGCTCGCAAAACAAGCCCCTCCATTGTGCGTGTAAAGGCGCAATGGCGGGACTTGGGCTTGCACTCACTCGAACCGCCGTAGTAATCCCCTAAATAGGCGGTATGACTTACCCGAATTGTGACAAAACATGGGGCAAGCGAGGTAGTCAATTGCCATATCTGCCGCCTACTATTGTGTTGAGGGATGGGAGTAGTCAACGCATATCGGGCCCGTCGCGCCCCTCGCGCCGCGGGTCGGCAAGGCTAAGGAGTGACAACAATGAGTAAAGACACCTACACCAGCGTCAGCGACAACGGCCTGCGCTATGAGTCGAAACTGGGCGGGTCGCCGTTTCTGGGCAGCGGTCATACCCGCTCTTGCTTTAAATGCGGCAAGCACCGCACGCCAAATAATCTGCAGTCCAAGCGTGTATTGGGTCGCACCGAGGTGGTTTGCAAACCCGGTTGCGCAAAACCCAAGGACAGTATTTAACCCGACCCACCACTGGGTTGTGGTGCGCAGGCGGGGCGCTTTGTCCTGCGAGCCGTCAGGCGCCTGCGCTGATCACCCGTTTAATGCCGGACTTGCGCAGACGCTCCAGCATGGCCGGCTCGGCTTGGTGGTCGGTCACCAAAGAGTCAATCGACGCAGCCGTGCAAATTTGCACCCGGCTGCCTTGGCCGAGCTTGTGAGCATTGGCCAGCATGATGCTGTGGCGCGCATGAGCGAGCATGGCTCGGGCCACGCTGGCCTCATGCCAGGCGTAGTTCAGCGCGCCATGCTCCGGGTTCAAGGCCGTGGGTGAAATCACCGCGTAATCGGCGTGAAAGCGGGCGATTTCGCTGACGGTGAATTCACCGCTGGTGGCGGGCACATCGGTTTGCAATTGGCCACCGAGCAGGTGAACCTCAATCGCGGTGCTGCTCGCCAGCGTTCTCGCCACCTCGACCGAATTTGTGATGACGCGGATCCCTTTGCTGCCCAGCATTGCCTGGGCCAAGGCGTTGGTGCTTGAACCCGCATCGATGAAGCAAGTGCTACCCGCCTCAATCAGTGCAGCGGCGGTGCGTGCGATGGCGCGCTTTTCGGCTTGATGCAGTCGCCCTCGCTCAAGGTAGCTGGCCTCGGCCAAGGTCTCGACCGGCTGCACGCAGGGCACGGCACCGCCATGCATGCGCTTGAGCTTGCCATTCGATTCAAGTTCAATCAGGTCCCGCCGAACGGTTTCCTTGGATACGCCCAGCTCAAGCGCAAACGCGTCGGTGGTCAGGCGCTGGCGTTGCTGCAAAAGCGAGATGATGCGGTCGTGACGTTCAGGAGTCCACATGAGAGCCGGTTTGCGCGAGCGGATGGAGGCGTCCACCGATTCAAGCGGCCGACGCAGGGCAGTCTGCCATTAGGGCGCAATTTGATGACGCGGTGATGACTCGCCGCTCGGACTCCGCTTAGTCGTCAAGCAGGCAGGCCAGCGGCGTGGGCTGCAATGGCGCCCGAACGCCGCGCCCCATTTGGGCTGCCGGCCAGCCGAGCAGGGTCTGCGTGATTGGCCCGCAAATACGGCCTTGGCAGGCGCCCATGCCGCAGCGCGTTTGCAGCTTGGCATCGCGCCAACTGCGCTGACTTTTCAGATCTCCCAGGCTGACATCCTCGCAGCGGCAGATCATTGTCTTGGCATCGGCCAATTGAAGCAGTTCGGGGCGCAGGGCAAAGGCCTTTTCCAAGGCCGCAGCGAAACGCCCGACCTGAATTCGGCGTCGTCTCAGGCTGCCGGATGTGTCTAACCGAGCAAGCAGGGCCAGGGCCACGCTTTGCCCCTCGACCAGCGCTTTGTCGACACCGCCAATGCCGGTGCATTCGCCGGCCGCGTAGACGCCTGCCATTGAAGTCTGAAAATTGCTGTCAATGGCGATCGCGCCGGCCTCGACGCGGCAACCCAGCAGCTCGGCCAACTCGGTGTTCGGCAGCAGGCCGAAGCCGACGCCGAGTGCCTCGCAGGGCAACTCCCATTGCTTGGCGCCGTCGCTCAGCAGCACGGCTTCGAGCTTCGCTTGACCGAGGGCACGGACGACCCAGGTGCCGGGCAAATAGGGCGTGCCGCGCAGCCGCCAAGCCAGGCCGGCCGCTTGTCCGAGCTTGGCCAAGGGGAGCCGGGCGGCAAAGCCGGCCAAGGACTTGCGGCTTGCCTGTTCGGCAACCAAGATCAGCTTGGCGCCGGCCGCGCGGGCGGTATCGGCGGCCGCCAGCAACAAGGGCCCGGAACCGGCCAACACGACGCGTTTGCCGGTTATCGGCCAACCGTTTTTGATCAAGGCTTGCAGGCCGCCCGCGCCGCTGACGCCGGGCAAAGTCCAGCCAGGAAAGGGCAAAAAGCGTTCCCTTGCGCCGAGTGCCAGCAGCGTTTGCGGCGCCTGCACCAAGACCGCGGCGGCGCCGGGATCAAGCAGATTTTGCAAACGCAGGCGCCCGCCGCCCTCGGCCGCGATGACCGCGTGGCCGAACAAGCAGCGCAGGGACGAATGCGGCAGCAGGGCGGCGAGTTGTTTCGCCCAGGGTTGGGCGACGCCGGCGCGCCAAATTTGCCCGCCCGGCCTGACGCCTTGATCGATCCAGATGACGCTGCGGCCGGCCGCTAGCAGCGGGCCAATGGCGGCAATTCCGGTCGGCCCGGCGCCCACGATGATCACATCTGCGCGCAGGGTCTTCATGTTTCGGTTTCGATCTTCATGCCGTCTTTCACCGGCGTTAGGCAAGCGAGTCGGTTAGCCATGCCGTCAATGCTGACGCGGCATTCCTGGCATTGCCCCATGCCGCAGAAGGCCGAGCGCGGCTGGCCCGTGAGCGAGCGGCGTGTGCCGTTCTGGCCCGCGTGGGCGAGTGCGGCGGCGACGCTGCAACCGAGTGGAACCCGGCTGGCCTGACCGTTGACGTGGACGGTGATTTGGGTAGTTAACAAGGGCTGATTCATGCGAAGCGACTCGGCGAAAACGGCGTCGCGTCAATTTGCGGCGCGGTGCCCAAACTCAACTCCGCCAGCATCTCGGCCGTGGCCAGCGAGGTCGTGATGCCCAGGCCTTCGTGGCCGGTGGCTAACCAGACGCGTTTGAGCTCGGGATGGGCGCCGATGATGGCTTGACCATCCCGGCTGGCGGGGCGCGCGCCGGTCCAGCAGCGCAGCAGACTCAAGTCGCGCAGACCCGGCAAATAGCCGCAGGCCTGGCGCAACATGTCTTGCAAGATGGCCGGGTCAAGCTCGCGGTCGCTGCGGCCAATCTGGCGTGAGGATCCAATCAGCAATTGCCCACCCGGGCGTGGCTGGACATTGAAGGACACCGTGTCTTGATCAGTCAAATGGGCTTTTTTGATATAGCCCAGCTCGACCAATTGATGACTGACCAGGCCCGGATAGCGCTGGGTAATGGCCAAATGGCCTTTCTTTGGCGTCAGCCAGCCGGGCGGCAACCAGGCTTGGCTGGCCAGTCCGGCGCATAAGACAGTCATCGCGCCCCACAGGCGACGGCCATCGGCCAGCAAGACGCTGGCGCCATCAAAGGACAAGACCTGACCCTCTATCACTTCGGCGCGGGCCTCGGCCAGCCAGCGAGCCGCCACCTTGGGCGGATAGACGCGCGCATCGCCGGGCACATGCAGCGCGCCGGCCAGGCCCTGGCGCAGCATCGGCTCGGCACGCGCCAAGTCGGCCGCGCTCCATATCTCGGCGGCCAAGCCACGCGCGGCCAACCAGGCTTGTTTGCGTTCGGCCAAGGCCAGCTCTTCGGCGTCGGCGGCAATCCACAAGGTGCCGCAGGCCTGATGCTCGGACTGCGCCGGGTGATCGGCGTTTTCGTCCAGCCATTGCTGCCAGAGTTGCTGGCTGCGCCGGGTCAGCTGGAATTCGGCGTCAGTGCCGCCAGCCTCGTCGTCGACGACCAGCAAATGGCCCATCGCTGCGGCCGTCGCGCCGCCGCCGATCGCGCCGGGCTCGATCACGCAGACCGACAGGCCAAGCCGCGCATAGGCGCGCGCGCAGGCAGCGCCGATGATGCCGGCGCCGACGATCAGCGCATCGGCCGTGCGGCGCTGCTTGATGCCGGCGCTGCTACTCAAACGGCGATGCCCCAGGCGAAGG
Organism: Roseateles oligotrophus; assembly: GCF_025717515.1. Lineage (GTDB taxonomy): Bacteria > Pseudomonadota > Gammaproteobacteria > Burkholderiales > Burkholderiaceae_C > Paucibacter_A > Paucibacter_A oligotrophus. The sequence goes on from NZ_JAJIRN010000007.1 coordinate 21,837, forward strand.
GGTCACCGGCTTGGAACACCAGATTCGCATCCATATTGACGTAGGCGCGGCCCTGGATGCAGGGCAGGATTTCGGTCCCGCTGCCAGGACGGTAGTCGGCTACAAACACGCTGCCGATCACGCTCTCCTGGCGCCAGACCTGACCCGGTGCCAATTTGCCGTCAGCCGCAAGGCAAGCCAGCTTGGCGCTGGTGCCGGTGCCGCAGGGCGAGCGGTCATAGGCCTTGCCGGGGCAAAGCACAAAATTGCGGCCATCATTGGCCGGGTCTTGGGCCGGGCCGGTCAGCTCGATATGGTCAATTTCTTGGCCGTCGGCGCCGCAAATCCCTTGGGCTTGCAGTGCCTGACGGATGCGCCAGGCGAGGTCGGTCAAGTCCTCGGCATGGGCCAGACTGAGCGTCAAGCCATGGTCGGCGCAGAGAAAGAACCAGTTGCCGCCCCAGGCCACATCGCCATGCAGCAAGCCATGGCCGGGTACATCCAGCGCCACGCGACTGGCATGCCGATAGGACGGCACATTGGCGACGCTGACGCTGCCGTCGGCGGCCAGCGTGGCCGTGACGACGCCGACCGGGGTTTCGATGCGGTGCTCGCCCGGGCTGACGCGGCCCAAATAGGCCAGCGTGGCGATCAGGCCAATCGTGCCGTGGCCGCACATGCCCAAATAGCCGACGTTGTTGAAGAAGATCACGCCGCAGGCATTGGCCGGATCCACCGGCTCACACAAGAGCGCTCCGACCAAGACATCGGAGCCGCGCGGTTCGTTGACGACCGCACTGCGCCAGCGGTCATGCTGCTCGCGAAATATCGCCAGGCGCTCGGTCATGCTGCCCTGGCCCAGATCGGGGCCACCGGAGATCAAGATGCGGGTCGGCTCGCCGCCGGTGTGGGAGTCAATGAAGCGCATGGGTGTAGGTTAATTCATGGTTAGGCAATGACGGCCTGCGCGTATTTACGCAGATAGTCCATCAGCGCGTCGGACGCGGCGGCGGCCTTGGTCGGCTCACCGGCAGCGATGGCTTGCGCCAGCGCCAAATGGCAGCGTGCGCCCTCGCTCATATCGCCCTGGTGTTGATAGGCGTACCAAAAACGCCGGCATTGAATCGTCATCGGAATCACCGCCGCGACCGCAAACGGGTTGCGGCAGGCGGCATGGTTGACATGGTCAAGCGCCTGATCGGCCTGCATATAGGCCGTCAAATCCGAGGCCTGGGCCGCGGCCGCCATCTGCTGCGCGCAGGCGAGCAAGTCCTCGCGCTGCTGCGGCGTGGCGCGGCGCGCCGAGGTGCCGGCGATCAAGCGCTCCAGCACCCGGCGGGCTTCGATCAGGTCGAGGTGCTCGGCCAATCGAATGTCGCTGACTAATAAACCCCGGCGCGGTTGCTGCACGATCAGACCGCAGGCAACCAAGCGCATCAAGGCCTCACGCGTGGGCGTGCGGCCCAGGCCCGTGTGTTCGATCAACTCGGACTCGACGATGGGCGCACCGGGCCGCAATACCAGAGTCGAAATCATCGACTCAAGTTTGTCATAGGCCTGATCGGCATAACGACGCTTGTCGGGGGTGTCGCTCGTGTCGCTCATGTCGTGGGTGGGGGAGTTGCTTGCGGCTGATTTCATCGTGGCGACATCATCGCAGGCTCCGACCCACCCAAGGCAAGGCCGAGCTTAGGACAAACCTTAGAACAAACGGCTCAGGTCGGGCCTTGTATCGAGGCCGCGCTGAATGATGGCCGACACGCGTGCGCGCTCCTCGCCGACCAGGGGCAGGCGCGGACGGCGCACGTTTTCGTTGCCGACACCGGCCATCGCCTCGGCCAGCTTGATGTTCTGCACCAGCTTGGCATGCACGTCCAGATGCAGCAGCGGCATGAACCATTGATAGATCTTCAGCGCCTCGTCATAGCGCTTGGCGCGCATCAGCTTGTAGATGGCGACCGTTTCGGCCGGGAAGGCATCGCACAGGCCGGCCAACAAACCGTCGCAACCCAGTGCCAAGGCTTCGAAGCTGAGGTCGTCCACGCCGATGAAGAGCTGGTAGCGATTGCCCAGGACGTTGCGCAGGTCGGTGACGCGGCGGATGTTGTCGGTCGACTCCTTGATCGCGACCAGCCATTCGCAGTCGGCCAACTCGACCATGTCCTCCGGCTTCAGATCGACCCGGTAAGACACCGGGTTGTTATAGAGCATGGTCGGCAGCGCGGCGGCGGCGCAGATGGTGCGCACATTGGCGATCGCCTCGCGGGTATCGGCCGGGTACAAGACGGCCGGCATCAGCATCAGGCCCTCGACGCCGATGCGCGCAGCGCCCTCGACATAGCGCAGCGCGTTGCGGGTGCTGGTTTCCGACACATTGGCCAGGACAGGCACGCGGCCGGCGGCGACGCGGACCGCAATGGCCGCGACCTCAAGCTTTTCTTCCAGCGTCAGGGTGCTGGCTTCGCCGAGCGAGCCGCCGGTGACGAGACCGTCAACGCCGTTGGCGATCTGGAATTCGAAATGACGTTCCATCTCGGCGACGTCCAGATCCTCATTGGGCTTGAACTTGGTCGTGACGGCGGGGAAGACGCCGGTCCAGCGGGGCAGATTGGCTTTGGCTTGGGGCAGTGACATGATTTGCTCGCAGGTATGCTGTTGATATATTTAACTGTAGCCTTGCCGAATGCCTCTGTCAACCGCATATTGCTGCGGGTAAGTCGGGGTCTGAGCTTGGCCGGTCGACGGCCGCTCGCGCGCTTACAATCCGCCGTTCTTTCGCCTGCGGGCGGTGATCGCTGATCATTGCCCGTTCGGGGCGCATTTATACATAAGGGATCCGTCGTGTTTATTTCCAATGCTTTTGCCCAGGTCGCTCCGGCCGCTTCAGGTGGCACCGAGTCCAGTTTGCTGAGCATGCTGCCGCTGGTGCTGATGTTTGTGGTGCTGTACTTCGTGATGATCCGTCCACAGATGAAGCGCCAGAAAGAGCACAAGGCCATGATCGAAGCGATCGCCAAGGGCGACGAAGTCGTGACCACCGGCGGTCTGCTGGGCAAGATCACCAAGCTGGGTGAGAGCTTCATCTCGATCGAAGTCGCCTCCGGTGTCGAGCTGCAAGTGCAGCGCGGCGCGGTGGTGCAGGTCTTGCCCAAGGGCACCGTCAAGTAAGACCTTTAGCCATGCTGCCCGAATGCCGCTTGATCGGCCGGGCAGCGCCCCCAGCAACGCATGGTTTGGTGCAGCAGCGCCAAGCAGCCAGCGTGGCAGGGTCAGAGAGGAAGCACCATGAACCGTTATCCGCTGTGGAAGTACGCGATCCTTGTCTTCGCGTTGCTCGTTGGCACCATCTATACCTTACCCAATATTTTTGGTGAGGCGCCGGCTGTGCAGGTGTCGAGCGCCAAGGCCACGCTGAAGGTCGACTCGGGCCTGCAAAGCCGGGTTAGCGCCGCCTTGGCCGAGGCCAAGATCACGCCCGATTTTGTGCAGATGGAGGGCAACTCGATCAAGGCACGTTTTGCCGACCTCGACGCTCAGATCAAGGCCAAGGACGCGATCAGCAAGGCGATCAACACCGACCCGGCCGACCCGAGCTATATCGTCGCGCTGAACCTGCTGTCGCGCTCGCCGCATTGGTTGTCCAGCCTGCATGCCTTCCCGATGTATCTGGGCCTGGACTTGCGCGGCGGCGTGCACTTCTTGATGCAGGTCGACATGAAGTCGGCGCTGACCAAGAAGGCCGAGTCGCTAACCGGCGATGTGCGCACGATGTTGCGTGACAAGGGCATTCGCCACTCCGGCATCAGCCGTGACGGCAACAACGTGGTGGTGGCCTTCCGTGACGCCGCTGTGCTCAAACAAGCGCAAGACCTGCTTAGCGCGCAGCTCGGCGATGTGCTGTGGGCCGCTTCGACCGAAGGTCTGGAGCAACGTCTGACCGGCAGCCTCAAGCCCGCTTCAATGGTGGCCGTTCAGGACGCCGCGCTGAAGCAAAACATCAGCACCTTGCACAACCGGGTCAATGAGCTAGGGGTGTCGGAGCCGACGATTCAACAGCAGGGTCGTGACCGCATCGTCGTGCAACTTCCCGGCGTGCAAGATACCGCCAAGGCCAAGGACATCATCGGCCGCACCGCGACGCTGGAGTTGCGCATGGTCGACGACAGCGCCGAGGCGCAAGCCGCGCTGGCCGGCAGTGGCCCGGTGCCGTTCGGCACCGAGCGCTTTATCGACCGCGGCTTCGGCCCCATCATCGTCAAGAAGCAAGTGGTGTTGACCGGTGAGAACCTGACCGACGCACAGCCCGGTTTTGACGAGAATCAGCAAGCGTCGGTCGACCTGACGCTGGACGCCAAGGGCGCCCGCATCATGAAGGACATGTCGCGCGAGAACATTGGCAAGCGCATGGCCATCATCTTGTTCGAAAAGGGCAAGGGCGAGGTCGTCACCGCGCCGGTGATCCGCAGCGAGTTGAGTGGCGGACGGGTGAAGATTTCGGGCGCGATGAGCACGCAAGAAGCCAGCGACACCGCTTTGCTGCTGCGCGCCGGCTCCCTGGCCGCGCCGATGGAAATCATCGAAGAAAAGACCGTCGGCCCAAGCCTGGGTAAAGAGAATATCGAGAAGGGCATTCTCTCGGTGACCTGGGGCTTTGTCGCCGTGGCGATCTTCATGACGCTTTACTACCGTTTGTTCGGCGCGATTTCTTCGCTGGCGCTGGGCTTCAACCTGCTCTTGCTGGTGGCTTTGTTGTCGATGCTGCAGGCGACGCTGTCGCTGCCGGGTATCGCCGCGATCGCGCTGGTGCTCGGTATGGCGATTGACTCGAATGTACTGATCAATGAGCGCATTCGCGAGGAGTTGCGCGCCGGTGCCAGCCCGCAAGGGGCGATTACGATCGGCTACGAGCGCGCCTTCGCCACCATTCTTGACTCCAACGTCACCACCTTGATCGCCGGCTTGTCGCTGCTGGCTTTTGGTTCCGGCCCGGTGAAGGGTTTCGCCATCGTGCATTGCCTGGGCATCTTGACCTCGATGTTCTCGTCGGTCGTGTTCTCGCGTGCGCTGGTCAACCTCTGGTATGGCCGTCAGAAGAAACTCAAATCGCTGTCGATCGGACAGATTTGGATCCCACCCACCGAGGTTCTCGCGGCCGACCAGCCCGTGGCCAAGACCTGATTAGACGGAGCTAGAAAAATGGAACTGTTCCGTATCAAGCGGGATCTCCCGCTGATGAAGCATGCGTTGATTTTCAACGTCATCTCCTTCCTGACCTTTGCCGCTGCGGTGTTCTTTTTGATCACCCGCGGTTTGCATTTTTCAATCGAGTTCACCGGCGGTACGGTGATCGAGGCCGAGTACGCGCAGGCGGCCAATATAGAGAAGACCCGCTTGCTGGTCGAAAAGCTCGGCTTTGGCGAGGTGCAGGTGCAGAACTTCGGCAGCACGCGTGATGTGATGATCCGCCTGCCGCTGCGCGCCGACATCAAGCAGACCGAGCAGGTCGATCTGGTTTTCGGTGAGTTGTGCAAGGCCGAGGCGGGCACGATCAGCCAGCGTCAAAGCGTCAGCGACAAGGGCGAGTCCATCAGCAAGCAGGTCTGTTCGACGGCGGCCGGGGTGGAGCCCATCAAGCTGTCGCGCAGCGAAGTGGTCGGCCCAGCGGTCGGCGCCGAGTTGGCGCAAGACGCCGCCAAGGCCTTGCTGGCCACGGTGGTCGGCATCATGATTTATCTGGCCTTCCGTTTTGAATGGAAATTTGCCGTCGCCGGCATCATCGCCAACCTGCACGACGTGGTCATCATCCTGGGCTTCTTCGCCTTCTTCCAGTGGGAGTTTTCGCTCTCGGTGCTGGCGGCGGTGTTGGCCGTGCTCGGTTACTCGGTGAATGAATCGGTGGTTATTTTTGACCGGGTGCGCGAGGCCTTCCGCAAATACCGCAAGCTGACCACGCATGAGGTGATTGACCACGCCATCACCAGCACCATGAGCCGCACCATCATCACCCACGGCTCGACCCAGATGATGGTGTTGTCGATGCTGATCTTTGGCGGCCCCACGCTGCATTACTTTGCGGTTGCACTGACCATCGGCATCTTGTTCGGTATCTACTCCTCGGTTTTCGTGGCCGCGGCGATTGCGATGTGGTTGGGCGTCAAGCGCGAGGATCTGGTCAGCACGCCGGTCAACAAGGGTGATCCTGATGATCCAAACGCCGGGGCCTTGGTGTAGAGTGCTTTCAGCTTCATTCACCTTGCTTCGCTGCCCCCACTGAACTATGACCGTCGTCGCTCGCAACAAGGCTCTAGCTACTCAAGCGCGGCGAATCTACGTCGAGGCCTTGGTAAACGGGATCGTGACGTTGGGGCGGATGATCAATGAATCGGCCGCGAAGTTGCTGTTGCAGTCGGCCGAATATGCGGTGATGGTCGCGCGCCGTGATGGCATTCAGTCCTGGAATCGCCACGGCCCGGCTTGGCAGGCGGGGGTCATCAGCGGCATTCGTCATGCGGCCGTGTATGGCATCGTTGATGTGAGCAAGCCTGCCGATGGGGCGTCGTCCGCCGGCCCACTGAGCCTGGTCGACGACGACACCATTGAGCGGGAGATCACCGCCTCGCGCTTGGCGCTGGCGATGATGGACAAGGCAAGCTGGGAGTTCACGGATTTGCGTACGCGTATGCAAATCCTGGAGCAGCAAGACGAGTTGGCGCCGCAGGATTTGTTTCGTGCCAATGTGGTGGCCAAGCTGGTGCTGGATGCCTGGACCCGCAGCGGCCTGAGCAACTCCGACTGGCAAATGCTGCGCAATGATTTGCACCTGGAATTTGCCCAACTTTTGGGCGAGGCCTATCACGAGGTCAATGCTTGGCTGCTCGCTCAGTCGGTGATGCCCGAAGTTGATCTGCGGCCCTTTATCCGCCGTGCCGCTCAGGCGGCCGGCACCGCCGCTTATCCCGGGCAGTCGGCCGAGGCGCAATTCCGTGGCGGGGTAATTCGAGCCAATTCAGGCTTGGCGGCCGCCGCAGCGGACGCCCACCCGGCGGCGGCCGCCGCGCGCAGTCCGGTCAGCAGCCAAGCGGAAGAAGTATTGCAACTATTGCAGAGGATTGTGGGCGGGCAGGTGCCGGCCTTTGCGGCCACCCGACTGGACAACCCCGCCTCCTCGATAAGCGGTGGTGGGTCGGCCTTGGCGCCTATACCTGGATCGGGAGCGGGAGCGGGAGCTGGAGCTGGAGCGACCGGTCGCGGTCTTGCTCCGCGCCTGACTTCGGCCATCAAACATGCGCAAGAGGCCTTGCAACGCGCGCCGCTGCAGACGCCTGGTGCGCCGGAAGCCGCAGCGCCACAGATTCTGGAGGAGTTGCAGACCCGCAATCAAGCCTTCAAGCAAGTCCTCAAGCAGGCTGCGGAGACACCGGCCGAGCGCGCAACCATCGAATTGGTGGCGATGATGTTTCAAAGCATCTTGATGGAAGAGCGGATTCCGGCCACGGTGCGTGTGTGGTTCGCGCGCCTGCAGATGCCGGTCTTGCGGGTTGCGGTCAGCGAGCCCGATTTCTTTGCCACCATCGACCATCCTGCGCGTCAGTTGATCGATCGAATGGGTTCCTGCGTGATGGGCTTCAGCGCGGGTGGTGGAGTCGCCACCACCTCTGGCGCTGGTGCCGGGCCGGACCCGCTGGAGCGTGAAATCAAACGCGTCGTGCAGGTGGTCGAGGCCTACCCCGACACGGGCAGGCGCGTGTTTCAGACCGTGCTGACCGAATTCGAGAAGTTCCTCGACAACTATTTCGAGAACGAAAACCAGACCACCAAGCATGGCGTGTCCTTGGCTCAGCAGGTCGAACAGCGCGAGACGTTGGCGATTCAGTACACGATCGAGTTGCGCAAGATGCTCAGTGCGGTGCCGGTGCAAGACGGCGTGCGAGAATTTTTGTTCCACATCTGGGCCGATGTGCTGGCCGTGACGGCCGTGCGCGCCGGCGCGCAGTCGGAGCCGACACGTTTGATGAAGCGCGCCGCCGCCGACCTGATCTGGTCGGCCAGTGCCAAGGTTTCGCGCGAAGAACGCGCCGAGGTGATTCGCCGCCTGCCGCCTTTGCTCAAAACCCTGCGCGACGGAATGGGCCAGGCCGGCATGGCCATCGAGCGCCAGGACGAACAGGTGCGCACCCTCAATAACGCCTTGGCAGCCGCCTTCACCGCCAAGAGCGCGCAGATTCCACGCGAGCGTCTGGATGAGTTGATGGACCAACTGGAGACGCTTGAGGCCATGCTGCCCGAAGGCGGCGACGAGATCAACATCGACCAATCGATGGTGCGCGACCTGTCTGGCCATGAATCCGAGGGTATGGAAGTCGTGGCCGAAGGCGGCTCGGAGCCCAGCCCGGCGATGCTGGCCTGGGCCAAAGAGTTGCAGGTCGGCGGTTGGTATATGTTGGACTATCGCAATCGCAACGAGGCGGTGCAACTGGCTTGGCGTGGCAGCCGTCGCCAGATGGCCTTGTTCGTCACAGCCAGTGGGCGTGGGGTCTTGTTCCAGCTGAGTCGTATGGCTGGTTTCCTGCAGGCGGGTTTGTTGTTGCCGGCGCAGGATGAGTCCTTGACCGTCAAGGCAACCCGCAATGCGCTGGCCAAGCTGGATGTCGACCCTGCGCGCCTGCTGAGCTGAGCCGGGCTAGGCTGGGCCTCTCAGTGGATCAGCCTGTCCTCGGGCGCCACAAACAATTCGTCCAGAATCAGCGCATCGGGCTCTTCGCCGCGGCTCCAGAAGACCATCAGGACGATGATCTTGAGATCCTCAAGGTCCATGGGTGCGCCGGGGATGGCCATGCCGCGGTCAATCACCATTTCGCGCATCGGTGGAGGCAGCACGCCGGCCGACTCCAAAAAGCTGATGAAACCGACCGAGGGCTCGCCCAGATGGTCAAGTTCGGCTTCCGAATAGACCCGCAGACTCAAGGCACCTTGCTGGCCTTGATAGGACGCGGCGCCCTCGGCCAAGCCTTCCAGCCAAGACAGCGCCTCTTGAATTTCGTCGCTTTCGAAGCCAACGGCCGACAATTTGCGTGTCAATTGGGCATGATCCGGGCAGGCATCCGGACGCCAATAGGTTTCGTAGAGATAGACCAGCACGTCAAACATGGGCCAACTATACCGCAGGCCTTTTAGACCTTTTGCCCGAAAAATACCGTCTCAGCACGGTTAGATTGGCTTGAATTTGGGCTATCGATGAGTTTTATGCCTTCTTGCGACGTTGAAAAAGTTGCCCGGCCAAGCGCGCTATTTCTCCAGTCAATTCCAGCTCCAGCAAATGCCCGCTCAAATCGGCCACGGGCCAGCCACCACGCTGCGCCAGACCGTCCAATGAAATCGGATCGAAGCCCATCAGCTTCAAAATCTGCCCCTGCTGCGGGCTCAAATCGGCCTCGTGAGCAGGTGCCGAGAGTGGCTTGTTCGTCGCGTCCGGGCGGCTCGGCAGTTCTTCCAAAATGTCTTCCAGCCGTTCCACCAGCTTGGCGCCTTGTCGTATCAGCGCATGGCAACCCTGGCTCAAGGGGGAGTGAATCGAGCCGGGAATGGCGAATACCTCACGCCCGGCTTCGCTGGCGAGCCGCGCGGTTATCAAAGAACCAGACTTCAGCGCCGCCTCCACCACCAAGCAGCCAAGCGACAGGCCGGCAATGAGCCGATTGCGACGCGGAAAATTGGGCGGCAAGACCGGTGTGCCGAGCGAATATTCGCTGAGCAACAGGCCGCGCTCGATGATCTCTTGGCCCAGCTTCAGATGGCGTTTGGGGTAGATCTGGTCGAGCCCGGTGCCCAGCACGGCGATGGTGCTGGCGCCGCCTTCAAGCGCGCCATCCAAGGCGCCCTGGTGAGCGGCCCCGTCAATACCCAGGGCCAAGCCGGAAACGATGGTCAAGCCGGTCATGCTCAAGGCTTGCGCAAATTGGAGGGCATTGTCCGACCCTTGTGCCGTCGGGCTGCGGCTACCGACGACGGCCAAGGCCGGCGTCCCCAAGAGCTCTCGGCGCCCGTGCAGATAGAGCAAGAGTGGCGGGTCGGCCGTTTGCAGCAGGGCGCTTGGGTAGTCGGCATCTCCCAGCAGCATGATGTCGTGCGAGGAGTCGGCGTTCAACCATTCCCAGGTCAGCTCAAGCAGGGCGTCCAAATGCTCCGGCGGCCGGCTCAATGCTTCGCGCTGCGCCGAGTTCAAGGCGGTCTGCCAAGCATCGCCGGGCAGATCAAAGACAGCTTGCGCCGAACCGGCTCGAGCCAGCAACCGGCGCGCCGCTTCCAGGCCAATGCCCTGGGTCTCCAGCAGTCGAAGCCAAGCCGCTAATTCATCGCGAGCAAGCATGGCTTAGGTCAAAAGGTCAGGCTCTTGGGTCTCGTCAAGGCTGGCTGAACGAGTCCCCCGCCTTGACGGGGTCTTTGACCGAGATGATCAATGCGTACGAGACCCGCTCATAGACCTGAAACACGAACAAAACACCGTGGCGCTCGTCGGGGAGTTTGATGATTTCACGCTTGTCGCTGGTGCTGTCGACCATGCTGCGCCCCTGTTGCCATAGCGCCAGCACATGGCCGCGCTCCAGCCCATCACGGCGACCGCGGTTCAGGGCCACGATTTGGTTCTGCCCCGCATTCAAACCCTCGCCATAGATCGAAATAACCTGACCCTTGATCGGCGCGTTGGGCGCATGCGGTATATAGCGCGAGAAGCTGCGCTGAGGCATTGGCGATAGGCGGTCGCCAATGCCGATCTCCTGACGCACCGCCTTGATCATCAAGGTGGCGGGCACGATTTCGATCTTGCCGTCGGCCTGCTCACTATTTTGTTGCGGCCTTTTGAGCTCCGCCGTGCCCAAATAAGGGGCCTCGTAGCCGAGGATTTCTTGACTGATGGGGTCCAAAAGCGGACGAGTGTTGCGGAACACCCTGTAATCGGTGGCTTGGCTCAGATCGCCGCGCGCATAGGCCAAATCGCCACGCGACAACAGCACCCGGCCTTCTGGTGTGGCCACGATGCGCGGCGCGGTCGCCAATTCATCGGTGTCGAACACCACCGCATCGTTCAGAAAGGGCTCGATCAAATTGAGCGGAATCGCGGTAATCGCGTTGCCGTCAAAGTCACCGACGCGGATGCGTGGCGACAGCTTGCCCGACCCATCTGCGTCACTGGCCTGAGCGCCGACTCGCTGCTGCGCCAACTGGAGTTGCGCGCGGCCATCTATTTTGACCAGCACCAGCATTTGGCCCGGGTAGATCAGATGTGGGTTGCTGATCTGATCACGGTTCATCCCCCATAGCTCAGGCCAACGCCAAGGGTTGGTGAGAAACAACTTGGAAATATCCCACAGAGTGTCGCCGGGCTTGACGGTGTGCGAATCGGGTGCGTTGGGCGCCAACTCGCTCAAGGGTACGCCGGCCTGGGCCACCCGATCGGCGGTGGCACGTTGTTGCTCGGTGATGGGGAAGGATGAGGTTTGCGCCCAGACTGAGGGTGCGGAGCCCAAAAAACAGATGACAGCTGCTCGCAGGCTTAGGGCCAACAAAGAGCGACGGGGGAGATTCGTGTTTTCACAAAAAGGCATTGAGCACTCTCTACCGCTACAAATGCGGACCTGGTTAATTTGTTCGGTTGCGCAAACTGTGGGTGAATTGCCGCCCGCATAGACCTCGGAGCGGCCAAGCTTTCGCTTTTCAGCGAAAATCCGTCTGGCCGCGGTGATTCTGCCCCCAAAAACAGAGCATCGCAACGAACAAAACAAGGGCTTTCGCCCTCTTGCAAGCACTTACAAAAGACGTTGTGCCCCGTCCACAACGCAAGAACCATGGCGATATTGAATATTTTGCGTTACCCCGATCCCCGTTTGCACACCGTGGCGACCGCCGTTGTGGGCGTTGATGCGCGCATTCAGCGCCTGGTCGATGACATGTTGGAGACCATGTACGGCGCCGAAGGCGTTGGTTTGGCGGCCAGCCAGGTCGATGTGCATGAGCGGGTTGTCGTCATCGACACCTCGGAAGGCCGCGACGATCCGCGCGTTTTGATCAACCCCGAGCTGATCAAGACCAGCGCCGAGTTCACCGAAGGTGAAGAGGGCTGCTTGTCGGTGCCGCAGATCTACGACAAGATACCGCGTTACTCGCGCGTCACCGTGCGGGCCCTGAATCGGGAAGGCCAGAGCTATGAGTTTGAGGCCGAGGGGCTGCTGGCGGTCTGTGTCCAGCATGAGATGGATCATCTGATGGGCAAGGTCTTCGTGGACTACCTGAGCCCACTCAAGCGCGAGCGCATCAAGACCAAGATGCTGAAGAAGGCACGCGAAGAAGACGGGCGCCGGCGCTGAACCATGGCTGCTCCGCTGCGCCTTATTTTTGCCGGCACGCCGGAGTTTGCGGCGACCGCCTTGGCAGCCCTGTTGCGAGCCGGTTTCGATGTGCCGCTGGTGCTGACCCAGCCCGATCGCCCGGCCGGGCGCGGCATGAAGCTGCAAGCCTCAGCCGTCAAGGAGCTGGCGCTGCAGCACGGCATTGCCCTTGCACAGCCACGCAGCCTGCGTCTTGACGGCAAGTACCCGGAGGACGCCGCAGCGGCTCGCCAAGCCATGCTCGATGCAAGCGCCGATGTGATGGTGGTGGCGGCTTACGGGTTGATCCTGCCGCAATGGGTGCTGGACGCCCCGCCGCTTGGCTGCTTGAATATCCATGCCTCGCTGCTGCCACGCTGGCGGGGTGCGGCGCCGATTCACCGTGCGATCGAGGCCGGCGACGCCGAAACCGGCATCACCATCATGCAGATGGACGCGGGCTTGGACACCGGCGCGATGCTGCTGATGACGCGCGAGGCGATTCGCCCGTCCGACACCACGGCCAGTTTGCACGACCGTTTGGCCTCGCTGGGCGGGCGCATGATTGTTGACGCATTGCAGGCGGCTCCGGGCGCGCTTGTCGCCATTCAGCAGCCCAGCGAAGGCGTTAACTACGCGCACAAGATCGAAAAAGCCGAGGCACAAATTGACTGGACGCAAGCGGCCGTCGAGATTGAGCGTCGTTTGCGCGCGTTTGACCCGTTCCCGGGTGGCTTGGCGCAGTTGGACGGTGAGCCGATCAAATGCTGGCGCGGCGAGGTCTGCGCAGGCCAGGGCGCGCCGGGTTTGGTCCTGAGCGTGGATGAGCATGGCGTCGTCGTGGCTTGCGGCGAACAGGCCTTGCGCTTGACCGAAATGCAGCGCGCCGGGGCCAAGCGTTTGCCGGCGCAGGCTTTTCTCCAAGCGCGGCCGATTGCGGCCGGTGCGCGCTTCAAGGCTTGAAATTCACGCCCTTGGCCCGATGTAATTACTCGTTATCATCCCTTGAGGTGTTGAAGGAGTCATATGTTCAATTTGATGAAGACCGCTATTTTGATGGCTGCCATCACCGCTTTGTTCATGGCGCTGGGGAGCTTGATGGGTGGCCGAAGCGGCATGATGATGGCCTTGATGGTCGCGCTGGGCATGAACTTCTTCAGCTATTGGTTCTCCGACAAGCTGGTGCTGAAGATGTACAACGCGCGCGAGGTCGACGAGACTTCGGCGCCGCAGTTCTACGCCATGGTCAAGGAGCTTGCCGCCAAGGCCGAGTTGCCGATGCCGCGCGTCTACATCATCGATGAAGACGCGCCTAACGCCTTTGCTACCGGGCGCAGCCCCGAGCATGCGGCGGTGGCGGCCACCAGCGGCATCATGCGGGTGCTGTCCGCCGCCGAGTTGCGTGGGGTAATGGCGCATGAATTGGCGCATGTCAAGCATCGCGACATCTTGATCAGCACGATCAGCGCGACGATGGCCGGTGCGATCTCGATGCTGGCCAATTTTGCGATGTTGTTTGGCGGGCGCGATAGCGAAGGGCGTAGCAGCAATCCGCTGGTGGGGCTGCTGGTGATGATCTTGGCGCCGCTGGCGGCCAGCGTGATCCAGATGGCCATCAGCCGCGCGCGTGAATTCGAGGCGGACCGAGGCGGCGCCGAAATCGCCGGTGACCCGCAGGCGCTGGCCTCGGCGCTGACCAAGATTCATAACTTTGCCCAACGCATCCCCATGGCCGCGGCAGAGCGGCACCCCGAGACGGCGCAGATGATGATCATGAATCCGCTCTCCGGCAAAGGGCTGGCGGGCTTGTTCAGCACCCATCCGGCAACCGAAGAGCGGGTGGCGCGTCTGATGGCCATGGCGCCTCGGCGTTGAGTCGTGGTCAGGCGCGGACTCAAGCAGGCGGCAAATGAGCCGATACATAGCGCTATGAAACCAGTGTTCGCGTTCCGCGCCCTGCCTTTGTTCGCGCTCGTCTTGCTGACGGGCTGCGAGCAATTGGGCATTGAAGACCCGGCCAAGCTGCTCGCCATCAAGGAAGCCGAGGGCAAGGCGATAGGCAGTGCTTGCCGCCATGCCTTGCGTGCGATTGAGGATTGCTACACCCTCAACCCCAAAGCGCAGAAGGCTGCGGTCTTCAACGGCTGGAAGGAGATGGACGAGTACATGCGGGAGAACAAGCTGGAGGGTGTGGCGCCGGTGGTGCCGCGCGTACCTGTGGTCAAGCCGGGTGCCGAGCCGGAAGAGGAGGAAGTCAAGCCCAAAGCCAAGAGCGGCGCCTCAGACAAGGCGGCAGACAAGACCGCTGGCAAAGAAGGCAAGCCCAAGGCTGCGGCCCATTGAAGCCGCCGCCGATTGCTTCGACAGAAGCCGCTGCGACCGTTCGCTGCGGCTTTTTTGCTTTCTGAACCCCGCGGCTTGCAGTCCGTCGCTTGTCTGGCATCTTGCATTTCCGAATCAGAGAGGATGAGTCCATTGCAACGCTGTGCCTCGCCCAGCAGGAGTCTCTTTATGTTGAATCGCCGTCTGCTTATTGCTCTCGCCTCCGTCGGCGTCATTGGGCTTGCCGCCCCCGCCCAAGCATGGTCTTGGGGCTTCAAGGAACAGGTCAAAGCGTCGGGCGAGATCGTTAGCGAGAGCCGTGACTTGGGTGCATTCGACGCCCTGAGCCTCGCCGGCAGCTACAAGGTGGTGGTGCGCCAAGGTGCCACCGTCAAACTCGAGTTGAAGGCGGACAAGAACTTCTTGCCGCTGATCGAAACAAGGGTGGTCGAGGGCAGCAAGGGCCGCACCTTGGAGGTCAGCACCAAAAAGGGCTTCAGTTTCTCCAGCAAGAACGATCCGCAGATCACGCTGGTGCTGCCGCAGTTGCGGGCGGTGGCGATTGCGGGTTCGGGCGACGTGAGAGTCGAGACCATGAAGACGCCCGCGGTCAATGTCAGTGTCAGCGGTTCGGGTGACATCGAGTTTGTCGATCTCAGCAGCGACAGCTTGAGCGTGCAGGTCAGTGGCAGCGGCGACATCAAGGCCAGCGGACGCACCGGCAAGTTCAGCCTGTCGGTGGCCGGCAGTGGCGATATTGATGCGCGTGGCCTGCAAGCCGATGAGGTCAAGGCCAGCATTGCCGGCAGCGGCAACGCGACCGTGCATGCGGTGAAGACGCTGAAGGTTTCGATCGCCGGCTCCGGTGAAGTTGCCTACCTGGGCTCGCCCGAGCTCAGCAGTTCGGTGGCCGGCCATGGCACGATCACCAAGCTGAATTGACCGGCATGTGACAGACGGGTGCCCGCCACCCGGTGACAATTGGGGCATGACTAGAACTGAATTGCCCGGGGCGTTATGGCGTCAGCCCGAATTCCGGCGCGGCGCGCGCGAGATGATGGGCGTGAGCCTGGGTATTTCGGCCTGGGGTCTGGTGACCGGCGTGGCGATGGTCAAAAGCGGCTTGTCGGTGCCGCTGGCGCTGCTGATGAGCCTGGTGGTTTTTGCCGGCAGTTCGCAATTGGCGGCCTTGCCCTTGATCGCCAGCGGCGCGCCGATGTGGGTGCTGTGGGCGACCGCCTTTTGCGTCAATCTGCGCTTTGTGATTTTCAGCGTCCAATGGCGCATGTACTTCGGCCACCTGCCGCTGCTGCAGCGCATGAGCGTGGGCTACTTTGCCGCCGATTTGAACTATGTGGCGTTCTTGAAGCGCTTCCCCGAGCCCAAGCCGGAGCCCGCGCAACTGCCTTATTACTGGGGCGGAGTGGCGTGGAACTGGGCTTCTTGGCAAATCCCGTCCATCGTCGGTATTCTGGCCGCCAACCATGTGCCGACGCAATGGGGCCTGGGCTTCGCCGGCGTCTTGGCGTTGCTGGGTCTGGCCTACACGCTGCTGAAGGACCGCAACACCTGGGTCTCGGCGGCGGTGGCGGGTTGCGCGGCGGTGGCCGCTTACGGGCTGCCGCTGCGACTCAATATCCTGGTCTCGATCGCGGTGGCCGTCACGGTCGGTTTGCTGATGGAGCATTGGCTGCCCGAGCGGAGGGTGTCCCAATGAGCGACTGGGAAACCGTTCTCGCCATCTTCGGCATGGGCGCGATCACCTTGCTGACGCGCAGTTTCTTCCTGCTGCCCAAGCATGACTTGCCGCTGCCCGACTGGGTCAAACAAGGGCTGCGCTATGCGCCGCTGGCCGCGCTGGCGGCCGTCATCGTGCCGGAAATCGTGATGACGCAGGGGCATTTGATCGCGACTTGGAAGGATGCCCGTCTCTATGCGGTGGCGGCCGGGACGGCCTATTTTTTCTGGAAGCGCGGCATTCTCGGCACCATCATCAGCGGCACGGCGGTGATGTTGCTGCTGCGCATTGGGCTTGGCTGGTAACCCGCTTGTTCGGAATTGTGCAATTGACTTGGTAAGCTAGCGGCCATTGCATTTACATACCCGGGCTCAATTTCATGAACGTCATTCGTTTCTCCGATCTGATCGCCGCTGGCAAGGTGGCCGGCCAGCGTGTTTTCATCCGCGCCGACCTCAATGTGCCGCAGGACGATGCCGGCAATATCACCGAAGACACCCGTATCCGCGCGTCCATCCCCTGTATCGAGCAGGCCTTGAAGGCCGGCGCGGCCGTGATGGTGACTTCGCACCTGGGCCGCCCGACCGAGGGCGAGTTCAAGCCCGCAGATTCCCTCGCTCCCGTGGCCAAGCGCATGGGTGAGTTGCTGGGCCGTGAGGTCAAGGTCGTCGCCAACTGGGTCGATGGTGTCAGCGTCGCTGCCGGTGAGTTGGTCTTGCTGGAGAACTGCCGCGTTAACAAGGGCGAGAAGAAGAACGACGAGGCGCTTGCCAAGAAGCTCGCTGCCTTGTGCGATATCTTCGTCAATGATGCCTTCGGCACCGCCCACCGCGCCGAGGGCACGACCTACGGTATTGCCCAATTTGCCAAGATCGCCTGCGCCGGCCCCTTGCTGGCCGCCGAAATCGACGCCATCACCCAGGCTCTGGCGACGCCCAAGCGGCCGCTGGTCGCCATCGTGGCGGGCTCCAAGGTGTCCACCAAGCTGACCATTCTGAAGGCGCTGTCCGACAAGGTCGACGGGCTGATCGTAGGCGGCGGCATCGCCAACACCTTTATGTTGGCGGCGGGCCTGAAGATCGGCAAATCGCTGGCCGAGCCCGATCTTGTGGCCGAAGCCCGTGCCGTCATCGACGCCATGAAGGCGCGCGGCGCGGCGGTACCGATTCCTGTTGATGTGGTGGTGGCCAAGCGCTTTGCGGCCGACGCCGAGGCGACGGTCAAGGCCGCCGCCGATGTGGCCGACGATGATCTGATTCTGGACATCGGCCCGCAAACGGCCGCCATGCTGGCCGAGCAATTGAAGGCCGCCGGCACCATCGTCTGGAACGGCCCGGTCGGTGTGTTCGAGTTCGACGCCTTTGCGCATGGCACCGAGACGATTGCGCGCGCCATTGCGGCGTCCAGCGCCTTCAGCATTGCCGGCGGTGGCGACACGCTGGCCGCGATCGCCAAGTACGGCATCGAGAAGGATGTCGGCTATATCTCGACCGGCGGTGGCGCCTTCCTGGAAATCCTCGAAGGCAAGACGCTGCCGGCGTTCGAGGTCCTCGGCAAGCGCGCCCAAGAGGCCTGATCGGTTTCACGCGAGCCCGGCAAAGCCGACTAGCCCGTGATACTTCGCCGCCTTCTGCTGGGTTTACTGTTGTTAACCTTGTTGGCCTTGTATGCCAACGAGCATTGGATGACGCGGACCTTGCGCATTGATGCGGCTTCGCATCCAGCGGACTTGGTCAAGGCAGTCAACGACAGCATCGATGGCGGGCTTAGCGAAGGGCGTTTGGAGCGTCGGGGCAATGGCTGGATCTTGCATTGCGAGATCCGGCCGGGCTACGAATGGCCATTCTGTGATTTGCAAGTGCGGCTGGCCGAGCTCGGGCGGGGCGTGGATTTGACCCAGTTTGACAGCGTGCGCCTGTGGGTGCGCGCCAGCGGTCCAGAGCCGGTTCAGCATGTGCGGGTGTTCTTGCGCCATTTCGACCCCGCCTATTCGAATTCCGGCAAAGAAGCGGACATGAAGCCCCATGAGGTGGTGTTCGCTCCTAGCGCGGAGTCGGTGCCGGTGGAGTTCCGATTGGCGCAATTCATGGTGGCCTCCTGGTGGGTGCAGGAGCACCCGCTTCCGGTGCATTTGCTGGGGCCTCAACTCGACAACACGGTGCTCCTGAGTCTTACCACCTCGGGTTTGGTGACGCCGGGTGCGCACAAAATCGAGCTGGACGCGATTGAGTTCGTCGGCGTCTGGGTCGATCCAGCGACCTTTCGCTTGGCCATCATCGCGGTCTGGTTTGCCTGCATGGGCGCCTTTCTGTTCTGGGACTGGCGGCGTTCACGGCTGCGCCTGGGGCGCACCCTGCGTCATAAGCGCGAGTTGCAACAAGCCAATGCGCGCTTGGTCGTTCGCTCGGGCGAGTACGAGGCCAAGGCCCATCACGACCCGCTGACCGGCGTTTCCAATCGTCTGGGCCTCAAGCACGACCTGAACCTGCTGATGCGTGCGCAGGAAGAGCAGATGTTCCCTTTGGCTGTCGTGTTTGCCGACATCGACCATTTCAAGAGCATCAATGACAGCTTGGGCCATGACGCGGGCGACGAGGTGTTGAAACAGTTCGCGCAACACCTGAAGGCCAATATCCAGCGCGAAGATTTGCTCGCGCGCTGGGGGGGTGAAGAGTTTGTGCTACTCATGCCGCTGACCCGAGCCGAAGAGGCCGTCGCCGTGGCCGAGCGCTTGCGCCTGATGCTGACCGAGCAGGCTTGGTCGGGGGGTATAAAGGTAACGGCCAGCTTCGGCGTGGCGCAGGCGACCCGCCATAGCGAGGGCGAGGCTGGCATTGAGGCCGCCATGCGGGCGGCCGATCAGGCCATGTACAAGGCCAAGCGCGAAGGGCGCAACCGCGTCGAGTGCAACTTCAAGGACTTGGGCAAGGAGGCCTAGGTTTTGCCATCTTTGCATGACGCCTAAAGCACTCGGCATCAGAATGCAGGAATTGGCGCGGTAACCTCCGGCCAGTTTGTGAAAACATGGAGACCTCGATGAATAACAAGGACAGCTTGTCCCCGGCCGAAGCCGCCTTGCGCGAAGCCGCGCTCGAATATCACCGCGCTCCGACGCGCGGCAAGATCGCCGTCACTCCTACCAAGGCCTTGTCCAACCAGCGCGACCTGTCGCTCGCCTACTCGCCCGGCGTCGCCTATGCCTGCCTGGCGATCGAGCAGGACCCGTCCCTGGCGGCCGAGTACACCTCGCGCGCCAATCTGGTCGGCGTGATCACCAATGGCACGGCCGTGCTGGGCCTGGGCGATATCGGCCCTTTGGCCAGCAAACCGGTGATGGAAGGCAAGGGCTGCCTGTTCAAGAAATTTGCCGGCATTGATGTGTTCGACATCGAGTTGGCCGAGCGCGATCCGGACAAATTGGTCGACATGATCGCCGCGATGGAGCCGACCTTGGGCGGCGTCAATCTGGAAGACATCAAGGCGCCCGAATGCTTCTATATCGAGAAGAAGCTGAAGGAGCGGATGAATATCCCGGTCTTCCATGATGACCAGCATGGCACGGCCATCATCTCCAGTGCCGCGCTCTTGAACGGCCTGGAACTGGTCGGCAAGGACATCGCGACGGTCAAGTTGGCCGTGTCGGGCGCGGGTGCAGCGGCGATCGCCTGCCTGGACGTGATGGTGGGCCTGGGTGTGCGGCGCGAGAACATCTTTGTCTGCGACTCCAAGGGCGTGATCCAGGACCAACGCGAAGATGCCAAGGCCGGAAAACTGGATGAATCGAAGCAGCGCTATTGCCAGCATACTGAGGCGCGCACGCTGGCCGATGTGGTCGACGGCGCCGATGTCTTCCTCGGTTGCTCGGCCGCCGGCGTGTTGACGCAAGAGATGATCATCAAGATGGCCGCCAAGCCCATCATCCTGGCGCTGGCCAACCCGGAGCCGGAGATTCGCCCGGAACTGGCCAAGGCGGTGCGGCCCGATTGCATCATCGCCACCGGCCGTTCGGACTATCCGAATCAGGTCAACAACGTGCTCTGCTTCCCCTACATCTTCCGTGGAGCGCTGGACTGCGGTGCGTCGAAGATCACCGAGGAAATGAAGCTGGCCTGTGTGCGCGAAATCGCGGCTCTGGCCAAGGCCGAAACCAGTGACGAAGTGGCGGCGGCCTATGCCGGCGAGGAGTTGCACTTTGGCCCCGAATACCTGATCCCCAAGCCCTTCGACGCCCGGCTGATTCTGCGCATCGCGCCGGCAGTGGCGCAGGCCGCCGCCGACTCCGGTGTGGCGCTGCGCCCGATTGCCGATCTGGACGCTTATCGTCAGTCGCTGGAGCGCTATGTCTACCAGACCGGCATGTTCATGCGGCCGGTGTTCACGGCGGCCAAGGCCAATCCCGCACGGGTCATCTACGCCGAGGGCGAGGATGAACGGGTGCTGCGCGCGGTGCAAGTGGCGTTGGATGAGGGCATCGTCAAGCCGACGCTGATCGGCCGGCCCGAGGTGATTGCCGCGCGGCTTGAGCGTGCGGGCCTGCGGATGAAGCTGGGCGTCGATGTGGCCGTGATCGACCCGGACAACGATGCGCGCTTTCGCCAATATTGGGAGGCCTATCACGAGGTCTTGGGTCGGCGCGGCGTCACGCCCGATATGGCCAAGGCGGCGGTGCGCCGCTCGGCCACCACCATTGGTGCGCTCGCGATCAAGCTCGGCGACGCCGACGCGATGATCTGCGGCATGGTCGGCCGCTTTGATAACCACCTCGAGCATGTGTCCGACCTGATCGGGTTGAAGCCGGGCGTGCGCAACTTCGCCACCATGAACGCGCTGATGCTGGAGCAGCACACGCTCTTCATCACCGACACCTTCGTCAACGACCAGCCCGATGCCGAGCAATTGGCCGAGATCGCCGCGATGGCCGCCGAGGAGGTCAAGCGTTTTGGCCTGCCGCCCAAGCTGGCTTTTGTTTCGCATTCGATGTTCGGCTCCAGCAAGCGGCCGTCGGCCGTCAAGATGCGCCGGGCTCGCGAGTTATTTACCCAGCATGCGCCGGATGTCGAGTGCGACGGCGAGATGCATGGCGACGCGGCGCTGTCCGAATCGGTGCGGGCCGCCTTCCTGCCCGGCAGCACGCTCAAGGGCTCGGCCAATCTGCTGGTCTTGCCTTCGCTGGACGCCGCCAACATCCTCTTCAATGTCTTGAAGGTGACCTGTGGCCACGGTGTGACGGTGGGCCCCATCCTGCTCGGCGCGGCGGCGCCGGTGCATATCCTGACGCCGTCGGCGACGGTGCGGCGCATCGTGAATATGACGGCCTTGGCGGTCGCGGATGTGTTGGCGGCGAAGGCTTGAAGCTGTAACCGCGTGAAACTGGTTTGGGGCCTTGAAAGCGCCCCATAATCGGCGCCTGTAACTTTATTTCAGCGAGAGCCCGTCATGACCCGTGCCACCAAGATCGTTGCCACCCTCGGCCCAGCCTCTTCATCGCCGGAGATTCTGGAGCGGATGATCCGGGCCGGCGTCGACGTGGTGCGGCTGAACTTCTCGCATGGCAAGGCGCAGGACCATATCGACCGCGCTCGCATGGTGCGTGAAGCGGCAATGGCTGCCGGCAAGGCGGTCGCCATCATGGCCGATATGCAGGGCCCGAAGATCCGCGTCGGCAAGTTCGAGAACGGCAAGATCGAGCTGATCAACGGCGAGCGCTTCATCCTCGATGCCGACCGCACCGAGTTGGGCAATGAGGAAGCCGTCGGCCTTGATTACAAGGAACTGCCGCGCGATGTGAAGCCCGGCGACACGCTGCTGCTCAACGACGGCCTGTTGGTGCTGACGGTCGAGGCGGTGCGCGGGGCAGCGGTGCACACCATCGTCAAACTCGGTGGCGAGCTGTCCAATAACAAGGGCATCAACAAGCAGGGCGGCGGGCTGACCGCCCCCGCGCTGACCGCCAAGGACATGGAAGACATCAAGACCGCGATGAGCTTCCGCTGCGAGTACTTGGCGATCAGTTTCCCCAAGAACGCGACCGATATGGAGATGGCTCGCCAACTCGCCAATATGGCCGGCGAGCCCTATAACCACAAGCCGAGCATGATCGCCAAGATCGAGCGCAGCGAAGCCATTCCGCATCTGGAATCGATTCTGAAGGCCAGCGACGGCATCATGGTCGCGCGCGGCGACTTGGCCGTTGAAGTTGGCAATGCGGCGGTGCCGGCGCTGCAAAAACGCATGATCAAGATGGCGCTGGCCTTGGACAAGGTGGCCATCACCGCGACGCAGATGATGGAGTCGATGATCGTCAACCCGGTGCCGACGCGCGCCGAGGTGTCGGACGTGGCTAACGCGGTACTTGATGGCACCGACGCGGTGATGCTGAGCGCCGAAACGGCGGCGGGCAAGTTCCCGGTCGAGACCATCGAGCAGATGGCCGCGATTGCGCAAGAGGCCGAGCGGGCCGAGTTCGTTACCTTGGACACCGACTTTGCCGGCCGCCAGTTTGGCCGTATCGATCAGTCGATCGCGATGGGCGCCTTGTTCACCGCCCATCACCTCGGCTGCAAGGCGATTCTGGCGCTGACCGAGTCGGGCTCCACCGCCTTGTGGATGAGCCGGCATCGCATTCAGGTGCCTATCTATGCCTTGACCACGCAAGAAATCAGCCAGCGCAAGATGACGCTGTACCGCAATGTGCGCCCGCTGCTGATGCCCAAGTTCGAGGACCGCGACACCGCGCTGGCCGCGGCCGAGAAGATCCTGGTCGACAAGGGCGTGCTGATGCCCGGTGACACTTATGCCATCACCTGCGGCGAGCCGATGGGCTATCCGGGTGGCACCAATATGCTGAAGGTTTGCCGCGTCGGCGGGTAATCCGCTCACTTTGGCGAGCCAAGGGCCCGCTATAGTCGGCGCAATGAGCCTAAGCCTGCGTCCAATATTACTTGCTGTTTATTCGGCTTGTTTGGTGTTGGCCGGTTCGTTGTCGGCTCGGGCCGAGACTCAAGTTGATCCTCCGGCGATTCGCTGGCTCTTGCTGGATTTTGTGCCCTATCACATGGTGGATGGGCCAAACAAGGGCACGGGGCTGAGGGATCAATACCTTAACGCGCTGATCAAGCGCATGCCCGAATACCGCCATGTGCTGGAGGTCAGCAGTACCGAGCGGATTTTCCAGTACATGCAGAGCGGGCAGCCGGTATGTACGCTGTCGATGTTGAAGGTGCCGGAGCGTGAGGCCTATACGGTTTTTGGCACGGAAGCCTTCTTTATTCAGCTGCCGCCGGTGTTGATCGTGCGGCGTGGCTATGCGCCGCCGGGTGGTTGGAAAAAACGCGCGCGGGGCGACATCTCGTTGGCCGATTTGCTGCAGTCCGGTGAGGTGCGCTTGGGTACGCTGCCAAAGCGGCGCTTTGGCCTCGGGATTGATGAGGCCTTGAAACAAGCCCGCACCAACCGGCCGGATCAGGTGCTTGACTTCAGCGAATACGGTTTGCTGTCCGGCCTCCTGCACACCTTGGGGCGAAATCGTTTTGACGTCACCCTGGGTTATGCGATCGAGGTCGAGCAACTGCGCAAGACACAGGCCGACCTCGGCGACTTCGAGTATCTGGCGCTGAGCGAGGCGCCGGGCTTGATCATTACCTACCCGTCCTGCAGCCGCACGCCTTGGGGCAAGCAGGTGATGCAGACGATCGACCAATTGCATGGCATGGAGGCCGAGCGGACACTTCTGCGTGAACGCTACGAAGCGCTTTTGCCGGCCGGGGAGCGGCAGGTCTACCGGGCTCGCATGGCTGCTTTGAACGCCAGTGCGGCGAGTCAATTGGCTCCGGCGGCGGTCGTAGAGCCGAAGTCCGGGTCGCGCTGATCTGCTGATGCGCGTTGCGCCATGAGTGCAGGAGCCGATTTGCTGATGTGGCGGCGCAGGCTGCTGGCACTGCCGTTACCAAGTATTTCCGGTCTTGCTGGTTTTGCGGCCTCCAATGCGGTCGGGTCTGATGCCTTGTTGCCGGTTCCTGTCGCGGTCAGCGAGTCCAGCCGTCGCCCTTTTGTGGCGCAGATGCTGGCGCTGATCGGGCAAGCGGCTGGGATTGACTGGCAAGTTCACCGCGTGCCCTGGGCGCGTGTGCTGCTGATGGCCGAGCGCGGCCACGCCTTGGCCTTTGGGGTGTCGCGCAGCGCCAGTCGCGAGCAGTTATTCGAATTCAGTAACCCGGTATTTGACAACCATGTCTGGATGGTGGTTCGGCGCGATCAGTCGCTGAATTACCGCGACCTCAATGATCTGCAGGGACGAACTCTTTGCGTGACCCGAGGCATCAGTTATGGCTCGGCTTTCGATGCGGCCAAAGGAGTCGTCTTCCGGGTTGAGCTGGTGGACGGCGATCTTGGTGCGCGCACGCGAATGTTGATGGCCGGCCGCTGCGATGTGATGCTGACTTCGCACCGTCACCCGCAGCCTTGGGCGGTAGAGCAGGTCTTGCGCAGGGAGTCTGGTCATGCGGCGGGCATCGCGGTCGTGCCGACACCGATGCAGCTTGATCCGGTGCATTTCGTGGCCGCCCGAGGCCACGCACTGGCGCAACTGCTGCCGCGCCTGAATGAGGCCATGCGGGCTCAGTCCAAAACGATGCAGGCGCTGATCAACAGCGAGTTGTGAGCGATGGCCGCGGCGGCGAGTTAGGCGGCCATTGGCCAATCGGCGCGCTCAGGCGAATGCCGCGAACTGGCTTTTGATGCGGTCCCATTCTTCTTTCGACAGATGCAGTTCCACCACTTCGGGGTGTCGCGGCTCAAGTCCCTTGCGGCGATCTAGCGCCTTGGGGACCTCTTTATCCTGTTGTCGCCTGTCGATGCCCTTGCGCCGATCGCCGCCGCTCCAAGGATCATTTCTAAAGGGACTTTTCATGGGGATTCCTTGGGCCGCTGGACCGCAGCCTGTGCCTAAATTTTACGAGGAATCCGGGAATACCCTGCGTGAATTAATGACACATGGGTGTTGTTTGTGCCGTTTTGACACTATCCGTTCTGCGCGCTTTTCACCAGGGCCGCGATGCGCGGCGTCATATGGGTCGGCATCAGTTCTACCTCCTGATGTGCCTTTGCAAAAACGCGGAACAACTCATCGGTGAAGCCGTGGCCCACATCAACGACGCCGTCGAAATTGATCTCGGCGCGACGGAACATCGGCAGGCGGGCCGCCACGCGGCGGGCCTGCGCACGCGAGTCCAGCGGCTGGCCCGGCCCGGCCAATAGCCGCAGCGCGATCGTGGTGTGGTCGAACTCGATGCCGCTGCCGTCCAGGCTCCAGGCCTCCAAAACCTGGTCCAGCGTGCGCTTGGTGTCGAGCGAGATCGACATATAGATCGAGCTGCCCTGGCGCGGCATCGGCCGGCCCGGCTGCCAGCCGCCGCTCTCCCAGGCGCGGCGCTGGAAGGCGGTGCCGTTGGCGTGGATGTCGAACACATCGGCCAGCTGCGAGCTGAAGAAGAGGCCGCGGCCGGTGTGCATCTCGGGCTGACTGGTCAGCCTGCCCTTGCTCAGTTCCAGCATCGCGTGCTGGGCGTTGGCGATGTCAAAGGCCGAGCAAATCTTGTCGAACACGCCGCAGCCATCGTCGGAGACCAGCAGTTGCGCGTGGCTGGGCGTCTGGCGCAGCGAAACGGTGACGCTGCTGCCGCCGCTGTGGTCGGCGGCGTTATTGACCAGCTCGGTGAAGCCATGCTGGATCATCCGTGCGACATGGGGCGGCAGGTCGAAATTGGGCGCGAAGTCGCGTTGCCAGGGGATGTCTTCTTGCAGGCCGTACAAGGTGTAGCTGCGGGCGACCTGACGGAGTAGGCCGGGGCCGTAGAGGGGGCGGCGGTCGCTGCCGCTGCGGCTCAACCAATTGGCGTCGACCAGCCGGCGCAAGGCGGCCAGCGAGGCGCGCCGGCTGGCGCCGGTGCGCTCCTCCAGATGGCTGGCCAAGTCATGCGAATGCTCGCGCGCGGCGGCGGTGATCCAAAGCGTCAACTGATCGATGGCTAAACGTGTCATGCGGCGGGCTCCTGAACAGCGAGTGTCGACGGCATCAAACTTGCCTAAGCCGTGAAAAATGGGGCACAGAGAGCCTAAATGCTTGGCGGCGACCGCACAAGCGAGGCAGCCCTTGCATTGTTGCTACAAGGTCGCCGCTAGAATCGCCGCCAGTTACAACGCGGTTACATCGCCCAAGTCGATGATTTGGCGCTAGGCTGCGTTCGCAGAGATTTATCAAGGTTTTTAACTTCCCAAGGGACTCTCTCATGGCTCTCGTTTCAATGCGCCAATTGCTGGATCATGCTGCCGTCAATGGCTATGGCATCCCGGCCTTCAATGTCAACAATCTGGAGCAGGTGCAGGCCATCATGATGGCCGCCGATGAACTGAATGCGCCGGTCATCATGCAGGCCAGCGCCGGTGCACGCAAATACGCGGGCGAGCATTTTCTGAAGCACCTGATCCAGGCCGCGGTGGAAAGCTACCCGCATATCCCCGTCGTGATGCACCAGGATCATGGCCAGAGCCCGGCTGTCTGCCAGGGTGCGATCGACCTGGGCTTCTCTTCGGTGATGATGGACGGCTCGCTCGAGGCCGACGGCAAGACCATCGCCAGCTATGAGTACAACGTCGACGTCACCCGCAAGGTCGTCGACATGGCGCATGCCTTGGGCGTGACGGTGGAAGGCGAGTTGGGCTGCCTGGGCTCGTTGGAGACGATGCAGGGCGACAAGGAAGACGGCCACGGCACCGACGCGGTGATGACGCACGCCGAGTTGTTGACCGACCCCGAGCAGGCGGCCGATTTCGTCCAGCGCACCCAACTCGACGCGCTGGCCATCGCCATCGGCACCAGCCACGGCGCCTACAAATTCACCCGCAAGCCCACCGGCGACATCTTGGCGATTGGCCGGGTCAAGGAGATCCACGCCCGCCTGCCCAATACCCATCTGGTGATGCATGGCTCGTCGAGCGTGCCGCAGGACCTGCTGGCCAAGATCCGCGAGTTCGGTGGCGATATGGGTCAGACCTTCGGCGTGCCGGTCGAAGAGATCCAGGAAGCGATCAAACATGGCGTGCGCAAGATCAATATCGACACCGACATTCGCCTGGCGATGACGGCGGCGGTGCGCGAGTTCTTTGTCAAGAACCCGAGCAAATTCGACCCGCGAGAGTTCTTGAAGCCGGCCCGCGACGCCGCCAAATCCATCGTGCGCCAGCGTTTTCAAGAGTTCGGCTGCGAAGGTCAGGCCGGCAAGATCAAGGCGCGCAGCCTGGTCGATGTGGCCGCAGCCTATGCGCGGGGTGAGCTGAATCAAATGATCAAGTAATAGGGCGGAACTTTCGCCGCTAACCCGCTCGGTTTGTAACCAGCGGGTTTTTTTACGCCCGCATTGCCGCCTAAAATCGCGCCTTATCTTTCGGACGACCGTCATGACTACCGCTGCCCTGCTGAACTCCACCATCACCTCGCTCCCCCTGATTGCCCGCGGCAAGGTGCGCGAAAACTATGCGGTTGGCGAAGACCGCATCCTGATGATCGCGAGCGACCGCCTGTCGGCCTTCGACGTCATCATGGGTGAGCCGATTCCTGGCAAGGGCGCCTTGCTGACGCAGATGGCGCTGTTCTGGTTTGCCAAGCTCGAAGGCATCGTGCCGAATCATTTGACCGGTGACGACCCGCTGTCGGTGGTCAGCAGCGAGGCCGAGAAGGCGCAGGTCAAGGACCGCTCCATGCTGGTCAAGCGCCTGAAGCCGCTGCCGGTCGAGGCGGTGGTGCGCGGTTATCTGGCCGGCAGCGGCTGGGCCGAGTACAAGGAGAAGGGCGAGGTCTGCGGCGTCAAGCTGCCGGCCGGTTTGCAGAACGCCTCCAAGCTGCCCGAGCCGATCTTCACGCCCGCCACCAAGGCCGAGATGGGTGATCACGATGAGAATATTTCCTTTGACGTGATGGTCGGAATCATCGGCGAGGACTTGGCGACGCGCGTGCGCGATATCTCGATCCAGCTCTACAAGCGAGCCGCCGATTTTGCGCTGACCAAGGGCATCATCATTGCCGACACCAAGTTCGAGTTCGGCCTGGACGCCGATGGCACGCTGACCTTGATGGACGAGGTCTTGACGCCGGATTCTTCGCGTTACTGGCCGGTCGAGAGCTACCAGGTCGGCATCAATCCGCCCAGCTACGACAAGCAGTTTGTGCGCGACTGGCTGGAGCAGGCCGAGGTGGACGGCAAGCCCTGGGGCAAGACCGCGCCGGCCCCGGCACTGCCCGAGGCCGTGATCGCCAACACCGCCGCCAAGTACCAGGAAGCTCTGCAGCGCTTGACTCAGGCATGAGCATCAAGAGCCGACTGCTGAAGCGGCTTGATGCCGACATCGCGGCGTCGGCGGGTGTCGCGCAGGCTGCCAGCCTGAAGGTGCAACGGGCCTTGCTGATGCTGCGTCATGGTCATATGGCCGCGGCTCGCGAGCAATTGACGGCTCTGCATGTTCAGGCCTTTCAACACCCTCATCCCGAAATCGGCGCATGGCTGCATTTCGCCGAGGGTTTGATGAGTTACTACACCGACTTCAGCAGCGCGGCGCAAGAGAAAATTGTGCATGCCCAAGCGATGGCCAAGGCATCGGCGCTGGCCGAGCTGGATGCCATGTGCTCGGCATGGCTGGCGCAGTTGGCTTACCTCAGGCACGACCTTGACGGGATGCTGGCGCAGGCGGCGGCCTGTGATGAGCGAGCCAAAGCGGACGATCACGACGCGCGCTACCGGCTTTGCACGGTGCTGGGTCTCGCGCATGACCTGACCAGCCGACCCGATCTTTCGCGTGATTGGTATGCCAAGGCGCGCGCCCATGCGCAGGCCGACGGGGATGATGCCTCCTTGTCGGCGCTGATGTACAACATGGCAGCGACCCGCACCGCGCAAGTGCGGCGAGACTCACTGTCCAAGGGTTTGGTTTTACGGGCGGAATTGCTGCTCAGCGCCGATTCGATCTCGCATTACGACGCCGCGGTCGGAGGTTCGGTCCAGCCGGAACTGACCCCCATTCTGCGTGCCCAGATTCTGACCGTTGAAGGTGACTACGAGCGGGCTCGAGGCCTGTTTGAGGCGCACCTGCCGAGCACCATGGCGGCCGGCTTGGCGCGCTGGAGCAGCAGTCTATTGGCCGACCTGGCTTGGTGCAGGGTCAATTTGGGGCAAGTGGAAATGGGCCTGCAGCAGGCGCATGAGGCCGAGTCGGAACTCGATGCATTGTGCGATGTCGATGATAGAGCCGCCACTCACAGCCGTTTGGCCCAAATCTATGCGGCCCTGGGTGATGCGGCCGGGGCAGCTCGGCATGAAGAGCAGGCCACCGCCGGCTGGCTCGAGTTTGCCGAGCAGCAGCGTTTGTGGGCGCAGGCCTTGAGTCAATCCGGACTGCGGCCCCGCTGATGGATCAATTCAGCGCCATGCTCAGCTTGCGCCGATATTGATCCAGCAGCGGGTCGCGCGGGACCACCGCCGCCTGACCCGCCAGCTCGAGCGTGCCCTTGGTCTCGGCCGTGGCCGACTTGGGCGCGGGCTTGCTCATCAGTTCCAGTATGGCGATATAGCTCTTGCGCGCCAGGCCGTTATTCCAGGCCTTGTCGCGCATGATGATTTCCAGCAGCTCGTCCATCGCCTCGGTATAGCTCTGGCTTGCGAACAGGCCCTGCGCCAAGGCGTAGCGAGCATCGAAGTCGCGCTTGTTGGCGGCGATGCAGGCCTGCAATGCGCCGACATCCAGACCGGCGGCGGCACGCTCGCAAGCGGCCAGCCAATGGCCCAGCGCCGCAAAGCGGGCATGCGGGGTGATGGTGTCGACCGCCTTGGCCGCCACCGGCTCGAAGGCTGCCTTGGCCTCGGCCAGTAGGCCCAGCTCCAGCAGCGCTTTCACATAGTCAAAGCGCGCAGCCTCATTGGCCGGGTCGGACTCCAGCGCGCTCTGCAGCTTGACGAGTGCCGCTTCCAAGTCGCCCTCGGCCATCAAGTCCTCGGCCTCGGCGACTTCTTCTTGCGCCTCCAGCACCTCGCCGGGGGGCACATGTTTGTCGAGGAACTCCCGAATCTGCGCCTCCGGCACCGCGCCGACGAAGCCGTCAACCGGCTGGCCGCCGACAAACATCACGCAAAACGGGATGCTGCGCACGCCGAACATCTGGCTCAGCTGGGTGGATATCTCCGGCACCTCATCGGCATTCACCTTGGCCAGCTTGAAGCGGCCCGCATAGGCGACCTCGAGCTTCTCCAGCAGCGGGCCGAGGGTGCGGCAGGGACCACACCAAGGCGCCCAGATGTCCAGCAGCATCGGCTGCTGCATCGAGCCGGCGATCAGTTCGGATTCGAAATTTTGTAGCGTGATATCTATCATGGCGGCGGAGCTTGTTAGCGGTTCAACGGCGATTCAGTGCCCGTAAAAACGGGCGGGTGGCGAGCAAATGGCGCTCGCCGCCTACAATTCAAGGTTTTCTAGTCATGCAAGCGAGTCTTTACGGGCTCACCGGACTTGCCGAGCGTCTCAATGAACATAGCGACAACAGCAAAAGCAACTCCCTTGGTTGGCGTGGTGATGGGTTCCAGCAGTGACTGGGACACCATGAAGCATGCGACCGACATTCTCGCCGAGTTCGGTATCGCCTTTGAGGCGAAGGTGGTGTCCGCGCACCGCATGCCCGACGATATGTTCGCCTATGCCGAAACGGCGGCCTCGCGTGGCCTGCAGGCCATCATCGCCGGTGCCGGCGGAGCCGCCCATCTGCCGGGCATGTTGGCCGCCAAGACCGAGGTGCCGGTGCTCGGCGTGCCGGTCGCCAGTCGCCATCTGCAAGGCGTCGATTCGCTGCATTCGATCGTGCAAATGCCCAAAGGAATTCCGGTCGCCACCTTTGCGATCGGCAATGCTGGCGCCGGCAATGCGGCCTTGTTTGCCGTCGCGATGCTGGCCAACCATGACGCCGATTTGCGCGCGCGCTTGACGGCCTACCGGGCCCGCCAGACCGAGGTGGCGCGGGCGATGACGCAGGATTTGGTCTGATGAAGGCGAGCTTGCTGCCTGGCGAGGCCAGTCTGGGCGTGATGGGCGGCGGCCAGTTGGGCCGCATGTTCGTGCACGCGGCGCAAAGCCTGGGTTTTCGCACCGTGGTGCTGGACCCGGACGCCGACAGCCCGGCCGGGTTGGTCGCCCATCAACATATTCGCAGCGACTATCTGGACGTAGCCGGACTGACTCTGCTGGCCCAGCAATGTGCGGCCATCACGACCGAATTCGAGAACGTGCCGGCGCAAGCGCTGGAGCGGTTGGCGCAGACGCGTTTTGTGGCGCCGGCCGGCGCGGCGGTGGCGATCTGCCAGGACCGCGTCGCCGAAAAAGCCCATTTCGCGGCCAGCGCGGTGGCGTGCGCGCCCTATGCGGTGATCGTCAGCGAGGCCGATTTGCTGGCCGTCGGCGACGACTTGTTGCCCGGTATTTTGAAGACCGCCACGCTAGGCTATGACGGCAAGGGCCAAGTGCGCGTGCGCAGCCGAGCCGAGTTGGCCGCCGCCTGGAGCGAACTCAAACAGGTGCGCTGCGTGCTGGAGCAGATGCTGCCGCTGGCGCTGGAGATCTCGGTCATCAGCGCCCGCAATGCGCAGGGCGAGATCGTGCAGTTTCCGGTCCAGCAGAACCTGCATATCGACGGCATCCTGGCCGTCACGCAAGTGCCGGCGCCCGGCGTCAGCGCGGCGCTGCAAGAGCAGGCCTTGGCCTCGGCAGCTCGCATTGCGGCGTCGATGAACTATGTCGGCGTGCTCTGTGTCGAATTCTTCATCCTGCAAGATGGCCGTTTGATCGTCAACGAGATGGCGCCGCGCCCGCACAACTCGGGCCATTACACGATGAACGCCTGCGATCTGTCGCAGTTCGATTTGCAGGTGCGCGCGATGACCGGCCTGCCGCTGGTGCAGCCGCGTCTGCATTCGCCAACGCTAATGCTGAATCTGCTCGGCGATCTGTGGTTCAGTCCGGCCGAGCCCGGCGTTGAGCGCACGCCGGCTTGGGATCAAGTGCTGGCGCTGCCCGGCACGCATCTGCATCTCTACGGCAAAACCAGCGCCAGGCCCGGCCGCAAGATGGGCCACCTGAACATCACCGCCGCCAGCGCCGAGCAGGCCGAGAGCGTTGCGCGACAAG
Source organism: Roseateles oligotrophus (assembly GCF_025717515.1). GTDB lineage: Bacteria > Pseudomonadota > Gammaproteobacteria > Burkholderiales > Burkholderiaceae_C > Paucibacter_A > Paucibacter_A oligotrophus. The sequence continues at coordinate 54,453 of NZ_JAJIRN010000007.1, forward strand.
CCGCCGCCCTGCTGGGTCTGGCGATGGATTGGTGAATGTTTTGAGCGTTTTCGCATGTTGCTGAACGGCGCCGACCCCCTCGCAATCGAACAGGCTGCGCGCCGTTTGGCGGCCGGTGAGCTGGTCGCCTTGCCGACCGAAACGGTCTACGGCCTGGGCGCGCGCGCCGATGACGACGCCGCGGTGGCAAAAATATTTGCCGCCAAGGGCCGGCCCGCCGATCACCCGCTGATCGTCCATGTGCTGGACGCCGCCGATGCCGCCCGCTTCGCCACCGAGTTGCCGGCCTTGGCCCTGCGCTTGATGAACGCTTTTTGGCCCGGCCCGCTGACGGTGATCGTGCCGCGGGCGCCGGCGATGGCTGGGGCCGCCGCCGGCGGGCAGAACAGCATTGGCCTGCGTTGCCCGGCGCACCCGGTGGCGCGCGCCTTGTTGGCGGCAGCAAGAGCGCAGGGCGTGCTCGGCGTGGCGGCACCGAGTGCGAACCGCTTTGGCCGTGTCAGCCCGACCCGGGCCGAGCATGTCGCGAGCGAGTTTGACGCCGATTTGCTGGTGCTGGATGGCGGCGAATGCGCGGTCGGCATCGAGTCCAGCATCGTCGATTGCAGTCGTGGCGGCGCCGTGTTGCTGCGGCCGGGCGTGTTGACGGCGGCGCAGATTGAGGCCGCTCTGGGCCAACCCTTGCAGGCGCCCGACGCCCAGGCGCCACGCGCTTCCGGCACCTTGGCCGCGCATTACGCGCCGCGTGCGACGGTTCGGCTGCTGGATGCGACGACATTGACGGAACGCTTGGCCCGGCAGTTACCTTTGGGCCTGGCGGTATATTCCCGTACGGTCGACGCGTCAAGAGTCGGCGGCTTGGCTAGGCCGATGCCGGCGGATGCCTTGGCGGCGGCGCAACAGTTGTTTGCCGTGCTGCGTGAGTTGGACAAGGCCGGGGCGCAAGAAATCTGGATTGAATTGCCGCCGCAAGGCAGCGAGTGGGATGGGGTCAGGGATCGCCTGACCCGAGCTGCGGCGGCGTTTGAAGCCTAGCCGTAAGTTTTTGCTTGGAATTTTTGGACGGAGTTTTCATGAAGAGTATTCAACGTAGCGCCGGGCGCTACGGCCGCGCCTTGTTGTCGATGGCCGCTTTGGCGATGCTGGCGGCCTGTGGTGGCGGCACCGAGCAGATCGAGCCGTTTGCTCCGACCCGCATCATCGCCCTTGGCGATGAGTCGAGCCTGATCACACCCGAAGGCAAGAAGTACACGATCAATGCCGTCAACGCCACCACCGGCGCATTGGAATGCAATAGCAACCCGATCTGGGTGCAGACGCTGGCCTCGTCCTTTAGCATGGTGTTCCCCGAATGCAATCCGGACAAGGTGGCGGCACCGCAAGGCCTGATGCGCGCTCAGGCTGGTGCCAAGGTGGCCGGCGTGAAGTCGCAGATCGACACGCTGCTGGTGGCGGGCATCGGCCCCAAGGACTTGATTTCGGTGCTGGTGGGCGCTAATGACGTGCTGGAGCTTTACGCCAAATACCCGGCGCAAAGCAAGGAGGCTCTGCTCGCCGAGGCGCGCGCGCGCGGCAAGGCCTTGGGCGGCCAAGTCAATCGGCTGGCGAATGCCAATGGCCGCATCATCTTGTCGACCTTGCCGGACATGGGTTTCTCGCCCTTGGCCGTGATTGATGGCAAGCGTGACGCTACTTTGCCAAAATTCATGAGCGATTTGACGCGCGAGTTCAACCTTGAAATGCGCGTGGAAATCATCAACGATGGGCGTTTGATCGGACTGGTGTTGACCGACGAAAATACCCAGGTCATTGCGAAATATCCGAGCAGTTTCGGTATTTCCAATTTCACCGATGCGGCCTGCCTGGCGACCCCCGCCATGCCTGCTTGTACGAATGCGACCCTGACTCCCGAGGCCACCAAGGACAATAGCTGGAACAGCTATCTGTGGGCGAGCGACCGTTTGTATGCGCCCGCCGGCCATGTCCAAGTGGGGCGAATGGCGGCCACCCGCGCGCGCAACAACCCGTTCTGATCCATCTCGGATGCGAGCAAACCCGGCCGCTGCAAACCGGCCGGGTTTTTTCGTTCTGGATGGCCCCAATTACACTGCCGACATGACCGTATTGCTGTCCCTGGATAGTTCCACCGAAACGATGGCTCTGGCGCTGACAAGCCCGGCCGGCCGCTGGCTGTTTGAAGCCGAAGGCGGACCGCAGGCCTCGGCCCGTTTGGTGCCCGAAGCGCTGGCCTTGTTGGCACGCGCCGGCCTGAGCTTGGGCGCGGTGGATGCGATCGGGTTTGGCTGCGGCCCCGGTGCTTTCACCGGTCTGCGGGCGGCCTGTGCGGTGACGCAGGGTCTCGCGTTTGGGGCGGCCAAGCCGGTCTTGTCGATAGACAGTTTGATGCTGGTGGCCGAGGCCGCTCGCCAGCAAGCCGACACTGCGGGTGAGCCGCTCTATGGCTCGATCTGGGTTGCCATGGATGCCCGTATGGGTGAGATTTATGCCGCCCAATATGCCTGGGAATTGGGCGTTTGGACAGTTGTGAGCGCCCCCGCTCTCTATACGCCGGCGGCCCTGTGTAACGCTTGGGGCTTGCTGCCGCCGACGGCGGTGACCGGCTCGGCGTTGACGGTGTTTGCCGAGCAACTCGCAATCGGCGATGCGCCGGCTTGTCGGGTGTGGCCGCAATCGCAATCGCAATCGCAAGGGCGCGCGGCGGCACTGGCGGTTTTGGCGCAGCAGGCTTGGGATGCGGGAGCGCAAATGGACGCCGCCGAGGCGATGCCGATCTACATTCGCGACAAGGTTGCGCAAACAACTGCGGAGCGCTTGGCGGCGCGGGCCGGCTGATGAGCGCCCAACTTGCGCCCAATTCAGCCCGCTTGTGGCCGATGCGGGCCGCCGACGTGGCCGAAATCCTGGTTCTGGAGCGGCAGGTTTATGCGATGCCTTGGTCCGAGGGCAATTTCATCGATTCGCTGGCGGCCGGCTATGAGGCTTTTGTATTGCGCAGCGCACCGGTATTGCGGGATCCGCGGACTCAGTTGTTCGGCTACTTCCTGGCGATGAAGGGGGTTGACGAGATGCATCTGCTTAATCTTTCGGTAGCGCCCGAGCAGCAGGGCAGGGGCTTTGCTCGGTTGATGCTGGACGCCTTGTGCAAGATCTGCCGCGAGCAGGCTTGCCCGCAGCTATGGCTGGAGGTCCGTGTCGGCAATCAGCGAGCCCGCGAGGTTTATCGACGTTATGGCTTCACCGAGTTGGGGCTTCGCCGCGCCTATTACCCGGTGGCTGCAGGCCCGCGTGAAGACGCGGTGCTGATGAATCTGGCGGTGACGCCATGAGCTGGGATGAGCGCCAGCGTCTGATGTTGGCCGAAATGGGCTTGCGGGTGTGGTCGCCCTTGCCCGCCGCCGTCAAGCTGGCGGCCGAGGCGATCGAGGTGAGCCAGCCGGTTTCTGCGCCCCCTCCCCATGTGCCGGCACTGCCGATAGCTGCTGCGCAAGCCCTGCCCGCTGCCTTGCGGCCAAGCGCTCCGGCCGCCGCCCCGGGCGTCTCCCATCGGCCTGCCGATCTTCCCGCGCGCTTGCCCGCGATTGCCCGCATGGACTGGGACGAATTGCGCCACAGTGCCGCCGAATGCCGGGCTTGTGCGCTTTGCGGCGGGCGCAGCAACAGTGTGTTTGGTGCCGGGCAAACCAGCGCGCAATGGCTGGTCGTGGGCGAGGCGCCGGGCGAGCAAGAAGATGCGCAGGGCGAACCTTTCGCCGGCCAAACCGCGCAGTTGTTGGTCAATATGCTGCGCGCCATCGACTTGTCAGCGGATGCCTCGCCCGCTGCGGCCGTGCCAGCGCAGCGCTTGGTCTATCTGAGCTCTGCTTTGAAGTGTCGGCCTGCGCCGGGCAGCACGCCGGGGCCGGATGAATTGCAGCAATGCCGACCTTATTTGGAGCGGCAAATTGAGTTGCTGAAGCCACGCATTATTTTGGCCATGGGTCGGTTGGCGGTGCAGGCTTTGCTGGGCAGCAATGAGCCGCTGGGACGCCTGCGTGGTCGTGTGCATGACTATCAAGGTACGCCGGTGATTGCGACCTTCGCGCCCTCCTATTTGTTGCGCAATCTGGCCGAAAAGGCGCGCGCCTGGGAGGATCTCTGTCTGGCGCGGGCGACCTTGCAAGCCCGCGGCCCGTGATGGCTCCGATGCCCGCTCCGGCATTTGGCCTTGATGGAGCTTTGCTGCCTTGTGCGGCCGCATTGCTTGATGCCGAGGGCAAGGTTTTGCGCGCCAATGCCTTGTGGCCAGCAGAGCTGGGGGGGGACTGGGCCGGCTTGGCTCCGGCCGAACGGGCGCGTTTGCTGGCGGCGCTGGCCGGTGCGGCCGATTTCGAGTTGTGCTTGCTCGGGCGTTACATGCTCCGTGCGCGCTGGGACGCGCTGCAGACCATGTTTGTCTGCATCGGGCTCAGCAGTGCGGAAACCGAGCAGCGGGTCGCCATCAATCGGGCGGTGATCGAATCGGAGGCGCGGCTGGAGAAATTCATGCAGGCCTCGATGGAGGGCATCGTCTTTCATCGCGACGGCCTGGTCGCCGATGTCAACCCGCCCTTGTGCGATTTGCTTGGCTACCGGCTGCAAGATTTGCTCGGCCGGTCCGTGCTTGATTTCGTCAGCGCCGAGGAGCGCGCCAAGGTCATGGCGGTGATGAACGCCGGCCGCGAGTTGACCTATGAAACCGTCATGCTGCACCGGGAGGGCCACAGCATTGGGGTCGAGTTGATTGTGCGCACGCTTGAGCTCGGGGGAGAGCCGCTGCGCATGGTGATCGTGCGAGACATTCGCGAACGACTGGCCGCGCAGGCCCGCATCCACTATCTCGCGCATCACGACGATCTGACCGGCCTATTGAACCGCAGCGCCTTCATGGAACAGGTGCAGGAACTGATCGCGGCGGCCACGCTGGAGCAGCGCAGCTTGGCCCTGCTCTTCATCGATCTAGATAATTTCAAACGGGTCAATGATTCGCTCGGTCATCTTGAGGGCGACAAGGTTTTGAAGACGGTGGCCGAGCGCATCAGCGATTGCCTGCGTGCGACCGATTTGGTGGCGCGTTTCGGCGGCGATGAGTTCGTCATTCTGCTGGAGCATGTGCAGGATCGTGCCGATGTGCTGGTGGTGCTGATGGCCTTGTTGGCGGTCGTCGAAGTTCCGGTGGATGCGATTGGCTGCGTGCTGACCGTCACGCCGTCCATTGGTGTGGCGATGTATCCGGCGCATGGTGCGAGAGCCGAGGACTTGATCCAGCATGCCGACATGGCCATGTATCTGGCCAAGGCAAAGGGCCGCGCCAGCTATTGCTTTTATGAGCCCAGCCAAATGGACAGCGCTTTTGCTGAGCTGGTGCTTGAAGGCCAGTTGGTGCAGGCGATAGAGCGTGATGAATTTGTCTTGTACTTTCAGCCGCAGGTGGCGGCCGGCAATGGCGATTTGATCGGTGCCGAGGCCTTGCTGCGCTGGCAACATCCGCAGCGCGGCTTGATCGGCCCCGATGCTTTTATCGATGTGGCCGAGCGGCACCGGCTGATGCTGGATCTGGGTGCCTGGGTGATGCGAGCGGCGGCGCTGCAGGCGCGTGCCTGGCATCTGCGCGGTATCGCTCCGGTACGGATTGCCGTCAATCTGTCGCGCATGGAATTTCGCTTGGACGGTTTTGCCGAACTGGTCGCCAAGGTGTTGCGCGAATTGGAAGTGCCCGGTGAATGGCTGGAGTTGGAGTTGACCGAGCGCATGTTGATGGACGAGATCGCCAGTGCGCCGGCGACGCTTGCCGCCTTGCGGGCGTTGGGGCTGACGGTGTCGGTGGATGACTTCGGCACCGGCTACACCTCCTTGGCACATCTGACCCGCTTGCCGCTGGACAAGCTCAAGATCGACCAGAGCTTTGTGGCGCCTTTGCCGGCAGACCAGGGCGCGGCGGCGATCGTTCGGGCGGTGATTCAAATGGCCGCGGGCCTTGGGCTGCAAGTCAGCGCCGAGGGCGTCAGAACGCCGGTCCAGCGGCAATTGCTGGTCGAATGGGGGTGCGACGGCCTGCAGGGCGAAATGATTGGCGAGCCGATGTCGGTGCAGGCGTTCGAGCATTGGTTGGCGCAGCGCGCTCGTTAGGCGGCAGGGGTTTTTACAATCGAGCCATGAACGCAATCAATGCCGCTGCGGCGCAGCCATCAGCTCTCGATAATTTGATCCGCCAGGCCATCCAAGATGCCGGCGGCTGGTTGGGTTTTGATCGATTCATGGCCTTGGCCTTGTATGCGCCCGAGTTGGGCTACTACAGCAATCAGCGGCGCAAGTTCGGCCTGATGCCGGGCGGCAAAGACGGCGGGTCGGACTTTGTCACCGCGCCCGAGTTGTCACCCTTGTTTGGACGAGCCTTGGCCGCCCAGGTGGGCCAGGCTTTGCAGGCCACATCAACCAGCGAAGTGTGGGAGTTCGGCGCCGGCACCGGCGCCTTGGCCGAACAAATACTGAAGGCGTTGGACGCGCAAGGCCAACAGCTAAGGCGTTACAACATCGTCGATTTGTCCGGCAGCCTGCGGCAACGCCAGGCCGAGCGACTGCAGGCTTGGGGCGACAAGCTGCGTTGGCTGGATCAACTGCCCGAGGCCTTCGATGGGGTGGTGCTGGGCAATGAGGTGTTGGATGCGATGCCGGTTCAATTGCTGGCCTTTGATGGGCGGGTCTGGGCCGAGCGCGGTGTGACGCTGGATGAAAGTTCGGGCCGCTTTGCCTTCGCCGATCGCCCGAGCGCCGCGCGGCCGCCCGTCGATGATTTCTTGCACTTCGCCCCCGGCACGGTGACCGAGATTCATCCGCAGGCGGAAGCCTTTGTGCGCACCTTGGCCGAGCGTCTGCGGCGCGGCGCGGTGTTCTTGATCGACTATGGTTTCCCCGAGGCCGAGTACTACCATCCGCAGCGCGCCGGCGGCACGCTGATGTGCCATCACGAGCACCGTGCCGATGCCGATCCGCTGGTCTTGCTGGGGCAAAAAGACATCACCGCGCATATCAACTTCAGCGGCATTGCCTTGGCCGGTCAGGACGCGGGTCTGAGCGTGCTCGGCTACACCAATCAAGCCAACTTCCTGTTCAACTGCGGCCTGGTCGGCTTGCTGGAGGCGGCCGATTTGACCGAACGCGTGATGGCGCACAAGCTGATCGCCGAGCACGAGATGGGCGAGCTGTTCAAGGTGATCGGCTTTGCAACCGGCGAGGGCTTTGACGCCATCGGCTTTGCGGCCGGTGACCGCTCACATACCCTGTAAATCGAGCAGGGCGCTCAAACGCGCCGCCTGTACGGCCCGTCCTATCGCCGGCCCGCTCTTGCCTTCAGCCAAGGCCGCTGCGCTGACCGCGCCCAGGTCAATCGCCTGCACCGCCCGCAGATCCCTCAGCAGGCGCTCGCGCTGCGGATAGGGCCTGTGTTCCAGTCCCAAGCGGCCTCGCGCGTCGCATTCGCAGGCCCAGAGCAATTGCTCAAAGCGCTCCGGGCGCCGCCAAGCGTCGCAGCGCTCCAGCAGGCGCAGCCGCGCCTCCGGGCCGAAGCTCTCGCTCTGGTGCACATGGGTGTGCTCGCGCGTCACCATCTCGGCCACCTCGCGGCAATCGGTCGGCACGCGCCAGCGCTCGCTCAGTCGCTTGACCAGCGGGACGCCGCGGCCTTCATGGCCAATATGGCGCGGCAGCAAGTCGGCCGGTGTCAGCGCCTTGCCCAGGTCGTGGCAGAGGCTGGCAAAGCGCACCGGCAGCGGCGCGCCCTGTGCGGCGCATTGGTCCAGCACCATCAGCAGGTGAATGCCGGTGTCGATCTCGGGGTGATGTGCCTCGGGTTGCGGCACGCCGAACAAGGCATCGACCTCGGGGCACAAGCGGGCCAAGGCACCGCAGTCACGCAAGACTTGCAACATCCGCGACGGCCGCGCTTCCATCAGCCCGCGCGAGAATTCCTGCCAAACCCGCTCGGCCACCAGCGCGTCGACCTCGCCGTCCGCCACCATCTGCCGCATCAGGGCGAATGTTTCGGGAGCGACGCTGAAGTCGGCAAAGCGTGCCGCAAAGCGGGCCAGTCTGAGGATGCGCACCGGGTCTTCGGCAAAGGCCGGCGAGACATGGCGCAAGACCTTGGCGGCCAAGTCCTGTTGGCCACCATAAGGGTCGATCACCAGGCCGTCGTCGTCCTGCGCCATCGCATTGATCGTCAGGTCGCGGCGGGCCAGGTCGTCTTCAAGCGTCACCTCGGGTGAAGCCTGGAAGTCGAAGCCGTGATAGCCGGGTGCCGTCTTGCGTTCGGTACGCGCCAGCGCGTATTCCTCATGCGTCCGGGGATGCAAGAAGACCGGGAAATCGCGCCCGACCGGGGTGTAGCCAGCCCTCAGCATCGCTTGCGGGTCGGCGCCGACCACGACCCAGTCGTGGTCCTTGACGGGAAGGCCCATCAAGCGGTCCCGCACCGCGCCGCCCACCAAATATTGCTTCATCGCCAGTTGCCCTGTTGTAGAACTGTCATACATTCCGCTTAGAGTCGCACTCGGGTCTTTGCCTCCCCCAGATGAGGGGTTGTTAAGTGTTGGGTGCAGCGGCTATATTGTCACTTGGTATTTAATTGGTACGTGCCCGCCTTGGGTGAGCCGCTACTAAAAAGGGAAAAAACAATGTTGAAATTTGCTAAGTCCGCGCTGGCGGTTGCCGTTCTGGGTCTGGGTTCGGTGGCTGCGCAAGCCGCAACTACTGACTGGAATGTGCATGGCGCTTTGCAGTTTGGTGTTGGCTTCCAGGGCCCAGTGGGTGCGTTCACTGACTACTTCTTGTTCGAGATCAACCCAGCCAGCACGGTGTCCAGCACAGCGGTCGCAAACAATCTGGGCGATGGCGTGGTGTTGAATATTCTGAACGGTAAGTATTCCGTCTGGGATGCTGGTACGGACGGCGTGGTTGGTGGTGTGGGCGCTGCGGCAGACACCCAAATTTCGGCGGACTTTCTGTTCAATGGCCTTTCGGGTAATGTGACAAATAGCGTTAGCTTGACCGCCGGCAACTACTTCTACAAGGTGACAGGCAATGCGGCGGGCATCTCTGGTGGCGCGTACACCTTGACCTCGACCTTGCAGCCGATTCCTGAGCCCACCACCTACGCCCTGCTGTTGGCCGGTCTGGGTGTTGTTGGCTTTGTGGCTCGCCGCCGCAACGCCGCCTAATCCAAGGCAAGTCGAGTTTCAGGTCGCAGGGCCTGATGTGAAAAGAGCGCCCTGGTGGCGCTCTTTGTCATTGGCGGGTCAAAGCCATCAGGCTTGCTGGCGATAGGGCTCTTCAAAGTCCAGAAAGTCTTGTTCGGCCATGGCGTCCTTGACCCAGGCGGCAACGGCCGGGTGTTGCTCGATCGCCGCGACATAGGCGGCCGCAGGGGCGCTGACGGGCAGGCCATAACGCGTTACTCGCATCACCAGCGGGGCAAAGTAGGCATCGGTGGCACCGAAGGCGCCGAACAGGAATGGCCCGCCGCTGGCCGCCAGCGCCTCGCACCAGAGCGCGTCTAGGCGCGCCAAATCGGTGTGCAGGCCCGGTTCGGTGCTCAGCAGCTTGGCCCCGACTGCGCGCAAATCCACATCGACATTCATCGGGCAAAGGCCGCGCAGCTTGCCAAAACCGGCATGCATCTCGGCGCACAGGCTGCGCGCACGGGCGCGTTGCTGGCGCTCAAGCGGCCAGATCGCATGCTCGGGGAATTGCTCGGCGATCGCCTCGGTGATGGCCAAGGTGTCCCAGACCGCGAAGCCATCGTCCTCGACCAAGACCGGCACCTTGCCCGTTGGAGTGATTGGCTTCAGGGCTTGGTAAAAGGTCGAGCCCGGCGTGAAATCAAAACGCAGCTTGACCTCTTCAAAGGGGATGCCGAAAGCCTTCAGCAGCACCCAAGGCCGCATCGACCAAGACGAGTAGTTTTTGTTGCCAATATAGAGTTTCATCCCAGCCAGCCTCCGTTAAACATGAGGCATGAGCATAGCCAAGTGGCGGGTTCTTGTGGATGAGTTCTATGCAAGCCGGCGATGCGCTGGGCGCATCAATCCCATGTCAATTCCGTTTTGACCGCCAGGCGTCCAGCTTGGCGCAGCCTTCGCCTGCGCCCAGGTAAGCAGGTGCCACGGCGGCGATCGACTGAGGCTTGATGCCCAAGGTTTCAAGGCCGGGCAGCAGCCCGCTGGCCACGTTGGCGACGCGCATCGAAGCCAGGTTGTCGCGTGACATCAAGGGCTCACCCGGCAGCAACTCCATCATCAGCGCCTGTGCCCAGGCCAAGGGTGCGGGCAGGGCCAGGATAGGCCGTTGATGGCCGCTCAGTTGGCCGGCCAGGCGCGCAATGTCGGCCAGGCTGAGCACTTGCGGGCCGGCCAGCTCAAAGGTTTGCCCGGCCGTGTTGGGGTCTTGCACGCAGGCCACGATGGCTGCCGCGACATCTTCGACCCAGACCGGCTGAAATTTGACCTTGGCCCCCGCCAGGGGCAAGACGGGAAAGAGAGTTTGCAGCTTGGCAAACAGGTTCAAGAAGCGGTCGCCGGCACCGAACACCACCGAGGGGCGCAGCAGGGTCAGGTCCAGGTCGGCGCCGCGCAGAACGGCCTCGCCGGCGGCCTTGGAGCGCAGGTAAAGCGACGCGGCGGGCTTGCCGCTATCGGGCACTCCGAGGGCGCTGACATGGATCACGCGACGCACGCCGGTGGCGGCGCAGGCCTCGGCCAAGCTGCGCGGCAGGGTCACATGGGCGCGTTCGAATCCAGCCGCATCGCCTTGCAAGATGGCGATCAGATTGATCACCAGATCATGGCCGGCAAGCAGGCTTCGCAGTTGCGCAGGATGATGGACATCGGCCTGCAAGACCGTCAGACCCGGCAGGCCCTGGATGGCCTGTGCGTGAGGCAGGCGGCGGGTCGGCACGGTGATGCGTGCGCGTCCACCCAGGGTGCGCGTTAGCTGCTCGCACAGGCTGCGGCCAATAAAGCCACTGCCGCCGAGGATCAGGATATTCGGATTCACTGTGCTCATTGCTGTTCCGCCGGGGTGATGTTGGCGCTGCTGTCGCGCGGGCCGATCTGCTGGCCCAGGCGCGCTCGCAGGCTGCTGCTGTCCAGACCGAGCACTTGGGCATAAAGGGCCGAATTGGTCAGCACCTTCTTGACATAGTCGCGGGTCTCATTGAAGGGGATGTTCTCGGCCCAGATGGCAGCGTCCAGCACCGGCCCTTCGCGCCAGCGCCGAGGCCGTCCGGGGCCGGCGTTATAGGCGGCGGCGGCCATCGCCATCGAGCCGCCAAAGTCGTCCAGCACCAGCTTCAGATAGCTGGCGCCGATCTTGATATTGAAGTCACGATCGGTCATGTATTCGGGGCGGAAATCGGTGCCGATCTTCTTGGCGGTCCAGCGCGCGGTGGCCGGCATTACCTGCATCAGGCCCGATGCGCCGACATGCGAGCGCGCGTCCATCACGAAGCGAGACTCTTGCCGAATCAGGCCGTAGACATAGGCCGGGTCAACCCCGACCTCGCGCGACTTCGTCAGCAGTTGCTGGCGATGCGGCGTTGGGAAGCGCTGGCCGATATCGATTTCGACGCGGGTGCGGTCGCTGGTGTTGATGCAGCGGTCCCAAATCTCGCGGTCACAGGCCTCTTGGGCGGCCGCGCGCAGCTCGCGGTCGCTCATGCGCATGAGGCTGAAGTTCCACTCCCTGACACCCTCGTTGCGCAGGCCGATATCAATCAGCAGCAGCGCACTGGTCAAGCCGGCATGACCCTGTGCCTGTTTGCGCTCGGTCGGCGTCAAAGGGCTGGGCGTGGCGGGAAGTTGCAAGGGCAGGCCGAGCTCCTCGCCGGCCAAGCGGCCATAGAAGGTGAGGGGCGAGATGATGGCTTGCAGCAGACCGCGCGCCTCGGCACGAATCGGCTCGCCTGCGGCGCCCTCGGCGGCGGTGGCCAGCAGCGCCCGCGCGCGCCAGAACTGCCAAGCGGGATCGGCTTGGTCGGCAGGGCTCAATTTGCCGATGGCACGCAGCACCAGCTGCCATTGGCCGCCGCGCAAGGCGGCCCTGGCGAGCCAGCTCAGGGTGTCGCTGCTCCATTCGGGCGCTTGCTTGTGTTTGGCCTGCTGCTTGAAGGCCCGCTCGAAATAATCGTTAGCTTCGGGCTGCAACTTGAACGCCGCTTGACGGCCGATCTGTGCCCAGACCCAGGCCGCCAAGTCATGTGGGAGCTCGGCTTCCCAGCGCTTGAACATCAGCTCGGCCGCCTGAGCCGGGTCATTGGCCGCCACCCGCATCAGCGCCAGGGTGGCCAGCTCGGTATGAGTGCGGGCACCGCCCTTGGCCTTGCGGCCGATATAGCGCGTCGGGTTGTCTTGCAGCTCGGACAAGGCCAGCTCGACCGGCTTGCCCAGCAAACCGGCGGCTTGCTTGATGGCGCGTGGCCGCTGCAACTCGACCGCCAGGCGCAGCTTCAGCCAAACATCGGCGGGGCTGAATTGTTTGGCGTCGAGCAGGGTAGTGGCGAGCAATTGGCAGCCGTCGTCGCCATCGCGCTGAGCCAGCCAGCTCGCGCGCGCCTGCTCGGCCACATTGCGGCCGCCCACATGCTCGCTCAACAGCAGGTAACAAGCGACCTCGCGGTCATCGCGCATCTGATAACGCTGATGGTCGACGGCAAAGTTCTTCCAGTCGCGCCGCCGCCCCAGCTCCAGCAGCCAGTCATTGCGCAATCGGTCCTCGACATAAGTGCCCGGCCAGCGTAAATAAAAAGCCGTCACCTCGGGCTGGCTGACCTCGCCCAAGCGCAGGCCCAGTTCCCAATAATCGATCCAGGGCGCCAGCGGGTGACGCTGCGCCTGCGCGACCTCGTTGATGGCGCCCAAGCGTTTGCGATCTTTGCGGCGCTGTGCGTCGTGGGCCTCAAGGACGATATCGGGCTGAGTCAGCGCTGCGCTTGTTTGCGCCTGAGCAAGGTCAGGGGCGCCAAGCGCTAGGCTCAGCGTCAGGGCGATTGCGCTCAGCGCTCCATATACTGCCAAAACATTCCTCTTGCACATCAAAGGGTACCGTGTCCAATTCTCAATCATCATCTACATCATCGCTTCCACATGAGCGGCCGGCATTGCGAACTCATTTGCTGGCTCAGCGTGCGGCCTGGGTCGCCACGCCTGCTGCTCATGCCGCGGCCGCCAGTTTGGGGCATAACTTGCGCGTTCTGCTTGAACAGCTGGAGCCGCAATGCCTGGGTCTGTTTTGGCCGCTTGAGGGGGAATTTAACGCAGCCGAGCATTTGTTGGGCTTGTTGGGGCATGGAAACCCGGGCGCGCAGCAAGATTCCCTGCCGATTCACGCCCAAACGCTCGGCGCTGAGCCTGACGAGGACGATCTGGATGACGGGGGCGATGTTCCTGCCGGGCCCATTCAATGGGCCTTGCCCTTCGCCTACAAGGCGCCGCGCCGGATGGACTACCGGCGCTGGGATGGCAGCACGCCGAGCGTGCAAGACGAGTGCGGCATCGGCAGCAGCAAGGGCGCGGTGGTGGTGCCGGATGTGGTGCTGGTGCCTTGCGTGGGTTTCACGCGCGAGGGCTACCGGCTTGGCTACGGCGGCGGCTATTACGACCGCTGGCTGGCCGCCCATCCTGGCGTCACCAGCATCGGTCTGGCTTGGTCTCAGGGTGAATGCCATTTCGCGGCCGAGGCTCATGATCAGCCGTTGACCTTGATCTTGACCGAGCACGAAACAATCTCTCCCTGAGCCCCATCAAGCCGGGGCCGTTTCGCCGATGTCTATACGCGCCTGTGCCGCCTGCGCCAGCAGCCAGTCATTGAACAAGACCACCTCGGGGCGGTTCTTGCTGTGGCGTGACAAGAGCAGCCAGTAGGCGATCGGGCTGCTCATGCGGCCGGCCGGACCGAAGGGTTCGATCAGGTCGCCGCGTTGCAGCTGTTCGCTGACCAGCGCCACCCGCGCCAGCGCCACCGCCTGCCCGCCCAAGGCCGCTTGAACTTGCTGGTAGGTGAAGTTCAGATACATCCAGCGGCGCGGTTGCAAATCGGGCACGCCATGCTCGCGCAGCCAGCGCCGCCAGCCGAGAAACTCCGCCGTCGGTCGGCTGTCGTCCTCCTCGGCCAAGGTGTAATGGGCCAAGTCTGCCGCTTGGCGCAGCGGCGGGCGCTCGCCCTGCTCGCCTTGGGCCGACAGCCAGCGACTGACCGCCGGCGTCAGCGTCTCGCCGAACAATCGCTCGGCACCCGGCGGAATATTGCCCGCCGCCGTGTAGCGCAGCGCAATATCAAACTCGCTGTCATCCAGATCAATCACCTGGTCATTGGCCGACACGCGAATGTCGATGTCCGGATGCTGGTGCTGGAAGGCCTCTAACCTCGGAATCAACCAGAGCGAGGCGAAGGACGCAAAGGTGGTGACGTTGACGACCCGGCGTCCGCGCGCTTGGCGCAGCTGGCGCACCGTTTGGTCGAGCCGCTCCAGCGCCGCGATCGCCGTCGTTTGCAGGGCCGCGCCGTCGCTGGTCAATTCGACATGGCGGGTGCCGCGCAGAAACAGGCTGAAGCCGAGTTCCTCCTCGAGCGAACGGATCTGCCGACTGATCGCCGATTGGGTCAAAAACAATTCATCGGCTGCGCCGCGAAAGCTCAAGAGCCGCGCCACCGCCTCGAAGGCGCGCAAGGGGCCGACCGAGAGTGGCCGCTGGCGGGTCGGTTTTTGATTGGGGACGGCGGGCGCTTGATTCATGCGCGAATGGTATCAATCCTGTGCGCCCATCTCACTGGACGCTGCCGCGGGTAGTCCCTAGTATTCATCCCTATCGGCGGCACCCTGTTGTCGCCTTCTGGAGTCGAAATCATGAGTCATTCGCAAGCATTGTGGGCCCTGGCGCAGGGCGAGGCCTTGAGCCTGGAGATCGGCCCGGGACCGCGCGAGTTGGTCGTTACCAAGGGGCGGGTCTGGTTGACGCAGCAGGGCAGCGCCTCGGCGCCGCCCGAGGATGTGTGGTTGGAGGCGGGCCAGAGCCTGGCCTTGGCCTCGGGCAGTCGGGTGGTGATGGAGGCCTGGCCGCAGGCAGATTTTCAGTTGCTGGTGCCGCCGGCAGCTTGCCGGGCCCGCAGCGGCCGGCAGCTGGCTAAACCGATCAAACCGGTTTTGGCGAAGGCCTTCGGGCTGGCTTGCTGACTTGCTTTTTGGCTGGTTTGGCCGGTTTGGCTGCCTTGCTGAGCCGCGTGCGCAGCGAGGCCTGCAAAGCCAGCCGCGCCCAGGGTTGCATCAGCGCGGGTGAGTCGAGCGTCTCTTCGGGCGGCTGAAAGTAGTTCAGCGTCATCCATTCGCCTTCTTTTTGATAGCGAAAAGGCTGACAACCGGCCGCCTCGAATTGAGCCCGAGTCTGGGCATCGGCCTTCAAGTAGAGCTGCTCGGCCGAAATGATCGCGATGAAGAGATCGTCCACGTACAGGCCGTGGCCGCCAAACATGCGCCGCACCCGCACCGCACCGGCGCTTCCCAGCAACTCCGCGCAATGGCGGGTGAATTCATCTTTGATCAACATGACTCACTCTAGCTAAAACCCGCGCACGGGATGGGCGTGCCTGCCTGCACAATCGGGCTCTCACCCTTCGCTGGAGTTTCGCGTGGATTTGAATGATCGTGCCGCCTTACGCCGAAAGTTGATTCAAGACCGGTTGGACCTGCCCGGGCGTTTGGCGCTCGCGGAGGAATTGCAAAGCGTGCTGCGGGTCTGGCTGGTGCACCGTAGCGAATTGACGATAGGCGCCTACTGGCCGATCAAGGGCGAGTTCGACCCGCTGCCTGCGCTATACCGCTGGAGCGAGGCCAATCCGCTGCGCCGCATCGGCCTGCCGGTCGTTGACAAGGAGCATGGCACCCTGCGCTTTCAGGTCTGGTATCCGGGTTGCCCGATGGAAGAGGACGCCTATGGCATCCCCAAACCCAAGGACACCGAGGTCTTTGAGCCGCAGCTTTTGCTGGTGCCCTGTGTTGGATTCGGCCCCTGCGGGCTGCGCCTGGGTTATGGCGGCGGCTTCATGGACCGAACGCTGGCGGCGCTACGGCCGCGCCCGGCAACCCTGGGCGTCGGCTATGCGCATGGGTTTCAGCCGATGTTGAAGGCCGAAACGCATGATGTGCCGTTGGATGCAATGATTACCGAGGAGGGTGTGGTGTGGGAAGTGCGTGCCTGACAATCGCGCCATGAACTCATATGCACAACACCTGACCCTTTTGCAAACGCAGGCCGAGGCGGCGCTGGCGCGCTGCGGCTTCGACGCGATGCTGATCGCCTCCGGCATAGAGAAATATGCGTTTCTGGACGACCGACCTTATCTGTTTCAGACCAATCCGCATTTCAAGCATTGGTTGCCGCTGAGCAGTCACCCGAACAGCTGGCTGCTGGTGCGGCCCGGCCACAAGCCGCGCGTCGTCTACTACCAGCCCGATGACTACTGGCATGTGCCGCCGAGTGCACCGACCGGCGAATGGGTAGAGCAGGTCGAGCTGATCATCATCAGCCGCGCCGAAGATGCGGCCGCGCATTTAAAGGTGCCCGGCCGCTTGGCCATCATTGGCGAAGCGGATGCGGCGCTGGACGGGGTGGTGCCGAATAACCCGCCCGACTTGCTCAATCTCTTGCATTACCAGCGCGCCCGCAAGAATGGCTATGAGTTGGAACAGATGCGTGCCGCCTCACGCCGCGCCGCGCCTGCCCACCTTGCGGCCCGTGACGCGTTTCTGGCCGGTGCGTCCGAGGCTGAAATTCACCGCGCCTACTTGACCGCTGCTGGCCATACCGACCGCGATCTGCCCTACGGCAATATCGTCGCCTTGAACGAGCATTGCGCCGTCTTGCACTACCAGTACCAGGACTTGCAACGCCCGGCCGAGAGCCGTTCTTTTCTGATCGACGCTGGCGCTCAGGTCAATGGTTATGCCTCCGACATCACCCGTACCTGGAGTCAAGGCGGGGATGCCGAGTTCGATTCGCTGCTGGCGGCGATGGAACAGGCTCAGCTGGCGCTGGTGGATGAGGTGCGCGACGGCGTTGACTACCGCGATATCCACCTCAGCACGCACCGCCATATCGCGTCGATCCTGCAAGCGCAGGGCATCGTCAAGATGAGTGCCGAGGCGCTGGTCGAGCAAGGCGTGACGTCGATCTTCATGCCTCACGGCATCGGCCATTTGCTCGGCTTGCAGGTGCATGACATCGGCGGCTTCATGGCCGACGAGAGTGGCGCGGTGGCGCCCAAGCCAGAAGGCCACCCTTATCTGCGCCTGACCCGCAAGCTGCAGGCCGGCATGGTGGTGACGATAGAGCCGGGCCTGTATTTCATTCCGACGCTTTTGCGTCAGTTGCGTGCCAGCCCCGCCGCTGCGGCGGTTAATTGGCCCTTGGTCGAGCATCTGAGTCGCTTTGGCGGCATCCGCATCGAGGACGATGTGGTGTGCCGAGCCGAGGGTGGGCCGGAAAATATGACGCGGGATGCGTTCTCGGCGCTCTGACAAAGGAAGAAGCCGCTGCGCCTGACTCAGGCTGCAGCGGCTTGCATGCTTGCTTGTCTAAGCGGGCTTAGAAGCGCATACCCAGGCCAACGCCGACCAGCAGCGGATCAACCTTGAACTCGCCAATACCCGCACCGTTGGAATAGACGGTGGTCTTGATCTGAACCTTCTTGATGTCGATGTTCAGATACAGGTTCTTGGCCACTTCGATGTCGGCACCGATCTGGGCTGACAGGCCCCAGCTGTTGTGCTTCAGGCCCAGTTTCAGCGCCGCGACGTTGGCGTCAAACTGCACGTCCGAGATATTGGTGTAGTTGACGCCGAGGCCGACATAGGGGCGGAACATGCTGGTGGGGCTGAAGTGGTACTGCGCGCTCAGGGTTGGCGGCAGGTGCTTGAAGCTGCCGATCTTGCCGACGCCGGTGACGGACAGATCCTGCTTTTGCGGGTAGGTCAGGACCAACTCGGCCGCAATATTGGGCGTGATGAAGTAGCTGATGTCCAGCTCGGGCAACCACTTGTCGTTGATCGATGCATCAGCAGGTTTGCCGACCACGCTGCTCAGCGTGGTGTGCAGCTTGTCGCTATTGGTGTTGGCCGACTGCAGGTGCACGGCGCGCACACGCACCAACCAGGGCCCTTCTTGAGCGCTTTGGGCTTGGGCGGCGAAAGAGCTGCAGGCCAGGGCGGCGGCAGCGGAAACAGTGATGACAGCCTTGCTGAAATTCTTCGACATTGAACTACTTCCAAAACTCCGGGAACAGCCCCGATGAAAGAGATTTGAAAGCGGCCGAGCGGGTAAACCCTTGACTTAGCGCAAGTTCAAAAAAGCCCTCACTAGGAGGGCTTCATGGTTTTGACTTGGCGCAAGAAACTCAGCCGAGTTTGAGGCGTTTACACAACTCCAGCGTCAGCCCGGATTGGTTCAGCGTATAGAAATGGATGCTGGGCGCGCCGCCGGCGATCAGGCGTTCGCAGACGCGCGTCATCACGTCGAGCCCAAAGGCGCGGATCGAGGCCGCGTCGTCCATATAGCCTTCCATCTTCAAGGCCACCCAGCGCGGGATCTCGATGCCGTCACGGGCCGCGAATTGGGCGATGCGGGCGTAGTTGTGGAAGGGCATGATGCCGGGCACGATCGGGGCCGTAACGCCGAGCTTGCGAGCCTCGTCAACAAAGTTGAAATAGGCGTCCGGGTTGAAGAAGAACTGCGTGATCGCCGAGCTGGCGCCCGCGCGCATCTTGTCGGCAAAGTGCTGCAAGTCCTTGGCCGCATAGCGTTGCTGCGGGTGGTATTCGGGGTAGGCCGCCACTTCGATCTGCCAGTCGGCGCCTTGGGTTTCGCGGATGAAGGCAACCAGTTCGGCCGCATAACGGAATTCACCGGCGGTGGCGGTGCCGCTGGGCAGGTCGCCGCGCAGGGCGACCACGCGACGGATATTCTGGGCCCGGTAGGTGGCCAGAATCTCGGCGATGTTCTCGCGGGTGGAGCCGACACAAGACAGATGCGGCGCGGCCTCGAAGCCGGCGCGGGCAATGTCCATCACCGTGCTGAGCGTCTTGTCGCGGGTCGAGCCGCCGGCGCCATAGGTGACGCTGAAGTAATGCGGATTCAAGACGCTGAGGTCTTGCACCACGGTCTTGAGCTTCCCGGTGCCGACCGGCGTGTTGGGCGGGAAGAACTCGAAGCTGACAGGTAGGGATGATGTTGTGCTGCTCATGGCTTGTCTTTCGATGTTCCCGGCGCTTGTGCCCAAAGGAAGAATTCTTTATTGCCATCACCGCCGGTGATGGCGCTCTCAAAATAGCCCAGGACCTTCCAGCCCAGGTCTTTGGCCGCGTTGCGGGCTTGCGTTTCCAGCAGCGGGTATTGCTTGACGTCCTTGATCAGGCCGCCACGCGCCAGCGCTTTCTTGCCCAACTCGAACTGCGGTTTGATCAGCAGCAAGACCTGACCCTCGGGTGCAGCCCAAGCCGCCAGATGGGGCAGGGCGCCCAGCATCGAGATGAAGCTCAGGTCGCCAACGATCAAGGCAAAGCCGACGGCAGGCGCATGCTCGGTCAAGGCCGAGCCGGCCAGCTCCCGCACATGCAACTGCTCCAGCGCCACCACTTGCGGGTGATGGCGCAGGGACTCGTGCAGCTGGCTGTGGCCGACATCGACGCCGACCACCTTGGCCGCACCCGCCTTGAGCAGGCAGTCGCTGAAGCCGCCGGTGCTTTGGCCCATGTCGAGTACGGTCAGGCCGGCCACGTTCAGGCCGGTCTGCTTCAGCGCGCCTTCGAGCTTGAGCCCGCCGCGCGAGACAAAGCGCAGTTCCGCGTCATCGCTGACGCGCAAGTCGCCATGCTCGTTCAGATCCTCACCCGCCTTGCGGATCGCCTGCCAGCCCGCCGGACCCTGCCATTCGGCCGCGCCCGCGGCGATCAGCCGCGCGGCGGCCGAGCGGGTTGGCGCGAGGCCTTTGGAAACTAACAGTTGATCTGCGCGCATCGGGAATTAATAGCGGTAAGTGTCTTGCTTGTAGGGGCCGGTCTTGGGCACGCCGATATACGCCGCCTGCTCGTCGGTCAGTTCCGACAGTTGCGCATTCAGCGTCGTCAGCTGCAAACGCGCGACCTTCTCGTCCAGATGCTTGGGCAGCACATAAACCTTGCCGATGTCATAAGCGTCCTTGTGCGCGAACAGCTCGATCTGGGCGATCGTCTGATTCGCGAAGCTCGACGACATCACATAGCTCGGGTGGCCGGTGCCGCAGCCCAGGTTCACCAAACGGCCCTTGGCCAGCAAGATGATGCGTTTGCCGTCCGGGAAGATCACATGATCGACCTGCGGCTTGATCTCTTCCCACTCGTATTGTTCCAGCGACGCGACTTCGATTTCATTGTCGAAATGGCCGATGTTGGACACGATGGCGTTGTGCTTCATCGCCAGCATATGTTCGTGACGGATCACGTTCTTGTTGCCGGTGGTGGTGACGAAGATGTCGGCCTTGTCGGCCGCGTATTCCATCGTCACGACGCGGAAGCCTTCCATCGCCGCTTGCAGCGCGCAGATCGGGTCGATCTCGGTCACCCAGACCTGCGCCGACAGCGCGCGCATTGCTTGCGCCGAGCCCTTGCCCACGTCACCATAACCGGCGATCACGGCGACCTTGCCGGCGATCATCACATCGGTGGCGCGCTTGATGCCGTCCACCAAGGACTCGCGGCAACCATAGAGGTTGTCGAACTTGCTCTTGGTGACCGAGTCATTGACGTTGATGGCGCGGAACAGCAACTCGCCCTTGACCGACATTTCCTGCAGGCGGTGCACGCCGGTGGTCGTTTCTTCGGTGACGCCGAGGATCTCGGCGCTCTTGCGGGTGTACCAAGTGCCGTCGACGGCGATCTTTGCCTTGATGGACGCGAACAGCACGCGCTCTTCTTCGCTGCCCGGCTTGTCCAGGACGCTCAGATCCTTCTCGGCCTTTTGACCCAAGTGCATCAGCAGCGTGGCGTCGCCGCCGTCGTCCAGAATCATGTTCGGGCCTTCGCCGGGCGAACCCTTGGCGCCGAAGTCAAAAATGCGGTGGGTGTAGTCCCAGTAGTCGGCCAGCGTCTCTCCCTTGTAGGCGAACACCGGCGTGCCGGCGGCGACCAAGGCAGCGGCGGCCTGGTCTTGGGTCGAGTAGATATTGCACGAAGCCCAGCGCACTTCGGCGCCCAGCGCCTGCAGCGTTTCGACCAGCACGGCGGTCTGGATCGTCATGTGCAGCGAGCCGGTGATGCGCGCGCCCTTGAGCGGCTTCGTCGTCGCGTATTCCTTGCGGATGGCCATCAGCGCGGGCATTTCATGCTCGGCGATATTGATTTCCTTGCGGCCCCAGGCGGCAAGGCTCAGGTCGGCGATATGGAATTGGTCTTTGGACAGGGATGTGGTGGCAGTCATTGCGAGCTCCTTCATGCAATCTATGAAGCCGCTGTGCTGTCGCATGAGGGAGTTTGGCAAGCTCAAAGAGGGGCTTGCAGCGTTCACCCACGCGAAAACGTCAGCGGGTGAGCGCGGTTGCAGGTTCGGCGGGCTGCGAGCAGCCTGGGGTGCAGAACTTTTCCGAGCCTGGCCTGAGTAATTGATGAAAACTCAGGTTGCAACGCTCCTCGGAACAGGCGCAATTCTAGCCGCAAGCAAAAGTTCGATGCCGAAAACAAGGGCAACAATACGGATAATCCCGCGCTATGCAGCCCTTCAGTCTTTGCCCACCCGAGCACCTACGCAGCCTGCGCGGCGTGCTGACCGATATCGATGACACCTTGACGGCGGAGGGCTCGATTGCGCCGGCCGCTCTGGCCGCGCTGCAGGCACTCAATGAAGCCGGCCTGCCGGTGATCGCCATCACGGGCAGGCCCAGCGGCTGGAGCGAACCCTTTGCCTTGGCCTGGCCGGTGCGGGCCATCGTGGCCGAAAACGGTGCGGTGATGTTGCGCCGCGAGGCTGCGGAACTGCGGCTGGACTTTAGCCAAGATGAGCCGACACGAAGCGCGAATTTCGCGCGCTTGCGTGCCTGTGCCGCCGATGTCTTGCGGCGCGTGCCGGGTGCCTGCCTGGCCACCGATTCGGCCGGGCGCTTGACCGATATCGCCGTTGATCACAGTGAATTCGCGCGGCTGGACGAGACTCAGATTGAGGCGGTTTGTGCGGTGATGCGCGAGCATGGCCTGGTGGCGACGGTCAGCTCCATCCATATCAACGGCTGGATCGGCGAGCACAACAAATGGACGGCCGCGCAATGGGCGGTGCAGTCCTTGCTGGGTGAGGTGTTCGAGCCCGGGCGGTGGCTCTATATTGGCGATTCGACCAATGATCAACAAATGTTCGAGCGCATGCCCTTGAGCATAGGCGTGGCCAATATTGCCCGCTTTTTGCCAGCTTTGCAGCATCTGCCGAGCTATGTCACCGAGGCCGAACGAGGCGATGGTTTTGCCGAGGTGGCGAAGGCAATCCTGGGCGCGAAAAACGATCTTTAAGGCGCCTCGGCACCAAGGAATAGGGCCATCTTCTGCAGCTCCGATTCCTGCGCATTGCGAAAGCCTGCGTCGCTCGGGGCCTTGCCATTGACATAGCCCAAGTCGGCCACCAGTCGGCCGTTCTCGACGCTCAGATTGCCCCAGCCGATGACGGTGCCGCGCCAGAGCATGGGCAGCGCGTAATAGCCGAGCTTGCGTTTGGCCGGCGGCGTGTAGGCCTCGAATCGATAGGCCCAGTTCCAAAATAACTCGAAGCGCAGGCGGTCCCAGACGATCGGGTCAAATGGCGCCAGCAGGCGCAAGTCATCGTCGAGTTGCCATTTTCTGGCCCCTGGGTTTTCGCCCTCGGGCCAAAACCAACGGATGCCGTCGACCTCGGCATTGGGCAGCGTTTGCGGGGCTTGTTTCAGTGCGCGCTTGATCTCGACGCCGAGATGCGGGGCGCCGTAACTCAGCAGGCTGCACAGTTGGCCCAGGCTGCGCGAGGGCAGCGGCGCGTACTTGGCCAGCACCAAATGCAGCAAGGCGTCGGCCTTGGCTTGCGGGCTGCGCTCGTCTTCCGCATGTTCAACCGCCGCATAGATGCGCTGGCCGGCTTCGCGCCGCTGTACCCGCAGCAGGCCGCGGTAATGCATGCCGTCGAGCAAATGGGTGGTGGCGCTGCTGCTGCCGCCCCAGGCATTGCGGGTGCTGCCGAGGTCGAAATGAGCCTGGATTTCGCGCGGGTGACAGGGGCCATGGGCGCTGACAAAGCTGAGCAGCGCTTGGGCATGCGCTTGTGTCTTGGCGTCCCAGGCGCGCTTGGCCACGCGTGGATGCATCAGTTTGAGGTGCTCGCGCGGCAGAAACCCATAGTTGACCAGGCAGTCTTCCTCGACCGCCAACTTGGCATAGCGCCGCTCCAGATCGCCAGCCCGGTAGTCCTTGACGCGCAGGCGCAGGGTCAGGTCTTGCGCGCGTGCCGGGGCGCGGATCGGGTCGGCCTGCACAAAGCCAAGCCGCTTGATGGCGGCCGCCAAGCTGCAAGGGGCGAACAGGCTGCGCGCGACGGCGTAGCGGCGCAGGTCGGCAAGGGTGGGCTGGGACATGGGCGCCCATTGTGCTGCCATCGGCGTCGGCGGCTTGCCGGCATCGGGCACAAAGTCGCTATAG
This sequence comes from Roseateles oligotrophus, assembly GCF_025717515.1. GTDB lineage: Bacteria > Pseudomonadota > Gammaproteobacteria > Burkholderiales > Burkholderiaceae_C > Paucibacter_A > Paucibacter_A oligotrophus. Next base: position 78,211 of record NZ_JAJIRN010000007.1, read on the forward strand.
AAAGCCGGCAAGATGCCGATACCCAAAGAAGTCCCGGCCCCGGTGGGTCGGCGAGGGCGGCTGCCTTGTGCGCCGTATAGCTATGACAGATGCATCCCTACTCGAAGCCAAGGTCCTGCTGCTAGAGCATGATCCGGAGCAATACCAAGTGCTGACCGACTTCTGCCGGTCCATCGGCCTGATGGCCTTGCCGCGCTCGGCCAGTGACGCCTTGGCCACGCTGGGCAAGCACAAGGATCTTGGCGGCGTCCTGCTGGCGGAAGATCTGCCCTGCGATGAAGGCAATGCCTTGCAATTGGCCCGAGCGATTCACAAGCTCAGACCGGAACTGCCGATTTTTCTGCGCCGCAGCAGCGATATTGAGCTGAGCGCGGCCGAACAAGCGGCCGTGCGCCATCGTTGGGTCAGCGGTGATCTGACGCATTTGCGTGCGGTCATCGACCACACCATTTTCAGTCTCAGCTACCCGCGCAGTCTGGTGCAAGGGATTGCCGATCTGACCTGCGCCTCCTTGATGGCGATGTTCCCGAATGCCAAGGTGGTGGCGGAGTCGCCTTATGTTGTGCATGACCGCATCATTCACGGTGAGGTCTCGACGCTGATTCCGATCGAAAGCACCTGGTGCCGTGGCTACATGATGCTGCAGACCGAGGAGAACGCGCTGCGGCAGGGCTTGATTCAAGGCTTCAGCTACGAAGGCGTTGGCGGTGATTTGAACTTCCGGGAGCTCAACAATATGTTGGGCGAGACGACCAATCTGATCTGGGGGGCTTTCAAAAATCGCTATATTCCTCCGCAGGCCTTGAGCAAGCAGCAAACGCAGGTGCCCATCGTCATCAACCACGCGCACAAATACATCTCTTTTGGCTCGGAGGATTCACAGCTCTGTGTGCGCTATCAGTTGTCTGACCCGGCAAGGCCCGGGATGCCGCCATTGGTGATCGTGCAGCGGGTGATTTTCAATCTGCATTGGTCGGCGGAGGAGTTCGCGGATTTCGAGGCGCACGCGGTGAAGGCAGGCCCGACCGGCGAATTGGACTTGTTTTGAAGCGACGGGCCATGGTCGCTATTGGGAGGGGTTTTTGATATGGCGAATGTTCTTGTGGTTGACGACTCCAGCACCATGCGCGAGATCGTCTCCAGCTTTCTGAGCAAGAACGGTTTTGAGGTGGCCGTCGCCACCGACGGGCGTGATGGCTTGCTGCAGTTGCGCAGCGACCCAGGCATCAAGCTGGTCGTCAGTGATTTCAATATGCCCAATATGGACGGCTTGACCATGGCCGAAAAAATCCGCACCGAGTTGGGCAATCAAGCGGTAAGAATCGTCATGCTGACGACCGAAGACAATGCCGAGATCCGGGCGCGCGGCAAGGCCATTGGCGTGACCGGCTGGATCGTCAAGCCCTTCCGCGGTGACGCGGTGCTGGGACCGTTCAAGAAGCTGTGCGGGATGAGTTGACTGACTTCAAGATGCGAAAGGGCCGCCCAGCTGACTGGGCGGCCCTTTCGTTTTAGCGGTTAGCGCCTTGCCTTGTGGGCTTACAGACCAGCCGCCGCGCGCAGCGCCGCAGCTTTATCCGTACGCTCCCAAGTGAACTCGGGCTCTTCGCGGCCGAAGTGACCATAGGCGGCCGTCTTGGTGTAGATCGGGCGCAGCAGGTCCAGCATCTGGATGATGCCCTTGGGCCGCAGGTCGAAATGCTCCTGCACCAAGGCGGCCAGCTTGTCGTCGGAGATCACGCCGGTGCCTTCGGTGTAGACGGTCACGTTCATCGGCTTGGCCACACCGATCGCGTAGGCGACCTGAATCTGGCATTGACGAGCCAAGCCGGCGGCGACGATGTTCTTGGCGACATAACGCGCAGCATAGGCGGCCGAACGGTCGACCTTGCTGGGGTCCTTGCCGGAGAAGGCGCCGCCACCATGCGGGCAGGCGCCGCCATAGGTGTCGACAATGATCTTGCGGCCGGTCAGGCCGCAATCACCTTGCGGGCCACCGATGACGAAACGGCCGGTCGGGTTGATCAGGTAATTGGTGTCTTTCAACCATTCCTTGGGCAGCACCGGCTTGATGATTTCTTCGATCACCGCTTCGATGAATTCGGCCTTCATCTTGTGACCGTCGCTCATCTCGGGGCTGTGCTGACTGGACAAGACCACGGTGTCGATCGAGTGCGGCTTGCCATTCACATAACGCATCGTGACCTGGCTCTTGGCGTCCGGGCGCAAGAAGGGTAGGCGGCCGTCTTTGCGCAATTGCGCCTGGCGCTCGACCAGGCGGTGCGCGTAATAAATCGGCGCCGGCATCAGCTCGGGCGTCTCGTCGCAGGCATAGCCGAACATCAGGCCTTGGTCGCCGGCGCCGATATTCAGATGGTCATCCGACGCGTGGTCAACGCCCTGGGCGATGTCATTGCTCTGCTTGTCATAGGCGACCAGCACCGCGCAACCCTTGTAGTCGATACCGTACTCGGTGTTGTCGTAGCCGATGCGTTTGAGCGTGTCGCGCGCCACCTGGATGTAGTCCACATGGGCGTTGGTGGTGATCTCACCGGCCAACACGACCAGGCCGGTATTGCAAAGAGTCTCGGCGGCAACGCGGGAACGCGGGTCCTGCGTGAAGATTGCGTCGAGAATCGCGTCCGAGATCTGATCCGCACATTTGTCGGGGTGACCTTCGGAGACAGATTCAGAAGTAAATAAGAAATCGTTGTTCGCCACTTTTACACTCCAGTTAACAGTTGATCGGCGTTGCCGTGCTGTCGAGTGACGCGGCGAACGCTTTAGCAGCATTTGTTGAGCATCGCTGCCCAGCGGGTTTTCATTCAATCGAATAAGGCCCGCATCGCCCCGCAAGTTGTCCAATTTAACTCGGCGATGTTTGGATTATAGAAATATGTTGATGTTGTTTCGCTTGCTCTCTAAATTTCCCTTGCGGCTTCTCCATGCCATCGGGGCAGTCGCCGGCTGGCTGGTCTACGCAGCATCGCCCAGCTATCGCGAACGCTACCGGGCCAATGTGCAGATTGCCGGCTTGCCTTGGGCCGCGGCGCGCGGAGGCATTGCCGAGGCCGGGCGCATGATTGCCGAAATACCTTGGTTATGGATGCGTCCGGCCTCGGTTCCTTTGGGCAATAAATTGCAATGGCGCGGCATCGAATTGATCGAACAGGCCTTGGCGCAGGGCCGTGGCTTGGTGCTGCTGACGCCGCATCTGGGTTGTTTCGAAATTTGCGCGCAAGCCTATGCCGAACGCTTCGCGTCGGCGCAGGCGCCGATCACGGTCTTGTTTCGGCCCGCCAAGCAGGCTTGGCTGCGCCGAGTGGTCGATGACTCGCGCGGCCGCCCCGGCGTGGCCACCGCACCGGCAAGCTTGGCCGGCGTGCGGCAGATGATTCGGGCGCTGCGCCAGGGTCAGTCGATTGGGCTGCTGCCCGACCAAGTGCCGCCTCATGGCCTGGGTGTTTGGGCGCCGTTCTTTGGTCGGCCGGCCTACACCATGACCTTGGCCGCTCGTTTGCTTCAGCAAACCGGCGCGACGCCGCTGCTCATTTGGGGCGAACGCCTTCCCAAAGGCGAGGGTTATGTGGTGCATGTGCTGCAGGCGCCGCCTATGCCCGCCGATTTGCCCGCAGAATCCGCGGCCAGCCTCATCAATCAAGCCATGGAACAAATGATCCGACTCGCCCCTCACCAATACCTATGGGGCTATAACCGCTACAAGCATCCACGCGGCCTGGATGTCGGCGCAGCGCCGGCAGCGTCGAGCAAGCAGGAGGCTTGAGCATGGGGGCACGCATAGGCGCTCGTCTCGCCATTGGTTTGTTGTGGCTGCTGCATTTCCTGCCGCTGCGGCTGTTGGCGGCGCTGGGTCAAGGTTTGGGGAGCTTGTTGTGGTTGATGGCCAAAAGCCGCCGACGCATCGCCCTGCGGAATTTGGAGCTGTGCTTCCCGGAGAAGTCGCCCGCCGAGCGGGAGCAACTGGCGCGTGAGCATTTCGGCTGGATGGGCCGCAGCATCCTGGAGCGCGGCCTGCTTTGGTTTGCTTCGCCCGAACGCCTGCGCCGACTGATCCGCATCAAGGGCGACATCAAGGTGGCCGAGAACAGTGCGGCGCCGGTGATGTGGTGGGTGCCCCATTTCGCTGGGCTTGATGTGGTGGGCAACGGCCTGATGCTGAATCAGCAAACGCCCGGCGTGTTCGTCTATCAGCGCCAAAGCAATCCGGTTTTTGACGCGCAAATGCTGGCCGGCCGCAGCCGTTTCGGCGTCACCACCTCGGTTATCCGGGAAGAAGGCATTCGGCCCGTGTTGCGCCTGATCAGAGAAGGGTATGCGTTCTTCAATCTGCCGGATATGGACTTTGGCCGCAAAGATTCGGCCTTTGTGCCCTTCTTTGGCGTCCCGACCTGCACCTTGCTGGCGCCGGGCAAGATCGCCAGCAGCATGGGTATGCTGGTGGTGCCGCTGGTGGCGACCATGCTGCCGGGCGGGCAAGGCTATCAGGTTGAAGTTTGGCAGGCGCCTCCCGGCTACCCCAGTGGCGATCTGGAGGTCGACGCGCAGCAGATGAATGCTTGGTTGGAGGCGCGCATTCGCGAGAATCCGGCGCAGTATCTATGGGTGCACAAGCGCTTCAAGACCAGACCCGAAGGCGAAGCGTCGTTTTATCGCTAGTCAACGCGGATCGAAATTCCCCCGCAGCGATAATCCGCCGATGAAATTGAGCTTTACCAAAATGCATGGCGCCGGCAATGACTTCGTGGTCATCAATGCGCTGCAGCATCCGCTTGCATTGACGCCCGCGCAGATTCGCCGTTTGGGTGACCGCCGTTTTGGTGTGGGCTGCGACCAGATCCTGGTGATAGAGCGCAGCGATGCAGCAGGGATCGATTTCCGCTACCGAATCTTCAATGGAAGCAGCGGGGAGGAGGTCGAGCATTGTGGCAATGGTGCCCGCTGTTTCGTGCGTTACGTGGCCGAGCATGGTTTGTCGGCCAAGCACAGCATTCGCGTGCAGACGGTTAACGCGGTGCTGGAGTTGCACTTGCGCGATGACGGGCGCGTCACCGTGGATATGGGCGCGCCCAAGTTCGAGCATGCCGCCTTGCCGTTTGATGCCAGCGGATTGAACCCAAGACGGGTCAATGGCTTTGAATTGTGGCCACTTGAGGGTACCGGCTGCGAGGTCGCTGTGCTGTCGATGGGCAATCCACATGCGCTGCAGCTGGTCGATGATGTGGACGCAGCGCCGGTGTTGACGGTCGGCCCCTTGGTCGAGGCGCATGCGCGGTTCCCGCGCAAGGTGAATGCCGGTTTCATGCAGATTGTGTCGCGCAGCGAGGTTCGACTGCGCGTGTTTGAACGCGACGCCGGCGAGACGCTTGCCTGTGGCACCGGTGCCAGCGCGGCGGTGGTCGCCGGCATTCGATTGGGGCTGCTGGATGAAGCCGTCGAGGTGCATGCGCGCGGCGGTGATTTGAAAATTGAGTGGGCCGGCCTTAGCGTCGGCTTGGCCGCGCCGGTCTTCCTGTCCGGCCCGGCTCAAACCGTATTTGATGGAGAGATCGAGCTGTGAGCAATCAAGAGGCAAGGCAAGCAATTACCGAGCAGGACATCGCCGATTTTCTGGCCAAGACGCCAGGCTTTTTTGAGCGCCATGCCGAGTTGTTGGCGACCGTGCAGCTGAGTCACCCGCATGGCGCCAGAGCGGTGTCGCTGCAAGAGCGCCAGGCCGAGATGCTGCGCGACAAGATCAAGGGCCTGGAGTCAAAAATCATCGAGATGATCCGCAATGGACAGGAGAACGTGGGCATCGCCGACCGCCTGCATCGCTGGACCAAGAGCCTGATGTTGACGGCCGATGCGGCGCAATTGCCGACCGTGTTGCTGCAGGAGTTGCGCCACCAGTTCATGATTCCGCAGGCAGGCTTGCGGTTGTGGAGCGTGGCGCCCGAACATGCCGAGGCCGAGTATGCTCGGGCCGTCAGCCCGGACGTGAAGAGCTTTGCGGCCAGCTTGAGCCAGCCCTATTGCGGGATCAACTCGGGATTTGAGGCTGCGCAGTGGTTGCGTGGCGAAGAGGGCGGCAATAACGGCGCGGCCACCTCGCTGGCCTTGATTCCATTGACGCATGGCAAGCCTAGTCAGAGCTTCGGTCTGCTGGTACTCGGCTCGCCCGATCCGACCCGCTACACGGCCGAAATGGGCACCGAGTTCCTGGCGCGCGTGGGCGATATCGCCAGCGCTGCTTTGGCAAGGTTGCTGGCTGTCAGCGGTGAAGCAAGCGCGCCGGTCTGAGGCTGAGGCCGACGCCGAGCAGCCGCAGCCATTGGCTGCTCAGTTGAGTACTTACCTCGACCATGTGCGGGTGCAGCGCCGCTTGGCGCCCCGCAGCCTGGTCATCTATGCGGATGCCTTGCTGCGGCTGCAGAATTTGGCCGCGCAAAGCGGCGTGGCCTTGCTGACGTTGCGCCCGCATCAGGCTCGCCGCCTGGCGGCGAAATTGCACGCTGACATCGAGTTGGGCCCGCGCAGCATGGCGCTGCATTTATCGGTCTGGCGCGGCCTGTATCGCTGGCTTGGCGCCGAACGCTTGGTCGAACTCAATCCCTTTGACGGACTGCGGGCACCGAAGGCGGCCAAGCCTCTTCCCAAGGCCTTGGCCGTCGACGATGCGGTGCAACTGGCCAATTTCAGCGGCAGCGCCATCGATGCAGATCGGCCGCTGGATGAGCGGATCGAAGCGCGCGATCGCTGCGTGGTCGAGCTGCTTTATGGCTGCGGCCTGCGCGTGTCGGAGTTGGTTGGGCTGGATGCCCAGGCGGGCCCGGCTTCGCAAGGTTGGGTCGATATGGCAGCGGCCGAGGCGACGGTTTTGGGCAAGGGTGGCAAGCGCCGTTCGGTGCCGGTCGGCGCCGCAGCCATGGCCGCCTTGCAACAATGGTTGAGCCTGCGCGGCCAGTTGGCGCGCGCCGATGAGTCGGCGCTCTTGGTCGGTCAGCGCGGTGCCCGCCTGGGGGCGGTGCAGATTCGTGCCAGCCTGAAGGCGCGGGCGCTGGCGGCCGGCATGCCGGCCCATGTCCACCCGCATATGTTGAGGCATTCGTTTGCCTCGCACATCTTGCAGTCCAGCGGGGACTTGCGTGCGGTGCAGGAGTTGCTGGGCCATGCGCATATCACCACGACGCAAATCTATACGCAGTTGGATTTCCAGCACTTGGCCAAAATCTATGATGCTGCGCATCCCAGGGCCAAAAAGAAATGACTGGATTTTGTCTGCGGCCCACCGCTGCGCGGCTTCACGTCGCTGCGCGACATGAGCCTGCGACGCAAGCTCGCGGGCGAGCTTGTCAGCACTTGGCCAAAATCTATGATGCTGCGCATCCCAGGGCCAAAAAGAAATGACTGGATTTTGTCTGCGGCCCGCCGCTGCGCGGCTTCACGTCGCTGCGCGACATGAGCCTGCGACGCAAGCTCGCGGGCGAGCTTGTCAGCATTTAACGAATATTTATGATGCCGCGCACCCGCGGGCAAAGAAAAAACAATGACGGTGATTCGCTTTACTCTTTTTCCGCCCTTCTCGGCATGTCTGATGGCGTTTGCCCTTGCAGCGGCTGCGCCGGCGCGAGCCCAAGGCAGCCTGACCGAATTCGCTCGACCCGGTCCCGTCCGACCTGCCACCGTTGAAAGCAGTTGGACGCCTTTGCGCTTGCCCAATGGCGATCGCATTGCTTTGCTGGGCCTGAGCTACTTGATGGCGGTGGACGAAGACTGGGGTTTTGGCCCCGGCGTCTACGGTGCGGCCAAAGGCAACTATGGTGGGCTCTTCACGATGGGCTTCACCGGCCAAGGGCGCTGGCGCCTGAATTCCTCGACCCATCTGGCGGCCGGGCTGTATGCCGGCGCGGGCGGCGGCGTGGGCTCGGATCAAGTGCGCTTTGGCGGTGGGCTGATGTTGCGCCCGGAATTGTCTCTGCGCATGGAGTCGGGCAGCTGGTACGGCGGCGCCGCACTTGCCCATGTGCGCTTCCCCAGTGGCAATGTTTCCGACACCAGCCTGGGCCTGGTGCTAGGGCGGGCGAGCAACTTTGTCAGCTTTTCGCCCGGTGATGCTGGCAAGCCGGGTCGAGCTAGCCAGCGCACCGGCTTGGGCTTTGATGAGATCGCCTTGCAAGGGGGCTTTGCCTATCCGCGCTCGGGCACGCGTGATCGCAGCGACAAGCCGAACACCCGGCGCATCGGCTATGCCGGGGCCGATCTACGCCAATACATTGCCGACGGCAGTTGGTGGGGCGTGGAGGCGGCGGGCGCGGCGCAAGGCGGCGTTGACGGCTATATGGAACTGCTGGCTACCGCCGGCCAAGACTGGCCGCTGCTCGGCCCGAAGCTGCGCGTGGGTGGCCAGCTTGGTGTTGGCCTGGGTGGTGGCGGCAATGTTGACACCGGCAATGGCTGGCTGCTGCGTGCCGGCCCGACACTGCGCTGGATCAGCCCTTGGGGCGCCACCTTGCGGCTTGATGGCGGCTTCAGCTACGCGCCGGATGGGCAGTTCTCGGCCCGCTTTGTGCGCTTGGGTCTGGCCCTGCCTTTGGATCAAACCCCCTCGGTCAGCAGCAGTTTTGAGCAGCAGTCCGGGACGGTCCGGACGCAGCAGATATTCGCCAGCTACCAGTACCTGCCCAAGGTTCGCTTCAAGGATGGCAGCGATGATGCGATCGGCCAGATTGCCTTCGTCATGACGCGCGAGCTGACGCCAAGCCTGTACGGTGTTGCGCAGGCCGGCAGTGCCGCCACCGGCAAGGCCGGCGCCTATGCCTTCGGCTTGTTCGGCGCGGGCCTGCAGTCGCCGCAGCTGCTCGGCGGCGCGCGCTTTGGCGCCGAGTTGCTGGCGGGGGTGGCCGGCGGGGGCGGTGTCGATGTGGGCAGCGGCGCCTTGTTGCAGGCCGAAGCCTATGCGCAATGGGAGCGCGAGCATTTGCGTGTGCGGGCCGGCCTGGGGCAATGGCAGACCTTGCACACCACGCGTATTGGCGCGCGGTCGGCCCAAATCTTCAACCTGTCGGTCGGCTATGCCTTTGGCAGCCTGGCCCGCTAGAAAACGTCAGCAACGGTCATCAAGGATTGCCATGAAAACCATCGTCATACGCGCCGGCAAGGAGCGCTCCTTGCAGCGCCGCCACCCCTGGATCTTTGAAGGCTCGATTGCGCGCGGCGGTGCCGATGGCGGCGAAACGGTCCGTGTCGAGTCGGCCGAAGGTGCCTTTCTGTGCTGGGGGGCATTCAGCCCGTCCTCGCAAATCCGCGTGCGCGCCTGGAGTTTTGACGAGGCGCAGCGCATCGACGCGGCCTTTTTCGAGCAGCGCATCAAGCGTGCGCTGGCCATGCGCGCGCGGCTATCGATTCAGTCCGACGCGCTGCGCCTGATCCATGGTGAAGCCGATGGTCTGCCGGGTCTGGTGGTGGATCGATATGGCGACACCTTGGTGGCTCAGTTTCTGGCCAGTGGCGTCGAGCGCTGGAAGGATGTGATCGCCGATCTGCTGCTGGCCGCCACCGGCCTGACTCGTTTGTATGAGCGCTCCGATGCGCAGGTTCGCAGTCTTGAGGGTTTGGAACAAAAAACCGGCTGGCTGCGTGGCGGCGGCGCGACAGAAGTGGTGATCAGCGAACATCAGTGGCGCCTGACGCTCGATGTGGCCGAGGGCCACAAGACCGGTTACTACCTGGATCAGCGCGACAACCGCAAGAAATTTGCCGAAGCGGTGCGACAGTTCGACTGCAAGACGGTGTTGAATTGCTATAGCTACACGGGGGGATTTTCGGTGGCCGCGCTGGCCGGCGGGGCCGAGCAAGTGATCAGTATTGATTCCTCCGGGCCGGCGCTGGCGCGAGCCAATGCCCATGTGGTCTTGAATGGGTTTGAGCCCGCGCACCATCAGGCGATGGACGCCGATGTCAACGCCACGCTGCGGGCTTTCATCAAAGAAGGGCGCCAGTTCGATGCCATCGTGCTTGACCCGCCCAAGTTCGCGCCCACCGCTGCGCATGCCGAGCGCGCCGCGCGAGCCTACAAAGACATCAACCGCTTGGGTTTGATGCTTTTGAAGCCGGGCGGCCTGCTGTTCACCTTTTCTTGTTCGGGCGGCGTCGGCCCCGAGTTATTCCACAAAATCGTTGCCGGCGCGGGCCTGGATGCACCTTGCGATGGCTTCATCATCGACCGGGTCGGCGCCACACCGGATCACCCCCAGACCATCTGTTTCCCCGAGGGCGAGTACTTGAAAGGGCTATTGATTCTGAAGTCTTGATGGGTCGACTAATGGTTTACCTCTACGCATTATTCGGGAGGAGATCCGTGCTTGCAGCGTGGCATATTCACGTTATCGATTGTTCTGAGAGCATCGAAAAATAAGCGCGACCCAGCAGCAAAACGGCGGGTGTCGCAAGGTGGAGGGCGGCGGCATAGATGGTGTCGCTGCAAAAATTTAGGAGTAGGACCTTGGTCAAGAATTTGAATCTTATTGCTGCAGCAGCCTTGCTGTGCGTCGCCGGAGCTGCCCATGCCAGCAATGGTCAGGCGATCGCCGATATGCGCGCAGCGACCGCGTCGCTCGGCAATTTGGACCCTTTGACGGGCAATACCAGCGCCCCTTCGAACTGGCGTTTCGCACCCGGCCAGACGATTGGCGGTGTAGCCGGTGCCCTGGACGGCGTGGCCAAGCTGAGTTTTACAACTAGTGCGGGCCAGAACTATGCTTGCTCGGGCTCGCTGCTGGCCGGCGGCCAGTATGTGCTGACCGCCGCTCACTGTGCCGATGACTTCACGTCCATGAAGGTGCAGTTTGGCTTCTACGGCGGTGTGGCCCAGGTCACCCGCAATGTGGCCGTCGGTGGTGCCACCGTGCACAGCGGGTGGGCCGCAACCGGCGGTGCGCTGGATACCGGCGCCGATATCGCTATCTTGAAGCTGGATCAAGCGGTCACCTCCATCAACGGTTACAAACTCAGCACCACCAATGACCTGGGCAAGCAGCACCTGATGGCCGGCTACGGCACGACACAGACGGCCACCACCAACGCCGCCACCAATTGGAACGATGGCAGCTACGGCCACTACGCCTTCAACACCTTCGACATCGACAGCAAGACGCTGAATAGCTTTGCCGACCCTGCCTACGACGCCGATTACTTCAAGTACGGCATCACCTATATGGTGGACTTCGACAATGGCACGGCGGACAAAAACACGATCGGGCGAGTTGGCGCGAAGTATGGCCAAAATTGGAGCGGCACCGGCATTGCCCCCTTGACCAATGAAGGCTTGATCGCCGGCGGTGACTCGGGCGGCGGTGACTTCGTCTGGAACGGCAGCGAGTGGCTGCTTTCCGGCGTGCATTCCTGGGGTTGGGGCGGCAGCGATGCTTGCGGCTATTACGGAGTCACGACTCCTGCCACCTGTGACAACGCCACCGCCAATGGCTCCAGCTACGGCGATCTGTCAGGCTCTACCGCTGTGTTCTCGCATCTGAGCTTCATCAACGGCGTCACCGCGGTTCCAGAGCCAGCTAGCTACGCCTTGATGGCGCTGGGCCTGTTTGCCGTGGGTGCGGTAGCGCGCCGCCGCAAGGCCTGAGCCCGACTCGGCTTAGCTAAAACCTGCAAAAAAGGCGACTCGCAAGGGTCGCCTTTTTTGTTTCAAGTCGTCGGCAGGGCGATGCGCGGCTCGAATTTGCCGCGCCGCACGCTAAAAAACGCCTTCACATTGCGCACATTGGCGTCCTGCGTGAACAAGCGTGAGACCAGCGCCTGGTAAGCGGGCATATCCGGCACCTGCAAGATCAGCACAAAGTCCGGCCCCGGTGAGACCTGGTAACACTGCTGCACCGCCACTTCCACCACGACCTTGGCCTCGAACGCCGACAGATGTTCGGCGCCCTGGCGGTCCAGCGTAATCTCGACGATGGCGCTCAAGCCGGCGCCCAATTTTTCGGCCGACAGCAAGGCTACGCGGCGTTCGATGATGCCGCTGTCGACCAGCCGTTTGACCCTCCGTAGACAGGTTGCGGGCGAAACATGGGTTTGGCGAGCCAGATCCTGATTGGACAAGGATGCGTCACTTTGCATGCAATCAAGAATGCGCAAATCAGCCGCATCCAATATCAGGCCATCGGTTGATTCATTCATATATTCGCGATTCGTGAAATATTGAGTCGTCAAAACTGACTGTTGGCTGATTATTTCATTTGCTCGTCAATTTTGAAAGCAATGATTTTGCGCGAATGCCTACGATGCGCTCCTGCCCAAACCCTTGTCGGAGCAATCAATCATGTGTGGAATCGTCGGTGCCGTCAGTCAGCGCAATATCGTCCCTGTTCTGATCGAGGGCCTGAAGCGGCTCGAATACCGCGGCTATGACTCCTGCGGCGTGGCCGTGCACCAGAACGGCGGCCTGATGCGCGCCCGCAGCACCTCCCGCGTGGCCGAGTTGACCGGCTTGGCGGCCGAAGACGGCATCGCCTCCGGCACCGGCATCGCGCACACCCGCTGGGCCACCCATGGCGCACCGGCCGTACACAATGCCCACCCGCATTTCTCCCCCGGCCCGAATGCCGCCGCCGATGCGATTGGGCGGATCGCGTTGGTGCACAACGGCATCATCGAAAACCACGATGAGTTGCGTGCTGAATTGAAGACGCGTGGCTATGTTTTCACCAGCCAGACCGACACCGAGGTGATCGCCCATCTGGTCGACCATCTCTACAACGGCGACCTGCTCGAAGCGGTGCAGCAAGCGCTGCCGCGCCTGAAGGGCGCTTATGCCGTGGCGGTGTTCTGCCGTGATGAGCCGCACCGCGTGATCGCCGCCCGCGAGGGCTCTCCGCTGGTGCTGGGTGTCGGCATGGATGTGGCTCAAGGCGAGCATTTCGTGGCGTCCGATGCGATGGCGCTGGCCGGCGTCACCGATCAGATCGTCTATCTGGAAGAGGGTGATGTCGTTGACCTGCAACTGGGCCGTTACTGGATCAGCAAGCTGAGCGCTGAAACCGGCCGTTATGAAGCGCAACAGCGCGAAGTGCGCACCGTCCATGCGCACAGTGGCGCGGCCGAGTTGGGCCCGTACCGCCACTATATGCAGAAGGAAATCTTCGAGCAGCCGACCGCGATTGCCAACACGCTGGAGGCCATCACCAGCATCAGCCCGGAGCTGTTTGGTGACGGCGCCTACGGCATCTTCAAAGAGGTTGACTCGGTCTTGATTCTGGCCTGTGGCACCAGTTTCTATTCCGGCTCAACCGCCAAATACTGGCTCGAGTCGATTGCCAAGATCCCGACTTCGGTCGAGATCGCGAGCGAATATCGCTACCGTGATAGCGTTCCGAATCCGCGCACTCTGATCGTTACGATCAGCCAAAGCGGCGAGACGGCCGACACCTTGGCCGCGCTCAAACATGCCCGCGCCCAAGGCATGAAGCACACCTTGACCATCTGCAACGTCTCCACCAGCGCGATGGTGCGCGAATGCGAGTTGGCCTATATCACCCGTGCTGGTGTCGAGATCGGTGTGGCCTCGACCAAGGCCTTCACGACCCAGTTGGTGGGCCTGTTCCTGCTGACCTTGGCCTTGGCACAAACCCGTGGTCATCTGAGTGAAGAGCAAGAAGCCGAGCATGTCAAAGCTTTGCGGCATTTGCCGGTGGCGGTGCAAGCGGTGTTGGCATTGGAGCCTCAGGTGATTGCCTGGAGCGAAGAATTCGCCCGCAAGGAAAACGCCTTGTTCCTGGGGCGTGGTCTGCATTACCCGATCGCACTCGAAGGCGCCCTGAAGCTGAAGGAGATCAGCTACATCCACGCCGAGGCCTACCCTGCGGGTGAGTTGAAGCATGGCCCGCTGGCGCTGGTTACGGCCGAGATGCCGGTGGTCACGGTAGCGCCGAACGACACCTTGCTGGAAAAACTCAAGAGCAATATGCAGGAAGTGCGCGCTCGCGGCGGTCAGCTCTATGTGTTTGCCGATGGCGACACGCAGATCGAAAGCGAGCCCGGCTTGCACGTGATTAGGATGCCCGAGCATTACGGCGCGCTAAGCCCCATCCTGCACGTCATCCCCTTGCAGTTGCTGGCCTATCACACCGCTTGCGCGCGCGGAACCGACGTAGACAAGCCTCGCAATTTAGCCAAATCGGTCACTGTGGAATAGGGGTTATGTATTTTCTATTTTTGCTATTCCGACCAATTGGAGTTGTAATCGTCACAATGAGACGATAACAAGAAAAGGGCGTCAGACGCCCTTTTGTTTTGTTCGCGGGCGGGTGGGTGGGGTGGACGTTGGTATTTGAAGTTATGCCTATCATGAGTCAGGGCGGTGAAACGATCCGCCATGTTCCACTAGGCCAGCCAAATTGCATGTTCAGCGCGCCCTTGTGGCCGTTGCTCGGCAGCAGGGTCGGGTGACAAAAAGGAGTCAATGTTGAAAGTAGTCCGCAGCAAGGAATTCAAGGCCAGTCGGGCCTGGGGCGCCTTGGATATTGCCAATATGAACGGCACCACCACCCGCCTCCATTGGACCGACCGGCCCTACAAATGGCATGTGAACGATGGCGAAGAGGTGTTCGCCGTATTGGATGGCACGGTCGACATGCATTACCGCGAAGCGGGTGTCGAGCATGTGGTCACATTGGCGACCGGTGATGTCTTTTTCGCAGGGCTGGGTTGTGAACATGTTGCCCATCCCAGAGGCGAAGCGCGCATCCTGGTGGTCGAACGCGAAGGCAGCGTGTGAGCGGTGGCCCACGCGCTTGGGTCTATTTCAAGCCTTAGGGCTAAGGGGGCAGGCCTTGTCTTCACTTGATCTCAAAGTTCCGCCGCTGATCGTATGGGCCATTTTTGTCGCCATATCCATGGGCGTGGCGACCTTGCCGTCGCTCGCCGCTTTCAACTTCAGCTTCACAGGCCAGTCTTTGGCATCGGCTTTTGTGGCCGCAGTCGGGGCGGCCATTGCAAGCGCTGGCGTGATGGAGTTCCGCCGATCAAAAACCACGGTCAATCCGCTTAAGCCGGACGCTGCGTCCACCGTAGTCGCGTTGGGAGTTTTTCGCTACAGCCGAAATCCGATGTATGTCGGTATGGCGATGTTGTTGCTGGCGGTGGTCATCTTGATGGGCTCTGTGGCGGCGCTTGCCTGCGTGCCTGCCTTCTGCGGCTACATCACAAGGTTCCAGATCAAGCCCGAAGAGCGCATGCTGCAGCAGGTGTTTGGTGCGCAGTACGCCGCCTACTTGGCTCAAGTGCGTCGCTGGCTTTGAGGCTGGGCAGCTATGCCAATCGGACAAGGCCGCGAAGGCTAGTGGTTCTTCAAGGCTCCGGCCGCCAAGCTTGAAGAACCGCACCTGCTTCTGACCGCTAGCCCTGTGAATTTCACTCGAAGAGATATCGGCTCCGGCCTGATCTTGTCGCCATCAGCCGTGCATTTGCCCTCATAGGCCAGCAGCGAATCCAATCGGGCCGCCTTTTCCTCTGCCCTCTTGGCGGCTACACGATTGGCGGCGCTCATGATGATGATCCAGTCGCAGGAACCTAATCCTGCGCCAAGCAAGGGTTTTCGAAACGGCCGAACAAGCCATGTATTTGTCGCGGCCAAGGCCGAGGTGATCGGTCTAAGTTCGCCAGGCCGAATTGGGTTTGAGCCGTTTCGGCAAGCCGGCCGCAGCATGCCGCCAGTCGCGCGGGCCCTCCCGAGAGTTTCCGGGTAATCACGTATCTTCGATGCTCGAATTTGCATGGCAAAGCCGAAAAATGTGATTGGGCAGGCATCACTCGAAAAACTAATATTCGCCTCGATGAAGCAATATGGCTTCGTCAAGATGCAGACAGACATCAAATCAGCCGCGATCAATCGATGGGTGCATTGGGGCCCGCTTGAGTCAGATGAATCGCGAGCAAAACTAGATTGGAGACAATATGAGCGCCTTGCGCACCACGCCCTTTGCGGCCGAGCATTTGAATCGATTCGCCCTGCGCAGCACGGTTTCTGCCGTCCTCATATTGGGCGGCCTGCTGGCAAGCGGCTTGGCTGCGGCACAAGCCGCAGCCGACAAGACGGAGACGCTTGACACGGTGGTGGTCACCGGCGCCCGCAAGTCGGCCGAAAGCGCGCAGCTGATCAAGATGAGGTCGGACCAGGTGGTTGACTCCATCGTCGCCGAAGACATCGGCAAGTTCCCGGACAAGAACGTGGCCGAAATTCTCGGCCGCGTCACCGGCGTGCAAATCCAGCGCGGCAATGGCGAGGCCGGCAATGTGCTGATCCGCGGCCTGGGTGGTGTCGTCACCTTGCTCAATGGGCGCGAGTTCTTCTCCGATTCGGGCCGCAGCCTGTATCTGGCCGATGTGCCGGCGACGATGCTGCAGCGCATCGACGTTTATAAAACTCAGGAGGCGTTTTTGCCCGAGGGTGGCACGGCCGGCGTGATCGATGTGCGCACCAACCGCCCGTTCGACTTCAAGGGCCCGCAGCTGTTCGTCAACGGCCGGCTTGAGCGTCGCGACAAGGCCGAGGTCAACAACCCCGATCTCAGCACGATGGCCTCCAACCGCTGGAAGACCGACCTGGGCGAGATCGGCGCTTTGGTCGGCTTGTCCTACCAGCGCGGCCAGTACCATGACGAGCGTGCCTGGCTGGGTGACCCGGAATCCTTCAAGAATGCGGATGTCGTCAACGGCAACCCGAGCATCAAGACCGATGTGCTTGGCTCATGCTGTGTCGGCCGGGTGCTGGACCTGGGTGACCGCAAGCGATTGGCCGGCAATCTGGCCCTGCAGTGGAAGCCGCGCGCCGACATGGAGTTTTTTGCGGAAGGCTTTGCCACCAAGATCGACCATGAGTATCAGCAGTCCTTCATGGTGGCCGGCGTGCCTTGGTGGGGGCTCAACAACACGGTGATCACCACCAAGCCGGGCACCAGCAATCTGGACACGATTTACAACACCAAGTATGAGGGCTGGGGCTTCACGTCGACGCAGGCCAAGCATGACGAGGCCAGCAATAGCCAGTTCGCGCTGGGCGGCCATTGGGATGCGACCGAGCGGCTGCGCCTGAGCACCGAGCTGGCTCATACGAGCAGCAAGATCGATTGGGTCAACCGCATTCTGGATACCGGCTACACGCCGACCAACACCATCGCCAAGGTACAGGACGGCGGCGGCTTCATCGACTATCCCGGCATGGACCTGACCCAGGCCTCCAACTTCCGCATCAATGGCGGCGTGGACGTGCGCGGACGCCGCACCGGCGACTCCACCGACTGGCGGGCCGATGCGGTCTATGACCTCGGGGACGGTTTCTTCAAGGAGGTCAGCGGCGGCCTTCGTCTGGCCGAACGCAAGGCGATGTCCATCAACACCAGCATGCCCTGGACCACCAGCTTCGCCGCGGTGGGCAAGAGCTTGGCCAATTACCCCGGCATCTATTCGGTCTCGCCGGCCACCTGGGGCGATTTTGGCGTCAAACAATATGCGTACGCCGACCGCAGCTGGCTGCTCGGCAATGGCGAAGAGTTCCGCAAGATGCTGACCGGCAGCACCGCGCTGACCGCCTATGACCCGATGACCTTGTTCGACGACAAGGAGAGCACCAGCGCGGTCTACGGGCGCAGCAAGTTCGGCTTCAACGCCTTCGGCACACCCATCACCGGCGTGGCCGGCCTGCGCGTGGTGCGCACCGAGCAGCATCTGAAGGGCAACTCCAGGGACGCTTCTACCGGCGTGATCACCCCGGTCGACATTGACACCGCGCGCACCGATGCGCTGCCCACGCTGGCCATGAAGGCCGAGCTGACGAGCAAACTGATTGGTCGCCTGGTCTGGGGCAAGGCGATCGAGCGGCCCGGTTTTGGTGACTACAACCCGGGCCAGACCAATACTCCTCCTGGCGGCGGCGTTGTCTATGGCACCTTGGCCGGTGGCAACCCGGGCCTGAAGCCGACCGAGTCCAACAACCTGGATGCGGCGCTGGAGTGGTACTTTGCCCGCACCGGTTCGCTCACCGGCACCGCGTTCTCGCACAAGTTCAAGAACCGTGTGATCACCACCACCGCAGACACCACCATCAACGGCGTGCCCTACCGGGTCACCAAGCCGATCAATATCAGCGATGCCAGTCTGCATGGCTACGAGTTGGGCTACCGCCAGTTCTATGACTTCCTGCCGGGCTGGTTGGGAGGCTTCGGCTTGGAGGCCAACTTCACCTATATGAGCGGCACGCAGACGAACGAGAAGGGTGTGGAGGGCGAGTTCCTGGGGCAGTCCAAGACCTCCTACAACCTGGTCGGCCTGTACGAGCGTGACTCGATGTATGCGCGCCTGGCCTACAACTGGCGCTCCAAGTTCCTGGCCGAGAAGCCTTACCGCTCGACCGGCCGCGAACTCTGGGTCGCACCGTTGAGCACGCTGGATGCATCGCTGGGCTACAACCTCAACAAGAACACGACGATCTCGGTCGACGTCAGCAATTTGTTGAATCAGGCCTATCACGACTACTTCGATCAGAACCCGGCCATGGTGCGCGACGTGCGCTACTACGACCGCACGATCGGCTTGTCGATGCGCTGGAAGATGTAAAGCGCCGCGGTCAGCAAGACCGCGCGATCCAGACAGGGCGTTGCTCGGCTCACACCCGCAACGCCCTTTTTCATTTCACAAGGCGGCCCGCTGTGGCCGCGCCTTGAGCACAAGTCATGAGCACAGTCATCACCCCCTTGATCGAGCAGCGGGCCGACCCGCATATCTCGAGGCAAGCGGACGGCCAATACTATTTCACCGCCTCGGTCCCGGAATACGACCGCATCGAGCTGCGCCGTGCGGCCAGCATCGAGGGCTTGCGAGATGCCGAGCCGCTTGTCATCTGGCGCAAGCCGGAGAGCGGCCCGCTGTCCGAGTTGATCTGGGCGCCCGAGTTGCATTTCAACCAGGGTGCCTGGTATATCTATTTCGCCGCCGCCCCCAGCCGCGAGATCAAGGGCGGCTTGTTTCAGCACCGCATGTATGTGTTGCGCAACCCGTCCGCCGATCCCTGGCAGGGCGGGTGGCAGCTGATGGGTGAGGTCGAGACCGGGCTGGACAGCTTCTGCCTCGACGCCACCACCTTCAGTCACCGCGGCGTTCTCTACTATCTGTGGGCGCAAAAGGACCCGGCCATCGCCGGCAACTCCAATCTCTATATCGCGCCGATGCGCACACCCTGGGAGTTAGCGGGCGCACCGGTGCTGCTCAGCCGCCCGGAGTTCGACTGGGAATGCCGCGGCTTTCTCGTCAACGAAGGCCCCTCGGTGTTGCAGCGCCATGGCCGCATCTTCATCAGCTACTCGGCCAGTGCGACCGACGAGAACTATGCAATGGGCCTGCTCTGGGCCGATGAGTCGGCCGATCTGTTGGCGCCGTCCTCCTGGCGCAAGGCAGCTCTGCCGGTGATGAGCACTTGCTACGAGCGCGGCATTTACGGCCCCGGCCACAACAGCTTCACCATGGCGGCCGATGGCGAATCGGTGCTCTTGGTCTATCACGCCAGGACCTATACCGAGATCGTCGGTGACCCGCTCTGGAACCCCGACCGCCACACCTTCGTCAAGCCCTTGCGCTGGGACGCGGCCGGCATGCCGGTGTTCGGCATTGCTTCGGTCGCCGACTGAACGGACGAATCGCGAAGCGCTGAACCCTTCCGTTATTGATGCCAATTCGAATATCGATAGCGTCGGAACTTTGATTGGATTTGTATCAGCGCGAATTCTAGGATCGCATCCATCGGTGCTCGATAAACAAGCGCCTTGCGAGCCTCTCGGCAAGCCGCCACAGGAAAGAATCTATGAGTGATACGAACAAGAAGAACGTCAAGCTGCGCTCGGCCGAATGGTTCGGTACGCAGGACAAGAATGGTTTCATGTACCGCAGCTGGATGAAGAACCAGGGCATCCCCGATCATGAATTCCAGGGTAAGCCCATCATCGGCATCTGCAACACCTGGTCCGAGCTGACGCCCTGCAACGCGCATTTCCGCAAGCTGGCCGAGCATGTCAAGCGCGGCATCATCGAGGCCGGTGGCTGGCCGGTCGAGTTCCCGGTCTTCTCCAACGGTGAATCGAATCTGCGGCCGACGGCGATGCTGACGCGAAACCTCGCCAGCATGGACGTGGAGGAGTCGATCCGCGGCAACCCGATGGATGCGGTGGTGCTGCTGGTCGGCTGTGACAAGACCACGCCTGCGTTGCTGATGGGCGCGGCCAGCGTCGATGTGCCGACCATCGTCGTCACCGGCGGGCCGATGCTGAACGGCAAGCTCAAGGGCAAGGACATTGGCTCGGGCACGGCGGTCTGGCAGTTGCACGAGGAGGTCAAGGCAGGCACTTTGTCGATGCATGAATTCATGGCCGCCGAGGCCGGCCATTCGCGCTCCGCCGGCACCTGCAACACCATGGGCACGGCCTCCACCATGGCCTGCATGGCCGAGGCGCTGGGCACCTCGCTGCCGCACAATGCAGCCATTCCTGCTGTTGACGCAAGGCGTTATGTCTTGGCCCATATGTCGGGCATGCGCATCGTCGAGATGGTCTGGGAGGATCTGCGCCTGTCCAAGGTCTTGACCCGCGAGGCCTTCGAGAATGCGATCCGCGTCAATGCGGCGATCGGCGGTTCGACCAATGCGGTGATCCACCTGAAGGCGATCGCCGGCCGCATCGGCGTCGAGCTGGAGCTGGAAGACTGGACCCGCGTCGGCCGCGGCACGCCGACCCTGGTCGATCTGCTGCCTTCGGGGCGTTTCCTGATGGAAGAGTTTTTCTACGCCGGCGGCCTGCCCGGCGTGCTGCGCCGCATGGGCGAGGGCGGCCTGCTGCCGCATAAGGACGCCTTGACGGTCAATGGTCAGAGCATCTGGGCCAATGTGGTCGATGCGCCGATCTATGACGACGAGGTGATTCGCCCGCTGAGCAATCCGCTGATCCAGGACGGCGCGATCTGCGTGCTGCGCGGCAATCTGGCGCCACGCGGTGCGGTGCTCAAGCCCTCGGCGGCGACGCCGGCGCTGATGCAGCATCGCGGCCGGGCGGTCGTGTTCGAGAACTTCGAGCATTACAAGTCGCGCATCAATGACCCCGAGCTGGCCGTCGATGCCAACTCGGTGCTGGTGATGAAGAACTGCGGCCCCAAGGGCTACCCCGGCATGGCCGAGGTCGGCAATATGGGTCTGCCGCCAAAGCTGCTGGCGGCCGGCGTCAAGGACATGGTGCGCATCTCCGATGCCCGCATGAGCGGCACCGCTTATGGCACGGTGGTGCTGCATGTGGCGCCCGAGGCGGCGGCCGGTGGGCCGCTGGGCGCGGTGCAGGACGGCGACTGGATCGAGCTGGACTGCGCCGGCGGGCGCTTGAATCTGGACATCCCCGAGGCCGAGTTGGCCGCGCGCCTGGCTGCCCGCGAGCAGGCGGGTGGCAACGCGATGAAGGGCGGCTATCAGCGCCTGTATGTCGACCATGTCTTGCAGGCCGATGAGGGCTGCGATTTCGACTTCCTGGTCGGCTCGCGCGGCTCGGCCGTGCCCCGCCATTCGCATTGAAGAACTAGCCGGATTGATCGGACCAATAACCATGAATATAAACGGATATGCATTGATCGGCGGCGAGTCGGTCAAGGGCAGCGAGCCCGGGCTCTATGCCTTCAACCCAAGCTTGTTTGAGGCCATCGAACCGGAATTCTTCACCGTCGGCGCGCAGCAGATCGAGCTGGCCTGCGGCCTGGCCCAGGCGGCTTTTGATGAATACCGCGCCACCGGCGACGCGCAGCGGGCCGAGTTTCTGGAGGCGATTGCCGCGCAGATTCTGGCCTTGGGCGACGAGCTGATCCTGCGTGCAATGGCCGAAAGCGGCCTGCCACGCCCGCGCCTGGAAGGCGAACGCGGCCGCACGGTCAATCAGCTGAAGCTGTTTGCCGAGTTGCTGCGCGAGGGGAGCTGGCAGGACCCTCGCTTTGACAGCGCCTTGCCCGAGCGCGTGCCGCCACGGCCCGATCTGCGCCTGCGCATGATTGGCCTGGGGCCGGTGGCGGTGTTCGGCGCCAGCAATTTCCCGCTCGCCTTCTCGGTGGCGGGCGGCGACACGGCGGCGGCCTTGGCGGCCGGCTGCCCGGTGGTGGTGAAGGCGCATTCGGCGCATCCCGGCACTTCGGAGCTGGTCGGCCGCGCGGTGCAGGCGGCGCTGCGTCAATGCGGGTTGCCGGCCGGTGTGTTCGCGCTCTTGACCGGCACCGGCAATTCGGTCGGCAAGGCGCTGGTCAGCCATCCGGCGATTCAGGCGGTCGGCTTCACCGGCTCGCGCGCCGGCGGCACGGCGCTGATGGCGGCCGCCGCGGCGCGGCCACAGCCGATTCCCGTCTACGCCGAGATGAGCAGCATCAACCCGGTCTTCATCCTGCCCGCCGCCCTGAGCGCAAGAGGCGAGGAAATCGCCAAGGGTTTTGCGGCCTCGCTGGTGATGGGCGTCGGCCAGTTCTGCACCAATCCCGGCCTGGTGCTGGCGCTCGAAGGCCCTGCATTTGATGCCTTCGCCGAGGCGGCATCCGCGGCGCTGGCCCAGGTGCCGGCAGCGACCATGCTGACGCGCGGCATCGCCGCCAGTTATCAGCAAAGCGAGCAATTGCTGGCCGCGCAGCCGCAGGTCAAGGCGCTGCGCCGGGGTCAGAGCCAAGCCTGCCAGGGCAGCCCGAGCCTGTTCATCAGCAGCGGCGATGCCTTCCTGGGCAACCATGCTTTGGCGGCCGAAATCTTCGGCCCGGCCTCCTTGCTGGTGGCTTGCCGCGACATGGCGCAGCTGCTGCAAATCGCCGCCGGCCTGGAGGGGCAATTGACTGCCACCTTGCAGTTGCAGGTGGAAGACGATGGTGATCTGGCGTTGGCCGCGCAACTGCTGCCGCTGCTCGAGCGCAAGGTTGGCCGCATCCTCGCGAATGGCTTCCCGACCGGGGTCGAGGTATCCACCGCGATGGTGCATGGCGGGCCGTTCCCGGCCACCTCGGACGGCCGCAGCAGCTCGGTCGGAACGGCCGCAATTGCACGCTTCTTGCGCCCGGTCAGCTACCAGAACCTGCCGCAAGCGCTCTTGCCCGAAGTCTTGCGCGACGCCAATCAGCGCGCGCTGTGGCGGCGCCGTGACGGCGTGCTGACGCAGCAGTAGATGCAGCAATAAACGCAGCAACAAGACAGCCCGCGGCAATGTACCGCTAGGCATCAAAAGAAAGTACGGAGACAAAACATGAACAAGCATTTGACCTTTGCCGTCGGGCTGACGGCGGGCTTGCTGGCGGGCCTGGCGCTCCACGAGAGGGCTCACGCTGCCGCCAGCGATGCGCCGCAGGTGCAGTTGCTGATCGAGGCCGACAAGCCGGGCGTCGTCATCAACAAGAACATCTACGGCCAGTTCGCCGAGCATCTGGGCACCGGCATATACGAAGGGCTCTGGGTCGGCCCCAAGTCCAAGACGCCCAATACCCGTGGCTGGCGCAATGACGTGGTCGGCGCGCTGAAGAAGCTGCAGGTGCCGCTGGTGCGCTGGCCCGGCGGCTGCTTTGCCGACGAATACCATTGGCGCGACGGCATCGGTCCGCGTGCCAAGCGGCCGGTCAAGGTCAACACGAACTGGGGCGGCGTCGAGGAGAGCAATGCCGTCGGCACGCATGAGTTTTTCGACCTGATCGATCTGCTCGGCGCCGAGGCCTATGTGAACGGCAACCTCGGTTCGGGCAGCGTGCAGGAGATGTCCGAATGGCTGGAGTACATGAGCTCGGACAGCAAGTCGACCTTGGCCAACTTGCGCCGCCAGAACGGCCGCGAGCAGCCCTTCAAGGTTCCCTACTTTGCCGTCGGCAATGAGGCCTGGGGCTGCGGCGGCAATATGACGCCCGAGCATTACGCCGATCTGTACAAGAACGCGGTCAGCTTCCTGAAGACACCGGAAAAGTCCAAGCCCAAATTCATCGCCAGCGGCGGCAATGACCACGACACCAAGTGGACCGATGTGCTGAGCAAGTCCATAACTTGGAATATAGACGCCATCAGTTTCCACTACTACACCATCCCGACCGGCAAATGGGAAGGCAAGGGCGCGGCCACCGGCTTTGGCGAGCAAGAGTGGATATCGACGCTGGCCAATACCTTGAAGCTCGACCAGATGATCGCCAACAACAAGGCGGTGCTGGATAGAAACGACCCCAAGAAGAAGATTGGCTTCTACGTTGATGAATGGGGCACTTGGTACGACGTCGAGCCCGGCAGCAACCCGGGCTTCTTGTTCCAGCAGAACACCTTGCGCGACGCGGTGGTGGCGGCACTCAACTTCAATATCTTCCACGCCCATGCCGACCGGGTGCAGATGACGAATATCGCGCAGATGGTCAATGTGCTGCAGGCGATGATCCTGACGGACGGCGACAAGATGCTGCTGACGCCGACCTATCACGCCTACGAGATGTATGTGCCTTTCCAGGGCGCGACGCAGTTGCCGCTGAGCATCGGCAACAACCCGGCCTACACGCTGGGCGCCACCAGTGTCCCCGGCCTGAGCGCCTCGGCCGCGCGAGCCAAGGACGGCAAGGTCTATCTGTCGCTGGTCAATAGCAATCCTAATCAAGCGCTTGAGCTGAACCTGGTGGTCAATGGGGACTCGTTCAGCGCCGCCAATGGGCGGGTGCTGACGGCCGCGACCATGGATGCGCGGAACAGTTTCAATTCGCCCGAGGCGATCAAGCCCCAGCAATTCAAGGCCAAGGCGGTCGACGGCAAGCTGACGCTGCGAGTCCCGGCCAAGGCCGTGGTCGTGCTGGCATTGGAGCGCTGAAGCCATGACGACCAATCAATTGAGGCGGCAGTTCGTGCTGGCCTCGTCGGCGGCGGCAACGTTGGGCCTGGTGGCCTGTGGTGGTGGCGGCGGCAGCGAGGCCGCTGCGCCAGCCCCAGCCCCAACACCAGCACCAGCACCAGCACCTTCGCCGGCCCCCGCTCCCGCCACACAGGCGCCGCTGAGTTTCGCCAACACCGCCGTGCATGACCCCTCGGTGATCCGGGTCGACGGCGTCTATTACGTCTTCGGCTCGCATCTGGCGGCGGCCAAGTCCACGGACTTGATGAACTGGACCAAGCTTGCCGACGGCGTCAATGATGCCAACCCGCTGTTCAACAAGGTCAGCACCGCCTTGGCCGACACCTTTGCCTGGACCACGGTGACGGGCCTCTGGGCGGCCGATGTGGCCAAGCTTGACGACGGCAAGTACTACTTCTATTACAACTCCTGCAAGGGCGATTCGCCCCGCTCGGCGCTAGGCGTGGCCGTGGCCGACAAGGTCGAAGGCCCTTACGTCAACAAGCAGATCATCCTCAGGTCTGGCATGTGGGGCCTGGCCAGCGAGGACGGTACGGTCTACGACGCGCTCAAGCACCCCAATGTCGTTGACCCGAATGTGTTCAGAGACGCCGACGGCAAACTATGGATGGTCTACGGCAGCTACTCGGGAGGTATCTTCGTCCTGGCCATGGATGGGAGCAGTGGCCTGCCCGTGGCCGGTCAGGGTTATGGCAAGCACCTGATGGGCGGCAACCACTCGCGCATCGAAGGCCCTTATGTCTTGTACAGCCCGGTCTCCAAGTACTACTACCTGTTTACTTCCTTTGGCGGGCTGGACGCCAATGGCGCCTACAACCTTCGGCTGGCGCGCTCGCTGAAGCCCGACGGCCCCTATCTGGACGCCGCCGGCAAGGACATGGCTGCGGTCAAGTCCGACCCGGCCAAGCCCTTGTTCGATGACGCCAGCATCGCTCCCCATGGGCAGAAGCTGATGGGCAATCATCAGTTTGCGCTGGCCTCGGGCGAGTCCGGCACGGCGCTGGGCTATGTGTCGCCGGGCCACAACTCGGCCTATTACGACGCGGTGACCGGCCAGTACTTTCTGATCTTTCATACCCGCTTCCCCGGCACCGGGGAGGCGCATGAGATCCGCGTGCACGAGATGTTCCTCAACGAGGACGGCTGGCTGGTGGTGGCGCCGTTTCGTTACGCACCGCTGAGCCTGGCCACGCCGGCGCAGACCGCAGCGGTCAGCAGCGCCGAGGCGGCGGGCAGCTACAAGATGATCAATCACGGCAAGGACATCAGCGCGACGCTGAAGCCCTCGTCGGCGATCAAGCTATCTGGCGACGGCACGGTCAGCGGCGCGGTCAGCGGCAGCTGGCTGCACAAGGGCAGCAACAAGCTGACGATCACGCTGAGCACCGGCGGCAGCTTCAGCGGCGTGCTGAGCCGGCAGTGGAACAGCAATGCCGGTGCTTTCGTCGTCAGCTTCACGGCGCAATCGGCCGAGGGCATGTCGATCTGGGGTGCACGCACCGGCGAATGATGCGGCGCCTTGCTGTCTTGCTGCTGGCCAGCGCTTGCACCCTGACCCCGCGGGCGCGGGCCGCCGAGCTGTTTCCGCTCGCCGATGTGCGCTTGAGCGAGGGCCCGTTTTTGCAGGCCCAAGACACCGATCTGCGCTATCTGCTGGCGCTGGACGCCGACCGGCTGCTGGCGCCGTTTTTGCGCGAAGCCGGCCTGCCCGCCAAGGCGCAGAGTTATGGAAATTGGGAGTCCAGCGGGTTGGACGGCCATATGGCCGGGCATTATTTGTCGGCACTGGCGCTGATGGTGGCCTCTACAGGCGACGCCCAGGCCTTGCAGCGCTTGAACTATGTGGTCGCCGAATTGAAGCGCTGCCAGGAGGGCAATGGCAATGGCTATCTGGGCGGCATCCCCGCAGGCGCCCAGGCCTGGGGGCAGTTGGCCGAGGGCAAGATGGCGGTCGACAACTTCTCGCTCAACGGCCGCTGGGTGCCCTGGTACAACCTGCACAAGACCTACGCCGGCCTGCTGGACGCTTGGCGCCATGCGGGCAGTGAGCAGGCCCGCGAGTTGCTGATAGCGATGGCTGACTGGGCGCTGGCGCTGACCGACCCGCTCAGCGACGCGCAGATGCAGCAGATGTTGCGCAGCGAGCATGGCGGCATGAACGAGGTGTTCGCCGAGCTGAGCGCCTTGAGCGGCGAGAAGAAGTTTCTGGTCTTGGCCCAGCGCTTCTCGCACCAGCAAATTCTGCAGCCCTTGAGCGCGGCCCAAGACAAGCTCAGCGGCCTGCATGCGAACACGCAGATCCCCAAGGTGATCGGCTTCCAGCGCATCGCCGCTTTGGGCGGGGATGCGGCCGGCGCCCGCGCTGCCGCGTTCTTTTGGCAGACCGTGGTGAGTCGGCGCACGGTGGCGATTGGCGGCAATAGCGTCAAAGAGCATTTTCACGCCGACAGTGATTTCACGCCGATGCTGAACGAGGTGGAAGGGCCGGAGACCTGCAACACCTACAACATGCTCAAGCTGACCGAGGCGCTGTTTCTTGGTGAATCCGATGGCCGAGCTCAGGCACGCTATGCCGACTATTACGAGCGCGCGCTGTACAACCACATCCTGTCCTCGCAGCGGCCGGGCAGTGGCGGCTTTGTCTACTTCACGCCGATGCGGGCGAATCATTACCGGGTCTATTCCCAGGCCGACCAGGGCATGTGGTGCTGTGTCGGCTCGGGGCTGGAGAGCCATGCCAAATACGGCGAGTTCATCTACGCCCAGGATGGTGACGCGCTCTACGTCAATCTGTTCATCGCCTCGACGCTGAACTGGCGCGACAAGGGTGTGCGCCTGAGCCAGCGCACAAATTTCCCGGATCGGGGCAGCAGCCTGATCCGCATAGACCAGGGTGGCCGCTTTGCGCTGAAGGTCCGTTATCCCTCCTGGGTGGCGGCCGGCCAGTTGCGCGTCAAGCTGAACGGCCGGGCGCTGAAACTGTCAGCCAATCCTGGAGATTATGTCGAGATCCCGCTGCGCGACTGGCTGGCCGGCGATAGCGTCGCGATCACGCTGCCCATGCGCACGCAACTGGAGGCTTTACCGGAAGGGGCGGGAGAGGCGGGGGAGGCCGCCAAGGCCGGCAAACATTACGCGGTCCTGCACGGCCCCATCGTGTTGGCGGCCAAGACCGACCCCTTCCCGGGCGAGCGGCTGAACTTTCTGGCCGATGACTCGCGCATGGGCCATATCGCCCAGGGGCCGGTCTGCCCGCAAGCGGCCTCGCCGCTGTTCGTCAGCGACAGCCGGGATTTCATCAAACGATTCAAACCGGTGGCGGGGCAGCCGCTGACCTTCAGCGCCGGCTCGCTGCTGCAGGGCAAGGGCGCTCAGGGGCTGCGCTTCATCCCATTTTTCCGCCTGCATGACTCGCGCTACACGATGTATTTTGCGCATTCAACCCCGGCCCAGCTGAGTCAATGGCGCCTGGGCCTGGTGGCGGCCGAGCGTGAACGCCTGCTGCTGGATGCTCAGACCATCGACCAGGTGGCGCCGGGCGAGCAGCAACCGGAAAGCGACCATGGTTTCAAGGGCGAAGGCGTGGAGGCTGGCCTGAACAAAGACCAGCGCTGGCGCCATGCGCGCGGCTGGTTCAGCTATGAATTGGGCGACAAGGCCTTGCAGGCCAAGGCGCTGCGCCTGAGTTTTTCCAGGCTGGATGCGGGGCGGCAGTTTGATCTCTTCGTCAATGAGCGCCTGATCGCCGAGCTCACGCTGGGCGCCGACGCCGAACAGGAAATCTACTCCCGCGACTTTGCGTTGCCCCCCGACCTGGTGCAGGCCTCGGCCGGCAAGTTGCTCGTCAAGCTGGTGGCCAGGCCGGGCAGCGTGGCCGGCGGCCTCTATGGGCTGCGCTTGCTGCGCTGAAGCCATGCCGAAATTGGCATGGAACGCGAGGTAAATGTGATTAGTCAGTTATCTGAGCTGACCCTAGCATTGCCCTTACAAAAACGAGTTGGAGACCGATGATGAAAATGAATATTTTGGCCCGCAGATCCTTGTTGTTGCTGGCGTCGTCGGCCGCGTTCGGCGCAGCTGTTGCGGCCCCCGCCGCGCCGCTGGTCATGGGCTTCTCCCAAGTCGGCGCCGAGAGCGAATGGCGCAGCGCCAATACCGCCTCGATCAAGGCCGCCGCCAAGCAGGACGGCGTGACGCTGAAGTTCGCCGACGCGCAGCAAAAGCAAGAGAACCAGGTCAAGGCGATCCGCAGCTTTATCGCGCAGAAGGTTGATGTGATCGCCTTTTCGCCGGTCGTGGAATCGGGTTGGGACACGGTCCTTCGCGAGGCCAAGGCGGCCAAGATTCCGGTCATCCTGACCGACCGGGCGGTCAATGTGTCCGACCCTTCGCTATTCGTCAGCTTCATCGGCTCCGACTTTGTCGAAGAGGGTCGCAAGGCCGGCCGCTGGCTGCTCGAGCGAGCTGCCAAGAATCCAGGCGCCGACTTGAACATCGTCGAGCTGCAAGGCACGGTCGGATCGGCCCCGGCGCTGGACCGCAAGAAGGGCTTCGAGGAAGTCATCGCTGGCAACCCCAAGCTGAAGATCAGCCGCTCGCAGTCCGGCGACTTCACTCGCGCCAAGGGCAAGGAGGTGATGGAAGCCTTCTTGAAAGCCAAGGACAAAAAGATCGATGTGCTCTACGCCCACAACGACGATATGGCGATCGGCGCGATCCAGGCGATCGAAGAGGCCGGGCTGAAACCGGGCAAAGACATCCTCATCATCTCGATCGACGGCGTCAAAGGCGCGTTCGAGGCGATGCTGGCGGGTAAATTGAACGTTACGGTCGAATGTAATCCGCTGCTCGGCCCGCAGCTGATGCAGCTGGCCCGCGAGGTGGTGGCCGGCAAGACGGTGGCCAAGCGAATCACCACCCTCGAGGGCGTGTTCCCCGCCGAAGTGGCCGCCAAGGAATTGCCGAACCGACGTTATTGAGCAATGGACGCAGCAGCGAATGTGCCGCAGCCTGTATTGGAGCTGTCCGGCATCGATAAAGGCTTCCCCGGCGTCAAGGCGCTCAGCGATGTGAGCCTGCGCCTGTTTCCCGGCGAGGTGCATACCTTGATGGGGCAGAACGGCGCCGGCAAGTCGACCTTGATCAAGGTGTTGACGGGGCTTTACCAGGCCGACGCGGGCAGCATCCGGCTGGACGGGCGGCCGATCGCGCCTCGCTCGACGCTGGACGCGCAGGCGCTGGGCATCAGCACCGTCTATCAAGAAGTCAATCTTTGCCCGAACCTGTCGGTGGCGGAAAACATCTTCATCGGTCGCTATCCGCGCGCCGGCCTGTTCGGCGCCATCGACTGGCGCTTGATGCAGTCCGAGGCGCGGCGCTTGCTGGCGCAGATGCACATAGACATCGATGTGCGGGCGCCCTTGTCACGCTATTCGCTGTCGATCCAGCAGATGGTCGCGATCGCGCGGGCGTTGAATATTTCGGCGCGCGTGCTGATTCTGGATGAGCCGACCTCCAGCCTCGACGAGGCCGCGGTGCAGCTGCTGTTCGGCGTCTTGCGGCGCCTGCGCGAGCAGGGCATGGCGATCCTGTTCGTCACCCATTTTCTGGAGCAGACCTACGCTATCTCGGATCGCATCACGGTGATGCGCAATGGCGAGACCGAGGGTGAATACGCCTGTAGCGCACTCAGCCGGCTGGCCTTGGTCAACAAAATGGTCGGCGCGCCGGCCGAGTCGGCCCAGCCGCTGGAACAGCCGGCGCAGGCCGGCCCCGGGGCGGCCCGGGGCCGGCCGGTCTTGCGCGCCGAGGGGCTGGGCCGCCGGGGCATGTTGAAGCCGCTGGATCTTGAAATCCGCGCGGGTGAGGTCTTGGGTTTGTGCGGCCTGCTTGGTTCGGGCCGCACCGAAACCGCGCGCCTGCTGTTCGGTGCCGATGCGGCGGACAGTGGCAGCATCCAGACCGGTGGGCAAGCAGCGCGCTTGTTCGCATCGCCTCGCGATGCGATCGCCGCCGGCATCGGCTTTTGCTCCGAGGATCGCAAGCATGAGGGCGCGATTCTTGAGCTGTCGGTGCGCGAGAACATCGTGCTGGCGCTGCAGGCGCGCAAGGGCTTGCTGCGCGCCATTCCGGCCGCCGAGCAGCGCGAGCTGGCCGATCATTACATCGCGCGCCTGGGCATCAAGACGCCCGACGCCGAGATGCCGATCGGCCTGCTCTCGGGCGGCAATCAACAAAAAGCCCTGCTGGCGCGCTGGTTGGTGACCAGCCCCAAGCTGCTGATCCTGGATGAACCGACACGCGGCATCGACGTGCGGGCCAAGGAAGAAATCATGGACTATGTGACGGCGCTGAGCCGACAAGCCGACGGCCAGGGCATGGCCGTTTTGTTCATCTCCTCCGAGCTGCCCGAGGTGCTGCGCTGCAGCGACCGGCTGCTGGTGCTGCGTGACCGCCAGGCCGGCGGCGAATATGCGCGCGGCGAACTGAGCGAAGCCTCGTTGCTGGCGGTGATCGCCGGTGAAGCGCTGGAGTTGGCGGCATGAGCGCGGCCAGCCTGCCGGTGGCGCGCCGCCCGAGTGCAGATAGGGCAGTGCCGCGCCAGTTCTTGCAGCAAACCTTGCTGCGGCCGCTGGCGGCGCTGGCGCTGCTCTTGCTGATCGACCTGCTGTGCATTCCGGGCTTTTTCGCGCTGGAGATCAAGGAAGGGCATCTTTACGGCAGCCTGATCGACATCATCAACCGTGCCGCACCCTTGATGCTGGCCGCGCTGGGTATGACGCTGGTTATCGCCACGCGCGGCATCGATGTGTCGGTGGGCGCGGTGGTGGCGATCGCCGGCACGGTGGCGGCGCTGCTGGTCGGCGGGCGGCTGACGATGGAGGGCGGCCTGCCGGTCTATGTCAGCCATATTCCGATGGCCTGGGCGCTGCTGGCGGCCTTGGGCGCGGCGCTGCTGTGCGGTGTCTGGAACGGTTTGTTGGTGGCCGGCCTCGGGCTGCAGCCCATCATCGCCACCTTGATCCTGATGGTGGCCGGGCGCGGCCTGGCCCAGCTTTTCACCGATGGGCAGATCGTCACCGTCTACTACCCGCCGTTCTTCTTTCTCGGCAGCGGCTATTTGTTCGGCCTGCCGTTCGCGCTCTGGCTGGTGCTGGCGGTGTTCGGGCTGACCAGTTTGCTGATGCGCAAGACGGCGCTGGGCCTGTTCATACAAGCGGTCGGCATCAACCCGGTGGCGGCGCGCCTAGCCGGCATCAAGACCGCCGCCTTGATCTTTTTTGTCTATGTGTATTGCAGCCTTTGCGCCGGCCTGGCGGGCCTGATGATTGCCTCCAACATCAAGAGCGCCGACGCCAATAACGCCGGCCTGGCTCTGGAGCTGGACGCGATCCTGGCGGTGACGCTGGGTGGCGGTTCGCTCAATGGCGGCAAGTTCAGCCTAATTGGCAGCCTGATCGGTGCGTTGATCATCCAGACTCTGACCTACACGATCTACTCGCTGGGCGTGCCGCCCGAGGTCAATATGGTGGTCAAGGCTGTTGTCGTCTTTCTGGTCTGCCTTTCGCAATCGAGCGAGTTCAAGCGGCTGGGCCGGCGCCTGTTGAGGGGCAAGGCATGAGCGCGCCTGCCTTGTTGTCGCTGCGCCGTCTGACGGCAGCACCCGGCTTCGCCTCGCTGGTCACCGTCGGCTTGTTGCTGGCTTTGTTCGGCCTGGGCGGCGCCAGCTATGCGGGCTTTGCCTCGGTGCAGGTGCTGCTCAATCTGCTGATCGACAACGCCTATTTGCTGGTCATCGCGGTGGGCATGAGCTTTGTGATTCTGTCCGGTGGCATTGATCTGTCGGTCGGTTCGGTGCTGGCCCTGACGACCATGCTGACGGGCTGGCTGTTGCAGGTCGCACATTGGCCACCGCTGTTGGTGCTGGCGCTGGTGTTGCTGGCCGGCGGCTTGTTCGGTGCGGCAATGGGCGCGCTGATTCACTATTTCAAGCTGCAGCCCTTTATCGTCACGCTGGCCGGCATGTTTTTGGCGCGCGGCCTGTGCTTTCTTGTCAGCATCAACTCGATCACGATTGACGAGCCCTTGTTCGTCGGTCTGTCGCAAACCCAATTGCATGTGCCGCTGCTGGGTGGCTTTGTTTCGCCGGCTGCCTTGATCGCCTTGGCGGTGCTGGCCCTGGGCATCTGGCTGGCGCATTGGACCGGCTTTGGCCGCGCGGTCTACGCGATCGGCGGCAACGAGCAGTCGGCGCTGATGATGGGCCTGCCGGTGGCGCGCACCAAGGTGCTGACCTATGCCTTCAGCGGTTTTTGCGCCGCCTTGGGTGGCGTGCTGTTTTCCTTTTATATGCTGTCAGGATATGGTCTGCATGCGCAGGGCACCGAGCTGGATGCGATTGCGGCCGTGGTGATCGGCGGCACCGTATTGACAGGGGGTTATGGCTATGTGGCCGGCGCCTTGTCCGGTGTCTTGACGCTGGGCCTGATCCAGACCCTGATCGCCTTTGACGGCACGCTCAGCAGCTGGTGGACCAAGATCGTCATCGGCGGTCTGCTGTTTGTGTTTTGCCTCGTGCAGCGGCTGCTCGCCCTGCGTGCTAAGCCCTGAAATCCCTTTCGAAGAAAATGCGTCAAGAAAGCAAACCTCCCATGTCCGTCAAATTCGTCGCGCTGCTGGCCCTTGCCCTGGCCTGTCTGCTGGAGTTCGCGCCGCCCGCGCGGGCCGCCAATCCGATCTTCCCCAAGCTGTTTACCGCCGACCCGGTCGCCTTGAGCGACGGCGGGCGCGTCTATGCCTATGTCGGCGTCGACGAGGCCAAGCCCGATGACAAGGACTATGTGATGAACGAGTGGAGGGTCTACTCCAGCTGCGATATGCGGCATTGGGTGGATCACGGCTCGCCGATCCAGGCCAAGACATTCGCTTGGGCCAAGGGCCGGGCCTGGGCCGCGCATGTGGTCAAGCAGGGCAATAAATACTATTTCTATTCGACCGTCGAACATGCGACGGTGCCGGGCTTGTCTATCGGTGTGGCGGTGTCGGACAGCCCCACCGGCCCCTTCGTTGACGCGCGCGGCACGGCGCTGATCACCAATGACATGACCAAACAGACCGACATCCATTGGGACGATATCGACCCGGCGGTGTTCGTTGATGACGACGGCTCGGCCCATTTGTACTGGGGCAATACCTTCCTCAAATACGCCAGGCTCAAACCCAATATGACCGAGTTGGACGGTGATTACAAGGTGATGCCGGTGGAGCCCTTCACCGAGGCGGCCTATATGCACAAGCGCGGCGCTACCTACTATCTCAGCTACTCGCAGGGCTTCCCTGAGGAGACCGCTTACCAAACCGGCCCCAGCCCGACGGGACCCTGGATGCCGCGCGGCGTCATCATGGCGATGAACAGCGGCGTCAAGACCATCCACACCTCCATCATCGATTTCAACGGCAAGAGCTATATTTTTTATCACAACGCCAAGCTGCCCGGCGGCTCCGAGTTCCGCCGCTCGGTGGCGGTCGAAGAGTTGCACTACCGGGCCGACGGCACGATTGTGCCGATCGAGCAGACATTGGCCGGCCCCAAGGCGAACCCGTCGCCGGGCTGCAAGGTGAAGAAGAAGTAGGGCCGCGACTGACAGATGGGCGTCCGGCGCCGAGCAGCGGGCCTTGCCGCATTTGCCGCAGCCTTGGTGGCCTTGGTGATTGGACCAAGGCAATTGGGAAGCAAGTCCCTCGATATCGCGATCGGCGCCTCCGTCTATTTGGGGGGTAGGTGGCTGAGCCCATCGATAGTAGAGTCCGGCATCCCCATCGCGAGTGTTTCGGTGGTTCTTCACCCGAACAAAACCTTGTCAAAAGGACTCGCCATGTTTCTCCGTTCCAAACTCGCCATCGCGGCGCTGCTTGCCTCATGTTTGATTTCAAACAATGTGGCAATGGCCGCAGGGCAATTCGACACTTTGACCGGTCTGGCTCAAGGCGCAGTCGCCGGCACGAATGTAGGCAGCGCGGTAAGCGGGTTCGAGTTGCTCGTGCTTCAAGGCGGGCAGTCGATCTATCACCAGTCTTTTGGTGTTTGGACGCAGGGACAAAATGCCGGCATCGATAGCAGCACCAAGACCATCAGCGGCGCGCTGATGATGTCGGTGACCGACACGCATAGCAACTTCACCCTCGATACCAAGCTCAGCGCGCTTCTGCCTTCGTTCCAGGCCGTCGTCGACAAGCGCGACATCACCGTTCGCTAAGCATTCAGCCACACCTCGGGCTTGCCCAGCGACGAAGTCGGCTCGACCGCGATCAGAGATGCGGCAGACTTGCAGGCGGCCGCAGCGCTGATTTCGACGCAGCCTATGAGTAGCCTGCCCGGCAGCACATTCGCCTATGGTGCGCTCTCAATGCAAGCCGCCGGGGCGGCCGCAGAAATAGCGACGGGGCAGTCATTTTCGTCACTGTTGAACGACCGAATTCTGTCCCCATTGGCTATGAGCCACACCGGTTTCGTGGTGCCGAGCGCCAATTCCCTCAACCCGCGCGTGGCCGGTGGTCTCAGCTCCACAGCGGCCGATTACGGCAGCTTTATGGACATGCTGCTCAACAAGGGCGACGCCCGCAATGGGACCCATGTACTCAGTGCCGGCGCGGTGACGACAATGCTCACGCGCCAAGCCACCGATGGTGAGACTCAGCAGGATTACGGCATCGGCGTATGGTTAGGGCAGGCTGGAGAGGCTGATGTTCTTGCCGGCGGCGCAAGAGGTTTTCATAGCTGGATCGACATCGAACATAAATTGGTTTTTGTTTTTGCGACCGACAAGACCAGCATTGAAAACGTGATGCCTCTCACTTTGCAGATGCATCAAGCCATCCTGCAGGCAGTTGCGGTACCGGAGCCACAGACCTATGCGATGCTGCTTTTGGGCTTGGGCCTGATTGCCGGCCTCGCCCATCGCCGCTTGGGACCCCTGTAAATCCGGCCTAGGCTTGCACGCAGGACATCCAGCGATGCTCAAAGCCCCGGGACCGCGCCCAAGTCGCTGCGCGCGTTGTGCGGCAGGGGGGCGAAGTCGGGAAGAGCGGTTGTGCCGAGGCACTCCAGATCTTGCCGATAGATTCGTAATCAAATTGCGCATTCGACCCGATTACCCGCTGAATTTGGACGTCAGATATTTGCCCGTTGCAGTCGTCCGCCGCGCGAGATCGCCCGATGCTAGAAGGCTGGGTGCAGTCCTTTGATTTTGGCCAGCCAACGACTGCTGCTGGCGGCCGCTGCAATTGCGCATTTCGTTGCACGGTTGGTGGTCGGGGCCTCCGCATTAAGCGCTTGCCACGGCGGCATTAAGCCCAGCCAAGTGCATGCGCAAGAATCGGGTGGGCGAAGCGCGCCATAGTTCTGACAATGCAGAC
Organism: Roseateles oligotrophus; assembly: GCF_025717515.1. Classification (GTDB taxonomy): domain Bacteria; phylum Pseudomonadota; class Gammaproteobacteria; order Burkholderiales; family Burkholderiaceae_C; genus Paucibacter_A; species Paucibacter_A oligotrophus. Next base: position 114,543 of record NZ_JAJIRN010000007.1, read on the forward strand.
AGCCCAAGACTTTTGGCTGCCACAACATGTCACGCCCCTGATACCGGAAACCAAAAACCGGCTCGCGACCGTGGCTGCGGCTCTTCTTCGTGCCCGCCAATCAAGCGGGCGAACCCGAAACCCTGCGTGCCTGCTCAAACGCGCATCGCCGCTTCTATTGATAGGCAAACAGACATGCTTACCCCGAGCTACAAGATCCGACCTATTCGCGCTGAATTTCTGGATAAGGTCAGGACGCAAGGCCTTGACGACCTCGACCAGCCGGTGGAAAGACATATCGCCGTCGGCGGGGAACCCTGCCGAGATGTGTTGCGGGCGGCCTTGCCCGGTGAAGCCATCATTCTTGCCAGCTATTGCCCTTTCAGCATGCCGGGCCCCTACAAGGAATATGGGCCGGTCTATGTCCTTGCCGAGGCATCTACCGCCACGCCTGAGCTTGGCGTCCTGCCGATAGGCGCAGACACCGGCTACTTCGGCAAGGTCTTTGTACTGCGGGCCTATTCCAAAGCAGAGCGCATCGTCGATGCCTTGTTGACCACGCCAGAAGCAGCCGAAACCGGGTTGCGCCAGCTATTGGCCCAAGACCGTGTTGACTTTGTGTTGGCCAGATTCGCCGGCTACGGTTGCTATGGATGTCGGATCGAGCGGGCTTGATGACGGCCCGCCTATGTGTTTTTGCTGATGCGACTGTTGTACCTGCTGTACCTGCTACGCGCTGGTTTCATTGGGCATTTATCATATATTGCGAATCCCCCTCAAACTCCCGCAGGCCTCAACTGCTGCAGCTTCTCAAGTTCACTCTTCTCAAAGCCTGCGGGCCAACTCATTACTCGAGCCGGAATGAATATTCCGATCGATTACCTTGCCGTGCATGAAACGCCCTCGGTTCAGGCCTACCAGGCGCTGCGCCTAGGGTCTGGCCTCAGCGGCAAGACCGACGAGGCCGCAAGCCGAGGCCTGCCCAATACGCTCTTCGCGGTGCAGATTTTTCATGGAGCACAACCGGTCGGCATGGGGCGGGTGATCGGCGACGGGGGCTGTTTCTTTCAGGTCGTAGATATCGCAGTATTGAAGCCGCATCAGGGGCGCGGCCTGGGCAAACTCATCATGACCGAGATCCAGAAATACATCGAAACCCAGGTTCCCTTGAGCGGCTATGTCAGCCTGATGGCGGATGGCCGGGCGCAAGAACTGTATGCTCAATTTGGCTTCGTCAACACCGCGCCACGCTCTGTCGGCATGGCCTATAGGCGGCCCAAGCTCGGTGAGGCGAATACCGCTGCCTAACTCGGCATTTCGGCTGACACGCACCTCAGTCATTGCAGGGGTCCCATTTCCTCGCGGCCTTGCACGGGCCATTCACCACAAGCGCTCACTCAGAGCATGAGTCGCTTTCAATAAACATCACCGCCATGCACACAAAAGTCCAATCCATGTCCGATGGATACCTTGAACATGTCAACGTCACGGTCAAAAATCTGGATCAGACCACCAAATTTCTGCTCACCGCCATGCCCAATTGGCGCATTCGAGGTCGCGGAAAAATGGACTGGTTCGGGAAAGAAGTTCATTGGCTGCATGTCGGTACGCCGAGCAGCTACATCGCCTTGCAAAGTGGCGGGGAAGGCAGCGGCCTCAATTGGAAGGAGCCACAGGTCGGCATCAAGCACATAGGAATGGTCGTCCCCTCGCTCAGCGCGCTCATCGATCGCCTGAACGCTGCAGGGTATCAAGTTGATCACCTGGGCGCATCACACCCACATCGCAAAAGCGCCTATTTCATTGAGGCGGACGAGCTGCAGTTTGAGTTCATTGAGTATCTGTCCACCGTGGCAGAGGAGCGCAATGACTACACGCGATGATGCAGCTAGCCTGGAGTTGGCGTCAAAGTTCAATGACTGGGTATGCCCGGCGCCTCTTGATTGGGTGCCGAAGCTATGAGCAAAAGCCTCGTTTTCGCAAGGCCGGACGCTTCCCATCTGCGTGCAATGTTAGAAATACATTGCGACCCTAGGACCAATGCCCATAACCCATTTGGCCCACCCACGCCGGCAACTGCGCTTGCCCTCTTTGAAGGCTGGCTTGAACAGTGGGATCGAGAAGGCTTCGGCTATTGGGCCGTTTGCAGTTCCGCCACATCTCTTGAGGTGCTAGGTTTTGGCGGCATCATGCGCAAGCATATTGGGTCAAGGTTTGGTCTCAATTTGTACTTCCGCATTTCACCGCTTGTGTGGGGTCAAGGCCTAGCGTCGGCAATCGCCCAAGAGGCATTGTCACAAGCGTTCATCGGGCGCTGCGAACCGGAGGTGCTGGCTCTTGTTCGCCCCGCAAACACAATTTCTCGCCGTACGCTTGAGCGCGCAGGCCTTGGAGTGATTGACACGACGGACGATGTTCCTGGGCAGGAACCCAGCCTAATCTATCGAATCAGCCGGGAGGACTTTCAGCACAAGTACGACGCCAACCACTCGTCGGACCTGCCTCACAGCTCCGCTCAAATCTTGCGCGTCAGGCGATGAGTTCCCTCTCCTTCAGCGAAGGCTCCGGGCAACCTGCCGCTGCCCCCACTGCGCATCTGAATGGCAGAAACTGGTCGGGAGCATAAGGTCGCATCATCGCCTGCAAGCCGCGGTTGATCAAAACGGTCGGCGAACCGAACGGTTAGCTATGCGACGCTTGTTCGAACTGTCGGCATGGCTCAGGCCAGGACATCTCGCGGGCACTGACTGCGCGGCAACTCGGTGCCCATAGCGGGCATCCAGAATGCCTACCTCTAAGTCAACGATGCAGCGGTTGCTGGGCGTCATCGGCGCGCCACGCAGAACCTAGCACCAACCTATCGCTTTTCTGTCAGCGCAAGTACACCCCGTCCGTGCGGCAGTACTGTTGGCTGGGTGCAGCTTGCACCGTCGCAAACCAGAGTCCAACTGAAGAGCCTCCGACTCTGACCCCGCAAGCATTTGGTCATAAAGGAGATGCGGTACTCATCTCTTGATTTGATAATCTCCGCCGCAACTGGTTCATCGCTGAGCACACCGCGAGTTCCGCAGGCGTCATTCAGTTGTCGGCGGGCGCCCTGCACCGAGGTAATGCTGTTCAATCAGTGGCGGCTGGAGCAGGCGGTTCAATCAAGGGTGGATATTGGAGAAATCGAAACCGCTTGAAGCCTGCGCCGCACCCAAACCAAGGTCGCCGCGAGCCACAGTGCGGTAACGGCAGGTATCCATAAAGTGCTGGCGCTGTCGATCAATTCGAACCCCAACACCGGTTCCCAGCCAAGGCGTTGGGTCACCCATAGAGTCGCCGCGACCGCTGCGATAGCAGCGACGCCGTTGCGCAAGGCGGCATAGCCACGCGGCGCGAGCTGCGCAAGCAGCAGCAGCGGCGGCACGACGCCGAGCACAAGCAAGAGCTGCATCGCCTCGATGCCGAGATTGAAGGCCAGCAAGGCCTGCCCACGCTGGCTCCAGCTGAGACCAGCACCCGATAGGCTGATCGCAAACGCCAGGCCGTGCAGCAGACCAAAACCGCCCGCCATCAGCAGTTCGCCCTGCTTCAACAAAGGCCGCCATGCGTGCGCCGCAGCGACGATGATCGAAGCCGCCACGGCCACCTCGACCCAGGCCGTCGGCAATGCCAGCAAACCCGTGCTACCCAGCGCCAGGGTGAGCGTATGCCCCACAGTGAAGGCCGTCACCACGGCCGCCAGTTGCTTGACCGCTGGCCAGGGGCGACGCACACCGAGCCAGCGCCCGCCTGCCGCAGTCAATGGTGCGGCCAGTAGCAGGGTGAGCAAGAACAGCAGATGGTCGATGCCCTCGGCGATATGGCCGGCACCGCGCTTGAACAGGGCGACAAAGCTGGCCCCGGCGCGCTCGCGGCCAAGCACGACAGGCAGTGAGTTCTGGGCCGGGCCGAACTCGCCCAGCAGCAAGGGCGCTTGGCCAGACTGCCCCGCTTCAGCAACTTGCCCTGCCGCCCAGTCGTTACGCAAGTAAACCAGTGCGCGGTGCGTGCGCACCTCGTGAGTGATGGCGTCGTACAGCAGCGTGAATGAACGGGCGTCGCTGCCGGCGGGCGCACGCAGTTCTATCACGGCCTCCAGCTCTGCTGAGGCATCGTTGCCCACCACTGCCAAGCGCGGTCGCAGCACCTGCCAGCCTTGTTGACCGGAGCGCGCCCCTATATGGGCCAGCAGGTAGCGCGCCAAGCCATCACTCTGCTGGGCCAGCACCGTGCCGGGGGAGTCGACCAGCGGCTGGCCGTAGGCAAACTCCAGCCGGTTCAGCGGCAGTTGCAGCGTCAAGGTGACGCCCTGCGCCGTTGAATCGACCCAGAGGCGGCTCTCGGGCATCGGGTGTGCGGCAGCCAATGCGGCGCACACCCATAGCAGCAAGCCTATGACTTTACGAGCAGCAGCGGCCACCGTAATCCCCCGTCTTGTCACGCCAGATGGTGTGGAAGTGGATGTCATTGCTGACGATGATGCCGCGCTGCACAGAGAACTCTATCCATACGCGCGGCCCGTCCACGCGGAAATAGCTGCCCGAGGAGGTCACGTTGCCGCCGCCGGCGTAGGCCACATAGGTTTGCGCCAGCGCCGCGTCGCTGAGGTAAGCGCCGAGCAAGTCTTCGCTGTACTCGGATGCCTGGGTGTTCACATAGGACCGGATCAGCGTCTTGACCTTCTCCTGGTCAGCTGCCGACAAGGCGGTGTAGAGCAGGCCTCGGCCGCTGCTGCCGCTGGGGTAGGACTTCGGGTAGCTGCCGTCAATGCCGCCCGAACCATTGGCGCCGAACAGCAAGTCGGCATAGGTGCCGCTCAGCAAGGCTCCCGAGTAGGACGTCAACGTCGTGCCGAGACTGGCCGCTGCTGTGCGCTGGGCCAGCATCGGGTCGTAAGTCGCGCCGTTGATGGTGAACGATGCCTTGGGTTCGACGCCCAAAAACATGGGTGTCGGCGACTTGACGCTGCCGTTGAAGGCGAGGCTATAGGTCAGGTGGTGACCGGTCAGTTGCAATACCCAATAGCCAGTGGCCGAGGGCGTGCCAAGGAAGGCGATGTAGTAATTGCCGTTGCCATAGCCGCTGCCACCTCCAATCGATGCCAGGTAGTCGTCCGCCGCTTGCAGGCCTTGCCACAACGTGTTGCCGGTGCTGCCCAGAGCCGTGTTGATAAGGGCAGCTGCCGATGTCTTCTGCGCCGTGCTGAGGCTGCTCCAAGACACGCCGTTTCGCGCAGCAAAGCTGGCCGGCAGATTGGACCAGCGGCGCCCTGCGTCCAGACTCCAGCTTGCCTGCACCTTGGTTTGCTGCGTGCTGCTGAGCGTGGCGTAAAACGCCTGGGCTGCCGTGGTGACCACCGCGCTCAGTGCGCCGCTGGAGGTTGAACTGCTGCTGACCGTCAGCGTGGCGGCATTGCTCGTGGCCGAGCCGGCCGAGTTGCTGACCGTGACGGTGTACGGCCCTGCATGGCCTGCTGCAACGCTGGAATTGGTGTAGGTGCTGGCCGTGGCATTGGCAATCGCGCTGCCGTTGAGTGCCCACTGATAGCTCAGTGGCGCCGTGCCCGAGGCCGCCACGCTGAAGCTGGCGCCGCCGCCAAGCACCACCGTCTGGGAAACCGGCTGGGTGGTGATGGAAGGTGTGGTGGCGGTGCTGGCGGAGGTCACCGTCAAGGTGGCGGCCGAACTGGTCACACTGCCCGCCGAGTTGCTGACGACCACGTCATAGCTGCCCGCATCGGCCGTGCTCGCCGATGCCAGACTCAGGCTCGCCGCCGTCGCCCCGCCGATGGCACTGCCGCCCTTGCGCCATTGATAGGCCAGGGTGGCCGTGCCGGCTGCGGTGACCGAGAAGTTGACCGCCGCGCCCGCTTCAACCGTCAGCGATGCGGGCTGGGTGCTGATGCTGGGCGCCGTGTCGGCGTCGGCTGTCGTGCTTGCGCCGCCGCTGCCTCCACCACATGCGACCAGCGCGCTGACAAACACGGCGAGCAGCAAAGGCCAGCATCTCGCCAGGGGTCGGGGTACTTTTATCGAGACGGGAGAAAACATGGTGGACTCACTGACAACAAAGCGACCGCCGGATGGTGGTCGTGATGGATATACGCTCATCTCAACGGACTCGAAGAGTTGAGCAGTCTGAAACTGAGCCATCAATCGATGAAACGCAAGCCGGCCTGGATAAGTGGCACGCGCATCTCGTACATGTCCAGCCCGAGCAAGCCGGCGGCCAACTTGTCGCGCTTGCTGCTCTCAAGCGCTTCACGTGCAGTCGCCGCTTCCAGCGTCTTGGTGGCCAGCGCGGCGGGAACGCAGACCACCCCGTCGTCGTCGGCGACGATCACATCACCGGGGTTCACCAGCATGCCGGCGCAGACCACCGGAATGTTGACCGATCCAAGCGTCGCCTTGATCGTGCCCTTGGAGGAGATGGCCTTGCTCCAGACCGGGAAGCCCATCTCGGTCAGCGTCTTCACATCGCGAACGCCGGCGTCGATGATCAGCGCGCGGGCGCCACGGGCCATGAAAGAGGTCGCCAACAGATCGCCGAAATAGCCGTCCGAGCATTCGGAGGTGATCGCCGCGACGACGATGTCGCCCTCTTTGATCTGCTCGGCCGCGACATGCATCATCCAGTTGTCCCCCGGATGCAGCAGCACCGTGACCACGGTGCCGGAGACTTGGGCGCCGGCATAGATGGGCCGCATATAGGGCTTCAGCAGGCCGACACGCCCCATGGCCTCGTGGACCGTGGCCGAGCCGAGCTTGGCCAGCGCATCGGCGCTGCTGCGTTCTGCTCTGACGATATTGCGATAGACCACGCCGAGTTCGTACATCTCAAAGTCCTTTCTTTTTCAGTGCCGCGTCCAAGCGTGGGAAGACGCGGCGTGCATTGCCCTCGAACACCAACTGGCGCTCCGCATCCGTCAGGTTGGCCGTGGCCTCGACATAACGCCGGGTGTCGTCGTAGTAATGGCCGGTTTCGGGGTCGATGCCGCGCACGGCGCCGATCATCTCGCTGGCGAACAGGATGTTTTTGACCGGAATCACCTGGGTCAGCAGGTCGATGCCGGGTTGGTGGTAGACACAGGTGTCAAAGAAGATGTTGTTGAGCAGATGCTCTTGCAGCAGCGGCTTCTTCATCTCCTGCGCCAGACCGCGAAAGCGCCCCCAGTGGTAGGGCACGGCGCCGCCGCCGTGCGGGATCAGGAACTTCAAGCTTGGGAAATCCTTGAACAGATCGCTGGTCAGGCATTGCATGAAGGCCGTCGTGTCGGCATTCAGGTAATGCGCGCCGGTGGTGTGGAAACAGGCATTGCAGCTGGTCGAGACATGGATCATCGCGGGGATGTCGTACTCGACCATTTTTTCGTAGATCGGGTACCAGTGGCGGTCGCTCAGCGGCGGGCTGCTCCAGTGGCCGCCGGACGGGTCGGGGTTCAAATTGATGCCGACATTGCCGTACTGCTCAACGCATTTGACCAGTTCGGGGATGCAAGTCGCCGGGTCGACGCCGGGCGACTGCGGCAGCATGGCGGCCGGGATGAAATGGTCGGGAAACAGCTCAGCGACGCGCAAGCACAACTCGTTGCAAATCGCCGCCCAGGTGCTTGACGTCTGGAAGTCGCCGATGTGGTGGGCCATGAAGCTGGCGCGCGGGCTGAAGATGGTCAAGTCGGAGCCGCGTTGCTGCATCAGCTTGAGCTGGTTGTTAGCGATCGACTCGCGCAGCTCGTCGTCGCTGATTTTCAGCGAGCTGGCCTTGGGAGCCTGATCCTGATTCTTGAGGCAGGCGATCTGCAGATCGCGCCAGGCACCCAGGGCCGGCGGGGCGGTGGTGTAGTGGCCGTGTACGTCGATGATCATTTCGGAGGTCCTTGTTGCTTGAAAGGGCCTGCCAGGCCATCAATGTCCGGCAGGCCCGTCACGGTCAGAAGCTGTGGCGAATGCCGGCGCCAAGACCGGTCTGCGAATTGCCGGCTGCCGGACCGCTGCCCGCCGCTGCATTGCTGACCGACAAGGCCAGGGTGCCGTCGTTCGCCATCTGGCCGGCGGTCGCGTACAGCGCCGTGCGTTTGGACAGGCTGTAGGTGGCGCGCAGCGCATACAAAGTCGCCTGGTTGGGGCTGTTCTTGTAGTCCAGCTTGAAGACCTGGCCGTCGATGACCAGTTGCTGGTTGACCGTGTAGGAGGCGCCCAGATACCAGAGGTCGCTGCGCGGGGTGGTGAGGCTGGCATCGTTGTCGCGCGAGATCAGGCCGGCGCCGAGCTTGAGATCGGCCATCGGTTTGATCCAACCGGTCACGGTCGAGCGACGGTCCTTCATTGCGCTGCGGGTCAGGCCGGCAAAGGCGCCCGCGCCACCGCTGATCTCGTCGATCGCTGCGGTCAGGCCCCAGTTGCCGCCGTCATACTTGGCCAGCAGCGACCATTGGCGGCAGGCGCTGGTATCGGCGGCGTTCTCGCCCGCGCAATTGGTGCCCGCAGGGCTTGGGCCGGCGTTGACGGCATCGCGGCCGAAGCTGTAGGTGGCGCCGGCGGTGAAAGCGCCGAAAGTGCCGCGATAGGCGAGCACATTGTCAACGCGTGAATTGGGCAGATAGCTGTCCAGCGAGCCGGAGCCGAACATGGCGGGGCCGAGGATGTCGGCGTCGAGCTGCGACCAGAACAGCATCGAGTATTGGCGGCCCGCCGTTACGCTGCCCCAGGGCCCAGTAAGACCTACGAAGGCCTGCCGCCCAAAGGTCCGACCGCCTTGGTTGAGGGTGCCGGCGTCGACGCCGAAACCCTGCTCCAGAGTGAACACGGCCTTCAAGCCGTCGCCGAGATCCTCGCTGCCGCGAAAACCCAACCGCGACGGCGCCGAGCCGCCGGTCAGGCCGGGCATGCGGGTGATGCCGCTGCCCGTCGCTCCGACATTGCCGAGGTGTTCGACGGACGCGTCGATCAGGCCGTAGATGGTGACGCTCTGGGCTTGCGCGGCGCCGCCGGTCAGACCCAGCAGGGCCAGGGTGTAGAGGGATTTTTTCATCGGGTTGTCTCCTGTTTTAATATCAAGTGGTGAAGGGGGATTCGTGCTTATGTCGCGGATTTCTCGGGCTGATTCCAGTCCAGCGGGCCGGCATCCTTGCCGGCGACCGAGTACAGAGCCTTGGTGTTGCGACTGCGCTGGAAGACCTCCAAGGACTCGCCGCGCATCGCCGCGTAGATGTGCAGGTTGGAGACGCCGATGACGGCGCCCAGCTTCTCCAGCATGAAGAAGATCACGCCGTAATGAATCAGGCCGCGCCAGTCGCGGTTGCGCACCAGCGCACGCTCATCAACGGTCAGCCCGGCCTGCTCGAAGGCCAACTCCTGATCGGCCAAGAAGGCGGCGCGCACAGCGGGCTTGACCAGACCATGCAGAAATTGATTCAGCCGGTAGGCCTTGACGCTGCGTGCCAGCGTGAAAGGATGGGTTCCTTCCAGCGCCTCGGCACCCGCCAGCTGTGCCGCCATCTGCGCGCGGTGGCGTTGCAGCACGGCGGGCGGCAGCGCCTGTTCGACCGGTTCGTAGATCGCTGCAGCAATGCCGGTCATCGACGGCAAGTAGTAGGCGCGGTGCTGGCACCGCACCTGCGCCGCCAGCGCGCCGCGCATCACCAACCACATGATGACTTCGGCGCCCTCCAGGCCCCCCAGCGCGGCGTACTCGGCATGGCTGATATCGGCCAGCGACTCGGGGTCGGACTCGAACAGATCGAGAAAGCGCGCATCCCACTCTGGGTTGTTGAAGCCGGCGCGCTCGCCATGCACCTGGTGCGAGAGTCCGCCGGTGGCGACGATGGCGACCTTCAAGTCCTCGGGATAGCTCTCGATCGCGCGGCGCAGCGCTTGGCCGAGCTTGTAGCAGCGCCGGGCGCTAGGGATGGGAAACTGCAGCACGCCCATTTGCAGTGGCACCAGTTGCACCGGCCAGTCCGGCTCGTGCGGACACATCACGGAAAGTGGCGAGAAACAGCCGTGATCCAGCCCGCGGTCCTGAAAGAAGGACATGTCGAATTCTTCGCTCATCAGCGACTGCCCGATATGGGCGGCCAGCGCCGGATGCCCCTGGATGGGCGGCAGATCTCGCGCGCCGCCGCCCTCGTCGGCGACCGCCCATTGCTCGCCCACGCCCAGCGTGAAGGCCGAGTAATGATCAAAGAAAAAGGAGGTGACGTGGTCGTTGTAGATCAGCAGCAGCACATCGGGTTTGCGTTCCGCGATCCAGGCTTGTACCGGCTCGAAGGCCTCGAAGATGGGGGCCCAGACCGGGTCGTTGCGCTTGTCGCGGTCAAAGGCGAAGCCAATGGTCGGCGTGTGGGAGGCGGCAATGCCGCCAATGATTTGTGCCATGGTGGTGAGCTGAGGTAAAGCTTTAAACCAGCGGCTAGTACGAGACTGCTGCTGGGACTTCTATCGCTTATGGGTTGGCGTCCAATTTCGCCTTGATCCAGGCAAAAGCTTCCTGCACGTCGTAGTTGCCGCTGTGCCCAACCAGATATGGGAGCTTGAAGCTCAGGTCCTTGACGGAGGCGTCGCTCTTGATCGCGTAATAGAGCAGCGTTTGCATCGCGAACGCCGTGTCGCGGTCGACCATGCCGTGGCGCACATACCAGTAAGGCGCGCTATCGGCCGCCGTGTTCAGGTAGGCCAGCGGGTTGATCAGCTTGATCTGCTTGCCCAAGGTAGTGGAGCTCAGTGCCATGTACTGCGCGAAGCTCAGGCCGGTGTCGTCGGTGCCCGAGCCGTCGCCCAGTGCGGCGTTGTTGTTCCAGCTCCACTCGGAGTAGTTGGCGTAGCGCATGTCCGCCGGCCCGAACAGATTGGTCTCGCCGCTGATGTTCCAGATGCCAGTTGTAGCGTTCTTGTTGCCGGTGACGCCGACGGGGTCGAAGGCCACGGCGGTCTTCAGCGCCTGGTTGGCCGCCACATAGTTGACGAATTTGGCGTAGTCGATGCCGGCGACCGTCGCCGTCGTGCTTGAGCCGCTGAGCGTCAGCCAGTCATTGACGAGCGTGGTCGTGGTCGTCCCGCCGGGCCCGCCGCGCGTGGTGACGAAGTTGCCGCCGATTGCCGGCACGGTCGTGCCCTTGGCGATCTGACGCTCGATCTCTTGTTTGACGAAGGCTTGAGTGGCGTCTCGCAGGCCTTGTGCGGTCAGCGCCGAACCGTCGTCGGCCTTCAGGTTCAGGCTGCTGACGTAGGCGGCGAACTTGGCCGCGATCGCGGTCGAGGCAGCAGGCTGCTGGCCGGCCGAGTAGACCACGCCGCCCAGCGCACCGGTGTTCTTGTCGGATCGCACGGCGCTGTACTCGAACTCGTAGCCGATGTCCGCGTTGCCAAGGTTGTTGATCGGGCAGTAGGCGACGGCGGCAAACACATCGTCCTTGATCGTGCTGGTGGCTGCCGCGCCGCTGCCGGTGATGCCGGCGGCGCCGATTTCATCCAGAAAAGGCAGGAAGTCCGCGCTATTGCCGCTGGCCGAGACGGCCGCCGTCAAGCCGCCGCCGCCGCTGGTGCCGGTGACGACGATGCGCTCGGCGGAGCCGGGCATCAGCGTGTCATTCAAACGCAGGTAGCGAATGGCCGCCTTGGCGTCGACCACCGGCGCCGGCGCCTTGCCCATCCAGCGGCCGTCCTCTGCGACGATGCCGCGGCTGCGCGTACCGACGTTGATGAAGACGTAGCCTGCCTTCAAGGCCGCGCCGACGTTGTCGGTGTCGGTCGTGCTGACGAAGGCCTTGCCCTCGGTGATCGTGGTGGACACGGCGCTGGCCATCCAGCCGCTGTTGTTCACGAGAAAGTAGAGCGCGGCCTTCTGATCGCCGACCTTGTCCTCGGGCACCGAGACGATCATGGTCTGGTAGGCATTGGCATCGGTCAGGGTGCTGTTCGACTGTGTGAGCAGCGCCTTGATCGGCTTGGCGACGTAAACGATGCGGTACTGGCGCAGCTTGACGGCCAAGCCGTCGACCGTGATGTTGACCGTTGTGTACTTGGTCGCGTCGAACTTCAGCGCCAGGTCTTCGGCGTCGGTTGCAGCGACAACGACGGCGGGTTCCTCGGCGATGGCGTCCTTGCCGCCACAACCGACCAGCAGGCTGGCGGCAGCGAGCGCCAGGGCGTGGTGTTTGAAAGTGAGCTTGTTCATGGGTATCTCATGGCTTGGGTTCAGCGTGCAGCGGCTTGTTTGGCGATCAGCGCCTTGGCGTCTTCCAGCAACTTCGTGCCGTTCAGGCCCTTGCCGTCCATTTCCTTGGACCAGTCGGCCGAGAGCTTGTTGCCCAGCAGCTTCCAGTTCGCCAGCTCAGCGGCGGGGATGACGTTGGTGGTGTTGCGTGTGGTCAGCTTCTTGCCTTCGATGTCGGCCTGCAAAAAAGCCTTGCCGATCTGGCCCGACAGGGCTTGGCCGCTGTTGTTGTCGATGACCTTCTTCAGATCAGCAGGCAACGCCTCGTACTTGGCCTTGTTCATAGCGAAGACGAAGGTCGATGTATAGAAGGCCGGCTCGGCCGGATCGGTCTCGGAATGGAACTTGGCCAACTCTTGCAGCTTGACCGAGGGCACCACCTCGTAGGGCACGACGGCACCGTCGATCACACCCTTGGCCAGCGCATCGCCGACCTGCGGCACCGGCATGCTCACCGGCGTGGCGCCCAGCATGGCGATGAACTTGTTGGTCTGGCGGGTCGGCGCGCGTAGCTTCAGGCCGCGCAAATCGGCCATCGTGCGGATCGGCTTCGCTGCCATGTGGAAGACCCCGTCACCGTGCACATGAAAGGCCAGCGGCTTGACGTCCTTGAACTCGCTCTGGCCATGCAGTTGCATGTAGTCCCACAGCGCCCGGCTGGTGGCCTCGGGGCTCTGCATCATGAAGGGCAACTCGAAGGCTTCCAACGACGGAAAGCGGCCGGCGGTGTAGCCGGGCAGCGTCCACACCACATCGGCGACGCCGTCGCGCACTTGGTCGAACAGCTGCGGCGGCGTGCCGCCGAGCTGCATCGACGGATAGATCTGACACTTCATCCGATTGGTCGACTCGCGGGCGATCTTCTCGCACCAGGGCTGGATGAAGAGTGTGCTGGCGAACGAGGTGATGGGCAGGTGGAAGTGCAGCTTGAGCGTGACCTCCTGGGCCTGGGCGGGCAGAGCGGCGGCGGCGAGCAGGCCACCGGCAGCCAGGGCTTGGCGAAGCAATTTCATGGGGATGTCTCCTTGGTTTTTGGCTCTATGGCCGGGGGGTGTTCAGGTCAACAGATGCACCAGCCACAGCGTGGTGGCGGGGCAGGCGATCAACAGTGCCAGGCGCAGGCCGTCGGTGATCAGGAAGGGCACGACGCCCTTGTAGGTCTCGCTCATCGGCACGTCGCGAGCGAGGCCGTTCATGATGTAGACGTTCAGGCCCACCGGCGGGAAGATCATGCCGATCTCGCAGACGGTCAGGATCAGGATGCCGAACCAGAGCGCCTTGTCGGCAACGCCGAGACCGAAGAAGTCCATGCCCATGACGACCGGGAACAAGGTCGGCACGGTCAACAGGATCATGCTCATCTCGTCCATCACGCAGCCGAGCACGATGTAGAAAATCATGATGCCGGTCATCACCATTAGCGGAGGGAGCTGCAGATGGCCGACCAGATCGGATAGCTGGGCCGGCAGTTGCGACAGCGCCAGCGCCGCGTTGACCATGTCGGCACCAATGAAGATCAGAAAGATCATGCCGCTGGTCTGCGCCGTCGTGCGCATGGCAGCGACGAACTTGATGGCATTCATCTCGCCGCGCAGCAGCGTGATCACACAGGTCATCAGATTGCCGATGGCCGCGCCCTCGGTGGCGGTGAACAGGCCGCCGTAAATGCCACCGAACACCACCGCGAAGATGGCCAAGATGGGCCAGACCTTCAGCCCAGCTGCCAGCACCTCGGCGCGGGAGGCGGCCTGCGCCGTCGGCGCATGCTCGGGTTGCAGGCGCACGACGACGGCGATGGCCGCGATATAGCCGGCGGCGGCGATCAGTGCCGGCACATAGGCGGCCAGGAACATCTTGGTGATGTTCTGCTCGGTCAGGATGGCATAGACCATCAGCGTGACCGACGGCGGCAGCAGCACGCCCATGGTGCCGCCAGTGGCCAGCGCGGCGGTGGCGAGGCGCCCCGAGTAGCCGATGCGGCGCATCTGCGGATAGGCGACCTGGGCGATGGTTGCAGTGGTCGCCACCGTCGAGCCCGAGATCGAGCCGAAGGCCGCGCAGGCCAGCACGCCGGCCATCGCCATGCCGCCCCGAAAGCGCCCCAGCAGCGCGTTGGCAAAGTCGAACAGCGCCTTGGCCAGGCCGCCCTGCACGGCCACCGCGCCCATCAGCATGAAGAGCGGGATCACGGACAGGTCATACACCGCGACCCGCCCATACACCGCGCCACTCAAGTGGCCCAGCAGCGGGGACCAGCCGGACAGCACGATATAGCCCAGCGCGCCCGGGACAAACATCGCGATCGCGATCGGCACGCGCACGGCCATCAGCACCAGCATGGCGGCGAACATCGCCAAGCCTATCGACATCGTGCTCATTTCAGCACCTCACTCTTCGTGCTCAGCAAGTCCAGGCTCTGGACGGCGCCGATCGCCACGCACAAGGCCAACCCCGGCAGCATCAACACATAGGGGATCCACAGCGGCAGATCCATCAACATCGAGCGCTCGTGTGCCGCGTAGATGGATGCACCGCCGGCTGCCACGCGCCAAGTCACCAGCGCCATCACCCCGGTGTAGAGCAGCACGCCGAAGGCATCCATGCGGCGCTGGGTGCGGGCGCGGGCGCCGGCCGTGAAGAAATCGACGACGATGTTGGCGCGGCGGAACTGCGTGTAGGGCAAGAAGGAGGCCACCACCACCGCAGCACCGAGCTGCACCAGTTCCACGTCACCAAGGATGGGGTGGGAAAAAAAGGCCCGGCCGATCACGCTCACGCTCGTCATGCCGGCCACGGCGGTCAGTACCAGCGCGCCGATCGCGGCACTCGCATCGCACAGCCATTCCAGGCGGCGCATAACAGGCTTTTCGCCAGGCTTGTTTTGCATCAACATTGTCTCCTTCTTGTGCCGCCGCATGCCGGCCATTTGCAGGTGTTTGACTTCGGTCAAATCGCTTGGGATCGGAGTGTAGGAAGTGGGTCAAGCATCCGACAGATGCTGCACTCAGGGTCGCGATAACAGATGGTTATCATGGGTTGATGAAACTGACGAATCTGCGCGCCCTGGTGGCAGCCATAGAAGAAGGCAGCTTGCGCGCCGCCGCGAGGCGCATCGGCGTGTCGCAACCGGCGCTGACCAAGGCGATACGCGAGCTGGAACGCGAGTTGTCGACAACGCTGTTGTTGCGCTCGACCACCGGTGTTTTGGCCTCCGCCCAGGGCATGGTGCTCTATGAGCGGGCTCGCGCCGCCGAGCGCGAGCTGGCCCAAGCGGTGGAGCAGATCGAGCAGCTCGGCGGTCGCATGACCGGAACGCTGACCATCGGCGCGGTGCCGCTGGCGGTCATGCTGCTGGTGCCCGAAGCGCTACGAACTTTCGGCCGGGAATTCCCTCAGATTCAGCTGCGCATCTACGAAGAACTTTACATTGAGCAACTGACCCGGCTGCGCAAGGGCGAGGTCGATATCGCCCTGGGTCCGTTGCCCGAACATCTGCCGCCGGGCGAGTTCGCATCCGAGATCCTGATGCCTATTGACATGGTGGTCGTGGCCCGTCGGGGCAACCCACTGGCACGCTCCAGCTCGCTGGCCGAGCTGGCCGATGCTCCTTGGGTCTACACAGGTGCAAACGCCGATTCCGGTTATGCCAAGACCTTGTATGAGCGCCATGGCCTGAAGCCGCCGCCGGCTGGCGCACTTGTCAACTCGACCTTGGGTCTGCTGTCCATCGTCGCCAGCGGCAACTGCCTGGGCCTGCTGCCACGGCAGATTGCTACCCACCCCTTTGCCGGCCAGCATCTTGTGATCGTGCCGGTACGCGAAGGATCGCTGCAACTGACCTTGTGTGCCTTGGCGCGTACCGATGCTGCACTCAAGCCCAGCGTGCGGCATTTCCTCGCACATCTGCACCGGGCCGCCCATTTCCTCACCGGCGGATCAGTCACCACGCTGTAGCCTCGGCACGCGGGCAGAATACCGGTCATGACCTCAAAATCTCTGCGCGGCATCTGCTCAATGGCCACCCGTCAGTTGTTGACCGAACTTGGCGCATCCTTTTCAGAACACAGCGGCATGGTGATCGATATCGTCGCGGTAGGAGGCGTCGACGCGGCGCGACGTGTGCAGGCCGGCGAGCAGTTTGATGTCGTCGTGCTTGCCGCTGACGCACTCGATGGCCTGATAGCTGCCGGCCATCTGCGAGCCGATGGTCAGCGTGCACTGGTCGATTCGGCTGTGGCCATTGCCGTGCCGGCCGGCACGCCGCCGCCCGACATCGGCAGCGAGGAGGCACTGCGGCGCAGCCTGCTAACGGCTAATCGCATTGGCTACTCCACCGGCCCCAGTGGCACAGCGCTGCTGCGGTTGTTCGAGCGTTGGGGCCTGGCTGAGACCTTGGCTGGGCGACTGCTGCAGGCCCGGCCCGGCGTTCCGGTGGGCAGCTTGCTGGCCACCAGCCAGGTTGATATCGGCTTTCAACAATTGAGCGAATTGCAAGGTCTAGACGGCATCCACGTGCTGGGCGGTATGCCGCCAGGTCTGGAGATCGTCACCCGCTTCGTCGGCGCCGTCGGCAGCGCCAGCACGCAGGTTGACGCGGCGCAGGAGCTACTCGATTTCATGGCGGCACCGGCGCACACCGCGTTGAAACTGCGCCACGGCATGACGGCGCCAACACACTGATCAAAACGGTCATTGAACCGAGCATCAGCTACGCGGCGCGCGTTCGAATGCATTGCCCAGGGGTTCACCATGGCAGTTCGGTCGCGCAGGTCAATCGCAATAGTGCGCGACAGGTGACCGTCACCCCCGTAGTCGAACTTCGGCTTTGGGCACAAAGCTGACTTCCAAATTCATCGGGTAATCAGGTGGGCGGGGCGTTCTGGTTCGAAATCTTGGGCACCTCGGCGCAACTGCGCTACCCGCCCGATGCTGAGGGTCAGGCTTTGCCTATAGACTTGAGACCCCCGAGACCGCTCTCTGCAAGCTGGGTATCGAACATCAATCCGAAGACCTTGCGACTCTTGAATCCCATTCACTTTCGATTGTCGGCCGAGCTATGCTGGCAGACACTACGCTCGGGCCGCTGCGCCCGCTCATGCACCTCAACCAGGAGAACCCAATGACCGCAAATTCGAAAATGCTTGCTTTGCTTATTACCCTTGGCCTCGGTGCGGCTCAGGCGTCCGATGATCATGGCGGCCCGGTGCATCCGAAACCCTACACGCCCGGAGTCACGCTGAGCAAGGCCGTACAGGCCTCGATCACACCGGAACAATCGATCAAAATACTGCAAGCTGGCAATCAACGCTTCGCCGCTGGCCGCTCGCTGAAATACGACCACAAGCGCCATGTCCGTCAAACCGCGCTGGGCCAATTTCCTTTCGCCAGCGTGGTCGCTTGCATCGACTCGCGCTCGGCGCCCGAGCAGGTCTTCGACACCGGCGTTGGCGATATCTTCACTGCCCGCGTGGCCGGTTCCACCGTCAATGAAGACATGGTTGGCAGCCTGGAATATGCCGCCAAGGTCGGCGGTTCACGCGCCATCGTCGTGCTCGGTCATAGCAATTGCGGCGCTATCAAGGGGGCTTGCGACGATGTGCAGATGGGCAATCTGACCGGTTTGCTGGCCAAGCTGAAGCCGGCCGTCGAAGCTACATCAACATCGGGCGAGCGCAATTCCAAAAACTACAGCTTTGTGAACGACGTGAACGAGATGAACGTCAAACTCACCGTCGAGAAAATCCGCGCCACCAGCCCAATCCTGAAGGAGATGGAAGCCGCCGGGCAGATCAAGATCGTTGGCGCGGTGTACGACACCGCTACGGGCAAGGTGCACTGGCAATAAGCGGGCGGCCCCAAAACCTCGGCTTGCGTCCGGCTTATGAAGCCTCCGACGGGCCGCCGTCATTGGGGCCATTCGGGCGGGGCAAACGGCCCTTGCGCCGACCCTCTATGGCTGAAGCGGGCACATGGCCGTCAACTCAAGTTGAAAGCCATGGCCATGCCGCGTTTGCTCAGCCAAGCCGGGTCAATACATCTCTTTCGCCGCCGCCCTGACCTCCTTTAGCAGCAGCGCAGCTCCGGGCGACATCAGCTGGCTTTGGCGGGTGATGATGCCGAAGGCGTCCATCGTGCAGGGTAGCTCAATCGGCAAAATGCTCAGCACATTGAGTGAGGCGTAGTAACGTGCTACCTCTACGGGCATGACATGCAGCGAGTCGGTCTGTTGCAGCAGCGCGGTGATCAGGAGCAGTGCGGTGGTGTCGACCGCATTGGCCGGCGGCTCCAGCGCGGCGCGGCGGAACATCAGCTCCCAGCGGTGGCGCAATAAGCTGCCCGGCGGCGGCAATATCCAGGCCTGCGTGGCAAGGTCGGCCAGGGTGAGGTTCTTCTCGCCCAGCAGCGGGTGGCCATTGCGTGCCACCGCGCAGGCGGGCTCTATGGTCAACTCCTCATAGAGCAGACCGCTGGCCCCGTCTTCTTCAAGAATGCGCCCGATCATGAAGTCCAGGCTGCCGCGTTGCAGCAGGTCTAGCAAGACCTTGCTGGTCTCCATCTGCACGCCGATGCGAAGCAGCGGAGCGTCCAGTTTGGCGCGCGAGATCGCGCGCGGCAGCAGGCCCATCGCCGGCGTCATGATCACGCCCACCTCGACCTGACCGATCAGCCCGGCCTTCAGCGCCACGATGTCTTCATGCGCCAGCGACAGACTGGTCAAAGCCATGCGGGCGTGGCGGATCATCGTTTCGCCGTACAAGGTCGGCGTCATGCCGCGCGGCAAGCGCTCGAACAGCTTGACCTCCAGCATGTCCTCCAGGTCTTTCAGCTGCTTGGAGGCGGCCGGCTGCGTCATGCATAACTCTTCGGCCGCGCGGTGGATATTGCGTTGCTCGTCAAGCGCAATCAGCAACAGCAGTTGGCGCGTCTTCAGGCGGGCACGCAAAAACCAATTCGGGTTGGGGCTGGGGCTGGTGCTATCCATAAGGGTGGGCTCCAATTCAGGCCAGGTTGACGCGGTCCTTGGACAGAATCGTGGAAAGGTCATCGCCGGTTTCTTCCAGCTGCACGACGGTGGCCTGGCGCGCTCCGAGCGGGTCGCGGTTGCGCAAGGCGGTCAGGATGGCCTTGTGGCGCGGCAGCGAGAGCGCATGGGTATTGGGCATCTGGCTGCTCAAGATGATCGACTCGCGCAGGGCCAGCGACAGCATATTGCCGATATAGGCGAGCAGGTCGTTGCCGGTCGCCTCGGCAATGCGGCGGTGAAAGGCGAGATCTGGCTCCAGCAGCTCCTCGGTCGTGGTGGCGGCCTCCATGCCGGCATAGGCGGCGCCGATGGCCTGCAACTGCGCCTCGGTGGCGGCCTTGGCGGCCAGCGCGGCGGCGGCCGGCTCGAAGATGCGGCGCACTTCCAGCAAGGTGTTGACGAACTCCTGTTGCGGCTTGGCCTGGATCAACCAATACAGCACATCCGGGTCCAATAAATGCCATTCATTGCGCGGCCGCACGGTGGCGCCCGCGCGTTGCCTCGAGATCACCAGGCCCTTGGCCACCAGTACCCGGATCGCTTCCCGCAGCACCGGCCGGCTGACCTCGTAACGTTCCAGCAGAGCGGCCTCGGCCGGCAGCCGGTCGCCGGGCTTGAGCTCACCGCCGACGATGCTCAGACCCAGCTCGCCGACGATGCGGCCGTGCATGCTCTTGCCTTCGGGCTTGAGGCTGTAGGTGGAATGGTCGGCGCGGGATTTCATCATGGGCTGTTTTGATTTTCTCGGCGGCACGCTAACACATGGTCTCGGCGCTGCCTCTATTTGAAGACGGCGATGAAGCCGCCCTTGGCTTGAATCGTCAGCGCCAAGCCAGCCTTGGCCTGGACCGGCGCCTGCGCGAAGTCGCGCGCGCCTTCGCCATCGGTGATCATCAGCCCCTGGCGCTGCCCCAGAAAGCCCAGGTCCAACGTCAGCGTTTGCGGCAAGGCTTCGGCATTGATGCCGGCCACATACCAGCGCTTGCCGGCGCGCCTGGCGATCACCAGGCCCTTGCCCGGCTCACCCGTGATGAAACGGCTTTCGTCCCAGCGGCGCGGCAGCTGCTGCAAAAATTCCTTCACATAGGCCGGCACCGTCGCCATGCCTTCGGGCACTTCGGCGAAATGCTGGATGCCGGACAGCAGCAAGACCGCTTGGGCCAACTCGAAACCATTGCGGGTGGAGCGCTGGATATTGGGGATGTCGCCGAACACCATGGGCGTGAAATCCATCGGGTCGAACAGATTTCGCGCAAAGGGCAGCATCGCCAGATGGCGTGCGACAGCGTCCTGATCCTTTTGCTCGAAGGTGGTGAACTCGAAGCCCTTGACCGCCTCGGCCGTCATCAGATTCGGGTAGCTGCGGGCCCAGCCGCGCGGCAAGGTGGCGCCGTGGAAGTTGACCAGCAGGCCGTGCGCCGCCGCGTCGTTCAGGATGTCGACGTAGTACTGGATCATCGACCGGCCGTCGCCGGCGAAGAAGTCGATCTTCAGACCCTTGACGCCCATCGCGGCCAGGCGCGCGAATTCATGCCGGCGCTGCGCTGCGGTCAGCAAGGCGCTTTTGGGCGTGTACTCGGTTTTGTTCCAGGCGCCCGATGAGTTGTACCAAAGCAGGATGCCGACGCCCTTGCTGGCGCCGTAGTCGACCAGTTGCTGAATGCCCTCGTAGCCGATCTTGCGATCCCAGTCGGCGTCGATCAAGGCGTAGTTCCATTGCATCTCGGCGGCGTAATCGATAAAGCGCTTTTGCACCTCGAAGACGGTCGCGTCATCCTTCAGCAGCGCCCAGCTCCAGGCGGCATGGCCGGGCTGAATCTTGGCGGCGTCGAAGGCGATCGCCGGCGCGGCCAGGTCGGTGCCCAGCGTGGAGTCCATGACCGTACGCAACGGGCCGATGGCCAACACGCGCCAGGGCGTGGTCAGGGTGCAAGCAAACGCCGGGCCGTCCCAAGTTTGCTTACCCCCCTCGGGGGGCGGACGACGCTTTGCGTCGGCCTGGGGGCAGTCAGTTCCCACATCAGCCAGCAGGCCGCCGCCGGTGAAGACCTCGGCCGCCATCGGCTGGCCTAGCCGGTATTCGCCGCCCTCCGAGCTGGCCTGCAGGCGCGAGGCATGGAAGCTGCCGTCCATATGCGCCTCGGTCAGCGCAACCCAGTTGTCGCCGCTTTTGAACAGCGCCGGGAAGACCCAGCCCGCCGGTGAGGGCGAGGGCGTGCCGACGGCAATGTCCATCAGGTAATGCTCTTCATAGGCCGGGTTGACATTGGACCAGCCGGTCTGCGCGACCGACATCGGCTGCAGCCAGGCCCGCGTGTCCGGGGCAAAGCGAAAGCTGGTCGCCTCGGATTTGAAGCTCTTGCGGGCCAGACCCGCCTCGGCCACTCGGTAGCGAAAGGCGACGCCGTCGTTCGAGACCCGCGCCGTCAGCTCCATCTCTTGGCCGGCGGCATTGGCGACCCGCCAGTTCTGCTCATTGGCGCGGTAACTGATCTCGCTGCGCTTGCCCACCGCCAGCCGGTAATGCTCGGCATGTAGGCGCTGCGAGGAGCTTGAAAGCAGGCGCAGGCGCTGGCTTAGATCGGCACCTTCGAGTTGCAGGCCTAACTGTGATTCCAGGATGACAGGCTTGCCATCGCGCTGCACCGAATAGACCAGGCGCTGCTCGGGCGTGACGCGCAGCTGGAGGCTGAGGTGTTTGTCGGGGCTGCTGAGGGCGTTGGCCGCGATGGCGGGCGCCGACAGTACCAGGGCCAGCGACAGCAGGGCTGGGTGAAGCAAGGTGCGATTCATGAGTCCTTGGGGGGGGATTACGCTGCGTTCGCAGGGTCGTCGGCGAGGGGCTCGCCAAAATCAGGCAGGCCGTCGGCGCGCCAGCCGAAGGGCTGAACGCGGGCATGGCGGTTCGGGTCATTGAGCGGGTCGCCGACGATGTCGCGGTAGTTGCGCGCGTGGTAGACCAGCAGGTCGACGCTGCCGTCATGGCTGCTGCTGAAACTGTTATGGCCTGGGCCGAATTGGCCATTCGCCGACGCGAACACCGGCAGCGGCTCCTTTTGCCAGGCGGCCGGGTCGAGCAGATCGGCGTTCTCATCGGCCCACAGCAGACCCATGCAGTAATTGGCGTCGGTGGCGCTGGCAGAGTAGCTGATCAGCACGCGGCCATGGCGCTGCAGCACCGCCGGCCCTTCGTTGACCAGAAAGCCTATGCATTCCCAGCTCAACTCCGGTCGGCTCAACAGCACCGGCGCGCCCTTCAGCGTCCAGGGGTCGGCCAGCTCGCACAGATAGAGATTGGTGTTGCCGGCAATCGCCGGGTCTTTCTGCGCCCAGCTCAGGTAGCGGCGGCCCCGGTGGGCGAAGCTGGTGGCGTCGAGCGCAAAGCTGTCGATCGGCGTGATGAGCTGGCCGCGCTCGACCCATTCGCCTTGCAGCGGGTCGGCATGCAGGTTCTCCAGCACATAGATGCGCAGCTTCCAGATATCGTCCTTCTCGCTGGCCGCGAAGTAGATGATCCAGCGCCCGTCGATCCGGTGCAGCTCGGGCGCCCAAACATGCCAGCTCATTGGACCGGCCTCGTGCTTGCGCCAGATCAGCTGCGGCTGCGCGGCCGCCAGCGTCTCCAGGCTGTCGGCCGCCCGCAGCTCGATCGCATCAAAGCCGGGCAGCGACGCGGTGAAAAAGTAACGACCATCATGCAGTGACAGATGCGGGTCGGCGCGTTGCAGGATCAGGGGCTTGGTCCAGTTCATGATGAGGCGATGGCTTTCGTGACGATCACATTCCAAGAGGCGGCTTGCAGACGAACACGCAGCGTCTCGCCTTCGATGACGATGCCGGCGAGCGGCGCGGGCCGGACCTTGTCGGGCTCGGCCTCGGTATTGCAGGCTTGCAGGTCGGCGTGCTGCAACTGCTGGGCTTCGATCAGCCGCTGCTCGCCGCCCAGGCCGCGCAAGTTGACGGTCAAGGCCATCTCCTGCTCCAGATTGCGGTTGAGCAAAAAGATCGCCGTCTTGCCGCTGGCCGCCTCATGCACGACGCTGGCGCATAGATAGGGCAGCTCACCCTGCTTCGCATCGGTCCAGCCGGGCGAGCGAATCACCGCTCGCAGCACCATGCCATGGGCATGGCGCGCCGTCAGCGCAAAGGGGTGAAAGATGGTCTGGCGCCAGGCCGGCCCGCCGGGTGCGGTCATGATGGGCCCGATCACATTGACCAGCTGCGCCAGACAGGCAACTTTGACGCGGTCCGCATGGTTGATCATCATCGTCAGCATGCCGCCGATCAGCAGCGCATCCTCGACGTTATAGACCTCCTCCAGCAAACTCGGCGCCTGTGGCCAGCCTTCCTGCTTCATATGCTCGCCATGGCGGGCCCGGTACCAGACGTTCCACTCGTCGAAGCTCAGCATGATGCGCTTGGCGGAATGGCGGCGCGCCGCCACCGCGTCGACCACGGCAACCGTGGCCTCGATATAGCGCGCATTGCTTTCTATCTGCGCGAAGAAGCTCGCGGTGCTCGGGTCGTTCGGCGGTTTGACGAAATAGCTGTGCAGCGACAGATAGTCGACCACCTCGAAGCAATGCTCCAGCACCCGGTCTTCCCAGACGCCATAGCTCGGCATGTCGTAGGCGGACGAGCCGCAGGCGGCCAGTTCGATGCTGGCGTCGACCATCTTCATCAGCTTGCCCGTTTCCAGCGCCAGGCGGCCGTACTCATCCGGCGTCTTGCGGCAGATCTGCCAGGGCCCGTCCATCTCATTGCCCAGGCACCAGAGCTTGATCGCATGCGGCGCGTCCACGCCATGGCTGCGCCGCAGCTCGGAGCGCGTCGTGCCACCGGGATGGTTGCAATACTCCAGGTATTGACGCGCCTCGTCGGCGCCACGCGTGCCGAGGTTGACGCCGAACATCGGCTCCATGCCTTGCTGCTTGCACCAGCTCATGAACTCGTTGGTACCGACCTGGTTGGTCTCGGTCGAGAACCAGGCCAGGTCGAGCCGGGTCGGGCGCTGGTCATGGGGGCCGACGCCGTCCTCCCAGTCGTAGCCGGACATGAAGTTGCCGCCGGGGTAACGCACCAGGGTGGCACCGAGTTCCCGCGTTAGCCCGGCCACATCCTGGCGGAAGCCGTCGGCATCGGCGGTCGGGTGATCGGGCTCGTAGATGCCGGTGTAGACGCAGCGACCCAGATGCTCGACGAAAACGCCGAACAGGCGGCGGTCCAAGGGGCCGATTTCAAAATCGCGGTCTACGGTCAAATGCGCTTCAATCATCGTCTGGCCTTCTGCAGCGCCTTGTTGACGCGCTTTTCGATACTGGCCTGCACCTCGGCGATAGGCTTGCCCGAGACCATCAGATTGGCGATGTCCTCGCCGATCAGCAACTCGATTGCGCGCTGCGTTGGCACATTGCCTGGCATGCCGACGCCGGTCTCGGTGATCTCGGCCAGCTCGGCGCGCAGCGGCAGGGCGCGGAAGGCCTCGCTGCCCGCCACCGACCGGCGTACCGGCAGATGGCCGGTGCGTGACCATTCGGCGCTGTGCTCCCAGATGAATTTCAGCAGCTTGACGCCGGCGGCGCGGGTCTTCTCGTCGGCCGAACCGGCCTTGAACATCGCCCAGGCATGACCATCGGCGAACACTGCCTTGCGCTCGAATAACTGTGCAAACGGTCTGACCGCATAGCCGCCTTCGAAGGGCGATCCGGCGTTTCTGGATTCGCGCAGGTACTGGTCTATGGTCCAAGTGCCAACCACGCTGACGCCGGCCTCGCCGTTCAAAAACGCCTGGTTCGCGCCCGCATAGTCGAGATTGGGTTTGATATGACCCTCGGCATAGAGCTGCTGCATCAGGCTCAGCGCCTTGGTCACCGCCGGCTGATGCATATCGACCGACTTGCCGTTGGTGGCGAAGAGCCGGGCGTTTTGCTGCGCCAGCAGGGTCAGGAAGGTGCGATTGTTGGCGGCGGTCTCGTTGACCACGGCCCAGGCGAAGTAGGGCTTGCCGGTCTTGGCGCGGAACTGCCGCGCATGGGCCAGCAACTCCTCGGGCGAGCGCGGCAGCATGGGCTGCCCATCGGCGCCGAGCAGCTGGGCTTGGCCCATCAGCCGGGTGTTGATATGCCAGAGCCAGGCCCAGGTGTCGAAGGGCAAGGCATAACTGTCGCTTCCCGCGGGGCCGTCAAAACCGACGCCGCGGCGCGCATGGTCGGTGAAATCGGCAGTATCAATGCCGGCGGCCTTGAACTCGGCGTCGAGCGGCAGCAGCAGGCCGCGTCGTACATAGTCGCCTAGCGCCGACTCATGCATCACCGCCACCGTCGGCACATCCTTGGCGACCAGGCGGGCGGTCAGCTGGTCGTAATACGGCCCCCATTCGGCCACCTGCGTGCGCACATGGATGCCGTCGGTATTGGTGGCGTTGAACTGATTGACCAGGGTGGTGATGATGCCGCACTCGCCCAGGCCAAGGGCGGCGTCATTGACCGCGCCGTACTTGGCGTCGCAGCTGCCGAAGAAGCGCATCAGCGTGATCTCGGTCTTGGCTTCTTGCGTCTCGGTCTTGGCGCCGCAGGCTGCCAGCATCGTGAGCGTTAGCATGGCGAAAATTTTCAACAAGCTCATCATCATCAGCGCCCCGTGCCGGCCACGGCCGTGACCAGATATTTCTGGAAGAAGAAGTAGATGATCAAGAC
This sequence comes from Roseateles oligotrophus, assembly GCF_025717515.1. Classification (GTDB taxonomy): domain Bacteria; phylum Pseudomonadota; class Gammaproteobacteria; order Burkholderiales; family Burkholderiaceae_C; genus Paucibacter_A; species Paucibacter_A oligotrophus. The sequence continues at coordinate 140,481 of NZ_JAJIRN010000007.1, forward strand.
CGGCAGGCCGGCGAAGACCGCCTGCGACATCAAGAATCCCAGACCTTCGGACTGCGCGAAATTGGTCTGCGTGGACGCCAGGCCGCGGGTCAGCGTGTACATGTCCGGGTTGGTCGCGATCACCAGCGGCCACAGATAGTCGTTCCAGCAGCCGAGGAAGGTGAAGATGCCTAAAGTGGCCTGGGCCGGCAGCGTCAGCGGCAGGATCACGGTCAGAAAAGTCTTCAGCCGCGAGGCGTTGTCCAGCATCGCCGCTTCCTCCAGGTCCATCGGTATGGCCTTGAAATACTGCGTCATCAGATAGACGCCGAACGGTGCGGCCAGGCCCGGCAGGATCAGGCCGGCGAAGGTGTTCTGCAGATTCCAGTCCGAAAAAAGCCGGTGCAGCGGGATGAAGGTGGACTGCGGCGGCACCGCCAGGCCAAACATCACAATCGCGAATATCAGCTTGCGGCCCGGGAACTCGGTGCGAGCAAAACCGTAGCCCGCCAGCGAGGACAAGACCAGCACGCCCACCGTCTGGCACAGCGCCACCCAGGCGCTATTGCCCAGCCAGCGGAACACCTGCGAGCTTTGCACAATGTCCAAATAATTGGCCAGCGTATAGGGCGGCGCAAAGACCAGGTCGGTGCGGATCTGCAGCAGTTCATTGGGCTTGAAGGACAGGCCCAGCACCCACAGCAGCGGCAACATCCAGGCCAATGCCAGCAGGCACAGGCCCAGCATCAACAAGCGGTCAAACCAACCGCGTCGCAGCATGGCATTCATTGGCGAACTCCTTTGCGGTCACGCTCCAGCCAGAGCTGCAAGGACACGCCTATCAGCATCACCGCGAACAAGACCTGCGAGGCGGCGGTGGCGTAGCCCAGCGACAGCTGCATAAAGGCCTGTTCGTAGATGAATTGCACGATAGGCCGGGTGCTGTTGTTCGGCCCGCCATTGGTCATCAGCATGATTTGCGGAAAGACCTGGAACTCTCGTATCACCTCGATCACCGCAACCAGCACGATGGTACGGCTCAGGGACGGCAGGGTGATGCGGGTCAGCGTGCGCCAGCGGCTGGTGTTGTCCAGGGCGGCGGCCTCGTAGATATCACTCGGAATCTGCTGCAGCGCCGACAGGAACAGAATCATCGGCAGGCCGATGATCCACCACACCGTCACCAGGGCGATGGTCGGCAGCGCCAAGGCGTCGCTGCTCAGCAGCGCCATATCGGGCAGGCCCAGCTTGTTCAGAAATTGCGAGACCAGGCCACGCTCGGGCATCAGCGCTAACTTCCAGACCAGCGTGATTATGGTGACGGAGAACACCGAGGCGCAAAAAAAGGTGCCGCGCAAGAGCGCGCCGAGACGGCCGGGCCGGTTCAGCGCCAAGGCCAAGGCCAAGGACACGATGACGAAGATCGGCGTGCTGATCAAGACGAACTTGACGGTGTTCCACATCACCTGGTGGAAGACCTCGTCGCCGGCGAGCTGAACATAATTGTCCAAACCGACGTAGAAGCTGTCGTCGGACAAAAGGTCATGGTCATGCAGGCTGATCGCCATGCCCTTGGCCAGCGGCCACAGCACCAGCAGCGCATAGATGGCCACAAAGGGCAGCACGAACAAGCCGTTGGAAAGGCGCGAACGGCGCAGGCCGACGGCGCTCATGTCAAGTCGACGCGCGCATGATGGGCGCGGCCCTGGCTGTCGAACAGATGGGCCTCGGCCAGATCGACCGCGATGCCGATGCGCTCGCCGGGGGTTGGCTGGCTGCCGTTCAGGGTGATGGTTAGCGGGCTGCCGTCGTCCAGTTTCAGATGGGCCAAGGAGCGCTCGCCCAGAAACTCGACCATCTCGACCCGGCCGCTCATTGCGCTCTGGGCGCCGGCGGCGGCGGGGTGCAGGTTCTCGGGCCGCACGCCCAAGCTGAATCCGGCGTCGGCGGGCAGGCCCTGCAGCGGCACGCGGGTCGCGAGGCTGCCGCCGCCCGGGGTTTGCACGCGGCATAAGTCGCCTTCGCCGGCCACGCGCTGCACCGGGATGAAGTTCATGCCCGGCGTGCCGATGAAGCCGGCAACGAAGCGGGTAGCCGGGCGCCGGTAGACCTCGGCCGGCGTGCCGATCTGCTCGATCGCGCCGCCGTTCATTACCACGATGCGGGTGGCCAGCGTCATCGCTTCCAACTGGTCATGGGTAACGAAGATCATCGTGGCGCCGAGGCGCTGGTGCAGTTGCGCCAGCTCCAGCCTGGTGCGGCCACGCAAGGCCGCGTCCAGATTGGAGAGCGGCTCGTCGAACAAAAACAGGCCCGGCTCCTTGACCACCGCGCGGCCTATCGCCACCCGCTGGCGCTGGCCGCCGCTGAGCTGCCCCGGCTTGCGCGCCAGCAGCGGCGTCAGCTCCAGCATGCGGGCGGACTCGCTGATGCGGTCGTCGATTTCCGACGGCGGCAGGCCGATATTGCGCAGGCCGAAGGCGAGGTTGTCGCGCACCGTCATATGCGGGTAGAGCGCGTAGTGCTGGAACACCATGGCCAGATTGCGCTGGCCCGGCGCGGCATGGGTCACATCCTTGCCGCCAATCAGGATACGGCCGCCGCTGACTTCTTCCAGCCCGGCGACCATCCGCAGCAGACTGGTTTTGCCGCAACCGGACGGGCCCAGAAAGACGATGAATTCGCCCTGTTCGACGTCGAGCGATAGCTTGTCTATCACCTGCACGGCGCCGTAGCGCTTGCTGACTTGTTCTAATTTGAGTGCCGCCACTGTGTCTCCAAATCTTCTACTTGTGCTTTTAAAGCGAGGGCCAGCCGTCGGCGCTCCAGCGCAGCTCGTCGATGCGCAAATGCGGCCGGCCGCCGTCTTCGGCGTCATAGGCATGTCGGGCCAGCTTGTTGCCGAATACATCCTGGTGGCCGGGGCCCTTCCAGCGCGGCCCGCCGGCCTCGATCAGGCTGCCGCCACCGTCCAGCATAGGCCTGCCTTCGCGGTCCACAAAGGGGCCCATCGCCTGCTTGGAGCGGCCGACGCGGATGTTGTAGCTGCTGGCCACGCCGCGGCAGCATTTGTCATGCGAGACGAAGAGGTAGTACCAGTCGCCACGGCGGATCAGCGTCGGCGCTTCGATGCCGCCTGGGTGGTTCGCGATAAAGCGGGTTTCACCTTGCGGGCGCAGGCTGAGCGGGTCCAGGGCGGTGATGCGGATACCGCCCCAGAACGAGCCATAACTCAGCCAGACCCGGCCGTCGGTGTCGATCAAAACATCCGGGTCGATGGCGTTGAATTTGTCCGTTACGGCGCTGGCCAGCAAGATGCCTTCGTCCCGCCAGTCGCTGGCGTCGGCTGTGCCGGCGCTGGCTAGGCCGATGGCCGACACATTCTTGCCGAAGGTCGAAATCGAATACGCCAGCCAGAACTTGTCGCGATGCTGGAACAGCTTGGGTGCCCAGACGTCCAGGCCCTGGTGGGCCGGCACGGCGCTGTCCCACCAGGCGGGCCGATTCGCCGCGCTGAAGATGGGGGCCATGCGGCTCCAGTTCAGGCCGTCGGCGGAGCGCAGGCGCTGCAGCCCTTCGCCGGTGGCAAAAACATAATGCTCACCGCTGGCGGCTATCCACAGGCTCGGGTCGTGGGCCAGGGTGTCGCCCGTCAGCGGCTCGGCAGCAAGCTGCTGCAGCGTCAGCAACAGCAGCGTGGCCAGCCCGACGCGGGCCAGGCGTTTTTTCATTTGCCCCAACGCAGCACCATCGGGTCGAGCCGGCGGGCGGCGTCGAGCAGGCCGGCGCGGGTCTCGGCGCTCATTGCGGGGAAGGGGTGGCGCGGGGCGTCGCACTGGATCACGCCGCCCGCCAGCATCAAGGCCTTGGCGGCCAGAATGCCGGCCTGGCGGTTTTCGTAATTGATCAGCGGCAGCCAGCGGGCGTAATAGGCCACTGCCTCGTCGCGCCGGCCGGCGGCATAGGCGTCGACGATTTGCCGGATGCCGTCCGGGTAGGCGCCGCCCGTCATCGCGCCGGTCGCACCCGCGTCGAGGTCGGCCAGCAGCGTGATCGCTTCTTCGCCGTCCCAAGGGCCTTCGATGGCGGCTCCGCCGACGCGAATCAGCTCGCGCAGCTTGGCCGCAGCACCGGCGGTTTCGATCTTGAAATAGCAGACGTTCTCGATCTGCTGCGCCATCCGCGCCAGCAGCGCGACCGACAGCGGCGTGCCGGCGACCGGCGCGTCCTGGATCATGATGGGGATGTTGATCGCATCGGACAGGCGGGCGTAGAAGGATTCGATCTGCGGCTCGGCGACCCGGAAGGTGGCACCGTGGTAGGGAGGCATCACCATCACCATCGCCGCACCCATGTCCTGCGCCGAACGGCTACGCTCGGCGCAGATTTGCGTGCTGTAGTGGGTGGTGGTGACGATCACCGGCACGCGGCCGGCCACATGGGCAAGAATGGCGCGGGTCAGGGTCTGGCGCTCTTCGTCCGACAGCACAAACTGCTCGGAGAAATTGGCCAGGATGCACAGGCCGGTCGAGCCCGCGTCGATCATGAAATCAATGCAGCGCAATTGGCTGGGCAGGTCAAGGCCGCCGGCTTCGTTGAAGGTGGTCGGCACGACCGGGAATACGCCCTTGAAGCGTGGGGTGGGTGTGGATGTGATGGTCATTGGGTTGCTCGGGCGAAAGGTCTGTCAAAGCCGGTGTCGAATTAAAGTATGACTTTATATTTCAACAAATGGGTGAAAACCCCAATAAAACCGCTATTCAAGTGAAATAGTATTACTACTTTCGGCTTTGTGTCGGCCGGGTTCGGTGCGTCCCCTTTTGTTTTTGGAGTTCTTGATGTCCTCTTTCGCTCGCTATCCCAGCCTGCAAAATCGCAGCGTATTGATCACCGGTGGTGCGACCGGCATCGGCGCGACCTTGGTGGAACAGTTCACGCGCCAGGGCGCCCGCGTCGGCTTTGTCGACCTGGACGCCGCCAGCGGCGAGGCCTTGGCCGCCAAGCTGGCGGCAGGCTTGTCGGCGGACCAATTTGCGCCGCAGTTCCTGGCCGCCGACCTGACCGACATCGCCGCGCTGCGTGCCGCGGTCGAGCGCCTGCGCGCCGCGATCGGCCCGGTTACGGTGCTGCTGAACAATGCGGCCAATGACAAGCGGCAGGCCATCGAGCAGATCAGCCCCGAGTTTTGGGACGCCAGCCTGGCGGTCAATCTGCGCAGCCAGTTTTTCGCGGCCCAGGCGGTGATGGCCGATATGCGGGCGGCCGGCGGCGGCAGCATCATCAACTTTGGCTCCATCAGCTGGATGCTCAAGCAAGGCGGCATGCCGGCCTACACCACCTCGAAAGCAGCCATCCAGGGCTTGACCCGCTCGCTGGCGCGTGATCTGGGGGCGCATGGCGTCCGCGTCAACACGCTGGTGCCCGGCTGGGTGATGACCGAAAAGCAGATCAAGTTATGGGTTGACGAGGCCGCCAAGGCCGACATCGCCAAAGGTCAATGCATCAACAAGCCCTTGGAGGCCGAGCATATTGCCCATATGGCCTTGTTCCTGGCGGCCGACGACAGCGCGATGTGCACGGCGCAGGACTTCATCGTCGACGGGGGCTGGGCATGATGGCTGCGCAGCCGAGCGCCAGCCCGACCATCAGCCGGCGCGAGTTTGGGCAGATGCCTGACGGCCGCCCGGTGCATGAGTACACGCTGGACAACGGCGCCGGCCTGGTGCTCAGCGCCATCACCTATGGCGGCATCGTCACCGCGCTGTGGCTGCCGGACGGCGCCGGGCGGCGCGCCAATGTGGTGCTGGGTTTTGACAATCTGCGCGACTATCTGGAGCGCAATCCGCATTTCGGCGTGATCGTCGGCCGCTTCGGCAACCGCATTGCGCGGGGCCAATTCACGCTCGACGGCCACAGCCATCAACTGGATCTGAATGATGGGCCTAACTGCCTGCATGGCGGTGCGAGCGGCTTCGGCACGCGGCTATGGGAGGCCGAGATCGAGCCGGCTGGCCTTGCCGGCCATGGTCCGGCGCTGCTGCTGCGCTACACCAGCCCGGACGGCGAGGGCGGTTTCCCCGGGACGATGGCGGTCAAGGTGCGCTACAGCCTGACGGCCGAGCAGACCTGGCGCATCGACTACGAGGCAAGCTGCGACAAGCCGACCGTCGTCAATCTGACCCACCATGATTACTTCAATCTGGCCGGGCGCGGCTCGGCGATGAGTCAGCGCTTGATGATTGCCGCCAGCCGTTACACCGAGGTGGATGGGGGGCGCATTCCGACCGGCATCGCGTCGGTCGAGGGCACGCCCTTCGATTTCCGCCTGCCCTCCGAGATCGAGCCACGCCTGCGTCTGCCCCACCCGCAACTGCTCTCGGCTCGGGGCTTTGATCACAACTGGCTGCTTGATCACCCCTTCGATGGGGGCCTGCATTTGGCCGCCAGCCTGGAAGACCCGCTATCCGGCCGCAAGATGGAAATCCACAGCAGCGAGCCGGCGCTGCAGTTCTATTCCGGCAACTTCCTCGACGCCAGCTTGGTCGGCTCGGGCGGCGAGGCCTATAGACAGGGCGACGGCCTTTGTCTGGAAACTCAGCACAGCCCGGATTCTCCGAATCACGCCTCGACCGACCCGGACTGGCCGTCCACCTTGCTGCGGCTCGGCGAGGTCTATCGCAGTTGCACCGAGCATCGCTTTGGTGGTGGCAACATTGGCATTCCCGGCTGACGGTTTGGGCCCGAAACAAGAAGGTATTCACAATGACCGTACCCGTTCATGAATTGTCGATGACCGTGCTGATGACCCCCGACATGGCCAATTTCTCCGGCAATGTGCATGGCGGCACGGTGTTGAAGTTTCTGGATCAGGTCGCCTATGCCTGCGCGAGCCGCTACGCCGGCTGCTATGTGGTGACGCTGTCGGTCGATCAGGTGATGTTCCGCCAACCGATTCATGTCGGCGAGCTGGTGACATTTCTCGCCTCGGTCAACTACACCGGCTCTTCGTCGATGGAGGTCGGCATCAAGGTGCTGGCCGAGAACATCCGCAGCCAGCAGACGCGGCATGCGAATAGCTGCTTCTTCACCATGGTGGCGGTTGACGACGAGCGCAAGCCGGTGCCGGTGCGCGCGCTGCAGGTCGTGACGCCCGACCAGCAGCGGCGCCATGCCGCGGCCCTGGTGCGCAGGCAATTGCGCCAGGAGTTCAACGCCCGTTTCGAGGCCTTGCGCGCGCCCCCGGCCTGACTCGACGCCATTCGTTGCGGCCCGCCTCCGCTTGATCAAGCGCCCGAGGCTTGGGCGGGCTGGGGGTATTTTTCATCTGCGCATGAATTAGCTGGGCTAATCCATGCGCAAATATTTCTCGTTTGTCAGCGCGCCGGCGGCGGCGTGAAATGCGGGCTCGCCAACGATCACAGCAGCAGGCCCGCGAACATGACAAGCAAGCCCCAGGTCTACCCCTATATTCCGAACTCCGTGCCGGCCGTCAAGGCCGCGATGCTGGCCGCCACCGGCGCCGCCTCGGTCGAAGAGTTCTATGCCGATGTGCCGACCGAGTTGCGCATGGACCGGCCGCTGAATTTGCCGGCGCCGCTGCTGTCCGAGGCGCGCTTGAAGCGCCATGTGCAGGCCATCCTGGCGCGCAACCGGCATTGCGGCGAGGTCTTGAGCTTTTTGGGCGGCGGCTGCTACCAGCACCATGTGCCGGCCATCTGCGACGAGATCAACGGGCGCAGCGAATTCCTGACCGCCTATGCCGGCGAGCCCTATGACGACCATGGCCGCTTCCAGGCGCTGTGGGAATATTGCTCGATGATGGGCGAGCTGCTGAACCTGGACGTGGTCAGCGTGCCGACCTATGACGGCATGCAGGCCGCAGCCACCGCCTGCTGCATGGCGGCGCGCCACAGCGGGCGCCGCCTTGTGCTGCTGGCCGCCAACACCAGCGCCGACAAGCGCTCGCATATCAAGACCTATGGCCGCAGCGAGATCGACTTCGTCGAGGTCGCGTTTGATCCCATCACCGGCCTCTTGGACCGGGGCGACCTGCGCGCCAAGTTGAGCCAAGAGGTGGCGGCCCTTTATCTGGATGTACCGAATTACTTCGGCGGTATCGACGAGGGGCAGGCGATTGCCGGCTTGGTCAAGTCGGCCGGCGCGATGCTGATCGTCGGCGTTGATCCGCTCTCGCTTGGGGTGCTGACTCCCCCTGGAGACTATGGCGCGGACATCGTCTGCGGCGACATCCAGTCCCTGGGCATGCATATGAGCTATGGCGGCGGCCATGGCGGCTTCATCGCCAGCCGCGACGAGGAGGCCTTGCTGATGCAATACCCGTCGCGCCTGTTCGGCATCGCGCCGACCTCGGTGCCGGGTCAATACGGCTTTGGCGATGTCGCCTACCAGCGCACCTCTTTCGACAAGCGCGAGCAGGGCAACGAGTTTGTCGGCACGGCCGCGGCCCTGTGGGGCATCACCGCCGGGGTCTTCCTGGCCAGCCAGGGCCCGCAAGGCATGGTGGAGTTGGGCGAAGGCATCATGAAGCGCGTCGCCTATGCGCGCCAGCGCTTAAGCACCTTGCCCGGCCTGCGGCTGGCCCATCCCGGCGCTGTGCATTTCAAGGAGTTCGTGCTCGACTTTTCGGCCACCGGCAAGACGGTGGCCGAGGTGAACGCGGGCTTGCGCGAGCGTGCCATCTTCGGCGGCCATGATTTGTCCGAGGCCTTCCCCGCGCTCGGCCAGTCCGCGCTTTATGCCTTCACCGAGGTCCACAGTCAGGCCGATATCGATGCCTTGGTGGACGCCCTTCGCGAGGTCCTCGCTTCATGAATCCCGTCAATATGGAAAACATCTCCGCCCACCGCTTCACCGACGGCAAACCCAATCTGCGCCGCTACCAGCAAGCCCGCTGGGACGAGCCGGTGATCTTCGAACTCAGCCAGCCGGGTGAGCGCGCTTTGCTGACGCCCGAGCTGGAGCCGGCCATCGAAGCCGCCGCGCATGATGTGCTGTTCACGCTGCCGCCCGGCATGCGCCGCAAGCTGGCGCCCGCGCTGCCGGAGTTGAGCCAGAACCGCGTGCTGCGCCACTATCTGCGCTTGTCGCAGGAGACCTTGGGCGCCGACTTCAATGTCGACGTCGGCCAGGGCACTTGCACGATGAAGTACAACCCCAAGGTCAACGAACATCTGGCCCGCGATGCGCGCATGAGCGAGCTGCATCCGCTGCAAGACGAGAGCACGGTGCAGGGCATCTTGCATGTGATGCATGAGATGGAAGGCGTGTTGAAGGAGGTCTCCGGCATGGACGCGGTGAGCCTGCAGCCCCGCTCGGGCTCGCAGGCGATCTATGCCAATCTGGCGATGATCCGGGCCTGGTTCGAAGCGCGCGGCGAGGCTGGCGAGCGGGACGAGATCATCACGACCATCTTCAGTCACCCGTCCGACGCGGCCTGCGCCAAGGTCTTGGGCTACAAGGTCATCACGCTCTACCCGGATGCAGAGGGCTACCCCGATCTGGCAGCGATGCAGGCGGCGGTCGGCCCGCGCACCGCCGCGCTGATCATCACCAACCCGGAAGACACCGGCATCTTCAACGCCAAGATCCGCGAGTTCGTGGCCGCCGCCCATGGAGTCGGCGCGCTGGCTTGCTATGACCAGGCCAATGCAAACGGCCTTTTAGGCATCACCCGGGCGCGCGAGGCCGGTTTCGATCTCAGCCATTTCAATCTGCACAAGACTTTTTCAACCCCGCACGCCTGCGGCGGCCCTGCGGTCGGGGCCTGCGCGGTGACGGCGGCGCTGGCGCCGTTTCTCCCCCGACCCGTGATCGTCAAGGAGCCGGACGGTCGCTACCGCATAGAACAGGGCGGCGAGCGCTCGATCGGCAAGGTGGCGGCCTTTATGGGCACGGCCAGCATTGTCTTGCGCGCCTATGCCTGGGTGATGAATCTGGGCGCGGCGGGCCTGCGCGAGGTGGCCGAGATCGCGGTCTTGAACAACAACTACATGATGGCGCAATTGCTGAAGATTCGCGGCCTGTCGGCGCCTTATGCGCCGGGCAAGCGGCGTATCGAGCAGGTGCGCTACAGCTGGGCCGAGCTCTGCGCCGAGACCGGCGTGCACTCGGGTGATATCGGCCTGCGTGCCGCCGACTACGGCGTCCATTACTGGACCAGCCACCACCCCTATGTGGTGCCCGAGCCGGCCACCATCGAGCCGACCGAGTCTTACTCGCGTGCCGATCTGGATGAGTTCGCGCAGATCATGAGCCGCGTCGCCGACGAGGCCAGAGCCGACCCCGAGATGCTGCGCAGCGCCCCGCATAACTGCCCGACAAGGCGCATTGACGAATCCTGCCTGGATGACCCCAAGCGCTGGGCCATCACCTGGCGCGGCTGGCAGCGCAAGCTGGCCGAGCATGGCGTGGCCACGCCCACCGCGATGGACCGGGCATTTTGAGATGAACCCTCGCGTCGGCCTGATCATCAACCCGCTGGCGGGCGCCGGCGGCAAGCTGGGTTTGCACGGCAGCGATGGGCTGCACAGCGCAGCGGCCTCGGCCTGGTCCGGCGAGCGGGCCGCGCTGGCGCTGGCCGGCTTTGGCGCGGGCTTGGCGGTCGACTGGGTCAGCGGGCCGGGGGTGATGGGCGCGGATTTGTTGCGGGCCTTGGGAGCCGAACCGCAAGTGCTGAGTCTGGCGTCTGCCGGCTCCAGCAGCGCGGCGGACACGCGCGAGCTGGTGGCTCGGATGCAGCAAGTCGGCCTTGATCTGCTCTTGTTTGCCGGCGGTGACGGCACGGCGCGGGATGTGCTGGACGCGCTGGCCACCGACGCCGCGCTGCCGGTGCTGGGCATTCCGGCCGGGGTCAAAATGCAGTCGGCCTGTTTTGGCGTCAGTCCGGCGGCGGCCGGTCGGCTGGCGATGGGATTTCTGGCCACGCAGCGGCGCTGCACCGAGCCGCGTGAGGTGATGGATCTGGATGAGGGCGCGCTGCGCCAGGGTCGGGTCTTGCCTCGCTTGTACGGCTACCTGGCCACGCCGACCGACCCGCGCCTGTTGCAGGGACGCAAGACGCGCAGCGCGCCGGCCGACGCCGAGGCCGCAGCGGCCTTGGCGGCCAGCTTGTTGCCGCAACTGCAGCAGGGCTTGCATCTGATCGGGCCGGGCAGCACGACCTGGGCCTTGAAGTCGGCGCTGGGCCTGGCCGGTAGTTTGATTGGTGTCGATGTCGTCATTGACGGCCGCCTCTGGTTGCGCGATGCCAATGAGGCGCAGCTGTTGGAATTGCTGGCCGCCATGCCGGGGCGGGCGCGGCTGTGGCTGACGGCGATAGGTGGCCAGGGCCATGTGATCGGGCGCGGCAATGCGCCGCTCAGCGCCAGAGTCTTGCGCCAACTCGGCCCAGCGGCGTTGACGGTGTTGATGACGCCGACCAAGCTGCAAGCGATGGCGGGTCAAGGCGGCGGGGTGCTGCGCGTGGACAGCGGCTGCGCCGAGGTGGACGCCTTGTTCAGCGGCCCGGTGCGGGTGCTGACCGGGCCGCGTGATCGGGCGATCTTGAGATTGGTGGCAGAGTAGTCCCCGGCCCAAAGAATCAAACCGAAAAAATATCAAATTGGAGATGACGACGATGCAAGCAACAACACAAATGAGCGCCGGTGAACTGCGCGGCAAGGTGGCCTTGATCACCGGCGCCGGCTCCGGCATTGGCCGCGCCACCGCGCTGCTGTTCGCCGCGGAAGGCGCCCGCGTGGTGGTCTGCGATTTGAACGCCGAGGGCGCGGCGGCGACCGTGGGCGAGATCGAGGCGGCCGGCGGCGAGGCCTTGGCTGTGCAGGCGAATGTGGCGCTGGCCGCCGATTGCCAGCGCAGCGTGCAAGAGACGCTGGCCGCTTATGGCCGGCTCGATGTGCTGTTCAATAACGCCGGCATTACGCGGCGTGCGAATGTGGTGGACACCAGCGAGGCCGATTGGGACGCGGTGATGGCCGTCAACGTCAAGTCGATTTTCCTGATGAGCAAATACGCGGTGCCGGTGATGGTGAGCCAAGGCGGCGGCAGCATCATCAATTCGGGCTCCGGTTGGGGCCTGGTCGGCGGCAAGGACGCTGTTTCTTATTGCGCCTCCAAGGGGGCGGTGGTGAACATGACGCGGGCGATGGCGGTTGACCATGGGCCGCAGCAGATCCGCGTCAACAGCGTTTGCCCCGGCGACACCGACACCGCGATGCTGCGCAACGAGGCACAGCAACTCGGCCTGGCCGACATGGCGCTGGTCGAAGCCGGCAATGCAAGGCCGCTGATGCGGGTCGGGCAGGCGCGCGAGATTGCGCAGGTGGTGCTGTTTCTGGCCAGTGACCGCTCATCCTTTGTCACCGGCTCGGCCTATGTGGTGGACGGTGGCGGGCTGGCGGGTTCGGCCTGACGGGACTGCTCTGTGGCTTTGCATGACCTCAGACACAGCGGGTTTTCACTGCTGTTCTGAACGGCATGCCGGAAATATATTTGTCACATTCATAAATCATAACGTTTCAATTTACACATCATGCTCAATTGGGGAATCATCGGCGCCGGCAACATCTCGGGCGCTTTCGCACAGGGTTTGACGCAGACCGACAGTGGCGCGCTGGTGGCGGTGGCCAGCCGTGACGCCGTCAAGGCCCAGGCCTTTGCCGACAAACATGGCTCGCTGGCCTGTCCGCCACAGGCGCATGGCAGCTACGAGGCCTTACTGGCCGACCCGGCCGTGCAGGCGGTCTATATCGGCCTGCCGCACACCGAACATCTGCACTGGACGGTGCTGGCGTTGCGGGCCGGCAAGCATGTGCTGTGCGAGAAGCCGCTGGGCCTGAACCATGCCGAGGCGATGATCGCCTTCGACGAGGCCGAGCGGGCCGGCCGCCTGCTGATGGAAGCCTTTATGTACCGCTGCCTGCCGCAAACGGCCAAGCTGGTGGAACTGCTGCGCGCCGGCACCATCGGCGAGGTGCGCCACATCCAGGCCTCGTTTTGCTACAGCTCGACGCCGCGTGTCGGCTCGCGCACCTGGGAGGCCTCGCTGGCCGGCGGCGCGATTCTGGATGTCGGCTGCTATCCCGTCTCGATGGCGCGTTTGATTGCCGGCGTGGCGCAGGGCCAGCCCTTCGCCGAGCCGCTCAAGCTGACGGCGATGGGCAAGCTGCACGAGGGCGCCAGCGGTCCGGTCGATGAATGGGCCACCGCCACCCTGCTGTTCCCCGGCGACATCGTCGCGCAGCTGAGCACGGCGGTGCGCTTCGAGCAGGAGGAGTCGCTGCGCATTGGCGGCACGCAAGGTGCGCTGGTGGTGCCCAATCCCTGGTACGGTGCGGGCGCCGAAGCGGGCGAAAGCCGCATCGAGCTCTATGTGGACGAGGCGCTGGCGCAAAGCTGGACCATCCCAACCGATCGTGGCCTCTATGCCTACGAGGCCGATGCGTTTGCGCAGGCGGTGAAGGCGGCCGCTATTCCCCATCCGGCCATGAACTCTGCGGATTCGCTAGCCAATCTGGCCGTGATGGACCGCTGGCGTCAGGCCATCGGCCTGTCCTATCCCAAAGAAGCCGAAGCCGCCATGCAGGGCCGCCAAACGCTGGCCGGCCTGCGGCTCGCCCGCCGCGCCGATGCGCTGATGAGTTATGGCCAGGTGCCGGGGCTTGAGGGTAAGCCGGTGTCGCGCCTGATCATGGGTGTCGACAACCAGGAAAATCTCAGCCATGCGGCGGCGCTGTTCGATGACTACATCGAGCGCGGCGGCAATGCTTTCGACACCGCCTGGGTCTATGACTTCGAGGGTGGCCACAGCGAGGCGATTCTGGGTCAGTGGCTGCGAGCGCGCGGCATCCGCGACGAGATCGTCTTGATCGCCAAGGGCGCCCACACGCCTAACTGCACACCCGAAGGCATGCGCAGCGAGTTGGCCGAGAGCCTGGAGCGCCTGCAGACCGATCATGCCGACCTCTACATCCTGCACCGCGACAACCCCGAGGTGCCGGTGGGCGAGTTTGTCGAGGCGCTGAACGAGCAGCGCCGCCTCGGCCGCTTCAAGGCCTTTGGCGGCTCTAACTGGTCATTGGAGCGGGTGGCGCAGGCCAATGCCTACGCGGCGGCCAAGGGTCTGCAGGGTTTCTCTTTGCTCAATAACCAGCTCAGCCTTGCGCGCATGCAGGCGCCGATCTGGCGCGGTTGCGTGTCGGCCGGCGACCCGGCCTCGCGCCAGCGGCTGGCCGAGCAGGGGCTGGCCTTGTTCGCCTGGTCCTCGCAGGCGCGTGGCTTCTTCACCGACCGCGCCGGCCCGGATCGCCGTGAGGACGAAGAGCTGGTGCGTTGCTGGTATAGCGCCGCCAACTTCGAGCGTCGCGCCCGCGCCCAGAAATTGGCCGCCGAGAAAGGTGTGCAGGCGATCAATATCGCGCTGGCCTGGGTGCTGGCGCAGGCCTTCCCGGCCTTCAGCCTGATCGGTCCGCGCAGCATTGCCGAGACTGCCAGTTCGATGCGGGCCTTGAGCGTGCAGTTGACGGCCGAAGAAATGGCCTGGTTAGACCTCGCCGAGCAAGGATCACCGGCATGATGGCGGCATCTCAGATCAAGCCGACGGCTGTCGCCATCATCGGCGCCGGCGACATCTTCCCGGCCTATGCCAAGGGCCTGGCCCAGTTCGGCAATTTGCGTCTGATCGGCGTGGCCGACGCTAAGCCCGAGGCCGCGCAGAGTCGCGCCGCCGAGTTCGATCTGCCTTTGATGAGCCTGGATCAGTTGCTCGGCAGCGAGGCCGAAATCATCATCAACCTGACCCCGCCGCTTGCTCACCGGGCGGTTGGCGAGGCGGTTCTGAAGGCCGGCAAGCATCTCTATACCGAGAAACCGCTGGCAGGCAGTTTTGCCGACGGAGCCGCCTTGATGGAGAAGGCTGCTGCGCTTGGCCTGCGCATCGGCTGCGCGCCCGACACATTCCTGGGTGGTGCGGGCCAGGCCGCGCGCGCGCTGGTCGACGCAAACGGCATTGGCCGCATCGTCGCCGGCCAAGCCACGATGATGGAGCGCGGCCCCGATGACTGGCATCCCAACCCCGAGTTTTTCTACCGCCCTGGCGCCGGGCCGCTGATGGACATGGGCGTCTATTACCTGACGCAGCTGGTGCAACTGCTGGGCCCGATCACGCTCGTCAGCGGCTTGGCCCACACGAGTTGGCCGCTGCGGCAGATTCCGCGTGGCCCGCGCCAGGGCGAGCACATCAAGGTCGAAACGCCGACCCATCTGGTCGCCGGCCTGACGTTTGAGCAGGGCGCCTTCATCACGCTGAGCACCAGCTTCGATGTCTGGAAGCACAAGAGCAGCCATATCGAGTTGTTCGGCGAGCTGGGCAGCCTGGTGTTGCCGGACCCGAACCAGTTCGGCGGTGAGCTTGAGCTGTGTGTGGCCGATGGCGACTGGGCGGCGCAAGCGCCGCTGGCCTTCACCGGCCGGCACCGGGGCCTGGGCGTGGCCGAGATGGCCGATGCCTTGCGCAGCGGCCGGCCGCACCGCGCGAGCGGCGAGATGGCGTTGCATGTGCTTGAGGCGATGGACGCGATTCTGCGGTCGGCCGAGCAGCAGGCTCCGCTGGCGCTGCAGACCCGCTGCGCAAGACCCGACCCCGTCCCGGCCGGTTTTGCCGCCAGCCTTCAGATGCAGGAGCAATGCGCATGACTTCGAATCAAACCGGGGTTCGCATCGCCCTGCAGCTCTACACCGTGCGCGCCGTCGGCGATCTGGTGGCCCGACTGGAACTCGCGAAGCAGGTCGGCTATGCCTGGGTCGAGACCGAAGCCTTGCATGGCTTGAGCCGCAGCGACTTTGTTGCCGCGCTGCAGGCCTCGGGCCTGAGGCTGGCTTCCATGCATGTGGAAATGAGCGATCTGGCCGAGCGACTGGACGAGATCGTCGCCTCGCTCAAGGCCTGTGCCTGCACGCAGCTGGTGATGCCCTGGCTGGACGAGACCGAGCGGCCGCAGGACAGCGCCGGCTGGTTGGCCTTGGCAGCCACCTTGCAAGCCCATGCGCTGGTATTGCAGGGCCAGGGCATCACGCTGGCCTATCACAACCATGCCTTCGAGTTCGAGCGGCTTGGGCAAGACGGCCGCACGGTCTTGGAGACCTTGCTGGAGGCCGCGCCGAGCTTGCGCTGGCAAGCCGATGTGGCCTGGGTAGCCCGGGCGGGCGAGGCGCCGATGGCATGGCTGGAACGCTACGCCTTGCGCCTGCAGTCGGTGCATGTGAAGGACCTGGCCAAGCCTGGAGCCGAGTTGGGCGAGATCGAACAAGGCTGGGCCACGTTGGGCGAGGGGCGTCTGGATTGGCCGGCCTGGCTGCCTTGGCTGAGCCAGCGCGTGAACACCTTCATCGTCGAGCATGACCAGCCCAGCCAGCCGGCGCGCACCGCAGCGCAGGGCCTGCGCTATCTGGCCGGTCTTTTGGCCTAAAGAAGAATAGAAGAGGGCGACACCATGGCGAATCTTTCACTGCGCGGCCTGCGCAAAAGCTACGGAACGGTTGACGTGCTGAAGGGCATAGACCTGGAGATTGCCGACCGTGAATTCGTCTGCTTTCTGGGCCCCTCGGGTTGCGGCAAGTCGACGCTCTTGCGCTGCATTGCTGGCCTGGAAGCGATGCAGAGCGGTGAGCTGATGATTGGCGGCTTGCGCATGAACGAGGTGCCGCCGGCCGAGCGCGACCTCGCCATGGTGTTCCAGAACTACGCGCTCTATCCGCATATGACGGTGCGCAAGAACCTGTCGTTTGGGCTCTCGCTGCGGCGCTTCTCCAAGGCCGAAATCGACAGCCGCATCATCGAGGCGGCGCGCATGTTGCAGCTCGAAGCGCTGCTCGAGCGCAAGCCCAAACAGCTGTCCGGCGGCCAGCGTCAGCGGGTGGCGATAGGCCGCGCCATCGTGCGCAATCCGCGCGTGTTTTTGTTCGATGAGCCCTTGTCGAATCTGGACGCGGCGCTGCGCGAGAACACCCGCGCCGAGCTGGCGCGCCTGCACAAGGCGCTGCAGGCCACGATGATTTACGTCACGCATGATCAGGTCGAGGCGATGACGCTGGCCGACAAGGTGGTGGTCTTGAATCAGGGCCGCATCGCGCAGGTTGGTCGGCCCTTGGAGCTTTATCACAGCCCGGCCGATCTCTTTGTGGCCGGCTTCATCGGCACGCCAAGGATGAACTTTTTGCCGGCCCAAGCCTTGGCGACGTTGCAAGCCTTGTTGCAAGGCTTGTTACCACTGGAATTGCACGGCGCGGCGCAGACGCTTGGCATACGGCCCGAACATATTCGCCTGCTGGCCGCAGAAGACAGCGCCGCACACATCCAGGCTCGCGTTCACGGTGTCGAACGCCTGGGTGCGCAAAGCATGGTGCATCTGAGCGCGGGCCCGGATCAAAACCTGACGGTCTGTGTCGACGGTGGTCAACTGGTGCGCAGCGGTGATGCCGTCGGCCTGCAATTCGACTTGGAACACGTCCATGTGTTTGGCGCCGATGGTCGGGCCTTGCCGAGGCGCTTGAGCCCGGCCGTGCAAAGGGCGCTGGCGCAATGAATCTGTTGAACAGCCTTCGAGCCCTGCTGCTGTGCCTGTTCGGTGCCTGCACTGCTGCCGCCGCAGCCGAGTCGCAGTTGCTGCGTTTCGCGACCTGGGACGGCAGCGAAAGCCTCTTGATCCAGCAGCGCATTGCCGCCGCCTTCGAGGCCAGGCATCCGGGCGTGAAGGTGCAGATGGAAGCCTATGGCGGCGGCTACAACCAGAAGCTCTCGGCCGCTTTCGGCGCCAAGAACCCGCCCGATGTGATGTATATGTGGAACTTCCCGCAATACCAGCGGGTGCTGGAACCGCTGGATGACTATCTGGCCCGCGATGCCCGCATAGACCGCAGCGACTTCGTGCCGGGACTATTTCGCTTCGCGACGGTCGGCGATGCTGACGGCAAGACCCAGCGCATCTATGGAGTGCCGGCCGGCTTCACCGCTCAAGTGATCTATTACAACAAAGACATGTTTGACCACGCCGGCCTGGCCTATCCGCAGGAGGGTTGGAGTTGGGACGATCTGCGCCGCATGGCGATTCAGTTGCGCAAGCCGGCCACCAAGGCCTTCGGTTTCGGCCTCGATGTGAACCCCGACCCCTATGACTTTCAGAGTTATCTCTGGAGCGCCGGCGGCCGCATGTTGGGTCCGGACGGTGTGAGTGTGCAGGGCCATCTGAACGGCGCGCCGTCCAAGGCGATGTTCGCGATGCTGCTGGCGCTGCTGCAGCAGGATGTTGCGGCCACCTTGGGGCTGGGCGATGGCCGCAACCAGCGCCAGATGTTCACCTCCGACAAGGTCGCGATGCTGCTTGACGGCGCGGCTTTCCGGGTCGAGTTGGCACAGGACGGCAAGCGCTACGGCGTCGTCGGGTTGCCGAGCTTTCAGGGCCGGCCGGCGCAGAGCGTGGTCAGTGTGTCGGCGCTGGCGATGGCGCGTGAGTCCAAGCAAAAGGCACTGGCCTGGGACTTCATCCAATTCTTCAGCAGCGCCGAGGCGGTGCGTCTGCGCAGCAATGATCTGCCGGTGCTGCTGAGCGTGGCGGCGCAGCAGGGCTTGCAAGATGACCCTTTGGTGAGGCCTTTTTACGCGATGGTGGAAAGCATGAAGGAGACGCCCGCGCACTTGCTGAACCCACGTTGGATGCGTGCACAAGACGTGGTGCGCGACGCGATCCAGGAGGTTTTTCTCAGCAAGCAGGGCGACAGCGGCGCCATTCTCGACCGCGCCGCCATCAAGGCCGAGCGCAAGCTGCGCTGAGGGACAGGACCATGCATAAATCTCAATTGATGGACGCCCAGAGCGAGATGCTGATGCCGATCTCCGATCCGGTTCCTGGCAAGGCCAAAACGGCTGGCAAGCGGCGCGCCCGCTCCTGGTCGAGTTGGCTGCCCTATCTCTTCATCGCCCCCTGGCTGATCGGCTTTCTCGCCTTCACCGTCGGCCCCTTGCTGTACTCGCTCTATATGAGCTTTTTCGATTGGCCGCTGATGGGCGGCGAGCGTTTTGTCGGCCTGCAGAACTACCAGCGTGTGCTGTTCCAAGATGACGATTTCTGGGAGGCGCTGGGCGTGACGGCGCGCTTCGCGCTGCTCTATGTGCCGACCCATCTGGCCGCTTCCCTGGGCCTGGCGCTGCTCTTGAACCGGCGCTGCCTGGGCGAGGGTCTGTTCCGCACGATCTTCTATCTGCCCTCGATGCTGTCGGGGGTGGCGCTGGTCAGCATCTGGTCCTGGATCTATAGCCGCGAGTACGGGCTCTTGAACTATGCGCTGGCGCTGCTGGGCCTGCCGGCGGTTGATTGGCTGGGCAGCCCGGATTGGGCGATGAGCGCGGTGGTGATCGCCAGTCTGTGGAGTCTGGGCGGCACGATGCTGGTGTTTTTGGCCGGGCTGAAGGGCATCTCGGTCGAACTCTATGAGGCGGCCGAGATGAGCGGCGTCTCCAAGCTCAAGCAGTTCACTCACATCACCTTGCCGCTGCTCTCGCCGGTGATTCTGTTCAACCTGGTCACCACCTTGATCGCGGCCTTCCAGCAACTGACCATGGCCCTGCTCCTGACCGGCGGCGGCCCGATGAAATCGACCTATATGTTGGCCATGTATATCTACGACACCGCGTTCAAATACTTCGACATGGGCTATGCGGCGGCGATGTCCTGGCTGATGTTTGCGCTGATTCTGTTGCTGTCCGCCTCGGTGATGCGCTTCTCCAGCCTGTGGGTGTTTTACGAGAACGAAGTGAAGTCCGAGGCGCCCGCCGACAGGAGCGCAACATGATCAGCTTGGCCGCTCGCAGCCGCCGATTGGCCTTCTACAGCCTGATGCTGTTGCTGGTCTTGGCCTTCGCCGCACCGCTGTACTGGACCCTGCTGACCGCGCTGAAGGCCAAGAGCGAGCT
This sequence comes from Roseateles oligotrophus, assembly GCF_025717515.1. Taxonomy (GTDB): domain Bacteria; phylum Pseudomonadota; class Gammaproteobacteria; order Burkholderiales; family Burkholderiaceae_C; genus Paucibacter_A; species Paucibacter_A oligotrophus. The sequence goes on from NZ_JAJIRN010000007.1 coordinate 160,444, forward strand.
CTATGCCTGGCCGCCGATTTGGTGGCCGGCCGAGCCGCGCTGGGGCAATTTTGTCGAGGCTTGGACAGCCCAGCCTTTTGCCGTCTTCCTGAGCAATTCGCTCTGGGTCGCGCTGCTGTCCACCATCGGCCAGATCTTTTCGTCCAGCCTGGTGGCCTATGGTTTTGCGCGCTTCGACTTCAAGGGCCGCAATGCCTTGTTCATGATCGTGCTCGGCTCGATGATGATTCCCTGGGATGTGAGCATGATCCCGCTCTATATGGAGTTCAACGCGCTGGGCTGGATCAACACGCTCAAGCCGCTGATCGTGCCGTCCTTCTTTGCCGCCCCGTTCTTCATCTTCTTGTTGCGTCAATTCATCTCGAGCATCCCGCGCGAGCTGGATGAGGCGGCGCGCATGGACGGCGCCAATGCCTGGCAGATCTACTGGCGCATTCACCTGCCGCTGATGGCGCCGGCGCTGGTGCTGGTCGGCACCTTCCAGTTCCTCGGCAGCTGGAACGACTATCTCGGCCCGCTGATCTTCTTGAATGATCAAAGCCTATACACGCTGGCCTTGGGCCTGGCCCAGTTCAAGGGCCTGCACTCGAACAATGTGACGGCGATCGCCGCGATGACGGTGCTTTTGTGCCTGCCGCCGCTGCTGTTGTTCTTCCTGGCCCAGCGCCACATCATGGACGGCGCCACCAGCGCGGCGGTCAAAGGTTGATTCGCGTGAACCTTCTATTGTTCGACCCCTACAAAGTTCCGTTCTCGCGCCGCGAGAGCTGGCTATGCGTTTCTTGGCTGGCCGAGGACGAGTCCTTTTGGCTGCGCAATCTGCGCGGCGGCGATGAGCATACCGATCTGGGTCGGCTGTTTCGCCTCAGCCCTATCGACGCTGCGGGCTTGCCGCTGCAAGGCGAGTGGACGCTGCGGCCCGAAGCCCTGAGCTTTCGCTGCGAGCAGGGCCGCCTCGAGCTGGCCTTCGCCGACGCCGACACGCTCGCGCTGACGGCCCAAGGCATCGGCCTGCGCCTGTCCCTGCAAAGCAAGCGTTATGACTATGCGCAGCGCTTGGCTGCTGCCGTGCATATCAGCTGCGCCACGCAAGACCTGTCGGCGCGCTTGATGCTGGGCGAGGGCGAGCTGCAGCTGGACGCGCCCTGGCAGGGCCAGCGCGCCGAGCGCATTGCCTGCGAGCTGCAGCCTAACCGGCAGGGCCGCATGACAGCGGCGCTGCATCTCTACCGGGTGCAGCCGCTGCGCCTGGACCTTGCCGAATTCGAGCCGGCGCAAGCCTCGGCCGCCGCCGACTTTGCCGACTGGCTGGCGCTGACCCTGGGCGTGACGCCGGAGCTTGAGGCGGCGCGCGAACTGGCCGCCTACATCACCTGGTCTTGCCTGGTGCCGGCCGAGGGTCAGCTGAAGCACCCGGCCATGTATATGTCCAAGAACTGGATGACGAATATCTGGAGCTGGGACCATTGCTTCAACGCCTTGGCGCTGGGTGCGGCACAGCCCGAGCTGGCTTGGCAGCAATTGGCGGTTTTGTTCGAACATCAACATGCCAGCGGTCGTTTGCCCGACTTCGTCAATGACCGCTATGCCTATTGGCGATTCACCAAGCCGCCGGTGCATGGCTGGACGGTCGCGCAGCTGCGCCGCATGGCGCCGGAGGCCTGGCCCGCTGAGCGCTGTGCGCAGGCCTATGGCTGGTTGGCCGCGCAGGCCGACAGCTGGTTGGATGGAACAGGGGAGGGCCTGCCCGCCTATGACCATGGCAACGACGCCGGCTGGGACAACGCCACCACCTTCCTCACCGGCACGCCGCTGCAAAGCCCCGATCTCAGCAGCTTTCTGATCTTGCAGATGGAGGAGTTGGTGGCGCTGGCTGACTTGCTTGATCGGCCCGAAGCCGCCGCGCAATGGCGCCAGCGCGCCGATGCCTTGTTTGAGCGTCTGATGGACAGGCTTTGGGACGGCGAGCGCTTTGTCGCGATCTGCGCAGGCGGCTTGCCGAGCGAGCCGGGCGCCGACAGCCTGATTGCCTTCATGCCGCTGCTCTTGGGCGAACGCTTGGGCCAGCGCCTGAGCGAGTCGCAGCGCCAATCCTTGCTGCAGCGCTTGTTCGAGCCGGGCCGTTTTTTCACCGCTCATGGTCTGGCGACCGAATCGCAGACCAGCCCCTTCTATCAGGCCGATGGCTATTGGCGCGGCCCGATCTGGGCACCGACCATGCTGCTGTTTGTCGACGCGATGGACCGCTGCGGCCGCGCCGATCTGGGCGACGAGCTGGCGCGGCGTTTCACCGCGATGGCGGCGCGTTCCGGCATGGCTGAAAACTACGACGCACAGACCGGCGCCGGTCTGCGCGACCCCGCCTTCACCTGGACCTCGAGCGTGTTCTTGCTGCTCGGCCATCGCCTTAAAGATTGCAGCCATGTCGAATCCCTTTGAGCTAACGCCAACGCCAACGCCGACCGTGACCCTGAAGACGCTGGTGCGCCACACCGGCCTCTCGCTGGGCACCGTGTCCAAAGCCTTGAAAAATGCGCCCGAGGTCAAGCCGGAGACGCGTGAACGCGTGCAGCGCGCCGCCGCCGAGTTGGGCTATAGCGTCAATCTGGCCGGCGTCAAGCTGCGCACCGGCAAGACCTACACGCTGTGCATCGTCTTGCCGGTCGAAGACGCCGAGCAGGACTTCAGCGACAGCGGCTATATGGCGCTGGTGTCGGGCCTGTATGCCGCGCTGGCCGGCAGTTACTACAGCCTGGTCGTGCACCCGCAGCTGCCCGGAGAAAGCCCGCTGGAAGGCCTGCGTCAGCTGGTCGAGTCGCGCCGCGTCGACGGGCTGATCCTGACGCAGACCCGCCCGCAGGACGAGCGCATCCGCTATCTGCTGCAGCAGGACATGCCTTTCGTCAGTTATGGCCGCAGCGAGTTGGCGCAGCCTCATCCCTGGTTCGACACCGATCACGAGGACATGGCCTATCAAGCCACGCGCCGGCTGATTGAGCGTGGCCACCGCCGCATCGCCATGCTCAACCCCAGCCCCGAGCTGATGTATGCGCGGCACCGCGAACAAGGCTACCGGCGTGCGCTGGCCTTGGCCGGGATTGAATTCGAGGCCGATCTGCTGCGCAGCTCGGGCCTGTCCGCCGGCGATGGGCGGCGCATCACGTTGGAGCTCAGCCAGCGAAAGCAGCGCCCGACGGCCTTTGTCTGCGCGAATGAATTCACCGCTTTAGGTGCCTTGTCGGCCTTTGCCGAACTGGGCTGGCAGGCCGGCCGCGAGGCGGCCGTGGTGGCCACCGACGACAGCAATATCAGCGCCTTTTTTGTGCCGCCGATCAGCACCTACTTTGCCTCCTTGCACCATGCGGGCCGCCAACTCGGCAGCCTCTTGCTGCGCCGCCTGGGCGGCGAGGCGGTGGAGCGTTTGCAAATCCTGGAATGCGCCGAATTGATCGAGCGCCAGAGCGACCTGGCGGTTGTGACCGGAGCCACAGAATGATGAAAACCATGCAAGGACCGGGGATCTTCCTGGCTCAGTTCGCCGGCGACGCGGCACCGTTCAACAGCCTGGACGGCATCGCCGCCTGGGCCGCCGGTCTGGGTTTCAAGGCCCTGCAAATTCCGAGCTGGGACGCGCGCCTGTTCGATCTGGCGCTGGCGGCCGAGAGCCAGAGTTATTGCGACGATCTGCGCGGGCGCTTGGCGGCTCATGGCTTGCAGATCAGCGAGCTGTCCAGCCATCTGCAAGGGCAGTTGCTGGCCGTGCATCCGGCCTATGACAGGCCGCTGGATGGCTTTGCCGCCGCTGCGGTGCGAGGCAATCCGGCCGCTCGTCAGGCCTGGGCGGCCGAGCAGCTGCGTCTGGCGGCCAAGGCCTCGGCCAGGCTGGGCCTGAAGGCGCACGCGACCTTTTCCGGCGCCTTGGCCTGGCCGTTTCTCTACCCCTGGCCGCCGCGTCCCCCTGGCCTCATCGATGAAGCCTTTGCCGAGTTGGCACGGCGTTGGACGCCGATTCTCAATGCTTTTGATGAGGCCGGCGTTGATGTCTGCTACGAGTTGCATCCGGGCGAAGACCTGTTCGACGGTGTGAGCTTCGAGCGCTTTCTGGACGCCGTGGGCCAGCACCCGCGCGCCTGCATTCTTTACGACCCCAGCCACTTCTTGCTGCAGCAGCTCGACTACCTGGCCTTCATCGACCTCTATCACCCGCGCATCCGCGCCTTCCACGTCAAGGATGCCGAGTTCCGCCCGAATGGCCGCCAAGGCGTTTACGGTGGTTATGCCGACTGGGCCGATAGAGCCGGGCGTTTCCGCTCGCTCGGCGATGGGCAGATCGACTTCGGCGCCATCTTCTCCAAGCTGACCCGCCATGGCTACCCCGGCTGGGCGGTGCTGGAATGGGAATGCTGCCTGAAGCACCCGGAGGACGGTGCGCGCGAGGGCGCGGCCTTTATTCAAAAGCAGATCATCCGTGTGGCCGAAAAGTCCTTTGATGATTTCGCTAACGCGGCAAGCGATCGCAGTGAGGTGCGCAGCATGCTGGGCCTACAAGCATGAGCGTCGATCAAAGTTACCAACGCCCTTTGCTGCTGGGCATGGTTGGCGGCGGCGAGGGCGCTTTCATCGGCGCGGTGCACCGGATTGCTGCGCGGCTGGACGGCGAGTTCGAGCTGGTGGCCGGCGCGCTGTCCAGCCAGCCGGAACGCGCCGCCGCCAGTGGCGCGGCGCTGGGTCTGGCGCCCGAGCGCTGCTACGCCGATTGGCGCGAGATGGCGCGCGTCGAGGCGGCAAGGCCGGACGGCATCGAGCTGGTCGCGATCGTCACGCCGAATCATCTGCATGCGCCGGTGGCGCGGGCTTTTCTGGAGGCCGGCATCGATGTGCTTTGCGACAAGCCGCTGGCCATCTCGGTGCAAGAGGGTCGCGAGCTGGCCGCCTTGGCGCAGGCCCGCAAGCGGCTGCTGGCGGTCAGCTACAACTACAGCGCCTATCCGATGCTGCGCCATGCGCGCGAGTTGGTGCGTGCCGGCGAACTCGGTGAGTTGCGCCTGATCCAGGTCGAATATGCGCAGGACTGGTTGGCCTTGCCAGTCGAGAAGGAGGGGCAAAAGCAAGCCAGCTGGCGCTGCGATCCGGCCTTGGCCGGGCCGGCCGGTGCGCTCGGTGATATCGGCACCCATGCCTATCAATTGGCCTGCTTTGTCAGCGGCCTGCGGGCGGTGGCCGTCTGTGCCGAGCTGAGCAGCTTTGTGCCGGGGCGGCGGCTCGATGACAACGCGCAGCTGATGCTGCGCTTTGCCGGCGGCGCCCGTGGTGCGCTGTGGGCCAGCCAGGTGGCGAGCGGTTGCGAGAACGCGCTGCGTCTGCGCATCTATGGCAGCAAGGCCGGGCTGGAGTTTGAGCAAGAGCAGCCCAATCGGCTGCGCCTGACCTGCCTGGGCGGCAGCAGCGAGTGGCTCAGCCGCGGCCGCGTCGACAGTGCGGCGGCCATTGCCGCCACGCGCCTGCCGCCCGGCCACCCCGAGGGCTATCTGGAAGCCTTCGCGCAGATCTACCGGGAGGCGGCCGAGCATATCCGCGCGCGCCAGCAGGGCCGCTCACCGGCCCCGCAAAGCCTGGCCTTGCCGCAAGTCGGCGATGGGCTGGCCGGTCTGCTCTTTGTCGACGCGGCGCTGCGCAGCCACCGCGCGGGCGGCATTTGGAGCCGGCTCGAAGCATCAATTGAGGAAGATGTGGGCCCCATGCCCACCCATGAGGAGATGGCGAAATGATTGAAATCGGGTGTAAACGCCAAGGCCAGTCCGGCCCCAGCCTGCTGGGCGATGTGGGCGGCAGCAATGTAAGGCTGGCCTGGCAGGGGGCGGCGGGCGCCGCGATCGAGCGGGTCAGGGTGACGCCTTGCGCCGACTTTCCCAATCTTACCGCTTGCATACAGGATTACCTGAACGGACTTTCTCGCGCCGGCCTGGCCGCACCGAGCCAGGCGGCCTTGGGGGTGGCCACGCCGGTGTTGCGGGACCGCATCAGCCTGACCAACCGCGACTGGAGCTTCTCCGCGCAAGCGCTGCGCGCCGAGCTGGACTTGAAGCGCCTGGTGGTGATGAATGACTTCACCGCCTTGGCGCTGGCCATACCGGCCTTGCCGGAGGCCGAGCTCTGGCATTGCGGCGGCCCCAAGCCGGGCGGCGCGGCTTGCGCCGGCGGCGCCATCGCCGTGCTGGGGCCGGGCACCGGCCTGGGCGTCTCGGGCTTGATCGCGACCGGCGAGCGCCAATGGACGGCGCTGCAGACCGAGGGTGGCCATGTCAGCCTGGCAGCGCAAAGCGAACGCGAGCATCGCTTGATCGGCCAATTGGCCAAGCGTTTCGGCCATGTGTCGGCCGAGCGGGTGTTGTCGGGGCCAGGCCTGCTCAATATGGTTGAGGCGCTGTGCGAGTTGGACGGCGTTGCGATGCCTCCCAAGCTGACGCCGGCGGCGGTGATTGCGGCGGCGCTGGGCTCAGATGCGCATCCCACGCAGCCGCAATGCGCCGAGGCGCTGGACATGTTCGGCGCGTTTTTGGGCGATGTGGCCGGAGACCTGGTGCTCTCGCTCGGCGCGCGCGGTGGTGTCTATATCGGCGGCGGCATGGTGCCGCGCCTCGGGCGTGAATGGTTGCAGGCCTCGCGCTTCAGGCTGCGTTTCGAGGCCAAGGGCCGCATGGCCGGCTATCTGGCCGATGTGCCCAGTTTGGTGATCGCCAGCCAGGAGCCGCCGGCCCTGCTGGGTGCGAGCCGCGCTTTATGAAGCCGCAGAGGCCGCCAGTGCCGCGCCGCCCAAAAAGCTTTTTGCCGCCTCCTCGGGGGGGCTGAGGCCTGAGCTCAACCCGGCGCGTCTGGACGAGGCGTGACCGTTCCCTTGAAAAGCCAATCAATCAAGCAAGCGCGCGGCCATCGCCGACCTGTGCTGGGTGGCTTTTTTCGTCCGTTTTTCCCTTCCTCTTCCCTTCCCAAAAGCAAAACATCTGGAGACATCATGATGAACAAGAGAAGCAAGACCGGTCTGTACCCAATCAATCCAATGCCGCAGCGCCTGCGCCTCAAGCAGGTCTGGATGGCTTGCGCGCTGCTGACGCTGAGTGCCTTGCCGGCGCTGGCTCAACAGGCCCCGGCAGCCGAAGACGCCAGCGCCGAGAAAAAGGACGCATCAAGCAGCCAGCTCGACCGCGTCGTCGTCACCGGCAGCACCGGCCTGAACCGCACCGTGCGCAACAGCTCGGTCGCCATCACCGTGGCCGACCGCGACGATCTGGACCGCAAGGCGCCGCGCTCGACCGCCGAGGCGATGGAGCTGATTCCGGGCATGTATGTGGAGGCCTCGGGCGGCGAGATGTCGAACAACTACTCGGTGCGCGGCATGTCGGGCGGCAACCAGCGTTGGGTGCAGCTGCAAGAAGACGGCCTGCCGGTTTTCTACTACCCGAGCTGGACTGCAGACGGCTTGGTCAAGCAGGAGATCGGCATCGACCGGCTGGAGGCGGTGCGCGGCGGCACCTCGGCGATTCTGACCACCAATGGCGCCGGTGCCACCGTCAACTTTCTGACCTATCGCAACAAGGCTGCGCCCGAGGGTGCCGTGCGCCTAACGACCTCGGACTACGGCACCAAGCGCATCGACCTGCGCTATGCGGGTGGCTTTGGCGACGGCTGGTTTGCCGGCGCCTCGGGCTTCTACCGCCGCGATGACGGCATCCGTAACCCCGAGTTCACCGCCAACTTCGGCGGCACGCTGCGCGCCCATCTGGGCAAGAAGATCGAAGGCGGCGAGTGGAGCATCAATGCCAAGCTGGTCGATGACCACAACACCTTCTATCTGCCGATTCCGGTTCAAGGCAAGGACAAGCCGCGCAGCCTGCCGGGCATCAATGCGAACTACGGCACCATGATCGGCCTGGACTCGGGCGTGCAGAACGTGCGCACCTCGCTGGTGCCGGGGACCTTCAGCCAACTGAACGATTCGCGCGACGGCTTTCACGTCAAGGCCAGCGCGATCGGTTACAGCTTCGAGAAGGCGCTCAGCAAGGAGCTGACGCTGCGCTCGAAGGGCCGCTACACCGACAGCGATGTGACGGCCAGCGTGGTGTTCTCCTCCAGCAACAACAGCCTGCGCCCGGCCGTCAACCGGCTCGATCCGAGCAAATTCGGCTATGTGGGCGAGATGCTTGACCGCTTTGCGGCGGCCTGCGGCGGTCAATGCACACCGGCGTTACGGGTGGTGTCGACGGGCGAGATTCTGTCCACACCGGCCCAGCTGAACGCCTTGAATGGCAATGGGCTTTTGTCCGACAACGTGCTGCAGGCCGACAAGCAGGCGCAGCGCGAGGCGGTCAACGATTTGTCGCTGAGCTGGAACACGGCGAGCAACAGCCTGACCGCAGGCCTGCTGGCCTTTGATACCCGCATCGGTCCGAACGGCAGCCCGGCCACCGCGCGCTTTGTCACCGATGTGCGCACGCATGCGCGGCGCATGGACATTGTGGCGCTGGACCCTTCCGGCAAGGTGGTCGGCGCGCATACCGAGAACGGCGTGCGGGAATATTCGACCTGGGGCGACGGTAACTCCACCATGCACAACCGCTCGACCTCGCTCTATCTGAATAACGAGTTCAAAGCGAGTGAGCGCCTGCGCCTGGACGCCGGTCTGCGCATCGAGCAGTACAAATACCGCGAGCAGCGCGCCGGTTACAACGAGTACACGGCGATTCCCGGCGCCTTCAAGCCCGGCTGCGATGTGGACAAGCTCGGCGACGCGGCCTGTGATGTGGACAACATCATCTCCAACAACCGCTGGGCCTACCCGACCAACGGCCAATACGAATCGATCCGCAACGATTGGCGCGAACCATCCTGGACCTTGGGCGGCAACTATCTGCTCAATGACAATATGGCGGTCTACGGCCGCTTCGCCAAGAGCTATCAGGCCACCGGCGATTTGCCGGTGACGAAAATTCAGTTCGCCGAGGCCGGCCTGCGCTACCAGGGCCATGGCTTCACCGGCACTTTCACCTTCTACAAGGCCGACTTCAAGGGCGACCCCAACTCGGCCGAGGTGGACAACGCACAGGTCGAGATGCGGCAAGGCGTGAAGTCGCATGGGCTGGAGTTCGAGCTGAACTGGCGCCCGGTCAAATGGGCGCAGCTGAACGCGGTCGGCGTGGTGCAACGCTCCAAGTTCAGCGTCAATGACCTGCGTGTGCTGCGCGGCTCGGGCACCGATCTGGAGGAACTGCGCAAGGAGGCGACCAGTTGGAACGGCAACCGCCCCGAGCGCACACCCGAGCTCAATTACACGATTGCCCCCAGTGTGTTCTTCAATGACAACAAGGGCGAGCTGACCTTGGGCTATCGCTACACCGGCATGCGTTTTGCCGATGTTTCAAATTCGGTGAAGCTGCCCGCCTACAGCACCTGGGACCTGAGCCTGCGCTATGAGCTGACGCCCAAGCTGACGCTCAATGCCAGCGTACAGAACCTCAGCAACGCGATCGGCCTGACCGAAGGCAATCCGCGTTCTGGCTTTGTGCAGGCGCCGGGCGGCAGCGACTATTACTATGCCCGCCCTATCTTGGGGCGTAACGCGCAGCTGTCACTGACCATGAACTTCTAAGGAGGATATCCATGTCGAATAAGCATTCAAGCACGCTTTGGGATCACCACAGCGCCGTGGCCGGTGCGCCGGCCGGCTTCACCATGCGCGGCTGTGTGCCGGCCCATCCGGACGGCGTCGAGGTGATGCTCGAGCGCTGGCAGGCCGGCAGCAGCGAGCCGCCGCACAGCCATCCCGGCAACGATATGACGGTGGTGGTGGAGGGGCAAATGCGCATCCAGTTCTTCAAGCGCGGCGAGGCTGGCGCCTTGCTGCCGGATGGTGCGCCGCTGACCCTCAATGCCGGCGAGACCGGCTATGTCGGCGCCGGGCGCATCCACGACGCCCAGTACTTGCAAGACTGCAAGCTGGTCTATGTGCATGAGCGAGCCTTCGGCTTCAAGCAAGAGGGCTGAGCTGATGCGCTCAGGGGGCCGGCGCTCAGTCTTGCTGGCTGGCAGCTTGGGCCTGGGCCTGTGATTGCAGAAAGGCCGCGAGCGCCTTGAATCGCGGCTGTTCGGCGGTCGCGCTGGAGGCGATCAACCAGTAGGCGCCGTCGGCTGCAATGGTCTGCGCAAAGGGCTGAATCAATCGGCCGCTGCGCAGATCATCTTCGATCAGGGCGAGCCGGCCCAGCGCCACGCCGCGGCCCGCCATCGCCGCCATCAGCAGTGCATTGCTGTCGTCGATGATGGGGCCACTTTGCACCTGCGCCTCGCTGACGTCGGCCGCCAGCATCCAGCGCCGCCAGTCGTCGACGCTGTCTTCATGCAGCAGCGGGTAATGCTTGAGTGCCTGCGGCTTGCTCAGCGGATGCTCGGGCCGTGCCAGCGAGGGGGAGCAGACCGGGCTCAGCTGCGTTCCGAACAGGCGCTGCGCCCACAGGCGCTCCGGCTTGTCGGGTTTGCCGCTGGTCCAGACGATGGCCGCATCGGCCGCGCCGCGTGCCAGGGCATCGCCTTGCGCCGTGTGATGCAGATGCAGCTCGATCTCGGGATGCGCGTCCCAGAACCGGGGCAGTCGCGGCATCAGCCAGCGGCTCGAAAAAGACGGCGTCACGGCCAGTTGAAGGCTGCTGCGGCTTTGCTGTTTGAGCTCGGCCAAGACTTGCTCGATGCGGTCAAAACTGCTCGACAACACGGCGAGCAGACGCGCCCCGGCGGCGGTCAAATGGACTTGGCGTGGCCGGCGCTCGAACAGTTGCAACTCCAATGCCTCCTCCAGCGCCCGCACCTGGTGGCTGACCGCCGCCTGCGTCACGCATAACTCCTGCGCCGCACGGGTAAAAGAAAGCTGACGTGCCGCGGCTTCGAAAAAGCGCAGGCCGCTGAGATGATGTTGGAGGTTTCGGCGCATGAGCGGCGATGCTAATGCATTGCCGCAAAAACTCTCAAATCAGACGTGTTTTGCCTGCTATCGAACAGATGCACGGCCGCCGCGGCCTATTGCTTGCTCAGATTTCATGCGCATGATGCCGGCCCGGTCGGCTTTGCGGCCAACTGATCATTCTTCAGGGTCAAGGCGTAGCCTCCGGCCGAGAAGCCCTGCCCGGGGCAGCCCAGCTATGGCTTGCCGCTGCTCTTCTTGCGCGCCGCCGTGAGCTTAGGCGTCGGTGAATGCGCAGGGGCCAGAAAGGCTGCACGCTGCTGGGCCTGCTGCTGGGCCTGTCGGCCGATGCTGCCGCAGACCAGATCACACAATTGGTAGACCGCAGGATCGGCGATGCGGTAGAAGGCGCTGGTGCCCCGGCTCTCTCTAGCCACCAGACCATGCTGCTGCAGAACGCTGAGGTGGCGCGACACATTGGCGGCGCTGAAGCCGCACAAATCGGCCAATTCACCCACCTTGCGCTCCTGCGTTCGCAAGAGATTGAGAATCTGCAAGCGTGTCGGCTCGGACAGCGCCTGAAAATAGGCTGCCACCTGCAGCAAGGCTTCCTGCGGTAGATCTTCCATCAGAGAACAGGCCCGGCCTGCGGCCGCAGCCAAGTTGTGATCGGCTTTCATTCTACTCAAGTAGTTGCGAATTGTTGTAGTTGACTATTTGCGTGATTACGCAAATAATGAAGTATGGATTGAATTTTGTCCACCCCCAATTCCTGTTTCTACCGAGTCGCCATGAGCCATAGCCGATACGCCTCAAACTTCCTGCATCGCATGCTGCTGGGCCTTGCCTTGTTATTTGCAATGACAGCACAGGCGCAGACGCAAGCACAGACCCCAGCGCTGGCCGGGCTCACCGTGCAGCCGGCCGCCAAGCTTCAAAGCGCCAGCTTCGACGCCGTGGTCGAGGCGGTGCGCCAGACCGTGGTGGCGGCCCAGGTGAGCGGGGCGATTCAACAACTCGAGGTCAAGGCCGGCGACCGCGTCAAGGTCGGTCAGGTTTTGTTGCGCATCGACGACCGCGCCGCCGCGCAGACCGCCGATGCGGCCGTGGCGCAGGGCGAGGCCTTGCGCGCCGCGCTGCATCTGGCCACGCGCGAATTCGAGCGCCAGCAATTGCTGTTCAAGCAGCAATTCATCAGCCAGGCGGCGCTGGATCAGGCCGAGAGCCAGTTCAAGGCCAGCCAGGCGCAGATGAAGGCGCAACTGGCTCAATTGGCGGTGGCGCGCACGCAAACCGGCTTGCATGTGGTGCGCAGCCCCTATGCCGGCGTGGTGGCCGAGTTGCCGGTGGCGGTCGGGGACATGGCGCTGCCGGGTCGCCCTTTGCTGACGCTTTATGACCCCGCGGCGCTGCGGGTCAGCGCCCATCTGCCGCAAAGTGCCGCCACCGCGCTGCGCCCCGACAGCGTGCTGGCGATCGAGATTCCCGGCTTGCCGGGGGGGGCGAAACAAAGGCTGACGCCCAGCCTTGTGCAGCTGCTGCCCAGCGTGGACGCCGCCACCCACACGATGGAGCTGCGCCTCGACTTGCCGGCCGGCATCGGCGGCGTCAGCCCCGGCATGTTCGCGCGGGTCTGGGTCGGCGATCGCCTGGGGGCAGAGCTCAGCGCAAGCGACTCAAGCCCATCAAGCGGCGCGGCACTGTGGGTGCCCCGCACGGCCCTGATCCGCCGCGCCGAGCTGGACGCGCTCTATGTGCTGGACAAAACCGGCAAGCCGCTGCTGCGCCAGGTGCGCCTGGGTGCCACGCAGGGCGAGCGGGTTGAAGTCCTCAGCGGCCTGAGTGCCGGCGAACGCATTGCCACCGACCCGGCCGCTGCGGCCCGGGTGCGCTGAAAGCCGATGATGGAATCAAATCGATTGGGTGTTTCCGGGCGCATCGCCGCCTTCTTCCAGGCCGCGCAGATCACGCCCTTGCTGGCCTTGCTGGCCTTGCTGCTGGGCGTCTTCGCGGTGCTGGTCACGCCGCGCGAGGAAGAGCCGCAGATCAATGTCACGATGGCCAATGTGCTGATCGCCTTCCCCGGCGCTGGCGTCGCTAATGTGGAGCAGATGGTCGCCACGCCGGCCGAGCAGGTGTTGTCGCAGATCGCCGGGGTCGAGCATGTGATGTCGGTCTCGCGGCCGGGCATGGCGATCCTGACGGTGCAATTCAAGGTCGGCGTGCCGCGCACCGAGGCGCTGGTGCGTCTCTATGACACCGTCAATTCCAACGCGGACTGGCTGCCCCAAGGCCTCGGCGTGCAGCCGCCGCTGATCAAACCGCGCGGCATCGACGATGTGCCCATCGTCAGCCTGACGCTGTTCAGCAAGAACCCCGAGATCGGCGCTTATGCGCTGGAGCGGGTGGCCCACAGCATGGAGATCGAACTCAAGCGCGTGCCCGGCACACGCGAGGTCAGCAGCATCGGCGGCCCCGGCCGGGCCATCACGATCGCGGTCGACCCGGCGCGGCTGAACGCTGCGGGCCTGACGATAGCCGACTTGCGCCAGTCCCTGCGCTCCGCCAATGCCGGCATGCCCCTGGGCGACTTGCTCGGTGCCAACCAGACGCTGGCCTTGGAAGCCGGGCCGTTTCTGCGTTCGGCCCAGGAGGTCGGAGAGTTGGTGGTCGGCATGCGCGATGCCAAACCGATACAGCTGCGCGATCTGGCCCAGATCAACGACGGACCCATCACGGCCTCGCGTTATGTCTGGCATGGTCTGGGCAAAGCGGCGGGTGCTGATGGCGGCGGCGACTATCCGGCCATCACGCTCGCGATCACCAAGAAGGCGGGTGAAAACGCGATCGATGTCGCCAATGCGGTGATGGCGCGGGTCGCGGATCTGCGCAACACCGTCATTCCGGCGGAGATTGAGGTTAGCGAGACCCGCAACTACGGCAGCAGCGCCAACGACAAGGCCATCAAGCTGATCCAGAAGCTGCTGTTCGCGACCTCGGCCGTGGTTGCCCTGGTCTTCATCGCGCTGGGCCGGCGCGAAGCGGCCATCGTCGGCGCGGCGGTGATCCTGACGCTGACCGTCACCTTGTTCGCCAGCTGGGCCTGGGGCTTCACGCTGAACCGGGTGTCGCTGTTTGCGCTGATTTTCTCGATCGGCATTCTGGTCGATGACGCCATCGTGGTGGTCGAGAACATCCATCGCCATCAGCAGTTATTCCCCGGCCGGGCCCTGAAGGACATCATTCCCGGTGCTGTGGATGAGGTCGGCGGGCCGACCATTCTGGCCACGCTGACCGTCATCGCGGCGCTGCTGCCGATGGCCTTTGTGTCCGGCCTGATGGGCCCGTACATGAGCCCGATTCCAATCAATGCCAGCATGGGCATGCTGCTGTCGCTGGCGATCGCCTTCATTGTCACGCCCTGGCTGGCGCGGATCTGGATGAAGGCTCATCCGCCCGGCAAGGCCGTCACAGCCGCCCCCGGCAAGGCGCCCGACTCGGAGGGCTTGCATGGCCTGAGCGCCAAGCTGGCGCCCTTGTTCGAGCGGATTTTCAAGCCGCTGCTGGACGCCCAGCGCGGCCAGCGCAGCCGTCGTTGGCTGGGTTTGGGCCTGGCCGCCTTGATCGGCTTTTCATTGCTGCTGCCGGCGCTCGGACTGGTGCGGCTGAAGATGCTGCCGTTTGACAACAAGTCCGAATTCCAGCTCGTCGTCGACATGCCGGCCGGCACGCCGCTGGAGCAGACCGCCGCGGTGATGCGCGAGCTCGGCGCCTATCTCGCCGAGGTGCCCGAGGTGGTTCACTACCAGGCCTATGTGGGCAGCGCCTCGCCGATCAACTTCAACGGACTTGTGCGTCAGTACTATCTGCGCGCGGGGCCGGAGCAGGGCGACATCCAGGTCAACCTGGTCGACAAGCACCAGCGCAACGAACAAAGCCATGCCATTGCGACGCGGCTGCGGCCCGCGCTGCAGCAAATCGGCCGCCGCCATGGCGCCAACGTCAAGGTCGTCGAGGTGCCGCCCGGGCCGCCGGTGCTGTCGCCCATCGTCGCCGAAATCTATGGGCCGGAAAGCGCCGGTCGCCAGCAGATGGCGGCCCGGGTGCGCGCGCTGTTCGAGCGCAGCGAGGGCCTGGTTGATGTGGACGACAGCAGCATCGCGGCCGCCCCCCGCAAGGTCTTGCTGGTGGACCGCCGCAAGGCCGCCCTGGCAGGGGTCACGCAAGAGGCGATCGTGACCACGCTGCGTACGGGGCTGGCCGGCGAGGCCGTCACCTATCTGCATGATCAGAGCAAATACCCGGCCGCCGTGCGGCTGCAACTGCCGGCCACGGCGCAAGGCGATTTGAACGCGCTGCTGTCGCTGACGGTGCGCTCGGACAAGGGCCGCTTGCTGCCGATCAAGGAACTCGTCACGATCAGCGACACGCTGCGCGAACAGCCCATCCATCACAAGGATTTGCTGCCGGTGAATTACGTCTTTGCCGACATGGCGGGTAAGGTCGACAGCCCGCTTTACGGCATGTTCGCGATGCGCAAGGGCCTGGCCGATATCGTCACGCCCGGTGGCGGCCGGCTGCTTGAATACTTCATCAGCCAGCCCAACGACGCCTACCGCGACTACGCGATCAAATGGGACGGCGAATGGCAGATCACCTTCGAGACCTTCCGCGATATGGGCTTGGCCTATGCGGTTGGGTTGGTGCTGATCTATCTGCTGGTGGTGGCGCAGTTCGGCTCCTACCTGACGCCGCTGATCATCATGGCGCCGATCCCGCTGACCATCATCGGCGTGATGCCTGGCCATGCCTTGCTGGGCGCGCAGTACACGGCCACCAGCATGATTGGCATGATCGCGCTGGCCGGCATCATCGTGCGCAACTCCATCCTGCTGGTCGACTTCATCAATCTGCAATTGCGCAATGGCATGCCGTTTGAGCGCGCCATCGTCAACTCGGCGATCACCCGTGCGCAACCGATCATGCTGACCGGGCTGGCCGCGATGTTGGGCGCCTTCTTCATCCTCGATGACCCGATCTTCAACGGCCTGGCGATCTCGCTGATCTTCGGCATCTTCGTGTCCACCGTGCTGACCCTGGTGGTGATTCCTCTGCTGTACTTCATCGCCTACCGCCATCGCCTCGACGCGCTGATCGATGGCGACAGTTCTTCCACACCCACCTCTTCTTCTCCCTCTTCACCTCAAGGAAATTGACATGAGCTCTTGGCAAATCGTACGCGTCGTCGCAGGCGCTTTCATTCTGTTGTCGCTCGCCCTGGGCGTGCCCGGCAGCCCGCTCTTCGTCTCGCAATGGTGGCTGGCCTTCACCGCCTTCGTCGGCCTCAACCTGCTGCAAAGCGGCATCACGCGCTGGTGCATGATGGAGACGCTGCTGCGCAAGCTGGGCGCACGCCCCGGGGCTTGAAGCCGGTCTTTGCTCACGCCCCGAAAAAAGCCTCCAGCAAGCCCAGATAGACCGCCACGCGGGTGCTCAGCAAGGGATTGCTTTCTGCGTTCAGCAGCAGCTCCGTGGTGATCACCGGTGTGCAGCCGCGTTTGCGGGCCAGCAGTTCGTCGATCGAGCCGTCCGCCGAATCGACAATCATGCCGCCATCCAGGCTCTCGCCGAAGCGGGTCTCGCCCTGCATCACCAAGGGCAGCGGGCAACGCTGCAGATAGGCCGCCACCCGCTGCGTGATCGGATGGGTGGCGGCGCCCGGCCCGGCCACGTAGAAATAGGACCCCTGCGCTTCAAAGCGGTAATCAGGCGCCTCGTAGACCGGATCTTCGTGCAGGTCCAGGACCGCCGCAGCCGGCGCCAGATCGGCCCGCTCCATCAGCCAGGCCGTGATGGCCTTGGCCTCGGGGCAGATGGCTGCCTCCGAGCGACCCAGCCAATGCTCGCTATCGGACACGCTTTGACCGGCCGGACCATAGCGCTGATGCTGCTGATAGCCCCAGGGATTGAGCAGCGGCAGCAGCAGGATGGGGCGCGTCGAGGCGTGAGCGATGAGGCGGTCGACATGCTCGGCCAAGGCGATCGCACCGGCCGGTTCGCGCCCGTGGATGCCGGCGATCAGCACCGTTTTCGCCTTGGCCCCGCTGGCATAGGCATGGATGGGCAGCGGCGCGCCGCTGTCCAGCGCCTGCTCGGCAATCTGATGCCTGGTCCAACCGGCCTCGACCAGGCGCTCATAGGCGGCGAGCAGTTCGGCCACGGTGGGGCGGCCGTCCTTGGCCAGCGGCCTCATGATTTTCTTCTCATCAATGTCGGCCTTCTCAATCGCTGAAATTAGTCGCCTGCGCAGCCTTCACGCGAACGATTTCGGCGGGCTTGAATCGATCACCAAAGGCCGCCGCCAGTTGTTCGCTGCGCTGGATAAAGCGCGGCAGGCCCATCGCATTGATGAACTGCAGCGCGCCGCCCTGGAAAGGCGCAAAGCCCCAGCCAAAGATCGACCCGATATTGGCATCCGCCACCGAGCGCAACACGCCTTCCTCCAGGCAACGCGCCGCCTCATTGGCCTGCGCGAACATCAGCCGGTCCATCAACTCGGCCTGCTCCGCTTGGCTAGCGGCCAGCGGGTAATGTTCGGCCAAGCCGGGCCACAGGGTCTTGTCGCCTTCGCGGTAGTCATAGAAGCCCAGTCCGGCCTTCTTGCCGATGCGGCCGAGCGCGCACATCTGCCGCAGCACGCTCTCACCGGGATGTTCGACATAACTTTGACCTTCCGCGGCCAGATCCTTGCGGGTCTGGTCGGCCACATGCAGGCCCAGGCTCAGCGACACCTCATCCTGCAGGGCCAGGGGCGGCATGGGCATGCCGGCCTGCAAGCCCGCTTGCTCAATGGCCCTGGGGTGCACGCCTTCCTTGAGCATGGCCAGGCCTTCCATTACATAGGTGGCGAAGACCCGCGAGGTATAGAAACCGCGGCTGTCGTTGACGACGATGGGCGTCTTGCCGATTTGCAGCACGAAGTCGAAGCTCCGCGCCAGGGTTTCGTCCGAGGTCTGCGCACCGACGATGATTTCCACCAAGGGCATCTTGTCCACCGGCGAAAAGAAATGCAGGCCGATGAAGTTCGCCGGCCGGCTGCTCGCCCGCGCCAGCCCGCTGATCGGCAGCGTCGAGGTGTTGGAGGCAAAGACCGCATCGGCGCTGATCACGGCCTCGGCCTGTTGCGTCACCTCGGCCTTGACCGCCCGGTCCTCGAAGACCGCCTCGATGAGCAGATCACAGCCGGCCAGCTTCGCGTAATCGGTGGTCGGCGTGATCAAGGCCAGCAGCGCCTCGCGCTTCTCGGGCGTGCTGCGGCCCTTTTTGACGGCCTTGTCGAGCAGGCCTTGGGAATAGGCCAGGCCGCGCAAGGCGGCGGCCTGCGTGCTGTCCAGCAGCACGACTTCGATGCCGGCCTTGGCAGCCGCATAGGCAATACCTGCTCCCATCATGCCGGCGCCCAAAATCCCCAGCTTGCCGACCTTGGTGGTGGCAAAACCAGCGGGGCGCGACTGGCCCTTTTTGATGGCGGCCAATTGATACCAGAGCGTGCCGATCAGATTGCGCGACTCGGGGCTGATCGCGCAGGCGGCAAAGTAGCGTGACTCGATCGCGAGGGCCGCGTCGAAACCGACCACGCCGCCTTCGAACACCGAGCTCATGATGTGGGTGACGGCCGGATAGTTGCCGAAGCTCTTGGCGCTGGCCATCGAGGGCGCGACCGCGAACAGCTGTGCCGCGGCCGGCGTGCGCGAGTCGCCGCCGGGGTAGCGGAACTTGGGTAGGTCCCAGGGCTGCTTGGGGCGCGGGTTGGCCAGGCACCAGGCCCTGGCTTGCTGCAATGCTTCGTCCTTGCTGGCCGCCAATTGGTTGACCAAGCCGCTGGCCAAGGCCTGGGCAGCGCGGACCTCGGTGCCCTCGGCCATCCATTGCAAGGCCTGCTGCATGCCGACCAAACGCGGCATCCGCACGGTGCCGCCGCCACCGGGCAAGAGGCCCAGCTTGACCTCGGGCAGCCCGAGCTGGGCCTTGCCGTCATCGACAACGATGCGCCAATGGCAGCCCATCGCGATCTCCAGGCCGCCGCCCAGACACATGCCGTGAATCGCGGCCACCACCGGCTTGCCGCATAGCTCGAGCCGGCGGATGAAGGCCTTCAGCTGCATCGATTCATCGAAGGCTTCTTGCGCGCTGCCGATGGCCCAGAGCCTGTCCACATCGGCGCCGGCCAGAAAGTCCTTCTTGGCCGAAGTCAGGATCAGGCCCTTGATGGCCGGGTCGGCCTCCAGGCGGTCGACGATTTCGGCCAGCGGGCCGGCCATCGCCTCATTGAGGATATTCATCGGCCGGCCGGCCGAGTCCATGGTGGCGACGAGGATGCCGTCGTCGCCGAGCAGGGTCGTGATGTCTGAAGTCATGTCGATGGCCTCCGTCAAACTCGTTCGATGATGGTCGCGATACCCATGCCGCCGCCGACGCACAGCGTCGCGCAACCGGTGGAGAGATCGCGCCGCTCCAACTCGTCGAGCAGGGTGCCGAGGATGATGGAACCGGTGGCACCGAGCGGGTGACCCATCGCAATTGCGCCGCCATTGACGTTGACCCGCTCGAGGTCAAGGCCCAGATCACGCGCCGTCTGCAGCGGCACGACGGCGAAGGCCTCGTTGATCTCCCACAGGTCGATGTCGGCCGCCACCATGCCGGCGCGGGCCAGCGCTTTGCGGCAGGCCGGCGTGGGGCCGGTCAACATGATGGTCGGCTCCGAGCCGACCACCGCCATGGCGCGAATCACCGCGCGGGGCTTCAGCCCGGCCTTGGTGCCGCCGGCGGCGTTGCCCATCAGCATCAGCGCCGCGCCGTCCACGATGCCCGAAGAATTGCCGGCATGGTGGACATGGTTGATGCGCTCGACGGTGGTGTATTTCCTCAGAGCGGTGGCATCAAAACCCATGCCGCCCATCATGGCGAAGGAGGGCTCCAGCTTGGCCAATGTGGCCGGCGTGGTGTCAGGGCGAATGGTCTCGTCTTCGGCCAGCATCAGCAGGCCGGCGATGTCGTACACCGCTTGCACCGAGCGGCCGAAGTAGCCGGCGGCGCGGGCGGCTGCGGCCAGCCGATGCGAGCGGGCCGCAAAAGCATCGACCGCGGCGCGGTCAAAACCGGCCAGCGTGGCGATCAGATCGGCGCCGACGCCTTGCGGCACGAAGCCGAGTTTCTGGTTGATGCGCGGGTCCATGAACCAGGCGCCGCCGTCGCTGCCCATCGCCCAGCGGCTCATCGATTCGACCCCTCCGCCGACGACCAGATCCTCGAAACCGCTGGCCACCTTGGCCGCCGCCAGATTGACCGACTCCAGGCCCGAGGCGCAAAAACGCGACTGTGTCATGCCGGCCACCGACTGCGCCCAATCGGCGTCGAGCACGGCGGTGCGGGCGATATCGGCGCCTTGCTCGCCCAACGGCGTCACGCAGCCGAGCACCAGGTCGTCGACCATTGCGGTGTCCAGCTCATTGCGCCGCTGCAGCGCTTTGAGCAAACCGCGCAGCAGCCAGACCGGCGTGGCTTGGTGCAGGCCGCCGTCTTTTTTGCCCTTGCCACGCGGCGTGCGCAGATGGTCGTAGATGAAGGCTTGGTTCATGGCTTTTTTTCACCCTGTAGATTCGCGGAAGCTCTCACATATAACGGGAGGCGAGTTCTTTCATGATCTCATTGGTGCCGCCGTAAATGCGCTGCACGCGCGCGTCGGCATACAGCTCGGCGATCGGGTACTCCATCATGTAGCCATAGCCGCCAAACAGCTGCAGGCATTCGTCCATCACCTTGCATTGCAGATCGGTCACCCAGGCCTTGACCAAGGCGGCCCGGGCGGGGTCCAGCGTGCCGCTCAAATGCGCCGTCATGCAGGCGTCGACAAAGGTACGCGCGGCCAGCACATGGGACTGCACCTCGGCGAGCTTGAAGCGGGTGTTCTGAAAGTTCCAGATCGGCTGGCCAAAGGCCATCCTCTGCTTGGTATAGGCCAAGGTATCGGCCAAGGCGCGCTCCATCGCGCCGATCGCGCTGACGGCGATGATCAGCCGCTCCTGCGGCAGCTCCTGCATCAGCTGTATGAAGCCCTGGCCCTCCTGGCCGTTTTCGCCGCCTAACAGGTTCTCCACCGGCACCCGCAGCTCATCAAAGAAAAGCTCCGAGGTGTCTTGCGCCTTCATGCCGATTTTTTCAAGATTGCGGCCGCGCTGGTAGCCGGGGCGCAATTTGCCGTCGGCGTCTTCCACCTCGACGACCAGCAGCGAGATGCCTTTGGCGCCTTGCGCCTTGTCGGTCTTGCAGACGACGATGAGCAGATTGGCCGTTTGCCCATTGGTGATGAAGACCTTCTGGCCCGACAAGACATAGTGATCGCCGTCGCGGCGGGCCAGCGTTCGCACGCTTTGCAGGTCGCTGCCGGTGCCGGGTTCGGTCATCGCGATGGCGCCGATCAACTCTCCGGTCGCCATCTTCGGCAGCCAGCGCTGCTTTTGCGCCTCGTTGCCGTGATGCAGGATATAGGGCGCCACGATGGCCGAATGCAGGCCGCCGCCAAAGCCCGACAAGTTGGCCCGACCCTGTTCCATCAGCATCACCGCGTCATGGCCGAAGTCGCCGCCGGCGCCGCCATAGGCCTCGGGCATGGACATGCACAGCAGGCCCTGGCGGCCGGCCTCGCGCCAGGCCTCCGCGCCCATCACGCCGGCGGCGCGGAACTCGGCCGCACGCGGCACCCAACGCTCGCGGAAAAAGCGCGCCGCCGATTCCTGCAGCATGCGGTGTTCTTCGGTGATCCAAGCGGACGGAAAGAGTTCGATGGCCATGATGATGCTGCCCTGGTTCGGGGTTGATGGGGTCGCTGCAAATTGTCTGTGCATGCTAAAGCGTTCTGCTTGCGCTTTGGCAGGACTTGATAACTTCGAGTTGCCGACCTCCGCGCAGTTCTAGCCGACGTATCTGAATTCAGGATATTTCCTCGGACATAAGTGATACGAAGCCGCATCGCTCTGTCCTTACATTGAATCCACCCGGCGGAACTCACAAGCGGTTCAGCAGTGGCGAGGACTTCTCGCCCAAGCGCTGCCGGTCAATATAAAAACGGACATTCCATGAGACAGAAAAAATTATCCTGGTTGATTCAAGCAATCTTCGTCATGCCGGCCATCGGCACTAACGCCTTGGCGCAGCAGGCAGCGCCCGCCGCTCCGAACAACCCGAGCGCGCCGAATGCGCCGAAAGCGGAATTGGAAGCAGTGGTCGTGACCGGCATCCGCGCCTCGGTGCGCAGCGCGCTGTCGACCAAAGAAATGTCTAACAGCATGGTGGAAGTGATCGCGTCGGAAGACATCGGCAAGCTGCCCGACACCACCATCGCCGAGTCGCTGGCCCGCCTGCCCGGCTTGTCCGCCGGCATCGACCGCGGCAATGCCAGCCAGATCGTGGCGCGTGGCCTCGGCCCGCGCTTCGTCGGCGCGACGCTCAATGGCCGCGAGTTCGCCTCCAGTGAGCCCGACCGCGCGGTGCGCTTCGAGATGTTCCCGTCCGAATCGGTGTCGGGTGCTACCGTCTACAAGACCCAGTCGGCCGAGCTGATCGAAGGCGGCATTGCCACCACCATTGACTTGCAGACCGTCCAGCCCTTGGCCTACAAGGAGCGCCAGTTGGCGCTGAAGGCCGACGCGCTGTTTTACCAAATGGGCAGCAAGATCGACGGCGCCAAGACCACGGCACCGCGCCTGGGCGGCATCTATGTCGACCAGTTTGCCAACCGCACCGTCGGCGTGGCGGTGGCCTTCAGCTACTACGACCAGCCGTCGCTGGAAGACCGGGTCGAGAGCTGGAGTTTCAATGAAGACCATTCCGCCGATATCACCGGCGACGGCAAGGTCGACAAGACCCGCTGGGGCTTCCAGACCGGCATGAAGAAGGGCAGCAACAAGCGTTCCAGCGCCACCGGCAAGCTTGAGTACAAGCCCAATGCCAACCTCGCCATCACCGGCGATGTCTATATGGCCAGGTCCAATATCGAAGAGCCGGCGTTGACCCATGTTCAAGACGGCATCGGCAACTGGGATGGCTGGCAAAGCGGCAATTTCAGCAATGTCAAGACCGATGGCGGCTACGTCACGGCGGCAACGGTCAAGGACGTCACCCTGCAGACGCTGAACTCGCTGTGGAAGCAGGACATGAAGAATTTCGCCACCGGTTTGAACGGCAAGTTCAAGACCGATGGCTGGCAGCTCGATGCCGATATTGCCCATTCAACCGCAAGCCGTGACACGCTGTGGTCGGCTGTTGAATTGAAGAACCTGAAGTCCGGCGCAACAACGTTTGACTTCGGCAAAGACCAATGGATGAGCTATTCGTCCAGCCAAGATACCGGCAATCCGGCCAACTATTCGAACCAGGTCAGTGAGACCTGGGGCCCGACCAAGGGCGGCCGACTGGACGACAAGTTGGACTCCCAGCAACTGAGCGCCAGCCGCCTGGTGAGCTGGGGCGATGTCAACAAGATCAAGTTCGGCGCGCGCGCCACGCAGCGCGAGAAGTCCTACGAAGCGATCTCCTGGAACCTCGGCTCGACGGCGACGATTCCCACTTCGGGCTTCCAGCGCGTGACGGTCGATGGCCGGCCCGACTTTGTCGAGTTGGTCGGCGGCTTCGCCGATGCCGTGGGCAAGTACTTCGGCCCAGCAGCCTTGAGCTCGGAGGGCCGCAGCTCGACCGATGCCAATCTGGTGCAAGACAATTGGCGGGCGAAAGAGAGCAATTCGGCCGTTTACGCCCAGGCCGATCTGGCCGGCCAGACCTTCGGCGGCATGAGCTACCGCGGCAACGCCGGCCTGCGCGCCATCCACAGCAGCCAGACCGGCTATGGCTATGAGCAGCGCAATGGCGGCAAGCCCAGCGCCGTCTCCGATGGCACCAGCTACACAAAGTTCCTGCCCAGCATGAACTTGATCCTGAATCTGGATGAAGAAGAAGTGAACCAGGTCCGCTTCGGACTGGCGCGTGCGATGTCGCGCGCACCGCTGGACGTGATGAACAACGCCCACACGGTCACCATCGATCCCAAGGGCATAGACCCGACCATCGTGAGCGGCGGCAACCCGCGACTCAAGCCGATGATGGCGGACCAGATCGACCTGACCTTTATGCGTTTCTTCGGCAAGGGCAGCTTGGTCTCGGCCGGTCTGTTCTACAAGGAGATCAGCGACTACATCGGCATCGCCTCGGTCAAGGGCAGCTTCGAAGGCAAGCCGGCCTATTTCACCCAACAGGTCAACCGCGACGGCGGCCATGTGCAGGGCTTCGAACTGGTCTATCAGCAGGCCTTCACCACCTTGCCGGCGCCGTTCAACGGCCTGGGCTTGCTGAGCAACTACACCTACTCCGACAGCAATATCAAGGAGAACGGTGACCGCAGCGGCCAGAGCTTCAGTCCCATCGCCACCAACGGTTTGATGAAGCACAACGGCGGCCTGACGCTCTGGTACGAGCATGACGGCTTCGAGGCACGCCTGGCGGCCAACTACCACTCGGCGTTCAACCGCGCCCCGACCTGGGACTCGACCGCCTTCCAGCTCAACGGTGCGGAAACCTGGGTGTCCTTGAACCTGTCCAAGCAGATCACGCAGCAGATGCAGGTTCGCTTCGGGGTCGAGAATTTGACCAATCAAAAGGTCATCTACACCGATCCGATGAATGCCTACCACCAGACTAACTTCCAGTTCGGTAGGCGCTTCAATGTGGGGCTTTCTTTCAAGCTCTAAGCCTTGCCGTGGCCCTCAGCGATATGAAATCCTTGGGGGCGCTTAGAAGGTGGCCCGCCTCCCAGCCACCTCCTGCAGCGCCTGCAGCATGGCGGCGGCGGCGGGGGATAACTGGCTGTTCTTGCGGGTCACGATGCCGTAGGAATCCATTCTTATGCCGAGATCGAAGGGCAGCACGGTCAGCAGGCCGGTATCCAGATAGGCCTGCACCAACTCGACCGGCAGGGCCACGACCATATCGCTGCCCATCAATAAATTCGCGACCACGGGCAGCGCCACGGTTTCCACCAACTCGGCCGGCGGATCCAAGCCTTGCGCCAGAAATAGCGCGGTCAGGCGGTCACGCAGGATGCTTCCGCTGGGCGGCAAGATCCAGCCCGTGCCGACCAGATCGCCAAGTTGCAGATCCGGATGCTTGGCCAAGGGATGGGCGGCGCGCGCGATCAATTGATGGGGCTCATCATTGAGGGGTTCGAAATTGAGTGCGGCGGCCGAATCGGCGTCAAGAATGCGGCCTATCACCAGGTCCAGCTCACCCGCACGCAAGCGCTGTATCAACAGCTTGCTGGCGTCCACCGTGATCGACACATTGACCCTGGTCTGCCGGGCCTTCAACAGCTTGACGGCCTCGGGCACCAGCGCGATCGAGGGCGTCATCACCGTGCCGACCGCCACCCGCCCGCTCATGCCCGACTGCAACTCCATCACCTCTTGATGGGCGGCATCCATCTCGGCCAGCGCGGCGCCTGCGCGGCGGATCATCACATCGCCATAAAGCGTTGGGGCGACACCGCGCGGCAAGCGCTCGAACAGCTGCACGCCCAGCGCATGCTCCAGCTCGGCCAGCAGCTTGGAGGCGGCCGGCTGAGTCAGGTTGGCGGCTTGCGCCGCGTGCAGGATGGACCCATGCCGGCCAAGTTCCACCAGCAGCACCATCTGCCGCAGTTTCAGGTGAGAACGAACGAAGCGGTCTGAGGGTTGGGTCAATCGGGGGGCGCTCATGGGGGCAGTGTAGGCCGTCGAGATTCGAAGGACCGAAGCGGCTAATCGTGATAAAGCTGACTGCGGCCGCCGTCGATCAAGATGTCGGCGGCGGTGATGAAACGGGCCTCATCGCTGGCCAGGAAGAGCGCGGTGTAGGCCACTTCGATCGGTTCGCCCAAGCGTTTGACCGGCAGCAGCTCGGCCTGGCGCTGGGCCTCGGCGTCCGGGTCGGCAAAGCCGGCCAGCCAGGCCTGGTTCGACTCGGTCATGATGAATCCGGGCGAAATCGAGTTGACCCGCACGCCGCGGCTCGCGTATTCGATGCCCAGCGACTTGGTCAAGCCCAGCAGCGCATGTTTGGCCACCGGGTAGGGGAAGCAGCCGGGAATGATGCGGTGGCCATGGACCGAGGCGATGTTGACGATGCTGCCCGCGCCCTGCATCAGCATATGCGGCAGGGCGGCGCGTGCGCAATGCCAGGCGCCGTCCAGGTCGACCGCAAAGCAGCGCTGCCATTGCTCGGGCGTCATCAAGAGCGGGTCGGCAAACACATTCATGCCGGCGTTGTTGATCAGGATGTCGAGCCGGCCGAAGCGCCGCACCGCCTGCGCCATCATTGCGTTGACGGCGCCGGCATCGGCCACATCGGCCTGCACGAACAGGCAGCGGCCGTCCGTCCGGTCAGCGCCCAGCTCGGCACGCAAGTCGGCAGCCGCTTCGTCATCGCGGTGGCTGTTGATGACGACAAAGGCACCTTCGGCCAGAAACAGTCGGGCGATGGCGCGGCCGATGCCGAGCGTGGAGCCGGTCACCAGCGCGACCTTGTTTTGCAGTCTGAGGGTCATGGTTTTTGTTGGATTGTTGCGTCACTCGGGGACAGCGCGCGCCAGGCATCGAGCACCGGCAAGGCCTGACCCTTGAAATCGAACAGGGTGGTATTGGATACGGCGTTAGGTCCGGCTTTGGCATCGCTCTCTCGTAGCGCCCAGCCGACGCCGGGCGTGGCGATCATCACCGGGTCCCAATAGAGCAGGCCCAGCACACGCGGCTCGCGTTTGAGCAGATCGAACAGCTCGCGCATGAAGTCGCGCTGGCCCTTGGGTGAGCTCATCAAAGGCGGATAGGGGCCGTTGTCGCTCAATTGGCCCGGGCTGCCGTCCGGCAGTGTCGGGCTCCAGTTGAAGCCGACTTCCATCAAGAGCAGGTCCTTGTCGTAATGAGTGCTGACCGCGCGGCTGAAGGCGGCCATTTGGGCGGCCGTCTTCCGGGTCCAGAAGGGGTAGTAGGACGAGCCAATGACGTCCCACTCGACGCCGTGCGCCTGGGCCTGATCAAACCAGTCGCGGTACTTGGCCAGATTGCCGCCGTCGTCCAGATGCAAGACGATCTTGCTCTTAGGCGCCACCGACTTGACCGCCGCGTGGCCGGCGCGCAAGAGCGCCGCCAAGCCGGGCCAGCCCTGCGCGCCGGGTGGCGATATCGCGCCGTAAGGGTAGAGCATGCCATGCTCGATCTCATTGCCCAGCGAGATGAACTCGGGGCTGGTGCCCTGGGCTTGCAGGGCCAGCATGACCTCGCGGGTGCGCTCGAACACCAGCTCGGCCAAGCGAGTGCGCCGCGCCGCTTCGTCCGCTAAGGGCTGCAACTCGGCGCGCCATTTTGTCGGCAGACCTTGTGTTTTGGAGTTGGTCCAGAAGTCGCTGTAATGCAGGGTCAGCTGAATCTGCATCTGCAGCGCCTTGGCGCGGCGCGCCATGCGCAGCAGATCGGGCAGATCCATCGAACCCTCGGGCCAGTAATAGCCTTCGGCGCCGCTGCCCGGGCCGGGGCTGTCGTAGAGCCGCAGGCGGGCGATGTTGTGTCCGTTGGCAGCCAGGATTGCGAGGGCATCGCCCTGCCGACCCTGGCGGTCAAAGTAGCGCGCGCCCTGCGCCTCCATCAGCGGCAGCACGGAAACATCGCCGCCGGCTAAAAAGGGCGCTGCCTGGGCCGCGGAGCAAAGCAGCAGCGCGGCCAGCAGGCAGTTTGGCCATTTACACACGCTTGCCACCGCGCGCTTTCAGCTGGTCCAGCAGCACGGCGGCCAGCAGGATCAGGCCGCGCATCAGATATTGGTAGAAGGCATCAACGTCGAGCAGGTTCATCACGTTCTCGACCGTGCCCATGATCAGCACGCCGATCAGCACGCCGAAGATGCGCGCCCGCCCGCCCTGCAGCGAGACGCCGCCCAGCACGCAGGCCGAGATCACATCGAGCTCGAATCCTTGGGCCGAATTGGGCTGGCCGCTGGTGATGCGCGAGGCCAGAATCAGGCCGGCCATCGCCGTCACCAGACCCTGCAGCAGGAAGATCCAGACGCGCAGCTTTTCGACCTTGACGCCGGCCAGCCTGGCTGCTTCCGGGTTACCGCCAATCGCCAGCGTGTTGCGCCCGAACACGGTGTGGTTCAGCAGCACGCCGAAGACCAGGAAGCAGGCGGCGCAGACCCAAATCGGCAGTGGCAGACCCAGCAGCCTTGCGTCGCCGAAGGCGATGAAGCCTTCGTCGGCAATGCCTACCGCCTGGCCCTTGGAGACGATGAAGGCGAGGCCGCGCACCATCAGCATGGTGGCCAGCGTGGCGATCAAGGCATTGACCTTCAAATAGGCGATCAGCACGCCATTGCCCGCGCCGATCAAGGCGCCCGCCAACAGGCCGCCGCCGACCGCCAGCGTCACGCTTTGGGTATGTTCCAGGATGATGGCGCCGAGCACGCCGGCGAAGGCGATGGTGGAGCCGACCGAGAGGTCGAAGTCACGCGAGGCCAGGCACAGCATCATGGTGCAGGCGACCATGCCGATCTGTGCCACCGACAGCATCAGGCCGACGATATTGGCGGCGGAGAAAAAGTTCTCGACGCTGAGGGCCAGCACGATGAACAAGAGGCCGTAGCCCAAGGTCATGCTGTGCTCGGTCAGCCAGGCGCGATTCAGGGACGATGTCTTCATGGGGGAGCTATTCCGTACAAATAAAGTGTTACTGAATCAGGCCAGGTCGGGCAGGGCAAGGCGAAGCACGGCGGTCTCGCTGGCGGCAGCTCGGTCCAGCTCGCCGCTGATGCGGCCTTCGCGCATCACGATCACGCGGTCGGCGATGCCCAGCACCTCGGGCAATTCGCTGGAGACCACGATCACGCAGCAGCCGCTCTCGGCCACCTCGTGGATCAGCTTGTAGATTTCATTCTTGGCGCCAACGTCGATGCCGCGGGTCGGCTCGTCCAGGATCAGCACCTTCAGGCCCGGCTCGGCCAGCCAGCGCGCCAGAATCACTTTTTGCTGGTTTCCGCCAGACAGCAGGCGGATCTCCTGCTCGCGGTTCGGGGTCTTGATGCGCAAGCGCTGGATGAAGGCATCGGCCAGCGCGGCCTCTCTGGCATGGCGCAGGAACAATCCGCCGAGCAGGTCATGGCGACGGCAGCTGATATTGATGTTCTCGGCCACCGAAGACTCCGCCAGGATGCCTTGCTCCTTGCGGTCCTCCGGGCACAGCACGATGCCGGCTTCGATCGCGGCCGACGGACCCTTGGCCGACACCGGCTGGCCGTCCAGCAAGACCTGACCCTGAGCGCGCGCATCGGCGCCGTAGAGCAGGCGCATCAGTTCGCTGCGGCCCGCGCCGACCAGGCCAAAAAAGCCCAGCACCTCGCCGCCGCGGACCGCAAAGTCCAAGGGCGCGGCGAGTCGCTCGCCCAGCATGCCGCGCACCTGCAGCCGCTCCTGACCCAACTGGCGCGGGCGGTAGTCATAGATGTCGTTGACCTCGCGGCCGACCATATCGCTGATCAGCCGCTCACGCGGCACCGCCGCCATCTCCGGGTGGGTGGCGACCTTGCGGCCGTCGCGGAAGATGGTGCAGCAGTCGCACAGCGCGTACAGCTCTTCCAGCCTGTGCGAGATATAGATGATGGTTTTGCCGGCGGCGCGCAAATCCTTGACCAGCCGGAACAAGACCTCGCTCTCGCGATGCGAGAGGCTGCTGGTCGGCTCGTCAAAGGCGATCACCTGCGCGTCTTGTAGCACCGCTTTGCAGATCTCGGCCATCTGGCGCTGCGCGATCGACAGATCGATCAGGCGCGCATTGGGGTCGAGCTCAACGCCGATTTCGGCCAGCCGCGCGGCCACCATCGCGCTTGCCGCGCGCTTGTTGACGAAGCCAAAGCGCTGCGGCAGGCGGCCCAGCAAGACGTTCTCGGCCACGGTCAGCTCGGGCACATATTGCAGCTCTTGATGGATGACGGCGATGCCGGCGGCGATCGCGTCGGCGGCGCAGGTGAAGCGGCATTCCTCGCCGTTCAACAGCAGGCGGCCACCGTCGGGCCGGTACTGGCCGCCGAGGATTTTCAACAGCGTTGATTTGCCGGCGCCGTTCTCGCCCAAGAGGCCATGGACCTGACCGGCGCGGGCCTCGAAGCTGACACCATTGAGTGCCTTGACGCCAGGGAAAATCTTGCTGACCTGATCGAACTGAAGGCTTGGAATTGCGGTGCTGGAGGGCATATTTCGTAGCAGAAAAGATGGGTACGAACTACAGGCCCAGCTGCTTGCGCAGTTCGACTTGATTCTGGCGGGTCATCAAGGTGCCGCTGGTCAGGGTGAGGGCGGCGGGCGCTTGATTGGTGGTGATCCACTGGTACATATTCGCGGCGGTCTCGTAGCCATGGCGCTTGGGGCTGATCAACACGGTACCGAAGAAGGCGGTGGCGACCGGCTTGGTGAATTCGTTCAACGCGGTCTGGCTGCCGCCGATGCCGATGCCGATCAAATCGTCCTTGCGGATGCCGCGGCCTTCGCCGGCACGCACGGCGCCCAACACCGCTTCGTCATTCAGGCCCACCGCCACCCAATGCTTGAATTTGGGGTTTTTGGTGAAGGCGATATTGGCGGCGTTGAACGCGTTTTCGGTGTCGGTCTTGGCCTGCGGCGCGGCTATCACATTGGCGGGGGGCAGGCCGGCGGCCATGAGCGCATCGACGGCGCCCATGGTGCGCTCGCGCCCGGTCGGCAGTTGGTCAAAGGCCACGCGCAGCGCGGCGACCTCGTTCAGGTTCCAGCCGCGTTTTTTGATTTCTTCCAGCAGACCAAGGCCCACCTGTTTGCCGATCTCGTAACCCGAGATACCCATATGCGGGATCGAGGCGATCGCTTTGCCGGCGCCGTCAAGCAATTGGTCGTCGACCGAGATGACCTTCAAATCATGGCGCTTGGCGGCGCGGGCGACTGCCGCACCCAGCTTCACATCGGGCGCGCAGATGACAAAGCCCTGGGCTTTTTGGGCCGCCAAATTGTCGATCGCGGCCATCATCTTCTCGCCATTGGGGATGCCGATCTTGACCAGGGTGAAGCCTTTGTCCTTGGCCGCCTGCTCGGCATATTTCCATTCGTCCTGGAACCAGGGCTCTTCGGCTTGCTTGACCAAAAAACCGATCTTGACCGGGTCGGCTGCCCGGGCCAGCGGCGCCAGCGTCAGCATTGCGGCAGCGGTCAACAGCGGCGTGGCCCAGGCCAGCAAGGTGTTCTTGTTTCTCATGTCATGTCTCCTATCGTTGTATTGGTTCCGCACCGGCCTTCAGGCGCCGGCGGGCTGGTCATCGAAGAGCGCGTCCGGCAGGCCGCGCACCAGCGGCAGGCGAAGACCGAACAAGCTGCCGGAGCCGGGTAGGCGCTCCAGCTCTTCGCGGCTTTGGTCGACTCTGGCGGTACTCACCATCAATTGATCCATCAACTCGCCGCCAAAGGCCGGGCAGGTGCTGTTGTTGGCGGCTACGCGAACGACGCGCATGACCTGACCCTCGGGCGAATACTGGACCACCCGGCCGGCACCCCATTGGGCGTTCCACAGGCTGGCGTCGCTGGCGATCACCGAACCGTCCGGCCAGGCATGGGCAGGCTCGACTTGGGCGAACGGGCGGACGCGGGCGACCTGTGCGCTCTCGGCGTCGTAGTCGCATTGCATGATGGTCTGGCTCAAGGTGTCGCAGAAGTACATCGTGCCGCCGTCGGGGCTGAAGCAAATGCTGTTGGCAATCGCCACCGCCGGCAGGGCCAAGCGGCGCAGGCCATGCTGCATTGAATATTGGTAAAAGCTGCCGATCGGCCGTTTGTCGCTGGCCTGGTTCATGGTGCCGAAGACAAAGTAGCCGCGCCGATCGGTGCGGCCATCATTGATGCGGGTGCGCGGCTCGGCCGGGTCCACGGGCACCAGCGACTGTATCGTTGGGCTGACGCTGCCGCTCGCCTGAGCATCCGCCAGGGTCGCCAAGCACAGGCGCTTGGCCAGTCCCAGCAGCAGGCGGCCCGAGCGGCAATGGGCGAAGCTGCCGAGCCGGTCCGGCAGTTTGGCCGTCAGGGTTTGCGAAGCGCCGGGTGTCCAGGCGTTCAGGGTCGAGGCCTCGATGTCGGTCCACCACCAACGCTGCGTTGGGGCATGCCATTGCAGGCCCTCGCCCAGCGTGGCGCTCTGGGCGAGCATGGGCTGGGCCAGATCGGCTTCGGCGGGGCGGTTCGGATCGATGGGTGTGTCGTTCGACATGGCGGCTGGCTGTTTCGAATTGCGGGCGAAAGAGGAGGGGGCGGGATCTTTGTCTTGCAACAAGGACGCCAAGTTAACGGGCTTCGCTATATTCAACAAATGCTTTATTCGTGAGGAGCTATACGAATATGCGTATGGCTACCCGGTTCAGGGCCGCAGGCTCCAACGGTAGACCGGAATCAGGCTGACTTGGCGCAACTCGGCCAATTGGGGCGCGCCTTTGAAGTCGGGCCGGTGCTCGCGGGGCAGGTAGATCGGGGCATCGGCGCGCAAGGGCAGCACGCTGAGATGGAGCGGGCCTTTTGCCTTGGCGTTCAAACTCTTCAAGCCAATTTGCCAGGCTTGGCCGTTGTAATACCAGTCATCCAGCATCTGGGTGCCGGCAAACAGGCGGGAGATATCGCCGACGAAGTCGATCTGCATCAGCACATCGTCGACGCCTTTCAACACCGCCTCGGGCAGTTCGATCTTCCAGGCCGCCGCCGCCTTGAAGCTCTCCGGGCTGGGCTGCAAGGCGGCTTTTGCGAGGCCGCCGATCTGTATCGGCGGGGCCGCCTGAGCTTCGCGCAGCGCGCTGATTCGGGCTTGGGGCTGACGCTCCAACTGCTCGGCTTCCAAGACCTGGAAGATGCCGTCACGGTGCACCGATTTGAGCGCCAGGCTGGACTTCGGCAGCTGGCTCAGCGCCGGGTAGACGGCGATGCGGAAATGCGGATCACCGGCGGACAAGAGCTCCAGCCCGGCGGCGGCGAAATGGCTGCTTTGCGCGCTGAGCAGCAAGCGGCGCTGGCCGGCCAGCTCGCCGATCGACAACTGCTGCGTCTGCTCCGGTGTCAACACCAGCAAGGTCACCAGACGGGCACCGGGGCGTTTGATGGTTAGGGCGGCGTCGCTGCCGGGCTGCAGCCGGTCCAGCACCAGCTTGCCGTCTATCACTTGGCTGCGGGCCTTGCTGGAATTGGCTGCCTTGATATGGGCAGCGCTGGCCGCATCAAAGCCCAGCTCGACCGGGATGCCGGCCTGGGCGGAGAACACATAGACCAGGCCGTCCTTGCCGGCGTCCAGCCTTGCCACCGGCTGCGCGGTGGCGTAGCGCAGGCGGGTGCCGGCCAGGTCCAGATTGATCGGCCAGAGAAAATAGGCGCCGTCGGCGACATCGACCGCCTGTTGCGGGAATTGCAAGGTTTCCGTCGTGAGTTTGACCGAGAAACGAATCTGCTTTTGTGTCGGCATCGCGTATTGCCGCACATGGTTGTTGAAGAACAGAAAGCCGCTGTCTCCATTGGCGCGCACCGCCCAGCGCGGCGTCTGCAGCTCGGCGGCGTTGGCCGGCGTCAGCGCCGGCTTGCGCACCGTCATGGTCGCTAGCTCGGCCCCAAAGTCCCGCAGAAAATAGTGAAAAGGGCGCAGCTTGGCCAGCACCGGGCGCTGCTGGCCGTCGGGCCCGAGCGGGGCGTTGAAGTCATAGTTGATCGCGGGCGTGTCGTTGTAGCCGCCGCTCAAGCTGCTTTCTTCCAGCGTGCTGACGCCGTTCACGCCGAGTGGATTGCGCCCACCGTGGAACATGTAATAGCCCATCAAATTGACGCCCGAGCCCAGCTGCACCGGCAGCATTGAGGCGATATCGTCAGGTGACACCAGCGTGCGGCGGCGGTACATGGCCGGCAGGCCGGCGCCGTATTCGGCGCCCAGAAAAGGCGTCAGGCCGATATCGCTTGCGGCGGTGCCCGGCGCGCTGGCGGCGGTCTGCGCGCCGAGGTCTCCCGAGACCCGGCTGTCGAAGCGAAAGGCATAGGTTTCCTTGGGCGGCAGCTCGGTGGTCGAGTTGCCCCAGGGCTCATCCGGGTAACCGCCGAAGACGGGCGTTACTTCGCCGGAGGGGTAGACCGTGTCGTCCCAGCCGGTGACGGTGTAGAGCGGCGCGTCCATGCCGGCTTGGCGCGCCAGCCGTTTGAGCTCGCTGATATGGGCCGCGCCCTGGCCGGGGCCGTTCAGGTTGTATTCGTTCTCCAGCTGAATGGCGATGACCGGGCCACCGTCTTTCCACAGCTGGCCCTTGAGCTGCTGGCCGATCTGGCCGTACAGGCGCTCGACCGCCTTCAGGTACTGCGCGTCGTTGCCGCGTGTGGGCATGGCCGCCACAACCCAGTCCGGGATGCCGCCGAAGCGTGCCTCGGCATGTGCCCAGGGGCCGACGCGCACCACCACATCAAGGCCGA
Organism: Roseateles oligotrophus; assembly: GCF_025717515.1. Taxonomy (GTDB): domain Bacteria; phylum Pseudomonadota; class Gammaproteobacteria; order Burkholderiales; family Burkholderiaceae_C; genus Paucibacter_A; species Paucibacter_A oligotrophus. The sequence goes on from NZ_JAJIRN010000007.1 coordinate 194,961, forward strand.
CCTTGTTGGCTAACTGCACAAAGCGACGCAGGTCGCGATTGCCGCTCCAGACAAAGTGCCCGTCTTGCTCTTCATGGTGATTCCAGATCACATAGCTGGCGACGATGTCGATGCCGGCCGACTTCATCTTGCGCAGCTCGGCCTCCCAGCTGTCGGCCGGGCTGCGGCTGTAATGGAACTCGCCCATCACCGGCAGCCAGGGTTTGCCATTGCGGGTCAGGTATTGGTTGTTGGCGCCCAGCGTCTCGCCCTTGGGAGAGACCGCGCTGCCAAGCTGGAGGTGACCGGTCAAGGGCACCGGAACCGGCGCGCTGGCGTCGATCTGCAGCAGCGTTTGGGCCGGGCTCAGGCCGCTGATCAGGGTGCTCAACAGGCCCACGGCCAGCGTCACGGCATTTTTTTGCTGCTTGTTCATGTTGTTGTCTCTGTATTTTTTGTTTTGTTGCCGACAAGGCGGTGCTTACAGCCCGCGCCAAGCCTGCACAAAGTCGCGCGCGCGTGCGGCCACGGTGGCGGCCGAGTAGCCCGGTGCGTACAGCGCCGAGCCGAGGCCGAAGCCGCTCGCGCCGGCCTGCACATAAGGGCTCATCGTCTGCGGCGTCACACCGCCAACCGGCAGCAAGCGCAGCGTCGGCGGCAGCACCGCGCGCATGGCCTTCAGGATTTGCGGCGTGACCAACTCGGCGGGGAACAGCTTGACCGCATCGGCGCCCGCATCGGCGCAGGCAAAGGCCTCGGTGGGTGTGGCCGCTCCGGGGACGCAGAACAGGCCGTCGGCCTTGGTTGCGCGGATCACGGCGGTGTCGGCATGCGGCATCACGATCAGGCGGCCGCCGGCGTCGCGCACCTTGCGCGCGGCGTCCACGCTCAAGACCGTGCCGGCGCCCAGCAAGGCGTCGTCGGGCAGGCAGCGCGAAAGCAAGGCGATCGAATCGAGCGCTTGCGGCGAATTCATCGGCACCTCGATCAGGCGGAAGCCTTCTTGATACAGCGCCAACGCGATCGCCTCGACCTCGGCAGGGCGCACACCGCGCAGTATGGCGACCAGGGGCAGGGCGGCAAAGGCGCGGTCAAACAGGGAGCAAGTCATGGTTCTATTTGGTCCAATTTATGGGGGGAGCCGCAGCCAACCGGCGCTTTGCGCGAGCCGCCACAGGCCGGCGGGTGCGGTGTTGTCCAGCGTCAAATCGGCGGCGCAATCAAAGGCGCGCAGGCCCTGGGCGTAGCGAGCGCAAAGACCGGGCTCGCCGATCAATAGCAGCGGCGCTTGCGCCAAGCCCCGCCGGTCGCGCCAGGCCAGACCGGCGCGCAATTCGTGGCCGATCAAAAGCCCGGACATATAGTCGGCCAGCGCAGCGGCCGCCAATTCGCCCGTCAGGCCGAGCGTGCGCACGGCAAACAATTGATGGCTCAGGCCCAGCTCGCCCTGCTCGCGGGCGGCCCGCAGGCCGGCGAGAAAGGCACTTGAGTCGCTCGCGACATCGACCGGGGGCATCAGTCGCCCTAACACCGAATGTTGACGCAGCAGGGCAAACAACTCGCCGGTCATATGGGTGGCGAAACCGCGCAGTTGGCTGTCTCGCAGCTCGGCCCATTTTGAATGCGTGCCCGGCATCACGATGCAGGCCGCATCGGCCAACTGCGGGTGCTGCTGCAAGGCGCCGAAGACCTGCGTCTCTTCGCCCCGCATCACATCTGGCGGCTGGCCAGCGGCTTGCTGGAGCAGGCCGGGCAGGATGCGCAGGCTGCGTCCCTGGCCGAACTCCACCGACACGGTCTGCGCGGCCAACGCGGCTTCGTTGGCCGGGCAGGCCGCATAAGGCGCCTCGCGCCAGCCATGTTTGGCGCCGACCATGCCGCAGGCCAGCAGCGGCAATCGCGGGTTGGCTTGCAGCCAGTCGCCGGCAATCTGCTGCAGCGCTTGCACATAGGCCAAGGCCCGGCCGTCCATCACGCTGGCGCCCATCGCGCTGCTGCGGCTGGCGAGGGTCAGGCCTTGCCCGTCGAGCAAAAAGGCGCGCAGGCCGCTGCTTCCCCAGTCGAGTGCGAGCAGGGCGGCCGATTCCATTGGGGCTTGGCTCACCACTCGGCCACGCTGCCGTCGGCATGGCGCCACAGCGGGTTGCGCCAATCGGGGGCGTTGCGGCTGGCCTCGATGACGCGGGCCTCGTCGATCTCGACGCCCAGGCCCGGCTTGGGCAGCGGCTTGATATAGCCGCCTTCGATCAGGAAGTCTTGCTTGTTCGACACATAGTCCAAGAGCTCGCCGCCCTTGTTGTAATGGATGCCCATGCTCTGCTCTTGCAGCACCGCGTTGTGCGAGACGAAGTCGACCGCCAGGCAGGCCGCCAAGGCGACCGGGCCGAGCGGGCAATGCGGCGCCAGCGCCACGTCATAGGCCTCGGCCATGGCGGCGATCTTCACGCATTCGCTGATGCCACCTGCATGCGAGAGGTCGGGCTGGACGATGGCGATGCCGCCCTGCTCGAACACCCGTTTGAATTCGAAGCGCGAGTACATGCGCTCGCCGGCGGCCAGCGGGATAGCCGTGTGTTCGGCCAAACGCGGGTAATGCTCGGCCTGCTCGGCCAAGACCGGCTCTTCAACAAACAGCGGCCGGTAAGGCTCCAGCGCGCGCAGCAAGACCTTGGCCATAGGCGCGGCGACGCGGCCATGGAAGTCGATGCCGAACTCGATTTCATTGCCGAAGGCGGCGCGGATTTCGGCGATGCGGCCGACCGCGGCATCGACGGCGGCGGCGCTGTCAATCATGCCGAACTCTTCGGTGCCGTTCATCTTGAAGGTATCGAAGCCACCGGCGCGCAGGCGCCGGATGTCATTGATCACATCGGCCGGGCGGTCGCCGCCGACCCAGGAATAGGTCTTCATGCGATCGCGCACCAGGCCACCCAGCAGCTGATAGACCGGCACGCCCAGCGCCTTGCCCTTGATGTCCCACAGCGCCTGGTCGATGCCGGCGATGGCGCTCATCAGAATGGCGCCGCCGCGGTAGAAGCTGCCGCGATACATCAGCTGCCAGAGGTCGTTGATGCGGGCCGGGTCCTGGCCGATCAGCAGTGGCGCGAACTCCTGGACGGCCGTCTCGACGGTACGGGCGCGGCCCTCGATCACCGGTTCGCCCCAGCCAACTATCCCTTCGTCGGTCTCGATCTTCAGAAGCATCCAGCGCGGAGGCACTCGGTACAGGGTGAGCTTGGTAATCTTCATGGAGCTGTGGGCAGTCAGGAAACAGCCTTCAGCTTAAGTCCGCGAGCTACATCGAAAGTATCATTTTTAAGCGTATATCTATGCTCTATCGAGATAGCTGCAAGGCGCTGGTCGCGCTCAAGAAAGAGCAGCGCCGCCCCGAGCTTTCAGTCTCTGACCTGCGGCGCCATCAAAGGCAGGGTGACGTGCACGCTCGTCCCCTCGCCCGGTGCGGACTCGACTTGCAATGAGCCACCCAGGGTTTTGTTGACCAGGTTGTCGATGATGGACATGCCTAGGCCGCTGCCACCTTTGCCGATCTTGGTGCTGAAGAAGGGAATGAAGAGCTTTTCCAAGGTTGCCGCGTCCATGCCTCGACCGTTATCCCGGCAACTGATACGCACATGATTGGGCCCGGCCGCCTCGGCGCTGATTTTCAATACGCCGCCTTGTTCCATGCCGTCAAATGCGTGCAGGTAGGCGTTATTGATCAGGTTGGTCAAAACTTGGCCAAGCGGGCCGGGATAACTGTCAAGTTCGATGCCGTTGGGGATGTTCAAGTCGATCCGGTGCGGCTGCAGGCTCAAGCTGGGTGCCAGCGCCTCCAGCAACTCTTGGACTGAGGTACGCAGATCGAAACGGCGTCGCTGCTCGCTGGCTTGGTCGGTGGCCACTTGGCGGAAGCTTTGCATCAAGTCCAGTGCGCGTTCCAGGTTGCGCACCACCAACTCGCTCCCCTCGCTGACTCGGCCGACAAATCGTTCCAGCTCAATGCGTTTGAGCCCACCCGCTGCCATCGCCTGTGCAAACTCCTTGGCCAAGGCCGCGACGGTATTGGCGCTGATCAGGCTGTTGCTCATCGGCGTGCTCAGCTCATGCGAGACGCCGGCCGCCAGCGTGTTCAGCGTCGCCCGCGCTTGGCTGCGGGTCAATTCCTCCTGGGATTGGCGTAGTTTCAGCATTGCCTCCTCCAGCTCGGCCCCGCGCTGCGCGACGCGCTGCTCCAAGGTACTGTTGAGCTCCAACACGCGCGCCTCGGCCTCTTTGCGTTCACCGATCTCAACCATGGTGCAGGCGATCGTCAGCGCCCGACCCCGAGCGTCTCGGCGCAAGACCTTGCCGCGTGCCGAGACCCAAATCCAGCGCCCATCCACATGGCGGCGGCGGAACTCGACCTGATAATTCGCGCGCTCACCGCTCAGATGCTTCAGCAGCGTTTGTTTGAGCATCGCTACATCGTCCGGGTGGCAATCCGTTTGCCAGTCGTAGCCTGTTTTGACGGCGTAGGCCTTTGGATCGAGCCCGCCGATTTCGGCCCATCGTTCGTTGACCCGCATCTCATCGGTCTCGAAGTTATATTCCCAGCTGCCGGCGCCGGTGCCTTCGATGACGTTCTGCAGGCGTTGGCGTTCATCGAGCAAATTGTGCTGCGCCAGCAGCAGCGAACGCCTGCCCCGCTGCAAGTGGCGCGCGGCGAACATCAACAACAGCGTGCACAGCAAACCCGCCCCCAGTACCCAGTTGGCGTGGGCCTTGGGCAAGGCCGCAAAGTAGGCGGGCCGCGGATGCAGAACCACCTGCCATTTGCGCCCGGCAACCGCCAGCGACTTGATCCGGTCACCGGCCTGAGCCGCCAATTCAGCGACAGAACCGTCGGCGGTCAAGGCGCGCAAGTCACTGTCGGGGCCGATGCCGGTGTAGATCGGCTTACTCAAAGACATCGCCTGGTCATAGACCAGCAAGTCCAGATGTCCGTCGTTGGCGTGGCCGGCGGCGTGTTGCAACAGCAATGGCAATTCGATCACCACCGCCAAATAAGCTCGAGCCTTGACTGACCCGGTGCCGTCGGGCTCGCCCAAGACTGCCGCTGTGATGGCAAAGCCAAACGAGGCCGAGGCCTGTATGTCGCCGCGCAAGATCCGAAAGCTTTCCGACGCCACCGGCTCGGCAAGGCTGGCGGCCTTCAATTTGGAGGCCATGCGCAGCGGGTCGGCGCCCAGATTGAAGCCCAGGGCTGCCCCTTTCTCGGGCCAGGCATAGAGCACCGGAACATAGTCGTCGCGCGCGGGCGCCGTCAGCCAGGCGCCGGTCTTTTCGTCCGGCTCCACGATCCGGTAGTCCTGCAAACCCTGGGCTCGGGCGCTGGCTTCAAATTGGGTGCGCTCGGCGCCCATCACGACCGGCTGCCACTCCAGCACCTGCACGCTGGGCAATTGGCGGGTCAAACCCTGTGCGTAATGGTTGAAATCCTTGCGCTGCAATTGGGGCTGCAGTTCCAGCATCAGGCCGCCATTGCGAGCGACCTCGACGGCACGCGTCAACTCCAGCTCCACCGAGCTCAGCACCGTCTCGACCGTCGCGCTGAAAATTTCCTCCCGGCGCAGGGCCTCCGCCTTGCGCAGCGACTGGTAGCCCAGATAACTGATGGCGCTGCCGGCAAGGGCTATGGTCCCGATCAGCAGGACATCAAGCAGACCAGGGCGGAGGGTCTGGCCGCGGCTTGCGGTTTTGGCAATGGCTGAATTCTTCATGATTCAGCCGGAGTTTAGAGTGGCGGTCCGATCCTCTGCCGAAATTTTTGACTCAGCAAGCTACCGATTGCAGGCCATGCAGCGCCAGTTGCTGCCGCCTCAATCGCCGGGCAACTTGGGTATTTTCAGGCAGGGGTTGCTCGGCTCTTGGCGACTCTTCAGCCGGTAGATCACTTCGCGCTCGATGGCTTCCACATTGGCGGCCGGATCCAGTTGCACGGGCTGACCCTTGAGCACCTGTTCGAAGAAATGGCAAACATGCAATTGGCCGTTCATCGCCCCCTTACCGAACACCTCATGATCCTCATCCTTCTTGCCCAAGGGCCCCATCCGACTCAGGTCGACATAGGTCGCCAATGGCGCCAACGCATCTTCGGTGCCAAGGCCCAGCGCATGCCTGCCGGGTATGCGTCCATCGGTGGAACGCAAGAGCACATGGTCATCGGCGTTCAGCGTCACATAGACCTTCTCGCGCTGGGCCAGCCGGTTCAGCCAGACCGAATGGCCGACATCATCGGCATCCGGTTGCGAGAACAGCAGCGCCGAAAACAAACCCTTGACGCCCGGCCAATAGCCCTTCTCAACCGCCTTCTCGACCACGATGGAGCCCATGCTGTGCACCAGCAGCGCCATCTTCTTGGCTTTTGGTTGAGCGGTCTGGTGCTTGATCAAGGCCTCCAGCACCAGACCCAAAGCCTTCGCTGCCGCCTCGGTATGGCTGAGTGGCAATTCGCGGTCAAGAAAATGCAGCCCCTCGAACGCGGAATCCCAGTTGAACATCAAGACCTTGGCGTCATAGCCCAGTTCCAGCTTGTGAACCGCCAGGCCCTTGGTGAAAGTGCCGCCCTTGAGGCTCTTGCTCGGCTCCTTGCCGCGCCCATGCACGAACAGGATCACCGGTTTATTGGCGGCCTCCAGGTTGTGCAGCGCCGCGTCGAGTTGGTCGATCCGCCAGGCCTTCCCATCCGATGTGTACAAAGGCGTGTCGGCATTGAAATGAAGTTTGGACATGAGATCTCCTGCGCAGCAATGGTTTGAGAAGGACCTGGACTGACTCGGCGGACAAGGATAAGACCGGCAGCGACACAAACGAACCGAGGCAAACCCTGCCTTGCTTGGCGGTATGGCCAGGGCTTTTGATAAAGCCCAAGCAAGATGAACTATTGCCGTCGGGTTACGCTTGAGCCCAGTCAAGGAGTGGTCATGGACTATTTCGTACGCGATGAACATGTGCAGCGTTGGGACGCCGAACTGGCCGCCGAGCCGGCCGCCGCGCGTCGGCTGGACTTGCTCTTGTTTTTGAGCTGGCACCTGCGCCAACGTGATGGCAGGCGAGCGCTGTTGTTGGCCGAACAGGCGCGCCGACTCTTGAGCGACGAGCCGCCCACCGATCCGCCCGCCCAGCAGCCCGCATTGATGCGCCTGTTGCTGGTCGAAGCCGAGGTGGCGCTGTTCAGCCGTGGGCCGGTGGCGGCGCGCGCCACCGTCGAGCGGCTCGAACAGCGCTTGCAAGCCTGGCCCGAGCCCTTGATATCTATTGACCTGTGCATCTTGTCGGCCTTGTTGGCCAATGTGGAAGGCCAACCGCTGCAAAGCGACCTGATGTGGCGCATGGCCATCGACTTGGCCGGGCAAGCGCGGCAGCCATTGCGCGAGAAGCTGGCCGAAGTGGAGTGGCATCTGTCCATCAGCTACCGCAATCCGCTTGAGGGCAAGGCTCGCTTTGAGCAGATCCAGGTCGAAGCCGCCGCGCCGACGCTGGTGATGGCGCGATGGCTTGAATGGCAGGGCACGCTGGCGGCGCAGGCCAGCGAGTATGGGCGCGCGGCGGCGCTGCGCTTTCATGCCTTTGATGAAGCGATGGAGTTTGGGCAAATTCAATGGGCGGTGGCCGCCGCCAGCAATGCGGCGGATGCCTTGAATTGCCTGAACGAGCATGAATTGGCGCTGCAATGGGTGGAGCGGGCGATTGCCTTGGCCCGTAGCCGGCATTGGCTGATGTTCTTGGGCCATGGCTTGAGTCAGATGGGCGAAACCTTGCGGCGTCTGGGCAGGCTGGACGCGGCCGATGAATGTTTGCAGGAAGGCTTGCAATTGCTGGGCGAGTTTCCGCTGCAGCGCCGGCAGTTGATTGCGATCAAATACCGCGCCGACCTGCGCCTGGATCAAGCCAGGCCCGACCAAGCCCTGCTGGAATTTGCCGCGCTGCAGCAGGCCGCTGCGGCTCAGCAATATCCGGACATGCTCGTCCATGCGCATCGCGGCCAAGCTCAGGCTTTGGCGCTGTTGGGCCGTATTCAGGAGGCCGAGGCCGAGGCGCAAGAGGCGCTGAGCCTGGCGCAGCAGACCCGCCATCTGCTGCGCCAGGTTGAATGCCTGCGTGCGCTGGCCGGCCTGCATGCGCTATACCCGCAACTCGCCCCTCCGCCCGAGCTTCAAGCGGCCAGTGCGGGCCTGCACTATCTGCTGCAAGCGCTGGAACTGGCGCACAGTATTGAGGGCTATTGGGTGCCCGGCGAACTCTGGGAGGCCTTGGCCGAGGCGCATGCGCAGCTGGGGGATATGGGCCAGGCCTACACGCTGGCCCGGCAGGCGGCCAAGGCCAGGCGAAAGGCCCAGGACGATGGCGCCAATCAGCGTCTGACGGTGATGCAGGTGATGCACCAGACCGACCGGGCTCGTGCGGAGGCCGAGCATCAGCGCAGCCTGGTGCATGAGCAAAAGCAAAGGGCCGACGCGCTGGAGCAAAGTCAGGCCACCCTGGAGCGCCTGAGTGCGATGGGCTTGGACATCACCAGCAACCTTGAACAGCGCGCCGTGATGCGGGCGCTGGCAAGGCATATGAGCGGCCTGTTGACGCTCGACGCCTTGGTCTTGGCCCAGCTGCAAGAGGATGGCCAACAGCTGCGCCTGCTGCGGGTGACTCCGGGCGGGCAATGCAGCCCTATGCCCGACTTGGCCTTGAGCGATGCGGCCTCGCCGCTGGCACGCGCCGCACGCGAGGCCGAAAGCTGCGGCCGCTGCGCACCCCTGCTGGTGGGGCGGCGACTGTTGGGCGTCTTGGCGGTCGAATCCGGTGCCCGGACCGAGTTCGATGAGGCCGAACGCTTGCTGTTTCGCAGCCTTTGCGCCTATGCCTCGATTGCGCTCGATAACGCGCAGGCCTATCAGCGTCTGCGCGATGCCCAAGCGCAACTGGTGCAGCAGGCCAAGTTGGCGGCGCTGGGCAGCTTGGTGGCCGGCGTCGCGCATGAGTTGAACACCCCGATTGGCAATTGCCTGATGGCGGCCAGCACATTGCAACAGCGTACCGAAGCGATTGCCCAGCAGGTGGATGCTCAGGCGCTCAAGCGCAATGAGCTGACGCAATATTTGGATAGCGCGAGCCAGTCGTCCTTGCTCTTGATGCGCGGCCTTCACAAGGCCGCAGAGTTGGTACAGCGCTTCAAGCAGATTGCCATCGATCCCGGCAGCGAATCCCTGCAGGCCTTTGAATTGCTGCCGCAATGCGAGCTGCTGCTGAGCAGTCAGCGCGGCTTGTTCGAGGCGGCGGGCGTGCGACTGAATCTGCAAGTGCCCCCCGGCCTGCATGTGGTGAGCTACCCGGGCGTCTTGCTGCAGGTGCTGGGGCAGCTGCTTGAAAATGCCTTGCTGCATGGTTTTGCCGGGGGCAGAGCCGGCCAGCTGACGCTGCGGGCCCAAGGGCAGGGTGACGCGAAGCTGCTGCTGCAGGTCATCGACGACGGCATTGGCATCGCGCCCGAGCATCTTGACCGAATTTTCGAGCCCTTTTTCAGTACCCGCTTTGGCCAAGGCGGCAGTGGCCTGGGTTTGCATATCTGCCACAACCTTGTCACCGCCTTGCTGCAAGGCAGCATCAAGGCGGTGAGTGAAGCCGGCCAAGGCAGCCGCTTCGACATCACCCTGCCGCTACAGCCGCCGAGCGCGGCGGCGGCGGACCTTGCTCCGGATTGAAAATCGGTCAATTCCGCCCTTACGGGGCCAGATAGGCGGGCTTTTCGAGCGCTTGCGGAGCAATTTGCCCCTTATGCTGAGCGCCTTACCCAACCCTCTTCACGCTAGCCCCGACTCAGCATGAAACGAACGCCTTCGCCGACCGTCGAATTCAGCGTCTCGGATGAGCAACTCGCCGCCTTTGAGGCCGATTTGGCGGGGCTGCAGGGCGAAGCCAAATTGAGCGCCGAGGTCAAGCTGGCCTGGCATTTGCGTCTGCGTGACAGCCGCCGCGCGCTGGCGCTGGCCGAGGCGGCGCAGGCGCAATTGAATTTGCCCGGCGTCAAGCGCAGCCCAGCCCGGCAAAAGCGCGAGGCCGTTTTGCAGGCGCGTCTGCTGCTGGTGCAGGCCAAGGTCAGCATGCTGAATGCCGAACCGGCCCAGGCCAAAGCGCTGGCCCAGCAGGCCGAAAACATCTTTGCCCTGCAGGGCGACCATATCGGCGTCGGCGACGCGCTCTGGATCAGTTGCTACAGCCTGCTGACCGTGGCGAATGACGCGGCCGTCGACACCTGCCTGGCATGCGCCATGGAGCAATACCGCCTGGGCGGCGATACCGGGCGCGCCAGCGCCGCGCAGGCGCGCCAACTGCTCTGCGCGATCTTTCGCGACCCGGCCGGCAAGCGCGCGCAGTTTCTGCAGGAATTTCCGCTGGACGGCGACTATCCGGAGGTCGCTCGGCCCTGGATCTGCAGCGGCCGCAGCGTGATTGCGATGCTGACCGAAGACCCCGCTTCGGCGATCAAGAAGGCCCGCGATATGTACGCGGCCAGCGCCGTTTACGGCAATATCCGGCTGATGTTGCAGGCGCTGATAGACACCGCTAAGGCCTATGTGCAGCTGGGCGATCTGGACGGCGCCTTGGAGGCCAGCGAGCGCTCGCTGAGCCTGGCGCGCCCGACCGGCTGGCCGCATAGCCTGGGCTTTTGCCTGCTCGGGCTGGGCGAGTTGATGCGCAAGCTGGCGCGCCATGAGGAGGCCCTGCTCTATCTGCAGGAAGGCCTGCAGGTGATGAGTAACTTGAGCAGCACCCGCGATTACCGCCTGGGCCTGCGCTCGCTCGCCCAGCTCAGGCTGGACATGGGCGATCCGGCGGCGGCGCTGGAACAATTCGAGCGCTGCGAGCACCGCAGCAACGAGCCCGATCTCCTGATTTCGCTGTGCTGCGGACAGGCCGAGGCCTTGCTGCAGTTGGACCAGATCAGCTCCGCCAATGCCAAGGCCGAAAGGGCCTTGGCATTGGCGTGCCAGCACAGCAATGGCCTGGGTCAGATCGACGCCTTGAGCATGCTGGCGCGCCTGGCCATTGATCCCGCGGCGGCGCTGCAATGGCTGAATCAAGCGCTGACGCTGGCCGAGGGTCTCAGCGGCTATGTCATCACGCCGGAACTGCTCAGACAGGCCGCCGCTGCCCATGCCGCCTGCGGCGACTTCGCCAGTGCCTACCGGCTCGGCCTGGCGGCCGATGCGGCGCTGAAGAGCAGTCAGACCGAAGCCATGCGCAAGCGTGCGCTGGCTTTGCATTTGCGCCATGAGCTGGACCGGGCCCATGCCGAGACCGAACATCAGCAGCAACTCGCGCGGACCGAGGCCAGGCGCGCGGCCGCCCTGCAAGAAAACAGCGACACGCTGGAGATCTTGGGCGAGGTCGGCCGCGAGGTTACCTCCAGCCTCGATGAGGCGGCTATCTTCGAGGCCTTGTACCGCCATGCAAGCCGTTTGCTGGACACCAGTTTTTTTGGCATCGCGCGCCTGGATGAAGCCGCCGGGGAGGTGCAACTGGTCTATGCGATGGAGGGTCAACAGGCCGTACCGCTGAAGAGTTATGTGCTGGATCACCCCGGCTCGTCATTCGCCCGCTGCGCGCGCGAGCAGCGTGAGCAGATCATCGAACTGAATGACCGGATCGGGCGCGTACCGGCGGTGGCCGGCACGCAGGAGTCGCTCAGTCTGCTCTACTTTCCGCTGCGCGTCGGCGAGCGCCTGCTTGGCGTGATGTCGGTACAATCGCCCAGGGCCAAGGCTTACCGCGAGCGCGAGTTGGCGATCTTCCGGGCGCTCTGCGGCTATGGCGCAATCGCGCTAGATAACGCGCAAGCCTATCGGCTGGTGGAGGCCGCGACGGCGGCCAAGGGGCAGTTCCTGGCCAATATGAGCCACGAAATCCGCACGCCGATGAATGCGGTGCTGGGCATGCTGAAGCTGCTGCAGAACACCGCGCTGGACCCACGCCAACTCGACTACACCGTCAAGGCCACCGGCGCCGCAAAGTCGCTGCTGGGCCTGATCAACGACATCCTGGATTTCTCCAAGATCGACGCCGGCAAGATGACGCTGGACCCGCAGCCGCTGCGGCTTGACCAGCTCTTGCGCGACCTGTCCGTCATCATCTCAACCAACTTGGGCAAGAAGCCGGTCGAGCTGCTGTTTGACATCGACCCGCAGCTGCCGCCGATTCTGATCGGCGACGCGCTGCGCCTGCAGCAAGTGCTGATCAACTTGAGCGGCAACGCAATCAAGTTCACCGCCGCCGGCGAGGTCGTCATCAGCATCCGGCAAATCGGGCCGGTGCAGAACGGCCAAGTGACGCTGCGCTTTGCTGTGCGCGACAGCGGCATCGGCATCGCGCCTGAGAACCAGCAGCATATTTTCAGCGGCTTCTCGCAGGCCGAAGCCTCGACCAGCCGGCGCTTCGGCGGCACCGGCCTGGGCCTGTCGATCTCCAAGCGTCTGGTTGCGCTGATGGGCGGCGAGCTGGCGCTGGACAGCGTCTTGGGTCAAGGCAGCACCTTCCACTTCGGCCTGACGATGGCCATCGCCGAAGCCATGCCCGAGACCCCTGTCGACGACGATTTTGAAGCCCTGCCGGCCGACTTCAGCGTGCTGGTGGTCGACGACAACGCGCTGGCGCGCGAGCTGCTGGAACATATGGCGGCGTCCTTGGGCTGGCGGGTCGATACCGCGGCCGACGGCCAGCAAGCGCTCAAGCGGATGGAGGACAGACGCGCCGCCGGGCTTGCGCCCTACCAGACCGTTTTCATGGACTGGGAAATGCCCGGCATGGATGGCTGGGAGACGATGGCAAGGATGCGCGCCAACGGCGGCAGCGCAGCGGGCGACGAGATACCGATCACGGTGATGGTGACCGCCCATGGGCGCGAGCGGTTGGCCGAGCGCAGCGCCGAGGAACAGGCCCGCCTGAACGGCATTCTGGTCAAGCCGGTGACGGCGGCGATGCTGCTCGACATGGTGCGCGCCGCGCGCGCCGGCCACAGCAATCTGCGCCGAGGTGATCGCGCCGGCAGCGCCCGCGTGCGGCCCTTGCAAGGCCTGCGCCTGCTGCTGGCCGAGGACAATGAGTTGAACCAGCAGGTCGCCCAGGAGCTGCTGGAAGATGCCGGCGCCAAGGTGCGCATTGCCGGCGATGGCCGGCAGGCGGTGGAGCTGTTGCGGGCCTTGCCGACCGGCTTCGATCTGGTGCTGATGGATCTGCAGATGCCGGTGCTCGATGGCTTCGGGGCGACCCGCTTGATCCGCGAAGAACTGGGCTTGCAGGACTTGCCCATCGTCGCCATGACCGCCAATGCGTCGGCCTCGGATCGCGCCGAATGCCTGGCCGGCGGCATGAACGAGCATGTCAGCAAGCCCTTCGAGCTGGACGCGCTGGTGCGCGTGCTGCGCAAACTGACCGGGCGCCAGCTGCCGCCCGCCGCCTCGGCCGCTGCGCCGCCCCAATTTGCCACGCTGGCCCTGCCGGCCGAACTCTGCGCACGCGCCGCAGCAAAGGGCATCCATGTGCAAGCCGCGATCGACCGCTTCCTGGGCAAGGTCAGCCTCTACCAGCGCATGGTGGACTCATTTGCCGGCTCCTCCGCGGCGCTGCCCGGCCAGCTGCGCGAGTGGCTGGGCCAAGCCGATGCCGATGCCGACGCAGATGACGCCAGCCTGAGCAAGGCCCGCATGGCCTTGCACAGCCTGAAGGGCTTGGCCGCCACGCTCGGCGCGGAGGCGCTGGCCGCCCTTGCCGGGGCGGGCGAAAGCATGCTGAAAGAGGCGCAAACACCGAGCGCCGCCTGGGTCGACGAGCTGGAGCGGGTGATCCAAGAAGGCAGCGCCGAGCTGAAGGTTTTGGCCATGGAGGTCGCTCAATGGGCGGCCCAGGCCAAGGCGGGAAAGCCCGCCTGAATCGGCGTATTTTTCGCATTCAACCGCGCATTCGACACGCTATGCTGGTCAACGGCCATCTGGGCTGCTTTCATTCCTTTCTTGCCTTCTTTTCAACTGGAGATCTCGATGAGCGATGCGACGTTGTTTGAAAAACTCGGTGGTGCGGCAGCAGTGGATGCGGCCGTGGATATCTTTTATCGCAAGGTGCTGACCGACCCCGGCATCTCGGCCTACTTTGAGTCGGTCGATATGGATAAGCAGCGCGCCAAGCAAAAGTCCTTCCTGACGATGGTGTTCGGCGGCCCCAATAGCTATACCGGCAAGGACATGCGCACTGCCCATGCCCCCTTGGTGCAGCGCGGCCTGAATGATGCTCACTTCGACGCGGTGGCTGGCCATCTGCAGGCCACGCTGGCGCAGCTCGGTGTGGCGCCCGATCTGATCGGGCAGGTGATGGGGCTGGCCGGCAGCACGCGTAACGACGTGTTGGGCCGTTAGGTCGCTTGCCATGACCCTGCACCTGGACGGGGTCGAGTACGCGGTCAACGCGGGCGAAAGCGTGCTCGATACCTTGCTGCGCCATGGTGTCGAGCTGCCCAATGCCTGCCGGCGCGGTGTCTGCCAAGCCTGTTTGCTGCGCAGTCTGGATCAGCCGCCCCGCCTGGCCGATGCGCAGCGCGGCCTGCGCGACACCTTGCGGCAGCAGGGCTTCTTCATGGCTTGTCAATGCCCGGCCGAGCCGGAGCTGAATCTCGCTTCGCCGCAGAGTGCCGAGCTGTTTCAACCCGCTTTGGTCATTCATAGCGAAGCGCTCAGCGCGAGCGTGCATTGCATTCGCTTGCAGCCTGAGCAGGCGCTGCCCCATCAGGCCGGGCAGTTTTTGAATTTGCGCCGCGCCGACGGGCTGGTGCGAAGCTACTCGATCGCCAGCGTGCCGGCGCTCGAACCCTATATCGAGTTGCATGTGCAACGCCGCCAGGGTGGTGCGATGTCGCAATGGCTGGCCGATGGTTTGCAGGTCGGCCAGAGCATCGAGATCGCCGGCCCCAACGGCAATTGCTTCTATTTGCCCGGCCGCGCGCAGCAGTCCTTGCTGATGATCGCCACCGGCACCGGCGCGGCACCCTTGCTGGGCATCGCCCGCAGCGCCCTGTTGAGCGGCCATGCGGGCAATATCCATTTCTATCACGGCAGCAGCAGCGAGGCCGGTTTCTACTGCCGGGCGCAGTTGCTGGCGCTGGCGGCACAACATGACAAAGTTCACGTTCACTTTTGCATCTCGGGCGAGGCCGCGCCGGCTCCTTGCGAAAGCGGCCGGGCGCTCGACATTGCGCTGCGCCAGCATCCCGAATTGAGTGGTTTCCGGGTCTTTTTATGTGGTGCGCCGGAGATGGTCAATAGCGCCAAGAAAATGGCCTATCTGCATGGCGCCGCGATGCAGGATATTTACGCCGACCCGTTCGAGAACAGGGACCTGAGGCAGATCGCCCGCCCCTGAGAGAATCGGGGATGGATTTGTTTTTGAACGATGAGGATTTCGCCAAGCTGGAGGCCGCCGTAATCTCGGCAGGCGCAAAGGCCGATAGGGCGAATCGGGTGGCGCTGGCCTGGCATTGCGTCTATTCGCGGGCCGAATGGCTCTCATTCATTCAGCGCTGTTCCAAGGGGCTGCGCACACCGCGCCCGCCACGGTTCAGTACATCGGTAGCAAACCGAAGGTTCAGTGATGGCTGAATTGTTCTCAAGTCATGTCGAAGCGAAAAGAATGACGCAGCACATGCGGCGTGCAGGGGGGGTGATGCCGGCACGGCGGCAGGCCCCAGCCACCCCAGCGAACGCATGCGTCAGGCCATCGACTCGCCTCGGCACCGTGGAGCCTGCATTGCATGGGGCACTACATCGAGAAACTATCGAAGGCGGGTCTCGGGGAAATCGGGATTAAATAACCCGGCCAGCAGGCGGCACAATCGGCCTCAGACGCCGAAATTTCGGCGCCCACAAAAAATCATCGATGAATTCAGAAGCCC
This sequence comes from Roseateles oligotrophus, assembly GCF_025717515.1. Classification (GTDB taxonomy): domain Bacteria; phylum Pseudomonadota; class Gammaproteobacteria; order Burkholderiales; family Burkholderiaceae_C; genus Paucibacter_A; species Paucibacter_A oligotrophus. The sequence goes on from NZ_JAJIRN010000007.1 coordinate 210,907, forward strand.
CAATTCGAAAACAAGCACGCGCACCTCGCGATGGGTGTGGCTGCGGATTTTGATTTTTTGAACAGCCTCGTTAGCTATCATGATCCACGCGCTGCGTAGTGCTACGGCTGACGATGACCTTGCGATATGCGATGTTCTGCGCCGATCAAACACTCCATGCCGATCAAACAAGGCGGTAGATTCGCGATGAGTTCGGCCAGTTTGGCGTGCGGCACCGCGGGCTGGAGCAATTCGGACTTGCCGGCCTCGTTGACGCCGTCGAGGGTAAACATGTTCTTGGCAAGATCAATGCCGATAGTCAGAATAGCCATGGGCTTCCCGTTCCGAATCAATCCATCAATGATGATGAGAGATTGAACTTCCCGTCTTGCTTCTTTGATGCAGTTTGCCGGAGTGCGGCTAGTTTGGGGCGGGTATTCTCTTTGATTCGTTAGGCCTCAAATCCAATGCCCTCTACACAATCACAGCGCAACTGGCTTTTTTCGCCGGCGGGCTTGCTCCTGTCTGTAGCCGTGCTCTCGGGCGGCATCGCATGGTGGCTTATTGCATTGCCCGTGTTGACCTTCTCCAACGTAAAGAGCCACTCCACCCACTTTCCTCAAGTATTCCTGCATGCGGTGAGTGGCACGGTCATGCTCGTCATCGGAGCGATCAATCTCTACCTTGGCGCAAGCCGCCGGCACTTTCGTTTTCACAAGCCGCTTGGGTTGACGTACCTGCTTGGTGGAAGCATTGGCGCAATCAGCGCAATCGTCCTTGCCCTCGGTAATGGTCACAGTAAGCCGAGCACAGGGTTTGCATTCCAACCGACCCGGGCGGACGATCTCGGCTGGGCGCTAGCCACGCTCGGGGCGGCCTGGCTGGCGTGCTCAGCCATGGGATATCGAGCCGCGTTGAACCGGCGGTTTCCGTCCCACCAGGCTTGGATGATTCGAAGTTACGTGTTGGTTTGGTCGTTCGTCCTCTGTCGCTTGATTGGACAGATTCCGTCCTTCCCTCAACTCGGGAGTGGAGGCGCAATTGCGTGGCTGTCATGGACAATTCCTCTGCTGGTCTGCGAGATTTCACTCCAATGGGAGAGCGGCAGTCGGCAGAAAGGCTCGGAGCGGCGCAATGAGACCTAATGAATCGTTCGAACGGGCTCGCAGTGGACCCTCAGTTCAGACTCTCATTGCATTCCTCATTCGCAGTTCGCCGATCCCAGCGCGGCTTCGTTAGGGCTCTATGCTGGTTGAACGTACCGCCTTCTTTTCGTGCTCTCCGCAGCGGTGCTTCGAGGAGGTTCAGACCCCACGACTAATGCAGCACATCGCCAGCCCATTGATTCGGTTTGTGCCCGTGGAACCGAAGTCTTTGCCTATGCGATGGGAAGAGAAGGAATACCTCGTCTCCACTCGACTCTTCGGCTTGCTGCCAATGGGCCGGCAGTGGGTCAATATTTCGGGGCGGGACCGCTCGATCGAGGCCGGCCGCTTCTGCGTAGAACTCCGAGACAACGGGCGTGGAACCCTCATGTCCAAGTGGGACCATCGCGTTACCATCCAGGCCTCGGGGCAAGGCTGCAGCTATACCGACCGAGTGGAAATCAACGCTGGTGTTCTCACGCCGCTTGTCTGGCTGTTCGCCTGGTTCTTCTATCGCCACCGTCAGCGCCGTTGGCAAGCTCTTGTCGCCAGTGGGTTCAGTTATGAGTAGCCATAACGCGTATTTAGAGCGAATAGGCAATAGCAATGTTGACGCTGGTGTCCGCCGCTCGCGGCAACCGTTAGGGCGCGCACATGCCTTCGGAATCGCCCATGGCTGCATCTGATGTAGACGCACTCTTCACGGGTTCAATTCCGCAGCTGTACGACGAGTACATGGTCCCATTGATTTTTGAGCCATACGCTGTTGACCTCGCATCCCGCGTGGCAATGCGCCGGCCCTCATGTTTGCTGGAGATCGCAGCAGGGACCGGTGTCGTGACACGGCACCTCGCAAATGCTCTGGGGCCCGAAGTTCGAATCATTGCGACCGATCTCAATCCCGCGATGATTGACCGGGCAACCGCCGTCGGCACGAGCCGTCCCGTCGAGTGGCGACAAGCCGACGCCATGCAGCTTCCGTTTGCTGACGCGACATTTGATGTGGTCGTCTGCCAGTTTGGCGCAATGTTCTTTCCCGACAAGCCAAAGGCGTTCTCCGAAGCCAGGCGCGTCTTGCGTCCGGGAGGGGCCTTCATCTTCAATGTGTGGGACGCGATTGAGCAGAACGAGTTCGCGGAGGCCGTCACGTTCACGCTGCAGCAGATGTTTCCCGAAGATCAGCCTCGCTTCATGGCTCGAACTCCCCATGGCTACAACGACATCGAAGTGATCGCACGGCATCTGCTCGAAGGCGGATTTTCTCGTTCGCCGGTGATTACCACCCTGGCGGCGAAGAGCCGCGCAGCATCGCCCAAAATTCCCGCAATCGCTTACTGCCAAGGCACCTTGCTCAGAAGCGAGATCGAATCGAGAAGTGCTTCCCGACTTATTGAGGCAACCAACGCAGCCGTAGCGGAAATCGGCAAAAGGTTCGGTGATGGCGCCGTCGAGGGGAAAATTCAAGCCCATATCGTCATCGCCGAACGATAGCAGCCGGAGAGGGTGGAATGAACAACGAGCAGTTGTATATGTCCATTGATGAACAGGCCGAAGCCTTGGCGAGCGCCGGTTTCTTTCGGGTTGAACAGATTCTTCTCAAAGGCGGTTTGGTACTGCACCGAGCAAGCTGAGCTGGGCATTTCACCGAAGGGGCGACGATGGCGCACAAGGTCTGCGTGCCTGGCCAACGACACCCGCGCTGTCTTGTCGCTATATGCCCGGTTATGAATGGCGTTATGTCGATGGCCGGTCGAATCAACTACGCAGGTTGGTTCGCGGTAGACTGAGACCCCCACAAGCCCTCGCTTCATTTGGGCCCTTGAATACCTATCCGCTGCTTGCAGCTCAGCTTTGACCTCGGCCGTTATCAAATTCAATGAACAAGTCAGCACTCCCACGCACCGGCGAAAAGGTTACTTTGCGCAGACTTCATCTGCTTGATCTGGCAGCGTTTCAATCGTATCGACATGATGCAGAGCTGGGCCAATATCAGGGTTGGTCGGCACAGTCTGACGAGGAATCTGCTGAGTTCATCTCTGAGATGAGCGGTGCCGCGCTCTTCGTCCCTGGGATTTGGGTGCAAGTCGGGATCGCTGATCGGGTGTCGAATTCACTTGTAGGTGATATCGGCATCTGCGTCTCCGCAGACGGGACTGCGGCAGAAATCGGGTTCACGCTTGACTCAAAGGCGCAAGGGCAGGGCTTTGCTACCGAAGCCGTACGCGAGACCATCGCCCTGCTTTTCGAAACCACTGCGGTGGCAAAAGTTGTCGGCATCACAGACCAGCGCAATATCTCGTCCATCAAGCTGCTTGAGCGAATCGGCATGCAAAGAGTGGAGACGGTCGAAACGCTTTTTCGGGGGCTTCCTTGCGTCGAGTACACCTATATGGCTTTGCGCGAATGAGGGCTAATCCGGCATTTAAACTGACCCGCAGCGACGGTTCTTTTCAGACATCCATCCAGCAATGAATATCGAATCGATTCAGCAGTTGCGGGACTACTTCGGTCAAGCGCAGGAGCGTGCGGTGAAGAAGGAGATTGCCTTTCTCGACAAGCACTGCATCGACTTTATTCGCCTGTCACCGTTCGTGATTCTGGCAAGCTCGGACGCCGATCACAATATGGATGCATCGCCGCGGGGTGGCGTGCCGGGCTTTGTGAAGGTTTCGCAGTCTGGTGAGTTGCTGATTCCAGAGGCGCCCGGCAACAACAGAATCGATACGCTTCAGAACGTGTTTGTCACCCGCAAGTTGGGTTTGATCTTCCTCATTCCAGGCTTCAATGAAACCTTGCGGGTCAATGGCTCGGCGAGCCTGTCGTTTGCAGCGGAAGATCTCGAGGTCTGCAGGGATGAAAAGCGTTCACCGAAGGCTGTGATCAAAGTCGTTCCGCAAGCGGCCTATCTGCATTGCGCCAAGGCTTTTTTGCGCGCGAAGCTGTGGCGGCCAGAGGCGCAGCTTGATCGTGAGGTTTTGCCCAGCGCTGGCAAAATGATCAGCGATCAAACAGGACTCACGGTTCCCGATGAGTCGCGGGAAGCGATGGAGTTGCGTTACCAGCCCGACCTTTGAATGAGGCCTGGCGATTCGGTCAACCGGCCTTCTGGCAACGCTGCTGAATCAAAAGGTCGAGCGAATGAGAAGAATCGACGCCTTGCTGTGTTCGCTGGAGCCCCAAGTCGCGGGCCATGCGGCCGAGATGTTCGGCGTGTTGAGCGACCCAGCTATCTATGAATTTGAAAACTCTCCGCCAGCGTCGGCGCAGTGGCTGGCAGAACGGTACGCGCGGCTTGAGCGGCGGGCTTCGGCCGACGGCAGTGAGACCTGGCTGAATTGGATTGTTCGCCTGCCCTCAGGGGAAGCGGCGGGCTACGTCCAGGCGACGTTGCTTCAAAATGGCCGGGCACTTGTGGCCTACGAACTTGCCAGCCGATTCTGGCGCCGGGGCATCGGTCGTTGTGCAGTTGTTGCCATGCTTGATGAGCTTCAATTCAAATACGATGCTCGGCTGTTTGTCGCTGTGCTCAAAAGCGCTAACTATCGATCACATGGGCTGCTGCAAAGCCTCGGATTCTGGCCTGCATCGCCGTCGCAGTCCTTGGAATTTCAGCCAGAATCCGGCGAAATGGTCATGATGAGGACCACGGTGATTCGCAAAATAGAGCCTTAGCCTAAATGCTGACTCAAGCGGACTCACCATGAGCGGCGATTGGGGCCAGAATTTGCGGGCGAGGTCGGTGTCAAATTGGCTTTTCAAAGCCCCAGCCAGGGGCTGCGCGTGATCGACACCCCCAGCATATAGGCCAAGAGCAGCAGCGAGCCGATATAGGCGAGCAAATGGAACTTGTTGCTGCCCATGGCCAAGTGGGCGCAGACGGTGTAGGCCGCCAAAGCCAGTAACTTGGCGAGCAGCCAGCCGTCACGCAAGAACGGGTTCAGATACAGCAGCACCCACAGACTCAAGCCGGTAATGGTCAGCAAAAAGTCGATGCCAAACACCAATGTGCGTATGCGGTCGTCCATGACCCAGCCTGCGCCGAAATGGAAAGCCAGGCCGCGGACCAAAAACATGGCAACGCTAAACCAAGCCAGCACCGCGTGTATCTGGCCCATCTGAAAATCGAACGAATACCCCATTGGCTTGTCACCCTCCTAAGGGCGAGAGCTTGGCCAGCGCGCAGCGCGCTGTCAAGCCGGGCTTGCCATGAGTGTGCCGGTGGCTTGGTAGCGCCAGGCGTACAGGGGGGGGCTTTCAGTGGCCGGCGCCCTTGATTTTTTCGCGTCTTTTCGCGAGGGTCAAAAAAAGCCCTACAAACCAACACATCGGACAGCCGCGCAGCAGCAAAACGGCAGCGACCAGGGCCAGGCCGGAGCCCAGCGGGCCAAAGCTGTTGAAGTGCAAAGCGGCAGCGATCAGCGCAAAGGCCACTGCGCCGCGCAAGAGATGAATCGGAACCGAGCTGCTACAAAACATGGTCTAGTCGTCCTTGTTAGGTTCGAGTTTGCGCGGCTCGAGCGCGCCGTCTTTCATCCAATAGCCGCTGGCCATCAAATGCTCGCGCACCTGCGCACGCGCCCGGTGCAGGCGGCTCTTCACCGCCTCCAGGCTGAGCCCCAATTGCGCCGCCACTTCCGGCGCGGTCAGTTCATGCACGTCGCGCAGCAACAAGACCTCGCGGTAGGGTGGGGTCAGCCGCTCCATCGCACGCACCAAGTCGAGCCGCAGATCGGTCGGCACGGCCACTGCGGCGGGCATGTCTTGCGGCCCCAACTCGTCCAGATCCTCCGCCTTGCTGCGCAGGCGGAACAGCCGGTAGCACTCGCGCTCGACGATGCGAAACATCCAGGTCGCGAAGGTGGCTGCGGTGCGCAGCGCGCCGATCTTGCGGTAGAGCTGCCAAAGCGCAATCTGCACCGCGTCCTCGGCATCCTCGGTGGTGGAACAGGTACGGCGGGCGAAGCGCTTCAGGTCCGGCTGACAAACGCTCAGCAAGCTGTCGACGGCGCCCGCCTCGCCGCGTGTCGCGGCCTCGATCAATTGCGCTTCGGCACGGATCATGGTTCTATTTCTCCAGGTAGCGGCGGCCGGCCATCGCACAGGCCGGGCAGAAGCCGACAAAGGCGGTCAGCACCATTGTGGCGGCGGTGGCGATGGCCAAATAGCTCGCGAACCCTGTCGTAAGGCCGCCGAGTATGGCCGCGGCGATGGCGATACCCATCGCGATACGGATGGCGCGCTCCCAATTGGGCAGATTGCGTTTGAGGAAAAACATGGTGAAAAAGTCCTGGGTTCAAGTGGATGACCTGGACCTAGAGGCGCAGCGCTTCGAAAAGGATTCAAAAAAGGTCTTGACCAGCAAAAAAACTTCAGCTGGATCCAAGTAGCCTGCCGGCCCAAGGCCACGAAGCTTCCCTGCGTCTGGACTTCTTGACTGTTGGACCTCCTGCAGGCTTACAAACAGTCCGGTCGCTGTGGGCACAGAGCGTTCTGGCTGATCGAGGCGGGCAGGGCCGGTTTATTGCGCTTGATTGAGCGCCTGAATGCGGGCGCGGACTTTGAACTCTCCGGCGCCAGCCACAGCCTTCGGTAAAGTTCAAAGCCTCTCCGCTCGACGCTGCCTTAGCCATGCATCAATTCGAACTCCTCGCTGAACTGCCTGCGGCCGAGGCCTTCAAATCGCTCTACGACACCACAGGCTGGGGGCCCGCCTCGCGCGACGCGGCGTTTTACCAAGCCGCGCTGGCCGGCTCTTGGCGGGTGCGCGCGGCCTATGCCGAGGGGCAATTGATCGGTTTTGTGCGCGCCATCTCCGATGGCCATCTGCACGCCTTCATCACCGAGATGATCGTGCGCCCCGAGTTCCAGGGCCAAGGTGTCGGGGCGGCCTTGCTGGGCGCCATCATGGCCGATTGCCGGGCCGCCGGCCTGAGCGATATCCAGCTGTTTTGCGCCAAGGGCAAGTCGGCCTTTTACCAACGCCATGGCTTTGTCAGCCGCCCGGCCGATGCGCCGGGCATGCAGTTCAATCCGCAAGGGTAAGCCGCCTTGCCGAAATCGTCTTGCCTTTGGGAGCGCGGTCGCTATAGTCGGCCCGGGCAGGAATGGCCTGGCCGCTCTACTGTTTTGAAAGGCTCACCTTGAAGAACGCAAAAACTCTGAAATCGCTGGCGGCCGGATTAGCCCTGCTGGGCTCAAGTGCGCTCTTGCTGGCGCAAGCGCCGGCCCAGACGCCAGCATTGACCCGCACCGTGGTCGCCACTGCCGATGTGTCGGTGCCGAACCGGCAGGCGGTGATCGCGCGGGTTGAAGTGGCGCCGGGCGGCGTGGCCGGTTGGCATACCCATTCCGGTGATGAAATGAGTTATGTGATGGAGGGCGAGGCGGTGCTCTTGATCGCCGGCCAGCCGCCGCGCCATGTGGCAACAGGCCAGGCTTTTGTGGTGCCGGCCGGCGTCGTGCACAGTGCTCGAAATGAAGGCAGTGTTGCGGCCAAGCTGGTCGGCGTTTATGTGGTGGAGAAAGGCCAGCCCTTGGCCTCGCCGGCTACGGCGCCGGCGCCGTAGCGATCAAGAGCCCAACTGCTCTGCGGCCCTTGTCAATTGCCGCGCCGATTCGGCCATCTCCGCATGCAGCCAATCGCACAACATGCGCAGCGCCGGCTCCTCGCGAAAAGCCGGCGGGTAGACGATGTGATAGCGGCGCTGGCTGGCGCCTTCCATCGTGGGCCCGGGTAGGCGCTGCAAGCGACCTTCCAAGAGCGCGTCGGCGGCCAGCAGTTCGCGCACCAAGGCCACGCCCATGCCTTGCTCGGCCGCTTGCACCAGCAAGCCGCCGTCATTGAAGCTGGCGGCCGGCACGATGCTGCAAGCCAGGCCGGCTTTGGCAAACCATTCCGTCCACTGCTCGGCGTCACCGAGCAGCGCTTGATCGGCCAAGGTCTGCCAGCTTGCGCCGTCCAAGCGTTGCGCCAAGGCCGGTGTAGCGACGACGATTTGGCGTGACTCCATCAGCACTTCATTGACTAGGCCTGGCCACGGCCCCACCCCTTGACGCAAGGCCAGATGAAACCCCTCTGCGTCCAGATCGATCACGCGCTGCAGCGTGAACAGCTTCAGCGTGATGTCCGGATGCGCGGCCCGCCAGCGGCTCAAGCGAGGCATCAGCCAGCGCTGCGCAAACGAGGGTGTGCAAGTGATGTTGAGGCTGCGCATCGCGCTGCCGTCGGCCGCGCTGGCGGCGCGCAGACCCAGATCCAACTCGGCCCAGGCGCGCTCCACGGCGGCTTGCAAGGCGCTGCCGGCGGGATTGAGCTGGATGCCGCGGCCCGCCCGCTCGAACAGCGAAAAGCCCAGCTGCGACTCCAGCGCACGGATTTGCTGGCTGACGGCGCTGTGCGTCAGGTGCAGTTGCTCGGCCGCGGCACGCACGTTTTGCAGGCGGGCGACGGCGCGAAAGGCGGCCAGGTATTGCAGCGGTAGACGGGGTGGATGGCTCATCTGGAAAGTTTAACTGCCCAGAACGGGCGGAAATTCGCGCTATTCAGCGGTGGATTGAAAACATACGATGCCCAGCAAGTGATTCGACCGACGCATTCCCGCCCTGAAGGAGCCCCAGCGCATGAGCCCGCACCGCCTGATGACCGCCACCCTCGTGATTGCCGCTTTGGCAGCGAGTACTCAATTGCCGCAGGTTTTCGCTACCGACATACCCGCACCGTCGCCTTCGGCCAAGTCGGCCGAGGGCAAAGATCCTGCTCAGCCCGCAGCCTGGAGCGAGCATCAGGTGGCGACGCCCGACGGGCTGCTGGCCTACACCAGCATAGGCCAGGGCCCCGTGTTGCTGGTCATCCCGGGTGGGCCGGGCGGCAGCGGCTATGGCCTGCGCAGCCGCTTCCTGCCGCTGGCCAAGCAATTCAACATCATCCTTGTCGACAATATCGGCCGGGGCCGCTCGGCCCGCCTGGCCGACCCTGCGCGCTACACGGTGGAGCGCGATGCGCAAGACATCGAGCACCTGCGCCGCTTTCTGGGCGTCAAGACGCTGGCGCTGTATGGGCATTCTTATGGCGGCCTGGTGGCGCAGGCCTACGCCGCACAGCATCCGCAGGCGGTGGACCATCTGATTCTGGGCAATACCTTGCATGGCGAGCAGAGCTGGCAGGCGCAGATCGATGGCTTCAAGGATTGGCTGCGCCGCCATCACCCGGAGCGTTGGCAGCGGGTGCTGGAACTGCGCGAGCAGGGGCAGCTGACCGGTAGCGCCGAGGGTCAGGACTTGTTCGGCGAGGTGCTCGACGCCTTGTACTGGGCCAATCGGGCGGCGGAGCGCCCCAAGTCGGCCGCCAGCGGCGACCCGCGTGACGCGATGAACAAGGCGGTGTATTTTGCGATGCTGGGGCCCGACCCGGAGTGGCGGGTTGGCGGAACGCTTCGAGGCGTCGAGTTGCTGCCCAGATTAAAGTCCGTCACCGCACCGACCTTGTTGCTGACCGGTCGCTTTGACCCGGTGGCGCCGCCCAGCGTGATGGGTGAGATGCGGCAGGCCCTGGTGGCCAGCGCGGGGGCCAGCGCCTTGGTATTCGAGCATTCCGGCCACCGGCCATTTGTCGAGGAACCCGAGGCCTGGGCCAAGGCCGTGGGCGACTTTTTGCAACGCAGCGCTAACTGAATATGTCCATTCACCTTGACCCAGAATCTGTCATCCAAGCCCAGTTGGATGCTTACAACGCCCGCGATATGGCCGCCTGGCTTGCCACCTATGCGCCGGACGCCAAACAATACGCCTATCCCGGCGTCTTGCTGGCCAGCGGCCATGCCGAAATTCGCGCCCGCATGACGGCGCGTTTCACCGAAACCAATCTGCATGCACGCCTGCTCAGCCGCAAGGTCTTGAAGACCGCCGAGGGGGCGACGGTGATCGATCATGAAACCATCACGCGGACCTTCCCCGAGGGGCCGGGTGAGCTCGATATGGTGGCCATCTACGAGGTGGCGGGCGGGCTGATTCGCTCCGGGCTGTTCATCGGCGGAGAGGCGCGGCTGATTGACCCGTTTTAGAAAGTCGCTAGCGCAAACGCCATTCCGCCAAACCCTTCAACCAGACGGATGCCGACTGTTGCAACCAGCTCTGGGCTGGCGGGTCGGCACGCAGATAGGTATTCAAGAACGCAATGCTGATGTGCTCCACCGCGACGCCGGCCTCCTGGTTGCCCTTGTCCAGCAGCGTGGGCGGCGGCGCCGCGCTCATGATGGTGTTGTGTTGACCGGGGCCATGGCTGGCCTGGCTTGGCGCACGCCTTGCCATGCCCCCTCCGGCTGGCTCGTTAGGTGATTCGGCCATGCCGCTCGCACCCGCCAGCGCGGCGTGGCTGGGGCTGTTCAAAAGCAGCAGGTATTTGTGGGTGTCTGGCGGCAATTGTTCAAAGAACTGGTGGCGCTCGGCGGGCGAGTTGAGCAGGCCGTTGAGATCGGCGGCGCCGCGCGAGTTGATCGCCAGCAGGGGCAAGTTCGCGGGCAGCGTCGCGATTGCCTGGGTGGCTTCCGAGCGAGTCAGGGCGGACGGACTCAGCATGACGACGGCCCGCGCCCGGTCCCCGGACAAGGGCTCCAGCCCGGCGGCCCAGGCCAGCGCGGTGGCGGCGCCCAGGTCATAACCGAGGACGGCGATGCGGTCTGCATCGATGCGCCGCCATAGGCCGTCACCGCCGGCGTCAGCTCCCGCTGCGCGCAGCTTGGCCTCTTTGATTGCGCCCAGCAGCATGCGCAGCCGTGCTTGCAGCAGTTGGGGCTGTTGATGCTGCAAGGCCAGCGCCTTGAAATCGGCCGAGCGGGCCAAGTCCGAAGACCAAGCCGTTTGGTCGGCCGCCAGCGCTTGGAAACTCAAGACCGCATAGCCGGCGCGGGCCCAGGCATAACGCCAATGCGCACCGGCTTGGGCCGACTCGCCCAGGCCGGGCAGATAAACCAGCAGGGGCAAACGGTTTGGCCCGGCAACCGGCGCTGCCAGGACGGTGGTCAGCGGCTCGCCGTTGACCACCCATTGCTGGCTTGCCACGCTCAGCTCGACCGTGGAGGGCTGCGCGCTGGCCGGTCTGGGCGCCCCGGGGTAGCCGCGTGCGGCCAGATCCAAGGCGCGCTGCTGGGCGGCCGAGGCGTCCTGGCGCGGCGCGTAGGGCGATGGTGGATGGCGTGGCCCGGCGCAGGCCAGCAGGCCGAGCGTGCATACGGCGAGCAAGATCAGCTTTGGCAAGCCAGTGGGTTCGATACGGCAATGTTCGGGCATGGCAGGTTCCGGGCCTTCGGCTATTCGTTCTGCGTTGCTTTGATCTGCACCGCGTCAACCCGCACGGCCGTGACCTTGAAGCCGGGGATCTTGCCCGTTGGGTCGAGCGCGCTGCCGGTCAAGACATTGGCGGCCGCCTCCCAATAGCAGAACGGCAGAAAGACCTGACCCCGGCGCACCTCGGGGCTGATCTGCAGCAGCGCCTCGACCTCGCCATGGCGTGAGCTCATGCGTATCGCCTGCCCCTCATGCAGGCGCAGGCCGGCGGCGTCTTCGGCATGCATGCTCAGCAGGGGCGCGGGCGACAAGGCGTCCAGCACCTCGGCCCGCCGCGTCATCGCGCCGGTATGCCAATGCTCGAGCACGCGGCCGGTGCTCAGCACGAGCGGGAAGTCGTGGTCGGGCTGCTCGGGGCCGGGCATGAAGCTGGCCGGTACCAATTGAGCCCGGCCGCTGTGGGTCGGAAAACTCTGCTCGAAGATGACGGCGTGGCCGGGCTCGCCCTCACGCGGCGCCGGCGTGACCACCGCCTCTTCGCGCCTCAATCTCGACCAAGGCACGCCGGCCAGCGGCGCCATCACTGCGCGCATTTCTTCGAACACGCGCGCCGTCGGGGCCTCGGCCGCCAACTGGCCATCGCCATCCGCCGTTTGCCAATAATGCCAGCCCAGGCCGATGCGCCGCGCCAGTTGTTCGATGATCCACAAATCCTGGCGTGCCTGCCCCGGCGGCGTCAGTGCCGGCCGGCCCAGCTGTATCAGCCGGTCGGTATTGGTGTAGCTGCCCCATTTTTCCAGCTGCGCCGAGGCCGGCAGAATCACATCGGCGAGCAGCGCGGTTTCGGTCGCGAAGATGTCTTGCACGACCAGATGCTCAAGCCTTGCTAAGGCCGCACGCGCATGGTCGAGGTCGGGGTCGGACATGGCCGGGTTCTCGCCCTCGATGAACATGCCCTTGATGCGGCCTTCATAGGCGGCATGGATGATCTCGACCACGGTCAGACCTGGCTGCGGGTCCAGCGGCGTGGCCCACAGCGCCTCGAAATGCTCGCGCACCTCGGCCAAGGCGATGCGCTGGTAATTGGGCATCATCATCGGGATCATGCCGGCGTCCGAGGCGCCCTGCACATTGTTCTGACCACGCAGCGGATGCAGGCCGCAGCCGGGGCGGCCGATCTGGCCGGTGATCATCGCGAGCGCGATCAGGCAGCGGGCGTTGTCGGTGCCATGCACATGCTGGCTGATGCCCATGCCCCAGAAAATCATCGCGCTCTTGGCGCTGGCATAACGCCTCGCCACAGCGCGCAAGACCTCGGGCGCGATGCCGCAGATCTCGCTCATGCGCTCCGGCGTGCACTCGGCCACCGAAGCCTTCAAGGCCTCGAAACCATTGACCCGCGCGGCAATGAAATCCGGATCGGTCAAACCCTCGGCAATGATCACATGCAGCAGCGCATTCAGCAACGCCACATCGGTGTCGGGCCGGAAGGCCAGATGGTGGGTGGCAAAGCGGGCCATCGGCGCGCGCCGGGGGTCGGCGACGATCAGTGTCGCGCCGGCCTTGACGGCGTTCTTGATGAAGGAGGCCGCGACCGGGTGGTTGCTGCTCGGGTTGGCGCCGATCAGCAGGATCACTTCCGCATATTGGGCGTCCAGCACCGGGTTGCTGACCGAGCCGGAGCCCAGGCCTTCGAGCAAGGCGGCAACCGAGCTGGCATGGCACAGGCGCGTGCAATGGTCGACGTTATTGGTCGAGAGGCCTTGGCGAATCAGCTTCTGGAACAGATAGGCCTCCTCGTTGCTGCCCTTGGCGGAGCCGAAACCGGCCAGTGGGCTGGCCGCGCCGCTGGCGTGGGAATCGAGCAAGCGGCGCAAACCGGCGGCGGCAAGGTCCAGCGCTTCTTCCCAAGTCGCCTCGCGGAATAGCGCCGACAAAGCCAACTCACCGCGCCGCACGCGGGCTATGTCGGCGGGGTCTTTGGCCACGCCTTCGCGGCGGATCAAGGGTGTGGTGAGGCGCTGATCGCTGGACACATAGTCATAACCATAGCGGCCCTTGACGCATAGGCGCCCCTGATTGGCCGGGCCATCGCGGCCGATCGCTTCCAGAATCTTGTTGTCCTTGACCCGGTAGCTGAGCTGGCAGCCGACGCCGCAATAAGGGCAGACCGAATCGACGACCGCGTCGGCGGCCTGCAGCGCGGCGCCATTGGCCGGCGTCAGTGCGCCGGTCGGGCAGGCTTGCACGCATTCGCCGCAGGCCACACAACTGCTGCTGCCCAGCGCCTCATCGGCGTCGAAGCTGATGCGGGTGTCGGCGCCCCAGCCGGCAATGCCGAGCACATCGTTGACCTGCTCGTCGCGGCAGGCGCGCACGCAGCGCATGCATTGGATGCAGGCGTCCAGTTGCACGGTGATCGCCGGGTGGCTGCGGTCGGGGGCCGGTGCGGCCGGCTTGGCGAAGCGCGCTGGGCCAACGTTCAGCGCCTCGCACCATTGCGTCAGCTCGGAATTCAGCGTGTGGGCCTCAGCAGGCGCCTTGGCGGCGAGCAGTTCCAAGACCATGGACTGGCTGCGCCGCACGCGTTGATTGTTCAGGCTGATAGCCATGCCTTCGCGCGGCTGCCGGCAACATGACGCCGCGAGCGCCCGTTCGCCGTCAATCTCGACCACGCAGGCGCGGCAATTGCCGGCCGGGTTCAGGCCATCCTGGTGGCACAGCGTGGGGATGCTGAAACCCTGGCGCCGCGCGGCGCTCAGAATTGTTTCGCCGGCTTGGGCCTGCAGGGCCTGGCCGTCGAGGCTGAAGTTGATCTCACTCATGAGCGGCTCCGGCGCTGAACTCTTGCGGGAAATAGCGCATCGCGCAGCGCAATGGGTTGGGCGCGGCCTGACCGAGACCGCAGATCGACGCATCGGCCATCACCGCAGCCAGATCCTCCAGCAGTGCTTGATCCCAGACCGGCTGACGCATCAACTCGACGGCTCTTTGCGTGCCTTCACGGCAGGGCACGCATTGACCGCAGCTCTCATGCTCGAAGAACTCCATCGCATTGAGGGCCAAATCGCGGGCGCTGTCCTGGTCAGAGAAAACAATCACCGCGGCCGAGCCGATAAAGCAGTCATGGGCTTGCAAGGTGTCGAAGTCCAGCGGCACATTGGCAAGGCTGGCCGGCAGCATGCCGCCCGACGCGCCACCGGGGAAGTAACCATATAGCCGGTGACCCGCCAACATGCCGCCGCCGTACTCATCGACCAATTCCTGCGCGGTGATGCCAGCCGGCGCCAGGTAGACGCCGGGTTTGTTGACCCGACCCGAGAGCGAAAACGAGCGCAGGCCTTTGCGGCCGTGCCGCCCTTGGTTCGAGAACCAATCGGCACCGCGCTCCAGAATGGTCCGCACCCAATGCAGCGACTCGATATTGTGTTGCAAGGTCGGCCGGCCAAACAGGCCGCGCTCGGCCACATAAGGCGGGCGCTGGCGCGGCCAGCCGCGTTTGCCCTCGATCGATTCGATCATCGCCGACTCTTCGCCGCAGATATAGGCGCCGGCGCCGCGCCGCAGCTCGATCGTCGGCAGGCCGCTGCGCAAGGCTTGCAAGGCCGCAATCTCTTCGCTCAGCACTTGGCGCAGCGCGTGATATTCGTCGCGCAGATAGATGTAGATGGCCTCGGCGGCTACGCAATGCGCGCCGATCAACATCCCCTCCAGAAATTGATGGGGTTCGCGCTCCATGTAGTAGCGGTCCTTGAAGGTGCCGGGTTCGCCCTCGTCAATATTGACGGCCATCAGCCGGGGCGCGGCTTGTGCGCGCACGATGGACCATTTGCGCCCGAGTGGAAAGCCGGCGCCGCCTAGGCCACGCAGGCCGGATTCGCTGAGCGTGTGAATCGTCGCGTCAATGCTGCGTGCGCCAATCAGTAACTCATCGAGCAAGCGGTAGCCGCCCAGGGCCAGATAGCCTGCAAGAGGCTGGTAGGCGGGGAGCGGGTCTTGGTGCTGGCCTTGTTGCAGCAGCTTGAGGGCTTCGGCCGCCGTCGCATGCCCGAGTGGCCGCTGACCGATGACGGCGACCGGCGCCTGTTCACAGCGCCCGACGCAGGGCACCTCGATCACCCGCACGCCGCTTTGCTCGGCCAGCAAGGTACGCAGTTCGAGGCTCAAGCCGGCGCTGCCGGCGATCGAGCAGCCGAGTGAGGTGCAAACGCGCAAGCTCAGCGGGGCAGGGGCTTGCTCGCCCTCGTAGACGATGTCGAAATGGTGATAAAAACTCGCCACCTCATGAACCTCGGCCTGCGAGAGCTTCATGGCCTCGGCCAGCGCCGCCAGCATGTCGACGCTCAGATGGCCTTGTGCATCTTGAATCCGGTGCAGATGTTCAACCAAGAGATCCCGTCGCCTGGGGGCATCGCCGAGCAGCGCCCGCATGGCTTCGATCGCGCTAGGGCTGGCTTGGCGGCCACGCAGGCCGCCACCTTTGGCGGGGCGGCGGCTGGTTTCGGTATGGATGGGGATGACGACGTTCATGCCGGCATTGTGCCGCTTGAATCGGGCCCCGGAGCGGCGAGGCAGGCTGCGATACTGGGCGGATTACAAGGAGTTTCAGACATGGAGACATTGACGATTGCGGTCGACGCCCGCGGCGTGGCCCACATCACAATGACGCGGCCGGAGGTGTTCAATGCCTTCAACGAGGTGATGATTTCGGAGTTGACGCAGGCCGTTGGGCATTGCATCGCCGATCCCGGCGTGCGCGTGATCGTGCTGGCAGGTGCCGGCAAGGCCTTCAGCGCCGGCGCCGATATCGAATGGATGCGCCGTGCGGCGGCGTCCGAGCAGACCAATCTGGCCGATGCCCGGCGCTTCGCCGAGATGCTGCGGCAACTGGCCGAATGCCCGAAGCCGACCCTGGCCCGTATCCAGGGCCTGGCCTTGGGCGGCGGCGTGGGCCTGGCCTGCGCCTGCGATATCGCCATCGCGACCGTCGACGCAAAGTTCGCCGTCAGCGAGGCGCGCTTTGGTATCTTGCCCGCGGTCATCGGCCCCTATGTGCTCAATGCGGTCGGTCCGCGCCAGGCGCGCCGACTCGCACTCACGGCGAGCCGGGTCGGTGCGGCCGAGGCCTTGCACATGGGCTTGCTACATGAGGTGGTGGAGCCCGGTGATCTGGATGCCGCGATGGAGCGTTGGGTGAGCGACTTGCTGGCCAGTGGGCCGCAGGCGCAGGCCGAGATCAAGGCCTTGTTTGCGCAAATGGAAGTGGGTCCCGTGACGGCCGAGGTGCGTGAGTTGACGGCGCAGACGATTGCGCGTGTGCGTACCGGCGACGAGGCGCGCGAGGGTTTTTCCGCCTTTTTGGCCAAGCGGCCGGCGGCCTGGATTGGCAAGTAAATACTGCGTTAGGGTTTGAAATGAGTGAAGCAAAACAATGGGCGGTGGCGTCCGCATCGCCGGCATTGATTGGCGTGGTCGGCGCCGGCATCATGGGCGCGGGGATTGCCCAGGTCGCAGCGCAGGCCGGGCATGCGGTGCTGCTTTTGGATTTGCGCGAAGGTGCGGCGGCGGCCGCGATCGCGCAGACGGCCAAGGCGCTGGAGGCTTTGGTGGCCAAGGGCCGCATGGAGGCGGACGAATGCGCGGCGGTGCTGGCGCGGATTCAGCCGGCCCTGAGCTTGGCCGAATTGAAAGATGCGGCCCTGGTGATCGAGGTCATCGTCGAAAAGCTGGAGCCCAAGCAGGCGCTGTTGCGCGAGTTGGATGCCTTGTTGGGCGAGGCCGCCATCATCGCGACCAACACCTCATCGATCAGCGTAACGGCCTTGGCCAACGGCATGAGCCATCCGAGCCGACTGGTCGGCATGCATTTCTTCAATCCGGTGCCGCTGATGAAGTTGGTCGAGGTGGTCTGGGGCGCCGAGACCGACGCCGGCGTGGCCCAGACCATCGAGTCGCTGGCGCGGCGCTGGGGCAAGACACCGGTGCATGCCAAGTCGACGCCGGGCTTTATCGTCAACCGCATTGCCCGGCCTTTTTATGCCGAGGCGCTGGCCTTGCTGCAAGAGCAGGCGGGCACGCCGGCGCAGATTGACCGCGCCTTGCGCAGCGCGGGCTTTCGCATGGGGCCTTGCGAATTGATGGATCTGATCGGCCACGACACCAACTTCTTGGTCACGCAGTCGGTCTTCGAGGCCAACTTTGGCGACAAACGCTATATGCCGTCGCTGGTGCAAAAGGCCTTGGTTGATGGCGGGCGTTTGGGTCGCAAAGCGGGCAAGGGTTTTTATGTGGGCCTGCCCGAGGCTGCGGCCAAGGTCGCGGCGCCGCAGCAGGGCTTGGCCGCTATCGGTGTGGTCGGGCGGGGCGCTTTGGCCGACCGGCTGGCCGCTTGCCTGGATTTAAAGGGCTTGAGCTACACGCGCGGTGAGTCGGCCGATTGGAATGGGCTGGTGATCGGCGACGTGCATGTGCACCTGAGCAGTGGCGTCAGCGCGGCGCAGCTGGCGGTCGAATGGCACCACCCGGAATTGGCCGTGATGGACTGGCCCTTGGCGCCCGACCGGATCGACGGCCTGGCCCTGGCCTTTGCGCCGCGTGTCAGCCCGGCGGGCGTGGCGGCGGTCGAAGATGTCTGGCGCACTTTGGGCTGGGAGCCCTTGCAGCTGCGCGATGTGCCCGGACTCGCGGTGGCGCGTACGGTGGCGATGCTGGTCAACGAAGGGGCAGACGCGGTCTGGCAGGGCGTTTGCGACGAGCCCTCGGCCGACCTCGCTTGCAAGCTCGGCGTCAACTATCCGGCCGGGCCGTTTGAGTGGCTGAGTTCGGTCGGTGCGGAGGCGGTGGTGGCTTTGCTGGACGGGCTGTTTGCCGGTTACCGCAGCGAGCGCTACCGGGTCAGCCCCTTGCTGCAGCAGCGACGTTGGAGCGCTGCACGCTAACTACAACAACATGCGCAGATGTGCTTGCGTTTGCAGCAAGGGTGGCAGGCATTGCTCGACCAGTTGATCCATGCTCATGCGCGAGGCGTGGGCGCTGATGTTCATTGCTGCCACCACTTCGCCGCGGTAGTTTCTCAGCGGCACGGCGACCGTGCGCAGGCCCAACTCCAGCTCTTGATCGATACAGGCATAGCCCAGTGAGCGGATCCGGGCGATCTCGATGCTCAGCCTCTCCGGGTGGGTGATGGTGTGCGTCGTCAGTGCGCTGAGCTGCTGGCGGGCGAGCCAGGCATCGAACTCATTGGGAGGCAAGGCGGCCAACATGATGCGGCCATTGCCGGAGCAGTTGGCCGGGACGCGGGTGCCGGTTTGCAGCTTGGGCGAAACGAGGCGCCCGGAGCCGGTGGCAGCAATGCAAATCACGTCATTTCCGTCCAGTACGCCGGCCGAACTGGCTTCCTTCAACGCATAGGCCAATTTGTGCAATTCGGGCTCAATGATTCGCGGCAAGCGGGCCGAATGCATATAGCTTTGGCCCAGACGCAAGACCCGCGGGGTCAGCGCAAACATCTTGCGGTCTTGAGACACAAAGCCAAGATGGGTCAAGGTTAGCAGGTAGCGCCTGGCAGCGGCACGGGTCAGCCCGGTGCGGATAGCCACCTCGCTGATGGTCAGGCGCGGGCGCTCTTGGTCAAAGGCTTCAATGACGGCCAAGCCCTTTTCCAGGCCCGCGACCAAGTCACGTTTGAGTGGCCCGGTGGCCGGGCCTTCTGGCTCGGCGGGGGCAATTGAATAGTAAGAATCGGTGCCTGCATTGGCTTGACTGTGCAGGTGGACATGATCTTCAAAAACGCGGGCAGCTGACATATTTGGACTAGCGATTGGCTTCTTACCCCAAATAGCAAGTCGAAAACCGCAAGCCCGGATCGCAGGCCAGCAAGGCCAAGCTTTGTCGAAGCTGTACCAACCGGCGGTGCAGCTTGAAGGAGTTGCCAAGTTTCGAGGCCACGAGTCGGGCGGGGAAGCTTGAATTTCTGAAAGACAGCACCGTCCGAATAGAAGGGACTGGTGCTGCTGAATCGCAAATAGAACCGTTGGATCGGCAACTTTTCTAGCGAAATTCGCGTTGATATATGTGCGCTGTACGCCAAGACATCGAATTTAGTATGCCATGTAAACTTTTGTTTCTGGGTACTATTACCTAGGGCATTGCAGACTAAAACTCATTTAGCCATGAGTTTTAGTCATGACTTGGGCCTCGCGATAGTGATTCAGACCCGCTCGACGATCAGCGCAATGCCTTGACCGACGCCGATGCACATGGTGCACAGCGCATAGCGCCCACCACTGCGATGCAATTGGTTGATGGCGGTCGTGACCAAGCGTGCGCCGCTGGCGCCAAGCGGATGCCCCAAAGCGATGGCGCCGCCATTCGGGTTGACGCGCACATCATCGTCGGCAAGCCCAAGTTGGCGCAGCACGGCCAAGCCTTGGGCGGCAAACGCCTCGTTGAGTTCGATCACATCCATTTGCGCCAGACTCAGCCCGGTCAGCGCCAGCACGCGCTGGCTGGCCGGCGCCGGGCCTATGCCCATGATGCGCGGGGTGACGCCAGCGCTGGCCATGCCGACCACTCTTGCACGTGGCGTCAAACCGTTTTTTGAAGCAGCCGACTCGCTCGCCAGCAGCAGGGCGCATGCGCCGTCGTTGACGCCGGAGGCATTGCCCGCGGTCACACTGCCGTCCGGGCGCACGATCGGTTTGAGCTTGGCCAGCACCTCGAGGCTGGTCTCTCGCGGGTGCTCGTCGCGGCTGACGCTGATCGCTTCGCCCTTCTTTTGGGCGATCAAGACCGGGGTGATCTCTGCTTCGAAGTAACCTGACTGCTGGGCCGCTACCGCCTTCATCTGACTGCGCAAGGCCATCAGATCCTGGTCGGCGCGGCTGATGCCAAAGTCGCTGGCTACGTTTTCGGCCGTTTCCGGCATCGAATCGACGCCGTACTGCTCCTTCATCAGTTTATTGACGAAACGCCACCCGATGGTGGTGTCGTAGACCGTATTGCTGCGAGAGAACGCTGTTTCGGCCTTGGGCATGACGAAGGGTGCGCGACTCATGCTTTCGACGCCGCCGGCCAACATCAGGCCGGCTTCTCCGGCCCGAATCGCGCGTGCGGCTGAACCGATCGCATCCATGCCCGAGCCGCATAGACGATTGATGGTCGCCCCCGGTACTGCCAGCGGCAGGCCGGCCAATAAGGCCGACATGCGAGCGACGTTGCGGTTGTCCTCGCCCGCCTGATTGGCACATCCGTACAGCAGGTCGCTGACGGACTCCCAGTCTACGCCTGGGTTGCGGCTCATCAAGGCACGCAAGGGTATTGCTCCCAAGTCATCGGCCCTGACGCTGGATAAGGCGCCACCATAGCGTCCGAATGGTGTGCGAATGGCATCACAGATATAGGCCTGATTGTTCATGGACGTCCTGAATTTTCGAATATGGCTTGGCGTTCTGCTGGATTTATGCACGCTTCCGGTCAGTAGCGCCAGGGTTCTGAGGTCGTGACTATATATAGTGGCCACAGGAGTTGAATTTGGGGGCGGAGCTAGAACGGACCGTTTGCTTGCGCACTTGGCCCAAAGTAGGCGGCCCCGGGTGTGACAAATCACACGGGATTTTCTGCTGGTGAGCCCTGAGCCGCTGATTGGCGGCCGATGTGCTTAAGTTTTATCTTGTGTTTGCCGAAGCTTGACCGGAGGGCGCCTCAACGAATAGGCGTAGGAATCATATGAAGGACAGTAGCGCAGATCCATTGATCGATGTAAGTCAGTTGAAGGTGGGGATGTTTATCCACCTGGATCTTGGCTGGATGGCTCACCCGTTTCCGCTCAGCAGCTTCAAACTCAATAGTGAGGAGCAGCTTTTGATCTTGCGCCGCTTGGGCCTGAGTCAAGTGCGCTGGAGTCCGGGCAAGAGTGAGCTCCAAATGGATGCAACGCCCTTGCCGGTTGCGGCGCCTGCCGTTACCGATTTGTCCTCGGTCTCGAGTGATGATCTGGCGCGTGAGGCGCATCGGCGTGCGCTGGCTGCTCAGCGGGCCGCTTTGCAGCTGTGTGAGCGGCAGTACAACGAGGCGGCCGGGGCGTTTCGGGAGGTGATGGAGCTGGTCCCCAAGGACGCACGCAACAGCCGCGAGCAAACCACCGCATTGGCTGCGGCCTTGCTGGACAAGATGTTGATCGAGGGCGACCTGAACATCCGCCTGCTCAACGAAGGCGCCGGTGACCGCAGCACGGCCCATGCTTTGAATGTTTCCATCATTTCTTTGCTGCTGGGCCGGGCCTTCGGCCTGAACCGCGACGAAATGCTCGACCTCGGAGTCGGGGCGCTCTTGCATGATGTGGGCAAGCTTGAGGTCTTGGCTCGCTTGCGGCACCGCGAAGACAGCTTTACCGGACCTGAACTGCAGATGTATCAGCAGCATGTCGCCAAGGGTGTGGCGATTGCACAAGGCATGGGTCTGTCGCCCGGGCCTTTGTTGATCATTGCCCAGCACCATGAAAATGCCGATGGCAGCGGATTCCCGCAGCGCATCAATATGGACAAGATGAGCGCCGGTGCCCGTATCGTGGCTTTGGTGAATCGTTTTGACGGCCTGTGCAATCCACTGTTGGCTTCCAAGGCAATGACGCCGCATGAAGCGCTGTCTCTGATGTTTGCCCAAGGGCGCAACCGCTTCGACGCAACGATGCTGAATGCCTTCATTCGCATGATGGGTGTCTACCCGCCGGGTTCGGCGGTGCAGCTGACCGATGACCGATATGCCTTGGTCGTGGCCGTCAATTCCTCTCGGCCGCTGAAGCCTCGCGTGATGGTGCATGACCCGAAGGTGCCGCGAGAAGAAGCCTTGGTGCTTAATCTTGAGGATCAGCCTGATCTGGGCATACGCCGCAGCATCAAGGCGCAGCAATTGCCGCGCGCTTCGATGGACTATCTGAGCCCGCGCACGCGCATTGCCTATTTCTTTGAGCCGGTGGGTGCGGGCTTGGCATCGGAGCTGGCGGCGTGACGGTTCTCAGGCTGCAGTTAGCGCCCCCCATCAAGACCCCCGAACCTTATGCGGCCCTGTTGGACGGGCTGCTGGATTCGGCCTGGTTGCTTGACGGGGCTAGCCGCTGCATCCTGGCGGTCAATGCGCTTGCGCATCAGCTATTGGGCATGAGTCCCGAACAATTGGTTGGGCAGTCGATCGAGTCCTTGGTCAGCACGCCCGAAGACGCGATGTTCTGGATGGAGGCGGCCGGCAACACCTCGGCCAGCTTGAATTCGGATACCTTGATGCGCCATGCCGATGGCCAGATGCTTTGGGTCACCCGGCGCATCAGTTTTATCGCGCCGAATACACAGTTGGGCGGTAGTGGAGCCAATGGCTATTGGCTGGTCGTGATCCGTGACCAAAGTCGGCAAAGGCAAAGCGAGGAGGAGCGTGAGGCCTTGGTGGCCGAGCTGCAAGCAACCCTCGAATCAACCGCCGATGGCATTTTGGTGACCGATCTGGCGGGCCGCATGCGCTCCTTCAATCGGCGTTTTGCGTCGCTCTGGGGTATTCCCGCTGATCTGTTGCAGGAGCGCAATGACGAGGCGGTGCAGACATGGATGCGGCGCTCGGTGCATGACGGCAAGAGCTATGCGCAGCGCTTGGTGGCCATTGAAGAGGCGCCGCTGCTGCAGAGCAGCGATGTGATCACGCTGACGGATGGGCGGGTGCTGGAGCGCGTGTCTTTGCCGCAGTTCAGCCGCGGCAGGGCGGTAGGGCGGGTCTATTCCTTCCGTGACTTGAGCGAAAAGCTTGCCGCCAGCCAGCGCATCGAGGAATTGGCCCATTCCGATATGTTGACCGGCCTGCCCAATCGGCGTGCTTTGGCAGAGCGGGTGGACTATGCGCAGGCAATGGCAAGACGCGAAAGCATTCCTTTTGCGCTGCTCAATGTTGACCTCGATAGGTTCCAGCAAATCAATGACACGCTCGGACATTCTTATGGTGACCGTGTCCTGAAAGAAGTGGCCGAACGCCTGAAGGGCTGTTTGCGCGAGGTGGATACGGTGGCTCGCTTGGGCGGCGATGAGTTTGCACTTTTGATCCACCAAGCCGATGCGCGTGGCGCCGAGAACGCGGCCCGCCGGGTGCAGGACGCCATGTCCCGGCCCTTTAGTTTTGACACGCTCAGTTTCACCGTCACTTGCAGCACCGGCATCGCCTTGTTTCCCGGCGATGGCGGCACGGCCGATGAGTTGATGGCCAGCGCCGAGCGCGCGATGCACTGGGTCAAGGAAAGTGGCCGCGGCACGTTCCACTTCCATCGGCCGCGCAAGGATGTTGACTTGCTGTCACGTATGCGCCTGGATCACGCCATGCGTCAGGCCTTGCAAGAAGGGCAGTTCCGACTTCACTACCAGCCACAAATCGCCTTGGGCAGTGGGCAGGTGATTGGTGCGGAGGCTTTGATTCGCTGGCGAGATCCGGTGCGAGGTGAAGTTTCGCCCGGTGAATTCATACCGGTGGCGGAAGAGAGCGGTTTTGTGGTCGCGATTGGCGAGTGGGTGTTGCGTCAAGCCGTCGAGCAAGCCGCGACTTGGTTGCGCCAAGGCCGGCCGATGCCGGTGGCCGTCAATGTGTCAGCGCTGCAGTTTCAACAGAGCCAGTTCGTCGACACGGTGGCCGCAGTCTTGAAGTCATCGGGCCTGCCGCCGGCGCTGTTGGAGTTGGAGTTGACCGAGTCCATTTTGCTGCGCGATGCTGAAGAAGCGTTGCTGCGACTGCAGGCTTTGGCGGCGCTGGGCGTGACCATGTCGATCGACGACTTTGGCACCGGCTATTCAAGCCTCGGTTATTTGAAGCGCTTTCCGATTCAGCGCTTGAAGATTGACCGCAGCTTTGTGAAGGGTCTGCCCGGCGATAGCAGCGATGCAGCGATCGTCAACGCCATCATTCAAATGGGTCAGGCTTTACGCCTGCAAGTGATCGCCGAAGGCGTGGAGACCGAGGCGCAGCGTGAGTTCCTGCTGCGCGCCGGCTGCCATGAATTCCAAGGCTTTCTGTACGCTCAAGCGCTCGATCCACGTGCCTTCGAGGAGCGAGTCTGGCGACGTAGCCCGGAGTTGCCTGCGCGCGGTGTCGGCATGCATTTATTGGGCGGCCTGCTGGTCTGAGGCGTCGGCGTCACAAACAGGCGTCACCGCCGTCAACGCACAATAGCGCTCTATCCAAGCAAGGGTGAGCGATGATTTACAAATTCAAGTCCAAGGCCGGCGCCGACGTCATCATGATGGGACCGCAGGGTGATCAAATCTTGGCGCTGCTGGGGCGCGAGCCGGCCGCTCAGGGTCTGCTCGCCGTGACGACCCTGACGCAAGCGATGGCCTCCTTGGAGCGGGCCGCTGCGGAAGATGACGCTGCTTTTGCCGCCCAGCAAGCCGAGGCGCTGGCCGCCGGTTTGAGTGCCCCTCGCCGAGAAGGCATCAGTCTGCGCCAACGTGTTTGGCCATTGCGGGAGCTAATGCGCCATAGCCTGGAGGCGGGGCAAGATGTTTTCTGGGGAGTCTGAGGCGATGCCTTTGGACCGCAGCACCCAGATTCTGGCGATTCGGCATGGCGAGACCGAATGGAATCGGGCCAAGCGGATTCAAGGGCATACCGATATTGCGCTCAGTGAACTTGGCCATGCCCAGGCGCGCTTGCTGGGGCTTGCCTTGCGTGAGCAGGCGATCGATGCGGTCTATACGAGCAATCTGTTGCGCGCCCAGCAGACCGCTCAGGCGGTAGTTGCCCATGCCCATCCATCCTGTCAACTGCGACTGGATCCCTTGTTAAGGGAGCGGAGTTTCGGCATCTTTGAGGGCCTGACCTGGGAGCAAATCGCGGAGCGGTGGCCGGTTCAAAGCGAAAGGTGGCGAAGGCGGGACGCCGATTTCGGTGCCGAAGGCGGTGAAACGCTGGGTAATTTTTACCAGCGCAGCGTTGCGGCGCTGACGCGTATCGCCTTGAATCATCCGGGCGAGACCATCGCGATCGTCACCCACGGTGGCGTCTTGGATTGTCTCTACCGCGCAGCGGCGCGACTCTCCCTGCAAGCTCCGCGCAGCTGGGTATTGGGTAATGCCGCGGTCAATCGCCTGCTTTTCACGCCAGCAGGTTTCAGTTTGGTCGGTTGGCACGATAGCGGCCATTTGGAACCGCTTGAGCAGGGCTCAGAACGTTAGGATTTCGGCCGTTTTCGTTTGGCTATGGCAAGTGCTAAACCGCATGCTGCTAGGTATAGCCGCGAAGTGTTGCAATTTCGCGTCGCCCCACTGGCGCTCCCGCTTGGCACTTCTATACTCGCGTCACATTACGCAGAAGACCGGGCGTACTTGCTCAGTTCTAATTCAACTCACAAAGGTAAACGATGAAAAAGATCGCTCTCGTGGCCGCTATTGCAGCCTTCGCCGCACCCGCCGCATTCGCACAAAGCTCGGTCACCCTGTGGGGCCGGATCAATACCTCGGTTGAGAGCCAGTCCAACAATGGCGGCGACCGCGTTGTTGCAGTGCAGAACAACAGTTCGCGCCTGGGTTTCAAGGGCACGGAAGATCTGGGTGGCGGCCTGAAGGCTCAGTTCTTCTTGGAGCATGGTCTGAAATCGGATACCGGCGCTGCCAATGGACCTTTCTGGAATCGTGAAGCAGCCGTTCAGTTGAGCGGCTCCTTTGGTGCTGTCAAGCTGGGTCGTTGGACCAACGGTTCTTACTTCGCCACGGCTGACTACATCAGCATGCACAACCATGACACCGGCACTTCCTCGGATAACCTGTACGCATTCGGTACGGCTTTCAGGGAGGAAAATAAGATCGGTTACTTCACCCCTAACTACGCAGGGTTCACTGCAGAAATTACTGCCAGCGCTGGCGAGGGTGGTCCCAAGCGTGCGTTCGACTTGTCCGCCAACTACGACATGGGCCCTATCCATTTGGGCGCTGGTTACGGCAAGCAAGGTGACGGTAACCAATTCGCTATTCGCGGTCTGTATGAAATGGGTGCCTTCACCTTCGGCGCTTATTGGCAAGTTGAAGACAACAAGGTTGCAGTTGGCACCAAGGCAAAGCGCAACATTGGTCGGGTCTCTGGCATGTACACCATGGGAGCCTCCGAGTTTCACGTCAACGTCGGCGGCACCGAGGGTGGCGGTACGGCTTGCCCAGTGTCCAATCTTTGCAACACAGGCGGTACGCAATATACGTTGGGGTACAACCACAACCTGAGCAAGCGTACCAAGGTGTATGGCTTCTACACAGCGCAGGAGCCAACCAAGGGTGACAAGGGCAAGTTCGACTCTTTCGCAGTCGGCATTCGCCACAACTTCTGATCGTTCGCGACGGATTGAAAAAAGCGACCTTCGGGTCGCTTTTTTGTTGGCAGCTTAGAAGTGGCTATTCGTCAAAGAGTTGCCCCATGGCCTTGGGCGGCGTCACGCCCAGATGCCTGAAAGCCGCCAAGGTCGCGATGCGACCCCGCGGTGTGCGCTGCAAAAAACCCTGCTGGATCAAATACGGTTCGATCACATCTTCGATCGTGCCGGCTTCTTCTCCGATTGCTGCGGCGACGTTCTCCAGCCCCACCGGTCCGCCGTCAAAACGGTGGACGATGGCCTCCAGCAGCTTGCGGTCCATCAGGTCGAAGCCGCGCGGATCCACGTCCAACATCGCCAAGGCCTTGTCGGCAATGCTTTTGACTATGCGTCCATCGCCCTTGACGTCGGCATAGTCGCGTACCCGCCGCAGCAGACGGTTAGCGATGCGCGGAGTGCCGCGCGAGCGACGGGCGATTTCGAGCGCTCCCTCGGCATCCATCGGCGTGTTCAAGAGCGCGGCCGAGCGGGTGACGATGCGCTGCAGCTCTTCGGCGGTGTAGAACTCCAGCCTAGCCACGATGCCGAAACGGTCGCGCAGCGGGTTGGTCAGCATGCCGGCACGGGTCGTGGCGCCGACCAGCGTGAACGGTTGCAGATCAAGCTTGATCGAGCGCGCGGCCGGGCCCTCGCCAATCATGATGTCGATCTGATAGTCCTCCAGAGCCGGGTAGAGGATTTCCTCCACCACCGGCGAGAGGCGATGAATCTCGTCGATAAAGAGCACATCGTTCTTCTCGAGATTGGTCAGAATGGCGGCCAGGTCCTTGGGCTTCTCCAGCACCGGCCCGGAGGTCTGGCGCAGATTGACGCCCAACTCGGCCGCGATGATGTGGGATAGCGTTGTTTTGCCCAAACCCGGTGGGCCGAACAAGAGCACGTGATCCATTGCTTCATCGCGTTTGCGAGCCGCGCCGATGAAGATCTCCAATTGCTCGCGGGCCTTGGTCTGGCCCACATATTCGTCCAGCAACTTGGGGCGCAGTGCACGCTCAATCGCTTCTTCTTTGGGCGAGCTTGGCGCCGCGCTAACGACCCGGATCGGCGCCGCAGCAAAATCGTCGGTTTGAATGCTCATCTGGACAAGGCCCTCAGCGCCAGCTTGATGCCATCGCTAACGCCGATATCGATCGGCAAGGCCTTCAGTGCCAGCGCGGCGTCCTTCTCGCTATAGCCCAGCGCCACCAGCGCTTGCAGGATGTCGCCCTGGTTGTCGTTTGCCATGCTGACCGGCAGGGCAAGATCTGGCCCGAGCTTGCCCTTGAGTTCGAGCAACAAGCGTTCGGCGGTCTTCTTGCCGACGCCGGGCACCTTGACCAAGCGGGCCGCATCTTGCTTTGCGACGGCCTGCGCCAACTCCGCGACCGACAGGCCGGACAGCAGCGACAGTGCCATGCGGGGGCCTACGCCGCTGATTTTGATCAGTTGCCGAAAGGTGGCGCGCTCTTCCGCGGTCAAAAATCCAAACAGAATTTGTGCGTCCTCGCGGACGACGAAATGCGTCAGCAAGCTGACCTTCTCGCTCAAGCCGGGGAGGTTGTAAAAGGTGCTCATCGGCACATCGACCTCGTAGCCGACGCCTTGCACATCAATGAGGACCAGCGGAGGCGATTTTTCCGCAATGACGCCTGTGAGTCTTCCAATCATCGGCCCATTATCCGGCCGAAAAACACCGCGCTAGTTTCTGCCAAACAGACCCAGGCGCTGCGCTTCGAGAGCGGCTTCGGCGCGTGAAGAAACATTCAGCTTGCGATAGATTTGCTTCACATAGTCGGCAATGGTGTGACGCGACAGGCCGAGTTGCACGCCGATCTCCGGCAGGGTGAAGCCCTTGGCGACCCGCAGCAGCACTTCGGTCTCGCGGTCGGTCAGAGACACCTCATGCAAGGGCGCGGCGGCCTGTGGGCGCTTTTGCTTGCCGAAATAGGAAATCACCTTGCGGGCAATCGACGGCGACAGCGGCGGCTCACCCTGACTCATTCTCTGCAATTGTTCGATCAATAGCTCGCGTGACTGTTCCTTCAGCAAATAGCCGAAAGCGCCGGCTTGCAAGGCCGGGAACAGGTGTTCGTCGTCGTCATGGATGGTCACGATCACCGACTGCGCCTCCGGTTGGCGATCGCGCAGCGCGGCGATGACCTCGACACCGGAGCCGTCTGGCAGGCCCAAATCCAGTAGTGCCAGGTCGAAGCGCTGGCTGTTGACGAAGGCCAGAGCGTCTTGAACTCGCGAGCATTCGGTGATTTGAGCGTTGGCGAATACCTGCTTGATCAGCGCCTTTAGCCAAGCACGGATTTCGGGGATATCTTCAAGCAGCAGGATATGGTCCATGGTGGTCTCGGCTTCGTTCTCGGATTTATGGCGCGGCGGAGCGCGGGTTACGCTCGTTCACGGTCTGTCACAGTAAGGCTTTATCGACAGAATGCCAACAAGCCTGCATGCGATAAGTGAATGCAGGCGTGTGAGATGCACGTTATTCAAAGCGGAATCGTCAGGCGAATCACGGTTCCCCAGCCCGGACCCGATTCGACCAGACATTGCCCATGCATTTGCTTGGCGCGCGACTTCATGCTGGCCATGCCGTGGCCGCGGTCCAGCCTACCGTCCAGTTCGGCCGGTATGCCCTGACCATTGTCCTGAATGACGACCAAAAAATCGCCTTCCTGGACCTTGCAGCTGATATTGCAGTGGGTGCCGCCGCTGTGCTTGATGATGTTGCTGACGGCCTCGCGAAAGATCCGCGTGGTTTGCACGTAAGCACGCGCCGGCAGGGTGTGAATGATGTCCTCGGCCGGCGACTCCCATTCGGCCAAAATATTTGCTTGCCCCAATCTTGAGACCACCTCGGCTCGCCAGTCGCCCAAGGCATCCAGCAATTGCACGGGCTTGCCGGTCAGCCCTCTCACCGACAGGCGCATTTCCTCCAGCGCCTCACGGGCCAAGGTTGAAATTCGGTCCGACTCGCTGGTGTGAACAATCGTCAGCAACTTGGCGCCCAGGTCATCGTGCAGGTCGGCCGCAATACGTTTGCGTTCGCGTTCGGTCACTTGTTCCAATTTTTGTTCCACCAGCGCGCCAAAGCTGAGTTCGACCTCGGCAACGCGGTGATGCATTTCTTGCTCGGCCTGTGCATGTCTGATTTCGGCGATTTTTCTGGCTCGCGCCAACGAGGCGATCGCCTGCAGGCCCATTCCCATCATCAATAGAGCGGCGGCCGCTAGCAAGATTTGGCTGGCTGCGGCCGAGGTTGCGGATGTGGGGCCGGAGGGAAGCTGTAGGAGCAAAAAGGCGGACAACGCCGAGGTCAACAAAGCCAGCAGGGCGCGCAGCAAAACGGGATCGCGGTGTTTGGCCAGCAGAGCATCTTGGTCCTGTACTTCGGCATCGGCATCGGCATCGGCGTTGCCGTGCAGGCGCGCGTAATAGGCCATCGCCAACAGCAGTTCCATGATCAGGAGGACTGACCACACCAAGCTGGAGTTCGCCACTTGTTCGGCCTTCAGCAACCAAAGGCTGAGCGGGGCCAACACAAGCTGCGCTCGCAGAAGCGCAGACAGCCAACTGGGCAGGGCGGCGAAAGGTTGCAGCACGAACCGCAGCGTACAAAGGGTCAGCAAGGCCAAGCAGGCGACCGACAAACTGGGGCCTAATTCGCCCAGCACCTGGGTGCCGGCACCAAGCAAGGCCCACGCAACCGCGCTCAACATCATGCCTCCGAGGTAGGGCAGGCGCTCTTCGCTCGGGCAGAGTCGGGCCAAGAGTGCGACGGTGATGCCCATCATCATCAGCATGGCCGTTAGCCATAAATTGATGGGGTCGGCACTTCCGGTTGAAATCACGCCGGAAGTCGCTTGAGCGAACGAGGCCGCCGGGAGCAAGAGGGAGGCCGCTGTGGCGGCGCCAATCAATGAATGAGGTCTGACCATCGTCGAGTCTTCATGTAACAAGCTGTGCATGGGCGCGATTGTGCAGGATCGCGGCTCTGGCCGATTAAAGGCAAGTGCGGGCGACAATGCGTGTCTGCTCCACTGCTCCAAATACGTTTCCGCCATGATGCTTCGCCATGATTTTGCTCCGATCGACAATCAACGTTTGGCTCACCTGTGCGGCAGCTTGGACGGTCATTTGCGGCAGATTGAAGCCGCCATGGGCGTCAGCATCACGCGCAAGCATGCGCATTTCCGCATCGAGGGCCTGAAGGCTGCGGCGACGCGGACATTGCAGCTTTTGCAGACACTGTATGAACGTGGTCAGCGCGCGATCTCGCCCGAGCTTTTGCAACTGGCCCTGGCGGAGGCCGTTAGCGAGCTCGGCCCCAGCAAGAAGCGCCGGCAAGCGCCTGCCGTTGCGGCCGAACTGCCGCCGGAAGCGCTCGTGTTGAGAACCCGCCGCACCGACTTGGCCGGCCGTACGGCGCTGCAGCATCAATACCTGCGCCAGATCCTGGCGCACGACATCACGTTTGGCCTCGGGCCGGCCGGCACCGGCAAGACCTATCTGGCGGTGGCATGCGCCGTTGATGCGCTGGAGCGCAATAGCGTGCAACGCATCATCCTGACCCGGCCGGCTGTAGAGGCCGGCGAGCGGTTGGGCTTTTTGCCGGGAGATTTGGCTCAAAAGGTTGATCCCTATCTACGCCCGCTTTATGACGCGCTGTACGAATTGATGGGGTTCGACCGTGTCACCAAGGCGTTTGAGAAGGGGACGTTGGAAGTAGCGCCCTTGGCCTTTATGCGCGGCCGCACGCTCAATCATGCGTTTGTGATTTTGGACGAAGCGCAAAACACCACGCCCGAGCAGATGAAAATGTTCTTGACTCGCATTGGCTTTGGCAGCAAATGCGTGATCACCGGGGACACCAGCCAGATCGACCTGCCCAAGGGTGCTGCCAGTGGCTTGGTCGATGCCGAGCGGGTGCTGGTGAAGGTGGAGGGCATTGCGATGACGCATTTCACCAGCGCCGATGTGGTGCGCCATCCGCTGGTGGCGCGGATTGTTGAGGCCTATGAGGCGCGCACAAAGACCGAGGCCAAGTTGAAGAGCAAAGGAGGTGCCGCATGAGCCAGCCCGAATTGAGTTTGTCCCTGCAGTTTGCCGATCCGCGCCACCGGACGCTGTTGCCCCGCCACAAGGTGGCGCGCTGGATCCGTGCGGCGCTGGAGCTGCCGGGGGAGTTGACCGTTCGCATCGTCGGCGCCGAAGAAGGTCAGGGTCTCAATCTTGAGTTCCGGGGCAAGGACTACGCCACCAATGTGCTGACCTTTGATTACAGCCATGAGCCGGTGGTGACCGCCGACCTGGTGATTTGTGCCGAAGTGGTCGAGCGTGAGGCGGCCGAGGCGGGCACCGATATTGCCGCCTACTATGCCCATATGCTGGTGCACGGCACCCTGCACGCGCAGGGTTATGACCATGAGGAAGATGATGAGGCCGCCTGCATGGAGGGGCGCGAGACCGAGATCATGCTTGGCCTGGGTTTTGCTGACCCCTATTCGAGCTAACTTCAATTATCGGCGCGTACCCAGGTAGCGCTTGCGCCAGAAGAAACCACCCAGGAAGATCGCGGTGAATCCCATCACACCCAAGGCGATCCAGACGCCGGTGGCGCGGTGAATCAGGGGCAGGGTGTCGAAATTCATGCCGAAGATGCCGGTGATCAGGTTCAGCGGCAGGAAGATTGCCGTCAGCACGGTCAGCGTCCGCATGATGTTATTGGTGCGGTGGCCGAGTGCCGAGAAATGCATCTGCACCGCCGATTCCGACGAAGATTCCATCCTCCGCACATGGGTCAATACCCGCTCGATATGCTCCAGCACATCACGCGAGCGCACGCGCAGCAGCTCGCGCTCGCGCAGCGCGGCGCTGTCCTGCGTGGCCGGCCAGTCGTCCAGCACATCTATCCACTCCTGCATCGCACTGCGCTGGTCCTCGCAGGTGTCCTCTAACCTGTGCAGCGCGTCGCGCGATTCCAGCAGCAGCGGCCATTCGTGGAACTCACGCTGCGAGTCCATCAGCGCATGCTGCACGGTCTGCATTTGCCGCGTCAGCAAGCGGCGCAGGTCCAGATAGCTGTCCACCATATGGTTGACCATGCGCAGCATCAGCTCGGCCGAGCTATTGGGCAGGCGCGAACTGCCGCGCAGATCGCGGCCCTCGGTCAAGGCGCCGAGCTTTTGGGCAAAGTAGTCGCGCACCGCGCAATCGGTCGGATGCACGCTCAGCAGCACGCGGTCAAACACCGCGAAACCGACCGGACTGGTGTCGATCGCGCGCAGCGCTTGTTGCGCACTGGCCAGCGTGCCATGCTGATCATCTACAAATAACTCCTCGCTGCCCGGCTTGGCCGCCAGCCGCCGGAAAATCAGCATGTCGTACCACGACGTGTAGTCGAAATGCGAAGGCAACTGGTTGTTGATCAGGTCGGCGACATGAAGGTCAACCAGTTGGCCGCAGCCCCATCGTTGCAGGCCGAGTTGCGCGTCCAAATAGTGCAGCTCGAACTCGCGCCGACCATAGGTCAGCCACAAATAGCCTTCTGCCGGCAGATCGGCCGGCAACTGCCCCAGTTCGGTGAACTGATCGCCGCGAATGTGGAAAAACCGCATCAGCGCTGCTTCATCAGACGCGCCGCCTCAAGGGCGAAGTAAGTCAGGATGCCGTCGGCGCCGGCGCGCTTGAAGGCCAAGAGCGACTCCATCATCACCGCATCATGGTCGAGCCAGCCGTTCGCCGCCGCCGCTTTGAGCATCGCGTACTCGCCACTGACCTGATAGGCGAAGGTCGGCACGCGAAACTCATCCTTGACCCGGCGCACGATGTCCAGATAAGGCATGCCGGGCTTGACCATCACCATATCGGCGCCCTCGGCGATGTCCAGCGCCACCTCGCGCAGCGCCTCGTCGCTATTGCCCGGATCCATCTGATAGGTCTTTTTGTCGGCCTTGCCGAGATTGCCGGCCGAGCCGACGGCGTCGCGAAAGGGGCCGTAGAAGGCGCTGGCGTACTTGGCGCTATAGGCCATGATGCGGGTGTGTATATGGCCCTGCGACTCCAAGGCCTGGCGGATTGCACCGATTCTGCCGTCCATCATGTCGCTGGGCGCGACGATGTCGACGCCGGCTTCGGCCTGCACCAAGGCTTGGGCGCACAGCATCTCCACCGTGCGGTCATTGATGATGTAGCCGGTCTCGTCCAGCACGCCGTCCTGGCCGTGGCTGGTGAAGGGGTCGAGCGCGACGTCGGTCAAAACGCCCAGGTCGGGGAACTTTGCCTTCAAGGCGCGCACGACGCGGGGCACCAGGCCGTCCGGGTTGGCCGCTTCGCTGCCATCCGGGGTTTTCAGCGAGGCGTCGATCACCGGGAACAGCGCCATCACCGGGATGCCCAGCGCCACGCATTCTTCGGCTACGGCCATCAAGCGGTCCAGACTCAGTCGTGCCACACCCGGCATCGACAGCACCGGTTCGACCTTGTCTATCCCTTCGTGCACAAACACCGGCAGGATCAAGTCATTGGCGCCGAGGGCATGTTCGCGCACCAAGGCACGGGTAAATGCGTCGCGGCGTAAGCGGCGAGGGCGACTGGCTGGAAACTGAGCTGGAAATGGCGTTGAGCGAGACAAGGGCTTTTCTCCGAAGCAAAAAACGATCAAACCACAACTTAAGTGATGATTTGCGCAAACTAAACCACAACTCTTGACGACAGAGTTATGAAGATTCTGTTAATATTCACACCGGATGATAGCCGCAAGGTGGTCGTCCCCTGCTTTTCCTCCCTGAGCAGGAGCCTTTGCGTGATGACAGCGAAAAGGCTTTCTCGCCCCGGCTCGATAGCCGGGGCTTTTTTTTGCCCGCTTTTGCCCGCTTTTGCCGGTTTCACTTCATTTGCAAACAAGGGTCTCGGAGCGCGGCCTTCTCTGTGCCGTCGCCGCCGCGCCCGCATAATGCCCAGATGCTCTGGATCAAAGCCTTTCACATCGTTTTCGTCGCCAGTTGGTTCGCCGGCTTGTTTTATATGCCGCGAATCTTCGTCAATCTGGCCATGGTGCCCCAGGAGAGTCACGCCGAACGCGAGCGTCTGCTGCTGATGGCACACAAGCTCTACCGTTTCATGAGCTTGCTGATGATTCCGGCGCTTGGCCTGGGTTTGTGGCTGTGGCTGGACAACTTCGGCGGCTTCAATCGCGGCTGGCTGCACCTGAAGCTCGCCCTTGTCGTCGGCGTGATCGGTTACCACCATTTCTGCAAAAGCATATTGCGCAACTTCGAGTTGCTGGCAAACCGGCGCAGCCACCGATGGTTCCGCATCTTCAATGAGATGTCTGTTTTGCTGTTCGCTGCCATCGTGATCTTGGTGGTGGTCAAGCCCTTCTAGACGATCAGTTCATGACGCGCCGGCAGAGTTCCGCCACCTGGTTGCTGCTGGCCTATGCCTGCTTGATCGTCTATGCGAGCTTGTATCCGTTTGGGCCATGGGTCTTGCCGCCGGCTGTGCCGCTGGATAGCTTGTGGCGCCTGCCCTGGCCTAAATATTTCGGGGCCTTCGATCAGCAGTTGAATTTGATCGGCTACATGCCGATTGGCCTGCTGGGTTTTGCGGCCGGCATGCGCAGTGGCTTGGGGCTAGGCTGGGCCATCGCGCTTGGCCTGCTGCCGGCGCCCTTGCTTTCCTATGTGCTGGAGACGGTGCAGTTTTTTTTGCCTTCGCGCGTGCCCTCGCTGGCGGATTGGCTGCTTAACTCGCTTGGCGCCTGGGTCGGACTCATTCTGGGCCTGGTCCTGCACGCGTTTGGCGGCCTGCGGCGCTGGCATGATTTGCGCGAGTATTGGTTTCAGCCGCACAGCGCAGCCGCCTTGGCGCTGCTGGCACTTTGGCCGATTGGCCTATTGTTTCCGACCTCGGTGCCACTTGGGCTTGGCCGTTGGCTGCCGCATTTGCAGGAAACCGCCGTCGAGTTGCTGGACAACACACCCTGGGCGCTGCAATGGGCAGATGACTGGCTAGACGCCGCGCGCGCCTTGCCGCCGGGCCTGGAGGCGATTGCAATTGCGCTGGGGCTGTTGGCGCCTTGCTTGCTGGCGCTGTCGGTCGCGCTGCCGGGCAGGCGCCGGGGCGGTCTGGTGCTGGTGCTTGCCGCATTAGGTGTCTTGGTCACTGCACTGTCGACCGGGCTGAATTTCGGTCCACACAACGCCTGGGGCTGGTTGACGCTGGCAACTTGGCCGGGCTTGGTCTTGGGTCTGATGCTTGGTTTGCTGGCAACGTTTTTGCCGCGCTTGGTTTGCGCCGGCTTGGGCTTGCTGGTGCTGAGCGCGCTGATTGCTCTGGTCAGCCAAACGCCGGCCGACCCCTATCTGGTGCAGCGCTTGCAGACTTGGGAGCAGGGGCGTTTCATCAATCTCTATGGGCTGGCGGAGTGGATTGGCTGGGTGTGGCCATTTGCGGCGGTGGCCTGTCTGCTCAACTTAATGGCCAGGCGCAAGCTCTGAAATGCCGGCCCTCCCTACAATGGGGGCATGAGTTATTTTGAACGCCACATCTTCTTCTGCTTGAATGAGCGCGAGAGCGGCAAAAACAGCTGCGCTCAACATGACGCCCAAGCAGGTTTCGATCACTGTAAATCCAGGGTTCGCGAGTTGGGCTTGGCCGATGTCGGCGGGGTGCGGGTCAACAAGGCCGGTTGCCTGCATCGCTGCGCCGGCGGGCCGGTGGCTGTGGTCTACCCGGATGCGATCTGGTACAGCTATGTCGACAACAGCGACATCGATGAAATCGTCGACAAACATTTGAAAAATGGCCAGGTCGTGGAGCGCCTGGTCTTGCCCGATGACGTGGGTCTGTAGACGATGAATTCTCAAACCGAGAAGCGGCTGATCGCCGGCCCTGCCGGCTTGATCGAAGTTGCGATCGACACGCCGCCCGACTCTTTTGAAGGCCGACTGCGCGGCATGGCCCTGGTTTGCCACCCCAACCCGACCCAGGGCGGCACCATGGACAACAAGGTGGTGCAGACCCTGGCCCGTGCCTTTGTCCAGTTAGGTTACCGCTCGGTGCGCTTTAATTTTCGCGGCATCGGCAAGTCCGAAGGCGGCTGGGATGCAGGCCAGGGCGAGATTGAAGATGCTTTGGCCGTGCTGGCCGCTTTGCGAGACCCTGGCGAAACTTTTGTGCTGGCAGGGTTTTCCTTTGGTGCTTTTATTACCTCGCAAGCCGCGAGGCGCTTGCCCGAAGGACTTGCGGCCGAGCGCTTGGTGCTGGTCGGCCCGGCGACCAGCCGATTCGATACCGCGCCGGTGCCCGCCGAAACGTTGGTGATACACGGTGAGGTCGACGATGTGGTGCCGCTTGCCTCGGTGCTCGACTGGGCGCGGCCACAAGCGCTCCCGGTTGTCGTCGTGCCAGGTGTCGGGCATTTTTTCCATGGCCAGTTGCCGCTGCTCAAAAACATCATTGTGCGCAATTGGCAGACTTTGCAGATTTGATTCTTCCCCCTGGTGTTCGAGACCCCCTGATGAAACGATTGATTGTCTTTGTGCTGGCCGCTGCCGGCGCGTTTTCTGTTCACGCTCAGGCGCCTCAACCGCCCGAGGTTGCCGCCCGCAGCTTCTTGCTGCTGGACATGACGGCCAACAAGGTCTTGACCGAGCGCGATGCCGACACCCCTAACGACCCGGCCTCACTGACCAAGCTGATGACCGCCTATGTGGTGTTCGGCGCGCTGCGCGACAAACGCCTGACGCTGGACCAGACCCTGACGATCTCCAAGCGAGCCTGGGATGAGCGCAAGGGCGATCCGTCTTTTATGTTCATCGACACGACGATGACGCCCAAGGTGGATGAGTTGCTGCGCGGCATGATCATCCAGTCCGGCAATGATGCGTCGGTCGCCTTGGCCGAAGGTGTGGGTGGCACGGTGGAGCAATTCGTGGCGATGATGAATCGCCAGGCGCAGGCCTGGGGCTTGAAGAATACCGAGTTCAAGAACGTCACCGGCATGACCGAACCGGGACATCGCAGCAGTGCACGCGATCTGTCCGTCATCGGCTCCAACCTGATTCGTGACTTCCCCGAGTTTTATGCCTATTACTCGCAGCGCGACTTCACCTTCAACAAGATTCGCCAAGACAACCGCAATCTGCTGCTGCGCCGCGACCCCAGCGTCGACGGCATGAAGACCGGCTATACCGAGGCGGCCGGCTACTGCCTGGTGGCCAGTGCGCAGCGTGAATTCCCCAATGGCAAGCGCCGTTTGCTGAGTGTGGTGATGGGTACGGCCTCCAAGGAAGCCCGCGCCAGCGAAAGCCAGAAGCTGCTGAACTGGGGCTATTCGGCCTTCGACGCGGTGCGTTTATTTGACAACGGCCAGGCGATCAATACCGTGCCGGTGTGGAAAGGTGCTGTCCCAGAAGCGAAGCTGGGTGCGAGCGGACCGGTGTTTGTGGCGGTGCCACGCGGTGAAGGCGGCAAGTTGCAGACCAAGGTCGAGCGCACCGACCCGCTGGTCGCGCCGCTGACCAAGGGTCAGCGTGTTGGAACGCTGAAGGTCACCACGGCGACCGGTGCTGCCGTGGCCGAGGTGCCCTTGGTGGTGCAAGAGGCGGTGCCCATGGCGGGGATTTTTGGCCGCGCTTGGGATGCGATCCGACTCTGGATCAAGTGAGCAAACAGGGCGGCGCGGAACCAAGCTTTGGGCGGATCAGGAGAGCAGCATGAATAACGCATTACCCGATGTCTTTTGCTATTTGAACGGTGAGTACACGCCCTTGGCGGAGGCCAAGATCTCGGTGATGGACCGGGGTTTCATCTTTGGTGATGGCGTTTATGAAATGCTGCCGGTCTATGACCGGCTGTTGTTTCGTTTCGAGAGTCATATGGACCGCTTCGAGCGCAGCATGGCCAAGCTGCGCATTGCCAGCCCGCTGTTGCGTGCCGAGTGGTTGGACATTGCCCGCAAGCTGGTGTCCAAGGTGGAGGCCGATGATCAATGGGTATATTGCCAAGTGACACGAGGCGTGGCGCCGCGCAACCATGTAATGCCGAGCCATATCAAGCCGACCTTGTTCGCCTACAGCATCCCGGCCAAGCCAATCTCGGCGGACGAGCGCCATCACGGCGTGGCTTGTATCAGCGCACGCGACTTCCGCTGGGAGCGCGGCGACATCAAGAGCACTTCGCTGCTCGGCAATGTGCTGGCGCGGCAGATTTCGGCCGATCAAGGTGTGGCCGAGACCATTCTTCTGCGCGATGGCTTCCTGACCGAGGCTTCGTCCTCCAATGTCTGGATCGTCAAGGAAGGCGCCTTGCTGGGGCCACCCAGGAGCGAGCATGTGTTGGAGGGGATTCGGGTCGAGCTGTTGAAGGAGTTGTGCGAAGAGATGGGCATTGGCTACAAGCTGCGGCCGATCTCAGAGGCTGATCTATTTTCCGCCGATGAAATCATCCTCAGTTCGGCCACCAAGGAGGTGCTGCCGGTGACGACGCTGGATCACCAAGCGGTTGGCCATGGCGCTCTGCATGGCAAGCCCGGCCCGGTTTACGCGCGGCTGTACGAGGCCTACCAGCGTGCCAAGTTATTGCAATCCATTTGAATGAGCCATGAGTAATTTGCCCCCGATGAATTTACCGCCCGACATTCCGCCCGAGCAGTCGCTGATCGAGTACCCATCCAAGTTCCCGATCAAGGTGATGGGGTCGCACGTGGAAGGTTTTGTCGAGGCCATCGTGATGGTGGCGCGGCAGTTCGATTCCGAGTTTGATGAGCAGACCATCGAACGCAGGCCCAGCAAGGCCGGCAACTATCTGGGCCTGACCATCACCGTGACGGCGACCAGCCGCGAGCAGCTGGACGAGCTTTATCGGACGCTGAGTACGCATCCGATGGTGAAGATCGTCCTTTAAGCCAGGCGCTTCAGGTCGTTGGCTCCAGCGCCAGTCGCTGATCCAACTCGATCAGCTTGCTCGGCGCCGCTTCGTCGCCATTGCGGGCGGCGATGTCGTACCAATAGCGCGCCAGGCGCAAATCGACCGGCAGGCCCAGCCCCGTTTCATACATCGAGGCGAGCAGGTATTGCGCGCCAACATCGCCGGCATTGGCCGCTTCACGGAACCAGCGCGCCGCCTGTTTCATGTCCAGCGCCGCGCCCCGACCCAGGTAATAGGCGGTGGCCAGCGCCACTTGTGCGTCGACGCTGCCATGCTCGGCCGCGCGGGCATACCAGACCGTCGAAGTGGCCAGTTCGGGTTTGCCCAACAGGCCTTGCTCGTACAGTTGGCCCAGCGCCAGCTCGGCGCGCACCAGACCCTTGGCGGCGGCGCGTTCCAGCAGACGCTTGGCCTCGCGCGGATTCGGTTTGGGCAACTCGGCGCGCAAATGCATCATCGCCAGGTTGTAGTCGGCCAGGGGTTCTCGTTTGGCCGAGAGCGCGGTGAAGCTGCGCGCTGCTGCCTTCAGGTCGCCGGCCTCATAGGCCGCGACAGCCTGCTCCAGTGGCGTCGCTACCGTCTCGGCCCGTAAAGGACTGCCGACCAGCGCCGCCCACAGGAGGGTTGCTGCAAAAGAGGACTGAAGGCGAATGGTCATGGGTTTCCTTGGCGTTTGGGCGGCAACGTTAACTCAGTCTGAGTCGGCCCGGTTTTCACTGCCCTTACAGTCGGGCGCTAATATTCGCCCATGATTGTTGTGAAAAACCTAGGTCGTGTTGATTACGAACCGACCGTCGAGGCCATGCGAGCCTTCACCGAGACGCGCGGCCCCGATGCCGCCGATGAGCTGTGGCTGTGCGAGCACCCACCCACCTATACCCAAGGCCTTGCCGGCCGCGCCGACCATGTGCTGCAGGCCGCTGGCATTCCGGTCGTGCAGACCAACCGCGGCGGTCAGGTCACTTATCACGGCCCCGGGCAGGTCGTGGCCTATCCGCTGCTGAATCTGCAGCGGCTCGGCTACTTTGTGCGCGAGTATGTGTTCCGGCTTGAGTCGGCGGTGATCCAAACGCTGGAAGTCTACGGCATCACCGGCCACCGCGTCGCCGGCGCGCCGGGCATTTATGTGCGTTTGGATGACCCGCACAGCCACGCGGCGCTGACCGGCCCGGTCGATCCGCTCAATCCTTTCGCGGGCTTGGGCAAGGTCGCCGCACTCGGCATCAAGGTCAGCCGCCATTGCACCTACCACGGCGTCGCCTTGAATGTGTCTATGGATTTGCAGCCCTTTGCCGGCATCAACCCTTGTGGTTACGCAGGCTTGGCGACGGTGGACCTCGTTACACTTGGGGTTTTTGCGGATTGGCCGACTGTGGCCGAGCGCTTCGGGGAGCGGCTACAAGCCCAGCTGGAGCGCTGAACAAGCATGGAGTTTGGCTGGCATGGCGACCGAGAACATCACTCACGAAGCGAAGACGGGCGAGGCGTATGACGCCAGCGCCAAACAAAAATCGCAGGCCAAGACCGCCCGAATCCCGATCAAGATCGTGCCGGCCGAAACCCTGAAGAAGCCCGACTGGATTCGCGTCAAGGCCGGCTCGCCGTCGACCCGCTTCTACGAAATCAAGCAGATCCTGCGCGAGCACAAGCTGCACACCGTCTGCGAAGAAGCCTCCTGCCCGAATATCGGCGAATGCTTCGGCAAGGGCACGGCCACCTTCATGATCATGGGCGACAAATGCACCCGGCGTTGCCCGTTTTGCGATGTCGGCCATGGCCGGCCCGATCCGCTGGACGAGGCCGAGCCGCTCAATCTGGCCAAGACGATCGCAGCCTTGAAGCTCAAATATGTCGTCATCACCAGCGTCGACCGTGACGACTTGCGCGACGGCGGCGCCGGCCATTTCGCTGAGTGCATCCGCCAGGTGCGCGAACTCAGTCCTATGACGCAAATCGAAGTGTTGGTGCCCGACTTCCGCGGCCGTGCTGACCGCGCGCTGGACATCCTCAAGGCCGCGCCGCCGGATGTGATGAACCACAATCTGGAAACCGCGCCGCGCCTGTACAAGGAAGCGCGCCCGGGTTCCGACTACCAGTTCAGCCTCGATCTGTTGAAGAACTTCAAGGCGGCGGTGCCGGGCGTGCCGACCAAGAGCGGCATCATGGTGGGCCTGGGCGAAACCGACGAAGAGATCCTGCAGGTGATGCGCGATATGCGCGCCCACAATATCGATATGTTGACCATCGGCCAATATCTGGCCCCGAGTGGCCACCACCTGCCGGTGCGCCGCTATGTGCACCCGGACACCTTCAAGATGTTCGAGGAAGAAGCCTACAAGATGGGCTTCAGCCACGCGGCTGTCGGCGCGATGGTGCGCTCCAGCTACCACGCCGACCAGCAGGCGCATGGGGTGGTGGCGGGCAGCTGAATTTGCTAGCTGAAGTTAAAAAGGCGCTGAACTCAGCGCCTTTTTTTGAGCTCAGAGAGAATGTCAGCCTTCCGCGATCCGCTTGGCCAAATGCGCCAAGGCCTCTTCGACTTGATCGACCAGCACCAGACACAAATCACCCGGCTGTAATCGCGCCAAGGCCTTGTCGATGGCGATGAATTCGCCGCGAATCTCATCGATGAAGCTGGTGCGCTCGGCACCCACCAGGCCCTCGCGCAGCAAGGCCATCACCTCGCCGTCGGCGCGGCCGCGCTGACAGGCGTCTTCGAACAAGAACACATCATCGAAGGCGGTGCCGAGGATGACGGTTTGCTCGCGGATGTCTTCGTCGCGGCGGTCACCGGCGCCACTGATGACGACCGAGCGGCGCTTGCCGGGCAGCGCCGTCACTGCGCTGACCAGGGCCCGCATCGCGTCGGCGTTATGGCCGTAGTCGGCAATCACGGTCGCCCCCCGGTAGTCCATCACATTGAAGCGGCCGGGCGCGTTGTCGGCGTCATTGGCGAAGCTGGCCAGACCACGGCGCACGGTGTCCCAGTCCAGGCCGATGCCCCAGGCCGCGGCGACCGAGGCCATCGCGTTTTCGACCTGGAAGCCAATCGCGCCATTGCGCGTGATCGGGATGTCGCGCAGCGCAATGTTCTCGCGCCATGAGCCTTGCGCCGCCACCAGCATGTCGCCGTCGATATAGACGCAGCGCTTGCCCTGGGCACGGTGCGTGGCCATCAGCGGGTGGTGCCTGTCGGTGGCAAAGAAGATGATCTGGCCCGGGCAGGCCTCGGCCATCTTGGCCACCACCGGGTCGGCGGCGTTCAAGACCGCATAGCCCGAAGCGGCGACGTTCTGCACGATCACGCGTTTGACCAGCGCGAGTTCTTCCACCGTGTTGAGGAAGTTCATGCCCAGAT
Source organism: Roseateles oligotrophus (assembly GCF_025717515.1). GTDB lineage: Bacteria > Pseudomonadota > Gammaproteobacteria > Burkholderiales > Burkholderiaceae_C > Paucibacter_A > Paucibacter_A oligotrophus. The sequence continues at coordinate 253,973 of NZ_JAJIRN010000007.1, forward strand.
GATCGCCGGCGCCAAGATTGGTGACGACCGCCACTTGGCAGCGATCGAAACCCAGGCCTTCACGCAGCACACCGCCACGCGCGGTCTCAAACACCGCAGCTTCGACGTCCGGGTGCATCAGCACATTGCGGGCGCTTTTCGGGCCCGAGCAATCGCCGCTGTCGATCTGGCGGCCGTCGACATAGACGCCGTCGGTATTGGTCATGCCGACCTTGAGCCCGCAGGTCGCGAACAGATGCGCGATCAAGCGCGAGGTCGTGGTCTTGCCATTTGTGCCGGTGACGGCGACGACCGGAATGCGGCCGTCCTCGCTCTTGTGGCCATGGCCATAGAGGTGCGAGATGATGGCCTCGCCGACATTGCGGCCCTTGCCATAGCTGGGGCTCAGGTGCATGCGCAGACCGGGCGCGGCGTTGACCTCGACGACGCCGCCGCTGATCTCTTCCAGTGGCCGCAGCACGCTCTCAGCCACCACGTCGACGCCGCAGACATGCAGGCCGACCACTTGCGCGGCGGCGATCGCACGCGCCGCCACTTCGGGGTGAACGTCATCGGTGACATCGGTGGCGGTGCCGCCGGTGGACAGATTGGCGTTGTTGCGCAGGATCACGCGTTGGCCCTTTGGCGGGACCGAGTCGGGGCTCAGGTCTTGCTGCACCAGGCGCGCGACGGCGATGTCGTCGAAGCGGATCTTGGTCAGCGAGGTGGCATGGCCGTCGCCGCGCTTGGGGTCGGCGTTGACCTTGTCGACCAATTGCTTGACGGTCAGCTTGCCGTCACCGATCACATGTGGCGGGTCGCGGCGGGCGGCGGCAATCAGCTTGTCGCCGACCACCAGGAGCCGGTAGTCGCTGCCCGGCAGGAACTTCTCCACCATCACCTGGCCGATGTCTTCGGCGGCCTTGTAGGCAATCTCCATATGCTCGCGGGTGACGACATTGACCGTCACGCCCTTGCCCTGGTTGCCATCGAGTGGCTTGACGACGACCGGCAGGCCGATCTCTTCGGCCACTGCCCAGGCCTCGTCGACCGAGTCGACCGGAGCGCCGATGGGCACCGGCACACCGGCCGATTGCAGCAGGCGTTTGGACAGGTCTTTGTCCTGCGCGATCGATTCGCTGACGGCGCTGGTCGCGTCGACCTCGGCCGCCCAGATGCGGCGCTGCTTGGCGCCCCACCCGAACTGCACCAGGCTGCCTTGGGTCAGGCGGCGGTAGGGCACGCCACGAGCCAGCGCGGCGTTGACGATGGAGCCGGTCGAGGGGCCGAGACGCACGTCTTCGTCCATCTCGCGCAGCTTGGCCAAGGTCGCATCGGCATCAAAAGCGCCGCCGTCGCGGGCCGCTTCGACCAGCTTGCAGGCTTCCTCAAAAGCGAGTCGGCCGACATCCTCTTCGCTGTACTCGACCACCACCTGATAGCTGCCGGCCTCCGAGGTGATGTGAGTCTGGCTGAAGGTCACCGGGCAGCCGGCCTGCGCCTGCAGCGCCAAGGTGGCTTGCTCCAGCACATGGGCGAGCGAGACCGGCGTGCGGCTGGCGCTGGCCGGCCGCAGGGCGCCGATGCTGGGGAATAGCGCGCGCAGGCGGGCTTCGAAATCGGGCATTTCGGCGATCGACTGTTCGGCCGGGCTGCAATGCACGACGGCTTCGATGGCCGTGTGGCGGCTCCACATATTCGGGCCGCGCAGGGCGCGGGTGCGAGAGACTTCCATGTTTGGTCTTCCTCGATGCTCTATAAAGTTTGTAGGGTCGCCGGACTTGTCGGCAAGTTCAGGCGGCCAGATCGGGCACAAAGGTATCCAGGCCGGCCGAGATCAACTCGGGCGAAATGTTCAAGGCCCAGGCGGTGGCGACGGCGCCCAGCACGGTGGCGGCATCAATCTCCGCCTCGCCGGCCGATTCGGCGGCCGCAAAGCGCCGCAACAAGGCATCGACATTGGCGCCGACCGTCTCCGACTGGCCATGCGCCAGCACCGCCGCGCCGCCTTGCAAGAAGACCGCCCGGCCGCCCTGCGCCCGGTGCTCGACCAAGGCAGGAAGATCGGCGTTCAGCGCGTACAGCACGACCTCGCCGTCGCACAGATCGCTCATCTCCACCAGCAGTGGCTCCGCGGCATTGAGCACGGCCGCGCCGTCGCCCAGAACCACATCGACCTGCGTGCGCAAGACCTTGTAGAGCTGGTCCTGATTCATCACGTCGAATTCGGCCAAGCCCTCGATGCCGTCCATATCGGTGATCAGGCCGACCAGGCAGCGGTCATAGGACAGGCCGTCGCGCAGGATCGAGGCGGCGCTGTTTTCAATCACCACCGCATCGACGCCGCGGTTCATCAGCAGGCGATGCGCGGCGTCCCAGCGCACGCTGCTCTTGCGCTCGACCCGGCGCGTGCCGAGGAACAAGCCATTGCGGCAGGCCAGGCCGACATGACGGCCATTCAGATGCAAGAGCCAGGCGACCAGGCGCGAAATCGTGTGGGTGCCGCGCGAGCCGGCCACGCCGACGATGGGGATGCGGCCGTTCTCGTCCTCGGCAAACAGATGGTCGATGATGGCCTTGCCGACCGGCTGGGGCATGCCCTCGGCCGGCTTCAGATGCATCAGCAAACCCGGGCCGGCGTTGACCTCGACGATGGCGCCGCCTTGTTCGGCCAGCGGGCGCCCGATGTTCTCCGCCACTACATCGACGCCGGCGATATCCAGGCCGATCACGCGCGCGGCCAGGCTGACCGCATGGGCCACATCGGGGTGAACCTCGGCGGTGCAGTCAATCGAAACATTGCCGTTGCGCTGAATCAGCACCTGGCGGCCGGCCTCGGGCACCGAGGCGATGCTCAGGCCCTGGCGCTCCAGGTCGAGCAGGATGACGCCGTCGCTGTCGGCATTGAGGCGGTTGAGCGGGTGCTCTTCGGTCAGGCCTCGGCGTGGGTCGGAGTTGATCTGCAACTCGACCAGTTCCAGCACCGTCGACTTGCCGTCGCCGATCACATAAGCGACCTCACCGCGCGCGGCCGCCACCAATTGGCCGCCGACCACCAATAAGCGGTGCTCGTTGCCGCGGATATAGCGCTCCACCAGCACCTCGCTGCCATGCCGCTCGGCCACTTCAAAGGCCGCCATCACATCAACGCGGGTCTTCAGGTCCAGCGTGACGCCGCGGCCATGGTTGCCGTCCGAAGGCTTGACGACGACCGGCAGGCCGAGATCTTCGGCCGCTTCCCAGGCGGCCTCGGCGTTCTTGACCGCGACGCCCTCGGGCACCGGCACGCCGCAGGCCTTGAGGAGGGTCTTGGTCAGGTCCTTGTCACCGGCGATGCCTTCGGCGATCGCGCTGGTCATATCGGTCTCGGCGGTCCAGATGCGGCGCTGGCGCGCACCGTGGCCCAGCTGCACCAGATTGCCGTCGTTCAGGCGGATATGCGGGATGCGGCGGTCGGTGGCGGCGGCGACGATGGCTGCCGTCGAGGGGCCGAGGTAGCAGTCATCGAGCTTGTCGCGCACACGCGCCACTGCGGCATTGACGTCGAAGGGCTCGTCGTTGATGGTCGCCATCAGCAAGGCATGGCCCTCGGCCAAGGCGCTGCGGGCGACCTGCTCGTCGCGCGCGCGGAACACCATGCGGTAGACGCCGCGCTGGCTGGTCGAGCGGGTCTGGCCAAAGCCGGTCGGCATGCCGGCCAGGTTCAGCAGCTCGATCACGATGTGCTCGAGCACGTGACCACACCAGGTGCCTTCGACCAGACGCTGCAGAAAGCCGCCGCGCTCACCGACACCGCAATGGTGCTCGATCAGCGCCGGCATTGCCTTGGTGATGCGGTCGGTGAAGCCGTCCAGCAGATGGGTGGGCCAGTCTTCAAGCTCGCCCAGGTCCAGCCAGACTTCCAGCACGGGACGGTAGGTCCACATATTGGGGCCGCGCAAATAATTGATGCGCAGCAGCTTGATGTCTTCTTTCTTGCTCATGGATGGCTAGCAGGTTGATGGCCGGTTCAAGGCCGAATTCATGGGATAGCTTTTTTAAACTGGCGCAATTGTGCGCTCAGTTGAGGGCGGTTTAGCGGGGCGGCCTTGGTGTCTCGAATGCAACGCTTGGCGATGCTGCCGAAGCCAATACGCTTGAATTCGGCTTCGCCCGCTCGGCGATGAGTGAAAATCCGGCCCTGAACCTTGCCGGCGACCCGTTTGAGGCGGCCGACCCAAAAATAGATTGCGTCATCACATGTCAGTTGAAGTGTCCTTGCAGCACCCGAGATGGCCCGAACTCCAAGCGCGACTGCTGCCGGACGAAAACGTGCTGGCCCCGCTGGAGGTTGACCTGGACTCGCAAACTCGCTTCGCGCGCGGCTTGCTGGTCCTGACCGATCGGCGCTTGTTGGCCTGGGACCCGGCCGGCGCGCAATGGTCGGACTGGCCGCTCAACTTCGGCTTGCGCATGCAGATCTCGGACCATGCCGGGGTTGGATCGCTGGAGTTGTTGGATGCCGAGCGGCGCTTGGGTCTGTGGCGCTTCACATTGCAAATGAATCTGCAGGCGCAGCGTTGGCAGGATTTGTTCACGCGACGGATTGAGTCGGGTGGCGTGCAAGAGCAGGCTCAGCCCGATGAAGCCGAATATTGCCCGAGTTGCCAGGCCCCGCTGCCGCCGGAGAGCGAAGAATGCCCGGCCTGCGCGCGCGAACTGCATACGCCGCCGTCAACCTGGGTGCTGCTGCGCCTGGCCCGTTTCGCCAAGCCCTACCAAGGGCAGCTCCTGATGGGCTTCTTGCTGATGCTGGGCTCCACCGGCGCGACGCTGGTGGCGCCCTATCTGAGCATTCCGCTGATGGACCGGGTTTTGATCCCGTTCCAGGCCGGCCACAAGATTGACCCCTGGCTGGTCGCCTTGATCCTGAGCGGTTTGTTCGGTGCCTCCTTGGTGTCCTGGCTGCTGGGTTGGGCCAAGACCTATATCCTGGCGCTGGCCTCGGAGCGCATTGCCGCCGATCTGCGCACCGCCACGTTCGAGCATTTGCTGAGCCTGTCGCTGGAGTATTTCGGCAACAAGCGCACCGGCGATTTGATGTCGCGGATCGGCTCCGAGACCGACCGCATCAGCGTTTTTCTGTCCCTGCATGCCTTGGACTTCATCACCGATGTGTTGATGCTGTTGATGACGGCGACGATCCTGTTCTCGATCAACCCCTGGCTGGCGCTGGTCACCTTGGTGCCCTTGCCCTTCATCTCCTGGATGATCCATCTGGTGCGTGACCGCTTGCGCACCGGCTTCGAGAAGATCGACCGGGTCTGGGGCGAGGTCACCTCGGTGCTGGCCGACACCATCCCCGGCGTGCGCGTGGTCAAGGCCTTTGCGCAAGAGAAGCGCGAAGCAGAACGTTTTCGCGTCGCCAATGCCAATAACCTCAAGATCAATGACAAGCTGAACAAGACCTGGAGCCTGTTCGGCCCGACGGTCTCGCTGCTGACCGAGTTCGGCCTGCTGGTGGTCTGGGCCTTCGGCATCTACCTGGTGTCCAAGCAGGAGATCACGGTCGGTGTGCTGACTGCTTTCATCGCCTATATCGGGCGCTTTTATGGCCGCATGGATTCGATGAGCCGTATCGTTTCGGTGACGCAAAAAGCGGCCGCCGGTGCCAAGCGCATCTTCGACATCCTTGATCATCAGTCGAATGTGCCCGACCCGGTCAACCCGGTGCCGCTGCAGAACTGCAAGGGCGGGATTCAGATCCAGGACATCGGCTTTCGCTATGGCAATCGGGCGGTGATTCGTGGTTTGTCGCTGGACATCAAGCCGGGCGAAATGATTGGTCTGGTCGGCCACAGCGGTTCGGGCAAGAGCACGCTGGTCAACCTGATCTGCCGTTTTTATGACGTCACTGAAGGCAGCATCCGGGTCGACGGGATCGATCTGCGCCGCATCGGCGTGGCCGACTATCGCCGTCATATCGGCCTGGTGCTGCAGGAGCCGTTCTTGTTCTTCGGCACGATTGCCGAGAACATCGCTTACGGCAAGCCCGAGGCAACGCGGGCCGAGATCGTCGCCGCCGCCCGCGCCGCTCACGCGCATGAGTTCATTCTGCGGCTGCCGCAGGGCTATGACTCGCTGGTCGGCGAGCGGGGTCAGGGCTTGAGTGGCGGCGAGCGTCAGCGCATCTCGATCGCCCGCGCGCTGTTGATCGACCCGCGCATCCTGATCCTCGATGAGGCCACGTCTTCGGTCGATACCGAGACCGAGAAAGAGATTCAAAAGGCGCTGGACAACTTGGTCAAGGGCCGCACGACGATTGCGATTGCCCACCGTTTGTCGACGCTGCGCAAGGCCGACCGGCTGGTGGTGATGGACCGCGGCCAGGTGGTCGAAGAAGGGCCGCACGATGCCTTGATGGAAAAGCGCGGCGCTTATTGGCGCTTGTATGAGGCGCAGGTCAGGCGGGTGGATGCCGATGGCGAGCAGGTGATGCCGATGCTGCCGCCGAATTTGAACGCACACACGGCTCAACAATGAGTGAATCGAATATGCCTGCTTTTCAAGCTTTGTCCCGCAACGCTTTTGGTCGCTTGGCGCTGACCGACCTGCAAGGGCGCGAGCATGCCGACATCACCGTGGTGCGCGCGCACCCGATCTCGGCGCCGGACGAGGGCGTGTCGCTGGTCGGCAGCGATGGCCATGAACTGGCCTGGATCGACAATCTGGCCGCCTTGCCCGGCGCCGAGCGCGACTTGCTGACGGCCGAATTGGCCAGCCGCGACTTCATGCCGACGATTCAGCGCATTACGTCGGTGTCCACCTTTTCTACACCAAGTCAATGGACGGTCGAGACCGACCGCGGCGAGACGCGTTTTATCTTGAAGACCGAAGAAGACATTCGTCGCCTGCCCGACGGCCGGCTCCTGATCGCCAGCAGCCATGGTCTGCAGCTGATGATTCAGGACCGCTTTGCGCTCGACCGGGCCTCGAAGAAGTTGCTCGAGCGTTTCCTCTGATCAGGCCGGAATCATGCGCTGGGCGATGCCGACATAAAGCGGTATACCAGCCAGGATATTGAAGGGGAAGGTCAGCCCGAGGGACATGCCGAAGTAGAGGCTCGGATTGGCCTCCGGAATCGCATGCCGGATCACGGCAGGCACGGCAATATAGGAGGCGCTGGCCGCCAGCACCATCAGCAAGGCCGCGTTGCCCTGCGACAGGCCGCAGATCAGGCTCAGGCCTAGGGCGATGCCGGCATGCACCAAGGGCGCGCCCAAGGCGTAGGCAATCAGCAGCGGGGGCTGTCGCTTCAAGCCGGCCATATTGCGTGCGGCCAGCAGGCCCATATCGAGCAAGAAGAAGGCCAGCATGCCCTTGAAGAGATCGCCGGCAAAGGGTTTCATCGCAGCTTGGCCGGAAGTACCGCTCAAGATACCGACCACCATCGCACCGATCAAGAGCAGTTGCGCGCCATCGGTCAAGGCCTCATGCAACACCTTGGACAAAGGGCCGGGGTTCTGGCTGCTCGCCGCGCTGCCTTGGCGGCGCCGCACGATATTGGCCAAGAGCACGGCCATGATGATGGCGGGCGATTCCATCAAGGCCATTGCCGCCGCCATATGGCCGCCGAAGGCAATCGAGTGGTTGTCCAGATACTGGACCGCGGTGATGAAGGTCACCGCGCTGACCGAGCCATAGGTGGCCGCGATGGCCGCCGCATCAAAGCCCGACAGCCAGCGGCGCAACACCAGGTAGCCCAGGCCCGGCACCAGTACTGCCAGCAGCAGAGCCAAGCCCAGGCTGACGCTTACTTCATGAGTTAGGCCGGATTCGGCCAGCGCAAATCCACCCTTCAGCCCCAAGGCCATCAATAAATAGAGGGATAGGAACTTCGAAATCTGTGGGGGTATCTCAAGATTTGACTTGAGCATGCCGGCGGCGATGCCGAACACGAAGAAGAGGATGGCCGGGTCCAGGAAGCTCTGCATGATTTGTTGTTCTTTCTAATGTTGATGCAGGCGCGGATTGTCTGTGAACTAAGGATGGCGCATCAGCCATGAGGGTATTTGCTGCGCCAGCCCGTACAACTCGAAACCCCAGAACCAGGCGGCGCAGGCGACCGCGGCGCTGAACAGGACGGAAAGCAGCGCCATCGCCATGCCGGCCAATATCGCCACACCGTCGCGCGCAACCAGGCCCAGGCCGAGCAGCATCAAGGCCAGTGCGGGGAGGAGGTTGCCAAAAGGAATCGGCAAGACGATCAAGACGGCCATCAGGCCCGCTTTGGCTGCAAGCCAGCGCTGGCTGCTGCCGTCGGATAAATGCGTTAGCCGGGGGCGAGTCAAGCGGCCCGAGCTGGCGTAAAAGCGCGCCAGCAACTGCAGCACCCGGGCCGCCCATAGGCTGGGCAGATTGAAATCTGCGACCCTTTGTGGCAGCCGCGCAGATTCGGATGTGTTGCCCCGCCACAAGGCCAAGGCCATCGCCAACAGGCCCATGCCCAGCACCGAACCCACGCCGGGCAAGGGCAGCAAGCAGGGGGCGGCCAACAAGATCAGCAAGCTGCCTGTTGCTGCCGGGCCGTGCAAGGCCGCGAGTTGCTGCAAGCTGACGCCGTCGGCGGGCAGGGCGAGAGCGGCGCTGCTCAGGCGCTCGGACAGGGCGGTGGTCAAAAGGCGGGCTTTCTTGGCGTCAATGCATCAATGCGGTGGCTGCTCTTGCAGCGCAGCATGAAGATTCCATTGCTCGACTGCGGTCAACAGCACCAGCGACTCCCCGGCCTCGATCGTTTGATCGGCTTCGATCACCGCGATGCAGAGTTGCAATACCTTCAGGCGCAGTTGCGGATCGTCGACTTCGGCCATCAGCGCCGCCATTGTTTTCGGTGCCACCCGGCAAATGCTCGCTTCGCCCGGACTGGCATTGTTCAGCAGATCAACGCATAGGGCTCGCATCACCTCTTGCAGCTGGATTCGGTGCAGGCCGAGTTGCGCGCAGGCGTCGAGCTCATCGAGCGTTTCAAGCTCGATGGCGGACAAGCTGCCATCGGCCAAGGCTGCCAAAGACAGGATGCGGGCGGCTGCTTCTGGGCTGTTGCGTGGGTAAGGGCGCATGTTCTAGCTTGGCTTGGCGGGTCAGAGGAGATAGAGACTCGCGCCGGCTAGCGTGCCTGCGCCGCCGAGGCCAGCCAGGAGTCGGAAATCGCGCTGATTCTCGGCCTTGAACTCGGCATAGGCCGCGTAGAGGATGCTGGCGGCTAGGAGGATGATGCCGAGGGCGATGGTATTCATGGTGATAGGCCTTGGCTTGAACGATTGCGGTTGAAGATTTGCATGGAGGTCCAACCCTTCAGTCAAAAAATTCACTCAGCCAGGACTTTTTACGGCGGGCGTGATGGCCATATTGGCTTTCTTGGCCTTGGTGCCCCTGATTGCCATGGCGTGCCGGAGCGGATGGGTAGTCCGAGTCGACGAAGTCGGCCCGCGTCCGGCCTTTGTTCGGGGTAGCGGTTTGGGCCGCAAATTCCAGCAGCTTGTCCAGCTCGCCACGGTCCAGCCAGATGCCTCGGCAGTCCGGGCAGTAGTCAATCTCGACGCCTTGACGCTCACTCATGGCGAGGGTGCTGGCGGGGCAACGGGGGCATTTCATGAGGTGCTCACTTTGTAAAAAATGGGATTCACTGCTGCGGCTTGCGTCGATTACTCGTCCGAGCCGCCGAAGCCGAACAGCGCCAGCAGGCTGGTGAACAGATTGAAGATCGACACGAACAGACCGACGGTGGCCAAGACGTAATTGGTTTCGCCACCATTGACGATGCGGCTGGTCTCGAACAGGATCAAGCCGGCCGACAACAGCGCGACCATTGCCGAAACCGCTAGACCTAGCGCCGGGATCTGCAGGAAGACGGCGCCCAGACCGGCCAGCAACGCAATCACCATGCCGGCGAACAGGAAGCCGCCCATGAAGGAGAAGTCCTTCTTGGTCGTCAGCACATAGGACGACAGGGCCAGGAAGGTGGCGCCCGTCGCGGCCAGGGCCAACATGATGGTCTGTGCGCCGCCCGGCAAGGCCAGCGATTTGGCCAAAACGGGCCCCAGGCTATAGCCCATGAAGCCGGTCAGGGCGAACACCGCAGGTATGGCCCAGCCGCTGTTCTGCAGCTTGTGGATGGCAAACAGCAGGCCGAAGGTGGCGCCCAGCGTCAAGATCAGGCCGGGCGCCGGCAGCTTCATCGCGACACCGGCGGCTGCGACGGCGGCGCTGAACAGCAGCGTCATCGATAGCAAGGCATAGGTGTTGCGCAGCACACGGGCTGTGGCAGGGCTGCTGACGCCGGCCGAGGTGTCGGCAAGAATGGCAGGACTGGCGTAGGTTTTGGTGGCGGTTTCCATGACGGTGTTTGCTTTCAGATTGAATTCGTTGCGGGAGGGTTCAGCGTTCGGTTGCGGCGATCGGGGCGAGTTGCAGTCGCTTGTCGCCGCGAGGGTGGCTGCGGCCGCGCTGCCAAGCCTTGACCAAGGCGCGGGCCGCGCGGGCCAGGGCCGCCTCGAAGGCAGCCCGCCAAACCTTGGCGGTGGCGACGATCACCAGCGTGCCGGCGCCGTGGGTGCGCAGCTCCAGCGTGCAGCGCTTGTCGATGCCGCCGCGTGGGCCGTTGATATCGCTCATTTGCACGCGGGCCAGCGGCACGTTCAAGGCGACGCGGCGCATGGCAAAGCGCAGGCGCTCGGATGCGATATCGCGCAGCGCCATCGCATCGGCATCTTTGGATTCGAAATGAACTTGCATATCGGAACTCCTATGGGCTTGAAAGTGAATGCAGGATAGGTTGCCCATGTGAATTGAAAAAGCAGATAATCGATTACAAATACTTCTGCAAAACCTGATTAATAGGGCGCCTAGATGAGTCTCAGCTATAGCTACAAGCATCTCTACTACTTCTGGGTCGTGGCCAAGGAGGGCGGGGTGTCGCGCGCGGCGGACCGGCTGGGCATGGCGGTGCAGACCGTCAGCACCCAGGTGCGCGAGTTGGAGCGCGCCCTGGGTTACGCCTTGCTGAAGCCGGCCGGGCGCGGCCTAGTGTTGACCGAGGCGGGTCAGGTTGCGCTGCGGCAGGCCGACCAGATCTTCCAACTCGGCGAGCAGTTGCCGGCGCTGGTGCGCGACGCCGCGAGTACGCCGACCGTGCGCTTGGCGGTGGGCATTTCGAACGGCTTGCCCAAGCTGGCGGTGCGGCGCCTGCTTTTGCCGGTGATGGACGAGCCGGGCCTGCGTCTGCTCTGTCATGAGGATCAGTTCGAGGGCTTGCTGAGCGAGCTGGCGCTGCACCGGCTGGATGTCGTGTTGGCCGACCGCGCCGCACCGGCCAATCCGAATCTGAAGGTCTACAGCCATTCGCTCGGTGCCTCGGCGATGGCCTGGTATGCGCCTGGGGCTTTTTACGAGCAGGCGCTGGCCGACTTTCCTCGTTCTCTGGCGCAAGTGCCGGTGCTGCTGCCGACGACGCACTCGGCGGTGCGGGCGCGCATCGACCAATGGTTCGAGCGCATCGGCGTGCAACCGCGCATCGTCGGCGAGTTTGAGGACAGCGCCTTGCTGGCGACCTTTGGCGGTGGCGGCATGGGCGTGTTTCCGGCCACCGAGTTGGTGCAGGACAAGCTGATTTCGCGCTATGACCTGCGCCGCGTTGGCGATTGCGACGGGGTGCAGGAGAACTTCTTCGCCATCGGCGCGGACAAAAAAGTCGCCCACCCCTTGATCCGGCGTTTGTTGCTGGCCTGGCATTGATTTAGAATTCGCCGGTTGACGTTTACGTAAACGTCAACTAAAAACACAGCGATCCGGCCTTACGATGACCGGCAGCCCAAAATCTTGGAGACGATATGAATTTGCCCGGACTGAACTTTCAACTTGGTGAAGACATCGACGCCTTGCGCGATGCGGTGCGTGACTTTGCGCAGGCCGAGATCGCGCCGCGCGCGGCCGAGATCGATCACTCCGACCAGTTCCCGATGGACCTGTGGCGCAAGATGGGTGACCTGGGCGTCTTGGGCATTACCGTCGGCGAGGAATATGGCGGCGCGAATATGGGTTATCTGGCCCACATGATCGCGATGGAAGAAATCAGCCGGGCGTCCGCCTCGGTGGGCCTGAGCTACGGCGCGCACAGCAATCTGTGCGTGAACCAGATCAAGCGCAATGGCAATACCGCGCAAAAAGCCAAATACCTGCCCAAGCTGATCAGCGGCGAGCATGTCGGCGCGTTGGCGATGAGCGAGCCGGGAGCCGGCTCCGACGTGCTGAGCATGAAACTCAAAGCCGAGGACAAGGGCGGCTACTTTCTGCTCAACGGCAGCAAGATGTGGATCACCAACGGCCCCGACGCCGACACCTTGGTCGTCTATGCGAAGAGTGAACCCGAGTTGGGTGCGCGCGGCGTGACCGCCTTTTTGATCGAGAAGGGGATGCCGGGCTTCAGCGTCGCTCAAAAGCTCGACAAGCTGGGTATGCGCGGCAGTCACACCGGCGAGTTGGTGTTCCAGAACGTTGAAGTGCCGGCCGAGAACGTGCTGGGTACGCTCAACGGCGGCGCCAAGGTCTTGATGAGCGGCTTGGACTATGAACGCGCGGTGCTGACCGGTGGCCCGCTGGGCATCATGCAAAGCGTGATGGACAACGTGATCCCCTATATCCACGATCGCAAGCAGTTCGGCCAAAGCATCGGCGAATTCCAGCTCATTCAGGGTAAGGTCGCCGATATGTACACGGTGCTGCAGGCCGGCCGCTCGTTCGCCTACACGGTGGCCAAGAATCTTGATTTGCTCGGCGCCGAGCATGTGCGCCAGGTGCGCAAAGACTGTGCTTCGGTGATCCTGTGGACAGCCGAAAAAGCCACCTGGATGGCCGGCGAGGGCGTACAGATTTTTGGCGGTAACGGCTATATCAATGAGTACCCGCTGGGCCGTTTGTGGCGCGATGCCAAGCTGTATGAAATCGGGGCGGGCACCAGTGAAATCCGCCGTATGCTGATCGGCCGGGAGTTGTTTGCCGAGACGATGTGACATCTCGCTCCGCGACAATGCGCTCATGACAACCGAACTCAAAGAGCTGCTCGACAGCAATAAGCAATGGGCCGCCGACACCGAGACGCGTGAACCGGGATTTTTCTCGCGCCTGTTGAAGCAGCAGACACCGCAATACCTGTGGATTGGCTGCGCCGACAGCCGGGTGCCGGCCAATGAGCTGGTCAATCTACTGCCGGGCGAGCTGTTCGTGCATCGCAATGTCGCCAATGTGGTCGTGCATTCGGATCTGAACTGCTTGTCGGTGATGCAGTTCGCCGTCGATGCGCTGAAGGTCAAGCATGTGATCGTGGTCGGCCATTCCGGCTGTGGCGGCGTCAAGGCGGCCTTGAATGACACCCGCACCGGCCTGGCCGATAACTGGCTGCGTCATGTGCAGGATGTGCGCAATCATCACCAGGAATGGCTGGACGGCTTGGCCCCGGCGCAGCGCGTCGACGCCTTGTGCGAGCTCAATGTGCTGGAGCAGGCACGCAATGCCTGCCAGACCACGGTGGTTCAAGACGCCTGGGCGCGCGGGCAGGAGATCGTCGTGCATGGCTGGGTCTACGGTTTGCACAACGGCTTGCTGGAGGATCTGCGCATCACGGCGGCCTCGGCCGAGCAGGTCGGTCCGGCGTTTGCACGCGCCTTGAGCGCGGTCAAGCTGCGCTATGACGGGCAGCGGCTACAGTCGGCCGACTGATCAAACACCGAGGCCTGCCCATGTTCCCGCAAAAGCTGACCGACTCCCGAGCGTTCGAGATTGCGCAGGCGATGTTGGGTGGCTTCAATCGGCATTACGGCTTGTTCCGCGCCACCTCGGCCGCCGCCAAGGGGCGCTTCGAGCGCGCCGATTGGCATGGCCAGCAGCGCGCCCAGCGCGAGCGGATCGAGTTCTACGATGCGCGGGTCGATGAAGCGATCACCATGCTGGAGCAGCGCTTCCAGACGAGTAGCCTGCCGATGGATGTGTGGCAGCAGGTCAAGCTGCATTACATCGGTTTGTTGATCGATCATCATCAGCCCGAGCTGGCCGAGACCTTCTTCAATTCGGTCTGCACGCGCGTGCTGCACCACGGCTATTTCCACAACGACTTCATCTTTGTGCGGCCCGCCGTCTCGACCGAATACATCGAGAACGAGGAGCCCGCCGCCAAGCCGACCTACCGGGCCTATTACCCCACGCGCGAAAACCTGCAGGAGACGATGCGCCGTGTCGTCACCAACTTCCAGCTCGAGCTGGAATTCGAGGACCTGGGCCGCGATGTTGAATGGGTGTTGGCGGCCGTGCGCAAAGAGATGGGCGACTTCCGCTGGCGCACCAATTTTCAGATCCAGGTCTTGTCCAGCCTGTTCTATCGCAACAAGGGCGCCTATCTGGTCGGCAAGTTCATCAACGGCTTTACCGAGACGCCGTTCGCGCTGCCCATCCTGCATCGGGAGCCGCGCGCCAAGGGACAAGAGGCATTGCTTTACATCGACGCGATGCTGTTCGGCGAAGACGATTTGCTGATGTTGTTCAGCTTCGCGCGCGCCTATTTCATGGTCGATATGGAAGTGCCCAGCGCCTATGTGCAGTTTCTGCGCTCGATGATGCCGCGCAAGCCGCGCGCCGAAATCTACAGCGCGATCGGTCTGCAAAAGCACGGCAAGAACCTGTTCTACCGCGACTTCCTCTATCACCTGCGCCATTCCTCCGACAAATTCCGCATCGCGCCCGGCATCAAAGGCATGGTGATGCTGGTGTTCGACCTGCCGTCCTACCCCTTCGTCTTCAAGCTGATCAAGGACTTTTTCCCGGCCCAAAAGGAAACCACCCGCGAGCTGATCCAGAGCAAGTATTTGCTGGTCAAGCAGCATGACCGGGTCGGCCGCATGGCAGATACGCTCGAATACAGTAACGTCGCATTTCCTCGCCATCGCTTCGAGGATGAATTGGTGGCCGAGTTGAAGCATTTTTGCCCCAGCCTGCTGGAGATCAAGGGCGACGATCTGGTCTTGAAGCATGTCTATATCGAGCGCCGCATGGTGCCGCTCAATATCTATCTGCAGGAAGCCACGCCGCCGCAGATGGAGCATGCGGTGATCGAATACGGCAATGCGATCAAGGATCTGGTCGCGGCCAATATCTTCCCCGGCGATATGTTGTGGAAGAACTTTGGCGTCACCCGCCACGGCAAGGTCGTGTTCTACGACTACGACGAGATCGAGTACATGACCGATTGCAACTTCCGCCATGTGCCGCAGCCGCGCAATGAGGAAGAAGAAATGTCGGGCGAGATCTGGTACCGCGTCGGCCCGCGCGATGTCTTCCCCGAGACCTTCGGCCCCTTCTTGCTCGGCCACCCCGGCGTGCGCGAGCTGTTTATGCGCCACCATGCCGATTTGCTCAATGCCGATTATTGGCAGGAGCACAAACTGCGCATACAGGCCGGCCATGTGCACGATGTTTTCCCTTATGACCCGCACAAGCGTTTTGCCTACGCGGCGTCAAAAACCGCCCATCCCCATGTTGATGGGGCCGCGCTGATTGCGGCCAGCCATCACGATCTTCCCGTCCAATAACCTTTAGGAGCACACCATGTCTGATTCCATCGTCATCGTTTCCGCCGCCCGCACCCCCATCGGCGGTTTGCTGGGTGATTTCGCCGGGCTGCAAGCCTGGGAGTTGGCGGCCGTGGCCATCAAAGCGGCGGTCGAGCGCGCCGGTGTGCCGGGCGACGCGATTCAAGAAGCCTTCATCGGCAACTGCCTGATGGCCGGTCAAGGCCAGGCGCCGGCCCGCCAAGCGGTGTTGAAGGCCGGCCTGCCGCAATCGGTCGGCGCGGTCACCTTGAGCAAGATGTGCGGCGCCGGCATGCGTGCCACCATGTTCGCGCATGACACGCTGAAGGCCGAGAGCGCCGACATCCTGATCGCCGGCGGCATGGAGTCGATGACCAATGCGCCGCACCTGATGTTCGCCCGCAAGGGCGTCAAGTACGGCTCCGCGCAGATGTTCGACCATATGGCGCTGGACGGCCTGGAAGACGCCTACCAGCGCGGCAAGGCGATGGGCGTGTTTGCCGAACAATGCGTGGCCAAGTACGGCTTCACGCGTGAGGCGCAAGACGCCTTCGCGATTGCCTCGACCGAGCGCGCCAAGCGTGCCAACGAAGACGGCAGCTTCGCCTGGGAGATGGCTCCGGTCACGGTCAGCGGCCGTGGCGGCGACACCGTCTTCAGCCGTGACGAGCAGCCCTTCAAGGCCAAGCTGGACAAGATCGCCGGCCTCAAGCCCGCCTTCGTCAAGGACGGCACTATCACTGCCGCCACCTCGTCGAGCATCTCCGACGGCGCCGCCGCGATGGTCTTGATGCGCGAGAGTCATGCCGCCAAGCTGGGTCTGACGCCGGTCGCCCGCATCGTCGGCCAGGCGGTGCACGCGAACGCGCCGGAGTGGTTCACCACCGCCCCGGTCGGCGCGATTCAAAAGTTGCTGGCCAAGAACGGCTGGGACGCCAAGAGCGTCGATCTGTGGGAAGTCAACGAAGCCTTCGCGGCCGTCACGATGGCGGCGATGGCCGAGTTCAAGCTGCCGCATGAAATCGTCAACGTTAACGGCGGCGCGGTCGCCTTGGGCCACCCGATCGGCGCCTCCGGCGCGCGCATTCTGGTGACGCTGATCGGCGCCTTGAAGCACCGTGGCCTGAAGCGCGGCGTGGCCGCTCTTTGCATAGGCGGTGGCGAGGCAACGGCCATGGGCGTGGAGCTCCTGTGAAGCTCCGCGCTGGCCGTCGAGCCATGGGCGTCGAGCTGATCTGATGGGGCAAACGCTGATCATCGGTGCCTCACGCGGCATCGGCCTGGAGTTTGTGCGCCAATGCCGCGCCGCCGGTGATCAGGTCGTCGCCACCGCGCGCAGCGAGGCCGGCCTGGCCTTATTGCAGGCCGAGGGCGCCACGGCGCTCAAACTCGACGTTGCCAGCACAGCCGGCGCTTCCGGCCTGGCCTGGCAGATCGACGGCCATCAGTTTGATCTGATCGTGATCAATGCGGGGGTCTTCGGCCCTCGAACCAGCGGCCTGCAAACCCCGACCGAGGCCGACTTCGACCTCGTCATGCACACCAATGTCCTGGGTGCGATGCGCGTCATCCCGCAACTGACCGACGCCTTGGCGCCGGGCGCGCGGCTGGCCCTGATCTCGTCGACGATGGCCTCGATAGGCGGGCGTGACAACAACAGCGGATGGCTTTACCGCGCCTCCAAAGCGGCACTCAATTCGGTGCTGAAGGACACGGCGACGGCGCTGCGCGAGCGGGCCATCTGCATCAGCCTGAGCCCCGGCTGGGTGCGCACCGATATGGGCGGCGAGGACGCCGAGATCGACGTGCAGACCAGCGTTGCCGGCATGTTGCGGTTGTTGGCCGGGCTGACCCCGGCAGACAACGCATGTTTTTTCGACTACAACGGTCAACCCCTACCCTGGTGAGAACAGAACCATCATGATGCTTTCCGAAGACCATCTCGCCGTGCAAGACGCGGTGCGCGCCTATGTGCAGGCCGAAATTGCCCCCAAGGCCGCGCAGTGGGACAAGACCCACCATTTCCCCGCTGCCGAGTTGCAGGGTTTGGCCGAGCTGGGCTGCTACGGCGTGGCCGTGCCGACCGAGTATGACGGCGCCGGCCTTGACTACCTGGCGCTGAGCATCATCCTGGAAGAAATCGCCGCCGGTGACGGCGCGACCTCGACCGTGGTCAGTGTGAATAACTGCCCCTGTTGTTCGATCCTGATGGGCTTCGGCAACGAGGATCAAAAGCAGCGCTTCCTGAAGCCGCTGGCACGCGGCGACATGCTCGGCGCTTTTTGCCTGACCGAGCCGCATGTTGGCTCGGAGGCCGGTGGCTTGCGCACCGCCGCCGTGCTGGACGGCGGCGAGTATGTGCTGAACGGCGTCAAGCAATTCATCACCAGCGGCAAGAACGGCGATGTCGCCATCGTGATGGCCGTCACCGACAAGGCCGCCGGCAAAAAAGGCATCAGCGCTTTCCTGGTGCCGACCAACACGCCCGGCTACGAGGTCGACCGGGTCGAAGACAAGATGGGCCAGCATGCCAGCGACACGGCGCAGATCCGTTTCGAGAACTGCCGCGTTCCCGTCGCCAACCGTCTGGGCGAAGAAGGCCAGGGCCTCAAGATCGCATTGGCCGGGTTGGAGGGCGGCCGCATCGGCATCGCCTCGCAGGCGGTCGGTATGGCGCGGGCCGCGTTCGAGGCGGCGCTGAGTTATGCCAAGCAGCGCGAATCCTTCGGCCAGCCCATCTTCAATCACCAGGCGATCAACTTCAAGCTGGCCGATATGGCGACGCAGATCGAAGCCGCAAGGCAATTGATCCATCATGCCGCCAGCCTCAAAGACGCTGGCAAGCCCTGCTTGAAAGAAGCGGCGATGGCCAAGCTCTTCGCCACCGAGATGGCCGAGCGCGTCTGCTCCGACGCGATCCAGGTGCATGGCGGTTACGGTTATGTCAGCGACTTCCCCGTCGAGCGCATCTACCGCGATGTGCGGGTCTGCCAGATCTATGAAGGCACGTCCGAGGTGCAGAAGATCCTGATTGGGCGTGCGCTGGCCTGAGTTTCAGTCATCCAGCTTGGCGGCTTGCAGAATTTTGCGCAGACTGCCATCGGCCTTCATGCCGAGCAAGCCTTTGTCGAAGGCCGCCAGCAGCTCGCGAGCTTGGGCCTGCGTTTTGGCAAAGGCCAGGTGGGTGTCTTTGCGCTCCAATCCCGGCGACAGCCATTCCACGCTGGCCTTCAGTTCGGGTTCACGCTCCAGTCCGGCCAGCCCGGCATCTTTGGCGCCGAAGGCCAGGTCAATACGACCACGCGCGAGCTTCAGCAGATTTTTTTGCAAGGAGCCTGCCGGATCAAAGCGCAGGTCTTTTGAGGTCAATAGCGGAGGCAAATAGCTACCACGCTCGACGCCAATCACGAGCTCGGTCAGTTGTGCCGCGTCTTTGTATTCATGTTTGCTGCCGCGCCGCGCGAAAAAGCCCAGCTCCTGCTGAATCAGCGGCTGGCTGAAATCAAAAATCAGCTCACGTTCGGCGTTACGCCAGATGCCCAGAATGCCGCAGCGTCCTTCGCTGCCATCCTTCAAGACCCTTGCCCAAGGCATGAACTCGACCTTGAGCTCATAGCCTGAGCGATGCATCGCCTCGACGGCAATCTGTATGACCGGGCCACCTTGCGGCAGCGCAGGGCTGTTATAGGGCTGGAAGTCGCCGACGCAGATGGCCACAGTTTGCGCGGCCCCGGCGGCAGCGGAACACAGGGCGAGCGAAAGCCCCATCAACAGCGCTCGCAACAGGGCGGGGCAAGCAAGACCTAAGGGTTTCAGATGCAGCAGCATGGTGGTTTGGCTGAATCCTGCGCCCCAGCGACGCAAGATTCACGCAGCATAAATCCTGCTGCGCCGAGGCGGGGCCAAATATTGCGCGGCAGGCGCGGCGCTTCGGTGACGAAGTCTGCTCGGCTTGGGTCCGACCTGCCCGGTCGCTGTACAAAACCTACACAGACAGGCGAAGCTGGCTTTTTTAGAATTGCGTCACTTCAACAGATGCACCCAGATCTGGCCGCACCAGACCGGGTTGCAGCCCGAAAATTCTTCAAAGGATAGATTATGTTTTTGCCAGCCGCTCCCACCGTTCAGCCTTCGCGTATCCGGCCCATGCTGCTGATGATCGCGCTTTCGGCTGCGGCCTTGCTCAGCGCCTGCGGCGGCGGTGGAGGTGGTGGCGGCAGTGAGGTCACGCCGCCACCACCGCCCGCCGATGGCCCCGATTTGCTGCTGCTCGTGACGCCTGCCGGCAACCCGGTGCCGTCCGGCGTCGCGCAGACCATGGCCACGGTCAAGCTGAGCAATGTCGGCAAGGGTGCGGCGACCACGACCGACGTCAATATCAATGCCGATGCCATCTTGCAGGACCTCAAAGTGGTCAATTGCAAGTCGGACAACCCGGCCTCGGCCTGCCCGGCCACCGGCTCGCGCATGACGGTCAGCAATCTGCTACCAGGCGCCTCGCTCACCTTCGAGGTGACGGGCATGGTCAAACTCGGCACGAGCAGCACGGTTAATGTGGAGGCTTCGGCCAGCACGGGCAGTGGCACGCAGCTGTCCAGCAGCAAGATGTCGGTTGGTTTCAAGGCCTACAGCGTTGACGTCGGCGTGCAAGCCACCGGCCCGACCAGCGCTGTACCAGAGGGTAGCAGCTTTGACTATGTGGTGACGGTCAGCAACAAGGGGCCGGATATCGCCAAAGACACGAGCTTGGGGCTGGCCTTGTTGAGCAATCCTGTCCCGAATGCACCGACGCTGGGCAGCATCAGTTGCAGCGCGACGGGTGCCGCAGTTTGCCCGACCGAGCTGAAAATTGGTGTGATGACCCTGCCCAGCCTGCCCAAGGACGGCACGCTGGTGTTCACCTTGCCCTATCGTTTTGCGCCCGGTGTCACGGCCGGCCTGGTATTCAATGCCGGTGTGCGGGCCACAGGGGATGTCGATGCCAGCAATGACAGCGCCTTGATCCTTACGCCTTCAAACTAAGACCCAAAGCACCAAGAGGGCAGACCGCAAGGCCTGCCCTTTTTTGCTTTGTGGGCGGGCGCTGCCTCACAGCTCCGCCACGCTCTTGATACGCTGCTGCGGCATCGCCATCACCTGCTCGGTGAATGCTGCTGCCCGGCCGTGGAATAGATCCAGCAAGGCCTGCTGCTTGGCACGTACGGTCACGACGTTGGCATGTTTGACATGGCCGTAGCCGCGGATCTGCTCGGGCAGGCGGGCCAGTTGCACGGCCAGTTCCAGCTTGTCGGCGCTCAAGCCCGTCAGCAACTCATTGACGAGCTGCTCATAGTCGGCAATCAAGCGGCGCTCCATTCGGCGCTCATCGGTCTTGCCAAAAATATCCAGCGCGCCGCCGCGCAAACCCTTGAGCTTGGCCAGCAGCTTGAAGGCCTTGAAGGTCCAGCTGCCCAACTCGATTTTCTTGGCCCGGCCATCGGCGCCGGGCTTGGAAATCAAGGGCGGGGCGAGGTGGAAGGACAGCGATTCCCAGTTGTCGAACTGCGCCTTCATCGCCGCCTCAAACGTGCCGTCGGTATACAGACGCGCGACTTCGTATTCGTCCTTGATCGCCAGCAGCTTGGCGTAATAGCGCGCCACCGCTTTGCTCAAGCGCTCGGTCTTGCCGGCCTCGCCCAAGGCGGCCTCGGCTTGGCGGACCTTGCTCACCAGGGCCAGATAGCGCTGCGCATAGGCGCTGTCCTGGTAGGCCGTCAGGTGGCTGGCACGGCGAGCGAGCAGGCCGTCTTCACCGTCAAGCCGGTCGAAATTGACAACTTGAATGACTTGGCCCAACTTGCCGGCCAGGCGGCGCAAGGCCTCCGGATTGGCGATCGCCAGACGACCCAACGCAAACGCGGTCTTGTTGCCTTCGACCGCCACGCCGTTCAGCTCCATCGCGCGGATCAGCGACGCTTCGCTCAGCGGCACCAGGCCGCGCTGCCAGCAGGCCCCGAGCATGACGATATTGGCCGGCATGGTGTCGCCCATCAGCTCTTGAGCGATGGCTTGTGCATCGATCGTGCTCATCAGTTCTGCTTTGCCGCCGACCGCATGGCTCATCTTGGCCAGCAGCGACTCGCCTTGCAGGCTGGCGTCCGGGTTGCGCACAAAGGCTGCGGTCGGCAACTCATGCGTGTTGGCCAGAATCACCGTACGGCCAGGCTTGACGGTGCCCAAAGCATCGGGCGAGGCGCCGACCACCATATCGCAGGCCAGCAGGACATCGGCCTGTTGCGTATCGATGCGCACCTGATTCAGCAGGTCTTGCGTCGGCGCCACGCGGACAAAGCTCAAGACCGAGCCGCCTTTTTGCGCAAAACCCATGAAGTCCAGCACCGAGGCTTGCTTGTGCTCCAGATGCGCGGCCATGCTGATCAGCGCGCCGACGGTGACGACGCCGGTGCCGCCGACGCCGGTCACGAGCAAGTCAAACGGACCGGTCCAGGCCCAAGGGGCGGGCGCGTTAATGGACGCGATTTCGCGCGCCAGATCGACTGGCGTGAAGCCGGCACCGGCGCGCTTTTTCAGCTGCGCACCATGGACGGACACAAAGCTCGGGCAAAAGCCGTTGATGCAGGAAAAATCCTTGTTGCAGCTGCTCTGCTCGATCTGGCGCTTGCGGCCGAAGTCGGTTTCCACAGGCACGACAGACAGGCAGTTGGACGCCTGGCCGCAGTCACCGCAGCCCTCGCAAACCGCCTGGTTGATGAAGATGCGCTTGGGCGGATCGACCATTTCTTTCTTCTTCCTGCGGCGGCGCTTTTCGGCCGCGCAGGTTTGGTCGTAAATCAGAATCGTCACGCCTTCAATCTCGCGCAGCTCGCGCTGCACCGCGTCGAGTTCGCTGCGGTCGTGAAAGGTCGTGCCGGCCGGGAACAGGCCGTGATGACCGTCGTACTTGCCAATCTCATCGGACACCACGACCAGGCGCTTGACGCCCTCGGCCTCGACTTGGCGAGCGATCTGCGGCACGCTGGTCTGACCGTCTACCGGCTGACCGCCGGTCATCGCGACGGCGTCGTTGTAGAGAATCTTGTAGGTGATATTGGTCTTGGCAGCGATCGCCTGGCGGATCGCCAGATAGCCGGAGTGGTAATAGGTGCCGTCGCCCAGATTTTGGAACACATGCTTTTCGGTCGTGAAGCGGCTGTGCGCCGCCCAGTCCACGCCCTCGGCGCCCATTTGAATCAGGCCCGAGGTGCCGCGCTCCATCCAGCTGGCCATGAAGTGGCAGCCGATGCCGGCCAAGGCGCGCGAGCCTTCGGGCAGCTTGGTCGAGGTGTTGTGCGGGCAGCCGGAGCAGAAATAAGGCTGGCGGCGCACGCCGTCGGCCGCATTGGACAAGAGGCAGGGGGTCATAAAGTCCACCACCAGATGACGGCGATCTAATGCCGGATTCAAGCGGGCCAGCCAATCGGCGACGGTGGCCATGATGCGCGAGGGCCGCAACTCGCCCAAGGCGCTCAGCACCGCCGCACCATGCTCGTCGGTCTTGCCGATCACATGCGGGCGCTGCGCGTCGGGCAGGTGGTAGAGCAGCTCCTTGATCTGGCGCTCGACGACGGGTGCTTTCTCCTCGATCACCAGCATATCGGTCAGGCCTTGGGCGAACTCGCTCATGCGGGTGGCCTCCAGCGGGAACACCAGGCCGACCTTGTAGACGCGCACACCGGCGGCGGCCAGCGCGTTCGGGTCCAGGTCCAGACGGCGCAAGACCTCCATGAAGTCGTAATGCGCTTTGCCGACGGTGACGATGCCTAGCGTGGCGGCGGGGCTGCTGACGATGTGCTTGTCGATGCTGTTGAGCTTGGCAAAGGCCTTGACGGCGTTCAGCTTGTGCTCAAGCCTTGTCTCCAGCTCCAGCGAGGGCAGATCGACCGCGCGGATATGCAGGTCTACCGGCGGCACATGGTCTACCGGCAGCTCGAAGTCCAGCGGCACGCCGTCCAGATCGACCGTCATGCCGCTTTCCACCACTTCCGAGATCGCCTTGAAGCCGACCCAGGTCGAGGAGAAGCGGCTCAGCGCCCAGCCGTAAAGCCCGAACTCCAGATATTCGGCCACATTGCCCGGGTGGACGATGGGCATATGCCAGGCTTGCAGCGCCAGGTCGCTCTGGTGCGGGGTGCTGGACGACACACAACCATGGTCATCGCCGCAGACCACCAGCACGCCGCCTAACTTCGAGGTGCCGTAGACATTGCCATGCTTGAGCGCGTCGCCGCTGCGGTCCACGCCGGGGCCCTTGCCGTACCACATCGCGAACACGCCGTCCGCCGTGCGCTTGGGGTCCAAAGCGACGCGCTGCACGCCCAGGCAAGCGGTGGCGGCGAGGTCTTCGTTGATGGCGGGCAGGAAGTTGACTCGTGAACCGTCGAGGAACTTCTTGGCCTTCCAGAGCTGCTGGTCGACCATGCCCAGCGGGCTGCCCCGGTAGCCGGAGACGAAGCCAGCGGTGTGCAGGCCTTTGCTCTCGTCCTGTGCTTTTTGCGCCAGCAGCAGGCGCACCAGCGCTTGGGTGCCGGTCAGAAAAACGGCGCCGCTGCTGGCGGCGAGGTTGTCCGAAAGCTTGTAATCGCGCAAGGTTGGCGATCCATCTTGGGTGGTGCTTGTGATCTCAGACATGGGCAATCCTGGCGGCAATGGGCTGGCGAGATTTTTCATCAAGAGCACAAGTGTTTGTTGCTCTCATTGCTGCTGTCAAGCCTGTAAATGAGAGAATTCGACTCAAAGGAGCGGCAAATGGAGAGTGAACGTTTCGATAGGGCGAGCCGGGAGATTCTTGCGGCTTTGCAGGACGACTGCCGGCAAAGCACGCAGGCGCTGGCCGACAAGGTCGGCTTGTCGGCCACGCCCGTCTGGCGGCGCATCAAGGAGCTGGAAGACAGCGGCGTGATCCGCCGCCATGTGGCGCTGGTGGACCGCGAAAAGCTGGGGCTGAATATCTGCGTGCTCGCTAACGTCAGCCTGGTGCGGCATAGCGAAGGGGCGGTCGAGCAGTTCGAGCGCTTGGTGCTGGCCAGCCGCGAGATCATCGAATGCCACGGCATCACCGGCGAGGCCGATTACGTGATCAAGGTCGTGGTGCCCGATATGAAAGCCTATGACCTGTTCCTGCAGGGCCAGATCTTCAAGGTGCCGGGCGTGGCCAGCGTGCGCAGCAATGTGGTGCTGCGCGAGGTCAAATACGAGACGGCGCTGCCGGTGAACGGCTAAAGTGTTCGGCGCCGGTACTTGGCCGGCGTCTCGCCGACGCGCAGGCTGAACAGGCGCGCGAAGCTGGCTGCATCGCTGTAGCCAACCGCTTCAATGATGCGGGCAAGGGACAAGTCGCTGCCGCTCAGCAACTGCTTGGCCTTGACCACGCGCGCGTCTTGCAGCAGCGTCAGCGGGGACTTGCCGGTCTCGGCCTTGACCCGGCGCATCAGGGTGCGGCCGCTGATGTGAAAGGCCTGGGCGACCCGCTCCAGATCGTAGGTCTCGGCCAGGCGGGCTTCGAACCATTGCTGCAAGCCCTGCGAGAACGTGGGCAACTGCGGCGCCAGCAGGCCATGGTCGACATAAGGCGACTGGCTCGCTCGTTGCGCCGGCAGCAGCGCGGCGCGGGCGGTGGCGGAGGCGACCGCCGCGCCCAGATGGCGCTTGATCAGGTGAAGGCTCAAATCGAAGGCCGAGCTGACCGCTGCCGTCGTCGTGACCGCGCCGTCTTCGAGCAAGATCGCGTCGGCATTGACTTGCGCCGCCGGATAGCGGGCGGCCAGGTCGGCCGCGAACAGCCAGGCGGTGGTCACGCGCCGGCCGTTCAAAAGACCCGCCTCACCGAGCAAAAACGCCCCCACGCAGACCGAGGCCACCGGCGTGCCGACGGCAAAGGTTTTGCGGATGAAGGCCAACTCCCGGCCCAAGGGCGCCAGCTTGGCCGACCAGTCTTGCTGGCGGCGGGTTTCCATCCCCGGCACGATCAGCAAGTCGACGCGGCCTTGCAGGCGCGGCGCCTGCAGCGCCAAACCGCCGGCGACCTTGACCGAGCGGCCCGCCAGCGCGATCACCTGCAGCTCGAAGCGCAAGCGCCTCGTCTGCCCCAGACTTGCGTCGATATCGGCGGCAATGCCCAGCACATCGCTGATGGCGAACACCTGAGCGGCCATGCAGCCCGGATAGGCCAGGATGGCGATGCGAAAAGTCTTCATGCTTGCCCCGTCTTGCGCTAGCCAGCGGATTTGGCGATATCGGCAATTTAACAGTCAATATCGACATCGCGGCCGCAAAGGAGATTGGCGACAATTTGCTCGCCCGCAGCCAGAAAGCCCCGCCATGAGCACAAGTCAAATCGTTCGAATTTCCGTCCTGCCCTTCGGCCTGATCAATTGCCATCTGATCATCGGCGAGCAGGGTTGCGTGTTGGTCGACACCGGCCTGCCGGGTTCCGAAGCCAAGATAGCGCGCGTGTTGAAAAAGCATGGCCGCAGTTTCAAGGACATCAAGCTGATCGTCATCACCCATGCCCATGTCGACCATGCCGGCAGCGCCGCCAGGCTGCGCGAGTTGTCGGGTGCGCCCATCCTCGCTCATGCCGGCGATCTCGATTACTACGAGCAGCGTAAGCAGATGACCTTCTGCGAGACCGGTTGGTTTGGCCGTCTATTCATGCGCACCGGCCTGATTCTGCAGCCCTACCAGGCCTTCACGCCGGACATCTTGCTGCAAGACGGCAGCAGCGTCGATTTGAGCGCTTATGGCGTCAACGGCGTGGCGCGGCACACGCCCGGCCACACCGCCGGATCGGTTTCTCTGCAACTGGCGAGCGGTGACGCCCTAGTCGGCGACCTGATTGCTTCGGGCATCTTGCTGGGCGGGCTGCTGCGCACCGAGCACGCGATCCGGCCGCCGTTCGAGGATGATCCGCAGACCGTTGCCGTCGAGCTGCAGGGTTTGGTGGACGGCGGCATGCAGCGCTTTTACATGGGCCATGGCGGCCCGCTGATAGCCGCCGAGGTGAGGCGGCATGCGGTTTCGCTGCGCGGACTCAAGCCTGGCCGCCGCTATGGCCTGCGCCCCACTTGCGCCTGCCCGGATGCGCATGGTGGCTGAGCGATCGGCAGCCGATCGCCGATACTTGAGCCCATGGCCGAACTGGATAAATTTGACCGCCGTATCCTCGCCTTGCTGCAGATGGACGCGCGCATCAGCTCGGAGCTGATTGCCGCCGAGGTCGGGCTGTCGGCGACCGCCGTGCAGCGCCGCATCAAGAAGCTGCGCGAAGACGGGGTGATCCTGGCGCAGGTGGTGGTGCTGGAGCCGCGCGCCCTCGGGCGCGGCGTGACGGCGCTGGTCGAAGTGACCTTGGCCGAGGCCAGCCGCGAGGCGGTGATCGACGGTTTCAAGCGCCGCATGGCCGAGCAGGCCGAGGTGCAGCAATGCTATTACGTGGCCGGCGAGAGCGACTTCGTGCTGATCGTGACGGCCGTCGATATGGCCGATTACGAGTTGTTGACGCGGCGCCTGTTTTTCGACGACAGCAATATCAAGAAGTTCCGCTCGACCTTTGTGCTGGAGGCGAGCAAACGCAGCCTCAGTCTGCCGGTCGATCCAATCGACATCGATAGGCGATGAGGGGCGAGTCGCCGCGCTGCAAGGCTGCGGACGCGGCCGGATCCAGGCGCTCAAAACCGCATTTCTGTAATACCCGAGCCGAGGCCGGATTGGCCGGGCTGACCACGGCGTCTAGGCGCTGCAACCCCAATTGCCGCTGCGCCAAGGCCTTCATTTGACGGACCGCAGCGGTCGCCAGACCGGCGCCGACCCGGTCTTGGTCAAGCCGGTAGCCCAGTTCGGCCACACCGGTTTGCAGGTCCATGTCCTTCAAATTGATCCGCCCAATGATCAACCCGGTCTCGTCCAACAGCAGGCCGGGGAAGCCGCGCCCTTGGGCATGAGCCGCCAGCAGTTCGGCGATATGTTGCAGGACGCCGGCTTGGCTGTAGAAGGCCTCACCGCGCGGCGCAACATGCTGCTCGAACCAGCCACGGTTGCGGGTTTCAAAGTCCAGCAGCGCCGGGCAATCGGCCAGCGTCAGCAGGCGTATCGTGATTGTTTTCATGGTGATGTTTTCAATTGAAATTGGCCGAAAAAATTTCGAGCTGTTCTGTCCGCCGATGCGCTTACCGCAGCCGCGCAGAGCAGCAATAAGGTGCTGGCGGCGAGCCAGGCCGGAGTGACACCCCAACGGTCCGCTGCCAAGCCCCAGGCCAAGCTCCCCAGCGTTTGGCCTGCAGCCAATATCAGCATGTAGCTGCCCAAGCCGCTGGCCCGTGCATCGGGATGCAAGCGCGCCTGAAGCAGGCTGTTCAAGGTGGTGATCAAGGTGGCCATTGCCATGCCGCCCAAGGCGATGAGGAGGTGGGCGCCCAGCGCCGATACATGCGGCAGCAGCGTCAGCAGGCCCGCAAAACCGGCAAGTGCTGCGCTCAGCAGGCGAGCAGGGCCAAACCGGGCACGCAGCGGCGGCAATATGAAGGCCGACAAGACGGCTCCCAGACCCAGCATCGCCAACAGGCCTGCAAATACAGTGGCGTCCAGGCGCAGATGCTTGCTTGCATAGGCTGGCAACAGCGCGACCAAGCCGATCGTGCCAAAAAAGATGCAGCCGACCAGACCCAGTAGTCGTTTGAACCCGGACTGCAATGGCGCAGCTTGGCCGCCGGCGCGCCAAGTTCGTGCACGCCTTGCGGCTTTCGAGGCCGGCTCGCCAAGCGTGCCGGTCCGGCTCCAGCGTCGATACAGCGTCAGCAGTCCCAAGAAGGACAAGGCATTGACGGCCAGTACCGCCGAGGCGCCCAAGCCATGGAGCAGCGCAGCGCCCAGCGCCGGCCCTAGCAAGGCGGCCGAATTGAAGCTCATATTGTTCAGCGAAGCGGCGGCCGGCAATTGCTCGGCGGGCAACAAGCTGGCCACGCTGGTTTGCCAGGCCGGCCATAGCAAGGCCGCGCCACTGCCCATCAAGAAAGTCAGCAGCAAGACCGTGGTCTCGCCGGGCTTGCCTTGCAATGCCGCGAGTGCCACGGCCGCAGCGCTCAGGGCCATGACCGTATTGATCCAGAACTGCAATCGGGCCCGCTCAATGCGCTCGGCCAAAGACCCGGCCAGCAAGGCAAAGATCAACATCGGTGCGCTGCCGGCGGTTTGCAGCAAGGCTGCGCTAAGCGGAGTTTTGGACTTGGCCATGATCAAGCAAAGCAGGGCGTAGCTTTGCATCGCGTTGCCCAGGTTGGAGGCGAAGTTGGCCAGGCACAATTGACGAAATTCGGGGTGCCGCAGCGGTGACAGCATGCCGATCGGTGCAGGATGAGGATGGCTTGTTTGCATCGAGAATGGTGGCCAACCTGGCCCGACGAGGGGCTCGGCCTTGAAGGGGAGCTGATCTTGGTCGGCAGTCTATGAATGGCCCCATTGGCGCGTCAATCTTGATTCCGGCAATCGATACGAATAAAGCTCAAGCGGGATGATGAAAAGCGATATTTCAGCGACCGAGGCGGCGGCTATTCTTGGCGTTAGCTTGGCGACCTTGTACAGCTATGTCAGCCGTGGCTTCTTGCAGTCCAGCGAGGCAGATGGGGCTTCGCGCAGCAAGCGCTACTCGCGCGAGGCGGTGCTGCATCTGGCGGCCCGCAAGGCCGACGGCAAGCGCGGCGGGCACCGCGTGGCCGCCGCCATGCACTGGGGTGTGCCGGTCCTGGAGACTCGCATCTCGGGCATCAACGATGGCCAGCTGCATTACCGTGGCCACAAGGCGGTGAGCTTGGCGCAAGCGGCCAGCCTGGAGCAGGTGGCGGCGCTGCTTTGGGGGCCGAGCGAGCAGGAGGACCCCTTTGAGCTGGCCCTGCCGGCATTCCAGACGCCGCAAGCGGACGGCCGCTATTGGCGCGTGTCTGTAGCGGGGCTCGATCCTTTGCGCCGGGCTCAGGCCTATCTGCCCTTGCTGGCTCAGCAAAACCCGAGTCAGCAAAGCCCGCAGACCCTGCAGAGCGCAGGCTTGCCGGTGGACGAACAGTTTCGTCGCAGCGGTGCGCAGCTGATGCGCTTGCTGGCTGCCTTGTTGCTGAATACCGAGCCGTCAAGCCAGCCTTTGCATCGGCAGCTGGCGCAGGCCTGGGGGCTGACAGGTCGTGGCGCCGACCTCATCCGCGCCGCGCTGGTGTTGCTGGCCGACCATGAGTTGAATGCCTCCACCTTCAGCGTGCGTTGCGTGGCTTCGACCGACGCGGAGCTGCCGCTGGTCTTGAGCGCGGGCTTGGCGGCATTGGCCGGGCCGGCGCATGGCGGCGGCTGCGCGCTGGCGCGAGAAATCATCACAGCGGCGCTGTCTGGCGACGCTGTGCAGGCTGGTTTGGAGGGCGCCGGTTTCGGCCATCCGCTCTACCCGGCGGGTGACCCCCGCGCCCAATACTTGCTGGCAAGACTGGCGCAGCGGGATCAAGAAGCAACAGCCGCGTCGACGGACGCACTGCGCTGGGCAAGGGTGGCCGAAGTGACGCAAGCCCTGGGGCAGGGGGCAGGCCTGACCCCGAATGCCGACGCAGCCTTGGCCGCCATCGAGTTGGCCTTGGCCTTGCCTCCAGGGAGTGGCTTGGTGATGTTTGCCCTGGGGCGTTCGGCGGGATGGATTGCGCACGCGATCGAACAGCGCAACGAGGGCCAAATGATCAGGCCGCGAGCTCGTTACCTTGGACCTCAACTGAGTGAGACAGCCGCCAGCTAGTGCAGTGTCGCTGGGCCTCAAAACTTGCCGCTTTGCTGCGATTTTGGCCCTCGATTCGCAGAAACTCCGCAGCGCCCCGGGCCGACAATTTCGGCATGACGACCTCACACCCTATCCCCACCCCAAGCCCCTTCGAAATTCTTGACCCCCGCTTCGAGGACTGCGTGCGCAGCAGCGCCCAGATCGAACAGCTCTACACCGGCTGCCGCTGGGCCGAAGGGCCGGCCTACTTCCCGGCGCTGCGCTCGCTGGTCTGGAGCGACATCCCGAATGAACGCATGTTGCGCTTTGACGAATGCACCGGACAGGTCGGCGTATTCAGGCAACCGAGCGGCTATAGCAATGGCAATACCGTTGACCGCGAGGGCCGCTTGATCAGCTGCGAGCATGGCGGCCGGCGGGTCGTGCGCACCGAACATGACGGCCGCATCACCGTGCTGGCCGACCGCTATCAGGGCCGGCGCCTGAACAGTCCCAACGACGTGGTTGTCAAGTCCGACGGCACGATCTGGTTCACCGATCCGAACTACGGCATCACGTCCAACTACGAAGGCATCAAGGCCGAGCAGGAGCAGCCCGGCTGCTACGTCTACCGCCTCGATCCGCTAACTGGCGATCTGCGCGTGGTGGTGGATGACTTCAAGGGCCCCAACGGCCTGGCGTTTTCACCCGATGAGCGAACGCTCTACATCGTTGACACCGAGCAGGACTGCGGCACCATGCGTCGCTTTGCGGTGGGCGACGATGGTGTGAGCTTGAGCGGCGGTGAAATCTTCATCACCTGCGAGACCGGTTTTTACGACGGCTTTCGCTGCGATGACGAAGGGCGAATCTGGACCAGCGCCGGCCGTGCCATCCATTGCCATTTGCCGGACGGCACGCTGATTGGCCGCATCAAGATGCCCGAGCGTGTCTCTAATCTCGTCTTCGGCGGCCCCAAGCGCAATCGCCTGTTCATCTGCGCGACGACTTCGCTTTATGCGGTCTTGCTGGCGGCCGATGGGGCCAAGACCTTCTGACCCGAACTACGCCATCAATGCTCGATGGCCTTGCCCATTTTTTTGCCCAGGGCAAGAGCCGCGCCGCCGTTGCGCACATTCTTGTAACCCATGCGCTGCAGCAGACCCAAGGCCTGCTCGGCGCGGCCGCCCGAGGAGCAGTACAGCACGATGGGCGCGTCATGGTCGGGCGCCATCTGCGCGACCAAATGGCTCATTTGCGGCAGTGGCAGGCAATGCGCATCGGGCAGGTGGCCGGCCATGTATTCGGCGTAAGAGCGCACGTCAATCAGCAGCGCGTCTTCGGGCAACGGTGCCTCCTGCGGCGCTCGCTGGGCGTGCCGGTGCTCGTGGTCGTGTTGATGAAGGTTTTCCAGCACGGCCATTTGTGCGTCAATCGGCAGATAAAAAGATGCCCAGGTCATGATGGTTTTCTCCTAATGCGCAGCGTCGACGGGTTCCGAGGCGGCAAGCGGGTGTGACGCCAGGGCGCCCGTTTTACGTCGGCTTCGAACCAGGCTTTGTTTTACATCAAGCGCCCAGGCTTGGCGAGCGGAAACTCGGTGGGCTCGCAGTTTTCAGGCCCGCGCGTGAAATGTTGTCGCTTCTTGGTGGCCAAAAATTTAGCCCTTGCTCGCCATCAGTTGCAGCATTTCGGCCATTTTCTGCTGCAGCAGATTGATCGCCTTGAGCGGTCTGATCATGACCTTGAAGTCGCAGATGCGGCCGGTCTCGTCCCACCGAATGATGTCCACCCCATTGATCTCTATCCCGTCCACCTCGGCGATGAATTCCAGCATCGCATCGCGCGGGCCCACGATCTCGCGCAGATAGCGGAACTTGCCCGGCTTGAGCAGCACCTGCAGCGCGCCGGCCAGGTACATGCCCGTCAAGGCCTTGCCCTGCTGCGGCTTGTGCACCACCGGCGAATGGAACACGACATCGTCGGCCAGCAGCTCGCCCAAGGCCTGAGCGTCGGCGCTGTCGACGATGTGATGCCAAAGCTTCAAGGTGTCCAACATATGAGTTCCTCTGTGTACGGGTGTTGATGCTATATCTTTGCCAACTGCGCCACGGCAGATTGGATCTCCATCGGCGTCAAGGCGGCATAACCGAGCAACCAGCCGTCATGGCCTCCGCCAGCGGCCTTGTCTCGGTAAAGCGCGCTGAGGCTGGGTGTGGCGACGCCGAGGGCGGTGGCGGCGCGGCTGAAGCGAGCCTCTTCGCCGCCCGGCAGCAGCGCGGCAATTTGCAATCCGCCCGGGCTGGCTTGCGGGCGCAGCCAGGCGCTCAAATGCGTTTGAGCCTGCTCCAGCAACAGATCGCGGCGCTGACGGTAGAGTTGGCGCATCAGCCTGAGATGGGCAGCGAAATGGCCTTGGCTGATGAAGTCTGCGGTCACCGCTTGCGCCAATTGCGAGCTATGGCCATCGCCGATGCTGCGCGCGCTGCTGAGGGGTTTGACCAGGTTCGTCGGCAAGACCATATAGGCCAGCCGCAGCGAGGGGAACAGCGCTTTGGAGAAGGTGCCGAGGTAGATCACCCGGCCATGCTCATCCAGCCCTTGCATGGCGGGCATGGGCCGACCTTCGTAGTGGAATTCGCTGTCGTAGTCGTCCTCGATGATCCAGGCCTGTTCGCGCTCGGCCAGGGCCAGCAACTGCAGGCGGCGCGCCAGGCTCAGGGCGACGCCGCTCGGGTATTGGTGCGAGGGCGTCAGATAGATGGCCCGCGGCGCCGGCCGGTCTAGCGGCTCAATGCACATGCCTTGGTCGTCCACGGGAATGGGCACGACAGCGGCGCCGGCCGCCGCAAAGGCGGTCGCCGCGCCGCGGTAGCCGGGGTCTTCCATCCAGACCGGCTCGCCTTCGTCCAGCAGCATGCTGGCCAACAGTTGCAAGGCCTGCTGGGAGCTGGTCAGCACCATCACTTGCTCGGGCTCGCAGCGCAAGCCGCGCGACTGGCGCAAATAGCCGGCGATGGCCAGCCGCAATTCCTCCAGCCCCTGCGGGTCGCCATAGCCGAGCAAGGCCAACGAATCGGGCCGGCGGCCGCTCAAGCGTTTGGCCAGCAAGCTGCGCCACAGCGCGACGGGGAAGGCCCGCAGATCGGGGCTGCCGGCGGCGAAGGCCAGCGGGCGACGCGGGTCATCGCAGCCGCCACCGGCGCTGATGCGTTGGCCTCTTGCCGACAAGCGCGGGCGCAGATCCGCCGGCTGCAAAGGCGTCTGTTTGCTGGGCTTGAGCGGGCCGGCTGCGATGGCCACAAAGCTGCCTTGACCGACCTTGCGGCGCAGATAGCCCTCGGCCTCCAGTTGCACATAAGCGGCCTCGACGGTCACTCTTGACAGCCCAAGGTCGGTGGCCAGGACGCGGCTGGCCGGCAAGCGCTCGTCCAGGCTCAGCTCGCCCCGGCGCATCGCATCCCGCAGGCCGGCGCAGAGCTGTTCGCGCCGCCCGAGGCCATGGCCGGCCTGGCGCTCAAACAGTTGCAGCCAAAGCCGGGGTTTGTTCATTGGTCTTATATGAGTCTTGAAATTGGACTCAATCTTAAGGCCGAAAACTCGGACACTGACTCACCTTCTTCAAAGCCCCAAGGAACTTCCCATGAGCGAGATCTGCAATATCGGCAATAGCGCCACATCCGTCCTCTTGGCCTATCCGGCACCGACGCCGGCCCAGAGCGCCGACTTCTTTCTGGCTAAGCTGCACTATCACGCCGACGCCTGGGATGTGGCCGAAGACCTGCGTGCCCGCGTGGCCGACATCGTCGTTATCGACACCCGCTCCGAAGCCTTGTACGCCGCCGGCCATGTGCCGGGTGCCATCGGCATCCCGCATCGGCTGATGGACGAGGCCAGCACCGCGCAGCTGGATCGCTCCAAGACCTACGTTACCTATTGCGACGGCATCGGCTGCAATGGCTCGACCAAGGGCGCCTACAAGCTGGCGCGGCTGGGCTTCAAGGTCAAGGAAATGCTTGGCGGTCTGGACTTCTGGATCCGCGACGGCTGGCCCGTGGCGACCGGCGCGGAGGTCGGCGAGATGCCAGCCGAGGGGCAGGCAATCGAATGCGGCTGCGCCTGAGATGAGCCAAGCGCAAGCAAATCCGCTGATCCGTCCGGCCACGCCGGCCGACGCAGCAAGACTGGCGATGCTGTGTGCGGAGCATGCCGAATACGAAGGCCTGCCGCCGACCTCCGACGCCGGCCTGCTTGAGCGCTTGGCCCAAGCCTTGATTGATGAACGCCTGCATATTTGGCTGGCGCTGGAGGCCGAGCAACTGCTCGCTTATGCCAGCGCCACGCTGGACTTTTCAACCCTGTCGGCGCGGCCGTTCTTGCATATGGACTGCTTGTATCTGCGACCACAGGCGCGCGGTCATGGTCTCGGTGCACGCTTGATGCAGGAGTTAGCAATTTTTGCTCGAGCGCGCGGCTGCCACGGCATGCAGTGGCAGACACCGCCGTGGAACGCGCCGGCGCTGCGTTTCTATGCGCGCCAGGGCGCGCTGGCGCTGGAAAAGACGCGCTTCAGCCTGGCGCTTTGAGTCCTTGAAGCAAGGCCGGATTTGGGAAAATAAGGTGGGTGCCGAAGGGCCAGACTGCCTCGCTCATTTTCGAAATGCCGCATGGCTAGGAGTCTATCGGGCTTGGGAGTCGGCGGCTGCGAACCGACCGCAGCCGTCCATTTGTCACCGTCTTTTTGCCCCATAGGCGAGCTATGGGGCTGCAAATCCGGCGCCAACTGTCCTGGCTGGGGCCGATCTCGCTATCGCCGCCCCAAGTCCGAGAGGCTCCTAGCGAGAAGGTGAAAAAAAGGTTCGACACAGGCCGTCTAATTTTTAAGTTGGCAGCCGCAAGCTTGATTTGGCGGATACCGCCGCGTTCCCGCCGCTCAATGAATGATGTCGTCGGCCGCCAGTTTGATCACAATGGCCGCTGGCGCTTCGGCCTCGAAGTCGACCGTGAACACGGCCTGCGGGCCCGCGCCCACATAAAGGGCTCCGCCCATTTGCTTGGCCAAATCGGCCACCAACTGCAGACCCAGGGATTGTTGGCGTCGGCTTTCAAAGTCTGCCGCCAAACCGATGCCGGTGTCGCTCAGCCGTAGCCGCCATTTTTTGGCGGCGGCATCCAGGCAGTGCAACTCCATGCAAATTTCACCGCTGCGACCATCGGGAAAGCCGTGCTTCAAACAGTTCGAAATCAACTCGCTGATCAGCATGCCACAGGGCGTGGCCTGATCCAGGCCGACCTGCAAAGAACCCAGCGCCAAGCGCAGTTGCACCGAACCCGGGACCGCGAGCATCGCGGCCAATGATTGATCCGCCAGTTGGGCGATGTAGGTGCCCAGGTCGATGGAGGAAAAACTGCCCTTGCGGTAGATGGTTTCGTGCAGCAGCGCGATCGAACGGACGCGAACCTGCATGTCCTTGAGGACGGCCTTGGTCTGCGCATGCTCGTTGCGCCTGCCCTCCATGCGCAGCAGGCTGTTGATGACTTGCAGATTGTTTTTGACGCGGTGGTGGACTTCCAGCAGCAGGGCAGTTTTTTCCCGCAGAGAACTCTGCAAGGCGACTTCGGTTTGTTTTTGCGCCGTGATGTCCCAGTTGGTGCCAATCATGCGCAAGGGAACACCATCGCCGTCTCGCTGCACGATGGCGAGGGCGCGAATATTGCGCACCTCTGCGTTCGGCCATTGCACGCGGAATTCGGTATCGAACTCCTTGTGGCCGGCCAAGGCCAGCTGGATTTCCTGCTCGCCTCGTGCTTGATCATCCGGATGAAAACCGTTTCGCCAGGTTTTGTAGGCGTCGCCATTGCGATTCGCTGCGATGCCATATAGGCCATACATGGCGGCATCCCAAACCAGTTCATTGGTGGCCACGTCGTAGTCCCAGATGCCGACCCCGCCGGCGCGAGTGGCCAGGGCCAGGCGATCACTGATTTGCCGCTGCGCTACTTCGGCCCGCTCATGCTGAGCGAGCAGTCCGGAAAGTTCGGCTCGCATGGTGTCCAGGCCAAGCGCGAGTTGGCCCATCTCATCGGCGCGCTGCGGCGTGGCAGGCCGGTCGAGCGCGCCGCTGGCCCAGCGTGAAACATCGTTTTGCAGCTCACGCAAAGGGCGCAGCAGCCGGCGATTGATCAGCAGCCAGATCAGCGATAGCGAGATCAGCACCTGCGCCGTCAAGGCGAACCCTTGTTTGAGCATCTGTGTGCGCAGTTCTTGCCGAATACGGGCGGTCGACAACTCGATGATCACGCTGCCTATGAGCTCGCCCTTGTACTTGATCGCTCGCTCCTCGCGAAAGAGTTCGGCTCCGGCGGGTACTGGGCGCTGGTTCTGTGTGAACGTGCGTTTATATCCGTCTAAAACGGTGACGTTCATCACGTCCGGATTGCTCATGACGGCGGCGGCCAGTTCGGCTGCAGATTCGCGATCGAGCACCCAAACCGGTTCGGCCATACCGCGCTCCAGCACATTGGCATGGGTATGCAAGGGCCCTCGCGCATACAGCTCGATGTTGCGCTCGAACTCTGCGATGAACTCAAAATAGCCCAGCAACAGCGCCGGCAACAAGATGCCCAGCCCCGCACCAAAGAACAGCGTTTGGCGCAGCGACATGGTCGCCCAGCGCTGCCACCATCGCCTCTGCCGGCCTTGAATTGCCTCTGCGTTCATGGGCCCAGCACAGAGCTGGTGGGGGCGAGGAATCGCGGCGCAGCGGCGGCGCTGTTTAGACTCGCCAAGAAGGTGCTTGCCATACGAACAGTGGCGACGCTCATGTCCCGAAGTGCTCCCTTGTTACAGGTAGCAGCGTACACCACCCGCCAAGAGCCGACTTGACGCGCTCGAAGGAAGCCTTGGCTTGGAGCCGGCTGGCGGGAGTTGCCGGCCTACATGCTGCGCCGATACTGCCCACCGACCTCGAACAGCGCCGAGGTGATCTGGCCGAGCGAGCAGACCCGCACCGCGTCCATCAAGACCTCGAAGACGTTCTTGTTCTCGATCACCGCCTGCTGCAGGCGCGCCAGCATGGCACCGGATTGGGTGATGTGGGCGGCGTGGAAATCGCGCAGACGGTGCAACTGCGACTGCTTCTCCTCGTCGGTGGAGCGCGCCAGCTCGATGCTCTCGGGCGCGTGGTCGCCGTGCGGATTGCGGAAGGTGTTGACGCCGATGATGGGGTACTCGCCGGTGTGCTTGAGCATTTCGTAATGCATGCTCTCTTCCTGGATCTTGCTGCGCTGATAGCCGGTTTCCATCGCGCCCAGCACGCCGCCGCGCTCGGCGATTTTCTCGAACTCGCTCAGCACCGCTTCTTCCACCAACTCGGTCAGCTCATCGATGATGAAAGCGCCTTGTGAGGGATTCTCGTTCTTGGCCAGACCCCATTCGCGGTTGATGATCAATTGAATCGCCATCGCGCGCCGCACCGATTCTTCGGTCGGCGTGGTGATGGCCTCATCGAAGGCATTGGTGTGCAGGCTGTTGCAGTTGTCATAGACGGCAATCAGCGCTTGCAGCGTGGTGCGGATGTCGTTGAACTGGATCTCCTGCGCATGCAGGCTGCGGCCCGAGGTCTGGATGTGATATTTGAGTTTTTGGCTGCGCTCGTTGGCACCGTATTTGTCGCGCATCGCCACCGCCCAGATGCGCCTTGCCACCCGGCCCAGCACCGTGTACTCGGGGTCCATGCCGTTAGAGAAGAAGAAGCTCAGATTCGGCGCAAAGTCATCGATGTGCATGCCGCGCGCCAGGTAGGCTTCAACAAAGGTGAAGCCGTTGGACAGCGTCAGCGCCAGTTGCGAGAGCGGGTTGGCGCCGGCCTCGGCGATGTGATAACCGCTGATCGAGACGGAGTAGAAATTGCGCACATTGTGGTGCACAAAGAACTCGGCGATGTCGCCCATCACCTTGAG
Organism: Roseateles oligotrophus; assembly: GCF_025717515.1. Taxonomy (GTDB): domain Bacteria; phylum Pseudomonadota; class Gammaproteobacteria; order Burkholderiales; family Burkholderiaceae_C; genus Paucibacter_A; species Paucibacter_A oligotrophus. The sequence goes on from NZ_JAJIRN010000007.1 coordinate 292,289, forward strand.
CGAGAACTCGGTCGAGAAGATGCAGGTGTTCTGTCCCTGGTCTTCTTTCAGGATGTCGGCCTGCACGGTGCCGCGCACATTCGCCAAGACCCAGTCCTTGATCTTGGTGGCCTCGTCGGCGGTCGGGTCGCGCTGGTTGTCTGCCTTGAACTTGGCGATGTTCTGGTCGATTGCGGTGTTCATGAACATCGCCAGAATCGTCGGCGCCGGGCCATTGATCGTCATCGACACCGAGGTGGTCGGGCTGCACAGATCAAACCCGTCGTACAGCACCTTCATATCGTCCAGCGTCGCAATGCTAACGCCGGAGTTACCGACCTTGCCGTAGATGTCCGGGCGTGGCGCGGGGTCGGCGCCGTAAAGCGTGACCGAGTCAAAGGCGGTGGACAAACGCTTGGCCGGCATGCCTGCGCTGACCAGCTTGAAGCGGCGGTTGGTGCGGAAGGCATCGCCCTCGCCGGCGAACATGCGGGTCGGGTCCTCGCCCTCGCGCTTGAAGGCGAACACGCCGGCGGTGTAGGGGAAGCTGCCTGGCACGTTCTCCAGCAGCAGCCATTTCAGCAGCTCGCCATGGTCCTCGTAATGCGGCAACACCACCTTGCGGATTTTGGTGCCCGACAAGCTGCTCGACACCAGTTGGGTACGCAACTCCTTGTCGCGGATCTTCACCACATACTCGTCGCCGGCATAGGCTTTTTGCATGTCCGGCCATTGGTTCAAGAGCTTGCGGGCTGCGCCGTCCATCTGCGCTTCGCGCGCCGTTGCCAGCTCGGCCAAGGCCTCGCGGGCGCGGTGCTTGTCCGGGTTGTTTTCCAGCAGCATGCGTGAGCTGCCCCAGAGCTGCTGGATCTCGCGCGCCAGCGTGGCTTGGGCGCGCGAGCGCTTTTTGTAGGCGCGCACGGTGTCGCTGATCTCGGCCAAATAGCGCACGCGCGCGGCCGGCACGACCGGGGTCTGGTGGGTGCTGTGGCGGGTATTGACCAGCGGCAGCCGGCCTTCGCTCAAGTTCAGGCCCAGCTCGGCGAGGCGGGTTTTGAGGGCTTGGTAGAGCGCCGTCACGCCGTCATCATTGAAACGACTGGCCATGGTGCCGAAGACCGGCATCTGATCGGGCGCCGTGGTCCAGGCTTCCTTGTTGCGTTGCACCTGCTTGGCCACATCGCGGATCGCGTCGAGCGCGCCCTTGCGGTCGAATTTGTTGATCGCGACGAACTCGGCGAAGTCCAGCATGTCGATCTTCTCGAGCTGGCTGGCGGCGCCGAACTCGGGCGTCATCACATACATCGGCACATCGACATGCGGCACGATCGCCGCGTCGCCCTGGCCAATGCCCGAGGTCTCGACGATGATCAGATCGAAGCCGGCCACCTTGGCGGCGGCAATCGCGTCTGGCAGGGCGGGGGAGATTTCGCTGCCGAAGTCGCGGGTGGCCAAGGAACGCATGAAGACTCGCTGACCTTGGCTCCAGGGACCGATCGCGTTCATGCGGATGCGGTCGCCCAAGAGTGCGCCGCCGCTCTTGCGGCGCGACGGGTCGATCGAGATCACGGCGACGCGCAGACCATCGTTCTGATCCAGGCGCAGGCGGCGGATCAGCTCATCGGTCAGGCTGGATTTGCCGGCGCCGCCGGTGCCGGTGATGCCCAGCACGGGCACCTTGATGCTCTTGGCGGCGGCTTGCAGCTCGGCCACCAATGCTGCGTCGGCCTTGTCGTTCTCCAATGCCGTGATCAGTTGGGCCAGCGAGCGCCAGGCGGCTTCGCCATGGCCTTGCAGGCTGCTCAGTGTCTTCGGTGCATAGACGCTGAAGTCCTGATCGGCCTTCATCACCATCTCGCCGATCATGCCGGCCAAGCCCATGCGCTGGCCGTCTTCGGGGCTGAAGATGCGCACGCCATGTTCGGCCAGATCGCGGATCTCGGCCGGCACGATCACGCCGCCGCCGCCGCCGAAGACCTGGATATGGGCGCCGCCGCGGCTTTGAAGCAGCTCCACCATGTATTTGAAATATTCGACATGGCCGCCCTGGTAGCTGCTGATCGCGATGCCTTGCGCATCTTCCTGCAGTGCGGCGGTGACGACCTCATCAACCGAGCGGTTGTGACCGAGGTGGATCACCTCGACACCCATGCCTTGCAGAATGCGCCGCATGATGTTGATGGCGGCATCATGGCCGTCAAACAGGCTGGCGGCCGTCACAAAGCGCACCTTGTTGGACGGGCGATAGTTGGCGAGGGCCTTGTATTCGGCGGACAAATCGGTCATGGCGTAGCTCCAGGGGACAGGCTTTGACCTGCCAGTATCTATCAGCAAAGATCCGGCGATTCTAGAGGATGATTGACGTTTACGTAAACGTCAATTGAAGGCAAGGCATTGCACCCAATGGAATCGGGCGCTTTGCCAATCTTGTCGATTGAATGCACTCGGCCCGCAGGTTGCCTATGGTTGGGATTCGGCGCGCCGCTGGGCATGCCCGGTGGCTATTTCGAGGCTAGCAAAGCGCTCAAGGTTGGCCGTTGCCAATCCGGAACGACGTAAACGATGGAGTTTTTTTCGTCAAGTATGAACTCGCATCCTGGTGATATTCCAAGGGTGATGCGTTCGACCGGATGATGCGCAGCGATCAGCGCAATTCGGTTGTTGAAGCCCGGCAATTTGGGTGGCGGGGCGGACCGAGAGGGCGGCACCCAAGGCCTGAGGTTCGAAAGAATATCCGAGATTTGTTTGATTGACGATTGGGGTAGTTCAAACTCGGTGGAGTCGACCGGCCGATAAAACAGGGCCGTGATCGTGATGGCTTGACCATCTTGCTTCTTCAGGAACGACGGCATTATCTCATTGGCCGAAAGCTTGCTGATTGCCAAGCCCATCAGCAGCGCAATGGAAATTTTTACAAACCTCACCAGATGCCCTTTTTCAAATCTTTGGCCACGCGGGAGGAGCGTCGTTGACTTTGCACTCGCAAGCAGTATAAATTGCGTCAACATATTTCTTGCCGGGCTTGCAGGGCGAATTTGGAACGATGTCCAGAGACAGGGCGGAATATTTTTTTATGCAACCCTCGCGTGAAGCGTTGGGGTCGTAAAAATCGCCGCCTTTTTCGCAATCCCCAGAAAGGCTGTTGGCTCTGACTTCGCTGCAGGCCCAATCTTTGCATTTCGAGAAGCTGGCCTTCAGACATTTGTCCAGCGCATGAATGAGTTCGTGCCTTACGCTAGTTTCAATATTCGACTTGACGTTGTAGCAGACTGCAATACTGTTCTTGCTGCTGTCATAGTACGCGGAGTAGTTGCAGCATTCGCAGCTGAAAGCAGGGGTTTTGCATTTGGCTTTCTCCATTTTAGTGAGAATATCTGAGTTCTTTTCTTGAAGAACTTTGAGCTTTTCTTCGCAGTCGAGTTTTTCTTTCGGGCAATTGCCGCTTGGGTCGGAGTACCTTGTCGGGCGGCTCTTTACGTAGGCATAAAGATTCATTCCCGCAACATAGCCGAGCGGATCTCGTTGAATGAATCTTCCTTTGTATGGGTCTAGGTATCGCGCCCTATAGAAATACAAGCCGGACTCTTCGTCGTAGTTGCGCGCGGTGAAAAGATGAGTATTGCCGATCAAGCTGTGCGCCACACCCGATGGGTTAGTTGGCAAGGGCAGGCCGGCACCGCTCATGATGAGGGGCAGCCCATAAGCATCGTATGAGTAGCGCTCCACCGGCAATGCTGCGGCGTCGCTGATCGCTGCGATCGAGCCCAGTGCGTTCTGGTGGTAGTAATAGCTTTGCCCGGCGCGATCCATCGTCAACAACTCGTCGACCGTATTGCCGTAGACATAGCTGGCCAGCGTAGATCCGACGCTGTCTTGCTCCTCGATGATGCGGGCGCCGTCATGGAAGTAGAGCGTCAAAGTCGGCACAGCTGCCGGGTTGGCGGTCTTTTTTACCCGACGCGACAGGGCATCGTATTGATATTGACCGACCAGCACCGAGTCTGCTCGCCGGGTCACACCGGTCAACCGGTTCTCCTCGTCATAGGCATAGCGATATTGCGTGTCTTCGCTCAGGTTGCCGTTGTTGTCGTAGGCCAAGGGCGGGCCGCCATTGATGCTGGTGAGTTCGTTGACGGCGTTGTGCGTACGCGTTTCGGTGATCGCGTCCTTGGTCTTGATGCGCCAGTTATCGACCGGATCCAGCGTGTACTGCGTCTGCGTGGTGGGTACGGGCACCGTGGCTCCAAGCAGTGCGCCTACTTTGAAGTCAATCAGGCGATAGTTGCTGTCGTATTGGTAGGCCTCGGAGCGGCTCTGTGCATTCGATGCATCCGCGCGTTTTTCCTCAAAGCGCTTGTTGCCTTCCTTGTCATAGGCATGGCCGAAGCCCACAAGGCGCGTGACGCCTTGGCTATGCTCTACCCCGCTCAGCCAGTTGTTGGCGTCATAGCTATAGGTGGCCTGACTTCCGTTGCGGTAGCTGCGCTGAAGCACCCGATCGCCTGCGTCATAGCTGTACTGCACCAGATTGGGCGAGGCGTCATCGATTTGGCTCAGGCGGCTGCGCAGATCCATGTTTTCGACGATCTGGCGACCACCCGGATAGCCGACCACGCGAATTCGTGCCGGCACGTTGTAGCTGTAGTTGACGGTCGCTCCGTTTTGCTGGGTCTGCGTGACGCGATCGGCACCGTCGTAGCTGAAGGTCACCAGCCAGCCGCCCCGCTCGGCCGAGAGCATGCGCCCCGACAGGTCGTAGGCCAAATGATCCGCAGGGCTGAGCGGATAACTGCGTTGGGTCAAGAAGTACAAATCGTTGTAGCTGTAGTGGGTTGTCTGGCCGTTTTGATCGGTGCGGCTCAGCAGGTTGCCGACGGCGTCATAGCCATAACTGCGCGACAGGCCGTTGGCAAAGGTTTCGGTCAGGGGGCGATTCACGCCGTCATAGGCATAGCGGGTGGCGTGCCCGTTCGCATCGGTCAGTTTGGTGAGATTGCCGACCGCGTCGTATTGATATTGCGTAGTCTGACCCAAGGCGTCGGTTTGTGTGATGCGGCGATTGACCGAATCGAAGGTCTGGCCGCTGACCTTGCCGTTGCGATCGCTTGTGGACAGCAAGTTGCCCACCGCGTCATATGCATAGACGGTCGCGTTGCCGAGCGCGTCGGTGACCTGCGTCAAACGGTAGGCCGCATCGTAGGCATAACGGTTGAAATTGCCGTTCCCGTCGGCACGCGTCAATCGATGACCCTCGGCGTCATAGCTGAGGCTGAGCACAAGTCCCTCGCTGTCTTGGACTTGCACCGGGCGATTGAGCGCGTCGTAGCTGGTATTTGTGATGTTGGTGGTGGGCGCGGTGCTGCTGACGATGTTGCCGACCGGGTCGAAAACATTGCTGGTGGTTTCGCCGGCCGCATTGCTGCTGGTCAGCATGCGGTTGAGCGGGTCGTAGCCATAGCTGCTGGTATTGCCATTGGGCTCGGTGCTGCTGATTGGATTCCCTTCCGGGTCGTATGCGGTGCTGCTTACGGCATCGTCGCCGTCGACGGAATCGGCCGTATCGATCTGCTTGTTGATCTGCTTGATTCGGCGATCCAGGCCGTCGTATTTGTAATAGATGACCCTGCCGTTGCCGTCGGTCTGTCGAGTTACAAGGCGGGAGCCCCGGGTCGGGCCGCTGCAGTCTGGGCAAGGGCCGGTGCTGTCATAGGCCAAGCGGGTCACGCTGCCGACCGCATCGGTCCGCGTGATCATTCGGTTCAAGGCGTCATAGCTGTAGCTGCTGCTGCGACCATTTGCATCGGTCTCGCTCAAGGTGTTCCCGGCCAAGTCGTAGCCGACAGTTGTCAAGTTCCCCAGTGCATCAATGCTCTTGTTCCGGCGGTTCTGCAGGTCGTAAGCGAAGCTGCTGCTGTGACCGTTCTTGTCGATGCTGGAAACGAGGTTGTCGTTGTCATCAAAGCCCTGTTTAACGGTGTTGCCGAGTGCGTCGGTGACCTGGGTCAGTCGGCCGCGTTGGTCGTACTGATAGATGCTTGCGTTGCCATTGCGGTCGACGATGCGGCTACGGTTGCCTTGCGCATCGTACTCAAAGCTCGAGACCGCCCCCGACGCATCGGTCTGCTTGCGCAGACGATCGAGGGCATCGTAGGCGTAGCTTGTGCTGCGGCCGTTGGCGTCGGTACGCATCAGCAGATTGCCGGCCGCGTCGTAGCTCATCGCGGTGACGTTGCCGAGCGCATCAATAGACTTGATGCGGTTGCCTTGAACATCGTAAACATGGCTTGTCGTGTGACCGTTCTTGTCGGTCTCTGTCAGGACGTTGCCGTGCAGGTCATAAGTCCACCGGCGTGTGAAGAGCAGCGGATCGGTTTCCTGGACGCGGTTGCCTCGGGCGTCATAGGCATAGTTGCTGACGCGGCCATTGGCATCGGTGCTGCTGATCAGTTGATTGAACACCGCCTCATAGCTATAGCGCGTCACATTGCCCATGGCGTCGGTGCGCTGGACAAGATTGCCTTGGCCGTCGTACTGATAGCTGCTGACCCGCCCGTTCGGATCGGTCTGTGTTGCCGGCATCAGCGTGCCGGGGTCGTAGGTGGTGGACCAGCTGGCGCCGTCCGGGGCGGTTCTCCGCACAACGTAGCCGTTGGCGTCGTATTGATAGCGCCAGACATTGCCCCGCCCGTCCTTCAGGCTCGTCGTGTTTGGCAGGTACTGCCGCACCATGTTCTGAGCCAGAGCCGTGTCGCTGGTCGCCCAGTTGCCTGGGTTGGACATCGAGAACAATGCACGGCCTGCTCCATCGGTCACCCCCACCGGCGAGTCATTGTTGTAGGCGTATCTGTAGGTGCGACCGTCCTTGTCGGTCTTGCTTGTCAGTTGAAAAAGGAAGTTATAGCTGTATTGCATCGCGCGACCCAGTGGGTCGGTGATCTTCAATAGCTGTGCGCCGCTGCTGTCGTAGGTGAAGCCGGTGCTGCGACCCAGCGAGTCCGTCACGGCGCGCAGCTTCTTGTTGCTGTAGTAGCTGAGCGAGAAGCCGCGCCCATAGTTGTCAACAATGCTGCGCAGTTGCCCTCCCGAGTAGCTCAGATTGACGATATTGTTGTTGCGGTCGGTGATGCTCGTCAGTTGGAAAACCGGCGTTCCCTGCATGAACGGTGTGGCCGGGATGACCGCAAAACGATAGGCGGTTTGATCCTTTTTTGTGAGCGTGAAAGAACCGTCCGGGTTGCGCACCAGGGTTTCAAAATAGCCGGCTGCGGCGCGGAAGGTTCCGCCGGAACCTGGCGCGTAGCGCGTGATCCGGCCATCGCCGTCGAGGCGAAACATATGGCCTCGGACGCTGTAGAGCAGGGTGGAGTAGTTGTGTGTCCAGCCAAACCCAAGACCGACGTCGATGCGCGCCCGCGAGGTATCGGCGTTGTAGCTGTTGTAGTTGAGGGCGAATTGGGGCAAGGAACCGCTCGCGCTGCCCAGGCTCGCCCCGTGGTAGGTTTCAGTCAGGTTGCCTTCGGTTCGACTGAGGTAGCAGGCGCCCATCGGGCAAGACTCGGTGGTGGCGCAATAGTCTCGGGGCGCACCAGGGCTGCTCGTTTCGCAACTTCTGCACCCGCTGCCGCCGCAGCGCGACGGTGGGTCGGCGCCAAAGTACTTGGCTTGCACCGGGGCGGCTATGACTATCAGCAACACAGTCAAGCCGCGAAACCATCGGCGAAGGTACTCACGAATATGGCTCATCTGTGCCTCCTGCAAAATCTTTCACGGCCGGTTCAGGCGCGCGGTAGTCAAGCCCTGAATTCAGATTGGGCAATGAGAATTCCGCGCGGACCTAGCCCGACTCAGCCCCATTGCCAAACCGCCGAACAAGACCAGCATCAAGCTTCCGGGCTCGGGGAGGTTCTTGGCATTCGACTCGGAATCTGCTTCGATGAAAACCCAATACGGGGTGTCATAAAAGAGGCTGGCCGTGCCGCTCAAGGTCGAAGTCAGGGTCCGCGAAAAACTCGAGTTCGGGCCGATGCTGTAGATCGAATCGAAGAACAGCAAGGGATTGGCAAAGGCGTCGAGCGACAGGCTCGCGACGAGCTCGTTGCGAACGACAGCGGCAATATCGTCGGTCCAACCGTCCTGCGAGGCGATCAAGTCCAACTCGAAGCTGACATCCACGGCCCCGGTGCCACCGGTGATCATGAAGCTGGTGAAGAGGGCGCCCGCCGAGCTTGAATCCGCCTGATTGTGTTTGCCCGGGAGTTCGACGGCGCTGCCAGCGATGGCGCCGGGGTTGGTGGCATCCGCGCTGCTGTGGCCGGTGGCCCATGTCACTGCAGCGTTGGCTTGCGCGGCATTGGATGGACCGTCGAACTGGCCGCTGCTCTCGCCCAGGCTATTGTTTGTGGTCGCGCTGGCCTGGGCGGACCAAGGATCAATGAGCAACTGACCCGCCGCCGCATTGATGCGGATATTTGATATCGCCAGCGAGCCGTGAGTGACCACGGCTGCGAGCGAAACTTCGACCGCCAATAGCGCTGCAACGAACAGGCAAAGGCGCACAACAGAGTCTTGAGTCTTCAATCGCATGATGGCCCCCAGCGCTTGTTTGCGGCAAATACCGCCAAAGGAAACCATGGCGAGCGCTCAAATGATCGACTGGGGCGAGGGCGCGCGATTGCGAAATCTCAACGCCGCCGAAGGTTGCGCAGCGCAGGGCAGGGCTCAGCTAATGGGCCGGGCCAGCCACCAAGGCCAGACGCCGCGCCGCTACGGCGTGAACCGAAGAGCAGCCGAATTGAAACCTGCGGCCCGGGTTGAACAAGGAGCCAAGCGCGGTGAGCGCCATGAGCAACAAGCTATTTGGCGTTGGGCTGCTGCCAGATATCTTCCAGATAGGTGAAGCCCCAGTCCGACGGGGTTTCGCGGCTGAGGACCTTGTCGCGCGTGCCGGGGTGGGAGAGGTCGAGGGTCAGCACCGGGATCGGCATGCTGGAGCGGGTCGAATAGAACACCCGCACCACCGGCGCGGCGAGGCTGGCAGGGTTCAACTCGGTCACGACGGCCAGTCGCCCCGACTCCAGTTTGACCAGGCTGCCGACCGGATAGATGCCGACGCTTTTCACAAAGGCCTTGAACACGACCGGGTCGAAATGGTCGCCCGCCCATTGCGCCATGCGCTGAATCGAGCCGGCCGGGTCCCAGGCCGATTTATAGGGGCGCGTGGAGGTGATCGCGTCATAGACATCGCATACCGCACCCATGCGCGCCAGCAGGCTGATCTGCTCGCCCTTGAGCTTTTGCGGGTAGCCGCTGCCGTCCATTTTTTCGTGATGATGCAGGCAGACATCCAAGGCCGCGGCAGGCACCGCCTTGCCTTCTTTGAGCATCTGATAGCCGCGCAGCGGATGCGAGCGAATGACGTTGAATTCGGCGTCGGTCAGCTTGCCGGGCTTGTTCAGCACATCCATCGGCATCGCCATCTTGCCAATGTCATGCAGCAGCCCGGCCAAGCCGGCTTCGCGGGTTTGCTCATCGCTCAGCCCCAGCTGTTTGGCCAGCGACACCATCAGCGCGCACACGGCCACCGAATGCATATAGGTGTAGTTGTCCTTGGTCTTCAGGCGCGCCAGGCTGATCAGCGCCGAAGGATTGCGCGACACCGAATTGCTGATTTCTTCGACGATGGGCAGGCATTGCTCGGCGTCCAGGGCGCGCCCCAAGCGGGCTTCGCCAAACATCGAGGTCACCGCCTCGCGCGAGCGGTTGACCAGCACATTGGCGCGGGCCATTTCGGCGGCCATGCTGATGGGCGAGCGCTCGTTCGGCGGCGCGGGCTTGGGGGCTGGCTCCGCAGGGCGGCTTTGGGGTGGGTCCGCAGCCGTGGCGGCGCTGCTCACATCCAGACCGCGGTCGAGATCAATCCAAAGCATCGGCACGCCGCTGCTCAGCAAGGCGTCCAGGTCGGCTTGCTCTTGCAGCAAGAACTTGGTTTTCCAGAAAGGATGGGCCAGCCAAGAGCCCTCCAGCGACTGGACAAACATGCCGATTCGGGCTTGTTGGGTGGCTATTTTCTTCAGCATCGGATAGAAACTGCCAGCAATCTCGCGTCAGGGTCGAGCCGGCATTTTCGCCTCAAGGCCTGCAGGCCGGTGGCCAAGACAGGGCGCTATTTCGAGGATATATCGGCAAAATGGCAGGCCAAAAATGAACCTGACCCCATTTTCAGGGCTGAATGGGCCGGAGCTTGGCGTCGGCCAGTCCGACCAGCAGGGCCTGGCCATCGGGGCGGACCCTGAACTCGCCGTATTTGGCCGCTTGCCAGCGCTTGCCATCGCCTTCGCGGAAGTACCAGGCATCGCTGACCAGGGTCCAGCCGCCGTTTCTTGGGCTCAGCGCGATCAGTTGCTCGTCGGCGGCCAAGGGCTTGCCTTGCTCGTGAACACGCCGCAACAAGGCGAGCCCGCGTGCGTCGACCCCGAGCACGACCAGCGTGCGTGCAGCGCCGAGCCGGTGCAATTGGGCCGCATTGACATCGGGGCCTAAGTCGTAATTCAAGCGCATAAAGTCGCCCTGCATCAGCGAGCGCGGGTCAATCGGCGCCAGCGCGACAAAGATCGGCCGCCCCTCGCTGATCAGGCGCTGCTTTTGCCAGATGCCGGCGTTGACGAGCAGCAAGGCCAGCAGGCCGCCGCCCAATAAGCAAGCGGCACCGGGCATGCGTTTGGGCCGAGGCGCGGGGCTGGCGCCGGCCGGCGTTTGGCCTTGGCGGCTTGCCGCGAGCCAGGCGATGGGCGCCAGCAAGGCCGCCGCGCCTGCCAAGACCCCGGCCTTGCTGCTCAAGGTCCAGCTGAGTTGATAGTAGGACGCCCCCAGCACCCAGACCGAGGCCATCGCGCTGGCCATGGCCAGCTCGCGGCGCCGCGTGGCGCTGCCCCAAGCCAGCAGCATCAAGAGGCCGCCCAAGCAGGGCAGCCAGGCGCAAAGACCCGCCAGTACCAGCGCCACGGCCAAGGGCAGCGGCCGGCGCAGATCCGGCCAGGCTTGCGCGGCCAGCGCGAAGCCACCGAGTGCAAAGACGACGGCGCCTGCCTGATAGGCCCATCGCAAGCTCGAGGGCAGGCTGGACTCTGGGCCGAAAAGGCCTTGTTCAAGGGCGGCGACACTGCCCAAGGCAGCGAGGCCGAGCACCAGCATCAAGAGCCAACCGGTCGCAAGCGCCTCCAGCAGCGCCGCCTTGGCCGCTTGCCTGCCATGCAGCAGAAAGCGTTGCTGCAAGAGCAGGGCAGCCAGGCCGATCACCATCCCCCCATGCAAGATCAGCCAATGCACACCCAGGCCCTTGCGCTCGTCCAAGCCCGTCGGCATCAGCGCCAGGCAGAAAAACAGTCCAGCAGCCGCACCCAGCAAGATGCGCAGCCAAGCCTTGTCAATTGCCAGCGCCAGCCCCAAGCAGCCGATCAGCATCCCAACCGAAGCAGCGGAATGGTGCAGGTCACGGTACAAGCCCAAGGATAAAGTCAGCGCGCCGCTCAGCAGCAGCGGCATGGCCAATTGCTCTAGGAACAAGGGCGCCGAGTTGGAACGCAAGATCACGGCGGCCGCCAACAGCACCAGAGCCCCGACCAGGTAGCTTGCACCTCCCGCCGTCAGCGACGGTCCCAAGAGCAGATAGATAAAGCTCAGCAGCGGCACGGCCGCCAGCCATGCGCCCAGCGCCGTCAGCAGCAATAGCGACCAGGGGCGCGCCTCGGCGGCAGAAAGGGTGGCCGATCCGGGCAGCAAGCCGGCGGTGATCGCGCGTTGCAGCAGTTGCGCCGGAGCGAGTGCTTGACTGCCTCGCTTCATCTTGATGTCTCTTGCGCGCTGGCATGCCGCCGGGCGATTCGCAACAGGCCGCTGACGCTGCCAGCCAGCAGCAGGGCGGCGACGGCGCCGACCAGCAGCAGCCTGAGCGGGTCATTGCCGAGCGAGCCATTGCCCGGACTCAGCCAATGCGCAAAGCCGACCACCAGCAAGCTGTTCAGGCCCAGCGCCAGCATGCTCAGCTGAGCCAGGTCAAAGCCGCCGGCGCTGCGCGCGACCAGCGCGACGGCCACCAGACCCATGATCAGGCCGAGCCAGTAATGCGGCATCACCTCGGCGTGAAACAAGCCGCTCAAGGCGACGGCGCTGACAAAGGTGGTGGCCAAGCCCATCGCCAAGCGCATTGTCAGCAGGCCGGCGCCGGTCTGCCGGCGACACAGCGGCCCGAGCAATAGCAGCATCAGACTCAGTGCGCCGAATGCCAGCGCGTGCACCAGCAGCTCCTCATATTCACCGGCCGGCAGCGCGCTCCAGCGCCCGCCCAAATGGGTTTGCGTCCACAGCGCAATCGCGGTTGTCGTGATGGCCGCCCAGGGCGCCCACAAGAGGTCTGAGCGGGCGCCAAAGCATAGCGGCAGGCCCAAGGCGGCCCAGAGCGCAAAGAGCTGCCAGGGGTCGGCGCCGGTTTGGTAGGTTTGACCAAAGAAGGCGAGCAAGCCGCCCAGGCTCAGCAGGCATAAAAAGGCCAGCGCCTGCCGGGCCTTGGGCCACAGCGCCGCACCCAGCGCGCTGCCGAGCAGCAGGGTTTGCAAGAGCGCAAAACGTCCGGCCCGCCCCAGCTCGGACCAGTTGGCCGCGACCCACATCACAAGCGCCAAGCCGGCCAAGCCGGCCGCCAACAAGGCCGTGCCGCGCAGCAGCTGTGCGCTCAAGTTGCGCGGCTGCTCGGTCAGGCCTGCCAAGCGCTGGAGCTGACGCGCCGCTTGTTCGTCCAAGCCATATTGGGCGCCGAGTTGAAAGAGCAGTAATCTTGTCTTCATGAGCGCCTTGAGGCGTGGCTGGGCGCAAATGATAAGGGCAGCCTTGGCTGCCCTTGCCGCGAACAACGGGGGCCCTTAGCGTTCCATGATCTGCACGACCTCGCCCTTCATGATGGTCATGCGTTTGCCTTCGGCGTCGCGGTACTCGTAGCTGCCGGTTTTTTCGTTGAAATCAGGTTTGCCGTCCGCCACGATCATGCGACCTTCTTTGGTGCTCATGATGTATTGGGTCGAGCTGCAGCCGGCCAGCGCTGCGAGCAGGGTCAAACAGATAGGGGCGCCGAATTTCATGTCTGTATCTCCTATTGAAAGTTGATTTTCAAGGCCGGTCGCCAGGCGCCGACGGCTGGCAGTATTCCATGGAGACGGGGTGTTAGCTCGCTGAATCAGGGGCCAAGGCCCATGGCGGGCTGCTTCAACTTAGGGGGGAGCTTGATCGCTTTTGTGGGTGGTTTTTGGGGCTTGGCCGACACCCGCTGTGTTTCGGCATGGAATTTGCGTCTGCCTGTTGATCAACCCATGCCCATGCCCATGCCCGCCATACCCAATTTCGAGCCATCAAGCCCCGCCCAGGGCTTGCGTGTGCTGCTGATCGATGACGGTGCACATCGCGTGCAGCTGATCCAGCAGGAACTGTCGCGCCAGGGCTGCGAGGTGGTCGGCGTGATCGAGCAGGGCGCCTTGATTCATGACTGTGTGCTGCGCCTCAAACCCGACGTGGTGATCGTCGACAGCGAGTCTCCGACGCGCGACACCCTCGAGAACCTGGCCACGCTGTCGCTGCAGATGCCTCGCCCGGTGGTGGTGTTCTCTGAAGACGGTGACCAGGCGACGATGCGCCGCGCCTTGCAGGCCGGCGTCAGCGCCTATGTGGTGGCGGGGCTGCAGCCGGAGCGCCTCGCTTCGGTGCTGCAAGTGGCCTGCCTGCGTTTCGAGCAAGACCTGGCCCTCAAGCGGGAGCTGACGCAGGCACAGGCGCAGCTGAGCGGGCGCAAGATCATCGAGCGGGCCAAGGGCATCTTGATGGCCGAGCTGAGCCTGGATGAAGACGCCGCCTACAAGCGCATGCGCCGCCTGGCGATGGACAGGGGCGCGCCCTTGCTGGATGTGGCGGAGCGCATCATTGATGCGCAGGCCTTGCTGCGCTGCACCAAACTGGGTTGATTCTTGAGCGGGCACGCCTTCAAAGCGTGCGCAAAGGGCCGCTGTGCAGCGATTTTCGGCTGGCACGAGTTCTGCTAACTAACTGCTGAGACCCACAACGGCGTGGGTCACTCAAGCAATAGATTTTCGACGGACAACGGCGTCCGACCTTGGCCGCGGCTTTCTTTGGAAGGCTGCGGCGGGTCGAGGCGCCGTTTTTGTTTTCCACATTGGAGATGTTGATGAGCAAGAGTCTTGAACTTCAAGGAGAAGGTTTGATGAGCGCAGATCGTCGCAAACTATTGACCGGTGCCGCCGCTGGCGCTGTATCTGGTCTCGCAGGTCTTGCCAGCAGCCTGCCAGGCGGCGCCTGGGCCGCCGGTTCCGACAAGCCCGAGAAGGAAGAGGTCCGCATCGGCTTCATCCCGCTAACGGATTGCGCCAGCGTGGTGATGGCCTCGGTCTTGGGCTTCGACAAGAAATATGGCGTGAAGATCATCCCGACCAAGGAGGCCTCCTGGGCCGGCGTGCGCGACAAGCTGGTCAACGGCGAACTCGATATGGCGCATGCGCTCTACGGGATGATTTACGGCGTGCATCTCGGCGTGTCCGGCCCCAAGAAAGACATGGCCGTGCTGATGACCTTGAACAACAACGGTCAGGCGATCACGCTGTCCAAGAAGCTGGCCGACAAGGGCGCGGTCGACGGCGCAACGCTGGCCAAGCTGATGACGAGTGACAAGCGGGAGTACACCTTTGCCCAGACCTTCCCGACCGGCACCCATGCGATGTGGTTGTACTACTGGATGGCCGCGCATGGCATCAACCCGCTCAAGGACGCCAAGGTCATCACCGTGCCGCCGCCGCAGATGGTGGCGAATATGCGGGTCGGCAATATGGACGGCTATTGCGTCGGCGAGCCCTGGAATCACCGCGCGATCGTCGACGGCATCGGCATCACAGCCATCACCTCGCAAGACATCTGGAAGGATCACCCCGAGAAGGTCTTGGCCAGCAGCGGTGACTTCGTCAAGCAGTACCCGAACACCGCCCGCGCCGTCATCATGGCGATCCTGGAGGCCGGCCGCTGGATCGACGCCGGCCTGCAAAACAAGCTCAAGATGGCCGACACCATCGCCGAGAAGGCCTATGTCAACACCGGCGTCGATGCGATCAATCAGCGCATCTTGGGCCGCTATCAAAACGGCTTGGGCAAGACCTGGGACGACCCCAATCATATGAAGTTCTTCAACGACGGGGCGGTCAATTTCCCCTATTTGAGCGACGGCATGTGGTTCCTGACCCAGCACAAGCGCTGGGGCTTGTTAAAGGACCACCCGGACTATCTGGCGGTCGCCAAGCAGATCAACCAGATCGATTTGTACAAAGAAGCGGCCGGCGCGCTCAAGGTCAATGTACCCAAGGACGTCATGCGTAGCAGCAAGCTGATTGACGGCGTGGTGTGGGACGGCATTGCGCCGGCTAAGTACGCCGACGCCTTCAAAGTCAAAGCCTGAGGAGCAAGCCATCATGGTCAGTGCAGTCTTCCATTCGCCGCGTGATGTCAGCATCGAGCTGATCAAGCCGCCTGTTGCTCCGCCTCAGAAGGCGCTTGCAAAACCGCCAACTACACGGATGCCAATAGATTGGCGCGGCGTCTGGCTGCGCGTGCTGCCGCCAGTACTGGGCTTGGCGCTGCTGGTTGGCATCTGGGCGCTGGCGACGCAGAAAGGCGGGCCCTTTCCAACGCCCACTGCGACCTTCGATGCCGCCGTCAAGCTGTTCGCCGACCCGTTGCGCAGCAACGGCCCGAACGATCAAGGCATAGGCTGGAACATCCTGGCCTCGCTGCAGCGGGTCGCGCTGGGCTTCGGCTTGGCGGCGCTGGTCGGCATCCCGCTGGGCTTCATCATCGGCCGCTTCGAGTTCGCCAGCCGGATGATCTCGCCCTTGATCAGCCTGCTCAAGCCGGTCTCGCCGCTGGCCTGGCTGCCGATCGGCTTGCTGGTGTTCAAGAGCGCCAACCCGGCCGCGATCTGGACCATTTTCATCTGCTCGATCTGGCCGATGGTGGTCAACACGGCGGTCGGCGTGCAGCGTGTGCCCGAGGATTATTTGAACGTGGCGCGGGTTTTGAAGCTCTCTGAATGGAAAGTTATCACCCGCATCCTCTTGCCGGCCGTGCTGCCCTACATCCTGACCGGCGTGCGGCTTTCGGTCGGCACCGCCTGGCTGGTGATCGTGGCGGCCGAGATGCTGACCGGCGGCGTCGGCATAGGCTTCTGGGTCTGGGACGAATGGAATAACCTCAATGTCGCCCACATCATCATCGCCATCTTCGTCATCGGCATCGTCGGCTTGGCGCTGGAATGGGTCTTGATGGCGCTGGCCAAACGCTTCTCTTTCGAGGACTGATGCGATGACGACGATAAAAGCTTTCATTGAAGTGCAAGCGGCCGAGATGGTCTTCAACACCCGCAAGGGCTCTTTCCACGCGCTTAGCAAGATTGACTTGCAGGTACAGCGCGGCGAGTTCATCACCTTGATTGGCCATTCGGGCTGCGGCAAGTCGACGCTGCTGAACCTGATCGCCGGGCTATTGCGGCCCACGAGCGGCGTGCTGCTGTGTGACAACCGCGAGATCTCCGAGCCCGGGCCGGAGCGCGCGGTGGTGTTCCAGAACCATTCGCTCTTGCCTTGGCTGTCTTGCTTCGAGAACGTCTACCTGGGTGTCGAGTCGGTGTTCGGCAAGCGCGAATTCAAGCCCAAACTGATTGAGCGCACCGAGGCCGCGCTGGAGCTGGTCGGCATGAGCCACGCGACGCATAAGCGCCCGCATGAGATTTCCGGCGGCATGAAGCAGCGCATCGGCATCGCCCGCGCGCTGGCCATGCAACCCAAGGTCCTCTTGATGGACGAGCCCTTCGGCGCGCTCGACGCGCTGACCCGCGCCCATCTGCAGGACGAGTTGCTGAAGATCGTCGCCGCGACGCAGAGCACGGTGGTGATGGTCACGCATGACGTGGACGAGGCGGTGCTCTTGAGCGACCGCATCGTGATGATGAGCAACGGCCCGGCGGCGACCATTGGCGAGATCCTCAGCGTCGATCTGCCGCGGCCACGCAAGCGCGTTGAGCTGGCCGAGAGCGCCACCTATATCGCGGCGCGCAAGGCGGTGATCGACTTTCTCTATACCCGTCACGCCAAGGATTCCCGCAGCGAGGTGCTGGCATGAATGCGTCAAGCAAGTTCCTTGGCCCCAAGCAGAAACTGGTGTTGATCGGCAACGGCATGGCCGGCGTACGCACGCTGGAAGAGCTGCTCAAGATGGCGCCGGATCTCTACGACATCACCGTCTTCGGTGCCGAGCCGCACCCCAACTACAACCGCATCCTGCTGAGCCCGGTGCTGGCCGGTGAGCAGACGATAGCGGAGATCATCCTCAATCCGCTTGACTGGTATGCGGACAACAACATCACCCTGCATCTGGGCAAGACGGTCACGCAGATCGACCGGGTGCGCCGCAAGGTCATCGCGTCGGACGGGACCGAGGCCGATTACGACCGCCTGCTGATCGCCACCGGCTCCACGCCCTTCATCCTGCCCATCCCCGGCAAGGATCTGGACGGCGTGATCGCTTATCGCGACATCGCCGACACCAATGCGATGATCGATGCCGCGACCAAGTACCAGCACGCGGTCGTGATCGGCGGCGGCCTGCTGGGCCTGGAGGCCGCTAACGGTCTGATGCTGCGGGGCATGCAGGTGACGGTGGTTCACATCGGCGACTGGCTGATGGAGCGCCAGCTCGATGATGTGGCCGGTGACCTCTTGCGCAAATCGCTGCAGGCGCGCGGCCTGAAGTTCAAGCTCGGCGCGCAGACGCAGGCCTTGATCGGCGGCAAAGACGGCAGGGTGATGGCAGTGCAGTTCAAAGACGGCAGCGAGATCCCGGCCGACTTGGTCGTGATGGCCGCCGGAATCCGTCCCAATACGGCGTTAGCGGAAAGCGCCGGCATCCACTGCAGCCGTGGCATCGTCGTCAGCGACACGCTGCAGACCACCACCGACCCGCGCATCTACTCGGTCGGTGAATGCGCCGCGCATCGCGGCATCGCCTATGGCCTGGTGGCGCCGCTGTTCGAGCAGGGCAAGGTTTGCGCCACGCATCTGGCGCAGTTTGGCATTGGTCGCTACACCGGCAGTTCGGTGTCCACGAAGTTGAAAGTGACCGGCATCGATCTGTTTTCGGCCGGCGACTTCAACGGCGGCGAGGGCTTCGAAGAAATCGTCATGAGTGACCCCTTTGCCGGGGTCTACAAAAAGCTCGTGATCAAGAACGACCAGCTGGTCGGTGCATGTCTGTATGGCGACACCGTCGATGGGTCCTGGTATTTCAAGTTATTGCGCGAGGGCCGCAAGGTGGCCGACATCCGCGACAAGCTGATGTTCGGCGAGTCCAATATCGGCGATGTGGGCCATCAAGGTCACAACAAAGCGGCCGCGATGCAGGATGCCGACGAGGTCTGCGGCTGCAATGGCGTCAGCAAGGGCAGCATCTGCAAGGCGATCAAGGAGAAGGGCCTGTTCACGCTGGAGGAGGTGCGCAAGCACACCAAGGCGAGTGCCTCTTGCGGCAGTTGCACCGGTCTGGTCGAACAGTTGCTGATGTTCACCGCCGGCGGGGACTATTCGGCCACACCGAAGAAAAAGGCGGTTTGCGCTTGCACCGATCTCAGCCATCAAGATGTGCGTGACGCCATCAATAAGCAGCATCTGATCAGCCTGGACAGCGTCTACACAGCCTTGGCCTGGAAGACCCCGAATGGTTGCCCGAGCTGCCGCCCGGCCTTGAACTATTACCTGATCTCCAGCTGGCCGAAGGAGGCGCAAGACGATCCGCAAAGCCGCGCCATCAATGAGCGAGCGCATGCCAATATCCAGAAGGACGGCACCTATTCGGTGATCCCGCGCATGTGGGGCGGCGAGACCAACAGCTCGGAGCTGCGCCGCATTGCCGACGCGGTGGACAAGTACAAGATCCCCACCGTCAAGGTCACCGGCGGCCAGCGCATCGACCTGCTGGGCGTGAAGAAGGAAGACCTGGTCGGCGTCTGGAAGGACATCGGCATGCCCTCGGGCCACGCCTATGCCAAGGCGCTGCGCACGGTCAAGACCTGTGTCGGTAGTGAGTGGTGCCGCATGGGCACGCAGGACAGCACGCAGATGGGCAAGGACCTGGAGCGCGCTTTTGTCGGCATGTATGCGCCGCACAAGGTCAAGTTCGCGGTCTCGGGCTGCCCGCGCAACTGCGCCGAGGCGGGCATCAAGGATGTCGGCATCATCGGCGTGGACAGCGGCTGGGAAATGTACGTGGCGGGCAATGGCGGCATCAAGACCGAGGTCGCGGTGTTTCTCGTCAAGCTCAAGACGGCCGAGGAGGTGCTCGAGTACACCGGCGCCTTCATGCAGCTCTACCGCACCGAGGGCTGGTATCTGGAGCGCACCGTTCATTACGTTTCGCGGGTCGGCCTGGACTATGTGAAGCAGCGGATTCTGGAGGATGTTGAGGGCCGGCGCGCGCTGTGGGCGCAGCTGCAATTCGCGCTCGCCGGTGAGCCCGATCCTTGGTTCGAATTCGACAAGGCCAAGGTCGATTTGCGTCAGTTTGAAGCGCTGTAGAAAGAGGGGGAAGAAACGCCATGAGTGAATGGAAAAATATCTGTGCGGTCAACGACATCCCGGTGCTGGGCTCGCGCCGTGTGCAGCGCGCCCAAGGACCGCAAGTCGCTTTGTTTCGCAGCAGTGATGACGCCGTGTTTGCGCTCCTGGACCGCTGCCCGCACAAGGGCGGCCCGCTCAGCCAAGGCATCGTGTTCGGCAACAAGGTCGCCTGCCCGCTGCACAACTGGACGATTGCACTCGACAGCGGCCAGGCGCAGGCGCCCGATGAGGGTTGCACGGCCAAGTTCAGCGTTAGGGTGGAGGCGGGTCAAGTCTTGCTGAACCAGTTTGAGCTGGAGACGGTCGGCATCGAGTTTGAGCCGATCAAGGCCGGACCCTGCACCCGCAGCTGCTGAGCCCGGTATGGATACGCGTTCGACCTGCCCTTACTGCGGCGTTGGTTGTGGGGTGATCATCGAGAGCCAGGCCGGTGCGATCACCGGCGTGCGCGGTGATCCGGAGCACCCGGCCAATTTCGGCCGCTTGTGCAGCAAGGGCTCGACCCTGCACCTGACCGCCGCGCCGGTGGTGCTGCAAACCCGCCGCTTGCTGCAACCGGCATTGCGGGCCGAACGGACTGCACCCATGGAGGCGAGCAGCTGGGATGCTGTCAACAAGCAAGTGGCCGAAAAACTGGCCGCGACCATCCAAGCGCATGGACCCGACTCGGTCGGTTTCTACATCTCCGGCCAGTTGCTGACCGAGGACTATCACGCCTTCAACAAGCTGGCCCGCGCCTTGGTCGGCACGAACAATATCGACAGCAATTCGCGCCTGTGCATGAGTTCGGCCGTGGTCGGCTACAAGCAAAGCTTGGGCGCCGACGCGCCGCCGGCCTGCTATGAAGACCTGGACCTGGCCGACTGCGTGTTTATCACCGGTGCGAATCCGGCCTGGGCGCATCCCATCCTGTTTCGGCGCCTGGAGGCGGTCAAGGCCGCGAAGCCTGCCATGAAGATCATCGTCGTCGATCCGCGCCGCACCGAGAGCGCCGAGTTCGCCGACCTGCATCTGCAAATCCTGCCCGGCACCGATGTGGCGCTGTGCCTGGGGTTGCTGCATGCCTGCATCTGGGACGGCTTGCTCAATCAGTCCTTTATCGACGCCCACACGGCCGGCTTTGGCGAGCTGAAGGCCTTGGCGCGCGACATGACGCCGGCGCAGGCCGCGCGCATTTGCGGCATTAGCGTGACGGATCTGTTGCAGGCCGCGCGCTGGTTTGCAGCTTCGCCCGCCACGCTGTCGCTGTACTGCCAAGGGCTGAACCAAAGCAGCAGCGGCACGGCCAAGAACACTGCGCTGATCAATCTGCACCTGGCCACCGGGCAGATCGGCCGGCCCGGTGCCGGTCCGCTTTCGCTAACGGGTCAGCCCAACGCTATGGGTGGGCGCGAGGTGGGCGGCATGGCGACGCTCTTGCCCGGCCATCGCGATCCCAATGACGCGCTTCACCGCACCGAAATCGCGTCCTTGTGGGGCGTTGACGACTTGCCGGTGAAGCCGGGCAAGACGGCGGTCGAGCTGTTCGAGGCCGCCGCGCGTGGAGAGATCAAGGTCTTGTGGATAGCTTGTACCAACCCGGCGCAGTCGCTGCCCGACCAGGCCTTGGTGCGGCGGGCGCTGGAACGCTGCGAGCTGGTGATCTTGCAAGAATGCTTTGCCGGCACCGCCACGGCCGCCTATGCCGATGTAATCTTGCCGGCCGCCACCTGGGGCGAGAAGGAAGGCAGCGTCACCAACAGCGAGCGCCGCATCAGCCGCGTGCGAGCCGCGATGGCTCCGCCGGGTGAGGCGCGGCCAGATTGGCAGATCGTGCGCGATGTGGCGCGTTTATTGGAGCCTGTTCTGCGGCCCGGCCGCCCCAGCCTGTTCGGTTTTGAAACCAGCGAGGCGCTGTGGCTGGAGCATCGCGAGGCCACCCGTGGCCGCGACCTCGACATCTGCGGCCTCAGCTATGCCTTGCTTGACAGCGCCGGCCCGCAGCAATGGCCGTACCCGGAAGGCGCGGCCCAAGGCCTTGCTCGGCTGTACGAAGATGGGCGCTTCGCCACGCCCGATGGCCGCGCGCGCTTTATTGCCAAGCCTTACCAGGCCTGTGCCGAGGCCGTCGACGCGCGCTTTCCTTTTGGCTTGACGACCAGCCGCCTGCGCGATCAATGGCACGGCATGAGCCGCAGCGGCCTGGCCAGCCGCTTGTTCGGCCATGAGGCCGCGCCGGTCTTGCGCATGAACCCGCAAGACCTGCCGCGCCGGGGGCTCAAGGATGGCGACCTGGTGCGAATTCGCTCGCGTCGCGGTGAAATGGCCGTGGCCCTGCGGGGAGACGCCGGCATTAGCCCGGCGCAAGCCGATCTGGCCATGCACTGGGGCCAGGAGTTCATCTCCGGGCGAGGTGCAGAGGGTCAGGCCTTGCTGGGCGTGAACGGGCTGACTCAGCCGATTTTTTGCCCCGACTCAAAGCAGCCTGAATTGAAATTCACTGCGGTGGATATCAAACGCCTGGATTTGCCTTGGCGCCTGAGCGCGGCAGCTTGGGTAGCGCCGGCCGATGCGGCTGCGATAGGGCTGGCCTTGCGCGGCTTGATGCCTGAGTTCGACTATGCGCATTGCGTGCCGGTGCCGGCTCAGGCCGGCAAAGAGGGTTGGTCTTTCGAGGCCGCGCTTGCCTCGCCGCCGGCGCCTGAATTGGTCGCGCGGATTGCTGCGCTGCTGAAGCTGCAGGGCGTCAATCTGCTGCGTTATGCCGACGCCCAGCGCGGCCGCACGCGGCTGCTTTTGCTTGACGGCGTGGGCCCCGAGGCCCGCCTGCAAGCGCTGCTGCGCGTGGGCGAGGCCGGTGAGGGTGCTTGGATTCAACAACTTTGGCGTGACGCCGCCTTGGTGGCCCCGCATGGCCGCAGGCTGCTGGCGCCCGAGGCCGCTGCGCCGCAAGACCTGGCCCCGCCCAGCCCGCAGGTCTGCAACTGTTTCGATGTATCCGAGCAGCACATACTCACTCAATTGAAAGTCTGCGCCGGCGGGCCGGGCGAGCGACTGCGGTCCTTGCAGTCCAAGCTGCGCTGCGGCACTCAATGCGGCTCCTGCTTGCCGGCGCTGCGCCGCTTGGTCGAGCTCGCTTCCCGTGACCCCGAGGCATAGACGCCAGGGCCTGCAAAAGCCTTCAAGCCGTCGATTTGCAGGCCTTGTTTGCGGCGCCCGAACATGAACGGTGGCAGCGCCAAGGACCCAAACTTCTGGCCTGTGCCGCAGAGGCAGCCCGAGAGCTGTTAGGCTGGCGGCCTTTGTCAGCTTATCTTCACCCGCCTCATGAGCTTCTTGGCCATCGACATCGGCAATACCCGCCTCAAATGGGCGCTTTACGCATCACCACAGCCGGGTGCGGTGCTGCTGGCACATGGTGCGGTGTTCCTCGAAACCATCGAAACCTTGGCCGACAGCGATTGGCGCGGCCTGCCTGCGCCGCACAGCGTGCTGGGCTGCAATGTGGCGGGTGACGCCGTGCGCAGGCGGGTCGAGGAACAGCTCGAGCTGTGGGATCAGGAACCACGCTGGGTGGTGTCCAGCGGCCATGCCGGCGGTGTCAGCAATGGCTATGACCATCCCGGCCGGCTTGGCGTTGACAGGTTTGTGGCCTTGATCGGGGCACGTTCGCATGTGCTGCAGCGGGCCAAGGGGGCCGAACCGAGTGCGGCGCTGGTGGTGATGATAGGCACGGCGGTCACCGTTGATGCGCTGGACGCGAGCGGTCAATTCATCGGCGGCATCATCATGCCCGGCCACGGCATCATGTTGCGGGCCTTGGAGGGCGGTACGGCCGGTCTGCGCGTGCCCACCGGCGAGGTGCGCGACTTCCCCACCAATACCTCGGACGCCTTGACCAGCGGCGGCACCTTCGCGATTACCGGCGCGATCGAGCGCATGCACAGGCATCTGACGCAGAAGGTCGGTAACGCACCGCTAACGCTGATGACCGGCGGCGCCGCCTGGAAGGTTGCGCCGACGCTGGAGATCGAACATGAGCTGGTCGACTCGCTGATCTTCGACGGCATGCTGGCGCTGCAATCGCACCGACTTGCGCTTTAGCCTCTTAGCCGTTTCAGCTCATCCTTCAGCGCCGCCAGCTCCTCATGTACGCTGCGCAATTGCGCGTGCATATCTCTGAGGATGTCCTGCTCCATGCGGCGCTCCGAGCTTTCGACCCAGAAGGACGCGATCGCCGCTGTCACCAGCGATAGCACCGCATAACCGAGCAAGACGACGAAGACCGAGAAGATCTTGGCTGCCGGCGTGGTTGGCACGATGTCACCATAACCGACCGTAGCGGCGGTCGTAAAGGCCAGCCAGAGCCCATCGCCCAAGCTGTGCACACGCGGCTCGAGCGCCCAAAAGCCAACGCCGCAAAAAAACAAGACCAGCATCGCCAGCGCGAGCAAATAGCCCAGGCCGCCGCGCGTGACCCAGAATTTGATCGCCCAGGCCATGTGCACCAGGGTCAGCATGGCGACGAACAAGCGCAGCCCCAGCGCCAGTTGGGAATGGACACTCGGCGGCAACAGCGCGGCCGCCACCAAGCCGGCGGCCAGCACCAGATCCATTGCGTTGCTGCGCAGGTATTGCTGTTTGTGGCTGACTTGGCTTGCGACCAAGCTCAGCGACAGCAGGATCATCCCGGCCGCGCCCAAATAGATGCCCACGGCCAGCGGCGTTGGCAGGTTCTCCAGCAACTCGATATAGAAGGCTGGGATCGTGCACAGCAGGCCGATCAAGACCGGCCAGCGCCAGCGTTTTTCGGTGCGCAGCGCGGCGGCATTCATGGCGGGCGGGCGGGCCAGCCCCCAGGTGCGGGTACTAAGTCGGTGTGGCATGGGGGCGAAGCTTAGTCCCGACATGCCGGGCATGGCTTGATGTCAATCAAGACGGCGTAGCGGGGCGCTTAGAGGATGAATCTCGACAAGTCTTCGTTCTTCGCCAACTCGCCGAGCTTGGCGTCGACCTCGGCTGCGCTCAGTCTGACCGTTTGCCTGGCCAGATTGGGTGCATCGAAGCTGATCTCGTCGAGCAGACGCTCCATCACCGTGGCCAAGCGGCGCGCGCCGATATTCTCGGTGCGCTCGTTGACTTCGAAGGCGATCTCGGCCAGGCGGCGGATGCCGTCAGCGCTCAATTCCAGCGTTACGTCTTCGGTTGCCAGCAGCGCCTGGTATTGCTTGACCAGGCTGGCGTGCGTGCTGCACAGAATCGCCTCGAAGTCGTCGACCGACAACGAGCTCAACTCGACCCGGATCGGGAAGCGGCCCTGCAGCTCGGGGATCAAATCGCTTGGCTTGGCCAAATGGAAGGCGCCCGAGGCGATGAAGAGCATATGGTCGGTCTTGACCATGCCGTATTTGGTGTTGACGGTGGTGCCTTCGACCAGCGGCAGCAGATCGCGCTGCACGCCCTGACGCGAAACCTCAGCGGAGCCCGAGTCGGAGCGCGAGCAGACCTTGTCGATCTCGTCGATGAAGACAATGCCCATCTCCTGCGCGCTGTGCAAGGCGGCGGCCTTGATCTCGTCTTCGTTCAGCAGCTTGGCCGCTTCTTCTTCGACCAGATGCTTGATCGCGTCGGCGATTTTGAGCTTGCGGGTTTTCTTTTTGCCCGCGCCCAGCTGCGAGAACATGCCTTTCAGTTGCTCGGCCATTTCCTCCATGCCGGGCTGACCCATGGGGCCGAGAATTTCCATCGTCGGCTTGGCCTCGAGCAGATCGATCTCGATCTCCTTCTCGGCCATGCTGCCCTCGCGCAAGCGCTTGCGCATGATCTGGCGCGCGGTGTTGTCCGCCTCGTTGGTGGTGGAACTGCCGGGCACCAGGATGTCCAGCACGCGGTCCTCGGCGGCGTCTTCGGCGCGCACACGCTGGCGCTTCATCTGCACTTCGCGTTCCTGCTTGACCGCCATATCGATCAGATCGCGGATGATGGAGTCGACGTCCTTGCCGACATAGCCGACCTCGGTGAACTTGGTCGCCTCGACCTTGATAAAGGGGGCGCCGGCGAGCTTGGCCAGGCGGCGTGCGATTTCGGTCTTGCCAACGCCGGTGGGGCCAATCATCAGGATGTTCTTGGGCGTGATCTCGCCGCGCAGCTTTTCATCAACCTGCTGACGGCGCCAGCGATTGCGCATCGCGATGGCCACCGCGCGCTTGGCGGCGTTCTGGCCGACGATGTGCTGATCGAGTTCGGAGACGATCTCTTGCGGGGTCATGCTGCTCATTCCAGCGTCTCAATCGTATGGTTCTGGTTGGTGTAAATGCATAGGTCGCCAGCGATTTCGAGCGACTGCTTGACGATATCGGACGCCGTCAATTCGCTGTGCTTGAGCAGCGCGCGGGCGGCGGCCTGCGCATAGGCGCCGCCGGAGCCGATCGCCGCGATGCCCAACTCGGGCTCCAGCACATCGCCATTGCCGGTGATGATCAAGGAGGCAGTCCGGTCGGCGACGACCAGCATCGCTTCGAGCCGGCGCAGCACGCGATCGGTGCGCCAGTCCTTGGTCAGCTCGACGGCGGCTCGGGTCAGGTGGCCTTGATGCTTTTCAAGCTTGGCCTCGAAGCGCTCGAACAGCGTGAAGGCGTCGGCGGTGGCGCCGGCAAAACCGGCCAGCACCTGGTCACGGTGCAGCTTGCGCACCTTGCGGGCGCTCGCCTTGACGACAATGGTGCCCAGGGTGACCTGGCCATCGCCGCCGATGGCGACCTGCATGCCGCCGCTGGCCGTCGCACGCCGCACGCTGATGATGGTGGTGCCGTGAAAGAGGGGAGATTGTTGATCCATAGCGAATCCAGATGAGGCCAATGAGCGTGGCTTCAAGCCCAGTCGGCTATAGCTGGCGCACCTTGATCTTGGCGTGTTCGTTGATGCCCATGGCGACAAAGAACAAAGCCACCAAGCGATGCGCGTCGGTGAAGCTGACGCTGCGATTCTCGGCGCGGCGGCTCAAGACCCAGTTGAGCAGATCACCTGCGGCCATGAAGTCGAGGCGGATCAGTTTGGGGCAATGGACATTGATCATGGTGGCGGCGCCCATTTCAGCCGTCATACGCCTCAGGGTCTCCGAGATGTCGCCGCTCAGCTGCCCGCTGAGCTCAAGTTGAACGCTGGCCGGCAAATGCGCATGTTCGTTCATCTGCGATTCCAGAAAACTGGTCGATTGCTCGGTCTGCACGGTGTTGCTTGCCGGCCCATGGGTCGAAAGACTGGCTCCGCTGACCCGGACCCGGCAATTGCTGCGCTCCCAGCTGGGTGGCGAGACCTCGTAAGTAACGCAGTAGTCGATCGCGGTTTCATCGAATTGATCGGGGCGATTGACCAGGCGCAGCGCTTCCAGGCGCAGCATCCACAATGCTGGGTCGGCGTCACGTACGCCCACCGGCGCCATCTCGCTGAGCAAGTTCAAAAAAGCGTCGCCGGCAAGCCAGCGCATATCGACTGGCAGCTTTGCCCAGTCGCGAAACAACTCCCGCAAAAGTCCACAGGCCTCGATATCGAGTTGGCGCAACGGTGCCCAGTCCAGCACCCAGGGCATGGGCATGTTCTGGCAACGCGTCTTCAATTGATGGACCGACTCGGCGACCAGATACTCGGGCGCGGACCAACTGACGTTGCTCGAGACTCCCATGGGTGCGCGCACGCTGCGCGCAGCCTCGGCGGCCATCTTGGGCATTGAGTACCACTGCGGTGCCGATAGGCCGAACAACTGCGCGTAGTCCAGCGCTAGGGCTTCAAATTTGGCTTGTTGGCCGGTGGCGCGGAAATGGTCAAACAGCACCAGCCAGGTTTCGCCCTGCAAATTGCGCTGCCCGCCCGGTCGTATCAGGCTGTTAAGTGCGTTCTCGCAACTTTCATAATCGGCGTTGGCGAACGCGATCACGGCCTCATCAAGCTCGGGGTCATGTACCACTTCGCGCAAGGCCGGCATGGCCTGCTGCGCGGCCCTGAAACTCAAAGGCGGAGCGACTTCTTCGGTAGGCTTGGGCTCGAATGTCATTTCGAGCGGCGGCAGGTCGGCAATGGCCGGCAGCACGCTGGCTTTGGCATCCGATAGAGGCGACATGCCGGCCCCCATCACGAAGGCGGCCGGTGTTGGCGCCGATTCCAAACGATCAACCTCGGCGGCCGAGGCGAACTCACTCACTCTGGGCGCGTCTGCGTCAGCCGTCGAAGTCGGCGCGAAATGCGCCGGCGTCGTGCTGGTCTCGAAAAGACGTTGGGTTTGTGGGCCTTGGGCCTGGGTGGTGGCGTAGCCCTCGCCGGCCATTTGCTGCTCGATCTCGTCGATTTTGGCCTTCACGCCGAGGTCGATCTTGGAATTCAGTTCGCTGATACGTTCGACCTCGTCCAGGCGCGAGTTCGAGGACCCCAGTATCGCCAGTTGCTCCGGCGTCAGGCCCTCGCGGCGAATGCGGCGCAGCATATCGAGCTCGCGCTTGCGCACGAAATCATTGCGGCGCTTGCGATCCACCATGGCGCGCAACTCGGCCTTGGCCTGATCGCCTTCCGGGTCGTCCTGGCGGGAATTGATTTCCGCCCAGTCGCTGGTGGGATTGGCCACAAAGCGCGCAACCTTGCGGAAGAAGCTCTCGCCGTCTTTCGGTTCTGCCATGCGCGCTGGACCTTGGTTTGAATCGGACTGGGCGAATGAATGACCGTTCGTTTGAACGTCCCGGCGCTGTTCAGTCGCCAAACATCTTCTGCTTCATCTCGCGGCGCTGCTGCGCTTCGAGCGACAGCGACGCGGTCGGACGGGCAATCAAACGGCCCAGGCCGATGGGCTCACCGGTCTCGTCGCAATAGCCATATTCGCCATTGTCCAAACGAGCCAGCGACTGAATGATCTTCTTCAGCAACTTGCGCTCGCGGTCGCGCGTGCGCAATTCCAAGGCATGTTCTTCCTCGATGGTGGCGCGGTCGGCCGGGTCGGGCACGATGGAGGTGTCTTCGCGCAAATGCTCGGTGGT
Source organism: Roseateles oligotrophus (assembly GCF_025717515.1). Lineage (GTDB taxonomy): Bacteria > Pseudomonadota > Gammaproteobacteria > Burkholderiales > Burkholderiaceae_C > Paucibacter_A > Paucibacter_A oligotrophus. The sequence goes on from NZ_JAJIRN010000007.1 coordinate 320,973, forward strand.
CTCACCGGCATTCGACAACACACCGTTCTTCAACTCGGTCAACTTGGCGCGGAAGAACTCGATCTGTTTGGCTCCCATGTACTCGGTCTCTGGCATGGCCAGCACTTCGGCATCGGTCAATTCGGAGCCGGTCTTGGTCTTCCAAGCGTTGACCAACTTGGGGTCGGACTTGGCGGCGGTGCGGGGGCTTTCAATCACGGGCGTATTCATCTGTCTGGTGGGCGGCTTCGGGGGAGCGAATCGGTCAGCGAAGCGGCTGTTTCCGGTCGGGGGAGGGCTGGCCTCGATGGTGGCAAGGGCGGGCTGATCTGCGGCCTCGGTCTTGGCTTTGGACGAGGTCTTGCCCGCTTTGGTGACGGGACGGGACTCTGCTCCAGCCTGGTTAGGCTCGAGCTCGGTCGCAACGGCGGATTTTGGGGCCTGGGTCTTGCTCACGGTTCTCTCCTCGCACAAACATCTCTAAGCAACAACTCGTTCGAGTTTGTCATTCAGATATCAATCGGGACCAGCTTTGTTCGCATTTTGGGCGCCGCGCATTGTAGTCACGATACTGCGACGCCCTTCAAGACAATTTGCGAAGTTTGGCCCAAAGTTTCAGGCCAAACAGCCTTCCATACCCTGAAGCAAAATTTCCTTGGGCAGATCAATGCCGATGAAAACCATTTTGCTCGCCTTTTTCTCTCCTGGCATCCATTTCGGACCCAGGTCGGAGCCCATTAACTGGTGGACTCCCTGGAAAATTACACGTTTATCGGTGCCTTTCATATAAAGCACACCTTTATAGCGCAGCATCTTCGGGCCGTAGACCTGCACGATGGCGCCCAAAAAATCTTCCAGCTTGGCCGGGTTGAAGGGCTTGTCCGACTTGAAGACAAAGGACTTCACATCATCGTCGTGGACATGGTGGTGCGGGTGATCGCAATGCTCCCCATGCTCATGGTCGTGGTCATGGGGCGCTTCGATGGTCAAGAAGTCCGGGTCGATCTCCAGCTTGGCATTCAGATTGAAGCCGCGCAGATCGAACACCTTGGACAGCGCCACCTCGCCGAAATGAGCCTGCTGCTGCGGCGCACGCGGGTTCATATGCTTGATCCGGTGCGACAGCGCCGCGACGGCCTCGGGTTGGGCCAAGTCGGCCTTGCTGATGAAGATTTGGTCAGCGAAACCGATCTGACGGCGCGCCTCCTGGCGGGTATTGAGTTGCTCTTCGGCATGAACCGCGTCGACCAGGGTCAAGATTGAGTCCAGCAGATAGCTCTCGGCGATCTCGTCGTCCATGAAGAAGGTCTGCGCCACCGGGCCGGGGTCGGCCAGACCGGTAGTCTCAATCACGACGCGGTCAAATTTCAAATCACCCTTGCGACGCTTGGCGGCCAGGTCCGACAGCGTGGTGCGCAAATCCTCGCGAATCGTGCAGCACACGCAGCCGTTATTCATTTGAATGATTTGCTCTTCGGTATCGGCGACGAGGATCTCGGTGTCGATATCTTCTTCACCGAATTCATTCTCGATCACGGCAATCTTCTGCCCATGGGCCTCGGTCAAGATGCGCTTGAGCAAGGTGGTTTTGCCGGAGCCTAAGAAGCCCGTCAAGATGGTGACGGGGATGAGACCTTTTTGTGGGTTTGACATGATGAGCAGGCTTGGGAGCGAGTAAGGCGCTAAAAGAAATCTAGCCCGCAACATGGGGGCGGGTGACTGTCCTGCAAGAGGGCGGTCATGTCAATCGGTTATTCTGTGCCCCTGTGCAACTACGACACGCCCGTCCCAGTGTCTGACCCCAATCCTATTAAGCCCTCTCACCGAGGGGGCCAAAAACAAACCGCGCATCCGCGTGGCCATGCGCGCAATCTGTTCGAGCGCATGTTCGAGTTTCTTCATCCCGGGCCGGATTCCAAGTCCGAGTTGATGGAGACCTTGGCCGACGCCGAACAGCGGGAGCTGATCGAGCCGGAGTCGCTGCAAATGCTCGAAGGCGTGTTGCGCATGGCCGAGCTGAGTGCCGGTGACGCGATGGTCGCCGCGCCGCGCATGGACCTGCTGGACATCGACGCACCCTACGAAGAACTGCTGGCCAGCGTGATCGACGCCGGCCATTCGCGCTTCCCGGTGTTTGATGGTCAGCGCGACAACATCATCGGCATCTTGCTGGCCAAGGATTTATTGAAAATCCAGCGCGCCCCCGAATTGAACCTGCGTGCGCTGTTGCGTCCGGCCAGCTTTGTGCCCGAGAGCAAGGGCTTGAATGAGCTGCTGCGTGATTTCCGCTCGAACCGCAACCACCTGGCCATCGTCGTCGATGAATTCGGCAACAACGCCGGCTTGATCACGATCGAGGATGTGCTGGAAGAAATCGTCGGCGAAATCGAAGATGAATTCGATGACAAGGACGGTGAATCCAGCATCTACACCCTGGCCGATGGCAGCCAGCGCGTGGCCGGCGACACCACGATCGCCGCGGTCAATCAGTCGTTCGAGACGGATTTTTCCGAAGAAGACTTTGACACTATCGGCGGCCTGATCGCCCAGCATCATGGCCATGTGCCAAGGCGCGGCGAGGTGGTCGAGGTCGGCGGCCTGCGCTTTTCGGTGATGCTGACGCGTGGCGGCTCGGTGCGCTGGTTCAAGGTAACCCGCGCCGCCAAGCCCTCTGCTTGATGCGTCTTCGATTTGCCGCTCCGCTGGTCTTGCTGGCCGGCGTGATCCACACCGCGGCATTTGCCCCGCTTGAGGCTTGGTATCTGCAGATTTTTGCGCTGGCATTGTTGGCGAGGCTGACTTGGTCCGCCACGCCGCGCCAAGCAGCCTTGCTGGGCGGCCTGTTTGGCCTGGCGTGGATGAGTTCTGGCTTTTGGTGGATCCACGTCAGCCTGCACCAGTTCGGCCATCTGCCTTGGCCGCTTGCGGCCATCGCCGTGCTCTTGCTGGCGGCCTTTTTGAGCTGCTACTACGCCGGCGCGATGGCCTTGGCGGCGCGCTTGACGGCGCCCGATGCCAAGCCGTTTTGGCGCATGGCGGTTTGGTCGGCTTGCTGGCTGCTGGCCGAGCTGGGCCGGGCGACGCTGCTGACCGGCTTCCCCTGGATCGCGGCCGGCTATGCCCATACGGTGGGGCCGCTGGCCGCTTGGGCCCCTTGGATCGGTGTTTACGGCATCAGCGCGCTGGCAGCGGCCATCGCCTTGGCGCTGGCGGGCTTGAGCCTGGGTAGCTGGCGCCCAGCCGCGGCGATGCTGGCGCTGCTGGGTTTGGGCAGCTTGCTGCCGCAAGACTTCAGCCGCAGCACGGGGGTCTTGCGGGTCAGCTTGCTGCAACCCAATGTGGCGCAGGATCAAAAATTCGACCGCGATTTGATGGATGCCAATCTGGAACGCCTGGCGCTGCAGATCGAGGCCGCGCGTGGCCAGGTCGTCGTCACGCCGGAGTCGGTGGTGCCGCTGCCGTTGGACTATCTGGACGCGGTCTTCCTCCAGCGCATGGAGCGGGTGGCACAGCAGCGGCCAATTCTGCTGGGCAGTTTTCTGGGCGACGAGCGGCGCGGCTATGTCAATTCGCTGGTCGGCTTTGGTGGCCCCCAGGCTTACGACTACGGCAAGCGCCATTTGCTGCCTTTTGGCGAGTTCATACCGCCCGGTTTCCATTGGTTTGTCAGCGCCTTGCGTATCCCCCTGGATGACCAGGCACGCGGCCAGCATCAGCGCAGCTTTGATGTGGCGGGCCAGCGTTTGCGTCCCCTTATTTGCTATGAAGATCTGTTCGGCGAGGACTTTGTCGGCAGCGTGGTGGGTGAGCAGGCCGCCACCCTGTTGGTCAACGTCAGCAACCTGGCCTGGTTCGGGACCTTGATGGTGCAAGACCAGCATTTGCAGTTCTCGCAGATGCGCGCTTTGGAGTTTCAGCGCCCGGTGATTCGGGCCACCAATACCGGCGCGACGGCCGTGGTCAACCACCGTGGTCTTGTCACGGCAAGGCTGGCTCCGGCCGTCGCCGGCCTGCTGGAGGCGGAGGTCGAGGGGCGCAGCGGCAGCACGCCCTATGCGCGCTGGCTGCAGGCGTTTGGGCAATGGCCGTTGTGGCTTGCGGTGACGCTCGTGCTGGGTTTGGCGTGGTGGCGTCGCCGCGCCTCGTAGAATCGGGCGCAATATCCGCTCATCTTGGGCGGTTTTCCTCAATCACTGGCAAACATCTATTCACATGCTGAGCTTCCAGCAAATCATTTTGACCCTGCAGGACTATTGGTCCAAGCAGGGCTGCGCTCTTTTGCAACCCTTCGACATGGAGGTCGGCGCCGGCACCAGCCACACCGCGACCTTTCTGCGCGCGATCGGCCCCGAGCCCTGGAAGGCCGCCTATGTGCAGCCCAGCCGCAGGCCCAAGGACGGCCGCTACGGCGAAAACCCGAACCGCCTCCAGCATTACTACCAGTACCAGGTCGTGCTCAAGCCGGCCCCGGCCAATATCCTGGAGCTTTATCTCGGCTCGCTGGAGGCACTCGGCTTCGATCTGAAAAAGAACGATGTGCGCTTCGTTGAGGACGATTGGGAAAACCCGACCCTGGGTTGCTGGGGCCTGGGCTGGGAGGTTTGGCTCAACGGCATGGAGGTGACGCAGTTCACCTACTTCCAGCAGGTTGGCGGCATCGACTGCAAACCGATCACCGGCGAGATCACCTATGGGCTGGAGCGACTGGCGATGTATTTGCAGGGCGTCGAATCGGTCTATGACCTGGAATACACCCCCGGATTGAAATACGGCGATGTGTTCCATCAGAACGAGGTCGAGCAATCGACCTATAACTTCGAGCACAGTGACGTCGAGTTCCTTCTGACCGCATTTGCGGCGCATGAGAAGCAATCCAAGCATCTGATGGAGCAGCAACTGGCGCTGCCCGCCTATGAGCAGTTGCTCAAGGCCGGCCACAGCTTCAACCTGCTGGACGCACGCGGCGCGATCAGCGTGACCGAGCGCGCCGCCTATATCGGCCGCATCCGCAATCTGGCCCGTGCGGTGGCGCAAGGTTATCTGGACAGCCGTGCGCGGCTGGGCTTCCCGATGGCGCCCAAGGCCTGGAGTGATGAAGTCCTGGCCCAGATCGAAAAGAAAGCAAAGGCTGCCTGAACCATGAGCGCCAATAAGAATTTATTGATTGAATTGTTCGTCGAAGAGTTGCCGCCCAAGGCACTCAAGAAGCTCGGCGAGTCTTTTGCCGGCGCGCTGCTGGAGAGTCTCAAGGCGCAAGGCCTGGTAGGGGCTGCGGCGGTGTCCACCGCGATCGCCACGCCCCGCCGTCTCGGCCTGCATCTGACCGATGTTTTGCACAAGGCGGCCGACCGGACTGTGCAGCAAAAGCTGATGCCGGTGGCGGTAGCGCTGACGGCGGACGGCCAAGCGACGCCCGCCTTGCTGAAGAAGCTGGCCAGCGTCGGCGCCGATGCGTCCTTGTTGCCGGAATTGAAGCGGGCGCCCGATGGCAAGTCCGAAGCGCTGTTCCTGGATTTGCTGGTGCCTGGGGCTGCCTTGGCCGAGGGTTTGCAAAAAGCGCTCGATGAGGCGCTGGCCAAGTTGCCTATCCCGAAGGTGATGACTTATCAACTCAGCGATGGCTGGACCGATGTGAAGTTTGTGCGCCCGGCGCATGGCATCGTCGCCTTGCATGGCGCGGATCAGGTGGCGGTCAAGGCCTTGGGCCTGAGTTCGGGCCGCAGCACGCGCGGCCACCGCTTCGAGTCGCTGGCCGAGATTTTGACGATAGAGAGCGCCGATAGCTACGCCGACCAGATGCGCGAGCAGGGCGCGGTGATCGCCGGTTTTGCCGAGCGCCGTGCCGAAATCGAGCGCCAACTGAATGCCGCAGCCGCCAAGGAAGGGCTGAAGCCGATTGCCGACGAGGCCTTGCTGGACGAGGTCACCGGCCTGGTCGAGCGCCCGAATGTGCTGAGCTGCCAGTTCGAGCAAGAGTTCCTGGCGGTGCCGCAGGAATGTCTGATTCTGACGATGAAGGCCAACCAGAAATACTTCCCGCTGCTCGATGCCGCCGAAAAGCTAACCAACAAGTTCCTGGTCGTCAGCGCGATCAGCCCGGCCGACGCCGGCGCGGTGATTCAAGGCAATGAGCGGGTCGTGCGCCCGCGCTTGGCCGACGCCAAGTTCTTCTTCGACCAAGACCGCAAGAAGACGCTGGAATCCCGGGTGTCAGGTCTTGCCAAGGTCGTCTATCACGGCAAGCTGGGCAGCCAGGGCGACCGGGTCGAGCGCGTGCGCGCGATTGCGCGCGCCATTGCCGAACAGTTGGGTGGTGGCGCCTTGACCGCGCAGGTCGATCAGGCCGCCCATCTGGCCAAGTCCGATTTGCTGACCGATATGGTCGGCGAGTTCCCCGAGTTGCAAGGCATCATGGGCGGCTATTACGCCCGTCACGACGGCCTCAGCGAGGCGGTTGCCTGCGCGATCGAAGACCATTACAAGCCACGCTTTGCCGGCGACGAATTGCCGCGCAATGAGGTCGGTCTGGTGGTGGCGCTGGCCGACAAGCTGGAGACCCTGGTCGGCATGTTCGGCATCGGTCAATTGCCGACCGGCGACAAGGACCCGTTCGCGCTGCGCCGCCATGCCCTGGGTCTGGTGCGCATGTTGAGCGAGCGCGCCGGCACGCTGAGTCTGGACGCTTTGATCGCCGCTGCGGTGCCGGCCTTTGGCGCCCTGATCAAGGACCCTAGCGGGCCTTTGATCGACTTCATCTTTGATCGCCTGTCCGGTTCCTTGCGCGAGCAGGGCTATAGCGCGCAAGAGGTCGACGCGGTGATGGCGCTGCGGCCGCAGCGCCTGGCCGACGTGGCAGCGCGCTTGGGTGCGGTGCGTGCCTTTGCCGCCCTGGCCGAAGCCGAATCGCTGGCCGCTGCCAACAAGCGCATCGGCAATATTTTGAAGAAGAGCGAGCAGGCGGTGGAGGCGCGTGTCGACGCGGCGCTGCTGCACGAGCCGGCCGAGAAGGAATTGGCCGGCGCCTTGGCGCAGGTTCAGTCCTTGAGCGATGCCTTCTTTCATAACGGCGAATATGCAGCCTCCTTGCGCGAGTTGGCGACGCTGCGGGCGCCGGTCGACGCCTTCTTCGATGGCGTGATGGTGAACGCCGAAGATCCGGCCCTGCGCGCCAACCGCCTGGGCCTGCTGAAGACCTTGCACGAGGCGATGAACCGGGTCGCCGATTTGTCACGCCTGGCCAGTTGAAGCACAAGGACGATTGATGCGCGCCGATCACAGCCATACGATGAAGCTCGTCATCTTGGGACGAGATGGGACGCTCAATCAGTACCGCGACGACCATGTCAAAGTGGTCGAAGAGTTGACCCCTCTGCCCGGCGCGTTGGAAGCGGTGGCGCGCCTCAATCAGGCCGGCTGGCACACGGTGCTGGCAACCAATCAGCCCGGCATCGGCCGCGGTCTGCTGGATATGGCCTCCTTGACCGCGATTCACATCCGTTTGAATCAAATGTTGGCGGAAAAAGGCGGCCGTTTGGATGCCGCCTTCTTCTGCCCGCACACGCCCGATGAGGGCTGCGATTGCCGCAAGCCCTTGCCGGGCATGTTGACGCAAATCGGTGAGCGCTTCGGCGTTGATCTCGCCAATGTGCATATGGTCGGCGCCTCGCTGCGTGATTTGCAAACGGCGCAAGCGGCCGGCTGCATCCCGCATCTGGTACGCAGCGATAGGTTAGGTGAGCTCGATGATGAGCAGTTGGCGGCACTGTTGGCGCTGGTGCCCGGCGCCAAGCTGCATGCCAGTCTGAGCGCCTTTGCCGAAGGTTTGATTCAAGCCGAACGCCGCAACAAGGCCGAGGCCCGCGGCGAGACCCTTTTGCCCCCGAATACCGGTCCCGGAGACCTGACTTGATGCCCCCACACTCACAAATGTTCGCTGCCCCCCGAGGGGGAGTAGGTCTCCCTTGGGGCGGCCCGGCGGGAGACCTGACTTGATGCCCACTTTGTTTGCTGCCCTACGTTCCCTGCTGTTTGTGCTCTTTTTGATCATCACCGTGATCCCTTGGGCGCTGGCGGTGTTGCTGATTTCAATTTTCGCCAAAGGTGATCGGGTCTATTGGGCCTGCGCAGCCTGGTTGCGTGTGGCGACCTATGGGGCGCGCTATATCTGTGGCGTGCGTTGGCGTCTGCATGGCCTGGAGAATCTGCCGACCGAGGCCGATCGCAAATCTGCGGTGATTCTGTTGTCCAAACATCAAAGCACCTGGGAGACCTTTGCCTACCCGGCGCTGATGTCGCATCCGCTCGCCTATGTGTTCAAACGCGAGTTGCTGTATGTGCCGTTTTTCGGCTGGGCGATGGCCCGCATGGACATGATCCATATCGACCGCAGCAAACGTACGCAGGCCTGGAACAAGGTTGCCGCGCAGGGCAAACGCCTGGCGGCGATGGGTAATTGGGTCATCATGTTCCCCGAAGGCACGCGCATCGCGCGCGGTCAAAAGGGCGACTACAAATCGGGCGGCAGCCGCTTGGCGATCGAAACCGGCGTGCCCATCGTGCCGATTGCGGCCACCTCGGCCCGCTGCTGGCCGCGCAAGAGTTTCATGCTGCGACCCGGCGTGGTCGACATCTCCTTCGGCAAACCGATTGCTTCGGTGGGGCGCGAGCCGGTCGAGTTGATGCGTGAGGTCGAAGGCTGGATCGAGGCGGAAATGCGCCGGCTTGACCCCGAGGCCTATGTCGGCTCGGCCCAAACTGTTAGCGCTGCCCGCGCCTGAGCTGTTTTCCTGAAACATGCTGAAGCGCCTCGCCCAGCTCTTGCAAGATCCTCAGCTATCGCTGTTCGGCGCTGAGCCGGCCGCGCCGGCCCCGGCCCCGAACCCTGCCGGAGCTGGGCCGCAGCGCGAGTTGCACCTGGGCGAGCACCGGGTCGCTTACGAGTTACGGCGAGCGCGCCGACGCAGCATCGGCTTTGTCGTCGGCAGCGAAGGCTTGAGGGTCAGCGCGCCACGCTGGTTGCCGCAGGCCGACATTGAGCGCGCCTTGTTGCAAAAATCGGATTGGATTCTGCGCAAGTTGGTCGAGCAAGGCGAGCGGGCCCGCCGGGTCGAAGCGGCCCGGATCGAATGGCGTGACGGCGGCAGCTTGAACTTTCTGGGACGGCTGATCTGGCTGCGTCTTGATCCATTGGCGACGGGCGTTCGATTGGATCAGTCCGGAACCATGCTGAGTCTGGGCTTGCCCCTGACAGTTTCAGAGGATCAAGTCAGGGATGCCGCACAGGCTTGGCTCAAGCGTCGGGCCAGGGCGGTGTTCGAGCCCCGTTGCCAATACTTTGCCGCCGCGCTGGGGGTGGAGATGACGCAACTGCGCCTGAGTTCGGCTCAGACCCGTTGGGGCAGTGCCAGCGCGGACGGCACGATCCGCCTGAATTGGCGTCTGATCCATTTCGAGCCCGACATCATTGACTATGTAGTCGCGCATGAGTTGGCGCATCTGCGCGAAATGAACCACAGCGCGCGCTTCTGGGCGGTGGTGGCTTCGGTATTGCCCGACTATGAACAGGCGCGCAAGCGGCTGCGAGAAGAATCAATCGTCGCCGAGTAAATGCCCGGTTAACAAGGTGCAGAGGCCTTGCATCCCACTTAAGGGGGGCTTGTTGGTTCAATAGCGAACAAGCAAACTTCGTCCATAAGCTGTCATCACCTGCATCATGAGTCTGCCCCGGCGCAGATTCGCTCGAAGGGCCCATGAATTTCAAAAGCCCACATCCATGGCATAGGCCTGGTTCGAGTCGGATGCCATAAAAAGGGCCGAGAACCCGTCGTCGTCGAGCCGTCAAGCGCTCAGCGGCGACGGTTTTTTTTGCCCGTCGGCGCGAAAGAATTCCGGTTCAAATGGCGCTGAAGCGGTAAACCCCGTCCGCGTCCAGGCTGCGGCGCAGCTGCCCGCGCAGCCATAAAGCGTTCAGATGCGCGACCGATTCGCCCATCGCGAACGTGGTCTGGTGCAGGTCGAGCTTGCGTTTGAACATCATCTCCAGCAGCTCGGCCGCATGGCAGGGCTTGGCGGAGCAGGCCTGCAGCACTTCGGCCAAGCGTTCGTCGTGATGCTCGCGCAACTGATCGATGCGGGCATGCAGGCCGATGAAGGGCTTGCCATGCGAGGGCAGCACCAAGGTGTCGGCGGGCAGCGTCAACATGCGCTGCAAGGAATCCAGATAAAGCGTCAGCGGGTCCGCTTCGGGCTCCACGTCGACCACCGATACATTGGTCGAAATGCGCGGCAAAACCATGTCGCCGGAGATCAGCAGCCCCAAGTCCGGGCAATGCAGGCTGATGTGTTCGGGCGCGTGGCCGTAGCCGGTATGGCAGACCCAGGTTTGCGCGCCGATTTTGATGTGCAGGCCCTCCATCAGGCGATGAAAACTGCTCGGCACGGTCGGCACCATGCTGGGGTAATAGCTGCTGCGGCCGCGAATCTTGGCGAGCGAGTCGGCGTCGATCAGTCCATGGCTGGCGAAGAACTGCGCCGCAGCCTCGCCGCCCATGCCCACCGTCGAGCCGCTGGCCAGCCGGGCCAAGTTGAAGTCGGTCGCGCTGATCGATAGCCGACAATTCCACCTGCTCGTCAGCCAAGCTGCCAGCCCGATGTGATCCGGGTGGAAATGAGTGACGATCACGCGCAGCACCGGCAGTCCGTCCAGGTGATTCGCAAAGACCTGTTCCCAGTTGGCGCGGGTGGCCTCGTTGCTGACGCCACAGTCGACGATGGCCCAGCCGCTCTGGCCACCCATCTCGTCTCGCAGCAACCACAGATTGATGTGGTCAAGCGCGAAGGGCAAGCCCATGCGCAGCCAGCGCACGCCCGGCGCGATCTCAAGCACCTCACCTGCGAGGGGCAGGGCATCGGCCAATGGGTAATGAAGTTCGGACTCGCGGGAGTTGGCCATAGCATTTAATCAGTTGGTGCCCGAGCTACTCGCGTTGCTCGGGCGGTCTGGCACACAAGGCCGAAATACAAGTTGTTGCCCGAGCTACTCGCTCTGCTCAGGCGGTCTGGCACACAAGGTCGTAAACTGACGTTTACGTTAACGTCACTAAAGCCCCCAGTTTAGCCATGAGTACCGAAACCAGCGTCCCCCCTTCTTCCGAAAGCAACGGCCGCTTGTTCACCATCACCGAATTGGCGGCCGAGTTCGACATCACGCCGCGGGCGATTCGCTTCTACGAGGACATGGGTCTGCTGGAACCCTCGCGTTCGGGGCGTAACCGTGTCTACACGCACCGCGATCGCACCCGTTTGAAGCTGACCTTGCGCGGCAAACGCCTGGGGCTGACGTTGCAGGAGATCAAGCAGTTGGTCGATATGTACGACTCGGCCACCGGCGCGGCGCCGCAGCTGAAGGCGTTTTTATTGGTGCTGCAACAGCATCGCCGGCAGCTCGAGCAGCAACTCGACGATATCGAAGTGACCCTGGGCGAAATCAGCCAGCATGAGGAGCGCTGCCAGAGCCTGCTGGAAGGTGGCGGCGCGCCACGGCGTGGCTGAGCCTGAATAATGTAAAAACGGGCCCGAAAAGTCGCGGTTTTCGACTTGCTTGGCGCTGCGCCTTGGTGTTGCGCAATGTGCAGCGCGCCGCCGAGATCGTGCGTGGCTTCAAGCAACTCGCGGTGGACAGGACCAGCGAAAAGCGACGCGAGTTCTTGCTGGATGAGGTGATTTCCGAGTTTCAGTCAACCTTGCAGCCGAGCTTTCGGGCGAGCCCCTTCGTCCTTGAGACCGATCTTGAGGCCGGCCTGCTGATGGACAGCTACCCCGGGCCACTCGGCCAGGTGATTGACAACATTCTGCAAAACGCCTTGATCCACGGCTTGGCCGGGCGTGAGCATGGCACCGTGCGCGTGAGTTGTCGCGCCCTGGATGCCGAGCATATCGAGATCGTTTGCAGTGACGATGGCGTGGGCATGATCCCGGAGGTGAAGGCAAGGATTTTCGAGGCCTTTTTCACCACCCGATTTGGCCAGGGCGGCTCGGGGCTGGGCATGCAAATCGTCCACAGCTTTGTCACCGGGCTCTTGGGCGGGCAGGTTCAAGTGGAGAGCGAACCGGCGGCTGGCGCCAGCTTTTCAATCATGTTGCCGCGTTCTGCACCAAAGCACGCGGCGGCCGATTGAAGTCCGGCGCCGCAGCCTGCTGGACCAAGGCCTTGAACAGTCGAAAGGAGTCCCGATGAAACTTGCTTGCTTGGCAATTTATTGTCTGATGCTCGCGGCCGGCGTGGGCCCGGTGTTCGCGCAAACCAGTGAAGACCAGGAGTTGGCCCAGGCTTATGGTGACGCCGCCACCGTGTCGGTGGCCAGCGCCTTCACCACCGAGGACATCCGTGCCCTGGGGTTCAGCGATCTGCGCGATGTGCTCGGCCAGGTGCCGGGCCTGAACGTCTCGGGCCGGCACTCGCCGTTCATGGCTAAGATCGCAGCACCCGAATAAATCGAATGGTCCGATCAGCCAGGTCCGCCCTCATGCTCTTGTTTGCAAGCGATGATGAAGTTAGCGCCTTAGAGGCCGAGATCACCACTTCGGTGGATGTGCCGAGTATGGAGGCTCAGGTCGCCTTGGCCTGGCATTTGCGGGAGCGTGATAGCCGTCGCGCGCTGGCCTTGGCGCAAAAGCTAACCAATGACCTCGACGGGGCTCCGGCGTTCGAGGCGGGCCCGGAAGCCGCGCGGTACAGGTTGCGTCTGCGTTTATTGCAAGGCTACGTCGGCTGGCTATTCGCTGATCTTGCCGCGGCCGAAGCGATCGCCGGCGAGGTCGCCTGCGCGTCCGCTGGCTTGGCGGAGTTGGCCTTGGCCGCCGATGCCCATGTCTTGCTGGCCCATATCGCGCAAGACCGTGGCGATCGACTGCGCCGGGCGGCGCAGTTCGAGCTTGCGGCTGAATTGGCAGCCACGCTCGGTGATGGCCTGCGGCTGCAATCGGCAAGTCTGGGCCGGGCGATCGGCGATGTACGAGTCGATGCACGCGCAGCGATGGCCCGCTGGGGCGACTATGTGAACGACCTGCTGAGTCATTGCCCCGCGGCGGCCCTGCAGGTTTTGTGCAATGACTTTCTGGCCTTCGAGGCCTATCAGCGCTCTGACTATGCGGTGGTCGTGCGCCATTGCAGCCACACCGTCATGGCCCTGCAACACAGCGGCTTGGTTCGGCAAGTGGCCGGAGCGTTCAGCACCTTGGGCGTGGTGTTCTTGAGTTTGAACGACAAACAGCAGGCGCTCGAATGGCTCGAGCGTGGTTTGCAATTGGCGCGCCCCACCGCTTGGCCATTTGTCACCGGCTCAGCCTTGATGCAGCTTGCCGAGACACAGCGTCAACTCGGCAATTTGTCGGCAGCACAAGGCTTGCTGGAAGAGGCCTTGCAACTGTTGGCGGCGGTGCCGGGTTCGCGCAGCTACGCGGTCGCGATTCAATACCTGGGTGAGTTGCTATTGAATCAGGATAGAGCCGATGCAGCCTTGACCACGGCCGAGCATTTCCTTGCCCAGGCCGACCGGGCTCAGAACGTCGACATACAGCTCAGTCTGATGCAGATCAGGACCTTGGCGCTTTCACGGCTGGGTCGCCCCGAGGAAGCGCTGCAAGCCGGTCTTGAGAGCCTTGCCCTGGCCGAAGAGCAGGGCAGTCCCCTGGTCCACTCCGAGTTGCTGGACGCCTTGGCCGCGCTGTATGCCAGGCATCAATTCCCTGCTCCTCAAGGCATGTGCGAGGCCAGCGCGGTGTTGCATTATTTGCTGCGCTCCTTGGCGGCCTTGCCGTCCGAGTATGAGTACGGCGTGCCGCCGATCAAGCTGGATGCGATTGCTGCCGAATACATGCGGCTGGGTGAGCCGGCGCAGGCCTACGCCTATGCGCTGCGTGCTAACGCTGCACGTGAGCGCAATCACCAGCTTGACGTGGACCGCCGCACGATCTCTGTCGAAGCCAGGTTCCAGACCGAGCGCGCGCAGGCCGAGGCCGGGCATTTGCGCCAGCTCGCGGCGTCTGCAGCCGATCGGGCCGAATTGCAGGCGCAAACCAGCGCCACGCTGGCCCGGCTTGGCCTGATCGGCCAGGAGATCACCGGGCATTTGCAGGAGCAGGCGGTGTACGCCTGTTTGAATCGCAATGTTCAAAGTCTGCTGGTCGGCGCACACTTCGGCGTCTTTTTGTTGGATCGGTCAGAGACTCAGTTGGAGTTGGCCTTTGGCATGGAGGATGGCCAGGCCATCAAGCCTTTTGTGGTGCCGCTGAGTCATCCCAGCTCCCAGGCGGTTCGCTGCGCGATGCAGCGGCGGGAGTTCACCTGGAATATCGATAGCCGGGATGAGCCGGTCAATATTGCGCCAGGCACCCGGCTGACTCGCAGCGCGATGTTCATGCCGCTGATGGCGGCCGAGCAATTGCTGGGTGTGATGTCGATTCAGTCGACGCAAGCCTTGGCCTACGGTGAGCGTGAGCAGCTGATTTTTCGCAATCTCTGCGCCTATGGTGCGATTGCGATCCAGAACGCCCGCAACTTCCAGGCGCTGGAGGCGACGCTGCAAAGCCTGCATGCGGCGCAGGCCGAGCTGGTGCTGAAAAAGAGTGAGCTGGAGCAAGCCTATTCGGCGCTTGAGGATGTCAGCCTGACCGACCCCCTGACCGGGCTGCGCAATCGGCGTTTTCTTGAGAAGCATTTGGCCGCCGAGGTTAGCCAGAGCCTGCGCTATTACGAGCGTTGGCAGCGCGAGCCGGCCGTGCCTCCACCGGCCGACGCCGACCTGCTGTTTTTGCTGGTCGACATCGACCATTTCAAACGCGTCAATGACGACTGGGGTCATCCGGCCGGTGATCAGGTTCTGGTGCAGATGCGCGAACGACTGGCGCGCACCTTCCGGGATTCGGATTACCTGGTGCGCTGGGGCGGCGAGGAATTTTTGGTGGTGGCGCGGGCCAATCACCGTGAACAGATCACTCTGCTGGCCGAGCGCGTGCGAGCCGAAGTGGCGGGCGAGCGCTTTGTCATTGAGGCGGCCGAGCCGCTGGCCTTGACCTGTTCGGTCGGCTTCGCCTGCCTGCCCTTTATCCCAAGCCGACCTGAGGCCTTGAGCTGGGCGCAAGTGGTGGGCCTGGCCGATCAGGCGCTCTATATTGCCAAGCGCAATGGACGCAATGCCTGGGTCGGTTTCAGTGCCTCGGCGCGGACCGCTGAGGTGGCTGATCCGGCCTTGCTGATCGGGGCGCCGCTGGGCGCCGCCGAGGCTGGGCTGCTGACGCTGCATGCCAGTCGCGATTTGATTTCATGACGAGACCCGACCCGATATGAACGCTTGGCTTTCCCGTCTCAGCATTCGCCAGCAAATCTCTGCGCTGGTGCTGTTGGTTTGTCTGCCCCTGGCCGTGATGCTGACCTGGCAAGTGGTGGAGGATCTCGCCCATGTTCGCGCAGAGGCCGATCAACGTGTGCGAATTCTTGCGCGGAGTACCGCAGCCAATCTGAGTCGCTTTCTGCTTGATCAGGAAGCCCTATTGGTCAGGCTGGCCGAGTTGCCGGCGATCAGGGCCCTGGACCCAGCAGCATGTCAATTGCTGCTGCGCGACTTGGTGATTCTGGATCCCCGCCTGAATACCTTGGCCCTGCGCGACTTGCAGGCCAATCCTATTTGCTCGGCCCTGCCCAGCCTCGCATCGGCCGCCGAGATGAGTCAGTCGCCGGTGTTTGCCGCGGCCTTGCATGGCGATGGTTTTGTGGTCGGCGGGGCAGAGACTGGTAGATCGAGCGGGCGCTGGCTCTCGGTGTTGTCCTATCCGGTGCGCAATCAAGCAGGCAAGAAGGTCGGGTTGATCCGCATGGTCATTGACCTGCAAAAACTCAGCGCGGAGCTGCTGGCCGGCTTGCCGACGAATGCTATTGTGACCGTCGTTGATCGGAACGAGCTGACCGTGCTGCGCTCGGTTGAGGCGGCCAAGTACATCGGTCAGCCAGTTCCTGCCGCCGGTACCGAGGCGGCACGCCTGCAGCGCGAGGGCTTTGTATCCGTCCAGGGCATGGACGGCGTGCGGCGCCGGATGGCTTTCACGGTGCTGCCAGGCAGCGGTTGGCGGGTAGTGGCCGGCCTGCCTGAGGCGGAGGTTCTGGCCGAATTCCACAGCGTCTTGTTGCAGACCCTGCTGATGGGGCTGGCGGTGTTGACCTTGGCGCTGCTTTTGGCCTGGCGTTTGGGTTTGAATGTGGCGCGCCCGATCGCCTATTTGGCCGACACCGCGCGGCGTGTCGCCGAGGGTGATCAGGCGGTGCGGGCGGAGTTGACCGGCAGCGCCGATGTGCGTCAGGTGGCGGCGCAATTCAACCGCATGCTGGATGCATTCGCAAATGAAGCGCAGGTGCGTGCGCGTGCGTTTGGCGATCTGCAGCAGAGCGAAGCGCGCTTCCGCGCCTTGATCGAGTTGTCGTCTGACTGGTACTGGGAGCAGGACGAGAATTTCCGCTTTACCAGTATGACCGATCTGACCGGGGCCGCCCTGATTAAGACAAGGCAGTCAAGGCTGGGCAAGACCCGCTGGGACTTGCCCTCGGTCGATATGGACGACGCAGTGTGGCGGCAGCATCGGGAGATGCTGGAGCGACATGAGAGATTCGATGATTTCCAGATGAAGCGGATTGAATCCGATGGGCAACTCGCGGTCTACCTGAGTTCGGGTCTGCCCAGGTTCGACACCACCGGCAAGTTCCTCGGCTATCACGGTGTGGCGCGAGATGTGACCGCGGCCCGCAATGCGGCCGCCTTGCTGAGCACCACCGTCGAGCGCTATCAAAAGGTGTTGGCCAATGTCTATTACGGCATTTTGTTGGTGGATAACGAGGGTCGTGTTGAATATGTCAATCAGGCTTTTTGCGACATGTTCGGACTGGACCGTGCTGCGCCGGACCTGATAGGCCTGGACAACGCCACCGTCATGAAAGTGACCGACGGTCGCCTTGCCAACTCGGAGGCTGGCCTGGCCAGGGTTGAAGAACTGGTCGCTTTGGGTAAAGCGGTACGCGATGAAGAGGTCGCCTGCAAGAACGAACACACGCTGTTGCGCGACTTTGTACCTCTGTTGGTTGACGGTGAACCGCGCGGGCGTTTGTGGGTGTTCCGCGATATCACCCGGCGGCAGAAAACGGCGCTGGCTTTGCGGCTGAACGAGAGCCGCCTGCGCATGGCCGAGGAATTGGCAGGTATCGGCAGCTGGGTCTGGCCGGTGACCTCCGGCGAGGCGGTTTGGTCCGATCAAATGTTCAAAATTTACGGGCGAAATCGGGCCGACGGCATGCCTGTTGCCGAGGCTTGGCAAGAGTCCATCCACCCGGACGATCATCAGCGCTTGGGCGACGCCATCCAGACCGTGCGGGTATCGGCGCAGCAGTTCTTGATTGAGTTTCGTATCTATACCCTGGACACGAAAGAGCTTCGCTTCATCTCATCAAAAGGCGTTTCGGTGGCCGATGCCGAGGGTCAGGTCTTGCATGTATGGGGCGTTGATCAAGATGTCACGGCGCAGAAGCTGGCGCAGCAAGCGCTGCAAAATTCAGTCAACGACAAGGTGGCCCTTCTCAACGAAGTTCATCACCGGGTCAAGAACAATCTGCAGGTGATCACCAGCCTGCTGCGTCTGGAGAGCCGGCGCAGCGGCGAGACTGGCACCAAGACGGTATTGGCGGACATGCAGGCGCGCATCCGCTCGATGTCGCTCTTGCACGAGTCGCTCTACCGCAGCGGCATTTTTGCCTCGGTCGAGTTGTCCAAATATCTGAAGCAACTCGCCGGTGAAGCATTTCGAGCCCAAGCCCCCGACGGCGGTCTTATTCGCCTGGAACTGGACTTGCAGCCCTTGCAGCTGAGCATGGATCAGGCCATGCCTTGCGGCCTGCTGGTCAATGAGCTAATGTCCAATTGCCTCAAGCATGGTTTTCCGCCCGGCAGTCGCGGCGAGGTGCGGGTCTCCTTGCGACCGTTTGATTCGCCATCGGACGCGGCCCAGGCCTTGGGCCACCCTGGGTCGTGGCGTTTGCAGGTCAGCGACACCGGTGTGGGCTTGCCGGCTGACTTCGACCTTAGTCATCTGGCGTCCCTGGGCCTGCAACTGGCCTCCGACCTGGCCCGACAGCTGGGCGGCGATTTGGACATTGGCGCCGGCCCCGGCGCCAGCTTCGGAGTGACTTTCGGGGTTCAGCCCTGAAATGCAGCTTCAGGTCCCGGTGGTGGTGGCCTTGAGGTTCAAGGCGGCTGGCAGCAAGGCGGTGAATTCAATCGTGAAGATCGCTGCCGGCCCGGCGCCCACCGCCAGCACGCCGCCCATTTGCTTGCTTAGGTCGGTCACCAGTTGCAGGCCCAGCGAGTTTTCCTGGCGCTTGGAAAAATCGGTCGGCAAGCCCACGCCGGTGTCGCTGACCTGCAGGCGCCAACGCCCCGGCTCGGCCAATGGGCTCAAGGCCAGGTAGATCTCGCCGCTACGGCCGTCCGGGAAGCCATGCTTGAGGCAGTTGGAAAGCAGCTCGGTCAGCAAGAGGCCGCAAGGCGTGGCCTGATCAAGCCCGACCTGCACCGAGCCCAGTTCCAGACGCAGCTGCACCGCGCCCGTGCGCGTCTGCAGCGTGCGGACCAACTGCGTCGCCAACTGACCCAGATAAGCGCCCAGATCCAGGGCCGCAAAGGTGCCGCTGCGGTAAATGGATTCATGCAGCAAGGCCATCGCGCGGATGCGCTCCTGCATTTCCCGCAAGACGGTTTTGGTGCCGCCATGCTCGTTGCGCGCCGTTTCCAGGCGCAGCAGGCTGGTGATCACTTGCAGATTGTTCTTGACCCGGTGGTGTACCTCGTTCAAGAGCGCGGTCTTCTCTTGCAGCAAGGCCTGTTGCGCCGCCTCGGCCCGCTTGCGTTGGCTGATGTCCTGAATCTGCGACACCAGATGCAAAGGCGCCCCTCGCGCGTCGCGCACCACCGACACATTCAGCTGTGTCCACACCAATCGGCCGTCTTTGTGAACGTAGCGCTTCTCCATCTGGAAGGCATTGCTGCGGCCCGCGATCAGGTCGTCAACCTGGCGCAGATCTTCGGCGAGATCATCCGCGTGGGTGATGGACTGAAAGCCGGTGACCAGTAGCTCCGGCTCGCTCCAGCCCAGCATGTTGCAGAAGGCCGGGTTGACACGCAAAAATTCACCGCTCAGCGCCACCAAGGCCATGCCAATCGGCGAGGCGCCGAAAGCCTGCTCGAGTTGCGCGTCGGCCAGTTGCCGGGCGGACTCGATCTGCTTGCGCGCCGTGATGTCTTGAATCGTACCGTGCAGTTTGACGGTTTTGCCATTTTCTATGACGGCGGAGCCTTGCACCCTCACCCAGATGTGCCGCCCTTTGGCGGTGATGAAGGGGGACTCCAGGTCGTAGTCGGTGCCATGCTCGATGGCCGCGGAAACCGCAGCCAACACGCGCGGCCAAGCCTCGGGCGGGTAGTACTCAGGGGCTTGAGACAACAGCGGCTCATAGGGGAGATTGACCTCATGAATCTTGGCGGTTTCCTTGGAATACGTGATCCTCGTGGTGGTCAGATCCAACTCCCAGCCCCCCACCTTGGCCATCGTGCCGGTGCGCTCCAGCATGTCGCTGCTGCGGCTCAAGGCATTTTGCGCTTCCACCATCTCGGTGCAATTGACCAAGGAGATCACCGCGCCCTCCACCTCTTCCTCCACCGTGCGATAAGGCAGGATGCGCAGAGTGAACCATTGCCCTTGCTCGGTCTGCACCAGCAGCAGTTTGGGCAATAGCGTTTTCAGCACCGCCTGCAGGTCCGCCTCCAGCTTGTTGTAGCCGACCAGATTGGTGCTTAGGTTGGTGATCGGCCGGCCGAGGTCGGCGTCGCGCAGATTGATGATGTCGCGCATCGCCGGCGTGAAACGCAGGATGCGCAATTGCCGGTCCACGAAGAGCGTGCCAATGCCGCTGCCGCCGAGCAGATTGTTCATATCGTTATTGGCGCGCGACAGCCCGGCCACCTTGCTCTGCAGCTCGGTGTTGACGGTGGTCAGCTCCTCATTGACCGACTGCAGCTCCTCGTTGGATGACTGCATCTCCTCGGTGGTGGACTGCAGGTCTTCGGCGTAATTGCTCAGCATGTCGTGGGTGCTTTGCAGATACTCCTCTTTGGCCTCCAGCTCCTGCGTCAGCGCATTGATGCGAGCCAGTGCGGCGCCGCTGAAGGTGTGCCCCGCTGCCTCGCCCGGTTGCAGATTCGGATCGCCCGCGGCCATGGTTTCGACCGGCCCGTCTTCCAGCAAGATCAGAAACAAGGGCGTGTCGAGCGCCTGATTGGGCGCGCCGGCAACCGGGTGGATGCTCAGCTTGACGGGGCTTTGCTTGCCCTTGTGGCTGACGCTCAGTTTGGCGGCGTGTACCGGCTTTTGCGTCGCCACGGCCTCGTGCAATGCCAGGCGCAGGCCGGCGCTGAGGCCTTCGCGCGCCATCTTGAAAACATTCTGAACCCCGACCTCGCCGGGGCTGGGCTCCAGAAAGTCGCCGCAGCGGCCATGCAAGTACAGCATGTCGCCCCTGGCGTTGACCAGGATGCTGGCGGGCACCACCTGGCGCAGCAAGGTCTGCTCGGTCAATTCGCGCAGCGGGTGGCGCGGCCTTGCGCGGAACTCCTGTAGCGCCGGGCGCGAGGGCAGGGCCCGGCTCGGCAGCGGAATCGGCAGAGGGGACAGCGGAGCCAGAAAGCGGCTCAGGCTGCGGCGCTGCAGGCCGTGCAGATCCTCCTTGGCTCGATAGACCTTCTCCTTGGTGTCGAAGGCCGCAAACAAGGCGTCAAACTCGCCCACCCCTTCGGAGCTGCCCAGCAGCAACCAGCCCCCCGGCTTCAAGGCGTAATGGAATAGCGGGATCAGTTTTTTTTGCAGGTCCGCGCCCAGGTAGATCAGCAGGTTGCGGCAGCTCAGCAGGTCAAGGCGGGAGAAGGGCGGGTCCTGGGTCACATCATGTTCGGAAAACACCAGCAGCTCGCGCAGCTCCTTGTTGACGCGGTAACTGTTGCCGTCGGGCTCGGGCGTGAAGAAGCGCTTCAGGCGCTCGGGCGACAGATCGGCGGCAATGCTGGCCGGGTAGATGCCGGCGCGTGCGGTGGCGATGGCCCGGCTGTCGGCGTCGGTGGCAAACAGTTGCAGCGTGTAGTCCTGCGCCAAGGTCTGCATATGCTCGACCAACAAGATGGCCAAGGAGTAGGCCTCCTCTCCGGTGGAGCAGGCGGCCGACCAGACCCGAATGACGTCGCCGGCCTGCCGGCCTTCGAACAGCTGCGGTATCACCTGCTGTTCCAGCACCCGAAAGGCCTGCTCATCGCGAAAAAACTGGGTCACGCCGATCAAGAGGTCGCGAAACAGCGCATCGAGCTCGGTCGGGTTCGGCTGCAAGTGTTTCAGGTATTGCTCCAGCGTATCGATCTGCAGCACCGCCATGCGGCGCTCGATGCGGCGCAGCACCGTGTTCGGTTTGTACTGTGAAAAATCGTAGCCGCTGCGCGCGCGCAACAACACGAAGAGGCTCGTCATCAGGGCCGGGCTATGGGCTGACCCCGCTTGTGCCCCAAGTTCCACTTGCGTCGGTTCAAGGCTCGGCAGGCGGGCAACATAATCCAGCAAATGCGCGGGCATGTCGGCGGGCGGCGTTGCGAGGTCCACCAGGCCGGTGGCCATTGCGCTGCTGGGCATGCCGTCGAACTCGCAACTGGCGGCGGTCTGCGCCAGCACCAAGCCGCCGCAGGCCTTGACGGCGTGCAAGCCTTGGCTGCCGTCGCAGCCATTGCCCGAGAGCACGACGGCGATCGCGCGCTCGCCCTGATCCTGGGCCAGCGAGCGAAAGAACAAGTCGATCGGCATTGACTGCCCATGTGGCAGGCCGACTTCGCTCAAATGCAGCTGACCGTTCAGCAGCGCGATCGCGTGGCCGGGCGGGCAGGTATAGACGCAGCCGCCGCTCACGGCCATGCCGTCCGCCGCCTCGAACACCGGCATGCGGGTGCAGCGCCCGATCAGCTCGGGCAGCAGGCTTTTGTGTTCCGTCGCGAGGTGCTGCACCAGCACAAAGGCGATCTGGTCGGCGCCCTTGGCCTCGGCGGGCATGGCGGAAAAGAAGGCTTGAAAGGCCGCCAAGCCGCCCGCCGAGGCGCCCAGGCCGACCACGACGGGGCTCATTTCGGTGGCGGGCGATGTTTGCTGCACGAGCTTCCTTTTCAGCGACCCTGGCCTGATGCCGCCGCAGAGTTCTTGACTGCAGGCATGGTACGCGAAAAGCCGACCCGCTAGCCGCAGGGAGTCGGCGCTAGGTATTCCGGCGGGGCACTCAATCGCGCAGCGCCAAGATCGGCCGCATCGCCAGTGCCGCCAGGCCATGGCGCAGGCTGGCCAGTGCGGTCACCAGCAGCAATCCACCGAAGGCGATGGCGAGCGGCCAGGCGCCGCTGCGCGCGCGGTCGGCAAACTGCGCCAGGTATTGCTCACCCAGCCACCAGGCCAGTGGCAGCGCCAGCAGCGCCGCGCAGGCGAGCAAGGTAGCGAATTCGCGCAGCAAGCTTCTCATGGCCTGCAGGCCGGAGGCACCGTGCAACTTGCGCATCACCATCTCCTTGGCATGGCGCCGCACCAGATAGGCCGCCAGCGCATAGACGCCGAAGCCGGCCAGCGCGAGCGTCAGCAGGCCGCAGGCGCTGACCAGCTGGGCGATGCGCAGATCGGTCTGGTAGGCGGCCAGCAAGGTCTGCTCGGCCGGCTCCACCGCAAAGGGCTCGCCCGCAAAGAAACGCTTCCATAAGGGTTCCAGCCATTGCTCGGCCCCTAGGGTCTGGCTGCCCGGCCGCAAGCGCAGATTGAGCACCCAAAAGCCCCGCCCGCCGCTCAAGGCCTGGGCGCTGGTCTGCAGCAAAAACGCATGCGGGCGCGCCGCCTGGCGGGTGCTCTCCAGCATCTGTTTGGGCACGACGGCGACGACTCGCCAGGAGGTTTGGGTCTGGTTCAGACCCGTCATCACAAAGTTGAGGGTCTGGCCCAGCGCCAGTTCCGGCCTGGCCCAGCCCAAGGCCCGCGTGGCCGGCTCGTCGAGCACCAGACCACCTTGGCTGACACCGTCTATCTGGCCCTCCAGCACCGGGATTTTGTAGAGCCCGAAGAAGTCGGCGTCGACATTGCTGATGCGCAGTTCGATCTCGCGCTCGTGATGGGTGAACTTGGCGTTACGGTCCATGAAGACATTGCCGGGCACGCTCTCGCTCCAGCCCAGCGCCTCGACTTCGGGTCGCTGGCGCAGCGCTTGATGCAGATCCTCGGCCTGCTGCGCGGTGGCGCCGGCGGGCATACGCAGCGTCAGCACGCCGGCGGGCTGAAAGCCTAAATCGCGGGCCAGCACATGGCGATTCTGAGCGCCAAGCAGCAAGGCCAAGCTCGTGGCCAATAGCGCGATGCCGAACTGCAGCGTCGTCAACACGCGGCGCAGCCAGCGGCCGCCTTCGCCTTCGCTGGTCTGCCGGCCTTGCAGCGCCGGGGCGGCCTGCATGCGCCACGCCAGCCAGGCGGGGTAGAGGCAGACCAGCATTGCCAGCAAGGCACAGGCCAGGCCCAGGCCGGCCAAGGGCAGCGGCTGCAGCAAGCTGTCGGGCAAGGGAACCTGTAGCGCGTCGGCCACCCAAGGCAGCAGCAACCAGGCCAGCAGCAGGCCAACGCCGGCCGCCAAGGCGATGCTCAGCTGCGCCTCGACGGCGAACTGCAAGAGCAGGCGTGCCGGGCCGATGCCCAGCGCCTTGCGCACCGCGATCTCGCGCTGCCGCTGCAAGGTGCGCACGCTGCTGAGGTTGACGGTGTTCAGCAGCGCCAGGCCGAGCAGCAAGGCGGCCACCGCAGCCAGCGCGAGCAGCACCGTCAGGCGCTGGCGGCCGGCGCTTCCTTCGAAGGGCATTTGCGTGACCGGCAGCGCGCGCATGAAGGCGGCCTTGCGCCCGCCGGCGGTCCAGTCGGCGGGCAATTGCTGCATCACCGGGCTGCGGTCGAGCAGGCTTTGCGCCAACGCGCCCAATTGCGCCGCGCTGGCGCCATGCGCGAGGCGGCCGAAGACTTGGCCATTGATCTGGAACCAGGCGCTGCGGGTTTCGTCGTCAATACCCGCCGCCGGCGAGTCGAAGCTGACGAAAGCCTCGGCGCGCAGCAGGCTCAGCGAGCTGGGTTGCGGCAGGATCGCGGCCACGGTGAGCCGGTGCGCGCCGACATCGAGCACGCGGCCCAGCGCCGTATCGCTGCCGAACAGCCGCCGAGCCAAGGGCTCGGTCAGCGCGATGCTGTCGGGCCGGCTCAGCGCGTCTTTCAAGTTGCCTTGCAGCGGGCGCAGATTGAACAGCTCCACCAGGCTGGCGTCGGCGGCCGTCACTTGGGCACGCAGCTGGCGCTCACCCTGGCGCAGCGTCAGCCTGTCGTCGGCGATGCGGGTGAGCAAACCGACCGGCGCCTGTGCTTCTTGCAGCGCCTGCTTGAAGACAAAGGGCGCGCCCAGAAACCAATCTTCTTGCCGGCCCGGCATATTGCCGTGGAAGTCGATCAGCACGATGCGCTCGGGCTCTTGCAGCGCCGGGTCGGGGCTGAGCCGCTCGCCCAAGAGCACGGCCAGCAAATAACAGCTCGCCAGCGCCAAGGCTAGGCCCAGAATCAACACCGCCGTGTTCAAGGGGTCGGCCCGTAATTGGCGCGCGGCGACGCGCAGGTCAAGCAGTCTCATCGGGGCCGGCTCCTTTGCTTAGAGGGTGGGAAATTTTGTAGCGAGCGGCCGTCAGGCTAGGCGGGCGGAGCGCAGGAACCGCAACGTACTTCCTGTACGTGAGGATTCCGAGCACCCGACCAACGACGCATGGCGGTCGCGCAGTAAAAAGTTCTCACCCTCTTAGTCGCGTAATGCCAAGATTGGCCGCATCGCCATCGCCGCCAGACCATGGCGCAGGCCTGCCAGCATCGTCATCAACAGTGTGCCCAGCAGCGCTGCCAGCAGCGGCCAGCCGCCCATATCGGCATGCTCGACAAAGCCGCCCAAATACTGCCGACCCGCCCACCAGATCAGCGGCAGGCTGATCGCCGCGGCGATGCCGAGCAAGGGCGCGAATTCCTTGACCAGCAAGCCGGCGATATGGCGGTGGTCGGCACCGTGCAGTTTGCGCATCACGATTTCCAGCGCGGCGCGGCGCACCGTGTATGCGGCCAGCGCGTAGACGCCGAAGCCGGCCAGCAGCAAAGCGATCAGGCTGGTGGCGGCGATCAGCATGCCGATATTGCGGTCGAGCCGGTAGCGCTGTGCCAGTTGCTCCTCGACGCCCCTCATCTCCACCACGGTGTCGGGCAAGTAACGTGGCCAGACCTCGCTGACGGCGGCGCGCAGCGCGGCCATGTCTGTGCCCTTCAAGGTCAGCACATTGCGGACCTTTTTGGACAGGCGGAAGACCTGCGGCTGGGCGATATTGCGCGCCGATTCTTGTTTGATCGCGCCGACCACGGCCTTCACCCGCCAACCATCGTTGCCCACCTTGAGCTGCGCGCCAATCGCCGCCTGTGGCGAAGCAAAACCCAGCGCCTTCACTGCGGTCAGGTCAATCGCGAGCGGCCGGTCAACGCCGGGCTCGGTCTTCTCGGGCAGCACAATACCTTCGAGACTGCCCGCCAGTAGCGGGATTTGGTAGACCTTGAAGAAGCCCAGATCGAAGCGTCCGGTGCGCACGCCGGCACGGGTTGTGCCGTTGTCCATCGTATCGACCTGGCCGACCGCATTGCGGCCTGGCACATCCTCGCTCCAGCTCAGGGCCTGTACCGCAGGGTGGCGCTGCAAGGCTTCATAGAGGCCGTCGGTCTGTTCCGGCTTCAGGCCTTCCGGCAGGTCCAGGGCCAGCAGACCTTGCGTCTTGAAGCCCAGGTCCAGGCGCGCCACATATTCACTCTGCCAGACCACCATCACGGCCGCGCCCGACAAGCACAGGGCGGCGCTGAATTGCAGCACCGTCATCGCGCGGCGCAGATTGCGCCCGCTCTTGCCTTCGCTTTGTTTGCGACCCTGCAAGGCCGGCGCGCAATGCACGCCCAAGGCAACGCGGGCCGGGTAGAGACCGGTCAAGGCGCCCAGCGCCAGGCAGCCCAGAAACAGGCTCAGCAACTGCATCGGCGCGAACAGCTTGGATGCGAATTTCACGTCGAGCAGATCGGCCAGGCCGGGGGCCAAAAGCCAGGCCAGCAGCAGACCCATCGCACCGGCCAGCAAGGCGACCAGGCTGGACTCGAACACGAATTGCGCGGCGATGCGCGCGGGGCTGGCGCCCAGGCTTTTGAGGATGGCGATCTCGCGCTGGCGGCGCAAGGTGCGCACGCTGCTCAAGTTGACATAGTTGATCGCGGCCAGGGCCAGCATCATCGCGCTCGCGGCGCTCAGCGCGCTGTAAAGCATCAAGCGGGTCGCGCTGTAGGCGCCATCAAACGGCAATCGGGTCAGCGCCACGGCGCGTGTGAAGGCCGCCTTGCGACCGCCGGCACGCCATTCCGGCGGCACTTCCAAGGTGCCGGGGCTGCGGTCAAAGATGCTCTGCATCAACTGGCCCAGCTGCTCGGTGCTGCTGCCATCGGCCATGCGCACAAAGACGCGGCCGGCAATCATGTACCAAGCCTTGTCCATGCCCTGGGCCATGATGCCCGAGGCTGGCGACTCGAAACTCGCCAAGGCATCGAATTGCAATTCGCTGTTGGAGGCTTGCACCGGCACGATGGCCGCCACCGTCATTTCCTGACCGCTCATGCGCACGCGCTGGCCCAAGGCTTCTTGGCCGGCGCCAAACAGGCGCTCGGCGGCCAGCGTGGTCAGCACCAGCGTGTCGGGTTTTTGCAGTGCCGCGCTCACATCGCCCTTGAGTGCCTTGAGGCCGAACATCGGCGCCAGATCGGCATCGGCAAACAGCACCGCATTCTTGCTCAGGCGCTCGCCGACGCGCAGGCTCAGCTCGGCCTCGGCGACCCGCGCCGACTGCGTGATCGGCGCCTTGTTTTCCAGCAAAGCATTGCGAAACACATAGGGCGAGCCCTGGAACCAGTCATCGTCGCGGCCGGGGATATTGCCTTTGAACTCCATCCTCGCGACCTGCTGCGGCGCCGGCACGGCCGGGTCGGGCAGCCAGCGGTCGTTCAAGAGCAGGGCGATCAGATAGGTGGCGGCGATGGCGATGGCCAGGCCCAGAATGACCACCAGCGAGTAGGCCGGTTCATTCAGCAGCTGGCGCCAGCTGACGCGCAAGTCTTTGAGTTTCATGGCGTCAACTTTCAGGCTGCCAAAGCATCGACCAAGATGCGGCCGTCGAGCAGGCGCAGGCAGCGATTGGCTTGCGCCGCATGGGCCGGCGAATGGGTCACCATCACCAGCGTCGTGCCCTCGTTATTGAGCTCGCGCAGGATGCGCATCACCTCGTCGCCCTGGGCGCTGTCGAGGTTGCCGGTCGGTTCGTCGGCCAGCAACAAGGCCGGGCGCGAGACGATGGCGCGGGCAATCGCCACACGCTGCTGCTGGCCGCCCGAGAGCTGCGAGGGCCGGTGGTTGGCGCGGTGATCAATGCCCAAGCGCTGCATCGCGGCATCAACGCGGCCGGCATGCTCGGCCACCGGCACATCGCCGTATTCCAGCGCTAACTCGATGTTCTCGCGCACAGAAAGGTCGTCGATCAGGTTGAAGCTCTGGAACACAAAGCCGATGCGGCCGCGCCGCAGCTTGCTCAATTGGCGCTCGTTCCAGCCGGTGACGTTCTGGCCGTCGAACCAATATTCGCCGCTGCTCGGTGCGTCGAGCAGGCCCAGGATGCTCAAGAGGCTGGACTTGCCGCAGCCGGAGGGGCCGGTGATGGACAGATACTCGCCCGCCTCGATATGCAGGTCGATCTGGTTCAGCGCGGTGGTTTCGATGTCGCTATTGCGATGCAGCTTGCTCAGGTTTTTCAGCTTGATCATGGGTTGCTCCTTGGCATGTGGGGTAGGTGAATCAGGATTTGATGTTCAGTAGCTTGGCGTCGCCGTACTGGCGCACCTTGGACGTGATCACGCGCTCGCCGGCAGCCAGGCCGTCCAGCACCTCGATGCGGCCGGCGGCGCGGCGGCCCAGGCGCACCGTGCGGCGCTCGGCGGTCTTGCCGTCGGCGCTCAACACATAGACCCAGGCGCCGCCGCTGTCGGCGTAGAAGGCGCCGTCGGCCAGCAGGCGCGCCTGTGCGGGCGAGCCCAGGCGGATGCGGGCGTCCAGGCTTTGGCCGGCCTGCATGCCGGGCGGCATGTCTTTGGCGAATTCCATCTCGACGCCGAAGCGGCCGTCCTTGACCTGCGGCAGGCGTTGCGACACCGTCAGGGGCCAGTTCTTGCCTGCCGCCTCCAGGCTGGCCTGCAAACCGGTCTGCACGCGCGCCAAATAGAACTCATCGACATTGCCGCTGAGCTTGAAGCTGGCGATGTCGTCGATGCGGCCGAGGCGGTCGCCCGGTTTGACCGAGCTGCCGACCTGCAGCGTGAAGCCGCTCAGCTGGCCGTCGCGCGGCGCGCGCGCCGACAGGCCGCTGGCGGCCTTTCGCACCACGGCCAGGCCTTCGCTCAGGCCCTTGACCGCGCGTTCCATCTCGGCAACGGCCTGCTCGCGGGTGCGCAGCTCGGCGGTGCCGTCTTGCTTGGCTTGTTCGAGCAGGCGCTGTTGTTGCGAGAGCTTGAGCTTGGCGTCCTCCAGCACCGCGTTCGACACGAAGCCCTGCGCCGCCAAGCCCTGCTGGCGCCTGAAGTCGTTCTCGGCCTTGGTCAATTCATGGGTGAGATTGCTGACGTCGCGGCGCTGCATCGCCTGTGCGTTGGCGAACGCCGTGCGCTGCATCGCCAAGTTGGCCTGCTGCTGGGCCACCTCGGCCGAGCGCTGCAAGATTTCTTGCTCGCGCTGCGGGTTGGACAAGCGGTAGAGCAGCGCGCCCTCCTTGAGCATGTCGCCATCGCGCACCAGCACCTCATCGACCCGGCCGCTCTCGGTCGCGTCCAGCAGCACCTGGTGAGCCGGCACGACCTGGGCGCGCAGCACCAACTCGTCGAGGAATTGGCCGTCGGCCACCGTCGCCAGGGTCAGGTCACTCATGGGCACGCTCAAGCCGCGCGGCACGCTGAAGTACAGCGCCGCGCCGGCGATGGCGACAGCGGCGGCAACCGCCGCCCAGCGCAGCGGCTTGGCGTATTTGTTCTTGGGCAGGGCGCGGTCCATGGCGGCGCCACTGACGGGCGGTGTGGGTCGCAGCGAGTGAAGGTTTGCATTCATGCCTGAGTCATTGCAAGCACCGTGCCAGCGTTTTCGCGCTTGTTCGGGCCGTTTTTGCGGCCGACTGTCCGATTCCGGACAGTCTTTTGCGGGCGCGATGGTCGAATCCGGACAGTCCGCGCTGCTACGCTATCGACCATGGCAATTTTGATCCTCGACGACGACCCCGATGTGGGCACGGCAGCCCGCTTGCTGCTGCAACGCCGCTTTGGCCCGGTGCGGCTGCTGCAACGGCCGGCCGAGCTGGCTGCGGCCATGGCTGCGGAGCCGGTGGAGCTGCTCTTGCTGGACATGAACTTCCTGCCCGGCCATACCGACGGTGCGCAGGGTCAGGCCTTGCTGCGCGAGGTTTTGGCGCGCGGACCCAAGGCGCCACCCGTCATCGTGATGACCGCTTACGCCGAGGTCAGCCTGGCGGTGGCGTCGCTGAAGGCCGGTGCCTTCGACTTCATCACCAAGCCCTGGGACAACCAGAAGTTAACAGCCACCGTGGCGGCCGCGCTGGCCAGTCGGCAGACCACGGCCCCTGTGGCCACCAGCTTGCTGGGCGAGTCACGCGCGATGCGTGAGCTGCGCGCCTTGATCCAGAGCGTCGCGCCGACCGAGGCGAATGTGCTGGTGCTGGGCGAGATGGGTTCCGGCAAGGAGCTGGTGGCGCGGGAAATTCATGCGCTGTCCAAGCGCGCCGGCCAGACCTTTTTGGCCGTCGACCTGGGTGCGCTGAGCGAGACGACGCTGGAGAGCGAGCTGTTCGGCCACAAGCGCGGCAGTTTTACCGATGCCCGCAACGAGCGGCCCGGGCGCTTTCAGGCGGCCGAGGGCGGCACGCTGTTTCTGGACGAAGTCGCCAATCTGCCGCTGGCCGGCCAGGCCAAGCTGCTGACCGTGCTGGAGCGGCGCGAGGTCACGCCGCTGGGGGCGGACAGCGCGCAGCCGGTCAATGTGCGCATCGTCAGCGCGACCAATCTGGATGAGACCTCGCTGTTTGATGCGCAGCGTTTCAGGCCCGACCTGCTGTACCGGCTCAACACCATCGTCTTGCGCGTGCCGCCCTTGCGCGAGCGGCGCGACGATGTGCCTTTGCTGCTCAATCACTATCTGGCCCATTACGCCGAACAGTACGGCAAGCCGGCTCGGACCTGCAGCGAGGCGGCGCTGGCGGCGTGCCAATCGCATGACTGGCATGGCAATGTGCGGGCGCTGCGCCATGCCTGTGAACGCGCCGTTATCTTGGCACAGGGGCCGCAGTTCGAGGCGGCGGATTTTGCGCTGCAGGGCGGCGGGCAAGCGCCTGACGCCGCAGCGCCGCCAATTTCTAGCGTGAGTAGCGCGGTGCCCTTGCCCTTGAGCGATATGGAGCGAGCCGCCGTGGTCGAGGCGATGCAATCGGCGCAAGGCAATATCAGCCAGGCCGCCAAACTGTTGGGTCTGAGCCGGGCGGCGCTGTACCGCCGTTTGGAAAAGCATGGACTCTAGGCGCGCGTTCAGCCGCTGGCCGCTGCTGTTGTGGGTCGCCTTGATGTGCCTGGGCGCGGCCTTGGCCGGCTGGCAGCATGAGGCGCCAAGGCCGCTGGTGCTGGCGCTGCTGCTGATGTTGCTGGGCTTGTACGGTGCGCAGGGTCAACTGAGGCGTCTGCTGGCGCTGGCCGACGCGGGCTTGGCCGAGCCGCTGCGGGAGCCGCCCGAGTCGGCCCGCGCCGCCGAGCTGACCCAGCAGCGCATGCTGCGCAATGAGGCCTTGTTGGAACATGCGCCGGTGGCCTTGTGGCATCAGTCGGCCCAGGGTCGGGTCTTGCCGCTGAACAACGCCGCGCGCCGATTGGTGGCGCCCGGTGGGGCGACGGACAGCGCCGATCTGCTGGCGCGCCTGGCGCAGCCGCGCGAGCAAAGCGCCGGCCATAG
The DNA here is from genome assembly GCF_025717515.1 of Roseateles oligotrophus. Classification (GTDB taxonomy): domain Bacteria; phylum Pseudomonadota; class Gammaproteobacteria; order Burkholderiales; family Burkholderiaceae_C; genus Paucibacter_A; species Paucibacter_A oligotrophus. The sequence continues at coordinate 352,237 of NZ_JAJIRN010000007.1, forward strand.
CCTGTTCAGCTTCGAGAGCGAGCGCGGCAGCGAGCGCTGCCTGCTGGCCGGCCGCGATCTGGTGCTCGGCCAAGTCCCAGAGCGCCTGCTGGCGCTGATGCCGATCGAATCCGAGTTGGAGGCCGAGACGCTGAAGGCCTGGCGCCAGTTGGTCCATGTGCTGACGCATGAAATCATGAACTCGCTGACGCCGATTTCCTCGCTGTCGCGCACCGCGCGGGAGTTACTGGCGGAGCAGGGCGGGGCCGACTCACCGGAGCAGCAAGACCTGACCCTGGCGATGGACACGATTGCGCGCCGGGCCGATTCGCTGGCCAGCTTTGTCGGCAACTACCGGCGGGTCAGCGAGCTGCCCGAGCCCAAGCTGGAGCCGGTGCGTTTGAGCGAGTTATTTGCCCGCTTGGAAGCATTGACCAGTGGCGATTGGGCGGCGCGCGGTGGTGCGGCGGTATTTGCTGTGGAGCCCGCCAGCCTGACGCTGATGGCCGACGCCGGGCAGCTGGAGCAGGCCTTGTTGAACCTGATCAAGAACGCGGCGCAGGCCTGTGCCGGTCAAGCCAAGCCGAGGCTGCATGTCACGGCCCGCCTGGTGCGCGGTGGGCGGCTCAGCATCGAGGTGCGCGACAACGGCCCCGGCGTGCCGGCCGGTCTTGAGAACGACATTTTCTTGCCCTTCTTCAGCACCAAGCCCTTGGCCAAACCGGGTGCGGCCGAAGGTGGCCAGGGCATAGGCCTGGCGGTGGTGCGCAATCTTGTTCACGGCATGGGCGGCAGCGTGCGCCATGTCAAGCCGGTCAGTGGAGGGGCGGCGTTTGTGTTGAGTTTTTAGAGGCGGCCAAGGGCTGGTGTAAACGGCGAACGTGCTGGCGTTGGTCAGCTCGGTTTCCGGAGCTGTCGAAGGGGGTTGAGGCTTGGCAGGCCATATGCGAGAGCGGCCTTTCAAGCCTTTGAATCCTCCCTGCTTCTCTGTTCGAGTGGCCGAACGACTTGGATTGCTCACACTGCGAGCCAAGCAGCCACATCATTCTGTGATGCAACTCACGCCCAAGGACTTTGCCCCCCCCGAACCAATGGAGGCCAGAGAAGGGTTGTCGACTAGCATGCGCTCACCCTTGAGGCTTGCCTGTTCCATTTGATTCCCATTCAATGGTCGGAGGAAGTCTTGCTCAACTACTCCGACAAAGGTCCGCCTCGTGCCGAAATCAATTTCCTCTATCCGCCCTAGTTTGACCCTAAAAGGCTTACTGACTCTGGGCCTGCTTGCGGCATTTGCACCAAGCTTTGCCACCACAACGACAACGACGATTTCAGCCGGCACTGTGGTCACTCAGACCAGCAATTACTGGATGGGAGCGAGCGGGAACACCGACACACTGAACGTCACGGGTGCTGGCGCGGTATTTAACGCCTCGGGTCGGACCATTAACGTGGGTTCTGGCGGCACCGCTATCTTGAATATCAGCAACGGCGGCGTCGTGATCGATGCCACTGGCAATGTGGGTAAGGAAATCGGTGGCTCAGGTACCGTCACGGTCACAGATTTGGGCTCGCGGTGGAGCAATATCCTGCTCAATATAGGCGGCGGAGATTCCAGCAGAGTTGGCACCCTGAACATCAAGAGTTCGGGCAAAGTGGTAGCTACGGGTGACGTGGCCGTCAAGAACGGTGGAACGGTCAATTTGAACGGTGGCAGCTTGGAAGCCACGGGGAACAATGGCGCCCCTTTTGGCGATGTCAGATTTGAGACCGGCTCGGTGTTAAGCATGAAAGTGTTTGGCACTACCCCTCTCGAGCAGTATGGCCGGTTGACCACCCTCGGTTCGATGAACTTCAATGGCATGCTGAACCTCAGTTTTGAGAGCGGCTTTACGCCTTTATCGGGCAGCAGTTTTTCCCTGTTTGATTTCAAAGGCTTTAGCGGATCTTTTGGTACAGCTCAAGACAGTTATTCGCACATCACCGTCGCTGGCTTTGAGCGCTCCAAGCTGGACTTCTCCCATCTGGCCACCGATGGCACCCTGCGGGTGGCCGTAACAGCTGTGCCGGAGCCACAAACCTATGCGATGCTCCTCGCCGGTCTTGGCCTCGTGGGCTTCGTTGCCCGCCGCCGCAGCAAGCAGCAATAATCGACTGGCTTTGGCTGCATGACAGAACCGGCTCAAGTGGCCGGTTTTTTTATGGGCGGGCGCGAAAGATGGGTTGTCAGGGCTGCTAGGTGCATTGCCCAGCAATTGGGGTAGCCCATCAACCCCTTTGAAGGCGCAATGAAGCGCAGAAGGCCGGGGCGCTTGCGCCGCAGGCGAGTTCCGGCATCGGGCGGGTAGCACCCCTCAATGGCTGCCGAACGATGCCACAAACCACCGGCACGGCTTCAAGCAGTAGCGCCGGGCACTAGCGTTCCCAAGATGAGCGCCAATCCAGCTCGCGGGCTTCAGCTTATTGGCCAAGCACCCATTTCGCGATTTGCCTGGCTTCCGCTTCGCTGACCAAGGGGCGTTCGGCTTGGTCGGGCATGGTGGCCTTGTTCCAGTGCGGGCCAGCGGTGGCTGCGCTGCCTTGACGAATGATCGCCACCAGCTTGGCTTCGGCGTCCTTATTGCCCTTCCAATGCTGGGAAATCTTCTGGAATGAGGGGGCGGCACCGTCGGGTTTTGTCGTGTGACAGCCGAAACATTGCTTGTCCTGCGCGAGTTTTTCGTTCGCCATGGCGACAGCCGGAAGGCTAGAGGCGATTGCGACGCTGAGGATCAGGGCGATTTTCATTGCTGAACTCCATTTGTCCGAAGGCCTTGGCAAGCGTAGAAGGCGCGGCCTCGGCTAATTTTGCGAAAAATCAAGAAGTGGCGGCTTCGGGCTTGGCGTTCAGCCTCAATGCCGATGCAGTTTTTCTTTTTTGACAAAGCCGATGTCTTGACGCTGCGCCAGCGCTTGAGGCTCGCCCATCTCTCCCATCTCGCCCGGCTCGATCAAGTACGCGAGCGTGTTGGTGACGGGCTGCCTGCGCCGAGTGCCGGCGTGGCTTTGGTTGCTCTTAAGGTTCGTGCCGCTATAGTTTTTGCATGCATATTCTCCTCATCGAAGACGACTTTGACTTCGGCGCCGCCTTGCAGCGTGCGCTCAAGGCCGAAGGCGTCAGCAGCGAATGGCGGCGCCGGCTGGCCGATGCGCCGCGGCCGCCCTTTGCGGCGGAAGATCTGCTGTATGACTGTGTGCTGCTCGACATCACGCTGCCCGACGGCAATGGCCTTGATCTTCTGCAGCGCTGGCGCAGTGCCGGCGTGACCCTGCCCATCATCATGATCACGGCTCGCTCGGCGCTGGAAGATCGCTTGACCGGCCTTGACGGCGGGGCCGACGACTTCATCATCAAACCCTTCGCCACTGCCGAGCTGCTGTCGCGCTTGCGCGCTGTGTTGCGCCGTTATGCGCAACAGTCCAGCGAGCTGTGGTGTGTGGGTGAGCTGCTGATCGAGCCGCGTGCTCACAGTGCGAGGCTGAGCGGCGAACGGCTGGATCTGTCGCCGCGCGAATTTCAATTGCTGCGCGAGCTGGCGCGTGAGCCCGGCGTGGTGGTGCCCAAGGGCTCGCTGGCTCAGCGCCTGGAGCCGCTCGGTGAGGCGCTGGATTTCAGCCTGCTTGAGGTCTATGTCTCGAACCTCAGGCGCAAGATAGGTGCCCAACGTATCCGCACGGTTCGCGGGGTCGGCTATATGTTGCAGCCATGAACAAGGCCCTCCACCGGTTATGGCAACCGACGCTGACGCGGCGCGTGATCCTGACGCTGCTGCTGACGGCCGGCTTGGCTTGGCTGGTGCTGCTGACCTACTACTACCAGCGGGAAACCAGCCCGCAGAGCGTCGACGCCTATCAGCGGGAGCGCACCCAGGCATTGGCCGCCGCCTTGGCCAAGATCGAACAGCCGGAGCAGGCGCTTGTCGCTGCGGCGTTCGCGGCCGACCTGCTCAATAGCAGACACAGGCAGGCAGGCCGGCCGCATCCCGTCTTGCTTCAGTTGGAGGACAGTCAGGGCCGACGCTTGTACCGATCGGCCGAGGCGGGCGCGACTGGAGGGGCAGTCTTGGCGGGCGAGCCCGGGCGCTTTGTGGACCTGAGCCTGAATGGCGTTCTCTACCATGTGCTGCGTATCGACAGTGGGCGCTGGCGGCTGCTGATTGGCGAGGTGCGCGCCGACGATAGTTGGCTGCTGGGTCGTTTGAGCAGTGACCTGGCGATGTCGGTGCTGATCTCTTTTCCCTTCGTTTTACTGCCGACCTGGTTTGCGGTCGCGCGGGGCTTGAGTCCGCTGCGCAAGCTGTCCCGCAGCATCGGAGCGCGCGGGCCAGATGATCTGGGGCCCTTGGGCTTTGTGGCCAGATACGCCGAGCTGGCGCCGGTTGCCGATGCGCTTGATCGCTTGCTGGCTCAGCTGCGCAGCAAGATAGCGCGTGAGCATGGCTTTGTGCAGGACGCGGCACATGAGCTGAGAACGCCGATGGCGGTGATCTCGGCGCAGGCTCATGTATTGGCCTGCGCCGACGGCGCGGACGAGCGGCGGCTGGCCGCCCAGCAGCTGGAGCAGGCTGTGGCTCGCGCCTCGCGGCTGATTCAGCAATTGCTCGAGATGGCCCGCATCGATGCTGCCGGCCCGGCCAAGCCATCGCTGATCGATGTGGCCCAGCTGCTGCGCCAAGAGCTGGCGGAGGCAGCGCCGCTGGCGATCTCGCGCGATATCGATTTGTCGCTGGAGGCGCCCGATTCGCTGCTGCATGAGCTCGAGGAGACGGCCCTGCGCTCGGTGTTGCAGAACCTGCTCGGCAATGCCTTGCGCTATGTACAGCCGGGTGGCCAGGTGGTCGTCGAGCTGGCTGCGCAGCAGGGCCGTTTGAGCCTGTCGGTGGCCGACGATGGCCCCGGCATCGCCGAGGCCGAACAAGGCTTGGTGTTCGAGCGTTTCTACCGCGTTGCGGGCAGCGAGGTGGCGGGCTCCGGGCTCGGCCTGGCTATCGTGACGCAGGCCGTCGCGCGGCTCCACGGCAAGCTGCGGCTGGACGCCGGCCTCGGCGGGCGCGGCTGCCGCTTCCTGGTCGAGTTGCCCGGCAAAGATTGACCCATCAACCCATCAATGGACTCGAAGAAATGAAAATATTGAAATGGATGGCCGGCGGCTTGCTGGCGCTGCTGGTCTTGGCGGGCGCACTGCTGGGCTACGCGATGCTGACGGCAATCGACAGCGAGCACCCGGTGGGCTTCCAGCTGAGCCAAGCCAGCGGGCCGGACGGCAAGGTGTTTCCAATCGGCGTTTGGTACCCGACCGAGTCGAGGGCCTGGCCCACGACACCAATTGGAATGACCGTGATGAAAGTGGCGGCAGGCGCGCCCATCGCCGGGCAGCGCTTGCCGCTGGTCCTGATCTCGCATGGCAATGGCGCCGGCATACCGGCTCACGCCGATCTTGCGATGGCAATGGCCAGCGCCGGCTACATCGTTGCGGCGCCGATGCATGGGGGCGATAACTTCGCCGATCAAAGCGCCGTCGGCAAGCCCGCTTGGCTGAGCGGCCGCGGCCAGGAGCTGAAGGCCACGCTCGACCATATGTTGCAGCGCTGGCCGGCGCGGGCGCAGATCGACCCCGCACGTGTCGGCGCCTATGGATTTTCGGCCGGGGGCTTCACCGTCATGAGTGTGATCGGTGCCATGCCGGACCTGCGTCTGATTGCCAAGCATTGCAGCGCGGCGGCGGAGTTCGCCTGCAAACTGCTCGCCCACAGCAAGTCGCCCTTGCTGAGCGCCGATACGGCAACGATGGGGGAGAGTTTCGTCAGCGATGCGCGGATCAAGGTGGCAGCGGTGGCCGCGCCCGGCCTGAGCTTCGCCTTCGGGGCGGAAGGTCTTGCGCAGGTGCGAGTGCCGGTCCAGTTATGGAGCGGCGATGGGGACGAGATCGTTCCGTTTGCGACGAATGGTCAGGCGATTCAGGCCGCCCTGGGTGCGAAACTCGAACTCCACAAGGTCCCGGGTGCGGGACATTTTTCCTTTCTGGCCCCCTGCAGCGGGCTGGCCAAACTATTGGCACCACCGCAGCTGTGCGAGGACGCCGGGCAATTCGACCGCAAGGCTTTTCATCGGGACATGAACGCCAGCGTCGTCAACTTCTTCGATGCGCAGATGAAACCGCGCTGAGCTGCGGCAATCCCCTTGTTCTGGATTTGATTGCCACAAAAAGCAGCAAAGCGAGTTTTTGCCGATGAATAGTGGGTACGCAGCATCGCTCAAGTGGGCATCCCCAGACTTATCCACAGAGACCATGGATAAGTCAGGGCGTTGCGCGCCCTGGGGTGGATACAAGCGTTTTCGGCCGATGTTGAGCATGACTTTCGCCAAACGACTGCAGCTGCGGCATCATGGATTTTCGCCCGGACTCGGGCCTAGTCTGGCCCGACCTCAGCCCCTTCTTCTTCTTCCTCCTGTCGCCATGAACAAATCATTTGCAGTTGCCAACATCGCCAAGCGCTCCGGCTTGCTCGTCGCTTTGCTGATCTCTTTCTCGGCTCAGGCGGCTCCGGCCGCAGCCATCCCCGAGGCGATCAAGGCGCCGGCCGGTCAAGCCATGAGCCTGGAAGTGCAAGCCACCGGCGTGCAGATCTATGAATGCAAGGCCAACGACGCTGCAAAGTTCGAATGGGTTTTCAAGGGCCCCGAGGCCGAGTTGTTCGACGGCGCCGGCATCAGCATCGGCAAGCATTACGGCGGCCCGAGCTGGGAATCGGCAGACGGCAGCAAGGTCGTCGGGGAGGTCAAGGCGCGCGACAACGGCCCCGATGCCAACGCCATTCCCTGGCTGCTGCTGAGCGCCAAGTCGAACAGCGGCGCCGGTGTGTTCGGCGCGGTGCAGAGCATTCAGCGCGTGAGCACCAGCGGCGGTAAGGCGCCGGCGGACGGTTGCAATGCGGCGGCTGCCGGCAAGGGCGTGCGCGTGGCCTACAAGGCGGCCTACTATTTTTATACCGCCAAGCCCTGAGATTATGAGGGGCTGATGAGGCTCGGATGGGGCGCCGAAAGCGCTGGCCGTTTGGTTCTGCGCCCTGATTGCCAAGCCACGCTGAAGCTCTCCACTTGAGCATCGGCTCGGTCCAGAGCCCTCACCAAACAGGCCGCCGCCGCGCCGGTCGCCGCACAGGCACGGGCCTGCTCGGGTTCAAGCAAACCACCTATCGCCACCACCGGTCGGCCGGCCATGCGTACCCACCAAGCCAGATTGACCAGCCCCTGCGGTTGCCAGGGCATGTCTTTGGTGGTGGTGGCCCAGACCGGGCCGCAGGCGATGTAATGCGGGTTCAGACCACGCGCCCTTGCTAACTCCCAAAGACTGTGGCTGGAGAGACCGAGCTTGATGCCGCTGCTTTGCAGCAGTTGCCTGTCGTGGGCGCTCAAGGCGGCCCAATCTTCTTGGCCCAGATGCAGGCCGACGCAGGGCAACTCAAGGGCAAAGCGCCAATGATCATTGATCCAGAGCTGGCAGCCGATATGGGCGGCCACGACCGCTTGCGCGGCCGCTATGGCGCCGCGGAGCGCGGCCTCGCTGCCCGGCGAGCTGGGGAATTTGATGCGCAGTTGAATCTGCTTGATGCCGGTGGCCGTCAACTCGGCGATGCGCTGCGGCCGGTCGGTGATGGCATAAAGACCCCAATCGACGGACTCGGTACTGTCCGCCTGCAAGACCTGCTCCCAGCGTGCCAGCGTGTCGGCGTCTATCGCTTCGCCGCCGAAGCTCATCACCGGCATGGCGCGCGGGTCAAATAAAAAACTTGCCGATGCGCGCACCGGCCCGGCTCCGGCGCCTGCCGAATGGCCGTCGCGCACCGCCACCCAGGTCGCCATCTTGGCCAGCAGCACCGCGTCGGCGGTGACAAAGCCGCGCGCTAGCGCGGACGCAGCGGAGCTGGCGAAGCTGCAGCCGCTGCCATGGTGATGCCCTTGCCCCAGCCTTGGCAGCGCCAGATGGCCCTTGGCCTCGGGGCTGTGCAGATAGTCCAGCGCCAGGTGATGCGGGTCATCGCCGCCGGTGATGCAGACCGCCTCGGTGCCTTGCGCCAGCAGCTTCTCGGCCATCAACTCGCGGCTCATTGCCTGCGGGGCCAGGCCCAGGAGCAACTCGGCCTCGCGCCGGTTCGGCGTGATCAGCTGCGCGCGCGGCAGCAATTGCTCCCGGTAGGCCCGCAGCAATGAGGCGTTAGCAAAGACCGAGGCCGGCCCGCCGGCGCTGGCACCTAAGACCGGGTCCACTACCAGGGGCACCGGGCGATCGCGGCGCAGCTCATCCAAAATTTCGCACAGCGCATGGACGGCATCGACCGAGCCTAAGAGGCCGGTCTTGATCACGGCCGGCCACAGATCGGTGGCCAAGGCGCGCATTTGCGCCAGCAGTTGATGGAGGGGCAGCGGAAAGACCGCCTCGACGCCAACGGAGTTTTGTGCCGTCACCGCCGCCACCACCGGACATAAATGAACGCCAAAAGCGGTCGCCGCGCGGGTGTCGGCGGACAGACCGGCGCCGCCGCCGCTGTCGGTGCCGGCCACGCTCCAGATGATGGGCGGGCTTGGGTCGTCACACCAGTTCATGTCGGTTCTCCCAGCAAAAATGGGTGGCCGCTGACCGGCGTCGACGGCACGGCAAAGTCCTGGCTGCTCATCAGCCCGGCGCAAAAGCCCTGACGCCCAGCCCGCACGGCATCGCGGAAGGCGCCTGCCATCTGCACCGGCTTGCGCGCCTGCGCCACCGCCGAGTTCAACAGCACCGCGTCGAAGCCCAGCTCCAGCGCCTGCGCCGCATGCGAGGGCGCGCCCAGGCCGGCGTCGATGATCAGCGTGGCGTCCGGCAGGCGCTCGCGCAGGCTGCGCAAGGCAAAGGGGTTGAGCAGGCCCTGGCCCGAACCGATAGGCGCCCCCCAGGGCATCAAGACCGGGCAACCGGCATCGAGCAGACGGCGGCACAAGACCAGATCATCGGTGCAATAGGGCAAGACGGTGAAGCCCAGCTTGACCAGCTCGGTGGCGCCGGCCAGCAGCTCGAAAGGGTCGGGTTGCAGCGTGTGCTCGTCGCCGACCACCTCCAGCTTGATCCACGCGGTGTCATACAACTCACGCGCCATGCAGGCCAGTTGCACCGCCTCGCGGGCGCTGCGGCAGCCGGCGGTATTGGGCAGCAGGCGCGCGCCCTGCGCCTTGGCTGCTTGCAGGGCCATGGCAACGAAACCGTTGTCGCCCCCGGCCAGGGTCCGCTTCAGACCGACGGTCAAAACCTCGGTTTGCGAGGCCTCAATCGCCTCGGCCAGCGTCTGGGGATTCGGGTAGCCGGCGCTGCCCAGCAGCAGCCGGCTGCTCAGGCTGATATCGCCAATCATCCAGGGGTCGGGTCTTGCCTCACGCATGGCTATCAACCTCCGACGATGGGTTTGAACAGCAGCACTTGGTCGCCGTCCTTGAGCAATGCAGCGGCGCGCGCCGAGCGGGCGACGAACTGGCCGTTGAGTGCGGTAGCGACGCTCTCGGGCGCCAGGCTCAGCTGCGTCAGCAGATGTTCCAAGGGCGTTGCAGCGGGAATCCGTTGTAGCTGACCATCCAGCGAGACATTGATTTCTTGTTCGTTCATGGCTTCTCCAAATTGGCCAAACCGCTGGCCAACAGCAGCTCTTGCACCAAGGCCGGCGCTAACAGCCAGCCATGGCGGTACAGGCCATTGAGTTGCAGCAGGCCCGGCTCACAGTGAGCGAAGGGGCGGTTGTCGTTCAAGGCCGGGCGCAGATTGACATCCAGCCGCTCTATCCGGGCTTCGGCCAGCGTCGGCATCACGCTGTGCGCGGCCGCCATCAGCTCGACGGCCGATTGCAGGCTGACGGGGCTGCGGTCCTCGCTTTCGATTTCGCTGGCGCCCAGCACCAGTTGATCGCGGCTGCGTGGCACCAGATAGACGCGGTGGCGCGGGTGCAGCAGACGCACCGGCCGCGTCAGGCCATGATTGGCCAAGCTCAACGTGATCACCTCGCCGCGCACGCCGCGCAGCGGCAATTGCGGCTTGGCGCCGAGGCCGCGCGCGTCGACGATCCAGTCGAAGCGAAGATCGACGCCGTCGGCCAGCTTCAAACGCCCCGGCTCCACGGCAATCACCGGGCGACGCCAATGCCAGCGCGCCTGGCTGTCTTGCTGCAAGGCCGTCATCGCCTCAAGCGGGTTGATGAATCCTTCGCCGGGCAGGCGCCAGGCGCGCAGCCCGCGCAGCAGCGCCGGCTCCAGCGCCGCCAACTCGGCCTCGCTCAGGCTTTGCGCGGCCGGAAAGCCGCTCACCCGCAGGCGCGCCAACACCCGCTCGGCGGCGCCAAGATCCTGGCGATGCGCGAGCAAGAGGCTGCCATCCATTTGCATGGTTGGCTGTCCGCTTAGCCGAGCCGCGATCAGCGGCCACAGGCGCAGTGACTCGAAACCGCGCGCCGCCACCTCGGGCTCGGCCGCGTCCAGCTCGGCCAGCGGGCTGAGCATGCCGGCCGCGCTGAAGGCGGCTGCACCCTGGCCGTCAAAGCGCGGCTCGGGGCCGGGGCCGGCCTCGAATACCTCGACCTTATGGCCGGCTTGACTCAAGGCCCAGGCGAACAAGCGCCCGACCAGGCCCGCGCCGGCGACTCCAACATGCTGAGGCCCCCTAGGCCGCCGCTGCGCGGCGTCCGCCCCCCCAAGGGGGAGCAGAAAAGCTTGGGGCGGCCCGGCGCTTTTCTCTCCGCTCATACCGCTTGAATCGGGATATAGATCTCGCTGCCCAGCGCCTTGAATTCCGCGCTCTTCTTCTCCATCTCGGCCGTGTATTCGCGCACATCCTGGGTGATCTTCATCGAGCAGAACTTCGGCCCGCACATCGAGCAGAAATGAGCGACCTTGGCGCTGTCCTTGGGCAGGGTTTCGTCATGGAAATCGCGTGCGGTTTCGGGGTCGAGGCCGAGGTTGAACTGGTCGGTCCAGCGGAAGTCGAAGCGCGCCTTGGACAAGGCGTCATCACGCGCCCGCGCACCCGGATGACCCTTGGCCACATCGGCCGCATGGGCGGCGATCTTGTAGGCCATCAGCCCGGCCTTGACGTCGTCGCGATTCGGTAAACCCAGATGCTCCTTGGGCGTCACATAGCAGAGCATCGCGCAGCCGAACCAGCCAATCATCGCCGCGCCAATGCCGCTGGTGATGTGGTCGTAGCCGGGCGCGATGTCGGTCGTCAAGGGCCCCAGCGTGTAGAAGGGCGCCTCCTCGCAGTGCTTCAATTGCTCGGTCATGTTTTGCTGGATCAGGTGCATGGGCACATGGCCGGGGCCTTCGATCAGCGTTTGCACCTCATGCTTCCAGGCGACCTTGGTCAGCTCGCCGAGCGTGCGCAGCTCGGCAAATTGGGCCTCGTCATTGGCGTCGGCCAGGCTGCCCGGGCGCAGGCCGTCGCCGAGCGAGAAGGTCACGTCGTAGGCCTTCATGATTTCGCAGATCTCTTCGAAATGCGTGTACAGGAAGTTCTCCTTGTGATGCGAGATGCACCATTTGGCCAGGATGGAGCCGCCACGCGAGACGATGCCGGTGCGGCGCTTGACCGTCATCGGGATGAAGGGCAGGCGCAGGCCGGCATGGATGGTGAAGTAATCAACACCTTGCTCCGCCTGCTCGATCAGGGTGTCGCGGAACAGCGCCCAAGTCAGATCTTCGGCCACGCCGCCGACCTTCTCCAGCGCCTGATAAATCGGCACGGTGCCGATGGGCACGGGGCTGTTGCGGATGATCCAGTCGCGGGTGCTGTGGATGTTGCGGCCGGTGCTCAGGTCCATCACCGTGTCGGCGCCCCAGCGCGTGCTCCAGACCAGCTTCTCCACTTCCTCCTCGATCGAGGAGGTGACGGCCGAGTTGCCGATATTGGCATTCACCTTGACCAGGAAGTTACGCCCGATGATCATCGGCTCCAGCTCGGTGTGGTTGATGTTCGCCGGGATCACGGCGCGGCCACGCGCCACTTCGTCGCGCACGAATTCGGGGGTGATGACGGGCGGAATGCTGGCGCCGAAGGCATTGCCGCGAAGGCGCGCTTCGCGCTCGGCGTCTTGCTCGTATTCGCGCATCCAGTCCAGGCGCTGGTTCTCGCGGATGGCGATGTACTCCATCTCCGGCGTGATGATGCCGCGGCGGGCGTAATGCATCTGCGTGACGTTGGCGCCCGCCACAGCCTTGCGTGGTTGGCGGCGCAGGCCGGCGCTCATCTGCATCAAGGCCTCTTGCTGAGCGATGTCGCGCAGACCGTCGTCGATCAGCTGAATCGGCCGACCCTGGTACAGCTCGGTGTCGGCCCGCGCCTCGATCCAGGGCGCGCGGGTTGCGGGCAGGCCGGTTCGGACGTCGATCTCGGCTGTGATGTCGGTGTAGGGGCCGGAGCAGTCATAGACGGTGATCAACTCGCCATTGGTCAGGGCAATTTCCCGCATCGGCACGCGCAGCTCGGGGTTGCGCTCGCCGCTGACATAGGTCTTGCTGGAGCCGGGCAGCGGTGTGCGTGTCAGCTCAAGGCTGCTGGCCAGGCTGTTGAGGCCGGGTTCGGTGATGCTGTTCATGGTCGGTTCTCGCGGTAGCTGTGAAGCGCTGCGAGGGCCGGCTTGAACGTTCTTGGGGCGTGGAGATGAGGCCCTTGCCCGGTCCTGGCTGGTGGACGGGGCGCTGCTAAGGGCGGGCTCTTCTTACGCCGGTATCAACCGGATCAAGTTCAGCGGGTCTATGGTTTCCACCACATCTCAGCCCGGCGCATAACGACTTACTTATGTATGCGCAGCAGGGCACCCCGGAGCGAAACGCAGTATAGATGTGATTTATTGCGCAGCGCTTGGCCTGGCCTGCGGGTAAACCCACGCCCTGTTCGCGGGGGAGGGCTGCCTACACTGCCAGCCTTGGCGTAGTCGTGTCGCGCCCTCTATGTTGGAGAGTTCTTCATGAGTCGACGCTTTGCTTGTGCGCTGCCCGGGTTGGTGGTCTCGTTGATGGGCGTGTTCGGGACGGTCAATGCGGCCTTTGCCCAGGCTGAAACACCGCTCAAGTCCGAGCTCAGCGCCGAGGAGCGGGCGCAAAAGCAGGCCGATAAGGTGTTCACTTTTATCAAGCTGCAATCGGTCAAGCCCGCCGCCAAGCGTGCTGCAGCGGAGCCTGTTGCGCCCAGCCCGCCGGTTCAAACCGCCAGCATTGCGGTGGCCAAGGTGGCGCCCAAACCCCAGGCCAAAGTGGCCGCAGCGGCCGAGCCTCGTCAGCTGGCCTCTGCCGCTGCGCTGGCCAGCCCTTCCTTGGACGCTCAGCGTTCGCAGGAGTCCCAGCCCGCCTTGTTGGCATCGGCGAGCCTGACGGCTGCGACCGCTCAGCCCGAGCTTTTGCCACAGCGTCCCGCCCCGCAGGCCGAGCCGGAGCCGCCTGCCTTGCAGCTATTGACCAAGGTCGAGCCCGAGATCCCGCGTCAGCTGCAGGCCGACTTCAAGGGCGGCGCGGTGACGGTGCGTTTCATGGTGCAGACCGATGGTTCGGTCGGGCAGGCGCAGGCCGTGCAGGCGTCGCACAAGCGTTTGGCGATGGCGGCGGTGACGGCAGTCAACCAATGGCGCTTTGCTCCCTTGCCGGCGCCGCGTGAGGCCTCGGTAGATATCGCGTTTGCGGTGGAATAAGGCAGCTTCAAATCTGACCGGGGCAGGCAGACAGGGCCACTGCGACCGCCTCCAGAAACACCCGCGTGCGCAGCGGCATCAAGCGCCGCTCCGGGAACACCGCCCAGCAGGGCGTGGGCGGCAAACACCAATCCGGCAGCACGCGCAGCAACTCGCCCCTGCCGACATAGCTTTGCGCGAAATGCTCGGCCACGGCGGTGATCCCGACGCCGGCGCAGGCCATCTTCAGCAACAGGTCGGGGGCATTGACCAGGCTGCGCTGCTCGGGCGTACCGCGCCAGCTTTGCGCTTCGTCGCCGGCTTCGCCTCGGCTGAGCGACCAAGGGATGGCTTCACCCGCGCGGCTCAAAAGCATCAGCCCGTGCGACTGCGCCAAGGCCTGCGGCAGCAAGGGCAAGCCATGACTGCGCAGATAGGCCGGGGCCGCGTAGAGGCCGCTGCTGAACAGTGCCAGACGGCGCGCGGCCAGTTGACTGTCTTGTGCCAAATCGCCCATGCGCAGCGCCAAGTCAAAACCCTCGGCGACCAGGTCGACGCGACGCGGCGACAGGTCCAGCTCCAGCGTGACGGCGGGATGATCGAGTACGAATTGGCTCAGCATGGCGGGCAGCGCCAAATTGGCCAGGTCGCCCGGCATGGAAACGCGCAGCCGGCCTGTCGGGCGCTGCTGGCGGTGCAGGGCCAGCGCCAGGGCACCGTCAACCTCGACCGTTAGCGCGCGGGCATGCTCCAGCACCCCGGCGCCGAACTCGGTCAAGCTCAGGCTGCGGGTGCTGCGTTGCAAGAGCTTCTCGCCCAGTCTTTGTTCCAGCGCGGCGATTCGCCGGGAGACCGTCGATTTGGGTAAATTGACCCGCTCGGCGGCGCGGCTGAATGAGCCGGCCTCCATCACGCGGGCAAACAGCAAGAGGTCGTCGGCGTCTAGGCTCATTGCTTTGATTGGTGCATTGGTGGAACAAAGTAATCCATTTTATGGACTTCCGTTGCTTGGTTGGATTCAATAAAGTGAGCTCATCGTCAATCGAAACACTTTGAAGAAGGCATGACCATGAAGATCCTCCAAATCAACGCCAGCGCCCGCCGTCTGCAAGCCGACGGCAAAGGCTCGGATTCCGCTCGTTTGGCCCATGAGTTGGTGCAAGGCCTGATCGCTCAGGCCGACGCGGGCGCCGCCAGCGTGGCATTGCTGGACCTGGCGATCAACCCTCATCCCGCCTTGGACGAGTCAAGCTTGCAGGCCTTGTTTACGCCGGCCGAGCAGCGTAGCCCGGCCCAAGCCGAACGTGTGGCCTTGGACAGTGGCCTGATCGAGCAGTTGCGCGCCGCCGATGTCTTGGTGCTGGCCGTGCCCATGATCAATTTTGGCGTGCCGACGCAGCTGAAGAACTGGATCGATGCCGTCGCCAAGGCGGGCGTCACCTTCCGCTACACGGCCCAGGGCCCCGAGGGCTTGTTGACCGGCAAAAAGGTCTATGCCGTGCTGACGCGTGGCGGTATCTACCGCGATCAGGCCAGCGATACCATGGTGCCCTATCTGCGCACGGCACTTGGATTTTTGGGCCTGAGCGACATCAGCTTTGTCTATGCCGAAGGATTGGCCATGGGCGCTGATGCGGCCGCCCAAGGTCTGGCGGCGGCTCGCGAACAAATCTCGGAACTTGTCGGCGCGGCCTTGCCGGCATGAAGTAAAAAAAAGGTGGAACGAATGAACAAGAACCTTGCAGCGATCCAGGCCCCGCGCGCCGTCGAGCGCCTGGTCACCGGCCAAGCGACCAGCGACGGCGCGGGGGTCAAGCTGACCCGTGTCTTGACGCAAAACCTGCAGCGCCGACTTGACCCCTTTCTGATGCTCGACGCCTTTGGCTCCGACCAGGTGGACGATTACATCGCCGGCTTCCCCGATCACCCGCACCGGGGTTTCGAGACCATCACCTATATGCTGGAAGGCCGGATGCGCCACCGTGATTCGGCCGGCAACGAAGGGCTGCTCGGCAATGGCGGCGTGCAGTGGATGACGGCCGGGCGCGGCGTCATCCACAGCGAGTTGCCCGAGCAGGAGCAAGGGCGCATGGAGGGTTTTCAGCTCTGGTTGAATCTGCCCAGCCAAGAAAAAATGTGCGCGCCCTGGTACCGGGATATCCCGAGCGAGCAAATTCCGGAGTTTGAGCGGGATGGCGTCAAGGTGCGCGTGATCGCGGGCAGCAGCCATGGCATGGCCGGGGCGGTGCAGCGCGAGCACACCGAGCCGCTTTATCTGGATCTGCATCTGGCGCCCGGCGCGAGCTTCGAGCAGGCCTTGCCCGACACGCACAACGCCTTTGTCTATGTGTACCGGGGTGAGCTGCAGTTTGCTGGAGCGGTACAAGTGCCGCAGCAGCGAATGGCGATTCTGGCCAACCAGAGCGGCAGCGACGGCCTGCGTTTCAGCGCCGGGCCGGAGGGCGCCCGCGCCATTCTGGTCGCCGGCCGCCCTTTGAATGAGCCGATCGCCCAGCATGGGCCCTTCGTGATGAACACGCAGGCCGAGTTGATACAGGCGGTGCGCGACTTTCAGGCCGGTGTGTTGGCTTGAGCGTGGGGCCAGCGGTGGCTGAGCCAGATCACGCGGGCTGGACCGGTGCCGAGCCGCTTCGCTCAGATCGGCGTCTGGCTTGGCGCGGTGGGCTTGAAGAATTCCGTCAGATCGATCGACCTGGCTTGCCGATGTCGGGTGGCTCGCTCAGGCAAACACCGGCCTGAAGAAGCTTCGCTCGTAGCTGAGGATGCAGCGGGTCTGTTCGGCGTAACGGAAGGCCGCTTTGCAGTCGGCGTCCTCGGCCGAGCCTTGTCGGTACTTCTCGTATTTGGCGAGGCTGGCGAAGCTGAACATCGCCAGCGCAATATTGTTGGCCCCTTCGGAGGGCAAAAAATAGCCGTGATGTTGCCCGCCGAAGCGTTGAACCAGCGGAATCCAGAGGCGACCGTAATGCTCGAACTCGGCGAGTTTGTAGGGGTCGATGACGTAACGCAGGTAGACCGTGATCATGTTGCCAATGAACGGGTTTTGGAGATGGGTCATCCTAGCCTACGGTCCGGCGGCTGCTGTATCCTTGGTCGTTGCCTATTTTGACCTTCAGCCCTTTGATGATGTCCATGCGCGCCGCGCTTTTTTGCTTTCTTGCGAGCCTGTCTTGTTTGCCGGCAGCTGCGTCGCCGCTGCGATTCATTGTCGACACCAGCGTCTCCTTGCCCTATGCAAAGTTCGAGAACGGCGAGCTCAAGTCCGGCCTCAGTTTCGAGCTGGGTGTCGAGTTGGCCCGCCATCTGAAGCGGGAGGCGAAATTTGTGCCGGTGGCGCGCAAGCGGATTGGCCAGACCTTGGAGAGCGGCCAAGCCGATTTGATCTGCGGTTATGCCCAGGGTTGGTTGCCGGGGCCGTTCCAGTGGAGCCGCCCAGTGGCTCAACACATGGAGTTGCTCATCAGCCGCGCCGATGTTCCGGCGCCGCAGCGTTTGAGCGATCTGGCCGGGCAGTCCATCGGCAGCATCGCCGGTTTCCGTTACGTGGCGCTGGAGCTTCAGCTGGGGGCGCAGTTTGTTCGCGATGATGGGCCGGACGCCGAGGCCTTGCTGCGTCGGCTTGCCGCCAAACGCATTTCGCACGCGATCGTCAGCCGCAGTTATCTGGACTACCGGCGCCGAGAGGGCGGCTTCGCTGTGGCCCTGCACCCGCCCTTGGTAATAGAAAAAATGGATCTGCGCTGCGCCCTGTCGCCCAAGGCGGAGTTAAGCCTTCAGCAGTTGGACGAGGGCTTGACCGAGATGCAAACAGAAGGCTCTTTGCGCGTCCAACATTAATTGTCCGCGCGCAATGAGTTCGCCCCTCAAGCCTTCCAGCGCTTTAACAGCAAGGCATTGCTGACCACCGAGACGCTGGACAGCGCCATCGCCGCCCCCGCAATCACCGGGTTCAGGTAGCCGAAGGCCGCCAGCGGAATGCCGACCACGTTGTAGGCAAAGGCCCAGAACAGGTTTTGCCTAATCTTGGCGACGGTGCGGCGTGACAAATCAATCGCCTGTGCCACCAGCGCCGGGTCGCCATGCATCAGGGTGATGCCGGCCGCCGCCATCGCCACATCGGTGCCGGTGGACATGGCCAAGCCCACATCGGCGGCGGCCAGCGCGGGTGCGTCGTTGATGCCGTCGCCGACCATGGCCACGCATTGGCGGCCGCCGTTTCTGAGTTCCGCCACGATGCGCGCCTTGTCTTCGGGCAGCACCTCGGCACGGACCTCGTCAATGCCGAGTTGGCGGCCGACCTGGTTTGCGCTGCCGGCGTTATCGCCGCTGAGCATGACGGTGCGTACCCCCATCCTGTGCAAGGCCTGTACGGCCGCCGCAGCCGTGGGCTTGATGCTGTCACCAAAGGCCAGCAGACCCAAGAGACGCGGTGCCGTGGCGGTGTCCGACACATCCGCTAACCACGACACCGTGCGGCCTTGCTGCTGCAGCGCATCGGCCTGGGTCTGCAAGGCCCCGGTCGCCACGCCCAATTCCTGCATGAAGCGGCTGCTGCCCAGGCGCAGGTCCAAGGTCTGGCCTTCGCTGGCCATCAATGTGGCGGCCACGCCGCGTCCGGCCACCGCCCGCATGGCAGCGGCCGGGGGGATTGCCAGCTTGCGGGCCGCGGCGGCCTCGGCCACCGCATGGGCGAGCGGATGTTCGCTGCCCGCTTGCAGCGCGGCGGCCCAGGCCAGCAATTGCGCTTCATCGATGCCGGGCGCAGCCAGCAAGGCCGCCAGCTGGGGCTTACCGACGGTCAGCGTGCCGGTCTTGTCGAAGGCCACCACATCGAGCCGCGCGGCCAACTCCAGCGCCTCGGCGTCCTTGATCAGAATGCCATGCAGCGCCGCCACGCCGGTGCCGGCCATGATGGCCGTCGGTGTGGCCAGGCCCAGCGCACAAGGGCAGGCAATCACCAGCACCGCCACCGCGTTCAGCAGCGCTCGCTCCCAGTCGCCGGCCATAAGGCCCCAGCCCAGCCAAGTGAGCAGGGCCACGACTATCACGACCGGCACGAAGACGGCGCTGACCTGGTCGACCATGCGCTGAATCGGCGCCTTTTTGGCCTGCGCCGACTCGACCAGGCGAACAATGCGCGCCAGCGTCGACTCCGCACCCAGGGCCGTCACGCGCAACAAGAGCAGGCCCTCGCCATTGATGGCGCCGCCAACGACCTTGTCTTTGAGCCCTTTGCTGACCGCTAGGCTTTCGCCGGTGATCAGCGATTCATCCACATGGGAGGCGCCTTCCAGCACCTCGCCGTCGACCGGGATGCGTTCACCCGGCCGCACCACCACGAGGTCGCCCAGGCGCAGCTGGCCCAGCGGCAGCTCCGCTTCGACGCCGGCGCGGCGCACGCGGGCGGTTTCGGGCTGCAGCTTTTTGAGCGCGCGAATCGCTTCCGTAGTTTGCCGCTTGGCGCGTGCCTCCAGCCATTTGCCCAGCAGCACCAGGGTGATGACGACCGCCGCCGACTCGAAGTACAGCTGCATCGTGTGCGGGCCATGCAGCCAGAGCTCGTAGACCGACAAGGCAAAGGCCGCGCTGGTACCCAGGGCGACGAGCAAATCCATATTGCCGCTGGCGGCACGCAGCGCGGCCCAGCCGGCCTTGTAAAAGCGCGCGCCCAGCCAGAACTGCACCGGCAGCGTCAAGGCGAGCTGCCAGTAGCCATTCAGCATCCAATGCTGACCCAGCAGCAGGCCGGCCATGGGCAGCACCAGCGGCGCGGACAGCAGCGCGGCGATCAGCACCGGCCAGCCGCTGTGCTGCCACGCGGGTTTGGGCTCGGCGGTCTCGGCGTCCGCGGCAGGCAGACGGGCGTCGTAGCCGGCCTTGGCGATGGTCGCAATCAGCGCCTGCGGGTTGACCGTGCTGAGCATGTGGATGCTGGCCGACTCGGTCGCCAGATTGACTTCGGCCGACAAGACGCCGGGCAGCTTGAGCAGCGCCCGCTCGACCCGGCCGACGCAAGAGGCGCAGGTCATGCCGCTGATTTGCAGGCTTAGCGTTTGTTCCGGCAGGCTATAGCCGGCCGCCTCGACGGCTTCGCGCAGTGGCGCCAGAGTCAAGGCGGCGGAGCCGCTGACGCTGGCCGTCTCGGTCGCCAAGTTGACCTCCGCCCCGCTTACGCCGGGCACCCGCAGCAAGGCTTTTTCCACCCGTTTGACGCAGGAAGCGCAGGTCATGCCGGCGACGGGGATTGTGAGGGACTGGATGTTCGAGGGATTCATCATGGCGGGATACTAAGGCTTGCCACGATGGGCAGGTCAAGCTCTCTTTGCGCAGACTTGGCCTTGGGCCGATCCGATCCGATCCGATCCGTTTCGCTTCGCTTCGGCTGAATTGCTTGCCCGGCATCGTGCCGGGCGGCCACCTCAACCATACAGGCAAGACCTGACCCTTACACGCCGCTCGCGCGCCGGTTTATGCTCAGCCCTGTTCAACCAAAAAATTCCCTCCATGTACGAATTCAAACTCCCCGATATGACTTGCGGCCATTGTGTGGCCGCCATCACCAAGACGGTTCAGGCCTTGGACTCTTCCGCCAAACTGGAATTTGACCGAGAGGCCAGAATCCTGCGGGTCGAAAGCGAAAAAGGCCGCGAACTGTTCGTCGCGGCCTTGACCGAAGAGGGCTATCCGCCCGCTTGAGGCATTAGGCTTTCTTCAGCAAGCCGATGTCGATCGGCAGCTTGCGCACGCGTACGCCGGTGGCGGCGAAGATCGCGTTGGTGACGGCCGGCGCGATCGGCGGGGTGCCGGGCTCGCCGATGCCGCCGGGCGCTTCGCTGCTGGGCAGGATATGCACTTCCACCTTGGGCATCTCGCTCATGCGCAAGACCGGGTAGTCATGGAAGTTGCCCTGCTCGACGCGCCCTTCCTTGTACGTGATTTGGCCGTAGAGCGCCGCCGAGAGGCCGTAGCAGATCGCGCTTTCGATCTGGTGCGTGATGGTCAAGGGGTTGACCGTTAGGCCGCAGTCCACCGCCGCGACGACGCGGTGCACCTTGGGCGTGCCGTCCTTGGCGATGCTGACCTCGGCGACCTCGGCCACATAACTGCCAAAGCTCTCGGCCACCGCAATGCCGCGGAAGATGCCCTTGGCGGCCGATTTTCCCCAGCCTGCCTTGCTTGCTGCCAGCTCCAGCACGGCACGCAGGCGCGGCTGCTTGGACAGCATTTGCAGGCGGAACTGCAGCGGGTCGGCCTTGGCCGCAGCGGCCATTTCGTCGACAAAACTCTCCAGGAAAAAGACGTTTTGCGAATGCCCGACCGAACGCCAGAACCAGACCTGCGGGCCCGGTTCGGCCTGACCATAGGCAATGCGCTGGTTGGGGATCTCGTAATGGTGGTCGGCCAAACCCTCGACCGCCATCGCATCGACACCGCTGGCCGGCAACTTCATGAAGCCGGAGCCGGCCATGATGGAGGGGCATCCGATGTCGGCGCGCAAGAGGCTCACCCGGCCCTTGTCATCGAGCGCGCCCTCGAACTTGACCACCGAGGCCGGCCGGTAGAAGCCCGCCGCCATATCGTCTTCGCGTTCGTAGATCAGCTTGACCGGGTGGCCGCTGAGCTTGGACAAGAGCGTCGCGCTGATGGTGAAGTCATGCGCAAAACGGCGCCCAAAACCACCCCCCAGCAAGCTGGTGTGGACCTGCACCTTGTCGATCGGCACGCCGGCAATTTGGGCGACGATTTGCTGCGTGGGCCCCTGACCTTGGGTGCCGAGCCAGACCGTGGCCGCGCCCTCGCGCACCCAGGCGGTGCAGTTCAGCGGCTCCATACAGGCATGGGCCAAGTAGGGCACTTCGTAAGTGGCGCTCAGTTGCGCGCTTGAATTGGCGGCGGCGTCTTTCAGGTTGCCGCTATCGACCGCGACCGCGCCGGCATTGCTGGCCGCCTCGCTCAGCATGCTGGAGACCTTGGCCGTCGACAGCTCGGCGCCGGCGCCTAGATCCCATTGCGCATTCAGGGCCGCGCGACCTTTTTTGGCCGCCCAAAAGCCGCTCGCCAACACGGCCACGCCGTTGTCCAAGTTGATTACATGACTGACACCCTTGACGGCGCGGGCCGCCGCTTCGTCACTGCTCTTGAGCTTGGCGCCGGCCGCCGGCGCGCGCGCCATCACCGCGACGAGCAGGCCCTCGACATGGGTATCGATGCCGAACTGCGCCGTACCGTTCACTTTGGCCGCACTGTCGATGCGGCGGGTCGGCTTGCCCAGAATCTTGAAGTTCTTGCTGTCCTTCAACTTCGGCGCGCTTGGCACCGGCTGCCTGGAGGCATGCTCGACTAGGGCCCCATAGGCGAGCTTCTTGCCGCCGGGGCCGATGACATGGCCGCGCTCGGTGCGCAGCATCGCCGCATCAACTTTCCACAACTCGGCCGCCGCCGCCACCAGCATCTCGCGGGCCGCAGCGCCCGCCTGGCGCAGCGGCGTCCAATGCGCGCGCACGGTGGTGCTGCCGCCGGTGCCTTGCATGCCGAACAGCGGGTTGTTGAAGGCCGCATCGGCCGGCGCTTGCTCGACGCCGACCCGCGCCCAGTCGGCGTCCAATTCCTCGGCCACCAGCATCGGGATGGCGGTCAGCACGCCCTGGCCCATCTCGGACGAGCCGCAGAGCACGGTGACGCGGCTGTCCGGCGTGATGCGCAGCCAAGCACTGGGCGCAAAGGTATTGCTGACCGACTCGGCGAGCGCACGCTTTGGGGCCAGGGGGAGGGCGAAAGACAGCATCAAGGCGCTGCCGGCGCTGCTCTTCAGGAAGCCACGGCGGGAGGTTTGCAGAGTGTCCATCTTCAGGCCCCTTTCTTCAGCGTCGCCGAGGCGTCATGGATGGCGGCGCGCACCTGGTTATAGGTGCCGCAGCGGCAGATATTGCCGCTCATGGCCTGGTCGATGTCGGCATCGCTGGGTGACTTTTTGGCGGCCAGCAGCGCGCAGGCGCTCATGATCTGGCCGCTCTGGCAGTAGCCACATTGCGGCACGTCGATCTTGACCCAGGCGGCTTGCACCACCTTGCCGGTCTTGCTGGCAGAGATGCCTTCAATCGTGGTGATCTTCTTGCCCGCCGCAGCGGACAAAGGCAGGCTGCAGGCGCGCACAGGCTGGCCGTCCAAATGCACGGTGCAGGCGCCACACAGGCCCATGCCGCAACCGAACTTGCTGCCCGTCAGCTGCAGGTCTTCCCGCAGCGCCCAGAGCAGTGGCATATCGGGGTCGGCATCCACGCTGGCGGGCTTGCCGTTGACGGTCAGTTTGATCATCGAAATTCCTAGCAGAGGAGGGGGTTCTTGGTTGCTGCGCGCGGATTCAACGCAGCGCCGGCCAGCATACACAGGACGGGCCGGCTTGTCTCAAGTTGCCTGAGATCAGGGCTTTTTGAGTGCTTGCCGCTGGTTCAGAAAGCTCTGCAAATCGGCCATCTCCGTATGTTCGATGACCCGCCCGTCCTCCACCGTGAGCGTCAAAATGATGGGGGCCTTGCTGCGCACCACTGGCAGGCCCGGGTGGGCAAACGACCAGTCGGTTTCAGCGATAAAGACGGCCTTGTTGCCCGCCACAAAGCTGCTGCCGACCTTGAATTCGTGGGTGTCGATATAGGGGTAGACCGTGTGAAAGTATTTCAGCAGCGCTGGCTTGCCATGCTGATCAACATCGCCAAAGACGAGCTTGGCGGTCGGGTCGAGGAAGCGAATCTGCTCCGCCATCAAGGGTTCCAAAGTCGCCCAATCTTTGCGCAAATAGGCTTGGAGATAGCGTTCCGCGAGCTGGCGTGTCTCGCTCGACAGGGCTGCGTACTGGGCGGCCGGGTCGGCCGTAGCCGCATCCGCCTTAGCCGCCGCGGCGATGGCGCCGCCGCTGGTGAGCAAACTGAGTGCCACATACAGGCAGGGCAGCAGAGGTTTGAAGCAGTACTTTGTGCGCATCGGGGTCTCGTGGTGAGGGGATGGAAGAAATGAAGGTTCAAGCCTGTGGCTTGTCTCGACGGCGCTAAATGTGGCGCAAAGTCGTTGTCCCAGAGATTCGTTTGGGATGAAACCCCGCCGCCGAGGCATCGGCTTGCCGCAAGCCGGCGCGCGGATCGAATAAAGTGCCCGTAATCGCCTGTCTAGCGCCTTGCTTGCCATCCGCTCGTGCGGTAGAAAGTTACTTTGAAAGCATCCTCGGCCGCCCACGCCTCAATGCGTCAAGCCCGCAGCGCTTTAGCGTTGCCGCGCTGGCAGCTGCTCGGCAAGGCCTTGCAGCGTTTGCTGGTTTGCGCTGCGGTTTGGATGGTGATGTGGCTGCTGATGGCGCTGGCTCAGGTCACCGATGCGAGCAACGCGGGGCGAAATAGTTTCGGGCTCGTCCAAGTGCTGCGCTCAAGCTGGTCGGCCTTCCCGCCCTTCATCCTGCTCTCCTGGTTTTTGTCCCTGCATGCTTGGCAGCGGCCGCAAGCGTGGTCCAGCCCGGAGAAGCAGTTGCGCATCTTTGTGCTCAGCATGACGGGGTTCGCATTCGCTTGGTTGGGCTATTTTTGGTTGCTGGAGTTGCTGCGCGGCGGCAAGTTGCCGGACGCTTGGTGGGCATTCGTTCTCAGAAACCGCTGGTACTCGTTTTTCTACGACCTGGTGTTGGCGAGCGGGGCATTCTTTGCACAGGCCTTTATCGTTGCCAAGCTGAATGCTCGCGAGCGCGAGAAGGCCTGGCAGCGTGAGCAGACGGATAAATTGCGCCTGCGTTTGCTCTTGCTGCAAGGGCAATTGGAGCCGCATTTTCTGTTCAATGCGCTCAATAGCGTGTCCGCCTTGGTGCGGGGTGATGACCGTAGCTTGGCCCTGAGCGCCTTGGCCCGCATCAGTGAGTTGCTGCGCTATGCCTTGCGAGCGAGCAAGACCGAATGGGTCAGCGTGCAGGACGAACTCAGTTTCATGCGCGACTATTTGGAATTGCAGCGCCTGCGTTACGGTGAAAGCCTGTCCGTGCGCTGGGACGTTAGCGAGGCCGCATGGGAGGACGTTGCTTGCCCACCCTTGATGTTCCAGCCCTTGGTGGAGAACGCGATACGCCATGGTCTGGAGGCTTGCGACGGCGAGGGCTATGTGGAGTTGAATTTGGCGCGGGACGACGCCGGCATGCGCCTGACGCTGCGCAACCCGGTCGCGGCTGTCCCGCAGGACCGGGGTGGACATGGCCTGGGTTTGGCGGCAACCCGCGAGCGGCTGCAGATTTTGTACGGCGATGCCGCCCGCCTGATCACGACCCCGCAAGGCGCCAGCTACAAGACCGAATTGATCCTTCCCTGGCGAGAGTTGCATGAGTAGTCCTTGGCGTGTTTTGGTCGTTGACGATGAGGCGCTGGCGCGCAGCAATTTGCAGCTGGCGCTGATGGATCATCCACGCTGGCGCTGCGCCGGTGTTTGCGCCGGGGCCGCCGAGGCCCGCGTCGCGATGGCGCAGCGTGAGGTCGATCTGCTCTTGCTGGATATTCAGATGCCGCGTCAAAACGGACTCAGCTTCGCGGCCGAGCTGTGCGGCTTGGCCAAGCCGCCCTTGGTGGTTTTTGTCACCGCTTATGACGAACATGCCTTGGCCGCTTTCGACGTCTTTGCGCTGGACTACTTGCTCAAGCCCTTTGACGATCAGCGCTTCGCGGCCATGCTGGCGCGAGCCGAGCAGGCCTTGACGCTCAAACAAAATGCCGCCTATGCCGAGTCCATGGGGGGCTTCTTGCGCGAGCAAGGCAGCCTGGCCAATGGCAACGCCTGCCCGGAGTTGGACTTCTTGACCGTTCGCTCGGTGGGTTTGGTGGAGAAGATTGCCATGGCCGATATCGAATGGATCAGTGCCGCCGGCAATTACGTTGAGTTGCATTTGCAGGGCGCTGCCGGCGTGCGTGTTGTGCTGCATCGGTCCACCTTGAGTGCCTTGGAGTTGCGCTTGCCGAAGGCGCAATTCATGCGTGCGCACCGCACCGCTCTGGTTCGGTGCGACGCCTTCACCAGTCTTGAAGTGACCGGCGACGGCACCTACCGGGCCACCTTGCGTTCGGGGGAGACGGTGCCGGTGAGCGAGCGTTTCATGAAAGATGTGCGGGCGCGGTTTTGATGCCGGGCCGGAGAGCTTGGTCGCAACAGGAGCAAAGAAAAAAGGCCAGCATCAGCGGGCCTCTCTTTTTTCAAATAACGACCTGTCAGAGCGGTATCAGAACTTGTGGTCGTACTGCACCGAGAACTTCAGATAGCGCGGCTCGGTATAGCTGATCACGCGGCCATAGGTCGGGTTCGGCGTGAAGGTGGTGCCGACGTTGTAGGCCTCATCAACGTTTTGAGCGATCTGGTTGTTCAAGACATTGAAGACGTCCATTCTGAGTTGCAAGCCCTTGAGGACGGGCGGATTGAACACCACATTGACATCCAGGCGCTTGTCCCAAGGCAGATTGCCAATCGAGCCGCGCGGCGAGGGCAGCTTGTCGCAATAGTGATAGCCCGAGTCGTAACCCGAGTTCGGTTTGCTCGGGTAGCTGCCCGAACAGCTGCGCGGGCGACCCGAGGCCAGCAAGGCGTTGGCACCGAGCTGCCACATATCATTCAACTGCACAAAGCCATAAGCCTTAAACGAATGCTTGCGTGAGTTAGGCAGCGGGCCATAGGAATGCTCCATCAGGTCGGCGTAATCCCAGGAGCGGGTTTCGCCAATGTCGGTCTGGCCGACGTCGGATTGGGTCTGGCCTTCGGTATTGCCCTTGCTGTCGGCGTAGGCGTAGCTGAGCTTGCCGTACCAACCCTGGCTGAGCGGATGTTCGGCGAAGACGTCAAAGGCAAAGAAGGTGCGCTTGGGTTTGTCAAAACCGATGTCTTTGGCCGACACCGTAACCTTGGTGTAGTTGCTCCTGGTGCCGGCATAGTCGACGTTAAAGGTGGCATCTTCGCCCGGGTTGAAGGGCACGCATAAGACACCTGAACCGCTGCCAATCCAGTTTTTGGTGTCGATCTTGTGGTCATCGGCATACTTCTGCAGCGCATCGCCATAGCCGCAATAGTCATCGATGGTCGAAGTTAGCCTGCGGTAGGTGACCTTGCCGCCAATATTGAAGGACTTGCTCAGCGCCTTCTCAAAGCCGAAGGAAATTTCGTCTTGGCTGTTCGGCTTCATATTGTCGACCATCAGGGTCTGGCGATCTTTCTTGCTGCCGTCTTCGCCGTCGGGGCTGTACTTGGGCGTGAGGTTGAAGCGCCCTTGGGGTGAGCCGTCCGGATTGACGCCGGTATAGGTGAAGTATTGGAACAAGAAAGAGGAAGGGCCCGCACCTCGCACCGCCAAATGCGTCGGCATCTGCACCGAATAGCGTCCTGCGCTACCGTAGACCTTCAGCGTGGCGTCGCCGTTGACGTCCCAAGTGGCGGCCAAGCGCGGTGAAAGCTGGTTCTTTTGCTCCAGGAACACCTCCTTTTCGTTGTTCTTGTTCTGGAACGACTCGCTGCGCAGACCCAGGCCCAGCATGAAGTTTTTGCTCACTTGGAATTTGTCTTCCAAATACCAGGCCGAGGTGTCCGAGTAGGCATTCGTGACCGAGGCGAAGTTGAACTCGCGGCCGTAATAGCCTGCCGCTGCCAAGGCGCCCGGGCCCTCGCTGATGAGCTTTGCGCCGGGGAAGCTGCCGCCGGTAGGGTCGCCCGCGCTCGCCAATTTACGGTAACGGTAGGTGCCGGCGCCGGGGTTGATGTCGCCGTTGTTCAGCGAGCTCAAGCGGTTGACGTCCATGCCGGCGCGCAAGGAATGTTGGCCCAGCTTGTACTCGAGGTCGAGGCGGAAGGATTTGGTTTTGTCTACCGAACCATCGGGCAACACATTGTTCAGCAGGGGTTGCGGATTGTTGTAGACGACGCCCGGTGCGGTGCCGGCAGGGTTGACGTCGACAAAGTACTGGCTGCCGCCGGTGGGCCCGCCGAAGGCAAAGGTGTTGATCTTCTCGGTCTTGGTCTGGCCGTACATGGCCGTCAGCGTCAGGTCGTTGCTGAGGTTGCCGGTGTACTTGAGGAACTGAACGTCTGAGCCGACCGGGGTCTGATTGAACTCGTTTTTGTAGTGGTCGCTGAAGTCGGTGGCTTGCGCGCCTTTGCGCGTCAGCGTGGGGTAGTCGAAGCCGCTGACCTTGCGGTCACGGGTCGAGTTGTCGCCAATCAGAGTCAGCTCCAGGCGGTGATCCTCATGCAGATTCCAGTCGAACTTGCCCAGGTAGCGGGTGGTCTTGTCTTCGCGCTCGGCCCAGCCCCATTTGCCGCTCGACACGCTGGTGGTGGGCAGATCAACTCGGCTCGAATTCGTGTTCTTTTGATCCGCCGCGACGAACATGAAGAGCTTGTCCTTGATCAGGGGGCCGCCGACATAAGCGCCCATCTGAGTCTCGCTCTGGGTGTTCTGATCCTGCAGGCGGAACAGTTTGCCGTCGGTGGCTTCATTGCCGGGCTTGCCGGTGACCGCGTAGTTGATGTCCTTGGCGCGACTGCGCAAGGCATTGGGTGCGACGCTGAGCAGCGTGCCGGCCGCCCAGTCATTGCTGCCGCTCTTGGTGATGATGTTGACCACACCTCCCATTGAGCGGCCGAACTCGGCACCGAAACCTCCGGTGATGACCTGCATTTGCTCGATCGCACCGAAGGGCAGCGACGAGGCGCCCAGGCCGGTATTGGGGTTGGTCACCACCATGCCGTTGATGTAGAAGGAATTCTCCGAGGCGGCACCGCCGCCCAGGCTGGCCGCGCCGTTGTAGCGCGAGTCGCCGCGGGTGGCGTTGGGTGCCAGCTGCATGACGGCCTCGACCGTCTTTTGAATCGGGAGCGCGTCGAGTTGTTTGGCGGTGAAGCTGACGCCGTTGTCGGCGGTCGATACGTCAATGGTTTTGGCGCGTCCGATCACCTGCACGGTTTCCAATTTGGCGCCATCTAGGAAGGAGACTTCATTGCCCTTGCCGACCTGGACCAAGATGCCCTCCCGGCTGCTGACGACCGCGCCATTGCGCATCACGCTGACCTTGTAGACGCCGGTGGGCAGCGATGTGGCTTGATAGCGGCCCTGCGCGTCGGGGCTGAGGGTTCGCTTGAAGCCGGTCGCGCTGTTCTCCAGCAGCACCGTGCTGTCAGCGGCCGATTCAACTTGGCCATAGATGGTGCCGGTGGCGTTGGACTGGGCCTGGGCCGGGATTTGCACGGCAAGGCCCAAAGCGGCGCCTCCCAAGGCCAGGGCCAAAGCGCGTGCGAGTGCGGTTTTCTTGTACATGGATCGGTCTCCTGAGATCAAAGTTGTGCACATCGGGTCCGCTCGCTGGGATTGCGGAGCTGGGCGTTAAGGTCCGATGTGGCAAGACTGACTCTAGGAATTCAAGGCGGGCCGGACATGCGCAGCGGGATGAATCACCGCCAAGGTGTTGTGGGGCCTGCGGAGGCGTTGCCGAAGTGAACAGGGTTCGATATTCAGGGACGGAATCGGCGCCAAACCCGGTTCGGCCCAGCCGATCGGCGTTTCATCTCCCTTTCGCCGCTCTTTTGTTTCTCTTTTGGCTCACCCGGGCGCTCCAACGTCAAAGATGGTCGGACTCAACACTCATGCCATCGCGGCTGCGGGCCTTGGCTTCAGAGTGATGACCGCGCCCCATCTGGGGTGGGCTTGGCTGAATTCAAAAGGGGAGCGCGCGGTGGCTGAGAAACGTCCGGCGTGGAAGCGCATGAGTCAAAACGAACTAGAGCGCGAGAGCGCGCTGGTGCGAGCCAAAGAGCGCGCGCTGCGCGAGCGGCTGCGGCGGCGCGAGCAGTTGTCGGGCGATCAGCAGGACCCGCTGCATCTGCGCAGGGTCGAGCAGTTGCGGCTGCAAGTTGAAGCGCTTGGGGGCGCTGCGCAGGCCTTGCGTCACCGCGCGCAGCCGCGCCGCTGAATTGAGCGACGGGCTGCGGCGATGCCGGGCCGACTCAGGCGCCGAAAGTGCCGGCCGGCGCCTTGGACAGCGCTGCGATGACCGCGTGAAGCCGCTGGGCTTGGGCAGGCGTGCAGTTGTTCGCTCGCAAGCCGGTGCTCAGCCAGGCAGCCTGTTGCAGTGCGCCCTGCTGGCTTGAGGCCCGACCTTCCAGCACGTCCTTCATCGTCTTGAGCTTCAATAAACGGCGGGCCGCCTGCATGGCCTCGGACGCCGGCATATCCAGCGCGGCCTCCAATTGCAAAAGCAAGTCGTCAAGATCGACCTTGGCCGGCGCGCGCTGCGTCAAGGCCAAGTCCCAACCGGCGGGCAGAGCGGGAAGGGCGGCCCAGCGGGTGGCGAAATCAAGCTCGTCGGCACCATCTGAACCGTCGGGCTGCTGGCCTTCTTTGGACTCGCACAGCCGCAGCTTGGCGGACAGCGCCTCGCACTGAGCCTGCCAAATCAATTGACCGCGGCCGTCGAGAATTTGCATTGCGGCGGCGTGGGCGGCTTGCAAGCGCGCGTCCAAGGCGTTTGCCACGGCGCGCGGCAACTCGGCACCTTGGCGCCAAGCTCGGTCCACCTCGGCCAGCGTGCGTCGAATTTCGGCGTCAGGCGTTTCGACCGTCAAGGCGATCAGGCGTTGCAAGCTGGCTTCGTACTCGGCCAGGCTGCTCGCCTGCGCTTCTTCACGGGCATCAAAGGCGGCCGAGCGCTGCGCGAAGACCGCATCGGTGGCGGCCTTGAAGCGGCTCCACAAGTCGTTCTCGGTCGGGCGAGCCAGTGCCAGGCTGCGGGCTTGCTCCTGCCACTCGGCTTGCAAGTCACGCACCCTTTGCGTTACGTCGCGCAGCTGCGGGTTCTGCTGCAGCTCTTGCAGCAAGGCCTCGGCGCGCTTGATCAACAGCTCGCGCTGTGCCTCGGCGGCACGGCGGGCTTGCTGCAAGGGCAATTCGATGCGGTCCAGGCTGGCGCGCTGGCGCTGCAGCAGGGCTTCGCGATTGGCCATCGGTACGGTGTGCTCGACCGGCCCCAGCTGGCGCCAGGCCAGTTGAAAGGCGGACAGGGCGCGCAGGCATTCCTTCCATTGCGCGCTGGCGGCTTCGCCGGCGGCGTCGGCGCTGGCCTCGGGCAAGGCGTCGAGCTGGTCCAAGAGCAGCTCGCGGCTGGCCAAGTTCGCTTCGCGGGCGATCTTGAGCTCGGCCAATTGCGCCGCCACCGGCTGGTTGGCGATTTGCAAGGCAGCGTCAAAGCGCTGCCATAGCGCCTGGCCCGCGCCGGCACTCAGGCGATCAACTTCCTTCCAGCGTTTGCGCAAGGCCTGGATGGCCTCACGCTGAGCCTTCAGATTGAGCTTGGCTGGCTTGACGGGTGCGCTTGGAGCTACAGCTTCGCCGTCGGCTGTGGCTTCGGCCACTGTGTCGTCGGCGGGCTCAGCGGCCACATTGGGCTGTGCCTCGGCCGGCGCGGCAGCGGCCTGAGCGGCGGCGGTGGCTTCGGCAAGGCTTTCGGCCTCGGCCACCAAGGCGTCGAGTGCGCGTGCGCCGCCCCATTGCTCCCAGTCCCGCAGGCGATTGCGTTCGGCCAGCAAGGGCAGGTGGCGCTCGCGCAGAGCCTCCGCCAGCGAGGCGGGATCGACGCCCTGCAGCAGGTCATCAATTTGCAGCAGCTTTTGCTGCATATCGCTCAAGAGCCCGGCCGCTTGATCGGCCTCGGCCTGCTCCAGAATGGTTTGGAATTGCGCGGTTTGCTCGGGGCTGGCGCTGCTCAGGCTGGGCCGCTTGTTGCGTGCTTCGGCGCTGCGCTTGGGCTTCGGCGAGGCCTCGGTTTGAGCGGCCGGCTGATCATCCAGCTGAGCCGGCGCGTGGGCGCGCAGCCATTGCTCGAAGCGCTGATTCAACAGGCGAGACAGGCTGGCGTCCGCCACGGGTTCCATCAACTGCCACTGCTGTTTGATGGACGGGGTGCTTGGCGCTGTTGGCGCTGTTGCCTCAGGCGAGCCGGCTTCTGGGTCGACGTCGAGTTTGGTTTCGGCTGCCGGTGCGGCATCGGCCGAGTCCAGCGCTGCGAGCCAAGTCAAACGTGCCTCGGTTTGCTGGAGCGCTTGCAAGGCCTCGCCGACGTTTCCGACCAAAGCGATATGAGCGGCGCTGCCGGCCGCCGCGCTAAGGTCCGGGCAGCGCTGTTGCAATTGCTGCAGGCCTTGGGCTTGTGCGCTCAAGTCATCCTTGAGGCCCGCAGCGGCCGCTTGCTCGGCGGCTTCCGCCCAAGTGTTGAGTGATTGGGTGGCGTCGGCGGTCCAGCGTTGCAGCGCTTGCTCGAGTTCGCTGCGCTGGCGCAAATTGCTGTTCAAGGCCCCGCTCAGGCCTCGGAACTGCTCAATCTGAGCCGGTTCCAAGAGTTCGGGATCGAGTGCTTGCCAGTCGCGGTCCAGGCTGACCAAAACGTTGATGGCCAAATGCGGCTCGGCGCTCAGCGCGGTGGCGCTGGCAATCAAGGTTTGCGCTTGCGCGCGGGCCTCGCGCCTGGCAACGGCGGCTTCGAGGCGCGTCTTGGCGACCCGGTGCACGCGTCGGTCATGGCTGCGGAATTCGCGCTCGGCCTGCTTCAGGGCGGCTTCGCCGGTGAGAGCTTCTACGGCGGCGAGTTTGATGTCCAGCAAAGGGGCAGTTTGAGCCAGGGTCAGCAAGGCGGCGTCGTCGCCCATGGCGGCTTGCAGGCGGGGCGCCCAGTCGGCCTTGGCGGCTTTTACGGCCTCCAATTTCTGGCTCTTTTGCGCGGCTTTTTGCTCCACTGCGCGTTCGGCCTGGGCCGCCTGGGCCTGTGCGTTCGCTGTCTGCTTGCCCTTTGACTTGGCGGCAGACGGGGTGGCCGTGGCGTCGGCGGATTTGCGCCCGAATTTCTTGAAGATCCAGCTCAGCATGTGGTCGCGGCGGTAGCCGCCGGTCAGTTTTGGGGTGTGTTGTTGGACGCGCATCGCGCGCGTCGCCGCCCGGAGTGTAGGCGGACGGCCGTTTAGCACCCCTCTGACGCGGTTTTCGACCGAAGCGCGCCTTGCCTCGGGCGGCGCCGGCATGGGACGAGGCCGGTTCGCTGGGCTGACCCTCCCAGCTTGAGACCAGGCCTGCCGGGCCTACTGCTTGACCAGACTCAGCATGTCGCGCTGCGCCAGCTTGACCAGCCCCAAGACCTCCGCATGGTAGGCCGTGGGGTCGGCGATGGCGCTGGTGAATACAAACTGCACGTCGGCTCCGGTGCCGCCCAGCGTGGTGCCGAGCAGCGCGCCCATCAGGCCGCGCTCCTTCTGAGCGGGCGCCTCGACGTAGAAGGACTCCGTACCGCCCAGCAGTGACTCCGCCAGCGTGACGACGACATCGCCGTCTTTGGCCGGACTGGCGCTTTTGCCGAAATTGGCCGTGTAGCCGCCGGGGGCGGACTCCCCCTTGGGCGAGGCCGCCGCCGTGCGGAAGGCAATGCGCGACTGCCCAGCCAGCAGGCCGACCTGGGCATAGGCGTTGGCCTTGTAGGTCGAGATGATCTTGTCGGCTTCTTTGTCGCGCTGCTCGCGGCTCTTGTACTGCGGGCCCACGGTGTAGGCAATTTGCCGCTCGCCGGGTTGGTAGCTTTGCGTGGTCGCGGCCTTGGTCGAGCCGAGTGTGATCACGTAGCTGGCCTTGACGATATGGGCATTCAATTCCTTGGCCAGCGCCACCTCCAGGCCCGGCAATTCATAGATTTCTCCGGTGCGGGTATTGGAGGGGCCGCCCTCGGTGGAACTCTTTTGTCCCCAGCCCGAAACCCAGTCCTTGATCAGCGTTTTCAACTGGACGCTGAACTTGCCCGTCTCGGCGTTGTAAGGCAGGTAGGGCTTCAAGCCACTGGCGCCGACGAGCATCACGTCGCCGTCCATATTGGCGAACTTTGAGTAGTTGGAGATGCCCGCCAGCGCCGTTATTTTCTGATAGCCGGGGCTGGCCAGCACGGTGGCCTCGGGCAAGACCTCATAGCCATTGGCCTGCAGGTCATCGCGCAGCTGCTGGTAGATGTCATCGCTAATTGCGGCCAGCAGTTTGAGGTCGAAGACCGGCATTTGCAAGGTGGCGGAGGTGTCGGTCTTGTTGGCGAAGAGGCCGCTGGTGTTGGTCTTCTCGCCGCCTGTCGACGCTTGAAAGGACAGCAGCACATTG
The DNA here is from genome assembly GCF_025717515.1 of Roseateles oligotrophus. Taxonomy (GTDB): domain Bacteria; phylum Pseudomonadota; class Gammaproteobacteria; order Burkholderiales; family Burkholderiaceae_C; genus Paucibacter_A; species Paucibacter_A oligotrophus. Next base: position 386,119 of record NZ_JAJIRN010000007.1, read on the forward strand.
GTGATGGCCACCCGTTTGTTGCCGGCGAGCCGCGCCGCGTTGCTGTCGGTCAGCTCGACCTTGGCTTGTGGGGCGGGAGCTTGCGCGCCGGCCCATGTGCAAACCAAAAGAGCAGCGACAGAAAGCGCTGTTTTGAAGACAAGGGTTGAGGCAGGCATAGAGGCTCCGTGGGTTCAGGTGAAACTGGAGCGGCGTATTTGCTACCCCATACCCAACTACGCAACAAACTCGGTCCAAACGGCTCATTCACCTCTTTATTCAGCCAGCCTCAGCGCTGCGCCAACTCCCGGTGCAACCAGGCCCGGGCCATGGTCCAGTCACGTTTCACGGTTGCCGCTGAGATGGCCAGCAAGTCGGCGATCTCGTCAATCTCCAGCCCGCCAAAAAACTTCAGCTCGACCACCTTGGCGGCGCGGGCATCGATCAGCTCGAAGGCCAGCAAGGCCTCGTGCACCTGCACCACCTCGCTGTTGATGCTCTGGCCGATTTCCTCGGCCTCGGTCAAGTTCAGGGACACCAACTCGGCCTCGCGTTTGGCTGCTTGTTTGGCGATCGCATGGTTGACCAGAATGCGCCGCATCATCAGCGCGGCCACGCCCATGAAGTGGGCTCGGCTTTGCCAATCGGTGCGGGTCTGCTCCTTGAGGCGAAACCAGGCCTCATGGGTGAGTGCGGTGGCGCTGAGCGTGTGGCCGGCCGACTCCTTGCGCATCTGCGCGGACGCGGCGCGCTTGAGTTCGCCGTAGAGTGCGGTGAATACCTGGTTGACGGCCTGTGCCGAGTTCGCCGGGCTTGCCGCATGTTCCGAGCTTGCCGACGCGCCGCCGTCCAGCTGTTGCAACCACAGCGTCAAATCAGCGCAGGCGGGGTTTGTTTCCATTGGGTCGATTGTGTGGCCGACCGGGCTTTCCCGAACAGAGGGCTTGTGCGGATGGGGTCGGCGCGTAGACCGCCGCACAATCGCGCTCATGCCCTCTTCAGCGCCCTCTTCAGCCCCTTCTTCGAAGCCTGTCTCCAGCGCCTGGCCTGCCATCAAGGCCTTGTTCGAACGGGCGCTTGAGCAGCCGCAGGCGCAGCGCGAGGCCTGGGTACGCGATCAGGCCGCGAGCGACGCCGACGCCTCGCTGAGAGACGAGGTCTTGTCGCTATTGGCGCATCACCGCGATGCGACCGGCGGGTCGGAGTTTTTGGCCGAGTCGGCCGCGCAGAGCCTGGCCGGCGGCGCTGCGCAGAGCCTGGCCGGCGGCGCTGCGCAGAGCCTGGCAGACGGCGCTGCGCGCCGGGGCCAAAGGCTGGGTGCTTGGGAGGTCGTGCGGCCCTTGGGCGCCGGTGGCATGGGCGAGGTGTTCGAAGCACGCCGCGCCGACGGCCAATACCAGGGTCGGGCGGCGATCAAACTGCTCAAACGCGGCATGGATTCGGTGGCGGTCTTGCAGCGTTTTGCACAAGAGCGCCAAGCGCTGGCGCGCCTGCAGCATCCGCATATTGCCGGCCTACTGGACGCCGGCCTGAGCGCCGACGGCCTGCCGTTTTTTGTGATGGAGTATGTCGACGGGCAGCCGCTCGACCTCGCCGCAGCCAAGCTCCCGGTCGAAGCCCGCCTGGCCTTGTTCTTGCAGCTGACAGACGCGGTCGAGCATGCGCACCGGGCGCTGCTGGTACACCGCGATCTCAAGCCCGGCAATGTGCTGGTGACGCCCGAGGGTCAGGTCAAGCTCTTGGACTTTGGCATCGCCAAGGCGCTTGATCCGCTCGAAGGTAGTGGTGGCGTCGGCGACGACACGACGGTCGGCTCGGCGCGCCCCTTCACACCCAACTACGCCAGCCCCGAGCAGGTGCGCGGCGAGCCCGTCACCACCTCAACCGACATCTATTCGCTCGGCGTCTTGCTCTATCAATTGCTGACCGGCGTGCGCCCGACCGGCCGGCGCGCCACCACGCCGGCCGAGGCCGCCCGCAGTGTCTTGGACGAGACGCCCACCCGGCCCAGCGGACTCAGCGAGGATCTGGGCTTGGGCCCGGATTGGCCGAGCACCCGCAAGCGCTTGAGCGGCGATTTGGACAATATTCTGCTGAAGGCACTGGAGAAAACGCCGGCCCGCCGCTACGCCTCGGTCGAGGCCTTTGGCGCCGATCTGCGCGCTCATTTGGCCGGTTATCCGGTCTCGGCCCATGCCCCCAGCCGGGGCTATCTGCTGGGCAAATTCGTGCGCCGCAATCGCCTGCCGGTGGGCTTGGGTCTGCTGGCGGTATTGGCGCTGCTGGGCGGCGCCGCCGCAGCCACCTGGCAGGCGCACGAGGCGGCGCGCGCGCGCGATGAGGCGCAGGCCCATCTGGCGCGCATCCGCAACATCACCCGCGAGGTGGTGCTGCGCCACGGCGACGCCATCACCCATTTGCCGGGAGGCCTGAAGGTCAAAGAGAGCTTGCTGAAAGACCTGCTCAAGCACCTCGAGCAACTCGCCGCGGAAGGCGGGCAGGACAGCAGCGGGCAGGGCAGCGCCTGGCAAGCCGATATTGCGACCGTCTATGCCCGTCTGGCCGATATCGAAGCCGATGACAACGGTGCCTCCTTGAACAAGGGCGCGGAAGCGCGCGAATTTGCCGATCGAGCCGTGAGCCTGGCCGAGCGGGTCTGGCTGCAGCAGCGCGGCGATGCCGATTTCGTCGGCCTGTATGTGCAGGCGTTGCAGGTGCAAGCACTCGGCCTGCGGGCGGCCAAGAAGCCGGCCGAGGCTGTGCAGCTGATGGAAAAAGCGCTGGCGCGGCTCGACGAGGCCGACGCCGCCGTGCCGGCGGACAAACGCCGGGCGCTGCAGTTGACGCGGGCGGCGGCGCTGCTGCGCATGGGTTTGTTCTACGACAACCAGACCAACGCCAGCCTGAACAAGCCCGAACTTGGCCTGCAATGGTTGGCCAAGGGTGAGGCCTTGTTGGACCAGTTGGGCCAAGCGGCAAAAGAGCCGCAGTGGCACGAGATCAGCGCCTCCTTGTACGGCGCTCGTGCGCTGACGTTGGCGCGTGTCAACAAGCTCGCCGAGGCGCGCGTGCAGGCCGAGGCTGCCGTCGCATCGCGCCAGGCCGCGGCCGCGCTGGCGCCCAACAACACGGCGGTGATAGACGGCGTTGTCAGCGAGGCGGCCAATCTGGGTGTGATCCTGTTGCGCCAGCCCGATGTGGCGGCCGCGCTGCTGGCGACCCAACTCTCCTGGACGCAATGCGAGCGCCTGGTGCGCGAGGCCGGGCCGGGCAATAAATGGGAAGCCGACTTGCCCCGCGTGGCCCTGCATCATGGCCGGGCCTTGGTCGAAAACCAGCGCTACGCCGAGGCGCTGCCGGTCGTCAAGCTGGCGCTGGACGGACTCGCGGCGCGGGCCGCCAAGCAGCCCAGCCCCTATCTGGCGCGCTTGCAGGCTTGGCAAAACCTCTATCTGGCGCGGGCCTTGCACGGCAGCGGCCAAGCGGCGCCGGCCTTGGCCCTGTTGCACCAATCGGTCACCGTGTTGATGCCAATGGCCGAGGCCGAAAAGGCGCGCGACGCCTTGCTCAACCTCGGCGAGGGTCAGGCCTTGCTGGCGCAATGGGAGCCCGCGCAGCGCACGCAATGGCAGGCGCAAGCCAAGCGCAGTTACCAGCGCGCCCATGCGATCACTGCCCTGGCCGGCGACCATGCCCAACGCTATCAGGCCTTGGGTGGTGTTTTGTAAGCGCTGCCGTTTTTGGCCGCGCCTGCGCTTGAGGTTCTTTAACGGGCTTGTCCGCTTTTGCACCTGACTTTTTGCCCATTCGTAGCGCCAATCATGCCGATGCCCGCCAAGACCAGCAACAAGCTGGTCGGTTCTGGGATGTTGTTGCCGCCGCCGCTTGCCCCTGAAGTAACACGCCAGCTGCCGGCACCGCGCATGTTTGAAAAGCCTTCGGACAGGCTGGCGTACAGCGGCTCGCTGTGTATGCCGGTCGAGTATTGGCGCAGGTAGTTGCTGGCGAGAAGCTGCTGGTCGTAACCATCGAAAGCTTCCGTCAATGTCGATGTATAGGGTTCCAGGGTCGGGATCACGACGGCCCCATCGAGGTAAAAGCGCGCCATCGTCACCTCGCCGCTATTGCCGGTGCTGAGCGCGAGGCCGGTCAAATGGCCGCCCAGGGCCGAACCGGTATTCATGAAGGCGCTGCCGCCGTGATATTTCCAAGACAGGACGTCCGGCAGCAGATTGGCGTTGCAGCCCACATGCACCGGCCCGGCCCCGCAGCCCGCGTTGATCAAGGGGCCGGCGACGGTGAATTCAAATTCGATGCCCGAGCCGTCCAGGCCGCCGTAATGAGCCCAGTTGGCCGAGCCCCAGCTATTCGCCCAGTAGGTGATGGGCGCCTTGTAGGTGTAGGTGACCGAGGCCTGTGCGGGCATCAGGGTGACAAATGTGAGGGCCATTGCGCCGAGCAATTGGGCACCGTTTGTTAGCATTTTCATGGTCAGGGTCACTTTCAAAAGTCGTTGGCAGGTTTTGAGAGTGCAGGCCAGTCGCGCTGGCGCCATCTTTGCGAAGCTCTCTATGCCTTACGACGATGTTCCGACCTAAAAAGCTCATGCCCCAATAGAAATATTTGTGCCCAGAGGCAGAGGGGGCGAACGGAGCGCCGCGCGTTCATCGCGTCACTGTAAACTTATACAGTGATGACACCTTCCGCCCAAGGCCCAAGCCCGACCCGCCAGCAATTGACGCGCCTGATGAGAATCTGGTCATCCGGCACCTGGCCTTGCCATGATGGTCTGGAGCTGGATCTGGTGGCGGCGGCTTGGGTGGCGCTGGAGTTGTCGGCCGAAGGGCGCCAGACCTTGCGGCTGACGCAGGCCGGTATTCGCTGTGTGGCCGAGGCGCGGCGGCGCAATCAACGCGTATTGAGCGCACATGATGCCTTGGCCACAAGGATGGCGCGCGAGCTACTGCTTGGCGGACGCATCGTCTGGCGCGAGTTGTCGCTGCGGGCGCAGGCACAAGCTGGTTTGGCCGAAGAGGATCAGGCGCCCACCGAAGCCGGAGCCGAGTTTTTGCTTGAACCTTTGGCCGAACAGGCCAAGCCGAAACCGGGGTGGCGGGTCGCGCGGCCGGATCTTTTTTCGGTCCGCAACACCTCGGTGGAGGACTATTTGCAGCCGGTCGTGCATGAGGTCAAGGTCAGCCGAGCCGACCTGCTGTCGGACCTGCGCCATGTGGCCAAGCGCGAGTCCTACCAATGGCTGTGCAACGAGTGCTATTACGTGTTTCCGGTCGGCGTGGCCGAGGCGGCGGAAATTCCCGAAGCCTTCGGCATTTGGCTGCTGCACGGTGGCGTCGAGGCGGGGCGTGTGGAGTTGCTGAGGCCGGCAAGGCATAAGCCCTGCAAGCTGCCATTTGACGTCTGGCTGGCCTTGGCCAAGGCGACACCGCTGCGGCTCGATGAGGATTCGGCGCAAACCCATTTGGGCAGGGCCGACGGGGACGGCGAACTTTGAAACCCTATTCGGTGGCGGTACGGGCGCTGTGCGAGTTCACCGCCAAGCAGGGCGATCTCGACCTGCGCTTCACCCCGGCCCCGAGCGCGCAAGAAGGCATCGCTGGACACGCCTTGGTGGCGGCGCGGCGGCCGGCACATTACCAGGCCGAACTGGCCTTGAGTGCTGAGTTTCAAGGTTTGTTGGTGCGTGGACGCGCCGATGGGTTTGATGCCCTTCTGGGCCGGCTTGAGGAGGTCAAGACCTTCAAGGGGCGGGTCGAGCAAATTCCTGAAAATCACCGGTTGCTGCATTGGGCACAGCTGAAGGTCTACGGCGCGATGCTGTGCCAGGCGCAGGGTTTGGCCGAGCTCGAGTTGGCCTTGGTCTATTTCAATATCGGCTCGCAGCAGGAAACCATGTTGATCGAGCGCCACGCGGCCGTCGATTTGCAGGCGTATTTTGAGCTGCTGTGCGGGCGTTTTTTGGTTTGGGCCGAGCAGGAGTTGGCACATCGCGGCGCGCGCGACTCGGCCTTGTCGGCGCTGGCTTTTCCGCATGGGAGCTTTCGCCCCGGCCAGCGTGATCTGGCGGCGGGCGTCTACCGCGCGGCGCAGACCGGCCGCTGCTTGATGGCGCAGGCGCCGACCGGCATCGGCAAGACGGTCGGCACGATCTTCCCCTTGTTGAAGGCCTGCCCGACCCAGCAGTTGGACAAAATCTACTTTCTGGCCGCCAAGACGGCGGGTCGCGGCTTGGCCTTGGAGGCCTTGAGTCTGCTTAAAAATAGCGTTATGGCGCTGCCCTTGCGGGTGCTGGAACTGGTGGCGCGCGACAAGGCCTGCGAGCACCCGGACAAGGCCTGCCATGGTGAGTCTTGCCCGCTCGCCAGGGGTTTCTATGATCGCTTGGCGGCGGCGCGTGCGGCGGCGGTGAGCGCCTCAATCGGCAAGCTGCTCGACCGAGCGACGCTGCGTGAGCTGGCCTTGGCGCATGAGATCTGCCCCTATTACCTGAGTCAGGAACTGGTGCGCTGGAGCGATGTGGTGGTGGGCGACTACAACTACTATTTTGACGTCAGTGCGCTGCTGCACGGCCTGATGCAGGCCAATCAATGGCGGGTGGCGGTCTTGGTCGACGAGGCACATAACCTGGTCGAACGCGGGCGCAAGATGTACTCGGCCGACTTGGACCAGGCGAGCTTGCGGGCCGCAAGGCTGAACGCGCCGGCCGGCCTGAAGAAGCCGCTCGATCGCCTGCATCGGCAGTGGAATGAAATGAACAAGGAGCAGGCCGAGGACTATCATGTCTTGGGCGGCTTGCCGCTCAAGTTCTTGGCGGCGGTGCAGTTGTTGAATGCGGCCATCTCTGAACACCTTGCGGACCATCCGACCGAAGTCAATGCCACGCTGCAAACCTTCTACTTCGAGGCCTTGCATTTCGTGCGCATGGCCGAGTTGTTCGGCACGCATTCGTTATGTGATCTGAGCCAGTCCAGCAAGGCTTCGGCCAGCTTGGCGCGCGCCAACTCGGTGCTGTGCTTGCGCAATGTGTTACCGGCACCGTTTCTTGGGCCAAGGTTTGCCGCCTCGCGCACCACCGTGCTGTTTTCGGCCACGCTGCAGCCGATGCAGTATTTCTCCGACATCCTGGGCCTGCCGCCCGACACGGCCCGGCTGGAGGTGGCGGCGCCTTTTGCGGCCGAGCAATTGCGGGTGTCGGTGGCCGGCCAAATCTCGACCCGCTATCAGCAGCGCCGCGCGTCGCTGCCGGCCATCGTGGACCTGATGGCGCGCCAGTTTGAGGCCCAGCCCGGCAACTATCTGGCCTTCTTCAGCAGCCATGATTATTTGCAAGAGGCGGCGGCCTTGTTTGAGGCCCAATGCCCCGAGATCACGGTCTGGAAGCAGGCCCGGCGCATGGCGGAGCAAGAGCAGCAGGCCTTTCTGGACCGCCTGACGCCGGACAGCCAGGGCATTGGATTTGTCGTGCTGGGGGGCTCGTTTGGCGAGGCGGTGGACCTGCCCGGCAAGCGCTTGATCGGCGCCTTCATCGCCACGCTGGGGCTGCCGCAAGTGAATGCCGTCAATCAGCAGATCAAACTGCGCCTGGATCAGTTGATGGGCGGTGCCGGCTATGACTACACCTATCTCTATCCGGGCCTGCAAAAGGTCGTGCAGGCGGCCGGCCGGGTTATACGCAGCAGCAGCGATTGCGGTGTCTTGCACTTGATGGATGACCGCTACGGCCGGCGCGAGGTGCAGGCCTTGCTGCCGAGTTGGTGGTGCTTGAGTCACTGCCAGCAATGAAAATCGCCAGTCGGTTCACGTACCGAACTGGCGATTGAAGGGACTCTTGCTTCAGACGGCGTTAACTTCGATGACCCGGCTGTCTATGGCTTGCGCCTCCCAGCGCCGCTTGCGCACAAAGTGCAATAGATGGTGACCAGGGCTTTGTGCTTGCAGCTCGAAGACCTGAGTACCACCGTCGCCGACGGTCGCAGCGGCCGGTTGACGAAAACTTGTTCCGATCAGCGCTATATGTTCGTGAGGTTCAAGCAACTCCCATGTATAGCCGGTGCTGGCGCCTGAGCCCAACTCGACTTCGAAGCTCACTCCTGGTGCGACGGTCAGCATTTGTCTCTCCTTTCAAACGGCTGGCCGCCGGATGGTCTAGCCTTCACACATACCATTTGTGATGCATCGCCGAGTCTGTACCCTCGACGAAACAGTCCAGGCGGCCGGGCGCCCAAGAACTGACACCCACGCCTGAGCTGAGTACGCCGCCCAGATCCTCTTCGCCGCTCCAGCTCTGACCATCCCACCACTTATGCATCATGTGGAAGGTGGCACCTGGGTAGAACACGTCGATGCGGTTTGGCCCCCAAGACTCAGCACCCGGCTCGCCGCCCACATAGCCTCCGAGGCTTTCCCAGCCGCTCCAGGCTGCGCCGCTCCACCACTTGTGATAAAGCTTGCTGTCGGTGCCTTTGACGAAGCAGTCGAGCCGGTTGGCGCTCCAGGATGAAACGGCAGGGCCGGACGCTAGTGCGCCGCCCAAGCCTTCCCAGCCACCCCAGTGGGCGCCGTCCCACCACATGTGATACATCGCGGAGTCCATACCACGGGCAAACACATCGATGCGGTTCGGCCCCCAGGACACCGCGCAAGGGTCGGACGAGAACTGGCCGCCCAAACTCTCCCAGGCGCTCCAGCCGCCCTGGAACCACTTGTGATACATCCGGTGGTCTGTGCCGACGGCAAAAATGTCCAGCCGCCCGGGGCTCCAGGAGCAAATGGCCGGCGCACTTTGAATGCTGCCGCCCAGGCTTTCCCAGCCCTGCCAATTGCTGCCGTCCCACCAGCGGTGGTGTGTGGCCGAGTCGGTGCCGCGTGCGACCACGTCGATGCGATTCACAGCCCATGAGGTGGCGCTTGGTTTTGATGTTATGACGCCGCCCAAACTTTCATAGCCATGCCAACCTGCGGCCGGTTGCGGCAGTACGACGCCTTGTGCGGTGGCAAAGGGATAGGCGTCGAATTTGCATTCTCCGTAACCGATTTTGAAGAAGCCGGCATTGCCGAAGGTGGTGTCCCAGGAGTTCTTGCAGATCCAGCATTGCTCGGCTTCGGAGTAGCCGATCACCTGCACACAGTGCCCGCCGACATAGGCTCCCGATACATGGTGATAGACGCCGCTGCCATAGGAGAAGAAGTCGTCGTAGACATCGAAGGAGGCGGAGCAGGGGCCCACATTGCTGAGGTAGTTCTTGCGGTCCACGATGCTGCTGAGTAAACCGTGCGAGCCGACTTTGACGGCTGAAGCGGCGCGATTCGGGATATTGCCGCAGTGGGGAATCCAGTAGTGTGGAGCGGCCGCCGTGCTTTGGGGTGGATTCTCGAAGGCCGCCATATAGGGGAACAGATTGTCCGGCACGACGCCGCGCACCTTGATCTGCTCAAGGCAGTCGTTAGCATTCCAGCCCCCGCAAGTCGCACCGTGAGACGAGCAGAAATGAGCGTCGGCCTCGGATAGATTGAGAAGCTGCCCTTTTTCGATCGATGCCATCGATTCGATCAAGGCGGTGCAGCAGAAGGAGACGCAGGAGCCGCAGTTCTTCTGGTCTTTGACCGAGGTGACGTGATTGCCGTTGCGATTGCGCCAATCGACCGCCGGGGCAAAGGCCGGCGGGGCCTTGCTTTGCGGCAGAGGCGATGCGGCGGCTTCGATATCTTCCTTGGTGAAGATGACGCCAAGCAGGGCCTTTTTTTGGTCGTCATTGAGCAATGACTGCGGGGTTTGTCTTGGCGTCCAGCGCGCCTTGGCCTGAGTCAGGCTTTTAGACAGGGCATTGATGTCGAGTGTTGGCATTTGAAGACTCCCGATGTTGAACAAGACCGATAAGTCGCGCCGCTCGGAGCGAGCGAGGCGACACTTGGCTGTTTCACACTAGGCGGTTTTTTGCATGATTTAAATACCTGCCCCCTAGCTTGTCGGATCGACTTTGGAGTTCAGGATGACCAAGAACAGCCCGCTTTACTTTTGGCTATGCGGCCACAGGATTGTTTGTTTTTTGATGCTGACGATCAGCTTTGTCAGCTTCGGCGCGCTGTCCTTGGACTTGATCCGGCTGCTTTCTGCCAATGCCGGTTTCTTGTTCGCCAACGGTTGGGCGGGCTTGGTCGACGGGGGGCTTCGACAGTTGATCGAGTTGTCGGCCAGTGCCTTGGCGGCGATGGCCTGCTATGTGCTTTTCAAGTTATGCGAGCACGCCTTGGTGCACCGACTTGCACATGCTCAGTTCGAGGCCCGTCGCTGAGTCACGAGCCGTTCAAAGCCTTGTCAGCGCGCTGTTCAGTTCGTCACGCAAACGGCGCAGGCCCAACAATTCTTGCTCGGGGGCCTGCAGGGCAGGCCACAGGAGCGCGACCAAGTCGCGGGCACTGGCGTCGATATCAATTTGGCGGCCGGCAATGATGACTTCCCACAAAATATGTTCCATGGGGCCGAACACCAGCGAGCGCAGCAGCCGCAGTGGAATGTCGCTGCGCACCTCGCCGCTGGCCTGGCCGCGTGCCAGCAAGTCCATCAAAGGCGCGGTGTAACGGCGTTGCAACTCGACAAAGGCATTGCCAAACTCTTGGCCCGAGTTGTCTTGCTTTTTTCGCCCTTCAGACAGCACCAGGGCGCACAGACCGGTGCCCTGAATCAGGAACAGGCGCAGATGCGTGTGCACCATGAATTCAAGCTGCTCGCGCACCGGCGCCTTGCGCGGCAGGCCGGTTTCTATCGCCGCGATGATCTCGTCATACCAGTCGCTGATCACCCGCATGCACAGCTCGCGCTTGCCGCGAAAGTAGGTGAAGACGGTGGCCTCGGAGATGCCAAGGCGCTGAGCGATCTCGGTCGTGGTGGCGCGCTCAAAGCCGCGCTCAGAAAATACCTCACGGCCGACCCGCAGGATGTCGCGCACGCGCTGCTCGGCCTTGGCGCCGGTAGGCGAGCGGCGTTGGGTTGGAGCGATTTGGGTGGGCGGCGTGGTCACGGAGACTATTCTGCGCAAAAATTGAGTAAAGCTCAAGTCCTGCTTGCGTCAAGCGCCGCTCTGGCCTATTCTTCGGCCTTCGCGCATCGGTTCTGATCGATGGTGAGTCATGTTCATGAGTTTTGTGAGTTCTACTCATTCTGTTCAAGTACAAGCGTTTTTTGGAGACACCATGCCCGCCCTCAACAGCAAGCTCAATGCCCGTTCCGCCGACTTCAAGTCCAATGCCGAGGCCATGCGTGGCCTGCTGGACGATCTGAACGGGCGCTTGGAGAAAATCGCCCAGGGCGGCGGCGAGGCGGCGCGAGCCAAGCATCTGGCGCGCGGCAAGTTGCTGCCACGCGACAGGGTCGAGATGCTGCTGGACCCCGGCACGCCATTTCTTGAGCTGGCGCCGCTGGCCGGCCTGAATATGTACGACAACGCAGCCCCCGGCGGCGGCATCATTGCCGGCATCGGCCGCGTGGCCGGTGTCGACTGCATGATTGTTTGCAATGATGCGACGGTGAAGGGCGGCACCTATTACCCGATCACGGTCAAGAAGCATCTGCGGGCGCAGGAAATCGCCGCGCAAAACCGCCTGCCCTGTGTCTATCTGGTCGATTCGGGCGGCGCCAATCTGCCCAATCAGGATGATGTGTTCCCGGACCGCGACCATTTTGGGCGGATCTTTTTCAATCAAGCCAATTTGAGCGCCCAGGGCATCCCGCAGATCGCCGTCGTGATGGGCTCCTGCACGGCGGGCGGCGCCTATGTGCCGGCGATGAGCGACGAGACCATCATCGTCAAGAACCAGGGCACGATTTTCTTGGGCGGCCCGCCCTTGGTGAAGGCGGCCACCGGCGAGGTCGTCACGGCGGAAGATTTGGGTGGCGGCGATGTGCACACGCGCCTGTCCGGCGTGGCCGACCATCTGGCCAATAACGACACCCATGCGCTGGCCATCGCGCGCCAAGCCGTTGCCGGCTTGAATTGGCGCAAGGATTCGCAACTCCTGATGCAGCCGCCGCGTGCGCCCTTGTTCGACGCGGAAGAGTTGCACGGGGTGATTCCGACCGATACGCGCAAGCCTTTTGATGTGCGCGAGGTGATTGCCCGTGTCGTTGACGGCTCCGAGTTCGAGGAATTCAAGGCCCGCTACGGCGCCACCCTGGTCTGCGGCTTCGCCCATATCGAGGGCATGCCGGTCGGCATCGTCGCCAACAACGGCATCCTGTTCACCGAAAGCGCCAACAAGGGCGCGCATTTCATCGAGCTGTGCTGCCAGCGCAAGATTCCGCTGGTGTTCCTGCAGAACATCACCGGTTTCATGGTCGGCCGCAAATACGAGAACGAGGGCATTGCCCGCGCCGGCGCCAAGATGGTGACGGCGGTGGCCTGCGCCCAGGTGCCCAAGTTCACCATCATCATCGGCGGCAGCTTTGGCGCCGGCAATTACGGCATGTGCGGCCGTGCCTTCTCGCCGCGTTTCCTGTGGATGTGGCCGAACGCGCGCATCTCGGTGATGGGCGGCGAGCAGGCCGCCTCGGTGCTGGCGACGGTCAAGCGCGATGGCATTGAAGGAAAGGGCGGCGCTTGGACGGCCGACGAAGAAGAAGCCTTCAAGGCGCCGATTCGCCAGCAGTACGAAGATCAGGGTCACCCTTATTACGCCTCGGCCCGCCTCTGGGACGATGGTGTGATTGACCCGGCCGATACGCGCCGGGTGCTGGCGCTAGGCCTGAGCGCTGCCCTGAATGCGCCAATCGCCGAGACCAAATTCGGCGTGTTTCGCATGTAATGTGTAAAATGAGCGCAAATTTACATATTGGTACACATCATGCGCACGAATATTGAAATCAATGATGACTTGATGGATTTGGCCATGAAGTCGGGGGCCTTCAAGACCAAGAAGGACGCGGTCGAGGCGGGCCTGCGCTTGCTGGCGCGGCAAGCGGCCTACCGGGAAATTCTGGCCTTGCGCGGCAAGTTGCGCTGGGAGGACGCGCCGCGTGCCGCCGAAGGCATGTTGAATGAGCCGGCGGCGGCTTACAGGGCCAAGCTCGAAGCAGGTCTGCCCACGGACGCGGACGCGGACGCGGAGTCGGGCTCACGATGATTCTGGTGGATTCCTCGGTCTGGATAGACTTTTTCAACGGTCGCGACACCGTCGGTGTGCGGCGTTTGAGCGATCTGTTGGAGGACGCCAGCGCGCCCTTGGCGCTGGCCGACCTGGTGCTGTTCGAGGTCTTGCGCGGCTTTCGTGATGAGCGCGACTATCTGGCCGCAAGGCGGGCGCTGGGTGCGCTTGATGTGGTCGATATCGGCGGCGAAGAAAGTGCGCTGCATGCCGCCGAGCATTACCGCGCGCTGCGTGCCGGTGGCTTCACCGTCAACAGCCCGGTCGATGTCTTGCAGGCCAGTTTCTGCATCGAAAATGACTACGCCCTGCTGCATTCGGATCGCGACTTCGATGCGATGGAAGCGATGCGTGGCCTGAAGGTCTGGAAACATTGATGCGATCTACCGAGAAGAGGCCATGACAGAGCAGACCATTTCGATTCGGGCCCTGGCGCCGTCCGACTGCCTGGGCGAGTTGACCGCTTTGTTGCACAAGGCCTATGCCTCGCTGGGCGCGCAGGGTTGGAACTTCACCGGCGTTGACCAAAGCGTTGAAGTCACCGCCAAGCGGGTCGCGACCGGACATTGCCTGGTCGCGCTGCAAGGCGGCGCCATGGTCGGCACGGTGATGGTGCGCGGCCCCTATCGTCCCGGCGTCGATGCCTGGTACCTGGATACCCCCTGGTACACCCGCGCCGACACCGCCATCTTGTCGCAATTCGCCGTTGACCCGCAGTGTCAGGGTCAAGGCCTGGGCGCGCGCCTGATGCAGGCCGCCGAAGCTTGGGGCCGCGCGCAGGGCATGGCCTATGTGGCGCTTGATACCGCCCGGCCGGCCGAGCATCTGCAGCGCCGCTATGCCGCCAGCGGCTATCGGGCCATGTGCGAGATCCAATGGGAAGGCAAGACGTACGCCAGCGTGTTGATGGTCAAGACCTTGGCGGAGGGGAGCTGAACTTGCGGCGCGACTTTTCACAAACCATGCGCTCCACCGTCTTGTCGATGCTGAGCTTGTTGGGACTGTTTATTGGCTCGGTGAGTGCCGAGACCCAAGTCGATGCGACGTCACTGCACAAGGATATTCGCGAGGCAGTGCTGCGCGTACCCGTCGCCGTGCAAGACGCGTTTGGGCGAGATGTGGCCGGCGACTTGCTCGTGACGACGTTCAAACCGAACGGGCCGGGGCCGTTCCCCCTGCTGATCATCAGCCATGGTCGCAACAGCGAAAAGCGAGGCGAATATGGGCGCCAGCGCTTTGAGTCGGCGGCGCGCTTTTTTGTCCGCAAGGGCTTCGCCGTGGCGGCGCCTTTGCGCTTGGGCTATGGCGAGTTGGCGTCTCAAGGTGACCCGGAAAATAGCCATGGCTGCAGCCGGCCGAACTACGCACCGGCGCTGGCTGCGGCCGCTCGGCAAATCGTGGCGGTCGCTCAGGCGATGGCCACTCAGCCCGATGTGGATGCCAGCCGGCTGGTTCTGGTGGGGCAGTCGGTCGGTGGGATTGCGAGCGTGGCGGCCGCGGCGATGCGTCCGCCGGGTTTGGTGGCAGCGATCAACTTCGCCGGCGGCCATGGTGGTAGCCCGACCGTGCACCGCGGTGAGCCTTGCCAGCCGGCGCAATTGAAACGTCTGTTCCAAAGCTACGGCGAACTCAATGCCGGTGCCGAGGCGCCGACGCCGACGCTGTGGATCTACACCGAGAACGATATGTACTTTGCCCCGCGCCACAGTCGCGACTGGGCCGAGGCCTATAGAAGCGGCGGTGGCTTGGTGGATTACCGGCTCTTGCCCGCCATCGGCGATGATGGACATCGCCTCTTTGCCGCCGCCAATGATGTCTGGCAGCCTTTGGTTGATGAATTTCTTACCCAGCAAGGCTTCAGCCAGAGCGGCGTCATGAAGCCGCCGCCCGGCACCGAGTTCGCGCCGCTGAGCGATGTGGAAGCACTGCCATTGCATTCATTTACCGCTCATGAGGGCTACAAGAAGTTTTTGCTGTCCAAGCCGCCACGCGCCTTTGCGCTCAATAGCGATGGTGAGTTTGGCTATGCGAGTGGTGAGGATGTTTTGTCCCGCGCCTTGGGCTTTTGCCAAAAACGCAAGGGCAAACCGTGCAGCTTTTACGCCGTCGATGACAAAGTGGTCTGGAGGCCTCAATGAATAGCAGTAACTATCAAACGATACGGGTGCAACGCGAAGGCCTGGCCGGCCATATCGCCCGCGTCAGCCTCAATCGCCCCGATGTCCGCAATGCCTTCAATGAAGTAGTGATCGCCGAGCTGACTGCGGCCTTCGCCGAGCTAGGGCAAGACCCGACCCTGCGTGCCGTCGTGCTGGCCGCCGAAGGCAAGGCCTTTTGCGCCGGCGCGGACCTCAATTGGATGAAGGCGATGGCGGGCTTCAGCTGGGAGCAGAACCACGCCGATGCGGCGCTGCTGGCCGAAATGCTGTGGACGATTTACAGCTGCCCGGTGCCGGTGATCGCCCGCGTGCAGGGCGATGTCTATGCCGGCGGCGTCGGCCTGGTGTCGGTGTGCGATGTGGTGGTGGCGGTGGAGTCGGCGGGCTTTTGCCTGTCCGAGGCCAAGCTGGGTTTGTTGCCCGCCACCATCGGCCCCTATGTGGTGCGGGCCTTGGGCGAGCAGGCTTCGCGCCGCTACTTCGTGACGGCCGAGCGCTTCAGCGCGGCCGAAGCCCATCGCCTGGGGCTGGTGCATGAACTGGCCACGGCCGAGGGCTTGGACGAGAAGGTGGGCGCGATCGCCGCCGCCATCGCCGCCAACGGACCGCAAGCGGTGCGCGCCTGCAAACGCTTGGTGCAGGATGTGGCTGACAAGCACATCACACCGGCGCTGCGCGACGACACCGCCCGCCGCATCGCCGACATCCGCGCCAGTGCCGAGGGCCGCGAGGGCGTGCAGAGCTTCCTGAACAAGAGCCGGCCGGCTTGGCTGGCTTGATGAACCGGCCGCATAAATTCAATGACGATGTCTATTCAACAAGATTGGCAGCAGCGCAGCCTGGCCGCCGTCTGGCACCCTTGCACGCAGATGGCGCGGGCGGCGGTGGTGCCGCCCTTGGCCATCGCGCGCGGCGCCGGCCCTTGGTTGTATGACTTTGATGGCGCTCGCTATTTCGACGCCAACAGCAGCTGGTGGGTCAATCTGTTCGGCCATGCCGATGCTGGCCTGAACGAGGCCATCAAGCAGCAGCTCGACACCTTGCCGCATGTGATGCTGGCCGGCTGCACCCATGCACCGGCGGTGCGCCTGGCCGAGCGCTTGAGTGCGCGCACGGGTGGGGCCTTAGGACATGTCTTCTTTGGCAGTGACGGTGCCAGCGCGGTCGAGATTGCGCTCAAGCAGAGCTTTCATAGCTGGCGCAATCTGGGGCGGGGCGACAAGCGCGAATTCGTCTGCCTGAAGAACGGCTATCACGGTGAAACCATAGGCGCCTTGGCCGTCACCGATGTGGCGGTATTCCGCGACGCCTATGACCCGCTGCTGATGCGTGCGCATATCGTGATGTCACCCGACAGTCGCCTTGCTAACGAAGCAGCTGCACTGGCCGCGATGCGCGAGCTGCTGGCCGGGCGCAGCGAGCACATCGCCGCCGTCATCGTCGAGCCGCTGGTACAGGGCGCTGCCGGCATGGTGATGTATTCGGCCGACTATCTGCGCGGCCTGCGCAAGCTTTGTACCGAGTTTGAGGTGCACCTGATCGTTGACGAAATCGCGATGGGTTGCGGACGCACGGGCACGTTCTTTGCGTTTGAACAGACGCGGCCGCAATGCAAAGCCGACTGGCCGGATTTCATCTTGCTCTCCAAAGGCATCACCGGCGGCACGCTGCCTCTGTCCCTGGTGTTGACCACCGAGGCGGTCTATCAGGCCTTCTGGAGCGAGGACGTCACGCGCGGCTTTTTGCATTCGCATTCCTATACCGGCAATGCCCTGGCCTGCGCGGCGGCGAATGCGGTGCTGGACCGCTTCGATGCGGGTCAGCTCAACGCCAACGCCTTGCAGTCGCAGCTCTTGGCCGAGGCCTTCGCGCCGCTGGCCTCGCATCCGCGCGTCCGCCATTTGCGCCAACTCGGCATGGTGCTGGCTTTTGATGTGCAAGACGCCGGCCTGCGCTTTGCTGAGCGTTTTCATCTCGCCGCAAGAGCGCATCAGCTGCTGATTCGGCCGATCGGCAACACGGTCTATCTGATGCCGCCCTATGTGGTCGATGCCGAGATTGCCGCCTTCCTGGTGCAGGCGTTGCGCTCGACCCTGGACGAGGTCTTGGCTCAGCCGATGAACCCTACCGTTAGCGCAAAGGACGACGCCCATGTTGCTTGAGCATCTGCGGGCCAAGCTCTCGGCGATCGAGGCGCAAAGCCTGACCCGCTTTCTGCGCCAAGCCGAGAGCCCGACCGCGCCGCGCCAGCAGGTGCGCGGGGCCGACGGCGTGACGCGTGAGTTATTGATGTTCTGCTCGAATGACTATCTGGGCCTGGCGGCCGAGCCGCAGATCACCGCAGCTCTGATCGAAGGCGCGATGATCTATGGCGGCGGCTCCGGCGCTTCGCCCTTGATCAGCGGCCATAGCCGCGCTCATGAGCAAGTCGCCGAGACCTTGTCCGCTTGGATGGCTCCGCATATCCCGGAAGCCAAGGCCTTGGGTTTTTGTACCGGCTATATGGCGAACTTGGCCGTCGTCACCGCCTTGGGCGACGAGCAGACCGAGATCTTTTCGGAAGCCTGGAATCATGCCTCGCTGATCGACGGCAGCCGGCTCGCGCGCGCGCAAGTGACGCGTTATGCCCATGCCGATGTGGCGCAGCTGCGCGGCCTGCTGGCGGCCAGCCAAGCCAAGGTCAAGCTGATCGTCACCGATGCGGTCTTCAGCATGGATGGGGACCTGGCCCCGCTGCCCGAGTTGCTGGCGCTGGCCGATGACTTCGACGCCTGGCTGATCGTTGACGATGCGCATGGCTTTGGCGTGCTGGGTGAGCGCGGCCGCGGCTCGCTGGAACATTTCAAGCTGCGCAGCGAACGCTTGATTCTGGTCGGCACGCTGGGTAAGGCGGCCGGCTTGGCCGGGGCCTTTGTGGTGGCGCATGCCACCATCACCGACTATTTGCTGCAGGCGGCCCGCAACTACATTTTTTCGACCGCCTCGCCGCCGGCCATCGAGCATGCCTTGCTGACCAGCCTGGCTTTGATCGAGAGCGACTTAGGTGCCGAGCGGCGCGCCAACTTGCGCCGCTTGCAAGCGCAGTTGCGCGTCGGCATAGCGGCGATGTTGGCGCGGCACCCGGCCTTGGGCTGGCGCTTGGCCCCATCCGACACCCCCGTGCAGCCGCTGATCATCGGCGGCAATGCCGAGGTGATGGCGCTGGCGGCAAGGCTTGAGCGTGAGGGCCTGCGCGTGCCCGGCATCCGTCCGCCGACCGTGCCGGCCGGTGAGGCGCGGCTGCGCATTACCTTGTGCGCCACGCACGTCGAGGCGGATGTGGATCGGCTCTTGCTGGCGCTGGCTGCGGCGGCCGCAGATATGGATGTCAGCACGCCATGAAGGGCTTTTTCATCACCGGCACCGACACCGAGGTCGGCAAAACCTGCATCACCGCCGGGCTGACCTTCGCCTTCACGCAGGCGGGCCTGCGGGTGGCTCCGATCAAGCCTTTGGCGGCCGGCCAAGAATTTGTAGATGGCCAATGGGTCAACGAGGATGTGCAGCGCCTGCATGCGGCTCAAAACATCGGCATGACGGCGGACCAGGTCGGCCCCTTGCAATTCCGCGCCGCCTGCGCGCCGCATATTGCCGCCGCCTTGGAGGGCCGCAGCATTGAGCGCGCGCCCTTGCTGGCCGCGATTCACGCCAGTGCCGCCTTGGGCGAGCTGGCGCTGGTTGAAGGCGTTGGCGGCTTTCGGGTGCCTTTGTGTGAAGGGTGGGACACAGCCGATCTCGCCGTCGATCTCGGCCTGCCGGTGGTGCTGATCGTCGGCCTGCGCCTGGGCTGTATCAACCATGCGCTGCTGACGGCCGAGGCCGTGCGCGCCCGTGGTTTGAGGCTGGTCGGCTGGGTAGCTAATACGGTGGACGCCGAGATGCCGCATCTGACCGACAATCTGACCGCGCTTGGCGCATCACTGGATGCGCCTTGCTGGGGCCATGTGCCTCGCTTGGAAAGCCCCACTCCGGCGGCCGTTGCCGCGCATTTGAATTTGAATCACGCGCTCTTGCACTCGCGAGCCGCCTTGTCTTTGTAAGTTCAGGAAGTACTACTTTTTATGACCCACTCCCAAACCGTCAATCAAATCCAGTCGCTGACCCCGACCACCGACGCCGAGCGCCGGGCTAACAAGACCTGGACGGTCAAAGAGGTCGTGGCGCTGTACGACCTGCCCTTCAATGACCTGATGTTCCGCGCCCAGCAGGTGCACCGCGAGAACTTCGATGCCAATGCGGTGCAGCTGTCCACGCTGCTGTCGATCAAGACCGGCGGCTGCGAGGAAGACTGCGCTTACTGCCCGCAGTCGGCGCATTTCGACACCGGCCTGAAGGCCGAGAAGTTGATCCCCTTGCAAGAAGTGCTGGAAGCGGCGCGCGCGGCCAAGGCCAATGGCGCGACGCGGTTTTGCATGGGTGCCGCCTGGCGCACGCCGAAAGATCGCCACTTGGAGGCGATTGGTGAGATGGTCAAGGAGGTCAAGGCCATGGGTCTGGAGACCTGTTTGACCGCAGGCATGCTGGGTGATGGTCAGGCCGAGCAACTGGCCGAGGCAGGCCTTGATTACTACAACCACAACCTTGATACCTCGCCCGAGTTCTATGGGCAGATCATCACGACCCGCACTTATCAGGACCGCTTGGATACGCTGGACCGGGTGCGCAATGTGGGCCTGAAGGTTTGCTCGGGCGGCATTGTTGGTTTGGGTGAGACGCGCGGGCAGCGTGCGGGCTTGATCGTGCAATTGGCCAATCTGAATCCTTATCCGGAGTCGGTGCCTATCAATAATTTGGTCAAGGTCGAGGGCACGCCTTTGGCCGACGCCGAGGCGCTGGATCCGTTCGAGTTCATCCGCTCGATCGCGGTGGCGCGGATCACGATGCCACGTGCGATGGTGCGCTTGTCGGCCGGGCGCGAAGAGATGCCGGAGAGCATGCAGGCGCTGTGTTTCTTGGCGGGAGCTAACTCGATGTTCTATGGCGACAAGCTGCTGACGACGTCGAATCCGCAGGCGGAGAAGGATAGGGCGTTGTTGGATCGGCTGGGGATGCGGTGTGCGACCGAGGAGAAGTTGGTGCCGCAGGCCGAGGCTGAGGATGGCTGCGGGAAGGTGAGTTGCCACGCGCATTGAGGTCGGTTTAAATGGGCATTGCTTTGCAGGGTACGACCGTGCCGGGAGTTCGCCCCGGCGGGCGACCTTCTTTCTTGGGCGGCCAAGAAAGAAGGCAAAGAAACCGCCCCTGCCGCATGGCCCTTCGGGTCCGCTCGGATGCTCAGGTTTACCGGGCCGCGCCCAACTCACTTCGCTACGCTGCGTTCAAACAGGGGGCGCGAATTCAGTCTTTGAAGTCGCTCCGCGACGCCCGGCAAACCTTCCGCTCCTCGCCCATGCAGAAGGGGAACCCCGGAATACCTCACGCCTCGCTGCGCATCGGCGCGGGATTCGTGCCCTCATGTGCGCGCTCACCGACACGTTAGGTCTTACAAGCGTTTTTCTGGAGGAACTGATGAACATTGCTACGCAGGTCGAAGGTGAACGCATCGCTAAAGACGTTGCTGACCATGCTTCGGCGCTAGAAGTCGTACTCAAACGCCCCAAGTTCTTCTCGATGTGGAACTATTGGCTGTCACTGCTATTCGGGGCCGCTTGGGGTGTGTTCATGGTGTCGTATGCGGGGCCATACACACAGCTCATCCTAGGTGCAGCCTCAGGCATAGCGCTTGTATTGGCGATTGCTGTTTTTAAGGAGTGTCTCAGCCTCCGTCGGCGTCTTGATGCAGTGATTACCTTGTTGCTCCAACATGAGCGCTAACCTGCTTAATTTAATTTCCAATGCAGGTCATTCCGGATTGGTACGTTGGAGTGAGCGAACGCGAACTCCAACGACGCGGGAGAGTGTTTTATCTGCCGACGTGCAGCGAGGCTTGGTTGTTTAGGGGTTCCCCTTCTGCATGGGCGAGGAGCGGAGAGTTTGCAGGGCGTCGCGAAGCGACTTCAAGAGCTGGCTTCGCGCCCCTTGTATGAACGCAGCGTAGCGCAGTGAGTTGGGCGCGGCCCGGCAAACTTGAGCGCCACAGCGGACCCGAAGGGCCATGCGGCAGGGGCGGTTTCTTTGCCTTCTTTCTTGGACGCCCAAGAAAGAAGGCCGCCCGCCGGGGCGAACACCCGGCACGGTCTGGCAGGGATGGTGATGTTGCGGCGAAGCCCCGGCGAAATGAAGGTATTGCGGCCGTCCCAGAGACCCTGGAAGTAAAAGTAAGAGTTCAAAGTTCACGAGACTGGAGACAAACAAAATGTTCAAGAAAATCCTGATCGCCAACCGTGGCGAAATCGCCTGCCGAGTCGCGGCCACTGCCCGCCGAATGGGCATCAAAACCGTCGCCGTCTACTCCGACGCCGACGCCAAAGCCAAGCATGTGCAGGCCTGCGACGAGGCCATCCTGATCGGCGGCCCCGCCCCCCGCGACTCCTACCTGCAATGGCAGCGCATCATCGATGCGGCCAAAGCCACCGGCGCCGAAGCCGTCCACCCCGGCTACGGCTTCCTGAGCGAGAACGAAGCCTTCGCCCAGGCCTGCGCCGCCAACGGCATCGCCTTCATCGGCCCTTCCCCCGCCGCCATCCAGGCCATGGGCCTGAAAGCCGAATCCAAGCGGCTGATGGAAACCGCCGGCGTGCCGCTGGTGCCCGGCTACCACGGCGCCGACCAAGACCCGGCGCTGCTGCGCGCCGAGGCCGAACGGATCGGCTTCCCTGTCCTGATCAAGGCCAGCGCCGGCGGCGGCGGCAAAGGCATGCGGGCCGTTTACAGCAGCGACGAATTCGACGCTGCCTTGGCCTCCTGCAAGCGCGAAGCGATCAACAGCTTTGGTGACGACGCAGTCTTGATCGAGCGTTATGTGCAACGCCCCCGCCATATCGAAATCCAGGTCTTCGGCGATAACTTCGGCGACTGCGTCTACCTGTTCGAGCGCGATTGCTCGGTGCAGCGCCGCCACCAGAAGGTGCTGGAAGAAGCGCCCGCGCCGGGCATGACGGCCGAGCGCCGCGCCCAGATGGGCGGCGCAGCGGTGGCGGCGGCCAAGGCGGTCGGCTATAGCGGCGCCGGCACCGTCGAGTTCATCTGCGAACAAGACGGCCGCTTCTATTTCATGGAAATGAACACCCGCCTGCAGGTCGAGCATCCGGTGACGGAAGCAATCACGGGGCAGGACCTGGTCGAGTGGCAATTGCGCGTCGCTGCGGGCGAGCCGCTGCCGCTCAAGCAAGAACAACTGACGATGACCGGCCACGCGATCGAGGCGCGCATCTGCGCGGAGAACCCCGACGCCGGCTTCCTGCCCGCCACCGGCGCCTTGCATGTGGCGCGCTGGCCCGAACATGTGAAGTTCCAGCGCGGCAATGTGCGCATCGATGCCGGCGTGGACGAGGGCGACGCGATCAGCCCCTTCTACGACTCGATGGTCGCCAAGCTGATTGTCTGGGGCGAGGACAGGGCACAGGCCTTGGCGCGCCTGGACGCTGCGCTGCGCGACACCCATATCGTCGGCTTGCAAACCAATGTGGCCTTCTTACGCCGCTGCGCCGCGACCGCATCCTTTGCGAGCGCCGACCTCGACACCGCATTGATCGAGCGCGAGCGCGCCGCCTTGTTCGAGCAGCCGGGCCTGCCTCTGAGCACCAGTGCTGCGGCGGTCGTCGCACATACGCTGGCGGCCGAGGCCGCGCTGCAAACCAGTGACCCCTGGAGTCGCCGCGACGGCTGGCGCATGTACGGCGCCTCGGCGCGTCGCTTCGATCTGGAGATTGCCGGCGTCCATCACGAGGTCTTGCTGTCGCGTCATCATCAAGGCGGCATGCAACTGACCGTGGCCGGCGAGGCGATCGCTTTTGCCGCCAATTCGGCCAGCCTGGAAGCCCATGAGTTGCTCTTGGGTGAAGGCCTCAGCCAGCAGCGTATCACCGTCAAGACCTATGCCGAGGGCGAGACGGTGGCGGTGTTCGCGCCGACCGGCTCGGCCCTGGTGGTCGAGATCGACGTGATCGCCCGCGCCGGCAGCGGCCCGGCCGAGGGCGGGCGCTTGACCGCGCCGATGCCCGGCAAGCTGGTTGGCTTCCTGGCTCAGGTCGGCGATGCGGTCAGCAAGGGACAGCCGCTGGCGGTGATGGAGGCGATGAAGATGGAGCACACGATCAGCGCGCCGCGCGACGGTGTGGTCGCCGAGCTGCTGTTCGCGGTCGGTGACCAGATCGGCGACGGCGCCGAGTTACTGCGCTTGGAAGCAGCGCAATGAGCACGCTGCCTTCCCGCGTTACCCTGGTCGACGTCGGCCCCCGCGACGGCCTGCAGAACGAAAAAGAACTGGTCGCCACCGAGCACAAGGCGCAGCTGGTCGAGATGCTTTATCTGGCCGGCCTGCGCGAGATCGAGGTGACCAGCTTTGTCAGCCCGAAATGGGTGCCGCAGATGGCCGACAACGCGGCGGTGATGGCGGCGATCAAACGCCAGCCTGGCGTGCGCTACTCGGTGCTGACGCCGAATCTGAAGGGTTTGGAGGCCGCTCTGCCCACTCGCCCGGACGAGATCGTCGTCTTCGCGGCGGCGTCCGAAGCTTTCAGCCAAAAGAACATCAACTGCTCGATTGCCGAGAGCATCGAGCGCTTCGCCCCGGTGGTGGAGGCTGCGCATGCGACCGGCATCAAGGTGCGCGGGGCGCTGTCTTGCGCGGTCGGCTGCCCTTACGAGGGCGACATCAACGCCGACCAGGTGGAGCGCGTGGTGCTGTTGATGAAGGGCATAGGCGTTGACCATCTGGGGGTGGCTGACACCATAGGCGTGGGAACGCCTCGCAAGATACAGGCGGCGATGGAGCGCGCCTTGAAGCATTACCCGCTGGTCGAGGTCAGCGGGCATTTCCACGACACCTATGGCCAGGCGCTGGCGAATATCTATGCCTGCCTGGAAATGGGCGTGCATAACTTCGACACCAGTGTGGCGGGCCTCGGCGGTTGCCCTTATGCCAAGGGCGCGACCGGCAATGTGGCGAGCGAAGACGTGGTCTTCATGCTCAATGGGCTGGGCATCGAGACCGGCATCGATATCGACAAGCTGGTCGACGCCGGCGCGTTTATCTCCGGCGTGCTGGGGCGGCCGCCGGTGTCAAGGGTTGGCCGGGCCTTGCTGGCGAAACGCGCTGCGGCCTGATCACTCAGGCCAGCAGATGCTTGTTGAAGAAAGCTAAGGTGCGGGCCCAGGCCAGCTCGGCGCTGGCCGCGTCATAAACCTCGGGGCGCTGCTCGTTGAAGAAGCCATGCTCGGCGGCATAACGGTAAATTTCGGCTGAGGCCGGCAGCTTGGCCTGCAAGGCATCCGCAGCGGCCGGTGTGATCCAGTCATCCAGATTGGCAAAGTGACCCTGGAACGGGATTTTGATCTTTGCCGGGTCCGCCAAGTCGGCCGGCGGGATCCCGTAAAAGCAGCTGGCCGCACTTAAGCTCGGCAGGTGCACGGAGGCGGCGATGGTCAGCGCGCCGCCCATGCAAAAGCCGGTCACGCCAATCTTGGTGCAATGATGGGCCAAAAAGGCCAAGGCGCCGGCCAGGTCCTGGTGGGTGGCGTCGGCAAAGTCCAGGCCGCGCTTCAGATGCGTGGCTTCATCGGTATTGCTGGCCAGGCGGCCACGGTAGAGGTCGGGTGCCAGGGTGGTGAAACCGGCCGCCGCGAACCGATCGGCCACGCCGCAAATCTGCGGGTTCAAGCCCCACCATTCTTGAATCAGAATCAGGCCTGGGCGCTTGAGCCCCTCGCTGCTGTCGGCCTCGGCCAGGTAGGCGGTGCTGTTGGCGCCGTCGGGGCGTGTGAAGGCTATGGTCTGTCCCATGAAGCTTGCTCGCTTGTTTTGCTAACGGAGATCAACGACGGCCTTAAGGCAAGGCCTGGCCGCGCGCACTGAGATAGAGCCGATACCAGTCGTCGCGGCTCAGTTGAAGGGTTGTGGCAGCGGCGCAAGCGCGAATTCGATCGGGCCTTGTGCTGCCGATGACCGCCTGTATGCCCGCCGGGTGGCGCAGCAGCCAGGCCAGCACGATGCTCTCCGCGCTCACCGCATATTGTTCGGCCATGCTCAGCACCAGTTTGGCGGTGGCCTGCTGGGTCGGGCTGGCGCGGTCTGACTTGGCGCCGCTGAAAATGCCTTGTGCCAAAGGGCTCCAGGCCTGCAGCTGAATGCCTTGCTGTTGGCAATACTGCAGCGTGCCGGCCCAGGGCAGGGCGCTGGTGTTTTGCGGGTCGTTGAAAGTACTGTCGTGGTCCAGCCAGTCCAACTTGGCCAGGCTCATTTCCAGTTGATTGGCCACCAGCGGCGCATCCAAGGCCTGTTGCAGCCAGCGCATTTGACCGGCCTGCATATTCGAGACGCCAAAAAAGCGCACCTTGCCAGCGCTGCGCAATCGGCTGAAGGCTTCGGCAATCTCCTGCGGCTCCATCAAGGGGTCGGGGCGGTGCAGCAGCAGGATGTCCAGATGCTCGACGCCGAGGCGCCGCAAGCTGGCCTCGGCGGCGGCCACGATGTAGGCGCCGGACAAGTCATAACGGGCCGGCCCGGCGTCATCGGCGAAGCGAATGCCGCATTTGCTCTGCAAGAGGATGTCGTCGCGCAGCGACGGCTGGCGGCGCAGCAGTTCGCCGAAACATTGCTCGGCGGTGCCGCGTTTGTAGATGTCGGCATGGTCGAACAGCGTGATGCCGATTTCGCGTGCGGCTTCCAGCGCCGCATGGGCTTGCGCGATATGGCTTTCGGTAACGGCGCCGCCTTGCCAGTCACTGCCCATGCCCATGCAGCCGAGGATGAGGCGGCCGCTGCCAGGTAAGAGTGAGGGCGAGGGCAGGGTGTTTTGCATATTCATTCTGGATTGAGTACCTTGGCCACCGGGTTGGGGCGCAGCCGGAAGGCGTCCGGCAGGCCGGAGCCCAAGAGTGGGCGCAGGTAGAGGCGGAAGGCATCGGTGACATCGGTACCGCTGGCCGCAATGAACTCGTCCTCCATCACGCGGGTTTTGCCGGCGACGGCGGTCAGCGGAAGTAACTCGTAATCGACCGAGTAGTAGCCGCTGCGTTTGATGGCGACCGAACCGTCGCGGCCGGCATTGAAGGCAAACTGCACCGCTTTTTCACCGACCTCGCGGGCCTCGCGCTGGTCCACATCCGACACACAGCCGATGAAACTGCGCTGCAGATAGCCGAAGGTGTCGCCGCGCACCCGCTTGATGCCGAGCTTGTCTTTGATCTCTTCGCACAGCAGATCGGCCAGCGCGCCGTTGCCGGACAGTTGCACATTGCCGTGGTCGTCGCGTTCCAGATCCCTGGCCAGCTGCGCGGCAATCGGCTGGCCGGAGGCGTCGTGGATGCCTTCGGAGACGGCGATCACGCAGCGCCCAAACCGCTCGTAGGTCGCCTTCACATCGGCCAGGAATTGCTGCAAGTCGAACACGCGCTCGGGCAAATAAATCAGGTGCGGGCCGTCGTCGGGGAACTTCTTGCCCAAGGCCGAGGCGGCGGTCAGAAAGCCGGCATGTCGGCCCATCACCACGCCGACATAGACGCCGGGCAGCGCCGCGTTGTCGAGGTTGGCGCCGGCAAAAGCCTGGGCCACAAAGCGCGCGGCCGAGGGGAAGCCGGGCGTGTGGTCATTGCCGACCAGGTCGTTGTCAATCGTCTTGGGGATGTGGATGCAGCGTAGCGGGTAGCTTGCCGCGGCGGCTTCTTCGCTGACGATGCGCACGGTGTCGGACGAGTCATTGCCGCCGATATAGAAAAAATGCGTGATGCCATGGGCCTGCAAGACCTTGAAGATCTTGTGGCAGTAAGCGGCGTCGGGTTTGTCGCGCGTCGAGCCCAGGGCGGAGCTCGGCGTCTGTGCCACCAGTTCGAGGTTGTGGCTGGTTTCCTGCGTCAGGTCGACGAAGTCTTCGTTGATGATGCCGCGCACGCCGTGGCGGGCGCCGTAGACCAGGCCGACCTGGTGCTGGCGGCGCGCTTCGAGCACGACGCCGACCAAGGATTGATTGATGACGGCGGTCGGGCCACCGCCCTGGGCGACGAGGATCTTGCAGAGGGACATGAGCGTTCCTTGGCATGGTTAGGGTGCGTGGTGATTGTGACTTAGCTTTGAGCCTTTGGCATGCCCGTATAAGCGGTGCTAATGAGGCTGAAGCGAATCAAATCAAGCTTGCCTAGTGAGCGAGCTTGGGCGTACAAAGCGAGACCACAACAAGCCACCTTGGCCCTGGAGACAAGCATGAAAGTCGGATGCCCTAAGGAAATCAAGAATCACGAATACCGCGTTGGCCTGACTCCGGCCAGCGTGCGCGAGCTGACCTCGCGCGGCCACCAGGTGCTGGTGCAGACCGGTGCCGGTGCGGCCATCGGCCTGCTGGATGAGCATTACGTGGCGGCCGGCGCCAGCATCGCGCCGGATGCGCAGGCGGTGTTTGCGCAGGCCGACATGATCGTCAAGGTCAAGGAGCCGCAGCCGCAGGAATGCGCGATGTTGCGCGAAGGCCAGATTCTTTACACCTATCTGCACCTGGCACCCGATCCGGAGCAGACCGCCGCCTTGGTCAAGTCGGGCGCGGTCTGTATCGCCTATGAAACCGTCACCGGGCCCGGCGGCGGTCTGCCGCTGCTGGCGCCTATGAGCGAGGTGGCCGGGCGCATGTCGATTCAGGCCGGCGCGGCCCACCTGGAAAAGAGCAAGGGCGGCATGGGCGTGTTGCTGGGCGGGGTGCCAGGTGTTGCCCCCGCGCATGTGGTGATCATCGGCGCCGGCGTGGTCGGCACCCATGCGCTGCAAATGGCCGTGGGCATGGGCGCGCGCGTGACCGTGCTGGACCGTAACGTCGATCGCCTGCGGCAGCTGGACTTGGTCTTTGGCAACCGCATCAGCACCGGCTATTCGAATGTGCAGAGCCTGGAGGAGTCGGTGCTGGCGGCCGACCTGGTGATCGGCGGCGTGTTGATTCCCGGTGCGGCGGCGCCCAAGCTGGTCACACGCGAGATGATCTCGCGCATGAAAAAGGGTGCGGTAGTGGTCGATGTGGCGATCGATCAGGGCGGCTGCTTCGAGACCTCGCACGCGACCACGCATGCCGATCCGACCTTTGTGGTTGACGGTGTCGTCCATTACTGCGTCGCCAATATGCCCGGCGCTGTGGCACGCACCTCGACCTTTGCATTGAACAACGCCACCATCGCTCATGCGGTGGCGCTCGCCGACAAGGGCTGGCGCCGGGCCTTGAACGACAACGCCTATCTCTGCGCGGGTCTCAATGTGGCGCTGGGCCAGTTGACCTACGAGGCGGTGGCGCGCGATCTGGGCTATGAATATGTGCCGGCCGAAGGCTTGTTGAACTGAGATTGCCTAGCTGTCGGCTTTGTCGCCGGCGCCGGGCTTTGATTCAAATCAATGGCCCGGCGCCCATGCCTTGAAAAGAGGTGTTAAGTTACGGGGTGAGATTTTTGTAGCCAAGGAGAACATTGCCATGTCCGAAGTCAATCAAGCCCATAGCGATCGCCTGATGAGCGATCTGCATGCCGTTGTTTCCGAAGCCGAGAGCTTGCTGCGCGCTACCGCCGGTTCGGCCAGCGAAGGTGCAGCAGAGTTGCGCGCCAAGGTTCAAGCCAGCCTCGATCGTGCCAAACATAACTTGGCAGATCTGCAGGATGCGGCGGTAGAAAAGGCCCGGGCAGCGGGTCGGGCCACCGATCTCTACGTGCACGAGAAGCCCTGGCAGGCTATCGGCCTCGCGGCCGGTGTGGGCCTGCTGCTGGGAATGCTGATCAGCCGACGCTGAGTCGGCAGTCAGTCGGAATCAAAACAAAGCCGGCACCGCCTTACTCGGAGCCGGTTTTGGCTTGCGCCATCCAGATTTCCAATTGGTCGGCCGGCATTGGGCGGGCGAACAAATAACCCTGACCTTCATGGCAACCCAGGCTGAGCAAGAGCAAGCGTTGTTCTTCGGTCTCGATGCCCTCGGCGATCACCGTCAGTCCCAGGCCGCGACCCAGGTTGATGACCATTTGCGCAATGGTGGAGCCGGCGGTTGAAGTCTGCGCTTCACGTACAAAAGCGCGGTCAATTTTTAGCCTGTCCACATCCAACTGACGCAAATGGCTCAGCGATGAGAAGCCGGTGCCAAAGTCATCGATCGCGACGGTAATGCCCAGTTTCTTGATGTCGGCGAGGATGTGCATCACCAATTCGGTGTCCTCCATCGCCATCGACTCGGTGATTTCGAGTTCGAGATTGCGCCCGGCCACACCGATGTCGCGCATGGCCTGGTTCAACACAGGCAGGAACTCCGGATGGCGGAATTGCGCCAAAGAGACGTTCACACACATACGGAAATCGGCATAACCGAGCTCCAGCATGCGCTTGAGTTGGTGGCAGGATGTGCGCAGCACGAACTCGCCGATGCTGATGATGAGCCCCGACTTTTCGGCCAGCGGGATGAACTGATCCGGCGGCACATATTTGCCGTCCTCGGTGCGCCAGCGCAACAAGGCCTCGGCACCAATGGCTTGGCCGCTGGGCAGATCAACCTGGGGTTGATAGACGACAAACAGCCGGTTTTCTTCAAAGCCGGCGCGCAAGCCCTTCAATAGCTTGAAGCGTTCGCGCGCATCCGTGCCCATGGCGGGCGAGAAATATTGGGAGGAACCACGGTGTTGCTGCTTGGCCTGCTTGAGCGCGATTTGCGCGTCCAGTAAGAGTTCCGAGCCAACCGCTGCCGACTCGGTCAATCGCACCAGTCCGGTTGTGGCCGATAACTGCAAACGTTCGCCGGCCACGGAGAAGGGTTCCAGGAAGACGTCCTGAATGGTCTCCCCGCAAACCACCTTGTTTTCGCCCAGCAGGCCGAAGGTGTCGGCGCCGATGCGCGCCATCGCCGTGCTCAGGCCGAGCTTGGAGCCTAGCCTGGCGACAACCGATTGCAAGACCTGGTCACCGAAGTGATGACCGAAGGCATCATTGATGTCGGAGAAGTCGTCGAGGTCAATCAGGGCCAAAGTGATGCCGGCCGGGTCTTTGAGGTTCTTGTCCAGCAATTCAACGAAGCGATTGCGATTCGGCAGCTTCAGCAGTTGGTCGTTATAGGCTTGGTCCAATAACTTGCTGTAGAGCACGACGTTCTCGAAGCCCACCGAGATGTTGGAGCAGAAGGCCCGCAGCAGTTGCTGATCGAGTTCGCTGAGCTTGCGTCCGACATCGACCAAGGCCGCCATCGGCCGCCCGTTGGAAAGGCCGAAGTACAGACAGGTGCCTTCGTCATAGATGTTCTCGCGCTGGGTCAAACAGCGTTGCAGACGCTCACGCACCGTTTTGATCGGCACCAAGGCGAGCGAACAATTGATCAGCCCGCTGTACTGGCCGGCTGCCGCGACGATGCGCACATCCGTCTCGGCTTCGTTTTCCATCTGTGCGCAGACCATGCCCTCGGGCAAGATGCCCAACATCGCGCAGAGTTGGGTGACGACCCCCTCGGCAAAGCGGTGCAGACCGCGCAGTCGGCTCAATTCGGTGCTGGCCTCGACGATCATTTCCAGGCCGCGCCGGTTCGAATCCAAAGAGCAGATCTGGCGATAGGAGCGGATTGCGGCCGTCAAAACCGTGTACAGCCGCGTGCGCGTCAGCTCGGATTTGGTCTTGTAATCGTTGATGTCATAGGCCTGCACCGTTTCGATCTCGGGTGCATAGCCGGGCTGGCCGGTGCGCAAGATGATGCGCACGGCGCCAAGTCGTAAATCGTCACGGATGTAGCGAACCAGTTGCAGGCCCGCGTCTTCGGATTCCATCACGACGTCCAGCAAAACGACCGCCAGATCGCCTTCGCTGGCCAGCACTTGTCTGGCCTCGGCCGCCGAGTTGGCGTGCAAGAAGGTTAGTGGCAGGCCTTCAACCAGCAAGCCTTGCATCGCAAGCTCGGTGGCTTTATGGACGTCCCCGTCGTCATCGACGATCAAGACACGCCAAGGCTGACTCGATGAGTGATCGCTGGCCTCGCCGTGTTCGGGGCCATCCAAAAATTCCAATAGATCGTCGTCGTCCTGATGTTCGGACTTGGCCGGACTGTTTGTCTCGCGCATGAGGGCCTGTGCTCCAGCCTATGGATTGACAATAGCTTAAGGGTATTTCATTTTGGACCCTGCCACCATCAGCGAAATTGCCTATGAAGCAACGTTCTTGCTGGCATTGTTTGCGGTTATAGACGATTTGCAGCAGCATTGATCAAACGATTAGCGCGGCAAGATGATTTTTTGGAGAAAAATATGACGAGCGAGCCGGGGAGCAAGCAGCGAGGTGATGCAGAGGCCGCGCCAGGTGCAGGGTTGATGGTTTCCTTGCGGCGTTTTTTCGGGCATGGATTGGAGATGGTGCAGATCCGTATCGAGCAGATATCACTGGAATTCGAGGCCGAAAAGCTCAGGCTTTTCAGCGCCCTGATTCAGTCGCTCTTGGCTTTGCTCCTGGCCGCAGCAGCGCTGGGCATGTTGAGCCTATGCCTATTGCTGGTGACGCCCGAGACTTGGCGTTGGCTGACGGCGCTGGTTTTGGGTCTGCTTTACCTGGGCCTGGCCTGGCTTTGCTGGGGTCGCGCAGAGCGCCAGTTGAGCCAGCCCGGCGGCGCCTTTGCCGGCAGCGTGGCCGAGTTGGGGCGTGACCGCAACGCCTTGGAGCCCTGAATGTTTACACGCGAATTGGTTGAACTTCAGCAACGTCAACTGGCCTTGCGCCTGCGCAATATCGAGTTGCGCGCCGAAATGCATAGCGAAGCTCAAGCCTTGCTCAAACCCATGGGCTGGGTCGGCGCGGCCGGTGGTCTGGCCGGCGCCTTGCTGATGGTGACGGGCTTGCGCCGCCCGGGTTTTGTCGGCCGGGTCCTGAGCTTCGCCGCGCTTGGTCTGCGTCTGGCGCGTTTGATGAGTTCCTTGCGCGCCAAGCCCTGAAGCAATTGCCAATCAGCGTTTTGTTTGCGAGCGCCGCACGCCGCTGCTGACCGTCGTCGTTGAACTCGATCGGCGAGGCGCCGGCCGCGACCCGTTATCCCGCGGCGGCAGGCCGGTGTGTTGAGTCAGGATCTGACCTGGACGCGGTTTGCCGCCGGCCGTCTTGCTGCCCGCTGTCTTGCTGACCCCGGTCGGGGTCGAATTTTTGCGCCTGGCACTTTCATAAGCGCCATCGGTGACCGGCTGATAGGTCGGGATCAGATGATATTTGCCGTTACCGATCAGGTCGGCCCGACCCATGGTCTGCAAGGCTTCGCGCAAGAGCGGCCAGTTGTTCGCATCGTGATAGCGCAAAAACGCCTTGTGCAGGCGCCGACGGCGATCACCGCGCACGATGTCCACCGTCTCCGAGGTGGCCGCGTCGCGGGTGATCTTCTTCAGCGGGTTCTTGCTGGTGTGATACATCGCCGTGGCGGTGGCCATCGGGCTGGGGTAGAAGGTCTGCACCTGGTCGGCGCGGAAGCCGTTCTTCTTCAGCCAGACCGCCAGATTCATCATGTCCTCGTCGGACGTGCCCGGGTGGGCGGCGATAAAGTAGGGGATCAGATACTGCTTCTTGCCGGCCTCCTCGCTGGCCTGCTCGAACATCTGCTTGAACTTGTCGTAGGTGCCGATGCCGGGCTTCATCATCTTGGTCAGCGGCCCGCCCTCGGTGTGCTCGGGCGCGATCTTCAGATAGCCGCCCACATGGTGGGTGACCAGCTCTTTCACATACTCGGGCGACTTGATCGCCAGGTCGTAGCGCAGGCCCGAGCTGATCAGAATCTTCTTCACGCCCTTCAAGGCCCGTGCGCGGCGGTACATCTTGATCAGCGGATCGTGGTTGGTGTTGAGGTTCTGGCAGATGCCGGGGTAGACGCAGGACGGCTTGCGGCAAGCGGCCTCGATCTCGGGCGACTTGCAGCCGATGCGGTACATATTGGCGGTCGGCCCGCCGAGGTCGGAGACGACGCCGGTGAAGCCCTTGACCTTGTCGCGCATCTCCTCGATTTCGCGAATCACCGAGTCTTCGCTGCGGCTCTGGATGATGCGGCCTTCGTGCTCGGTAATCGAGCAGAAGGTGCAACCGCCGAAGCAGCCGCGCATGATGTTGACGCTGAAGCGGATCATCTCCCAGGCCGGGATCTTGGTCACATGGTCATGGCTGCCGTTCTCGTCGGCATAGCTCGGGTGCGGCGCGCGGGCATAGTTCAGATCGAACACATGGTCCATCTCGGCCGTCGTCAGCGGGATCGGCGGCGGGTTGATCCAGACATCACGCTCACCATGTTTTTGCACCAGGGCGCGCGCATTGCCGGGGTTGGTTTCCAGGTGCAAGACGCGGTTGGCATGGGCGTACAAAACCGGGTCGCTTTTGACCTGCTCATAGGACGGTAGGCGCACCACGGTGCGTTCGCGCGCGGGCATTTGAATCTTGCCTGACAAGGGTGCCGCAGCCACAGCCGCGCTGGCCATTCGCACGATCTTGATCGGCTTGCTGCCATCGCCAGCGGGTGCCTTGACCTGGCCGGTCACACAAGCAGCGGCCTTGTCGGTGGCGGTTTCTTCGATCGTTTGATAAGGGCTGATATGCGCGTCGATGCGGCCGGGCAGGTCGACCGAGGATGAGTCCAGCTCGAACCATTCGTGCGAGCTGGGGTCGTCGGTGCGGCGCATAAACGAGGTGCCGCGTACATCGGTGATGGACGAGATCGACTGCCGGGCAGCCAGCCGGTGCGCAATCTCGACGATCGCCCGCTCGGCATTGCCGTAGACCAAGAGATCGGCCTTGGAGTCAACCAGCACCGAGCGGCGCACTTTGTCTTGCCAATAGTCGTAATGCGCGATGCGGCGCAGCGAGGCCTCGATGCCGCCGATCACGATGGGCACCTCGTTCCAGGCTTCTTTGCAGCGCTGGGTGTAGACCAGCACGGCGCGGTCGGGTCGGCTGCCGCCCTGACCGCCGGGGGTGTAGACGTCATCGCTGCGGATCTTGCGGTCGGCCGTGTAGCGGTTGATCATCGAATCCATATTGCCGGCGGCGATGCCGAAGAACAGATTCGGTTTGCCCAAGGCCTTGAACGGCTCGGCACTTTGCCAGTCGGGTTGCGCAATGATGCCGACCCGAAAGCCTTGCGCCTCCAGCGTGCGGCCGATGACGGCCATGCCGAAGCTCGGGTGGTCCACATAGGCGTCGCCGGTGACGATGATGATGTCGCAGGAATCCCAGCCGAGCTGATCCATCTCGGCCCGGCTCATGGGCAGAAAAGGAGCGTGACCAAAACGCTTGGCCCAGAACGGGCGGTAGGCCGTCAGGGCCTTGACGGGTTTCGGTGCGGTGAGGGTTGGGTGTGCGGACACGGCGGCAATTCTTTGGAGAGCAACCCGTGATTGTCCCTGACTTGGGGCAAACCCGCTGATTGCCGGCAAAAATCAAGGGCTTAGCGCCCGCATGTGGCGGACTTTCTTCATGACGCGGGCGTTTTGTCAGGCGCCAGGCTCGCTGCTGCGCCGGCAAATGCCGACCTGGCCCAGGCGTGCGCGTTCTTCCTGGCTCATCGGCGGCAGCAAATTGGCGTCCTTGGAGGCCAAGCTGGTCAAGAAGCCTTCCACAGCAGCGTGCCCGACTTCCAGCAGGTCGAAAGAGCTGGGGTCCATCATCCATTGGTGCAGCAAGCCGTCCACGAGGGCCACCAAGGACAGCGCGGCAACGCGGGTATCCAGGCTGGCTGGCAATTGCCCTAAGCCGACGGCGTGATTGAACGCGGCACGGTTTTGCTCGCGCCATTCGCGGTGCGCGGCCAGTTTGCGTTCTTGCAAGGCCTGCATCTCGCCGGTGTACTCGACCTTTTGCATCGCGATTTCAAACACACGGCGGGTGCGTTCGTTGTGCATGGCCGAGTAGAAAACGTTGACCAAACCCCAACGCAATTCCGTCAGCGTCAGGTGGGCTGCGGCCGCGCTGGGCGGGTGCATGCCTTCTTCGAGCGGCATGGTGGCGCGCTCCATCATGGCGTTGAACAACTCGGCCTTGTCCTGAAAATGCCAGTAGATCGCCCCGCGCGTCACGCCCGCCGCCAAGGCAATGTCTTGCAGCGAGCAGCGCGAAACACCGCGTTGCTGGAACAGCAACTCCGCCGCGTCGAGCAAGCTGTTGCGCGTTTCCTGGGCTTCGAGTTTGGTTTTCCTGGCCATCGTGAGGATATTTTAACCTCGTTTACATACATACGCGGATGTATGTATAGAATGCGAGCCATTCTTGTTCAGTTGCTTCTACACATTTGCCTCCCATCACCATGCCGACAAAAAACGCATCCTTGACCCCACGCGCGCTGAGTACCGGCGCTCGGGTTCTCTACCTGATTCCCTTGGTCATCGCCGTGGCTGCCGCATTGACGGCTTGCGGCGGCGGCACGGGTGATAGGCCCGCCGCTGGCGGCGGCGCCCCTCCACCGCCTCAGGTTGGCGTGATCAGCGCGCAGCAGCAGGCCGTGGCCTTGCAGACCGAATTGCCTGGCCGGGTCGAGGCCTTGCGTACCGCGCAGGTGAGGGCGCGCGTCAATGGCGTGGTGCTCAAGCGCTTGTTCACGGAAGGGGCCGAAGTCAAAGCCGGCCAGGCCTTGTTCCAGATCGACCCGGCGCCCTACCAGGCTGCACTCGACAGCGCTCAAGCCAACTTGGCCAAGGCGCAGGCCAATCTGAGCCAGGCGGCCGCTCAAGCCGAGCGCAACAAGCCTTTGTACGAAGGCCGGGCCATTTCGCAGCAGGAATATTTGATTTCGGTTGCTAGCGCCAAATCCGCCGAGGCCGATGTGGCCGCCGCAAAGGCCGCCATCACCGGTGCCAAGCTGAATCTGGACTATGCCCATGTGACGGCCCCGATTTCCGGCCGCATTGGCCGCGCGCTGGTGACCGAGGGCGCGTTGGTCAGCGCCGCCGAGGCGACCCAGCTGGCCCTGGTTCAGCAGACCTCCAGCGTGTTTGTCAATTTCACCCAGAGCGCCAACGAGGTGCAGCAAATGCGCCGAGCGCTCAATGCCGGCCAGTTGCGCAAGCTCGCATCCAAGACCGGCCAGCCTGCGGCCGAAGTGCGCATCGTGCTGGACGACGGCAGCGAGCTCAAGCAAGCCGGCCGACTGCTCTTCACCGATTTGAGCGTCGACCCGAGCTCCGGCCAGGTGATGCTGCGCGCCGAGGTGGCCAATGCCGAGGCTCAGCTCTTGCCCGGCCAATATGTGCGGGTGCGCCTGGTGCAGGCCGAGTTGCCGGCCGGTATTTTGCTGCCGCAGCAAGCCGTCAAGCGCGGTAATCAGGGGGACTCGGTGCTGGTCATCGGCCCCGACAACAAGCCGCTGAACCGCATGGTCAAGATCGGCCAGGCTGCCGGCAATCAATGGGTGGTGCTGGACGGTCTGAAGGTCGGCGAGCAGGTCATTGTTGACGGCTTCCAGAAGATGTTCGTGCCCGGCGCGCCGGTGACGCCGGTGCCTTGGAGCGCTGCACCCTTGTCTGCCGCCTCGGCCGCCAACCCTTCAAGCAAATAAGCCGAGGATCACGCAATGGCACGTTTTTTCATTGATCGACCGATTTTTGCCTGGGTGATTGCGCTGTTCATTTTGGTGTTTGGCGCTGTCGCCATCACCAAACTGCCGGTCGCCCAGTACCCGACCGTGGCGCCGCCGTCGCTGGTCATCAGCGCCATCTATCCGGGAGCTTCCGCCAAGACGCTGGACGAGAGCGTTATTTCCGTGATCGAGCAAGAGCTCAATGGCGCGCCCGGCCTGGCCTATCTGGAGTCGGTCAGCCAGGCCAATGGCACCGGTGCGATCACCGTGACCTTTGAGCCCGGCACCAACATCGACCTGGCTCAAGTCGAAATCCAGAACCGCTTGGGCCGTGCCACGCCGCGCCTGCCGGCCGCCGTGGTGCAGCAGGGCGTGCGGGTGGACAAGGCGCGCAGCAACTTCTTGTTGTTCGTCACCTTGTCGTCCAAGCATGGGACGATGGATCCCGTGCAGTTGGGTGATTACGCCTCGCGCAACATCATCCCCGAGATCCAGCGCCTGCCCGGCATTGGCCAGGCTCAGCTGTTTGGCACCGAGCGGGCGATGCGCATCTGGCTGGATCCGGCCAAGATGCTGTCCTTCAATATCAGCCCGTCCGAGGTCAATAACGCGATCCGCAATCAGAATGCGCTGGTGCCGGCCGGCACGCTCGGTGATCTGCCGAATCTGTCCAGCCAGACCATGTCGGCCACCGTGGTGGTCAAGGGTCAGCTGGAAAGCGCCGCGCAGTTCCAGAACGTGGTGCTGCGCGCCAACGCCGACGGATCGAGCGTGCGACTGAAGGACGTCGCGCGCATCGAACTGGGCGGTCAAAGCTATGGTTCCTACTCGCGCCTGAACGGCAAGCCCTCCACCGGCATCGGCATCCAGCTGGCGCCGAGTGGCAATGCGCTGGCGGCCGCCGATGCGGTCAAGGCTCGCATGCTGGAGTTGCAGCGCTACTTCCCCGAGGACGTCAACTACGAGATCCCTTACGACTCGTCCAAGTTCGTCGACATCTCGATCAAGCAGGTGGTGATGACCTTGATCGAGGCCATCGTGCTGGTCTTCCTGGTGATGTTCCTGTTCCTGCAGAACTGGCGCTACACGCTGATTCCGACCCTGGTCGTGCCGATTGCGCTGCTGGGCACCTTCGCCATCATGTTGACGATGGGTTTTTCCATCAATGTGCTGACGCTGTTCGGCATGGTGCTGGCGATCGGCATTTTGGTCGATGATGCGATCGTGGTGGTGGAGAACGTCGAACGCATCATGAACGAGGAAGGGCTGTCGCCGCTGGAGGCGACCCGCAAGGCGATGGGGCAGATCTCCGGCGCGATCATCGGCATCACCGTGGTGCTGGTGTCGGTTTTCGTGCCGATGGCCTTCTTCGCCGGGTCGGTCGGCAATATCTACCGGCAGTTTTCGCTCGCGATGGTGGCGGCGATGCTCTTGTCCGCGCTGATGGCGCTGACGCTGACGCCGGCGCTGTGCGCGACGCTGCTCAAGCCCGTGCAGGCCGGCCATGCGCATGCCAAGACCGGCTTCTTCGGCTGGTTCAATCGCGGCTTCTCGCGCACCGCCAAGGGCTATGAAGGCTGGGTCGCCAAGCTGCTGCGCCGCAGCGGGCGTGTGCTGCTCATCTATGTGGCGCTTGTGGCCGTGGTCGGCGTGCTCTATGTGCGTATGCCGACTTCCTTCTTGCCCAATGAAGATCAGGGTTATCTGATCGTCAATGTGCAGCTGCCGCCGGGTGCGACGACCAACCGCACCGAGGCGGCGGTCAAGCAGGTGGAAGACTTCATGCTCAAGCAGCCCGAGGTGCAGGCCACCGTCGGCGTGATCGGTTTCTCCTTTTCGGGTCAGGGGCAGAACGCGGCGCTGGTGTTTGTGCCGCTGAAACCCTGGAGCGAACGCCATGGCCCCGAGCACAGCGCACAGGCGCTGGCCGGGCGTGCCTTCGGCGCGATGATGGCGGTGCGCGATGCCTTCATCTACCCGCTGTCGCCGCCGCCCATCCCCGAGCTGGGCACCGCTTCAGGCTTTGCCCTGCGTCTGCAAGACCGCGCGGGTCTCGGTCACGAGGCCTTGTTGAATGCGCGCAATCAGTTGATGGGCATGGCCGCCAAGAGCAAGGTGATCACCGGCATGCGGCCGGACGGCCTGGAAGATGCGCCCCAGTTGCAGGTCGAGATCGACCGCGACAAGGCGAATGCGCTGGGCGTTGCCTATGAATCGGTGGCGGCGGTGATAGGCACCCAGCTGGGTTCGGCCTATATCAATGACTTC
Source organism: Roseateles oligotrophus (assembly GCF_025717515.1). Classification (GTDB taxonomy): domain Bacteria; phylum Pseudomonadota; class Gammaproteobacteria; order Burkholderiales; family Burkholderiaceae_C; genus Paucibacter_A; species Paucibacter_A oligotrophus. Next base: position 425,330 of record NZ_JAJIRN010000007.1, read on the forward strand.
CCGAGCAGCGGCCGGTTGCAGCGGGTGATCGTGCAGGCCGAGGCAGCCGCGCGGATGAAGCCCGAGGACTTGCTCAAGCTGAATGTCAACAACAATCTGGGCAAGAGCGTGCCGCTGGCGGCCTTCGCGACCACGCATTGGAGCAGCGGTCAGATGCAGGCGGTGCGCTACAACGGCTACCCGGCGATGCGTCTGGCCGGCGATGCGGCGCTGGGTGCATCCACCGGCGACGCCATGAAGGAGCTGGAGCAGATGATCGCCAAGCTGCCGGCCGGTATCGGCTTCGAGTGGACCGGCCTGTCGCGTGAAGAAAAGCTCTCGGGCTCGCAGGCAACGATTCTGCTGGTGTTCTCGCTGCTGGCGGTGTTCCTGTGTCTGGCCGCGCTGTACGAGAGCTGGACCATCCCCTTGGCTGTTTTGCTGGTGGTGCCGCTGGGCTTGCTGGGGGCCTTGGCCGGTGCCTCGCTGCGCGACATGCCCAATGACGTGTTCTTGAAGGTGGGCCTGATCACCATCATCGGCCTGTCAGCCAAGAACGCGATCCTGATCATCGAGTTCGCCAAGGACTTGCAGGCCGAAGGTCTAGGCCTGATCGAATCGATTCTGCAAGCCTGCCATCTGCGTTTTCGGCCCATCATCATGACCTCGATGGCCTTCATTCTTGGCGTTATGCCTTTGGTGTTCGCCAGCGGCGCGGGCTCGGCCAGCCAGCGCGCCATCGGTACCGGCGTGATGGCCGGCATGATCTCGGCCACCTTGTTGGCGGTCTTGTTCGTGCCGGTGTTCTTCTTGGCGGTGCGGCGTGTTTTCAAGGGCACCGAGCGGCAACGCCAGCTCAGCGCCCAACATCATCTAGCTAGCGGCGTGGCGCAGGCGCCAGCGTCGGCTCAGGAGTAATCGCAATGAATCGCCCTAGTTTCCTCCCCATCACGCTGATCGCGGCCGCGTCAACCTTGTTGCTCAGTGCCTGCATGTCTTTGGCACCCGAGCACAAGACGCCGGCGGCGCCGCTGGCAGCAAGCTGGAATCATGCTTCGGCAGACGGGCAAAGCGCTGCCGACTTGCCCTGGCAGAGCTTCTACGCCGCCGACGCGCGGCTCAGCGAGCTGATCGCAATCGCCCTCAAGAACAACCGCGATCTGCGCATGGCGCTGCTCAATGTCGAGCAGGCGCGCGCGCTGGCGCGGGTCGCCGACGCCAACCGCCTGCCCACCATCGGCGCCGGACTCAGCGCCAATCGGCAGCCCAAAACAGACGGCAGCGGCGGCAGCAGCAATAGCTACCAAGCCGGCTTGCAGATCAGCGCCTTCGAGCTCGATTTGTTCGGGCGAGTGAAGAGTCAGAGTGACGCTGCGCTGGCGCGTTACTTGGCCAGCGCCGAGGGCAGCCGCTCCGCGCAGATCAGCCTGGTGGCCGGCGTGGCTTCAAGCTATCTGGCGCTGCAAGCCGATCACGAGTTATTGGCCTTAGCGCGCCAGACGGCAGCGGCCCGCGAGGACAGTTTGCGTTTGACCAAGCTGAAATTTGACGGCGGCGCCGGCTCGGCCCTGGACCTGAGTGGGGCCGAGTCCGCTGCGGCGGCCGCGCGCGCCAGCCTCGCGCAGGCCAAGCGTCAGCGCGAGCAAAGCGAGAACGGCCTGGTGCTGCTGCTCGGTCAGCCGCTGCCCGCTAACTTGGCCGGTGGCCAGCCATTGGCGGCCGCTCGGGTGTTCGAGCTGCCGGCCGGTCTGCCGTCCGCGGTCTTGATCAAGCGCCCCGATGTCTTGCAGGCGGAGCAATTGCTGATCGCGGCGAATGCCAATATCGGCGCGGCGCGGGCGGCCTTTTTCCCGTCCATCAGCCTGACTACCAGCTTAGGGACAGCCAGCAATGAGCTGTCGCAATTGTTCAGCAACACGGTTTGGAGTCTGGGCGCGCAAGCGCTGATGCCGATCTTTGATGCCGGGCGCAATCAGGCCAATCTGGAAGCCAGCAAGGCGGCGCAAGCGATTGCGGTGGCGCAGTACGAAAAGACGGTGCAGCAGGCCTTCCGTGAGGTGGCCGACGCCTTGGCGGGCCGCGCCACTTATGCGGAGCAAGTGCGGGCGCAGGCCGAGCAAACCCGCGCCGAGGCCGAACGACTGCGTCTGGTGGGGCTACGTTTTGCCAATGGCGCGTCGAACAGCCTGGAGCTACTGGACGCTCAGCGTGCCAGTTATGCTGCGCAGCAGGCCTTGTTGCAGACCCGCCTGGGCCTGCTGCTGAACAATGTGCAGCTATACAAAGCGCTGGGCGGTGGCGTCGGTAAAGGTTGAGTTGCAATTGAGCATGAAAAAGGCGCTCCGAGGAGCGCCTTTTCTCATGGGCCTTGGCCTATTTGCTCATCAATGCGCGCGCACCCAGGCCAGGCCTTCGGCCGTTGCGTAACGCATTGCGGCGCGCTGGCTGATGAAGCGTGGCGTGAAGCGCATGACCCGGTCATGGCTGGCCATGCCGCGTCCTGAGCGGATTGAAACGGACGCAGCAAAACTGCCATCGTCCTGGGGTTTGATCATGGGTGAGACAAGATATTTGCCCACCTCAATGCTGTTTTTAGTTTGCATTTTTCTGAGAGAGGTGTGCGCCATGACAGCTGTCGCGGCGCGATATGGCGAAGGGAGATTTTCTATTGACTGCGTGATCGGGGTACGCGCATGGGATCGTGAGTCTTCGTGGCCTCAAACGATGGTATTGGCTTTGTCGTTGTGGCTTGGTGGCCGCATGACGGGTGCCGGGCTCAATGGGCCGACCTTTGTTTTGCTTGCCGGGATTTGTAATTATTTTGGCAAGGTGACACTCGCGACGCATCAGCATTCAATGGCGCGCTTGGTTTTGTTGGGGGCAAAACCGCTTGATCCGGGGAGATCAAACTCAAAACGGGTAGTACAGAGAGTCAAAACAAAAGGGTCAGCACTTGCGCGCCAACCCTTTTTAGTCACGGCGCTTGCGCGCCGTACCGGGGCTATTACAGGCCGCGGATGTTCGAAGCTTGCAGACCCTTAGGGCCTTGCTTGACTTCAAACTCAACCTTTTGGTTTTCGGCCAAAGTGCGGAAGCCGCCGTTGTTGCGGATTTCGCTGTGGTGAGCGAACAGGTCCTTGGAGCCGTCTTCTGGCGTGATGAAGCCGAAGCCCTTGCCGTCGTCAAACCACTTTACGGTGCCAGTTTGCATTGTCGTCATGATGTGTTCCTTTTGAAACTATTGAAAAAACACTCCGCGGCTTGCGACTTTGCAAGGCCTGCGAAGACAGAAACACTCAAGAACAGTCAAACGGGAGTTGAAACTGAAGCGAGCCTAGCGCGACGAATAAAGCGTACGTACGGCGGGGCTGCAGATTGAAGACCTTGAAGAAACGGTCTTGTGCGTATCTATCCAGCTAATGTAGCACGAATATGACTGGTTTGTCTATGTTTTCGAGTTTTAGCTTGGAGATCTCGCTCGACGCCAATGTGGTGTTGGATGTTTGAAGGTGCGTTTGAGGGCGCTTAACCGACTCGGCGTCTTGCATACTCCTCTTTTGCCCAGAAAGGATGCAGCGATGAAGATCGATATCGGTGGCGGTGTGCGCTTATTCGTGGATGTCGAGGGGCCTGAGTGGGTGCCGGATGGTCCCGCTCTGCGGCAAAAGCCGACGCTGATCTGCCTGCATGGCGGGCCGGGTTTTGACCACAGTGGTTTTAAACCGTCGTTTTCTCGTTTGGCCGATTTGGCGCAAATCATCTATTACGACCACCGCGGCCATGGCCGCAGCGACGAGAGGCCGCGTGCCGAGTGGACGCTGGACACCTGGGCCGATGATGTGGTGCGCTTGTGTGATGCATTGGGTATCGTCAAGCCCATCGTGCTGGGTCAGTCCTTCGGGGGCTTTGTCGCGCAGCGATATATTGCCCGTCATCCCGGTCACGCATCCAAGGTGATCCTGTCTAGCACCTCGCCCAATATGGTGATGGCGCGCAAGCTGGCGATGTTTGAAAAACTTGGTGGCGCTCAGGCTCGCGAGCTGGCGCAGAAATTCTGGAGCGAGCCAACGCCGGCCAGTTGGGCGGCGTATTGGGCCGGCTGTCGCAAGCTCTACAACAGTACCGAGCCACGTGACCCCGATGCGGGTCAGCGCACCTTGTTGCGCGAGGACATCCTGCTTCATTTCGTTGGAGGCGAGAAGCAGGGCATGGATCTATTGTCCGGCCTGGCGCGGGCGCAATGTCCGGTGCTGGTGATGGCGGGCGAAGAAGACCCGGTTTGCCCGCTGGAGGATGCGCGCGACATGGCGGCCGCCTTGCCGGCGCAATGGTCGCAACTGGTCAGCTTCGCCGGCGTCGGCCATGGCGCTTGGCGCGATGACCCTGACGCCGCCTTTGCCGTGCTGCGTCAGTTTATTCAGCGCTGATCAGGGATTGATCAAGGCCGCCAACTCGCGCTCTACCAGCGTCGCGTCGCCCAGATTCATCTCGATCAGGCGGCGCAAGTGGGTGATGCTTTCGATATCTATGCTGCGACACAGAAAACCGGCATGTTTGCCCTCTACATGGGCCAACTCGCCGGCCATCGCGATGACGGTCGTTTTGTCGCTCAACAACACCTTCAGCAAGCAAGGCAGGTTGAGCGCAAGTTCGACCGCGTCGGGCATGCTGAGTAGCGCGCCCTTCAGCGACAGATCAAGCACCTGTGCCTTCAAGTGTTCTTGGGTAGTGATGAGCTCGGCCTCGACGTCGAAGGGGACGCGAGCGAAATGGCGGCGTTCGGTATTGATGGCAGGCTCCTGTTGACTGATTTGATGCTAGCAGAAGCGGTCCCGTACGGCGACCGGATTAGCGACCTGATTCGCGCCAGTTTGGGTCGTCAGCTGTCGTGGGCGTAAATGGTGCTTTGGTCGACCGCCTTTTGCAGACGCAAGGGCACGACGGCGTCCAGTCCCATCGATTCCAAGGTGTACCAAGCGGCGCGCAGATAGGCCGCGGTGGCATCGCGAATTTCCTCGTTTCCTTTGTCGCCGGGTTGGGCGAATCCCAATATCGCCAAGTTGTCGCCGCTGGGTTTGGCCTTCACGCTTCTTGGTTCGAGCGGCGGCGCCTTGTAGCGTCTGGCGATCTTGGCGAGCAGGGCCTGCACCTCATCGCTGTGGGCCGAGGGCCCCAGCAGGCGAGCCAAGTCACCGAGCACTTGCTCGGCAGCGGCGGCCAATAGCTGCGCCGCATGGTCGCTGCCGCCGCTCAAATAGAGGCCGGCCGCTAAGTCGGCGTATTCCAAGGCCATGGTCAGCTTGGATAGGTCGGCTTGAGTGCTCATGAATTTGGTTTTGGATAAGGGTGAGGCCAAATCGACCTCTGGGCGCAAGCGTCTGAGTGTAGGCCGAGCCAGCCCGGTAAGCTGGGGCTTGGCCCGAGCACAAAGTCACGCGGAGCCATGCTGAGTTAAGCGCCGATCAGGCCGCGCCGCTGCGCAAGCTATTGCCGCCGCCACGGCGTGCTGCGGCCAAGGCGCTCTCGGCGCGTTCCAGCAAACGGGCGACATCGTCGGCCGGCCCGCGCCAAGCGCTCAGGCCCATGCTGAGGCTGCCGCCGCTGCGCTGCTTGGGCCAAGCCGAGCGGACTCGCTCGCAGACCTTGCGCGCCGAGGCCAGATCGACATCGATCAAGACCAGCAGCAGGCCGTTGCCGGAGCCGCGGCCTTGGCGAGCGATCAAATCTTCGGGGCGACATTGGCGCAGCAGCAGCTCGGCGAGTTGCACCTGCTGAGTCACGCCTGGCGTAGCCCCGTCGGCCTCAAGGGCCACCAAACACAGGCCGGCGCCAAATTTTTCGGTATGAGTCAGCAACTCACTCAGGCGCTCCAGTAGATGCTCGCGTTCCAGTAACTCGGTGCTGCGGCCCAGCAGACTCAATTGATGAAAGCGCCGATGGTGTCGCAGCGCGGCCTCGAAATCACCGGCCTGCGCACACAAGTCGCTCAGGCGCTCAAGGGTGGCGCTCAAATCAGCCGCTAGCGCTGGGTCGGTCGCTTGCGTTTCGGCTTGTGCCTGTGCTTGTGCAATTGCCAGCTCCAATGCTTCGCGGCCGGCGCTGACTGGATTCATTTCGGGCGGCATTCGTGGCTCAATCTGCTTGGCATGTGACAGGCTCAAGGATAGCGCGCCGCCGGCCAATATCAATCCCTTGCAGGGATTGGTAGAAATAGGCTGACCGCCAAGCCGCCGCCGGCCCGGTTGGCCAGCGTGATGTGCCCGCCATGGGCCTCGGCTATTTCTCGCGCCAGCGCCAGACCCAGGCCGGTGCCGCCGCCTTGGGCGTTGCGTTTGGTCGAGTAGAACGGCAGCAGCGCTTGCGCCAACACCGCCTCGCTCATGCCGGGCCCGTGATCGGTGATCGTCATCACCAGCGCCTCCCCGCGCCACTGCAGGCTTAGGCCGACGCCTTCGGGCGGCCCACCGGCCTCATGGGCGTTTTTGATCAGGTTGATCAAGGCTTGCTCGATCTGTCCGGCATCAAAAAATCCGGCCTCCCCAGGCGGCGCACTTTCCAGCTTGAACTGGCAATGGGCACTCAGCCCGGCCAAGAACTCGGGCCACAAGACGGGGCTTGGCTGTGGCAGCGGCAGCTTGGCAAAGCTGGCGTAGCCGGACAGAAATTGATGCAGATGGCTGGCGCGCCCGCCTATGCTTTTGAAGACGCCCTCCAAGCGTTCGATCTGGCCACGCCGCGCCAACTCGGCGCCGCTGTGCGCTAGAGAGGAAATGGGCGCCAGCGAGTTATTCAGCTCATGGCTCATCACCCGAATCACCCGCTTCCAGCTCGCCACCTCCTGGCGCGACAGCTCGCGCGTCATGCGGCGAACCAACAGCAGGCGGTGCGCCTGACCCTGCAGCAAGAGGCTGCGCTGGGAAATGTGAAACTGCTCCTCTTGCTCGTTTTCGAGCACGCTGACGAGTTGGTCCTGCTGGCTTTGCAAGGCCGCAGCCAAGGTCGGCGGGGCATCTGCCAAAAGCTCGCTCAAGGTGGTGCCGGACAAGCTGCGTCCCTTGGCCAGCAATTGGCGTGCGGCAAGGTTGGCATAACTGACGATGCCTTGCGGGTTGCACAAAAGCATCGCGACGGGCGTGTTCTGCACCACGGTGTCCAGCAGCAACTCGCGCTGCGCGAGTTGTTTCCGCTGCTCGCGCAGGGCCAGGCCTAACTCGCTGTGCAAGCGCAGCAATTCGGCCAGCTCGGGCGGCTGATCACGGCCGGGCGCCGCCAGCGACATGCTGAAATCGCCGTCGCGGTAGCTCAAAACAGAACCCTCCAGCGCCCTCAGAAGCCGACGCAGTGGCGCCAGCATCAGGCCGGCCAACCAGATCAGCAAGGCCAGCAATATCAGCGCACCCCCGATCAGTGCTGCCATGTTTTGCATCGCCGGCCAGTTGCTCAGCGCCGCATTGGCCAGCCCGCCGGCCAGCGCCGCCATCAGCAGCAGCAGGGTCAGACGGGTCTGCAGGCCCGGGCTGCGCATCAGCCGGCGTCCAGACCGTAACGTTCCATCCGCCGGTACAAGGCTTGGCGCGACAGGCCCAGCTCCTGCGCTGCGCGGCTGACCACACCGCCGGCAGCGGCCAAGGCGCCCAGCACCGTCTCGCGGCTGGGCTCATCCAGGTTGCGGTTGGCGGCGGCCGCCGGCGTTGGGGTCGTCAAGCCCAGATGGCCGGGCTGAATCGCGCCTCCATCGGCCAGTAGACCGGCGCGCGCCATCACGTTTTTGAGTTCACGCACATTGCCCGGCCAGGGGTGGGCGAGCAGGGCGCTGCGGGCCGGCTCGGAAATGCGCCTGCTGCCGCCCGGGCCGAGGAAAAATTCGGCCAGCGGCAAGATATCGTCGCGCCGGTCGGCCAAGGCGGCCAGCCGCAGCTCAAACACATTAAGGCGGTAGTACAAGTCTTCGCGGAAAGTTCCCGCAGCCACCATCGCCTTCAAATCGGCATTGGTGGCGCTGATGACCCTGACCTTGGATTCGCGCGTCCGGCTGCTCCCCAAACGCTCAAAACGACCGGTCTCCAAAACTCGCAAAAGCTTGACCTGACCGGCCAGCGGCAGCGTGCCGATCTCGTCCAAGAACAGCGTGCCGCCATTGGCCGCCTCGAAGCGGCCTTCGCGCGCCTTGTGGGCGCCGGTGAAGGCGCCGCTGTCGGCACCGAACAGTTCGGCCTCGATCAAATCGGCCGGCAAAGCGCCGCAGTTCAGGGCGACAAACGGGCCCTTGCACTGCGCCGAGTTGGCATGCACCAGCGCCGCAACGCGCTCCTTGCCGCAGCCGTTCGGGCCGCTGACCAAGACCGGTAAATCCGTACGCGCCACTTGAGCGGCCAACTCCAAGGTTGACAGCATCGCCTCGGAGGCAAACACCAAGCCGTCCAAGTCGAAGCGCCGTTGCAAGGCCTCGCGGCGATCACGGCGCTGCTGATGATGGCGCCGCAACTCGCCCGAGGTTTCCGACAACTCCAGCAGATTTCCTATCGTGATGATCAGCTTGGCGTCGTCCCAGGGCTTGGCCAGATAGTCGGCCGCGCCGGCCTTGACCAACTCCACCGCCGCCTCCAGCCTTGTCCAGGCGGTCAGCAGAATCACCGGCAGGTCGGGATATTTGGCTCGAATGGCGCGAAACAGCAGCGCCCCTTCCGCGCCCGAGGTGGTGTCGGCCGTGAAGTTCATGTCCTGTATCACCAGGTCGATGTTGCGGCCGGCCAGCAGGCCTAAGCCCGCCTCGGGGCTGGCCGCATACAGCGGCTCAATCTCGTGCAGAGACAGCAGCAGCGAGAGGGCCTCGCCGACGCCGGGGTTGTCGTCAATGATCAGTACGTTTGCCATCAGGGTGAGAGCATAACAATCAAGCGCCTCTGAGTGCTTCGACCGGAGGCAAAGCCGCCGCCCGGCGGGCCGGCGCCAGCACCGCCAGTTGCCCCAAGCCCCACAGCACGAAGGCACCGATCGGCAAAAAGGCCAGCGGCAGCGGCGGCAACTCATAACTCTTCATCAGCAGCAGACTGATACCGTAGGCGGCGATCATGCCCAGGCCTATGCCTATCGTCGAGAGTATGAAATTCTCGGTCTGAAAGTAGCGCAAGATCTGACCCCTTGTGGCGCCAAGCGCCCGGCGGGTGCCAATCATGCGGGTGCGTTGCTGGACCCAGAAGCTGGCCAGGCCGACGATGCCGAAGGCGGTCACCACCAGCAGGCCTAAGCAAACGGCGGCCAGCAGATTGATCATGCTGCGGTCCTGGCGGTAGTAATGCTTGCGCTTGTCGGCCAGGCTTTGGCTCTCGATCAGGATGCGCTTGGCCCCGCTCTTGTCCAAGGCCAAGGCCGCTGCTTTCAGCACCTCGTCGCGCTTGCCCGGCTCGGTCCGTGCGATGAAATAGCCACCGCGAAAAGTCTCGCGTACCGGCAGCAACATGCTGTAGTTCAGCGACTCGTCCTTGCCGCCCGGTTGCGGCGATACCAGGCGGTCAACCACGCCGACCACGCGGATCGGCTTTTCGCCTAAGCCATAGATCACCTGGCCCAGTGCATCGCCTTTCGGAAACATGCGCGTGGCCATCGCCCGGTTGAGGATGATGGCCGGGTAGCTCGCGTCCTCGGACTTCTCCAGATCCAGCAAATTTTGGTATTCGCCCGCCTCGAAATCCCGACCGGCAACCAGGCGCAGGCCTAGCGTCTTCAACCAAGCCTCGCTGACGTTGTACATCGACGCGGTGACGCCGCCGCCATCTTCCTTTTGCTGCAGTCGCATGGTGCTCATGGACATGTTTTCGCCAAAGGGCAGTTGATTGACCAAGGTGGCATCCTTGACGCCGGGCAATGCCCGCAAGGCCTGCAGGTCGGCGCGGGTCTGCGCGTCCTGATTCTCGACCGGGCCAATGGCACCGATGCGGAGCGAGACGATCTCTTGATCGGCCAGACCCGAAGGTTCGTTGATCTTGTCGATCCGTTGCATGATCAAAAACAAGGCGTTGCAGACGATGGCGCAGGTCAAGGCGATCTGCAGCACGATCAAGAATGACGCCGTTTTGTGGCGCTTCAAAGTGGCGAGGATGGGCAGGATGTCCATATTGCTAATTCCGTCCTTCTTGAGACTTTATTGAGACTTCAATTGCAGGGCCGGCGTGACCTGGCAAGCGCGCCAGGCGGGCAAAATGCCGGCGATCAGGCTTGCGGCCAAGGCCAAGCCTAGGGTGGTGGCTAACATCAAGGCGTCCATCTCGATCAGTCCGGCGTATTCACTGGCGCCATTGCGCACCGCCATGACGCCGGCCCAGGTCAGGCCCAGACCCAACAATCCACCGGCCAAGCCGAGACTGCCGGCCTCGACCAGAAACTGCGCAAAAATCTGCCGGCGAGGCGCGCCCAAGGCGCGGCGCGCGCCGATCTCGCCCGAGCGGCGCAGCGCCTTGGCCAGTTGCAGGCCGACCGTGTTGGTCAGGCAAACGGCCAGGAAGCCGAAGGCCAGCCAGAGTTGCAGGCCAATGTCATCGGGCACCACTTGGCTCTGCTTGAGCCAGGCCATCACGTCACGCATGCGCACATTGCTGGGGCGCTCGAAACGGCCGCTGGCACGCTGTTGCTCCGAGTATTGGTTCAGGTAGTTCAGGTAGTTTCTCGCCTTCTCGGGGCTGTCGAGTTGGGCCCAATATTGAATCCAGGAACAGGGTGCATTGAGGGCGCGGGCATTGCCGCCGGGGGGGCTGCCCCAGCAAGAAAAATTACCGGAGATGCCGAACCTGAGCGCCATCGCCGTGCTGAAGGGAAAGTAGATCTCGTCGATCCTGGAGAAAGCACCGTTGGTCAGGTCGTAGTACCGCGGTACGACGCGCCAGTCATTCATCACGCCGACGATGGTGACGTCCTTGTCACGCACGCGCAGCGTTTTGCCGCGGCTGTCGGCGCCGCCGAACAGGCGCTCGTTCAAGGCCTTGCTAATCACCGCCACGCGCGCCTCGGACTTGTCATCTTCCGCCGTCCAGCCCTTGCCGTAGAGGAAGGGCACCTCGAACATGGCGAAAAAGTCGGCCGAGGTGTTGCGCGATTTGGCGATGAAGGGTTGCTGGCCGGCTTGCGGCGGGGTGATCGCCATATTGCCGCCCGACATCATCACCTGCTTGTCGGCGCGGGCCTCGCGCAGCAAGGTCTCGGCGTCGAAGCGGGTCAGCTGCAAATTGGGTTCATCACCGGGCTTGTAGCCCCGCAGCGGATTGGCATCCAGTTGGATATTGAATAGGCGTCCGCTCTTGCCCGGGATCGGGTCGCCCGACAGCACGTGGAACACCGTCAGTGTCGTCATGCAGGCGGCCACGCCCATCGCGATGGTGATGAGCATCAGCGCGGTCAGCCCGCGCGAGGACTTGAAGCTGCGCAGCGCCAACTCGAAGTAATAGGTGAGCATCATCATGAGGATTTCCTTTCGGTGCTGGTCTGTTGCAACCATTGGTTGACGCCGGCCAATTCGGTCGCATCGAGTGCCCCGGCCGCTGCGCTGAGCAGCAGCTTGGCCAAGACGTAACGGTGGCGCGCTTGTTCATGCGCGTTCTGCGCCGAGGCCTGGGTTTGAATCGCCAGCAAGAGGTCGGTCATATTGCGTAGGCCCAGCGCCTGACCGGCCTTGGTGGAAGCGAGCGCTTGATTGGCGGCGGCGACGGCCAGGCGGCTGCTGTCCATCTGCGCCATCGCCGCCAGCACCGCTTGGTACTGGGCTTGGGTCTCACGGATCAGCGCCCGGCGGGTCTGCTCCTGCTCGCCCTGCGCCGCGTCACGCCGATAGCCGGCTTGGCGCACCTGCGACTGAGTCGCTCCGCCCGCAAAAAGCGGGATGTTCAACTTCAGTCCCACGGTGTTGATCGTGCGAGCGCCGGGTGAGTCATTGGGGCTGCGCCGTTCGCTGTCCAGGCCCAGACTCAGCGTCGGCAAATGGCCGGCGCGGGCCGCCTCGATGCGGCGCTCGCTGGCACTCACAGCCAATGCACTGGCCTTGAGCTGGGGGTTGCCGATCAAGGCGCGCTCCACCCAGGCTTGCGGATCTTGCGGTTGAGGCGCCAGCGCCGGCAGGTCTTGCACCAGGGCGGCCAATTCGCCCGGCTGACTGCCGGTGATTTCGGCCAGGCCCTGTTTGGCGTCGGCCAGGCCTTGCTCGGCCTGGACCACATTGCCGCGCACCAGCTGGTGATAGGTGCGCGCCTGGTCGACATCGAGCTGCGCCGACAAACCGGCCTCAAAGCGGCTTTGGGCTTGCTTGACCTGCTCGGCAAAGGCGGCCTCATTGGCCTGCGCGGTGTTCAGCCCCGCCTGCGCGATCAGCACCGCGAAATAGGCATTAGCGACACGCGCACAAAGCGCTTGCTGTGCGGCGCGCAGGCGCTCATCCTGGGCCGACAGCAAGGTGTTCTCGGCGGCCAGGCTGCGCCATTGGCCGATGTCCAGCAGGCTTTGGCTGATGTGGCTGGCCAGCAAGTTGGTGTTGGCCGAGCCGGGATTGACCTGGTTTTTATCGGCGGCCAGCGACCATTGCGGCAGCAGCGCGGCGCGCGCCTGGGTGGCGGCTTCTTGCTGCACGCCGCGCGTGGCGCTGGCGCCGGCCAAGACCGGGTCGGCCGCCAGCGCTTGCGTGTAAATGCTCAGCAGGTCGTCGGCCTGGGCCAGCGCCGGCAAGATCATCAGCGCGCCGAGCAAAACGAAAGTGTTGGCCTTCATGGCCTTCATCCGGCTTGCACCGACGCGGCCTTGAACAGCGCCGGGTCCATGCGTAGCTCGGCGGCGATGTCGACCACCTGGCCGTCGATCACATGCACATTGCGCTGGGCGCGGGCGGCCAGCTGCGGGTCATGCGTGACCATCACGATGGTGGCGCCTTCGCGGTGCAACTCCTCCAACAACTCCATCACGCTGCGCGCCATCTGGCTGTCGAGGTTGCCGGTCGGCTCGTCCGCCAGCAAGAGCTTGGGCTCGCCGGCCAGCGCGCGGGCGATCGCCACGCGCTGCTGCTGACCGCCGGACAATTCGGCCGGATAGTGCTTAGCGCGGGCCGACAGGCCGACGCGGGCTAAGGCCTCCTTGGCTCGGCGCGTGCGCTCGGCCGCCCCCATGCCGCGGTAGCGCAGCGGCACCTCGATATTGTCGAGCACGTTCAAATCACCGATCAGGTTGAAAGCCTGGAACACAAAGCCGATCTTCTGGTTGCGGATCTTCGAGCGCTCGTCGTCGTTCATGCGGCTGACGTCGACGCCGTCCAACTCGTAGCTGCCGCCGCTGAAGGCCTCCAGCAGGCCGGCGATGGTCAAAAAGGTGGTCTTGCCGGAACCGGACGGGCCGGTCACGGCAACGAATTCGCCTTGTTTGACCTCCAGATTGAAGTCGCGCAGCGCATAGGTCTCGACCATCTCGGTGCGGTAGACCTTGGCGAGTGATTTCATTTTCAACATGGTGTGGGATCCTGAGTGTTTGAAGAGTTAGCTTTTTAGCGGCTGATGGTGACGCGCGGCGCGTCCTTGAAGTTGTCGGCGCCCGAGATCACGACCTGCTCACCGGCCTTCAGACCTTCCAGCACCTCGACCTTGGCGAGGCTTCGAACGCCGAGCTTGATCGCGCGCTTCTCCGCCTGGTCGCCTTGCAAGACATAGGCAAAGTGGCCGCCGCCTTCTTCGACAAAACTGCCGCGCGACAGCGTCAACACCTTGTCGCGGTGGTCGAGCAGCATGCGCACCGACAGGCGCTGGTTCTGGCGCAGTTGTTCGGGCTGCTTGCCGGCAAAGCGCAGCCGCGCCGCCACCTCGCCGTTGACGACCTCGGGCGAGACCGAGCTGAGCAGGCCCTGCCATTTCTGATCGGCACCGCCGCTGATTTCGCCCGCCATGTTTTGCTGCAGTTCGCGCGCCAGGCTCTCGGCCACCTGGATCTGCACCTCCAGCGCAGACAGATCGACGACCGACAGCAGCTTGGCATCCTTGGCCACGCTGGCGCGGTCGGTGACAAAGAGCTGGCCGACCTGGCCGTCGACCGGCGAGCGCAGGCTCAACTCATCCAATTGCCGCTCGACATCCTTGACCATCAGCGCCTGGCGCTCGAAGGCCTGGCGCTTGGCTTGCAGCTCGAACTTGAGCGCGTCGTCCTTCAGGCCCAGCAACTCCTGCGCCTGCTTCAGCGCGACCTGCGCCTTGGCCAGGGTGTCACGCGCCTGGTCGACCTGGGCGGCCGCCGTGGCGCCGGCCTGGAAGGCCTGGGTCTGGCGGGCCAGGTCGTTCTGCGCGGTCTTGAAGCTGATGGTGGCCGTTTCAAGCTGGCTCTGCGCCTGCGCACGCTGCTGGCGCGAGTCGGCTTGGGCGCGCAGCCATTCGCTTTGCAGCGCGTCGGCATTGGCGCGCTCCTGCGCCAATCTGGCAGTCAACTCCGGGCTGGCAATCTTCAGCAAGACCTGCCCCCGCTTGACCTGATCACCGGCCTGCACGCTCAAGGCGACCGTGCCTGGGCTGCCGGCATAGAGCGTCGGGCTGTTGGCGGCGACCACGCGGCCCTCGGCGGCGATATCACGGGTCAGCGGGCCGATCTCGACGGTGGCCAGCGACAACCTGGCCAAGGCGACCGAAGCGCCGCTGAATTGGCTCATCAATTTCGGGCCGGCGTAGGCGGCCAATGCCAGCGTTGCCAGAGCCAAGCCGGCGAGGGCGAGGCGGCGGCCCGGCTTGCGGCTGGGCTTAAGGATTTGATCCTGCGCGGAGGTGTCTCGAATCATGGGGTGCTTGTCTTGGGTGGCCTAGTTAGCCTATTCATCGCAAGCGGCGTGCCAGGTGTGACCGTGCGCCGAAATCCAGATCAATCAAGGACTTAGGGCGATGCAGCCGGGGGCGGGACTGTCCGCGGACAGTATTCGGACAAGCCTGCCGGACAACACAGGCCGGACAATGCACTTACAGGAGAGTGCAAAGCATGAAGTTGACCGAACTGCAGGTGCGCCGGGCCTTGCCCGAAGACCGCTTGCCGCTGTATCGAATGTTGGAGCTGTATCAGCATGATTTGTCCGATATCTGGGATCAGGATCTGGACAGCCATGGCGAATATGGCTACGAGCTTGATCAGTACTGGCGCGATCCCAGCTTTCACCCGTTTGTGGCCGTCGTGGATGGCCGTTACGCGGGCTTTGCATTGGTAAATCCGGCGCTCAAAGTCGGCGAGCCCGGCGCCGCTGCGCATTGGATGGCGCAATTCTTCGTGCTGAAAAAATATCGCCGCGCCGGGCTGGGTGCCGAGCTGGCTTGTGCGGTGTTCAGGGCGCTACCCGGGCGGTGGGAGGTCGGGCAAATGAGGGATAACCTGCCGGCCCAGGCCTTTTGGCGGCGGGTGATCGGTGAATATTCGGCTGCTGCCTACACCGAGCATGAGTTGACCGAGGGCTGGTGGCAGGGGCTGGTGCAATGCTTTGTCAGCGGCCCGACTGTTGCGGCTTCGCCAACAGATCAAACTCGATAAGCAGCTCGTCCTGCACCGCCAGTAGACCGCCGGCCACCGAGAAGGGCGTCAGACCGTAGTCGCTCTGCCTCAGCACCATCGCACCGCGCGCCCGCAGGCTGCCGCCCTCAAGGCTCGCATGCAGGGCCAGCCATTGCTGTTGCCTGCGGCCATGCAGTTCCACTTCGACCAGCGCGGCCAACTTGGGGTAAGCGCCCTTGAGCGCCAAGGAACGCAGGCGCAGCAGCGGATAGGCATCGGCCTGCAAGCCCTTCTCGCCCAGCATATTGGCGCGCGTGGCGGCGATCATCTCGGGCGATAGCGTCGATGCCCAGCCCGCACCCAAGGCGGCGCGCGCCTCTGGCGCGTCAAGCTGCAATTCATCCAGCCGCAAGGCGAGTTCGAAGCCGGCCGAAGCAAGATCCAAGTCGCCCGCCGGCAGGCTCACAAAACCCTTCAGCTTGGGCGCGTTCAGCACATGGTTGTGGCCCAGTTTGGCCGCTCTGCCTGCGCGGAATACATGGACATTGAGCACCGATGCGGCGGCGTCAATCTGCAAAAGCGCACGGCCTTCGCCCGCATTGCGCAGATCGGCAAAGTCATCCCCCCAAGCCGAGGCCGCCGCGACTGTTGCGACCCGGTCCGGCGCAATAGAGCAGGCGCAGAGCAGCACCACCGCGAGCGAAGGCAGCCAAGATTTTTGGAATGCGCTAGAAAATGGGGTCAGGTTCATTTTTGGGTCGGCCAAACTGCCGCAAAATCTGGGTTGATTTTGACCGCCCGATGGCGATGCGTTGAATTAGTATGATTGGCAAACGCCTTAGCCTTGAATCAGGAGACCACTATGGCCGCCAGCCCCTTTCGTCCCGCGCTTGACTTGATGGCGCAATATGCGAGCTACCACCGCGATCGCCGCAATATTGCGACTCACTTCGTTGGCATTCCTTTGATCGTTTTTGCGATCGGCGTGTTGCTGGCGCGGGCCGATCTCAGCCTCGGCGCGGTGCAGTTGACGGCGGCCTGGTTGCTTTGGGGTGCCAGCACGGCTTGGTATCTGACCCGGGGCAATTTGGTCTTGGGTTTGGCCGTTAGCGCGGTGAATGGTTTGTTGATGGCCGCGGCCGAACCGCTTGCCGCCGGCAGCGTCGGCAACTGGCTTGCCTGGGGCATCGGGGCCTTTGTGCTGGGCTGGATCATTCAGTTCCTGGGCCATTATTACGAGGGCAAGAAGCCCGCCTTTGTTGATGACCTGGTTGGCCTGCTGGTGGGCCCGATGTTCGTCGTCGGCGAGGCGATGTTTGCGCTCGGCTGGGGCCAGGACTTGGCCGGCGAGATCGAACGCCGGGTTGGCCCGACACATCTGCGCGATCTGGCCCACCCGCTCGCATGAGCGGCATGTCCCCGCCGCTCGCATGAGCGGCATGTCCCCGCCGCTCGCATGAGCGGGGGGCTTCAGCCGCCAAAGGCTGAACCGATTTCCGTCTTGGTCATGGGCGCCGGCTCGGTTGGCTGCTACTTGGGCGGCATCCTGGTCGCCGCCGGGCTGCGAGTCGATTTTGTCGGCCGGCCCCGCGTGTTGGCCGATTTGCGAGCGCAGGGCTTGACGGTGAGCGATTTGGGTGGCGGCCACCGCCATCTGCCGGCCGCCGCCTTGCGGCTGCACGACGAACTGCCCGCCGAGCTGAAACCCGATATCACGCTCTTGTGCGTCAAGAGTGGCGCCACCGCAGAGGCTGCGCAAGCGCTGCAAGCGAAGCTGCCGGCCGCCAGTCTGGTCGTCTCGATGCAGAACGGCGTCGGCAATGCCGAGCGGGCCCGTGCCGCAGCGCCGGCGCTGGCTTGGCGCGCCGGCATGACCCCGTTCAATATCGCCGAACTGGGCGCCGGGCATTTCCACCGTGGCAGCTTGGGTGCGCTGGCGATGCAAGGCTTGGGCGATGAGCCGGCCTTGGCTGCGCTGCAACGATGCTTTGAAAGCCAAGGTCTGGGCCTGCGTTTGTACGCCGATTTGCAGGCGGTGCAGTGGGGCAAGCTGCTCATCAATTTGAATAATCCGGTCAATGCGATGTCCGGCCAAGCGCTGCGCGCCGAGTTGCTGCAGCGCGGCTACCGGCGCTGTTTTGCCGCCTTGCAAAGCGAGGCGCTGGACATTCTGGAGGCGGCCGGCATCGAGGTCGCGGCGATGACGCCGCTGCCGCCACGCCGCCTGATCACGATGTTGCGCCTGCCGACGCCGGTCTTCCGGCTGCTGGCGGCGCGCATGCTCAAGATCGACGCCAAGGCCCGCTCCAGCATGGCCGATGACTTGAGCCTGGGGCGGCCCACCGAGATTGATGCGCTCTGCGGCGAGGTGATCCGCTTGGCCGCGCAGCAGGGCCGCCAAGCGCCCTTGAATGCCCGTATGCAGGCGCTGGTGCAGGCCTGGTTGCCGGGGCAAAGCCCTTTTTATTCACCGGCCGAATTGCTGGCCGAGCTGGGCTTGGCCTGAATTTTTGTCGAAATAGCGGTGAATTTTTCAGCCCTTACGCGGCGATTCGGATACTTCTAGATCAATATTTTCAGCGGCTTGGCCAAGAAGTAACTGCTCACAATTGATGATTTTTGCCATCCGCGCCGGCTGAAAAATTGAGTCGATGATGGCTGGCTCATGATCAGGGTCAAGCACCGCTCGCTAAGATGCCGGCAACATCGCGCACCGAATTTGATCCCGCCGTCCCGGAGACCTGCATGAGCTCGCCCACCCCTACCCAGCCTTCCACCCAAACCACCAGCGCCGCTCAAGGCGACATCTTCAGCGCACCGGCTTTCCGCGTCGCCGTCGCGCCCGCCTCGGCGCTGCCGGCCCAGGAGATCAGCGCCGAGGTTTTGCTGGAGAAATACGCCAAAGGCGATGAGCAGACTTTGGATGAATTACGCCAGCGCGTGGCCCGGGCCTTGGCGCAGGCCGAGGCGCCCGAGGCGCGCGCCGAGTGGGAGGCGCGTTTCCTGGATGCCCAGCGGCGCGGTTTCGTGCCCGCCGGCCGCATCAATTCGGCCGCCGGCACCGAGCTGTCCGCTACCTTGATCAACTGCTTTGTGCAGCCGGTCGGCGATTCGATCGCCTCCAGCGAAGACGGCCACCCCGGCATCTACACGGCGCTTACCGAGGCGGCCGAAACGATGCGCCGCGGCGGCGGCGTCGGCTATGACTTTTCGCGCATTCGCCCCTATGGCGCCTGGGTCGGCTCGACGCAGAGCAGCGCGTCCGGCCCGGTCAGCTATATGCGCGTGTTTGACCGCAGCTGCGAGACGGTGGAGAGCGCCGGCAGCCGCCGTGGCGCGCAGATGGGCGTCTTGCGTTGCGACCACCCGGACATCGAAGAATTCATCCGCGCCAAGGACAAGGGCGACCTGAAGAACTTCAATATCTCGGTCGGCGTGACCGATGTGTTCATGCAGGCGGTCGAGGCCGACGGCGAAATCGAGCTGACCCACAAGGCCGAAGCCGGGCAAAAACAAAAGGCGGCCGGTGCTTATCAGCGCGCCGATGGCCTGTGGGTCTATCGCAAGCTGAAGGCGCGCGCGCTCTGGGATCAAGTGATGCGCAGCACCTATGACCACGCCGAGCCGGGCGTGCTGTTCCTGGACCGCATCAACGTTGACAACAATCTGCATTACTGCGAATCGATCGCCGCGACCAACCCTTGCGCCGAACAACCGCTGCCGCCCTATGGCTGCTGCTGCCTGGGTTCGGTCAACCTGACCTGCTTTGTGCGCAACCCCTTTGGCCCCGACGCCAGCTTCGATGAAGAAGGCTATGCCGAGGTGTGCCGGGTTGCCACCCGCATGCTCGACAACGTCTTGGACGTGACGCCCTGGCCGCTGCCCGCGCAGCAGCAAGAAGCACGCAACAAGCGCCGCGTCGGCCTGGGCTTCACCGGCCTGGGTGATACCTTGGTGATGCTGAACCAGCGCTATGACACCGAGGCCGCCCGCGATGTGGCGCGCCGCCTGAGCGAGGTGATGCGCAATGCCGCTTATGAGGCCTCGGCCGATCTGGCGCTCGAGCGCGGCGCCTTCCCGCTCTTCAATGCCGATCTGTATTTGTCCGGCGGCAACTTTGCTTCGCGTCTGCCGACTGGCTTGAAGGACAAAATCCGCACGCAAGGCCTGCGCAACTCTCACCTGCTGTCGATCGCGCCGACCGGCACCATCAGTCTGGCCTTTGCCGACAACGCCTCCAACGGCATCGAGCCGGCCTTCAGCTGGAGCTATACGCGCAAGAAGCGCATGGCCGATGGCTCGTTCAAGGAATACGCGGTCGAGGACCATGCCTGGCGCTTGTACCGCCATATGTTCGGCAAAGACGCGCCACTGACCGAGGCCTTTGTGACCGCCTTGGAGCTGAGCGCCGCCGACCACGCGGCGATGGTGGCGGCGGTGGCGCCCTTTGTGGACACCTCGATCTCCAAGACCGTCAACGTGCCGGCCGATTACCCCTATGCCGATTTCCAGGACCTCTATACCGACGCCTGGAAGGCGGGTCTGAAGGGTTTGGCCACCTACCGGCCGAACAGCATTCTGGGCTCGGTCTTGAGCGTCGAGCCGACGGCCGTCAAAGAACCCGAGGCGCTTAAACCCGTGTTGGCCGATGGCAGCAACCAGCGTATGTTGGTGTCGCGCCTGCCGAACGCGGTGTTGGCTTCGCTGCGCTGGCCGAGCCGGCCCGAGTTGCCCGGCGGCAACCCGGCCTGGAGCTACATGATCCGTCACCCGCATGGCGACTTCGCGCTCTTCGTCGGCGAGCTGCCGGCCGAGGGGCCGGACGCCGGCCTGTTCGGCAAGAATTTGCCTTTCGAGGTTTGGGTCAATGGCGCCGAGCAGCCGCGCGGTTTGGCGGCGGTGGCCAAGACCTTGTCGATGGACCTGCGCACCAATGACGCGGCCTGGCTGCGCCTGAAGCTGGACGCGTTGGCGACGGTGGCCGAGGAGCGCGCCTTCGAGATGCCGATCCCGCCGAGCGGCGAGTCGCGCCTCTTCCCCGGTGTGGTGGCAGCGACGGCGGCCGTGATCCGCTGGCGCTGCGAGCAACTCGGCGCGCTGCAAGACGGCGGCGCCACGCCGGTGATCGACGCGATGTTCAGCCGCGAGGAGCCGCGCACCAGCACCATGGGCACGCTGGCCTGGGCGGTCGACGTCGACAACCCGGCCACTAACGAGCAATTCACGCTGACGCTGAAAGAGGTCAGCCTGCCGACACCGGAAGGTGGCTTCGTCACCCGGCCTTGCGCGATGGGCTTCTCGGGCAATTACCCGAAAGCGCTGGACGGCATGGCGCGTTTGCTGAGTTTGGACATGCGGGTGATGGACCCGGCCTGGATCGGCATGAAGCTGCGCAAGTTGCTGAACGTGGGCGAGCCCTTGGGTCACTTCATGGCGCCGGTGCCGACGCTGACCGGCGAGCGCCGCCAGCAGATCTGGCCGTCTACCGTGGCCTATGTGGCGCGTTTGATCATCCATCGCTATGCGATGTTAGGCGTGCTGGACGAGCAGGGCCTGCCGCTGGTCGAGATGGGGCTGTTGCAGGCGCCGATTGCCAAGGCCCATGTCGGCGAGAAGGTGCAGGCGATGGCCGGCAAGCCATGCCCGGAATGCGGTAACAGCACGATGATTCACAAGGATGGTTGTGATTTCTGTACGGCTTGTGGGTATGTGGGGCAGTGTGGGTGAACTGCTCGCCTTCGACTTGATTGCTTTGGCCGCACGATGCCGGGCGTTCGGCCCGGCCGCCGACCTACTTTGCTTCTCAATTCTGACGTGACCACTATCCTGACATGAAGGGCCAAGAGAAGAGGGTAAGAGAAGAGGGTAAGAGAAGGCGACCCTGCCGCATGGCCACGGGCACAGCCTCCTCATAACTGATCCAGGGGGCTGCGCACGGCTCCGCCGCCCATCTGCAAGACATGGGTATAGATCATGGTCGTGGACACATCCGCATGGCCCAGTAGCTCTTGCACGGTGCGGATATCGCTGCCGTTTTGCAGCAGATGGGTGGCGAAACAGTGCCTGAGCGTGTGGGGCGTGGCGGGCTTGACGATGCCCGCGGCCGTCACTGCTCGTTTGAAGGCCCGTTGAAATGTTTCCTCATAGAGGTGATGCCGGCGGATCACGCCACTGCGTGGATCGGTGGCATGGTGATCTTGCGGGAAAACCCAAAACCAGCCCCAGCTGAGCGCCGCTCGGGGGTACTTGCGTTCCAAGGCGTAAGGCATCTCTACGCCGGCTCGCCCGGACTCAACATCGGCCCACCAAACCTGCCGTCCACAGCCCAGTTGCTCACGCAAGTCCAGCAACAGTGAAGTAGGCAACATGACGACGCGGTCCTTGCCTCCTTTGCCCTGGCGCACGAAAATTGCGCGTTGGGAAAAGTCGATGTCCTTCACACGCAGGCCTACGGCCTCAGAGATGCGCAAACCGGTGCCATACAACAGGCGCGCCAGCAGTTGGTGGACGCCGACCAGTTGCCGCAGGATGGCCGACACCTCGTCCACACTCAACACCACAGGCAAGCGCCGCTTGGGCACCGGTCGCCCGATCTCCTGCATCCAAGGCAATTGCTGACCCAACACCTTGCCATAGAGAAACAGCAGCGCAGACAAAGCTTGCCGGTGGCTGGACGGCGCCAAACAGCGGTCGGCGGCCAAGTAGGTCAAAAAAGCCTCGACCTCTGGGCCACCCATCGTCGAGGGATGCCTCAAGCCATGAAAGCGAATGAAGGCTCGACACCAATACTTGTAAGCCTGCTCGGTGCTGGGGCTGTAGTGCAACATCCGAATGCGTTCGCGGAGCTGGTCGAGCAGCCGAGTCGACTGGAATTGCGGCAAAGGCTCAAAAGAAATCGGCCGCTGCCGCAGCTGGGCCGGCATAACGCCTGTAATTGATGGCAACATACACACCTACCTAGCTCCTGGCGGTGCCGCGCAACCACCAGGGAGTTTGTAACAGGCGCGGCTTTTGTCGCTTAATTTAATACTGTATGAATAAACAGTCAAGTGCTGACAAATCAACGCCGTTTCAATCACTTGCTGCAATTTTCAGAAGTGCCGTTATTGCGTTGGTTTCGGCGTTATTCCGCTCGACCCTGCGGTATACAACACGTTAGGCCTCTCACGCCATGAATATCCGCGAGATTCATCCGAACGAGCTGCCCGAGTTGCTGGCTCTGTATGCGCACTTGCATGTGTCGGATGCCCAGTTGCCCGAAAAGGCTGTCATCCAAGCTGTCTGGCAGGAACTCATGGCAAATCCGCGCTACAAATACTTTGGCGGGTACCTCGACAATAATTTGATCGCAAGCTGCACGATTACGGTCGTCCCAAATCTCACGCGGGGGTGCAAACCGTATGGCGTCATCGAGAATGTAGTCACCCACGCCAGCCATCGAAGTCAGGGGTACGGCAGGGCGGTATTGGCACAAGCTCTATCCCATGCTTGGTCGGCTGGCTGCTACAAGGTCATGCTGCTCACCGGCAGGAAAGATGAAGCCACTTTACAGTTCTACGAATCGGCAGGGTTTAGCCCGCATGAAAAGCAAGCCTTCATTGCCAAGCCAGAGGCCTAACCCGGCGTTCGAGCCGACTCGCAACGGCTGGGCTCTTCAGGCCCCCATTTCATTCTGGGCCTTCTGTGCCCAGCCGCTGCTCGCGGCTCAACTTCAACGCTATGCCGCAGGCTAAGAATATTTCGAAGAGCCGTTTCAGATTGCGCGTCCGCGCCAATCGCCTTTGGCAATGGGCTTCGCTTTTTGCCAGTTCGGGCGGGGAGCAGGCGGCTTCAGCTTTCGGCGGCCAGGATCTTGCCGGTTTAGGCCAGGCTGGACTTTCGCTTTCCTCGGTTCGCCACCGGCCGCATGGTATCGAGGCGGCCTGTCGCCTCAGCCGAGCGCGGCATGGGTACAGCTCCGGTATGCTGTCGGCCACCTCCACCGCAGTGCCTTCGATGCGGCTCCGCATAGCCGGTCGCTCAAGCGGACCGCCTGCGGCGGCCGCTTACCTTC
>NZ_JAJIRN010000008.1 GCF_025717515.1 Roseateles oligotrophus
GCATGTTCTTCAACGCAATCCTCCATACTGGATTGGAGCACCAGACTCTGAGCAGGCTCTTCATGTGCATGACCAGATAGCGGGAGGACTTCCAACTGGCGCGGCGTGCGTCGTGGATTACCCGAAAGCCTGGCTCGTAACGCAACTTGTGGTTAGCCAGGTGCATGCGCGCACAAAGGTCGTAGTCTTCGCAATACAGAAAGTAGCGGGTGTCGAATCCGCCGATCTGACGAAAGGCCGTACTGCTCACGATATAGAACATACCTGCGAACCAGCGGAACTTGTGGTCGCCGACGGAAGACTCGCCCTGAACACCGAGTCGGCGCATAAAGAGGGACCAAGGGGTGAGATTCCAACGTACGGAGTCCTCCGTGATGCCTTCAGGGTTGACCACGCAGGGTGCAACCAAGGCCGCGTTCTCTGCACGTGCGGTTTGGAGCAAGGGCGTGAATACGTCGGTGGGCAACGACAAGTCGGGATTCAGGATGGCGTACCAGTGCGTTTCGCATTTTTTAAACGCCTGGTTGTGATTGGCTCCGAAACCCAAAGGCGATGCATTTCGCACGATATCGAGGCGCAGGCGATGGAGCGGCTGTATTTCGTAGAGAAATGGTTCGCCGGGGACGTTTAGTGTGAGGATCACTTTGACGCCCGCCAGGGCCTCGATGGTGTCGAGTTGGGCGACCAATGTCTCGACAAGCGGCCCATGGCCATGACTGACGATGGAAAGGGTGAGTTGATCGGAAAGAGTCATGGGCGCACTGGGCTGATTGGAGTGGGAAGTGGCGGTGTGTTCGGCGAAACGACTCAATGGCTCTCGGAACCACCGAGACGGCGCATCTCGGCTACGGCATCGGCATAGGCCTGGATGACATCGGCTGGCGCGAGGTAGAGGCTTGGCGGTTCTTCGGCGGCGGTGGATCGTGGCAGCGCGCGAGCGAGGGCATCGACATCGGGGTGGAACTGTGCCCCCCCGCTGAAGAATTCGCGGAACACCGGTCGGTCCAGCAGGTGCACTGGCATGCCGGCGAGCAAAGCAGAAGCGATGGGCCGCCCGAAACCCTCCTGCTCTGCAACAGACGCTATTACTTCAACTTGACTCATGAATGCGTCCAGGCTTTCGTTATCACTGCGCGCGAGTTCGACGCTGACGTCCGGGAACGCGCCGCAGACCGCGCGAAGATAGGCTGTGTCATGCCCGTAGATGCGGAACGACAACTGGCGCTGCAACTCCGCGCGGCGAACCGCGACAAACAGGCGCTCGTAATTTTTCTTGGGAGAGTCGGTGCCGAGCAGACCAACTACCGGCAAAGCGCTGGCAAGAGCCGGGCGGGCGGTGCGATTTGCTGGCGCAGGAAAGCGGTTTGGAGCGAAGACCATGCGCTGCGGAGAGACGCCAAGCCCAGCCACAAACGGCTGTGCATCACTGCGATTGATGTAGCCGACGCGGCAATACGACATTGCAAGCGACAAGCGCAACAGATTCCGCTTCAAGCCGGATCTGGAACCCATTTCAAAGGGGTAGGCGTCGTGCAGAACGATCCACTGCCTGTTGATGCCGGGCAAGGGGTGCGGGGTCGGCGTGAAGAGCAGGTCGCCCCGCCAGGAGGCTTGGACCGTCTCTTTCACGTAACGGCTGGTCGAGCAGGCGACAGTCCTGCATGCAGGCAACAATTCCCGGACTGAGGCCGCGAGAGAGGGACGTACCAAAATCACTCGGACTAGATCAATATTCTCACGCAGGTAATCCAGGCCATAGAAGAAAAGGCCATTGGTGGATTTGATGTGGAAAAAATTTGCAGTGATCATGGCTGGATTTCTTAATCCTCAGCAGCGCTGTGGAGGCGGGATATGCCTGCAAGGGTTGTTGCAAATTTCGGGGTGCGCGCAAGGTCTTCCACGATCCGCCCAATTTTTGAATGACTCAGGGCGCCAACTCCACGCGCCGTCTGTGCTGAACGAAGCTCCGTCTATACAGCTCGATGCCGATGTGAAGAGCAAAAAACAGGATGGTCGAATATGCGTACAAGAATAATGCACCATACCAACCTGGTATGGCCAGTACCAACCACGAATACCATATGACGTTCAGTGAGTCATCGGTTCGTCGCAACAATATGGTTGCAAAAAATGAGACTGCGCAAAGCATGGTCACGTAGAGGACGTTGAAGACCATCAATGATGGCGCGATGAATAACCATCCGACAAACGTTGGATTGGCATTCCAGTTCACATCGGTGGAAAAGGGGTCGAGATAAGCAGCAAATGCTTGCCCGGCACTGATCTTCTGGGGACTACCGAAGAGCGTGTCGATCGCGATCCCGTGTATGCCCTCATACCAAAACGGCGCAATCAATCCTTTGTCGAAATCAAGCTGAAATATGTCTTTGAACTGATAGGAAGCGATCAAACTCGACAGGAGTTGCAGCCTGTCAAAAGCCTGCTGCATGGCGGCAAGCAGCAAGTCGCCGACATCGATCAATTGATACAAGGCGAAAAAATCCTGAATGCTGTCGCCACCGCCAATGGCCAGAAATCGAATAAATAGCTTAAAAAATAATAAGAATGGGTAAAATATTGTCAACGCTATAACTCCGTACAAGATGTGCGCGAGTTTGACTTTTCCGGCGCTGTACATTCGACAGGATTCTAGAAAAATCGCTGTCAGAACGACGCCAGACCATCCTCTGATTAAACTCGACGCGATCCAGACAAAAAAATTAAAAGTGAAATATTTAGAATCTCTGTAAGTGCCGTAAAAGACTAGAAAGAGCAAATCAACAGGGATCAACACCCAGATCTTTGAAAAAATCGAGCTATCCCGCAGTGTTGAACCGGCGACATATGTGCCCGCGCTCATGAAGTAAACAACGAAGCCGATTTGCAGGGTGGCCACAATCAGTCCGACAGGGCGCCCAAAATCAGCATGCCGCTTGTCCCCGAAAACGTTTTTTATCTTTATTTTCTGCAACGACGAGAATAAAAACACTTGAAAATAGGCATATGATGTCAGCAGCAGCAGCAGCAAAAATAATATCGCCTCGGCAGCAGGAGGAGTGACGGAATTAGACTCGCCGTACAACTGCCCACCGTTCAGAATCAGCAGGAAATAGATGACGTTGACAAGCAAGTAGAAGTCGAGCCAAATGTAACGAGCATGCATGTCGAACCCAAGTTCACTTCTTTAGTTGCTGCAAGAAAGGACGTACGCAATCGTAGATCAATGCCTTGTTGTGGTTCAAAAAATATGGCAGTGAGACGAGGAATAACTTTAGATCTAGTGCCACGAGCACGGGGGCAAGTCCAAGATAAATATTGAGGCTCACGAGCCTGAAGTCCGGATCGGTTATAGCGATCAGCTTCTTCGACTTAAGGTAATGAAGAAGTTTGACTGCGATGTGCGGAAGGATTGCAAATATCATCAGGCCGCCGGACGCGTCCAACAACGAAAAGCGTATCAAAACCTTGATCGTGTTCAATGCTAAAAATGTCGAAACTCGTTTTCCTGGGCGCAGCATCAGATTGTGCAGGAAAAATATGCAAATCAGAAACAGCAGCAACAATAGGGTTGGCACGAACCGATTTCCCTGGTGGTGATGCAGGATCATTAGCATCACTGCAATGACAGGTATTCTTGCGGACAGGAAAACAGGTACTCGAAAGCTGGAGAACTGATCGCGATCGGTCCTGCCTTCTTTTTCTTTTAGGGAGACCAAGTCGTTGTGGATATAGCCGATCTCGTATACGGAATAGACCAGCAGGAATCCAAACAGGACGGCGAGTAGCCCCCCCCCCGAGAGGCTCGATGCAATGAGAAATGGTGCCAATTCCATAAGGAACAGGCCAACAAGCTGAGGCATCGTAGGGTTCGGGTGATACCTAAGGACAAAAACGGACCCCGGAACAATACCGAAAAGGAACTCTCTCATCTTGTTTTCCTAATAAGGTGTCGGGCGGCGCTGCGGGCTTGACAAGCCAGCCGCCTTGAGGCCGGAGGTTGGGCACTGACGTCAGAGGTGTGGCTTGCTGCGTCGTTCCGTTCCATCTGAGCATCCCAGGCCCCCGGCGGCGCCCGGCGCTCGCGAAGAAACATCCTGTTTTGCGCCATTGTTGCAATGCGGAACATCTTGTTTCTTGTGAGTGTGGTGCTTGTAATGTTCGTTGAACATTTCAATCGGTGTCCGCTTGAAAGGCGTTAAGGGTGTGGCTCACACCCCGTGGCGCGCCGCCGACCGACGGTCTTCATCGTCGGCATCGGTTCGTCGTGATGAACGTGGCTCAGGCCTTTCTACGGTAGTAGTTTTTGGTAGTAATTGAATGGCCATCGATCAATATATTCTTTGCCTTGTCGAGGAAATCCAGTGTGCTATCCGAATAGATGGTTCTTATCACCATCCCTCTGGTAGTCAGCGACTTGTAGGCCTTGCTTTTTTTCGCAAGATAGTCTCGAATCAGTATGCCGCATACTGTTTTTGAAGAAATTGATTCAACCAGAAGTACGCGTGCCAGAATCGCTATCAACTTCTCGGGCGCGGCGGAAACGAGAAAAACATTTGCGCCGCTAACCTTGTATTTGCCAATTCTGCGGAGGAGCTGCTTGTTCGCGAGCGAAGCATCGGTCAACAAGTACCTAATTATCCGATCAATGTCCGCGGCGGGTATGAATGCGGTGAATAAATATTCAATTTTTCTTCTGATCGGCGGTACCAACGCAACGGCGTAAAAAAATTTAGCCAATTTGTGAATGATTTTGTACCGGGCATTCTCTTGTAGCCAACTTCTGATAACGATGTCATGCAGATCGCCGAAGACCAATGTTTTGTCCACATCGAATACTACAACATTGTCATTCATTTGCTTGGCGCTTGAAATATTCTTCAAGCCGTTGGACGGGGTCTAGGTGTTCGGCCATGCAGTGAACCGCCAAGCCGGGGACGGGTGTTATCAATCTTCGATTTAGTTTTCCTGTTAACCGGGAGAACATTTGATGATCATTCTTTGTGGAGTAGATGTATTTGAAATCCCGTTTTAACTTGTCGAACTGTACCAGAAAGCTGCCGCAGGTCGACGGTGCAGTGATCCAATGCCGGGTGCCCGTGTTGAATAGTTCCGTGCCTTGGTAGTTTTTCGGAATTTTGTATCGATCAGGATGATCGTACAAAGAAAGGTAATCAAAAGGTATTTCTGAGGCGTAGGCGTTTAGTACCTCGGTCACCCAGTCTTTGTGGTGCAAATAATCATTCTCAAGGAGATAGATGATGTCCTTATCGTCGAAATCCATTGACAATGTTTCCCGCAACAAGACCAGAGCGGCCTCGACCGCCGACTTGGTGCTCAACAGAAAAACCTGCACATTTATTTCGATCGTCTCAAGATACTTGGATAACGAGTCGGAAAGAAATTCTTCCCGGGTTCCGTTGTAATAAATGATGACCTTTACCGTATTCTTGCTTGAGTGATTTTCGATGGATTCTATCAAATTATGAAAGCACTTGTCGTGACTGAAGGAATCGGGCCGGCTTTTCTGTGGGAATCGATTGTGATCCTGGGAAATGTACACATGCCGGTAGATCACGATGATATTTCGACGACTGCCGTCGTCGATCTTTGTGCGGGTCCGCGACTTGTTCGCCGCACGCAATTGCCGATAAGCATTCCACATCGACCTGAGAAGGCTGCTTTTTTTTAGTCGGCTGACGAGTGTATGTTGACGCAGCAATTTTTCGTCAGCCGGCGTGATTCCGAGCGTGGTGCTGTTGATCTGGTAAGTCATATTGATTATTCACTCTGGGGTGTAGTACCAGTTCGTTTCTCTGCGAGGGATGGCCCCTAGTTTCAAGCATGAGGGGCGGAGGGATAGGGGCGGGCGCGAGGGTTGTACGTCAGGCCATAATCCGGCCGGGATTATGCGCGCCTCGCCGGTCTCAAAGCACCGGGGCTTTTCGGCTGGCCCCAGTGGTTGAGCCTGAGCACTGGCAGTGACGGATAGCCTCAAGCATCCATGTATCACTTCAACAGAAACCACTTCTTCTTGCATACTCAGTCCGAGGAATTGATCTGCGCGGCAGTGCGCTGTCCAAGTTGCCGGGCTAGGATCAAAGCCCATCGTAGATCCGGAGTGACATACGGTTCTGTGATCTTGAATTTCTGCGACGCTGAATGCGCCTAACGTTTCATTTCGGGAAAACGAGTGCGCAATTTTTCATAGGTTTTTTGCCTCACATATGAGGAGCCTGCCGCAGTAACGATGAAAAGCGCAAGACTTAATAGGGCGATAGAGATGGCGACAGGTAGGCGTTCATGCGACCATTGCAATAGGCAATAGGCCCCACCTCCCGCGATGCAGGGCAGGACCGCAATCGCGCCAATATCGTGCGCCAGCCACCTTGCATGCAGCCCACGCAGAAAGCTTCGGTGCACCACCGGAACCCAAAATAGAAAACTCAGAAAATTCGCGCCCAGCCATGCCCAGCCGGCGCCAATCATTCCGAATGCGGTTGCGGCCCAGATCACCGAGGGAATTAGTATGAGCACAAACAGCGCATTGCCAACCAAGTGCAACTTCAAATCACCCTTCGCGAACTGAAGATAATACGGAAACGCCGCTAGAACCAAGAAACCATTGCCTAGCGCGTACAGCGTCAAAACCGGGGCTGCCTTGCTGGCGATCTCCGCGTTGCCGGTCCAAGCCCACAGCACCTGTTCAGAGAATATTGCCAAAACCAAGGTGGCAGGGACCGCGATTACGGTGACAAGTTGTGTCGCATTGCGATATAGCGCAATAAGGCCGGCTTCGTCCTTCGCCGCAAAAAGGCAGGTCAGACGCGGAACCAGCGCAACACTGATGGGGCCGCTGATTACCATGATCCCGCTGGCCATCAGGACCGCAAGAGTAAAGTAAGCGTAGTCACCGAGCGACAGTATCCTGGACAGCACGAGTTTGTCGGTTTGCGTGACCAGCACCCAGACCGCACTTGTAAATGCAAGCGAGAGGGAAAATCTAAGTACGCCACGTAGCGGTGCCCAGTCCCATGGCCCATCCAACCTACCTTTTGACTGTGGCATCAAACGGTGTGTCTGTACTACCAGGATAGTCAACTCTGCCACAGCGACGAGCAGTTGATAGGTGAAAAAATGAACCGGTGTCGATCCAACGTAGATGAAGAACGGGATGACGAGGACGAAGCGCACCGTAGCGACCGCGCTATTGAAGCCGCTGAGCCATACCAGCCGCTCAAAGCCGGATATCACACCACGGTACAACCCGCCGACCCAACGCAGTGCGACGATGACTCCGATCAGAATGACGGCCCGCTGCACCTCGAGCAATGATAGTTCCTGCACCTTGAGCCAGTCACTGGCAACTCGACCCGAAGCGAGTCCCATAGCAAGGCCGCCGAGAACCGCTGTTCCGACAAATATGCCCTCCAGGGCCCTAAGCATTCGGCGCAAGCTGACGGCATCCGTAGCTCCACCATTAAACCGCGCGGTCTCACGTGACATGGTTGGGGTCAAACCCATGTCGATTAACTGAAACCACGCCTGAAGCATAGCGAAGAAGCCAACCAGCCCGTACGCTTCGGCACCCATATAAGTGACATAGAGCGGCACCATGACGATGCCGATCAGCGTCACATAGATCTGGCTGGCATAGTTGGCAAGAATGTTTTTCTTGAGAGACAAGGTGGAGAAATTCTATTTTATTCGTCTAGTTTTTTTTCTACGAAAACGGATGTATCCGTTTCCGATGCAATTGAAAATCCCAGTCTTCTGTAGAGAGTTATTACCCGCGGGTTGGTCTTGTAGATTTCTAATCTGAATACTTTGAATTCGCTCTTCTTCAAGAAATCAAGGGTCGACTTGATCAAATTCGGACCCAGCCCGTAAATTCTATGCGTTGCCGCTACTGCAAGCATGGTTCCGTAAGCTACCCTGTTGACCGCGTCGGTGCAGTAGACCGCCATCACTGCGACTAATGCCCCCTTGTCATGAACGGAAAAAATGGTGGCCTTATTGTATAGTTTGTTTGAATATTCAGTCAAATCCACTGACGACGAAAGGGGTGGGACAAAGTCGCCATCAATTTCCTTCAATAGGCCTTCAATTTCTAGCGGAAAATTCATGGTCTAAGCCCCTATGTTAAAAAAGACAATGATTGAAGCGCATAGCTTTTCGACGTCTTCGGTCGTAGTGTCTTGGTGGACCGGCAAATTCAATATTTCGCTTGCAATGGAGTGCGATTCAGGGTGCTCCGATGCATGAATTTCATCTATCATCCTGTAATACAGCGCTGTTGTTGGCATGCCCTGGTGCATCAGATGAAAATATAGGGCTTCGCGCCTTGAATTCCTTACTCGTATTGCAAACGTCTGCGGTATCTCGTCGCTGGCGAGGGCGAACATGATTTCAATCTGCGTGACCGGTGCCAGCAATTGCGCATATAGCTCATAGTTGCAGCGCCTGACTCGCTTGACTGCTTCGAAATCGGTCAACGCATACTGCGCGACTACGGCGATGTCGGCAGCGGCTTCGGGCGGCAAGGGCAGTAATTCAAGAGTCTTGATATTGGTTTTTAGGAAGCCGCCGCTGTCGGTTGCGATGTACTTGTGCAAGGAGTAGAAGGCGAAATCCCCGACTTGCCCCAATGTTGATTTTGAAGCCTCCAAATGAAAGGCGTGTGCACAGTCCTCCACCAGTATTGCATTGGCAGAGCTACATAATCGCTTGATCGCCGCTATATCGCTCCGACAGAATCCAAAATAGTGAATGATGAGAATGATGTTGACATCATTTGTCAGTTGCTTCTCGAAGTCGGCGAGATCGACGCTAAGATCGCTGTTGATTTTGTAGAAGCAGTAATCTGCCTCATTCTCGGAAACAGGATCGAAGACGCCGGAGCCTTCGCGCTCGGTAAATCCTATATAGGCGGGCAAAAGGACTTTTGCCCGCCTTGAGCCGGACAGGCTCTTTATGATGTGGCCCCAAGCAGCACGGGCACTTTTGGTAAAGTGCCCGGTCAGCGCATAATTAGTCTTGTTGACTGCTGATTTCGTAATCATCTGGTGCTGCCATCGCTTTACAGCAAATAGGTGTCGTCAATTAGGGCGCGAATCTGCTCTGGCTCGTTGAACATCATCGCATCGATGATTGATAGCCCCGGCTCAAATAAGCCTCGACGCTGGCTGTATGGCGTCAGATTGTTGCCCATGAAGCTGATGGAAATCCCAGCGGCATCGAACTGCTCTTGCTTGAATATATCGACACCGCCGACGGGGTTGATGTATTCGGTGCCGGCCAGGCATTTTGTGATGTTGAGTGCCCACTCACCGGGGTGATTCACTGGTTCGATTTGGAGTTGCATTGTGCTGAATACGTCGATATGGATTTGGATCCCAATGTACTTGCAGGTTTCAAAAAGTATGTTCCTATTTAGCTCGACGATGCTGCTGGTATCGAGGCCTATCGATTTTTTTACCACTTCGATTGTTTCCGCGTAGAAGGGCGACTTCTTCTTGTAATGCTCAAGCTGACGCAGGATCCTGTCGCGCCAATCGTCCGCTGATTTAATTCGTACCTGGTCGATTTTTGTTCCCAGTGAGACCTTCTCAAGCGGCACCGAAATGTATTGCCAGCCCTCGACCGGTTTAAGTATACGGTTACGTTCGATCCAGCCATGGCGAATGAATTGAACATCGTCAAACAGAATGAATCGGTCTGATTTCCTTATCAGGCTGTAGTAGCCAAGATAAGGAAAAAAGTAGGGCTGCATGATTGAATACTTCATGCTTGCAGTCCTCCACGTATACATGACACTACTTGCGTAATATTTTCCGAAGTCAAGTTTGGATAAATTGGCAAGCACATAATTTTCTGCGCTGCACTGTTCGCCACTGGCAGGTTGTCACGATGGGCCGATGGGAAACCCCGGTACATGGGGAAATCAGTTATCAGCGGATAGAAATAGCGGCGAGCCAAGATGTTGTGGCTTTTGAGCTTTTGGTACAACTCGTCACGGCTCAACGGATAGTCGTCCTCTACCAGGATTGGAAAATAGGAGTGGTTGGCTGCAAATTCACCAGGTTCCCCAAGGCAGCGAATCCCTTTTATGCTCTTCAATTGCACTCGATAAGCAGCGTCGATTTCTTTGCGGCTATCAAGGGCACGGGCGATGTGTTTAAGTTGCAACATGCCAAAGGCAGCATTTATCTCACTCATTTTGCCGTTAATGCCGGGGGCCACTACGGTGACCTCGTCAACAAAGCCAAAGTTCTTCAGCTGATCGATACGCAGTTTAGTTTTTGCGTCCGGACATATGATCGCGCCGCCTTCAAAGGTATTAAAGACTTTTGTGGCGTGAAAGCTCAGTACTGAAAGGTCTCCATGATTCAGTACGCTTCCGCTATCATCGGTCACACCGAAGGCATGGGCTGCATCGTAGATAATGCGTAAATTGTAGTTGTCGGCAATTTTTTGGATGGCATCTACGTCGCAGGGGCGCCCATAGCAATGCACCGGCATGATGGCCGTAGTATTGGGGCTGATTGCTGCCTCAATTTTGGCTGGATCGATGTTGAGTGTGTCAGGATCTACGTCCACAAACACGGGTTTGATTCCGTTCCACAAGAGCGAATGTGCGGTGGCTACAAATGAATACGGCGTGGTGATGACTTCACCATTAACCCGCAAAGCTTGCAGCGCAGTGACGAGTGCAATAGTGGCGTTGGTAAACAGGGAGATGTGTTTGACGCCCAAGTAGCTACAAAGTGCTTCTTCCAACTGTTGGTGGAAGGGGCCGCCATTGGTCAAAATTTTGTTTTCCCAAATTTTTTCCAGGTATGGGATGAATTCTTCTAGCGGCGGCAAATAGGGTTGGGTGACGTATATAGGCTTGGTCATTACTGAAAATTACTCTCGGTTGGTGGCGGCTTAGGCAAGTGCACAGTCAGGACTGCTGCCGATTTCACTGTTTTTGGTTCACGCGGCACACGGCGATAGGCCGACGCCTTGGCCAATTGGGTGTGATTCCACCTAGCAACTTTAGCGGGAACCATTTTGCCTCGGTGCCTTGGCTGGTTCGGCTTTAGCTTTCCTCCAGAAATTTCCCACCAGAACCCAAATTACAAAGGCAAAGAATGTGACGACAGTGGTGCTCGCTGCGATCGACGCTCGCTTGGGTTTACTCTTCCATTCGGCCGGTGTTGCCACGTCAACCACCTGTATCACTGCACCTTCGCGGCTTTCATCTAGGCGTGCGATTTCAAACTGTTTGGAGAACAACTCGAACAACGTCTCCTGATATTTGAATTCGCGGTAGCGGCTGATGTAATCGCTGTCTTTACTGTTGTTATTGGCACTAGTTGCTTCTAGTTTGCTGAGCTGAGCTCGCAGCGCACCGAGCAAGGTCGCCTGTTGTTGAATTTCCGGCGCCGTTTCTGCCAACCCGCGACGCATGGTCTGTAGACGCACTTCGGTTGCAGTGATTTGCGCCCTGAGGGTGGCATAGCCTTCTGCAGCGACCTTGGGCTCGATCTTCAGTGCTCCCGGATTGAAACCGCTGCTTTGCAAAATCCGCTGCGCGTCAGCCAATTTAAGTTGTGTGCGTTTCAATTCACCTTCGAAGAATGCGCGGCGTTGCTGTGCTTCCGTGAGTGCGAGTTCACCCGTCAGTCGGCGCAACTCGGCCACATGTTGGTTGGCCATATCAGCTGCCATCTTCGGGTCTTTCGAATCAGCCTCGACAGAAATCAAACCGTCTTTCTTACCCAGCGCGATACGAACGTTTTGTTCCAACTCCTTGCGAGCCTCAAATCGATACTTGGATTTGTAGGCCTCCATAAGCTTGAACTGATCAATTATTCGATCTTGTACGTTGACGCTTTGCATCAGCGCCACATACTGATCGCTAGGGCTCTTGATGCCACTAATTCCGCCAGCTAATCCTGACAAAGCCCCCAAAGATGCAAGCGCCGAGGCGGCCGAACTCTGCTGCTGTTGCGGTGGCAAAAAAGTTGTCTTTGCCGTGTAGGTCGGTGCGATCAAATAGGTCGCACAGAGTGCAATTGCGCCAGCAGCGATAGGGGCAATGACCAATAAGCGCCAGCGCGCTGCCAGGATCGTCAGCAGGTCCAGGAGCTCAATGCCGTCTTCTCCCTGCGCGTCTGTAGGAACAACTTGGGCTTGCGTTGGATTCACTTGAGTCACAGCTAAATGGGTTCCGTAGTCGCGATCAGTCCATCAATCAATTAATCAACCGACTGATCAGCTGATCAATTAATTCTTGAGGGTCTTCAGCGCTGCAGCACCCAAGGCGAACTGCGCAAGAATTTGCGTCCAGTCCTTGGCCTCTTGCATGAAGGTGGTCTTGTCCATTTCTTCGGGCACGAAGACGGTGTCGCCGGGTTCGGCGGCTAGGCTTTCCACGCCGCCTGATGTGAGCCATCCTCCCCCGCCTTGCCTTGCGCTGACGACGCTGCCGTTGGCGCGGACTACAAAAGTGCTGCCGTTGTCAGCACCCTTGGTCGGACCACCGGCAAGCTTCATGAAGTCGCCGACTGAGTTGCCTTGAGCGTACAAGTAGCTGCCGCCGTTGAAAACGCTGCCAAAGACACCGATGCTGCTTGGGCGTGGCGGGATTTGAATCCGGTCGCCGTCCTCGACGATAAAGTCAGGTAGGCTGCTGGCTGTTGGGGGCAATTGCAAGACTATGCGGCCGGTGGGCTTAACGGCCCGCAGTGTTTCCAATAGTCGATCACTGCTTTGCGCTTTTGCGGCCTGAGCGGCGGAATCTGTGCTAGCGGTAATTTTTTGACTGGCGCTTTTGCGCGTGAACTCTGCCTCGAGGTTGCGCAATGCTCGGTTGTAGTTTTCGGTCTGAGTGATACGCACGCTTTCACGGCTGAAATCAGTGCCGTAGAGATATGCCCCTGGCGTCAATCCGCCTGCTGCCTTGACGGCGTCGGCCAACGTACTGCTTGCTGGCAATATGAATTCGCCCGGCCGCTGCACTTCGCCTTCCACCTTGACGCGCTTACTCTGTCGGTGCTGCGGCAAAGTCGCTTCGACGCTGCTGAAGGCGCGCAATACATCACCGTCACGTGGCTTGTCTTTGATTTGCATCGGCAAGGGGACTTCGATGATGCGAGCCTCATTGCGTGCGTCGAGGCGTTCCAGCGTGAATCGGCTGCGGTCGGCGACTGCGCTGAACCCACCGGCCATGGCGAGCACGTCGGCTAAGGTGTCTTGCGCCTTGAGTTCAAAAATGGCCGGCTTGTTGACGCTGCCGATCAACGCAACTTGTGGGCCGACCGGCCCGATATGGACAACGTCGTCGGCCTGCAGGGTTTGGTCGGCGGTCTTGTTGCCGTTAATCAGCAGGTCATAGAAATCGAAGCTGCTGATGGTTCTGCCGGCGCGGCGCAACTCGATTTGGCGGAAGCTGCCGGCCGCTGAGGGTCCGCCGGCTTGCATTAGGCCGTTGACCAGTGTTGTCAGCCCGCTGACATGGTAGGCGCCAGGCCGCTGGGTGAAGCCGGTGACATAGATGCGGATGCTGCGGAGGCGGCCGAGCGAGGCGGAGAGTTGGTAGTTGCGGAAAACTTGGCCGACGCGCTGTTCGATGGTGGGCGCGAGGTCGATGTAGCGCACGCCCGCTACCCGGACGGGGCCGATGCGGGGCAAGGTGATGCGGCCGCTGCGATCGACGATCAAACGCAGATCGGCTTCGACGGAGCCCCAGAGCGTGAGCAGAATTTCATCACCTACGCTGATGACGTAGTCTTGTGGAATTTGGCCGGCACCCTCCTGAGCCAAGTTCTCGCGACCTGAGGAATTCATCAGCTCTGATCCAAAGCGGCGGATCTTTTCTTCGCCCACTATTGAGCGCTGGACATAGCTCTCAAATTCGCTCGGGATCCATGGCGCCGGCCGTGTTTCGAATCTGGGGTGTTGCGTGAGGGGTTCAGTCAAGTTTGCCTGTAAGTCGAGGCTTGGGTTCGCGTCAGCGCTAGGCCGCGCAGCTTCGCGAAGCCGTACCGGGCTGCCGGCTTGGTTCGCGTCCTCAGGCATCGGGCCAGTGGCGGCGTGAGCCGTCATGTGTGTGATTAACAGCTGCGCCAAGGCAAGTGCCGTAACGCCAGTTAGTCTGAACAAGCTTTTTCCAATCGGAGAAGTTGCCTGCGCAACTTCGCGTGAGTGCTGCTCGTCGACTGCCGATTGCCAAATTTCGCTGACCTTCATTTACTCTCGCTCGGTGTTGTTCTACAAGTGCCTACCTGGTGAAGGTACTTGACGGCGGAGCGGATTCTAGCCGGCGTTCGGCTGCGACTCGGGGAAAGCCCGCTGGTCACTGGCTACACTTGCGGCCATGCTTCATCTACTGGTTCCTTTTTTCATCGCGACCGGGATCACCCTGTTCGTGATCCATTCGGTTCGCGCGCATGGGCATTTGTCCGCAGACACCGATTTGTCTGGGCCGCAAAAGTTCCACGCCACTGCGGTGCCGCGCGTCGGCGGCATCGGCATGTACTTTGGTTTGCTGGCTTTGGCACTAATGGTTTGGTTCAAGGGCGGGGTTGATGCCAAACTCGGATTTCTGCTGCTTCTATGCGGCCTACCGGCCTTTGCTGTCGGATTGATTGAGGACTTGACCAAGGCTGTGTCGCCAGCCAAACGCTTGCTGGCGACGGCGGTATCTGGCGCATTGGCATTTTGGCTGCTGGAGGCCCAGATCACCCGCACCGATATTCCTGGGCTTGACTGGGTTGTTGCTACGACAGCGGGATCCTTGGTGGCTACGGTGTTTGCCGTGGCCGGCGTGGCGAACTCGGTCAACATCATTGATGGCTTCAATGGGCTGTCATCGATGTGCGTCAGCTTGATGTTGATGACTTTTGGTTTTATCGCGTTCCAGGTTGGCGATATTGAGTTGGCGCTGTGGGCGCTGGCGGGCGTTGGGGCGATCTTGGGGTTTTTTGTCTGGAATTTCCCGGCCGGGCTGATTTTTCTCGGTGACGGAGGAGCCTATTTTTTAGGCTTCTTCATGGCTGAAATTGGCATCCTGTTGATCGCGCGCCACCCCCAGGTGTCGCCTCTTTTCCCTTTGACGGTTTGTATTTACCCGGTGTTTGAAACCCTGTTCTCGGTCTACCGCCGCCGCTTTATCCGCGCTGCACCATCCGGTGAGCCCGACGGCATTCACCTGCATTCGCTGATTTATCGGCGTTTGATGCGCTGGGCGGTCGGTGCACGTGATGCGCGGGCGATGACTAGACGCAATTCGATGACGGCGCCTTATCTCTGGACCTTGTGTGTCTCCTCGTTGGTTCCGGCCTTGTTGTTCTGGGATTCGACGCCGATGTTGCTTGCCTGTATGTTGCTA
Source organism: Roseateles oligotrophus (assembly GCF_025717515.1). GTDB lineage: Bacteria > Pseudomonadota > Gammaproteobacteria > Burkholderiales > Burkholderiaceae_C > Paucibacter_A > Paucibacter_A oligotrophus. Next base: position 15,377 of record NZ_JAJIRN010000008.1, read on the forward strand.
TTTGGCGTGACCTATGTGGGTCTTTATTGGCGGATCGTTCGCTTCCGGACACCTCGTTGGATGGTGTTTCGCGGCGATGTAATGGGGCGCCAAGCAGCATCACTTGTCGCTAAAACCCCAGACAAACCCGAGTGAATTTCGCGTATAGCGGATAATCGGCGGATGACCGACACCCAAATCACGCAAGCTGCTCCTGAACCCACCCCGGCGCGTTTCGATACGCTGCCTCTCGACGCCAAGCTTTTGCGCGCCGTTGCCGACTCAGGTTACGCCCTGATGACGCCGATTCAGGCCAAGGCCATTCCTATCGTTTTGGAGGGGCGCGACGTCATGGGTGCGGCACAGACCGGCACCGGCAAGACGGCCGCGTTTTCGATTCCCTTGCTGCAGCGCATGCTCAAGCATGAGAACGCCAGCGCCTCGCCGGCGCGACATCCTGTGCGTGCTTTGGTTCTGGCGCCGACGCGTGAGTTGGCTGATCAGGTCGCCAACAACATCAAGGCCTATGCCAAGCACACCAATCTGAGAGTGACGGTGGTTTTTGGCGGCATCGACATGAAGCCTCAGACCGCCATTCTGAAGGGCGGCGTCGAGGTTTTGATCGCTACGCCGGGCCGCTTGCTTGACCATATCGAGGCCAAGAACTGCGTATTGAATCAAGTCGAGTATGTGGTGCTGGACGAGGCCGACCGCATGCTGGACATCGGCTTCTTGCCCGACCTGCAGCGTATCCTGAGCTTCTTGCCCAAGGCGCGCCAGACCTTGCTGTTCTCCGCGACGTTTTCGCCCGAGATCAAGCGCTTGGCGCAGAGCTATCTGCAAGACCCCTTGCTGGTAGAAGTGGCTCGGCCAAACGCCACCGCCACCAACGTCGAGCAGGTGTTCTATAGCGTTACCGATGATGAAAAGCGTTTGGCCGTCACCCAGACTTTGCGTCAACGCGGCATCAAGCAGGCGATTGTGTTCGTCAATTCGAAGCTTGGCGCGGCGCGCCTGGCTCGTTCCTTCGAGCGCGATGGTTTGCGTACCTCGGCCCTGCATGGCGACAAGTCGCAAGACGAGCGTTTGAAGTCATTGGAGGCCTTCAAGGCCGGCGAGGTTGATATCTTGGTGGCCACCGATGTGGCGGCGCGCGGTCTGGATATCGCCGATTTGCCGGCGGTATTCAATTTCGACGTGCCATTCAATGCGGAGGACTATGTTCACCGCATTGGCCGCACGGGCCGTGCCGGCGCTTCGGGTGTGGCCGTGACCTTGGTGACTCGTTCAGACGCGCGCTTGATGGCCGATCTCGAGAAGCTGCTCAAGCGGACGATCGAGTTGTCGCCGATCGAGTTGGAAGATACGCGCCCTGGTACGCGCCCCGAGCGGTCGGAGCGGTCGGAGCGTCCTCAGCGCGCGCCGCGCGAATGGGATGCGCGCCCGGCCGATTCAGCGGCAGTTGCGCCTGCGGCCGCTCAGCGCCCTTCTTATCGTGCGCCGAGTCAGCCGCGTGATGCTTTTTTTGACAAGCCCTATGAGGCCAGCGCTGGTGCCGAGTTGCCCGCCTGGGACAAGGGCGCTGGCGGCGCGTCGCCTGCTCCCCGAGGCTTGTCGGCCAATATCAGGCCTAAGCGCAAGGTGGCGGCGCTGTTTGGTGCCAAGCCCGCAGCTAGCGCGCTGGAGTCCTGAGCCTTGACTTGGGAATGCCTCCGACTCGCTTCATTACCCAAGTAGAGCAAATACCGCCGGAATCTTGTCCGGCAGTGACTCGCCCGAGCTGCGCCATTGCTCCACCGTCGCGCTGCGAGTCCAGCCTTGTTCAAGGCTGAGGCCGCAACTGATGGACAGGCGAGTTTGGGGTCTGAGTGTGCTCAGGAGCGCCTGAAGCAGGGTCGAGTTGCGGTAGGGCGTCTCTATCATCAGCTGCGTCTGCTGCTGGCGTGTCGACAAGGCCTCAAGCTCGCGAATGCGCGCGGCGCGCGCGGGTACCTCGACCGGCAAATAGCCGACAAAGGCAAAGCTCTGCCCGTTCAAGCCGCTCGCGGATAGTGCCATCAGCAAGGCACTTGGCCCGCTCAAGGGGATCACCTCAATGTCTGCCTCATGGGCAGCCGCCACGAGTAGCGCGCCGGGGTCGGCCACCGCCGGCAGTCCTGCCTCCGAGATCAAGCCCAGGTCGTGGCCCGCCAAGGCCGGAGCGAGCAGGGCGTTCCAGGCTTGATTCTGGCTGGCCGCATCGTTCGAGCGGCCTTTGGGTGCTCGCGGCAGTTCGGTGATTTGCAGGCTTTGCAGCGCTTGATTCAGCGGCACCAAGGCGTCGACCCGCTTTAGAAATGAGCGCGTTGTCTTGGCGCTTTCGGCGGCCCAATATTCGAGTCGGGCGGCTGTTTGAATGATGTGCATAGGCAGCACTTGCTGCAGATCGACGGCGGCACCTTCGACGCCGAAGTCCAGCGTATTCGGAACCAGATAGAGGCGTCCCTTTTTCATGCTGAGCTCCCATTCTTTAAGACGAGTAGTGGATCAAGGCCAGCTTGGCGAAGCAATTGGCTGGTGCGTATCAGGGGCAGGCCGATCAAGGCACTCGGGTCGTCGGACTCAATCGACGCGAGCAGGGCGATGCCCAGGCCTTCGGACTTGGCGCTGCCTGCGCAGTCATAGGGCTGCTCGGCATTGAGGTAATTCTCTATTTCTACGGCGCTCAGGCTTCTGAATTGCACGCGCACCGGAGCGATGTCACCGGCGCTGAAACCGGACTCCGCGCAGACTACGGCGACGGCGGTGTGGAACACGACCGATTGGCCACTCATCGCGCTCAGTTGCTCGACTGCACGCGCATGCGTGCCGGGCTTGCCTATTGCCTGACCATTCAGGTCGGCGACTTGGTCGGAGCCGATCACGATGGCCCGAGGGAATTGCTTGGCGACCGCTTGGGCCTTGGCCATGGCCAGTCGGGCAGCCAATTGCACCGGCGCTTCGCCTGGTCGGGTGGATTCATCCAAATCCGGGGCGAAAACTTCAAACGGCATGCGCAGACGCTCCAGTAGTTCGCGCCGATAGCGAGAACTGGAGCCGAGGATAAGGGGTCGAGAGGGGAGGGTGACATTCATCCGGTCATTTTCGCATTGCTAACCGTCACCGAGCCCTGGTAGTTCGCTGGGCCACCTACACTTGGGGCATGAAAGAGCATATGTTTCTCGCGGATAAATTGGATGTCGTGGCTTTTGCGCGCGACGGTGGGCAATTGAGCGGTGAACTGCCCGCGGGTAGTTTGTTGCGTTTGGCCGACGCGGCGGCGCCGGAAGCGCCTGCGAGCGCTTGGCCGGCAGTCAAGTGGTCGGCCACTGGCGAGCGCCGTGAGCCGCGCGGCGCTCAAGCCCAAACTTGGTTGCATCTGGAGGCTTCGGCCGTAGCTCAGTTGACGTGTCAGCGTTGTTTGCGTCCGGTGCAAGAGCATATTGAGTTCACCCGCTGGTTCCGCTTTGTCCAAGATGAGGCCGCAGCAGCCGGCCTTGATGCCGAATGCGAAGAGGACTTGCTGGTGATTTCGCGTAGCTTCGATGTATTGGAATTGATCGAAGACGAGCTGTTGCTTACTCTGCCCTTGGTGCCTCGGCATGAGCAATGCCCTGAGCCGCTGAAAGTGCCGGTTGATCCGAGTTTGGCTGCTGTCGAGCTTGAGGTTGAGTCGCCGCATCCCTTTGCTGCGCTTGCTGCCCTGAAGAAGCAGGGGCCGGCCCAGTAGTCGCCTGGTCTGCATGCTTTGACGAAGAATTCCGGCGTGCTACAATCACGGGCTTTCCCCGGTTCGAGAATCAAAGTGGCATGTCGCAGGGGCTAGGTTTTGGCAAGACGGCTGGCAATAAAGCACGCTGTAAGCCAGGGTCAATATCTGCAGGCAGCTGGCGCATGGTGCGCAGAAGCTCGTGACGCTTGAGTACATAGCAAAGCAACTTAGCAAACAACACGCGGCTCCCGGGGTGTCAGGGCCGCAAGATCAGTGATGAGCTGGCTTAGTCCATTCATTGCGGTGCGCTCTAAATCACCGGAGCCTTAGGAGAATTTCATGGCAGTTCAGCAAAACAAAAAGTCCCCATCCAAGCGCGGCATGCACAACTCGCATACAGCACTGGCCACCCCAGGTACCGGCATCGAGCCTACAACTGGTGAGGTGCATCTGCGCCACCACATCAGCCCGACCGGCTTCTATCGCGGCCGCAAGGTCCTGAAGACCAAGGCTGACGCCTCCTAAGATTTTTGCTTGCGCATGGCTTTCGGGCGATGCGTTGGTTTGATCTGCTATGGCTCACAAAATCCCGGCCTGTGCCTTGTTGCAGTGCCGGGTTTTTGTGTTGTTGTTTTGAATTGTTGCGGGCAAACTTGGCGTTAGGCGCCAAGCTTGTTTGATTTGCTTTATTTGTCGTCGAACTCACTCTTCGACCTGCTTTGATGTCCACAATCGGCTCTAGTCTTTCTTCCAAGTCTGCCGCCATGTCGGTCTTGCCACTTGAGGTGGTGCGCTTGGCGATCGACTGCATGGGCGGCGACCATGGGCCCTCGGTCACCTTGCCGGCGGCAAAGGCATTTCTGGAGCGCCATCCGAACGCCGAATTGCTCTTGGTCGGCATGCCCGATGCTCTGAAGGAGGCTTTTGCTTGGCCGCGGGCTCGCATCATCGCGGCATCCGAGGTTGTGCAGATGGATGATCCGGTTGAGGTCGCCCTGCGCCGCAAGAAGGATTCTTCGATGCGCGTGGCGATCAACCTGCTGAAGTCGGTTGACGGGGCGGCGCCTTTGGCCGATGCCTGCGTGTCGGCCGGCAATACCGGCGCGCTGATGGCGGTGTCGCGCTACTTGCTGAAGACGCTTGACGGCATTGATCGTCCGGCGATTGCCTCGGTGATGCCGACCCAAACCGGCGGCTACACCACCATGTTGGATTTGGGCGCTAACGTTGACTGCACGGCCGAACATTTGCTGCAATTTGCGTTGATGGGCAGTGCCCTGGTCTCGGCTGTAGACGGCAAGGACGAGCCCAAGGTCGGTCTGCTGAATATTGGTGAAGAGGTCATCAAGGGCAGCGAAACGATCAAACGTGCCGGCGAATTGCTAAGGCAAGCCGGTGCGGCAGGCCAAATCAACTTCATTGGCAACGTTGAAGGCAAAGACATTTTCACCGGTGAGGTTGACCTCGTTGTCTGTGATGGCTTTGTCGGCAATGTGGCTTTGAAGACCGCCGAGGGCTTGGCGACCATGATCATCACGATCATTCGACAGGAATTTGGCCGAAGTTGGCTGACGAAGGCGGCGGCTTTGATTGCCATGCCGGTGCTCAAGCGATTCAAGGACCGAGTCGATCACAGGCGTTTCAATGGTGCGGCATTGCTCGGGCTGCGTGGCTTGGTTTTCAAGAGTCATGGTGCTGCCGACCAATTGGCGTTCGAAACCGCATTGAACCGGGCGTATGATGCCGCCCGCAATCGCTTACTCGACCGGGTACATGATCGCATCATCGCCGCCTTGCAAGCCCAGCCCTCGGCGATCGAGGAGTCGGGCGGGGCGGATGTTTCAGGAGACAAGGCGACGCAGGTCGTTCAAGCTGCATGACATCTAGCAACCAGACCCACTTAGCCGCTGTTTCTCGCTACTCTCGTATTCTTGGCACAGGCAGCTTTCTGCCGCCAAACCGTCTCAGCAATGCCGACCTGGTCGCACAACTTGCCAAGGACGGCATCGAAACTTCGGACGAGTGGATTGTCGAGCGCACCGGCATCCGGGCGCGTCATTTTGCCGGCACCGGCGTCACGGCAAGCGATCTGGCGCTGCCGGCCGCTCAAGCGGCATTGGCCGCGGCTGGTGTTGCCGCGGGTGAAATTGACCTGATCATCGTCGCGACCTCGACGCCGGACATGATCTTTCCGTCCACCGCTTGCCTGTTGCAGGCCAAGCTCGGTGTTGCGGGAGCCGCTGCCTTTGACGTTCAAGCGGTCTGCTCCGGCTTTGTGTATGCGTTGACGGTTGCCGATTCAATGATCCGCACCGGCGCGGCCTCGAAAGCCCTGGTCATCGGGGCCGAAGTCTTTTCGCGCATTCTCGATTTCAAAGACCGCACGACCTGTGTATTGTTTGGTGACGGTGCCGGAGCCGTGGTGCTCGGGGCCAGCGACATCCCCGGCATCTTGGCCAGTGAATTGCATGCCGATGGCAGCCATGCCGGCATTCTCTGTGTGCCGGGCACGGTTGTGGGTGGGCAGGTGCTGGGCGACCCATTGTTGAAAATGGATGGCCAGGCCGTCTTCAAGTTGGCGGTGGGCGTGCTGGAAAAAGTAGCGCGCGGCGTGCTTGAGAAAGCGGGCCGGGTCGAGGCCGACATTGACTGGCTGATCCCGCACCAGGCCAATATCCGCATCATGCACAGCACCACCAAGAAGCTGAAGTTGCCGCTGGACAAGTTGATCGTTACCGTGGATCAACATGGCAACACCTCGGCCGCTTCGATTCCGCTGGCGCTCGATGCGGCGGTGCGTTCCGGCAAGATCAAGACCGGTGACACGGTGATGCTGGAAGGAGTGGGCGGTGGTTTCACTTGGGGCGCTGTGCTGCTGGACTTTTAATGATCTGAGCGACCTGGCTCCGGCTTGTGTTGCCGGCGCTCACCTTCATCATCAATGACTATGACTTCAAAATTTGCTTTTGTATTCCCAGGCCAAGGCTCGCAAAGCGTCGGCATGCTGGACGCCTGGGGTGACCATCCCGAGATCACCCGTACCTTGGCCGAGGCTTCTTCGGCGCTCGGTCAAGATATCGGTGAGCTGATCAAATCCGGCCCCAAAGAGCAGCTCGACTTGACGACCAACACCCAGCCGGTGATGTTGACCGCGGCAGTTGCTTGCTACCGTGCCTGGATCGCTGAAACAGGCTTGCAGCCTGCCGTCGCCGCCGGCCATTCGCTGGGTGAGTACAGCGCCCTGGTGGCGGCCGGTGCCTTGAGCCTCAGCGACGCCTTGCAGCTGGTGCGTTTCCGCGCTCAGGCCATGCAAGAGGCGGTGCCGGTCGGTGTCGGCGCGATGGCCGCGATTCTGGGTCTTGATGCTCAGGCCGTGCGCGACGGCTGTGCTGCTGCGGCCCTGGCCACAGGCGAGGCGGTGGAGGCGGCTAATTTCAATGATCCGAAGCAGACCGTCATCGCTGGCACCAAGGCCGGTGTGGACAAGGCCTGCGAGTTGCTGAAGGCTGCAGGTGCCAAACGGGCCTTGCTGTTGGCCGTGTCGGCGCCATTCCACTCCAGCTTGATGCGGCCGGCCGCCGAGGCCTTGAAGTCCAAATTGGCCGTGACCCAATTCTCCCCCTTGCAATTCCCCGTGATCAATAACGTCGACGTTGCGATGGTGTCCGATGCCGAGGGTTTGCGTGACGCGCTGTATCGGCAGGCCTTTGGCCCCGTCCGCTGGGTGGAATTGATGCTGGCCTTGAAGGCACAGGGCTTGACTCACATCATCGAGTGCGGCCCCGGCAAGGTCTTGGCCGGCATGACCAAACGAATCGACAGTGAAATTATTAGCGCCACGGTGCTTGATGCGGCCTCCTTGGCCGACGCGCGCGCTTTGCTGGGCTGAAAGAAAACCATGACAGATATTGCTTCCGAAAAAGGCCAGATCGCTCTGGTGACAGGTGCGAGTCGCGGCATCGGCCGCTCGATTGCTTTGGCCTTGGCCGAACAGGGCCTTGTGGTGATTGGCACGGCCACCAGCGAGGCCGGCGCGGCCGCCATCGGCGAAGCCTTGGCCCCGCTTGGCGGGCGCGGCTTGGTCTTGGATGTCAATGACGCAGCGGCCGTCGAGGCGGCCGTTGACGGCATCGTCAAGGCGAATGGCGGTCTGCAGGTCTTGGTCAATAACGCCGGAATTACGCGGGACACCTTGTCCATGCGGATGAAGGACGAGGACTGGGATGCCGTGTTGGATACCAACTTGAAGGCAGTCTTCCGCATGAGTCGTGCAGTCATGCGCACCATGATGAAACAGCGTTATGGCCGCATCATCAACATCACCTCGGTGGTCGGTGCGTCTGGCAATGCCGGTCAAGCCAACTATGCAGCGGCCAAGGCCGGCGTGGCGGGAATGACGCGCGCTTTGGCGCGTGAACTAGGTAGCCGCGGCATCACCGTCAACTGTGTGGCGCCCGGCTTCATTGCCACCGATATGACCGAAGTCTTGCCCGAGGCTCAAAAAGCGGCCTTGATGGCGCAGATTCCGGTTGGCCGCTTGGGTGACCCTCGGGAAATTGCTGATGCGGTTGCCTTCTTGGCGTCGCATAAGGCCGCCTACATTACGGGTACCGAGTTACATGTCAATGGTGGCATGTACATGTCCTGAAGCGGACCCAGGGAAAATCGCCCCCGCGTTGTTGAGACACCTTGTCGTGCCAAGTGCACTGCCTGCGGTGCCTCGCCTAGCTGGTACGATTTTCCTTAGGTCCTAAGAACTGTGGCGAGAGCATCCCGCTTTCGCCCACCGGATTTGCCCGGCCGGTGAAGGTTTTCTGGCGTGAATTAAAGCCTTGTTTAGGCGAGTCACTCTAGAGGCCTTAGAATCCCGGGCTGTTCCCAACAAACCCCCTCCTGGAGGAGTCATGAGCGATATCGAAGCACGTGTCAAGAAAATCATCGCCGAGCAACTCGGCGTGCCTGAAGCCGATGTGACCAATGAGAAGGCTTTCGTGGCTGATCTGGGCGCAGATTCCCTCGACACCGTGGAATTGGTGATGGCACTCGAAGACGAGTTCGGCATCGAAATCCCCGATGAAGAAGCCGAAAAAATCACCAGCGTTCAGCTGGCGATTGACTACGCCGTCAAGCATCAAAAGGCCTGATCAAGCATCCAAGCTTGTCTGGTCATAACTAACTGAACTCCTAATCGCATGAGCCGTCGTCGCGTTGTCATTACTGGACTTGGTCTGATCAGCCCCGTGGGTAACACGGTGGATGAGGCCTGGAGCAACATCCTGGCCGGTCAGTCCGGTATTGACCGCATCACTCACTTTGATGCCTCGGGCTTCTCCTGCCATATCGCGGGCGAGGTCAAGGGCTTCGATGTGACGGACTACATTCCGGCCAAAGAAGCGCGCGCGATGGATACCTTCATTCACTTCGGATTGGCTGCGTCCATCCAGGCGGTGAAGGATTCCGGCTTGCCGACCGGAGATCAGTTGACCGAAGAACAGGCCGAGCGCATTGGCGTGCTGGTGGGTTCGGGCATCGGCGGTTTGCCGATGATCGAAGCGACCCATGGCGAGTTGATGGCGCGCGGCCCGCGTCGGGTATCACCGTTTTTTGTGCCGGCCTCGATCATCAATATGATCTCGGGCCATGTCTCGATCAAGTTTGGCTTTACCGGCCCGAATTTGGCCATCGTGACCGCCTGCACCACCGGTTTGCACGCCATTGGCGAGGCAGGTCGGATGATCGAATACGGTGATGTCGACGTGATGATTGCCGGTGGTTCCGAAGCCACCATCTCTCCTTTGGGCCTCGGAGGTTTTGCCTCGGCGCGTGCTTTGTCGACGCGCAACGAGGATCCAAAAACCGCCTCCCGCCCCTGGGACAAAGACCGCGACGGCTTTGTGCTGGGTGAGGGGGCCGGTGTGCTGGTGCTTGAAGAGTACGAGCATGCGAAGAAGCGCGGCGCCAAGATTTACGCTGAGCTGGCAGGTTTTGGCATGGGCTCCGACGCCTATCACATGACAGCCCCTAGCGTTGACGGCCCCAAGCGCTCAATGCGCGCGGCGCTGCGCAATGCCGGTTTGAATACCGATCAAATTCAATACATGAATGCCCACGGCACCTCGACGCCGCTGGGCGATTTGAATGAAACCAATGCCATCAAGCTGGCATTTGGCGCCGACGCCAGCAATCTGGTGATCAGTTCGACCAAGTCGATGACCGGGCATTTGCTGGGTGGTGCGGGCGGCATCGAGTCGGTGTTCACTGTGCTCGCGTTGCAGAATCAGGTGGCGCCGCCGACCATCAATATCTTCAACCAAGACCCACTTTGTGATCTTGATTACTGCGCCAACGAGGCCCGGCCTATGAAGATGGAATACGCCGCCAAAAATAACTTCGGTTTTGGTGGCACCAACGGCACTTTGATCTTCAAGCGCATCTAAGGCCTTGTTTGAGCGGGTGCGGTTACGCACCCTCGTGTTGTTCTACGCGCTTGCTTCGGGCTTTGGGCCCTTGACGGCAAGAGGTGTCGCCCTTGAAGCGTTCCGCAGCACCGTTCCGGCTTGAGGTAGTGCCTCTGCCTGGGCTTAGTTGGCTGCTTGTTTTTACCGCCGCGCTGGCTGCCCTGTCGGTTGCGCTCGCCTTCACCTCACATTTCCCCCGGCTTTGGCCCTTGCTTTGCCTGCCGTTGTTGGCTGCGGGGTCGGCATGGCGATGTGCGCGCATCGTGCCGCGTTGCTTGCGTTGGGACGGCCAAATTTGGCATCTGCATACCCTGAAACAAAGCGTTTCGGGGGCCTCATTGGGCGAGGGCCTCGATGCGCCGGCGCCCGTCCAGTTGCGGGTCCTATTTGATTTTGGGTTCTGCCTGTTGCTGCGCGCCCGCGCTCCCGGCGCTTTCTGGCTTAGCCCGGTGTATTTGCCCTTGCTGCGAGCCCACCAATCGGCATGTTGGACGCAACTGCGAGCCGTGCTCTATTGTTCGCATCAAAGCCCGGTCTAGGTTTATGTCTCGCATGACTTTCGCTATGCTTGGTCTGTGCTGCGATCATTCGCGCGCAATCATCAATTCAACAGTTAGTTCATAGAGTCAAACCATGCAATTTAAGTTTGCTTCTCGTCCTCTGCGTCTTTCAAGTCTGATCTTTTCTGCCGCCGTACTGTCCCTGAGTTTGAGCTTGCTGCCGGGCCAGAGTCATGCGCAGGCGCGCGACTTGCCGGACTTCACCGAGTTGGTCGAACGAGTCGGCCCGGCGGTGGTCAATATTCGGACCTCGGAGCGCGTCCGTAGTGGCAGCAATGGCGCGAACGGAGTGCCCGAGATCGATGAGCAAATGCAGGAGTTTCTGCGTCGGTTCGGCATTCCCTTGCCGGGGCAGCGGCGTGCGCCACCTCGCGGTGACAGGGGCAATGAGGGTAGTACGGGCGATGACCAAGCTCCGCAGCGACGCGGTGTCGGCTCCGGCTTCATTCTCAGTGCCGATGGATACGTGATGACCAATGCTCATGTGGTTAGCGGCGCCGACGAGGTGTGGGTCACCTTGACCGACAAACGGGAGTTCAAGGCCAAGCTGATCGGCAGTGACCGTCGCTCCGACGTGGCCGTTCTGAAAATCGAGGCAAGCGGCTTGCCGTCGGTCAAGATTGGGGATGTTGGCCGACTCAAGGTCGGCGAATGGGTGATGGCAATCGGCTCACCATTCGGGTTTGACAACACCGTTACCGCCGGCATTGTGAGTGCCAAGGCGCGCGATACCGGCGACTTCCTGCCCTTGATCCAGACCGACGTGGCGATCAACCCGGGCAACTCGGGCGGGCCGCTGCTGAATATGCGCGGCGAGGTGGTCGGCATCAACTCGCAGATCTACAGTCAGTCGGGCGGTTTCATGGGCATCTCCTTCGCGATCCCGATCGACGAGGCGGTGCGGGTATCTGACCAGTTGCGCGGCGGCGGCCGTGTCGTGCGTGGCTATATTGGCGTGGCGCCGGATGATCTAAGCAAGGAAGTTGCCGAGTCGATTGGACTCGGGAAACCCTCGGGTGCCTTGATCCGCAGCGTTACGTCTGGCGGTGCCGCAGACAAGTCCGGCATTGAAGGTGGTGACGTGATCACCAAGTTCGACGGCAAGGCCATCGAAAAAGCCAGTGATCTGCGCCGCGTGGTGGCGGGCTTGAAGCCGGGAGCCAAGGTCACGGTGCAGGTGTTTCGCCGAGGTGCCCTGAAGGAGTTGACTCTCACCGTTGCCGAGATGCCCGATGATGCGCAGCGCGGCGCGGCTGAATCCGAGGCTAAGCCGATTGCCGGTGCGGCGGCGGCGGTCGGTCTGCAGGTATCCGAGTTGACGGATGCTCAAAAGCGCGACTTGAAGCTGCGCAATGGCGTGCGGATCGATGCGGCAACCGGCATCGCGGCGCGTGCCGGCTTGCGTGAGGGGGATCTGATTTTGGCCGTGGACAACACCGAGGTCAGCAGCGTCAAGCAATTCCAGACTTTGATGAGCAAGGCGGAAAAGGCCAAGCTGATCAACTTGATGGTGCGCCGTGACGATGTGGTCAGCTTTGTGTTGCTGCGCCCCGCACATTGATGCGAACTTGAAAATGCGAGGCCCAGACCTACCGTGATGGTGTACAAGCGCGGCGGGTCTTTCCATATTGTGAATTGCAGGGCCTCGAATTCGGGCTTTTCTTTCCGCAGAAAATGTCAATTCTTCACCCTTGCTGATGGCTAACTTGTGGGTGCCCAGGTTCGATTGTTCGAGTCGTCGGATAGAATCACGGGTTGCAAGGCATTCTTTGCTTTGCTAGCGTTATGCAACGCCCGTCGAGCACCTTGAATATTCTCATTCTTCCCCGGTCTGTTAAAGATCGCTTGTGGATAAGATGTTGATAAGTTGCTGTTGGTGGGCCGCAACGACTGGGTTTCCGGTCACTGCAAGGTTTCCAGATTGAGGCTTTTGGCTACAATGGATGCCCAACATGCAGTTGCCAAACGTTTTGTTGGAAGGCGCGTCACCGATTCGACGTGCCTTTTTTTTGCCTCTCGCCGCGCGGCTATGCCGCGCTTAACTTCACTGCATGAAGTTAGCGAACGGCGCAACGGCGAATGCCGTTGTACCCTCGGCCAAGTACTGCCAGATAACGCATGAATCACATCCGCAATTTTTCCATCATCGCCCACATCGACCACGGCAAGAGCACGCTGGCGGATCGCATCATTCAGCGTTGTGGCGGGCTCGCCGATCGTGAGATGGAGGCGCAAGTGCTTGACTCGATGGACATCGAGCGCGAGCGCGGCATCACCATCAAGGCTCAGACTGCGGCGCTGCAATACAAGGCCCAGGACGGCAAGACCTACAACCTGAATTTGATCGACACCCCCGGGCACGTTGACTTCTCGTACGAGGTCAGTCGCTCGCTGTCGGCCTGCGAAGGCGCGCTGTTGGTGGTGGATGCCAGCCAGGGCGTCGAGGCGCAGACGGTGGCCAATTGCTATACCGCGCTGGAGCTTGGCGTGGAGGTGGTACCGGTGCTCAACAAGATGGATCTGCCGAATGCAGATCCGGAAAACGCCAAGGCAGAAATCGAAGACGTCATCGGTATTGATGCCACCGACGCGATTCCCTGCAGCGCCAAGACGGGCATGGGCATCGATGAAATTCTCGAGGCCGTGATCGCGCGTATTCCGCCGCCGCAAGGGGTCGTCGAAGCGCCACTGCGCGCGATGATCGTGGACAGTTGGTACGACGCCTATGTCGGGGTTGTGATGCTGGTGCGTGTCATCGACGGTACGCTCAAGAAGGGCGAGCGCATCCGCATGATGGCGTCTAACGCCGTTTACCCGGCCGACAACCTTGGCGTTTTCGCGCCGAAGTCCGAGCCGCGTGATCAGCTCAATGCGGGCGAGGTGGGCTTTATCATCGCCGGCATCAAAGAGCTGCAGGCGGCCAAGGTGGGCGACACGGTCACGCTGGAAAAGAAGCTGCCGAACAATCTCGGTCCGGCCGAGCAGGCCTTGCCGGGCTTCAAGGAAATCCAGCCGCAGGTTTTCGCCGGGCTCTACCCGACCGAAGCCAGCGAGTACGACCAGCTGCGCGACGCGCTTGAAAAGCTCAAGCTCAATGATTCATCGCTGCGCTATGAGCCAGAGGTGTCACAAGCGCTTGGTTTCGGTTTCCGATGTGGCTTCCTTGGCTTGCTGCATATGGAGATCGTGCAGGAGCGGCTGGAGCGCGAGTTCGATCAGGACCTGATCACCACCGCGCCGAGCGTTGTGTACGAGGTGATGCTGAATGACGGCGAGGTAATCTCGGTCGAGAACCCGTCCAAGATGCCCGAGCTGGGTCAGATCCAGGAGATCCGCGAGCCCATCGTCACGGTCCATCTCTATATGCCGCAAGACTATGTCGGCCCAGTGATGACGCTGGCCAATCAGAAGCGCGGCAATCAGCTGAACATGGCCTATCACGGCCGGCAAGTGATGCTGACCTATGAGATGCCGCTGGCCGAAATCGTGCTCGATTTCTTTGACAAGTTGAAGAGCGTGTCGCGCGGCTATGCCTCGATGGACTATGAGTTCAAAGAGTACCGCGCCTCCGATGTGGTCAAGGTCGACATCCTGATCAATGGCGACCGGGTAGATGCCTTGTCCATCATCGTGCACCGTGTGCAGAGCCAGTTCCGCGGCCGCGGTGTGGCGGCCAAGATGCGCGAGCATATTCCGCGGCAGATGTATGACGTGGTGATCCAGGCGGCGATCGGCTCCAACATCATTGCGCGCGAGAACATCAAGGCGATGCGCAAGAACGTGCTGGCAAAATGTTATGGCGGTGACGTGTCGCGCAAGCGCAAGCTGCTCGAGAAGCAAAAAGCGGGTAAGAAACGCATGAAGCAAATCGGTTCCGTCGAGGTGCCGCAGGAAGCGTTCCTTGCCATTCTGCAAGTTGACGATTGATAGTTTGACGAACCCAAGTAATTGATCAATGAGTGCTCTCACCGGAATTCTCTACGCCTTCCTTGCCGCCTATCTAGGGGGCTGGTATACCGGCTTCTGGAGCGGCAATTTCTCCTTTCTGCTGTTCGTGCTGACGATGGTGACGCTGTGCTTCTGGCTGGCTGAGCGTTTTCACTTCGAACCCAAGCGTGCGGTTGCCGCAGCGCAACTGCTGGCATCGGACGCTCAGCGCCGCCAGGCCCTGAGCGCGCAAGGCATTTCGCGGGTTGACGGTGACGTCGAGTCTGCCCGTCAGGAAATTCTGCGCCAACCCTGGTGGCTGGATTGGACGGCGGGCCTGTTCCCGGTGATCTTGGCGGTCTTTTTGCTGCGCTCCTTCTTGTTCGAGCCTTTCAAGATCCCGTCCGGCTCAATGGTGCCAACGCTCTTGGTCGGTGATCTGATTCTGGTCAACAAGTTCCACTACGGCGTGCGTTTGCCGGTGATCAACAAGAAGATCATCGCCAACAACGACGTCAAGCGTGGTGACGTGATGGTGTTTCGTTGGCCCGGCGACACCAGCATCGACTACATCAAGCGCGTGGTGGGGTTGCCCGGCGATCAGGTCAGTTATTTGAACCAGCGCCTTTATGTCAATGGCGAGCTGGTGCCGGTGCAGGCGCAAGGCGACTTCTACGACGAGAGCTCAATGACCTATCGCCCTCGCTTTACCGAAAAGCTTGGTGACAAGGAACATCAGTTGCTGGTTGATCCGCAACGCTCGCCGTTGTTCTTCCCGAATCGCAAGGACGGCCCTTTCCCTTTCCAGGAGAATTGCAAATACAGCCCCGAAGGCGTCAGCTGCAAGATCCCTGCGGGCCATTACTACATGGTTGGCGACAATCGGGATAACTCCGGTGATTCACGCTTTTGGGGTTTTGTGCCGGACGAAAACATTGTCGGCAAGGCCTTTTTTGTTTGGATGAATTTCGGTAACCTCAAGCGCATCGGCGCCTTCAATTGAAATTGATCCGTCACCACCAACCAGGGAAGCTATCCATGCGTCAGACCGAATTTGTCAGCAGCCAGCGTAAGGTGCAAGGTCGGGGCCTGGGTCGCGGGCAAAGCGGTGTCAGTCTGCTGGGCCTGCTGTTCTGGGGCGTGTTGCTGGCATTCACAGGCGTGGTGGCCGCACGCGTGTTCCCGACGGTGCTCGAGTTCTACACCATTCAAACGGCGGTGAACCGGATCGCTGCCTCCAACCCGCCCACGGTGCCGGCGGTGCGGGCCGACTTTGATAAGACTCAGCAGATCGAGTATTCGATCGTCAGCATCTCGTCCAAGGATCTGGTGATCAGCAAAGACAATGAAAAACTGAAGATTGCCTTTGCCTACGAGAAGCAAATCGAACTCGGTGGGCCGGTCTATTTGTTGATCAAGTACGAAGGGCACTCGCGCTGAATGCAAGGCCTTTTTTTTCTATGACTCCGCAGCTCGCTTCGCTTCAGCAGCGGCTCGGCCATAGCTTCAAGCAAGCCGAGTTGCTGACCCGTGCGGTCACGCATCGCAGCTTCAGCGCCGACCACAACGAGCGGCTCGAATTTTTGGGTGATGCCGTGCTCAGCTTGGCGGTCTCCAGTTTGTTGTACGAGCGCTTTGCGGCCTCCGACGAAGGGGATTTGACCCGCGTTCGCGCCCATTTGGTGCGCGAGGAAAGCCTGCACCGTCTGGCCCTGAGCTTGGATTTGCCCAAGGTGCTGCGCATCAGCGAAGGTGAGGCCAAGGGCGGCGGAGCGCAACGCCCCTCAATCCTGGCCGATGCGACCGAAGCGCTGATCGGCGCGGTGTTTCTGGACGCCGGCTACCCGGCCGCGCATGAGGTGGTGCGCCGCTTGCTGGGTGAGTTGATCGATGGTTCGGTGATCGACAACTGGGCCAAAGATGCTAAAACTGCCTTGCAGGAATGGCTGCAAGCGCGCCGAATGGCAGTGCCAAGCTATACCATTACCGAAACCCGTGGGCAGGCCCACGCGCAGACCTTTGAGATCGAATGCGCGGTGCCTGCTCTAAAGATTTCCAAGCGCGGCGAGGGCCGTTCGCGCCGTATTGCCGAACAGAACGCCGCCCGTCGTTTGCTCGACGAATTGATTGCCCGTGACAAACCAAATGCTGGCTTGCGCGACTGAAGGAGCCGGCCTCAACGCCGCCCACACCATGACCGAAAATACCTCGCCACCGGCGGCCGAAATGCCGGATAGCCCCTCTGCCTCAACGCTGGACCCCTCGGTGCCCAAGCGCTGCGGTTTGATCGCCATCGTCGGTCGACCCAACGTCGGCAAGTCAACCTTGCTGAACGCCCTGGTCGGCCAGAAGGTCAGCATCACCTCGGACAAGGCGCAGACCACCCGCCACCGCATCACCGGCGTGCGCACCATCGAAGAAGCTCAGTTCGTCTTCGTTGATACGCCCGGCTTTCAGATGAAGCATAACGCGGCGCTCAACCGTACGCTGAACCGCACCGTGCATAGCGTGCTGGGCGATGTGGATCTGGTGTTGTATGTGCTGGAGGCAGGGCGCTTTGGCCTGGATGATGCCAAGGTGCTGTCCTTGTTGCCCGAGGACAAGCCGGTGGTGATGATCGCCAACAAGCTCGACGCCGTCCAGCGCCGGGCCGAGCTTGCGCCTTGGCTGAAGAGCATGGCCGAGCGCCGCAATTTTGCCGAGTTCGTGCCCTTGTCGGCCAAAAAAGAGTCCGATGTGACACGGCTGTTCAAGATCCTCAAACCCTATCTGCCCGAGCAAGGCTGGTTCTATGAGGAAGATGCGCTGACCGACCGTTCCGAGAAGTTCCTGGCCAGCGAAATCATCCGCGAGAAGCTGTTCCGCCTGACCGGCGATGAGCTGCCCTACACCTCCACCGTCGTCATTGACAAATGGGAAGACGAGGGCGAGTTGCGCCGGATATCGGCCTCCATCGTGGTCGAACGCGATGCCCACAAGGGCATGATCATCGGCTCGGGCGGCGAGCGCCTCAAGCGCATCGGCTCCGAAGCCCGCCAAGAACTTGAGCATCTGATGCAGGGTCGTGTGTTCTTGGAGTTATGGGTCAAGGTCCGCTCCGGCTGGGCCGACACCGAAGAGCGCGTGCGCACCTACGGATACGAGTAATCGATAAGCGAACCCGGGATTCAGGCGGATGGCAACTCGCGGCGCACGCGCACCCGCGATCCAGCAGGCTTTTGTGCTGCATCACTACGACTGGAGCGAGTCCAGTCTGATCCTGGATTTGTTCACGCGTGAGCAGGGCCGCATCGCCGTGGTGGCCAAGGGTGCCAAGCGTCCTTATTCGCAATTGCGCGCGGTCTTGCTGCCGTTTCAGCGCATCCAGGTCAGCCTGTCCAAACCGGTCAAATCGACGGATGGCATCGGCGACGCGCCGGGGCCTGAGGTGGTCACGTTGCGCGGCGCCGAATGGGCGGGTGGCGCCACCATGCCCGCCGGCGCGGCGCTATTTTCCGGCTATTACCTGAACGAGTTGTTGCTCAAATTGCTGGCCCGCCAAGACCCGCATGCCGCCTTGTTTGATGCTTATGCCGCCACGCTGCCACAGCTGCATGCGAATGACGATGCGCAGTCGCAAGCGGCCTTGCGTGCGTTCGAGTTGCGGCTATTGCTGGAAATTGGTCTGCTGCCGGATCTGAGTTTGTCGACCTTGACCCAGCAGCCACTTGATCTGGACCGGCAATACATGCTGACTGCCGAGGCCGGGGTGGTGCCGCCACTTGCAGACGCGCCGGCCTTCAGCGGTTTGGCCTTGGTGCAACTGCAGGCTGCCCTCTTGCATGGCAGCATGGCAGCGCTGCAGCAGGCTTGTGCGCCGCTGCTGCCGGCCTTGCGGTCGACCTTGCGCGGCCTGCTTCACTATCATCTGGGGCAACGGCCGCTGCGCACGCGCCAGGTCATGCAGGATCTGCAGAAACTTCTTGATTGAATGATGAGCCACCCATGAATCCACTTGTCGCTCCCGAGTACTCCCACCCGCATGGTTCGCGCTGCGCCTTGTCGGTCAATGTCAACAAGGTCGCGTTGCTGCGCAATACCCGCCATTTGGGGATTCCCAGCGTGTTGCGCGCGGCCGAGGCTTGTCTGTTGGCCGGCGCGCAAGGCATCACCGTGCATCCGCGCCCGGACGCTCGCCATATCCGCACGCAAGACGTGCATGAGCTGGCGGCCCTGCTGAAGGCCTGGCCGCAGGCCGAGTACAACATCGAGGGCAACCCGACGCAGAACCTGATGGATTTCGTGCGAGAACTGCGCCCGCATCAGGTGACCTTTGTGCCCGACAGCGAGGATCAATTCACTTCCGATCACGGTTGGCAGTTCCCGGCCGACATGGAACGACTGCGCCCCTTGGTGGCCGAGGCGCGGGCCTGCGGTGTGCGGGTTAGCTTGTTCATGGATCCGATTCCTGAGGCGATGGCCTACGTCGCCGAACTCGGCGCCGAGCGCATCGAGCTCTACACCGAGACATTTGCCAGCGCTTTCGGGACCGAACGGCAGGCCGAAGTGCTGGCCGGCTTTACCCGCACCGCCGAGGCGGCGCTGGCACTTGGACTCGGGATCAATGCCGGTCATGACCTGAACCGGGACAACCTGACGACGTTCTTGCGCGCCGTGCCGGGCGTGCAAGAGGTCTCGATCGGTCACGCGCTGGTGGCCGATGCGCTGGAGCTCGGCTATACCGAGACGGTGCGCGACTACCAACGCTGCATTCAGCGTGCCTACGCGTCTTTGTAGGCCGAAGCGATGATGGCGGATGTCTTGATGCGGCGGGCCCGACCCGACGATGCCCTGCGTATCGCAGCCTTGGCGCGTTGGGTCTGGTTGGATCGCTATGCCATCGACGGTGTCAATGGCGATGTGGCGGACTACCTGAAGCGTGAATTCGATGAGCAATTGCTGTGTCAAGCCTTGGACTTGGGTCGCCATTGGCTGGTCGAGCGGGGCAATACTTTGTTGGCCTGGGCGCAGCTTGATGATGCGTCGCCTTGCCCCGCTGATTCGGACGGTCCTAGCGTCGAATTGAAGCGGCTTTATGTCGCGCCGCGCAGCCAAGGCCAAGGTTTGGGTGCCCGCCTGCTGCTTCAGTGCCGGCGGGAGTGGCCCGAGCATCCCTTGTGGCTGAGCGCCTGGGTAGGCAATGAAGATGCGCTGCGTTTTTATCGCCGCGAAGGCGCCACGCTTTGGGGCGAAACCTGGTTCGAGCTGGGTGGCGAGCAGCACCGTAACGAGGTGCTGGGCTGGCCCGCCATGGAGCGCTTTGAATGATTTACGGCATTGGCACCGACATCTGCGACATCCGCCGCATCCGCGACACCTTGGAGCGGCGCGGTGAGCGCTTCGCCGAGAAGGTGCTGGGGCCGCATGAGATGGCGGTCTTTCGCGAGCGCAGCGCCAAGGTCGCGGCGCGCGGCGTCAGCTATCTGGCCACGCGCTTCTCCGCCAAGGAGGCCTTCTCCAAGGCGATTGGTATGGGCATGCGCATGCCGATGACCTGGCGAGATTGCGAAATCGTCAAGGCCGCCAGCGGTAAGCCCGAAATCCGTTTGCATGGCGAGTTAGCGCGTTGGTTTGAGGGCAAGGGTCTTAAAGCCCATGTCTCGGTCAGCGACGAGACCGACTACGCCAGCACTTTTGTAATCGTTGAAATTGACGCAAAGAACAAGGACTGAACAATCATGATGATGAGCGAAGACAAAGCATCGATCCACGCCCCGCTGGTGCTCGATATCGCCGGGCTGGCGCTGGACAGCGACGATAGACGCCGGCTCAAGCACCCGCTGGTCGGTGGCCTGATCCTGTTCGCTCATAACTTCGAGAGCCGTGCTCAGCTGACCGCGCTGACTTCGCAGATCAAGGCGATCCGCCCCGATGTCTTGATTGCCGTCGACCATGAAGGTGGCCGCGTTCAGCGTTTCCAGACCGACGGCTTCACCCACATCCCTTCGATGCGCAGCTTGGGCGAGTTGTGGATGGAGGACGCGATGCGCGCCACCGCTGCCGCCACGGCGGCCGGTTATGTCTTGGCCGCCGAGCTGCGCGCCTGCGGCGTGGATTTCTCTTTCGCGCCGGTGCTCGACCTTGACTATGGCGAGAGCAGCGTCATCGGCGACCGCAGCTTCCACCGCGATCCGCGCGTGGTGGCGATGCTGGCCAAGAGCCTGATGCACGGCCTCTTGCTGGCCGGCATGCATTCATGCGCCAAGCATTTCCCCGGCCACGGCTTCGTCAAGGCCGACTCCCATGTGGACGTGCCGGTCGACAAGCGCAGCCTCAAGGCCATCATGGCCGAGGATGCGAAGCCGTTTGAATGGCTGGTCATGAGCATGGGCGCGGTGATGCCGGCGCATGTGATCTACCCCAAGGTCGATGCCCGGCCGGCTGGCTTCAGCGCCCGCTGGTTGCAGGAAATTCTGCGTGAGCGATTGGGCTTTGGCGGCGCGATCTTCAGCGACGATCTCGGCATGGCCGGCGCCCGCGTCTTGGACGGCCAAGCCATCGGCTACACCGAAGCCGCGCTGGCCGCTTTGCAGGCCGGCTGTGACATGGTCTTGCTGTGCAATCAATCCGGCGTTGACGAGGGCAGCGCCCTCGATGAGGTGCTGGCCGATCTGAGCCAGGCTCAGGCCCAGGGCCGTTGGTTGCCAAGCGCCGAAAGCGAGGCCCGGCGCGCCGGCCTGCTGCCGCAAACCGCGCCCCTGACCTGGGACGAGCTGATGCATGAGCCGGCCTATCACCAAGCTCTGGTGAGCCTGAGCTGAGGTGTTCGGCCTGAACCGAGCCGAAGTTCGAGGCCGACCTTGCCTCAAGCCGGATTGAAGTTTCGCAAGGCCGGCAGTAGCTGATCGATCGCTTCGGGACCGACGCGCTCAAAGTCCGGCGCCATGGCTGCCAAGCCGTTCAAGGTGTCCGAAGAGAGCCAGCCCACGAGCTTGTTCAAGTCACTGAATCGAAGCCCCTGGCGCACCAAGAACGCGATATAGCTGTGGCGCAGTGTCTCGGGTGTGATGCTCTGTGCATCGACGAGATTGGCGTCATAGGCGCTGCTGGTGACCAGCGCAGCGACTTCCTCGGTCGTCAGCGCTGTGCCACCTGTGTTCGTGAAGAGCGCCCCCTGGCTCGGCATTTCGGTTGCTCCCGTCAACAAGAGGCTCAATGGGCCGTCCAGGGGCAAGAGTCGGTTTGGTTTGCCGGCCACCGTCAAGGTTTTTGCGCGGTCATCAAGATCCGACACATGCAGGGCCAGCAACTCGGCGGGGGTCAGGCCACAGAGCAAGCACATCAGCAAGGGCCGGTTCTCGGCCGAAGCGTTGAGCAGCAAACTGCGAATCTCGGCGTCAGCAAGCTCGCGCAAGCCTTGTGACGATGGTGCCGACAGTTGCTGCATTGGGGCCATGCCCGGCAGCGAACCCACCGGCGCGCTGCCGCCGAGTTGGGCGTGAGCAGACTGAGCGGCGCCGACCCAAGGTGGTGCAATGATGACGGTGGCCGGGCCGGCCGCGCTGGGTTCGACGCGATTGAAAAATTCGACGAACCACACCGCCAAGAAACCGAGCAAGAGCGACAAGGCGAGGCCGAGACCCGCATCGCGCCAGTAGAGGGGGCGCCAGGCTGTTTCGGCGGCCACGGCAGCCTCCAGCACCTTCATCCGAGGCTTGCGGCTCAGCTCGCTCGCCTCAAGTGCCAGCAAGCGTTGGCGGCTGGCTTGTTGCATCTTCTCCAGGCCGCGCAATTCGTCCTGGATGGTCTGGAATTCGCCAAAACGGCGGCTGAACGAGTGCACCGATTGTTTGTCCTGTGCCAGCTGTTGCTGCAGGCGCTGCGTCGTCGCTTTTGAGCTGGCGAGTTCCTCGCGGGCATCGGCCAAAGCGGTGTGCTGGCTCTTGCCGCGCTCCTCGGTGAGCTGCTGTTCCAGATTGCCGATCCGCGTCTTGAGCGCGCGAGCATTGGCATCCATGTCCAGAAACTGCGGCGTGAATTGGCGCTCCAGCGCTCGCCATTCCTCGCGCATCTGCAACAAGCGCTGTTCCATCGCGACGACCGCTGAATTGTCTTTGGCCTGGGGTGCCCGTTTGCCCTCGTTGACGGCCTGCTCCAGCGCGCGAACTCGGCCTTCAGCGATCGCCTCGCGGTCGGTTGATGCACTCAGCGATGTGCTCAGGCCCTTGACCCGCGCGAGGGTCTGATTCTCATCGCGCTCGCTGGACACAATGTCGGCTCGCTGGCGAAAGGTCTCCACTGCGTGTTTCTTTTCGTCCACCCGCTGATCCATCACGCGAGCCTCCTCGCGCGCCTCCGTCAATTCGGTTTTGGATGAATCGTTGCCCGCCTGTGCCTGATGTTCGCCGTAAACCTCGATCAAGGTATTCACCAGCCTTGCCAACAGGGCGGCCGGCGCTCCGCTGGCCGCGAGCTCAACAATATTGCCGCCCTCAAGCGCGTTGACTTTCAACATGGTTTGCAGGGCTGCAACTTTGTCGCCCTCAATCCCGTTCAGTTCCCCTTGCTCGCTCAGGCGTGCGGCCACCTTCTCCAGCAGAGGCCGGCTGTTGAGTGTTTGCAGTTCAAGCGCGAAGGCAAGGTTTTTGTTGTCGGCGCTCGGGGGCGCCTCGCCGCTGCCGAGTTTGCCGGGCGGGCTGATCTGTACTCGAGCACTGGATAAGTAGATTGGCGGGCGTAGGAAATTCAAACTGAGGCTCGCCACAGCACAGACGATGAAAACGCCGAAAAACACCAATACCCGTCGCCGCATGCGGGCGCCGTTAGGCATCTCCCGCCCGCCGTTGTCCAGGGTCGGCATAGACATCGGGGTAAATCCGGCGGGAAAGACCTGGTCTTGGCTGTTGCTGTGGTTTCTCACGTCGCACCTTGTCTCGTCATTCAAGCGATGGCTAATCTAATCCCGCCGGGCCCAGTCCCGAGGTCGGAGCAGGGCCGTTGCAATGACGGTCGCTGGGATCCGTCGCTCGCAACTGTATCGCTTCCAGCCGTCAGCCCTGCGCCAGCAGCGTCGCCACTTCGGCCGCCGAGCGTACACCTAACTTGGCAAACACGCGGGCGCGGTGAACCTCGATGGTGCGCACCGACACATTCAGCTCGTCGGCGATCACCTTATTGAGCTTGCCGGTGGCCACGCGACCCATCACCTCGCGTTCGCGCTCGGTCAGGCTGGCCATGCGGGCCATCCGTTCGTCGGCGTGTGCGCCGACTATGCGCATCGCCGCGTCAACCGCCAGCGCCTGCTCAAGCCGATCGGCCAGCGCGTTATCGCTATAGGGTTTTTCGAGAAAATCGAAGGCACCTTTTTTGAGCGCCTCCACCACCATCGGGATGTCGCCATGGCCGGTCAGGAATAGCACCGGGTTGCGCAGGCCCCGGGCGAGTAACTCGTCATGCAGTCTGGTGCCCGTCATCGGCTCCATCCGCACATCGAGCAAAAACACGCCCGGCGGACCGACCGGCGCTAGGGCATCCAGCGCCGCCAGCAGGGCCGGGCCGCCGTCGAAACTCGCCACCCGCAGGCCGCGTGAGCCGAGCAAGAAGGCCAGGGCGTCGCGCACGGCCGGGTCATCGTCGACCAGAAATATTTGAGCTTCAGTCATGCTCGGATTCTCCGCTGCCGGCGGCGTCGCTTTCAAGTCCATGCAAGGGCAGGCTGAAGGAGAAGCGCGCGCCGCCGAGTGCGCATTCTCCGGCGTCCAGCACGCCCTGATGGGCTTCGATGATGGAGCGACAAATCGCCAAGCCCATGCCCATGCCTTCGCGTCGGGTCGAATAGAAGGGCGCACACAGGGTCTCGATGCGGCGCCCGCCCAAGCCGGGTCCGTTGTCCATCACGTCAACGCGCAGGAATTCAAGCCCTGCGGCCGAACTCGTCGCCCGACTGCTGCGAACTTCGATCCGGCGCCCGTCAGCCCTGGCCTGCAAGGCATCGGCTGCATTGCGCACCAGATTGATCAGCACTTGCTCGATCAGCACCGCATCGGCAAACAAGGGCGGCAAGTCCTGGGCTAACTGCAAATTCACTTGCACCTGAGCGCGACTCAACTCGCGGCTCAGCAAGGCCACCGCGTCGGTGATCACCTGCTGAAGATCGCAGGCCTCGCGCTGCGGTTCACGGCGGGTCAGGAACTCGCGTATGCGCTGCACGATGCGGCCGGCATGCGCGGCCTGCTGGCCCAGGCGCTGCAGCGCTCCCAGCACGGTGGCGTCGGTGACGCCCAGCTTGGCGAGCGAATTGCCGATGCCGGCGTTGTAGCTGGCGATCGCCGTCAGCGGCTGATTCAACTCATGCGCCAGCGTCGAGGCGACCTCGCCCAACATGGTCAAGCGGGCGTTATTGCTCATGGCCTCGATCTGGCGGCGCTCGCCTTCCTCGAGGCGCTTGCGTTCGGCAATGTCGATGATGGAACCCATCCAGCCGATCTGCCGGCCTGCAGCGTCGACCAGCGGCGATTCGAACACCATCACTTCCAGCGTGTGGCCATCGGCATGGCGCCAGCGCGCCTCGAAGCCCTCGCGCGGGGCGTGGCCGGCGAGATTGAGCCGGTTGCGGGCGGTCATTTCTTCCAAGGCATCGGGCGGCCAATAAGGCATCGGCGGGCGTTGGCCCAGCAGGTCGGCGGCACTGAAGCCGACCATATCGCAGAAGGTGCGGTTGACGTAGAGCAGGCGGCCTTCGGCATCGCGCGCGCGCAGCCCGACCAGGGCCGAGTCTTCCATCGCGCGGCGCCAGGCCGCCTCGGTTCGCCAGGCGGCTTCGGCGCGCGAGATCCGCCGCACTTGGCGGCGCAGCAGCCAGCTGGCGCCGGCAATCAGCGGCAAAAAACCGGCGATCAGCACCAGCGCAAGGGGCCGGATCGTGGCCGCAGGCGGGTCGCGCAAGGTCAGCTCCAGCGCCGCGTCGGTGAGTGCCGATTCGGTCAGCGGGCTGGCCCGCAAGGGGCCGGGAAAACTGACCCGGTAGCTCGGCCTTGTCCCTTGCGCCAAGCGCACGCTGCCCTCGACACTGGAGGCAATCACCTGGTCGGCGCTGTCGACCATCTGGATATCGTATTTGTGGCCGAGCCACCAAGGCACGCCGCGCTTGAGCAGCAGCGCCGGTGCATAACGCACGACCAATATGCCTTCATCACCCTTCGCACCCACCGGGGCGGTCAGGTGCAGGGACAGGCCATCCTCTTCAACGGCCCGCTGGCCTTCAATCGCGGCTGGTAGCTGCGCCTGGATGCGATTGCGTGCATCCAGCCAGGTGACGGACAGCCAGAGCCGGCGCAGGCCGGCATTCAATTCGGGCTGGGCGGACAGGCTCGCCGCGGTCGGCGCCTGACCCTGCAAGCGCGATGCAAGTTCACGCAGATGGCCAATCTCGTCATCCAGCTTGGCGCGCAGTTGGGCCTCGGTGCTGAGCGCATCCGAGATCATGGTCTGGCGTTGCAGCACCCGCTCTTCCGCCTCGTTATTGCGCGCCCACAGCAGCACGCCCAGTACAAACCCTAGGGACAAGAACAAGGGCAAGGCCCATAGCCAGCTGCGGATGAGGGCCAGCCTGGTGATGTCGGTGCTGGCTTGGCTGGCTGGATGGGATGCGGTTTGAAGTAGGGGCATGACGCAAAGTCTACGTGTCAGCCTCGCCATCGGGGTCATAACGCTCGGCGAAATGTGGAACTCCACAACTACCCGGCGGGCAGCCGAGCTTTCACAATCGGCCCACAGTGGCCAAGCCCCCTTTTTATCAGTGCCATGCTTTGGAGACCTTGATGAACAAGCCTAACTTTCAGACCCCATTCCGTGCGCGCCGTCTGGTGCTGAGCACGCTTAGCGCCTTGACCCTGGCTCTGCCCATGTTGGCGCAGGCGCAGGCGCCGATCGTGATCAAGTTCAGCCATGTGGTGGCACCCGATACACCCAAGGGCAAGGGCGCGCAGCGCTTCAAGGAGTTGGCCGAAGCGCGCACCGGCGGCAAGGTCAAGGTCGAGCTGTATCCGAACAGCCAGCTCTACAAGGACAAGGAAGAACTCGAAGCGCTGCAACTCGGTTCGGTGCAGATGCTGGCACCGTCGCTGGCCAAATTCGGCCCCTTGGGCGTGAAGGACTTCGAGGTCTTCGATCTGCCCTATATCTTCAAGGATCAGGGTGCTTTCCGTGCGGTCACCGAAGGCCCGGTCGGCGCCGATCTGTTCAAGAAGCTTGAGCCCAAGGGCATCAAGGGCCTGGCCTATTGGGACAACGGTTTCCACATCATGAGCGCCAACAAGCCGCTGCATGCGGCGGCCGATTTCAAGGGCCTGAAGATGCGCATTCAGTCCAGCAAGGTGCTGGACGCGCAGATGCGCGCGCTCGGTGCGATCCCGCAGGTGATGGCCTTCAGCGAGTTGTATCAGGCGCTGCAGTCGGGCGTGGTCGACGGGACCGAGGGCGTGCCGTCCAACTTCTACACCCAGCGTATCTTCGAGGTGCAAAAGCACATCACCCTGTCCAACCATGGTCACTTGGCCTATGCGGTGATTGTCAACAAGAAGTTCTGGGACGGTCTGCCGGCCGACATCCGTTCGCAACTTGAGGGTGCGATGCAGCAGGCGACGACCTTTGCCAATGCGATTGCTTCGACCGAGAACGCCGCGGCGCTGGACAAGATCAAGGCCAGCGGCAAGAGCCTCATCTACGCGCCCACCGAGGCCGAAACCAATGAGTGGAAGAAGACCCTGATGCCGGTGCACAAGGAGATGGAGTCGCGCGTCGGCAAGGCCACCATCGATGCCGTCTACAAGGCCGCTAATTTCAGCGCGCCCAAGTAAATCGACGCGGCATCAGGAGGCATCCAAAGATGATCAATCGACTGCTCAATCATTTGGAGGAATGGCTGATTGCCTTCCTCATCGGCGCGGCCACCTTGGTCATCTTTGTCGCCGTCGTACACCGTTACGTGTCCGGTATCCCGGTGATACAGGACTACACGGTGCAGATCAACCTCAGCTGGGCGCAAGAGCTTTGCATCTTCATGTTCGTGTGGATGGCCAAATTCGGCGCCGCCTACGGCGTGCGCACCGGCATCCATGTCGGCGTGGACGTGGTGCTGCGCAAGCTGAGCGGCAAGCCACAGCAATACCTGGTCTTGTTCGGCTTGTTTGCCGGTGCCTTGTTCACCGGCACGGTGGCCACCTTGGGCGGCAATTTTGTCTGGCATATCGCGCAGACCGACCAGACCTCGGCCGACTTGGAGATCCCGATGTGGTGGGTGTATTTATGCGTACCGCTGGGCTCATCGCTGATGTGCTATCGCTTCCTGCAAGTCGCTTGGAGCTATAGCAGAACAGGTGAGTTGCCGCACCATGATCACGGCCATGTTGAAGGCCTCGAGACCGAAACTCAATTGGGTGCAA
Source organism: Roseateles oligotrophus (assembly GCF_025717515.1). Classification (GTDB taxonomy): domain Bacteria; phylum Pseudomonadota; class Gammaproteobacteria; order Burkholderiales; family Burkholderiaceae_C; genus Paucibacter_A; species Paucibacter_A oligotrophus. Next base: position 43,452 of record NZ_JAJIRN010000008.1, read on the forward strand.
AAGCATGAATGCCACCATCATCTTTGTCCTGCTGATCGTGCTGATGCTGACCGGCATGCCGATCAGCATCTCGCTCGGCCTGACCGTGCTGACCTTTTTGTTCACGCTGACCGATGTGCCGGTCCAGTCGGTCGCCTTGAAGCTGTTCACCGGCATCGAGAAGTTCGAGATCATGGCGATCCCCTTCTTCATCCTGGCCGGCAACTTCCTCACCCATGGCGGGGTGGCGCGGCGGATGATCCGCTTCGCCAGCTCGATGATCGGCCATTGGCATGGTGGCTTGGGGCTGGCCGGTGTGGCGGCCTGCGCGCTGTTCGCGGCGGTGTCGGGCTCAAGCCCTGCCACTGTGGTCGCGATCGGTTCGGTGATCCTGCCGGCCATGGTCAAGCAGGGTTTCCCCAAGCGTTTTGGCGCCGGCATCATCACCACCTCGGGCTCGCTGGGTATCTTGATCCCGCCCTCGATCGCGATGGTGATGTACTCGGTCTCGACCAGCACCTCGGTCGGCGCGATGTTCATCGCCGGCGTGGTGCCGGGTCTGATGCTGGCCACCGCCCTGGGCGCGACGACCTGGTTCATCGCGCGCAAGAACAACTACCCGCGCCTGCCCAAGGCCAGTTGGGGCGAGCGTTGGGCGGCCTTCCGTGAAAGCGTCTGGGGACTGCTCTTGATTGTGGTGGTGATGGGCGGCATTTATAGCGGCGTCTTCACACCGACCGAAGCGGCAGCGATGGCGGCGGTCTATGCCTTCATCGTGGCCGTGTTCATCTACAAGGACTTGCCGCTCAAGCGCGTCGCCAAGGTCTTGCTTGACTCGGCCAGCATGAGCGCGATGCTGCTCTACATCATCACCAACGCGGTGCTGTTCAGCTTCCTGATGACCAGCGAAAACATCCCGCAGGCGATGGCTGATTGGCTGATCGGCCAGGGCTTTGGCCCGGTGGCCTTCTTGCTGGTGGTCAATATCTTGCTGCTCTTGGCCGGCAATGTGATGGAGCCGAGCTCGATCATTCTGATCCTGGCGCCGATCCTGTTCCCGGTGGCGATCAAGTTAGGTATTGATCCGGTTCACTTCGGCATCCTGATCATCGTCAATATGGAGGTCGGCATGTGCCATCCACCGGTGGGGCTGAATCTGTATGTAGCCTCCGGCATCACCAAGATGGGCATCTCGGAGCTGACGGTGGCGGTGTGGCCTTGGTTGTTGACGATGCTGATCTTCCTCGGCGTGGTCACCTATGTGCCGGCAATCTCGCTGTGGCTGCCGCATCTGCTGATGAAGTAAACGGTCAACCGGCGAGCTCCTCCAGATCGCCCCAACCAAAAGCCCGCCTTGGCGGGCTTTTTCCATGGCGAAACGGCGTTTGGCGGCGGTATGAATGACGTCGGCTTGCGCGCAAGCAATGGCTCGCCGGCCGAGCCTCTTACGCTGATCGACCGGAGAGTCATCAAAGGTAGAGACCATGCCGGTGCCAAACCTTGAAGTTGCGGCGGTGTTCAACGAAATCGCCGAGTTGCTGACGCTGCAGGATGCCAATCCGTTTCGCATCCGCGCCTACCGTAACGCCGCACGCATGCTGAGCGAGCTGGGTCGCAATGTGAGCGATATGCATGAGCGGGGCGAAGATCTCGACGCCTTGCCCGGCATCGGGCCGGATCTGGCCGGCAAGATCGCCGAGGTACTGGCCCGCGGCAGTTGCACGCTGCTGGACCAATTGCGCCAGCAGTTGCCGAGCGGCCTGAGCGAATTATTGCGGCTGCCGCAATTGGGCCCCAAACGCGTGCAACTGCTGCATCAGCAATTGGGCGTCGACAGCGTGGCCGCTTTGCGTCGGGCGGGGCTCAGCGGGCGCTTGGCCGAGCTGAAGGGTTTCGGACCCAAGCTGCGCCAGCGCCTGCTCGCCGCGACGCAGGATCGCCCGCAGCAGGCCAAGCGCTATAGGCTCGACCGCGCCGAGGCCATCGCCGCGGGTTTGCTCACCCAGCTGCGCGCCATGGCCGGCGTGGAGCGCGCCGAAGCGGCCGGCAGCCTGCGTCGACGCCGGGACAGCATCGGTGATCTCGACCTGCTGGTGCAGGCGCATGCGCGCGAGGGCCGCACCTTGATCGAGGCCTTTGTCCGGCTGCCCGATGTGGGCGAGACGCTGGCCGCCGGCGCCACGCGGGCCAGCGTGCTGCTGCGCAATGGCATGCAGGTCGATCTGCGTGTGCTCAGCGCCGATAGCTTCGGCGCGGCCTGGCTTTATTTCACCGGCTCCAAGGCCCACAACATCGGGCTGCGCAGCATGGCTCAGCAGCGTGGGCTGAAGATCAATGAATATGGTGTCTACAAGTCTGCCGATGAGCCGGGCAAGAGCCAGCCCAAGGCCGGTTTGGCGCGCATGGCCGGCGCCGATGAAGCATCGGTTTATGCCAGCTTGGGGCTGGCCTGGATCACGCCCGAGTTGCGGGAGGACCGTGGCGAGCTGGCCGCCGCGCAGCAAGGACGTTTGCCGCTGCTGATCGCCCTGGCCGATCTGCGCGGCGACCTGCATGCCCACAGCCAGGCCAGCGATGGCCAGGACAGCCTGGAAGTTATGGCCGAGGCCGCCCGCGCCCGAGGCTTGCAATACCTGGCCATCACCGAGCATTCGCCGCGCTTGGCACTCACCCATGGGCTGGACGCCAATCGACTGGCTCAGCAGCGCGACCGCATCGCTGAACTGAATCAGCAATGGACGGACTTCAAGCTGCTCCGGGGCATCGAGGTCGATATCCTGGAAGACGGCAGCCTCGATCTGCCCGACAGCGCGCTGGCCGAGCTGGATCTGGTTGTAGGCGCCATTCACCATCGTCTTGATTTGACCCGCGAGCGCCAGACCGAGCGCTTGCTGCGTGCGATGGATCAGCGTTATTTCAGCATTCTGGCCCACCCCACCGGCCGCCTGCTCGAGCAGCGCGAGGCTTATGACATCGACCTGCAACGGGTACTTCGCAAGGCGCGCGAGCGGGCTTGCTTCGTCGAGCTGAATGCCCAGCCGGCCCGGCTGGATCTGAATGATCTGGCTTGCCAGATGGCCAAGTCCGAGGGTGTGCTGGTGTCGATCAATTCCGACGCGCATGGCAGGCATGACTTCAATCACCTGCGCTTCGGCATTGACCAAGCGCGCCGGGCCTGGCTGACGCCTGCCGATGTGCTGAATACGCGCAGCCTAGCCGAGCTGATGCCGCTGCTGCAAGCGAGCATGTCGCGGCCCGCGGAGCCGCTCAAGTCACCCTGAAATTACAGAACTGCCAGGGGTCGTCGAGATCGAGAGTCTCATCAAATAACCAGCCACGTCCCTGCAGTGGTGTCCAGTCGCTATAGGCGCCCACCATCTCGCCCAAGTAGGGTCCACACAGGCCGATGATCTCTTCAAAAGGCAGCTCATCGGGCTCCAGCAATCCCTGGTCGGGCTTGCGAATCGCCCACAACACACCGGCCAGCACCGCCGCCGTCACCTGCAAGCTGGTGGCACTGTTGTGCGGGCAAAGCTCGCGTGCGCGCCCGATCGACAGACGGGAACCATACCAATAGGCACCGCTCGCATGGCCCATCAGCAGCACACCCAGCTCATCAATGCCGCTGCTGATTTCTTCCTTCAAGACCCGCTCCCGGCTTTGCAGCTGCCAGTTGCGGCCGGCCAACTCATGCAGCGACAGCACCGCATCATCGCAGGGGTGGTAGGCGTAATGCACGGTCGGGCGGTAGCGCGGCCGGGCCGGGTCGCCCAGCGTCAGGTAGTTCGCGATCGAAATCGACTCGGCATGCGTGATCAAGAACGCATGCATGGGCCCACTCAGCGGCGTCCAGCTGCGCACCCGCGTGGCCGCGCCGGGCCGCTGCAGATAGATGGCAGCCTGCGACCCCGCTTGATGGCGGCGCCCATCGGCCGGCAGCGCCCGTTCATGACTGCCCCAGCCCAGTTCGGCCGGTTGCCGACCTTCATCGACGAAGGCTTCCACCGACCAGGTGTTGACGAACTCGTTGAGCTGCTTGCGCGGCCCGCCGCTTTGGGTGTCGCGCTCGGCAATATGAATCACCCGCACATCCAAGCGTTCGGCCAGGCCGGCCCATTCCTGCTGGCCACAAGGCTGCGCGTCGGGCAGGCCTTGGTCGCGCGCCAAGGTCAGCAAGGCCTGCTTGACAAAATGCGAGACCAAACCCGGATTGGCCCCGTGGGTCAGCAGCGCGGTCGGGCCACGCGACGGTTTGTGCCGCAAGGCCAGCGCCGCCTCGCGCAGCGCATAGTTGGTGCGCTCGGCCAGGCCCAAAGCAGGGTCGATATAGCCTCCCAGCCAGGGCTCGATGCAGGTGTCCAGATACAGCACGCCATGCGCCTGGCACCAGCCGATCAGCGCCACGCTGCTGACGTTGACCGACAAATTGAGCAAAAAGTCGCCCGCCGACAATTGGCCGTCCAAGGCTTGCTGATAGTTCTCCGGCGTCAAGGCCAAGGGCAGATAGCGCACGCCGGCTGCTTCGGTCATCGCCGCGTAGTCGCCCAGGCCTTGCTCGGGTGCCAGCACCAGCAAGCGATCGGGGCGCATCTTCAAATGCCGCAAGAGCAGGGGCAACACACCTTGGCCAATACAGCCAAAGCCGACCATCACCAAGCGGCCGTCAAAACGCCAAGATTCGGGCAAGGACGAGGGGCTCATTTGAGCTGGAACCGACGTGTGACGCGGCCGAGTCCGACGCGATGCGAAGCCATCGCTACAGCGTAGCCAAGCGCTGCGTCAACTCAGGCAGGGCGAGTCCGGTCAGATCACTGGGCAGTGTGCCCTGCAAGACTTTTTCGCATGCCGGGCTGAGTTGCGACTTCAACTCGCCAAGAAATGGATTCGACGCGACCAGCAGCAGCGCCCCGCAGCGCTTTGCCTTCACGGCCTCATCAACATAACTTGCCAACTGCCTGGCGAATAATTCATGCTGCTTTCGATGCGGGTCGGTACGGGCGTCGAGGGCGGTGCCGCCCGGGCTGCTCTCGCCGATGGCGCGCATCACCTTGCCGGGCCGATCCGAGGCCAGATCGATGCCCTTGAGCTGGCTTTGTGGATGCACGAAGTCGGCCACCTCGCGCAATTCGGAGTTTCGATCGCTGCGCTCGCAAATGCGGGCACGCGCGGCATTGCAAAGAACAATCCAGGTCGCCGTCATGCTTTGTTCTCCAACAGACATCGCTATCAAAAAAGGAGCCCGCCAAGTCTTGCGAATTGGCGGGCTTGGAGAAGGCCGTCTAGCTCAAGCGGCCGATGCGTCTGCTTCGCCCGCTCGAGTCAACAGCACTTCACCATCATGGTGTCGGCGACACCATGACTTCCCCACTCAAGGGGAAACTCACACCCCTAGCCCGCAAGCATTGCAAGCTGGCCATTCACCTTGCGCCTATGTCCTCAACCCCATTTCACTCTTGCCTGCCTTCCTTGTGATTCAAATTTAGTTTGCGCTGCACCGCCGGCCTTGAGCATGCGCAATGAGCGGCAAATCTGCTGTTCAGTTCGATCCAATTCTGTGCGGCTGCTGGCGTGCTATTGCCTTGCCAAGCGCAACTGGGTGATGCATGGCATGAGAGGGCAGGGTCCAGCCTCAGTCGGTAGTCTTGCCTTGAACCATCCGAGCCTGCAGATAGTTCAGCACATCGTCGAGTGAAATGAGGCCCGCATAGTCGGCCTCCGGGATGGCTATGCCGAAGCGTTTCTCAATTCCGAGCAGAAAATTCAGCCAGTCCATTGAGTCGAGGTCGACCTGGCGACGCAGCGGCCGCTCGATGGCAATCGCCTTCGGGTCGATTTCGGGGGCGATCTGGCACAGCAGTTCGAGCAGCGTCAGGGTCAGGTCTTGCCTGCTTGGGATCTTTTTGTCCTTGTCGCTGTCGCTCATGGCGTGCTCCCGTCTGGGCTTGATTGGGCTGGCGGGACTAGAGCTTGCGGCTCCTGCAGTAAGTCGCGCAGCTCGGCCAGAAATAGCGCGCCCCGGTGGCCGTCCGAAACCCGGTGGTCGGCCGCCAAGGTCGCGCTTAGCAGCGGCATCACTGCCAGCTTGCCGTCGTCCTGCACCCAGGGCCGTTCGGCGATGCGGCCCAGGCCCACCAGCGCCACTTGCGGCGGATAGATCACGCCGAAGACCTGCTCCACCCCTTGCTCGCCCAACTGGGTGACGGTGATGGTGGGCGCGGACATCTCGGAGCTGCGCAGCGAGCCGGCACGGGTGCGCTTGACCAGATCGCCGAGCTCCCGCATCAATTGCTCCACGGGCTTGTCTTGCACATCGTGCAAGGCCGGAGCGAGCAGGCCGCCGCCGCGCAGCGAGATCGCCACGCCGATATGCGCTGCATGGGCAGGCTGGAACTTGCCGTCGACAAAGTAGCCATTCAGCTCCGGCACCCGCCGCAAGGCCAGCGCCACCGCCTTCAAGAGCAGCACCGCCGGCAGCAGGCGCTCGGTCAGCGGCAGTGACTCATTACGTTGACGCAGCCAGGCGCTGGCCTTGGCCATCGGAATGGTCTCGGCCAGGTAGTAATGTGGAATCTCCCGCTTGGAGCGGCTCATCGCGGCGGCGATGGTGGCGCGCATCGCGAAGCTGCGGTCGTCAGTCTCGCTGCTCTGGCTGCTCTGGCCGCTCTGGGCGAGCAAGGTCGTTTGCTGCGCTTGCCCATGGGCCTCGATATCCGCCAGCGTCAACGCGGTGCCGGCCGCTCTCGGCTGCAACTTATTTGCATCCAGACCCAGCTCGGCGGCACGCCGGCGTGCGGCCGGCGAGATTTTTGGGCGCTGCGGCGCACTCGCCGCCGGTTCGGTTTCCGGCTGCGCCTGCGCCACGGCCCATTGGCGCTCGACCTCCTCGGCGCTTTCGCCGGGCAGACGCAGCAAGGCCAGCGGGCTGCCGACCGGCAGGGTCTGTTGCAGCGGCGCGAGCAGGCGATGGACGGTGCCGGCCTGCCAGCATTCCACATCGATCGCCGCCTTGGCGGTGTCGACCACGGCCACCACCTGCCCGCGCTCGACCTTGTCGCCGGGCTTGACCAGCCATTGCAACAGGCGCCCGCTATCCATGTCGGAGCCCAGCGAGGGCAGGCGCAATTCATACATGGGCGGCTCCGCGGGCGTTCAGAGTTGCTGGCGCAGCAGCGACTGCGCTGCGGCGATGATTTTTGGCGGCATCGGCAGCGCGGCCTCTTCGAGATGCTTGGCATAAGGCATAGGCAGCTCGGCACCGCAAACCCGCATCGGTGCCGCGTCCAGGTCATAGAACGCCGCCTCGGACACGGCGGCGATGATCTCGGCCGCCAGGCCGCAGCTGCGCCAGCCCTCGTCCACCACCAGCAGGCGGTGCGTTTTGCGCACCGAGGCCAGCACGGTCGCCATGTCCAGCGGGCGCAGCACGCGCAGGTCTATCACCTCGGCGTCTATGCCGTCGGCGGCCAGCGCCTCGGCGGCCTGCAGCACGCGCGGCATCGAGCCGCCGTAGCTGACTATGCTGAGATCGGCGCCGCTGCGGCGCAGGGCGGCATGTTCAAGGTCGATGGGCGGCACCGGGTTGCTCAGTTCACCCTCCAGGTTGTAGAGCTGCGCATGCTCGAACAGGATCACCGGGTCGGGGTCTTGCAGCGCCAGCCAGAGCATGCCGCGCGCGTCGTCCAGCGTGGCCGGCGCCAGCACCCGCAGGCCCGGCACATGGGCATACCAGACCTCCAGGCTGTGCGAATGCTGGGCCGCCAATTGCCGGCCGGCGCCGCTGGCCATGCGTATCACCAGCGGCACGCCGAACTGGCCGCCCGACATATGGCGCAGCGTGGCGGCGGTGTTGACGATCTGGTCCAGCGCCAGCAGGCTGAAGTTGACCGTCATGATTTCGATGATGGGCCGCAAGCCGCCCAGGGCCGCGCCAATGCCGGCGCCGACAAAGGCCAGCTCCGACAGCGGCGCGTCGCGCACCCGCTGCTCGCCGAACTGTTCTTGCAGGCCTTTGGTGACCGCATAGCTGCCGCCATAACGCCCGACATCCTCGCCAATGATGAGCACGCGCGGGTCGCGCTCCAGCGCCTCGAGGTGGGCCGCGCGCAGCGCTTCGCGGTAGCTGCCCATCAGGCGACTTGGGCCGTGGGGGCCAACCCGGTGATCTTCAGGAATTGATCGACATCGGCCTCCAGCTGCGCCCAGTCGGTGTATTCATGGTCATGGCTGGTGTCGCCGGACTGGTCATGGTGGCGGGCGATCAGGCGCATCATCACGCGCTTGAAATAATCGTATTGCGTGTACTTCAAGGCACCGGCGACGCAACGCGTCAGCAGTGGTTGCAGCTCGCATTCCTGCATGAAGTGATCGGCGGAGCGGCGTACTTCCTTGCTGCTGTCGGCGTCATTCATCGCCGCGCTCAAGGAGACCGAGAAGAAGGCCAGTGGCAGCGTCTTCAGCCATTCCTGGTTGGACTTCAGGAAATGCGCCAGCGAGCTCTGATGCCGGTCGAGATGCAAGGAGCCGCAGGCAATCACCGCCTGGTAAAAAGGTTGGACCTGCTCGGCGGCGGGCGTGGCCGTGTCGACCACATCGACCCGGTGGCCGCGAATGCGCAGGCGCTCGGCGATGAACTGGGCCACCTTGCGGGTCTGGCCCTCGGTGGTGCCATAGGCGATCAGGATGGGCAGCATAACGGTTCTCCTTGCTGTGATTTGATGACTCAAGACTTGGGCCCGGCCGGGCCGGCGACTACATCGACAAACATCTGTTCGACCGGCTCCCAGCTGCCGGCTTCGGCGAAGCGCACCGCTGCCTCGAGCTCCTGCTCGGCCGCTTGTTCGATCTGCTGCAGCTCGACGTCATTGAGCATCTCGGCGGCGCGCAGCTGGGCGGCGAAGCAGGCGATCGGGTCGTGTGTCTTCCAGCGCTCGACCTCCTGCTTGTCGCGGTACAGCTCGGCGTCAAACATCGAATGCGCGCGGAAGCGGTAGGTGTGAAGCTCCAGAAAAAACGGCCGCTGCTCGCGCCGCACGAAGGCTATGGCCTGCGCCGCCGCCGCATGCACGGCCAGCACATTCATGCCGTTGATATGGCCGGTCGGCAAGCCTTGGGCGGCGGCCTTGGCGGTCAGGCTGATCTGCGCCTCGCTGCGCGCCAAGGCCGTGCCCATCGCGTACAGATTGTTTTCGCACACAAACAGTACCGGCAACTGCCACAGTGCGGCCAGGTTCAGCGACTCATGGAAGACCCCCTCGGCCACCGCGCCCTCGCCAAAAAAGCAGACCGTCACGCAGCCCTTGCGGCCCAGCATCTGGTCGGCAAGCGCCAGGCCGACGGCGCTGGGCAGGCCGGCGCCGACGATGGCGTTGCCGCCGTAGAAGTTGCAGGCCTTGTCGAACAAATGCATCGAACCGCCGCGCCCGCGCGAGCAGCCTTCTTGCTTGCCGAACATCTCGGCCATGATGGCCTTCATGCTGACGCCGCGCAGCAGCGCATGGCCATGTTCGCGGTAGGTGGCCAGCACCTTGTCCTCGGGCTTGAGCTCGCAGAAGATGCCGGCGGCGACCGCCTCCTCGCCGATATAGAGATGCAAAAAGCCGCGTATCTTGCCCTCGCCATAGAGCTGCGCGCAGCGCTCTTCCATGCGGCGGATGCGAACCATATCGGCCAGGCGGGCGAGGCAAAACGCGCGCTCATGCCGGCGGGGTTCAATGCTGGCCAAGTCAGCTGATTCAGGCGTCGCCGCTGTGCCGCTCATGCGCCGCCCTCCAGCGTTGAGGTGTCGCCCTCCGGCAGGCCGAGTTCGCGGGCCTTGAGCAAGCGGCGCATGATCTTGCCGCTGCGGGTGCAGGGCAGCTTGGGCAGAAAGTCGATTTCCTTGGGCGCAATCGCCGCACCCAGGCGTTTGCGCCCATGGGCCAGCAAGTCGCGGCGCAGCGCCTCGTCCGCCTTGAATCCCGGCTTGAGCGAGACGAAGGCCTTGACCATCTCCCCCAGCACCGCATCGGGCTTGCCGATCACACCGGCCTCGGCAACGGCCGGGTGTTCCATCAAGCTGCTCTCGACCTCGAAAGGCCCGATCAGATGGCCGGCCGACTTGATCACATCATCGGCGCGGCCGACGAACCAGAAATAGCCGTCGGCATCGCGGCGCGCCAGATCGCCGCTCAGATACCAGTCGCCGGCAAAGCATTTGCGGTAGCGCGCCTCGTTGTTCAGATAGGCGCGGAACATCGAGGGCCAGCCGACCCGCAGCGCCAACTCGCCCTCGACATCGGGTGCCGCGATGACACGCACCTGGGGCGCTGCGCCCTCGGCCTCCAGATGTTCGACGATGCAGGCCTCGACACCGGGCAAGGGCCGGCCCATCGAACCGGGTTTGATGTCGAAGGCCGCCGTGTTGGCGATCATGATGGCGCCGGTTTCGGTCTGCCACCAGTTGTCGTGAATCGGCAGGCCCAGCGCCTCTTTGCCCCACCAGACGGCCTCGGGGTTGAGCGGCTCGCCGACGCTGGCGATGAAGCGCAGTGCCGAAAAATCATGACGGCGAGTCTGCTCGGTGCCTGACTTCATCAACATGCGGATCGCCGTCGGCGCGGTGTACCAGACGCTGATGCGCTCTTGTTCGAGCAGCCCGTACCAGCGATCAGTGTCGAACTCCTCCATGTCGACCACAGAGGTCACGCCTTGCAGCAGCGGCGCGATGATGCCGTAGGACATGCCGGTGACCCAGCCCGGGTCGGCCGTGCACCAGTAGCGATCTTCGGGCCGCAGGTCGAGCGCGTAGCGGCCGCTCGCGTGATGGGCGAGCACGGCCGCATGCACATGGACGACGCCCTTGGGCGTGCCGGTGGTGCCGCTGGTGAAATGCAGCAGCGCGGGGTCTTCCGGCCTGGTGTCGGGTGCAGCGCTTTCTTCATCGGAGGCCGCCGCCATCAGCGTGGCCCAGTCCAAGGTGTCTGGGTCTGCACAAACACTTCTGCTGCCTTCTTCGGCCACCAGCAAGACATGGCGCAGCGTCGGCATCTGCTCGCGCCGCCCCTGCAGCTTGCGCCGGTACAGCTCCTCGCTGCTGACCAGCAAGTCGGCGGCGCCCAAATTGATGCGGGTGATGATGGGCTCGGGCCCGAAGGCCGAGAACAGCGGCGTCACCACGCAGCCATGGCGCAAGGCGCCGAGCACCGCGATATAGAGCTGCGGCATACGCCCGGCCAGCACAAACACCTTGGCGCCTTTGCTAACACCCAGTTCACGCAGCAAATTGGCAAAACGCTTGCTTTGGCGCGTCAGCTCCGCGTAGCTGAACTCTTGCGGCGCGGCGTTGCGCGAGACGAAGCGCAGCGCGGTCTTGTCGCGCAGCGGCCCGCCGGCATGGGCGTCCAAGGCCTCAAACGCAATATTCAGGCCACCGTTCGGCAAGCCTTGCGAATCCCGAATGGCCTTGGCCTGCGCCGCCCAGCTGAAGTCGCGGCATGTGGCCGCGTAGTCGGACAAGTTTGGCGGCAGCCGCAGATCGGCGGCGGTCTTGTGGATGATGGCGGGTCTGTCCATGAGCGCTCCTCGCTCGATAGCCTGAGGGCAGCGCGGCAAAAGCTATTGCGTTTGCGCAAGCCGGGGCGGGCGGCCGAGCTGGCGCTCGATCTCCAGCACATGCAGCGTGGTCTTGAGCACCGAGTCGGGGTTCAGGCTGATCGAATCGATGCCCAGACGGACCAGGAACTCGGCCATCTCCGGATAGTCCGACGGCGCCTGGCCGCAGATGCCGCTGTGGCAGTGATTGCGCTGGCAGCCCAGCACGGCCAGACGGATCAGTTCCTTGACGCCCTCGTCGCGCTCGTCGTAGTCGAAGGCGACGATCTCGGAGTCCCGGTCCACGCCCAGCGTCAACTGGGTCAGATCATTCGAGCCAATCGAAAAGCCATCGAACAGGCCGGCAAAGGCATCGAGCTGAAGCACATTGTTCGGGATTTCGCACATCACATAAATCTTCAGACCCTTGACGCCGCGCTCAAGCCCCAAGGCCGCCATGCGCTGGAGCACCTGCCGGCCTTCTTCGACGCGGCGGCAAAAGGGCAGCATCAGGATCACATTGCTCAAACCCATCTGCTCGCGCACCCGCTTGAGCGCCGCGCATTCGAGCGCAAAGCCCTCGGCATAGGCCGGGTGGGCATAGCGCGAGGCCCCGCGAAAGCCCAGCATCGGGTTGGCCTCTTGCGGCTCGAAGGCGGCGCCGCCGAGCAGGCTGGCGTATTCATGGGTCTTGAAGTCGGACAGGCGCACGACCACCGGCTTGGGGTAGAAGGCCGCCGCAATCGTGCCTATGCCTTCGGCCAAGCGCTGGATGAAGAACTCGGACGGCGACGGATATTGCGCGCAGCGGCGCAAGATCTCGGCGCGCTGAAGCGGGTCGCTGATGCGCTCCGGGTGCACCAGCGCCATCGGGTGGATGCCGATCGCATCGCTGATGATGAACTCCATGCGCGCCAAGCCGACGCCGTCATTCGGCAAGAAGGACTGCTTGAAGGCGCTGACCGGGTCGCCGATATTGAGCATGATCTGGGTGGCGGGGCGGGCCAGCCCGGCCAGATCGGTGCGCTGCACCTCGAAGGGCAAGAGGCCGGCGTAGGCATGGCCGATATCGCCCTCGGCGCAGCTGACGGTGATCTCATCGCCGCTGCGGATAGCTCGGGTCGCGCTGTCGCAGCCGACGACGGCCGGGATGCCGAGTTCGCGCGCCACGATGGCAGCATGGCAGGTGCGCCCGCCGCGGTTGGTGACGATGGCGGCGGCGGTCTTCATCACCGTGCCCCAGTCGGGGGTGGTGATGTCGGCCACCAGGACCTCGCCGGGCCGGAACTCGCTCAGCGCCGCCACATTCTGAATCACGCGGGCGCGGCCGCTGGCGATCTTGGCGCCGACCGCCTTGCCGCTGGCGCGTACTGAATCTGCCGAGGCCGCATCGGCCTGGCCCGCGGACCGGCGCAGCCGATATTGCTCCAGCACCTGGCCACGCAGCTGCGAGGCCACGGTTTCGGGCCTGGCCTGCACGATGTAGAGCCGACCATCCATCCCGTCCTTGGCCCATTCGCAGTCCATCGGCCGGGCCTGACCGGCCTTGGCGGTGTAATGTTTTTCTATTCTGATCGCGCAGTCGGCCAGCGTCAGGACCTCGGCGTCCTCAAGGCAGTAACGCTCACGCTCAGCGCGCTCGGTCGGCAGGTTGCGGGTGCTGTCGCGCGCGCCGCCGGCCGCGTAGACCATCTTCAGCTTCTTGCTGCCCAGCGTGCGCCGCAGCACCGCGCGAAAGCCTAGCTCGAAGCTCGGCTTGTGGACATAGAACTCATCCGGGTCAACGGCGCCCTGCACGACGTTCTCGCCCAGGCCGTAGCTGCCGGTGATGAGGACTACATCGCGAAAGCCGGTCTCGGTGTCGAGCGTGAACATCACGCCGGCGGCGCCGATGTCGGCGCGCACCATCTTCATCACGCCGACCGACAAGAACACCTTGGCGTGGTCAAAGCCGCGCCCGGTGCGGTAGGCGATGGCGCGGTCGGTGTAGAGGCTGGCGAAGCAGCGCTTCACCGCCTCCAGCAACGCCGCCTCGCCGCTGATGTTCAGATAGCTTTCATGCTGGCCGGCGAAGCTGGCATCGGCCAGGTCTTCGGCGGTGGCCGAGCTGCGCACCGCCAGGCTCAGGCTCGGCCCATACTCGTCCTGCAAGCGCCGGTAGGCGGCCAGAATGGCTGCGCTCAGATCGGCCGGCAGCTCGGCCGTGTAGACGATTTCACGCGCCAGCGCCGCACGGCGGGCGAGGTCGGCCACATCGGCCAGATTCAGCCCCTCCAGCGCCGCCTGCAGACGCGGGCCGGCGCCGGCCGCGGCCAAAGTTCGGCGGTAGGCGGCAGCCGTGATGGCAAAGCCATTCGGCACCCGCAGGCCCTGCGGCGTCAGTTCGCGGTAAAGCTCGCCCAGCGAGGCATTCTTGCCACCCACCAAGGCGGTGTCACCGAGGCCGATGTCCTTGAACCAGAGCAGATCATCCGAGCGGGCCGGGTTCAAGGTCTGGCTATCGGTGCTGCTCATGGTCTGCCCTTGTGGTGTGTTCAAGTCGATGCCATACGCACCGGGATGCGGCGCCGGCCAAAGCCGCGCTCGACCTTGGCTGCGAAGCGGCCGGCGATGCGCGTGCCGCAATGCGGGCATTTGCCCTCGGCGTCGAGTTCGTAGTGCAGCAAGTCATACCAATCGCGTTCGATCAGCTTGGCATGGCAGCCGGGGCAGCAGGTGCTGCCACCTTCCGTGTCATGCAGATTGCCGGTGTAGACGTAGCGCAGGCCGCTGTCCAGGCCAATCCGGCGCGCCCGCCGCAGCGTGGCGGCCGGCGTGGCGGGGATCTGGCTCAGCTTGTAGTCGGGGTGGAAGGCGCTGAAATGCAGCGGCACATCCGGCCCCAGCTCCTTGGCGACCCAGGCCGTCAGCGCCTCCAACTCGGGCGTACTGTCATTCAGGCCCGGAATCAGCAAGGTGGTGATCTCCAGCCAGCAGGCGCTGCGGTGCTGGATATGCAGCAGCGTCTCCAGCACCGGCGCCAGGTGGGAGCCGGTCTGCTGCTGATAGAACTCATCGGTGAAGGCCTTCAGGTCGACATTGGCGGCGTCCATCCGGGCGAAAAATTCGCGCCGCGGTTCGGCATGCACATAGCCGGCCGTCACCGCCACGGTTTTGAGGCCCAGCGCATGGCAGGCCTCGGCGGTGTCGATCGCGTATTCGGCAAAGATGATGGGGTCGTTGTAAGTGAAGGCGACGCTGAGCGCGTTCTGCTTGCGCGCGGCCTCGGCGATCTGGCGCGGGCTGGCCGCGTCCATCAGGCTGTCCATCTCGCGGCTTTTGGAGATGTCCCAGTTCTGGCAGAACTTGCAGGCCAGATTGCAGCCGGCGGTGCCGAAGGAGAACACGCTGGAGCCGGGGTAGAAGTGATTCAGCGGCTTTTTCTCGATCGGGTCGATGCAAAAGCCCGAGCTGCGGCCATAGGTCATCAAGCGCATTTCATCGCCGACGCGTTGGCGCACAAAACACAGACCGGGCTGGCCCTCGTGCAGTTTGCAATCGCGCGGGCAGAGATCGCATTGAATGCGGCCATCGGCCAGCTTGTGCCACCAGCGCGCCGGCGCGCCGTTATCGAGCGCCAATGACTCGCTCTCCGGCAGATCCTGGTCTTCGGCGGGAATCGGCTTCATGGGGCGTCCTCGCTTGCATAGGCTAACTCGTTAAAGCAGCGCACCCGATAGCGCGACAGGCGCAGATCGGCGGCCCAGAAGTCCGGCGGCAGGCCGGCCTTGTGCTTGAGTGCGGCCAGGAACTGCGCCGGCCGCGGGCATTGCGCCCAGACCTGCGGCAAAAACGTCGCCTGCCGGTCGCGCCAGGCCAGAATCAGGCCGTCAATGCCCGGACGCAGCGCGGCCAGTGCCTCGGCTTCATCTTGCACCGGCATGGGCTCGGCCGGCTCAAGCAGCGACACCTCGACCTGCAGCCCCGGCCATTCCTCGGCCCGCAGTGGCGCAAAGCGGCTGTCGCAAAAAGCGGCGGCAAAGGCATTCGCGCATACATCCTCGATCAAGGGCCGCTGCGCCTGCAGGCGACCGACGCAGCCGCGCAACTGGCCTCCTGCGTCATGCAGGCTGACGAAGCTGGCACCGGGGCGAGACAACGCCGGGTGGGCGCCCTCATCCGGCGCCGGCGGGCCAGGCAGGCCCAGACGATGCGCAATCGTGTGGCGTGCGCCGCTCAGCAATATCGGGCCCAGCCGCTGGTCAGCAGACCGCTGCTCAAGCAAGGCGGGCGCGGCCGGGTCGGCCTCGAAAGCGATCGAAACATAACCCACCACACGCCGGTGCTCGCCGCCCGGGATGTCGCCCGAATTGCGCTGCCGCAGCAAGCGTGGCCGCAAGCCATGGCGGGCGGCCAAGGCCAGCGCGCCATTCAGTGGCGCCGCGCCGCAGGCCTGCTCGCCGACCAAATCGGTGGCGAACTGCAGGATGCGCTCGACCGTGACCCGGTCGCGCGCATGGGCCTGCTCGTAGCTCAAAAAATGCGACAGGTCGGAGCTGATCAGCACCAGGGTTTCGTCACCGCCCCAGACGCGCTCCAGCGCTTGGGCCACCTGCGCCGGGCTGGCGCCCCCCACCAGCAAGGGCAAGAGCTTGAAGCCATCGCCGAGCACGCGCTGCAAGAAGGGCAGCTGCACTTCCAGCGAATGTTCCTGCGCATGCGGTGGGTCGGCCGATTCGATCTGCGGCAAGTCCTTCAGCAAGGCCATAGCGTCAAGATCCAGCGGTATGCGACCCAGCGGTGTCTCGAAGGCGCTGACGGTGGGCAAGGCGATGCCGCGCACCGGCAGCCGATGCGCGGGACCCAGCAGCACCACCCGCTCGATCTGCTCCCGCCAGGGCGGCAGCGTCGCAAAGGCCGCCGCAGCCACTTCGCCGGAATAGACATAGCCGGCATGCGGCACCAGCAGCATTTTGGGCCGCGGGTGAGGCTGCGGCTGCGGCCGGGGCTCGCTCGGCGGGGCGACGCTGCTCAGCTGCCGGTCCAGCAGGCCACGCAAGGCCTGCGGCTCGGCAGGGTAGAAGGCGCCGGCCACGGCAGCGGGGCGGGTGCTTGTATTCATCGCGGCTCCTCGGCGGTGCTTGCGCTTGAAAATGGGCTTGGCTTGGCTTGACTACGCGATGCTAGGGCGCCGCGCCGCGTCAGGCTTGAGCGCGCTCAATGGGGCCGGGTGCCTAGCTGCAATGTTTTGCTAAGTTGATCTTGCTCATGGGCCGCCGGCCGGGCGGCGCCAGACTGCAGCCAGCCCATGAAAATCGAAGCCAGCCCCGGAATCGACGCCCACCTGTGGCGCCGCTTCATGCTGATCGCGCTGCCGTTCTGGCGCTCCGATCAACGCTGGCGGGCGGCCGGCCTGCTGGCCCTGCTGATCCTGCTGCTGCTCGGGCAGACCGCCTTCAATGTCTTGTTCAATCACGAGACCGGCGAGTTCACCTCGGCCCTGGCGGCACGCGACAGCTCGCGCTTTTGGGCCTCGATCCGTCGCTATACCTTGATCCTGCTGGCCGCCGTGCCAATCTATGCGCTTTATTACTTTGTGCGCGACAGCCTGGGCCTGCGCTGGCGGCGCTGGCTGACCGACAGCTTTTTGTGCCGCTATTTTTCGCAGCGCGCCTATTACCGGCTCGACGCCAGTTCGGGCATCGACAACCCGGACCAGCGTATCGCCGAGGACATCAACAGCTTCACCCAGCAATCGCTCTATTTCTCGATGATTCTGATCGGCTCGGCCATGCAGTTGATCGCGTTTTCGCATGTGCTGTGGTCGATCTCGCGTGGGCTGGTCTATTTTTTGTTGGTCTACGCCTTGTTGAGCAGTTGGATTGCGGCAGCGGCATTCGGCCAGCGCCTGATCGGCCTGAACTTTGCCCAACTGCAGCGCGAGGCTGACTTCCGTTTCAACCTGGTGCGCTTGCGCGAGCATGCCGAAGCGATCGCTTTCTACGACGGCGAGGTACGCGAAATGTCGGCCTTGCAGCGGGTCTTCGCTGCGCTGCAGCGCAACTATCAGCAGGTCTTGCGCTGGCAATTCAAACTCAATCTGTTTCAGTACGCGCACAGTTTTTTGACCGCGGTCTTGCCGATTGCCTTCATTGCCGGCGAGGTCTTGGCCGGCGAATTGGAGGTGGGCAGGGCGATTCAGGCCGCCGGCGCATTTGCCGCCGTGCTCGGCGCGCTGACCGTGATCGTCGATCACTTTGAAGGCCTGAGCCGTTTTTCCGCCGGGGTCGGGCGCCTGCATGTGTTCTCGCTAACGCTGCAACGCTATGCAGCGCCTGCACCCGAGGGCGCCGCTGAGGCGATGCCGCAGATCAGCCTGGAGCCGGCCCTGCAATTGGTGCTGGATAAATTGACGGTGCTGACGCCAAACCGCGAGCATTTGCTGATCCAAACGCTGAGTTTGAGCGTCGAGCCGGGTCAGGGCCTGCTGATCGTCGGGGCCAGCGGCGCAGGCAAGAGTTCACTGCTGCGTGCCATCGCCGGGCTCTGGACAAGCGGCTCGGGCACCGTGCTTCGACCAGCCGGGCCGGATATGTTGTTCCTGCCCCAGCAGCCCTATTTGCCGCTCGGCAGTCTGCGTGATCAGCTGATCTACCCGCAGGCCGCGCGGGCGATTTCGGACGAGGAGCTGCTGCTCTGGCTGGAGCGGGTCAATCTGCCCTTGCTGGCCGGTCGCTTCGGCGGACTGAATGCCGAGCTGGACTGGAGCCGGGTGCTCTCGGTCGGCGAACAGCAGCGGCTGGCGTTTGCCCGCGCGCTGCTGGCCAAACCGCGCTATTTGCTGCTGGATGAATCGACCAGCGCGCTCGACCCCGCCAATGAAGCGCGGTTGTACATGCAGCTCGCCGGGCTCTCAATCACGCCGGTCAGCGTCAGCCACCACCAGGCCTTGCTCAAGCACCACAGCCAGGTGCTGGTGCTGCCCGGTGACGGCAGTTGGACGCTGCATAAGGCGGCCGATTACCGATGGGAATAGAGCCGGGCTGTGGGGCAAAAAAAAGCCGCCGCGGCAAAAGCCACGGCGGCGTTTCAAGGAGGCTGACGAGATTTACTGCTCGAAAGGCAACTTGATTTGGGCCAGATCTTTGCGGGTCTCGACCAAGACCAGAGGGCCTTCTTCGATGCTGACCATGGGCGCGCGCTCACGCGGTACATGGACAGGCTTGGCCTCGGCCGCGATGGCTGCCTGAGCGGCTTGGATCTTCGCCACATCCGAGTTGACCCACTGCAAACCGCTGGACTGGGCCACCGCTTGCAAGGCATCGATCTCCAGCACAAACGGCGCTTCGACAGCAGCCGCAGCAACAGGCTCGACCACGGCGGGGGCCGGTGCCGCCACCGGTGCTGCAGGAACAGGAGCAGGAGCAGGAGCAGCAAGCTCGGCCACTGCGGTGTCCGCCACCACCGCCGCGGCTGCAGTGACAGCAGCAGGCTGGGCAGCTACTTCGCTGACGCTTGCTTCGGCTTGGATCGACTGTGGAGCTTCGGCGGCCGGTTCGGCGAGCAACTCGGCGGTCGACTCGGCGGTCGGCGCGTCATCGCGGCGCTCACGGCGGACGCGGTCACGGCCACCGCGACGGCGGCGTCCATCATTGGCTTGTCCGTCGTTGCCGGCTTCGCCATTGCTGCTTGGCTCATTGGCTTGGCTTTCGCTTTGTGCTTCGCCGTTGGCGCTTTCGTTGGCGCTGCCTTCGGCTCCGGCTTCACCGGCTTCTGCGGGCCGGCCGTCTTCACGGTCACGGCTGCCGCGACGCCGACGACGGCCCCCACGGGCGCCTCGGTCTTCGCTATTGCCGGTTGCTTCGGCGATGGCCGCGTTATTGATCTCGGCCTGGCTTTGCTCCAGCGCGGCCGCGTCTTGCTCGCCGATCGCCGCCATGCTAACTGCCGTGGCAATCGGTGCAGCAACGCGAGCTTCGTCATTGCGCTCGACACGCTCACCGCGCTCGGCGCGTGGGCGGCGGCCGCCTTCTGGGCGCTCGCCACGGTCAGGACGCTCGGCGCGCTCGGCGCGAACTTCATTGACTTCCGGCTTGCTATCGGCACGGTCAGGGCGGCGATTTCCGCCACGCTCTCCACGCTCGCTTCGCTCGGGACGCTGGCCTTCCGGGCGTGCTTCCTGCGGGCGCTCGCTGCGGCCAGCATCACGCTTGGCGTTGCGCTCGCCACGGTCTGCCGAAGCACCGCGCTCGGCGCCGGCACGCTCACCACCGCGTTCACCGCCACGTTCGCCATTGCGACCGCGGTCACGGCCACCACGACCGCCATCACGGCCACCGTCGCGTCCACCTTCGCGCTTGCGCTCGCCGCCAACGGCCGGCTTGGCCGGGGCTGCCGGCGCTTCAACGGGAGCCGGGCTGCTGACGCCAAACAAGCTCTTGATCCAGCCGAAGAAGCCACCGCTGGCTTCCACCGGAGCCGCAGCTGCGGGCGCAGCCACTGGCGCCGCTTTGGCCACCGGTGCGACCGGTGTCGGAGGCGGCATCTCGGGCAGCACGCCCTTGATGACCGGCTCTTGCTTGTTCTTGATCTTGTCCGCGTCGTTGCGGCGGGTGATGCCCACCTCATCCTGCGGCTCTTCGATCATGGTGTAGCTGGCCTGCAGGTTTTCCAGACGCGGGTCGTCGTGGCGCAGGCGCTCAAGCTTGTAGTTAGGCGTGTCGAGATGCTTGTTCGGCACCAGCAGCACGGTGACGCGCTGCTTGAGTTCGATCTTGGTGATCTCGGTGCGCTTCTCGTTGAGCAAGAAGCTGGTCACCTCGACCGGCACCTGCACATGCACGGCCGCCGTGTTGTCCTTCATCGACTCTTCCTGCACCATGCGCAGGATTTGCAGCGCGCTGGATTCGGTGTCGCGGATATGGCCGGTGCCATTGCAGCGTGGGCAGGTGATGTGGTTGCCGTCGCTCAAAGAAGGGCGCAGGCGCTGGCGGCTCATTTCCAGCAGACCGAACTTGCTGATCGAGGCGAACTGCACACGGGCGCGGTCGGGGCGCAGCGCGTCGCGCAGGCGTTGCTCGACCTCGCGGCGGTTCTTCGACTCTTCCATGTCGATGAAGTCGACGACGATCAGGCCGCCCAGGTCGCGCAAACGCATCTGGCGGGCGATCTCGTCGGCCGCTTCCAGATTGGTGCGGGTGGCGGTTTCTTCGATGTCGCTGCCGCGCGTCGAGCGGGCCGAGTTGACGTCGACCGAAACCAAGGCCTCGGTGTGGTCAATCACGATCGCGCCGCCGGACGGCAGGTTGACGGTGCGGCTGAAGGCGGTTTCGATCTGGTGCTCGATCTGGAAGCGGCTGAACAGCGGCGCGTCATCGCGGTAGCGCTTCACGCGGTGGCCCTGGTCGGGCATCACGTGGTTCATGAACTGGCTGGCCTGCTCGTACAGGTCATCGGTGTCGATCAGGATTTCACCGACATCGGCGGTGAAGTAATCGCGGATCGCGCGAATCACCAGCGAGGATTCCTGATAAATCAGGTAGGCGCCCTTGCCACCCTTGGCCGCATCGTCGATGGCGGTCCAGAGCTTGAGCATGTAGTTCAGGTCCCACTGCAGCTCGGCGGCCGAGCGGCCGATCCCTGCCGTGCGGGCGATCAGCGACATGCCTTTCGGGTACTCGAGCTGGTCGAGGTTTTCTTTCAGCTCTTCGCGGTCTTCGCCCTCGATGCGACGGCTGACGCCACCACCGCGCGGGTTGTTGGGCATCAGCACCAAGTAGCGGCCGGCCAGCGAGACAAAGGTGGTCAGCGCCGCGCCCTTGTTGCCGCGCTCTTCTTTTTCGACCTGGACCAGCAGTTCCTGGCCTTCGCGGATGCAGTCTTGGATGCGCGCGCTGCGCACGTCCACGCCTTCGCGGAAGTATTGGCGGGCGATTTCCTTGAAGGGCAGGAAGCCGTGGCGGTCTTCACCGTAGTCGACAAAGCAGGCCTCAAGCGAAGGCTCGACGCGGGTCACGACGGCCTTGTAGATATTGCCCTTGCGCTGTTCGCGGCCTTCGATTTCGGTCTCGAAGTCCATCAGCTTTTGGCCATCAACGATGGCCAGGCGACGCTCCTCGGGCTGCGTCGCATTGATCAGCATGCGTTTCATTTGTTCATCACTCCTTTTGCGCTCGGGGACTAAGCCTTTGAGCGCGCTACAACACGCTGCCGCAGTGGCCCAAGAAAGGCGCCGCCTTGGCAACACATCGATGCACGAGCAATATTTGATGAACCGAGGAAGGAATCGCCCTGGACTGAATTGCAACGCTACCGGGTTCGGCGGGCGATCAGCAATTCAGCGTTGGCGCATGCGGCACAGCAGGCGGCGCGGATGGCCATTCCCATGAACGCGCAGCCCGGGCCGAGGCCCGGTGGTGCTGTGCGGCCCGGCCACGGCCGCGCGCAACAGCCTCGCCGGCGCTGGGCCGGGGCTGTGATCGAAAGCGGTGGGGGGTGAGGGGATTGGCAATCATCCGCGAGGACTGTTGGACGCTAGACCGAGGCGGCCTGGCTCTTGACCGGGCCTGCCTCATGCCTTTAAAAAACCTTGTCTGTACCGACGCGACCCTTGTTCTCAATCGAAAGCAGGTCGTATCGGCGTGGCTCGTTCTAATATTGCTCTGCCGCGCTACACCCGAAGCCGCCTTGTCACATGGGGACAAGGCCCGCTTACAGCCGATGCGCGTTGCATCACCTATTTATTTCATACGAGACGCATATTAGCGTTTCGTACGCCACCTGTTCGCCACTGATCTATCTTGGTTTCGGCCTTGATTTAAGCAAAACCGCCTGTGGCCATGGCCCAGGTAAAATCAGATAAATCAAATACTTACGGCTATAACGTGGTGAGCAACATTATAAGGGCTAAAGCCAAAGCACCGGCCGCCACACAAACCCGCAGAAGTGCGGGTGCGAGGACGGGGGGCGGGAACGTCTCCCGTGGCCTTAAAACAGCGCCGCGAAGTGAGCGAGTGCCAACCTCGCCGAGGTCCGTCGCACAGCCGCTGAAGGTCGAGAGCGCCCCGCAGACGCCGGCCCCGGCGCCGGCCGTTCGCCGCGTGACGGTGGACGAAAACTCGGCCGGTCAGCGTCTGGACAACTTCCTGCTGCGCGAGTTGAAGGGCGTGCCCAAGACGCATATCTACCGCGTCATTCGCGCCGGTGAGGTGCGGGTCAACAAGGGCCGGGCGCATGCCGACACGCGCTTGGAGCTGGGTGATGAGGTGCGGGTGCCGCCGGTGCGCCTGCCCGAACGGGTGCTGGAGCGGCCGGACTATGTGCCGGCGCGCGAGTTTCCGGTTGTGTTCGAGGACGATCACCTGCTCGCCATCAACAAGCCGGCCGGCGTTGCCGTGCATGGGGGCTCGGGCGTCAGCTTCGGCGTGATCGAGCAATTGCGCCAGGCCAGACCGCTGGCCAAGTTTCTGGAACTGGTCCATCGCCTGGACAAAGAGACCTCGGGCCTGCTGCTGGTCGCCAAAAAGCGCAGCGCGCTGGTCGCCTTGCAAGAGCAGTTCCGGGAGCGCGAGACCGGCAAGACCTATGCGGCCTTGGTCGCCGGCGACTGGGCCGACAACAAGAAGGTCATCGATGTGCCGCTGTTGAAGTTCATCGGCAGCGACGGCGAGCGCTGGGTCAGGGCGCTGCCCAACCCGAATGATCCATCGGCTGACCAGGCCAAGCGCTCGATCAGCTTGGTCAAGGTGGCGCAGCGCTTGAACGGTTACAGCCTGCTCGACGTGACCATCAAGACCGGCCGCACGCACCAGATCCGGGTTCATCTGGCCTATGCCGGGCACGCCATCGTTGGCGATCCCAAGTATGGCGACTTCGAGGCCAATCGGGCCCTGGCGCGTGGCCCGCATCGCTTCGAGCGGATGTTTCTGCATGCCAAGCGCCTGCGTTTCGCGCATCCGGCCGGCACCGGTGAGCTTGAGTTGAGCGCGCCGCTGCCGCCCGAATGCGAGCAATTGATCCTGGCTTTGAAGCACAAATGAGACCCAAACAATTTGATTTGCTGGTGTTCGATTGGGACGGCACGCTGTTCGATTCGACCGCCATCATCACCCGCAGCATCCAGGCCGCCGCTGTCGACCTCGGCCTGACCGAGCCATCGGCGGAGCAGGCCAGTTATGTGATCGGCCTGGGGCTGCAAGAGGCCTTGGCCTATGCGCTCCCTGACCTGGCGCCCGAGCGCTACCCCGAGTTGGGTCAGCGCTATCGCCATCACTACCTGAGCTCCCAACATCAGGTGACGCTGTTTGCCGGCGTGCTGGACTTGTTGGCGGGCTTGAAGGCTCGCCACCATTGGCTGGCGGTGGCGACCGGCAAAAGCCGGCGCGGTTTGGACGAGGTGCTGAATGTCGACAGCCTGCGCGGCGTGTTTGATGCCACGCGCACCGCCGATGAAACGGCCGGCAAACCCAATCCGCAGATGTTGCTGGAGTTGATGCGTGAGTTTGGCGTCGAGCCTGAGCGCACGCTGATGATCGGTGACACCACCCATGACCTGCAACTCGCCCGCAATGCCGGCACAGCCAGCGTCGGGGTCGGCTATGGCGCCCATGATCACGCCAGTTTTGGCGAATTCGCGCCTCTGTATGTGGCACATTCGGTGCCCGATCTGCATGCCTGGTTGAACGAGAACGCCTGATATGAGTCAAGAAGACAAACCGCTGGCCCCGCCCGCAACGCCAGCGATAGCGCTGTGCTCGTCGGAAGAGTTGCTGGAGCGCGGCCGCGCCCATAGCTTTGATGTGCTGCAATGCCGCCAGCCGGCGCGCGCTTTTGCGCTGCGTTTCGAGGGTCAGGTGGTCGCCTACCTGAACCGCTGCGCCCATGTGCCGACCGAGATGGACTGGCAAGAGGGCGAGTTCCTTGACGGCGACAAGCAATTCATCATGTGCTCGATTCACGGCGCGGTCTATGACCCGCTGACTGGCCGTTGCGTGACCGGCATGTGCGGGCGCATCGGGCTGACCAAGATCGAAGTGCAGGAACGCGAGGGTCAGGTCTATTGGTATCCTAGCCGCGACACCAAACCGGCGTTTGAAGACTGAAGCCCCAAACAGAATTAGAAAAATGAATAACTCATTCGACGATCTCCCCAAGCCCATCCATGACCCGCAAGCAGATGTGACGGCTCAAGTGGCCAGCAGCGAGTCGGCCCGCGCCGGTGCCAGCGCCGCAGGCTACGAGCCCTTGCTGGCTCAATTCGCCCGCGAATACCTGCTGGACAAACGCAACGAACGGCGCTGGAAGCTGTTTTTCCGCCTGATCTGGCTGACGCTGATTGCGGTGATGGCCTGGTCGCTGTTTTCGCAACGCCACCATATGCAGAACCCGAATGCACCTCACACCGCCCTGGTCGAGGTGCGTGGCGAGATTGCCGCCGACACCGAGGCCAGCGCGGAGTTGCTGCTATCCGCCCTGAAGAGCGCGTTCGAGGACAGTGGCTCGCAGGCGATTGTCTTGCGCATCAATTCACCCGGCGGCAGCCCGGTGCAGGCTGGCATCGTCTACGACGAAATCAAGCGGCTCAAGCTCAAGCATGGCAAGAAGGTCTATGCCGTGGTCGAGGAAATGTGCGCCTCGGGTGCCTATTACATCGCGGCGGCGGCCGACGAGATCTATGTCGACAAGGCTTCGGTGGTCGGCTCGATCGGCGTCTTGATGGACGGCTTCGGCTTTACCGAGTTGATGGGCAAGCTCGGCGTCGAGCGTCGCCTGCTGACCGCCGGCGCCAACAAGGGCATGCTGGACCCCTTCACCCCGGTGAGCCCGAAGCAGCAGGCCTTCGCCCAGGCGATGCTGGATCAAATCCATCAGCAATTCATCGCCGTGGTGCGCGAGGGCCGCGGCAAGCGCCTGAAAGAAACGCCGGAGATCTTCTCTGGCTTGTTCTGGAACGGCGAGCAGGCGATCACGCTCGGCCTAGCCGACCATTACGGCAATCTGGACTTTGTCGCCCGCGAGGTCGTCAAGGCCGAAGAGGTGATCGACTACACGCCGCGCGACAACGTCGCCGAGCGCCTGGCCAAGCGTTTTGGCGCCGCGATGGGCGAGGGCGCGATCAAAGCGGTACGCAATCTCGCGCCCATCCGCTAGAGCCCGCCCGCAGCAGTTTTGTTTTTCTTCTTGAATTGAGTGTTTCATCATGCCCGTCAATCTCAGCGCACCCGATCCCGCCTCTTTGTTTGCCGTGCCCGGCGTTCGCCTCGGTGTCACGATGGCCGGCATACGCAAGGCCGATCGGCGTGACCTCAGCGTGATCGAGTTGGTCGAGGGCGCCAGCGTTGCCGGCGTCTTCACCAGCAACCGCTTTTGCGCCGCACCGGTGCAACTCTGCCGCCAGCATCTGGCCGCTGGGCAAGCGATTCGCGCGATCCTGGTCAACACCGGCAATGCCAACGCCGGCACCGGCGCCGATGGCCTGGCGCGGGCGCAGCAGAGTTGTGAAGCGCTGGCTGGTTTGATGGGAGTGCGCCCTGAGCAGATCCTGCCGTTTTCGACCGGCGTGATCATGGAAACCCTGCCGGTCGATCGCATCATTGCAGGCTTGCCCGCAGCCCTTAAAGCCTTGAGCGCGGACGCTTGGGGGCAGGCCGCCTTGGGCATCATGACCACCGACACGGTCCCGAAGGCTGCGTCGCGCCGGATTCAGATCCAAGGCCAAACGGTCACGCTTACCGGCATCAGCAAGGGCGCCGGCATGATCCGCCCGAATATGGCGACGATGCTGGGCTATGTGGCGACCGATGCTCACATCAATCCGGCCCTGATGCAGGCGCTGGTGACAGAAGCCGCTGACGCCTCATTCAACCGCATCACGATAGACGGCGACACCTCCACCAACGACTCCTTCGTGTTGGTCGCCACCCATCAAGCCAAGCATGCCCGCATTGAGTCGCTGGACTCGACCGAGGGCCAAGTCTTGCGCGCGGCGCTGGTCGATCTGTCGCAGCAGTTGGCGCAGGCCATCGTGCGTGACGGCGAAGGCGCGACCAAGTTCATCACCATCGTCGTCGAGAGTGGCCGCGACGAGGCGGAATGCAAGCAGGCGGCCTATGCGATTGCGCATTCACCGCTGGTCAAGACGGCCTTCTTCGCCAGCGACCCCAACCTGGGCCGCATCCTGGCGGCGGTCGGTTATGCCGGCATCAATGATCTCGACCAGACCTTGATCGATATGCATCTGGACGAAGTGCTGGTGGTACAGGCCGGCGGGCGCCACCCGGCTTACCGCGAGGAAGACGGCTCCCGCGTGATGAAGCAGGCCGAGATCACCGTGCGCGTCAGCCTGAACCGTGGCGCGGCCAAGGCCACCGTGTGGACCTGTGATTTGAGCCACGACTACGTCAGCATCAACGCCGATTACCGCTCGTAAATCAGCGGTCCTAAAAATCCACCGCCCGCGTGCGCATGCCGCGCGCGATCAAGGTGGCGTTGATCAACTGCGCTTCCTCGCGGCTGGCAAAGGGCCAGACCGCAGGGCGATAGCCTTCGGGCGTTTGAAACACCTGCGCTTGCAGCGCGGCGCCGCCCGCACCGCCTTGCGCCGGCGACAGCATCGCGCGCATGCGGGCCAGCGTGGCTTCGGCGTCGGCTTTGTTGGCGCTGACCGGCCCGACCAGGGCAACCACGGGTTTGTTGACCAAGCTCGAGGCCTTGGCGATGGCTTTGCTGCTTGGAGGCGGTTCTTTGGGCGCAGTGGAAATGGCGGCAGCAGTAGTGGCGGCTGAGGGCGCGGGAGCGTTAGCCCCTTCGGATGACAGCTTGGGCTTGCTGGCATGAGCCAAAGCCGACTTAGCCTTGGGTTTTGGCGGCTCCTCTTGAATCGGCTCTGGCTTGGCGCTCAGGTCCACGACGGTCTTTTTGTCTTCAGGCTTTTTGTCGGCCTTTTTGACCTCTTCCGGCTCGGTCTGCTCCTGTTTGGGCGGCGCACCCAGCGGCGGCGCGGTGCGGCCCGGAATCGGTTTGATGAACATCGGCCGGATATCCGGCCGCGGCACAGGCTTGTCTTCGGCCTGCTCCGCTTCTTTGCTTGCTTCACGGGCCGCTGCGGCGGAGGCCTGCAAGGATATTGCGCTCGGGATAGGCGTTAGCGGAAGGCTCGCACTGGCTACTGCTTCCGGCATCGCGGCCGAGGCAGTCGGCGTCGGCACGTGGCTGGCCGCCTCGGTGCTTGGCGCAGGCGTCGAAGCAGGCCCAGAAGCTGCGGGTGTGGAAACTGCGGAAGCCGCTGAAGCTGCGGCTGCGGAAGCTGCAGGGGTGGCCGCCGCAGCCGACTCAGCCTTCTTGGCTTGAGGTAGCAGCAAGGCCGCACCCGCGCCCAATACAGCCAGCAGCAAAAGTGCCACCAAACCCAAGCGCCTCGGGCTATAGCAACGCCGCCCGGTGATGGCCGGTTGGCGGCCGCGCCCGAGCAAGATGCGGCTGCGTGAGCGTCCCGCATCGATGGCGGCACTCATCAAATAGAGTTCGAAGGGCCAAGCTCCACTGCTCGACCCACTAGCCGCGCCGCTTTTTTCCATCAGCGCTTCGTCGATCGGAACTATGCGCTGCGGCCAAGTCGCGTCGCCGGGTTGGCTGGTGTAGCCATGGGCCTGCGCGAATGCGGCGATGCTCCGAGGCGATAGGTGGCTGACGAAACGCTCGCTGAAGACCGGCCATGACTTTGCCTCGGCAGCCGCGTCTTTCTTTTTGCCCTTGCCGCGCCAGAATGCCAGTCGGCCCAGCAAGGCGCGCCAGGCCGGCTCGCCCTGGTCAGGCAAGGGCTCCTGATCGGCGAGCGCATCGAGATGGGCTGCATTCGGGTTGACGGCAATCGTCAGCCCCTCTTCATCCCAGGCCGCCGCCAGGCTTTCGGCCGAAATTTCGTCGGTCAATACCGGTTCGACCTTGCCTCTGGCGCCGGCTTGACGAGCGGCCGCGTCGGCCTGCGCGTTACGCATGAACGGCAGAGCCACGACCCCAATCGTATGGACGTCGTAAATGGTGATTCGTTTTGCCAGTGGATGGCGGTTATGCCATGCCACTACCTGCTCGGCCAATCGATCCATGGATGCGGGGCTTTGGGCTAGAAGAACGGGCTACAAAAAAAGGAATTGCGGGAATCATTGATCGCCAGGGTGCGGCCGATCAATTCGCGGACCCTGGCATGGTGCCTGAACTCTAAGCCTTGCGGCAGC
The DNA here is from genome assembly GCF_025717515.1 of Roseateles oligotrophus. GTDB lineage: Bacteria > Pseudomonadota > Gammaproteobacteria > Burkholderiales > Burkholderiaceae_C > Paucibacter_A > Paucibacter_A oligotrophus. The sequence continues at coordinate 72,209 of NZ_JAJIRN010000008.1, forward strand.
GTCGAGGCGCTATTTGAACGCTGGAAAAGAAGGAGAAAAACAAATGCCGGGTTGATCCGGGCCAGTTCGAGTGACGCGGCCGCCCGCGCCGGCTATGCGTCGGCTTCCCGCGCTATGCGCTGCGGCTTGGTATGCGACTTGGCACGCGGCTTGCTGTGGTTTCTGTAAATGAAAACAATGCCCTCACACGCTCCACACCTCGATGCGCCACGGTCGGCCTTGGATGCTTTTGGCTATGCCTGCCTGACGGTGGCGGAAGCAGACGGGCGCTGTCTTTGGCGAACCGCGCTGGCGCGGCGTTTGATGGCCGAGTACTTCGTCGGCACTCATTTCGAGAGGGGGTATTTGCCGCCCGAGTTGCTCTTGTGGCTGCACCGCGAGGCGCTGCGCCGGCGCGTCGGTGCTCCGCCTGTGGATCTGACGGTGCTGGAGCAGACGCCGAGTCGCTTCAACCCGACCTTGGCCGCTCGTCGCCCGGTAGCCGGCGCGCCGAAAAGGCGCCTGAGCTTCAGGCTGCACGAGGTGGATTCGGAGGCCTTGGGCGAAGGCGAATGGTTGATTGTGATGAGCGATGACTGATCGGCGCATCGGCCGCAGGAATCTGCAATGCACCGATTTGGGGGCTGTTATGGTTGCGTTTCGACCTTCTTTGGTGCGAGGGGCGACGCAGACAAGGTGATGGCGGTCACTCGCGCGACAGCAAAACCCTTGCCATGGCCCGATGATTGGGTGCATGGGAATTCTCTATCTTGTCCGCCATGGTCAGGCCTCCTTGGGGGCCGCTGACTACGACCAGCTTAGCCCCGTTGGCGAGCGTCAATGCCAGGCGTTAGGCGCGTACTGGCGTTCCCGCGGGCTGCGCTTTGATGCGGTCTTGAGTGGGGGCTTGCGTCGCCATGTGCAATCCTTGGCCGGCATCGCGGCGGGTTTGTCTCAGCCCGACCTGCCCGCCGTGCAGCTTCGGCCCGGCTTGAATGAGTACGACAGCGAGGCCTTGATTCGCAGCGTGTACAGCGGCGATCTGGCTCGGCCGGTCGACGCCGAGTCGGCCCGGCAGCACTTTCGACTCTTGCGCGCAGGCTTGCGGGCTTGGATGGCCGGGCAGTCGCAGCCACAAGGGATGGCCAGTTATGCCGAATTTTCGGCCGGTGTAGCGGCTGCATTGGCCCATGTGCGCGAGCAATGCGAGGGTCATGTCTTGCTGGTGTCCAGCGGCGGGCCAATTTCCACCGCAATTGGTCAGCTTTTGCAAGCCTCCAGCGAGGCCGTCATCGACCTGAACCTGCGCATTCGCAACAGCGCGGTGACCGAGTTCAGCTTCAATCCGAAACGCCATGCCATGCTGACCTTCAATGTATTGCCGCACCTGAACTCGCCCGACCAGGCCGGCATGGTGACTTCGGCTTGACGCCGATTCAAGGCTTGTCGGCTTCCGTCAGCTCTCGCACCAAGCGGAAACCGAGCAAGGTGTAGCGCGAGCTCTCGGAGTTGATGTTGCGATAGCTGGCGCGGGCGTAAAACGGCCAGGTGTGCCAGGAGCCGCCGCGCCGTACGCGCACCTCGCCGTCGATCGGCCCTTGTGGGTCAACGGGGGGTGAGTTGGCGTAATAGTCATCGCCATGCCAGTCCGACACCCATTCCCAGGCATTGCCATGCATGTCGAACAGGCCCCAGGCGTTGGGCGCGAAGCTGCCCACCGGTGAGGTGAAGGCGTAGCCGTCATGGCCGCTCAGGGCCATGTCCTTCCAGCGCGGCCAGTTGACCGCGCTGTCGGCGTCAAACACATTGGCCACCTTGAGCAGCGAGGCCGGATCATCACCCGAGTGGTAGCGCGTGCGCGTGCCGGCGCGGGCCGCGTATTCCCATTCGGCCTCGGTCGGCAGGCGGTAGCGTTTGCCTTCAAGCTTGCTCAACCATTGCGCGAACGCCAGCGCATCGGCATAAGTGATGTTGACGACCGGGTGGGCATCGGTCTGCGCGAAGCCGGGGTTCAGCCAGGAGTAGCGCAGGTCGCGGCCCTCGAACGCGTCGCCGCGTGCGGTCTTGCTGGGGTCGTAGTCTTTACGGTAACCATAGCCGCCAGTGCCGTCTTTGATCGATTCGGGCACGAAGCCGCTGGCCTCAACAAACTTGCGAAACTGGCCCACCGTCACTTCATGTGCGCCGATAAAGAAGTCCCGGCTGATCTGCACGCGGTGCGCCGGCGCTTCATCTTGCAGTTTGTGAAAGCGCTCGGCCGGCAATTGCGGATAGGCCTTGGCCAGGCTGGCGGGCGATTCTTCGCTGCCCATGATGAACTCGCCCGCCGTGATGCGCATCAGGCGCATGCCTATGCTGTTGACGGCGGGTTCGGCCGAGGTTTTTGCCTCGGCAGCTTGCGCAGCGACAGAAAAAACCAATAGCTGAGCGGTCAAGGCATAGATGTGAATGGATTTCATGTCGCGATCCTAAACCGGTCGCGAAAAACTGCCTCCGCAAGCCAAATTGTCAGCGCGGGTGTACAGCGGTAACAGTCCGTTAGCGGCTCGCCTCGAACCTTCAATCACGGCTGACAATCGCGCCCATTCAAAGAGGCAATGAAATGAAGCTCGCTAAAAATGGCAACATCCCTTGGTCTATTTTGTGGGCCTTGAGCTTGGCCGCCCAGGGCTTTGCCCATGGCTATATCAACCCGCCGGATTCGCCCCAATTGCCCCGGCCAGCGCATGCTATTGCGGTTTGACAAGGCGAATCAACTGCCTGTCGCCTGGCCGCGCCACCCAGCTTGCGGCGTCCCTATGATGGGCGACGACCCAAAAGTCGGGGCCCAACGGCCCTGCCAACATTGACCATGAACTTCCTGCTCTGGCTGATTCTGCTGATCCTGTGCTGGCCCCTGGCCTTGCTCGCGCTGCTGCTATGGCCCATCGTCTGGCTGTTGAGCCTGCCTTTCAGGCTGATCGGCATCAGCGTGGATGCCTTGTTCGAGCTGCTGAGCGCGCTTTTGCACTTGCCGGCGCGGCTGCTGGGCGCGAGAGGCGGCAAGCGCTGATCAGATCTTGATCTCAAGCCGCAGCGCCCATTGCGTGTAGCTGGCGCCGCTCGAATGGGTCGTCACTTGACTGTCAGGCGTCAGCGTGAAGCTGGCGTTGCTGTAGTCCAGCGGCGCCAGATTGCTGGCCGACAGCCGCAATGAGGTCTGTTGATTGACGTTCCAGAGCGCAAAGGCATCCGCTACCAGTTTGCGGCTGGTGCTGGCCTCGGTCAGCAGGGTTTGCTGCACGGTGTTGGCCGGCGTCCAGTTGATGCTGGCGCCTACGCTCAGCGGCAGGCTGCGCAAGCGGTAGTCAGCGCCGAGGTTGGCGGTGGCGCTTGGTTGCTGATCAAGCTTGTTGTTAGGGCCGGGGATGCCGTCCACAGACGAGCGGAACAGGCTCAGATTGCTGCGCAACTGCACCGGCCAGGCTTCGTTGAAAAATTCGTCAAGGCGGAACTTTGCCTCCAGTTCCAGGCCATAGGTGGTCGCCTTGCCGATGTTCTGCGGCTGCGACACCCAGCGCGGCACTTCCGCCCAGCCGACATTCTGCAGCGAGGTGACGTTGCGCATCAGATCGTTGATGCGGCGCACAAAGGCGCTGACGCTGAGAATGCCGCCCTTGCTCAGGTAGTTTTCATAGGCAAGGTCGATGCCGGTGGCCAGCTCGGGGCGCAGATTCGGGTTGCCCGAGCGGTCGGCGTGGTCAACGGTGTTGGGTCCACAAGGCTGGTTGCTGGGGCAGGGATATTGCGAGTTGATCGACGGCTGGGCGATCAGGTCTTGCAGATTGGGGCTGCGGTAGCTGCGGGTCAGGCTGGCGCGGAGTTGGTCGCGGCTCTTCTCATCAAATTTCCAAACGCCATGCAAGAGCGGTGTCCAGACGCTGGAGCGGTTGCTGACGGCATAGGCGGCCGACTGGCTCTTGGTGCTGATCGACTCGCCGCGCAGGCCGGCATAGAAAGACCACTGCTTGCCGACGCTCCATTCATCCTGCGCATAGGCGGCGATGCGCTGGGTGCTGGCCGAGAGCTCGTCGCCGAACTCCAACTGGCTGCGGCAGCTCAGGCCGTCTTGCAGGCAGGTCTTGGTCTGATTGCGCTGCGTGCCTTCGCCTTCCAGACCGCCGACCAGGCTGTGCTCATTCTCCAATTGGTGTGAATACTTGCCATTGAGGCTCCAGCTGCGATCGCGGCTGTCGCTGTGATCGGATTGCTCGCGCACGGCTTGACCGGCCCCCCCCCGAAATTGCTGTTGCTCCGTGTGGCCCTTGCCATGGGCTTGGCCCAAGCCCGCTCGCAAATCCAAACGGCTGGCATCGTCAAGCTGCTTTTGCCATTGCGTGTTCAGGCGCGCCATCTCATTCCGGTTGTCGGTATGGCTTTGGGCGCGGTCGTAGTAGTAGCTGCCGTCGGTGGGCAAGGGCTCGCGGGTGAGCGTGGAGTGACTGTCGCTGCTATTGCGCGAGGCGACGGCAAAGGGTTGCAGATTGAAGGTCTCGCCGTCGCCCAAGCGCCATTGCAACTTCGCACTCAAGTTCAAGGCCTGGCGCTGGCCGCTGGTTTGCGCCTTGGTCAGCAAACTGCTTTGCGCCTGGGTATGCAGCTTACGGCTTATGTTGACGGTATCGAGATCATCAAGCGTGTCGGCCTGCTGCACATTGACGCTCAGGTTGTAGGCGCCGCCCTGTTCGTCCAGCTTGTCGCTGCGGGTCCAGCCGGCGTTGGGGCGAAGCTGGCCGCGCTCCGAGGCAAGGCCCAGGCGCAGATCGTTAAGGCGCTTGGCCAAGGCTTCGCGCAGCACCACATTGATGGTGCCGGCCACCGCGCGGGCGCCGTATTCGGCCGTCGGCGCGCGCATCACCTCGATGCGCTCGACTTGCTCGGGCGGCAATTGGTCGAGCGAAAAGCCCGGCGACATGCGCTCGCCGTTGACGAGAATCTGCGTGTAGCCGCCGCCCATGCCGCGCATGCGGATGTCGCCGCCCCGGCCGGGCCGGCCACCTGTGGTCACACCCGGCAGGCGCTTGAGCACCTCGCCGACGGTGGCGTCGCCAAAACGTTCGATCTCTTCGCGGCCGATGATGATTTTTGACGCAGTGGAGGACCGCCGTGCCGCGTCATCGCTGGCATTGCCGCTGACTTCGACGCGATCCAGTTGTTCTGCCTTGGAAGTGGATTTTCCTGGCTTGGGGGCACTGGCTGCGGAGGCGGGAGAGGGCGGCGCCTCGGGGTTGCTTTGCGCAAACACCGTGCTCGAAACAAGCAAAGGGACTAGGTAGGCAAGGCGAAAACTGGATGAATACATATTGGGTAGAAGACGGATTCGTGTCGACAGGTGGGGCAGAGCCTGCGGCGGCGAAAACTCAAATTACCCTGGGGCGCAAGCATCTCACGCCAGGTCCATATTTTTGGCTGAAAGGCCGCTGGTTTTAACTTCTTTACCAAAGCAGACCGCGGCCTGCGGCTCAATCTGGGGCAAAGAAATAGACCTCGGCAATCAGCCCGTCACGGCAACGGTAGACGACCGCCACCTGCTGCGGCACATCTGCGCGGCCATGCACGATTTCATGGTCGATGACCGTGTTGCCCATCGCGATGCGTTGGGCGATCTCGGCCTGCACCTGCGGCTGCGCAAACGGCCCGCTGCGGTAGCTTTCGCGAAAGGCTTCGCGCCCGACCAAGCGGGGGGCGTCGGCCGGCATGCGCCACACCTTCACATCCTCGCTATAGCAGGCTACAAAGGCGTCAAGATCTTTGGCGTTATAGGCCTGCAGTTGGTCTTGGGCTAACTCGGTCGGTGTGCGGTTCATGGACGTTCTCATTGGCTCAAAGAGGGCGCAGTTTCGCATGCGCCCGTTTTGAGGCTCAGTCGCCGCGTTTGGCCCGCACCGCAGCATTGCCGATGCGCCCCCAGATCTTGCGAGCCGCCAGTTGCTCGCGCTTGTCTAGATGAGTCATCTGATCGCGAGCCGCCTCTCGCTGCAGTTTTTGAAAGCTCTTGAGCCTGGCCGGACTGAGCGCCTCGCGCACCGCGCAGCCGGGTTCACCTTGATGCGAGCAGTTCCTGAATTTGCACTCGGCCGCCAGTTCTCCGACATCATCAAAAGCCAGCCTCAGCGTGGCTACATCGGCATCCAGCTGCAGGCTGCGCAGGCCCGGTGTGTCGATGATGCAGGCGCCGCCGACGCAGCGTTTGAGGCTGCGCGAGGTGGTCGTATGGCGGCCGCGGCTGTCGTCCTCGCGCACCCCACCCACCAGTTGCAGCTCGGCCTGACAGAGCGTGTTGGTCAAGGTGGACTTGCCGGCCCCGCTGGAGCCCAAAAGCACCAGGGTTTGGCCCAGGCCCAGCCAGGGCGAGAGCTGAGTCCGGGCGCTGTCCGCGTTGCCGTCGACGGCCAGGATGTCCAGCAGGCCACCGCGGCTGCGGCCCAAATGCTCACGCACCTCGGCAATCTTGGCCGATGCGTCCGCGCACAGGTCGGCCTTGCTCAAGACGATCAGGGCGGGCACGCCGGCGGAATGAGTTAGCACCAGATAGCGGTCAAGACGCGCGAGTTTGAAGTCATGGTCCAGGCCCATCACCAAGACGGCGAGATCGACATTGCTGACCAGCGCTTGGCGGCGCCCCTCGGGATCACGCCGGGTCAAGGTGTTCAGTGGGGTGGCGCGGGCGTGGATCCAATGATCACCGAAGCTGTTGCGCCGCGTCAGCACCCAGTCGCCGACACAGAGGTTCTCGCCGCTGGCGTGCAGCGTTTGCGTCAGCGCGGGCAAGGCGCGGGCCTGGACGGAAGAGGCGTCACCCGCTTGCAGCCCGAAGGCATCACGGTGTACCTCCGTCAGTCGCCAGAGCCGAGCGTCGTCGCTCCAGTCCAGCGCTGCGAGTGCGGGTCTTAAGGTGGAAAAGTTGAGTCCGAGTGAGTGCAGTGTGTTGAGTGAATGTGCTTCTAAGTTGAGCATGATGGGTTTGCAGACGAACGTATCCAGCCGGTCTGCGTTCAAAACGAAACAGACCGGCAATGACCGCTGACCAGGGGCCAAGCGGGGCAGGGGATGCGAAGCGTCGGCCGCAAGCGAACTTGGCAGTTCGGGCGGCAGCAACTCAGGCTTGCTTGATGACGAGCTAGTGAAGCAGCTGGGTCGCCATCAAAGGCGCTGCTGCTTCAACCATTCAAACAATCAATCAGGCAGTGGCGAGCGCCTGCTGCAGGAGCGCGGCGGCCGACGACGAGAGGGCAATATCGAATTTAGCCATGCTGTGCTCCTTATAGAGTTGATGAAGGAAGCGGGCGAGTGTGCCTGCGCGGCCGGGCCTGGGTCAAGTTCCGCAAGCGGAATCGTGAGCGGCAAGCAACATGGCAATCAAGAAAGTGGCCGCCACAAAAGCAAAGGGCCACGACCTTGCGGTTTGTGGCCCTTCTGACTTCCGGACACCATCGTTAAAGATGGCGACGGTTTTCTTGGCACTGGTGACGGGTTCCAGAACTCTGCCCAATCTGCAGCCGGTTCTTGCCTTGAATGAACGCTATTGTGCAGCTCATTTGTGACAGCGCTTTGACGAAAAGCAAAGAAAAAGCAGCTCAGTTCAAAATCGCATTCAGCCGACCCTAACGTTTCATCAGGACGCCCGTGCCTTCATGTCACTTCAAGACTTGGCGGGAGCTTGCTCGGCCTTTTTGGCCTCCGCCGCCTGCTTGATGGTGGGGGCCGTTTCGGCCTTTGCTGCCGGCGCAGCAGCAGGCGTTGCCGTCGGGGCGGCGCTTGTTGTTGTCGCAGGCTTGCTGTCGGCCTTGTGCTTGCTGCCATGCTTGGCCTTGTGCCCGGCTTCATGTCCGGCCATTGTGTTGGCTGGGGCAGGGGTCGCCGTTGCCGTTGCCGCTGTTGGGGCCGTCGGGGTTGCCACCGCAGCCGGCGCGCTTGGAGTTGCCGCAGCGGCGGTCTTGGCTACGCCTGTCGGAGCGGCGGTCGCGCCGGTTTGAGCGAATGCAGCGCTAACTGTGAAAGCCAGCAGAGCAGGGATCATTGCGTTCTTCAGTGCGGTCTTCATCAGGATTTCTCCAAGGGTTGCGAAAGGTATGGGTTCAACGACAGCCCTAAGCCCAGGGTTGACCCTGGGATGGCGGTGTTGCAAAGCGTTACAAACAGTTGATCTGTGTGCTTTCAGCGACGCCAGTAGTCATGCAGTAGGCGCAAGTCGATTGACAATGGGGCGAAACATCCAGAGAGCCCGCCATGACGCATTCCTTCAACTGGAACAAGAGTTACGCCAGCGTGCGCAGCCCGCTGTTCGCCCGCAATGTGGTGTCGACCTCGCACCCGCTGGCCGCACAAGCCGGGCTGCGCATCTTGGCGCAGGGCGGCAATGCGGTCGACGCGGCGATCGCCACCGCCGCCTGCATGACCCTGGTCGAACCCTGCAGCAATGGGCTGGGCTCGGATGCCTTTTGTATTCTGTGGGACGGCACGCGACTGCATGGCCTGAACGCCTCCGGCACCGCTCCGGCCGCCTGGACGCCCGAACATTTCTTCAAGACCTATGGCCACGATATCAAGGCGCCGCCGAAGCGCGGCTGGGGCGGGGTGACGGTGCCGGGTGCGGTGGCCGGCTGGGTCGCTCTGAGCGAGCGATTCGGCAAGCTGCCGTTTGCTGACTTGATGGCGCCGGCGATCGAGATTGCCGAGCGCGGCTATGCGGTGCCAGTGATCGTGCGGAGCAAATGGGCGATGGCGGCGGCCTTGTCCGAGTTGACCGAGCAGCCGGGTTTTGCTCAGGCATTTCTGCCGCGCGGCCGCGCGCCCGAGGTTGGCGAGTTGTTCAAATTTCCGGATGCGGCGCGAACCTTGCGTTTGATTGCTCAAACCAAGGGCGAGGCCTTTTATCGCGGCGAGGTGGCGCAGGCGGTGCAAAAGTTCGCCCGCGAAACCGGCGGCGCGATGACGGCGGCCGACTTTGCCGACTACAAGCCCGAGTGGGTGGAGACTATCTCGCAAAGCTATGCCGGCCATGAGCTGCACGAGATTCCGCCCAATGGCCAGGGGCTGGCGGCCCTGATCGCGCTGGGCATTCTCAAGCATCTCGATCTGCCCGGGCAGGCGGGCGACGGCATTGATGGGGTGCGGGCGCAGCATATGCAGATCGAGGCGATGAAGCTGGCATTCGCTGACGTATATCGTTACGTCGGCGACCCGCGCAGCATGGAGGTGACGGTGGCCGAGATGTTGGACCCCGGCTATCTGGCTCAGCGTGCCAAGTTGGTGGACATGAGTCGTGCGCAGGATTTCAAGGCAGGCAACCCGGTCAAGGGCGGCACCATCTATCTCACCACGGCGGACGAGAGCGGCATGATGGTCAGCTTCATCCAGAGCAATTACATGGGCTTTGGTTCCGGCTTGGTGGTGCCTGGTTATGGCGTCTCGCTGCAGAACCGTGGCCATTGCTTCACGCTGCAGGCCGGGCATCCGAATGTGGTCGCGCCGGGCAAGCGCCCCTTCCACACCATCATCCCGGCCTTCTTGACCCGTGACGGTCAGCCGGTGATGAGCTATGGCGTGATGGGCGGCAATATGCAGCCGCAAGGCCATATGCAGACCTTGGTGCGCATGCTGGACTTTGGCCAGCACCCGCAAGCTGCCTGCGACGCGCCACGCTGGCGCTTCAACGAAGGCTTGTCGATCAATGTCGAGCCGCATATGCCGGCGGCGACGATTGATGGCCTGCGTGCCTTGGGGCACCAGATCGGCGACATTCACGACAGCTATCAAGACTTTGGCGCCGGCCAGTTCATTTGGAGGATGGGCGACGCTGGCGTGGAGGGTTATGTGGCGGCCAGCGATCCGCGCCGGGACGGCGCTGCCGTGGGCTTCTAGGCGCATGGTATTGATCGATCAGCTCTCGCTGGGCTGGCAAACCGATCTGATCTTTGCCCGGTTCGACGGCCAAATAAGCGAGCGGGATGATTGCGTGCTGGTGCGCACGCCCGGCAATCCGCGCTTCTATTGGGGCAATTGCCTGATCTTGCCGCAGCCGCCGGACGACGCGGGGCTGGCCTACTGGCTGGGACGCTTCGACGAAGAAGTCGGGCGCTTCACCGCTGAGTCCGGCCATGTGGCGATTGGCTATGACGCCAGCGGGCCGCATCAGCCGCTGCGGGCTTGGGCGGCTGCTGGTTTCGAGATCCATGCCAGCGAGTGCCTGGCCCTGAACTCTGCGCAGCAGCTTGTCGAGCGCAAATCGTTGGCCGTCGGATTCAATTTCCGCGCAATGGATTTGACGCAAGCCGGGGACTTTGTTGCGGTCTTGAATCTGCAGTGCGACAGCGTCGGCCCCCAGGATGGCTTTGAGCCCAGCGGCTACCGGATCTTTCGTGAGCAGCAGTTGCGGCGCTACCGGGCCATGCAACTCGCCGGTTTGGGCCATTGGTTCGGCATCTACCGTGGTCGGCAATTGGTGGCCGACTGCGGACTCTTTAGGCAAGGTGATCTGGGTCGTTTTCAGCATGTCGGTACCCACCCCGAATGGCGACGTCGGGGCCTGTGTACCGTCTTGATCGACCATGTGTTGAGCTACGGCTTCCAGCGTATGAAATTGGCCACGTTGGTGATGTGCGCTGACCCGCACGATGTTGCCATAGACATCTATCGTTCGCTCGGCTTTGCCTCGGTGTCGCGTGCATTTGCGGCGCAGCGTCGGCCCGCCAGAGATGTGCGGCCTTTGCGCTGAATTGGCCGCATATGTCTTTTTTCACTTGTTTCAAGCTTGGTCGGGCTGCTACCATGGCAGCCGATTTGATCGAAGTCAAACCCACAGACAAGCAGACCATGACCAAACTTCTCGACCGCACCCGACGCAGCACGCCCCGTGCCGCTGGCGTGCGCGCTCGCGGTCATGCAGCGCTGGCGACGCCGAATTGACGGTGTAGGCCCAGCCCGGCGCGTGAGAACTTCCGTGCCCGTCAATGAAACCCCGGTACGCCGAGGTTTCGCCAAAAGAGAATTGCGCAGGCCCCGCTTAGCCCAAGCTGCGGTGGCAGATATTTGGAGATTTCCCCATGCAACAAACCTTGCTCAGCTCATGGTTTGAACGAATACGGCAAGCACTGACGCTGCCCGCCACCGACCTGTTGCGCGACGCCGTCTACCGGCGTCTGTGGTCATCGATCTTGATCAGCTCGCTCGGCGGCCAGATCACCATGCTCGCGCTGCCGCTGACGGCCGCCGTGTTGCTCCATGCCAGCCCAACTCAAATGGGGCTCTTGACCGCGATGGAGATACTGCCCTTCGTGCTGTTCTCCTTGCCCTCGGGCGTGTGGTTGGATCGCGTCCGCAAACTGCCCGTCTACATCTGGGGCGAGACGCTCTTGGCTATTGCCGTGGCCACCGTACCCTTGGCCTCCTTGATGGGCTGGTTGACCATGACCTGGCTCTATGTGGTGGGCTTTGTGTTGGGCACCGTCTACACCACGGCGGGCAGCGCCGCACAGATCGTCTTGACGCAGGTGGTCAGCCGCGACCGGCTGGTTGAGGCCCATGCCAAGAACGCTTTGGCTTCCAGTGGCGCTGAGGTGGCGGGGCCAGGTCTTGCCGGCATGTTGATCAAGCTGATGGGCGCGCCCATGACCTTGGCCGTTGATGCGGTCTTGGTCTTGATCTCGGCGCTGATTTTGCGCGGCATCAAGGTCGATGAAGAACTGCACAAGGTCGACGGAGCGGCCTTCTGGCGAGACCTCAAGGCGGGGGTGAGATTCGTGCGCGAGCGCGTGCTGCTGATCGGCTTGGCCTGCACGGTGGGCGGCTGGCAGTTGTTCTACAGCGCCGCGCAAGTGGTGCAAATCCTGTTCGCCACGCGCACCTTGGGGCTGACTGCGCAGGAGGTCGGTTTGAGCTATGTGGCGCTCGGCGCGGGCACGGTCCTGGCCAGCATTTTTGGCCACCGCATCAGTCGTCGGCTTGGCCCCGGGCCCTGTTTGGTCTTGGGTGTCGCACTCACCGGCCTGGGTTGGCTGCTGCTGGCGCTGGCCCCGGCCAACCGTTTCGGCGTTGCCGCCTTTGCGTTCATGTTGTTTGTGTTCGGGGTCGGCGCGGTGCTGATTTTCATCAACTTCTTGTCCTTGCGGCAGTCCGTGACGCCGGCGCCGATGTTGGGCCGCATGACGAGCACGATGCGCTGGTTGATCCTGATTCCTGCCGCGCCGGGCGCGCTGGCCGGTGGTTGGTTGGGCGAGCATGTGGGGCTGCGTTCAGCGCTTTGGTTTGCGGGCGTCGGCACCTTGCTGCTGAGCCTGCTTGCTTGGCGCTACACCATGCTTCGCCATGTCAGCGATTTGCCGACGCCGGATGAGGAAGAGCCGGCGCTCGGCGCCGAGGCGACGCCGGGTTTGTCCATCGAGTTGATGCCAAGTAAGTAAGTGAGACGCCATGCCCGCAAAACCTGACCCCATCCTGATCGAAGTCCCCGAGACGATTGAGACCGAGCGCTTGCTGCTGGCCGCGCCGCGCCCCGGCATTGGGCCGGCGATGGCCGTGGCTATCGCCGAGTCGCTTGGGGCATTGAGTCCCTGGATGCCCTGGGCCCAACAAGCACCGAGCTTTGAAGACAGCGAGGCGGTGGCGCGCCGCCTCTGCGCCGACTTCATCGCCCGCCGTGATTTGACCTACCAAATCTATGACCGTGCCGCCGAGGGTAGGCGCCTGCTGGGCGGTACCGGCTTGCACCGTCTGGACTGGGAAGTACGCCGCTTCGAGATTGGCTACTGGATTCGCAGCAGCGCTCAGGGCCACGGCTTTGTCAGCGAGGCGGTGATGGCTTTGACGCGGATGGCGTTTGAGCAACTGCAGGCACGCCGGGTCGAGATCCGCATGGACGATGTCAACCTGCGCAGCCGCGCTGTTGCCGAGCGCTGTGGCTTCGAGCTCGAAGGGATCTTGCGGCGCGACAGTCTGACGCCGGCCGGCGAGCTCAGGAATACCTGCGTTTATGCGAGGCTCGGGCTCTGAGCTTGGCGGGGGCTCGCCTCAAGGGCCTGTTTGAGCCGCGAACGTGAGATACGCCTCGGAAACCGACGCCGTACAAGCGCACGGTGGCGCATCGCTCCCTATCATCGCGGCACCAGCATGTTGCTGGCAGCCCCACCGGAGCCCAAGCCATGAGCCAGCACACATCTTCTTCGCGGTCCTTGGTCTCTGCCGGCCAAACTGCGGCGCCCAAAATCCGTACCGAGTACCTGTCCTTTCACCTCGGCAAAGAGGAGTACGGCATCGCGCTGAGTTGCGTGCAGGAGATTCGCTCCTTTCAAGCCCCGACGCGCCTGGCCGGTGCCAGCGCCGAGGTCTTGGGCGTGCTCGATCTGCGCGGCGAGGTCTTGCCGGTGATCGATTTGCGCCGGTGTTTCCACATGCCTTCGGCGGAGGTCACCGCTGCGACCGTGACCATCGTCATCAATCTGAGTCAGCGCAGCGTCGGCATCGTGGTCGACAACGTCAACGAAGTGGTCGACCTGACCCCCGAGCAGCAGCGCTGCATGCCAGCGATGAACGGCATGGCCAATGAGGGATGCATCTCGGGCATCGGCTCCGTAGGTCCGCGCATGCTGGTGCTTTTGGACCTCAACCGGCTGCTGGACGGGCGCGATCTGGGTGCCGTTGCTGGCGAAGCCGAGTCGGCGCAGGTGCTGGAAGACTGCCTGGTCTGAGCCTGCGTTGCCCATGCGAGCCTTGACAGTCTCCGGGTGTTAGTCAGCCCCCAAAAATCCTATTTGGTCGCCGTCCAGGCGACTTGGTCGCATAGCGTCTCTCTGCCCCGCCCGCCTTGCCGACAATGAGCAATGGCGGGCCGGATGTCGGCTCGCCTTCCTCTGTGTTCGAGCCAAGGAGAACCAAGCCACAGGCGCGACAATTCCTCGCTGTCCTCGGCCTGCTGTGCATGAAACAAGCCTTCTTTTCAATCTTCAAGCTGCGGGTGATAGGCGCCATGGTGGCCATTAGCCTGCTCTGGGGTTTGGCGCGCGCGCTTGCTTGGTACAAGGCTGATGGGCCGTTGGCGGATCGATGGCTGCAAATCGTCATCGGCTATTCCGGATTGGCCTTGCTGCCCGGCTTGTTCATCTTGCTGAGCGCCGCTTGCGCCGAGGCCAGCCTGGTTTGGCTGCAGAGGCGGTATCGCGTCAGCGCTCGCGCAGCTTGGGTGATTCGGGTGGGTCTGGTGCTGCTGGGCCTGGTTTTGGCGATGTTGCTTCGCTTGGCTTGGCTGAAATGGCGGCTGCCGACGGCGGAACTGCTGTGGGGATTTTTTTTGACGCGGCTGGCGCTGTATGGCTTGTTCGGCAGCTTGGCCTATGCGGTGCTGGTCCTGAGTTTGGGCGACAGCGAGTTGCGCGCACGCATAGGCCTGGCCAGGCGCCAGGGTGAGGCCTTGCGCACGCAACAAATGGAGGCGGAGATGGCGGCGTTGAATGCCCAGATCGAACCGCATTTCCTGTTCAACACCCTGGCGACCGCTCGCCGCCTGTATGCCACCACGCCCGATCGCGGCCGCGACATGCTGGGCAGTTTGATTGCCTATTTGCGCGCGGCTCTGCCCGGCATGCGTGAGCAGGTGAGCAGCCTGGGGCAGGAGCTGGATTTGCTGCGCAACTATCTGCATATCTTGCAAATGCGTATGGGCGAGCGACTGCGCTTTGATATCGCCGCCGACGCGGAGCTCTTGGCCCTGCGCTTGCCGCCCTTGATCTTGGCCACGCTGGTGGAGAACGCCATCAAACATGGGCTGGGGCCGCTGACCGAAGGCGGGCAGATTCAGATCGTCGCCAAGCGCGGCCCGGCCTTGGGCGAGGTGGTGTTGGAAGTGCGCGATAACGGTGCGGGTTTTTCTGGCGCCACCGGGTCGGGCGTCGGCTTGGCCAATACGCGGGCGCGACTGCGGGCCTATTTTGGGGACCGTGCAAGCCTAGAGTTAGAGGCGGCGCAGCCGCGTGGCATGTTGGCGCGAATTCGCCTGCCTTGGCCCCAGGAGGTCAGGCCATGAAGATGTTGGCGGGCTGGGCCCATGTTTGGCAGAGTTGGCGATCCATGCGGGGCTCCGAGCTTGGCTGTGCCTTGCTGGTGGCCGTCTATCTGGGGATGGAGAGTCTGGGGCCGATGCTGGACTTTGGCTCCGGGCCGGACCGCTGGACCGCCTTGATGCTCTCGACGGGGAAGCTCATGTGCCAGTCCCTGTTCGTTTTTCTGTGCTGGTTGCCGGCCGATCGCAGTGACCCCGCAGACCCCCGGCGCACCCGGTGCCTGTTGCTGGCGGTGCTGCTGGGTGCGGCAATTTCGTCGCTGCTGCTGCGTTGGTTGATGCCGCATATCTTGCTGCTTGCGCCCGTGGCCTTCGCTTGCAATATCTGCCCGGCCTATGACCCCTCGGGGGCATCATGGCTGAATGGGCTGGGCGAGGCCTTGAACGCCTGGATCGCAGGCGGCTTGGTGGTCGCAGCGTTCGAAATGCTGACAAGAAGGCGGCGAAGCGACGCGGCTTTGCAGGCCTTGCTGAACGAGCAGAGCCGTTGCGCGCGCGAGGCGATGGCTGCACGCTTGGCGGCCAAACAAGCCCAGCTCGAGCCACAAGCCTTGTTCGATTCGCTGTTGGCGATCGAGCAGGCCTACGCGCGAGGGGATGGACAGGCGCCGACGCAAATGGACGGTTTGATCGCGCAGTTGCGTGCGGCCATGGGTGGGGGCCGTCGATGATTGGCCCGGGATTTGATGGAGTTGATTGATGGGCAAAAGCTGTAGCGCCGTGGTGGCCGAGGATGAGGAGACGCTCAGGCAGGAGTTGATCGAGGCGTTGGGTCAAGTCTGGCCCGAGTTGTGCATCGTGGCCGAGGCGGCCGACGGCATTGCGGCGCTGCGCATGGTGGCCGAGCATCAGCCGGATGTGTTGTTCCTGGATATTCAAATGCCGGGTGCCACCGGCTTGGAGGTGGCTCGGCAGTTGTCGGCGGCGGGCGGGCGCGGCCATATCGTCTTTGTGACGGCCTATGACCAATACGCGATCGACGCCTTCGAGGCCGGCGCGGTCGACTATCTGCTCAAACCGCTGTCGATGCCGCGCTTGTTCACCACCATAAGCCGGCTTAAAGCACGCCTGCAAGAAGCGCCCGCCGATCTGGGCGATGTGCTCGACAAGCTAACGCAAGAACCTCGCGGTGCCGGGCTGGCGCCGGCGCGCGCACCGCTGCGCTGGATCAATGCCTCGGTTGGGCAGACCTTGCGGCTGCTGACGGTTGACGAGGTCTTGTACTTTCAAGCCGACACCAAATACACCCGTGTCGTGACACGCGACGCCGAGGCCTTAATTCGCAAGCCGCTGAAGGAGCTGGCGGAAGAGCTTGACGCGCAGCAGTTCTGGCAAATCCACCGCAGCACCTTGGTCAATGTGGCGGCGATTGCCGGCGCCTCACGCGACTTTCGCGGCCGTCTGAATTTGAAGCTGAAGGAGCGCTCGGAGTCCTTGCTGGTGGCCGAGAGCTACACGCATTTGTTCAAGCAGATGTGAGCTCGCTGCGGCGATGGGCCGATACTGGCGGGCAATCCGGCAGCTTTTTGCCCGTCCCCAATGAAACTGATTCTTTTCAACAAGCCCTTCCAAGTCATGAGCCAGTTCTCGCCGCAGGCCGGCCGCGAGACCCTGGCCGACTATCTGCAGATTCCCGACATCTACCCCGCCGGTCGGCTCGACGCCGACAGCGAGGGCCTGATGCTGTTGACCGATGACGGCCGCCTGCAGCACCAGATCAGCCACCCCAAGCACAAAGAAGCCAAGACCTACACGGTGCAGGTCGAAGGCGTGCCCGACGAGCAAGCCTTGCTGCGCTTGAGCCAGCCGCTGGATTTGCGCGACTTCGTCACCCAGCCCTGCAAGGTCGAGCAGATCGAAGAACCGGCCTGGTTGTGGCCGCGCGACCCGCCGGTGCGTAAGCGCCTGAGCATCCCGACCAGCTGGCTGGCCATCACGATCAAAGAAGGCAAGAACCGCCAAGTCCGGCGCATGACGGCGGCGGTGGGTTTTCCGACGCTGCGTTTGATCCGCAGCGCAATCGGCCCTTGTTCGCTCGCCAGCCACCCCTTGCGGCCCGGGGAATGGGTGCAATTGCCGATGTGAATCGCCACAACAGACTTTGCGAAAACTCGGCCCTTGCAAGAAAGCAGCAAGCCGGCGAGCCTAGTATGCGGAGCTGATATTCAGCAACGCACCCAGAGGCAGGCATTCCATGTCCCATCAAGACTTGTACCGCAAGAAGTTGGCCACTTGTGAAGATGCTTTGGGGCTGCTGCGCGACGGCGACTTCATCATCATCCCCACCGGCGTGGGCGAGCCGCCGACGCTGCTGACGGCTTTGTCCGACGCACGCCGGCGCTTTCACGACATCAAGCTGGGGCAGATTCTGGCGGTGCGTAAATACGGCTACTTTGACCCCGAGACCGTGGATCATGTGCGCCATGTCTCGTTCTTCTACGGCGCCGCCTCCCGGGCCGGCGGGCAGGCGGGTTATGTCGATTTCATTCCCAGCTACTTCTCCGAAATGCCCGGCCTGATCGCCCGCAAGCTGATTCCCGCCGATGTGGTCTTGAGCATGGCCTCGCCGATGGATGCGCATGGCTACTTTTCGCTCAGCCTGGGGGCGGACTACACGATGGCTGCGTTGAAGCAGGCGCGGGCGATCGTCTTGGAAGTCAACCCCAACGTGCCCTTTGCCAACGGCAATTGCCAGATCCACATCTCGCAGGTGACGGCGCTGATCGAAAGCAGCGATGCCGTGACCGAGGTGGGCCTGCCCAAGATCGGTCCGGTTCAGGAGGCGATCGGCAAATATGTGGCCGATATGATCGAAGACGGCTCGACGCTGCAGATCGGTTATGGCGGAATTCCCGATGCGGTGGTGATGCAGCTCAGCGCCAAGCATGACCTGGGCGTACATACCGAGATGATCGGCGATGGCATCCTCAGCCTGGTGGAATGCGGGGCGGTCACCAACCGACGCAAGAACTATCTGCCCGGCAAGATGGTCGCGACCTTTGCGCTCGGTTCGCAAAAGCTTTATCGCTTTATGGACCGCAATCCGGGCCTGGAGATGCATCCGGTCGACTTCACCAATGACCCCTATCTGGCCGGCCAGAACGACAATCTGGTTGCCATCAACGCGACGCTGCAGATCGATTTGCTGGGGCAATGCGGTTCGGAATCCTTGGGCTCCACGCCCTACTCGGGCACCGGCGGGCAGAGCGATTTTGTGCGGGCCGCCAATCGCTCGAAAGGCGGCAAGGCCTTTATCGTGCTGCCGTCCACAGCCAAAGGCGACAGCATCAGCCGCATCGTCCCGCAGCTGTCGCCCGGCACCCATATGAGCACCAGCAAGAACGACATCAACTATGTGGTCAGCGAGTTCGGCGTGGCGCAGTTGCGCGGCAAATCAGCCAAGCAGCGGGCAATGGAGTTGATCTCGATTGCCCATCCGGACTTCCGCGCCGAATTGCGCGAAGCCGCCAAGGCGATCAATCTGCTGTAGGGATAAGGTTCAATCCAGCCGGTAGTTCAATTCGTAGAAATGCACGCCGGCTTCGATGCGCAGAATCAGCTCGCCGCTGATGCCTGCCAGCTCGCCCAGGCCCGAGCCGGGCACGACGCTGATGCGCAGGTCCTGCTTGCCAGCACTCATCAGCCCCAGATGAGCGAGCGCAAAGCTGCCTTTGCGGCCTTGCAATTCGCCTACGAAGGATTCGAGCGCGGTGTAGGCGGCCTCGCCGATCTGCGGCTGGCCGGCCATCTGCATTTCGCCGATGGCGCTGCCCGTCATGTCGCCGCTGTATTGCTTCCTTAGGCTGCGTTTGAACAAGGGCGCGCCACCGACCGGGCCGCTCAAGGCCTCAGGAGGGCCAATTTTGACTTCAAATCCGCCTTTGGCGCTTGAGGTGCTTGCTGCCGGGTTGGCTGCACTGGCTGTTGCGTTCATTGATTGACTCCACAATGTGATCAGGCCGGCCGAGCTTGCCAGCAAGCTACGGCGTTGAATTGGAAATTTCGAACTTTTTGGCATGAACGCATCATCCACTCTCGATCGTGCGCTGGCTTGTACAAACCCGACAGGCGAGCTGGGCGCTGCGCAAAACAGGCAGTTGAGTGAGCGTGCGCTGCTGGCCTCGGCAAGCGCTGGGCAAACGGCGCTGCCGTTTCAATTGCATCGCTACCCGGTCAGCGAGGCGCTGTCGCCTTGGCTGGACTTTCATTGGTTGATCGAATGGGATTTGCCGGCCGGACAGGAGCACAGCCAGCGCGTGCTGCCCTATCCGAACACCCATCTGGTTTTTGAGGCCGGCGCGACGGCGCTGCATGGGGTCGCGCGTGGCGTCTTTGTGCGAGGCCTGCATGGGCGTGGCCGGGTCCATGGTCTGCGCTTCAAATGCGGCGGTCTGCGCCCTTGGTTGAACGGCTCCGTCCAGGCCTTGAGCGGGCGTCAAGTGCTGCTGGGCGAGGCTTTGGCTTGGGCCGAGCCGGCGCATGTCTTGCGCGCCGAACAAGCGGTGTTGGGCGCTGGCTCGCATCGGCAGGCCATCAAGGCGGCCGAGGCCTTGTTGTTGGGCCATCTGCCGGCCATGGACCCCTGGGTGGCTAGAGTCGATGCGGCCGTGCAGCAAGTGATGCAGGACAGCAGCCTCACGCGGGTCGCTGAACTGCAAGCCTTGCTCGGCTTGACGGCCGGCAGCGAGCGGACCTTGCAGCGCCGCTTTGCCGACAGCCTGGGTGTCTCGCCCAAGTGGGTGATCCAGCGGGCGCGCCTGCAAGACGCGCTGCAGGCGCTGGCACAAGAGCAGGCACCGGGCTTTGCCGATTTGGCCTTGCACCTGGGTTTTTGCGATCAAGCGCACTTCAGCCGTTGTTTTCGCCAAACGACCGGGCAGACACCGGCCCAGTACCGCTTGGCCCTGGCTCGCAGCATGGAGAATAGCCATCATCCGGATACTGCGCAGCGGCCTCAAACATGAAATTACTGATACTCGGTGGTACTCAATTCCTTGGCCGCCATGTCGCCGAATTGGCGCTCGCCAGCGGGCATGAAGTCACCTTGTTCAATCGCGGCAATCATGGTGCCGGTTTGTTTCCGGGAGTCGAGCAACTGAAGGGCGACCGCCTGCTCGATCTTTCGGCGCTGCGCGGCCGCCGCTGGGATGCGGTCTTCGACGCCAGTTGCTATTTGCCCAGCGCGGCCCGCCGCAGTGCCGAGTTGTTGGCGGATCAGGTCGAGCATTATTGTCTGATCAGCTCGATTTCGGTCTTCCCGCAGATCAATGCCGATACCGTCGAAACTTCGAGTTTGGCTGTCTTGACGGCCGAGCAAGTCGCGGCGGCCGAGGCTCAGGCCGTCGGTACCGGTTCCAAATCCGGCGGCGGTTACGGCGCGGCTTATGGCGGGTTGAAGGCCTTGTGCGAGCAAGAGTTGACGCGCGTGATGGGGCCGCGCGCGCTGATCGTGCGGCCCGGTTTCATCATCGGACCTTATGACTACAGCCCGCGCCTGCGCTATTGGCTAGACCGCATGAGCGAGGGCGGGCGGGTGCTGGCGCCGGGCCGGCCACAGCGCGCCCTGCGTTTGATCGATGCGCGCGACATCGCCACCTGGTGCCTCGATCTTGCCGAGCGGCGGCGCGGCGGCGTCTTCAATGCCAGCGGGCCCGATGGGCAAACCATGGGCGAATTGCTGGCGGCCTGCAATACCGCCACTGGCGCCAGGTCTGAATGGGTCTGGCTCGGTGAGGATGAGTTGCTGGCCGCCGGCGTGCAGCCCTTTCAGGACTTACCGTATTGGTTGGCGGGGGCCGATAACGCGATGATGGAGGTTCGCAGTGTGGCGGCCATGGCGGCCGGTCTGCGCTTTCGGCCTTTGCTGGCGTCGCTCGGCGACACGACTGCTTGGCTGCAAGGTCAGCCGCCTTTGCCTTCCAATGGCCTGAGCCGAGCGCGCGAGCAGGCCTTGTTGGCCCATCATTGAATTGGGAGCAGGGAAAACTGTTGCGGAACGAAAGTTTAGGGGGCTTGATTTGCAGGACTTGATGCGATTGAAGGCAGCGCTGCTGATGTGCCTGGCCCTTGCGCTGTGCATGTTCGGCTCGGCGCGAGCGTTGCCTCGCGAGAATGGTTCGATACCGTTCGATGCAGACCAACTCGCCTGGATTGCGGCGCACAAGAACCAAGTCCTGAGCGTCGGTTTTGATCCCTTTGCCGGCGTGGATAGTTTCGAGTTTCAAGGGCGGCGCATCGGCCTCTTGCCCGCCTTGTTGAGCGATATGCAGGTCCAACTGGGGCTGCGCCTGGAAGCGGCGGAGGTGAAGAGTTGGGATGATGCCTACAGCCGCTTCTTGGCCGGCAAGATTGATCTGCTCTACGGCGCTAACCCGACGCCCGAGCGGGAAAAAGTCATGCGCTTTACCCGGGCCGCGCAAAAGTACCCCTATGTGGTGTTCGCGCGCAAGGACTCGCTGGTGCAGACCCTGGGTGATCTGGACGGCAAAAAAGTGGGGTTTCTGGCCAATGACTTTGTGATCGAGCAACTGCCCGCCGAGTTCCCCAATATTCATATTCGGGTGAATAGCTTCGAGGATCAACGCGAAGGATTGAAGGCCTTGGTGGCGGGCGAGGTGGACGGCTTTGTCACCGCAGGCGGCGGCGTCGAGTACGAGTTCTTGATTGATTTTCCAACCCTGACCCTGGTCGCGGAAATCAAGGCCATCACATCTGACATGACTTTTGCGGTTGCCAGGGACCGGGCGGTCTTGGGCCAGATCATCGATCGCTATTTGGAGCATCGCCGCCTCATCATCCAGACGCTGTCCCTGGACGCTCGCCGCAGCTACAACCGCAAGGTGCTGCGGCTCAGCGAGGCCGAACTGGGCTGGCTGGCTCAACACGGCGAGGCGGTGGTGGGGGTGGCCGAGGACTATCTGCCTTTTGACTATTTCCACAATGGCGAATACAAGGGCATTGCCGGCGCCACCTTGGACCGGATTGGTGATTTGATCGGCATTCGCTTCAAGGTTGTCGGTGGCTCGTTTGCCAAGATGCTTGAGCGGGCTCAAGCGGGTGAGGTGCATGTGCTGAATCTGGCCAAGACCGCCGATAGGCAAGAATACTTCCTGTTCCCGCGCGCCATCAGCACCGAGCGCGACATCATCGTGGGACTCAAAAGCAGCCCGCCGGTGCAAGATGTTTACGGCCTTGATGGCCGGCGTGTGGCGGTCATCGATGGCTTCTGGCATGAGGAGTATTTGCGCAAGAATTTGAAGGCGCCCCATATCGTCAAGACCAGTGACATCATGGCCTCGCTGCGACTGCTGCGGGCCGGCAAGGTCGACTACTTGATTGAGAATCCGACCGTCGTCGAGTTCTATATCAATGGTCTGGGGTATACCGACTTGGTCAAGCGCGGCAGTACGTCCAAGGACTCATTTGTCTATTTCGGCGTCAGCCGTCAGCAGCCCGAGTTGGCGGCCATCATGGACAAGGTCATCCCCTTGATTCAGTTTGACGAGATGAAGTACCTGGGCATTCAGACGGTGCCGACCTTGCGCAATGAGGCGAATCGTCAATTGACGATGATGTTGGCGGCGCTGGCCGTGGCCATGCTGTTTATATTGGCTCTGACCTTGCGGACGGTGCGCAAGCTGGCTGAACAAAAGGCCAAGACGCAGTTTTTGCATGAGCGCGAGCATCTGCTCTATACCGACAGCCTGACCGGGTTTCATAATCGCAATTACTTCAGCCAGAAGGCGGATGCCACGGTCAATGTGAATTTCCCGCAGGCGATCGTGGTGGCCGATATGAATAACCTCAAGCGCGTCAATGACAGCCATGGTCATGCGGCTGGAGATAGCTTGATCAAGGCCTTTGCCGCTGCGGCGCTGGCTCAATGGCCGCGGGCCGACTGCTACCGAATAGGCGGCGATGAGTTTGTGTTCATCCTGCCCGATTGTGCCGAGCAGCATGTGGCTGGCGAACTGGAGGCCTTGCGGCGGCGCTGCCAGCTGACTCGGTTTGAAGTGGCTCCCGGGGTTTGGATCAGCCCAAGTGCAGCATTGGGCCATGCCCTTAGGGCCGATGCCGACAGCTCATTGCAAGCTTGCATTGCCAGGGCCGACGAGCGCATGTATGCAGCCAAGGCCAGCATGAAGAAGCGCCGTACCGATGCTCCTTCCGAGCCTGATTGAATTTTCGCTTGGCTGCCGATGCGCTGTCTTGTTCTGCTGGAACCTTGGGAACTTAGTAAGAGCGCTCAACCGATTGCGCGGCGAAGTCCAGCAGCGATTCCCGCCATTTTGTAGGAGGCAAAAGGCTTAGGCACTCGCGCGCCAGCTTTGCTTCTGCGCGAGCCGCTTCACGGGTGGCTTCAAGGGCTCCGGTGGCGCGGACGATCGCGACGATCTCGCTCAGACGCTCTTGCTCGCCGTGTTCGATCGCATGCCGCAATAGCGCCCGCTGTTCACTTGAGCCGCGTTCCATGGCAATCAGCAAAGGCAGCGTTGTCTTGCCTTCACGCAAGTCATCGCCAACATTTTTGCCCAGCGCTTGGCTGTCGCTTTCGTAGTCGAGCACATCATCGATCAACTGAAAGGCCGTGCCGAGCGCCCGACCGTAGCCGGCACAAGCTTCTTCGATATCGGGTGGGCTGTCGGCCAAGACCGCGCCAAGCCGGGCGCTGGCCTCAAAGAGCTTGGCAGTTTTGAACCGGATGACGCGCAAGTAACTCTCTACGCTGATGTCCGGGTCGTGCATGTTCATCAACTGCAGCACTTCGCCTTCGGCGATCACATTGGTCGCTTCGGCCAAGACTTCCAGCACGCGCATGCGGTTGACGGACACCATCATCTGGAATGCGCGGGAGTAGAGAAAGTCCCCCACGAGCACGCTGGCGGCGTTGCCGAACAGCGCATTGGCGGTCTGCTTGCCGCGACGCAGCGCGGATTCGTCGACGACATCGTCGTGCAGCAAGGTGGCGGTGTGGATGAACTCGACCACGGCAGCCAGTTCAAGCCGCTGTGGGCCGGCGAAACCAAGTGCGTTGGCAAACAAAAGCACCAGCTTCGGGCGCATGCGCTTGCCGCCCGCATGGACGATGTAAGCAGCGATTTGATTGATCAGCGCGACCTCTGAGCCGAGGCGATCCGCAATGACGGCATCGACCTGGAGCATTTCGGCTGCCAATGTGGCAAGCGCGTCGCTGGTTTCGGGGCTTGTGATGGGGGGCGAAGCAGACGCAGCGTGCACGCTCGGATCTCGTTTGAATGGAGCTTGGATTATAGGGAGTGGCCCAGCAGGGGTGGCCGGAGCTTGGCCGGGATTGTGCGTCAGAGTTGGCGCTGTCAAGCCCCGTGCTTGCGTGATTTGGAAAATTTCTTTGGGCGTGCTAAACTCGTCGGCTCTGCGCTTCTTGAAGGCTGCGGAGTTGAGGCCTGTGGGTCTGCTGAGTTGCTTTGGCTACTCGGCGAGGCTTTACGGGTGGTTTAATTGAAAGGGCTGATATGTACGCGGTCATAAAAACCGGCGGTAAGCAATATAAAGTTGCTGCCGGCGAAAAGATCAAAATAGAACAGATTGCTGCGGATGTTGGCCAAGAGATTGTGATCGACCAAGTTCTCGCCGTTGGTAGCGGCGCGGATCTGAAGGTTGGCACTCCCTTGGTTGCTGGCGCAAGCGTCAATGCCACTGTTGTGGCTCACGGTAAGCACGACAAAGTGCGCATCTTCAAGATGCGTCGTCGTAAGCACTACAAGAAGAGTCAAGGCCATCGCCAGACGTATACCGAGCTGTTGATCAGCACGGTGAACGGCTGATCGAGAGCTGACTTTTTAGCCAACAGTTCAAGGAGATAATCCATGGCACAGAAAAAGGGCGGCGGTTCAACACGAAACGGCCGCGACTCCAAACCTAAGATGCTCGGTGTGAAGGTCTATGGCGGCCAATCCATCTCGGCAGGTTCCATCATCGTGCGTCAGCGCGGTACCAAGTTCCATCCCGGCACCAATGTCGGTATCGGCAAGGACCACACGCTGTTTGCCTTGATCGACGGCCAAGTGTCGTTCGCCATCAAGGGTGAGAAGAGCCGTCAGACGGTTTTTGTCACCGCTATCTAAATCAGATAGCCGATGAGCACCGCAAGCGGAGGGCAGCAGCCGACCGCTTGCAGCAGGTGACGCAAAAGCCCCGCCTAGCCGGGGCTTTTGCTTTTTGAGGCTGCAGCAAGGCCTGTGTTCGTCCCCTCGGATGGGCGCCGCTTTGCCTTAACATCAGCCTCAAAGGGCGTAAAGCATTATGAAGTTCATAGACGAAGCCACCATCGACATCGTGGCCGGCAATGGTGGTGCCGGCTGTGCGAGCTTTCGGCGCGAAAAGTTCATCCCCTTTGGCGGGCCGGACGGCGGCGATGGCGGCAGGGGTGGTAGCGTCTTTGCCGTGGCCGACAGCAATCTCAATACGCTGATCGATTACCGCTACGCGCGCCGCCACGAGGCCCGTAACGGCGAGGCCGGTCGGGGTTCCGACCAGTACGGTGCTGCGTCGGATGACATCATCCTGCGCATGCCGGTTGGCACCATCGTCAAAGACTTGGAAACCGACACCGTGATCGCCGAGCTGATTGAGCCGGGCGAGAAAATCTTGCTGGCCAAGGGCGGCGACGGCGGCTTCGGCAATCTGCATTTCAAGACCAGTACCAATCGCGCGCCGCGTCAAAAGACGCCGGGTTGGCCCGGCGAGGCCAAGAAGGTCAAGCTGGAATTGCGCGTGTTGGCCGATGTCGGTTTGTTGGGTCAACCCAATGCCGGCAAGTCCACCTTGATCACGGCGGTGTCGAATGCCCGCCCCAAGATCGCCGACTATCCGTTCACGACGCTGTACCCGAATCTGGGTGTGGTTCGCGTCGGGCCGGAGAAGAGCTTTGTCGTCGCTGACATTCCAGGTTTGATCGAGGGTGCTTCCGAGGGCGCCGGCCTGGGTCATCAATTCCTCCGCCATTTGCAGCGCACGCGTTTGCTTTTGCATGTGGTTGATCTGGCCCCGTTTGACCCGGCGGTGGATCCGGTCGTCGAGGCCAAGGCCATCGTCAACGAGCTGAAGAAGTACGACGAGGAGCTTTACAACAAGCCACGTTGGTTAGTGTTGAACAAGCTGGACATGGTGCCCGAGGAAGAGCGCGCCAAGCGCGTCAAGGACTTCGTCAAGCGCTATAAGTGGAAGGGTCCGGTGTTCGAGATTTCTGCTCTGACGCGCGAAGGCTGCCAGCCCTTGATTCACGCGATTTACGACCATGTGGCCACGGCGCACAAGGTGATTGTTGAAGTGGATCCGCGTTTCCCTGAAGGGAAGCCCGCTAGCGCGGCACCTGCCGACGCAGCGGAATGAGCCGCGCGCTCGCGGGCGCTCGGCGCATTGTCGTCAAGGTCGGCTCCAGCCTGGTGACCAATGAAGGTCGCGGCGTTGATGCCGATGCGATCGGCAATTGGTGCCGTCAGTTGGCGGCGTTAGCAAGCGACGGCCGCGAGTTGGTCATGGTGTCCAGCGGCGCGATTGCCGAGGGCATGAAGCGCTTGGGCTGGGCGACCCGTCCGAAAGAGTTGCACGAGTTGCAGGCCGCAGCGGCGGTGGGTCAGATGGGCCTGGCTCAGATGTACGAGAGCAAGCTGCGCGAGCAGGGCATGGGCAGCGCGCAAGTGCTGCTGACCCATGCAGACTTGGCCGACCGCGAGCGCTATCTGAATGCGCGCTCGACCCTGCTGACCTTGCTGCAGCATCGGGTCTTGCCTGTCATCAACGAGAACGACACCGTCGTCAACGACGAGATCAAGTTCGGTGATAACGACACGCTGGGAGCTTTGGTTGCCAATCTGATCGAGGCCGATGCCTTGATCATCCTGACCGATCAAAAAGGCCTGTATTCGGCCGACCCGCGGCGCGACCCGCAGGCCCGCTTCATTGCCGAAGCGGTCGCGGGAACGCCCGAACTGGAACAGATGGCCGGCGGCGCAGGTTCAAGCCTTGGTCGGGGCGGCATGATCACCAAGATCCTGGCCGCCAAACGCGCGGCCGGCAGCGGCGCCAATACGGTGATCGCCTGGGGCCGCGAGCCCGATGTCTTGATCCGCTTGATGGCCGGTGAAGCGATCGGCACCGCCTTGCTCGCGTCGACGCCGAAGTTGGCGGCGCGCAAGCAATGGATGGTCGACCACCTGCAGATGCGCGGCGCGGTCGTCATCGATGCGGGGGCGGTGGCCAAGCTGCAGGGTGAGGGCAAGAGCCTGCTGCCGATCGGCGTGCTGGAGGTGCAGGGCGACTTCCACCGTGGCGACGTGATCGCGGTGCGTGACCCGGCGGGCCGCGAGTTGGCAAGAGGCCTGACCAACTACTCGAGCGCCGAGGCGCGCCTGATTGCGCGCAAACCGTCGAGCGAGTTCGAGCGCGTGCTCGGCTATACGGCCGAGCCCGAACTGATACACCGGGACAATATGGTGCTGGGCTGAGTTGAAGATCGAGCCGCATTTAGCGCGGCTTGATTTTCAGGCGTCGGGCAGCTGGCCGAGCGAGTTCATGGCCTGGTCTTGCGAAGGCTCAGGCTGAGCCTTCACCGTCGGCTCGGCCTGCTGCCCTTGCCCTGGCCCATAGTCACCCCGGTGCTGCTGCGGCCGCATGCCGCCGCGCAGATAGCGGTTGTGATGGTTGATGCGCGGCAGATAGCGCGCCAGCTCGGTCAAGGCGTTCTCATAGACCCCGCGCTTGAACTCGATCACGGCTTCAAGTGGCACCCAGTAATCGTTCCAACGCCAAGCGTCGAACTCCGGGTGATTGGTGGCGCGCAAATTCATATCGCTGTCGCGACCCATCAATTGCAGCAGGAACCAAATCTGTTTTTGACCGCGGTAATGCCCGCGGGCATCTCGCCTGATGAAGTGGTCGGGCACCTCATAGCGCAGCCAATCGCGCGTGCGCGCGATGATTTGCACATGGTCAGGAACAAGCCCCACTTCTTCATGGAGCTCACGGAACATCGCCTGCTCAGGCGTTTCACCATAGTTAATGCCCCCTTGCGGGAACTGCCAGGAATGGGTGCGGATACGCTTGCCCCAAAACACTTCATTCCTGTGGTTGAGCAGGATGATGCCGACGTTGGGGCGGAAGCCGTCACGGTCGAGCATAATCAACCTCGAATCTTTAGTTGCGTCAATTATTGCATTGGGATGCCACCTCGGCAGCCTCATCGCTAACCCTCACTCACCAAACCCTGCTTGGCCTTTGCGGCCGAGCCTTGCCAAAGCGCCATGAAAGCCAGTCAGTTTTTCGTCTCCACGCTCAAAGAAGCTCCTGCCGATGCCGAAGTTGTCAGTCATCAGCTGATGATGCGAGCCGGCATGATCAAACGTATCGGCGCCGGTATCTATAACTACATGCCGATGGGCTTGCGCGTTATCCGCAAGGTCGAGGCCATCATCCGCGAAGAAATGACGCGCGCCGGCGCGGTCGAGTTGCTGATGCCGGTGGTGCAGCCGGCCGAGCTGTGGCAAGAAACTGGCCGTTTCGACAAGATGGGCCCGGAGCTGATGCGGGTGAAAGATCGCCATGGCCGCGACTTCATCATTCAGCCCACCTCCGAGGAGGTGATGACCGACATCGCCCGCCAGGAGTTGCGCAGCTACAAGCAGCTGCCGAAGAATTTTTATCACATTCAGACCAAGTTCCGCGATGAGCGCCGGCCGCGCTTCGGCGTGATGCGGGGCCGCGAGTTCACGATGAAGGATGCCTATTCCTTCGACCGTGATGTGGCCGCTGCAACCGTCAGCTACCAGGGCATGTTTGCTGCCTATCAGCGCATCTTTGATCGCTTCGGCCTGCAATACCGTGCGGTCGCCGCCGACACCGGTGCCATCGGCGGCGAGCTCTCGCACGAGTTCCAGGTGATTGCCGACACCGGAGAGGACGCGATCGTCTATTGCCCGAGCAGCGACTACGCCGCCAATATCGAGTTGGCCGAAGGCGTGGCTTTGTTGAGCGAGCGCGCGTCCGCCTCACAGGCTTTGACCAAGACAGCAACCCCTGGCAAGAGCACTTGCGAGGATGTCGCGGCCTTGTTGGCCCTGCCCTTGACGCAGACGGTCAAGTCCCTGGTCTTGGCCACGGATGAGCTGAACGACAAGGGCGAGATCATCAAATCGACGATCTGGCTCTTGCTGCTGCGCGGCGACCATGACTTGAATGAGGTCAAGGCCGGCAAGATTGAAGGGCTGAAAGCGGGCTTCCGCTTCGCCACCGTTGCCGAAATCGAAGAGCATTTCGGCTGCAAGCCCGGCTATCTCGGCCCGATCAATTTGCTCAAACCGGTAAAGGTCGTCGCCGACCGCACCGTTGCCCTGATGAGCGACTTTGTTTGCGGCGCCAACGAGTTGGACTTCCATTTCACCGGCGCCAACTGGGGCCGCGATCTGCCCGAGCCGGATATGGTCGCCGACCTGCGCAATGTGGTGGCCGGTGATCCGTCGCCGGACGGCCAAGGCGTGCTGGCGATTCAACGCGGCATCGAGGTCGGCCATGTCTTCTTGCTCGGCACCAAGTATTCGGCCGATATGAAGGCCACCTTCCTGGACGAGAACGGCAAGCCGCAGCTGATGGTGATGGGCTGCTACGGTATCGGCGTGACGCGCATCTTGGGCGCCGCCATCGAGCAAAGCCATGACGCGCGCGGCATCATCTGGCCGGACGCGATTGCGCCCTTCAGCGTGGTCGTCTGTCCGATTGGCATGGACCGCAGTGAAGAGGTCAAGGCGGCCGCTCACAAGCTGCATGATGACTTGCAGGCGCTGGGTATTGACGTGCTGCTGGACGACCGCGGCGAGCGCCCGGGCGCGATGTTTGCCGACTGGGAGTTGATCGGCGTGCCGCACCGCGTCGTGATCTCCGACCGTGGCCTGAAGGAAGGCCAGGTCGAATACCAAGGCCGGCGTGATGCCGAGGCCTCGAAGTTGGCGCTGGTTGACCTGCTTGCCCATTTGAAGGGCAAGCTCAAGCCTTGAAGCCGCTGGCTTTGCAGCGGCGCAGCCTGCTGGGCGGCGCTGCCCTTGCCTTGGCTGGGGCAGGCCTGCCGCGTCTCAGCCTAGCGGGCATGCAGGCCGAGGAGCCGCTGGCCGACGCCGTCCGCTCGGCCTTGACGGCAGCGGTTGCCTATAGCGCGCCGCCCAAACCGCGTTTCGACAATGTCGAGGCGCGCTTGGCCTATTTACGCTGGCTGGGCGCCACCAGCGAAAAGCTCAAGTCCCGCAAGAGCGAGGTGCAAACGCGGATCGAGTTTTTGGAGTCGGTCTGGTACGAAGCCAAGCGTGCCGGCTTGGACCCCAGCCTGATGCTGGGCTTGGTGCAAGTCGAGAGCGGCTTCCGCAAATACGCGATCAGCAGCGCCGGGGCGCGCGGCTATACGCAGGTGATGCCGTTTTGGGCCAATCTGATCGGCGATGGCCAGGCCTCACGGCTTTTCCATATGCAGACCAATCTGCGCTTTGGCTGTGTGATTTTGCGCCACTACCTGGACCGCGAAAAAGGCGATATGTATCTGGCGCTGGGGCGCTACAACGGCAGCCGGGGTAAGCCGGAATATCCCAACTTGGTGTTTGGTGCCCGCAAACAATGGTTGCTGCAGGGCGAGATTTGAAGTCAGCTTTTGCTGTTCAAGCCGCCCCAGGCCTGC
This sequence comes from Roseateles oligotrophus, assembly GCF_025717515.1. Lineage (GTDB taxonomy): Bacteria > Pseudomonadota > Gammaproteobacteria > Burkholderiales > Burkholderiaceae_C > Paucibacter_A > Paucibacter_A oligotrophus. The sequence goes on from NZ_JAJIRN010000008.1 coordinate 102,973, forward strand.
GGCCGCGCACCCGCCACGCCGGCCAACTCCAGCACCCGCTCGGCACTCTCGTTGACCAGTTCTTCGATGGAAGTCGGATGGTGATAGAAGGCCGGCAGCGGCGGGAAGATGATGGCCCCCATCTCAGTCGCGGCCACCATATTGCGCAGATGGGCCAGATTGAAGGGCGTCTCGCGCACCATCAGGATCAGCCGGCGGCGCTCTTTCAGCGTGACGTCGGCCGCACGCGTTAGCAGGTTGTCGCCAAAGCCATGGGCCACCGCAGCCAGCGTCTTCATCGAGCAGGGCGCAACGACCATCGCCGCGGTCGCAAAACTGCCGCTGGCGATGCAGGCCCCGACATCGCCGGGCGCGTAGCAAAAGCTCGCCTCGCGCTCCAGCTCTGGGCGACTCAGACCCAGCTCATGATGAGCGTTCAGCACGCCGGCCGGCGTGACGATCAGATGGGTCTCGAGCCCCAGCTCGCGGCCACGCCGCAAAAGCCGCAGCGCATAGGCCGCGCCGGTCGCGCCGGTGATGCCGATGACCAGCCGTTGTTGAGGGGCTGACGTCACGCCGAGCTGACTTATTTGGCTTCGAGCGTTTGCTGCAACTCACCCGACTCGTACATCTCCATCATGATGTCCGAGCCGCCGACGAATTCGCCGTTGATATAGAGCTGGGGGATGGTCGGCCAGTTGGCGTAGTCCTTGATGCCTTGGCGCACTTCGGCATCATCGAGCACGTTGAAGGTCTTCAGATCGGTGGCGCCACAGGCCTTCAGGATCTGGATCGCGCGGCCCGAAAAACCGCACATCGGGAATTGCGCCGATCCCTTCATGAAGAGCATCACGCGGTTGTTTTTCACCAAATCATCAATACGTTGCTGCACGTCGCTCATTGTCATCTCGCCCAAAAAAGTGGAATCTCGGGCGCGATTATCGACGAGCCGGACCGAGCTGGCCGGCCGCCCCTATAAAGAGCTCAATAACTGTAGGACAGCCCGAGCTGAAGTACCGGCCTGAAGCGTATGTCGCGCAGCAGGTCTTCCATGCCTTGAGACCGGCTGGTCCCCAGGCGCAGGCCGCTGGTGGCGCTGCCGTTGACCAGACCGAGGTCGGCGCTGAAACCCCAGCCGCCTCGCAAGGATTGGCCGGTGTAGCCGATGCCCAGATAAGACATGGATCCATAAGGGTCGTTGCCATCGCCCAGCGGCGCAAGCAAGCTGATGCTGCGCTGGCCAACCGACCAAGCTTGGCCGCTGCTGCTGGCGCCAAGCGCCAAGCCCGCACTGCTTTGCGAAAGAGAACCCAACATCAGTCCGCCGGTCGCGCGCAGGCCGCCCTGCACGCCGCTCAGACCGGAGCCCGTCAGGTAATAGTCGCCCAAAAGATTGGCGCTCAGCAGCCGGGAGCCGCTGTAGCTTTGCGCTTCATAAAGCCCGGCAGGTGCGGGCTCAAGGCTGCTGAGCTGCAATCTGGCTTGCCAACTGGAGGGCGTGAGCGCCGGAGTTTTGGTCGCGTCGATCGCCAAGGCATTGAAGCTCAGGCTTGCCAGCAAGGCAATGGCGGCTGCACAAGGAGTCAAACGGGCGACTGTCATGACGTTCTCCGGCGGCGATTGGACTGGGTCCATGCTACGCCCGCGGCGGCCCGCTGTGGCAAGAAAAAAGCCAACAAATTCTGTTTCTGTTGACTGGATCAACTCGGCCAGCGGCCGGCGCTGACACGGGGTTGACCGCCCAAGTCGCGGCGCAAGCCCAAGTCGACGAATCCCCGAACGCTAAGGGCCTCGGCGACGGCCGGCGCTTGGTCATAGCCATGCTCAAGCAAGAGCCAGCCGCCCTTTGTCAGGTGTGCCGGCGCCCCTTCAATCAAGAGCAGCAGGTCCGACAAACCATCGCCACCAGGCGACAGTGCGCCGATAGGCTCATGCTGGAGGGCCGGCAGATGCGGGTCACCGCCGGCGATATAGGGCGGGTTGCTGACGATGATGTCGAAGCGCCGCCCTAGCAGCGGCTGCCACCAATTGCCTTGCATAAACGCCACATCCAGACCCAGCCTGTGGGCATTGCCTTGCGCAACGGTCAAGGCGGCCGGGCTGAGGTCGACCGCGCTGACGATGGCGGCAGGATGGCCGGCCTTGATGGCCAGAGCGATCGCGCCGCTGCCGGTGCCGAGGTCAACCAGGCTTGGCGTGCCGGCCATGGGCACCAACAATTCAAGCGCCCAGTCGACCAGGGTTTCGGTGTCTGCTCTGGGCACCAAGGTGTCCGGGGTGACGGTCAACAACAGGCCGTGGAATTCCTGTTCCCCGAGCAAATAGGCCAGCGGCATGCCGGCCGCGCGCTGCGTCATTTGCTCGACGAGCGTGGCGGCCAGCGCAGGGGCCAGAGGTGCATCGTCATGGCTGATCAGCCAGGCGCGGTTTTGCTTCAGGCTTGCGGCCAGCAGCAGTTGCGCGTCCAGCCTATCCAGCCCGAGCGAGCGCGCCAGGCTCAGGGCCGCACGCACATCGCCGGGCATCATGTCCTGCCTTCTTCCAGCAAGGCCAGTTGCTCGGCGGCCTGCGCCGCTTGCAGGCCGGCGGCCACATCGCTCAAATCACCGTCCATGATGGCGCCCAGCTTGTACAGCGTCAGGTTGATGCGGTGGTCGGTCAGGCGGCCCTGGGGGAAGTTGTAGGTGCGGATGCGGTCGCTGCGGTCGCCGCTGCCGATCAGGCTCTTGCGGTTGGCGGCGTCTTGCGCCTCGCGGGCGACGCGGTCCTTGTCGCGCACCCGAGCCGCCAGCACCAGCATCGCCTTGGCCTTGTTGCGGTGCTGGCTGCGGTCGTCCTGGCATTCGGCCACCAGGCCGGTCGGCACATGGGTGATGCGCACGGCGCTGTCGGTCTTGTTGATGTGCTGGCCGCCGGCACCGCTGGCGCGGTAGGTGTCGATGCGCAGATCGGCCGGGTTCAGCGTCACCTCCTCGGTCTCGTCCGGCTCGGCAATCACCGCCACCGTGCAGGCGCTGGTGTGGATGCGGCCCTGTGATTCGGTCGCCGGCACGCGTTGTACGCGGTGACCGCCCGACTCGAACTTCAGGCTTCCGTAAACGCGCTCGCCTTCGATGCGCACGACCAGTTCTTTGTAGCCGCCGAGATCGGAGTCGCTGCTGGACAGAATCTCCGTCTTCCAGCCCATCCGTTCGGCGTAGCGCAGATACATGCGGGCGAGGTCGGCGGCAAACAGCGCCGACTCGTCGCCGCCCGCACCGGCGCGGATTTCCAGGAAGGCCGACCTGTCATCATCGGGGTCGCGCGGCACCAGGGCCAGTTGCAGCGAGGCCTGCAAGCGCGCCAGGTCGGCTTCCGCCGCCTTGATTTCCTCGGCGGCCATCTCGGCCATCTCCGGGTCGTCCAGCAGCAGCTTGGCCTCGGCCAGATCGGCCTCGCGCTGCACATATTGGCGATATTGCGCGTCCAGCTCGGCGACTTCGGACTGCTCCTTGGTCAGCGCGCGGTAACGCTTCATATCGGCGGCAACGCTGCCGTCGCTCAAAATGGTGTCGAGTTCGCTCAGGCGGTAGCCGAGGCGGTCAAACTGCTGGCGCAGTGAATCTTTCATGGGGAATTTCTAGCGGTGAGCCAAGGGACCGATCGCCGCAGTCGCGGGTCGGGGCGTTGAGCGCTACGCCGCTAATGCTCGTTAGGAGTTTCCGCCGGATTGCGGCTGCTGCTGCGCAAAAACAACCGCGAGACGGTTTGCGCCAATTGAACGCGGTGCTCACCGTCGCTGGCATGCAGCTCGGCCAAGGTGCCATGCAGCATTTTTTGCGTCAGGCCGCGTGACAAGGCTTCCAGCACCTCGTCGACATTGGCGCCGCGCGCTAACTGCTTGCGCGCACGTGCCACCTCATGTTCGCGCCAGTCATCGGCCTGCGCGTTCAAGGCCTGAATCAAGGGCACGGTATTGCGCTGGCCCAGCCAATGCACAAAGCTTTGCACGCCGGTTTCGATGATGGCCTCGGCCTGCGCGACGGCGGCCTGGCGCTTCTCGCCGGCCGACTGCACCAGACCCGCCAATTCATCGACGGTGTAGAGATAGACGTCGTCGAGCTTGGCAACTTCGGGCTCGATATCGCGCGGCACCGCCAGGTCCACCATGAACATCGGCCTGTGCTTGCGGGCTTTGAGCGCCCGCTCAACGGCTCCCAGGCCGATCAAGGGCAGGCTGCTGGCGGTGCAGGAGATCACCGCGTCAAATTCATGCAGGCGCTGCGGCAGGTCGGCCAGGCGAATCGCCTCGGCGCCCAAGCGGCCGGCGAGCTTTTCGCCGCGCTCGAGCGTGCGGTTGGCGACGGCCATCGCCTTCGGCGTTTTGGCGGCAAAGTGGGTGGCGACCAACTCGATCATTTCGCCGGCGCCGACAAACAGCACCTTGATCTGACTCAGGTCTTCAAATAACTGTGAGGCCAAGCGCACCGAGGCCGCCGCCATGCTGATCGAATGCGCGCCGATTTCGGTCGAGCTGCGCACTTCTTTGGCGACCGAAAAACCGCGCTGAAACAGCTGGTGCAGGGTCGAGCCGACGGTGCCGGCCTGCGTCGCCTCGCGCACCGCCTGCTTCATCTGGCCGAGGATTTGCGGCTCGCCCAAGACCATCGAGTCCAAACCGCTGGCCACGCGAAACGCATGGCGGGCCGCCGCGCTGCCTTCCACCACATAGGCGTGATCCATCAGCGAGGCACTGCTGACGCCGCCGATGCGAGCCAGCCAGTCCACGGCCGGCTGCACCATGGTCTGGCTGCCGGCGACATAGAGTTCGGTGCGATTGCAGGTCGACAAAATCGTCGCCTCGGGGCCGGAATTGCCGGCCTTGCTCTGCCTGCTCGCCAAAATCTGGTCACGAAAACCATGCAAGGTGGGTGCCAGTTGTTCCAGCGAGAATGCAAAACGCCCGCGCAAATCCAGCGGGGCGGAGTTGTGATTCAGGCCAAGGGCAAACACTGTCATGGGCGGATTATAAAATTGACTTTCGGGCGGCGCGGCATTGCTTTGTTTTACGTCGAGCGGCCGAACTTGATGTGCATCAAGTATTCGCCAATCCCACAGCTTTTCAGACTATCAAGGCCTAGCCGCTCGTGAACCCCATCGACGCCTTCTGGCATATCGCCAACTTCTTCGCGCCGGCTTGGGGCGTGGCGGCCTTGCTGGCGCTGGCCGCCAAGCTGCTGTGGCGCCAGTCCTATGGCGGCGTGGCTTGGCGAAGGCTGGCGCTCTGGGGTGGCTTGGGCGGCAGCCTGGGTTTGCTGGCCGCCTTGGCAATGCTGGGTCGCGACGGCAAGATGTTGGGCTACGGCCTGATGTTGCTGAGCGTCGCTCTGCCGCAATGGGTGTTGGGTCTTAGGGGCCTTAGATTGCGGAAGTAGCATCCTCAACCGTCAGCACCTCGGCGCGCAGCGAATGCGCAAAGGCCTCGGTGATGTTGACGTCCACCAGCTTGTTCATCAAGCGCGGATGGCCCTTGAAGTTGACGATGCGGTTGCATTCGGTGCGGCCCATCAGCTCCGACGCATCCTTGCGCGCATTGCCCGTCACCAGGATGCGCTGGGTCTTGCCGACCATGGTCCGGCTGATTGCCAGGGTATTGGCCTCGATGACGTCCTGCAACTCCTGCAAGCGACGCAGCTTGACCTGATAGGTGACCAGATCTTCCAGGTTCGCCGCCGGCGTGCCGGGGCGCTGGCTGTAGATGAAGCTGAAGGACGCGTCGAAGCCTACCTCGTCGACCAGCTTCATCAGCTTGGCGTGGTCATCCTCGGTCTCGCCGGGGAAGCCGATGATGAAGTCGCTGGCGATGCGGATGTCGGGGCGGATCGCGCGCAGCTTGCGGATCGTGCTTTTGAATTCGATGCCGGTGTAGCCGCGCTTCATCGCCATCAGGATGCGGTCGCTGCCATGCTGGACCGGCAAATGCAGGTGGTTGACCAGTTGCGGAATCTTGGCGTAGGCATCCACCAGCCGCTGACTGAACTCGTTAGGGTGGCTGGTCGTGAAACGCAGGCGCTCGATGCCGGGGATCTCGGCCGCGTATTCCAGCAGCAGGGCGAGGTCGGCGTATTCGCCCGAGTCGCCCATCTTGCCCCGATAAGCATTGACGTTCTGGCCCAGCAGATTGATCTCCAGCACGCCCTGGTCGGCCAGACCGGCGATCTCGGTCAAGACGTCATCAAACGGGCGCGATACCTCTTCGCCGCGCGTGTAGGGCACGACGCAGTAGGAACAATATTTGGAGCAGCCTTCCATGATGGAGACATAGGCCGAGGCGCCCTCGACCTTGGCCGGCGGCAGGTTGTCGAACTTCTCGATCTCGGGGAAGCTGATGTCGACCTGCGGGCGCAGCTCATCCTGGCGGGCCTTGATCATCTGCGGCAGGCGGTGCAGCGTTTGCGGGCCGAACACCAGATCCACATAGGGCGCGCGGTCGATGATGGCATTGCCTTCCTGGCTGGCGACGCAGCCGCCAACGCCGATCAACACGCCTTTTTCTTTCAGATGCTTGACCCGGCCCAGATCGGAGAAGACCTTCTCCTGCGCCTTCTCGCGCACCGAGCAGGTGTTGAACAGGATCAGATCGGCTTGCTCGACGTCATCGGTTTTTTCGTAGCCTTGGGCGGCGCCCAGCACGTCGGCCATCTTGCCCGAGTCGTACTCGTTCATTTGGCAGCCGAAGGTTTTGATGAAGACTTTCTTGGACATGGTGCCCCTCGTTCGGTGAGTACACCGACCGATCCCCCGAGGGGATACCGGCCAGCTTGGGGCGGCCCGGCGCTTGGCCGGGGCGCAGTTTTATGAAGGGAATGAAGCTAGCGCTTGATCCAGACCTGTGCAGCCTGATCGAAGGACCAGGTCTCGGCCTCTTGCGGACTGCGTGGCCAAGGTTTGTTGGCCAACTCGACCGGGTTCAGCACCCACACATCCATCAGAAGACCGGAGGGGTCCAGCGTGTAATGCACGGTCAGCTTTTCACCGCTGAGTGCGGCCGGTTGCTGCAAGAGATTGTTGTCGCCGCGTACGCGGGCGCCGGGTGCCAGCCTTGCGGCCACACCGTTCAGGCTGACATCGGGGGTTTGTAGCACCACCAATTCGCCGCGCAAGGCCTGCGCAGGGAAGGGGCGATGGGTTTGGGCTTGCGCGCTGAAGCTGCTACTCAGCGCGGCCGAAGCCAAGACAGAAACGGCCAAAATCGAGGCACAGCGGTACATGGTATTTTTCCAGTGGCTGCAAAGAGGTGGGCGATTGTAATCGAGGCGCCCTCGGGAGCCGGTCAGCGAAAACTAGCTGACCAAACCGTCGAAAAATATCGTCCAGTGGCCGTCTTTCTCGCGCCAGTATTGGCGCTTGAGCTTTGGCGCGCCGCCGTTCGGGCTCAGCTCGCGGTAGGTGATGATCTTCACCGAGGGCTGATCGGGCCAAGGCAGCAGGCTCAAACGCTCCAGCGACTGCACCGGCAGTTCTTGCTTGGCCATGCGGGCCAGGTTGGCATCCAGTCTGGCTGCGGCACTGTCCGAGCCTCGCTCAAGGCCGGCTTCGTAAAAGCTCCGCAGATGCTGTGCATCTTGGCTGAGACGTGCTTGCTTCCAGGCCTGATAAGCCTGCTCAAAACCTGCGTCGGCAGGCGGCTTGGCGACCATCTGGCGATCCACCCACTCGATCTTTTCGACGATCACCACCGGTGTTTCACGCGCCGCGACGACATCCGCCAACGAGCGCATTTCATCATTGCTGAGCACGATGCAGCCATCGGTGGACAAGGGGCCGCGCGCGTAATTGCCGGCGCGCTCGCCATGCAACCAAATGCTGCTGCCGCTGCGGCCCAAGACGCGGTCGTACTCGCTCGGATAGTTCAGCGGCAATGCGGCGGCGCCATAGCGAGCCGCAGCTTCGTCGCGGCGCACGCCAATGTGATAGATGCCCAGCGGTGTGCGTTGGTCGCCTTCGAGGAGCTTGCCGGTGCCGAGTTTGCCGATCGAGACATAGCTGTCGCGCAGCAACCTCAGGCCATCGGCCCCGTTCTCGAACAGGTAGAGGCGGGCGCGGCTGGTGTCAACCACGACGGCATGGCGTACCCCCGATGACAGGCCCAGCAACTGTTTAGGTAAGGCGTTATGAGGTGGGCGCTCAACCAAAGCGGCGAGGCGGAGTCTGGCTTCTGCCCGCAGTCCGTCGCCGGCACCGGGCACTGCGCTGGCCGCCGCCTCGGCGCCTTGCTCCAAAGCGCCCTGCCGGCCGCTACGGGCCAGCAGCAAGTCGCCCAGCAATAATTGCGCCAGCGCAAAATCAGGTTGACGCTTGACCAGTTGCTCGGTGGTGCTGAAGGCCTGAGCCTCCTCGCCCTGTGCCAGGTGTTGATAGGCAAGGATCAACTGCCCCTCGGGGGTCTGTCCATCGATCTCGGTCTTGAGCAGGCGCTCGGCCGGGTTGATTTTTTCACCGCGCGCCGCACGGTCGTCGAACTCGGATTTGCTCAGCTTGCTTGAGGGGGACCCCAAGAGATCTGCCGTCCCCGCATTGAAATCAACCTTGGCAAACACATAGCCGACCGCGCCCAGCACCGCCGCCAAACCCAAGACTGCCAAGACGGCTGGTTTGACGGTTCCGCCCATCCCCGTACTGGCGCCGGCAGCGGCGGCCCGTGGCGGGGCGTGCCGACCGGTTAGGGTGCTTGGATCGAGGTCTAGTTGCGAGTCGTTCATGGCGGGAGAGTTGGCGATTTGAAACGAGTCAAAGCGAAGTTCAGCTGGATGACTCTTGCGTGATTTGCCAATCGCCGGACTTGTTTTTGACCATCTCGAAATTCTTGCCGCTCTTCACGCTCAGTGCATCGGAGTTGTAGTCTTGGCGCACGCGGACGGTGGCCTTGTCGCCATTGACCTTGACATGCAGATCGGACAGGGTCACGGTAATTTTCTTCTTGCTGGTGATGCGGTCGTGGCGCTCTTGCTCCCAGGCCTTGCGGCTTGCGGCCTTGCCTTTGAACTCGGGCGCGTAGGCGGCGTAATAGCCGGCCATATTGCGTGCGCTCCATGCCTTGGCCCAGTCCTGCAAGGCTTTTTCGACCGCCTGCTTGTCTAGATCTGCGGCGTCAACTCGGGCCGGCTCGGCCTTGGCCACTACCGGTGCAGAAGCGGGCTTGGCCGCTGTGGCTGCCAACGCAGGGGCTGAGGCTGAGGCTTTAGTGACCGCCGCCGAACTGGCGGCCGGCGCGGCCGTTGCGACTGCTGGCTTTGGCGTGGGCAATGGCGCTGGGGCAGCGGGTTTTGCCGTCACCACGGCCATGGCGGCAGGTGTTGATGCTGGCGCGGAGGCTGCAACTGCCGAGCTCGCAAGTTTGGGCGCACGCGGATCTACGCTGGCTTCAAACACGTTTTGCACCACCGCCAACTTCAGGGGCAGGCTGCCGTCGGACTTGTCCAGGGCCAAGGCTTTTTTGTAGGCTTGACCGGCAAGCCTTGCGTAGACATCGCCTAGATTCTGGAACGCGGTGGCATAGGTCGGATTGGTGCGGATCGCCAGTTCCAGCGCTTGTCGAGCCTTTTCGTAGTCGCCTTGATTGCCGTAGAGCACGGCCAGGTTGTTATAGGGGCCGGGCAGTTCAGGGTGGCTTTCGATCAGCTTTTGAAACACCACGATCGCCTCGGCTTGACGGTTCAGCAGCGACAGCGCGATGCCGCGCTGCAGGCGCAGGCGTGGATCGTTTGGTTTGGCGATCAATAGTTGATCGACCTTTTTGAGCCCTTCGGCCGACTTGCCGCTGGCCAGAATGGCCTGCACATCGCTCACATCATCGGCCATCGTCATGCTTGAGCTCAAGAGCAGCGCGGCGGCCAGGCAAATTGAGCGTAGCGAGAAAGGAGTCGTCACTGCTGTGAATGGAGTCATGGCGCGGCTGAAATGGTTTGCGCCGATTGTAGTGGGGCAGCCGCATGGAAAGCAGCGCGAGTCGGCCAGCCCGCATGCTAGAGTGGCCGCCGGACATGGGTCGATCGAAGCCTGTATCACCCATGATTGTTTTCCTCAAGTTTCTCTACCCCCCATTCGCCTGCATGGACAGCCGCTTTGCCTTGAATTCCCAGTCCGCAGCATGGCCCAAATTGACTGCTGCTCGGCTGCTCTTGTGCAGCGCGGCCTGGGTGAGTTTCTCGGCGCATGGGCTGGAAGTGGGGGCCGTGCAAATGTTGTCGGGCCTGGGGCAGCCGCTCTCGCTGCACCTGCCGGTTCGCTGGGCCGCCGGCGAGGCACGCTCCGCCGACTGTTTGAAGGTGACCGTCGAAGCGGGTGAGCGGCATTTGAGTGCGGCCGAACTGCAGCAGAGCTTGTTGAAGGGGGCCGACGCGAATTCGGCCCTGATCTGGCTGCGCTCCAAGAGCGAGGTTGTAGAGCCGGTGCTGGTGCTGTCGATGGGATGCCCGGCGCAGCAATTGATGGCGCTGGTTGATCCGGTGCATTCGATGACGGCGCCCGCGGGTGGTTTCAAGACCATGGCGACCGAGGCGGTTCAGCTTGAGCCACTCGGCCCGACCAAAGAAACGGCGCGTCCGATTCGGGCACTCAAGGTCCGTGCGGAGCGGCCGACGCAAAGGAGTCAATTGCGCTTGTCGGGCGGGAGCTTGCCGCCCTTGTCGATGGCGGATTCCGAAACGCCGGGTTTGCGTTGGCGTTTTGACAGCGATCTCGAGGATCAGGCGGTCATGGAGTTGAGAAGTCGCCATGACAAGTTGAGCAAGGCGGTCAAGGATGGGCCGTTTTATGTGCGCCCCGGCGCGCCCGGTGCCAGCTTGTTGATGGCTATCGATGTGGGTCGGCCCGGCGGGCCGGCCGATTTGTTGATGGCCCAAGATGGCCTCGAGCGGCTGCAGCGCGCGCAGGCGCAGTTCACTTCCCTGCAGGCCGAACATCTTGCGCTCAAGGCCGAACTGGACAAGCTGCAGGCCGAGATGGCGGCCCGCGAGGCCTCCGCCGAGAGCAGGCAGCGCTGGATGATGGTCTTGTCGCTTGGGCTGGCCGGCTTGGTAGCGGGCGGCCTTTATCTGTTCAGGCGGCGGCGCGATATGCAGCCAATCGCCCCCAGACCCGCCAACATCAGCGCATAGCTCTGACCGGCCTGCGGACTTGGTTGGTGAACGCCTGGAAGGGCTCGTAGCCCAGCTCCAGCTTGGCGCTGTCTTAATTGTTCGCGTCCGGGGAGTCGGGGCGCAGCAAGTTGGCGATCAAGCTGCCTTCCAACTGGCCAAAGTCGCCGCGATGAGTTCCACTCGTCCCGCTGTGTCGTTCTCATATCAACCCCGATGCGGGGCAAAAGGCCGATGAATCCTGGCTTTATCGCTGCTAGGTGAGCGCCGCGAGGCGCCTACATTGATCCATTGATTTCCTTCAAGGAGTGGTGGCAATGAATTTGCAAGATTTCACCGTGCGGGCCCGTTTGTATGCATTGGCGCTATTCGCCATGCTGATGCTGGGCACGGTGGCCGGCGCCGGCCTCTACAGCCTGAATCAGGCGCGTGCTTCTTTTGTGCACTTTGCCGAAGATGACGCAGCCGCCCTCAACATCGTCTCGGGCGTGCGAGCCAGCGTCGGCAATCTGCGCCGCTTTGAGAAAGACATGGTGATCAATCTCGCGGATGAAAAAGCGATCGAGAAATACCGTGAGGATTGGGCCGGCGCCTACGCAGCGACCGTCAAGGGCCTGCACGACATGGCCAAGCTTGACCTGGAGCCCGAAACGCGCCGCCTCGATACCGACATCGACTCGCTGCTGGTTGTCTACAAGACCGAGATGGACGGTTTTATGAAACAACTCGGCGCCAAGGTCTTTGCCGACCAAGACGCGGCCAACAAGGCGCTGGACGCGGCTAAAAACGCGGTCCGCCCGATCGAACAGAAGATGAAGGAAATGGTCGAGTCGCTGGACAAAGCCGGCGTCAAGGCAGTGGCGTCGGCGCTCGATCATCAAGACAGCACACGCACGGTATTGATCATGGTCTCCTTGTTGGCGATGGTCTCGATTGCGACCTTCACCTTCTTCAATATCCGCTCAATTTTGATTCCGCTGCAGGAGGTGCAGCGGACCACCGAGCGCATCGCAACTCAGGACTTGAGTGAAAAAATCAATGCCAAGGGCCAAAGCGAAACCGGCGATCTGATGCGCGGGGTGCAGGCGATGCAAGAGTCCTTGCGTGATGTGGTGGGCAATGTGCGCAATGCCACCGACGGCATTGCCACCGCCTCGGCCGAGGTGGCAGCCGGCGGTCACGACCTCAGCCACCGCACCGAACAAGCGGCCTCCAATCTGGAGGAAACCGCCTCGGCGATGGAGGAGTTGACGGCCAGCGTCAAACACAACGCCGATTCCGCCCGTCAAGCTAATCAGTTAGCGGTGGACGCCGCCAAGGTGGCCGAGCGTGGCGGCACCGTGGTGGGCGAGGTGGTCGACACCATGAAGCGCATCAGCGCGGCCTCGCACAAGATCAGCGACATCATTTCGGTCATCGACGGCATCGCGTTTCAAACCAATATCCTGGCGCTGAACGCGGCGGTGGAAGCGGCCCGAGCCGGCGAGCAGGGTCGCGGCTTTGCGGTGGTGGCCAGCGAGGTGCGCAGCCTGGCGCAACGTTCTGCCGAAGCCGCCAAGGAGATCAAGGGCTTGATCACCGCCAGCGGCGAGGCGGTCGATAACGGCGCACTGCTGGTAGAGCGCGCGGGCCAGACCATGCAAGAGGTGATCGGCTCGATCGACCGCGTCAGCAGCATCGTCGCCGAGATCAGCAATGCCACGGCGGAACAAAGCACCGGTATCGGGCAGATCGGTCAGGCCATCACCCAACTCGACACGATGACACAGCAGAACGCCGCCTTGGTGGAGCAGTCGGCCGCTGCCGCGCAGAGCCTGCAGGTGCAGGCCGAGGACCTGGCCAAATCGGTGGCGGTGTTCAAGCTCTGAATTTGAGGCCGGGGTCAGATCTTGCCTTGAACAGCGCAGATGCCGAGTTAGCCGTGTAAACGGGGGGGTATTTTGCCCCCCCCCTTCCGTGCGGGCAGCGGATCAAATATATTGCCCCACTGGTGTTCCACAAGGAGTGGTTTTCATGAATCTGCAAGATTTCACCGTACGAGCCCGTTTGTATGCCTTGGCGGGTCTCTCGATGATGATCTTGCTGATCGTGGGACTCAGCGGCCTCTATAGTTTGAATCAAGCCAAGAGCGCCTTCGTTCACTTTGTCGACAATGACAACCAGTCTTTGAATTACGTCTCCAAGATCCGTGCCGAGGCCGGTAATTTGCGCCGTTACGAGAAAGACATGGCGCTCAATCTCGACGACGCCGCAGCAGTCGAGAAATATCGCGCCGACTGGCAAAAAGCCTATGACGCGCTGCTCAAGGCCGAGAACCAACTGGCCAAGCTAGATATTCCGCCCGAGGTGCAAAGTGCGCTCAAATCGATCGAGGAAGGGCTGAAGGCCTATAAGAGCGAAATGGACGGCTTCATGGCCAAGCTCGGCGAGAAGGCCTTTGCCGACCCAGCCACGGCCAACAAGGCCTTGGGTGCCGCCAAAAAAGCCATTCGACCGATGGAAGAGAAACTGGCCGAGTTGGTCGCCGCCATCGATAAGGATGCCGCTCGAGAGGTCGAGATCATCGCCACCAATGAGGTCAGCATCCGGCGCAGCTTGACCCTGACCTTGGTCGGTGGTGTGCTGGTGATTGGTGTTTATACCTTCTTCAATATCCGCTCCATTCTGGAACCCTTGAACGAGGTCAAGCTGTCGGCCGAGCGTATCGCCGAACAAGACTTGAGCGAGAACATCGTCGTGCATGGCAAATGCGAAACCGGCGAGTTGCTGCGCGGAGTGAAGGCGATGCAGACCTCGCTGCGCGATGTAGTGGGCAATGTGCGCAGTGCAACCGACGGCATCGCTACCGCCTCGGCGGAAGTGGCCTCCGGCGGCCATGACCTCAGCCACCGCACCGAGCAGGCGGCCTCCAATCTGGAAGAGACCGCCTCGGCGATGGAAGAGCTGACGGCCAGCGTCAGGCATAACGCCGATTCGGCGCGGCAGGCAAATCAGTTGGCGGTCGATGCTGCGGCGGTGGCCAAACGGGGCGGCACCGTGGTGGGCGAGGTGGTCGCGACCATGAGCCGCATCAGCACTTCGTCCAACAAGATCAGTGACATTATTTCGGTCATCGACGGCATCGCTTTTCAAACCAATATCCTCGCTCTGAATGCAGCGGTTGAAGCGGCGCGGGCCGGTGAACAGGGCCGCGGCTTTGCGGTGGTGGCGAGCGAGGTGCGCAGCTTGGCGCAGCGCTCGGCCGAAGCCGCCAAAGAGATCAAGGGCCTGATCACGGCCAGCGGGGAGAGCGTCGATGCCGGTGCGGTATTGGTCGGCCGGGCCGGCGAAACCATGCAGGAGGTGATTGACTCGATTGGCCGGGTGGGCGCCATCGTGGCCGAGATCAGCCATGCCACCGGTGAGCAAAGCAGCGGTATCTCGCAGATCGGCTTGGCCATCGCCCAACTCGACACCATGACACAGCAGAACGCCGCTTTGGTCGAGCAGTCCGCCGCTGCGGCGCAGAGCTTGCAAGTGCAGGCGGACGAGTTGGCTCGCTCGGTAGCGGTGTTCAAGCTCTGAAGGTCCGCGCCAGCCTGAGGCAACAGCAAACCAAAGCGTCAAACGAATCTTCCGCGGCCCGCTGCTGATTGCAGCGCGGGCATTGGCTTTGATTGTTGGTCTCGCAGTCTATGGAGGCAGCGCGCTGTGGCAGGCGCTGGAGCGTTTGCGCTTTGATGCCGTGCCGGAGCATGGCAGCGCCGGACTGGCTTATCAATAAGCGCGGGCGCGCATTGAAGTCGATGTTCTTCTTCTGCAGCGAGCCGATACCTTGGTGCGCCGCGCCGACCGGCCTTTGGTTGAGTCAATCAGGCGTGACCAGATCTACCTGCGCCAACGCCAATTGTCCCGCGCTATTGCGCTTGACCTTGTAGACAATGAAAGAGCCGGTGGTGATGTCTCCTCGTGCATCCCAGTCTGCCGCAGTTTTTGCGCCGTTGTAATCCCAATCCGCGCCTGGATTTTTCAGCGCAAGTGAAAATTGGCCCGGCATGATCTTCAAGGAATTGGCGCTGTCCGGTCGTGAAACCGGGCCCAGCCATTGGCCGATTGAAGCCTTGTCCGCGCTGCCCCCCGCCAGCATGGCCAATGCGTAAAGATAGACTGCGTCGTAACCAGAGGGGCTGATGCCTACTTCGGGTGCGACGCCGTAAGCCTTGGTGTAGATGTCCGCGAAGGCCAGGTATTCGGGCCGTTTGGGGTTGCTGTCGGCACCCATGATTGTCATGCCCTCAACCACCGAGGCTTCTGCCGTCGAAACGAACTGGGCTGTGCTCAATGAACTGGCCGCATAGATCGCCGGTCTTGGCAAAGAGATGCCCAGTGCCATGTCCTTGCTCAGGCCCACGGCCTCGGCCGACTGGCCGGCAATATAGATGGCGTCAGGCCGGCCGTTGGCCATGGCCTTGGCCACCACGGCGGCAAAGTCAGCGGTCTTGCCTGCCGGGTAGGCCGACGCCGCCAAGATGGTGCCGCCTCGTTTTACAAAAGCGTTGCTGAAAGACTCGCTGTTCGAGAGTCCAAAACTGTCGTCGGAATGAATCATGACCACGGTCTGTTTGCCGTCTCGCCGGGCTATCTGTGCGGCAACATTGCCGGAGAACGAGTCCGACGCGATCAAGCGGTAGAGCACATTGGGCGTCCCTCTGTCCATGGTGTCCAAGCGGGAGGTGCTGGGGCCTAGGGCAATCACGGGCAGGCCGGTCTTGATGATGGTGGGCGCCAGCAATAAGACTTCGGCACTGGTCAATGGCCCGATGATGCCGATGCAGCCCGCATGGATCAAATCATTCAATTCGCCAATCTGCGCATCGCTCCCCTCGGTCGTGCCGGCCTTGGTGTCGCGCACCATATAGCCCAGCGTTTTGCCGTTGACGCCGCCGGCAGCGTTGATCTCGTTGATGGCCAGTCTGATATAGCGCTCGCGCACATCGTAGTTGGCCGACGAGGTGCCGGTAAACGGCAAGAGCACGCCGATCATCAGATCGCCCTGAATGCCGGGGCGCATGCTGCCGGCCGCGCCCTCGATCTGGGCCGCGCTGCCCTCAACGCCACCGCCTCCTCCACAACTTGCCAGCAGGCCAGCTGCGCTCAGAATTGCCAGAGCGGCGACATGTTTGAGTCTGGAGTCGACTTTCATGACGTTCAGTTCCAACGGTAGCGGTAGCTCAGGAGTGCGCTGCGCCCCCTGCCTGGGAAATCAACGCTGCCATAGCCGGGCTCGGAATAATTGGCGTTGAGGGCATTGTCCAGACGCAGTTGGACTTCATGGCTGTTGTATAGGACCTGCGTCCAGACCAAATTCAGGCGTGTGCTCGGGGCCAGCGAATAGGGCGTCAGGAAATTGGCAAAAGCATTGCTGAAACTGGCATGGCGTTTGGAAGCGTAGAGCAACTCGGTCGCCCATTGGCCAAATTTACCCGAATGCCAGCGCCACTCGGCGCGTACCGAATGCTCGGGGAATCGCTCGGGCGGCCTGACCAAATCGCCGACCAGCGGAATCGGGTCACGTTCGGTCATGTTCAATCCCGTCCAGGAGATGCCAAAGCGATGCGCGCCGTCTTCATAACGGACATCCAGCTCGGCGCCTTGGCCGGCAAAGCGGCCGCGGTTGACGGGTTGGTAATTGAGCCCGGTCTGCTGCAATTCGATCTTGTTTTTGACCTCGAGTTGGTAGGCATTGGCACTGAGCTGCAAATTCGGACTGGGCAGCCAGTTGATTTGAAACTCGCTATTGCGCGCGGTCTCGGCATGGAGCTTCAGGTTGCCGATCGCGTCGCCGCTGTAGAGTGGCTGGGCCAAGAGGTCAAACACGCTGGGCGCTTTGTAAGAGGTGCTCCAGATCAGCTTGGTGTTGAACTCTCGGCTGTATTCATACACGGCGGCAGCCCGCCAATTGGTGTTGCCGCCAAAGGTCTTGTGATCGTCCCGCCGCCAGTTGGCGCTCAGGCCCAACTTGTCGCTCATCTGCCAAAGGTATTGGGCGAACACACCGGTGTTTGCCAAGCGCATGGCGGTGCTGGGTTTGCCACTCAGGCTGCTGCTGCCGTTGGGCGCCACCAGTAGCACTTGCATGCTGTCTTGATGGTCAACCGTGCGGTCGGCGCCAAAGCTCAGGCTGTGGTCTGCGTTCAGTGCTCCATTGAAATTGAGCCCCAGGTCATTGGCCAATGAGGACAACTCGCGCTTGGGGTAGCTGCTGGTGCTGGTCTCCAAGCGTTCTGTGGGCGAGATGCCGGAGCGGGCGACGTTCCAGCGGAACTTGGCCTGCCAACTCGGACTGATGTCCCAGTGGCTTTGCCAGCCGAATTGGGCGCGATATTGCGAGTAGCGATTCTTGTGGCTGAGTACGCCGAAGTCGAGGAACTCGGCCACGCTGTCCGTGCGCGAATAGTTCAACTCAAGCTGGTGTTTGACTTCTTCGGTGTCGAAACTCGCGCGACCCAGGACCGACACCGGCTGCTGGTGCGCGTCCTGCGAATCGGCCCCTCGCAAGGCCGGTTTCGCGCCCAGCAAGGGCGAGCTGGCTGGCAGTCGCAGTCCGTTCAATTCGTAGTGCTCGGCCTGCACGGCGAACAGCAAGCCCAGGCGACCGTTCCCGCCGGCAATGCTGGCGTCCACACCGTTGGCGCTGCCAGCATAGGTGCGCAGTTGCGCGCTGGCATCTGTGGCGCCGACATGGTGCTTGCGCGTGACCACGTTGACGGTGGCCAAAAAAGCGTCGGCGCCATAGAGCGCCGATGCAGGCCCGCGTACCACCTCGATGCGGTCGATGCTGTTCATAGGCATCAAGGAGGGGTTGAGAAAGTTGCTGGCATCGGGGCGAAAGGCTTGCGGCTGGCCGTCGATCAAGAGCTTGATCTGGCGGTTCCAGCTGCGCTGCCCGCCAAACAAACCGCGCACGCCGATGTCTTGAGAGCCTTGCGCATCGACGCGGTAGAGCCCAGGCACGCGAGCCAAGGCGTCGGCCACCGAGCGATCGCCCCAGGCCTCGATTTCCTCGCGCCCAATTACCGAGACGATCGCTGGTGCGCGTGCCAAGCTGGTGGCCACCAAGCTGGCCGACTCGACCCGGATGTCGGCCAACTGTTCCAAAGACATGCCAAACAAGCCCGGCACGATGGGCTCAACGGGGGGGCTTTGAGCGAGCAAGCCTGCAGGCAATAAAGCCAGCAGTCCTAAACACGGCTTTTCCATGGGGCGATGCCTTCGGCCGTAGCCGGCGTAAATGGGGGCAGTATTGACATATTGACACCCTGAGTCAAGTCGAGTCAGGTGTAAAGAACTGTTGCTTTTTTGGGGCCGTAAATTGAGCCTTCATTGGGTTTTGGCGTCAGCCTAACTTTGACCTAATATGGCATGCTTGTTGAGCTCAACGCGGGCTTGACGAAATTCATTGCTGGGAAGTGGATGAACCATGTCCGATGAAGACCAACTCTTCCTGACCGATTCACCTCCAGACGCCGAGCCGGCCGGGCAAGCGCCTTGGCGGGTTTTGGTGGTGGACGACGATGAAGAGGTGCACCGGGCCACCGACTATGCGTTTCGCCGCACACTCGTATTGGGCCGCCCGCTGATCATGCTGCACAGCTATTCGGGCACCGATGCGCGTGCCTTGCTGGCACAGGATCGTGACTTCGCGCTGGTGTTGCTGGATGTGGTGATGGAGGACGCGCAAGCCGGGTTGATGCTGGTGGAATACATCCGCCGCGACTGTCAAATGCAGACGACCCGCATCATTTTGCGCACCGGTCAACCTGGCTCGGCGCCCGAGTTGCCCATCATCGAAGCCTACGACATCAATGATTACCGTACCAAGAGCGAGTTGACACAAACCAGGCTGATCACGGCGGTGACGGCGGCGCTGCGCTCATATGATCAGATTCGCATGATTGCAGAGAGCCGGCGTGGGCTCGAGTTGATCGTGCGCTCCTCGGCCGATCTGATGGAGCGCCACGCGATGCTCAGCTTCGCCGAGGGCGTGTTGACCCAGTTGGCCGCGCTCTTGGGGCTGCCGCGTGATGGCCTGGTTTGTGTGCATCGGGGCGATGAAAAGCGCGGCGAACGCGCCGACACGTTTTACGTCATCAGCGCTGGCGGACAACTATCGGATTACCTCAGCTGCACATTGGACAAACTCACCGACACGGCAGTGCGCGAGGCGGTGAGCGATGCGCTGCGCCAGCGCCAGCATCAGTTCACTGTTTCCTCCACCGTCTTGTATCTATTTGCGGATGGTCACGAGGCTGCTGTCTATATGCGTTCGCATCAGCCATTGCTGCCCTTGGATCGGCAGTTGGTGGAGGTTTTTGCGACCAATCTGTCGGCCTATTTTGGCAATGTGCATTTGATCGGCGAGCTGAATCGCCTGGCCTTCTTGGATGGGCTGACCGGCTTGGCCAATCGGGTTCAGTTCATCAAGGATATTGAGACCCAACTAAGCGCTCAATTGGTCGGGAAAGAAGAACCGCAGGCCTTGCTGCTGCTCGACGTCAAGCGCTTTTCTGAGCTCAATAACGGTCTCGGCCATGAGGTCGGAAATGCCTATTTGAAGGCCATAGCCCAGGGCTTGCGGGCGGGCTTCTCGGCCCAAACCCGGGTGGCTAGGCTGGGCGGCGACGTATTCGGTCTGGTCGGGTCTGCGGCCGAGCTTGCGCCTGAGCGGGTGCGATCGTTGTTTGAGGGTGGTGTGCTGGCCGGGGAGCATCGCCTGGTGGTGGCCTTTGCGGCCGGCTATTGCGCACTGGAAGGCCATCGGGGTTCCGGGCTTGCCGCCTTGCGCCGCGCGAATATCGCTTTAGCAAGGGCCCGGCTTAGTGCTCAGGCGCAGCGGGTGAGTTTTGATCCGATCATGGAAGAGCAGACGGCTCAGCGCCTAGCACTGTTGCGGGCCTTGCGTCGTGACATTCAGGCGCAGCGACTGGAGCTTTGGTATCAGCCCCAGCTGGACCTGCAGAGCGGTCGCATGATTGGGCTGGAAGCCCTGATGCGCTGGCCGGACGGCACGGGCGGCATGGTGGCATCGCCGGCGGTATTTGTGCCGCTGGCCGAGCAGGCCGGTTTGATCGTTGAGATGGGTCTGTGGGCCTTGCACCGGGCGGCCGAAGATTGGGTGCATTTGCAGGGCGTTGCCGATGCGCCTCCACGCATCAGCGTCAACGTCAGCATGCCGCAGTTCCGCAGCGGTGAGCTGCAGGGGCAGGTGGCAGAGGTGCTGGCGCGCCACGCCTTGCCCGCCGGCACGCTGGAGCTGGAGATCACCGAGAGCATCGCCATGGATGACCCTTGCTTGGTGATTTCGACCTTGACTGCACTGCGTGAGCAAGGTGTGCGGGTGGCGATGGATGATTTCGGCACCGGCTATTCGTCCTTGTCGCAACTGCGTACCTTGCCCATCGATGTGCTGAAGATAGACCGGGCTTTTGTCAGCCAGATCGGTGAGCGACAGGGCGAGATGTTTGTAGAAACGGTGCTCGCCTTGGGTAAGCGTATCGTCGCGGAGACCGTCGCCGAGGGCGTCGAAACCCCTCTGCAGGCCGAATTTCTGCGCCAACATGGCTGCCACATCGCGCAAGGCTGGCTCTATGCCAAGGCAATGCCGCTGCAAGAATTGAAGGCTTGGATGGCGGCTCGAATCTGAGCTTGCCTAGAGCTGATTCAAGGGCGCCCGGCGCGGAAATCTCAGCTCGAACGTGGTGCCTTGGCCGACTTGGCTGCGCGCTTCGATGACGCCGCCCAAGGGGCGAATTGCCAAGCTATGCACGACATGCAGGCCCAGCCCAGAGCCACCCTGCCCAAGTCGGGTGGTGAAGAAGGGCTCGAAGATACGGTGCAGATGCTCTGGCGGGATGCCCGCGCCATGGTCGCTCACTTGCAGGGTCAGCCAGCTATTGCCTGCGTCCGATCCTTGCTCGTCGATGGACTCCCGCACCTGCACCTCGATTCGCCCGCCGCCAATCGGCTCCAGACCATGGCGCGCGGCGTTTTCGATCAGATTGCTGACGATCTGTGTCAGCGCACCGGGGTAGCTATTGCAGCGTATGCCTGGTGCGCAGTCCAGCGCGACCTCAATCGGCCGGTGCTTCATACCGGGTGCCAGCAGGGCCATGCAGTCATCCAATACATGGCGCAGATCAAAGTCCATGCGCGCCTCGCTGGTTTCATTCACCGCCACCGACTTGAAGCTTCGCACCAGCGCAGCTGCGCGCTCCAGCGACCGCGACACGATGCCCGAGCCCTCATCCACCGAAGCCATGAATTCCTCCAGCCCGCGCCGACTCAACGAGTTGCCGGTGATTTGATCGCGCATTTGCTGCGTACTCTTGTTCAGGCTGGTCGCCGCCAGCAAGGCGTTGCCGATCGGCGTATTCAGCTCATGCGCAACGCCGGCCACCACATTGCCCAGAGCGGCCAGTTTCTCGTTTTGCATCAGCAGCGTCATTGCCCGCTCCAACTCTTGACTGCGTTGCTGCACGCGCTGCTCCAGCAAATCATTGGCGGCCTGAAGCGCATGATCGCGTTCGCCAACGACCCCCAACATGCGGTTGAATTCATCCGTCAGTTGGCCGATTTCGTCGCCGCTGCTTTTCTGCACGCGCAGCGAGAAATTGCCGGTGCGGCCGACCTCGCTGGCCGCCGCGCTGAGGCGCTCCATCGGCTGACTGACCAGGCGACGCGCCGCCCACAGCAGCGCAGCGCCGAGCACCAACACGCCGAGGGCCAAGGCGCCGAACATGATGCCGTATTGCGGCAGGCGCTGTATCAGCGGTGGCATCTGCACGCGAATCCAGACCCGGCCAAGCTCGCGCCCGTCGCGCAACACCGGCAGGCTTCGGCTCGCTTTGTTGGCCTGGAACTGGCTGCCGCTGGGCGGCATAGTGGCCGGGTTGACTGGCTGGCCCTCAATGGGCCAAAAGGCAAAAACCGAACCGTCGCTGCGATAGAGCGCCCCGGCATCAACGCCTTCATACAGGCGCAGAAAGCCCAGGTTGTCTTGAGCTTGCTTGACATCATCAAAGTCCAAAGCGGCCTGATTGATGTCGGCCATCACCTTGGCGACTGACTCAAGTTGGCGTTCCAGTCTTGGCCGGAAAGTTGTGGTTTCGTAGCTGAGCACGGCCAAGCCGGCCAGCAGCAGTGCCAAGATCGTGCCCAACACCATTGCCAGCAGCAGCTTGCGCTGCAGGGGCAGGGATGTGTATCGCCAAGCCATCAGTGGCCCTCCTCATAGTTTCTGAGCGCAAGTTGCTGCAGCTTGGCCGAAACTTTCAGCCCCGAGCGTTCGGCCGCTTTGGTGTTCAGCTCGAAACGCAGCTGCTCATCGCGTAGCAGCAAGCCGATGATGCCGCCGCGATCGAGAAAACCTATGCCTGGGCCTATGGTCAGGATGGGCAGAGCCCCGAGTGGACGCAAGGGAGCGGTATTGCCCTCGGGCGTGTAGAGCAAGTGGACATGGGCGGCTTGCAAGATGTTGTCAATGCGCTTGACCTCCACCGGGCGGCCTTGCAGTCGCCCGGTCTTGAAGCCGCTTTCCAGCAAGCGCAACATCGGCTCGTCGTCCATCACGCCGATGACGAAGGGTGCGGTCGCGTCGGCAAATGCATTCGCCGGCCATTCGACATAACTGCCAAAGGCGGCGACATACTTGGCCCGCGCGGTCTCGGGAGTCATCCGTTGCTGAGTCGCCTGGGCATAGCTTGGAGCTGTCGTGAGCGCCAAGCACAACAGACACGAAAATCCAAGGAGAGCAATCGCGGTAAATTTCATGGAGCGTCTAAGCTGAAGCGATTATGCGGCTTCAGCTCAGAAATTTGAGCACAATGCGTGCGCCGGGCTGGGCCGACTCAATGCTCAGGCGGCCCTGCAATTGGCGCGCCAGCGAGGCCACCAACTGCATGCCCAAACCGGTTTGTTGGGCGAGCTCGAAGCCGGGCGCAAAGCCGATACCGACGTCTTCCACCGTGAGTTCCGCATCGCCATCGGAGCTCAGCCGAAGCTGGACCAAGATGCGACCCGCGGCCTGGGGCGCGAAACCGTGTTTGTAGGCATTGATCAAGAGCTCGTTGACCAAGAGGCCCAGCGGTACGGCCTTCTCGATACCCAGCTCCAAGGCGTCGATGGACAAATGGATGGGTACCAAGTCCGACGCGGGTTGGTAGGCCTGCATCAGGTGCTCGGTCAATTGAGCCAGGTAGCGCCGCAGGTCGATGCGCGCCAGATTGTCCGACTGGTAGAGCTGCTCATGCACCATGGCGATCGAGCGCACCCGGTCGCCGCTGCTTTGCAGCATGCTGCGGGCCAGCTCATCCGTGCAGCCATGGGCTTGCAGGCTCAGCAGACCGCTGACGGCTTGCAGGTTGTTCTTGACCCGGTGGTAGATCTCGCGCAGCAAGATTTCGCGTTCTTGCAGCGTTGTTTGCAGCCGCTCGGTGGTCAACTGCAATTGTTGCGTGCGCTGCTCAACCTCCTGCTGTAAATGCTCTTCCTGGCGCTCGATTTGGCGGCGCTGCCGATACAGCTCGACGAACACCCGCACCTTGCTGATCAAAATATTGGGATCAATCGGCTTGAGCAGCACATCCACCGCGCCGGCGTCATAACCTCTGAACTGGATGTGCTCGGTCTGGCCCGCAGCGGTCACAAAGATGATGGGCTGGCGGCGCGTCTTGGCCATCGAACGCAGCAGCTCGGCGGTCTCGAAGCCGTCCATCTCGGGCATCTGCACATCCATCAGAATCAGCGCAAAGTCCGTCCTCAAGGCCAGCCGCAAGGCCTCTTGGCCGGACAGCGCCGATTGCAATTGCAACTCGGGTGAATCCAGCAGACCCTGCAGCGAGCGCAGATTCTCCGGCCTGTCGTCGACCAAGAGCAGCGGAATCAATTCTTGCTCAAGCATGTTCAAGGCCCTGAAATTTGACCGCTTCCCCGACCTGCTCTTGTAGCAGTTGGGCGATTTGCTGCGGGTCGCTGGCGGCTTCCTCGCGGCGCTTTTGCCGCAGCGACTGGGTCATATTGGTGATCGCGCCCTCGAAGCTCAGTTGCCCCTGGCTGAGCGTGCGCACAATCGTCAGCAGTTGGCCGGTTTCATCGCGGCTGAGCGCGCTGGCATCGATCTCCAGCGCCGCGCTGCGGGTGACATCGCGGTCCAGGTCACCCTTGGAAATGGCGGTGGCGATTTGCGCTTTTTCATCCCAGCCGGCGACGAAGCCGTCCAGATTGTTGATGGCCACCTTCAGCGCCGCCGAAATTCCGCGGCTGATGCCCAGACCCAAGGTCAGGGCCAGGCTCAGCCCGACGCCGCCGGCCATCAGCAAATAGCTTTGCTGGGCGGTGTACAGCTCCTGAATTCGTTTGGCGGCCTCGGTGACTTAAGCGGCCTGGTAGTCCTCGAAGGTTTGCAGCGCCTGCACAAAGGCGTCATCGGCGGGGGTCAACTCGTTATTGATGTAGTCGCCCAGGCCTTGTTTGCCTCGCTCCAGCAGCTTGTAATAGCCGACGTATTTCTCGTCCAGGACGCCCTTGCGCTGCTTGACCAGCTCGATCATATTGCGCTCTTCGGCGTTCTTGTTATTGTTGTCGAAGCGGATCAGCAAGGCCTGCAACTCGCTGCGACTCTTGCGGATGAGGTTGAGGTCTTCGCGGTTCTCGGACTCGATATTGCTGAAGGCCACATCGCGCACGCTTTGCGAGGCGATCAGGGCCGCCTTGATCATGTCGTTCGATTGGTCGGCCTTGGGGTAACGATCAAGGCCCAGCTCGGTAGCGCCGAGGTTCATCTGCCGCAGCCCCGCATCGGCCACCCACCAAAGCGCAGCCAGGGCCAGGATGATGACGCCGAAACCCGCCAGCAACTTGCCGCGAATGCTCAGGTTGCGATACCAGTTTGAGTTCATGCCGTGCCCTCATGGTCAAGGGTCTGTTTTTACCCAAATGAGCGCCGCTTGACCAGCCTTGCTTTCCTTGCCCGCAAGGGGGCAGAAACAGGTAGCATTTGGCCGCAGCCATACTGGGAATTGAATGAAGCCAGCCCGCATTCTTTTGGTTGAAGACGAGGCCGTCATCGCGCTGGAATTGGCGATGCGTTTGAAAAGCTATGGCTATGTGATTGTCGACACCGTCGTCACCGGCGAGCAGGCGCTGCTGGCCGCGGCCGCGCTCGCGCCCGATCTGGTGCTGATGGACATCATGATCCAGGGTCCGATTGACGGCATCGAAACCGCCCGCCAGCTGCAGTTGATCCGGCGGATGCCGGTGCTGTTCTTGAGCGCCAATAGCGACACCGCGACGGTGGAGCGGGCGCGTGGCGTCGGGGGCTTCGGCTACTTGGTCAAGCCCTTCCGGGGCGAAGAGTTGCGCAGCTCGATCGAGATGGCGCTCGAGCGCGCCCAGATGCATGAGCGCCTGATTCAGAGCGAGCAATGGTTCGCCAAATCCCTGCAATGCATCGGCGACGCGGTGATTGCCACCGACGTGAATGCGCTGGTGCGCTTCATGAACCCGAGTGCGATGCGCATGACGGGCTGGAGCCTGGAGCAGGCGAGTGGGCATCCGGTCGATGAGGTGGTGACCACCGTCGATGCCAACAGCGGCTTGGCGCGCAGCAGCCCAGTGGCCAACGCCTTGACCGCCCAGCCCAATTTGCGGCTCAGCGCGACGGCGCGCCTGGTCAACCGCCACGGCCATCAGTTGCCGGTGGACGAAAGCTCGGCCGCCATACTGGGCGAAACCGAAGAGCTGTTGGGCGCTGTCTTGGTCTTCCGTGACGTCAGTGTGCGCCAGGCCTTGACCCGTGCATTAGGCGACAGCGAGGCGCGCTTTCGGGCCTTGTTCGAGCAAACGCCGATGGCGATGGCGCTGCTGGATTACAGCGCTCAGGTGCTGCTTGGCAATGCTGCGCTGAGTCGGCTCATGCAATGCCCGCCCGACGTTTGCTTGGGGCAAGTGCTTTGGCAGCAATGCGTGGCCACCGATCAGCCCTTGCTGAACAAGCATTGGACGGCTCTGCGCGAAGGCGCGGCCCAGCATGCATGCCTCGAGCTGCGCTGGCTGCAGAGCGGCGGGGCGCCGATCTGGCTGCAGCTTGATATTGCTGGCCTGGAATTGCCAAGCGGGGACTGCTGGATGGTCCATTTGCAAGATATTGATGCCCGCAAACAGGCCGAGCTTGCGCTGGTGCGGATGGCCCATTTCGATTCGCTGACCGGGCTGATCAATCGCGCCTGGCTGTTGGAGTTGGGCGCGCTGGCTTGCGCTGAAGCACAGCAAAAGTCGAGCGGTTTTGCGCTCATCTTGGTCAACCTCGACAGTTTCAAGACCGTCAATGACTCGCTCGGCCATGCGGTCGGTGATCAACTGCTTTGTACCGAAGCCGAGCGGCTCAAAGATCTTGTGGGAAGCAGGGGTTTGGTTTGCCGTTGGGGCGGTGATGAATACATGCTTCTCTTGCACGCCGACGCGGGCGTGGTCGAGCTCAGCCAGTTGGCCGAGCGCATCGTGTTGAGTCTGGGCGAGCCGCTGCTGGTCGGTATTGACGAGGCCCGCAGCAGTGCCAGCCTGGGTCTGGCCCGCTACCCGCTAGACGGCGCCAATATCGCTGAGCTGATCGTCAGCGCCGACAGCGCGATGCACCGGGCCAAGCAAGACGGCAAACGCCAATACCGCTTTGCACTAGGCCAAGACAGTGAGAGCGGGCTGCAGCAATTGCGTATCGAGGCGCAGCTTTGGCATGCGCTGGAGCGCCAGCAACTGCAGGTCTACTACCAACCCGTGTTACGCCACGGGCGCATCGAATCTCTGGAGGCTTTGCTGCGTTGGTTTCATCCAGAGCTGGGCTCGATTGGTCCCGATGTGTTCATTCCGATGGCCGAGCAGCAGGGGTTGATCCTGCCTATCGGCGATTGGGTTTTGCGCGAGGCTTGCCGGCAGCTCAAACAATGGCATTTGGGCGGGCGACCCGACCTCTGTGTGGCCGTCAATGTGTCGGTGCGGCAGTTGCGCGGCGGAGGCTTTGTGCAGACGGTGGCGGCGGCATTGGCCGAGTCGGGCCTGCCGCCGGCCAAGCTGGAGTTGGAGCTGACCGAGAGTTGGCTGATGGCCGACCCGGCCGGCTGCGCCGAGGTCATGCATGCGCTGCGTGCTTTGGGCGTTAGCATCAGTGTCGATGACTTCGGTACCGGCTACTCCAGTCTGGCCTACCTGAAGCGTCTGCCGGTGCAGCGGCTGAAAATAGACCACACCTTCATGCGCGATGTTCCCGCCGATCCGCAGACCACCTGCATCGTGCGGGCCATCATCTCCTTGGCCCGTGAGTTGCAGCTCGATGTTGTCTGCGAAGGCATCGAAACGCCCGAACAACAGAATTTTGTGTTGGGTTTAGGGGACTTGGCCTTGCAAGGTTTTGGCCTGCACCGGCCGGCGCCAGCGGCCGAGCTGTGGCCCTTGCTGATGGGGCAGGCGGCGTTCAGGACGGAGGATTGAATCTATGACCAGTGAGGCCGATGCGACAAATTCAAGCAGCGCGGCTGCGCCCGACATCATGCTGACAGATGCCGTCACCGAGCAGCAGCGGCAGCAGCAGGTGGGTTGGCGCATCTTGGTGGTGGACGACGACGACGAGGTGCACCGCGCTACCGACTTCGCCTTAAGAAAAATTGAGATTCTCGGCCGCAGCCTTGAGTTGATTCATACCTTTTCCGCCGCCGAAACGCGTGAGCTCTTGGCCAGGGACCGGGATTTTGCGGTGATCTTGCTCGACGTGGTGATGGAGCATGAGCATGCGGGCCTGGAGTTGGTGACCTTTATTCGCGAGACCTGTGGCATGGACGTGTGCCGCATCATTTTGCGCACCGGCCAGCCCGGCTATGCGCCCGAATTCGATGTCTTCAACGCCTACGACATCAATGACTACCGCACCAAGGCCGAATTCGGCCACGCCCGATTGATCACCAGCTTGTCGGTGGCGCTGCGTGCTTACGCGCAGATCAAGCGCTGCATGGAGGCCGAAGCACAAGCTCGCGAAAGCGAGTGGGCGCTTTTGCAACTGAACGCCGAATTGGAGGCGCGTGTCAGCCGGCGCACTGCCGAGTTGGCACAGGCGCGGGACGCCGCCCACAGCGCGACACAGGCAAAAAGCGAGTTTCTGGCCAATATGAGTCACGAAATTCGCACGCCGATGAATGCCATCGTCGGGATGACCGAGTTGACCCTGCGTAGCACCGAGCCCAGTGTCAAGCAGCAACGCTACCTCGGCAACGTCAAGCTCGCTGCCGACGCCTTGCTGAGCATCGTCAACGACATCCTTGACTTCTCCAAGATCGAAGCCGGTCAGATGCAGCTGGAACACACCGAATTTTCCCTGCAGCAGATGTTCGACCGGGTCGCCGCCGTGATTGGCCTGAAGGCGCAAGACAAGGGTTTGGAGCTCTTGTTCAACACCCATGTGACCGTGCCGAATCGCTTGCTCGGCGATCCGCTGCGCCTGTCCCAGGTCCTGATCAACCTTTGCGGCAATGCGGTCAAGTTCAGCGATAACGGCGAGATCGTGGTGCTGACGGTGTCGGCCGAGCAGCTGTCTGACCAGCAGGTGACCTTGCGTTTCGCCGTGCGTGACACCGGCATCGGCATGAGCGAGCAGCAGGTAGCGGGTCTGTTCAAGCCGTTTCAACAGGCCGACAGCTCGATAACGCGTAAATTCGGCGGTACCGGTTTGGGCCTGGCCATCAGCAAGCAATTGGTGGAGATGATGGGCGGCAGCATCGGTGTCAAGAGCCGCATCGGCAGTGGCAGCGAGTTCGCTTTCACGTTGCGCTTCGGTCTGGCTGAGAACCCCTTGCCGAAGCCGGGGCCCGATGCAATGCTGCTGAATTTGCGGATTCTGGTTGTTGACGACAGCGCCAATTCGCGCGAAATTTTGCAGGGTCTGTTGAACACCATGGGCTACCGGCCGACGCTGGCCAGCAGCGCTCTCGGCGGCATAGCCGCCTTGCAAAGCGCCGAAGCTGCGGGCGAGCCCTTTGATCTGGTTTTGTTGGACTGGCGCATGCCCGAGATGGATGGCCTGCAGGCCGCCGAGCGGATTCAGAAGCTTGGCCTTCGTAAGCCTCCAAAGATCATCTTGGTGACGGCTTATGACGCCAATGCCTTGATGCCGGCGGCGCAGGCGCTGAATTTGGCGGGCTGCTTGGCCAAGCCGGTGTTCGAGGCGAGCTTGGTCGCCGCGCTCGGCATTGCGTTTGGGTCTCCATTGAGTGTTCAAGACGAAGCCGAGACCCAGCGCCCCGGCGGGCTTGATCCGCTCAACGGCGCGGTGCTGGCGCGCATCAAGGGGCGGCGCGTCTTGCTGGTTGAAGACAATGACATGAATCAGGAGTTGGCTTGCACCTTGCTGCAAGACCTCGGCGGCATGCAAGTGCAAATTGCCAATAACGGCCAGGAGGCGCTGGAACTGCTGCGCGCACAGCGCTTTGACTTGGTCTTGATGGATGTGCAGATGCCCGTCTTGGACGGGCTGCAGGCGACGCGGGTGATACGTCAAGATCCGGCGCTGGCTGGCTTGCCCGTGATCGCCATGACGGCGCAGGCGATGAGCGATGACCGCGCGCGCTGCACGGCTGCTGGCATGGACGACTACATCAGCAAGCCGGTGGCTTCGCGTGAGCTGTTTGCGACCTTGGCAAAATGGTTGCCGGAGCCCGAGCCTGAAGCGGGCGCTGTCTCGGCAACGGCGCCCGGCTTGGCCCTGCTGGACCTGGACAAGGCCCTGCTCCATTGCCAAGGCCTTGGCGATTTGCGCGACAAATTTCTGCGCAAATTTCTGGCCACCCGACTGCACGATGGCATCGAGATGCGGGCTGCAATGGCCGCCGGCCAGCGCGGCACTGCCGCCCGGATCGCCCACACCGCCATCTCGACCGCCGCCATCATCGGCGCGGACGGCTTGTCTCAGGCGGCGCGTGAGCTGGAGGATAGCTTGCAGCAAGAGGACTCCAGCGACTGGCCGGCCTTGTTGCAAGCGTTCGAGCGGCAACTTGCGGCGCTTGAGCCTGCGCTGCGAGCGGCACTCGGCGAAGCCTGAGAGGGTGAGAACTTTTTACTGCGCGGCCGCCATGCGTCGTTGGCCGAATGCTCGTAATCCTCACGTACATGGAGTACGTTCCGGTTCCTGTGCGCCGTCCGCCTAGCCTGACTACCGCTCGCTACAAAAGTTCTCGCCCTCTGAGTTGAACTATGCGTTTAGGCAGGCCTGAGCTTCGCCAAGGCCTCGGCCAGCAGCCCCTGATCGACCGGCTTGGCCAGCAGCAGCAAATGCTCCGGCAGGCCACCCAGCCGGGCCAGGTTTTCGCGGGTCTGGCTTGACACCGCAATGATCAAGGGCGGGGTCGCCATCGCTTGCAGCTCCCGGACCATCTCGATTCCGTTCATATGCGGCATCACCATATCGGTGATCACCACATCGGGGGCGCTGCGCCCGACCGCCAACAAGGCCTGAAAACCGTTCTCCGCCAACAAGACATGGGCCTTGGGGCACAAGATGCGCACCTGCATCTCGAGCAATTCGCGGGCGATGTCGTCATCGTCCACCAGCAGCACGGTCAAGGTCTTTGCGGCGGGCGGGGGCGAGGTCTCAGGCTGTGGCCCGGGCTCCTTGTCCAGTGCCACCGCGCCCGGTCTGGATAGCAGCAGATCCACGCTGGTGGCGTCAATACGGCGGTGCCCCCCGAGGGTCTTCCAGCCCTTCAAATGGCCCGCATCGACCCAGCGCTGCACGCTGGCCGGCGAAATCCCCAGGCGCTTGGCGGCTGCAGCGGTGGTGTAAGAGGCCTTGCGCTCGCTCATTTCAAATCAATCAAAACAACCTAATTGAACGTTATGTTAGCTTGTTTTGAATAAATTGCATGATAGTCATAGGCTATTGATTTGAAATGAATGATGTGAATAAATTGGATGATTTGATTGATTTGACTTGAATGAGTGAATTGAATGATTTAATCTTGCTTCACCTGCTGCCCAGCGACAAAGCAAGCCAGCTCCGCAGCAGATTCAAACCTAGTCACAGCCCTCTCAAGCCGCTACGGCGGCGCCCACGGACCTTGGAGAACATCATGAACGCATTGAGCAATCTGAAGATCGGTACCCGTCTGACCCTGGGCTTCGGCCTGATGGGCGCCTTGATCGCGGCGGTGGCGACGGTCGGCATCATCGGCAACAACCGCAGCGAGGCCGCCATTCACGAAATCGTCAATGACAATATGCACGGCCTGGGCCTGGTCAATGAAATGTCGGAGTCGGTGCACATCGTCTCCCGCGTGACCCGTTCGCTGATTCTTTTGAGCGACAAGACCTTGCTCGAGGAAGAGGCCAAGAAGATTGACGCGGCCCGCACCAAGTACGCGCACGCCAGCGCCGAGATGGAGAAGATGGACGCCAGCGCCGAAGAGAAAGCCTTGCAGGCCAAGGTGCGCGAGGCCGCCGAGGTGGCCCGGCCCTTGAACAGTCAGGTGATGGCCTTGGCCCGCGCAGACCAGGATGAGCAGGCCCGCGAATTGCTGCTGGGCAAGGCCAGCCCGGCTACCAAGATATGGCAAGACCGCATGGACGACTTGCTGGCCTTCCAGGAGCATGAGACCGCCGGCGACGCGGCCGCCGCCTTTGCTCAAGCGGCCTTTGTAGCCCGTGTGATGCTGGGCGCGGTGGCTGCCGCCCTGTGCCTAGCCGGCCTGCTCGGTTGGTTGATCACCCGCAGCATCGTGCGCCCCATCATGCGCGCGGTGCAGGTGGCACAGACGGTGGCCGCCGGTGACCTGAGCAGCGTGATTGAAGTGACGGGCCGTGATGAAGTGGCCCAATTGCTGCAAGCCTTGGAGGACATGAATATCAGCTTGTTGAACGTGGTGTCCGAGGTGCGGGATGGTTCGGAATCGATCGCCACCGCCTCGGCACAAATCGCCAGCGGCAACCATGACCTCTCGCAGCGCACCGAAGAGCAGGCCGCCAACTTGGAAGAAACCGCCGCCTCGATGGAGCAACTGACCGCCACCGTGCGCAATAACGCCGACACCGCCGCTCAGGCCAACCGGGTTGCGATTGCGGCCACCACGGTGGCCCAGCAGGGCGGTCTGGTGATCGGTAATGTGGTGCGCACCATGGACGAGATCAACACCAGCTCCAAGAAGATTGTCGACATCATCGGTGTGATGGACACGATCTCCTTCCAGACCAATATCCTGGCGCTGAATGCCGCCGTCGAGGCTGCCCGGGCCGGTGAGCAGGGCCGGGGCTTTGCGGTGGTGGCCGCCGAGGTGCGCGCCCTGGCTCAGCGCTCGGCCGCATCGGCCAAGGAGATCAAGCAACTGATCGCGACCAGTGTCGAGAAGGTCGAGGCCGGCACCCAGTTGGTCGCCTCCGCCGGCAGCACCATGACCGAGATCGTCATGCAAGTGGGCCGCGTCAATGATTTGATCGCCGAGATCAGCGCCTCCACGGTGGAGCAAACCAGCGGCATCGGCCAGATCAATGAGGCGGTGGTTCAGCTCGACCAGGTGACGCAGCAGAATGCCGCGCTGGTGGAAGAGGCGGCCGCCGCAGCCCAGAGCATGAGCCAGCAAGCCGGCAATCTGGTCCAGACGGTCGGGGTCTTCAAGCTGCCCGCAGATGCCGCGAATGTGCGCTACATCCCCGAATTGCCGGCCAGCCGCCGGCCCGGTAGCCCGGCTCAACTGGCTCGCAAGACCTTGGTCAAGGCCGCGCAGAGTGCTGCCAAGCCAAGCCAGCCTGCTGCACGCAGCAAGGTGGTCGCTGGCGCAAGTGAGACTGCCGCCGAAGGCTGGTCGCAGTTTTGAGCGCTCCCCAATGCTTGGCTCAAATCACACCGGAGTCGATCATGAACACCCGCAACTTCAGCAACTTCAGCAGTTTGCAGACCCTGCATACAGCCATGGCTGATGAACAAAGCGCCGCCGAAGTTGCAGCTCAGGTTGGCGAGCCGGGGCTTGAGCCAGCAGCCGATGCCTATTGGAATATCCTGGCCCTGGAGCCTTGCGGTGCAGATCAACAGGCGCTGAGTCAGGCCTTGCAGGGCAGAAATTTGCTGGGGCGGCCCTTACGGCTGGTGCTGACCCAGTCCGCTCAGCAACTGATGGAGGCGCTGGAGCATGCGGGCGCTTTCCATCTCATCATGTTGCCCGCGCTGTTCGACGGCAGCCACACAGGTCCCGTTCTGGTCGAATATGTTCGCGAGATCTGCCAGCAGCGCGAAGTCCGCATTTTGTTGGGCGCGCCGCAGCCCTACGCCTCGGCTAAGTCCACGCCGGCCCCAGACTTTCTCAGCCGTTTCGATGTCAGCGGCCTGCGTTGCAGCAGCAGCTTGAGCCCCGGCCTGCTCTTGAGCGATATCGAGATCGCCCTGCAGGCCTATGAGCAACTGAGCACCATCAAGGAATGCCGGCGCGGGCTGAACCGGGTCGTCCACGCGATGGCAGATCTGATGGATAGGCGTGGCCTGAGCAACTTCTCAGCGGCACTGCTGACACAACTGGCCGCCTTGTTGCGCCTGCCCGCAGACGGCATCGTCTGCATCCAGGCCGGTGCAGCGCAGAGCGAGCTCGAAGCGACGCAGGACGTTCGCGTGATCGCTGCCGCCGGTCGCTTGGCCGAATGCATCGATCACCCTTTGAGTAATTTGCCCGACGTCCGTATCAAGGCCTTGATCGACCGGGCCTTGCGCGAGCAGCAGCACCTCTTTCTCGGTGAAGCCACCGTACTCTATCTGCGCAGCGACAAGCATGTCATCGCCGTCTACCTGCGCTCGGCGGCCTCGCTGCAAGACCTTGATCTGCAGTTGGTCGAGGTCTTTTGCGCCAATATTTCCTCCTGCTTCGACAATCTTGAGTTGATAGAGGAATTGAACTATTTGGCCTATCACGACCCGCTGACCCGCCTGGGCAATCGGGCGCAGTTGCTGCAGGCGATTGGCAAGGCGAGGCGCTCCGAGCAGGCGATGGGTTTGAGCTTGCTGGATGTGCGGCGTTTCGCCGACATCAACAACGCCTGGGGTCATGAAATCGGCAATGCCATCTTGGTCGCGATAGCCGAGCGGTTGCGCAGCAGCCTGTCGCTCACTTGCAGCCTGGCGCGGCTGAGCGGCGATGTATTCGGTATCGTCGGTCCCAGCGCCATGGTGCATCCAAGCAAGCTGCGAGTTTTGTTCGACGAAGTCCTCGATATCGAGCAGCATCCCCTCAGCGTCAGCTTCGCTTGCTCATACGACGAACTGAGTCGGGCCGGCAGCGAGGCCATCGATGCGACCGAAGTGCTCAGCCATGCCAATGTTGCGCTCGCGGCTGCCAAGGCGGCGACGCATCGAAGTTTCATCAGTTATTGCCCATCAATGGATATGGAGTCGCGCACTCGTTTGGAGTTGGCGCGGCGTCTGCGGGTCGACTTCAAGGCAGGCAAACTGGAGCTTTGGTATCAACCGCAAATCTGTCTGCGCAGCGGCAATGTGCAGGGCCTGGAGGCACTGCTGCGCTGGCCCGATGGCCAGGGGGGCATGGTCGCTACACCCGATGTATTCGTGCCCCTGGCCGAGCAGTCCGGCTTGATTGTCGAGATCGGCCAGTGGGTGTTGGAGCGCGCTTGTGCCGATTGGCGGGACCTGCAAGGTAGTTGCGCTCATCAGGCCGCACCCGCCCGCATCGGCGTCAACGTCAGTCTGGCGCAATTCCGCAATGCCGACCTGGTGGCGCAATTGAGTGCGGTCATTCAAGCGCAGAAGATGCCGGTTGGCGCGCTGGAATTGGAGATTACCGAGAGCTTGGCGATGGACGAGCCGCTGATGGTCAAGCGCACCCTGACTCAAGTGCGTGCGCTCGGTGTGCGGGTCGCCATCGATGACTTCGGCACCGGCTACAGCTCGCTTTCGCAGCTGAGCGACTTGCCGGTGGATTGCCTGAAGGTGGATCGTTGCTTTGTGGCCAGAATCGGGCAGGACAATGGCAATGTGTTTGCCGAGACCATCATCCATCTGGGCCGCCGACTCGGACTGGAATTGGTGGCCGAGGGGGTGGAGACCGAGACCCAATGCGAGGTGCTGCGCAGTCTGGGTTGCCACTACGCACAGGGTTGGCGTTATGCCAAGGCTCAGCCCCTGGCCGAGCTGCGCCGCTGGATCGCGAACCGCTGAATTTCGGTCTTGCTAGGATTGCTTCACAAAGGCTCGCAACTCCTGCGCCATCCGCGCTAGCGAAGGCTGGTGGATATACATCATGTGGCCGGCCTCGAAATAGCTGACCTGAACATTGCCTTGCAGCTTCTCGTGCAGGCCCAGATGGCTGAGCGTGTAGTCGCCGGCCGCATGCGGGGTGGCCAGGTCGTAGTAGCCGCTCGCCACATAGATGCGCATAGCGGGGTTGGCGTGCATCGCCCGGCGCAGGCTGTCGCCGACATTGACGTACTTGTTCTCGAAACCCTTCCAGCTCCAGCTGTTCCAGATCGGTGCCAGCACCAGATAAGGCGCATCGTCCTCGAACTTGAGCGTGTCGCGCAGCAAGCGGTTGATGCCCACCGCGTAGGCGCCAGCCAGATTGTTCATGCCGGCGTCTTCTTCCGGGTGCTCGCCGGCATCATCCCGGTCCAGGCCGAGGAAGCGGCTGTCCAGGCGGCCAACGGTCTGCCCGCGCTCACGCAGCAACTCCTTGAAGAAGCGGAACTCGGTCGGGCGCAGATCGCAGCGCAACAGGTATTGCACGCTCAGGCCGCTGAAGTGAGCGAGCTTTTCGGCCACTTTTTGGCGCTGCTCGGCGCTCAGGCGCGAGCCCTGCATCAGCGCCAGCCAATAGTCGCCATTGGCAAAAGCCTCCGCCTCGGCGACAACTTCTTTCAATGGCTTCTTCTGCATGGCCGGCTTCAAGGCCTTGTGATACCAGGCGGTGGCGGCATAGGTGGGCAGGTAGAGCGGGTAGGGCAGCTCGTTGCCATGGTCGAAGCTCAGGGTCTGGAAGTCCACCGCCATCGACACTAGCATCAGGCCGTTGAGATGGATGTTATGTTTTTCCTGCAGATGGCGTGACAGGCCGGCGGCGCGCGTGGTGCCGTAGCTTTCGCCGATCAGGTATTTGGGCGCTCCCCAGCGGCCGTTGCGGGTCAGGTAGAGGCGGATGAACTCACCGACTGCGTCGAGGTCGCGCTGGTACTCGTGGTATTCGGCCAGCTTCTCGCCCTCGGCCACGCGCGAATGGCCGGTGCCGACGGGGTCGATGAAGACCAGATCCGATTCGGTCAGCAGCGTGAATTCGTTGTCGCTCAGCGCATAGGGCGGCGCGCCGCATTGGCCCATCTCGTCGGTCGGCACGCGCTGCGGGCCCAGCAGGCCGAGATGCAGCCAGACGCTGGATGAGCCCGGCCCACCGTTGAAGCTGAAGGTAATGGGACGATCGGTGCCGGCCTTTTTCGAGGGCTTCAGCGTGTAGGCGATGAAGAAGACGCTGGCGCGGGTCTTCTTGCCCTTGTACTGGCCCTTGTGCTCGCCTTCGTTCTCGCTATGCACCTCTTGCAGCAGCAGGGTGCCGCAAGTGGCCGTGTACTCCAGGCTGCGCTTGCCGACCACCATTTTGTGTTCGGTGCTGACCAGATGCTCGATCGGTGGGAGCGCGGTTTTGCTGTTGTCGGACTCGGCGGTGGGCTTGTTGCTGGGCTCGGCTGCAGGCATGAGTCTTCCTTGGTTTGGGCTATGGTGTCGAGCATGCACTCTAGCTCGATAAATTCCAACACCCTCTTGATGGGGGTAGATTTCAGCAGCGCCCCGACATGCAGCAAGCCGATCACCGTCGCACAGGGGCGGCTGCAGGGTCAGGTCTTGCGGTTGGAAGCCATGCTGAGCTTCAACTGCTTGGCCGACTTTGGCGATTTTTTGGCTCAACCGGGTGAATGGCTGGGCGGCTTTGATTTCCCCTTTGGCCTGCCGCGCGAACTGGTGCAGACACTGGCTTGGCCGCAAAGTTGGCCGGCCTTGATCGCGCATTACACGGCCTTGAGCCGGGCCGAGATTCGCGAGCAATTTGCCGGATTTTGCGCGGCGCGGCCGGTCGGTGCCAAATTTGCCCACCGCGCTTGTGACGGCCCGGCCGGTTCCTCGCCGAGCATGAAGTGGGTCAATCCGCCGGTGGCCTTCATGCTGCATGCGGGTGTGCCCTTGTTGCTGCGGGCAGGTGTTGATCTGCCTGGCCTGCAAGCGGGTGACCCAAGCCGTGTGGCCTTGGAGGCCTATCCCGGCCTGTTGGCACGGGAAGTTCTTGGGCGGCGCAGTTACAAGAGTGACGCCAAGACCAAGCAGACTCCCGAGCGCTTGATTGCCCGCAAGGATTTGATCGAGGCGCTGGAGCAAGGCCGCACGCGCTTGGGCCTGCGCTTGAAACTCAGCCATGCCCAGCGCGACGGTCTGGTCGATGACGCCAGCGGTGACCGCTTGGATTCCGTCTTATGCCTGCTGCAAGCGGCCTGGGGGCAGGGGCGGCCGAGCTATGGTTTGCCGGCGCTGATCGATCCCCTGGAGGGCTGGATCGTCAGCGCTTGATTGAGAGCTTGCCGTGTGCCGCAGGCGGGGCATCTGATCGGTTGGGGACAGAGCTCGCTGAGTACAGCAAGGTCTGTCCCGCAAGTGCATAAGCTTCTCATCAACGTGCTCTTGCCATCTGCCGCAGGCAGGGCAAACTTACTTTCTCATCAAGGTTGATTTGCCGTCTGCCGCAGGCAGGGCAAACTTACTTTCTCATCAAGGTTGATTTGCCAAAAAGAGATTCCACCAAATCCACCGCCACCTTGGCCGTCTTGTTCTGAACATCCAGCGCCGGGTTCAGTTCGACCACGTCGAGCGAGGCCATGAAGCCGGTGTTGGCAATCATTTCCATGCACAGATGGGCTTCACGGTAGGTCGGCCCACCCGGCACCGTGGTGCCCACGCCGGGGGCGATGTCGGGGTCAAGAAAGTCAACGTCGAAACTGATATGCAAATGCGTGTTGGCATCCAGGGTCGCCAGTGCTAACTCCATGGTGTGACGCATGCCCATCTCGTCGATATAGCGCATATCGAAGACTTCGAGGTCTTGCTCGTGGACGAAGCGCTTTTCACCCGCATCAACGCTGCGGATGCCGATCTGCCGTACCCACTTCGGGCTGATGGCGGGCACTTGACCGCCGATCTCGATCAGCTCTTGAGGGCCAAAACCGCACAGGCAGGCGACCGGCATGCCGTGGATATTGCCGCTCGGCGTCAAGGTGCTGGTGTTGAAGTCGGCGTGCGCGTCCAGCCACAGAATACGCAGCTTCTTGCCCACCTCGCGGCAGTGCTTGGCCACGGCACTGATCGAGCCAATCCCCAGGCAGTGATCGCCGCCCAGCATGATGGGCATGCGGCCGGCCTTGAGCTCGGCATAAACAGCGTCGTGAGCGGACTGGTTCCAGGCGACCACTTCGTTCAGGTGACGATAGCCGTCGACCGGTGGCAACCAGGGATTGGGCGGGCCGCTCAAGTTGCCGCGGTCGACGACATCGACGCCGTGGCTGCGCAGGGCCGCAGCCAAATCGGCCACCCGCATCGCTTCAGGGCCCATGCTGGCGCCGCGCGCGCCTGCGCCAATGTCGGTGGGCACACCAATCAGGGATACGCATCGCAAGGTGGTCATATCGGTCTTCCTTTTCTTCTTTAGTCGGCGCTGCTTGCGCCGGGGTTCATGTCGTATTCGGATTCAAGCAAGGCCCAGGCTTCTTCGGCGCTTTCCACAAAATGGAACAGGCGCACGTCGGCGGGGCTGATCATGCCGGTTTCAACCAAGAGTTCAAAGTTGATCAGACGGGTCCAAAAATCGCGCCCGAACAGCAGGATGGGCCGGCGCCGGCATTTGCCGGTCTGGATCAAGGTCATGGTTTCGAACAATTCGTCGAGCGTGCCGAAGCCTCCCGGGAAGCACACCAGCGCCACCGAGCGCATCAGAAAGTGCATCTTTCGCAGCGCGAAATAGTGAAAGCGAAAGCACAGCTCGGGCGTGATGTAGCGGTTCGGATGCTGCTCGAAGGGCAGCACGATGTTCAGCCCCAAGCTTTTTCCGCCGGCTTCAAACGCACCGCGATTGCCGGCCTCCATGATGCCGGGGCCGCCGCCTGTGACGACGTAAATCGGGTTGTTACGCTCGCTTGAGACGCGTGTCACGAGGGCGGCAAAGCGCCTTGCTTCTTCGTAGTAATGGCTCATCGCCAATTGCATTTCGGCGCGTTTGAGCTGTTCGGCGTCGCCGCCCAGCCTTGCTTGATCCAGCTGCGCTTGGGCTTCGTCCTGTGCGGCAATGCGGGCGCTGCCGAACATCACGATGGTCGACTTGATGCCTTGCTCCTGCTGCATCAATTCCGGCTTCAAGAGCTCGAGCTGCATGCGTACCGGGCGTAGCTCATCGCGCAGCAAGAACTCGTTGTCGTCAAAGGCCAGTCGGTAGGCGCTGCCCGGATGGTCGTAATTGGGCTGCGGTACCAAGCCACGGGTTTCTTCCTTGGCGGTGGGGAAGTTGCGAGCGATCAGCTGTTTGCGCTTGTTCATGGGGTCGACCTATTTGGCTGCTTCTGGTGCCGGGACGCAGCTTACGGGAGGCTGCGAGGAATTGTCGTGCGTATTTCTGAGTGATATGGTTGTTTCATGCGTGCAAGCTATCTTTGAGGCGGCTACAGACGCTGCAAGCCGGGTCGGCCTGCACGAGTATTTCACTCCATTCCATCCTTCGCCCATCCAGCATCTGGAGGCGACCAGCCAAGCTGGCGGGCATGCCCAGCAGCAACTTCAGGGCCTCGGCGGCCTGCATGCTGCCAATCACACCGACCAAGGGTGCGAACACGCCCATGGTGGCGCAGCGGGCCTCCTCGAACTGGCTGTCCGGCGGGAAGACGCAGGCATAGCAAGGTGCGGCGGCCTGGCGACTGTCATAGACGCTGATCTGACCATCAAAGCCAATGGCTGCCCCGGCCACTAGCGGCTTGGCATGCTGCACGCAGGCGCGGTTGATGGCTTGGCGGGTGGCGAAGTTGTCGCTGCAGTCCAATACCACGCAGGCCGAGGCCACCAGTCGGCCGAGCAAAGCGGTATCTGCGCGCTGGCGCAAGGCGGTGACGCGAACCTCGGGGTTGATGGCGGCCAAGCCTTTTGCTGCCGACTCAACCTTGGGGGAACCCACGCGCTCCACCGTGTGAACGATCTGGCGCTGCAGATTGGTCAGGTCGACGTCGTCGTCATCAACCAGGGTGATGTGGCCTACCCCGGCACTGGCCAAGTAGAGGGCAGCGGGAGAACCCAAGCCTCCGGCGCCGATGATTACGGCGTGTGACGTCAGCAGTCTTTGCTGCCCTTCGATACCAATTTCGTCCAGAAAAATATGGCGCGAGTAGCGCAGTAATTGCTCGTCATTCATGGGCCCAAGCATAGCGCGGCCATCCGGCCCCTAAAGTAAAACAGCCCGCCAAAGTGACGGGCTGTTGCGGCCTGAGCGGCTAAGCTTCAGTCATCTAACTTGGCCTCGGCCTTGCGTTCGATGGCGGTCTTGGAAACCATCACCGGCAAACCCTTCAGATGATTCAAGGCCTGGTTCAATTGGAAGTCTTCGGCGCTGCCAAATTCGGGCAGTGGTTTGGGCGGCTCATTCTTTTTGGCGTATTCGGCCTCAAGCTTTTCGCGCGCTTCTTCTCGGGCCTTGTCGCGGGCTTCGTCCTTGACTTCTTCTTTGCCGTTGTTCAGATGCTTTTCCAGGTCGGCTTCACGGGTGCGCAAGGCGGCGAACACATTGCCTTCGGCGGTTTCGTCCAACAAGATGTCGGGCAGGATGCCGGTGGCCTGGATTGAGCGGCCGCTCGGTGTGTAGTAGCGCGCGGTAGTGATCTTCAGCGCTGTTTCCGGGCTGAGTTGGCGGACGGTTTGCACCGAGCCTTTGCCGAAGGTTTGCGCACCCATGATGGTGGCCCGTTTATGGTCTTGCAAGGCGCCGGCGACGATTTCGCTGGCCGAGGCCGAACCCTCGTTGACCAACACAATCATCGGAACTTTTTTCAAGGCGGCCGGCAAATTGCGCAGCGGATCGCTGCCGCCGCGGCGCAGGTAATAGTCGGGGCTGGCTTTGAAGCTGGCTTTTGAGTCGGCGATTTGGCCGTTGGTGCTGACGACCTCTACTTCCTTGGTCAGGAAAGCAGAAGAAATCGCCACCGAGGCTTCGAGCAGGCCGCCCGGATCATTGCGCAGATCCAGCACCAAGCCCTTCAGATTGGGCTCTTGCTTGTAAAGCTCTTCAAGCTTCTTGGCGAAATCGTCGACGGTGCTGTCCTGGAACTGACTGACCCGCAACCAAGCGTAGCCTGGTTCGATGATCTTGCCGCGGACGCTGCGGTTGTGAATTTCCTCGCGCACGATGGTGACGGGGAAACTGCGGTTTTCGCTCTTGCGGTAGATGGTCAGTTGCACCTTGGTGCCCAGCTCACCGCGCATACGCTTGACGGCTTGGTCGATACCGAGGCCGCGGACCAAGGAATCGTCGATCTTGCTGATCAAATCGCCGCTTTTGAGTCCGGCGCGAAAGGCCGGCGAGCCCTCGATCGGCGAGACAACCTTGACCAAGCCGTCTTCCATGCCGATCTCGATGCCGACGCCGACGAATTTGCCGGTGGTGCCTTCGCGGAATTCCTTGAAGTTCTTTTTATCGAAAAACTGCGAGTGCGGATCAAGACCGGCCACCATGCCGGCAATCGCATCGTTGATCAGTTTTTTTTCGTCGATCGGTTCCACATAATCGGACTTGATCATCGCGAACACGGCGGCGAGTTGCTGTAACTCTTCGAGCGGCAGGGGTGATAGGTTGCTGCGTGCGTTGGCCTGCAATTGCATGGTCGTGAGCGCGCCGGCCACAACACCCAAGGCCAGCCAGCCTGCAACTTTGAATTTGGCACTCATGATTTGAGTCCGTCCTATCCGTCTAGCGAAAATATCAAGAATCCTTGCGTATTTGTCCAGCCTTGAGTTGGCACAAATTTCGCTTTACAAGTATATGCGGCCACCGCTTGCAGCCACTTGGGATACACCCCCGATTGGTGGCGCAAATCAGGGCTTTCAAGTGAATAAAGAGACGGAATCCGCGTATTTGCCGAGGCATGCCAGAAAGGCTGGGGTGGCCCGGGGCGCGGGCAGGCCTAATCGGTGCTTGATGCCTGCTTGGCAAAGGTCACCACATGGTCAACGTCGGCGCGTATGCCAATCCATTCGCCGACATGATGGTCATGGTGTGAGGGTACATGGGCCATCAGGCGGTCGCCCGAACCCAGCCTCAGCGTGTAGAGAAAATCGGCGCCTCGAAACACCTTGCGTTCGATCTGTGCTTTAACCGGCGCCAAGTCGTCATGAATGATGTCATCGGCACGCAGCAGCACGTCGCACAGGCCGCCGGGGAAGGCGCTGGCCAGCGCGCAAGCCTCGGCATCCATCAGTGAGCCCACCGGCGTCAAGACCACCGGACCTTGCTCGCCCTGCACGATGCGGCCGGGCGTGAATACGCTGTGCCCGATGAAGTCCGCCACAAAGCGGGTCGCCGGGCGGTGGTAAACGGAATAGGGTGCGTCCCATTGTTCGAGGCTGCCGCGGTTCATCACGCCGACCACGTCGCCGATCGCAAAGGCCTCGGCCTGGTCATGGGTGACGAAGAGCGCGGTGGTGCCGCTGGCCTTCAAGATCGCCCGCAGTTCTTGCGATAAATGCTCGCGCAAATCGACGTCGAGGCTGGAGAACGGTTCATCCAGCAAAAGCAGTCGTGGCGCCGGCGCCAAGGCGCGAGCCAGGGCTACGCGCTGCTGCTGCCCGCCTGAGAGTTGGTGCGGCGCGCGCTTGGCGGCATGGGCCAAGCCGACCAGATCCAGCATTTCATTGATGCGCGCTGTGCGAGTCGGGCGGCTCAGATGGCGCAGGCCAAAGCCAATGTTGTCGGCCACGCTGAGATGGGGGAACAA
Organism: Roseateles oligotrophus; assembly: GCF_025717515.1. Lineage (GTDB taxonomy): Bacteria > Pseudomonadota > Gammaproteobacteria > Burkholderiales > Burkholderiaceae_C > Paucibacter_A > Paucibacter_A oligotrophus. The sequence goes on from NZ_JAJIRN010000008.1 coordinate 146,124, forward strand.
GGCGTAGTCCTGGAACACCATGCCGATGCGACGCTCTTCCGGGTTCAGATGCAGGCCTTGGTTGGCGTCGGCCAAAAGCTCTCCGGCAATGCTGATGCGGCCACTGTGCAAGCGCTCCAGACCGGCAATGCAGCGCAGGACCGATGTCTTGCCGCAACCCGAGGGACCTATCAGCACACCGATTTGACCTTTGGCCAAATTCAGACTCAAGGCCTCAACCGCACCGCGTCTGGGGCCGGCGGCGGCGCTCGCATGGGGCTGCAGATGAGGCTGAGCTGCACCGGGGTAGCGCAGCCCGATCTGGTCGAGGGCTAGAAACATGGCCCGTATGATAGCGGGCCGCCGGTATTGGATAGAACGCGCCTCGTTCGCATTCGTCCTTGGCGCTGTTTCGTCCTTGTCGGCAAGCCTTCACTTCGTATCTCTCCTATTTTTCATGTTGCGTCTGATCACCATTGTTTGCCTCATGTTGGCTGTCCCGGTGCTGGGCATCCTGGGGTCTTGGTTCGGTTTGGACGAGCAGGCTTGGGGCGTGTTGAGGCACCAGTTCGCGACTGTTTTGCCGGAATATGCGGCCTCATCTTTGATCCTTTCCTTTAGCGTGGCGATTGGTGTGGCCTTGTTGGGCGGGGCCACGGCCGCCGCTATCAGTCTGTTTGATTTCCCTGGGCGGGGCTGGTTCGAGTGGGCCTTGTTGCTGCCGATGGCAATGCCCGCCTATGTGGCTGCTTACGCCTACACCGATGCCTTGCAATACAGCGGCGCGCTGCAGACCTGGCTGCGCGCCGTGACCGGCGCTCAGGGGGCGCTCTGGTCCGATGTGCGCAGCCTGCCGGGGGCGGTGCTTTTGTTTGTGCTCTGTCTCTACCCCTATGTCTATTTGCTGACCCGCACGGCCTTGCAGGAACGCGGTGTCACGCTGATGGAAACTGCTCGCATCTTGGGGGCAGGCACCTGGCGCAGGGTTCGTGAGGTGGCACTGCCGCTGGCGCGTCCGGCCTTGGCGGCTGGCGTGGCGCTGGCCTTGATGGAAACTCTGGCCGATTACGGTGTCGGCGCCTACTTTGGTCTGAACACCTTGACCACCGGCATCTACAAGGCCTGGTTGGTAATGAATGACCGCATGGCCGCCGCGCAGTTGGCCTCTTTTTTGTTGATTGCGGTGGCGGCCCTGCTATGGGTAGAGCGCCGCGCGCAAGCTAGGCTGCGTTTCGCCAGCAGCCGATCCGGTGCGCAACATGCAGCCGAAGCCAGGCCCTTGCGGCTGTATGGCTGGTCGGCAGCGGGGGCGGTCTTGCTGTGCGGTCTGCCGGTGCTGCTGGGCTTTGCGCTGCCGGTGCTCGCCTTGCTGAAGCTGATGTACTTGGAAGCAAACTATGGTGAGTTTGGTTTGCCCTTGGCGCGCTTTGTCCAATGGGCCTGGACCAGCCTTCAGTTGGCCGGAATCTCGGCGCTATTGGCGGTGGCACTGGCGCTGGTGCTGGCCTATGCGGCGCGGATTGCTGCCGGCGGACGCTTGCTGGGTGCCGCGACGCGCATTGTCTCGCTCGGTTACGCGGTGCCGGGCGCGGTCATCGCCGTGGGCATCTTGCTGCCCTTGGGTTGGTTGCAGGAGCATGCGCCGAATTTGGGCTTGACGGCGATTGTCACGGGCACCAGCACCGGCCTGATTTATGCCTATCTGGTGCGCTTCTCCGGTGTGGCGCTGCATTCGGTCGAGGCCGGCTATGCGCGGATCTCGCCGACGGTGGATGAAACCGCCCGGCTTCTTGGTGCATCCAGGCGCCGACTGTTCATGAGTTTGCATGCGCCCTTGTTGGCGCGCTCGGCCCTGGCCGCCGCCTTGCTGGTGTTTGTCGATGTGATGAAGGAGTTGCCTGCCACCTTGGTGTTGCGGCCCTTCAACAGTGACACCTTGGCGGTGGTTGCTTATCAGTTGGCGCGAGACGAGCGTTTGGGCGAAGCGGCGTTGCCGTCCTTGGCCATCGTGCTGGTGGGCTTGGTGCCGGTGTTGATGCTGTCGAGGGCGATGCGTCAGCGGTAAAAGTACTCGGTTTCGCCTTCGGACTCGGGCCGGTTCGCCCCATTGGGGGATGGTGCAAAAAGAGGCCAGCGTCGATGCTAGCGGCATATCACTGGAGACGGCAGGCAATGCATCAGCAACCGAGTGCCGTCACCGCAACGGAAAGCGCAATGGGGAACGTAAAAGCAAAAGCAATGGCAATAGCATCATCTGAGCCGAACGCGGCTCCAGGTCTTGCTGCGGCGGTTTGGGCCTTTCTAACCGCCAATCGTTCCGAACAAGTACAGGCCGCGTCGCTGGATGGATTGGAAGTGCAGGAGTCAACATGGGGAGAGTGGGAGGAGCTTTGCTCGACCTTTGCGGAGTCCGCTACCGAGCGGTGAACCAAAGCAATTGAGTAAGGGCGAAGGCGATGGCGAGTCGCTCGCCTAAGTAAGAATTGCCAGCCACAAAGCAAAAAGCCACCCTAGGGTGGCTTTTCTTCTAAGTGCTTGTCACACCTAGATAATTTTGGTGGCGCTTCAGGGACTAACCCCGAGCAAACCTATCCAGCACAAAAACTTGTTGGTAATCAATGACTTGGAGTCGCTGCCGGGAATTCAGCGACTCAGGGAAATGGACCCCGGGAGTGGACCCCCAAGACCCAAGCCAAGCTACATTCTAATCGAGCTGTCCTGGGTAAGCCTATCACCGTCATGCTGCGAGGTTCCGTTGAGTCTGGAAGCCGCGCTTGTCGTGGAGCAGGCATGGTCTTCGGATCCGTTTCGCCATCTCCTCCGTGTATCGTGCCTTCTGCGGCGCCCAGCCCGACCGGAACTCCCCGCCGACCCTTTTTAGATGCTCTGTCACGATCGAGCCGGCCTTCGCCAGGCGCGCGTAGTCAATAGGCGCCTTGATGCTGCGTTCCAGCGCGTCTTTGAGTTTCAGGATCGGATAGTCGACGCCCAGCCGTGCTAGGTCGGCATGCGTATACACGGAGAGGTGCACGCTGCGAGCTTGTTCCTTGGTGATCTGGTTTGTGCGGACGGCATGGTCCATGGCCTCATGACCCGCAATCTGCATCGCATGTGCCAAGGGCACGCCAGCGTCTTGCATCGCTGAGATGACCGTATGCCGGAACGAATGGAAGACCAGCATCGGATCGCTGAGGTCGATGCTGTCCATGTACTTGCCAAAATGGGCGGACTGATTCTTCGACGGCTTTGACTTTGCCGTGGCCGTGGACCAATCGCGATGAGGAAACAGATAGATCGCCCCCAACTTGCGGACGTGTTCGACATAGTCCAGAAAGCCGGCACGGATCAGCCCGTCGGTGATGGGAAGACGCCGCACTGAGTTGGCGTTCTTGGCATCTTCCGGCGTGACGTCGATGTACCAGACATCGATTTCCTTCAAGTGACCGATGTCGGCAACTTTGGTTCTTACGAAATCTCCGAGTCGTAGCCCCAGGTGGAGACCCAGAAGCGGAGCGAAGAAGTAGTCCGGGTCACGATTGAAACCGAGGAATGTCGTAGGGTCGAAGATCCGTTTGATATGAGAGGTGGTGAAGGGCTGGTAGTGCACGGCGGCCTCCGAGGCCTGCTGCTTCCAGGTCTCGGCCTCGTCGGCCAGATCGCCAGCGATGTCCTCCTTTGTGGCTTTGGCGATCGTCCGTTGGTAGGTGAAGAAGTGGCTCATGTCGCTGAGCTTCTTCAGCATGGTGGTCGGCGCGGCCTTGCTCTGCTCGCCATCATTCAGCACTCGTTTGCCAGGACGATCCGCCTGCTCTTCCAGAAAGGCGCTGACGTGGGAGCTGTCGATGGCATGAACCCATGGGTCTGGTCCCAACTCGGGGTAGTGGCGTTGAAGGAACTCTTCGAACTGATCGAGGATCCGATCCTTGTCGATCTGGGTTCGATCATTTTGCCTGTTCAACTTCTGGTAGCGAGCTATGTACTTGGCTCGAGCCGAGCTGAGCCGTGTGGGCTGCTTTGGCCAATCGAGGGGATCGCGGTGACCCCGGCGCTGCCTGTCGTCTTCGATTGCGCCCCGTGTTCCCTCCGTGGGTCGTGGGGACGGCAATGCGCTTGCCTGGGCTTGGGGCAGGGGTTCGACGGAGATCGCCGATTCATGCAGCGAGATCGCCGGCAAGATTGACTGATGTTGCGGCGCAGCTGGAGGGGTCGTCCACGGTGCGTTCGCGATGCGCTGCGCGAGCGCCTGTTCGATCAGCGGGTGTGCTTTCAGGAAGGCCGACAGCCGACGCTGGTCGTCCTCGCCGGAGGCCTGCACGCCGCCAGGCAAGGTCCAGGTATTGATTGCGTGAGGGAGGTATTGGTTCACGACAGCAGTTCTTTCATCGATCGAAACACGCTCCAACAGCGCGTTCATGTATGAAGAAATACTACGTGCGACGGTCACGCTTTTCGTGCCGAGGGACCGTCTTAACTCCTGTTTAGTTTGGCCTTTTTCAGATCGGGCCAACTTTGACGTGGCCAACAGGATGCGGATGAAGAAGACGCCAGAATTTTTCTGGTATAGACGTGCGGGTCGCCGGGTGCCCATGATGATGTGGACCTGCCATGTGGACCCCCGGAAACGGAAAACCCCTGGTAAATCATTGATCTACCAGGGGTCTTGGTATTGGTGGCGCTTCAGGGATTCGAACCCCGGACCTGCGGATTATGATTCCGCTTTTTAATGAATTCGTTTTTGCTGATTTGCGTTGATTTTATCTAGTAAAATCAACAACTTGAGGTGATTTGTGGTGAACTTCTTGTTGAGTGAAATTGATCCGAATGGATTGAATTTGCCTACAGATTGCCTACAGATTGCCTACAGGCAAAAGGAGCGGATATGGGCCAGGACAACAGCAGAGTTCGATTGACGGTGGGTAGAGTGGCGGCATTCGCGTGCCCAGAAGGCAAGTCCCAAGCGTTCCTTTGGGACACCGAGGCTCCATCGTTGATGCTTCGCGTTACCCCTACCGGCCGTAAAACCTATGCCTTCGAAGGCAGACTGAACGGCTCCACTTTGCGTGTCGGTATCGGAACGGCTACTGACTGGACTCTTGACGCCGCCCGCAAGCGAGCGGTTGAATTGAAGCAACTGGTCGACAACGGGCAGGACCCACGCGAGTTGGAGCGGCAGAAAGTAGCTGCTGCCGTGGCGAGGAAGGTTGAAGAGGCCGCGCAGGTCGAAGCAGATCGGTTGGCTGATGTGACCGTCGGCGCAGTGTGGGAGATTTACGTTGCCGAGCGCCGCGAGCATTGGGGCGAGCGCCATTACGCCGACCATCTGAAGATGGCTAAAGCCGGAGGGGAATTGGCGAAGCGCGGCGTAAAATTGCTCAAGTCGGGCGAGCGACCCAGAACGTTGGCCGGCCCGGTCTTTTCCTTGTTGGGAACGCCATTGCGGGAATTGACGTCGACCCGCATTGAGGCATGGGCTACCGAACAGGCAAAGACTCGGCCGACATACGCCCGCCTATGCTGGCGCTGCCTGAAGGTGTTTCTGAACTGGTGTGCCGAGCACGCCGAGTATTCTCAGTTGCTTTCGACGACCAACCCCGCTAAAACAAAAAAGGCCCGTGAAGCGTTGGGGAAGGCCGCTGTTAAAGATGATGCCTTGCAACGCGAGCAGTTGTCGGTTTGGTTTGCAGCAGTCTGCAACATTCAAAACCCGGTCATCGCAGCCTACCTGCAGACGCTGCTTTTGACCGGAGCCCGTCCTGGCGAAGTGCTGACGCTTCGCTGGGAAGATCTGAACACTCAGTGGAAGGGCATGACCATTCGAGACAAAGTGGAAGGCGAACGCGTGATTCCGCTGACACCCTATGTTGCTCATATTCTTGCCAAGCTACCACGGCGCAATGAGTGGGTTTTTTCCAGCACACGCGCTTTGAGCCTTGACCCTGCCAGCATAAAGCGCAGGCAGGCCAAGCATGTACGCAAGGGCTCCGTCGCCCCAACAGGTGTGCTTGTTCAGGCCAGTGTTTCAGGGCATCTGACCGATCCCAGCAGCGCTCATCGCTGCGTTTGTGCTGCTGTAGGTCTTGAAGGTTTAACGTTACATGGGTTGCGTCGCAGCTTCGCAAGCCTGACTGAGTGGCTGGAAATCCCATCGGGTGTGGTTGCGCAAATTCAGGGGCACAAGCCGAGTGCCACCGCCGAGAAGCACTACAAGCGGCGCCCACTCGATCTGCTGCGCGTCCATCATGAGCGCATTGAGGCGTGGGTTCTGGAACAAGCCGGTGTGAGCTTCAATGCATTGAAAACCGAGGGTGGAACGCCCAAGTTGGTCAAAGCTGTTTGAGGCGGCGACTATGCGCAAACTGGGCGTCGCGCATCGGACTGGGCTTTGACTGCAGTTCCAGTCAAATTGGCCACATAGTCCGATCCAAATCGGCCTAGCATTCCGATTCGTTTAGTCGGCCAAGTTCTCGGTCGTATAGATCTGTCGCACGGTTTTGGGTGACTGCAATGCCCGGAGCGGTTGTGTTGGCGACGGTACTGATGCCTGCATTGCGGCGATAGCTGTTTCTTTGCAGGAACTGGCATAAATTCGGCACCTTGCGCCCCCAATCCGTCTTGCGCATGCAGCGCGTGGCGAATCGGAAGATTCTGCGCTGGTCCTACGAAGCCTAGTAAACGGCAAAAATGAGGAGTTCGCTCAAGTCCGAAGCAGGAAGGGTTAGCGCTAGCTTGTGCGACGAACATAAGTCGGCGGTTTCGCTCGTGCCTTGGCTTCCTCACGATTTACAAAATAGTAAACCGTGAAGATTGCTAGCACGCCAATTGGAATAAGGGCAAAGATGCCCAGCCCCCATCCGGCGGCGACTTTCAAGCGTAGGTAGTTCAGGAAGAAGTCATGCACCCACGTGGGAAGCACAATCATCAGGATGGCGCCCACTAGGCCGCCACCCATAAGAGCTGCTTTCACTACATCGCTGCGCTGCTTCTGGGTCAACCCATAGACAATATCCGCATCGCATCCAAGACAGACCCTCGCGCCCGTAGGCGTTGGGGTCTGGCAAAACGGGCATTCCCAGCCTGACTGCGGCCGAGCAGGCTGTTCTTCCGGGCGAGGACGACCTAGTTGTTCAGTTGCCCAAGCTTCCCTTGCGGAACGCCAACGAAACAACAGCTCTGATCCATACGCATCCGGATTCACGTCTATCTCGCGTGCGTGGTTCTGACAGAGCCAGATTCCGTTTTCGATTGAGCGGCGCTGTTCAGGGGTCTGGTTCGGGTCGAACCGCGGACCGCCAGGCGACCTTGCCTTGATGTGCGACGCGACACCGATAGACGTAGATTTTTTTTGCTCTTCGTTCGGCCCAGTAGTCACGCAACAGCAGTCGGGCTTCGAACAGTGATTCCCCGCGCGTTTCTGGAGCTGCAAAATGGTGGCTTGGGTGAAGTCGTTTTCAGTGGTTGCAGACATAGTAGTGCTCAGGACTCGCCTTTCAATAGGCTAATGATGGTTGTGCTCGGGGAAAGGGTGGCGTCGTTGCTGTTCGCGGCCGAATTGCGGCTTTTAGTCGTTCATCGGCCAACGGTTCGCCGTGCCCAGGCACTCAGGACTGGCCGGCTAGGCCGTTATCCCTGTCAACTCCAAACGGCAACAAGCTCGGCAATCTTGGTTGCGACTACTGCCATCGAATCTTCTGACGTGTCAAGGCCGCTTCTCGAAGCAAGCATGGGGCTGACATCGCGGAGCGCTGTGTATGTCGTACCGTGAACGATGGGCACGAGCCGGTTGCCCTGCAGGAGTGTCGAAAGTTCTTTGTCTGCGACGCCCTCTTTCGGTAGGCGTGTAAGCAATGCAGGGGTCACCAAGACGAGCCCTATTTTCGAGGACGCTAAGCCCTTGTCGATGGCGCGCATCATCGGTACGCCAAGGCCAAGATCTTTTTCGCTGAACCAAACTTTGACACCAACTGCTTCTAACAAATCGTGCAGTTGTTTGGCTGATCCTTGCCGGTCGTCCCAAGCGTGGCAGAGGAAACAATCCCGAAGCTCTGGCCTCGCCGCCGCTTCCCTTTCAACGGCTTCGCGTACCGGCGTGAGGGTCGCCACTTGAGCGGGAGTGTACGAAACAGATGAACTGGCGCGCGACCAGCGCGGCCTTGAACTGCCGCCTCCGCTGGGTCTGCCTCCGCTGCTGTAGCTGTTGCTGCCGCTCGACGAGTAGGACGAACTGTAGCCGCTGCCATAACTGCTGTAACCACTGTATCTACGACCATAGCTGCCACGGCATGCAGGGCAGGCCGCTGCAGCGCTAGATGAGCGATGGCCTTCGACTGGAGCTGTACATCTTGCCATGCTTACCCCCTAGGCGGAAACGTGTCGCTGCCGTGACTGTCCTTGTATTGAATCTGGCCGTTCTGGCCATGGACTATCAATTCGGACTTCTGGTTCTGCGAGATCTCCCGCGCACGTTCCACCGCATCTTGCTTGCGGTCGAACACTTGGGTGTCACGTTGGGCTCCGGCGCCCCGGACGGCCCATCCGTCTTCGCGAGGGACAACATGCTGATTGCGTTTGCTCATATCGAGACTCCTTGTCGCAGCGTGATTGCTGCTACATAGGTGTGCGGTTGCCAAATCCGGCGCGGACAACTGCCAGATCGCTGTCCGCGTGGAAAATGGCAACCGCACACATAAAAGCCCAGGGAGGAGCCGTGCCAACAAAACCGTTTTCAGAACGCCATGCCAATATCGATGAGCTATCCAGTGCGCTGACGAGACTCACTACCGCTGAGCTGTTGCGATTGTTCGCAAGAGCCCGCCTGCTTGTCTGGGGTACCGAGTACGCGGACCCCAAAGAGTTGTTCAATGAGGCGGTCAAGCGCGCCCTCGTCGCTGCTAGCGGATCCAAGCAGGACGGTGAACGCGGCCGTCCATGGCCCATTGATCGGGTGCAGTTTCCGGCCTTTTTGTCTGGATGCATGGATAGCATTGCTGATTCATCCCGCGAGTCGGTTAGTCAAACCAAAACTGATCGATTGGAGGCTTTGGCGGGCGAGGCTGGGGACGTGGACACAGTGATTCACCGTGCTGGTCTCTGGACCACGGATTTCGTAGATCAGGCCATTGAGGCGGAGGAAACGAATGAAAGGCAGCAACGGGCTCAGGCCGACGCACACGTCATTGAGACTCATTTCAAGGACGACCAAGACGTACTCGCTGTCATTGAGGGGGAGAAGGCAGACATGCCGGTAGCAGAGGTACTTGCCTTGTTTGATCTCGATCAGAAGGCCTACGACTCCGCACGGCGCAGGCTTAGGAGGCAGGTGGACAAGCTAATGCCTGGAAGGAGACAGCGATGAGCAACGAAACACGAAAGACGCTCGATGCAATTCGAGCCCTTGCACTTAAAGACCTCGAAGCTGCGTCTGACGAAGATATTCGGGCCGAGTTCGCCGCTGACGGCATCGATCCCGATCAATTGGCGTGCAGCATTGCGGTGAGTCTCGATGAGGTTCTGGCAGCCAGCCTTCGTCAACAAGCTGTGGCTGCCAAGGTGGCTATGCAAGTCGGTGTGGGCCCCAAGAAGTCGATGCGGCCTACCCTGGATCGAATAAAGGAGCGCATTGCGCAAGCCTTTGCGGCAGAACCAAAGTTGGCTACTGCCTTCCGAGAAGGAAGCCGCCAAAGTGATGCCGACTTGGAAACGCTCTATGACGATCTTGTGCTGATGGGCAAGATCCCGGATACCGATGATGGTCGTTGATGTCGACGGGCTCAGCCGCCCGGAGCGCCTGCTTTGGGGACATGGAGTCAGGAAGCCCGAGCACATTGACTTGGAGGCCATTGCAGGTGCCAGGGGCGCCCACGTCGTCTACAGAAGGCTTGATGGATGCGCGGCACGCTTAGTGGCCGCCGGCGATCGTGCCGTCATTAGCGTCGCCGTAGACGATAGCCTCGGACGAAGGCGCTTCTCATTGGGACATGAGTTGGCCCACTGGATGCAGGACGCACAGCGTACGTCGTTCAAGTGCACCAGCACCGACATTGGGCCGCAGAACGCTGAAGCCAAGACCATTGAGGCAGACGCCAACAGCTTTGCCAGCCAATTGATTCTTCCTGACTACCTAGTTTGGCCTTGGGTCGCTGATCGCAGGCCGAGCCTTGATCTCGCGAATGCAATGGGCGGCGATTTTCATGCCAGTCTGACTGCATCCGCCTTGAAGTTGCTCCAACGTGCCAAGGTGCCGATCGCTATCACCTGCCACGATCAGCGTAGATTGAAGTGGTCCAGGCGTAGCCGAGACTTCTCAACTGATTTCTACATCCTCAACGAATTGCATCAAGACACAATCGCGTTCGAAATGGCTTTTGGGGTAGCCAAAGGGCTGAGCCGCCCGAAGCGAGAAAGTGCCTCGCGCTGGATCAGCGGCCCCGGCACTTATCGAATGGAGGTCTGGTCGCAGTCGATCAAGCTTCCCGAAGGTTCCGTGCTGAGTATGCTTTCGGTTGCGTAGCCAACTGATGGTTTCAAACGTGCGTACCAGTGCGGAGGTATCAAATCCAAATGGCAGGCTGGTTCGACTCGAATGAATGAATGAATGATTGGACTGGCTCGGATCAAGTGTCTGCTTGAGTCCGAATTAGGTACCTCGGACCGCGCAACTCTCCGACTCGATTGAAGCCATTTTCAGGCACATATCACTGACTTGGACGCGTACGGAACGCTTAGCCGTCGTGCAGCACACGATGCCGTGTTGCTTGCCTCCTTCTAACCCCTAAGCCCACAGGCCCGGCTGATCGCAAGATCAGACCGGGCCTTATGCCGTCAGCAATCAACACGCGCAGTGAACGAACTCACCTGCATCAAACCACGGAGGCTTCGCGATCCACTCAAACCTACGCCCGCGCACCCAACCCTTCAAAACCACCCTCGGAATAAAGCATGAAATTCAACGATTCCCCGCTGGATTACCTCGCAGCATTTGCCATCGCATTCGCGTCTGGCGCACTGTCTGCCGTTGGGATGTTCCAGTACATCACCTCCCTCAAATCGAAATGGCCGACGCATGACAAACGCATGCCCCCGCTGTAAATCGTCATCGTGCTGCCGGCGCGATCTCGGCAAGTGGGCTGCTGGTTCGCTGGGCGCTGTTGCGGGCGCGGCCCGTGGCGCTTCTCACGCCTGGAGCGGCGCCAAATTGGGCGCATCGCTGGGCATCAAAGCGTCGCCACAGGCCGCTGCCGTCGGCGCGATCTCTGGTGCGATTCTCGGCGGCCTGCTAGGCGGTGTCTCCGGTTGCTCCATCGGCCACGCCCTGGGCTCGGCGCTAGACGAGCATGTTTTCGATGCCTACCGCTGCCTTGACTGCGGATTCACATTCAACTTGGCACCACGCCCAGCACCATCAGCGTCAACTGACTGAAGTCGACCTTCCGGCGCTCTACGCACTGCATGCCGATCCCGGCTGCACTTTCCTTTCCCGTTCACCACCTATGACTGACCTATGCCTGTAGGCCCTGAGCCCGCAGGCCACCTTGGCACGTCTGAACTTATCCAACCTCACAAGGAAATTCAAATGGCACACCTTCTCGAATCCATGGCCTACGTCGGCGAAACACCGTGGCACGAACTCGGCAGCAAACTGCCGCCCAAGCAGCCAATCGAAGTCTGGGCCGACAAAGCCGGCATGAACTGGAACATCTGCTCGACGCCGGTCCGGTACATGACCGAGCAAGCCGGCACGCTGGGCGCCGTCATGTCATTCGCCGATCAGATGGTGCTCTACCGCAGCGATACCAAAGCGCCGCTGTCCGTCGTCAGTGACCGTTACCAGGTGGTGCAGCCGCGCGAGGTGCTGGAGTTCTACCGGGATCTGACGGAAGTCTCAGGCTTTGAGCTGGAGACGGCAGGCGTCCTCAAAGCGGGCAAGAAGTTTTGGGCACTGGCACGCACCGGCAAGGAATCAGTACTCAAGGGCAATGATGTCGTCAAAGGCTACTTGCTGCTGGCCACATCGTGCGACGGCACGCTGGCCACCACGGCAACGCCGACGACCGTTCGGGTGGTTTGCAACAACACCCTAACCATCGCGCTGAACGGCGCCAGCAGCGCCATCAAGGTTCCGCATCGCACCAGCTTTGATGCGCTCGCCGTCAAGAAGCAATTGGGCATCGCAGTGTCGCAGTGGGACAGCTTCATGTACCGCATGAAGACCCTGTCTGAGCGTCGGGTCAAGAGCCATGAAGCTATGAACTACTTCCTCAAGGTCATCTGCCAATCGGATTTCCAGGGCGACAGCTCGACAGGGTTGAACAACGAACGTGCCTTGAAAAAGGTACAGGCGCTGTTTGACGGCACGGGCCAGGGTGCGGAACTGGCCGCAGCCAAAGGCACCGCCTGGGGCTTGCTCAATGCCGTCACTGAGTTCGTTGACCACGAGCGCAAGGCCCGCAACCAAGAGTACAGACTTGACAGCGCTTGGTTCGGCCAAGGCGCCAACCTAAAGCAGCGCGCGCTGGATCAAGCCTTGCAGTTGATCTCTTGAGGCTACATCGAAAACTGCGTCTCACTCGCCAACCCCGACGGCATAAGCCCCGACCCACCTTGCGTGGGCCGGGGCTTTATTTCATCTGAGTCAAAACCATTCGCAATAAGGAGCTTTCATGGCACTCCCCCAATCATCCAATCCACCCACATCACGCAAGCCTGCATTGAGGCTCGTCAAAACCACAAACTTGGACCGCGACGAGTGGCTCGAAGTCCGCAAAGGCGGAATCGGCAGTTCGGATGCCGGCGCCGCTGTCGGCCTGAATCCATACAAATCTCAGTTGCAGCTTTGGATGGAGAAAACCGGGCGGGACGCCAACCTGCCCAAGACCGATCCCAATGACGAAACCAGCCCGATGTACTGGGGCACATTGTTGGAGCCCATCGTCGCCGCGCACTACACGCGCCGAACCAGCAACCGGGTGCGGCGCATCAACGCCGTGCTGCAGCATCCGGATGAGCCATGGATGCTGGCCAACATCGACCGGGAAGTCACTGGCGCTCCCGACGTTCAGATTCTTGAATGCAAAACGGCCGGCATCAACGGCGCCAGGCTGTGGAAAGACGGTGTTCCTGAGTACGTGCAGATTCAGGTCATGCATCAGTTGGCTGTGACCGGCAAGCAGGCCGCTGACGTCGCCGTGCTCTTGGGTGGGCAGGATTTGCAGGTCCACCGCATCGAGCGAGACGAAGCCCTGATCCAACGGCTTATCGAACTGGAAAGGAAGTTCTGGCGCTATGTCGTGGACGACGTGGCCCCACCCGCCGATGGCTCAGATTCCGCTGACACCGCCTTGCGGGCGCTCTATCCACAGGACTCAGGGCAAACGCTGGACCTGTCAGCAGACTTTGCAATGTCTGGCGTCTTTTCAGACTTGCTGGCCGTGCGGCAGGTGCTGGGCCAGCAAAACCAGCTCGAAGCGCAGCTCAAGCAGCGCATTCAGCAGCACATGGGCGACGCCACAAAGGCCCTCTTTGAAACTGGCGAAGTGACCTGGAAGCGAAGCAAGGACTCTCAAGTGCTGGATGCAGCCCGGCTTTGCAAGGACGAACCCGAACTGGCTCGCTGCTTCATGACTAACAGGCCTGGCTCACGCCGCTTTCTAGTGACCGGCTGAAACCATCAAACTCAACAAGGACGACATCATCATGCTCAAAGGACTGGCTCTAACGCCGCCCATCGTCGGGCGGATTTCCATCGGCAAGGTTGTCGAGAGAAACGGCAAACGACTACCCGAGAAGGACGACGAATTCACCCTCACCAGCCAGGTGCAAAACAAGGACGGCTGGGTGCCTCACCCACTGAACGAAACACTGCGCCAGGCCAACACGAAGCTGCGCCAGATCCCAGTGCGGCTGCTGTTCGACGATCCGGACCTGAACATGCGCGCCAGCTACAGCTTGTTTGACCGGCAGACCGGTCGGCCGCTGTGTGTAGGCAATGGCGAAACCTGTAGACGCTCAACCAACTCTGGCATCCAGTCCATGCCGTGCCCTACACCAGAGGGATGCGAACTGGCTCAGAAAGGCTGCAAGCCGTTTGGGCGGCTCAATGTGCGGATCGGCGATGACGACGAGCTGAGCACCTTTGTGTTTCGCACGACGGGGTTCAACAGCATCCGCACCTTGTCTACCCGGCTGCGCTACTTTCATGCCGTGTCCGGGGGGCTGCTGTCCACGCTGCCGCTGGAACTTCGCCTGCGCGGCAAGTCCACCACACAATCGCATCGGGCGCCAATCTACTACGTCGATTTGACGCTGCGTGGCGGCATGACTATGCAGGAGGGGATCGCCCAAGCACGAACCGATTGGGATGCGCGCAAAGCCAGCGGCTTCGATCAGATGGCGCTTGATGCAACTGCGAGGCAAAGTCTGGGGGACGGAATGTTCGAAGAGTCTGCTGAGGACAGTGTGGATATCGTCGAAGAGTTCTATCCGGATGCGGCTGACCAAGAAGTAACCAGAGAAGCCCTAAAAAGCGGAGTAAATCGCGTCGCTGGCAGGCAAGTTCAGCGAAGCACTTCGTCACTGGCCGACAAACTTACCGACAAGTTGCGAATAAACAGCGGCAGTGACAGCGGCCGTAACTGTGTGGACTGATTACTTGGCACAATGTTGGGACAGAAGCGCCACTTTTCGTCAAACAATATGTCAAACCCTGTCTCGGATGACCTCAAAGAGCGCGACCGGCTAAATACGTTGATCCTGCGCTTTTATGCGCTCGATTCGTGGACGCCGGCAATGGGTGCGATGCTCATGGCCGGCGTCATTCCAACTCCGGGCTGCACAGATATTCTGGCAGCCGCTTTTCAGATTGCGAATGAAGCTAGGCCTGCAACTTCATATCAGATGCGTCAGGCCCAGAAGGTCCTAGATCGCTGGGTTGAATATCACACTGACGAAGACACCGACGAGTTTGATGCGCCAACTGAAATGTCCCCTCTGGACTTTATGGTCTGGTGTGATGAGTCTTACGACAACTCTTCGGCGAGTTCTAAGCCCGACTGGCTGCCGTATTTTTACTCGTTCATCACGGACTCGACCAAGAGCCAAGCGCCAATACCAGCCCCTTTCGAATTGGTCGCGCGCGCACACAAGTTGGAAAACTGGGCCGCGATCAGTCAGGAGAAGAGTGCTTCTGTTGGCCCAGTTAACGCGCCCGTCCCCGAGGACATATACCTTCAAGCTGAAGCGCGAATTCGCGTTCGAAAAAACGTGATATCTCAGTCGGGGAAGCCCAACACGATCGAATATGAGTTGCGCGTTGCGCATGCTGCGTCGACCGACCCTACTGATTCGTTCGAAGTTTGGGGTCACTTGTGTGCCATGGCACGATGCGGTCGCTACGTAAAGCTTACACCTACCCCTGACGGCGGCGTCATGGTGGCTACAAGTGAGGGCCGCACACGCGCTTATTCGCAAAAATTGGTGAAGAGATTCATCGAAAAAGAACTTCAGGCTGAACGAGATAGGGAATCCTGAGCACTCGCGTGCATCTAGGTAGTGTCGTTTCAGTCACTCACTAAGGTTTCGGCCGAGTTTGAGGGAGGGGCTGCACCTTTTGCGGTCGATATCAGGCATGGCGGAAGTACCGCGTAGTATGAAGATGTTCGATCTAGATCCACACTGCGTAGCGTGTCGTCAAAAGTGTGTACCTCTTCAAGGCATTGCGGCGGGCGCATGCAAATATTGCTGTGGTGCCGTTGGTTGACGCCTTACCGACCAGGACACCAACCCAAGTCTCTTCTAAGGTCAGATCGGCCAGGCGTCCCGGTCTGTTTTGCTCTGCGAAACATCGGCTTGACGCAGGCGTTTTCGTCATTGCCGAGCGGCGACGAGTACATGAGTTCGTAGTCCAGCCAGGTGAGGACGTCTAGCATCACCGCGGTTTTAGCTGCGGAGGATCTGCAGCCATTTAGCACCAAGTTTGTGTCTCTTGTTGCACAGCCCTCTGCCTGGCAGGCTCGTCGCCCCAGATGCACAGCACGGCAGGTGTTGTCGCAGCCATGCCCTTCGTCTGCAAAGATGCTTCGGTTGTTCCGATACAGGATCAAGCGCCGGGGGATTTGCATGACGCCACCTTGGTCGCAAGTAGTTCCTCACATTGCCTAGTTCATGTGCAAGGTGGGTTTGTCGCCAACGTTCGGCGGGCTTCGTGGTGGCCTTGTCACGCATTGCTGGCCTGGCATTCTGATAGGTCGCACGCAACCTTTTGCAACCTTTCGCATCCTTTTGCGCCCCTCAATCTAGGTCATAAATGCACGCCCACATAACCTGCTTTTACGCGATCGGGGTGGTGCAGCGGTGATCTACGTTCATCGGCTTTGGCTCTAAGCCAAGGACTCCACCCGGCGCGAACAAAGTTTGTTCAACCTATTTGGAGCCACTATGGAAAAAGCCAACACATCGCCGGGCAGTGCGCCCGGCCGCTATGGACTCAGCACCGACGAATTTGCTGCGCAGCATCGCGTACTTGCCCAATCAATTAGAAAGCAGCTTTGGGCGAACGGTTCGTACTTCGGAATCGTCCCCTTGCGCTTACCAAATCGCAAGTTGCTCTGGCCGAAAGACTCTGTTGAAAAACTACTGGAAGCCCAGAACCTCTCGGAGGGCGTATGAACTACTTCAATCGCCCCTTCGTGCCTCACCAGCAACGCGACCCTTTGCGTGAACTGACGGGACTGCTCGGTAACCTCGCATACGACTTGGCCGTGAGCGGTGTTGATATCGCCATTGTGGTGTCGCAACTGATTGCTTTCATTTCAGTGCTAACTCAAGGCGTTGCCGATGTTCTTTGGCCGAATGGCCAACGCTTGCCCATCGGCGCCAATGTCTTACTTGTTGCACCTTCGGGTAGCGGTAAGTCGATGATCTTCAAACTGTTGATGGAGGCAATCACGCGCTTCTTGAATAGGGCAGATATCAATGCCGATTCGCTCAGCCGGCCAGCCTTTTTCCTTGAAGATGCCACTCGGGCTGCAGTCATTGAGCATCTGCGCGACTGGCCGGTTGCGGGACTTTTCTCTGACGAGGGGGGGCAGTTAAATCAGTTGTTACGCAGCGCTGCGCCGACGCTAGCGAAACTTCTCGACGGCTCGCCGCTTCGCCATGCGCGCGTCTCCACGGGGCGCATTGAACTGGTCAATTGTCGGCTGATGATGCTTCTCACAGAGCAACCGCATATTTTCGAGGCAAGCAAAGTGCTGCTCGGCGCCAGCACAGGTGGGGTGGGCCTGATCAATCGCTTTATCGTTGCCTCGGCCACTGCTATGCCAACCGGTTCGTCACTTCATCGCGTCGGCCTGTCTGAGCCTGTCCGCCGACGCTATGAACTAAGGATTGAAGATCTTCTTGCTCGCACGATTCAGCAAGTTAAATCCAAGGCGGAACGCCCTGCGCTGCAACTATCGCCTGAGACGCAGAACTTCTTTATTCCGCTGGCCGACGAGATTCGCCAAAAGCTGGGAACGCACGCTTCTTACAGGACGATCTCCGAATACGCCTCACGTCATTCTGAACGGGTGCTAAAGCTTGCCGGATCGATTCATGTCTTTGAACATGGTCCCGAGGGCGAGGTTGAACTCGCAACGGTCAAGACTGCGGATATGTTGGACCGTTGGAGCATGGACAATTTTCGGCGCATGACCTATCAGCCGCCCAAAGTGAGCCAGGCGGAACAAGACGCGCTGACCTTGGAGCAAGCCCTGGCTCAAGCGGTTCATTCGACAGGCCGAAACGCGTTCCCTCTGTCCCAGGTTCGGCGAAGCGCTCCAAACATGGGCTTCACTAGGGCGCGTTTGGATAGGGCAGTGCCGATCCTTGCGGGCCAAGGCAAGGTGACGGTCATGCTTGTTGGCTCTGTTGACTGGCTTCAATTCAATCGGCCCTCTGATCGCCTCTTTGGTTATTGAGCATCAGTGCCGAGTGCAGGTGCTGAAAAGCCAGTCGGGCTCAATGTTCTGTTCACCGCAAGGTGGCGAATATCGGATTAATTGAGCATGCCAGCTTTTGATTGGAAAAGGCGGCAAATCGCCGCCTTTTCCAGCAATTACCTTGGCTTTTGAGGTTCTTATCTCGTCAATTTATTTTGGTTAGTTAATAACATAGTTTATTAACTATTGAGTCTTGGTGTGGTGTTGACTATCAAATTATTTGGTGTAAACAAAATGATGCTACCTGAAAACACTTTTCTGCTTCAAGATGATTGTGGAAAGAAGTACATTTTAAGTACTGATCTAGAGTGCTTGAATTCCCTCATTATTTTCATGCGTGCAGTGGTATATGGAAAAGATACATATATCAAGACCGCTATGAAATCCAATGGCAAACATGCTGCGAAAGTATCAACTTTAGGGCATAACCTGAGTCGATTGGGTCAGTACGCTTCGATATTTACTCGTGACTATGTGTTCCATCCCATAGTGGCGTTCTTCTTTGCTGAATATCGAGCGCATGAAATACAGCGCTGTGTTGATTGCGGACCCAATAGTCATGCCGGTAACGGCAGAACGGTAACTGATGTTTTCGATGACTTTGTTACTGTCATGCGCAGTCACTCTTTTGAAACCGGTCTCAAGAAGAAAATCTCAGACTGGGAAAGCAAGGCCAAGAAGAATCTGAAGCGAGTTCACCAGTTTGAGAAGCAACTCTTTGCCCGTTATGCCAGATTGACTGTGATCCGTCTGGATCTTGAACATCTTGCAGCAACCTTCAGCACCAAGGAGATTGAGGCATTTCTTCAAGAAACATGCATGCAAAAGATGAACGACAAAGATTGGTACTGGGATGGTGGAGATCTTTCAACCCCTAAGAAGGCCGATGTTCGAGTCTCATTCGAAGAGGTTCAGCGCGACCGTGAGCGCCTGTTCGCAAACATGAAGGGCAAGCCCAGTCTCTTCAGACATCTGGTCGGCTACGTCTGGCGCATTGAATGCACCCCGAAGGCTGGCTATCACTTGCACTTGGCATTGTTCTTCAATGGCTCGCAAGTTGAAAAGCATGAGTGGCTAGCCCATCAGATCGGCGAATACTGGGCTCAAGAGATCACGCAGGGGCGAGGGCGCTTTCACAATTGCAATATGGCATGGGACAGTAGTTCTCCGCACTATGGCCTTGGAGAAGTCAACCATGACGACCATGCGAAGCGGGCGAATCTGCGCGAGCGAGTGCTGCCCTACTTGGCCAAAGCCAAGCAGGCTGTTCATGCGCTGCCCTACAAAGGTTGCAATCAGTTTGGGTGCGGCTTTGCTCATCGAGACCGCTCCAAGGGGCGCGGCCGTACGCGCACCAAGGACGTGCGAGTCCATGAAAAACCAAAGGGTGCCCGCGTTGTTGCGCGTATCCGAAATCGTCATTCATTAGGTGCGATAGGCACTTAGCCGCGACGCAGGTTACCTTGCGCGAGTGGTGGTCTGGCGGCCACCGTCAGCAAGGACCTCCGTTGCACAACAAAACTGAGGTGAATATGGGACTGAAAAATGACCCCTTGGTCTCGCCGGGCGCTGCCTTGGCGTTTACATGTCTCTCATTGGCACTGCTGGCTAGTTCGATCTCAGTGAGCATTGCTGCTGCGGCTGGATGGCAGCGAGGCGGAACCGATGAGCAGAAGATCCTTCTGGCCGGGGTAGGTGTCGTGGCTGTTTTGGGTGCGCATCTGCTTTTGGCGTTGTGCCGACAGGCTTCCGCTTTGGTTCGGGTTCTGGGCTTCGCGCTCTGGCTCATCTGCGGTGCCTTCGTAGCGTATGTGCATGCAGGCTATTTTTTGGGTGCACAAGACCAGGCTGGGGTGCGTCGCGCTGCAACCGTCGTGCCGCTTCAACAGGTGGCGTTGGTTGAGCCAAGGCGAGCTCTTTCAGCTGTACTGGAAGAGCTTGCGAAGGTAAAAGGCTTGCAGGCAGGCCTTGCGCGGAACTCCTGTCTGGAAGGATGTTCTGCCCACAAGGCCCGCGAGGTGTTTCTGATTGCTCGTGGCCAAGCACTCGAAGTCGAGGCTGAGGAAGTGCGGAGATGGCAAGATGCGAAGGTTCGCCTTGACCAGCGCAAGACTTTTTTGCTGGATGATCCAGTCACGAGCAGATTAGCTGCCGGACTGGGGATGGAAACTGGGGTGGTGAGCCTGGTCACGGGCATCCTGTTTTCCGTCATTTTGGAAGGCCTAGGCTGCCTGTGCTGGTACTTGGTGCTGTTGCGCCATGACTCGACGCTGACTGGTTCGGTCATGCCCGCAGGCAGTGACCCAATTGAAGTTGTTGGCGTACATGAAGCTTTGGCCGTCCAGCCGCGAGCCGAGCTCGATTTGTTGGCAGCGAAAGTTAAATCAGAAATTGAGGAAGGTCGGGTTCAATTAACCGTAAAGGGAATACGCGAGTATCTGGGCTGCGGCCAGGGCAAAGCTAGCGAAGTGAGGCGTATTCTCGGGCAGGACTCTTCTGTTTCAATATCCGCGCTGGACCCGGGTAGCTGAACGAAAAAATCACCGACACTAGCGGCATGAGTAGTTTGTTGAATTGAGAATTGAACTGATCTATGAGTAATAAAGAGTTGGCGACATGCGTTGACCTGTTTTGTGGGGTTGGCGGTCTGACGCACGGTTTCGTAATGGAAGGAATTTCGGTGGCGGCCGGGATCGACTTGGATCCCGCATGTCAGTATCCGTACCAAGCGAATAACTCGGCGAAGTTTGTGCAGGGTGATGTGAGCAAGCTTGATGGGACGGCACTGAAGGCCCTGTTCGAGGATGCCCCTTATAAAGTGCTGGCGGGGTGCGCACCATGTCAGCCTTTCTCGACTTACGCGCAGCGTTACGAGTCAGATGGAAAGGAAGGCAAGTGGGGCTTGCTGTACCACTTTGCCCGGCTCGCCGAGGAAGCTCAGCCGGACGTGATCACCATGGAAAACGTGCCCACGGTCGCAAAGCATGCCGTGTTCCAAGACTTCGTTGAAAGCTTGAAGTCCTTCGGCTATCACGTTTGGTTTGAAGTGGTGGACAGTTCCTTGTATGGCGTGCCACAGGCTAGGCGCCGCATGGTGCTTCTGGCTTCTAAACATGGTCCGATCAAACTGATTGATCCCTTGACGCCGACTCCTAGAACCGTCAAGCAAGCGATCGGCCACTTGCGGCCTATCGCTGCAGGTGAATCAGCTCCGCGAGACCGGCTGCATGCGTCCGCTTCACTGTCACCCCTGAATCTGCGCCGCATCAGGGTTTCCAAGCCTGGAGGAACTTGGCGCGATTGGCCAAAAGAGTTGGTCGCTGCCTGCCACCAGGCGGACACGGGGCGCACTTATCCCGGCGTCTATGGTCGGATGGAGTGGGATAAACCGGCGCCCACCATGACAACTCAATGCCATGGTTTCGGGAACGGCCGATTTGGGCATCCTGAGCAGGATCGCGCCATTTCGTTACGCGAGGCAGCCCTGATTCAGAGCTTTCCGCGCGACTATGACTTCGTCCCCAAAGGCGGCGAAATCAGCTTCACAGCCCTTGGCCGGTTGATTGGCAATGCGGTGCCGGTCGAGTTGGGCCGTGCAATTGCCCGAAGCATTCAATTGCATCTGGCAAGTCTTGCTAAGCACTGAAGCCACGGCGATTGCTGGCTCTGCCGTGCAAGAGTTAGAACAAGCGCAACAAGGTATCAATGGCTCACCCTGTGAGCCATTGATGATTTATCTTTGCCGAAACCTGTCGTTGGATTGAATGATGGCAAGATAGTCGTACAAATAAAAGGTTAGGGGAGGGAATCATGCAAGAGAAAGATATCTCGGCAGTTTCAAAATACCAGGCGCTTCCAGAGCCCGGGCAATTGGTTGAAGTCAGGCGTCGCCAGTGGGTTGTCGCCGAGGTGGCTTCGTCGTCATTGCCACAGGTGCGGGTCCGCCATACCTTGGTGTCGCTCTCATCCATTGATGAGGACGGGCTGGGCGAGGAGTTAGAGGTAGTTTGGGAACTTGAGCCCGGCGCGCAAGTGATCGAACGTGCTGGCCTGCCGGCCATTTCCGGGCAAGATGATGCTGCAACACTGGATGCGTTTTTGGACGCAGTCAGGTGGGGTGCCGCGACCAATGCCGATCGAGGCTTCTTGCAAGCCCCGTTCAGAAGCGGCGTCAGCATTGAAGACTTTCAACTCGACCCTTTGGTCCGCGCTATCGACATGGCGCGTGTCAATTTGCTGATTGCCGATGACGTGGGCTTGGGCAAGACGATCGAGGCGGGGCTGGTCATTCAGGAGATGCTGCTGCGTCACCGTGCACGCTCAATCATGATCGTTTGCCCGGCGTCGTTGCAAGAGAAGTGGCGTGTGGAGATGCTCGAAAAGTTCGGGCTTGAGTTCAAGATTGTTGACACGCAATATGTCAAGGATCTGCGGCGCGAGCGAGGCATCCACGCCAATCCTTGGGTCTCACATCCCCGTTTGATCACATCCATGGACTGGGCCAAAGGCGGCGAAGGTCTTCGGGCCATGCGTGATGCTTTGCCTGCCCATGCCGGTTACCCACGCAAGTTCGACCTCTTGGTCGTTGACGAGGCCCACAACGTTGCGCCGTCGCCCGGCGCCCACTATGCAATTGAGAGTCAGCGAACCCGACTCATCCGTTTGATCGGCCCACACTTTCAGCACCGCTTATTCCTGACCGCAACGCCCCACAACGGCTACACAGAGTCCTTCACGTCCCTGCTTGAACTTTTGGATGACCAGCGTTTTGCCAGGAACATTCTTCCTGACGACAAGCAGTTGAACCAGGTCATGATTCGTCGCCTGAAGAGCGACCTTGTTGACGCCGCCGGCAACCTGCTCTATCCCAGGCGAGTGTTGAATGCCCTGGAGGTTGCCTACACCGCCGCCGAGCGCAGTCTGCATCAAAAGCTCAACGAGTTCTGTGTAAGCCGCGAGGGTGGTTCTGGATCTGGCGGCGGGTCGATTGGAGTTTCGTTCATCAATCAGCTGCTCAAAAAGCGCCTGTTCTCGTCACCTGCGGCCTTTGCCTCTACGTTGGAGAAGCACGCCGCCACGCTGGCATCTGGCCCGCAGAAGAAAGAGAAGAGCGCCATGGGCGAGCGCATCCTGTTGAAGGCGATTCAGCGGGTTGAAGAAGACTATGCGAACGACCAAGACGCTGAGCAGGCGCAAACCGAGGCAGTAGAGGAGGCCACTCGGCATATCGATCCTTTGTCACCGCAACAAAAGCAGATGCTGGCCGAACTCCGTCAATTGGCGCAGCAATGCAAGTCGCAGGCCGACTCTAAGGCCATGGCCATCGTTGCCTGGCTCACGGCCAACCTGAAAACTGACGGTCAGTGGAATGGCCGGCGCGTGATTCTGTTCACCGAGTACCGCACCACCCACCAGTGGTTGCACGCAATTCTTGCCGCGCATGGCTTGGGCGGCGACCGCCTCAATATCCTGCACGGCGGGCTCGATAAAGATGAGCGTGAACAGGTCAAGGCCGCTTTTCAAACCGATCCCAAGGACGCCCCCGTCCGGATTTTGCTGGCCACCGATGCGGCGTCAGAAGGCATTGACTTGCAGAACTATTGCAATTGCTTGATCCACCTTGAGATCCCCTACAACCCCAATGTGATGGAGCAGCGTAACGGCCGAATTGACCGTCACGGGCAAAAACAAAAGGAAGTGCTGATTTGGCACCCCGTGGACGGAGCTAAGTCCGGCGAGGCGACCGTTGGCGGCCATGGCGATGACATCATCCGTTCGTTGCGCAAGCTCGACCTGATGCGGGCCGATATGGGCAGTGTCAATCCGGTCATTGCACCGCAGATGTCGGGGCTGATTGAAGGCGGCTTGAAAGAGTTGGACACCCGCCTCGCCGAGGCCAAGATTGCCAAGGCCAGGCGCTATGTGCAGGCTGACCGAGAGATCAAGGCCCGCGTCGCCAAGCTGCATGAACGCCTGCTCGCCACGAAACAAGACTTCCACCTCACTCCGGATCACATCTTGATGGCGGTGAAGACTGGCTTGGAACTCGCTGGGCGGCCTCCTCTTGTGCCGATCGTTTTCGACGGCGCACCTGCCGGTTCGGTGTTCCGCATGCCGGCACTGTCCGGCTCATGGGCTCGATGTGCGGAAGGGCTGAGCCACCCATATTCCAGGCAGGTTCGCCCGATTACTTTTGACCATGCCGTGGCCAAGGGGCGTGAAGACTTGGTGCTGGTTCACCTGAATCACCGATTGGTTCAGATGTGTCTCCGGCTGCTTCGGGCCCAGGTTTGGGCGGGTGATGATGTCAAGAAGTTGAACCGGGTCACGGTCAGAGTGGTGGCCGACGACTTGCTGGACGCTCCCGCGCTTGCCGTCGTATCTCGCCTGGTTGTCACCGGCGGCAAGCATCACCGCTTGCATGAGGAATTGACCGTCGCTGGCGGCCATTTGCGTGACCAAAACTTCAAGCGGGAAGATAGCGTCATGCGTGTGCAGCAGTGGATAGATAGCTCCAGCCCCATCAAAGCCGATGACGCCTTATTCGATGCGCTGCGATCACGGTTCGGCCGTGCCGAGGAGGCCGTCATGCAGACGGTGGACGCCCGCTCCAAAGATCGTTTGAAGTTCTTGGCCAACACGCTGCAAACCCGCAAACAGCAAGAGCTTGCCGATATTGACTCGGTGCTGAATGAACTGGAAAAGTCTATTCAAACCGAGCTGAAGAAGGACAGTGCGCCGGCGCAACTGAACTTGTTCAGCGAAGACGAGCGAACCCAACTCAAGCGGGATACGGTGGCGCTTGATGCCCGCCTTGCGCGCATCCCCGCCGAGCGGGCAGAAGAGGCCGCAGCCATCGAAACCCGCTATGGCAGCTTTGTCGACCGCACATTCCCGGTCGCCGTGGTGTTCTTAATTCCCCAATCTGTATTGCAAAGAGGTGTTGCATGAGTCGTTCGAACAGCGTGCACGACGACTGGCTGTCACTGATCGAAATCTCGGGGCCCTTTCTGGCGGTGCCCGTCCTCACCGAGGCGTTCTCCACCGGTTTAGAGGAACTTGACGGCGACAAACGCAGGCGATTGCGCCAAGCCTATGACGAGTGGCGAGACGCGCTTGAAAACGACGACCCATTGTTCCCGGAGCTTCACCAGGCCTGGCTGGATGAAGTCTTGTCGCGCGGCCTGGAACTGGACGAAGACGGCAAGGGTGACGTTCTCAAGCGGACCGACTGGTGTGCAGCTAACCTCAAGGCAGCCTTGCCAGAACATGGGGTGACGTTGACGCCCAATTTTGCGGTGATTGATGAGCAACGGGCCAACAAGCCCTTGCTGCTGATCCAGACCTATGCGCAAGACGCCGACCTCAGCTCAAGCTTTAAGCAAGACGGCTGGGCCGCCACACCCGCCGATCGTATGGTTCAGATGTGCCGCTCACTCGGTTGCCGACTCGGGCTAGTCACCAACGGCGAGCGCTGGATGCTGGTGGATGCCCCGGTTGGTGCCGTCACAACCTTTGCCAGTTGGTATGCCCGTATCTGGAGCCAAGAGCCCATCACTTTGCAGGCCTTCGTGCACCTGCTTGGCATTCGCCGATTCTTTGGCGAAGAAGCCAAGCAACTGCCTGCATTGTTCGATCGCTCACTGAAGTTTCAGGACGAAGTCACCGACGCCCTGGGAGAACAGGTGCGCCGCGCCGTCGAGGTATTGATTCAGGCGCTGGACAAAGCCGATCAGGACCGCAATCGCGAGCTCCTGCACGACGTCAAAGAAGCCGTGCTTTATGAGGCCGCGCTGACGGTGATGATGCGCTTGGTGTTCCTGCTGTCGGCCGAAGAGCGCGATCTGCTGCTTATGGGCGACGAGCGCTACGAAGCCAACTACGCGCTCTCCACCTTGCGCATGCAGTTGCGCAAGGAATCCGAGGAGATTCTGGAGCGCCGCTGGGATGCCTGGTCGCGCCTGCTGGCGATCTTCCGCGCCGTGTTTGGCGGCATTGAGCACGAAAACCTGCGTCTGCCTGCTTTGGGCGGTTCACTGTTCGATCCGGATCGCTTCCCCTTCCTCGAAGGTCGGGCCAAAGGCTCCCACTGGCGCAGCGATGCAGCCAAGCCACTGCCCATCGACAACCGCACTGTGTTGCTGCTGCTAGAAGCCATTCAGCAATTTCAGGGCCGCACGTTGTCTTACCGTGCGCTGGATGTCGAACAGATCGGCTACGTCTACGAGGGCCTACTTGAGCGCACCGTCAAACGTACCGATGAAGTCACACTAGAACTGGATGCCACCAAGAGCGCCAAGACCCCATGGGTCAAGCTGGCCGAGCTGGATTCGGCACGTTTGGACGGTGCAACGCGACTGGCTGAGTTGCTGCAAGACCGCTCCGGTAGTTCTGCCAGTCGAGTGCGCAATGATCTGGCTAAACCCGTCGATGACACCTTGGCCGATCTTCTATTGACTGCTTGCCAAGGCGACACCAAGCTTCGTGATCGGGTCAAACCCTATGCCAATCTGCTGCGCACTGACCCATGGGGATATCCGCTGGTATATCCCGTTGGAGCCTTTATCGTCACCACCGGCTCCGACCGGCGCGAAACCGGCACCCACTACACCCCGAAATCGCTGACTGAAGCGATCGTCGTCGAGACGCTAACGCCCGTGACTTATGTTGGTCCAGAAGCGGGTACGCCGCGCGACCAGTGGATATTGAAATCACCCTCTGAATTGCTGGACTTAAAGATTTGCGACCCGGCCATGGGCTCAGGCGCTTTTCTTGTGCAAGCCTGCCGCTGGCTGGCTGGTCGGTTGGCGGAGGCCTGGTTACAGGCTGAAGGCAGCGGAAAGATGATCAGCGTCGATGGCGAAGTGCTGGATGCACCGGCCAACAAGGAGCCACTGCCCCGCGACACCGAGACTCGCAATTTGATCGCCCGCCGCCTGATAGCTGAGCGCTGCCTGTATGGCGTCGACTTGAATCCGCTGGCAGTCGAGCTGGCCAAACTCTCGATTTGGCTGGTAACGATGGCCAAAGGCCGCCCCTTCGGCTTTCTTGACCACAACCTGCGCTGTGGCGACAGCTTGTTGGGCATTCACAGGCTGGATCAGCTCACTGAACTCTCAATGACACCCACCGGGAAAGGTCAGCAAAGCTTGTTCGGGCAGAACATCAAGCTGGCAGTTCACGAGGCGATTGAGTTGCGGCAACAGTTGCGTGCAATGCCAATACTCGACATTCACGATGTGGAGGCCATGGCGCAGCTGAATGCCGATGCCCGCAAGCGGCTCAATCTGCCCGAACTCATCGCCGATGCGTTCATCGGGGAAGTTTTCGCTACCTGTGGCACCGGTGCGACGCTTGGAAACGCGCTTGCCTCGCTCGCTATCCAAGCCGGGCAAGTTATTGACGGCGATCAAGATACTCCAGCAGCAATGCGCCGACGAGCCCGCGCAGCGCTTTCAATCGACCTGTCTGAGGAGAAGCCATCTCGCCGGCCATTTCATTGGCCGCTGGAGTTCCCGGAGGTATTCGTGCGCGAAGGCCAAGGTTTCGATGCCATCGTCGGTAATCCGCCGTTCAGTGGCGGACGATGGATCGGACGTCGTTTTGGTCTGACGTACCAAGAGTATTTGAAGCTGATCCGCAATGGCGTCGTGGGCTCCCCTGACCTTTGCGTATATTTCTATCTGCGAGCCTTCGTCTTGCTCGGATCGAATGGCTGCTTTGGTCTGTTAGCCACCAAGTCAATCACAGAGACAGGCTCCCGTGTCGTCTGCCTGGATCAAATCATCAGTAACAGTGGAGTTGTGTATCGTGGATACTCCCGGCTCCCTTGGCCTGGAAACGCAGCCGTATTCGTTTCAATCGCCTGGGTTGCACGTAGCCACTGGCACGGTGATCGCATCTTGGATGGTCGGGAAGTAGCAGCCATCAATGGCGCTTTAGAAGAGGATGTCCAGCTAAAGCGCCCAATGAAACTGAAGGCGCTCAAGGGACGATTCTCTCAAGGGCAGAATCTCCATGGCGTGGGATTCGAATTGACCGTCGACGAGCGGGCTCAAATGCTTTCTGTCGATCCAAGGTCGACCAATGTCATGCGCCCGCTATTTAATGGGCAAGACCTAAATAGTATGCCGAGATTGGAGCGCTATCGCTGGGCGCTGTACTTCCAAGATTGGTCAGAAGAACAGGCCCGCCAGTACCCTGCAGCGTTCGATCGCTTGGAGGAGATGGTCAAGCCAATGCGTGATGCTTTGACGGGACAAATACATCAGAAGTGCTTCTGGAAATTTTGGGATTTGCGTCCCGGGCTGATTCGAGAAGCGGGCGAGAACGAATTTTTTCTTGCTTCGGCGATGGTGACGAAATATGTGTGTTTTCGACGCGTGCCAACGAGCAATGTCTATAACCACAAAACAATTGTTTACTTCCTCTATGAGTGGCGCGATTTCGCGGTTTTGCAGTCCAGCCTCCACTTGGAATGGGCGTATTGGAATTGCGGAACGCTCGGCGGATCCACACTAAGCTACTCGACGTCAACTGCCTTAGAAACATGGCCCATGCCCGTGCGAAGCACTGAGGGTCTGACTGAGCTTGACTGTCTCGGGAAGCGCTATCACTCGGATCGTGAGGCACTGTTGGAAGGTCATTCGATCGGCCTTACACAGTTCTATAACCGTTTCCACGACAAGTCAGATGATGATTTTCAGATTGAGGCAATGCGCAGCCTGCATCGTGAGATAGACCAGGCGGTCGCTCGTTCGTATGGCTGGGATGATCTTGACCTAGATCATGGATTCCACGCAGTTCCGTACCTACCAGAGAGCGATCGCATTCGATTTACCATAAGTGATCGTGCGCGCCTTGATGTCTTGCGCCGTTTATCGGAGCTGAATCATCAACGTTATGAGGAAGAAGTGTCCCAAGGGCTGCATGGCAATAGAGAGGCGCGCACTCCCCGCCGCGCTCGCAGCACTGCGTTGGAGCAGCCTTCACTCGACTTCGAGCCAAGAGAAGTAGCCACCGCCACCGCCAATGGCTCGACGCCATCCTCGGCCATCCTTAGCTTCTTGGGCGCACACGATGGCTGGCACGCCAAGACCGACGTCGTCGCCGCCACAAGTATCACGGATGGCCAGTGGAACACCGGAATCGCCGACCTGATCGCAGGCGGCCGAGTCGAACGCCAAGGAGAAAAGCGTGGAGCACGCTATCGCCTTAGGCCCGGTGCCGGCCATAAGGTTGAGCATCACGGAGGGACGGCATGACTCGAACCCAGCCCTCCCGACGTTCGAGATGGCCAAAGCTTCCATGACATCACATTGCACACTGGAAAACTGTCCATGACAAAGCCAAGCGCTGATACTGCCCAAGCGAGCCCGACAAAGCAGTTTTTTGTCTCAATGCTCACACGCGACATTAAGCTTGAAGACGCAATCCTTGACCTGCTCGACAACTGCCTTGATGGCGCGATGCGCCTGGCAAAAGGCAATGCCGTCGATTACGCCAAGCATTTCGTGAGCATCGAAATCGCCGAAGACCACTTTTCCATCGCCGACAACTGCGGCGGCATCCCCCGCGAGGTTGCTAAGAATTACGCATTCAAGATGGGTCGCGAAAGCGACGATGGGCGTGATTCGGACACCGAGACCATCGGCATGTATGGCGTTGGCATGAAGCGCGCGATTTTTAAGATGGGAGAGAACGCGCTGGTGCGTACACGGCATGGCGACGACATGTTTGAAGTGCCGATAACGTCGCAATGGCTTAAAGCCCAGAACTGGGATCCGCTACCGATCAATGAGCCAACCGAAGTAGAGGAGCAGCTCGCCGAACCTGGCACCACGATTCTCGTCACCGATCTGTATGGAGGCGTTGCGCGGCATTTCGCCAATGTAGGATTTGAAAACGATGTGCGCACCGCGATCGCGGAGCACTTCACGATGTTCATTCAGTGGGGCTTGACGGTTGTACTCAACGGCAAGGCTGTAGAGGCTGTGCGTGTCGAGGTGCTCGTTTCTACAGACGAGAAGAGTCCAGCCCCATACATCTACCAAAACACAATTGACGGCGTATTGGTCTCGATTACCGTAGGTCTCAACACAGGAAAGAGCCTCGGCGACGATGATGACGACGATCCTGGCTTTGAGCGTGATCGCTCGTCTGCAACTGCAGGCTGGACAGTGCTGTGCAACGACCGTGCGGTCATTGTGGGAGATAAAGGGCGCCTAACAGGTTGGGGTGACGGTATCCCGCTCTATCACCCACAGTTCGCCATCATCACCGGCATTATCGAGTTCCGTTCAAAGCACGCCGACAAGCTACCGGTTACAACCACCAAGCGGGCGCTCGACACCTCTTCGAACGTCTGGCTTGAATCTCTTGTCAAGATGAAGGAGGGCATGCGCATCTGGATTTCGTATACCAACCAGTGGAAGAACCATCCGCGCGCCGATCAGACAAGTCATTGGGATTCAGCCAAGCCGATGCCACTGAGCCGGGCCATTGAGGTAGTTTCCAGTCGAAGTGCTACCAGAATGATCGCGGGCGCCATTGAGTTCAATCCTCTGAAGGCGAAGGTTTTGCCGGTGCCGGAGGATAAGAAGCCTTCGTCCAAGAAGGTTGTTTTTTCCCGCCCTGCCGAAGAGATACGACTTGTGTCGAAGATGCTTTTTGACGACCCGGGCGAAAAGGCGGGCATTGTTGGTGAAAAGTGTTTCGAGATGCAGCTCACCAAAGCTCAGTCGCTGAAGGATGAACAATGAGTGCGGGCTCATCTCTACCGTATCGGCTGAGGCCAAACAAGGCCGTGGATCGAGAGCTATTTCTGTCGCTCCTAATGCGACTGGCCTCGATGCTCTCGCTTGAAACTTACCATTACGTCGGACTCGGTGGTCCTTTCCTCGAAGACTTCAGACTGGTTCACGGCCGGCTTGGAATCGCCAAGATGACGTGCGTGGAAACTGAGGAGCAGGTGCACAAGCGACAGATCTTCAATCGCCCCCTGTCGTCAATTGAGTGCGTCCACCAGAGCCTCGAAGACTATCTGGACGAAACCGATTTCGACTGTCCCGTGATTGTTTGGTTCGACTTCACAGAGCCGAGAGCCATTACCTCGCAGATCGAACGGTTCGCCCGCACCATCGGAACTGTACAGATTGGCAGCATTCTGCGCATTACCCTCAATGCCAATCCCGAGTCATTGGGCAAACCCGATCACAAAGACATCTCGGTCGAGGCTGGAGGTGATGTCTCTGGGGACCGATCACACAAGCCGACGACGCAGGAATGGCGTCTCGCGCGCTTTAAGGAGAGGCTTGGTTCATTTTTTCCAAGCGGACTGACAGCAGCAGGAATGACGCAGAAGAACTATGGCGCGAGCCTTCTTCTTTCGCTCAAGTTGGCTGTAGAGAAGGAAGTTCTGAACTTTCAGGATCGACGCATTGTCTGGGCGCTCGCCACTCACTATGCCGATGGCCAAGCGATGGTTACTGCCTCACTCGTGGTTTGCGCCAACGACGACAAGACCATCGAAGCGCAAATTAAGGCTTGGGAATTCCATACAACTACAGACGCGCCGCATCGAGTCGATCTGCCTGCGCTCTCGACGCTTGAGCGGTTAACGATGGAGTCGAGCTGCAATGCTCAGGCCAAGATGGGCTTTGAGTTGCCGAAATCGAACATGGGTGAAAGCCCGTTCGACGTGTTTAAGAAGTTCTATCGCATCTACCCGCATTTCTCGCGTGTCGAACTTTAGGCCTTGATTTTGAGATCCAGAAAATGACCACAAACCCCAACGCTTGGGTCGCCATTGATCATGGCCTTGCTGGCGACCACGCGCTGGCACCCTACACATTGCGGCTGCAGGGCGACCGTTCGCTCTATCTAGCGATTGCCAACGACGATTGGGTCTTGGTCATAAGCCCCGGCGCTCAGATTACCCGCGTTGGCCGTGTGATCCGTATCCGTTCAGACCTCACGACGACGACCCTGTACTTTGACCGATTGCTGCAGTTGGCCGCACCGGTCTCTGCGGGCGTGACGTCATTGGTGCTCCCGCAGTCGGGTCCGGTGGGGCGCATCCAATGGAGCGATTTTCTGGAGACCTTGGATAGGCATCTGTTGACGCCGATTGGCCAAATCCCCTTGATAGGTTCAAAGTCAGATCAGCATGAACTGGCCTACATCCGCGAGTTGTTGCAACTGGCCGTAACGGACGACCTGCTCGGACCGGCGGGAGGCCCTCATGAGCGCATCGTCGACATGGGTGTGCGCGACCGCTACTTGGTGGGCAAGCTTGCACCGCGAGAGGTGGCTGAGCGCGGGCAGGAGTCTCCGGTGGACGCCGAGACCGCAGAGGATGAAGAAGCCGACTTGGTGGTCAAGGCCGCCGCTGGCACGATGGATTCGCCTTCAGTGAAAGCGAGGCCAGATAAAGAAGGCCCCGACGAAGTGGATGCCGCCAGCAACCAATCTTTGGTGCCCAGCAGTTTGGGCTTTACCTTCTGTGTTGCCGGCGATGTAGCCGAAATTGAGCTGGAAGCCCGATGGGGGCGCTATGAGCGCCGCGACGATCACGACTTCGTCAAGGTTCGCAAGAACAAGGACACCGGTGCCGAAGTTGAAGTCAAGGCCAAGGTTTGGCAGCGCGTACCTTGCGGCGGGAAGATCACACTGGACTTGCTGAGTGAGGGGCCGGTAGGTTTGGTGGCCCCGGATGTCGACAACCCCGAGGTCATGGTTCAAGGCTCAATCCGAGCCAAGAATTCAAATGGGGACCGACTCATCACCTTGTTCTTGGTGAACGCTCAAAGCGAGCCGGATTCAAATAGAGATTCGGCCTGGCTGTTTCAGCCGGAGCTGATCGTTCGCGCGCCAGCGGGTGCGGCCGACCCCGCTATTTTCCGCAGACGCCCCGTACAGGACGCCAATGCCTTTGACCCAGAGCGCGAAGCGCTTGAGATGATTTACCGCAACCGCGTTGAGTTCGCGGTCGGCCATGGCGTGGCAGTAGGGGCGACCGAGGCAGACGACATCATGCGGGCGACCGAGGTCCGCACGACGGTGATGCCTCAATACGAGGTACAGGTCACCGAAACGCCGGGGCTTGACCCGACCGACCGACCCGCAATGCGTGTGATGGTCGATAGCGGCTTGTTGGACATGGAACGGCTTGCAAAACTCGACGTGGCCGATTTGGTGCAGGCGCTGGGCATGCTGACCGATGACTATGCGGCTTGGATCGCGGAGCAGCGAGCTCGCGTCGGGGTTGAGGTGCTCGGCCACGATGCGCAAGCCAAGTTGGCGATGGAACGCTGCGACCAGATTCTCCTGCGCTTGCGCGAAGGCATTGCGACGTTGGGGACCGACCCTAAGGCCTTGGCCGCGTTCCGCTTCGCCAACCAAGCGATGGCGACGCAGCGGGTGCGCAGCCTTTATGCCTTGGCTGTCCGACGCAAAGAAGACGTGACGGTCGATCAGTTCAACCTGCTAAAGAATCGCAGCTGGCGACCATTCCAGCTTGCCTTTGTTTTGCTCTCGATCCCGGCTTTGGCCAACCCCATGCATGACGATCGGGTGCAAGCGATTGAGGCCTATGCGGACTTGCTTTGGTTCCCCACCGGCGGCGGCAAGACCGAGGCCTATTTGGGTGTGGCAGCTTTCACGATGGCGATCCGGCGATTGCAAGGCAACTTGGGCGGTTACGACAGTTCACGCGGCTTGTCGGTGATCATGCGTTACACCTTGCGGCTGCTCACTTTGCAGCAGTTTCAGCGCGCCACTGCATTGATCTGTGCGATGGAAGTGTTGCGTCGGGTGGCAATAGCCGCAGGTGACCAAAGCCTGGGTGCCGAGCCATTCACGATAGGACTGTGGGTCGGCAACAAGGTGACGCCAGGCACGACCGAAGAGAGTCATGAGGTCATTGAGAACATTCGTAACCCGGCGAAGTATCACGCCGGTGCTGCATCACCTGCCCAGCTGACGAGCTGCCCCTGGTGCGGCACCGAGATTGAGCCCGGCAAGGACGTCGAGGTGAGCAAGATTCACGGGCGAACCTTTCTGTATTGCGGCGACAAAAAAGGCCGCTGTGATTTTTCCAGAGGCAAGTCGAGCACCCAAGCGCACCCAGGGCTCCCGGTCTTGGTGGTTGACGAAGAAATCTATCACCGCCCTCCGACGATGATGATCGCGACGGTGGATAAGTTCGCGATGATGGCCTGGCGCGGGCAGGTTCGAACCTTGTTTGGCCGCGCGGGCCAAGAATGCGAGCGCCACGGTCTGCTGTGGAAGGGTTGCGGCTGCACCGGTAACCACCCCAAAGACAAGGTGGGGCCGGCGAGCAAGGTCAAGCCTATCGCCCACCAGATCCGTCCTCCGGACCTGATCATTCAGGACGAGTTCCATTTGATTAGCGGGCCCTTGGGCACGATGGTGGGCTTGTATGAAACCACGGTGGACAAGCTGTGCAGCTGGGACTTGAATGGCAAGACGGTCAAGCCGAAGATCATCGCTTCAACAGCGACGGTTCGTAAGGCGACCGAGCAAGTCAAGGGTGTATTCATGCGCCAGGTGTCGGTGTTCCCGCCGCATGGCCTAGATGTCGAAGACAACTACTTCTCGGTTCAACGCCCTATCAAGGCCAGGCCGGGTCGGCGCTACCTTGGCGTTTGTTCGCCCGGTAGCTCAAGGCCTGCGATGTTGATTCGGGTCTACACCGCGTTCTTGACCGCCGGCCAAGGCTTGTTTGATCGTTTCGGTGCTGCAGCCGACCCCTATATGACGATGGTTGGTTACTTCAACTCTCTGCGTGAGCTGGGCGGCATGAAGCGGCTGGCGGAGGATGATGTACAGACCCGTGCCTACCGCGTGAAGATGAGCATGGTGGAGCGCCCGGCACTGGCTCAGCGCAGTGTGAACAATATTCGGGAGCTCACTTCTCGCGTCTCAAGCCAAGACATTCCGAAGTACCTTGACCAGATGGAGGTCAAGTTCAAGGCCGAGTACGACTCGGCTTCAGAGAAGTATGTAACGCGCTGGAAGGATGGCGACACCCGCGCGATTGACGTGGTGCTGGCGACGAACATGTTGTCGGTCGGCGTTGACGTCAACCGCCTGGGCTTGATGGCGGTGAACGGGCAACCTAAAGGGACGGCCGAGTACATCCAGGCGACCAGCCGTGTTGGTCGAGCCTTCCCGGGCTTGGTTTGCACCGTGCTGACCTGGGCTAGGCCACGAGACCTATCGCACTACGAAACCTTTGAGCACTACCACGCCACTTTTTACAAACACGTTGAAGCACAGTCGGTAACGCCGTTTTCACCTCGGGCGATGGACCGTGGTTTGACAGGCGCGATGCTGAGCTTGATGCGCCTCGATAACGACGTGCTGAGCCCTAACGATGGGGCCGGGGAGCTCACGCAGCCAACTCAAAGCGAGATGACCGAGGCGACGAGTGTGTTGGTCAATCGGGCCTGGTCGGTTACCGACCTGCCGACCACGCAAGCGCTGGCGCAGCAGGAGTTGAAGGCGCGTGCCGATGAGTGGGCCAAAGAGGCGAATGTGGGAGGGCGAATCTTGGCTTATGAAAAGAAGGGGGCAGACAAGGACATGACGGCTGCGCTGATCAAGTCTCCCGGTATTCATGCTTGGGACCATTGGACCGTCCCGATGTCAATGCGCGAGGTGGAACCTGGGGTGCGCCTGATCATGAATACCAGCCGGCTTGACGATGACCAGGCTTGGGTCGCACAACAGATTTCAGAGGGAGATGACTGAATGATCGTCAACAATAACAAGACGCCGGTCGGTGAAGTTAGGCCGAGCCAGCTGCTTTGGACCTATGGCCCGGGTGCGTTGATTGACCTGCCTAATTTGTCCGTGGTGACACTCGGCATTGATCGCTGGGAGAAGGACCGCTGCCAGCCCATTCAAGAGGCTCGTTTGTTGGATGCAGTCAGAAAGGTGTTGGGCCCGCAGGTTGAAAACCTACGCATGCCACCCTTCAAGAAAGGGGAGCAACTGGATCCCTTTTCTGCCGAGGCCAATATTGGCGTCCCGGTGCGGCCTTTTCCTCGCTGGATGCGCTGTGTGAAATGCGGTTTGCTGTCGCCGTTTGACGCTCAGCTATTCGAAATCAAAGAGAACCAGTATCGACCGGAGCGAACGCGTTTCGTGCACAGAGGATGTACGGGCTCGAAAGGTACCGACAAGGCCAAAGATGCCGATGCCGTGCCGGCTCGTTTTCTGCTGGCCTGCCGTAATGGCCATCTGGACGATTTCCCCTGGCACTACTTTGTGCACGGCGGTGCAGGCACATGCAAAGGCACGCTGAGTTTTTACGAAAGCGGCGCTTCTTTGCAGACCGAGAACCTTTGGGTGAAGTGCTCGTGTGGAGCATCCCGCAGTTTGGCGCAGGCTTTCGGCAAGGCAGGCAAGGAAAACTTGCCCGCGTGCCGAGGCCGTCATCCGCATCTCGATCATTTTGATGTTGACTGCAAGGAGCCACCGAAAGCTGTGCTCTTGGGCGCGACGGATAGTTGGTTTCCGATCACCTTATCGGCCTTGGCCATTCCGCAGGCAAGTGATCCCTTGACTCAATTGGTGCTGGATGGATGGGATTTTTTTGAAGATGTGACCACCGAGACAGAAGTAGCTCCGATCGTGAAGACGCTCAAGAAGACGGGGTCGCTTCCTGGCATTGACAAGTTCACCCCTGCCGCCATTTGGGCGGCCATCGAATTGCATCGAAGCGGCGGCAAGGCCGAACAGGTGGGGGAGGCTGACATCAAGGGACCCGAATGGGCGGTGCTGACCGAGGCCAATCCGCCGACAGATTACCCACACTTCATGAGCAAGAAGGTCCCAAAACCGCAGGGTTTTGACAAGTACATCTCACGAGTTTTGTTGCTTGAACGACTTCGCGAAGTGAATGCTTTGTTGGGCTTCACCCGTGTTGAGGCGCCGGAATCAAGCGGCGACTCTAGCGACCGATCGCATATGGCCGCTCTGGCCATGGGCAAGCCGGAATGGGTCCCTGCCAATCAGGTCCATGGGGAGGGCATATTTATCCAGTTTGAGGAGCAAACCCTGGTCGATTGGGAGGCCTTGGCAGCGGTGAAGCAGTTGGATGTGCAGCTACGTGGCGGCCATCGAGGTTGGCGCAACTCGCGAAAGCTGGATCCCGTCGAAGGCTATCCAGGCATTCGTTACGCCATGCTTCACACCTTGTCGCATTTGCTGATCCGAGAACTGGCGTTGGAGTGCGGCTATAACGCGGCCAGCATCCGAGAGCGGATCTACGCCGACACATCAACGGATCAGCCTCAAGCGGGCATCTTGATTTACACGGCGGCGGCCGACTCAGATGGGACTCTGGGTGGCTTGGTGGACCTCGGTAAGCCGGAGAACCTGGGTCGCCTGTTGGAGCAAGCATTGAACCGTTCGAAGATTTGCTCTTCTGACCCACTGTGTTCCGAGCATGACCCCGAGAAGGACCGCTCCTTGCATGGCGCGGCTTGCCATGCCTGCAGCCTGGTTGCGGAGACCTCGTGCGAGCAAGGGAATCGCTATCTCGATCGTGCGCTTGTCGTGCCAACACTGGTCAATGCAGGCGCAGCGTTTTTCGTCGGCCCATGACTACGGCCGCATTGCTGGATGTAATCACCGCCGTAGTCGAGCAAGTTTCACCGGACAAGGCTGAAGCGCTGGCGCGCCGAATTGGCGTAGCGCCGTTGGGCAGTTCGGCCTTTGTCGATATGTTTGCCGCGCCCATGGCATCGGTCGTGCGTGAGCTTGCGAGCGCTTGGGCGAATTCAGGTTTGTCCGGCCAAGTGGTCAGCGCGATGATTCTGAGCGCAAGCCATGCGTTTAGGACCGCTCAGGCTCGGCAGTCTATAGAGCTTGTGTGGACGGGGCCCCAAACGCCTTGTGTTGCGCCGCGCCGCACCGAGCAAGCCTTGCTGCAGGTCATCACTGCCGCCGAGCACAAGCTTTTTGTGACCAGCTTCGTCGCCTATCTGATTCCGTCCATCGTTGATGCGCTCAATTCGGCAACGCAGCGAGGTGTGGCGGTCTCGGTGTTGCTTGAGTCGGCGCAGGGGCAGGGCGGTAGCCTAGACGTTGATTTCCTGAACCAAATGCGTGAGGTTGTTCCCGCTGCCCGTGTGCTCGCATGGACTCGTAAAACGGACGAGTTTTTGGGCGGCAAGGTCCATGCAAAGGTAGCGGTGGCAGATGGCCGGCTTTGTTTCGTCACCAGTGCAAATCTGACGGGATTTGCGCTGGAGCGAAACATGGAGGCCGGTGTGCTTGTCACGGGCGGGGATGTTCCTGCATTGCTGCAGGACCACTTGGAGGCGCTTGTCGCAATGGCGGTGGTGCAGAGCCCGGCACGCTAGTACGGTCAAACCTGATTCGAATCAGGAAGCCTATTTGGGTCGTAGCCAATGCTTCAGCCTCAGTACCCGGATTGAAGTTTGAATGCCAGGCCAGTTGCTGTGAGCATTCGCGCACCTCATCTTCCGTCGACTGCACTTGGCGTTGCATTGCGGAACAACGTTCCGTGAACGGGTTGTACCCCAAGAGATGCCCTCCGCTACTTGGGAAATGAACGAGCCGTCTTCGCGCGGCCAAATAGGATACTTCCAAACGCATACTGCATCATGTTCTTGCCAGCGCATGGATCGCCCGATGAATAGAGAAACGCGCCAAGCTGAGAGTAACGTGGAGGAGATGCTCGCCGTGGAACTGGCCGATCTGCAGGCCCGCGCGATGCAAGTTTGGGCGGGCCGTGAAGCCGAGGGGCTCATCGTCATAGTCCGCGCCCTGGATGCTGTAGCCCTCGCCAGCAAGTCTGACGTCGACGACGACAAGACCATCTCGATTGAGCGACTCAATGGTAGCCACTTCGTCCGCATTGGTGCTGCATCCGCTCTGAAACCCTTTCTTGCAGCCGTGAAGGGCAGGCAAGACGGCGTCCCCTGGCACCCCATCAATCCAGAAGTCATGGGCCAAGCCTTCCACTACTTGCGGGTCTGCGGGCAGATCACACACCTC
The DNA here is from genome assembly GCF_025717515.1 of Roseateles oligotrophus. Classification (GTDB taxonomy): domain Bacteria; phylum Pseudomonadota; class Gammaproteobacteria; order Burkholderiales; family Burkholderiaceae_C; genus Paucibacter_A; species Paucibacter_A oligotrophus. The sequence goes on from NZ_JAJIRN010000008.1 coordinate 185,129, forward strand.
ATCAGGATGGCTCGCCTCGAGAACTATGGCATCGCCAAGACGACCGTGTCTGGCGGCGAAGCCGAGATAGAGGTGCCGCACAGCGTGTCGGAAATGGCCACGCAGTTCGCGATGGCTCATGTACGACTGCGCGCACGCGAAGAGACGAAACCGTTTGTTCCCAAAGGCGGGTGGTCACGCCTGCGCCATCGGATGCGGAAGTACGTCGACTCCGTCGATGGCTGGTTCATTCGCTACGACAACGATCGCGAAGTTGGTGCTGCGTTCCAAAGTGCAGCGATCAATTATGGCGCCGAGTTCTACGAGAGCGAGGCGCTGATGGACGATGCCCGGATCGGCGACCGGACCTTCGGTGAGTGGAAGCAGGCCGTCCATCAGGCGCTCGGCCGGATCCTCTGCCACATCGAGTTCTGCAAGCTTCTGCGGTTCAAGGCCCCCCACATCGGACTCGGGAACATCACGACGATCTTCGCGCGACGAGAAGACGTCGAGGGTGTCTGGGTACAGGCAGGACTTCCCCCTGAGCAAGTCGAGCCCACCATGAACGCGCTGACGCTCAGCATCGACAACATCGACGAATGGGAGCGATCCTTCGAGCTGCCTTGCCACTTCTACGTCGACTTCGGTCGATACTTTGTCCTGCTTCCTTCCTTCGGGGCGCTGGCGAACCCGTACGTCACGTTATTTAGGCACTTGCGGTCGGAGTATCGGCCGGACTGGGATCGCAGCGTCGACCAGCGGGAAGCTGCCTTCAGATCCGATCTGTCGACGGTCTTCAAGGCGCCGCGGTTCCACATTCCGTCCAATGGCTTCAAGCTGCGCCGCGACGACGGATCAGTGAGTACGGATCTGGACGCTGTTATCGTGGACATCAAGACAGGCTCGGTCGCTCTCGTACAGCTTAAATGGCACGACCTCTTTGGTCATTCACTGTCTGAACGGGAGAGCCGCAGGCGAAACCTGCTCCAGGCCAACCGATGGGTCGAGCGGGTTTCCGACTGGGTCGGCGCCAGATCGTGCAGCGACGTCGCGCGCCAGTTGGGCATGGCATGCCAGCCCTCCGATGCTCCGCCTATGATTTTCGTGATCACGCGATACGCGGCTCGATTCACCGGCGAGCTCGACCAGGACCAGCGCGCCACTTGGCTGAGCTGGTTCGAGATCGTCCACCTGTTCAGCTCCTGCAGCCCGGAGGATCCGATTCGTGACCTACCGGCTCAGGTGCGAAAGCATGAAGACTCTGCTCGCGCACATGATGGCTACTCGGCCAAGTTCCATTTCTCGTCGTTCGCAGTGACGCTCAACGTTCGACCATGATCGCGCAAGGCTGCGCTTCCCCTACACCGCGCACGCCTCCTTGCGAGATAGCCCCGCGGAAGGAATGAATCATGACCACCATCTACTTCTACGGTTTGCTCTGACATGAGGCCAGTACTGCCACGGTCTCATTCTCCCCGTGGCGATGTATGGATGCTCTCGGAGCAGGGCAGGGGTGCTGAGCCGATCAATGTCGACTCACCTATTGGCGGGTACTCAAGTTGCCTACAGATTGCCTACAAGTGACGGCAAGGCCATAAAGCAAAAAGCCACCGCTAGGGTGGCTTTTCTTCTAAGTGCTTGTCACACCTAGATAATTTTGGTGGCGCTTCAGGGATTCGAACCCCGGACCTGCGGATTATGATTCCGTCGCTCTAACCGGCTGAGCTAAAGCGCCTCAAGCCCTCTACTATAGCATCGAGTTTTGCTGGATTGCAAGCATTGGAGAAAAAAGTTTTCAATCGACTAAGGCGGTACGTACGGCTGCCAGGTCCCAGGCGGCATGGCCAACGGTCTTCAGCAGCATGGGCATGCGCGGCAGGACGTTGTTTGATAGAGCCTCGGCCAGGGTGTGGACGCGGCTCCAGTCGACGCCTGCCTGCAGCAGATCGCCGGCCTCGTGGCGAGCGCCCTCAAGGTCATCGACCCAAACTTGCCGTTGGCGTATCTGCTTCGCAGGCAACTCGGCCATTTGAGGTGTGAAACTGCCCAGGCCAACGATCAAGGTGTCGGGTGGAATCTCGTCCGGCAGCACCGAGGTCAGGGAGGTCGTGGCCGTCACTACAACCGCGGCGTCTTCCAAGGCCTGCTCGATAGCGAGCACTCGGGCGTTCAAGCCTTGCGCCGCCAGCGAGGCGGCGAAGGCCATGCTTTGAGCGCGTCCGCGGCCGACGCAGCGCAACTGCACACCGGGCCAACGCTCACCCATGGCCAAGGCATGGGTGAGTGCCTGTGCGCCGGTGCCGACCATCACGACCGATTCGGGCGCGCGGCCCAGCAATGTTTCTATGCCCAAGAGCGTGACGGCGGCGGTGCGTCGGGCTGTCACGACGATGCCGTCCAGAATGATCAGCGGCGTGCCGGTGCCGGCTTCGCTGACCACCACGCGGCCTTGAATGGTGGGTTGCCCGCGCTCGCGGTTGGCCGGCGTCACCGCCACCAATTTGGTGACGGCATAGCGCGCGTCGGTACAGGGCATCGCGAGGTAGGTTCCGCCCTCGGGCAGGGGCAAAACGGTGCGAGGGCTGGCGTGAATCAGACCGGCATGCAGATCGAGCATGGCTTGCCTGACGGCCGGAATCAGTCGCTCGTAGGGCAGCAGGTCGGCGGTGGCTTCGGCATTGAGAATTCGCATCGATGGATTCCTGGGGCAATGCAAAGGGCTGCCCGAGCCGGCCGATTATGATTCCGGCTTGATGATTTGCCGGCCGATGTGGCCGCAGTCACTGCGTCGACGGTGTTTTTTGTCGGGGCAGGCTTTTTACAAGGCAGTGAGCGACGGAATGGCTTCATTCTGGTTCGAGCGCTGCCGCTCCCAGGTTCCGCGATGTTCAGTTTCTTCAAGAAAAAGTTCTCTTCCACGCCGGCTGCGGCCCCTGCGCCTGTCGCTGCGCCTGAGCCAATGGCATTGCCCGAGCCGGTCGCCGCCCCGACCGCGCCGCCAATGCCTGAGCCGATTGCAGAAATGCTGGCGGGGCTGATCGTCGCCCCGGCGGCTTTGCCCGAGCAGGAAGAAATTGCCGCCGCGCCAGCAGTCGTGCCGAGTCCGCCGCCGATGGTGGCAGTGGCGCCTGTGGTGCCGGTCATCGAGCCGCGTCGCAGCTGGATCGACAAGCTGCGCCAGGGCTTGCGCAAGACCGGTTCCAGCATTGCGCAAGTCTTCACCGGCACGCAGATCGACGATGCCTTGTATGAGGAATTGGAAGCCGCGCTGCTGATGGCCGACACCGGCGTGAAGGCGACCGAGCATTTGCTGGCCGACCTCAAACGCCGCGTCAAGGACGCCAAGGCGACCGCGCCCTCGGCCGTGCGCGGACTGTTGATCGAGGCTTTGGCCGACTTGCTGCGTCCGCTGGAGAAATCACTGGCGGTCGGTCGGCACAGCCCGACGGTGATGATGGTGGTCGGCGTCAACGGGGCCGGCAAGACCACCAGCATCGGCAAGCTGACCCGCCATCTGGCCGAGGCCGATCAGAAGATTTTGCTGGCGGCGGCCGACACCTTCCGCGCCGCCGCGCGCGAGCAATTGGCGGTGTGGGCCGACCGCACGCAAGTCGAGATCGTCAGCCAGGAAGGCGGCGACCCCTCGGCCGTAACCTTCGACGCGGTGACGGCCGGCCGTGCGCGCGGCTGCGATGTGGTGATTGCCGACACGGCCGGCCGCCTGCCGACGCAGTTGCATCTGATGGAAGAGCTGAAGAAGATCAAGCGTGTGATCGGCAAGGCGCAGGACGGCGCGCCGCACGAGGTCTTGCTGGTGATTGACGGCAACACCGGCCAGAACGCGCTGGCGCAGGTCAAGACCTTTGATGATGCGATCGGCCTGACTGGCCTGATCGTGACCAAGCTGGACGGCACGGCCAAGGGCGGGGTGCTCGCGGCGATTGCGCGCGAGCGCGCGATCCCCGTTTACTTCATCGGCGTGGGCGAGAAGCTGGAAGATCTGCAGACCTTCAACGCCCGCGAGTTCGCGCAGGCCTTGCTCGAATAAGGTTTCTCGCCCGAGCGCCGGGCCGCCCCAAGCCGGGCGCCCAAAAAAAATGGCCGGTTCGATACCGGCCATTTTTATGTCCCCTCGGGGGACCGATCGCGTAACCGCGGGCGAGGGGTCTACTTCATGCCGGGCATGCCGCCCATGCCCTTCATGCCGCCGAGCTTCTTCATCATCTTCATCATCCCGCCGCCGCTCATCTTTTTCATCATGCCCTGCATCTGATCGAACTGGGTCAGCACGCGGTTGACTTCATGAATCTGCACGCCGGCACCGCTGGCGATGCGGCGTTTGCGACTGGCCTTGCTCTTGCCATCGAGTAAGAGGCTAGGCTGACGGCGTTCCTTGGCGGTCATCGCATTCATGATGCCTTCCATGCGGCGCATGTCTTTTTCGGCCCGGTCCATGTCGGCAGCACCGGTCTTGGCGGTCATCTGCGAGGGCAGCTTGTCCATCAGTCCGGCCAGGCCGCCCATCTTCTTCATTTGCGTGATCTGGGCCAGGAAGTCATTCAGATCAAAGCCGCTGCCGGTCTTGAGCTTGTCGGCGAGCTTTTGCGCCGCCGCGACGTCGATGCCCTTGGTGACTTCTTCGACGAGTGCGACGATGTCGCCCATGCCCAAGACGCGGCCGGCGTGACGCTCGGCGTCAAACACTTCCAGGCCGTCGATCTTCTCCGACGTACCGGCGAACTTGATCGGTGCGCCGGTGATCTGCCGCACCGACAGGGCCGCGCCGCCGCGCGAGTCGCCGTCCAGCTTGGTCAGCACGATACCGGTCAGCGGCAGCGCTTCCTTGAAGGCCTTGGCTGTGTTGATCGCGTCCTGACCCTGCATCGCGTCGACGACAAACAAGGTCTCGATCGGATTCAGCAAGGCATGCAGGTCGCGGATCTCGGCCATCAAGGCCTCATCGATGGCCAAACGGCCGGCGGTGTCAACCAGCAGCACGTCAAAGTAATGCTTCTTGGCGTAGTCGATCGCGGCCAAGGCGATGTCACGCGGCTTTTGGTCCGGCGTCGACGGGAACCATTCGGCGCCGGCCTGTTTAGTGACGGTCTTGAGCTGCTCGATCGCGGCCGGGCGGTAGACGTCGGCGGAGACCGTCAGCACCTTTTTCTTGCGCTTCTCGATCAGGTGCTTGGCCAGCTTGGCGGTGGTGGTCGTCTTGCCCGCGCCTTGCAGGCCGGCCATCAGGATGACGGCGGGCGGCTGGGCGGCCAGATTGAGGTCGGCGACCCCTTCGCCCATGGTGGCGGCGAGTTCCTTCTGCACAATCGACACCAGCACCTGGCCGGGGTTGAGCGAGCCGATCACCTCGGCGCCGAGTGCCTTGTCCTTGACGCGGGCAATGAAGTCGCGCACCACGGGCAGGGCCACGTCGGCCTCGAGCAGCGCCATGCGTACTTCGCGCAGCATCTCCTGGACGTTCGTTTCGGTGATGCGGGCCTGGCCGCGCATCGTTTTCACGAGGCGACTCAGGCGGTCGGTCAAATTGGAAGCCATCGGGATAGTCGTCGTCGGTTAAGCGAGCGGCGCGCAAAAAGTACACTGTGAAGATGATTTTATCGCCCGCTTCTCAAACCCTGGTCGGTGCCTTGTTGGGCGCGGCCAGTTTGCTGTCCGTTTTGTCCTATGGATGGGTCGCAGCCTCGACTCCAAAAGCGACCGGACAGCTTGACCCAGAGTCAAGCCAAAGGCCGGCGCGCCCGCATGGAGTGCTGATGCTGGCTTGGGCGGCACACTTGTTTGCCTTGGTACTGGATATTTCCGGCCTAGGCCAAACGGTAGCGGGCGCGCGTTTTGGTTTTGCGCCGGCCCTGTCGACGACGGTTTGGTTGGTCCTCGCCGTCTATATGCTGGAAAGCCGTTTCTTGCCTCTGGCCGGGGTGCGGCGGATTTTGGCCGTGATGGCGGCGCTGGTGGTGGTGCTGGCATTCTTGTTCCCTGGTGAAAGCCGCCCGCAGGCGGCCTCGCCTTGGGCGCCGATTCACTGGGTGCTGGGCTTGGCTTCCTATGGCTTGTTCGGGGTGGCGGTCTTGCATGCGGCCTTGTTGAGTCGTGCAGAGCGGCAAATGCGCCATGTAAAACAGGGGGCGGCGGCGGGGCAAGCATCGCGTATCGAACCCCTGATGCCGCTGTTGCGGCTGGAGCGGCTAACGTTCCAGTTTGTCGGTGCTGGGGTGGCGGTGTTGTCTCTGGCGGTGCTGCTGGGCTGGTGGTTCACGCCGCATTGGCACTGGGATCACAAGAATCTGTTTGCGGTGCTGGGTTGGCTGGTGTTGAGCGGCCTGCTGACTGGTCGGCGTGTGTTTGGTTGGCGAGGGCGGCGAGCAACGCGCTGGCTTTACTTCGGCGCGCTCTTGCTCTTGCTTTCTTATGCCGGCTCGCGCTTTGTGTTGGAAGTTGTGCTGCAGCGGCCGCTTTGATCAGCTGATGCCATTTCACGCAGGAGGAAATTGAATCCCGATGAAGTACCTTTTACTGATTGTTGTTTTGGCGCTGGTGTTCTCGATGTTGGCGCGCAAACGCGCCCGACCGCCGGAGGTCAAACCGGAGCCCAACGCGCGGTCCAAGCCGCCTGTCTTGAATATGGTGACTTGTGCGCAATGCGGGCTTCACCTCCCTTTGGACGAGGCGTTGCCAGGCCAGGGCGGGATGTTTTGCGGTGCCGCCCATCGGGCCAGTTATGAGTTGGAGCATGGCACTCGCTCATGAGTGAACCTCCTCAGTCATGGTTTGGCCCGGGCCTCGCCGCCGACGTGCCGGACCGGCTTGATCCGATCGACGGGCTGACCGAGTTGGATGCTCAGGTCGATGAGATCGATGAAGGCGCTGACGTCGACGCGGGCGGAGCGGCCTTGACGGGTGCCGAAGGTGGCGGCGACTCACAGTTTTTCTTTCAGCATGCCCGGCGTTTGGTGAACGCCGGCGGCAATACCTTTACCCGCCTGTACCGGGCGTTTCTGGCCGCCCGGGCGGCCTTGGGGCTGGCGCTGGTGGCCACCCAATTGATTGCCGGTCTGCTGGGCTCGGCCTTGCCGTTCTGGACCAATATTTTATCGCTGCTGTATGCCGCGCAGGCGCTCACGGTGTGGCTGTTGCCGCGCTTGCAAAGAGGGGCCTCGGCCAGGACTTTGGCGCGTGTGAGCAGCCCTCAGTGGTGGTCCAGCATAGGCCTGGACTTGGCACTGTTCGGCCTGCTGCATGCCTTGGACCGCAGCGGCGGGGTCAATTACGGCGCGCTGTTCGTGATGCCGGTTTTGATGGCCGGCGTGTTGACGCCGCGTTTGCTGGCGCTGGCCACGGCGGCCATCGCGGCCTTGGTGATGTTGGGGGTGGCCGGCTGGGCTGTGCTTGATGGGGCCGACGTCGCGCTGCGTTTGACGCAGGCGGGCTTGGTCGGCAGCGGCTTCTTTGTCGTCAGCTTGCTGGCCAGCGAGATGGCCAGCCGCTTGGCACGCGAGGAGCGCGCGGCGCGCGGCAGCATGGAGTTCGCTCGGCAGCAGGCGCAGCTCAACCGCCTTGTGATCGACGAGTTGCAAGAAGGCGTGTTGGTGGTGGATCGGCGCGGCCATGTGCGCGCCGCTAACCCGGCCGCGCGGGACTTGCTTGCCGATGGTCAAGCCCTGGTGCGTACCGCGCCATTTCAATTGCGTGGCGTGGCCGCTTGGCAGCCCTTGGTGGGTGCGGTTGAGCAGGCCTTTGCGTCTGCCGCCTGGCCCGAGGCGGGGCGCGATGTGGGTCTGGCCTTCGGCAGCGGCACCCTGCGCAGCCTGCGTTTGCGCATGCGCTTTACGCGTCGGCGAGAGTCGGAGGCGAGCGAGGATTTGTGCGTGCTCTTTATTGAAGACAACCGCAAGGTGCTGGCGCGCAGCCAGCAGGAAAAGCTGGCCGCGATGGGCCGTGTGTCGGCCGGCATTGCGCATGAAATCCGCAATCCGCTGGCCGCCATCGATCAGGCCAATGCCTTGCTGTCGGAAGATTTGGCCGAGCCCAGGGCGCAGCAGTTGACGCGCATGGTGGCGTCGAATGTGCAACGCTTAAAACGCATTGTTGATGATGTGCTGGAGGTGGCGCCCGGCGCGGTGTCGGCGCCGGTGCCTTTGGATGCCAGCTTGTTGGTCAGCGAGACCTGTCTGGAATGGGCGCGCACCAATCAACTCGCGCCCGGGCCCTTCGATCCGCTGAGTTGCGCCTTGCCCATGCATGCCTTGGTGGTCAGTTTTGATCCCGAGCACCTGCGCCGCGTATTGGTCAATTTGCTTGATAACGCGCTGCGGCATGCCGAGCCGGGGCCAGCCTCGGTACAAGTGGAACTGGCGCCGGAGCTGGCGGCCAATTTGCAGCCTTGGGCGCGGCTGACCGTGTTCAGTTCCGGGCCGGCGATTCCGTCCGAAGTGGAGCGCCATTTGTTCGAACCCTTCTTTTCGACCCGCAGCCGTGGCTCGGGTCTGGGTTTGTATATTTGCCGCGAATTGTGTGAGCGCTACGGCGCGCAGATCGACTATCGTCGCCGCCAGGACGCCAAAATGCCCGGCAATGAATTCAGCATCAGGCTGCGGCTGATTGAGTCCGCTGCGGCGCTGCCTTTGGCCAGCCCTTCTTTATTTTGAGAGCAATATGAGCAGTGCTTCCTCCCCAGGCTCGGCCTTCAGTTTGCTGGTTGTTGATGACGAACCCGATCTGCGTACGCTCTATGAGCTGACGCTGATGCGCGAGGGTTATGAGTTGGAGACGGCCGGTTCGGTTGCCGACGCCTTGGCTCGTTTGCAGCGCCGCCGCTACAGCGCCGTTATCACCGATATGCGTTTGCCCGACGGCAGCGGGCTTGACCTGTTGCATTGGCTGGACAGCCAAGGCCGCGAAGAGAAGACGCTGGTCATCACCGCCTATGGTTCGTCCGAAAATGCCGTCGAGGCGCTCAAGGCGGGTGCTTATGACTACCTGACCAAGCCGGTGGATCTGCGCCAGTTCAGGCAGGTGGTGGCCTCGGCTTTGGGGCGGCAGCCGCAGACGGTGCGGGCCGTGGTGCCGGCCAATTTGCCGCCCGCGCAACAGCCGCCTCAGACCTTCGCACAAGCAGCCAAGGAGCCTGACAAAGAGCGGCCAGCTCCGGCAACTGTTGCGAGGGTTCCGGCTATGCCGTCCATGTCGGCCTTGTCTCGCTTGGCCGGTAAGTCGGCCGCGATTCAGGAGTTGCGCTCGCTGATTGAAAAGGTCTCTCGCAGCATGGCCCCGGTGCTCTTGCAGGGCGAATCGGGTACCGGCAAGGAGTTGGTGGCGCGCGCCATTCACGACAGCGGCGTGCGGGCGCGCCAGCGCTTTGTGGCGGTCAATTGCGGCGCCATTCCCGAGCAATTGTTGGAGGCCGAGTTCTTTGGCTACCGCAAGGGCGCGTTCACCGGCGCCAATGAGGATCGTGAGGGTTTCTTCCAGGCGGCCGATGGCGGCACTCTGTTTCTGGATGAAATCGGCGATCTGCCGCTGGCGATGCAGAGCAAGCTGTTGCGCTCGATCCAGGAGCGTTCGGTGCGGCCGGTAGGGGCCGTGGTGGAGGCGGCTGTCAATGTGCGGATATTGAGTGCCACCCACAAGGACCTCGGTGCCGAGGTGGCGGCAGGGCGCTTCCGCCAAGATTTGTTTTACCGCCTGAATGTGATTCAACTGCGGGTGCCGCCGCTGCGCGAGCGCATCGAGGATGTGCCCTTGATTGCCGAGCGGGTGCTTGAGCGCATCGCGGGCGACGCCGGAGTCTCCCCGGTGCCGCGTCTGACGCCGACAGCGCTGGTGCAGCTGACGCGTTATGCCTTCCCCGGCAATGTTCGTGAGCTGGAGAATCTGCTCCACCGGGCGCTGGCGCTGTCCGGCGGCGAGTGGATCGATGCAGCAGACCTGGGTCTGCCGGAATCGCTGTTGGATGACTCGCTGCTGGGGGGCTTGGATTCATCCGGCGACCTCATGGTGGACGATGCCGGGCTTGCCCGCAACTTGGATTTGGCGAAGGCTTCGAATGGTTTGTCAAACCTTCCCCCGAGCGACTTGCCGACCGACTTGGCGCGGTTTTTGGATGATGTCGAGCGCGATATTTTGCTGCGCGCCTTGATGCAACATCGCTTCAATCGCACCGCGGCCGGCGCCAGCTTGGGTCTGTCGCTGCGCCAGATCCGCTACCGGATGGCGCGACTCGGTGTGACGGCGGACGAGGTCGGTGCCAGCGAAGAATAGCTCAGGCCCGCGAGTCGGAGGGTAGGTCGCGCCAGCATTGGCGCGCTTTAGCGAGCGTTTTCGGCCGCCAAGCAAGCATTGCTGCGGCTTCGGCGCCAACTGCTTCGATGGCATCAAGCAAAGCCGGCGATATAGGCCGCCAGAGAGGCATTGAATGAGGCGGCCTGCCGGCCTCGGCTAGCGGTATTCGAGCGCCTAGTCAATGGGATAGATACGCTATCTGTAGTGCTTGAATGCCTTGTTGACCACAGATATAGTGTGCGGCATGCTATCCTTCGGCCCTGTACTCAACGCTGACTTGACTTGTTTCCTTGCCGACTTGCAAGGACTGGGCAATGCCACATTCAAGCGCAAGCCGGTGCGCCGCCTCATGCTGCCGCCAAGTACAAATCGCGGTTCAGCTCGGTAGTTTTGACGCCGAACCAGATGCCGAATCCATCCATTTTTTATTGAAGCCGCGCTGCGCTTGATGCGCGCGCGAATACTTTTTCAAAAATTCAAACGAGACCTAAAAGGACGATCCATGCAGACTCAACTTGTCCACGCCGCACCAATGGGTGCCAGCCAGCTTTCGGCCAGTACCGAAGGCCAGGCCTTGCAATCGGCATTTCAGGCCTATCAGATCCTGCGCCGCAATGGGGCGGTGGTGTCGTTTGAGCCGAGCAAGATTGCCGTCGCCTTGATGAAGGCTTTCTTGGCCGTGCATGGCACCAGTGGTGCGGCCTCGGCCAGCGTGCGCGAGACGGTCGATGGCCTGACCGAGGCGGTGGTGCGTGCGCTGATGCGTTCGCGCCCAAGCGGCGGCACCTTCCATATCGAGGATGTGCAGGACCAGGTCGAGTTGGGTCTGATGCGTGGCGGCCATCACGAAGTAGCGCGTGCCTATGTGCTGTACCGCGAGCGCCGTCTGCAAGAGCGTCTGCGCCAGGGCAAGATCGATGCGCCTGTCGCCGAAGCTCAACTGACCGTGATCGACGGCGGCCAGCGCGTGCCTTTGGATTTTGCGCATCTGCAAAGCCTGATCGTCTCGGCCTGTGCCGGCTTGGGCGATGACGTCAAGCCGGACCCGGTTCTGGCCGAGACCAAGCGCAATCTGTATGACGGCGTGCCGATCGACGAGGTCTACAAGGCGGCGATTCTGGCCGCCCGTACCTTGATCGAAAAAGATCCCGGCTACAGCCAAGCCACCGCACGCTTGCTGCTGCACACGATCCGCCGCGAGGTGGTGGGCGGTGAAATCACCCAAGAGCAGATGCATCAGCGTTATGCCGAGTATTTCCCCGGCTATATCAAGAAGGCGGTCAAGGCGGAGTTGCTGGACGAACGCCTGGGTCAATACGACCTGGCCCGTTTGGGCGCGCACCTGAAGGCCGAGCGCGATTTGCAGTTCGACTACCTCGGCCTGCAGACGCTGTATGACCGCTACTTCCAGCACATCGATGACCAGCGCATCGAAATGCCGCAGGCTTTCTTCATGCGTGTGGCGATGGGCCTGGCGCTGAACGAGATCGACCGCGAAGCGCGTGCGATCGAGTTCTATGACGTGCTGTCCAGCTTTGACTTCATGAGCTCGACGCCGACGCTATTCAATTCCGGCACGCGTCGCTCGCAGTTGTCGAGCTGCTACCTGACGACCGTGGCCGACGATCTGGACGGCATCTACGAGGCGCTGAAAGAGAACGCGCTGCTGTCCAAGTTTGCCGGCGGTCTGGGCAATGACTGGACACCGGTGCGCGCGCTGGGCTCGCATATCAAGGGTACTAACGGCAAGAGCCAGGGTGTGGTGCCATTCCTGAAAGTGGTCAACGACACCGCGGTCGCGGTCAATCAGGGCGGCAAGCGCAAGGGCGCCGTCTGCGCCTATCTGGAGAGCTGGCACCTCGACATCGAGGAGTTCCTGGAGCTGCGCAAGAACACCGGTGATGACCGCCGCCGCACCCATGACATGAATACCGCCAACTGGATCCCCGACCTCTTCATGCGCCGCGTGATGGACGGTGGCCAGTGGACGCTGTTCAGCCCATCGAGCACGCCCGATCTGCACGACCTGTTCGGCATCGCCTTCGAGAAGGCTTATGTGGCCTACGAAGAAAAAGCCGACCGCGGCGAGATCAAGCTGTTCAAGCGCATTGAGGCCAAGGACCTGTGGCGCAAGATGCTGTCGATGCTGTTCGAAACCGGCCACCCTTGGATCACCTTCAAGGACGCCTGCAATGTGCGCTCACCCCAGCAACATGTCGGCGTTGTGCACTCGAGCAATCTTTGCACCGAGATCACGCTCAACACCAATGACAGCGAAATCGCCGTCTGCAATCTGGGTTCGGTCAATCTCTTGCAGCACTTGCAGCTGAGCGAAGACGGCAGCAAGGGCGTCGACCATGCCAAGCTGCAAAAGACGATTTCGACCGCCATGCGCATGCTCGACAACGTCATCGACATCAACTACTACGCGGTCAAGAAGGCGCGTGACTCGAATCTGCGCCACCGTCCGGTCGGCCTGGGTTTGATGGGCTTCCAGGACGCGCTGTATGCGCTGCGCCTGCCTTACGCATCGGACGCAGCGGTCGAGTTTGCCGACCGTTCGATGGAAGCGATCTGCTATTACGCCTACCAGGCCTCGACCGAGTTGGCGCAAGAGCGCGGCCGCTACTCGAGCTTCCATGGCTCGCTGTGGGATCGCGGCATCTTGCCGATCGACTCGATCGATTTGCTGGCCAAGGAACGCGGCGGTTATGTCGAGGTTGACCGCTCCATGACGATGGACTGGGATGCTTTGCGTGCGCGCATCAAACAGCACGGTATGCGCAATAGCAACTGCGTGGCGATCGCCCCGACGGCGACGATCTCCAACATCATCGGCGTGGACGCCTCGATCGAGCCTTGCTTCGGCAATCTGTCGGTCAAGTCAAACCTGTCGGGCGAGTTCACCATCATCAACGACGCCTTGGTGCGCGACCTCAAGCGTCTGGGTCTGTGGGATGACGTGATGGTGATGGACCTGAAGCATTTCGACGGCTCACTGCGCCGCATCGACCGCGTGCCGGAAGAGCTGAAGGCCTTGTACGCGACCGCCTTCGAGGTCGAGACGCAGTGGTTGGTGGAGGCCGCCGCACGCCGTCAGAAGTGGATCGACCAGGCCCAGTCCTTGAACATCTATATGGCCGGCGCCTCGGGCAAGAAGCTCGATGAAACCTACAAACTCGCGTGGTTGCGTGGTTTGAAGACGACCTACTATTTGCGCACGATGGGTGCGACGCATGCCGAGAAGAGCACCGTCAAGTCTTCGGGTCAGCTCAATGCGGTCTCGTCGGGTGCATCGGCAGGGTTGGCATCGGCCCCGGTTGCAAGCGCGCCGGTCGCAGCGGTCGAGCCTGAATTGCCCGCGACTGACATGAAGTTCTGCTCGATTGATAACCCTGATTGCGAGGCTTGTCAGTAATTCGTTGAAAAGATGAAGGGTCACTCGATTTGCGGTGGCCCTTTTTCACGTCGCCCGCGATACCAATGTTCATCGGTATCTGCTGATTTTTGTATGCACAAATTCAGAGTTATGTGATTTGCGGCCTAGCAACGCAAAAGGCGTCTTGATGTCAAGAAGTCCTTGGTGTTTGAACACAACACTCTGATAATTCGACTCGATAGGAATAGAGACCATGTTGGTTTGGGAAGAAGACCAGAAGCCTGCTGAAAAAGCAAACGCGAATGTCGCGAACACTGCGCCCAGCCTCGCTGCGACCGCAGGCTCGGCCGCCTTCGCTTCGGCGCCTGCGGCTGTGCTTGTGACTGGAGTCATAACGCCGACCGCCCCTGCAATGAGCCCTGCACTGTCGCACGCAAAGTCGGTGGCAAGTACGGCAGCCGCCACGCCCGCTCGCCGCGTCAATGCGGCCGACAAGCGCATCATCAACGGCCAGACCGACGTCAATCAGTTGGTGCCCTTCAAGTACAAATGGGCCTGGGAAAAATACCTCGCCACTTGCGCCAATCATTGGATGCCGCAAGAAGTGAATATGTCGCGCGACATCGCCTTGTGGAAAGACCCGAACGGGTTGACCGATGACGAGCGCCGCATCATCAAGCGCAATCTCGGCTTCTTCGTGACCGCCGATTCGCTCGCCGCCAACAACATCGTGCTGGGCACCTACCGCCACATCACCGCGCCCGAGTGCCGCCAGTTCTTGCTGCGGCAGGCTTTTGAGGAAGCGATCCACACCCACGCCTATCAGTACATCGTTGAGTCGCTGGGCCTGGATGAGGCCGAGATCTTCAATGCCTATAACGAGATCAAGTCGATCCGCGACAAAGACGAGTTCCTGATCCCCTTCATCGGCGCGATCATGGACCCGCACTTCAATACCGGCACGCCCGAGAACGATCAGATTCTGCTGAAGAGCTTGATCGTCTTTGCCTGCTTGATGGAAGGCCTGTTCTTCTACGTTGGCTTTACCCAGATTTTGGCGATGGGTAGGCAAAACAAGATGACCGGTGCGGCCGAGCAGTATCAGTACATCTTGCGCGACGAATCGATGCACTGCAATTTCGGCATTGACCTGATCAATCAGCTCAAGCTCGAGAACCCGCATCTGTGGACGCCTGAGTTCAAGGCCGAGATCAAGGCCTTGTTCATGAAGGCGGTTGATCTGGAATACGCGTATGCGGAAGACACCATGCCGCGTGGCGTGTTGGGCATGAACGCATCGATGTTCAAGGGCTATCTGCGCTATATCGCCAATCGGCGTGCGACGCAGATCGGCTTGGAAGAACTTTTTCCGGGTGAGGAAAATCCCTTTCCCTGGATGAGCGAAATGATTGATCTGAAGAAGGAACGCAATTTCTTCGAAACCCGCGTCATCGAATACCAATCTGGTGGCGCATTGTCCTGGGACTGAGAGGCTGAAAACTTTTTACTGCGCGACCGCCATGCGTCGTTGGCCGGGTGCTCGAAATCCTCACGTACAGGAAGTACGTTCCGGTTTCTGCGCTCCGCCCGCCTAGCCTGACGGCCGCTCGCTACAAAAGTTCACAGCCTCTGGTTGGGCTTTGGCTTGGAGCCTTTGCCTGCGCTGTTCCAGTTTGTTGTTGTATCAAGAAGATTCGTTGCTTGCACTCTTGGCCTTGGGTTGAGCGTGCAAGTAACAACCCAATTCACCGCACCGGGGCGCCAACCTTTAAGCGACATCTGGGTGGTGAATAACTGCGCTGCGGCGGCTAGTCCGTTACAGGCAGTGCTCTTTCCACTTGATCAAGGAGAACTGAAAAATGGCAACTGCAAAGAAGGCTCCGGCCAAAAAGGCCGCACCGGCAACTAAGGCGGCCGCTCCGGCCAAGAAGGTCGCTGCTCCCGTGAAGGCTGCTGCTCCTGCGAAGAAGGCTGCTGCTCCTGCGAAGAAGGCTGCTGCTCCTGCGAAGAAGGCCGCTGCTCCTGCTAAGAAGGCTGCTGCTCCTGCGAAGAAGGCTGCTGCTCCTGCGAAGAAGGCTGCTGCTCCTGCGAAGAAGGCCGCTGCTCCTGCGAAGAAGGCTGCTGCTCCTGCGAAGAAGGCTGCTGCTCCTGCGAAGAAGGCTGCTGCTCCTGCGAAGAAGGCCGCTGCTCCTGCGAAGAAGGCTGCTGCTCCTGCGAAGAAAGCCGCTGCTCCTGCGAAGAAGGCCGCCGCTCCTGCGAAGAAGGTCAGCACGCCAGCTAAGAAGGAAACTCCTCCTGCCAAGAAGGACACTCCTCCCGTCAAGGTGCCAGCGAAGAAGTCGGCCGCCAAGCCGGCAGCTAAACCGGCTGCCAAGCCAGCTGCTAAACCGGCTGCCAAGCCAGCCGCCAAGAAGTCGGCCGCCAAGCCAGCTGCAGCAGCACCTGCTGCAAAGACTGCACTGAGCCCGCAAGCCGCTTGGCCTTTCCCAACAGGCAACAAGCCCTGAGTTCGGATCGGCTTACAAGTTCAAACCCGGCCTCGGCCGGGTTTTTTGTTTGTTGCCGCTGAGGCGATCAAGTCAGCGACGCCGCCGGCCGCAATGCTCAGGGATAGAAGATTTCTACGCTATAGCCGCTGACGCGAGCGTCACCGGTCGACAGCATGGTTTGCAGAGCCAGCTCCGAGGCAGCCGGCAAGGCCAACTTGTCGGTCTTGAAGTCGGCCGGCCCCAACACACGCCTGGCCACCAAAGCTCCGGCCGAATCGGTCAGACTTAGGTCGATCCATGGTGTCGCCACCTCGGTGTTGGTCTTGTTGCGCAGCCCGATCACCAATTGATAGTGATTGCCCGAGCCCGCTTGATTGAGCGCGCTGCTTTCAACCCCGAGGCCTTCGATGTAGCGTCGGGGTTTGATCTCGCAGCCAGCGATTTTGCATACAGCTTGCAGAGTCGGACGCAAGTTCGGGCGCAAGGCGGCGAGCGTGTCTCTGAACTGAAGACCGGCTTGGAGCATCAGGGTGCTCAGCAGAAACAATGCCGACAAGCTCAGCGCAATGCGCGCTGCCGGCCGCTGCCACCTCGTCTTGGAAGGGTGAGTCCGCAGGAATTCAGGCAAAGCAGCGTCGCTCGTACCTGCGGATTGATGAAGCTCGGATTGTGCTTGGGCGCTGATCTTGGCAAGTCTCTCGTCCATCAGCACATCGGGGCGGCCGCTCATGTCCGGGCCAAAATCCTCGTCCGCAGCCGGCGGCTCGATGCTGTTGGTTGGCAATGCTGGCGCCTGCGTGGGCGTTGAGGTCTGCGAGGTGGCCGTGCCTTGTTCGTCTGACCAACGAGGTTCCAAACGGGAGTCGAAACGGGAATCTTGTACGGATGCCAGCTCTTGCTCCGCCTCTTCGTCGAGTGCGGGTTCTTTCGCACGGGCGGCTTGGCTGGCGCCAAATCGCGACGGCCGCGGCTCGCTAGGCGGTGGTTCCTGCGGCCAAGGTGGTGGCGAAGGCTCCGCCTCGTAGCCGGATTCGCTCGCGCTCGCGGCCTCATTCTCGCCAGCAAATGGCGCGCCAACCGGGCTGGCAGCTACGGCAGGCGTTGGTGCCCAGTTGTCTTCTGCGGGCTCATGCCCGCTTGGCGTAGCAGGCTCTCGGCTGTACGGCTCGACCTTGGCCGGCCATGGCGGGGGTGCTTCACGGTCGATGTCAAAGAGCTGCGCACGCGCATCAAAGACTTCGGCGCAACGGCCGCAGCGCACCCAGCCATCGGACACCCGCAATTGATCCTCAACCACCCTGAAGATGGTTCCGCAGGCGCTGCAACGGGTGGCAAGACTCATGGCGAGATCATGCCATGAGTCCGCTCGATTTCGGGCTTACGTGTCGTGTCAAGCTCGTTTGGCCGTCATCAAAATCCAACCCTCTTGGCTGTCGCTGACTTCCAACTTCACCCAAGGTGCATAGGCCTCCTTGAGTTCATCGGCTTGACGCTCAAGAATGCCGGCCAGTATCAGGTGAGCATCGGGTGCCATATGCGCACACAACAAGGGTGCCAACAGTCGCAGCGGCGTGGCCAGAATATTGGCCATCACCAGCGGGTACTCGCCTTGTGCCGCATCGGGCAAGGCCGCCGTCAGGGCGACCTTGTTCGCTTCGGCATTGGCCTTGCTGGCGATGATCGCAGCCGGGTCGATGTCGACCGCATCGATATTGCGGGCGCCATGCAGTGCCGCGCCAATCGCCAGAATGCCGGAGCCGCAGCCGTAGTCCAACACGCGGGTCCAGCTCGGGCTGAGCGCGGCATGCTGGGCAATCCAGCGCAAGCACATCCGGGTGGTCGGGTGGGTGCCGGTGCCGAATGCCAAGCCAGGGTCCAGGCTCATCACCTGCTTGGCCTGTGCCGGCGCTTGATGCCAAGACGGCACGATCCAGAACTCGGGCGTGATCTCGACCGGCGCAAATTGCGACTGCGTCAAGCGCACCCAGTCTTGCTCGGCAACGGCCTGAATTGCCTGCACATGCACGCCGCCGGCCCAGTCCTGGCTGAGGATCAAGGTAGCGCATTCGGTCGCCTCGGCCACGCTTGGGAACAGTGCTCGCACGACCGAGCGCTGCCAGCCGCCGCGCGGCGCCGGCATGCCGGGTTCACCAAACAGAGCCTGTTCGCTGGGCGAATCGGCGTCGGCATCCTCAACCGATACCGCCAGCGCATCCAACTCCATCAAGGCATCGCTGACCGTCTCTACATCGTCCTCGCCGCAGATCAGGAACAGCTCCTGCAAGGTTCCGCTCATCGCTTGTGCTCGCTCATCCAGCCTTCGAGGTAATGAATATTGGTGCCGCCTTCGACAAACTTGGCGTCCACCATCAACTCGCGGTGCAGAGGGATATTGGTCAGGATGCCCTCAACGACGGTCTCCGACAAAGCGATCCGCATGCGGGCCAAAGCCTGCTCGCGGGTGTCGCCATGCACAATGATCTTGCCAATCATCGAGTCGTAATGGGGCGGCACGACGTAGTTGCTGTAGACATGCGAATCGACCCGAACGCCCGGCCCGCCCGGCGCGTGCCACATCGTGATGCGGCCCGGTGAGGGCGTGAACTTGAATGGGTCTTCGGCATTGATACGGCACTCGATCGAGTGGCCGCGCATGACGATATTGCGCTGCGTGAAGGGCAGCTTCTCGCCCGCCGCCACCTTGATCTGCATCTGCACGATGTCGATGCCGGTGACCATTTCGGTGACCGGATGCTCGACCTGCACGCGCGTGTTCATTTCGATGAAATAGAACTCGCCGTTTTCATACAAGAACTCGAAGGTGCCCGCGCCGCGGTAGTTCATCTTGCGGCAGGCGGCCGCGCAGCGGTCACCGATCTTCTCGATCACGCGGCGCGGGATGCCCGGTGCCGGTGCTTCTTCGAGGATCTTCTGGTGGCGGCGCTGCATCGAGCAGTCGCGCTCGCCCAGCCAGACCGCGCTCTTGTGGGTGTCGGCCAGGATCTGGATCTCCACATGGCGTGGATTCTCCAGAAACTTCTCCATATAGACTTCGGGGTTGCCGAAGGCCGCGCCCGCTTCGGTGCGCGTCATCTGCACCGCATTGACGAGGGCCGCTTCGGTGTGCACGACACGCATGCCGCGCCCGCCGCCGCCGCCGGCCGCCTTGATGATCACAGGGTAGCCGACCGAGCGGGCGATCTTGATGATCTCTTTCGGATCCTCGGGCAAGGCGCCTTCGGAGCCGGGCACGCAGGGCACGCCGGCGCGAATCATCGCCTGCTTGGCCGAGACCTTGTCGCCCATCATGCGGATCGACTCGGGCGTTGGGCCAATGAAGGTGAAGCCGCTTTGTTCCACGCGCTCGGCAAAGTCGGCGTTTTCGCTCAGGAAGCCGTAGCCGGGGTGGATTGCTTCGGCGTCGGTAACTTCGGCCGTGGCGATGATGGCGGGCATGCTGAGATAACTCAGCGACGAAGCGGCGGGTCCGATGCAGACGGCCTCATCGGCCAGCTTGACGTATTTGGCATCCCGGTCGGCTTCGGAGTAGACGACCACCGATTTGACGCCCAGCTCGCGGCAGGCTCGCTGGATTCGCAAGGCGATTTCGCCTCGATTGGCAATGAGAATTTTTTTAAACATAGTGCCTCGGCTTAATCGCCTTGACGGGCTACGCCCGTAGTGCAATTTGGCTTCGCCGCAAGGCCTGGGGCCTTGTCGCCTCGATTCGCAATCAGGATTTTCTTGAACATTGCCGCGCCTTATTCGATCACGAACAAGGGCTGACCGAACTCGACCGGTTGACCGTTCTCGCACAGTACCTTGGTGACGGTGCCACCGATTTCCGTATCGATCTCGTTCATGATTTTCATTGCTTCGATGATGCAGATCGGCGCGCCTTCCTTGATCTGCTGGCCAACTTCAGCAAAAGGTTTGGCGTTCGGGCCAGCCGCGCGATAGAAGGTGCCAACCATCGGAGACTTCACGATGCGGCCGGTTTCTTCTGGTGCGGCAGCCGCCACGGGGGCTATGGCTGCTGGGGCAGGGGCAGGTGCCGCAGGTGCGGCGGCGACCGGCGCTGCCATCATCATGGGGACGGCGACGGCGCCATCGGACTTGACGATGCGCACCTTGCCATCGGCCTCGGTGATTTCAAGTTCGGAAATATTCGACTCGGAAACCAGGTCGATCAGGGTCTTGAGCTTGCGCAGATCCATATTTTTTCTCCAACGAGATTGATTATTGTGTGTTGATTAAAGGCATCGCCAAGTGCGACTCCGGCCGTTCAAGCCAGGCACTAAACCGGGCGCTTAAGCTTCTCAAGCGCGTAAGCCAAGGCCAGTTGATAGCCCTGGGCACCCAGTCCGCAAATGACGCCATCGGCGCGTGCGGAAAAAAAGCTGTGGTGCCGAAACGATTCGCGCTTGTGAATATTGGACAGATGAACTTCGACAAAAGGCAGGGCCACCGCCGCCAAGGCGTCAACCATGGCCACGCTGGTGTGGGTGTAGGCGGCCGGGTTGATGATGATGAACTGGCAGCCATCGCTGCCGGCCGCTTGAATGCGATCCACCAAAGCGCCTTCATGGTTGCTTTGGAAGGATTTTAGTTCAATCCCGGCAACGGCCGCCATCTCAGCCAAACCTGCATCGATTTGCGCCAAAGTCTGCGAGCCATAGACCCCAGGCTCGCGGGTGCCGAGCAGATTGAGGTTGGGACCATGAATAACAAGAATTTGCATCAGCGACGTTGGTGTGGCTCTTGTGCCGCCTATATTGGCAGCTTAGAGTGAGGACCCTAGAAGCGGAAAAGGCCGAACTTTACGCGTTTTAAGCCTAGTTCGTGACTTCTGGCTCTAAATAATTCGCTTGACCTCGATTTGCTTTTGCGCTTGCCTGCGGTGGCTTGGTGCCTCAACCCGCAACAAGTTTGCCGGTCATTTGACGCAATTCAGCCAGATTTGTGGCTCCCAATTTGCGCCAAATCAGCTCGCCGGAAACGTCGAATGCCACGCTGAAGGGCAAGCCGCCCTGTGTATTGCCCAGTGTCCGGGTCAATTCGGTGCCGGTCAATCCGGCCAAACCCAAAGGAAAGTCCAAAGGCAGCTTCTTGAGAAACTCGCGCACGGCGCTTGGGCTGTCGATGGCCAGCCCTAAAACCTGCCAGCCTTGACCCTTGAATTCGCGCTCGAACTGCGCCAGTTCGGGCAATTCCTTCACGCAGGGTGGGCACCAAGTCGCCCAAAAATTCAGCAATAGCGGCTTGCCCTTGAATGAGGCCGCCGGCAGTTCGCCCCCCTCGGGGCGGTCAAAACGAGCATTCCAAAAACTTGCCGCAGCGCTGGACAGGCTTGCCGGTCCTGCGGGACGCCGCCCAAGCGAGACACCGGCACCAATCACGGCGGCACCGATGCCGGCCGCTACAAATAATTTGCGGCGAAGGTTTGAAGTGCTTTCACTCATTTGAATTCTCTTCCATCAATTTGCGCAAAGCGGCCAAGTCGCCGCGCTCGCTGCGGCCGCGCGCGTCCACCTTGAGTGCACCGCGCAAATCGTCAAAGTCGAGGATGCTCAGATGCACGGTAATCAATTCGCCCAACTTGCGGCTGAAGACGGCCAAGGACAGCACATCGATCTCGCGTCCACGGGAGCCTTTGGGCCCGGTGATCGCGCCGACCTCATAGTCCAGCCCCAAATTGATCAGCGCAATCTCGGCGGACTTGCTGTCGTCGCAATAGAGCTGCAAATGAATATTGGAGAGCCGGGTAGCGGTGCCGCGCCAGACCGCGCCGCATAGATGCGGGCGAAACTCGGCCAAGCGGGCCATCCATTCGGCCGCCAACTCGCGCAGCGCGGCCAACTCGGCGGGTTGGGTGTCGGCGCAAAACAGGGCCAGATAGTCGCGCACCTCGTCTTCCAACTCGTCGTTGCTCGGCAAAGCGGCCCGGCTATTGCGGCTCAGGCCCAGAATCTTCAGAGCGCGCTGCTTGGCCGGCCCGTATTCCATGCCTTCTTCCACCACCAGGCGGGCGGCAGTGGCGGCGATTTCGATGCTGATGCTGTTTTCGGACGTCATGCTGGAGGCTAACACTAGGGCAATTCAACCGCGCCCATGCGCGCTTCTATGGTCGCGGCCCGGCTTAGGACATAGGGTGAGGCCGGATTCCTCTCAAAGCGCTTGGGTGCCGGCAACATCACCGCCAAGCGCGCCGCTTGACCCGCGCTGAGTTGCTTGGCATCGATATGAAAATAGTGGCGGGCGGCGGCCTGCGCGCCGAACACGCCTTCGCCCCATTCGACATTGTTCAAATAGATTTCCAGGATGCGTTGCTTGCTCAGCATCGCTTCCAGCAACAAGGTAATGACGAACTCCTGACCCTTGCGCACAAAATTGCGCTCGCCGCTCAGAAACAGATTCTTCGCCAACTGCTGGCTGATGGTGGAGCCGCCGATCACCTTGGGGGCGCGCTGCTTGCTTTTTGCGGTGGCGGCCGAGTTGGGCTTTGCGGTCTGCAACCGCTTTTCGGCCCGCAACTCCTCGCGCTGATTGCGCGCCCAGGCCTTCTCCAGCGCGTCCCATTCGACCCCACCATGCTCGACAAAGCCGGCGTCCTCACTGGCGATGACGGCGCGCTTCAGATTCTTGGACAGGTCCTTGTCGTCCACCCATTGCTGGGTCCACGCGATATGGCCGGTCTTGACGCCCAAGCGCCAAGCCTCGGAGCGTTGAAAACTGGTCGATTGCGCCGCAATCACCATCATCAGCGCGATGCGTGCGGCGAAGTAGAGTTGCAGCGCCAGCCCGCCCAGCAAGAGCAGGGCGCCCAAGCGCAACAAGCTCCGCCCGATCTGCCTCATGCTTGAGCTGCACTCAGTTTCACACGCATGGCGTTCAACACGGCCGCCGTGTCCGGCCGCACACCGCGCCAAAGCGCAAACGCTTCGCCGGCTTGTTCGACCAGCATGCCCAAGCCGTCGCGAGGCTCGGCGCCATGTTCGCGAGCCCAGTTCAAAAAAGGCGCTGCGGCCGGCCCATACATCATGTCCAGCGCCAAAGCGCCCGGCGCCAAGACGCTGGCCGCGACCGGCACGCCGGCGCCGCCTAAGCTGGCGCTGGTGGCATTGATCAGGAAGTCGTAGCCCTCGCCGCAATCGTCCAGCCGAGTGGCGCTCAGCGTGACGCCATGTTCCAGCGCATAGGCTTGATGGGTCGCGATCAAGGTTTCGGCCTTGTCCACGCTGCGGTTGGCGATGCAGATCGATGCCGGCCGTGCGGCAATCAAGCTGCCCAAGGCGCCAGCCGAGGCACCGCCGGCGCCCAAGAGCAGTACGCGCCTGCCTGCCAACGGGCGCTGAGCGTTGACTTCAATATCGCGCACCAAGCCCGCGCCGTCGGTGTTGTCGCCGAACCAGCCCTCACATGAAAGAGACGGGCCGCCCCGAGCTTTCTTGAGCTCCTCGGGGGGCGGGCGACGTATGTCGTCGACCTGGTGGCATACAGCATCAAAGCGCAAGGTGTTGACTGCGCCGGCCAGCTTGGCCCGTTCGCTCAAGCGCGTCGCCAAGGCATGCGCCTCGAACTTGAACGGCACGGTGACATTGCAGCCGCGGCCACCGCTCGCCGCGAAGGCGCGAATACTGTCCGCGAATCCGTCCAGCGGGCAGAGCAAGCGCTCGTAAGTCAAAACCTGCCCGGTCTGCGCTGCAAACTGGGCATGAATGGCGGGCGATTGGCTGTGCGCAACCGGGTTGCCGGCCACGGCATAACGATCAATATCGATGGGGGAAGTCATGGTGTTGGCGATGCGCTCAAGGTGGTTTCAAGGCCCTCATCCCGCGTGAAGCGAAAGCGCGAGGTGATCACCAGCACCTCGGCGCCCTTGCGCATCGCCGGGCTGAAGTTGCCGAAGGGCCCGGCCGCGCGCACGATGGCCTCGGCGCGGCGGTCCAGATTGGGGTCACCCGAGGAGGCCACGATATCGGTCTCGATCACGCGGCCGCGCTGGTTGACATGAATATTCATGGTCAGCTCGCCATACAGCTTGCGGCCCTTGTATTCGGGGAAGTCACGCGTGCCGCGGGCCTCGACGCGCCGGCGCAGACTGTCGTAATACTGCGCATAGACCACCTCGCGGGTGGCCGGGCTGACATAGCGTTTGCGCGGCCTCGCACTTTCCTCGTTGACCCGCATCTCGATCTCGGCCAGCAACTGCACCAGTTGGCGGCGCCGTTCGGTCTGCTCCTGCGCGGCAGTCGCACCCTTGTTCTGCTGCGGGTCGGGGGCCGGCATTTGCGCCAGTTCGCGCCGTACCAGGGCTAACAACTGCTGCTCTTGCTCGCGCAACTGGGCGATCTGGGCGCGCTGGGTTTCGCTGGCTTCGCCTACCTCCAAGACCTTGGACGGCGGCAGCGGCGAGGTCGAGCGCCCCGCCTCGGCCAGCCCGCCGCCGGCCAAACTGGCCTGCGCCAAGGCCAGCGCCTTGGCCGGATCTTCCTGGCTGCGGCTATTGACCAGCACCACTTCGAGAGGAGTGTCTTGAAACACCCGGTTGAAGCGCTCCGGGTCCACCAAACGCAGGGTCAGCAAGGCGCCGTGAAGGCCCAGCGAAACCAGCAGCGCGAAGTGGAGGGCGGAAAGCTTGACGGCCATCGTCAGGTCGGTGTCGCCTCGGCGCTTTCAGCGGCGGTGTCGGACGCGACATCGGGTGTGTCCATGTCCAGACTCAAGGTCAAAGGCCCGGCGCCTTCCTCCTCGTCCTCGGCCGATTCATCTTCGGTCGGCGGTTCCGCAGCCGCGTCCAGGCGCTCGATCAGCGTCGCATGCACATCCAGCGTCATCTCGTCGGTGCCGGTGATGCGCACACGCACATTGCAGCCGCGTGGCAGCGCGTCGCAACCGGCCGCCTTGAAGACCAGCGGCAAGTCGTCGGCGCGCACCAGTCCGTCTTTCATCACACTGGCCGTCAACTCGGTGATCTGGTTTTGCGCCAGATAACGCATGGTCCAGAAGCGCTCGATGCCGTTCTGGAAGCCGTTATAGGCGGCATAGGCGGCGTCGAAGCCGGAGATGATGGAGAACAGCGCCGCATCCTTGGGCTTGAACGGCGCGCCCAGTGCGGCGGTGCGGCCATTGCGCACGCAGGCGATGATTTGCCATTGATTGACCAGGTCCACATAACGGCGCAGCGGCGAGGTCGACCAGGTGTATTGCGGTACGCCCAGGCCCGCGTGCGGCTGGGCGCGCGTGCCCATGCGCACCTTGATGCCGGGCGCCATGCTGGCCTGGCTGCGGTAGATGCCGGGCAGGCCCAGATCATGGAGCCAGCCGCCCCAGGTCGAGTTGGCCAGAATCATCGCCTCGGCCACGATCAAGTCCAGCGGCGCCCCGCGCTGCCGCGTCGTGATGCTGACGATCTCGCTGCCTTTGGGTTCATGTTCGCCGTTCGAGTCGAGGCGGAAGTTGTAATCCGGCCGGTTGAAGTTCTCCGGCTTGCCGCGCACCACTTCGCGGCCCGCCTTCAAATGGCGGGCCAGGCGGAAGGCAAAGGCCAGCTCGTGCGCAAACGCGTAGTCGGCCGCAGCTTCGCCGGTCAGCGTCGCTTCGGTGATGACGGCGTCGAGTTTGTCGTGGCGCAAATTGGCGGTGATGGGCACCCGCTCCAGTTTGGTCTCGCTGCCGGTGATGGCCAGCGTCGCTTCGTCCATCGTCACATACAGCGACACGGCGGGGCAGGCGCGGCCCTCGATCAGCGTGTAGGCCTGCACCACATCGTCGGGCAGCATGGTCAGCTTCCAGCCCGGCATATAGACGGTCGACAAACGCTCGCGCGCGACCTTGTCGATGGCAGAGTCCGGCGCGAAGGCAAGGCCCGGTGCGGCGATGTGCACGCCAAAAATGACCGTGCCCGTGCCCAGGCCTTGCACCGACAGCGCATCGTCGATCTCGGTCGTGGCCGAATCGTCGATCGAGAAGGCGCTAACGGTCGACAGCGGCAAATCGTCCTTGATCTCGGGCGCGTTCAGCGCGGGGAAGCCATAGCCCTTGGGGAATTGGTCGAACAAGAAGCGTTTCCAGTGGAACTGGTAGGCGCTGCTGATCGCGCCGACGCTTTGCAGCAAGTCCAGCGGCGCCTTGTGCGCGCGTTGCGTGGCCAGGGCCACCGCCTTGTACTCGGGGCCGTTCTTGTCGGGCTTGAACAGAATCTTGTAAATCTGCTCTGCCACCGGCGCGGGGCAGCGCCCCGCCACCAACTCGGTCGCCCATTCTTCGATCTGCAGCGCCTGCAAGCGCTTGCGCTCCAGGCCCAAGAGGGCGGCCTTGACGATGTCTTCGGGCGCCTTTTTGAACAGCCCCTTGCCGGCGCGGCGGAAGTAATGCGGCGCCTCGAACAGGCAGAACAGCGCCGCCACCTGATGGGCGATGTTGGCCTTGGCGTCGAAATAGTCGCGCGCGAGGTCGGCAAAGCCGAACTCGCCTTCCGGCGCGAACTCCCAGGCGAGATTCAGGTCGATCTCTTTGGCCAGCACTTGAGCCGAAGCAAACAGCTCCGCCGGCGAGGGTTTATCGAATTTAAGCAGCACATTGGCGGCTTTTACTTTGACGCGCTTACCCGACTCCAACTCGATCTGCATCGAGCTATCGGCTTCAGACATCACGCGGCCGGCGAGGAATTTTCCGGCGTCATCGAACAGTGCAAACATATGGGCGGCATTGTCGCCGATAGTCGGGGGTGGGGCGGCGGGCGGGTCGGATGATGGACGAGGCGGCGAGTGATAGGCGAGACAAATTTGCCGCGGGGCTTGTTGTCGAACCGGACTGCTCGGTGCTGCCTCGGCCCCGGTGGGCGAGACCATTCTCCCGATGAGCCCCGCCAGCTTTCCTTGCGACACCGCTGGGCTGAGCCATTCGGACTTGCCGGCCTCGTTGACCCCGTCGATGGCAAACACGCGCTTGTCAGGATCAATGCCTACAGTCAAAATAACCAAGTAGTTACCTGTACTACTCTATTGATGTTGAGAGCTCGATCTTCCCATCTTGGCACTTTGCGGCAGGTTGCCGCAGCGCGGCTAGTTTGATTCTGGGAAGCCCGCTACTTTGGATAAAGCGCCCGCTATGCCCCTGCTTCGAAATTACCTCACTGCTGTGCTGGTTGGTGCCATGTTGGCTTGGCTGGTAGTCATGGCGATGGGAGTTCTTGCCGCCATTCCAATTTCGCCAGCATTCCTTGCCGCCCAAAGGAATTCGCCGGTGCTGGTGCATGTCCTCACCACAACACTTCTGGTGCAAGTCCCGGGGATTCTTTTGTCCAGTTTGGTCGGCTGGAGCTTCTTCCGTTTGACGCGCCGCGCAACTATTGGACTCGTCGCCGTTATCGCATTCCCTTGGATCGGCCTCGTGCTCTTATGGTCGTGGCCTTTAATCTCAAGCGCCGATCTGGCAGTGATCGAAAAACTTGGAAATCTACTTTCATGGCGGGCGGCACCCGGTACGCTTTCGATCCCTCTCGGCTTGGCTGCGGCCTATATGGCCGTCGGGTTCCGTTAAAAGAATGGCCACTAAGCATTTATTCGATCTGACTCACGCCGGCCGGCTAATTCAGGCCCATTCCATTCATGACCTTCCGTGCCTAGCCGTTTCTAATTGGCCAGTATCGGAACTTGGATAACTCACCATGCGCCACGCACTGCTTGTAATTTTGCTGTCTTTTGCCTCTGCAACATGCTTCGCCACAGCGCAGATACCGGATACGCTGCTCTTTCTTGGCGAGACCGCCCCCATCTATTCAGCGCCGCTTCTTCCTATTGCCAAAGATAAGCAGTACTACTCGAGGATTCGACCGTTTCTGGGTGAAGGGACCTGTAGCGCTTCTTGGCATGGCTTTCGTGCGAATTGGTCAATCGAGCGCGACCAATTGATCCTGTTGTCTATTCAGTCAGAGCCTTGCAGTGACAGCCCTAAGGCAATTCCTCTGGGAGCCATTTTTATCGGGCGTACCGCGCCCTTGATCGCCGATTGGTACACAGGGCGGGTCATCTTGCCGAGGGGGGAAATCCTGAAGCATGATCTGTTTTCAGGCCGGCATCTCTACGAGCGCTACCGCGTTTTTCAAATCGAGAGGGGATTGGTGGTGTCGAACGAAGAGCTTTCGCAGCTGCCTCCTTGAAACGATGCCCGACCGGGGTCTGAATCTAAATCCTAGGAAGTTGGCGTCGACGCCTCCGACCCAAAACACCCAAAAACGAGGAAAAGGCCGATAGCTCGATCTCAGCCGTCGGCCTTTCTGGGTAGTGCCTTGAACTTGTGCGACCTAAAACGCTCAGACCGCGCTGCGGCGACGGCGCACCACGGCGCCCATGGCCGCCAGACCCGCCAACATCAAGGCATAGGCCTGCGGCTCCGGCACGGGCTGGGCCGAGAAGTCGATGCGGTAGACATCGCTGCCGCCGCTCAACGCGCTGTTGAAGGTGTATCCGTAGGCGGTGCTCAGGCCGTTGTAGGCGGCGAACTCGCCGAAATTGCGTGCGACGACGGAATTTTGTGCGTCACGGGCAAGCGCGTTCGAGCCGACGATGAAGGCCGCGTTGGCCACATTGAACTCTTCGGAGCCGGCGTCCCAGATGTCACGGGCCTTCTGGCCAATGCTGCTGATCTGCAAATTGCCGGCGCCGTCGAAGAGTTTGAAGGCGGTGGCGGAATCGTTGCCGATGAAGAAGTCATTGCTCGGCACCACCATGGCCACAAAGCTGAAATAGCTGTTCAGCGAAGTGTCGATACGGAAGGTCTGGGTGGCCGACAGGCCCGCAGCGAGCGGCGCACCACCCACCACGCCGACCACGGCGCCCGCGTCCGTGCCGGAGAAGGCGTCACGCCAGAGATTGCCGTTGCCCAGTTCCGCCGCCTTGACAATGGAAGCATTGGCAGCGCCGCCAATGTCGAAGCCGTCAAACACGCCTTGGCCGAAGCCGACACTCAGCGGCGCCACCACCACGCTGTTCACCGGGGCGAGGTTGTGCACGGTCACCGTCAGATCAACGATGGCGGCCTGTGCGCCGGTTGCAGAAAAGATCGCTGCGCAAAGCAGGGTCTTGTTCAAAGAAGTTGGAAATTTCATGTGTAGCCTCGGAAGAGTCAAGTTGAAAATAGAAACGGGCCAAAGGTTCGCAAGTCCGCTTTAACAAACCCGCTGCCGAATGGTAGGAAGGGCAGGTCCCAATGTCCTCACCAAAGTCTCACGGGGCCGTGAAGATTGAAATTTCTATGGGAGCGGGGCAAGGCCATGCTTGAGCGGCATGTCGGTCATTTCAGCAAGGGCCTCCCAGCCTCCGTGGCGCAATTCCTGCTCGACCGTTTCGACTGCGTAAACTGCGCACTGCAAATTCGCCGCCACCGTGGCAACTCATAATCAATCAGGCAAACGATGAACCCATCCATCTTCAAGTCCGCCCTGGCAACTCTTTTGCTGGCGCCTTTGGCCATTCAAGCCCAAAGCTCTTCCTTGGCTTACCCGGCCACCCCGGCCAAGCCGGTCACCGACATCTATCACGGCACCTCGGTCGTTGACCCCTACCGCTGGATGGAGGACATGAAGTCGCCCGAGTTCCAGGCTTGGCTGAAGACGCAGGCGGCCTATGCCGACGGCGTGCTGGCCCAGATCCCCGGCCGCGCCGCCTTGCGCGAGCGCCTCGGTGTGTTGGCCGACGCGGGCGAAAGC
The DNA here is from genome assembly GCF_025717515.1 of Roseateles oligotrophus. Classification (GTDB taxonomy): domain Bacteria; phylum Pseudomonadota; class Gammaproteobacteria; order Burkholderiales; family Burkholderiaceae_C; genus Paucibacter_A; species Paucibacter_A oligotrophus. Next base: position 214,983 of record NZ_JAJIRN010000008.1, read on the forward strand.
ACTGGCGGCTACGAGATGGTGGCCGGCAAACTGTTCTATTCGAAGCGCGCACCGGGGCAAAACCAGGCGCGGCTGTGGGTGCGTGATGGTTTAAGCGGCGCTGAGCGCGAGCTGCTCGACCCCAACAACCTGCCGGGCGAGCCGGGCAAGCATGCGGTCGATTGGTACAGCGTTTCGCCCGATGGCCGCTTGTTGGCGGTGGGCCTGTCCAAGGGCGGCAGCGAGAACAGCGTCTTGCGCTTGCTTGACGTTGCCACGGCCAAGCTCTTGCCCTTGTCGATTGACCGCACCGGCCTGAATGAGGGCGGCGTGGCCTGGTTGCCCGATGCCAGCGGTTTTCTGTACAACCGCCACCCGGCGGAGGAGCGCTACAACAAGAGCGCGGTTTTCCTGCACAAGCTGGGCCAGGATCCGGCCAAGGATGTGGCTCAGTTCGGTTGGCAGGTGAGCAAGAAAGAGAATTTCGAAATCGCCGATCTGCCCTATGTGCGCATTACCAAGGGTTCGCCCTGGGCGCTGGCCGAGGTCTTGCATGGCGACGCGGCCGAGCGCAGCTACTGGGTGGCGCGGGTCGACCAGCTCAAGGGCGCGGCCACACCTTGGCGGCGCGTCGTGCGGCCCGAGCACAAGGTGACACGGGCCGAAGTGGCCGGCGGTTCGCTGTTCGCCTTGAGCCAGAAAAAGGCTTCGCGCCGCGAACTCTTGAGCCTGGATTTGGGTGTGGGCAAAGCCGGCTTCAAGACCGCCTTGCCCGCAGGCGACAGCGTGCTGCAAACCATCGAGACCGGTGATGCCGCCGTCTATGTGAAGGCGCTGGACGCGGGCGTGAGCAAGTTGTGGCGCGTGGGCAAGAAAGACGGTCAGGTCTCGACCGTGGCGCTGCCGTTTGAGGGCACGCTGCGCAGTGTCACATCGCTGAAGGGTGACGAGTTGCTGGTCTTGCTGGAAGGCTGGACGCAGGCACCGCAGAGTTTGCTGCTGCAGGCCGGCGGTGAAGCGGGCGCCGCAGCGCAGCGACTGACGATTCAAAAAGCCGTCAGCGTGGATACCTCCGGCATTGAAGCGCGCCGCGTGATGGTCAAGAGCCATGATGGCGTGATGGTGCCGCTGTCCATCGTGGCGCCCAAAGCGGTCGTGTTGGACGGCCAGCGCCCGACGATCCTGAGCGCTTACGGCGCTTATGGCATCACGCAGGAACCGCGTTTCAGCGCGACCCGCCTGGCCTGGACCGAGCGCGGCGGCGTGCAGGCAATCTGCCATGTGCGCGGCGGCGGCGAGCTGGGGGACGACTGGCACCGTGGCGGCTATATCGCGACCAAGCAGAACACCGTGTCCGACTTTGTGGCCTGTGCCGAATGGCTGATTGCCAACAAGTACAGCTCACCGGCCAAGCTGGCCGGCACGGGGGGGAGCGCCGGCGGCATCACGATTGGCGGCGCCGTCACGCAGCGCGGCGAGCTGTTCGCGGCGGCGCAAAGCGCGGTCGGTCTGTCCGATATGTTGCGCATGGAGCTGACGCTGAACGGTGCGCCCAATATCGCCGAGTTCGGCACCGTGACCAACCCGGCGCATTTCAAGAGCATGTTCGCGCTGAGCCCCTACCATAACGTCAAGGAAGGGCGCAGCTACCCGGCCGTCATCGTCACCACCGGCGCCAATGATCCGCGTGTTGAGGCCTGGATCCCGTCCAAGCTGGCCGCGCGCATGCAAACCGCCAATCCAGACGCCGTCAAGACCCGCCCGGTGATCCTGCGGGTTGACTTCGACGGCGGCCATGGCATGGGCTCGGGCCTTGCGCAGCGGCTCGATGAGACCGCCGATGTGTGGAGCTTTTTCTTGTGGCAGATGGGCGACGCGGCCTTCCAGCCCAAGCGCTGAAGCAGACCATTAGGGCAAAACCCGAGCCGGGTCATCGTCAAGATGGCCCGGCTTTTTTTATCCCCTTTATCAAGGCGCAAATTCTTGCTCAGTGCCGCAGGCCAGCGGACCTCAACGTTGGCGCGGTGCTGCAGCCTGTACAAAGCATTGACAGTCCTGCGGCTAAACGAATCAGTCGGTGCATGACATTCCTTTGTGCGAAACCAATTAAAGCTTCAGTTCGTGTCGCGTCTGGTACCGTAATGTTTTTGCGTTATGCAGAATTTCTCCTTGTGCCGCTTGATTATTAAGCTAGCCTTTCCTGTCGCTCACCGCCAGCACCGCCAAGCCCATCGACCCCAGCCGCGTACGCACGCTGTCGCTGCGCCCGCTCATCGCTAAAGGCACGCGCGCACCCAGCACGACGCCGCAGCTGGCTGCACCCGCCATGTATTCGAGCAGCTTGGCCAGGAGGCTGCCCGATTCCAGGTCGGGGGCGAGCAAGATGTCGGCGTCGCCGGCCACCGGCGAGTTCAGGCCCTGCAGACTCGCGGCCTCCAGATTGACGGCGCTGTCAAAGGCCAGCGGCCCGTCCAGTACGGCACCCTCGATCTGGCCGCGTTGCGCCATCTTGCACAGCGCCGCTGCATCCAGTGTTGAGGTGATGCGCTCGGTGATGGTTTCCACCGCCGACAACAAGGCCACCTTGGGGCAGGCCACTCCCGTCGCTTGGGCCAGGCCTATGGCCAGACGCAGGATCTCGGCCTTGGCGTCCAGATCGGGGCGGATATTGATGCCCGCATCGCTGATGAACAGCGGCTTGGCATAGCTGGGGATGTCAAAGCGGTAGACATGCGCCAGCCGGCTGCCCTTGTCCAGTGCAGGCGTCGCCCGCACCGCCGCCAGCAGTTCCTCGCTGCTCAGGCTGCCTTGCGCCAGCAGGTCCAGCTGGCCTGCAGCCGCCATCTCGCAGGCCTGAAGGGCAGCGGCATGGCTGTGCGCCGTGGGCTGGAAATGGCAGCCATGCAGGTCTAGCCCCAGCTGCTCGGCCAGCGCCCGGATGCGCGCTTCCGGCCCGATCAGCCAGGGTGTAATCAGCCCGCGCGCGGCGCCCAGCAGCGCCGCGCGCAGCGCGTCTTCGCTGCAAGGCTGCACTACCGCGCAGCGCAGCGGCTTGTCGGGCTTGAGCTGATTCAGCCAAGCGTTCATGCGCGCCTCGGCGTCGAATGAAAAGAAATGCATTTCGGGCAGAGCAGGTCTTGGGCGCTCGATGCGCGTGCGCGGCGCCAGCACGGTGGCCAAGCCGCTGATGACGGCCTGGCCTTTTTGGTTATTGGCCTCGCAGCCGAGCTTGACGATGCCGCTGTCGTCGAACATCTCCAGCACCGTCAACACGATGGTCAAGGTGTCGCCCACGTGCACGGGGCGAGAGAAGCGTAGCGTCTGCTCCATATAGATGGTGCCGGGGCCGGGGAACTCATTGCCCAGCACCGACGAGATCAAGGCGCCGCCCCACATGCCATGCGCGATCACGCCGTGAAAGCGCGTGCCCTCGGCGTATTCGGCATCCAGGTGGGCGGGGTTCACGTCACCCGAAACGAGGGCAAAAGCCTGAATGTCGCTGTGTTTGAGCGTGCGCACCAGACGAGCGCTTTGGCCCAGGGTCAGCTCGTCGTAGGTGCGGTTGCGCAGCCAGTCGCTGCGCAAGAGGTCGGGTGCGTTCATCGCCGGTTTGCTCCAAAGAACATGACTCGATAGCTTGTGCCTGCTTCGTGTCAGGCGCGTGACGCCCAAGCGATGCTCCGAGGCCATGCGGTTTTGTTTGACGACAAACAAAGACCAAACCGTCATCGCCGGCTGTCGCAAAGGCTTGCTAGGATGGCGGCCGAGTTCGTCCTTCTGCCGCACCCGCTATCAAGCCACCTACTGGAGTCCCACCATGAAGCCATTCTTTTTCATCAAGCAGACTCTTGCTGCAGGCTTGCTCTTGAGCGCCGTCTTGCCGGTTTTTGCCGCTAGTTCGGCCGCGTCTTCGGCCTCGGAAGGCGCCAGCAGCGCCGCCAGCAGCGGCTCCAAGTCGCTGGAGGCGTCCAGCGGGTCATCGACCAAGGGCGAAAAGGTGGCGGCCGGCGACTACAAAATTCTCGATGTGGCGGCCGCTGCCGATCGGCCCGGCATGGTGCGCGTGCACTTGCAAGCTGCTGCCGATGATTTCTACCTCGTCCTGCCCGAGCAGGCGTTCGACAAGAGCCAACTCGCGGCAGGCCACATGGTGACGGCACGCCAACATGCGTACGGGCTTGAGTTTGCTAACCAGCAAACCCAGCAGGCCTTTTTCCTGGTGCTGAGTGACGAGTGGTATCGCGAGTTGGATAGCAAGGCCGTCGTGCTTTGATTCGAGTCTTTGGACCGCTGGCGCTGTGGCTGCTGGGCTGCGGCGCGGCGCAGGCCGGTGGCTTGCGATTTTGCGAGCAGCCACCGCGCTTAAGCGCAAGCCAGCAGGACAAGCAGCTGCGCTTCGTCGCCATCGTCAAGGACGAGTTGGAGCGCAGTGGGCAGGGCGTCGCGCTGGTGTCGCGCGCCGGCACCGACCTGAGTCGTTTCGAGATGCGCTACTCGCACGCCGGGCTGGCACTCAAGGCCAGCGACAACACGCCCTGGTCGGTGCGCCAGCTCTATTACGTTTGCGACGAAGCGGCCCCTAAGCTCTATGACCAGGGCCTGGCGGGGTTTTTGATCGGTGCCAACCAGGCCGACTTGGGCTTTTTGTCGGTGGTGCTGTTCCCGCCGGCTCAAGCCGCCGAACTGGAACGTGCTGCGCTCGACAAGCGCCGTGCATTGCAGTTCTTAGCACCCGACTACAGCGCCAATGCCTACCCCTTTAGCGCGCGCTACCAGAACTGCAATCAATGGGTGGCGGAGTTGTTGGCGGCCACGCTGGGCAATCTGGGGGAGGGCGCCGTTGAGGAGCTTCGCCCGCAGGCGCAAGCCTGGTTGAAGGCCCAAGGCTATAGGCCTGCCGCCTTCGAGATCGGCTTCAAACCGATGCTGTGGGGCGCCGCCGCCTTCATCCCTTGGGTGCACAACGACGACCATCCGGCCGAGGAGCTCGCGGCCGCCCGCTACCTCGTCAGCATGCCGGCTTCGATAGAAACCTTTGTGCAGCAAACGATGGCCGGTGCGCAGCGCATCGAGTTTTGCCATAACGGTCAGCATGTGCTGATTCGGCGCGGCTGGGGGCCAGGTCTTGCCGAGGGCTGTGTGGCCGAGCCGCAAGACAGCGTGATTAGGCTGAACTAGTCAAGACCCAAGAACTCACTCAACTCCGGCAGATAGTCATCAAAGTCCGACAGCCCATGGTCACTGCCTTCGAGCAGGCGGATCTGGCAGTCGGCATAGCGGGCCTGCATCTCGCGCCAGTCCAGCAACTCGTCGCCCTTGGCGATGACGGCCAGCAAGCGTTGCGGCGTGCTGGTGACCGGTGTGCTGAGCGCTTGCAGCTCGGCGATGAATTCGGCGCGGAAGAAGAAGCGCTCTTCCGGGTCCTGCCAACAAGTCTGCTCGCCGATGTATTTCGCCAGGTCACGCGCCGGGTCGACGGCCGGGTTCAAGAGCACAACGCGGCTGCTTTGAAAGCCCGGCCATTCGGCCAGCACGGTCGCGTAGAAGCCGCCGAGTGAACTGCCCATCAGCGCGCAGCCCTGGCTCGGCCAGTCGGCGGTCAAGGCCTGCAGCAAGGCGATCGCCTCGGCGGGCGAGGGCGGCAGCTGCGGGCAGGCGAACACCAGCTCGGGGTTTTGTGAGCGCACCCACTCGGCCATGCGAAGCGCTTTGGCCGAGCGCGGCGACGAGCGAAAGCCGTGCAGATAGAGCAGGTGGGTGGTTTTGTGATGTGCAGCCATGGCCGCAGTCTAAATGGCTGTTTGGGGCGCTGGTAAACCCTCATCTCGGTGACTAAATGCGACGAACGACCGATCGTCTTGTGCGAAGCACGCTCGGCCGCATTGACGCGGCGCCGCGGCTGGTTCACAGTGGCCGACTTTGTCGTGTCGGCCGCGTTGATCCGCGCCTGCGTCGGGTCTGTTTTGGGGCTCATGCCACCCAGGTGGGCCCTTTGTAATGTTCGAGGATGGTTTGAATGACTTCATATGAATCGCTGCGCGGCTCGCCCCGCCTGACCTTGTCTGCCGTGGCTGCGGCCGTTGTATTGCTGAGCGCCTGCGCCACTACGGCGCCGGATGCTGCGGCCCCGGTGGTCAAGGCGGCCTCCGCCGCTGCTCCCGCTTCTTCGGCTTCGGCCCCCAATGGCGCCGCCAAGCCGCCCGCCGACCCCACCGCACCCAAGCCTTTTGCCGAAGTCAGCAAGGACGCCAAGGTGCAAGCCGGCCTGTTCCCGATCTGGCGCAAGGACGAAAAAGTCTGGCTCGAAATCTCCAAGGACATGATCGGCAAGCCTTTCTTGTTCACCGTCAATATCGCCAACTCGATCGGCGAGCGCGGCCTTTATGCCAGTCAGATGGCGGCCGACCAGCTGGTCGAGTGGCGCCGTATCGGCAATCAGATCCAGTTGGTGGCGCTGAACACCGCCTTCCGCGGTGAAGGCGGCGGAAAACTGGCGGTTAGCCAGGCCTTTTCGCCCAGTTTGCTGGCGGCGGGCCCGGTCGGCAGCGCCGAGCATCCAGAGCGCAAGTCGGTGCTGGTCGATGCCGGCATGTTCCTGACCGACATTCCCGGCCTGTCCACCAGACTGGAGGCGGCCTACCGCCTGCCTTATGCGCCGGACCGCAGCAATTCTTCTTTCGAGGCGGCGCGTGCCGATGCCAAGCTGAGCACGCTGACCGCGCGCATGCACTTCTTCACGCCGCGCATCCCGGCGCCGCCGTTGGTCGCGCCGCCCGCACCGACGCCGACACCGCCGCAGTCCACGCCCGATCCGCGCAGCATGTTCTTCAGCTTCGTCTACAACTTCCAGGCCTTGCCCGACCTGCCGATGGCGGTGCGCAAGCTTGATCCGCGTCTGGGTCATTTCGGTGAGTCCTATTCCGACTTCGGCAGCGACAGCAAGGCGAATGTGCGCGTGCACATGGTCAAGCGCTGGCGGCTTGAGAAGCAGGACGCCAGCGCCGAGCTGAGCGAGCCGATCAAGCCGATCACCTACTGGTTGGACAAGAATATTCCGCCCCAGTACCGCGCCTCCGTCGAGGCCGGCATCCTGGAATGGAACAAGGCCTTCGAGAAGATCGGCTTCAAGAACGCTATTCACGCCAAGCAACAACCCGACGATGCCGATTGGGACAATATGGATTCGAGCCATGCCTCGATCCGCTGGTTCGTCGGCGCCGACGTCGGTTTCGCCATTGGCCCTAACCACGGTGATCCACGCACCGGTGAAATTCTGGATGCCGACATCGGCATGAGCGATGTGTTCGCCCGTGGCTCGCGCCGCTTTGTGACCGACGATCTTGGTAATTCCGCCGTTTCTGCATTGAGCACGTCCGGGCTGGCACTGGATCGACACAAGCATCGGCATGGCGCCGCCGACTATTGCAGTTACGCCAATGAGGCTTCCGCCGAGATGGGCTTTGCGCTCGATCTGCTTGAAGGGCGCGGCGACATCACTCCCGACAGCCCGGAGGCCGATGCCTTTGTGCAGGCCGTCATCAAGGATGTGATCACGCACGAGGTCGGCCACACGCTGGGCCTGAAGCACAACTTCAAGGCCTCCACCTCGGTCAGTCAGAAGCAGTTGCAGGACAAGGCCTATACCGAGAAGTTCGGCATCTCCAATTCGGTGATGGACTACAACGCCTACAACCTGTCTTTGAAGGGCGAGCCGCAGGGCAGTTACACCAACAACACGCTAGGCGCCTATGACTACTGGGCGATCGAATACGCCTACAAGCCCTTGGCCGCCGAGACCGAAGTGGCCGACCTGGCAAAAATCGCCGCCCGTAGCACCGAGCCACAACTGGCCTATGCCGATGACATCGACGCCGGCGTCGGTGGCCCTTATGACGGCTTCGACCCCGATGCCAACCGCTTCGATCTGGGCGACGATCCGCTGGCCTATTTCAAGCGCCGTCTGGCGCTGAGTCAGGAGCTGTGGGCGCGCGTGCAGGACCGCAAGCCGGTTGTCGGCGGTGACCCGCTGCGCGACCGCCGCTCTATCGTCGAGAGCTTCCGTCAACTGGCCCGTTCGGCCGAGTTGACCGGCAAATATGTTGGCGGCATGCATGCGCTGCGTGATCTGCCCGGCAGCACCGGCCGCCCGGCCTTCAGCGCCGTCGAACCTGCGCGTCAGCGTGAGGCCTTGAAGTTCATCTCGACGGGCTTGCTGTCGGCCAACTCCTTCCGCTTCCGCCCGGAGTTTCTGGCCTCGCAGACCTTGGACTACAACGAGTGGGAGCGTGTGCAGCTGTCGATCCCGGCCGCAGTCGGTGCCGTGCAGACCACCGTGCTGGACCGGCTGATGTCGGCCAATACCGCGCGCCGCCTGATCGATATGCCGGCCTTTGTGGCCGAGAAGGAGCGCAAGGGTCTGGTCTCGCTGTCCGAGGTCTACAGCACGCTCAATGCTGCCGTTTGGAGCGAGCTCAAGACCGGCGCCGAGATCGACGGCATGCGCCGCAATCTGCAGCGTGAGCACCTGAAGCGTCTGCAAGGCGTGCTGACGCGCGGCGGCGGCCCCGGCCTCTTGGCCGATGCTTACGCGATGGTGCGTTTCCATGCGGTGCAGCTGCAGTCGGATCTGCGTGCGGCGTCGGGCAAGGCCGGCCTGTCGATTGAAACGCGCGCCCATCTGGCCGAGAGCCTGGACACCTTGTCCAGCGTGTTGAAGGCCAATATGCAGCGCAGCTGATCCTTGGTCCAATGAGTTCAAGAGGGGCCGGCGCGGCTGCGTCGGCCCTTTTTTTATTGCACTGCACAAGCTGAACTTTTATTGACTGACAATCGGGCCCGCAATGGGCTGCGGCCGACTCTGGGGAAGGATGCAATGCAATGAGTTATGTGTTTGGCGCGGTCGACAACGCCCTGATCTGCGGCTTCGTGCTGGCCCCCGGTCGGGCCGGCCGTCCCATTGGTCTGGCCGAGGCCTTGAGTTGGTTGGCGCAGGGCACAGAGCAGACCGCCGAAGAATTCATCTGGCTGCATTTCAACCTCACCGACACCACGGCCGAAAAGTGGATGCTGGCCAATTTGAGCCTGCCGCCCGAGTTCTTCGAGGCCTTGCGCGAGGGCTCGCGCTCGACCCGCATTGAGGACGCCTCAGACAACCTGATCGCCGTCGTCAACGATGTGGCCTTCGAATTCTCCTTTGATCCATCCGAGATTGCCTCGCTCTGGGTCAGCGTCAGCGCAAGAGTCTTGGTCAGTGCGCGCGTGCATCCGCTGCGCTCGATCGACCGGCTGCGTCAGGCCGTCAAGGACGGCGCCTGCTTTGGCTCCAGTGTCGAGTTGCTGAATCATTTGATGAACGATCAGGGCGATGTGCTGGTGCGCATCGTGCGCGAGGCGACGCTGCAGGTCGACAACATCGAAGATGGTTTGCTGGTCGGGCGGCTGCAGCAAAAGCGCGGCGAGCTGGGCAAGTTGCGGCGCGTGCTGGTGCGCTTGCAGCGTCTGTTAGCACCTGAGCCGGGCGCGCTGTTTCGCTTGCTGCGGCAACCGCCACCTTGGGTGACCGCCCATGATCTGGATGAGTTGCGCCAGGCGACCGAAGAGTTCTCGCTGGTGATTCGCGATCTTTCGGCGCTGCAAGAGCGCATCAAGCTCTTGCAAGAAGAGATGGTCGCGCAGGTCGGTGAACAGACCAATCGCAGCGTTTTCACCTTGACGGTGGTGACGGTGCTGGCGCTGCCCATCAACATCATGGCCGGCATGTTCGGCATGAATGTGGGCGGCATCCCGCTGTCCGAGCATCCGCATGGTTTCAGCATTATTGCGGTGATCGTGCTGGGCTTTACGGCGGTGGCGGGGTGGTTGGCGTTCAGGAAGAAAGACTAGGCTCGTCTAGCTTGGCCGGAAAAATCTTGCTTGAGGTGTGTAGCAAATGACTCTCAATATCGATCAAGTCTCGCTGGAAAACCGCGTTGATGCGCTGTTCGCGGCTCAGCAGGGTCAAGCGGTGCCGGGCTATTCGGTCGGGGTGATGTTGAAGGGCCAGGTCTTGCTCAGCAAGGGCTACGGCATGGCCAGCCTGGAGCATGGCCGGCCGCTGAGCGGCAGTACGGTGTTCCGCATCGCCTCGGTGTCCAAGCAGTTCACCGTCAGCGCGGTGCTGATGCTGGCGGCGCAAGGCCGGCTTGGTTTGAACGACGACATCCGCCAGCACATCCCCGAATTGGCCGAGCTGCCTGAGCAGGTGTGTATCGAGCATCTGATGCGCAACACCAGTGGCTTGCCCGATTTCCTGGAGATGCTGCGCCTCGGCGGCGTCGGCCTGGACCTGAACTTCAGCCGCGCCCGCATGCTCGCGCTGATCGCGCAGAACCGCCATCTGAGCTTCAAGCCCGGCAGTCGCTTCCTCTATTGCAATACGAATTTTTTGCTGCTCGGCGTCTTGGTCGAACGACTGAGTGGCCAGACCTTGTCCAGCTATTTGAATGAACAAATCTTCAAGCCTTTGGGCATGCAGCAGACCCAGATGGCGCTGGCCACCGACGAAATCGTGCAGCGTTTGGCCACGCCCTACTTGCAGCAAGAAGGTGGCAGCTATCGGCGCGCCATGCATGGCTTCGAGCAAGGTGGTGAAGGCGGCATGACGTCCAGCGTCAATGACTTGTTGTTGTGGAGTCGGCAATTCGAGCAAGCGCGCCTGGCTCCGGCCGATCTAGCTGCCCAATTGGGCGCGGCGACCGAGTTGAGTGGCGGACACACCAGCGCCTACGCGCGCGGCATGGAGTGCGGCATGTTTGCGGGCCTGGCCACGCTCGGTCATGGCGGCCTGTGGCCCGGCTTCAAGACCGAGTTCTTGCGCATCGCCGAGCGCGAGTTGACCGTGGTGGTGATTGCCAACGGCGCCCATCTTGAGCCCTACCGGATGGCGCGTGAAGTGGCGGCTGAAGTGTTGGGCATCAGGCCCTATGGCGCCATGCCTGTTGCCGCCGAATCTGAGGGCTTGCAAGGCGAATGGTTCAGCCCCGCCACGGCGGATGAAGCCGAACCCGGTCTGCTACAACTGGCGTTTAAGAACGGCAAGCTGATGGCGACCCAGTGGGGTATGCCTTTTCAACTCGTGCCGACAGGCGATGGGCGCTGGTTGCCGCTGCGCGGTGCCTATGAGTTTGTCCTCAAGCAACTGGCGCCCGATCGCCTCGAGGTGGCGGTTGGCGCGGGCCGGGTGATGCGCTACGAGCGCTTGCTCAAGCGGCCGGAACTCGGCAGCGATCTGGACGGCAGCTATTTGTGCTCGGACGGCAGCACCCGGTGGACGATTGCCGGCCCGCAGGTGCGGCTCTCCGGTGCCGTGTTCACGGACGGTGGAAGTGGCTCGCTCCACGCATTGCCCGGCGACGTATTCGAGTTGCAAAGCGCCAGCTATGGCTTCAAAGCCAGTCAATTGTTGCGCCCGCAGCGCCAGGGTGGCGGTCAGGTCAGCCATTTTTTTCTGGATACTAGCCGGAACAAAAATCTACGGTTTGACCGCGTGTGAGCGCGTTCAGGTGACCCACTAGGGCCGCCTAACTTAGTACGAGTGCATGCGAAGCTTGCGTTATGCTGGCCACGCGCCACTCCGCGAAAGCCATTTTTTCGACGCAAATTGACTCGGCCTATTGGGCATTTACAGCCGCGAGAGTAGCTATGACATTTTCCGAGTCCATCCAGATTTGCTTCAAGAAGTACACCGATTTCAAAGGGCGGGCTTCCAAATCTGAGTACTGGTGGTGGGTGCTTTTCGTTTTCATGATCAGTGTCGTCGGGCAGATGATTGGCGACCTCGCAGGTGTTTTGGTGACGATTCCCACCTTGCTGCCTTGCTTGGCAGTCACCGCGAGGAGGCTTCATGACACCGACCGAAGTGGATGGTGGCAGTTGATTGCCTTGATACCCTTGATCGGTTGGGCAGTGATGATTTACTTGTGCGTCCAGCCCTCCACAAGTGAGCATCGATTGGGCTAGAAAAGACGGGCTCTCGCCCTGGGCTAAACGGAGTTTCAGATTGTGCGAATCATTTTGTCTTTGTGGGTGAGTTGCCTTTTTTGCTTGCCGGCTTCAGTGATGGCCGAATCAGCTTCGTTGGTCATTTGTATCGAGCTGACCGTGCCTGGCATCACGGCCGAAGGCGTTGAGCGAGAGGTCACGATGCCTATTGAGCGGCAGTTGTCTGGTGTCGCGGGTGTGAGGCGCATCACTTCGAGTTCCGGTGAAGGTCTAAGCACTGTGGAGATCAGTTTCGAAACCACGCCTGGCCCGCAAGATAAGTCTGCCGTTACCCAGGCTGTTGAGAAAGCTCGGGCTCAGATGGCTGTGGCAACGGAGCTTCGTCGCATTGCAATCCAAGCTTGTGTACTGCAGTTGCCGTGATGGCGGTTTTGTGCCCGAACGGGCAAACCGCTCGGGGAGGGGCGCTGGCGCGAAGCGACAGGTCAGGGGGCGCTCAGAAGTAACTCTTCATCCCCATGCCCATCGCACACCCCGCTGGGCCGCCAGCCTTGGGCGCGGTAAAAACCATGCGAGCGCAGGCCAGCATCGGCGCCGGCCATCAGCCAAATGCGCGAGCAGCCGGCAACTTCGCGTAGATGGCGAACGGCTGTGGCTAGCAAGGCGCGGCCCAAACCGCGACCCTCAAAGCCGGCTTGCACGGCCAAGACCAAGACCTCGCCGCTTTGGTCGTGCACATTGCAAAAGGCGACGACTTGCTCCTCGTGCAGGCCGACCCAGCTGTGCATCTCGCCCGCCTGCAGCGCCTGGCGCAGCGTCTCGGGCGTGATGCCCAGTTCGGCCAAGCGGGCGCTGGAAATAGCGTTGTCGCGAGTGGTGGCACGGACCTCGAACAGGCGCTCGATCTCGGCGTCCCGGGTCGGCCGAATCAGCGGCTTCACTTGGCCGCCAAGGCCGCCAGCAGTTTTTCGTGAATGCCGCCAAAGCCGCCATTGCTCATGCACAACAGATGGTCGCCGGGCTTGGCCTGCTTGACCACGGCGGCGACCAGCGCCGCCACATCGGCGCCGACAATCGCCTGGCTGCCAAGTGGCGCCAGCGCGTCTTTGGCGTCCCAGTCCAGCCCTTGCTGATTGCAAAAACTCAGATCGGCTTCTTCGAGCGCCCAAGGCAGCTGTGCCTTCATGGCGCCCAACTTCATGGTGTTGGAACGCGGCTCGAAGATGGCCAGGATGCGCTCAACTGGCGCAATACGTCGGCGCAGACCGTTGACGGTGGTGCGAATTGCCGTGGGGTGGTGGGCGAAGTCGTCATAAACCTTGATGCCGTTCACCTCACCGCGCAATTCCATGCGGCGGCGCACGTTCTTGAATTCGGCCAGCGCGGCCGCGCTTTGCTCCGGCGTCACGCCGACATGCTCGGCGGCGGCGATCGCGGCCAAGGCATTCAACTGGTTGTGCTCGCCATACAAGGCCCACTCGACCCGGGTTACCTTCAAGCTGCCGCGCAACACGTCAAAAGCCTGCGGCTCGCCGCGCGCGCGCAGCGCGCCGGGTTCTTCCTTGCGCGTGCCGAAGCGCTGCAAATCGCTCCAGCAACCCCGGCTCAAGACCCGCTGCAGCGCTTCTTCGCGCGCATTGACCACGATGCGTCCGTTGGCCGGCACGGTGCGCACCAGGTGATGGAACTGCGTCTCGATGGCGGCCAGGTCGGCAAAGATGTCAGCATGATCGAACTCGAGGTTATTCAACACCGCCGTGCGCGGGCGGTAGTGGACGAACTTGCTGCGCTTGTCGAAAAAAGCGGTGTCGTATTCATCCGCTTCAATGACAAAAGTAGAACCCGTTCCAAGCCTTGCCGAAACGCCGAAATTCTGCGGTACGCCGCCGACCAGAAAACCCGGCTTCAAACCTGCGTGCTCAAGAATCCAGGCCAGCATCGAGGTCGTCGAGGTTTTGCCATGGGTGCCGGCCACGGCCAGCACATGGCGGGCTTGCAGTACATGCTCCGAGAGCCATTGCGGGCCGCTGGTGTAGGGCAGGCCGGCATCCAGAATTGCCTCCATCAGCGGGAACTTCTCACCGCGTGTGACCACATTGCCGATCACGAACAGGTCGGGCTTCAGTGCGAGTTGGTCGGCGCCGAAGCCTTCTGTCAGCTCAATGCCCAGCGCTTCGAGCTGATCGCTCATCGGCGGGTAGACATTGGCGTCGCAGCCAGTGACCTTGTGGCCGGCCTCGCGGGCCAAGGCGGCCAGGCCGCCCATGAAAGTGCCGCAAATGCCGAGGATGTGAATATGCATCTTGAACAGAGAGAAGGACTAGGGGCGAATCAACGCGGATCAATCAACGCAGGGCGTGCTTGGCTGCGGCCAGCGTGGCCGCGATGTCGGCATCGCTGTGGGCGGCCGACACAAAGCCGGCTTCGTACAAGGCCGGTGCCAAGTAGACGCCGGCATCCAGCATGGCGTGGAAGAAATGGTTGAAGCGCTCTTTGTCGGTCGTCATTACCGTCTGGTATTCCTGCGGCAACTTGTCCATCAGGAAGAAGCCGAACATGCCGCCTTCGCAGTCAACACTGAAGGGCACGCCGTTTTCTTTGGCAACCGCCGCCAGGCCGTCGACCAGGCTGCGGGTTTTGGCTGTTAGCGCTTCAAAGAAACCGGGTTTTTGAATCTCGCGCAGCGTCGCCAGCCCGCAGGCGGTGGCGACCGGGTTGCCGCTCAAGGTGCCGGCTTGATAAACGCCGCCCAGCGGCGCCAGGTGTTTCATGATCTCGCGACTGGCACCAAAGGCCGCCAGCGGCATGCCGCCGCCGATGACCTTGCCGAACACGCTGATGTCGGGCTTGAAGCCGGGGATCAGTTGGGCGTAATGGCCTTGGGCGCTGTGCAGTCCGACGCGGAAGCCCGTCATCACCTCGTCCAGCACCAAGAGCGCGCCATATTCGGTGCAGAGCTCGCGCAGCCGCTTCATGTAGGCGACCTGGGTACGCACGAAGTTCATATTGCCGGCAATCGGCTCGATGATCACGCAGGCCAGCGACTTGCCGTGCAGCAGGAATGCCTCTTCCAGTTGCGCCAGATGGTTGAACTCCAGCACCAAGGTGTGCTGCGCGACTTCTTCGGGCACGCCAGCGCTGGTCGGGTGGCCAAAGGTGGCAAGACCCGACCCCGCCTTGACCAGCAAGGCATCGGTATGGCCGTGATAGCAGCCTTCGAACTTGATGAATTTGCTGCGACCGGTGGCGCCGCGCGCCAAGCGGATGGCGCTCATCGTCGCCTCGGTGCCCGATGAGACCAGGCGCACCTGCTCCATGCTGGGCACCAGTTTGAGAATCTCTTCGGCCAGCTCGATCTCGCGCTCGGTCGGTGCGCCGTAGGAGAAGCCCTCGCGGGCGGCACTGATCACCGCTTCCAACACGGCGGGGTGGCCATGGCCCAGGATCATCGGCCCCCAGGAACCGATGTAGTCGATATAACGCTGACCATCGGCGTCATGGATATAGGCGCCGTCGCCACGGGTGATGAAGCGCGGGGTGCCGCCGACGGCGCGAAACGCACGCACGGGGGAATTGACGCCGCCAGGGATCACGCGCTGCGCGCGTTCGAACAGGGTTTGATTTTGGGACATGAGCAGACCGGGCAAAACGATGGAATCAAGCTAACAAACTATTTGATCAGTGCATGCGGCGCGAGGGGCGCGCCGGCGGGCTGTCTTCGGGCTCTGGCGCGAGCGGCTCTTCGCCCAAGGCACCGGCCTCCAAAGCGGCGGCCGCAGCGGCTTCCTCTTCTTCGCTGGGTGGCAAGGCCCAGAAGAAGCGGTCTGGGATCGCATTGCCCATGCCGGGCCTGAAGCCGGCGTCCAGCGCCTGATCCAAAAAGGACAAGGCTTCGCCGACGGCCGAATGAATCTCCGCACCGACCGAGAGCAAGGCGGCCAACGAGGCCGACAGCGTGTCGCCGGCGCCGATGAAGCTGGCGTCCAGGCGCTCAAACTTCTCGCCGGTGATGGGGCCGAGCGGATTGGCCAGCACGTTGTCAATGAACTGGTTGGCCATGCTGATGCCGGTGACCAAGACATGGGCGGTGCCATGCTGGCCGGCAGCAACCGCCAATTCGCGCGGCGAGGCCGGGCGGTCGGCGTCCCAGTCGGGCAGCAAAAAGTCGGTCAGCGTTTTGTGGTTGCCGACCAACACATGGGTTTGCGGCAACACCAGTTCGCGGAAAGCGTCCAGATAGCTTTGCTGCTGCTCCTCATCCAGCCACGACACATTGGGCAGATAGGCAACCAGCGGCACATCGGGGTAGTCGCTCAAGACCTCGGCCACCGCGCTGATGCCTTCAGGGCTGCCGAGGAAGCCGACCTTCCAGGCCGAGATCGGCACATCTTCCAAGATCATGCGGGCTTGCTCGGCGATGGTTTCCGAGTCCAGCGTGTGGTGCTCGAAGGTCTCGGCGGTGTCCTTCAGAATGATGGATGTCACCACTGGCAGGCAGTGAGCACCCATCGCCGCAATGGTGGCGATGTCACATCCGAGGCCACCGGCGCCGCTGGCTTCGCTGGCGTTAAAGCTCATGACGCAAGCAGGGGCCTGAGCTTCTTCTTGATCTTCAAGGCTCATCGCAGGGTCGACGACGGCCGCTGAGGTGGCTGGTATAGCGGTTTTGTTCATGACTTTGCGGCGCGATCGGACTGGTTCTGCAACGCTTTGGTAAATGCTGCAATAGGCTGGCCGCAGGCGGCAATGGACCAGGCCGGATCCTTGTCGCGGGTGAAATGTGCAATATGCACTAAGACCGGATCAGCTATTGCATCCTTGACGGTTCACCAGCAACGGCGGACTTGTCCGGCGTGGCTACAATCTTTGCATTGTAGTGAGCAAAAAAGATACCTATCGTGACCGAAGCTAGTGCTAGTACTTGGATGTGCCTGATCTGTGGCTGGATTTACGACGAGGCAACAGGTGACCCCGAACATGGCATCGCGCCCGGTACCTTGTGGGCCGACGTCGATATGAATTGGACCTGCCCCGAATGCGGGGCGCGCAAAGATGACTTTGAAATGGTCCGCATTTAATCTTCAGCCGGTTGGCGTAACAATGCGTGACGGCCAGCCCGGCATGTAACACTGCGCTTGTTTGCGGCGCTAGGGCAGGCCACTCGTTTGTTGGCAAGGGGAGAATAGCTTGGACGTACAAGTTCCTGAAGGCAACGCTACTGGCAGTGCAATTGGCAACGAGGCTGCGGCCAAGGTGTTGGTCATTGATGACAGCAACACCATTCGGCGCAGCGCTGAAATCTTCCTCAAACAAGGCGGGCATGAAGTGGTGCTGGCCGAAGACGGCTTCGATGCCCTCGCCAAGCTGAGTGACTACAAGCCGGATCTGGTGTTCTGTGACATCTTGATGCCGCGTCTGGATGGCTATCAAACCTGCGCCATCATCAAGCGCAATCCGGTCTTCGCTGGCGTGCCGGTGATCATGCTGTCCAGCAAGGATGGCCTGTTCGACAAGGCCCGTGGCCGCATGGTTGGCTCGCAGGACTATCTGACCAAACCCTTCACCAAAGATCAACTGCTGAAAGCGGTGCTCGCGCATCGGCGTGGTGTTTGATGCGCACTCATTCGCAGCCAGACTTGATGGCCGCCGTCGCCGCCCAGGCTTGAGGAAAACCTATGCCTATTCAAAAAATCTTGCTGGTCGATGATTCAAAGACCGAATTGCACGTCCTGAGCGACATGCTGATCAAACGCGGCTTTTCGGTGCGCACGGCTGAAAATGGCGAGGAGGCCATGAAGCGCTTGGCCGAAGAGACGCCCGATCTGATCTTGATGGATGTGGTGATGCCGGGGCAAAACGGCTTTCAACTGACTCGCACCATTACACGTGACGATCGGTTTGCCGGTGTGCCCGTCATCATGTGCACCAGCAAGGGACAGGAGACCGACAAGGTCTGGGGTATGCGCCAGGGCGCGCGCGACTATGTCGTCAAGCCGGTCAAGGCCGAGGAATTGCTGGCCAAGATCAAGGCTTTGGGCTAAAGCTCCCTTCAAGCGATGAGTAATAAGCAAGCTCTGCGGGAACTTCAGCATCGTTTGGCGCAGCGCATGCAAGATGCGCGCGAACAAAAAACCGAGGTCGCCAGTTGGCTGGCCGTTGAATGTGCCGGTTATGGTCTGCTCTTGTCCTTGAAGCAGGCCGCCGAAATATTCACGCCGGTCACCATCAAGCCCGTGCCTTACGCTCAGCCTTGGTTGGTGGGGGTCGCGAATTTGCGCGGAGGCCTGTTCACGGTGATTGATTTGGCGGTGTTTCTGGGCCTGCGCGAGGGCGGCGGCACGCGTTCGGATATGCGGGCCGATACAGCGCAAACGCGCTTGGTGTCCTTGAGCCCCGAGTTGAATATCAATTGCGCCTTGTTGGTTGACCGGCTTGTCGGTCTGCGCGGGGATGAGCAATTGACGCTGGAGCCGGTGCTGACGAACCCCCTCGACGGGGCCGTGCGACCCCGATTTGCCGGCCCGCATATGCGTGATGCAGAGGGTCGATCCTGGCAACAACTGCATTTGGATGCCCTTTCTAAGCATGAACAGTTCTTGCGAGTTGTGGTTTGATTCGGAGTTAGCAAGTACAAGCTAGGGCTATGCCCGCTAAACAAACGAAAAACGAGGGTGAGATGAGCTTCCTGGACAAGATCAAGAACCTGGGCAAGACCGAGGCCGAGCTGGCAAGCGAGGCGCATGCCGCTTCCATCCAGTCAGGCGCTGCCTTGCCAACATCCTCGCTTGGCCTAGATACAGCGGGCAGGCCGTCTGGCGCCTCTTCGTCGATCATCGCCGAGGCCTTGCCGACAGAAGTCGCCAGCACCGAGTTTGGCGAGACCACCGCCACTTTTGCGTCCACGGTGTCGGCAACCGATACCAGTGTTCACAAGACCGTCGCAGCCAAACCCCGCAGTGGGCGCCACCAAGCGGTGCTGACGGCGCTGGTGGCTTTGGGTTTGTTGGGCACTGCCGCCACGGTCAGCTTGAGTTTGCTGGGCGCCTCGCGCAGTGCCGCACAAGTGCGGGCAACGGGTCAGGCCTTGATGCACTCGCAGCGCATGGCCAAGTCCGTTTCGGCGGCTTTGATCGGCAATCCGACTGCATTTTCTGAACTGAAAGAAAGTACCGGCATCCTGAGTTCGGTGGTGGCCAATTTGCGTAGCGGCGAAGGGCCGCTGGCCGCCGCGCCGGCCGCAGTGCAAGCGAGTTTGGATACGGTGATGCCGCTGGTCGAGCGGGCGGCAAAAAGTGGTCAATTGGTGCAGTCGCAAGAAAAAGTCTTGACCGACGTGGCGGTGGCCTTGCGGGCGATCAATCGCCAGTCGGCTGATCTGCTCGAAAGCGCCGAGGCCGTCTCGGCCGAATCTTTGCAGCAGGGCGGATCGGCAGGCGAAATCGCGGCCGCCGGTCAATTGGTGATGCTGACCCAACGGATTGGCAAGAGTGCCAATGAATTCCTGACCCAGGAGGGCGTCAGCCCCGAGGCGGTGTTCTTGTTGGGCAAGGATTTGAATTCTTTCAAGTTGATCACGGACGCGATGATCAATGGCAGCGTTGAGTTGCATTTGGCCGCGGCCAAGGATGGCCAACTACGAGCGCGTCTGCAGACCCTGATCAAACAGTATGAGCAGACGCGTACCCAAGCGACGGCAATTTTGGGTAATTTGCAGGGCTTGGTGTCGGCACGCGAGGCGCAGAGCAGCATTCTTGGCGATAGCGAAGGCTTGCGCAAAGGCCTTGAGCAAGTCGCTTTGGAGCTCGAGTCGGCGGGGGGCGTCAACATCGCTTTGCTGGGATTGATGCTGGCCTCGTTGACGGCGCTGGTGATCGGAGCTTTTGGTTTCTTGCGCCTTTATGTGAACGATCAAGGCCAGCGTGCGCTGATGGCGGAAGCGCAAAAGGCCGAGGCCGAGGCACAGGAACAAGAAGCCAAACGCGTCAATGATGCCAATCAGGGCGCCATCTTGCGTCTGATGAACGAGTTGCAGGCGGTTGCCGAGGGTGACCTGACCCAACAAGCCACCGTTACCGAAGACATCACCGGCGCGATCGCAGACTCGGTCAACTACACCGTCGAAGAGTTGCGTAACTTGGTCAGCCAGGTGCAGATCACGGCCGCACGTGTGACCGACACAACGGGCCAAGTCGACCAGACTTCGACCGACCTGCTCGCGGCATCGAAAGAGCAATTGCACGAAATTCGCTCCACCGGCGAAGCGGTTCTGCAGATGGCGGGCCGTTTCAACGAGGTGTCGAATCAAGCCCAGGCCACCGCCACCGTCGCGCGCCAATCGCGTGAGGCGGCCGAGTCCGGTCTGCAGGCGATGCAGAACAATATCAGCGGCATGAACTCGATCCGCGAGCATATCCAGGAGACCTCCAAGCGCATCAAGCGCCTGGGCGAGTCATCGCAGGAAATTGGCGAAATTACCGAGCTGATTTCCGACATTACCGAACAAACCAACGTGCTGGCGCTGAATGCGGCGATCCAGGCGGCGTCTGCCGGTGAAGCCGGGCGCGGCTTCTCGGTGGTGGCCGAGGAAGTGCAGCGTCTGGCCGAGCGTTCGGGCGACGCGACACGGCAGATTGCGGCGCTGGTCAAGACGATTCAAACCGACACCCATGACGCGGTGGCCGCGATGGAACGCTCGACGCTGGGTGTGGTGCAAGGCACGCGCTTGTCCGACGCGGCCGGCCGCGCCTTGGAGGAGATTGACTCGGTGTCTCGGCGCCTGGACGAATTGATCGCACAGATTTCCGCTCAGGCGCTCAGCGAGGCCCATTCGGCCAACGAGGTGGCCGCCAATATTCAGCATATTTTTGCGGTGACCGAGCAAACCAGTGAGGGCACGCGTTCGACCGCCCAGATGGTGCATGAATTGTCCCGTTCGGCAGACGCGCTGAAGCAGTCGGTGGCTCGCTTCAAAGTCGCCTGAGGGCAGGGATCAAGCATGGATATTGCACGCGACTCGGAGTTGCCAGCGGATCTCAGCCCTCTTGCTTGGGTGCAAGAGGAACTGCGACGCTCGCTTGAGGCGGTTCATAAAGCCTTGCGCCGCTTGCTGCGCGATGGCGAAAGTCGTTCGACGATGGCCGCCGGCTTCGTCGCCGATGGCTTGTCCGGCCTGCCGGTCAACGCCAGCCTGCAGGCCGCAGTGCAGGCCGCCGCCGCACAGTTGCACCAAGTGGCCGGGGTGCTGGCCTTGGTGGGCTTGCCGGCCGGCTCCTTGGTCTTGCGTGCCGCCGAACAAGCGGTCGCCGACTTGGCCGAACATCCGAACAGTATCGACTTGATCCGCGTTGAGACCATTGAGCGTGCCAACTTCGCCTTGCTGTCGCTGATCGCTCGGATGTTGGCCGCTGGTTCGTCATCGGGCCAAAGCTCCAGCCAAGTCTCCACCTTGAGTCTGTTCCCGGCCTATCGGGAATTGCAGACGATGAACGGCGCCGAGCGTATTCATCCGGCCGATCTGTGGCAATTTGAGTGGAGCTGGCACAGCTTGCCGGACGACCCACGCGCGCACGCATTGCCGGCGACGTCGGTTCGCCCCGCTTTCGAGGCCGCCTTGCTCAAACATATGCGGGCGCCCAGCCCCGAACATGCGCGGATATTGAGTGAGCTCAGCGCAGGCCTGGCTGCAGGCTTGCAACAGCCTCACTCCAAAACGCTCTGGCAGTTGGCCGCCGCGGTGTTCGAGGCGCAAGCCTTGGGCTTGCTGGAGGTTGACGCCTTCGTCAAGCGCCTGGGTTCGCGTTTGTTGTCGCAGATGCGTGCGGTGGCGCAGGGCGATGCGGGGGTAAACGAGCGACTGGCGAAAGACTTGCTGTTCTTTTGCGCGCAGAGCCGTGTCACAGCAGCTGCTCAACCGGCGCTGCGCCTGCACGCTGCTTTGGCAAGTTATGGGCTTTTGGAGTCGGTTCCGGGCGACTACGAAGACGAGACCTTGGGTCGTATTGACCCCGCCTGGGTGACGCAGGCAAGGCGCCGAGTGGTGTCGGCCAAGGATTCCTGGGGCAGTGCGGCCGAAGGCGACAGCCATCGCGCCACCGCTCTGAACGAGCAATTCGTGGCCTTGGCGGAATCCTTGCAAAAGCTGTTCCCGAGTGGCGAGGTTTTGGCCGAGTCCTTGCAGCGTGCCGTTGTGGCGACATTGCGTTCGGCCGAGCCGCCGCCGCCCGCGTTGGCCATGGAAGTGGCAACCAGCCTGCTTTATGTTGAGGCGGCGCTGGATGATGCGGCCTTTGATCAGCCCGAACAAGCCGAGCGCGTGCGCCGCTTGGCGGGCCGGGTCGAAGCGGTCGCCCGTGGCGGCGAGCCCGAGCCCTTGGAAGCTTGGATGGAGGATCTGTACCGGCGGGTTTCCGATCACCAGACGCTCGGCAGTGTGGTGCAGGAACTGCGAGTCAGCTTGTCTGAGATCGAGCGCCAGGCGGACGAGTATTTCCGTGACCCGAGCCAGCGCGAGCGCTTGATACCGGTGCCGGGTCAATTGCAGGCGATGCGCGGCGTGCTGACGGTGCTGGGCCTGGACCAGGCCTCGCACGCCTGTTTGCGCATGCGCGATGAGGTTGATGAGTTGACCAATACCGAGGTCGATGTCGAACGCGGCGGGCCGCGAGAGTTGTTTGACCGTTTGGCCAATAACCTGGGCGCCTTGGGTTTCCTGATTGATATGTTGAGCGTGCAGCCGCAACTGGCCAAGCGCATGTTCGTCTTTGATGAGGCCAGCGGCCGCCTCAATCCGGTGATGGGCCGGCGCAGCGACGCCGCGCAACGCCGACCGATGAATCCGCCGGTGCTGCGCACGCAAGACATGGTCGAGCCCTTGGCCGTGACCTCGCTGCCGGAGTTGGTCGATCAAGTCGAACTGCCGGTGCTGAGCTTGCCGCTTGAATTGGCGGTAAGCAGTCGGCCGGTCGAAGCGGGACCGACATTGAGTCTGGCGCCGCAGGAGGAAGCTCCGAGCTTGCCAGGGGCACCGGCTCTTGCGCCCGTACCTGCACCTTCGCCTTCGCCAGCCCCCGCCCCGTTGCCAGCGCCCGTGCCGGTGATGGCCAGCGCGCATGACCCGGAGATGCAGGAAATCTTCCTTGAGGAGGCCGGCGAGGTTTTGGCCAATGTTCGGCAAGCGCTGACCGCCTTGCAGCAAAATCCGCAAGAGCGCGAGGCGATGACGGTGTTGCGTCGCGCCTTCCACACGCTCAAGGGCAGTGCCCGCATGGTCGGGCTTGATTCCTTTGGCGAAGGCGCCTGGGCCTGCGAACAGTTGTACAACGCCCGCCTGGGCGAGGCTGCCCCACATGGTGATGCCGGCTTGCTGGGCTTTACCGGCGAGGCTCTTGACTACCTCGGCGACTGGTGTGAGCAGATCGCCAGCAATCAAGTTGTTTCCCATGTAGCGGAGCCCTTGCGGCGCGGAGCCGATGCCTTGCGTTTGGGGCAGGAGCCGGTGCCGGTGGAATGGCCGCTCACGTCGATTGAGGCGCCCTCGGCCGATTTCTTGGAGCAGGGTGGCGGAGCCGCTAAAGAGCAGCCTGTTGAGGCCGGTCTTGAGCCCTTCGAGTTGCTCGATCTGCGTGAATTGGCGGAGCCGAGCGAGGCGCTGGAACAGGCCGAGCCGCTTGATTTGCCCCCCTTGTCCGCGCACGAACTCTTGCCTTCACCGCTGCCAGCGGCCGAGCCGGCCGAAGAGCCAGAAGAGCTAGAAGAGGCCGGCGCAGACCTTGCCGAAGTCTTGCCCTTCGAGCTCGATCTTCCCATGGAGCCGGCCGAGGCCCTTGGGGCTGCATTTGAGTTGCCCGATTTTGAACTCAGATTGGATCTTGGCGAAGAGGTTCCAGAGAGCTTCGTGAGCAGCTCAAGCGTGATATTGGATGAGCCAACCCTGGAGCTTGAGCCTGAAATTGAGCTTGCGCCAGGCAATATGGTCGAGCCCATCATCGCGCGCACGCCGCCGCGTGGCTTCGAGCCCGTCTTGGTCATTGGCGGGCGCCAGGCTTTTGAGGCCGAAGCAGCGGGCGAACCGGACCAACTGCTCCGGCCCGAGTTGCTGGATGAGTCGCTAGACGAACAATTCAAGATGATCGGGAATCTGCCCGTCAAGCTTGAGTTGTTCAATATTTTTCTCAATGAGGCCGATGAGCTGTCGCGCCGTTTGGCCACCAGCCTGGCCGAGTGGGCACTCGAATTGAATCGGCCGGTGCCGGCCAATTGCGAGGCCTTGGCCCATGCCCTTTCGGGCAGCGCTGCAGCGGTCAAGTTCGATGATTTGGCGCTCTTGACCCGGGCAATGGAGCATGCCTTGGGTCGGGCAGCGCGCGCCAGTCGCTACAGCGAGGCCGAGGCGCAAATGTTTGTCGGAGCGGCCGAGCAGGTGCGCCATCTGCTGCATCAATTCGCGGCCGGTTTCCTGAAGTCTTTTGATCCCGTCACGCTCGAGCAACTGCGTGCGTACGAGCCCAATCTCGAACCGAATAGCCGCTTTGGCGAGCTGACCGATCTTGAGGATAACGGCTTGCACTGGCGCGATTCGAGGCCGGGCGAGGCGCAAGCGGAGCCAGAAGAGATCGAGGCGCTGGAGCCGATTGCGCCGCTTGAGTTTGGCACCGCGCTGACACCTTCGGCCGATGCCGATGAAGTCGAACCGGGTCTGCCCGACGAGATCGACCCGGTCTTGCTGCCGATTTTCGAAGAAGAGGCTCGCGACCTGCTGCACGATCTGCATGGCGCGCTGCGCGAATGGGTCGCCAAGCCCAGCGATTTGCGTTGTGCCTCTGCGTGCATGCGGGCGCTTCACACTCTCAAGGGCGGGGCGCGACTGACCGGCGCGATGCGTTTGGGTGAGCAAGCGCATGCTTTGGAGTCGGCGCTTGAACGGGCCGTCGCCAATGGCTTGCCTTTACCGGCCGATCTGCTCGGGCTGCAGGCTGCCGCCGATGCACTTGAGGCCAGCTTCGAGCAATTGGGCGTGCCACAGCCTACGCTCCCGGTTGCTGCGCCCGCAACGGAAATGTTTGCCGAGGCGGAGCCGGAGTTGGCCCCCGCATTGGCCGAAGCCGCGCCGAGCGAAACGATTGAAGCCCTTGAGCCCGCCTTGCCGGTGCCGGAGTTGGTGCCGGATCTGGTCGAAGCGCCGGCAGCAAGCGAAGTTGCGGAGCTTGCCGAAGCCACCGAAGCGCTAGAGGTCGTCGAGCCGGCATTGCCCGAGCCGCTCAAGCAAGCTGCAGCCGGGCCGCAAATCGACTGGTCGCGCTTCGCTGAGCCGCCACTGGATGAGAATGCCGCCGAGGCTTCGGCGACCGGTCTGCAAGCGATGGTGCGGGTGCGTGGCAGCATGCTGGAGCGCATGGCCGCACAGGCCGGCGAGGTCAGCATTCGGCGCGCGCGGCTGGAGTCCGAGTTGGCGCAGATGAAGAGCAGCCTGCTTGATCTGGATGACAACTTGGGTCGTCTGCGGGCGCAGCTTCGTGAACTGGAGTTGCAGGCCGAGTCGCAAATGGGTGGCCAGCAAGAGCTGCAGCAAGCCAAGGCCAAGGTCGGTGGGGCCGACTTTGATCCGCTGGAGTTTGATCGCTACACGCGCTTCCAAGAATTGACCCGCATGATGGCCGAGTCGGTTGGCGACGTGGCCACGGTGCAGCGCGCCTTGCAGCGCAATGTGCAGTTAGGTGAAGATGAGTTGGCCGCGCAGTCGCGATTGACACGCGAGTTGCAAGACGATCTGCTGCGCACGCGCATGGTCGAGTTTGAAAGCTTGGCCGAGCGTCTGCATCGGGTGGTGCGCCAGGCGGCGCGCGACGCCGGGCGGCAAGCGCGGCTGGAGATTGTTGGCGCGCAGACCGAGCTGGACCGCAGCGTTCTCGAGCGCATGGCGGGCGCATTCGAGCATCTGCTGCGCAATAGCGTCAGCCACGGCATCGAGCCGGCCGAGACCCGCGTGGCCGCCGGCAAGGATCCCGTCGGCACCTTGCGTTTGGCGGTGCGCCAAGAAGGCAATGAGGTCTTGCTGACCTTCAGCGATGACGGGGGCGGCTTGGATCTGCAGCGCATCCGTGCGCGTGGGCTCCATCTGGGCTTGATCAAGGCTGACGCCGATGCCAGTGAAGAGGCCGCGCTGATGCAGCTGATCTTCACGCCCGGTTTTTCGACCGCGGCTCAGGTGACCGAGTTGTCCGGGCGCGGTGTCGGCATGGACGTGGTCCGAGCCGAAGTCAGCACTCTTGGGGGCTCGATCGAGACCAGCTCGGTGCCCGGTCAGGGCACCAGTTTCACGCTGCGCCTGCCGCTGACCACGGCCCTGACCCAGGTGGTGCTGCTGCGTTGTGGCGAGCAGACGGTGGCCGTGCCGGCGGGTTTGATGGATTCTTTGCAGCGCGTGCCGACCGATCAAGTCGAGGCCGCCTATGCCAGCGGGCATTTGCAGTTTGGCGGCGAGACCTTGCCTTTTTATTGGCTGGGCGGCCTGCTGGGCTTGGCCGGTCGTGGCCTTGGTCATGGCAAGCATATGTCGGTGGTGCTGGTGCGCAGCGCTCAACAGCGCATCGCCTTGCATGTCGACGAGGTCTTGGGTAACCAGGAAGTCGTGGTCAAGAATCTGGGTCCGCAATTGAGTCGGGTGCCGGGTCTTGCCGGCATCAGCTTGCTGGCCTCGGGCGAGGTTGCCTTGATCTACAACCCGGTCGCCTTGGCCACTTGGTATGGCTTGGCCGCGCAGCAGCGTTTGGAGCAGATTCGCCAGGCCGCTAAGCAAGACGGCCCGGTTCTTCCGATCGAGGCGGAGCAGGCTTTGGCGCCGCTGGTGTTGGTGGTCGATGATTCTTTGACGGTACGCCGTGTCACCCAACGCTTGTTGGAGCGCGAGGGCTACCGGGTGCAGTTGGCCAAGGATGGTTTGGATGCAATGGAGTGCCTGGCCGCCGACGAATTGCCGGCGATGGTCTTGTCCGACATCGAGATGCCGCGCATGGACGGCTTCGATCTGGTGCGCAATATGCGTGCGGATCCGCGACTGGCCGGCCTGCCGGTGGTGATGATCACGTCCAGAATCGCGCAAAAACATCGAGACTATGCCGAACAGCTAGGGGTCAACCATTACTTGGGCAAGCCCTATGACGAAGAGCTACTTTTGTCATTGATTGCTGGATACACTTCGACACAAATTGCGGGCGCCACATTGCCGCAGCAATAGTAAGCGGTGAAGGGGCTTTGGGCCGCTATCACTATCAGAGGCCCAAGAAGAACACAAGAATCAGCTCGAACCCCTTCGCTGGGGTGAGTCAAAGCAATGTCCGAAGTCGTTGATCATCTGGCCGAAATGACCGGCTTCCGGGACCGGGACGTCATGGACGTGACGCTGGTGTCGGCCCTGCGTGATTTGTTGGAACCCCTGTCGGTGGCGATCTTTCGCTGCGTTGGCGAAGCTGGCGAACAGCGCTGGTTGACGCGCGCGCATCTGAGCGCCGATGACGCGGTGGCCACCGCCGACCCGCTTTGGTCCGATCCCGAATTGCTGCCTTTGGTGCAGGACTACCCGCAACGCCTGGACTGCATGCACAGCCGCGCGGTGGTGCAGGGCGACATCGGCGAGCATTGCCTCAGCCTGTTTCCGATCGCCACCGACCGGGATGTTGTCGGCGTGTTGGAGGTGATTTCCACCGAGCGAATGACGTCCAAGGCGCAGCGCCTGGTCAGCAGTGTGCTGCGGATTTATCACAACTTTCAAGGCCTGCTCGACTACAGCGAGCGCGACACCTTGACCGGCCTTCTCAACCGCAAGACCTTTGAGGACAGCTTTCTGAAGGCGGTCAGCGAGCTGCCGGCGCGCGCCGTTATGGCCGACACCGATGATGGTCGGCGTCACGAAGGCCGCAGCCCGCGCTACTTTCTGGGTGTCATCGATATCGACCATTTCAAGCTCGTCAATGACCGCTTCGGTCATCTGATCGGCGACGAAGTGCTGCTGCTGCTGTCACGCCTGATGCGCAGCAGTTTTCGCTTTCACGACCTGCTTTATCGCTTTGGGGGTGAGGAGTTCGTGGTCTTGATGCGCTGTGAAGATGAGGCCGACGCGGCCTTGGCTTTTGAGCGCTTGCGCCTGAATACCGAGCATTACGCCTTCCCGCAAATCGGCCGCATCACCGTCAGCATCGGCTTTACGCAAGTGCGCATCGAGGATTCGCCGGCCTCCGCTTTCGAGCGAGCCGACAAGGCGGTCTATCACGCCAAGGATTCCGGTCGCAATCAGGTGCACAGCCATGCCGAGTTGGTCTCGGCCGGCAAGATGAGCGAGCAGGCGCAGCTCAGCGCGATGGAACTGTTCTAAGGACCGAGCGCCGCCGAGTTCAACTCGGCGCGGGTTCTGGGCGCGGGGCGGCCGAAAAGTCAATATGACGGCCGGCCATCTGTTGCAATGAGAAGCGGGCCCGCAGGCCCGCTTGAACTTACCAGATGCGAATACGCTCTTCGCTGGCCTTGAACATCTGATCACCCGGCTTGGTGCCAAAGGCTTCGTGGAAGCCGTCATGGTTGACGGCGGCCCCGTTGGCGCGGAATTTGGCCGGTGAATGCGGATCCACGGTCAGGTTCTGCATCGTGCGTTCATCCCGCGCCTTGGCCCGCCAGGCTTGCGACCAGCCCATGAAGAAGCGCTGTTCGCCGGTGTAGCCGCCAATCACAGCCGCCGGTTTACCGCCGAGTGAACGCTGATAGGCTTTGTAGGCAATCTGCAGGCCCGAAAGATCGGCAATGTTCTCGCCCAAGGTCAGCTTGCCATTGAGCGTCTTGCCGGGCAACGGTTCGTATTTTTCGTATTGCGCCACCAGTTGCGCACCAATCGCTTCAAAGGCCTTGCGGTCGGCGTCGGTCCACCAATTGCGCAAGGCGCCTTCGCCATCGAACTGGCTGCCCTGGTCATCAAAGCCATGGCTGATTTCATGCCCGATGACGGCACCGATGGCGCCGTAATTGACCGCGTCATCGGCCGCCATATCGAAGAAGGGCGGCTGCAAAATCGCCGCCGGGAAGACGATCTCGTTCATCGAGGGGTTGTAGTAAGCGTTGACGGCCTGCGGCGTCATGCCCCATTCGGCGCGGTCCACGGGCTTGCCGACACGGGTGGCGATGCGCTCCCACTCGAAACGGCCCGAGCGAGCCTTGTTGCCAAAGGCGTCGCCCTGGCGCACTTCCAGCGCACTGTAATCACGCCAGCTATCGGGGTAGCCGATCTTGACCATGTACTTGGACAACTTGTCCTTGGCCGCGGCCTTGGTGGTGGGCGTCATCCAGCTCAAGCCGTCGATGGAGTCACCGTAAGCGCTCATCAGGTTGCCGACCAACTCGACCATGCGGGTCTTGTAGACCGGCGGGAAATGCTGCGCCACATAGACCTGCCCGATCGCTTCACCCAGCGCGCCGTTGACCTCGGCAATGCCTTTTTGCCAGCGCGGCCTTTCTTCCTTGGCGCCCGTCAGCGTATTGCCATGGAAGGCAAAGCGCGCCTCGCGGTAGGCCTTGGGCAGCAGTTCGGCGTTCTCATCCAGTACCCGCAGCTTCAGATAGGCCTGCCAGTCGGCCAGAGGCACTTCACCCGCCATTTTGGCCAGTGCCGTCATGGTGCTGGGCTGCGAGACCGTGATCCGGTCAACGCCTTGCAGTTGAGCGGCTGCCATGAAACCGGCCCAGTCAAAACCGGGGGCGGCCTTGGCCAACTCGGCCGGCGTCATCGGGTTATAGGTCTTGACCGGGTTGCGGTTGTCGACCTTGTCCCAATGCGCCTCGGCAATGCGCTTCTCCAGCGCCATCACGCGTTCCGCCATGGCCGCCGGCGCCTTCTCACCCGAGAGCTTGGCCAAGGTCGTCAGATAGCCCAGGTAGGCCTTGCGTGCTTGGCTGAGTTTGTCGTCATCCTTGAGGTAATAGTCCCGGTCCGGCATGCCGATGCCGCCCTGCCAAGTCAGCGCGCGGTTGATACCGGGCTGCTTGAAGTCGGGCATCACCCACAGCACCATGGGTGTGTTGACGGCGCCCTGCGCATTGCCCAGCCAGCGTGCCAAATCGGTTGGTGACTTGATCGCGGCGATGCTGGCCAGCATCGCTTTGGCCGGTGTCAGGCCGGCCTTATCAATCGCGGCCAGATTGCTGTAGGAGCCATAGAAATCGGCGATTTTCTGTTCGACGCTGCCCTTGGCTTGCGGCTTGGCGGCCAAGCTCTCAACGATCATGCGTACGCGCTGGTCGGAGAGGTCCCGCAACTGATAGAAGCTGCCGTACTCGGCCTTGTCGGCCGGGATCTCGGTCTTGCTGACCCAGCTGCCATTGGCGGCCAAGAATAGATCATCCTGGGCGCGAACTTGCTTGTCAAAACCTGCCAGGTCAAGGCCAGAAGTAGGAGCGGCAGCGTGAGCCAAACCGGCGGCCAGCAGCGCCGCCAAGGGCAAAAGACGAAAGAGTTTCATGCGGGTACAGCCTGAATATGGGGAGCGGGGAGGGTAATGGACGGGCCGGCAATTGGCAAGATGACTTTGGGCACAGAGGGATCACCCTTGTTCGGCCTTGCTTAGCCTGTGATCGGCATTGCGGCAAGCCCCGCAAATGAAGGCCTGGGAAATCCCTTGCCAAGGTTCAAGAACTGCCCGCTCAAGGACTATGCTCGACATCCCCCCTAGGCCCAAATTGAAAGCGCAAGCGATGAACATCTATAAATCCCCCCGTGCCTTGCTGGGCCTAAGTCGTGGTCTGCTGACCCTGTGCTTCGCCTTCGGTGCATTGTTGAGCGCGCCCGCCTATGCCGGTGGGGGCGCCGGCAAGGGTGGCGCCGCGCCGACCATCGCTTCGAAGAGCTATGACCTGTACCGCACCGGCAGCGCCGAAGACGCATTGCCGGCCGCACCGGCCGCATCGATGCTGGTCTTGATGGGCGGCGGCACCGATGTCGATGATGCCTTCCGGGCGATGATTGCCAAGGCCAGAGGCAATGGCAGCGCCAAGGTCGACGTGGTGATCATTCGCGTCTCCGGCGCCGATGGTTATAACGAATCGCTCTACGCGATGGACGGTGTTGATTCGGTCGAGTCGCTGGTGATCAAAACCCGCGAAGGCGCCAATGACCCCGCCGTCAACAAAATCGTCGCGGCGGCCGATGTGCTTTTCATCGCCGGAGGCGACCAGTGGGACTACATCAATCTCTGGAAGGGCAGCCAGCTCGACACCACCTTGCGTGGCTTGGCGGCCAAGCGAGTGCCCATCGGCGGCACCAGCGCCGGCCTGGCGGTGTTGGGCCAGTTTGACTATTCGGCCCAGAACGGCACGGTGACCTCGACCGAGGCGATGGCCAACCCCTACGACCGCAAGCTGACCCTGGACGGGGGCTTTTTGAACGCGCTGCCCTATATGGCCGGCGTGATCACCGATTCTCACCTCGTCAGCCGCGACCGCATGGGTCGTCTGGTGAGTTTTCTGGCCCGCTTGATCAAGGACGGTTCGGTCGGCTTCGAGCAGGCCCGCGGCATTGGCGTCGATGAACAGACCGCCGTGGTGGTCGACGGCGGCATCGCGACCGTGATGGGCAATGATGACGGCGCCGGTGGCCGCACCGGGCGGGCCTATTTCCTGAAGCCGACGATTGCACCTTTGATCGTCAAGGCCAAGACGGCCTTGACCTTCCGCAGCGTTGGTGTGGAAAAACGTGTCGTTGGCGGTGTCTATGACCTGCGCACGTGGCCGGTCGTCAGCCCGAGCTATCTGTCGGTTGAAGCCGGGCAACTGGCTCCGTCACCTTATTGAGCGCCAGTCAGACCGGCGAGAACCTGTCCACCGCGTCGGTGATGATGCC
Source organism: Roseateles oligotrophus (assembly GCF_025717515.1). Taxonomy (GTDB): domain Bacteria; phylum Pseudomonadota; class Gammaproteobacteria; order Burkholderiales; family Burkholderiaceae_C; genus Paucibacter_A; species Paucibacter_A oligotrophus. Next base: position 246,814 of record NZ_JAJIRN010000008.1, read on the forward strand.
GTCCACGCCGTCGCCGATCAAGGTCTGTGCCGTCGCCGCGTCATTGACGGTGTAGACCAGCGCCTGCATGCCGGCGGCGTGAATCTTGGCGATGGTGGCGGCGTCCATCAGGCGGTAGTTCGTGATGACGGCCCGGCAAGCCAGCGCCTGCGCTTCTGCCAGCCAGCCCTCACGCAAGCTGTCGAGCAAGAGGCCGCGCGGGATGGCCGGCGCGCTCTCCAGCGCCCCTTGCAAAGCGAGCGGATCGAAGGAGCTGAACAGCGGCGCAAGACCTGACCCTTGCCAGAGCCGCAAGACCTCGCGCCCGACGACCTGCCCGGTCAGCAACTCCTGGCCCGGCGTCGGCTTGATTTCGATATTCAACGCATAACGGTTGCCGATGACGAAGCGGGCCACAGCAATCAGGCTGGGCAGCGGCTCGCCGGCAAAGCTGCGGCTGTGCCAGCCGCCGGCGTCCAGGCGCGATAACTCGCTCCAACTCAAGGCGCCCGCCACGCCCTGGCCATTGCTGGTGCGCTCCAGTGTGGCGTCATGCAGCAAGAAGGGCAGGCCGTCGCTGGACAGCTTCACATCGCATTCAAAGGCCCGGTAGCCATATTGAGCGCCCAAGCGAAAGGCGGCCAGCGTGTTCTCTGGCGCGAGCTTGCCGGCGCCGCGGTGGGCAATCCAGAAGGGCAGCGGCCAGGCCTTGCTGTTCATATCAAGCCCGCTCCACGCGCTGGGTGGTTTTCGGATCAAACCAATGCAGATGCTTGGCGCTGAGCTCCAGCATCAGCACGCTGCCGATGACCGGTGGGCTCAAGGTGGCGTCGATGCGCAGCGTGAACATCTCGCTTCCGAGGCGGCCGTAGACCAGCCGTTCGGCGCCCAGCATCTCGATCATTTCGACCGTAAAGGGCCAGCCCGCGCCGCCTGCGGATTGCGGGTGCCAGTGATCCAGATGCTCGGGCCTCAGACCCAGAATCAGCTCGCCATCGCGCGGCGCCGCTTCGGGCAGTTCGACGCTGATGCCGCCGATGCTGAAAGCTAGCCCCCGCGCCTGGCCCGTGAGCAGATTCATTGGCGGCGAGCCGATGAAGCCTGCCACAAAGGTGGAGGCGGGGCGGGCATAGACTTCTTCGGGCGTGCCGATCTGCTCCATATGGCCGCCGTTCATCACGATCATGCGCTGGGCCAGCGTCATCGCCTCGACCTGGTCATGGGTGACGAACAAGGAAGTCACGCCGAGTTCACGGTGCAGTTTTTGTATCTCCAGCCTTGTGTGCGCGCGCAGCTTGGCGTCGAGATTGGAGAGTGGCTCGTCGAATAGAAAGACCTGCGGCTTGCGCACGATGGCGCGGCCCATTGCGACGCGCTGGCGCTGGCCGCCGGAGAGTTGGCGCGGCGTGCGCTCGAGCAGCGCGCCCAGCTCGAGGATCTTGGCCGCCTTGTCGACGCGGGCCTTGATCTCGGCCTCGGGCACTTTTTTGATCTTCAGGCCATAAGCCATGTTCTCGAACACCGTCATATGCGGGTAAAGCGCATAGTTCTGGAACACCATCGCGATGTCGCGTTCGGCTGGCTCGATGTCGTTGACGACCCGCGCGCCAATCGCGATCTCGCCGCCGGAGATTTCCTCCAGGCCGGCGACCATGCGCAGCAAGGTCGATTTGCCGCAGCCGGAAGGGCCGACGATGACGACGAACTCGCCGTCGCGGATTTCGGCGTTGACGCCGTGGATCACCGCATTGGCCTTGGGGCCGTGGCCGTAGCGTTTGATGACGTTTCTGAGGGAGATGGAAGCCATGTGTGTCTCTTCTTATTTTTCGGTATCGACCAAGCCTTTGACGAACCACTTCTGCATCAGCATCACGACCAGCGCGGGCGGGATCATCGCCAGCATCGCCGTCGCCATGATGATGTTCCAGTCGTTGGCCGCGTCGCCGCCGCTGATCATGCGCTTGATGCCGATGACGACCGGGTACATATGCTCGTCGGTGGTGACCAAGAGTGGCCACAGGTATTGGTTCCAGCCGTAAATGAACTGAATCACGAACAACGCAGCGATGCTGGTCGTCGACAGCGGCAGCAAGATGTCCTTGAAGAAGCGCAGCGGCCCGGCGCCGTCCATGCGGGCGGCCTCCAGCAACTCATCCGGCACCGTCATGAAAAACTGCCGGAACAAAAAGGTCGCGGTGGCCGAGGCGATCAGTGGCACGGTCAGGCCGGCGTAGCTGTTGAGCAGACCCAGGTCGGCCACCACCTGGTAGGTCGGGCCGATGCGTACCTCCACTGGCAGCATCAGCGTGACGAAGATGGCCCAGAAGAAGAAGGACTTGAAGGGGATGCGGAAGAACACGATCGCAAAGGCCGACAGCAGCGAGATCGAAATTTTGGCGATCGCAATCGTCAGCGCACTGACCAGGCTGACCCACATCATGCGGCCAACCGGTGCCGAAGAGCCCGAGCCCGAACCCTCGGCGTTGCCGAACAGCGCGGTCTTGTAGTTCTCGATCAGATGGCTGCCCGGCAGCATCGGCATCGGCGCTTGCACGATCGCGTCGGCCGTCTGCGTCGAGGCGACAAAGGTGATGTAGACCGGGAAGGCGACGATCAGCACCCCCAGGATCAAGATGACGTGGGAGACAAAGGTGAGGATGGGGCGGCGTTCAATCATGGCTCTGCTTCCTGCGCTCAGTATTGAACTTTTTTCTCGACATAACGGAACTGCACCACGGTCAGCGTGACCACGATGAACATCAGCACCACCGACTGCGCGGCCGAACCGCCCAGGTCCATCGCCTTGAAGCCGTCGTAATAGACCTTGTAGACCAAAATCGAGGTGTCTTTGCCCGGCCCGCCGTGGGTGGCCGCATCAATGATGCCGAAGGTGTCGAAGAAGGCGTAGACGATGTTGATCACCAGCAAGAAGAAGGTGGTCGGCGAGAGCAGCGGGAAGATGATGGTCCAAAAGCGCCGCCAAGGCCCGGCGCCGTCGATCGCCGCGGCTTCGATCAAGGACTTGGGGATGGCCTGCAGGCCGGCCATGAAGAACAAGAAGTTGTAGGAGATCTGCTTCCACACCGCCGCCATCACGACCAGCGTCATCGCATGGTCGGAATTGAGCAGATGGTTCCAGGGGATGCCCATTGCCGTCAGCCAATAGGACACCACGCCGATCGAGGGCGCGAACATGAACAACCACAGCACGCCGGCAATCGCCGGCGCCACCGCATAGGGCCAGATCAGGAGCGTGCGATAGACGCCGGCCCGCTTGACCACGCGGTCGGCCATCACCGCCAGCAGCAAAGACAGCACCAGGCCATTGCCGGCCACCAGCAGCGAAAAAATCGCCGTGGTCTTGAACGATGCCAGATAGCCGGGGTCGGCAAAGAGCTGCTGGAAGTTCTCCAGCCCGACCCATTCGGTCGACAGACCGAAGGCATCCTGGCGTTGCAGCGACTGCAAAAGGGCTTGCGCCGCCGGCCAGAAGAAGAACACCGAGATGACCAGCAACTGCGGCGTCAGCAGCAGCCAGGGCAGCCAGGAGGCCTTGAATTGAACGCGTTTTTCAACTGACATGGCTGCTGAGCTGTGAGCTTACTTGGCCGCGCCGGCGTTCGCTTTCTGGAAGCGCTCCAACTGCTCATTGCCGCGCTGCACCGCCGCGTCAAGCCCTTCCTTGGCGCTCTTCTTGCCGCCCCAGACCTGTTCCATTTCCTCGTCGATGATGGTGCGCACCTGCACGAAGTTGCCCAGGCGGATGCCGCGCGATTTGTCGGTGGTCTTGCGGATCATCTGCGTCACGGCGACATCGGTGCCGGGGTTCTCTTTGTAGAAACCGCTCTTCTCGGTCAGCTCGAAGGCCGCCTTGGTGACCGGCAAATAGCCGGTGCGCTTGTGGCTGGCGGCCGCCACTTCGGGCTGGGCCAGATAGCTGAAGAAGGCCGCCACGCCCTTGTATTCGGGCGCCTTCTTGCCGGCCATCACCCACAGGCTGGCGCCGCCGATGACGGTGTTCTGCGGCGCGCCGGGCACATCCGGGTAGTAGGGCAGCGGCGCGATGCCGGACGCGAACTTGGCATTTTTCTTGATATTGGCGTACATGCCGGAGCTGCCGGTCATCATCGCGCATTCACCCGAGACAAAGGTCGCATCCGCCGCATTGCCGCGGCCCTTGTAAACCAGCAGGCCTTGCTTGCTCATATTCGCCAGGTTCTCGATATGGCGCACATGCAGCGGCGTGTTGAAGGCCAGTCGCGTGTCCAGGCCGCCGAAGCCATTGTTCTTGCTCGCGTACTCGACGTTGTGCCAGGCCGAGAAGCTTTCCAGCTGCGTCCAGCTGACCCAGCTGGTGGTGAATGGGCATTTGTGGCCGCTGGCCTTGAGCTTGGCGGCGGCCAGCGCCACCTCGGGCCAGGTGGCCGGTGGAGTCGTGACACCGGCGGCTTTCAGCGCGTCCTTGTTGAAGTGGAATACCGTCGTCGAGCTGTTGAAGGGCATGCTCAACATCTGGCCATTGGGTGCCGTGTAATAGCCGGCCACCGCCGGTACATAGGCGCTTGCGTCAAACTTGGCTCCGCCCATTTTCATCACCTCGCCGACCGGCATGATCGCACCCTTGCTGGCCATCATGGTGGCGGTGCCGACCTCGAAGACCTGCAGGATATGCGGCGCATTGCCGGCCCGGAAGGCGGCGATCGCGGCCGTCATCGACTCGTCGTAACTGCCCTTGTAGCTGGGCATGATCTTGTAATCCTTCTGGCTGGCGTTGAATTCCTTGGCCAGATCGTTGACCCAGTCGCCCAGGCCGCCGCCCATCGAATGCCACCATTGGATTTCGGTCTGCGCCTGCGCTTGGGGAGACAAAGCTGCGAGCAGCAGGCTTAGGGCGGCAAGGTGTTTGGATGTCATGGGGGCAGGCACTCCGTATGAGGTCGGTTGAAACTAGAGGAAGGCGGCAAGCTTAGGCGGCGATTGTGACAGCGAGAACTGTTGTAAAAATACAGTCTTGACGGATTCGGCGCAAGGGCGGGTTTCCCCAAAATTGGGCAAGGTCTTCGTCGAGGCCGCCTTGGCATATTGCTGCGCTGCGGTAGGATCGGCGCCCAGGCTGCAGGGGTATTCCCTCGAGTCTGGACCAAATTGATGTTTTCAAGCGACTCAGCAAGGCAGGGCCACACCCGGCCGGCTTGTTCGGATCGCCCCAGCAAGCGCGGAGCCACAAGCTCAGCCGCGCAATTGCAAAATTCTCAGCCTTGTTGACCGGGTTCTTTGAATGAAGACTGGGTCAGCAGCCAACCATGGGCGCCCCAACGCGTCCGGCCGCCATGAATGCTCCGCTCCCGCTGATGTCTCTTTCTTCCGCCATCGCTCAAGACCTGACCCTCGCTAAAAATGGAGGAGATGCCGCCCCCCGCCTGCGCGAGATTCCCTATAACTACACGTCTTTTTCCGACCGCGAGATCGTCATCCGCTTGCTCGGCGCTCCGGCCTGGGAACTGCTGAATCAGCTGCGCCAGGAGCGCCGCACCGGCCGCTCGGCGCGCATGTTGTACGAGGTGCTGGGTGATATCTGGGTGGTACAGCGCAACCCCTATTTGCAAGACGATTTGCTGGACAACCCCAAGCGCCGCCGCCTGCTGATCGAAGCGCTGGAGCATCGCCTGCATGAGGTGGAGTTGCGGCGCGACCCGAGCACCGATGTGCTGCGTGATCAATCGGTCGGCGAGTTGCTGATCGCCGCGCGTGCCGCGATTACCCAGTTCGCCGCCCAGTTCGACGCGGTGGCCGAGCTGCGCCGGCGCACGACCCGCCTGCTGGGCAAGACCACGGCCAAGGACAACATCAAGTTCGACGGCCTCTCGCGCGTGTCCCACGTGACCGACGCGACCGACTGGCGGGTCGAGTACCCGTTTGTCGTGCTGACCCCGGACACCGAGGTCGAAATGGCCAGCCTGGTCAAGGGCTGCATCGAGTTAGGCCTGACCATCATCCCGCGTGGCGGCGGCACCGGCTACACCGGCGGCGCCGTGCCGCTGGTCTGGAACAGCGCCGTCATCAACACCGAGAAGCTCGAAGCGCTGCGCGGCGTCGAGATGCTGACCCTGCCCGGCATGGACCGGGAGGTGGCGACGATCTGGAGCGAAGCCGGCGTGGTCACCCAGCGCGTCGCCGATCTGGCCGAGGCGCATGGCTTTGTGTTCGCCGTCGACCCGACCTCGGCCGAGGCGTCCTGCGTCGGTGGCAATGTGGCGATGAATGCCGGCGGCAAGAAGGCGGTGCTCTGGGGCACGGCGCTGGATAACCTCGCATCCTGGCGCATGGTGACGCCCGACGCCAAATGGTTGGAGGTCACGCGGCTGAACCACAATATGGGCAAGATCCATGATGTGGAGACGGCCAGCTTCGAGCTGCGCTACTTCGATGCCTCGGGCGCCAAGCTCGAGCGCACCGAGCGCCTCGACATCCCCGGCAGCACCTTCCGCAAAGAGGGCCTGGGCAAGGATGTCACCGACAAGTTCCTCGCCGGCCTGCCCGGCATCCAGAAAGAGGGCTGCGACGGCCTGATCACCAGCGCGCGCTGGGTCGTGCACAAGATGCCGGCACATGTGCGCACGGTCTGCCTGGAGTTCTTCGGCAACCCCAAGGACTGCGTGCCGGCGATTGTCGACATCAAGGACTTCATGTTCGCCGAAGCCAAGCGCCCCGGCGGCGCGGTGCTCGCGGGCCTCGAACACCTGGATGACCGCTACCTGAAGGCGGTGGGTTACAGCACCAAGAGCAAGCGCGCCAATCTGGCCGGCGCGTCCTCCGGTGGTCTGCCCAAGATGGTCTTGGTCGGCGACATCGTCGGCGAGGATGCCGACGCGGTGGCGCGTGCGACCTCCGAAGTTGTACGGTTAGCGAATGGTCGCAACGGCGAAGGCTTTGTCGCCATCAGTGCCGATGCGCGCAAGAAATTCTGGCTCGACCGCAAGCGCACGGCGGCGATCTCCAAGCACACCAATGCCTTCAAGGTGAACGAGGATGTGGTGATCCCGCTGCCGCGCATGGGCGAGTACACGCTGGGCATCGAGCGCATCAATATCGAGCTGAGCCTGCGCAACAAGCTCGCCTTTGTGGCCGGCCTGAAGCAGCTGTTCACGCAGAGCAGCCTGCCGCTGGGCCGCAGCGATGATGCCGGTGATATCCCGAGCGCCGAGTTGCTGGGTGATCGGGTTCAGCAGGCGCTGGCGCTGCTGGACGAGGTCGGCGGGCAATGGCAGCTGTGGATGGATCAGCTCGACGCGGCCCAGCCCGAGGGCCCGAGCTTTTTCGATCAATTGCAAGACCATTCCCTGCGCGCGTCCTGGAAGACGCAGCTCCTCAAGCCGCTGCAGATCATCTTCAACGGTGGCGCCTTTGCGCCGATCCTGGATGAGTGCAAGCGCATCCACAAGGAGGTCTTGCGCGGCCGCGTCTGGGTGGCGCTGCATATGCATGCCGGCGACGGCAATGTGCACACCAACATCCCCGTCAACTCGGATAACTACGAGATGCTGCAGACGGCGCATGAGGCGGTCGGCCGCATCATGGTGCTGGCGCGCAGCCTCGACGGCGTGATCTCGGGCGAGCATGGCATCGGCATCACCAAGCTCGAGTTCATGCTGGACTCGGAGTTAGCGGGCTTCGCTGGCTACAAGGCCAAGGTCGACCCCGAGGGCAGGTTCAACAAGGGCAAGCTTTTGCGCGGCGGTGCCAGCCCTGCCGATCTGACCAATGCCTACACGCCGAGCTTCGGCCTGATGGGCCATGAGTCGCTGATCATGCAGCAGAGTGATATCGGCGCGATCAGCGAGTCGATCAAGGATTGCCTGCGCTGCGGCAAGTGCAAACCGGTCTGCGCCACCCATGTGCCGCGTGCCAATCTGCTCTATTCGCCGCGCAACAAGATCCTCGCCACCTCGCTCTTGGTCGAGGCGTTCCTGTATGAAGAGCAAACCCGGCGCGGCATCTCGATCAAGCATTGGCAGGAGTTCGAGGATGTGGCCGACCATTGCACGGTCTGCCACAAATGCCTGAACCCTTGCCCGGTCAAGATCGACTTCGGCGAAGTGACGATGAATATGCGCAACCTCTTGCGCAAGATGGGGCAAAAGACCTGGCGGCCCGGCAACGCGGCGGCGATGTTCATGCTCAATGCCAGCAACCCGGAGACCATCAAGCTCGCCCGCGCCGCGATGGTCGGCGTCGGCTTCAAGGCGCAGCGTCTGGCGCACGATGTGTTGAAACGCTTTGCCAAGAAGCAGACGGCAGCACCCCGCGCCACGGTCGGCGCAGCACCCATCAAGGAGCAGGTGATTCACTTCATCAACAAAAAGCTGCCCGGTGGCCTGCCCAAGAAGACCGCCCGTGCGCTCTTGGACATCGAGGACAAGGACTACGTGCCCATCATCCGCAACCCGGCCGCGACGAATTCCGAGACCGAGGCGGTGTTCTATTTCCCCGGCTGCGGCTCGGAGAAGTTGTTCAGCCAGGTGGGCTTGGCGACGCAGGCGATGCTCTGGCATGCCGGCGTGCAGACCGTCTTGCCGCCGGGTTATCTGTGCTGCGGCTATCCGCAGCGTGGCTCGGGCCAGTTCGACAAGGCCGAAAAGATGATCACCGACAACCGGGTGCTCTTCCACCGTGTCGCCAACACGCTGAACTACCTGGATATCAAGACGGTGGTGGTCAGTTGCGGCACCTGCTACGACCAGTTGCAAGGCTATAAGTTCGAGGACATCTTCCCCGGCTGCCGCATCATCGACATCCATGAATACCTGCTCGAAAAAGGCATCACGCTGGGCAGTGACAAGAGCTATCTCTATCACGACCCCTGCCACACGCCGATGAAGCTGCAGGCGCCGATGTTGACCGTCAATGCGCTGGTCGGGCCGAATGTGGTCGAGAGCAAACGTTGCTGCGGCGAGAGCGGCACGCTGGGCGTGACAAGGCCGGACATCTCGACGCAGATCCGCTTCCGCAAGGAAGAAGAGCTGCTCAAGATGGAGGCCGAGTTGCGCGGCAGCGGCAAGGTCGCCGCGGCCGAAAACCTCAAAATCCTGACCAGCTGCCCGAGCTGTTTGCAAGGCCTGAGCCGTTACGGCAATGACCTCAACAACGGTCTGCTGGAGGCCGACTACATCGTCATCGAGATGGCCCGCCAAATCCTTGGTGAGAATTGGATGCCCGAGTACGTGGCCAAGGCCAATAGCGGCGGGATCGAACGGGTGCTGGTGTAAAGAGCCTGTAAAGCGGTCAGTTCTCACGCGGCCAGGCGGCGGCCTGTGGTCGAATGGATGCTATTCCTAGAGTTTTGGGATCTGCGTTCGCGTGAAGAAATTCAACCCTCCGCTTGAACTGTTTGAAGGCAAGGACGTGGTGGCGGCCTTGCTGCAGGCCCTGCCGAGTCTGGCCGGCGACGCTAGGTTGGCCGCCCTATTGCAAATAGCCTGGTATCAGCGCCAATGCGACAGCGAGCGTGCGCTGGCTTGCGCGGCCGAGGCCGAGCTGCTGTTGGAGCAGGTCGAACTGGAGCTGATAGATCACCAACGCCTGCAGGCCCGCCTGACCTTGACGAGGGCGGAGATCGATTCACTGCGCGGCAAATCGGCCGCGGTCGAGCCCAAGGTGCTGGCCGTGCTGGCCGTGTTTGACAGCTGCGGCGATGCCATTGGCAGTGGCGATGCCAAGAGCCTGCTCGTTCTAATCTGCAGCGATGCAGGTGATTCGGCTCGGCGCGATGCCTGTTTGTCGCAATGCCTGGCAGACTACCGCCGCAGCGGAGATTCGGTCCGCATCAACTTTGCGCTTGCCCGGGGGTTGTTGTTTCAAGCCTTTCGCGATGCCAAGGCGACCCGGCTCAGCCTGGCGCAACAATTCGATCTGGAGTCGGACCAAGGCCCGGTGGTGACGGCCGTCCTGGCCAGTGTGCGGGCGGTGGTGACCGGCTACACCGGTGAGCTGGGCGCCTCAATCAGTCATTTTTTGCAGGCCTTCAACGCGGCCGAAGAGACCGGTCAACTGCGGCTGGCCATTCTGTCGGCCAGCAATGGTGCCGACTCCTTCGCTGGCCTGGGCGATCTCGACGCGGCGCTTGAATGGGACGAGCGCGCGTTGGTGCTGGCCCGTGGCTGCGGCTGGCCGGCGATGCTGGCAATGGCCCTGACCCAGACCGGCAACGTCTTGCGCCTGCTGGGCCGGCTGGAGGACGCCAAGCAGCATCAACTTGAAGCGCTGGAGGCGTTCGGCGGCTTGGGGGCCTCGAATACCTATGTGATGATTCTGCAGGGTCTGAGTGAGACTTTGCTGGACTTGAATCGGCCGGATGAGGCCCTGTTGCGCTTTACCGAGGCCGAGCAGGCGGCCAGCAAGCTGGCTGAGCCCATCGCCATATTGCGCAGTTGGCGCGGTCAGGCGAGCGCCTTGGCCAAGCTGGGGCGACCCTTGGAGGCCTTGCCAAAGATCGAGGCCGCCCTGCAGCAGGTAGAGGCGCAAGGCAATGTCGAGGAGCAGATCAAGATATTGCGGGTCTTGGCTCAGCTGCATTGTCAGCACCGCCTGCCGGCACCGGCCGGGATGCAGGCCGCGAGTGCGACCCTGCACTACTTGACTCTGGCGCAGCAGGCTGCGGCCAGCATCAGCGGCTTCTTGCCGCCGAGCGAATTGTTTGATGAGTTGGCGCAGGCCTATGCCTATGCTGGCGACTATCCGCAGGCTTATGAAAACGCCCGCGCGGCGGCAACGGCCCGCGACAGCGCTCGCAGCAAGGATGGCAGCAATCGTGCCATCGCCATGCAGGTGCGTCAGGACACCGCGCGCGCCTATGCTGCGGCCGAGCATCACCGGCTTCTCGCTCAAACCGAGGCCAGGCGAGCCGAGATGCTGCAAGCGACCAGCAACACGCTGGAGACGCTGGGCCAGGTTGGCCGCGAGATTACGGCGAGCTTGAATGCACAGGCCGTGTTCGCGTCCCTGCATCGCCATGTAGTCAGCATGATGGATGCAACGTTTTTCGGTGTCTGCCTGTTTGACCCGGAGGCCGCAGTCCTCAAAATGGTCTTCGCGATGGAGGGTGAGCGGATCGTGCCCGGCGCGACCCTGGCGCTGGACGATGCCAACTCGTCCTTCGCGCTCTGTGCCCGCGAACGGCGCGAGTTGCTGATCAATTTGGCGGAGCCTGAACGCGGTTTCCCGGCGATTCCCGGGACCATGGAAAGCAACAGCCTTATGTACTACCCGCTGATGATTGGCGAGCGGCTTTTGGGGGTGATGTCGGTGCAATCGCCACGCCCATTCGCGTATGGCGAGCGTGAAATTTTCATCATGCGGGCGCTCTGCGGTTACGGCGCCATTGCGCTGGATAACGCCCATGCTTACAGCCAGGTCGAAGCCGCGACGGCCGCCAAGGGGCAGTTCCTGGCCAATATGAGTCACGAGATCCGCACGCCCATGAATGCGGTCCTGGGCATGCTCAAGCTGCTGCAGGGCACCGATCTGAATCAGCGTCAGCTCGACTTCACGCAGAAGGCCTCCGGTGCGGCCAAATCGCTGCTGGGCCTGATCAATGACATCCTGGATTTCTCCAAGATGGACGCCGGCAAGATGACGCTGGACCCACAACCCTTTGCGCTCGATCAGCTGATGCGTGATCTGTCGACGATCGTGTCCACCAACGTCGGCAAGAAGCCGGTCGAGGTGATGTTCGATATCGATCCCCGAGTGCCGCCTATCTTGATCGGCGACGCCTTGCGGCTGCAGCAGGTGCTGATCAATTTGAGCGGCAATGCAATCAAGTTCACCGCGCAGGGTGAGGTGGTGGTGCGTATCGAGTTGGTGAGCCAAAGCGGTGCCGGTGTTCAGTTGCGCTTCGCCGTACGCGACAGCGGCATTGGCATTGCGCCGGAGAATCAAAAGAAGATTTTTGAAGGCTTCTCGCAGGCCGAGGTGTCAACCACCAGGCGCTTCGGTGGCACCGGACTGGGGCTGAATATTTCGCAGCGTCTGGTGGCGCTGATGGGTGGTGAGCTGGCGCTGGACAGCGTGCTCGGCAAGGGCAGCACCTTTCACTTCGCTCTGACCCTGCCGGTCGGCGAGGCAGGCGCCGCAAAGACCGGCGAGATGGGTGAGTTGTTGGGCGAAAGTCTGGACGAACAACTGACGGAACATTTGAGCGTGTTGGTGGTGGATGACAACGCCATCGCGCGCGAGTTGGTCCAGCATATGGCGCAGTCACTTGGCTGGAGCGCCGAGGCCGCCGCCGATGGGGCCGAGGCCTTGCAACTGATGCTGGCCCGCCAAGCGGCCGAGCGGCCGCCCTTCGACGCCGTCTTCATGGACTGGGAAATGCCCGGCATGGACGGTTGGGAGGCGATCGCCCGCATGCGCGCGTCGATGGGTGTGAATGCGCCGGTCACGGTGATGGTGACCGCCCATGGCCGCGAGCGCCTGGCCGAGCGCAGCGACGATGAGCAAGCCAGCCTGAATGGCATCCTGGTCAAACCGATCACGGCGGCGATGCTGCAGGAGATGCTCAAGCGCGCCCGCGCCGGTCAGTCGAATGTGCGCCGTACGGTCCGCACGGGCGCGGCTAAGCGGCTCGTCTTGGAAGGCATGCGCCTGCTCTTGGTCGAGGACAACGAGTTGAATCAAGAGGTCGCACAGACCTTGCTGGAGCAGGCGGGCGCCCTCGTGCGCGTTGCCGCTGATGGCCAGTTGGCGTTGGACATCCTGCGTGTCGATGCAAAGGCCTTCGACGTGGTGCTGATGGATGTGCAGATGCCGGTGATGGACGGTTTCACCGCCACAAGGATGATCCGGGCGGCGAGCGGCGAGGGCCTGAACTTGCAGGAGCTGCCGGTGGTGGCGATGACGGCCAATGCAATGGCCTCGGACCGAGAGGAATGCTTGGCCGCAGGCATGACAGACTTTGTCAGCAAGCCCTTCGAGTTGTCGAATCTGGTGCAGGTGTTGCTGCGAGTCAGCGGGCGCGCGGCGGCGGCAGCAGCAGCGGCCCAAGCCAGCGCGGAACGAAAATTCACGACGCTGGCGCTGCCGGCCGATCTGCAGGCCAGGGCTTTGGGGCAGGGCATCGATGCGCAAAAGACCATCGATAGATTTATGGGCAAGAGCGCGCTCTATCAGCGCATGGTCAACAGCTTTTGCGTGTCGGCGCTGGCCTTGCCGGCTCAGTTGGAGGGCTTGCTGGCCGAATCGAAACATGCCGATGCGGAGCGTGCCCTGCACAGCTTCAAGGGCTTGGCCGCCACACTCGGCGCCGAGGCGATGGCCAAGCTGGGGAGCGATGGCGAGGCGATGTTCAAACGAGGTGATTTGCCAAGCCCGGAGTGGCTGGCTGAATTGCTACGTTTGATTCAAAGCGGCACGCAAGACCTGACCCTGCTCGCGCAGGCCATCAGCGATCTGGGCCCGATGCCTCTGGCTACTCCGTCGACAAATGTCTTTCCTTGATCAAGGCGTGCCAGCTCTGGGTTTCTTGCTGGATGAAGCGCCCCAGCGCCGGCCCATCGCCGGGCGTGATCTGCAGGCCGAAGTCTTCCAGTCGAGCTTTCACTTCCGGGGTGTTGATGGATTTTTGCATTTCGGCATTGAGGCGCGCGACGATGCTTTCAGGTACACCCTTGGGTACAAACAAGCCCTGCCAGGCAGATACATCGACGCCGCTCAGCCCCAACTCCTCGAAGCTTGGGACATCGGGCAACTGCGCAATCCGCTTGCTGCTGAGTACCGCCAGCGGGCGCAGTTTGCCGGTGCGGATTTGCGGCAGTGCGGTGGCACTGTCAAGAATGGCCATCGGCACCACGCCGCCCATCAAATCTTGAACCGCAAACGCGGTGCCGCGGTAAGGCACATGGACGATAAAGCTTTGCGTGCGCTGCTTGATCAACTCCATCGCCAGATGATGTGGGCTACCGATACCGGGCGACGCATAGCTGAACTTGCCGGGATTGGCCTTGACCTCGGCCAGCCATTGCTTGGCGCTGTTGAAGCCGGAGTTCGGGTTAACGGTCAAAATGAGCGGAAAACGAGCCATCAGGCCGACCGGCGTGAAGTCGCTGACGGCATAGGGCAAGCGTTTGTACATCGCGCTGTTGAATACCATGGCGCCGTTGTCGCCGCTCAGGATGGTGTAGCCATCGGCGGGCGACTTGGCGGCGACGTCGGTGCCAATGATGGCTGCCGCACCGGGCCGGTTGTCGATGACCAGGGGCTGGCCGAGTTGTTTGCCCAAGGCGGGCGCCAGTTGGCGGGCCAGAAAGTCCGAACCGCCGCCGGCCGGATAGGCCACCACCCATTTGATCGGCTTGGTCGGCCAATTGCCGGTGTTGCTGCCTTGGGCCAGCGCCTGGCCTATCAGGCTCATGCCGACGATGCTGAGCAAGCACAGGCGGCGACTGGTTTGCTTGAGGGGGCTGCGCGACATCGGCTGTGTCCTTGTGCGGATTGCTAAAGTGCACCCATCTTAGTCATCACTGTTTCCCCCACTTCATGACGAACATCTCTATCGCTGTCTCAACCGCTGCTTGCCCGCTATGCATGGAGCCGGGCGGGCTCGTGATTGACCAAACGTCGCTGTGGCGCGTCGTGCGGGTGGAGGATGCCAACTTCCCGGCTTTTTATCGTTTGATCTGGCAAAGCCATGTGGCCGAGTTCAGCGACTTGAGCGAGGCCGAGGCCTTGGCCTGCATGAGGGCGGTGACCGCGATCGAAAAAGTGTTGCTGAGTGCTTTGCGCCCGACCAAGATCAATCTGGCCACGCTCGGCAATGTGGTGCCACATCTGCATTGGCATGTGATCGCGCGTTTCGACTGGGACAGCCATTTCCCAAACCCGGTCTGGGGCGCGGCCCTGCGCGAGTTGGCGCAGCCGGCCCAAGCGCGACTGGCGCTGAGCCTTCAAGAGCTCGATGCGCGGGTCGCGGCCGCGCTACAAAAGCTCGGCGCCGGGCTAAACTGAGCAAAGGGTAGAGAAGGTAAACGGCCAAGAGCTAGGAGCCAGGAACAGGCATGAAGCGACGCGAGTTGATGAGCGTGGCAATGGCAATGGCATTGGCATTGGCATTGGCATTGATGGTGTCGGCGTCGCAGCTCGCCCGAGCTCAAACCTCGACGCCCGATCTGCAGGGTTTCACCGAGAATCTGCCGCCCTTGAATTTCACTGCAACGGGGAGCTCCGGTGAGGCGGCCGGTTTCGGTGTCGAGTTGCTGCGTTTGATGGCGAGAGAGGCGGGGCTCAGTCTGGACATCCAGGTGCAGCCCTGGATACGGGCGATGCGTTCGGCCGGCGAGGCCAATAACACGGTGCTGTTTTCGCTTGCACGCCTGCCCGAGCGTGAGCCGCAGTTTCAATGGGTGGGTCCGATCAGCGAGCGGCGCATCGTGATTTACAGGCTCAGCAAACGCAGCGATATCCGCTTCACCGGCCTGGAGCAACTGCAAGGCCTTCGCCTGGGTGTGGTGCGCGAATCGGCCTCGGCCAAGCATCTGCTGGCCTTGGGGCTGAAGCCCGAGGTCGATCTTGAATGGGGGAGCGATGACGCCAGCAATTTGCGCAAGCTGTTGGCAGGGCGAATGGATTTGTTGGTGATGCTGGACTGGGCGGCCGCCTGGCATTTGCGTCAGCACAAATTGCCCTTTTCCAGCCTGACCGAGGTGGCCGTACTGGACGCCAGCCTCTCCTATTGGTACGGGCTGCACCTTCAGATCGAGCCCTCGGTCAAGCGGCGCCTGCAGACGGCGCTTGACCATATCAAGCGCGATGGCCGTTACGCAGCATTGCGCTTGCGTTATTTCGATTGACCTGTATTCAGAGGCACATCATGACTGCTGAATCAACTTCCTATGGCGCATTGGAAGATGCGCTTCGAGACGCGCAAGCATTGCTGGAAACGGAACAGTTTGGGCCCGGTCTGGCGGCCATACAGCGCTTGCTGGATGGCCTGCCGGATCACGAGGAGGCCAGCCGAGACCTGCAGTACCGGTTGCTAATTTCGCGTGGGACCGCGCTGACCAAGCTCGACTGTTTCGATCAGGTCTTGGACGATTGTGCCCGCATGCTTGATCTGGTTTCGCTTGACCAGCCATCTGCGCGGCGAGCCAGCGTGATGATTCAAATGTCGTTTGCACAGGCCAATCTGCTGATGCCCGAGCAAGCCCTCCGAGCCGCCCATATTGCGCTGCAGGACGGCTTGCAGTTGCAGGACGGTTTGCTCACCGCCCAAGCCTTGGAGCGGCTGGCGATGGCTTATCTGTCGATGGGCGACGGCGAGACTGCCACGACCCTGATGTTCGAGGCGCTGGGGCAGATGAATCAGCACAGCTCTGACTACGAGCGAATTCGACGTTATTCCAATGCGATGCATTTGATCTGCAGCTTGTTTGATGCCTATGTCGAAGCCGAAAAGTACGTCGAGGCCAGCGCCATACTTGATCGTGCGGTCGGCTTCAACGATCAAGCGAGCGAGTTGGCGCCGCAAGTGGCCAGCCAATACATTGGCTGCATGTGGCGGGCCAATCAGGCGCGTTGGCACCGCCGCTGCGGGCGGCATCAGATGGCGCGCGGGGCTTTTCTTGACTTGGCGCAGCGGGCTGCAGTCGCCGGTTGGCATGCGGTTCGCCGTCCGGTGTTGCTGGAGCTGGCCTTGATGGAGGAGGGCCAATGTCGGCCTTACGAGGCCACCGCCTTGTTGCGGGCGGTGTTCGAACCGGCCGGTCTGCGCGTGCGAGATTTGGTGGCGCTGCCGGCCTTGCGGGCGCTTGAGCGTCTTTATGGCGAAACGGGGCAGATGGAGCAGGCGACGGCCGCCCGGCAAGAGTTGGATAAGCGCCAAGGCCGGCGTCAACAAGCCGCGCAGCGGGCGCAAACCCAAATGGCCGGTTTGAGCGAGCGCATTGTTGCGGCGCTGGCCGAGGCCGATCGCAAGCGCCTGGATGACGTCATACGACAGCTGCGAGATCAACGCAAACCAGCGAACGACGTGCGTCTGCGGGATCAAGACTGGCAGGAATGAGGTTTGCTCAAGCCTTGTCGGCCTGTTCGATAAAGACCCGCATCATTGCCGCCTGCGCCAAGATGCGGCGCTCCAGTGGCTGTTGACCTGGCGTCTCCACGCAGGCCGCACGGGCCGCGCCCTGTTCCATCATCCAGGCCTCAAAAGATGCGTCGTAATGGTTGAAGACAATGCCGCCGCGGATCGGGCAATCATCGACCAAGCCGTCCGGGTGCATGGCGAAATGCGCCAGGTTGGCCGCCAACAAGCGTTGGCTGAAGGCCCCGGCTTGCTCGCTGCGCTCAAAGCTGTAGAGGTAGGCCTCGCTCAGACCGACATCTTCGTGGCAGCACAAGACGCCGTCGGCGCCCGCTGGTACCAACAATGCGGCATGGGCGATCAGTAGCCGCGCCTCGCGTGACGGCGTGCCATCCAGGCACCTGCTACTCGGGTAGCCTCGATTGGGGTTTTCGCCCCAATCGTTGAAGCGCCGCCCGACCCTAAAGCCGCTCGGGTTGACCAGCGGCAGCAAGCTCAGGTGCACCTGCTCAAGTGCCTGAGGATCCAGTTGCTGCAGCAAACGCAGCAAGCCCCAGGGGCCGGCGGATTCTTCACCGTGAAAACCGGTGGCCAAAAGCAGGCGTGGGGCATCGGGGCGAGCGGCCGGGCGAGTCAGGAAATCGATGCTCATTTCGGCATCCGGGCAGACCACGCGCCCGAGTTCCTGCCGGCTAAAGCCGAGCGCTCGGCTGGCGTCGGCCAGTGCGGTTTGCAGGGCAGTCAGGTCGGTGCTCAGCCCGCCCTCGGCGCGCGGCCAAACCCACAAGGTATTGGTATCGATCATGGCGAACATTTTGACCGCAGACGTCCAGCGTCGATGTCTTGGCGCAGGCGCAAGGCAGGGTGAGCGGCGCTGCCGCTCACGGCAACTTCAGGCTGCACGCAGCTGCGGCTTGCTGCTGGCGCCCAGGCCCAATTGACCGAACAGGTTCTTCGGGTCGACCATGGTCGGGATCAGGCTGACGTCTTGACCCAGGCCCAATTCACGCGCGCAGTCGCGCAGCAGGCGCAGCGCCGAGAAATCCTCCAAGGCGAAACCAACCGAATCAAAGAAAGTGATCTGCTCGGCGCTGTCGCGGCCGCTGGCTTGGCCTTCCAGCACACGCCAGAACTCGGTCACCTCGAACTCCGCCGGCATCTGCTGCAGGTCGCCTTCGATGCGCGACTGAGGCTCGAACTCGACGAACACCTTGGCGGCCTCCAGCACTCCGCGGTGCATCTCGGTCTTGCCGGGACAGTCGCCGCCGACGCCGTTGATGTGCATGCCGGGCTCAATCATGTCGGGCGTGATGATGGTGGCGTTGGTCTTGTCGGCGGTCACGGTCGTGATGATGTCGGCGCCGCGTACGGCTTCGGCGGTGCTGGCGCAGACCTTCAGTGTCAAACCCGGCAGGCCTTGCAGGTGGCGCAGCAGCTTGGCGGTGGCGGCCGGGTCGATGTCGAACAGGCGAATCTCGCTGATGCCCAGCAGATAGTGGAAGGCCAGCGCCTGGAACTCGCTCTGCGCGCCATTGCCGATCAAGGCCATGGACTTGGCATCTCTGCGGGCCAGCTTGCGGGCCACCATCGCAGAGGTGGCCGCGGTGCGGATCGCGGTCGTCAGCGTCAATTCGCTGACCAGTTCGGGCCGCCCGGTGGCGACCTCGGCCAAGAGGCCCACGGCCATCACCGTCGGCAGACCCAGGCGGGTGTTCTTGGGGTGGCCGTTGACGTATTTGAAGCTGTACAGGCTGCCGTCCGCAATCGGCATCAGCTCGATCACGCCGTCTTCGGTGTGGCTGGCCACGCGGGCGCTTTTGTCAAACTCGTTCCAGCGCAAATAGTCGGCTTCGATATAGCCCACCATGCGCTTGAATACCTCGGGCAGTCCCAGGGTCTGGGTGATGAGGGCTACGTCTTGGGTGGTCAGCAGGGTGGTCATGAAAGTCTCCGTATTTCTAATGCCTTGATTTTGGCCAAGCCTGCTGCTAGCGAGAAGAGCAAGAAAAGATCAAAAAGTCAGAGGAAACTGTCATTTAGTCAGTGTCAATTGACGAAATGGCAGAATGAGCTGCATCGGCAGCAGAAATAAATGAGGCAGACATGGATACCTTGGATCAGCAATTGATCGCACTTTTGCGCTTGGATGCCCGCGCCAGCGTGGCCACCCTGGCCCTCAAGCTGAAGGTTTCGCGCGGGACGGTCAGCAACCGCATTACCAAGTTGGAGGACACCGGCATCATCAATGGCTACACCGTCAAGCTGCGTCCCGATGCGACGCCAAACCAGATCACGGCCTGGATGAGCATCGCGGTGGAGGGCAACAAGACCCGTGAAGTCATCAGCATCTTGCTGGGTGAACCGGGTGTGTCGGGCCTGTTTGATACCAATGGCCGCTGGGACTTGCTGGCCGAACTGCGAGCGCCCAGCCTGGGCGAGTTGGCCAATGTGCTGGAGCGGGTGCGCTTGATCAAGGGCATCGAGACGACCGAAACCAGCATCCATCTGCAGAGTTACAAAGTGTCTTGAGTTTCAGTTGAGGGCCTTGTCCGTCACTGAGCGGCCAGCCGGTCTTTGCCGCGCTGACGCAGGCGGTCAATGTCAGCGCTAAGCAATGCCACCAGGATGGGTTTGTGGACATCATGGAGCGGACCGAGGGGGTGCTGGTCTCCAATGCCGAGGCGGTAGCGGCCAAGATGCACGCATTGAAAGCGGCCGGCGTGGGCTTCTCGCTCGATGAATTCGGCGCCGGCTACCCATCACTGGCCTACCTCAAACGCTTGCCGCTGGAGGCCTTCGAGGGATTATTTTCGGGCAAGCGCTTGTAGCTGATGTGTGGTCGGGCCGGCCAGCAGGGGTGCGGGTCTGGCCGCCGACCAATCGGCATGGCCGGCGCCATAGAACGGCGACAGCGGATGGCCGCTCTGGCCGCCCGGCATGCTCAAGCTTGCCTCGTCCTCATGACCGGGTGAGACGACCAGCCGCTGTGATTGGCCGAAGGCCGGATGCGCGACGCGGGGGAGGTGAGAGTCGCCGCTTTGCGGGCTTGAGGGCATGTCCAGCAAAATCGACAGGGCCGGGATGGCCTTTGACATCACATGCTGAATGCGGCTGGCATTGTGCTCACCCCATGTGGCTTGGGCAAGCGGACGTTTTCCGTCCGAGGTCAGCTCCTTCAGCGCTGCATCGACCTGTGCCAACAGCATCGCATCCCAACTGGCAAAACCCGGCGGAAGCAAGTGGGCGGGGTGTTCATTCAATGCTTGCACGGCGCTGTATTCGAACTGCGCGCCTGCTTTGAAGCTGCGCTTGTTGTCGGCCTGCATGGTGCCCAGAAAAGGGGTTGTCCAGGCGGTCCAGAGTGTGTCCAGTGTGCGCAGACGCACCGTGCGAATCAGGCGGTAGCCGACCTGATCGGCATCCGCGCGGCCGTTCCATTGCGCCAGCTGGGCGGCGGCTTGCGCATGGGCCGGGCTGCTTGCCAGCAAGGGGCGCAGGCGAGTCGCCCAGGTCTTGATCAAACGGGCCTCGGCATCGAAATGAATCGCCCCCAGGCTGCTTTGGTCGTGGCTGGCACGCTCACTCAGGCGGTCGCGAATCTGCTGCGCTCGAGCACCCAGGGCAAAACCGCCGTCACCGATGGCCTGGCCACCGGCCCCTGCAAGTTGCCGGTTATTGGCGGTCCAGAGTTGGCCATTGGCTGGGTTGAGAATCTTCGGGTAGTCGGGCAAGCTCAGCCATCGGTGAGTGGCCGGTGTGGGGGGTTGAAAGCGCGCGTAGCCCGCATCCATATTTGCTTGCTCCCACAAGCGGCCGGCCAGGGTCCAGCCGATCTGCCCCTTGGCATCGGCGACCAGGATGTTCTGGTGCGGGATGCCGGACTGCTGCGCGACCTGCAAGGCGCTCGGGGCGTCGCTTGCCCGCAGCATATCGTCCAAACGCAGGTTGTAGGCATCGCCCCGATGGGCAATCCAGCGCAGCGCATAGCGTTGCCCGTCCCGTTCGCGCACGATTGGCGCGCCGTCGAATTCCTGCACCTCCAGCGTCTGCGCCGCAGCCCCTTTGACCGCAATCGTCTCGGCAAAGCCCCGCAGCCTTGCCGCCGGCAATTCGGCCGGCATCTTGATCCAGTCAAACCATTGCCCATAGGCATTGGTGAAACCCCAGGCCACGTGGCCATTGGATCCGACTACCAGGCTGGGCATGCCGGGCAGGCTCAGGCCCGCAGCGCGCAAGACCTGACCCTCCTGGCCCTTGATCTCGAATTGGGTGCGATACCAGATGCTGGGCACGCCCAGATCGAGATGCATATCGTCTGCCAGGATGGCGCGGCCATTGCTACTGCGGCTGCCCGCGACGGCCCAGTTATTGCTGCCAATCATGCGGTCTTCGTCACGCGCCATCGCCGGCGGTGCAGGCCAGTGACTTGCCTGCGTCTTGCGCAAATCCAGTTGTGCCGGGGTCGGCAGGGCGGGCAGGGGCAGCTCGCTGCCGTCCAGCGCCGCATCCCAGGGTCCGCCGCGCGGGTTCAGCCAGTCGAACATGGCGTCGCCGGCCCGTTCACGCAAGGCGGCACGCTCGAAGCCGGCGTCAATGCTGGCGCCTTGCAGCATCCAAAACATCTCGCTGACGACCAGCATCGAATCGACGGCGCGCCAAGCCTCGGGCTGGGCCTGCAGCAGCAGGTATTGCCAGGGCCGCAGGCTCAAGGCCGCCAGGCCCGCGTTGACACCGTCCGTATAGGCTTGGAGCAAAGCCTGGTCGGCGGCCGGCAGCTGCGCGAAGCGCTCGCTCAGGCGGGCTCGCATGCGGTGGCTTCGGCGCTCTTTGTCGCGCGGCAAGGCTTTGCTGCCAAACAGCGCCGACAACTCGCCGGCCGCCGAACGCCGGGTCAGGTCCATCTCGAAAAACCGTTCCTGTGCGTGCAAGAAGCCCAGGCCGCGGGCCAGGTCGGGCCGGTTCTCGCCGCGCAACACGGCGGTGCCCAAGGCGTCGCGTTCCAGGCTCAGCGGCGCGTTCAGTCCGGGCAATGTGATGCTGCCGTCCAACTGCGGCAGGCTGGCGCGCAGGGCAAGCCAAGCACTCAAGCCAGTCAAAACGATCACGGCAGCGGCGCCGACAAGCAATCGGGGCGCCCAGCGGCGCGGTCTGTTAGGGCTAGTCATGGCGACCATTGTGGCCGCGTGGGCTGCTGCGTTCGGCCGGGGTTTCCCTGCCCCGGCGGGCGATCAAATCTTGTGAACCAGGGTCAGCAAGAGGCTGCTGTCCAATTCCGCAACGACCGCGTGGGCCTCGCTGGCCCGCAGCATGGTCAACTGCCCCGCACTGAGCGGCAGATGGGTGCCATGCATATCTAGGCGAACTCGCCCGGCCAGGCATTGAATGCACAACTCGCCGGCCAATTTGTGCTCGCTCAAACGCTGGCCGGCAGGCAGCAAGAGGTGCAGCAACTGCAGTTGATCGGCCTTGATCAGACTGGTGCTTTGGGCCTCGGCGTTGTATTCGGTCAATGCCTTCAGGTCGATCAATTGTCCGAGGCTTGCGTGTTGAATCGCCATGCTGGTCTCCTCATACGGGCTGTTGACGCCCGAAGCTCGATTGTGTTGCAGGTGTCTAGAATCGGCCATGCCCATTTCAATTTCCTTCGCCACGGCGCTGCCTCGCTGCCGCCGCTGGTTGACGCTCTTTCTGCTGAGTTCACTGCTCGCTGCTTGTTCACATGCACCCTTGGTGCCGAGCGTGCCGGTGCCGGTTATTGCGGAACCCTCGCCGGCGCGAACCGCCCC
This sequence comes from Roseateles oligotrophus, assembly GCF_025717515.1. Lineage (GTDB taxonomy): Bacteria > Pseudomonadota > Gammaproteobacteria > Burkholderiales > Burkholderiaceae_C > Paucibacter_A > Paucibacter_A oligotrophus. Next base: position 269,650 of record NZ_JAJIRN010000008.1, read on the forward strand.
GGTTCAGCCCATCCCTCCCCGCATCGGCCTGGCATTGGGCGGTGGCGCCGCGCGCGGCTTTGCGCATATCGGCGTGATCCAGGTCTTGGAAGAGCAGGGCATCAAGGTCGATCTGGTTGCCGGCACCTCCGCGGGCAGCTTGGTGGCTGCGCTCTATGCCTCCGGTTTGACCGGCCGCGAGATGGCCACCTTGGCCGAAAGCATGGATGAGGGCGCCATCACCGACTGGGCTTTCCCGACCCGCGGTCTGATCCGTGGTGAGGCTCTGGCGCGTTATGTGCGTGAGAAAACCGGCGGCAAACAGATCGAGCAAATGAAGCTGCCATTGGGCATCGTGGCGACCGATTTGTCGGACGGCTCGGGCATCTTGTTCCGGCGCGGCGATACCGGCTCGGCGGTGCGAGCATCGAGCTCGGTGCCGGCCGTTTTTCAGCCGGTCAAGATCGGCAGCCGCGAGTATGTGGACGGCGGATTGGTGGCGCCGGTGCCGGTGCGTTATGCCCGCCAAATGGGGGCCGAGTTGGTGATCGCGGTGGACATCACGTCGCCGCCCGAGGAAAAACCCGGTGCCGACGCGATCCGCATGCTGCTGCAGACCTTCTCCATCATGGGCCGCAGCATCAATAACTTTGAGTTGGGTGACGCCGATATCGTGCTGCGACCCAAGCTTGATGGTGTCGGCAGCGCGGACTTCTCCGCCCGCAAGCGCTCGGTGCAGGCGGGGCGCGAGATTGCCCTGGCGATGCTGGCGCAGATACGCTCCAAGATCTTCATCAAGACTCATTGACACTGTTTCAAGCTTGAACCTGGCCTGCGTTTATGAACCCCAACTCGATCCCGCTGTTCCCGCTCCAATCGGTGCTGTTTCCGGGGGGCTATTTGCAGCTGCAGGTGTTCGAGACGCGCTATCTGGACATGGTGGAGCGCTGCCATAAGGCCGGGCAAGCATTCGGCGTGGTGAGTTTGTTGGAGGGCGGCGAGGTGCGCCGTCGGCAGCCCGGTCAGGACGGCTTTGCGCGCGAGCGCTTTAACCTTCTGGGCACACTCGCGCATATTTCTGCTTTAGAAAAACCGCAGGCCGGCCTGTACAAGCTGCGCTGTGTGGGGGGGCAAAGGTTCAGGCTGTTGAGCACCGAGCAGGCTTCACATGGTCTGTGGTCGGGCGAGGCCGAGTTGCTGGCTGACGATGCCGAGGTTGCGGTGCCGGTCGACTTGTTGCCTGCGGCCGAGCTGTTGCAAACCCTGTTGCACAAATTGGAACAGGGCGCGGCGGCGCTGGATCTGCCCTTGCAGCCGCCCTATCGGTGGAGTGACTGTGGCTGGTTGGCCAACCGTTGGTGCGAGTTGCTGCCCTTGCCGCCGGACGAGCGTCAGCGCTTGATGCAACTGGATAACCCTTTGTTGCGGCTGGAATTGGTTGCCGATCAGTTGGACCGTTTGCAAATGCGGCCCTGAAATGGAAAAGGCCCGGTGCAAGCACCGGGCCTTTCTTTGAGCTTTGAATAATGTTGAGGTCAGACCAAGCCGACCTCCCTCATTAATTAGGCAGCGCGCTTGGCGGCGCGGGCGCCGGTTTGCGATGCCTTGACAGCCGAGTTGGTCGCGGCTTGGAAGTTGGCGGCAGCCACGTCAGCGGCTTGCTTGCCGGCCTTCTGGACCGACTCAAGTGCGTTGTTGGCGGTGGTGATGGCGTTCTTCACCAGGGCCACCACGTTCTCGGAACCGGCCGGTGCGTTCTTGGCAGCGGTCTCAACCAGTGCGGCGAACTTGGCTTGAGCGTCGGCCACTTGAGCTTCGGCAGCCTTGGCAACTTCGGCGCTGGTGCTGCTGGTGATTTCTTGCACGTGGCGGCTGTACGAAGCGGCCTTTTCGGCGCTTGGCTGCAGCAGGGTAGCTTGCAACGCCAGCAACTCTTGAGCGTCCTTGACCGACAACACGGCTTGGGTGGACTCAACGGCTTCGGCCAGGGCGGTCTTGGCGACTTGCATGTTCAGCTCAACCAACTTCTCAACACCTTGGAAGGCGGTTGTGGTCAGGCCGAAAAGAGTCTCGACATTGGCTTTGTGGGCGGCGAAGAATTGTTCAGCTGTCAGCATGGTGTGCTCCTGTGTGGGGGGCGACCCCCGGTTGATTTCAAATGAAATTCGTCTTGCGGATATTCGCAAGCTGCTGCACAGTTAAATGCTGCGCTGCAACAAAATGAATTGTAGGGACTTCAAAATGATTTGCAAGCATTATTTGTTGCGGCGCAGCAAATAACTTTGAAATTCATCGTCCGCCGGGCTGGATTGGCAGCGAGCAAGGGCGCTGCGGACGTAAAAAAGCCCGGCGATCGGGCCGGGCTTTGTTGCAATACCCATGGGCCGTGGCCCATGGTCTTGGCTTGGACCTTCTAGTTAGGCAGTTGCGCGCTTGCCGTTGCGGGCGGCGGTCTGCGAAGCCTTGACGGCGGTGTCGGCGGCGGCTTCGAAGTTGGCTTCGGCCACTTCGCTGGCTTGGCGGGCTGCTTGTTGGATCGACTCAAGCGCGCTGTTGGCGGCTGCCACGGCGGTCTTGACCATGGCGACGGCGTTTTCGCTGCCGGCCGGTGCGTTCTTGGCGGCGCTGTCGATCACGGCGGCAAACTTCGACTGTGCATCGGCGATTTGGGCTTCGGCGACCTTGCCAATGGCGGCGTTGGTGCTGTTGGCGATGTCATACAGATGACGGCTGTAAGAAGCGGCCTTCTCGGCGCTCGGCTGCAAGAGGGTAGATTGCAGGGCCAGCAGTTCTTGAGCATCCTTCACGGACATCAGGCTTTGAGCGGACTCGACGGCTTCGGCCAATGCCGTCTTGGCGACCTGCATATTCAGCTCGACGAGCTTTTCAATGCCTTCGAAAGCCTTGCTTGTCAGACCGAACAGCGTTTCGACATTGGCTTTTTGAGCGGCGATGATTTGTTCTGTGGTCAGCATGTAGCACTCCTTGATCGGGGTCTACCCCGAGATGGTTGTCTGTAGAATTTCTTCGACAGCGGGAATTGTTGCGCTGCAACAAAGCAAAGTATATGAAGCTCCGGTAACTTTGCAAGGTCTTTTTGCTGCATTGCAACAAGTTAGGGGGAGGGCATAGAAAGACTGGTTTCCTCCGCGACCTTGCTTGCTTGTCGGCCATGACACCTGCATGACAGGGCGAGCCCGCCGATGCGGTTATGGTGGGCAGCGTTGGGCTGCATGAGCAGCCCCGAATCCGCCCGCAATGCAAGAATGGGCAAGCCATTTGCCAACGCCACATCAAAAGGATTGCCCCAGTGAATTTGTTTGATACCCCGAGCCCGCAAGACCAAGCCGCCGTGATGGCAGCGATTGAAACTCGCCGCTCTATGCGCGCCTTTTTACCCACGCCGGTGCCGCGCAGCTTGATCGAAGAAATCCTGCGCGTCGCCGCTCGCGCGCCCTCCGGTACCAATACTCAGCCCTGGCAGGTCCATGTGCTGAGCGGTGCCGCCAAGGAGCGCTTGAGTGCGCGCATTCTGGCTGCCCATAACGACCCGGCCGAGCTGAGCAAGCACCGCGAGGAATATGCCTACTACCCGGTTGAATGGGCATCGCCTTATATCGACCGGCGCCGCAAGGTCGGCTGGGACTTGTACGGTCTCTTGGGTCTGGCCAAGACCGACCGCGCCGGCATGCACGCTCAACATGGGCGTAACTACCGCTTCTTCGACGCGCCGGTCGGCCTGATGTTCACCATCGACCGGGTGATGCAGCAAGGCAGCTGGCTGGACTACGGCATGTTTTTGCAGAACATCATGATCGCGGCGCGCGGCCATGGCCTGCACACCTGCCCGCAGGCCGCCTTCACGCAGTTCCACCGACTGATTGCCGAGGAGTTGAGCCTGCCCCCGACGCAGATGCTGGTGTGCGGCATGGCGCTGGGCTATGCCGATCCGAACGCGATCGAGAACACGCTGCAAACCGAGCGCGCGGCGGTGGCCGAGTTCACCCGCTTCTTGGAGGACTGAGGCTTGGCTGCGCGACAAAAAGTGCTGGTGGCCCGGCGCATCTTTCCCGACATTGTGGCCAGGCTGAGCGAACAATTCGAGGTCGAGGAACCGCTCGACGACACGCCCTTGCCGCAGCCAGAGTTGATCCGCCGCCTAGCCGGCAAGGCCGGCTTGTTTGCCACCGGCACCGAGCTGATCGATGCAACGCTGTTGGCGGCCTGCCCGGATCTGCGCGCGGTCTGCCTGATGACGGTCGGCCACAACAATGTCGATCTGGCGGCCTGCAGCGCGCATGGTGTGAGGGTCACTAACGCGCCGGATGTGCTGACCGAGACCACCGCCGACTTCGGCTTCGGCTTGATGCTGGCGGCGGCGCGGCGCATCACCGAGGCCGAGCATTACCTGCGTGCCGGCCGCTGGGGCCAATGGTCGATCGACCTCTTGGCCGGCGCCGATGTGCATGGTTCGACGCTGGGCATTCTGGGCATGGGGCGCATCGGCCAGGCGATCGCCCGGCGCGGCGCGTTTGGTTTTGGCATGCAGGTGATCTATCACAATCGCAGCCGCTTGGCCCCCGAGTTGGAGGCCCCGTTGGGCGCGCAGTGGGTAGCGAAAGACGAGTTGCTGCGGCGCGCTGATCACCTGATCTTGGTCGTCCCCTATTCACCGCAGGCCCACCATCTGATTGGCGCCGAGGAGCTGGCGCTGATGAAGCCGAGCGCCACCTTGACCAATATTGCCCGTGGTGGCGTGGTTGACGACGCGGCGCTGGCCGAAGCCTTGGCCGCAGGGCGTTTGGCCGCTGCCGGCCTGGACGTGTTTGAAGGCGAGCCGGCCCTGAACCCGGCCCTGCTGGCCTTGAGCAATGTGGTGCTGACGCCGCATATCGCCAGTGCTTCGCTGCCGACGCGGCGGGCGATGTGCAATCTGGCGGTCGACAACCTGATCGCCTTGCTGAGCGGCGCGGAGCCGCTGACCCCGCTTAACTTGAAGGATTGAACCCATGACTGACCGCTTGAATGCCTATGCGCCGCCCAAGGTCTGGACCTGGAATAAAGACAACGGCGGCCAGTTCGCCAGCATCAACCGGCCCATTGCCGGCGCCACGCATGAAAAAGAGCTGCCGGTCGGCCGCCACCCGCTGCAGCTTTATTCACTCGCCACGCCCAATGGCGTCAAGGTCACGGTGATGCTGGAGGAGTTGCTGGCCTTGGGCCACAGCGGCGCCGAGTACGACGCCTGGCTGATTCGCATCAACGACGGGGATCAGTTCGGCAGCGGCTTTGTCGAAGTCAACCCTAACTCCAAGATACCAGCGCTGCTGGACCGCAGCGGGACGCAGCCCATGCGTGTTTTTGAGTCCGGCGCGATCTTGCTGCATCTGGCCGAAAAGTTCGGCGCCTTCTTGCCCGAGGACGCTGCCGGCCGCGCCGAATGCCTGTCCTGGCTGTTCTGGCAGATGGGCAGCGCGCCCTACCTCGGCGGCGGCTTTGGGCATTTCTATGCCTATGCGCCGAGCAAGATGGAATACCCGATCGACCGTTTTGCGATGGAGGTCAAACGTCAGCTCGACGTGCTGGACCGCCGGCTCGGCCTCAGTCCCTATCTGGCCGGTGATCAGTACAGCATTGCGGACATCGCGGTCTGGCCCTGGTATGGCGCGCTGGCCGAAGGGTTGCTTTACAACGCTGGCGAGTTTTTGCAGGTCGACAGCTATGCGAACGTGCAGCGCTGGGCCAAGCAAATCGCCGCTCGCCCGGCGGTCCAGCGCGGCCGCATGGTCAACCGCACCTGGGGCGAGCCGGCCAGCCAGCTGTGGGAGCGGCATGAGGCGGCAGATTTCGACAGCAAGACGCAGGACAAAATTGTCGCCGCGCCTTGAGGTCTCAAGGGCGCTTGGTTTCGACCAGCAACTGCACCGCTAAAGGCAGCGCCTGCTCGTACTGCTGATCGAGTGCGATGGGCGGTCCCTGCTGCTGGACAGTGACGGCGTCGAACCAGGGCCCCAGTGCCGCTTGCAAGGCGCTCAGTGGCGCCAGCTTGGGTTCGCCCTGAGGGTCGGCCAAGGTGATGCCTATCCATCGTCCCGCCTGGTCAAACACCGGCCCGCCACCCGGCGCGACCGGCACGCCTAGCCCCAAGCCTTGTTGATGGCTGGCGGCGCTGAGGCGGCCCAAGAAGCCTCGGTGCATGGCCGGCCACGCCGCTTGCGGCGAGGGCGCGGCCAAATAGGCGATGCTGATGGCCGGGCTGCCGGCAAAGGCATCGCGGGGTGCACGTGTCAAGCGCGATTGAGCGCTGGGCAGCGGTGTATCCAGGCTCAGCAGGGCCAGGCCCAGGCTGTCGAAACGTTGCATCACGCTGGCAGCGCTGGTGTGCCCCAAACCGCTGCGGACCCAGAGTTGGGTCGGCGCTTGGCCGGGCAGCAGTGGCACCAAGGCGAGCCGACCGGCGTCAAGCAAAAGCCCGCTGCCCTGCGCCTGTGCATGGGCGGGAACCGGCGCACCGATCGCCAGCGGTCCGGGGCGAACAAGGGCGGCCACCGGGTCTGATTCGGCCGCTGCCTGCGGCTCCGCAGCCGGCAAAGCCAGCTGCATCGCCCTTAGCGTCGGCTCGTTCGGCAGGCGCTTCAGGCCGGCCTCCAGCATGCGCTTGGCCTCGGCCCGCTGCTCGCCCAGGGCCAGCATCCAGGCATAGAGCGCCAAGGCCTCGGGCTCATGGATATGCGCGCCGGCGGTGTGCGAGGCGAACATCAGCGCCGAGCGGTAGTCGCCGGCCTGCATCTGCGCCTGCAAGAGCAGCAGCTCGGTGTCGGCCGAATGGCTGATCATGGCGGCCGCGTCGAGTTGCCGCAGCGCGCTGTCACTGTCGCCGGCGGCCAGGGCCTTGCGGGCGACCTGCAGAAGCGCTAACCGTTCGGGCTCACTCTGCTGCGAGGCTTGTTGGTCATGGGCATGCGGATGCTGATGGGCTTGGGTGCCGCCGCAAACGAAGATGGCCAGGCTAAAAATCAGCCTGGCCACGCTTGGTTTCCATGTCGACACCACCCGCTTGCCATCAAGCTGTGGGCGGCAATTTTTCATCTCATCAAGGCGCCTGTGTGATGCGGGGCTTGTTCAGCACCGCGCTGCCTGGGTTGTAGGCGTTCGCGGCGCTCTTGTAGCCGGCCAGATAAGCGATCAAGGCATCGATGTCTTGCGCGCCGCCCTGAACATTGCTGCCGCCCAGCAGGACCGTGAAGCCGTCGCCGCCGGTGGCGGTGAAGTTGTTGACCGTCACCCGGTAGGTCTTGGCCGGGTTCTGCACCACGCCGTTGATGACGATGTTGTCGGCAGCACCCGTCACGACCGGCGGGTAGACGGTCACATCGGTTGGCGTCAGCGTCACGTTCTGGATCTTGGCGCAAGCCGGTGCTGCGGCGCTCCAGCTGTACTTCAGGCCATTGCTGGACTGCATCACGCGGTTGGCGGTCTGGCCCTTGCAGCCGGCGAATTGCTGCTCCAGCACATCCTTGAGCTGCTGCGCCGTCAGTGTCATCGTCACCAGGGTATTGCCGAAAGGCTGGACCGTGAACGCGTCGGCGTAGGTCAGCGCATAGGGGTAGCTGGCAGCGGCGGGCTTGACGAAGCCGGGGCTGCGCACGCCGCCGGCATTCATGAAGGCCATCACGGCGCCGCCCAATGCAGCCGGCTGGGTCGCTTGCAACTGCGCGTCGGCGATCAGATCACCGGCTTCCATTTCGCCGGCGTTGTTGGCCGCATTGCTCATGCCTGCGGTGATGGTGCCCACCACTTGACCGGCGATCGGCGCGACCGCGCCCTTGTAGGCCAGCACCACGTTCTTGACTTCCGGGTTGTTGGCGATGGCGCTGTTGATCGCGGCGTCGCTGCGGTCCACCAAGCGGTTGTTGGCGCTGACGGTCGTGACGTCTCGGCTGATCGGGTCGATCGTCAGATCAACTTCGGTCATGGCGCGACCGAAGGCGCTCGAGCTGGTGACCGGGATCAGTCGGCCGGTCTTGTTAGGCAGACCGGTGGCGCGCGGCGTGCTGACCGTGTTGGCGGCGTTGCTGCCGGTCACGTCGATGGTGTTCTTCGAGCAGTTGTAGGCGGCGTGGGTGTGGCCGCTGATGACCAGATCGACCGCGTTGTCAAAGCGTGCGACGACCTTGGCAATCTCGCTGGCGCTGCCGTCCGGGTTCTTGAGGTCATTCAAGCAGCCATTGATGTCGCTGGCGTTGCTCAAGCCGCTGCCGGCCGCCGCGTTCTGGAAGCCACCTTGGTGAATCAGCACGACGATGGATTCGATGCCTTGGGCGCGTAGCTTCGGGATCAAGGCATTGACCGAGTCGGCTTCGTCATTGAAGGCCAGGCCGGCCACGCCGGTGGGGGTGACGATGCCCGGCGTGCCTTTGAGCGTCATGCCGATGAAGGCGATCTTGACGCCGCCAAAGCTCTTGACGCCATAGGCCGGCAGCAGCGTGCGGCCGGTGGCGGTTTCGATCACATTGGCCGACAGCCATTTGAACTTGGCGCCGTCAAAGGTGCCGGGCGCCGAGGAGCCGAAGCCCTTGCAGCTATTGGCTTCCGGGATGCCATTGGCACCCAGCTTGCAGCCGCCGTTTTGCAAGCGACGCAACTCGTCCTTGCCCTTGTCGAACTCATGGTTGCCGACCGAAGAGAAATCAACGCCGATCTTGTTCAGCGTTTCAACGGCGGGCTCATCAAAGAACAGCGCCGAGATCAGCGGCGAGGCGCCGATGAAGTCGCCCGCACCGACGACCACGGTGTTGGGGTTGGTGGCCTTCATTTGAGCCACATAAGCGGCCATGTATTCGGCACCGCCGACGGCCGGGCGTTGGGCGCTAGGCACGGCGGTGTTTTTGCCAAAGCTGCCGGGTGTTTCCAGCGTGCCGTGGTAGTCATTGAAGCCGATGATCTTGACCTTGATCGGGGCGGGCTGCACGGCGCTGACGGCATGTGCGGCGTTCAGGCCAAAAGCGGCCATCAAGGCCAGCAGCAGGGGAGTTGTTTTCAACATGATGAGGGATTCCGAATGCAGGGCGGGTTTACTTAGCGCTCTTGCGGCGCAGCGCCAGCGACAACAGCGAGAGGCCGGCCAGCAGGCTGGCCAGCGTGCTTGACTCGGGCACGGCCGAAACCGCGGCCACGGTCAGTTGCAGGCCGCCGGTGCTCACATTCATTGGGCTGCCGTCCAGCTTGACCGAATAGGACAAGCCGCCGCTGATGTCATAACTACCGGCTTCCAGGGTGTAGACAGCGCGGCTGAAGTCGGGGTTGGCCAGGGCGGTGTTGAAGTCAGCGATGGAGCTGCCTTCCAGCAATGGATCGCCGTCAACGCCGACGCTGGTTTCCCCGATTGCGGCGCCCATGTTCTTGACGATGAAGCGGTCGCCCGAGATGCCGGTGTCCAGCACGGTCAAGCTGCCGACAAAGCCGGCATCGATCGTGAAGGTGAAGTGAGCCGGGCTGGGATCGTCAAAGCCGACCAGCCAGTCGAGGCTGTTCGGGCTGTTGACCGGAGTCAGCTCGGCGTTGACCAGGAATTCGTACCAGCTGCCATCGGCGGCGAGTGTGGCGGCCTGGGCGGAGCTCAAGCCGACAGCCAGCGTGAATGCGCTGAAAGCGCCGACCGCAATGGCGCGGGAAATGAAGTTGCTTGTCATGATCGAGTCCAGGTTGGAGGAGCCACCGCCAAAAAACGGTATGGCGCGATCCTGCCTGGGCGCGGTGACCTGGGCGTGAATGCTGCTGTGTCAAATCGGGACAAACGGATCATGGGCGAGGAGGGCCCATGGTGTCAGTTTGAAACAGCCGCAGACAAGACGGGTCCGATCCGGCGCGGGCATAAAAAACCGACCCTCGGGTCGGTTTTGTCAAAGCAGCGGTTTGTTCGGCGGCCAGTGGCTGGCTTTTGAGGTTCAATCAAACGCCTTGGCGCCTCTTGGTGGCGAAACCCAGCAGGCCCAGGCCGGCCAACAGCATGGCGTAACTGGCGGGTTCAGGTACGGCGTTGACCGAGGCTTGAATCACGAACAGATGATCGTCATCGGCCCCAATTTGGGTGCTGAAGCTAAAGGCGACGCTCTTGGTGATGCCGTTGATGGTGATGTTTTGGTCGACCACAAAGGCAATGGTTTGATCCGGAATTACCGAGCCGGCGACGAAGAAATTGCCATTCTGGAAATCAATCAAGCTTGGGGCTCCCCCGATGACGACATCCAGGTTGACGGCCTCCAGCGTCAATATGTCCGAGGACGGGAGGACATCGATTGCGCGCGTTGATTTACGGTGGGCGCGAGCGGGCGTGAGGCGTAGGGGAGCTGAGGGTCAGGCCTTGCCTTTTGCCTGCCAAGGGCGAATTTTTTGTTGCGGCCCTGGGCAATTTGCCGCCGGTCGCCAAGGTCAGGAACCCGCCAGGAGCGGAGGTTTGTCTGGCCATGGGTAGGCCAGTTTGCGTGGCCGACGGGGGAGGGCGCGGCGCCGGCCGCCCCTTCAGTTGACGGCCTGAACCCCGCTGTTGCGGACTGACCTGCCCGCTGCGCTCAGCGCCCTGCTTTTCGGATTTCGGCGCTTGGCAGATCGTTTTGCGTGACGATCAACTGCTCAAACGCACCTGCCGCGTCGGCCACGAAGCGAAGATGCACACGGCTCGGGCTGTCCTTGATGAAGAACTCCGCCGGGCCACAGGGCAAGACTTCAAACTTGCCGCGCCCACTGCGCTGCATGAAGAGACGATTGCCTTCGCGGCTGATCGCGCGATCATCCTTGTCATTGATCTTGTAAACCCCGACAAACTTCTCCAAGCTGTCCGCGTCCAACTGAATAGCCTTGTACTCGGGATAGGGGTTGCCCATGGCGATGGCCGCAATCTTCTCCACCAGGTAAGCGGAGTTCGGCGCCGCAAAACCGTTGTTGCCGAGCACAGCCACGTACAACTGATGCTCAGGAATCCTCACGGCAAAGGCATTGAAGCCGGGGATGATGCCGTCGTGCCCAATCGCTCGAGCGCCACGAATCTGATAGTTGTTCCAGCCGTAGCCATAACCTGCATTTTGAGTGCCATGAATCTTGTGAGGCTGCATTGCCAGCTCCCAGGAACTTGGCTTCAATAACTTGCCTTCAACAATGGCCCGGTCCCAGGTGGCCAAATCATCCACCGTGGATACCAGTCCGCCTGCGGCATAGACGATGTCGATGTTGATGGGGTCAGCCTTCTGAACCTTCTCACCTTGGCCCATATAGCCTTCAACCCGACGCTGAGCGTCACGCTCCCGCCCTTCGTAGGCCGTTTGACTCATCTTCAAGGGCTCAAAGATGTGCTTGGCGAGGTAGTCCTCGTAGCTCATTCCGGAGACCTTTTCGATGACCATTCCCAACAGGAAATATCCAGTGTTGCTGTAAGCGAAGCCCTGCCCCGGCGGGAATGCCAAGCCATCATCTTTGAAGAGCTCGAATATCTGTTGCCGCGTGATCGGCTTGCCGGCAGTCTCGGCAAATTTGGGTGAGCGGACATAGTCCTTCAGCCCCGAGGTGTGGCTGAGCACTTGTTCAAGCGTGATCTTCGCGCCCTGGTTTGGCAGTTCGGGAAGCAAGGCATTGATATCGTCATCGAGCTTCAACTTGCCCGCTTCGATCAATTGAAAGATCGCCGCCGAAGTGAATTGCTTGGAGACCGACCCCACCCGAAACATCATGTCAGGGCGCAAGGCGGACTTGGCTTCGAGATCAGCCAGACCATAGGACTTGCGAAAGATGGTCTTGCCGGCGCGCGTCATGATCACCGAGACGCCTGGAAGATTTGTTTTGAAATATGGCGCGAGCGCCGCATCGAAACTGTCCTCAGCGACGGCGCTTGCTGCCGTCGCTTGAGCGGCCTCGGCGGAACCTGCGGCAAAACCGCCCAGCAGGGACAAGGCCAGGATGGCCGATGGCAAGCGAGAGAGAGAGGGTTTGGAGAAGCTTTTCATTGGGAGTTTTCAGCTGTTTTTGCGCCGCGGACCGAAGCCACGAGCTGCGCCAAGAAGACTGTCTGGCAACGACGAACAATACGCGCCGCCCGACATGAAGCTTCATTCTTCCGGCCAAGCTGCCTGCATTGAAGCGCAATCCGACCGGGTGCATGAATCGTGGGGCAGTCGGTCTATTCCTGAGGCGGGGCCGCAGAGATCCAGCACATCGCCCCGCACAGTGGCAAAGCTTTAGGCGGCTGCGCTGCCCTACTGAATGAACTGCCGCGGGCCGCTGATTCGAGCCATGGGGCAGTGCATATTGGAATTGGGAAGCCAGCCCTTTGATTCGGTCAAATTGGTGCCCTCTTGCTGTTGGTGCCTCAAATTCCGTCGTTCGCAAGCCGCCGTTGACCAAAACGGCCGGCGTACCGAACGTCAGCCATGCGGCGCTTGTTCGAACGGTTGGCCTTGCGCAGGACGGGACGTTTCGAGGGCACAGACTGCATGGCAACTCTGTGCCCTGAGCCGGTTTTCTTTCTTTCCTCCGTGCTCGCGGGAGTCACCTGAAATGGCTCTGGCAACGCGAAGATTAGCGTGCGGCGAATGTGGGAACTTTTGGCCAGGATGGAGGGGATGAAAGGGATAAAGAAAAGCAAAACAGGCGCGGGGGTCAGGCCTTGCCTTTTTCCAGCCAAGGGCAAATTTCTTTTTGCAGCCCTGGGTATTTTGCCGCCGGTCGCCAAAGTCAGGAGGGTGCCCGGAGCAGCTATACGGATTTTGCTCTTGGAGTCAATAACTTGGCATTCATGCCAGATATGCGCTACCCGCCCGATGCCGGGGCGAACTCCCGGCATGGCGGGAGGCGAACGGTTGCGCCGAGGCTCCGCAGATTTTGAACAAGATTGAAGCCAGGGTGTCCGGCCGATTCGATTAGCCGCTCAATTTTGAAGTCAGCTCGGTGCCCGGAGCTGGCGTTTGTCTGTCACAAACTAAGGAGCGACCCGCGAGAATCAGTACAAAGTATGCGTTAGCATCCGGCCAGCGGCGCTTGAGTACGACGGCAGCTAGTACCAATCGCTGACCAAGAAAAACAGGAGAGGGCTTTCATGTTCAGAAAACAAGTCAATCGGCTGCAAATACTCGCGCTGGGCTTCCTTTTGTCCGCCTGTGGTGGTGGAGGCGGGGGAGCGAGCGGCGATGTGAACTCGAATGAGATTGTTGCCCCGCCGCCGCCGCCGCCCAGCAGCAGTCAATCATTGATTCCTCAAGCGCCTCCGCTTGGCGAGGTGTTGTATGCCGACGCCACTCTGTTGCGTCCTATGCGCAGCGGCTCGCAGTGGACCTATCGAGGTACAGACCTTTCCGCCAATCGGACCGGTCCTCAGTTCTACCGAAGTACGGTCAGTCAAACGCTTGCGGCCGAAGGGCTTGTCGAAAGCGAAATTAATGGGGCTGATAACGACGTCTCGACGACCAAACTCGAAGTCAAAGATGGCTTGATTATTGCCAGCGGTCCCACGGGACTTCCTGGTACCAGCGATACTGATGCCTTGGCATCGACCGAGCTTAGATCCCCCGTGCGTCAAGGGGATCAGTACATACTGCTTGAGCGTGACTATGCAAACTCCGGCCTCGATGCTGACCAAGACAAGAAAGAAGATGTACTGACCATCGCCGCCTACCGCCGGGTGATGGGCAATGAGTCCGTAACCCTGACGGACGACAGCACCCTTACTACAGTTCGTGTCGACACCATCGCCTTGATGCGGTTTAAGCGTTCAAGTGACGGTGTTCTTACACCCGTCATGAAGCTGACCGAGTCCGTCTGGTACGCGCCGAGGATTGGCATTGTTCAGAAGAAGATCGTGATGGCGGATTCAATTTCGAAAATCGCTGGAGCTTCGGGCCTTCGAAAGATCTTGGCCGCAGCACCGGGCACGAACGCGGGGCTGATTGACCGCCTTGAAGTGCTGGAGTCTTGGGACGGCGTTGATGCAGGACACGGGTTTACAAAACCCCAGGCGGTTCTTCGCCCGAATACAAGCTCTGGCGGCGCAGCGTATTTTGGTGAGGCGATTGGTGCCAAGGCCTTCGGCGAGCGCGTCATGGTGGTCATCGCCAACGGCGACAGCGATCGAGTTGGTTTGTCCATCGCTATTTTGGATAAGAGAGGCCAACTCAACAGCGTGCGGGAGTACCCCGGCTTGATGAAAAACTCCTACCTGTCGGACATGAAGTACAACGCCTCCGGTGTGGTGTGGTTGAGTTCGGGGGTGGCGATTTTTGCGCCCGTTGAGGGCAATCGAATGCGCATGTTTCATTTCGATCAAACCGGCCAACTGACCAATGGCGAAACCGGGACGCTGTTTCCTTTCGATTCCATTGAGGCGCTTGCCGGAGATGGTGATCGAATCTGGGCAGCACACACCAAAGACAGTGAAATTTACCCGGGGGTTGATCTTGTCCTGCAAAGTTTTGATGTTCTGGCGCGGCCCCAAACGGCGGAGATGGTGCTGGAGGCAAAGACCGCAAGGGGTATTGGAGGTATCAAGCTTTCTGCCGCAAATGGGCGGGTTACGGCCACTTGGCAGACCGAAAGTACCGCCCGATATGCAGTCTGGACAGCCTCGCAGGGCGCACCCATAGCCAAGTCCCTGAAGTCTATTTCGCAAAGCACAACGGGGACCTACAACTCACCTTTGAGGCCCGTCACAAGCGCGACAAAGAGTCACATCATTTGGGCTGGTCCGGCCTTAGTTGAATACGACTCAAATGGACCCGGTCAAGATCCGGGGCTGCGCGGACTCATGCTGGATCTGGTTTCAGCTGAGCCCGTACGATCAAGCAATGGCGATGTGGATGCCGAAAAGTTGCACGTTTCAAGGGAGCTTGGCGCGGAGAATTATTTGGTGGCTGCGGCGGGTGATGGCTTGGTGTTTGCCAATGTGGTTAAGACTCAAAAACTGTTCCCCGAAGCTAAAGATCCGCAGGCTTTCGTCGAATTCAGTATCTTCTCCGACTCAGATCTCCCCTTGGCCGCAGTCAAGCCAACTATCGTGCGGGTACATGGTGTCGACTTGATGGGCTTTGAAATTTCCCCCTTTGCTGTCCGCCACCTTGTGTATCTGCAGGACCGAATCATGGTGATCAAGGGTGACAACAGTTTGGCCACTTACCTGGTTTGGTTGAGGAAGTAGCCGAGTTCAGAATTCTCGCGTGGGTTGGCGGCAAGGTGAGACCTCTGCGTTTGTCTACCAAGTGACAAGCTCATTTCACTGTTCACTGTTCCGGCCTTTCCAAAATCCACGCCATCAAGGGCCTGCTAAGTCGAGAGTCGCGCAATCAGGGCCGGCGGCACAAACGGGCTCGGCCGTTCGGCATTGACCAAGAGCGTCAGCCGGCTGCGGGCCCGCGTCGCGGCGACGTAAAAAAGATTCTTCTCGCCGGCCGCTTCGGCCTCGACGTCCGGGAACACGCCTTGCGCGAGATAGGGCAAGAGCACATGCTCGAACTCCAGGCCCTTGACATGGGCGGCGCTGGCCAAGGTGATGGTCGGGCGGCTCTTGTTTGATCTGACCTTGCCTTCGGCGCGGCCGGCCACACGCTGCGCCTGCGCCTCGTCCTGCGCCTGCAGCGATTTGAAAAAGTCGAGCACACCGGCGTAGTCGAGCGAGGCCGCCAGCAAACCTTGCATATGGCGGCGCAGTTCATCGCGGCGCTCTTTTTCAACGAACACATCACGGCCAAAGCGCGCCATGTCCAGCGCCGCGAGAAAGGCCGCGAAATCACCCCCGGCTTGCACCGTTTGCAGCGCGTTTTGAAGCCGCTGCCTGACCTGTGCGGGCGCCCAGTCGAGGATGTGCTGATTGAAGATCTTGGCGACCACCTGCTCGCTGTCGGCTGCCGCGGCTCTGGCTTCGCGCAGAAAGGCCTCGGCCGATTGATAGTCGGGGTCGTCGGCCTTGAGTACCGGGGTCTGCGTCATCTCGAACAGCGCATCGGGGATCAGCCGGCGCGTGTCGGCTCCGCCCAGCGTATCCAGCCGGCCGCTGGCGATGGCATAGACGGTGCGCACAAACAGCACCTCGGGCCGGCGCAGATAACTGCCAAAACCCATGCATTGATAGGCGATGCCCTGCGCGTGCAGCGCGTTCTCCAGCAGCACCGATTGCGATTCGCGCCGCAGCAGCACCGCGCAGTCGCTGTAGACATCGTCCTTGCGCTGCTCGCCGCGCCAGCGCTGCAAGGCGCCGACAACGGCCGCTGCCGTCTTGGGCTGGCCTGCGCCTTCGCAAGCGATGGCAAGCAACTCGGTCTGACGCAGCTTTTGCGCCGCAATCGGCTTGCCCGCCAGCTTGGCCATCCAGCCGGCCAGCGCCGGGCCATAGCGAAAGCTCAAGGACAGCGGCAGGCGTTGCAGCTTGCGGCCCAATTCGGCGTCAAGCGCGCGGCTCATGAAGCGGGCATCGGCTCCGAAATGCTGGTGGATGACCTGATCACGGTCACCCACGGCGCAAAAATACACCTTGGGTTGAATCAACAAGGCCTTCAGCAGCGTGAACATCGCCTCGTTGCAGTCATGCATTTCGTCGACAAAGATGCCGTCGAATTGGCCCAGCGGCAACTCCTCCGGCCCGCCGATGCTGTCCGAGCGCAGCAGTCGGGCGAGGTCGTAGGTGGCGTCCAGCGGCATGCGAAAGTTCGGCTGCTCATAACCCGACTCTAGGCGCAGATGTTCATAGGCGCGCAGCACCCGCAGCAAACTGTAGTCGAGGCCCAATTCGTCGTTGGCGTAGTCGGGGCTGTCGCTGCCCTGCTCGGGCGGGTTCAGCTCCAGCAACAAGCGACCCTTGATGCTTTGCGTGCGGCGCAAGAACTCGCCCACATAAGACTCCGCGCCATGCGAGGGGAGGCTGAGGTCTTCGGCATGGCGTTCTTGCGGGTTGTCGGCCACCGCATCAACGGCAGCCCATACATAAGGCCTGGCTTGCTCGGCACTGTGCAGCAGGCGCGCCGGGGTGAATGAGTCATCGCCGTCGGCCGGTGCTTCCATTTGCCTGAGCACGCTGGCGGCATAGCTGTCAAAGGTTTCGACGCGCACCTGCTTGTGCGGCAGGCTGTCGCCGGCCACCAGTTGCAGCGCCCGGCGCAGCGCCAGGCAGGCGGTGGGCGTGAAGGTCAGCGCCAGCATGCGGCGCGGCGTGGCGCCACGGGCCAGCACCTCGCAGATGCGCAGCGCCAGCGAGGTGGTCTTGGCGGTGCCGGCCGCCGCCTCGATCAGGATGGCGCGTTCGCCCGAGGCCTGAATGTCTTCTTGCTCGGCGGTGATGGCAATGGCTTGGGTGCTGAAACGCAGTGAGCCGGGAGCGGACATGAGAGAAGCCTAGTCAGGAGCAAGCAGAACCGGGCATTTTGCTCCATTCACGAAGCCGGGCTAAGCTGCGCTGATACCTTGCGCCGGTTTGAACAGGCCGGTCGGATCGAACTTCGCCTTGATCTGTTTGAGCCTTGCCAGATTGCTGCCGTAGTAGGCCTGCTCGGGATTGGTGATCAAGGCATCGAGGTAGTTTTGATAGGCGCGGCCGCTGCTCCAGGGGCGCAGGCTATCACGCATGCCATGCGCCCATTGCTCGCCTTCGCTGACTTGAGCGCTGGATGCTGTGGGGCTGTACTCGGCGCCGTATTGGGCGCTGAACAGCGCCGGGCGGTGCACAAAAGCGCTCGCGTCCGCGGCGATACGGCCAATTGCGCCGCCCATCAGATTCAGAATCACGCCACCGGGGCTGGCGCGCCCCAACAAGGCGGAGCTGATTGCGGCCGCCATGCCTTGCGGATCGGCCAGGCTGTCGAAAAAGTCCGAGCTGGCAGCCATCGCCACGCGCCGCAGCACTCCGGCGGGGTTCTGAGCGGGTAGGTGACATTGCGCGTTGTTCAAGCCAGCGCAAGCGCCCAACATCAGCTCGCGATAACTGCGCGCCTGAACGGTGGGGTTCAAGGCAGTGCGGCCGATATGGCCCAACAAGCGCTGCCAATGCGGCAGCAGGGCCGCCTCGTCGCCGATGCTGACGCCCCATAGATAACAGCCGCTGCTCGACACGACCAGTTGCGACCAAATTTGATCCGGCATGGTCTTGGGCCATTGGCTCCAGGCCGCCAGCAGCGCCGGCAAGTCGGCCAAGGCGAAGTTGGCCGAAAACTGCTGCAAGGGCGTCACTGCATGGGTCTGAAAAGTGAACTCGCTGACGATGCCGAAGTTGCCGCCACCGCCGCCTCGCAGCGCCCAGAACAGGTCGGCGTTGTGCGCCTCGTCGCAGAGCAGCTCGGTGCCGTCGGCGCTGATCACGCGGGCGCTGCGCAGCACGTCACAAGTCAGACCGTAGGCGCGGTCGATCACGCCGAAACCGCCGCCCTGGGTGATGCCGGCGATACCGACCGTGACACAGCTGCCGGATGGGATGCAGCGGCCTTGCGAAATCAGCGTCTCGTAGACATCGGCCAGCTTGGCGCCGGCGCCGACAACGGCTAACTCACCTTCCAGACGCACCCCGTCCATCCCGCCGACGTCAATGACAAGGCCGCTGCCGGTCGAGTTGCCGATATAGCTATGGCCGCCGCCGCGTGGCACGACGGCCAGTTGCAAGCGGCGCGCAAAGGCCAAGCCGGCCTGGATGTCGGCCGTGCCGGCGCAGCGGATCAGCGCTTGCGGCAGGACGGCGTCGTAGCGGGCATTGGCGGGGCGCCGCAGTCGTTCATAGTCGGCGTGACCGGGGCGGATCAACTGCCCCCTGAGCTGTGCGCTGAGGGCATCCCACTCGCTGGCTGCCGGGCCGCTGCTGGGAGGAAGGGGCGTCGGCGTGGGTGTAGGTTCGGGCGTAGCTTCCCCTCCCGAGCCGCCGCAGGCGGCCAGGGCTGCGGCCAAGGGAACACCCGAGCCGCACTGCAGAAATCGTCTTCGGTCCATTGCGCTTCTGGCACTTCGAGCTAATTCGGCTTGATCAGCTCGAGCACCGTTTGGCCCACCTCCCGCTCGATCATGCGCTCCAATGTGCTGACTTTTTCCTCCGGGCTCAATGCCTTCCAGGGGTCGAAACCATCTTCGCTGCGCGGCGAACCTATGGTTTGAGAGCTGCTGATCGATTGCTGCTGCAGGACTTGGGCGTTCGACAAGTCAACCAAGGACAGCTGCAAATAGGTGTAGGGCGCCAAAAAGCCAATGCCGCTCTCCTGCGTGGCGCTGTTGTTCATGCGCTTTTGCCGGTCGACGTAAAAACCAATGCCCTCCAAGCGGCCGCTGCCCACGCTGCCCTGCGTTGTGGCAAGCTTTGCGTCCTGGCGGTTGCGTGTCAGCAGCAAAAGATGGCTGGCACCGTCTTTCTTCATCGCCGCGACCAAGTCAGGGGGCAGAACCAGTTTGCTGCCGTCAAACAAGGCCCATGGGTCGCCAAACAGTTCAATCGATGGCGATCGGTAGAGCAAGACCTCAGCCGCGCCCATGGCTTGCTTGACGCTGGCTTGAATTGCGCGCAGCGCGGTGACATCAAACGGTGCATTCGTGATGGCAGCAGACTGCTTGATATTGCGGTCCATCTTGCTGCCCAGCGTGGGCTGAAAGGTCACGACGTTGATGCTGTCGCCGATCAGCGAGAGCGCCGCAAACTTGGCGTCGGCGCCGACCGACAAAGCCGCCGCCGCGTGGCCGCTCAAGCCTGCTGCCCCGAGCAAGGCAGCGGCGCTGATAAGCATCAGTCTTCTGTTCATCTCATCTCCCTGGCGTAATTTTTTGATCTTTGAACGTCTTGAATCAACGTTAGGTCGGATTGTTTCTCAAGAGTCTGGCCGCTGTGGGCAGGGAATGCCCTCGGTGTCGGCCTTGGGCTCGGGCCCTTGCTGGTCGCTCCACTGCACGCACGCTTGAACTTCGGCGGACCTGAGCTGCTGACACAATGCCAGCATGACTGTTTTCGAAGCGATGCTGCTGGCGGCCATCGGCCTGCTGAGTTTGGGGATCTTGTTGCTCTGGCTGCAACTGCGCCGGGGCGCAGCGGCCGAGCAAGGCCAAGCGAATTTGCTGCCGACGCTGCAGCAAGCCAACGAACGGCTGGAGCGCGAGTTGCGCGACGAGTTGACCCGCAGCGCCGGGGCCACTCGCCAAGAGTTGCAACAAAGCCTGGCGCGCTTTCAACAAGCGCTGAGCAGTGGGCTGGCCGGCAGCGCGCAGGCGCAGACCGCTCAAGCGCTGGCCGCCCGCGAGGCGCAGGACCTGGCCGCACAGCGCCAGACGCAAGCCCTCGCCGAAAGTCTGCGGGCACTCGCTCAGACGGTCGAGCAGCGGCTGAGCCTGATCCAGCAGGACAACGAAAAGAAGCTCGAACAGATGCGCGCCACCGTCGACGAAAAGTTGCACGCGACACTGGAGCAGCGCCTGGGCGAGAGCTTCAAGCAGGTGGCCGAACGGCTGGAACAGGTGCACAAAGGCCTGGGCGAGATGCAGGGCCTGGCCCGCGATGTGGGCAGCCTGAGCCGGGTGCTGAGCAACGTCAAAACGCGCGGCATCTTCGGTGAGGTGCAGCTGCTGGGCCTGCTCGAGCAGGTCTTCACGGCCGAGCAATACGCAAGCAATGTGGCGACGATTCCGGGCAGCAGCGAGCGGGTCGAGTTCGCTGTTCGGTTGCCGGGCCAGCGTGCCGATGGCGCACCGCTGTGGCTGCCGATCGACGCCAAGTTCCCGCGTGAAGACTACGAGCGCTTACTGGATGCGCAGGAGCGCGCCGACGCGGCCGGCGTTGAGCTGTCTAGCAAAGCGATCGAAACGCGGCTGCGCGCCGAGGCCAAAACCATCCGTGACAAATACATCGCGCCGCCCCATACGACCGATTTCGGCATGCTGTTTGTGCCAACCGAAGGCCTCTATGCCGAGGCGCTGCGCCGGCCGGGCTTGCTGGAGTCTTTGCAGCGTGAGTTCAAGGTGATGCTGGTCGGCCCGACCACCTTGTTGGCGACGCTGACCAGCTTGCAAATGGGTTTTCGTACCCTGGCACTTGAGCAGCGCTCGGCCGAGGTCTGGGAGGTGCTGGGCGCGGTCAAGACCGAGTTCGGCAAGTTCGGCGAGGTCTTGGCCAAGACCAAGAAAAAGCTCGACGAGGCCAGCAACAGCATCGATCTGGCCGAGACCCGCACGCGGGTGATGACGAAGAGGCTCAAGGATGTGGAAGCACTGCCGGATGAGGCGGCGCAGGCCTTGTTGAAGCTTGCCTCGGCAGATGGCGGTGAAGATATCGACGAGGTCAGACTTTGAATCAGCCCAGCCCAGCCGCCGATTTGCGCCGCGCCTTCCCCTGGCTGATCGGCGGTTTGATTGCCATTCACGCCTGCATGTCGGTGACCCGTGTCGCCGCCAGCTTGTGGGTCTTGCACCAAGGCCATGGTGAGTGGGCGGTCGGCGTTTTGTTGAGCCTGTTTGCGGTGGCGCCGATGGTCTTGGCGATGTGGGCGGGCCGGCAGGCCGATCGTTACGGCTTGCACCGGCCGGTCGGCATCGCGGTGCTGATGGGGCTCGTCGGGGCGCTGGTGGCGCTGCTCGGCCAGGGCCTGTGGACGATAGGCTTCAGCTGCTTGCTCAGCGGCGGCGCGCTCAGCGTGGCGGCGGTGGCGATGCAGCGCGAGGGCGGGCAGATGGCCGACGAGCCGTCCGAGCTCAAGCGCGTGTTCGGCTGGATGGCGCTGGGGCCGGCGCTGTCGAATGCCTTGTCGCCGGTGGCGGCCGGCGTCTTGATCGACTATGTCAGCTTCCGCGCCGCCTTCGGCTTGGCCGTGGTGCTGCCGATCCTCGCCTGGGTGATGATCGTCAAGGTGCCACGCCATACACCCAAGCCTCATAGCGCGGCCAGCCGTGCCAAGCCCGCCTGGGATCTGCTGCGTCAACCGGCGCTGCGCTATTTGCTGCTCTTGAATGTGGTGCTCGCCTCGGCCTGGGACGCGCACAGCTTTGTGGTGCCGGTGATTGGCCATGCCAAGGGGCTGAGTGCCTCCAGCATCGGTTTGGTGCTGGCGTCTTTTTCGGTCGCCGCCATGTTGGTGCGGCTGGCCATCATCCGTTGGTCAAAGCAGTTAGACGAGGTCACCGCTTTGCGGGTGGCGATGCTGATGGCTACGGCCACCTTGGCCGTCTATGCCTGGCTGCCGGGCACGGCCGGCCTGATGTTGGGGTCGGCCTTGCTGGGGCTGGCGCTGGGCTCGGTGCAGCCGATGGTGATGGCGATGTTGCACCAGGTCACGCCGGCCGACCGCCATGGCCAAGCCTTGGGCCTGCGCATGGTGGCGACCAATGGCGCGACGGTGGCGATGCCTATCGGCTTTGGCTTGCTTGCCGCGGCCAGCGTCAGCGCGGCGCCCTTGTGGTTGATGGCGGGGATCTTGTTGCTGGCGCAATGGCCGGCCCGCATGCTCAGGAGCGAGCATGCGCTGTTGAATGAGCGGGCGGCCGAAACCAAGTCTGATTAGCGGCGGGAAGGGCGCAAGAACCGGGTCGCAGGGCGGCGTTCGAATCTTGATACTGCGTTCGTGCTGGTGCTCATCCTGGCCCAGCCGTTCAGCTACTTATCCGAGATTCTCTTCATGTCTGTATTGCTCAACAAGGTCGCCATCATCACCGGCGCCAGCTCCGGGATTGGCCATGCCAGCGCCCAATTGTTCGCCGCCCAAGGCGCCCGCTTGGTCGTCGGCGCGCGCCGCCAAGCCGAGCTTGATCGGCTGGTGGCGCAGATCGGCCAAGCCGGCGGCGAGGCGGTGGCGCTGGCCGGCGATGTGCAAGACGAGGCTTATGCACAGGCCTTGGTCGAGTTGGCCACCGAGCGCTTCGGCGGGCTCGATGTGGCCTTCAACAATGCCGGCAGCTTGGGCCCGATGGGGCCCACGCCGGAGGTCGCGCTGGCGGCCTGGAATGAGGCCCTAAGCACCAATTTGAGCAGCGCTTTTCTGGGTGCCAAGTATCAAATTCCGGCGATGCTCAAGCGCGGCGGCGGTTCGCTGATTTTTACCTCGTCCTTTGTCGGCTATAGCGTCGGCTTCCCCGGTTTGGCCGCCTACGCGGCGAGCAAGGCGGGCTTGATCGGCCTGACTCAGGCGCTGGCGGCCGAGTTGGGACCCAAGGGCATTCGCGTCAATGCCTTGCTGCCCGGCGGCACCGATACGCCGATGGGCCGCGCCTTCGCCAACACGCCGGAGTCGCTGGCCTATATTCAGAACTTGTACGCGCTCAAGCGCCTGGCCAGAGCCGAGGAGATCGCTCAATCGGCCCTCTACCTGGCCGGCGCCGCCTCCAGTTTCACCACCGGTTCGGCACTTTTTGTGGACGGCGGGGTCTCCATAAACCGCAGCTGACTGTGGCGAGCAAGGTTTGACCCTGTGGGCTCCCACTGCGTATAAGATTTGCCGCTCTTGAATAGCGAGCGGGCGTCCAAAAAACGCTGTCCAACCAGTATGTTGAATGTTCGCAGTCTGCGTTTAAAGACGCTGGGAATTCTGGTCTTGCTGCTCTGCCTGGTAGGCACGGCAAGCTTCGGCACCAGTGCATGGCTGCTGGTCGCTAGTTTGAGCGAGTTTGAGCAAACAGTTGCCACCGAACGCCTGGCCCGCGTCGAGTCGGCGCTCTACCAAGATGCAGAGGCGCGGGTGCGCCTCACCGTGGACTACGCGGTCTGGGACGATGCGGCGAGGCATCTGTTTCAGTACGACGAGCAATTCCTGCGCTCGAACTTTACTTTCCAGTCGATGGGCAATGCGCAGACCTCATCGGCGGTCTTTCTGACCACCGCAGGCAAGCTGCATTCGAGTGTCGGATTTCGGGCCGGTCAACGCATCAGTCTGGCCGAGAGCAGCGGCCTGATCGAGAGCATGCGGGCCCTTGTTCTGAACCCTGTCTTGGTGCAAAAAGCTGTCGCGGGCAATGCTATGCGTTGGATCGATGGCCGGCCGTTCTTGCTGGTGTTCAGCCCGGTTCGGGGCGCGGAAGATGGCTCGCCCCAGGTCGGATGGTTGGTCATGGCCCATGCCTTCGACTTGGACAATCTGCGTGAATTGGTGCAGACCACCGGTGCCAGCTTTGAAATTTTGCAGGCCAGGGCCGAGGCCTCGAAGGGCGCAGATCTGGCGCTGCAGGCGAACCTGAACAAGCGCCTGAGCGATACATTCGGCCCTAGCGATTTGGTCTTGCGGATTGACCCGCCGCCGCCACTGGACTCCCAGCGCCGAACCGGCCTGCTGCTGCTCTTGAGTAACACCCTGTTGCTGGTGCTATTGGCGGCGGGAGCCGCTGTCTTCTTGCTGGATCGCCTGATCCTGAAGCGTTTGGCTTTGTTTGCCAGCATGGCACTCCGGCAGCGCCGCGGTGAATCGAATGCCACTCCGCAGGCCTGGCCGGTGCAGGGGCGCGACGAGTTGGATCAATTGGCGCTGGCGCTCAACGGCATGATGGACAACCTGGGTGCGGCGCGTGCCGACCTGGAGCGTGATGTGCGCACCGACGCGCTGACCGGCCTGGGCAACCGCCGTCTCCTGTATGAGCAGCTTGACCATCTGATGGGGCAACAAGGGCGGCACAGCGAGTTGACGGTGGCGGTGTTGTTGGTCGACCTGGACGACTTCAAACTGATCAATGACTCGCTCGGCCATGAGGCCGGCAACTACCTGTTGCAGCAGATCGCCCGCACGCTGGAGCAACTGGTGCGGGCCTCCGATGTCGTGACGCGCTTGGGTGGGGATGAATTCGCGCTGATCTATGTGGCCGAGAACGGCGAATTGGGCGTGCAGCAATTTGTGCGCCGCGTGCAGCAGGCGATTGCGCTGCCCTTGGACTACCAAGGCTCGGTGCTGACCGTCACGGGCTCGGTTGGTATCGCGTTTGCCAACTTGGATCCAGGCAAGGAGAAGGGTGCGGGTGCCACGCTCGACAAAGACAATCTGCTGCGCAATGCCGACCTCGCCATGTATGCCGCCAAGAAGGCCGGCAAGGGCCGCTACAGCTTTTTTGCCGACGCCATGTTGGGCGATGTTCAGCAGCGCATGCAACTCGAGCAGCGCCTGCGCGAATGCCTGCGGCTGGACCAGTTGGAGGTGTGGTTCCAGCCCATCATCGACGTGCGCAGCGGCGAGGTGGCGATGTTCGAGGCGCTGGCGCGCTGGCCCTTGGACGGCGGCTATTGCTCGCCCGAACGCTTCATTCCGGTGGCCGAGGAGACCGGCATGATCACCGAGCTGGGCGCGGCGGTGGCGCGCAAGGTCATCGAGGCCTTGCCGTCGCTATTGGCCGTTAGCCAGGCCCATGTGGTCAACGTCAATCTCTCGCCCAAGCAGTTGATGAACAAGCAATTGGTGGCGCAGATGTGCGACTTGATCGATGCCGCCGGCCTCTTGCGCAGCAGCATTCATTTCGAATTGACCGAGTCGGCGCTGGCCCATAACGCCGATTTCGCCAAGCAGCAATTGGATGCGCTGGCCGAGGCCGGCTTCCATCTGCATCTGGATGACTTCGGCACCGGCTATTCGTCGCTGCACCGCTTGCAAAGCCTGCCGTTTTCTACCCTCAAACTCGACCGCTCCTTTGTGCTGATGCTGGGTGAGGGCGACGAGCGCATCTCCAAGGCCATCATTTTGCTGGCCGAGCAACTCGGCATGAGCGTGATCGCCGAGGGCATAGAAACGGCCGAGCAGCAAGCGCGTCTGCAGGCCCTGGGCTGCCACCTGATTCAGGGCTATCTGAACGCCCGGCCGATGCCGCTGGCGCAACTGCTGTTGTGGCTTGAACAACGCTGAGCCAAGCCGAAGCCCCTCAGAGGGTGAGAAATTTTGTAGCGAGCGGCTGTCAGACTAGGCGGACGAAGCGCAGGAACCGGAACGTACTCCATGTACGTGAGGATTCCGAGCATTCGGCCAACGACGTATGGCGGCCGCGCAGTAAAAAGTTCTCACCCTCTCAATGCGACATCAGCACCGGCACCGTCATCGAATGCAGCATTGAGCGCGTCACGCCGCCCAGGACCAGCTCCCAGAGCCGGGTCTGGCCATAGCCACCCATCACGATCAGGTCGCTGTCGCTGTCGGCGGCATGCGACAGCAAGGCCTCGGCGACCGAGGCATCGGGCATAAAGGATGACATCAGGCGCTCGCCCAGCGAGGGCTCGCGCTGATGCAAGACCTTCAGCGTGCACTCGATGCCATGCTGGCGCAGATAGGCTTGCGGGCGCAAGAGTGGCTCGGGGCCGAGTTCGGCCGTTTCGGCAAAGCGCACCAACTCGATATGCTTGGCGCGCTGCAAAAATGGCAGCGCGTCGCGCAAGGCGCGCGCACTCTCGCGCTTGTCGCACCAGGCCACCAGCACCCGCTCGCCGCAGCGTTCCAGCGGCGTATCGTTGACATAAGGAACGAACAAGATCGGGCAGCCGCCCGACACCAGCAAGCGGCCGATCAGCCCATCGGCCGAGCCGTCCGGCACTTGCGGGTCTTGCTGGCCCATCACCAACAGATCGCAGTTGCGGGCGATCTGCACCATCGCCTCGGCGGAGTCGCCCATCTCGCTGCTGAAGCTGATGTCGGGACCCGCTGCTTTGACCAACTCGCTTGCACGCTGCACGCGGCGCTGGTCTTCGCCTTCGTGCAGATCCAGCGCCAGGCTGGCGGCCTCGGGGGACAAATAGGCCCCGGTATTGCTGGGCGCCACCGCATGCACGGCCGCCAAATGGGCGCCCATGGCCTCGGCAAATCGGCGCGCCAGCGCGACCACCTGGGCCGAGCGGGGGTTGTCAGATACATGCACCACTATGGATTTGATCTTGCTGCTCGCTGCCATCTCATCCTCCGAACATTCAACTGGGGAGGTGCTCATGCTAACGCGAGCCGACACCGGCGGGCCGAGCTATTTTGCAACTGCGGCCAAGGCCTCGCCCAATTCGTTCTCGTCGAAAGGTTTGGATAAATAGCCGGCCGGCGTGGCGAGTTGGGCGCGGGCGAGGCTATCGGCGCCGCTGAAGGCGCTCAAAAACAAGCAAGGAATGTCGAAGCGATCTCGAATGACCTGGGCGGCGCTAATGCCGTCCATGCTGCTGGCCAGGTGGACGTCCATCATGACCAGATCGGGGCGCAATTGCCCGGTCAGTTCGATCGCTTGCTCGCCGGATTTGGCATGGCCCACCGGCTCGGCCCCCAACTCGCGCAGTTGTTCGGCGATGTCCATGGCGACGATCAACTCATCTTCCACCACCAGAACCTTGAGTTTGCTCACAAACTGCTCCTGGCCAGATTGATCTCAATTGCGGCCGGCCTCTCTGGTTCGAAATCTACCGTGAATTCTGCCGTGGGCCCAGCCCCAATCTGCAATATGCCGCCCATTTGTGTTGCCAAGCTGCCCACCAACTGCAGGCCCAAGGACTTGCCTTTACGTGCCTCAAAGTCGCTCGGCAAGCCCGCCCCGTTGTCGCTGACATGCAGGCTCCACAGCGTGCTGTCGGGCTTGGGTGCGAGTCCAATGCGGATTTCACCGGCGCGGCCATCGGCAAAACCATGTTTGAGGCAATTCGAGACCAACTCGGTAACGAGCAAACCGCAGGCCGTGGCCTGGTCAAGCCCGACTTGCAGGTTTTGGGCCTGCACATGCAGTTGCAGCAAGCCGTCTTCGACTTGCATATTCTTCAAACTCTGGCTGGCGACCTGGCGGATATGGGCGCCCAGATCGATGGCGGCGAAAGTACCGCTGCGATAAATGGTTTCGTGCAACAAAGACATCGAGCGTATGCGCGCCTGCATGCCCTTGAGCGCGGCTTTGGTGGCCGCATTCTCACTGCGACCGGCCTCCAGCCGCAAAAGGCTGGTGATCACTTGCAAATTGTTTTTGACGCGGTGGTGAACTTCCAGCAGCAGCGCCGTTTTGTCTTGCAACGATCGCTGCAATTGCGCCTCAATCAATTTGAGCTGGGTAATTGAGCTGTGTGAGATCACCGCGCCGCCCTCATCCCGACTCAGCGGCGTGACGTTCATGGCGAACCAGCGTTGTTCGGTGGGTGAGTCGCAGGGGTACTCGAGGTTGAAGCTGCGCTTGCTGCCGCTCAGCACGGCTGCGATGCCGGCATGAGCCTCCAAAGGGCTGCTATCCGTGGCTTGCGCCGGATCACCGCTGCTGCGGCAATTGTCCAGGTAGCTGTGCCCGACGCTGCCATTCTTGGGGCCGCCATTCGCTTCGGCGAACTGCCGCCAAGGCTGATTGACCGCAATGATGATGCCCTTGCGATCCAGCACCGCAATCTCTGCGGCCACAGAATTCAACACGGCGAGATTGAATGCTTCGCTTTCTCTCAGCGCCTTTTCGGCCTTCTTCAGCTCAGAGATGTCCAGCACCAGGGCGACAAAACCGCGCACTTCGCCGTTGACCTTGTGCGCAATGTATTGCGCCCAGGTATGGCCAATCTCTCCATTGGCGCGGATCAGTTGGCGTTCGAACTGTTGGTCTTTGCCCGCCAGCACGCCTCGTATATAGGGCTCGTTCATGCTGAACAGCCGCTCTCCCAAGAGCTCCTGCATGCTGATGCCCAGCATTTGCTGCTGGCTGCGCTTGAACCAGGTCAGGTATTCCTTGTTGGCGAAGCTGCAGCGCAGGTCGTGGGTCCAATAGCCCAACATGCCCGGCACATGGTCGGACAGCGCTTGGGCAATCTGCCGCGCTTCTTGCAGCGCCAGCACGGCCCGCTGCTGGGCAGCGACTTGCCGGCGCAGGCGAAAAATCCATAGCCCGGCGGCAATCAGAACAAGCGTCAGGGCAGGCAGCGCCCAAACCGGCGCGACGATGTTGGTGGGCAGATCAAGACTCACTCCACCTCCGCTGCCCGACGACCGGGCCTTGATGAGTTGCTTGGCATGTGCAGCTCACTCTAGCAGCTCTGCTGCGAGCCGTCACCTTGAGTACGTCGTTACTGCTACTGCTGCTGCATGCGCAGGCGCCGCGCCGAATCTTCATCGCGGGCATCGTCGATTTCACGCATCACGCCGCGCAGATCGACCGGCCGGTTCTGGTGCACGAAGCGGCCGGTCAACCTGGCGTCAGGCGTCAGCGTACCGCGCTCGAACAGCGCCCAGATCTCATGGCCGAAATCGCTGCGCAGCAAATCGGGTGCGAACTGACCGAAGAAGTTACGCAGATTCTCGACGTCACGCAAGAGCATGCGCTTGGCGTGGTTGTTGCCGGCTGCGTCAACGGCTTGCGGCAGATCGATGATGACCGGGCCATCCGCCGCCAGCAAGATATTGAACTCCGACAGGTCGCCGTGCACGATGCCGGCGCAGAGCATGCGCACCACCTCTTGCACCAAGGTGGCGTGATGGGCCCAGGCCTGCTGCGGCGTGAACTGCACGTCGTTGAGGCGTGGCGCTGCCGAGCCGTCGGCGTCCATCACCAATTCCATCAAGAGCACGCCCTCGAAGAAATTGAAGGGCTTGGGCACCCGCACGCCGGCGCCGGCCAGCCGGTACAGCGCATCGACCTCGGCGCTTTGCCAGGCTTCTTCCTGCTTCTCGCGGCCGAACTTGCTGCCCTTGGCCATCGCGCGGGCCTCGCGGCTGTTCTTGACCTTGCGGTTCTCGGTGTAGTCCACCGCCTGGCGAAAGCTGCGCTGGGTGGCTTCCTTGTAGACCTTGGCGCAGCGGGTCTCGCCGCCGCACTGGACCACAAACACTTGCGCCTCTTTGCCGCTCATCAGCTGGCGCGATACGCCGTCGATCAGGCCTTCGTCAAGCAGGGACTGCAATCTTTTCGGTGTCTTCATAAGTTCGCTATTGTCGGGGCTGGCTACCTATGCAAAAAAGCCAGTCGATATTCTTGCCTCAGAATGCCGGACATTGATGAATTCTCATTGCAGACTTGAGCGCTCTATGTTGCATATTCCGTTTCGATTGTCGGGTGTTTTGTTGGCGCTGGTCTTGGCTCAGGTGCTTGCGCCAACGCAAGTTGAGGCCAAGGCCTCACCGGCTGCTGCGGCGCAGGCTCAGCAGCCGGTGTTTGTGCGAGAGCTCGGCGGTATTGCCGAGTACCGTTTGCCCAATGGCTTGCAAATCCTGCTCTTCCCCGATGAAGCGCAGAGCACCACCACCGTCAACATCACCTACCGCGTGGGCAGCCGCCATGAGTCGCAGGGCGAGTACGGCATGGCGCATTTGCTCGAGCACCTGGTCTTCAAGGGCACGCCGAAAAACCGCGACATCCCGGGCGCTTTTGCGGCCAAGGGCATTCGCTTCAATGGCACGACGACCAATGACCGCACCAATTACTTCGCCAGCTTCAACGCCAACGCTGACACCTTGAACTTCGCGTTAGCTCTTGAAGCCGACCGCATGGTCAACAGCTTTATCGCGCGCGCCGATCTGGACAAGGAAATGAGCGTCGTTCGCAATGAGTTCGAGCGCGGCGAGAACGAGCCTATGCAGGTGCTGTTCCAGCGCGTGCAGGCGGTCGCCTACGACTGGCACCCTTATGGCAACTCCACGATAGGCGCGCGCAGCGATATCGAAAACGTGCCGATCGAGCGGCTGCAGGCGTTTTACAAACGTCACTATCGGCCCGATAACGCGACAATTCTTGTGGCCGGGCGCTTCGACAAGACCGCCACGCTGGCCAAGATCGCCGAGCATTTCGGGCCGCTGAAGAAGCCGGGCGAGCCCTTGCCACAAACCTATACGCAAGAGCCGGCGCAAGACGGCGAGCGCACGGTGGTGGTGCGGCGTATCGGCGGCCAGCCCGCGCTCTTGGCCTACTACCATGTGCCGGCGATCGCGCACGCCGATTCGGCGCCCTTGCTGGTGCTGAGCCTGTTGATGTCGATGCCGCCAAGTGGGCAGCTCTACAAGGAGCTGGTCGAAAGCAAGCTGGCGCTGCACGCCGGTCTGGGAGGCCTGGGCGGTCAGGCGCCGGGCGGCATCACCGCGCTGGCGATTCCGCCCACGCAGGCAGAGGCCGACAAGGTCGAGAAGCTCTTGCTCGATCTGGTCGAAGGCCGCGCCGGCAAGCCCTTCACCGAGGACGAATTGCAGCGAGTGCGTGATGTCGCCTTGAACTCTTATCGCGAGCAGATGAAGAACCCGGAGGCCTTGATCCAGCAGATATCCGGCCTGCTGGGTGCCGGTGACTGGCGCCTGCTGTTTCAGCTGATGGAGGACCTGCCGCGCGTCACGCTGGCCGATGTGGAACGGGTGAGGCGGGCCTATCTGCAGCCGGCCAATCGCACGCTCGGCCGCTATGTGCCGGCCGAGGCGGTCACCAAGGTGGAAATTCCGGCGGCGCCGCCGCTCGACCAGCGCTTGGCCGGCTTGAAAGGCCCGCCCAAGGTGGAGGAGGGCGAGCGCTTTGATCCGACGCCGCAGCATCTGCAGCAACGCACCGTTAGCAAGCTGCTGCCCAGCGGGATTGCGCTGCAGACCTTGAGCAAGCAGACGCGCGGCAACACGGTGCAGCTGCAGATGCAGCTGCGCTGGGGCGAGCGCGACGCGACCTTTGCTCGGCGTGGCACCGGCTGGGTGGGTGAGTTGATGATGGAAGGCAGCGCCGGTTTGAGCAAGCAGGCCTTACAAGATGCCTTGATTCGACTCAAGGCAGACCTGAGCATTCATGGCGGCGATCAAGGTGCGACCTTGAGCATCACGGCCGAGCAGGGCAGCTTGATCGAGGTCTTGAAGCTGGCCGCCACCGTGATGCAAAACCCGACGTTGCCCGCCGAGGCCTTTGACCGCATCAAGCAAGCCAGTCAGGCGAGCATGCAGTCCTCTCGCCAGGAGTTGGAGGTCTTGCGGCGTGAGGCGGTGCGCGGGCATTACAACCGCAACTTGGGCGTGCAACTTGGGCACGCCGATTACCAGATGAGTCTGGATGAACAAATCGCCCAGTTGCAGGCGACTCGGATTGCCGATGTGAGCGGCTTTCATGCCGACTATTGGTCGGCCAATGAGGCGCGGGTCGCCGTGGTGGGGGCACTGCCGGCCGGTTTGGATGAGGCCATCGAGCAACTCTTTGGTGGCTGGAAGAAGCCCGCCGCGACGCGCTTTGTTCGGCACAGTCCGAGCCATGTGCTCATCCCGGCCGCGCGCTTTGATGTGGCGGCGCGTGACAAGGCGAATGCTGCCTTGCGCATGCGAGTCGACTTCAAGCTCAGCGAAGCGGATGCCGATTTCGTGCCCTTGACCTTGGCCACGCAGGTCTTTGGTGCTGGCGGCATGGAGAGCCGTTTGTCGAACCGGGTGCGGCAGCAAGAAGGCCTCAGCTACGGCATTGGTGCGGGCTTGAATGCGCCGTTCTGGGGCAACGATGCAAGTCTGTCCATAGGCGGCAGCTTTGCGCCACAAAACCGTGATGCGGTGATTGCCCTGGTGCAGGACGAGTTGCGCCGGATGAATGAGGCCGGCATCAGCGAGGCGGAGTTGGTGCGCGCCAAGAAGGACCTCGCCGAAGCCAGGCTGCAGTCGCGCGCCAGCGAAGCGCAGTTGGCCGGCACCTTGAATCTGCTCGCAGACCGCAGCCGCAGCTGGGCCTATGTCGCGGCCCGCGATGCGGCCATTCAGGCGGCCACGCTGGAGCAGGTCAACGCCGCGTGGCGGCGTCACATCAAGGTCAGCGAGTTTGTGATCTCGACGGTGGGGGATTTCAAAGATAGGCCTTGATCAGGCTATGAGTCCGCGCAGCAGAAGTATGAGTCAGTAAAAGGGCATCGCCGGATGAACGACTGTGGGGTGGACGGTAGATTGGCGGCATGCCGACCAGCTACCTGCCCTACGCACCCGACCAGCAATTGCTGCTACCGCACTCGCTGCAAGAGTGGCTGCCGCTAGGCCACTTGGCGCATTACATCAATGACACCGTTGATTCGCTGGGCCTGCGAGCGTTCTTCAATCGCTACCAAGGTGGTCTCTATCCGAGCCTCCCGGCGCCTGGATGGGGGTGATCATGAGCACCTGTGCGTGGGCAAGCTGGTCTCGTTCTGGCCTAAGGTGAGGGGTAGTCGCTTTCCAAGCCCCAGTGCAATTCACACCAGGGCTTCCCAAATTGACCCATTGATCTGGACTCAAATCGTTGCCAGTCCTGGCCTCGATTCAAGCCGCAAAGCGCGCGCGCAGATAGCCAATGATCGCGCCGGATTCGCTCAGCCATTGCACCTGCCCGTTGGCGTCGGTGATCCTCAGGCAGGGTACCTTGGTCGCTCCCGAACCTTGCAGCAAAGCGTTGCGGTTTTGGCCATCACCTTGGGCATCTTGCAGCGTAATCGGCAGCGCCAAGGCGTGAATCTCTTGTCTGACCTTGATGCAGAACGGGCAGGTCTTGAATTGATAGAGCGCCAGACCGGCGGCCTCGCGATCAACTTGGGCTTGTTGTTCGGCAGCGCGCTGGATTGGGGCAGGACGCGCCAAGCGCTCTTTCAACAGCATCACGGGGCCAAGCAAGATGCGCAGGGTTCTGAAGAAGAGGCGAATGAGTGGTTTCATGGAAGCGTGAACAGAAAAGCGAGCGACTATGAAAAAACCCCCAACACCTTTGAAGATGCAGGGGGTTTAGTTTGGCTCCTCGACCTGGGCTCGAACCAGGGACCTACGGATTAACAGTCCGGCGCTCTACCGACTGAGCTATCGAGGAATTATTCGGTGTCAGCAGGCTTGACTCAAAAGAGTAGGCCTACATAAATGGGAAAAGCCGCTTGGCATTGCTACCAAGCGGCTTTCGCATTTTCTGTGGCTCCTCGACCTGGGCTCGAACCAGGGACCTACGGATTAACAGTCCGGCGCTCTACCGACTGAGCTATCGAGGAACAGAGCCTCAGATTATAGACCAGTTTTCGATGGTTTTACAAGTGGTATTCCAAACTTGCTCGGAAAGTTCTTGGTGCCAAGGGGTAGAGGTAGACATGGCCGAACTGGAAGGGTGATTCTTTCCAGGCTCGTTTGTTGGCCAAGTTGTCAACGCCGACACGCCACACCAGCATTTGGCGGCCGAAAGCCTGCTCGAGGCGGGCGCCAGCGTCCAAGCGGGTCCATCCTGGGATGAAGACGCTGTTGTCCGCCAGCACCGCACGCGGGCCTTCATAGGCCAGCCCGGCTTGCAACTGCAGGCCGCTCAAGGCCGCAATATCGTGGCGCGCTTGCAGGCGCAGGCTGCGCTCGGCCACGTTTTCCGGCCGCAGGCCGTTGTTTGCCGCGTCGGCGCTGCCTTCTCGGCGCGCTTTGAGCTGCATGGCGCTGGCCAGCAGGCCACCACCGGCCCATTTCAGGTCGGCTTGTGCTTCCAGGCCTTGGTGGCTTGCGCTGCCGTCGGCCCGGCGCACGCAGCTGCCCGGTTTGCTGTCCGAGCATTCGCCCAGGTCGGCCCATTTGGGGCGGCTGATGTCGAACCAGTTGAGCGACCAATCGACCAGCTTGCTGCCGGACTTCAGCCCGGCTTCGATCTGGCGGCTGGTCAGCGCAGGCAGGGCGCGGCCGGCCGCATCCCCATAGCGCTTGCGGTTTGGTGTGACTTCGCTCTCGACCCCTTCGCCCCAACTGGCGTAGGCCGTCAATTGGCTGTTGATGGCATAGCTCAGGCCCAGCCAGGGTGTGGTGACGCTCTGCGCGTAGCTGGTGGCGCGCGAGCCATTGGTGCGCACGCTGTCACGCTCCAGGCGCGTGTGGCGCAGGCCGGCCCAGGCTTGCCAAGAGGCGCCGAGCTGCATTGCGTCGCGCAGATAGAACTCGTTGCTGCGTTCGTCGCGGTTGGTGTTTTCGTCGGTCAGGCTGGGGTCGGCTATGGTGATGGCCTTGCCGTCTATCGTGCCGGTGCCGGCCCAGTTATAGGCTTGCTTTTGAAAGCGGCTGTTGAAGCGGCTGAGCAAGACGCCGGTGTTGATGTGATGCGTGATACCGCCCGTCATCAGCTTGCCGGCCAAGGACAGATCCAGCGCTTCGCTATTGCGGCGCTCGTTCTCGCTGCGGTAGTCATACATGTCGAAGCTGCCGTCGGGGCAGTAACGGTCGGCGTAGTAGTTGCCGTCGGCTGCCGTGCAACCATAGGCATAGGCCAGCCTGTCATCTGCCTTCAATCGCTGCACACCCAGGTGTGCCTGCGCGCGCCAGTCGGCACCCAGTTTTTGCGTCACGCGCAGCGAGGCATGGCTGTTGTCGAACACCACCGGCTGCGACCAGCTTTGATTGTTCAGATTGATGTGCGGATCGAAGTCTTTGGCGTCGGGCAGCTTGTCGCCCAGCATGCTCATGCCGGGCTGGCTGGGTTGACTTTGCTTGTTCAGCTCGAACTCGGCCTCGACCAAGGTGTCCGGGCTGAGTCGCCAGTCAGCGGCCATGGCGAGCAGATGGCTGCGGCCCTCGGCATCGCGCAACTGGGGCTTGAGCTCAGCGGCCGCTGCGTTGATGCGCAGTCCGAAGGCTTGGGCCTCGCCGAAGCGCTGGCTCCAGTCCAGCGCGGCCTCGGCTGTGCCGCGCTCGCTAAGCGCGAAGCACAGCACCGTCATGGGCTGAGCTGTCGGCCGTTTGACGATCATATTGACCAGGCCACCGGGCGAGCTGGTGCCGGCCTGGATGCCGCTGCTACCCTTGAGGATCTCGACGCTGGCCTTGTTGCCCAGCGCCAAGGCGGTTTCCGCATTGATGGGCAGGCCGTCACGGCGGTAGTTGAAACGGTTGTCGAGGTCGAAGCCTCGAATTTTCAAATACGACACATAGCCGGTCGAGTTATAGGCGTCGCCGACGCTGGCATCCAGCGCGGTCAGTCCGGACAAGGCGTTAATGCCGGCGTCCAGCAGGCGCTCGCTGCTGATCAGGCTGAGTTGCATGGGCAGCTTGGCGACAGGAACTTCGCCGAAGCCACCGACCTGCGCGGGCATGTCCGCCGAGCGGCCGCTGACCGACACGGTCGGCAAAGGGCTTTGTGCCCATGCGGACGCGCCGCAGATGAAGCCGGCCGCAGCGGCCAGCAAGGATTTTTTGGAAATGGTTGTTGTCATCGAAACAGCAGGCGATGACAGGGCGGCAAACGACGGCGCTCTCACGTCATGAGAAATCGGTAAAGCGACGTGGGCCGTGATGCTTGCTTCCCTGCGCGAGGATTACCTCAATCAGGTTCAAAGGGTTATCTCAGCCGACCCAAAACTAAATGAATCAGCACCCCTAGCGAAGGCAGCGACCTAAATCGCTGCTTGGGGCCGATTGTATCGGCCCATGAAAAAGGCCCGCATGATGCGGGCCTTTGATCGGCAAATGCGAACTTAATCGAAGACAGGCGACTCCACGCCCAACACCTTGTGCAGCTTGGGGCTGGTGGTGGTGTACTGCAGGTGAATCCGCTTCTCGGGGAAGATGTAAGGCGCGGCACCAAAAGCGGCCAAAGCACATTCGTGGAAGCCCGACAAAATCAGCTTCTTCTTGCCCGGATAGGTGTTCACATCACCGACCGCGAAGATGCCCGGCACATTGGTCTGGAACTTTTCGGTGTCGACCAGAATCTGCTTGCGCTCCAGCGCCAGACCCCATTCGGCGATCGGGCCCAGCTTAGGGCTCAGGCCGAAGAACACCAGTACCTGATCGCAAGGCATCACGCGCGTGACGCCGTCGCCGCCGGTGACCTTGATGTCGGTGAGAACGCCGTCAGCCTCGACGATGTCCGTCACCTGGCCGACCACGAATTGCATCTCGTAGGCGTCGCAGAGTTCGCGCATCTTGGCCACCGAGGCGGGCGCGGCTTTGAAGCCGTCGCGGCGGTGCAAGAGGATCACGCTCTCGGCCTTGTTGGCGCTGCCGTCGGCATTGCCGGCGCAGAAGTTCAAGGCCCAGTCGAGTGCGGAATCGCCGCCGCCGACGATCACCAGGTTCTTGCCCGCGAACTGCGACGGGTTGCGAACGCGGTAATGCAACTGACTGCCCTCGTACTTCTCGATGCCGTCGACCTTCAGCGTTCGGGGCTGGAAACTGCCCACGCCGCCGGCGATGAAGATGGTTTTGGTCAGGAACTGCGTGCCCTTGGAGGTCTCGACGAAGAAGCGGCCGTCCTCTTGCTTCAAGACGGTGGTGACTTCCTGGCCCAAGTGAAAGGTCGCGCCAAACGGATCAATCTGCTTGAGCAGGTTGTCGGTCAGCTCCTTGCCGGTGCAAATCGGCACGGCCGGGATGTCATAGATCGGCTTGTCCGGGTACAGCTCGATGCACTGGCCGCCGGGGTAGGCGAGCGAGTCAATGATGTGGGCTTTGATCTCGAGCAAACCGAGCTCGAAGACCTGGAACAGTCCGACCGGACCGGCGCCGACGATGACGGCATCGGTCTGAATCGCGTCGGGTCCGGGGACTGGGTGAGTACCGGCCGTCGTGGCAATCTCTGCGTTCAATTGAGCATCCATTTTCTTTTGAGCCTGACCCTGAAGCCAAGCGGCACTTTACAAATTTATCGAATCAATTCGGGCAGCTTGCCCGTGCGGTCCTTCCAGTCATCGGCGTCAGGCAGCGGGGCGTGGCGCTTGGTGATGCTGGGCCATTTCTTGGCCAGATCGGCATTCAGCTTGATCATGTGCTGCATATTGCCCGGCACATCTTCCTCCGGCACGATCGCATTGACCGGGCACTCGGGGATGCAGACGGCGCAATCGATGCACTCATCGGGATCGATGGTCAGAAAGTTCTGGCCTTCGCGGAAGCAGTCGACTGGGCAGACATCGACACAGTCGGTGTACTTGCAGCGGATGCATGATTCGAGGACGACGTGGGTCATGGTGCAGCTCGTGTTGTTGTTGGGGCCTAAATTGCCGCGCTTGGCAAAACTTGCCTATTCGCCCTGGGGTGAAATTGGCGGCAAAACGCGGATTTTAATCGTTTGGGGTATCCACTCGGTCTTGATGCGTCGCAAGACCCGGTGTGATGCTGGAAATTGTTGGCTTGGCGTCGCTTTGCGGCAGCATTGATCGCATTGAGCGCAGCGCATTTGCGCCTGCGCCCACGATCACCACGGTGGGGCGCTCCTGATGCGCAAGTGCCGCCTCGGCCAGCTTGTCGACCCGGTGATCGCTGTTCAAGGCGTCGACGCAGCCGGCCTTGGACACCACGTTGACGGGCGTGTCGGCCGGCCAGCCGGCGGCGATAAGCTGGGTGCCCAAGCGGCTGAGTTGGCGGCCGGCCATATAGAAAATCTCGGTATCGGCCGAGCGGCTGGCCTGCAAATCGCCGCTTTGCGTCATCGCGGTGGTCAGGCAGACGCTGCGCCCGCTGCCGCGCCTCGTCAGCGGGCGTTGCGTTTGCGCGGCGGCGGCGCTGGCCGCCGTCACTCCGGGCACCACTTCGCTTTCGATGCCGGCCTCGGCCAAGGCCAGCAATTCTTCTTCCAGGCGGCCAAAGACGCTGGCGTCGCCGCCCTTCAGTCGCACCACCAGGCCGTGGCTTGATGCCTGTTCGACCAGGGCGGCGTTGATGGCGGTCTGCTTGGTTGAATGGCAAAAGCCGCGCTTGCCAACGTCGATCCAGACGGCGTTCGGCGCCAGATCGCGCAGCGCCGGGTCGGTCAGGGCGTCGAACAAGACGACCTCGGCCAAACCCAGCGCATGGGCGCCGCGCAGGGTGATCAGATCGGCCGCGCCGGGGCCGGCACTGACGAAGATGACTCGGCCCATGTTCGCCGCCATGTTCAGCTCGCGGCGCGCACCAGCAATGCGCCGCTGGTGCGGTTGCTGGTCGGGTCAACTACGATCAAGGCGCCGCCGATGCGGTTGCTCGCATAGGGTTCAACCGGCAGCGCGCTTTGCGTCTCGATACGCACATGGCCGATTTCGTTGACCTTGATGTCCTCGGCGTCCTGCTCGGCCAGCGTGTGGATGTCCAGTCGGTGCTCGATCGCGCTGATGCGCGCCTGCACCCAGCGGTTGCCATGGCGCAGCCAATATTTGCGCCCGGCCACGGCCGGTTCGTTGTCCAGCCAGGCGAGAGTCGCCTCGAAGCTCTGCGTCGGCGTGGCCGAGCCGGGCGTGATGATCCAGTCGCCACGCGAGACATCGAGTTGGCGGTCCAGCACCACGCCGGCCGACTCACCGGCCACGCAATGCGCGACCGTCTCGCCGGCACGCCGCACCTCGGCGACGATGGCCGTCTGGCCGCTCGGCAGAATCTGGATCTGGTCGCCGGCCTTGACCTGGCCGTGCGCAATACGGCCCCACAGCGTGCGTGGCTGGTGGCCCACGCCATCTCCTGTTTCACCCGATTCACGCGCCACATATTGCACCGGGATCGAGAGCCGGCCTTCGACCTTTTCCTGCACGCCGGGCAGGCTCTCCAGCACTTGCAAGAGCGAGGGTCCTTGGTACCAGGTCGCCCATTCGCCGTCCAGCGGCTGGGTTACGTTGTCACCCCGCAGCGCCGACACCGGCACGATGGCGGTCACCTCGATGCCCGCCTGTTCGGCAAAGGCGCGCAAGGCTTTGCTGACCGCCGCGAAGGCCGGGCCGGGCTGGGCCAGCGCGTCGAGCTTGTTGACGGCGAAGACGATGCTGGGCACCCGCAGCAGATGGGCTAACAAGCTATGCCGACGGGTTTGCGGCAGCAGCGTGACGGCGCCCACGCTGGTGTCCAGCTTGGTGATGTCGACCAGCACCACGGCCGCGTCCGAGCCGGCGGCGGCCGTCACCATATTGCGGGTGTACTGCTCATGGCCGGGCGCGTCGGCAATGATGAATTTGCGCGACTTGGTGGCGAAGTAGCGATAGGCCACGTCGATGGTGATGCCTTGCTCGCGCTCGGCCTCCAGGCCGTCGGTCAGCAGGCTCAGATCGAGCGGTTGACCTGCGGCGCGCTTTTCCAGCATATCGAGCTGGTCGGCCAGGATCGCCTGGCCGTCAAACAGCAGGCGGCCGATCAGCGTGCTCTTGCCATCGTCCACACTGCCGGCGGTCAGGAAGCGCAGCGCGCGGTGGTGGGTGTCCACCTCGTTGTCGTGGACGAGATTTGTCAAAGGTAATGCGGTCATGTGGCCTCCTGCCGGGCCGCCCCAAGGGAGGCCAGCGCCCCCTCGGGGGGCAGTGAACGAAGTGAGCGTGGGGGTTGCGTCATTTCAGAAGTAGCCCTCTTTCTTGCGGCGCTCCATTGAGGCCTCCGAAGTTCTGTCGTCCATGCGGGTGGCGCCGCGCTCGCTGACGGTCACGGTCAGCGTCTCGGCGACGATGTCGGTCGCGTTGGCGGCGCTGCTTTCAACCGGGCAGGTGCAGGTCATGTCGCCGACGGTGCGAAAGCGCACGGTGGCCGTCTCGACCGTTTCACCGGCCTCGGCAGGCGTCACCTCGGTCAGCGGCACCAAGAGGCCCTTGCGGCGAATCACCTGGCGCTCATGCTTGTAGTAAAGGCTGGGCAGCGGGATGTTCTCGCGCGCCAGATAGAGCCAGACATCCAGCTCGGTCCAGTTGCTGATCGGGAAGGCGCGGAAATGCTCGCCCGGCCGGATGCGGGTGTTGAACAAGCTCCACAACTCGGGCCGCTGCTCCTTGGGCTGCCATTGGCCGAAGCTGTCGCGGTGGCTGAAGATGCGCTCCTTGGCGCGCGCCTTTTCTTCGTCGCGGCGGGCGCCGCCGATCAGCACATCGAAGCGGTTTTCCTCGATCGCTTCCAGCAGCGTGACGGTCTGGTGGCCGTTGCGTGACTCGAGCGGATAGGCCAGGCGCACCGTGCCTTTTTTGATCGACTCGTCCATGTGGGCGACGATCAGGCGGTCACCCGATTCGGCCACCAATTGGTCGCGGAATTCAATCACCTCGGGGAAGTTGTGACCGGTGTCCACATGCACCAGCGGGAAGGGCAGCTTGCCCTTGTAGCTGCCGTCGGGCTGGCGGGTCTTGAAGGCCTTTTCGGCCAGGCGCAAGACCACGCAGGAATCCTTGCCGCTGGAGAACAGCAGGCCAGGGCGCTCGAAGCCGGCGGCCACTTCACGCAGGATGAAGATCGCTTCTTCTTCCAGATGGTCGAGATGGCGGTGGTCGATATTCGGCAGCAATTGGTTCAGGTTCACGGGGGCGTTCATGCCGAGGCTCCAGTTTTCAGTTCTTCGTTGGAATGCGATTTATGCAAGCCGCATTCCTTCGCATCTTCACTCTCCCAC
Organism: Roseateles oligotrophus; assembly: GCF_025717515.1. Classification (GTDB taxonomy): domain Bacteria; phylum Pseudomonadota; class Gammaproteobacteria; order Burkholderiales; family Burkholderiaceae_C; genus Paucibacter_A; species Paucibacter_A oligotrophus. Next base: position 310,729 of record NZ_JAJIRN010000008.1, read on the forward strand.
CACCAACGCCCCGAGCGGAAATCTTCTCCGACCGAGATCGCCCGCGTGCAGGGCGCGCAGCCGATGCTGGGCATGAATTGGTCATGCAAGGCGTTGAAGGGCAGGTCATAAGTGGCAATGTAATGCCAGACATCGGCCCAGCTCCAATCGGCCAGCACATTGAGCTTGGTCCGGCCCTGATGGTCCGGCTCACTGAAGGGCACCACCGCGCGGTTGCTCGACTGTTCGCGGCGCAGGCCGGTGATCCAGGCGGTGCGGCCGTCCAGCATGCGCGAGAGCGGCTCCAGCTTGCGGATCGCACAGCATTCCTTGCGCAGCGCAAGGCTCTCATACATGGCATCAGCGCCGCGCACGCGCACAAAGGTCACGACGGCGTCATTGACCGGGCTATAGACCGCCACCTTGAGGCCATAGCGCGCTTCGATCTGCGGCAGCAGCGCCAAGGTCTCGGCATGCAGGCGACCGGTGTCCAGCGTTGCGATGGCGATCGGCAGCTTGTGGCGGGCGATCAGGTCGGTGATGACCATGTCCTCTGCGCCCAGGCTGCTCGATTGCAGCAAACCATCGCCATGGTCGAGCACCGCCTCCTGCAGCAGCTCTACCGTCTTGGCCAGGCGCTCGGCAAAGCCGGCGGTCTCGCGGGCGTAAAGCTTGATGGCCGAGGCGCTCGGCGCAGCGCCGGGCAAGGCAAAGACCTCGCCGCTCATGCTGCAGCTCGCGCAAACAAAGGTTGAGTAGCAGCCACATCACCCTGGTAATGCCCGGCAAAGAAGCCCAAGGCGCGCTCGGCGGCGGCCTTCGACTGGTCGGCGCGCATATGCACCGCGTCAAAGCCGGTGCGGGCCAGCAGCGGCAGCATGTCGACCAAGACCTCGCCGGTGGCGCGGATTTCGCCGGCAAAGCGGTAACGCGAACGCAAGAGCTTGGCCTGGCTGTAGGCGCGGCCGTCCACCCATTTCGGGAAGCGCAGCGCAATCATCGTCAGCCGCGGCAGATCGGCCACCAGGCCTTCGATGTCAAAGTCGTTGTTCAGCTCCACGGCGGTCACCAGACCGGCCGGCCAATGGTCGCGCACCGCATGCCATTGCTCCAGGCTCAAGAGGATGTTGGGCGCCGGATCGGGATGCGGCATTGGGCCGTCTTCGCCGACCACGTGGTGCCATTGCTGATTGTGGTTATCAATGAACTTCATGAGGATCTGGTCTTTCAGTGAGCTGCGCCGGTCATGCCAGTCAGGGTGCGTACGGCGTTAGCGGGCGCCTTGAAGGGCTCCAGCCCGATGCGGCGCACGGTGTCGATGAAGCGCTCGGCGCCGCTGCTGCGCTGGGCGCGGTAGGTGTCGATGACGGACTCGATCACATCGGCCACCTCATCGGCGGCAAAGGAAGGGCCGATCACGCGGCCGGCCACCGAGTTGCCGGAAATGGTCGAGCCGTCCGAGCCGCCGAGCGAGATCTGGTACCACTCCTTGCCGTCCTTGTCGACGCCGAGCACGCCGATATGGCCGCTGTGGTGGTGGCCGCAGCTGTTGATGCAGCCGCTGATGTGCAGGTCGATGTCGCCGATGTCGTACTGCTCGTCGAGGTCTTCAAAGCGCTCGGTGATGGCCGCCGCGACGGGGATGGAGCGGGCATTCGCCAGCGCGCAGAAGTCGCCGCCGGGGCAGGCGATCATGTCGGTCAGCAGGCCGATATTCGGTGTTGCCAGGCCCAGCGCGCGGGCGGCTTCAAAGACCGCCGGCAGGTCGGCCTCGCGCACCCAGGGCAGCACCAGATTCTGGTCATGGCTGACGCGCAACTCGGCCGCGCTGTAGCGATCGGCCAAGTCTGCAGCAGCTTCCATTTGCGCGTCGGTCGCGTCGCCGGGCGCGATGCCGGCCCGCTTCAGCGACAGCGTCACCGCGCGGTAGCCGCTCAAGCGGTGGCGGGCCACATTGCGCTCGAGCCAGCGCTTGTAAGCCCCAGCCTCCACGCCGGCAAAGATGTCCGTCGTGGCGCTTGCCTGCACGCCGGCCGGCGTGACGAAGCAGGCCGCCACGCGGTCCAGCTCGGCTTGTGGAATCAGGTGCTCTTGGCCCCCGGCATCCAGCTCCAGAATCTGCTTGAACTCGGCGTTAACGTCGTCGAAGAAGGCCTGGCCTTCGGCCTTGACCAGGATCTTGATGCGGGCCTTGTAGGCGTTGTCGCGGCGGCCATAGCGGTTGTACACGCGCACGATGGCCTCGATATAGACGAGGATCTGCTGCCAAGGCAGGAACTCATTGATGACCTGGCCGACGATGGGCGTGCGGCCCATGCCGCCGCCAACCAGAACCTTGAAGCCGACCTCGCCGGTTTCGTTCTTCAGCAATTGCAGGCCGATGTCATGCCAGGCAATCGCGGCGCGGTCTTCCGTCGTGCCCGAGATCGCGATCTTGAACTTGCGCGGCAAAAACGCGAACTCCGGGTGCAGCGTGCTCCATTGGCGGATCACCTCGGCATAAGGGCGCGGGTCGACCAGCTCGTCATGTGCGACGCCGGCAAAGCAGTCGCTGGTGATGTTGCGGATGCAATTGCCGCTGGTCTGGATGCCGTGCATGTCAACGGCGGCGAGGCGGTCCATCACATCGGCCGATTTGTCCAGTGGGATCCAGTTGTATTGCAGGTTCTGGCGCGTCGTGAAGTGGCCATAGCCGCGGTCGAACTCACGCGCAATGCCGGCCAACTGGCGCAGCTGCGCGCTGCTCAGCGCGCCGTAAGGCACGGCCACGCGCAGCATCGGCGCGTGGCGTTGCACATACCAGCCGTTTTGCAGGCGCAGCGGGCGGAAGTCTTCGTCCGGCAGGTTGCCGGCCAAGTGGCGCTCCAATTGGTCACGGAACTGCGCCGCGCGGGCGTGGACGAATTGGCGGTCAAAGTCGGTGTAGGCGTACATAGTTCTTCGAGGAGGAATTCAGTGGATAACTTTCCAGCCGGCCAAGACCAGCGAGCCGCAGAGCAGGCCGCGAATCACGCCGTCGGGCAGACGGCGCGTCAGCTGCGCGCCCAGCCAAATGCCGGGCATCGAGCCCATCAGCAGCGGCAGCAACAAGCCCCAATTTACATTGCCCAGCGTCGCATGGCCAATGCCCGCGACGAGCGTCAGGGGAACGGCGTGCGCAATATCACTGCCGACGATGTAGCGGGCTTCCAGGCGCGGGTAGAGCAAGAGAATCAGCGTCGCGCCAATCGCGCCGGCGCCGATCGAAGACAGCGACACCAACACGCCCAGAATCACGCCGCAGATGACCGTCAAGGCCGGCTTGCGCGACTCCGGGATGTAACGCTCCAGGCGCAGGCCCACCGCTTGCCAGGACTTCTTGAAGGCCACTACCACGGCGGTCAGCAGCAGCGCGATGCCGAGCGAAAAGGTCAGCGTGCTGGCCCAGCCCTTGGTGATCTCGGTCATGTGCATCACGGCGACGGTGCCGATCGAGGCCGGGATGCTGCCGAGCAGCAAGAGGCCGGTCAGGCCCCATTTCACATGGCCGTGGCGAGCGTGGGCCACCGAGCCGGAAATCTTGGTCAGCGCCGCGAACCAGAGATCGGTGCCGATGGCGACCGCCGGGCTCAGCTTGAAGACCGACAGCAGCAGCGGCGTCATCAAGGAGCCGCCGCCCACGCCGGTGATCCCGACGATGATGCCGACACCCAAGCCGCTCAATACTGCAATCCAGTCCATGAAACTCCTTGTTGGGCGGCCAGGTGGGCAACCCTAGGGGGCGGACTTTAAAGTTACTCCATAGATATGCAAACCATTTGTTTGTAAGTTGCTTATTCGATAATTGATATATAGCGTGTATCCGGTCACTTGAAGCGACCGGCTCGCGGTAAGCTCGGCGTCCTCGCCCTTTTCCTGAACACCATCGTCCACATGCCTCAGTTCCCCAGCTCCCGCGCCGAAGCCACCAAGGTGGCGATTTACTGGGATTTTGAAAATCTCCATGCCGTTCTGGCCAATGCCGCCCATGGCGACGGCGCCTACCGGGATAACCGGCTGAAGCTGCAGCCGGTGTTTGTCGACCTCAAGCCCATCCTGGAATATGCGGCGTCCTTGGGCGACATCATCATCAACCGCGCCTATGGCAATTGGCAGTTCTTCGCCAATTACCGCCATGCTCTGAACGAGGCCGGCGTCGATTTGATCCAGATGTTCCCGCGTGGCTCGAACATGAAGAACAGCGCCGACATCCGCATGGCGCTGGACGCGCTCAGCGATGTGCACAACCACCCGCACCTGACCCATGTGGTGGTGATCTCTTCCGACAGCGACTTCATCAGCCTGGCGCAAAAGGTCAAGCAGGCGGGCCGCTTCATCGCTGGTGTCGGTGTGGCCGGCTACAGCAACCGTTTCTGGACGGTCAGCTGCAACGAGTTCAAGTTCTATCAAAACCTGCTGGCGGCGTCGGTACCCACCGCTGGCGAGGTCGCAGCGCTTGAGATCGAGGCGGGTGGCCAGGTGACAGCGCCGGTGGCCGACGAGATCGAGGCGGTGGGGTCACCGTCCTTGCTCGACGCCAAGCAAGCGCTGCAACGTGCGCTCAAGCAATTGGTCGACCGCAACGGCGAGAACTATGTGTCGCGCAGCGCCTTGAAGGTTTTCATCAAGCGCCTGCTGCCTTCGTTTGACGAGCAGGCGCTCGGTTGCAGCAACTTCTCGGAGTTTTTGCACCGCTTCCCCGAGTTGGTGGTCGAGGTGGACGCAATCAGCGGCGGCCATGTCGCCTTCACCAACCAACCGGTCGGGCAAGCCGAAGCCTTGCCCGAAGACTCAAGCTCGCCTGACGCTTAGGTCCTGGCCAGCTGCAGCAGCGCCTGCACCTGCTCGCTGATGCGCGGCGGCACCGGCTCGCTACCGTCCAGCATCGCGCGAATCAGCGCCGCATTCGCCTTCGCTTCGCAGGCATCCGAGAGCGGCCAATCGATGTCTTCGGTGTCGGCCGGATGCAGATCGCTGCGCTGGCCGTCGGCATAAGCATAAAGCTGGGCCTTGCGGCGCAGATGTGCATAGGCTTCACCCTCGCTGGCGCGCATCAAGAGCGCGCGCCCGCCGCCTGCGGTCAGGCCGGCAAGCGCTTCGCCCATGCTGAGCAGGTATTCCGGGTGCGTGACGGCCACCACCCGCACGCTGCGCCCCGGCGCCGCGTCGAGCAGCTTGGCGACGCTGTGTCCGCTATTGCGCACACCCAGCCGGGGCCGCAAGGCCATCAAGGCATCCAGGCCCGGGTTCAATTTCGCCAGCGGCAGGCAAGCCAAGCGGCTGTCCCGCAACTGCTGCGACGCTTGCTGCACCGAATCGGCCAGCGGCAAATCCAGCGCGGCCAATAGCTCAAACGGGCTCTCGCGGCTGTCGAAATCATGGCGGCCGTGGATCAACACCGGAACGCCCTCACGGGCCAGCAGCAGCGCCACCAGCGGCAGCAGATTGGCCTGCTTGCGGGCGCCGTTGAAGGTCGGCAGCAGCACGCAGCGCGGGCCGTCGGGCACGTCGAGGTGCGCGGTGCGCGCCTGCATGGCGCGCTCGAAGCCGGCCAACTCCGCCTCGCACTCGCCCTTGATGCGCAGCGAGATCAGAATGGCGCCCAGCTCCATATCCGGCACGGTGCCGTCCAGGATGGCGCCAAACAGCGCCTCGGCCGTGGCCGTGTCCATATCCCGCGCGCCCTTGCTGCCGCGGCCGATTTCTTTGATGAGGGGAGCGAATTGCATGGACGCAGTTTAGATGCCGGTAGAACTCAAGCGCTTCATAACGCAACAGGGCCCGACCCCAGAAGAGTCAGGCCCTGCCTCTAGAACAATTGAATTTGCGTTTAATTCTTCGGCGCGCTGGCGCCTTGCACGCTCTTCAAACCCTGCTCCATCTTGGTCGTGGCGGCTGCTTGTGCGGGGGCCGCGCCGGCTTTGGCTGCCGCTTCTGCGGCGCTGCGGGCTTCCTTGGCGGCCTTGATCTTGGCCTTGTAGCTCAGGTTGGAGGCGTGATCCAGATGGCGCTTCAGGATCAAACCGTCCTTGCCGGCTGCGGTTTCGGCCTTGGCGCGGGCGGTGTTGCTGGCTTTTTCCTCCGCCAGCTCGGCCTTGGCTTTGGCCTTGGCCGCGTCGTATTCCTTGCCGGCAGCGGTGGTCGCGGCCTTCTTGCCATGTTTGGCCTGCGCCATTTCGGAGCGACCTTCAGCCACCGGGTCGGCAGCCATTGACAGCAAAGGTGCAGCGGCCAAGCTCAAGGCGGCCAAGATCTGTACAAACTTGCTCATTAGGGTTCCTCTTTCCAATGGTTGACGTCGACGCATCGAGTCTAATGCTTGATTCAAGCAGGGCGAAACGGGGTTCATCCCTAGCTTGTTCGGCGGCCATGATGCCGGCCTGCCAGAATGGCGCTTTTTCGAACCTCAAACAGCGGGATATTCCATGAGCAACCTGATTTTTCAAGGCTCCGTGCCTGTTTTCAAGCAGATGTTGGGCGGCTTGTCTGACGTGCTCGCCAAGGCCGAGGCCCATGCCGGCGCGCGCAATATCGAGGCCAGCGCCTTGCTGCAAGCGCGTTTGTTCCCCGATATGTTTGCGCTGACCAAGCAGGTGCAAGTAGCCTGTGACTTCGCCAAGGGCGTGTGCGCCCGCTTGGCCGGTGTCGAAGTGCCTTCTGCCGAAGACACCGAGCAGAGCTTTGCTGATTTGCAGGCGCGCATCCAAAAAACGCTGGCCTTTATCGAGGGGCTGGATCCGGCCAAGTTCGAGGCCGCAGGCGCACGCGACATCGTCACGCGCCCCGGTACGCCCAAAGAGCGCCACTTCACCGGCCAGGACTATCTGTTGCATTACGGCCTGCCGCAGTTCTTCTTCCATGTCACGACCGCCTACGCCTTGCTGCGTCATAACGGCGTGGAAGTGGGTAAGAAGGACTATATGGGCGCCTACTGATGAAGGCCCCCCCCCGCGTTCGTGGCAAACTCGGGGCAGCAGTAGCGTTAGTTCCAGCAATATCGGCGTTATGTGCGCCAGAACAGGAGATCACCATGGCCAAAGGACAGCAAAAAACCAATAAGGAAGCAAAGAAGCCGAAGAAGGACACCTCGCCTCCAAAGCCGATTTCTCCCGATGCCGTGATGCCCACACGCGTGACCGTGGTGGCCGATCGCAGCAAGAAGACGAAGTGATTCAGGGGCGCCAGTTGGCCGGCTAGACGGTCATGGCGTCGCCAATAAAAAATGGGCCCAGTGGGCCCATTTTTTCTTTCAAGCGCCGTAGCGTTTAGCTTTTGATAGCGCTTGACCGGCGGCGGGATACAAAGCCGATCACGCCAAGGCCGGCCATCAGCAGCGCATAGCTGCTGGGTTCCGGCACCGCTGTCACGACCGCGTTGAAGCGCAGCAAGTCTTGTTGCTCAGGGTTGCTGAGCTTTTCGATTTGATACAGATTCGCGCCCTTGTAGGCTGCGCCGGCGTCCAGATAGCTATTGGCCTGGCTCATCAGCGAGCTGTAATTTTTGCTGCTGTTGTTCAGGTTGAAGCCCTGGCCGTCGGAGTCATTGGCCCCTTCGGTGACGCTGAATTTTCCGGCCTTGCTCTCATGCGTCAGCTCCCAAACGGCCAGCTGAAAAGCGGCGCGCTCGGCGTTGGTGTCGACCGTGGCATAGCTGGCGGAAAGCAGGTTCTGCAAATTTGTGCCCTGCGTGGTGCTGAAGCTGCCGACTGTGTAAGTCTTCAAGGATTCGATCGTGTATTGACCCAGCTCGACGCAATAGGCCGAGAAACTCTTGTTGTCGCTGGTCTCGAAATTCAGCAAACCGGCCGTCACGTGGTCATTGTTTTTACCAAACTGTTCGATTTTGACGGCCTCGCCACCATCCGCAATGCCGGTGTACTTGAGGCTGAGAGTGGTGGCAGACGCGGCAGAAGAAGCTGCCACGAGGCAGGCCAAGATTGAAGCGGAGACAAAAGCAGAGTTGATTTTTTTCATGTGTCTTGTAGCAGGGCTGTTGCCCCCGTCCCGTTGATCAAGTGATTGAAGACTTGCACTTTAGGGACTCAGGCAGGCAGGCAACAGCCCTTGCGGCGATGACAAAAGCCACCCGCGTGAAGGAACACACGGCGGCCGCGCTCAAGTTCTCGAGCGGGCCGCAGACTCAAGCAGCAAGGCGCCTCCCGGCGCCCGACGCAAGCAGAAATCAGGCGCGCAACTTGAAGGCCGCCACCGAGTCCACCAATTGCGAGGCCTGATCGCGCAGACTTTGTGCCGCTGCCGCGGACTCCTCCACCAAGGCGGCATTTTGCTGGGTCATCTTGTCCAGCGCGCCGACCGCCTGGCCGATCTCGCCCAGGGTCAAAGCCTGTGCCGAGGTCGAGCCTGAAATCTCCGCCACGATTTGCGTCACACGCTGCACGCTCTGCACCACTTCGCCGATGGTGTCGCCGGTGTCCTGCACCAGTTTGGCTCCGCTCTCGACCTTCTCCACCGAGGTGGAGATCAAGGCCTTGATTTCGCGCGCGGCCTGTGCGCTGCGCTGCGCCAGCAAACGCACCTCGCTGGCCACCACCGCGAAGCCGCGTCCTTGTTCGCCGGCCCGGGCCGCTTCCACGGCCGCGTTCAGCGCCAGGATATTGGTCTGGAAGGCGATGCTGTCGATCACGCCGATGATGTCGGAGATCTTGTTGGACGACTGCTGAATTTCCTGCATGGTTGCCACCACGCGGCTGACCATGGCGCCGCCTCGGTCGGCCACCGCCGAGGCCGATTGCGCCAAGCCGTCCGCCTGGCGCGCGGCATCCGCATTGCTGCGCACACCTTCGCCAAGTTGTTGCATCGCCGCGCCGGTTTGTTCCAGGCTGCTGGCGGCCTGCTCGGTGCGGTTGGACAGATCCATATTGCCGGTGGCAATCTCGGCCGAGGCAATGCGCACCTGTTCGGCCGCGCTTCGCACGCCTGAAATCGTGTTCGACAGTTGCTGCTGCATCTGTTGCAGTGACTGCGTCAGGTCGGCGAGTTCATCGCTGCCTTGTGACTGCACATTCATCGTCAAGTCGCCATCGGCGATGCTGTGCGACAGCGCCTGCGCCTGCTCGATCGGCTTGATCACCGAGCGCGTGATGGCCAGCGCGATCACCACGCCCAGGCCGATCGCCAGCACCAGCAGCAGCAAGACCAGATTGCTGGCCGACTCGGCCTGCGCCTCGGCATCGTTTTTGGCCTCGTTCAAGCGTTCGCGGGTATGGTCGGCATAGGCATTGATGGCATCAAGATAAGACTCCATCGCGGGAATCAACTCTGCGATGACGCGCGAGCGGATGTCCTGGCCATCCTTTTTGAGCTTGCTCAGCTCGTCCCGTATGGTTTGGTACTGCTTGCGGGTGCCGCCAATCTTGTCACTCAAACGCTCGGAGGCAGGCGTCTTGCTGAGCTTGTCTAACTCGGTCTGAATCTTGTCCACTCGGGCCGAGGTTTCCTTGGCCTTGCTGGTAAAGGCTTTGACGAACTCGGCGTCGTCGATGGCCAGGGTGACGATGCGCCGCTGTATGTTCGACTCCGTCAGCCCCGCCCATTGCCGAGCCAATTCCAGCGTGTGCATATCGGTCTCGACCAATTGCTCGATGCGGGCATTCAGTTGATTGACCCGCATCACCCCCACCACCGAGGCCACCAACATCAAGCTCATCACCAGAGCGAAGCCGGCCAGCACACGCGCGCGCAAGCGCCAGGAAAGCATTGTTGTACCCATTGATTCGCCCCGATTCCAGTTTCAATAAAACGAATCAGTATCTGCGCAGGGCGAAGCCTTGAAAGCTTGAATAGAAGGGTAAGCCCGGATGGGGCCGCTAAACTCCCGCTCTTGCGCAGCAGTACTCCATTCAGCGAGATTCGTATCCATGGCCGGCCTCAACCCCACCACCCCCACGCCCACCGAAATCACCGTGCACCAGGCCTCCAAGGTGCTGGAGGTGGCGTTTTCGGATGGCGCGCGCTTTCGGATCCCGTTCGAACTGATGCGCGTCTACAGCCCCTCGGCCGAGGTCAAAGGCCACGGCCCCGGCCAAGAAACGCTGCAAACCGGCAAACGCGAGGTTCTGATCACCGCACTCGCCCCGGTCGGCCACTACGCCGTGCAGCCGCAGTTTTCCGACGGTCACGACAGCGGCCTGTTCTCCTGGGACTATCTGTATGAGCTGGGCGCCAACGAGGCGCGGCTGTGGCAAGACTATGAGGTCCGCTTGGCAGCGGCCGGCGCCAACCGGGATCAGCCGATGGCAGTAGCAGCCCCTGCCGCGTCGAGCGGCTGCCATTAGCGTGTTGTGGATGGTTAGCGAATTTGCTAACATCCGGGCCAGCAGCTATGAGCTTCCAAATTGAGTATTTTCACGAACGAATCCTCGCGGAAATCGAATCTTGGCCGGTTGATGTGCTGGCTGACTACGCCCGCTTGCTGGAATTGCTGGCCGAGCATGGCCCCAGTCTTCGCCTGCCGCACTCGCGAGCATTCGGAGGCGGGCTGTTCGAATTGCGCCCGCGTGGACGATCCGGCATAGGCCGCGCCTTTTATTGTTTTTTGGTGGGCAAGCGAGTGGTGATCTTGCATGCCTTCATCAAGAAAACACAGCAAACGCCTGACGGTGAATTGAAAACCGCGCGCAAGCGCCTGAAGGAGGTCCAAGATGGCTGATCTGAATTACAAGCCCGTGCGCCACGATCACGCGGCCTTCATCGCAAAAGCAAAGCAAAGAGCGGGTTTCACCGACGCGTACGACGAACTCGAACTCGAATATGCGTTGGCCAGTCAAATGCTGACGGCGCGCTCCAAAGCCGGGCTGACCCAAGATGCCGTGGCCGAGCGCATGGGCACCACCAAAAGCGCGATTTCCCGGCTTGAGTCGGCCGGCCGACATGCGCCCTCACTCGCGACGCTGAAAAAATATGCATCGGCTGTGGGCTGTGATCTGCAGGTCAAGCTGGTGCCGCACAAGTCGAGCTGATGGCCTTTATCGCCCACTGGGCGCCGTCAATTTCCAATCAAATCCTGACCCCGAGACATCCCCATGACCAGCACCCATTTCGGCTACAAAACCGTTGACGAACGCGAGAAGGCCAGCCGCGTGCGCGGTGTGTTCGATTCGGTCGCCTCGCGCTACGACGTGATGAACGACCTGATGTCCATGGGCATGCACCGTGCCTGGAAGGCCTACACCGTGGCGGTGGCCAACCTCAAGGCCGGCGAACGAGTGCTCGACATCGCCGGCGGCACCGGCGATTTGTCGCGTGCTTTTGCCCGCAAGGTCGGCGACAGCGGCATGGTCGTGCACACCGACATCAACGAGGCGATGCTGCGCCAGGGCCGCAACCGCCTGCTCGACGAAGGCCTGATCTTGCCCACCGGCCTGTGCGATGCCGAAAAGCTGCCCTTCAAATCTGGCAGTTTCGATTTGGTCAGCGTCGCCTTCGGTCTGCGCAATATGACCCACAAGGATCAAGCACTGGCCGAGATGTGCCGGGTGCTCAAGCCGGGCGGGCGCTTGCTGGTGCTGGAGTTCTCCAAGGTCGCCGCGCCGCTGCAAAAGCCCTATGACTGGTACTCGTTCAAGATCCTGCCGCGCCTGGGTCAAATGATTGCCGGCGACGCCGACAGCTACCGCTACCTAGCCGAATCCATCCGCATGCATCCGGGCCAGCAAGAACTCAAAGCGATGATGAAAACCGCCGGCTTCGGCCATGTCGATGTGCACAACCTCAGCGCCGGGGTGGTGGCGCTGCATGCCGGGATCAAGTGCTGAACGTGCCGATAGAGTTGGCGGCCGCTTCTTCCTGGCCGCTCGGCACTTGCAGCGAGGCCAAGGCAACCACAGCGCGCGGTTGATGCAGCCCTCCGGGAATTTGGCGGGAGTCGGCTGAGCCGGTTCGCCCCCCCCTGAACCAATGCCCCCAACCCCGGCCTGCATCAGAACAAGTCATTTGAAGCTTGTTCATCCGGGTAAACCGTAGGCAATCCGACCGGGATTTGCCTTGGTGGCGGGATGAATTGTCATTTTCCAAAGTTACACTCGCACGTCCCAAAAGGGCAGAACGGCGTGCTGCATTGCAGCAACACAAGAATTCAGAGATGCCGGGGCCGGCACCTCGAGTGGATTAGATCAAGGGTAGACAAGTCATGAAGCTGAAGACGACTCAACAACAAGAATTCCTGGCCGCACGCAAGACCTTGCACACCGCGCCGCGCCTGTCGGCTCTGGTTGCCGCCGTCGCGGTGACCGTGCTGCTGGCCGCTTGCGGTGGTGGTGGCAAGTCCGACAAGGCCTCGCAGACTGCGGCCAAGGTCAATAAAGAAGAGATCACCGTTCATCAGATCAACTTTGTGCTGCAGCGCCAACAAGGCCTCAAGCCCGAGCAGGCCGAAGCCGCCTCCAAGCAAGTGCTGGAGCGTCTGATCGAGCAAGAACTCGCCGTGCAAAAAGGCCAAGAGCTGAAGATTGACCGCGACCCCAAGGTGGTCCAGCAGATCGAAGCCGCCAAGCGCGAAATCATCGCCCGCGCCTATGTCGAGCGCATCGGTGAGTCCATCGCTAAGCCGACGGCCGAAGAAGTCAGCAAGTACTACAACGAGAAGCCGGCGCTGTTCAAAGACCGCCGCATCTTCAGTCTGCAAGAGCTGGCCATTGAAGCCACGCCCGAGCAGTTCCCAGTCATCCGCGAAAAGCTGCAATCCTCCAAGAGCATGGCCGAATTCGCCGAGTTCTTGAAGGCGAGCAATATCCGCTTCAACGGCAACCAGGCCGTGCGTGCCGCCGAGCAGCTGCCGCTGGCCGGCCTCGACGCCATCTCGCGCATGAAGGACGGCGACTCCGCCGTCACGCAAACCCCCACCGGCATGACCGTCTTGTTCCTGGTCGGCTCGCGCAGCCAGCCGGTTGACGAAGCCCGCGCCAAGCCTGCGATCGAAGCCTTCCTGGGCAACCAGCGCAAGTCCGAGCAAGTGCAAAAAGACATCAAGGCGCTGCGTGAAGCCGCCAAGATCGAATACATCGGCAAGTTTGCCGAAGGCGCACCGGGCAAGGCCGGCGCGGCACCTGCTTCGGCACCTGTTGCAGCCGCCACCGGCGACGCTCCGGCTGCAGCTGCACCCGTGGCTCCGGCCGCCAGCGGCCTCGACGCCAACGCCATCTCCAAGGGCATGGGCCTGAAGTGAAAGCCATGAAGAAGATGAGCGAGCAGAAAACCATGATGAAGATGAAGCCCATGAGCATGAACAAGGCCTTGTTGGCTTGTGCATTGATGGCAACCCAGGCAACGCTGCTGGCCCCGGCCTTCGCGCAAACTACCGCCGCCGCTGCTCCCGTCGCCTCCGCTTCAGCCGAATACCGACTCGGCGCCGGTGACGTGATGCGCATCTCGGTCTATCAAAACCCCGACCTGACGCTGGAGACACGCGTCTCCGAGAACAACGTCATCTCCTTCCCCTTGCTGGGCAGCATTCGCGTCGGTGGCCTCAGCGTCACGCAGGCCGAGCAGCTGATCAGCGACGGGCTCAAGAAGGGCAACTTCGTCAAGAACCCGCAAGTCACCATCGTGGTCTTGCAGGTCAAGGGCAACCAAGCCAGCGTCTTGGGCCAAGTCAACCGCCCGGGCCGTTACCCGATTGAAACAGCCGATATGCGCCTGACCGATCTGATCGCCAACGCCGGCGGTGTGGTCACCGGTGTGGGCTCCGAAACGCTGATCCTGTCGGGCAAGCGCGAAGGCAAGCCTTACCGTTTGGAAATCGACTTGCCTGGCATCTTTGCGGTCGGTGGTGGTGCGCAAGACGTCTTCATCCAGAACGGCGACGTGGTCTGGGTGGACCGTGCGCCAATGGTCTACATCTACGGTGAAGTGCAGCGCCCCGGCCCGATGCGCCTGGAGCGCGGCATGACGCTGATGCAGAGTTTGGCCACGGGTGGCGGCATCACGCAGCGCGGTACCGAAAAGGGCATCCGCGTGCACCGCAAGAACGCCGACGGCAAGGTCGAAATCATTCAACTCCCGATGGACGAGAGTTTGAAAGATGGCGACGTTGTTTATGTCAAAGAGAGTTTGTTCTAAGGATCGCCGACCATGAGTTTCGGACAATTTATCGCCATATTGCGCGCCCGGTGGGTTCTCTCGGCAGCACTATTTGCCCTGACGGTTTTGACAACGGTTGTCGTCAGTCTTTTGCTGCCAAAGCAGTACTCAGCTGTTGCGTCGGTCGTTATTGACCCCAAACCAGATCCGTTGTCTTCGGTTTTGTATGGTGGCGGCGCAAACCCTGCTTTCATGGCCACTCAGGTCGATGTCATCCAGAGTGATCGGGTCGCGCTGCGCGTTGTTCGTAACTTGAAGCTTGGTGAAAATCCGCAAGTGCGGGCTCAATGGCTGGAAGAAACAAAAGGCATCGGCAGTGTGGAGAGTTGGCTGGCTGAGTCTTTTCAGAAGAACTTGGACGTCAAGCCCTCCCGAGAGTCGAACGTCATTTCGGTTGGTTATCGGGGCACAGACCCTCGATTTGCTGCGGCCCTTGCCAATGCATTCGTTCAGTCTTTTGCGGAAGTCACGCTGGAGCTGAAGGTTGATCCAGCCAAACAGTACGGAGCATTTTTCGACGTCCGTGCAAAAGAAGCGCGTGATTCGCTAGAAAAAGTTCAATCAAAGCTGAGTGATTTCCAAAAGGAAAGCGGTATTACTGCGGCCGATGAGCGTTTGGATATTGAAAACGCTAGGCTGAATGAGCTTTCCACTCAGTTGGTCGGATTGCAAGCGTTGGCCAGTGATTCGGGCAGTCGGCAATCTATTTCAAAGGGCGCCGGTGGCGACCGTATGCAAGAAGTTTTGGGTAACCCGCTGATTTCCAGTCTCAAGGCCGACCAGACGAGATTGGAAGCTCGGCTGGAAGAATTGAATTCCAAGCTCGGTACCAGTCATCCTCAAGTTATCGAAGCCAAGGCCAATTTGACCGAGTTGAACAAGCGCGTCGTCGAAGAGACGGCCAAGGTCAGCAGCAGTCTCGGGCTTGCCAACTCGATCAACAACCAACGCCTGGGCGAGCTGCGTACATCCCTGGAAGCGCAGCGTGCCAAGGTGTTGCAGATGAAGGCCGTGCGAGATCAGGCTGCCGTTTTGGCCAGGGATGTCGAGAGCGCGCAGCGTGCCTATGACATGGTTCTGGCGCGCTTGAATCAGACCAATCTTGAAAGTCAGACGACACAGAGCTATGTCAGCGTGCTGACGCAGGCAGAGCCACCGCTGAAACCATCTTCGCCGCGCATTTTCCTGAATACGGCGTTGTCGGTTTTCGTAGGTACTCTGTTGGCATTGGGTGCAGCTTTCCTGCTTGAAATGCTTGACCGCCGTGTGCGCAGTGTCGATGACATTGCCACTGCCATCGGCCTGCCCGTCATTGGCACTCTTCCTAAGCCAGGCACTTCAATTGCTGCGCAGCGAGGCTTGGGCAGCTTGATGCAGCAGCGCATTCTTGGCCAATTGGCTGCGCCTTCCAAGGGGGCGTAAATGTCACACCAATCAGAATCGACCATGACAGACCGAGCTTCTTCCGCAGTAAGCGGTGCCAACTCCAAGCCCGATGTCCGGGATCGCTCCATTGGCGACATCATTGCCGACACCCGCAATCTGAGTGTCGAGCAGGTTGAGAAGATTGTTGCTCATCAAAAGCAGACCGGCGCTCGCTTTGGTGAGGCCGCAATTGCCTTGGGCTTTGCCAGTTCAGATGATGTGTTGTTCGCACTGGCACAGCAATATCACTACCCTCTGGCAGCCGAAGACCAGCGCAAGCTCAGTCCGGAACTGGTGACTTTGAACCAGCCGTTTTCGGCACAGTCCGAGGCCTTCCGGGCTCTGCGTAGCCAGATCATCATGCGGGTGTTGGGCGACGAGGGTTCCGAGCGTCATTCCTTGGCCGTGGTCAGTCCGGACAATGGTGACGGCAAGACGTTTTTTGCCGCAAATTTGGCCGTCACCCTGGCGCAATTGGGTGGCCGTACCTTGCTGGTGGACGCGGATATGCGCTCGCCCAGGTTGCATGAGGTCTTCGGCTTGACAAATGCGACCGGTTTGTCCGGCATCTTGTCGGGTCGATCCGAGAACCAAGTCGTGCAGCAAGTGCCAAGCGTGCCCAATCTATTCTTGTTGCCGGTTGGCGCCACGCCACCGAATCCGGTGGAGCTGGTGGAGCGGCCTGCTTTTGGGTTGCTGGTTCGCGAGTTGGCGGGCAAGTTCGACCATGTGGTGGTCGACACCCCGGCCGGATCACTCGGCTCGGACGCTGCAGTGATCGCCTCCAAATGCGGCGCTGCGGTCATCATCGCTCGCAAGAATTCCTCGCGGGTTGAGGCGCTTCAACAATTGGTCTCCTTGTTGAGTGATGGTCGTACCAAGCTCGCCGGGGTGGTGATCAACGAGTTCTGAGTAGACGATGATGAGCGACTCAAAGCCGCAGCCTGCGACTGGCGGTCGGGAATGGTGGGCGGATATTTTGCCCAAGGGCGCCGATTTGATCGGTTTGCTGATTCTCCTGACCGGTTTGGCCGTCATGTTTGGCCCGACGGGGGCACATTTGGCCGGCACGGTCTGGGTCAAAGATGAGCAGGGCCACGGCCCCATCATCTTTGCCGTGGTGTTGTGGCTGCTCTATGGCAAACGGCATGCGTTCGCCGAACTGGTGGCCAAGCCAAAACCCATCGCCGGCAGTCTGTTGCTGGCGCTGGGCCTGATGCTCTATGTGCTGGGGCGCTCGCAAGCCGTATTGATGTTTGAAGTCGGCGCCTTGATCCCGATCTCCATCGGCTTGATTTTGCTGTTCAAAGGCGTTGAAGCCTTGCGCCTGGTCTGGTTTCCAATTTTTTTCTTGATTTTCATGGTGCCTTTGCCAGCCACCTTGGTGATCGCCATCACCACACCGTTGAAGACCGCTGTTTCGGCGGTGGCCAGCAGCCTGCTTTACAACATCGGTTATCCCGTCGGGCGCAGCGGCGTGATCTTGACGGTCGGCCCTTATCAGCTTCTGGTGGCTGATGCCTGCGCCGGTTTGAACTCGATGTTCACGCTGGAGGCGCTGGGCCTGCTCTACATGAATTTGATGAACTACAAGTCGGCGGCCAGAAATGTGGCCTTGGCCGTGTTGATCATCCCGATCTCCTTTGTGGCCAACATCATCCGGGTGATGATTTTGGTCTTGGTTACGTACCACTTTGGTGACGAAGCCGGCCAAGGTTTCGTGCATGGTTTTGCGGGCATGGTGCTCTTCATCGTGGCGCTGTCTTTGATATTGTTTGTGGATCACGGTATGAATGCGGCAGCCAAATATGCAAAGGCGGTGTTCAAGTGAACTCGCGCCGCACCGCTCTGGTCGTGATGGCCGCCATGTTGGGTTCGGCCGCCTTGGCGGATTGGGCTCGGCCCACCATCAAGGTGTCCGACTCCTTCAAGAATTTCAAACTCGATGCCGTATTCCCCAAGTCCTTCGGGGATTGGCGTGTCGATGAAAACCTGCCCGTGATCGTGCCTCCGCCCGATCAACAAGCCCAGTTGGACAAAATATATAACCAGACGCTGGCTCGCACCTATGTCAACCGTGAGGGGGCTCGCGTGATGTTGTCGGTCGCTTATGGCGGCGACCAATCCGACGGTTTGACCGTCCATGTGCCCGATGTTTGCTATGTCTCCCAGGGCTTTCGCATGGGTGAAACGCGCGATGCAACTTTGCAGGTGTCCGGGGATATTGTCATACCCGTGCGACATTTGATGATGACAATGGGGCCGCGCTTGGAGGTCGTCACTTATTGGGTACTGATGGGTGACGAGGCGACCACCTCTAACACCCAACGCAAGTGGGTATCCATTCGTTATGGGCTCAAGCGGCAAATTCCTGAAGGCATGTTGATTCGCGTCTCGTCCATCAATCCGGAGATGGATAAAGCGATACCGCTGCACAAAGATTTTATTAATCAATTGATGCTGGCCATGCCTGAAAACCAACGTGACCGGGTGATTGGTCGGGTGTCTGTCAAAAAAGATGATTCGAGAAGTTGAAATGACACAGAACAAAAAAGTAGCTTTGATTACTGGCGTGACTGGCCAAGACGGCGCTTACCTGGCGGAGTTGCTGCTCTCCAAGGGTTACGACGTGCACGGCATCAAGCGCCGTTCGTCCTCGTTCAACACCGACCGCATCGACCATCTGTACCAAGATCCGCATGTCGACAAGAAGAACTTCACCCTGCATTACGGTGACCTGACCGACAGCAGCAACCTGATCCGCATCATCCAGCAAGTGCAGCCGGACGAGATCTACAACCTTGGTGCGATGAGCCATGTGGCCGTCAGCTTCGAGAGCCCCGAGTACACGGCAGATGCCGACGGCATGGGTACGCTGCGTATCCTGGAGGCCATCCGGATCCTGGGCCTGGAGAAGAAGACCCGCTTTTACCAAGCCTCGACCTCCGAGCTTTACGGTCTGGTGCAAGAGATTCCCCAAAAGGAAACCACGCCCTTCTACCCACGCAGCCCTTACGCCGTGGCCAAGATGTACGCCTACTGGATCACGGTCAACTACCGCGAGGCCTACGGCATCTACGCCTGCAACGGCATTCTGTTCAACCACGAGAGCCCGCTGCGCGGCGAAACCTTCGTTACCCGCAAGATCACCCGCGCCATTTCGCGTATCGCGCTGGGCCTGCAAGACTGCCTGTACCTGGGCAATATGAGCGCGCTGCGTGACTGGGGCCATGCCCGCGACTACGTGCTGATGCAATGGATGATGCTGCAGCAAGAAGTGGCCGAAGACTTCGTCATCGCCACCGGCGTGCAGTACAGCGTGCGCCAGTTCGTTGAGTTCGCCGCTCTTGAGTTGGGCATCACCATCGCCTTCACGGGCGAAGGCGCGGATGAGATCGGCACCGTGTCCGCCGTCACCGGCGACAAGGCCAAGTGCAAGGTCGGTGATGTGATCGTCAAGGTCGATCCGCGTTATTACCGCCCGACCGAAGTTGAAACCCTCTTGGGCGACCCGACCAAGGCCAAAGAGAAACTCGGCTGGGTGCCCACCACCACCTTGCGTGAATTGGTGGCCGAAATGGTCGAGGCCGATTACACATCGGCGCGCCGCGACAGCCTGGTGAAGATGGCCGGATTCAAGGCTTACGACTACAACGAGTAATTTCGATATACGTGCTTAGCCGCCGAATCATCCGAGTAGACGCGGACTAGTCTGGAATATTTTTGAATATTTCGGCTTTAGGTTAGCCGGGTGAGTTTGATCGTCGGGGAGGAATACCTATATGCTGCTCAAAAGGCTGAAACATCCGATCGAGCGAGCCATAGATCGTTGCTTGCCCTTGCGAGAGTTTGAACGACTTCAATGGCAGGGCCCAGCGGCCGTCAGCTTTGTGTTCGATGACGGATTTGCCGAGGATTTCGAATACGGTGTCAAGGTATTGGATGAGTTTGGAGTCAAAGGTGTATTCGCGCCCAGCTCCGATCTGGTCGGCAGCAAGGGTTATTTATCTGCCTCGGCGTTGCGCGAGATGGCGCTTGGCGGGCACGAGATTGCAAGCCATATGGACAGCCACACGGCGCTGTGGAATCGGCCGGCCGAGCAACTACCACAAGCATTGATCCGTTCTCGCGACGAATTGAGTCTGATGGTGGGCAAACAGGTAGATTGTTTGGTCTATCCCTATGGCGCGAATACGCGCCGTATCAGGGCCGAGGCGACCCAGGTCTATGGCTCGGCTTTCACAACCTGGACGGGTTTGAATGCGGGGGTATTCAATCGTTATGCGATTCGACGCTTTGCATTTGGCTCGCATACCAAGCCCGGTGAAGACCGGCTTGAGCATTACTTAACCCTGCTGCAATCGGCGCGACAGGCAAATGCCTGGTTGGTCTTTATGCTGCATACCCATGCGCCCGCACATGATGCTTATCAAAGCGATTGCCTCAGGCGTGTCATTGCTCAGGCTTTAGAGAGCGGGGTAGCTGTGATGACGGCTCGGGATGCATTGCAAAGAAGTAGTATCAATATAGAAATGGTGCCGGCTAAATAGTCCGACGCAGCTAAAAGCAGCAGAGGGGAATTGAAAAATGGATAAGAAAAGCAAAATATTCGTCTCCGGCCATCGCGGCATGGTGGGTTCGGCCTTGGTGCGGCGTCTGCAAAAAGCCGGCTACAGCAATATCATCACGCGCGGTCGTACCGAGCTGGATCTGATGAACCAGCAAGCGGTGCACAATTTCCTGGCCGAAGAAAAACCGGACTACATCTATATTGCAGCCGCCAAGGTCGGCGGCATCAATGCCAACAATACCTACCGGGCCGACTTCCTTTATCAAAATCTGCTGATAGAAGCGAACCTGATCCACGGAGCCCATATGGCCGGCGTGCAGCGGCTGATGTTCCTGGGCTCCAGCTGCATTTACCCGCGTGATTGCCCGCAGCCGATCAAAGAAGAATATTTGCTGACCGGCCCCTTGGAGCAAACCAATGAGCCCTATGCAA
This sequence comes from Roseateles oligotrophus, assembly GCF_025717515.1. Lineage (GTDB taxonomy): Bacteria > Pseudomonadota > Gammaproteobacteria > Burkholderiales > Burkholderiaceae_C > Paucibacter_A > Paucibacter_A oligotrophus. Next base: position 331,249 of record NZ_JAJIRN010000008.1, read on the forward strand.
TTGCAAAAATCGCCGGCATCAAACTGGCGGAAAGTTATGGTAAACAATATGGCCGCCAATACATCAGCGCCATGCCCACCAATCTCTATGGGCCCAACGACAACTACGACCTTAGCAACAGCCATGTGCTGCCCGCGCTGATCCGCAAGGCACACGAAGCTAAGCTGCGCGGCGACGCCGAGTATGTGGTCTGGGGCACGGGCACGCCGATGCGCGAATTCCTCTATGTCGATGACCTGGCCGATGCCTGCGTCTACCTGATGGAATCCGGTTATGACGGCCCCTTGGTCAATGTCGGCACCGGCACCGATGTGACCATCCGCGAATTGGCCGAGACGGTCATGAAAGTGGTGGGCTTTGAGGGCCGCATTGTGTTTGATGCGAGCAAGCCGGACGGTACGCCGCGCAAGTTGATGGATGTGGGCCGCCTTGCTGGCTTGGGTTGGCGCGCCTCCACCGGCCTGAGTGCCGGTGTCTCCTTGGCTTATCAGGACTTTCTGAGCAAGCAAAGCCAAACGGCTTGAACAACAAGCACCACTTCCGAGAAGCCACCCCCAAATGCCCGCTGTGCGCGCCGACAATTCCAGCCTGACCAAGCGCGCGATGCGAGCGGTCGCCTGGGGCTATGGAGGCACTTTCGTTCGCATGGCCATGCAGCTAGGCGCACAGGCGGTGCTGGCTCGGCTCTTGGGCCCTGCCGAATTCGGGGTTTTTGCTGCTTTGATGCTCTTGGCTGCTGTGGCCGTATTGGCGGCCGACTTGGTCAGCGCGCCCATTATTCAGTCGGCGGACTTGACCGCGGAGCAGCTGGCCTTTGCCTGTGCTTGCCAATTGTTTGGTTCGCTGCTGGTGGCGATATTGGTCATGGCCTGCTTGCCCTTCTACCGGGCCATGTTTCCGCTGTTGGATGATATTGGCCTCGGCCTGGCCTTTATGGCCGCTGGCACGCTGGTCACGGGGCTGAGTGGTGTATCCCTGTCCTTGTTGAGGCGCCATTTGCGCTATCGCGAGATTCAAACGGCTCAAGTGGCGGGATATTTTGCCGGCTATATCTTGCTGGCGATTCCGCTGGCCTTGGCGGGATTCAAAACCTATCAGGTGCTGGTGTTGGCCTGGCTGGGGCAGGCGGTAGTCAGTTCTGCTTTGCTGTATGCCGCCGAACGGCATGCATGGACCTTGTCTTTCTCGGTTCGGGCCAACGCCAAGTTCCTGACCTTCGGGGCTCAAATCTCGCTGGGCAATATCGGCAATTGGTTGGCCAGCAGTGGGGACAGAGTCTTGGTCACCAAATTCGCCGGGCCCGTCGAAATCGGCTACTACAACACCATGCTGAATTTGTTGATGACGCCGGTGGTGCAGTTGGCTGCCTCGCTCAATACCGTGGCGTTTTCGGTTGCGGCCCAGTCCAGCCAGGAGACCCGAAGGCGCGGCGCCTTGGCCTATCTCAATTTAACCGCCATGGTCGCCTGCCTTTTGTATGGCGTGTTTTTTGCGTTTCCGGAGAGCTTTGTCGCCCTGATCTACGGGCCACGCTGGTTGGGCGGTGCGGCCTTTGTTCAGCCTTTTTGCTTGGCGGCGGTGGGTTTTGCGATCGGTGCGGCCGCCAATGCCGTGTTGACGTCTACTGGCAAAGGATCGGCGGTGGCCATGGTGCAGGCAGCCACCGCCTGCCTGCTGCTGATCGCCGTGTTTGTCGCGTTGCGCAGCTCGGTGCTCTTGGCCGCGCAGTGGATGGCCGGCGTCTACCTTTTGCGGGCCATCGCCTTGACTCTGCTCAGCCTGCGGCATGTCGGCGCCGGCTTGGCGGGCGGCTTGACCATTATTGCGCTGCCACTGTTCTGGCTTTGCGTTCAGGTGCTCTTGGCAAGACAAGTCGCCGATGTTCTTGCTTTGCAACAGGCTCTTGTGCGAATGCTCCTATCGCTTGGCGCGGGGTGTTTGATGCTTGGTTTGGCGCTGGCTCTGCGGCGGCAAGTATTCCTACACGATGCACAACTGCTGTTGACCCGATTGCTCGCGCGGTTGTTCCCTAATTTTTCTTTTGGTCAAAAGGCCTGAAATGAAATTCAAGCTTGGCTTTGCTCGCCCCGTTGTACTGGGCCCAAATTTCAACCAGGGTCGGAAGGTGAGAAAACCGGTATCCCGGTTTGTGATACCCGCTTTGGGCATTCTTCTCGCATTGTTTTTTGGACTGGCTGCAGCGGTTCTGCCTTGGCAGTTCTTGGTGGGCATTGCGGGTCTGCCTTTGTTGCTTTTGATCGGGTTGGCATTCCCGCTGCCAATTTTTGCAATATCACTGTTGTTGATGTTTGGGCTTGTGCCTGAGTTCATCATGGCCGCATTGCCTCTTGGTGGTGCCGCCTTAAGGCCCCCCGAATTGATGCTGATCTTCTTGTTTGTGGTTGTCGGCTTCAAATCACTTGTCCAGGGAGTTTCCTTGGTCGCGCCGCTGAAGCAGATAAAGGTTCTTCTGTTTGTGCTGGCCTTGGGCCTGTTCCTGGGTGTATTGAAGGGTAAATTTGTTTCACATAATGTGCTGGCCATGGCAGATGCAAGGCAATTTGTGGGATGGCTGGCTTTGCCGATATCGATATGGTTTTTGAGTACCAAGCCGGAGGTTTTGCATAAGCTCGTCATCGGTATTGCCATTCTTTCCGCGGTATTAATGTTGGCCCAATTGGCCCTGGGTGTTCAGTTGATTTTTGGGTTCCGAGGTGCCGAAACACTCGGTACGGAATTCAGAGACGTTACTCGCAGCGCCATTGGTGGCGGTTTATTCTTTTTGGCGTACGCTGCCTATAGTTTGTTCCTGAGTGCCTGCCATAGCGAGAAAAATAGATTGATATATTTGGTTGGCTGTATTCTTGCGATTGGGGGCGTGGTCGCCAGTTTTAATAGAGGGGTCTGGGCTGGTTTTGTACTTTGCGCCTTATTGCTGTTGGTCTTTAAGCCAAAAACACGGCATGGCTTTTTGATGCCGCTCGTGGCTCTATTGCTGATGGTGTCGATCGGGCTTGCCGGGCTGTTCGTCGCTAAGCCACGCGTTGCGGATGCGATGCTCAGTCGAGTGCTAAGTTTGCAGGAGGAAGGCAAACGAGGCTCTTCCTTAGGGTTCCGTTTCGAGGAGAACTCACAAGCTGTCGAGGCAATCCGAAAGAATCCCTTGCTTGGGGTAGGCATGGGGGGCGAGTATAAACATGCGTATAGGCAGCTAGGCGTTGGCGGTGGGTTTGATACCGAGAATTCATACATTCACAATGGTTACTTGTCCTTGTGGCTGAAGTTGGGCCTGATGGGGGCGATAATTCCTGTGGCCTTGCTGTATTTTGTGGGGAAAGGCTTTGCCAATGTGGCGAAAAATCGGTCGACAGAAGTCCCTGTTGAGCACAAGCTCAAATGTTTAAGTGCAGTAGCTGCAATAGCCTTGTCTTTTGTTAGCGCTTTGACGAGTCCTGACTGGTCAACGATGGGCCAGTTGGCAGCTTTTTCAATATTCATAGCTATTTTGATAGTGCCCGTGAAAGCGGGTGCAGATGTTCGTGCTTGAACGAATGTTTTCTTATTCGCTTATGTGCTCAAAGGTTTTTGAATAATGTTTGTTTCAATAGTGACCTGCACTTGGAATAGCATGGCGACCATAGTACAAACTATTGCGTCGGTTGATCAGCAAATTGGCGCTGACTATGAGCAAATTTTTGTCGATGGAGGGTCTACCGATGGCACGCTTGAATATTTGGAAAGCTTGCCGGGTCGTAGGCGGATACTTCGAAACGTGTCGGGCGGGATTGCTCGGGCCATGAATGCCGGCGCCTTGGAGGCCAAGGGTGAATACCTGTGCCACCTTCATTCCGATGACTATTTTCTGCACTCTCATGTATTGAGTCGTGTGGCCCAGCACTTTGAGCGGTCCAAGGCAGATTGGTTGTTTGGCCGCATTTTGAGCGACGTGGACGGCGCCTTGATTCCCGAACAGTACCGTGTGCCCGAATACAGTTTCAAACGACTGGTGCAGGGCAATTTTGTACCGCATCCTGCAACCTTTATTCGAACCCGCGTTTTCAATGAGATCGGTGGCTTTCGCGAAGACTTGCGTTTGGCCATGGACTATGAGTTTTTTCTCCGTCTCGCCAGCAAGTACGAACCGCTGGCTTTGAAGGAGGCGTTGGCGGTGTTCCGCCGCCATGAGGGTAGCGCCACGCAAAAGAATCGATTGGCCTCCTTTGAGGAGGATCACCGGGTTCGCATGCAATATGCCGGTGAGTCTCTGAGCGAACGTTTGATGCACGCTGCCCGGTATCAGGTGCGCAAACGGCGCTTATTGGCCCAGTTGGCTCAGTTGGCACAAGAGACTTGAGGCTGCCGGTGACGCCCGACTCGACGACGCTTGGTATTTCAATTTGTATTTGCACCTACCGGCGCAAGGACGGATTGGCCCGGGCCTTGGAGAGCCTGCGTGGCTTGCGCATGCCTGCCAACACGGCTGTTGAGGTGGTGGTGGTGGATAACGACGCCGAGGCCAGCGCCCAGGCTTTGGTATTGGCGCTGCGGGCCGAGTTCCCTTTGCCGCTGAACTACTTCTGTGAACCACGCAGCGGTGTCAGCCATGCCCGCAATCGTTGCGTCGTCGAAGCCAAAGGAGATTGGATCGCCTTCATCGATGACGATGAATACGCCGAGCCAGGCTGGTTGTGTGAGCTTTGCACGTTGGCCATGCCGGATTCCAATCCGGGCGCATCACCGTCAGCAATAGCTACCCCAATTGATGGCGTGTTTGGGCCGGTCTTGGCAGACTTCGAGGCAACACCGCCCGCTTGGCTACTGGCGAGTGGCGCACACCAAAGGCCAAGATATCCGACCGGAGCTGTGATGTCTTGGGGCGACTGCCGCAGCGGCAACGTTATATTTCGACGCCGCTTGTTTATCGCCCAGCACGGTTTTGATGCCCGCTTTGCGGCCACCGGGGGCGAGGATGTTGATTTTTTTTGGCGCTGCAGAAAGGCCGGCGCCAATTTGATTTGGTGTGACAGCGCCATTGTTCACGAGTCTGTGCCCGCGCAAAGGCTGACGCGAGCTTGGTTGCTGCGGCGTGCTTTTGCGGGCGGCCGCACCTTTGCGCGCTTGCGCGGCTTGCATCGAGGCGCGTGGAGCTATGCGCCCGATGCCGCCTGGGGCCTGGCCAATGTACTCGTCTACACGCCTCTGGCCTTGTGGGGGCGCTTGGTCGGCTTACCTCGGCGCTTCGCTTACGAGCGCAAGGTGGCCGGCGGCTTGGGGATGTTGTTGGCACTCGGCTTGCTGCGGACAGGAGGCGAATATGGCACGGTGGGCAAATGAAGAGTTGGCATGCGGTGCCGATGCCTTTATTGGCTAGGCTCGGTGGAATTATTCGATGACTGGGGTGGTATGAGGATTTTGCTTTCAGCGTTTGCGTTTTCGCCGGGTCTTGGCAGTGAAGCCGGTGGCGCTTGGCGTTGGGCGCTCGAGTTGTCCAAAACCCATGATGTGGTGGTGGTCACCGATGTGTCGCGGCGGGCTCGGGTCGAACCGGCCTTGGCCGAGTTGAATAACCCGAGGCTCAAGGTCTATTACTACCGACCGAGTTGGGTGAGTCGCGTGCCGCTCAATAGCAAGACGGCGCAATTGCTGTTCGGCCAATGGCAATTCGGCTTGCTGGGTTTTGTCCGCAAGCTGCACCGGCGCCAACCTTTTGACCTGCTCCATCACCTGTCTTACGGCGTATTCAGGCAAGCCTCCTGGTTGGGCTTTATCGAGGGGCCAAAATTTGTTTTTGGGCCGGTAGGTGGTGGTGAGGATGCGCCGTGGCGCTTGAAAAAGTCATTTCCTTGGGGTGAAAAGGTGCGCGAGGCCGCACGAGCCACGGTCAATTGGCTGGCGGTGCGTAATCCGCTTTGGCATTGGGCTATATCAAAGGCTGATTTGGTCATTGCCCGTACGCCCGAGACCAAGGCCCGCTTGCCCGTGGCCGTGCAGCAGCGAACTTTTATCGCGCAAGAGACCGGTGCACCGCATCTGGCGATTCAACGTGCCGCGCCCTGGGAACATGGGCAGCCGCTTGAGTTGCTGTTCGCTGGGCGCTTGCTTGGCTTGAAGGGTGTGCATTTTGCGGTGCGGGCGGTGGCGCTGCTGAGGCGCAAGGGCTTGGCGGCTCGCCTGACCGTGATCGGCAGTGGGCCGATGTTGCCCCATTTGCAGGCCTTGGCGCTGGACTTGGATGTGAGTGATCAGATCTGTTTTGTGTCTCACTTGCCGCAGAGTGAGTTGTTCGATCGCTATGCCAAGGCGCATATCTTTGTCTTCCCCAGCTTGCGAGATGCCGGGGGCAATGTAGTGCAAGAGGCGTTGGCGGCCGGGCTGCCGGTGGTTTGCTTGAATATGGGCGGGCCGCCGAGCTTTGTGAACGCCTCATGCGGCGTGCTGGTCGAGGCCAGGGCAGGCAACGAAGATCAGTTGGTTGAGAACTTCGCCAAAGGTATCGAGAGTGTGGCGAGTTCCAATGAGCATTGGCAAATGCTGCATCAGGGCGCTTTGGCGCGTGCCGCCGAGTTGACCTGGGAGTTGCAAATTGGGCGCATTCAGGCGCGCATTAAGGAACTCTTCAATGAGTGATGACCTTGAGCTTGCATTTGGCGGCATGGCAGCGGTTTGCCAACAGACGAATTGTGATCCCGGTCAATTCGATGGGGTTGTATTCCAATGAAGAACCGCCTGCTTGCTCTGTTTAGAAATCTGGCGACACTGTATCGAGTCAAGAGCAATTCAAGTATCAAGTTTTGTGGTGCGCAAGTACATATTGGAACGGGGTGCAGATTCTGGGCTCGGAATGGAATTTCTATAGGCGAGAAAAGTTATATCGGCAAAGAGGTTTCAATAGAAACGAATGCCGAGATCGGGCGCTACGCCCTGATTGCCAATCGCGTTGCATTTGTTGGCCGCAATGATCATGAGTTTTCCCGACTCGGTGTGCCTACGCGCTTCGGGCGCTGGGTTGGCGCAGCGGATGCCGACCCCGCCATCGCGCAGAGCGGTGTCGTGTTGGAAGACGATGTGTGGATAGGTTTTGCGGCCATCGTTTTGTCCGGCGTTCGAATTGGCCGTGGCTCGGTTGTGGCTGCCGGTTCTTTGGTCACGGCAGATGTTCCCGCCTACAGCATCGTCGGCGGAGTTCCTGCCAAGGTTATCGGGGCACGCTTTGCCGACCCCATGCAGATAGCGGCCCATGAGCGCGCCCTCGCGACGGGCGAATTTGAATTCTCTGAGCGAGGCTACGCGTTCTGGACCGTGAAGCCTGGAAACCCTTATCCATGAAACAAATGACCAAGGTCTGCATTGTTCAGCACCGCCTCTTGCATTACCGCACCGAGCTGTTTGGGCGTTTACGGGCGGCATGCGCCGAGGTCGATGTGGAATTAATGCTGGTGCATGGGCAGGCCACTCCGACCGAGGCCAGCCGCAAGGACACCGGAAGATTGCCCTGGGCCATCGAGGTCAAGAACCGCATTTGGCGCGTCGGCGGGCGCGACATTCTTTGGCAGCCGCTGCCCAAGGCGGCGGCTGATTGCGAATTGATCGTACTCATGCAGGAGAGTCGGCTGCTTTCCAACTACCCTTGGTTATTTGGCCTCGGGCCCAAGAAAACCCGCGTGGCCTTTTGGGGTCATGGCCGAAATTTCCAAAGCGATGCGCCCGAGGGCTGGCGCGAGCGCTGGAAGCGCCGCAATCTGACTGCCGTCGATTGGTGGTTTGCCTACACGCAGATGTCCGGCGATATCGTGGCCGAGGTGGGCTACCCGCCCGAGCGCATCACGGTGCTGAATAACGCAATCGATAACAGCCTGTTTTCGGCCGACTTGGCTTCGGTCGGCGAGGCCGAAGCGGCGGCCTTGCGCGCGTCGATCGGCGCCGAGGCTGGGGCGCCGGTCGGCTTGTATTGCGGCTCTTTGTATCCGGACAAACGCTTGGAGCTGTTGCTTGAGGCCTGCGACAAGATCGTCGCGCTCCTGCCGGCGTTCAAGCTGGTGGTGGTTGGTGATGGGCCAAGCCGGACGGTGCTGGAGGCTTCGGCGGGTAACCGGCCTTGGCTCCATTGGGTCGGTGTCAAGCGCGGGCACGACAAGGCGGCCTGGTTTCGGGCCGCCCAGCTCTACCTGAGCCCCGGCGCGGTGGGCCTGCATGTGCTGGACAGCTTTGTGGCCGGCACGCCCATGGTCACGACGGTTGACGCCTTGCATGGGCCGGAGATCGCCTATTTGCAGGACGGCATCAATGGGCTTGTCACGCCCGGTGATGCCGACTGCTACGCGCAGGCCGTGCTGGCGCTGCTGCAAGACCCGGCACGCTTTGCCGAGATCCAGCGAAATGCGGCGGCGAGCGCAGAGCAGTACACGCTGGATCAAATGGTGCGGCGCTTCCTGGACGGGATTCTGGCTTGTCTCAAGTCACCGCGACTCTAAATTGATAGCGGCCCCGATTGGGGCCGCCGTTCTAAACGTTCGGATAAACGTCAAGGCATCGCTTTGATGCTGGTGGTGAAGCTGGCATCCACGCCCGAGGTCTCCACATAAAGCGCCGTGCGCGTCGCCGGCAGCGGTGTGTTTGGTGCGGTGGCCCGGTAGACGGTGTGCGGGCCGGGGCCGGCAATCGTCATTTCGTAGTTTTTGCCGCTGGCGCAGGCCAACTTGGCTGTCCAAGTGGCTTGCGCCTGATGCTTGAGCACCCCCGTCCAATGCTTGAAACCGGGGCTGCCCAAGGGTGCGGCACTCGCGCTGGCAACACCGGCACGCGGATCGCTGACCTGCACGGCACAGCCGGTGTTGAACATCACGCCGAGACGGCGCACCGTGGCATTGGCGGCGGTGACGGTGATGCGGCTGGTTTCGCTGAAGCCGTTGGCGTCGAGTTTGTAGCTGCGGCGTGCGCTGGCGTCCTTGCGGTAGCTCGGGTGCAGCACTTCCAGCGTGCCGGCGACCGGATTGAACCCCTTGACCTCGCCCAGCGCCCATTGCTCCTGGCCAAGTCCGTCGATCAAGGGCACGTTGTTGCCAACGCCTTTGATGAAGTATTCATTTTGCTTGGCAGACGAATAGGAGGTGTCTGCACCGGCATCGCGTGATATCGACGTTTTGCCATGGACAAGCTCATAGGTCAGCGCTTCTTCTTGGGCGTGGTTGATGGTCTTTTGCCCAAAATGCACGAAGACTTGCCAATCCCCACCGCGCAGTGAGGCCATGCGGATGTCGGGCGAGAAATTGCTTTGCGGCGCAGGCAAAGTTGGTGCCACGCCGGTCTTGGCGGGCGGGTCCATCAAGGTATCCCAGGTCCTGACCCCGGCCGCATATTGGAGGCCATAGGTGGTCGGCACATGCCGATACATGGCGCCATGCGTGGGTAGGTCGATGGGCGGCACGGCCCCACGTGTGTCAGATGGGCTGGGCAATGTGCCATCGTCAAAGCGGTAGACGGCGGGAGCCATCAGCATTTTTTGCACATCGGCCGAGTAGAGGTTGACGAGGTCGCTGCGACCCAAGCTGGCGGCGGCATCGAAAAACCATGCCAGCCCTAGCACCACATAGTTGTTGTACGCGAAGGAGCCTTCGGCCCAGATGCCGTCGGTGGTGACGCCTTGCTTCATGACGGCCGAGATGCCGCGCGGGCCGGTGGTGCCGGCGTCTATCCAGGTTTGGTTGTTGTGCCCAAGGCCGATGGCGGCGGTGCCGGCGGCGCACCAGAGATTGATGTTGTTGAGCGGGCCGTAGGAGTAGGTCTGCAAATTGCTGGCGATGGGGTAAAACAAGCCGTCACGCCATTTGGCTTTCTGGGCCGCGCTTGCGTAGCCTTGCAATGCATGCGATGTCTGCAGCAAGGTCAGTACGGTGGTGGCTTCGTCCAGGCTTTGGCCCATCATGCGGGCATTGCCTATGCGCGTGGCCAGAGGCCATTTCATGTAGTTGCTGGCGTAAAAGTCGAGTTGGGCGGCGGCAAGTTCGGCGTACTTGCTCTCCCCTGTGAGCTGATAGAGCCGGGCGGCGTCGAGCGCAAAGGAGATATTGTTTTGCCGGTTGATCGCCGACCAGGCATTTTTGTAAGAAATTTCAGCAGGTGTGCTGCCTGTTGGCGGCTCTGCCAGGTCCATGGTCCACTTCACGGCCGCGCCGGTTGTTGGGCTGACAAAGTCGTTAGGAAAACCGGCGATCAAGTCCGCGCGATCCCGCGTTTTAGCAAACCATTTTGCCGATAAGGCCTTCTTGGCATTGACCCAGTCCGCCCAATTGGGGTCGGACTTGACCAAGGCTTTGGCCGCAGCCCAGTTCTCGGGCGCCGCACGCACGGGCAGCATCATGCTGGTCGAGCGGCTGGCAAATCCGGTCTGGCTGGGCGGGTAGGCTAGCGGCTCGGCTGTTTTGGCCGCGCTCAGCGTGCTGCTAGCCGGAGCCGCAACCGGAGCCGCAACCGGCGCCGGGGCTGCAATGGGTGCGGGCAGGATCAAGGGAGGCAAAGTCAACACCGGCGCCGGCGCCGGCGACGGCGACGGCGACGGCGACGTCGCGATCTTGGAAGCTGTTGTGACAGCGGGTTTGACCGCCACAGTGCTGGGCGCAGGCGTTGCGCTCGGCGCCGGGAGCGCTATTGGTTTGATGACGGGGGTGTTCAAGGCGAGTGCAACTGCTGCAGGTGCCGGCGCCTGCGCTGCGGGCTTTGGAGCCGCCGGCGGAGCGACGGGCTTAGCCGCTACCGCACTCGTTACCAGCGCGACGGTGTCGGTCTTTTTGTTTGTTGCCAGTGCAATTTTGCTGGTCGGCCCGGCTGCGTCGCTGGCGGCCGTGGCAATTGCTGGCGCTGGATCGTTTGCCATCTGAGCCGTGGCGCTAGGGGCGGCGTTTGCATTGGCCTCGGCTGCAGACGCTGCGGCCGAGGCTGCTTCACTGCCAGCATCCGCGCCTGCGCCCGAGGCCGCCGTGGCCGCTGCCATATTGGTCATGCTGGGCAGCTCGGCCGACAGCGGCTTTTCGGGCTCACTGCTGGCACCGCCGCCTCCGCCGCAGGCACTCAGCACCCCGCAGCATGCCGCTGCGATCAAACAGCTGGAGAGAACCGTCAAACGAGGTTGGTGGGCTTGGCTGGCGGATTGGTGGCAGGTGGTGGCGGAGTACTGCATATGGGGCTGACCTACTGCGGTTATGAGAAAAACAACGAAAAACAGAGGCGCCAGCAAAGTGTTGGCGGTGTCTCGGCATTTTCGGCCGTTCGGCCCCGCAGTTGAGAGCCCATTTGTTACATGTCAGATCGATTGGTAACAGCCAGCAAGGTCTGTGCACAAAGTCGCTGTTTTTGGGTGGGCGTCAGCGGCTGAGTAATTGCCTTGCCGCACCGGCAATAAATGCGGTGTTGGTGATGAGGTAGCGGCGCCACAGCCGGCGCGGCTCGGTCACCAGGCGGTAGAACCATTCGAGCCCGCGCTTTTGCATCCAAAGCGGCGCGCGGCGCAGGGTGCCGGCGTGATAGTCAAACGCGGCGCCAACGCCAATCATTACGGCGTTGATATGGCCGCGCTGTTTGGCCATCCAGAGTTCTTGTTTGGGGCAACCCAGGCTGACCCAGACGGTGCCGGCACCGGAGTCATTGATGAGTTTGACGATGGCCGCGTCTTCTTCGGCGCTCAAAGGCCGGAAGGGCGGAGAGTAGGCGCCGGCGATCTTCAGCGTGGGCCAGTCTTGGGCCAGGCGCTGTTGCAAGAGGTTCAAGGTGTCGCTGCTGGCGCCATACAGAAAGATCGATTCGTCGCGTTGGCTGGCCAATGCGCAGTAGCGCAGCATCAGGTCGGGGCCGTTGATGCGTTGCTGAGTCGGGTGGCCGAGCTTGCGCAGCATCCAGGCGACCGGTGCACCGTCGGGGGTGTTCATATTGGAGCCTGCCAAGGCCGCAGCAAAAGCCGGGTCTTGCGCGGCGGTGACGACGGAATGGGCGTTGCAGATGCCGACATAGCTGCTTTGGCGGCGGCGGGCGAGTTGCCCGATGCGCTCCAAGGCTTCGTCCCAGCTGACTGGGTCGATGAGTGCGCCGAGCACGCGAACTTGAGATTTTTTCTGGTCTTGGGTCACGGGCGAATTGAGGCGAAGGCAGCTTTGAGTCAGCGCGCGATTCTAGGGTGTGAATGTGTCGGTTCCAGATCAAGTCCGGCAAGCCTCAGCGGCATATGCGACAGCTATCCCTTTTGACTCCTCTATCCGGGCTCAATTCTCTTTTGGCCTGGATGGAGGGGGTGCAATGGATGAAGACTGACTCGACGAGTGTGATAGACAAAGCATTACCGGGTTTGTACAATAAAACGTACAATTAAGGAGTTCCGAAATGGATGCCATCACCTACTCGACGGCACGCGCCAACTTGGCCAGCACCATGGACCGGGTTTGCAATGATCACGAAGCGCTCATCATCACGAGGAACGGCGACCAGTCTGTGGTGATGCTTTCATTGGAGGACTATCAAGCCATGGAAGAGACTGCCTACCTGCTGCGCAACCCGGCAAATGCGAAACGTTTGATGTCGGCGGTGGCCCAGTTGGGTGCCGGCAAGGGGGTTGAGCGAGAACTGGCCAAGTGAGCTTGATCTTTGCCGAGGAGGCCTGGGAAGACTATCTCTATTGGCAAAAGCAAGATCGGAAAATGGTCGAGCGCATCAATAAGTTGATTCAAGAGATACAGCGTGACCCATTTGCTGGCATTGGCAAGCCCGAGCCGCTGAAGCATGCGCTTGCGGGATTTTGGTCGCGCCGCATCACGGATGAGCACCGGGTGGTCTACAAGGTCGACGGCGATGCGCTTCTGATTGCGCAGCTCCGCTATCACTATTGAGCCGCCCGGCGTGTTGTTTCTCATGTGCGGCGGCGGGCCACTTTTTTTGACTTCGCCCCCGCTCCGAGTGTGCTCTTGCAGCCTTAGGCCGCGCTCCAGTCAGACGACTTAAGCGCCCAGCTTCTCCGCCAGGATCGCCACAATCCGCTCGGCCGATTTGCCGTCCCACAGGGCCGGGCGGCGGCCGCGCTTGCCGCCGTTTTTGATCGCGTCCAGCGCCAGCGGGATGATCACAGCCGGGTCGGTGCCGGCCAGCACGTTGCTGCCTTCGTCGACGGTGATTGGCCGCTCGGTGTTCTCGCGCATGGTGATGCAGGCGACTCCCAGCGCGGTGGTTTCTTCTTGCAGGCCGCCGCTGTCTGTCAGCACGACGACGGCGTCTTTCCACAGATGCAGGAAGGACATGTACGCCTGCGGGCCCATCAGCGTGACGTTGGCGCCGAGGTTGACACCGAATTTCTCGATATTGGCGCGGGTGCGCGGGTGCACCGGGAAGACCAGCGGCAGCTCGGGCGAGACGGCGCGCAGCACGGTGGCGATGCGCTCCAGCGCCTCGGCGCTGTCCACATTGCTGGGGCGATGCAGGGTGACGACGCCGTATTTGGGGTGCTGGCGCTTGAAAGCATCGGTCTCGAAGTCGGAGGTGTCGGTGGTTTCCAACTTATGGGCCTGGAACAGCACGTTGTCGGCCATCACATGGCCGACGTCATAGACGACGCTCATGTCGCGGCCTTCGCGCTTGAGGTGTTCGGTGGCGCTGGGCTCGGTGACGAAGAACCAGTCGGTGATGGCGTCGGTGACGAGGCGGTTGATTTCCTCGGGCATGGACATGTCGCCGCTGCGCAGGCCGGCTTCAACGTGGGCCACGGGCACGCAGGCTTTTTTGGCGACGATGGAGCAGGCGGCGGTGGAGTTGACGTCGCCGACCACCAGGCAGGCGGCCGGTTTGTCGGCGGCGATCAGCGCTTCATAGGCGACCATGATCTTGCCGGTTTGCTCGGCATGGCTGCCGCCGCCGCAGCCCAGACGCACATCGGGCGCGGGGATGCCGAGCTCCTCGAAGAAGACCTCGTTCATGTCGCGGTCGTAATGCTGGCCGGTGTGAATGATCTTCCAGGCCAGACGGCCGTCGGCCTGCAGCGCCCGCACGATGGGGGCGATCTTCATGAAGTTGGGGCGTGCGCCGGCGATCAGGTGAATGCAAGGCTTGGTCATGGTCTGGTCTGCGTTGGAGGTGGGGCATTCTAAGAGGCGAATATGTCGCTTCTTGGGCCTGATGCCACGCGGCGGCGGGGCTTGTGACGCGTGTCACGGCGACAGAGTCAGTTTGTTTTGTTAAACTAGACGGACTTAGTCTATTGGATCTTCCATGCAAACCGTCAATATTCATGAGGCGAAAACGCATCTGTCCAAGCTGATTGAGCAGGCGGTGCAAGGCGAGCCTTTCGTCATCGCCAAGGCCGGTAAACCGCTGGTGAAAGTGGTGGCCTTGAATTCGCTTGAGCGCAGCCCGCCCAAACGCTTGGGCTTTCTGGCCGGGCAAATCGAGGTGCCGGCCGACTTTGACAGCCTGGGTGCTGCTGAGATCGAGCAGTTGTTTGGTGGGGGGGATCTGCCGTGAAGCTCTTGTTGGATACCCATGTGCTGTTGTGGGCGGCGGGGCAGCCCGAGCGCTTGCCAGAATTGGCGCGGTCGCTGCTGGAGGCTCCAGAGAATGAGTTGTTTTTCAGCGCGGCAAGCCTGTGGGAAATCGCGATCAAACGCGGCTTGGGGCGCAGCGACTTTCGCGTCGACGCGCGTGTACTGCGCCGGGGTTTGCTGGACGCGGGCTATAGCGAGTTGCCCATAAGCAGCGAACATGCGGTGGCTATCGACAGCCTGCCGCCGATTCACAAAGATCCCTTCGACCGCATGCTGGTGGCTCAAGCGACCGCAGAGGGCATCACCTTGCTGACGGCGGATGCCAGCGTCAGCCAGTATCCGGGGCCGATTTGTAAAATCTGACGGTGACCCGTCGTTCTGCAGGGCGATATCATGAAGGCCGGGCCGGGCATAGAGAGAAAGAACGGGGGATTTGTGAAACCATCCATCGCATTGAGTACCAAACGCCTGGCTGTCCGCGAGTTGGCGCGTCGATTCCCGGTTGAAAACCCGCGCGTGTTCGGATCTGCAGCGATGGGCACGGATGTCGATGGCAGTGACCTTGATTTGTTGGTCGACGCCTTGCCCGGAGCGACGCTATTTGATTTGGGCGGTTTGCAGGTGGAGTTGGAGGCTCTGCTTGGTGTGCGCGTGGATTTGCTGACGCCGACCGACCTGCCTTTGAAGTTTCGCGCGCAGGTATTGGCCCAAGCGCAGCCGATATGAAGCCGGAGCGACTGGCCGACTATTTGGCGCTTATCGAGCAGGCGGCTGCCGATGCCTGTGGTTTTGTCGCCGGCATGAGCAGGCAAGAGTTTCTGGCCGACAAGCGGACTCAGCAGGCTGTGGTCTTGAGTTTGATGGTAATCGGCGAGGCCGCGACAAAACTTCTGGCGCAACACGCAGAGTTTCTGGCTCAGCATCCCGGGCTGCCTTGGGCCAGCATGAAAGGCATGCGCAACCGCATTGCACACGGCTACTTTGATATCAATCTGGAGGTGGTTTGGGATACCGTCCAGAAAGCGTTGCCTGGCTTGCTGTTGCAACTGCCCGCCATTCGGGCTGCTGCCGAATAAGTAGCCCGCGCCAAACGTGAACAATGCCGGTTCGCTTCGCTGCTGTCACGGCGGGCTGGCGAGCATGAGCGAGAATGCCGGGCGCTGTGGGCTTCAAGCCCTTGAATTCCAAGCAACACCAGGAGATTGCATTCGTGAAAGTACTCGTCACCGGCGCGGCCGGATTTATCGGCATGCATGTCAGCCAACTGCTGTTGGCGCGCGGCGACCAAGTGGTCGGCCTGGACAACCTCAATGACTATTACGACCCGCAGCTCAAGCATGACCGCTTGGCTAGGCTGACGCCGCTGAAGGGTTTCAGCTTCGTCAAGATGGATGTGGCCGACAAGGACGGCATCGCTCAGTTGTTTGCGACCGAGAAGTTTGACCGCGTGGTGCACCTGGCCGCGCAAGCCGGCGTGCGTTATTCGATCGAGAACCCGCACGCTTATATCGAAAGCAATATCGTCGGCTTCACCAATATTCTGGAAGGCTGCCGGCACAACAAGGTGGAGCACCTTGCCTATGCGTCGAGCTCGAGCGTTTACGGCGGCAACACGCTGATGCCGTTCTCCGAGCATCACAGCGTCGACCATCCGGTCAGCCTGTACGCGGCGACCAAGAAAGCCAATGAGCTGATGGCGCACACCTATAGCCATTTGTTCCGCCTGCCGACCACCGGCCTGCGCTTCTTTACCGTCTACGGGCCTTGGGGCCGGCCGGATATGGCGCTGTTCTTGTTCACCAAGGCCATCATCGACGGCAAGCCGATCAATGTGTTCAACCACGGCAATATGGTGCGCGACTTCACCTATGTGGACGACATCGCCGAGGGCGTGGTGCGGGTGCTGGACCGGGTGGCCACGCCGGAGCCGGGCTATGACGCCATGAAGAGCGACCCGGCGCATTCGAACGCGCCTTACCGCGTCTTCAATATCGGCAACCATGCGCCGATCAAGCTGATGGAGTTCATCGAGGCGATTGAAACCGCCGTCGGCAAAGTGGCCGAGAAGAACTACATGCCGCTGCAAGACGGCGATGTGCCGGCCACGCATGCCGATGTGGAAGAGCTCGCCGCCTGGACCAACTTCCGCCCGGCCATGCCGGTGCCGGACGGGGTGGCCAAGTTTGTGGCTTGGTACCGGGATTACTACAAGGCTTGAGGCGAAATTAGGCTTCCAACAGCCGCCGCATCAGCAGTCGGCTCATCTCGCGGCGGCCGTCGGCAATCAGGTAGATGTAGACCTGCAAGCCCAACACGCGATAGATGATGCGGTAGGGCTTGTAGTTGCTTTGACGAAAGTCGCGGATGCCCAGGCTCAGCAGTTCCTTGGGGTAGCTGCCGCGCTCAGGCTCGGTCTGCAGTCGCTGGGCGGCGTCCAGCAGTTTGTCTTGTAGGCTGGCGGCCTTCGCAGCGCTATCGAACTCGGCAACGTAGTCGTGAATGTCTTGCAGGTCGCGCTCGGCGCCCGCCGTGAACAAAACTTCGTAGGTATGCACGGTGCGCAGCTTACTTTTCGCGTCTGGCGCGCAAGCGTTCGGCTACCTCCACAATCGGGCTTACCTGCCCCGACTCTAGCTCGCGGCTGCCCAGCGCCAGGATCTTTAGCAGCGCCAGTGTGTTCTGCGTTTCCTCATAGCTGGCTAGGTCTTGAATCACCGCTTTGGCTTCGCCGTTCTGAGTAATGATCATCGGCTCGCGCTCGGCTGCGAGCAAGGTGAGTACTTCGGCCGCATTGGCTTTCAGGTAACTGATCGGTTTGACTTGGGTGGAGTAGCGCATAGGGCGATCCGGCAATTTATTCGAAAGACTGAATATAGACTCTTTTTGGTCCGATTGCTCGACTTAGGCCTTCGGCTTGTCCAGCCACACCGCCAAGCCCTGCGCGTTCAACTCAATGTCCATGCTCAAGAGCGCGGTCAGCTGCTGCTCCGGCAACTGGCAGCCATGCTCCTGCAGGCTGCGCAAGTAGATCGCCCGCAGCCCGTCCATCAATTGCCGATGCCGTTCGGCTGCGTCACGCAGCTTGAGCCCCAAGGCAACCATCTCGTCCACCTGCGCCAGCAGCAGCGCGGCCAGGCGCGGCAGGTCTTGCTTGTTGAAGCCGATGCGGCCGAAATGCGTCAGATACATCGCCTGCGGATCAAAACTCATCAGCCGCTCCACCGAGGCGCGCAGCGATTGCGGGTCAAACTGCACCGGCGTGCTGGTGGGCAGCAACCATTCGCCGGCTGAAGTGTCGAACTCGCGGTAGCTCAGCCCAAAGGTGTCGCCGGTGAACCAGCCGCGGCTGCGTGCGTCCCAGATGCAATGGTGGTGGCGGGCATGACCAGGGGTGTCGATCAGCAGCAAAGGCCTTCCGGCCAGCTCAATCGTCTGCTCATCAACGCTGGCTTGCGCGCGCTCGGCCGGCACCGGCTGCAACTCGCCGTAGGAGCGCTGCATTTCCTCCTGCCCATAGACGGCCAACGCGCCTTGATACAAGGCCGAGGGGTCGATCATGTGGCGCAGGCCGCGCGGGTGCACCAGCAACTTGGCCTGCGGCAGTGACTGCATCAAGAGCCCCGCGCCGCCGGCATGGTCCAGATGCACATGGGTGGGGATGACCCAATCGACGGCAGAGGGCGCCAAGCCCAGTGCGTCGAGGGCCGCCAGCAGGCGCGGTACGGCATGGTTGGTGCCGGTGTCGATGAAAGCGGCGCGGCCGTTTTCCACCATCAAATAGGCGGCGTCAAAACGCGGGCGCTGGAAGCCGGTGTCGATGGCGTAAATACCCTGGCCCAGGGATTCGATGAAGTCAGGCTGCACAGGTGTCTCCTTAGAATGGCGCCAACGATAACGCAGAGATTTTTAGCAGCGAGGAAAACGCCCATGGCCGTGTATGAGATTTTGAAGATGGGTGACCCGCGTTTGCTGCGCGTGGCCCAGCCGGTGACCGAGTTCGGCACGCCGGAACTGAAGGCGCTGATCGCCGATATGTTCGAGACCATGAAGGCCGCCAACGGCGCCGGGCTGGCCGCGCCGCAAATCGGCGTGGATTTGCAGTTGGTGATCTTTGGCTTTCAGAGCAACGAGCGCTACCCGGAGGCGCCGCCGGTGCCGCCGACGGTGCTGATCAACCCGGTCATCACGCCCCTGTCCGACGCCTTGGTGGAAGGTTGGGAGGGCTGCTTGTCGGTGCCGGGCCTGCGCGGTGTGGTCGAGCGCTTTGAGCGCCTGCGCTACAGCGGTTTTGATGCCGACGGGCAGGCGATTGAGCGCGAGGCCGAGGGCTTTCATGCCCGGGTCGTTCAACATGAATGCGATCACCTGATCGGCGTGTTGTACCCGTCGCGGATCAAGGACTTCAGCCGTTTCGGTTTCACCTCGGTGCTGTTCCCTGAAATGGATCCGGCGGCGGATGACTGAAGGTTTGCAATAGTTTGTAAAGCCGCGAGTTCATGGTCGGCGCGAATGCGGTCTCAAACGTTGTGCGCCGACAGAAGGAGTTCCTCATGCTTGCCGCTACATTGAAAAAATTCTCTTTCCCCTCGCTGATCTTGGCATGCCTGCTGAGCGTCGGCGCTGGGCAGGTCATGGCCAATGAGGGTGATCCGCCGGCGCGTGCCGGGCGCGTTTCCGAGGTGATCGGGGATGCATGGCTGTTTGATGTCGACAGCAAGGAATGGGTCAGGGTCACGCGCAACCAGACCGTTGCCGAGGGCGACCGGCTGCGTACCGATGAGCGGGCCCGCGTCAGCCTGAGCGTCGGCTCCACCAGCTTGTGGCTGGATGAGCGCAGTGACCTTGAGTTCACTCAGCTTGATGAGGGTCGGGTCTTGCTCCTGCTGGCGAAAGGCGACCTGGGCCTGCGCCTGCGTTCGCAGGAGGCCGTCAGCGAGTACAAGGTGCGGACCCGCGAGGGCCAGTTCTTCGCGGAGCAGCAAGGGCTTTACCGGGTCGAGCAACTCGACCGCGGCAGCCGCGCCTATGCTTTTCAGGGACGCTATCGTTTTGAATTCGCGCGTGGTGAGGCCAGTCAGCCGGTTTGGTTGCAAGACGGTGATCAGGCCGAGTTTTGGTGGGCCGGTGGGCCGCGCACCGAGCGCCAGCGTTTGCACAATGATGGGTTTGCCGATTGGCTGCTGGCGCAAAGCCGAGCCGAGGGTGACCGCTTTGCTTCCGGCGTCAGTCAGCGTTATGTGTCGCCCGAGATGACCGGTGCCGATGAGCTCGATAGGCATGGCCGCTGGGAGTCGGCACCCGAGTACGGCAATGTCTGGATCCCAACGGCGGTGGCGGTGGACTGGGCGCCTTATCGGCATGGCCGCTGGGCATGGTCGCGCCATTGGGGCTGGACCTGGGTGGACGACGCGCCCTGGGGCTATGCGCCGTTTCACTATGGCCGCTGGGTCTCTTGGGGTGGGCGCTGGTGCTGGGCGCCGGGCAGTTATGTGGCGCGGCCGGTCTATGCGCCGGCCCTGGTGGCCTGGGTGGGTGGGCCATCGGTCAGCATAGGCATCAATATCGGCGGCCATTCGCCACGCCCGCATTACGGTTGGTATCCGCTGGGCCCGCGCGAAGTCTATGTGCCGCCCTATCGGCACAGCCCATCGCACAATCAGCGCATCAATGTCGACCCCGATCCGGTCACGGTGAAACGGCCGCATAGCAACCGCGATGTGGTCGGCGCGGTCAGCTATTTGCCGGGCCAGGGTGCTGCGGTTCGGCCCATGCCGGCCAGCGAAGTGAGGCCCGTGCGGCCCTTGCCGACGGCTCCGGCTCGCAATGAGCTGACGCCGGTGTTGCCCGCGCGCCCTGCGCTTGATGGCCAGGTCAAGCAAGCGCCGGCGGACATGCCTTGGCGCAGCGAAAATCTGGGGCGACGTGAACGTGAACGTGACCGCGAACGCGAGCGGGATCAGGTGCAGGTGCCGGAGCGCGAGCGGGCCCGGCCACCGTCGCCGGATGTGAGTGGCCCGCCGGCGCTTGCCAGGCCGGTGCCGGCGCCAGAGGTTCGCAGGGAAGTTCAAGTCCCGGCGCAGCGGGCGGAACGTTCAGAGCAAGCCGAACGCGCGGAGCGCATCGAGTGGCCGCAACGGCAACAGCGGCAACGCAGCGAAGCGGAGCAGGAGCCCTCACAGGTTCGCCAGGCGGCCGATCGCGCGATGGAACAAATGAGGGCGCGTCAAGCTGAGCGTCAACCGGAGCGCCAGCCAGAACGCCAAGTCGAGCGTCCGGTTGAACGGCAGCGTGCCATGGAGCCCCCGATGCAGCAGCAGGCACAAGCTCCGCGGCCTCAGCCCGAAGCGCAGCGGCCGGCGCAGCCGCAACGCCAGGATGATGCCGGCCCCAAGCGTAATCGCGCCGAAGATGGGCAAAAAGCTAACGGTGAGCGCCGTCGGGGTGAGGTCGAACGCTGATCAAAGCTGGCTTAAAGCAAGGGCTGCAAGCTAGGCCAGACCAGATCCAGCATGACCGGGTGTGCCTTGGCCAAGGGGTGAATGCGGTCGGGCTGAAACCAGTCCATCGCATCGGGCCGATCCGCCACGCCTTTCAGCAAGAACGGCGTCAAGGCGACCTTCTCTTCTTTGGCGATTCGCTCAAAGATGCCGGCGAATTCACGCCCATAGCTAGCACCGTAATTTGGCGGGACCTGCATGCCCAGCAGCAGTACGCGGGCACCGGCTGCTTTGGCCGCGCGAGTCATGGCCAGTAAATTCTCGTGGCTCGAAGCCAGCGGCAACCCGCGCAGGGCGTCGTTGCCGCCCAACTCGATGATCACAACGCTGGGCTTGTGCTGCTGCAAGAGCGCGCCAAAACGGGCTCGCCCGCCGGCCGTGGTGTCGCCGCTGATGCTGGCATTCAATACCTGCAGAGGCAGCTTCTTCTCTTTCAGTCGCTGCTCCAGCAAGGCGACCCAGCCTTGGCCGCGCGCCAATCCATATTCGGCGGAGAGGCTGTCGCCGACCACCAGCACCAGCGGCGCCGTCTTGCTTTGTGCGGCAGGGGCGGCTCCGGCAAGACCCGGCGCAGCCCAAGCCAAGGCTAAGGCGCTAAAGTACGCGCAGCAATCACGCCGTCTCGATGTCATCACTAGGGTTTCCGTTCAATGTCCGTCAATATTGTTGAAGTCGACCGGGTCAGCAAACGCGTGCAAGACGCCTCCGGCGAGCTGACTATTCTGCATGACATCTCGTTCACGCTCGCGGCACAGGAGTCGGTCGCCATCGTCGGCGCCTCCGGTTCGGGCAAGAGCACTTTGTTGGCGATTCTGGCCGGGCTGGATACACCCAGCAGCGGCACCGTGCGCCTGCGCGGGCAAGATCTGTTCGTGCTGAATGAGGATCAAAGAGCGGCGGTGCGTGGCGCCGAGCTGGGTTTTGTGTTCCAGAGTTTTCAGCTCTTGCCCAATTTGAATGCGCTCGAAAACGTGATGCTGCCGCTGGAATTGCGCGGCGACCGTGAGGCCAGAGCGATGGCGACGCATATGCTGGGGCGGGTCGGTTTGTCCCAGCGGCTAAGTCATTACCCGCGCGTGTTGTCGGGCGGCGAGCAGCAGCGGGTGGCGCTGGCGCGTGCCTTTGTGATGCGGCCGGCCTTGCTCTTGGCCGATGAGCCCACCGGCAGCCTTGACTTCGCCACCGGCGCGGCCGTGATGGAACTGATGTTCGAGTTGAACCGCGAGGCCGGCACGACCTTGGTGCTGGTCACGCATGACCCCGCGATCGCGCAGCGCTGTGAGCGCCAGTTGCGGATTGAGGCCGGTGCGCTGGTTTAACTTCTGCGGGCGCGCTGGCGCAGGCGCCGCCAGCGTTCGCCCTTGATGACCGCCCACCAGCCAAAGTAGACAACCAGATAGGCCAAGGCACCCAAGACCAGGCCGGCCAATGGCAGGCCAATCAACAAGGGCTCGCCCAAGGCCTGTACCCAGGTCCATAGCGATGCAGCCCAAGTTCCCGGCTGCTGCCATTCGATGGCCAGCATCTCCGGTGTCGCGATCGGGCCGTGGTGGCCCGATGCAAAACGGCCCAGTGCAATCGCCAAGCTCCAGATTGGCACCAAGGTGAGCGGATTGGTCAGCCAGGTGGCCGCGATGGCCGCAGCAACGTTCGCCCGGCAGGCAATCGCCAGGACGGCCGCCAGCACCATCTGGGTCGGCAGCGGGATCACACCGACCGCCAAGCCCACGGCCACGCCCAAGGCCACCCGTCGCCTATGTGCGACCCAAAGCCAAGGCCTGGGAGCCAGGTAATGGCCCAGCCATTTCAGGCCCTTGGTCTGAGCCAGGGTGTCGGGGTGGGGCAAGATTCGGCGGGCGAGGCGGGAAGCGGACACGCTGTTCCTTCGATCGGAAATAAAAAACCCGCGCCGCCCGAAAGGGCCTGCACGGGTCAGGGCAGTTCAAGTCAGGTGGGCGCTGAACCGGCAAATGCAAGCCGGTTTGTCATGCGCCGAGCCCCCGATCAATCAATCAGTTAGGTGCAGTACCTGCGAACTTGTAATCGGTCTTCGCCTTGCTCTTCAGCTCTTGCTGATAGGAGCCCAGCTTTTGCTGCTCCAGGCGTTTGACGATTTGTGGCTTGACGTCATCGAAGGCGGGGAACTGGGCTTCGCGGCTGTCTTCCAGCTTGATGATGTGGAAACCGAATTGCGATTTGACCGGCGTTTGCGTCATCTCGCCCTTTTGCAGCAGAGCCAAAGCCTCGGTGAATTCCTTCACATAGCTGTTGCCATTGGCCCAGTCCAGATCGCCACCGTTGGCGGCCGAGCCGGGGTCTTTGGAGTTCTTGGTGGCCAGCTCTTCAAACTTGGCGCCGGCCTTGATCTGGGCGATCAAGGCTTTTGCATCATCTTCCTTTTCAACCAGGATATGGCGAGCGCGGAATTCCTTGCCGCTGTTCTGGGCCTTGAACTTGTCGTACTCGGCTTGCGCTTCGGCGTCCGAGACCGGGTTCTTCTTGGCGTAGTCGGCAAACAGCTCGCGGATCAGAATGCTCTGGCGGGCCAATTCCATTTGGGCCTTGTAGTCGGCGCTGGCGGGCACGCCGCGCTTTTCGGCTTCCTGGATGAAGATCTCGCGCAGCACGACTTCGTCCTTGACCTGTGTCTCCAACTCGGGTGTGCGTTGCTGCTGGCCGGTCTTGGTGACTTGGGCGAGCAGCAGTTCGGCACGGGCCTTGGGCACCGGCTTGCCGTTGACGACGGCGAGGTTCTGTGCGCTGGCGGCCAGCGGCAACAAGGCAGCGGACAGGGCCACAGCGGCCAACAAATTTTTCTTCATGAGTCGATGATCACTTAGGCTAAAAAAATTGCGCCGGTAGGGCGCATCACGGTTAACACTGGCAGTTTGACTTAACTTTTGTAGCGAGCGGCTGTCAGGCTAGGCGGGCGGAGCGCAGAAACCGCAACGTACTTGCGGTACGCGAGGATTTTGAGCATCCGGCCAACGACGCATGGCAGTCGCGCAGTAAACAGTTCTCAAGCTTCATCCGGTGCGCGGGCATCAATCACCAGCGCGTGGATGCCTTGCTGCATCAACTCTGCCAGGCAATGATATACGAGCCGATGACGGGCCACCCGGCCCAGGCCTTCGAAGCGGCTGCTGACGATGCTCAGGCTGTAATGGCCGCCTTCCTTGGCGCCGGCATGGCCAGCATGCTGGTGGCTATCGTCTTGCAGAGTCAGAACGCTGGGAGCCAGCCCGGCGCGCAGCCGGGCTTCCATTTCCACCATGCTCGCCTTGGGTGTCGTGCTCATGGCTTCTTGCCTCCTTTTTCTTCTTCCTCGGCTTGTGGTTCGGGCAGGTGCCGGCTCAGGTAAATGCCTTGTGCCAAGGTGAATACCAGGATCAGCCCGGTGGTGCCGAAGGCCTTGAAATTGGCCCAGGCCGAGGTGGAAAAGTTATAGGCGACATAGATATTGAGCACCCCGAGTGCAGCAAAGAACAGCACCCAGGCCCGGTTCAAGGTCTTCCAGACCGGGTCGGGCAGCTCCAACTCGGCACCCAACATCGCCTTGATCAGGTTCTTGTCCCAAAACGCCTGCGAAGCCCAGAACACGGTGGCCATCGCCCAGTACAGGCCGGTGGGTTTCCATTTGATGAAGGTCGCGTTGTGGAACCAGATCGTGGCGCCGCCCAAGGTGACAACCAGCCCCAGGCTGATCCACAGCATCAGATCGATCTTTTTGCCGCGCAGCTTGATGATCAAGGCCTGCGTCAAGGTGGCCAGCATCACCACCACGGTGGCCAGCAGCACGGCCGCTTCGTCTGGGCCGACCTTGCCGCCGGAGACTAAAAAGCCAAAGTTGTCGGTCGCGAACTGGGCCGCCCAGTCCTTGTGAGTGTCCGCGTATTTAAAGCTGCCGAAGAATAGCAACAGGGGCAAAAAATCGAGCAAAAGCTTCATGGGGGAACCGGGGCAGGGCAGGAGCGTGCGGTAAGTCGGCGCCGATCAAGGCGGCAGGGGCGTGAAGTCTATCGCAGCCGAGTTGATGCAGAAGCGCTCGCCGGTCGGCTCTGGGCCGTCGGGGAAGACATGGCCCAGATGCGATCCGCAGTTGTTGCAGCGCACCTCCACCCGCACCATGCCGTGGGCATGGTCGACCACGCGCTCGATCACCTCGGCGTTGACGGGGGCGAAATAGCTGGGCCAACCGCAGCCGGCGTCGAACTTGGTGTCGGCCTCAAACAGCGGCGTGCCGCAACCGATGCATTGGTAGGCGCCGGCCTCGAAGTGATCCCAGTATTTGCCCGTGAAGGCGCGTTCGGTGGCGGCGTGGCGGGCCACCGCATATTGTTCGGAGCCGAGTTGGGCGCGCCACTCGGCGTCGGTCTTTTGGACCGGGTAGGTTTTGTCGTCTATGGCTTTGCTCATGATGAACAGCTGACTTCCAAGGTTTGCGCCCAATCGGGCGGGAGGGCGGCGTCTGAAGCGCGCTCGGGTTCGTCGTAGGGGCGCTGCAAAACTTTCAGCAGCCGCTCGGTTTCGCTGAAGTCACCGGCCTGTGCCGCCCGAATCGCGCCCTCGGCCAGATGATTGCGCAGCACCACCGCTGGGTTGACGGCGCGCATGCGTCGCGCGCGATCTTGATCGTCATTGCGGCCTTCTGCTGACAAACGGTCGCGGTAGCGCTGCAGCCATTGCGCCAGAGCGGCTTGGTCGATGAACAGATCGCGCAACTTGGCCGGGTCTTCCGCCTGGGTGAGCGAGCTCAAGCGCCTGAAGCTCTGGGTGAAGTCGGCGCGGGCGGCGGCCATCAGCTTGAGCCAGTCGTCGACCAAGGCGCGGTCATCGGCCTGCTCGGTCAGCAAGCCCAGCTTGGCGCGCATGCGTTGCATCAAGGCGGCGGGGAAGGCGGTTTTGTAAACATCCAGCGCGGCCAGCAAGGGCGCACCTTCTCTTTCGGCATCGTCGTCGGCGTTCATCAGCGGCAACAAGGCTTGCGCCAGCGCGTGCAGATTCCAGAGGCCGATATTGGGTTGACGGGCGTAGGCGTAACGCCCTTGATGGTCGGAGTGGTTGCAGACATGGCCGGGGTCGAAACCGTCCATGAAACCAAACGGGCCGTAGTCCAGCGTCAGCCCGAGCATAGACATATTGTCGGTATTCATCACCCCATGGCAAAAGCCGACCGCCTGCCAGTCGGCCATCAGCGTGGCGGTCTGGCGCACCACCCGTTCCAGCATCGCGACGTAAGGATTGGCGGCTGCCAGGCATTCGGGCGCGTGGTGGCGGATGAAGAAGTCGGCCAGTTGGCGCAGCTCCGCATGCTGATTGGTGTGGGCGAAATGCTCGAAATGGCCGAAGCGGATAAAGCTTGGCGCGACACGGGTGACGACGGCCGCGGTTTCCAGCGTCTCGCGTCGCACCGGCAAGGCCGACGCCGTAATGGCCAGCGCCCGCGTGCTCGGGATGCCCAGGCCGGCAAATGCCTCCGAACACAAGAACTCACGGATCGACGAGCGCAGCACCGCGCGGCCATCGCCCATGCGGGAGTAGGGCGTGGCGCCCGCGCCTTTGAGTTGCAGCTCCATGGCGCCTGCTTGCGTCTGGACTTCTCCCAGCAGCAGCGCCCGGCCGTCGCCGAGTTGACCGGCCCAGGAACCGAATTGATGGCCGCTATAGACCGTGGCCAGCGTGCACATGCCGGGCCAGACGGCGTTGCCGCTGAGCACGTCCAACGCTTGCCAGCCTTCGCGCTGCCACCAGTCGGCGGGCCAACCGAGCTCGGCGGCCAGGCCGTCGCTGCGCGCGACCCAGACGGGCTTGGCCATGCCCTGCGCCGGCAGCTCGGTGTGAAAAGCGCTGCCAAGCGCGGCATAACGGTTCAACCAGGCGGCGGCTGGCGGTGGACCGTCCAAATGGCCGCCGCTGGCATGGGTCAAGTCTGCAGAAATCATCCGGTCAGTGTAGCCAGCGAGCTTGGGCGCTGTGGGCGAAGGGGCAATCTTGAAGCCCGGCAGGTGAATACCCCTAGAGCTGTTGCCAAGCCTGTGCAAGGCGGGTGACTATCGGGGTTTTATGGGCTGAAACTAGACTGGTTTCAAGCAAAAGGCTGGGTAGAACCGGCGCCAACAATCGGAGACAAGCACATGGCTTTGATGGGTCAGATGATGACGATGCCGCTGTTGATCTCGTCGCTGCTCAAGCATGCGGCGCGGCATGCGGGCGATACCGAAATTGTCAGCAAGCGGGTCGAAGGTGACCTGCATCGCTACAACTGGCGCGAGGCGGAGCTGCGAGCGCGCAAGCTCGCGCAAGCGCTCGCCCGGCTGGGTTGCGGCCCGGGGGATCGCATCGCGACGCTGGCCTGGAACGGCTACCGACACCTGGAGATCTATTACGGCGTGTCGGGCTCGGAGCTGGTCTGTCACACCATCAACCCGCGCCTGTTCCCCGAGCAGATTGCCTGGATCGCCAATGACGCGCAGGACAGCGCGCTCTGCTTTGATCTGAACTTTTTGCCCTTGGTGGAAAAACTGGCTTCGGCCATGCCCAGCATCAAGCACTATGTATTGATGACGGGCCGCAGTCACATGCCGGCGCAGACTTCTTTGGCCGGCCTGCTCTGCTACGAAGACTTGGTCGAGGCCGAAGACGGCCAATATCAATGGCCCGAATTTGACGAGCAAACCGCATCCAGCATCTGCTACACCTCGGGCACCACCGGCAACCCCAAGGGTGCCGTCTACAGCCATCGCTCCAGTGTGCTGCACGCGATGGGTGCGGCGCTGCCGGACGCGCTGGACTGCTCGGCCCGCGATGTGGTGATGCCGGTGGTGCCGATGTTTCACGTCAATGCCTGGGGCCTGCCTTACTCATGCGCCATCGTCGGCTGCAAGATGGTGATGCCGGGGCCCCATATGGACGGCAAGTCGCTGTATGAATTGTTCGAGGGCGAGGGCGTCACCTTCAGTGCCGGCGTGCCGACCATCTGGCTGGGGCTGCTCAGTTATGTGAAGACCAATGGCCTGAAATTCAGCAGCTTCAAGCGCACGGTGATCGGTGGCTCGGCCTGCCCGCCGGCCATGATGGCGACGCTGATCGACGAATATGGGGTCGATGTGATCCACGCCTGGGGCATGACCGAGATGTCGCCGCTGGGTACCGCGTCCAAGCTCAATGCAGCGCAGCTGAAGCTGCCCAAGGATGAGCAGCGCCGCCTGCTTTCCAAGCAAGGCCGTGCGGTCTACGGCGTCGACATGGCGGTCATTGATGATGAGGGTCAGACCTTGCCTTGGGACGGCCTCAGCGCCGGCAACCTGGTGGTGCGCGGGCCTTGGGTGATCAGCCAGTATTTCGGCCATGCCGAGTCACCGCTGATCACGGTCGACGGTGAGCCGGGCTGGTTTCCGACCGGCGATGTGGCCACCATTGACGCCTATGGCTTCATGCAGATCACCGACCGCAGCAAGGACGTGATCAAGTCCGGCGGCGAGTGGATCAGCTCAATCGATCTTGAAAACATCGCAATGGCCCACCCGGCCGTGTTTGAAGCGGCAGTGATCGCCTGCGCGCACCCGAAGTGGGACGAACGGCCATTGTTGGTGGTGGTCAAAAAACCTAACGCTGAATTGACACGCGAGCAGTTGCTGGAATTCTTTGAAGGCCGGATCGCCAAATGGCAGATCCCGGACGATGTGGTCTTTGTGGCCGAGTTGCCGCACACCGCCACCGGCAAACTGCAAAAACTGAAGCTGCGCGAGCAGTTCAAGGCCCACCGTTTGGCCGGGGTTTGACTATGTCGGCATGGGGCGATTGGCGGCTAAACGGGCGAAGCCATCGGCGGCACAAAATTCGGCCTGCCCGGCTTGCGTGCAATCTTGCCGCTAGCATTTGATTTGATGGGCTGTGCTGGAGCCCGCGCCCCTATACTTTTCGCTGCCTTGCTTGGCCGCTTCGCGTGACCATGCTTTTGATCAGACCACTTGCCCCATGCCATGACATCCTCCTTGCTCAAGAACATCGCCCCCGCTGTTTTGTCGGCCTTCCTGTTGGCGGCTTGCGGCGGGGAGGGCTACGACAGTTTGATGAACTCGGCCCGCACGGCCTTGTCCAAGGGCGAAAGCAAGGCGGCGATCATTCAGCTGAAAAATGCTTTGCAAAAGAACCCCGAGGCGGGCGAGGCCCGTTTTCTCTTGGGCAAGGCATTTTTGGATAGCGGCGACGCTCGCTCCGCAGAGGTGGAATTGCGCAAGGCGATCGCGGCCAAGTTTGAGCCCGCCCGCATTGCGCCGGTGATGGCGCGGGCGCAGTTGGCGCTGCAGGCTTACAAGCCGATGATCGAGTTGTACGGCGAATTCAAGCTGGAAGATGCAGCGGCCAGAGCCGATTTGAAGACATCGCTGGCCACTGCCTTTGCGGCGACCGGTGTGCGCGACAAGAGCGAAGCGGCCTTGCAGGAAGCCTTGCAGGCCGCGCCCGGTTTTGCTCCGGCCGTTCTGCTGCAGGTGCGTCTGAAGCTGCGAGATGGCGATGCCCAGGGTGCCCTGCAGGTTCTCAATGGCTTGCTGAAGAGCGACGCGACGCAAGCGGAAGGCTGGCGACTCAAGGGCGATGTGGTCTTGGGCAGCATCAAATCAGGCGCCGAGGGGAGCAAGGATATGGACGCCGCCGAGGGCATCGCGGCCTACCGTCAGGCCTTGGTTCTGGCGCCCAAGGACTTGGGTGCGCATGCCGGGCTGATCAACCATTGGATCGAAGCCGGGGAGTTCGACAAGGCCGCGGCCGATTTGGAGAATTTGAAGAAGGCTTTGCCCAAGGATCCGCAATCTTTCTACTTTGATGCGCTTTTGGCCTACTCACGCAAAGACTTTGCGGCCGC
This sequence comes from Roseateles oligotrophus, assembly GCF_025717515.1. Lineage (GTDB taxonomy): Bacteria > Pseudomonadota > Gammaproteobacteria > Burkholderiales > Burkholderiaceae_C > Paucibacter_A > Paucibacter_A oligotrophus. Next base: position 361,122 of record NZ_JAJIRN010000008.1, read on the forward strand.
GCGTGGGCCGGTCCAGGAATTACTGACGCTGGCGCCCGAAAGCCCTTTGGCTTTGCAGTTGGGCGGGGCGATCGAATATGAACTGAAGGCTTTTGCGCCGGCCGAGGAGATGCTGTCCAAGGCCTTGAAGCTGGCGCCGAATTTGTCGGCACCGCGGCGCATGTTGACGCAGATTTACCTGCTGACCTCCAGCCCCGCCAAGGCGGTGGCGGCGATCCAGCCGCTGCTGCTGAACGGCACGCCGGATGCACAAATCTATTCGCTGGCGGGTGAGGCCTATCTGCAAAATGGCGACCCGAAAAAGGCCGAGACCTACTTCGCCCAAGCCGCCAAGTTGAATCCCAAGGACAGCCGCAGCCGTACGCAGCTGATCTTGGGCAAGGCGTCGAGCGCCAAGCCGGAGGACGTGCTGGCCGACCTGAAATCAATCTCGGACAGCGATCCGAGTTCGGTCGCCGACATCGCCATCATCCGCGCGCATTTGCAGCGCCGCGATCTCGACAAGGCCATGGCGGCGATCGATGTGCTGGAGCGCAAACAGCCGAAACGCCCGATCGCGGCGAATTTGCGTGGCTTGGTGCTGCTGGCGCGCAAGGATGTGGCCGGTGCCAAGGTCAATTTCGAAAAGGCACTGAGTCTCGATCCGACCTTCTACCCGGCCGCCGCCTTGCTGGCCTCGCTGGACATGGCCGACAAGCAGCCCGATGCCGCCAAGCAGCGCTTCGAGACCTTGTTGAAGGCGGCGCCCGATAACGTCAAGGCTCATCTGGCTCTGGCCGAGTTGAAAGAAATTGGCGGAGCGACGAAAGAAGAGGTCGGCGCCTTGATAGAGAAGGCTGTGCTGATCAAGCCCACGGATGCTGCGCCGCGTGTGGCGCTGGTTGACCACCATCTGAAACATCGCGATTTGAAGGCAGCTCAAATTGCCGCGCAAAAAGGTATTGCCGCCTTGCCCGAAGCACCCGAGTTGCTTGAGGTGCAGGGGCGCGTGCGCATGCTGGCCGGCGAGTACAACCAGGCCACCGAGTCCTTCAACGCCTTGGCCCGCGTGATGCCACGCTCGCCGATGCCGCATATGCGCTTGGCCGAGGCCTATGTGGCCTTGAAGAATTTTCCGAACGCGACTGCAAGTCTGAAGCGGGCCCTGGATTTGGCGCCCGACTATCTGGTCGCCCGCAAGCGCTTGGCTGAGGTGTATTTGGCGGCCGGCGATCACAAGAATGCGCTGGCGAGTGCGACCCTGATGCAAAAACAAGAGGCCGGTAAGGCCGCCGGCCTGGGCCTGCAGGGTGATGTGTTGGCGGCGCAGAAAGATTGGGTTGGCGCGGCTGCGGCCTATCGCCAAAGCTTGGCGGCCGGCGGCGACGCCAATGTCGATGTGGCTGCCGGTTTGGCCAGCAAACTGCATCATGCCTTGGCGCTCGGGCCTAACAAGGCCGAAGCCGAGAAGTTTGCCGCCGGATGGATCAAAGATCATCCGAAGGACGCGGTATTCCAGTTTTATCTAGGCGGCGAGGAGTTGCTGCAGGGCAAGTTGGCGCCGGCCGAAACCCGTTTCGCTGCGGTCTTGAAGCTGCAGCCCGAGAACGCTCCCGCCTTGAATAATATGGCCTGGTTGCTGCTCAAACAGGGCAAGCCCGGTGCTTTGCCCTTGATCGAAAAAGCCAATCAATTGGCGCCAAAACAGGCCGAATTTTTGGATACCTTCTCGATGATTCTGGAGGCCGAGAAACAGTTGCCCAAGGCAATCGAGGTGCAGAGCCAAGCGCTTGATTTACAACCCGAGAATCATGAGATGCGTATGCGTTTGGCCAAACTCTATTTGGCCTCCGGTGACAAGACCAAGGCCGGTGCCGAATTGCAGCGTTTGGCCAAGGCGGGCAAGCAGTACGGCGGTCAGGCCGAGGTCCAGCAGTTGCTGCGTGCGCTCTGAAAATCAGCTCTTGACGGCCTTGCTTGGCTTGGCGGGCTTCAGCCAGTCCTGCATCTGCTGAGTCAGCATGGGGCTGCTGAGCAACTCCATATGGTTCATGCGGTAACAGATCAGTTGCTCTGACTTGGCGAAGCCGAGGTCGCGCCTGGGGTCACTGTGCTCGCCCAAGGCGCTGTGCAAGGGCACCAAACCGTCACCGATCAAACGGTTGGCGAGCGCGCCACGTTTGGCGGCCATGGTCGCCGCCACCGCGAAGCAATTGACGCCGGCGGGCAGCGGCGTGATCAGGCGTTGATCGGGCAGGCGATGAAAGCGGTTATCGCCCATCCAGTCTTCATCGCGCACATGGCCATGGCGCAGGTCGGTGATGCCGGCGCTGCGCAACTGTCCGAGCTTGGCCAGCGGGGCGGTGTAGGGCGTGCTGCCCAGCAAGACATCGATCCAGTTGCCGGCCCGCTCCAAGGGCGCGCCGTGATGCGGTGTGCCGAGGAAAACGATGTTTTTCAGCAGCGGCAGCCAGTGGGATGTTTGTTCGGTGGCGAAATGGCAGGCGCTGCGCGTCAAGAGCCCGCCCATGCTGTGGGCCACGATGCTGATTTCTTCGACCGGTACCGGCCAATGCCGGACCAGCAACTCCAACTGAGCTGCCAACTCGCGGCCATTCTGCGAGGTATGCAGGCCCGAGTTGTAGCGCAGATAGATGGGGCAATAGCCGAGGGCCGCCGCCAGCGATTGGCCATGGTCGACCGGCTGACCCTTGTGCGATGCCTGCCACTGCAGATCGTTCATGCACAGACCGTGGATCAGCAGCAGCACCTTGCCCGATGGCGCGAAGTCCGGGGGCAGATCTTGCCAGTCCAGGGTGTGGTCCTGCCAGCGCATGCTCATCGGTATGGCCAGCGGGTTGTTGGAGGCCAGCAGGTGATCGCCCATCACCCCGTTCAGCGCCGCCAGCAAGGCCGCGCGTTGAGGGCTCGCCTGCTGGGTTTGCGCGTCGGCTGCCAGCAAGGGCTCAAGCCGCTTCAACAGCGCTTGCAAGCCGTCGCCGACGAGTCGGTTGACCCCATGCACGCTTCTGTAGGCCAGGCCGGTGATGCCGCGTGTTTGCCCCGGTGCATGGCCGCCCGGCACGCCCAGGCGATCCCAAATCGATTGATGCACGCCTTCGACGATGCGGGCGATGCCGGCCGTAGCCTGGCTACCCAATTGGGCGATACCGCGCAAGTCGGAGGCCAGCAAATGTTTGGCGGTGCGTTTCGGAGGGCTTGAATTCATGCTCGCTGCGCCGGCGATAAAAAGTCGCGAGGCAGGCCGATTGTGCGGCCAGCCCGCTAGAGGCGCGCCTCTATTCAACTCACCAAGGTCATCAAGGCGAAAGTCGCGAACACAAGGCTGACGCTGCTGAGGTTCAGCACAAAGAGCGCAAAGGCGCGCGGCAAGGTGCTCCACCAGCGGCAGCGATAGACCCGGTGCAAGGCGATCACCGGATAGATGACGGTGGCTATGCCTGCGAGCGCCGACAAGGGCTCCCATTGAATCAACAGCAGCATCACCATCGCAAACCAGAAGGCGTGCAGATGCAGCGCGAAAGTCAGGTGCTCGGTATAGCGCATGCGCTTGTCCCAAAAAATCAGCTTCAACCAGAGCGCGAAGCAGGGCAGCAGCACAAACATGGTGGTGCCCACATTGTTGAGTGCGCGCTCGGACAGCTGCACCATCTCTTTGGCCATACCGGCGTGGTCCAGCGTTAGCCGGCGCTCCAGCCGCTTGCACATGGATGCAGGAAACTTCGTGCAATAAAACACGCCGTCCTTGAGGCCGGCCTTGAAACCCCACAGGCCGCCGATCTGGATGTTCTTGGTGTCACCGTCCTCCAACTGGATCGCCTTTGAGGAGCTTGAACTGTTGATCTCCGGCACATTGGCCTCAATTTTTCCGCTGGTGACCAGGCGCAGCGACAACAAGGCCAAGACGCTGATGGTCAGGTACAGGCGCAGCGGCAGCACGTAACGCCGGCGTCGACCGGCCAAGTACTCCAGCGTCAGTTGCCCCGGCAGCAGGAGCAGCCGCCACAAGGTGCGCCAGAGCGCTCCTTCGGTGGAAATATAGGCGCCGCCAAATTGCTGCAAGAACTCCAGCAGGGTTGGCGCTCGCAGGTTCGACTCCTGGCCGCAGGCGCCGCAGAACTTGGGTCTAGGGTCTGCAAATGCTGCCCCGCAATTGGGGCATGGCTGGCTGGTGGCCTCGGGATTCAGGGCGGTGGCGGGAAGGATCATCGGCAGATTGTCCGGGCAAATGCCGCGCGTGAACGGAGGGCGATCGTTTTGAACGTTTCACAGTGTCTACACAGTCGCCGCGTAGTCTAGCCGGAGCATAGAGGCTGCGAGTTTGGTCCTTGCATCAAACCATCAAGGAGAAGAGACATGAAAGTTACAGCAATTGGCACCGGCTACGTTGGCCTGGTGACGGGCGCTTGCCTGGCGGAGATGGGTAATCATGTGCTGTGCCTGGACGTCAATGCGGAAAAGATCCGGGTTCTGAACGCCGGTGAAATTCCGATCCATGAGCCCGGTCTGCTTGAAATCGTGCAGCGAAACGTCGCCGCCGGGCGTTTGCAGTTCACCACCGATGTGGACCGCGCGGTCAACCACGGCACCATCATGTTCATCGGCGTCGGCACGCCGCCCGATGAAGATGGCTCGGCCGATCTGCAATATGTGCTGGCGGCGGCGCGCTCGATCGGAGCCCGCATGACCGATTACAAGGTGATCGTCGACAAGAGCACGGTGCCGGTCGGAACGGCCGACAAGGTGCGGGCCGCCGTGGCCGAAGAGTTGGCCAAACGCGGCTCGACGCTGGCCTTCTCGGTCGTCTCCAACCCAGAGTTCCTGAAGGAGGGCGCTGCGGTCGAAGACTTCATGAAGCCCGACCGCATCATCATCGGCTCCGACGATGAGCAGGCAACGCTGTTCATGCGGGCGCTTTATTCACCGTTCACGCGCAACAACGACCGCATGATCGTGATGGATCTGCGCAGCGCCGAATTCACCAAATACGCGGCCAACGCGATGTTGGCCACGCGCATCAGCTTCATGAACGAGATGGCGCTGCTGGCCGAAACGGTCGGCGCAGATATCGAGTTAGTTCGTCGGGGCATAGGCTCCGATCCGCGCATTGGCTACAGTTTCTTGTATGCCGGCGCCGGCTATGGTGGCTCCTGCTTCCCAAAGGACGTCAAGGCCTTGGTGCAGTCGGCGCAGCTCCAAGGCATCTCTTTGCGGGTGCTGACGGCGGTGGAGCAGGCGAACGAACGTCAAAAAATGGTGCTGGTGGACAAGGTGGTGGCGCGTTTTGGCCCCGACCTGAGCGGCCGCCATTTCGCCATCTGGGGTCTGGCCTTCAAGCCCAATACCGACGATATGCGCGAAGCCCCGGCCTTGGTGATCGTGCACGAATTGATTCGACGGGGCGCGACTGTCACGGCCTACGATCCGGTGGCGATGGTCGAAGCGAAGCGCTTGCTGGCCGATCTGCGGGGCCTGAGCTTTTGCGAGCGCGCCGAGCAGGCGCTGGAAGGCGCCGATGCTTTGCTGCTGGTGACCGAGTGGAAGGAGTTCAAGAGCCCGGACTTCGAGGCCATCAAAGCGACATTGAAGCAACCCGTGGTGTTCGATGGCCGCAATCAATACGAGCCGGCCCTGATGAAGGCCTTGGGGATCGAGCATCACGGCATCGGCCGTGGCTCGGCCCTTAACTTGAGCTAATCGAACAGCCTGGCCTCGGCCAGCAATGCCGCGCGGGCGTCCTTGTCCGCCAGCAGTGCGGGCACGCCGGTGTCAGGCCATTCGATGCCGATCGCGGGGTCGTCCCAGCGCACCGCGCCCTCGCATTGCGGCGCGTAGTAGTCGGTCGTCTTGTAGAGGAAGTCGGCCGTTTCGCTCAGCACCAGAAAGCCATGGGCAAAACCCGGCGGCACCCAGAGCTGGCGCTGGTTCTCGGCGCTCAGTTCGACCCCTTCCCAGCGGCCGAAGTTGGGGCTTGAGCGGCGGATATCGACCGCCACATCGAACACCGCACCGCTGACCACCCGCACCAGCTTGCCTTGCGTGTGGGGCGGCAGTTGAAAGTGCAGACCGCGCAGCACACCGCGGGCCGAGCGGGAATGGTTGTCCTGCACAAAGCGGACCTCGGAGCCGACCGCCTTGTTGAAGCTGGCCTCGTTCCAGCTTTCGGTGAAAAATCCGCGCGCATCGCCGAACACCTTGGGCTCGATGATCAAGACCTCGGGCAGGCTGGTAGTGGTGATCTTCATCAGAAGGCTTTATCGTTCAGCAGCTTTTGCAGGTATTGACCGTAGCCATTCTTGGCCAAGGGCTTGGCCAAGGCGGCCAATTGATCAGCGGTGATCCAGCCCGAACGGAAGGCGATTTCCTCCGGGCAGGCGACCTTCAGACCCTGGCGTTTTTCCAGCGTGGCGATGAACTGCCCGGCTTCCAGCAGGCTGTCATGGGTGCCGGTGTCCAGCCAGGCGTAGCCGCGGCCCATGATCTCAACCTGCAGTTGCTGCTGGCTGAGGTACTGGGCATTGACGTCGGTGATCTCCAACTCGCCGCGCGGGCTGGGCTTGATGGCGGCGGCGATATCGCAGACCTGCTCGTCGTAGAAGTAGAGGCCGGTGACGGCGTAATTGCTCTTCGGCTGCGTCGGCTTTTCGGCGACCGAGATAGCTTTTTTCTGCGCATCAAACTCGACCACACCGTAACGCTCGGGGTCGGTCACATGGTAGGCAAAAACGGTCGCACCGGTCTGATTGGCGTTGGCGTTAGCGAGCAGGCCTTGGAAGTCATGGCCATAGAAAATATTGTCACCCAGCACCAAGGCGCTAGGGGCTCCGCCAATGAAGTCGCGGCCCAGGATAAATGCTTGGGCCAAGCCGTCCGGGCTGGGTTGCACGCAGTAGCTGATATTCAGGCCCCAGCGTTTGCCGTCGCCGAGCAAGGCCTCAAAGCGCGGAATGTCTTGCGGCGTGCTGATCAAGAGGATGTCGCGGATGCCGGCCAGCATCAAGGTGGCCAGCGGGTAATACACCATCGGCTTGTCATAGACCGGCAGCAACTGCTTGCTCATCGCCAGCGTGGCGGGGTGCAGGCGCGTGCCGGAGCCGCCGGCGAGGATGATGCCTTTGCGATTCTTTGTCATGAATACCCCTTTAAAGAATTTCGTACAGCATGCGCTCGACACCGACTTGCCAATGCGGCAAGCAGAGCCCGAAAGCATGTTGCAATTTTTCGGTGGACAGCCGCGAGTTCAGCGGCCGCCGGGCCGGCGTCGGGTAATCACTGCTTGGTATAGCCAGCACTTGGTCTGCAGCAACCTTGATGGGCTTGCCATGTAGCCGAGCAAATTCGATCACATGCTTGGCGTAGGCATGCCAGCTGGTCTCACCGGCGGCCACCGCGTGGTAGGTGCCACTCAGCGAGGGTTGAGTCAAGGTGGCTCTGAGCATATGAGCTGTCAGGTCGGCGAGCAGGTCGGCACCGGTCGGTGCGCCGATCTGGTCGGCAATCACCTTCAAATGCTCGCGTTCAGTCGCGAGTCGCAACATGGTCTTGGCGAAATTGCCGCCGCGTGCCGCATAAACCCAGCTGGTGCGCAGGATCAGATGTTCACAGCCAGTGGCGCGAATCGCATCCTCACCGGCCAATTTGCTGGCGCCGTAAACGCTCAAGGGCGCGGTGGCCGCATTTTCATCGCGGGCCTGGTCGCCGCTGCCGTCGAAGACGTAGTCCGTGCTGTAGTGAATCAGCAAGGCGCCCAAGGCCTTGGCTTCGGCGGCCAATAGGCTAGGTGCGGTCGCGTTGATTTGCCGCGCCAGATCTTGATCGGTTTCGGCCTTGTCGACCGTCGTGTAGGCGGCGGCGTTGACGATCACTTGTGGCGCAGCTGCACGTACTGCCGCGATCAATCCGGCGCTGTCTGCCAAGTCGCCACCTTGATGACGATCCAGTGCGATCAACTCACCCAGCGGCGCCAACGCACGCTGCAACTCCCAGCCGACTTGGCCGTTCTTGCCGAGAAGCAGAATTTTCATGCGGTGTATTGCTGAGCGACCCAATCTCGATAAGCGCCGCTCTGCACCCGTGCCACCCATTCGGGGTGATCCAGATACCACTGCACCGTTTTGCGGATGCCGGTCGCAAAGGTCTCGGCCGGTCGCCAGCCGAGCTCGCGCTCAATCTTGCGGGCGTCGATCGCATAGCGCCTGTCATGGCCGGGGCGGTCCTTGACGTAGGTGATCAAGCGCTTGTAGCTGCCGCCGGCATCGGGGCGCAGCTCATCCAGCAGCGCGCAGACGGTGTGCACGATGTCCAGATTGGTCATCTCGTTCCAACCGCCGATGTTGTAGGTTTCGCCCAAACGCCCGCCCGCCAGCACGGCACGGATCGCCGAGGCATGGTCGGTGACATACAACCAGTCCCGTACATTCTTGCCGTCACCATAGATGGGCAGCGCCTTGCCGGCCAGCGCGTTGACGATCATCAGCGGGATCAGCTTCTCGGGGAAATGCAGCGGGCCGTAATTGTTCGAACAGTTGGTCGTCAAGACCGGCAGGCCATAGGTGTGATGCCAGGCGCGCACCAAATGATCGCTGGCGGCCTTGCTGGCCGAATAGGGACTGTTGGGTTCGTAGGTCTTGGTCTCGGCAAACGGCGCGTCATCCGCGCCGAGCGAGCCATAGACCTCATCGGTCGACACATGGTGGAAGCGGAACGCCGCCTTGTCCGCCTCGCCCAGCTCGCTCCAATAGGCTCGCGCCGCTTCAAGCAGCGTGTAAGTGCCTTCGATATTGGTGCGCATAAAGGCGCCGGGCCCGCTGATGGACCGGTCTACATGGCTCTCGGCGGCGAAGTGCAGCAGAGCGCGCGGCTGGTGCTCGGCCAATAGCTTGGCGACCAACGCGCCATCGCAGATATCGCCCTTGACGAAAATATGGCGCGCGTCGCCGGCGAGCGAGGCCAGATTTTCCAGATTGCCCGCATAGGTCAGCGCGTCCAGCGTCACCACCGGCTCGTCCGAAGAGCTCAGCCAATCCAGTACGAAATTGCTGCCGATAAAGCCGGCGCCGCCGGTGACGAGTATGGTCATATCAATCCCAAATTACAGACGCCAGACACGCAGTCCGGCGGCTTGCAAGGCTTGTTGGTCAAAGGCAGCCTTGACGTCAATGAAGGCGCCGCCGGTCACCAACTTGTCGGCGATCTCTGCGGTGCTCAATTGCTTGTAGCTCTTGTGAGCGACGGCCGCGACGATTGCGTCGGCCTTGGGCAACTCTCCCCAAGTGACCGGCCGCACGCCGTACTCATGCACCGCTTCATCCGCGTCGGTGACGCTCACCTCGACGCCATAGGTCTTCAGCTCGGTGATGATGTCGATGACCTTGGAGTTGCGCAGATCAGCGCAGTCTTCCTTGAAGGTCAGGCCCAGGACGTTGACCTTGGCACCCTTGATTGCGCTGCCTGCCGCAATCATCTGCTTGATGGTCTGCTCGGCGATGAACTTGCCCATGCCGTCATTGATGCGCCGGCCGGCCAGAATCACCTGCGGGTGATAGCCCAGCATATCGGCCTTGTGCGTCAGGTAATAAGGGTCGACGCCGATGCAATGGCCGCCGACCAGGCCCGGCTTGAACTTCAGAAAGTTCCATTTGGTGCCGGCCGCTTCGAGCACCTCGGAGGTGTCGATGCCGATCTTGTCGAAGATGATGGACAGCTCGTTCATCAAGGCGATATTGAGGTCGCGCTGGGTGTTCTCGATCACCTTGGCGGCCTCGGCCACCTTGATGCTGGCGGCACGGTGGACGCCGGGAATGATGATCTTTTCGTAGACCTTGGCGACGGTGTCCAGCGTCGCGGGCGTATCGCCGGAAACGATCTTGAGAATCTTGGTCAGCGTGTGCTCTTTGTCGCCCGGGTTGATGCGCTCGGGGCTGTAGCCGATGAAGAAGTCCTGCTTCCACTTCAGGCCCGACTCGCGCTCCAGCACCGGGATGCAGACCTCTTCGGTGGCGCCGGGGTAGACGGTCGACTCGTAGACGACGATCGCGCCCTTTTTGAGGTTGCGGCCGACGCTGGTGCTGGCGCCGACGAGTGGGCGGAAGTCGGGGATATGGGCGTCGTCGACCGGTGTGGGCACGGCGACGATGATGACATCGGCTTCGCGCAAGCAGGCCGGATCAAAGCTGTACTCGGCATGCGGCGACTGGCTCATTTCCTCGTCGCTCAACTCGCGCGAGGGGTCCACGCCGGCCTGGCACTTGGCGACCTTGTCCTTGGCGATATCAAAACCGATGGTGCGGCCATGTTTGCCGAACTCGATCACCAGGGGCAAGCCCACATAACCCAAACCCACGACAGCAATGACGTTCTTCTCGCTCATCTTCTATTCCCCAAAATCGAATTAATAGTCAACCTCGGTCTCAGTTTCGACCGTAGGTATCTTCAAAACGCACGATGTCGTCCTCGCCCAAATAGGAGCCGGACTGTACCTCGATAATTTCCAGCGGCACCTTACCCGGATTGGCCAGCCTATGCGTTTGGCCCAGGGGGATATATGTGCTTTGGTTCTCGCTTAACAGGAATACTTTGTCCCCATTGGTGATCTCGGCGGTGCCGGAAACAACAATCCAATGCTCGGCGCGGTGGTGGTGCATCTGCAGGCTCAGCGTTGCGCCGGGCTTGACCATGATGCGTTTGACCTGGAAGCGCTCGCCCGAGTCTATGCTGTCGTACCAACCCCAGGGACGGTGGACCTTGCGGTGCAGCGTTTGCTCGCCGCGCTTTTCGGCGTCCAGGCGCGCGACGATTTTCTTCACTTCCTGGCTGCGCGCGCGGTCGCTGACCAGAATCGCATCGGGCGTCTCCACTACGACCACATCGCTCAGGCCGACCACGCTGACCAAGCGGCTGGTCGCATGTACCAAGGTGTTGTGGCTGTCGCTGAAGATCGCGTCGCCGATCGCGGCATTGCCGTCGGCATCCTTGTCCGCCACCTGCCAGACGGCGTCCCAGGCGCCGAGGTCGTTCCAGCCGGCGTCCAGCGCCAACATGCGCAGCGCAATATCGCTGCCGGGGCATCGTTCCATCACCGCATAGTCGACCGACTCGGACGGTACGGCCGCGAATTCGACCTTGCCGGGCCGAATGAATTTGGCGTCGACGCTGCGGGCCGCCCAGGCCAGTCGAGTGGCGGCGGCGATGTCGGGGCGGAAACGCTCCAGCGCCTTCATCCAGACCGAGGCACGCAGCACAAACATGCCGCTGTTCCAGAAGTAACTGCCTTCGGCCACATAACGCTCGGCGGTGGCGGCGTCAGGTTTTTCCACAAATTGGGCCACGCCCAATCCGGACGCGTCCGCTTCGGTACGGATATAGCCAAAGCCGGTCTCGGCGCGATCGGGCGTGATGCCCAGAATCACGATGGCCCCATCGGCCGCCTGACGGATCGCCTGCTGCAGCGCCGCCGTGAAGGCCGGGCCGTCTGCCACGGTCTGATCGGCGGGCGTCACCACCAGCACCGGATCGGCGCCGGCTTCCAAGGCATGCAGCGCCGCCAGCGTCAGCGCGGGTGCGGTGTTGCGGCCCATTGGCTCGAGCAGAACGCCGCTGGTGTCTTGGCCGGTTTCGCGCAGTTGATCGAGCACCAAAAAGCGGTGTTCCTCGTTACCGATGATGGCCGGCCCGGCCAAGGCGATGTCGACCGCGCTCAGCGCCGCCAGGCGTTCCGCGGCCTGTTGAAACAAGCTGGTATTGCCGGACAGCACGAGGAACTGCTTGGGGAAGCCGGCGCGCGACAGTGGCCAGAGGCGTGTGCCGCTGCCGCCGGCCATGATGACGGGTTGAACTTGAATCAAAGACATTTCAGGGATCCAGAATTTTGGTGAGAATCAATCAAACAAAGCCTTGCGGATTCATGCTCTGCCAGCGCCAACTGTCCTCGCACATTTGCTTGATGTCATGGCGAGCTTGCCAACCCAGGCGCTCACGGGCGAGTTGGGGGTCGGCATAGCAGGCCGCCACATCGCCGGCACGACGGGGGACGATGTCGTAAGGCACGCTGCGCCCACTGGCCGCCTCATAGGCTTTGACCAGGTCGAGCACGCTATAGCCCCGGCCGGTGCCGATATTGGCGGTGATCGATTCTTTGCCGTCCAAGAGAAAGCGCAGAGCGGCTACATGCCCTTCGGCGAGGTCGACGACGTGGATGTAGTCGCGCACACCGGTGCCATCGGGCGTGTCATAGTCATCGCCGAAAACCTGCAGGCGCTCGCGCCGACCGACGGCGACCTGCGCCACATAAGGCATCAGATTGTTCGGTGTGCCGCGCGGGTCTTCGCCAATCAGGCCGCTGGCATGCGCACCGACCGGATTGAAGTAGCGCAATGCGGCGGTTTGCCAAGCCGGGTCGGCGGCACCCAGATCGCGCAGAATGGTCTCGCCCATCAGCTTGGTCGCACCATAAGGGTTGACGGCTGAGAGCGCCGCGTCTTCGCGCAAGGGAAGCTTTTCGGGGACGCCGTAGACCGTGGCGCTGGAGCTGAAGACCATGCGCTTGCAATCAAAGCGGGTCATGGTCTCGCAGATATTGACCAGACCGCCGAGGTTGTTGCGGTAATAGCTGAGCGGCTGGGAGGTCGATTCACCGACCGCCTTGAAGGCCGCGAAATGAACGACGGCATCGGGGCGATGGCGCTCGAACACGGCGTTCATCGCGACGGCGTCGCAGACATCGGCACGCTCGAACATTGGTGTTTGCCCGCTGAGCCGCGCCAAACGGTTCAGCACCTCGGGCGAGCTGTTGGAGAAATTGTCGACCCCGACCACATCGAAGCCGGCCGCTTGCAGGGCCAACCAGGTGTGTGAGGCGATATAGCCGGCGCCGCCGGTCAGCAAGATGCGTGTAGACATGGGCTGTGAGCTTCAGTACAGCAGAATTTGACCGTAACAGCCGTAGCTGTTGGCGTCGTAGGCGTAGATTTCTTGCGAGCTGCTGCGTGAGGACTTGTTGAATTGGCAACCCATGGTGATGCCGCGCGAGTACTGCCAGCGAGCGCCCAGGTTGAATGCATTGTCGCGATCGTAATCTTCGGAATGATTGCCGGCGGTGTCATAGACACGGCGGCTCTTGGCGGTGCTGAGGCCACCGGTCAGGAACACCTTGCCGGTCAGCTCGTAAGTCGCATTGACTTGCAAGCCATTGGTAATCCGGTCTTGCTCGGAGCTGGTATTGGCATTGCTGAACGAAGATTCCAGGCCGGTATCGCGGCTGAGGCTGCTGGAAATGTTCCATTTTGCGGTGGGTTGCCAGCCCCAGGTGATCTGGCCGGTCAGGCCGGAGAAGTCGTTGGCAACGCCTTGCTTGACCTTGGATCGACCGGTACTGATGCGGCCTTCAATGGTGCTAGCACCGCTGGCGACCCAGCGGCTGGTGAAGTCAAGGTCCTTGCGCTCGAACTCGCGTGCGGCGACGGGAATTGAAATCGGCTGCGGCAAGCCAGGGATGGTGAAAGTCCGCACATAGGCCGGGTATTTGTCATTGGTGGCGCGGCCGGCAACGCCGAAGCGCAAATCGGTGCTCGGTTGATAGACGACGCCGAGCGAATAGCGATTCTGATCAAACTCGAACTGAGTATATTCATCGGCACTGAAGCGCCTGGTCCGGTGGCCGGCGCCGACCTCGAGCGAGTATTTCGTGACCAAACCAAGCCGAACCACACCATTCAAATTGTTGTTGTTCTCGGTGTTTTTCTTGCGCAGCGCGAGCTCGGTGCGCTCCGTATAGGTGCTCAGCGCTTGACTATTGTCGACACTGATGGTGCCGGACAGGCGCTCCAGGGTCGACCAATCCAGGCCACCCTTGGCCGTGTAGCCGACGTTATTGAGATCGGTGTTCTTGCTATAGCGATTGGTGTTGACGTTGATGTCGGCATAGACCCGCTGGCGGCCTATCGGTTGGTTGATGCCGGCCAACAAACTGGCGGTGGCGACGGTGTCGTCGTTCGGGCTGAAGACCGAGCGGTAGATATTGGAAACCCGGTTGAAGCCCAGCGAGCCGCCATAGTAGTAGGGGTTGGACTCGGCCCAGACCGGCGTGGCGCTGGCCCATGCGAGCAGGCAGACCGAGGTCAGTAACAATCGTCGTTGCGCGTGCGGCATGAATGTCCTAGAGAAAATTGGGTTCGGCAAAATTAGATAGATCCACTGGCGCGATGGCGTTCAATATGCGTTGCGATCAAACAGCATCAAACGGGCGGTGCGCGCAATGATTTGCAGGTCCAGACCCAGCGACCAGTTGCGCAGATATTCCAGATCATATTCAACCCGAGCTTCCATTTTATCGATGGTGTCGGTTTCGCCGCGCAGACCATTGACCTGGGCCCAACCTGTAATGCCTGGTTTGACTTTGTGCCGGACCATATAGGCCTTGATCAGCTTGCGATACTCCTCGTTATGCGCGACGGCATGCGGGCGCGGGCCAACGATGCTCATGCGGCCCTGCAGCACATTGATGAATTGAGGCAATTCATCCAGCGAGGTGCGTCGAATGAAGGCTCCGAATTTGGTGATGCGCGGGTCTTCTTTGGTCGCCTGCTTGACGACTTGCCCATTGTCTTGCGCACTCATCGAGCGAAATTTGTAAACGATGATTTCTTCGCCGTCCAGGCCGTTTCGGCGCTGTTTGAAGATGATGGGGCCGGGCGAACTTTGCTTCACGCCAATCGCCACCGCCAACAAAATCGGTGAAATCAGCACCAAGATCAAACTGGCCAGCACAATATCGCTGATACGTTTGACCAACTCATTGGTGCCGGTGAACGGGGTCTCGCAAATGCCCACGACCGGCACGCCATTCATGTCTTGCAGGCGACCCTGAATAATGCTGATGCCAAACACATCGGGCACAAAAAACAGCGACGCCGTGGTGCCTTGAACCTGCTCCAGCAATTGCACGATGCGGGGTTGCGAGCCCAGCGGCAGGGTGATATAGACCTCGCGAATGCTGTGCGTGCGCACATACTCACTCAACTCGCTGAGTCGGCCCAGCAATTTGTTGCGCGAGTCCTCGTGCAGGCGGTCATCTTGTCTGTCTTCGAAGTAGCCGAGGAAGTCGATGCCTTGATCGGCTCCCGCGTTCAGCGCCCGTGCCACTTTGGCGCCAAGTGGGCCGGCCCCGACGATGACGGCGCCGCGGCGTGCACCGCGAGTGCGCCTCGCGCGCTCCCAGCGGCCGCCTTGGATGGCAATAACTTGCAGGATAGGCGTCAGACCGGCCCACCAATACAGGACCTCGTTTTCGAAGTAGCCCATGCTGTTGGTGGCGTATCCGCACAGGGCAAGAATTACCAGCAGGGCCAGCCAAGAACTCAGCACATCAACGACGGCGCTGATGCTGCTGCTACCGGAGAAGCGGTTGCGCCCAGGGAAGGTCAGGGCGAATACCAGCAAGCACAGCGTCAGTCCGGACCTGAGAATCGGCTCGCCAAAATAGGCGCTCACAGCCAAAAAACACAGCACGATGATGCTGGGCTCCATGAAGGCGGCAATCAAGGACTCAACCGACTGCGGCGCGCTGTAGAACGTTCTCTTGTAACTTCGGTCCTCGAACATCGATCTCCCTCGCATCCTTGCTGCCGGATTGGCTTCACGCTTATTAGTGCGGCTTGACCAAGGCGCTCTTGGCCGAACCTGCCATCCCGCATTCTCACGGGGCGGTCAATTGGGGTTGGATTCTCGCTCAGATTGAGCACGCTTTCGCCGCGTTGCACCCGTTAGGGCGGCGGCGGCTTGCGACTGCCTACAATCTGCCCATGCTGAAACATTGGATGAGCCTGGCGACGCCAGCCGCGCAGGATCGCATGATCCTGTTACTGAATCATGTCCTGACCCGTGAATCCCACGCAATGGCGCGTTTGCTGCCATTTGCGGGCCGGGCTGTTGTTTTGCATCTGCAGAATTGGCCGACGCTGCTGCCGGCCGCGCCAGACTTGGCTCTGGCCGTGACCCCTGCCGGTCTGTTCGAGCGTCAGGACATGCCCGACCTGGCCGCGTCGCTGCGCATCGAGTTGGACGCCGCCAACCCAGCATTGCTCGCCTTGGGCGCGCTATTGGGTGAGCGACCCAGCGTGTCGGTGCAGGGCGATGCGGCTTTTGCCGGTGAGATCAGTTGGCTGATGGAGAACCTGCGCTGGGACATCGAGGATGACTTGGCGGGGCTGGTTGGCCCGGCTGCCGCCCATCAACTCTCGACCTGGGGGCGGGCCGCCACTACGGCGGTCGCCGCCTTGGCGCGCGGCGCTTCGGCCTTCAAGCCGGCCGGGCGCAGCGGCGCATGAGGTACTTCGCGCGCCTGTTCGTCATTGTCTGGACAATTCTGCGCTTTGGCCTGGATGAGCTGGCGCTGTCGGGTTTTCGGCGCAAACGCTTCCGTTTGCTGCGTCGGACCATCTCGCTGGGTCGCAGCTGGGAGCAGCCGCGCGGCGTTCGCCTGCGCTTGGCACTTGAGCATCTGGGCCCGATTTTTGTCAAGTTCGGCCAGGTCCTGTCGACCCGGCGCGATCTGGTGCCCGAGGACATGGTCGAGGAGTTGTCCAAGCTGCAAGACCGGGTGCCGCCGTTCCCGGCCGCCGAGTCGCGCGCCTTGGTCGAGAAGGCTTTTGGCCGACCGGTTGAAGAGCTGTTCGGCAGCTTCGAGGCCGAGCCGGTCGCCAGCGCCTCGATCGCGCAAGTGCATTTCGCCACACTCAAAGACGGCCGCGAGGTCGCGGTCAAGGTCTTGCGCCCCGGCATGCTGGACACCATCGACGACGATCTGGCCTTGCTGCGCACGATTGCGGTCTGGATCGAGCGCCTGTCGGCCGATGGCCGGCGCCTGAAGCCGCGTGAGGTGGTGGCCGAGTTCAGCACCTATCTGCATGACGAGCTGGATCTGGTGCGCGAGGCCGCCAATGCGGCGCAGCTGCGGCGCAATATGAGCGGGTTGGACCTGGTCATGGTGCCCGAGATGATGTGGGATATGTGCAGCTCCGACGTGATCGTGATGGAGCGCATGCATGGCGTGCCGATCTCGCAGCTGGAGCGGCTCAAGGATGCCGGCATCGACATCCCCAAGCTGGCTCGCGACGGCGTGACGATCTTCTTCACGCAAGTCTTTCGCGACGGTTTTTTTCACGCCGATATGCACCCCGGCAATATCCAGGTCAGCCTGAATCCGGCCACCTTCGGACGCTATATCGCGCTCGACTTCGGCATCATCGGTACGCTGACCGAGGTCGATAAAGAGTATCTGGCGCAGAATTTCATTGCCTTCTTCCAGCGCGACTACAAGCGAGTGGCCGAGTTGCATATTGCTTCGGGCTGGGTACCGGCGGGCACGCGGGTCGATGAGTTGGAGAGCGCGGTGCGGGCGGTTTGTGAGCCGCATTTTGATCGGCCCTTGAAGGATATTTCGCTCGGCCAGGTCTTGATGCGTTTGTTTCAGACCTCGCGCCGTTTCAATGTCGAAATCCAGCCGCAACTGGTCTTGCTGCAAAAGACGCTGCTCAATATCGAAGGCTTGGGCCGTCAACTCGACCCCGAGTTGGACCTGTGGGCCACCGCCAAGCCATTTTTGGAGCGCTGGATGAACGAGCAGGTCGGTTGGCGCGCCTTGCTCAATCAGATCAAGAAGGAAGCACCGCGCTACGCCCAGCTCTTCCCCGAGTTGCCGCGCCTGCTGCACGATGCCTTGAAGCGCCAAGCTTCGCCCCAGGACGCCCGCGCCTTGGAGGCCTTGGTGCTGGAACAGCGGCGCACCAACGGCCTGTTGCGGGCCTTGCTTTACGGCGCGATCGGTTTTTCCATGGGCTTGCTTGCGACCCACATGCTGTTGCGGCTGAATATTTTTTGACGCATTTGTTTTTGGCGGGGCGCAGCTCCGTATAGGCGCGCGACAGGATTTCGCATAGGCTCTGCCCATGCCCTGGATCAAAGATTTCCTGCTTTGCTGCAGCATCGCCTTGTCGCTGCTGCCGCTTGCATGGGCGGGCTCTGGCTTGCAGAGCCTGCGCTTCGAGCATCTCGGACCCGCGCAAATGGGTCAGCATTCGATAATGCTGAGCGCGGTGCAGGATTCGCAGGGCGTGATGTGGTTGGGCACCGATGACGGCCTGCTGCGCTATGACGGCCGACGCGGCCGCCTGTTCAGCCCCAGCCCAACCGATCCGCATTCGCTCAGCCATCCCGATGTGCATAGCCAGCTTCTGCTGGGGGCCGACAAGCTCTTGCTGGGCACCGGCGGAGGCCTGGATGAATTCGATCTATTGACAGAAACGGTGCGCCGCATCGGCTTGCCCGGAGAGCGCCGAGTGCCGATCAGCCGCCGGGTGGCGGGCCTGGCGCCCGCCGGCGCGCATCAGGTTTGGGTGCAAACGCCGCTCGACTTGTTGCGCTATGACACCGAGCGGCGCAGCTTCAGCACGGTCGAAATTCCTGATCTGAGCCCTTGGTCGCCTGGGCGGCCCTTGCGTTTGTCGGGCTTGAGCTCCGACGGGCAGGGCGGCGTCTGGTTGGTGGCCGGGCATGAATTGATCCACCTCGACCGGGAACAAAAGCTGCAGCAGCGCTGGCCGCTGAATACTTCGCAGCACCCCGACCCCTATATCCGGCACATGGTGCTGGATGGGCAGGGCGGCGCTTGGATCGGGGTCCAGGGTGGCTTGCAAGTGATTGACACCTTGAGCGGGCGCCAGCTTGATCTGCCGCAGCGCCTGGGTCTACCCAAGACGCCCTTGCATGCGGTGCTGCGGGATGCGCAGGGCTCGATCTGGCTTGGCTTCGGTGCCCATGGGCTATGGCGCTGGCGCCCCGGCAGCGCGGCAGCCGAGCAACACAGCCATCACCCGGCCGTGCCCGAAAGCCTCAGCAGCCCCAGTGTGTCGGGCTTGTTTCAGGACCGCAGCGGGGTCTTGTGGGTGGGCAGCTTCGACGGCAAGTTGTCCCTGGTGGATCTGAACTCGGGCGGCTTTCGCAATTACTTGTCGGTGGTCGGTGACGCGAGCAGTTTGTCGAATGAAACCGTGATGGCGGTGCAGCCCGCCGGCCCCGAACATGTTTGGGCGGCCACCTATGGCGGTGGGCTCAATCGGCTGCATTTGGCCAGCGGCCGGGCCGAACAATTCCCGCTCGACACCCTGCCCATGCCCTATCAAAAAGCCTTGCTGTTGCAGCCGGGGCGCGGGCTTTGGGTGGGCGGCGACAGCGGCTTGTTTCTGCTTGACCCGGACAGCGGGCAGGTGCGCCGCATCGCCCTCGGTGAAACCCTGGGCGGCGGCATCTCGATCGCGTCAATTGCGCTGGATGCCCAAGGCGATGTTTGGGCTGGCAGTGCGGGCGGCGTCTATCGCATCCGGCCCGATGGCCAGTTGACGCGCTTCAGGCGCAAGACCGGCGATCCCTTGGCGCTCAGCAACGAGGTGGTGGACAGTATTTTGGTCGCGCGCGATGGCCGACTCTGGCTCGGCACCAAGGGCGGCCTGCAACTCTGGGATGCGCAGGCGCAGGGCTTCACGCAGCCGGTCTTGCCCAGTGTTGACTTGGCCAAGCCCGCTGACTTGATCATCAAACACCTGCGCCAAGATGCGCAAGGCCGTATCTGGGTCGGCTCGCAGCTGGGCTTGTTCGAATTGCTGCCGGTGCCGGATCAAAAAGATCGCTGGCAGCTGAAATCATGGCGTGGTTTGGCCGGCATGCCTGCGGGCAGCATTTATGGGCTTGAGAATGCACTGGATGGGGCGCTTTGGTTTGCGTCGGAGCGCGGACTTTGTCGCCTGGACACCGAGCGCAAGACCCTGCGCAACTACCCCTCGGCCAGTGGCCCTTTCAATTGGACCTATTCGCTCGGCGGCAGTGCGGTGAGTGCCGACGGTCGAATGTTCTATGGTGGGGCGGGCCTGCTGCAATTCAGCCCCGAGGGTTTGCGGGACAACCTGGTCGCGCCGCCCTTGGTGCTGGCCGACATTCGCGTCTTCAACCGCTCTTTGGTGGACCCCCTCGCGCAGCTTGATCCGACTCGGACTCGGTCAAGCAGCCCCAGTGAGGCCGCCAGCAGTTTGGGTGCGCTGGGCGTGCAGGGGCCCTTGGCGCTGGCCCGGGCGATTCGGTTGACGCAGCACGAGGCGATGGTCAGCTTCGATTTGCGGGCGATGCACTATTACAGCCCGAGCTTGAGTCACTACGCCTGGCGGCTGGAGGGTTTTGATGCCGACTGGATCGCCGGGCCGCCGGGGGAGGGCTTGGCAACCTATACCAACCTGGACCCCGGCCGCTACCGGCTGCTGGCCAAGGCCGCCAACCCGGACGGTGCCTGGGGCGAACCCCGGCAGATGCTGGAGATCGAGGTCTTGCCGCCTTGGTGGCGCAGCCTGTGGTTTCGGGTTGCACTGGCGGTGAGTTTGGCGCTGAGCGTGGCTGCGGCCTGGCATTGGCGCCTGCGCGCGTTGAAGCTTGAGCAAGAACGTTTGGAGGCCAAAGTGGCTCGGCGTACCGCGCAGGTGCAGTCGCAGCGTCAGCAAATTGCCACGCTGAGCGAGATTGGCCGCGAGTTGACTGCCTCCTTGGACGCCGCCGCCATTCAGGCCACGCTTCACCGCCATGTCGAGGCCTTGATGCCGGCCAATGTCTTCGGACTCGGGATCTTGAACCGGGCCGAGGGCTTCATCGCCTTTGACTTTGTCATCGACCACGGCCAAGCCCTGAAGCCCTACCGGCGCAGCTTGGATGCGGCGGAGCAACCGGCGGCGCTGTGCGTCATGACGGGTGAGCCCCAGTTGATCCGGGAGTTCATGCACGACAACCGAGCGGTCGATGCGGGCCAACGCACGCCCGGTGCCAGCTCGCAAATGTTGACGCTGCAGAGCGGGGCCGAGCCGACGCGTTCGCGCTCCGGGCTCTATGTGGCGCTGAGT
This sequence comes from Roseateles oligotrophus, assembly GCF_025717515.1. Lineage (GTDB taxonomy): Bacteria > Pseudomonadota > Gammaproteobacteria > Burkholderiales > Burkholderiaceae_C > Paucibacter_A > Paucibacter_A oligotrophus. Next base: position 382,052 of record NZ_JAJIRN010000008.1, read on the forward strand.
ATCAAGGGTGTGGTGGAGGGGGTCATCAGCGTGCTCAGTGATCAGCCCGACGCCTACAGCCAGACCCACCTGGACATCTTGCAGACACTGGCCGCTTCGACGGCCGTGGCCTTGGACAATGCCGACGCTTACCGCCAATTGAAGCGCACGCAGGCCAAGCTGGTTGAGCAGGAGAAAATGGCGTCGTTGGGCGCGCTGGTGGCCGGCGTCGCGCATGAGTTGAACACGCCGCTGGGCAATGGGCTGATGGCCGCCAGTACGTTGCAAGATGGCGCGCGCCAGTTCGCCGCCCAAGTCCAGTCCGGCGGCGTCAAGCGCTCCGAGTTGCAGGCTTTTTGCGAAAAGGCCGAGCTCAGCACCGAGTTGCTGATGCGCAGCCTGAGCAGCTCGGCTCAGTTGGTCAGCAGCTTCAAGCAATTGGCGGTGGACCGCAAAAGCGAGCCGCGCCGCCCTTTCGAATTGAACGAGTTGGCCTTGGAACTGCGGCTGGCCCTGGCCTCGGCGCTGCGCGAGGGCGGCCACGACTTGCAGCTAGTCTTACAGGGCGATCTGGTCTTGGACAGCTACCCAGGCTCGCTCGGCTTGGTGCTGAAGCATTTGGGCTCGAATGCCTTGATCCATGGCTTTGCCGAACGCCGAGGCGGCCTGATACGACTGAGCGCCGAGCGCTTGCCCGGCGACCGTGCGCGCTTGGTTTTTAGCGACGACGGCCAAGGCATTGCGCCCGAGCATCTGGCGCACATCTTCGACCCCTTCTTCACCACCCGCATGGGGCATGGCAGCAATGGCCTGGGCCTGCACCTCTGCTATAGCTTGGTGCATTCGATGTTGGGCGGCGAAATCAGCGTCAGCAGCACGCCGGGCCAAGGCACGGTGTTTGAAATGCTGTTGCCGCTGAGCGCGCCACGGGATTGAAAACGAGGCATTGCGTAGATAATCCGCCACGTTTTGTTGCCACCTATTGAACCGCCGCCATGCTTTTGACCCTGGTTTTTGCCTATCTCCTCGTCACCATCGCGATCGGTCTGTGGGCCGCAAGGCGGGTCAAGAACACCGCCGATTTCGCGATTGCCGGGCGCCATTTGCCGCTGGTGATGATCATCACTACGACCTTCGCGACCTGGTTCGGCTCCGAAACCGTGCTGGGCATCCCCGCCAAGTTCGTGCAAAGCGGCTTGAATGGGGTGGTGGAAGACCCATTCGGCGCCGGCACCTGCCTGATCCTGGTCGGCATCTTCTTCGCGGCCAAGCTCTACAAGATGAGTCTGCTGACCATCAGCGACTACTACCGCGAGCGCTACGGCCGGGTGGTCGAGGTGGCCTGCTCCTTCATCATCATCCTGTCCTATCTGGGCTGGGTGTCGGCGCAGGTGACCGCGCTGGGCCTGGTATTCAATTTGCTGTCCGGTGGGGCGATCAGCATTCCTGTCGGCATGCTGATAGGCACGGCCTCGATCCTGGCCTATACGCTGTTCGGCGGCATGTGGTCGGTGGCGGTGACCGACTTCATCCAGATGATCATCCTGGTGGTCGGCCTGAGCATCATTGCGTTTTTTGCCGCCGATATGGCGGGCGGCGCCGACAAGGTGATTGCCTTGGCCAACAGCAAAGAGCTCTTCAAGTTTCTGCCCGAGCCGAGTTTTCACGACATCGTGTTCTTCTTTGCCGCGGCCATCACGATGATGCTGGGTTCCATCCCTCAGCAAGATGTGTTTCAGCGCGTGATGTCGGCCAAGAATGAATATGCGGCCACGCGCGGCCCGGTGATCGGCGGCATCTGCTACATCCTGTTCGCCTTCGTGCCGATGTTCTTGGTCACCAGTGCGCTGATCATCATGCCCGAGCAGGCGACACAGTTGATCGCCGAGGACCCGCAAAAAGTCATCCCCACCCTGGTGATGGAGCGCATGCCCTTCGTGATGCAGGTGATCTTCTTCGGCGCGCTCTTGTCGGCCTTGAAGTCCACCGCCTCGGCCACCTTGCTGGCGCCGTCGGTGACCTTTGTCGAGAATATCTGGCGGCAGTTTTTCCCGCGTATCAGCGACAAGCAAGAGCTGCGCACCATGCGCATCGCCGTGCTGGTATTCAGCGCTTGCGTCTGCGCCTATGCGATCGCGCTGGAGGGGACGCCGATTTACGAAATGGTCTCGGCCGCCTATCAGGTCACCCTGGTCGGCGCTTTTGTGCCGCTGGTGTTCGGCCTCTACTGGAAGCGCGCCAGCACGCAGGGCGCGATCTTTTCGATGGTGCTCGGCCTGCTGGCTTGGGGCTTGTTCAAGCTGACGCCGGCCGGCGATGTTTTTCCGGCCCAGTTGGCCGGTTTCTTGGCCGGTGTTGTCGGTATGCTGATCGGTTCGTTGGGCCCGCAGGCGATCAAGAATGTGCATGCTTCGCACCATAAATTGGCGCATGGCAACGCCGTTTGACGCCCGGCGCGACGCTTGGTCTTGCCGGGGCTTTATAATTTGCGGTTTTGAATCAACGGTTTAGACCATGCCTATCTACGCTTACCGCTGCGCCGAATGCGGTCACGCCAAAGACGCCTTGCAAAGGCTTTCCGACGCACCGTTGACGACCTGCCCGGCCTGTGGTGCCGAGGCCTTCCAAAAGCAAGTCACCGCCGCCGGCTTCCAGCTCAAAGGTTCGGGCTGGTATGTCACCGACTTCAAGGACGGCGGCGCCAAACCGGCCACCGCCGTAGCCCCTGCTGCGCCGGCCGACGCAGCCGCGCCCGCTGCTGCACCAGCGCCGGCAGCCGCAGCAAGCCCGGCCGCCGCACCTGCAGCGGCCACAGCGCCTGCGCCTGCTGCAAGCCCGACCGCCTCGTCCTAGGACTGCCTTGAAAAAATACATCATCACCGGCCTTTTGGTCTGGCTGCCTTTGGCGATCACCATCTGGGTCTTGCTCTGGGTGCTGGGCGTCATCAATGGCGTCTTCACCTCGCTGCTGGCGGCGTCGCAAGCGCTGTTGCCGGCCTCGATGGCCCAAAATATCGATGATCTGCGTCATGTGCCGGGCCTGGGTCTGCTGATTCTGGTCGGCGGCATGGCCCTCACCGGTATGTTCGTCGCCAATATTTTCGGCCAGTGGTGGTTGAAGCAATGGGACCGGCTGCTCTCCAACATCCCCATCGTCAAAAGCATCTACAGCTCGGTCAAGCAGGTTTCGGACACGCTGTTTTCCAGCAGCGGCAATGCTTTTCGCGAGGCGGTGCTGGTGCAATACCCGCATCAAGGCAGTTGGACGATTGCTTTCGTCACCGGCAAACCCAGCGGTGAAGTCGCACATGCTTTGGGTGAAGAAGAGCATGTCAGCTTATATGTGCCGACGACGCCGAACCCGACCTCGGGCTTCTTCTTGATGATGCCGCGCAGCTCGGTGCGGCCGCTGAAGATGAGCGTCGATGCGGCGCTCAAGCACATCATCTCGATGGGCGTGGTGGCGCCAGAAGGCGATCATCATGTGCAGCCCTTTGAAACACGAAACCCGCAGGGTTCGGCCGACCCGAAGGGGCGGTCAAATCTACCGGGCTGAGCATTCCGGCAGGTGCTCAGTCCTGATGGCTGCCATAAGCCACCAGCGCCACACTCAACAAAAATTTCGCCAAGCGCTGATGCGAGTCGTCAGCGACAGCCTAGAAGAACTGGAGTATTCCCATGAGAACTTGTTATGCCGGCCAAGTCAGCGAAAAGCTGCAGGACCAAACCGTTACCTTGATGGGCTGGGCCCATCGCCGCCGCGACCATGGCGGGGTGATCTTCATCGACCTGCGCGACCGTGAAGGTCTGGTGCAAATCGTCTGCGATCCGGACCGCGCCGAGATGTTTGCGATCGCTTCGGGCGTGCGCAACGAGTTCTGCCTGAAGGTCGTCGGCAAGGTGCGCCTGCGCCCGGCGGGCACCGAGAACGCCAACCTCACCAGCGGCAAGATCGAGGTCTTGTGCCTTGAGTTGGAAGTGCTGAACGCCAGCGTCACGCCGCCGTTCCAGATGGACGACGAGAACCTGTCCGAGACCACACGCCTGACGCACCGCGTGCTGGACCTGCGCCGCCCTTATATGCAGAACAACCTGATGCTGCGTTACCGCGTGGCGATGGAAGTGCGCAAATTCCTGGACGAGCGCGGCTTTGTCGACATCGAAACGCCAATGCTGACCAAGAGTACGCCGGAAGGCGCACGCGACTATCTGGTGCCTTCGCGCGTGCACGACGGCATGTTCTTTGCACTCCCGCAAAGCCCGCAGTTGTTCAAGCAATTGCTGATGGTGGCCGGTTTCGATCGCTACTACCAGATCACCAAATGCTTCCGCGACGAAGACCTGCGCGCCGACCGCCAGCCCGAATTCACGCAGATCGATATCGAAACCTCTTTCCTCGGCGAAGAAGAGATTCGGGCGATGTTCGAGGGCATGATCCGTCACGTCTTCAGCAAGAACTTGAATGTTGACTTGGGTGACTATCCGGTCATGACCTACGCCGATGCGATGCACCGTTATGGATCGGACAAGCCCGACCTGCGCGTCAAGCTCGAGTTCACCGAGTTGACCGATGTGATGGGCACGGTCGACTTCAAGGTCTTCTCGACGCCGGCCACCACCAAGGGCGGCCGCGTGGTCGCTTTGCGCGTGCCCGGCGGTGCGGCGATCAGCCGTGGCGAGATCGACAGCTACACCGAGTTCGTCAAGATCTATGGCGCCAAGGGCCTGGCCTGGATCAAGGTCAATGATGTGGCCAAGGGCCGCGAAGGCCTGCAGTCACCGATCGTCAAGAACCTGCATGACCAAGCGGTGGCCGACATCCTGGCCCGCACCGGCGCGCAAGACGGCGACCTGATCTTCTTCGGCGCCGACCGCGCCAAGGTCGTCAATGACGCGATCGGCGCGCTGCGCCTGAAGGTCGGTCACAGCGAGTTCGGCAAGACGAACGGCCTGTTCAACGACATCTGGGCGCCGCTGTGGGTGGTTGACTTCCCGATGTTCGAGCAAGACGAAGAGGGCGGCCGCTGGAACGCCGTGCACCACCCGTTCACGGCGCCCAAGGATGGCCATGAGGACTTGATGGTGACGGACCCCGGCGCCTGCATTTCCAAGGCCTACGACATGGTCTTGAACGGCTGGGAGCTGGGCGGTGGCTCGGTGCGTATCCACAAGGCCGACGTGCAGAGCAAGGTCTTCAGCGCGCTCAATATCGGCCCCGAAGAAGCGCAGGACAAGTTTGGCTTCCTGCTCGACGCGCTGCAATACGGCGCGCCACCGCACGGTGGCCTGGCCTTCGGCCTGGACCGTATCGTCACCATGATGACCAAGGCCGAGTCGATCCGCGACGTGATCGCCTTCCCGAAGACGCAGCGCGCGCAATGCCTGCTGACCGGCGCGCCGAGCAATGTCGACGACAAGCAACTCAAAGAGCTGCATATCCGTCTGCGCAATGCGGTGGCCGCCACCAATGCCTGAGTCAACTCAGCCATAAAAAAGGGCAGCCTTGGCTGCCCTTTTTTTGTCCGTTGCATCAACTCGGCTCTTGGGGCGCCCGCAGCGGCAGCTCGATGCTGAGCCTTGTGCCCTGGCCTGAATCACTGCTGAGCCGGACTTGCCCACCCAGCAAGCCGGTCACCAGGTTGTAGACGATGTGCAGGCCCAGGCCGGAGCCGCCCTGGCCGAGCTTGGTGGTGAAGAAGGGGTCGAACGCGCGCTGCAAATGTTCGCTCGGCATGCCGCGACCATCGTCGCTGAGTTCGATCAAGACCCGCTCCTCGCCAAGAGCGCGAGCCTTGATCCTGACGCAGCCTGCTTGACCCGGCTCGAACGCATGCAGCACGGCGTTGTTGACGATATTCATGAAGACCTGAATCAGCGGCCCTGGATAGCTATGCATTAGCAGGCCGGCCGGCACATCTTCGACCAGGCTTGTGCCACTGAGCTTGAGGCTGGGCCCGAGGCTCAGAGCGGTTTCGTGCAGCACTTCTTGCAGGTCGAAGTCTCGCAGTTGGTAGCTGGACTGGTCCACCGCGACCTGCTTGAAGCTGCTGATCAGCTCGGCCGCCCGGCCCAGACTCGCCTCCAGCATGGTGCAGGCCTCGCGCAAACCCCTCAGAAACTCCTGCAACACCGAGCGCCGCAGGCCCTCGGCGACGGCCGTCTCGAACTCGGTTTGACGCGCCGCCAAGGTCGTGGCCATCAGCATCGCGTTGCCTATCGGCGTGTTCAACTCGTGCGCGATGCCGGCCACCAGGCTGCCCAAGGAGGAGAGTTTTTCGGTTCGCACCAGCTCGGCCTGCGTATGCTTGAGTACGCTCAAGGCCTCGTCCAGTTCTTGATTTCGGCGGGCCAACTCGGAGGTACGTTCGGCCACACGAGCCTCCAAACGGGTGTTGAGTTGATTCAACTCGGCGGTGATGCGGATCTTTTCGGTGACGTCCAGGTAACTGGCTAACACCGTGCGCTCGCCGCCCACATCAATATAGCGCCCCGAGACCTCGCATTGCCGCACCGATCCGTCCGCATGGCGCAGCTGCGCTTGGCGGTTGAGCGCGAATTCGTTGCGGACCATCTCGTCGACAAAGCGGCTTCGCTCGGCGGGGTCGACCCAGAAGTCAAAGCGAGTGCTCGGCATGCCGTCGCAGCTGCCCGGGGCGTAGCCGAAAGCGCGGTACCAAGCCTGGTTCCAGAACGTTGGCGAATCGCTGCCGGCAGTCAGGCGGGTGCGCGCCATCGGCAGCGGCGCGAATTCGAACAAGGCGGTCAGGCTTTGCTCGCTTTGGCGTAGCTGCGCCTCGGCCGTCTTCAGCTCGGTGATGTCGGTGGCCACGGCCAACACCAGCTTGTCTTGGCCCGAACCGATCAAGCGGGTGGAGTAGGTCAACCACAGCGCTTCACCCTGGGCATTTTGGGTCTGCAGCAGCTCGGGCGCCAAGCTGCCGGTCTGTGCCAGCTCCTGCCCTTTGACCAGCAGGTCTTCCATCGATGCCACCAGACCAAAGTCGATCGGGCTACGGCCAATCGCCTCTTGCTGAGCAATTCCCAGTGCCGCTGCGAACGCCGGGTTGACGTCGACATAGTTTCCGTCCTGAAAACTGGCCAGCGTTATCGGATGCGGGAAGGCCTCAAAAATCATCCTAAAGCGTTGTTCTGTGGCGTCCAGGGTTTCGGCCATCAGATTGAAGGAGCGCGCCAGTTCGCTGATCTCATCGTCGCCGGACACCGACGCACGCGCATGGCTGTCGCCGGCCTGCAAGCGTTGTTGCGCCAGTTGCAACTGCATCAAAGGACGCAGTACGACATGGCGCATCAGCGCGGCACCCGCCAAGGCCAGCAGCGCGCAGATGCCCAGGCCGAGCAGGCCGCGCTGCTGGAACTTGGCAGCCCGCTCGAACAGGCTTTGTTCGGGCATGGCGTAGATGACTTGCCAGTCGAGTTCGGGTACCCGTTTGGTCAAGGCCTGCCAGATGACTTGCGTGCCGGCGTGCGAGACGGCAATGCGGCTCAGCTCCGCTGCATGCTCTTTCGACGCCAGCGAGGCCATCACCGCGAAGGCTTGCGGTTGGCTGGCGGCATCGACTGGGGACAGCGCTTGACCCTCCTCGCCCAAGCCACCTGCAAGCAAGCGGGACTGGGCATCCAGCACCATCAGGCGTGCGTCGCGCTGGGCGGCATTGCCGATGGGAATACTCAGCAATTGCTCCAGTTTCAAGTTCGCCAGCAGGGCGCCAACTTGGCGCCCGCGCTGATCAAATACCGGCGTCGCAATGCCCATAATCAATTCGCCCGACGCAGCGTTGATCGAAGGCGCCGACACTGCTTGCTGGCCGGCGCGCAGGGCGGCCAGCAACTCGGCGGGAAGCTCGGCTGGAAGCTTTGGCAGGGCGGTTTCTGTGGAGGCCGCAAGTTCATGCAGAGCCAGGAAGCGAAAAGACTCGAAGCGCTCGCTGGCCCCCTGCCAGCGCCGCAAGGCTGGCTCAATTTGCGCCAAATCTGCGCCTGCCAAGGGATCGGAGTGCGCCATCAGCCGCACCGCGTCGCGGGCCTCGCCCAGGCTCAGTTGCAGTCGGCCGACACTTTGCGCCAAGGTCGCCTGCGCGCGCTCTTGCTGCTCCTCCAAGAGCGAACTTTGCATCAACAGGCTGCCGCCATACAGGGCCACGCCAGCCAGAGCCAACATGGGCAAAATCACGCTGACAACAATTCGGGGCAGCAGTTTCATGGTCGCTCGGCTTGCCACAAGTCCTGGGCTTGCGATCAAACCCTTTGCCTGACTATAGATGCGGATCGGCGGGCGCGCTGGCCACAACTCTCCGCTATGCTTTGCCTATAAATCGATCCGATCCGAAGCGCCGCACAGCCAACGATGAGCCAAATCCACAAAATTCCTGAATCCGTGTTGGTGGTCATTCATACACCCGATCTGCAGGTGCTAATGCTGGAGCGGGCCGACCAGCCGGGATTCTGGCAAAGCGTGACCGGCTCCAAAGACACGCCGAATGAGCCGCTGTCGGAGACCGCCCGCCGCGAGGTGCTGGAGGAAACCGGCATCGTCGCTGCGCCCGAGCAACTGCGTGACTGGGCCTTGGTCAATCGCTACGAAATTTACCCCGTCTGGCGCCATCGTTATGCGCCGGGCGTCACTCACAATAGCGAGCATGTGTTCGGCCTCCGAGTACCGGCCGGCAGCTTGGTCAGGCTGGCGCCGCGCGAGCATCTGCAATACCGCTGGCTACCCTGGCGTGAGGCGGCCGATCTGTGCTTCTCGCCGTCCAATGCCGAGGCGATCCTGCATCTTCCTAAGCAACTGGAGGCCTCGGTATGACGCATGGCAATGCCTTCAGCCACTCGGTGCAGCCCTCGCATAGCCAGTTCACTCGCCCGCATCTGCGCGTCGCAACCTACAACATTCACAAGGGCGTGCGCGGCATGGGGCCGCAAAAACGGCTGGAGATTCACAATCTGGGCATGGGTGTCGAAGCGCTGAATGCCGACCTGGTGTTCTTGCAGGAAGTGCGGCATTTCCATCACATGGAAGCCAAAGAATTCCAGCGCACCTGGTTCGGCTGGCCCGAGCAGGGGCAGGCCGAGTTCCTGGCGCCGGACGGCTACGAGGTCGCCTACCGCACCAATGCGGTGACCAAGCATGGCGAGCATGGCAATGCGCTGCTGTCGCGCTTTCCGCTCGGAGACATCGGCCATCATGATGTTTCGGACCACCGCTTCGAGCAACGCGGGCTGCTGCATGTGCCGGTGCGCTGGCAGGGCCATGAGATTCACACCGTGGTTGCGCATCTGGGCCTGTTTCATAGCGGACGGGTGCGCCAGATCGAGCGGCTGGCCGAGTTCATTGGCAAGCATGTGCCGCCCGATGCTTTGTTGCTGATCGCCGGCGACTTCAATGACTGGGGTGAGCGGCTTGACGCACCGATGCATGAATTCGGCCTCCATCGTGCGAGGTCACCGCTGGGCCATTCGCGCCATGCAACCTTTCCCTCGCGCCTGCCATTTTTCTCGCTCGACCGCATCTATATGCGCGGCCTGCGCTGCGTGTCGATGCAGGTGCCCAAGGGCCCGGCCTGGGCGCGCATGTCCGATCATTTGCCTTTGCTGGCCGAGCTGGAGTTGCTCGAGGGCTGATGAGCAAGTCGCCGGATCTCGACTCACTGCGCGCTTGGGCCGGCGTGCCGCAGCCCGAGTTTTTCGGTGGCAATGAGTTGCGTCTGCTGCGCGGAGGTGACGAGTTATTTCCCGCTCAGGCGGCGGCCATAGCGAGTGGTCGGCATGAGATCTGGCTGGCCACTTACATCTTCCATTTCGATGCGGCCGGCGCGGCGTTGGCGGCGCAGTTGGTGGCGGCGGCCCGGCGCGGCTTGCGGGTGCGAGTGGTCGTCGACGGCTTTGGTTCGCGCGCCAGCCTGCCTTGGTTGAATCAGCAATTTGAAGGCTCGGGCGTGGCGCTGGCGGTGTTCCGCCCGATCGATCGCTGGTACAGCTGGCTGCAGCCGGGGCAGTTGCGCCGCCTGCATCAAAAGCTCTGCGTGGTCGACGGCGATCATGCCTTTGTCGGCGGCATCAATATCATCGGCGACTGTGTCGACCTCAATCACGGCGCCACCGAGCAGCCTCGGCTGGATTTCGCTGTCGGTGTGAGCGGCCCGCTGGTGATGGCGGTGGCGCAGGCGGCGCGCGCGGTGTGGACGCGCGCTTACCTGGGCGGCGATTTTGGCCAGGAGTTGCTGGCTCTGGCGCGCAGCAGCGAGCCCAGGGCGCGGCTGAAGCGGCTTTGGCGTGGTGTGCGCATGCCCAGGTCTGCGGGCAAGCCTCGGCGGCGCGGCGCTCAATCGCAGCAGGAATTGAGTCCGGGCCTGAATCCCGTCTACGCCGCCTTTGTCTTGCGTGACAACCTGCGTCGGCGCCGCACCATCGAGCGAGCCTATGTGGACGCGATCCGCTCGGCTCAAAAGCGGGTCGATCTGATGACCCCCTATTTCTACCCCGGCCATGCCTTCCGCAAGGCCTTGCGTGATGCGGCGCGGCGCGGTGTGCAGGTGCGCCTGCTCCTGCAGGGCAAGCTCGACTACCGCATCGCCGGCATGGCGGCGCAGGCGCTTTATGCCGAGCTGCTTGGCCATGGCGTGCTCATTTATGAGTACACCCCGGCCTATCTGCACGCCAAGGTCTGTGTCGTGGATGAAAAGTGGGCGACGGTCGGCAGCTCCAACATCGACCCACTCTCGCTGCTGCTCAATCTGGAGGCCAATGTGATCGTGCGTGACGCCGAATTCGCACGGGCCGTGGCCAAGCAGTTCGATGCCGCCGCGCTGCTGTCGCGCCAAGTGGATAGGCAATATTTGGGTGGTGGCTTGCGCGCCGTGTTGCGCCGGGCCTTGGTGGCCTGGGCCGCCTATGTGTACCTGCGCGTGGCGGGGGCAACCGGGCGGTATTAATACCGCCGTGGCCCCTGGTTTGCCGGGATGGCTCAGTCGGGCCGCTTGTTGTAGATTGCCACTCTGAAGCGAAGGCCGCAGAACGCTTTCGCAGGGCGGCGGGCCGACTTCGGCTGATCGGGGAGATCTATGGGCCATGGGTTTCAAGTCAAGGACCGAATCAGCGTCGTGCAAGCTCAGCTATCCCGGCTCGATGGACGGCGTTGACGCCACCGGCCCCGAGGGGGCTTGTGCCGAGCCTGCGCGGCTCGGCCTAGCGCAGAGGATAGACGGCGTGCGCTACGCCCTGATCGCCGAGAATATGCGCTTTGGCATTCCCGCCGGCCTACCGTCCTTGTTCTTGCTTTGCTTCGCCCTGACCCGGCAGGGCGAGCTGCGGGGGCTGCTGCCTTGGGCTTTGCTGGTCTTGCTGACGCTGGCCTTGTATGCGCTCTTTGCACCGCAGCGGCTGCGTTTGCAGGCGAGTGGCCGTCAGCGCGATTGGGGGCGGCTGCTCTGTGTCTACAACGGTCTGCTCGGTTGTGCCTGGGGCCTTGCGGGCTGGCTCTTCTTTGATGCCGATCCGACCCGCTTGCTGATACTCAATGTGCTCTTGCTGGGCATGTTGATCAGCGCGGCCATGGCCACCGCCGGGCATGCGGCTGTGTACGCATTCGGGCTGCCACTGTTGCTGCCTTTTGTGTTGCGCGCCGGGCTGCAAGACGACCGGCTTGCCCAGCTCAATCTGCTGGCCGTGCTGCTGCTGGCTGCTTGCGTGTTGGCCTATGCGCATAGATTTGGCGCGGCAATTCGGGAATCGATTGCGATGCGCTTCGAGAACGAACGCTTGAACGAGGCGCTGACCGAGCAGCGCGTGCAAGAGCGCACCCGCGTGCTGGAGGAATCGAACCGGCAGAAGTCCGCGTTCCTGGCGGTGATGAGCCATGAGATCCGCACGCCGATGAACGCGGTCATCGGCATGAGCGGTCTGATGCTGGACACCGAGCTGACGGCCGAGCAGCGCGACTATGCCGAGACCATCCGGGATTCGGGCGATGCGCTGCTGACCATCATCAACGACATCCTCGACTTCTCCAAGATCGAGGCCGGCCGCATCGATTTGGAGAACGCACCGTTTGACCTGCGCGATTGCATCGAGTCGGCGCTTGATTTGGTCGGCCAGCGTGCGCTCGAGAAGCAGCTCAATATCGCCTATGTGTTCGAGGCCAATGGCGCGAATGAGGTGCCGGCGGCCATCAGAGGGGATGTGACGCGCTTGCGGCAGATTCTGTTGAATCTGCTCAGCAATGCGATCAAGTTCACCGACAAGGGTGAGGTGTCGCTGACCGTCGCCAGCCAGCGCCTGCGTGCCGATGGCAGCATCGAAGACCGAGTATTTCAAAGCAAGGGCCAGTCACCGAATGCCCCGCCCGGCCCGAGCGTCGAGCCGGGCTATCGGGGCCGACGTTTTGTGCAGCTGCATTTCACCGTGCGCGACACCGGCATCGGCCTGACCGAACAAGGCATGAGCCGCTTGTTCCAGCAGTTCAGCCAGGCCGACAGCTCGACCACGCGTAAATATGGCGGCACCGGCCTGGGGCTGGCGATCAGCAAGCGCTTGTGCGAGTTGATGGGCGGGCGCATCTGGGTCGAGAGCCCGGGTGCCGGCCTGGGCAGCAGCTTTCATTTCACGCTGCGGGTCTTCGAGGCCGACCTGTCCTCCAGTTCTAGTCGGCATGCGCTGATCGGCTCGCAGTTGGCGCTCAAGGGCAAGCGCATGCTGGTGGTGGACGACAGCGCCACCAACCGCCGCCTGCTGGCGCTGCAGACGGCCAAATGGGGCATGGTGCCCAAGGACAGCGCCTCGCCCACCCAAGCGCTGCAATGGTTGCGCAGCGATGCAGAGCCCTTCGATCTGGCGGTGCTGGATATGCAAATGCCCGAAATGGACGGGCTTGAATTGGCAAAACAGATTCGCGTGCTCAGGCCGGGCTTGCCGCTGATTCTGTTCACCTCCTTGGGCCGCCAGGAAGTGGGGGAGATCTGCGGCCTGTTCGCCGCTTGCATGCACAAGCCGCTGCGCCAGAGCCAGTTGTTCGACACCTTGATGAACGTTTTTGGCCGACCCACCGAGCCGCACCATCCATTGCCCAGCAAACCCCGGCTTGATGCGGCCATGGCCGCGCGCCACCCGCTGCGCATCCTGCTGGCCGAAGACAACGCGGTCAACCAGAAGCTGGCGCTGCGCCTGCTGAGCCAGATGGGCTACCGCGCCGATGTCGCCAGCAATGGCATCGAGGTGATCGAAAGCCTTGAGCGCCAGCCCTACGACCTGGTGCTGATGGATGTGCAAATGCCCGAGATGGACGGGCTGGAGGCGAGCCGCGAGATCAATCGGCGTTGGCCCACAGCCCGGCCCCACATCGCCGCCATGACCGCCAACGCGATGCAAGGCGATAGGGAGTTATGCATCGCGGCCGGCATGGATGACTATTTGAGCAAACCGATCCGCGTCGAAGCCTTGGTGCAGGCCTTGATGCAGGTGAAGGAACGTTGAGATGCAGACCGAAATTACCAACGGCCACTTGCCCGGCCTGCTGACCCGGCTCAGTCGTCGGGTCGCGCTGAGTGAGCTTGACCCGAGCAGCCGAGACGGTCTGCGGCTGACCCAGTTGCAGATCATGTCCGCCAACACGCGCACCGGTGTTGTGGTCTCGCTGGGGGGCGTTGCGATCTTCGCGCAGGCGCTGAGCAACGCTGGAGTCGGGGGCGGCGTTTGGGTTTGGGCGGCCGCGATGCTGCTGCTGACGGCCGCCTATTTCTTGGCCGTCGCCCCGCGGCAGCGGGCCTTGACGCAAGCCGGCCGCTTGGCAACGGCGCTCAAGTTGCAGCTCGCTTTCGACGCCTGCTATGGCCTCTTGTGGGGCGTTTCGGCGCTGCTGTTTTTTGCGCCGGACACGGCACGTTTGATGTTGCTGATCATCGCGCTGGCGCTCAATTTGATGGCGGTGGCGATGGCCACGGCCATTTATCTGCCGAGCATGTTCGCCTTGACTTCGATGCTATCGCTGCCCTTCTTGCTGGCCGCCTTGTGGGCGGGCGACAGGGAACCCTTGTTGTCCGCTGCGGGGCTGCTGGCCGTGCTGGTGCCGGTGCTGTTGGCGGGGCTGCGCTATCACCATGCGCTGATTGATTCGATCTTGATGCGTTTTGAGAACAAGCGTTTGTTCGAGGAGGCCAACCGCGCTCGCGCTTCCGCTGAGGCCGCCAATCAAGCCAAGAGTGCCTTTCTCGCGACCATGAGCCATGAGATCCGCACGCCGATGAACGCGGTGATCGGCATGAGCGGCCTGATGCTGGACACCGCCTTGACACCTGAGCAGCGCGACTATGCCGAGACCATTCGAGACTCCGGCGATGCCTTGCTGACCATCATCAACGACATCCTCGACTTCTCCAAGATCGAGGCCGGTCGCATCGAGCTCGAGAATGCGCCCTTTGATCTCAGAGACTGCATCGAGTCGGCGTTCGATCTGCTCGGCCAGCGCGCGCTCGAGAAGCAGATCAATATCGCCTATGTGTTCGAGGCCCATGCCGGCAACGAGGTGCCGGCGGCCATCACCGGCGATGCAACTCGTTTGCGGCAAATTCTGTTGAACCTGCTCGGCAACGCGATCAAGTTCACCGACAAGGGCGAGGTCTCGCTGACGGTTGCGAGCCAGCGCCTGCGGGCCGATGGCAGCATTGAAGACAGGGTTTTTGCAAAGCTCGCAGACAAGCCCGAGGGCGGGGGGCCGGGCGAACAAGGCTATCGGGGCCGACGCTTTGTGCAGCTGCATTTCACCGTCCACGACACCGGCATCGGCCTGAGCGAGCAGACCATGGGCCGCCTGTTTCAGCAGTTCAGCCAAGCCGACAGTTCGACCACGCGCCGATATGGCGGCACCGGCTTGGGGCTGGTGATCAGCAAGCGTCTGAGCGAGTTGATGGGTGGGCGCATGTGGGTGGAAAGCCCGGGCGCCGGCCTGGGCAGCAGCTTTCATTTCACGCTGCAGGTCTTCGAGGCCGATCTGTCCACGGGTTCGGGTCGCCATGCCTTGATCGGTACGCAAGCGGCGCTGAAAGGCAAGCGCATGCTGGTGATCGACGATAACGCGACCAACCGGCGTCTGCTGGCGCTGCAGTCGGCCAAATGGGGCATGGTGCCCAAGGACAGCGCCTCGCCCGCGCAAGCGCTGCAATGGCTGCGCAGTGATGCCGAGCCCTTCGATCTGGCGGTGCTGGATATGCAAATGCCCGAGATGGACGGGCTTGAGTTGGCAAAACAGATTCGCTCCATCAGGCCGAGCTTGCCGCTGATTCTGTTCACCTCGCTGGGCCGCCAGGAAGTTGGGGAGTTTGACGGCCTGTTCGCCGCTTGCATGCACAAGCCGCTGCGCCAGAGCCAGTTGTTCGACACCTTGATGAACGTTTTTGGCCACGCCGCCACAGAGCACCATCCCATGCCCAGCAAACCCAGGCTTGATGCGGCCATGGCCGAGCGCCACCCGCTGCGCATCCTGCTGGCCGAGGACAACGCGGTCAACCAGAAGCTGGCGCTGCGCCTGCTCAGTCAGATGGGCTACCGAGCCGATGTGGCCAGCAACGGCATCGAGGCGATTGAGTGCGTGGAGCGCCAGACCTATGACCTGCTGCTGATGGATGTGCAAATGCCCGAAATGGACGGGCTGGCCGCCAGCCGCGAGATCGGCCGGCGCTGGCCCGACAGTCGGCCGCGCATCGTCGCCATGACGGCCAACGCCATGCAGGGCGACCGTGAGGACTGCATGGCCGCTGGCATGGACGATTATGTGAGCAAGCCGATCCGCGTCGAGGCGCTGGTTGCAGCCCTGCTTGCCAGTCGAACTCGAAAACAAACCTGAAGCAAAGGCCATGAAATGACAAGCAGCAGCAACAGCGTCAGCAACAGCAATGCCATAGATCTGCCCACCTTTACCGACTTGCAAGGAGCGGCCGGTGTCGAGTTCGTGGTGGAGCTTACCGAGACCTTTTTGGAGGAAGCACCACAGCAAATTCAGGCGCTGCATCAGGCCCTTCGCTGCGGCGATCAGGCCGCGTTCAGGCGCGCCGCACACACGCTCAAGTCGAACGGCAGTACCTTCGGAGCCCTGGCTTTCAGCGCGCTGGCGCGGGAGCTGGAGTTGAGCAAGCTGAGCGACTTGGGTGCCGAGGGCGCGCTGATGTTGCAGCGCCTCGAGGACGAGTACAGACTAGCCGCGCAGGCCCTGAAGGAGTTGTGCCATGCGACGTGAAGAACACAGGACAGGCAGGCTCTTGTTGGTCGATGACAACCGGGTCAATCGCCTGCTCCTGACCCGCCATGTCAGCCAGCTCGGCCACCAGGTGGACACGGCCGAGAACGGCTTGTTGGCCTTGCAGATGCTGCGCCAGAAGAGCTACGACCTCTTGCTGCTGGACATCGAAATGCCGGAGATGGACGGCTTCGAGGTACTGAGCGAGATGTTCTCGGACCCCAAGTTGCATGACCTGCCGGTGATCGTCACGTCCTCGCTGGAGGGGCTGGAGAACGTGGTGCGCTGCATCGAGTTGGGCGCCGAAGACTACCTGAGCAAGCCGGTTAATGCGGTGCTGCTGAAGGCGCGCATCAATGCCAGCCTGGAGAAGAAACGTCTGCGTGACGCGCAGCGCGATATGGTCAGCCGCTTTGCCACGCTGGAGGTCGCGCAAGACATGGCCAGTTCGGGCTTTGCCTTGGGCGGGCGGCGCGTGCAGGCGACGGTGATGTTCTGCGATATCCGTGGCTTTACCGGCATGGTGGAGCAGCAAACGCCGGAGGAGGTGATCGAACTGCTCAATACCTATTACACCTTGATGTTCGATGCCATCAACGGCCTGGGCGGCGTGGTCAATCAGATGATTGGCGACGGGTTGATGGCGATCTTTGGCGCGCCGCAGCCCTTGCCCGAACATGCCGCTTGCGCGGTGGCGGCGGGGCTGGAAATGATCGCGATGATGGCCCAATTCAGCGCCGAGCAGGTGGCAGCTGGCCGGGCCCCGTTGAAGATAGGCGTTGGCATCGCCACCGGCGAGATGATCGCCGGCTACACCGGCACCGATGCACGCGCCACCTACACCTGCATCGGCGACACCGTCAACCTGGCGGCCCGCCTGGAAGCGCATACCAAGGCGGCGCAACGCGCCATCCTGATCGACGCCGCCACACACGATGCCTTGCGTGGCGAGGTGTCCACCGAGTCGCTAGGCCCGGTGCTGCTCAAGGGCAAGGCCGAGTCGGTGCAGGTGTATGCGGTGTTAGCTTAGTTAGTTAAGCACCACCAAGCCGCCGACGTTTTGCACCAAGGGCGTCAGCGCGCCGCTGCCGACGAGTTCGAACGCATGGGCAATGTCCGGCGCCATATAGTGGTCAGTGGGCATGGCCGGGCAGGTCTTGCGCACCAGGGCGTGCACCTGCTCAAGGGCCGCCGAGCTTTGCAGCGGACGCAGGAACTCGAAGCCTTGGGCGGCGGCCAGCAGCTCGATGCCGATGATGTGGGCGGTGTTGTCCAGCATCTGGCCCAGGCGGCGCGCGCCAAAAGTGGCCATGGACACATGGTCTTCCTGGTTGGCACTGGTCGGCAGGCTGTCGACGCTGGCCGGGTGGGCGAGCGACTTGTTCTCGCTCGCCAACGCTGCAGCGGTCACATGCGCAATCATGAAGCCGGAATTCAAGCCTGCGTTGGCGGTCAGGAAGGCCGGCAGGCGCGACACGCTGGTGTCGATCAGCATCGCGATGCGGCGCTCGGCAATCGCGCCGACTTCGGCAATCGCGCAGGCCAAGGCGTCGGCCGCCAGCGCCACCGGCTCGGCGTGGAAATTGCCGCCGCTGACCATCGCACTCGTGCCGTCGGCATTGGCAAACACCAGCGGGTTGTCGGTGACGGCATTCGCTTCGCGCAAAAGCACATCGCGCACATAACGGCTTTGGTCCAGGCATGCACCCATCACCTGCGGCTGGCAGCGCAGGCAATAAGGGTCTTGCACGCGCTCGTCACCCTCCTGGTGCGAGGCGCGGATCGCGCTGCCGGCGAGCAACTGGCGATAGGCGGCTGCAGTCTCGATCTGGCCGGGCTGGCCGCGCACTGCATGGATGCGGGCGTCAAACGGGCCGTCGCTGCCGCGCGCGGCGTCCAAGCTCAGGGCGCCGCTGACGATAGCCGCCGCAAAGACGATCTCGTAGCGCAGCAGGCCTTCGAGTGCCAGCGCGGTGCTGGTCTGCGTGCCGTTGATCAAGGCCAGGCCTTCCTTGGCCTGCAAGACCAGCGGCGCGATGCCGTGCTTTTGCAGCTCGGCCAGCGCCGGTTTGCGTTGGCCGTCGACCAGCATTTCACCTTCGCCCAACAGGGCCAAGGTCATATGCGCGAGCGGCGCCAGGTCGCCCGAGGCGCCGACTGAACCTTGTGCCGGCACATAGGGGATCAGGCCTGCGTTGAAGACCGCCAGCAGGCTTTGCACGACTTCCTCGCGCACGCCGGAATGGCCGCGTGCCAAGGACGCTGCCTTGGTGGCCAGCATCATGCGCACGACGCCGGGTTGCAGCGGCGCGCCGACGCCGACGCAATGCGAGCGGATCAGGTTGAACTGCAGCGTGGCCAGGTCTTCCTTGCTGATGCGGGTGGAGGCCAGCTTGCCGAAGCCGGTGTTGACGCCGTAGACCGGCGCATCGCCGGCAGCGGCGGCTTGCACCACGGCGGCGGCGCGGCGGATGATCTCGGTGCTGCTGGCGTGCAGGCTCAGCTGGACATCGCCGTTACGGATCTGGCGCAACTGGTCCAGCGTGATGTGGCCAGGGGTGATTTCGAGTTGAATAGACATTTTTTGTTCCGATTTTTAGTTCAACGATCCAGCATGGGCATATTCAGCCCCCGCTCGCGCGCCGTCGTTTTGGCGATCTCGTAGCCGGCATCGGCATGGCGCATCACGCCGGTGCCGGGGTCGTTGTAGAGCACGCGTTCCAGGCGCTTGGCCGCCGCATCCGTGCCGTCGGCAACGATCACCACGCCGCTGTGCTGGCTGAAGCCCATGCCGACGCCGCCGCCATGGTGCAGGCTGACCCAGGTCGCACCGCCGGCGGTGTTCAGCAGCGCGTTGAGCAGCGGCCAGTCGGAGACTGCGTCCGAGCCGTCCTGCATGCTTTCGGTTTCGCGGTTAGGACTGGCGACCGAGCCGCTGTCGAGGTGGTCGCGGCCGATCACGATCGGCGCTTTGAGCTCGCCTGACTTGACCATCTCGTTGAAGGCCAGGCCGGCGATATGGCGCTCGCCCAGGCCCAGCCAGCAAATGCGTGCCGGCAGGCCCTGGAAGGCGATGCGCTCGCGCGCCATGTCCAACCAGCGGTGCACATGGGCATGCTGCGGGAACAATTCCTTGATCTTGGCATCGGTCTTGTAGATGTCCTCAGGGTCGCCGGACAGCGCCACCCAACGGAAGGGGCCGCGGCCCTCGCAGAACTGCGGGCGCACATAGGCGGGCACAAAGCCCGGGAAGTCAAAGGCGTTCTTGACGCCTTGCTCCAGCGCCACCTGGCGGATATTGTTGCCATAGTCGACGGTCGGGATGCCCATGGCCTGGAACAAGAGCATGGCCTTGACATGGACCGCGCAGCTGGCGGCTGCGGCGGCCTTCAGTTCGGCATGCTGGGCCGGGTCGGCCGCGGCGGCCTTCCACTGTTCAACCGACCAGCCGGCCGGCAAATAGCCATTGATCAGGTCATGCGCGCTGGTCTGGTCGGTGACCAGATCGGGCTTGACGCTCGCGTCGGTCTTGCAGCGCTCGGCCAGCGCCGGCAGGATGGTGGCGGCATTGCCGAGCAGCGCGATCGAGATCGCTTTGCCTTCGGCGGTGTATTTCTTCAGCCGGGCCAAGGCGTCATCGAGGTCGGTGGCCTGCTCGTCCACATAACGGGTCTTGAGGCGGAAATCGATGCGACTTTGCTGGCATTCGATGTTCAGCGAGCAGGCGCCGGCAAAAGTCGCGGCCAGCGGTTGCGCGCCGCCCATGCCGCCCAGGCCGGCGGTTAGCACCCAGCGGCCTTTGAGCGAACCACCGTAATGTTGGCGGCCGGCTTCGGCGAAGGTCTCATATGTGCCTTGCACGATGCCTTGCGTGCCGATATAGATCCAGCTGCCGGCCGTCATCTGGCCATACATCATCAGGCCCTTGCGGTCGAGCTCGTTGAAATGCTCCCAGGTGGACCAATGCGGCACCAGATTGGAATTGGCGATCAGCACGCGCGGTGCATCCGCATGGGTGCGGAAGATGCCGACCGGCTTGCCCGACTGGATCAGCAGCGTCTCGTCATCGCTGAGCTTCTTCAGGGAATCGATGATGGCCTCGAAGCAGTCCCAGTTGCGGGCCGCCTTGCCGATGCCGCCGTACACCACCAGCGCGTCCGGGTTCTCGGCCACCTCGGGGTCCAGATTGTTTTGCAGCATCCGGAACGCGGCTTCGGTCAGCCAGCTTTTGCAGCTCAGCGTGGTACCGGTGGGGGCGCGCACAACGCGCGGCTGGGCTTGGGTGGGGGAGGGCTTGTTGCTCATGAGGACTCCTGCTGATGAACCGGAAGTTTGGCGAATTGATCTGCGATTTGCTTTTCGAATGTTGCGCAATGTACTTGTCTATACAAGTACAGTCAAGTAGCATTCGGCCATGCCAAGAAAAACAAGTTCGGTGCCGGCGCCGCAGTATCTGAAGGTCAAGAACCATTTGCGTGAGCGCATCGCCTCCGGCCATTGGGTGGCCGGAGATCTGCTGCCCTCGGAGGCCGAACTGGTGCAATTGTTCGAGGTCAGCCGCATGACCGTCAACCGCGCTTTGCGTGAGTTGAGCCAAGAAGGCCTGGTTGAGCGCTTGCAAGGGGTGGGCACTTTTGTGGCGCAGTTGCACCGGATCTCGTCGACGCTGAATGTGCGCGACGTGCATGACGAAATCTTGCAGCGCGGCCACCAGCACCAAGTCAAGGTGCATAGCTTGGCAACGCTGAAGGCCGATGGGCCCCAAGCCGCCGACTTTGACTTGGCAACCGGCGCCAAGCTCTTCCATAGCGTGATCGTGCATTTCGAGAATGGCGTGGCGATCCAGTGCGAAGACCGACTGGTCAACCCGGCCTGCGCGCCGGCCTATCTCGACCTCGATTTTGCACAAACCACGCCGACAAACTATTTGCTTGAGGTTGCGCCTTTGTCGGAGGCCCGATACACGATAGAGTCACTGCTGCCTTCGGCGCTGGAGGCGAAGTTGCTGGGCATTTCCAAACAGGATCCCTGTCTGGTGGTCAAGCGCCGCACCTTCAGCCGCGGCCAAACCGTCACCACGGTGCGGCTCACCCACCCGGGTTCGCTTTATGTTCTTGAAGGGAGTTTTCAAGCATGAGACCAATGAACGGCCGCCCGGAATTGGGCTCGCCACCGCTTGGCGGGTCGGCGCAGAGCGACGGGGTGCACCCATGAGTTGGATACAGATTTCTGCCGAAGAAGTTACCCCACAGGCTTGGCGCAATGGCGGTGGGCAGACCCGCGAGTTGCTGGCCTGGCCGCATCCCGCCGATTGGGCGCTGCGCATCAGCGTTGCCGATATCGAGCGCGACGGGCCGTTCTCGGCCTTTGAGGGCGTGCAGCGCTGGTTCGGCGTGCTGCAAGGCGACGGCGTAAGGCTGGCCGACTGGGAGTTGCGCGCCGGCGATGAGCCGATCAGCTTCGACGGCGGCCTGGCGCCTCCTTGTGCGCTGATAGGCGGTGCGACGCGCGACTTCAATCTGATGCACCGCCGTGGCCGTGGTCGGGTCAAGGTTCAGGCCGCCAACAGCCTGCCGGCCGACTGGATACCCAAGGGCCGTTGGGTCGGCCTGTTCACGGTCAATGGTGGGCGCTTGCTGCATGGCGGGCGGGCGATGAGCTTGGGCGCGATGAGCCTGGCCTGGTGTGAAGATCCGGCGCCGCAGGCCTGCAGCTTTGAAGGCCAAGGCGCCGCCTGGTGGATGACTTGGAGTGAGGAATAGACATGAGCAGTAGCAGCGTTTTCAAACTGTGGACCAACGCCCGGCTCGCCACCCTGGCCGGCGACCCCAAAGAGAATCCCTGGGGTTGGGTCGAGCATGGCGCGATGCTGTCGCAGGGCGAACATCTGCTCTGGGCCGGTGACATCGCCGATCTCGACCCCGAGTTCCGTAGCGGCCTGGCGCAGGAGCATGACCTCGGCGGCGCCGTCGTCACACCCGGCCTGATTGATTGCCATACCCACCTCGTCTATGGGGGTCAGCGGGCGGCCGAGTTCGAGCAACGCTTGCTGGGCGCCAGCTATGAAGACATCGCCCGTGCCGGTGGCGGCATCCGCTCCAGCGTCGCCGCCACCCGCGCCGCCAGCGAGCATCAGCTTTACGCGCAGGCGGCGCACCGTGCCTTGAATCTGCTCAAGGAAGGCGTTACGACCCTGGAGGTGAAGTCGGGCTACGGGCTGAGCCTGGCGTCCGAGGCCAAGATGTTGCGCGCGGCGCGCCGGCTCAAGGGCCTGGGCGTCGATGTGCGAACCAGTTACCTGGGCGCACATGCCTTGCCGCCAGAATTCGAGGGTCGCCAGGACGCTTATGTGACGGCGCTGATCGAATGGATGACGCCGCTGCACCGTGAAGGGCTGATCGATGCAGTGGACGCGTTCTGCGAAGGCATAGGCTTTAGCCCCGAACAGACCCGGCGCATCTTTGAAGCGGCTCAAGGCCTGGGCCTGCCGGTCAAGCTGCATGCTGAGCAGCTGAGTGATCAGGGCGGCAGCCAGTTGGCGGCCGAATTCAAGGCGCTGTCTTGTGACCATTTGGAACATTTGAGCGAGGCCGGCGTGCAGGCGATGGCCGCCAGCGGCAGCGTCGCCGTGCTCTTGCCGGGCGCCTATTACTTCCTGCGTGAAAGCAAGCTGCCGCCGGTGCAGGCGCTGCGCGATGCCGGCGTGCCCATCGCCATTTCCACCGATCACAACCCTGGCACCTCGCCGACGCTGTCGTTGCTCTTGATGCTGAATATGGCCTGCACCTTGTTCCGCCTGACGCCCGAAGAAGCACTGCGCGGCGTCACCGTCAACGCGGCGCGGGCCTTGGGCCTGAGTGACCGTGGCCAGTTGACGGCGGGTCAGCGTGCCGACTTCTGCGTCTGGGATGTCGAGCACCCCAATGAGCTGGCCTATTACTTTGGCCGCAACCCCTTGAAGCGCGTGGTGCGCGGCGGGGTGGAGCGAGCATGAGTAAAGGCGCAAAACCTGAGAGCCCCGTTTTCAATTTGCGCCAGGGCCGCACGCCGCTGCTGGTCAGCATGCCGCATGTTGGCTCGGCCATTCCTGCCGATCAGGTGCGCCGTTATCAGCCGCGCGCGCTGGCCAGCGAGGACACCGATTGGCATCTGGAGCGGCTCTATGGCGACATCGCCACCGACTTGGGTGCGAGTCTGATCGTGCCGCATTACTCGCGCTATGTGATCGACCTGAATCGCCCGCCCGAGGACACGCCGATGTACCCGGGCGCCTCCAACACCGAACTCTGCCCGACGCGCTTCTTCAGCGGCGACCCGCTCTATCTGCCCGGGCAGGAGCCGAGTCGGGCCGAGCAGCTGCGCCGCCGCGAGCTGTATTGGCTGCCCTATCACCGCGCGCTGAACGCCGAGTTGCAGCGCTTGAAGGCCCTCTTCGGCTACGCGCTGCTGTTCGACGCGCACAGCATCTGCTCGGAGCTGCCCTGGTTGTTCGAGGGCCGCTTGCCTGATTTGAATCTGGGCACGGTGGAAGGGCGCTCTTGCGCAGCCGAGCTGAGGTCACAGATGAGCGAGGTCTTGGCGCAGCAAAGCGGCTACACCCAGGTCGTGGATGGCCGTTTCAAGGGCGGCTTCATCACCCGGCATTACGGTCAGCCCGCGCAGCATCAGCATGCGGTGCAGTTGGAGATGTGCTGGCGTTGCTATATGGAAGAAGAGGCCTCGCCCTTTGTCTATGACGAGGTGCGTGCGGCGGCGGTGCAGCCCGTGCTGAAAGCCTTGTTGAGCGAAATGATCAGTTGGAAACCCAAAGCATGAGCGCTGGTATTTTTTGGGCCTCGCAGGCCTGGGTCGGTGGACGCTGGCAGCAGGATGTGCGCCTGACGGTTGGTGCCGATGGCTGCTGGCAAGACATCGCCGCGGGCGTGCCGCTGGGCGAGGGCATGCAGGCCTTGGCCGGGCCCGTCATACCCAGCCTGGTCGACACGCACAGCCATGCGTTTCAGCGCGCCTTTGCCGGCCTGGCCGAGCGGCGCGACAGTGGTGATGACGACTTCTGGTCCTGGCGCGACCGCATGTACGGGCTGGCGATGCGCATCACGCCGGCTCAGCTGCAGGCGATCGCCAGCCAGCTCTATGTGGAGTTGCTGCAAGGCGGTTACACGCAGGTCTGCGAGTTTCACTATCTCCATCATCAGCCCGACGGCAGCGCCTACCCGGATGAGCTGGCGATGAGCTGGGCCTTGGCCGACGCGGCGGCTGCCGCCGGCATCGGCCTGACCTTGCTGCCGGTGCTGTATGCGCGCTCTGGCTTTGGCGCGAGCGGCCTGCGCGACGATCAGCGGCGCTTCAAGACCGATGCCGCCTGGGTCTGGCAGGCCAGTCAACGCGTGAATCAGGCGCAGCGGCCCTTGCTGAATGCCGGCGTGGCGCTGCATTCGCTGCGCGCCGCCAATGCCGATGACATTCGCAGTTTGCAGGCCATGGTCGGTGATGCCGACATCCCCATCCACATCCATATCGCCGAGCAGCAGCAGGAGGTGCGTGACTGCCTGGCCGCCACCGGCCAGCGGCCGATGCAATGGCTTTGCAATGCGCTCAAGCCGGATGCGCGCTGGCATCTGGTTCATGCGACGCACAGCACGCCGGATGAAATCGAGCAAGTCGCCGGCAGCGGCGCCACTGTCGTCATCTGCCCCGGCACCGAGGGCAATCTGGGCGATGGTCTGATCGATTTGCCGGGCTGGCTGGCGGCCGAGGTGCCGATCAGCATCGGCTCCGACAGCCATGTCACCCGCGCCTGGGGCGAGGAGTTGCGCTGGCTGGAATATGGCCAGCGCCTGGGTCTGCAGCGCCGCAATGTGGCGGCGCTGCCGGGTCAGCAGCCCAGCACGGCGGCGCGCCTGTTTGAGGCAGCGCGGGCCGGCAGTGCCGCACCGGCCGGCTTCAAACAATGGGGCTTGGAGCGAGGCGCACGGGCCGATTTCTTGGTGTTGGATGCTGACGCCAGCGGCCTGCTGGGTTTGCCGGCCGACTATTTGCTGGACGGTCTGGTCTTCTCGGCGCAGGGTCAGGTCTTGCGTGAGGTCTATGTCGCCGGCCGATTGGTTCTGCGGCAGGGGCGGCATGTGGCGCAAGATGCAATTGCGGCCGGTTTTCGTCAGGTTTTGGCGGAGTTGCGGTGAACCTTGCTAACGCAAACAAAAATGCGACCTGTGACTTGAAGCATTAATTTGCACTTTGATGCTCTCAGCATCCAGACGCCGGCCTCCGTGGGCGTGTTTTCGCATTCGGAATAAACGATCTATTTGCGCTTTGTCGATCTGTTCGTTTAAGAGTTGCACTTTGTTGGGGCTACGTATCCTTCCTCTACGGGGTGTCGCGACAGCTGCATGCTGGTTCGGCAAAGCGCTCGCCCCGATCAGTGGTCAGAACGTCAGGCTGTGGACCCGCTTTGAGGCGGAGAAGCGATAGCTATTGCCGGAGACGCGAAATGGAGCCACTTTGGGTAGCTGGGCGTACCTCCCGAGGCTTCCGGTCAACGAATTCGGAGCGCACAGGTAGCACCGGCTGTGCCCGCCGCGCCACCCGCAAGTCAACGGCATGGTGGAGCGATTCAACGGCAGATTCAGAGAGTGGTGAACCAGACTCGATTCGAGTCAGCCGCCGAGCTGGCGGCCACGCTCGACAGCTATTTGAAGACATACAAGCACCAGATTCTGCAACGCGCGCTCAATCTTTTGTCACCCGTCCAGACGCTCAAGAAATGGCAGGCCGAAAAGCCCGATCTGTTCGTGAAGCGGGTTTAAAACCAGCCGGGACTTGACACCTACGCGAGGGAGCGCGTCCAGGACTTCCGGTCACATTGCTACTACTCTTCACGCCAGCGCTTCAGCGTCTAGGTTTGCCCCCCACTTTGCCCGCTCTCCCGACCCGGTCTCGCGCCGCCCATCATGACGGGGCAGGAAGCCCAGACCGATGAAGGCCACATTGAGCGCTTCACATCGAGCCCAATCTACTGGCGCCGGCACCTTGGTATAGCCTTCAGTTCGGGGTCGGTATCGAGCGATCGTGCTGGGTCAGTGAGAGACGATTGCCAGCACAAACAGCATAGAAAGACCGCAAAAAGTGATATCTGATTGCGAAAGCCGCTCCCTATGATCGGCCAGGTTGGTCAGAGCCAACGCAGTCCAACAACGCTGAGCGCAATCCCAATGCCCGATATCCACCCTACGCCGACAAGGCTGCGCACGCGAGTTGCCTCACCTTGTCGAGCAGCATCGGCGAGAGGCGAGCTTCATCCCTGGCACCGTTTGATGTCGGCTGCGCTAAAGCTGCTGTGTTCCTTGGCTTTAGCCCTTGGGCTACCGCAAGCTCAAGCCCGAGACCGTCAAGACTGGTCGGCAGGCTGGCGGTTCACGAAAGGAGACCCTGCCGGGGCAGCAGCCTTGAACCCGGTGGACTTCAGGCCATGGCTTCTCAAGACCTCGGACGCACCACCTGCAGGCCCTGCGCCGGGTGAAGATCTGGTCTACGCAAGTAGGGCATTCGACGACAGTGGATGGCGACTGCTCGACCTGCCACACGACTGGGGTGTTGAAAGCCCATTCGTGCAGGCTCTGCCGGGTGAGACCGGCAAACTGCCCTGGCATGGTGTGGCTTGGTATCGCAAGCGTCTGCATTTGACGGCTGCGGATGCAGGGCGCCGTATTGTTCTGGAAGTTGACGGCGCGCTTTCCAATTCTGCCGTCTTCTGTAACGGCCGGCTTGTCGGGGGCTGGGCCTATGGCTATATGTCGTTCCAGGTCGATTTGACAGGCTGCCTTCAGGCTGGCGCTGACAACAGCCTGGCAATCCGCTTGGACAACCCGGCCGGCTCATCTCGCTGGTATCCCGGCGGGGGGCTGTATCGGCATGTCTGGCTGACGCGGACCGGCGCGGTGCATGTGCTGGCGGATCAGCAGTTCGTGCATACGCCAGAGGTGTCCGCCGAGAAGGCCACCGTGGCCGTGCGCTCTGCCGTTGCGAATAGTTCGCCGGGGCCTGTGAAGGCTGCGGTTGAGGTGGAGATTTTCCGTGCAGACGCGCAAGGGCGTCCAGTCGGGGCACCGCTCGCTCGAACGCGCGAGCTTGTGCACCATTTGAAGCCGGGCGCTCTGCAAACATTTGACTTCAATCTGAAATTGAGCCGGCCGGCGCTTTGGGATGTGAAGTCGCCGCACCGGCACGTGGCCGTGACTCTGGTAAGCCAGGGCGGGCGCCTACGAGATCGCGTAGATACGCCCTTCGGCATCCGCCAGATCGCTTTCAAGGCCGATGACGGCTTTCATCTCAATGGCCGCCGAGTAGCCCTCAAGGGCGTGTGCATGCACCATGACCTCGGCGCGCTTGGTGCCGCCTTCAACGTGCGAGCCGCAGAGCGCCAGCTGGAACTGCTGCGCGAGATGGGCGTCAATGCGCTGCGCACCAGCCACAACCCGCCGGCACCCGAACTGCTAGAGCTGACGGATCGCATGGGCTTCGTCGTCATCAACGAGCTCTTCGACACCTGGACGCAGGCCAAGAAGCCGCAGGACTACCACCAGCATTTCCCCGCCTGGTCAGAGGCCGATGCACGCACCTGGGTTCGGCGCGACCGCAACCACCCGTCCGTCATCCTGTGGAGCACCGGCAACGAACTGCATGAGCTGGGCATGAAGATGGGCCCTGCGGTGTCTAACCGTCTGGCGAACATCGTCAGGTCGGAAGACCCGACCCGGCTCATCACCGTGGGCGCCCATGACGTGGAGTCCGGCTTCAACGGGTTCCAGAAGACGGTGGGCGTGTTTGGCTACAACTACAAGCCGCACGAGTACGCCAGGTTCCATCGGGCCAACCCGACGCTGCCGCTCTACGGCAGCGAGACGGCCTCGACCGTGAGCTCGCGGGGCGAATACCACTTCCCCGTCACCGACGACAAGGCGGGCGGATTGACGGGCTACCACGTCAGCTCCTATGACCTCTACTCGCCGTGGTGGGCCTCCTCGCCCGACGTCGAGTTCCGCGGCCAGGACCAGAACCGCTTTGTCGCCGGGGAGTTCGTCTGGACGGGCTTCGACTACCTGGGCGAGCCCACGCCGTTCAACGACGACGCCACCAACCTGTTCAACTTCCACACGCCCGAAGCGCGGGCTCGCGCCGCCGAGGAACTGGCGCGGCTGGGCACGCTGCAGCTGCCCTCCCGCAGCTCGTACTTCGGCATCTTCGACCTCGCCGGCTTCAAGAAGGACCGCTTCTGGCTCTACCAGTCGCGCTGGCGCCCCGAGCTGCCGAGCGCCCACATCCTCCCGCACTGGAACTGGCCGGAGCGCGTGGGTCAGGTCACGCCGGTGCATGTGTACACCTCGGGCGACGAGGCGGAGCTGTTCCTGAACGGCCGCTCGCTGGGCCGCCGCAAGAAGGGCGACGGCGAGTACCGGCTGCGCTGGAACGACGTCGTCTACGAGCCGGGCGAACTCACCGTCGTGGCCTACTGGAAGGGTCAGGACTGGGCGCGCAGCCGTGTCGTCACGACGGGGCCGGCCCAGCTGCTGCAGCTGGCCGCCGACCGCGCAGAGATCCGCGCCGATGGCCGCGACCTGTCGTTCATCACGGCCACCGTGGTTGACCAGGCCGGCCGCGCCGTCCCGCGCAGCAAGCCGCGCCTGACGTTCACGATCGACGGCCCGGGTGAACTGGTCGCCACCGACAACGGCGACCCGACCGACCACACCAGCTTCAAGTCTGCGCAGCGCCACGCCTTTAACGCCCTCGCGCTGGCCATCGTGAAGTTCAAGCCGGGCGCCACGCAGCCCGTCACGCTGAAGGTGACGGCCGAGGGGCTGGCGCCGGCTGAAGTGCTGCTCCACCCCCGTTGACCTCACGCCCGCCGCGCAGCCACCTCCTGCGCGGCGCTAGCGCCTGTACACACACACACCCGAAAGAGACCGATGAACCACATTCAGCCCCCGCGCACGCGCAAGTCAGCTTTGCGCATGCCCTTGTCCACAGCGGTCGCGATCCCGTTGCTGCTGGCCGGCCTGAGTCTCGGGCAGCACAGCCGGGCAGCGCCGGCCGCCGGGGATCGGTCGCTCACCTACACCAACCCCATCGACCTCCCCTACCGCTACCAGGTTCACAACCCGCCGTTTCGCGAGGGTGCCGATCCCACGATGATCCAATTCAAGGATCGGTACTACCTCTTCGTCTCGCATTCGCAGGGGTACTGGTCGTCCAAGGACTTGAAGAACTGGACCTTCATCAAGCCCACCGGGTTCGATGTCTACAAGTACGCGCCCTCCGCCATGGTCAAGGATGGCAAGGTCTACCTCGCTGCCAGCGAGGGCGCGCCGGTCATCTGGGTCACGAGCGATCCCGAAGGCGGGCAATGGTCGGTGGCGGCGGACATCGGCGCCGGCTACCACGACCCGATGCTGTTCCTCGACGATGACGGCGCCGTCTACATGTATGACGGCATCAGCGGCACCGACCCACTGCGCGTGACCCAGCTCGACCCGGGCACCTTCCAGCCGCTGAAGAAGGTGGCCATTCCGGCCTCGCGCGACGAGGCCCGGCGTGGGTATGAAGTCTTCGGGGACGCCAACGAACGTGTCGCCGAGCAGACGTGGATCGAAGGCGGCTGGGTCAACAAGATCAACGGCAAGTACTACCTGCAGTACTCCGCGCCGGGGACGGAACTCAAGAGCTACGCCGATGGCATGCTCGTTGCCGATAACCCGCTGGGGCCGTTCACGCTCAGCCCCGTGAGCCCGATGTCCAGCAAGCCGACCGGCTTCATCGCGGGCGCGGGCCACAGCAGCACCTTCCAGGGGCCGGGCGGGCAATGGTGGCATGCAGCGACGATGACCATCTCCAAGCGGCATATCTGGGAGCGCCGCCTGGGCCTGTTTCCCGTCGCGGTCGGTCCTGATGGGCCGGTCACCGAGACCTACCTGGGCGACTATCCGCGCTATCTGACAGGCAAGCGCGAACTGACGGGTTGGATGCTGTTGTCGCGCAAGAAGCCGGTCAAGACGTCGTCGGCACTCCTCGACTTCCCTGCGTCCAATGCCGTCGACGAGAACATCCGCACCTGGTGGTCCGCCGAGTCCGGCGATGCCGGCGAGTGGCTGCAGATCGATCTGGGGGCCGCCAAGCGCATCGAGGCGTTCCAGGTCAACTTTGCCGACCAGGACAGCACCGGCCGGGACATCAGCGTGGACGTCTACCAGTACGTCATCAAGACCTCGGTCGATGGCAAGCGCTGGGACGTGGCCGTCGACCAATCCAAGGCCGGCCGCGATGCGCCCCACGACTACCAGGTGCTGCCCAAGGCCGTGACGGCGCGTTACGTGAAGATCGAGAACCTGCACTCGCCCGACCGGTCAAAGTTCTCGCTGTCCGACCTGCGCGTCTTTGGCCATGGCGGCGGCGCCAAGCCGGGCGTCGTCGCCCGCCAGACCGCAGTTCGTGATCCCCTGGACGCGCGCCGTGCGACCTTCT
This sequence comes from Roseateles oligotrophus, assembly GCF_025717515.1. Lineage (GTDB taxonomy): Bacteria > Pseudomonadota > Gammaproteobacteria > Burkholderiales > Burkholderiaceae_C > Paucibacter_A > Paucibacter_A oligotrophus. Next base: position 412,788 of record NZ_JAJIRN010000008.1, read on the forward strand.
CGTGGGCCCCCGTCAAAGGCGCGGAGTTCTACATCGTCCGCTACGGCGCCAACCCGGCCTCGATGAACCAGACCTTCCAGGTCTACGACGGTGCCACCTCGCTGAAGGTGCGCAACCTTGTCCAGGGCAGGGCGTACCACTACACGGTGGATGCCGTGAACGAGAATGGCATCAGCCGTGGCGCCAGCGTGCTGAAGTTGGCGGCGACCGGATCTTGAGTAGCCGGGAGGGGTGCCGGATTCGGTCGGCGCCCCTCCCTGTGCGGAACATGAGCTCATAGCTGCACCGCCTATGTGGTCGTGGTCGATGTGGCTGATGACCGCAAGGTCAATCCGGCGGCAGCCCTGCACGTTCAGGGGAATCGCCTTCAAGCGCTCCATCAAGGCGGGGAGGCACTCGTCTGGCCCGGTGTCAATGAGAAGCCGCCAAGTACGCGCACCGACCGGGCAGGCGATCAGGAGGCAGTCGCCGTAGCCCGCAGGAAGTGCCTCGACAGTGATTGCTGGCGTGTTCATTGCTGTGCCGTTATTAATATTTTGTCCGTGAAATAAACCAATTTCTGTCCGCTTAGGGAAGAGTAGCGGGTAAGGGTGGAGACGCACTTAAATCATAATTTGGCCTAAAGCAAAAAAATAAACAATATCTTGTCAAAATAATTTTTTCAAATTTTCTGTAGCGCCGACATCGTTTAGGTGCCTCCCAGAGTTTCTTGTGGGAAGGACACTGGGTAGACTTCCTGATGTGATTCAGTTTGCCAGGGTGCAAATGCGGAGAAACCTCCTTAGGGGGAGTTCTGAGTTTGAGTGTAAATCAAAGTCCCGCACAATCAACGGGACTCAGGCCAAGCCAGGCATTCGTCATTTCTGATCAGGCTTGCTTTCCGTTGACGGACTTCTCATCCTCTTGTCGAGCTGAGACATGATCCAGTCGAGCTCTCCGCAGGTCACGTCCCATGCTTTGCCCTCCGCGCTTGTGCGCACACGGGCGAGTAACTCTTCCAAACGTAGTCCGGGCTGCTCAGTAATTTTCCGGTTGCAATATCCGATGAGTTGTTCAACCAAGTCGGTGCAGTTATCGAACCTCTCCATCAATTCCGCTTCAGACCAGCCAGTGAGGTATTTACCGTCTACGAGTCTGACGAGTAACTTCGTTTGGTAGCCGCTGACGGCGCCTGCATCCGGGGCACGGGGGAAATCGTTCGGAATCATGGAGTTGACAGTTGCTGATTTCAACTTCGGTATCTTGGCATCGATTTCTATTGTTGTCAGCAGTATTTTTTGGGCCAATATATGCTTAACACTGTCTGCTGGTACAAGGTCACAGGCCCTCGTGAGCCCATCCGGCTAAATTTATCAAACTGGCCCCATTTGGGTCAGGATGGAATGGGCCTACCCAATATTCAAACTGCGGCCAGCGTTATCAAGCGCGCCAAATTCCGGAAATTCCGGTTTTAGCGAATCATCCCCTCAAAGCGGAATTCGCGGAATCTTGAGGCCGCTCGCGACACGTCACCGCCTCACGCACAACCCAGCAACGTCGACCTTGTTGCCATAGCCGAAATTCGCGGTCTGGCCTCTGCAAGAACGCTTACCGCGAAGTGCCTCAACTTGCGTTGAGTGCCGGGGCGTGCTATACGTTCGGTACACGGTAGAAACATGTCTAAATTGATCAAACAGTACGTTGTCGCCCAACGTTGCCCAGAAGGGGGCAACCTGTTGTCGGACGAGCCTGAGAAACGCAATGTTGAGTTGCAGTTCCTACAGCGCTTGCTATCGTCCCCGGCGCAGTTAGAGTCGACTTGCCACTTTGGCCGTTCTGTCGCAACTGCCCTTGAGGATTCTCCGGCAGCTACCTTCGCCCGCCTGATTGATTCGTCGAGCGATGTGCAGTTGGCAGAGTTTGAACGCGAAGTCCCTGTGCGCTCGGACTTTGGCCCATTTCGCGGTCGAAGAGAGTAATCGACCAAGGCATTCTGCATTCCGGCCAAGTCCAGAAGAGCGCGTTTGCCGGCTGTCAAAGTGACTACTAGGCTAGTCATTTCCAGGGTAAATCGGTGGTGAGTACGCAATAATGACTGCTCTGGTAGTCACTACATGAAACACATCATTCAATCCTCAAAAGACCTTGGTTTCGCGCTGCGTGCGACGCGTAAGAGCGCTAGGGTCAGGCTGGACGACTTGGCGCATACGGCGGGTGTCAGCAAACAGACCGCCGTAAATCTTGAAAAAGGTTTGTCAACAGTTCAACTGGGTAAGGTGCTCCAGCTCTTGGCGGAGGTCGGTCTCACGCTCAGCGTTGACTTGCCGGAATCGGCCCTGCCGGCCTTGCAGCGTGTTCAACGGGAAGCTCTGGAACGCTCCCTAGGCTCTCTCGGCTCAGACCCGGATGACCGAGGTTCGGGGAGTTCGGTGAACACGGGGAGTGCCACCGAGTGACCATGCGCAAGCGCTAACTTTCATGAATCAAGAGCGACGCCTCGGATGATGAAAGACTTACGCCCTTTTCATCTAATTGCTCCAATCCTCAAGCCTTTTCACGTTAAGCGTCATGTGGTGTTAGCGACGGCGCCGATCCGCTGTTATTCGGCGGTGAGGACGCGGTTTTTGGTCCTTGGCCGGCAGTGCCTGGTTCGGCCAAGCAAGCCCCAAAGACAAAGCCCCTTCATCGGGGCTTTGTCTTTGGGGTCGACCTTTGATCTTGAATGAAGAACTCAGCGGCGCCGTCCGCTATCCCGAGGCGCGTCAGAACGGCTCGCCCGGCTCGAATTCCAGCGAGTCGTCTGCCGTCATCAATTGTTCGCGCCAGGCTTGCTGAATGTGAGGCCCATAACGCGCCCAGAGCGAATCCCGCAGGTATTCCACAGCCTCGAATACCGCCAGTGCTTGTTCAGGCGTCCAGTGGCTGGGCAGGGTTCGCGGCTTGTTCGCTCGGCTTCGGCGCGTCTTCATGTCGCCTCCTTTCCTGCCCGTTTGGGCGCGCCTTTGATAGGCCCGGCCGGCTTGGCTTGTCGCCTTGATTTGGTGATATCAGCTCGTTCGTCGGCCTCCTTCTTCCGGTACGACGGGCCTTCGATGCGCACCACTTCCGCCCTGTGCATCAGCCGGTCAACCAGCGACACCACGCAGGCCGCATTGGGAAACACCTCGCCCCACTCTGCAAAGGCCCGGTTGGTCGTCACCACCGTGCTCTTGTGCAGGTAGCGCCTGCTGATCAGCTCAAACAGCAAGTCAGCATGCCGGTTCGAGTACGACAGGTAGCCCACTTCGTCGATGACCAGCAAATCCGGCGCGGCGTAGTGCTTGAGCCTTCGGCGCAAGGCCGTGTCGCTGTCCAGCGCTGCCAATTCGCCCAGCAAAGCGCCTGCCGTGATGAACAGCGCCTTGTGGCCGGCCAACACGGCTTGGTAGCCGATATTGCAGGCGCACATCGATTTGCCCACGCCATTGGGCCCGACCAGCACGACGTTGCTGGCGTCCGCCATGAAGTCCAGCGTCATCAGCTCTTCGATGGCTGCCCGGTCGCACTGCGTGGGCCATTGCCAGTCGAAGTCTGCCAGCGGCTTGAACCGGCCGATGTGGGCGGCGCGCAGCCGGCGCTCCAGGCTGCGGCGGGACCGCTCTTGCGCCTCCCAGCCGAGTAACTCGGCAACCCAGCGGGCTCGCTCGGGTTCGGCCATCACCTCCGACCACCGGCTCAGCAAGCCATGCAGGTGCAAGCCGGCCGCTTGTGTATGAAGATCGGCGCTCAGAATCGGCGGGGGCTCAAGTCTCATCATCACTCTCCTTGCGGTCATAGGAGTCCAGCTTGTGCGGGCGCACTGGCGCATCGCGGCGGGCTACGTGCTCGGGCAGGATCAGCGCGGTGGGCGGCGGCTGCCCGTCTGCTTGGGCGGCCCGCTCCAGCGCATGGCGCACCGAATTCGGGTGCGGCACGTTGGCGGCCAGCGCCTCCAGCATGGCGGCCTGCAGCGCCGCTGCGCTGTAACGCTCCAGCAGGCGCAGCAACGAGGCGGTGATTGAGCCGAGGTTATGGCCGCGCTCGGCAGCCCGCCGCAGCAGCTCGGTGCTGGCCGGCACGGCGGCGCTCAACCGGTCACAGGCTCTGTGCGCACGGGCTTTGTGTTTGCAATCCACCAACGTCTGGATGTGAACGGGATTCTCGATCTGCTCCGCCTTATCCCAGCTGCGAACATGAACCGCCAGCTCTTGGGTGCCGTCCAATATCCGTACGCACTGCTCATCGGCCAGCAAGCTCACGGTTCGGCGCACATGGGTGTGCGGCACCGAATAGTCGTTCAGATCAAACCGGGCATAAGGCGTCTTGCCGATGACCACGGCCAGCCGCTCGCCCACGGCGTAGTCGTGCACCGGCAAAGGCAATAAGTGAGCCCGTTCGACCTCAAAGGCCTGCTGCACGCTCAAGCTTGTGTCCTGGGGCCAGCGCCGCTTTGAAGCTTGGCCCTCGCACCAGGTCCGGGCCTGCGCGTTGAGGTCGGCCAGGTCGGTGAACTCGCGGGCCGCAAAGAAGTTGTCTCGAACGTAGCGGATCGAGCGCTCGACCCGCCCCTTCTCGTTGCCCCTGGCCACGGCCACCGGGCGTGGCTCGTACAGATGGTGAGCGGCGAACTTGAGTAACCCCGGATTGAAGCGGATCGCATCGCCCACACGTTCCAGCACGGCGCTCTTGAGGTTGTCGTACAGCAGCACCCGCGCCACCCCGCCAAACGCCGCAAACGCCTCCACATGGCCACGCAAGAAGGCGTCCATGCGGGCGTCGAGGAAGAAGCGCAGGAAGATCCGGCGCGAGTAGCTCAGCACCATCACGAAGGCCATCAGCGGGCGGCGGGCACGGCCAATTTGAAGATGGCCAAAGTGCCCCCAGTCAACCTGCGCTTGCTCACCCGGCAAGGTGAGCAGACGCAGATAAGCCTCGGCCGCCGGGCGAGGCCGCAGCTCGGCAATAAGGTGGCGGAAGTGCGATTCGCTGCCCACGTACCCCCGCTCGCTGACCATGGCATACACGCGTGCAGCGGTGAGCGTGGGGAACTTGATCAAGGTCTCCATGATGAAGGGGCGGTAGGCGTCAATGCGGCTGGGTCGCAGCGCGGATGGCGGCACGGGTGACCCACTGGCAGCGAGCACGCGCCGCACGGTGTCGCGGTGCACATGCAATTGCCGGGCGATGGTGCCGACCCGCCACTTCTCGGCGTTACGCAGGCGCAGAATCTGCGCGGCCAAATCAGGGGCTATGGTCATGGCGCGGCCTTGTGAATGATGTGGCGCGCGCCGTGGCACGCTGGCCGTGGCGCAAGAAGTCTTGACGCAACCAGCCGGTCAGCGGTGCGGCGCAGTGGCGGCAGTGCCCGAGTGGCGCGGGCGTGGGCGGGGAAGTGGCGGACGGCGCAGCAGCAACAGGCAGCGGGCCGAGATCCGCATCTGCCGCGCTTGCCGAACTTGCTGAGGCTGTATCTTGGGTCCATGTGACCAGTGGAGCCGCAACACCCCCGGCCGGGCAACCCTGGTGCGTCACATTCTCGACACGGCGGCCAGACTGCCGCTGGCGCCACCGTCGTGTCCGAGCGGCATGGGCCAACCGACCCGGGCGGGATCGCTGATACCGACTGGAGGCCTCACGCCGCGCAACCTCACGGTAACGACGCCAACACGAACGGCCGCAATAGAGATTGCCGTGGTCACAGTGGCTGCACAACGCCACTTGGACGCGACACCCTGCGCAGAGGAATAGACGGGCAGGACGATCCATGTGCACACCCCGGATTCACCGAAGGTGCTGGACGGACTCGTCCCGGCGCGCCACACTCTCATGGCACCGCCTTCAACGGCACGGTGTCGGGCGCGGCGCGGTCGTCAAGCTTGCCGGCTGGAGGAAGACCGCTGCCGCGCCCACCTGCTTCGGCATTGCCGGTTTGTACCGGATGCGCTGGCACGAATGTCAATCCGCCTCAGAGCCCCGTTCCGCCGGGCCTCAACCAGCAGGCATTGAGTGCCACCGCACCAAACGATTGATCCACAGAGCGATACCGCCGCAGGCCAATGAGCTCGTTCGCCATCGGCCTTGCCTTGAAAGCTTCAAAGCAATACTTGACTCAGTGAGCACCGGATCAAAACCGCGTCCTCACCAGCGAATAGGAGCGGTTCTTGGTCAGCGTTCACATGTGGACGAGACGCTAATGGGCATTCTTAGTGAGGGTCGCACCTGGTCGGCGTCAACTACCCTGGCCGCCGGCCAGGGTAATTTTCGCCAACCACGCACCATTTCCGGGAATTCCGCTTTTAGCGAATCGTCCCCACAAATCGGAATTCCCAGAATCGAGATGGCGCTCGCGAACGCATAGTCCACCATTGTCGACAATGTGCGTATTCTGTCGAAAAAGGCCATCAAGCTCGCGGCGACAGCAGTTCGGCAAAAATCGACCTCTCAGATCGCCCCAGAAGCGCCGATCTCGACAACGGCAAGGGTCTACGCACCCTTGAAATGGCGCCTCAAAACATGCCTGGCGACTTTTTCAACAGAATGTGCCCAAAGCGGGCTCTCGTATCAAACCTGGAGTGACCAGCCGTTGCGAGTCGGCTCGAACGCCCGGTTATGCCTTTACGAGCTTTGCTATTTGGCTTTTCAACTCACCGCCAACAGTGACGCCACGCTGATAGCTCGCGGAATGAGTATTGTGGGGTGTCGCTTCATGCTCACGGCAATCCAGCAATCCGTCCGCAATACCTTTCTTGAAAGACAACCCATGTCCGTGAGGAATTTCTGGAATTGCAATATGAATAGTTGCCATAGGGCTTGACCAAGTAGGTTCTACTTAAAAAGCGAGTGTTGGATACGGACATTTTCCTGAGGTCTTCTATTTGCCGCAATCCACTCCACGATGTAGGCATAGAAAGGTTGTTGGGCATTGTTCAAAGGCATTCATCTTGAGTTGGCGAGGCGATGCATTTTTATTGAACGCGCCAAGGCTGATGGCTAGTGCGTACGTAACTGCACGATCATTTTTTCCATCTTTCTCAAGTACAGGGTGCTGTTTAACGAGGTCATCCCATGAGGGCTGACCTAAGTTGTCTCGTGCCTCCGCAACGGCTTCAATCGCAAGGGCATACGCGCGGCAATGTTCCCCAATTGTCGCTGGTCGAGAAGGCTTACTCATGTAAAAGAAAGCTGCACCGGCGATTGCCAAGAGAAGCGCTGTAGCCGAAATGGCAATGGTCTTGTTGATCTTCAATTGTCAATTTCCTTCTGGTTGAAATGCATAACGTGCTGTATACCGCCGCCCTGCCGTGCTTTCGAATGACGGGACCTGGCGTAAACAGACTTCTTCTCCGTGCGCAAATTGAATCCACTGACACTGCGGTGGTAGGTGCGCTGCCAAATGTAAATGCATCTTCAAACCCCAATATCAGGGCAACTCACGAACAATACCTTCAGAGTAATCCTGAATTTCATAAATAAGTTGCCTTTGAAGTTCAGCCGGACTGTGAATCCTCAGGTGCGGAATCCAATACTTGACAATCGGGATTACTTGGTTCGGATGTACCGCTTGGACAGCCAACTGAAGGCTCCCGTTTGGAAATTCCTTCTCTATCACTTGATTAGAGATTAGCTTTCGCCGTTTAAAATATGGAGCCGCCTCAGCGTCAACCATTATTACTATTCGTTGCGTCTCGGCGCCAAACCATATGCCATCATCATTGTTTACTGCCTCCAAGAGTTTAGCGTCATGTTCGAATGACTTTGAGTCGTCGATCAGTAACTGTTGAATCAGGCCAAAGGAAAAAGTTTTGGGGCGGTCCGCATGCTTCGCCGCCAAATACCAAATCCCCTTGTGATTGACCAGTTTATAGGGTTCAACTTGATCATAGTTTTTAGAGGAATATTTTTTCTTGTACTCAAAACTTATTCTATTTCGCCCTCGTATGGCGGATCTGATAATGCTGTAGTTGGCGCCAGAAGGATTGATGTTTTCAAGATGATGCCCTTTTATCAGTATTGTTTTTTTCGGGTCATTCCTGGCCAATTCGGACAGTAGATCTAGGCTTAGATCCGGAAAAAGATGCGTGCCCCCGATGTTGTCAACGATATTCTTGGCATCGGTACTGCTGTATGCACCAAGGATATTTGGATTCAAGAAGTAGGCATAGCCTTCCGTCTCCAATCCAAATTCACTGAGTCTCTCTAAATCCCGCAAAATCGTACTCTTGCTAACGGAAAACTCGGCAACCAACTGCCGAGTGGTCAAGCGATGGCCGTCAAAGAGGAGTTTCAATATCCGTACAAGCCGGACGGCAAGTTTGATGCCTTTGGGGCTAGCTTTAGCCATCGAGATTTACTTTCCCAAACTACGTCTATAGATCGTTGTTGCAAGCCAGGCCAGCCCGAGCAGTAGCGCGAACCCTAAAGCTCCAATCAAAGAAACGGACAACACCCTGACCAGAACGAAGAGGGCGCCAAGCTTGGCTGCCATAGCCAATAGACCGACGAGTGCGCTGAAAAGCCAAACCATTTGTGTATTCCTGTTCACGTTGAGGAGATACACATTGTTGGACTAGGGTGCGTCAGGTTGTGACGCGACAGATGGGCTGAAAGAAAAATTTCAGCGCTCGCCCGAAAATTTGTTTTCAGAGCGTTTCTGAAAAGCGCATCGACCAGGTATTGATTGGGTGCCGTGCTTACACACCCGAACAGGAGGGACGTAGCACAGCCCCGTCAGCGGTGACCCAAACAGGCCCGTCAGAGTGAACCTCTTGGGCTTCAGCCTCAATTCTTGACAAAAACTCGCTTGATCGGAGGCCTTGATCGTTCAAAAATTTGAAGTGCGCGGCGAAGCTGCCCAGCACCACATCCTTGGCGAGCAACTTTCGAGCAAGCTTCAGCGGGTCGGTGTCCAAAGAAAACTTGGGCAGTTTGAGCATGGACGACTCCCCTGCACGAAACCGCAGCTCATCCAGCCACAACAAGCCTTTGTCCTCTTCATTTGCAAAGTCTAAGAGCGAGATGAGTTCAGCAGTGGGCATCACTTCAAGGTAGCGCGGATGGAGCAGGCGTTCTGGTTTTTCACCCAAAGCAACGTCCTTGCAGTAAGTGCGCACATTTTCCCGCCAAACTTGATGATGGGTGTCGAACGCTTGACTTGCCGACTGACCAAGCCCCAACTCGTTGGAAACCAGGCCGTGGCCGACCATGGAAATGGACCAGCTATCGTCCAACGCTTCACGGTCTTCAGATTGGTCAAGTTTGTTCCAAAGGCGCTCGTATTCGTGTTGCAAGCACAAGAATTTGTCCTTGCTTTGAATCAGCATGTCCTGTCGGAGTCCAGGATCTGAAGTCAATTGAGCAGTTTGAAGGGTGTCAATTGCCGCTTTGAGTTGGCCGTATGTCACAGCTTCGAGTAGATGGTTGGTCTTGCGGGTGTTCTTTTCTATACGGTCGACCGCCGCTCTGATCTCGCCCATCTTGCGGTTCAGAAACAAAAAGCCAGATACGGAGACAACCAAACCCAACCCCGAAAACGCTGTAGTTGCCATCGATAGTTGCATCACTTGGCCCAGCTTCGCGGATACGCGGTCGAGCTTGAGGCCCATCGTGTGCAATTGATAGGCCTGAAACGCCTCAGCAATCCAACTGAGCCCGGGCATCAAATTCAATGCATTTGACGGCACAACCAAGTGGCTCACGATCCGCCCACTCATATCTCGAACGACGCCGCCATGCAGACGATATGCTCCGCTCAGCAAGCCGAGCAGAACATCCTTGGGAATCATTCGCGATACAGCAACTCCGGCAACTCCAATCATTGCGGCCTCCCATTGATTCTTGTTGATTTGACTTCAGCCTCATGCCGCAGCCATTTTTTGGTCGGCCCGTGCAGGCTGCTGAAATGCCAGCATCCCGGCACGAGCAGTCTTCCTTTGATCTGTCCAATTTAATTGGGCCATGCCAGCTTAGGAAACGAACCGGCCTCCACACGTTTTCATTCCAAAAGCCCAGCTACAACCTCATAAGCCTGCGACAACGGTATCGCTCCACGCTCCACGGCTTCGATCAGTTGAAATGCCTTCAACGGAGAAATCGCATCTCTATCAATCACTTCCCGTAAAGAGGTGATGAAACGAACTCGATCAGGCTCTGTGATTGCCTGGGCCTTTTCGCGTCGGAGCACATCTTGAAGTTGCTCTTTGTAGGCTAGCAGTAACTCGCGCTTTCGGCCCTCGGACAGTCCTCCATCGCGAATCAATCGAGAGACACCATAAGCTAGCGCGCCTCCAGCCAATGCGGCGCCAACAATCCAGCCGACTGGCGTGGCAGCTACGGCTGTTACGCCCAACCAAGACGCTGCTGTCGTGACAACAGGAATCGCCGTTGCCCCGGCTAGGCTGGCCACAGTGCCCGATGCGACTGCACCAAGACCAATCCCAACGGAAGTTATGCCGACGTCGCCAAGAATACGCACCTTGTCTGACGGAGCCACCTCCAAGTCATCAATGACCCTGAGCAGTTGCTTCTTGGAAACTGTCTTGCCTGCGTGCATAGGGCCCTTACTTGCTTAACTCGCCGGACACAGCCTGCATTGTTTCGATAAACAACTGAAAAAAGGCTCCGGCAATTTCGATCACATCCTGAGCGATATCGATGATCACGAGATCGCCAGACGTTCTTTGGCTCTGTTGTTTGTCAATGCGATGACCCGCAATTGCACCCACAGCGATACCTAATGACATTGCAAGAGGAGCCAAGAAAATTCCGATGAATGGAATCGTACCCATCAACGCAGAAACAGCCGCACCGAATGCAATACCGGCCGCTAGGTTGGGGTGCTTCTCAACGAATGCGATGAGCTTGAGCACAATGATCTTGCCGATACTGACAACCTTGTCGCCAACTCGCTTGAGAACTTCTAACAATTCTTTCAGGCGGATGGCGACTTCCGGTGGAAGGCCCATCTCCGTCAAGCGGATGTAAACATCACTATTGCTCGTCAGATCTGCTTCTGCCTGTAAAAGTACCAACTCCAATCTGGCTTGCGGCTGCGTCATTGCAAATTTTCCCATCGAAAGCTCCCTCCCGTTCGTCCAGTCCATGGAAGGATAACAGTGCACTTGGTAGCGGGCTAAAGGGCTCCTGATATGCCAGCATGCCGAACTGACCTGCCCCCTCCATTGATGACGACAGTCGGCGCTTTGGATGCCAGCTATGGGCACGGAGCTGCCCAACGGCTCCCTGCCAAGGTGCGAGTGAATAATTGCCAGCTAGTTCAGCTTCCGGGCGCTACGTCGAATTCATACTGCCGGCCACTGCAGATGTTGGCGAAAGTCCCGTCAAGCTGTAGAGTTCTCAGGCAAGTAAGCTCCTCACATTGAAAGCTGTCAATGTCATGAACGCAACTCGCAAGTCCGCCAGAAGGTCGGGAGATTTCGGCATCGTCAGAAAGGACGGCGGAATCGCTCTGCCTCCTGATTTCACTACGTTCAAGCTCGGTCAACGCGTGTATTTTCACGCGCGCAATGGGGCGGTTGTGTTTTCGGCTACGCCGAGGCGAGCGTTCAGCGGCCGTCTTTTGTCCAGCCGAATTCGGCGCGGCCTGCGCACTCTAGCTAAGTACGGACCGCGCGCAACTGCTGCGCGGCGCTGAGTAGCGGTCACCTGTCGGCCTATTTCCGACTGCATCTTTGCCGGCTTTTAAACGGCGCCGCTGTTGCAACTTGCTGGCAAATTCACCGAGGCTGGCACGTGTGCAGATACCCAAAAAAGAATGTGAAACCACCAGTGAAAGCAAACGGTCACGCTGTTTAGAAGGTCAGAGAGGGATATTCAGTATTTTTCTTTGCATTTAAAGCGCATTGTTTTGCCTGCCATTTTCTATTTTTTATGTTTTCAAGTGCTGACGCTAGGGATGGCCTGAATAACTCAAGCTGAAGTTTGCTAGCGAGTTCAAGCCGGCCTGCGTTGCGGAGGTCACGCCAGTTTTCCAGCAAACATCAAGCGCGCCGACTGTATTTGAGCGTCCACCGACCTCTTTCGAGGCAGTAACGCCAATTTCAGGCGCACTCATGCACCGGAGCCCATCAATTGACGTCGCGCCATCCAAAGGTTGGACAGCGCAAACAGCGTCATT
>NZ_JAJIRN010000009.1 GCF_025717515.1 Roseateles oligotrophus
CCAATTTGAAGGTCATTTGGTCGGCGCAAACCTACGCCATCTTCGACCTTGACCCAGATAAATTCCAAGCCTCGCACTCAGCGTTTCTAGAATTCGTTGATCCACTGGACCGGGCAAAAGTAGATGCCGCGTTTTCGAATTCCTTCGAAAACAGCGCGATCAACTCCGTCGAACATCGGATCGTGACCGCCAAAGGCCTCAGCAAGCAGGTGGAAGAGCGCTGGCGCATCGAGCGTGACGATCAAGGAACACCGCTGCGCGCCGTCGGCACCTGTCAAGACATCAGCGAACGCAAGCAGGCAGAGCATGAATTGGAGACCAGTCGTGCGCTGATTGATTCGATCATCGATGGGTCTCCGTCGGCCATTTTTGCCCTCGATATAGAAGGGCGTTTTCTTTTCGTCAACAGGATGTTCGAACAAATTTTCGGAGTCCATCGCTCGGCGCTGCTGGGCAAAACCCGTAGCGAGGGGCTTGGTGGGCTGATGCCCGCCGACATCGCGGAGGAACATTTCAAGAACGACCAAGCGGTCGTCGCGAGCGGACTCCCCTATGAGGTCGAGGAGCGCAATGAAGAGGCCGACGGCACTCACTTTTACGCGACCCAGAAGCATGCGCTGCGTGACGCTGTCGGGCGAGTTTTTGGCGTCGCCGGCTCATCCCTGGATATTACGGCGCGTAAACGCATTGATCAGGCATTGCTGAGCGCTCTCGGAGAGAAAGAAGCGCTGCTCAAAGAAGTCCACCACCGGGTCAAAAACAATCTGCAGGTCATCGCCAGCCTCTTGCGTATGGAGTCACGCCGCAGCACCGTACCCGAGGCCATCGATGTGCTCAAGGCAATGCAGGGTCGGATCCTGGTCATGGCGCAGCTGCACGAGTCGCTCTACCGTACAGGCACCTTTGCAGCGGTGGACTTGGGCGCTTATCTAGGCCAGGTGGCGACGCAGTCCTTCCAGGCGCAGCGGCCTGCCGGCAATCAGCTGCAACTCAAGCTCGACATGGGCTCAGTGCCGGTCGGCATGGATCAATCGATTGCCTGTGCTTTGCTGCTCAACGAGTTGATTTCCAACTGTTTGAAGCATGGCTTCCCGGACGGGCGGTCCGGAGAGGTGCGCGTTGCCTTGCAGCCTGCGGGACCGGCGCTTGATCGGTCCGACAATTTATGGTGCTTGCGGGTCAGCGACACCGGGGTGGGCTTGTCGCCCGACTTCGAAGACAGACGCCAAGCCTCGCTCGGCATGCAGTTGGCGGAGGACCTGAGCCGGCAGGTGGGTGGCCGATTGGAAATCCAGTCAGAGACCGGCGCGGGGGCAGATTTTTCTGTGCTCTTCGAGGCGCTGGCGCCGGTGCGGCTGGTGATGCCCAAATAGGCCCGCCTCGGATGTCAATTTCCTTGATTCCTTCAAGCCTGTGAGTGTCCTTGAGGGGCAAATCTTGAATCTGAAGGCCGGCACTATTACCGCAACGGCATTTCGGCGAGCCAGCGAACTTCTGCTCTGGGCACCGAGTTGCCAAGCCGTCAGGGCCCTCTCAATGTCCCGGCCTGCGTAAGGCCGACAGTTCGAACAAGCGCCGCCTAGCTGACGTTCGGTTCTACGGCCGTTTTGGTCAACGGCGTGCGGCCTGACGCTCCCGGCCAGTTCTTGTCACTCGGTTGCGCAGTGGCAACAGCGGCAGGTTGCCAAGAGCTGCCGCTACCCGACAGGCATCAGGATCGTCGGAAAGTTGTTAGGCCCTTAACAATCGAGGCCTCGCTCCCTCGATTGAAATGGATGGCCCGGCAGCCACCTATTTAGAGCTTGGCTTTTCCAATGAATCCCAGTTGTATGCCTTTTCGACACGGTCGGCGATTTGATTCATCAGACTTAGGCCATTGTCGCCATTGGTCATGATGACGACACCGTAACCCTTGCGAATATGTCCCGTCATCCACGCCCAATACCCCCAATTCGAACCATTGTGCGAAAAGTACCAGCCTTCTTGGTGCCGATCAATCGCCAGGCCCATTGCGTAGCGACCAATCCCTGGCGGGGAAATCATTTCTCTGGCGGTGCGCTGATCTATGACCTTGCCACTCGGACCACGTAGCCCAGTCTGGATTTCAATGATGATTTTCGCCAGATCACTCGGGGTACTCCACAAGCTGGCCGCGGCCTGCTCCGGGTAGATGCGCCAGGGTGGACCCATGCGCTGGCCTTGTTCGTCGTGTGCCATCGCTGCATTTGTAGTGTCGGTGATCGTTGGCAGTGGCTCGAACGTGCTTTGGGCCATGCCTAAGGGGGTCAACACCGTCGATTGCATGAACTGCGCAAACGGGCGACCTGATAGCTCGCTCAGTGCCAGTTGCATGATCGTGTAGCCACCGCCGGAATACTTGTAGGCCTCAAACGGCGCACGTGTGAAGACCACCTTGCCCATGTTGGACGGTGCCTGACCATTGATGATTTGCACCACCGTGGGCAGCGGCGTGTTGGGCGCGTAACCTGGAAAACCAAACCCATCGTCCGCACCCGAGGTGTGGCTGAGCAGTGAGCGCGGCGTAACCGGTTGCACTCGCGTCAAATCCGAAACGGGCACTTGCCATGTTTTGAGCATCGTATTGACATCCGCATCCAGCTTCAGCCGCTGCTTTTGGACCAGGTGCATGGCAGCGAGCGCCGTTACCGGTTTGCTGATCGACGCGGCCTGGAAACGGGTTTGCGTGCCCACCGGGCGGCCCGTTTCTGCATCCGCCACCCCATAGGCCTTGGCCCAGTGCAGCTTGAAATCCTTCACCACAGCAATGCTCAGGCCAGGGACGTGCAGCCGCTCCATCAACTCCGCAATACTGAGTGCAACCAAATCCCTTTGGCCCGGAGTTTGGCCAGGAATTTGCGGCGCTTCAATACGAGCGATCATGGCAGCCACATCATCTTGAGCTTGGGCAGCACTGATTGAAAGCGCGGAAACGGCCAAAAACAGCGTTGGCAGAAGCCGCGTGCGCCGGTTGGGCAGTGCATTGTTCATGTGGTTTCTCATGCAAATTTGTATTTTGTGTAGATGGCTTTATGGTCGCCTGTGCCATCGGCATAGCGTCATCAAATTCTTGTCGCCATTTGCTGTGGCTATCCGTCTTTCATTCAGAGCCTGCTTTAGATCGTAGGCGGCGTGCATCCACCTGGAATGAGTTTGGCATGACAACGCAACCGGTTGCATTGCTGGGAAGGCCGCCCGGCAAATTCTGGTCTGAAACAGGTGCCGAGCGGCATTCACAACGATCAGACTTCAGTTTGCTCCGCGATTTCCAAAGCATCGTCTACCTCGATGCCCAGGTAGCGCACTGTCGACTCCAACTTGGCGTGGCCCAGCAAAAGCTGTACCGCACGCAAGTTCTTGGTTCGCCTGTAGATCAACGTGACCTTGGTGCGTCGCATGGAGTGCGTACCGTAATCGGCTGGGTCCAGGCCAAGCTCCTCTACCCAGCCCTCAAGGATCCGGGCGTACTGGCGCGTCCCAAGATGCGGCGAGTCATGCATACGACTGGGGAAGAGGAAGTTGTCGGACTTGAGCCCCGACTGTTTGATCCACTTTTGAACCGCGTCGCGTGTCACCGGCGTGATCTCGAACTGGACGGGGCGGTGAGTTTTGTGCTGCATCACCACAGCACGGGATGCCACCTGGTCGCCATGGCAGATATCCCGCACCTTGAGCGAAACAAGGTCGCAGCCACGTAGCTTGCCGTCGATGCCGAGATTGAAGAGCGCAAGTTCGCGCACTCGGTTTTCAATTTGGAACCGGACCCGGAGTGCCCAAATGTCTTTGATCTTGAACGGCGCTTTCTGGCCGACGATCTTGCCCTTGTTCCATGCTTCCCGACGCGGGGCGTTGGCTATTGATTCCATGATGGTCTCCCATCGAGTTGAGGGGCAACAACCATGCACCTATCCGCAATCCGCACGTTCGTCGTAGATCAATACTGCGGTTGATCTTGATTCGACCGGCGAAGGGCTCCTAACTGGAGATACCGCAGCCTTCTGCCTACCGGCCGGCACCCGTCATTCGGGGGCGCAGCGGAGTCGCCGGCAGTGTGCCCATAGCCGTCAGTCGGTTCAAACCTTCAGCGGACACTGGTCACCCAGACTGCTGGCGACGCAGAAATGGGTTCGCGTACCAGCTCCGGGCTTCCAGTCTAAACCGTTCTTTATGTGCGGGACCGTACCGACGACTTGGGGCACCCTGGCGCCGTTCCCGCTGCGAGTCCGAAAGACAGGAACTGGCCGCGAGCGTGAGGCCGCATCAACGGCCACTTGCGGTCATAGCCTCTAGCGTGCTGGGCGGCATCTGCTCGCACAGCATCCATAGCTCGGCCCTCTACGCTCCTGGCCCTTTGCCGTCACCGATGTCGAGGCCTTGGCGGAGCCGGACGAGTTCACCTTCCCTGACCCTGAGGGTCAGGTCTTGCGCTGCACCGTCGGCGCCTGGCTGGACTTCCATGCCGACGGCTTTGCCCTATTGCGCGTGCAAGGCAATGAGCGGTAGCTCTGGTACGACCGGGCCGAGCAGCCGCTTTCTCTCCTCAGTGAGCCGGACTTGCCGGCACCGGATGGCATCTTCCCGCTGGGGCTGTGAGCTGAAAGCTCAGGGCTTGGCAGCAAGCTCGGCGGCTTCGGCTAGGTGCTTGCGGTAGCTGTCGAGCACACGCGGGCTGCGACCGGCTGCTTCGGCCAAGCTCAGGGCGCGGGCGAACTCGGCGCGTGCCTCGGCACGACGGCCCAGCTTGAGCAAGACCTCACCGTGGCTGTCGGCGGCGTTGTCCGACTTGGGATACAACCGCGCATTGGCACCCAGCACCATGGCGGCCAACTGGGCCCGCGGCGCCTGCTTACCATCGCCGAGAATGGCGTAGCCGGCGTTGTTGACATCGGCTTCGCTCAGACCCGGCGCACGGATCGCCTGCTCCACCGCGGCTTGCGGATCTACGGCCGCAGCCGCAGCCTGCAAGTCGCCGCCTAGCTTGGCACGCGCCGCTTCCAGCGCGCGGCGTTGGGCCTGCTCCTGGCTCAGGCGGATGACCTGGTCGACCGCCGCCACAACGAGATGCGGCTCGTCGAACTGGATGTGGTGGCCGCTGGCCGGCGTCAGCACATGGGCGCCGTTGCTGAACTGGGCGAAGAAGTCGGTGTGGAGCTGGCGCCATGCGGCCATGCCAGCGGACGTGTGCAAGAGCACTTCGGGCTTGGCATAGCGGCGCGTGGAGGTCAGCACCACGGCCGGCACATCGGGCAAGGGGCCACCCGCATCGGGCAGCTTGCCGGCATCCATGATGGACTGGATGTAGCGCTCGTCGGCGCGGAAGCGCTCGGGCGCGCCCTTCTGCAAATGCGCTTGTTCGGCGGCCAGGCGGGCCGCATCCAGCGGCTTGAGCACCAGGTCATAGCGTTCATGCGCCGGGTCCACGAAAACCAAACCGGCAATCTGCTCGGGATGGCGGCTGGCGAAATCGCGGATCAAAAAGGCCCCGTAGGAATGGCCGACCAACACATAAGGCGGCGGCAGCTGCGCCGCCTTGAGCAGGGCCGACAGGTCTCGGCCCGATTGCTGCAGGCTGACCGGCGCCGAGCTGGGCTCGCTCTGGCCATAACCGGCGCGTGAGTAGATGAGAACCTTGGCCCGCGGCGCCAACTGCGGCGCCACCCGCCGCCAGGCGCTCAGGTCCATGCTGAAACCCGATTCGAACACAACCGTGGCCTCGCCCTCGCCCTCGCCCATGCGAATGGCATGCAGCTTGCGCCCGCCGACATCGAGCATATGTTCGCTCATGCCGGCGGGGGCTTGGCTCGGCGCTTGGGGTTGGGCTTGGGCAAATGTCGTGAGGCTGAGGCCGGTCAGCAGCGTCAGCAAGGCTGCGCCACGGCCCAGAGAGAAGGTACGGCTTGCGCGCTGGGGCCCGGTGATGGCTGAGGAGAGATTCATGCAGTTCTAGTCCGGAGTTCAGTGGCAGGATTGGTGGACGGACTGTAGGCAGTTGGAGCCCACGCCGCCAGTGCCCCGCGCTGCGCGGGCGGGCGCTGCGGACAGATCGTCGAAACACGGGGATGAAGCGTTGGGCGATGCCGAGCCAGAACCTGCATGAGCCCTTCGCTTGGTGGATGCCCCATGCGCAGGGCCAGCCGCGAGGGCCCTATGACTTGTTACCCCGCGTGTTCGCTGACCTATCGACGGAGCAGCAGGCGGAGATGGACGACGGCACACAAACCGGCCTGCAAGATGGTGGCGCGGCAATGGCTGCTTATGCGCGACTACAACAGGAAGACCTGTTACCTGCCACGCGTGCTGCCATCGAGCAGGCCTTACTGAGGTATTGCGAGTTGGATACATTGGCGATGGTGATGACGGTCCAGGCATGGCGTAACAGCTGATGGATCGCATCCAGAAACAGAGTGCACTGGCGCCTTAGGCAGCAGGGTGCATGTGGCCATTACCACGTCTGCAACACAAGGGACCTTAGCGCCCCTGCCGCGATTGATGGGCACCCCATCCGCACCCTTGCTCAGCTTCTCCAGTATCGACCGCAGTACCTCTTGGAAGCCGCCATTCCGAGCAGCGCCTGCTGCCGGGACGAATGACTGCTTGATGCCAGGTGGCGTGAGTACGAGCTGTGGCGGCCACTTTCTGCAATCGTTGCGGCTTTGACCTACAGCCCACGACTTCGAACTTCAGCAATGGGCACCCAGCGGACCCTCGAACCTGAAGTGATAAGGACAGCAGCCTGCTGCCTGCCGCATCCACCAAACGTCCAGCCATTGCGGGCTTCGCGAATGGTCGGCGTGGTCTGAGGCGGGCTCTTTTTAAATCCAGCCCAAATCAATCGCCCGCAAGACCGCCTGCGTGCGGTCGCGCACACCCATCTTCGAGAACACCGACGAGCAGTGGTTCTTGATCACGCCCTCGCTATTGCCCAGCAAGGCGGCGATCTCGGTGTTGCTGCGGCCGCTGGCGACCAGGCGCAGCACTTGCAACTCCTTGGGTGACAGCGGGTCGGGCTGTTCGGTCGCGACAAAGGCGCGCTCGGGTGCCGCAACCGGCCGCTCCATCCTTGCGGTCAGCGAGGGCCGCAGCGCGGTGCCGCCGTTCATCACCTCGCGCAGCGACTGCAGCAAGGTGTCGGGGCTGATCGCCTTCAGCAAGAAGCCGCGAGCACCGGAGCGCACCGCTTCGTCAAAGATGCCGGCGTCATCAAAGGTGGTCAGCAAGACCACCGGTATGTTCAGGCCACGGGCCGCCAGCGCGCGAATCAGGCCCAGGCCGTCAAGCCGGGGCATGCGCATGTCGGACAGCACGATGTCGGGCGTTTGCTCCAGGCCTTGCGCGGCAATCATTTCCAGCGCCTCGGCGCCATCGCTGGCTTCTCCGACGATGCAGATCTCATCGCTCAAGGCCAGCAGACCCTTGAGGGCCTCGCGCACCAGTTGCTGGTCTTCCACCAGCATCAATTTGATCAGCGGTTTACTCATACCGTCCTTCCAGAGAATTCATCGGGCCGCAAGGGGCTCACTTTGGGGTCGCGCGGGCAGCGCAGCTCGATTCTGAAACCCGGCTGGCTGCGCATCACATCCATCCGGCCGCCCAACTCCTGCATCCGTTCGGCCATGCCTTGCAGACCGTTGCCGGGCTTGAGTTGCGGCGCGCCCTTGCCATCATCGTCGATGCTGACGTGAATTTCATGGTTTTCGTCGCCAAGGTCCAGCCCCAGGCCGATCTTGACCCGGGCCGCGCGCGAGTGCCGCACGCTGTTGGTGACGGCCTCCTGCACGCAGCGCAGCAGCGCGTGGGCGACCCTTGGGTTGAGGTCGCGCGCGGCCGGTGCAATATCGAGTTCGATGCGGGTGCTGGCAATGCCCTCGGCCAAGGCCTGCAGCGCCTTGGTGAGGTCGATGCGCGGGCTGCTGCGTTGCTGAGACACCGCCTCGCGTACATCGGCCAACAGGCCCGCCGCGTTCTCGCGTGCCTTGTCTACCGCCAACATGGCGCCGCCCTGATCGCGGCGCTGCAGCAAGGCGCTGCCCAGTTGCAGTTGCAGATTCAGGGCGGTCAGGTGATGGCCGACCACGTCATGCAGCTCGCGCGCCATCATCGCGCGTTCGCTGTAACGCAGCTGTTCGGCCTGCAACTGCTCGCCGCTCAGGCGCTCGGCCAACATCACCTGCAGCCAGCGGCGTTTTT
This sequence comes from Roseateles oligotrophus, assembly GCF_025717515.1. Lineage (GTDB taxonomy): Bacteria > Pseudomonadota > Gammaproteobacteria > Burkholderiales > Burkholderiaceae_C > Paucibacter_A > Paucibacter_A oligotrophus. The sequence goes on from NZ_JAJIRN010000009.1 coordinate 8,206, forward strand.
CGGCCTCGGCGGCCACCATGCGGCCCAGGCCGAATGCCATGCCGTGCAGCGCCACCATCGCCATCAACAGGCCCAGGCTGTCCAACCAAGCGGGTACGGCGGCATCCGGCTGCACCAGGGCGGGCAAGGGCAATAGCCGATACAGGGCCAGGTTGATGCCGATTTGAGCCAGCGCAAACAAGAACGCCGGGCGGGCCCGCAGCAACACGGCGGCCAGCGCGGTGACCAGAAACGGCAGGCCGGGCGTAACGCCAATGGCCAGCAGGTTGACCATGACCAGCCTTGTCAGCGCATGGCGGGGCGGCTGGTCGCCGCTGGCATCCCGGGCCAGGCTCCAATAGGCCCAGGCGAACAGCAGCACCAGCAAGAAGCAGCCGATCAGCAGCGCGGCATCATTGCTGGCGCCTCCCAAGCGCAGGTAAAGCGCCGCGACCGCGCCGTCATAGGCGTCGGTCTGAAAGCCAAGCAGAGCCGCCCCCGTCGCCGCCAGTTCCAGCAAACAGACCGCCAAGACTGCAATGCGCAGCGCCACGCTGGGCTGAGCGAAGCGGGCGAGCAGGCGATCCAAGGTGTTCAATATGAGTCCGGATTCAAAAAGACTGGCAGCCTGACATAGGTGATCCAAGCCCGCCCGTGCCTTTTGTCATGATCGGGGGTTCTCCCCAATGCCCGGCAGCTGAGTCGGCACCTGCGCGATCACACCACCGCCGAGGCAGACTTCGCCGTCATACAGCACCGCGCTCTGCCCTGGCGTGACGGCCCATTGAGCCTGCGCAAAGTCGAGCCTGAATTGCCCCGAAGCCGGACTGTCGGGGCTGAATTCGCAGCCGGCGTCGCTTTGCCGGTAGCGCGTTTTGGCGGCGATTTGGGCCGCGCCGGGCGCCGCCGTGCTGGTCCAGCTGATGTCGTCGGCAATCAGCGTGTGGCTGAGCAGCCAAGGGTGCTGGTGCCCTTGCACCGCATAGAGGGTGTTGCTTTGCATATCCTTTCTGGCCACAAACCAAGGGGCGTGGTCGCCGCCGCCGCGCTCCGGCACCGCAGCGGCGGGCGCGCCGCGGCTTCGCTTTACCCGCTCGGGCTTGAGTCCGCCGATGCCCAGGCCTTGGCGCTGGCCCAGGGTATAGAAAGACAGGCCCACATGCTCGCCGATCGTGCGGCCGCGCTCATCCTTGATGGGGCCGGGTTGGTGAGCCAGATAGCGGTTCAAAAACTCCCGGAATGGACGCTCGCCGATGAAGCAGATGCCGGTCGAGTCTTTCTTGCGGGCGTTCGGCAGCTTGATTTCTTCGGCAATGCGGCGCACCTCTGTCTTGTGCAACTCGCCGACCGGGAACAGCGTCTTGGCCAGTTGCGCCTGGTTCAGACGGTGCAGAAAATAACTTTGGTCCTTGCTGTTGTCGACGCCTTTGAGCAATTGCACTTGACCATCCAACTCACGAACCCTGGCGTAGTGCCCGGTGGCGATTTTCTCGGCGCCCAGCCGCATCGCATGGTCCAGAAACGCCTTGAACTTGATCTCGGCATTGCACAGGATGTCGGGGTTAGGCGTGCGGCCGGCCTGGTACTCGCGCAAAAAAGTCGCGAACACGCGGTCCTTGTAGTCGGCCGCGAAGTTGACATGCTCGATCTCGATGCCGATCACATCGGCGACCGCCGCCGCGTCGACGAAGTCGATATTCGACGAGCAGTATTTGCCGTTTTCGTCGTCGCTGTCGTCATCTTCCCAGTTCTTCATGAAGATGCCGATCACCTCATGACCCTGCTGTTTCAGCAGGTAGGCGGTGACGGCGGAGTCCACTCCGCCCGAGAGGCCGACGACGATGCGTTGCTTTTTCTTGCTCATGCCGAATTGTCCCGCATGAACTCAAGCCTTGAGCAGCGGCGAGTAGAGCGACGGGTCAATGTGGATGGCGTCCAAGGGCAGGCGCTTGCCGGCCAGGTAATCCTCTATGCACCGCAGCACCAAGGGGCTGCGGTGGCGGGTCGCGTTGGCGCGAATCTCGTCCACCGTCATCCATAGGGTGCGATGGATGCCGTGATCGAGCGTGCGGCCGGCGATTTCTTCACCCACCCGACCACAGAATGCGAGGCGGACATAGGTGACATCCTCTAATCGCGCCTTGCGTTCAAAGCGCGCCATATAGATGCCTAACAAGGCTTCGGGCACAAAATCGCGTGCGGTTTCTTCCAGCGCTTCGCGCACCACACCCTCCAGTGGCGACTCGCCCGGGTCCAGGTGGCCGGCCGGGTTGTTCAGTTGCAGGCCTTCGGGAGTTTCTTCTTCGACCAGCAAAAATCGGCCATCTTGTTCTATCACCGCTGCGACCGTGACCGCCGGCTTCCAGCGCTCGCTGTTGTTAGACATTCACTACTCCGTCATCCCCAGGCATGCCCGGGTGTCATCAAGAGCCTCTATTGTGTAAGCTCGGCGCGGCTGTTTGTCCAATGCTGCCCCAGGCCCATTCGAAATTCTTGCAAATCTGCCCAGCGGCGATTGATTCGCCGTCGGGCCCAGGAGGGATAGATTCATGCTGATAGGTGTTCCGCGCGAGAGCGCGGCCGGAGAAACGCGCGTGGCCATCACGCCCGAAACGGCCAAGAAGTTGAAGGCGCAGGGTCATGTCTTGCGTATCGAGAGTGGTGCCGGCCTTGGCGCCAGCGTCACCGATGAGGCCTACGCGGCAGCGGGCGCCGAGATCGTCGACCGCGCCGCCGCCTTTGCTGGCGATTTGCTGCTGAAGGTGCGCAGCCCTTCGAGTGAGGAGTTAGCGCTGGTCAAGCCCGGCGCGGCGCTGGTCGGCATGCTCAACCCCTTTGACGCCGACGGCCTGCAGGCCATGGCCAAGGCCGGCCTGACTGCTTTCGCGCTGGAAGCGGCGCCGCGCACTTCGCGGGCGCAGAGCATGGACGTGCTGTCCAGCCAAGCCAATATCGCCGGCTACAAGGCGGTGATGATCGCGGCCGACCGCTACCAACGCTTCTTCCCGATGCTGATGACGGCCGCCGGCACGGTCAAGGCGGCGCGCGTCGTCGTGCTCGGCGTCGGCGTGGCCGGCCTGCAGGCAATTGCCACCGCCAAGCGCCTGGGCGCGGTGATCGAGGCCTCGGATGTGCGGCCCGCCGTCAAGGAGCAGGTCGAATCGCTGGGCGCCAAGTTCATCGATGTCAGCTACGAGACCGCTGAGGAGAAGGAAGCTGCCGTCGGCGTCGGCGGTTACGCCAAGGCGATGCCGCAGAGCTGGCTGGACCGCCAGCGCGCCGAAGTCGCCAAGCGCGTGGCGCAGGCCGATGTGGTGATCACTACCGCGCTGATCCCCGGTCGCGCTGCACCCGTGCTGGTCAGCGAGGAGATGGTCAAGAGCATGAAGCCGGGCTCGGTGATCGTCGATCTGGCAGCGGCCAATGGCGGCAATTGCCCGCTGACCGAAGCCGGCAAGACGGTGGTCAAGCATGGCGTGACGCTGGTCGGCGAGACCAATCTGCCGGCGCTGGTGGCGGCCGATGCGTCGGCGCTTTATGCCCGCAACATCCTGGACTTCTTGAAACTGGTGATCAGCAAAGAAGGCGTGTTCCAGGTGCCTATGGATGACGACATCGTTAGCGCCTGCCTGATGACGCAGGCCGGTGAAGTCAAGAGAAAGAAGAGCTGAAATCATGGACCAACTCGTTAACCCCACGGTCACCAATCTGATCATCTTCGTGCTGGCGATCTACGTCGGCTACCACGTCGTCTGGACGGTAACGCCGGCGCTGCACACGCCGCTGATGGCCGTCACCAATGCAATCTCGGCCATCGTCATCGTCGGCGCGATGATGGCCGCCGCCTTGACCGTCACCGATCTCGGCAAGTTCATGGGCACGCTGGCGGTGGCCTTGGCGGCGGTCAATGTGTTCGGCGGCTTCTTGGTCACACGGCGCATGCTGGAGATGTTCAAGAAGAAGGACAAGAAGTCGGCGGAGGCCAAGAAATGAGCATGAATCTCGTCACCCTGCTGTATCTGGTCGCCAGCGTCTTCTTCATTCAAGCGCTGAAGGGCTTGTCGCACCCGACCAGCTCGATCCGCGGCAATCTCTTCGGCATGGTCGGCATGTTGATTGCCACGGCCACCACCGCCGCCTTGATCGTCAAGCTCGCGCATGGCGAGCTGTTCGGCCTGAGCTATGTGCTGGCCGGCCTGGTGATTGGCGGCGGCCTGGGTGCCTATATGGCGCAAAAGGTCGAGATGACCAAGATGCCCGAGTTGGTCGCCTTCATGCACAGCATGATCGGTTTGGCGGCCGTCTTCATCGCGGCCACGGCCGTGCTGGAACCGGCGGCGTTTGGCATTACTTCAGCGGGCAGCATGGAGATCCCCGGAGGCAACCGCATCGAGCTGGCGCTGGGCGCCTTCATCGGCGCGGTCACCTTCAGCGGCTCGGTGATCGCCTTCGGCAAGCTGTCGGGCAAGTACAAATTCCGCCTGTTTCAGGGCGCACCGGTGTCATTTGCGGGCCAGCACAAGCTCAATCTCGCGCTGGGTTTGGCGGCGGTGGTTAGCTGCTACGGTTTCTGGGACACCCAGTCTTGGGCCGCCTTCAACACCATCCTGGTGCTGGGCTTTGCGCTGGGTGTCTTGCTGATCATCCCGATCGGCGGCGCCGACATGCCGGTGGTGGTGTCGATGCTGAACAGCTATTCGGGTTGGGCCGCGGCCGGCATCGGCTTCTCGCTGAACAACTCGATGCTGATCATTGCCGGCTCGCTGGTGGGCAGCTCGGGCGCCATCCTCAGCTACATCATGTGCAAGGCGATGAACCGCAGCTTCTTCAATGTGATCGGTGGCGGCTTTGGGGGTGATGCCACCGCTGCGGCGGCCGGCGGCGCCGTGCAGCGTGCGGTCAAGAGCGGCAGTGCAGATGATGCCGCCTTCATCATGGGCAATGCCGAGACCGTCATCATCGTGCCCGGCTACGGCCTGGCGGTGGCGCGTGCGCAGCATGCGGTCAAGGAGCTGGCGCACAAGCTGACCGAGAAGGGCGTCAAGGTCAAATACGCGATCCACCCGGTCGCGGGCCGCATGCCCGGCCATATGAACGTGCTGCTGGCCGAGGCCGAGGTGCCCTATGACCAGGTGTTCGAGATGGAAGACATCAACGCCGAGTTCGGGCAGGCTGATGTCGCCATCATTCTGGGCGCCAACGACGTGGTGAACCCGGCCGCGCATGTCAAGGGTTCGGCCATTTACGGCATGCCGATTCTGGAGGCTTACAAGGCCAAGACCATCATCGTCAACAAGCGCTCGATGGCGGCCGGCTATGCGGGCCTGGACAACGAGTTGTTCTATATGGACAAGACGATGATGGTGTTCGGCGACGCCAAGAAGGTGGTGGAGGATATGTTGAAGGCGGTGGAGTAGACCCGGCGGCAAGGCGTCTTTTGGGGTGTGCGCTCTAGCCCTCGCTAGCGCTTCCCCCTATAAGCGCCGGCCCTCCTATCGGTGAGAATCCAGCTCATTCGAACGGAGACGAAATTCCATGCAGAAGACCTGGCTGAAGAACTACCCGGACGGGGTGCCCGCCGAGATTCACGCGGAGTTGTACCCGTCGCTGGTCGAGCTGATGACTTCGGCGTTCAAGAAGTTCCCGGCGCTGCCGGCCTACAAGATGATGGGCCGGCAGATCACGTTCGCGCAGTTGGACGAAAGTTCACGTGCACTGGCCGCTTATCTGCAGAGCCTGGGGCTCGAGAAGGGCGACCGCGTCGCGCTGATGATGCCCAACGTGATGCAGTACCCGGTGGCGGTGGCTGCCGTGTTGCGGGCGGGTTATGTGGTCGTCAACGTCAACCCGCTCTACACGCCGCGCGAGCTGGAGCATCAACTGAAGGACTCCGGCGCCAAGGCGATCGTGATCCTGGAGAACTTCGCCACCACCTTGCAGCAGGTGCGCGGGCAGGTGCCGACCAAGCATGTGGTGCTGGCGGCGATGGGCGATATGTTGGGCTTCCCCAAAGGGCTCATCGTCAACTATGTGGTGCGCAAGGTCAAAAAACTGGTGCCGGCCTTTGAGTTGCCGGGCGCAGTGCGCTTCAATGATGCGGTCGCAAAAGGTCGTCAACTGAGCTACAAAACGCCCAGCATTGGCCCTAACGACATCGCCGTGCTGCAGTACACCGGCGGTACGACCGGCGTGTCCAAGGGCGCGGTGCTCTTGCATCGCAATCTGGTCGCCAATGTGATGCAGGCCGAGGCCTGGTACCAGCCTGCCTTGAAGAAGGTGCTTGGAGGCGAGCAGTTGGTCAGCATTTGCGCGCTGCCGCTGTATCACATCTTCGGTTTCACGACGAACATGATGCTGTCCATGCATGTCGGCGGCTGCAATGTCTTGATCCCCAATCCGCGCGACATCCCGGGCATGTTCAAGGAATTGGCCAAGCATCGCTTTCACAGCCTGCCGGCCGTCAACACCTTGTTCATGGCGATGGCCAACCACAAGGATTTCAATAGCGTCGACTGGAGCAGTCTGGTGATCGCCGTGGGCGGCGGCATGGCGGTGCAGCAGGCCACCGCCAAGCTCTGGCTGGAAAAGACCGGCTGCCCGATCTGCGAAGGCTACGGCCTCAGCGAAACTTCGCCGATTGCCAGTTGCAACCCGACCGACAGCCATGCCTACACCGGCTCGATCGGCATGCCCATGCCGAGCACCGAGATTTTGCTGCTGGATGATTTGGGTCAGCCGGTGGCCGAGGGCGAGCGGGGCGAGATCGCCATCCGCGGGCCCCAGGTGATGGCCGGGTATTGGCAGCGCCCGGATGAAACCGCGCAGGTGATGACGGCTGACGGTTTCTTCCGTACCGGCGACGTTGGCACCATGGACGAGCGGGGTTACTTCCGCATCGTCGATCGCAAGAAGGACATGATTCTGGTCAGCGGCTTCAATGTCTACCCGAACGAGATCGAGGACGTGCTGACGCAGATGGAGGGCGTGTTGGAATGCGCGTCGGTGGGCATCCCCGACGCCAAGGCCGGCGAGGCGGTCAAGGTGGTGATCGTGCGCAAAGACCCCAGGATTACCGAGGCCGATGTGCGGGCCTATTGCGAGGCCAATCTGACCGGCTACAAACGGCCCAAGGTGGTCGAATTCCGCGATGAGTTGCCCAAGACGCCTGTCGGCAAGATCCTCAGGCGTGAACTACGCGACAAGAACTGATTCCGCGTGACTTGGCGCGGGCCCCGATAGAGTCCCGTCCCGTTTAGAGTCGGCCATCTTCTGAAGGGGCGACAACAATGCTTGACCGGGCTTACGTCAAGACCGAGGCGGGGCGAGCCGAAATCAAGTCACGCGGTTTGGTGATGTCGCGCAGCGTGCGCAATCTGCTGCTGATGATCGATGGCGGCAAGACGGCCGCGCAATGGTTAACGCTGGTGCAAGGCATTGTTGAGGCTGATTTTGAATATTTGCTGATGCAGGGCTTGATTGCCGACGCCAGCCCCGCCGCAGCATCCATGGTCGAAGCCGACTTGTCGCCGCTGGACTATGAGCAACTCTATGGTTTTTTAACCCGCCATGCCAAGCAGTATCTGGGCCTGATGAAGGGCTACCGAATGGTGCTGGACGTGGAGCGCTGCGGCGATCTGGCCGCACTGCGTTTGCTGGGTCAACGCTTTGTGGCCGAGGTCAGCCAAGCGCAGGGGGCGGTGGTTGCCGATCAGGTGCGGCGCGCGCTGTCGATTGGCCCTGCTGCCTGATTCCCTGAACTTGCTGGCACACTGGCGGCTTGTTCGAATTGAGGCCAGTCATGCCACCGCGTTTTTTTGTTGACTCCCCCTTGAATAGCCAAGAGCCCGGCGGCGCCGATTTGCCGCTGCCGGCCTCGGCCGCCCGCCATGTCCAGGTCTTGCGCCTGCAGCCCGGCAGCCCGGTCACCCTGTTCGACGGCTCCGGCCATGAATGGCAGGCCGAAGTCTCGGCGATGGGCCGCAGCGAGGTGCGCGTGCATTTGCAGGCGCGCCAACTGGTGCAGCGTGAGTTGACGCATGAGGTGACGTTGGCCGTGGTGATGCCCGCCAATGACCGCATGGACGGCCTGGTCGAGAAAGCGACCGAACTCGGCGTGGCCTGCATTCAGCCCTTGATGAGCGAGCGCTCGGTGCTGCGCCTGAACGGTGAGCGGGCCGACAAAAAGGTCGCGCATTGGAGCGGCGTGGCGATCGCAGCTTGCGAGCAAAGCGGCCGCACCAAGGTCCCCAAAATTGCGCCGATCAAGACCTTGGCGGCCTGGATGGCGGAGCTGCCGGTTCAAACGAGCGAGCAGCGCCGCTGGCTGCTCAGCCCGACCGCTGCTCAATCCTTGAAGGCCTTGAACGAAGTGGCGGCGAAGTCGACCTCGGTGCTGAGTGGCCCCGAAGGTGGCCTGAGCCCGGCCGAGGAACAGCTGGCACGCAGCAACGGTTTCCTCGCCGCCCAACTCGGCCCCCGCATTCTGCGCGCCGACACCGCGCCGCTGGCCGTTTTGGGCTGGCTGGCACTCCAATCCCTATGAATATTCAGCTGCTGCTGCTGACCCTCTGCCAAGGGCTGTTTCTTACCAACAACATCACCTTCATCGCCATCAACGGCCTGGTCGGTCTGGCCTTGGCGCCGGTGGCCTGGATGGCGACCTTGCCGATTTGCGCCTATGTGGCCGGCGGCGCGATGTTCGCACCGCTGGTGGCCCGCCATCAGCGCGCTTTGGGGCGGCAGCGTGCGTTTCAGCTCGGCCTGGTGGTGGCGATGTTGAGCTGCGCGCTGGCGGCCTGGGCGGTCAGTGAAAGGCAGTTCTGGTGGGTGGTGATTGCTACGCTGCTGGCGGGTTACTTCAATGCCAATGCCGGCTTGTACCGTTTTGCGGCGACCGAGCTGGTGGCGCCCTCGCACAAGGAGCGGGCGATCTCCTGGGTCTTGGCCGGCGGCATCTTGGGTGCGGTCATCGGCCCCAATTTAGCCAATGCCAGCCGGGGTCTGTTGACCCAACCCTTTTCCGGCGCTTACCTGGTCTTGATCGGCGTGGCGCTGCTGGGCTTGCTGGTGATGAGTTTCATCCGCTTCCCGCCCTTGCCGCAAGGCACGGGGCCCACACCACATGGGCGGCCGCTGCGCGAGTTGGCGCGCCAGCCTATCTTCGTCGTCGCGATTGCCGCTTGTGCGCTCGGTTATGGGGTGATGAACCTGTTGATGGCCGCCACGCCGATCGCGATGGCGCAATGCGGCCTGCCCTTCGACAAAACCGCCTTGGTGCTGGAGTGGCATGTGCTGGGCATGTTTGTGCCGAGCTTCTTCACCGGCAGCTTGATCAAGCGCTTCGGCGCCTTGCCGGTGATGGGCGTGGGGGTGATCTTGAATCTGGTCTGCGTCGTGATCGCCTTGTCGGGCGTCGATCTGATGCATTTCCTCGCCGCGCTGCTGACGCTGGGGCTGGGTTGGAACTTTTTGTTCATCGGCGGCACGACGCTGTTCACGCAGGCCTATCGCCCCGAGGAAAAGACCACCGCGCAGGCGGCGATGGATTTCTGCATCTACGCCACCATGACGGTCACCTCGTTCTCCAGCGGAGCCCTGGTCACCACCGGCGGTTGGAGCTGGATGAACTGGGCCTCGCTGTTGCCGCTGGGGCTGACGGCGCTGGCGCTGCTCTGGTTGGCGCGTCGACCGGCCGCCGAGACTGTGCCAGTCGGTCTGGGTCCAGGTGCATGAACTGGTTGTGAATCCCTGGCGCATCGAACCGCGTGCGGCCAAGGTCACGGTCATGCCGACTCTGAGAAGGCCATCCAGGCCGCACTGGGCGCTGTCCGACGGCGAGTCAATTTCCACCTCCGGCGCGGCCTGACCCTTGATCAGATGCGTGACCGCCCAACGGCTGCGAACTCTGTCGCCGTGCAGCTCATGCAGTCTGCGCGTGGACAGCAGCCTGCCGCTGAAGATCAGATCGATGTCCTCGAAGCCTTCGTCCGAGCCCGGCTCTCTAACGCGGCATTCGCAGGCCTGCGCCACCGGGGCGAGGCTCAGGCCTAGCAGCAAGGCCAGCCGGAATAAACGCATAAGCCGCAAGGCCCATCGAGCGGGCCTCATCATTGCGTGGGGCAAGGCTTCGCGCCGGCCTTTTTCGGCTGAAACCCAGCGGGCCAACGGGTGCCGGCGCCGTAGCAGGCGCCTTGCAAGTTGGCGCCGTCCAGGCGCGCTTGCCGCAAGTCCAGCTCCAGCAGCCGCGCTTCGCGCAGGTTGGCGCCGCGGAAGTCCGTACCCTGAAGGCTAACGGCCCAAATACGGGCATATTGCAGCTCGGCCTGACGGAAGTCGGCGCCGTCGAAGGAGCCGCGATTGATCCTCAACTGCTGCAGCTTGGCCCGGTTGAAATTGCTGCCTTCGAAGCGCCCGTCAGAGATGGAATAGCCTTCCAGATTCATGTCTTGCATCTGGCTGCCGCGACCATCGATGCCGTACAGAGGGACGCCTTGGCCCGACTCGTAGCCCCGAATACTTTTGGAGTGTGGGGTCGGCTTGAACGGGTAGCCGGCACTCAAGGCCGTGACGGGTGGGCGGCCCGGGCAGTTGACCCAGAGCGGCAGCAGCGGCAGCTTGGTCCAGTCCGTGCCGGCCGGCATGACGGTGCGGCAATCGATCAAGGCCGGGACCCAAATGAGGTCGGTCAGTAGGGCGCCGGACAGATCGGTGCCGCGTAAATCGATCGGCGCGAAATTGCCCTGCATATAGGGCGAGGGGTCGGAAAAACTCGCGCCGCGCAGCGAGCTATTGACGAACACGGCTCCGCGCAGCTTGGCTGAATCCAATTGATGGCCACTCAGATCGACATTTTCAATCCGCGCATCTTGCAAATCGAGCCCGCGCAGACGAGATCCGCTGAATTTGACATCCTTCAAATGGGCCTGTCGGAACTTGGCGCCGGCCAGGTCGACGTTGGAAAAGTCGGCGCCCTGCAGCAAGGTCTCGCTGAAATCGGCGCCCACCAAGGTGGTGCGGGCTTCGGCGCCGAGCTGGGTGTCGACGCTAAAACCTGCGCCATCCAAGCGGGCCGCAATGAAGTTGGCCCTATCCAGCTTGGCTCCGCGAAAATCGCTCTCGCGCAGGTCGGCACGGCTGAAGTCAAAGCCGTTCAGCTGCGCATTCTGGAACTGGGCGCCTTGCAGATTGGCGTCGGCGAAGTTGCCTTGCTCCCTGAACCCGGCCCGATAGCCTCGCAGATCAAGCCCCGGGCGGGCCAGTTCGGCATGGCGATTCAAGCGCATCAAGGCGTCTTGCCGCCCCTGCATGGCATGGGCTTGCTCCGCTTGCATGGCCAGCAAGGTGTCGAATCCGGGCAGGGCTGCCTCATAACGATGCAGGCCCATCTGCGCCTGTGCCAAGGCCAGCAAGGCTTCGGTATCGCTCGGCCAGAGCCTCAGCAAGGCCTGATAGGCCGTGATGGCCTGCTCGAAGGCATGGGATTCGAGAAAATAGCGGGCGCGTGCTGAATGGCTTTGTTTGTCGCCGGGGTGCTGCTGCAGCAGCAAGTCCATTTCGGTCCGCTTGCGCTGCTGAAGCTGCATCGACGCGGGGTCGGGGGCGAAGTGGCAAAGATCACTGGTGTAGCCGGCGCTGGCGTCTCCCTTAGCGACCATCAGCCTGATTGCGCCGATGCGGTCGTTGAAGCCACAGCTGTCGGCCGGGCTGTCCACCTCGATGATGGCCTGATCCGACGGCCCTTTGAAGGATTCCAGCAGGCGATAGCGCCCCCGCAGCGGTCGACTGTGATCTCGCCTGCGCTCGGCCTCGCTGAGTAAGCGCAGCGAGATCAGCTCGCCGCGAAACAACAGGCTGGCGTCAAGAAAATGCTGTTCGGAGCTGCTTTCGCTGATGCAAAGACAGGCTTGGGCCTGGCCATGCAGCGCTATCAATAGCAGGCCCATGGTCATCAGCCAGCGGAATTGCCCTGACTTTGGGTGCGAGGTGAATGCAGGCATTTGGCGGCGCTCCGGACATGGTGTGGCCGCAGCCTAAGGCAAAAAGCCGGTTCTACTGCGCGTCGTCGCCCGAGTGCTGTTCTTCGCTACCGCGAGGTTTACGTGCTGACCCTGCCACCAGATCAAAGCGGAACATCCGGCATTCGATCGGGCCGTTCCACATCGGGAAGCGGCGCGATTCCTTCAGCCGCATCTGCTGAGGTAACTTCATATCCGGGCAGAGCAGCCAGGCGGTCCAGCCGGCCGGGTTGTGCGTGTAGGCGCGCTTCCAATGCGAGGCCAGGCGCGGGAAGAAATCGTCGCCGGCATCGCGGGCCTCCGAGCCGCCGGCGTCGCGGCTCATGTATTGACTGACGCCCGCCTTGCCGCGCACCTCGATCCGCTCGCCATAGGGCGGGTTCATCATGATGGTGCCTGGCATGCCCTCGGGCAGCTCTGGCGCCGGGCGCTCCAAGGCATCGCCACCATTGAATTGGATGTACTGGGCGACGCCGGCACGCTCGGCATTGCGGCGCGCAAAGTCCACCATCCGGAAGGCCACATCGCTGCAAAAGATCGGCACCGCCGGCGCATGCTCGCGGTCCTTGGCGGCCTGCTTGATCGCTTGCCAGCGGCCGCGCAAGGGCACAAAGGGCAGTTGCCTCTCGAAAGCAAAGCGGCGCTGCATGCCAGCGGCCATGCCGCAGGCGATCTGTGCGGCTTCGACCGCGATGGTGCCCGAGCCGCAGCAGGGGTCGTGCAGCGCGCCGCCGGTCTCGGGCGTGCCCTTCCAGCCGGCGGCGGCCAGCATCGCGGCGGCCAGGGTTTCCTTCAGTGGCGCGTCGCCCTTGTCTTCGCGCCAGCCGCGTTTGAACAGCGGCTCGCCCGAGGTGTCGACGTACAGCGTCGCATCCAGCTCGCTCAGGTGCAAGATGATCGGCAAATCGGGGAAGCGGGTGTCGACGCTAGGGCGCTCGCCGGTGGCGTCGCGCAGCACATCGCAGATCGCGTCCTTGACGCGCAGCGTGGCGAAGTTGAGGCTGCGCAGCGGCGAATGGCGCGCCACGGTGTCGACGCGAATCGTCTCGGCCGGCGTGATCCACTCGGTCCAGTCAATCGTGCGGGCCAACGCGTAGATATCGTCCTCATGGCGGTAGCCGCCCGAGGTCAGCTCTATCATCACGCGCTGTGCCAGGCGGCATTCGAGGTTGAGCTTCATCACGCCCTCGAGATCGCTCTTCAGCGCGATGCCGCCGCGCAAGACCTCGATATGCGTCTTAGGCAGGATCAGGCGGACTTCTTCGTCCAGCAAGCGCTCCACGCCGGAGGCGCAGGAGAGAAAAAGTTGGTGAACGGTTTTGGGGGATTCTTTGGCGGCCATGGGCCTATTGTCCCAGCAACCGGAACAGCAACAGCGCGGCGACCTAAACTGCCTCTGTCAAATTGCCAAGCAGGAGAAACATGCGCACACCCGATCAGCTGACTCAGTTCGGCGCCGCCAGCTTGCCGGGACTGCTCGGCATCGTGATCTTGCAGGCCAGCCCTGAGGAGATTTATGCCGAGTTGCCGGTACGGCCCGGCGTGATGGCGCCGAACGGCTATTTGCATGCCGGCAGCATCGTGAGCCTGGCCGACACTTGCGCGGGCTATGGCTGCATTGCCAATTTACCGGCCGGTGCCAGCGGCTTCACGACGATTGAGTTGAAGTCCAACCACCTCGGCACGGCCCGCGACGGCGTGATTGAGTGCAAGGCCAGGCCGGTGCATCTAGGCCGCACAACCCAGGTCTGGGATGCCGTCGTCACTCACCGCGAGACCGGCAAGACGCTGGCATTGTTTCGCTGTACCCAGATGCTGCTGTATCCCAAGTGATTCGGCCGAGCGTACTTGCTCCGGCGGTTGCGTTCGATTTCTGGCGACGTGAATTTGCCCTTAGGATCATGGTCATGAAGGCGTCCAGACTTTTGCAAATCAGCCGGCCTTGGCTTTTGGCCTCGGGCCGTCGCTTGTGCCTGTTGATGTTTGCCTTGAGCGTTTCGCAGGCCCAATCGGCGCCGGCCCCGGTGTTTGTGATGGGGTCCAGTGCGGACGACACGAACTATGTTGCGCTGTGGCAGACCATGGTCCACAAGGAGGCGTTCAGGCGCATGCAAATTCCTTTGGCCTTCACCGTCGCGCCGCTCAAGCGCATCACCATGATGTCGGAGCAGGGCGCGATCGACGGTGAACCGGGTCGGGCTCCGGCCTATGGCTTGGCCCACCCGGAGATGCTGGTGGTCGACTTCCCGATGATGGAGGTGGTGTTCAGCATTTACGCGGCCCGGCCAAGGCCTGGCCTGAACCGCATCGAAGACCTGCGCGACAGTACGTTGAAGGGCGCTTATGCGCGCGGCGCACTCGGTTGTGAGCAGGTGCTGATGTCGCTGTTTCCGGCGACCCGGCTGACCTCAGTGACCTCGGGCAAGAATGGTCTCGCCATGCTCGCCATTGGCCACGCAGATTTTTATTGCGATGTCAGTTCGAGCATGATGAATGTGCTGAATTCGGCCGAGGGCCGAAAAGGCCCTCAACCCTATAAGCTGTTTGATCTGGGCCCCAAGGTGCCGCTGCGCCCCTATGTGCAGAAAAAGCATGCGGCCTTGGTGCCGATTTTTGTCGCCACCTTGAAGCAGATGAAAGAGGAAGGGCTGTTCGAGAAATATTGGCTCGAAGCCGAGAAGCAAACCATGGGCAACTGAGGTGATGACCCGTCTTCGCTCCTTGAGTCGCTGCTTGTGTAGCCTGTCCTTGGCCATGCTGCCGGTCTTGGCACCTGCGGCCGCGCCGGAGCCCGCCGCGCCCTTGATCATGGGGGCCAACGCCGACGATAGCAGCTTCATCGGCGGGTGGACCCGCAAAATCCATAGGGAAGCGTTTCGGCGCATGCAGGTGCCGATGGAGTTCACCCAGGCGCCGCTCAAACGCATCAGCTTGATGGCCGAGCAGGGCACCATCGACGGTGAACTCTCGCGCGCGCCGGCCTATGGTGCCGCGCACCCTGAAATGCTGCTGGTTGACGTGACGCTGATGGAGGCCAGCTTCAGCATTTACACGGCCAAGCCTATGCCCGCCGTCGGCCGCCTCGAAGACCTGCGCGATAAGGGCAATTTGCAGGGAGCTTACACGCGCGGTGTGCTCGGCTGCGAGAACGTGCTGCAGCCGATGTTTGCGCCGAATCGGCTGACGGCGGTGCCTTCGGCCAAGAACGGTTTGGCCATGCTTGCCATCGGTCATGCGGACTTTTTTTGCGACTCCAGCACGGGCATGTTGAATGCGTTGAAGGCGGATGGGGGTCGCAAGGGCTTGCAAGCGCACAAGCTGTTTGACCTGGGCCCCAAGGTGGCGCTGAGCCCCTATCTGCACAAGCGGCACGCGGCTTTGGTGCCTGTTTTTGCCGCCACCTTGAAACAGATGAAGGCCGAAGGCCTGTTCGAACGCTATTGGCTTGAAGTAGAAAAGCAGTCGAGCCCGCCTTGATGCCGGTTTCAGCGCATCGGGAACATGCGCTCGTCATCGAAGATCATGCTGTGGGTGGTGCGCAGCACGACGCCGTCCTTGAAGTGCACATTGAAGCGTTGGCGCTGGCCCATCGGCTCATCGGGCACGGTCCAGTCCCAAACGTCTTCGCCGCTGAATTTGAAGAAAACGCGGCTGCGCTCTTTGCCCAGCAGGCGGCTGACCTGATCGGGCGTCCAGCCCGGCTGAATGCGGGCGCGGACAGCCGGTTGCAGCGTGTCTTCAATGCCGATGACCTTGCCCTCGGCGTCGACCCGTATCATCAGCGCGCTCTTGCCCATGGGCTGCTGCGAGTATTCCAGCGTCTTGCCGCCCTTGCCGTCGAGATCGGGCCAGACCTGCACCGGCGGGCCATACTGAGCCAGCACGGCGCTGCTGCTCATGCCGGGGTTGACGCCGCGCGAGCTGGGTACGCCGACACAGCCGGCCAGACTTAGCGCCAGGGCGTAGGCAATTGCGCGGCTTGCCGGGCGAACTGAGAGGGACATGGTTGTTGTGCTCCTGAGGCTTTTCAGCTGACTCTGCGCATCGTCGTCGTGCCTATCTTCATGCCTTCGCGGTACTTGGCCACGGTGCGGCGTGCGACCTGTATGCCTTGCTCTTCCAGCATATCGGCCAGGGCGCTGTCGGATAGCGGCTTGGCCGGGTTCTCGGCGTCGATGAACTGCTTGATCAAGGCGCGCACGGCGGTGCTGGACGCATTGCCGCCGGCCTCGGTGTTGAGACCCGAACCGAAGAAATATTTCAGCTCGAAGGTGCCGAACAGGGTGGCCATGTATTTGGCCGTGGTGACGCGTGAAATCGTTGATTCATGCAGGCCCAGTTCATCGGCAATTTCTCGCAGCACCAGCGGTTTCATTGCCAAGGCGCCATGCGTGAAGAAGGCTTTTTGGCGTTCCACGATGGCCTGCGAGACGCGCAATATCGTCTCGAAGCGTTGCTGGATATTCTTGATGAACCAGCGCGCTTCTTGCAGCTGGCCTCCAAGCGGGCTGTTCGTTATGCCGCCGCGGGTCTGGCGCAGCGCGTTGGCATAAATCTCGTTGATGCGCAGCTTGGGCGCGACCTCGGGGTTGATGATGACGCGCAATTCCCGGCCGACCTTGCGCACGATCACATCCGGGATCACGGCCGCGGCCATGCCGCGCGCGAAGGCACGCCCCGGCTTGGGCTCCAGCGACACGATCAGCGCCTGCGCCTCGCGTAAAAGCTCGTCATCGGCGCCGGTCAAGGCCATCATTTTCTTGTAGTCGCGCCGAGCCAGCAGTTCCAGATGCTTCTGGCAAATCATGATGGCGATCATCTGCGGCGCGCTGCGCGGCAGGGCGCGCAATTGCAGCTCCAGGCATTCGGCCAGATCCTTGGCGCCGACGCCGGTCGGGGTCATGTTCTTAAGCCATTTCAGCGCGATGCGCAGATGGTCGAGCAGGTCTTCGCGCTCCTCTGCATCTTCGGCCAGCGCCGCGGCGATTTCGTCCAGGCTGTCTTCCAGATAGCCGTCTTCGCTCAGCGATTCGATCAGCACATGGAGGGCCATGCGGTCGCTGTCCGACAGACTCATGCCGGCCATTTGCTGCGTCAGATGCTCTTGCAGACTGATTTCGCCATTGGATTGGTCGCCATGCTCGCCGTCTTCGTCGCCGCTGTTGTTGGCGCTGCCGGGGCTGTTGGCGGGTTGTTCTCGGATGCCGTCAAAGTCATCGCGCTCGGTGCCGTTTTCCCAGTCCTCGCGCTCGGTGGCGCCGAAGTCGTCGGCCTGCAGCTCGGCCGTTGCCTCAGTGCCGCCGCCAAGTTCCACGTCGGCGCCGCTGTCCTCGGCGGCGGTGGTCTCGCTGACATTGCCGCGCATCTCGGTCAGCTCGGGAGTGGCCACGCTGTAGTCGTCTTCGGTCTCCAGCAGCGGGTTCTGCGCCAGCATCTGTTCGACTTCTTGATTCAGTTCCAGCGTCGACAACTGCAGCAGCCGAATGGATTGCTGTAACTGGGGCGTTAGCGAAAGGTGCTGGCTTTGCCGCAGCTGCAGAGAGGGCTTCATTGCGCTTGCGCCCAGTTACATGCGGAAGTTTTCGCCAAGATAGACCTTGCGCACGTCGGCGTTTTCAATGATCTCGGCCGGCGTGCCTTCGGCCAGCACCGAACCCTCGCTGATGATGTAGGCGCGGTCACAAATGCCCAAGGTCTCGCGCACATTGTGGTCGGTGATCAGCACGCCGATACCGCGCGCTTTCAGGAAGCCGATGATGCGCTGGATCTCCAGCACGGCGATCGGGTCAACGCCGGCAAAGGGCTCGTCCAAAAGAATGAAGCGTGGCTGGGTGGCCAAGGCGCGAGCGATTTCGACGCGCCGGCGCTCGCCGCCCGACAGGGCCGGCGCCGGGCTGTCGCGCAGTTTTTCGATGCTCAGATCGTGCAGCAGGCTCTCCAGCAACTCGTTGATGCGGGCGGGTGACAAGGCACGGCCGTCCGGCCCGACCTGCAACTCCAGCACCGCGCGGATGTTCTGTTCGGTCGTCAACTTGCGGAAGATCGAGGCCTCCTGCGGCAGGTAACTCAGGCCCAGCCTTGCGCGTTGATGGATGGGCAGATGCTGAACCTCCCGGCCGTCGATGCGGATCTGGCCGGCGTCGGCGCGCACCAGGCCGACGATCATGTAAAAGCTGGTGGTCTTGCCGGCGCCATTGGGGCCCAGCAGACCAACCACCTCGCCGCTATTGACTCCGACATGGACATTGGTGACGACACGGCGCACACCATAGCTCTTGGCCAAGCCCTCGGCCTCCAGACGGCTGCGCGGCCCTGCTTCCAGTGCCGGGATAGTTGCTGCCGCGCTCATAAAGGTTTGCGCGGCGGCAAGGTCACGCTGGGCTGCAGCGGCACGGCGGATGCCGCTTGGGGCGCAATTGCAGCCTCGGCCGCTGCCGCGCCGCGTGGCATCAGCACCACACGTACCCGGCCGCTGGGGTGGGGCGAAGTGGCGCCGCCTTCCGCGGTGAAAATTTCGCTGCGGTTGTCATAGACGATCACGGCGCCGGTGACCTCGTCGGCGACCTTATTGCCCTGGGTGCGGCGCACGACCGCATTGCCAAGAAAGCGCACCGAGTCGCTGCGGGTGTCGTACTCCAGTGCATCGGCAAAGCCTTCGATCGCTTCGCCGGGCACGTCGCGGGCCTGCCGAAAGCTGACCTGCTTGCCGGTTTTGCCGCTCGCGTTGGCCTGGTAATAGCCGTCGCCGGTCTCACGCAGGTCGATGCGCTCGGCGCGCAGCACCAGGCTGCCGCGACTCAGCACCACGTCGCCGAGGAACTCGGTTCTTTGATTGGCCACATCGACGCTGCCACCTTTTTGGGAGGCGATGTTCAGCGGCATCAGATGGTCGGCTTTTTCCGCTCGCGCCGGCGCGCCGGCCATTGCCAGCAGCCCTGCCAGCGCCAAGGCTGCGCCCGCCAGCTTTGGCAAGAAAACGGGCGTGTAGCGTTGGTGTTTGGGTAGGGGGATAGGCATCATCTGAGTGGCGGCACAATTCTTGCAAGTCATTCTAGCCGGGCCTTGCAAAGCCAGTCGGTCGTCGCGGGCCCCTGGCCTGCTCAGCCCTTGGTGCGCGCCAGTTTGATTAAATAGTCGGCCACGGCCAAGACTTGCGGCACGCCACCTGCTTTGCTGGGCGAGGTCAAAAAACGCCCCGCCACGCCTAGGGCCGGCACGCTGTCGGCGCGGTAGGCTTCGGCCAATTTGGTGGCTTGGCCCAGGCGGGTCTGAGCGCCGAAGGAGTTGAAGGCGGCGCCAAATTTGGCCCCGTCCAGGCCCTTGCTAACGGCCCAAGCGATGATGGCCTTGTCGCTGCTCAGATCCAGGTGTTCGACCTGGACCGCGCTGAAAACCTGCTCATGGATATCGCCCAAGCGGCCCATGCTCTCGAGCGCATAAAACAAGCGCTGGTGCAGCTTGTGCATCGCACCCACGCCGACATGGATGCGGCGCAGCTGCACATCCGGCGGCAAGGTCTTGCCCCAGGCGCTGAGTGCGGGATCAAAGGCCATGCAATGCGGGCAGGTGTAGAGAAAGAACTCGAAGATCTCGATCTTGCCGTCCGCGTTGGCGCTGGCCAGCGGCTGGGCGAGGCGCACAAACTGCTTGCCCTCGACCGGGCTGGCTTGACCGGCCGCCTGTGCGTGGCCGCTGCCGGGCACGCCGGCCGCAGCCAGGGCTACAAGGCTGGCGTTGAAACTGCGACGTTGAAGCTTCATCTGCTTAGGCCTTGTTGCGGGCCAGATTGATTAGATAGTCGGCCGCCGCAACCGCGCGCTGGCCATGCTGAACTTCGGTTTGCCCCTGCACGCCGGCCATCGCCGGCGAGGTCATGAACTTGCCGGCAATGCCCAAGGCCGGCACGCCGTCGATGCGATAGGCCTCCGACAGCTTGATGGCTTGGGCGCTCTTGGTCTGCACGCCAAAGGAGTTGAAGGCGGCGGTGAACTTGGCCATGTCCAAGCCCATGCGGGCCGCCAAGTCGAGGATGGACTTCTCATCGTCCAAATTGAGCCGTTCGACATGGAAGGCGCTGAACACGCGTGGGCGCAACTCCTCTTCCTTGCCCATCACCTCAAGCGCGAAGAACAGGCGCTGATGCAGTTTGATATTGGCGCGAAAGCCGACATGGACGCGGCGGAAGCTGACATCGGCCGGCAAGGCCTTGGACCAAGCCTCCACGACGGGTTCGAACGCAAAGCAATGCGGGCAGCCGTACCAAAAGAACTCGACCACTTCGATTTTGCCTGCAGGCACCGTCAGCGGCTGGGCCAGTCTCAAGAAGTTCTTGCCCTCGATCGGTCCACCCTGGGCAATAGCCACGCCAGGCAGGCTGCTGGCAAGCCCGGCCATGGCGCTCAGACCGAATACTGCGGAAAAATCGCGACGCTTCATCATCATGAAAATCCTCGGGCAAAAATATAAAGGGGGATGGTGGGCAGTGCCTGTGCGCGCCTGATCAGCGCTGCACACGCACCAGATTCGCTTCGATACCGGCGGCTTCGACCTTGCGCTGCATTTCTTCCGCTTCTTCGCGGTTCTCCAGCGGGCCAATGCGTACGCGCATCACCGTGCGGCCGGACTGCTCGCGCTCCAGCACTTTGGCGCTGAAGCCCAGCATGGCCAAGCGAGCACGCTGCTGTTCGGCATCTTCCGTCTTGACGAAGGCGCCGGCCTGCACGAAATACATGAAAGGATCGGCGGCGCCTGCCGCCGCTGCGGCGGTCTTGCTATCGGGCTTGCTGTCGGCCTTCTTTTCGGCGGCCTTCTCGCTTGGCTTTTCCGCAGATTTTTCGGCCGGCTTTTGAGTCGGCGCACTGGCTATTGCGGCAGGGGCGACGGGCACCGCCGCCGCAGGCTCGCTCGCAGTTGCTGGCGCGGTGACGGGCGTGATGGCAGGGGCAGCGCCCACCACACCGCTGGCGATCTTGGCGCCGGCCTTGCCTGCCAGCGGCGCATTCGGGTCCCAGTTCTTGTTGCGGGCGGCTTCCTCAACATCTTGCTCGGCGGTGCGCTGCGGCACCTTGTTGATGAAGGGAATCGGCACCTTGGCAATATAAAGGGCAACGCCCAGCGCGACACCCAGACCCAGCAGCACGCCGACGATCAGGCCCAGCACAAAGCCGCCGCGCTGTCCTTGCTTGTTGCTGCTACCGCTGCTTTGGCTCATGCAGTTTCCTCGCTCGCTTCTCGGCTCATGGTGGTGGGTGCGGTGACGCCCAGTACGTCCAGCGCATTGGCAATCACCTGGCGGGTGGCTGCCAGCAAGGCGGCGCGCGCTTGGCTCAATTCAGCCGTCTGGTCCAGCACCCGTTCGGCCGCATAGTAACTGTGATAACAAGCGGCGAGGTCGCGCAGATAGAAAGCCACATCATGCGGCGCCAGCGATTCGGCGGCACTCGTCAACATGCGCGGGTAATCGGCCAGCTTGAGCATCAGGGCGGCCTCGGTCGGCGCCGTCAGCAGGCTCAGGTCGGCTTGGGCCAGCGTCGCCCTGTCGTCGTTTCCGCCGCCACGTGCGACCCAGTTGCGAATCACCGAGCAGATCCGCGCATGGGCGTACTGCACATAGAAGACCGGGTTCTCGTCGTTCTGCTTCAGCGCCAGATCGACGTCGAAGGTGAACTCGGTGTCCGCCTTGCGGCCGATCAGGAAGAAGCGCACCGCGTCGCGGCTGGTCCAGTCGACCAGATCGCGCAGCGTCACATAACTGCCGGCCCGCTTGGAGATCTTGACCTCCTCGCCGCCCTTCATCACGGTGACCATCTTGTGCAGGATGTAGTCGGGGAAGCCCTGCGGGATACCGACATTGGCCGCTTGCAGGCCGCCGCGCACACGGGCGATGGTGCCGTGGTGGTCGGTGCCCTGGATGTTGATGCACTTGGTATAGCCGCGCTGGAACTTGTCGATGTGATAGGCGACGTCGGGCACGAAGTAGGTGTAACCGCCTTCCGATTTGCGCATCACGCGGTCTTTGTCGTCACCGTAGTCGGTGGTGCGCAGCCACAGCGCGCCGCCTTCCTCGAAGGTCTTGCCGCTGGCCATCAGCTTGGCGATGGTGTCATCGACGCGGCCGCTGCTGTAGAGGCCGGACTCGAGGAAGTAACTGTCGAATTTCAAACCGAAGGCCTGCAGGTCCAGGTCTTGCTCGTGGCGCAGGTAGGCGACGGCGAACTGACGGATGCTGTCCAGGTCTTCGATATCGCCCGAGGCGGTGAACTGGCGGTCATCCGCAACCACCGTCTGCTTGGCCAAGAAGGCGTCGGCGATGTCCTGGATGTAGTCGCCGTTGTAGGCGCTCTCCGGCCAGCCGGCGTCGCCGGGTTTCAGCCCCTTGAGGCGGCATTGGGTGGAGTTGGCCAGCGTGGCGATTTGCACGCCGGCGTCGTTGTAATAGAACTCGCGGGTGACCTGCGAGCCTTGCGTTTTGAACAGGCTGCACAGCGCGTCGCCCAGGGCGGCTTGGCGGGCGTGGCCGACATGCAGCGGGCCGGTCGGATTGGCCGAGACGAACTCGACCATCACATGGCGATCATTTTCGGGCTGCTGGCCGAAGCGCTCGCCGCCGTTCAGCACCTCGGCGACGACGGCCTGTTTGGCGGCGTCGGTCAGGCGGATATTGATGAAGCCGGGGCCGGCGATTTCCATGCTGGCCACCCAGCGCTGGAAGGCTGGTTTGGCGCTCAGCGCGTCGATCAAGGCCTGCGCCAATTCGCGCGGGTTCTTCTTCAGCGGCTTGGCCATCTGCATGGCAGCCGTGCAGGCGAAGTCGCCATGGCTGGCCTGCTTGGGCGATTCAAAGGCAGCCAGCAGCGCGGAGCCGGGGCTGAGTTCCTGGATGGCTTCGCCCAGGGCGGCGAGCAGTTCTTGCTTGGCTTGGATCATTCGGAGATTCTACGGGGCTCGGGCTCCCCTTATGATGGCCCACATGTCCTCGGAGCTGGATCTGCCTTTGGAACCCAATGTCGACTTGCCGGTCTATATCGGCAAGTACAAGGTGCTGCGCCGCTTGGGCGAGGGCGCCACCAGCGATGTGTTCCTGGCCTTCGACGAGTTCCGCAAGGTCGAGGTCGCGATCAAGCGCATGCGGTTTTGGGCCACGCAAAGCCGTGCCGGACAGCAGGGCGATTACAGCTTTCACTTCTACGCCGCCGAGGCCGCGCTGGCCGGGCGGCTGCAGCATCCCAATGTGGTGCAAATCCTCGATGCGGTGCCCGAGCAAGACGCGCCCTATCTGGTGATGGAGTTCGTGCCCGGCGTGACGCTGAAGCATTTTTGCCGCAGCGACCGGCTCTTGCCCTTGGACCAGATCGTCGAGCTGGGCTTCAAATGCGCGATGGCGCTGAGCTATGTGTTTCGCCAGGGTCTGATTCACCGCGACGTCAAACCGGCCAATTTGCTGGCGGTGCTGGACGCGCAGGGCCAGGTCACCGATGTCAAGGTCAGTGATTTCGGCAGCGCGCTGAACCTGCATTCCGACTCGACCCAGGTGCACCGGGTCGGCTCCTTGGCCTATATGCCGCCGGAGCAGATCGAGGGCGGCGATGTCGATTGCCGCGCCGACATCTATGCGCTCGGCGCCGTGCTTTACCACCTGGTGGCCGGCCGCCCGCCCTTTGATGCGCCGAGCCAGATGGCCTTGATGCATCAGATCTACCACCAGGCGCCGCCCTCGCTGGTCGGGCTGCGTGGCGGCGTCACGGCCGAACTCGATGCGGTGATTCTGAAGGCGCTGTCCAAGCACCCCGAGGCCCGCTATGCCGATTGGGAAGCCTTTGGCCGCGCCTTGTCCGAGCTGGTCTCCAAGCAGTTGGTGCCGCTGGCCCGCCTTTATGAGGTGAAGGATTCCGAGCGCTTCAATATGCTGCGCGAGCTGGAGTTTTTTGCCGATTTTGGCGATGTGGAGCTGTGGGAAGTGGTGCACCGCGGCCGCTGGCGGCGCTTTCCGCCCGAGCATGCGCTTTACAAGCGTGGCCAGGAGGGCAATACCTTTCACATCATTGCGCAGGGCGCGGTCGAGGTGTTTCGAGATGGCAACAAGGTCGCCACGCTGGGTCAGGGCACCTCGGTCGGCGAGATGGCCTATCTGGCGCCTAACCCCGACCTGCGTCGGCACAGCACCGATGTGTTGGTGAGTGAAATCTGCACGACGATCTCCTTCACGCCCGAATCGCTGGGGATGTTGAGTCCGGAATGCCAGCATCGCTTTGACCGGGGTTTTATTCAAGTCTTGGTGCGGCGCCTGCACGCGGCACATGAATCGATGGCGCATCCGCGCCGCATCATGTAAACCCGTCTTGAGTCTGTCGCGTTGACGTGTTTGAATTCGCTTGAAGCCGATTTCCTATTCACCCCAACCAGAAAGATCTCAGATGAAGAAACTGATTAGCTTTGCAGCCTTGGCCGCGCTTGCTTTCGCTGGCATCGCGCATGCGGCCGACGCCACTTGCGATGCCCAAGCCACCGAGAAAAAGCTGGCTGGCGCCGCCAAGACCAGTTTCTTGAAGAAGTGCAATGCCGACCACCCCGCCGCCGCTAACCCGGCTTGCGACGCCAAGGCGGCCGAGAAGAAACTGCATGGCGCGGCCAAGACCAGCTTCATGAAGAAATGCGCGGCCGATGGTGGGCCTGATGCTGCAGTTGCCGCAGCTCCGGCGGCCGATGCCGCCGCCGCATGCGCCGCCAAATCGGCCGAGAAGAAGCTGGCCGGCGCGGCCAAGACCAGCTTCGAGAAGAAATGTGTGGCCGACGCGGCCACCAAGTAAATCTTGGCTTAAACGATACCCAAGCCGCGGGCCAACATCACGCCGGCTGCAGGTATCAACAAGAGCAGGTGCGCGGTTCGCATGATTTGCGCCCGCACCGCCTTGATTTCGGCCTCGACCGGCAAGGTGCCCTGCTGGTTCAGCTGGCCCAGCCAGCGCCTGAAGGCCAGGCTGGGCTTGACCGACAGCAACAAGATCAGCAGCATCAGCCCCAGCTTGGCCCACCAAAGCGGCTGGCCGGCATACCAGGCGGCGCTCTTGAGGCCCCAGGTCGTGCGCGCCAGGCCGCTGGCCAAGACCAACGCGCCGGCCGTCAGGTAAATTTTGTCCAGCGTTACCAAGCGCCGCACGACGGCCGCATTGAGCCATTCGACTCGGCAAAGCGCCGCCTGGCTGCTGATGAAAACCACCAGGCTCAGTATGGCGGCGATGTGGAGATAGGCCAACAAGGCTTCTAGATTCATGGGCATCATGGGCGCCAATAGGCGTCGCGACCGTAGTTCAGTTTCAAAAAGTCTATCCACAAGCGCACTCGCAGCGGCAGATGCTTGCGCTGCTGGATCAGCACAAAGATGCCGTTAGGTGGCGCGGCGAATGCGTCCAGCACGGCGACCAGTCGACCGGCCTGTATGTCGGCCTCGACCTCCCAGGTGCTGCGCCAAGCCAGGCCCAGCCCGGCCAGACACCAGTCGTGCAAGACCTGGCCGTCGCTGCAGTCCAGGCGGCCGGCGGGGCGGGCGAAGATCACTTCGCCGTCGACGAGGAAGGCCCAGCCGCGTGTCTGGCTGGCGTCGGAGCTGAGTGTGAGGCAGCTGTGGCGCGCCAACTCGGCAGGATGCAGCGGCGTGCCCGCCCGCTTCAAATAAGCGGGCGTGGCGACGCAGAGGCGGCGGTTGTCGGCGAGGCGTACGCTGACCAGGCTGGAATCCGGCAGGTCGCCGACGCGCACCGCGCAATCAAAACCCTCGCCGCTGATGTCGACCACGCGGTCGCTCAGGTTCAAGGAAATGCTGACATCCGGGTGCTCGGCCAGGAATTCCGGTACCAAGGGTGCCACATGGCGGCGCCCGAAGCCGGCCGGGGCGGTGATGCGCAAATGGCCGCTGGCCTTGACGCCTCCGGCGCTGACGCTGGCCTCGGCGTTGTTGAAGTCGACCAGCAGGCGCTGGCAATCTTCCAGAAATGCGCTGCCCTCATGCGTCAGGCTGATGCGCCTGGTGGTGCGCAGCAAGAGCTTGACGCCCAGGCGTGACTCCAGCGCGTCGATGCGCCGCCCCATCACCGCCGGGGCCACACCTTCGATCAGGGCGGCGGCGGTCAGGCTGCCGCGGGTGGCGACCGAGACAAAGGATTCAATCTGCTTGAGGCGGTCCATAGGCGCTGATTGTGCTGCCGTGTCGAGCTAAAAAATCCATATGTCGCCTGATTTGTGCAAATTAATCAGGTATTCATTGCGTCTGAGGCGATGAATGCGGGGCTGGTTTTCGCATAAATTCAGCTCATTCCTTTTTTACCTGGGCAACACATCATGACCGCACGCACCCCTATTCACGGTTTGCAAGTCGCCACCGAGCTCTATCGCTTTATTGAAGAGCGGGTTTTGCCGGGCACCGGCGTAGCCAGTGCCGCCTTCTGGGCCGGTTTTGATGCCATCGTCGGCGACTTGGCGCCCAAGAACATTGCCCTTTTGGCCGAACGCGACCGATTGCAGACCGAGATGGACGCTTGGCACCGCGCCCACCCCGGCCCGATCACCGACATGCCCGCCTATCGCGCCCACCTGGAGCAGATCGGCTATCTGGTGCCCGCGCCCGGCGCGGTTCAGATCAGCACCGCCAACGTGGACGCGGAGCTGGCGCTGCAGGCCGGCCCGCAGTTGGTGGTGCCCATCCTGAACGCCCGCTACGCCTTGAACGCCGCCAACGCACGCTGGGGTTCTCTGTACGACGCGCTCTACGGCACCGACGTCATCCCTGAAACCGATGGCGCCGAAAAGGCGGGCCGCTACAACCCGGTGCGCGGCGCCAAGGTGATCGCCTTTGCCCGCCAAGTGCTGGATCAGGCCGCCCCTCTGGCGAATGGCTCGCACAAGGAGGCTAGCGGCTACCGCGTCGAGTCGGGGCACTTGGTCGTGGCCCAAGGTAGCGCCGTCACAGGCCTCGCCGACGCCACGCAGTTCATTGGCTACCAAGGCGAGGCCAGCGCGCCGACTTCGGTGCTCTTGCGCCACAACGGCCTGCATCTGGACATTCAACTCGACCGCTCGACGGCGATTGGCCAGAGCGATGCCGCCGGCGTCAGCGATCTGGTCATGGAAGCGGCGCTGTCGACCATTCTTGATCTGGAAGACTCGGTCGCGGTCGTTGACGCCGAGGACAAGGTTTTGGCCTATGGCAATTGGCTGGGCATTTTGAAAGGCACGCTGACGGAAGAAGTCAGCAAGGGCGGCAAGAGTTTCTCGCGCAGTCTGAACCCCGACCGCGTCTACATCGGCGCGGCGGGCGGCGAGGTCAAACTGCATGGCCGCTCCTTGATGTTTGTGCGCAATGTCGGCCACCTGATGACCAATCCGGCCATCTTGTATGGCGAGGGCCTGGAAATCCCCGAAGGCATCATGGACGCCGTCATCACGACGACGATCGCTATCCATGACTTGCAGCGCAAGGGCAACTCACGTACCGGCTCGGTCTATATCGTCAAGCCCAAGATGCATGGTCCGGCCGAAGTTGCCTTCGCGTCCGAAATCTTCGGCCGCGTCGAAGCCATGCTGGGCCTGCCGGAAAACACCGTCAAGCTCGGCATCATGGACGAAGAGCGCCGCACCAGCGTCAATCTGAAGGCCTGTATTGCGGCGGCGGCGAATCGAGTTGCCTTCATCAACACCGGTTTCCTCGACCGCACCGGCGACGAGATGCACACCGCGATGCAGGCCGGCGCCATGTTCCGCAAAGGCGATATGAAGACCAGCGCCTGGATTGCAGCCTACGAGCGCAGCAATGTGCTGACCGGTCTCTCCTGCGGCTTGAGAGGCCGAGCCCAGATCGGCAAGGGCATGTGGGCGATGCCGGATCTGATGGCGGCGATGCTGGAGCAGAAGATTGCGCACCCCAAGGCCGGCGCCAATACCGCCTGGGTGCCGTCGCCGACTGCGGCGACCTTGCACGCGCTGCACTATCACCAGGTCAATGTGGCGGCGGTCCAAAAGGAGTTGGAGTTGATCGACGCCGATGCCGAACGCGATGGAATTCTGGATAAATTGCTGCAAATTCCGGTGGTCGCACAAGCGAACTGGACCGCAGCCGAGATCCAGCAGGAGTTGGACAACAACGCGCAAGGCATCTTGGGTTATGTGGTGCGCTGGGTTGATCAGGGGGTTGGTTGCTCCAAGGTGCCCGATATTCACAATATCGGCCTGATGGAAGACCGGGCCACGCTGAGAATTTCCAGTCAGCACATTGCCAACTGGCTGCTGCATGGAGTTACGACCGCCGCGCAGGTGAATGAGACCTTTCAGCGCATGGCCGGCGTGGTCGATGGGCAGAACGCGGGCGACGCGCAATACAAGCCGATGGCCGGGCATTTCGAAACCTCGGCCGCCTACCAAGCGGCGCTGGACCTGGTCTTCAAGGGTTTGGAGCAGCCAAGCGGTTACACCGAGCCGCTGCTGCATGCTTGGCGCCTCAAAGTGAAAGCAGCTAGGGGTTGAGTTTTCGAATGAGGCCTGCTACGAGTTATGCATACAGCAAACAGCCCCCGGTTCGTGGGGGCTGTCGCATCTTTGTCACGGGGACATATCACCATGTCTTTTGTCATGGGAGGCGGTAAAGTTTTGTTACCAATAGCCGTTGTTCTGGTCGGACTTGCCCAAAGAAGGTGCGTCATCGGCGGCAGCGATTGTGACAAACCACTACCCCAAGGTTAATAAAGATGTTTTCTAAAACTCATAAAGTCAGTGCGGTTCGCATTGCCGTGATCGCAGCAATCGGCGCCATGACGATGTCGGCACAAGCCCAGACCGCTCAGCTCGAGCGTATTGAAGTGACCGGCTCCAGTATCAAGCGCATCGCCAGCGAAGGTTCGCTGCCGGTGCAAATCATCTCGGCCAAGGACATTGCTCGCACCGGCGCCACAACGGCTGCCGAAGTGTTGCAGAATTTGCCCGCGATGCAGGGTTTCCAGATCGCTGACGTGGCCGTGGGCTCCAACTCCGGCGGCACCACATTCGCCAACATCCACGACATCGGCCAGAGCTATACCCTGGTGTTGTTGAACGGCCGCCGCGTGGCCCCAACAGGCTCAGGCAGCACGGTCAATTTGCAAGGCATTCCAATGGCGGCGATTGACCGCATTGAAGTGTTGACGGACGGCGCTTCGGCCTTGTATGGCTCGGACGCGATTGCCGGCGTGGTGAACTTCGTGCTGAAGAAGAACCATCAAGGCGGCAATGTCACCGTCAACGGCAATGTGCCGCTGGAAGGTGGCGGCAAGTCCGGATTTGCAAGCCTGACCTACGGCTTTGGCGATATCGATAAGGACCGATTCAATGTCCTGGCATCGTATCGGCATGACGAACAAAAGCAGTTGGCCGCGACCGATCGCAAGTTCGGCAGCACCGCCTACATTCCGTTTGAGTACGGCGGCAGGAACTACGTCTACGACCGTACCAGCCCATCGGCCGTGCCGGCCAACGTGACGATCACGGCTAAGAATGGTGCGGATGGCAAACCGGCCTTCCCGGCTTACGCCTTCAATCCCTATGCCAAGGCAAACGGCGGCAAATGCGCCGATCGCAATTTCGCGAGCCTGACCAACGTGGTCGGAAAGCAAGAGATCTGCGGTTTCGACTATGCCAATACGATTGAAATCTACCCCGAGAGCAAGCGCGACTCCTTGTTCCTGACCGGGCAATTCAAGGTCAGCGACAAGCTGTCGTTCTACTCGGACGTGGTGCTGTCTCGTTTCGACTTGACCGCGCGCATTGCGGCCAACCCGGTGCCGGTGGCGATTCCGAGTTCGACCGATATTTTCAAGAAATGGGTGGCACCTTATCTGTCGCCTGTCCAAATGGCCAATTTGGCTTTGGAAACCGACAAGACCAGCCCTAACTTTGGCAAGCCACGGGTCACGGCCGGCTATCGCGCCCAGGATTTCGGCACGCGTGACTCGCAGTCCATCACCGACTCCAAGCACTTCGTTATCGGTGCAGACGCCGAGTTGGCCGGCTGGATCATGAACGGTGGCTATACCTGGTCGCAAAATGCCATCGACGAGAAGTATGTCGGCGGCTACTTCAAGAAGGCCGAGTTCCTCAGCATGGTTCAAAAGAACCAGTTTGACCCCTTCGCAGAAGCGGGCAAGCAGACGCCTGAAACGCTGAAGCTGATGGCCGACTCGATCTACCACGGCACCGTCCGCAAGGCCGAGTCCAATTTGATGGGCTTTGACTTCCGCGCTTCGCGCGAACTGTTCAAGTTGCCTGCCGGTGATTTGAGCCTGGGTCTGGGTGCAGACATCCGCGAGCAGCAGTACAAGAACACGCCCTCGGCCGATGCCGTCAATGGCGTGATCTACAACTTCTCGGCGCCAAACCAGTTCGACATGAAGCGCAAGTCGGGTGGTGTGTTTGGTGAGCTCTTGATCCCCGTGATCAAGAACATGGAGCTGACCGCCGCGCTGCGCTATGACTCGATCAAGTCCACCAACAACGTGTTGGAAGGCAAGACCGTCGGCGAGGATCTGAGCGCCACGACTTACAAGATCTCGGGCAAATACCAGATCGTGCCTCAAGTGCTGGTGCGTGGCTCTTACGGTACCGGCTTCAAGGCACCAGACATGTTGACCTTGGGCGCGCCGTTGCTTCCTAACGGTGTGACCGCTGCGAGCTATGACTGCCCTTTCAAAGACACCTCGCCTTGCCAGCCGACCAAGCGTCAGTACACCCAGCTGGCCGGTGGTAATGCCTTGATCAAGCCCGAGAAGTCGGAGCAAATGGCCTTCGGCATCCGCTTCGAACCTAACGCTTCGTTCGGCATCGGCGCTGACTACTACAACGTCTACATCACCGATGCGATCAGCGGCGTGTCGGCCTCGCAAGCCTTTGCGGAACCGGTCAAATTCAGCAGCCTGTTCACCACCTTCCAGCAACCGGCCGAAGACAAGCCTTACTACGCGTTCAAGAGCGTCTCGACCAATATCGGCCGCTCCAAGAATAGCGGTATCGATTGGGACATCGTTGGTCGTGTGAACCTCGAAAGCCTGGGTCGTTTGACCATGGGCTTGGCCGGCACGTATGTGATCGAGTCTTCGTACACCTTGCCGGGTACAAACGATCAGTACACCAACAGCCTGGGTCACTACAACGACGTCAGCGCTTCGGTGACGTTCCGCAACAAGGTCGTCGCGACGGCAACTTTGGACAGCGGCGCATTTACGAACTCCTTCACCTTGAACTGGAAGTCGGGTTACACGGACAAGGAAGCGCCCGTGCGTGATGTCGCCACCAATAAGCTGACGACCGTCGCGATGGAAGTGCCGCGCTCGTCGACCCTCGACTGGCAAGGTATTTATCGCTACAACAAGGTTGCCACCTTGACGGTTGGCGTTAGGAACTTGTTCAACAAGGCGCCTGAGTTCTCGCTGCGTGACTCGTCGGGTCACCAAGTTGGCTACGACCCACGTTATGGCGACACGCTGCAGCGTCGCGTTTACGTGACCGGCGGCTACAACTTCTAAGAAGTTGCCGAAGTTTGGGTGAATCAAAAAGGGGCTTCGGCCCCTTTTTTTATGCTTGATCGAAGTCGGCCTGGGGTTTGCTCGCATAGCGCCCAAAAGTTTGACTCCTACACGAGCTTTTGCCGATTTTTGAGGGCCTGTCTCGCTCAGCCAACAGGGGTTCTCCCCGGCGAGGATTCTTGCAAAGCCGCCTTAGACTCGCGCCTTCTTTGATTAGCTATGGCTCACTCCGTCCACTCGGCGGTGGCGAACCGATGGCTAAAGCTTGGTCACCCACCAAATCACCCCAGGAGTTTTATCTTGTTGAAGCAACCCAAGGTCAGTGCCATCGGCGCGGCCGTATTTATCGCCATCGGCACATTCGCCGCTGCAGCCCAAGCTCAGACCGCTGCCCCGCAGCAGATCGAGCGCGTTGAAGTCACCGGCTCACGGATTCTGTCCGTCAACGCCGTGTCTTCGGCCCCAATTCAGGTCATGACCTCGGCCGATATCGCCGCGTCCGGCGTGACCAATTTGCAAGAGCTGCTGACCAAGAGCCCCTTGTTCGTGGCCGGCAATAGCCGCACCAACTCCAATTTCCAGACCTCCGGCGCTGGCGTTTCCACCATCGACCTGCGTGGTATGGGTACCCAGCGTACGCTGGTGCTGGTGAACGGCCGTCGTTTTGTGTCGGGCGTGCCCGGCTCTTCCGACGTTGACCTGAACACCATCCCAACCGACTTCATTGAACGCGTTGAAACGCTGACCGGCGGCTCTTCGGCCACCTACGGCTCTGATGCGATCTCAGGCGTGATCAATATCGTGCTGAAGAAGGGCTTTGAGGGCTTGACCGTCAATGCTCAAACCGGCCGCACCACCGAAGGCGACGGTACCAAGCAAATCTTGAGCGGCACCATGGGCGCCAACCTTGCTAACGGCAAGGGTAATGTGATGATTCATGGCGCCTACACCAAGGAAGGCGCTGTCTATGCGCGCGACCGCGGTTGGGCCACGGACGAAATCTCGACCGGCGCTGGTGTGACCGGTGAAGCGGCTGATTTGTTCGCGGTCACCGCACCCTTCTTCTCCAGCTTCGCTCCGCAAGGCCGCTTCTTCTATAAAGACGCAGCCGGTGCCAACAAGAACTACACCTATGACGCTGCTGGTAAGGAGATCCCCTTCTCGACCAATGGCCCTGCCGGTGACGGCGTGGGTGCTACCGGCTTTAACCGCCAGGCATACCGTGCGATCGCTGTGCCAACCGACCGCTTCCTGTTGGCCGCCAAGGGTGACTATGCGTTGAGCGACGAGCACACCGCCTTCTTCGAAGGCACTTATGCCGCGACCAAGACTCGCTCCAATATCGAGCCCTATCCGCTGGATTCGATCAACATCAACAAGGCTTCGGGCGGCTTGATCCCGGCCGAGTTCATGGTGGGTGGCGTGAAGATGCGCAACCCGATGGTGCCGGACTATTTGTACTCGCGTGCGACCGACCGTGACGGTGACGGCCTGAAGGACTACAACTTCACCCGCCGTATGTCGGACTTCGGCGGCCGCACCTCCGGCGCCGAGCGTGACACCTTCCGCGCCTTGGCTGGTCTGAAGGGTGATTTGACCAAGTCTTGGTCTTATGAAGCCTTCGCATCCTATGGCTTCACCAAGGAAGGCCAGACCGGTTCCGGCCAGGTCAATGTCTTGAACTTCCGCAATGCGCTGGAAGCCGTGCCCGACGTCAATGACGTCAACGGCAACGGCAACCGCACGGAAGCCATCTGTATGGATGCCAATGCCCGCGCTCAAGGTTGCGTGCCGGCCAATATCTTTGGCGCCAACACGCTGAGCCCTGCTGCCGTCAAGTACATCAATGCGCCAAGCTCGATGAACACCAAGATCACCCAAAAGGTGGTCGGTGCTTCGGTTTCGGGTGAGGCCTTTGAATTGCCGGCCGGCCCGCTCGGCGTTGCTGCCGGCGCCGAATGGCGTGAAGAGTCTTCCGACCAGACTTTTGACGCGCTGACGCAAGCCGGCCTGAACGCCGGCAATGCCTTGCCTAACACAGCCGGTAAGTTTGACGTTTCGGAAGCCTTCGTCGAAGTCAAGGCCCCGCTGCTGAAGAATCTGCCTTTGGTCAAGAGCTTGGACGCCAGCGCCGCGGTGCGCGTGGGCAAGTACTCGTCGGTCGGCAATGTCACCAGCTGGACCGGTGGCCTGGATTGGGCCGTGAACTCGATGTTCCGCGTGCGGGCCAATACTGCGTCTTCGACTCGCGCGCCGACAGTCGGTGAGTTGTTTGCCGCACCGGCGCAGACCTTCCCTTCGGGCATCTCTGATCCTTGCGCAGGCACGACTTTGACTGGCACCAGCGCGAAAGATGTTGCCTGCCGTGCTAACGCCGGTGTGGCCGCCAATATGGCCGCCAACGGAGGCAAGTTCACGCTGAATCAAGCTGACAAGCAAGGCATGAGTGGTTACGACAGCGGCAACCCTAATCTGAAGGCAGAAAAGGGCCAGTCGACTACGCTTGGTTTTGTCATCACGCCAAAAGACATCGCGGTGCTGAAGAACGTCGCCATCACGGTTGACTACTTCGACATCAAGGTCACCGATGCGATCGGTTCGCCCGGCCGTACCTTTACGCTGAACCAGTGCTATGGCGGTGGTGATCAAAGCTATTGCAAGTTCGTCGTTCGCCGTCAAGCCAATGCAGGCTCGAACAGCGCCGGTTCCTTGGAATACGTCAATCAGACCCAGGAGAACTCTGGTGGCCTGGGTACCCGTGGTATCGATTTGACAACCGCCTACGCCGAAAACTTCGGACCGGGCCGCCTTGATGCGCGTTTGGCTTACACCTACTTGATCCGTGGTTACTACGTGCCGCGCCCAGGCGCCGACATCGATTACAGCACCGCCGAAGTGGGCTCGGCTCGCAATAAGTGGGCCTTCAATCTGGGCTACACCTGGGGCAATTTTGGTGTCAAGACGACGACCAGCTTCATCGGCGAGTCCAGGCTGGATGACCAGTTCATGGCGGACTTCCCGGATGCAACGCCGGATCAGTCGAAGATCTCCTCCAAGACCTACTTCGATCTGCAAGGCACCTACACGATGAAGAAGATGCAGGTTTACCTGGGTGTGGACAATCTGTTCAACACCAAGCCACCGTCGATCCCAAGTGGCGTGACGGGCAACACCACCGGTACGCGTACGAATGCCACCACCTATGACGTGCTGGGTTCGCGTTACTACGTGGGTCTGCGCTTCACGATGTAAGTTCCTAAGGGCATTGAGTCGCCTTCGCTGAAGGCGACTTAGTACAACCCGGCCGGCCGCCAAGCCGACCGGGTTTTTTTTGGACCAGTGTTTGGGCGCCACACAGAGGCGCAGGGAGTTCTATATGAAAGAATCTAAATTCTTCGGCGTGCAGCTCAATGTCAAGAGTTCGGCTAGGCGTGCGCTTTTGGGGGGTGTGGCCTGTGCGATGTTGACTTCAGTGGCTTGGGCACAAGGCAGTGGCGAGTCCGCTGCAAAGCGTAGTTATGTAGCAATCTCGCTACTCGGCGATGACGTCAAAGTCATTTTGCGAGAGAAGCAAACCGGCACCCGTCTGGACGCCAATGTCAAAGAGTCCTTTACCTTGGCGGGTGGTGTTTTCGATGCGGCCGCATTGGCCGCTATGGACCAAAGCGTGCGTCGCGCCGACCCAGGGGCCAAGGTGTTTGCTCTTAAGCTGTCTTCGGCCAAGGTACTGGGCGACCCGGCCGCGCTGATTGACGGTGATCGTCTGGTCGTGCCTGCCGCCCTCGCGCCTACGCTGGCTCAGTTGAATGCCAGCCACCTGCTGCTGCTGACGCCTCACCGTGCGGAGTCCAAAATTCGCACGCGCGAACAAGCATCTATCGGCTTGGGTTTTTTTGAGGGCTTGGGTTACTACCTGGACCGCGAGTCCGAGATGCGTTCGGACAGTGGCGACAACCAACGCAAAGGTTTTCTGGCCCCGTTTGTCTACTTCAAGGTCACGCTGGTGAATCTAGCGACCTTGAAAGTAGAAGGCCGGAAGTTCATCACCGAAGGGTATGCGACCATCGGAAAGAAAGGCAGCGAAGCCGTGGATGCTTGGGACATTTTGACTGCGCTCGAAAAAATGGAGTTGTTGCGCGACATGCTGAAGCAAGAGGCATCCGGCGCCGTCGATGCATTGATCAAGGGCTAGTCAAGGGGCGGCTTTTAGAATAGCGCTCCCGCACCTAGCCAATACCAATGTCCATACAGTCAATTCAGTCATCAAGCCCAACCTACACGGTCAGGGCCGGTGGTCTGCCCAAACTTTGCCAGATTCTCATCATCGGCGCCGGCCCCGCCGGCAGTGCGGCGGCCAAGGTCTTGGCACAAGCCGGTTTGGACGTATTGCTGATCGACCAGCAACCCCAAGGCCGTGACAAGATTTGCGGCGACGGCTTGATCCCCGATTCACATGCCGCCTTGGCTCGCTTGGGCCTGCTGGATCAAGTGATGGCGCGCGCCGAGCCGGTCGCCCATGTCGGCTGTATCGGCCCGCGCGGCGGGCGCGTCGATGTGCCCGGCCATCTGGCCGTGTTGCCACGCAAGATTTTGGACGACATCTTGTGCCAAGGCGCACAGGACGCCGGCGCGAAATTCTTGGCGCCGGCACGCTTCGAGGCGCCGCTGCTGGATGCCGGGCAACGCGTTATCGGCGCGACGCTGAAGGTTGGCGATGAGTTGCGGGAAGTCCGCGCCGACTGGGTCATCCTCGCCACCGGCGCCGTGCCCAAGGCGCTGACGGCCGCCGGCCTGTGTGAGCGCCATACGCCCAGCGGCGTGGCGTTAAGGGGTTATGTGCGCGCGCCATCGATGGTCGGGCGCATCAAGGCGATGGATGTGGTCTGGTCCAAGGCGGTGCGGCCCGGTTATGGCTGGATATTCCCGGCGCCCGACGGCTGCTTCAATATTGGCGTCGGCGTCACCGACAGCCATAAAGCGGTGGGCGGCAAGGGCGCCAAGAAAGAGTTGAACCTGCGCAAGATCTTCGATGCCTTCATCGAGCATTACCCGCCCGCCGCGCAACTGATGCGCGAAGGCGAGTTGCTGGGTGAGTTGAAGGGCGCGCCCTTGCGCTGCACCCTGAGCGGCGCCCAGTGGAGCCGCCCCGGAATGTTGGTCACCGGGGAGGCGGCCGGCAGCACTTATTCCTTCACCGGCGAAGGCATTGGCAAGGCGATGGAGACCGGCATCCTGGCCGCCGACGCCTTGCTGGCCGGCCGCGCCAAGGGCAGCAGCGACGAGCAGATTCGCGGCAGCTACGAACAAAGCCTGACGGCTCTGAAGCCCAAGTTCGATCTGTATGAGCGGGCGAATCAGGTCAACGCCCACCCCTGGTTGATCGACCTCTTGATTTGGCGCGCCAACAAGAGCGAGCGCTTGGTCAAGCGCATGAGCGGGGTCTTGAACGAGACCAGCAATCCGGGCAATCTGCTCAGCCTGAAGGGTTTCAAACGCTTGTTCTTCGAGGGCTGATGAACCATGTGCCAACTGCTCGGCATGAATGCCAATACGCCCACCGACGTGATGTTCAGCTTCACCGGGCTGGCGAATCGCGCCGACGAGCACAAGGACGGCTTCGGCATCGCCTTCTTCGAGGGACGCGGCCTGCGCCATTTTGTCGACCATCACAGCGCCCGCGTCTCGCCCTTGGCCGAGATGGTGAGGCGCTTTCCCGTCAAGAGCGATAACGTCATCGCCCATATCCGCAAGGCCACGCAGGGTCAGGTCGCGCTGGAAAACACCCACCCGTTTCAGCGCGAGTTGTGGGGCCGCTACTGGGTGTTTGCGCACAACGGCAACTTGAAAGAGTTCGAGCCGCGCCTGCATGCGGCCTTCAAGCCGGTCGGGCAGACCGACAGCGAGCGCGCTTTTTGCTGGCTGATGCAGGAGCTGGCCAAGGCGCATTGCGCCGTGCCCAGCATTGCCGAGCTGACCCACACCTTGGCCGAGCTGATGCCGCAGCTGAATGCTTTCGGCACCTTCAATATGCTCTTGTCTAACGGCCAGGCTTTATGGGCGCATGGCTCGACCCATCTGCATTATTTGCAGCGCCGCCATCCGTTCGGGCGGGTCAATTTGCAGGATGAAGACCTCAGCGTCGACTTCGCTGCGTTGACGACGCAAAACGACCGCGTCGCCATCATCGCCACCGAGCCGCTGACGCGTGATGAGCCCTGGGTTGCATTCCAGCCGGGCGAGCTGAAGGTCTTTGTCGGTGGTGAGTTGATGTCGGCCTAGCCGCCACTCAACCCGGCATTCGGCCATTCGCCGCATCGCGCGTCTGTGCCGGCGGCATTCGCCTAGACTGCCGGCCATGCGCTCCTCAATCCCCGCCTCCGCCGAATCCGACAAGCTCAAGCTGGACTGGACCCAATGGCTCTGCCCGGGCCCTAAGCGTGTTTTCACAGCTGAGGAAATGGCCCGCGCCGGCCAGCAGCCCTGGCCCAAGTCGATTGACTACTACGTCTACAGCAATGTGGTCGTGGTGCTGGCGATCAACTACAACGTGCTGGCGCTGGGCTTGCTTCAT
The DNA here is from genome assembly GCF_025717515.1 of Roseateles oligotrophus. Taxonomy (GTDB): domain Bacteria; phylum Pseudomonadota; class Gammaproteobacteria; order Burkholderiales; family Burkholderiaceae_C; genus Paucibacter_A; species Paucibacter_A oligotrophus. The sequence goes on from NZ_JAJIRN010000009.1 coordinate 46,308, forward strand.
TGGGCGGCCTTTTACGGACTGGGGCTGAGTTACCTGGCTTTGTGGGTAGCCAAAGCCTTATGGCAGCAACCGACCCGCAAACGCTTGAATTTTTCCACCTTGGGCTGCGTGGTCACGCTGTTGGGCGTCATCCTGTTGCTGAAATTCCAGTACCGGCAAGTTGACCTTGATCTGGCGCGAACCGATCAAAAGGCGCTGATGCTACTGGTTGCCGCCGTGGGGATGCTGGCAACGATTTCCTGGTTTTTCCTGGTGCTGATTCGCTCGCAGCAAATCGCTGGCCGCCTGCGCGAACTGGACGAGCAGGCCCTTCACCTCAAACTGGCCCGCCGTCTCGCCACCGCGCAGATTCAGCCGCATTTTCTGTTCAACACCCTGGCCTCGGTCCAGCATTGGGTCGATACCCAGGACCCGAGAGCTGGCAGCACCCTGCGTTCGTTCACGGCCTATTTGCGCGCCACCTTGCCGATGTTCGAGCGCGAGAGCCTGAGCCTGCAGGAAGAGCTGCAAATCGTGCGCAGCTATCTGGAGGTGATGCAGGCGCGGCTGGGCACTCGGCTGCAATGGAGCGTCGACGTTGGTGCCGAGGTCGATGAGCAACTGCTTTTGCCGCCCGGCCTGCTTTTGACGCTGGTCGAGAACGCGATTGGCCACGGCATCGAGCCTTCGCTGCGTGGCGGTAGCATCGCGGTCGTGGTGACAAAAAGGTCGGGCGAGGGGCAGGTCTTGATCGAGGTGCGCGACGACGGCGCTGGCCTAGCCGCTGGCGCTCAAGAGGGCGTCGGCTTGACGAACTCGCGTGAGCGCCTGCGCCAGCAATATGGCGAGCGAGCGCGCTTGAGCATCGAGCCCTTGGCACCGGGGTGCCTGTCGCGGTTGGAAATTCAAACCTTGGAGGCAAAGCCGTGAGCAACATCATCAAGGCCCTGATTGCAGACGACGAAGAAGGCCCGCGCGAGCAGTTGCGCGCCGCGCTCGGGCGGCTATGGCCGGAGCTGGAGATCGTCGCCGCCAGCGAGAACGGTGTCGATGCCTGGGACGACTACCTTGAGCATGAGCCGGCCTTGTGCTTCCTGGACATTCGTATGCCGGGCTTGAGCGGCCTGGAAGTGGCTAAACGTATGAGCGAGCTGGCCGCGCCGCCGCAAGTCGTGTTCGTGACGGCCTATGGCGACCACGCGCTGTCGGCGTTCGAGGCCGGCGCGGTCGACTACTGTCTCAAGCCGGTCGAAGACGGGCGCTTGGCGCAGGCCTTGCAGCGGGTGCGGGCGCGGCTGAGCTCCACCGCAGCGCCCCAAGCGGCCGAACTTCACAAGCTGCTGCAGCAGTTGCTGCCTGCGCCCAAGCCGGCGATGCGACCGATACAGGCCTCGCTGGGCCGCGAGATCAAGCTGATCGCACCCGAGGAGGTGATTTATTTCGAGAGCGATAACCGTTACACAAGAGTCGTCTACCAGGGCGGCGAGGCGCTGATCCGCACGCCGCTCAAGGAGCTCTTGGCCGGGCTGGATGCTGAAGCGTTCTGGCAAGTGCACCGCAGCGTGCTGGTCAACAGCCGCTGCATCGCCAGCGCGGTGCGGGTGGATGAGAACTCGATGCATATCACCTTGAAGGGGCGGGATGAGAAGCTGCCGGTGTCGCGGCAGTTCCAGGGCTTGTTCAAGGGGCAGTAGGCACAAGATGTTCAATTTCATCCACCCCAAGCCCTTGCTGCCCGGCCGGGCCGTAGTCGTGCAGATGGTGCAGCAAAGCGCGCTGCGCGCCAGTCTGCCCAGTTGCTTGATTGCCAGGGCCGAGGGCGAGAAGCCAGCCGGCAAATCGCTACCGGGGCCGCTGCTCGGCCCGCAAGCAAAGTAGCGGTCTTTTTTTGCCCCTTGAACGGCTTGGCCATGCATCAGACTTGCTAGCATGGCGGCAGGCAGGCTTTATTGATCAATTGATTGATTGCGGCTGCCGGCTCCGTCTTGAAACTGGTCTCCTCGGGGGTCAAGAAAGCATGCGCGAACAGTCCTGCTTGCCAGCCCATGAATTGCTTGCGGCCCTGAACCTGGTTCGGTCCTGGGCTTTGCCCGCCTATGTGCTCGCTCTGGATGGGCGGGTGCTGTGCTGGAACAAGGCCGTGGTCGATTTGACCGGCGTGGCCGCCGGGCAAATCGAGGGCGGCGGCTCGACCGGTCGCGCCTTCGGTGAGCAACTGGAGCCCGCTTGGGTCGACGCCCGCTTGCTGCAATTGCATCTGAAGGGCGGTGCGGCGGCAGCGGAATCGACCCGGCATGAAGAGCGATGGCTGGTCTTGCCCGAGCGTCGAGCCGAGTTCTTCCTGGTGATCGATGACAGCGATATTCGCGCCGCAGACGGGAGCTTGCTGGCCTGGCTCATCGTCTTGCGCGACCTGACGGCGCATGCCAGGCCCGGTCTGCGCTTCAAGCGCATCTTCGAGTCCTCGCCCGATCCGGTCTGGATCATCGAGAACAATACCTTCGTCGACTGCAACAAGGCTGCCGTGGATATATTGGGTTATGCCAGCCGCGAGGCGCTGCTCAATACGCATCCCTCGCAGCTCTCGCCCAGCCATCAACCCGACGGTCTGGGCTCTTTTGAAAAAGCCGAGCAGATGATGGCGCAAGCCACCGCCCGCGGCTTGCACCGGTTCGAATGGGTGCACCGGCGTGCCGATGGCAGCCTGTTTGATGCCGAAGTCACCTTGTCGCGGATGGAAATCGGTGGCAGCCACGCCATGTATTGCAGCTGGCGCGACATCAGTGAGCGCAAGCTTGCCGAACAGACAGTCCGGCTCTACGCGACGGTGTTCCAGCACAGCAGCGAAGCCATTCTGATCACCGATGCCGGCAACCATATCGTCGCCGTCAACCCGGCCCTGCTGCGCCTGACGGGCTATGCAAGCGAAGAGCTGCTGGGCTGCAATCCCAAGGTGCTGGCCGCAGGCCAGACCGCGCCCGCGGTCTATATTGAACTGTGGTCTGCTTTGCAGGCGCACGGCTTTTGGCAGGGCGAGCTCTGGGATAGGCGCAAGGACGGCAGCGTCTATGCGAAATGGGCGGCCATCAGCGTTTGCAAGGATGCCTTGGGCAAGCCGCTGAGCTATATCGCCAGCTATACGGATATCAGTGAGCGCAAGGAGGCCGAGGCTCGCATGAGCTATTTGGCCCATCACGATGCGCTGACCGGGCTCTTGAACCGGCTCAGTCTGGAGAGTCGACTGGAGCAGGCCTTGGTGTCGGCGCGGCGCGATGCTCAGGACTTGGCCGTGGTGTTCATCGATATGGACCGATTCAAGAATATCAATGACACCCTTGGCCACCATACCGGAGATCAGGTCTTGATCGAGGTGGCGCGGCGCTTGAGTGAGGTGCTGCGCGAAAGCGATATCGTCGCGCGCCAGGGTGGGGACGAATTTGTCATCGTGCTGACGAGGCTGGAGAGCGGGCTCGACGCGCTGCTGGTGACGCAGAAATTGCAGCAGGCCTTGAGCCGGCCTTATGAGCTGGTCGGGCGGTTCTTGCACCTCACCCCCAGCATGGGCGTCAGCCTGTTCCCGACCGACGGTGAGGCGGGCGAGGTCTTGATGCGCCAGGCCGACACGGCCATGTATCACGCCAAGGAACTGGGGCGCAACAATATTCAATTTTTCACCGCCGATATGAGCCTGCGCGCCCAGCACCGTATGGAGGTGGAGCGGGATTTGCGCCTCGCTGTGTCGCTGGGTCAAATGGAATTGCATTACCAGCCGCAGTTTCGTGGCAGCGATGGGGCGCTGATGGGCATGGAGGCGCTGGTGCGTTGGCGCCATCCCGAGCGGGGGTTGATACCTCCGCTGATGTTCATTGGCTTGGCCGAAGAGACCGGTGTGATCGAGGAGCTCGGCGCTTGGGTGCTGGACGAAGCCTGTCGGCAACTGAGCCATTGGCGCGCGCTCGGACTTGGGCCGAGCAGGATGGCGGTCAATTTGTCGGTGCATCAATTGCGCAGTCCGGCTTTGCTTGAGCTGGTGCGTTCGAGCTTGTTGAAGCACCAGTTGCCGGCCGAGGCGCTGGAGCTGGAGATCACCGAGTCGGCGGCGATGGAGCAGCCGGAACAGGCCATCGCAAGACTGCGTGAATTGCGCGCGCTCGGGCTGGCGCTGACCCTGGATGATTTCGGCACCGGGCATTCTTCGCTGGCCTATCTGAAGACTTTGCCGGTGCAATGCCTGAAGCTGGACCGCAGTTTTGTGCGTGACATTGACAGCGGTGAGGGTGAAAAAGGCGCCGATGGCGGCCCCGGCAACGGTGCCGCCATCAGTGCGGCGACCTTGGCGCTGGCGCATACCTTGGGCTTGATTGTGGTGGCCGAAGGCGTTGAAACCGAGGCCCAGCGCGCATATCTGCTGCGCCATGGCTGCGATCTATTGCAAGGCTTTTTGCTCGGGCGCCCCGAAACCCCGGCGCATTGGGAGCGGCAATGGTGCGTCGCCGGCGCTTAGCCGGCCGGCTTTTGGCCTGCGCCAGCGCCGGGCTGGCAAGTCTTGACCCTGCGCCATGCCAAGCCATCGGCAGAACTATCCTGGGCCGCGTTGCTGTTTGTCAATCGAATCAATGTTTCCCGCCAAAACTGGCCGTGCGTCGGCGCAAAGCGCTCGTTCAGGGGTGAAAATGCGCCGACAAATTGTTGCTGGAAAAGCGCATGCTCAAGACCTTCTTCCGCAGCAATGCCCTGACTCTGCGGGTCACGCTGGGGGGCTTGGCCATCTTGTTGGCCGGTTTGTGGTCGCTCGCCTGGTTCGCCCATAGGCTGATCAATCAGGATGCGATGGCGGCCTTGAGTGCGCAGCAGCTGTCGACGGCCGCGATGATCGCGGCCAATATCGATGACGATTACCAGCTCCGCCAGAACGTGCTCGCCAAGATCGCGGGCACGATCGCGGCCGAGTTGCCCCAGGGCCCGGCGGCGGTCGTCGCATTCCTTGATCAGCGCACGATGCTGCATGACCTGTTCAGCGGTGGTGTGCTGGTGCTGGACGCCGAGGGCGCGGTGATCGGGGATTCCAAGCATGCCGATTGGGCCGGCCAAAACTTCTCGGCAATGGACGAAATCGGCAGGGCCATGCGCGACGGCCTGCCCGTGGTCGGCCGACCGATTGCCCGCCCGACGCAGGCCGCGACCGGCATTTCAATCACCCAGCCTATCCGCAATCAGACCGGTCGGGCGATAGGCGCCATCACGGGGATGTCGGACCTGTTTGCGGCCAACTTCCTGCGCTCGCTCAGCAGCCAGCAATATGGCAATTCCGGCGGTTACCAGTTGGTCGACCGCCGTCGGCACCAGTCAATCGCCTTGCCCAATGCCTCGCCCGCGCAGGCACGGCTGCCGGCGCCTAGCGTCAGCCCCGTGCTGGACCAATTCATCAGCGGTGTTGGCGGCAGCGGGATATTTGTCAATTCGGCCGGCGTTGAGGTGCTGGCTTCGGCCAAGCCGCTGGCCAACCCGAATTGGGTCGTCATCGCCTGGCTGCCGACCGAGGAAGCTTTTGCGCCTTTGCACCTGATGCAGCGGCGCATCGTGCGGGCCTCGATGCTGCTGTCGCTGCTGGCCTGCGGGATGATTCTGTGGCTGCTGCGGCGCCAATTGCGGCCGCTGCAGCAGGCGGTGGCTCAGCTTGACCGGACGGTCGCTGCCCCCGTCTCGCCGGCGCCGCTGCTGCTTGAGGGCGATGATGAGGTCGGGCGCGTCGCGGCGGCCTTCAACCGGCAACTCGCACTGCTCAGGCAAAAGGACGCCGATCTGCAGCGCAGTGAATTCCGCTGGCGCTTCGCCATCGAAGGCAGCGGCGCGGGGCTGTGGGATTGGGATTTGCGCAGCGGCCGGGTGTTTTTTTCGCCGCGTCTGCTCGAGATGCTGGGCCTGCCCGCCGAGCCGGCGGAGCGCGACGAGGCCGAATGGGAGGCGCTGCTGCACCCCGATGACTGGGCCAGCACCTCCGCGCATTTGCTCGACTACCAGCAGGGCCGTTGCCCGATCTACCTGGCCGAACAGCGCCTGCGTTGCGCGGACGGTAGCTACAAGCCTTGTTTCAATCGCGGCCTGGCGGCCGAACGTGACGGCAGCGGCCGGCCATTGCGCATGATTGGCACTTACTCCGACCTGAGCGAGCAAAAGGCGCATGAATCTCGGCTGCGCGATCTGCTGCGCTTCGAGGACTCGATTCTGCAGGTTGCGCCCTACGCCATCATTGCGGTCGGACCCGATGGGCTGATCAGTCACTTCAACGGTGGCGCCGAACAGATGCTCGGCTATCGCGCGGACGAGGTGATCGGCCAGCATGACCTGACCCTGCTGCACGACCCGCTGGAGCTGGCCGCCGCGGGCCAAGCGCAGGCCAGCGAAGTTGGGAGCGCCCCTCAGCGCGCCATCGAGCCCCTGGTCGCCGCAAGCCGCCAGGGCGGCGTGCACCAGCGCGAATGGACGCTGCGGCGCAAAGACGGCAGCCAACTTGCGGTGCTGGTGTCGTCGGTGCAACTGCGTGCCGATGACGGCCGCGAGGCCGGCTTCCTGGGCCTGGCCGTTGACATCACCCAGAGCAAAGCAGCGGCCCAGCAGCTGGAGCTGGCGCTGCAACGTGCCGAGGCCGCGACCCGGGCAAAGAGCAATTTCCTGGCGCATATGAGCCACGAGATTCGCACGCCGATGAATGCCATCCTGGGCTCGGCCAGCCTGCTTGAGCTGGACGGGTTGACGCCGGGCCAGCTGGGCCATCTGCAGGTGATGCGCCATTCGGGCCGCTTGCTGCTGGCGCTGCTGGACGATGTGCTGGACTTCTCCAAGATCGAGGCCGGCCATTTGCTGTTCGTGATGCAGCCGTTTGCGCCCTCGAAGCTGTTCGAAGATCTGGCCGGCGTGGTGGCGGTGATGGCCGCAGGCAAGGCGCTTGAAATCAATTTCGAGCTGGCCGATGACCTGCCGCCGCTGCTCGTCGGCGATGCCCGTCGGCTGGAGCAAATTCTCAACAACCTGCTCGGCAATGCCGTCAAATTCACCGCGCAAGGTGCGATTTCGCTGCGGGTGCAATGCCAGCAGCAGGTAGCCGGGCAAGTGCGCCTGCAGTTTGAGGTCATCGACACCGGCATAGGCATCGCCGCAGACCAGATCGAAGCTATTTTTGAGGCCTTCGAGCAGGCCGAGGGCGGCGCCACCACCCAGCGCTTTGGGGGCACCGGGCTGGGCCTGACGATTTGCCGGCAGTTGGTCGAGATGATGGGCGGCAGCATCGGCGTCGAAAGCGTTGAGGGCCAAGGCAGCCGCTTCCACTTCACGGCGCTGTTTGCGCTGCCGGTGGCCGATGCACAAGCGAGGTCGAGCGCTGCGGCGCCTGATATCGGCCGTTTGCAGGGGCGGCGCGTGTTGATGGTTGAGGACAACGCCTTCAACCGCGATGTGCTGGAGGCGATGCTGCACCGGTTCGGCATCGAGGTCGATGTCGCCGTCGACGGCCCCGATGGGCTCGAATGTTTCGAGGTCGGCTGCCCTTATGACGCGGTGCTGATGGACCTGCATATGCCGGGGCTTGATGGCTTCGAGTGCAGCCGCAGGATTCGCTTGTTGCCGATGGGCGAGGCGGTGCCCATCATTGCCATCACCGCCAATGTGCTGGCCGGCACCGCGCAGGACTGCCTGGCGGCGGGTATGAATGCGGTGCTCAACAAGCCGGTTGAGCCTCATTTGTTGAGCCAGACCTTGCTGGACTGGATGGCGAATGGGCCGGTCGGGCCGGGCGTGATCGAGGCCGATGAGGGTGAAGAGCAGGCCGAGGCGGCGCCGCCAGCGGCCGCGGATCGCTTGCCCGACGCCTTGCCGGGCATCGATGCGGAGCGGGCCTCGGTCTGGTCGAACGGCAGCGCCCGCATCTTGGCCGATATGCTGACGCGGGTGTTGGCCGACTGCGCGGGCGAACCGGCGCGCATCGCCCGCTGCATGGCCGCCGGCGACCCCAGCGGCGCGGCCCGCATCTGCCACGACCTCAGCGGCATGGCGGCGGCCGTCGGGGCCAGCAGTCTGTGTGCCGCGGCCCGCCAACTGCATGGGGAGCTGCGGGCCGGGCGCGTCGATAGCAGCTTGGCGCGCGGCGCGCTGGCGGATATCGAGGCGGAGTTCCCGCTGCTGCGCCTGAGCCAGCGTTTGCTGCAGCAGCAGGTGGAAGCGGCCTGAACGGCCCGGCCCCCTGCAAGGGTGCGGCCGGGCAGAGGGGGCCGGGGAGTCCCGGCTATACAAGTCACATCCTTTAGGCAGAATGGGCCGCTTGCTTTCACCCAACTGAGCTCTCATTTATGGCCGCATTACCGATCCCTCGTTTTGACGAGTTCTACCGTTACGAGCCGCTGACCGAGCTGCTGTTTGCCTATGCCCAGGCTTGCCCGAATCTGGTCTCGGTGCGCTCGATCGGCCGCAGCCATGAGGGCCGCGAAATCTGGGTCTTGGTGCTGACCAACACCGCCACCGGCGCCGATGTCGACAAGCCGGCCTTTTGGCTGGACGGCAATATCCATGCCGCCGAACTGACCGCCTCGACCACCTGCCTCTACTACCTGCACCACCTGATCACGGGCTATGGCAGCGACGCTCAAATCACGCATCTGCTCGACACCCGCGCCATCTATATGGTGCCGCGCCTGAACCCCGATGGTGCCGAGCTGGCGCTGTTGCCGAGGCCGCGCCATATCCGCTCCTCGACCCGCCCCTATCCCTATGACGAGCAGCCAGTCGATGGCCTGACGCCCGAAGACATCGACGGCGACGGCCGCATTCTGAGCATGCGCGTGCCCGACCCGCATGGCACTTATAAAAAACATGTCGACGAGCCGCGCCTGCTGGTGGCGCGCGAGCCGGGCGAGTTTGGCGGCGAGTATTACCGCCTGCTGCCCGAGGGCTTCATCAAGAACCATGACGGCCTGACCGTGACGGTCAACAAAGACCGCGAGGGGCTGGACCTGAACCGTAACTTCCCATCCGAGTGGCGGCAGGAATACAAGCAGGTCGGTGCCGGGCCGTTCCCGACCAGCGAGCCCGAGGTGCGGGCGATGGTGGAGTTCATCAGCACCCACCCGAATATCGGCGCGGCGATCAGCTATCACACCCACAGCGGCGTGATCCTGCGGCCGATGGGCGGGCATAGCGATGACGACATGATCCCCGAGGATTTATGGGCCTATAAGCGCTTCTCGGCCTTGGGTGAAAAGCACAGCGGCTACCCCGCGATCAGCATCTGGCACGACTTCAAATACCACCCCAAGGAAGTCATCACCGGCACGCAGGACTGGGTCTACGAACATCTGGGCGCGCTGTTCTGGGTGGTGGAGCTGTGGTCACCGAACAAAGAGGCCGGCATCGAGGGCTATAAATGGATCGACTGGTACCGCGACCACTCGGTCGAAGACGATTTGAAGCTGCTCAAGTGGAGCGACGAGCAATGTGGCGGCAAGGCTTACGTGGACTGGACCGCCTTTCATCACCCGCAGCTCGGTGCCGTCGAGATTGGCGGTTGGGACAAGATGAACTATTGGCGCAATCCGCCGCCCTGGCTGCGCGAGCGCGAGGCGGCCCGCTTCCCGGCCTGGATGAACCAGATCGCCTTGAGCCTGCCCAAGCTGGAGCTGCTGCGCACCGAGGTGCGTGCGCTGGGCCCCGACACCTGGCGCATCCGCATGGCGGTGGCCAATAGCGGCTATCTGCCGGCCTATGTGACCAAGCGGGCGCTGGAGCGAAAGGTGGTGCGCGGCGTGATGTTCGAGATTCACATGCCTGCGCTTGATCCGACCGTGAGCCTGGTCAGCGGCAAGGAGCGCATGGAAGGTCCGCAGCTCGAAGGCCACGGCCCCAAGTCCTCGCAGCAAGCCTTTCTGCCCAGCCGCGAGCTGACCGCCGACCGGGCGGTCGGCGAATGGGTGGTGCGCGCACCCAAGGGCACGCGGCTGGCGTTGACGGCCAGCGCGGAGCGGGCGGGGACGGTGAGGACGGAGGTCAGCTTGGATTGAAGCAAGCCCCCCGCTTCACGCAGCCTGCGGCTTCAGTCCCGTTTCAAAGCAAACCCTGCTCATCCAGCCAGGCTTGCATGGTCTCCGGCAACTCCTCACGCGCTTCTTCGGAGGGCCACGGCGCACCGGCGGCCAACAGCGCTTGCAGCGCGCCCAGGTAGTCGCCGCCGGCTTGAGGCAGATGCACGGCGGCATGCTGCAGGCTGCCCATCACATCGCCGCCAAAGCCGTTGCGCTCTTCCCAGCTGGCGCCGTGAGCTAGCAACAGCCGCACCAGGGTCGCGTCGCCGTTGAAGGCCGCTTGGTTGAGCGCACTGGCTTGCCAGTCGCCCTGCACCGCGACCGGCCAGCCTAGCGACAGCATCAAGGCTACCGAGGCCTTTGCTCGGCGCTGCGCCTGGTCGGGCAGCAGGCGCAGCGCTTGCGCGTCCAACTGCGTCATGAGCTCGGGCTGTTCATTCACCAAGGCTAGGGCAGTGGGCTCATCGGCTGCCGCACAGGCGGCCAGGAAGCGCTCCCTTGCCGAGGGCAACTCGGGCCATGCGCCCTGCGCCGCCAACAGTTCTAGAGCTTCAAGTTCACCCAGCAGCGCCGCCAAGGTGGCCGGGTTGCGGCCCTCGGCATCGCGTGCCGAAAGATCGGCGCCCTGCGCGATCAGCTGGCTCAGGCAGGCCGCCCGGCGGCCTCGGCGCAGCGCATGGTGCAGGGCCGTGGCACCCTCGGGGCCGGCTTCATTGACATCGGCGCCCAGGCTGAGTGCCAGCGCGAGGCCGGCGGGGTCCTCAAAGTCGAGCAGGCGCAATAACGCGTTAGTGCCCTGCCAGCGCGCACCGTGGGCGATCAGCTGACGGATCTGCAACGCGGCTCGGCTGCGGTCGGCGTCTTCGCAGGCGTGGTACAGCGACTCGCCGTCATTGGGGTTTGCGCCGGCAGCCAGCAGTGCGGCGGCGAGCTCCGGGCTTTGCGCCTGGGCGATGGCGCCGTAGAGCAGTGGCAGCCCTGGCGGCTCGGTCGCACCTGGCGCGGGTTCCTGGTCAGGGTCGGGCATGCGCAGCGCATCGAGATCGCTACCACCTTGAGCACAGTCCTCGAGCAGGGCTCGGGCGCTGCGCATCAAGCCGCCCGCCCAGGGCTCGCCGAGCCGATGCAGGCTGGAGAAGCACACGTACGCCAAGGCCGGCGCATCGAACGGTGGCAGTCGCTGGCCCGCAGCGGGCACCGCTTCCAGCGTCTCCAGTTCACCCCGAACCAAGGCCAGCGCCGCGCGCAGGCCCGGCGGGCACGGGCCACGCAAACGCTGCATCAGCGCCAAGGCGCGCTCCGGCTGCGGGCTGTCCCAGCCCCGGCCCAGCGCCAAAGCCAGGCTGCGCGTGACCAGCGCTGCGTTGTCGAGCTGGCGCGCTTCCTGCTGCGCCATGACGGCGCGGTGCAGAGCGGGCCAGCTGGGGAAGCCCAGTTCGCGCGCTATCACCAACTGGGCCAGGCTGAGGCTGGGCGGCGCGGCCGCATCGCCCTGGCGGTAGGGCGCGGCGCGTTCCAGGCTGGGGCTGTCATCACCGGCGCGCCAGGCGCGCAGCAGTTCACGCGCCTGGCGCTTGAGTTGCTGCAGATCGGCGTGATTTGGAAGTGCGGGGAGAGCGGAAAGATCGGGCTGCGCTGCAGCCCCGTGATGGTTCGTCTTCAAGGGAAACCTCCATGCGTGTAAAGCCTGTGATCCGCGCGATCAGGCCGCACAAAGGCAAAACAGTGGGAAGTGATGCTTGAGCGGACGCGGTCTTGATGAACTCGCGTCCGTCCGGGTGGGCTCAGCCCTGCCTGCGGATCCAGCAGCGCCCCGGCTGGCGCTGGCGCATAGTGTGCCATAACTGATACACAGTGCGGGGCGCTGCCGCAGCTGAAATTGCTGCGGCCCTGGCCCCATCACTCCACGATGGTGCTGGTCGTCTCGGTGCGGTTGTTGCCCAAATCGGTATCGATTTCGGCCGCAGAGACCCGCGCGCTGATGGTGTAAAGCCCCAGTGCCAGCGGTGCTTGCACGTCGACCAAAAAGGCCCGGCGCTCGCCCACGTCGATCTGTTCGGTGCGACAGACCACGGTGTTGAGGCTGCTGCTGCAGCCGCTCCAGCCCACCTGGCCCAGCACGCTCCAGCCCGGTGGCAGCTTGAATTCGGTCCGAACATCAGTGGCGCGCCCAAAACCCTGGTTCAACAGGTTGACGCTGTAGGTCAGCGTGCCCGCCGGCTTGACGGTGGGGGTGGCCACCAGTTCCACCGACAGATCGGTGCTGGCCGACCTTGAAGGGCCTTCTTTCAGGTCCAGCGTCAATGCCAACGTTTTGAACTCATTGACCACAGGCGTACCCTGGAAGCGAATGGCCCGGCGGCCGTCAGCATCGACCGTGATGTTGCCCCGCAGGGCAGAGGCTGTGGAAGAAAACAAGAAGCCGTGCCCGAATTTCTCGTCGATGGCGGTGTTTTTCTCCTGCTCAAAAAATGGGCTGGTGCAAGCCAGGCTTCGCTCGGTCGCGAACGTGCGTTCAACCTTGCTGCCGACCGCAAACAGCTGAACGTTGAACGGCGCCAAACGCCAGACACCGGCCACCCGATCGATTTCCAAAGTGCCATGGCCGCTGGACGTTCCCGTGCCCGACGCCTTTACCGCTGTTTCGGTGTTCTTCACGAAGGCGCAGCCATTGCTGGCCTTGACCGGCTCCCGCACCAAGGACACCATGTCATGGGCCGCGCTGGTGCTCAAAGCGGCGGCCTGCAGGACGGAAGAATCACCCAGCTCAACCTCACCGTCGACGAAGTAACGGAAGCTGCCGCCGATCTTGTTGCTAAGCGCTGGCGCGCCGGCGGCCACCGGGAGGGGGCTGGCCATTGTTTCCGTGACCGTCATGCGCCCACGGAAGACTTCGGGCAACTGCTGCGCCTTGGCCAATTCCAGGCTCACAGGCAGGGGCAGCACCGTATCGACGAAGGCGGCAAAGCTGCGCCCGGAGGCGCCGGCCGTGCCCTGCGCCACCCAGGTCAATTCGAACGCGGTCTGATCGGCAGCGGCGTCCATGCTGGCCACCTCAAGCGGCAGCATGCCTTCGCGGATGAAGTAGATGATCACCCGGCGCACGTTGTAGCCCAGCCCTGGGAAGCGAGCGGTCTTGGGGTCCAGCTTGACCTGAAAGCTGAGGGTCTTGCCGTCGATGAATTCACCGTCCTTGGCGGCGTTGGCCCCGCTCATGCTTGCCGTGCCTTTGGGGGAATCGCCCAGGGGCAGGCTCAGTTGCACTTTCAACAGGGTGACCTTGAAAATGCCCAGCTTCTGCAACAGTGCCCGCAGCGCCGTCTCACCTTTGTTCAAAGAACCGACCGAGCCTTCCACCAACAGGTGCAGTTTGTAGTCGGAGCGGTAGTCAGGCAAGCCGGGATCGACCGCCGCCAACTGCGTTGCGGCGGGCGCCAGATTGGCCTCGAACTTGGGGCCGGCACGAACCCCCACGGCGTCAATGCGCAGTTCGCTGACCAAGGTCATGCCGACGCGCAACTTGGCAAATCCATAGCCATAGACCGAGAACTCACTGCGCGCTTCGGCCAAGGCCTGGCCCGGCGTGATGAAGCGTGTGGTGCTGGAGGCTTCGGGCTTCCAGTCGCTGACCATCCGGCAAGTTCCGAGGCTGCAGTCCAAGCCTGCCTCCAAGCGACCCTTGGCATCGACGGTGAACTCGGCCCCCAGCAAGGGGATGCGCACCGAGCCTTCGGTCTCGAAGCCCATGCCGGCCTGTAACTCACCCGCGACCAAGAGCCCGAAGACGCCCGGCATCGGCACCAGGCGCTGCAACAGCGTCTTCTCACAAGTCAGGTTCACCAAGCCGGCCACATTGACCTGGAGATTGGTCTTCATCTTGAAGCTGGCCTCGGCTTGCAAGAGCAACTTCCTCAGGCCGGTGCTGCGTTCATAGTCCAGCACATAGCGGGGCACGAACTTGATGTTGAACGAGACGGGTTGCGGCATCGAAATGGGCAATTCGGAGCCCACCAGTTCGCAAGCGAACGGGCCCAAGTTGAACTTCCTCAGCGACAGGGCTTTTCTGCGCTCGTCCATGCCACTGCCCGAGCCGGTGGCCCCGGGTTTTGGGGTGAAGATGTACTCACCGTCCTGCAGGCGCACGTCGTACATTGCTTGCAAGTCTGCCGGCACTTGCAGGGGCAGCCCGGCCAGGTCAACCGTCTCCTGCAAGCGCCCCGACTGCAGCAGGCGGTCCAATCCCACCGTCTTCAGGCGCACGCGCACATTGCCGTTTTCCTGGCTGGCTGCGAGCACTTCACCGCCAATGGACTTGCCCTCGCGCCCCAGCAGCAGGCTGCCCACCGCAGGCAGCGGCAATCCGCTCAACACCACCTCATAGGCCTTGTCGTTATCCGGTTCAGCGCCCGCCTCCACGGCCACGGGGTCGGCCATCACTTGCGCGTCGGTCAGCAGCGTCACGCCCGCAGCCGCTTGCGCCACCGCCACCACCACGGGCGCCGATCGAACCCCGTCGACCACGGCAAACACTTGGCCAGACCCGGCGGCCACTGCTGCCCGAACCGTGCCATTGGCCCCTACCTCCACTTCTGCCGGCTTTGAGCTCTGCCAAGTCACTGTTTGGCTGACCAGCCGACCCTCGCTGTCGAAGGCCCGAGCTTGCAAGGACTGCTGTTGCCCCAGCCCGGTGAGCAGCAGCGCCGCCGGCTCGACTTCCACCCGCACCGCCGGCCCGCTGGGCGGCGGCTGGCTTGGCGGCCCGCTGTTGGCGGCACCGCCACCCTCACTGCCGCCTCCGCCGCAAGCCGACAGGGCAAGTGCAAACAAACAAAACAAGAACAGGCGCGGCTTGAGTTTCATGACTATCCGAGAGGATTTGGCGGCCGTGGCTACGGGGCAAAGGGCTGAGTCGGCTTCAGTGTTGGCGACCTTTGCGCCCGTGATGCGTCTTGAGGCCCGCCAGTAAAATCAGGCCACCCATCAGTAGGGCCCAACTGCCCGGCTCGGGCACGGCCGTCGTCACGCGCAGCGTCAGGCTGTTGGCGTCGTACTCGGTGGTGAAGCCGTAGCCGCCGGCATGCGTCAGGTCCAGGCTGGCGAACTGGCTGTTGTTCAGGCGCTGGTTCCAGGTCATCACGGTGAAGCTGTCGCCCACATTGAAGTGCGCGCCGTCCAGCAGGTTCACGGCCAGGGTGCCGGTCAGTGAGGCCGCACCGCTGACGGTGAGCACATCAAAGCCGCCGGCCGCCGTGCTGCCCAGGTCGACCAGAAAGATGCCGCTGGTTTGCTGCGTCAGGCCGCCCACCAGGCTCAGCGTGCCGGCGTCATTCAGGCCGCCGGCCGCCAAGATGCCGGTGTTGCTCAGGCTGAAAAAATTGCCGACCGTGCGCACCGTGCCGTCGCCGGCCAGGGTGCCTGCGTTGGCAAAGTCCACGACGCTGCTGGCCAATTCGGCGCCGGCCGCCACGTTCAGCTGGCCCTGGTTGTTGAAGGCCTGGCTGATGCGCAGCGTGCCGGCGTTGACCTTGATGGTGCCGGTGTTGTTCAACACCAGGCCGTTGCCGATGTCGGTGACGAAGGCCGAGGTCTTGGTGAAGCTGCCGACGTTGTCGAAACGGCTTAGCGCGCCGCCGGCGAAGTTGCCGAGGTGGGCGTTGCCGTTCGCCGCCTCGACCCAGCTGCCTAGGTTGACCAAGCGCGCTCCGCCACCGGTGTTGAGGCTGCCGGTGCCCGTCTGTGTGGTGCCGCCGGCCAGCTCCAGCGTGTGCCCGCCGGTCAGGCCGCGGCCGTTGCTGCCCGACAGCGTGACGGCGCCTTCCATCCGCGTGTTGCCACTGCCGGTCAGGGTGGCGATGATCCAGTCAGTGTTGCCGCTCAGCACGAGCCGGCCGGTGTTGTTGACCGTGCTGCTGTTGAGTGTTGTCAGCCCGCCTTGCACGGTGGCGCTGTCGGTCACCAGCACCGTGGCGCCATTCAGGGTCACCGTGCCCGCGTTCTGAACCGTGCCCTTGAGTGCGATGCTGCCGTTGGCCAGGTCGAGCATGGCGCCACTGGCGATCTGGATCTGCCCGGCCGTGAGGCTGGCGTCGCCGCTGATGCGCAAGGTGCCGGCCTTGATGTTGATCGTGCCGGTGTTGTTCAGCGGCAGGCCGATGCCGATCTCGGTGACGAAGGCCGAGGTCTTGGTGAAGCTGCCGACGTTGTCAAACCGACCGGTGGCCCCTCCATTGAAGTTGCCGATGCCCACATTGCCTGGGGCCTCGTCCAGCCAGGTGCCGAGATTGCGCACTACCGCGCCCTGACCAATGCTGAAGCCGCCCGTTCCGACCTGTCTGGTGGTACCCATCAGTTCCACGGTTTGCCCACCGAGCACGCCACGGCTGCGGTCGCCGATCAGCATGACAGTGCCGTCCATGCGGGTGCTGCCGCTGCCGCGCAAGGTCGACTCATGCCAGTCGACGCTGCCGGCGATGCGCAAGGCGCTGTCGTTGTTGACGATGCTTTTCACTCGCGTCAGGCCGCTGCCCTGCACGAGCAGGTCGCCGGCGATGGCGAGCACGCCGCCGTCCAGGCTCAGCGTGCCTTCGTTCAACACGCTGCCGCCCAGCGTGGCGTCATTGCTCACCAGGCTGAGCTCAGCGCCCGCAGCAATGTCGAGATGCCCGGTGGATCTGCTGTCGGCGCCGCTGATCCGCAGCAGGCCACTTTCGACCTTGACCGTGCCGGTGTTATGCAGATTCAGGCCGTTGCCGATCTCGGTGGTGAAGGCCGAGGCCTTGATGTAGGTGCCCTGGTTGAGGAAGACACCGTTCGCGCCGCCGTTGAAGTTGCCGAAGTTGACGTTGGCGCTGGCCTGGTCCAACCAAGTGCCCTCGTTCACCAGGCGTGAGCCTTGGCCGATGGAGAGGCCGCGCCGGCCGGTGAAGGTCGTGGTGCCGGCCATCTCCAGCGTGTGCTTGTCGAGCAGGGTCGGCGTGCCATCAAAGTTGGGGCCCGCGACGGCAAGGCTGCCTTCCACGCGGGTGACGCCGCCGCTGCCGCGCAAGAGGGTGCCGACCCAACTGCTGGCGCCGCTGGCCACCAAGCGGCCTTGGTTGCTCAGTTCGCCCTGCAGCAGCGCCAGGCCGCCGACGCGGCCGGTGCTGGTGCCGCTCAGGATCAGGTGGCTGCCGGTGTCCAGGTGCAGCGTGCCGGTGCCGGTGACATCGCCCACCGCCTGGGTCGTGCGGATGTGCGTGTCGGCGCTGCCCAGCAGCACCGTGTCGCCCGCTTGCGGCCGGCCATCAATGCCGTCGTTCCAGTTTTGTGTCACGTCCCAGAATCCGCCGCTGGCCGGGCCGGTCCAGTTGAACGGCACGGCCGTGACGGTCACGTCCAGGCCGGTGGCGCCGTAGGCCGTGGCAAAGCGGTAGCCCGATGCCTGGGAGAAGTCCAGGCTGGCGAACTCGCTGCCGGCGCTGCGCTGGCCCCAGCTCACGACGGTGAAGCTGCTGCCTCGCTGCAGGCGCTGGCCGCTGAGCACGGAGAAATTCAAGGTGCCGCCCAAGTCCGCATTGCCACTGATCGCCAGAACGTCGGCGCTGCTGCGGCCCAGTTCGACCTGCAAGCTGCCACTGGTCGCCAAGTTGCCCAGCAGCTGCAACTGGCCGATTTGGCCTACCCCGCCGGGGGCCAAGATGCCGGTGTTGGAGAGGGTGTCCAAAGCGCGCACGGTGCCCGAGCCGGCCAGGGTGCCGGCGTTGTTGAAGCTGGCGTTGTTGACCTGCAGTTCGGCGCCGCTGGCGATGGACAAATGGCCACGGCTGTCATGGCTGAAGGGCGAATTGATCAGCAGGGTGCCCGCATTGAGCAGTGTGGTGCCGGGCAGACTCAGTGTGTGGACGGCGTCGACAGTCTTGACAGTCTGGCCGTCCAAGGTGAGTCGGTCCACAACGGTAACGCCCCTAGCCATCAGGCGTCCCCCGTTCCATTGCATCACTTGGACCCGTGCCACGGCGTTGAAGATGCCGAGAACCGAATCATCATTCATGGTCAGCGCTGCGAAGGTGCTTCCTGCGCTCAGGTTCAGCGCGCCACCATCCAACACCGTCTGACCGCTGACCCAATTCAGAGAGCTTGATGCGTTGACTGTGCCCCCGCTGATGGTGACGGTTCCGGCGTTGTTGACTTGGTTGCGCAAGTTGAAGACGCCCGTGCCGCCAAATTCAAGTGTCGCGCCGGGTCTGACAAGGATCTGCCCACTGAAGCTGCCGCCGCCGCCGCCGGCAATGCGCAAGGTGCCGGCATTCACATTCACCGTGCCGGTGTTGTTGAACACCAGGCCATTGCCACCCAGAGTGGTGATGAAGGCGGAGTCTTTGTTGAAGATGCCTGAGTTGTCAAAGCTGCTGCCGCCGCCGATGCCGTCGATCAGGTTGTTGCCCGTCGCCTGCTCCGACCAAGTCCCCAAGTTCTCAACTCGCCCCCCAATCGCCACACGCCCCGTGCCCGTCTGCTGGGTGCTGCCGGCCGCGACCAGATTGGACAGGTTGAGGAATTTGCTGTCGCTGCCCGAAATCCGCAGCTCTCCGGTCGAACGCGTCGTGCCGGAGCCGTTCAAAAAGCCGCCGGTCAAATCCAAGTTGCCGGTCACGAGCAGGGGCGCAGATGAGGTGATGGTGCCGAAGCGATTCAGGCTCAAATTGACGAAGCTGCTGGCCGCACCGAGGCTCAGCTCGCCCGCATTCACGGCGATGTTTCCGGCCAGCTGCAGCCCTTGCGCAGCGCCGACATTGCCGTCGATCGTCACGCTGCCGGCATTGGTGAAGGCTGGGCCCAGGGCGAAGGCGGGGCCGTTGCCAAAGGCCAAGGTGGCGCCTTCGGCCACCTGGATGCTGCCGGTGCTGCTGCCGCCGCCGAGGAGGCGCAGGGTGCCGCCGTTCACATCCACTCGGCCGCTGTTGTTGAACGCAACACCGTCAATGAATGTGGTCGTGAAACCGGCTGACTTGATGAAGCTGCCCTGGTTGTCGAAGTGATTGGTCGGGCCTGTGCTGGACTGCAAGGATCCGAAATCGATGTTGCCTGACGCCTGATCTGTCCAGGTGGCTTGGTTGACGATGCGGCTGCCGCCGCTGATGTCCTGGCCATGGTTGCCGCCTTGCACGGTGTTGCCCGCCAGGGTCAGCGTGTGTCCGCCGCTGAGGCTACGCCGCTCAAATAGGCCGCTCCCCAATTGGGATGGCCCCAGCACGAGCGTGCTGCCGGCGCCTGACAAAACGCCTTCCTCCCACAGGAAGCGCCCGCTGATCCGTGTGCTGCCTTGGCTGTTGAAACTGCCCAGCTCCAGTTCCAAGCTGCCGAGCTCTGCCGGGCCACTCAGCGTCAAGCTTGCGCTGGCTTGGTTGATACGCACTCTGCCGGTACCGATCAAACTGGCTGCTGCCTGCGGCCCTTCGATGGAGACGCTGCTCGACCCAAGGAGCACGTCGTCAAATGACGTGGGCAGGGCATTCCCGCTCCAGTTGGATGGCAGATTCCACCTCCCTTCGGAGCCGCCGACCCAGGTGACCGTGGCGGCGGACACCGAAGCGGCGCCGAACAGGGGCAGCAAGGCCAGGGTGAGACGTGTCAGGGTGGGCTTCATGGCAAAAAATCTTTCGGGTCAATGTGGCGTGCGGGTGACGGGCCAGCGGTTCGAAACAAATACTTCAGCGACGGGCTAACATCGAGTCCGGTCGGGCCAGCGTCCCGTCACGTTAGGGGGGTAGGGTGCCGGGCCTGTCGTCTGGTGGTGAGAGGGAGGGGCGGGCCCTCACAATCATCCGAGTCAACGGCGCATCTTGGTTCGCAGGCCTTCCGAAAGTTCTGATGAAACTCTTAAGCTTTTCTCAAGAAATTCGTTTCTCAATGAAATCAACAACTTACGGCGAGGCCGCATGGCTGATTCAGAGTCGATGAGTGAACAGGAAGAGCCTGCGGGAGGGCAAGCCGGCGGGTCCGCAGCCGCAGCCGAATCCGGCGCGGGGCTTGTCGGGAGCTGTTGGCAAATTGGCGACTGGCTGGCCGATCCGACCCTGGATGAGCTGCGCTGCGGCGATCAGGTGCACAAGTTGGAGCCTCGCAAGATGCTGCTGCTGATGGCCTTGGCGCGTCGGCCACAGCAGTTGGTGACCTTGGATCAGCTGCTCGACGAAGTCTGGGCGGGCGTGGTGGTAACCCCTAGTTCGGTGTACCAGTCGATCTCGCAGCTGCGTAGCTTGCTCGGTGACGACGCCAGCCAGCCGCGTTACATCGCGACCGTGCCGCGCAAGGGTTACCGGATGGTGGCGGCGGTCAGCGAGGTCACGCCTGAGCCCGCAGCGGCTCCGGCTCAGCAGGTGCAGCCAATGCCGCCGAGCTTGCCTGAATCAATGTCTGTTGCGCCTGTCCCCGCCGTCGCGTCTGCCGCCGCGCCCGCCGTGCCAGCGCCGCGACGCCGCCTGCTGCTCGGTGGTTCGGTGGCTGCGGCGGCCTTGCTCGGCTCGGGAGGCTGGTGGGCTTGGCAGCGCGTGATGGGCATGGCGCACATGCCGGCCGCTGACATCACCCTGGCCGTCCTGCCTTTTGCCGACGCCTCGGCCAAGGCCTTGGAACAGTCCTTGGCCGACGGCCTGGCCGAAAGCGTCATCGGCGTCTTGTCGCGGCATCAGCAGATCCGTGTCACTGCCCGCGCAACCTCGTTTCAGTTCCGCAACCCCCAGGCCTTGGCGCCCCAAGCCGGGCAGCTGGCGATCAGTCATGTGCTGAGCGGTGAACTGCAGCGTTGGCAGCAGAGCCTGCAGCTCAAGCTCAGCCTGCACCGCGCGGCCGACAGCGAACTGCTCTGGCGCCATGTGTTGGATGCACCCGCCGCCGCCTTGAGTGGCCTGGCCTTCAGCGCCGCCAACGCCGCCTTGCAGGCCTTGGGGACCACGCCGCTGCCGGCCAGCGTGCTGCCCATGCCGGCCGCTGACGCCTATGAGCTGTATCTGCAGGGCTTGCAGCACCAGCGCGGGGGCGATATCGAAGGCATTCTGAAGGCGCGCGACTATTTTCAGCGTGCGATTGACACCGACCCTGGCTTTGCCCTGGCCTATGTGGGGCAGGCGGTCAGCTGGATTGGCGAGTTCAATTACGGCAAGGGCTTGAGCCTGCGGGCCATGGATGCGCGCGCCCAGCCGCTGATCGACCGCGCCCTGCAACTTGATCCCGAGCTGCCGCTCGCCCTGGGGGCACAGGGCAGCCTGCTATCCCAGCGCGGTCAGGACGATGAAGCACGGCGCTGGCATGAGCGGGCGCTGGCCATGGCACCCAGCGATGCCACCTTGCTGTTTTGGGCCGGCGCTGCCGAGAACAGTGCGGGCTGGCCGGCTCGCGCGCTCGGCTACTTCAGCAAGGCGGCTCAGCTGAGCCCCTTGTCGCCGCAGATTCAGCATTTGACCGGCGTGGCCGCGACGAACACGGGCCGCTACGAGACGGCCGAAGCTGCCTATCGCCGTGCGATCAGCTTAGCGCCTAAACACCCCAATGGTCAGTGGGGATTCGGCATCATTGGCTTTGCGCGGGGGCGGCTGGATGAGGCCGTGCAAGGCTACCGCAAGGCTTTGCTGATCAATTCGAATCGGCCCTGGCTGTGGGAGCAGCTGGCATGGATTTATCTCGATCTGGGTCTGGTCGACGACGCGGGTAAAGCCTTCGCTCAGTTCCAGGCCCAGAGCCCGCAGCCGGCCTGGGCGCGCGTTTCGGCGGTGCGGCAATGGGTGCGTGCCGAAGACCGGATGGCCTTGACCAAGGCGTTGGCGGCCTTGCCGGAGCAGAGCGCGGAGCGCGATGCGGTGATCGATCTGGCCTTGTTGCGCTTGCTGCTGGGTCAGCAGGACGTGGCGCTCAAGACCTTGGGGTCCGTCATCGGCCTGGTCTTGGCGGACCCGGTGCCGCTCTACAACGAATGGGAAACATTTTTGGGCCAGCATGTCTGGCTGGACGTGGCCGCCATCTATTACGCGGCGGACCTGCGGGACAAGGCCGAGCCCTTCATCGAGCAAGCCTCCAGCTATGTGGAGCGTTATGCAAAGCAGGGCAATGTCTGGCACGCCATCGGCTATCACCGCGCCCGCATTGCCGCGATGCGAGGTCAGCCCGAGGCGGCGCTGACGGCCCTGGAAGACGCGTATCGCCTGGGCTGGCGGCGTGGCTGGTGGCTGACGCAGGACCCGGCGCTGCAAAGCCTGCGTGAACTGCCACGCTTCAAGACCTTGTTGGCCCGCATCGAGGCCTCCAATCAAGTGCAGCGACAAACGCTGATGTCGACGACCTGAGTCGGCGCTGTCACACACCGTCACACAAGCCAAACAGTTGACCCACAGACGCCGGGCCTGCCTTTCAACACAATCACTACATCGCTTCTCGGGGCAGCAAGCCACCGTTGAACGAGATCGTTATTGACACTTGAAAGGTTGGACCACATATGAAGAAGCAAATCATTGCCATCACCACGACTTTCGCCTGTTTGACCGCTGGCGGCCTGGCCCAAGCGGCCGATGAAGGCTTCTACGTGGGTGGCGACATCGGCCGTTCCAGCAACAATCTCAAGAGCCCGACCAAGCCCTCGGTCGGCATCGATAAAACGGCCACCAACTGGGGCGTTCATGGCGGCTACCAGTTCAATAAATACTTCGCCACCGAACTGGGCGTGACTCGCTTGGGCTCAACCCATATCGGCAGCGGTGAGTCCACCAGCACCAGTTATTCGCTGGATGCGATTGGCCGCCTGCCCTTGACCGACAAGTTCGCACTGTATGGCCGTCTGGGTGCCGCACACCACGAGCGCAGCTATTCGGGCTTTGACAAAAACCATGGCGTGGGCTTCAAGACCGGCCTCGGTGCAGAGTACGCGCTCGGCAGCAATTGGGCGCTGCGCACCGAGCTGACGCGCTTCAACAATATGCCGACGCAGGGCACCTACGGCAATGCCAGCAATGTGCTGAGCATGGGCGTCAATTACCGCTTTTAAGTGACGGGCAGCTCGGTGGGCCAGCTCATCAGCAGTCTGGCCCCGCCCAGCGGCGCGGTCTCGATGCGGGCCGCGCCGCCATGCGCTTCGGCGACACGCCGCACGATCGCCAGCCCGAGGCCGAAACCATGGCCGCTGCGCTTGTCCGACAGGCGCTTGAAGGGCGTGAAAACGGCTTCTCGGTCGGCCAGCGGCACGCCGTCGCCATCATCATCCACGGCCAGCAAGACCTGACCCTGTTCGACCCAGGCGGAGAGCACAATTTCGGCCCGCGCATGGCGGGCGGCATTGCGCAAGGCATTGCGCAGGCCGTAGGGAGCCAAGCGGGCATCAAAGCGTACTTGGGGCGGCAGTTGCAAATCGCAGCGCAACTGCTTGCCGTCGAGCAAAGGGCTTAGGCTTTGCGCCTCGGTGGTCAACAGCGCGGCCAGGTCGGCCATTTCGCATTGGGCCTGCAGCGCGCCCATGTCCAGACGGGCCAGCATCAGGCTGGTGTCAATCAAGGTGTCCAATTCATCCAGATCGCGCTCGCAGGCCTGCACGGCTTGCTCGCGCTTGGCGGCGTCTGCTTCGTCCACCAGAGCGTCGAGCGCGAAGCGCAGGCGCGCCAGCGGAGTGCGCAGCTCATGCGAAATCGAGCCGGTCAACTCCCGCTGAGTGGCCAAGGTGCTGGCCAAACGGGCCAGCATCGCACGCCCACCGGCCGCGATGGGCTCGAACAGCCGGCTGTGGCTGTCTTGAATCGGGGCATCAAAGCGCCCCGCCAGCATCGCCTCGCCGGTCGCTTGCAGATTGCGCAGATCGCGCCAAGCCGGGCGCAGCAACGCCAGGCTTAGCGGCACCACGCCGGCCGCCAGGATCAGGGCGACCGCCAACATCAACCACAGCTCGCGCGGCAGCACCAGGGCGTTGCCGGGGCGGTCATCGGCATTCAAGGGGCCCAGGCGCAGGACTTGAGGGTCATCCGGCGCAACCGCGACAAAGACCAGTCGGTTGAAGCCCTGCACCAGCATTTCGCCTTTCGCCAGCCGAGCGCGCTGTTCGGCGTTCAGGCTGGCGGCCGGCACGAGCTGGACCGGGTAGGCAAACAGCTCGTCCAACTGCTTGACGCGCCGAGCCCGCGTCGGCGGGTCGAGTGGGTGCAGCTCATCCACCAGCATGGCTGCCGTGCCGCGCATAAAGCGGCGCAGGTAATCGTCGCTGATGCCGTCGACGGCCAGCATCACGACGGCCTGCACCAGCAGCACCAAGGCCAGCACCGCCAGGCCCAGGCCGAGCGCCAAGCGGGTCAAGGGGTGGCTAATCTTTGGCAAAGAGATAACCCTGAGCGCGCACGGTCTTGATGCGCTCGGCGGCCCCCAACTTTCGGCGCAGGCGCGAGATGCGGGCGTCAATGGCGCGGTCTAGGCCATCAAACTCCAGCCCGCGCAGGCCTTGCATGATGTCGTCCCGCGAGACCACGCTGCCGGCGCGTTCGGCCAGAAACAGCAGCAGATCAAACTCGGCCGTGGTCAGTTCGATCTCTTTCTCATCCACCGTGACCGAGCGGGCGGCCGGTTTGATCAGCAGGACGTCGAAGCGCAGTTCGGCGCTGTCGCCGGCCGGGCTCTGTGCCGACGCCAGAGGTTCGCGGCGCAGCAAGGTCTTGATGCGGGCCAGCAGCACGCGCGGCGAGACCGGCTTGGTGATGTAGTCGTCGGCGCCCCCTTCCAGGCCCATCACCTGGTCGATGTCATCGTCGCGGGCGGTCAGCATGACGATGCGGCCGGCAAAGTCGCGCCGCACATCGCGCAGCACGTCAAAGCCGTCTTTGTCGGGCAAGTGGCCGTCCAGCAGCACCAGCTCGAAGCCGCCGGCGCGCATCAAGGCCTCGCCTTCGATGCCGCTGGCGCTATGGCTGACCATGTAGCCGGCCTTGCTCAGGCTGGCCACCACCAACTCGGCCAAGCGCTCGTCGTCTTCGACCAACAGCAGGCGCGGCGCTATTTCTTCTTTCACTGCTTGTCTTCCTTGTCTTGCTCGGCTGCCGCCTGCATCGCCTCTTTCCACATCCTTGCGGGCAAGAAGGTACGCAGCTGTTCCATCGCGCGCTCGATCAGCTCCGGGTGCAGTTCATGGCCGATATCGGGCAGCACATCGGCGGTGATATCGGCGCCTAACTGCACCAGGCGACGGGCCGCGCTGACCTGGTCTTGATAGGGCAAGACGCCGTCGAGTTGACCGTGCAGTATGTGTACGCTGACCTCGTGCGGCGCATGGGCCGGCGGGCTGGCGTAGGCGCCCGAGAAGGCCAGCACGCGGCCGGCCAGTTGGGCTTCGGCCTGCACCGCTTCGAGCGCCAACACCGCACCCTGCGAAAAACCGCCCAGCGCCACCTGTTGCCAAGGCAGCTCCCACTGCGCCGCCCAGCTGCGCACGGTGGCAATGAAGCCGGGCAATGCCGCCTGCACACGCTCGGCATGGTTGTCGTCATTGCAGCCGTCGAGCGAGTACCACTGCTGGCCGGCCTCAATCGGCAAGGGGGCGTTGATCGCCAGCACCGCGGCCTGCGGATATTGCGCCCGCAGCGCTTGCGCCAAGGGCCGCATCTGTGCGGCATCGGCGCCCGCGCCATGCAGGAGCAGGAACAGCAGCTCGGGCAGGCCCTTGTCGGGCAGCATGGCGACGGCGCGCGACGCGAAGGGGGCAGCAGGTGAGAGTGGAGCGGCGGTATTCATGACCCGATTGTCGCTGCCCGAGCAGCGTTCAGGACCGGTTGCGGTCGTTGTCCCTATGCCCGATCAGCCGCACCAGCGTGGCGCGCAGCTTGGGTGCGTCGATGGGTTTGGTTAGGAAATCATTCATGCCCGAGGCCAGCGCTTCGTCGCGCTCCGAGATCAGCGCCGCCGCCGTCAGGGCAATGATGGGCAGCTCTTCGGCATTGAAGCGGCGGCGCACCTCGCGGGTCGCCTCATGGCCGCTCATCACCGGCATCTGCACATCCATCAACACGGCGTCAAAAGGCTTGCCCATGCTGTGCGCGGCCAGCACCGCCTCGACCGCCTGGCTGCCGTCGATGGCCTGCGCCACCTCCAGCCCCCATTGCTGCAACTGGGCCACGGCAATCATCATATTGACCGGGTGGTCTTCCACCATCAGCACGCGCAGGCCTTGCAGGTCTTCGTTATTGCGGGCCTCGCGGGGCTGGTTGCTGATCGGCGTTGGCGCCGCCGGCAGCGGCAACTCGGCCCAGAAGGTCGAGCCCTGACCCAGCTCGCTGCGCACGCCGACCTCGCCGCCCATCAGCGTCGCCAACTCGCGGCAGATCGACAGGCCCAGTCCGGTGCCGCCATAGCGCCGCGTGGTCGACTCATCGGCCTGCGTGAAGGGCTGGAACAGGCGCTCATGCATGGCCGGCGCGATGCCCGGGCCGGTATCGATGACCTCGATGCGCACCCGCTCGTCGCTCAAACTCAAGACCCGCACGGCCACCGAGCCGGATTCGGTGAACTTCAAGGCATTTGATAAATAGTTGCTGAGAATCTGCCGAATTCGTACCTGGTCACCGACCACCCAGGCCGGCACATCGGCATCCACTTCGATCTGGAAGGCCAGGCGGTGCGCTTGCGCCAGCGTGAAGTAGGCCATGCGCATGGTGGCCAACATATCGCGCAAACCGAACGGTGCCGCCTCCAGCGTCAGGCGGCCGGCCTCGATCTTGGAGAGGTCGAGAATGTCGGAGATCAGGCCCGACAGGCTCTCGGCGCTGTCCAGCATCTGGTCCAGATAGCCGCGCCGCGTGGCTTCGCTCAGGTCGGGCTGCTGCAACATCCGCGCCAGGCCCAGCAGGCCGTTCAGCGGGGTGCGAATTTCATGGCTGGTATTGGCCAGGAAGGCGCTCTTGGCGCGGCTGGCCGCCTGCGCTTCGTCCTTGGCCTGGGCGAGCGCGGCCTCGACGCGGCGGCGCTCGGTGATGTCTTCCAGAATCCAGATCGTGCCGCCCCGGCTGGGGTGGTGCGGGTCGACCGCCTTGGCCAGCAGGCGGCACAAGAAGGTACTGCCGTCGCGCCGGCGCATGGTTTGCTCGGTCTCGACTTGCTCGCCCGCTTCCAGCTTGGCGCCCAGTTCCTGGCCGACGGTTTGGTAGCTTTCTTTGCTGGGCCAGACCACGCTGCCATGCTGACCGAGCAGGCTGCCGGCGGGCCAGCCGAACATGTCCTCCACCAGACGATTGACCTGTATGAAATGCTGGTCGCGCGTCAGCGTGATGCCGATCGAGGCGTTCTCGAGGATCGCCTGATGCACCAGGCGGCTACGCTCGGATTCGCTCACGTCACGCGAATTGATGACCAGGTATTGCTGGCCGTCCATCGCAAACGGCGCGGCCGACATCAGCATCGCAATCGGCTCGCCGGCCTTGTTGTTGAAGCTGACCGGGAACTCATCGGCGCGGCCATGCAGGCGTATCTGCTCCAGCACATGCTCACGGTCGGCCGAGTTGCGCCAGATGCCTAACTCGTCGGCCGTACGGCCCAGCACTTCCTCGCTGCTATAGCCGGTCAGGCGCTCAAAGGTCTTGTTGACCATCGCGTAACGGCCCGAACTCAGTTCGGTCAAGGTGATCACATCGGGGCTGGTGGCGACCAGATGCGAGAGCAGGCCCTCGGAGCGGCGCAAGGCCTCCTGGGCGCGCGATTGTTCGGTCTGATCGATGAAGAAGCTCAAGGTGGCGGGGCCGCTGGCGGCATCGACCCGCACGCTGGTGGCCGACACCAGGCGCCGCCGCCTTGACAGCGTGCGCAGGCGGAATTCGGCCATAGGCAGCATGCCGCCGACGGCCATCGCCTCGATCTTGGCGGCGCGTTGGCGCGCGCGCTCGTCGTCGCCGGGTTCGTAATGCGAGAACAGGTCCTGCCCGATCATGCTGCTGCGCTGGGTGTAGCCGAACATCGCCATCGCGGCCGGGTTGGCATCGAGTACACGGCCCCAGCGGTGCAGCACCAGCGGGCTGGGTGAGCGCCGGAACAGCTCCCGGTAGCGCGTCTCGGTGGCGTGGACGGCGTTCTCCGCATGCACCTCGTCGGTGACATCGCGGCCAACCCCCCAATAACCGCGAAAATTGCCCTGGCTGTCAAAGCGCGGCTCGCCGCTGATCGAGACATAGACCACATCGCCATTGAGCGCGCGTCGGCGCGCCACCATGCCATGAAACGGCCGGTGCGACTCCAAGTCGGCGCGGTGCGCGTCCATGTCTTCGTCGCTGACGCCGAGGTTTTCGATCTCCCACGGTGTCTTGCCCAAACGGGCTTGCAGGTCCAGGCCCGATTTGCCCGGCGTGTCTTCGGCCAGATGGGTGAAGCGGTAGTCGCGGTTCATCTCCCAATACCAGTCGGCCGCCATGCTCAAGAGACCACGGAAACGTGCATTGCGTTCGGCCGCTTCCTTGGTCGAGCGCTGCACCATGCGCAGCATGGCAAAGCCCAGGGTCAGACCGATCATCAACAACAAGCCGTGGCTGACGGCACGCAATGGCAAGCTGGCCAAGGCGCCGGCGCTGCTCTGCCAGCCCCGATATTCGGCCCAGCCCAAGCCGAGCACGGCCAGCAGGCTGATCGCCGCCAGCGCCATGCCGACCCGCAAGCCCAGCATGGCGGTCGAGAAGGCCACCAGCAGACCCAGCACCGACAAGCTGAGCGAGTACAAACCGGTGCCGCGCGAAACGGCGATCAACACCGTCAAGACCATGATCAAGGCCATGGTGCAGAGGACGGCGGTCATGCCCAAATGGCGTGGCAAGCGCCATAGGCTCAGCAGGCTCAGCAGGCCGATGCCGGCCGCAACGATGGCCGGCAGCAGGCCACCCAGCCAGGCATCATTCTGGCGGCCGAAAAACAGCACAAACGAGGTGGCCAGCAGAATTCCGCCGGACGCAGCGAGAAAGAGCCTTGCCGAATGCCAGCGCAGCTTGCGCTCCATCAGCGCTTGTTGATCGCTCGGGCTCAGCTCCTGGCCAACCAGGCTACTCAAATCGTCTTGGGATTCCTTGCTCACTTTGCCAACCGCTTCACTCAACTTGGTTCAACGCGGGAGTCTCCCCGACAAATTGGCGCTTGACCATTGGGTTAGCACCTGAATCGGGGCCTAAATCAAGGCCAGCGAGCATTTTGGGTATTTATGCACGGTCCATTGATCTAGCCTTGGGTCGAATTGCGGGCCCGGTTCAACTGCTCGCGCGTTTGCAGCGCCACCCGGCGAGCGGCGGCGGCAAAGTCTTCGCCCGAGCTGGCGTAGAGCACCGCACGCGAGCTGCTGACGATGATGGGTGCCGTTGGCCCCCAGCCGGCTTGCACGGTCGCCTCGGCGTCGCCGCCCTGCGCACCCACACCCGGGATCAGCAGCGGCAGCGTCGGTGCCAGCTCGCGCACGCGGGCGATTTCGGCGGGGAAGGTGGCGCCGACCACCAGGCCCAATTGGCCGTTCTTGTTCCAGTCGGTCTGCGCCAAACGGGCCAAATGCTCGTACAGCTTCGGATTCCCCGGCACATCGGCCAAGCGCTGGTTCTGCCAGTCGCTGCCGCCCGGGTTGGAGGTGCGGCAAAGCAGGATGGCGCCCTTGTCCGGATAGCGCAGGTAAGGTTCGATCGAATCAAAGCCCATGAAGGGGGACAGCGTCACCGCGTCGGCCTGGTAGCGCTCGAAGGCCTCTTTGGCGTATTGCTCCGCGGTTGAGCCGATATCGCCGCGCTTGGCGTCCAGGATGACCGGCACATGGGGCGCGACCCGCTTGATATGGGCCATCAGCTGTTCCAACTGCGCCTCGGCGCGGTGGGCGGCGAAGTAGGCGATCTGCGGCTTGAAGGCAATCACCAAGTCCTTGGTGGCATCGACGATGGCCGCGCAGAAGTCATAGATGCGGCCCGCGTCGCCCTTCCAGCTGCCGGGGAACTTGGCCGGCTCCGGGTCCAGCCCCACACAGAGCAAAGAGTCATTGAGGCTTTCGGCTTGCTTGAGTTGCTGGATGAAGTTCATGGGCGTGTTTTTCTGCATCGTTTAAGGTGTCGTATTGTCCAGGGTTTTATTCAGGGGAGGCCTGCATGCTTGTTTTGACGACCGATAGGCTGCGCCTGCGCTGGTTCGCGCCGGGGGACGAGGCCTATGTCCTGGAGCAGTTGCAGCAGGACTCCTGGAAGCTCAATATCAATGACCCCGGCGTGCGCGATCTCGGCGCCGCGAAGTTCTGGATGGAAGAAAAACTGCTCAGCCAATATTGGGGCAAGGGCCTGGGCCTGTGGGCGGTGGAGCGGACCAGCGACGGCGTCTTGATGGGCATGGCCGGCGTTTTGCAGCGCGACTACCTGCCGGCGCCCGATATCGGCTATGCCTTCTTGCCGCGCTATTGGGGCCAGGGCTATGCCCGCGAAGCGGCGCGTGCCTGCCTTGCCTATGCCCGCGACGTTTTGGGTGAGCCCCGGCTGATGGCCTCGACGGCACCCTTCAACGAGGCCTCGGGCCGGGTGCTTGAGGACTTGGGGATGCGCTATCTGGAGACCCAGCAGTTTGCCGGCGTCGAGGGGCTGAGCAAGGTCTACTCGATGGGTGAGCCGGCGCCGGCCGGCGACGAGCAGGCGCGCATCGCGGATCTGCTGAAGCGCTTCTTTGCCGTGTTCAACAACCAGCAGGGCCGCTGCCCAAGCCTGGCGGCGCTGCCCTATATGCTGCTGCCCCAGGCCATCATCAGCCGCGCCGATGACGCCGGCTTGCACCCCATGAGCGTCGAGGATTTTGTGCGGCCGCGCGCCGAGTTGCTGCGCCCCGGCGGGCGCTTGCAGCAGTTTGATGAAGCCATCATTGAGCAGCGCATTGATCACTATGGCCGCATCGCACAGGTCTGGGCGCGCTACCGCAAGCAGGGGCTGCTCGATGGCCAGGCTTTCGAGGCCGAAGGCGTCAAGACCCTGCAACTGCTGAACACCGGCCGACGCTGGCAGATCGCCGCGCTGGCTTGGGAGGATTTGCTGTGACCCATGAGCGAGCCAGTGCCGGTGTGTCACCGGAGCTTCAGTACACTGCGACCGTAGAGTTTCGGAGTTTGAATGAATCAGGCCGACAAATTACAGGATGAAATGCTGGCGGCGATCGCCAGCCGCGGTGGCGCTCGCAACTACCCGGCGCATGCCGTGTTGATCAACGAGGGGGATCAATCGGACGCCTTCTATATTTTGTTGGCCGGCCGGGTCAAGGTCTATGGCGCGGGTGATGATGGTCGCGAGGTGATCTACAACACCCTCGGGCCGGGCGAATATTTTGGCGAGTTGAGCCTGCTGGACGGTGCGCCGCGTTCGGCCTCGGTGGCCAGCCTGGAGCCACTGCGTTGCATCTTGGTGCGCGGGGTGGATATGCGGGAGTTCTTGGCCCAAAACCCTGACTTCGCTTTTCATCTGATTCAGCGCCTGGCTTTGTTGCTGCGCCGATCGACCGAAAACGTCAAGAGCTTGGCGCTTGATGATGTCTATCAACGCGTGGCGCGCATGCTCAATGAGTTGGCCGGCGCCGAGCCCCCCGACGGTGGCCCGAGGCAGGTTTCACTCAAGCTGACCCAGCAAGATATCGCGGAGCGGGTTGGGTCGTCCCGCGAGATGATCAGCCGGATCTTCAAACAGTTGCTGCAGGGCGGCTATGTCGAGCAGCGCGATGGCCGCTTGGTGTTGCTGAGGAAGCTGCCGGCGGGTTGGTAGCTTGCTGCTGTGTCGAGGCGGGATTCAGCCTGACCGATTGAGTTGGATCAAGCCCGCAGCAAGGAGCTGGCAAGGGCGGGCATTCCGCCACGCTCGACGCGTCAAAAGTGCCGCATGATAGGGATGGTCTGCATTCGCGCATGACGCTCAAATGACGGGTCACCGATGAACGCAAGCGCCACTCCGCAGCCCTGGCATCAATTGGATGCCCAGCATATTGCCGACCAGCATGGTGTCGACCTCGGCCAGGGCCTGGCGCATGCCGAGGCCAGCCAGCGCGCCGAGCAGCATGGCCCGAATGAGCTGTTGGCCAAGGCAAGACCTGGCCCCTGGACCTTGCTGGCCGAGCAGTTCAAAGACTTCATGGTGCTGGTGCTGCTGGGCGCCGCCGCTATTTCGGGGCTGATTGGCGACCTCACCGACACCTGGGTGATTCTGTTCATCGTGCTGCTCAACGCCGGTATTGGCTTTGTGCAGAGCTGGCGCGCCGATCAGGCGATGGCGGCCCTGCAGCAACTCGCCGCCGCCCAGGCCACGGTTTTGCGCGAAGGCCAGCCGCAGCAGGTGGCCGCAAGCACTTTGGTGCCCGGCGATGTGGTGCTGCTGGAGGCCGGCAACCAGGTGCCCGCCGACCTGCGCCTGTTCGAAATTGCCCAGCTGCATCTGGATGAATCGGCGCTGACCGGCGAGTCGGTCAGCGCCGGTAAACATATTGCGCCGCTGCCGGCCGCTGCAGGGGCAGCGCTGGGCGACCGCCTCAATATGGCCTTCAAGGGCACGACCGCCACGCGTGGCCATGGCCGTGGCTTGGTGGTGGCCATAGGCATGCACACCGAGTTGGGCAAGGTGGCCAGCTTGCTCGATGGCGCCGACCGCAGCACGCCGCTGCAGCAGCGTCTGGCCGCTTTCGGCAAGCGCCTGAGCATAGGCGTGCTGGTGATTTGCGCGCTGGTCTTCGGCGTCGGCCTGCTGCGCGGCGAGCCGCCCTTGTTGATGCTGCTGACCGCCATCAGCCTGGCAGTGGCGGCCATTCCCGAGGCCTTGCCCGCCGTCGTCACCGTGCTCTTGGCATTGGGCGCGCGCCGCATGGTGCAGGTGCAGGTGCTGGTGCGGCGGCTGCCGGCGGTGGAGACGCTGGGCTCGGTCAGCACGATCTGCTCCGACAAGACGGGCACCTTGACGCAGAACCGCATGCATGCCGAGCTGATGCTGACGCTGGGCCAATGCTGGGTGCCCGGCGATGCGGCCGTCACGCCTTTGCAGCAGGAGACCCTGCGTGCCGCCGCGCTGTGCAATGACGCCCGACGGCTTGAAGGCGAGGGGCAAGGATGGGCCGGCGACCCGACCGAAACCGCGCTGGTGCTGGCTGCGCTATCGGCGCAGTTGGACAAGGCGCGGCTCGACGCCGAGGCGCCGCGCGTGCAGGAGCAACCCTTCGACGCCGAGCGCAAGCGCATGAGCACTTTCCACCGCAGTGGCGGGCCGTCTCCCTCTTTCGTCGCCTACACCAAGGGCGCACCGGAGTCGCTGTTGCCTTGCTGCAGCGCGCAGTGGACGCCTGAGGGCCCGCAGCCGCTGGACACCCTTGCTTTGCTGGCCGCTGCCGACGCGCTGGCCGCCCAAGGCCTGCGCGTGCTGGGCCTGGCGCGGCGCGAGCATGGGCATTTGCCCGATACGAATTCGATCGAGGCGGTGGAAAGCGATTTGCAATGGCTGGGCCTGATTGCGCTGATCGACCCACCCCGCCCCGAGGCGCAGGCGGCGGTGCGCGACTGCATTGCCGCCGGCATCACGCCGGTGATGATCACCGGCGATCATCCCGCCACCGCCTTGGCCATCGCGCATCGCCTGGGGATAGTGGCCGACGCTCACGCCCCGGTGCTGAGCGGCCAACAACTGAGCGAGCTGGACGAGGCAGCCTTGCGCGCCGAGGTGCTGCGCGTGCGCGTCTATGCCCGCGTGGACCCGGCGCAAAAGATCCGCATCGTCGAGGCGCTGCAGGCGGGCGGCCAGTTCGTCGCGATGACCGGCGACGGCGTCAACGACGCGCCGGCCTTGAGGCGCGCCGACATCGGCGTGGCGATGGGCCGTGGCGGCACCGATGTGGCGCGCGAGTCCGCCAGCCTGGTGCTGCTGGATGACAACTTCGCCAGCATCGTCGCGGCGGTGGCGGAGGGGCGGCGTATCTACGCCAATATCCGCAAGTTCGTCCGTTACGCGATGACCGGCAATTCGGGCGAGGTCTGGGTGCTCTTTCTGGCGCCGCTGTTTCTGTTGCCGATCCCGCTGCTGCCGATTCACATCCTATGGGTCAATCTGGTCACCGACGGTCTGCCCGGCCTGGCCCTGGCCGCCGAGCCGGCCGAGCCCGGCCTGATGCAGCGCCCGCCTGGCGAGAGCCTGTTTGCCGACGGCATGTGGCAGCATATTCTGGGTTTTGGTTTGCTGATCGCCGGGCTTTGTCTGGGCGTGCAGTACTGGGCGATGGCGACTGGCCATGGCGCTTGGCAGACGATGGTTTTTACCTTGCTGACGCTGGCGCAGATGGCCCATGTGTTGGCGGTGCGCTCGGAGCGCTTGCCGCTGTGGCGTATCGGTCTATTGAGCAATTTGCCGCTGCTGGGGGCGGTTTTGCTGACGGTGTTTTTGCAGCTGGCGATCATCTATGTGCCTTGGCTGCAGGGAGTCTTCAAGACGCAGGCCTTGAGCTTGGGCGAGCTGGGGATTTGCTTTGCGGCGGCGGCGGTGGTGGGGGTGGCGGTGGAGGGGGAGAAGGCGTGGCGCAGGCGGGCCGTTTAGATGCTTGCGTTGTTCGTGTTTGGCCAAGTCGGGCTACCCGCACGATGCCGGGACTTGCCTTCGGCGAAACCTGCGGTTTTCGCCCCCGGCCTGCGACTTAATTTCTTGCGCGTTGCCGCCGACGCTGCAGTTAGGGCAAGAAAAAAGCGCCCCGCAGGGCGCCTCGATGGCATCGACTTGCTCAGCGATTAGATCCGCTTCGCCAACTCCGCCGCCTTGCCCACATAGCTGCCCGGCGTCATCGCCAGCAAGCGGGCCTTCTCGGCCTCGGGAATCTCCAGCCCGTTGATGAATTCGCGCACACCCTCGGCCGTGATGGCCTTGCCGCGTGTCAGCTCCTTCAGGCGCTCATAAGGGTTAGGCAAGGCAAAACGGCGCATCACCGTCTGGATAGGCTCGGCCAGCACTTCCCAGGCGCCGTCCAGATCTTCCGCTAGCTTGGCTTCGTTGACTTCCAGCTTGTCCAGGCCCTTGAGCAACGACTCGTAGCCCAAGACCGCGTAGCCGATCGCCACGCCCATATTGCGCAAGACGGTGGAGTCGGTCAGGTCGCGCTGCATGCGGCTGATCGGCAGCTTCTGGCTCAGGTGCGTGAGCAAAGCGTTGGCTAAACCGAAATTGCCCTCGGCGTTTTCAAAATCGATCGGGTTGACCTTGTGCGGCATGGTCGAGCTGCCGATCTCGCCGGCAATCGTGCGCTGCTTGAAGTAGCCCAAGGAAACATAACTCCAGACATCGCGTGACCAGTCGATCAGGATGGTGTTCAGGCGCGTGACCGCATCGAACAGCTCGGCCATATAGTCGTGCGGCTCGATCTGGATGGTGTAGGGGTTGAAGCTCAGGCCCAACTGCTGCTCGATCACGCGCTGGCTGAAGGCCTCCCAGTCGAAGTCGGGCCAGGCCGACAAATGGGCGTTGTAGTTGCCGACCGCGCCATTCATCTTGGCCAGCAGTTTGACATCGGCGATGCGGCTACGGGCATTGCGCAGGCGTGCCACGACGTTGGCGATTTCCTTGCCGATGGTCGTCGGGCTGGCGGTTTGGCCATGCGTGCGGGCCAACATCGGCGTGGCCGCCATGGCGTGGGCCATCGCCGTTAGCTTGGCGGTGATGCGGTCGATGGTGGGCAACAGCACATCGGCGCGGGCGGCCTTGAGCATCAGCCCGTGACTGGTGTTGTTAATGTCTTCGCTGGTGCAGGCGAAATGCACAAACTCGCCGGCGGCCTTAAGCTCGGGGCTGTTTTCGAAGCGCGATTTGAGCCAGTACTCGACCGCCTTGACGTCGTGGTTGGTGGTTTTCTCGATGTCCTTGATTGCCTGTGCGTCGGCCTCCGAGAAGCGCGTCACCAGGCCGCGCAAGAGTCCGCGGGACGCGCCGGTCAGCGGCTTGAATTCGGCAAAACCAGCGTCCGACAAGGCGATGAACCATTCCACTTCAACCTGCACACGGCGGTGCATCAGGCCGAACTCGGACAGCAAGGGGCGCAGCGCGGCCACGCGCGAGGCGTAGCGGCCGTCCAGTGGCGAGAGGGCGCTGATCGAGGAGAAGGCGGATAGGTTCATGGCGGTGGCGGCCTGGCGGCGGCGTTGGTCAAGCAAGAGTGCAAGCGCAGCATTTTATCCGCGAGGGTGGCGGGCCGACTTGTGGGTGCAGACGGGCAAGGACTTGGCGGGAATCTGCGTCCGGCTTCTGCTTAAAGTTTTGATTTATTCGCTGCCAAATAATGTACTTTTCATACATCAGGCCCGGATTATCGCTATGAAAACCAGTGATCTATCGGGAAAACACCATCTATCAAATGTAGTTTTACTTCATTAGCATCGCGCCAAAATCCGGCCTGCTGTCTTTTTGGCGCAGCCCAGGTTTCCCTTTCTTTAAGGACGCATATGACGGTTCAATGGGCAAACATGCTGCGCAAACTGCGGCGAGCGGCGGCTTATATCGGCCTAGGGCTGGCCTTGGGCCAAATGGCCGGCTGCGGCGGCGGTGCCGTCACCGAGTCCACCGCGGCGCCGCTGGCGGCCGGCATGGCCTCGGCCCAGGCGCTCGACGCAGACACGACTTTGTTAGCCGCCGTGCCCTTGCCCGATGCACGTCGCAAGGCTGCGGCAGCCGCGGCCACAACGCTGCGCGTGCATTACCGCCGCGCCAATGGCGACCAATCCGGCTGGCAGTTGCACAGCTGGGGTGCGGCGCAGAGCCCGAACTGGAATGAGGGTTGGAATGCCTCAGGCAGCGACGAATTCGGCGCGATTTACGACGTGCCGCTGGTGGCCGAGAGCGGCACGGTCGGCTATCTTTTGCATAGAGGCGATTGGAAGGATTGGGGCGGTGCCGACCAAAGCCAGGCCTTGCAAGCGGGTGCGAACGAGATCTGGCGGTTAGAGGGTGACTCGACCACCTACGCCAGCAATCCGCTGGGCTTGCCGGTGCCGGACATCAAGACGGTGCGGGTGCATTACAAACGCTTCGACAGCGCCTATGCGAGCTGGGGCTTGCACCTGTGGAACGGCAGCGGCTTGAATGTCGCGGGCTTGCCGGCCGGCATGGCGATCGATCAATGGGGCAACCCGGTCGCCATCGGCGCGATGCCCGGCTACGCAGCGGGCGCGGGCGAAGTGGTGTTCGATATCCCGGTGTTGAACCCCAAACTGGGCGGCGGCCAAACGGCGCTGGAATTCATCATTCACGGCATGGCGCCTAACCAGGGCGACAAGGATGGGCGAGACAACAATATTCGCGTCGACTACAGCGCGCTGACGATCAAGAACCAGGTCGGCGAGATCTGGCTGGTGCAGCAAGACCCCGCCGTCTACCTGGCTCCGCCCGACCTGCGCTCGGTCTCCAGCACCGATGCGCGCGCCGTCTGGCTGAACAAGAGTTTGCTGCAATGGCCGCGCGTGACGGCCGATGGCGTGGTGCGCCTTTACTACTCGGCCAAAGGGCAGATCGTCGTGCAGCGTGATGCGCTAACGCTGGGGGCAGACGGCTTCATTACGCTGGACGCCTATGCGGGAGCGGTGCCAGCGGACGCTGCGCTGCGCTTCAAGTACATCGCCTCAGGAGCAGTCTTCAAGGTGCGCGATGCCGACCTGAGCCGCCTGCCATTTCTGCACACCCAGCAGCTCGTGCTGGTGCAAGAGAACGCCGCCGGCCTGGCGCAGAACGCCAGCACCGCGCAGGTCGCCGGCGCGCTGGATGAGCTCTATGCCGCCGCCACTCAAGAAGGCAATTTTGGCGCCGTGGTGGTGCAGGGCCACACCGGCTTCAAGCTCTGGGCGCCGACGGCGCAGGCGGTGTCCTTGATCACCACCGAGCAGAACGGCCAGGCATTGACGCGCACCCGGACAATGCCCATGCAGCTGGACCCCGCCACCGGCAGCTGGAGTCTGAGCTTGCCCGGCGATCGCTCGGGCCAGGTCTATCGCTTTGCCGTGCAGGTGTTTGTGCGCGGTGTCGGCCTTGTTCTCAACCAGGTGACCGACCCCTATTCGCTCGGCCTGACCATGGGCAGCCAGCAGAGCGTGGTGATGAATTTGCAGTCGCCGACCTTGAAGCCGCCCGGTTGGGATGCCGGCGCGCCGCCCAACACGGTGGCCAGCAGCGCGGACATGAGCATCTACGAGCTGCATGTGCGTGATTTCTCGATCAACGACGCCAGCGTGCCGGCGGACAAGCGCGGCAAGTACCTGGCCTTCACCGAAACAGGCTCGATGGGCATGAAGCACCTCAGCGCGCTGGCGCAAAGCGGCCTGACCGATGTGCATCTGCTGCCGGTGTTCGACATCGCCAGCGTGAATGAAAAGAACTGCCTAACGCCGAATCCAGCAGGTCTGCCTGACGGCGAGTCGCAGCAAGCCGCCGTTGCCGCCAGCGCCGGCACCGACTGTTTCAACTGGGGCTATGACCCCTTGCATTTCACAACGCCCGAGGGCAGCTATGCCAGCTCGGCGGTCAAGCCGGCCGCACGGGTGCTGGAGTTCCGCCTCATGGTGCAGGCGCTCAACGCGGCAGGGCTGCGCGTCGGCATGGACATGGTCTACAACCACACCAGCGCCTCGGGCCAGAACGCCGCCTCGGTGCTGGACAAAGTGGTGCCCGGCTACTACCACCGGCTCAATGCGGTGGGCGGCATCGAGCGCTCGACCTGCTGCGAAAACACCGCCGCCGAAAACCACATGATGGCCAAGCTGATGATCGACTCGGCCATCACCTGGACGCGCGACTACCGCATCAGCTCGCTGCGTTTTGACATCATGGGCCACCACCCACGCTCGGTGATGGAGGAGCTGAAGGCCCGCGTCAAGGCGGCCAGCGGGCGCGAGGTGCAAATCCTCGGCGAGGGCTGGAACTTCGGCGAGGTCGCCAATGGCGCGCGCTTTGTGCAGGCCGACATGATGAGCTTGAACGGCTCCGGCATCGGCAGCTTCAACCCCTTCATCCGCGACGCGGTGCGTGGCGGCAGCTCCTTCGATTCGGGCAACAACCAGTTCGCCAACCAGGGCTTTATCAACGGCTTGTTCTATGACCCGAATGGCTTGGGCGGCGGTAAGACCCGTGGCGATCTGATGTGGCAGGGCGACCTGATCAAGGCCAGCCTGGCCGGCTCGATCCGCAGCTTCAAACTGCAGACCAGCTGGGATGCAAATCTGCGCCTGGAAGAAATCAATGCCGGCGGGCTGCCGGCCGGCTATGTGCTGGAGCCGTCCGAGGTGGTCAACTATGTAGAGAACCACGACAACACCAGCCTGTTCGACAACAACGTCTTCAAGCTGCCGACCAGTACCAGCCGCGAAGACCGGGCGCGTGTGCAGATTCTGGGCGCGGCCATCAACAGCTTCAGCCAAGGCATTGCCTACTTCCATGCCGGCGTTGACACGCTGCGCAGCAAGTCCATGGACCGAAACAGTTATGACTCGGGTGACTGGTTCAACAAGCTGGACTGGAGCTATGCAGACAACAACTTCGGCGTCGGCCTGCCGCCGGCCCGTGACAATGCGGACAACTGGTCGCTGCTCAAGCCGCTGCTGGCCAACCCCTTGATCAAGCCAGCGCCGGCCGACATCGCCTGGACCCGCGACGCCTTCCGTGATCTGCTGGCGATACGCAAGAGCACGACGCTGCTGCGCTTGCGCAATGCCGAGGACATCAAGGCGCGCCTGACGTTCCACAACACCGGCAGCGCGCAAGAGCCGACGGTGCTGGTCGGCCATCTGAACGGGGTCGGCTATGCCGGCGCCAACTTCCAGGAGCTGGTCTATCTGATCAATGTGGACAAGACCGACAAGCAGTTGAACATCGCCGCCTTGGCCGGGCGCGCCTTTGAGCTGCATCCGGTGCACCGCTCGCCGGCGGCTGCCGACAAACGCGCCGCGCTGGCCAGGTTTGATTCCGCGACGGGGCAGTTCACGCTGCCGGCGCGCACGGCGGTGGTGTTTGTGCTGCAGCCGCCGCTGATGGGCAAGCGCGGCGGCTGAAGGCGCTGGTCAGATGGGCGCTCGTTCCAGCGAGCGTCGGATCTTGCCGGCGTCTTGCAGGCGCGCGGCCGAGCCGTCGGCGTCCAGCAAGACGACGGTGACATTCTTGCCGCCGCTCTTCATGCGCATGGTCAGGCAGCGCCCGGCTTCTTCGGTGTAGCCGGTCTTGGACAGGCGGATGTCCCAGCCCTTGCTGCCGACCAAGCGATTGGTGTTGTGAAATTCGCGCTTGCGGCCATTGACGGGGATGATGGCTTTCTTGTCGCTGGTGATATCGCCGATTTCTGGATAACGCGAAGCCGCAGCGGCAATCTTGGCCACCTCGGTGGCCGTCGATGTGTTCAGCGGTGACAGGCCGGTGGCCTCGCTGATGCGGGTTTGGGTCAGGCCCAGTGCGCGAATTTTCGCGCTGACGGCGAGTTGAAACGCCGCCAGTCCGCCTGGGAAGGTGCGCGCCAGGGCCGCAGCGGCGCGGTTCTCCGACGACATCAAGGCCAAGGTCAAGGCATCCTGGCGGGTCAGCTGCGCGCCCACCGGCAAAAACGAGACGCTATGCTTGAGGCGGTCCATATCGGCACTGTCGATGCGAATGGTCTCCTTCATATTCGACTTGGCGTCGAGCACGACCATCGCCGTCATCAGCTTGGTCAAGGAGGCGATGGGCACCACACTGTCGGCGCTCTTTTCTTTCAAAACCTTGCCCGAACTTTCGTCCAGGACCAGCACATGCTTGGCGTTGACGGGTACATCGCTGAGGCTGGGTACATGCACCGGTTTTTCGCGGTTGCTTTTAGCCTGGGCTGGGGCCTGAATCAGCCCCAAACCAAGTCCTATGAGCAGGGTCAACTTCAAAGCCTGGCGGCCTAGAAGCGAGCGGCCGGCCGGGAGGCGGGCAGGCGGCATGCCGTCTTGGTGAAACTTGGGCAGGGATCTGATCATCAATGAGAGGTGAAGCCGACGGTTACTTTGAGCTTCCATTCTAAATTGGGCACACTCCTGGTTTCGACAGCGCGAAGCCGACAGCCATGTTGATACGCAATATCTGCCTCCCCGATGGACGCCAAGGCCAGGACCTGCTGGTGCAAGCCGGCCGCATTGCCGCCATCGGCCCCAATTTGCCCTCTCCCGAAGGCGTGCAAGGCATCGACGGCCAGGGCTGGCTGCTCAGTCCGCCCTTTGTCGATGCGCATTTCCACCTCGACGCGGCGCTCAGCTACGGCCTGCCGCGCGTCAATCAGAGCGGCACCTTGCTGGAAGGCATCGCGCTATGGGGTGAGCTGAAGCCGCTGCTGACGCAAGAGGCCTTGGTCGAGCGGGCGCTGAGCTATTGCGACTGGGCGGTGGCCAAGGGCCTGCTGGCGATCCGCAGCCATGTCGATGTGTGTGATGAGCGCTTGTTGGCCGTCGAGGCGCTGCTGCATGTGAAGCAGCGGGTCAAGCCCTATCTGGATCTGCAGTTGGTCGCGTTTCCGCAAGACGGGCTGCTGCGTGCGCCGGGCGCCGTTGAAAACCTCAAGCGTGCCTTGGACATGGGCGTCGAGGTGGTTGGCGGCATTCCGCATTTCGAGCGCACTTACGAGCAGGGCACGCAAAGTGTGCGGCTCTTGTGCGAGCTGGCCGCCGAGCGCGGCCTTGCCGTCGATATGCATTGCGACGAGAGCGATGACCCGGCTTCGCGCCATATCGAGACCTTGGCCTTCGAGACCCAGCGCCTAGGCCTGCAAGGGCGCGTCACCGGCTCGCACCTGACATCGCTGCATTCGGTCGACAACTATTACGCGTCCAAACTGATTGCCTTGATGGCCGAGGCGCGGCTGCAGGTGGTCGCCAACCCGCTGATCAACATCACCCTCCAAGGGCGGCATGACAGCTACCCCAAGCGGCGCGGCATGACGCGCGTGCCCGAGCTGCTGGCGGCCGGCATCAATGTCGGCTTTGGCCATGACTGCGCGCTCGACCCCTGGTATTCGCTCGGCAGCGCCGACATGCTCGAGGTCGCGAGCATGGGCTTGCATGTGGCGCAGATGACCTCGCAGACCGGCATGCAGGCCTGCTTCGACGCGGTCACCGTCAACAATGCGGGCGTGCTGGGCCTGACGGGCTATGGTCTCGAAGTGGGCGCTAACGCCGACTTTGTGCTGCTGCAGGCCCGCGATCCGGTCGAGGCCTTGCGGCTGCGGGCCCAGCGTTTGTTGGTCGTGCGGCGGGGTCAGGTCTTGAGCCGCTGCGCGCCCAGCACCGCGCAACTGAGTCTGGCCGGCCGGCCGGCGAGCGTCGATTGGACTCGGCGGCAGGCATGAGTGAGAACCCTGCCCCCATGAACTTGGGGTGGGCGAGTTTTCTGATGCTTGGTACAAGGACATAAGGCCGAGGTTTTCGGCCTGTTTTGCCTTGTCAAAATTCGGGGGATTCAAATGAAAATTCGTTCACTCTCTACGCCGTTGCTGGCGCTGGCCGCCTTATTGGCGCTGCCTTTGGCGGCCCAGGCGACGGTCTACCAGTTCAACGCGACGATCAACGCCGCCCAGGAAGTGGGCGCCAGCAGCTCCACGGCCAGCGGCCTCGCCAGCCTGTCTTATGACGATATGGGCACGCTCGCCGTCGGTGACGACAGCTACAGCTTCACGATGGGGGTGTCCGGCTTGAGTGGGGCGCCGACGGGGTTTCACATCCATGGGCCGGCCGCCATCGGTGTCAACGGGCCGGTACGGGTAGATTTGGCTGCGGCGCCGTTTTTTTCGGCGAGTGGGGGCGGCTTCTTGACGGTCTTCGGTAGTGGCGTCGTGCCGGCCTCGTTCGGCGCGATGTCGATGAAGGATGCGCTGATGGGAAATCTGGCCTACGTCAACGTCCATACGGCCGCCGATCCAGGCGGTGCGGTGCGCGGGCAGTTGCTCTTGGTGGCCGTGGTGCCCGAACCTTCGAGCTACGCCTTGCTGCTGGGCGGCTTGGGGCTGGTCGGATTTGTGGCAAGGCGCCGCCGTTCGCTTTGAACTGAATTGCTGTGCCTTCAAGAGCCCGCTGTTTGCGGGCTTTTTTGTCTCTGCGCGCTCATTGAGCGAAGAATCGTCTGCGTTCCTCGTTCGCCGGATGGCTTGAAAAAGCGATCGAGAGCTCGTCGTCAAGCCCCTGCATCTTTTCCAGGCGCTCGAAGAAGGGCAGCATCACCTTGGGTGAGATGCCCGCCTTGCGCAGCAGGCTGCGCGCATGCTCATCGGCCTGGCGCTCAAAGTCGCGTGAATAGGACTGTTGGGCCAGCAGCGCCGGCAGGCCCGCGAGCAGAGCCGAATAATCGCCGACGATGAGCCCCGCAAGGGCCGCAGCCATGCTGGCCTGAATCGTCATGCGCAGGCCGTGCCGATGTCGCACATGGCCCAGCTCATGCGCCAGCACACCGAGCACGGCGTTTGGCTCGTCCGCCATCAGTTCGACCAAGGCGTCGGTCATGACAATGTCCCCGCCGGGCAGCGCAAACGCATTCGGCCCGAAGGCCTTGTTGGCCTGCCTGAAGTGCAGCCGGTAGGGCGCTTGCAGGTCCGCCGGCGAGGCCGCCAGCAGCCGCTCGAAGCGTTGACTCAGCTCTAGCTGCTTGGCCGCATCCAGCCGGCTGGCTTGCAACAAGTGGCGGTCGAAGTAGGCCAGCGCGCGGCCGCCCAGGTCTTGCTCCACGGCGGCCGGTAGCAGCGTCATCGTGGCCTGAGTGGCCAAGGGGATGCCCCAGCGCCAAGCCGAAGTCAACAGCGCGAGCAGCAAGAGCAAGCTCAGGCCGACCCGGCGCCAACTTTGCATCCAGCGCACCAGTGCCGAGTCAAGCAGGCCCGAGGACTGGGCCCAGCTATCCCAGGCCTGCGATTCGGCACAGCTGAGCAGGCCGCCATCGGGTAACTGCACTTGACGCTCGCCATGGCGCTGGCGCTCCGGCCATTGAATGGCCTTGCATGGGTATTGCCGCTGGCTCGGCGCGCCGTCATTGGCGGCCACCAAGACATGCAGCAGACCCTGCTCAAGCCAGATCTCGGCCGACTGCGCGCGCGCGCTGCGGCCATCGAAATAGACCAGGCGCAGGCGCGCGCTTGGCTCGTGCTGCAGGCTTGTCATGCCGCCCGAATTCACAAGCCCATGTCGAAACCGAAGAAATCGCCGGCAGCTTCTCCGGCGGCATCGGCGTCGGCGACCATGCGATCGGCCACCCAGTCGTCCAGGTCTCCGCTCAGTGCAAGCCCCATCGCAGCAAGCCGCAGGCGGGCGGTGTTGATGGCGGCGAATGGCCGGTACAAGCCCAGGGTCAGCAAGGTCAACAGCCAGTTCTTGGCGGTCAGCCAGGCCAAGGCGCGAAACTTCAAGTGGCTGTCAAACTGCAAATGGGCGCTGCTTGTGCCACTCCAGACCAGGTTCTGCATCCGAGCGGTGAAATAGGGGCCGGCGATCATGAACATCAGCAAATAGGCCAGGATCAGCAGCAGGCCCAGCAAACCAAAGACCACGGCCTTTGCCTCCGGCTTGGACTGCAGCGCGGGGATCAGCACCGCGCTCA
This sequence comes from Roseateles oligotrophus, assembly GCF_025717515.1. Classification (GTDB taxonomy): domain Bacteria; phylum Pseudomonadota; class Gammaproteobacteria; order Burkholderiales; family Burkholderiaceae_C; genus Paucibacter_A; species Paucibacter_A oligotrophus. The sequence continues at coordinate 90,892 of NZ_JAJIRN010000009.1, forward strand.
GCATGCCGATGAGGAACATCGGCAGCAGGGTGACCGACATGCCCTTCAGGCTCAGGCCGTAGAAGCGGCGGGTCGGCGTGCTGAGTTGGCTGCGTTGATTGGCGTAGACATAGGCGTCATGCTGGTATCGCTTGATGCGGGCGAGGCCCAGCGGAAGCAAAAGCAGCATCGCCAACAGGGGCAGACCGGTGCCGATGCCAAGCCATAGCGCTTGGTCACCGGCTTGCTCCTGCGCGCCCGGGCCGAAGGCGGCTTGGGCCAACAGCATGATGATGCTGGGCAAATAGACCGGCAACACCGCCTTGTAGGCCGAAGCCAACTCGCCTCGGAAACCCATCCGCAGGCCGCGCCAGCTGGTATTGCCCAGACGGAATTGCAGGCTGGCCCGCCAAAGCGCCGGCCAGACTGCGCAGAGCACGCCAAAAGCCACCAGGCCCGCCATCGGCGAGTAGCGGCCGGCCAGCGCGTAGGCGCCCATCAGCAGCAGCAAGAGCATGAAGCCACGGAACATATGCCAAGGATTGCCGTGAAAACTCAAGGCCTGCCCGTCGATGCGGGTGTTGGCGTAGAAGTAGCGCAGCCTGCGGGCCTTGGCGAAGGGCAGGTACAAGCCCAGCGTCAGCAGGCAAAGCAGCAAGTTGACGATCCAGATGCGAAAGTACTCGCTGCCGGAGCCGGTGAAGTTGATCGGCAGTTGCCGAGCCGGCGTGCTGCTGGCCGACGCGGCCACGGCCGCCTCTATGCTTTCGTGCATGCGAATTTCCTCCTGATTTTTGTATCGTTATGCCGGCTATGCTGCCGGTCCGGTATTTTCAGGCTTGAGCGCGCAATGTGTATCGGGATCATCCCGGCCGCCCTTTTAGGGGGTTCTATGCCTTAGAAAGCCGCACTTGTACAGTCTGGCGCACAACATTGCCTTGGCTAGAATGAATTCAAACAGGACGACGTCAGCGCAGCACATATGAAACTTATCGGATCACTTACCAGCCCCTTCGTTCGCAAGGTGCGCATCGTGATGGCCGAAAAAAAGCTCGACTACCAGCTGGTGCTGGAGGATGTCTGGAGCAGCGACGCCATTTTGAAGATGAATCCGCTCGGCAAGGTGCCTTGCCTGGTGATGGAAGGGCAGGACTCGATCACCGGCGCGGTGTTTGACTCGCGCGTGATCGTTGAATATGTGGACACGCTGTCGCCGGTCGGCAAGCTGATTCCCGAGCGCGGCCGCGAGCGAACCGAGGTGAAGACCTGGGAAGCATTGGCCGACGGGGTGATGGACGCCGCCGTCCTGGCCTTGCTGGAAAACAAATTCGCCGGCCGCCCGCCCGAGCAGCGCTGCGAGGCTTGGGTGCAGCGTCAGCTGGACAAGGTTTCGGCCGCCTGCGCCGCGATGAACCAGGGTCTGGGCGACAAGGCCTGGTGCTGGGGCAATCATTTCTCGCTCGCCGATATTTCGGTCGGCTGCGCCTTGGGCTATGTGGACTTCCGCTTCCCGGCGATTGATTGGCGCGGCGCCAACCCGAACCTGGCCCGCCATTTCGAGAAGCTTGGCGCCCGCCAGAGCTTTATCGACACCGCGCCGCCGGCGGCCTGAACAGGGCTTTGCTGCCCCAGCTCTACTCCTTTCGCCGCTGCCCCTACGCGATGCGGGCGCGGCTGGCGCTGCGCTATGCCGGTATAGAGCTCGAGATCCACGAGGTTCAACTGCGCGCCAAGCCGCCAGAGCTGCTGCGCTTGTCACCCAAGGGCACCGTGCCGGTTCTGCTCTTGCCCAGTGGCGAATTGATCGAGCAAAGTGCCGACATCATCTTCTGGGCCTTGGCGCAGGCCGACCCGCAAGGCTGGCGCCGCCTTGAACTGGACGCCGAGGCCCTGCCTTGGCTGGCGCTCAACGACGGCCCGTTCAAGCGCTTGTTGGATTGTTATAAATACCCGGATCGTTACCCACAAACCACACAGACTCAATGGCGGGCCGAGGCCGAGGCCTTGATGCTGGCGCCGCTGGAGCAGCGCTTGGCGCGGCATGCCTATGTGCTGGGCCCAAACCCGAGTTGGTTGGATCTGGCCTTGCTGCCTTTTGTTCGCCAGTTTGCCGGCGTTGATGCGGCCTGGTTCGAGGCCGCGCCTTATCCGGCCTTGCGAGCTTGGCTGCAAGCCTGGCTGGGCAGTGACTTGTTCATCGACGTCATGCTCAAACCAGCGCAGGCGACTTGAGGCGAGCGGCACAACAAAGTTCCCGCTGCCATGACTTTGCGGCTGGGCGATTGCCATGCTGCACAATCGCCCGGCACCAATTGATCCATTGAACAAAGGAGCCCAGCATGGGCGTGAAGAGCGTTTTTTCCGGCCTGTGGTGGGTGATCGCCAAGTTCTGGGCCTTGCTGGATGCCAGCCGGCGCGCCTTGTTGAATCTGCTTTTGCTGGCGCTGCTGGTGGCCTTGGTGAGCGGCTTGATGTCGCGCGGCCCGGCGCCGCTGAAGGACAAGACCACGCTGGTGCTGGATCTGCACGGCGCCCTGGTCGAGCAATTTTCGGGTTCGCCGCGTGATCAAGTCATGGCTCAATTGCGCGGCAATGCGCAGCGCCAGACAAGGCTGCGCGATGTGCTGGCAACGCTGGACGCTGCCGCCCGCGACCCCAAGATTGGCACCGTCTTGCTGGATCTGGACGAGTTCGGCGGCGCCGGCATGTCCGGCCTGCACGAGGTGGCGGCGGCGCTGAATCGCTTCAAGACCAGCGGCAAGAAGATCGTTGCCTATGGCGACCACTTTGATCAGCGCGGCTACTTTCTGGCCGCGCAGGCCAGCGAGATTTATCTGAACCCGATGGGCGCGGTGATGATCGAGGGCTTCGGCCGCTACCGCAATTACTACAAGGATGCGCTGGACCGCCTGGGCGTGTCGGCCAATGTCTTGCGCGTCGGCACCTACAAGAGTTTTGCCGAGCCCTATTTTGCCAATGCACCGTCCAAGGCTTCCCTGGAAGCGGAGGGTTACTTGTACGGCGAGTTGTGGACGGGCTATACGGATGCGGTCGAGAAGGCGCGCAAGCTGCCCAAGGGCGCGGTGGCTGGTCTCATCGAGAACCTGCCTGAAACCATGCTCGCCGTCGGCGGCGATACGGCCAAGCTGGCGCTGCAGGCCAAGCTGATCGACGGCGTCAAGACCCGCGACGAGGTGCGCGACTTGTTGATCGAGCGCGGCAGTAAAGATGACAAGGGCAAGAGCTTCCGCCGCGTGTCCTTGGCCGAATACCAGGTGTTCTTGAAGCCCAAGGCAGAACATGGCCCGGCGGTCGGCATTGTGGTGGCCGAGGGCGAAATCGTTGATGGCAGCGCCGGCCCGGGCAAGGTCGGCGGCGATTCCACCGCCAAGCTTATCCGCCAAGCCCGCGAGGACGAGAACGTCAAGGCCTTGGTCTTGCGCGTCAACTCGCCGGGTGGCAGCGCGTTTGCGTCCGAAATCATCCGGCGCGAGCTGGAACTGACGCGCAAGGCCGGCAAACCGGTGGTGGTGTCGATGGGTGATGTGGCGGCCTCGGGCGGCTACTGGATCTCGATGTCCTCCGACGAAGTGACCGCCGAGGCCGGCACCATCACCGGCTCGATCGGCGTGTTCGGCATGTTGCCGACGGCCGACAAGCTGCTGGAGAAGTTGTCCATCAACACCGGCGGTCACACCACCACCTGGTTGGCCGGCGGCTACGACCCGCGCCGCCCGCTCGACCCGCGCCTGGCTTCGGTGGTGCAGTCGGGCATCAACCACATCTATGCCGATTTCACCGGCAAGGCCGCGGTGGCGCGCAAGAAGACGGTGGCCGAAATCGACGCCGTCGCGCAGGGCCGCGTCTGGACCGGTGCGCAAGCGCTGGAGCGCGGTTTGGTCGACCGGCTCGGCAGTTTGGATGACGCGATCAAATCGGCGGCCGCCAAGGCCAAGCTTGGGCCCGATGCGCGGGTGAGTTATGTCGAGGGCGAGATGGGTCGCCTGGAGCGCTTGCTGTCCAGCCTGGAGGACGTGATGGCGCCGTCCATCGCCGCTGCCATTCGCGCGGAGTTGGGTTTGACTCTGCCCAAGGCCTTGCAGGAGGCGAGCGCCGACCTGGCTTTCGTGACCGAGATGGGCGGCAGCGGCAAGAAACCTTTTGAGGCGGTCGTCCATTGCCTGTGTGCGGCGCCTTGAGATCGGAAGGGCGGCGCGCCGCCCTTCTATAATGCCGCACAGCGCCGATTTGTTCCAAATTGCGGGCGCTTAATAAATTCCGCTAAAGAGGGGCTCCGCAAACCGGCGTCCGCTTACTCTCAGCGGTGCCGGTTTTGTTTTTTAGGAGGCCTTTCACTGATGCCACATAGCGGTCAATTGGGCGACGTCAGCCCTCAGCGCATGGCGTTTGCGCAGCCCCTGCGCCTGCGCAGCGGGCTTGAGCTGCGCGACTACGAGATGGTCTACGAGACCTATGGCGAGCTGAACGCTGCACGCAGCAATGCGGTGCTGGTCTGCCATGCCTTGAATGCCAGCCACCATGTCGCCGGCACCTATGCCGGCCAGGACAAGAGCGAAGGCTGGTGGGACAACCTGATCGGGCCGGGCAAACCGCTGGACACCGACAAATTCTTCGTCATCGGCATCAACAACCTCGGCTCCTGCTTCGGCTCGACCGGCCCGCGCGACGTCAATCCGGCCACCGGCAAGGTCTACGGCGCCGACTTCCCCGTCGTCACCGTGCAGGATTGGGTCGATGCCCAGGCCCGCGTGCTTGACGAGTTAGGCATCACGCAGTTGGCGGCGGTCTTGGGCGGCTCGCTCGGCGGCATGCAGGCCTTGGATTGGGCGCTGCGCTACCCCGAGCGCCTGCGCCACTGCATCGCGATTGCGACCGCACCGGCGCTGTCGGCGCAGAACATCGCCTTCAACGAGGTGGCGCGGCGCGCCATCATCACCGACCCCGATTTCCACGGCGGCCATTACGCCGAACATGGCGCGATCCCGAAGCGCGGCCTGCGCGTGGCGCGGATGATCGGTCACATCACCTATCTGTCGGACGACGCGATGGAGCAGAAATTCGGCCGCGAGATGCGGGCGGCCGAACTGGGCTACACGACCCAGGACATCGAGTTCCAGATCGAGAGCTATCTGCGCCACCAGGGCGACAAGTTCAGCGACTACTTTGACGCCAACACCTATCTCTTGATCACGCGGGCGCTCGATTATTTCGACCCGGCGCGTGAATTCGGCGGCGATCTCAGCCGCGCTTTTGCTAGCGCAAGCTGCAAATTCCTGCTGGCCAGCTTCACTACCGATTGGCGCTTTTCGCCGGCCCGCTCGCGCGAGATCGTCAAGGCCTTGCTGGACAACAAGCTCGATGTGTCTTATGCGGAGATCGATGCGCCGCACGGCCACGACGCCTTCTTGCTGGAAGACCCCCGCTATCACGGCGTCTTGCGCGCCTACTTCACACGCATCGCCGTTGAATCGGCAGGAGAGGCGGCATGAGCAGCGCTGTCATCGAACAAATCGCGGCGCTGGTGCCGGTCGGCTCGCGCGTCCTGGACCTGGGTTGCGGCACCGGCGAACTGCTGGCCTATTTGCAAAAGCACAGAGGCTGCACCGGTTACGGCGTCGAGCTGGATGATGCCAATCTGCTCGCCTGTGCGCAGCGCGGCGTCAATGTGATCCAGCTCAATCTGGAAGAGGGACTCGCCATTTTCGAGGACCAGAGCTTCGATGTGGTCTTGCAGCTGGAGACCTTGCAGCATCTGCGCAATACCGAGGCGATGCTGCGCGAGACCGCGCGCGTCGGCCGCATCGGCATCGTCAGCTTCCCCAATTTCGCCCATTGGCCGAACCGCTTGCAAGTGGCCTTGGGGCGCATGCCGGTGACGCGGGTGCTGCCCTACGAGTGGTACAACACGCCGAACATCCGGGTCGGCACCTTTGCCGATTTCGAGGTGCTGGCGCACAAGAACCGGCTGCGCATCCTGGATAGCTTCGGCATTCAAAACGGGCAGGCGGTGCGCAGCTTCCCGAATCTTTTGGCCAGCATGGCGGTCTTCAAGTTCGACCGAGGCTAGGCGCCTGCATTGCCTTTTGATTCACCCCGCTCATAAACCGAGTTAGCCCGGCCGACCAGCAGGGGGTCGAGCTGGCCGAGCTTGGCCAGGTCTTTGTTCGTATAGGGCAGTTGATGCAAGACATGGCGCATCGCGTTCAGGCGCGCGCGCTTCTTGCAGTCGGACTTGACGACGGTCCAGGGCGACTCGGCAATGTCGGTATGGAAGAACATCGCCTCCTTGGCCTTGGTGTAGCTGTCCCATTTGTCCAGCGAGGCCAGGTCGATCGGCGACAGCTTCCATTGCTTGAGCGGATGCGCCTCGCGCTCCTTGAAGCGGCGGCGCTGCTCGGCTCGGCTGACCGAGAACCAGAGCTTGACCAGATGCACGCCGCTGCGCACCAGATTGCGCTCGAACTCGGGGGCCTGACGCATGAACTCGACGTACTCGTCATTGCTGCAAAAGCCCATCACCCGCTCGACGCCGGCGCGGTTGTACCAGCTGCGGTCAAACAGCACGATCTCGCCGGCCGTCGGCAGATGCTGCACATAGCGCTGGAAGTACCACTGGCCGCGCTCCACGTCGCTGGGTTTTTCCAGCGCCACCACGCGCGCACCGCGCGGGTTCAGGTGTTCCATATAGCGCTTGATGGTGCCGCCCTTACCGGCGGCGTCGCGGCCCTCGAACAAGATGATGACCTTCTGCCCGGTCGCCTTGACCCAGGCCTGCAGCTTCAGCAGCTCCACTTGCAGCTGGTATTTTTGCTGCTCATAGTTCTTGCGCGACATCAGGTTTTTATAGGGGTAGCCGCCGCGCCGCCAGTCGGCCGACAGCTCTTCGTCCGGGTGCGCGCCGTTCAGCGGCGTGGCGTGCAGCTCCTGCAGCAGCGCTTGACGCAGCGCGGCCGCATCGTCGGCGGAGGCGCCGGCCACTATCGCCTTGACGGACGAGGCCAGTGCATCCGGCCCGCCGTTGGCGACGATGTCCTTCAGGGCGGCCAACTCCCGGCCATGCGCCGCGCTCAGCGCTTCTTTGACGACTTGGCGGGCAATGCGCTTGCCGTCCAGCGTGCCGGCGGTGTCGCCGCTGCGGCTGCGGCGCGGCTTCTCGAGGGCCGCGGCCTTGGCTTTGACCTTGGCATTGCTGCGCGGTGTTGCTGACTTCTTGGTCGGGCTGGGTTTGGCTGGACTTGGGCTCATGGGCTTGAATCGGCTGTCATGAAAACGTCACGTTCGCACTTCACCCGCCATTTCATCTTGATCCAGCTCAAGCTGGATCGAAACGGCCCAGCCTCACCATCGTATTACCCGGTTTGCCATGTTTCAGGCTAGGCATCACCAGCACGGTGTTGTCATAACTGGTTTTGAAGACGGTGTCACCGTCTTGCGCAAAAGCGCTGCCGGCCCGGGCAATCACATCGAGGCCGCGCACCGGCTGCAAGAAATGGAAGTCGGTACTCAGCGCCGTCACGGCCCGGTCAACCCGGATCAGTTGCTGCGTAGCAGGCAAGGGCAGCTGCAAACGGGCATCGGCCCAGCTGCTGCTCACCATGCCGGTCAACTTGAGGAAGCGGATCAGGCCGTCGATGGCGACATCGGCCGAGCTTTGGGCCCAATGCTGGCCGCATTCGATCAGCAAGGCGTTCTTGGCACTGGCGGGGTCGCCGAAACCGCCGCGGTCGCGCATGCGCAGGCCGGAGGGGTGACCGGTGTCGATCAGCAAATCGCCGGGCATGCCGAGTTCGCGGGCAAAGGCTGCGCCCTTGTCCTGCATGCCGCAGACCATCAAGGGCCGGCAGGCGTCTTGCATCGAGTGGATGTCGAACAGCAGGTCGGCACGGTCGACAAAGGGCTGCAACTGGCGTGCCCGGCGCAGCTCCAGCGAGTCACCGGCGCCGAACAGCACGTTGTCATCCCAAACCCGGTTGAGGTCTTCGTCGACGCAGCGCGAGGCGTTCGGGTCGGCGGCATCGAAACGGGCGAAGGCTTCGACATTGGCGAAGCTCAGGATCAATTGACCATGGGCAGGCTGGAATGTGCGACCCATGCCTTGCTTGAACAGCCAGTCCAGGGCGATCGCGCCGCATAGCTCATTGCCATGCGTCAAGGCTTGCACCATCACCACCGGGCCGGGGCGGCCGGAGTCCAGGACATGAACATAGTCGACCCCGCTGCTACTGGCGCGATAAGGCGTGATGTCGGGGGGGCTCAATTCGACGGCGTTTTCCATCTGCGTTCTCCTTGACCGGTGGTCATTATTCCTTGCGGGTGAATACGCCAACCTGGGTGCGTTCATCGTCCTTGAACTCGCCTTCCCAGCGGTCTCCATTGGGCCAGTGGAAGATGCCCTGACCATGCTTGCGGCCGGCAACCCAAGCGCCTACATAGCGTTCGCCCGACTTCCAGAAATAGCTGCCCTGACCCTGCGGCTCACCTTGATGAAAGTTGCCCTCGTAGCGTTCGCCCGAGCTCATTTGCATCTGCCCCTGGCCCTGCGGCTGGCCGGCCACCACCGCCCCCTCATAGCGGTTGCCATTGGCAAAGCGCAGCACGCCCTTGCCCTGCGGCACGGCGCGCACCCAATCGCCGTCGAACTGCTGGCCGTTGAGCCAGCGATAAGAGCCCCGACCATGCGGGATGCCCTGGCTGATCTGGCCTTTGTAGGCATCGCCGCTGGCATACAGCAGTTGGCCCTCGCCCTCGGGTGTGCCGTCTATCACCGTGCCCTCGAATTGGTTGCCATTGGTGAATAGCAGCTTGCCGGAGCCGCTGGCCTTGTCATTCAGCCAGTCGCCGCTATAGCGTTGGCCGTTGGCCCAGATGAACTCGCCTTTGCCCTGGCGCACGCTGCGCAACAGGGTGCCAATATAGATATCGCCATTGCCCCACTCGACCCGGCCGGTGCCGCTCAGGGTTTGGCCCTCATCGCGGGTGAACAGGCCTTTGTAGCGGGTGTCGCCGGTCCGCACATCCAGCTCTTGTGGGTTGGCGGGGCTGGGGGCTGGACCGGCGGGCTTGGCCGGCGCCGGCGCCGGCGATGCTGCAACGCCCGCCGCAGCTCCCGTCCCAGCGGCGCCGACCGCAGCGGCCGCGCCGAGGGCAGGAGTCGGCGCTGCGCTCGGCGCAACGGCGGCCGGCTTGGCGTTTGCCTTGTTGACCGTTGGCGCCGCAGCTATGGCCGGACTCGGTGCCATTTCGACCGGGTGCGTGGCCACCCAAGGCGTACCGCGCTCGCGTGCCACCGCTTGCGCGTTGTTGCCGGCCAACTCCAGCGCAGCGCCCTTGCAAGCCCCGGCGGCCTTGCGCCAAAGGGTTTCCGAGGTCTGTGACTGTTGTTGCCGATCGGTCGGGTTCAGGCCGGCGGCCGCGCCGCGAAATTTCTGCGTGTATTCGCGGGCCCGTTCGAACAGCGGCGCGCAGTGCTCCGAGTTGTGGGCGTCGATCTCGGCCTGTTCGCGCCGTTTGTTGGCGATTTGCTGCTGCGCGCCGGTGCAATGCTCGGCCGCCAGATCCCACATGGTTTCGGCCTTGCTGTAGAGCGAGGCGGCATCGACCCAGCGCCGCTCGCCAAAGGCACGGGCGGCCAGTTCCTGCAGCGATGCGGCGTCGCGGTGCGAGAGCTCGCATTGCGAGCCGGCGGCTTGGCGCTCAGCCAGCAAGCCGCGCTGGCGTTCGTTGTCGCTCAGGTTCTTCTGTGCCCGCTCACGTGCCCGTCCTTCGCAGCCGTCAAGCGCCAAGGTCCACTGCGCAATCGCTCGGTCAAACAGCTTGGCGGCTTCATCCACGCCCTTGTTCTGGCTCAGGGCGGTGGCGGCACGCAGATCGGCGGACATGGCGCGCTGGGTCAGCACCGAGCAAGTGGGTGGCGCCACCGCAGCGGTGGCTTCGGTGCTTTCGGGTGCCGAGGCCGCTGCCGGCGCAGAAGCCGGCGAATCGGCGGCCAGCGCCGGGGCCGGGGCCGACGCTGGTGTTGGTGGTGTGAGCAAGGCCGGCGTTTGCGCCCAAGCCAAGCAGGGGCTCAAGGCCAACGCGGCGATCAAACGGCGCCAAGGGGAGAGTTTCGTTGGTGAGCCTAAATGGATCTTGGTCATCGTCATTTTTTATGGCCGCCCGACTCGGTCGGAATGTCCAGCATGGCGTCAATCAGGCCGCGTGAAAATTGAGCGCTGCCGGGGTCGGTGGCGCTCTCAAAGGAGAAGCCCGACGGGGCCGAGGCCAGCGGCATGGCGCCAATCTCGAGCGCCAAATCGCTCGCCTTGAAGCCGCGCAGAATGGCCTGAACTTGCGCATCCATGCCCTTGGTCTTGGCCAGCTTGCTGAGCGCCTCGAGGCGCTCAATGTCGAGGGCAAAGGCATTGCCGGCTAGGCTTCGCTCCAGCAACTTTTGGTGCAAGCTGAAGCCGGCCAAGGGATCGGCGCCGAGTTTCTCAGCGCGCTCGAATGCCCATTGATCGGCTTGGTCAAATACGGTGGAAGCTACCCAGGCAACCCCCGAAAGCGAGCTGCGATTGACCGCCGCCGCCTGCAGCCCGTTCATCACTTGTTGCTTGGTCAGCTCCTTGCCGGCATCGATCAGGCCTTCGCGGATACGTTGCGCCGCCAAGGCCTTGCCTTGCTCGATCAACTGCTGCTTGACGATTTCGGAGGCGACCGATTTGGCCGCCACCTTGGCCGCGCTGACCGCGGCCTCGGCCGCCAAGGCCGCGCCATGCAGACCTGTGGCGAGCGTGGCGAGGTTGTAGAGCGTGCCGACGATCTTGGTGCCGTAGTGATAGGTCTTCATGCGTGCGCCGCCCTCTTCGGACAGGCCTTGCGTCCACAGCACGGCCCACAAGGCTTCGTCTTCGCTGAGCTGGGCTTTCGAGATTTCGAGCGAATGCAGGCTCAGCAGCCAGTGATAGTCCTGCACCTCCGGGGTGTTGGGCGGCGCCAGGCGAGCGTAGCCGCGGCAGACCTCGAACGGGCTGACGGCGCGGTTGGCACCGCTGCTGAGCGTGACGAAAAACGGCTTGCCGGCATCGCGTGCGTCGGCCAGTTTGGCCAGCAGGCTTTCGCTGTCCTCATCCTTCTTGCCCGCTACCGCCAGGAGCTTGTCGCCCGGATTGAGCGGTGAATTGGGCGCCGCGGCCACCACCGTCAGTCGCTCATCCACGTTCAGGCCACGCACCCAGGCGACGCGGTCGTTTTCGGCCCAGCCGTAGCTGGTGGCCACCGCAAAGGGCAATTCCCATTGGCGGTCGCATTTCGGATCCTTGAGCGCGGCACTGCGCACAATGGCTGGCCGCAGGCTCTGCTCGCCGCTGCCATAAGAGCGGATATTGGCGAGCAGGCCTTCATCAACCTTACGCCCATCATCGACGGTGTACTTGGGCGCGGCGCAAGCGGCCAACAGCAGGCTAAGCAACAGGGTAAGTAGAGATCTCATCGGATGAGTGGGCTTGTCAACGGTCGCCAGTGTAGAGCCGCGCGGCGTCGCATCGGGCCTTGTTTGTCGCTTGTATGACGGCTGTTTGCGTAGTTCTACCGACCGGGCAAGCCCTGAGTTGCCAGGCGGCTCAGCCTGCCTACACTTCAGCCCATGCGAACCTTGAGATGTGACGATGGCGTACCGCTGCACTGGCGGCAATGGAGCAAGCCCGGTATGGAACCGGCGCGTGGCACGGTGCTGATCGTTCATGGTCTGGGCGAGCATATTGGACGTTATGAGACGCTGGCGGCGCGGCTGAACAGCTGGGGCTGGCATGTGGTCGGCTACGACCAGCGCGGTCACGGCGCGTCCGGCGGCCCGCGCGGCGATGTCGTCGATGGCGAATGCCTGTTGCGGGACCTCGCCTTGGTGATTGATGAGTTGCGGCTTGACCCTCAACTCGGGCGCAGCCCTTTGATTTTGCTCGGGCACAGCATGGGCGGCCTGGTGGCGTCACGTTTCGTGGCCGGCGGCTTGGCCGCCAGCAGTGGCGGGCAATTGCCGATGTGGTTCCGACCGATCGATGCGCTGGTCTTGAGCTCGCCCGCGCTGGATCCTGGCATGTCGGGTTTCCAGCGTCTGCAATTGGCGATAGGCGTGGCGCTGGCGCCGCATTTGGCGGTCGGCAATGGACTCAAGACCAAATGGATCTCGCGCGACGCGGCTGTGGTCAAAGCCTATATCGACGACCCCTTGGTGCATGACCGCATTACGCCGACCTTGGCGCGAGCGGTCGTGGACGGTGGTGAGTTGGTGCGCCAACATGCCGCCGACTGGGTGGTGCCGACGCTGCTAATTTGGGCCGGCAGTGATAAATGCGTGGCACCCGCCGGTACCGCCGAGTTCGCCGCCAATGCGCCGGCGGCGCTGGTCAACGCGCACTGTTTTGAGCCCTTGTTTCATGAAATATTCAACGAGCCGGAACGCGAACAGGTGTTCGCTCGCCTGCAAAACTGGCTGGCGGCGCGTTTCGGCTAGACCTGGCCTGTGTTTTAAGATTGGGGTCTCCCCGCCATAAGCTGGAATCCCATCATGAATGCTCGCGACCACTCCTTGCCCCTGCAGCCCGATCAAGCCACCGCCATCGCCGATTTTGCGGCGCAAGTTTGGGACGATGAAATCGTCCCCGCGCTGACCCAGTACATCGCCATCCCGGCCAAGAGCCCGATGTTCGATGCCGATTGGGCCGCCCATGGTCATATCGAAAAAGTGCTGCGCGACGCCGCCGGCTGGGTCGAGAGCAAGAAGGTGGCCGGACTCAAGCTGGAGGTGATTCGTCTCGAAGGCCGCACGCCCATCATCTTTTTCGAGGTGCCGGCCACCAAGCTGGACAGCGCCGACACCATCGTGCTCTACGGCCACCTGGACAAGCAGCCCGAGTTCAGCGGCTGGCGCAGTGATCTGGGCCCCTGGACACCCAAGTACGAGGACGGCAAGTTGTATGGGCGCGGCGGCGCCGATGACGGTTATGCGGTCTACGCCTCCTTGACCGCCATCATGGCGCTCGACAAGCAAGGCATCCCGCGGCCGCGCTGCGTCGGCATCATCGAGACCTGCGAGGAGTCGGGCTCCTACGACCTGCCGGCTTACCTCGACGTGCTGAAAGAGCGGCTTGGCAATGTGTCGCTGGTGGTTTGCTTGGATTCCGGCGCCGGCGATTACGGTCAGTTGTGGCTGACCACCTCGCTGCGCGGTATGGTCAGCGGCGTGCTGAAGGTCGAGGTCTTGACCGAAGGCATCCACTCCGGTGATGGTTCGGGCGTCGTGCCCTCATCGTTCCGGGTGCTGCGGCAGGTGTTGGACCGCTTGGAAGACTCCAAGACCGGTCGCTTGCTGCCCGAGAGTTTCCATTGCGATATTCCTGCCAACCGCGTCGAGCAGGCCAAGGCCACGGCGGCCTTGCTCAAGGATGAGGTCTATAAACGCCTGCCCTGGGCTTGCGGTGCCGACGGTGGCCCGGTCTTGCCGATGACGGCCGAGCCGGTCGAGGTCTTGCTCAATCGCACTTGGCGGCCAACGCTGTCGGTCACCGGTGTGGACGGCTTCCCGGAGATGAGCAGTGCCGGCAACGTCTTGCGGCCCTTCACCGCTTTCAAGCTGTCACTGCGCCTGCCGCCGCTGATTGACGGCAACGACGCTGCGCTGCGTTTGAAGGCCTTGCTGGAAGACAATGCACCGTACAACGCCAAGGTTACGTTCGTGCCCGATGGCCGGGCCGGTGCTTATGGTGCGACCGGCTGGAATACGCCCGATCTGTCGCCTTGGCTGAGCCAGGCCTTGAATCAGGCCAGCGAAACGCATTTTGGAGCGCCGGTCGGCTATATCGGCCAGGGCGGCACGATCCCCTTGATGAGCATGCTGCAAAAGGGCTTCCCGGCGGCGCAGATGATGGTCTGCGGCGTGCTTGGCCCGAAGAGCAATGCCCATGGCCCGAACGAGTTCCTGCATGTGCCCTACGGCAAGCGCCTGACGGCTGCGGTCGCCCAGGTCATGGCTGCCCACCCCTGAGCTGCAACAGGGCTATCGCAAGGTGAAGCCGGTCTCGACCATGGTCCCCTGTAGATCCTGCAGCAAATGGGTCAACGGGGACAGTTGCACATAACGGGTCGAGACCTTGATCGCATAGGCAAAGAAGCGCGGTAGATCCTCTGCGTAGGAGGGTTTGCCGTCGCGGTGCTTGAGGCGGCAGAACAGGCCCAGAATCTTCAGGTGGCGCTGCAGGCCGGTCAGCTCGACCTGGCGCCAGAATTCGCCGAAGTCCGGGTCCACGGGCAAGCCGGCGCGGCGCGCTTGCTCCCAGTAGCGGACGGCCCAATCGAGTTCCTGCTCCTCGTCCCAGGAAATGAAGGTATCGCGCAGCAAGGAGATCAGGTCATAGCCGATGGGGCCGCGCACGGCGTCTTGGAAGTCCAGCACACCAACCCGCAGCGAGTCATCGCCGGCTTTGCAAACCATCAGATTGCGCGGCATGAAGTCGCGGTGCATGGGCACTTGGGCCTGCTCGGCGATGTTGTTGACCAAGACCTTGCAGCTGTGCTCCCACCATTTCAGCTGGGTCTCGCTCCACTGGCGGCCATATTCGCGCTCGACGCACCAGTCGACAAAGATCTGCAACTCCCGGCGCACGAAGCTCTCATCAAAGGCCGGCAAACGGGCCGGGTCACCTTTCAGCTGCCACTGCAGCAGGGTCTGGGTGGCGGCGCGCATCAAGCGGTCTGCCTCGGCCGGTTCGGCGGCTTGCAGGGCCTTCAGGTAGCTTAGATCGCCAAAATCGCTGAGCAGTAAAAAGCCCAAAGTTTCGTCGGCGGCGAATATTTCCGGCACATGCAGGCCACAGTCGGTGGACATATGTCGTGCGATCCCGATGAAGGGGCGCACATCGTTGCTCTCGGGCGGTGCGTCCATCACGATGAAGCTGTTGCCGGCCTTGCCGCCGATGCGCAAATAGCGTCTCGTGCTGGCGTCGGCGCTGGCGAGTTGCAGGCTCTCGGGTCGCAGTTCGTGCAGCGGCACCAGCTTTTGGAGCCAGCCCTGAAAATGCTGTTCTCGGATCTTGCTGGGCCAAATGATCGAATTCATGTGCGGGGCGCTAGGCATTGAGGGAGGAATGGGTTGGCTAGTGAGGGCTTTTTACGGCCTCATGGATAATGGATTTTACAAACCGCGAGCACAGGCTCGGCGCCGTGCCCGCGTGGCGCGCGCCAAGTGCGTGCTGCGGTCTCCTCAAGCCTTTTTTCAAGCTGCCCGCCGACGCTGTGCCGCGCCCATTGTCAACGTCTTTGCCCATCCCCTTGGCTCGTTTCGCCCATCCCGTTTCAACCCTTATGTCGACCGATGTGACGGGCGCTGTGCCGACCGCACGCTGCCGGCCTTGGTTGAGCTTGCTGTGCGTGCCTATGCTGCTTGCCGGGGCGGGAGTCCGGGCTCAAGTGGCTGCGGCGGTAGCACTTGTTCCGCCTGTCAAAGCGGCGGTCAAAGAATCCAACAGCGAGCCGCTGCGCCTTCGGCCGGTGAAGACTCTGAGCGGCAAGGCCAAGCGTGGCGGTAAGCAAGCCCTGGTCATAGGCGCAGAAAAATTGAGCATGCGCTTGGACCAAGAGTCGAACGCGGAGGGTGCGGTCGAGCTGCGTTCCGGCGAACTCTTGCTGAAAGCCGATCGCTTGAATTACGAGCAGGTCGAAGACTTTGCGCGGGCGGTCGGCAATGTCGAGGTCAATCGCGAAGGCAATGTTTTCAGCGGCCCGGAGTTGCAGCTCTATGTCAATCGTTTCGAGGGCGAGTTCCTGGCCCCAAACTATTTCCTTTCCTTGACGGGTGGCCGGGGCCGGGCCGAGCGGGTCAAATTTGCCGGCCCTGGCAATGTTTCTATCTTCGAGGGCACCTACAGCAGTTGCCCGGCGCAGGAGGACGGAAAAGACCTGCCCTGGGAGTTGAGGGCCAGCAAGTTGGAGCTCGACTTCGATGGCAATGTTGGCGTTGCCACCGGCGCGGTCTTGCGCTTTTACGGGGTGCCGATCCTGCCCGCACCGAGCTTGAGTTTTCCGCTCGGACTGGGGCGCAAATCGGGCTGGCTGCCGCCGAGTTTCAGTGTCGACAACCGCAGCGGCGTTGAATTCGGCATGCCGTATTACTGGAATATTGCGCCGCAACGGGACGCCACCTTGACACCGTTTGTGATGACGCGTCGCGGGCTCGGCCTGGACAGTGAATTCCGATATCTGGAGCCGCGAGACGCCGGCGTCGTCAAGCTGGCCTTGTTGCCGTATGACCGGCTGATGGGGCGCTCGCGTTGGGCATTGAATTTGGCTCAGAACGGCGAATTGATACGGGATTGGCGTTACCGACTCGGTGCGGAGCGGGCGTCCGACGATGACTATTGGAAGGATATGCCTTCGCGCCTGCACACGCAGACAGAGCGCCTATTACCGACCGACTTGCAGTTCGACCGGCGGCAGCAGTCGAGTTGGGGCGAGGTGCATTCCTACGTTCGAATGCAGCACTGGCAAGTGCTGCAGGGACTGGATGCACAAGCCCAGTTTGCCTCGCCGTATCAGCGCTCACCGCAGGTCGGCCTGCGCTTGACGTCTGCGTCCGACGACGCGGTCCTTGAGGGCTTCCGGCCCTGGGGACGCAAGAGCCGGCTGGAGGGCTCGATGGAGGTCGAATACAACCGCTTTGACTTGCCGCCCAGCGCCCTGCCGACGCAGAATCAGACGGGGCAGCGCGCTCATATGCTGGCGCATGTCAGCGCACCGATGGGTGGGGCGGCCTGGTGGCTGATTCCTCGACTGGAGATCAATGCCGCGCAATACGGATTGGATCAGGCGCAGGCCGATGGGCGTAGGTCGATAGGCCGCACGGTCACGACCTTCAGCGTTGACCATGGCTGGGTGTTCGAGCGGGAAACCAGCGTGTCCGACCGCCAGTTGACCCAGACCCTGGAGCCACGCCTGCTGTACGTCAATACGCCTTATCGAGCTCAGCAGCAGTTCCCGAACTTTGACTCGGCCGCCAAGGATTTCAACTTTGATTCGATCTATTCCTCGAATCAATTTTCCGGCATTGACCGGGTTTCCGATGCCCACCAACTGACCGCCGGTGTGGTGAGTCGCTGGGTTGACAATTTGCAAGGAGCCGAGCTCTTGCGCTTGGGTTTGGTGCAGCGCTATTTGTTCCGCGACCAACAGGTCACGCCGGATGGCGAGGCGGTGACGCAGCGCTTTTCCGATCTGCTGTTGCTGGGTTCCGCACATTTGCGCCCGGAATGGTGGACGGACGGCTCGGTTCAGTTCAATCCGAACGAGAGTCGCCCGGTACGCACCATCATGCGGGCGCGTTATGCGCCCGGACCATTCCGTACCATCAGCATGGCTTATCGGTTGACGCGGGGCCAGAGTGAGCAGGTCGAGTTGGCGTGGCAATGGCCTATTTATGGCCAAGATGCTGCGCCGAAGCGCGATGGCGCTGGCTGTGGTGGTGCCTGGTATAGCGCGGGCCGAGTCCAGTACAGTATGTTCGATAGAAAACTGACCGACTCGGTGCTCGGTTTTGAGTATGACGCCGGTTGCTGGGTGTTCAGGGTTGGGGCCGAGCGCCTATCGACCGGACGCGCAGAAACCAATACGCGCTTGATGCTGCAGTTGGAGCTGGTGGGCCTGTCCCAGCTGGGTTCCAACGCACTCAAGGTCTTGAGGGACAATATCCCCGGTTACCGACGGCTGAGCAATGATCGCTCGGCAAGCCCTGAAGCTCCTTATGACTGATATGTCGATTCGATCCCTGACTCTGTTCGGTGCAACTTTATTGATGGGCCTGCAGTCGAGCCAAACGGCTTTGGCTCAGCCGCGCCCCATCGAGCTGAAGCCCGGTGACTATATTGCCGCCGTGGTCAACCAAGATGTGGTGGCGGCCAGCGAGGTGGTGCAAAGGACCTTGCAATTGCGCGAGGAATCCAAGCGCCGGGGCGTGGCCATGCCCGACCCCGCGGCACTGCACAAGCAGGCCATAGATGCTTTGATCGATGATAGGGTCTTGGTCACGCACGCGCGTGAAACCAGCGGCAAGGTGGACGAGCCCGAGTTGGACCGGGTGGTCAGCAATGTGGCAGCGCAGAACAAGCTGACCATGCCGCAACTGCTGGAGCGGCTCAAGCAGGACGGCACAGATTTCCGCACTTTCAGGGAAAATCTGCGTGATCAGATGATGACCGAGCGAGTGCGTGAACGCGAAGTTCAGGCGCGCATCCGGATTACCGATGGCGACATCGATGCCTATCTGGAAAAGCGCAAGGAGCAGTCGAGCAGTGCCGGGCAAATGAATCTGGCGCATATTCTTGTCAAGGTGCCGGACGGTGCATCCGATGCAGTGATTGCAGAGCGTCAAGCACGCGCCGAGGCTGTGCTGGAGCGCGCCAAAGCTGGTGAAGACTTCCGTAAACTGGCCCGCGAGGTTTCCGACGACGCGACCAAGGAGCGCGGCGGTGAGTTTGGCCTGCGCCCGGCGGACCGTTTGCCGGACTTGTTTGTGCAAGCCATGGTGGGCTTGAAGAGCGGCGAGTTGAGTCCTAAATTGCTGCGCTCCGGCGCCGGCTTTCACGTCTTGAAAATGGTCGAGCGCCAAGGTGGCGGATCGCTGACGACGGTGACACAAACCCATGCCCGGCATGTGCTGCTGCGTCCTTCGGCTCAGCTGAGCGCTGAAGTTGCGACGCGCCGCTTGGCCGAATTCAAGCGCGCGATTGCCAGCGGCAGTACCACTTTTGAGGATGTGGCGCGTGCCAACTCCGAGGATGGCAGTGCGCCCGAGGGTGGTGATCTGGGTTGGATGGGCCCCGGCGCGTTTGTGCCCGAGTTCGAGTCGGCCATGAATGCCTTGCCGCTGGGCGGTATTTCCGACCCGGTGCCCTCTCGCTTTGGGGTGCATTTGATACAGGTGGTCGAGCGCCGTTCGGTCGAAATCGAGATGAAGGCCTTGCGTGAGCAGGCGAAAGCTGCGCTGCGCGAAGGCAAGTACGAAGAGGCCTATCTTGAGTGGGTCAAGGATCTGCGCTCGCGGGCCTATGTCGAAATGCGCGAGTGGTTGGATTGAGGTCCGCTTAGATGGCACAACATATTGCGCGCAAACGCTTCGGCCAGCATTTCCTGACCGACGTCAACATCATTCAATCGATTGTTGATGCGATCGACCCAAGGAACGGCGAGACCGTGGTCGAGATCGGGCCGGGCTTGGGCGCGATGACGATACCCTTGTTGGACCGTATCAAGCCGCTGACGGTGATCGAGTTGGACCGCGATTTGGCCGCCAAGCTGCGTACCCGCGCCGGCCTTGAGGTCATCGAGTCAGATGTGCTGAAGGTTGATTTTGCGGCCCTCGCCGCCGAAAAGGGCCAGCGCTTGCGAGTGGTTGGCAACCTGCCCTACAACATCTCCAGCCCGATTCTGTTTCATCTGCTGGGCTATGTTGAGCATGTCGTCGATCAGCATTTCATGCTGCAAAAGGAAGTGGTTGACCGCATGGCGGCCTCGCCCTGCTGCAAGGATTACGGCCGCCTGACGGTGATGTTGCAGTGGCGTTATGCGATCGAGTCGGTGCTGGATGTGCCGCCGAGCGCCTTCGATCCGCCGCCGCGGGTCGAATCGGCGATTGTGCGCATGCAGCCCTATGCGAAGCCGCCTGAGTTGGATCGCAAATTGTTCGGCGAAATGGTGGCGGTCGCGTTTTCACAGCGACGCAAGCTTCTGCGCCATAGCCTGGGTGTTTGGCTGTCTACGCGTGGCTTTGCCGGGCAGTTCGATTTGCAGCGCCGTGCCGAGGAGGTGCCGGTGGCGGAGTTTGTAGCGCTGGCGCAGGTTTTGGCCAAGGCGGATTGAACGAAAAAGAAGATTCATTGCGAAAATGGAAAAGGGGCCCCTCGGGGCCCCTTTTTTTGCTTCGATGCGAGAGTCAGGCGGCGTTAAGCCACATGGCCGTGTCGAAAGCGCTGCTCATCATCGGCATATTCATTCCAAAGTTCGCATTGGCTGCTGCTTTGGAATTCTTTGCTGCCGGCTTGACCGGGGCAGCTGCGGCCTCTTCGGTAGCCCGCTCCCAAGACGCGTTGTCTTGTGAGCGGGCTACTGAAAAGAATAGAAGCACCTGAACTGAACCTTTCGGTCGGCCCAGTAATCGGCCGCCTCTCGGAAGACATCAAGCAGTTGCTCGCGCACTTCACGATCAAACTTGGCGTTATCGGGCAGTTGCTCCAGAACGACGACGAAGCCAGGCTGAGCGCCGGACTTGTGCACCAGATCGGTCATGCAATCATGCAGGGCGTCAAGGTTCTTGCCGAAATGGGCTGGAAACAGAAACGCTTGCGCGATCCCTTCCAGCACATCCTGCTTGGACTGCGCCTCGGTCAGATTGGCGTACAAGAAATGCTGTCCAGCATCCTGTGCGGCGTGCATCAAGTCCTCTACGCGATAGGCCCTTATGGCCTGCACGATATTGGGACGGACGGTCTGCAAAAGCATGGTCGCGATCCTCCTATATAGTCTCAGAACTTTTCATCACCATCGATTCACTGCTCAACGCGCTTGAACGAAGAATAGTGGTCGCCGGTGTAATAGCAAACATCAGGATTGCTAGGGGGTTTGCCTCCGCACACCATACGCCTTGCACCGCGATTGCGGGAGCCGGGCGTAGGGACGGTGTACTCACGGTAATAGCCTCTTGGATGTTTAGGCAAGATGCGCTCGCGATTCCCGAAAACGATGCCGTCTTTGTCGTAAGGGAATGGCCCCCCGGCGTGGATCAGCTGATGCGTTTTCTGGGCTTCACGAGGCAGTGCCGACAAGGCGACTATCTCCAGCGAGGCAAGCGTTTCTTTGGCCTGCACTTGAACGTTGATCGAAACCGTTGCCAACAATAAAGCGGCTAGGACTGATTCTCGCCAAGCGGACCACGGATGTGGTCGAGAGAGCAAAGACACGGGTTTACCCTGTTCCTGAAAACACAATGGTAACTAAAACGCTTGAAAAGCTCAAGCGCTTCGCTAGCCATTAGGGCAATATTGTTCTTTTGTTTGTGAGCGCACACATGCTGTTATAAGTTTGTGTGGCCGAAGTTTTTTATCTTTGCGAGGGCTCTGTAAGCCCTCGCAAACATTTATGAAAACTCCGTGAAAGCGCCCTTTTTATGCACAAATTCGGTGCGCGACCTGAGCCTCGGTCAAGCGTTTTCAGCGCGCCGCGTTCGCATCTGCGACCGTCAAGGCCGTCATATTGACGATGCGACGAACGGTTGCAGATGGCGTCAGCACATGGACGGGCTTGGCCGCTCCGAGCAAGACCGGCCCAATCGCGATGCCGCCACCGGCGGCCGTCTTGAGCAGATTGTAGGAAATATTGGCGGCGTCGATGTTTGGCAGCACCAAGAGGTTGGCTTCACCGCTGAGCGTGCTGTTCGGCATCAAGTCCTTGCGGTAGGCGGCGTCCAGCGCGGTATCGCCGTGCATTTCGCCGTCCACTTCCAGCCAAGGTGCGGCCGACCGAATCAAGCCCAGCGCCTCGCGCATCTTGACCGCCGAAGGTTGATTGCTGGAGCCGAAATTGCTGTGCGACAGCAGCGCCGCTTTGGGCCGCAGACCAAAACGCATCATTTCTTCCGCTGCCATCACGGTAATTTCGGCCAGCTGCTCGGCGGTCGGGTCGTAATTGACATGGGTGTCCACCAGCATCACCTGGCGGCCCGGCAAGATCAAGCCATTCATGCAGGCAAAGGTCTTGACGCCGGGGCGCTTGCCTATCACCTGATCGATGTAGTGCAAATGCATGGCGGTGTTGCTCCACGTGCCGCAGAGCATGCCGTCGACTTCATCCTTGTGCAGCATCATGCAGCCGATCAGCGTCAGGCGGCGGCGCATCTCGATCTTGGCCAGCTGTGCCGTCACGCCTTTGCGTTCGGTCATCTGATGATAGGTCTGCCAGTAGTCGCGATAGCGATGGTCTTCCTCGACGTTGACGATGTCGTAGTCGCGGCCTTCTTGCAAACGCAGGCCGAAACGCTCGCAGCGCTCGGCGATCACGGCAGGGCGACCGATCAAGGTCGGTCTGGCCAGACCCTCGTCGATCACCACCTGGACCGCGCGCAGCACGCGTTCTTCTTCCCCCTCGGCATAGGCGACGCGCTTGTTCTTGGCGCGTTTGGCGACGTTGAAGATCGGCTTCATCGTCGTGCCCGAGGCGTAGACAAAGCTCTGCAGCTTTTCCCGGTAGGCCTCCATGTCCTTGATCGGCCGCTGGGCGACGCCCGCAGCGACGGCGGCAAGTGCCACCGCCGGCGCTATCTTCATCATCAAGCGCGGATCAAAGGGTTTCGGGATCAGATACTCGGGCCCAAAGCTCAGATTGACGCCGGCATAGGCCGCAGCCACCACCTCGCTCTGCTCAGCCTGCGCCAACTCGGCGATCGCATGGACGGCGGCAATCTCCATCTCATCGGTGATGGTCGTCGCGCCGCAATCCAGCGCACCGCGGAAGATGTAGGGGAAGCAGAGGACGTTGTTGACCTGATTCGGATAGTCGGTGCGTCCGGTCGCCATGATGGCGTCGCTGCGCACGGCCTTGACCGCTTCGGGCGTGATCTCGGGCGTCGGGTTGGCCAGCGCGAAGATCATCGGGCGTTCGGCCATCTTGGCGACCATCTCCGGCTTCATCACGCCCCCGGCCGACAGACCCAGGAAGATGTCCGCGCCCGCGATGACATCGCTGAGGCTGCGCAAATCGGTCTTCTGCGCGAAGCCGGCCTTGTCGGGGTCCATCAATTCGACCCGGCCCTCATAGACCACGCCGGCCAGATCGGTGACCCAGATATTCTCTTTCGGCAGGCCGAGCTTGACCAGCAGGCCCAGGCAGGCCAGCGCCGCGGCGCCCGCGCCCGAGGTCACCAGCTTGACCTGCTTGATGTCCTTGCCCAAGACCTTCAGACCATTCAGAAAAGCCGCGCCGACGACGATGGCCGTGCCATGCTGATCATCATGAAAGACCGGGATCTTCATCCGCTCACGCAGCTTGCGCTCGACATAGAAGCAATCCGGCGCCTTGATGTCCTCCAAATTGATGCCGCCGAAGGTCGGCTCCAGCGCGGCAATGATGTCGACCAGTTTGTCGAGGTCGCGCTCCTGGATTTCCAGATCGAACACGTCGATGCCGGCGAACTTCTTGAACAGCACGCCCTTGCCTTCCATCACCGGCTTGGAGGCCAGCGGGCCGATATCGCCCAGGCCCAAGACGGCGGTGCCGTTGGTGACCACGGCGACCAGATTGCCGCGCGAGGTATAGCGGAACGCGTTTGCCGGGTCGGCGACGATTTCTTCGCAAGCAGCCGCCACGCCCGGCGAGTAGGCCAGCGCCAGGTCGCGCTGATTGACCAACTGCTTGGTCGCCGCGATCGCGATCTTGCCCGGCGTCGGGAACTCGTGATACTCAAGCGCTGCTTGGCGAAACTGGGCGTTCTTCTGTTCGGACGTGGGCATGGGCGATTTCTCTTGGCGGGCCAGTGAAGACTTGCTTTGCTCGACGAGCGAGCCATTTGATTGTAGGAGTGCGCAGATTGGCATTGCTGCGGTGGCACAAGTGTCAGCGCTCGGCGCGGGCGCGGCTATACGCGGAAATGCGTATTTGCGACCTTTACTTGCCGGGCCGCTGCTGGACTCGGGCGAGAATCCGGGCATGGGTGAATTCGATCTGATCAAGCGTTTTTTTGTGCGCGAGCAAAGCCAGGCCGGCGTCGTGCTCGGTATTGGCGACGACTGCGCGGTGCTGGCGCCGACGCCGGGCATGCAATGCTTGGTGTCGACCGATATGTTGGTCGAGGGCCGGCATTTTCTATCGACGGTAGATCCCGAGCGGCTGGGTCACAAGGCTCTGGCCGTCAACCTCAGCGACCTTGCTGCCTGTGGTGCCGCACCGCGCGCTTTTACCTTGGCCCTGGCTTTGCCGCGTGCCGATGAGACTTGGCTGTCCGGTTTCTCCAGAGGCTTGTTCGCCTTGGCCGATGCCCATGGCATCGCCCTGGTAGGCGGCGATACCACCCAAGGCCCGCTGAACATCAGCATTACGGTGATGGGCGAGGCGCCGGCCGGCATGGCTCTGTTGCGCAGCGGCGCGCGGGTCGGCGACGACATCTATGTGTCCGGTCAATTGGGCGATGCGCGCTTGGCGCTCGAAGTGTTTCGGGGCAAGCTCGCGCTGAGCGGCGAGCAATTCGAACAAGTGCGGCGGGCGATGGAATGCCCGCAGCCCCGCGTCCCGCTGGGCCAGGCTTTGCGCGGCATCGCTCACAGCGCCGTCGACGTCTCGGATGGCTTGATCGGCGACCTCGGCCATATCCTGCAGCGCTCCGGTGTCGGGGCTCGCCTGGATGTTGATCTGCTGCCTTGCAGCGCCGTGCTCGCGGCGCAGGCGCAGGCCATACGGCGCGAATGCGGCTTGGCCGGGGGCGATGACTATGAGCTGGTATTCACCGCTGCGCCCGAGCAGCGCGCTGCGGTGCTGCGCGCCGCCGAGCCAAGCGGCACGCCGGTGACCTTGATCGGGCGCATCGAGGCCGAGCTGGGTCTGCGGCTCCTGGATGCCCAGGGTCAGGTCTTGCCGCACCAATTCAGCAGTTTTGACCATTTCAAATCATGAGCGAATTTGCAACAGAGTCCGCCGCGCCGCGCCGTGCCACCGCGCGTTTCATGCTGGGCCATCCGGCGCGCTGGATCGCCTTGGGCTTCGGCAGCGGCCTGTCGCCCAAGGCGCCCGGCACCGTCGGCACGCTCTGGGCCTGGCTGAGTTTTGTGATCATCAACCCTTGGCTACATGATGGCCAATGGGCGGCGTTGATCGTGGCCAGCACGCTGGTCGGTTGGTGGGCCTGCACGATGACGGCGCGCCACATGGCAATACCCGACCCCGGGGCCATCGTCTGGGACGAGATCGTCGCCTTTTGGCTCATCCTGTGGCTGATCTCGCCGGTCGGCTTCTGGGTGCAGTTGATTGCGTTTGCGCTGTTCCGCTACTTCGATGCGGCCAAACCTGGCCCGGTCGGCTGGGCCGATCAGTTGTTCAAGGGCGAGCGCGGCCGGCCGGTTGGCTGGGCGCAAGGTTGGGGCATTTTGTTCGACGACTTTGTTGCCGCAGGATGTACGCTTATGGTCATCGCGCTGTGGCGCTTTATCTGGGGGTGATGAGCATGCTGTTTCCCGAAGAGCAAGAGTTGATCGATCGCATCGGCGTCGCTTTGACGCAGCGGCGCGAAAAAATGGGCACGGCCGAGTCCTGTACCGGTGGCCTGATCGCGGCGGCCTGCACCAGCTTGTCGGGCTCCAGCCAATGGTTCGAGCGAGGCGTGGTTAGCTATAGCAATGAGTCCAAGACCGAGTTGCTGGGCGTTCCCGCCGCGCTGATCGGCTTGCACGGCTCGGTCAGCGGCGAAGTGGCGCTGCATATGGCGCGCGGTCTGCTGGCGCATGCGCCGATTGACTGGGCCTTGTCGGTCACCGGCATCGCAGGGCCGACCGGCGGTAGTGCCGACAAGCCGATCGGCACCGTCTGGCTGGCGCTGGTGCATGCCGGTTCGCCTCCCAAGGTCTGGCAGGAGTTGTTCCCCGGTGATCGCCATGCGGTGCGCACCGCCACCCTTCGAGCCGGCTTGCTGGCGCTGTGCGAGGCGGTGGAAGACAAAGACGAATGAGTCTGCTGTTGCTGGGGCGTTGGAGCGCCGCCGAGCGGGATGGCTGTTTGGCCTTGCTGCAAGCCGCCATGCCCGATGAGCAATGGCTGCTGGCCCCGCCGAGCAATCCTGCCGAGGCCGCCGAAGTTGAAGTCGCCATCGTCGCCAACCCCGAGCCGGGCAGCCTCGGCGGGCTGCCGAATCTGCGCTTGATCCAGTCGCTGTGGGCGGGGGTTGAGCGCCTGATGCAAGACCTGACCCTGCCTCCCGATGTGCCCCTGGCCCGCATGGTGGACCCGGCGATGAACGAGGCGATGGTGCACACGGCGCTGTGGGCCGTGCTGTCCTTGCAGCGTGGCTTCTTCGATGTGCTGGCGCAGCAAGCCCGTCGCGAATGGCGGCAACCGGCTCAGCCGAGGGCGGCCGAATGGCGGGTCTTGGTGTTGGGGGCCGGCGAGTTAGGGGGGCGAGTGGCGACAGGCTTGGCGTTGCAGGGTTATAAGGTCAGCGCCTGGAGCCGGCGTCCCGCCCGGCTTGACGGCGTGCAGTCCTTGCAGGGCGAGGCAGGCCTGAGCCTGGGCTTGGCGCAGGCCGATGTGATGATCAACCTGCTGCCCCTGACCGAGCAGACCCGCAGTTTCTTTGACGCTGCGCGCTTCGCGGCGATGAAGCCGGGCGCGAGTCTGGTCAACCTGGCGCGTGGCGCCCATGTGGTCGAGGCTGATTTGCTGGCCGCGCTGGACCGGGGGCATTTGCGTCGCGCCGTGCTTGATGTGTTCGCGCAGGAGCCGCTGCCCAGCGAGCATCCTTTTTGGCAGCATGCTAAGGTGACTGTGCTGCCGCATTGCGCCGCGCAGACCGACCCGCGCAGCGCGGTTGCCGTGGTGAAGCGCAATATTCTTGCCTTGCGCGCGGGGGCGACCCTGCAACATTTGGTCCAGCGGCAGCAGGGTTACTGAAGGGCCGCCCGGGAGGCTAGGAATGGAGTTCTGTTCGGCGGATTCAAGCCTTGTGCATTGGGAATCGATGCTCGCCGCAGGCGGCGCCGTCGAGACGACGCAAGAGCGCCTGCTGCTGGCCTGGAGCTTGCGTCAGCGCGACACGCGTCGCGCGCTGGCCTATGCGATGGATGTGGAGGGCTTGCTGGACTCCACCGACTGGCCCGCTGCCGAGATCTCCCGCACCCGTGCAAGGCTGAGCCTGCTGCGAGCAGAGGCGCATCTGCTCTTGGGTCAAATGGATCAGGCGGCGACTCAGCTGGCGCAGGCGCGGGGCTTGTTCGAGTCTTTGTCTGACAGCCTGGGCTTGGCCGACCTGCATTGGCTGGCCCATTACTTGGCCGCAGACCTGGGCGACTCCACCGGCCTGCGGGCCGAGTTGAGCTTGGCCATAGACTGGGCCGAGCGTGGCGGAGATGGTCAGCGCAGCCTGTTGTTTCAAGCGAATCTGGCGCGAGCAGAAATATTTGTCGATCAAGCAGCGGCCGAGAGCCATTGGCTGAAATACTTGCCCGCTGAGGGCCAAGCGCAGTCCGCCATGGCGGAGGCTGCGCTGGCGGATTTTCGGGGCTTGCTGGCGGCCATGACGGGCCAGCTATTGCACTCCATCAAGGCATGGTCGGAGGCGTTCGAGTTGGCCATGCAGACCGGCCAAATCCGCCGCGCCATCACGCTGGCCACCAATCTGGGCCACACCTATACAAAGATGAGCGACTTCCAGACCGCGATGGAGTGGCTCAAACGGGGGCTGGATTTGTCGCGTTCGGCACGCTGGCCCAGCATGATCAGTCTGTGTCTGGCGCATACCGGCGAAGCGCTGCGGCACCTGGAGCAATTGAACGACGCCCGTGATCTGCTGGTGGAATGCTTGGCCTTGACTGGGGCGCAGCCCAGCAGTCGCACCCATGCGCTGGCCTTGAGCTATCTGGGCCACACCGAGCTTGATTCGGGCCAAGCGGCTGCTGCGCAGCAGGCGTTTACGGCCTTGATGCAGGCGGGCATCGCCGTGTGCTCGCTGGACTTGCAGATCAACGCCCGTCTGGGCTTGGCCCGCGCGGCGCTGATGCAAGCGCAGTTTGCGCTTGCGTGCGAGCAGGCCGAACTTGGTTTGCAGCTGGCGCGCGCGCAGCATGAACCGAGTGCGGAGCTGGACCTGCTGTGGGTCTTGGCCGACATCCAACGCGACGAGGGTGCCTCGATCGCCGAGTTGGAGCCGCATCGCAAGACGCTGGCTTGGTACGAATTGGCCCTGCAGAGGGCCTCGACCATGGAAGGCTTTACCCCGCCGCCCAAGCTCTTGGATGCGGCTGCGAAGGCTTACGCGCGGGTGGGCGACTTCGAGCGGGCCTATCTCCATTCATTGCGGGCCAGCGAGGGGCGCCAGCGCAGCTTCAATGAGGAGGCTGCAAAGCGCTCCAGCGCTTTGCAGGCGCATCATCAAATCGAGCGTGCCCGTGCCGAGAGCGAGCATCTGCGCCGCTTGGCCGAGTCAGAGGCGGCGCGTTTTCAGTTGCTGCATGATTCGCATGAAGTGCTGCTCCATCTCGGCCAGATAGGTCAGGAGATCACCAATGAGTTGGTGGCCGAGCGCATCTTTGAGGTCATGGAGCGCCATATACACGCGCTGCTGGACGCGCCCTGCATGGCGATCTATTTGCTCGATGCGAAGGGCCAACAACTCAACTGCGCCTTCGGGATGGAGGATGGAGTTGGCTTTGTTGATCCGCCGATCCCGATGAGTTCGCCGCGTTCGCTGACGGTGCGCTGCGTGAATGAACGCAAGGAGTTTCTTTTTGGCGATGCCAGCAGTGCCGGCCTGGGTGAACAGGTGCCGGGCACCTCGTCCCAGCAAAGCGTCATCTTCGTGCCGCTGCAGGTGGGTGAGCGGGTGACTGGTGTGATGACCATACAGTCGCCGCGCGTCGGTGCCTTTGGTGAGCGCCAGCAAATCATTTTCCGCAGCCTCTGCTCCTATATTGCGATCGCGCTGGATAACGCCGCAGCCTATCAGCGCCTGAGCGATTTGCAGAAGCAGTTGATGGCCCAGGAGAAGCTTGCCGCCCTGGGTTCGATGGTGGCCGGCGTGGCGCATGAGCTGAACACGCCGATCGGCAATAGCCTGCTGATTGCCAGCACCTTGCTTGATGCGACGCAGGACTTTTCGCGCCAGGTCGAGCAGCAAGCACTCAAACGCTCGGAATGGCAGCAATACGCCAGCCGTGCCGTCGATGGTCTTGCTGTCATCAATCGAAGCATGGAAAGCGCCGCTGCGCTGGTGCGCAGCTTCAAGCAGGTGGCGGTGGATCGCAGCTCGGAGCAGCGGCGGCGCTTCGATTTGGCTGAGCTGTGCGAGCAATGCGGGCAGACCATGGCGATGCAAATCAGCCGTGCCGGGCGGCAACTGCAATTGAATGTGCCGGCGGGCATGCAGCTAGACAGTTATCCTGGCGCATTGAGTCAGGTCTTGATCATCTTGATCAGCAATGCCCTGCTGCATGCGTTTGAAGGCCGCGTTGGTGGCCGGATCGAGCTTGGAGCCGAGGCCGCCGAAGATGGGCGCTTTGACTTGTGGGTGCGGGACGACGGTGTGGGCATGAGTCCGGCCATGCTGGAGCGTGTTTTCGACCCCTTTTTCACCACCAAGTTTGGCCAAGGTGGCTCCGGGCTGGGGCTCAGTATTGGGCATAACCTGGTGACCCATGTGCTGGGCGGCAGCTTGGGCGTGAGCAGCCAAGAAGGCGTAGGCAGCTGTTTCAGGCTTGGGCTGCCGCGAGCGGCACCCTGAAGGGCGAGGCTCGCCCTAACTTTGCAGCGCCAGTTTTGGCCCGCGCGCTGCGGTCGTTTCCACCAGCATCAAGGCCAGCCGGCGCAGGCCCATCCAGGCGTCTTGCGGCCAGTCGGGGTGGCGCAAGCCCTTGACGAGGCCATCGCAGACCTGGGCCGCGGCGACCAAGCGGGTCAAATCTGCCGCCTGCAGGCCCGGCACGATGCGCTCGAACAGGCGCTCTTTGGGCCCCCACACGCGTGACTCGCGCATCGCCATTGGCAGCGGCTTGCCGGCATCGACCGCATCGCGCACGCGCTTGAGCGCGCGAATGTCTTCTGAGAGGCTCCAGTGCACCAGCACGGCGGCCTCGCCCTCGGCTTCCAGGCCTTCCAACATGCGCAGCACGCGCGCGACCTGGCCGCCCAAGACCGCCTCGCTGAGTTTGAAGACGTCGTAGCGCGCCACGTTCAAAACGGCCGATTCGATCTGCTCGAAACTCAGCTCGCCCTTGGGGTGCAAGAGCGCGAGCTTTTGCAGCTCCTGATGTGCGGCGAGCAGATTGCCCTCGACCCGGTCGGCAAAAAAGGCCAGCGTGCGCTGACCCATCTCGCCGTCGGCAACGCGTTGGCCCTGCGCCACCAGGCGCTGGGCGATCCACTGTGGCAGCGCGCGCCGCTCGACCGGGTCGACCCGCACCGAGGCACCGGCGCCGTCCAGCGCGGTGAACCAGGCGCTGCCGGTCTGCGTCTTGTCCAGCTTGGGCAGGCTGACCAGCGTCACCACATCCTCGGGCAGGCGTGCGCAGTAACGCTGCAGCGCCTCGGAGCCTTCCTTGCCGGGCTTGCCTGACGGAATGCGGATCTCGATCAACTGGCGCTCGGCAAACAGGCTCTGCGACTGCGCCGCACCGAGCACCTGCGCCCAGTCGAAATGGGCGCCGGCGACGGTGAAAACCTTGCGCTCGCCATAGCCTTGCGCGCGCGCCGCCGCGCGGATTGCATCGGCCGCTTCTTGAATCAAGAGCGGCTCATCGCCATAGACGGTGTAGATGGGCCGCAGGCCTTTGGCGAGCTGGGGGGCGAGGGCGTCGGCGCGCAGTTGCATGATGTGGCGGGGCTCAGGAAGGCACGCGCACGGCGGCCAGGCGGCGCATCACCTGCGCGACCGCGTCGGACTGCATGGCGCGGTAAAGCTGCGCTTCTTCTTGCTCCTTGCCCAGCGCATCGGTTTCGCGAAAGTTCATTTCGCGCACCATGCGCAGCTCGGTGCGGGGTAGCAGCAACTCCTCATTCGGCGTGCGCAGCATGAAGTCGAAGTTCAGCCTGAGCTGCCATTCACGCACCTGGCCGGCGGTGGTCGACACAACCGCCGAGCGCTCGCGCACATCCTTGAGCACCACCAGTACCAGCTGCGCCTTGTTGGCGTCTTCCATCAGCAGGACCGAGGTGCGCGAGAGCTGGCGGCGCAGCTCGGCCGCCATCGCCGAATCGGGCTTGATGCCGCTGATCGCCAGGCTGTGAAACAGCAGCTCGGGCTCGCGCCGCAACTCGAAGCCGCAGCCAGCGAGGCCTGCGCTCAGGGCAGTCAAAAGATGTCGACGCTGCATGAGCCGCTTCAGACGACCAGATTGACCAAACGGCCCGGCACGACGATGACCTTCTTGGCCGGCTTGCCTTCGGAGAACTTGATGAAGTCCTCGCTCGCCAGGGCCGCTGCCTCGATCGTCGCCTTGTCGGCGCCGGCCGCCACGCGGATCGCGCCGCGCAGCTTGCCGTTGACCTGCAGCATCAGCTCGATCTCGTCTTGCACCAGCGCGGCTTCATCGACTTGCGGCCAGGCGGTGTCGAGCAGATCGCCCAAAGCGTCGCTAAAGCCGAGGTCTTGCCACAAGGTGTGCGCGATATGCGGGCAGGCCGGGTAGAGCAGGCGCAAGAGCACCGAGAAGCCCTCGCGCACGGCCGCGTCCTGGCCTTGCGACTTGAATGCTTCCAAGGCATTGAGCAGCTTCATCGCGCCCGACACCACGGTGTTGTACTGCATGCGCTCGTAGTCATAGCTGACCTGCTTGAGCACCAGATGCACCTCGCGGCGCAGCGCCTTGCCCTCGCCATTCAAGGCGGCAAAGTCGCGGCCACCGGTCTTGATGGCGGCCTCTTGCTTGACGCCAAAGGCCCAGACCCGCTTGAGGAAGCGATGCGCGCCCTCGACGCCGGCATCGTTCCATTCCAGCGTTTGCTCCGGCGGGGCGGCGAACATCACGAATAGGCGGGCGGTGTCGGCGCCGTATTGGTCGATCAAGGCCTGCGGGTCGACGCCGTTGTTCTTGGACTTGGACATCGTCGTCAGCTCGTACTCCAGCGGCAGACCATCGGCCTTGAGCTTGCCGCCGATGATCTGGCCATGCGCGTTGAGTTCGACCTCGACCTCATCTTCCCAGTAATAGTTCTTGCCCGCGTCGGCCGGCTTGCGCGAGAAGGCGCCCTTCAGCACCATGCCTTGCGTCAGCAGCTTGGTGAACGGTTCGTCGATCTTGACCAGGCCCAGATCGCGCATCACCTTGGTCCAGAAGCGCGCATACAGCAGGTGCAGGATCGCATGCTCGATGCCACCGATGTACTGGTCCATGCCGGGGCTGCCATTGCCGGCGCCGCCCATCCAGTAGTCGGTGCCGGCGCCGACCATCGCGTCTTTGTTCTGCGCGTCGCAATAACGCATGAAATACCAGGACGAATCGACAAAAGTGTCCATCGTGTCGGTTTCGCGCTGCGCCGGTTTGCCGCAATTGGGGCAGGCGACGTTCAGGAAGCCAGTGTGCTTTTTGAGCGGGTTGCCGCTGCCGTCGGGGATGCATTCCTCGGGCAAGACGACCGGCAGATCCTTCTCGGGCACCGGCACCGCGCCACAGTCGGCGCAATGGATGATCGGGATCGGTGTGCCCCAGTAGCGCTGGCGGCTGATGCCCCAGTCGCGCAGGCGCCAGGTGGTTTTCAGCTCGCCCAGGCCCTTGGCGCCGACCAGCTCGGCGACCTTGGCTACGGCCACCTTGTGCGTCAGGCCGTCCAGCTCGCCGGAGTTGATGCAGACGGCGCGCTGCTTGTCGCCGTACCAATCGGCCCACTTGGCCAGGTCATAACTCTCACCTTCAACGCCAACGACTTGCTTGATGGGCAGGCCGTACTTCTGTGCGAATTCGAAGTCACGTTCGTCATGCGCGGGCACGCCCATCACGGCGCCGTCGCCATAGCCGATCAACACATAGTTGCCGATCCAGACCTCGACCTGAGCGCCGGTCAGCGGGTGCGTGACGAACAAGCCGGTAGGCTTGCCCTTTTTCTCTTGCGTGGCAAGTTCGGCTTCGGTCGTGCCACCACTCTTGCACTCAGCGATGAAGTCGCGAAGGTCGGCATTGCCGGCGGCCGCATGCGTGGCCAGCGGATGCTCAGGAGCCACGGCGCAGAAGGTCACGCCCATGATGGTGTCGGCGCGCGTCGTGAACACATACATGCGGCCGTCCTGGATCAGCGCGCCGTCGGCGCCCTTGATCTGGTGCGGGAAGGCGAAACGCACGCCCTCGCTCTTGCCGATCCAGTTTTCCTGCATCAGGCGCACGCGCTCGGGCCAGCCGCTCAGATAGCTTTTGTGCGTCGGGTCGGCCACGGCGCCGAGCAACTCTTCGGCATAGTTGACGATGTTCAGGTAATAGCCCGGGATCTCGCGCTTTTCGACCGTCGCGCCGGAGCGCCAGCCCTTGCCATCAATCACCTGCTCATTGGCCAAGACGGTCTGATCGATCGGATCCCAGTTGACGACCTGCGTGCGGCGCTCGGCGATGCCGGCGGCCAGCATCTTCAGGAACAGCCATTGGTTCCATTTGTAGTATTCGGGCGAGCAGGTGGCGATTTCGCGCGACCAGTCGATGGCCAGACCCATCGCCTGCATCTGCGACTTCATGTAGGCGATGTTGTCGTAGGTCCATTTGGCCGGCGGCACCGCGTTCTTGATCGCGGCGTTTTCGGCCGGCAGGCCGAAGGCGTCCCAGCCCATCGGCATCAGCACGTTGTAGCCCTTCATGCGGAGTTGGCGCGCCAGCATGTCGTTGATCGTGTAGTTGCGCACATGGCCCATATGCAGCTTGCCGCTAGGGTAGGGCAGCATCGAGCAGGCATAAAACTTGGGCTTGCTTTGGTCCTCGGTCACGCGGTAAGCGTCACGGGAATTCCAATATTGCCGCGCGGCGGCTTCGATCTCATTAGGTGCGTACTTTTCGTTCATACGCAAATTGTAGGGGCAGGCTTGGCGCCTCCCGCCTGAGCCTACGGCTGCGGCGCTTCGGTGACGAAGGCGATGCGGCTCAAACCGGCGGCTTGCACCCAGCCGATCAACTCTGCCACCTGGCCGTAAGGCACCAGTTTGTCGGCGCGCAGCTGCACTTCAAGCTCGGCGTTAGCCCGGCCCAGCTCGCCGATGCGCTGCTGGAAGGTCTGCGTGGACAGTTTTTCTTCGCCCAGATAGAGACCGCCATCCGGCGCCAAGGAAACGGCGATGAATTTGGGCGCGTCGGACTGCGTGGCGGCCTCGCTCTTGGGCAAATCCAGCCGCAGCGACGAGCTCATCAACGGTGCGGCGATCATGAAGATCACCAGCAACACCAGCATCACGTCGATCAGCGGCGTCATATTGATCTCGCCCATCGGTTTAGGGCGCTCGTTGCGCTCAAGCCTGCCGAATGCCATTGCCGCTACTCCGCGAGCCGGTCCTGATCCAACATCTCGCGCAAGTCATGGGCGAAGCCTTCCAGCTCGGCCTCGCAGTCGCCGACCTGTTTGCCGAAGATGTTGTAGGCCAGGACGGCCGGAATCGCTACCGCCAAACCGGCCGCCGTCATGATCAAGGCCTCACCGACCGGGCCGGAAATCTTCTCGATCGTGATATTGCCGCCGGCCGAGATGCTGACCAAGGCGTGATAGATGCCCCAGACGGTGCCGAACAGGCCCACAAAGGGCGAGACGCTGCCGATAGAGGCCAGCAGCACTTGGCCGAACTGCAAGCGCCCTAGCACCCGGTGCAAGGCGTCGCGCAGGCGGCGGGTCAGGCGCGACTCGCGTTTGCCGGCGCCTTCGAGCGTGCCGGTTTGAGCGGCGGCGGTGGCGGCGTCGAGCAGCGGCAGCAGCACCGCTTCGGAGTCAAAGGCCTCCAAGGCGGCACGGCCGGCGCCAATGTCGGCGGCGGCCCAGAAGGCCGGCACTGCCCTCGTCACGCTGTTGCGGGTGCGGCGCAGCGTCCAGCTCTTCCAGAAGATCACCACCCAGGCGCTGACCGACATCGTCAGCAGCAGCAAGGCCACCGCGCGGCCGACGCCGTCGCTCTGGCTCCAGAACTCCGCGAAACCGCTCATGCGTTCAGCCCCAAAACGTCGTTCATATCGTAGAGGCCGGCCGGGTGGCTGGCCAGGAAGCGCGCGGCGCGTAGGCTGCCCTGCGCATAGGTGACGCGGCTGCTGGACTTGTGGCTGATCTCGATGCGCTCGCCGGTGCCGGCAAACAGCACCGTGTGGTCGCCGACGATATCGCCGCCGCGCACGGTGGCGAAGCCAATCGTGGACGGATCACGTTCGCCGGTGACACCTTCGCGGCCATAGACGGCGCAAGCCTTCAGGTCGCGACCCAGCGCTTTGGCGACCACCTCGCCCATTTGCAGCGCGGTGCCGCTCGGCGCATCGACCTTGTGGCGGTGATGGGCCTCGATGATTTCGATGTCGTAGCCTTCGTTGAGCGAGCGGGCCGCCAGATTGAGCAGGCGCAGCACGACGTTGACGCCGACACTCATA
This sequence comes from Roseateles oligotrophus, assembly GCF_025717515.1. Lineage (GTDB taxonomy): Bacteria > Pseudomonadota > Gammaproteobacteria > Burkholderiales > Burkholderiaceae_C > Paucibacter_A > Paucibacter_A oligotrophus. Next base: position 126,189 of record NZ_JAJIRN010000009.1, read on the forward strand.
TTCGGGGCCATCATGATGCCGATGTGGCCGGCATGCGCGCCGATCAGGGCCTTTTGCTGCGCATCGAATCCGGTCGTACCGATGACGGCGTTGACGCCCAATTCGCGGCAAACGGTCAAATGCGCCAGCGTGCCTTCAGGGCGGGTGAAGTCGATCAGTACATCGGCACCGCTGAGGGCCTGGTGCAGGTCGGCAGTCACCAAGACGCCGCTATTTTTGCCCAAAAAGGCGCTGGCGTCTTGACCCAGGGTAGGGCTATCCGGGCGGGCCAAGGCGCCGTGCAACTGGCAATCAGCACTGCCAACGACCGCTTCAATCAGCATCCGGCCCATTCGACCGGAACATCCTGAAATGGCGACGCGCAAACTCATTTTGGGCCCTCCAGCGGAGGGAAGCTGCGCAGCGCGCCGATGGTTTCAGCCGCAGGAGCTGGCGGCTTGGCCGGCACGGGCAGCGCTTTGCGCTCCTCTTCGGTCAAGGCCAGTTTGGGCGCGTCGCCGCGCAACTCGCGGCTATTGATGGCGGTCACGAACTCGTTTTCGGAGGGCAAGTCCGGCGGCAGGTCGAGCTGCTTCAACAGGTCGCCTTCAAACCAAGCCACCACGAGACGCTTTTGCGGCTCGATGCCTTGGCGCCGGATCGTGAACACATAGTCCCAGCGATCTTCATGGAAGATGTCGGTCAGCAAGGGCGTGCCCAGCATGTCGCGCACCTGTGCGCGGCTCATGCCTGGTTTGACCTTGGTCACTTGCTCCTTGGTCAGCACATTGCCCTGCACGATATCCATGCGGTAGGGGCGCACCAGGCCGAAAACCTTGTCTCCAGCTACCGACGGTATGCCATTGCAAGCGCCTAACAGGGAGGTCAAGGCTGCGGTCAGCGCAAGCAGACCCAGGCGAATTGGCGAAGCATTTCTAAAATTCGAGCGCATGGCGTGATTCTGTAGGGGCTTGGGCTGTAGTAAAAAGCCGGAGCTGGCTATGATCGCCTCATTCTAGCGGCAGGCCCACAGGGGGCGACGCCCACCCTATCAAGCCATGAACCGGACCGAAGAAATCAAGAACAGCGGCCTCAAAGCAACGCTGCCGCGCATCAAGATTTTGGAGATATTCCAAAAGACTGCTCAGCGCCACATGACGGCCGAAGATGTGTACAAGGCCTTGTTGGTCGAAGATGCCGACATTGGTCTGGCCACCGTCTACCGTGTGTTGACTCAGTTTGAGCAGGCCGGCCTGCTTTCGCGCAACCATTTTGAGTCGGGCAAATCGGTGTTTGAGCTCAATCAGGGCAATCACCACGACCATTTGGTCTGCCTGACTTGCGGCCGAGTCGAGGAGTTTTTTGATGCGGAGATCGAGGAGCGCCAGCATGCGATTGCGCGCTCCCGTGGTTTCGATTTGCAAGAGCATTCATTGGCGCTCTACGCGGCATGCATCAAGACGGATTGCCCGCATCGCAATAGTTAGGCCGGGCAGTTCTCGCTCAATCCAGCTCGCGCTGGCCTTTTCGCGGATTGCCGCGAAAGGTTTAACTCTCTGGCCCTTTTGCGGAGTACCGCGAAAAGGTCAACTCTCGTCGAGTTGACCTTTTTCAATCGCGCGCTGGTGGCGCTCGACAAATTCTCGGTAGGTGTCGATGCCGCGTAGTTGCAGCACGGTATTACGCACCGCCGCCTCGACCAGCACCGCCAGATTTCGCCCGGCATCCACCGCGATGATGACCTTGCGCACCGGCGTGTTCATGACATCTTCGTAGAGCGGCTCGTAGGGCAGGCGCTCAAAGTCGCGCTCCATCGTTTCTTTGCGCACCAGATGGACGATCAGCTTCAGGCGCATCTTCCGTCGCACCGCGGTTTCGCCAAAGATCGCCTTGATGTCGAGCAGGCCGATGCCGCGCACCTCGAGCAGGTTCAAAAGCAGTTCCGGGCAGCGGCCCTCGATGGCGGTTTGTGAGATGCGAAACAGATCGACCGCGTCGTCGGCGACCAGTCCGTGACCACGCGAGATCAGCTCCAGCCCCAACTCGCTCTTGCCCAGGCCGGACTCGCCGGTCAACAGCACGCCCAGACCCAGGATATCCATGAAGACACCGTGGCGGGTGGTGCGATTGGCGAACAGATGGGCCAAGTAGGCGCGCACCACATCGATCACATGGCCCGCAGGCTCGGCGGTGACGAACATCGGAATCTCGGCCCGGTCGCACATCGCCACCAAACGGTCGGGCGGAATCTGGTCATCGGCCACGATGATGACGGGGGGCTCCAGCGTGACGATGCGGGAGATGCGCCTATCCAGCACTTCTCCCGTGGCTTCGCTCAAATAGGCAACCTCTCGGCGACCCACGAGTTGGACGCGGTAGGGGTGGATGTAGTTGAGGTAACCGACCAGATCGGCGGCAGAGTGAGCGTCGCGTACTGCCGCCTCATCAAAGCGGCGTTCGGGGTGCGCGTGGCCGGCGATCCATTCCCACCTCAGCGCCTCCCGATGTTCTTCAAAGAGGCGGTCGGCGCTGATGGAGGTGGGTTTCACTGAGTTTTGGTCTTGGGCTTGGTTTGATCAGGCTACCGACTTGAGCGGCTGCCAGCCTGCAATCAGGCCATGCAGTGCGACGGCGTCGGTTTCGGATTTGAGCCGTTCGCGCAGGTCACGATCGGAGAGCATTTCGGCGATTTCAGACAGTATCTCCAAATGCCGCTGGGTTGCCGCCTCGGGTACGAGCAAAAAAATCAGTAAATTGACCGGCTCGTCATCCGGCGCGTCGAAACCTATGGCCTGCTGTATGCGCAGCACCGCGGCGAGAGGATTCTTCAGGCCCTTGATGCGGCCATGCGGAATGGCAACCCCATGTCCAAGGCCCGTAGACCCCAGTCGTTCGCGCGCAAACAGATTGTCGGCCACCAAGGCACGCGAGATCGCGTGATGGTTCTCGAACAATAGGCCGGCCTGCTCGAAAACACGTTTCTTGCTGGAGGCGTCCACATTCACCAGCACATTGCTGGACGGGAGGATGGCGGCGAGACGGTTCATGGTGTCAAAGCGCTGAATCGGGCTAATGCCTTGGGCAGGACGCTTATTCAATATTTAAGCGGTGAATTATAGAAAGCTGGCCGACTTGTGGGGGTGTCCTGCGCAAGGCTGGGTGAACAATCGCACATATCGCTGTTGCACAGCAACATTTTTTTGTAAATAGCGAAAGTTCATAGGGTATAGCGCTTTCGCACAGCAAAAAGGCGATCCGTGGATCGCCTTGCTGAGGAGCCAAGCGTGTTGCTCGGCTATTTCCATTTACTCAAGAATCGGCGCCGGGCGCTGATGTTGCCATGCGCTTGGCAGATACGTGATGATGATCTTGCAGACGATCCTTATGGCGGCAGACCTGCCGGTCCAACTTGTCCATCAATTGATCAATGGCGGCATAGAGATCTTCGGCGGAATGCTCAACGAAGATGTCGCGGCCCTTTACATGCACGGTGACCTCGGCCTTTTGCCGACGTTCCTTTTCCTTTTGCTTCTCCACGGTGAGCAAGACGTTGATGTCAACGACTTGGTCAAAATGGCGGGTCACTCGGTCAAGCTTTGTGAGTACATACTCACGCAGAGACGGCGTTACTTCCAAATGGTGGCCACTGATTGTCAGGTTCATAAAGCCTCCTTTCACAAGGGAAATCGAGAAGACAGAGAGAAGAAAAAATACAAAGAACGAGTTGATTTTTTGCTGGGTCGCGTATTCGGCTTGAGTAGTGAGTCGGCAAATCCAGTTTGCACCGGATAGGCTTTCGTGACAAGTGCTTTACGGGATTTGGAGTGGGCATAGTCCGTTCTACTTCATTTGTGCTCGGTCTGCGGCTGGTGCCGAGTCCGTTTTGGAGCGGCTAAATGATTGGTTTCGGCCGAAGTTGGCTTGGGCTCGGTGATAATTGTGGCCCTACAGCCTCGGAGCCAATTCTTGGATAGCGATCACCCTAGGTGACCGTCCACACCATCGCCTATCGGCCTTGATTGACTCAATCAGCCGATTGTCCGGAGTGAGACGGTTACACCCCACCCCCACTCCCGGACGGCGAGCCCGTCCAGACTCAATGCGGCGCAATGGCGCTGGAGATCTGCATGCTGAATGTTTTCACGCTCGACAACGGACGCCTGAAGGGCGGGCTTTTCCAAGAAGAAATTGAGTCCGCCGAGGATTTGGCCCAGTCGCGTCCGGTTTGGGTGGACTTGGAGCTGCCCAGTGCCGAGGAAAAGGGCTGGATCAAGGACCGCTTCGGTCTGACCATTCCCGAGGACATCGTCGACGAAGACCTGGAAGAGTCGGCGCGCTTTTACGAAGAAGACAACGGCGAACTGCACATCCGCTCCGACTTCTTGATCGATGACGACGCCAACACCCGCAATGTGCGCGTCGCTTTCATCCTCTACAACAATGTGCTGTTTTCGATTCATAACGAAGACTTGCCGGTGTTTCGCCTCCTGCGCCTGCGCGCAAGGCGTATCCCGGCACTGATCGAAGATGCCAAGGATGTGTTGCTGAAGTTGTACGACGCCGATGCCGAATATTCGGCCGACATCCTGGAGGGCATCTACGACAAGCTCGAAACCGTCAGCGCCCGCGTGTTGAAGAAGGATGTCAATGACGCCGAGGCCGGCGAGGTGCTGTCGGCAATCGCACGCGAGGAAGACATGAACGGGCGCATCCGTCGTAACGTGATGGATACACGGCGCGCTTTGAGCTTCATGATGCGCAGCCGCATGCTCAATGCCGAGCAGTTCGAGGAGTCGCGGCAGATTCTGCGCGACATCGATTCGCTCGACTCGCACACCGCCTTCTTGTTCGACAAGATCAACTTCTTGATGGACGCGACGGTCGGTTTCATCAATATCAACCAGAACAAGATCATCAAGATCTTCTCGGTGGCCAGCGTCGCGTTGCTGCCGCCGACGCTGATCGCCAGCATCTATGGCATGAATTTCAAGTACATGCCCGAGTTGGACTACAGCTGGGGCTACCCCTTTGCGCTGGGCTTGATGGCCGCCTCGGTGGCCGCGCCGTTTATCTACTTCCGCCGCAAGGGCTGGTTGCGCTGATCGACCGTCAGCCGCCGTTTGATCAGGCGCAGCAGCCCGCCCAACAAGGGCAGTTTTTCGTAAAACTCCTCGGCCGCGTCCCAATAATCGCGGTGATAGGCAATGCGCCCATCGGCGGCAAAGCGCAGATGGCTGCTGCCGTGGATGCGCCGCTGTTGGGTCTGCCCTTTGAGTCGAAAGTTGAAATCCCAGGTCAAAAAGCACTGATCGTTTTGTACCAGGCCGTCCAGCACCACAAAGCGCGGCGCATCCAGTGACTCGAACATATGGGCGAAGATCCGCTGCGCACCGACCAACTCATGGACCTCATTGAAGGGGTCCTTGAAAAAGGCTTGCTCGGTGTAAAGCTTGCCCATCCATTGCACATCTTCGGCCCTCAGTTGCTCGAAGAAATGGATCGCCGCAGCGGCGCGCGGGTCGGCGTGAGTGCTCATGTTTGAGTGAGTTTCCGGATCAAGGCGAAGTAGCTGCCATGGCCGAGCAGGCGCAGCGCCTTCAGCCAGAACGTGAATCGTTTGGGGAAGTGAATCTCGAATTTGCCTTGGCGCCAGCCCTTGATGATGGCTTGGGCCGCCGCGTCCGGGCTGATCAGCGCCGGCATCTTGAAGTCATTTTGCGCGGTCAGCGGCGTTTCGACAAAGCCGGGGTGGATCACCGAGACGCCGATGCCCTTGCCGGATAGGTCGAGGTAGAGCGCCTCGGCCAAATGGCTCAAGGCCGCTTTCGACGGGCCGTAAGCGAGTGACTTGGGCAGGCCGCGAAAGCCCGCCACGCTGGACACCAGGCTGAGATGGCCGGCGCAACCTTGATGCGCTTGCAAAAGCAGTTGCGGCAGCAGCGCGTCGAGCAGGTTCAAGGCGCCGACATAGTTGACCTCGATATGCCGCTTTGCCTCGGCGAGCGAGAAATTTTGGGCCTGCATCGCCTGGTAGTAGCCGGCGCAATAGATCGTTAGGTCGATGCGGCCATGGCTGCCGACAATGGACTGGGTGGCCTGCTTCAAGGCCGGCGCGTCCAATACATCGAGCGGCAGGGCCAAGCTGCCGGGATGTTCGGCGACAAAGGTCTGCAACAGCTCCACTTGGCGGGCCGAAACGAGCACGCGCGCGCCTGCCAGATGCAGGCTATGGGCCAAGGCCTGGCCGATGCCGCTGGACGCGCCAATCAGCCAGACGATGCGACCCTGCCAATGGGTGATTTTGGGATTCAAGGACATGCGGGCTCAGAGCTTTTGAAAAGACAGCGTGACATTGCCAAGCTCGATGCCGAATTTGCTCATGCGCGCCTTGTTGAGCATCACCTTGTCGTCGATCAGGTACATCCAATCGTCAAAATCGACCTCGTAGACCTTGCCGTCGACCGGCAGTTTGAGCGTGTAGCTCCAGCGCAGCGCGTTGCCGGCGGCCTCGCCCTGGGCCGCGCCCAGTACATCCGCCGCCGTGCCGCTGTAGCGTCCATTGCCGAGGTCTTTGATGGTCCAGACGCGGCGCTCTTTGCTGCCGTCGCTGTAATCGAAGTCTTCCTCCAGCACGCCGGTGTCGCCTTGCCATTTGCCGTTCAGCTGGACGGTGAAGCGGCGCTTCACCTGGCCGCTGCGGTCGGTAAAGATGCCGTGCGCCAGCAGCGGGCCGTCGAAGTATTGGCGAAGTTCCAGCTTGGGGCGCTCTTGCGCATAGTCGGCCGGGCTCGGCGCGGCACAGCCGGCCAGCAAGAGCGCCAATGCGCCCACTTTGAGCGCCAAGCGGAGCTTGAAAAATAGCAGATTCATGGTGACTCCTCGGCCCCTTCGGGGCGAATCCAGAACAGATAAAGCAGGCCGGCGGCCAATAGTTTCAGCACACAGGGCAGCAGGCAGTAGGCGAGCGTGAGGGCCCGCAAGGCGTCGGCGTCACGGCGGCCGGGCGCATAGGCCAGCATTTGCAGCAGCGGCAGGCTGAGGCCGGCGGCCAAGGCCAGGTTGAGCTTGTTGGCCGCATTCCACCAGCCAAAAAACGCACCTTCGGACCGGCCGCCCAGGCCCGCGTCTTGCACCACGCGGGCCAGCATGGCGCCGGGTATGGCCAGGTCGGCGCCGACCGCGACGCCGCTGACCAAGCAGATCAGCGCGAACGCGAGGCTGTCGCCGGCACCCAGCGCCGCGGCCCAGGCAAAGGCCGCCAGCGCCAAGAGCATGCCGATGCCCCAGCTGCGCGCCTGCCCGATGCGCGCCACCCCTCGCAGCCACAGCGGCAAGGAGAGGGCTGCCGCAACAAAGTAAAGGCCCAGGAAAGCCCCCTCCCATTGCGGCGCTTGCAGGCGGTCACGGACAAAAAACAAGAGCAGGCTGGCGGGGATCGCCGCCGCGATGCCATTCAACAAAAATACCGCCAGCAGGCGCCTAAACGCACGCGAGCGCCAGACCTGCGCGCTTGCGCTGCCGCCGGCCTTGCCTGCTTCTGCCGGCGAGGCCGGCGCGCGCGGTGCCCGGCTCAGCAGCAAGAGGCCTATGCACAAGGCCAAGCCGAGCGCGGCGGCGGTGGCCGCGAGGCCAATCAAGGTCGGCAAGAGGCTGGCGCAGATCACGCCGGCCAGCGCCCAGCCCTCGCGCCACGCCACCACCCTGGTTTGTTCCAGCGCGGCACCGCCCAGGCGCGCGCCCCAGGCTTGGTGCATCACACTGAGCAGGCTGTAGCCGAAATAGGTCAGCAGCAAGAAGCCTGCGCACCAGGCCAGCAAGGCGCCTGGTTCACGCCAGGGCGGGAAGAACAAGCCGATAAAGCCCAGCAGCAAAAGCAGCGCTGCGGCGGCCATCAGCGGCAGCACGCGGGCGCTGTGGTGGTTCAGGCAGCTATCGCACAAGCGGCCAATCCAGGGGTCGATCAAGGCGTCGGCCAGGCGCGCAGCGAGCAGCAGCGCCCCCAGCAGCGCCAGGGGCATGCCGAACTCTTGCGCGTAATGGGCCGGCAGGCTGATGTAGAGCGGCAGCGCGACGAAGGCCAGCGCAAAGCCCAGCGCGCCATAGCGAGCGCCGGCCGCGCGGCTCAGCCGCAAACCGCTGCCGGCTTCAGCGGCCTCCACCGGCTCCCCCCAACAACTGGCTGCGCAGGCCGGGCTCGGAGCTTTGCGGCGCCAGCCAGATGCCCAGGAAGAGCCGGCCGAAGAGCGGGTCGGTGATGCGCTTTTGCAAGCGGCCGTTGACGAAGAAGACGATGGCCTCGCCGGGTTCATTCAATCCGCTGATGCGATCGCCGGCCTTGACGTCGGGAAAGGCGGCCTCCATTTCGCTCAGCCAGCGCTGCGCCTGCTCGGCACCGATGTCGGTTTGGCGGCGCATCTCGGCCAGCGAGCGTTTGGCAATTTCGCGGCCACTCAGACTTCGCGCATATTCCAGCTCCAGGGCCAGCACTTGCTGATGCCAGTTTTGCGCATCCACCTGGCTCTGTGCCCAGAGCCTGATGTCATAAATAAGCAGACCGAAGAAGCGCATCTGCGCCTGCGCCAGTTGGCGCAAGTTGAGCAATTCGGGGGGCTGAGTCTGTGCCCGCGCCCACCCGGGCGTTCCGACTAGCGCAGCCAGGGTGGTGGCCGCGCCAAGATGGCAAACGCTGCGCCTGCGCATGGCCTAGTCTCTGAGCAAGGTGAACTGCATCACATCGGTATTGCCGGCCGCAAAAGCCGCTTCGCAATAGGCGAGGTAGAACTCCCACAGGCGCAAGAAGCGGGTGTCAAAACCCTGCTCGCGCACAGCACCCTCGTGGCGCAGAAAGGCATCGCGCCAGAGTTGCAGCGTGCGCGCGTAGTCTTGCCCGAAGGCCAGCTCGTTGACGACACGCAGCCCCGCTTTGGCCGCATGGGCGCGGAACTTGCTCGGGCTGGGCAGCATGCCACCGGGGAAGATGTATTGCTGGATGAAGTCACTGCTGCGGCTGTAGCGCTCGAACAAATCATCGCGGATGGTGATGGTCTGTATGCAGGCGCGGCCACCCGGTTTCAGTTTGGCGTGGACGGTCTTGAAGTAGCCGTCCCAATATTCCTGGCCGACCGCCTCGAACATCTCGATCGAGATCAAGGCGTCAAAGGCCGGGTCCTGGATGTCGCGGTAATCCTGCAGGCGCAGATCCGCCTGCTCGCTCAGGCCGGCCGCAGCCAAGCGATTGAGCGCCCAGGCCAGTTGTTCGCTGGACAAGGTGACGCCGGTCAGCGCGGCGCCAAAGTCGCGCGCGGCGGTCTCGGCGACGGCGCCCCAGCCGCAGCCAATTTCCAGCACGCGGCCACCGGGCTTCACGCCGCATTCACGCAGCGCGCGCTGCATCTTGGCCGTCTGCGCTTCGCTCAGCGATTGCTGCGCACCGGCCTCGAACCAGGCGCTGGAGTAGTTCATGCTCGGGTCCAGCCAGAGCTTGTAGAAGTCATTGCCGATGTCGTAATGCGCGTGAATATTCTTGCGGCTGCCGGCGCGGCTATTGCGCCTGAACAGATGGCGCAGCCGGTGCAGCGCGGCCCCCCACCAGGAGCCGAAGATCGCTTGGTCCAGGCTGTCGCGATTGCGGATGAAAAGCTCCAGCAGCGCGCGCAGATCGGGCGTGCTCCAGTGCCCGGCCACATAGCTTTCGGCAAAGCCGATGTCACCCGAACGCAGGCTTGCCGAGCAGACCGCCCAGTCGCGGATGCGGAAGGCGGCGCGCGGCCCGTCGGCATCGCCGAAATGGGCGGTCGCGCCATCGGGCATTTGCACATTCAGGCTGCCATGGCGGAGGTGAGCGAGCAGCGCAAACACGTTGCGTGCGGCTCGGGGTGCGTCGTCGGGCAAGGCGAGGCGGTGTTTGAAGGTGGTGGAGTTCATGCTGGACCTGCGCTATCAGCGGGACAAAAGAGACTCGGGAGGGCTGGGTTTGCCAAAAAATGGCACGCGTTTGAGCCATAGGCGCATGGCCTGCCAATGGATGCGAGCCAGCACCATCAGGCTCAAGGCCGGCATGGCAAAAAATGCGGCGCGGGCGCTTGCCTCGGTCAGCGGCTGCAACTGGCCGCTGATGCTGGTCTGCAGCAGCAGTTCGCCAAACTCGTCCTCATGGTCGACGCGGGCGACGGTGCGCCATTGCCCGGCCGGCCCGCTGCTGTGCATGAAGCGAAAGCGGTAGCGGCCGGCGACGCGACAAAACGGCGATACATGGAAGACCTTGCTGGCCAGCAGCTCCCGTCCGAGCGCCAAATCGGGGCCTTGCAGCAAGTAGCAATGGCGCTCGCCGAAGGTGTTGTTGACCTCGACAACGATGGCCGCCAGGCCGCCATCGGCGCGCTGGCAATACCAAAAACTGACCGGCTTGAAGGCATGGCCGAGTACGCGTGGGTAGCAATGCAGCCAGACCTCGCCGTCGGCATCAGGCACGCCTTCGCGGGCTAGCAAGTCATCCAGCCAAGCCAGGCAATCGGGGCCGCCTTCACCATGGTCGGCATCCGAGAAGCTCAAGCAGCGCAGGCCTGAAAAGCGGCCGTTGCGATGCAGGGCCGGGCAGGGTGTGCGCCGCAAGGCTCGCAGCGGCAGCATCAGGAAATAGCTGCGGTAGGCAAAGGCATGCTGGGCCGGGCGCAGGCGGCGATGGCGCACCTGGCCGCGGCCGATCAGCGCTTGTTCGGGCCAAGATGCGGTGCCGGTGGCGATTGCGTTCATGCCGGCCTCTTGTGACCGGGCGTTTCTTGTGCCCAGCGTTCGAGCAATTGCTTGGCGACCGTCAGCCCGGACAGCAGGCCGTCCTCATGGAAGCCATAACGCGTCCAGGCGCCGCAGTACCAGACATGACCCTCGCCCTGAATCAAGGGCAGGCGCGCTTGCGCCGCCACCGCCGCGCGGTCAAACACCGGATGGGCGTAGTCGAATTCGGCCAGGACTTTGTTCGCCGCCGGCTCTCGCACCGGGTTCAAGGAAACCAAGACCGCCTGCTGCCAGGGCAAGGGTTGCAGTCGATTCAGCCAGTAATGCAGGCAAACGGCGCGCTGCTCACCGCCCGACTGCTTGTCCCCATGTTCGTAGTTCCATGCGGCCCAGGCGCGTTGGCGGCGCGGCATCAGCTCGCTGTCGGTATGCAGCACCGCTCGGTTGCGATGGTAGGGAATGGCCCCCAGGATTTGCCGCTCCTCTTTGCTGGGCTCGGCCAGCAGGCCCAGCGACTGATCGCTGTGGCCAGCCATCACCACTTCATCGAAGGTTTCTACGCCGCGGGCAGTTTGTATCTCCACGCCGGCCCCGGCCAAACGGCGCACGCTCTGCACCGGGCAACTCAGCCGCGCGTCGGAGATCCGGCTCAACAGCTTGTCGACATAACGCTTGGCGCCCCCGCGCACCGTGTACCACTGCGGCCGATTGGTGACCTGCAGCAAACCATGGTTATGGCAGAAGCGGATCAGCGTCGAGATCGGGAACTCCAGCATCTGCCGGGTCGGGCAGGACCAGATGCAAGCGACCATCGGTAGCAGATACCAATCCCGGAAGGCCGGCTTGAAGCCATGTTGTCTGAGGAAGTCGCCGATCGGTTGGGCCAAGGCCGCCTCTTGCCCACGCGTGGCCAGATCGGTGCAGAGGCGGTTGAATTTTTGCAGGTCGGCCAGCATGCCCCAGAAGGCGGGGCGAAACAGGTTGGCGCGCTGCGCGAACACGCCGTTCAAATTGCTGCCACTCCATTCCAGCTGCTGATCGGCCACTTGCACCGAAAAAGACATCTCGCTCGGCGCAACCGTGACATCCAGCTGTTTGAACAGCTCGATCAGCAGCGGGTAGGTGCGCTCGTTGAAGACCAGAAAGCCGGTGTCCACGCCGTGACGCTGGCCTTCCAGTTCGATGTCCACGGTATGCGTGTGGCCGCCGAAGTAGTCATTCGCCTCGAACAAGCTGACTTGGGCCTGATTGCTGAGCGCCCAGGCCGTTGACAGGCCGGCAATGCCCGAGCCGATGACGGCGACGCGGCGCGGCGATTTTTGCGGGCCGGCGGGCGCTTGCGCTATTTCACTTAAAAAGGGCAGCAAGCCGGCGGCATGGCCGGCGCCGCTGGCGAGCGTTTCGCGCAATGATGCGGAAAATGAAAAGGGGCTTGCGCTAACGGCGCAAGCCCCTGGAATAAAAGTAGTCGCAAAGTGCCTCGAAGCCAACGAGGGAGGGAGGGAGGAGGAGGAAAACGGCTTCGAGATTGCTGCTCCGTTGAGGGAGTGACTTTGCGACTGTAAGTGTGGCAATGCTATCGAATTTTCGAAAGAATTGCGAAGATTTTCTTGCGTTTGCAATTGTTTACAAAGGCCGTTGAATTGATTTGTTAATGGCAAATTTTTGCGTTCGAATTCGGCATTAGCGGCACAAAGCATGGTTTCCTTGCTGAGCCCGAAGGATGGCAGAACGTTTTGCGCGGTCATGACGAACTCGGCTTGTAATCAGGGCTTGGCCAGCAGTCGTTCTACCTCGGTGGTGACGCTGCTGCTCAGGGGATCTGTGGTCGACCAGAAGCTGATGACTTGCTGCCCGTCGCGCGAAATCAGGTATTTGTGAAAATTCCATTTCGGCGCGCTGCCGCTGCGTTTGATCAGGTCGGCAAAGAGCGGATTGGTGTCGGGCTTGCCCGCCTTGACCACCGATTTTGCAAACATCGGGAACTTCACATTGAAGGTGTTTTCGCAGAATTCGGCGATCTCTTTATTGCTGCCGGGTTCTTGGCTGCCGAAATCATTGGACGGGAAGCCCAAGACCACCAAGCCACGATCGGCATAGCGCTCGGCCAGGGCTTCAAGCGCCTTGTACTGAGAAGTGAAACCGCAAAAGCTGGCCGTGTTGACCACCAGCACGACCTTGCCGGCGTATTGGCACAAGGCTTGTGGTTTTTCATCCTGCAAACGCGGCATCTCGCGCTGCAGCAGCGCGGGGCAAGCCGCAGGTGAGGTGGGTGCAGCGTGGCTGGCCACCGCCGAACAGGCCATCAGGGCGGGCAGAAAGACCTTGCAGAGCTTGGCGATTGCATGGGTGTTGTTCATTATTTGTCCTGGTCAAATCAAGAGCTTGCGCTTATATTATGTGAAAATTTCAATTTTGTCTCTGTTTGTCTAGGACAAGGCAAATATTTCAAGGGCTTTCCATGTTTGATGTGACGGGATCTGCCGCCGTTCTTGGGTTCAAGTTCACGAGCGCAAATGAGCAGTCTGCCGAAAGCCTGCGATGAGCGAGGCCACCCCCTCAGCGGACAAAGACGCGGGCTCGATAGGCATCGCCGCAGTTGAGCGCGACACCGGCTTGAGCAAGGACACGCTGCGCGTGTGGGAGCGCCGTTATGGCTTCCCTCTGCCGCAGCGAGACGGCAGCGGTGATCGGGTCTATTCAAATGAGCAAGTGCAGCGCTTGCGGCTGTTGAGGCGCTTGCTGGACGCCGGCCATAGGCCCGGGCGCGTCGTGCCGGCCAGCCTGGAAGCGCTGGAGCTGCTATTGCAAGAACGGCCTCATGTGCTCGCCCCGCGCCGCCAAGACAGCGCATCGGCAGCCGTTTCGGCGGGCGCCTCGCAAGTTGAAGAAATGAAGGTTTGCCTGCGCTTGCTACGCGAACATCAGGTCGACGAATTCCGCCGGCATCTGGCGCAGAGCCTGATGCGTCAAGGCCTGAGTGGTTTTGTGAAATCTGTGGTCGCGCCGCTGACCCGGCTTGTGGGGGAAAGTTGGATGCGCGGCGAGTTGGAGGTGTTTGAGGAGCATATCTATACCGAGACGGTGAAGCAGTTGTTGCGCCAGGCGATGCAGACCGTGTCTGCCCAGCTGACGGGTGGGCGGCCGCGCGTGCTGTTGACTACCTTGCCCGGCGAGCCTCATGGTTTGGGCTTGCTGATGGTAGAGGCCTTGCTGGCGGTCGAAGCCTGTCAATGCCTGTCCTTGGGCGTGCAGACCCCTGTCGATGAGTTGCCACGGGCTGCGGCCGCGCATGGCAGTGACATCGTGGCCCTGAGTTTCAGCGGCTTGATGGCGGCCAGCGTGGTGAGGCGTGGCTTGAGCGATGCGCGGGCGGTCTTGCCGGCGCAGATCGAGCTCTGGGCGGGCGGTAGCGCCACGCTGATGAAGCGCCCGTTGACGATGAGCGGCGCTCGCGTCATCACCGATCTGGCTGAGCTGCCACGGGCGGTAGCGCAATGGCGAGCGGCGCGGCTGAAGGCTGGATGAAGAAAAAAAGAGCCCGCATTGCGCGGGCTCTCTGGGCTAGGCGGTGAAACGGCTTCAGTGGTTTTGACGGCGATACAGAATCACCAAACCGAAGCAGGCTGCAGCAATCACCAAACCACCGACGAAGTGCAGCGAGGCGGTTTGCGCCAAGGCCGCTCCGGCATCATTCAAGGCCCAGCCGGCAAACTGGCTGATGAATTGCGGCATCGATTCCGGCGCAATCGAACCGCCGCGCATCTGGTTGCTGGCATCCATCAAGGCGCGACCCGCCCCGTCGAACTGGGCATGCAGCAAGTTCCAGACGATCGGATTGCCATAAAGCTTGTCCAGCACATTGCCGCCGATCACGACCGCAGCAATTACAGCCGGGGTGCCCCAACGCTTCAGCCAAGCGTTTGCCGCCATCAAGACCATGAACAGCGGCGCGAGCCACAGGGTGAACAGCAGCGTGCCGAAAGCCATTCGGGCCAAGCCGGCCGCGCCGGCCACCAACAAAGCCCACCAGGACACATCCATCAGCGCGCCGAAGCCCATTGCCTTGATCACCACGCCAATGGACAGCAGCACGCCCATGGCAGCGCCGATACCGAGGGCCAGCACCAGCACAAAGACCGTATGCATCAAGAGCGTTGCCAAGATGCTCTCGCTGTGGCTGCCCGGCAGAGACATCCAGAACTCGATGGTGCGGTCTTGGGTGTCACGGCGGGCCAAGCCTGAAAGTTGGAACGAAGTGACCAAAAACGTGATGCCGAAGACGGCAATGGTCGAAATGCCGATCACCGCCGCCGCCAGCATCGTCGGCGGTGGCACATGATCATCCAAGTGGAGCGGCCCAAATGGCATGGCAATCAAGATGATCAAAGGGAAGGCTAGCATCACGACCAGCCAACCGAAGTGGTGTTGCATCCATTCACGCTGCAACAGCGTCTTAAATCTTGTCGAAAACATGGTTTCTCTCCTGGCGACTCAAATGGTTGAACGGGATTGCAGCTCGGGCTTGCGAGTCAGCGCCATGAACAAATCAACCAAACTCGGGCGAAAACGTTGGCCGAGTTCCGCCACATGGGCGGGCGGCGCGCCGTCAAACAGCGCGGCGGCGCGGCCTTGCTGGCGGTAGCGCAGCAGCGGGTGGGCGTCAGCCACCGCGTCGGCAGCCGCCGAGTCATGCGAGAGGGCCACGAAGCGCGTGTCCATTTCCTCCAGACTGATGTTCAGCACCAACTTGCCCTCGTCCAACATCATCACGTCGCTGAGCAGGGTTTCGATCTCCTCGACCTGGTGGGTCGAGATCAATACCGTGCGCTCGCCGTCGCACCATTCGTCGATCAGCATCTCGTAAAAACTCTTGCGCGACATCACGTCCAGGCCCAGCGTCGGCTCGTCCAGAATCATCAACTTGGTGTCGATGGCGGCGATCAGCGCCAGATGCAACTGCGTCACCATGCCCTTGGACAGGCTCTTGACCTTGTCACGCGGGCCGACGCTGGTGCGCTGCAAGAGCACCCGAGCGCGTTCGGCCGAAAAGCGCGGCTGCAGGCCGCTCATCAAGGTGATCAGTTCATCCACTCTTGCCCAGCGCGGCAACACCGCCACGTCGGGGATATAGGACATGGACTGCAGCAACTCGTTGCGCTGGTTGCGCGGGTCCAGGCCCAGCACCTTCAGCTCGCCGCTGCCGGCGATCAGTCCGACCATGGCTTTCATCAGCGAGGTCTTGCCGGCGCCGTTGTGGCCCAGCAAGCCGATCACGCGGCCCTTGGGAATGTTGAACGTGATGTTGTCAACGGCGGTCTTGGCTTTGCTGCCCATGCCGTAGCGAATGCTGAAGTCGCGGGCTTCGATCAAATTGCTCATTTCGTCTCCCAAGTCAAGTCGGATGCGCTCAGGCCCAGGCGCTGCAGCTTCTCGCGCAGCAGCGGCCATTCGGTCTGCAAAAACTGTTCGCGCTCGCTTTGCCGCAGGCGTGCCCTGGCACCGCCGCGCACATACATGCCGATGCCGCGGCGGCTTTCCACCAGGCCGTTGTCGACCAGGCTTTGCAGCGCGCGACTGACTGTCAGTGGATTGATCAAATACTGGCTGGCCAGTTTTCGTACCGAAGGCATGGCGTCGCCTTCGGGCGGTTCTCCGTCCAGCAGTTGTACGGCCAAGCGGTCGGCCAGCTGCTGGTAGATGGGGGCGGTGTCGTTCCAGTTGTGCATATCAACGATGACCTGAGGCCTGTGTGTTGCTGATGTATGACACCATAACAAAGGCCCCACCGCTGCCCTAGGCTCAGGCGACAGTCCGCAGAAAACGAGGGATGAAACGGAGCAGTAGGCAGAAAACGGGCTTAGCCGCCCTGCGCTTTGAGCAGCGCGATGCGGTCCTGATCGGCCTTGCGATCCGCCGCCACCTTCAGCGCCGCCGGGCGCTCGCCGATCAGCTTGGCATAGGGTTTCCAATCGATGCCGCCCGCCGCCAGCAGGTCTTCGCCCAGCACCGCCTTGCTGGCCATCGCGATCAAGGGCAGGCTGACCCAAGCGGCGCAGTCGGCCATGGTGAACTGCTCGCCGCCGACATAGGGGGCAAAGCGAGCCAGGCGTTTGAAGCCTGCGATATGGCCGACCAGCAGTTTGTGGACGCGCGCTTTTGTGCCCTCGCTGACCGTGCCGCCGAAGAATGCTTGCCCGTACAGTTCGCGGGCGACCAGTTCCAGATGCAGCTCGATAAAGGCGATCAGCTCGCGCTGCTTGGCCGCCTCGAAGGGGTCGGCCGGCAACAGCGCCGGGCTTGGGTGGGCGGCTTCAAGATAGTCAAGGATGATCTGGCTCTCGCACAGCGAGCCTTGCGCGGTGCGGATGAAAGGCACCTTGCCGAGCGGGCTGCAAGCCAACACGGCCTCGTCGTGCGAGTGCGTCATCACCAACTGCTCCTCGAAGGCGATGCCCTTCTCCAGCATGAAGAATTTGACCTTGTTGTAGTAATTGGAAAGCGAAAATCCGCAAAGTTGAATCATGGCTTGACGTCCTGAAGGCTTATGAAAAGGAGGCTCAGTCTACGGTGAGGACGCCGGCCCTTTTGTCGCCATGGCGCCAGGTCTTGCCCGCAGCGATCAGAGCTTCAGCCAATCGCTGACGCGCGGGTTGAAAAAGCCCGATTGCACATAAGCCTTGCGGATCACGCCTTGCTGGCGCAGTTGCTGCAAGCCGATGTTGAGGGCGGCCTGCAAGCGCTGTCCGTCCGGGTGGGCTTTCGAAATCAGGTAATGCCGGGTCCCTTGCATGCCGATCTTGATGCCGGGTATGGGAGTCAAGCGCACAGCGCCGACCTGCAAACTCAGATCGGACGTAGCCTGAAACGGCGCCAGCAAAAAATCGGCCCGGCCGGCCGCCACCATCTTGGGCATCAACTCCCAGTTGGTGACATGTTGTGCGCGTAGCCCCAAGCGGCCCAAGTTGCGCCAGTCAACCAGCCAAGTCTGATTGGACAGCCCGCTCAAGGCCTGCAGGTCTTTCAAGTTGCCGGCCTTCATCGCCCGCGTGTTGCTCTCCACCGTGTAGAAGCCGGCCTCGAACTCGCCATTGCCTATCACCGCCTGACTCAGTTGGACATGGGTTTCGGCGCCGCTGATGTCTTCGCTCCAATAACTGGTGCTGCTGGACACGACATGTCCTGTACCCAGTTCCCGCAACAAGCGCTCCACCGAGGGCATGTCCTGAAACTCGAGTGGGGCCTGCCAACCGCCCCGGTGCAGCGCTTGATGAAAGAGCGCCACTTCCACCACGTCGCGGCGCGAATAGGGGCCACTGAAGTCGCTGAGTTGCAGGACGTCGCGTTTGTTCAAGAAACGCTGGTAATCGGCCATCACATCGGCCGGCCCGGCCACCAGGGCGGGCGCTGTCGCGAGCGCGTCTGCGCCGGCGAGCCAGCCCGCCGTGGGCAGCGCAGCCAGCGCCCGGCGCAGGCATTGGCGGCGGTTCAATGGGGAGGTGAGTACTTGGGGTGACATGTGATGGGTTCTATTTTGCCTGCCGCTTCGGCCGCTGATTGACCAGAACAAGCCCGATTCCCAGCGCAATCAGCGCCAATATCAGCCGCAGCGTGATGACCTCATTCAACAGCAAGGCGCCGGCGAGCAGGCCAAACATCGGTGTCGCCAAGGTGAAGCTTGCCAGTCTGGTGGCCGGGTAATGCCGCACCATCCAAAACCACAGCAAATAGCTGGCGAAGCTGACGATGACGGTTTGAAATAGGATCAAGCCGCTCAGGCGCAAGGTCCAAACGGCCGGCCAAGCCTCGCCACTCAGGGCCGCCGCCAGGCATAGGCCCAAACCCGATACGCCCAACTGGTAGAACAGCGTCTTTTCGGCGCAGCTTCGGCTCAAGGCGCTGGCACGGATGGTCAGTGTGGTGCCACCCCAGAACAGCGCCGCCAACACGCCCAGCGCGTCACCCATCCATTGCCTTGGGTTGCCGTTGGCTTGGCCGAAGCCCTCCGAGAACGCCCAGGCCACCGCCACAAAAGCCAGCAGTAGGCCGCTCACTTGACGCGCATTCAAGCGTTCCGACGCCGCAATGAAAGGCATGCCCAGCGCCACCACAAAGGGGCTGAGATAGATGAACACCACCATCCGCGAGGCGCTGGTGTATTGCAGGCCGACAAAAACGCAGGCGAACTCCAGACCGAACAACAGCCCGGCCAACAGGCCACCACGCAGACTACCGTCGCGCTCGAACAACTTGATGCCGCGCGCCTGCGCCCAGGCCCAAACCAAGAGCGCCGCGACCAGGGAGCGCAGGCCGGCCTGCCAGAGCGGGCCGATCTCGCTCAGGGCCGCTTTGGCCGCAACCTGATTCAGGCCCCACAAGAGGCAGCACAGCAAGAGGCTGATGACCGCGACGCGGTCGAGATGTGTTTTGCGCAAATCACTCATGGCCGGACTATGCCCGGCGCCGCGCCAGACATAGCAAGCCGAGGGCGCTGAGCGCACCGGCCAGCGCGCCGGTCAAATGTGAAAACGGCACCACGGCGATGTCCCATTCGGCCATTTGGCGCATGGGCGGGCCCAGCGGCTGCTCTTGCCAGAGCTTGACGAGCAAGCCCAGCGTGACGCCGGCGCCGATCAGGCGCTCGCGCCCCTGCCTAGCCAGCAACTCCACCAGCACCACCGCCACGCCGGCATGCAGCACACCCGAGAGACCGCCAAAGTGCAGCAGCGTGGGTTGCAGCAGCAGCGCCAGTTGCGTCAAGGGCCAGGCGATGAACCAGGCCCAGGCACAGCGACTGGGTACGCGCGCGCCCCAGCCGAACCAGGTGACAACGGCGCAGGCCAATAGATTGGCCCATAAATGCTGGCGGCTCCAATGCACAAAAGCAGCGCTCCAGGCGCGCCAGGGTTCGGTGGCCGCCAACTGCGGCTGCCAGTCCAGGCCTATGCTTGGCCAACTCCATGCCAGCAAGGCGGCCACGCCCAAGAAGGCCCCGAAGGCCCCCCAGGCATGGCTCGCCTGGCTCAGACGAAGACCGCCTGCCACAGGGCCAGCACGGCGTTGCGGTGCAAGTCCAGGCCGAGTGCCGCCAAGTCCGCCGCCTCGACTGCGGTGGGTTGCTCATCCAGTCTTGCCTTGTGCTGAGCGCGGCGCAGCTCGCGGTAAGCATTGGCGGCCCGGGCGCCGACGCCGGCCGGTAACAGGCCGGCTGCTTCAGCGCGCTGCAGCAGCGCAATCGCCCCGGCGTTGGCGATCAACTCCGGGTGCGCGCCGGCATGGGCCAAGATCAGGTATTGGAGCGCGAACTCGGCGTCCATCATGCCGCCGGGGCTGTGCTTGACGTCGAATTTGCCGGCCTTGATGGGATGGGCGGCACGCACCTTGTCGCGCATCGCCTGTATCTCCACGCGCAGTGCCGCATGGTCGCGCGGCGCGGTCAAGACATGGCGGCGCACGGCCTCGAAGCGCTCGGCCAAGGCCGGGTCACCGGCGCAAAAGCGCGCCCTTGTGATCGCTTGATGCTCCCAGGTCCAGGCGGTGTTGCTGCCGCGTCCGGTCTGGTATTTCTCGAACGAGGCGAGTGAGGTCACCAGCATGCCGGAGTTGCCGTTGGGGCGCAGCGCGGTGTCGATGTCGAACAACTCGCCGGCCGAGGTGCGCACGGTCAGCCAGGTGATCAGCTTGCGCACAAAGGCGCCGTAGATCTCGGGCACCAGGTCTTTGTCGGCTTCGTCCGCGTCGTCAAACAGGAACACCACATCGAGGTCGCCGCCATAGCCCAGCTCCTTGCCGCCGAGCTTGCCATAGGCGATCACCGCAAAGCGCGGCGTCGGCCGGTGCGCCTGCTTGAGCCGCGCCCAGGTCCAATCAATCGTGCATTGCAAAATCGCATCGGCCAGCGCCGACAACTCATCGCCGGCCTGCTCGACCGTGATCTCGCCCTCGATGTCGCGCACCAGCGTGCGGAACACTTCGGCCTGGTGGGCGCGCCGGAGGGTGTCGAGCAGCGCCTCTTCATGCGCCTCGCCACCGCGCTCCCAGGCCGCGTGGCGATCTTGCAGATCTTTCAAGAAGCCGGCGCCGTCAAAGCGCTCATGCTGCAGGCGGCTATCGGCCAGCTCGTCGATCACGCCGGGGTGCAGCATCAAATAGCGCATCGGCCAGCGCGCCAGGCCCAGCAAGCGCAGCAGCCTTGTCTGCACCGCCGGCCGCTCGACCAGCAAGGCCAGATAGCTTTCGCGCCGCAGCAGGGGCTCGATCCAGTCGACAAAGCGCAGCGCCGCCGCCATGCTGCAAGCTTCGTCACGCACGGCAACCGCGGCCCGCCCGACCAGCTTGGCTAGGCGTAGGCGCGACTCCTCGCGCAGGCTTTGCACGCGCGGCTGTTCGGCCCAGCGCCTGACCGCCGTGGCCAACTCGGCCGGCAATTTGGCCAAGAACTCTTCCGCGTCCACCGGCAAGGCCGGCCCATTGCAACTGCGGCAGCCATTGCTGCTATGGGCCGGCGCATGGCCGTCGTGCAATAGCGCGTCGAACTCATTGGCGACGATTTCGCGCACCTCGCCGAGCCGGTCGAGCAGTTCACAGGCTTCTTTTTGGCAGGTCAGACCCATGCTGCGGGCGATCCATTTCAAGTCCTCATCGCTGCTCGGCAGGCAATGCGTCTGCTGATCATCGAGGAACTGAATGCGGTGCTCGACCCGGCGCAAGAAGACATAGGCGGCGCTGAGCTTTTCGGCCGCGTCGGCCGTCATCAGGCCGCGCTCGGCCAACCGAGCCAGCGCCTTGACGGTCGAGCGGGTGCGGATCTCGGGGAACTGGCCGCCGCGCACCACTTGCAGCAGTTGCACGGTGAACTCGATCTCGCGAATGCCGCCGCGCGAGAGCTTGACATCATTGGCTCGCTCGGGTCGGCCGACGGCGCGTGAGCGTGCTTCGTCACGGATCTTGCGGTGCAATTGCCGCAAGCCCTCAAAGACGCCGTAATCCAGGTAGCGGCGGTAAACAAAAGGTGTCACCAAGGAGCGCAGGCCCAGCGCGCGGCCCATCTGCACCGACTCCAGCGGCGCGACGACGCGGCTCTTGAGCCAGGCAAAGCGCTCCCACTCGCGGCCCTGTACCAGGAAATACTCCTCCAGCATCGCCATGCTGACGGCGGCCGGGCCGGAGTTGCCGTTTGGTCGCAGCGCCAGATCGACCCGGAAGACCTGGCCGTCATCGGTGACCTCGCCGATCAGCGCATAAAGCCGTTTGGCGACCAACGCGAAATATTCATGCGCCGAAATCGAGCCCTTTCCAGCGGCATTGCCCTCGGTTTGCCCATCGTCGTCGTAGACATAGATCAGATCGATGTCGGACGACACATTCAACTCGCGCGCGCCCAGCTTGCCCATGCCGAGCACCCAGAATTCGATTACCTCGCCGGCCTCGTTGCGGGCCGCGCCGCTGAGCAGGTCTTGCTCGGCGCGGGCCTGTTGCAAAGCCAGGCACAGCGTCACCTCGGCCAAGCTGGTCATCGCCTCGGTGATTTCGTCCATCGCGGCGCCGGCTTCGATGTCCAGCACCGCCAGGCGCTCCAACACCAGGTGGCGAGCCACCCGCAGCGCGGCGGCCAGCGGGCGGCCGGCGGCTTGCAATTTGGCAACCAATTGTTCGATGGCGCTCCGGTCCGGCAGGCTCGCCGGCAGCAAACTCAGTTCGGCCGCATAACGGCGCCGAACTCGCTGCACAAATCGGCTGTGTTCGGCCAAAGCGGCGGGTGCAGTCTCGGGGACAATGGGGGAATCAATGGCTGTCATGGCTCGCTATGCTAGGGTGGCAGCACTCAGGGCCATGGTGGCCGGCTTCCAACTACTTGAACTCTGCTTCACGGCTTGCTCCCCTTTTAATGTCAGTAAAGCCATCCCCACTGTCCACGCGCCTGTTTTGGCTCAAACGACCCGGCCGCCTATTGCGCAGTCTGATCGGATGGGCCTTGGCCTTGCTCTTGCTGGCGTGGGGCTTGGTGGTGGTGGCTTGGCTGGTTTTGCACTGGGCAATTCTGCCGCACATCGACGAATGGCGTCCGGCACTGGAGCGCCACGCCTCACATGCTTTAGGGGCTCCGGTACGCATCGGCAGCATCAAGGTCACGTCCGGGGGCTGGATCCCGGCGATCGAGATGCGCGAGGTGCGCTTGCTCGACCCCAGTGGGCGCGAAGCGCTGCGCTTGCCCAAGGTGGCTGCGGCCTTGTCGGCGCGCTCTTTGCTGAGCTTGAATCTGCGATTCGAGCAATTGCTGATCGACGCGCCGCAGGTCGAGGTCAGGCGCGACGCCAAGGGCCGCTTCTTTGTGGCGGGTTTGAGTGTCGACGAAGCGGTGCAGACCGAGTCCACCGGTTTGGCCGAGGAATGGGCCGACTGGCTGCTCGCGCAACATGAGTTCGTGATCCTGAATGGGCGGGTGCGCTGGATCGATGAACGCCGGGCCACGCAGGCACTGGAGTTATCGGAACTGAATTTGGTCTTGCGCAATGGCGTGCGTCGCCATGAGTTGCGCCTGGACGCGACACCGCCACCCGAATGGGGCCAGCGTTTTGGCCTGCAAGGGCGCTTCACTCAGGCACTGTTGGGGCGGCCCAGTGACTTCCAGGGCTGGACCGGGCAGCTCTTTGCCGATTTGCCGCGCGCCGATCTGCGCGAGTTGCGCCGCCATATCGACTTGCCGTTCGAACTGAGCGAGGGCGACGGCGCCTTGCGCGCCTGGATTGAATTCAAACATGGCAGCCCGCATGGGGTGACGGCGGACATGGCCTTGCGCACCGTCAAGCTGCGCCTGACACCGCAAGCCGAGATGCTGGATCTCGAAAAAATTGAGGGGCGTTTGCAGTTCCTGCATGAAGCGCAAACGCTCAGCCTGCAGGCGAGCAAGCTGGGTTTTGTCAGTGGCGACGGCGTGGTCTGGCCGCGTTCGGACTGGAAGCTGGCGCTGCGCCTGCCCAAAGTTGCACCCGGGCAGAGCGAACCCGGTTTGCCCATTGGCGGTGAGTTGTCGGCCGAGCGGCTGGACTTGGCTTTGATGAACCAACTCGCCCAGCGCTTGCCCTTCGAGGCCGAGACCCATGCCTGGTTGGCCGAGATGGCGCCGCAGGGGGTCTTGAGCCGGCTCAGCGCGAGTTGGGATGGGTCGGTGATTGAGCCGCGGCGCTACCAAGTCAAAGGGCGGCTGGAAGGCCTGCGCCTGGGCGGGCGCAAGGAAGGCGCGGAACCGGGGCCCGAGCGCCTGGGTCTGAGCGGGTTGACGCTGCAACTCGATGCCAATGAGCGAGGTGGGCAGGCGCAACTGAACATGGCCGATGGCGCGCTCGAACTGCCCGGCGTGTTCCGCCAAGCGTTGCCGCCGATTCAGCGCATGAGCGCCAAACTGGACTGGCGGATTGAAGCCCGCCCGAAGCTGCCGGCGCAAATCGAGTTGCGTGTCAGCCGCCTGGAGTTGGCCAACCAGGACCTGCGCGGCGAGTTTGATGCGGTCTGGCGCAGTGGCAACCGGGCGGGGCAAAACCGTTTGCCGGGCTGGTTGGAGCTGACCGGGCAATTCGACAAGATCGATGCCGTCAAGATTCGGAATTATTTGCCGCTGGCGGTCGGCGACCATACCCTCGACTATCTGCGCGATGCCATCAGGGGCGGCGAGGCTCGGGCGATCAATGTGCGCTTGCGCGGGGAGTTGGCAAAATTTCCGTTTGATGGAGACAAAGAGCGTGACGGGCAGTTCCGCATCACGACGCAGGCGCGCGACGTCGATCTGCTCTATGTGCCCGGCGCCGAGGGGCGGCCCTCCAATTGGCCGGCGCTGGAGCATGTCAATGCCGAGTTGGTGTTCGATCGCGGCAGCATGCAGATCAAAAATGGTCGGGCCAAGATATTCGCCTACGAGCTAACGGGCATCAAGGGCGGCATCAAGGACTTGTTGCTGAAACACAGGCTTGAGATTGAAGGACAGGGCAGCGGGCCGGGCGCCGATCTCTTGCAGTTTGTGCGGCAGTCGCCGGTCAATGAGGCCAGCGGTGGTTTGTTGGCGGCCGCGACGGCCGGCGGCACGGCGAATCTGCGGCTGAGTCTGAACCTGCCGCTGAATGATTTGGACAAGTCGGTCGTCAAAGGTGCGGTGCAGTTGCTGGGTGGCGACTTACGGTTGCGGCCCGACTTGCCCTTGCAGACCCAGACGCGAGGCAGCGTCGAGTTTGACCGTCAGGGTGTCAAGTTGCAGGGCGTACAAGCGCGTGCCTTGGGTGGTGAGTTGGCGGTTGAGGGCGGCACTCAAGCGGATGGAGGCCTGCGCTTTACCGTGACCGGCGTGGCCACCGCCGAAGCCCTGCGGCGCATGCCCGAGTTGGGCAGCGTCGCGAAGCTGGCGCAAGTGGCCAGCGGCCAGGCGAGCTATCGACTGCAAATCGGGATGCTGCAAGGGCAGGCCGACTTTTCACTGACCAGCAGTCTGCTCGGTTTGGGGTTGGACTTGCCGGCGCCGCTGCACAAGGATGCCGCCACGGCCTTGCCGTTGCGCCTGCAGCTCAAGCCGGATCTGGGTCGTGAGGGCAATCGCGATGAGCTGCGCTTCGAGTTGGGCAATCTGCTGCAAGCGCATTACCAGCGCGATATGTCGGTCACGCCGGGACGGGTTCTGCGCGGCGCCTTGGCAGTGCAAGACAGCTTGCCCGGCCTACCCATCGCCGGCGTGCAACTGCAGGCCAATCTGGATAGGGTCAATTTGGACGCTTGGCACAGTCTGCTGAAGCGGCTCTTTGACCAGCCCGCCGCCCCGGGCAGCGCCCCAGCCAATGGCTTGGTCAATGCCTATGCACCGACCCAGATCGCGCTGCGGGCCAACGAGTTGCGTATGGCGGGCCGTACGCTGACCAAGGTGGTGGCCGGCGTGACACAGGCACCGGCGCCCGCGCTTGGCACCTGGCGTTTCACGATGGACGCGTCGCAGATGGCGGGTTTTGTAGAGTTGCAAGCGGCTCAGCCCGGGCCGGGCGGGCAGGCTGGGCGTGTCTATGCACGGCTGAGCCGCTTGTCGTTGCCGCAGCATGAGGCCGACGGTGTGGGGCAGGTCCTGGACAGCCAGCCCGGTAGCGTGCCCGATCTGGATATCGTGATCGACGATTTCGAGCTGCGCGACAAGCGCCTGGGCCGGCTCGAGATCGAGGCCAGTGCCAGTGGGCCGGCGCATGACTGGCGTTTGAGCAAGTTGCAACTGAAGGCGCCCGATGCGGTGCTGAATGCGACCGGCAAATGGCTGAATGAGGCCGGGCGTGCGCAGCGGCGCACCCAACTGGATTGGAAGCTTGACTTGCTGGACGCCGGGGACATGTTGGAACGCCTCGGCCAGGGGCGGGTTTTGCGCGGCGGGCGTGGCCAAATGGTGGGTCAACTAGGCTGGCAGGGTGAGCCCTTGTCGCCGGACTTTGCCAGCATGAACGGGCAGTTCAAGGTGACGCTGGAGTCGGGGCAGTTCCTCAATGTTGAGCCCGGTGTCGGGCGCTTGATGGGGGTGCTGAGTTTGCAATCCTTGCCTCGCCGTTTCTTGTTTGACTTCCGTGATGTGTTTTCCGAAGGGTTCACCTTTGACGGCGTCACCGGCGATGTGAAGATCGAGCAAGGCGTGGCCCGCAGCAGCAATTTGCGCACGCGCGGTGTGCAGGCTTCCGTCTTGGTCGAGGGCCAAGCCGACTTGGCGGCCGAAACGCAGAATCTGCGCGTGCTGGTGGTGCCCGAATTCAATACCGGCGGCGCTTCGCTGGCCTATATCGCCATCAACCCGGCGATCGGGCTGGGCACATTTTTGGCGCAGCTGATCTTGAGCAAGCCGATCGCGGCCGCCAACACGCGTGAGTTCCGCATCACCGGCAGTTGGGTGGACCCCAAGGTCGAGCGGGTCGAACATCAGAGTGCTCTATTTGACGCGGCGCAGCCGGCGTCGGCGGCATCGTCGGCGGCGCCAGCCGCCAGTGCCCATTGAGGAGTTGCCGCTATGAAGATTGCCGCCGTTCAAATGGTTTCCGGCCCCGATCCGGTCGTCAATCTGGCGCGCGCCCGCCATTGGCTGGAGCAGGCCGGGCGCCAAGGTGCCGAGCTGGTGGCGCTGCCCGAGTATTTTTGTTTGATGGGCCAGGCCGACGGCGATAAGCTGGCGCTGGCCGAGACGCCCGGCGATGCTAATGCGCCAATCCAGCGCATGCTGAGCCAGGCCGCTGCCGACCTGGGTTTGTGGCTGATTGGTGGCACGCTGCCCTTGCGCACGCCCTCGGCCGAGCGGGTCCGCAATGCCTGCTGTGTCTATGCGCCGGACGGCAGCCAAGTGGCGCGCTACGACAAGATTCATCTGTTCCGTTTCGACAATGGTAGCGAAAGCTATGACGAAGGCCGCGTGCTGGAGGCCGGCAATGAGCCGGTGGCGGTGCAGGCGGGGCCGCTGCGTGTGGCCTTGAGCGTTTGCTACGACCTGCGCTTCCCCGAGCTGTACCGCTCGCTGGCGCCGGTCGATTTGATCAGCGTGCCCGCTGCGTTCACCTATGTGACCGGCCAGGCTCATTGGGAATTGCTGCTGCGCGCACGAGCGGTCGAAAATCAGGCCTATGTCATCGCACCGGCCCAGGGCGGACTGCATCAAAATGGCCGCAGAACCTGGGGCCACACGATGATCATCGATCCCTGGGGTGTAGTGCTTGGCTGTTTGCCCGAGGGCGAAGGCTTGGTGCTTGCCGATGTGGACGCCAAGCGCTTGGGCGAGGTCAGGCGGCAATTGCCGGCGCTGCAGCACCGCAGGCTGTAGGCCTGAGTTGAAGAGTTTGGAGTGAGGACGCAATGACAAGTCGATTCCTGCTTGGGCTGATCTTGTTGATCGGCTTGGCCGCCTGCGGCACGGCCACCGATGCGCCCAACCTCGCTTTGAGCCCGCAGACCAGCCTGCAGATGCGCGGCTGGGTACCCGATCGTTTGAAGGGTCAGATCTTGTTGTCGCCGGTCACCGGTGGGCAGCCGACCGGCTTTATGTGGGGCAGCAAAATCAGCAATGCGGCGCTGCAAGAGGCGATCGAGGAGTCACTGCGCGCCACCGGCATGTTGGCGCTACGGCCCGGCGCGGGCGCTTACCAAATGGACACCCAACTGATCGAGTTGGAGCAACCGATGCTGGGCTTGAACACCAAGGTAGCCCTCACCCTGGCTTACACGGTGGTGGAAAAGCGCAGCGGCACGGTGGTCTACCAGCGCCGCCTGCGCAGCCTCTATGCGACCGAATTCACCGAGGCCATGGTGGACCCGAACGAGCGCCTGCGCCTGGCCACCGAGGGCGCGGTGCGCAGCAATGTCAATTTGATGCTGCGTGATCTGATTGCGCTGGCGTTGAACTGATCACCTTCTGCCAAACATCATCTGCCGGGCCAGCGCCTTCTTCAGCGGCGTCGCCATCTGCAAGGCTGCCAGCGCCAGACCGCGTGCCATCGGCAGCCCCGGCCACGTCCAAGCGAAGCTGCGGGCCAGAAAATCGGTGGTGGCGATCATGCTCCAGCGATCCGGTGCACGCTGCCATTCGACCCGACGCAGCGCCGCCTCGATATTGCCGCCGGCGCGCAAGGCATCGACCAGCGCATAGGCATCGCGCAGCCCCAAGTTCAGCCCCTGGCCGGCGACCGGGTGCAGCGTCTGCGCGGCATTGCCGATGCGCACGATGCGGCCCGCCACCAGGCTGCGCTCGGCATTCAAGCCCAGCGCAAAGCATTTCAGCGGGCTGATCGCTTGCAAGCGCCCGACGCTGTCGGGCAGCATGCTTTGCAGCACGATCAGGCGCTGTTCGTCGCTCAAGCCGGCGACCTCGTCCTCGGCCTGCGGCACGCACCAGACCAGCGCTGCTCGGCGCAGGCCGTCCTTGGGCTGCAAGGGCAATAAGGCCAGCGGGCCGTGGCGGGTGAAGCGTTCATAGGCCGCGCCGAGCGGGCTGTCGGCGGCCAAGGTCAGCGTGCCGACCCAGGCGTTTTGCTGATAGTCATGCGCGATGGTTTTACGCGCCTGTTCGGCAAACACGCCACCTTCAGCCACCACGGCCAGATCGAATTGCTCGGCAATCTCGGCATCGATTTCCACCCCATCCGCCAAGGCCTTGAGCCCTTGGACCGGCGTGCCGAAGCGGCTGCTCAAACGGTCCGGCTCCTGTGCAGCGCGTGCCAGCCAGCGCGCCTGCAGTGGCGCGACCAATTGGCCGTAGCCGAGCACGGCGCCCAATTGGCTAACGCCCTGTTCGACCGCACTCAGCGCGACGGCCGGCTCATGGGTCGCACCGAAGAAGGGGTGGCTCAGCGTTGGTGGCGCCTGGCTGACGCTGACCGTCAGAATCGCTTGCGCCACGCTCGCGTCCCAGGCCTGCATGCGCTGCAGCAATTGCACGCTGCCCAGCGCCAGCGCCAAGGTGCGAGGGTCGCCCGAAATATCGCGTTCCAGCGGCCTTGCGTCGAAAAGGGTGACTTGAGCGTCCGGCAAGAGTTGCGCCGCAAGCAGTGCCAAGGTCAGGCCGGCCGGGCCGGCACCGACCACGGCCAGTCGCAAGCGGTCGGCGGAGGCTGCCGAGGCGGCATCGGGCGGGTGAATTGTGCGCATAGCGTGTTGATCTCGTCTCCGCTGCTGCGGGCAATTGGGGCTGGCCCAGACTATAGCGGCCGAGCTGCGCTACGCTGTCGCCCTGTCTTCGTCCACCTCCGAAAGAATCCCCATGCAATACCGTCGTCTGGGCCGCAGCGGCCTGCAAGTTTCCGAACTCTCCTTGGGCTCCTGGGTCACCTACCACAAGCAGGTCGATATCAAGGCGGCCTCGGAAATGTTGGCCGCCGCCTTTGATGCCGGCGTCAACTTCTTCGACAACGCCGAGGTCTATGCCCTGGGGCAGAGCGAGATCGTGATGGGCGAGGCCTTCAAGGCCTTGAAGTGGCCGCGGCTGAACTACATCGTCTCGACCAAGTTCTTCTGGGGCTTGGGGGGCGAGGGCAATCCGGTCAACCGCAAGGACACGCTGAACCGCAAATACCTGATGCAGGCGATCGACGGGTCCTTGAAGCGCCTGCAGCTGGACTTCATCGATCTGGTCTATTGCCACCGCCCCGATCCGCACACGCCGATCGAGGAGACCGTGCGCGCGATGAGCGACATGATCACTCAAGGCAAGGCGCTTTACTGGGGCACCAGCGAATGGTCGGCCAGCGATATCCGCGCCGCCTGGGAGATTGCCGAGCGCCACCACCTGCACAAGCCGGTGATGGAGCAGCCGCAGTACAACCTCTTCCACCGCAGCAAGGTCGAGCAGGAATATGCGCGGCTGTACGAGGACCTCGGCCTGGGCCTGACGACTTGGAGTCCTTTGGCCTCGGGCCTGTTGACCGGCAAGTACAAGGATGGCGTGCCAGCGGGCAGCCGCGGTGCGCTCGACAATATGAGCTGGATGGTCGAGGGCTTGACCGACAAGGCCAAGAACGCGGCGGTGGCGCAGTTGGCGGCGGTGGCGGCCGATCTGGGCGGCAATGTCGCGCAACTGGCGATCGCCTGGGCCAATCACAATCCGCGCGTCTCGACCGTGATTCTGGGCGCCAGCAAGTTGGCTCAGCTGCAAGACAATCTCGGCGCGCTGGCATTGACGCCAAAGTTGACGCCCGAGTTGTTGGCGCGCATCGACGCGATCACCTTGCCTTTGGCCAAATAGATTGACCTGAATCAATGCTCGGGTTTCTTGGGGGCGGAGCCGTCATCTGCACATGCCATAGTGCTCGATGAATTGGATTCGTCGGTTTAGCGCCTTACTTCTGCTGACAGCTACCGCCCTGCCGTCGTTCGCGCTGCCCGAGCCTGTCGCCGCCGTCTTGGCCGAACCCCGCTTTGAATCGGTCGGTGCCGACGCCATCCCGCGCGGCGTGGTGGCATCGCTGGCGCAAGACAGTGCCGGTTTCATCTGGGTCGGCACCGGCGATGGCCTGGTGCGCCACGATGGCTACCGTTTTCGACCGCAGGAGCGCAGCAGCGAAATTGCAGCGGAGCGCAATCTGGGCTGGTTGCGCGCCTTGCTGCCGGCCCGTGATGGGCGTCTGTGGATAGGCACCGAGTCCGATGGCTTGGCCGTTTTCGACCCGCTGACCGGGCAAATCAGCAGTTATTGTTTCGAACCGAACAAAGGCCGGGCCAGCGATCAGGCCAAGACGGCCTTGGCGACCATCACGGCGCTGGCCGAGGACGCTGATGGCGCGATTTGGGTCGCGACCCTGGGCGCTGGCCTGCACAGGTTTGACCCCGTCGCCAAAAGCTTTCGCCATTTCCGCCAAGCCACGGGCCTGCCCGACGACCGGGTGCAGTCCTTGCTGGTGGACGGGCAAGGCACGCTTTGGGTCGGCGGCTGGACGGGCCTGAGCCGGCGGCTCAAGGGCTCTGATCGATTCGAATCGATCAAGGGGCCGGACGCAATGCTGGTGGGACAGCTGGTGCAGAGCTTGTTCCAGGCCGCCGACGGCAGGCTCTGGGTGGGTACCGGGCGGGGCGAGGTGGCCGTGCTTGATGTGCTCGACGCGGCCGATGGCAAGGGGCGCAGGCTGCCCATCGGTGGCAAAGACCGCGGTGCCATCAACAGCATCGTCGAGAGCTCGGACGGGCGCGTCTGGCTGGGGCATGCGGCCGGCATCGATGTGCACGAGGCGAAGTCAACGCTATTGCTGCAGCAACTCCGCCATGACCCACTCAAGCGCGGCGGGCTGGCCGGGGAGACGGTCATCAAGCTGTTGATAGACCGCGCGGGTTGGATCTGGGTCGGCGGGCTGGGCCTGGGTCTGCAGCGCCACAACCCGGCCAACCAGAGCATCTGGGTCCGGTCTGCCGACGGCCCCGCCGAGCCCGGGGCGGACCGCAGGTTGTTTCAGCAGGCCAATGTGGGCGCGCTTTTGCAACTGCGAAGCGGCGACATCTTGGCCGCCGGCCGGGTCAAAGGCTTGACGCAGCTGGACGCCGGCCTGCAGGGGATGCGGAGCTTGCCGAGCCAGGGGCGCATCGGTGCGATGGCGCAAATGGCGGACGGCAAGGTCTGGCTGGCCACCAACGCCGAGATGTCGCAACTCGACGGCCGGTTGCGCCCTTTGCGCAAGCTGGCCCACGCCGGCGGCGAGGCGCGTCGGCTGCTGGCAGGCAGCGACGGTTCACTCTGGCTGGGCACCAGCGATGGCCTGCATGTCTTGCGGCCGAGCGCGGCGGGCCTGCAGCGAATTGCTTTGCCGGCTGGCGAGGTATTTGCTGGCGAGGTCCACAGCCTGGCCGAGGCGCCCGACCATGCGCTCTGGGTCGGCGCGATGAGCGGTCTGTTTCGTCTGGCGTCGGGCGAGACGGTGTTGCGCCCGGTCGCCTCGCCGGCCGATGCGGGCCTGGGCAAACCCAGCGTGATCGGCCTCTTGTTCGATAGCAAGAACAGGCTGTGGGTCGACACCGGCGTCAGCGGCCTGCACCGGATGAAGAGCTGGGACGGCGCGCTGGCCAGCTTCGAGCGCATCAGCGAGCGCCACGGCATCGTCAACAAGCCCTTTGGTGCCAATCTGCTGGAGGACGGGCGTGGGCGCATCTGGACGCAGATGAATGTCTATGACCCGGCCACCGACAGGTTGGACGAGTTGAGCGCGACCGATGGTCTGGACATTGGCACGCCCTGGTTCTTCTCGTACACCAAGACGGCGGATGGCCGTTTTTTGTTCGGCGGCAGCAAGGGTGTGGCGGTGGTGGTGCCGGAGCTTTTTGATCGCTCGACCTATGCGCCGCCGCTGGTGGTGTCGGAGCTGCGCATCAATGGTGAGCGTCAGCAAGTGGGGCAATTGCAGGATGGTTTGCGCCTGAGCCCGCAGCAGCGCAGCTTCAGCCTGGAGTTCGCCGCGCTGGATTACAGCAATCCGGGCCGCAGCCGCTATGCCTATCGCTTGCAGGGCTTTGATCCCGGCTGGATCGAAACCAGTGCCGATCTGCGCGTCGCCAGTTACAGCAATCTGAGCCCCGGCGACTATGTGTTGCGGGTGCGTGCGCACAACCGCAGCGGTGTCGCCAGCGAGCAGCAACTGGCGATCAAGGTGAAGGTTTTGCCGGCTTGGTGGCAGCAATGGTGGTTTCACGCGGCGCTGCTGGCGCTGGTGGCCGCAGCCATCGCAGCCTTGGTGCGTTGGCGTACAGGGCTCTTGCGCCGGCGCCAGACCTGGTTGGAGAACAAGGTGCGCGAGCGCACGGCCGAGTTGGAGGTCTCCAGTCTGACCGACCCCTTGACGGGGCTGCGCAACCGGCGGTTTCTGGCCCAGCAGATTGAGGCCGATGTGGCCTTGACGCTGCGCAGGCACGAGTCGCCCAAGCAAGGCGACGCGTCAGACGATATCGACCTGATCTTCTTCTTGCTCGATATCGACCATTTCAAGCAGATCAACGATCTGCTCGGCCACGCAGCGGGCGACGCGGTGCTGCGGCAGATTCGCGTGCGCCTGCAATCGGTGTTCCGCGACAGCGACTACCTGGTGCGCTGGGGTGGCGAGGAGTTCTTGATCGTTGCGCGCGAGACCTCGCGCCTGCATGCCGCCGAGTTGGCCGAGCGCGCCTGTCGTGCCATCGCCGAGCTGCCGTTTGAGTTGGATGACGGCAGCCATTTGAGCAAAACCTGTTCGCTCGGCTTTGCCTGCTTCCCGCTCGCGCCCAATGCCCAAAGGGCGATCGACTGGAACGCCACGGTCAATCTCGCCGATGCGGCGCTGTTGGCCGTCAAACGAGCCGGACGCAAGGGCTGGCTCGGTGTATTGAATGCAAAAGTCGACTCGGCGCAGGCCTTGAGCGAGCGGCTGCACCAACCGATGGCCGACTGGCTGGCCAGCGGCGAGCTGGAGCTGGCTCGCTCGGCCGCCTGACCATATCAAGATCCCCGCGGGTTTTTTGCTCGATCAAGCCGGCTCATGCCCGCTAATATCGGCACCATGCTGCTGCGCTTGCTTCATCTGTTTTTGCTGGTCTGCCTGGCCATGCCCGTTGCTGCTGTGCAAGGCTCGCTGGTCGAGCCGCGCTTCGAGTCGGTGGGCGCAGAGGCGATTTCTCATGGCGTTGTTGCAACCTTGGTGCAAGACCGTCAGCAGTTCTTGTGGATAGGCACACCAACCGGACTTTTTCGCTACGACGGCTATCAGTTCCGCACCATCGGGCAAGACAAACTCGGTTTCGCGCGCGCGCTTTTGGCTGGCCGCGATGGGCGCTTGTGGATCGGCACCGAGTCCGCGGGCTTGGCCGTGCTGGACACCCAGACCGAGCAGCTCAGTTTTCACCGCAGCGATGCCGATTCGCAGCCGGCCGGCAAGCGAGGCTCGGCGCCGACGATCAGGGCGCTGGCTGAAGATCGCGACGGCGCCATTTGGGTCGGCAGTGTCGGTGGTGGCTTGGAGCGTTTCGATCCCGCCAAAGGCGTCTTCACGCGCTTTCGTCATAGCGCGGCGGCCGGCAGCCTGCCCGATGACCGGGTGCAAGCCTTGTTGCTCGCCTCGAACGGCGATCTGTGGGTCGGTTCTTGGGCCGGCCTGAGCCGGCGTTCGCGTGGGCAGGATCACTTCGAGACGGTGTTTTCGGACCCCTCCGATGTGGGCGGTCTGCTCAACAAGAACGTTACCGGCTTGTACGAGGCGGCAGATGGTCGCATCTGGGTTGGCACCCGGGAGGGGGATCTGCTCATCATTGATCCACTCACAAAAAAGGGCTTGCGCGTCCAGCCTGCCGCCGAGTTAGAGGGAAAGACCGGCGTAGCCCGAGGTGAAGTATTGAGTCTGGTGGCGACGCCCTCGGGTCAGATGTGGGTGGGTACGGTGGCCGGGCTGGAGATTTACGACGCCCGTGATGGCCGAGCCTTGAGGCGCCTGCGCCACGACATTCGCCAGTCCAGCGGCCTGGTCGGTAACGATGTGCGGGCGATCCTGCTTGACAAGCAAGGCTGGGTTTGGCTGGGCGGCTATGGCTTGGGGCTGCAGCGTCACAATTTGGGTAATCGCAGCTTTGAGCTCAGGGCCGGGGACCATTTGTCCGGGCACCGTTTTGAAGAGGCCAATGTGCGCAGTTTGCTGCAGTTGGACAACGGTGAGGTGTGGGCGGGCACCGACTCGACCGGGGTCTTGGTGCTGGATCAGCATTTGCAGGTGACCGCATCGCTGCGGCCTGCATTGGACGGCAAGCTGCGGCCGAGTAGCCGTGTGGGGGCGCTGGCGCAGGGCCCCGACGGCACGGTCTGGCTCAGCGACGATGCCGGTTTGTATCAATTCGACCGAGCCCGCCGGCAATTGCGGCAGCTGCCGCCAATCAGCGGCTATGTGCGTCGACTCTGGGCTGCCCCTGACGGCAGCTTGTGGTTGGGCACGACGGACGGCCTGTTTGTCATGAGGCCTGGAGAGGCCGCCCCGCAGCGGGTAAGGCGAGTGGGTGGGGGCGATCTGAGCGGCAGTATCAATGCCATCGTGGGGGCGGCCGATGGAGGCGTTTGGGTCGGGGCCGAAAAAGGTCTTTTCTATGTCGCCTCTGGCAGCGCCGAGCTGCTCGCGGTGGCCATGCACAGCGATCCCCAGCGCGCCCATTCGGCGGTGATCGGGTTGTTGTTGGGGCGACATCAGCAGCAAAAGACGCTGTGGGTCGATACCTCTTCGGCCGGGCTGCATCGGCTGAGTCAATGGGACGGTCATCAGGCCGAGTTCGAGAACATCAGCGAACGATTCGGCATGGTCGGCCGGGCCTTCGGTGCGAACCTGCTTGAAGATGAGCGCGGGCGCATCTGGACGCATCAGCATATTTACGACCCGCACAAGCAGCGGCTTGACGAGCTCACCCCGGCCGATGGAGCCGAGTTTGGTACCGGCTGGTTTCGCTCCTATGTGCAGCTGAGCGACGGTCGCATGCTTTTTGGGGCCAGCAAGGGCTTGTTGCTGGCAAACCCCGGTGCCTTTGAGCGCTGGGACTTTGCGCCGCCGCTGGTGATGTCGGAGCTGCGCATCGGTGGGCAGCGGAAAGCGCCGGGCTTAGGCGCAAATGGCTTGCGGCTGACGCCTGCGCAGCGCAGCTTCAGTGTCGAGTTCGCCGCGCTTGACTACAGCAAGCCGGCTCGCAACCAGTATCGCTATCGACTTGAGGGTTTCGATGCGGACTGGATAGAGACGGGCGCCGACTTGCGCGTCGCCAGCTACAGCAATCTTGATCCCGGCCACTACCTGCTGCGTGTGCGTGGCAGCAACCGGGTCGGTGATTGGAGCCCGCATGAACTGAGCTTGGGCGTCGAGGTGCTGCCGGCTTGGTGGCAAACCTGGTGGGCGCGTGCGCTGGCCGCCGCGCTGATGCTGGCCTTGATTTACGCGGTGGTGCGATTGCGCACCGGCTTGCTGTTGCGCCAACAATTGGCGCTGGAAAAAAGGGTTGACGAGCGCACCGCCGAGTTGCACGCGCTGTCGCTGGCCTTGCAGCAAAAGTCGCAAGCGCTTGAAGAGGCCAGCCTGACCGACCCGTTGACCGGCTTGCGTAATCGACGTTTTCTGGCTCAACAGATCGAGGGCGACGTGGCTTTGGCGCTGCGCGCCCATGCGGGGCAACTCTCGGATCCTTTGCCGCTTGGCAGGCTGCAGCCGCCGGCAGACGATGCCGACCTGATCTTCTTCTTGCTCGATATCGACCATTTCAAGCAAATCAACGATATGTATGGTCACGCGGCCGGCGATGCTGTGCTGATGCAGATGCGTGAACGGCTGCAAAGCGTATTCCGCGCCGGTGATTATCTGGTGCGCTGGGGTGGCGAAGAGTTCTTGATCGTGGCGCGCGGCACCTCGCGCGCTCATGCGGCCGAGTTGGCCGAGCGAGCCCGAGCGATGGTTGCCGATCATCCTTTTGTGCTGGACGGGGGGCAACTCTTGCAGCGCACTTGCTCGGTCGGTTTTGCGGCCTTCCCCTTGGCGCCGCAGCACCTGGATGCGCTGGGTTGGACCGCCGTGGTCGACATCGCCGACGCCGCGCTTTACGCGGTCAAACGGGCCGGTCGCAATGCTTGTATGGGCGTTTTGTCGGCTCAAGCCGCCTCGCCCGAGGCCTTGCGCCAAGCGGCGCATCGACCCTTGGCCGACTGGTTGGCCAGCGGTGAGTTGCAGATGGCAGGCTCATCGCACGACGTTGGCGCCGTCCTGGCAGCGGCCAAATCAGCTTGAGTCCTTGCCTTGACGCTCGGCCGAGCTGATAGCGGCTCAGTCTTGCAGCGAGGCCAGTCGCTCGGCGGTGCCGACATCAAGCCAGCGGCCGTTCAGCAGCTCGGCACTGAGTTTGTGGCGCCGGATCGCATCCTCAAGAACAGGGCGTAGCGCCGCCTTGGTGCCGGGGGCAATGGCCTCGAACAGGCGGCGGCGGAATAGTCCGACGCTGGCCCAGGTGTAGCGCGGCGATGCTGTGTCTGCGAGCGCCAGGCCTTCGGCGCTGATGCCGAAATCGCCTTTGGGATGGTGCGGGCTGTTGTGGGTCAGCCAGAGATGTGCATCCAGGTCGCTGTGCAAAAAGCGTTCGGCGGCCATTTGGGGGAAGCGGAAGTCCGGCAAAAACACATCGCCGGCAACGACCCAGAACGCCTCGCCCCCGTCCGCACCTAACAGCGGTAATGCACGGGCAATGCCGCCGGCAGTTTCCAAGGCACCGACCGGCTCGCCCGACTCATCGCTGAAATGCAGGCGCAGGCCGAAGCGGGAACCGTCGCCCAGCGTGGCCGGGAACTGCTCGCTCAGCCAGGCCGTGTTGATGACGATGTCGCGCACCCCGGCGGCGGCCAGCGCCTCGATGTGGAATTCGATCAAGGGCTTGCCGCGCACGCACAGCAAGGGCTTGGGGCAGTTGTCGGTGAGCGGCCGCATGCGCTCACCGCGCCCGGCCGCGAGAATGATGGCTCGCATGGGCATGCAGTCTAGGTCATGCCCGGTACAGCCAAAGATCGAGGCCAGGTCTCAGTCGCTCAATGTTTGGCGACCACCTTGACCGTCGCATTCGCCTTGCCCGCATCAACATAGCCGATCGCCCCGGGCGTGCTGGCGACAAACTTGACGACCTCGTCGTCACTGGCCAACTCTCGCGGCGGCTTGGCACCCCCGGTGAAGATTTGCCGCGCCCACAAGGCCTTCAATTGCGCGGGCGTTTTCTTCAAGATCTTGTTGCCAAAATCTTCCCGCAACGGACTCTCCTTGATGTCGACCGGGGTGGCTTCGGCCCCGCCGGAGAAGGTTTTGGTTTGGCCGAGGAAGATCTTGGTGATTTGTTCCTCGTCGATGCTGGCCGAGTTGCCTGGATGAACGATGACCGCAACATCGGCATTCGCGACTTGCGCATTGCCGATCAGCAGGGCAAGACAAAAAGTTTTGCAGTGGAGTGACATGATCCTGCTCCCCTTCAGAAGATCAGGTCGTAGGACAAAGTCACGAGCTTGCGCTT
Organism: Roseateles oligotrophus; assembly: GCF_025717515.1. Taxonomy (GTDB): domain Bacteria; phylum Pseudomonadota; class Gammaproteobacteria; order Burkholderiales; family Burkholderiaceae_C; genus Paucibacter_A; species Paucibacter_A oligotrophus. The sequence goes on from NZ_JAJIRN010000009.1 coordinate 164,400, forward strand.
GCTGTCGGTGCCGTCAAGAAAGTCCCAACGGCTTCGATCCACCTGCAATTTCAGGCTGCTGCTGTCGCTCATTTGATAGCGTAGGGTGACGCCGATATTGCTGTCGGTTTCGACATGGCGGGAGTCGTCGCCGGAGCCATAGGCCTTCAATTGGCTGACGGTCAGCATCGGCAGGAATTTGCCGATCCGATAACCGCCGCCGAGCATGAAGCCTTTGTAGCTGCCGCGCGCCGGGGTGCGGGTGACACGCGAAATTTCGCTGCGGCCAACCCAGTTGTCGAGGTCGATATTGAAGGCCGCCGAGCTGAAGGTCTGCGGCGATGACTTGCCGTAAAGATCGGGGTCGGGCGAGGTCTGCACCTGACCCTCGGGCAACCAGGCGACCGAGCGCTGTTTGGACTTGTTGTAGGAAAAACGTGCGGTGAACCAGTCGCGATTGAGCTCCAAATCAATGCCCAACATATTGTCCCAGCTGATGTCCTGGCGCTCCGGGCGCTCCAGCTTGCCGATCGGGTTGTCCTTGGAATGCTCCTGGCCCGCGTAGGCGTTGGACTTGACCGCCCAGCCGGCGATGTCATCGCGATAGGTGATGTTGGCGCCGTTGTAGTTGACGACCGCCCAGCCGTAGACATCCGGCGGCACGCGCACCCAGTTGTAGGCAAAGCTGACGTCCTGGAAATCCGAAAAATAAAACAGAGGCAGGCGCTTGCGGCCGGCCTGCAAAGTGAATTTCGGGCTCAGGTTGTAGCTCAGAAAAGCCCATTCGATCTCCACTTTGGCCTCTTTGGCGGCATGCCGCGCCATCACTTGGCCTGTGAAGGAGAAGTCGGAGCTGAAGTTGACGGTGCCTTGCAAGCCGGCGCGCGATTCGGGCTCCAGCGACCACTTGGTCTCGTACACCGAGCCATGTGAAAAGTCGGCCACATAGCAGGACGGGCATTTGGACCAAGTTTGCGGCGTGGGGTAGCCGATATCCAGGCCGCCGCCGCTGATGACCTTGCCTGCCGTCAAATTGGCGAAGCCAGAATAGCTGTAATCGATGGCGGATGCAGAGCCGGCAGCGATCAGCAAGGCGATCGCCGACCCAATTTTTGGCAGCTTGACAGCGTGGAGTTTTCTCATCTTCCGTCCTTCCAGAAACAGGCAGCGCCATCCCAGCAATGGTGCTTAGCTGGGGCTATCGGCAGCTGACCGTGAGTTCTTTAACGGCCGGCAAGCTTTCTTTCAGGGTTTATTCGGATTCATGGGCAAGCAGGCTCAACAACTTGCCCGCCTCGGGGCGTGCGGGCTGCCCTTGCTGCAAGCGCTGCAGCAGCGCGCGAGCGGCTGCGGGTTCGGTCGCCGCGAGCGCGCCGGCCATGCGCAAGAGCGGGTCGTAGGCCGGGCGGAAGTCGGGGCTCTGGCCCAACACATCAAGCAGCGGCCCTTGGACCTGGGCCAGCATCGCGCGCAGGTCGGCCGAGGGCTTGACCTGACGGCCGGCCTCTATGAAGCGCCGTCTTGCCGCCCAATAAGCGCTCAAGCGATTCTCGGGGTCAGCCTCGTTCAGCAGTTCTGCCGATGTGATCTGCAGCGCCGGCAGCAAGGCCAGCAGCCGGTCGCGCGGCGTCGTGTCGGGGGCATAGGTGATGCGCGGCGCCAGGTGCGCAACGACCGGATGGTCATCGGTATTGGCCGGCGCCGCGCCGGCAAATTGGTCCAAGGCGGCGGGGCCGGCTACAAAGCTGCCCAAGAGCGCGTAGGCGTCTTCGATGCCGAAACGCGGCGCCGGTGTGGCAAACGCCGCGCCGGCCAGGCGTGCTCGCGCCGCCTCCAGGCTGGTGAAAGCGCCCTTGTTTTCGCGCCCGATCAGGCCGAGCACCGGCGTCTCCAGGCTGTTATTGGCCAGGATGGCGGTGGCGCCGGGGTAGGCGATCAAGAACGAGCGCACGATGCTGCGCAAGCTCTGCAAATCCAGCTGGTGCAGCGGCAGCCATTGGCAGAACAGGCCGCCCTCGGCCAGCCTTGCGCGCGCCGCTTGAAAATGCTCGACCGTGTAGAGCGCGCCCGAGCCGCTGCGAGCCGGGTGGAAGTTGTCCGAGATGATCACGTCATAGGCCGTCGAGGCGGCCCTGACATAACGGCGTGCATCGGCGGCGATGAGCTGCAGATTCGGATGCGCCCGGCCCTCATTGAGGCTTTGCGTGAAATGAGCGGAGGCCTGGATCACCTCGGGCAACAACTCCACCGCATCGACCCGCAGCGAAGGATCTTCGGCGGCCGAGGCTGCCGTCATGCCGGTGCCCAGACCCAGGAACAGCGCTTGCTTCGGCGCCGGGTGCAGCAGCAGCGGCAACAGCGCCTGGCGGGCGTCGAACCAGAGGCTGGAACTGCTGCCTTCTTGCTGGCGGTTGTTGATGCGCAGGCGGGCCACGCCCTCGGCGTCTTCGACCACGCTGACGGCGGCCATCGCGCCTTCGTGGTAACTCACAATCCGCCCACCCTCGGGCAGTTCGACAAAGGCCAGCGGCGGCGTCAGCAGCGCCAGCGCCAGCGTGGCGCCGGCGGGCAGCAGCACCCAGCGCCAGGAGCCCAGCGGCATCAAGGCGAGATAGCCAAGCGGAATCAGCAGCAGCGTCCATTTCGCTCCGAGCAGCGGCGTCAGCAGCACGCCGAACAAGAGCGGGGCGAAGGCCGCGCCCAAGGTGTTGAAGCCGATCGCGCGGCCGAAGCTGATGCCCGCTTGGGCCGCCTGCGCGCACAGCTGGCTGAACAAGGCGCCCATCACCAAGGTAGGCAGGGCAAAGGCGGCCAGTGCCAGCGCGGCCTCGACGCCGATGGCCGCCGCCATGCCGGGTCCGAAGCCGCTCAACAATTGGGCGCGCAAGGTTTCCGCCGCCCACAGACTGCTGCAGCCCAAGAGGCAGGCGAGGGTGAGGGCGGCGAGCAGTTGATGACTGAGCTTGTGGCTGTCGCGCTTGTGGCTCAGCCAGCGCTGCCAAGCGGCGGCGCCGGTGGCGGTGCCGATCAAGTAAACCGTCAGCAGCATGGCGAAGGTGTAGACCGTGTCTTCGGTCACCTGGCTGAGCACGCGCACCACCAAGACCTCGTAGCCGATGCCGAGCAGGCCGGTCAGCGTCAAACGACTCAGCATCGCGCGCCGGCCGGCGCCTGCTGCGATAACGGTGATGCATTCGGGGCTTGAGCCGCGCAGCACCAGCATCGCGCCGCCCGCGCAGAGCAGATTCAGCGCCACGCATAGCGCGGCCGTCTTTGTCAGACCGAGGCTGGGAATGAGCCAGAAGGCGCTGACCAGCACGCCCAGCACCGCGCCGGCGGTGTTGCTGGCGTAAAGCGTCGCAATCGACCTGCCGCTGCGGTCGGTACGGCGCCATTGCGCCAACACGCGCTCCAGCGCCGGCAAGGTGGCGCCCATCGCTACGGTGGCCGGCAGCAGCAGCAATAAGCAGCCCAAGAACGCGACCGTCCATTGCCAGGCCGGCGAGGGCCGCGCGCCGGTCAGGGCGAGCATGGTGGCGCTGGCCGGCGCCATCAGCAAGATCAGCGCGAGGCCCCAACAGGCAATGACGAGTTCCAAGCCCGCATACCAGCGCAGCGGACTTGTCGAGCGCTCGATGCGCGGGCCCAGCCCCAAGGCGCCGAGCGACAGGCCGCCGAAAAACGCCGCCACCACCGCCAGCACGGCGGCCGATTCATGGCCCAGCCAGAGCCCGGCTTGCTGGGTCCAGACGACCTGATAGCCCAGGCCGGCAAAGCCGGAGGCCAGCATCAGGGCCAGCGCGACGCCTTCGCCCCGTTTGATCTTTGCCATCAACCGCTGAAGCCGATTTGGTAGCCCCAGGAGTCGAGCTTGACCGGGATTGCGTTGAAGGCCAGGGTGATGCGTCTATCACCCTCGTTAGGCGGCACCGCATGCATCAGGTAGCTGGGGAAGAGCACCAGATCGCCAGCTGCGGGTTGCGGGCTGACCCACTTCTCGGCATTGAAGGGGCCGGTGGCGACACCGGCATGGTCGTTCTTGAACGAGAAGTCGGTCCCGCCGGGCGACTTCATGAAGACGGTGCGCGAGGACTGATGCGTGGGCGTCAGATACACCACGCCCGAGATAAAGCTGTTGGCATGGTTGTGCATCGCCTGTCGACCACCCAGGTCCAGCACATTGACCCACATTTCTTTCAGTGACCAACCCATCTGCTCGCCAAACATCAGCGCGCCGAACTCGCTCAGTTTCGGCGTTATCAGCGCGGCCGCCTCGACCAGCAAGGGGCTCTCGCTCGGCTTCAGCATGCGGGTGTGGGAGAGCTGCGCGGAGGCATTGTTTTCTTGCAAGGCCTGCTGGCTGAAATGGGCGACCAAGGCGTCCACCAGGGCCGCTGGTAATGCGCTGGGCGCGCGCAAGAAGGGCGTGGGGAAGAGGCTGATGACTTCGGTGTTCGACATGATTTCAGGCAAATATGCTGACAATGCGCAGCAAGGACCAATAAGCGGCCATCGCGCCAATCGCATAGAGCAAGGCGCTGCGAGCCTTGGCGGCCCAGGGCCAGCGCGAGCTCAGGCGCCACAAGGCGAAGGCCGCCGCGACGGTCAGCAACTGGCCGATTTCGACGCCGAGATTGAAGGTCAGCAGCGCGACCAGCAAATGCTGATCCGGCAGACCGATCTCTTTCAGTGCGCCGGCAAAGCCCAGGCCATGGACCAGACCGAACAAGAAGGCGACCAGCGCCGGCCAGCGCCGCGCAATCGTCTGGCGTTGGTGCAAGGCCTCGGCTGCGACTAGCACGATGGACAAGGCGATCGCCGCCTCGACCGGCGGCGGGCGCAAGATTAACCAGCCCAAAGCGCTGCTGGCCAAGGTCAGACTGTGGGCCAGCGTGAAGGCGCTGATGGTCCAGATCAGTCGGCTATTGAAGCCCACCAGCATCAGCATCGCGATCACGAACAAGAGGTGATCGATGCCGGCCAGGATGTGCTCGACGCCCAGCAACGTGTAGGCGCGGGCGATCTCACCCATGCCGCGGCTGTCATCCGCTGCACCGTAGAGTTGCACGCTCGGCTGGCCGCCGGTCAGGGTGTAGACGCGGGTCTGGCCGTCGAGCCAGAAGACCTTGACCATCACCGCCGAATAGGCCTGACCCACACCGTCCATCGCCATGCGGCCGCTCAGGCCTGCCGCGCCGCAGTGCAATACATTGCCTTCGACCTGGCAGCTTTCGGGCCAGATCGGCTTGAGCACTTCGGCAGGCGCACGCTTTTCGCTGGCCGTCCATTGCCAGAAGAATTCGCCGCGCGCCATCTCGCGCAGCTGCATCTCGGCCATGCTCATTTCATGCGCGCTAGCCAGGCTGCTCAGCAGCGCCAGGCCGGCCAGCAGGGCCTTGAACAAACGCAACATCATGGCTTGCTGGCCTCGTACTTGACCTTGTACTTCTGCGTCAGAGCGCGCACCGCGGCACTGCGCTGCTCGGCCATGGTGGCGTCGGTCCAGTCCGGCAGCAGCACGCCGCGCAGCGTCTCAAAATTCGCCGGCTTGGCCGGGCTGATGGCTTCCAGGCGCATCGCGCGCCAGCCCTCGCGGGTTGGCAATGCGCGCCATTCGCCCGGCGGCAAGGCTTCCAGCGCCTGGGCAAATTCGGCCCCGTAGCTCTGCACGATATTGCCGTGCGGCCGGCCTTTGAAGACCCGCAGGCCGGCCTTGGCATCGCCCGGCGTGCCGGCATTCAGCTCGGTGACAAAGGCGCGCGCGGCGGCCTCACTGTTGTCGCCCGACAGCGCGGCCTCTTGAAAGTCGAAGCGGGCCGGCTCATCGTATTTGGCGCGGTTCTTCTCGAACCAGTCGCGCAAGACCTTGTCGTCGACGGCGGGCAGCTTGGTGTTGGCATCGACGACGCTGAGCGCCTTGAAGATCACCCGCTCGCGGATGGCCGTATCGCCACGGTCGACCTGCAGCGCCAAGCCTTCGCGGTAAAGCACTTCGTTGTCGAGCCAGACCTGGCGCAGCGCCTTCAACTCCTCGGCATTCGGTTCGCGTCCGCGCGCGGCGGTGAACACCTGCTTGGCCTCGGCATCGACCGCAGCACCGACGACGATGCTGCGCGGGTCGTCGGAGCGGCCGACCAGGACATGGTCGGCGGCAAACAACAGCGCGCCCAAAACCAGGAAGTGCAGCAGGGGTTCGCGCAGCCAGGCCGAGCGAGCCTGACCGGCGGGGCGGACGCTGAGCCCAGTGAAAGATGGGGTGTTTGGGGATGTGGACATGGGGTCAAGTTCCGGCCCAGCGAGCGCGTGCAAAGGGCCAATGGGCAGCAAAGCCAAGGATCTTATGACGCGAGCATGTCAGGATGAAGACGTTCGCCGAATGGACTATTGGCGCCTCGAGAAAATGAAAAAGGGCGCCACGCGTTGCCGCATGGCGCCCTTCAAGCGAGGCTTGTCGGTGCAGGATTACTTGACGCCGGCCACCACGGTAGAGCCGTTCACCTGAACGTAGATCGGGTTGCTGTAGAACCACAGATCGGACCAGGCGGCGACGTCGTTGGCGACCATCTTCTGGCCATTCACGACCGGCAGATGCGCCGGGCAGCCATTGAACTCGGTCGTGCCCACGGTGGTGCAGGCAATCATCAGCTTGGATGGTGTGCGGGCATTGGTGTGGATGTCGGCCAGCGGGTTGCCATTGGCGTCGGTCTCGAAAGGCACGGCGGCCGGCAGATTGCTGCCGCGCAGACGCACATATTGCGAGGCCTGCACCGCTGGAATGCGGTAGGTCATCTTCAGGAATTCGCTGTTGTCAACGCCGGAAGCCACTGCCGTCCAAGCCGATCCACCGTTGCCGCTGAAGGTCTTGATCACAGCGGCCGTGGTGTTCTTGGCGGCTGCTGGCACCGTGGCCAGATCGGGGTTGACCAACCAGCTGTTGGGCCACTGACCCGCATAGTCGGCTGCGCCAGGCGTCTTGTAACCGCTGACCATGCCGCGCACCAGATCGATGTGATCCAGCACAGGCTTGTTCAGCGCTTGGGTGATGCCGACTTGCTTCAGCGAGGGGTTGGCGAAGGTGTAGGGCGAGTAGTTCACGCCGGCCGGGTCGCGCACCACCACGGTCACGACGATCTCGGCGCCTGGACGCACGACGAGCTTTTCGCCCATGGTGGCACAGCCGCTGGCTTCGACAGCGCGGTTATTGGTGGCGGCGGCCACGGCCAAGGCTTCGACTTGTGCATTCGTGCGCGCGGCAGGGCCGGCGTAAGAAGCGCAGGCGACGAAGGCCAGGCGGTCGATCAGCTGGCCGCTGGAGGCAAAGTTATTGCCGCTGCGCAGACCGTCAACAATCGTTTGTGGACGCAGCTTGTCGGCGCCGTTACGCACCATGGTGTAGTTGCGCTGATATTCGCCGGGGTAGAAGTCTTGTGTCGAGCGGCGGTCATCCGGGCCGAAACTGCCACGGTTATGCCAGTCGGACGAAGCAAAGAACCAGAAGTTGCGACCTTCGCCCAGCAGGGCATCCCAGACGCCGCCGACTTGGGCGCCGTAGACGCCGGTGCCGCCCCAGGTGGTGCCGCCGACCGAGTCCACCATCGCGCCGCCGATATTGTTGCGGCCAGGGTAGTACTCACCGCGGTCCGACGACGCGCCGTGGCCAGGCTGAGTCTCGAAGCCGAAGGCGATGTCCGGGCCGGCATTGTTGAAGTTGCGCAGATGCTCGACGTTGAAGCCGTTATTGCCGTCCGGGTTGAAGGGGCCGGCGCGCTCCAGGTGGGCGGGCACGTAGTAGCTGCCATTGGCGTGGTTTTGGGCCATCCACTTGATGGCTTCAACCGTCTTCAGGTGACCCTTGGTGCCGACGCCGGCGCCGCTGGCGGGCATCAGCTTCTGAGCCGTCACGTTCCAGCTTGGGTCGGCGGCGCTGTTGCTGCCGTTGACCGAGCAATTCCAGTTGTTGCCGATGGCGGAGCCGGTGGTGTTGCCGCGGCTCTTGTCGCCGTCGCCACGGTCAAAACAATACGACCATTGGGCCAGCGCGTTGGCGTTGCCGAGTGCGGTGTAGCCAGGGGTGTTGGGCAGCGTGGCGCCGTCCAGGGCGGCAGGCATCTGGCCGGTGATGATGCTCATCGAGCTGTGCTCGTGGCCGGCCACGACCGACTCCAGGCCCAGGAACATCGGCTGGTTCTTCATTGCCGCCAGGTATTCGACCAGTGGGTACTGGAATTCTTGCAGCGACTGCCAGCGCCACATATTGCCATTGCCGGCGACGCCGCCGCCGTCACCCTTGATGGCTGCTGCGCCAATGCTGTTGGCCCAGGTTGTTGTCGGGCCCTTGCCGGCCACATAAGGGTAGGCAGGCGTGCTCAGCGAAGCGTCTTCAGCCAGGGTGCAGTTGCGATTGCCGCTGCCGCCGTGGCCGGCTTGCACGAACCAGTCCAGACCGAAAGTGCCGTCGGTCTTGTCGGTAACCTTTTTGACCAGCTTTTGCATCGAGATCGAACCGTCCGAGCAAGTGGTGTGGTTGTGGAAGTCGCCCGCCACATATTGGCCTGCGGTCTTGCCGGCGGCGTTGGCCATAGTTGGGACGATGGCGAGGGTGCTGCAGCCGATGGCTGCGACTGCCGCGAGGGCGAGCCGGCTCTTGCTGAAACCGAATTTCATGGGAACAACTCCTGATTGTTTTGCGGGAAAGGGCTGAGATGTGGGGCGATTCTTTGGCCGGTCAAAACGGCCGCGCCGAAATTACCAGCGGATGGTAGGGAGCGGAGGTGACTTGGTCGTGACGGTTTGACCCCTGCCTGATGGCCTACTGCGAATGTTCAGCTGTCGAAGTCGACGCTGAGGTCGGCTTCGATGCGGCCGCCCTTCTCGAAGATCAGCGTCAATGGATAGCTGCGGCCCGACTCGAGCGGGTGCTTCAGGCCGATCAGCCGGATGAAGGTGCCGGCTTCGCTGAGCTGGGTGTCCTGGCCGGCCGGGATCAAGAAATTCAATTCGCGGCCGGCGCCGGCGCCGCCAATTTCGGCACGCGCCGCGACCGGGGTTTCGAGTCCGATCAAGCGCTCGTCCTCGCGCACCTCATCGAACTTCATGCTGATGATGGCCGTGCTGGCGCCGGGGGCGGAGGCACGCGTCCAGGGGTGGGTGACGCGCAAGGTGCTGCAAAAAAATTCGCAGGCGCGCACGTCGGCCAAGCATGCACCAAGGCCGCCGACCATGGCGGCGCGCAGCAAAAAGCGGCGATCTATGAGCTGGGTCATGGTCTGTGGCGCGAGCGCTGGAGATGGGAAGACCGGGAGCCTAGCGACTTGATATGAAGCGCCGATGACAGGGGCGAAGACCGCGTCCGGCGCTTGATCCGAATGGCGGCCGCAAGGGGCTTGGCTTGGTCACACTGTTGTCGTGTTGCGTGAATAGACTGGCGTCGTTCTGTGGCTTCTTCCTTGGCCGCCTTTGACTCTCACCAACCTGGATCTGTCCCATGAAGCTTTCTCGCCTGGCCGCCCTGGCCCTGTTTGCCGCCGCCCCAGCCTTCGCAGGTGCCACGAGCTTCGTGGTCGACTTTGAAAAGAACTGGGATTTCAACAACGGCGGCGTCGCCGGTTTCTACAACGGCGGTACGGCCGATGACGGCGCTGAAGGCGTCAATGTTGGCGTCGAGTTTGTCGGCGTGTCCGGCCTGTCCAATGACGCCGACTTCACTTACTACAGCGGCGCTCCGTCGGCCCAAGGCACGGCCTACGCCTATGACACGACGGCTTCTTATATGAACGTCGCGGCCGGTGTCGAGAACGGTCTGTCCTTGTTCTACGCCAGCTATGTTGATGTGACCGGCGCCGTCAAGGCCTATTCCGGTTTGAACGGTACCGGCGACTTGCTCGGCAGCTTCGATCTGAGCGCAACGGCAGCCGACGGCTTCGGCACATGGAAGCAAGTGGCGCTGAATTTCAGCGGCACCGCCAAGTCCTTCGATCTGACCGGCAGCGCCGGTAAGAACATCGGTTTCGATGATATTGCCAGCGTCTCGGCCGTGCCCGAAGCCAGCTCCGCCCTGATGATGATGGTCGGCGGCATCGCGCTGCTGGGCCTGACACGCCGCCGCCGCGCTTAATTGATCAGCCGCTCGGTCGCTTGACGGCTGCGGCCGTCACAGCCAATGCCAAGGCGATCGCCAGCGCTGCTGGGATCGCCTGTTTTTATTGCGCGTTTCTAACTCCTGCTTGGCGCAAGAGCCGCTCCACCCGTTCCCATGAATACCGAAATTTTTTTGAAGCGCAAGCAACGCTTGGCCGCTGCTTTGCTGAGCCTGAGCGGGCTCAATACCGCCTTGGCCGAACCCGAACTTACGGCCACCGAGCAGTTGGCACCGGTGCTGCTGAGCGGCAACTACATCAATGCGGTCGGCAGCTCGGACGCAGCCAGCCAGGGCTCGGTGAGCGCCAAGCTGCTGCAGAGCCGGCCAACATTGCGGCCGGCCGAGGTCTTGGAGTTTGTGCCCGGCGTGATCATCACCCAGCACAGCGGTGACGGCAAAGCGAACCAGTATTTTCTGCGCGGCTTCAACCTCGATCACGGCACCGACTTCGCCACCTATGTGGCCGGTATGCCGGTCAATATGCCCACGCATGCGCATGGCCATGGCTATAGCGATCTGAACTGGCTGATCCCCGAACTGGTAAGTCGCATCGACTACAAGAAAGGCCCTTACTACGCCGAGGAGGGCGACTTTTCATCCGCCGGCGCGGCCCATATCGGCCTGTTCGATCGGCTGGACAAGGGGGTGTTGGCGGCGACGCTGGGTCAATTCGGCTATCGGCGTGGCCTGCTGGCCAAGTCGCTGGAGCTGCAAGGCGGCCGGCTGCTATATGCCGTCGAGGCGGCGCGTAACGACGGCCCTTGGGAAAATCCGGAGGACTTCCGTCGCTTCAACAGTGTCTTGCGCTACAGCATTGCGAATGAACAGGGCCGCAGCGCCATTACCGCGATGGCCTATTCGGCCGACTGGAACGCGAGCGATCAGCTGCCGCTGCGGGCGGTGCAAAGCGGCTTGATCGGCCGCTTTGGCACGGTTGACCCCAGCGACGGTGGTCGCACCGCGCGCTACAGCCTGTCTTTCGAGCATGAGCGCAGCGACGCGGAGGGCGGCTTCAAGCTGAATGCCTACGCGATCCGTTCGCGCCTGAATCTGTTCTCCAACTTCAGCTACTTTCTGGACAAACCGGTCGATCTGGACCCCACGGCATGGCATGGCGATCAATTCGAGCAAGCCGAGCAGCGCCAGGTCTATGGGCTGAACAGCAGTCGTCATTGGAACGGTGAACTGGCGGGTCTGGAGTCCGGCACCCGCTTGGGCCTGCAGCTCCGCCATGACCGCCTCGCGCCGGTCGGCCTGTATGCCTCGGTGGCGCGCGAGCGCGTGGCGACGACGCAGGAGAGTCGCACGCGCCAGACCACGCTGGGTCTTTATGCCGAAACCTCGCTGCAATGGACGCCTTGGCTGCGCAGCGTCGCGGGCCTGCGCGCCGACCATTTCGACTTCGATGTGAACAGCTCAATCGCCGCCAATAGCGGCAAAAACAGCGCCAATATCGTCTCGCCCAAGCTGTCGCTGGTCTTCGGCCCCTGGAGCAAGACCGAGTATTTCCTCAACTACGGCCACGGCTTTCACAGCAATGATGCGCGCGGCGTCACGGCGACCGTCACCGCCAAGGAGGGCCTGCCGGCCGCATCGGTCGATGCGCTGGTGCGCTCCAAGGGGGCCGAGTTGGGCCTGCGCAGCGAAATCATTCCGGGCCTGCAAAGTTCGCTGGCGCTGTGGCAGTTGAGGCTGGATTCGGAGTTGGTGTTCGTCGGTGACGCGGGTGATACCGAGCCCAGCCGCGCCAGCCGCCGCCAAGGCCTCGAGTGGAACAACCACTACATCGCCGCCTCCTGGCTGCTGCTGGATGCGGATATCTCCTGGTCGCGTGCGCGCTTCACCGATGCCGATCCGGCAGGCCCCTATGTGCCGGGCGCAATCAGCAAGGTGCTGTCGCTGGGTGCCACGGTCACCGATCTGGGCCCTTGGTTTGGCCATTTCCAGCTCCGCTATATGGGGCCGCGCGCGCTGATCGAAGACAACAGCCAACGCTCCAACGCGACCACGCTGGCCTATGCGCGCATCGGCTACAAGTTCGGCCGCGACAGCCGCCTGACGCTGGATCTGTTCAATTTATTCAACCGACAAGCCAGCGATATCGATTACTTTTATGCTTCGCGCCTGAAGGGTGAGGCGGCCGAAGGCGTTGCCGACCGTCACTTCCACCCGGTCGAGCCACGCAGCCTGCGCCTGACTTGGAATAGCGGCTTCTAGGAGCCTGCCTGCTGCGGCAATACCGGCGCCGGCAGCGCTGCCCGCACCTTTTCAAACAAGGCGCGGTACTGCTCATCCGGCGTGTGGCCGGTCAGCGGGTCACGGTTGGCGGCAAAGGCTTCGTCCAGGTCGGACCAGTCATCGGGCTTGAGTACCTTGAGCGCCAGCGGCAAGATCTCGCGCTCCTCGGTCTGCATATGGTGCAGATAGGCATGCACATAGCGTTCGGTCATCTGTTCAAAGACCGCACGGCGCGGCTCGCCCATCATCTCGAAGGCCAGCAGCGCACGCTCCAGGTCACGAATGGCCCGCTCGCCGCGCAAATGGTCTTCGTCCAGCTTGTCCAGCAGGTCGCGGATCTCGGGCGCCCGGGCGCGCAGCTTGGGGAAGAGCAGCTCGGTTTCTTTCGGGTGATGCAGCTTCTCGGGAAATTCGTCAACGTAAAACAGCATCGCGCGCAGCACGGCAAAGTCGGCCGCCTCGGGCGGGGCCGCACGACCACGCCATTTGGCCAGCAGCAGCGGCACCGAATGCAGCATCGCCGACAGTGCGCCATGCTCGTCCTGGATAACCTTGATCGTCAGCGGCTTGCTTATCATGTCTGTCTCCGTCGCCAAAAGGCTTGCAGGCGAGCTTGTATTTTGTCCGGCAGCTTGTCACGATTTGGTCGCCGCTACTTGCTCTGGATCAAGAGTTTTTGCCGACCCGTGATTTAGTCTTGCGGCCTTCAAAGCAGCGGCACGCGCCGGCCAAGTAAAATCCCGGGTTACCCCGCAACTCTCGCTCCTCAAGCCATGGCAACTACCGCTGCAAGCAACCCTACTTTGATGGCCAACGCCATTCGCGCATTGGCCATGGACGCCGTGCAGCAAGCCAATTCCGGCCACCCCGGCGCGCCCATGGGCATGGCCGATATCGCCGTCGCTTTGTGGAACCGCCATCTGCGCCACAACCCGAGCAACCCGCAATGGGCCGACCGTGACCGCTTTGTGCTGAGCAACGGCCATGGCTCGATGTTGATTTATGCGCTGCTGCACCTGACCGGCTATGACTTGGCCCTGGAAGAGCTGAAGAACTTCCGCCAGCTGCACAGCAAGACCCCTGGCCACCCGGAAGTCGGCGTGACGCCCGGCGTCGAGACGACCACCGGCCCGCTGGGTCAGGGCATCACCAATGCGGTCGGCTTGGCGCTGGCCGAGAAGATGATGGCCAAGGAATTCAACCGTGACAAGCACAGCGTGGTCGACCATTTCACCTATGTCTTCATGGGTGACGGCTGCCTGATGGAAGGCATCAGCCACGAGGCTTGCTCGCTGGCCGGCGCCTGGAAGCTCAACAAGCTGATCGCCATCTATGACGACAACGGTATCTCGATCGACGGCCAGGTCGCCCCTTGGTTTGCCGACAACACGGCGCAGCGTTTCGAGGCCTATGGCTGGAATGTGATCGGCCCGGTCGATGGCCATGACATCGACGCCGTTGACGCCGCGATTGCCCAGGCCAAGCTGAGCACCGCCAAGCCGACGCTGGTGATCGCCAAGACCCATATCGGCAAGGGCAGCCCGAACCGCGCCAACACGGCCAAGGCGCATGGCGAGCCGCTCGGCGGCGACGAGATCAAGCTGACCCGCGAGGCGATCGGCTGGGCACATGAGCCCTTCGTGATCCCCAAGGAGGTCTATGCCGGTTGGGACGCCAAGGCGCAAGGCGCCAAGCTGCAAGCCGGCTGGGACAAGCGCTTCGCCGCTTACGCCAAGGCGCATCCCGCGCTGGCGGCCGAGTTCAAGCGCCGCATGGCCGGCGACTTGCCTGCCAACTTCGCGCAGACCGCTGTTGACGCGGTGATCGCCGCCCACACGCAGGCCGAAACCGTCGCCAGCCGCAAGGCCAGCCAGATCGCCTTGGAAGCCTTCACGGCGGCCGTGCCCGAAATGCTCGGCGGCTCGGCCGACCTGACCGGCTCCAACCTGACCAATACCAAGGCCGCGACCGCTTTCCGCCTGGAAGCGGACGGCAGCAGCAATGGCGGCCGCCACATCAATTACGGCGTGCGCGAGTTCGGCATGGCCGCAATCATGAACGGCATCGCGCTGCATGGCGGCTACATCCCTTACGGTGGCACCTTCCTGACCTTCAGCGACTACAGCCGCAACGCGATCCGCATGGCCGCGCTGATGAAGTTGCGCGTTATCCATGTGTTCACGCATGACTCGATCGGCCTGGGCGAAGACGGCCCGACCCACCAGTCGGTCGAGCATGTGGCCAGCCTGCGCCTGATCCCCGGCCTTGACGTCTGGCGCCCGGCCGACACCGCCGAAACAGCGGTCGCCTGGACCATGGCGCTGGGCAATGCGAGCCGCCCAAGCGTGCTGGCGCTGAGCCGCCAGAACCTGCCTTATGCGCCGAAGAAGGCGCTGGACGAGATCAGCAAGGGCGCTTATGTCTTGGCCGAGCCTGCTTCGGTCGGCATCAAGAGCAAAGCCGTGGCGGTGATCATCGCGACCGGCTCCGAAGTGCAGCTGGCGATGCGCGCGCAAGAGTTGCTGGCGCTGGACGGCATCGGCGTGCGCGTCGTGTCCATGCCTTCGACCAGCGTGTTCGACCGCCAGGACGCCAAATACAAGAAGTCCGTGCTGCCCGAAGGCCTGCCACGTGTGGCGGTGGAAATGGGCGTGACGGATGGTTGGTGGAAATATGGTTGCGCGGCCGTCATCGGCCTCGACACCTACGGCGAATCGGCACCGGCGCCGGTGCTGTTCAAGCATTTCGGCTTCACGCCCGAGAATGTCGCCGCCACTGTCAAGGTTGCGCTGGGCAAGAAGAAGTAATTGGTGAATGACGAAGGGGTGCCCTCAGCACCCCTTTTTTTAGCGGTTTTGCAATTGTTTTTTTGGAGACTCTCAAATGACGATCAAGATTGGTATCAACGGCTTCGGCCGCATCGGCCGCATGGTGTTTCGCGCAGCCATCGCAAACTTCAAGGAAATTGAAGTGGTCGGCATCAACGACCTGCTGGAGCCCGACTATCTGGCTTACATGCTCAAGTACGACAGCGTGCATGGCAAGTTCGACGGCGAGGTTTCGGTCGATGGCCAGAACCTGATCGTCAACGGCAAGACCATCCGCCTGACCCAAGAGCGTGATCCTTCGGCGCTGAAGTGGAACGATGTCGGCGCCGACATCGTGATCGAGGCGACCGGCCTCTTCCTCGACAAGGCTTCGGGCGAAAAGCATCTGGCAGCGGGCGCCAAGAAGGTGGTGTTCTCGGCACCGTCGAAGGACGACACCCCGATGTTCGTGTTCGGCGTCAATCACCAGACCTACGCCGGCCAAGCCATCATCTCCAACGCTTCGTGCACGACCAACTGCCTGGCGCCGTTGGCCAAGGTCTTGAACGACAAATGGGGCATCAAGCGCGGCCTGATGACGACCGTGCACGCGGCCACTGCGACGCAGAAGACCGTCGATGGCCCGAGCAATAAAGACTGGCGCGGCGGCCGTGGCATTCTGGAAAACATCATTCCTTCGAGCACCGGTGCCGCCAAGGCCGTCGGTGTGGTGATCCCCGAGCTGAACAAGAAGCTGACCGGCATGAGCTTCCGCGTGCCAACCTCCGACGTGTCGGTGGTTGACCTGACGGTTGAGCTGAACAGCGAAGCTTCTTACAAGGAAATCTGCGCCGAGTTCAAGGCTCAGTCCGAAGGCGCTTTGAAGGGCGTGCTGGGCTATACGGAAGAGAAGGTCGTGGCGACCGATTTCCGTGGCGACTCGCGCACCTCGATCTTCGACGCCGATGCCGGCATTGCGCTGGACAGCACTTTTGTCAAGCTGGTGGCCTGGTACGACAACGAATGGGGCTACTCGAACAAGGTGCTCGAAATGGTGCGCGTGATAGCCAAATAAATCCTTTGTGTGCCGGACCGCCGCCGCGCAGCGGCTAGCTCGGGCACCAACTGATTGAGAGGTTTGGTGTGCCGGACCGCCGCCGCGCAGCGGCTAGCTCGGGCACCAACTGATTGAGAGGTTTGGTGTGCCGGACCGCCGCCGCGCAGCGAATGGCTCGGGCACCCACTGATTGAGTGGCTTACGAGCCAAACCGAAGGCCTTGCTTGATGGAAAAGCAAGGCCTTTTTCGTTGGGGCTCGGCAAGAACAGGCGGCCGCTAATTGCCTTTCTTTACCGCTGCTTTACAGAGGCGCGGTCTAAACTGCAAGGACTTGCGCCGCGCGGACGGTGCGTCTTGATTGGAGTTGCCCGGCCATGAAGTACCTGATTCTTGCTCCCCTGTTGTCGACGCTGCTGTTGGGTGCTGCGCCAGACTCCCGCGCGGCCTTGCCTCCTGCCACCGAAGCCGCGCCGGCAGACGTCAATAGTTACAGTGCCCGCGTGATCGTCCGCTTCAAGGTCGCCGCGCCGAGTGTGCGGGCCAAGATCATGGCGGCGCAGGCGAGTCGTTTTGCGGTCCAGGATATTGCCCAGACCCGTGCCACCGGTTTGGGCATGCGCACCGGTGTCAACAAGGGCGTGGTGAGCCTCAAGGCCCACCGCAGCCTGGATGAGCGCACCCATGTGTTCACCGCCAAAGGCATGGACTCCGCAGCGCTGGTCAAGCGGCTGGCGCTGGACAGCGAGGTCGAGATGGTGGTCATCGATCAGCGCCGCCGGCATACGGCGGTGACGCCGAATGACCCGCTCTTCGCCGGCTTTGGTGGCATCGCCCCAACGGCGGGCAATGGTTCGGCCAATGGTCAATGGTATTTGAAGGCTCCGGCCGGCGAGGTGGTGTCCAGCATCAATGCGCCCACGGCTTGGGACCGGACCACCGGCAACGCCTCGGTGGTGGTGGCGGTTCTGGATACCGGCGTGCGCAAAGATCACCCCGACCTGGCCGGTCAATTCGTCGGTGGTTACGACATGATCAACAACGCGGCCACCGCCGGCGATGGGGGCTTGCGGGATGACGATGCCTCCGACCCCGGCGACTATGTGACTCAGGCCGATATCAACGGCGGCACGCTGGGCACGGGTTGCGATGCGAGCGACATCGGCAACAGCAGTTGGCATGGCACAAGAGTGTCCGGCCTGATCGCGGCCAGCAGCAACAACGGCCAAGGCATTGCAGGCGTGGCCTGGGGGGTGAGGATTCTGCCCATCCGCGTGCTGGGTAAATGCGGGGGCTTCGACTCCGACATCATGGCTGGCATGAAATGGGCGGCCGGTATCGCGGTGCCTGGCGTGCCGACCAATCCCAATCCCGCCAAGGTCTTGAATCTGAGCCTCGGTGGCACAGGGACTTGCACCGCCACCGGTTCGGGCACCTACCGCGACACCATCAACCAGGTCATCGCCACCGGGGCCACCATCGTTGTGGCGGCTGGCAATAGCGCCGGCCAAGCCGTAGGCCTGCCCGGCAATTGCCCCGGCGTGATTGCCGTCACCGGCCTGCGCCATGTCGGCAGCAAGGTCGGCTTCTCCAGCGTCGGCCCCGAGGTCTCCATTGCCGCGCCGGGCGGCAATTGCGTCAACCTGACGGGGGCTTGCCTCTACCCGATGCTCTCCACCACCAATAGCGGCACGACGACGCCGGTCACGGCCGATGCGAGCTACACGAACAACAGCGCTTCGGTGGGCACCAGCTTCTCTGCGCCCATCGTGGCCGGCACGGTCGCGCTGATGCTGTCGGCCAAGCCCGCCTTGAGCTCCACCGAGGTGTTGAGCATTTTGCAAAGGACGGCGCGGCCATTTGTTTCTACCGGTGCCACCGCCGGCACGGCGCAGTGCGTGGCCCCGACCGCTTCCGAGCAACTGGAGTGTTACTGCACCACCAGCACCTGCGGCGCGGGCATGCTGGATGCGTCTGCCGCGGTGGCAGCAGCCGTTGCCGGCATCGCTCAGACCATCACCTTTGCCGGCCTTTCGAATCAGGTCTATGGCGCCAGCACCGCCTTGGTGGCCACTGCGAGCTCAGGCTTGGCGGTCAGTTTCGCCAGCGCAACGCCAGCGGTTTGTACCGTTAGCGCCAACACGGTCAGCCTGCTTGCGACCGGTACATGCACGATCACGGCCAGCCAGGCCGGCAACGCGAGCTATGCGGCCGCCAGCCCGCTGAGTCGCAGTTTTGACGTCCTGAGGGCCGCGCAGACGATCAGTTTCACGGGCCCGGCGGATCAAGTGCTGGGCACAGCGCCTCCCGCGCTGACGGCCACGGCCAGCTCGGGTCTGGCGGTCGGCTTCGCATCGACCACGGCGTCGGTCTGCAGCGTCAGCGGCAGCAGCCTGAGCCTGCTGCTCGCCGGGACTTGCACGATCACGGCGAGTCAAGCGGGCGACGGCAACTTCACGGCTGCGGCATCGGTTTCGCGCAGCTTCGCCGTCGCAGCGGCTCCGACACCAATACCAACACCAACGCCGACACCCGTCGCTGAAAGCGGCGGCGGTGGCGGCGGGGCTTTCAGCAGCCTGTGGGTCGCGATGCTGGGTTTTTCGACCTGGCTCTTGCGTCGCCCGCTTAGGGTGCCTGCGGAATCAGCGTTAGCTCGGTAGAAACGCGATTGCACCGGCGGGCCAGCCCGCTACACTTCCCGCTGCGACGCGGGCTGGGCATGAGCCTATTGGTTCTGCCGAAGTCTGCCGCTGGAGTTCAAGAGGACAAAAGTTTCTCGAACTCTTCACGCAAGAGGGAGTGTCAGATGGGTCAAACAACATTTTTTGTGCGGAGTGCTTGGCTGTTTGCCGGGCGTGCCTCGGGGCTAACGCTGGCGCTAGGCTGCGCTTTTTCTGCTCACGCGATCAATCTGGTTGTCGATCAAGACGCCGCCAAGCCCCTGCAATGCCTGACCAAGGCGGGGCCACCACCGGTATATCCGGAGCGAGATTTGGCAATGCAGCGCAGCGCCAATTTCCGCGTCAAGTTGAGCTTTTTTGCTGCTGACAAGGCCCCTGAGGTCGAAGTTTTGAGTCGCAACGGTTCCGACGACTCGGTTGATGAAGTGCAACGTTATTTGCGCGGCTATCGCTTGCCTTGTTTGGCTGCGGGTCAAAAAATCGAGGCGGTGCAAGAGTTCGCATTCAGCCCCAAGGGCGGCGAGTCGGTGCATTGGAACGATATGCGCTTTGTGGTGCCGGTCGCAACTGACCGGGTGCTCAGTTGCCTGCGTACGCCGGCCGAATTGCCGCGCTGGACCGAAGACAATGCGCTGGCCAGCACTATCAAGAGGGCAAACTCCGGCAATGTCATGCTGCAGATTCGCTTCGTCAAACCGGATGCCGCGCCGGAGCTGAAGATCATCTACAACAGCAGTTCAACGGCGCTGGCCAATATCGCGCTTGAGCATGCGGGTGAATACCGCCTGCCCTGTCTGCCAGCAAACGCTCAGCCTGTGACGATTGAGCAGTTGTTCAATTTCAGAGCCGCAACCCGCAGTCACGATTACGCGCTCAAGGACAGCTCCTTGATGAATTTCCTGGGCTCGGTCAAAGACATCGACAAGCAAAAGGTCAAGTTCGACCTGACGACCATGGCTTGTCCGTTCAAGGTGATGTGGGGAGTAGGTCAACCGGCATTCAAAAACCGGGTCGGCGAGGTCGGCGAGCGCAATCTGAACCGGGTCGAGTTCTTGGCCTGGCTTGAAGGCTTGACACTCAATCTCAGCCGCGAAGTGTTCGATCAAGTGTTGACCCAGAACATCATCATCGATGTGCCCTGCGGCACCATCGACTTAAGCAGTTAAGCTCAAAAGTCAGCGGCAATCAAGGCGCGCTTGCCGAACTCGCTGCAGCGGCGGCACTCGCCGCCGCCTCAGCAGGCTGCGCAGCACAAGCCCTGAAACCCCCATGCAGGGCCGGCTCCTTGGCCAGCCCCATCAGCTTGGCAGTCTGGGCGCTGTCGGCCTTGGGGACGCGCAGGCTGTGGCGCTGCAGCGGCGCTTGCAGTTGCATGACCCGCAGGCCCTTCAGCGAGCGCTGCGTCAGCGCTTCCAGTGCGGCCGCAGCGGCCTTGTCGCTGGCGTGCCGGCTCAGCACCATGGTGGGCAGTTCCTCGGGCGGGCCGCTCAGGTACTCAAAGCCGATCTTCATCTTCTTATAGGTTTCTTCCTTGCGTGCCTGGAAGTCCTTGGATGGCAGGCGAATCGTCGCCACCGCCCAGACGCCGGCCTGCTCACTCGACTGCGCCTGCCAGTCACTGGCGGTAAAGCCCGCGCGCTGCAGCACGGCCTGCGCCTCGGCCAGCGCGGTATCGCCGTTCAGGGGGCCTAACTCCAGGCAGCTGCGGGTTTGCAGCGCGGCTGCGGCTTGCGGGGACAGCAGGGTGACTCGTTCCGGGTGCAACTGTTGAGCGATCCGTTCGGGTTCGCGGTCACCGCTGGCCTTGATGCCGACCAACGGGTCCAGCCAACCCTGGGTCCAGCCGAAAAATGCGGCGTTCAGCAGCAGCAAGAGCAAGACCAGGGCGCGCAACATGGCGGTCAGCTTCCTTGTCGGACACAGGCGGATGAGTCGGTCGCGGCCGCCAACCTGACGCTGACCTCGCCGCCGCTGATCGCCACCAGGCCTTGCGGGGTTTGCAGCAGCAGCTCGCCCTGGGCGCTGACGCCGCGCGAGATGCCCTCGACATTGCCGGCCGTGACATTGCGGCCCAGGGTCAGGTCTCGCCTTGCATAGGCGGCAGACCAGGGCGCAAAGCCGTTTTGCTGGAAATCCAGCAGGCATTGCACCAAAGCCGGGGCAATCAAGGCCAGCGCGGAGGGGGCCGTGCAATTGGGTAGCAACTCGTTCAAGGCCGCGAAGCCGGTGTTGAACAGGGCGGCCGAATCTTGAGCTTCGCTGTCGGTGCCGGCGCTCAACTCGCTGATGTTCAGGCCCACGCCGATCACCACCATACGACCTTCGCCGGCCGTCACCGTTTCGATCAAGATGCCACCCAGCTTGCGCCCGTCCAGCCAGATGTCGTTGGGCCATTTGAGCGTCAAACGGGGGGGCGAGTTCAGCTTGTCAGCGGGCTCAATCGCGTCCGCAATGGCACAGCCGACCGCCAGCGACAGGCCCGACCAGTCGCTGGGCGACAGGTTCAAGGCGAGCGAAAAGGTCAGCGAGTTATCCGGTGCCGACAGCCAGGCGCGGCCCAGGCGGCCACGGCCATGGGTTTGGTGTTCGGCCACCAGCAGACAGGGCTGCATATCGTGGGCACGCCGGCCATAGCTTTGGCGTTCGCCGCTGCGCGACTCGCTCTTGACCCGTTCCAGCAGCGCGCTATTGGTCGACTCGCAGCGGGCCAGCACCTCGATGCTGATGCCTGGCAATAGCCGCTGCAAGACCCCGTAGAGGCTCTCGGTGTTCCAGTTCTGGTGCTTGATAGCGGTCACGGCTACATAACTCAACGTTTCGGCGCCAGCATGGTGCCACGGCAATCGGGGCTGCCGCAATGGCAGGCGAATTCTTTTTTCAGTTTCGCCGTGTAGCGCTCGTCAATCGTCAGGCCGTAGTCGTAGAACAATTCCTCGCCGGGAAAGATGTCGCGCAGCGCCTTGATGAAGACGCGGCCGTTTTCTTCATCGGCTTCGCAGTTGGGGTCGCAGGCATGGTTGATCCAGCGCGAGCTGTTGCCGCCATGCAGCGCATCGATGACGCGGCCGTCCTCGATATGGAAGTAAAAAGTATGGTTGGGTTGGGCCGGGTCATGGGGGTGGCGGTCCATCGCTTCGTCCCAAGAAATTCGTTCGCCGGTGTATTCAATCAGCACATCGCCGGAATTTATCGCCGCTACCGCATAGACTCCGCGCCCATGGACACCGGAATTGCGCACTTGGATGCGCCGTCCGCTTGGCTTGGCTGGGCTGGCCTTTGGCGCAGGTTTGACAGTTTTTTTGGCTGTGGACTTGCTCATCGGCTTTTTAGGTACATTGAATTCATGGGTGTGCGCGCGTGTGGGTGCGTGCGTGCGCGAGGCCGGATTGTAGGCAGGGTCTAGCTTGGTTTGCTGAAGCTATCCCTTCATTGACGAAAAGAAAACATCATCATCATGAGCAAGACCCTGATCATTGCCGAGAAGCCCTCTGTGGCTCAAGACATCGTCCGCGCGCTGACCAGCAGCGCCGGCAAGTTCGAAAAGCATGATGAATATTTCGAGAGCGACCAATATGTGGTCAGCTCGGCCGTCGGCCATTTGGTCGAGATCAAGGCACCGGAGGAATTCGACGTTAAGCGGGGCAAATGGAGCTTTGCCAATCTGCCGGTGATCCCGCCGCACTTTGATCTGAACCCTATCGACAAGGTCAAGGGTCGGTTGAACGCGCTGGTCAAGCTGATCCGCCGCAAGGACGTTACGCACCTGATCAACGCCTGTGACGCGGGCCGCGAGGGCGAGCTGATCTTCCGTCTGATCGTTCAATACGCGGGCACCGCGAAGGCGGCGATCAACAAGCCGATCGACAGGCTGTGGTTGCAGTCGATGACGCCGCAGGCGATCCGCGACGGCTTCGAGAAGCTCAAGAGTGACGCGCAGATGCTGCCGCTGGCCGATGCCGCGCGTTGCCGCTCCGAGGCCGATTGGCTGGTCGGCATCAACGGCACGCGGGCGATGACGGCCTTCAATTCGCGTGATGGTGGTTTCTTCCTGACCACCGTGGGCCGGGTGCAGACGCCGACGCTGTCCATCGTGGTCGAGCGCGAAGAAAAGATCCGCAAGCATGTCTCGCGTGACTATTGGGAAGTGCGGGCCAATTTTGACGCTGCGGCGGGCCAATACGAGGGCAAGTGGTTTGACCCGGCCTGGAAGAAGGACGAGGACCTGGAGCGCCGCGCCGACCGGGTCTGGAACCGCGCCGATGCCGACGCCATCGCGATGGCCGCACTCGGCCAACCGGCCAGCGTGCGCGAGGAAAGCAAGCCCACCAGCAGCAGCTGCGGCGGCCTCTATGACCTGACGACCTTGCAGCGCGAAGCCAATTCGCGCTTCGGTTTCTCGGCCAAGACGACGCTGAGCCTGGCGCAGGCCTTGTACGAAAAGCACAAGGTGCTGACCTACCCGAGAACCGACTCGCGCTACCTGCCCGAGGACTATCTGGCCGTGGCCAAACAGACCGCCGAGATGATCGCCAACGAGGATATGCCGGGGCCGCTGCGCGAACTGTCGGTTCACGCCCGCAAGGCCTTGAAGGAAGGCTATATCAAGCCGACCAAGAAGGTCTTCGACAACGCCAAGGTGTCGGATCACTTCGCCATCATCCCGACGCTGCAAGCGCCCAAGAGCCTCAGCGATATCGAGGCCAAGCTCTATGACATGGTGGTCAAGCGCTTCTTGGGCGTCTTCTTCCCGCCGGCCGAATTCATGGTGACGACGCGCATCTCCACCGTCAAGGCTCAGGGTAAGGAGCTGAACTTCCAGACCAACGGCAAGGTGCTGGTCAAGCCGGGCTGGTTGGCCGTTTATGGCAAAGAGGTGCAGGAGGACGACGCCAACTTGGTCGCGGTGGCCCCGGGCGAAGTGGTGCGCACCGAGTCCGTCGATGTAAAGAGTTTGCAGACCAAGCCGCCGGCCCGCTATACCGAGGCGACGCTGTTGTCGGCGATGGAAGGTGCGGGCAAGTTGATCGATGACGAGGAGCTGCGCGCGGCGATGACCGAGAAGGGTCTGGGCACGCCAGCCACTCGCGCCGCCACCATCGAAGGCTTGATCATGGAGAAGTACATGCTGCGCGATGGCCGCGAGCTGGTGCCGACCGCCAAGTCCTTCCAGCTGATGACGCTGTTGCGCGGCCTGGATGTGCAGGAGCTGACCAAACCCGAGCTGACCGGCAACTGGGAATTCAAGCTGGCCGAGATGGAAAAAGGCCGCTTGAACCGCGACAGCTTCATGGCCGAGATCGCCGCGATGACCGAGCGCATCGTGCAAAAAGCCAAGGAATATGACCGCGACACCATCCCCGGCGACTACGCGACGCTGAAGGCTCCCTGCCCGAAATGCGGCGGCGTCGTCAAGGAAAACTACCGTCGCTACACCTGCGTGGGCAAAGTTGGCGACGCGGAAGGCTGCGGCTTCTCGATCGGCAAGATCCCCGGCGGGCGCAGCTTCGAGTTGCATGAGGTCGAGAAGTTCTTGACGGACAAGAAGATCGGCCCGCTGGAAGGCTTCCGCTCCAAGGCCGGCTGGCCCTTCACGGCCGAGTTGGCGCTGGTCTATGACGACGAGATCAACAACTGGAAGCTCGAATTCGACTTCGGTGAAGACGCCAAGAAGGCCGAGGGCGACGGCGAGCCGGTCGACTTCAGCGCGCAAACCTCGCTCGGCGCCTGCCCGAAATGCCAGGGTCATGTCTACGAACATGGGTCCAACTATGTGTGCGAGCACGCGGTCGGCGCCGCGGTGACTTGCGACTTCAAGAGTGGCAAGATCATCTTGCAGCAGCCGATCGAAGCGGCGCAGATGCAAAAGCTGCTGGCCGAGGGCAAGACCGCCTTGTTGGAGAACTTTGTCTCCAACAAGACCCGCCGCAAGTTCAAGGCCTATCTGGCCTATGACAAGAAGGAGGGCAAGGTGATGTTCGAGTTCGAGCCGCGTGCGCTGAAGCCCGGTGCCAAGCCGGCCGCAGCCAAGACGGCCGCTCCCGCCAAGACGGCGACCAAGACGGTAGCCGCCAAAAAGGTCGCGGCCAAGAAAGCGCCGGCCAAGAAAGCGGCGGTCAAAAAAACCGCCGCCGCCGCTTAGGCGCCAGCCGCGCAGGAGTTGAGGTATGGGACGCAGCCCGGTGAGTATCGGAATTCAGACCCGCTTGATCGCCGGAATCGGGCTGGTGGCGAGCATTCTGGTGCTCGCGCTGGGTTGGTACTGGACCGCCGCCGAAGAGCGTGAGTTGTCGCTGGCACTGGTGCAGCGCGAACAACGCATGGCGGATTTGGTGGCGCGCAGTTTTGCCGCCCCGATCTGGAACCTGGACGGCACGGCGATCGAGAACCTGCTCGATGCGGTGATGGCTGACCCCGAGGTGCATGCGATCGAGATGGTCAGCCTCGGCGTCAACGTGGCGCCGTTGCGGCGCGAGCGCAGTCGGCCGCCGGTGCAACCCCTGCGCCGCGAGTTCCCGGTGTTGTATCAGAGCAGCCCGCATGCGGAACCGACGCTGGTTGCCAACGCGGTGCTGGTCTCGACGGCCGAGTTGGTGCAGGCCCAGGTCAGGCACACACGTCGCTTCGTGGCCGGCCTGCTCGCTGCCACCTTGGCGGCGGTTATTTTGACCAGTTTTGTGCTGGTGAATCGTCTCGTGACAAGGCCGGTCAAACGGCTAGGCGCCTTGGCGCAACGGGTGGCCGCTGGAGAGTTGGGGGCCAGCACCGAGGTCGAGCACAGCGATGAAATCGGTGTTTTGACGCAGCAATTCAATTCGATGAGCGAGCGCCTGCTGGCCTCGTCGGTCGACGTTCGGCGCAGCGAGGAACGCTATCGCAGTCTGTTCGAGAATGCCACCGAAGGGATTTTTCAGGCCGACGCCAAAGGCCGGCTTTTGAGCTTGAACCGGGCCTTGGCGCAGATGCTGGGCTATGCCTCCCCGCAAGAGGCGCTCAAGGCCGCGCGGCGCCTGCGCGCGCTGGTGCAGGTGGAGGCGCCGGAGTACAAGCGCGTCGCCCGCGCGCTGTTCCGTTACCGTTTGCTGCAACAAGTGCCGCTGTTGATCGCAAACCGTGATGGCAAGCAGTTATGGGTCGAACTCAGCGCCCATGTCGTGCCCCCCGCCGATGGTCGCGGTACGCGTATCGAAGGCATGGTCAGCGATATCAGCCAACGGCGCCTGGCCGAACAGGAGTTGACCCATCACCGCGATCACCTGGAAGAATTGGTGGCCGAGCGCACGCTGGAGTTGAGCCAGGCCAAGCACCGCGCCGAGGCCGCCAGCCAGGCCAAGGGCCGCTTTCTGGCGACCATGAGCCATGAGTTCCGTACGCCGCTGAATGGGATCCTGGGTTTCACGCAATTGCTGCAGATGGACGATAGCCTGACAGCGGCGCAGCAAAGCAAGATCGCTCAGGTGCGCGATTCGGGTGAGCATTTGCTCAGCCTGATCACCGATGTGCTGGACACCGCCAGCATCGAAGCCGGCAAGGTGCGCCTGCAGCCGAGCTCGGTCGACCTGCGCGCGCTCTTGGACATGGTGTGTGACAGCGTGCGCCTGCGTATCGAGCAAAAGCAGATGTTGTTCAATATCGATCTGGCGCTGCAACTGCCCTTAAGAGTGATGGTCGATGGTCAGCGCCTG
This sequence comes from Roseateles oligotrophus, assembly GCF_025717515.1. Taxonomy (GTDB): domain Bacteria; phylum Pseudomonadota; class Gammaproteobacteria; order Burkholderiales; family Burkholderiaceae_C; genus Paucibacter_A; species Paucibacter_A oligotrophus. The sequence goes on from NZ_JAJIRN010000009.1 coordinate 190,980, forward strand.
CGTCAGGTCTTGCTGAATCTGCTCTCGAACGCGCTCAAATTCACCGATTCAGGCAGCGTCGGCCTGACGGTGCGACTGCTGAGTCTGCAGCAGGGCATGGCACGGATCAATTTCGAGGTCAGCGACACCGGCATCGGCATCGCGGACCATCAACTGGTGCGGCTCTTCCAGCCCTTCGAACAAGTGGTTGATGACGCCCGCTGCCTGGGGGGCACCGGCCTGGGCTTGTCGATCAGCCAGCAGTTGATGCGCGAGATGGGTAGCGAAATCCATGTCCACAGCGAATTTGGCGCCGGTAGCCGCTTTTCCTTTGAACTGCGTTTGCCGACGAGCGGATGACGATAGCGGTGTTCTACAAGCTGCTGGCGATTTTTATCGCGGTGGCGATCGGTTGGTTTGTCGGGCGCATGCGCTGGTTGGGCGAAGGCACCGGCGGCAATGACCCGGCGCGCGTGCTCTCCAATGTGGCCTTCTATATTTTCGCGCCGGCGCTGCTGTTCCGCACCACCGCGAGGCTCGATCTGGCCAGCCTGCCCTGGCTGACGCTGGCGGCTTTTTTCATACCGGCGGTGCTGCTTTTGCTGCTGGTTTACGGTTGGCAGCGCTGGCGCAGCCACGCCGAGACTGCGGCCGCCGCGCCAAGCGTGCAGGCCATCACCATCAGCTTCGGCAACACCTTGCAGATCGGCGTGCCTTTTGCCGCCGGCATCTTCGGCGAGGCCGGTCTGGCGATCCACATCACCGTCATCAGCATGCACGCCTTGACCTTGCTGACCCTCTCGACCTTGCTGGTGGAGCTGGATCTGGCGCGTGCAAGACCCGATGCCGCAGGGCTCGCGAGCACCTTGGCGACCACGGTGCGCAACACGGTGATCCACCCGGTCGTGCTGCCGGTGCTGGCCGGGCTGATCTTCAATTCGACCGGTGTCGCCTTGCCCACCGTCCTGGATGAGGTGTTGCAGATGCTGGGCACGGCGGTGGTGCCGCTGTGCCTGACCTTGATTGGCATGTCCTTGGCCTATTACGGCTGGCCCAAGGCCTGGCGCGGCGTGCTGGGGCTGGCGGCCTTGAAGCTGCTGCTCATGCCGGCCCTGGTGCTGGTGGTGGCGCATTGGGGCTTTGGCCTGAGCGGCGTGCCTCTGTCAGTGATCGTGATGGCGGCGGCGCTGCCGACCGGCTCCAACGCCTTGATCTTCGCCCAGCGCTACCGCACGCAAGAGGGCGAAACAACGGCGGCCATCGTCGCCTCGACCTTGCTGTTTGTGCTGACGGCGCCGCTCTGGCTTGCCGTTCTGAGTTGGCTCACGGCGAGTTGAAAAAAACCTCAGCCGCCCAGTAACTCGCGCTCGCTGTCGTCCTTCAGCGCCACACCGCTGAGCCTTCGCCTTAGCGCCTCCTGCAGCAGCCAGGCCAGGCGCTTGGCCGCCAAGTCGGGCGCAAGCCCTTCCGGCCGGATATTGCTGACGCAGTTGCGCTCGGCATCGTTGCGGCCGACGCGCGGGCCAAAGGTCAGGTAGGCGCCCAGGCTGTCGGGCGAACTCAGGCCCGGCCGCTCGCCCAGCAGCATCAGCACCGCCCGGGCTCCCAGCAGCGCGCCGATCTCATCGCCCAGCGCTACGCGCGCCTGGGTGGCGATCACCAGCGGCGCCCAAGTCAGCCGCTCGCCTAGCACCTGCTTGAGTTGAACGAGCAGCGCCGCTGCGTGGCGCTGGGTGGCGATGGCCGACAAGCCGTCGCCCAGCACGATGGCCAGATCGACCGGCTCGGCCGCCAAGGCCTGCAGGCCCTCGACGTTTTCCGCAGCGAGCCGTCGCCCCAGATCGGGCCGGCGCAAATAGACCTCGCGGTTCGAAGCCTGGCTTTGCACGCTCAGGCATTCGAGTCCGACTCCGCTCAACTCGGTGCTTAGGCCCGCCACATCCAGTGGCAGCAGCACCGCATCGCGCGCCTGCGCATGGGCGGCGCCGAAGTCCAGCAACTCGCGCGTCGGCAGGCTGGTGCCGGCGCGACCAAGCCCCAAGCGAGCGGGGGTGTGGCGCCGCAGTTCGCTCCAAGGGTCGGGCGCGATTTCGCGGTTCATGACAGGCCGCCTATTTGTTTGGTTAGCGTACTGGCCAACAATGACTGACCCTGAGCCGTTGGTAGCAGATCGCCGTTGGCATCGGTGATGCCCATGCTTTGAAGCCAAGCCTCGAACTCGGGCGCCCGCTTCAGCCCGAGCAGCTTGCGCACGAACAGCGCGTCGTGAAACGAGGTGCTCTGGTAATTCAGCATCACATCATCGGCGCCCGGCACGCCCATCATGAAGTTGAGCCCGGCGCTGGCCAGCAAGACCAGCAGATTGTCCATATCGTCCTGGTCGGCCTCGGCATGATTGGTGTAGCAGATGTCGCAGCCCATCGGCAGACCCAGCAGCTTGCCGCAGAAATGATCCTCCAGGCCGGCGCGGATGATCTGCTTGCCGTCGAATAAATACTCCGGCCCGATGAAGCCGACCACCGTGTTGACCAAGAGCGGTTCATAGCGGCGCGCCACCGCATAGGCGCGCGCTTCCATCGTCTGCTGATCAACGCCGTGGTGCGCGTTGGCCGACAAGGCGCTGCCCTGGCCGGTCTCGAAATACATCACGTTCGTCTGGCCGCGCCGCAGCGACAGCGCCGCCGCATGGGCTTCGTCGAGCAGGCCCAAGTCGATGCCGAAGCTGCGATTCGCCGCCTCGCTGCCGGCGATCGACTGGAACACCAGATCGACCGGCGCGCCCGCCTCGATCGCTTGCAGCGTGTTGCTGACATGCGTGAGCACGCAGCTCTGCGTCGGGATCTGGTGGCGCTGAATCAGCTCGTCCAGCAGGTGCAAGAGCCGCGTCATTGCGGCCACGCTGTCGGCCGCCGGATTGATGCCGATGACGGCGTCGCCGGCGCCATACATCAGGCCGTCAAGGATGCTGGCGACGATGCCGGCCGGGCTGTCGGTCGGGTGGTTGGGTTGCAGGCGCACAGCCAAGTGGCCGGGCAGGCCCAGCGTCGAGCGAAAACGCGTCACGACGCGGCAGCGGCTGGCGACCAGGATCAGGTCCTGGTTGCGCATCAGCTTGCTGACGGCGGCCACCATCTCGGGCGTCAGGCCCGGCGCGAGTGCGGCCAAGGCGGTCGGCGTGGCGGCATCCGACAGCAGCCAGTCGCGTAAAGACCCGACACTCAAATGCGCGACCGGCGCAAACGCCGCCGCGTCATGGCTGTCGATGATCAGGCGGCTGACTTGATCCGTCTCGTAGGGGATCAGCAAGTGATTCAAGAACAGTCGCAGCGGCACTTCGGCCAGGGCGCGCCGCGCCGCCACCCGCTCTTGCGCCGTCTCGGCGGCCACGCCGGCTAATTGGTCACCCGAGCGGGCCGGCGAGGCCTTGGCCAATAACTCGCGCAGATCTGAAAAACCATAGTTGACGACGCCAACCGCTGCCTGAAAAGCCATGGCCCTACTCGGCCTTACCAGCCGCCGATATTCGGCATCGAGATCCAGGGCTCGGCGGCAGCCAGCGCCGGGCCGTCTTGCAGCAGCTCGACCGAGATCAGATCGGGCGAGCGCACAAAAGCCATGCGGCCATCGCGCGGCGGGCGCACCACGACCACGCCGTGGTCCAGCAGGCGCTGGCAGGCGGCATAGATGTCGGGCACGGCAAAGGCCAGATGGCCGAAATTGCGGCCGCCGCTGTACTGTTCGGACTTGCCATCGGCGTCCGGCCAGTTGTAAGTCAGCTCGACCTGCGGCTGGTATTTGCCGGCCTCATTGCCGGGTGCTGCCAGGTAGACCAGCGTGAAGCGGCCGGCCTCGTGTTCGCTGCGACGCACCTCGACCATGCCGAGCGCATCGCGGTAGAACTTCATCGAGGCGTCGAGATCGGTGACGCGGACCATGGTGTGCAGGTATTTCATAGCGGGGCTCCTTTTGCTATCGATTGGGCCGGATTGTCGGGGCAGAACGGCAAACCTGCAGAAAACTAGTCCGGTTCTGCGATGCCCAAGATGGCGATTTTGGGCAACAATCATTGCAGCCCGCAACTCGCGTCTGACCTGCCATGTGTCTCAGAAAAAGCCTGTTAGCCAGTCGATCCCGACTCGGTAGCACCTCGATGGCTTGTTTGCGGGCATGAGCGATCCGGCTGCAGCCCAAGTCAAGGCCCTGCCGGCGGACGCCGCCGAGGCCTCCAGCAGCGAGGTCGAGCAGCTCAGGGCTGCGGTCACCGATTCCGAGGCCATATTGCTGAAAATAGGCGTTCAAACCTTGGCCGGAACCTGCGGCCTGGCAGCGATGCTGAGTTTGGCCTTGGCGCTGGCGGGGCTTTGGCTGTGGGGCCGCGGAAGCGGTAATTGGCAGCAGGTCGCGATGCCGTCTTCGACTTTGATCCTGTTCTCCATTTTCTATCTGCGCTTGCGCAACAGCTCGCAGCCAAGGGCGCTCGATGCCGGCATGCTGGCCGGCCTCTTCATGTTGATTCAGTTGGTGGCGACCCAGCTCAATGGGTTCTTGCCCCTGCTGCTCAATATTCCGGGCATCGTGTTCTTTTACGTGGTCTTGCCCTTGCGGATGGCAAGGCTCTGGTCCCTGGCGCCGCTGCTGATGGTGGCACTCGTGTTTGGCCAGGGCAATGCGGAAGCCAATGTGGCGCTGCGTTTGCTGGTCGCCAGCCTGGGCTGCGTCGGTGCGATGGACTACCTGATGCGCAGCCTGGCGCAGATCCAAAGCAACTTTGCCCAGGCCGCGGCGTCTTTGCAGCGCCTGACCCAGCTGCAGGCCGCAGACAACCTCAGGCTGCAGAAAATCACCTTGGAGGCGGCGCAGGCCAGCCAGGCCAAGTCAAGTTTTCTGGCCAATATGAGCCACGAAATCCGCACGCCGATGAATGCCATCCTCGGCATGTTGGCGCTGCTGCGACGCACCGATTTGAACGCGCGGCAGGCCGACTATGCCGGCAAGACCGAGGGTGCCGCTCGTTCGCTGCTGGGTCTGCTGAACGATATTCTCGACTTCTCCAAGGTCGAGGCCGGCAAGATGGAATTGGACCCGCAGCCCTTCCGCGTCGAAACCTTGCTGCGCGAGTTGTCGGTGATCTTGTCCGCCAACCTGGGTGACAAGCCGGTGCAGCTGCTGTTTGACATCGATCCGGCGCTGCCGCCGGTCTTGGTCGCCGATGCGCTGCGTCTGCAGCAGGTGCTGATCAATCTGAGTTCCAACGCCATCAAATTCACCGCCGCGGGCGAGGTGCTGCTGTCGATGCGGGTGATTGAGCGCTCGGCGGCTTCGGTGCGTGTCGAGATCGCGGTGCGTGACAGCGGCATAGGCATTGCGCCGGACAAGCAGGCCGGCATCTTCGAAGGCTTCAGCCAGGCCGAGGCGTCGACCACGCGCAAGTTTGGCGGCACCGGTCTGGGCCTGTCGATCAGTCGGCGCCTATTGGCCTTGATGGGCGCCGAGCTGGGGCTGGAAAGCAGCCTGGGCGCGGGCAGCCGCTTCGCCTTCGAGCTGAACTTGCCCTGCTTGGCGCCCGCCAGCGGCGAGGCCGCGGAGGCGCTGGCGGTGGCAGCTGCAGCGGCGCCTGCCGATTGCGAACTGCATCTGCTGGTGAGCCAGCCCAGCGTGCGTCGGGTGGTGGCGCATATGGGCGGCGTGCTCGGCTGGACGATGCTGGTGGCCGACGACACCGAGCAATTGCTGAGTCATTGCCGCATGCCGCCTCAAACCAGCGCAAGGCGGCTCGTGCTGCTGGACTTTCAAGAGCTTGGCGGCGACGCATTGGCGCTTTGCCGGAGCTTGCGTGCGGCCGGTTTGCCGGCCGATGTGGCCATCATTGGCATGCTTGATAGCCTGGAGCATGAGCGGTTGACGCGGCTTGAGCCGGCCGAGCAAGCGCTGCTGGCTGGCGTGCTGATCAAACCCTTCACCGCCGCCATGCTGGCCGAGGCGGCGGCGCAAACCACAGCCGAGGCGCCGGCCAAAGATGGCAGCGCCAGGCCGCGGCCACTGGATGGCCTGCGGCTCTTGCTGGTTGAGGATAACCCGCTCAATCAGCAGGTTGCGCAGCAGCTGCTGGAGGATGTTGGCGCCACCGTCATCGTGGCCGGCGATGGGCAGCAGGCGCTTGAGCTTTTGCGGGGCCGTAGTCAGGCCTTTGACTTGGTTTTGATGGACATGCAGATGCCGGTGATGGACGGCGTTACGGCGAGTCGATTGATACGCGCCGAGCTGGGTCTGCTCGAGCTGCCCATCGTGGCGATGACGGCGAATGCCGCGGGCGCGGATCGGGAGGCCTGTTTGCAGGCGGGCATGAATGATTTTGTCGGCAAGCCCTTCGAGATTGATGCCTTGCTGCGGCTCGTGCTGCGCCTGACGCGCCGCCCGGCGCCCGAGCAAGGGCCCGCGAAAATGGCCGCAAGCCCGCGCGTCCAGCGCGTCCTTCCGACCCTGAGGCTGCCGCTGGAGCTGTGTGACCGGGCACTCGGGCAGGGCTTTGAGTTGCAAGCCGCGATCGACCGCTTCATGGGCAATACAGCCCTGTTTGCCCGTATGTCAAATTCCTTTTCGGACTCGGCGAGGCAACTTCCTGCGCAGCTCGGTGCATGCCTGCTGACCGCACAGCTTGGCGAGGCGCAGTTGGCCTTGCACAGCTTCAAGGGCATGGCCGCCACCTTGGGCGCCGCTCGGCTTGCCGCCTTTGCCGGCCTTGGGGAGGAGGCGCTGAAGCGGGGCGAGGCGCCCGTTGCGGACTGGTTGGCGCAATTGCCGGCGCAGATCGAGGCCGCAAGCAGCGGCCTGATCGGCTTCACGAAGGAATTGAACGCGCTGAATCCTCGGAACGATGCGGCGCCGCGTCCGGCCGTTCCGTGATGCCCATGATGACGAGAGAAAAAGGCAGGCGGCGCAGTCCGGCATAACTCAGCAGGCAGATGGCAAGGGTCAAGGCAATCAGCAGCGGCGCCTCTATCCCCGGCGCCAAGCCCAGCGGCCGCAGCGCTTGCGTCAGCAAGATGATGACGGTCTGGTGCAGGATGTAGACGCAGAACACCGAGCTGCTCAGACGCCGGCGCCAGGCGCCGTCGAAGTTCAGCCATTGCTTGGCGAAGCCGCAGGCCGCCATGATCGCCCACCATTGCATCCCGCCCCAGAGCAGCCGGGTCGCCATGCGCAGCAGAAAAGGCGGAGGGGTTTCGGCATAGTGGCTGAAATAGCCTTGCAGCAGACCCCAAGCCGTCAAGGCCAGCAGCAGCGCCGGCCAGCGCAGCCGGGCGATGTTGGCCCATAGACTGTCATCAACAGCGGTGCCGCGCATGCACAAGAGGCCGAGTAGGAACACGCTCAGGTATTGGGCGTGGTTGTACCAGTCCCAGACCAGGTTGTTGGTCCCCTCGAATTGCACCAGCGTCAGGCGCGAGAACATCAAGGGCAGCGCCAGGCCGAGCATCAGGGTAGCTGGTCCACTGCGGGCGATCAATGCGCTCAGACGATCGAGCTGCGGCCCCGATGTCTTCACGAGCGCCCAGGCCAGCACCGTGTAAATCCAGAGGTAGGGCAAGAACCACAGATGATTCCAGGTCGGCACAGTCAGGCAGCGGCGCGCGCCTGCTTCGATCCGGCAGAAGTTCGGGTCGGCCGCCAGATAGCGTTGCATGAAGTCCGGATAGCTGCCCTCAAAGCCGAGCTTGTAGACGACCTCGAAATACGACTGCGGCGGCACGATGATGAACATGCCGAACAAGAGCGGCCACAGCAGCCTTGCGCTGCGCTGCTTGAGCAGGCCCGCGCCTTGGGTCTTGCGCATCAAGGCCTGCGTGGCCGCGCCCGAGATGAAGAACAGCAGCGCCATGCGCCAGGGCGAGCTGAGCATCATCAGCGGCTCAAGCGCAGTCACCAGCGTGGCACTTTTGACATGCCAGCCCCAACTGACGTAATACATGCCGACGTGATAAAAAACCAGCAAGCCAAAGGCCAGGATGCGCAACCAATCGAGGAAGAACAGGCGCTGTGTTTTGGGCGCGGGGGCTTGGGGGTGAAGATGTTTGTCCATGCCTCAGCATCGCCGCCGGCCGCGATGCCGGCAAGCCGAATGGGGCGAGCCGGATCGGGCCTGGGGCGAAATGGAGCGAATGGGCGTTCTGGCTACTGCAGCGCTTCGATCGGCTGCAGCGCCAAGGCCAGGCGCAGATGCCGCAGCGCCGCCAGGCCGGTGACGGCCAGGGTCAGCAGCGCGGCCGCTAACAAGGGCAGGGCCAGGCCGGAGAGCAGATCGATGTGGTCGACAAAGTCGGCCAGATAGCCTTGGCCCAGCAAGGCGGCCAAGGGCAGGCCCAGCAGGCCGGCCAGCGCCAGCGGCGTCGCGAATTCGGCCGCCACCTCGCGGGCGATGGCCAGATGGCTGGCGCCGTGCAGACGCCGCAGCACCAACTCGGTACGGCGGCGGCGCAAGGTATCGGCCACCAGCGCGTAAGCGCCCAGCATCGCCACCGCCACCGCCAGCAAGGACACCGCAGCCAGTACCCAGCTCATCACCTGCTCCTGGCGGTAGACCATATTGCGCTGCTCATCGGCCGTCCAGACCATATGCACCAGCGGCGGGCCGTGACTCTTCCAGACATCCTCCAAGGCCTGGCGCAGCGCCGCCGCGTCGGGGCCGTGGACGGTCAAATCCCATTGCGGCTCGTCGCTGAGCATGAAGCCCTGCGGCAGCGCCGCGTCGCGGGCCGACTCCTGCTTGATGTCGCCGACCACCGCCATGATCCGGCGCTGGGCCTGGCCCTCTTTGACCATGTCCCCGCCGCCGCGCAGCAGCGCGCCGACGGCGTCCTGCGGCGTGGCAAAACCGAGCCGGCGTGCGGCCTTGGCATCGATGACGAGGCGCCCCTCGCCGCTGCCCTTGAGCGGATCGCCGGCCAAGACCTTGATGCCATAGGTGTCGAAGAAGCTCGGCGATGCGACCGTCATGCGCAACATCTGCTTGTCGCCCTTGGGGCCGACATGAAATTCGCTCGGGCCGCCAACATCCATGGCCGGGCGGGCCGAGCTGAAGGCGAAATGTTGAATCGCCGGATGCTGGCGCAGGCCCTCGACAAAGGCGTCCATCTTGGGCACGAAGTCGCGCTCGACCATGGCGCTCAGGATCAAGCGGTTATGGGTGTCTATGCCCCGGTCGGCGTTCAATAAATAGCGATGCTGCAAGCTCAGCACGCCGGTCAGCGCCAGCAAAAGCAGGGCGCCGCCCAGTTGCAGCGTCAGCAGACCTTGGCGGATGCGCCGACCCCATGGGCCTTCGCTGGCTGTGCGGCCCTGCAGGGCCGGTGCCGGCACTTGCCGCAAGGCCATGGTGGCCGGCAGGGCCAGCGTCAAGGGCAGCAGCGCCAGCACCGTCAGCCCCAGGCCCAGCAAGGCGCGCGCAGGCAAGGCGTCGGCCACCGGCCGCTCGGCGCTCAGACCCAAGCAATCGGCGACGGCCGGTGCCAGCCACCAGGCCAGCAAGGCGGCGCCGGCTGCGCTGATCAGCAGCGTGAGCAGCGTCTCCAGGCCCCAGAGCCGCAGCAGGTCGCCATCGGTCGCGCCCAGGCTGCGGCGCAAGGCGGTTTCGCGGCGGCGCTGCAGCATCTGAGCCGCCTGCAAATTCATGCTGTTGATGGCGGCCAGCAGAAACAGCAAGGCCGCCGCTGCGGCCAAGGCCCCCAGCAGCATCCAGACCATCGGCTGGCCTTCCAGCGGCAGCTGAGCCAGCGGCAAGGCACGGAACTCGGCGGCGGCTTGATTCGGGCCGGTCTTCCCGTTTTTCCACTCTGCCGGCAGCTTGGCATACAGCGGGTGGGCCCGGTAGGCTTGCTCCAGCAGCGGTGCCAGCTCGGCGGCGCTGGCGCCCGGGCGCAGCCGCGCATAGATCTGACCATTGCCCTGGTGGATCGTGTCTATCGCCTCGGGGCTGTCGATGATGCCGCCGCGGAAGTCATCGCCGACCATCAAAAAGCTGGCCATCGCCTCATGCGCCTGGTTCAGCGGGCTGCGCGCGTCGATGGCCGGAATCACCGCCGTCACCAGGTAGGCGCGGCCCCGGCATTCGACGCTGCGGCCCAGCGCCTGTGCCAGCGGCAGGTCACCCCAGAGCTTGCGCACCAGCTTCGGGGTCAGCGCGATCGCATCCTTGCGGCGTAGCGTCGCCGAGAGGTCGCCATGCAGAGCCTTGAGGCCCATCAGCGCCGGCAGATCGGGGTCGGCGGCCAGCACCCGCACGACTTGCAGGCTTTCCTGTCCGTCCGCATTCATGTGGAGGGTGAAGCCCTCGCTGCTGCTGCGGCTGATCAACTCCAGCGGCAGGCCACGGTCTTTGAGCAGCGGCACCAGGCCGACCGGCGCGGCCAGTTGCCAGCGAGCCTCCTCGCCCGGCTGATTGGGCTTGAAGTCCAGCATTACGACCCGCTCCGGCTCGGGCACCCCGGGGTCGACCTCGGATTGCGATAGCGCCAACACGGCCACCAACAAGCACACCGCCATCGCCACGGTCAGCCCGCCCATCGCCACCAGCGTGGCCGAGCCGCGCTGGCACAGGCCGGCCCAGGCTTCTTTGAACAAGGTCGCCATCTTCATGCGTACTGCTCCAGATGCGCATCCACCAGCACCCGACCGTCGAGCAGGCGCACGGTGCGCGAGGCCAGCGCCGCATGCTCGGGGCTGTGGGTCACCATCACCAGCGTCGTACCCTCTTCGTTCAACTGACGCAGCAAGTGCATCACCTCCTGGCCATGCGCGCTGTCGAGGTTGCCGGTCGGCTCATCCGCCAGCAGCAGGGCCGGGCGCGCGGCAATCGCGCGGGCAATCGCCACGCGTTGCTGCTGGCCGCCGCTGAGCTGGCTGGGGCGGTGCGCGGCGCGATGGCTCAAGCCCAGCCGCTCCAGCACCTCGGCGACGCGCTCGCGCTGGGCTTTCTCGGGCGTGGGGCCGTAGCGCAGCGCCAGTTGTACGTTGTCAAACACGCTCAAGTCGTCGACCAGATTGAAGCTCTGAAACACAAAGCCGATGCGCCCGCGCCGCAGCGCCGCCAGCTCACGCGCCGTCTTGCGGGTCACGTCCTCGCCGTCCAGCCGGTAGACGCCGGCGCTGGGCTTGTCCAGCAGGCCCAAGAGGCCCAGCAAGGTGGACTTGCCGCAGCCCGAGGGGCCCGTGATGGCCACATATTCGCCGGCTTCGATGCGCAGGTCGATGGCGTTCAAGGCGGTGGTTTCGACGTCACCGGCGCGGTGGCGTTTGCTCAATTGGCTCAGTTCGATCATGGCGGGCATTTTGTTGAAACAGGTGGATCAGGCTTCGCAGCATCGGCGTTCCAAGAGAAGTGGCCAAGCCCCCTGTCCGCTATCGAACACCCCTCTGGCGCGCGCCCGCGCGATGCTGCGAAACTGCCAGCCGTGAACGAAGAAGAACCCATCCTCCAAGACCACAGCATCCTGCTGCTCGACGACGACCCCGGCGTCGGTCTGGCCGCGCAGCTGCTGCTGCAGCGCCGCGTGGCGCCTATCACCTGCCTGCGCCGGCCGGCCGAGTTGATGGCGGCCATCGCCAAGTTGCGGCCCAGTGTTTTGCTGCTCGACCTCAATTTCGGCCCCGGCCGTACCGAGGGCGAGCAAGGTTTGCAGCTGCTGGCCGAGGTGCAAAAGCTTGGAAGCCCGCCGGTGGTCGTCGTGATGACCGCCTATGCCGATATCGAGCTGGCCGTGCAGGCCTTGCGCCGAGGCGCTTTTGATTTCATCACCAAGCCCTGGGACAACGTCCGGCTGATCGCCACCTGCCGCGAGGCGCTGGAGCGCTTTGGCCGGCCTACCCCGTCTGTTTCCGAAGTTATCAGCGAGCCGGCCCGCTCCCTGGCCGCTCAGGAGCGTGCCGCCTTGCTCGCCGCGATGGCGGCGGCCGAGGGCAATTTGAGTGCGGCGGCGCGCGGCTTGGGCCTGTCGCGCGCGGCGCTTTACCGGCGCTTGAATAAACATGGGCTTTGAGTTTCTGCGGCTGTTGGCGCTGGCCGCCTGCTGGCTGGCCGCCGGCGCCTTGGCCCGCAATGCCGGCCCGGCCGCGCGGGACTGGGTCGGCGTGGGCCTGCTCCTTGTGGCGGGCTTGGGGCTGGCCTGGCCGATGGCCAAAGCCCATCTCGACAAGCGGCTGCGGCCGCAGCAGTTGCCGCCCGAGCCGGCGCTGTCCCCCGACAACCATCGCCTGAACCTGCTGCAGGCCCAGCTCGAACATCTGCCGGTGGCCGCTTGGGCGCTTGGGTGCGATGGCCGCTTGCAAGCGCTGAGTGCCCGCGCCCGCCGCTTGGCCGCGCCCGGTGCGGTGCGCGACCCCGCCGCGCTGCAGCGGCTCTTGCGCGGAGCCAATCACAGCGGCCCGCAGACGCTGGAGACCGAGCGCGGCAGCGAGCGCTGGGCCTTGCAGCGCCAAACGCTGTCACTGGACGGGCAGGCGCAGACGCTGCTGGTGCTGCTGCCGCTGGAGAATCAGCTGGAGACCGAGTCGCTGCTGGCCTGGCAACAGCTGGTGCAGATCCTGACGCACGAGATCATGAACTCGCTGACGCCGATCAAAAGCCTCAGCCAGACCGCGCAGATGTTGCTGGACGAGCCGCCCTTGGTCGAGCGCGACTTGCGGCTGGCGCTGGACGGCATCGCTCAAAGAGCCGAGGGCCTGTCCAGCTTTGTGGCCACCTACCGGCGCGTCAGCCATTGGCCGGCGCCGGTCTTGGCGCCCGTCGACCTCACAAGTTTGCTGCAGCGCTTGCGCCTGGCCGCCGCACCCGCCTGGCTCGCGCGCGGCGGCGAGCTCAGCGTCGAGGTCGCCGAGCCGGGCCTGCGCTTGCTCGCCGATGAGGGGCAGCTGGAGCAGGTCTTGCTGGCGCTGATCAGCAATGCCGAGCAAGCGACGGCCGAAGTCGCCGCCCCGCGCCTGTGGCTGCAAGCCCGCCAGGGCCGTGGCGGGCGCTTGCAAATCAGCGTGCGTGACAACGGCCCCGGCGTGCCGGCCGGCCTGGAGCGCAAGATCTTTTTGCCCTTCTTCAGCGCCCGCGAAGGCGGCCAGGGCATTGGCCTGACGGTCGTGCGCCAGTTGCTGCACGGCATGGGCGGGCGCGTGCGCCTGGTGCGGCCGCTCGACGGCGGGGCGGCCTTTGTCCTGAGTTTTTGACGCGGCGCTTCAGAGTTCCTGCGCCGAGTTCTTGGCAAGCCGCGTCACCAGTTTCAGCAAGGTCGGCACGCGTTTGCGGCCATGCATGGCGCGAAGCCGCGCTTTCGCCGCGCCGAGGTCAATGTCGACGCAAGTAACGATCAGCGGCCGGGTCTCTTCTTCCCGGTGCACCTCAAACTGCTCTGGCGTGCCCGCCGGCGCCGTCTTCGACACGCCGATGATGGCGCAGCTGCCGCCGAGCGCGTGATACAGGTGGCGGCCCAGGCCGGGCGTTTCCTGCGCATCCAGATGCACCGGGCCATTGATGATGATCAGCTCGGGCTCCAGGCGATGCTCGCGCAGCAGTTGCAGGATGCAGGGCAGTTCGCGCAGGTCCAGCGCGCCGCGCTCGGCTTTCTCGACATGCTGGATGCGCGACGTGAAAGTGCGGGTCGGCTCCGCTGCGTCCCAGTCATCAAAGGCGACGGCCGCGGCCATGGCGGTGCTGCTGTCGAAATGCACATCTATGGCTAGTTTCATGGCGGGCTTTGTTTGCAAACTGGCGCATTGTCCTCCGGGTCAGCGGTGATTTTTGGCCCGGAACTCGCTGGCTTTTCAAGTCTATGCACAGCGCTGACCTGCGCGACGATGCAATGCTGGTTCTGGCGTATGACTTGCCCCTAAACTAGCTTCAGCCCAGCCATATCCGCTCAGACAGGTGCGAATCCATTGATGCAATCCCCAGGACTCGGCGATTCAAAACTGCAGCCGCCGCAGGCAGGTGCAGCACCCCTGCTTGCCCAAGCCGGTTTGGGTCAAGCCTGGAACTGGCTGATTGCGGGGATCTTGCTGCTCGGCTTTGGCCTGACCTATCTGCTGACGGTGGCACAGCAAGCGCAGTCGGAGCGCGACGCCAGGGCCCGTTTCGAGCGTTTGTCCGAGCGCATCGAGATTGAGGTCGAGCGTCGGCTGCGCCAGCCGGTGTATGGCATGAAGGGCGCCCGAGGGATTTTTGCGGCCAGCGCGCTGGTCCAGCGCGCCGAGTTTCGGGCTTATGTCGAATCGCGCCAGATGGCGAACGAATTCCCCGGTGTGCGCGGCTTCAGCTTTGTCGAGCGGGTGATGCGCCCGGAGCTCGATGCCTTTGTGGCGGCGACCCGGCGCGACGGCGCGCCCGACTTTACCGTCAACAGCAATGGCCAAGAGGCCGATCTATTCATCATCAAATACATCGAGCCCTTGGCGAAAAACCCTTCCGCGCTGGGTTTCGACATTGGCCAGGAAGCGACTCGCCGAGACGCGGCCGAGCGGGCCTTGCGCAGCGGGGAGGCCACGCTGAGCGGGCGGGTCTCGCTGATACAGGATGCCAAAAGCCAGCCGGGCTTCTTGCTCTTGCTGCCCATCTACAAGCAGGGCACCGCCCCGCAGACCGAGGCGCAGCGAGAGCAGGCCTTGCTTGGATTTGTGGCTGCACCCATCGTGGTCGCCGAGTTGCTGGACGGTGTCGTCGATGTGGCAGAGCGTCAGCTGGACTTCGAGCTGCTCGATAGCCCGCAGGACGAATCCAGCAGCCTGGCTTACCGGTCCCTGCCCTTGCCTGGAAACCCGTCGCCAAGCGCGCAGCCGGGGCAGTTCAATGCCTCGCGCGTTTTTACCTTTGGCGGGCGCCAGTTGACGGTCTCCACGCACAGCAACCCCGAGTTTGCCCGGCTGTCGCGAGCCCAGCCGGTCGGCTGGCTTGCCGCCGGTGGCAGCCTGCTGACAATTCTGCTGGCCTTGGCGGCCTGGCTCTTGATCAATGGGCGCCAGCGTGCCGAGGCCAGGGCCAGCGCCATGACCGCAGATCTGGAGCGCTTGGCAAGGGTGGCTCGCGGCACCAGCAACGCGGTGGTCGCCAGTGATTGCCAAGGGCGGATCACCTGGGTCAACGAGGGCTTCATCCAGATGAGCGGTTACGCGGCGGCCGATGCCATCGGGCGCTATCCGTCGGAGTTGATGGGCTGCGCGGAACTCCATGAGCATGAGGCGCTGGGCCCGGCCGCGATGGCCGAAATGGCCTTGAGCCGCAGCGGCCGCCGCGCTGAGTTCGAGCGTCGCCGCCCGAATGGCGAGCAATATTGGGTCGAGGCCGATGTGCAGCCGGTCTTTGACGAGAAGGGCCTGCATTCCGGTTTCATTGAAATCAGCCTGGACATCACCGAAAGCAAGCGCAGCCAGCGGGTCTTGGCGCTCGCCCTGGCCGAGAACAAGGCCTTGCTGGAGACGATTCACCAGCATGCGATCATGTCGGTCGCGGATGCCAAGGGCATCATCATCGAAGCCAATGCCGCCTTCAGCCGCATCAGCGGCTATAGCCAGGAAGAGCTGCTCGGCAGCGATCACCGGCTCGTCAATTCGGGCCAGCACAGCCCCGAATTCTGGGATGCGCTGTGGTTCAAAATTTCATCCGGCCAGTCCTGGCATGGCGAAATCTGCAACCGCGCCAAGGACGGCCATTTGTATTGGGTTGATAGCATCATCGCGCCGGTGCTGGATGCCGCTGGGAAGATCGAAAAATACTTCTCGATCCGCACCGACATCACCGCCGTCAAGCAGGCGGCCACAATTCAGGCGGAACAGCAGGAACGCCTGAACCGCATCATCGAAGGCACCAACGCCGGCACCTGGGAATGGAATATCGTCACCGGCGAGTTGAGGCTGAATGAACGCTGGGCCGAGATGCTGGGCTTCTCGTTGCAGGAGCTGGCCCCTGTCGATGCCAGCACCTGGGCGAACAACTGCCATCCAGACGACTTGCCCAAGGCGCGTGCCTCGCTGATGCAGCATTTCTTCGGCGAGACCGCTTTCTACGAATGCGAGTTGCGCATGCGCCACCGCGACGGCCACTGGGTCTGGGTGCTCGCGCATGGCAAGCTCTACGCGCGCAGCGCCGAGGGTGAGCCGCTCTGGATTGCCGGCACCCATATGGACATCAGTGCCGCCAAGGGCGCCGCCGAGTTGCTGCAGCACAAGCAATTGGTGCTGGACCGGGCCGAGCGCCTGGCCAGCTTGGGGGCGTGGGAGTTCGACCTTGCCAGCCAGACCTTGACTTGGTCACCGCAAACCTACCGTTTGCATGATCTTCAGCCCGATGCCCCGAGCGGCCCGATCACGCTTGAGCGGTCCTTGTCCTACTTCCCGGCCGCAGATCAGGCCCTGTTGCAAGAGGCGATGCGCTTGGCGGTAGAGGCCAGTGAATCCTGGGACTTGAACCTCAGCTTGCAAACCGAGTTGGGGCGGTTTTTGTCGGTGCGTTCGGTTGGCGAGGCCGTGTTTGATGATGGTGGCGCGGTGCGCCTGGTCGGCACCTATCAAGATGTGACGCAACAGCGCCTGCTCGAGGCCGACATCAAGCGCAGCCATGCGGTCTTGCGCAGCGTGCTGGACAACCTGCCTTGCGCGCTGTCGGTGTTTGACGCCGACCTGCAATTGCTCGCCTACAACCAGCAGTTTCTTGGCATGCTGGAGTTTCCGGCCAGCCTGTTTGCGGGGCCGAGCACCTCGTTCGAGAGCATCATCCGTTTCAATGCGGCGCGCGGCGAATATGGCAGCGGCTCCGACGTGGAAACCACCATCGCGCAAATCGTCGAACGCGCACGTCACCCCACCGTGCATCAGTTCGAGCGACAAAGGCCCAATGGCATAACGCTTGAGGTGCGCGGCGCTCCGATGCCGGGCGGCGGCTTTGTGACGACCTATTTCGATGTCAGCGAGCGCAAGCGCATGGAGGATGCGCAGCGCCGCAGCAATGAGCTGCTCAATATCGTGCTGGAGAGTCTGCCCTGCGGCCTCACCATGATCGATGCCGAGCTGAATGTGCCGCTTTACAACCGCCGCTATGCCGAGCTGTATGGCTTGGAGCAAGAATTTTTGTCTGCCGGGCCGTTGACCGTGGAGCGCATTGCCCGCCTGATGGCTGAACGCGGCGAGTACGGCGCCATCGGCATTGATGCGGCGCTGGACGCAGCGAATGCGCGGGCGATGGCCGCGATAGCGGCGCCGCATCAATGGGCAAGGCGGCGCCCGAACGGCCTGAGCCTGGAAATGCGCAGCAACCCGGTGCCCAGCGGCGGGTTCGTGACGACCTATATGGATGTCGGCGAGCGCGATCGCGCCGAGGCCGAGGTGCGGCGCGCCGAGGTCTTGCTGCGCGGCGCGATCGACGCCGTCAACGAGGCCTTTGTGCTTTACGGCCCTGATGACCGACTGGTGTTCTGCAATGAAAAATACCGGCAAATGTACGCGGCCTCGGCCGATCTGATCGTGCCGGGCGCCAGCTTCGAGGAGATCATCCGTGGCGGCGCCTTGCGTGGCCAATACATCGAGGCGCAAGGCCGCATCGATGAATGGGTGGCCGAGCGTTTGGCCATCCATCGGCGCGGCGATTCGCTGCTGGTGCAAAAGCTCGACAACGGCCGCTGGGTGCGGGTGATCGAACGCAAGATGATTGATGGCCACACGGTGGGCTTCCGCATCGACATCACCGATTTGATGCAGGCCACCGAAGCGGCCGAAGATGCGTCGCGCTCCAAGAGTCAGTTCCTGGCCAATATGAGTCACGAGATCCGCACGCCGATGAATGCGATCCTGGGCATGCTCAAACTCTTGCAAAAAACCGAACTGAATACGCGCCAACTCGACTACGCCAGCAAGACCGAAGGCGCCGCACGCTCTTTGCTGGGGCTGCTGAATGACATTTTGGATTTCTCCAAGGTCGAGGCCGGCAAGATGACGCTGGACCCGCAGCCCTTCCGCATTGAGCAGTTGTTCCGTGATTTGTCGGTGATCTTGTCGGCCAATGTGGGCGCCAAACCGCTCGAGGTGTTGTTCGACATCGACGCCGCTTTGCCGCCGCTCTTGAATGCCGACGCGATGCGCTTGCAGCAAGTCTTGATCAACCTGGGCGGCAACGCGATCAAGTTCACCCCGCGCGGCGAGGTGGTCGTGAGTGCAAGGCTGTTGTCGACGCTGGGCCGCGAGGTGGAGATCGAATTCGCGGTGCGCGACTCCGGCATCGGCATCGCGCCCGAGCATCAGGCGCGTATCTTTTCGGGCTTTACTCAGGCCGAGGCTTCGACCACAAGGCGCTTTGGCGGCACCGGCTTGGGTCTGGCCATCAGCCAGCGCCTGGTGCAGTTGATGGGCGGTGAATTGGCGCTCGAGAGTGCGCCGGGTCAAGGCAGTTGCTTCTCCTTCAGCTTGCGCATGCAGGTCGAGGTGCAACCAGATGGCGCTGCGCCGGCGATTGCCTTCCAGGCTTTGCGGGCCTTGATCATTGACGACAATCCGGCCGCCCTCGATGTGCTCGGCCATATGAGCGAAGCCTTGGGCTGGCAGGCTGATCTCGCTCCATCGGGCGCGGCGGCCCTGCGGCTGATGCAGCAGCAGATGGATGCCGGCACGCCTTATCAGGTGGTGCTGGTCGATTGGCAAATGCCGGGTATGGACGGTTTTGAAACCGCCCAGCGTATCCGCGTCCTGGCCGGTGCAAAGGCCATGCCCTTGCTGGTCATGGTGACGGCACATGGGCGCGAAATGCTGGCGCAGCGCAGTGAAATCGAGCAGCGTCTGTTGGACGGTTTCCTGGTCAAGCCGGTGACGGCCTTGATGTTGCAAGAAGCGGTGCAGGCCGCGCGCGGCGGCCCGGCCGCGCCCAGCAAGCCCGTCGCCGCAGCGGCAGGCCCCAAACCCTTGCAGGGCATGCGGATTCTGGTGGTTGAAGATAACCTCAACAATCAGCAGGTCGCGCAGGAACTGCTGGAGGATGCCGGCGCCCGCGTGCAATTGGCCGACAACGGGCAGATCGGCGTCGATCTATTGCGCGCCGATGGCAGCGCCTTTGACATTGTTTTGATGGATGTGCAAATGCCGGTGATGGACGGCTACACCGCCACGCGCGCGATTCGTGGCGAGCTTGGGCTGACGCAGCTGCCTATCGTGGCGATGACGGCCAATGCGATGGCCTCCGACCGGGAGGATTGTTTGGCCGCAGGGATGAACGATCATGTGGGCAAGCCCTTTGATCTGGAGCATCTGGTGGAGGTTCTGGTGAAGTTGACCGGCCGGGCCGCCGCTGCAGCGAAGGCGTCGGCAGGTGGTGCGTCCAGGTTCGCCAGCCTGATGGTGCCGCCGGACTTGCGCGACCGGGCCACCGCGCAGGGCTTCGACCTGCAGGCGGCGATGGACCGTTTCATGGGCAAGACCGAACTGTTCAAGCGCATGGTGCACTCCTTCACCAACTCCGCGAAGACGCTGCCGGCGCAACTGACCGTGATGCTGGCCGAAGAACGCACCAACGAAGCCAGCATGGCCTTGCACTCCTTCAAGGGCTTGGCGGCCACGCTGGGTGGCGTGCAGTTGGCCGAATGGGGCGGCGAGGGCGAGACGGTCTTGAAACGCGGGGACCGCCTCAGCACCATTTGGCTGAGTGAGCTGGACAGACATATTCAAGCCGGTTGCCGCGATATGCTGCGTCTGGCGGACGATTTGTCTGCCTTGGGTCCGAAACCGGCGGCGCCTGCCGCCCCGGCACCGAACAATGCTCCTGCCTTCAAGTTGGAAATGACGCAACTGATGCAATTACTTCGAGATTTTGATCTGGGTGCGACCGAAGCCTTCGCGCAATTGCGTGAGCGCCATGCCGGCTTGTTGGGAGCGGGGCAGGATGCTTTGGAAGCAGCGGTCGGGGCGCTGGATTTTGCTCGGGCCTTGACCTTGTGCGAGGCCATTCTTGTGGATGTAAAAGCATGAGGACGAAGCTTTATCTCGACCCGCAGGATCGACCGCTCAACCCGCTGCTGCAATTGGGCCGCAAGCCAAGGCTATTGATCGTTGACGACCAGCCGGTCAATATTCAGGCCCTGTATCAGGTCTTCGCCGCCGACTATCAGGTCTTCATGGCCACCTCGGGGCCGCAGGCTTTGGGCCTCTGCCGCGACAAGCATCCGGATCTGGTGTTGCTGGATATTCAAATGCCGGGCATGGATGGCTTTGAGGTCTGCCGCCAGATCAAGGCGGATGCCGAGTTGCAGGACTTGCCGGTGGTGTTTGTCACGGCCCACAGCGAACCGAAGGCAGAGACCGAAGGTCTGGAAGTCGGCGCGGTGGACTTTATCTCCAAACCTTTCAATCCAGCGGTGGTGCGGGCCCGCGTCAAGACGCATCTAACCTTGAAACTGCAGGGCGATTTGCTGCGGCAAATGGTTTTCATCGACGGCCTGACCGGCGTCTATAACCGGCGTTTCTTTGACGAGCGCCTGGAGCGGGAGTTTCAGCGTGCGCGACGCAGCGCCAGCAGCCTGGCGCTGATCGTGGTGGATGTGGATTATTTCAAGCGCTACAACGACCACTATGGACATCTGGCCGGCGACGAGGCTTTGCGGGCGGTGGCATCTACCCTGCTGGGGCAGTTGAAGCGGCCCGGCGATATGGTCAGCCGTTACGGCGGCGAGGAGTTCGCCTGCATCCTGCCGGAGACGGATTTGGCCGGCGCGATGTGCTTGGCCGAGGAAATGGAGGCCGCGATTCGGGCCGCCCATATTGCACATGCCTATTCAGATGTATGTGCGCATCTGACCGTTAGCCTGGGCGTGGCGAGCTTCAAGCCCGACGGTACTCGTTTGGCCGAGGAACTGATCCAGGCGGCCGACCAGCAGCTCTATCTGGCCAAATCAAAAGGCCGCGGCCGCGCCAGCGGGGCGGAGGCTTAGGGCTTTTGGCCCTTACCCCCTTCAGCGCAGGGTTTTGAGTCGCTTGAAATAAAGCGCGGCGTCTTGCAGATTGCCATCGGCACTGGCGTCGTAGCCAGGAATCTCTCCGGCGCGCTGCCAACCCAGGTGGACATACACCGCTTCGGCCTGTGAACCGGACGGGGCTTCCAGCACCAGCAGGGTTCGAGCTTGCGCCGCGGCCGCGCATTCCAGTCGCGCCATCAACAGGCTTGCCATACCTCGGCCGCGGGCACGGCTGTGCACCATCAAGCCTTGCACCTCACCACGGTGGTGCGCATTGACGCGTGGGCACAGAGACAGTTGCACCGCCCCGACGAGTTGCTCCCCGGCGCTTGATTCGGCGTCCGCGCAGGCAATCCAAAGGCTGTGATGGGGGCCAAGGCGAGCAAAAACGCCGTGCCAATATTCCAGCGCCGCATAGCGTGACAGCGGAGCCAGAAAGCCCAGGCTGGCGCCTCGGTGCACGCCGTCGATCAGCAGCTCACACAGGGCCGGCAAATACTGCAGGTCTTGAGGCCCGAGCTTGCGCAGACCGGTGGGTGAATGGGCGGGCAGATGCGCAAGGGTCGTGGATTCGAACGAACGCCGGGTCGGGATCAGACCAGCGGCCGAAAAGAGTGGCGAATAGAGCATCAAAAATGGCCTTTGCGTTGGAGAGGCGAGTACCGTCTTTTGAACGGCGAACTGCAGTCCCTCTCGCAAAGTGCGTGCCAGCTTCGAGTCTTAGCACTCCAAGCCGGGTTCGGCCTGCAAGCGGCCATGGCCGGCGCGCTTGGCCTCGTAAAGTGCGGTCTCGGCGCGCCGCATCAAGTCCTCGATATTGCGGTCGCCATGGCGCAGCTTGGCCCAGCCGGCGCTGTAATCGAGCTTGTAGCCCAACTCCGCCTGCGCGCGCGCGTTCAGGGCCAGGCGCATGCGTTGGTCCATCGCTTGCGGCCCTTGCGGCTCACAGCGATCCATCAACAGTGCGAAATTTTCATTGCCGACCCGGCCGGCCAGATCGCCCAGCCGCATCTGAGTCTGTATGCAACTACTGAACAAGACCAAGGCGCGCTCGGCGCCGGCTTGACCATGTTCGGCTTCGATGGCCTTGAAGTTGTCGATCTCCAGCAGCATCAGGGCCAAGGGTTCTTGATGGCGCCGCGCGGCCGAAATCATGTCAACGGATCGGGCCGCAAAGGCGCGCCCATCGCTCAAACCCGTCAGCCCATCGGATTGCGCCAATCGCGCCAGCTCCGATTCGGTCTCGCCGCGCCAGGCCAGAATGACGCCCAAGACCACCAGGTTCAGGCCCCAGAGCGCCGCCAGGGCCAGGGTGGTGTTGATGGTGGCGGGACTGAGCAGGCTGCTCGGCGCCGAGCCAAAAGCGCCGATGCTGCCGCGCAGCAGGCAGATCAGCAGCAGAGGCAATACGGCGGCCAGCAGCACCGAGCGCCAGCGCCGGTTGTCGGCGCCGGGCACGCTATTTGGGGCTGCTTTTGACAAGGCGTGGTGACCTTGATCGGGCCTGCTTGGCAGCAACAGGCTGAGCGCGAGCATGCCGAGTTGCAGCGCCAGCCAATACTGCGCCCAAGCGCCGCGAAGGCCGACGTTCTCAAACTGCAGGCCGTAGATCAAAGGCATTAGCAGCGGCGCCAGGACAGCCAAGGAGCGGCCAGGGCGCGGCTTGATCCACAGTTGCAGCGCCCACCACAAGGCACTCAGGCTGGCGCTGAAGGCCGCCAGGGCCAAACTGAGCCAGAGCCTTTCATTGCCCGAGCCCGCCAGCGCCAACAGCAGCCAGGCCAGCGATTGCAATCCCATGAATACATGGGCTCGTCGTGCGGCTGGGCTTGAGCGCCGCCAACCCATCAGCAGCAAAAGCAGGGCTGTCGCGGCCAAGGCCTGCAGCAGCGCCAGATTGAACAGGGTCGGGTTGTCGAATTGCATGGCGGCTCACTCGGAGGAGATGCGCCATTCTCTATCCTGATTGGCCGTGCATGCGCCGCTTGGCCGAAGAAACTGGATTTGGAACTCGGCTATCGGCTTTCCTTCAGAGGGAAGCAGCCGGCAGCCAGCCCCGCGATGGGCAGGCCAGGGTGTTTGTAGCCAAGCGGCTGGGGCTGAATGCGCCGAAAATAGCGTCATTTGAGATTGAGGCCCTTGTGAATTCATCCACAGCACACGCCGCGCTGATCGCCACGTTCCGAAGGGCGCAGGCCGATGCGGCGCACAAGTTCGGACTCATTCAAACGGTCTCTAAAAAGGGCCCCAAAGCCATAAAGGCTGCCTCTGAAGCCGCAGCCAAAGCAGCCAAGCGCAGGGATGCCTATGCGAAGAAATTGATTGACCTGGGGGTTTGCCTCCCGGATTGAGCGAGCACGGTTCGGGTCTAAGCTCTAAAGGCAAGACCTGACTCTTTAGCTCATATCTTGTTCAAAACCAGGCGCAAGTGGGTGCGGGTGCTTTTTCGGCGCGATGCCGGGCCGAACACCTGAGTGCAATTTAAGCAATGCCGATCAGTGCTGGAGTTAGTCCTTGCCCGTTGAGGCACAGGTACCGTTTACCTGCGGCAGTTCCGGGCGGGTGTTGCAAGCATTGGCGGGCGACTGCAGTGTGCCCCTAGCAGTCGCTCGAAGGCAACGCCGGCAAGGGCAAAAAAACAAGCACTGCCCATCAACCCAACATACGTTCAACCTAGGCCGGCTACTCTTTCCGCTGCGCGCTGGCTGGAAACACCTTGCCCTCTGTCAAGATGCGGCCAAAGGTACTGTTCGTCAACTCTTGATCAACGGCCGCCAAACGCACGGGCGCGGTCTCGCCGTGGTCATCAAAAAGTATGGCCGCGATGCGTGAACAGTACCAATAACGTGACCGATAGTCCTGGACCTGCCCCCTGGCCCAGGCAGCTCAATTGGTCCCAATGAGTCACATGATTACTTCTAAAAATCAAGTAGTAAATCTGGTGCAATCTTCGGGGTAGGCGTAAATCTGCGAGTATCGTGAGGGAGCCCCCTTCGCTGCAGGATTCGCCAATGTTTTCGCCCCGCACGCCGAACGGGCAGCCCTGTGTCTACGAGCAGTATGCTCATGCCTACATGCACCTTCCGCCCAAAACGAGCCCTCCTTCGACCCAGCGCCGCCTGCTGCTAGGTGGTGCTGTCGCCTTCGGCCTCGGGCTGTGCGGTTGCAGCCCACCCTTGGCGCCCTTGCGGGTCGGGGCTATCGCCTTCGCTGGATACGGCTTCCTCTTCCTGGCCCAAGACTTAGGCTTGCTGCACAGCGCTGGCATCCGCATGCACGAGCTGCGGTCCAACACGGATGTGCTGCGCGCCCTGGCCTTGGGTCGCCTGGAGGCGGCCGCACTGACGCTTGACGAAGTGCTCACCGGCTTGCACGACGGGCTGCGCCTCAAGGTGGTGGCGGTGCTCGATGTATCCGCGGGCGCCGACGCGGTGATGGCCCGCGCCGGATTGACCCGTCCGGAGATGGCGCGCGGTCAGCGCGTGGCGGTAGAGGGCAGTGCGGCAGGCGCCCTGATGCTGTCGGCCTTTCTGGAGTCTGCAGGGCTCAGCCCAGACGAGGTGCGCCTGGTGACCAGACCCCTGCCCGAAACAGCGGCGGCCCTGCGCGATGGCACTGCAGACCTGGCCGTCACCGCTGAACCCTGGGTCAGCCAATTGGAGGCCGAAGGCGCCACGCGCCTGTTCGACAGCCGACAAGTTCCCGGACGCATCGTCGACGTGCTGGCTGTGCGCAGCGAGTTGCTCGAGACCCGGCCCGATGCCATCCACAGCCTGGTGAAAGCACACTTTGCCTGCCTTGAGCGCTTCCAGCGCGACCCCGGCAGTGTGGTGGATCGACTGGCGCTCCAGTTGCAGATCGAACCGGGCGCTGTTGCGTCGGCGTTCCGGGGCCTCGAGCTTCCCGACCGTAAGGCCAATGAGGCGCTTCTCTCGCCCGGGGGCGACGTGGCACAGGGTTTGAGGGGCCTCGCCGAGTTGCTGCACCGCAAAGGACTGATCGCGAGCCCCGTGGACGCGTCAGGGCTGATCGATACGCGCTGGGTGCGAGGCACGCCATGAGCGGACGGACCATCCAGTTGCGGGTCTTCCTGCCATTGGCTCTGCTGCTCACGCTGCTGCTGGCCGTCGGAAGTTCCTTCGTGCACCAATGGGTCTCGCACCGCAGTGATGTGAGGCGTGGCGCGGCAGACACACTGCTTGTGATGGCGGACAAATTGTCACGCTCGGCCCGGTACGAACTGGAAACCGCGCCCGACCGCGTGTCGGCCGAGGTGGCCCTGGAGGCCACCGAGTTGCGTGCCCGGGAGCTTGCTGTCATCAGCGAGCACGGGCTGGTGGTGGCGCATGCTTTCCGCCTGATGGAAGGGAAGCCGGCACAGTCCGTCCTGAGCAGTTTCAACGCGGCGCGTTTTGAGCAGGCGCGCCAGACCCGCCGGCCCGTGCTGTGGTCGGACGGTACGCAAGCGGGCATCGCCCTGTCCTTCGGCGTGCTGGACGGCGCGGCCGGACCGGGGCAGATCCGCAACCTTGATCGTGTGGTGGTGTGGGTGGTCTTCGACCTCTCGCACGAGATGGAGTTGGCCCGCTTTGAAGCCATGAAGGACGTGATGCCGGTCCTGCTGGCCGCTGTTCTGATCTGCGCGGGCTTTGCGGTATTCCTTTGGCGGCAGGTCACCGCTCCGCTATCCATCATTGGGCGTGCCAGCCAGGAGTTGGCAACTTCGGGACAGTTGGCTGAGCCGGTGCCGGAGGTCGGTCCCTGGGAGGTGAAGGGGCTGGCCCAGCGTTTCAACAGCATGGCGCAGCACATCCAGCGCGCCCGGCATGACATCGAGACGGCGCGCGAGCGCATCGCGGCCCTGGTGGACTCGGCGATGGACGCCATCATCACCGTGGACGGAGAGAGGCGGATCGTGATGGCCAATCGCTCGGCCACCGCTCTGTTCGGGGTCGAAGAAGCAGAGCTGCTCGGACAGAGCATCGAGATGCTGATGCCCGAGCGCTACCGTGAACGGCACCCCCAGCTGCTGCAAAATTTTGGGCGCAGTGACGCGGCCAGCCGTCAGATGAGCGCAAAGGCGGTGGTGTACGGGCGACGTTGGAATGGCGAGGAGTTTCCTGCGGAGGCCTCGATCTCGCGCAGTTGCGTGGGTGAAGAGGAGTTCTACACGGTGATATTGCGCGACGTCACCGAGCGTCAGCGCGCCGAAGAAGCCATCCGCAAGCTGAATGCGTCGCTTGAAGCCACCGTGGTCGAGCGCACCGCGGACTTGCAGGCCACAGCTGAGGCGCTGGCGCGCGAGCGCGATCGGCTGACGGAGCTGACCCAGGAGGTTTCGCTCATTGTGGACAGTGCCCCGGTAGGCATCCTGCTGCTGAAGGATCGGCGGGTGCTGCGGGCCAACGTCAAGGCAGAAGAATTGCTGGGCTACGGGCCCGGCGAAGCAGTCGGGTCCAGCGCAGAAGCTTGGTACTTGAGCCGGGAGGACTACGAAACGGTCGGCCGGGAGATGCACACAGATCTGGTGGCTGGGAGAGTGCACCAGCGCGAAATGCAGGCTCGACGCCAAGATGGCACGCACTTTTGGGTTCGCTTTTCGGCGCGGCGACTGGACCGCGGCGGCGAGTCTTTGACACTCTCCATCATCGAAGATATCAGCGCCGAGCACGCCGTCGCGGAAGCCCTCGCCGCAGCCAAAGTCGACGCTGTGAAGGCAAACGAAGCCAAGAGCCAGTTCCTGGCCAATATGAGTCACGAGATCCGTACGCCGATGAACGCCATCATCGGCATGGCTCACCTTGCACTGCGTACCGAGCTGAGTGACACGCAGCGCGATTACCTGCACAAGATCCAGCTGTCATCACAGCACCTGCTCGGGGTGATCAACGACATTCTCGACTTCTCGAAGGTGGAGGCCGGCAAGCTCGTTCTAGAGCACATCGACTTCCAGCTCCTGCCCGTGCTGGATAACGTGTTCACCCTGGTGGGCAGCAAAGCCAACGAGAAAGGCTTGGAGCTGGTACTTGACGTGGCGCTCGACGTGCCCAACTTCCTGATAGGGGATCCGCTGCGCTTGGGGCAGGTGCTCATCAACCTATGCAGCAATGCCGTCAAGTTCACCGAGCGCGGGCAAGTGGTGGTCCGGGTGCACTGCCAGACCGATGAAGCCGAAGACCTGAGCCTGCACATCGAGGTGCAGGACACTGGCATTGGCTTGAGCGCCGGGCAGATCGCGCAGCTGTTCCAGAGCTTTCAGCAGGCCGACAGCTCCACCACCCGGATGTATGGTGGCACCGGCCTGGGCCTGGCCATTTCGCAGCGCTTGGTGCACTTGATGGGTGGCGAAATCGGGGTGCGCAGCGAGCCGGGACAGGGTTCCACCTTCTGGTTCACGGTGCAGTTGCAGGCTGGTGCGACTCCCTGTCAGGACTCGGCCGCCAAGGGCGATCCGGCGCAGCTGGTCGGGCGGCGTGCGCTGGTGGTGGATGACAATGCCGTCGCTCGCCAGGTGCTGCAGGGCCTGTTGCACCACATGGGGCTGCACAGCGACGCCGTGAACGATGGCGACGAGGCCGTGGCTGCAGTGCGCGCGGCCCAAGAGGCCGGCTCACCGTATGACATCGTGCTGCTCGACTGGAGCATGCCCCACATGAACGGCATCGATGCCGGGCGCGCGATCCGCGCACTGCCGGCCGATCCGAAACCGCGACTGATGCTGGTGACAGGTCGCGGTCGCGAAGAGGTGCTGCTGGATGCCCTGGAGAGTGGCTTCTCCACCGTGATGGTCAAGCCAGTGAACGCATCGGTGCTCCTGGATAACCTGCTGCTGAGCTTCATGCCGCAAGTCGCTCTGCCGCTCGGCGCTGGCGCAGGACCGGTCAACGAGCAGCCCCGCATGCAGGGCCGCGCGCTGGTGGTGGAGGACAACGCCATCAACCAGCAGATCGCACGCGAGATGCTGCAGGACCTGGGCCTGACGGTCGAGATCGCCGGCAACGGGCGGGAGGCCCTAGATCGGCTGGAGCGCTCCGAGCCCTTCGACCTGGTGTTCATGGACATGCACATGCCAGTCATGGATGGTCTGACTGCCACCAAAACCCTGCGCAGCAATGCAAGATGGGCCAAGGTCCCTGTGATTGCGATGACCGCCAACGTCATGAGCGAAGACCGCGAGCGCTGCAGCGCTGCCGGCATGAATGACTTCGTGGCCAAGCCCGTGGACCCCAACGCCTTGGCGGCAGTCGTGCGCCGCTGGATGCCCAGTCTTCCAGCGTCTGCCTCTCTCCCCACGGGGCCCGTCCCCGTGGCCAATGACCCGCGTCTAGCACCGTTGCAGGGCATTCACGGCCTGGATCTGCGCGACGGCCTGCGCCGCTGTGGCCACAAGACCGAGCTGTACCTCGACCTGCTGCGCCGCTTTGTAGAAAGCCAAGCGACCGCTCTGCTTGAATTTGGGCAGTTGAGTGCCGACCCGACCCAGGACACAGAGCACTTGCGCCTGCATTTGCACAGCCTCAAGGGCGTGGCGGGCAATCTAGGGGCGACGCTGCTGCACAGCCGCTGTGAGGCGGCAGAACGCCAGCTGCGGGCAGACCCACTGTTGGCTGGGGAGGCGGTCGGCGCGGTGGAATCCACCACGCGCACCCTGGGCGATGCCTTGCGCAGGGCGCTGGGCATGCACCAAGCACCGGGGGTGGAGCGGGTGCTGCACCCCGGCGCTGAAGCCGAGTCTGCCGGCCCGGATCTAAAGGCATTGGGGACGCTGCTGCATGGGGGAGACCCTGACGCCCTTGCCTGGGTGGAACAGCACAAGTCCGGCCTTCAAGCCCTCTTGGGAGCGGATGCGGGTACACTTTTTTCGCGTATCCACCAGTTCGAGTACGACGAAGCGCTGAAGCTGATCGAAGCCCACCGCCCTGCGGAGACACCATGAGCCCAATCCTGAACGAGCTTTCAACCGTGCTGGTTGTTGACGATGTGGCCGAGAACCTGGCCCTGATGGTAGGGCTGCTCAAAGCGAGCTACCGGATCAGGGTAGCGAACAACGGCCCCAAGGCCCTGGAACTGGTGGCCCAGTTGCCGGCTCCAGACCTCATCCTGCTGGACATCACGATGCCGGGCATGGACGGCTACGAGGTGTGCAGGCGCCTCAAGGCGGACCCGGGCACACAGGACATCCCAGTGATCTTTCTCACGGCCAGAGCCGAGGTCGAGGACGAGACATTCGGGCTGTCCCTGGGCGCGGTGGACTACATCACCAAGCCCATCAGCCCACCCATCGTGGAAGCCCGAGTACGGACCCATCTGCAGCTCAAGGCCGCATCGGACTTCCTGCGTGACCGCAGCGCCTACCTAGCGACCGAAGTGGCCCGTCGCACCCGCGAGAACGAAGCACTGCAAGACGTCGTGGTGCTCGCCATGGCATCACTGGGTGAGACGCGCGACAACGAGACGGGCAACCATCTGCGCCGCACCCAGCACTATGTGCGCACCTTGGCCGAGCAACTGCGCGATCACCCACGCTTTGCCGAAGTCCTGACGCCTGACGCCATTCGCCTGCTTTTCAAGTCCGCGCCGATGCACGACATCGGCAAGGTCGGCATCCCCGACGCCATCCTGCTCAAGCCGGGACGGCTCACGCCGGAAGAATTCGAGGTGATGAAAACCCACACCACGCTGGGCTACGAGGCCATTCGTCGCGCCGAGCTGAGCCTGGGCGAGGAACTGCCATTCCTGCGCTTCTGTAAGGAGATCGCGCTGTCGCACCAGGAGAAATGGGACGGCAGCGGCTACCCGCAAGGGCTGGCCGGCGACGCCATTCCGGTATCGGCACGGATGATGGCACTGGCCGATGTGTACGATGCGCTGATCAGTGAACGGGTCTACAAGCCCGCCATGAGCCACACCGACGCTCGCGCTCTCATCCTCAAGGGCCGGGCACAGCACTTCGATCCCGATGTGGTGGACGCTTTCCTAAGCGTGGAGGCTCAATTCATCTCGATCGCAGAGCGTTTCCAGGAGCGCGCGGCCTGAGCCTCGTTCGCCCTGGGTGTACCTGATGTGTCACGCAGATACGGGGAGTAGGCAGGCTTGCATGGTGGCCTGAATGCCCGGTATGGGCACATCGGAGCCCACTCTGCGCATCCGAATGGCAAGAACTGGCTGGCAGCGTGAGGCCACAACATCGCCAGTAAGCCGCCGTTGACCAAAACGGTCGGTGAACCGAACGTCAACTTTGCGGCGCATGTTCGAGCTGTCGGCACGGCGCGGACCGGGACATTTCGAGGGCCCTGACCCTGGGCATCCTTCTGAGCTTCTCCGTACTCGGCAATCTGGGGCCTCCGATGGAGTCGATGCACAAGGTGGGCGACGACTTGAGCGCCGCAAGCGCCAGTGAACGCTCCGCGTAATCACCTATTTCGGACCTGAGTGCGCTCGACCATACTGACATCAGTTATCAGTTGTCAGATAACAGGCGATGGGGTCTTGCCGTTTGCTTGCGAAGTGGATCCAGTCACCCGGATAGATATCCGATGTCAGATAAACACGAGAGGCGTTATGAAGTTTCTAACTACCAATGGATCGAAGTCATTCAAAATTCCGTTGCGGGTTCTCCCGCGCGATGTATCGGCGGCTCTTGCGGCATGGTCTGTGTTGCTGCTGACTGTGCCGGCGGCCAGTTACGCTGAAGAAAATCAAGAGGCTCAAGTCTCCGCTGCACAAGCCAAGGATGCCAAAGCCCCGGCTGAAGGCGCCATCCGTAGCCTAGACACGGTCATGGTCACCGGCTCGCACATTCCGGGAATGGCCAATGCGACATCGTCTGCGCCCATCACGCAGGTGGGTGAACATCTCATCCGGGGTACGGCATCGATCTCGATTGAAGATTCGTTGAGCCGCATTCCCTCGATCACGTCCAGTAATTCTGCTTCGTCCAACAATAACTCGACTGGCGCGGAAGCGGCCAATGTCGGCGTGGCCACGGTCTCGCTGCGAAACCTGGGTTCCGCGCGCACGCTCGTACTCGTGAATGGCCGTCGATTCGTTTCGGGTGTGTCCGCCAACACCGGCTACGGCGTTGACCTCAACAGCATTCCCACGGCACTCGTCAAGCGTGTTGACGTGCTGACCGGCGGGCAGTCTGCCATTTATGGTTCCGACGCTATCGCCGGTGTCATCAACATCA
Organism: Roseateles oligotrophus; assembly: GCF_025717515.1. GTDB lineage: Bacteria > Pseudomonadota > Gammaproteobacteria > Burkholderiales > Burkholderiaceae_C > Paucibacter_A > Paucibacter_A oligotrophus. The sequence goes on from NZ_JAJIRN010000009.1 coordinate 222,108, forward strand.
TCACCAAGACCAATTTCAGCGGCCTCGAAATCAACGCGTTCGGCGCCGATTCGCAGGCGGGCGGCGGTGGCCGGAAAAACGTCGATCTGACCTACGGGCAGAACTTCAGCTCGGGCAATGCCTGGGTGTCCGCGGGCCGCTCCGTCCAGGAAGCGCTGCACTCGCCGGACCGGCCTTTTTCATCCTATGAACTGGCCTTTGTTGATGGCAATAAATCGGGTGTTCTCGACACGATCACGCGGCGCCCCGGGCCTGCCCATGTGCCCGGTGGCGCGCTTTTCGTTGGCCCCAATGGCAACAACTTGGCGATCTTTGGCAGCGGCGCCCCATTTAACCGGAACCAGCCGCTGCTCGATGCCAATTTCAAGCCCACGAGCAATGCTGATTGGGACAACCAGTATGCCCGCCGCTATCTGGTGACACCGTACCAGCGCAACTATGTTGCCTCCGGCATGACCTTCGACCTCAGCCCGGACTCCCGTGCCGACGTCGAGCTCAACTGGACCAAGACTTCTGCCTCCGTGGGCTTGGAGCCGGCACCGCTGTCGGCGGTTGCAGATGTCTTCCGTGTCCCCCAAGGTGGCCGTACCGGCATTGATGTTGCCACCAGCCCCTACTTTGTCGGCAGCAGCGCTGGCCGCCAGTTGGTCACCGCCTTGGGCGCGGACACCTCGCTGGACCGCGTGCAAACGTTCAGGCGCCTGGCCGAGTTCGGCGACCGTACCGCTTCGTCCGAGCGCAACACCTTCCGGATTGCCACGGGTCTGACACATGACTTCAGCGACACGATGTCGCTGAAGACGAGCGTAATCTATGGTCAGACCTCGGCAACCCAGACCAATACGGGTGACATCAGCATCCCCAACTTCCGCAATGCCCTGACGATTGTGCCGAATGGGCGCGGCGGCTATCAATGCGCCGATGCAGTCGCGCGCATCGAAGGCTGCCGGCCGGTCAATCCCTTCGGCACGGTCGACAGCTTGGCGGGCCAAGCCGGCATTACCGGCATCTCACCGGAGGCGATCAAGTATCTGAAGATTGCGACGGGGGGCACGGGCAAGGTCAGTCAAACCGTTGTCAACACCGTTCTTTCGGGCCAGGCACCATGGTCGATTTCCGGCAAGCCGATCAGCTATGCAACCGGCCTTGAATACCGCAAGGAGGAAGGTGCGGAGACACCGGACTCTTACCGGCAGCAGGGCCTTTCCAGAGACTTGCAGGTTTCGGCGATTTCCGGCCAGTTCGATGTCAAAGAAGCCTTTGCCGAAATCGAAGCGCCGCTGGCGCGCTGGTTGATCCTGGATGCCGCCGCTCGCGTTGGCAAATATTCCACGATCGGCACGGCCAGCACTTATCGGCTTGGCTTGAATGCTCCCGTCATGGATGCCCTGCGCATGAGAGGAAGCTGGTCGCGCTCGATGCGCGCGCCCAACGTCAATGATCTGTTTTCCAACGGCACGACCACCGCTATCTCTACGACGACCACCGATGTTTGCAACGGCGTGACCGCAACGACGCCCGGCAATATTGCGCAGAATTGCCGCAGCATCCCTGCGGTTGCGAAGCGCATCGCCGACGTCGGTGTCTTTAAGCTGGTGGCCTCCGAAGCCAACAACACGCGCTTACTGTCGCTGGGCTCGCAGACGCTGGGTGCAGAGACGGCCGATGCGGTGACGCTGGGCATGGTGTTCACCCCGCTGCGTGGTCTTTCGCTGTCGGTCGACTACTTCGATATCAGCATTAAAGATGGCATCACGCGTATCAGTCCGGATGTTTTTGTGAAGAGCTGCCACGATGTTGCGCCGGGTTCGTTTGATGCCACCTGCGGCGGCAAGCTGACTCGCGATGTCAATGAGGGCCCGATGCTGAATCTGAGTTCGCCGTTGATCAACGCAGCCAGCATCAAGACGAAGGGCGTCGACCTGGAACTCAACTATTCGCAGCGGAATTTCGGCATTACCGCCTTCGCGAATTACCTGGAGAACTATGACGTCGTCAGCGCAAGCGGTGCGACCGAGAATTTCGGCGGACGTCCGCTGTATCCCAAGTGGCGCCTGACTCTCAATGGCTCATACAAGATTTCCGATCAGCTCGATGTGTTCGCGCAAGCCCGTTACCGTAGCGCGACCCAGGAGTTCCTCACAAAGAGTCCCTATTCCGAAGACTTGAACAACGTCAAATCCTCCACCTATACGGATCTGCGTTTCAATTACTCGGTCACGCCTGCGCTGAGCTTGTATGTCGGGGCCAACAATCTGTTTGACGTTCAGCCGGACATTCTTCCGCGCGGCGGTTTGGTCGGTACCAATACCGAACCGCGTGCGTTTGATGTGATCGGACGGCAGTTCTTCGCGGGTTTGAAGTTCAAGCTGAAGTGATGTCGCTGTAGATGGGTATCGACTCCCCGGGCAATTGGCAATGGATTCAATTGCGCTTGACCCCGGGGAGTGCGGGACCGCAAAGCTCAAAAAATCGGGGAAGCTTTGAATAATAAATTCAAAGCTTCTTTGCTCGAGTTCAAGCCCGGACTCGGCGCGCAATGACAAAGCGCGGTTGGACTTATTCTGCATCCCCCCGGCTTTCGAGGAAGCCTGCGGGCTTGAGTCAGGCCTGGTCAGGCTTCTTTTGGCTGTTCTGGCGTCTATTATTTCAGCCCCCAGTAGCAGCGCCAGAGGTTCACAACATGCTCGCCAAACGAGTCCTTCTAGCGGCTTCCGCATTCATCATGATCAGTTTTTCCGCAAGCATCCACGCCGGTGAACGCTGGCCCGACCTGCCCGTGCCGGTCAAAAATGGTGCCGGTGCCAAGATCGGCAACACCCTTTATGTCGGCCTGGGTAGCGCCGGCAAGGCTTGGTACTCACTCGACTTGGCCACGCCCGGCGCTCAATGGACCATGCTGGCCGAGTTTCCCGATGCGCCGCGCGATGCCGCGACCACGGCGGCCGTCAACGGACAGATCTACGTCTTCGCCGGCGCAGGCAAGCTCGATCCGAGCGATAAGACGGTGTTGATGTTCGACACGGGCTACAAATACGACCCGGCCGCCAACAGCTGGAGCAAGCTGCCCACGCGCACGCCCTTGGGCGCTCTGGCCTCGGCGGCGGTCTCATTCGACCAGCAGAACATCCTGTTCTTCGGCGGCGTCAACAAGCAGGTCTTCGACGGTTTCTTCATTGACAACGCCGCCGCCGGCGACGACGAGGACAAGCAGGCGGCCGTAGCCTCGGCCTATTTTGACCAGCGCCCGCAAGACTATTTCTTCACGTCCCAAGTGATGAGCTACAACGTGGCGAACAACCAATGGGCCCAGCTCGGCATCGACCCCAACTGGCCCATCGTAGGTGCCGGCGTGGCGGTCAAGGCCAAGGAGCTCGTGCTGGTCGGCGGTGAGGTCAAGCCCGGACTTCGCTCGCCCATGGCCAAGTTCGTGACGGTCAGCGGCAACAAGCTGAGCTGGAAGACCTCCACCCTGACGCCCGCCCCCGGCGACCAGGCTCAGGAAGGTGTGGCGGGCGCCTTCGCCGGCTATAGCGGCAAGGCCTTGCTGGTGGCCGGCGGCACCAATTTCCCCGGCGCCTGGAAGCAGTTCAATGCCGGCCAGAACTGGGCCCACAAGGGCCTGAAGAAGACTTGGCGCGATGAGATCTACGCCGAGTTGAATGGCCAGTGGCAGGTCGCAGGCAAGCTGCCCATGGCGCTGGGCTATGGCAACTACTTCCAGCTCGATCAGGGCTTGCTGATCGTCGGCGGCGAGTTGCAAGACGGCGCTCCCAGCAAGGCCGTCTTCGAGCTGCGCTGGAACGGCAAGAGCGTCGACATCATCCGTTGACGGGACGAAGGAGCCGGTCGGCACCCTATCAACCCAAGCACCCTTGGGCTTGCGCGATTAAGCGACGGGCAGGCAGAGCCGGCGGAGCGCGTCGGCGATGCGCTGCGACACCTCGCCACGGTAGGCGCCCGATGAAATATGGATGTGAATCATCTCCGGTTCGCAGGTGCGGCCATCGGTCAGCGGCGGCGAGACTTCGGTCGGATAGTCCGCAGCGGCCGGATCATGGAAATGGTCACGGTTGGTTTGCGTCGGCCGGCCGTCTTCGCCAAAACGCAGGTCCAGCAAATGCATTTGCGACGGTCGCTGCGCCGCCAGCTGGCGGTAGCCCTCGATCACCTCGCGATGTGCCGGCAAAGCCTCGTCCCACCAATGCGTGGCCAGCACATTGATCCAGGCGACTTCGGTCCAATTGCGGCCCAGGAATTGCGACTCGCGGTCGGCCAGCTCGCTGCCGAGGCGATCGACCATAGCCGCAAAATTGACGCCATGCTCGCTGGCATGAGGATCGCCGGCATGCGCGTCGGATTCGCCTTGTATCCACACAAAGCCGAGCAGGCGATTGGCGGAATTGGCCTGCAGCGCAAAGCGGGTGCGGTCACGCAGATCGAGGTAGAGCGGGGCGTCCGCGCCGGCCCAGGCCATCGCGCCGTTGGCATTCGAGTCCGCAGCGCCGGGGTAGTTGCAGACCGAGCGGCCGATGCTGGCACCGGGCTGATCCAGCGGCCCGCATTGCTCCGCTGGCGTGTAGCGGCCCGGATCGCCGTAGCTCATACCGGCCCCGCCATGGGCCTGAGGCATCAGCAGAATGCCGGCGTCTTCGGGCAAGAACGGCAGCAGCCGGCGCGCGATGAATACACCCGGCCCGACCGTGCCCGAGCGGCTCAGCTCAGGGTTGCCGCGCAGATTCGAGAAGCGCATGTCCTTGAGATCGTCGAGCTGATGGCTGGCATCGACGATCTTGTTCCAGCGATCTTCATAAACGCCATCCGGGCGCATGCCGCGGTAGCGGCCCAGTTGCTGGATGCGCGGCGAGGGCTGCATGTCCTCGCGCAGCGGCAAGGCCTCGCCGAAGCCCTGGGCATTGGATTGCCCCGCGATGACCAGCACATACCAATGGCTGACAGGTTTGGATTCGTTCATGGCTGCTCCTTTGCCCATGCAACAACGCCGGCCAGGCCGGCATCGCCGCCCAGGCGCGCGGCCGTGAGCTTCGGAGAATTGCGCACCGGCAGCTGCGCCAGCGCGCGCTGGATGCGATCGAGCATGCCTTCGGCGAGGCCGACGCTGCCGCCTATCACCACTTCAGACAAGTCCAGAATCATGTAAAAGCCTGCGATGGCCTCGGCCACAGCGCAGGCGGCATTGGCGATGATGGCCTCGGCCTTGGCATCGCCCTGGGCCGCCATGGCGAAGAGCTCGGCGCTGTTCAAGGCCCGACCGTAGATCGCCGTGGCTTGGCGGGCCAAGGCGCTGCCCGAAGCGACCATCTCCAGGCAGCCCTTGCGGCCACAGCCGCAGCAATTCTGGTGGTCCGCCGGGGCCAGGCGAACGCCGGCATGTCCGACATGCCCGGCCACCCCATGCGGGCCCAATCGCAGCTGGCCGTCCAGCACCATGCCACCGCCGACGCCGGTGGACAGGGTGATGAAGAGCAGATTGGCCGGGCCATCCTGCGGCCGGTCTTGTTGGCGCACCAGGTACTCGCCCCAGGCGGCGGCTTGGCCGTCATTGATCAAGGCCACAGGGCAGTCAAACAGCGAGCGCAGCATATCGCCAAGTGCGAAGCCGTCCCAGAAGGGAATGATGTCCAGGTTGACCGAACGCACGCGGCCGGCGTCGATATAGCCGGTGGTCGCGACGGCAACGCTGTCGGGCGCGGGCCAGGCTTGCAGGAGACTTTCGATGGCGAGGCGGAAGCCAGCCTCTTCATAGGCCATCGGGCATTGACGACGCTCGACAATGACACTGTTTTCAACGCGGGCGGCGGCGATCTTGGTCCCGCCTATGTCTATCGCAAGCAGCATCGCTCAGGCTTTCCCGGCAGTGGCCTGCTGCATGGCAGCGATGAACCATTCGGTGATGTGTTCGATGCGTGTGATGGCCGAACCCACCGTGACCGTGTAGGCCCCCGCGCTCAAGGCCGCGGCGGCATCGCTGGCCGTGCGCATGCGGCCCTCGGCCACCACCAGGGCACCAGCTTTTGCGAGCCTTGTCACCAGGCCCAGGTTGGGGCCGTCGGCCGGCACATCGGCTGTCTCTTCGGTGTAGCCAGAGAGCGTGGTGCCGATCAGCTCGCAGCCCAGGGCCTGGGCGGCCAGGCCATCCTCCAGCGTCGAGCAGTCGGCCATCGCCATGCGGCCGGCGGCATGAACGGCCTTGAGCAAATCGGCCATCGGCACCGGGCGCTTGCGCTGCGTGCCGTCAAAGGCGACGACGGCGGCACCGGCATCGATCAAATCCTGCACGTCTTGCAGGTAGGGGGTGATGCGCACCGGGCTGTCGGCCAGATCGCGCTTGACGATGCCGATCACGGGTGTGCCTGGCCATGCATCGACCACGGCGCGCACATTGCCGGCACCCTCGATGCGCAGCGCGCGCGCACCGGCGGCCACTGCGGCACCGGCCATCGCGACGATGATGTCCTGACGGTCCATGGGGCTACCAGGCACCGGTTGGCAGGAGACCACGAGCTGGTTCTTCAGTTGTTCGAGCTTCATTGTTTTCTCGGATAAAGCAAGCAGGCCACGCCATGCCCCGGTGCCTGGGTTTGCAACTCGGGCACCCGGGTCTTGCATTCGGGCAGGGTCTTGGGGCAGCGGGTATGGAAGACGCAGCCGGCGGGCGGCTTCAGCGGACTGGGGATCTCGCCGCTCAGCGGCTCCTCGTCCGAGAAACCGGCCTCGGTGTCCACCGTGGGCGAACTCTTCCAAAGCGCCTGGGTATAGGGATGCAGGCCGCCCCGATTGATGAGCTCGCGCGGCGCGTCTTCCATCAGCCGGCCGAGATAGAGCACCAGCACGCGGTCGCACATCGCCTCCACCATCGGCAGATCGTGCGAGATGAAGATGATGGACAGCTGGAGCTGCTTCTGCAGGTCCAGCAGCAGATTGATGATTTGCGCCTTCACCGAGGCATCCAGCGCCGCCACCGCCTCGTCGGCGATCAGCACCTTGGGCTTGAGCGCCAGCGCACGTGCAATCACCACGCGCTGCTTCTGGCCGCCCGACAACTCATGCGGATAGCGCTGCAGCACCGTGGCCGGCAGACCCACAATCTGCAGCAGCTGGGCGATCTCCTGCTGCTGCTCGGCGGCCTTGCCGCGCTTGTGCAGCACAAAGGGCTCGCGCAGGCACTGCGCTATCGTGAATCGCGGGTTGAGGCTGGCGTTGGGATCCTGGAACACCATCTGCAGATCGCAGCGCAGTTGCTTGAGGGCGCTGCCCCGGTAGTCCTGCAGCAGCTTGCCTTCGTAGCGGATCGCGCCGCTGCTGGGTTCCAGCAGCCGCATCGCCAGCTTGCCCAGCGTGGACTTGCCGCTGCCCGATTCGCCGACGATGCCGAGTATCTCGCCGCGTCTGAGATCGAAGGACACATCCTGCAAGGCATGCAGCGGCAGCGACTTGCCGAACAGGCCGAGGCGGGTGTCGAACTGGATGCCGGCCTGCTCGAAGCTCAGAACGGCATCGGGGGAATTGTTGCTGCTGCTCACTTGGGATCCACCATCTGGTCTGCGAAATCTGCGAAATCTGCAAAATGGCAGCGCACGAATTGCGCCTGGGGGAACTGGCTCAGGCCGGGCCGTTCGCTGCGGCAGATGTCTTGCGCCATGCTGCAGCGGTTGGCGAAGCGGCAACCAATATGGTCGCCATAGACGGTCTCGACCTGGCCGGGAATGCCGTAGAGCCGCCCCGGCAGCTTCGGATTGGGGACCGAGGCCAGCAGGCCCCGGGTGTAGGGATGGCGCGGGGACTTGAACAGGCTGCGCGTGTCGGCCGTCTCGACCAGCTGGCCGCCATACATCACGGCCACCCGATCGGCCACCTGGGCGACCACGGCCATGTCGTGGGTGATGAAGAGCACGCCCATGCCGACCTCGCGCTGCAGCCGGCGGATCAGCCTCAGGATCTGCGCCTGGATGGTCACGTCCAGCGCGGTGGTTGGCTCATCGGCGATCAGCACCTGGGGCTTGCAGGCCAGGGCGATGGCAATCATCACGCGCTGGCGCATGCCGCCCGAGATCTGGTGCGGGTACTGGCGTGCGCGCAATTCCGGTGCCGAGATGCCGACCAGCTTGAGCAGATCGATGGCGCGGCCGCTGGCCTCGGCCACCGAGCACAGGCCGTGCTTGATCATGGACTCGCCGATCTGGTCGCCGAGGCGATGCAGCGGGTTCAGCGAGGTCATGGGCTCCTGGAAAATCATGCCCAGCTGCTTGCCGCGCACGCTCTCCATTTCGGTGCCGCTCAGGGCCAGCAGGTCCAGTTTCTTGCCGTCGCGCCCGCTCAGCCAAGCCTCGCCGGTGATGCTGGCCTGGCTGGCCAGCAGGCGCATCAGCGAAAAAGAGGTGACCGACTTGCCGCAGCCCGATTCGCCAACGATGGCCAGCGTCTCGCCGCGATGCAGCGAAAAGCTCAGGTCGTTGACGGCCTTGACCACCCCAGCCGGCGTGGCGAAGGAGGTGCTCAGCCCCCTGACTTCGAGAATGACATCCGCGCTGCTCATGATCTTTGTCTGCGCCCGCCGCTTCAGCTCTTGAGCAGGCCGGTGGCACCGAGGATGGCCTTGATGCGGGCCACTTTTTCGTCCGACAACACCTTGTTGGGGCGGCTCATGTGACGGTTCTCGATGATGCCCAGCAGCTGCATCGCGGTCTTGAAACCGCCGACGCCCGAGGCGTTGGGGCTGGTGTCGGGCACGCCTTGGAAGACGATCTGGAACAGCTCGATGAGGCGCTCCTGCTCCTTGCGGGCGGCCACCCAGTCACCCCGCTTGGCGGCCTCGTAGAGGCGCACATAACCAGCCGGGTCGACGTTGCCCAGGCCGGGCACGCAGCCGTGGGCTCCGCCCAGCAGCGCGCCATCGACCATGATCTCGGAGCCGGTGAGGATGGAGAAATCGTCATTGCCGCCGAAGTCGCGCATCACCATGCGCATATTGCCGTCGTCGCCGCTGCTGTCCTTGAGGGCGCAGATCACACCCTTGTCGTACAGCGCGCGCAGTGTCGGGCGCTCCAACTTGATGTGCACGCAGACCGGCAGGTCGTAGGCCAGGATGGGCAGATCGACGGCGTCGCGGATCATCGTGAAGTGATCGATGGTCTCGGCCTGGCTGGTGCGGGTGTAGAACGGTGCGGTCACCACCAGGCCTTGCATGCCGGCATCGCGGGCCTGCTTGGCGTGTTCGATCACGCGGTCGGTGGTGGGGTCCATGGTGCCGGCGACCATGGGCACGCGGCCGTTGTTCTCTTCGGCCACGGTGGCCAGCACGTCGGCGCGCTGCGACGCATTCAGGAACACGCATTCGCTGGTCGAGCCGAGCACGAACAGGCCATGCACGCCGCCGTCTATCAGGTGGCGCACGACCTTGCGCAGGCTGGGCTTGTCGACTTTGAAGTCGTGGGTCAGCGGCGTGACGACGGGGGGAACGATGCCGTGAAGTTTGAAAGAGGACATGGGAGGGTCATTCCTTGATGGTTTTGGGGTCGAAAGCTTGGCGCAGCCCATCGCCAATAAAGTTCACGCAGAGGGCTGTGGTGATGATGAAGATGCCCGAGGGCAGCCAGATCCAGGGGTATTGCTTGAGGACGGAGCTCTCGCGCGCGATGCTGATCAGGCTGCCCCAGCTAGCATCTGGCTGCTGCACGCCCAGGCCGAGAAAGCTCAGGCCCGCCTCGGCCATGATGGCCGAGACGAAACCCAGCGAGGAGAAGACCACCAGCACGTCGGTGGTGTTGGGCAGCAGATGCTTGAAGAGGATGTAGCCGTGCCCGGCTCCCAGGGTCTTGGCAGCGGCGACGAACTCCATCTCGCGCACGCTCAGAATGCGCGCCCGCACCAGGCGGCACACCAGCGGCCATGACAGCAGGCCAATGATGAAGATGGTCTTGGCCGTGCCCGACCCGATCACGGCGGCCAGCGTCATCAGCACGATGATGGGCGGGAAGGTCATCACCAGGTCGACGAAGCGCATGATCAGCTTGTCGACCCAGCCGCCGAAATAGCCGGCGACGCCACCGAGCAAGGTGCCGATGACGAGCGCCAGCAGCACGCTGCAGGCACCCACCAGCAGCGAGATCTGGCCCGCCGCCATGGTGCGCGCCAGCATGTCGCGCCCAATCTGATCGGTGCCCAGCCAATGCTGGGATGAGGGCGGCAGCCGCACCGAATCCAGGTCGATTGCATTCGGGTCGAAGGCAAAGATCAGCCGCGAGAACAGGCAAGCCAGCGTGATCAGCGTGAAGACGCCCAGGCCCAGCATCGCGAGCTTGTTCGCCTTGAATTTGCGCCACTTGGCGGACGTCAAACTGGAGGAGTTCATGTGCATGTTCATGTGGCGGGTTCGGCTGCGCTTACTTCAGCGCAATGCGCGGATCGATCCACGAATAGAGGATGTCGGTCAGCAGGTTCACGAGCAGAATGGCCAGCGCCATGAACAAGGTGATGCCCATGATCAGCGGGTAGTCGCGGCTCTCGATGCCGTCGAGGAAGAGCGTGCCCATGCCGGGCCAGGAGAACACGGTTTCGACAAAGACCGCGCCGCCGACCAGCGCGCCGAAGTTGGCACCGATCACGGTGACGATGGGGATCAGGGCATTCGGGAAGGCGTGGCGCAGCATCACCTTGCCGGCGCTCAGCCCCTTGGAGGAGGCGGTGCGAATGTAGTCTTGGGTCATCACCTCAAGCAGACCGGCCCGGGTGTAGCGCATCAGGATGGCGATGAACTGCACCGACAACACGGCCGCCGGCAGCGCCAGGTGATAGAGGATGTCGGCGAAGTCCTCACGGCCCGGTGTCGAATAGCCGCCGGCTGGAAACCAGCCCAGCTGCAGCGAAAACAAATACATGCCCAGGATGCCGAGCAGGAAGGCCGGGCTGCTGATCGCCATATAGGCGAGGACGGAGAGCCCATGGTCGACGCGCGTGTTGTGGTGTCGCGCGGAAACGATGCCGAGCAGGATGCCCAACAAGGAGCCGCCCGCCAAGCCGCTGAAGGCGAGCAGCAGCGTCGGCGCGACGCGCTGCTTGATTTCATCCAGAACCTTGGCGCCGTCCTTGTAGCGGTAGCCCAGGTCGCCCTGCGCCACCTGCTTCACCCAGATGGCGAAGCGCAGCGGCAACGGCCGATCCAGCCCGAGCTCATGCCGCAGCAGCTCTTTCTGCTGATCCGTCAGGGCCTGCGTCGGGGGGACGAAGGCGTCCACCGGGTCGCCGGGTGCCAAGTTGATGAGCATGAACACGACCACCAAAATGGCCAGCAGCGTCGGGATATTGATCAGGATGCGGTTCAGGATGTACTTGAGCATTTAAGTCGTGGCGCGGCTTGACGCGGCGCCGTCTCTTTGACGAAACGTATCAGCGCAATGACCAGGTCTCGGGCAGATCCTGATAGCGGCCGCCGCCCGGCGCCGGTGTCCAGATCACACCCTGAGTGTTGTTCGCGAAACCGCCGAAGCGGTTGGCCACCCATAGCGGGATCCAAGGCAGTTGCGCGTTCGTGACACGGCACAAATTCTTGTAGATCTCGGTACGTTGTCCCTCGTCGGACTCGCGCTGGCCCGCCTGGAAGAGCTGGTCGATCTCTGGCGAGTTGACGCGCATGCGGTTGACACCTTTGGGTGGCGCATAGGCCGATGCCAACAGCGGAGCCAGCGCGCTGGGGTCCGGGCCGTTGCCGCTGCCGGCGAAGACCATGCTGAATTTGCCGGCATCCACCAGGGGGCCGAAGCTGGGTGCGTCGACGAAGCGCGGCTTCAAATTGATGCCGACTTGGGCCAGCATGAATTGCAGCGCCGCCACCACATCCTTGGACAGCTGATCGTTGTAATAGGTCAGCAGCTCGATCGGCTCGCCTTTGCTGAGCTTGTCCCAGCCGGCCTGCGCGAGCAGGGTGCGCGCCTGGGCGACATTGGTTTCATAGTGATTGATGTCAGCCGGCACGTATTTGGGCATTGTCAGCACGCAGTTGCCGAGCGTCGCGCCGCCGCCGTAGAGGCTTTTGACGATGGCCTTGCGATCGATCGCCAGCAGAATGGCCTCGCGGATGCGCACGTCCTTGAAGCGCGGGTCATTTTTGTTGACGCCGATGTAGTTCAGCACATGCGAGGAGCCGGCCACCACCTTGTAGGCCTGGTTCTTCTCGTTCTCCCTCACCTGGTCCAGCGTCAGATAGCTGTATTGGATCTCACCCGCCTGCAGCGCGATGGCGGCCGAACTGCCATCCTTGAAGTAGCGATTGATCAGCTTGTCGAGCTTGGGTTTGCCACGATAGAAGCTCGCATTGGCGGTCAGCTCCACATACTGATCGGGCAGGTATTTGTTCCATTTGTAGGGGCCGGTGCCGACCGGCGACTTCCACCAATCGGCGCTGCGCAAATCCTTGGCGGCAAGCTTGCCGAGCAGATGCTCGGGCAGGATCATGATGTTGGTGAAAGCATCGGGCAGCGTGGCGTCGGGGGCGCTCAGCGCCAGTACCACCGTGGCATCGTCTGCGGCCTTGATGTCGGCAACAGCGCCAAGGCGGCTCGCGAAGACGCTCGCCATATCGGGGTTCTGGACCATCTCCAGCGTGAACTTCACGTCGCGCGCGCTCAGCGGCTTGCCGTCGTGCCATTTCACGCCCTGGCGCAGCTTGATCGTCAGGGTCTTGCCGTCGGCGGAATAGTGCCAGCTCTGAGCCAGGTCGCCGGCGACCTTTTGCAGACCCACGTCGTACAGCGTCAGGGTGCTGAAGTACTTGTTGTAGAAACTGAAGCCGGCCGACGCCGTCAGCGGGTTGAATTTCTGGGCGTTGCCGGCCGGGCCCACGTCGAAGGCGCCGATGAAGGTTGACTCTGCGGCGATGCCTGCCGAAGCCGCCGCAGCCAGGCCGATCGCTGCCGCGATCGTCAGGGAATTTCTGCGCTTTCCAAGCATGTCTCTTGCCTACTGTAAGAAATGGCGAACGAACGGAACCCCCAGACCTGCCTACGCAAGTCTGCTTGTCTCTCGGCTCTTCGGCCTAGCTTTTCGGGTAACGCTTCAAGATCGAATCGAAATGCTTGCGGTGGGCGGAAAGCAGGCCGGCGCCATCTTTCTTTTCCAGCATGTCGACGATTTGCAGGTGATCGAGGGCGGTGGCCTCCATCGCCCAGGGGTCCGTCGCGGGTTGCGTTGCGGCGTTGTGCATATTGTTGAAGATGCTCCAGAACAGGTCGATCAGCGACAGCAGGAAACTGTTGTTCAGGCTGCGGTACATCTCGACATGGAAGGCCCTGTCCTCTTCCTCGAAGGTTTGATGTGCCCGGGCCTTGACCAGCATGGTCTCGGCAAGCGCGCGCATCTTCACAACGCTCTCCGGCGCGATCTGCTCGATCACTGTGGGAATGGCACCGAGCTCCAGAAAGGTTCGTACATGGAGCAAGTCCTTGACCTGGGCATCGCCTGCCACCAAGGAGTAGGGCAGGTTTTCGAGAATCGAGTCAAAGGAGAAGGCCTTGACGAAGATGCCTTCGCCATGTCGTGACTGGATTACCCCCAGGGATTCAAGAGCCTTGACAGCCTCTCTGAGCGACGGCCGGCTGATGCCGAGCTCCTCGGCAAGCCAGCCTTCGGGCGGCAGCCTATCGCCGTCCTTCAAGCCCTTGTTGTCTATGAACTGCTTGATCTCAATTTGGGCCCGGCGGTAGGCCGGTACGCGATTTGACGACATAAGTGAACTCCAGTTGTCTCAACTACTGACTGAATCGGTTCCTCTGACCCGGCCAAACGGTTGACTCAGCCGATCCTCAGCGTTGGGGAGAGGGTTGCAACAAGCATCACATCTCTGCCCATTGCCGATCTCTCGCTTGATACAGATGGTCGCTCAGATATCAGATGTCTGATATTAGGGATTTCACTTAGTCAAAGCTTCAAGTAAGCGCTGACTGCACAGCCAAACAGGAACATTTTTTCGGTGCCGCTCCGACAGCGCAGGAAGCCATCGCCTAATGGTCTGCAAAGTCAGCTTTAGGGCAGTGAGGTCGCCTGTTTGGACTGCCCCTTGAAGTCGGTTGCGTGAATTGATCGAGCCAAGGCGAATACCCGCAATGGGCACTTTGCTGTCGCCCGTCAATGCCTGCTGTGCGTCCTGAGTTGCCGCAAGCCATCGAGACATGGGCCTCGATGAGCAAGCTCGATCGAAGCTCTGCCCTACTGAAACGCCACCTCCGCAAAGCTCCTCAACTTGCGGCTGTGCAACTGGCTCAAAGGGCTGGCGCGCAGCAGCTCGACGGTGCGCATGCCGATGCGCAGATGCTGGTCGACGCGGGCGCGGTAGAACTGGTCGGCCATGCCGGGCAGCTTGATCTCGCCGTGCAGCGGTTTGTCGCTGACGCAGAGCAGGGTGCCATAGGGCACACGGAAGCGAAAACCATTGGCGGCGATGGTCGCACTCTCCATGTCCAGCGCGATCGCACGGCTCTGGCTGAAGCGGCGCTCGGGGCCGCCATGGCGATCGTTGGGTAGCAACTCCCAGTTGCGGTTATCGGTCGAGGCGACGGTGCCGGTGCGCAAAAGCCGCTTCAGCTCCGGGCCGCTGAGCTGGGTCACATCGGCCACCGCCTGTTCCAGCGCCACCTGGATTTCGGCCAGCGGCGGGATTGGCACCCACAGCGGCAGCTCTTCGTCCAGCACATGGTCTTCGCGCACATAGGCATGCGCGAGCACATAGTCACCGAGCTGCTGGCTGTTGCGCAGGCCGGCGCAGTGACCCAGCATCAGCCAGGCATGCGGGCGCAGCACCGCCACATGGTCGCTCATGGTCTTGGCATTGGCCGGGCCGACGCCGATATTGATCATCGTGATGCCGCTGCGATCACGCCTTATCAGGTGGTAGGCCGGCATCTGCGGCAGGCGCGGCAGCGCGGCGCCCAAAGCATCTTCCGCCTCGGCACTCAGGCCAACGCGGCGCGTGATCAGGTTGCCGGGTTCGACCAGGGCGATGCAGTCGTCCAACTCATGCGGCTGGGCCGGGTCGGGGGCTTGCTGCATCAGCTCGCGGCCCATGCGCACGAACTCGTCGATGTAGAAAGGGTAGTTGGTGAACAAGATGAAGTTCTGAAAATACTCGGCCCGCGTGCCGGTGTAATGGCGCAGGCGCTGCAGCGAATAGTCGACCCGCGGCGCGGTGAATAGCGACAAGGGTTGCGGGGCACCGGGGGTCAGGTCTTGCGTGCCATTGGCAATGCCGTCGTCCATCGCGGCCAGGTCGGGCAGATCGAAGACCTCGCGCAACAGGCGGCGGCGCTCCGGCGACAAGGACCCTTCGAAATGCTCATGCTCGCCGAGCGCAAAGTGCAATGGGATCGGCTGGTTGCTGCTGCCCACCTCGAGCGCTTCGCCGTGGTTGTCCAGCAGCAACTGGAACTGCCGGCGGTCATAGTCGGCGAACAGATCGGGGCGGGTCAGCGTGGTTTCATAGTTACCGACGCCGTCCACAAAGCCGTAGGCCAGCCTTGAGCCGGGCGCGGCGCCGCGATTGGAGCGCAGGCGCAGGCGCACAAAGGGGTAGCAGGCGCGTACTTTGGGGAGGTCTTCGCCGGCCACAAAACGCTGTAGGGCCTGGCGCAAATGCAGCACGCTGGCCGCATAAATCTGCTGCGCCTGCGCTTGCGCGGCGGCGGCGTCCTTGTATTGGACGGGGGCGAAAAACGGCGGGCTGAAACTCATCATCGGGCTCCTTGTTTGGGACCCTCTGCAAAAACCCCTTCGGGGCGGGCCTTTGCGGGTGCTGGCCGGCGGTTCGCGCCTTGCCCTGCATCCCGCAAAGATCCCGCCGCGGCCAACGGGGGTTTGCAGAGGGTCCCTCGGCGCCGATTGTGGCGCTCCGACCGAGCCGTTTTGGCGATTTCAGTCCTGCTTGAGCAGAAGATATTCCAGCTCGCCGCGGCCCAGGCCTAGATCTAACAATTCACGGCCGTCCAAGCCGCGCAGCTCGGCCCGCATTTGCGCATCGCGCTGGCGCTGCAGCCAAGCGGCGCGCAGGGTTTGCAGGAAGGGGAATGCCTTTTTTACGAGTGTCATGGTGTTTCTCCGTTGTCTTGGCATGCATCTTCCGATTTAAGATGAGTGTTGAAAAGTTGAATGATCTGACCGTTTAATTCAGGAAAGCTGATGCGAGCCTTGAACCTGGACCAACTGCGCACCCTGGTCGCGATTGCCGACCTGGGCACTTTTGCGGCCGCCGCGCAGGCCTTGCACTTGGCCGCGCCGACCGTCAGCCTGCACATCAGCGAGCTGGAGTCGCGGCTGGACGCCGCCTTGCTGCTGCGCGGCAAACGCGGTGCGCAGTTGACCTCGGCTGGCCAAGTCTTGGTGCAGCGGGGTCGGGTCTTGCTGCGCGATGCCGATGAAGCGATCGAGCAGGTGCGCCGCCATGCGCAGGGGCGGGCCGGCAAGGTCAGGCTGGGCTCATCGACCGGGGTGGTGGTGTATTTGCTGCCGCAGGTCTTGGCGATGCTGGCGCAGCAATACCCGGACATTGATGTCGAAGTCAGCGTGCTCGGCAGCAAGGAGACCTTGGCGCGGCTGGAGGCCGGCAGCCTGGATCTGGGCGTGGTGACGCTGCCGCTGCCGGGCGCGTCGCCCTTGCAATGCACGCCCTGGCGCAGCGATCCGATGATGGCTTATCTGCCGGCCGATTGGGTGGTGCCGGACGCCATCACGCCGGCCTGGCTGGCCGACAAGCCCTTGATCTTCAATGACAGCTCGACGCAGATGTACCGGCACACGATGAGCTGGTTCGGCCAAGCCGGCTTCAGCCCGACGGCCCGCATCGAGCTGAACTTCACCGAGGCGATGAAGAGCCTGGTGGTGGCCGGCTATGGCGCGGCGATTCTGCCGCTCGAACAGGAACAGGCGCCGCATGCCTTGGGCGTGCATGAGGCCATGCAGATGCGCCCGCTGCGGCCGGCCATGAGGCGCGAGTTGGTGCTGGTGCATCCCGCGCATGAGTTGTTGCCGGCCGGCGCGCTGCCGGTCCTGGAGGTCTTGAGGGAGTTCGCACAGGCTTGACCCTTGAGGGCCTGGGCTTGCGTTTCGTCGCTTGCCCGGTTGATTCGTCGCCTTGCGCCGCGTGGCTTTGGATGGTCTTTCTACAGTGAAGACTCGATTCACCCATTCCGCAGCCTGTCATGCCTAACTTCAAAATCACCTGTATGGCGATCACTCTCGCGCTGGCCGTCGGCCGGCCGGCCTTGGCCCAGCAAATTCACGTCAGCCCGGCCGCCGAGGTCGTGGAGGGCACGGCGCTGAGCCTGCGTCTGAGCGAGTTGCCGCCGCTGACTTCGATCCGGATTGTCAGCAGCCGCTTGGCGCGCGGCATGATCCCGCAGCAGCCCCATCAGGCTCAGGCCCGGTTCACCAGCAATGCCGCCGGCGAGTTGGACCTGAACAGCCAGGCGCCCGACAGCGGCAGCTACACCGGCGCCGATGTGCGTGGCCTGTTCTGGTCCATGCAGCTGGCCGCACCCAGGGCGAGTTTGCCGCCGCTGGACCCCAAGCAGCAAGGCGAGGTCTGGCTGCAGGCCTATGCCGGCGAACGCCTGCTGGTGCAAAAGAAACTATGGCTGCAACCGTTCGCGCCCGAGGTGCAGAGCCGGGCGGTCGTTGACTTTCCCGGGGCCCGCTTTGCCGTCGGCCCCGGTGCTCATAAACGCGGCGCCATCATCGTGCTGGGCGGCTCGGAAGGCGGCTCCATCGCCGCCCGCACGACCACGCCGCTGCTGGCCTCGCAGGGCTATGCGGTGCTGGGCCTGCCCTACTATTCGCCGCCGACCTGGGGGGCCAAGGGCATGGAGCCCGCCGAGCTGCCTGGCCTGCCCAGCTCATTTGCGGACATCGAGTTGGACCGCCTCAATCAAGCGCGCGAGTGGCTCGGTCGCCAGCCCGAGGTGGACGCTGAGCGCATCGCTGTTTATGGCGTTTCCAAGGGGGCGGAGTTCGCGCTGGCCGCCAGCGCGCGTATGGCCTGGATACGCGCCGTCGTGGCCTATGTGCCCTCGGATGTGATTTGGGAAGGTTGGGGCATGGGCGTGCCTGAGGCGGACACAAGGTCGTCCTTTGCCTGGCAAGGCAAGCCCTTGCCTTGGCAACCCTACCAGGGCATGGCGGCGGAGTCGGCCGGCTTCGCCACTGGCGCGGCCGTGCATATCCGCCGGCCTATGGACCAGGGCCGGGTCGCTCACCCCGAACGGCTGGCGGGCGCGCGCATCGCGGTGGAGAACTATCGCGGCCCGCTGCTGATGGTCGCCGGCAGCGATGATCAGATGTGGGACTCGGCCGGCATGGCGCGCAATATCGAGGCCAGTCGTCAGGCCCAGGGCTTGCCCACCATCAGCCTGATCTACCCCGGCGCCGGCCACGCGCTGTCGTCCAGCGGCTGGGCGCCGACCACCGGCCACAACCTCGGCCCAATGAAGCTGGGCGGCAGCCCCGCCGTCGATGCGCAGGCGCAGGCCGACGCTTGGCCGCAGGTGCTGGCCTTCCTCAAGCAGCATCTGGGCCAAGCGAAGCCGTGATCGGCTCCTTGCCCGATCGCTCAGCGCGAACGCAACTCGCGCGTTGTCTGCTCGCGCTCGTTCAGGCGTTGCTGCGCCGACAGCGGCCGCACCTTGCCGGCGGCCAGGGCGGCCTGATCCAGGTTGGCACCCCAGGTCTGGCCGGGCCGGAGCAGAAGTGGCGCAGCCAGCGTGTCGATCAAGGCCGCATCGACCCAGGGCATCGCCTCGGCCAAGACCAGTTTGGCGCGCGGCTTGATCGCCGCCTCGCCGATGCGGCCGCGTTGGCCCCAGCTAACAGTCAGATCGGCGCTGAGCGCGCCGTCCAGCAGCTTGTCCGTCACCGCATAGTCGCGCAGCACACCGTAGCGCAGCTGCATCATGGTTTCTTCCGCCAGCATCGCCGCGTCCTCGCGCGAGAAGGCCTCGCCGTCGGGCACCGAATAGGCGTAGTCATCGCTGACCCGGTCCGTGCTGAAGAAGTGGACGATGTCGCTGGGCGTGTAGGAAATTTGCAGCGGCGTCGGCGTTGCGCCAAAGGACAGCACCTTCGCCAGGCCCTGCAGCTCGCTCGAATAGAAAGGGAACTGCTCATGCAGGCTTTGCGACAGGCCACGCGCAGGGCCGGCCTGATAGACCCGTTTGTCGGTGGGCAGGCCGGCGTGCAGGCGCGGCGGCATGAAGTCGGCCGCATGGGTCAGCTCGTGATACAGCAGGCTGCCGAGCGCAAAAGTCACTTCACCCAAGGGGCGGCTCAGGCGCGGTTCGCGCGCCAGGCTGTTGTAGGCGTGCTGGTTGTCCTTCACATAACGCCAAGGTGAAGCGAATCCCAGCAGCGCACCATTGTTGCTGCGCGGGTCCGGCGACTCGCTGACCGTGTCACGCTGTTCCGGCGTTAGCCACAGGCTGCTGGCGTCGAGGTAGATGGCGCCGGTGGCGCTCCAGTAGAAGGCCGGCCGCACCCGCCCGCCGATGACGATGGCCGTGACGCTGGCCAGCATGCGGCGATAGTCGCCGAATTTATCTTCCTCGCGCAAAAAGCGCTCGAACAACTCGCCCATCCAGTCGTTCGAGACCAAGACCCGCTGCATCACCTGCTCGACCGTCGGTACTTGGCCCGCCGTGGCTTGACCCAGCAAGGGCAGCTTGCCCAGGGTGCACAGATTGCTGTTCGTCAGGCGCGGGTTGTAGACGCATTCGTCTAGCGCTGTGGCATAAGGACCCTGGGCCAGATAGGGGTAGACACGGCTGGAAGGGGCCTTGGCGCTGAAGAGCGGATCGGCCGGAGCGCCCGGCAAGGGCCCTTGCACCAGCAGATTGAACTGAGCGTTGAGCTTGCTGCCATTGGCCAGGGTGATGCTGGCTTGCAGGCGCAGCATTGCATCGGCCGCCGTTGGCGGCGCGGTGAACACCACACGGCGGGTATTGGTCTCGCCCAGGTCTGCGCTCGGACCCTCCAGCTGGCTCCATTGCACCGTGGCCAGGCTCCAATCGGCCTCGCTGAGTTTGGCGCTGGTGACGCGCAGCGAGGTCTTGCCGCCGGCCAGCACCGAGGGCTCGCCGCGCACAAAAATGGCTGCGTCGTCGCCGAGCGCTGCCTTGGCCTCCAGTTGCACGCTTTGCAGATGGCTGCCGCCTTGGCCGTCTTGATAGCCGAGATCGAAGCGGTAGCTCTGCCCGACGACGGGGTCGAGCGTGATCGCTTGCGAGCGTGCCGAGAGCAGGTTCAGCGTCGTGCCGGCGGTTTGCTTCCAGCTCAAAGCCTTCAACTCTTTGCCGCTGCAAGCGAGCAGTGCGATTTCGGTGTTACGTCCCTGCAGCGGAGCGGCCTCCTGCACCAGCTTGGCGACCGAGCCGGGCTGACATTCGGCGCTCAAGGGCGGCACGGGCAGCGTGGGCGTGGGGATGGGCGTGGGCTCCGCTGGGCTGCTATCACCGCCACCGCCTCCGCAGGCACTCAGCAGCAAAACCTGCGCCAACAAGGCCATGGTCAACGCTCGCCGCCGAAAATTGCCGAATATCTTTGCCGTCATTTCGAGTTAGCTCCCTCAAGCCCTGGATCAATCGTTGGCCGGGCGCTGCTCGCCCGCCGGCCTGTTTTTTCGTGTCAAACTGGCCCGATGTTACAAGCTGCCGCGCGTCGCTTTCGGCCGCTGGGTCTCCCCTTCAGATTGCTGCTGATCAGCGACAGCTTGATGCTGCTGTCCATGATGGTTGGTCACGTGGCCGTGCCTTGGTGGGTGGCGACCGAGGGTGGCGCGGCCGAGCTGGCGATCTTCGCGGCGACGCTGTCGGCCGCCTCCTTCATTGCCCTGCCGCTGCTTTCGCCCCTGGGCGACCGGGTCTCCAAACGAATCTTGATCGCCGGCGGCCTGGCGCTGATGGCGCTCGAATCGCTGGTGTTGGCCGCGCTGGCTCAGGCCGGCATCTACCACCTGGGCTGGATCATCGGCCTTGAGTTGCTGTCGGTGGTCGCGATGGCGGCCATCATGCCGGCCTCGTTCAGCATCGTGGCCGAGTTGCTGCCGGGCGAGCAGCTGACCGAAGGCCTGGGTTTGCAAAAAAGTGCGCAAGCGGTCGGGCGTCTGCTCGGGCCGGCTTTGGGCGGCGCGGTCTTGGCGCTGGCCAGCACGGCCGCCGCGCTCTGGCTGCATGCCGGCCTGCTCTTGGCGGCGGCCTGGCTGGCCAGCCGTATCAGCGCCGCGACCCCGACCGCAGGCGCCCAGGCCAGGCATTGGTTAAGGGACTTGCGCGCCGGCTTGGTGGCCAAGTGGAAGATCCCGATGGAGCGTGGCTGGACCTTTGTGTCGTCCTGGGTGTGGCTATTTTTCGGCCCCGGCATCGGCATCTTGCTGCCGCTGAAGGTGCAGTCGCTGGGTCTGTCGGCGGCTTGGCTGGGGGCTTGCGAGGCCAGCCTGGCGGCCGGCATGCTGCTGGGCTCGCTCGGCGGCTCGGTCTGGACGGCGCAGCGGATTGGCCGCTTCAACGCCAGCTTGGGTGCGATTTTGCTTGAGGGCGTGACCATGATCGCCATCGGCTTCAGCCATCAGCCGCTGCTGATCGTGTTCGGCTTCGCGCTGTTTGGCTTGGGCATTGCTACCGTGCAGATGGTCGGGCAGACCCACCGGATGTTGGCCATGCCGCAGGCCTACCGGGCGCGCATGACGGCGGTCAACATGATGGTGATGCAGGTGGCCGGCACCTTGGGGCCAGGTCTTGCCGGCGTCAGCCTGTTGCACATGAATGTGGACTGGGTCTACGGCCTGTTTGGACTGGGCCTGTTTGTGGTCGGCCTGGCCTACCTGAAGGTGCCTGGCTACCGGCGTTTTTTGAACCTCCCCCACGCCGAAGCCGAGGGGGCCTATGCCCGCGACTACCCGGCGCTGTTTCGCTGAAACGAGTTCAGGCTTGCCGGCGACCGGCAATCAACACCGGTGGCAGCTTTTGTGGCTGTTCTTGCTGCAGCTCTTGCGCCTGCGCCGTCATTTCACGCGCCAGCCGTTTGTCTACCTTTTGCTGTGTCGCAGCTTGATCGGCCAGATTCATGCCGAGCACGGCCGAAGCGGCGATGGCGCCCAAGGCGGTCAGCAAGGTGGTCAAAAATTGGTAGTGGCGGGTGGTGTTCATGGCTGCGGCTCCTTGGTGTTGAGGGGGCTCCTCTGTTGCAATGTCTGCAGTGTCTACAAAGCCCTTGTCCGGCGCCAGAAGCAGGCGACGAAGCGCAGGCTTTGGCGTGCGAACTGAGATTGGCAGCGATGAATGGTGCGGGCTACTCAGCGATAGCTGTTCAGCATGCGGGTCAGCGCGCCGCTGCTCTCCAATCGGGTGATGGCCCGGTTCAGTTCATTAAGCTTGAGTCCACTTCGCCGCGACAGGGCGCAGGGCATCACGTAGCGTGACAGCTGAAAATCCGGATGCAGGGCCGCCGTCAGCACACCTTGACGGCGCTGATATTCGACATAGAGCTGATTGGCCACGGCATGCTGCATGCGGCCCAGGTTCAGCTTGCGCAGGTTGGCCCCGGCATTGGGCGCATCCTCACGTACAAAGTCGCTGCCAAGCGCTCGCTCCAGATCCGGGTAGACAAAGCCATTGACGGTGCCAAGCGGCAGCCCGCGCAAGTCGCCCAATGTCCGCGGCCGGACAGCGCTGCGCAGGCTCAAGATCACCTCGCCGTCCGGCAGCACAGGCAAGCTCCAATCGAAGGGCCCGGCGAACCATTGCGGTAGTAGGGCACAGACGATATCGCCCTCGCCACTCTCCAGCGCGGCCGCGACGCGCTTGCGTGGCAGGACCAAAAATCGCGCATCGCGGCCCAGTTGCCCGGCCAGGGCGTTGCCTAGATCAAGGTGCAGGCCGGCGACCACTTGCCTGTTCTGCAGCCGCGCCCAGGGCATCTCGGTGCTGGTATCGACGATCACACGCAAAACAGGGCGCGCGGGATCGACCGCGAACGCCGCTGTTGCGATCAAGAGTCCGCCGACAAAAACCAAGGCGCGATGCATCATTTCGCCTGCTACGAGTCTTCGTACGGGGAATGATAATCGCCGGCTGCGGAGGCCGGCGCTTGCTTGTATGGCTTTGTTCTCGGCCGTCCTTTGATGGCGAGCCCGACCCGATCAGTAGCTATCGCCGAAGGCAAAGATCGGCTTGCGCGTCTTCCATTGCCCTTCGGTGAAGTCCGGGAAGGGGAGGGTCTTGAAGCCCTCGGCGATCGACTGTTCGGACAGTGGCGTGATCGCGCTCCAGGCCACCGCGTCATAGACGTCGATCGGCATGGGCGCGTCGGCCTTCAAGGCCTCGATAAAGGCATTGATGACAAACCAGTCCATGCCGCCATGGCCGGCCTCGGCCGCGGTGGCCGCATGCTTCTTCCATAGCGGATGCTCGAACTTGTCCTGGTAGGCCTGGAAGTCCTCCCATTGATGCGGCTTGCTGATGCCCTCGAAGTGCACCGAGTGGTTCACATCCATCCACAAACCGTTCGTGCCCTGCACCCGGAAGCCGAGCGAATAGGGGCGCGGCAGCGAGGTGTCATGCTGCAACAGGATCGTTTCGCCGTTCTCGCAGGCCAGCGTGGTGGTGATGATGTCGCCGAGCTTGAATTTGACCTTGGCCGAGGGGTGCTCTGGCTTGCCCGACTTGTTGGCGACATAGTCATGCAAGCCGCGCGCCTTGCTGGCGAAGGCATTGATATGGGTGAAGCGGTTGCCGCGGTGGATGTTCGCGTACATCGCGCAGGGGCCGATGCCATGGCTGGGGTAAAGCTCGCCATTGCGCTCGACCGCATGTTGTGTGCGCCAGCGCGCCTCCGACCAGCCCTTGTCACCAAACTCGACGCCGCCGCCATAGGGCTTGGCCGGCTCGCCGGAATTGAATTTGACCGCGCGCAGATCATGCTGATAGCCGCCCTGCAAATGCACCAGCTCGCCGAACATCTGCGCCCGCACCATCTGCAGCACCGCCATCACATCGCGCCGGTAACAGACGTTCTCCAGCAACATATACGGTGTGCCGGTGCGCTGCTGGGTGCGCAGCACATCCCAGTGATCTTGCAAGGAAACGCCGGCCACCACCTCGCAGCCGACCGCGACTTTGGCGTTCATCGCGTCTATCGACATCGCTGCATGCAGCTCCCAGGGCGTGGCGATGATGACGGCGTCCAAGTCCTTCTTTGCCAACAGCTGCAAATAGGCGAGCTTGTCACCGCTCTCGCCAAAGGTCTGCGGCTTGGGGCGCTGGAACTTCTCGGCCATCGCCAGCGCCCGGCCCAGCATGATGGGTTCGATATCGCACAGCGCCACCACGTCCACATCGTCGCGGCGCAGCAGTTCTTTCAGCAAGACCTGACCCCGCATGCCGGTGCCGATCAGGCCGACGCGCAGGCGCGGGCGGGCGGCGGCTTGAGCGGAAAACGCAGGCGTCAGCAGTGCCGATCCACCCAGGGCGGTGGTGGAGGAACGGAGGAAATTTCTACGGTTCATGGTCATGGAGGCAATAGGAAATGGAGCTGCAGTCAGCTGAGCTTACGTGATCGTGCCAGCCCAGCCAGCAGGGCTAAACCCAAGCTGAATAGAGCATAACTGGCCGGCTCAGGCACAGCGGCGGCGGCCGTCCAGTCTATGGCGAGCCGGCCGGACTGCCAGCGCCCATCGGGGCTCAGGCCATCCGACGCCGCTTCGCTGAATTCCAAGCGCAAGATGCCATCGGCGCCGACGCTGAAGTCCAGGCCCTGATCGAGCAAATCGATCGAGCCGGCAAAGGCTTGGCTGCCGGCAAAGTCGCTGCCGGCGCCGGGCGCAAACAGCAGGCCGGCGCTGCTCGTCTGCGAGCCGCTCAGGCTCAGTTGCAGCTCCGACAGCCAGCTCGGGTTGTAGGCCTGCAGATCGACCTGCCAGCTGAGGCTGTTGATATGGGCCAGCGCGCCGAGATTGAAGCTGAGGACGGTGTTGGCGGCCGAGCCGATCACGTCCTGGCTATTGATGCCGCTGACATCCAGCGTCAGCACCTCGGCGCTGGCGGGCATGGCGATGGACGCCGCAGCGGCGAGTGCCAAGCAGCCACGAGAGAGATATTTCTTCATCATGATGGGCATCTCAGGTCAGGGCAGGGTATCGATTTGCACGGTCGGCTTGGACCCGGTCAGCGGGCGCGTGAAATATTGGCCGGCCGTTACCGTCTCATTGAAGAAGCCGCCGTTGCGCAGGAAGAACTTGCCGCTGGCGTCAACGCCGCCGGCGTAGTCCAGCCGCTGCTTGTTGGCGCCGGTCGAGTCGACCGTGAAGCGGGCGCGGTTCAGCTCCTTCCATGTGCCGTCTTTGTTGACCGCCCATTGCTGGCCGTGCAGCATCTTGCGTTCGCGCCACCCTTGCTCGCCGTCGAAGTTCTCGGCGAAGGCGTAAAAATCGGTCAGCCAGCTTGTGATGTTAGGGCGGGTCCAGGTGGCAATGAAATGCCATTGACCGTCCTCGGGTGCGAAGAACCAGGCCGAGTACAGGCTGGCGCCCTGGCCGTCGGGCCGCACGCGGGTTATGAATTTATAGGTGTTGCCGGCGATCCAGGGGTAGAGCAGGTAGGACTGGCCGCCGGTGCCTTCGCCACCGAAGTCATTGACGACCACGTCCGGGCCTTTTTTGACCAAGGTGGTCTTGCCGCCGCCGTCCTCCGGGTCCCAGACCGAGAACAGCACGCGGCGCTCGTCCGGCCCGTTCACCTGTATGCCCATATAGCCTTGGCCGAAGCCATTGGCCATGAAGTAAGAGCCGATCGGGTCTTCGCCGACCGGGATCTGCAACTCGCTATAGGCGTACTCGGTATTGGCCGGGACGGCATAGGACAGGTGCACCGAAGGGCCACGGCGCGACCAGTAATAGTCTTCCGGCGCATTGGCGTAGAGCAGGCCGGTGGCGGCCGTGCCGCTCAGCTCGATCGCGGTCAATTTGCCGAACTCCGCGCCGGTGCGCTTGAGGCCTTGCACATCGATCTTGACGTAGCCGGCCTGGGCCACGTCCACGGTGGCGAGGCTGGTGAACTGGCCGTTGATGGCTCCATTCCCTGCGGTCAGGCGCTGCGTAAAAGTTTTGCCCAGCGCGGTGATGCGCACGGTGCTGACGCCGCCATCCGGCGCGCTGCCCTTGAGCACGATATTGAACTTGCCCGGCTGCGCGACCCGCACATAACTGCTGATCACGGTGGCCGGGTCGGTCCAGTCCATCAGCCCGTCTTCATTCGAAATCCATTCGGTCGTGTCGGGGCCGGCTGCGGTGATGTAGGCATTGCCGCCGAGGGCGATTTGTGGGGCGCGGGCTTTGGCGAGCGCTGCTGCCGGGGCCGCCAAGGCATGCGCTGTCGGGCCTGCGGCGACTGCGGGCGCCGTCAACGCAGGCGCCTCGGCTTCGGCTACGCTGCCGCCGCCACATGCTGCGAGCGACAGCAGCAATAAGGC
Source organism: Roseateles oligotrophus (assembly GCF_025717515.1). Lineage (GTDB taxonomy): Bacteria > Pseudomonadota > Gammaproteobacteria > Burkholderiales > Burkholderiaceae_C > Paucibacter_A > Paucibacter_A oligotrophus. The sequence continues at coordinate 248,619 of NZ_JAJIRN010000009.1, forward strand.
GCTGAACGTGAGTTGCCGTGCAGGACGGGCCGGCTCGACGGGCGAGACGGGTTCGATTGCGAGATGCTGGTGCATGGGCTGGCGAATCTTTCTTTGAACTGAACTGAGGAAGCTGCGCACAGCGGCGCTTGGCCCGCCGGAAGCTGGCGGGCCAAGCATGGCCATGTGCGGATCAGGTGCTGAGTCTTACCAGAACTTGTAGCTGGCCGACAGGCTGTACACGCGGCCGAAAACGTTCAGCGCATGGTTGTAGCCTTCCCAGCCGTTCGGGTCGAAGTCGGGCTGCTTGTTCAAGACGTTCTTGATGTTCAGGCCCAGATTCAAGGACTTGATCGGCTCCCAGTTGAAGCCCAGATTGACCGTGTAATAGGCCGGTGCGCCGCCGCACAGATTGGCCGGCAGGTCCACGTCGGCCGCTGTACAGGTCGTCGGGTTGTTGTTCTCTTCATCATGCTTGTCGTAAGCCCATTTCGTGCCGCCGGTGTAGTTGACGAACAAGCTGCTGCCGAAGTTCTGATAGCGCCAATCGGCATTGAAGGTAGCGCGGTACTTGGGCTGACCGTAGTAGCCGACATAGTTCTGCGAGAAGCCCTCGCCGAGCGCGTCATCATGCTTGTTGCGGTTCATGATGGTGGCGGCCAAACCCAGGTTGAGCTGACCCATGCTTCCGAGGCTGAAGCGGCCATGGGCGTCGAGGTCGAAGCCGTCGACCAGCGTGCGGCCGCGGTTCAGATAGCTATTGCTCATGCCCGCCAACATGCCGACCGAGTAGCTCAGCGGTTTGCCCGTGCAGGCTGCCGCATTGGCCGGGTTGGTGCACATGGCAGCGGCGGCGGCCACAGCGGCCTTGTCGTTGTCGGAGATCGGGTTGCGGATCACGCCCGGCGCGCCGGCCAGGGTAGGGCCGTATTTCTCCGCGTACTGGTCATACAGTTCCTGGAAGTCCTGACGGACGATTTCATCGCGGCGCTGGATCAACCAATAGTCGGCCGAGATGTCAAAGTCCTTGCCCGGCTGGAACACCAGGCCGAGCGTGCCGCTCTTGGCCTTCTCTGGCTTCAGGTCCTTGTTGGGTGGCGTCAGGCCGGCGATATTGTTGCTGCAGTTGCTATTGAGCAAGGACTTGCCGTTGTCTTTGTCCACCTGGTCAACCGACTTCTTGAGCTGATTGGCGATCGCATTGGTTTCGTTGCAGCGGATGGTGTCCTTCATGCCGCCGCGCTGGGCGAACACGCCGCCTTCGCCGGACTCGGCCAAATTGGGCGCTCGGAAGCCTTCGGAGTAGGTGCCGCGCAGCAGCAGTTCCGGCATGGCGCGGAACTTCAGGCCGAGCTTGGGCGCCAGATTGGCGGCGAAGTTCGGGTACTTGTCCAAGCGCGCCGCAGCGTCCAACTCCAGGTTCTTGGTGATGGGCACGACCACCTCGCTGAACAGCGCGCCTATGGTGCGCTGGCCGTCGAACCAGGAGCCACCTTGCTGGGTGATGTGGCCGTCGGCCGCGTCCTTGTTGCCGGGCGTGTAGAAGGACTCCTGCATCAGGTTGTAGCCGAAGGCGGCGCGCACATCGCCGGCCGCCAAGGTGGTCAGCTTGCCTTCGATCTTGCCGTCCAGGCTGATCAGTTTCGTGCGCGACTGAATGTCAAAGGTCGGGAAGGCCTCGCGGATCAGCGCGGCATTCTTGTCGTTGATCACCCCGAACTGGTAGGCCGGGTGGTCGGGGATGAAGCTGCGCTTGCTGACCGGGTCGTAGGTGAAAGGGCCAAAAGCTTTTTCGAAGCCGACCGTGTTGATGTTGATGGTCTGGTAGGTGACCGAGTGGCTGGCGGCCACACTCAAGGCGGTCTCGTAGTCCCAGTCGCCAAACAAAGTGCCGCGCAGGCCGGCCATCGCGCGGTAGCTGTCGTCGGTGTTTTCCTGCCCGAAATGATTGCTGGCATCTTGCAAAAGATAGCTCAAGCCGGCCGCGCCGCCCATCTTGGCCTTCAACTCAGGAGTCAGCTTGTTGTACTCGTTATTGGGTCCGAGGAAGGGGGCGACAAAAGTGTTCAGCTTGGTGCCGGTATTGCGTGAATACCAGTTGATGGTCTGGCCGCTGCTGAAGCTGCGCGGGCCGTTTTCGCCGCGCATATTGATATGGGTATAGGCGACTTCGGCAAAGCCTTCCATCGTCGGGCTGATATTGAGGCGGCCGGCCAAGTAGCCGGTGGCGCGGTCGGACTTGGGGCCGGTGTCGAGCTGATAGGGCAGGGCATTGACGATGCAACTGGTGTTGGCGCCAGCGGTCAATACGTTCTTGCAACCCGGTGCAGCCATATTGGTGCGGGCATTCTTGGCGTCGAACACGAACAGGGTGCCTGGGTTGACGGTGCCGAGCTCGCTGCCCTCGCCGATGCGCAGGTTCTTGATGAAGTTGGGATTGTTGACGTAGAACTGCTCGGGCCGCTTCAGGTAGGTGTCTGCAAAGGCAATGCGGTCGCGCTTGAACAGATTGACCGAGCCGTAGATGTTGAAGCGATCGCGGTCAAGGTCGCCAAAGCCATAGGTGGCGCTGGCCTGGTGTTCGCCAAAGGACTTGACCTTCTGCGAATGGTCGGTCGTCAGGCTCATCTGCAGGCCTTGGTAGGACCGCTTGGTGATCACGTTGATGACACCGGCGATCGCATCGGAGCCGTAGACGGCCGAGGCGCCGTCGGTCAGCACCTCCATGCGTTCGATCGCGGCGGCGGGGATGGAATCGATATTGACGAACTGGGTCTGAAAGCCTTCCGGTGCGCCGTAGAAGGACAGGCGGCGGCCATTCAACAGCACCAAGGTGCCTTGCGCGCCGATGCCGCGCAGATTGGCTTGCGAGGCGCCGTCGGAGCCGGTAAACATCGAACGGAAGTCTTGCTGGCCGGGGCGTGCGGCGGGCAGGTTGTCCAAGACCTGCATCAAGGTGCGCGCCCCCATGCTCTCGATTTGTTGGGCCGTGATCACCTGCACCGGCGAGGCCGTCTCGGCGTTGACCCGCTTGATGCTGGAGCCGGTCACTTCGACCCGCTCCAACTCCTCTGCGGCATGGGCCGTGTGAGCGACTTGCACCAAGCCAGCTGCAGCCAGCAGCGCCACCAATTTTGTAACTTTCATTTCATGTTCTCCGGTTGAAGGCGGTCAGACCCATCTGCCGCCTAGTTCTCAAGTTATTGATTGCTGACCTCTTGGGGTCAGCGATTTCTGCCCTGATTGATTTCGACCCGCGCGTTTGTCCAACCCAAGAGCGCCGCGTTGGCCCAGTTGGCGCAGACCTTGTGGGGCTCTTTGCCGACGGCACCCAGCGTGCGCAGACTCAGATGCGTCAAGCCGCGCACATCGATTTCGGGTTTGACGACGGCGGGCGCTTGCACCAGACCGCTGTCGTAAAGCAGGCGCTCATCGCCCCAGATCTGGAACTGCAGGCCGCCATAGGCGCGGCAGCTGTCATCGATGCCCAGGTCGGCGCGGAACAAGTTCCATGGCCCTTGCAGCTTCAGATCCAAGCGGCTTTGCGCGGCTACGCCCAGGCCTTGCTGGAACTTCAGGCCGTTCATGCGCATCTCGGCGGCCTTGGCCGCGGGCCTGTCTTTGGCAAAGCCCTTGGGCAGCGACAAGCCCGATAGATAGAGCTGTTGCTCGCCCAAGCCCTCGGCTGCGCGCTGCTCAAGCAGATGAAACTCCGACAGCACAATCGGCTCGACCTCGCTGGGCGCCAGCGCGTTGAAGGCCTTGGCCGGGGCGGCTTGCGCCGACACGGCGGTGACCATCTCATCCACGCCGCTCGCCGCCTGCTCGGCGTCGGCGTTATGGGTGCTCAGGACACGGAAGCGCAAGAGGCGGCCGGCGGCAGGCTTGGCGAACATGACCGTCTGCAAACCCTCTTGCAGCTTGAGCCGACCGACCTGCACCGGCTTGCCCCAATCGCCGTTGTTGTCACCCAGGTAGACCTCGTAATCACGCACCTGGCCATGCTTCCAGTTCTTGTCATTGCGCGGCGCGATCTCGAAGCCGTCGATCATGCGGCGCTCGCCCAGGCCCAAGACCCATTCATGCGGGCCGGCACGCATCGCCTGATTGCGCGTGGTGCGGAACCAGCTGTCGGGCTTGCCGTCAAAGGCATTCTCGATCGGGTGGCCGGGCTCTTCTCCGGGGCGGTTGACGACGGTCAGGCTGTCGACCGGCACCTGGCGCCCCAACACCGGTGCGGCGGGGAAGTCCTCGCTCTTGGCCAGCGCGGTGTCCGGCGAAATCTTCAGCCTGAACTCGGCCGCGTGGCGAATGCTGCGCTTGGGCGTCTTGATATGGACGGTGCCGAACTTGTCGTTCGCGTCAAACCACCAGCCCTGCGTGGCGGCGTCAAAAGCCGCTTGATCGGTCGATTCGGGCAAGACCTGGCCCCCGAGTTCGACCGCCTGCGGTTTGCTGCGGCTGTGAACGATCAGCGCCAGGCTGCGCTGCGCCTCCTGACCGGCGTAGTCGCCCTGCACCGCGCCGACCTGGACGCGGATATCGCCCGCACCCTGTGTCGGTGCGCGCATTGTGATGACTTGCCGGCTGCTCTTGCCTTGCTCGCTGTATTGGCGCGTCAGGCCATCGTCTTCATACAAGGTGTAGCTCGACTCGCCCAGCGGGTAGAGCTCCAGCGTCAGCTGATCCTTGGCCTTTTGCCCGTCGTACAGCATCTCCGGGTACATCGGCAGGATCGCGCCGGCGCGCACAAACACCGGCAACTTGTCCAGCGTCACTTGCAGGTCAACCGTCTTGCCGCTCGCGCCGGCCTGTACTTGGCGGCCGTCCCAATAGTCGAACCACAGGCCTTCGGGCAGGTAGATGTTCTTGCGCCAGCCCTGGCTGGCGGCCTGGCTGCGGAATACCGGCGCCACCAGCAGGTCACGGCCGAGCAGGAATTGATATTTATGCGTCTCGGTAGCCGCATTCGGGTCGTTCGGGTGATCCCACATCAGCCCGCGCACAATCGGCGCGCCGCTCGCCTCGGCCTCTTGCGCCAGGCCGTACATGTATGGCGTTATCCGCAGCTTCAGCTTCAGATACTTGCGGTTGATGCTGCGGTAGGGCTCGTCATAGGCCCAGGGGTGTTTGCGTGCCTGCGCCGCCCAGCCGCTCATGCCCATCAGCACGGGCGTGAAGGTCTTCCACTGCAGATCGCGGGTGAAGGTCTCGGGGCTGCCGCCAAAGATCGCGTCCACATCGCCGGTCGCGTAGGCCTGGCCCGACAAGGCCGAGCCGATCAGCGTCGGGATATGCCAGCGGATGTAGTCCCAGCTGCTGCTCTGGTCGCCGGTCCAGGTCACCGCATAGCGCTGGATGCCGGCCCAACCCATCACCGTCCACAAGAACGGCCGCGCATCGGAGTTGTCCAGAATGCCTTGGTAGGCCGACTGATTGGCGTCCATCGCGAACTGGTAGCCGGCCCCGGTCCAGGCAACGTCGAGCTTTTGCGCGCGGGTGCCGGCCGTGCCGACTTCCCATTTGATCTTGTCGACGCCGTTCTCGGTCCACAGCCCGGTGCGAAAGCCTAGCTCGCTCAGGCCCGCTACGGTCTTGGGCAGATCGCTATAGCCGCAGCCATAGCCGTCATTGGGCAGAATCCAGCCGCCCGGCATGTCGTGCTCGCGGTATTTCTTGGCCACCGTCTCGATCACGTCGGGCGTCTTGCCGGTCGGGCCGTCGCTCCAGCCCTTGGGTACGGTGCCGGGCTTCTTGACGTTATCGGCGTCGTTATAACAGTCGGCGTCGCCATATTCATAGGCCCAGCGCGGCAACATTTTGGCGCGGCCGGTCAGCTCGGTGTAGCGGGCCAAAACCTGATGGATGCTGGGTCCGGCGAAGATGAAGGCGTCGAAGCGGCCGTCTTGGTGGGCCAGCGTGATGCGCTCGTTCTGGCGCAGATCGTAAGACCCATCGCGCCAGCTATTGCGCAAGATGCCCCAGCCCTTGGAGCTCATCAAAAACGGTGCGGGGCTGGGTCGGTCGCCTTCTTCCCAGCCGCCGGAGTAAGACACCTCGAGCTGTTTGCCCTTGAACTCGAAGCGGCCGTTTTGCTGGCCGCCGCCGAAGAAGCGCTCGCTCTTGTCGCTGCTCAAGGTCTGCACCGACAGCTTGTCGCTCAGGTCCAGGCTCTCGGTTTCGCGCCACAGCAGTTGCTGGTTGTCGGCCCGGTAGAGCGCCAGGCGCAGCGGCTTTTTGTAGATGCGCAGTGCGAGGCTGTCGGTCTGCAGCAGATAGTGGTCACCCAATTCGCTGAGCTTGTGCGCGATTGGAGCGCCCGGCCGCAAGGCTTCGGTCAGCACGATGGGCGCGGCCTTGTCCTCGGGCGCCGCAAAACGCTCGCTCGGGCTGGCTTCGAGCCGCACAAGGTCGGCGCGCAGCAGGCTGATGCGCAGGCGCGCTTTGCCGTCCGCCCGCAGCTCCCATTGCGGCGCGCTGCCGCTGCCTGCCGTGCTGGGCGCGGCCACCAGCTCACGCAAATTGCCCAGCGGCGCGGCGTGCGTCGAGCCGGCCGCCAGCAGGCCACCGGCCAGCAGACCCAGCAAGCCGGTGTTGAGGAGCAGACGATGTTGCATTTTGTACTTTCTGGACCCTTGGCAGGCCTCAATCGAAACTAACTGAGCGAACTCTAGGCAAGGCTTTTGCTGGAGTCAATCGACCGAAAGTCACAACGAAAGATAAATCCGTCAATTTAGTGAAAACCATTAGAAATATGAATTGAAAACGAAAGTGAGGTGCTGCTTTTTTGCCCGCATGTGCGGCGAAAATTGTCGAACTTGGCCCCGGTGAGGGCTGTGTGTGGCTCGAATTGCCCGATTCGCGGTGGTGGGCGAATTTCCGTGTTTCGAAATTTATCTTTCTTTTTGCTCTTTCGTTTGCTACAGTGAAAGCAAATATCGACTCTGAACGAACCTTGAACCCCGTGTTCCACTGCGCTCAATGAACCCATTACTTACCCGCACTCGCGACGACTGGCAGGCCCTGGGCGGCCTGGCCACGGCCGAAGAAATCAGCCAGCAGCCCGAGGTCTGGCGCGAAATGGCGTGCTCGATGGCTGTGCCGCAGCAAGCCGCCATTGATGCTTTTTTGGGCTCATGGCTGAGCAATGAGCGGCACCTAGTGATCCTGACCGGCGCCGGTAGCTCGGCCTTTTGCGGCGAGGGTGTGGTCGACGAGATCAACCGCAAGTGGCCGGCGCAAGTGCGCGCGGTGCCGACCACCAGCCTGATCTCGCACCCGGCGCTTTATCTTGAGCGCGACAGGCCGACGCTGCTGGTGTCCTTTGCGCGCAGCGGCAACAGCCCCGAAAGTCTGGCCGCCGTTGACCTGGTGCGCCAGCTGGTCGATGCGCCGCGTTTTTTGAACATTACTTGCAATGCCGACGGTGCGCTGTATGTCCGCAATGCAACACAGGCCGACAGCTTGAATCTGCTGATGCCCGGCCGCTCGTGCGACCGCGGCTTCGCCATGACGAGCAGCTTCAGCTGCATGCATCTGGCGGCCTTGCTGGCCTTTGGGCGGGATGACTGGGCCAACCGCCTGGCGCGCGTTGAAGCCTTGGCGACGCAGGCGGAGCATTTGCTGCGCGACTGGGCCGTGCCGATCGAGGCGCTGGCGCATGAACCGTTCGCGCGCCTGGTCTATCTGGGCAGCGGGCCGTTGGAGGCCTTGGCCAAGGAGTCGGCGCTGAAGGTGCTGGAGCTGACCTGCGGTCATGTGCTGGCCTTTGCCAACACCAGCCTTGGCTTTCGCCATGGCCCCAAGTCCATCCTGAACGAGAACACCTTGGTGATCGTATTCCCCTCGTCCGATGCCCATGTGCGACGCTTCGATGCGGACTTGTTGGCCGAGTTGCAACGCGATGGCGTGGCCGGCCGCGTGCTGCAAGTGGGCCTGGCCGAAGCCGGCGAGGATGCGGGTGGGGGAATTTTGCTTGCCGGCGTGGCGCCCGAGTTGGCCGCCGCTGGCGACAGCTGGTTGGCGCCCTTGTGGCTGTTGGTGGCGCAGCAATACGCCTTGCAGCGCTCGGTTGCGCTGGGTCTGACGCCCGACAACCCATTCCCCGACGGCACCGTCAATCGCGTCGTGCAAGGCGTCACCATTCACAGCTATGTTGCCCCAGTCGTTCACTGAGTGCCTCCTCTACGGCATCGACATCGGCGGCAGCAAGATCGAGCTGGTTGCCTATCAAGGCGCCGAGCTGAGCGAGCGCTGGCGCAGGCGCGTTGACACGCCGACGCAAAGCTTCCCGGCCTTTGTCGAAGCGGTCGCGGGCTTGGTCGAGGCCGCCGATGCGGACTTGGGCAGGAGCGGGCAGTTGGGTCTTGGCCTGCCCGGCGTGGTCGATCCCGTCAGCGGTCTGCAGCTAAGCTCCAATGTGCCGGCGCTGAATGGCCAGGCCGTCGCTCCCGCCTTGAGCGCGCGGCTGCAGCGGCCGGTGGCGCTGGGCAATGACTGCCAATGCTTTGCCTTGTCCGAGGCCCATGGCGGCGCGGCGGCGGGCGCCGAGAGCATGTTCGGTGCCATCCTGGGCACCGGGGCCGGTGGTGGTTATTGCGTCAACGGCCGCTTGCTGCGCGGCTACAACAGCCTGGCCGGCGAATGGGGACACTGGGCCTTGCCGGCGACGCTGCGCGATGCGCACAAGCTGCCGATCTGGCCCTGCGGCTGCGGCCTGAGCGGCTGCCTGGAGCGCTATGTTTCCGGCAGCGGCTTGGCGGCGCTGTACCAGCATTTTGGCGGCGCGGCGTTGGCGGCTGCGGCCATCAATGAGCGCGCCGAGGCCGGCGAGGCGTTGGCCGCACATACGCTGGCCGTGCACCTGGATGTGCTCGCCCATGGCTTGGCCGGCTTGGTGCTGGTCTTGGACCCGCATGTGATTGTGCTGGGCGGCGGCCTGTCCAAGCTGCAGCACCTGTACCAGGCCTTGCCGGCCGCGGTGGCAAGGCATTTGTTTGCCGGCGCACGCGTGCCTCCCATCCTCATGCCCGCGTTCGGGGACGCCGGCGGCACCCGCGGCGCGGCCCTGCTGGCGCGTCAACTTGACCATTCTTCTTGAGGCTCAGCCCGCTTCCATTTATGTCGCTACTGCTTGAAATCATCTCCGCCCACCGCCAGGGGCAGCCGGTCGGCATCTACAGCGTTTGCTCGGCCAACGAGCATGTGCTGCGGGCTGCGTTTGCCCAGGCGCGGCGCTATGCGACGCCGCTGCTGATCGAATCGACGTCCAATCAGGTCGATCAGTTCGGTGGCTATACAGGTATGACGCCGCTGCAATTCCGCAGCTATGTGCTGAGGCTGGCCGAGGAAGAAGGCTTCGATGCCGCCGGCCTGCTGCTCGGTGGCGATCATCTGGGCCCGAACGCCTGGCAGCATCTGCCGGCGGCTGAGGCGATGGGCTTCGCAGCCGAGCTGATTCGCAGTTATGTGGCGGCCGGTTTCGAGAAGATCCACCTCGACTGCAGCATGGCCTGCGCCGATGACCCCCGGCGCCTGCCCGACGAGACCGTGGCCGAACGGTCGGTGCTGTTGGCCGTGATCGCCGAGCAGGCCGCGCTGGACGCGGGCCTGGCGCCACCGGTCTATGTGATCGGCACCGAGGTGCCGATCCCCGGCGGCGAGGCTTCGCTGGGCGCGGGCCTGGCCGTCACCACGCCGGCCGCTGCGGCCTGCACGCTGGCCGTGCATGCCCGGGCCTTTGCCGCGCATGGCCTGCAAGCCGCCTGGCAGCGCGTGATCGCGATGGTGGTGCAGCCGGGCGTGGACTTTGACCACAGTCAGATTCAGCATTACCGGCCGGCCGCTGCGGCCGAGTTGTCGCGCTTCGTCGCCGCCCAGATCGACCCGCCGAAGCTCGTGTTCGAGGCGCATTCGACCGACTACCAAACCGAGGCCGCCATGCATGCGCTGGTGCGTGACCATTTTGCGATTCTCAAGGTGGGCCCGGCGGTGACTTTCGCTTTGCGCGAGGCCTGGTTTGCGCTGGCGGCGATCGAGCGCGAACTGATTCCCTTTGGCCGCCAATCGCAACTGCCGGCGGTGCTGGAGCAGCGCATGCTGGCCGAACCCAAGCATTGGCTCAAGCATTACAGCGGCAGCCCGGCCGAGCAGCATCTGCTGCGCGCCTATGCATTGAGTGACCGTTGCCGCTATTACTGGGGCGATGCGGCGGTGTCGGCTGCCTTGGACAAGCTGATCGCCAATCTGGAGCGGCAGGCGATCCCGCTGCCGCTGCTGAGCCAGTTCCTGCCCGAGCAATTCGACGCGGTGCTTGCGGGCGAACTGGCGGCCCAGCCGCGCGCGCTCGCCCAGCACAAGGTAGGCATGGTGTTGGCGCGTTATGCGCGCGCTTGCAGTCGCAATGTCTCTCGTGAAACCGAAAGTTAATTCGGCACATAGCTTTCGAACGCTTAAAGTTCGGGTCCCTGAAATGAAAGTAGGCAAGCAAGCGATGAGCAAGACCAAACCGCCGAGCCGCAACACCGGGCAGCGTCGCGAGCAGATCATGCAACTGCTGATGGAGCGGGGCAGTGTGGAGGTGTCGGAGTTGGCGCCCAAGCTGGGCGTGTCGACGGTGACGATACGCAGCGACCTGGCCGCCTTTGAAGAGCAAGGACTGGTCACGCGCAGTTATGGCGGCGCCGCGCTCAAGCGCATGCCGCCGCAGGAACACAATATCCGCCAGAAGGACGGCTTGAACAGCAGCCTGAAGGAGCGCATCGGGGCGCGAGCCGCACAGCTGGTGTCGAGCGGTGACAACATCATCATCGACTCCGGCACGACGACGATGGCGCTGGCCCACCAGTTGCGCGAGCTGCGCAATATCACGGTGATGACCAACGGGCTCAATATCGCCTGGGAGTTGGCCGACGCCGAGGGCGTCGAGCTGATGCTGACCGGCGGGCTTTTGCGCAAGAAATCGCTGTCCATCCTGGGCACCCAGGCCGAGGCTTGCTTGGGCGGCTATATTTTCGACAAGCTGTTCCTGGGCGTGGACGGCTGCGATCTGCAGTTTGGCCTGACCACTCACCACGAGGCCGAGGCGAGGCTCAATCACATGATGGTGGAGCGGGCCAAGAAGGTCATCGTGTTGAGCGACTCGAGCAAGTTCGGCCGCGTCAGCTTGCACCGTATCGTGCAGCTCGACCGTGTGCACACCCTGATCACCGACGCCGGCATCAGCAGCGAATACCGCGACGGCCTGCTGCGCTTGGGGCTAGAACTGATCATTGTGGAATGAGTGCCCAAATCGCATCGCTGTCGGGTCGCATCCTGACGCCGGCCGGTTGGCTGCTCGGCCGGGTCGAGTTCGACGAACGCGTGCTGCGCATCCTGCCCGATGCTGCCGCGCCATCCGAACGGATTATCTTGCCGGGCTTTGTCGACCTGCATGTGCATGGCGGCGCCGGGGTCGACATCATGCAAGGCGGCGATACGGCGGTGCAAGTCGCGCGGGCCCACGCTAGGCACGGCACCACCTCGATGCTGGGCACGACGATGACCGCCAGCCCGGCCTCTATCGAACATGCGCTGGACGGCTTGGCCGACGCGATGACCGAGCGTGTGGCCGGCACGGCGCGTATTCTCGGCGTGCATCTGGAAGGCCCGTTCATCAGCGAGAAGCGCCTCGGCGCGCAGCCGAATCTGGTCTGCTCGGCCACCTTGGCGCAGGTGCTGCACTATCACGCCATCGCACCCATCAAGGTCTTGACGCTGGCGCCCGAACTGAGCGGGCACCTGGCCTTGATTCCGCAGCTGAGGGAGCTCGGCATCCGGGTGCAGATCGGCCACTCGGCCGGCAGCTACGAAGACGGTGTGGCGGCGCTGGACGCTGGCGTGGCCGGCTTCACCCATTTGTTCAACGGCATGACGCCGCTGAATCACTACCAACCCGGCATCGTCGGCGCGGCGCTGGCCCATGCGGAATATGCGGAGCTGATCCCGGATCTGCAGCATGTGCATCCGGGCGCGATGCGGGTGGCGCTGCGCGCCATCCCCAGGCTCTTTTGCGTGACCGACGCGACGGCCGCCACCGGCATGCCAGACGGCGAATATTCGCTCGGCACGCAGACGGTCTTGAAATGCCTGGGCTGTGTCCGACTGGCGAGCGGCTCGCTGGCCGGCAGCGCCCTGACCATGGATCAGGCGCTGCGCAATCTGCTCTCGATCGGCGTCGACTTGGCGGCCGCTTCGCATTGCCTGTCACGCAATCCGGCCGACTATCTCGGCCTGCCCGAGCGCGGCCGCATTGCGCCGGGCGCCTGGGCCGACCTGGTCGTCCTGGATGCCGAGCTGCAGGTGCAGGCCGTCGCCATCGAAGGCGAACTTCTTTCCACCCTGAATACCAAGACCCAAGGACCTCCAGCATGAACGCGCCCGCAATTGCTTTGCCCACTGTGCCAGCGGCCTCAAGCCGAGCCTGGTCTATGCGCTTCATGCTCTTTATCGCCGGCATGGGCGGCCTGCTTTACGGCATTGACATCGGCATCATTGCCGGCGCCTTGCCCTATCTGGAATCCACGGCGTCCATAACTTGGCGTTTGAGCGCGCAGCAGCTCGGCTTCATCGTCGCGGCCGTGCTCTTGGGCAGTGTCTTGTCGTCCTTGTTTGCCGGCGCCTTGGCCGATTGGATCGGGCGCAAAAAGGTCATGGTCTTGAGCGGGCTGTTGTTCACCTTGAGCATTCCCATCATCGCTTTGGCCGATGGCTACACGCCGTTGCTCTTGGGGCGCTTGTTGCAGGGCATCAGCGGCGGCTTGATCGGTGTGGTGGTGCCGCTGTATCTGGCCGAATGCTTGGGTGCCGACAACCGCGGCCGTGGCACGGCGATGTTCCAACTGCTCTTGACCATAGGTCTGGTGGTGGCCGCGCTGATCGGGCTGTACTATGCCCGCGAGGTGGAATCCGTCGCCGCTAGCCTTGGCAGCGACGCGCTGTTCACGGCCAAAGATCAGGCTTGGCGCAGCATCTTCTGGAGCTGTCTGCTGCCAGGTCTGGTGTTCACCATCGGCAGCCTGTGCTTGACCGAGTCGCCACGCTGGCTGGTCGGTCGAGGCCATATTGACGCTGCCCATGCTGCCTTGTTGCGCAGCCGCAGCGGGGCCGAAGCGGAGCAAGAATTGCGGGAGATGCAGCAAGCCCGACAAGCCAGCGGCGGCGGGGCAGGGCAAGCCAATGCACCGCGCGAGCCCTTGTTCAGTCGCCGCTATATGGCGCCGTTCCTGCTGGCCTGCGTGATCTTGGCCTGCACCCAAGCGACCGGCATCAACTCGATCCTTGCCTATCTGGTGAATATCCTGAATCAGGCGGGCCTGGGCGGTTCGTCTGCGAACGCGGCCGATGTCGCCATCAAGGTGCTGAACGCGGTGATGACGGTGGTGGCGCTGATGCTGGTCGACCGCAGGGGCCGCAAATTCCTTTTGATGTTGGGCAGCGGAGGCATCTTTGTGTCGCTGCTGTTGGCCGGCAGCCTGTTCTTGTCGGCCGAGCGCGGCCGACTTGACGTCAAGCCGGCGCTGCAGCAAATGGTGCAGCAAGATCGACTTGCCTTGAGCTTCGACGCGGCCACCTTGGCCAAGCTGGGCGTGGTGGCGAGCGGCTTGCCGCAGCAACTGACGCTGTCCTATTCCTACGGTGACTTCAGCAATGTGCAGAGCCGCCGCAGCGACGAACTTGACGCCAAGCCGATCGAAATTCGGCGCGAGCACGCGGTGCAGGCCGACAGCGTCATCGGCGCTTTCTTTCGCCGTCTGCACCTGAATCCCTTTGCCGACCCAGGCTTGGCGGCAAGCGCGCCCTTGGTGATCGAACAGGCGCTGGTCGGCCCGGTGCCCAGCCAGACCCATGGCTGGTTGGTGACCGCCTGCATCTTCGCCTTCGTCGCGTTCTTTGCGGTAGGCCCCGGTGTCTGCGTCTGGTTGGCCTTGTCGGAACTGATGCCCACGCGCATCCGCTCCAACGGCATGAGCATCGCGCTGTTGATCAACCAGTTTGTTTCGACCTCTATCGCGGCGGCATTTTTACCCACCGTCGGCAATCACGGTTATGCCGCCATGTTCTTCTTTTGGGCGGCGTGCACGGTGATCTATTTCTTGGCGGCCGCCTTGCTCTTGCCGGAAACCAAGGGCAAGACGCTGGAACAAATTGAAGCGCACTTTGCGCGCAAGCGCTGAGAAGATCAGCTTTACACCGTCGCCATCAAGCGACGCGACCGCTGCAGATGCCAGGCCATGTCCAGCTCCTCGAAGGCCTCAGCGGCCCGAGCCAGCAAGGCCTGCGCAGGCTCGCCCTGGCCGAGAGCCAACTCGGCCGCCAAAAGGCGATTGCAGGCGGACTCATGCGCCGAGCCGCGCAGGTCTGCTACCGCCTGCGCCGCATCCAGATAACGCTGAGCACGCTGGGCGTCCGCAGCCGCAGCGGCGATTCGAGCCGCCGCCCGGTAGGCCATCGCCACGCCGATCCAGTCGCGCTGGCGGCCACGCCGCAAGGCCAGGGCAATCTGGCGGCGAGCACCGCCCACATCGCCTTGTTCGGCCAGCACATCGGCCAACCAACCATGGATCAGTGAACTGAACAGGCCGCCACCGCGCGGCGCCAGCCAAGTCGCGGCGTCCTGCAAGGATTGGGCCGAGGCGGCCGAACGCTCGATCTGCCAGGCCGCGTAGGCGCCGGCGGCATGACCCATTGAATAGGTGAACAGGCTGCGCACCAAACCGCCGATACGGTGCGCCTGCGCGGCCGCTTGCTGCGCCTGCGCCCAATCACCTTGCCACAGGTACACCGCCGCGCGCCAACCCTGCACCGAGGCCTCGACGGCATGGTTCGAGCCTTGAATGATGGACAGCGCCTCTTCGAAGCAGGCATGTGCCGCCGCAAAATGACCCTGGTCGCCCAAGACATAGGCGCGGCAGGCGAGCGAGTAGGCCAGGCCCACGGCCGGGCGCGTCGGCGGGGCCGTCGTTTGTCGCAAGGCGCGCAAGAAAACGATGGCTTCATCCAGTCGCGTCAAGGCCTCGGGGTAGGCCGCCGCCGCCGCCAACAACTGGCCCTGCGCGCCGTGCAATTGCGCGATCAGGGCCACATTTTCTTCGCCATTGCACTGCGCCGCCGCCAGGCCACTTGCGCAATGCAAGAGGCCGGCACGCACTTCGCCAAGTGCATAGCTGGCATAACCCAGCCAATAGTCGGCGCGCGCAATCAAGGTCGCATCGCCAATTTTTTCGGCCAATTGGACGGCGTGCTGGAGCACGCGCAGATCGGCTCGTGAGGCGTCAAACACGCAGGCGACGCCGAAGCGCTGTGCGATCGACACCCAACGAGTACCGATCGGGCTGCCCTCGGGGAGGTTCTCCAATGCCGCCAGTGCCGCGCGGTATTGCTTCTTGGCGCGGTCCAGCGCGGACGCGGCCAGGGCCTGATCGCCGGCTCGCTCGGCATGCACGGCCGCCTCTGCCCATTGCCCGGCTGCAGCCTCGTGATAACCCAGCAACTCATCGGTCGCTTGGCGGGGCGTGTCATGCGCCTGCGAGCGCAACTCGGCGGCGATATGGCGGTGCATCGCTTGGCGTTCATGCCATCCGATCGACTCATAGACGACATCGCGGGTCAGGCCATGCTTGAAACGAAAGAAACCGGCGCGCCGGTCCGGATAGACAAAGTCATGCTCGGCCAGGCCCAGCACGGCCGTATCCTGCTCGCTGCAGCCGGTCAAACGCTGCATCAGCCAGGCCGGAATGATGTTGCCGATGACCGCCGCTGCGCGCAGCAAGGCCGCCTGCTCGGGCGCCAAACGCGCCACACGAGAGAGGGTCAGCGCCGACAGCCAAGCCTGCCCCGCCGAGTCAACACGTGGCCGACTCAGCGCCCGTCGACCGGCCTGCTCATATTTGATGGCGTGACACAACTCCTCGATGAACAAAGGATTGCCGCCGGCATGGCGCTGAATATCAAGCGCAATGAATGGGTCCGTGTTCGGCAATAGCTGAACAATCGCCAGTTCGGCTTCGACGGTATTGAAGGGCTGCAGTTCGAGCATGGCCGCGCCGCTATCGGCCAACCCCGCCTCTTGCGGTCGCGTGGCGGTCAGCAGCAGCAAGGGCAGTTTTTGCTTGACCGCCAGGGCATACAGGCGATGCAGCAACAGCAAACTCGCGTCGTCGGCCCATTGCAGGTCGTCTATGAAAATCAGCTGCGGGGCCTGGCGCGTCAATCCCGCCAATAAATGCAACAGACCGGACTGGCGCAATGGCGGGGCCGCGCTCAACAGGGGCTCGGCTTCGGCCATGCCCTGCGATACCAAGATCCGCAACATCTGCAGATAGGGTTGCAGCGGTTCGGCGCTCAAATAGCTTTCGCAATAGCCGCGCTGTATTTTGCAGTCTTTCAGGGCGGCGCGACGCAGGAATTCTTCCGTCAAGCGGGTCTTGCCGACACCGGCGTTGGCGCGAATGCTGACCCAGCCGGGCCGACCCTGGATCGCCGCCGCCAAAGCCTGGTCCAGCATCAGCAGCTCTGCCGTGCGACCAACGAACGGCGCCAGGCCGCGCTGCTGGCTGGCCTCGAAGCGCCGGCCAATCGTTGACCGGCCCTTGATGGCATAGACGGCAAGGGCGGTGCTGCGGCCCTTGAGTTGCACCACCCGGCGTTCGCTGGTTTGGAAATAGTGACTCTGCAACCCCAGGGTTTCTTCGCTGACGAGGATCTCGTCGACTTCGGCCTCGTCGGATAAGCGGGCGGCGAAATTCGGCGTATTGCCAAGCAGGTCGAAGCGCCCTCTGACCGCGTCGCCTTCCTCGATCAAGACCATACCGGCATGAATACCTGAATGCAGACTCAACTCTTGCCCATGTGGCCATTGCCCGCTGCCGCTTGGCGGCCGCATCAATCGCACTTGCTGGTGCAACTCGAGCGCCGCTTCGGTGGCACGCCGGCCGTCGTCCTCGCGCATTTCCGGATGGCCGAAGATGGCCAGCATGCCGTCGCCCTGAATGCGCACCACCGTGCCGCCATGGCGCGGCACCACGCCTTGATAGAGTGCGCGCAGTTCGCGCAGCATGATGGCGTAATGCTCGGCCTCCATGGCGTCGGCAAGCCGAGTCGATTCGGACAGGTCTGCAAACAGCACGGTCAGATTTCGGCGTTCCCCCATCGCATGCGACACCGGAACTTGATCGGTCGGGTTGATCATGGGCATGTGTCTGTTTCCCCTGATCATAGGGCGGCAGAGCCCTATGAGTTCAGCAATGGGGCAGAGAACGCCGGCAAGTCTTCTTCGCGCAGGCCCAGATAAACGGGTTGCCCGTCGCGTCTATGGATATTGATCTTGGCGTTGTAAACCCGGTGTGGCCGGCCATGTTTGTCGCTGATCTCAAACTCGCTGATGCCAAAAGCGCCGCCGGCGTCCCGGTTGCCGGTCAAGTAACAGGCAATTTCATCGATCTCGGCGCCGGCCAGGGTCAGACCGTTCAAGGCCTTGAGCGGCCGCCGCGTGCGTTCAACAAAGTCTACCGAATCGATGCGCTGAATTTCGCCGCTATTTTCGTCGCGCATCAAGGTGTTGAATTTGCCCAGCAGAATCTGCCCCGGCAGGGCGCGCTCGATCATGCGGGCCAGCTCTATCGTCACCTGGCCGACCAAATAGCTGAACGAGGTCGGGTTCAGGCCTTCGCTTTGATAGAACTCATAGTGCGAGCCGACATGAAAGGCCGCGCGCAACTGCGGCACCGACTCGGGCCGGCGCGCGCGCTCGCGCGCCAAGGCGTTGTCGGCCAGGATGAATTGCAGCAGCTGATACAGCTCGACATTCGCCTCGATGCCGCGCATGCGATTCCAGATGTAGAAACCGTCGCCGGTGGTGGTGCGGGCGAAATTGATATTGATCTCGCGGTCCAGCAGCTTGGCATAGGCGGCATTGACCGAGCAGGACAGGCTGTTCAGTTGCACCACCTGTTGCAGCGGCGTCAGCAGCGAAAACCCGACCGCGTCAAACAGAATCACCGCCCGGTCTTCGACCAGCCGAATGCCATAACGGGCCACGATGGCGGCAATCAGGTCCAGCCCTAAGCCGGCCTCGGGAGTGAAAGGCAGTGCAATGAAGTTGGGGCTTAGGCCCAATTCGGCGGCAATTTGCTCGAACTGCTCCTCCGGCAGATGCGCCTGATTGGCCAGCAATTCATCCAATAAGCGGCCGCGCCGCGAGGACTCCTGGGCGGCAACACTGGCTTGGGTGAATTCGGTCAGCAGTGGATGCGGGGCCACCAGCAGGCGCAAGCCACATTGATCGCCAGCGCAGGGCGTCCAGGCAAAGATCAGGTTTTCGCCCAAGTCCCACAACGCATACAGCAGTTGGTCAAGCACGACGATGTTGTCGCGCACCTGTGACTCACTCAGGCCGGCCGGCAAGGCATAGGCCATAAAGCCGTCAAGCCATGATCTACGCTTGCGGATTTCTTCTGTCACTCGGCGGCTCCCCTGATCAATGCTGAATTGGGGCCAGGACCGACCCCTTGTCGGTATTGTCGGGGATACGCCCTCGAATATTAAATCCGGCGCACCGATGGTTTGGCCGAGGCCAGCAGGAGTTGTTGCATCTGGCTGTTGGCGCTCAAGCCGGTGATGACGACGCGTGGCAACTGGGCCAATTCGGTCTTTACGGCCTTGCCGCTCACAACGACTCGCTCCAATTTTTCGGGTTCGGCGGCTTGCGCAGTGGCGGCCGCAAACATGGCAGCGCCGACGATGAAACGAACAAAATATTGGCTACGCATGATGACTCCTTGAGTGAACATCGAAGCGGCTGTCGTGAATCAATGGCTGCTTCGTTGAACTCAGTATCGGAAACCCTGAGGCGCGCCGCCACGGCCATGCGATGAAACGCCGCCGGCTCCGTGTGGCCTGCGTCAGCGGCCGACAAAGGGTTTACCCGCGGCCAGCAAGCTCGATATACGGGGTCTTGACGCTGGCTCAAAGCGCTTGGATCCCACGCCGAAGCGTCAGCCACCTATGATGTCAGGTTGCTTCGCCATTCTGCTGACCATGTCCGACTCCATATCTTTGCCGTTTGAAATCCCGATGATCCGCGTGCGCGGCGCGCGCACGCACAATCTGAAAAACATCGATGTGGACCTGCCGCGCAACAAGCTGGTGGTGATCACGGGCTTGAGCGGCTCGGGTAAATCGAGCCTGGCGTTCGACACCTTGTACGCCGAGGGCCAGCGCCGTTACGTCGAGAGTTTGTCGGCCTACGCACGGCAGTTTCTGCAGCTGATGGACAAGCCCGATGTCGATGTGATCGAAGGCCTGTCACCGGCAATTTCGATCGAGCAAAAGGCGACCAGCCACAACCCGCGCTCCACCGTCGGCACCGTCACCGAGATCCACGATTACCTGCGCCTGCTCTATGCCCGCGCCGGCACGCCGTTCTGCCCCGACCACCATCTGCCGCTGGAGGCGCAAAGCGTCAGCCAGATGGTTGATGCGGTGCTGGCGATGCCGCAGGACTCCAAGCTGATGCTGTTGGCACCGGTGGTGCGCGACCGCAAGGGCGAGTTCATCGAATTGTTCGAGTCGCTGCAGGCGCAGGGTTATGTGCGTTTCCGGGTCGATGGAGCGACCATTGATGCGCCCGACTTCCCGGCGCTGAAGAAGACCGAAAAGCACGATATCGATGTGGTGGTGGACCGCATCAAGCTCAAAGCCCGCGACGCGAATGACGCCGACGAGAGCGCCGATGGCTTGCGCCAGCGCTTGGCCGAGAGCTTCGAGGCGGCACTGCGGCTGGCCGAGGGGCGCGCCTTGGTCTTGAATATGGACACGGGCGCCGAGAAGGTTTTGTCGAGCAAGTTCGCCTGCCCGGCCTGCAGCTACTCGCTGTCGGAGCTGGAGCCGCGGCTGTTCTCGTTCAATTCGCCGGTCGGCGCCTGTCCGTCTTGCGAGGGTCTGGGCCAGCTGACCATGTTCGATGCCGAGAAGGTCGTGGCCTTCCCGAGTTTGAGCCTGGCCAGCGGCGCGGTGAAGGGCTGGGACAGGCGCAATGCCTACACCTTCTCGATGCTGGAGGCGGTGGCCGCGCATTACCAGATCGACATCGATCAACCGTTCGAGGAACTGCCCGAGCAGGTGCGCCAGGCCTTTTTGCATGGCTCGGGCGCGGAAGAGATTGCCTTCGTTTACCAAGGTGAAAGCGTTCCCGGCGGCCCCAAGAAGCGCGCGGTCAAGCGTTCGCATCCCTTCGAGGGCATCTTGCCCAGCCTGGAGCGGCGCTTCAAGGAGTCGGACTCCAGCGCGGTGCGCGAAGACCTGGCCCGCTATATGGCGGCCAAGCCCTGCCCGCATTGCGAGGGTTCTCGCCTGCGCCGGGAGGCACGCAATGTCGTGCTGCAACCGGCCAATGCGGCGCCGGGAACCAAGGGCCGGCCGATTTACGACGTCGAGCATTCGACGCTGCGCGACTGCCTGGTCTATTTTGAAGGCCTGAAGCTCAAGGGCGCCAAGGCCGAGATCGGCGACAAGGTGGTGCGCGAGATCACCTCGCGCCTGCGCTTCCTGAATGACGTTGGGCTGAACTACCTGAGCCTGGACCGCAGCGCCGACACCTTGTCGGGCGGCGAGGCGCAGCGGATTCGGCTGGCCTCGCAGATCGGCTCGGGCCTGACCGGCGTGATGTATGTGCTGGACGAACCCAGCATCGGCCTGCACCAGCGCGACAACGACCGCCTGATCGCGACGCTGCGGCGCCTGCGCGACCTCGGCAACACGGTGATCGTGGTCGAGCATGACGAGGATGCGATCCGCGCGGCCGACTATGTGCTGGACCTCGGCCCCGGCGCCGGTGTGCATGGCGGGCGCATCATGTCGCAGGGCACGCCCGAGCAGGTGGCGGCCGACCCGAATTCGCCGACCGGGCGCTATTTATCCGGCGCGGCTTGTATCGAAGTGCCACGCGAACGCCACCGTGTCAGCGCCGAGGCGGCGCACCAGGCGCTCAAGATCGTCAATGCCCGTGGCAACAATCTGAAGGGCGTGACGGTCGAGATCCCGGTCGGTCTGTTGACTTGCGTGACCGGCGTGTCCGGCTCGGGCAAGAGCACCTTGATCAATGACACGCTCTACACGGCGGTCGCCAAGAAGCTTTACCAAAGCCATGCAGACCCGGCGCCGCATGACCAGATCGAGGGGCTGGAGGCCTTCGACAAGGTCATCAACGTCGATCAATCGCCGATCGGCCGCACGCCGCGCAGCAACCCGGCCACCTATACCGGCCTGTTCACGCCGATCCGCGAACTCTTTGCCGAAATGAACACCGCGCGGGAGCGGGGTTATGGCCCCGGCCGCTTCAGCTTCAACGTGGCCGGTGGCCGCTGCGAGGCCTGCCAGGGCGATGGCGTGTTGAAGGTGGAGATGCACTTTCTGCCCGATGTCTATGTGCCTTGCGACAGCTGCTTTGGCAAGCGCTACAACCGCGAGACGCTGGAGGTGCTCTACAAGGGCAAGAACATCACCGAGGTGCTGGGGCTGACGGTTGAGGACGCGCATCAGTTCTTCAACGCCGTGCCGACGCTGGCGCGCAAGCTGCAGACGCTGCTGGATGTGGGCCTGGGCTATGTGAAGTTAGGCCAGAGTGCGACGACCTTGTCGGGCGGCGAGGCGCAACGGGTCAAGTTGGCACTTGAGCTGAGCAAGCGCGACACCGGCCGCACGCTCTACATTCTGGACGAGCCGACCACCGGCCTGCACTTCGCCGACATCGCCCTGCTTTTGAAGGTCTTGCACCAGTTGCGCGATGCGGGCAACACCATCGTCGTGATCGAACACAACCTCGACGTCATCAAGACGGCGGATTGGGTCATCGACATGGGGCCGGAAGGCGGTTCAGGCGGCGGCCTGCTCTTGGTGGCCGGCACGCCGGAGACGGTGGCCGCCCATGAGGGCAGCCATACCGGGCGCTATTTGAAGGGTCTGTTGCGCTGATTTCGGTTCAGCCGACCTTGCGGCGGCGGGCCATGAAACCGACGGCGAACAGACCGGCCATCAACATGGCCCAGGTGCCGGGTTCGGGCACAGCCGGTGCAATCGGACCCGGTGGCAAGGTCGAGACCAAGCCGCCGCCGCCAAGCCCGCCGCCACCAAGCCCACCACCGCCCAAGCCACTACCGCCACTCGGTGCCACCAAGCCCGGCGTGACCAAACCTGCGCCCTCGAAGCCTGACCCACCGGCCAATTGTGCAAAGCTGTTCTTATCACTTGGCGGGCCAGCCAACGGGCCCGCAGAAGTTGGATCCAATTCCAGTGGGCCTTCCGAATCTTGCGTCGATGAAGCCAGGCTTGGTCCCCCGCCCGGTCCTGCGGCACGTGGGGCGATGCGTTGGATGCGGCTCACATTGCGACACACCGTCGGCACCAGAATGCACTGCCCTTCTTCGCAATAGACCAAGCCGCGTTCCTCGTAGGCCTGTGTCCATTTGGCACGGCTGACCGTCTTGCAGACATTGTTGGCGCCGAAATGCATATCGGTGATGGCGCTGCCGTATTGGGCTTGGCCTTGGATACCGTCGCGTTTGATGGTGACCAATTCGTCGTAGTCTCGCTTGACCATGCGCTCCTTCAAGCGCGCCCGCACCGGTGCGGGAATATCCGTATAGCGATCAACGGCGGCGACAATGTCACCCATGAAAGGGTTGACGCCGGGTTTGTCCCATGAGCAGTGTGGCAAGGTGGCGCCAGACGCTGCGCTGGAGGCGGCTAGAGCGATCATTGCAAGCATGGACATTTGGAGATTCCGTCAAGGTTTGGCCCGCGGGCCTGGCGGCAGAGCCGTCGAAACTTTCGGTGAACCAGGTGTTTATGCTGATGGAATAGTCCCGCTAATCCACCGATTCGCCATGTCAAGAGTGTACTAACCCTTGGTCGTTGGGCGCCGCTTATGGAATGGGCAGATCGGTCTAGGCGGTGTGTTAATTCACGTTTACCCTGTATTTGCAAGCACGACAGGCCGGCAAGTGCCAAAGCGCGGTGCTTGTCGGGCAACTCCCTGTCATTTTTCAACGTGGGCGGCCTTGGCTCGACCACTTGGCGATCAAATCGCTGCTAATCTGAGCAGGCTACGCCGCCTGCCGACCAACTTTTCAAAATACCCCATGTACCCGGCCAATACACGCCATGTGCTCTATGTTGAAGACGATCGCATCAACATTGTTTTGATGGAAGAGGTCTTTCGGCGTTTGCCTGACTGGCAATTGGATTGCGCGGAAGATGGCGCCCAAGCTCTGAGTCTGCTTGAGAATTTGCAGCCGGATCTGGTGCTGATCGACATGAATCTGCCCGATATGAGTGGCTTGGCTCTGCTGGCGCAGTTGCGAAGCAATCCACGCAATGCCGGCCTGCTTTGCGTTGCGCTTTCGGCCGATGACCTGCCGGATCAGGTCATTGCCGCCCGTTCGGCAGGGTTCAGTGATTATTGGGTCAAGCCGATTGATGTGATTCAAATGGTCGAGGTTTTGCGCGCGGCCTTGCCAAGTGTTTAGGCGCAGAGAGAAGTAAGGCCGGCGCAGACTCGCTCCATTCACCGGGCGAAAAAAAAGGCCCGGTTGTCCGGGCCTTTCTATTGCAAGCCGAAACCGCACGAAGGCGGCCCATCTGCGTCACGCATTACTTCAAGTGACTGTTGATCAGCTTGGTCATTTCGAACATATCGGCCTTGGCCTTGCCGAAGATTTCCTTCAGCGCCGCGTCGGCAACGATGATGCGCTTCTGCATCGCGTCTTGCAGATTGTGCTTCTTGATGTATTCCCAGACCTTCTTGGTCACGTCGGTGCGTGGCAGCGGTGCCGCGCCCACGATCGCAGCCAAGGCGGCGCTAGGGGTCAATGCCTTCATGAAAGCTGCATTCGGGGTGCGCTTCTTTGCAGGAGCGGCATCCTTCTTGGCAGCCGGAGCCTTCTTGGCCGCAGCAGCTTTCTTAGCAGGTGCAGCTTTCTTGGCCGGCGCAGCAGCTTTGACAGTCTTAGCGGCCGGAGCCGCAGCTACTTTTTTCGCCGGAGCGGCTTTGGTGGCCGGAGCCGCTTTCTTAGCGGGCGCGGCCTTCTTTGCAGTTGCCATTTCTATTCTCTCCATCAAAAGTTGTTGATGTGCTGGGTCCGGGTGAAGGCCGCATAAGCCTTCAATTCTCTCTAGCACCTAGCAGGGGCGATGGTACTGCGGCACTCGGCGCTTGAGAAGGCTTTCATAGGGGAAGCGGGCCCAATCTCACACCGAAATGCAGCTTGTTTACCCTAGGTGTCGCGCACTCGCATCATTTGTTGCCGATTTGCCCTTGAATCCAGCCATGGCAAGGGCAAGCGAGTGAGTCACGCCCGCGAAACTCGCTCGCAAATTTACGGCTGATTGCCGGGTAAATTTGACGTTAGTATTTTGGCGCAAGGAGCAATAATTCGGGCTCTTGTCGCCGGGCTTCCATTGCTAGCGCTCAAGCTCGTAGGACAGCAGCGCCACGGTTTCCCATTCAACCGGGTGTCCGTTTTCAAGATAAGGGGCAAAGCGCGCCGAGCGAATGTCTTGCAAGGCTTGCTGATCCAGGCGTGGAAAGCCGGCCGACTTTTTCAGGCTGACCTCTTTCAAAAAACCGCGGGCGTCGACGACGATGCGCAGATGCACCACGCCTGACTCGCCCAAGCGGCGCGAGGCTAAGGGCACGGTCATTTGTGGCTCGACCAAATACCGCATCGCACCGGGCGCAAGTTGCCGCGGGCCAATCGATGGGGGCGCTGCGGTTGCTTGAGGCGGCGCAGGGACTTGTGTCGAGATGGCGGCGGCGATCTGAGTTGCTGCCTCTGCGGGCGCTGCGGTCTGACTGATCGACAGCGTCGCAGGCGTTGTCGAGAGGGGCGCCTGTGCCTCCGGCGTTGGTGCCGGCGAACTGCTCTTGACAGGCATGGACCGAAGCGGTGGCGACTTGGGCTCAGCCGAGGGGGGCAGCGCCGGAGCAATCAGGTTCAGCACGATGGGTTCCGGCTTGCTGGTCATCTGCCGGGCGCCGACGGACTGCCACAAGGCCCATGCGGCCACCAAATGACCCAACAGGACGCAACCCAGCAAGAGGCTCCGCCCAGGCTTGGTCAGGTCCTGGTAGGGCACCATAGACCTTGCCGCTTGGCTCCGCGACCGATGCTTGACGATGGGCGCGGAGGTGGCGGAATGAATAGCGAATACGGGAATCACTGCAAGCCCCTGATGCTTGAATTTGCGGAAACTTCTTTGCCCTGAAAGGCTTTGCGCTCATCCTATCATTAATGCGAACGATTGCTATTTGCGTCATTTAATCGGGCGTGAAAAAGCCCTCTGAGGCCAGTGACTTCAGAGGGCTTTTCAAGAGAGGGCGGGGAGGGGCCGATGAGCCCCGCGGTCAACTCAATGCTTGGCGTCTGCCTTGGTGATTTTGGGTGCCGTGTGCAAGCTCAGCACCATGGTTGCTGCCAGAATTGCGATCACCACGCCGAGCGAGACCAATACCGGGATTTTCACCAGATCGATCAAGATCATCTTGCTGCCAATGAAGGCCAAGACCACCGCCAGGCCGTAACTGAGCAAATGGAACTTGGTCGCCATCGCGGCCAGCAGGAAGTACATCGCACGCAGACCCAGGATCGCAAAGATATTCGAAGTCAAGACGATGAAGGGATCATCCGTGATGGCGAAGATGGCCGGGATCGAATCAACCGCGAAGATCACATCGGTCATGCCGATCAAGGCAATCACCAACAGCAAGGGTGTCGCCAGGCGTTTGCCGTTTTCGACCGTGAAAAAGCGCTCGCCGTCAAAGTTCTTGCTGACCGGCATGGTGCGGCGCAAGAGCTTCAGGGCCGGGTTGGCTTCCAGATCGGGCTCCTGGCCGGCGGCCCACCACATCTTGATGCCGGTGATCAGCAAGAAGGCGCCGAACAAATAGAGCACCCAGTGGAACTCGGCGATCAAATAGCTGCCGACCAGAATCATCACCGTACGCAAGACGATGGCGCCAATGATGCCGTACATCAGCACGCGTTTTTGGTATTCGGTCGGCACCGAGAAGTAGGTGAAGATCATCAGGAAGACAAAGATGTTGTCCACCGCCAGCGACTTCTCGATCAAGTAGCCGGTCAAGAACTCCAAGGCGCGGGTATTGGCTAACTCCACATTCCCCGTGCTGTCCTTGATGGCCCACCAGAACAAGCCGTTGAAGGCCAGGCTCAAGCCGACCCAGACCAGCGACCAATTGACCGCTTCTTTGACCGAGACCTCATGCGCGCCTTGCTTGCGCAGCACCACGAAGTCGACGAACAGGGCCGCCAAAACCGAGCCGCCGAAAAAGAACCAAAGCCACAGGGGCGCAATCGTATCCATTGAATTTCCCGCAAAAAATTGTCAATCAAGCCGCCCCATTTGCTCAAACCATGGGCGCGACCAAGAGTCGAAAGGTCTTGCGGGACGGCGCTTTGGATTGTCTAAATCAATCAATCCACTGCCGGCTGCGGGGCCCGGGCATCTTCACAGACACCGTACTGACGGGCGGCCGCCACGGCTTGCACCGCGTAGCTACTCCCCCTTCGAAGCCCGCATTCTGCCAGCAAAAGGCAAGACCTGTCCCCGTCTAGGGACAAATCCCCAGCGCAGCGAGATGCAAAATGTCACGGCGCGCTTGTATATTCGGCGGCATGAAGATACTGCTACGTTGGTTTCTATTGGCCGCAGCCTTGCTGTTGGTCGCCCATTTATATCCTGGCGTGGTGGTCACCAGCTTCAGTTCGGCGCTGATCGCGGCGATGGTGCTGGGCCTGCTCAATACCTTGCTGCGACCCATCCTGGTGCTGCTGACCCTGCCCGTTACGGTGGTCAGCCTGGGTTTGTTTCTCTTCGTCATCAACGCCTTGATGTTCTGGGCGGCCGCCAATTTGCTCGGTGGCTTTGAGGTCGCCGGATTCTGGGCGGCGCTGATCGGCTCATTGATCTACAGCCTCTTCGGCATGCTGATCGATGTCTTGTTTGAGCGGCTATTCCCGGATCAAGATTGAACCTGAGGATCGCATTGAAGGCCTCTTTGCGGAGGTGAGTCCGCGCACACGACGCAATTGCGCCCTTGCGCCTTGGCGCGGTAGAGCGCCGTATCCGCTTGCGCCCAAGGGGTTTCGGTGTCATCCATCGGCGCTATGCCGATGCTAACCGTAACGTGCAGGCCCGCCGTCACCGCCGGCCAGTCATGGGTTTCGATTTCTCTGCGAATCCTCTCGCAGGCCACCAGCGCTTGCTCGGGGCTCGCGTCGGGCATCAAGACAATAAACTCCTCGCCCCCCAGCCGTATCGGCAGGTCACGCGATCGCACATGCGCCAGCAGCAGACTCCCGACTTGCCGCAACACAGCGTCACCGATCTCGTGACCGAAGACGTCATTGATCTTTTTGAAATGATCCAGATCCAGCATCGCCGCCAGCAGAGGGCGCTGGGTTGTCTTCAAGTGGGCCCATAGATCGGGCAAGCGTGAGCTCATGTAGCGGCGATTCGGCAGACCCGTGAGGGCGTCGTGGTGAGCTTCGGCCTCCCATCGGGTCGCTTGTATCCGCTGCATCTCAGCGTCCAACTGCGCGTTCGGTGCGCAGGCGTTGCTGCTCGATATCATGTTGATGACGCATCATCCAGGCCTGCAAATCAGCCCTTGCGCGGGCCTGTTTGAGTGACAAGGCGTGAAGCTCTTCAAACGACAATAAGGCGGCTTTGTACCTTGTCAATTGCCGCTTGGCCTTCACGATGAGCCGCAAGATATCCAAATGGCTGAGCAAGTCTTCCTCGGGCAAAGTCTGCCTCACCAGCAATAAAGACTGCAGTGCTTCATCGGCCCGACCTTCTCTCAACATCCATTCGCACAACACCGCTTGGGCCCCGACGACCAATTGCACTAGGCCATGCTGGCGGCCCAGTTGCAGCGCACCTGCGGCCAGATCCCGGCTCTGCGCCTGGCGCCCCAGGCCTTGAAGTGCACGGCTACGGTTCAGCATGCAAATGCCTTGGCTGTGTGCATTGGCCTCTGCGTCGGCCAGACTTTGGGCGCGTAGGAATAGCTCCAATGCCTGCTCCAGCTGGGCATCCGAAGGCGGCGATTCCCGCAGCAAACCTTCGACGGAGATCCAACCCTGGTTGTACACGACCGAAAACTGCAAGCTCGCATCGTTCAAGCTCTCGGCCTGCCGCATGGCCTGGGCAAAAAATTCCAAAGCCCGTTCTTGTTGGCCCAGCATGCCGTGCACTTGGGCGACTCTAAGATTCGCCCAGCCGCTGGCAAGGGCGTCGCCGGATTTGGCCGCCAATTCGACGGCGCGCTGTGCATGTGCCAAGCCCTGCTGCATCATGTCGGCCTGCAAATACGCGACCGCGAGGGTGCCCAGCAGGCGCGCATGAACAGCTGTTTAACCCGCCTGAGTCAATAAGGGTTCGGCAATTCGACCCGCTGCCAGGCAGGCCTTTAAATCGCCCAAACGCAAACGATGCAAGGCCAGCAAGGCAAGGACGCCGCCATCCTCGCGCAAGGCCAGCGCCAACTCCGCGTACTTCGCCCCCTCGGCATGCCGGCCCATGCGTTCAGCAGCGGCAGACATTTGAAAATACTTGTCGAAGTCCGGTTCAAGGTCCACGGTTTGCTTCAAATCTTGCCAGCTGGAGAAATCGATCGGCTCAATGTCTTTGCCTGCGCGCCGATTCGGAACTCAAGGCAACTCGGCCCCCGGCGGTACGCCGCGCGGATACATCTCGGCCAGCAACTGGCGGCGCTCATAAAGCAAGCTGCGCAGGCGCGAGTCGATCACGGCGGCTTCGACCTGATCGGCATCGCGGCCGCGCGATTGACGCAGGCCCGAGCGAAAACGGTCAATCGCGCCGTTCAAATCGCCCATCGCCGCGCGCTCCTCACCCTGGGCGCGTACCGCACGCAAGGGCTGATCCAGCTTGCTCCACAAAGCCCCCAGCTCGGCCCAGGCGAGTGGATCCATCGGGTTCAGGCTGACATAGGTCTGCAAGCCCTCGGCGGCTTCGCGGACCTTGGCCGGATTCGGGTCCACCCGCGCCAACTGTGCTTTTTGAATCAGCATGGGTCGCGAGCGCTCGGCCGCAAGTGGCTTCAAGGCGGCATAACCGTCCGCTGCCTGGCCCCGCGCCTGATTCAGTTCGGCCCGCAAGTAACGCAGCAAACGCTCGGCCCTGGCGTCATGCCCCATCAGTTGCAAGGTCAACTCGGCGCTGCGCAAGGCGTTTTCGGCGCGCGGGTAATCACGCATCTTGATCGAGGCCAAAGCGCTGGCGTAGCGGGCGGCGAGTTGCTCATAGCCCTTGCTTTCGGCCGAACCCTTGCCGGACAGTTCACGTGCGCCGGCATCCAGGTTTTGCAAAGCGATCCAGGCCTCGGCCCGTGCATCCATCAGCACTTTGGCGCGGGCGGCCATCAGCGCATGCTCGGCGCTGCCGACCGGTCGCTCGTAGTCGGTGGTGCCCATGCGCAGGCGCGCGTCACCGATCCGTTCGGTGGTCAATGGGTGGGAGCGCAGATAGGGGTAAGAGCCCGAATCCATCAGATGGTTGGCCTGCTCCATGCGCTCGAACATGCTGTACATGCCGGCCTGTGAAAAGCCGGCCTGGTTCATGACCGTGAAGCCGACCCGGTCCGCCTCGCGTTCCATATCGCGCGAAAAACTCAGCGACGCTTGCGCCGCCGCCGCCTGGCTGCCGACGATGGCCGCATTGGCCACGTCCGAGCTATGGGTGCGCGAAGCCACAATCAAACCCGCCACCAAGCCGGCCAAGGCCAGCATGCTGTTGCGCGAATCGCCGGCGATGCGCCGCGCAATATGCCGCTGAGTCACATGCGACAACTCATGCGCCAGCACCGAGGCCAGTTCATCGGCCGAATTCGTCATCGCGATCAAGCCCAGATGCACACCGACAAAACCGCCCGGCAGCGCAAAGGCATTGATGCTGCGGTCGCGCACCAGAAATATTTCCCAGGCAAAGCGCTCATTGGTCTCATCGCCGATATTGCCGAGTTGCTTGGCCGTCGTGACCAGGGGTGCCCAGATCGACTGCAAATACTCCAGCAGCAAGGCGTCTTCAAGAAAATCCGGGTCGGGGCGAATCTGCCGCATGACCTGATCGCCGATCCGGCGCTCGGTGCCGAGGTCTAGATCTTGCGAGACCGAGTCACCCAGGGCGGGCAGATTCACCTGCGCATGACCCATGGGCCCGCCCATGCCCAAGACCGCAGCCGCCAACAAGCTGACGGCACTGCGGCTCGGGCGACGCATCAAACTGACAGTTAGCTTCAACAACACAGACTCCAAAAAGCACTCGCCCTTCTATGATGCGCTGACAATCGTTTCCCAATTGTTGCCGCTTTTCAAGGGCCGACATCTCAATGACTACAGAACTCACTCATTTTGACTCTCAAGGCCAAGCCCATATGGTGGACGTTGCGGCCAAAGATGTCACTCACCGTATCGCCGTCGCTGCGGGCCGCATCAGCATGCAGGCCTCCACCCTAGCATTAATCACCAGCGGCAGCGCAAAGAAGGGCGATGTTTTAGGTATTGCCCGGATTGCCGCCATCCAAGCGGCCAAGCGTTGTGCCGACCTGATCCCGCTCTGCCACCCCTTGCCCTTGACCCGCGTGGCGGTCGAATTCGAGATCGACCCGGCCGCCAACGCCGTGCATTGCCGTGCTCAAGTCGAGACCTTGGGTCGCACCGGCGTTGAGATGGAAGCGCTGACTTCGGTGCAGATCGGCCTGCTGACTATTTACGATATGTGCAAAGCAGCGGATCGCGGCATGGTGATGGGCGACATCCGCGTGCTGGAAAAGCATGGTGGCAAGAGCGGCGACTGGTCGGCGCCCTGATTACTGGCGCAGCTCGCGCCAGTTGTAGTCGCGCTGCGGCGGCTCGCACTGGAAGGGTTTGAGCGCGCCCGCCTCCGGCTCGTGCTCGCAGTCCTCCAGCCACTCCGTGCCGGCCGGGTTGCGAAACTCGCGCAGTCGCTGCACCACATAACGTGCCTTGTCATCGTCGCCGACGGCGTGCAGGGATTTGGCCCAGGCAACCATCAAGCGCGCATCGATCAGGTTGTGCGCGGTGCGTTTGGCGGCCTCAAGCGCCGCCGGGCCGGCGGGCAAGGAGGTCGCCGCAGCGTAGTCGGCCTGGGTCGAAAACAAGGCCGTGGCTTGGCCGCTGGCAATGCGCTTCATCAAGGGCGCGGCATTGGCGGACGGGGCGTAAATTTCGACCACCCGAAGGTATTCCCAAACGGTAAAGCCGCTGCTCGCAAGCATCAACGCGCCGATCCAGCCCCAAGCCCGGCCATTCGCCTTCGATGCTGCGTCTTCGTTCGCCCCCAGCGCCAAACCGAATGCAAAGGCAGTCGGCAGCAAGAAGTAGGCGTACCAGAGCGGGTATTCCAACAAGCTGTGCAGGCCAATCATCAAGACCAACATGAAGGCACAGCGGCGTGCCACCGCATCGCCGCCGCTGGCCGCCTTGCTGAGCGCAAAAGCGCGCCAGAGCGACCAGGCCAGCAGGCCCAGAACGGCCAGACTCAGCGGCAGACCTACTTCAACGGCCAGCTGCATCACGATGTTGTGGGTGTGATCAAAAAAAGCGATCGGCCGATCCGGGAAGGGTGTCATGGTCCAGGCCAGATTGAATTCGCCCCAGCCGACGCCCGTCCATGGGTTGGCCTTGAGCAGGCCCCAGGCATTGGCAATAATCGCCAAGCGTTGCGGTGAACCGGCGCCTTCGGCCAGCCTCGACTCGGCCCCCAGCGCATGCTCGCCCCCGGCCGCCCAGACCGACAGTAGCCACCAACTCAGCAGCAGCAGCAAGGGCGTGGCCATCAGCGCCAGTTTGGCGGGCCGGCCGAGTTTTCTATCCATTGCGCCCCAGGCCGCCAAGATCAGCACGCCGATCACGCCGGTGCGCGATGCACTCAGCACCACGGCAAAAACCAGCGCAAACAGCAGCAGCGGCAACACCAATGCGCCGCCGATTGATTTGAAACGGCCCTGGTCGGCCAGATAGACCGCAGCCACACAGGCCCACATCAACAGGCTGGCCAAATGATTGGGTTGGCGCATATTGCCGACCGCACGGCCGGGAATGCCCGAACGGGCAATTACATGACCATCGGCCCAGCCGGGCATAAAAACCTGCACCAAGCTAACCAGCAAACTCAAGACCCCCGCCAACAGCAGTCCCCAGCACAAGGCCTCCAGCCAGCGTTGCCGGTCGCCTCGCGGCAGCCCCTGGCCGGCCAGCAGCAGGGCAAGCGCTGCCAGCAGCATGCCGCTATTGGCCAAGGCGAGTGCAGAAGGCAGGCTGGCCAATAAAGAGGAGGCCCAAGGTGCCAATGCCAACAAACTCAATGCCGCGGCGGCGGGCGTGAATCGCCAGCGCGGCGCCCCCTTGCCCGCCATGCTCATCAGCACCAAGCCCCAACCGGCCAGTGCGGCGAGTTGATTGAACAGCGTCGCCGACGGTGTCAGGTTGAACGCCAGCAAGGGCGCCACCGTGCAGGCGAGCAATATGGCCAGCAAGGTGGGCCCCTCAAGCGGCGTCGGCGCAGACGACGAGGCAGGAGAAAAAGCCGGAGAAAAAGCAGGAGCGGAAAGCTTGGTGGGTATCGACATGGGGGCGAATCATCACATGAACCGGACTGCCTTGGGCAGCCCTTGCGCGCGCTTCAGTCGAGCGCCTTGCACATGCCCATTTCGCAGCGCACTTGTATCGAGCTCGCAGCACAGGCGACGGAGAAAATCTCAACAATACCGCTGCGTGACTGCAGCTGAGCCCTTGGGCGCACCTCGCCGGGGCCCATGCAGCCGCGTTCTTTGGCGGCGCGCTCGGCCTCGTAGTCATAGCGGCTGCTCGTGAGCTTGGGGGCTGCGGGTGCCGCCGCCATGGGCGCAGCCTGAGCCGGCTTGGCCGGTGTGATTGCCGCGTCTGGCGCAGCGGCCATGGCAGCTGGCTCGAACGTTGCGGTGCCTGCCGGCACGACCGCGGGCATATTGGCGGGCATCGTTTCTGCACGCGTCTCACTAGGCGGCGCCGCCATCAAGGGACTGCTCACCAGACTGGTCTCCAATACCCCGGCGCGGCCGGTGCTGGCGTCCACGCTGTGCAGTCGCGAGCCCGCACTGAGCAGGCCCATCTTGACTTCTTGCCAGACAAACGCAGGCTCGCCGGCCTTTGCCATGAGGGTCAGCGCATGGGTGTTTTCGCCTTTGGACACCAGTTGATGCTCGCCGGCCTCGACATCGGCCACCACAAAGGTCTTGCCCTTGGTGGTGCCGGCGGGCTTGCCGTCCACTTCCAGGTCCAGCCCCACCAAGCTGCCCATGAACTCATTGCGATAGATATAGATGCGCGACTGCGTGGCGGCGACTTCGAAGCGCTTGACGGCCATGTCCTGCCCCGGTGCGGCGTTCTGCACGCTCGCACAACCGGACAACAAGCTCACCGCCAGCATCAAGGGCAAAGCAATTCGTTTCAGATTCAGATCCATGGTCGGTTGCGCCGTGCGGCACCCCGGTATTGAGGCAGCAGCGAGTGTATGGGCTGCGCGGGGCGGCCCGCGGCCGTCTTGCGCTCACGCTTCATGCAGTATTGCCGCCGGCTCATAAACAAATTTGACGGTTGCGTACTAGTGTACTACTATAGATATACACATAGGGAGTGCCCGTGAGCTTCGACGGTTTCATCTTCAGTATCAACACCGGTTCTACCGAGCCGATTTACCGCCAATTGGTCGAGCAGTTACGCCGTCGCGTGGCCAGCGGGCAGTTGGTGGCGGGCCAGGAGATCCCCTCGGTACGCGAGGTGGCGCAGGCCTTGGCCGTGCATCCGATGACGATCTCCAAGGCTTACAGCCTGCTCGAGGCCGAGGGCCTGCTCGAGCGCCGGCGCGGCTTGGCGATGCGGGTGGCGGCGCAGCACAGTCGGGCCCAACCGGCGGCCGATCGCATCGAGTCGCTGCGGCCCACGCTGGAGCGCGCGGCGGCCGAGGCGCAGCAGCTAGAGGTGCCGGCCAAACAAGCGCTGCATCTATTCGATCAAATTCTTCAGCAAGGGGGCGCCAAATGAGCGCTGTCACCATGTCAAATTCCGTCACCGCGCAAATGCAAGGGCTGAGTCTCAGCTACGGTCAACAAAAAGTGCTGAGCGACCTTGACTGGCAACTGCTGCCCGGCCAGGTGGTTGGCCTCTTGGGGCGCAACGGCGCCGGCAAGACCAGCCTGCTGGAGACGCTTTTGGGCTTGCGCGAGCCGCAAACCGGCAGGGTGCAGGTGTTTGGACAGACCGCCGCCGAGCTGGACGACGCCGGCCGCGCCCGCGTCGGCTATGTGCCGCAGCAGAGCGATCTGTTCGAGGGCTTTACGCCAGCGCAACTGCTGCGTTACTTCAGGAGCTTCTATCCGCGCTGGAACGAGGCCAAGGTCGAAGGGCTGATGTCGCGCTGGGATATCGCGCGCGACAAGCCGATCGCCAAACTCAGCGGCGGCCAACAGCAGCGCTTGTCCATCATCCGCGCGCTCGCTCATGAGCCCGATTTGTTGGTGCTGGACGAGCCGGTGGCCAGCCTGGATCCCGCCGGCCGCCGCGACTTTTTGCGCGAGTTGGTCGACCAAGTCTTGGACCGTGGCACCACAGTGGTGTTCTCCACCCATATCTTGTCGGACCTGGAACGGGTCGCCTTCAACGTGGCCTTTTTGAAGCAGGGTCGTATCGTGCTGCAGGCGCCGCTGGATGAGTTGCTGGACGAGGTGCGGGTCTTGAGTGGGCCGAGTGCCGAGTTGCAGGCGTTGATCGCCGCGCAAGGTTTGCGGGCCTTGCACCGCAGCCCGCTTGAGGGCGGCCGCGAACGTTGCCTGCTGCGCTATCCGCAGGCTTCATCGTCCAGCGGGCAGGTGCCGGCCAGCGTGAGCAGCGAGCGCATCAATCTGGAAGATCTGTTCATGGAGCTGACATGAGCATGAGTACGCTTTGGTCGAACTACAGCCCGCTCTTGTTGGCGCCTTTGCAGCAGCGCCGCTACACGGGCGAATTGTGGATCTGGTTGCTGCTCTTGTTGCTGGTCGCGGGCGTGGCCGTGGCGGTCGGCGTCATGGTGGATGTGCAAGCGGCGCTAGGCATCGCCGGCATCGCCGTCGGCACTTGTTTGCTGATCTATTGGGGCATCAGCTTCGCCAGTCTGCGGCGACAAAACCATCCGACCGCCGCCCGACTGGTGCCCGGGCACCTGAGCCGATTGCGCCGCTGTGCGGTCGGCCTGCTGCTGGGTTTGAGCCTTACGGCGGCGTTGCTGTTTGGCTCGCATTTGGGCCAGCCCTTGGCCTGGGGCATGGGCGCGGGCTTCTTGATGTTGCTGGTCGCGGCGATGCTGCGCTGGTACCGGCTGTGGTTCCTGATCTGGATCGTGCCCAGCCTTGGTTTTTGGTGGCCGGTGAATGCGCTGTGGCTGCGAGTTTGGCATGGCCTGCTGCATTGGTACGCGACGCAGCCCGCCAGCTTGGCTTTGCTGGCCGGCTTGCTCTTGCCTTGGCTGCTGAGTCGCTTATTGCAAGACGGCGGCGCGGCGCATCAAGCCAGCTATCGCGAGGCCGAAATGCTGCGCTTGGCCTTTGCCGATCAAACACGCGGCCTGTCTACGGGCAAATACTCGGGCAAGACCGGTCTGACGCTGATGAAGCTGTTCGCTTGGCCGCAGCCGCTATGGCAGCGCTTATTGCTGGCCCATGCCAAGCCCGAAGCGCGCAGTGCCTTGGCGCGTGCCGACCTGGTGTGCCTGGGCAATCAGCACTGGACCAGCATCCTGGGTTCCTTGACTATCGTACTGGCGCTGCTGGCGATTGGCGCGACGGTCGTTGCCCAGTTTTACGCACCCAACTGGTCGAGCTTCGGCGGCAATGGCAGCTTTGGTTTGCAGATCGGCATCATCAGCATGGTCTTGAACCCGCTACTGGGTCTGGCCGCCAGCCTGCATCGCAGCCGCCGCGAGCAGGCGCTGCTGATGCTGCTGCCGGCGATGCCGCGCGGGCAAACGCTGAACCGGCTGTTGGCCCGGCGGCTGTTGACGCAGTACTTCTTGCATTGGACGGTGGCCTTGGTTCTGATCGGCCTGATGGTGGTGCCGGCCTCCGGCGGCGATGCTCCGCGTTTGGGCCTGTATGCCTTGTTGCTGGCCTTGCCCATGGGCAGCTATTTGTTGCGCGATTGGTCGCGCCAAGCCGCTCCGTTGGGCGCGCATCAGCTGTTGCCGCTGATCGCCATGGCCGCCGGTGCAGCGGTATTGGCCGGCATGGCATGGCTGGGTTTGAGCCTCTGGATCACGGCGGCATTAAGTCTGGGTTTGACGCTGTTCTTGTTGCAGCGCCGTTGGCAGCGACTGGTCTTGCCTAGCCCGGCCGCGATGCCGGTCGGGCGCTGGGCTTGAAGCTCCATCTCCTGCCCGGCCAGACCGCAGCCGAAAGAGTCGGTCTAGCTGTTTTCGCTTGCTTGCGCGCCTTGGGGTGATTGGACGGTTGGCCCGGCCAACAAAGCGGTGCGACCCCCGGCTCGGCTTTGATTCAGGAAGGCCGCCTGTTCGGCGGTGGCCGACAGCCCCGAAGCGGGACTCGCTGGTGCAAGTCCGGTGGCTTCAAAAAACTGCAAGCTGCCCGCAGCTGACGCCTCGGTTTGCTTTAGGGGGGGGCAACTCATAGGGGATAGGGGGAAAACTGCTTGGCGTCGTGCGGGGAGACCCGTTGCGCTGAGGCGCCGCAGGTTTTGAAAGTTGCTTTTATGCTCAGCTCTTCTTGACCATCACGCCACCGGCCTTGACGCCCAAGGCGAGGCCTGGCTTCGGTTCTGGCTTTGGCTCCGGCGTATTGCGCCGCATCTTCCTGCTTGCTTTGACGGCCAGCTTGTTTGGCTGCGCCAATATGAAGCCCGCGCCGGCTGCCTATTTGAGCAGTTATGAACAATTGAGCCCCGCCGATAAGGCCGCCCCATCGCGCAGCTTTGTGCGCCCGGCAACCAAATTTGATGCAAGCAACATCGAGCTTTCCCAGGTGGAATGGGTCGGCCATGGCCCCAGCGCCTTGAGCGCCCAGGAGCAGCAACAGTTGGTGAGCCATTTGCGTGAACAGCTCTCGCTCGGGCTTGCCGACCTCGGCAGCGCGCAAGCGCCAACTGCTGCAAAAGCAGATACGAAGACCAAGCCCACCCTGCTGTTGCGTGCGGGTGTGACGAGGGCCGAGGTCGTTAGCCCCACCTTGAATGTGGTCAGCACTGTGTTCTTGTTCGTTCCGCTTGACCGCGGTGGCGCGGCGGTTGAGATCGAGTTGCTGGACGCCCAAACCCGCCAGCCAGTGGCCGCCTTGCAAAGCACCCATTACGCGCCCATGACCGAGTTCAAGGCAAGATTCCAGCGCTTGGCGCCGGCCGAATATGCGGTCCGCCAAGCGGCACTCGAGTTCGTCGAGATATTGAGAACGGCGCAATAGGCTTGATCGATGACCAAGCGCACCAGAACGTGGGTACGAATATTGCCGGGCTTTGGACCGTCTTGAACCTAAACAACACCCCAAAACTCACCCGATGTCTCCGCGGGCCTCGCGTCCTTCTGTTCAAGGTCCGCGCACCGACCCTGGCCCGAAGCTCAGCGCAACCAAGCCACAATCTGCGGCGCCTGCAGTGCCCCCGACATGCGCTGTAGCTCCTTGCCCTGCCGCATTTGCAGCAGCGTCGGGATGCTGCGGATGCCGAAACGCTGTGACAGCTGCGGGTTCTCGTCGCTATTCACCTTGACCAGCAAGACCTGACCCTTGGTTTGCTTGGCGGCGATGGCGAACTGCGGCGCCATCTGCCGGCAAGGGCCGCACCAGGGCGCCCAGAAGTCCACCAGCACGGGCAGCTCGCTGCCGGCCACCACCGCGTCGAAGTTGGCGTCCGTCAATTCGACCACCTCGCCGCTGAGCAGCGCTTGGCCGCATTTGCCGCAGACCGGGTCTTGGGCTGCGCGCTCGTCGGGCACACGGTTCTTGGTCAAGCAATGGGGGCAGGTGATCAGCATGATGAATTCCTCTTTCGACTCTGCAGCTTGGGCGGCCGGCCAGAATTTCAAGGTGCGGCTTCCAAGGTCGCCTGCAAATGCGCGCCCACCTCCTGCATGAACGCGCGCACCCGCGCGGTTTGCCGCAGATCCGGGTGGGTCAAAAGCCAGACCGGCGTATTGACGTCGCTGAGCACCTCGGAGACCGGTAGCAAGTCGGGCTCATGGCCCTCGATCAGCGTCGGCAGCAGCGCTAAGGCCAGGCCGGTGCGCGCCATCGCGACGGCCGGATGCAGCAGGTCCAGCCGCATGACGATGCTTGCCGGCGGCACATGGTCGAGCATCCAGCGGTCGAAAAAACGTGAGCGGCGCTCGCGGTCGAAACCTATCCAGGGGTAGTTGGCACAGAGTTCACTCACCGGCAGGATGCTTTGCGGCAGGCCGGCCTGGCCGCGCCTGGCGTAGACGCGCATGCGCACCTCGCCCAGGCGCCTCCCGACCAGATGCTCGGGCACGACCCGGTTCATGCGCAGCGCCACATCGGCGTCGCGCTTGGACATATCGACCAGGCTGGAGTTCTCGTTCACCTCCACCTCGATACCGGGATGGCCGCGCCTGAACGCCGCCAGCGCCTCGGGCAGCAGGTAGAGCATCGCCACAAAGGCGGTGCTCAGGCGCAGCGTGCCCTGCAACTCAAGGTCACGCCCGACGATGCGGCGCTGCATCTCGGCGATCGCGGGCCGCATCTCGCGCGCCTGCGCCGCCATCAACTCGCCCGCCTCGGTTGGCCGGTAGCCGCTGCGTAAACGCTCGAACAGGCGCGCACCCAGCCGTTCCTCCAGGGCGTCCAGCCGCCGCAAAACGGTGGTGTGCCGCACGCCCATCAGCTTGGCCGCGCCATTCAGCGAACCGGCCTCGGCAATCGCCAGCGCGTAGCGCAAATCGTCCCAATCCAGCCCGACTTCCAGTTGTTCCATTGTGCGTATTTGCAAACTCGGATTGCGGTTTGCGTAGTTGTTTGTGCGTTGGCGCAAACATAACATCTGTTCCATCGAAAACCAAGCCAAGCCGGCATTCAGCAGGAAGTGAATCATGAATAGCAGCAGCCTCAACTACCTTCAGTCCGCCCAAGCGCAGCCAAGGCCGGCACCAAGCTCCTTCTTCTGCGCCCCGCGCCTCTTGCTGAATCGCTGGCTTGAGACCTGGGCCACTCGAGCCGAGGCACGCTGGAAGACCACCGACCTGCGCAGCCGCTATTACTGAGCTCCACACCAGACCAACAAGCAGGGGAACCGCAGCATGCCTTTTCTTCATCTCAGCCTATGCCCAGCCCCCGGCGCGGACCCCAGCCTGCGCGAGTTGGCCGTGACGCTGACCGACTTGACCGCCGAACATCTGGCCAAGGACCCCGCTTTGACGGCCGTGCGCATAGAGTTGGTGCCGGCCACGCAATGGTTCATCGGCGCGCGAGCCATGGCCGCCGATACGCTGGCCAGCTATCAACTGCAGGTGCAGGTGACGGCCGGCACCAACAGCACCGCGCAGATCAGCGCCTACTTGGCCGCAGTCCATCGGGCGATGGGCGCCGCCTTGGGCCGCCTGCATCCCACCAGCTACACCGTCGTGCAGCAACTGCCCGCCGAGGCCTGGGGTTATGGCGGGCGAAGCCAAGCCGCCCGCAGATTGAGCGCAGAAGCGCCGGCTTGATCGGCGTTGACGGCTCGGGCCATCACCTTTATTGACGCAAGGCCGTATTTTTTGTCTCGCTGTGGCACAGTGCTGGCTTCTATGCAGAGCAAGGACGGGAACGGTGGCAAGCAAAGCTGGGTCTAGCCCGACGATTGTTGATGTGGCCGAACAGGCCGGCGTGTCGATCAAGACCGTCTCGCGCGTGCTCAACAAGGAAGCCGGGGTGCAGGAGAAGACCCGTGAGCAGGTGCTCAAGGTCGTCGCTGCACTGAAGTACCGGCCCAAACTGGCGGCGCGCAGCATGGGCGGTGGGCGCTCATTTTTGATCGGTCTGCTCTATTACGACCCGAGCGCGGCCTTTGTCGGCGGGGTGCAGCAGGGCGCGACCTTGCGCTGCCGCGAGTCGGGCTATCACCTGGTCGTCGAGTCCTTGCATAACGACGCCCCCGACATCTACAACCAGGTCGACCGCATGGTCTCGGCGCTGCGCCCGGACGGCATGATTCTGACGCCGCCGCTGTGTGATAACCCCAAGGTTCTGCAGGCACTGCGCGACAACGAAACGCCATTCGTGCTGCTCTCTCCGGGCCAGCAGCCGGCGGATCAATTCAGCGTGCGCATGGACGATGAACTCGCGGCCGAAGAAGTCACGAATCTATTGATCAGCCTCGGCCACGAACGCATTGGTTTCATCAAGGGCGCGCCCGATCAGGCGGCCTCGGAGCTGCGTTACCGGGGTTTTGTGCGGGCGATGCGCTCGCATGATTTGAGCGTCGAGGAGAGCTTGGTGTGGGAGGGCGACTTCACCTTCCCGAGCGGCGTCGAAGGGGCGCACAAGCTCTTGAGTCGCAGCGTGCGGCCGACGGCGGTGTTCGCCAGCAATGACGATATGGCTCTGGGCGTGCTGGCGGCGGCGCAACGCTTGGGGCTGAATGTGCCGGCCGATTTGTCGATTGCGGGCTTTGATGATTCCAGCGCGGCCAGCCTGGTCTGGCCGCCGCTGACCACGGTGCGCCAGCCGACCCATGAG
Source organism: Roseateles oligotrophus (assembly GCF_025717515.1). Classification (GTDB taxonomy): domain Bacteria; phylum Pseudomonadota; class Gammaproteobacteria; order Burkholderiales; family Burkholderiaceae_C; genus Paucibacter_A; species Paucibacter_A oligotrophus. The sequence goes on from NZ_JAJIRN010000009.1 coordinate 289,444, forward strand.
ATGGCCAGTGTGGCGGTGGAAATGCTGATCGCCGCCAAGGGCAATGACGCCGAGGCGGCGACGCCGCAGAGTTCGCACCGGGTGCTGCCGCATCAACTGCTGGTGCGCGATTCCAGCCGCGCCTTGCACTCAAGCCCGGCGCCCAAGAAGAAGGCTTGATCCGCTGCGCTTGCGCTCAGGATGCCAGTTTGGCGCTCTTGAAGAACGCGTTGACGGTCAGGCGCCCCAGCCCCGCTTGATAGGCTGCGGGCGAGGCCTGGATGTCGCCGGAATGGAAGATGCTGCCGTCGTAAAAAACCGCGCGGTTCCATTTGGCGGGCACGCGCCCTATCACCTCGAAGTAGCGGTTGCTCTGCGTCATATAGCCGGCCGGAATGCCGTATTTGCTGCCGAATTCGCTGCCGGCCAGGGTCTTCGCGTCCGCCAGGAAGGCCTGCGTTTCCTGCTCGGACATCAAGGAGCGGAACAAGACGGTGCCGCCGAGCTGCTCGTCACCGAACAGATAGTGGACCAGCGCGCACATCATCTCCCCGGGCTCCAGCCCTGAGTCGTCCCGGTGGCAGGTGCGCTGGCGGGCGTCCAGCGTTGTGCCGTCCTGGGTGACGCGCGAAAAGCGCCCATACATGCCAAGCGGCGGGCCGGCCCGCAGGCGGCCGCGCAGATGATCGCGGAAGTAATCATCCAGCTGAGCGGCCATGGCGGCGGGCAGGTCCAACTGCGGGCCGGGGTAGGGGTGGCCGGCAGGAATATGGAACTGATTCGAGACCGACTGCGCCAGGCTCACCAGCCCATCCGGGTTCAGCACAAAGTCATCGATGACGAAGACCTCTTGGCCGTTGCTCAACTGGATGGTCTGAATATTGGGTTGCGGATTGAGCTGCAAGGACGGGGCGCCGGGCTTGGCTTCTGCCGGCTTGGGCACACCACAAAAGCGGGCGACATAGTCCTGATGCTTGGGCAGTTTGATCAGGCTGCGCGCCGCCTCCTTGCGGATCTCGCCGAGGAATTCGCTCAGGTCCGCGTCGGCCATCCGGCGTGTCACCGGGTGGTGGGCGCTGGGGCTGATGCCCTGGCCCATCATCACCTGAATCCAGGAGTTATCCCGGAACAGCTCATCGGAATCGAGGCAGACGCGGGCCGTGTCTTTGAAGAGCTGGATCCGATGCGCGAGCAGCTTGGGCACCGCCATCTCGCGGCAATCGCGCCAGAACTGCGCGTCGCTGCGATTGTTGACGTGGTAATGCAGGATGATGAAGTCACGAATGGTTTCGATCGCGCGGCGCGACTGATCGTTGTACTCGTCGATATCGCTTTGGCAAACGCCATCGGCCGGGAACATCTGAATCAGGCGCGTCAGGCCGCGCTGAATCAGGTGAATGCTGGTGGACTCAATCGGTTCCAGAAAACCGCTGGACAGGCCGATGGCGACGCAATTGCGCTTCCACACCAGCTCGCGCTGACCCGGCGTGAACTTGATGACGCGCGGCGGGCGTATCACCTCACCCTGCACATGGGCCAGCAATGCGGCCTTGGCCGCCTCGTCATCCAGATGCTTGCTGCTGAAGACCAGGCCATTGCCGACCCGGTGCTGCAGCGGAATCTGCCATTGCCAACCCCAGGGATGGGCGATTGAGCGGGTGTAGGGCAGGGCCTCGCCGACCGAGGCGGTCTGCACGGCCACGGCGCTGTCGCAATGCAACCATTCCGACCAATCCTGATAGGCCACGCCGAGGGTCTCGCCCAGCAGCAAAGAGCGCATGCCGGTGCAGTCGATGAACAGATCGCCTTCGATCAGCGAGCCATCATTCAGGCTCAGCCCGGTGATGCCGCCATGGCTCGCTTCGCTGCTGACTTCGCTATGCACCTTGACGATCTTGCCCTCGATGCGCTGCACGCCCAGCGCCTCGGAGTAACGGCGCAAATACTGGGCATAGAGCGTGGCGTCGAGGTGATAGGCGTAGTTCAGACCGGTGTTGGGCAGATGGGCGAAGCGCTTGTCCATCGCCGCGCGCAGTTCCAGGCAATAGTCGCCGTAGTCGCTGGCCAGGCCGCGCTTGCGGCCCTCCAGCCAGAAATGCTGGAAGCCGGCCGTCCAATGCGGCTTGCCGGTGGTGCCGAAGGAATGGAAATAGTCCTCGCCGACATTGCGCCAGTTCTCGAAACTGATGCCCAGCTTGAAGGTGGCCTGCGTGGCGGCCATGAACTCGCGCTCGTCGATGCCGAGGATCTCGTGAAAGAAATGCAGGGTCGGGATGGTCGCTTCGCCGACGCCTATGGTGCCGATTTCTTCCGACTCGATCAGGCGGATGTCGTACAGCCTCCCTAAGCTCTTGGACAGGCCGGCCGCCACCATCCAGCCGGCGGTGCCGCCGCCAGCGATGACGATGCGGCGCACCGGCTTGGAGCTGTAGGGGATCGCATTTTCAGCGGTCTTGTTCATGCGCTTGTCCTAACGATTCAGTCGGTTCAGCAGCACCGAGCGCAGATGGCGCGCCCGGTCCGAGGTGATGGGTGCCAGCACGCCTTGGGCGGCGGGCGGGATATGGGCGGCGGTGCTTTCGCCCGCCTTGAAAACATAATGATCAAACAAAGCGGCCCAAGCCTGGCGCTGGGCCGGTGGCAGGTCGCGCAGCGTCATCAGCGCCAGCATCAAGGTGTTGATCGGCGGATCCATGAAGGCCGGGCTTTGGCGCCACCAGAAATTCACCAAGGCGCTGATGGGTTCCAGCGCCTCCACCGCATGCCACCACAGGCTGGGGATGAAGACCGCGTCGCCCGCGGCCAACTCCACCGTCTGCGCCTGCTCCAGCGCCTGCGCGTAACGCGGGAAACGATCGAAGTCGGGCTTGGCGATGTCGACCAGGCTGATGGCTTGGCCGGCCGGTGTCAGATCCAAGGGGCCGATATAGAGATTGCCGACCTGCTCGGGCGGGAACAGTGTGAAGCGGCGCCGCCCGGCGACGACACAGGCGAGGTTGTCCGGCAGGTCGAAATGGGCGGCCACCCGTACCCGGTTGCCGAGCCAAAGGCTGACCAAGGGATCAGCCACATTCAGCGGCAAATCATTGGCCCGGCGCAGGCCGGGGAAGGAACCGTCGAGCTCGGTGGAGCCGAGGTAGAGCGCGGGCGGAAGCGGCGAATTTTTCTGCGCCAGCAGCTCGTCCAGCAGCGCGCCGAAGCCGGCAATCTCGCGCCGATAGTTGAAGCCGCTGAAATCGGCGTTGTAGAAAAAGCGTCCGTCGATTTCGGGCGCACCCCGCCAGAGCCCGACCTTGGTGTCGGCCCCGGCCGAGCCAAAGCCGCGCAGATAGTCGCAAAAATGCTGATCGGACTGCTGCGCCGCCTGCACCATCGGCCAATGCCGCACCAGGCCCCGCAGCAGCACCGGCTCGGTGCTCTGCAGCAAGTCGGCAGGCAAGGCGTCGGCGCGCACATCGCTGCGCTCCCGCATGGGCCTCGTCATGCTTCAAGCCTCCCGGGCGAGTTGCAGTCGGATCAGATTGTGCAAATTGGACATCGAGGCGATGGCCATATAAATCGGCAGCAGATAGTCGGCCTGGTGCAGCAAGCCCACCGTCTTTTCGTCGAGCGCCGCGAGGCGTTCTTCGTGAATGGTGTGCAGGCCGACCAGGCGGCCATGGCTGCCGTCCGGGCGCTCGACATCCAACACAAAAGGCTCGAGCAAATCATGGGCGAGCAGGGCCTCGACGAAGGCGGGCGTGGCTTGCAGGCCTTCGTGCAGCGCCTTCAAGACGGAGTTGGCGTGCTCGAGAAATTCGGTGCTGCCGCCCTGGGGCAAAAACACCGCCTCACCCTCGGCGCCTTGACCGATGCGCGGGCTCGCCATGTCGACCAGCATTCTGAGTTCATCCTCGTTGACGCCAATCATGAAGGGCTCGCGCTGCATGGCCAAGGGCAGATAGGGCACGGTCCAGCCTTCGGGCCCGAGGAAGAGGTTCTGGCCCTCCTGCAAGCCGAGCAGGGCGAGCGGCTGCATCTGCCCGTCGGAGTTTTTCTGGAACACGATCGGGTAATGCACTTGCAGGCGGCGGAACTCGTCCGGCGTGGCAATGCAGGACATCTGTGCGTCGCCCCATTCGGCGCCTCGGCGGGTGATGATGCGCAGGTCTTTGTGGCTGATGTTGTCGAGCAGGACTGGGTTTTTCATGGGGATTGAGTTCAGGCTTAAGTGGACGTTAGGACATGCCGTGCACATGGATGTGCTCGATCAAGTCGCGGTGGCGCGGCAAGCCACCGAGCAGGCGTTTGGTGGCGGTCGTGACTTGCTGGAAGCTGGCCTGCGCCTGCGCGAGCCTTGCCGTGCGCGGCGCCGGCAAGTTCGGTTTGAAGCCCATGCCGTAGAGCACATATTGGTAGCTCGCAGCGGGGAAGACTTCGTCGACGCGGAACAGATCGTTTTTGAACGGCGCCCGGTGGCGCCAGAGCTGCAGCAATTCGGCCAGGCGTTCGGGCATCGATTCGGCTTGGGCGTGCTCGCGCCAGTAGGCTGAATCATTGCGCTGGTTGAGCGCGTAATGGAGCTTGAGAAAATCGATGATGCGGGCCCAGCGGTAGTCGAAGGCTTCATTGAAGCGCTTGGCCACCAGGTCCATATCGGCGCGATTGGCGGGCATTTCATCGCGGATCATCGCGGCGGACAACTCGACCAGCGCGAGCGCCGAGGCCTCGAGTGGTTCGATGAAACCCGAGGACAGACCGATCGCCACGCAGTTGCGCTGCCAGAAGCGCTCGCGGTAGCCCGGCGAGAAGGGGATGTGGCGGGCCGAGGGCAAGTCGGCGGCGGCCGGGCCACCGCTGCGCTCGATATGCTTGCGCAGCGCCTGTTCGGCCGCCTCGCGGCTGGTGTGGGCGCTGGAGTAGACCAGGCCGAGGCCGCGCCGGCTGGGCAGGCCGATGTCCCAAGTCCAGCCTTCGGCATGGGCCGTGGCGATCGTTGCCGAGGCCAGCGGCACTGGTTTGTCTGCATAGGGCACTTGCAAGGCCAGCGCGCTATCGTTGAACATCACATGCTGCTGCGAGCGCAGGGCGACGCCGTAATGCTGGCCGATCAGCAAGGCCTTCAGGCCCGAGCAGTCGATGAAGAGATCGCCCGCTATGTCGCCATGACTGCGGGTTCGCAAGGCTTTGATGTCGCCATTCTCGTGCGCGAGCACCTGGGTGACTTCGTCCGACACATGCCTAACGCCCAGTTTCTCCGTCGCATGCTGGCGCAGCAAGACGCCCAGCTTGACGGCATCAAAGTGGTAGCCGTAATTGATGGCGCCGCCAAACTCCGGCGTCGTCACTTGCTTCGGCGCCAGGCTCGCATTGCACACATGCGGCTGCGGGCTGACGCATTCGGCAAAGCCTGGCTCGCTGCCGGCGTGCAACCAAGCGCCGACCAGGTCGATCTCGCCATGGCCTTGCGGCAGCGAAAAGGGGTGGTAGTAACGGTCGTTCTCATGTTCATTGACCCAGCCGTCAAAGCGCGAACCTTGCTTGAAGGCGGCGTCGCATTGACGCAGCAGGTCGACTTCGCGCAGGCCGATGCGCTGCAGGGTCTCACGCATCGACGGCCAGGTGCCTTCGCCGACCCCGATGGCGGGTGCGTCCGGCGACTCGATCAGGCTGATCTGCAGCGCGTCGGCTTGCGTCCCGCCATGCTCGGCGGCCAACAAGGCCGCAGTCAGCCAGCCGGCCGAGCCGCCACCCAAGACCACGATGCGGCGCACCGCTTGCGTCATATCAATGCCCGCCCTTTATTTGAAAAATCGACCCGCTGGGTCGATTTTGAATCCATCAATGTTGGCCGAAGCGACCTTGCCTTTGGAGCATGGCCGCTTCGGCCCGGCTACTCGTTTAGAACGAGTAGCGCGCTCCGACCAAATAGCGTCGCCCGGTCTGCGTCACCGATACTAACTGCTCTTTCGTGCGGCCATGTTGGCGAATCACCCCGTCGTTCAGGTTCAGGAAGTCAGCCTGGAAGGTGAGGTTCTTCGTCATCTTGTAGGCAATCGTCATGTCCATCTGACCGTAGGGCTCGGTATAGATCGGGTTATTGCCCGCGCCATCGGTGGTCGCTGCCAAGAACTCGCCACGCCAGTTGTAGGCACCGCGAATCGAGAAGCCGCTGCCCTCATAGAAGCCCACCAGGTTGTAGGAATTGCTGACACCGACCAGGGCCGATTGCGCCGCGGTGCTGTGGTTGTCGTAGGACAAGCCGGACGACACCTTGGTGTAATTGCCCGCGACGCCGAAGCCGCTATTGCCGAATAGGTGCTGCGCGTTCAGCTCGATGCCGCTCAAGTTGTCGCCCTTGGCGTTCGACGGCGTGGTCACCGCAAATTGCAGCAATGGATCGGTCGCCTGTCCGACGATGGTGCCCTGGATTTCGCCGGCTGCATTGACGCCGGTCTTGGTCACGCCCGGCTGGCCGTTGAAGTTGTTGAAGATGTAGTTGCGCTGGCATTTCGGATCGGTCGCCGAGCATCCGCTGGCTATTGCCGCAAGGTAGTACTTGCCCCCAATCGGCGTATGCACTTGACCGACCGGCTGCTTCACCGTGGTGCTGGCGATGAAGTTGGTGATGTTCTTGCGGAACAGACCGGCGGCTACATAGCTGGACTTGTTGTAGTAATACTCAAGCGAGGTGTCCCAGTTCTTCGACAGCAGTGGCAGCAAGGCCGCGTTGCCGGTCGAACCGGTGCCGCCGCCAGCGTTGGCCGTGTCGCCCACCGTCACGCCGCCCGCCAGCGAAGCCCAGCCGGGGCGACCGATGGTTTCGCCGTAGCTGGCGCGCAGTTTCAGATTGGCCGACAAGTCAGCATCCCAGTCGATGCTCGGCAACCAGTAGTTGTACTTGCCGCTTGATGTGCCGAAAGTCGTGCCACCGGACTGCACCGCGATCTCATTCAAAGACCCCCAGCTTGCACCGGTCAGGGCCAGCACTTGGGAGCTTGATTCGACCTTGGTTTGTTCGCGCCGCAGGCCGACCGACACATTCATAGGAATGGCGGTGTCGAAGCTGTGGTCGTACTGCAAATAGCCGCTGGTCGACTTTTCGGTCGTGCGCAGGTCGACGCCCTTGGTGAAATCGGTATATGCCGAGAAGTAGGCTTCAGCTTCCGCGCGCGTCAATGGCGCCGGGTGGCTGGATGTGCCCGACTTCATCGCGATCTCGATCGCGCGGGTGCGCATCGCGTTGAAATCAAAGGAATAGAAGTTCTGCATCAGGCGCGGATCATCGCTGCCCTTGACCTGTCCGAAATAGCCGGGCAGGTTTTCGGTGTTGAACAAATTGGCGGCGTAATCACCCTGTTTGCCCACGCCACCCCAGTCGCCGTTTTGGTGGTTGACCGAAGCCGAGCGGTTGTTCACCTTGGTGCCGGACAAACCGAAATTCAGCTTGTCGTCGGCGCTGAGTTTGTAGGCAGCACGGAACTGCGCCTGATCGATCTTCTGATCGCTCAGCGCGTTGTCGAAACGGGTGCCGCCGACCTGGATTTTGTTCGTGTCGAACACCGTGTTCGGCAGGCTCAGGATGGGCAGGTCCTGGTTGTAATAGCCGTAGGCATCGCCTTGGCTGAACATGCCGGCACCGATCACCGAATAGGTTCCGTAAGGGCTGTTGGGTGCCGTCTTGGCGGTGGAACTGTGAGCATCGAGCTCGACCTTGAGCTGCTCGCTGAGCTTCCATTCCGCGTTGAAGCCGGTGGAACGGTTCTTTGCCTTCTCGCCATATTGACCGCCGTCGAGGGCGAGGTCATGGTCTTTGGCGGGGAACTGTGCCGAGTAGGAAATCGGGCCGGCAACGGGGCCGTCGGTCCAGGCCGACGGGCCGCCCTGGAAGTTGAACCAGGTGCCGACCTGCACGTTCTTCTTGTTGACCGTGTTGTCGGCCATCGTGTAGTCGAGCGTGAACTTCAGGTCCTTGCTCGGCGCGTATTGCAGCACCAGTTGGCCGTTGGTGCGCTCGCGCTCCAAAGCGGTCAGCGCATAGCGCAGGTCGACCGGCGTCGAGTACAGGGTGTTGGCGCCTGGGCGATTGGTGATCTGGGCGTAACCGGGCTCGCCCTTTTTCGGAATCGCGCCCCAGCCGCTTTCGTCCCCGAGGAAGGGGTGCCAGCCATTTTGCGTATAGGCCTTGTTGGAGCCTGAGTCGCGCCGCGAGAAGCTGCCGCTGATCGAGATGCCGAGGGTGCCGTTGGCAAATGTCTCGCTGTAAATGCCGGACAAATCAGGCGTTAGGCTGCTGCCCTGATACATATCGGGCAGGCGACCATCGGATGCATCGTGGTTGGCCTTGACGGAGAAGCTGGCAATTCGACCCTTGCTGTCGAGCGGGCGCGCGGTCTTGATATTGATGGTGGCGCCAATGCCGCCGGCCGGGCTTGCCGCGCGGCTGGTCTTGAACACCTCGATCGCGGAAACCGAGTCGGACGAGAGATTGGCGAAGTCGAAGGCGCGCGAGGAGTTGGCCGAGCTGCCGCCCTCCGCACTATTGAGCAAGGCGCCGGGCATCTGGCGGCCGTTCAACAGCACCATATTGAAGTCGGCACCGATACCGCGGACGGTCACGCGGGAGCCTTCGCCGCTTTGACCGCGCTCGATGGAGACACCGGAAATGCGCTGCATCGATTCCGCAAGATTGGTGTCCGGGAACTTGCCGATGTCTTCCGCCACGATGCCGTCCACCACGCCGTGGTTTTCACGCTTGAGCGAAACGGCGGACTCGAGCGACCTGCGGATGCCGCTGACGACCACCGTATCCAGTTGCTGGGTATCGGCTGCGGGCGCTGGCGTGGCCGCTTGCTGGGCATGTGTGGCGGGCGCCAACATGGTCAGCAAGGCCGCGCAGGCGCTCGCAATGGGTTTCAAGTTCAGGGAACGCCGCTGTGCGGTGTCGCTCTGAAGATGTTGTGTCTGAGCTCTTTTCATATGTCTCCTATGGATTCTGCGCTTGGTACCGTGAACCTGGTTTGCACCCGTCCCCGGCGTGATTGCGAGGCGCCAACTGCCCCCATCCTAAAGGCGGGGGCAGTTTCGTTTTGCACGCAGCCCTTGCCGTGCGGACCGCTTCGAATAGTTCCTCTGCCCGTGATCTCACTAGCGCCGTGGCGATAGTCACTTTCATAAGGCGATGCGATGATAAGGATCAAAAGACAACGTTGTCAACGCGATAATGACAGCGTTGTCGTTTTCCCTTAGTCGTAAAAAACAACAGCCCTAAATGCCGGGATTGAGTGCCTGGATTGACATGAATCACCGGGTCGAGGTGGCTTGCGGCGATGGGCCAAACGAGCCCTGCCGGCAGGGCAAAGAAACAAGAATTGCAGCGGCCTAGGTCATTTGGTTTTGGACCACTTAGGGAAAACGACAGCGTTGTCATATTTTCGTTGACAACGTTGTCTTTTGATTCTTATCATGGCGCCGCTGCACAGACCAGAGTCTCGCCGCAGCGCAGACGAACTCGGCGGCGGAGCGGTTTTAAGCCGCTCGCACCGAGCCGTCGTCTGCCCAGCCGGCCAAAGCCTGTTTCCGGGCCTAAGGCGCGATTGCCCCTAACTTGAATCCTGAACCCATGACCGCCAACTGCATTTTCAAGGCCGAAGACACCGATTTGGCGAGCCGCTTCCCCGCTCACTTTCAATGGGGTTCGGCCACCAGTGCGGCCCAAATTGAAGGGGCTTCGGCGCTCGACGGCAAGGGCGCCTCGATCTGGGATAGTTTTTGCGGCCAGCCCGGGCGCATCAACGATGGCTCCCACATTGATGTCGCTTGCGACCATTACCACTTGTTCCACGAAGACATCGCGCGCATGAAGTGGCTGGGCCTTGAGTCCTACCGTTTTTCGATCTCCTGGCCGCGCGTGCAAGCGCTGGGCGAGGGCGCCTGGAACGAAGCAGGCTTTGCTTTCTATGGTCAATTGATCGACGCCTTGATCGAAGCCGGCATCAAGCCCCATGTCACGCTCTATCACTGGGATTTGCCGCAGGCGCTGCATGACAGCATCGGCGGCTGGATGTCGCGCGATATCGTTCCGCGCTTTGCCGCCTATGCCGCCGAAGTGGCGCGTCGTTTCGGCTCGAAGGTCGCCAGCATTGCGACCTTGAATGAGCCCTGGTGCGTGGCGACCCTGGGTTATGAAACCGGCCAATTCGCGCCGGGCATGCGCAGCCGTAAAGCCGCGATGCAGGTCTCGCATCATTTGATGATGGCGCATGGCGCGGCCATGCTGGCCATGCGCCCGCTCACGCAGACCCAGCTCGGCGTGGTCTTGAACCACACGCCGGCCTTTCCGGCCGAGCCGACCGAGGCCGATCGCCAAGCCGCCCGGATCGATGATGGATTGAATGTGCGCTGGTATATGGACCCGATTTTTCGGGGTAGCTATCCGGCCGACGTGATCGAGCATCTCGGTGATGACGCGCCGCAAATCGAGGCGCAAGACCTGACCCTGATTCAGCAGCCGCTGGATTTTCTGGGCGTGAATTTCTATACCCGCAGCTTCATCAGCACGCAAACGCCGGCCGTGCCGGCGCCGGGCAAATTGGGCTTCACCGATATGGGCTGGGAAATCTACCCCAAGGCCTTGACTCAGCATCTGGTGCGCATCACCCGTGAGTACTCGCCGCCGCCCATCTTCATTACCGAAAACGGTATGGCCAATGCCGATCAGGTGGTGGATGGCCAGGTTGCCGATGTCGAGCGCATCGCCTATCTGAGGGCGCATCTGGGCGCCTTGGCGCAGGCGATGGAGTTGGGTGTGGATGTACGGGGCTATTTCTACTGGAGCTTGCTCGACAACTTCGAGTGGAACTCCGGCTATCTCAAGCGCTTTGGTCTATTTCACGTCGACTACAGCAATCAGCAGCGCTTGGCCAAGGCCAGTGCGCATTGGTATCGGGCGCTGATTGAAGTGTTCGGGCAAGCACGATGAATTTGCCGTCTACAGCGGCGGGCTATCCGCGCCTGCTCGCCGACGTCGGCGGTACCAATGTCCGCTTTGCCAGCCAATTCATCGCTAACGGCCCATTGCAGCAGACCGGCGTTTATGCCTGCGCGGATTTCGAGTCGCTCTGCGACGCGATCTGCCACCATCTATGGCGCGAGGGCTTGGGCCGGCCGCGCTCCGGCGCCATCGGCATTGCAACGCCCATCACCGGTGACCATGTGCGCATGACCAATCACCGTTGGACGTTTTCGATCAAGGCGATGCAAGAGGCCTTGGGTCTACAACGGCTGCTGGTGCTGAACGACTTTTCGGCGCTGGCCTTGGCCTTGCCGACCCTGCATGCCGACGCACGCTGCCAGGTCGGCGGTGGCGTGGCCGTGGCCGGTGCGCCGATCGCGCTGATCGGCCCCGGCACCGGCCTGGGCGTATCGGGCCTGCTGCCCTCGATTGATGGCGGCGGCCTGGTGCCGCTCGGCGGCGAAGGCGGGCATGTGACGCTGAGTTCCTGCGACCCCGAGGAGCAGGCGGTACTGAACATCCTGCATCGGCGCTTTGGCCATGTTTCGGCCGAGCGGGCCTTGTCCGGCCCTGGGCTTGAGAATCTCTACCTGGCCTTGGCGCAAGTGCAGGGTCACAAGGTTGAGGCCTTGCAGGCGCAGCAGGTGACGGCGGCGGCGTTGGCCCGTAGTGACAGGATTGCAGATGGTGCGCTGGACTTGTTTTGCAGCTTGCTGGGTGGCGCGGCAGGCAACTTGGCCTTGACGCTGGGCGCGCGCGGCGGTGTGTATATTGGCGGCGGCATCGTGCCTCGCTTGGGGCTCCGTTTCGCCGAATCGAAGTTCCGCCAGAGTTTTGAGGCCAAGGGGCGCTTTCGCGCTTATTTGAGCGAGATCCCGAGCTATGTCGTACAAGCCAGCGAGCAGGCCGCCTTGCAGGGCGCCTGCCGGGCCCTTGACGTCGGCATGCCGCATTGAACACCGGGCAAAGCCCTAACCCTTGGTCGATACACAAGATGACAAGCAAGCCAGCTTCAACCCTGCGCAATATGTTTTGGGTCGCCTCGCTCTATCTGGCGATGGGCATCCCCTACAGCGTGATCAACGGCACCGCGGTGCGGATGTTCAAGTCTTTGGGCTTCCCGGACAGCCAGATCACCGTGGCGGTGGGCAGTATCGGGATCGCTTGGTCGCTGAAGCCACTCTGGGCGGCCTTTCTGGACATGTATCGCACCAAAAAATTCTTCGTGCTGACGATGGAAATGCTCTGCGGGCTGCTGTTCGCGGCGATCGCCATGTCGGTCGGCGAGCCGGGCTTTTTTCAGATCAGCATCGCGCTGTTGTGGGTGGCGGCATTCGCCTCTTCGACGCAAGATATCTGCGCCGACGGCATCTATCTGACCGCGCTCGATAGGCCCACTCAGTCGCGTTTCGCGGGTTTGCAGGGTGCGTTTTGGGTGCTGGGCAAGGTGCTCGCCACCGGCTTGCTGATCTCGGTGCTCTTCAAGATGCAGACCAGTCAGGGCTGGGCCAACGAGACGATGTGGCGCAACGTGATGTTGATCTGCGCGGGGGTGATGGCTTTGCTTGCGCTGTATCACTTGTTCATCTTGCCCACCGGCAGTGTGTCCGAGCGCCCAACCGGCACCGCTCAAGTATTCAGTGACTTCCTTGGTACGGCGACGACCTTCTTTCATAAGCGGGCGTTTTGGGGAATGATTGCCTTCGTCTTCCTCTACCGCTTGGGTGAAGGCCTGATCCTGATGGAAGGGCAGTTGTTCTTGCAGAGCAGCACCGAGCAAGGCGGCCTTGGTTTGACGGCGGGGCAGGTCAGCGAGATCGATGCGGTCTATGGCACCGTCGCCAGCATCATCGGCGGCCTCTTGGGTGGGGCTTTCGCCGGCAAGCTGGGTCTGCGCCGCTCGCTCTGGATACTCGGTCTGAGCCTGAATATTCCGCACTTCACCTATCTGTTGATGAGCCATTACGCTGCGGCCGGGCAGGGCTTGGACTACAGCGCCATCGTGACCCTGGTCAGCATCGAGAAGTTCGGCTACGGCTTCGGCATGGTGGGCAATATGATTTATCTGATGCAGCAGCTCGCGCCGGGCCGCTCGACGATGACGCATTACGCCTTCGCGACCGCCTTGATGAATTTGGTGCTGGTGCCGACGGCGATGATCTCCGGGCCGCTGGCCGAATGGCTGGGTTTTTCGAGCTTCTTTCTGGTCGTGATGTTTGCGTCGCTGCCCTCTGTTTTGGCGGCGTGGCGGGCGCCATTTCCGCAACAAGAGGACGAGGCGAAGCCGCTGTTTGATGCCGACGCGACAGGCGTTCAGGTGACGGTGGATGACCCGACGCGCCTGACCGCACAAGAGCAGCAGGTTCAATCGCTGGCGGGGCGCGCGTCGATGTTTGCGATGTTGAGCATCTTGACGCTGTTGATCGTCGACGCCAAGGTGCTGGGCTCTTTGCAAGGCGCCGCCCCCGGCGCGGGTGGCCTGCAACTCTTGCTTTTGCTGGGGCTGCTATTGCCCAAACTCTATTTCGCGCGGCGCTGTTTCACCCTCGCTGCGCGGGCCGCTGAAGTCGCCGCGCCATGCGGCGAGCGGCATTATTTGGGCAATGCCCGCGGCGCCAAGATCGCCACGCTGATTTGCGCCGCTGTCTCCTTGTCGGTGTTGGCCTTTTGCGCGCACAGACTCCTGTCGTAAACAGGTCGTCATGAAAACTCCAAAGCGCTGCGCCCTGGTGCTGCTGAGCTGCCTTGCCGGCAATGGCCTGGCGGGCGACGACGTCAACCGGCAAGCGGATGCCTGGAAAAATAGCCAAGGCTGGTGGAGCAGCAGCGACGATGTCCCGGGTTTCGAGTTGGGGTCAGCCGCCCGGCAATTGCCGCTGGTGAAGGTGGCCGGTAATAAGTTCGTCGACGAGCGGGGCGCGGTTGTGGTGTTCCGCGGCGTGAATATTGCAGACCCGGACAAGCTCGTCGCGGAAGGCCGCTTGAATCGCGAACTCTTCGAAGTCATCAAGTCCTGGGGCGCCAATGTGGTGCGCATTCCGGTGCATCCTTCGGCTTGGCAGCGGCGCGGCAAGAAGGGCTATCTGCCGATCTTGGATCAGACGGTTCGGTGGATCAACGAGCTGGGCATGTACGCGATCGTCGATTGGCATTCCATCGGTAACCTCAAATCCGAGCAGTTCCAGAACAGCAGCTACTACACCACAAAAGCCGAAACGCTTGATTTTTTCCGCATGGTGTCGGCGCGCTACAAGGGCGTGAATTCGGTCGCCATGTACGAGATTTTCAATGAGCCTACCGTCTTTGGCGGGCAATTGGGTGTGGCGAGTTGGGCCGATTGGAAGGTCATCAACGAAGAAGCGATCACGATTATTCAAGCGCATAACGCCGCCGCGATTTCCTTGGTGGCGGGCTTCAACTGGGCCTATGACCTAAAGCCTATTGCCACTGCACCGATAGAGCGCGACAACGTGGCCTATGTGAGTCACCCTTATCCGATGAAAGTAGCGGCGCCGTTTGAAGAAAATTGGGAGCGTGATTGGGGCTTCGTCGCGAATAGATATCCGGTCATTGCGACCGAAATTGGCTACCAATTGGCGAGCGACAAAGGCGCCCATATTCCTGTCATCGACGATGGCAGTTATGGCCCCCGCATTAGCAACTACTTGGGCAGCAAGGGCATCAGCTGGGTTGCCTGGGTGTTCGACCCGGATTGGGCGCCGCAAATGATCAAGGATTGGAGCTACGAAGCTACCTTGCAGGGCCGCCATTTCCGTGCGGTGATGCTGAAGGAATACACGCCATAGGGCGCGCCCCGTCCGCATGTATTGCGGGCATATTGCCGGCGGCCACGCTTGGCGCGCGCAGGGTACAGCCGAAAACCGCGCTCGCCACAGCTTTGTTCGGGTTGTCTGTTTTCGGGGACAGGTATTGCTTGACGCGAGTTTTGGTGACAAATTCTGCCTTGGTGTTATTACCTAGGGCGTTAGACCGAGTTCGGGTCTTGGCCATAGTCTCTGGCAACACTTGTACGCAAACCCGGGGTCTTGCCCATCAGCAGGTCACCGTTGGTTTGATTGCTTTAGATTGATCAAGACGGATGTTTCGCCTGTGCAGGGTAGATGTCCGGCCGTGTTTTTCTGTTCTGGAGGTCGCTGTGAAGAGACACTCAATTCAGCTAGGTCTGGCTTGTGCCCTTGGTCTTGCAGCCCTGCAACTGGTTCATGCCGGTCCCCTGGTCGTGATTGTTGCGGCCCAGAGCAACGCTCCGAAAATCAGCGTCGAGCAAGCCTCGGCGATCTTCATGGGTTCGGCCAAATCCTTTCCTAACGGCGAGAAGGCTGTGCCGGTGGATCAGAGCATGGGCAGTCCCGCCTTCGCCGAGTTCTACAGCGTTGCGGCAGGGCGCACCGAGGCACAAGTCAAGGCCTATTGGTCGCGCATGGTGTTCACAGGCAAGGGTTCACCGCCTCAGGATGGCGGCGATGCGGCCGCCGTCAAAAAGCTGGTGGCAGCAAACCCCAATTTAGTCGGCTATGTGGATGCCAGCCTGGTTGACGCCAGTGTCAAGGTCCTGACCGAAATCAAGTGAGGCCGAGGAAAACCATGAAGAACATTTTTCAAATCGCTGCGCTCACCGCCTGCGGCCTTGCCGCGCCCTTGGCCGCTATGGCCGCAGATGACGACGGCCCCAAATTTTCATTCTCCGGCTTTGCCCAGTTGACGGCCGGCAAGGTCTTGAGTGGCAAGGAGGGCAGCTATATGCAGTGGAGTTGCCCCTGCACCATCCAGAACTGGGAATATGTCGGCGTGTACGAGAAGAGCAAGGGTTGGCAGGCGGACCAGGAATCGTTGCTGGGTCTGCAGGGCACTTTGCGCATGAACGACAAGCTATCGGCCACGGTGCAGTTGCTGTCCAGGCCGAATAACGACAACTACCAACCCAGTGTGGACTGGGCCTATGTGTCCTATGCGCTGACCGACGAATGGACCTTGCAGGCCGGGCGCAAGCGCATACCGCTCTACTACTACAGCGACTTCCTCTATGTCGGCACAGCCTATCCCTGGGTGCGGCCGGCGCCCGATGTTTACGGCTGGCCCATCTACGCTTATGACGGCGCCAACCTGGCCTATAGCCGGCCCGTGTTCGGCAACTGGACGCTGGACGCCAACCTCTGGGCCGGTGGCTTCAGCTACAAAGACAACGCCTACGACACCAAAATCTACTTCGGTGACCGCACCGACGAAGCTTGGCGCAAGATCCTGGGCGGCTACGCCACATTGAGCGATGGTGCGATCAGCGTGCGGGCGATGTTGATGACCTTCCGCAATGAGCAGAGCACGCATAAGCCCGATGGCTCGACGGTCATCAATCTGGATGGCTACAGGACCAACATCATGGGCCTGTCGGCCAATTACGACGGGCGCAACTGGATCCTGCGCAGCGAGCTCAACCGTTTCTCGCAAAAAGTCTCGGGCTACACCTACAACTACTTTTTGCTAGGCGGCGGCTACAAGTTTGGCGATTGGACCGGCATGTACACAATCTCGCGCTATCGCACCGCAGAAAATAACTTTTTAGCACCGATCGAGGGGCGGCGAACCAAGACCCTGGCTCTGCGGTGGGACGTTAGCAAGAATTGGGCACTGAAGGCGCAATACGATGTTTCCAAGGATCAATCGAAATATGATTTCTTTGGCGATTACAAACTGCTTTCTTTCTCGGCGCAAACTTCGTTTTGACATGGCCAAGGGAGTCGACCCGGGGCGGGAGGTGGCGCAAGAGTTGAATGCCTTGCCCGCCCTTCGAGTGGATATTCCGGATCAAAGCGACCGATTCGCTTGATCGATCGGCAATAAGAAACCCATGACTTGTGAAAGTCATGGGTTTCTTATTTGGGGGCATGTGGCCTCGCCTGGGCCGCCTTTAGCCGCGCACGCTGCTGGCGTATTGTTGCTTTCCCCATCGGCCAATGCGCCACACTCCGGACGGTAATGCCCGATGGCCCATCGGAGGCGACTGGCGCAAGCCGGCCTCGCTTGCGTTTACTAAACAAAACTAAACTGCGGCCGGAAATTGAAAGTTTGTTGAAGCGTCGTGGCTTCCTTTGTATAAACCTTCCTGGGTTAAATGCGATGTTCATCGATATTCAGCCGGCATTTCGTAGTTTAGTAAATACCTAGGGTTCTCCCCAAATTGCGCTTTGCGCACCCTGGGAAAACGAGCGGAAGCCGGACTGCCGAACCGAGGGTGGTTTGGGCGCAGGGCTTCGCATCGAACTCCAAAGTGGATTCTCCTCACCGCTTGAGGCCTCGAGCGAGAGGGCATCCGAAATTTTCCGCGTTGCGACGCGGGGCCTGTCGCCTGTTCCACGGGTGATGGGAACCCAGCTAACGCCATACAAGAAGCCCGTCGCTGGGCACGAACAGGAGACAGCACATGACGACAAGAACCCCTTTTGCTGCGCGGCAGCATCGCTGGCCCGTAACGCCCATCGCCACGGCGGTGGGCGCTGCCTTGCTGGCTTTGAGTGGCGCTCAAGCGCAAACCGCACCGGCAGACAAGCCGAGCGAGAAGAAGGCCGACGCGAGCCAAATGGAGACGGTTGTCGTGACCGGCTTCCGCAGTTCAATCGAGAAGAGCCTCGATCAAAAGCGCAACGCCAACGCCATCATTGACGTGGTGACCGCCGAAGACGTGGGCAAGTTCCCCGACAAGAACGTGGCCGATGCACTGCAGCGCGTGCCGGGCGTGATCGTCGAGCGCAGCGGCGGCGAGGGCAAGAATGTCAGCGTTCGCGGCCTTTCGTCGGAGCTGACTCTGACGCAATTGAACGGCAACTACATTGCCACGGCCGAGTCCAATGGCGATCCGACGCGCTCCTTCAACTACATGCTGATGCCGTCGAATATGCTGTCCAGCGCCGAGTTGTTCAAGACGCCGGAAGCGCGCATCGACGAGGGCGGCGTGGGCGGTACCGTGATCCTGCACACGCGCCGTCCGCTGGACGTGAAGGCCAATTCCGGCTTCGTCAATGCCGAGGGCACCTGGGCCGACACCAGCAACAAAACCGACGGTCAGTTCGCCGGCCAATATGCCTGGCACGACGAGGCCAAGCGATTCGGCGTGCTGGTGGGCTACACGCAGCAGAAGCGCACCACCCGCACCATGGGTGCGAGCACCGAGAATTGGCAGTGGTACGCGGACGACTACAAGGCGCACCCAGCCACCGACGTCAACGGCAGCCCTTCCGGCATGAACTCGCGCTGGTGGGGGCAGTCGGGCTTTTACGACCAGGGCGGCAAGTACTACAGCAATTTCATGATGCCGACCTCGGTCAACTTGAACGTCAAGACCGAGGAGCGCGAGCGCAAGGGCGGGCAGCTGACGCTGCAGTTCAAGCCGGTCGACAAGCTGACGCTGACGGGCAATTATTTCCGCTTTGACCTCTCGCAGAACTCGCAGACCAACACGCTGAAGGTGCCGGAATGGAATCTGGCCCGTTATGACGGCGATGGCAACTGGCCTCGCGGACGTCTGCTCGACCAGCTAACGTTTGATAAGAGCGGCACCTTGGTCACCGGCGCGAAGTACAGCGCCCATCCCGGCAAGACCTACTACTGCAACGAAGCCCAGGCCAAGGCCGGTGGTCAGCAGCCGGGCGGCTGGGGTCCTGACGATTGCACGGTGCCTACGCCGCAAATCACCGGCAGCTACAACCGCGAAAAGGCCTTGTCGCAGACCGCCGACTTCGAGGCCGAATGGAAGGGTGACTCGCTGGAGGCCGTCTTCAAGGGCGGGCGCACCTGGGCCAAGGGCGGCCCGGAGATGCAGTTCGGCATGCCGATCAAGCCGCGCATGCAGGACCAGAGCGGCAACTGGGTGCTTGGCAACACCGCCAGCGCCTGGAGCCTGGCTGGCACGCCGACCATGACTTTCGCGCCGGAGCTGATGGCGAATCTGCAGAAGGGCATTGGCGAGATCGACTTGGGGTCGACCAGCTCATCGTGGACACGCAACAGCACCGAGCAGAACTACGCCCAGGCCGATTTCACCTGGAATACCGACCTCGGCTTGCTGGACTCGCTGCAGTTCGGCCTGAAGTACCGTGACGGCGGCACCCACCGCAACACCGGCAACAACTACTGGGTCTGCAAGGGTGCCGACCCCGCCGACTACAACAAGCGCTACCAAGCCGGTTGCGATTCGGCGGCCAACAAGTTCCAGCCGCAGTTCCTGTACGGTGACTCGCTGGGCAATCTGGCAGGTGGTATCAGCGCCAGCGCCTTCCCGGCGATCAACTATCCGGCCTATATCTCTTACCTGAACCAGACTTACGGCGCCATGCAGACGCGTAACGAGGACAACTTCGTCTACAACGTCGACGAGAAGATCTACTCCGGCTACCTGCAGGCCAATGTCAAGGTGGAGCGCCTGCGCGGTAATGTCGGTCTGCGCCTGGTGCGCACCAAGCAGCACGCCGATTCGACCGACCAGGTCACCAATTACAAGGACTACTTCCATAACGGAGCAGACGGAAAACCGGCGCCTTGCCTGGCAGGCGGCAAGCCGGCTCTCGGGGCGCCCGCCGGATCGGGTTGCGTCAGCGGCTTCACCAAGCTGCCGGACAGCCTGTCGCGCACCGAGTCCTTCGAGGTCAGCTCGCTCGACCGCACCTACAACGATGTGCTGCCGAGCGTGAACCTGGCCTATGACCTGAGCAAGGACCTGGTGCTGCGTGCGGCCGCGTCCAAGGTGATTTCGCGGCCCAGCTATGGCGACATCGCCGCGCCGGGCGGACTGCAGTACTACAGCCAGGAGTACGTGAATGACCGGCGCTTGATCGGCGGCGGCGACCAGCAGGGCTGGTTTGGTGGCGGCAGCAACAAGGAACTGGAGCCCTACAAGGCCACGCAGTTCGACTTGGGGCTGGAGTGGTACCTGCGTCGTGGCTCGGTGCTGGGCGCCAATCTGTTCCGCAAGAACGTCAGCAACTTCACCGTGCCGGTGAACCAGAACGTGGACCTGAACGTGGGCGGCCAGGCCGTGACGGTGCAGAACTACTCGACCAGCGCCGGTGGCCGTAACGGGGTCTCGCAAGGTGTGGAATTGTTTGCCCAGCACACCTTGGACTTCGGCCTCGGCTTCCAGCTCAACTACACCTACAACAAGACCAACCAGGCGGCCATCACGCTGCAAAACGGCAAGACCATCGGCTCCTCGCCGCTGGTCGGCAGTGCGAAGAACCAGGCCAACGTGACGGTGTTCTACGAGACCGACAGCTATCTGGCCCGAGTGTCCTACAACCGCCGTGGCGAAGTGGTGGGCGGCCTGGTCAACGGCTTGAACGTCTATCAAGAGCCCTATAGCCAGATTGACCTGAACGCGGCCTACAACGTCAACAAGGAACTGAGCTTGACCGCTTCGGTGCTGAACCTGACCAAGGAAGAGTCGCGCTCCCACCTGGGCAACGACACCAAGGATCGCTTCTACTCGAATGGCTATGCCGGTCGTATCGTGTATGCGGGCTTGAACTACAAGTTCTGATCTTTCTTGTTCCTCGACCCTCGCAGCAACCAATGCATGGGGGTTTTTGTCGGCTTTGCCCTTCTGGGCAAAGCCGACCTTTTCTTAATTCAAACGATTGATCACCAGCGATGAGCGACACAGACAGCAAGCGAATTCGGCGCGTGGTCGTCGTCGGTGGCGGCAGTGCCGGCTGGATGGCGGCGGCGGCGCTGAGCACCTATCTTGGCAAGCAGGCCTCGGTGCGCCTGATCGAGTCCGAGGAAATCGGCATCGTCGGCGTCGGCGAGGCCAGCGTGCCGCATATCCGGATGTTCAACCAAATGCTCGGCATTGATGAAGCCGAGTTCGTCAAGCGGACGCAGGGCACCGTCAAGCTCGGCATCCATTTTCAGGATTGGTCGCGCATCGGCGACAGCTATATCCACGGCTTCGGCGTCATCGGGCGCTCGCTCGGGCCGCTGCCTTTTCATCAGTTCTGGCTGAAGCTGCGGCAGTCCGGCCGCGCGGCCCCATTGGGGGACTATTCGCTACAGACGGTGATGGCGCCCTTGTCCAAGTTCATTCCAGGCGACAGCGGCGCAGCAGCGAATTCGCCCTTGGCCGACATTGCCTATGCCTACCATTTCGACGCCAGCCTGTACGCACGCTTCCTGCGGGAGCTGGCGGAGCGCCGAGGCGTGCGGCGCACCGAAGGCAGAGTCGTCGCTGTGACGCAGCGCGCCGCAGACGGCTTTGTCGAATCCTTGCGACTGGCCAATGGTGAAGTCATCGAAGGCGATTTGTTCATCGATTGCTCGGGCTTTCGGGGCCTGCTGATCGAGCAGACGCTGAAAACCGGCTATGTCGATTGGTCGCATTGGCTGCCCTGCGACCGAGCGCTGGCGGTTCCTTGTGAAAGCGTGGCGCCCATCAATCCCTACACGCGCTCCACCGCACGCGCGGCGGGCTGGCAATGGCGCATTCCGCTGCAGCATCGCACCGGTAACGGCTATGTGTATTCGAGCCAGTACATCGGCGACGACGAAGCCGCCGCGACGCTGATGGCAAATCTGGACGGCAAGGCGTTGGCCGAGCCTCGCTGCTTGAGCTTCACCACCGGCATGCGCAAGCAGGGCTGGAACAAGAATGTGGTCGCCCTGGGGCTGGCCAGTGGCTTTCTGGAGCCGCTGGAGTCGACCAGCATCTATCTGGTCCAGTCGGGTATCGGCCGGCTGCTGAGCCTGTTCCCCGATGCCGATTTCAATCCCTTGCTGGCCGAGCGTTTCAACCGCGAAACTGCCTTCGAATATGAGCGGATCCGAGATTTTTTGATCCTGCACTATCACGCGACCGAACGCGAGGACTCGCCGTTCTGGAACTACTGCCGCACCATGTCCATCCCGGACAGTCTGCGCGAGACGATGGAGCTGTTCCGCTGTGATGGCCGCTACCTCCGCAACGGTGAAGACTTCTTCGCGTTGCCGAGTTGGGTGCAGGTGATGCTGGGCCAAGGCATCGTGCCGCAAAGCTACCACCCTATCGTGGACAACATGCCGGAGGACAGATTACTCGAATTCGTCGAGGGCACGCGCAGCACGCTGGCGAATGCAGTTATGGCAATGCCGGCGCACCAGGATTGGATAGACAAGCATTGGAAGGCGCCCAAGCCATGAGCGCGAGAATGTTTGTCGGGCTCGTCCTGGCTGCGTTCGCAGCGTCGGCAATGGCTGCGCTGCCGGGCGAGTTTTTGATCGATAAGGGCTGGAGCTTTCGCCTGCTGCCCGGCAGTGCCGCAGCCGCCGCGCACCCGCAAGCGACAACTTGGCATGCGGCCAAGGTGCCTGGCACGGTGCATACCGATCTGTTTGCGGCCAAGCTGATTCCCGACCCCTATGTCGGCGCGCCCGAAGCCAGCCAGCAATGGATAGGCTTGGCCGATTGGGAGTACCGCACGCGCTTCGATGTGCCGCGCGCGGCGCTGGATCAGGCCCGCAGCGAGCTGCGGTTCGAAGGCCTAGACACCTTCGCCGAAGTCACTCTCAATGGCGCCCCGCTGCTGGCAGCGAACAATGCCTTCCGCAGCTGGCGTGTGCCGGTGCAGGGCCAGTTGCGCGCCACCGGCAACGAGTTGCGGATTGTGTTGCGCTCACCCATCACCAAGCTGCTGTCGCAGGTGCAGGCGATGCCGCTGAAACTGGCCGGCAACTACCCCTCGCCCTATGGCGACGAGCCGCCGGACGCGATGACCGGCAATTTCGTGCGCAAGCCCGGCTACCACTACGGTTGGGACTGGGGCCCGCGTTATGTCACTGCCGGCATCTGGAAGCCGGTCGTGTTGCAGAGTTGGGATGCGCTGCGAATCGCCGACTTGCAGTTGCGCCAGGACCATGTCGACGCAGCGCGCGCCGAGCTCCTTGCGCTGGCGTCGGTCGAGGCGGTTCGGGATGCTTCGTTCGAACTGCGCCTGTGGCAGACCGCGCCGGACGGCCGGCGTTCGCTGGCGGCGCAGCGTCGCGCCGAGCTGCATGCCGGAGACAACCGAATCGAGCTGCCGCTGCATATTGATCGTCCTGAGCGCTGGTTTCCGAACGGCTACGGCGCACAACCGCTGTATCGCTACGAGCTTGAAGTCAGCGATGGCAAGACGACCATCGCCAAGGCCGGTACAAGGACTGGCCTGCGCAGCATCGAGTTGCGTCGCGAGCCCGACGACAAGGGTCGCAGCTTCCATTTCGTCGTCAACGGCATCCCGGTCTTTGCCAAGGGCGCAAACACCATTCCCTTCGATATGTTCCAGCCGCGGGTCAGCAAAGCGCAATTGCGGCGCGTGCTGCAGTCGGCGCGCGATGCCAATATGAATATGCTGCGCAGTTGGGGCGGCGGCTATTACGAGAGCGCCGATTTCTTCGACCTAGCCGATGAGTTTGGCCTGCTGGTCTGGCAAGACTTCATGTTCGGCGGCGGCATGCAGCCGGCTTACGACGAGGCCTTCCGTGCCAACGTGCTCGCCGAGGCGCGCGAGCAAGTGCGGCGCCTGCGCAATCACCCCAGCCTGGGACTTTGGTGTGGCAATAACGAGGAAGAAGTGGCCTGGAAATATTGGGGTCCGGGCCAGGCGATGAAGGCCGCCGATCCGGCCTTTGCCGACAAGGTCTGGCAGGGCTATGTGCAGATGTTCGGCGTCGAGCTGCGCCGGCTCGTGGCGGAAGAGGGCGGCGGCATCGCCTACTGGGCCAGCTCGCCCGGTGACGATCTGGCCGAGCTCGCCAACACCCCCGCCAGCGGCGATATGCATTACTGGGAGGTGTGGGGCAACCCGGCCCATCCGGTGACGAAGTATCTGGAAATCACGCCGCGCTTCATGTCCGAATATGGCCTGCAGGCTTGGCCGGTGCAGCGCACGGTGGACGCCTTCGCCAAGCGCCGCGAGCAGAGCATGGCCAGCCCGGTGATAGAGGCGCATCAGAAATTCCTCGCCGGCAAGGGTAATGAGCGACTGCTGAAATACATCAATGATGAGTTCGGGCAGCCCAAGGATTTCGCCGACTTTGTCTACCTGAGCCAGGTCATGCAGGCCGAGGGTATTCAGCTGGCCGCGCTGCATCACCGTGCCAGTCGGCCGTTCACGATGGGCTCCTTGTACTGGCAGTTCAATGATGTGTGGCCGGGCGCGTCCTGGTCCAGCATCGACTGGTTCGGGCGCTGGAAGGCGCTGCAATTCCATGCACGGCGCTTCTATGCGCCGGTCGCGGTCGCCGCCACGCGGGGCGCCGCCGGCCAGACCCAGCTCAGTCTGCTCAACGACCGCACGCAGGCGCTGCGCGGCGAGCTGCGCCTGCGGGTGATGGCGCTCGACGGCAAGCTGCTGCGCGAGGAGCGCCGGCCGGTTGAACTCGCACCGCTGTCGGCATTGAGCCTGGCCGATTACGCCGATGCCGACTTGATCGGGCAAGCCGATCCGGCGACTACCGTCGCGGTGTTCGACTTGCGGGTGGACGGCGAACCGGCGTCGCGCGGCGTGGTCTATTTCAAGACCGCGAAAGAGATGCTCTGGCCCGATCCGGGCTTGCATGCGCAGCTGCGCCGCGATGGCCAGGGCTACATGCTCGAGCTCCATGCGGCAGGGCTCGCCCGCGCTCTGTGGGTCGATTTCGGGGACATCGATGCCGAGCTGTCCGACAACGCCCTGACCCTGCTACCGGGCGAGCATGTCAGCCTGCGGCTGGCGTCCAAGGCCAGCCTCGCAATGTTGCGCAAGTCCCTGCGCCTGCGCTCGATCAATAGCCAAATTCGATGAAGTTCTTCAAGCCCCCGTATCGCTCCGCCGTCTGCTGCATCGGCCTCCTGTTCTTGCTGGCCAGCTTGCCTGCTGCAGCCGCGCTGCGCAGCGTCGGCGCTGTCGTGCAGGCGATCAAGTCCAACGAGGGCTATGACCTGCGCCTGAGCAGCGGTGCGCTTGCGCGCATCAGCTTCGTTACGCCCGACGTCGTGCGGGTGCGCATCAGCCCCAAGGCGCGTTTCGAGGCCGATAACTCTTATGCAATGGCGCAGGCGCCATCGCGGGCCAAGGCCGTAATGGCGACGCTCAACGGCGCCACGCTGGAGTTGCGCTCCGCAAGCGGCACGCGCGTGGTGATCCGCAAGACCCCCGAGCTGGTGATCCAAATCTTTGATGCTGCCGGCCGACTCGTCAGCGCCGACGACCCGGCGCGCCCCACCACCTTCGATGTCGAGGAGGGCTCCTTCGAGACCGCCAAGCTGCGCGACGACTACGAGCTTTACTACGGCTTCGGTGAGAAAGCCTTGCCGCTGTCGCGCCATCAGCAGCAACTGGTGATGTGGAACTCGGATGTGCCCGACTACGCGCCCGGCCACGACCCGTCCTACCAGGCCATCCCCTTCTTCATCGCGCTGCACGAGGGGCGCGGCCACGGCCTGTTCTTCAACAACAGCTGGCGCAGCTGGTTCGACATGGGCAAGACCGATCCGCAGCGCTACCGCTTCGGTTCCGCTGGCGGCGAGTTGGACTATTTTGTGTTCACCGGCGGGCCCGAGCGCAGCCCGGCGCGCGTGCTGAGTGACTACACGGCACTTACTGGCCGGGGAGCCTTGCCGCCGCTCTGGGCGCTGGGCTACCAGCAGTCGCGCTGGTCGTACAAGACGCAGGACGAGGTGCTGGGCGTCGCCCGTGAATTCCGCCAGCGCCGCATCCCGGCCGATGTGCTTTACCTCGACATCGACCACATGGATGGCTTCCGCGTCTTCACCTGGAACCCGCAAACCTTCCCGCAGCCGGGCGAGCTATTGATCACGCTGCACCAACAGGGTTTTCGTGCCGTCACCATCGTGGATCCTGGCATAAAGAAGGACGAGGGCTATGCCATCTATCGCAGTGGCCGCGCGGCGGGCGTCTATATGCGCAATGCCGACGGGAGTGAGCTGAATGCCAAAGTTTGGCCAGGCGTCTGCGCCTTCCCTGACTTCACGTCGGCCGCCGCCCGCGACTGGTTTGGCCGCCTTTATGAGGCGCCGCTGGATCTGGGGGTCGATGGCTTCTGGAACGATATGAACGAGCCCGGCGTGTTCGCCCCCGACGGCTTTGCCAAGCCCGAGATCAGCCTCGGCCCGCAGAAGAGCTTTGCGCTCGACGCCCAGCACGCCGGCGATGGCCGCCCAGGTAGCCATGCCCGCTATCACAATGTCTACGGCATGCAGATGGCTCGCGCCAGCTTCGAGGGGCTGCGCCGGCTGCGCCCCCAGAAACGCCCGATGCTGCTGACGCGCGCCGGCTTTGCAGGCGTGCAACGCTACGCCGCCGTCTGGACCGGCGACAACTCGGCGACCTGGACGCACCTGGCCCTGACCATCCCGATGTTGACCAATCTGTCGGTGTCGGGCGTGCCCTTCGTTGGCGCCGATGTTGGCGGCTTCATGGGCAGCCCGAGCGCCGAGCTGTACACGCGTTGGCTGCAAGCCGCTGCTCTAACGCCTTACCTACGTACCCACTCCAGTGATGTCTCGGCACCGCGCGAGCCCTGGGCCTTCGGCCCCGAGCATGAGCGCATCAACCGCCAGATCATCGAGTTGCGCTACCGGCTGCTGCCCTACCTCTACAGCCTGTTCGAAGCGAGCGAGCGCACCGGTCTGCCGCCCATGCGCCCGCTCTGGTTCGCCTACCCCGGCGACACGCAGGCCAGCCTCGTCGACGATCAATTCCTGCTGGGCGCCGACCTGTTGGTGGCGCCGGTGCTGCACGAAGGCCGCAGCGAGCGGCTCGTCTACTTCCCCAAGGGCGATGCCTGGCTGGATTGGGACAGCGGCCAACGCCATGAAGGCGGCAGCTTCGCCACCATCCCCGCGCCGCTGGAGCGGCTGCCGCTGTTCGTCCGCGTGGGGGCGACCGTGCCCACACAGGCGCCGGTGCAGCACACCGGCGAGATGCTGCAGTCAGCGCTGACGCTCAATGTCGCCTGGGGCGCTGCCGGCAGCAGCGATATGTTCCAGGACGCGGGCGAGGGCTACGGCTATCGCCAGGGCGCCTCGCGCACGCTACGCATGATGCAAGACGCTCAGGGACTGCGGCTGGACATTCCACCTAACGCGGGCTTCCAGCGCGTTGCGGCGGTCGAGTTCCTCGGCCTTGAATCGGCACCGGCGCGCAGGCTGCGCGTCGCGCTGCCGGATGAGGGGGTCAAGCAGGTCCGGCCGGCGCTTGGTCAGCAGCGTCCGGCGAGCCTCGTCCCTGCAGGAGTTTCACCATGATGACAAAAACGTTTTTCGCCGTCGCAATGATCAGCCTCTGCGCTGTTACGGCGCCGTCCCTGGCTCTGGCCGAGCCCACCGAGGGTTGGAAACTGCGTTTCCAGCGCACTTACAACGGCAAGCCGGTCGAGGGTGAGGATGCCGTTTTGCTGTTTGCCGCCAAGTCCGAGGCGCTGATCAGCTCGGAGGCGGTTCACGGCGGCAAGGCCGCGTTTCCCTTCGAGCAGACGCTGATCAAGCCGGGCATTAGCGAACTGCTTCAAGTCGCACGGCTGAACGGCGAGGAGACGATTGCCGCGCTGGACCGCGAGTCGCTGGCCAAGCAGTTGTTCGAGCTCAGCGAGGGCGAGACCAAAACCATCCTCGGCTACCGCTGCAAAAAAGCCAAGACCATGGTCAACTCCAACACCATCGAGCTTTGGTACACGAACGAGCTGCCCGCTGCGGGCGCGCCCACCGTGCTGGGCCATCAGCTAGGCCTGGTGCTGGAGTTGGTGCGCAATGGCAATTTTGTGATCCGCGCCACCCAGATCGAACCCTTCAAGGGTCTGGATCTCCAAGCCCTGGCGCAGGGCGGCGGCAAGCTGGCCGAAGCGCAAGAAGCAGCCGCTGTCCAGCTGCTCGACGGCCTCAGCTACAAAGACCGTCTCTGGAAAAGCCGCTTCATCACCATCCCGGTCTTCCAGGACCAGATCGTCAACTTCTCCGCGCAGGACAGCGAGCCTCGCGAGGGCGTGACCCGTTATGCCAACGGCACTGTCGCGCTGAAGACGGTGCAGCTGCCCGAGGTCCAGTCCGGCAGCCAGGTCTTTGTCGATCTGCTGGCCCGCTCCAACGGCGATGCCTACGACCGCACCGGTTCGGTGTTCGTGATTCCGCTGGGGTCAAAGAGCGATAAGAAACGCAGCTTTCTCGACGGCCTGCAGCAAGGCGTTTCAGCCTTGCCGGCCTACCAGAATGGCAATGGCAAGACCTACCGCGGCGTGGTCGCCAGCGAGGATTACGCACCGCTGATCGAGCTGATGCGCTTCTTCACGCCCTTTGGCGTCAAGCATTACAACCACCTCCAACTCAAGGGCAAGACCTGGCACGAGGCCGTGCCCTACCGCATGGACATCACCGATCTGGCCGTTCGCCTCTCGGGGCAGAAGGTGGCTGTGGGCGTCTTTATCGGCAACTACGACCAGGGCGGCCACAAGCTCGACATGAACATCACCGTCCATCCCAATGATTCGGCGGCGGCGATGTTCTCCAAGCCACAGGAGAACGCCAAGGAGAGAAGTGGTTCGCGGCAGCTGCTGATGCCCTTGTTCAACACCACCAATGTGATGGAGATGGCGAATCAGGACTACGCCACCATGTTCGATGTGGCCAAGGGCCTGGAAGTGAAGTTCAGCCTGGACCGCCCGCTCAAGAACGCCCGCCTGCGCTACATCACGACCGGCCATGGTGGCTGGGCCAATGGCGATGAATTTCTGCCCAAGAAAAACACCATCGTGCTGGACGGCAAACCGGTCTTTTCCTTCGTGCCCTGGCGGCAGGACTGTGGTGCTTTCCGCCTGTTCAACCCGGCTTCAGGCAATTTCAACGACGGGCTTTCTTCCTCCGATCTGAGTCGTTCCAATTGGTGCCCGGGGACCGCTACAAATCCGATCTACATTGATTTGGGCGATTTGAAGGCGGGGCGACATCGCATAGCGGTCAGGATTGCGCAGGGTGCGAAGGAGGGTGAGAGCTTCAGTGCCTGGAATGTTTCGGGCCTCTTGCAAGGCGACTGAAGCGCGGTCTCGGGGGCGAGACCATAGCTTACGTTTGTTTACTAAACGGCGCTAAAAATGGCCCAATTTGATGACTTTTATTGACGCCTTAAAAGGTGAAAGATATAAACATCACCTAGAAGAACTCGGAAATTTCTGGCCTCGATCAATGCCTGTAAACGCAGGATAAAACGTTTAATAAACCGACTACCGGAGAATCATGATGCACCTAATTTCGCCGCTTGGCCCGCTGCAAGGCCGGCCAATCCGCCCGGGGAAGCGGGCGTGAGCCAGGTCACCATCCGCGATATCGCGGAGGCCACTGGCCTGTCGATAGGTACGGTGTCGCGTGCGCTGAAGAATCAGGCCGGCATGACCGAGGTGACGCGCAACAAGGTGCGCGAGGCGGCTGCGCGGCTGGGCTACGACGTCTCGCAACTGAAGAAGGGGCGCATCCGGCGCATCGCCTTCTTGCTGCATAGCCAGCACAACACGCTGGCCTCCAGCCCCTTCTTCTCCCCGGTGCTGCATGGCGCCGAAGAGGCCTGCCGGCGCGAGGGCATTGCGCTGTCCTTCATCGTCGTCGGTCCCACGGAGCCGGTGCTGGAGCAGGTCCGGGTGCACCAGCCCGACGCGATTCTTTGCGCCGGATTTTTCGAACCGGAGGTGCTCAGCACGCTGATGCTGACGGGCAAGCCGATGGTGCTGGTGGATATGCACCGGCGCGGTTTTTCGTCGATCAATCCGGACAATGCGTTGGGCGGTTTCCTCGCCACGCGCCATCTGCTGCGCAGCGGTAAACGCCGCATCGCAATGTTGTCCGGCTCGCCGGCGCATTACAGCATCCAGCAGCGCAACCGCGGTTTTCGCCGTGCGCTGTTCGAGGCCAGGGTCCATGCCGACCCCGATCTCGAACTCATCATCCCGACCATGGGTGAGGGCGACGAAGGGGTTGTCCTCGCCATGCGCAGCCTGCTCGACAGCCCCAAGCCGCCCGACGCCGTGTTTTGCTACAACGACAGCACCGCCTTGGTGGCCATGAAAACCTGCCTGAGCGAGGGTTTGAAGATCCCCTACGACATCATGATCGTCGGCTTCGACGATATCAGCAGCGCCGCCGTCGCCGTCCCGCCGCTGAGCACGGTGCGCGTGGACAAGGAGGCGCTGGGCGCCGCCGGCGTCGAGCTGTTGCTGCGCATCAGGCCCGATGAGCCCCCCACCGAGATGACCCTCCCGGTCGAAATGATCGTGCGCGAAAGCAGTTGCGACGAATAGGCCGGCCAACGGCGCGCACATAACCCACTACTTCACCATGTCAAATTTCCCCGACTTTCGCTCTCGGGCGGTGCTGCTCGCCCACGCGCAGCACAGCATGAGCTTTTACCACCCGCGCTGCATCGATCCGCGCGGCGGCATGTACCACTACTTCAAGGACGACGGCAGCGTCTACGACGCGCAGCATCGGCATCTGGTCAGCAGCACGCGCTTCGTGTTCACCTATGCGATGGCTTACCGGACTTTCAATGACCCGAGCTATCTGGACGGCCTCAAGCATGCGCTGCGCTTCCTGCGGGAGACCCACCGCGACCCGGTTCATGGCGGCTACAGCTGGCTGCTGATCCGGCGTGGTGATCAAGCCGGCGGCGGGTGCGAAATCGTTGACGGCACGCAGCATGCCTACGGCCAAGCCTTCGTGCTGCTGGCCTATGCGCATGCGCTGATGGCCGGTCTTGAAGAGGCCCGCCCATGGATCGCCGAGACTTTCGAGCTGATGGAGCAAAGCTTCTGGGATGCTCAGGCCGGCCTCTATGCCGACGAGGCCAGCCAGGACTGGCGCGTGCGCTCGAGCTACCGTGGGCAAAATGCCAATATGCATGCCTGCGAGGCGCTGCTGGCGGCGCACCAGGCCACCGGCGAGGCGCGCTATCTGGAGCGCGCCTACACCCTGGCTTTCAACATCACCCAGCGCCAGGCCGAGCGCTGCGGCGGCCTGATCTGGGAGCATTACGACACTGACTGGCAGCCGGACTGGCAATTCAACATCAATGACCCGGCCAACCTGTTCCGCCCCTGGGGCTACCAGCCCGGCCATTTCACCGAATGGGCCAAGTTGCTGCTGCAACTGGACGCACGCGCTGGCCTTCTCGGCAAGGACTTGAGCTGGGCGCTGCCGACGGCCGAGCGGCTGTTCCGGGTCGCGGTGGAAAAAGGCTGGGACGGCGAGCATGGCGGCCTGTGCTATTCGATCGCACCCGACCTTACTGTCTGCGATGCGGACAAATATTTCTGGGTGCAGGCCGAGAGCACGGCCGCCGCGGCCATGCTTGCGCAGCGCACCGGCGATGCCTTTTACTGGGATTGGTACCAGCGCCTGTGGGAATACAGTTGGGCCCATTTTGTCGACCACGAGCAGGGCGCCTGGTACCGCATCCTGGATGGGCAAAACCGCAAGCTCAGCGACGAGAAGAGCCCCGCCGGCAAGGTCGACTATCACACCATGGGTGCCTGCTACGACATCGTGGCCGTGCTGGATGGAGACGAGCGCCATGGATGACGCGCCGCTGATGCTGTGCGCCGGCGAGGCGCTGACCGACCTGATTCATCAAGGCCAGGAACAATGGGTCGCCAGGGTCGGCGGCTCGGTCTGGAACGTCGCGCGCGCGCTGGCCGCTTTGGGCGAGCGCACCGCCTTCGCCGGAGCGATCAGCCGCGACCGCTTCGGCGACGAGCTCTGGGCCGCCAGCGAAGCCGTCGGCTTGGACCTGCGCCTGCTGCAGCGCATCGACCGTTCGCCGCTGCTGGCGATCGTCGAGCAGGGCGAGCCGCCGCGCTATTTCTTCGTCGGTGACGACAGCGCCGACCTGCACTTCGACGAGCAGGCTCTGCCCGACGGTTGGGCGGGCGCGCTGCGCTGGGCCCATTTTGGCGGCATTAGCCTGGCGCGCGAGCCACTTGCCTCGCGTTTGGTGGCCATGGCCGAGCGCCTGAAGGCCCAAGGCGTTGCCATCAGCTATGACCCCAATTACCGCAACTTGATGGACGAGCGCTACACGCCGACACTCCATCGCATGGCGGCGCTGGCCGATCTGATCAAGGTGTCCGACGACGACCTGCGCGGCCTCTTCCCCGGCCTCGAACCGGAGGCGGCGCTTGGCCGCTTGCGCGCGCTCAACCCGCAGGCCCTGTGCCTGCTGACCTGCGGCGGGCAGGGTGCCAGCTTGTTCAGCGGCGAGCAGCGTTGCGATGCGCGTGCGCCGGTGGTGGACGTGGTGGATACGGTCGGCGCCGGCGACGCCAGCGCGGCCGGCCTGCTCTACAGCCTCAGCCGCCACCCCGATCGCCCACTGCAAGCCCACCTCCACGCGGCCTTGGCCGCCGGATCCGCAGCCTGCATGGAGTCGGGTGCCACCCCACCTCGACCTTTGGCCATGGGCCAGTTGTTCAATCTCCTTCAAGAAGAGGTTTCATCATGACGCAGTATTTCCCATCCTTGCGCCCAGCGCTGGTCTTGCCCGCCCGTCGTATCCTGAGCGGCCTGTGTGTGGCCTTGCTGACTGCGCTGCCACTGCAGGCCCAGGCAGCGCCCATGCCGGCCTTCAAGCCCGTGAGCGAGGCCGAGTCTGCTCAGCTGGCGCAGCGCGTGAAAGAAGAAGCCCGCCACGCCTGGCACGGCTACAAGCAATATGCCTGGGGCTATGACGCACTCAAGCCGCTGAGCAAGAGCGGCCATAACTGGTACAAGAGCTCTTTGCTGATGACGCCGGTCGACGCGCTGAGCACCCTGCTTGTGATGGGTCTGAAGGAAGAGTCCGCCGAAGCCCGCGAGCTGATTGCCAGCCAGCTGTCCTTCGACCAGGACATGCCGGTGCAGAACTTCGAGATCACCATTCGCCTGCTCGGCGGCCTGATCTCGGCCTACCAGCTCAGCGGCGATGCCCGCCTGCTGGCCAAGGCGGAAGACCTGGGAAGGCGCCTGTTGCCGGTGTTCGATTCGCCAACCGGGCTGCCCTACACCCATGTCAATCTCCGTACTGGCAAAGTGAGCGGCACCGTCAGCAACCCGGCCGAGACCGGCACCCTGTTGCTTGAGTTCGGCATGCTGAGCCGGCTGACCGGCCAGCCGGTCTACTTCGAGAAGGCCAAGCGCGCGCTGGTGGAAACCTACCGCCGAGCTTCGCCGGATGGGGTGGTGGGCTCGGCCATCAATGTCGAGTCCGGCAAATGGGAGCGCACCGACGCACACATCGGCGGCGGCATCGATTCCTACTACGAGTACCTGTACAAATGCTGGCGCCTGTTCGGCGACAGCGAATGCAAGGCCATGTGGGACCACAGCATCGTCGGCGTTAACAAGGTGCTGGGCGAGGACACCAAGACCGGCTTTTGGTATGGCCATGCCGACATGAACACCGGCCGCCGCACTAAGACGCAATACGGCGCACTCGACGCCTTCATGCCGGCCCTGCTGGCCCTGGGCGGAGACATGAAGCGCGCTCGCAAGCTGCAGGAGTCCAATCTGCGCATGTGGCGCCTGCACGGCATCGAGCCCGAATCGATGGACTACCGGACCATGAAGGTGCTGTCCCCCGAGTACGCGCTGCGACCCGAAATCGTCGAGTCGGCCTATTACCTGCACCAGCTCACCGGCGACACCCGCTACCGCGCCATGGGCCGTGAGTTCTTCGAGGATTTCGTGCGCCACTGCCGCACCGAGGCGGGCTATGCGGCGCTGAAGGATGTGCGGACCAAGACGCATGAGGACTCGATGGAGAGCTTCCTGTTCGCCGAGACCTTCAAGTACTTCTACCTGCTGTTCTCACCCAAGTCGGCGCTGGACTTTGATGCCGTGACCTTCAACACCGAAGCCCATCCGCTGCGCTTGCCGGCGCCGGCGCCGGCCCGCTGAGCGCGGCAAGGAGACACCCGTCATGCCCAAACACTCCCTTCACCCTTGCCGGGTCGGGCTGCTGAGCCTGCTCGCAGCACTCACGCTGCCTGTTCAGGCCGCAGCCGCAGCCGCTGCGCTGCCGGTCAACACCTTCATCGGCACGCAGGACGACGGCAACACCTTCCCCGGTGCGTCGGCGCCGTTCGGCATGATTCAGGTCAGCCCGACCGGCGAGCATTACGCCGGTTGGCGCTACAACGACACCCGCATCCGTGGCTTCGGCCACTCCTACTTGTCGGGCGCCGGCTGCTGGGAGCAGGGCGGGCAGCTGTCGGTGTTGCCGGTCACCGGACGCATCGGCCCCGGTGGTGATTTCGACACCGCCAAGGTCGGCAGCTTCGATCACAAGCGCTATGCCGCCGAGTTCACGCATGAAGGCGAGGTCGGCCAAGCGGGTTACTACAAGGTCAAGCTGAGCAGCTATGGCGGCATCACGGCGGAAGCCACCGCGCTGACCCGCGCGGCGGCCGAGCGCTACACCTTCGCCGCGAGCACGCCGACCGGTCATCTGCTGCTCAACCTCGGCCAGGCCAACGAGAAGCACTCGGTGGTCGGCAGCGAGCTGCGCGTGCTGGATGAGCGCAGCGTCGAAGGCAAGATCACCACCAAGAGCTTCTGCGGCGGCGCCCAGTACACGACCTGGTTCCGCATGGTCTTCGACCGGCCCTTTGTCGCCCACGGTATTTGGGACGGCGCCGGCGCTTGGCCGGGCGCCCGAGGCCCAAGCCACCAGGGCGAGGCGCGCCCGCATGGCGCCTGGCTGAGCTTTGATCTGAAGGACGGCCAAGCGGTGACGGCCGTCAGCGCGATCTCGCATGTCGATGCCGAGGGCGCGCGCGTCAATCTGCGCGCCGACGGTGTGGCCGCCGGCGGCTTGCCGCTGAGTTTCGACGCTATGCGCACGCGGGCCCAGGCCGACTGGCAGCGCGAGCTGAGCAGCGTGCGCATCGAGGGCGGCAGCACCGACGATCGCACCGTGTTCTACACCGCGCTTTATCACTCGCTGCTGCAGCCGCTGACCGGCAGCGACGCCGATGGCCGCTACCGCGGCTATGACGATGCGGTACACAGCGCCAAAGGCTGGACCTATTACGAGTTCTTCTCGCTGTGGGATACCTACCGCACGCAGAACCAGCTGCTGGCGCTGCTGCGGCCAGAGCGTGCGCGCGACATCGCCAACTCGGTGCTGAAAATCCGCGAGCAGGGCGGCTGGCTGCCACGCTGGGGCTATGCCAATTTTGAGACCAACATCATGACCGGCGACCCGGTCACGCCCTTCTTGGTTGACTTGTGGCGCTTCGGTGCGCTCAAGGGTCGTGAGCAAGAAGCCTACGCAGCGCTGCGCGAGAACGCCTTCGGGGTGCCGCCGCACCGCATCCGTGCGCAAGGCCGGGCCGGCAACCCCAGCTATCTGAGCCATGGCTATGTCCAGTACGACCGCGGCTTTTTTTCCAAGGGCATGGACGTCGACCCGCATCATGGCGCGTCGTCCACACTGGAGTATTCGCTCGCCGACGGTTCGCTGGCCTTGATGGCCAAGGCCCTAGGCCACAGCAAGGACGCCCAAGTGCTGGCCCAGCGCGGCCTGAACTGGCGCCGTGTCTGGGACGACAGCGTGCTCGACGCGGCCACTGGCCAGCGCGGCTTCCCGCGCCCGCGCCGCCCGGACGGCAGCTGGTTCAGCGAGCTCAATGGCGGCTATGACCCGCGCTCCGAGCGCGGCTTCCATGAGGGCACCGCCTGGCAGTACCAATGGCTGGTGCCGCAAGACATCCCCGGCCTCGTCTCGGCCATGGGCGGACAGCCCCTGGCCGCCCAACGCCTGGACTTGTTCTTCGACTACGAGGCCTTGCTGGCCGACCCGGCGGCGGCGGTGCGCAAGTCCTGGGTGGTGGGCCCGTACAGCTATTACAGCCAGTTCCGCTACAACCCGAATAACGAGCCCGACCTGCATGCACCGTGGGTCTATACCCTGATCGGCCAACCCTGGAAGACCACGACGGTGCTGCGCGCGGCGGAGACGCTGTTCGGCAACGCGCCCAACGGCGTCACCGGTAACGACGATCTCG
Organism: Roseateles oligotrophus; assembly: GCF_025717515.1. GTDB lineage: Bacteria > Pseudomonadota > Gammaproteobacteria > Burkholderiales > Burkholderiaceae_C > Paucibacter_A > Paucibacter_A oligotrophus. The sequence continues at coordinate 325,460 of NZ_JAJIRN010000009.1, forward strand.
GCACGATGTCGGCCTGGTATTTGTTCAGTGCGCTGGGCTTGTACCCCGACATGCCGGGCAGCGGGCGCTTCTTGTTGCACGCGCCGCGCTTCGCGGTCGCCGAAATCGACCTCGGCACAGGCCGCACGCTGCGCATCGAGGCGCCCGAGGCCAAGCCCGGCGAGCCCCGTTTCGTGAAGTCGGTGAGCTTGGGCGGCCGCAGCCTCAACAAGGTGTGGCTGGATTGGGAACAGTTGCAGTCTGCCGGCAGCTTGGCGTTTAAGCTCTCGGCGCAGCCGGATATCCAGGGTTGGGGCACGCGTGCCCGCGATCTGCCCCATCCACCCGGCGGGATGACACCTTGACGGGCTGTATGGCCGACCCCGCAAACAATTAGACCTAGATCAGGAGACAAACATCATGGCAAACATGGCACCCAGCACCGCAAGCAGCGCGGCAAGAAACGCGGCGTCCGCCGCACTCCAGCAGGAAGGCGGCGCTGCCCAGAGCAACACCAGCCCGCTCGTCATCGTCACGATTCTTTTCTTCATGTGGGGCTTGATCACCTCGTTGAACGATGTGCTGATCCCGCATCTGAAGGCGATCTACACGCTGAGCTATGTGCAGGCGATGTTGGTGCAGTTCTGTTTCTTCGGCGCCTACTTCATCGTGTCGCTGCCGGCCGGCGCGCTGATCCGACGCATTGGCTACCAAAAAGGGGCGGTGGCCGGCTTGCTGATCGCGGCCGTCGGCTGCGCGCTGTTTTATCCCGCTTCGTCCAGCGGTTATGGCTTGTTCCTGTTCGCGTTCTTCGTGCTGGCCTCGGGGATCACCGTGCTGCAGGTGGCGGCCAACCCTTATGTGACGGTGCTTGGGGCCGCGCGCACGGCATCCAGCCGCTTGACGCTGACCCAGGCCTTCAACTCCCTGGGCACCACCATCGGCCCGGCCGTTGGCGGCCTGTTGATCCTGTCGGCCGTGGGTGCGACGGCCGATGTCGCAAGCGTGCGCGTCCCTTACCTGGGGCTGGCCGGTGCCTTGGCGCTGCTGGCCCTGTTGTTCTGGGCCGCCAAGCTGCCGCAGATCGCCGACAGCGACGATGTGGCGGTGGCCGGAGAGGGCCATGGTTCGGCCTGGGCGCATAAGCACCTGGTGCTGGGTGCCATCGGCATCTTCCTGTACGTCGGCGCGGAAGTCAGCATCGGCAGCTTCCTGGTCAACTTCCTCGGCGAGTCGCAGATTGCCGGCTTGGCACACGCCGACGCTGCGCGTTATGTCAGCATTTACTGGGGCGGCGCGATGGTGGGCCGCTTCATCGGCTTTGTGGTGATGCGCGCGGTCAGTCCGGGCAAGACGCTGGCCTTCAACTCGCTGGCGGCAATAGCGTTGGTGCTGGCGGCCGTGTTTGGTCAGGGCAGCGTCGCGATGTGGGCCATCCTGGCTGTGGGCCTGTGCAACTCCATCATGTTCCCGACCATCTTCAGCATGGCGCTGCATGGCCTGGGCAAGTACACGGGGCAGGGCTCGGGCATCCTGTGCATGGCCATCGTCGGCGGGGCCTTGGTGCCCTTTGCGCAAGGTGCGCTGGCCGATTCTTTGGGGGTGCAACTGTCCTTCCTGCTGCCGGCTGCCTGCTATACCTTCATCTTCTATTTCGGCGCCAAATACGCATCGATGTACGCGGCGCGTTAGGCCAAGCGGCCCGATATTTGGCGATGAAGCAGTCCAGAGATCTCGAGCCTGAAGCAGACGCTGCTCGATCCACTATTGCGCCGCGAGATGTGCTGCTTGCGGACATCGGCGGCTCTCACATTCGCCTGGCGAGGCATAGGCCAGGCGATGACTGCGAGTTGCTCGCCACGGTGCCGACACCGACGAAGGATTGGGGGCAATTCTGTGCCGCGCTCAGCGGGGCAGTTCGCGTGTTTGCGAAACCGTCGGCGGCCCTGTCCATCTCCATCGCGGGCGTCGTATCGCCGCAGACCGGCCAGTTGGTGGCGGCCAACATTCCCTGCCTGAACACCCGGTCGCTGGCCAAGGAGCTGGCGGCGCTGCTGGGTATGCCCGTGGTGGTCACCAATGATGCGGATTGCGCGGCATTGGCGGAGGCTCGGGTGGGGGCGGGCGTCGGCCACGGCGTCGTGTTTTGTGCCGTCCTCGGCACCGGTGTCGGGGGTGGGCTGGTCGTCGACGGGCGGCTCGTCCGGGGTGCGGGCGGCCTCACCGGCGAATGGGGGCATGGCCCCATCGTGAACGAGGCGATGGTCCGGTCTGGCGATGGCCGCAGCGTCCGAGTGCCTCGATTCCGGTGCGGCTGCGGCATGAGCGGTTGCGCTGACACGGTCGGTGGCGCGCGCGGGCTGGAGCGGCTGCATGCCTTCTTGAGTCAGACCGATCTGAGCAGCCATCAGATTCTGGATGATTGGATGGCCGGCGAGCCCATGGCCCTTGCGACGGTTGCCGCCTATATCGAACTCATTTCGGGCCCGCTGGCACTCGTCGTCAACGTCACCGGCGCGAGCGTGGTGCCGGTGTGCGGAGGGCTGAGTCGATGCAGCGATCTCGTCAGCGCACTCGACGTGGCGGTGCGCAGGCAAATTCTGCGCAACAGCGACCGCGCCCTGGTCGTTCCAAGCCTGCTGAACGACCGGGCCGGTCTCATCGGCGCCGCCTATGCGTACGCCTGATCTCACCTGATCTCACCCGAATAGACGAGCGAGCGAGCAAGCCGATGAGCCTCCTGGAAGTCTGTGTCGATGATGTCGCGGGGTTGAACGCGGCGATTCAAGGCGGCGCCGACCGCATCGAGTTGTGCAGCAGCTTGGCAATAGGGGGCCTCACGCCCTCGGCCGGGTTGATGGCCGAGGCCAGCCATCATTCGGTACCCGTGGTCGCACTGATTCGCCCAAGAAGCGGTGGCTTCCTGTACTCCGCGGCCGAAGAGCGGGTGATGTTGCGTGACATCGAGTTGGCCGCCGAGCTGGGCCTTGCCGGTGTCGCCATCGGTGCCTTGACCCGCGAAGGCTCACTCGACCTCGCCATGCTCGGTCGGCTGGCAAGGCGCGCCGAAGGACTCCAGTTGACGCTGCACCGCGCCTTCGATCTTGTGCGCGACCAAACGACAGCGTTGGAGGAAGCAATTTCCCTGGGCTTTCACCGAATCCTCAGTTCGGGTGGTGCGCCGAGCGCGCCTGCCGGCGCAGCCCAACTCGCCTCTTTGGTCGAGCAAAGCCGGAGTCGAATCCAGATCCTGGCCGGCAGCGGCATCAACTCCGAGAACGTGGCGGAGCTCTTGTTCTCGACGGGCGTGCAGGAGGTACATGCTTCATGTCGCACCCTTGAGCTCGAGCCGGCGCCTGAATTGCTGGCGTTCGGATTTGCAGGACCGTCTTGTCGAGCCACCTCGGCCATGGTGGTACGGGCCCTCAAGCTGTGCATCCTTGAGCATGGCCAGAACGGGAACAGGCCGCCCTTCCATCTGCCCACGCATAGAGTGAGCCGGCGAGAAGGAGAGTGAGCCAAACTCTCGGAGAGCCGATTGCGGATTTATTAGGTCCGCAGTCCTGCCAACTGCTTGGAACTGCTATGCGCGGCTGATCAAACGTCGATATTCCCGGCCCTCAGCGCGTTTTGCTCGATGAATTCGCGCCTGGGCTCAACTTCGTCGCCCATCAGCATCGTGAACACGCGGTCGGCTTCGATGGCGTCGTCGATCTGCACGCGCAGCAGGCGGCGCACGGTCGGGTCCATCGTCGTTTCCCACAACTGGCTGGGGTTCATTTCACCCAGCCCTTTATAACGCTGACGACCGACGGAGTTCTCGGCCTGGGTCATTAGCCAGGACATCGCCGTGCGGAAGTCGGGGATCTTGCTTTCCTTGGCCTTCTCGCCTTCACCCTTGCGCACCACGGCGTTTTCGCCGATCAGGCCCTTGAAGGTCACGCCGGCGCTGGCCAGCACCGCGTAGTCGGCGCTGTGCACAAAGTCGGCATTGATGACGCTGGAACGGGTGTTGCCATGCTGCTTGCGGCTGATGCGCAGCAACAGTTTGTCGGTGCGCTCGTCGTACTCGCTGTGCACCTCGGCTTCGTGCAGCGCGCCTTGCATGGCGACGGCTGCGGCTTCGGCGGCTTCCTTGTTGTCGAGATTGATGGCCAGGCCACTGGAGAGCACGCGCAGCGCTTCAAAGTCCATCCAGTTGGACAGGCGGGTGATCACGCTCTCGGCCGCGACATATTGGCGCGCCAGGGTTTCCAGCGTCTCGCCGCTGAGCACAGCATCGCCGATACCGGTGTGCAGATGGGCGTCCTGCATCGCGATCTTGAGCAGGAAGCCGTCCAGCTCATGCGCGTCCTTCAGGTACTGCTCATGCTTGCCGACCTTGACCTTGTAGAGCGGCGGCTGGGCGATATAGATATGGCCGCGTTCGCATAACTCCGGCATTTGACGGTAGAAGAAGGTCAGCAAGAGCGTGCGGATGTGGGCGCCGTCAACGTCCGCGTCGGTCATGATGATGATGCGGTGGTAGCGCAGCTTGTCGGGGTTGAAGTCATCGCTGCCGGCGCCGCGGCCGATGCCGGTGCCCAGGGCGGTGATCAGCGTCAGGATTTCATTGCTGGTCAGCAACTTCTCATAACGCGCCTTCTCGACGTTCAGAATCTTGCCGCGCAGCGGCAGGATGGCCTGGAACTTGCGATCGCGACCCTGCTTGGCGGAGCCGCCGGCGGAGTCGCCCTCGACGATGTAGATTTCGCACAGCGCGGGGTCTTTTTCCTGGCAGTCGGCCAGCTTGCCCGGCAGGCCCAGGCCGTCCAGCACACCCTTGCGACGAGTCATCTCGCGTGCTTTGCGGGCCGCTTCACGGGCGCGGGCAGCGTCCAGGATCTTGCCGCAGATGATCTTGGCGTCGATCGGGTTCTCGAGCAGATAGTCGGTCAGCAGGCGGCTGACGATGTCTTCCACCGGTGCACGCACCTCGGATGACACCAGTTTGTCCTTGGTCTGCGAGCTGAACTTGGGCTCGGGCACCTTGACCGAGACCACGCAGGCCAGGCCTTCGCGCATATCGTCGCCGGCCACCTCGACCTTGGCCTTTTTGGCGAGGTCGTTGTCGGTGATGTATTTGTTCAAGACCCGCGTCATCGCCGCGCGCAGACCGGTCAGGTGGGTGCCGCCGTCACGCTGCGGGATGTTGTTGGTGAAGCAGAGCACGTTCTCGTTATAGCTCTCGTTCCACTGCATCGAGACCTCGACGCCGACATTGGTGCCTTGGTCGCTGATCTTGTCGCCTTGGGCGTGGAAGATCGTCGGGTGCAGGGTGTTCTTGCCCTTGTTGATGAACTCGACAAAGCCCTTGACGCCGCCCGCGTAGGCGAAGTTGTCTTCCTTGTTGTTGCGCTCGTCGACCAGGCGGATCTTCACGCCGTTGTTCAAGAAGCTCAGCTCACGCAGGCGCTTGGCCAGGATGTCGTAATGGAACTCGTTATTGGTCTGGAAGATCTCGGTGTCGGGCACGAAGTGGACTTCGGTGCCGCGCTTGTCGGTCTCGCCGACGATCTTCATCGGGCTGACCTCAAAGCCGTCACGCATTTCCAGCACGCGGTCTTGCGGCACGCCTTGCTTGAAATCGAGTTGGTGAATCTTGCCATCGCGGCGCACCGTCAGGCGCAGCGTCTTGGACAGGCCGTTCACGCAGCTAACGCCGACGCCGTGCAGACCGCCGGAGACCTTGTAGCTGTTCTGGTTGAACTTGCCGCCGGCATGCAGCTCGGTTAAGGCGATTTCGGCGGCACTGCGCTTGGGCTCATGCTTGTCGTCCATCTTGACGTCGGTCGGGATGCCGCGGCCGTTGTCGATGACGCTGATCGAGTTGTCGGTATGGATGGTGACGATGATGTCGTCGCAATGGCCGGCCAGCGATTCGTCGATCGAGTTGTCGACGACTTCGAAGACCAGGTGGTGCAGACCGGTGCCGTCGGAGGTGTCACCGATATACATGCCCGGGCGCTTGCGCACCGCTTCCAGGCCTTCCAGGATCTGGATCGAATCGGCGCCGTAAACGCCACCCGAGGCGGCTGCCGCCGTTTGCTTGTCGGTCAGGCCTTCGGCATTGGCGCTTGCATTTTCAGCCGGGTTGGATTCGGGATTCTGGGCATCTGTCATCTGGAACTCTCTCTAACTTGGGCCAAAACTCAAGCCCTTCAAAAGCGCACAAGCGGGCCTAGGCCCGCTCTGGTTGAAACTCTGTCTTGGCCGGGCTAGATCCGCATTGGCATGACGACGTATTTGAAGCCGGTCTGCTCGGGGATGGTGATCAGGGCGCTGGCCGAGCTGTCGTTCAGGTCGATGCTGACCATCTCTTGGCTCATGTTCTGCAGCACGTCCATCAGATAGGTGACGTTGAAGCCGGTCTCGATCAGGTCGCCGGCGTAGTCGATGTCGATTTCTTCGCGGGCGTCTTCTTGCTCGGCATTGCTGGACACGATCGACAACTGACCGGGCTCGAAGGAAAGGCGTACGGCCTTGAACTTCTCGCTGGTCAGGATGGCGGCGCGCTGCAGGCTGGCCAGCAGTTGCAGGCGGCCCAGCGTGACGTTGAACTTGTGGCTCTTCGGGATCACGCGGTTGTAGTCGGGGAACTTGCCCTCGACCAGCTTGGTGACGAACTCCATGCCGGAGAAGCTGAACTTGGCCTGGTTGCCGGCAAAGCGCATTTCGATCGGCTGCTCGTCGGCTGCGTCCTTGCCGCCATCCTTCAGCAAGCGCATCAGTTCCAGCACGGTCTTGCGCGGCAGGATGACTTCTTGCTTGGGGATCTCGGTCTCCAGCTCCGCCTGCGCCAGCGCCAGACGGTGGCCGTCGGTGGCGACGAGCGTCAGGCTCTTGCCTTCGGCGACGAACAAGATGCCGTTCAGGTAATAGCGTATGTCATGCACCGCCATCGAGAAATGCACCTGGTTGATCAGGTGCTTGAGGGTCTTTTGCGGCACGGCGAAGGCGGGGCCGAAGTCGGCCGCCTCTTGCACCAACGGGAAGTCGTCGGCCGGTAAGGTCTGCAGCGTGAAGCGGCTCTTGCCACCTTGCAGCGTCAGCTTGGAAGCATTGGCAGTTAGCGAAACGGTCTGGTCGGCCGGCATCGAGCGCAGGATGTCGATCAGCTTGCGTGCGCCCACTGTGGTGCTGAAGTCGCCGGCATCGCCGCCCAACTCGGCCGTGGTGCGGACTTGAATTTCCAGGTCGCTGGTGGTCAGCTCCAGGTTCGCGCCTTGCTTGCGTATCAGTACGTTGGCAAGAACGGGCAGGGTGTGGCGCCTCTCCACGATGCCTGCAACCGCCTGTAGGGCGCCGAGCACCTTGTCTTGGGGGGCTTTCAACACAATCATGTCAACCTCTTTCCGCTTATCTGGCTTGTTCTAACCGGGCTGGCCGTCTCACGGCAGCGCCCCGCATTTTGACCTACTCGAAGGCCATTTTTTGCCGAGGCAAGCCAAGTCTTTTGACTTCCGTACCTCGGATAGACGCAATTTGGCGCTGGATCAACCTTTCAGCGTCTGCTCCAGCACATGCAGTTGCTGGTTCAGCTCGGTATTCTTCTGGCGCTCGCCGCCGATCTTGCGCACCGCGTGCAAGACCGTCGTGTGGTCGCGCCCGCCGAACAGCTCGCCGATTTCGGGCAGGCTCTTTTGCGTCAGCTCCTTGGCGATATACATGGCGATCTGGCGTGGCCGGGCAATGCTGGCTGGGCGCTTCTTGCTGTACATATCGGCGATCTTGATCTTGTAGAAGTCGGCCACGGTCTTCTGGATGTTCTCGACCGAGATCTGCCGGTTCTGGATCGACAGCAAGTCCTTCAATGCCTCGCGCGCCAGCTGGATATTGATTTCCTTGTGGCTGAAGCGGCTGTAGGCCAAGACCTTGCGCAGCGCGCCTTCGAGCTCACGCACATTGGCGCGCACGTTCTTGGCGATGAAGAAGGCGACATCCTCGGGCATCGGCGTCTGTTCGGCCTCGGCCTTCTTGATCAGAATCGCGACGCGCATTTCCAGCTCGGGCGGCTCGATCGCCACCGTCAGCCCGGCATCAAAACGGCTGGTCAGGCGCTCATCGATATCGGCCAGACCCTTGGGGTAGGTGTCGCTGGTCATGATGATGTGAGCGCGCTTGGCCAGCAAGGCCTCGAAGGCATTGAAGAACTCTTCTTGCGTGCGCTCCTTGCCGGCGAAGAACTGCACATCGTCGATCAGCAGCAGATCGAGCGAGTGGTACTTGGCCTTCAGCTCATCAAAGGTCTTGCGCTGGTAGTTCTTCACCACGTCGGAGATGAACTGCTCGGCATGCAGATAGAGCACGCGAGCGTCGGGCTTGTCCTTCAGCAAGGCGTTGCCGACGGCATGGATCAAATGGGTCTTGCCCAGGCCGACGCCGCCATAAATGAACAGCGGGTTGTACATCGCCCCCGGCGCGCCGGCCACATGCAGCGCGGCGGTGCGGGCCATCTGATTGGCGCGGCCGGGCACCAGGTTGTCAAAGGTCAGCGCGCTATTGATGCGGTGGCGACTGGCGCTCGGCGGCAAATTTTGAGGCGGGCTCTGGGGCTTCTGAGCCTGTTGTTGCGAAGGCTGAGCAAGCATGGCCGCGCCGCCGCCTTGGGTGCCATCGGCCACCGTCGGGCTCGCCTGATTGCCGGGATTGATGGACACCGGACGCAGTCCGTTGTGCAGCACTTGCCCAGGCGCCATCACGGGCTGGCTCGTCGGCGTGGCCGTTGCCGCAGGAGCCAAACGGGCCTGCGAGTCACGTGTTGCCAGTGCCAGATCCAGGCGAGCCGGCCTGCCGGCCAGTTCGGACAGAATCGATTCGATGCGGCCAGCGTACTGGTTGCGAATCCAGTCAAGTTTGAAACGGTTCGGGACGCGCAGGGACACGACCAGGCCGCCTGCTTCCGCGCTATCGGTAATGACCGCTGGCGGCAAGGGGCGAATCCAGGTGTTGAATTGCTGCTCCGGCAACTCGGCAACCAGCCTTTCGCAGCTGAGTTGCCAAAGGCTCGAGTTGTTGTTCGAGTTGGTGTCGGCGGTGGCTGCAACCGGAATTGAGTGGTCTGTCATCGCGCCATCTGCATCAAATATGTCTGAGCTTGTTACGCCAAGCATGTCTGCGCTCATTGTGGAAAACTTGTTCTAGAGCGGCCGGATTGTACGGGTCCCAAGCCGTAAAACCGATAGTTATCCACAGATTTTTTGGATGCACCAAGCCCAGGCAGGGCGCTGCGGCAATCAGTCAAGTGTTGACCTCGCTTCAATTCTTTGGTGTAATCGCGGGTTTTCCGGACGCTGGATAAAGCGGAGTAGGAATGTTTGGCCACCGACCGCATGAACTTGCGGCCTTTTGCCGGACGCCTATCCACGCGGCGCTGGTGAGCTTGGGCGGTACTCAACCGAATGCGGCGGGTCGAATGACTCGTTGTGAGCGGAGTCTGCCAAGGTTTGCGAGTGCATGCGAACGCATAAGCGGCGCCCCGGCGCGGCACACATCAGTGGCCGTCGCAGCGTGGTTTTTGGCTTGGATTGATCTCGAGCCGGCAGCCACCCGACGTCCGGGGTGCAAACCGCAATCCGTTTTGCAAGCCGGCGACTGATCGCCAACAACCGCTAAAGCGTCATCCGACGTCCTTAGACCTTCGCTATTTCTGCCTAGAGGGCCTCATCATGAAACGTACTTACCAAGCCTCCAAGACCCGCCGCGCCCGTACCCACGGTTTTCTGGTTCGCATGAAGACACGCGGCGGCCGCGCCGTCATCGCTGCGCGCCGCGCCAAGGGCCGCAAACGCCTGGCTGTCTAAGTCTAGATAGCAGAGTCATGATCGGCCGCATCGTGCGATCGGCCGACTTTGAGCGCGTGCTGGCCAGCTCCAGCCGCGTGCGCAGCAGTCATTTCGCGGTACACCATCTTGCCGCCTGTCCTAGCAAGCCTGCCAAGGTCTTATCCACCGCCGCAGTCAAGTTATCAACAGGCGATGCACAAGTCATCCACAAGCCTGTGGATGAAGTGCCGCCCGACGCTTGCTGGCTGGGTGCCATCGTGCCCAAACGCCATGCGAAACGATCGGTGACTCGCTCGCTGATGAAGCGCCAGATCCGAGCTGCCTTTGCCGAACAACCCGCTTTGCCGCCCGGCTTGTGGGTGGTGCGGTTGCGCGCGCCTTTCGACCGCAAGCTGTTCCCCAGCGCAGCCTCGGATGCCTTGCGTTCGGCCGTGCATACCGAGCTGGCGCAGTTGGTCGGCCGTGTGCTGGCTCGCTCCAAGCCCTGAGCGGCAGGCCTCCCGATATGCTCACCATTGCATCGATTGCGCAGCGGGCCTTGATTGGCTTGGTGCGTGGCTACCGTTTGCTGCTGAGCCCTTGGCTCGGTGCGTCTTGCCGTTTTGAGCCGACTTGCTCGGCCTATTCGCTCGAAGCGCTGCAGCGCCACGGTGCGTTGGCGGGTAGCTACCTGACCGTGCACCGCATCTTGCGGTGCAATCCGTTTTGCGAAGGCGGCCATGACGGCGTGCCTGACAATGCGCCCGGCCTGTTCACCCGTCTCGGGTGCGTGCCTGCGTCCCCTCCTCGAAACTCCAATCCAGAAGCCTCCTCATGACCGATATACGCCGCACCGTGCTGTGGGTGGTGTTCACCATGTCTCTCGTCCTGCTCTGGGACGGCTGGCAAAAACACAATGGGCAACCATCCATGTTCAGCCCGCCGGCGCCGAAAGTCGCCGCTGTTGCTCCGGCCGGGCCGAACGGGGCGACCGCCGTTCCTTCCGCGGCCAATGCGCTGCCCGGCGCTCAAGCCGGCATGGCGGCTGTGGCCGCGCCTGCCGCTGCCTTGGCCGGTGAAAAAGTCCACATCAAGACCGATGTGCTTGACGTCACGCTGGACACCTTGGGCGGCGATGTCACCCGGGTTGAGCTGCCCAAATATCTGAGCGGCCCCGAGCCGGGTCTGTTTGACCCGATCTTGCAGGCGGTCGGCATCAAGCCCAAGCCGGTCAACGCGCAAGCACCTATCGTGCTGTTGGACAGCGCCGGCCAGAGCTACAAGGCTCAAAGCGGCTTGATCGGCAGTCAGGGCGAGGCCCTGCCGACCCACAACACCTTGATGAGCGTGCAGGCAGGCGAGCGCGAATTGAAGGACGGCGCCAATGAGTTGAGCGTGCGTATGGAGTCGGCCGAGCAGGGCGGCGTCAAGTACATCAAGACCTTCACCTTCAAGCGTGGCGACTATGTCATCGGCGTCAAGCATGAGATCGTCAATGTCGGCGCTGCCGCCCTGACCCCGCAGGTCTATGTGCAACTGGTGCGCAACGGCACGGCCGGCCCAGGCGGCACAGCGTTCACCTCGACCTTCACCGGCCCGGCGCTCTACACCGACAAGGCCAAGTTCCAGAAGGTCGAGTTCAAGGACATCGACAAGGGCAAGGTTGAAATCGACAAGAGCGCCGACAACGGCTGGGTCGCGATGGTTCAGCATTACTTCGCCAGCGCTTGGCTGCATAACGACGCCGCGCCGCGCGAGTTCTTCATCAACAAGGTCAAGGGCGCGGTGCCCGAGCAGTACGCCGTCGGCATGGTGTTCACGCTGCCGGCCGTCGCTGCCGGAGCCACCGCCAGTCATCAAGACCAACTGTTTGTCGGCCCGCAGGAAGAAAACAAGCTGGCCGCATTGGCGCCTGGCCTCGAGTTGGTGAAGGACTACGGCATCTTCGCCATCCTGGCCAAGCCGCTGTTCTGGTTGCTGGAAAAACTGCACGCGATGCTGGGCAACTGGGGCTGGGCCATCATTGCGCTGGTCGTGTTGCTGAAGATCGCCTTCTACTGGCTCAACGCGAGCGCCTACAAGAGCATGGCCAAGATGAAGGCCGTCGGCCCCAAGGTGCAAGCCATGCGCGAGCGCCTGAAAGACAAGCCGGCCGAGATGCAGCAGGAAATGATGCGCATCTATCGCGAAGAAAAGGTCAACCCGATCGGCGGCTGCCTGCCGATCTTCCTGCAGATGCCTTTCTTCATGGGGCTGTACTGGGTTTTGCTGTCGACGGTTGAAATGCGCGGCGCGCCTTGGCTGGGCTGGATTGTTGACCTCTCGGCCAAGGACCCATACTTCATTCTGCCGCTGTTGATGACGGCGTCCAGCTTGTTCCAGGTCTGGTTGAACCCGACGCCACCCGATCCGATGCAGGCCAAGATGATGTGGTTCATGCCGCTGGCCTTCAGCTTCATGTTCTTCGTCTTCCCGTCCGGACTGGTGCTGTATTGGCTGACCAACAATATCTTGTCGATTGCCCAGCAATGGTTCATCAACAAGCGGCTGGGCGTACAAGGCTAGTCATCGCTCGCTGTCAATAAAAAGCCCCCAAGGCGCAGAACCTTGGGGGCTTTTTTCATGCTGTGCCGTAAACCTTCATTCAACCCGGCGCGGCCCGCCTTGGCAGCGGCGGCGCCACCTCAAAACGCTGCTTGGGCTTTTCGGCTCTGTCATACAGGCCTTGGACCTTGGGCAAATTGGCCTCGATGTCGCGAATCCGGGTCGGGCCGGCAGGGTGGGTGGACAGCCATTGCGGTGGTGCGCTTTTGCCGCCTGCACTCATTTTTTGCCACAGGCTGACGCCGGCAGCCGGGTCATAGCCAGCCCTTGCGGCCAATTCCATGCCGACCAGATCGGCCTCGCTTTCATCCTCTCGGCTGAAGGTCAGCGTCAGCAATTGCCCGCCCATGCCCAGCACCGCGTCGCCGACATTGCCCAGCCCCAGAAGGCTGGACAGTACCCCGGCGCCCAGGCGAGTGGCATTGGTTTTGGCCATCCGCTCGCGCGCATGTTCGCGCAGCGCATGCGCCACTTCATGCCCCATGATGGTGGCGACCTCGTCGTCGCTCAGCTTGAGCTTCTCCAGAATTCCGTAAAAGAAGGCGATCTTGCCGCCCGGCATGCAAAAGGCATTGAGCTGCGGGTCGGCAATCAGATTGACCTCCCACCGCCATTGCTTGGCGCGTGGATTCCAGGTGAAAGACTGCGCAATGATGCGTTCGGCGATGGCCCGTAGCCTTAGCAACTGCGGGTGGTTGGCGGGCGCCAAGGCGCGTTGTTGATTGGCCTTGACCATCATCTGCTGGTAGTTCTGGGCGCCGGCCGATTCAATCCCTTCGGCCGACACGAAACGGGTCAGCACGCTGGTCTTGCCAACCTCGACCCCCTCGCTGGCCCAAGCCGGCAGCAGCGCCGAAGCGCCGAGCAGGCCGGTGAAAATGCGCCGTGAACGCTGGATGCCGCCGCCGCTTTCGCGATGGCAGGCGCAGTTGCCGAAACCATAGGAGGGCGCAGCGGGCAGTTGTACTTCGGGACGGTAATCGAAATCTTGGGGCATGACAAAAATGGGGAGGCAATTGGCTGGTGTCGGGGGCTATTCTGAGGCCTGTGTGCGAAGGGCTTATTTCCGCCCATCGGCAGAGACATAGTCTTTTGGTCAACAATGCCGAATGCCGAAATCAACCGCCACCTCCAACCCCGGCGAGCCTAGCGTGCTCACGGTGCTCCAGCCCCAAGGCTTTCGAGCCGCCTTGGGCATGTTTGCCACCGGCGTCACCATCGTCACCGCGCGTGCGCCCGATGGCAGTCTGGTCGGCCTGACCGCCAACTCTTTCAACTCCGTGTCGCTGAATCCGCCCTTGGTGTTGTGGAGCCTGGGTCAAAAGGCCGGCTCGATGCCGGTCTTCAGTCGAGGTTCGCATTACGCAATCAACATCCTGGCGGCCGACCAAAAGGAGTTGGCGCAGCGCTTCGCCACCCGGGACATCGACCGTTTTGCCGGGGTCGCATGGAGCGAGGGGGTCGGCGGTGCGCCGGTGCTGGAAGGGGTCGCCGCCGTTTTTGAATGCGCCAACCGCAGCCAGTACGAAGAGGGCGACCACGTCATTTTTGTCGGCGAAGTCGAAAACTGCAGCTGGCGCGAAGGCGCCCAGCCGCTGATCTTTCACGGTGGACGCTACTACACCGAACTACCCATCTGAGCGGCTGCCGGCCGGCGCGCCTATTTGGCCGTCGCGCCGCCTGGGTTGAAAAAGGGAATCGGCGCGCCCGCATAGACATTCACCGGCAGCGCGCCGTTCCATTTGCCGGCCTTGACCATCTCGACCTCGATGCGGCGCAACTCCAGCACATCCTTGTTCTGAGCCAGCGCGGAGTTTTGAATCCGCAGCGCATCGGCCTGCGCGGTGGCGATCTTCAGATTGGCATAGGCCTCGCCGTCCGCCTTCGCCTTCAGTGCGGTGGCCTCGGCCTCGGCGACCGCAACTTTTTGCTTCTGCTCGGCCTCGACCGTGCGCACCTTGTTTTCGGCCGCCAGGCGCAACTGCTCCTGCGTGACCTTTTGGTTGATCGCACTCATATAGTCGGCCGAGAACGAGAAATTGCGCATGTCGACGTTGATGACCTGCGCCCCGTAGAGCTCCAGCTTGAGACGCAGCGCCGACAAGATATCGCTGGACACCAGGCCGCGCTTGGCGATCAGATCGGGTGCGTTGTACTTGGCAGTTACGGCCTTGAAGACCTCCTGCGTGGCGGTCTGCACATAGGACTGCAGGTTGCCGTCGTGGCTGTATTTTTCAAACACCTCGGCGACCCGATGGGTCTGGATGCTGTAGCGTACCGTCAGGCTGACCTTGACCGGCTGGGTGTCGCTGGTGCTGCCCTCGGCGTTCTCGACGCTGGCCTCCTCGGCCCGGATATTGAAGATGTCGAGCCGTTGCCAGGGCGCGATCAAGGTGAAGCCCTCCGCCTCGATGCCCTTGATTGCGCCGCCTACGGTGATGACGCCGCGCGAGCCTGTCGGTACGGTGCGCAGCGGCCACAGCCAGACGAGCACAAGGAGGGCCAGCAGCGCCAGGCCAAGGTCGCGCAGCATGGCTCCGGGTCTTGCGTAACCGTCAACTCGATAGCGATTATTGATGCTCATGGGAAGTCCTCCGTTATGGCCCTCGAGCCGGGCTATTGTTCTGACTCAGTTCACTCAATCCGACTTGCTCGCGCCCCAATGCCAGCGTGCTCGTTCACCCTTGCGCCAGCAAATCAGCAGCAACAAGGCGGTCAACAGCGTCACGCTGGAAAAGAAGGCAATTGCCTGCCGTTCGGGGGATAGCAAATAGGGCATCAGGCTCATCAAGCCGACGTAGACGACGAGCACCACCCAGCCTTGCCAGCGGATGGGCAAGCCCCAGCCCCAGCCGTAGCGCTTGGCCGGGAACCAGATTCCCTTTGTTTGTGATGTTTGATGTGTGTTCGTAGTCATCTGATTGCTCCGTTGGCGGAGGACATGGTGGTGGGATGGATGTCTGCACTGTGAGGGCCGGCGCATTAGGAACGCATAAGGACCGCATAAGAGAGCTGCGCCGCCGCTCATGAAACAATCGTTTCAACGGTGCACAGCCACTTCCTGAGCCCCATAATTCCCTTGAGCTGCCTGAATCAATCGAGCCTGCAACTTCATTTCATTTCCAGCATGCAACAAGCATTCAGCGACGCCACGGCCCAGACGATTTCCACCGCGGTGCCGCATCTGGTGCGAACGGCAACCGTGCGCGATGACCTCGTCGGCTGGGTCATGAGCGGGCGCAAGCGATTGGTTGCGCCGGCAGGCGAAGTCCAGTTCACTGCGGGGCAGGTCTTCGTCATCCCGCGCTTGACGCAGTGGGACATGATCAACGAGCCCAAGGCGGGCGGGCGTTATGAGGCCAGGCTGATTGGTTTTACGCCCAATTTGATCGAGCGATTTCATCAGCGATTTGGCCAGTTTTCGGCCACGCCTTCCGTGCAGGGCTGCGCCAGTTCGGTGGCGGATGAGAATTTCTCCGCCACCTTCAGCCATGCGCTGGCGGCGCTGAAGGACGGCGAGTCTTCAAACACGATGCGCGAGCATCGGGCGCTCGAAGTGTTGTTGCTGCTGGCGGAGCGCGGCTTGGTTTTCACCGCCACCCGCGAACTGGCTTGGGCAGACCGCGTGCGTCGCCTGGTTGCTCAGCGGCCCCAAGCCAACTGGTCGTTGAGCGATGTGGCCCAGGCGTTTCATCTTGGTGCCAGTACCTTGCAGCGCAGATTGGCCGAAGAATCGGCATCGGTTAGTCAATGTATTCGCGAGGTCAGGTTGGAGACCGCCATGGCCCTGCTGCAGGATTCCGGCCTGCAAGTTTCGGAGGTCGCGGCTCGATGTGGCTACGATTCCCATAGCCGGTTTTCTGCTGCGTTTCGTGAGCGTTTCGGATACACGCCGTCCCATTTGAGGCCTTGAGGCCGCTCTGCGCTGCGGCGCACAGCTTTTGAAGCCCGCGGGCTAACGGCCAACAACAAGGCCAGGCAATATGGAGCCTCTTCCTTGTTTGAAAGCAAACCATGAAACGTATCCTCTTTGCAACTGCGCTGATCGGCGCATCCGCCCTTATCCAAGCCGCCGAGTTCAAGCTCAGCAGCCCCGACATCAAGGCGGGCGGCATGATGGACAAAAAGTTCGAGTTCAACGGCTTTGGCTGCACCGGCGAGAACAAGTCGCCGGCGCTGCAATGGAGCGGCGCCCCCGCAGGCACCAAGTCCTTTGCCGTGACGGTGTACGACCCTGACGCTCCGACAGGCTCGGGTTGGTGGCATTGGTCAGTCATCAACTTGCCGGCGGATGTCAGCGAACTCAAGCCGGACGCCGGTCTTGTGGGCGGCGCGAATCTGCCCAAGGGCGCAAGCCAGGTTCGCATCGACTATGGCGTTGCCGCTTGGGGCGGCACCTGCCCGCCGCAAGGCGACAAGCCACACCGCTACATCTTCACGGTGCACGCGCTCAAGACCGAGAAGTTGGAAATCCCGGCCGATGCCACGGCCGCTTTGGCCGGCTACATGATCAACGGCAACTCGCTGGCCAAGGCCAGCTTCACCGCCAACTATGGTCGACCCAAGGCACAGTGAGCTTGAGTAAGCCCCAGCGCGCGCGAGTTCGAAACCATCGCCTGTCGCGGCCCGATGCCGTGCCGCGACCCGGCTGACAGGGCGGTCTACACTCAGGCAAAACGGCATTGCAGGAGATGGCGATGAACTGGCAGACGCACAGCCTCAGCAACCAGGTCGATGAGTTGCGCGACTACGCGTTGTTCGACACCGACCCCGCCTTGGTCGAGGGCGTGCAGCGCGCCGGTGCCGGTTGGCATGCGCCGCAACTGTCCGACTACGGCTTGCTGTTGGGCAAGAGCGAAACCTACCAATTGGCCGAGCAGGCCAATCGTTATGTTCCCGAGCTGAAGACCTTCGACGCCCGCGGTCGGCGCATTGATCAGGTGGACTTTCACCCCGCCTGGCATCAGTTGTTGGCGATCTACCGTGCGCAAGGCCTGGTCTCACTGAGCTTCGAGGAGCCGGCGCGCGCCGGCCGCTGGACGGCCTTTGCCGCCGGCATGTATCTGCATGGCCAGATCGAGGCCGGCACCTTATGCCCGGCGACGATGACGCAGGCCAGCATTCCGGTGCTGCAAAAGGAGCCGGCGCTTTACGCGGCGCTGCGCGACAAGCTGCACTCAAGGCGCTACGACGCCCGCGACCTGCCTGTCGCGCACAAGCACTCGATCTGGCTGGGCATGGGTATGACCGAGAAGCAGGGCGGCTCGGATGTGCGCTCCAACACGACCGAGGCCACGCCGCTGGGCGCAGGCGGACGCGGCGGCGAGTATTTGCTGCGCGGGCACAAATGGTTCTTCAGTGCGCCGATGTGCGACGCCCATCTGGTCGTCGCACGCAGCCCATCCGGCCACTCTTGCTTCTATGTGCCGCGCTGGCGGCCGGATGACAGCAAGAACCCGGTGCAGATCCAGCGCTTGAAGAATAAGTTGGGCAACAAGTCGAACTCGAGCAGCGAGGTCGAGTTCCTTGATGCTTGGGGGTTGATGCTGGGCGAGGAGGGCCGAGGTATCCCGACCATCATCGAGATGGCCGGCTATACCCGGCTGAATTGCGTTATCGGCAGTGCGGCGATCATGCGCCAAGCCCTGATGCAGGCCTTGCACTGGGCGAGGCGTCGGGTGGTGTTCGGCAAGCCGCTGGCGCAACAGCCCTTGATGCGGGTGGTGCTGGCCGACTTGGCGCTGGAGAGCGAGGCCGCCACCGCGGTGATGCTGCGTCTGGCCGAAGCTTTCGAACGCGATGACGGGATGACTGCCGGGCCGCTGGAGCGCGCCTGGAAGCGCATCATGACGCCGGCCGCCAAGTTCTGGGTCTGCAAGCGCGCGGTGGAGTTGACCGGCGAGGCGATGGAGGTGCTGGGCGGCAACGGCTATGTGGAAGAGGGTACGCTCGCCCGGCTTTACCGTGAGGCACCGGTCAATTCGATCTGGGAGGGCTCCGGCAATGTGATGTGCCTGGATGTGTTGCGTGCCGCGACGCGCGAACCCGAGGCTTTGCAAGTGCTGTTCGATGATTGGCAGCAACGGGCCCATGGCGAGCCGCGTCTGCTTGCTGCCTTGCAGGCGCTGCGGCAAGACCTGACCCTGCCGGTCGAACAGCTGGAGGCGAGCGGCCGCCGCTTTACCCAGGGGTTGCTGCTTTTGGGGCAGGCGCTGCTGCTGCGCCAAACTTCGCCGCAGCCGGTGGCCGAGGCCTTTATCGCTTCGCGCTTCGAGCCTGGCGGCGGGCGAGTCTATGGCTGCGGGGTGTTGGGCCAAGCGGCATTGGACGCGGTGCTGCAGCGCGCCTGCGGCGGTTTGTCGTAGGGGCGAGCGGCGCCGCGAACCTCAGGCCCGGGGGATAGGCCTGATTTCCGCGGGTCCGCAGCCGGCAATGCCGACTCGCCTTGGCTACTTCTTCAGCTGTTGCTGACGCTCTTTCTCGTAGCTGCCGTAAGGCTTGCGGTTTCGCTTCACGCACTCGTTGCGGCCGACCGTGTCGACGATACGCTCGCAGTCCTTCAGCGCGTTGTCCTGACCGATGTCGTAGAGCACCTCGCAAGCGCTCAACAGCACAACCGTGAACAGCAAACTCAGCAATAGCAGGGGCCTCATGATGGCGACCTTTCTTTGGACCGAAGAGGCCCCAGTATCTCTGCGCTCAGCCCCCGCCCTCGACCAATCTGTAGCCCACCCCTGGCTCGGTCAGCAAGCGCTGCGGGTCGGCCGGTGTGGCTTCGAGCTTGGCGCGCAACTGCCCCATATAGAGCCGCAAATAATGGGTGTGCTCGACAAACTCCGGCCCCCAGACTTCGGCCAGCAGCGTGCGATGCGTCAGCACCTGGCCGGCGTTGCGCACCAGTCGCGCCAGCAGCTTGAACTCGGTCGGCGTCAGGTGGATATCGGCGCCGTTCAGGCTGACGCTGTGTGCGGCCAGATCAACCCGCAGGCCTTGTTGCTCATACAGCGTCTGCGCCGGTCGGGTGTGCACGCCGCGGTGGCGCAAGGCCACGCGCATGCGCGCCAACAGCTCGCTGATGCTGAAGGGCTTGACCAGATAGTCGTCGGCACCGGCGTCGAGCAGCTGCACCTTGTGCGCGTCTTGTTCGCGCGCCGAGATGATCAGCACCGGGGTGCTCTTGTCATGGCGCAGCTGGGCCAGCAACTCGGCGCCGTCGCCATCCGGCAGGCCCAGGTCGAGCAAGATCAGATCGGCCGGCTCGGCGTGGATGAGCAAGGCCCGTGCCTCGGCCAGACTGGCGGCGCAGAGCAGCTCATAACCCTCCACCCGCAGTGCGCTGGCCAAGGTGGCACGCAACTCGCGGTCGTCTTCCAACAACAAGATTCTCAACAAGCTCATGCGGACATCTCCTCGGCTTGCGGCGGCGTGACGCTGGGTAGCCAGCATTCGAAACTGGCGCCTCCATGCCGGCGTGCCCGGTAGCGCATGCGGCCGCCATGCGCGTTGGCAATCGCCCGGCAGGCGGCCAGGCCGACGCCGGCGCCGCGGCGCGAGGTGGCATCCGGTCCGGCCGCATGCTGCTGTTCGGCGCCGCGTTGAAAGGCTTCAAAGATGCGCTCGCGCCAGGCCAGCCCGACGCCGGGGCCGCGGTCGCGCACCGCCAGAACAATGAAGCGCGCGCTACCTTCAAGCGCGGTGCGGGCCGATATTTCGATGCATGAGCGGGGTGCATATTTCTGCGCGTTGTCGACCAAATTTCCCAGCAGCTGGGTCAAGAGCAGCGCGTCGCAGCGCAGCAGCGGCAGCCCCGGCTCAAGCCGGGCTTGCAACTCGCTGGCGGTTGGACCGTCTGCGTTTGACGTTAGCGTGGCATGGCGCTGGCGGGCGCGCCGCAGCACCGCGCCGACGATCTCTTCGGCCGACTCCCAGTCCAAGCGCAGCAGTACGCCGGGCGCGTCCAGGCGCGCCAGTTGCAGGCTGTTGGCCGTCATATTGTTCAAGGCCTCGGTCTCGTCGATGATGGTGGCGGCCAGTCGCGCGCGCTGCGCCGGGCTGAGTCGCGCATCTTGATCCAGCAAGGAGGAGGCGGCCCCCATGATGCAGGCCAGCGGGGTGCGAAAGTCATGCGAGATCGCCGCCAGCAAGGCGTTGCGATTGGCCTGCGAGGCCGCCTCGTCGCGCGCCAATTGGGCCAGATGTTCGGTCGCCAAGCGCTCCAGCGCCAGGCCCATTTGCGTGCACAACAATTGCATATGGGTCAGCAGGCCGGCATCAAGCGCTTGGCTGCGGCTTGGCTGCAGCAGCGCCGCGCCCAAGCTGGCACCGCGCCCGCGGATTGGCAAATACCAGGCCGGTTGCTCCTCAAAGCGGCCGGTGCCGGGCCCAAAGGCTTGGGCCAGGCGCAGGCATTGCCAAAGGCCGGCGCTTTGCTCGGCGCTGGGGGCTTGGCCGCCATCGGTCTGCCATTGCACGGCCTCGGGCAAGTTCTGTTGCGGTAGGGTTTGGTCCTGGTGCAGCAGCATCAGTTGCACCGATGCGTCCAGTTGGGTCTGCATTTCGGCCTGCAGCAGCGGCGCCAGGCTGGCCCAGTCGCGCGCCTCGCGCAGGCTGTCGTTGAAGGCCCGCAAGCGCTCGGCTTGACCGGCCTGCCGCCTGGCCAGCGCGGCCTGGCGACGCAGGCTCGCGATCAATAGAGCGGTAACGCAACTCAAGGCCAGCATGGCCGCCAGCAGCAAGAGGTGCTGATTGCCTTCGACCGTCAGGCTGCCACGCGGGCTGACGAAACACCAGTTGAACAGCAGCACCGAGCCCAGACTGACGAGAATCGCCCTGGCCAGCGGTAGCCACAGGCTGGCCAGCGCCGCCCCCAATACCAGCAACATCGCCATATTGGCCAGGTTGACGCGCCCGTCCAGCCAGAACATCAACCACCAAGTCGCGCCCCAGATCAGGCCGGCGGGCGCCAGCTCAAACAAGGTTTTGAAATATCTCGCCATCCGCTTTTCTTGCATGCGCGCAACCTTAGCACTGTGGGCATCAGGAAAGCATCAGGGGCCGTTCGGCCGGCCCATCAAACCGGGGTCTTGAACCTCACCGTCACGCGCAAGCCTTGCCCTCCCGCGGCTTCGCTCAAGCTGAGCAACGCCCCATGCTGCGCCGCAGCCCGCTCGACAATGGCCAGGCCGAGGCCGCTGCCCGACTGGGTTTGATCGGGCAGGCGGAAGAAGCGTTCGAATACCTTGCGGTGCATCTCGACCGGGATGCCCGGCCCTTGATCGGTGACGCGGAGTTCGATGCCGCCCACATCCGCTGTTATGGCCACCCGCACCAGGCTTCCGCTGGGCGAATATTTGACCGCGTTGCCGACCAGATTGTCGACCAGGGCGCCGATGCTTTCGCGGTTCATGGCCAGCTCGCAACTCTCGGGCGCGTCCAGCTCAAGCTCGATGTCGCGCTGCAGCGCCAACTGGCTGCTCAAGGCGATGCGGTCACGCACCAGCGCCACCAAATCGAGCGGGCGCAGCGCGGTGCTTTCCTGGTCCGAGCCCGAGCGAGCCAAGGCGAGCAATTGGTGCACCGTGTGAGTGGCACGTTTGACGCCCTCGTTCAGACGCAGCACCGACTCATTGCGGCGCGGGCCGGGTGGTGCGTCCTGCAGCGATTCGGCATTCAGTTGCATCACCGCCAGCGGCGTCTTCAATTCATGGGCGGCGTCGAGCAAGAATTCGCGCTCGCGCTCCAGCCGTTCTTGCAGGCGCGCCATCAGGTCATTGACCGAGTTGACCACCGGTGCCAACTCGCGATAGGGCGTCGCCGGCAAGGCGGACAGGTCCTTGGCCGAGCGCTGTGCGATCTGTGCGCCGATGCGCTGCAGCGGCGCAAAGCCGGCGCGCAAAAGCAGCCAGGCGACCAGCAGCATCACCGGCAGGCTGTAGAACAAGGGGCGGGCGTAATAGCTCAGGCCGTCGGCGCTGAAATGCCAGTCGCCCGGCACCTCCTGCCAGCGCCGCACGACCAAGCCCAGCTCGGGCGCTTGTGCCTGCACATAGAGCCAGCGCGCATCGCTCTCGAAGCGCTGCTCATCGGGCGTCATGCGGTCGCCCATTTCGGGCGGGCCTTGGCGATACAAGAGCCGATCGCCTTGCCAGACTTGCAGCGCAATGATGGGCGCTTCATAGCCGATCGCCATCCACTCCTGTTCGCGTAGATGTTCCAGTTCGGCCAGGGCGGCCTGCAGGCGCTCGGGCTGATCGGCCCACAGGCTGGCCTGCATGCGGGCATGCTCGGCCCAGAGCTGGTTGGAGGCCTGGCCATTGCGCGTGTTGACGACGCGAACCTCGTGGATTTCGCGCACCATCAGCAAGATCCAGATCAGCAACAGCACCGCGCAAAACGCGCCAAAGGTGCGGCCGAACAAGGAGCTGGTGGCCCCCGCTGCGGGTGCAGAATCGTTGGCCAATGGCCCCGTCATTTGCGCTCCACCACAAAGCCGACGCCGCGCACGGTGCGCACATAGCCTTCGCCAATCTTCTTGCGCAGATTGAACATATGGACATCGAGTGCATGGCTGTCGGCGTTAGGCAGCGCGCGCGCCTCCAGCTCGCGGCGTGTGACGACGCGGTCGGGCAGCTTCAGCAGGGTCAGCAGAATGGTGAACTCGGTCTTGGACAGGTTGATGACGGTGTCGCCGCGCGTCAGCACCATGCGGCGCTCATCAAGTTTGAGGTCTTTGACCTCCCATGCCTGCATATCGGACTCTTGCGCCAGACCCGAGCGCCGCGCCACCGCACGCAGGCGCGCCAGCAGTTCCGGGCCGGCAAAGGGTTTGACCAGATAGTCATCGGCGCCGCTGTCCAGGCCGTGCAGGCGGTCCTCAATGCCGTCGCGGGCGGTGATCACGATCAGCGGCATCTGCTTGTCCTGTTGGCGAATGCTGCGCAAAAGGTCCAGGCCGTTGCCATCGGGCAGGCCCAGGTCCAAGACCACCGCGTCAAACACCGACTGCTCCAGCCAGTAGCGCGCTTCGGTGATGCGGCGCACCCACACTACTTCATGGCCGCCATCTTGAATCAGCGATTGCACCGAGTGCCCGAGTTCCAAGTCGTCTTCAACGAGGCAAATTTTCATGCGGGCAACTGTAGCAAGCGTCGCATTAACGCACACTTAAGGAATTCTTGAGCCAAGGGCGAAGCAAAACACGAGATAGTGCAGCCCATATCGCAGCATGGAGAATCCCGATGTTTGACGCCGCCAGAACCAAGCAAGCCGCCTTGTTGACAGCCACCGCGCTGTTGCTTTCGGCCTGTGTCGCAGCCCCGCCCAAGGATGCGCAGTTTTTGCCCTCGCAGGCCCAGTTCGAAATGCTCTTTCCTCAGCGCATAGACTTCTATTCGTATGAGGGATTTGTGCAAGCGGTGCGCTCTTTTCCAGCATTCGCGGGCAGCGGTAGCGATGTCCAGCGGCGTCAGGAGATGGCGGCCTTTCTCGCCAATATCGCGCATGAGTCGGATGAGCTGAAGGCGGTGCGCGAATACAACCAGGCCAACTACGACAAGTACTGCAGCCTCGAGGCCGGCCAGACCTGTGCGCCGGGCCAGCAGTATTACGGCCGCGGGCCGATTCAGCTGTCCTGGAACTATCAATACCTGGCCGCCGGCCGCGCGATCGGACTGGATCTGTGGGCCGACCCCGACCGCGTCGCGCGCGACTCCAAGGTCGCCTGGCAAACCGCACTCTGGTACTGGATGAACCAGAACGGCCCCGGCAGCATGACGCCGCATCAGGCGATGGTGAACGGCGCGGGCTTTGGCGAGACCATTCGCAGCATCAACGGCGCGCTGGAATGCGGCCAGCCGGTCGACTCCTATGCCGGCAAGCAGGTGGCGCGGCGGATCGACTTCTACCAGCGCGCCAGCGCCAAGTTCGAGGTGACTCCGGGCGTGAAACTGGGCTGCTGACGCTGACTTGAAGCGGTGGGCGAAGCCCTGACGGCAAGCGCGCCGATCGGGGTTGTCTGTGAACTCAGGGTTTTCACTGGCGCAGGCTTGGCTGCGCCAGTTTGCCTCTGGGGCGGGGCATCTGGGCTTGCTTGCTGGTCGTCACCTTAAGGAAACCTTGATGGTTTCGTAAGGAAACCGAGAGGACGCAATAGAGACACTTGTTGCAAGTCAAGTAGCCGAGGCGATGCCGCGGGCCTTGCTTAGATTTGCAAAAAGACAGCAGGAGACAAGACATGCGCGTAGCTATCCTTTCATTCCGCCCCGGCCGAAGCCCGGCCATATTGCTGAAGCCTACGGCGACCCGTTTGGCGGTGGTCGCCTTGCTCGGCATGGCCATGCCCGCGTTTGCCCAGCAAGCGCCGGCCGCCGGCAATGATGCAAAGGCCGCTGCCGCAACTAACGAATTGCCTACCGTGATGGTGACGGCCACGCGCGTCAGCTCCAGCCTGCTGCAAACTCCGGTGGCGGTGACCGCCGTCACCCAGGAGAAGCTGACACGCGAGGGCATCACCGATGTGCGCGGCCTGTCGGGTTCGGTGCCGAATATGCAGATTTCAACCGGCGCCGATTCGGGCGTGCAGATCAGCATCCGAGGCGTCAGCTCGAACAACTTCACCGAGATCGGCGACCCGGCCGTGGGCCTCCATGTCGGCGGCCTGTACTCGCCACGCCCGCAAGGCGCGATGGCCTTGATGTTCGACCTCGAGCAAGTCGAAGTCTTGCGTGGCCCGCAAGGCACCTTGTTCGGCCGCAACTCGACCGCCGGCAGCGTCAACATCATCCCGGCCAAACCCGAGTTCGGTGAGACCTATGGTTCGACCGAGGTCGATTTTGGCAACTACAACAAGCGCCAGTTCAATCTGGTGCAAAACATCGGGATCAGCGACAAGTTCGCAATCCGCGCCACCTTGAGCAAGGTCACGCGTGATGGCTGGATCAACCAAAGCCAGGATTTCACCGATGTCTATGACCCGGTGCATGGCCTGCAGCCGGACGGCATTCCGGACGTCGATCAGCGCCGCAACAGCAAGGTCGGCAAGAAGGACTACTACTACAACAAGGACGAATGGGCGGGCCGCATCAGCGCGCGCGCCAAGTTCAGCAACGAGATTGAAGCCTCCTTGTCCTACGAGAAGTTTCAGAATTCAGGTGCCGGCGAACTGGCCATGAAGGATTGCGACCAAGCGGCCGGCACTGCCTATGCTTGCCCGGGCGGCAAATGGGATGCCAAGGTCAACGTGCCGGGCAAGATCGATATGTCGATCGACACCGTGCGCGGCGGCTTGATCTGGAATCTGAACAAAAGCTCGACGCTGGAATACAACTTTGCCTATGCGGACCAGCGCCGCTCGCAGCAGACCGATGATGATGCCGGTTATCACCCGCTGGCCAGCCAGGTGAATGTCCATTTGCCGGTGTCGTCCGACGAAGAGCAGTGGGGCGTTTGGCCTATCGCCGACAACTCGTCGAACACGATAGATTCGAAGTACATCTCGACCGTGCATGAGTTGCAGTTCAAGCAAAAGACCGACAACTTGCAATATGTGCTGGGTGCGTTCTGGATGCATGAAAAGAACCAGATCAACTATGCGCAAGACATGTTGATGACCGCACCCTACGGCTTGCCGGCCAGCGCCTACTTTGCTCAGGCCAATCGGCCGGTCGACTCCAAGGCCTTGTTTGCACAGGCCGACTGGAAATTTGCCCCGACCTGGACCGCGACCCTGGGTGGGCGTTACAGCTGGGATTCCAAGGAAGACATCGGTGGACGCAACTACGGCACGTACAACAGTTATGACGGCACTTATTACAACGGCCGTTATGACCCAGGTCATCCGGGTGCGGAGGGCTTCCGCCCGCACAGCACAAAGGACTTGACCAAGGATATGGGCGCCTTCGCCGGTGTCGGCGCTTATGCCGGCTATGGCGAGCCGGCGCACAACGACCATGCGGAGTCCTGGAAAAAGTTCACCTACCGGCTTGGTTTGATGAAGCAGCTCACGCCCAAGGACATGGTCTATAGCTCACTGGCGACCGGCTACAAGGCCGGCGGTTTCGGTGACAAGGATCCGTTTTGCACGGAACATGCTTGCGAGGGCCAATACGCTGGCAAGGCGACCTTCTT
This sequence comes from Roseateles oligotrophus, assembly GCF_025717515.1. Lineage (GTDB taxonomy): Bacteria > Pseudomonadota > Gammaproteobacteria > Burkholderiales > Burkholderiaceae_C > Paucibacter_A > Paucibacter_A oligotrophus. The sequence continues at coordinate 351,970 of NZ_JAJIRN010000009.1, forward strand.
GCCCTACAAGCCGGAAACCGTCACCAACTTCGAGTTCGGTTACAAGGGCTTGATGCTGGAGAACCGCCTGAGCTTGTCGGCCACCGCCTTCTACAGCAAGTACAAGGACATGCAGGTCACTGGCGACGCCTTCATGACCAAGTTCAAACCGACCGAGCAATGCCCGGCCAACTCGATCGGTTGCGACATTCACAATACTTGGCAGACCATCAATGTTGGCGTGGTTGACATCGCCGGCTTGGAGTTGGAGGTCGATTACAAGCCCTGGGCCGGTGCGCGTCTGGGAGGCTTCTTCTCCTACCTGAGCACCAAGATGAAGGACTACCCGAGTTTCAGCGATAACTGGTTGTGTGACTACCGTGGTGAGATGGGGGCAACCGCCTGCCCTCCTGCCTACCAAGGCAGCGATCCGACCCTGGCTGGCCGCAATGTCTATGACATCACCGGCAACCAGCTGCCGCTGGCGCCCAAGTACAGCTTTGGCGTCAGCTTCTCGCAGGACTTCAACTTGGGTGGTGGCTACAAGCTGACTCCTTGGTTCAATTTGAAGTGGCAAGACAAGATGTACTTCACGCTGCGCAATTTGGACAACCCGCATATCTCGGATGCCCAGGCGGCCTACGCCAAGGTCGATGCGTCAATCAAATTGCGTGGACCGAAAGACTGGCATGTCGAGGCCTATGTGCTGAATCTGGGCAACAAGATGAGCAAGAATTCACTGGCCGGCGGCGACGGCTGGGTCAAGGGCACTTGGAATGATCCGCGCATGTTCGGGGTACGGATTGGCGTCGAGTATTGATGGTGTTCGCGGCGGGCCGCTGGGTGGCCCGCCATTTTGCAAATCCTTGAACCTTCGGCATGAGCAAGACAATAACGACAACAAGCAACGCACCCTGGCTGAAGGTGCGCAGCGGCCGCATCAACTCGATCGACATCTTTCGCGCGCTCACCGTGCTGGTGATGATCACCGTCAACGAGTGGCACTCGGTGATCGGCCTGCCGCAGTGGATGCGCCATATGCCGGCCGATGCGGATGCGATGACCTTTGTCGATGCGGTCTTCCCGGCCTTCTTGTTCATCGTCGGCATGTCGATTCCCTTTGCCTTGCAGCAGCGCTTCGGCAAAGGCGACAGCGGCCGGCAGGTGCAGGGTGATGTCTTGCAGCGCGCGCTGGGGCTGGTGGTGATCGGCTTCTTCATGGTCAATGCGGAATTGGGCTTCCATGCCGCTTCGATGCTGTTGCCGATTCAAGTCTGGGCCCTGTTGTGCTTTGTCGCTGCCTTTCTTGTCTGGGGTTCGCTGCGCGGCGGCCCTGCCTTGGCTCTGCCTTGGCGCATGGCGGGTGCTGGCTTGTTCATCGGGCTGGCCCTGATGTACCGGGGCGGCCCGACCGGGCTAGACGGCATGAGGCCGCAGTGGTGGGGCATCCTGGGCTTGATCGGCTGGGCCTATCTGATCGGCTGCGTCTGCTTTCAGCTATGCCGCGGACGCGTCCTTGGCTTGCTGGCCTGCACCGCGTTTTGCGCCGCCTACTTCGCCCTGAACCGGGCGCCTGCAGTAGAGGGCCAAGTCTTGCTGAGTCTCTTGTTCAGCCAGGACGCGCACTTCAGCCATGCATCTTTGGTGCTCAGCGGTTGTGTGACGGCGATGTTGTTCTTCAATCAGCTGTCCGAAGACGGGCCGGCCAAGCGTTTTGCATTTGCCTTTGCCTTCGCGCTCTTGCTGGCGCTGGCCGCAACTTGGTTGCGGCCGGAGTTCAAGATCTCCAAGATTTACGCGACGCCAAGTTGGGCTTTGTACAGTGCTGCGGCCTGCGTGCTGATCTTCGCTGCCTTGTATCAATGGATCGATGTGCGCGGGCGCAGCTTGTTGCCGGGGCTGCTTGAGCCGGTGGCAGCCAACCCCTTGGTCGCCTACTTGATCCCCTTCATCGTGGAGGGGCTGATGAGTTTGGCTCGGCTGGAGTTCCCCTTGTTCTTGCGCACCGGTCTGGTCGGCATCGGCTTCGGCTTGGCCTATGCGGTTGCGGTCGCATTGCTGGTGAAACAATTGGCTGCGCGAGGCGTACGCCTGCGTATCTGAGTCCGCCGTCAATTCACGAGAAAATATGTCCTTGAACCCCAGTCTCCCAGCTGCAACACCTTGCGCCCACGCCTATGTCGGCAGCTATGGGCCCAATGGCCTGGGGCTCTACAGCTTTGCACAAGGCCCGAATAGCGGCGATCTGCGGCCCTTGGCAGTCACCGAGGGCCCGCGCAACCCGAGCTGGCTGTGCAGCAACGCCGACGGCTCGCGCCTGTATGTGGCCAATGAGCATGAAGACGCAGAAGGCGGCGCTGGAACGATCACCGCCTATGCGCGCGATGCCCAGAGCGGCACGTTAACGCTGATCAATAGCGTTAGCGCCGGTGGCGCCAGGCCCGTGCATCTGAGTCTCGACGACGCCGAGCGCTTCGTTTTTGTCGCCAATTACGGCGGCGGCTCGGTGGCGGTTCTCGCGCTGGCGGCCGACGGTGGCTTGAGCGCGCCCTTGGCCTTGATGCGCCATGCCGAGGTATTCGGCAACCGGCCGCTCGGGCCGCAGCCGGCGGCACTCAGCAGCCCGGGCAGCTTTGCGATCAGCGATCACGATGGCCCGCATGCCCATATGGCGCGGCTTGACCCCAGCGGGCGCTATTTGCTGGTCAGTGATCTGGGCCTGGATCTGATGATCAGCTGGCGCTTTGATGCGCAGAGCGGCCAGCTGTCGACGCCGCAGACCTTTGCCGCCTCGCCCGGTGCCGGCCCACGCCATTTCGTTTTCCATCCTCAGCAGGCTCAGCATTGCTATGTCTTGAATGAAGAAGCGTCCACGCTGGCTTGGTTGCACTTTGACGCGGCCACTGGGCGGCTGACGGCGCGCGCCGAGCTGAGCAGCTTGCCGGCGGGCTTCAAGGGCACAAACTTTGCGGCGGATTTGCGCTTCAGCCCCGATGGTCGTTGGCTCTATTGCTTGAATCGACTGCATGATTCGGTCGCGATATTCGCGGTTGCGTCGGACGGCTCGCTGGCCTTATCGGGTCATGAATGGACGCGCGGCTCCTATCCGCGCAGCTTTGCCTTCGACCCGAGCGGGCGCTTCATGTATGTGTGCAATCAGCGCAGTGACCATCTGGCTGTTTTCGCCGTTAGGGCGGATGGCGGCCTCGACTTCACCGGTCAATTCATTGCGGTCGGCAGCCCGGTGGCAATCTGCTTCGGCTCTACATCGAGTAGCTGAGCGCCAGCGCCAGGGCGGGTGCCTCGGCCCGCCACATGCCCATACGGGACTGCACATTGCGGCTGTTGTACTTGGGGTCCTTCCAGCCCAGCATGTTGTAGGCATTCAGGTCCAGGCGCAATTGCGCGCTGTGTTTGTAGATCAGGCCGGCGTTGAGGAAGAAGGCGCCGGAGAACGCGTCTTTGCTGCCGTCGGTATTGGTGAAACGGAGGTTGTTGCCTAGTACGGCCCGGTTATAGGCGGCATAGTCTTCGGCACCTTGAAAGTGCCAGAGCTTTTGCGCGCTGCCGGTGAGTGTCAGTCCGCCACTCAGCTCGTGCTGCAGACTCAGCTTGGTGATGCTGTTAGGGCTGTTGGCAAAGTCATTGCCATAGCCGTAGGGCTGCGCGGTGAAGGTCTGCGCAATGTTGGGGCGCGCCAGCTGCATGTCGCGCAGCTTGACATAGCTTTGCGAGACCCTGAATACACTGCCCGCCCGCTGCCAACTGCTGCTGGCCTCTGCGCCCCAGAAGCGGATACGCCCGAGTGGCTCGTAGCTGTTGATGGCGAAGTTATAGGCGATCAGATTCTGGGTTGATGCATACAGATTGAAGGCACTGTCCCAGCCCGGAGCATGGACGAGGTCCCAGCGCAGGTCGGCGGTCTTGATGTCTTCGTTATGCGCAGGCGGGCCGCCACGCAGGTCATTGGTATGGGTGTCAAAGGCGGAAGGGCGGCGCACCGATTGGGTGTAGGAAGCCTTCAAGGTATTGCTGTCATTGAGATGGTGGACCAACGCCGCGCGCGGGCTGACGGCGGCCTTGGTATTGGGCTGGATGTCTTGGCGCAGCGAGACAAAGCTGAGCCAGTCCGGGTTGATATTCCATTGATGCTCGAACATCAGTGAGTGACTGTGCGACTTCCAATGTGTTGCTGCGGGCAAGGGGGTGCCAATGGCGAAACGGTATTCCATGCGCTCCACTTCGGCGCCCATGGCGAGCTGATGTGGTCCGCCAATCCAACTGGCCAGCAGCTTGGCGTTGTACTTGCGTTCGCCTGTATCGTAGGGTTCAAACAGACGATAGCCATCGGTCTGGTCGGCTGCAGCGGTGGCATCCACCGTCCATTCCTGCGTGGGCTTCCAGCGGTAGCGGCTTTGCAGACTGAGCTGAGTCGACTGCCTGGAGGTGGCCAAGTAGCGGGCAGGATTGTTGATGTAGGTTCGATCCGAGGCCATATCGGTGACGGTGCCGCCCCGGCTATAGCGCAGCCAGGTCTCCCAGTCATCGCTGCTGTATTGCAGGTGCAGTTTGTGGCGCGGCTTGCCCTCGTAGGCCGCGTTGTCGTTCGGGATCGCGAAGACCACCGGCTCGCCGGCGGTTGACTGGCGGGCCTTGTTGATTGAAGTCCAGGCGGCGCTGGACTGCAAGGGTGAGTCAGCTTGATCGGAGCCTCGGTACTTGTCGATGCCATAGTAGGCATAGAGATCGCCGCCGCCCAGCTTCCATGAATGTTGCAGCTCGGCCGAAGTAAAGTTTTCTATCGCGCCGGCGCGCAGATGCAGGCGGGGCTGGCCGCCGGGGCTTGATTTGAGCGTGGTGATGTTGATGATGCCGTTGATGGCGCCCGGCCCATAGACGGCCGAGGCCGGCCCGTTGACGACCTCAATGCGTTCGATATCGTCCAGCATGGGTAGGCCGATCTCGGTGTCCACGCCGAGCAACAGGCGGTTATTCATCTGCTTGCCATTGACCAGCAAGAGCGTCTTGTCATTGATGTCGGACTGAATGCCGCGCAGCTCAAAACGGGGCGGCAGCGAGGGGTGGCGGGTCCAGTTGAAACTCGGCACAAAGATCACCAGCAAGTCCTCGAGCCGGCGCGCGCCGCTGTTTTCAATCATCCAGCGCTCAATATAGTTGACGCTGATCGGGGCATTGCGGCGCGACACCTGGGTCAGCGTGCCGGCCTGGGAAATCGTCTCGCGCCCCAGATCCTCCAGTGACAACTCATACACGCCCGGGCTTTGGGCCATGGTTGCGCCGATAAAACAAAGCGTTAAATTTGCGGACAAAAATCTTGCGTGGTTGAGCTGGCTCATTTGCGCATCCTCGGTAGTTCGCCCCCCATTTACGAAGGGACAGGTGTTGCGTGGCGATGCTACGCCGGGCACGACACTTGATCAATACGATTGCCCTCGTGCATAGTCCAGCATGGCTAGGATGGCAAGGATGGCGGTGATTCAATTGCAGCGGCGACGACGGTGTTTGCAGAGCATGGCAGGCGCAGCGCTAGCAATGCTGGCCTCCGCCAGGCTCTCGGCAGGTATCGGTGAAGACCAGCTGAAGGCGGCCTACTTGCTCAGTTTCTTGGCCTATGTGGAGTGGCCGCAGGGCAGATTTCCGGCCGAGGGGGCGCCCATCGTGCTGGCGACTCTGGCGCAGGACGGGGTCTTGCAAAGCTTGCAAGAAGGTGCGCGGGGCCGAACCGTTCAGGGGCGGGCGGTTGATGTGCGGCTGCTTGGACGCGCCGCAGACGCGCTCTCGGCCCATCTGCTGTATGTGCCGGCCGGCATCGTGATTGACGCCGAGGTGATGCGCCTCTTGCGGGCCGCTGCGGTGCTGGTGGTGGGCGAGTCGGAATCGTTTTTGCAAGCAGGCGGTGCGATTCGTCTGGTCGTGGTCGACGCCCGACTGCGGTTCGACGTCAATCTGCAGAATGTGGATCTGGCCGGCTTGCGTTTGTCGGCGCGGATGTTGCAACTGGCGCGGTTGGTGCAAAGGCCGACCTGAGGTGGGCCTTCGGGCCCCGGTCCGACTAGACACCACTGCTCGTTTCGAGCCGGGCTTGTGCCACCGGCGCATGGACGAGGGCAATGCTGAGCCAGACGGCCACGCTGAAGTAGGCCGTCATCCAGACCATCTCGCTCTGCCAATCTTGCAGCCGGTGTGAGACCGTCCAGCGGCCCGACACATCGGCGAAGCCCTGGTAGACGCTCAGATAGTTGCGGCCACTGGCTTCGTCGGCCAGCCAGCGCGACCAGTACATCGGCACATCGACCATGAACATGAAGGCGACATAGGCCAGGCCAATCAGACACCACGCGCTCAGCAGCGGGCGCTGCTTGGCGCTCAGGCGAGGCCAGATCAGCATCAGGCTGACCGCCAGCAGCGCGGCGCTCAAACCCCAGAGCGACTCTTCCACCACATGGCCGATATTCGAGGTGGTCAGCACCGAGTACCAGGAGAAGGTCTCGGCCACTGCGATCAGGGGCACGATCAACAGTGCCGCGAAACCGCCGACCCGACTGCCGGTACTGCCGGATACCTCGTGCAACATCAAGGCCCATTGCGCGACGAAGCAAAGCTCGGCGATGGTGGCGACCGACCGCCCCACCACCACGCTCGACAGCCAGCTGTCGATCAGGCATAGCCGCGGCACATCAAACACCGGCAAGGCCGAGCGAAACGCGCAGCCCAACACATACGCGGCCGAAAGCACAAGTTGCAGGCGCCGCATTGAGTAGGCCCTGGGTGGCAGCAAGGCTTGGCGTCGATATAGCGCCACCGATGACATCAGCCAAGCTGCGATATTGAACAAGGCCACCGCGCACAGCAGCGACCACCATGTTGAAACATCAAGCGTCATCATGCCGTCATGTTGACAGGCTAGGCGCCGTTCGCCAAGTGCCTCGCTTCGCAAAAAGCGTGGCAAAAACATTGAGGCGGCCTTAAGCCAATCTTGTGTGCTTGTTGATGCAGGGTTTGCGATAGTTGGCCGCATCATGATGAATCGCTCTGCCATGCTTCAAAAAGGCGCGCTCAACCCGGTGCAGGTCGCGCGCATGCCGCTCTATATGGGCCTGGCGCGCCGCCTGAACGAGGGCCTGCAGCGCGGCCAATGGCAGGTCGAGGGTGCGTTGCCGTCCGAGCGGGTCTTGGCCGAGGTGCTGGCCGTTTCGCGCGACACCGCCCGCAAGGCCTTGGGCTTGTTGTGCAAGCGCGGTATGTTGGTGCGGGTGCGGGGTTCGGGTACCTACTTGCGCGCCATGCCGGCCGGCCCCATGAGCGCCGCAGCAGGGCAGCAAGGGGAGCGCTTGGTGGCCAGTGAGTTGCAGACAGCTAACTTGGAAGAGCAGCGGACTCTGGACTTGGCGCCCGGTCAATCGGTGTGGCGAGCCGTCACGCTCAGCCCCGGAGAGGAGGCGGGCGGCCGGGCGCACCAGCTGAAATTTCGCTGCATTCCACAGCATTTTTTGCCGCGGCATATCGAGCCCGCCAAGCTGGGGCTGGCCGAACTTGAACTGCATTTCCAGCTGCAGGGCTTGGGTGGAACCTATTTGCTGCAGCGCATCGAGGCCGTCGCCGCCACGCTCCCGCACGCGGTGCAAATGGGCATAGCGCCGGGCACCGCCCTGTTGCACGTGCAGCGTTTGCGTTGTGCACCCTTGGGCCAGGCGCTGGAGATTGAGCATGGCTACCGGCTGGGGGTCGAGGCCGGCTTTTGCGTGGAGCTGCGGGTGGCTGCAGCTAACCCTGTATTCAGGTGACCCCCCTAGCCAAGAGGCTCTCGCGGCGCTAGCATTCGCGCCAGCAGCAAAGTAATGGAATTAATTTTAAAAACAGCAGGAGTCATTCATGGATTACGCAGGCATAACGTTGACTGTCAACACCTTCATCAGCGTCACCGAGGGGGCGATGCAGACCGGTGGAACGAACCCCAATGTCGGCGTCCAGGTGGATGCCGGCAGCAGCTCACGGGTCACGCTGAACAACGACGGCAGCCTGCGCGTCACAGGGGGTGACCCGACGGGCTCCAAAACCCTGACGCTAAATGTCACCGTGCTCAGCGCCAACACCGATCCTGCGTCGGCCTACTATCCCGTCGTCGGCTTGATCGTCAAACAAACAACCGTTGGCGCGGAAGTCTCCAATGCCTGGGGTTCGTACACGGTGGGCACGGGCGCTGCCTTCAACACCCTGCAAGTGCTTGACAAAGACACGGTGCCGGTAGGTGCCGGCTCGGTCAGTTACGAGTTCTTTGTGTTGATTCAGACGCCGACCGCAGCCGGCAGCATTGGCGATTACGGGCTGATAGATCCGCGCATCACCAACCTCTGACGCGGTTCCGGTGTCAGTCGGCGCCAGTCGATGGTTGACTGGCTTGCCAGGCCGCAGCGATGCCTCGGTGGTAGGGCACTTCGTGCAAATAGCTTTGGCGCCGCAGCGGGTCGCTGATCCGTTCGGCGCGCTCCATCAAGGAGCCGAAGGCCGCATCCAGCAGCTGTTGCGCGCGTGGGTGCCCTGCTGCGCTCAGGCAGTTGTAGCAAATCAGCTGCACACGCATCGGCTCTTCGCTGCCATCCAGGCTGAGGCCCGAGTCCTGTTGGGACAAAATTCCCTGTGCCAAGGTCAGCGCTGCGGGGATATCGCCGCGGGCCAGCGCCACATCGGCGAGGCCGGCCGTCGCTTCGAGCGCCAGGTGGGGCATGCCGATGGCCTCGAATAGGTCGAGCGAGGCTTGCAGCTTGGTGGCGGCAGTTTCGGCGTCCTGCATTGCCAGCGCCGCTTGCCCACTGAGCCGAAGCGCGGCGCCGGCGGCCCAGCGGAAACCGGTTGCTTGCAGCATCTGCAAAGCTTGCTTCGCATAACTAAAGGCTTCGGCGGCCTGGCCTTGGTTGAGTCGCGCGATGCCCATATTGATCAGCGTGATGCCCTCATTTTGTGAGCTGCCGATTTTTGCGAATAGATCGCGCGCTTCGGCAAATTGGCTGACGGCTGCGGCGTAGTCACCCAGCACCAAGGCGGCGTAAGCCAAGTTGCTCAAGGTGCCGCCTTCGTTGTTGCGATTTCCAACCTTGCGATGGCAGGCTAATGCGCGTTCGTAGCAGTCGATGGCCGCACCAGGGTCGCCGTCGATATCGGCTCGCATGCCCATGTCATTGAGGATCATGCCCTCGGTGGCGTGGTCTCCGGCGCGTTGAGCCAAACGCAGCGCCTCGGCTGACTCGCGATTGGCCTGCGCGAGATCTCCTATCCGCAGCAGGCATTGAGCGACAAGTGCTCGCGCGGGCGCCTCGCAGGCCGGGTCGCTTGGCGGCGCTTGCGCGACGCCTTGCCGTGCGTAAGCGAGCGCCAACTCGATATCCCCACCGTCAAAGCAATAACGTGCCCTGCGCACCAAGGCCTCGGACAGCTTGGCCGCGTGGGCCAGCCCTTCGGCCAAACGCTGCAGGCTGTCGAGTTCCAGTGCGAGTCGGTCCCGGTCGCTCTGCAACTGCATCACCCGACAGCGCAACAGCGTCAGCGCATAGCGACGCGGGAGGTCGCCCAAGTCCGCCAATGCTAATGCTCGATCGGTATGCATCAGCGCCTGTTGATTGGCGTAGCGGCTTGCCGCGGCTTCGGCCGCATGCTGCCAATAGTCGAGCGCCAGTTCGGCAGCGCCGCCACGTTCATAGTGTTCGGCGACCAAGTCAAGCGGCGGCTCGCCCGGCAAAGACAGCAGCCAGTCGGCCACCCGCGCATGGATTTCGCGCCGGGTGCGTTTGAGCACGCCGGCGTAGGCAACTTGCTGGAGCGTGTGGTGCTTGAAGGCGTACTCATGCATGCCGCCCAAGCTGCTGTCGGGCTGGGTGAGCACCAGTTCCCGTTCAAGCAAACCTTGCAGCGAGGCGGGCAGCAGCGCGCCCAGCTTGCGCAAGCATTCGTCCCAGAATTGATAGCCCACCACGGCGGCCAGTTGCGAGGTGTGACGCTCGGCAGCGGGGAGCGCGTCCAGGCGCGCCTGCAGCACGCCGACCAAGCTGCCGGGCACGGTCAGGGCGTGCATGCGCTCGGCCTGATAGCGCCACCCTTCGGCATCGGGGATGATCACCTTCTGGTCAATCAGCATATTGACCAGCTCCTCCATATAGAAGGGGTTGCCGTCCGCGCGGGTGGTGACCAGTTCGCACAAGCCGACCGGCAAGGGCTTCAGCCGCTTGAGCAATTCGGCCACCAACTCGTCGGCTTGGGCTCGACTCAAGGCCGACAAGTTGATGCTTTGAGCCGTGGTCTCGGCCAACGGCGTGCGCCAACTGGGCCGGCGCTCGAATAGCTCGGGCCGCGTCAGCCCGAGCAGTAACAAGGGCAGGCCGGGCTGCGTGGCCTTGAGGTAGTCAATGAAATCGAGAGTGCCGTCGTCGACCCAGTGCAAATCGTCGAGTGCGACGATCAGCGGTCGGTCGCGCTCCGCCAGCGCGCACAGTAGCTGGGCGGCGTGGAAGAAGCCGCGATCGCGCATTTGCCTTGCCTCACCCAGCAGGGCGCGCACCTCCGAGTCGGCCGAGAAATCGAAACCCAGCAAATGGCCAAGTACAGCGGCGTCACTGCGCCCGGCCAGCAGCGGTGACACCGCGCTAAGCCACTTCTCTCGGGCCAGCGTGGCGTCTTCGCTGTCAAGCAAGTCGATCTGATTCGTCAGTAATCTGCGCAGCATCCAATAGGGCCGGTTGATCAGTGCCTCACCAGCGAAGGCCCGCAACCAAAGCGCCCCGTTTGGCTGGTTTCGCGGGTCTTGCCCTGCGTGCTGCTCAACCCAGCGCTCGAATTCGCCGAGCAGCCTTGACTTGCCCAGCCCCGCCTCGCCGACCACGGTCCAGAGCCGCAAACCCGCGGGCGATGCGCTGCAAAGCTCGGTATAAGCCTGCTGCAACAGTGCGAGCTCATCCAGACGCCCAACCATTCGCGTGTTGATGCCGTCAACGCCTCGCGTTAGTAAGCGCTGTGCTGTGGGCAGGGCGCTCTGCACCAGATAGGTCACAAGCGGCTCGTCCAGGCCCTTGACCAGAAGTGGCGCTTGTTCCAGCAACTCGAAGCGCCCGCGCACTTGGCGGTAAGTGTCCTGGCTGATGCGCAGCGCGCCAGCCGGCGCGCTCTGCTCCATATGTGCGGCGATGTTGACGGTTATGCCGCGGATGCTGTGCTCGCTGTCTACGCCACCACCGAGCAGCACCGCACCGGTGTTGATGCCTACCCTAACGTCGAAGCCGGCGTGGCCGTAGCGCTGCTCGATCATGGCCGAACGAGCGCGGCTCTCCTCGATGATGGCCAATCCCGCGCGCACGGCCCACACGGCATCATCCTCGTGGGCAACCGGCGTGCCGAATACCGCCAGCAGGCTGTCGCCCGCATACTGCAAAACCCGGCCCTGGTGGCGCTGCACGACGGCGGTGAAGCTGGCCAGCGCACCGTCCAGAACGGTATTGATCTCCTCGGGGTCAAGTTGTTGGCTCAACGCGGTCGATCCGACCACATCGGTGAACAGCACGGTGACCTGCCTGAGTTGCTGTTCCTTGGCTTCGAGCGAGCAACTGGCGAGTTGTTCGCGCAACTTGGCAAGCGCCGCATCGACCAGGGCTTCGTCGAGTGTTGTGCGTTGCGCCATCAGCGCCGCGATGGCGGTTTCTAGCGTGGCTGCATCGGACTGCATCTAGGGCCTCGGGGGAATCGTGATTTTTCCGAAAAAACAAAAGGCCGGGCCGCCCCAAGTTGGTTCTTCGCCCCCCCCGGGGGCGGACGGCGCAGGGCGTCGGCCTGGGGGTGCTCGGAACTATATTGGCCGTCGTCGGCGCGCGGGCTTTGGCTCAAACGTCCAGCAAGCACCCAGCGCAGTCGCGCGTGTGGCGACGCCATCACGTGAATTCTGACTATGTGCACGCACTCTACCCTTTGTGTATATGGAGGATCGACCTTGCGAGTCAATTATCACCCTGCCATAAGCCCGCCCGGCGCTTCTGGATACCGGCACCGCCGGTTAGCTGCCGGCTAGAGGCCGGTATGAGGCCACGCCCCAAGCGGCGCGCTGCGAAAGTTGTCGGCGCGGGCGATGTATGCCAAAAATCCCCATATCATCCCGAAATTGCTATCCTGCTTGTTGTCAATCATCAAAATCTGGATCATGGCAACTGGCCGCTTGGATGGATGCAAGGAAGATATGGGAAGCGCAGTGAATTGCGTGCGAATCAACGGGTGTCTGGATGAAATATATTTGACCAAATTTCCACTTCATTCCATTCGGCCCTGAATCGCTTTCAGCAAAACGCCGTCAATATTTATTGTGAATGATTTAATGGTGTTCCAAAAATTTCCAAATCTAAGTTGCCGCTCACCCGGCAATATCGTACATAAATGGCGGATGTCTACCGGCCTGCGATTAGCGTTTGCGCTTGCTTGCGCCGCTATTTTTCCGCAGGCTCATTGCAACGCGCTCAATCCCGCATGGCCCGATAAATTCGTGCTGGGAACAAATTCGGCGGCGGATGTATTTACTGGCCTTTGGGAGCGGCTTGTTTATGCCGAAGCATTCAAGCGAATGGGGGTGCAGCTGGAAATGGTCGTGGCACCGCTCAAACGCATAGAAATGATGCTTGAACGCGGGGAAATTGACGGTGAAACGATGCGCGGGCCGGCTTACGGGGCGCTTCATCCTGAATTGATCTTGGTGGATCTACCTTTGATGCCGGTGCTTTATGGGTTCTATGCATTGAATCCGGTTGCCGGACTGGCCAGGGTGGAGGACTTGCGCTCGGCCAATTTTCGTGGCGCCTACCGACGTGGCGTTATATATTGTCAGAATGCATTGAGCCCCTTGATGCCGACGCGCCGCTTGGATGCCGTAACGACGGTCAAGCAGGGTATCGGTATGCTGCAGGCCGGTCATGCGGATTTTTTCTGCGATGTGAATATGGGGATATTGAATCATGAGTACTCGGCGGCGGGGCGGAGTGTTCCGAAGCTGCAAAAGCTGTTTGACATCAGCGCACCGGTCTCAAATGGCGGCTACCTGCATGCAAAGCATGCGGTCTTCGGTATGGCCTTGGCTGTGACCTTGAAGCAGATGGAGAAAGAAGGCCTGTTTGAGAAGTATCGGCTGGAAACGATGGCGCGTTTGTCGCCGCGCAATGATTGAATCTGAATATTCAATTGTTTTGCGCTTGCTTTTGATTTGAAAGGCAGAATAAATAAATCAGATTGGCGGGTGGATATTTCATCTGAGGACTATTCATGAAGAAGTCGGCAATGATTTTCGGTCTTGCAGCGACAGCTAGCTCGGCAGTTTGGGCTCAATCGAGCGTAGTACTTTACGGTATTGTTGACGCTGGGGTTCGCTATGCCAGTTACTCGGGGCCGATGCCGAGCAATGACTCCTCGCTGTGGCAGTTGGCTCAAGGCGGTATGGCCAATAGCCGTTTAGGGGTCAATGTCAACGAAGATGTCAATGCTGGTTTGAAGGTGATTGCGAACCTTGAGCACCGCTTTAATTCGGATACCGGGGCCCAGTCGGCCGCTGAATTCTGGCGGCAATCTTGGGTCGGCCTGCAGTCGAACCAATATGGGCGGCTGACCATAGGCCGGCAGTACAACCTGATGTTCGATGCGGCCACCTCAAGCTATGCCTCTTTCAATTACTCGCCCTATATTGGCTTTTCGCCCGAGTTTGGTTTGTCAATGGGCACCCGCCAAGACAATATGCTCAAGTACACGGCCGATATGGGCGGCCTGCGTGGCAGTATTCAGCTCAGCGCTGGCGAAGGCAATGCTCCGAATAAGTCGAGGGGCGGGCATCTGCGCTACGCCGCCGCTGAACTCGCCGTTGCCGGCGCCTATCTGGAGGTATTCGACACGGCGGGCAAGCGAGTCAAGGGTTTGACCATGGGGGGCTCTTGGACGGCCGGGCCGCTCTATGTGGTGGCCGCTTGGGCGCGCAATGAATTCGATCAAGGCAGCTTGCTGGGGGAGCTTTTCACGCGGGGTTTGAGTGGCCCAAACGTGCTCGCGCCGAGTGCCAACGATGTGAAGCTGCGGTCAATGGTTTCGGGCGGCTTGACCTACCAGTTCACCCCGCAATTCAATTTGGGTGGCCATTACTGGCGCTCCACTCAAACTCATCAGCTGACAGCCACAACAAGCAAGGGTGATTTCTTCGCCGCCGTGGCGGACTATGCGTTTTCTCCGCGCACCGACCTCTATGCCGAATTTGACTTCACCGACTTCTCCGGCAAGGTCAGCTTCGCTAACGCGGCAACTCGTCGTTATGGCACGACGCTCGGCCTTCGCCATCGCTTCTAGTCACTCTGCCGGCTCCAAGCCGGCACTCGCCGCCGCCAATACCGCCTGCGTCAGTCGCTCCAGCATGGGCAGGGGCTGACGTGTGTATTGCCAATACAGCGGCAACATCAAGGGCGCCCCTGGCAACAAGGTCAGCAAGCGCCCCTCGGCCAGCGCCTGCTGTACCGCCGAGGCCGGGTTCATGCCCCAGCCCAAGCCGGCAATCGTGGCGTCAACAAAGGCTTGTGCTGACGGCAGGCCGTGGGGCGGCAGGGTCAGTTCTTGCCCGAACTGTTGCTTGACCCAGCCGAGCTGCAAGCGGTCTTGTTGACTGAAGCGCAGGCAGGGGGCTTGGCACAGCGCTGAGGCCGTCACCCCGGCAGGGAAGTAACGTGCCACAAAAGCGGGGCTGGCCGTCGCCAGATAACGCATGGCACCCAGCGGCAGGCTGCGGCAGCCTTGCACCGGCTCGGCCAGATCCGTCACCGCCGCCAGCACCTCGCCGCTGCGCAAGCTCTCGGCGGTGTGGGCTTGATCCTCCAAACGCAGATCCAGCAACGCCGATTCGGCCTCGGCAAAGGCCGCCGCAGCCGGCAAGAACCAAGTCGCCAGGCTGTCGGCATTGACGGCGAGACGCAGCGTTATGCGGCCCAGGCCGTCGGGCGCCAGCGCTGGCATCGCGCCGAGCAGATCCTGCTCCAGCATGCCGACTTGCTCGACATGCCGGCACAAGTGTCGGCCCGCCTCGGTCGCCACACAGGGGCTGCCGCGCACGACCAGGATTTGGCCCAGACGGTCTTCCAGCAGCTTGACGCGCTGCGACACCGCCGAGGGCGACAGGTGCAAGGAGCGCGCCGCGCGCTCAAAACTGCCTTCGCGCACCACCGCCGCGATGGCGGCCAATAAAGAGTAGTCAAGCATGCTGGTTGCGCCGAGAGGGACGCATTCAATGAAGCCGCGCTGATGCGGCATCAGCAAGTCTAAGGGCGTCTGGCGGCAAATTGAGCGATGCTGCGCGGCATGAACTTCAACGCTACACATTTAAGCACCTACACCCAGGGCCTGCTGCTGGGCGCCTCCTTGATCGTCGCCATTGGCGCGCAAAACGCTTTTGTGCTGCGCCAAGCGCTGCGGCGCGAGCATGTCACGGTCATTGTGCTGGCCTGCGGCCTGACCGATGCTGTGTTGATGGCGGCCGGCGTTTTCGGTTTGGCGGCCTTGATCAACGCTCAGCCTTTGCTGACGAGTTTGATCAGTTGGGCCGGCGCCCTGTTTTTGACCGCTTATGGGCTGCGGGCGCTGTGGCGTGCGCGGCGGCCCGGGGCCGACCTGCATGCCGCACAGGGCCCGAGCCTGAGCCTTGCTCAGGCCTTGCTGCAGTTGGCCGGCTTCACGCTGCTCAATCCGCATGTCTATCTGGACACGGTGATGCTGGTCGGCTCGGTCGGCGCCCAGCAGCCGACGGCCTTGCGCCTGGCGTTCATGGCCGGCGCGGCCAGCGGCAGCATGCTGTGGTTTGCACTGCTCGGTTACGGCGGGCGCTGGTTGGCCCCCTGGTTCGCCCGACCGCGCGCTTGGCAGTTGCTTGACGCCCTGATCGGCATCACCATGCTGGCGCTCGCCGCCATGCTTGTAATTCAAACCTGAGACACTGTCCGCATGTGGACAGGAATTGTTTTTGCGCTCGCGGCCGGCCTGATGTGGGGGCTGGTCTTTGTGGCCCCTTTGATGTTGGGTGACTACCCGCCCTTGATGCTGACCGTGGGTCGCTATCTGGCCTTTGGGCTGATCGCGCTGCCACTGGGTCTGCTGGATCGCAGCCGTCTGTCCGAACTGCGCGGCCTTGATTGGCTGCAAGCGCTAAAGCTCAGTCTGATCGGCAACTTTGTCTATTACCTCTGCCTGTCCGCCGCGATTCAAATGGCCGGCGGGCCTCTGCCCACGGTCATCATCGGCACCTTGCCGGTGGTGATCGCCATCATCGCCAATCTGCGCAGCCAGCAAGCCACTCCATGGCGCAAGCTGGCACCCTCGCTGGTCTTGATTGCGGCCGGCATTGCCTGCGTCAATCAGTCCGAGCTTGATGCATTGATACAGAGTCAAGACGGTGACCTGCACCGTTACATGCTTGGTGCTCTGCTGGCGGTGGCGGCCGTGGCCTGCTGGACCTGGTACCCGATTCGCAATGCCGATTGGCTTTTGGCCCACCCACAAGCCAGCCCGCGTGTCTGGGCCACCGCCCAAGGTTTGATGACGCTGCCGGTGGCCTTGCTCGGCGTGGCCGTGCTCTATGGCGCGCAGGCCTTGCATTTGCCCTGGCTGCCGGCCGGTTTCGAGCTGCCGCTGGGGCCACGACCACTCGACTATTTTGCCTTGATGCTGGCGGTGGGCCTGTTTTCGTCCTGGCTGGGCACGCTCTGCTGGAACGAGGCCAGCCAGCGCCTGCCGACCTCGCTGGTCGGGCAGTTGATCGTGTTCGAGTCACTGGCCGCGCTCGCCTATGCCTTCATCTTGCGCGGCCAAATGCCGCCCGGCCTGACGCTGCTGGGCATCGGTTTCTTGCTGGCCGGGGTGGTCTGGGCCTTGCGCAAAGCGAAATAGCCGGGCAGCCGTTACCATCTCCCCCCAACTAGGAAGCTAGGGCCGCATGCCCGCACCATGTACGCGAACTTTTTTGGCCTGAAGCAAGAGCCCTTCTCGATTGCTCCCGATCCGCGCTATCTCTATATGAGCGAGCGCCACCGCGAAGCCTTGGCGCACCTGCTGTACGGTCTGCGCGGCGGGGGGGGGTTTGTGCTGCTGACGGGCGAGATCGGCGCCGGCAAGACCACCGTCTGCCGCTGCTTTCTCGGCCAGATCCCCAAGCGCTGCAATGTGGCCTATATCTTCAACCCCAAGCTCAGCGTGGCCGAATTGCTGCGCACGGTTTGCGAGGAATACGGTATTCAGCTGGCGCCGGCCTTGACGGATGAGACGGGCCAAGAAGTCTCGGTCAAGCCTTATGTTGATGCCATCAACGAGTTTTTGCTCAGAACCCATGCGGTCGGCCAAAACAATGTGCTGATCATCGATGAGGCGCAAAACCTCTCGGCCGAGGTGCTGGAGCAATTGCGCCTGCTGACCAATCTGGAGACCAATGAGCGCAAGCTCTTGCAGATCATCTTGATCGGCCAGCCGGAGCTGCGCGAGATGCTGGCCCGGCCCGATCTTGAGCAGTTGTCGCAGCGTGTGATTGCGCGCTTTCATCTGCCGGCGCTGTCGGAGGCCGAGACCGATCAGTATGTGCGCCATCGCCTCTCGGTGGCCGGCTTCAGCGCCGCCTTGCCCTTTGAACCCAAGGCGCTGCGGCGCATCTATCAACTCTCACGCGGAGTGCCCCGGCGCATCAACCTGCTGTGTGACCGCGCCTTGCTGGGGGCTTACGCGCAGGACAGCCGCAGCGTTGACCGCGCGACGGTTGAGCGTGCTGCGGCCGAAGTGTTCGATCAAAAAGACCTGGGCTCGGCCTGGCCAAGCGCCTGGCGCAGCGGGCGGCGTTGGGCGCTCGGCGGCGCCGGCGTGCTGGCCGCCGCCGCCTTGTTGGCTTGGACGAGCAAGGATTTCTTGTTGGCTAACGCCAGGCCCAAGCGGAGCGAGGTCGCCGCGCCGTTGCTGTTGTCGGCCAAGCCGACAATGCCGGCAATACCCGCCAGCGCCGCTACGGCCGCTTCAGGCGCCAAGCTGATCAGCAGGGTCGAAGTGAATAGTAGCCTGCAAAACAGCCTGCCGGCCAGCCTGGGTTTGCGCAGCGAGGCGCAGGCCTGGCAAGAGTTGGCACGCAGCTGGCAGCTAGAGGTGACAGAGAGCGAGCCCTGCCAGGCCTTGGCGCTGCAGCAGATGCAATGCTTTCGCAGCAATGCCGGTGGCGCCGGCGATGGTGGCCTGAGTCTGCTGCGCCTGCTCGACCGACCCAGCATCCTGAGTCTGCGCGATGACGCAGGCAAGCTCTTCTACGTCACCCTGGTCAAGCTTGATGAGCAATACGCCACCGTGCGTCTGGGTGAGCAAACCCAGCGCATCAGCCTGCTGGGCTTGAGCACGCAATGGCGTGGCGAGTTCGCCATGCTTTGGCGCGCGCCGCCCGGCTATCCGGCCAAGGCCAGTGGCGGGCCCTTGCTGGCTTGGGTCGATGCCAATTTGGCCAAGGCATTTGGCGCAGCGCCGGGCGCCGGGCCGTTCCGCCTGGACGCGGCGATGCGCGCCAAGCTGGCTGCTTTTCAACGCTCGCAAGGGCTGCGCAGTGATGGCCAACTCGGCCCCATCACCTTGATGCTGCTGAGCCGGGTGGCCGGCGCAAATGAGCCGGCCGGATCGGCCGAGCCCCGCCTGCAAGCCGGTAAGGCATTGCAAACCGCTGCTGCGGCACCGTAACAAGAAAACGCTATGTCCTATATTCTTGACGCTTTGCGCAAAGCAGATTCCGACCGCGAGCGCGGCGCCGTGCCGACCCTCCACAGCCATCCGGAGCAAGGGCGGCAGGGCGGCAATGCCGGCGCCCAAGCGGTAGGCCTGCCGGCCTGGGGCCGCATGGCGCTGGCCGCCGCCTTGGTGATCTTGCTGCTGCTGTTGGGTGGCTTGGCCACGCAGTGGTTGAAGGGCGAGCCGCCCCCCGAGTCGGCAACGACTCAAGTTCCAACGCCAGCGCTGCCAGCACCGGCAGCGGTAGCGCTGGCGACAACTGCCACCACGCCGCCCCTAACGCCAACCTTGCTGGCTCCGCCACCGGCGGCGCCTGAGTCCTTGCCGGTCGCCAAACCTCTCGCTGCCCCAGCCGTGGCAAAGGGTGCCGAGTTGCCGATACTCAAGTTCACCGAACTGCCAGACTCGATCCGCAAGGCCTTGCCCACGATCGCGACCAGCGGTGCGATGTATTCCGATACGCCCGCCAACCGCATGTTGATCGTCAACGGGCAGTTGCTGCACGAGGGCGATCAGATCGGCCCGGAGCTGCAACTGCAGAGCATCGAGTTGAAGAGCGCGGTGCTGGTCTTCAAAGGCCAGCGCTTTCGCATCAACTATTGATCCGGGGACAAGGTGGGACATTTTCGCAGCCGACGAACCAACTGAAGCTGGCCCCACCAAGCCGCCGCTAAGCCATGGGCGCCACCCAATGGCTTACTCCCGACCGTCGCGATAAGCGGGCTGGCCACCACTCGGTCGAAACGAAGACAGGGTGTCGTTGAGCCCCATATCATCCAGGTTGCCGTAACGGCCAGGCCCCAAGATCACGCAACGGCCACGAAAATCCTTGTCCGTACAGAATTCCCAGCGCCCACTGCGAATGATGATGGACGACACCTTGTCGTTGAGGTTCAGATTTTCAATGTTGGCGCTGCCCCGCGAGTTCACGGCCTTGCCTCCATAGTTGCCATGCTCATACAGCAGCACCGAGCTACTGCCGCCACCCCAGGCGCCACCTCCAGAATCGGTGTCTACTGGGCGGACCGAACTGATGCGGTCGTTGATGCCGATCGCACTGATCGAGGCATAGCGGCCTTTACTCAAGGTGACGCATTGGCCGCGAAAACCGGCGTCGCTGCAGAGTTGCCAGTTGCCCTTGCGCACGACCACAGAAGAAACCTTGTCGTTGAAACCCTCTCGACTGAGATCGGCTTCTTGCTCATGGATCTGGAGTGATCGGCCGCTGTAGTCGTCATTCTCATACAAGGTGATCTGAGCGTGCGCCTGCGCGGCGACCCAGCAGAGCAAGGCGGCTAGGCTAGGCCGCAGGTAGAGCGTGAAGCGAGAAGTTTGCATGTTTCTAACGTTGTTGAGCTGATCTTGCGATCGAAATGTTAAACCAGCCGCAGGCCGATTGGTCCCGGTTTTCAAGGCCTGGCCGAAAAGGCCGGCGGCACCTTTTCCGTCGACGCCTTGTCGGTGCGGATGCGAAACAAGGCGGTGCGCGCCAGCATGATGGTGGTGACCGGCACCGTCAGCGCCAACAAGATGATGATCAGCCAGGCATGCAGGGCCAGCCCCTGCTCCAGCGCCGAGAAATAGATCATCGTGGCCAGCGACACGCACCAACTCGCGAGCGTGAAGGCGAGTGCAGGCGGATGCATACGCATGAAAAAGGTCTTGAAGCGCAGCACGCCGATGGCGGCGGCCAGCGTGAACGCGGCGCTGATCAGCAGCAAGATGCCAACCGGGATTTCGACCCATAAGGACAATGCTTCATTCATTCAATCACCTCGCCACGCAACATGAACTTGGCCATCGCGGTGGAGCCGACGAAGCCGAACAGCGCGATCAGCAGCGCCGCCTCGAAATACATTTCGCTGCGGTAGCGAATCGCCAGCACCATCAGGATCAACATCGCGATGGTGCAGATCAGGTCCAAGGCAAGCACTCGGTCCTGCGAGGCCGGGCCGCGAATCATGCTCACCAGGCAGAGCGCCATGGCCGCGACATAACAAGCCAAGGCGACGGCGATGGCGCCGAACAAAAAGCCGCTCATTCAAAGATCTCCATCAAGGGGCGCTCATAGCGTGACTTGATCAAATCGATCTCGGCCTGCGCGTTATCGAGCTCGAAGATATGCACCAGCAAGACGCTGCGGTCCAACGCCAATTCCGACCAAATGGTGCCGGGGATCACGCACATGATGGCGGCCAGCGCGGCCAAACCATTCGGGTCACGCATGTCCAGCGGCACCGCCACAAAGCCACCTTGCGGCAGCTTCCCCGTAGGCGCCAGGGTGGCTCGCAGCACCCGCCAATTCCAGATCAGCACATCTAGCCCGACCTGCCAGAACAGCCGAAAGGCAAGTGCTGGTTTCTTGAAGCCGACCGGCGTGGGCCGCAACGAGGCCGTCATCCAGGGCGCCAGCACGCCGACCAGCAAGGCCAGCAACCATTGGCCGAGGCTGAAAGCATTGTTCAACAGCAGCCACAAGGCCATCAGGGCGAGGCTCAGCCAGGGCGCGGGAAAGCAGCGTTTGAACAGGCCGGGCTTCATGGCTTGCGCTCCGCCTGAGGCGCGCGCAAGCGCTCGGCATTGGTCGGCGTCAGCACCGGCCGGGCCGACAACACCGCCGAGATATAGGCTTGCGGGCGATAAAGCAGATCCGCGCTGGTTTTGGCGTAACGCAAAAGGCCATCGGCATGAATGGTCATCAGCCCGCACAGCGCGACGAGCATTGCAATCGGTACGAACTCAAGCAGCCGCAGCCTGGGCGGGCTGCGGTTCACCGGGGTCCAGAAGAAGCGAATGCCGGTGCGCGATAGGGCGATCAGCGCGAACAGACCGGCGCCTATCATCAGACCCAAAAACAGCCATGCTGCGGGCCTGATCGGGGCGGCCGCGCTGGCTGTATTCAGCAGTGCCGACAACATCGCGAACTTGGCGACGAAGCTCGACAAGGGCGGCAGGCCGGCCACCAGCAGCGTGCAGCAGACAAAGGCCAGGCCCAGCAGCGCGGTGGACGCAGGGATGGCGCGGCCGACCAAGACCTCTTCGTCCTCGTCCAGATTGGCCTCGCGGGCCAACTCTTGCTCGACCAAGGCGAAAGGCAGGTGGTCTTCTTCGTCCTCGGGGGCGCGTTGGGCCAGGGGGTCCGGGCTGCGCGCACGGTCCATCAACTCGGCCAGCAAGAAGAAGGCCGCCACCGCAAAGGTCGAGCCCGGCAGGTAGTAGAGCGCGCCGGCCGTCAACTCGGGCCTGGCAAAACCCAAGGCCGCCATCAAGGTGCCCGAGGACGCGATGACCGCGAACGAGGCCAGGCGGGCGGGCCGCTGCGCAGCCAGCATGCCGATCGCACCGAACGTCAGCGTGGCCATGCCGCCCCATAGCAGCCAGCTGTTGCCAAAGCCGGACGAGGCACCGGCGGCGGCCGAGAACAGCAGCGTGGACAGGCGCAAGAGCACATAGATGCCGACCTTGGTCAGCAGCGCGAACATGGCGGCAGACGGCGCGCTGGCGGCCGTGTAGGCCGGTGCCAACCAGAAATTCAAGGGCCAGAGCGCGGCCTTGGCCAGGAAGGCGACGGCCAAAATTGCACAGCCGGCGTGCAGCAGCGCGCGGTCGGCGGCTGCCACGGCGGCAATGCGGGCCGCCAGGTCGGCCATATTCAGCGTGCCCGTGACGCCGTAAATCAGCGCAGCCCCGACCAGAAATAGCGAGGACGCGACCAGATTGATGCTCAGGTAATGCAGGCCCGCCTTGACCCGCGCCGGGCCACTGCCATGCAGCAGCAGGCCGTAAGACGCGGCCAGCAGCACCTCGAAAAAGACAAAAAGATTGAACAAATCGCCGGTCAGAAAGGCCCCGTTCAGGCCCATGAGCTGCAGTTGCAGCAGCACATGAAAATGCGCGCCGGCCTTGTGCCAACGAGCGAGCGAGAACATCAGCACCATCAGCGCCACGATCGCCGCCACCACCAGCATCGAGGCGGATAAATGGTCCAGCACCAGCACGATGCCGAAGGGTACATCCCAGTTCGAGGGTAGATAGACGCCGAAAGCCTGCGGTTGCGCGGCCTCCATATGCACACCCAGCATCAAAAACAAGGCGATGGCCAGATTGGCCGTTGTCGCCACCAGGGCCAGCATGCTCTTGCGCCGGTGCCGCCGATCTCCCAACATCAAAAGCAGGCAGGCCGCAATCAAGGGCAGCAGAATCGGCGCCATGGTCAGATGAGGCATCAAGGCCGCGTTGACCAGCAAGGCCCAATCGCTCAGCCAGGCCATCATGGCTGCGACCCCTGGGCGGCAACATCATCATCGGGCGTGCCGTCCACATGGTCATTGCCGACGAAGCCGCGCTGCGCCAGCATCACCACCAGAAACAATGCCGTCATCGCGAAGCCGATGACGATGGCCGTCAGCACCAAGGCTTGCGGCATCGGGTCGCTGTAGTTTTGCAGTGTGGTTGCCACCCCGGCGGCCAAGACCGGCTCCTTGTCCAGGCTCAGGCGGCCCATGCTGAAGATGAAGAGATTGACCGCGTAGCCCAATAGGCTCAGACCCATGATGACTTGATAAGTGCGCGGGCGCAGCAGCAGCCAAACGCCGCAAGCGCTCAAGAGGCCGATGGCCAGGGCGAGGACAATTTCCATCAGCGCTTGCTCCCGCTTGCAATGCGTTTATGGCCGCGCACCGACTGGTGGCCTAGCGCTGTCAAGATCAACAGGACGGCGCCGACCACCAGCGTGAAGACGCCAATGTCGTAGAACAAGGCACTGGCGATATGGATCTCCCCGAGCAAGGGCAGGTGAAAATGGCTGGTGTGGGTGGTCAAGAAGGGATAGCCGAAGAACAGCGAACCAAGACCGGTGCAACTGGCCGTTAGCAAGCCCATGGCGATCCAGCGCTGTGGCCGCAGGCGGATATTGGCCTCGACCCACTGCGTACCCGAGACAATGTATTGCAGGATGAAGGCCGTCGATAAAACCAGGCCGGCGACGAAGCCGCCGCCCGGTTGGTTGTGGCCGCGCATGAAGAGATGGACGGCGATCACCAGCGCCACCGGCAACAGCAAACGCAGCAGCACGGCGGGCACCAGCAGGTAGCCGCTCGCGCCATCTTTTGGGGCATTGCTGGCGCTGTTGGCGTGCACCAGATCGGTGGCGAGGTCCGGCGCCAGCAGCAATTGCTGCGGTGGCAGGGCGATGCTCTCGGGCGCCGGGCGGAAGCGCCGCAGCAGCGCGTAGACGGTCAGCGCCACGATCGCCAGCACGGTGATCTCGCCCAGGGTATCGAGGCCACGGAAGTCCACCAACATCACATTGACCACATTGGTGCCGAAGCCTTCGGGCAAGGCCCGCTCCAAGAAAAAGGTCGAAATGCTTTGCGGGAATTCGCGCGTCATCATCGCGTAGGAGAGCAAGCTCATGCCGGCGCCCACGCTCAGCGCCAGCAGCAGGTCGCGCAGGCGGCGCGTGCGGCGCCTGACCTTGTCCAGCGAGCGTTCGGCCAGGGCCTCGGCCTTCTGCCGCGCTTCGATGCGTTTGGGCAACCAGCGCAGGCCCAAGAGAATCAGCACGGTGGTGACGGTCTCCACCGACAACTGCGTCAGCGCCAGATCGGGCGCCGAGAACAAGGCGAAGGTGATCACCGTGCAAAGCCCCGCCACGCCCATCAAGGCCAGCGCCGTCAGGCGTTGATACTTGGCCGCCTTGGTGCAGGCCAGCGCCGCCGCGCCGCCGATCAGCCACAGCAAGGTGAAGGCCGGCGAGAAGGGCAGGGGCGCGCGCGTACCCGGGTCGGATCCGCCTTGGCCGGCCAGGCCGGCGGCGACTACCACCAGGCCGAGCAAGAGCAGTAACTGCGTCTGCAGACGGCGCGTGCCGATCAGATTCAGCGCTGTGCGGCTGACCGCCGTCAAGCGAGCCAAGCCGGTCTGGAACAGCTGTTGGCCGTTCAGCAGGCCCAGCAGCGGCGTGCGCTGGAACCGTTCACGCGCGAGCGGGCCACGCAAGATCCAATACAGGGCAATGCCGCCCGCCAGTGCGATCAGACTCATCAGCAAAGGCATGTTGAAGCCATGCCAGAGCGCCAGATCGAAAGCCGGCAGGGCGGAGCCGACCACCGGCGCGGCGGCCGTCTCCAGCACCCGCTGCATCGTCCATTGCGGCAGCGTACCCACCACCAGACAGGCCAGCACCAATAACTCCACCGGCACACGCATCCAGTGTGGCGGCTCATGCGGCTTTCGGGGCAGATCGGCGCTGCTGTCCGGGCCGAAGAAGACGTCGACGCAAAAGCGCAGCGAATAGGCGACGCTGAACATGCCGGCCAGCACCGCGGCGGTGGGTAGCAGCAAATCGAACCAGGGCAACGAGGTGACAAAAACTGCCTCGGTGAAGAACATCTCTTTGGAGATAAAGCCGTTCAGCAGCGGCACGCCCGCCATCGCCGCGCTTGCCACCATGGCCAAGGTCGCGGTGATCGGCATGCTGCGCCGCAGGCCGCTGAGGCGGCGGATATCGCGTGTGCCGGTTTCATGGTCGATGATGCCCACGGCCATGAAGAGCGAGGCCTTGAAGGTGGCGTGGTTCATGATGTGAAAGACAGCGGCGACGGCGGCCAGCGGGCTGTTCAGGCCCAAGAGTGTGGTGATCAGACCCAGATGCGAAATCGTCGAATAGGCCAACACGCCCTTTAAATCTTGTTGAAAGATCGCCGCGAAGCCGCCCAGCAGCAGCGTGATCAGCCCCGCACCGCTGACGATCCAGAACCACTGATCGCTGCCGGCCAGCACCGGCCACAGCCGCGCCAGCAAAAACACCCCCGCCTTGACCATGGTGGCCGAGTGCAGATAGGCCGACACCGGCGTGGGCGCGGCCATCGCATTGGGCAGCCAGAAGTGAAACGGAAACTGCGCGCTCTTGGTCAGCGCCCCCAGCAGCACCAGGACCAGGGTTGTCAGGTAAAGCGGATGCGCGCGCACCAAGGTGCCGGAGGCCAGCACCACATCCAGGTCGTAGCTGCCGACGATATGGCCCAAGACCAGGACGCCGGCCAGCAGGCACAAGCCGCCGGCGCCGGTGACGGTCAGCGCCATGCGCGCGCCGCGCCTGGCATCGCGGCGGTGGTGCCAGTAGCCGATCAGCAGAAAGGAGAACAGGCTGGTCAGCTCCCAGAACAGCACCAGTTGCACCAGATTGCCGGACAAGACCACGCCGCTCATCGCGCCCATAAAGGCCAGCAAGAAAGAGAAGAAACGCGGCACTGGGTCGCTGGGCGACATGTAGTAGCGCGCGTACAGTACCACCAGCGCGCCTATGCCCAAGACCAGCAGCGAGAACATCCAGGCGAAGCCGTCCATGCGCAGGACGAAGTTCAGGCCGAGAGAGGGCAGCCAGGCAAACTCCTGCCGGATCACGCCGCCGGCGGCCATCTCAGGGCAATAGGACGCCGCCTGCACAAAGCAGAACAGCGCCACCGCGCCGGCCAAGCTCGACTCGGCATTGCGCGCGTTGGCCGGCATCAGCGCCGCGATCAAGCTGGCCAGAAACGGCAAAGCCACCAGGCTGATCAGGCCGAATTGCTGAAAGAATAAGTACAGGTAATTCGTTACTTGGTTCGCCATTGGCTCGCTGGGAATCTCTGACTTTTTCGACCCGTCCGAGTTTAACCGCCGGGCATAAAAAAACCCCCTCGCCAGAAGCGAAGGGGTTTTTCTGCCGGCGTGAAGCGGCGGTTCAGTCCATCCTTACTTGCACTTGGAACCGGTCACCAGGCGTTGCGCCACGATGCTCAGGTCGCGGACGTTGACGACGCCGTCGCCGTTGACATCGGCGCGTGGATCGAAGCCCGGGTCGCCGACGCGCTTGCCCATGGAGGCCTTGACGATGGCGAGGTCATCGCAATTGACCTTGCCGTCACCATTCAAGTCACCGACCATCACGATGGCAAAGTCGACGTTCGAGACATCAAAGAACACATTGTCCACGGCCTCGACCTTGAACCTGGCCTTGGAGCTGGCCACCGCAGGCAGGATCACCGAGCTGCTGCCGTTGTTCGGCACGCTGGCGGCCAAGACATGCGGGAAGGTGTTGCCGCCGTCGACCGACAGGCTGATCTTCACATTGGCCGTGCTGACCGGCGCAGCGCTGGTGTTGGCCACGTCCCAGGTGACGGTTTGCGTCGTGCCGCTGCCGACCGACATGGCGCTGTTATGCGAGGTGACCAGGAAGGGGCCTGCGCCAGGCGCCAAGATCAGCTTGGTGCTGGCGCTGCCGACGCCGCCGCGGCCGTCACGTGCCGTCAACTTGAAGTTCAGTGCGGCCGGGCTGGCGTTGACACCGGCAACACCGACATAGTCCTTGGTCGGCAAGAACTCCGAGAAGCAATCCACATTGGCGGCCGGGCAGGTGCCGGTCACCGCGTTGGTGTTGTTGACCAGAATCTGCGCCATGTCTGGGAAAACGCGGGTCGGGTTGCTGGTGACGAGGTTCTCGCCCGGAGAGTTATAGAGCTGGGAATTGGCCTCGCTGACATTGGCGGCGGTACCGAATTGGCGGAACAAGGGTCCTTCCCGCTTGGCGTTGCTGGGCAGGCTGGTGCCGTTGGAGCCGCCACGGTCGTTCTGTTCCCACATATAGGTGAGGGTATCGCCGTCCACATCGGTGGCCGCGCCGGTCAGGGCGAACGGTGTGCGCAAGGGGATGGTGTAGCCGGCCGGCACGGTCACGACCGGGGCGCTATTGCCGGTGGCGTTGCTCGAGCCGCCGCGAGCGGTCGGGCCACCGGCGGTGATTTCGCCGACATAGCCTTGGAAGCTACCGTCGTTGACCAGTTCGAGCTTGCTGACATTGATGCCCGCCAGCGTGCCGCCGAAGGTGACGGTGAAGCCCGCGTCGGTCAAGGCGCTGGCGGTCACGGTGCCGCCCGCCGGCCAGCCGCTGATGCCCTCGATCGCGGCCTTGATGCCGGCGACGGTGAAGTTGGCGCCGCGCACGATGTCGGCCGAGGCGTTGCCATTGAACTTCAATGTGAACTTGGCCGTGCCGGCATAGCCGGTCAGCGCTGCCATCTGCACCTCGTTCAGATTGGTTTCGGCGCCGGAGGTGTAAGCCACGATCTCGTCAAAGCTGCGCTGCGACCAATAGGCATCGCTGTGTGGTTGGCTGTCGTCGGTGCCGCAGATGCCGGCATAGGCCATGATGGACGAGCCGCTGCCCGGCTCCACCGAGGTGCCGGCATTGCGGTTGCCGCCGGTGCAGCTGCCGCTGATGCCGTTGAAGCTGTGGTTGCCGGCGAACTGGTGGCCCATCTCATGCGCCACATAGTCCACCGCAAACAAATCGCCGACCGGGGTGGTCACGCCGGTGCAGCCTTGCGCCTTGCTGCTGCCGCCGACCACGCCGAGGCTGGCCAGACCGCCGCCGGAATTGCCCATGCCGATGTGGCCAATGTCGTAATTGCTGGCACCGATCAGCAGGCCGATGACGGTCTTGTTGCGGGTCAGCGTGCCACCGCCGCAGGTCGATACCTGGGCCGCGGTGTAACAAGCGGTGGCACCGCAAGCGCCGTTGGCACCGGTCGTTTGCGCGACGGTGTCGAAATTGAGCTTGTCGTTGTCATTCACCAGCGTCAAGCGGATCGAGGTCTCGTCTTCATAGACATGGGTGATGCGGTTGACCAAGGTGACCTTGGCCGCCGTCACATTGGCGCCGCCGCCAAAGAAGGTCGCATAGTTGGGGTCGGTCACCAGCGCCAGACGGTAGTTGCGTAACTGGTTACCTGTTGCTGCTGCCGGGCTCATTTCATCGCCAACCACATGGTAGGCTGAACTGGCGCTGCTGCGGCCGTCGGTCACGGTGATCTCGTAAGCGCCGAGGTTGCGCGATGGGTCGGCGGTGACGCTGGCCGAAACGGTACCGTCTTGATCGGCCACGGCATTGACGGTCTGGCGCGGGGCCACATCATTGGCAGGGTCTTGCACGGTGATGGTCACCTGAGCGCCGGGCGTAAAGCCGAAACCCCGTACCTCGACGGCATCGGCCGCGTGATAGAAACCGCGGGTCAGCGCGATATGAGCCTCGGTCTGCATCGCCTCGGCCAGCCGGCCATGCGTGTTGGGCAGATCGCGGCCGTAGTAGCTGGCGTAGACGCTGTCGTCCAGATGGAATTTAGGGTCGATATACCAAGCACCCTTGGGCGAGCGGATCGATGCATGGAAGCCGATTGGCGTGATGTCCATGCGCAGAGTCGCGCGCGGGTCGTCTATGCCGCGGCCCGAAAAAGTCTTGATTTCGGGGTGCTTCTCGGCCAGTTTGGATTCCATCACCGGCGATTCGCTGATCGCAAAACGCTGATATCCACCATTCGGATGCGGCAAGGAGACCACCAGCGGGCTCAAGGCAGCGGCATCGCTGCGCTCCATCGGCGCGTTCTTGGCCAGCGCCATCAAGCCGCTGCGGTCCAGTGTTAGCGCCCGGAAGCGGCGCGGTTGCACCGAGGCCACGGCACCCTTGGCGGAAACCTTGCCCGAAGTCGCCACGCTGTCTTGCCAGAAGGCGCCGCCCGTTTGCACTTGCTGCACTTGCGAAGTGGCGTTACTTTCTTGCCTGTCGACCGCTGCATAGGCATGCGGCGCGGCTACGGCGCCGGCCATGACCAAGCACAAGGCCATGACGGCGCCAGCGCTTTGGCTGCGTGCATGGCTAGGCTTGTTTGCCCCCGTCGACGACGGGCTGCGGGATTGGTGCAATTTCATGGCTATTCCTTTATGGGGCTTTTTGACTGTGGCTCAAGGGATGGAAAGAGCGGCGCATGCGGTCAAGTCAAAACCACTAACCTGCTATTTCTATAGACCACTTGCGCGTCGTCCGTTTGAGCAAGGGTGCAAGAATAGTGGACAAGTTCACATCAGCAATAGAGGGGCAATCCCGATGAAGCGATCAATCGAGTCGATGGCTTTGCCGCTTGCCGGGCGCTGGCAACGGGTGGCTTTGTCGCTTGCTTTTTGTGCCGCATCGCTGGCCGGCGGGCTTGCCTTGAGTGCGCCGGTCGAGCCCTTGCCCGGCGGCGAAATCATTGCCATCTCCATGGAGAAAGATTGCTTTGGCTGCAGCACCGGCGAGCGTTTGCACTTGCGCCGCGACGGCCTCGCCAGCCTCGCGCTGACCGGCAAGGCGCGCCACCGCACGCAGGACGAAACCAGCCTTGGCGCCATCGGCAGCGACGATTTCGAAGCCTTGGCGCGTCTCACTTTGGCACAGGGCTTCTTTGCCATGCAGGACAGTTATGAGGACCCGCAGATTCGTGACGGCGCCTGGACTCTGATCAAAGTGGAGTGCAGCGGTGGCACAAGCAAGCAGGTGTTTCGCAGGGAGCGCGAGGGGCCGACGGCGCTGAACGTTATCGAGTCGGCGATGGCAGAGTTGCGAGGCCGGATCGTCTTTGAGCGAAAGCACCCGTAGGCGAAACGCATCGCTGCGCGCGAGGGGCGGGATTCCCCTCTTGCCGATCGGCGCTGCCGGGTGGAACACTCGCGACTTGCAAAACCTGGGCCAAGTGCATCACGCCGGCCGCCCGTGTCTTTGAAAAAATCAGAATTTAATTCATGTAATTCGGCGTTAGGCTTGGGCAGCAATATGAGCGGCCCTGTTCGGCGCGGATTTCCCGCCACGGACTCGATGCCCACATCGACGCCCACATCGACGCCTACAGGGCAGAGGAGAAAACAATCATGGCAAGTCGGCAACAAGTTTGGAAAAAGAGTTTCTTTACCGCGCTGGTCTTGGGCGCCTTGTCGGCCCAAGCCCTGGCGGCCGACCCCACGCTGTCATTCGTGGTCTCGGCCAATCCTGCCCAGCAGGGTTCGGTGATCGATCTGAATGTGTTGATTTCGGACGTCAGCGATTTGTACGCCTATCAATTCACGCTGTCCTTCAATGCGGCTGTGTTGCAAGCGACCGCTGTGACGGAAGGCAGTTTCCTGTCCGGCGGCGGAGCGACCTTTGGCGATACCGGCACGATAGACAACACGCTGGGATCGATCTCCTTGGTCTACAACACCTTGCAGGGTGCCGTGCCCGGCGTGAGCGGCAGCGGCAGCCTCGCGCACATCAGCTTCAATGTGGCCAACGTCGGCGTTAGCGTGATGAACTTCTCCGATGTCGTCTTCCTGAATTCCAGCCTCGGCGATTTGACGCTCAAGTTGGAGCCGCTGACGCTGCAGGCGGTGGCGGTGCCCGAGCCGTCTACCTATCTGTTGTTCGGTGCCGGCCTGGCCGGACTGGCGGCGCTGCGCCGCCGTCAAGCGCGCTGATCGCCTTCAGATTCAACCGCTGGGCAGTCTGCGCGGGCCTGCCTCTGCCTCTCAAACGTCGAAGGCCGGATCCTCGCCGAGGTCCGGTAGGCGCTGAATGATTTCGCCGGACGGCCCGCCGCGCGTCACGCTCGAGCTATAGCCGGCCAATCCGACCGTGCCGCGTAGCGCGTTCAGGCGGTTCAACCAGCCGCGCAGGAACACATTCATATCCGGCTTGACTTCGACCAAACGCCGGTAATAGCTCTCGCGCACGGTGCAGAATTTCTGCAGCGCTTGGGCCGGGTCGCAGCATTGCACGGCCGCCAAGGTGGCGCCGCCAAAACCGCCGTCAACCTGGCAGCCGACCGACTCCTGCAGAAATCCAACCGCCCGCCCGACGCCCATATTGACGGCGGTGTCGAAGAGCGCCAGATCGAGCTTGTCCTGCACCTCCGAGCAACGGGCCGCGTGCCAGTAGTTGTGCTCGTAAATACTGCTCATCTCGGCCTCTGTCAACTCGCGCACCGAATGCTGCGGCCGCCCATTCTTGGCGCACCAGGTGTCGTAGACCTTTTGCGTCACGCCACGATTGGTGGCGCCGCCGGGATCGGCCGGGTGGTCGACGAAGCCACCTTCCCAGCGCAAAACAAAGGGCAATGAATTTGCAAATGACATGGCGGACTCCTGGGGTGGACTGGACCGGCTGGATTGTGTCGCCATGGGTCCGCGCCATCACTCCCTAGGATGCAGCAAAAGGCCCACTTAGCAATGCTTGCAAAGCGTTTGACTCCAGCGCAATCGGCGGCATGATGACGGCACCGAATTTGCCGGATTCTCGCCATGCCGAGTCAGCCGATTGAGCCTTCACCGCAGTTGTCGCCGCCCCATGTGCAGCGCATGCACCAGATTCTGCTCTGGCCCTTGCGGCTGATGCCTCTGGGCGATGCGCCGGGCGCGCCACGGCGACCCTGGGAGTTGCTGCCAAAGGGCGCCGAGGCAGGGCCCTGGCGAGAGTTGATCGACGAATACACCGGCGACCCCGCCAGCTTTCACGAACGCCATTACCAGGAGTTCGTGACCTTTTTGCCCTATGTGCAGCGCTTTCTTTATGGCGACGGGCGTTCGCCCGGCCGGCCGCTTGACGGCCGCAGCGAGGCCGGAATGAAGGTCTTCCGGCGCCGTGATCTGGCCCGGTTGCGCGTCTGCCCCAGGCCCGGCGCCGCGCCGCTGACGCTGGACGTCGTGCATGTCGATCTCTACTTCTTCTTCGACGTGGATGTGGTGCTGCTGAATGTCGAGGTCAGCGCCACCGACCTGGAGTTGCGCCAGGCGCAGGAGTTGCTGTACCGCTTGGGTCGCGCCTACCCATCCGGCTGGGACGCGCAAGGCCTGCCCCTGCACAGCCTCGCCAGCGCCGAATGGCTGGACGCCCAGGGTCGGGTCTTGTCGGCCTCGGATGCGCTCGAGCGCGAGCATTACATCGCCCATGTGCAGGAGCACCGTGCGCCCTGCATTGCCGAGCATTGGGCCTTTGTGCTGCGCCCGCTGGTGGTTGACCATTCAAACGAGCCCGGTGCGCTGCGCTTTCGGCAGATCGAGTATTACCGCATGCCGATGATGGCTTATCTGGCGCTGGACGAACCGCTCGCGCTGTCGCGCAGCGATATGGTCAGCCTGGGGCTGGTGACCGGACCGCAGGGCAAGCCGGGCTCGCAGCAGCTGCCCTTTGCCGAACAGCATCTGCATGACTTCGAGAGCAAATATTGCTATGACAGGTTCTGGGGCGATGCCGGTGCCGCGCCGAATACGCGTTACTTGTGCAGCGGGCATTCGTTGGTCGTGATTGGGCGCGCCGACTCGGTCTTCTTCAGTTGCCGTGATCGTGGCGTCCTGGCGCATTTCCGCCATCAGCATTTCATGATTTTCTTGATTGCGCATTTTCAGAAAGCATCGCTCTTGATGTTCTCCGACCGCTTGGTCGAGGCGCTGCGGCGGCTGAATGTGCAGGACGCCGAAAATGTGCGCCGCTTCAAGCGTGCGATCCGTTCCAGCTTCGAGGGTTTCTTGCGCTTCTCGCACCGCTACTGGTTTCACGAGGTGGCCGAGCAGGCGCAGTCGCGCGCGCTGTTTCGCATGTGTGCCAATCACCTGGAACTGCCGGTCTTGTATGCCGAGGTCAAGGAGCGCATCACCGATATGAGCGCCTACCTTGAAACCGACAGCATCCGCCGCCAGGCCAACACCGTTGTGCGCCTGACGGTGGTGACGATCGTTGGGCTGGTCGGCACCATCACGACCGGATTTTTGGGCATGAATTTGCTCGCCGAGGCCGAGGCACCGCTGAGCGAGCGCCTGCTCTACTTTGCGCTGGTCTTGGGTGTGACGATCGCGCTGACCGTCTACACCATGGTCAAGTCCAAGCGCTTGTCGGACTTTTTGGATGTGTTGTCGGATGAGCGCATGTCGGCCTGGAACAAATGGCGGGCCTTTGCGGCGGTGTGGCGTTCGGGCCCAGATTGAGAGGGAGAAAACTTTTTACTGCGCGGCCGCCATACGTCGTTGGCCGAATGCTCGGAATCCTCACGTACCTTGAGTACGTTCCGGTTCCTGCGCTTCGTCCGCCTAGCCTGACTGCCGCTCGCTACAAAAGTTCTCACCCTCTGAACTGATGAGCGAAAATCACCCGCTCGCTCACCCACTTGGCCCTTGCCGATGTTCACCGATCTGATTCCCGACAGCGCTCCGCCCGAGCCACCAGCAGCCAAGGCCGATGCCAAAGATCGTTTCTTGCGCCTGCTGGAAACAGCATTGGCCAACGGCACATTTGCCAAGTTGCTGCTGAGCAAATATGTCGGCGACGAGGCTCAGCTGGACCGGCTGATGCTGCGCGAGGTGCAGTTGCGCGGCGAGCGGCAGCTGTCATTCTTGTGGCGCTACCAGACCCGCGACATCACCAAGAACTACGCCATCCCCGAGGCTCTGTTGCGCTTGGCTGATTTGCTCGGCGCGCAGTTTCACAGCGCGCATTTGCAAACGCAGAGCGAGGAGGTGCAGCTGGTGTTCAGCCGCAAGGGCCGGCCCAGCCTGCGCCTGGGCAAGGCGCCAGCGGCGACCATGCCGCTGGCGGCCGAGGCAGGGCATGACAAGGAAAAGCTGCGTTACCTGGAGCTGAGTCGGCCCTTCTGGCTCGATCTGGGCGTCACGCATCTGGTGCGTGGCGAGGCAGCGTTAGTGCCGGCGATGTCGCGCAAATGGAAGCAGATCAACAAATTCATCGAGATTTTTTCGGCCGCCTTGAAGTCCTCCGGCCTGAACGACAGCCCCGATGTGCATGTCGCCGACTTCGGCTCCGGCAAGGGCTATCTGACCTTCGCCATGCATGACTGGCTGCGTGCGCAAGGCAAGGCTGCCTGCGTCACCGGCGTCGAGCTACGCGACGATATGGTCAAGCTCTGCGGCGCCGCGGCGGCCAAGCATGGCATGGCTGGCCTGCGTTTTGATCAGGGTGATGTGCGCAGCTACACGCCGCTGAGGCTGGACGTCATGATCGCGCTGCATGCCTGCGACATCGCGACCGACTATGCGATTCATTTCGGCCTGCGCGCCGGCGCCAAGGTCATCATGTGCTCGCCCTGCTGCCACAAGCAGGTGCGCCCGCAGATGCAGACGCCGACTTTGCTGCGCCCGCTCTTGCAGCATGGCATTCATCTGGGCCAGGAGGCCGAGATGGTGACCGACGGCCTGCGCGCGCTCTTGCTGGAGGCCGAAGGCTATGACACCCAGGTCTTCGAGTTCGTGGCGCTGGAGCACACCAGCAAGAACAAGATGATTCTGGCCGTCAAGCGCGCGCAAGCGCTGAGTGCGGCTCGGCGCGCCGAGCTGCAAGCGCAGATCGCCGAGATCAAGCGCTTTTATGGCATCCGCGAGCAGGAGCTGCAGTGTCTGTTGGCGGCTTGAGGTCTGCCCTAGAGGCCTGATCGCCAAGGGGCCCCAAGTCGCCGCGATCGGCAGGCAAAAAAAGACCCCGACCAAGCTGAGTCGGTCGGGGTCTGTCAAGAGCGCGTGACGCTGCCCAAGTACGTGGCTAGCTCGATGCTTGATCTGGGCTAGCCCGTGGGGCCGCAGCGTTGTGTGTTGTTGCGCTGGCAGCGCTGGGCCGGGCAGGCCGGTGAGGGCTTGCAGCCTGGGCGCTGTTAGAGCTCAGTCTGGCAGGGCTCAGGTGGGCGGCCTGCTCCGCAGCACCGGCAGATGGATGGAGCCGCAAACGAGTCGGCGGCGGCATGGGCTGAGTGGGTGTTGCGTCGTCATGGGCTGTATTTTGACCGGCCCGCCGCATGCAAAACCGCCAAGAACCGGGTCCAAACCTTGCTATCTTGTTGGCTGCTTTTTGCCGGCTTTTCCTGACTTAGCGGCCCGCATCAATGTTGATGCGTGCCGGCCTCGGCCGCCGGTTTGCTCAACATCAGCCGCACCGCCGGGGCTTTCAGGCCTTTGGTCGATTCGCCCTCGGCAGGCAGTTCGGCCCAATTCCACTCGCCCTTGACACAGCTCTGGCGCAGCTTGAACCAGATCGGTCCGGTGGCCTCCGGCAGGCTGCCGCGCAGGACGAACTCGTCATACCAGGCGTCTTGCAGATAGGCATCTTCGCTCTTGGCCGTCCAGCTCACTTCGACAACATCTTCAACGATCTGGCGGCCATGGCTGTCGTAAGGCTTGGACAATTTTTCGCGTTTGAGCTCCAAGGCCCAGCCGGCCTTTGGCATCGGCTTGGCGCCGCGAAAGCCGGCCGGCAATGTCACCGTGATGCGGGTGGTGGGCGAGCCCTCGCAGCCATGGCCGACACGCAGTACGGCTTTGTACGCGCTGCCGGCAACGGCCTCGGCTTGCTCCAGCGTGACATGGGCCTGGGCACTCAGGCCCAGTGTGGCGGCAAGGAGAATAGCGGTCTTCTTCAACATGGTTTTCAGCTCCGATCAAAGGTCAAACTTCAGTTCAGCGTGGTAGCTGCGCTGCGGGTAGGGGTGAAAGGCCCAGTATTGGTAGTTGTTCAGGTTGTCGATGCCGGCGGCCAGCGTCCATTGCTTGGCCACGCGCCATTGCATCCGCAAGTCGGTGGTGAAGAACTTGGAAAAGCCCTGATAGGTAAAACCGTTGGGGTCGCTGTTATTGAGCGTGCCATATTGCGGGCTCGAGTAGCGCAGGCCGTAGCTGGCGCTCAAGGCCGGCGTGATGGCATAACTGGCCACCAGCGTGGCGCGCCATTTGGGCACGCGCGGCTGCTGCTTGCCGAGGGTGTCGCCGGGCACGCTGACGAAACCGGCGTTCTCCAGGATTTCGGAATCGGCATAGGTCAGGCTGCTTTGCAGCTCGAGGCCGCGAATGAAGAAATCGTCGGCGCTATAGGCCAGCTCGACGCCGACCGTGCGGATGCGGCCGATGTTCTGCACGCTGCTGATGGTCTTGGCGGGGTCGGCCGGATTGGCGCTGAGCTGCGAGTACAGCGCGTCGCGGGTGTCCTCATGGAACAAAGTGCTGCGTAACTGTTGCTTGCCACGGCTCCAGGTGGCCCCCAGCTCGCTGGTCCAGCCTTTCTCGGGTTTGAGGTTCGGGTTGGTGCTCGGGTCGCTCGGCACATAGGCGCCGTTGGCGTTGACGCCGCCCTGATACAGCTCACCGGCGGTGGGCATGCGCACCGCGCGGCCGGTAGACAGCTTGAGGGTCCAGTCCTCGCTCAGCTCATAGCCCAACGCCGCCTTGGGCGACAGATAGTTCTCCTTGCGTGCCTCGAAAGTGACCGGCGTGCCATTGGCGGCCGTCTTGCGGCCCTCAAGCGCCTGCCATTGCTCGGCGCGCAGGCCGATCACGCTTTTGAGCTGCGGATTGATCGCCCAGGCGTCTTGGATAAAGGCGCTGTCGAGTTGGGTCTTGCCGCCGAAGTCGGTGAACAGCGCTCCTGCGGCGCCGTTCAGCCAGTCGGGCGTGTCGGAGACTTTCTGCCGCCAGGCATAACGCTCATGCTGCAGGCCAAAATCCAGCACATGGGTGCTGCCGCTGGGGCGCCAGACGCCCTTGGCTGCCAAGTTGCTCCAGCCGGTGCCGCCGAGGTCGGTGATGCGGCCGGGGCCGCCGGCGTCGGCCGCAGGTTTGCTCAGGCTCTTGGGGGCGTTCGGGGCGCGCGCCTCGTCGCGACGGTAGTCATAGCGGCTGGCGCTCAGCTCGAAGTCGAACTCGCCGCGCGTCTGGCTCTTCAAGGCCAGACCATGCATCAGATGTTCGAGGCGGTCGCGGTTCTGGCCGAAGTCGGTGTTGGCAATCGCGTATTGCTTGCCCTCGATGCCGACGTTAGCGCCGCTGTAGACGGTGTTGCCGCCCGCGTCGCGGAGGTAGCTTTCGCTGCTGCCGACCGCCTTGTTCTTCCACCACCCCAGGCTGTAGCTGGCGCGCAGTTGGGGGCCGAAGTCAAGCGCAAGCTTGAGCTTGGCATGGTCCTGCTTGCTGTGATAACGGGTGCCGGCGCCCAGAATCTGCCAGGGCGTGTTGCTCTTGTCGGCGTCCAGGACATTGCCCGTCACCGGCAGGGTCAGCGCGTTGACGGGCTTGCCGGTCGACGTGGGCTTGGTGACAAAGCTCAGCGGCTGGCCCTCGCTGTCCAGATGGTTGAGATTGACCCACCAGGCCAGCGCGCCGGCGCGGTCGCCGATCGAGGCGCTGGCTTGATGGCCGTCGTAATTGGCGCGGCTGTTGTAGAGCGCAAAGGGCTGGTGAAAGATGCCGACCTTGGCATGCGCCTCAAAAGCTTTGGGCATGCGGGTCTGGTAGTCCACCACCGCGCCGACCGAGTTGCCCGAGTAAGCGGCCGAGAAGGGGCCGTAAAGCACATCGACGCGCTCGATCTCTTCGGGCGTGACCATGCCCCAGCGCGGCGTGAAGCCGGCGCCGTTGCCGAGCAGGTTGGAAATCTGGATGCCGTCGGCAAACACCAGCGAGCGCGCGCTATTGCCCGTGCCCGAGGCGCGGGTGGACAGCACCGCGTGGTTGTAGTCGCCGATATAGCGCTTGCGCACCAGCAAGCTGGGCAGGTACTTCAGCGCATCCTGTGCGTCGGTCGCGTTGATGGTGCGGGCGATCTCCTCGGCGCTGACGCTCTCGGTGGTGGTCGGGATATGGGTCGGCAAGGAGCGCAAGGCCAAGCCCGCGATGACCACGATGCCGAGTTGCTTGACCGGCGCGGCCGCGGCGTTGGAGGCGCTGACCTGGGCCGCTGGGATGGCCGCCGCGGGGGGCGGCAGCTCGGGCGCTGAGTCTTCGCAATCCTCGCAAGCGAAAGCAACAGAATGCTGCAGCAAGACGGCGGCCAAAGCCATCCTCAGCAGGGCTGGTTTGAACAAGCGGTTCATGTCTGGTAATCGATTCGATCGTTAGCCAAGCGCCGCCCCAAGCGGATTGACCGATTGGGTGGGCGCGGGCAGTAGAGAAGAATGGAGCGGGCGCGGGCTAGGCCGGCCGTTCATTCAGGGCTGGTGAATCAGACCAGCGTGAGAGGCGGCGCACGCGACTGCGCCGGCGCCCAGGCATGGGCGCTGTGCGGAGCGCTGTAGAAGCGCTCGGGCATTGCGAAACGCAAAGGCAGCAAGGTCAAAGCGCCTGTCAATGCGGCGGGCGGCGGGGCCAGGTCTTGCGTATGCAGCGCGCAATAAGGGCAGTTGGCGAACAAGCCGTGCAGCGAGTCCTGCGAGCTTTGTTGATCGGCTTGCCCTGCCAACAGCGAAGCAGTGGCGCGCGGCGACACCACGCTGCTGCGGCAAACCTGGCTCCAGGCCACCACATCCCCGCGCGCATGGGCCAAGGCCTGCGACAGCGCCGGCATCAGCGCGGCCAGCAAGAAGCTCAGCGCGACCAGCCAGCGGCTTGCGTTTGAAGGGACGGAGAAAATACGGGCTTGCACGGGTGGGATTCTAGCGAGCGAGGCTCAGCCGCCCTTGAAGCGGATCAAGAAACGCCCAGTTTGGAAGATCTCGACCTTGATCGTAGTAATGGCGCCGCTAAACTCAGCGTGCCACCCATGGAGTCGATTCTCATGTCCAACTCGCCGCTTGTTTTTCGCCAGCTTTTCGACCCGGCCTCATCCACCTACACCTATCTGCTCGGCGACTCGGCCTCCGGCGAGGCGCTGATCATCGACTCGGTGTTCGAGCATCAACAGCGCGATGCGGCCTTGTTGCGCGAACTGGGCCTGCGCCTGCTGGCCACGCTGGACACCCATGTTCACGCCGACCATGTCACCGGCGCCTGGGCCTTGAAGCAGCGCTGCGGCAGCCAGATCCTGCTGGCGGCGAATGCCGGCGCAGACTATGCTGACCGGCTGTTGACCCAAGGTGAGCGGGTTGGCTTTGGCGGGCGCTTTCTGGAGGTGCGCGCCACGCCCGGCCACACCAATGGTTGTCTGAGTTATGTGCTGGACGACCAAAGCATGGCCTTCACCGGCGATTGCTTGTTGATCCGTGGCTGCGGCCGCACCGACTTTCAGCAGGGCAGCCCGCATCTGCTCTACCAATCGGTGCAGAGCCAAATCCTGTCGCTGCCCGACAGCTGCCTGCTCTACCCCGGCCATGATTACCGCGGCCTGACCGTCACCAGCGTGGCGGAAGAGCGGCGCTTCAACCCACGCCTGGGCGGTTTGTCAAACGAGGCCGATTTCACCGGCTATATGAATAACCTCGGCCTGCCGCACCCGAAACTGATGGACATCGCCGTGCCGGCCAATCTGCGCTGCGGGCGGCCGAATGCGGATGCAGCAGATGCGCAGGCCGCAGGCGAGCAAGCCTGGGCGCCGCTGACCTTTACCTTCAGCGGCATCTGGGAGATTCAGCCGGCCGCCTTGCTTGAAAGTCTGGCCGGTGGGCGGGGCAAGGACATCCAGTTGCTCGATGTGCGCGAACCGCAGGAGTTCGGCGACGCGCTCGGCCATATTGCCGGCGCCCGCCTCTTGCCCTTGTCGGAATTGCCCGCCCATGCCGGCGAGCTGATCGCCGCCGGCCGCCCGGTGGTGGCGGTCTGCCGCTCGGGCACGCGCTCGGCGCAGGCGACCGTGCTGCTGCAGAAATCTGGCCTGAACCAGGTCGCCAACCTGGCCGGCGGCATGTTGCGCTGGCGGGCCGAAAAGTTGCCGGTCGAGGGCGCTGCTGCTCAGTGAGCCATCGTCGGGGCGGCGGGGCTGCCCAACTGGCGCGCCTCGGCCTTGATCTCGACGCTTTCGCGCTTCTTGTCGGCGCCCTCGAACACCAGCGTCAGCGGCACGCTGTCGCCGGCCTTGATCGGCGCCTTCAGGTCCATCAGCATCACGTGATAGCCGCCCGGCTTGAGCTCAATGGTCTTGCCGGCCGGCAGCGCTAGGCTGGGCACGGCGCGCATCTTCATCACCGAACCGTCCATCGCCATCTCATGCACCTCGGCCACGCCGGCCACGCTGGAGCGCACCTCGATCAGGCGTGCGTCGGTTTTGGAGGTCAGCTGAAAAAACGCGCCGGTCGCCTTTTGCTGCGCGACGGTGGCGCGCACCCAGGGCTGGCTGACTTGGACTTGCGCCGAGGCCTGAGTCGCGAGGATTGCGGTCAGCAGGGCCGCCGCAGCATGCTTGATTGCTTTGTTCATGGCTCGATTCTATGCAGCAAGTCCAGCAGCGTCCTCGCCACCACCTTGGTCGCGCCGCGAAGATCGGCCAGATTCAGGTGTTCATCGGCGCGTTTGGCATTGCTCTCCAGCACGGTGCGCGGGCCTGCGCCGTAGATCGCCGCCGGGATGCCGTGCTCTCCATAAAGCCTAACGTCGGTATAAAGCGGCGTGCCGGAGGTCGGGATCGGCTCGCCGAAGACCGCTTCGCCATGCTTTTGCAGCGCCGCCACCAAGGCCTTGTTGCCGGGGTTCGGTTTCAGCGAGTGGGCCAGAAGCAGGCGTTTGATGTCGACGGTGACGGGCGGGTCGGACTCGAAATTTTCCGCCGCCTGGCGAATCACCGCGCGGATATTGGCCTCCACCGCGACCGGGTCTTCCTCGGGGATCATGCGGCGGTCGAGCTTGAACGTGATCTTGCCGGGCACGACATTGGTATTGCTACCACCCTCGATGCGGCCGACGTTCAGGTAAGGGTGCGAGATGCCCTCGACTGCGGAGCTGAGCTTTTTGTACTGCTCGTTCTGCGCATACAGCGCGTTCAAGATCGCCACAGTGGCCTGCAAGGCGTCGACGCCGGTGCTCGGGTAGGCGGCATGGGCTGCCCTGCCATGCACCGTCACCTCCATCTGCAGGCAGCCGTTGTGGGCGGTCACGACCTGGTGGCTGAAGCCGGCGGCCAGCAGCAGGTCGGGTTTGCTCAGACCTTTTTTCAGCAACCAGCCGGGGCCGAGTTCGCCGCCAAACTCTTCGTCATAGGTGAAGTGCAGCTCGACACCGCCCTGCAACTTCAGGCCCAGTGACTCCAGCGCCCGCAAGGCGAAGGTATAGGTGGCGAAATCGCTCTTGCTGACCGCCGCCGCGCGGCCGTAGATCTTGCCAGTTAGCAGGTCGCCGACCAAGTCGCCGCTATAGGGGTCATGGCTCCAGCCCTCGCCCGGCGGCACCACGTCGCCATGCGCATTCAGCGCGATGACCGGGCCGCAGTCGGCCTTGTCTTGGCCGTAATCTTGGTCGTAATGGCGGCGCACAATCAGATTGGTGATGCTCTCCATCCCCTGTGCCCGCACCAGTTCGGCCGGCACAATATGCCGCTCGACGTTCAGGCCCATCGCGGCCAATAGCTCGGCGCTGCGCTCGGCATGCGGCGCGTTATTGCCCGGCGGGGTGTCGGTCGGCACCTGTACCAGGGCCTGCAAGAAGCGCACTTCCTCTTCGAAATGCGCATCGACCCATTGGTCGATTTGGTCAAAAAAGCTAGGGCTCATGGGCATTCCTTGGCGAGCTGGTCCAGTAATTGTTGAAAGGCCCGCACGGCCAAGTCGGCATCGTCATTGCTGACTTGTTCCAGCGGGTTATGACTGATGCCGCCGTTGCCCCCGCGCACAAATAGCATGGCCTGCGGCAGCAGGCGGTGCAACATCATCGCGTCATGGCCGGCGCCCGAAGTCAGGCGCAGCAGCGGCAAGCCCAAGGCGGTGACGGCGGCCTCCCAGCGCGCTTGCCAGCCGGCATCGCTGGGCGCGGCGTCGGCGGCCATGGTTGGCGTCAACCGCGATTGCAGGCCGCGGCGCTCGCAGATGAAGGCCAGCGCGTCCCGCACATCGGCGTCGAGCGCGTCGCGGGCGGCGTCGCTGCTGGCGCGCAGGTCGAGGCTGAAGCGGCAACAACCGGGGATCACATTGATGGAGCCGGCCGGCACCTCCAGCATGCCGACGGTGCCAACGACTTGCTGCTCATCCGTGCAGGCGCGCTGCTCGACATAGAGGATCAGCTCGGCCACGGCGGCCGCAGCGTCGCGGCGCCGGTCCATCGGCGTGGTGCCGGCATGTGCGGCCACGCCCATCACTTCGCCCAAATAGCGCCGGCTGCCGTTGATCGATGTGACCACGCCCAGCGGCAGGTCCAGCTCGGTCAGCAGCGGGCCCTGCTCGATATGCAGCTCGACAAAGCCGAGATACTTGGCCGGATCGCGCTGCAGCGCTTGAATGCTGCTCATTTCAGCGGGCAGG
Source organism: Roseateles oligotrophus (assembly GCF_025717515.1). Taxonomy (GTDB): domain Bacteria; phylum Pseudomonadota; class Gammaproteobacteria; order Burkholderiales; family Burkholderiaceae_C; genus Paucibacter_A; species Paucibacter_A oligotrophus. The sequence goes on from NZ_JAJIRN010000009.1 coordinate 394,719, forward strand.
CCGGCCGCGTGCATCGCGGCCCGCATCGATAGGCCGTCGGCATCGACCTCATCCAGCCAATTCGGGTCGAAGTCACCGACCAAGGCGCTGGAGCCGAGAAAGGTCGCCTTGTAGCGCTGGCCTTCTTCTTCGGCAAAGGCGATCACTTCCAGGTCAAAGGGCAGGCGGCGGCCGCTGGCATGCAGTTCGCGCACACACAGCATCGGCACCAAGACGCCGAGGCGGCCGTCATATTTGCCGGCGCGGCGCACGGTGTCGTAATGCGAGCCGGTCAGCAGGCGCGGCTTGTTAGGCGTCATCCCAAGATAGACGCCGACCACATTGCCGACGGCGTCGATGCCGACTTCGTCAAAGCCGCAGTCCTCAAGCATCCATTGCCGCAGCTGCGCCGCGCAGGCCTGGTGCGCGGGGGTCAGGTAGGTGACGGTCAGCTCACCGGTCTCCTTGAAGCCGGGGTCGGAATGTTCGGACAGCGCCTCGGCCCAGTCCCAAACTTGATTGCCCAAGCTCGGCTGATGGCCAAACTTGTCATTCAAGCGGATCTCGGCGATGCGGTGGATATTGCGCAGGCATTCCATCCGCTCAGGCTCGGGGTGGCTGTTCAAGCGGCGCTCAAAAGTGGCGATGATCTCCGCCCGGCTCAGACCCAAACCTCTCGGGCCGCGCACCGCCAGGATGAAGGGCCAGCCGAACTTGGCGCCGTAATCGGCGTTCAGCTTTTGAATCTGCGCAAATTCTTCCGCCGAGCAATGGGTCAGGCCGGCGCGGCCTTGCTCGTCGCTGGACTCGGCCGTCAGTGCCTGGCTGACCATGGCCTTGCCGGCCAGCTCGGGGTGAGCGCGTATCAAGGCCAGTTGCTGCTCGCGGCCGGCGTTGCGCACCGCTCGGGCCAGCGCCAGCTTCAAGCCGGCCAGGCTGGCAAAAGGGCGGGCGGCTGCGGCGGCTTCGGCCACCCAAGGCGAATGCTCGTAAGTGCCGGCCAGCAATTGCACAAACTCGGCCGGCTCGGCGGCGTTCAATAATTCCATTGTCAACAACATCGCTTAACGCTCCCAGACAAAGGCGCTGCCGGCATCAAAGGGGTGGACGCTGCGCCAATGCCGCGCAATGTCGACGCGACGGCAGATCCAGACCCGCTCATGTTTTTCCACATGGTCGAGAAAACGCTGCAACGCGCGCATGCGCCCCGGGCGCCCGAGCAGGCGGCAATGCATGCCCACGCTCATCATCTTGGCTGTCTCGGCGCCTTCGGCGTACAAGACATCAAAGCTGTCGCGCAGGTACTCGAAGAACTCATCGCCATGCGAGAAACCTTGTGGCAGCGCGAAGCGCATATCGTTGCAGTCCAGCGTGTAGGGCACGACCAAATGCGGCGCTAGCGTGCCGTCGCTCTTGCGCACCTGCAGCCACAGCGGCAGGTCGTCGCCGTAGTAGTCGCTGTCGTATTCGAAGCCGCCGTAGTCGGCCACCAGGCGGCGGGTGTTGGGGCTGTCGCGGCCGGTGTACCAACCGGAGGCGCGCTCGCCGGTGAGGCGCTGCAAGATGTCCATGCCGCGTTCCATATGTTCGCGCTCGGTCGCCTCGTCGACGCCCTGGTAGTTGATCCAGCGCCAACCATGGCAGGCGATTTCATGGTTCATGCCGACCAAGGCCTGACACAGATCGGGGTGGCGCTCCAGCGCCATCGCGACGCCGAACACCGTCAGCGGCAGGCCGCGCGATTCGAACTCGCGCAGCAGGCGCCAGACGCCGACGCGCGAACCATATTCGTAAATGCTATCCATCGACAGATGGCGCGCCGGGTAGGCGGGTGGGTTGGCCATCTCGGACAGAAACTGCTCGGAGCCGGCGTCGCCATGCAGCACCGAGTTCTCGCCGCCTTCTTCGAAGTTCAACACGAACTGCAGGGCGATGCGGGCTTGGCCGGGCCACTGTGCCTGTGGCGGATGCTCGCCATAGCCGATCAGGTCGCGGGGATAAGGGTTTGGCATATTCAACCTTCAGGGCTGGAGGGCGCTGGCCAGGTCGGCCGCGCGTGGGTTCAGGCGCAGATTGGCTTCGACGTTGCCGAGGTGCTGTGTCATCAACCGCAAGGCGCCCGCGGCATCGCGCCGGGCCAGCGCCTCCACGATGGCGCTGTGCTCGGCCTGCGACTCGACGGCCGAATGGGTGCTTTGGTACATCAGCGCAATCAGCGAGCTGCGCGAGAGCAGGTCCGCCAGCAATTGTTTGAGCACCGCGTTGCCATACATATCGGCCAGCAGCAAATGGAAGTCGGCCAGCAAACGGGTGCGGCCGGCGATGTCAGGAGACACGATGGCGGCGCGCTCGGCCTTCAGATGCGCACGCAGCTGCTTGATCTGTGCGGGCGTGATGCCGGCGGCCAATTGCATGAGCAGCCTAGCCTCCAGCAACTGCCGCACTTCAAACACATCGCGCGCCTCGGCGACGCTGGGCTCGGCCACATAGGCGCCGCGCGCCGGCGTCAAGGTGACCAGGCGGTCGCGGCTGAGCTGGTTGAGCGCTTGCCGCACCAGCGTGCGCGAGACCTTGTAGATGTCGGCCAGTTTCTGTTCGGCCAGCTTGGTGCCCGGCATCAGGCGACGCTCGACGATGGCCTGCGTGATGGAGGCCGCAATTTTTGCTGTGGCGGTGCTCGCGGCGTCTGGATTGCTTGGCATTGTGTGCCGAAGTGTATACACTTTGCGGCTTCATTCCAAGTTGCCGGAGCAAGTTCAGTGGGCAAACTCAGCACCCATGTTTTAGACACCATGCACGGAGCGCCGGCCGCCGGCATGGCGCTGCGCCTGTATCGGCTGGACGGCGAGTCGGCCCAGTTGCTGAAGAGTTGCAGCTTGAACCAGGATGGCCGCGCCGACGGCCCGCTGCTGGAGGGTGCGCAGCTGCTGCCCGGGCGCTACCGGCTGCTGTTCGGGGTTGCCGACTATTTCAAGTCGCTCGGCGTGCAACTGCCGGACCCAGCCTTCTTGGATCAGGTGCCGCTGGACTTCGGCATCGCCGATGCGAGCCTGCATTACCACGTGCCCCTGCTCGCCAGCCCTTGGAGCTACTCCACCTATCGCGGGAGCTGACCCAGCTTGGCTGCTTTGGACGACTTGCTAACGGCGCTGCTCGACGGGCCGGCGGTGCTGGTGCAAGTGATGCGGGTGCAGGGTAGCGGTCCGCGTGAGGTCGGCGCCTGGATGGCGGTCTCGCCCCGCGCCTTGCTCGCCACCATAGGCGGCGGGCATTTGGAGTTCGAGGCGACGGCCCATGCGCGCGCCTTGCTGGGGGGGCAGGTCTTGCCCGAGCCTTCGGCCTTGGAGAGACGGTTTGCGCTGGGACCGAGCTTGGGGCAATGCTGCGGCGGCGTGGTTGACTTGAGTTTCGAGCTATTGCCGGCCCGGCCCGGCGCCGAGCGGCAGGCCGAACTCCGCCGAGACTTGAGCCTGCCCGAGGCGCAACTATTGCCGGTCGGCTTGTTCGGCGGTGGCCATGTCGGCCGCGCCATCATCGACTTGCTGAGTCGCCTGCCGAGCAGGGTGCAATGGTTCGATAGCCGGGATGAGGTCTTCCCGCCGGGCTTGCCCGCGCATGTGTGCGCCGAGCATAGTGAGCCGGTGCAGGCGGCCGTGCAAGACCTGAGCCCGGGTAGCCGGGTCTTGATCATGAGCTTCAGCCACGCCGAAGATCTGGATGTGCTCGCCGCTTGCCTGTTGCGTCAGCGCTTGGCGGGCGACCTGCCTTTCATCGGGCTGATCGGCAGCAAGAGCAAATGGGCCAGCTTCAGCGCGCGCCTGCGTGAGCGAGGCTTCAGCGCGGCCGAGTTGGCCCATGTCACTTGCCCGATCGGCCTGCCCGGCATTGCCGGCAAGCAGCCCGAGGTGATCGCGATCGCCGTGGTGGCGCAGTTGCTGCAAAACCGTTGATCAGTCCTGGCGGCTACGCCGGCGGCGGGCCAAGAGTACGCCCGCTCCGGCCGCCCACAAGGCCCAGCTGCTTGGCTCCGGCACGGCCTGGGTAGCTTTCAGTTCGATGCGGGTGTGGTTCTCGCCGTGAAAGGCGGTGGTGCTGGTGGCAAAGGTCGTCAGCGTGTTGGCCATCAAACCGTTGTCATCGGAATAGCCGTAGTTGCCGAAGATCTTGTCGCTGTTTGCTTCGTCGTGGCTGAGGGCCAGAATCAAACCATTCGCACCGGTGGGCATATTTAACGCGGTGGCACCCAGGACGGTGATGGATTGGGCAAGGAAGTCCTGTTTGCGGAACTGTATCCAGGTGCCCTGGGTGTTGGTGTGCACAAAGAGTTCGATCACATCGTTGGTATTGCTGAACGAATCGCTCAATCGCAGACCCCAGGTTTGGCCCAGTTCCGGCAGGCTCTGTAGGGAAAGATCAAGTGCGGCCGCAAAGCTGCGTGATTTATCTAGGCCGCTACCGACATCGGTGGTGTTGGTGCTGAGCCGCAGCTTCAATGATTTGGCCAGCCCACCGCCCGAGGCATTGACCGAGGCCACCGCATAGTTGGCGTCCAAAAGCAGCGAGCCGCCTTCCTCGCGGGCCGCCAAAGCGGGGTTGGCGCCATCGGCCAAGTCGCGCAGTGAATAGGTGGAGATGTCCCCATTCGGGAAGGCCGGCCCATGGAACGCGTCGCCATTGTCAAACCGGTCGTTTAGCAAGATATTTTGCCCGGCCAGCCAACTTGCCCGGTCGCCGTCTCGAAACAGGGTTAGTTCGGTGGCGTTCATCGGCCCGGCGCTGGCGCTGGCGCAAGCAATCGAGAGGGCAAGGGCAAGAGCGATTTTTGACTTTGACATGTCGAGTTCCCGGTTTGTTTGGCTGTAGATTCTCAGGAAGAGCCGCGATTCTCCGCTTTCGCGACCGAGTTGTGGGGTGCTACCCCTAACTTCTA